>CAWELO010000022.1:0-31915 GCA_963809845.1 uncultured Verrucomicrobiae bacterium | reverse complement strand
CAGCTCCGTCCGTCACCTCCAGAGCCACCGCGATATCGCGCTGCCTCCACCCTTGCCGGCTCACGTGCAAGGCTTGCCCACGGCGCCACGTCGCAATGGAATCGCGTTCGATTCCCACACTTCCTGGTAAATGAGGAAACCCTACGCATGCACCTGCCATTGGGTCTTCTGACAGGCCTCGCCCAGCGTGGACAAAAAGCGCGTGCGGTCTTCGTCGTCCCGGAAAATCTCCTCGCGGTGGTCTCCGCGATTCATAACGTGGTAAATGGCGCCCGGATATTCCATGCGCAATTTGCGAGGCATGATGCGGACTGAGCGGCCACAAGCATACCGTCAATCTAAAAGTGTAAATAGTGAGGACTGACACGAATGGCCCTTAGATAAGGCCTAAAACTTTTTTGCCCAAGCGCTTACGCCGAGGCGGGCTGGGCAGCGTTTCAAAGATGACTTGCCTGGATAGAGACTGCATCCGTTGCAGGATTTCCTGTAAGTCTCTCCAATTCTCGATCGCCTCTTTCAGTGCTTCGTATTGTTCTTTGGACAGAGCGACGGACACCGTTTTTGCCTTCACCTTGCGCGTCCACTGGTAGCAAGGTCCGCCCGCGCCGAGACCGCGGTCCTGTGCATAGCCCTGACTGATCCAGCCCACCTTGGCCAGGCGGGCGCGTAGTTGCGTGTATTCGGCTTTGATTGTGGAAATATCCAGCTGCATGGGAATAAGTCTAGCAGACGCGTCAATAGGGCGGTATATATACCGCCCTATGCACACCCCCTTCCTTCCCGGATTCCGCACCCGGCTCGCGGCCCTGGGCCGACGCACCGTCCACACCCTGCGCCAGGCCACCCTCGGCCAACTCCAGGAGCGGATCCGTGACCTCCTGCCTGCACCACTGCTGTCCAGCGAGGATGAAGGTCCCAACAGCCGGGAACGCGACTTCCCGCTACGCCTGACTTTCGAGTGTTTTGTCTGGCAAATGCTCAAACCCAAAACGGCCTGTCGTGAGGTGGTTCGCCAGGTGCAGGCTTTGCGGCGTCTGGGCGGACTGCCGACCATCTCGGTGTGCGATTCGGCCTATGTCCAGGCTCGCCTCCGTCTGCCCAGGGAGCGGTTGGAAAAAGCCCTCAGCGCCACGGCCGCAACCGCCGATCGGAGGGTTGGTTACACTACCAAGTTGCAGGGCCGCCCCGTCAAAGTTGTCGATGGTTCCTCCACCCAACTGGCCGACACCTCCGCCAACCAAAAAGCTTACCCGCAACACCGCCTGCAAAAACCGGGCTGTGGCTTCCCTTTGCTGAAGTTCGTGGTGCTTTTCTCCTTAGGTAGCGGAGCGATTCTCTCCGTCATGATGGGCAACCTCCATTGCCATGACCTGCGCTTGTTGTGCGCTTTGTGGGACGAGCTCAAAATCGGCGACATTCTTCTGGGGGACCGTGCCTATGGCGAGTTTACCACCCTGGCCGGACTGCCCAAACGGGGTGTCGATGTAGTCGCCCGACTCCACCACCGCCGCAAAGTGGATTTCCGCAACGCCAAACGTCTGGGCAAGAACGACGGCCTGTTTGTTTGGACTAAGACCTATCAACAATCGGGAATTCTTTCACTCCAGGAGTGGGACCTCCTGCCAGCAGAGATTACCGTTCGTATTGTCCGCTTTACCACGTGCATCCGCGGATTCCGCAATCGCCGGGTGACCCTGGTGACCTCGCTGCTGGACGCTGACCTTTACCCAGCGCAGGAGTTGGCCGCCCTGTATGCCCGGCGCTGGCGCTTGGAACTCTGTCTGCGCGATCTCAAGACCACACTGGGGATGGAGGAATTGCGTTGCAAGAGCCCCGAAATGGCCGAGAAAGAACTGCTGGCCTACCTGGTGGCTCATAACCTTGTGCGCTGTCTGATGGCGGAGGCCGTGGCTTGTCACCGGGTGGACTTGGAGCGGGTCAGTTTTAAAGGAACCATCGACGCCTTGCGCCAGTTCAGCGATGCGATCAACCGAGCGACTAATCGCAAGCTGCGTCGAGAACTCTGGGAGGATTTGCTGCTGAGCCTGGCACGTGACCTGGTGCCCTTGAGGCCTAACCGAACAGAACCTAGAGCGGTAAAACGGCGTCCAAAACCATACCCTCTGCTCAACAAGCATCGCCGCAAATTCGTGGAGATTTCCCACCGCAGCCGCTACTGGAAAGGGCGACCTCGAAAATATCGAGAGCTAAACTAAGGGCCATTCAGGACTGACACCCGATCGCGACGCGCGCGATCGCGATACCGCGAGGATTGCCAATTCGGCTCCTCGCACCCATTGCGGCGATCAGTTCTGGCGATGGCAGAGGGTGATCGGTGGAGCGTAGAATTATTTCGAGGACGGCAAGGCTGGCGCCAGCTCACTCGATTCCGCTTCTTCGTCGCACCCTTCGGTCAACTTGAAACGATTGACCTGCCGCATCACTTCGTCAGGGTGAATGGGCCGAGCGCACCGGCCGGTTTCGACGTATTTGTCGATGATTCGCTTGAACTCTTCTTTTTCAGTGTCATTAAACATAATCGTAAGGCTAAACCGTTGTTTGAGCAGACGGCCCACTTCTGGGCGTTTACTTGGACATTTTTGCCCTGTTCGATTCCAAAGTTCGACTGGCTGTTGGTGGAGCCATCCGAGTGATTGATTAGAGCATCCGGGAGGCCAAAGTATTCGCACGGACGTTGCGCTGCGCCGAGAATTGCCAGAAGCCCACTGCCGAAGCCTGGTTGGATTGGCCCGCTTTGGCGCCTGGCTGGCCCTTGGTAGCGCGTTGCAGAGGGGCCACGCTTTGCCCGGCCTCATAGTCTAGGCGCATTCCGGTCATCCAAGGCACGGACCTGCCAACCGGCCCTGAGACAGGCCTGGGCGAGGTTCTGGACGCAGCCATGCCAGTCCACGGCATCCAAAACGATGTCGTCGCGCTGGTCGCCCAGGCTCATCGCCCGATACAGGGCGCCGGGATATTGGACTCCCATTTGGCGCGGCATGACGCCGAGGGTCCCGGGCGCACGCAACCAAAAAGTCATGCCGAAATCAACCCGGTGTGGTTTGCCTCCGTCGATCGAGCCCCTATGAAGCTTCGACCCCCGGCGGGCGGGTCCGATGGAGGACGAAACCTGCCCGCTGGTTTTGGTTCACTTCGGGCCAGCCGCGGAGGGAGGGGGCGGGCGGGTGCCCCGGGCTGGGGCGCAATCAAACATCTGTTTGACTGTTTTAAACAAATGTTTAACTTGGGGGCCGTTATATGTCATTCGCCACCGCCCTTACGCCGCCGCCCCATCGGGGCGACCAGGCCAGAGCCCGGCTGCTGTGCGCGGCCCTCGAGATCTTTGGCGAGCGGGGCCCCGACGGAGCGACGGTCCGGGAGATTGCCCGGGCTGCCGGGCAGAACGTGGCCGCCATCGCTTACTATTTCGGCGGCAAACAGCAGCTCTATCACGCGGTCATCGAGGGTTTGGTCCGCGAGATCCGGAGCCGGCTGGACGACGTGTACCAGCGAGTGGAACAGCTTCGGCGGCAGGACGGCCCCACGCCCGAGGCGGCGCTGCCCCTGGTGAAGGAGTTTCTGGGGGCCGTTTATCTGCGCCTGTTGAGCCGCAAAGAAGCCGTCCATATCGCCCAACTCATCGTCCGGGAGCAGTTGAAGCCCACCGCCGCCTTCGAGATTCTTTACGGCCAGGGTTTTCGCCACCTCCATGAAGCCCTGAGTTTTCTCGTCGGCGTGGTTCTGGGACGCGAGGCCACGGATCGGGAAACCATCCTGCGAACGCATATGCTCATGGGGCAGATTTATTTTTTCGCGATGTCGCGCGAGGTGATCCTCCGGCGCCTCGGCTGGACGACCCTGGAAGGCCGGAACGCGGAACTGGTGGTCAAGACCCTTGGGGAGAACATCGACACGCTGTTGTCCGGCCGGGCGCAGCGGCCCCGTGAGCGTCCGCGCGCCAGCCGTCCAGGCGTGCGGGACCAAGAACCCGGGCGCGCGGGCAAAGCACACGCCCGTGCCAAAGCCAAAGCTCGCAGCCGCTCCCGCACAGCGAAGTCATCGCAAACCTAATGCGGTCTCCATGAAACGAAAACTCCCTCTCCTCATTATCCTCCTGCTGGCCGCCGGCTTCGGTGCGTGGTTTCTCCACACCCGCGCCGGCTCAGGGGAGCCGCGCGCCACGCAGCTTTTTGGGAACGTGGATATCCGCGAGGTGAATCTCGGCTTTCGGGTTTCGGGCCGCGTGTCGGAGGTGCTGCGCGACGAAGGCGATGAAGTGAAGGCGGGCGAGGTGGTGGCCCGGCTCGATGATGAGCCGTACCGCCGGGAAGCGGACGAAGCCCGCAGCCAGGCGGCTTCGTTGCGCTCGCGCTTGCAGTTGCTCGAAGCGGGCAATCGTCCCCAGGAGATCGCCCAGGCCCGCGCCTTGGCCCATGAGCGCGAGATCACCGCCGCCAACGCCGAGCGCACCTACAAACGACAGCAGGAATTGCTGGGCAGCAAAGCGGTTTCCCTGCAGGAGCGGGACGATGCCGAAGCCGCGTACCGCGAGGCTGAAGCCCGGTTGAACTCCGCCCGGGAGCAGTTGAACCTGCTCGAAGCCGGCTTTCGCAAGGAAGATATCGCCCAGGCCCGGGCCGACCTGGCGCGCGCCGAGGCCTCCCTAGCCAGCGCCGAATTGCGCGTCCAGGACACCGTGCTCAAATCGCCTTCCGATGGCGTCGTGCTCACGCGCGCGGAGGAACCTGGCGCCATTCTCCAAGCGGGCACGACCGTCCTGACGGTCTCGCTCAAGCAACCGGTCTGGGTCCGCGCCTACATCAACGAACCGGATCTCGGACGCATCCACCCCGGCATGAAGGTCCAGGTCTTTACCGATTCACGGCCGAACCAAGGTTACTCCGGCCAGATTGGCTATATTTCTCCGCGGGCAGAATTCACGCCGAAGAATGTGGAAACCGCAGTGTTGCGCACGTCGCTGGTCTATCGGCTGCGGATCGTCGTGGAGCATCCGGACGAGGGCCTGCGGCAGGGCATGCCGGTGACGGTCAAGCTGGCCGGGCTTTGAGTATGACGGAGGTCCTCGTCAGCCTGGAAGACCTCGCTAAGAGCTTCCCCGGCGCCCGGCGCCCGGCCTTGGCCGGCCTCTCCGCGCACATCCGGTCCGGCATCGTGACCGGGTTGGTGGGCCCGGACGGGGCGGGCAAAACAACGTTGATCCGGCTGATCGCCGGCCTGCTGTCCCCTACGGCAGGGAAGGTCGTTTTCTCCCCGACCGCTTTTGGCGCGCACCCGAACCTGTTGGAATTCATCGGCTACATGCCGCAGAAATTCGGACTCTACGAGGACCTTTCGGTCCAGGAGAATCTCGAACTTCATGCCGACCTTCGCGGGGTGGTAGGACCGGAGCGCACCCGTGCCTTCAAACGCCTGCTCGATTTTACGGACCTGGGCCGGTTCACCACGCGTCTGGCAGGCAAACTGTCCGGAGGCATGAAGCAGAAGCTTGGCCTGGCCTGCGCTCTGCTGGGCCGTCCCCGTTTGCTGTTGCTCGACGAGCCCGGCGTGGGAGTGGATCCCATCTCGCGGCGCGAGTTATGGAAGATGGTCCACGAGTTGATTGGCCAGGGGCTCACGGTCCTGTGGAGCACCGCTTACCTTGATGAAGCCGAACTCTGCAGCGAGGTCCTTTTGCTCAATGAAGGGCAGCTCCTGTTTTCAGGCGAGCCCTCGATCCTTACCGGCCGGGTGCGGGACCGATGCCTTCAGGTGCGTCAGATCACGGGGAACCGGCGCCAACTGCTCGCCCGCGCCCTCCGCTGTCCGGAAGTGATGGACGGCGCCGTTCAAGGGCACAGCGTCCGCCTGACCCTGCGACCGGGCGCGGCTTTCCCGGATCTGCGCGCGCTCGACGCCGGTGAGCAAGCCGAGGTGGTGCCGGTGACTCCGCGTTTCGAGGATGCGTTCATCGATATCCTCGGCGGCGGCCCCGGGGGTGAGTCGGTCCTGGCGGAACATGTGGCTCCGGTGCGTGGGGCGCGGGACACGGTGGTTGAGGCTTTCGAGTTAACCAAGAAATTCGGTGATTTTACCGCCGCGGACCGGGTTAGTTTTGCTGTGCAACGGGGCGAGATCTTCGGCCTGCTGGGCCCCAACGGCGCTGGGAAATCCACCACGTTCCGGATGCTTTGCGGCCTGTTGACCCCCACGGCCGGCACGGCGCGGGTCATGGGACTGGATCTCGAGCATAGCCCCAGCCAGGCGCGGCAGCATCTGGGTTACATGGCCCAGAAGTTTTCACTCTATGGCAACCTGACCGTTCGCCAGAACCTGAACTTTTTTTCCGGCGCCTACGGCCTCCGCGGCGCGCGCCGGCGGGAGGTGGTGGACGGCATGGTCGGCGTTTTCAAGCTCGAGCCTTTTTTAAAAACCAACCCCGACACGCTGCCCCTGGGGTTCAAGCAGCGTCTCGCCCTGGCCTGCGCGCTGATGCACCAGCCCGACATCCTGTTCCTCGATGAACCAACCTCGGGCGTCGATCCCGTAACCCGCCGCGAGTTCTGGACCCATATCAACGGGCTGGTGGAGAAAGGCGTCACGATTGTCGTCACCACCCACTTTATGGATGAGGCCGAGTACTGCGACCGGATCGCGCTGGTATTCCGCGGACGGATCATCGCCGCCGGCACACCGGACCAACTCAAGGCGCAGACCGTCTCGGCGGAATTGCCGGATCCCTCGATGGAGGATGCCTTTATCGAGCTGGTCAAAGGTCAGGGCCCTTCCGAGACCCAATGAAACCTCGACGTCTCCTCGCCCTCTGCCGGAAGGAAACCCTGCAAATTCTGCGCGACCCCAGCAGCAACATCATTGCCTTTATCCTCCCGGTGGTGATGCTGCTGATCTTCGGCTACGGGATCAACCTCGATTCCCAGGGTCTGCGGGTGGGCCTGGTCCTCGAGGACACCAGCGTGGAAGCCCGGCTCTTTGCCGACAGCCTTTATGGCTCGCCCTACCTGCGCGTGACCACGACCCAGAACCGCGCCGAGATGGCCCGCGCCTTGGTCAAAGGGGAGGTGCGCGGGTTTGTCGTGCTTCCGCAGGATTTCGCCGAAAAGCTCAAGCGTCCGACCGGCGACGCGCCCATCCTGATCGTCACTGACGGCGCCGATCCGAACACGGCCAACTTCGTCGAGAATTTTGTCCGCGGCGCCTGGGAGGGGTGGCTGCAGGAGCGCGGGGCCGGGCGCGGGGAATCGGCCCGGGCATCCGTGACCATCGAGCCGCGCTTCTGGTTCAATCCCTCGGCCGAGAGCCGGAATTATCTGATCCCGGGATCGATCACCATTATCATGACGGTGATCGGCGCGCTGTTGACCTCGCTGGTGGTGGCGCGCGAGTGGGAGCGGGGCACCATGGAGGCCCTGCTGGCCTCCCCCGTTACCCGTGCGGAACTGCTGCTGAGCAAGCTGCTGCCCTATTACGCCTTGGGGATGCTCTCGCTCCTGATTTGTGTCGCGGTTTCGATCCTGTTGCTCGGGGTGCCGTTTCGCGGTTCCTTCCTCGTGCTGTGGCTGGTTGGCTCGCTCTTTTTGGGGAGCGCGTTGGGCCTGGGACTGCTGCTGTCCACCCTTACGCGCAATCAGTTTAACGCGGCGCAGGCCGCCCTCAACGCCGCCTTCCTGCCCGCCGTGATCCTTTCGGGCTTCATTTACGAGATCCACAGCATGCCCCTGGTTATCCGGGCGGTCACGTATCTCATTCCGGCGCGCTATTTCGTCACTGCCATGCAAACCTTGTTTCAAGCGGGCGACCTCTGGCCCGTGCTCGGTCCGGCGATGCTCTTTTTGGGGTTCGCCTCCCTTTATTTCATCGGCATGACCGCCCTGAAAACCCGCCGCCGCCTCGAATGATGCATGCCTCGCTTGAAAGTCCTGCCCGCGACGGCGCGCGGACCCTGGTGCGCGCGGCCACCGTCAACCCGCCCCCGGAGGCCCGTTGAATGTTCTACCGCATCGGCACGCTCATCCTCAAGGAACTGCAAACGCTCCTGCGCGATCGCCAGGGCCGAATGCTCCTGATCATGCCCGTCCTCTTGCAGCTCGCGGTGTTTCCGTTTGCGGCCACACTCGAAGTCAAAAATAACACGCTGGCCATCTTTAACGAAGATGCCGGGGCGCAATCCGTCGAGCTGGCGCAGCGATTTGCGCGCGCGCAGGCGTTCACCGAAATCCGCTACGTGCACAGCGAAACCGAGATGCGGCGGATCCTCGACCGGCAGCAAGCGCTGTTGGTCCTGCGCTTTTCGCCCGAATTTTCACGGAGCCTGGCCCGGGGCGGGCCGGCCAAAATTCAGGCTATCCTCGATGGCCGCCGCTCGAACAGCGCCCAGATTGCGCTGGGGTACCTGCGCCAGATTCTTCAGGGTTATCTCGAGGATCGCGATGTCAGCCAGGATCACGCTGCCCTGTCAACGATCCAGGTCCGGCACTGGTTCAACCCGAATCTTGACTATGTCTATCATATCATTCCCAGCCTGGTCGCCATCATCACGACGATTAGCACCTTGGTGGTGACGGCCCTCTCCATCGCGCGCGAGCGCGAACAAGGCACCTTCGACCAACTCCTGGTTTCCCCGCTGACCCCGGGGATGATCATGGTGGGAAAGACCGTGCCGGCGCTGCTGGTCGCCGCCGCTCAAGGCACCGTGATTCTCATTGCCGGGGTTTTCGTTTACCGCATCCCCTTTCAGGGTTCCCTCCTGCTGCTCTACGTGAGCATGTTCTTCTACATCCTCGCGCTGGCGGGGTTCGGGCTGCTGATTTCATCGATTTGCTCGACGCAGCAGCAGGCCTTCCTGGGCGTCTTCAGCTTTATGATGCCCGCCGTCCTGCTCTCCGGGTTTACCTCTCCCGTCGAGAACATGCCCCGGTGGCTTCAGTATCTCGACTGGTTCAACCCGCTCCGCCACTTCATTGTCATCGTCAAGGGCATCTTCCTGAAGAATATCGGGGTGGAGCTCCTGGCCTCGGCGCTTTGGCCGCTCCTGGTGATTGCGGCCATCACGCTGACCGCGGCGGATTGGATGTTCCGCCGGCGGCTGGGTTAGTCCTCCCGCCTGGATTCCAGTTCCCGAGCGCGGAAGCCGGCGCTCCCGCTACAATTGACGCTGACATCCGCGTTCCTTCGGCTAAACTTTCCCGCTCGTGAACGGGGAATCCGTGAAAGCGAACTGGGAATTGTGGGGGTTGCTGCGCCGCCGCCAATGCATCGTGCCGACGTGGCGAGGCTGGCTGCTGCTGCTCCTGGCCGCCTTGGGTCTGGGGTTGATCGGGGTGCGGGAGATTCATCCGTTTCTGGCTCCCGTCGAACCATTACCTGGCGGGGTCCTGGTCGTGGAAGGCTGGGCCCCGGATTATACACTGCAAGCCGCGCTGAGGGATTACCAAAGCAATCATTTCGATGGAATCTTTGTCACCGGCGGTCCCGTGGAGCAGGGTGCGCCCTTGGTCGCGTACCACACGTATGCGGAACTTGGGGCGGCGGTTTTGCTGAAGTGGGGTTTGAGCACCAACGTGGTGCACGCGGTGCCCGCACCGCTCATCAAGCAGGATCGGACCTACACGGCGGCCGTGGCTCTCCGAGATTGGTGGCAGGCGCATGGACTGGCGCCCACCCGGATCCAACTAATCACGGACGGGCCTCATGCGCGCCGCTCGCGCCTGCTCTACGAGATAGCACTCGGGAGCGGCGTCAAAGTGGGTGTGCTCGCCATCCAGGATCGGAACTATGATGCTGCGCATTGGTGGCGTTACAGCGCGGGGGTTCGCAGCGTCATTGACGAATCGGTGGCCTATCTCTACGCGCGGTTTCTCTTCCACCCGGCACATTGATTCGGCGCTTCACCCGGACGCGGACGTTCTCCTCCGCGCTCGGCGCTGCCGTGCCGAAACGGCGAGGGCTTTGCGAAAGGGATCCGGTGGCCGGGTAAACGGTCTCGGCCTCTCTCAAGTCGGGACGCGCTTATACCAAGTGTCGCGAACCATCAACACCCGGAGATCTAGCCCGACAGGCCGTCCAGGTAGCTCTGGAGCAGGATGGCGGCCGCCATTTTATCCACTTTCTGCTTCCGTTGGTCTCGGCGAACTTTGCCTTGGACCAAAAGACGGTTGGCTTGGACGGAGGTCAACCGCTCATCCCAGGTCTTGATGGGCACGGCCAGGGCAGCCCGCAACGCCGCCACGAATTCCTGAACCTTGAGCGCCGCCGGACCATAACTGCCGTCCATGTTCCGGGGCATGCCTACGAGGATCAATTCCACCTCCCGGTCGCGCAACAACTCCCCCAGCCGCTTCATGAAATCCGCGAAGGGCACGGCCGGAATGAACTCGACCGGCTGGGCAATCAACTTTAACTCGTCGCTCACAGCAACGCCGATGCGTTTCGTTCCGGGGTCCAGAGCCAGTATGCGCATGGGGAGAATCTGCCGCAGGGTATCCCGGACCGGCAAGGAGCAATCGCGCGAGCGGTTGAATGGGACATTGGGATTTCAGACAGGATGAACAGGATGGGAAAAGACCGGTGGCAGGGCCCCCGAAGTGGAAGCCGCTGAATGAGCGGCATGGAACTCTGCCGGAGGTTCATCCAGCCAGAGGCGTTTCCGACTCCTGAATTCTGAAATCCTGTAAATCCTGTTCATCCTGTCCTCACCTTCGGTGGCGATCCCCGGGTTTCACCCGCGTCTGCGCCAACTTCCCGGTTGCACGGTTTTGGGGCTGCCCGTATTGTTCCCGGCATCAGAACGAACCCTGGCCTCCCACCTGACGGGACCACCTCGTATGAGACGTAAGAACGCGCGCGCGCGCGCAAGGCAAGCGGCAAAGGCGGACGGCAAACCCTCGCCGCCCGCTTCCATCGAGGCTGGTTCTACCCCCAAAAACCAGTCGAACCATGGGTCTCCGGCGCCTTCGGAACCTCCTATGGCTCAGGCAACCGCGAAGCCCGTATCCGCTCACGCCCAAGCGCAAATCGGCGCGCTTGAGCTTGGACTGAAGATTCCTCCCATTCTTTTTGAAGGTGACGAGCCGGTCGCTTCGCCCGAGGGCGATGCGAATCGCAAATATGCCGTCGCGCCTCAGAGCCCGAAGGACATGGTGCAATTCGAAAGCCCGGACTTGCCCGAAAGCTACGGGACCGGGCGATTGTCGCTCACTGCGCGTGATCCGCGCAGCCTCTACGCCCATTGGGATATCGCCCCGGACCAGCAACAGCACCTGTCCGCGCAGGCGCACCTGGTCGTCCGGATTCATGCCGGAGACCGGGCGGGAGCAAAAGTCCAGGAACTCGCGGTTCCCGCGGCATCCAGGAGTTGGTTCCTCCCGGCGGCGCAAGCCGGTTCGAGTTATGCCGTCGAGGTAGGCTATTACGCGCCGGACCAGATCTGGAAGCGCCTGGCCATTTCCGAATCGGCACGAACCCCGCCGGAACGCTACGCTGCGGACGGGCGGGTTCAATTTGTCACCCTTCCGCTCGAACAGCCGCGCACTCGGGCTGAGCTTGACCCAACGCCGCCGAATCCTGCGCCAGAGGCGACGGTCCAACGCCCGGCGACACCACCCGCAAGCCTGATCCCGGCTGCCCAACCCGTGGAATTGCCACGGGTTTTTGCCCCGCTATACCGCACTGAGCCGCCGGGTGTCCCTCTGCCGCTGGTCTCGGCCGCGGTTGACCTTGGCATCGAACCCGCGGCGGGCCCGCCGTTTGCTTTCGAGTCAGCCGGGCCGCCCGCTCCGGACGCCGGCTGGACACCCGCCCGGGAGCAGGCATTGGGCGAGTTCATCGGCTCGGAGGCCCCACGGACGGAGCACGCCGGTTCGGCCGAGATGGTGGAGATCCTGCGCCGGGCGGCGGCGCCGCCGGCGGGTGCCGGGGGACCGCCGACAAGCCCGTCCGGCCCGGTGGAGATCCAAGCCACTTCGAGCCTGGCCGGTGGTGAGCGTCCCGTTCCGGCGGGTTTTTGGCTCAAGGTGAATGCCGAACTGGTCATTTACGGCGCGACGGAGCCGAATGCGCGGGTCACGATGGGCGGGCGGCTAATCCAGTTGCGAGAGGACGGCACCTTCAGCTACCGCTTTGCGTTGCCGGACGGCCGGTACGAGCTGGACATCCAGGCCGAATCGGTCACCGATGATGTGCGCCGGGCGAGGCTCTTGTTTCAACGCGCCACCACCTGCGAGGGCCAGGTGGGCGCGCATCCCCAGGAGGCAGCCTTGAAGGCGCCGCTGCCGGAGAACATCCTCTAAGACAGGACCGCTTCGGCTGGTCCAAAGCCCGGCTCGCGCTTCGATGCATGCCTACGTTTCACTGGTTCTTCATGCGCATCTGCCGTTTGTCAGGCATCCAGAACATGAGCGGTTTCTCGAAGAGAATTGGCTGTTCGAGGCCATTACCGAGACCTACATCCCCTTGCTGGAAGTTCTGGAAGGCTGGCGCCAGGCGGGCATGCGCGCGCGGCTAGCCCTCACGCTGACCCCCACGCTCTGCGCCATGCTGCAGGACCCGCTCCTTCAGTCCCGGTATGCGCGGCGTTTGGATGAGCTCATCGAGTTGACGGAAAAGGAAATCCACCGAACGCTCTGGGAGAAGCCTTTTCACGAGCTGGCGCTCTTCTATGCTCATCGGCTGAGCGCCGCCCGGCGCTACTACCAGCGCTGCGGAGGCGACTTGGTGGGCGCCTTTCGCAACTTGCAGGACGCGGGGCAAATCGAGATTGTCGCCAGCGCGGCGACCCACGCCCTGCTGCCCTTGATGGCCGGCCATCCACCCTCGGTCCGGGCGCAAATACTCATTGGGCGTGACCAGTACCGGGAATGTTTCGGGCGGGATCCGCGCGGGTTTTGGCTGCCGGAGTGCGCCTATGCGGAGAACCTGGATGAAATCCTGCACGCGGCAAACCTGCGCTGGTTCATCCTGGACAGCCACGGGATCCTGCACGCCAATCCTCGTCCGCGCTACGGCATGTTCGCTCCCATTGTTACGCCTTCAGGCGTCGCTGCGTTTGGCCGCGATTTGCCTTCGGCCAAACAGGTGTGGAGCCGTGACGAAGGGTATCCGGGCGATCCACGCTATCGCGATTTCTACCGCGATATCGGGTTCGATCTGGATTTGGACTATCTCGACCCTTACCTGGCAGCGCCCGGCCAGCGCGGGTTTACCGGCATCAAATACCATCGAATCACCGGACCCGGTCAGACCAAGGCGGTTTACGAGCGCTTAGCCGCCGTCCAGGCGGCTGACCAACACGCAGCCCATTTCCTGGCCGCCCGGCTGCAACAAGCCGAGCGATTGAAAGAGCTTCTGGATCGTCCACCGTTGGTGGTCTGCCCTTATGACGCCGAACTCTTCGGCCATTGGTGGTATGAGGGTCCCGAATTCCTGGACCTCTTCGTCCGCAAGGCCGATTACGACCAGCAGGTCTTTTCCTTGGTTTCGCCTGAAGATTATTTGCGGGAGCAACCGACCCATCAAGTCGCGCTGCCCGCGCCTTCGAGTTGGGGCGAGGAGGGGTACTGGCGCATGTGGCTCAATGAGACCAACGAATGGATTTATCCCCACCTGCAGATGGCCCAGGAACGGATGAGCGAGCTGGCGCGCCGTTTTGGGCCGCCGGACTCCGCCGCCCCGGCCGCAGCGCCGGGTTTGCCGCGGACGCTCCTCGAACGGGCGCTCCGGCAGGCCGCGCGCGAGCTGCTGCTCGCCCAGGCGAGCGACTGGCCGTTCATCCTGCGCACCGGCACCAGTCCCGAGTATGCGCGCGGCCGGGTCACCGGGCACCTGCGGGATTTCAGCACCCTCTACTCCCAGCTCATGAACCTGCGCGTGGATGAGCGCTGGCTTGAAAGCGTGGAATCACGCGACAATCTTTTTCCGAACTTGAATTATAGCTACTGGCAATGAAACCGCGCTCGGCCGCGTGAACGGGTGCCGGGGCAACTTACGCCCAAGCGGGACGCGGCGGGCAGAAACTTCCAGCCGCCGCTCATACCCTGTTGCTTAGGCCGTTCGACCACTGCTCCGATTCCCGTTCAGCAGCGCTTCGAGGGAGTAATCGGGATCGCCCAGCGAGAAGAGGCGATCCGAGATGTCATTCAGCGCCAGGCGCGTCGTTCCAAACCGCTCCGCCAAGGTGCCAAAAATCCGGGTGAGATCGTACCGCTGAGCGAGCCGGTGGTCGCTGGCGACGCGGTACTGCGTGCGTCCCAAGCCTTCGTAATACTTCAGATCCGGGAAGCCACGCGCCTCGGCCCGGAAACGAATGCGCTCGGGAAACACGCCCGACAGAAACAGCGAATAGTTGCCCATGTGCACGCGGATGTAGAAACTCGTGCGATCATCGGCGGTCTTGAGCGCGGCCAGCATTTCAAAGAAATAATCCAGCGGCGCGGATTGGCCGGGGACAAAACAGTGGGAGCGTTCCGCCCGTGAGAATTCGGCCAGGACCTCGGCCACGTAATCCGCCACCGCGCGATCCTGGATGTCGGAGCGGCGGAAAACGTGGCGGACCAAAATGTAGAAGTAAAAGCGGCTGGTGACGCGCAGGCAGCCGCGCCGTTCGAGGAGCGCGTGGAGCAGGGCCTCGTCATCGAGGATCAGGTCCCGCGAATCCTCGTCGGCCAGCAGCTTAATCAGGCATTCCGCTGTGCCGATTTTGCCACCCAGGACAGAAAGGATAAACTCGATGTCTTCCGCGGCGAACTGAGCGCGGCAGTTCGGTTGTATCATCTTCATCGTCATAGCCTGTAGCTGTCTGACGAATCGAGGGATCGCGCCTGCCCGGGGCGCTAACCCGCCCGTCGTCGGTTCTTGGTCAAATATAAAGCAAGATACATACCATGAAAAGCCCTTCTTACCCTCATTACCCCCGGCCCTTGGACTACCGCCGCCCAAGCCGCCGTCAGAATGGCCGCTTGACACGGAATGCGCGGCCAGCGCACAGGTGATGGATGGAACCGGAGAGCATGGGCATTCCTGCCCGATCGCGGCGCGAGGCGCTGGATTGGAGCCTGGTGTTGCTCAGCCAGGGAATCGAGCACAGCGTGGAACGCGGAGCGGATTCCGCGGGCTGGCAACTCCGGGTAGCGGTTCCGGACCAGGCGGACGCGCTCGAGGCCATTCGGCTGTATCAAATCGAGAACCGGCACTGGCCGTGGCGCCGCCAGCTTTTCGCCCGGGGGCCTTTGTTTGATTGGGCGTGCCTGGGCTGGGTCGGTCTTGTCTGCTTGTTTTATTGGCTGTCGTCGGTTCAGCCCGGGCTCGAAACGGTGGGGGAGATGGATGCCGCGGCGGTGAGTCACGGGCAGTGGTGGCGGGTGTTCACCGCGATGTGGCTTCACGCGGATCTTTCCCACCTGGCCGGCAATGCCACGTGGGGACTGATCCTGCTCGGGTTGGCCATGGCGCGCTACGGCACCGGGGTGGGGTTGCTGGCCGCGTATCTCGCGGGGGCCGCGGGAAACGTGCTGGCCTGCGTGCTGGCGCCCCAGCCACGCTTCAGCCTGGGCGCTTCGGGGATGGTGATGGGGTGCCTGGGTTTGCTGGCCATCCAGTCGTTTGCGCTGTGGCGCAGCGCACCTCCCGACCGGAAACTCATTGTCAGCGGCGTGCTGGGGGGCCTGATGCTCTTCCTCTTGCTGGGTTCGGCGCCCGGGACGGACCTGCTGGCGCATGCGGGCGGGTTTGTGACCGGGATGCTGCTGGGAGCCGCGTTGACCCAGGACTCACGCGTGCGCAACCGAACCGGGCTGAACGCCGCTTGCGGGCTGATATTTACCGCGCTGGTGATCTGGCCGTGGTGGCTCGCGCTGCGGTTCGGAGCGGAGTGAACCAGGATCGGACCAGCCAAATGGCGAACGGTTCTCACCCCGGCCTTGCCGGGACCATTCAGGGGCGCGGCAACGGTTCCGGCTATTGGCCAGCGGGGCCGTAGCCTGCTTCCGGCGTGCCGTCATCCTTCAGGTGGCCGGTGGCCCACAGCACGCCGCGCGTGACCAAATCGAGATATCTTGGATCGTCCACCGTGGCATTGTTGTGCCCGATGGTGGTGCTAAACACACGCGTTTTCTTCGGGCCGTAGGAATTGGTCCAAACCACTACAAAATCATTGGTCCGGCTGCCGCCCCCGTTCCGTGGCACAACCTGCTGGCCGTGGGCCAGAGCGTGAGCGGAGGGGAAGATGTGGACATTATTGTACAGTTCCTCGTTGATGGTGGTCCAGTCGCTGAAGCCTTTGACGATGGGGTTTTCCCGGTCGGTGAAAGTAATGGCGATGGGTTTCTGGGCGCCATGACCGCTGGATTGCACGCCGAGATACTCGAACCACAGCCCGTGCGGAGTGCCGGGCGTCACCGGATCGTTGGGGTTGCCAATGCGATAGGAATGCATAGCGCAGTGCAGGTTCACACCCGGCAGCCCCTCGCGGTGCGGCTTGAGCACCCCTTCGACAATGGCGGGATCGGAAATGTCCGCCCCGCATTCATCGTGAATTACCAGGTCATAGCCGTTGGCATAGTCGGGGTTGCCGAGGATCGGCAGCGGCGGTTTGGTGCTGCCGTCGTCCGAATAGACCTGGTCCACGACCACATTGGCGCGCGCCTCGAGCCCTTTCTTGAGGAGCTGCTTTTGATTCGCGTAATCATGGCAGCAACCCCCGGTGATGAGCAGCACGCGCAACGGCGCGGGTGCGGCGGCGAGCCGGGCGGGACCGGCTATCGCCAAAAGGGTTCCCAGGACGGCGATTGTCCCGAATGAGAGATGAGGTGAGAGGCGCTTTGTCATGAGGATGTTCTGGGACAAAGTCGCGGCCTTGTCCAGAAGGTTTTCACCCTGCGAATCCGGGCCCGCAAACCGGCGCGAAAGCATCCGCGCGGTCTTCCCCTATCGCGATTCGCCCCGGGACGAAGGTCGCAAGGCGAGATGGATGGCCGGGAGCAAGGCTTCCAGCCGGACCGGTTTCTCGAAAAAAGCGACCGCACCCGCCAGATAGCACCGATGCCGGTACCGGCCAGGATCCTCACCGGTAACGATCATCACGGGCGTGAGCCTGGTTTCTTCCAGGCGATGTAACCAGTCCAGGACCACCAGGCCGTCCCAGGATTCCTCCGTGCCCTGAGCCGGGTCCGGGGGGAAGTTGATATCCAAGAGGATCAGATCGGGCCGTTCGCTGCGGGCGAGGCTGATCACCCGGGCCCCGTGCTGGCAGGTCACGACCTCGTAGCCGTGGCTGCGCAGCTTCATGGAAACCGCGACGAGAAACACCAGGCTGTCATCGGCAATCAACACTTTCTGGCGCCGAGGGACCTCGGTTGCGCCCAGCGGACGGGGCGTCTCCGGCCCTGGGTGGCCGGTCGCTGCCCCGAGCGCGGTTGCGATATGGAAACAACTCATGGTGCGGTTCGTTCTCCTTATATCATAGCCGAGCTGGAGCAGACGCGTAGCAGAATTAGACCCGAGCGGGCTCAGGAATTCTGCGGAAGTTCCGACTGCGGGTTGTCCCTAAGGGGGCTCAGTCCGAGCCCCCGCTCACGTTGCGGGAGGGAGCGACAAGGAGGAACGGACGCCGAGGCGCGCGAGGGGTTCGGATCCGCCCTCGAACCGGATGCTCCCGCCAAACTTCAACTCACCGCGCGCTACGGGTTGCCGCGGCGATCCGGCGCCGGCGGGCGGCGCTCGGTTCAGGCTCCGGGCCGCATGCCCTTGGCGAGCTTGAGCATTCGCTCCAGGCGCTGGATATGGGTCTGGAGTCCCTTTTGAAGGCGCTTGGCGTGGTTCAGCTTGAGCTGAAGCATGGTTTCAACTTTGGTTCGCGGTGTCTGTGTGTACATTTTGAATCGAACGCTTCACAAAAGTGCTGCCCATTGGAAAGAGACCCACAGCAGGAAATCTACAGGCTGAACTCTCAGGTCTCTAGGATTCCGGCGAAATCATACTCACAAATCGGCGGGTGTCAAATCGCCTGCGATTTCCCGAGCAGGACCGCGCCGCAGATTTCTGTACCCAAATCTTATTCTCCTCTTGCGGAGGACCCTGGGTTGCTTACATATTTTCCTCCTTGAGCGCATGGACTTAAGAGCGTTTTGGGAAAATCGGTTGAATGGCTCGTCCTCGTCCTCGTGCTCGATTGGGTTGGCAACTACGAGACCGGGCAGGAGCACGAGGACGACCGGAGCGCCTTTCCCCCCCACCCATAAACACACCTGATCGAATGATTCGTTGAATTTATGAAAGAATACCAAGCTGCGGATATCCGAAACTTCGCCATCGTCGGTCATGCCTCCTCCGGGAAGACCATGCTCAGTGAGGCCATGCTCGCCTCGGCGGGGGTCATTAACCGGATGGGCGCCATCGCCGCCGGTTCCACGGTTTCGGATTATCATGACAGCGAGCAGCACCGGCAAATTTCGGTCTCGGCCACGCTCATGCACGCCGAATGGCTGGGCAAGAAGTTCAATATTCTCGATTGCCCCGGCTACGCGGACTTTATCAGCGAGGGCTTGGGCGCCCTGCGCGTGGGCGATTTCGCCCTCATCGTCGTTCATGCCAACCATGGGGTGGGGGTCGGCACCGATGCGGCCTGGAAGTACGCGACCGAAGACGACATTCCCAAAATGATCGTCATCAACGCGTTCGACAAGGACGAGACGGATTTTGAGAAGACGCTGGCCAGCATCCAGGAGCACTTTGGCGGGCGGGTGTTCCCCTTGACCTTGCCGGTGAATCCCGGCCCGGGCTTCAACCAGGTGCTGGACGTGCTGCGCAATGAGATCGTCACCTATGCCACGGACAAGAGCGGCAAGTTCACCGAAGCCCCGGCCACGGGGCCCTGGGCCGAACGGGTCAAGCAATTGCACGGACAATTGATCGAGTTTATCGCCGAGTCCGACGACGGTTTGATGGAGAAGTTCTTCTCTCAGGGCGGCTTGTCCGAGGAGGAAATGCGCGCCGGGTTGCACGCGGCCATCCAAAAACAGGTGTTCACTCCGGTCTTTGTCGCTTCCGCGGAAAATAACATCGGCGTGGCGCGCCTGATGGATATCATCGCCAAGTACGGCTCCTCGCCCGTGGACCGCCAGAAGGTCAAGGCCACGGATGGCAACGGCGATCCGTGCGAGGTGGCGCTGACCGATCCCGACCCGGTCCTCTACGTCTTCAAAACCATGAGCGAGGCGCAGTTTGGGGAGCTCTCGTTTTTCCGGATTTATTCGGGGTCGGTCAAGTTTGGCACCGAGCTGTACAACACCACGCGCCGGAGCACGGAAAAAATCGGTCAGATTTACCTGCTCAACGGCAAGACCCGCACCAGCGTGCCGTCGCTCGGCGCGGGGGACATCGGGGCGGTGGTCAAGCTCAAGGACACCCACACGGGCGACACGTTGTGCGGCGGCAAGCGCGTGGTCATCCTGCCGAAGGTCGAGTATCCCCGGCCCAACATCCATGCCGCCCTGCGCAGCAATGCCAAAGGCGAAGAGGACAAGGTGGCTTCCGGCCTGGCGGCCTTGCACCATGAAGACCCTACCTTCCTTCACACGGTCGATGCCGAACTCCACCAAACCGTCCTCTCCGCCCAAGGGGAACTGCATCTGGAAGTCATCGCGGACAAATTGCGCCGGCGCTACAACGTGCACGTCGAACTGACCGAACCTCGAGTCCGCTACCGGGAAACGATTCGGGGCCGCGGCGAATCCAGGTACCGGCATAAGAAGCAGACGGGCGGCGCCGGCCAATTCGCCGAAGTCTGGATGCGCATCGAGCCCAAGCCGCGCGACACCGGGGTCGAGTTCACTCAATCGCTCTCGGGCCAAAACGTGGATCGCGTATTTGTGCCCTCCGTGGAAAAGGGCGTCATGAAAGCCTGTGAAGAGGGCATCCTGGCCGGCTACCGGGTGGTGGACGTCAAAATCGACTTTTACGACGGCAAAATGCACCCGGTGGACTCAAAGGATATCGCTTTCCAGATCGCCGGCTATTTCGCGTTCAAAGAGTCCTTTGGCATGGCGCGCCCTTGCCTCCTCGAGCCCATTCACCTCATCGAGATCCGCATCCCGGAAGACTGCATGGGCAAAGTCATGGGCGACCTCTCGAGCCGCCGCGGCAAAATCCAAGGCATGGATATGGACGGCACGTTCCAGCTCATCAAGGCCCATGTCCCGGCCAAGGAACTTTACCGGTATTCGAGCACCCTTCGCTCCCTGACGGGCGGTCGCGGGGTCCACGGCGAATCGTTCAGTCACTACGAGGAAATGCCTCGGGAAGCTGAGCAGCGCGTGGTCGAGGAGAGCAAAAAAGCGCGACAGCAGCAGCAGGCGGAATAAGGGAATTGCCTTGAACTCCTCGCGGAGTTGAGTGCCGGGCGTGGACCGCGCCGCCGTGGGACGAACGGTGTCGTACGCCCCGGCATTTTCCACCCAATTTAAGGGGCAATACCCATAGCTGATTGGGCCTTGCCGGCGGATGATGCTGCAGGAGGTTCAATCCGGTATCACCGGGTTAAAAGGGAGCGAAGGGAACCCCACGGCGGCATCGCCGTCATTTGGAAGGAACCGACGGGCGGGGATTGCCGCGGAAACGCGCAGCCAAGGAGGGCGGCGTTGCTTTTCGCAACGCAGGCTGAAGTTGCGTGTTCCGCAGGCAGCCCCGGCTCCGTCTATCCGCTCGTCTCGGCGCGAACCGCACGACTCATGAGGCGTCCGCCACCCCGGAGTTCTTGAGCCCGCCAACCTTCGGCTACCCCGCAACGCGCAGCAGGTCCGAGGCCCACGCTCACTACTATTTCGTGGTCAATCTTCAGGCGCCTTTGGTATATCAAGGCCACCATGCAGTTCGATCTGCCCCTGCCTTCGGCAAACAGCCGCCTGGAACTCGCTCCCGAAAGTTGGTTGCGGGTGGGCACGCGCCAGGTTCCCCTGCGCCTGGTTCCCAACCGGCGCGCGCGCCGCTACGTGCTTCGGCTCACCCCGGATGGAGCAGCCCGAGTCACCATCCCGCGCGGCGGTTCCGCCATCGAGGCCAGGCGATTCGCCGAGCGGAACGTTCCCTGGCTCGAGCGACAACTCGGGCGTCAGGCCTGCCGGCCCACCCGGCCCGCAATGTGGGGAATCGGGACGGCGGTCCTGTTCCGCGGTGAATCGAGCCGCCTCGAAGCCGTCCCCGGCGCGGCCGGCCGCCAGGTCCGCCTCGGCACGGAGGTCCTGCGCGTCCGGGATTCCAGCGGCGACCTTCGTCCTGAAGTGGAGCGGTATTTGTGGCGGCTGGCGGCCCGGGAGTTGACCGAGCGCACCATCGAGTTGGCCGGCTTTCACGGGATCCCGATCCGCCGGGTTAGCGTTCGCAATCAACGGTCGAGATGGGGGTCCTGCTCACGAAAAGGCACGATCTCGCTGAACTGGCGCCTGATTCAAACGCCGCCGTGGGTGCGGGATTACATCGTGCTGCACGAGTTGGCGCACGTCAAAGAGATGAATCACTCGGACCGGTTTTGGCGGGAGGTGGCCCGGCTGTGCCCGGGTTTTGCCGAGGCGGAGCGCTGGCTCAAGCGGCACGCGGAATTGCTGCGATAGAGCTCGCCGGCAAGCGTGCGGCACAGCCGCTCGGACCCGCTTCGCCGCGGCGGCGCACGGCGGGAGCACCGCCCCCTGGCTGGCGTTTTGGCGCCTTTGGATTTTCGGTTGCGGTTTGGGGCCAAGCTACGGACGATGGTGGGCGCGTGAAGACGTTGCACAGATATTTGACCCGCCAGATCCTCGGTTCGCTGGTGATGACGGTCATGGTCTTCACGTTTGTGCTGTTGCTGGGCAACGCGCTGAAGGAGTTGCTGCCCCTGCTGGTCACCGGCCAGGTCAGCTTCGGGGTGGCCGCCAGCGCCATCGGCTTGCTGGTCCCGTTCGTCTGGGTCTTTGCCCTGCCCATGGGCATGCTCACCGCCACACTCCTGATCTTTGGCCGGTTTAGCGCCGACCAGGAATACACCGCCGTGCGGGCCAGCGGCATCAGCCTGCTCTGGCTCTCGGCCCCCATTCTCCTATTGAGCCTGCTTTTGTGCGGCGTCAGCGCCCTGGTGAACATGGAACTGGGCCCGCGCTGCCGCGTGGCCTACACCAACCTGCGGTTCAAACTGCAGTCCGGATTCACCAGCGCCCATTTGCCCGAGGGACGGTTCATCCGCGATTTCCCCCCCTATATTTTCTACATCGGCAAGAATCTCAAGGACGGCAATTTGCGGGACGTAATCGCGCTGTTCCTGCAAAATGGCACCAACGTCGCCCAGGCGGTCCGCGCTCCCCGCGCGCGCATGGAAATCGACAACGTCGGCCGCAAGCTCAACCTGACGTTGTACGATGCGACCCTCTTGGATTTGGAGGGCCGCTCGCAAGGCGGCGGCTTCGGCGAAGGGACGATCCAGTTGAACCTGGATGCCCCGGCGCACCAGCAGGCCAAGGTCGATGATATGACCTTCGAGCAGCTTTGGCGGGAATTGCACGATCTCGAGCGCCGCCTCGCCGCGCCCATCAACGTCAAGGGCCTCTCCGCCGAACAACTCCGCGCGCGAAAACAGGAATGGGAAAAGCTGCGCAAGGATTGGCTGGCCCCGGTGCTCTTCCAAATGCATCGGCAAGTGGCGTTTTCCTTCGCGTGCTTCGGGTTTACCCTGCTGGGCATCCCCCTGGGCATCCGCGTCCATCGGCGGGAAACCAATGTGGGCATTCTGATCGCCCTAATCCTGGTTGCGGTCTATTACAGCTTTATCCTGGTAGGCCAGTCCTTCCAAAGCCGCCCGGAATACCTGCCGCACCTGATCGTCTGGCTGCCGAATCTTCTCTTCCAACTGGTGGGAGCCGTTTTGTTGTGCCGGGCTAACCGGGGGGCGTAGAACGTAAGGCGTAATACGTAACAACGTAACAACGTAACAACGTAAGGCGTAACACGTAAAACGTAAGGCGGAGGGGGAGGGGAGTGTTTCTAGCCAGGCGGCATCAAGGTCCGGGCGGAAGGGGGGCGGGGGACAGGCTGTTCCCAGCATCTTGCGTCCACCTTGGTGCGGTGGGGTGTCTCAACCCCGCCAATACGAGCTCGGTGCAGCCTTTTTCTTCTAAGAATGCCACCCAATAACTGTTGCATCAGCGCGAGTTTTCGCATAAAACGGCCCCATGCAGATTTCAAAGTTCTTGCTACCCGTCTGCGCGGCGGTATGCGTCATTTCCGTTCGCGGTGGAGATAACCCGGCCCAGATCAAGGCGCGCGAGGCCCTCGAACAGCAGCTCAACCAGGCTCCCGCTCAGCCTCCCACGGCGCCCCCGCCGCCCAGCCCGGCACGCATGCCAAAGCGAAAGCCGATGCCCATGCCCATGGCCATGCCACAGGACGCCGCGCCCGCCGCCGCGCCTCAGGCGGATTCCGACGCGATTGCCAAGGCGCGCCAGGCTTTGGAACAGCAACTCAATCAATCGCAGTCGGCGCCCACAATGCCAGCGCCACAACCCGCGCCCGCTCCGATCCTGATCCAGCCTCCCATGGCGGCCCAGCCCGCCGCGCCGGCGATGAGCCCCGCGCCCGCCAGCGACCCCGAAGCTATCGCCAAAGCGCGCGAGGCCCTCCGGCAAAAGATGCAGGCCCTGGAAACTCAGCAACCGGCTACTTTCCAATCGCCGCCACCCACGCCCCCAGCCAGCTTCGCGGCCACGGCCGGAGCGGTGGTCGAACCCCCATCCACCCCCGGGCTCAACGGCCTTCCCGAGGCTAACCCCACGGATATCGCCAAAGCGCGCGAGACCTTGCGCATGACCTTGGATACCATGCCGCCCGAGGCCCCGGATGTCCGCACGCAGGGGTCCGGATTGTATTTCCCGCCGCTTCAGGGTCCCGCACTGCCCATTTCGGCGGCCAAGGAGCAGCGCCTGCAAGGCCTGTTGCAGCAGTACAAGATGGATCTGATCTCCCCGGAACAGTACCAGGCCGCGCGCGCAAAGATTCTCGCCGAACCCTAACCGGTTCTGCGCTCGGTCCGCGCTCGGCCGGGTTGCGCGGCCTCGCCGAGGTGTACGGCTATCCGTTGGCCCCGCCCGGTCGCCCGGGCCGCTCGCCATGTGGGACCAGAGTCCTTGAACCTCAAAATAGCTTGCAGACAAGCCGAATGTCGCTGCCTTTGCAGCAGGGCGCTCAGCCTTTCCCCGTCTCCGCTCTCAACTCCGCGCGAAGCGCATCGCTAATGAGGCGTCTGCCACCCCCGATCTTCTTGAACCCCACCAACCCTCGATTACCCCACAAACCGCCGACGGCCTGAAACCCAGCCTCATTAGGAATTCACATGCACGACTTTCGTTATATCGACAACGAGCTTTACTGCGAAGGGGTTTCCCTCCGGTCGCTCGCGCGCAAATTCGGCACGCCGCTGTTCGTCTATTCGCAGCACACGCTGACGGATCATTTCCAAAAGCTGGACCGGGCCATGAGCGCCGTGGACCACCTGATTTGCTTCGCGGTGAAGTCCAACTCCAACGCGTCCGTGCTGCGCACGCTGGCGCGGCTGGGGAGCGGGTTTGACATCGTGAGCGGCGGAGAATTGCAGCGCGTCCTGGCGGCTGGAGGCGAGGCTGCCCGCTGTGTCTTTGCGGGGGTGGGAAAGACGGAGCGGGAAATCCAGTTCGCGCTCGAGCAGGGCGTGTATTGCTTCAACACGGAAAGCGAACCGGAGCTCGAACGGGTGAACGGCATTGCCCGCCGGCTCCGGAAGGTGGCGCCGGTGGCCGTTCGGGTCAATCCCGACATCGCGGCCGGCACGCACAAGAAGATCACCACGGGAACCTACGAGAATAAATTTGGGATTGCCTTCGAACGCATCGAGGCGGTGTACGCGCGGGCCGCCCGGCACAAGCACCTGCGCCTGCGCGGCCTGCAGATGCATATCGGGTCCCAGATCACGGAAGTGGCTCCCTTCGAGCAAGCCGTGCGCAAGGTGCTGCCCTTGGTCCAGCGGCTCAAGGAGCGGCACGGGCTCGAGTTTCTCAGCATCGGCGGGGGCCTGGGAATTATCTACGAACCCGCGCTGGCGAGCGCTTCGAGCGCCTGGTGGAAGTCGCCAAAAGCCCGGAATATTCTGACGCCGCAAAAATACGCCGACCGGCTGCTGCCGCTGCTCCGTCCGCTGGGACTGCGGATTTTGCTCGAACCCGGACGGTTTATCTCCGGCAACGCCGGGGTGCTGCTGACCCGGGTGGAATACGTCAAACGCACCGGCCACAAGAATTTCCTGATCGTGGATGCCGCCATGAACGACTTGATCCGGCCCGCCTTCTACGACGCGTATCATGAAATCGTGCCGCTGACTCGTAAAAGCGGCCCAAGGGTCGCGTCGGACGTGGTCGGCCCGATTTGCGAATCGGGCGATTTCTTCTGCCATGATCGCCCGCTGCCGAAGGCGGGGCCCGGCGATTACCTGGCCTTGATGAGCGCCGGCGCCTACGGGTCGGTCATGGGCTCCAACTACAACACGCGGCCCTTGCCCGCCGAAGTCCTGGTCCACGGCAAACGCTCGGTCGCCGTCCGCGAACGCCAGCCAACCGAAGAGGTTTGGCGCAGCGAGCGGATTGCCCCCTGGCTGGCGTAAGCGCCCAGGGAGGCGCGCTCAGGGGCCGGGCACCGCGCGCACGCGGTAAAACTGCGATGCCGCTCCGCTGACGGGGGCGAACCACTCGGTCACCGGAAACTGTCCCGGCACAGTGGCCTGCAAGGTTAGCCCATTCGGGTCGGTTCCGGCCCAAACTTCAAAATGATAGCTTGCGCTGGCCGGCCAGCTCAGCCGGGTGAGGCCGGCGTTCCAGGGCGAGAAGTCCACGACAAAGGGCAGGTTATTGTTCACGGTCGGGTTGGTGCCCAGGATTTGCTCGCGCATGTTCGAGTAGCCGTCCTGGTCCGGGTCACCCTGAGGCCCCTGGGCCAGGGAACCGAAGTATTGCGTTTCCCAGGCATCATCCAGTCCGTCATGATCGGCATCCACGATCGGCACGCCTTGGAGGATCAAACTCACTTCCTGAACCGTGCCGGTGAGACCATCCGACCCTTGATTGCCAATCGATACGGTCCAATTGCCGGCGCTGCTCTCGAAGAAATGATGCACCGAGTAGTAGGTCCAATCCACCGGTCCGGGGCTGGTATCGCCGTTATAGCGCTGCAGCACACTGCGGGTTCCCGACGGAGACACCAGCGTAATCCGAAGATCGCCGCGCAGGGGATAATCGGTCTTGACCCGGACGCCGACGTGCTCGCAGATGAGGGTATTGGTCACGGCGAAGTTGTAGTTGGTGGCGGCGATGCGCACCTGGGCCCGGGCGGTGGCATTGGTAGCGAAGAGACTCAACAGTCCAACCCCATCGCTATAGCCAATGAACACGGCGGGGATGGGCACGAAATCGGTCACCCCCATGGGAACCAATTGGTCACCACCCGGAGCGCCCGAGCCGGTGGTATTGGTGGGGAAATTATAGACGATCGCCAGCACCGCGCCGGCCTGGGCCGCCAGGTTGATCTTGGGAGCGTAGGTATTGACGCCGCGCTCGATCAGCGCGCCCTTGCCCGCGACACTGAACCCGTTGGTCACCGTGCCCAGGCCGAAGTCCGCCAGGCGCAGCAACGGAGTCGGCGTGTCGGCCTGCCGCCCGGTGCTGGGCAGCGAGCGGATTGAGGCGAGATTGGCTGGCACACCGGGGCCGGTGATGAGCACGCGCATGCCCTCGGGCGGGATCGCCTGCGGGTTGGTGGCCGTAAAGGTGATCGTGGCCGCCGGCGGCCGGTTCGTCCAGTTCAGCGCGAGTTGGACCGCCACCCCGGCGTCCGGCACGCCAAAGCCAACGTTATGGCTTACCAGGAACCCGGCGCCGTTGGTGGTCAGATCGGGGTCGGCAAAATCAAATTGGCGCGCTGACAAAATCAGGATCTGCTGGACGTCGCGATAGGTGAGCTCGGGATTGGCGGAGAGCAGCAGCGCCGCGATGCCCGAGATCTGCGGGGCTGCGCCCGAGGTGCCACTGAAGCCGAGGCTGTCGAAGAGGTAGCCCGAGAGGTCCTGGTTGGGTGGAAAGAAGTTGATATTGTTCGCGCCATCGGTTCCCAGCAGATCCGTGGTGAACAAGCCCGTGGGGACGGTGTCCAGGTCGCCGCTGGGCGCGCCCACCAGCACGCAAGCGCCGGGTTCGCTATAGCTGGCCGCCCGGCCGTCAATCCGCACCGCGGCCACCGCGATGACCCGGGGGTCGCAGGGGTAACCGTCGTCATCCGCGTTCGCCCCGGCGGGGCGGTCATTGCCGGCGGAGCGCACCATCACCACGCCCCGGCCGGAGCGGCCGAAGTTGACCGCATTCGAAATCCCGGCGTCCTCGAGCAGGCTCACACCCACCTGGGCCGGACCGCCGTGGCCCCAACTGAAATTCTCGACCCCCACCACGTTGGATTGATACTCATACATTTCCATCAGTTGCTCGTCGCTGGCCAGCATCAGGTTCGTGTCCACCACCACCCAGCTCGCCAGGTTCGCGCCTGGCGAAACACCCACCATGCGCGCATGGTCCAGATCCGCCGCGAGCAAACCGGCGACCGCTGTCCCGTGGGCGCCGTCCGAGCGCCGGTCCACCGGCAGCGCATCGGTGGTTTGATAAAGAAAGTTGAAATGCGGCTGCCCGAATACCGCCGCGCTCAGCTCGGGATGGGTCATTTCGACGCCATTGTCGCTCACGGCCACGGTGACGCCGCGCCCCAGCGTATAGGGCCAGGCGGCGCGCACGTTTAAATCCACACCCGCCGGCGAGCCGTCGCCGTTGCGGTGCTCCAGCGGCCACTGGTAGGCAAAGTCCAAATCGGTCGGTGGCGGGGCATAGGCGCCGTCCAATTGTGCCGGACGGCGAATCACCGGGTAGCAGGCTTCCACCTCGGGCATGGCCGCCAGTCGGTGCGCCTCGCGCGCCGCCGTGAGCGCGTCCGGCGCCTGCAACAGGACCAGGCCGGGGGCGACGACGCGGGCGAGGCTGAGGGGATGCCGGTTGGTGAGCGCGGCCAGGCCGGTCCCGGGGCGAAGCTGGAGCACGAGCCGGCTGCCCAACAGAACCGCGGGGGCGGATCCGGCTTCCGGGCGGGCCTCAATCCACTCGCCGGAAGTGGCGGCCGGGGAGGCGTTCGAGAGCGGTTGGGCCAGCACGTAATCAGCGAGCTGGGGCAGCCGGAACCGGAAGTGATTCGCCAGCGGCGGCGCGGCCCCGGCCGGCGCGGGAAGCCCGCTGAGCGCCAAAGCCATCGCGCTCATCACTGCTCGGAGGGCTGGAACCACCCTGACCGCACCTGCATTACGCTGCATGATTTATTGCACCCACTCGAGGTAGGAAAAGCAATGCATTTCTGAATTTGGTTTCGCCGTCCGCGATTTGATGCTAAATAATCAGGCATGTCAGCCGGGTTGGGCGCGTGGCGGAATGGCAGACGCGCGTGGCTTAGGACCACGTGGGGAAACTCTTGCAGGTTCAAGTCCTGTCGCGCCCACCAACGCTGAGTGTCAACGGCTTGCAAACGGAGGCGGCTCTCCCGGCTGAGAGCCGGCCTGGTGGATTCAGTTCCCGGCGGTCCTTGACTTCCCGGGTTATTGGGCTAAGACAAGGTCAAAAAACCATGCTTATGAAAACAACGGAAGAGATGGCTTTGGAAACACGGGTTCTGCGGCTGGAACGCCAGTTGAAACAGCAGCGGTTGCTGGGAGCGGTGCTCGCGCTGGCCGCGGTGGCCGCGGTCGGAATTGCCGCCTCGAACGAGAACGTGGCGGCTGAGTTGCGGACCAAGCGGCTGGTGGTCGTCAACGACCAGGGCGACAACGCAGTGGTGCTGAGCGCCGAACCGACCGGGGGTGTGGGAGTTTTCTACGGGGCTCAAGGCCGCTTACCCATGGTGCTGATGGGCTCCCTGCCCAACGGCGGCGAAGTCCTGCTCAAAGCCCCCGGCGGGCAGGACACCGTGCAACTTTCGTCGGATAAAGCCGGCGGACGCGTGCTGGTCTCGACCTCCGGCAAGCTGCACCCCATCGGCACCGAGATGGTCAAATAGAGGGAAGGGGCCGTCCAGCAGTGGCGCGCCCGGCAGGCCTTGAGCCCGCAACCCTTTGATCCGAAGTCAAATTTGGAGACTTGTCGCAAGTAGCCGAGACGAGCCCGGCGAAACCCGGCCTGGCCTGAAGCCGATGGTTCGCCCAAAGGCGGCCAAATTCGCTGAGTCGTTCGTCATTCACCTCGCCTCCAGAGCCCCGTAGGGGCGGCCTCATACCAGCCCGGGGCAAGGCCGCCGAGGCCGCCGCCCCGGGTAAAACGCCACCCCAACCCAACCTCTCCTTTTTCCCATCGGGTTTGGCGCGCGGGAGCGCGCCAAACCCGATGGGAAAAAGGAGAGGAAATCATTCTGTGTCGCTTACCCAGGGCGGCGCTCGTTCCTCGCTTGCCCCGGGCTATTGTCTTGTCGTCCTTACAGGACTTCAGGCGGGCTCGCCCCGGTTGCGTCCTCGGCGAACGACGGTGACCAGCGGCACGCCGCCACTGACACAGGGTATTGCAAACAGACGTGACCGGGGCGTCCATTGCGGCAGCCGGGTTAGCTTCCGGTATTATCATGGCCCAACTCTTCCGTCCCGTCTTTCATCAACGAGACGCCGAGCCCTCTTGCGCAGCAATCCGTCGAGGCCGGAACGGACATGGGAGTAAATGCTAACGCCTCGATAACACGCATCGGCGTGCTTATACCACTCCGCCGATTCCAAAGCTGAGGTCCACAACTCGGAGGGGGTGGCAATCTGATCGAGTCGAACCCCATACTCTTCTCGAAACATGGAGTCGAGACGGGCGATGATCGCTCGGACGACTTGTCGCAGGTCCTGGTCATGAGTGCGCCACTGTAACGTCGCAGCCCAGGCTTCCTCCTCCCTCGGCTCCATGGTTGTGGCTCGGCTGGTAGCTCTGCTCGGTGCAAGCGCCTGCTTTATTTCGTGGTCCATATCGGGCGGGCTCGCAGCTAACGATGAGTGCAGCCGCTCCGGGGGAACGGCGTGGGAAAAGCAAACAGACGCAAAACCGGAGTCGGCTGCCACGATTGGTTGGGCCGGGGATTCATTGAGGCGAGGAACTGACAAGCCAGTCCCGCATGTGATGATGGCTTTGGTCTGCCCACTTTTGAATGACCGCGCACTTTTCCTCTCCCGTCATGCCCTCAGCAAAAGGTATAGGGTGAGAATCTTCCCACCGAGCGTTCTCCTCCTCGTATGCAGGACTGCAATCATGGCAGAGGACGTGTTTGTAGTCGTCAGGATCATCGCGATCCCGTGAGTAAGCCACGAACCCGATACCCTGTAATGACTTCTTGCATCTGTCACAGACCATATCGTGTAGCCCAATGGTGAGCGCAGCCACTGCGCGTCACGAACGCCCGGAGCGCCGTGAGACGGACTCTCCGCGTTGGCTGGCGGGATTGGTTAAGCCGAATGCTCATCATGGCCGTGGGCGGATTCTGTCGTGTTGTGTTTGGCGGTAAGTTTCGCCAGCAGTCGAAACATCGGCGGAAACATGAACGAGATGTTCAGGAGCGCCAGCAACCACCAGGCGACTAACGCCACGAGCAGCATGCCGAAGCCCCAAAGTAGGACTCGGGCCTCATGGAAATGGATGCCGCAGCCGACGACGAAGATGGAGTAGGCAGCGATAATCCCGTAAAACGGCCAGGTGACTGAGTCCTGATGCTCCATACGATGCTTAACTGTGACTCAACGACGGCCCGTCATGAAGGCAAAGTCGAGAGCTTGCAGGCATGCTTCAACTGGGCGCGCCTTAATGATAGATCGGTGGGACAAGGGTTCGGTGCGGCTGATTGTCGCTGTTGAATCGACAGAGCACCGAATCCTGCCGTGCGTCGAAAAAGAGGGCTGGCTTTGCGTGTTCGAGATGCCCATCGCAAAAGATCATACTGAAGCGCCCGCCGTGGCGGCGCTGATAGGCGGGCGCATTTACGCGCGGTCCCCCATAGCCGCGCAGAACAGAATCTTCGAACCCGTTGCCCAAACCGGTAGTGCCGAGGCTCACCGAGGTGGGAAAACTATAACCACCCGGAGCGTAGAGGGGCGCGTCACCAAACTCGATCATCTCAGCCGGCTTTAACACCTGACCCTCCCGGGTCGGGCGTACTCCGGGAACGAATTATAGTCACCGCCGATCCCCAGTGTCCTCAAGCCGTTCAAGGGGATCAGGTGGGGCCGCATCAGCCCCTATGCCGACTCCAAAGGCGTTATACGCGTAGGCCTCCGAGCGGGACGTCGGCGTCAGCGATTGGATTTGGACCCGGCGTGTACAGCTCCCGGCACTCGATTATATCCCGGGCAGATGTAAACCCCTCGTTGTGTCGAGGGTAGCGCCGACGGGTTGTAAGTCAGTGCTGGCCACCGGGCTCCAACATACGGGCTCAACCGATCAAACCAATAACTCCGCGAACCATTCTCAGTGGCTTCTGCATTAAGAATATAGGCTCCGAAATCTGTGACGTAAACGGCTGACCCAACCGCCATCTGGTGCAGGTTGTTCTTGCACAGGGTTGCCTCCGCTTTTTGCTGGGCTTGTGCCAGGGCGGCCAACAGGAGTGCGCCAAAATGGCGATGATGGCGATGACCACCAACAGTTCGATTAAGGTGAATGCAAGTCTTCCGCGCTCCCGCACCAGTGCCCCGGCTCGACTGACTGCGAGCTTCCTTTTCATGGCTGTCGGATAGTTTAACCCGGGTGGGGCGATTTGTCGATGGCGTGATTGCGGCGACCAGATCCGGCGATCCGGTCCTGGCCAGCCGGGTCGAGGGCGCAGGACG
>CAWELO010000021.1:0-367130 GCA_963809845.1 uncultured Verrucomicrobiae bacterium | reverse complement strand
TCGGCGGCCGGCTGGTTTTGCGGCAGCCGCGCAAGGGGCACCGCGTCGGCCATGACGCAATACTGTTGGCGGCGGCGTGTTCGGCGCGGCCCGGCGAGCATCTTGCCGATCTTGGCGCCGGCGTGGGTGCAGCCGGTTTGGCGGTGGCGCGGCGTCTCGATGAGGTGACGGTAACGCTGGTCGAGATCGAGGACCATCTTGTGCACCTCGCCGGCATCAATGCCGCGCGCAACAATCTGGCAAGCGGGGTCCGCGCCGTCCGCCTCGATATCGTGGCGCGGCCTGCGGCCTTTACCGCGGCCGGACTGCCGGCTGGCGAGCTCGATCACGTGCTGATGAACCCGCCGTTTAATGCCGCGCACAATCCTTCGCCTGATCGCCGCCGCCGTTTGGCGCATCGTGCCGGGCCGGACACGCTGCATCGCTGGCTGCGCACTGCGGCGCGCTTGCTCCGGCCCGCCGGTGCGGTGACGCTGATTTGGCGCCGCGGACGGTCTTGATGCGATTCTGGCCGCGTTGGCGGACGGCTTCGGCGCCGGCGCCGTCCTGCCAATTCACCCCAAGCCCGCCGCTCCGGCGATCCGGGTGCTGGTTTGGGCGATCAAGGGAAGCCGTGCGCCGCTTTCGCTGTTGCCGGGTTTTGTTCTCGCCGACGCTTCCGGCCGGCCGAGCGAGGAAGCCGAGGCGGTTTTGCGCGAGGCGGTCGCGTTGCCGCTGGCCGAGCGGTGAAGCTCGTTCGCTAACCGTTGGCCGGCACGGAATTGGGTTCTGGCGTCGCCGTGGGCTTGGCCCGGCGGACCGGGATATAGGACATGCTACGATCACGCCGATCAGCATCAACAGCACATAGATTTTCATTGCGAGGCGGTCCGTTCATTCTGCGTCGGAACGACGGACATCAAGCATTTCAGCGGGTTAACAAACGGTTACTTGAGCGCGCCGCTGTGACCGCCTATGTGCATTTCATGGCTGAGCCAATGACCGGAAACTACCTGCGCGGCCGCCGGACGCGCGCATCAGCGATATTGTGGAATTTGCTGCCCCAGCGGTTCCGCCGCGACCGGCCGGTGGTACCGGTGGTGCTGCTGACCGGCGTCATCGGATCTTCGGGTCCGTTGCGGCCCGGCCTTTCCATGGCCGAATTGCCCGTGCGCTCGACCGCGCGTTCGGCATGCGCAATGCGGTAGCAGTTGCGCTTGCCATCAACTCGCCGGGTGGATCGCCGGCACAATCGCATCTGATCTTTCGCCGCATCCGCAATCTGGCGGAAGAAAAAACCGGCGGTGATCGCGTTCGTCGAGGATGCCGCGGCTTCGGGTGGCTACATGATCGCCTGCGCCGCCGACGAGATCATCGCCGATCCAAATTCGATCGTCGGTTCGATCGGCGTGGTTGGCGCCTCTTTCGGTTTCGAAAGTTGATCGCCAGGTTCGGCACTGCAACTTGGGCTGGGCCCTCCCGGGACGCGAGGAGCGTGCAGCTCCCGGATCCGGTTGGGGTGGCGCTTTGGCGTCCAGCCGGGCGGTCCGGCCAGGGGATCGTGCCAATCGATTCTCGGTCGGCTTTAACATGGCAGCAACCTAGCAGCCTCCCGGGGTTTTGCAAATTGTGCTTTGACACTGCCAGGGTGAAGCCTTATCACCCTGGCATGCGTGCGCGTCCGCGTCCCGTTTCCCTCCTTGTCTGCCTGGTGCTGCTGCCATCCTGTTTTGGGTGGGCGCCCGCCATCGCTGAAACCTTCCGCGTGGCGACGTTCAACCTGGAGGGTTACCTGGACCGCCCCACCTCGAGCCGGCTCGTCAAGTCCGCAGAAGCCAAAGCCCGGGTCTGCGAAAGCATCCAGGCCATGCACCCGGACGTCCTGGCCTTGCAGGAAGTCGGCAGCGTCTCAGCGCTCCTGGAACTGCAAAGCTCTCTGCTGGCCAAAGGGGTGGACCTGCCGCATTGGCAGTTGGTGCCCGGGGCGGACACCAATATCTTTGTCGCGGTCCTCAGCCGATTTCCGTTTACGGACTCCCGCCCGCACACGAATTTGAGTTTTCTGCTGGGCGGCCGCCGCTTCCACGTGAGCCGGGGCTTTTCCGAGGTCGATATCCAGGTGAACACGAACTACTCGTTCACCTTGATGGCGGTTCATCTGAAATCCCGGCGGGCCCTTGGGCTGGCCGATGAAGCCGAATTGCGATTGGAAGAGGCGAAGTTGCTGCGGGAAAAGATTGAGGCGCTGCTGAACGCGCGGCCCGGCCTGAACCTGGTCGTGCTGGGGGACTTCAATGACACCCAGGATTCACCGCCGGTCAAGACCCTCCTCGGACGCGGCAAGACCAAGCTGATTGACACCCGGCCCGCGGAGAGAAGCGCCGCGGATTCGGGGCGGGAACCCGATGACCGGGAGGCGCGCCGCGTGACCTGGACGCATTACTACGCCAAGGCGGATACGTTCAGCCGTATCGACTACCTGCTGCTCAGTCCGGGGATGGCCAGGGAATGGTCATTCGAAGGCACCTACGTGCTGGCAACGCCGGGTTGGGGCGCAGCCTCCGATCACCGGCCCGTGGTTGCCGAGTTCGAGGCGGAAGACCGATGAGGCCGGGACCCTGACATCCCCTCGAGGCGAGCATTCTCCGCCGGCGCCCCCGCCGGGCATAACTTTCGCCGGAGGGCCAGAGGACCGGAACGTGAAAACACGTTGTGGAAAAGTCAAGCCGCGTTAGGTTTTTCACGCGCCCCTGAGGATTTTCCCGGTCCAGACTCCATCCTCTCTTCCGCGCGTCTGGAGCCAAGGCTTGTCTCGAGCTGATGCCTTGCGGACCGATCTTGGTTCTTGATTTCCCGACCGCAACATCTGACTGTTAGGGCATGAAACCACTGAATCGACGTGACATGCTTGTTCGCGCCGGCGTCGCGGCGGTCGGCCTGGGATTCCTCCCCACCGCACTCCAAGCCGCGCCTGGCACCAAGAAACGAAAGGTCCTGTTCTTCTCAAAGTCCGCAGGATTTGAACACAGTGTCATCCAGCGGCACAACGGAGAGATGAGTTTCGCGGAGAAGTTGCTGGAACAATGGGGTCCGGAAGAGAACATCGAGTTCACCTTCTCGAAGGATGGCAGCTTATTCAACCCCGAGTACCTCGGTCAATTTGACGCCTATCATTTCCATACCACCGGTGTTCTGACCGAAGCCGGCACCGATAAAAATCCTCCGATGACGCCCGAGGGCAAGCAGGCATTCCTGGATGCGATTCACGGGGGCAAAGGATTCATCGGGACCCATTGTGCCGCCGATACCTTCCACAGCCCGAACTACGCCCACAATGAAACCCGTTACAAAGACGACGCGCCTGGCCAGATGGATCCCTACATCGCCATGCTGGGGGGCGAGTTTATCATCCATGGGGCGCAGCAGCGCTCCCGAATGATCCCGGCGGATCCGCGCTTCCCTGGCATGAAAGGCTTCCCGGAGGATTTTAATCCGCTCGAAGAATGGTATTCGCTGAAGAATTTTGCGCCCAATCTCAACGTGATCCTGGTCCAGGATACGCAGGGGATGCAAGGGCCGATGTACCAACGGCCGCCTTACCCGGCCACCTGGGCTCGAGCTTATGGGCGCGGGCGTGTCTTCTATACGAATATGGGTCACCGCGAAGACGTTTGGACCAACCCGGTTTTCAAGGACGTGCTCTTCGGGGGTATCCACTGGGCATCCCGCGGCCTGCGAGCGCGCCTCCATCCCAACCTGCGGCAGGTGGCCCCGGGAGCGTCGCAGAATCCCTCCCCTGCCTGAGCGGTCGGGTCTGCTCTGCGGCGGCTCACCGGTTGAGGCGGGGCCGCCGATGCCAGTGACCCAAGCGGGCGGATTCAAGATTGCGGACGCGTTGCCGCCCTTGAATTACCCCTATGGATCCCGGGAAGCAACCGCGGGCCAGCCTACGATCTGCCCACCCGGCAGCCGGACCGGGTCGGCATCGAAAATCGCGGAGCCTCGCGGCCACCAATGGCTGCCTTCCAGGTGCACCGCGGTGGTCTGGCCAGCCTTGATCACCACCGGCACGGTTACCTGGCCGTAACCATTCGCCTTCGCCGACACGTGATAATTCCCCGCGGGGAGTTCGACTCGAACGGGGCCGTCGATCAGTTTGCCACTGTCGTTGTGCACGGCCTTCAGCAGGTGGTTGCCCTCGGCGGGGTAAATTCTGTAGTCCGTGTAACGTTGGCGGTAGGGGCTCTGATTAAAATCCGGAGCGGTGTCCAGGGCGGAAAAGACCATGAGTGAACCCGGTCCCGAGCCACCTACCGCGCCAGCCGGCGCCGGCCCCACGGGCTCAAGCACCAGGCCTCGCGGAGTGGAAGCACATCCCGCCAGCCAAACCGCGGCCAGGAACAGCATTGCTGCGCGCATCCGTTGCATGAGGACAACATACCGCCGATGATGTCCCTTGGCCAACTCAGGCGTGGAACACTGAATGGGGCTTTGGCTAGGGTTCAACGGCGTTCGGTCTCTTGGGCGGGATGGGGCGTCGAAAAAAGCTGGTACGCCAGTTCTGTCGCCTTCCGCCCCGAAACCCGCAGGCGCAAAAGCTCCCTCCAGAAGCTGGGCGTGCCATCGTTAAGCACGTGAAAATTGTTCACGTCGGTTTTGGCTTCCCGCCAATCCGTGGCGGCCCCAAGATAACGGATAAACTTAAAATCCCAATCGAAGAGGCCCGGGCTGAGCAGGCGCAGGGCGGGAGCCAGCAAACGCGCATGCCAGTAAAGGCAACGCTTGAATGCCCGCTCTTCAAATTCCGACTCGGAGCACCCGAACCGCTCGCAAAACAAGCTCTGCAGCCTAACGCCCAGCATGTCACCAAGGTACAGATTTTCCGCTGCGGATTCAACCCTAAATGTTGTGCTACTCGGAACGCTGCTGTGTGCCGGTGAAGGTCCTGACCCCAAGCCCTAACGCGTAATCGCAGCTGGCTCCCTGCAGCCTTCATGTTTCAGCTCCCCCACGGGGAGTTTAATCATTTGACGTCCGATCAGCGGAACCTTTTAAGGTCACAAATTATGACGTCAAAACGTCGCGCGTGGTGACGAAAACGACCTGGCCGACATCGGTTTTCTCCCGGGGCGCGAGCCAATGACCGCGGATCAATTGCAGGAGGCATTTCAGAAGGCGCGCGTGCCCGATAAGCGTTCGTCGTGCCCCCTCTCCGGCCCAATGCGAGCAGCAATTCTTCGACCGTCATTCGGTTGGGGGACCAGGGAGGAGTCTGTGGCTCTCGGTATGAGCCAGCCATTCAGCTCACCACTAAAAGGGTCCCTGGCCGGACAGATGACAAGGCCGCCAGCACCTTTGGCATCAATGGGCGGGTATCGGCCAACCGGTTGGTTCGGGCCTGGAGCGCGATAACCGCAATCCGAAACCGGGCGAGGTTTTGTTGATTCACCATGTTGCTGTCCATCGTCAGCAACACATGAAACCGCGTCTCGGCCTGCTTCAAGATCCCCGTTCTTGAGGCCGGCCCAACCGATGAGAGGAACGGACTCCACCGTGTGGCCCGGCAAATCGCGCCGCAAACGCCAATCCAGGTTCTCGTCCAGGAGGATGTTCACTCACGCAGGCTGCAGTAGTTCCTTTCGCGAGGCCTCCAGCACAGCGATAACCTGGTCCCTTCGCACGCTGGGGAACCCCTCCAGAAAATCGTCAATCGACTCAGCGGATTCCAAGTGGTCGAAAAGGCTCCGTACCGGCACCCGCGTGCCGACGAACACCGGCGTTCCCCCTAGAATGTCAGGATCTGATCGAATGACGGATTCGAGTTTCACGCTCAAAGCTTACCTCGGCTCCGAGCGTTCGACAAGACGCGAGCGGCCTCGCGGCCTTCCCCCCTCCTTGCGGAAGAGGGTTCCTTCCGGAGCAGTTCCGGCGCGTTCTCCTTTGCCATAATCCGGCTCTCGAAATCTAGCCCGGCCGAAAAACCCAGGTGTTCGTGCGTCGGCCGGGCGTAGCAATAAGCCGGGCCACAACTGTACTCGCCCTGAACATCGAAAAAGTGCTAAATTTCGACTCGTGTGGTCGGCGGGGGCGCGGGCGGAGCTTGGGGCTCTGGAAGTGAAATCTGGCCAGCCTGGCAGGGAGGTGCACCCGCCCATTCCGCCCTTGCTCGCCAGTCCGCTTCAAGGCATGTTGGACCCGTGAAACTGCTGGAACGTATCACCGTCGAGCCGGGCAAATGCGGTGGACGCCCCTGCATCCGCGGGATGCGCATCCGGGTGGCGGATATCCTCGGGATGCTCGCTGAGGATGTGTCACACGAGGAGATCCTGAAGGACTTTCCTTACCTCGAAGAGGACGACATCAAGGCGGCGCTCGCCTATGCGGCTCGGCAGGCTGACCATGCGGTCTTGCGGCCGGCGTGAACTTTCTCGTTGACGCGCAACTTCCTCCGGCGTTGGCGCGGTGGATCGCTTGCCAGGGCCACCGAGCGACGCATGTTTTTGATCTCGGTCTCCACACGGCCAATGACCCTGTGATTTGGGACCGCGCGCGGGGCGAGCAGGCAGTTATCATCAGCAAAGACGAGGATTTCGTGGACCACTGGCTCTTGAGCAATCAACCCGTCTCCTAGGTCTGGATTCGGAAAGGCAATTGCTCAAACCGGGCGCTTCTGGGCTGGTTTGAACTCTTGTGGCCCGACGCCGTAAGACGGCTGGAGCAGGGAGAGAGGCTCATTGAGTTGCGGGCCTGAACATCTCGGTCGGTTTTCGCCCATCGCCTGCCTGGATCCGCTCCCAGGCTATAACTCGAGAGTGCGCCGCCTGGGGTTGCTGACTCAGAAGCTGAAGACCATCTGGGGCCCTCGTGGTCGGCGAAACGATGCAACCGATAATTCCGGTCCATCCTCGGGCAAGCCAGCTTTCCGCCGGGCGACATGAAACATTTGTGAGATCTGGTCAGCAAAAATCCCTTCGCCACGCATCCGCGAGCCGAAGCGCGGGTCATTGAGCTTGCCGCCGCGGATGGCGCGGATGCGGCCCAGCACCTTTTCTTTACGATCCGGGAAATGCCGTTCCAGCCATTGCTGGAAGATGGGCGCCACTGTCAGCGGCAACCGCAGGACCTCTGTGTAGGCCCAACTTGCCCCTGCTGCCTTGGCCGCTGCCAGTACTGACGGAATCTCGTGGTCGTTTATGGCCGGTATGACCGGTGCCACCAAGACTCCCACCGGCACGCCGGCTTTGGCTAGAGTCTCCATGGCCGCGAGCCGACCCTTGGGTGAAGCCGCTCGTGGCTCCAGGTTGCGCGCAAGGTCGGCATCCCGTGTGGTGATCGAGATGTTTACATGAACGGCCCGGTGCGCGGCCAGTTCCTTCAGCAGGTCCAGATCGCGCGTGACCAGGGCGTTTTTGGTGATGATCGAAACCGGGTTGCGGAACTCGGCCAGCACAGCGAGACAGCGGCGCGTGAGCTGCAGTTTCCGTTCGATCGGCTGGTAACAGTCGGTCACCCCGCTCATCGCCAGTTCCTGGGGCTTCCATTTCGGTGAAGAGAGTTCCTTCCGGAGCAGTTCCGGCGCGTTCTCCTTCACCATGATCCGGCTCTCGAAATCCAGTCCGGCCGAAAAACCCAGGTACTCGTGCGTGGGCCGGGCGTAGCAGTAAGAACACCCATGTTCGCAACCTCTAAAAACGTTGATGCTGGCGTTGAAGGGAATGTCCGGGCTGTTGTTATAGGTGATAATCGTTTGCGACAAGTCGCGCAAAAACTGGGTCTTGGGGGCTGGATCTTCTTCCGGGTTCCAATCCGCATCCCGCTCGAGCCGAATGGCTTCATATCGGTTCGGCGGGTTATCGCTCGCCCCACGGCCTCGCGGGGTTGTTGGGTTTCCGGCCACGGCTAAACCATCGCGCGTGGCCAAGGTTTTTCAAGCTTCCGTTCGCAGCGCTGGGGCCGCCGGAGTCTGCCGCCGCACCGTAGGTTTGCGCGATTGCGCAGGCTCCAGGCCTGGGAGGGCCACCGGCTATTGGATAGCAGAGCCGTGCTCGTAAATCGGAACCCCATTCACCGCTTGGCCGGTGTCCAGCGCGAAGCAGTCCAGAACGTAGTGGGCTGAACTGGGGTAGAGGGCCAGTTCCTGCTTGAGGGGCTGGATTTGGTGATCCAGGAGCTTGAGTGCCGCCTGGTGCTGATGATCGAGGGCGTTGAGATCTCGGTGCTCCTGACCCAGGGCTCCTGAAAGCGCCCGGTTGCGCCGGTCGGCGCGTTGCTCGCTTTCCACAGCCTGCTCGCGGGTTTTCACCGCAGCCGCTTGCGCCGCGACTTGGGCACGGCTGTCGGTGAGGGATTTTAACTGAGCGCTCAACCGCTGGAATTCCGCCACATCCTGCAAGGGCGGGTGGAGCAGCAGGAATTGATGCGGGCCGCGCGGTGTCGAGGCGTTATCGGCATCCGCATCCGAACGTTGTGGGGCGGGTTTAGCCTGGCCCTCGATGATCCAGCCCGAGGAATTGGTGCCCACGACCGAGCCGGTCAAATGCGCCCAGCCCGAGAGCGGCCGGGGTCCGGAGTGGTTGGTCCACCATCGGCACAGGGCGGTGAGATCGACGTGTTGGCCATAAACCAACCGCTGGGGGGACTTGACGGGGCTGGCTTCCGCTCCGGTCAGGGCTATCCCGCTTAAGAGCACACTGAGCCGGAAGATCCAGGCAAAGCGGCGGACCCAAACCAATACCCGGAGTCGAGCGAAGGGTGGCTGCATACCCCGGAGCTCAAGCCGGCTCGAGTTCCGGCTTGGCGCATTCCAGACCCCAGTAGTGCGTAATGGACTCGAAGAGATGTTCGACGGCGCGAAAATTCATCGGCTTGACCATGTACGCGTTGGCCCCCAGTTCGTACGCGCGGTTGATGTCCGCCGGGTTGTCGGAGGAAGAAACAATGACGATGGGAATCCGCCGCAAGGGCTTTTGGTTCTGCTTCACCCATTCCAGGACCTCGAAGCCGGTCTTGCGCGGCATCTTGATGTCCATGACCAGCAAGCTGGGCAAAGGGTGCGCCTGCCGATCCGCGTATTTGCCTTCGCCCGCCAGGTAGTTCATCGCCTCCTGTCCATCAGTCACCACCTGCAGCGGATTGGGGAGGTCGGCCATTTTAAAGGCCCGTTTGACCAGGAAAATGTCGTTCAAATCGTCTTCGACGAACAATACCGTAAAATCTCTGGTATCCATAACATTGCCTACGGCCTACTCTACTGGAATCTACGCGAAGGACTGGGGAAATGCCAGCCGTTTACTTTCCGGCGCCAGGCTGGTAAACCTCTCAGGTGCTGCATGCTTCTGCCATTTGGAAATCCCTCAGTGCCCAGCGCCGGCTGTCTTTGATTGCCGGGCCGTGCGTGGTGGAAAGCCGGGAACTGTGCTTCAAAGTCGCTTCCGCATTGCAACGGGCCTGCGAGCGGCTGGGAATTTTTTACGTCTTTAAGGCGAGTTTCGACAAGGCCAATCGCACCTCCGCCCAGTCCTTTCGCGGGCCGGGCTTGGAGTCCGGCTTGGAGGTTCTGGGTCAAGTCCGCGCCGAATTCGGCGTGCCGGTGTTGACGGATGTGCATTCGGAAGCCCAGGCCGGCATGGCCGCGGAGGTGGTGGACATTCTGCAAATCCCCGCTTTTCTATGCCGGCAGACGGATTTAATCATGGCGGCGGTCAAGACCGGCAGGATTGTGAACCTGAAGAAGGGCCAATTTCTTTCCCCGGAAGAAATGGGGCCAGTGGTGGAAAAGGCCAGGAGCGCCGGCGGCAGAAAGCTGCTGCTGACGGAGCGCGGAACCACCTTTGGCTACCACAACCTGGTGGCGGACATGCGGTCAATCCCCATCATGGCCCGGCTTGGGTTCCCGGTCATTTTCGACGCCACCCACTCCGTCCAACTGCCGGGAGGCAGTGGAACCAAATCGGCGGGACAGCGGGAGTTCGCTCCGGTACTGGCTCGCGCCGCGCTGGCCGCCGGCGCCCATGGTCTGTTCATCGAGACCCATCCCGAGCCGGACAAGGCGCTGAGCGACGGACCGAACATGATCCCCTTGGACCAAATGCCGGCTCTGCTCAAAGGCTTCCAAAAGATTTGGACGGCGTCGCGCTGAGACTCCGAACATGAGGAGCGTCTGTCCAACCGGGATGCGGCACGGTAAAGTTTGTTCATGGACCCAGCCGGAGGACGGTACCGGGGCCGGCCTTCAGGCTGTGCCTGGCCCTTCTTTGCCTGCTGGTTTTGCCTCCCGCCCTGTCGCGCGCGCAATCGTTCGGCGAGTTTAAGAACTATCGGATGGCCGAACATTACGAATCACCAAACGAAGCGCGGACGAAATCGCTTTTGGAGGGAGCGCGGGCCAAGAAGGCGCCCGATGGGCGGTGGCATCTTAGCGAGGGCGTGCGGGTGCAAACCTTTCGGCTCGACGGGCAGAGTGACCTGGTCATGACGGCGCCGGAGTGTTTTTACGATGACGTGCTCCACTCGGCCAGTTCCGCCAGCCCAATGCAGGCGCAACTGGCCGATGGCAGCTTTTCCATCGCGGGGGAAGGTTTTCTCTGGCAGCAAACCAACTCGAGCCTCAGCATTTCCAACCACGTGCACACGACGATCCGACCCAAGGCGCCGACGCCGGAGTCGGGCAAGAGCGCCGGGGAGGCCCTCACTCCGGGGGCTCAGGCACTGGACATTGATTCACAGAGTTTCAGTTTCACGAATAGTTCCGGTTTGGCGGTCTATCGGGATAGCGTGCGGGTGGCGGGGACCAATTTGAATCTTACGTGCGAGCAACTGGTGGCGGACATCCCGGCCAATGACCGGCAATTGAAAAGCCTGGTTGCCGAGCGCGACGTGGCCATCGATTACACCAATGCCACCGCAATTCATACTACCTCGGATCGCGCCGTGTACAGCGCCGGCACGGGGCTGATCGAGCTCACCGGCCATCCTTTGTGGCGGGCGGACCAGCGCGAAGGGCGCGGTGACCAATTGATCATTGACCGCACCAACCGCATCTTCCAAGCCAACGGCCGGGCTTGGCTGAGCATGCCCACTCAGGGCGCCGGCGAGCTCGGTTTTCTCTCCCGGTCAAATCAGGTCGCCACCGGCTCGGGCGGGACCACCAACCACTCGATCGAAGTGTGGTCGGACAGCTATGAATTCCGTACCAACTGGGCCGTGTTTCGGAATAACGTTCGCCTGGTAGAGTTCCTCGGCTCGCAGGCACGGGGGAAGATGACCTGCGGCCGGATGACGGCTTTTTTTGGGGCGTCCAATCAGTTGCAGACTCTGGTTGCCCAGGAGCATGTGCTGATTGAAGGGGAGACCAACCGCATGACCGGAGGGAGGGCGGTCTATACCGCCACCAATGGATGGATGGACTTGACCGAGGACCCGGCCTGGAAGTCCGGCGACCGCGAGGGCAACGGCAAGCTGGTGCGCGTGGCAAATCAGGGCGACGCATTGCTGGTGCGCGGTGAGGCCCGTTTGCGAATGCCGGCAAAAGAGTTCGGCAACCTCGAAGCGCCCGGGACCGCAGCCGCTCCCAAGCTCGCCGCCAGGAAGGCGATGACCGCCGAATCCGCGGAAGTCACCTGCAACGAATACACGCTGCGGCCGGACAACGCGTTGTTCGACGGGAACGTGCGCGTGAAGCATCCACAAATGAACTGGGCCTGCCAGCGGATGCGGGTGCGATCGCTGCCGGGCGATGGCAAGGTTTTGGTTGCGGACGGAGGGGTCGCGTTTGACATACTCGGTGAAAAGGGCAAGGTCCATGGTGTCGGCGACAACGTGGTGTACACGAACATCATAACGGCTTCGTTCACGAACGATGTGATGTATCTCCGGGGAAATCCGGCGACGCTGGAAACCACCAATATGGTCGTCGATAATGGCATCATCATTTTGGATCGGGCGAAGAACATAATAAGCGCACCCGGGGGCGAGTACCGGATCAAAGGCACCGCCAAGGAGATGTCCACGAATACGTTCCGGTTGCCAAAGAGCGGGGGGAAGAAATAAGCTAATGAGGCTCGGCTCTAGACCATCTGGGCATTGTGAAGGGTCGGGGGTAAGGGGCCGGACCACATCCGAGGTGGCAGGCGCCTCATTTTTTGCGCTTCGCGCGGGGTGGAGAGGCGCCACGGAGGCGCAGAAACGCGGCGCGACGCCCCGCCCGTGCGGCGAAACTTGACTTGTAAGTAACATGTTTTCAGATTCAAAGCATCCAGAGCGGACCGCCCGATGGCCGAACCACTACCAGACCCTTTGATGCAGCAGCCGGAAGCCGCGGCGCCGGTTGCCGTGGCGGTGCAGGAGCCGTTGCTTTCGACCGAACGATTGGTCAAAGAGTATCGCCGCCGCCGCGTAGTCAACGGGGTCTCGTTAACGGTGGCCAAGGGCGAGATCGTGGGGCTGCTGGGACCCAACGGGGCGGGCAAGACCACCACGTTCAACATGGTGGTGGGGGTGATCCGGCCGGACGAGGGGGGCGTTATCTTTCAGGAGCGCAACATCACTCAGCTCCCCATGCACCAGCGTGCGCGCCTGGGTATCGGCTACCTTACCCAGGAGCCGTCGGTGTTCCGCAAGCTCACCGTCGAGCAGAACATCCTGGCGATTCTCGAAACCCTGCGCCTCAAGCGTCCGGAGCGGATGATCCGCCTCAAGTACCTGCTCGAAGAACTCGACCTGGCGCGCCTGGCCAAGAGCAAGGCCTATACGCTGAGCGGCGGTGAAAAGCGGCGGTTGGAGATCACACGCGCCCTGGTGACCAGTCCCAAGCTGCTCCTGCTGGACGAACCTTTCAGCGGGATCGATCCCATCGCGGTCTATGAGGTCCAGAAGATTGTGCGGCGGTTGCGCGAGCGCAGTTTGGGGATTCTGATCACCGATCACAACGTGCGCGAGACCCTCAAGTTGGTGGACCGGGCGTACCTCATCCACCGGGGCGAGGTCGTGTATGAGGGCGCGGCTGAGCAATTGGTCCACGATCCCAAAGCGCGGGAGATTTATCTCGGGCCGGATTTCAATTTATGAACGCGGTTCGGCTCAATGTGGCGGGGCTCCGGGCAAGTTGCGCCGAGCCTTGCGCCCCAGCCCAAGCGGTGCTCGACCGCCCTCCGTTCACCCACCCGGCAATTCGCTCGCATGCATCGTGATATCGTAACCGTCAACCGGTTCTACAGGGACCACGCGGCCGCCCTGGAACTCAACCTCATGGCTGGGGCCTCCGGCCTCTCCCGTCCCATCCGCGAACCGACCGTCAATCGGCCGGGCCTGGTCCTGTCGGGCTTCACCCGGTATTTCGCGTTCAAGCGCGTCCAGGTCATTGGCAACGCGGAGGCGTATTTCCTCAAATCCCTTCCCGAGGAGGAGCGGGTTAAACGCTACCAGGCCTTTTTTTCCTACCGAATTCCTTGCGTGGTCCTGTCGCGGAACCTGCAGCCGGACAAGCTCTTCTTAAAGGCGGCGGAGGCGGCGGCTGTCCCCATCTTCCGTTGCCCGTTGGTGACCATGAAGTTCATCAACCTGGCAACCCTGGCGCTCGAAATGATGTTCGCCCCGCGCGGAACCGAGATGGGCAGCATGGTGGATATCCTGGGCGTGGGGGTGATCCTGCGCGGGGAGAGCGGCATCGGCAAGAGTGAAAGCGTGCTGGCCCTGATCGAGCGCGGCTACAGCCTGGTGGCCGACGACATCACCAAGGTGACCCTGGTCGATGGCCGCGAAGTGGTGGGCACCAGCGCCGAGGTGACCCGCAACCACATGGAGGTGCGCGGCATCGGCATTATCAATGTCGCCGCCATGTTCGGCGTCAAGAGCATCCGCCATGAAAAGCGCGTTGATCTGATTATTACCCTGAAGTCGTGGAACGACGTCGTCGATGTGGACCGCTTGGGCATCGAGCAGGAGTACGTGAAGATCCTCGGAGTCGATGTGCCGCATATCACCTTGCCCGTCCGTCCGGGTCGCGACCTGGCGCGCTTGATCGAAGTGGCGGCCTTCCAGGCTAAATTGAAATCCTCCGGCTACAATCCCGCCAAGGAACTGAACGACCGGCTCATTTCCCGGATGGCGGCTGCCGCCAAACTCTAACGCGGCCCGGCTTCGGGCGGCGGGCGGGGTGGGGACAGCCTGTCCCCAAAATCCCACGTTCATCCTGGTGGGGACAACCCGTCCCCACCGCTCGAATACGAGCTTGATGCACCCCTGGATTCGGGCTGCCCAGATTTAGTTGGCAAATGGTGGCGCGTTCGGCTACTTATACTAACGCGGAATGAGCGCAAAGAAGCTGGCCGATAATGGTTTGACAATGACCAGAGATTTTATGGTCGCGAACAAGCTGGGTATCCACGCCCGGCCAGCCGCCATGTTTGTGAAGACCGCCAATCGCTTCGCCTGCGACATCTTTGTGGAAAAGGACGGCGAAAAGGTCAACGGCAAGAGCATCATGGGACTGATGATGCTGGCCGCCGGGCCGGGCAGCAAACTCACGGTCAGCGCGCACGGCCAGGATGCGTCGCAGGCGCTGGCGGAGATCGAGACCCTCATCAAGCGCAAGTTCGATGAGGAATAGGCGCTCAGGCCGGGGATAATGGCCAAACGGCCGGGCGAAGTTATGAGTTCTCCCTTCGCTGCCGATCCGCAACTTCAACCTGACATCCCTTCATCCCTTCCCGTTGCTTCACATGCCTGTTGAAATCGATGTCAAATACGTGGCGCACCTGGCGCGGCTCGCGCTGACGCCGGAGGAGGAGCAAACGATTGGCGCGCAGCTCAGCCATATCCTCGGCTACGTGGAGAAACTTAAAGAAGTGGACGTCAGCGGGGTCGAGCCGACCGCGCACGCCTTTCCGCTGCTCAACGTGATCCGGCCCGATGAAGTCCGGCCTTCGATGAGCCAGGAAGAGGCCCTGCGCAATGCCCCGGCCCAGGCCAACGGGCTATTCCTGGTGCCGAAGATTGTAGAGTAAATCGACAGGGCTGGAATTCCTCGGGAAAACGAACGACCTGCCGACGGTTTCATCCCGGAGGGATGCCTATGGATAGCCCAATGCTTCAGCGTTGGGGCCAGGGATTTGAAGTGGGCAAGTCCCGTCGGGACTCGCCGGGTGCGGTGCGTCAACCGAACGTTGAAACGTTGGGGGCTATTTCGCATGTCCCTCCGGGATAAAATCTTGGGCTGGATCCAATCCCAATTTGACGGTCTGGAATCCTTGGACCTCGACTCTCGAGGCGACTGTCACCCCCATCGTTTAAGCCTACCCCAGCCTTCGACCACCGCGCGACCCGGCAACGGTATAAGGCCGAGCTGCCTTAGACGTTACGTCCTCTGCCGCTTTTGGGCCAGCACGGCGAGGACGATGATCAAGCCGGTGAGCATCAGGCGGCTCGCTTCGGGGACGGCGTTAATGCTGAGAATCTTCTCGAGGTAGCCAATCGTGAACGTGCCCAGCAAGGTCAGGCCGATGCCGCCGCGTCCGCCGGCCAGGGTGGTGCCGCCAATCACGACGATGGCAATCGCGGTGAGTTCATAGCCCACGCCCGCTTCGGGATCGCCTTGCTGCTCCTGCGCGGCCTGGCACACGGCGGCGACGGCGGCGAGCAGGCCGCTCGCAGCGTACGCCAGGACTTTGGCACGGAGGACGGGCACGCCGGACAACCGCGCGGCCTGTTCGTTGCCCCCAATCGCATACAAGTGGCGGCCCCAGCAATGGCGTGACAGGACGATCCCCGCAATGAGGGCGCAGATGAGGAAGATGACGGTGACCACGGAGAGGTGCCCCCCAAGGATGCGGTTGTCGATCAGCGCGAATACGCGTGGTACATCCACGTAACGATAGGTGCCGTCTGGGTTCTGGACGGCGGTGGAAACTTTCATCCCGCCGGAAATCGTTTTGGCCAGGCCGCGAGCGAAGACCATCATGGCCAGGGTGGCGATGAACGGTTGGATGCCCAAGCCGGCGGTGACCACTCCCGAAACGGCGCCACAGGCCAGGCCTACGAGGAGCGAGGCGGGCAAGGCGAGCCAGGGTGTCCACCCCCAGTGGATAGTCATCAGCGAAAAGCTAACCGACACCAGGGCCAGAATGCTGCCGACGGCGAGGTCTATCCCGCCGCTGATGATCACCAAGGTGAGTCCGCAGGCCAGAATGCCAAAAACTGACGCTTGCCGCAGCGCATCACGGTGGGTGCCTGGTTTAAAAAAGGCGCCGTTGGCATTGAACAGACAGCCGAGCAACAAGACCAGGCCCAGCGCCACCAGTGCGCGGGTGGCCGGGATGCTCCAGAGCCGGGCGATCGAGCTTGGGGATGAACGGCCACGCGCCGGGTGAGTCGCAGGCGTTTCCGGCAGGGTCGGCTCTGACGGGGACGAAGTCCGGCTCATGGCGGCGCAGTTTTACGGCTGGCTGTCGAAATGATAGTTGCCCGAGCCGAGTTCAAGCACCGCGCGACCCTGGTTCATGCCCTGGAAGGTCACGCCTCGGGCCTGCGAGAGAAACCGACCGTGTTCGGTGATGCCGCCCGGTGAACTCGCCGGCAGGTAAGCGGTGGCGGTGGCATTGATCGGAATGGTGACGTCCCAGTGAAAGCCGTGCTCGTCTTTGGACCAACCGCTGGCAATGAGCCCGCATGGGGATTGATGCGTCGCCCGGGCGAAGCTCAAGCCGCTCACTGGTTCGGGGCGCAGGAGGATGTGTTTGAAGCCGGGCTGGGCGGGGTCGGACTTGATGCCGGCGAGGCACTCGTTCAGCCAAATGACGAGATCACCCACCAGCATGACATGATTGCCCGAGTTCATGGCCGGGTCGGCGGTATTGCCGTTCCAAAGTTCCCAGATGGTGGTCGCCCCGTGTTCGATCATGTAACCCCAACTTGGGTAGGTCTGCTGCGTGGCGATTTCCAACGCCACGTCGGGCCGGCCGTTATCGGATAACACGCGCATTAGCCATTGTCCGCCTATCAGGCCGGTGCCGATGTGCCCATGGCTCTCGTTCTGGATTTTCTCGAGCAGGTGCTGGAAGACCTGGCCCTGCTGGGCTTCGGGCACCAGGCCGAACGCCAGAGGAAGCACGCAGGAGGTCTGGGAGCCGTTGCCATACGCCCCCTTGCGCTCATCCAGGAACCGGGCATTGAAGCCGGTCTTGAGTTGTTGTGCCAGCGCGCGGAAACCCTGCGCGTCGGATTCTTTTCCGAGCAGCGCGGCGTATTGGGCCATGAGCTGGGCGTCGGCGTAAAAATAGGCCGTGGCGAGCAGGGCGCGATCGGTTTGCCGGGCGGGATCATTCGAGTGGATTAGCTTCAGATCTTCCGGGGGCACGCACCAGTCCCCGTAGGAATCCCGGGAGATAATTCCGTTGGTCACAAAGCCATTCATGTAATCCATCCACTGCTTCGCGCTGCCGTAATGTTTCTGAATGATGGCCAAGTCACCGAACTGTTCGCGCAGCGTGCCCGGAATGATGACCGTGCTGCTGGGCCAGGTGACGTTATCGCTGTACAGCGGCCAGTAGGCCGGGCAGACGTCGGGGACGCTGCCACTGGGCTTTTGGGCGTCCGCCATGTCCCCGAGCCATTTCGAATAAAGGGCGGCGGTGTTAAAGAGATAGGTCTCGCCCCTGGACTCGGCCGAGCGATCCCCCAGCCAGCCTTGCCGCTCGTCGCGCTGCGGGCAATCGGTGGGGATGCTGCGGTAATTGCCGCGAACGCCCCACCGCACGCTTTGGTAGATGCGGTTGAGCAAGGGGTTCGAGCAGACAAATTCGCCGGCGCTGGCAAGATCATCTTGAACCACCCGCGCCTCGATCGTGGCCAGGGTGGGTTCACCGGGGAATCCAGTGACCTCCACATAACGAAACCCATGGTAAGTAAAGCGGGGCTCATAGATTTCCGTGCCGGCGCCCTTGAGGGTGTAATGGTCGGTTACCTTGGCCGAACGCAGGTTATCGAGGTAGAGGGTACCATCGGGTCTGAGGGTTTCGGCATGCCGCAGCGAAACGGTCGCGCCCCGCGGTCCGGCGACTCGAAGGCGGCACCAGCCCACGAGGTTCTGGCCGAGGTCAAAGATCCAAACACCGGGACTTGGCTGGGTTAAGGCCACCGGCTTGACCGTTTGCGTGACACGGATGGGGTCGATCATCGGGGCGTCGAGGACGCCGCCCGGCGGCTTGACCCGTTGCGCCGCAACCCATTTGGATACGTCGCAACCCGGCCGGCTCCAGTTCGGCAGTTCCATCCGCGCGTCGTAGTCCTCGCCGTCATATTCATTATTGGCGCGAATCGGACCGTCGGTGGTGAGTTGCCAACTTTCGTCGCTCACCACCAGCGCGCTGGAACCGTCCGCATATTCCAGCCGCATCTGGAAGAGCAGCTTGGGAAAGCCAAAACTGCGGGTCTCGGTGGGGATCTTCCCGCGCGGGGCAAAGAACCTGCCGTTGCCCAGGACGACCCCGACGGTATTCGCGCCCGGCTCGAGGTAGGGGGTGACATCGTGCGCGACGTAGAAGACACGCTTCGAGTAATCGGACAAAGCGGGGGAAAGAACCTCGTCGCCGACTTTTTGCCCGTTGAAATAGAGTTCGGAGAGCCCCAGTCCCGACATATAGACCATGGCGCGGCGAACCTTCTTTTCGGTTTGAAACTCCTTCCGCAGCCAGCGGGCCGGCAACCGCCGCTCCTCGGGTCCGGTGATTTCGCCCCAGGGCTGCATGCCAACGGGACCGAGATTCCGGGCTTCGAGCCAGGTCGAATCATCGTGGCCCATGGTCTGCCAGCCTTCGAGTGGTTCGGCCGAGGTTCGCCAGTGTTCATCGGTGGGGATGAGCAGGGGAGGGCCCTGTTCGAATTCGATGCGGAGCAGGCTCAGGAAGCCCGCCGGGTTGGGGGCGTCACCGGTGTTCTGGACCGAGGCGGCGAGGAGGTTTCTGCCGGGACGGAGCTGATGCGTAACATCAAATTCCGCCGCCGTTTTGAAGTTGGCGCTTTCGCCGGCCTTTTCACCGTTGAAGTAGGCGGTGAATTGATTATCTCCGGTCACCAGCCAGGTGGCGCTCTTTACCGTCCGCCCGCCCGGCAAATCGAACAGGTAGCGGAAATAGCGCGTGGCGAGGGGCGCGGATTGGTCCGCGTGGCCTTCGGGGAACCAGATCCAGGAAGTTCCGGTCAGGGTCGAGAGCGGTTCCTGCTCGTCCTTGCCGATCCATTGGGCGTGCCAATCCGCGGGGTTAAGCAAACCGACACTCCAGCGAGCGACTTTGCTCCAAGGCGATGGTTTTCCCCTTTGGTCCCAAGCGCGCACTTTCCAGAAGCATTGCTGCTCGGAACCCAGGGGTTTGCCGGCGTAGGGGATCTGAGAAGTCTGGTCGGAGTCAATCCGCCCGCTTTGCCAAAGGTCGCCTTGATCCCGCGCAAGCAGGCGCGGATCGGTGGCGGCCAGGATCTCGTACGCATGCTGGCTTTGTCCGCGTGGCGCCCCTCGCCGGGGCTCGAGCATCCAGCTCAAGCGCGGCTGCGCGGTGCTGATCCCCAGTGGGTCGTGCAGATACTCACACCGTAAGGAGACGGGCTCGAATCCGGCGGCGCCGAAGGCCGCGGCCGCCGAAGGTTTGCACAGCAGGAGCAGGGAAAGCGCGGCGGCGAGGGCCGGCGGCCAAAAGCGCGAGGAACGTGATCGCTTCGGAGTGAAATCCCAATGGGGCGGCAGGTGCATAGAGGAGAATCGGTATGGAGCCTTACCTGGCATGACCGTGCGTGATCGGGAGATGCCGGTGTGGCAAGGGAACGGAGGGATCGTCATGGGCGGGGCGCAGGCGCGGAGACCCGGGGAGTCGGCTATCGTTTCGAGGGAGCTTCGGTCGCGGCTTGGTCTGGGAATCACTCGCCGGCATTATCACTGATCCTTACATTTGCCTTAGACTGATTGTCGATGCGGAGCTGGCCGCGGACGACATTATCCGAAATCACGGCGCGGCGGACGTGCTCACCCAGGGCGATCTGCGGCTTGTCTTCCCGGAATTCACAGCCGCGCACCAGCACGGTTCCGCTCTCCACCTGCAATGCGGCGCGGCCTTCCTTCTTCCGATCCCACTGCACGAAGGTGCAATCGCTGAAGCCCACGGTCCCACGCCCGGCAATTTTTGCGATCTGGTTGCACGGCCCCCAGAAGGCGCAGTTCACGAAGCGGACACTGCCCGAGTTAGCGGCCTGGACCCGGACCATGGTCGGATCCGGCCCATGAAAGGAGACGAACTCGCCATTGGAAATGAGCAGGGCAAAGGGCGCGCAGTTCTCGACCACCACCGCCGTGAAGCAGTCATCGGCGCCGATGCCCAGGAAGTTTCCGTTGCACAGCCCCGCTGGGGTTTCGATGAACTTGTAGCCGATGTTATAGCCGAAGCAGAAGGTGTCGAACATGTATTGCCAATCACTGCGGCCGATGATGAAGGCCTCGCCGTGGGCTTGTTGCCATTCGGTGAGCCGGGGTTTCCGGCTCCACCAGGGATTGAAATGAACGTTCTCGATCCGGCCGATGTCGTAAATGCCATCGACGAAGATGCCGCGGCGCAACGGCTGGCCCTGAACGTCGCGGATGAGATGGCGCTCGTTTTTGCTGGCATCGATGCCGTTATACGGGTTGAGCAGCTCGACCGCGAGGACCGCCGGGTTCTTGCCGCGCATGGCAATGGCCCAGGGGTAGGGGACCGGCTCGTCGGCGGAGTTTTGCTCCGGGTAATAGATGACCACGCCCTTGAGTGTGCTGTTGTGATTCAGGGTGATGAACGGCGGTCCGTCCTCCTGGCCGCGGCTTTCGGTCACCAGGAACGTGGTGCCGTCATCCGTCGGCTTGGGCAATCCCGGGTCGCGCATGCCGGGGTGTGCGGGTACGGATTCCCAAACACCGCTCAAAGCGACCGCCGCGGGGACACTCAGGTGCCCGGCGAAAAAGTAGTTCCCCCGCGGAGCATAGACCTTCCCCCCGCCGGCCTGGGCCGCGGCATCCATGGCTTTCTGGAAGGCCGCCGTGTCATCAGAATGGCCATCGCCCCGAGCACCGAAATCCAGAACGGAGTAGGAGCCTGGCGCCGGAGACGCGCACGCGACAAAGGAAACAAACAGGATGGAAAGAACGAGGTGTTTCACGCCGGTCCAAGGCTAGCCTGCGAGTTTTATGCCTGTCAAATAAGTAAAACGGAGCAGCGAGGAAATGGTCGTCGAATCCCTCCGGGCACTTTGCCGCGGCGCTTGTGCTCTTCGCGGTTTTGAAGAATAAATAGACGATGCATCATTTTGCGCATGGGGACCCGTCGTTTACCGCAAAATCCCGTTCCACTTGGGAGGTGCTGCGGCGGGTGGCGGCCTATCTGCGGCCCTATAAACTGCTCGCGGCGGGGACCATCAGTTGCGCCGTTCTGTCGCTGGCCTTTTCCCTGGCGTATCCGAAATTGACGCAATTCGTCATTGACCAGGTCATTCGTCAACGGCGGATCGAGCTGCTGACACCGATCATGGTCGGGCTGCTGGGCGCCTTTGTTTTGCGCGACTTTTTTAACAGCCTCCGCATTCGCATCAACAACACCTTCGAACAAAACGTCATTTACGACATGCGGCGGGATGTTTATGCCCGGTTGCAACGGTTGCCGGTGAATTATTTCGATCAGCGGGCATCCGGTGATTTGATGACCCGCGTCATCGAAGATGTGAATTCCGTCGAACGCGTCCTGATCGACGGCACCGAACAGGGCAGCGTAGCGGTGCTCGGCCTGGTGGGGGTGTCGGCGATCATGTTCGCCACCAACCCGGTCCTGGCGCTGGTGGCGCTGATTCCCTTGCCGCTGCTCGCGGGTGGCGCCATGTGGTATACCCTGACGGCCCATCGGCGGTACCGTGCCCAGCGCCTGGCGTCCAGCGCCATGAATGCCCTGCTGATGGACAACCTCCAGGGCGTGCGCCAGATCAAGGCGTTCGGCCGCGAAGCGCACGAGGATGAGCGTTTTGCCCGGCGGGCGGACGACCTGCGCAAAGGCACCTTGGGTGTCATGCGTGTCTGGGCGGCGTATTCACCGGCGATGAGCCTGGCCGGCTCGCTGGGGCTGGTCCTGGTGCTTTGGGTGGGAGGCGGGCAGGTGGTCGCCGGCCGGATGACTTTGGGGGAACTGGTTGGGTTCATGTTCTACCTTGCCCTGTTTTATGAACCGGTGGCCCGCCTGCATGGTTTGAACCAAATGCTGCAAGCCGCGCGCGCCTCCGGCGAACGTGTCTTCGATATTCTCGATGCGTCCGTCGAGCGTGCCGATGGATCGCCGCGGGCCGCTTTGCGCGAGCCGGTGCGCGGAGAAGTGGTGTACGAAAATGTCGGTTTCAGCTACCAGCCCGATCGCCCGGTCCTGCGAAACATTTCACTGCAGGCGCGCCCGGGGGAAATGATTGCCCTGGCGGGACCGACCGGCTCCGGCAAATCCACGCTGGTCAACCTGCTGCCCGCTTTTTATGATGCCACCTCGGGCCGGATCACCATCGATGGCCAGGACATCAGCGGCATGTCCCTCGAATCGCTCCGGCAGCACATTAGCGTCGTGAGCCAGGAGGCCTTTTTGTTCAACGGCACGATTCGGGAGAATATCGCCTACGGCCGGCTGGACGCCACCGAAGAGGAGTTGATCGCCGCCTCGAAGGCGGCCAATTGTCACGAGTTCATCTCCCATATGCCGGCGGGTTACGACTCGCGGGTCGGCGAGCGCGGCGTCAAGCTCAGCGTGGGCGAAAAGCAACGGGTGAGCATCGCGCGGGCGCTCTTGAAGAACGCGCCCATCCTGGTGCTGGATGAAGCGACGGCCAGCGTGGACACGGCGACTGAGCGGCTGATCCAGGAGGCGCTGGAACGGCTGATGGCCAATCGGACCAGCTTCGTGATTGCGCATCGGCTCTCGACCATCCGCAAAGCGGACCAGATCCTGGTCCTGCGGCACGGCCAGATCATCGAGCGGGGAACCCACGGAAGTCTTCTCGCCGAAAATGGACTGTATAGCACGCTGGCCCGAATTCAGGGAACCGCCCCCATCGAGGAGGCGTTCGAAATGCTGGAAGCGCATGACTGAGCTCGGCAAATTTCTGGTTGTGGTTGGCCTGGTGCTGGTGGCCGCCGGCCTTCTGCTATGGTCGGGCCTCGGTCGCAGTTGGCTGGGGCGGTTGCCGGGGGACCTCCACTATACCCGAGGGAACTTCACCGTCTATTTCCCTGTCGTCACCTGCATCCTCTTGAGTCTTGTGCTGAGCCTGATCCTCTGGCTGTTCCGAAGATAGTGGAGCAACGGGGGGACCGCAGTCCGCCGGGCCGAGCGCGTGCCACGCCGCCCGCCTGCCTGCGGAGGCATCCACGAGATACACGCACCACGCGAAAGCAGGCCTTTCTCTGTTAAGGCGCATCTCTCCCACTCGTCACTGGTCACGCATCTCAAATCGAGCCCCGGAGCTTCCCCGGGCCAATTTCCGGGCTGGCCCCGGATTGTGGGCTGAGCTCCAGCATGAGAGTCTAGGTGCAGATGAAAGCGATACTTTACGCGCAGTTGAATCCGAGCAAAACCATGAGCCAGCTTATCAACGATCGCGATCTCTACCGCCTCGTCATCCTCAGCACCCTGTTCTTAGCCGCGTGTCTGTGAACCACTCGCCATCCGTCCGGCGCTTGCTGCTTTTTCTGCCATGAGATTATTGTTTTCTTCCCCGCACGGCGGCCTGGTGGACGCAATGGGCAAACGATTGATCGAGGCAGGCATCCTGTGCGAGGTCAGGTCCTGTCCTGCCGGGCCTGGCGCGAGCCACGCCTCCGCGTATCGGGAGCTGTGGGTCAAGGCGGAGCAGGAACTTCAGTGGGCCACCGCGCTGGTGGCCATGCATTGCCCCGTGGCGCGAAACTGATCGTTTCAGCTCCGGAACCGGGTCACCAGGGCAAGCTAAAAGTCTTCACGTAGGAATAGGCCTTGATCGCTTCGATCACGCCTTCTTTGATGCCCAGGCCGCTATCCTTAATCCCGCCGAAGGGGCTGCTCTCGATGCGGAACCCGGGCACTTCATTGATGTTCACGGTGCCACAGCGCAGCGTGCGAATGGCCTTCAACGCGTGCTCGAGGCTGGCGGTGACCACCCCGGCACTCAGCCCATAGGCCGTCGAGTTGGCCAGCGCGAGCGCGTCGTCGAGATCCCGGATGGGGAGAATGGGGGCGAGCGGACCGAAGCTCTCGCAGGTGACCATGCGGCTCTCCCTGGGCACGTCCGAAATGACGGTGGGTTCGAGCAACGCGCCGCGCCGGTGACCGCCCGCCAGGATCTTCGCCCCGTTCGCCACGGCCTCGTGAACGACGGTTTCCAGGTAGATCGCGGACGCTTCATCGATGACGGTTCCGACCCGGGTGTTCTCATCCAGCGGGTCGCCGCAAATATATTCCCGGGTCTTTTCGACCAGGCGAGCGGTGAACTCGGCGGCGATCTCCTGGTGGACCAGGATGCGCTTCACGGCGGTGCATCGCTGGCCCGAGTTGCGGTAGCTGCCCTCGGCGGCCAGGGTGACGGCCAGGGCGAGATCGGCATCCGCCAGGATGATCAGGGGGTCGTTGCCGCCCAATTCGAGCACGAGCTTCTTGTAGCCGGCGGTGGCGGCGATCCGTTTGCCAATGGCTACGCTGCCGGTGAACGCGACGAGATCGACGCCGGGATGCCGGACCAGGGCCTCGGCCACGTCCTGGGTGGGACCCAGCAACACGCTCAGCATGGGGCCCGGGAGGCCGGCGGCATAAAGCAGTTCCGCAAATTTGAAGGCGGTGAGCGGGGTCTTCTCGGACGGCTTGAGGATCAGCGGCGTTCCCGCGGCAATGGCCGGGGCGACTTTGTGGGCGACCTGGTTCAGCGGGTGGTTGAAGGGCGTGACGGCCACGGCGCAGTTCAAAGGCTCCCGCGTGGTGAAGATCTTGCGCGCCTTGCCCTGGGCTGAAACGTCCGCCGAAAAAATCTGCCCGTCGTCGCGCAGCGATTCGATGGAGGCGAAGCGGAGCACGTCCAGGGTGCGGCCGACTTCGTAGCGGCCTTCGCGCAACGCCAGCCCGGCTTCGGTGCTGATGGTTCGCGCGAACTCTTCGCGCCGGCTTTCGAGGGCCAACCGCGCGCGTTCGAGGATCTGCGAGCGCTCGTAGCGGGTGGGTGTGGCCGAAAAGCCCCGGGCGGCCGCCACGGCCGCTTCGGTATCGCGCCGTGACGCCAGCGTCACCACGCCGGCTTGGGCCCCGCTATACGGGCTGAGAACGGCGGCCGTGCCCGCTCCCTCAACCGGTTGACCGGCGACAAGACTGGAAAAGTTCATGGTGTGACACCGTTGCAGGCGAAGTCGAAAATATCGAAGTTGCGTGGATCACCCTTCGCCCGGGCGGCGTAGGCCGGCTTGAGCGGATGACTGAAAATGAACGGGACCATTTCCTCGTACCGTCCGCCGTGCGAGCGCAACCCGTTTTCCAGCGCCTTCAGGTTGTGCCATTCCGGCGTTCGCCCGAGGACCGCGTTGCGGCCTGAACAGACCACCAGGTCGCCCATGCGGTCCGGCGGCAGTTCCATCAACCGTGCGGCGGTCATGCGATCCAGGACCTCCGTGACCCCAGGCAACTGGTGGATGAACGCGGCGGTTGCGGCCGCGCGCGCCCCGCCTCCGGGCGGCAGGTGCACCTGTGCGAACGAGCCCAAGGCGCCGTGGTGCGCCACGTAGGGATCGGTGATGGGCAGGATGACCCGGAATCCCGGCCCAAACTCGTCCACTAGTTCGGATTCGAGATAGACGACATTCGGTGAGCCATCCGGCTTTTGCTTCGCGTTCATCCCGTGGTCTGCAGTGAGGCCGACCAGCGCGCCGGCGGCCAGCAGGCGCCCGAGTTCGAGATCAATCGCGGCATAAAAATCGAGCGCTTCGGCGTCCTCCGGAGCGAACTTATGCTGCATATAATCGGTGGTGCTCAGATACAGAAGATCGGCCAGGCCGCGTTCGAGCAAGCGGACGCCGGCGCGCAGCACGTAGATCGAGGCTTCGCCGCTGTAGATGGGGGGTGTGGGGCCGGCGAGGGCTTCGACCTCAGCGATCCCGTGGGTGTCGCGCCGGGCCAGGCCGGCCTTTTCGGAGGAGAAAGCCACGCCGCCGGTCCCGATGAGGCCGTGGGCGAAGATATCTCGCAGCTTCTCTTTGGCGGTGATAACGGCGACTTTGCGCCCGGACCGTTGGGCGGCGGGAAAAAGGGTATCGGCCCGCAGGAATCGGGCCGAGTTCATCATCACTTCCTCCCCCGTGGTCGTGTCGAAAAAGAAGTTTCCGCCGATGCCATGCGCGGCGGGCGGCACGCCGGTCACGATCGAGCTGTTGTTGACATTCGTGAAGCTGGGCATCGCTCCGCGGGCAAAACCGCGGTAGCCGTTGACCGCCATGCGCTGCAGATGGGGCATCCGTCCCCGGGCCAGGGCAGCATCCAGATATTCATCGGCCGAGCCGTCGAGGCAAATCACCGCGACGGGCCGGTCGGGCGGCGCGTAAGCGCGTCCATTGGTGGTAAAAGGAGTCATCAGAGTGCGGCAAGATTATCGAGGCGGCGAGGAGCGGAGCAAGCGCTGAAATCCCTTCGGGATAGCTTTCGTGTGGTTCGCGTGTTTCGTGGTCCCTCCCGATCGCCTCCGGACCTCGCTGCTATCATCCCGTTGCTGAGGCCCTGCGGGTGCACCAACCCAGGGTAGCTCGAAAGCCTTCAACCCCGGCCTGAGTGCCCGCTATCCTTTCAGGATAGGCTGAAGCGAGTGCTTCGGATCACGCGCTGGCGGCCTGGGCGGCAGTCAGCTTGGCGGCCTCGATAGTCTCGATGCGGTGATGATGACGAACCCCGTGGACCTCGAACTCGACCTCATCGCCGAGTTTATGGTTGAGGAGGGCCTGGGCCACGGGAGAGAAATAGCTGACGACGCCCTTTTCGGGGTTCGAATCCCAGGCACCGAGGATCGTATAGTATTCCGCGTGGTTGACTTCGAGATCCGTAGCGCGAACGGTGGTGCCGATACTGACGACATCGATGCGGGGATTGGCGAAGTCCGAGCCGCGGGCGCGCACGAGCTGGTTTTCCAGTTCGGACTTTTGTTTCATGAGCAGCTTCTGCATCTCCTTGGCGGCCTTGTATTCGTGATTTTCGCGCAGATCGCCGTAGCTACGGGCGATGGCGATTTCCTTCGAGTTTGCGGGGATCTTCTTCTCCACGAGTTCGCGGTAGTCCGTTTTCCGGCGTTCGAGGCTTTCCCAGGAAACGATCAGGTGAGTTTCCTGCTTGGTTTGCTCGCCGGAGATGAGGGATTGGATGGCGGGGTAGCTCTTAACGATGCGGGCCAGCAACGAGCGCTTGTCCATGTCGTCAAACGACGGGGAAAGCTGCAAGGCGCGGGTGAGGTCTTTGATGACTTCGAGGTCGGCGGAGCCGATCAGTTCGACGAGCAATTCCTGGTCGTCGAGGATGAAATCCCGGAGCCGGTTCGAGCGTTTTTCGTTGAACTGGTCGCGTTCCATCGCGGTGAGCATGGCGCGGAAGACTTCCGGGCCGAGGATATCGGCGAAGGAATCGTTGCGATCCTTGGCGAGCCAGAGCAGCAACTCGCTGCTGGCGGTGTGCTGGCTGATGAGCCGGGCCAGCGTTTCCTTGAGCTGATCGATCTTGCCATCGTTGATCAGCAAGCCGGCGAACTCGCGGCACAGTTTGGCGGGAACACTGTTGAGATTGTTGCGCAGCACCTCGCGCCAATGCTCGGGGTTGGCGGCTTTGAACGACTCGAGGGCGCGCCGATGTTTCGAGGCGGGAAGCTGGTCCATCAGGGGACCCAGTTTCAGGTCTTGTGACCAGATGGCCGCGGCTTCCAATTCTCCGGGGGTGGCTTCGAACGCGGCCATGGCGCGCATGTCGTCCCGGGCGAAGATGGCTTCGAGGGCAACGGCCGGTTGGGTGCGCTGATAACTGGGGATCTCGGCATTGAACGTGTTGATGACTTCCTTGGCGGCGGTTTGTTTGTCGCCAAGGTCGGACGCGTTCTTGAGGATTTCGCTGGCCACGGCGAGACGGGCCTTCAGCCCCTTCGCCTGGTTGAACTCGCCCATCAACCGATGCTGTAAGGACACTTCTTTGACCTGGTAAATGATCGGGTCGGATTTCTTGACCGGCACCTGGAAGTGCCCGTCTTTTCTAAGTTCATGCTTGGCGGCCTCCCACCACTTCTTCCAATCATCCCGGATGACGTCGGGCACCAGCAATTGCTGGATTTGGTCGGCCGTCGCGCTGCCGCCCTGGCTGTTGAGCACCAGCTTGACCAATTCCAGATGGTTGGTGGCTGCGAGTTGGCGCAGGCCGTCAAGATCCGAGGCCTTCCGCGCCAGAATATGGTTGCGATCGATCGGCTTGAGCGATTCCGCCGCGAACGAAAGGTCCATCGTGTGGCCCGCCTTGTTCGGAAAATCGATGGTAAACCGTGCAAAAACGGTGTCCACGGTCTTGATCCGGCCGAAACCCCAGCTCCGGTGCATGCAAAAACCGCTATTGGTGAGCTGCACTAGGGCTTCGATGTGGTGTCGGTCAAGCTTGCCCGCTGACGCCATTTTCTCGAATTCTTCTCTCATAAGATATGATACCGCTGGCATCCCCAGACCGGAATAGCTTTATTAAAGATTGTGAGCGGCGAAAAACCAAGAGAAATTGCACTGGCCACCCTCGGGCAGCGAGGCGGGGATCGGTTTGTAGAAGAGATCCTGGAAGCGGCCCTGGCCGTGGCGGGCTTGAGCGGACCCGACCGGCGTCTCTGCCAGGAGTTGGTCTATGGCGTCGTGCGCTGGCAGGCCACACTCGATTGGCTGATCCACCGCAAGACGGCGGGCCGCCAGCAAAAACCAGCGCTGCAGGATCTCCTGCGCCTCGGGCTCTACCAGATCTTTTGGCTCGAACGGATTCCCAATCACGCGGCGGTGAACGTGACCGTCGAGTTGGCGAAGCGCCGCGGGTTCGGTCCGCAATCAGGATTCGTTAATGCTTTGCTCCGTGGCTACTTGCGGGAGTTTGAGCCGGCGAAGCAGCAATTGGCCGAGCTCAAAGACCACGACCCGGCCACCGGTTTTTCCCATCCCGAGTGGCTGGTGAAACGTTGGGAGCAACGATGGGGGACGGCCCAAACACGGCAGTTGCTCGCCTGGAACAACACGCCCCCGCGGACGTTTGCCCGGGTTAACACGCTGCGGGCCGACCCCGGCAAGTTGCTGGCGCAATGGCGGGAGGAAAACGTTGAGTACCGACTTTGTCCGGCGGGATTGGCTCGAGGAGAACCTGGTGTTCGAGTTGAAATCGCATCCGCCCTTCGAGTCCTTGCCCAGCTTTCAGCAGGGGTTGTTCTACGTTCAGGATCCCAGCACGTTGCTGGCGGTGCATCAACTGGACCCCCGGCCGGGCCAGAGCGTCCTGGACCTGTGTGCGGCGCCGGGGGGCAAGCTGACCTTAATCGCCCAGCGGATGCGGAACGAAGGATTGATCGCCGGCCATGATCTGAGCGCGGAACGCTTGAAACTCGTGCAAGAGAATTGCCTCCGCCTCGGGGTGACGTGCGTGCAAACCGCCTTGCCGGCAACCCTTGAACCGGGCAGCCGCTTTGACCGGGTTTTGGTGGATGCCCCGTGTTCGAACACAGGGGTGATGGGGCGACGGGTGGAATTGCGCTGGCGAATACGCGTCGAGGAAATTCAGCGGCTGCGGAACGCGCAGCTCAAACTGCTTGAAATTGCGGCCGCCCGGCTGAAGCCGGGCGGGGCGATCGTTTATAGCACGTGCAGCCTCGAACCCGAAGAGAATCAGGGTGTTATCGCGGAGTTCAGCGGCCGACACCCGGAGTTTGGCGTGGAAAGCGAACGCGAGTTGCTGCCCTTTAGTGACAGCGTCGATGGGGCCTATGCGGCGAAGCTCGAACGAGCCCGCCTGGGTGGGTGAGTTGGAGTGTGAAGACACCCGGTCGCCCGGGCGATCGATGGTCTCGGTGGCGTTAGCGGAGCCGCCGGCTGGGCGAGTTCTGGCGCATGTCTTGCATGGCTTTCAATGCGACCGGGTCGCCTTTTTCGACGCCGTCGTACAAGCGCTGCTGGACCTCGGTGCTGGCTTTGCTGACCGCTTCCCGCTGGGCGGGGGAGAGTTCCTGGTTCAACATACCATAGAAGAACGTCTGGGCTCCGGCGTAGTCATTGGTCCGCGAAGCCTCCAAAGCGATCTCCCAGGTTTGCTTTAACTCGGCGGGAGCTGAGTCAAACACCTTCCTCTCGTTATCGGTGAGCTGGCCCCCGGGCTTTTGACCGCAGCCGGCGAGCAAAAACACACAGGGCACTCCGATAAGGGCCGCCCACTGGATAAATTTCATCACGAACTTTCTATCGTCCTGGCGAAAGCACCTGCCTTACCAGCCGTTAGCGCTGAACGGATTCCAGTGGCTATATGTGGCGCCACCGGGACCAGGCCCACGGCCCGCAGGCATGTCCGCGTCGGCCCGGAAATCCTCTCGCGAGGTGAAGATGACATGGCCCGCAATAGCCACCACGCAACCGCCACGCCTGCTGTGCAGCCGTCCAATCCCCTCGCTGTCATTGGGAAAATTAGCACCGTCATTCCAATCAAACCCACCAGGATTTCCCGGGCCAAGATTGTTCTCATCGGGCTCCCATTGGAGCCAGCACATCGGGCTCCACACCGTCGTGAGCTTGCAGTTAGGATGGTACTGGCCGCGGGAGTCCTGCTCACCATAACCGGCCACCGCCCCGTTCATCACATAGGTGGAGAGACGGTTGTTTCGCTGTCCGCGGGTCAAATACGTTCTGCTCCTGAGATCGACTGGGCAGAAGTAGGCCTTGGGATTTGGCATGTACGAAAACCACAACCCTCCCTGGTAGGCGGCGTTCTGATTATTCGCGTAGGTGCCCCCGGGGCCCGGATCGGGAATCCCGTTGGTCGAGTGGTAAAGCCAGCCTTGAACGATCTTCCCGTTCGAAAAAGTGGTGCCACCGTCCCAGTTGGGTGGAGCCATGGCATCCTCATGATCATCCGCATACATGTGCATGGCCAGGGTCATTTGCTTTTGGTTGTTGCGGCAGGTTGTGGCCGCCGCCTTGTCTTTGGCCGTAGCCAGTGCTGGCAGGAGCATGGCGGCCAAGATGGCAATGATCGCGATCACCACCAACAACTCGATAAGCGTAAAAGCTAACTCACGGGAGGGAGGATTCCGATCGTCATTCATAATCTGAGCTTTATTTAGTAAACCATGTCAGCCGGGCCGAAATTTGTCAATAGCTTAATGTGGGTACCCGCGGCATAAAAAATGCAAATTGCGTTCGCGATCGACACACAGCTCCGCGCTGTTTGGGCCGTGCCCGTGGCTCCGGTCGCCGAGAACGGAAGCTACGCAGCCCCGGCGATCCGGGGAAGTGTGCGTTTGCAGGCCCAGGCAAACGAAGCCAACGAAGGATTTTGCCCCGCACTCCGGGCGTTTTTCCCCGCTCAAACTGCTTGCATTTCCGTGATGACTCAGCATACTGGCCCGGTTGTAGGAGCGCGCTAGTTCAGGCGGGCGCGCGGGGGCATTCCTTGAGTTGTCTGTGAACTGTTGGTTCCGCATCCGCAACCATTCCGATCCGCGGAGCGAGGCAAAGCGCACTATGAAGACGATAAGGCGTCGGGGAGGAAATTGGCTTCTGGCCAGCCTGACAGGGCTCATGCTCGGGGCATCGGCACTGGGCGTCTCCGGGGCTGAAGGTCTCCGCCCGGTCACGCGCGAGCAGATTGAGAGCTTGCAAGCCGAGAAACTTTCGCGGACACCGGCGCAGCGGAAGCTGGACTCGCAACTGGTGTATGCGGTGAGGCAGCAGCGGCAGGGCTTTGTCTCGCGCAAGGTGCTGTTATTGCGCCCCGACCTTGGCATTGAGGCAGACGGGCGGGTGCTGGTGGACATCCGGGCGGAGGTGGGTCCCGGCCTGCTGGACTTTATCGAGCGTAACGGAGGTCGAATCATCAACAGCTTCGAGCGCTACCACGCCATTCGGGCGTTGCTGCCGCTCAATGCGATGGAGATCGTGGCGGGGCAACCGGGGGTTCGGTCGATACGACCGGCCGAGCGGGCCACGACGAACGCTGGGACCGTGTCACACGAAGGGGATATCGCGCACCGGGCGGACCAGGCGCGCAGCGCGTTTCTGGCGGATGGGACGGGGATCAAGGTGGGGGTGCTCTCGGACAGCGTGGATTATCTAACCGATGCGCAGACCTATGGTGTGTTGGGCAATGTGACGGTGCTGCCGGGCCAGGCCGGATCCGGCACCGGTGAAGGCACCGCCATGCTCGAAGTTGTCCACGCCCTGGCGCCGGGCTCGGATCTCTATTTTGCGACGGCCTTCAGCGGGGCGGCGAGCTTCGCCAATAACATCCGCGCGCTGTATGCCGCCGGATGCCGCATCATTGTCGATGATGTGACATATTTTGCCGAATCGCCCTTTCAGGATGGGCCGATCGCGCAGGCGGTGGATGACGTCTCCGCCCAGGGTGCGATGTTTTTTTCCGCGGCGGGCAATTCGGGGAACATCGATCACGGGACCGGCGGAACGTGGGAGGGCGATTTCAAGGATGGGGGACAAGCGGCGATCGGTCGAGGCGGCCGGCTGCACGACTTTGGCGGCATCACCTACAACACGGTCATGCCGGGCGGCGGCAGTTTGCGCCGGGTGGATTTGTTTTGGTCGGATCCCTTGGGGGCTTCCACGAATGATTACGATGTCTATGTGGTGGACGCGAACGGTTCGGTTCTGCGGAGTTCGACCAACATTCAGGATGGCCAAAGCGATCCGTATGAGTCGATTTCGACGTTAAACGTGGGCGAGCGCATCGTGATCGTCAAATACGCCGGCGAGGACCGGTATCTGTGGTTGAGCAGCGGCCGGGGGAAATTGGCCCTGGCTACCCCCGGCAGCACGCGCGGGCATAACGCCGCCCGCGCCGCCAATTGTTTCACGGTCGCGGCGACGGGTGTCAGTTCGCCCTCCAAGCCTTTTACCGGTGGCAGCGCCGACCCCGTCGAGAGCTTCAGTTGCGACGGCCCGCGCCGGATTTTTTTCACGCCTGACGGCCGCGCGATCACCCCCGGCGATTATTCGAGCACTGGCGGTTTTGTGGTGCAAAAGCCGGATTTGACGGCGGCTGACGGGGTTTCGACATCGGTGACGAATCTGAACCCGTTTCTGGGGACCTCCTCCGCGGCGCCGCATGCGGCGGCCATCGCGGCCCTGGTTTGGTCGCAGAGCCCGCTGCTGACGGCTGGGGCAATTAGCAATATCCTGACCACCACGACGCTGGATGTCGAGGCGCCGGGTTGGGATCGCGACTCGGGCGCCGGGATCGTCATGGCGTACCCGGCGGTGGCCATCACGCCGCAACTGGCTCTGCAAAGCGTCCAGCTTCAGGACGGCAACGGTAATGGATACCTGGATGCCAACGAGTGCAGCACCGTGATGCTCACCTTGCAGAATCCGGGCACCAACCAACCCTTGACCAACATTTCGGCGGTCTTGATGGCAGCCACTCCCGGCGTCCTGGCGGATCCGGCCCCGACGAGCTTCCCCGATTTACTGCCGGGTGCCAGCGCGACCGCGAGTTTTCGCATCAGCACCACGCCGCAATTCACCTGCGGGACCAACGCGAACTTCACCTTGCTGGTGACCGGGGATGGCGGCCGGACGTTTGCCGCCCCGTTTCAGCTCAACTCGATCATTCCTCTGAGCCCGCCCACCAACTTTGCTTCAAGCGACACGCCGATTCCCATTCCCGACCTGGGGAGCATCACCTCGGCCATTACCGTGTCGGGCATTTCCGCGCCGCTTGGCCAGGTCAAGGTGGCGGTGTACCTCACGCACAGCTACGATTACGACCTGCGGCTAACGCTCATCTCACCTCAAGGCACGAACATTGTGTTGAGCTCGAACAACGGCGGCGCCGGTCAGAACTATGGCGCCGCGTGCGACGACCCGACCAACATGACAGTGTTTGCCGACAGCGCTCCCGGGAGCATCGATTCGGCGAGTGCCCCCTTCGTGGGAACGTTCAGTCCGGAGCAGCCCTTGTCCTCCCTCTTTGGCGCTAGTGGGAGCGGGGTGAATGGCGTCTGGAAGCTGCTGGTTCAGGACCAGGTCCAGTTCAACACCGGAACCCTGCAATGCTGGGGGTTGGAACTGGCGCCCATAGCGCCCTGCGACGGCGGCGGCCAATGTCTCATCGGACCGAGCATTGTCCAGAACGCGACCAACCAATCCCTGTTGGCCGGCGACACGGCTGTGTTTGCCGTCGAGGCCCAGGGAACGGCGCCTTTGGCGTACCAATGGTGACTTCAACGGGACGAATAGCGTGGGCGGAGGCACCGACGGCACGCTAACGTTGAGCAATGTGGCGCCGGCCGATGCGGGAATGTACGGCGTGGTGGTGAGCAATCCCTATGGCAGCGTGACGGGGGCGCCGGTCCAGCTCGCCGTGAGCGTTGTGCCGCTGACCATTTCGAGCAACCCGGCGGACCAGGTGGCAACGAATGGGGACACGGTGGAGTTGAGCGTGAGCGCGGCGGGCAGTCCGCCGGTGAGCTATCAGTGGTATTTCCAGGGGACCAACGCGCTGGCGCAGGGGACCAACGCGACGCTGAGCCTGACCAACGTGAGCGTGGCGCAGGCGGGGCTCTACCAGGTGGAGGTGAGCAATCCCTACAACACGCTGACCAGCGCGCCGGCCCAACTGACGGTGGTGGTGCCGGCGCTGATCCTCAGCGGGCCGGCCGGCGTGGTGGCCACCAACGGGGACAACGTGCTGCTGAGCGTAGTGGCCCAGGGCAGCGAGCCGCTGGTGTATCAGTGGTATTTCCAGGGGACCAACGCGCTGGCGCAGGGGACCAACGCGAGCCTGAGCCTGAGCCTGGTTGGTCCGGAGCAGGCGGGGCTCTACGGGGTGGTGGTGAGCAACGCCTATGGGGTTTCGAGCAACGGAGCCAGCCTGGTGGTGATTGTGCTGCCGACCATCAACTGCGGGACCTATCAGACTATCCAGTGGGGCGTGGGCTGGGATTTTACGGTGCCGGTGGTGACGGGCAGCAACACGACGCTGACGATTCTAAGCACGCAGACCAACCTGGGGTGCGGACCGAGCTACAGTGTGAGCCGGGGCTGGCTGGTGACCGACGGGGCGGGCTACCAGGCGACCTGCACGCAGACGGTGCAGGTGGTCGATACGCTGGCTCCGGTGCTCAACTGCGCGGGGGACAAGAGCGTGGTGCTGGGCAGCGGGTGGGATTTTGACGCGCCGGTGGGCCAGGCCGGCGGGGTGGTAGGGGCGCTGGTGTATGACAACTGGACCAACGACCTGGGCGGGGGTTTTGTGCCGGGGAGCGTCGAGGTGGGCAACCAGGTGACGCTGGGGGGTGAGGAGCGGTATATTCGGCGGTTTGGGTTTGGGTATTGGGGCAGCAACACGGTGGCGGGGAGTTTTGCGGGAGTGGTGCAGGCGCGGGTGCGTTTTTACAACAACGACGGGCCGGTGGTGGGAGCGGGGCCGGGGCCCGGGACGGTGTTGTATGACAGCGGGCTGTTGGATTTGGCGGCGACCAATAACGGGTCGGTGGAGATCGAAGATTTTCAGTTGGGGAGCACCGTGGTGCCGTTGGTGGGGCGGTTGCCGGAGAGCCTTACCTGGTCGGTGCAGTTTAGCGGGTTAACCAACAATGACACCGCCGGGCTGAGCCTGTTTGGCCCGCCGGTCGTCGGGCAGGCTCGGACACAATTTTGGGAGAACGGCGCGAATGGCTGGGTCCAGCGCAGCGGGATTGGTCCGGCGGACTTCGGAGCCCAGCTCGAGGCGGTAGGGCAAGGCGTGGCGCTGAGCGTGCTGAGCACGGTGACCAACGCGACGTGCGGGAACGGGTATAGCGCGGCGCGGGCATGGCAGGCGGTGGATGCATGCGGGAATGTGGCGACCTGCACGCAGACGGTGGCGGTAGTGGACCAGAGCCCGCCCACCATCGTGGGTCAACCGCAGGATGCGCTGGTGGCCAAGGGCGAGACGGTGACGTTCAGCGCCGGCATATCGGCCTGTCCGCCGCTCACTTACCAGTGGTATTTCAACGAGAGCAACAGCCTGCCGAATGGCACGGATGCCAGCCTGGTGCTGCCCAGTGTAACCACCAACGAAACCGGCAGCTACCTGGTGGTGGTCAGCAACGCGTATGGCAGTGCGACCAGTGCGCCGGCCCAGTTGAGCGTAGCCCTCTCGGCGCCCATCGTCAGCGCCCCCGCGGATCAGGCCGCCACGAATGGCGACACGGTCATTTTCAGTGTCACCGCGCACGGCGCGCAACCGCTGAGTTACCAGTGGTATTTTAACGGAACCAACAGCCTGGCCACAGGCACTGCGGCAGCCCTGGGGTTGAGCAATGTCGTGGCGGATATGGCGGGCGCTTACGAGGTGGTGGTGACCAATGACTACGGCAGCGTCACCAGCGCTCCGGCCCGGTTAACCGTGGCGGTCCCGGTTACGCTTCTGACGGGACCGAGCGATCAGCTGGCGACCAACGGGGACACCGTACTCTGGTCGGTGACTGCTTCCGGGAGCCAGCCACTGGGCTATCAATGGTATTTTAATTCGATGACCCTGCCTGCGGGAACCAACGCCACGCTCACGGTGAGCAACGTGACGCCGGCCCAGGCGGGCAGTTACGCGGTGATTGTAAGCAATCCCTATAGCAGCGCCACCAGTGCCGCAGCACAACTCAGCGTGGTGGTTCCGGCGCTCATTGTTACCGGGCCGACCAACGTCGTCGCGACCAACGGCGGCACGGTGACGCTGGTGGTGGTGGCGCAAGGAACCGCTCCGCTCGGTTACCAGTGGTATTTTGACCTGACGAACAGCCTGGACAGTCAAACCAACGCCTCACTGGTCCTCAGCAACGTGACGCCGGCCATCGCCGGCGCCTACACCGTTAACGTCACCAATGCTTACAACAGCGTGACCAGTGGCCCTGCGCAGCTCAGCGTCGTGGTGCCGCCGTCGATCCTCACCGGGCCGTTGGATCAAACTGCCACCAACGGGGACACCGTGTCGTTTGGCGTGACGGCGGGCGGGGATGCCCCGATAAGCTACCAGTGGTTTTTCAGCGGCGCGATTGCTTCGGGAAGCACCAACGCCACGATCGTCCTGACCAATGTCAGCCTGGCGCAGGTGGGGGCCTACAACGTGGTCGCGAGCAACCCGTTCGGCAGCGCCACCAGCGCTCCGGCGCAACTGACGGTGGTCGTTCCCGCGTTCATCTCCGGCGATCCCACCAACCAGCTTGCCACCAACGGCGACACGGTCTGGTTCAGCGTCGAGGCGCATGGGAGCCCGCCGCTGAGTTATCAGTGGTACTTTAATCTCACCAACACCCTGGGCGGCGCCACGAACGCCACGCTGGTTCTCAGCAACGTGAGTCCGTCGAATATCGGCGCCTACGCTGTGGTGGTCAGCAATCCATATAACACGCTCACCAGCGCGCCGGCGCAGCTCAGTGTGGTGTTGCCGCCAACGATTGTCACCGATCCCGCCAACCAGGTTGTCACCAACGGGGATAGCGCGAACTTCACGGTGGCTGCCGCGGGCGACGGCCCGCTGGCCTATCAATGGTTCTTCGAGGGGACCAACGGGTTGGCGCAGGGCACGAATGCGATCCTCACCTTGAGCCGGGTGGGCGCGAGCCAGGCCGGTGACTACAACGCGGTGGTGAGCAGCCCGTACGGGAGCGCCACCAGCGCGCCGGCCCTGCTCAAGGTGATTGTCCCGGCGATCATCCTCGCTGATCCCACCAACCAGGTGGCCGCCTTGGGAGACACGGTGCTTTTAGTCGTGATCGCCGGCGGGAGCGAGCCAATGAGCTACCAGTGGTACTTCAACTCGACCAACAGCCTGGATTTTGGAACCAACGCCATCCTGGTTTTGAGCAACGCCATCCCCAGTGACGCGGGGCTTTATCAGGTCGCCGTGGCCAACCCGTATGCAGCGGTGACCAGCGCGCCGGCGCAGTTGACCGTCATAGCTCCCGCGCGGATCCTCAGCGGTCCGGGTGATCAAGTAGCCACGAACGGTGGCACCGTAACCTTCCAGGTCACGGCCCAAGGCGACGCGCCCTTGGCCTACCAGTGGTTCTTCGAGGGAACGAGCCTGCTGACCGGGGCAACCTCCTCGAGCCTCACGCTGAACCCGGTAAGCCCGGCTGACAGCGGACCTTACACGGTCACCGTGAGCAACCTCTATAATACCGTGACCAGCGCCCCGGCCTTGCTCAGTGTCGTGAGCCCAGTCCAGATCCTCAGCGACCCGACCAACCAGGTCGCCACGAACGGGGACACGGTGCTATTTGTCGTGGCGGCCCAGGGCGGCTCCCCGCTGGCCTATCAATGGTTCTTCGAGGTGACGAACAGCGTGGACGGCGGGACGAATGCGACACTGGTCCTGACGAACGTGAGCACCGTGAACGCCGGGGATTACCAGGTCCTGGTCAGCAATCCGTACAACACGGTGACGAGCGCTCCGGCCCAACTCAGTGTGGTGGTCCCCGCGCTTATCCTGGACGAGCCAACCAATGCGGTGGTGAGCACGGGGGGAACCGCGACCTTCACGGTGAGCGCCGAAGGCGACGCGCCGCTGACATTCCAATGGTACTTTGACACCACAAATCTCCTGGCCTCAGGGACCAACGCCAGCCTGGTTTTGACGAACGTGAACTTTGCGGATGTGGGCGACTATGTCGTGGTGGTCAGCAACGCTTATAACTCGGTCACCAGTTCGCCCGCCACACTCGTCGTTGCGGACCGGGTGATCCTCCTGAGCGGTCCAACGGATCTATTGGCCACCAACGGCGACGATGTGAGTTTCAGCGTGAGCGCGGCGGGCAGTCCGCCGGTGAGCTATCAGTGGTATTTCCAGGGGACCAACGCGCTGGCGCAGGGGACCAACGCGACGCTGAGCCTGACCAACGTGAGCGTGGCGCAGGCGGGGCTCTACCAGGTGGAGGTGAGCAATCCCTACAACACGCTGACCAGCGCGCCGGCCCAACTGACGGTGGTGGTGCCGGCGCTGATCCTCAGCGGGCCGGCCGGCGTGGTGGCCACCAACGGGGACAACGTGCTGCTGAGCGTGGTGGCCCAGGGCAGCGAGCCGTTGGTGTATCAGTGGTATTTCCAGGGGACCAACGCGCTGGCGCAGGGGACCAACGCGAGCCTGAGCCTGAGCCTGGTTGGTCCGGAGCAGGCGGGGCTCTACGGGGTGGTGGTGAGCAACGCCTATGGGGTTTCGAGCAACGGAGCCAGCCTGGTGGTGATTGTGCTGCCGACCATCAACTGCGGGACCTACCAGACTATCCAGTGGGGCGTGGGCTGGGATTTTACGGTGCCGGTGGTGACGGGCAGCAACACGACGCTGACGATTCTAAGCACGCAGACCAACCTGGGGTGCGGACCGAGCTACAGTGTGAGCCGGGGCTGGCTGGTGACCGACGGGGCGGGCTACCAGGCGACCTGCACGCAGACGGTGCAGGTGGTCGATACGCTGGCCCCGGTGCTCAACTGCGCGGGGGACAAGAGCGTGGTGCTGGGCAGCGGGTGGGATTTTGACGCGCCGGTGGGCCAGGCCGGCGGGGTGGTAGGGGCGCTGGTGTATGACAACTGGACCAACGACCTGGGCGGGGGTTTTGTGCCGGGGAGCGTCGAGGTGGGCAACCAGGTGACGCTGGGGGGTGAGGAGCGGTATATTCGGCGGTTTGGGTTTGGGTATTGGGGCAGCAACACGGTGGCGGGGAGTTTTGCGGGAGTGGTGCAGGCGCGGGTGCGTTTTTACAACAACGACGGGCCGGTGGTGGGAGCGGGGCCGGGGCCCGGGACGGTGTTGTATGACAGCGGGCTGTTGGATTTGGCGGCGACCAATAACGGGTCGGTGGAGATCGAAGATTTTCAGTTGGGGAGCACCGTGGTGCCGTTGGTGGGGCGGTTGCCGGAGAGCCTTACCTGGTCGGTGCAGTTTAGCGGGTTAACCAACAATGACACCGCCGGGTTGAGCCTGTTTGGCCCGCCGGTCGTCGGGCAGGTTCAAACCAATAGTTATTGGGAGAACGGGGGCCAGGGATGGATGTTGCAGACCAACCTGCCGGGTTCGGACTTCGGGGCTCAGTTCGAGGCGGTGGGGCAGGGAGTGGCGTTGAGCGTGCTGAGCACGGTGACCAACGCGACGTGCGGGAACGGGTATAGCGCGGCGCGGGCATGGCAGGCGGTGGATGCATGCGGGAACGTGGCGACCTGCACGCAGACGGTGGCGGTAGTGGACCAGGGCCCGCCCACCATCGTAGGTCAACCGCAGGATGAGAGCGTCCCGGCGGGACAGACCGCCACACTCACGGTCGGTGTTTCGAGTTGTCCACCGCTGACGTACCAGTGGTATTTCAACCAGACGAACCCGGTGACTGGTGGAACCAACGCGGCGCTGGTTTTGGACAGCCTCGCTAACGCGCAGGCAGGCGGCTACGAGGCGGTGGTGAGCAATCCCTACGGCAACGCCACCAGTGCGCCCGCCCAGATTACGGTCGTGTTGCCTTTGACGATTTCGAGTGACCCAACCGATCAGGTGGTCAACGCGGGAGACACGGCGGTTTTCGCGGTGGCCGCGCAGGGGGCCGGGCTGCTGGGCTACCAGTGGTACTTCAACCAGAGTGCGGCTTTGCCGGGAGCGACTAACACCACGCTGGCGCTGACCAACGTCAGTCTGGCTCAAGCCGGCCTGTACCAGGTGGTAGTCAGCAACTCGTTCGAGAGTTTGACCAGCGCGCCGGCCCGGCTCACGGTGGCGATGGCCGTCCAGATTCTGGGCGGGCCGCTGGACCAGACGGCCACCAATGGCGATACGGTGGCGTTGACTGTGGATGCAGTGGGAACGCCGCCTTTGACGTACCAGTGGTATTTCGACCAGAGCAACAGCCTCGCGTCGGGCACGGACGCCACGCTAACCTTGAGCGGCGTTACCCCGGTGCAGGCGGGCGTCTATGAGGTGGTGGTGAGCAATGCGTACGGCAGCGCCACCAGTCCGCCCGCGCAACTGAGCGTGGTCGTGCCGGCGGGCATTACGGCGGGGCCAGCCAGCCAGGTGGCGACCAACGGCGACACCGTGAATTTCAGTGTTGCCGCCCAAGGCACGACGCCGCTGGGTTACCAATGGTATTTCCAGCAAACCCAGGCCCTGGCTGGCGCCACCGGATCGGTATTGAGCTTGAATGGCGTCACCACCAACCAGGCCGGAAGCTACGCCGTCGTGGTGACCAATGCGTATGCCAGCGTAACCAGCGCACCGGCCCTGTTAACGGTCGTGGCTCCGCCCGCGATCGTGGCGGGTCCTGACAGCCAGGTGGTGACGAACGGCGCGACCGTTATCTTTGCCGTGCTCGCCCAGGGCACGGCCCCCCTGATCTATCAGTGGTATTTTAACGCGACCAACGCGATCGGCGGCGCGACCAACACAAGCCTCGCCCTGGCCTCCGTGACCAATGGCAATGACGGCGGCTACTCCGTGACGATCTCGAATGCCTACGGGGGAGCGCTCAGTGCACCGGCGACGCTGCGGGTGCTGGTTCCGGCCCGGCTGGTTTCTTTCAGCCGCAGCCAAAATGTCGTTTCACTGACCTTCTCGACCGTGCCGAACCTGTTCTACAGCGTGTACTACAACGACAACCTGGGCACCACGAATTGGATCGCGCTGCCCAAGGCCACCCTCCTGCCGGGAACCGGCTCGCCCATCACCCTGCAAGATCCCCGCGCCAACGTGGAATACCGGTTCTATAAAATCGTGGTGCAATGACCGGCTCGGCCGGCGCCACCGGTCACCATGGTGTGGTGCAAGAAATCTGTCCTTTAAACCCGCGGCCTGCCATACTCCCGCTGATGGAACAGACGGAAGCGGAGCTGATAGGCGCCGTATTGGCGGGCGATGCGGCCAGCTTCGAACCGTTGATCCAAAAGTATTCGCCGCGGCTCTTTGCCATGGCGCGGCGTTACGCGCGACGCGAGAGCGAGGTTGAGGACATCGTGCAGGAGGTCTGGCTGAAGGCCTTTCAGAAGCTCGACGGCTTCCGGGGTGAGGCCCCGTTCGAACATTGGCTGATGCGGCTGGCCGTCCGCACGTGCTACGATTTCCTCCGCGTTCATCAACGCAACCGGGAGGCGCCGTTTTCCGATCTCGCGGAATCCGAGAGCGAGTGGCTCGATCGTTTTGCCAGCGAGCCCGGCAATGCCCAGGAAAACGCCGAAGCCGCCCGCCAACTGGTGCAGCGCGTGCTCGGCCAGCTCACCCCGGCGGCGCGGATGGTCATTACGCTGCTGGAAATCGAAGAACGGTCGGTGAAGGAGATCGCCGAATTAACCGGGTGGTCGGTGCCGCTGGTGAAGGTGCGGGCATTCCGGGCACGGGCGGAGATGCGAAAGGTGCTGGCGAAAATCGGGCGGGAGAAGTATCTGTAACCATTGCCCATTCGAGCCCGTCTGAAAGATTGCGGACTGTATGAACCTTAAAGAACTGGAAAGCAAACTGGTGGCCGCCGCGCGGATGACCCCGCCCAACGATCGGGTTCCCTGCGGGTTCGAGAAGCGCGTGCTGGCCCGCTTGCGTTCGAGTCCGGCGCTCGATCTCTGGAGCTTATGGGCCCGCGCCCTGTGGCGGGCCGCGGCGCCCTGTGTGGCCATCGCGCTCCTGCTGGCCGCCTGGAACCTGTTCACCTCCACGGCCAACCCGCCGGCCAGCGGCAACGGCGCCTTTGATGTCGCCCAGGAATTTGAGAATACTCTGCTGGCCGCGGCCGACCAGGAATCTTCCGCCGAGAGCAGCCGGTGAACACCTGGAAAGTGATTTTGGCCACGCTGGTGCTGTTCGGCGCGGGGGTGGTGACGGGGGGGTTGCTGGTCCAGCATGCTTTTCAAGCCCGGAACGACCGGGGCACGCGCGCACCCGGGTTCAATCGGCAAGGACCACCATCCGCCCGGGGCATGCGCTACGAATTCCTGCGCCGGATGGGCAGTGACCTGGACCTGACGCCGGAACAGCGCGAGCGGATCGATCAGATTCTCAAAGCCAGCCAGGATCTCACGCGCAAAACGCTTCGAGACGAGTTCCAAAAAACCAAGGCAGCGTTCCGCGAGGTTCTGACGCCTGAGCAGCAGGGCCGCTTCGATGAACTAATCAAACGATCTCAACGCGTTCACGAATCGAAACGGCCCGCGGGATCCGGAGAGGGGCTGGGAGAAAAGGTGTCGGTGACCAACACACCGTGAGGCTCGGGCGCGCTCCCCGCGTCGAAACGCACCGGAACCCAGGGTCCCGGTTCAGCTCCGTGCGCGCTTCAGCCGAAGCGCATTGCCAATCACCACCAGGTCTGAGAAGGCCATCGCCCCGGCACATAGAATCGGGCTTACAAAACCCAGGGCGGCGAGGGGGATGCCGACGCAGTTGTAAAAGAACGCCCAGAACAAGTTTTGCTTGATAGTGCGCAAGGTGGCGCGCGCCAGGCCGAGGCTTTCGGGCACCGCCTCGATCTCGGAGCGGAGCAGGATGATATCAGCCGCCTCGCGGGCGATGTCGCTGGCCCGGGCGACTGCGATCCCCAACTCGGCCTGTTCGAGGGCGGGCGCGTCATTAATGCCGTCGCCCACAAACGCCACACGCTCCCCCCGGTCCTGCAGACTTTTGACAAATTCAGCCTTCTGCTCCGGCCGGACCTCGGCATACACCGCCTCGGGTCGGATGCCTGTTTGACGGGCAATTCCCTGCGCGGTCAACGTGTTGTCGCCGGTGACCAGGTAAACTTTGAGCCCCTGCCGTCGCAACTGTTCCACTACCGCCCGGGCGCCGGGCTTCACCGTATCCTTAACCGCAAAAAGCCCCAGGAGCCGGCACTCGATGGCGATCCCCACGAGCGAAGCGCCTTGGGCAGACCATTCGTCAATGAAAAGTGCGCCGAGCGACAAATCCACGCCGGACTCCTTGAGCCAGCGCAGGGAGCCGAGGCGGTAAAGATTGGCCTCGCTCGCCAAACCCTCCAACCCGGACGCGCCGTTCCCAACGGAAGCCGCCAACGGAGGGCGTCGTTCATCGATGGACGAGGAAAACCGGAGCTTTCCTTCCACACCGGCGCCGTGGACTTCGCGCCAGTCTGACACGGGGAGGTCTGTGGTGGAGAGCCGAGCCACGGCTTGGCTAATGGGGTGAGTGGAATGTGTTGCCAGGGCGGCGGCCAAGGCGGACATGGCACCCTGATCCGTTTGGCCAACCGGCTGCCAGACCTTGGCCACACCGGGCTTCCCCGAAGTCAAGGTGCCGGTCTTGTCGAAAACGACCGCGGTAACCCGCCCGGCTTTCTCCAAGGCGATGCCATCCCGGATGAGAATGCCGCGCTGGGCGGCCGCGTTGGCGCCGGCCATGATAGCGGCGGGTGTGGCCAGGCCCATAGCGCAGGGACAGGCGACAATTAACACGGCCGAGGCGATAATGAAACCGGTGGCGGTGGTGGCGGCGGGATGGATTCCAACCCCCAGCCAATGCCCGAGCCAGTCGTGCACCAGAAGCGCGGACTGCGGGGCGAGCCCCCACCAGAGCCCCGCCGCGAGTGCGATGGTCACGACGATGGGAACGAACACGCTGCTGACGCGGTCACCCAGCCGCTGGATGTTGGCCCGGCTGGTTTGAGCGCGCTGGACGGCGGCAATGATATGGGCCAGGGCCGTGCTCTCGCCGGTGGCGGTGACTTGCATGAGCAACCGCCCGTTCAGGTTCGTCGTGCCTGCATATACCGGGTTGCCCGGGGCTTTATCTGCCGGCACGGATTCGCCAGTCAGCATGGACTCATCCACGACTGAGCTGCCTTCGATGACCGTGCCGTCCATGGGCACGCGGTCGCCGGGGCGCAACGCGACGAGGTCCTCGCACGCGAGTTCCGAGACCGAAACCGTGACTTCGCTCCCATCCGGCAGGCGGCGTTGAGCCAGCGGGGGTGAGAGGTCCAGGAGCTTGCGCAGGGCCCCTGAGGCCCGGAGACTGACCCTGGACTCCAGCCAATGCCCCACGCTGATGAGGGTAATGATCGCGGCGGCCTCCATAAAATACAGGTGACCAGCGTGTCCGCTCAATAACGCCCAGGTGCTGAAACCAAAGGCCGTGGTCGAGCCCAAAGCCACGAGGGTGTCCATATTAGAATGGCCCACCTTGAGCTGGCCCCACGCGCCGCGATAGAAACGCGCGCCCGCCAGCACCTGTACCAGGCCCGCCAAAATGAACGAAATCCACTGGAACCACCCGGCCGTTCCCCAGCCCAGCGCCCACTCCCCGGCCATCAGGAGGATCGTCACGGGGACCCCCAGCCATAAATTCAACTCCCACCCTGCCAGTTTGTGTTCCGTGGGGTCGTGAGTGCCGGCTTCGCGGATTTTGGCGCCGAACCCCTCTTTTTCCACCGCCTGAATTACCGCTCGGACATCCGGCTCGGTATGGGCGGTCCAGAAAACTTTGGCCGCATGCGTGTCCAGGTTGACCAGGGCGGTGCGCACACCAGCCACGGCCTGGATGGCCTCGGTGACATGACGCGCGCAATTGCCGCACGTCATCCCGCTGATCCCGAACTCGGTGATCGGGGTGGCGGAGCGCGCGGACGGGCGCGGTGGCTTTTCATTTGGTGCTGAAATGGGCATAGCGAACGATCACTTAAACATTACCTGAACGGGCGTGGCTGTCTAACCCGCGATTCGTGGTTGCAGATCCGAGAATGGCGGTTTCACGGAACCCCGGGGGTATCCATCAAGGCGGCAAACCGCAGCCCACGCGTGCTGATCCGCAGTTCGGAGAACCCGAAGAATGCCAGGATGGATTCATAGATCGCCGCGCCGGTGAGTATCACATCGGCCCGGTTGGGCGGCAGGCCGACAATGCGTTTGCGCTCTTCGAGGGATAGGGCCCATAGATTCCCGACGTGCCAAGCGAGGCGGTCGCGGGTGAGGCGGGTGGCTTCGAGCTTTTCCCGGTCAAATACGTTCAAATTCGCTTCCATGCATCCCAGGATGCTGGCCGTGCCGCCGGTTCCGACCATCTGGATGAGTGGCTGGCCGGATGGCGAGCGCGGTTGGTCGAGCAGCGCGGGTTCGAGCCTGGGCCTGACACGTTCATTCAGGAAGACTCGCAGCCACTCACGGCATGCGGCCAACTCCGCGGGTGTGGGTGGGTCGCCGGGCGGGTGGCTTGCCAGCAAGCGCACGGTTCCCAGGGGGAAACTTTGGCAAAAGCGCCGGTGCTCGCCCCGGCCAAGAATGAATTCCGTGCTGCCGCCGCCGACGTCCAGCAGCAGGAGCGGTTCGTTTCGCAGCGCCGGGTCCGTGGTTACACCCTGGAAGGCCCAATCGGCCTCCTGTTCGCCCGAGATGATCTCGACGGCTTGGCCACAGGCGTTCTGGATCGAGTTGGTTAACTCCGCCGCGTTTAGCGCGTCGCGCGCCGCGCTCGTGGCGATGATCCGAAGCGAGCGCGCGCCCGCGTCGCGCGACTGCGCGGCGAACCAGGCGACGGCCTCCGCGGTTTGGGCGATCGGACCGGGTTGCAATCGGTGTGTGTCGTAGAAGCCCTGGCCGAGGCGGGTTTGCCGGCTTTCCTCACGGAGCGGCTTGACCTGGACACCCTCGACGTCCGCCACGAGCAGCTTAATCGAGTTGGTTCCGACATCGATTACCGCGCGGCGGACTGGTTTCATAGGCGCAAGGGAGGTTCCGATTCAAGGAGTTTAGGACGCCCCTCCCGGAAAGGCCAATGACTTTTCGGAGACAAAAAGGCGGCCCGGTTTCGGAACCGGGCCGCACAACCCAACCTAACCAGCTAGTTTGAACTCAGAGCGGGCGCTGTCGCCAGCGCCCGCCCAGGCAGTCTATTAGAACCCAACGTAGCTCAGACGCGGCCCGGAGTGTGACTATTCAAACTTGATAATCGCCGGGCGCACGGCAACTTAAGCGCTGGCAGCTTATGCAACCGCGCCCATCACCTCCGGGGAGCGATTCCAAACCGGCATCTCCGGTCGCGACGGCCCGAAATCCCTGGGCTTGGCCGGTGGCCTGGATGGTTATCGTGCTGTTGCTGGTCGGCGGTGGGGTTTATGCTTTCCGCTCCTGTCGCAGCCTGCCGGGCGACGCCCTGACGCAGGCGGGCAAAGTAATCGAGCAAGTGGGCCAAAAAATGACCGAGGTGGCCGCTGCCTTCAGGCAGGGCACGGTCAGCACCACCTTTACCAGTTACGCCACCACGCTCAGTGGCAGTCAGTACTTGCAGTTTGCCACGCTCTCCCAGGTCGAGACCTTCACGCGCACAGATGAGTCCAGCACCGCTTTTGGTTATCTACCCTTGCCGGAGGTGGTGGTGCAGGCGACCGCGCCGGTGAGCTACACCTATTACCTGGATTTGAATGCGCGCTGGGATTTTCGGTTGCAGGATGGGGTGGTGTGGGTGGTGGCGCCGCAAATTAAGTTTAACAAGCCGGCGGTGGATGCCTCGCGGATTACCTACGAGGTGAAGAAGAACAGCCTGATCCGAAACACCACCGAGGCCATGGCGAACTTGAAGGACTCAATTACCTGGCTTTCCATCGAGAAGGCCCGGACCAATATCGGACTGGTTCGGGAGACAGGCCGGCACCAAACCGAACAGTTCGTGCAAAACTGGCTGGCGAAGGCTTTTGCCGACGGAAAGAGCTACCCGGTGAAGGTGGTTTTTCGGAGCGAGCTGCAGAACGGCCATTTTCCCGTTGAGCCGCCCGCCCGCCGAGATTAGCTTGGCGCCCCATGAATGTGTTTGTTACGGGTGGCGCGGGATATATCGGCTCGGTTTGCACCGAGGGATTGCTCGATGCGGGACACCGAGTGACGGTGTACGACGACCTGAGCGAAGGACATCGTTCCGCGGTGGATGCGCGCGCCCGCTTTGTGCTCGGGCGGCCCGGTGAAGAGGGGCATATCCTTAAATCCGTGCGCGAGGCGCAGCCGGAGGCCATTTTGCATTTTGCGGCCAACGCGCTGGTCGGGGAGTCGATGGTCAACCCCGGGAAATACTTCCGCAACAACGTCGGCAACGGGCTGAAGTTGCTCGATGCGGCGGTCGAGACCGGCGTGAAGAAGTTTGTCTTCAGCTCCACCTGCGCCACTTACGGCCCTCCGGACCGGGTGCCGATGACTGAAGATCTGCCGCAGCGGCCCATCAACCCCTACGGCGAATCCAAACTGATGTTCGAGCGGATGCTGCATTGGTACCACGAGCTGCATGGATTGGAGTTCGTGGCTTTTCGGTATTTCAATGCGGCCGGCGCCAGCGCGAAACTCGGCGAGCACCATCGGACCGAAACCCATTTGATTCCCAACGTGCTGAAGGTGCCTTTGGGGCAGGCGCAGCACTGTGAGATCTTTGGCACGGATTATCCTACGCCCGACGGCACCTGCATCCGGGATTACATTCATATCATCGATTTGGCCCAGGCCCATATCCTGGCCCTGGCCCCGGGGAAGCAGGGCTTTTACAACCTGGGCAATGGCGACGGGTATTCGGTGAAGCAGGTCATTGAAACGTGTGCGAAAGTCACGGGAGTGAAGATCCCCGCCCTCGAGCGGCCACGTCGGCCGGGGGACCCGCCCAAGCTGGTGGCTTCGGCGGCCAAGGCGATTCGCGAATTGGGCTGGCAGCCGAAGTTTCCGCGCCTGGAAGACATCGTCATCACGGCCTGGGCCTGGCACAAGGCGCATCCGCGAGGCTATCCGGATTGAGGCGCCCTTACTCAACGGTCCAGCCGCCCACGTCCTTGTTCTTTCCCGAGTCTGTGTTTTCAATTAGGATAGGCCCTAAGAATAACCGAGTGCAGCGCGAAACCAAATGAAACGGGTTCTGCTAGTCGATGACGATCCGCTCATCTTGAAGATTTTTCAAGATGGGTTGGCGCGTCACGATTTCCAAGTGACTACCGCTTCCGATGGGCTGGAGGCGATGAAAGCGCTGCGGACAGCCAAGCCCGATGTCGTGGTGCTGGACCTGATGATGCCCAAACTGACGGGAGTGGATGTGCTCAAGTTTATTCGGGGCGACAAGGAACTCTCGGCGCTGCCCGTGGTGGTTCTGTCCAATTCCTACCTGGACGATCTGGCGCAAGGGGCACGCGCTGCCGGCGTGCAGGAGGCCCTTTTGAAGTCACGCTGCACGCCCGCCATACTGGTCGAGGTGATCGGCCAGCTCTTGGGTGGCGGCCCTCCGGCGGCACCGGCCGGCGAAACGGCAAAGGAAGACCGGCCGAGCCCTGGCACTCCGGGCGCCTCGGGGGCGGCACAGGCGACCGAAGCTCAGATTCGCGAGCGAGCCCACCAGGGATTTCTGGACCACGCAGGCGAAACCTGCGCCGCGTTGCGAGGTCTGTTCGAGGCCTTCGAGAAAGCGCCGGAGGAGACCCAGCGGGGATTGCGGCTTGAAGCGCTGTATCGCAAGGTGCATTTCGTGACAGCCACCGCCGGGCTGACCGGCTGCCACCGTTTGGCTAAAATGAGCAGCGTCCTCGAAGCTTTGCTCTTTGTGCTCATGGATAAACCGGCGCGCATTAACCCGCAGGTCATCCGCACGATCGCCACCGGGTTGGACTTTATCGAGAGTCTGTTCCAACAGAGCGCCCGCCTGGGCGGAGAGCCCCTGCTCAACCCTCAGATCCTGGTGGTGGATGACGACCCGGTATCCAACCGTCTGGAAGTGGTGGCGCTGCGCCGCGCACAACTTCACGCCTACGGGGCCGAGGACCCGCTCGCCGCGCTGCAACGCCTCGAGGCCTCCCACTACGACTTGATCCTCCTGGATATCGAAATGCCCGGGCTGGATGGATTCGAGTTCTGCCGCCGGACACGCCTGCTGCCGCACTACCGCCAAACGCCCATCATTTTTGTGACCAGCCACACGGACCCGGAAACCCGGGCCGAAGCCCTGCTGTGCGGAGGCAACGACGTGATCACCAAACCCATCTTTCCCATGGAACTGGCCGTGAAGGCCGTCACCCACCTGCTCAAAACCGAAATTGGGGAGTAGGCGCAAGTCGAGCCGGGGCGTCCACTTCGGATAACGCTGGCGGCTCTTGGGCTGATGTTCGTATTCCTATATATTGGAAATTTATCTTGCATACCGGATGCGAGTGTGTCTAGTTTATAGGAAGTTATTCCGGTAAACTAGAAATCCAGAACCTATGAAAGCGTTGGTGAAAAAAGAACGGCGGCCGGGCCTGTGGCTCGAAGACGTGCCCAAACCCCAGGTCGGCATCAATGACGTGTTGATCCACGTGGATCGAACCGGCATCTGCGGCACGGACGTGCACATTTACAAATGGGACGAGTGGGCGCAAAAGACCATCCCCACGCCCATGGTGGTCGGCCACGAGTTCGTGGGCGAGGTGGCGGAAGTGGGCTCGAACGTGACGGACTTTTTTCCGGGCGAAGTGGTCAGCGCCGAGGGCCACGTCGTGTGCGGGCGCTGCCGCAACTGCCTGGCGGGGCGGCGGCACCTGTGCAAGGATACTCAAGGCATCGGGGTGAACCGCCCCGGAGCGTTCGCCGAATTCATCTCCGTGCCCATGACCAATGTGTGGCACCATCGCAACGGGATCGATCGCGACGTGGCGGCGATTTTCGACCCGTTCGGAAACGCGGTGCACACGGCCCTCTCGTTCCCGCTCCTGGGCGAGGACGTGCTCATTACCGGGGCGGGTCCGATCGGCATCATGGCCGCGGCCGTGGCCAAGCACGCCGGGGCGCGCTTCGTGGTCGTCACCGACGTGAACGATTTCCGTCTCGGTTTGGCCCGGCAAATGGGGGCCACGGTGGCGCTGAATGTGAAAAGCGGACGGAGCCTCGGAGAAGTCCAGCAGCAGTTGGGGATGAAAGAAGGCTTTGATGTCGGGCTCGAGATGTCGGGCAACCCGGCGGCGCTGCGGGAGATGATCGATCACACGTGTCACGGCGGGAAAATCGCCATGCTGGGGATTCCTTCGGAGCACGTGCCCTTCGATTGGAATAAAGTGGTTTTCAATATGCTGACCATTAAAGGCATCTACGGGCGGGAGATGTATGAGACCTGGTACAAGATGACCGTGATGCTGGAAACCGGCTTGAACATCAAGCCCGCCATCACGCATCGTTTCCCTTGCACCGAATTCGAAAAAGGGTTCGAGGTCATGCTCAGCGGCCAATCGGGCAAGGTCATTCTCAACTGGCGTTGAGCCGCTTTTCCGTCGCTGCGGGCGGGCGCGTGTGCCAAACTGAACCCAGCGAGCGCTCGGCGGCCGGAGCGCCACTCGGGGGCGCGCCGCCGGTGAGCCGGGCCGATTTTTCTTTGGCCATCCCCTTCGGGACCGCGAGGATCGACAATGCAACAAGAATTCAGGCAGTATCTGGAACAGCAACTCGCCGGCATCCGGTCGGCGGGAACCTACAAACACGAACGCGTGATCGTCACGCCGCAGGGAGCTGCCATCCGGGTGGCCGATGGCCAGCCGGTGCTCAATCTCTGCGCCAACAACTACCTGGGCCTGGCGCAGCATCCGGCCGTCACGGCCGCCGCCAAGGAAGCGCTGGACCGCTGGGGCTACGGCCTGGCCAGTGTGCGGTTTATTTGCGGCACGCAAGGCGTCCATAAACAATTAGAAACCAAGCTCACCGAGTTCCTGCATACCGAGGATACGATTCTTTACTCCTCCTGCTTCGACGCCAACGGCGGCTTGTTTGAAACGCTGCTCGGCGCGGAGGACGCCGTGATCTCGGACGAGTTGAACCACGCCAGCATTATCGACGGCATCCGGCTCTGCAAAGCGCAGCGCTTGCGGTATCGCAACAGCGACATGGCGGACCTTGAAGCCAGGCTGCGCGAGGCCTCCGGCGCGCGGTTCCGGCTCATCGCCACCGACGGCGTGTTTTCGATGGACGGCTACATCGCGAACCTGCCGGCTATCTGCGATTTGGCGGAGAAACACCGCGCGCTGGTCATGGTGGATGATTCGCACGCGGTGGGCTTCATGGGCGGGCAGGGGCGGGGCACGCCCGATTATCACCCGGTGCTGGGGCGCGTGGATATTCTCACCGGCACCCTGGGCAAGGCGCTGGGCGGGGCCAGCGGCGGTTACACCAGCGGGCGCAGGGAGATTATCGAACTGTTGCGCCAGCGCTCCCGCCCGTATCTGTTCTCGAACACCCTGGCCCCGGCCATCGCCGGCGCTTCGCTGAAAGTGCTCGAACTGCTGACCCAATCGACCGAACTTCGCGACCGCCTCGAAGCCAATACCCGCTTTTTCCGGGACGGCATGGCGAAGCTGGGGTTTAACCTCCTGCCCGGAGTCCACCCGATCGTGCCGGTGATGCTAGGGGATGCGGCGCTGGCCGGAAAAGTTGCCGAAGCCATGCTGGGCAAGGGGGTCTATGTCATCGGCTTTTCCTTTCCGGTGGTGCCACAGGGCAAGGCCCGGATTCGAACCCAGATCTCCGCCGCGCATACCCGGGAGGACCTGGCCTTTGCCCTCGAGGCGTTCGGGGAAGTAAAACGGGAGCTGGGGCTGTAGTTGTGGTCGCGGCGGGTCTCTGGTGCCGGCCACCTGGGTTCGCCGGGTTACGCTCTTGTCGTCCAGTCCTCCGCTTGTATATTCGGGAAGATGGACAACGCGTTCGATCTAATCGAGCCGCAAAATGCCCAAACCTTCTTGAAACACTTCCCCTTGGAGGTGCGCCGCAAGGGGCTGGGTCTTTTCCACGGCAGCCATGTGATGGATCTGGTTGAGGAGGAACCAGGGGTGAAGTACGCCACCGTGGTGGCAGACGGCCAGGACTATCACGTGCTGTTATGTTTCGACGAGGAGGAAGGCTGGGTTGGGGGGTGCTCCTGCCCGCGGAAGGCCGATTGCGAGCATATCTTCGCCGCCATGAGCGCGCTGCTGGCCGAGCACCGAACGGCCGCGGTGCGGAGTCTGAGTTCGGGCATGCGCAGCGCCATGGCCCGGCTGGCACAGATCCGTTGGAAGCAGCGGGCCGTGAACCAGCCCGCTGCCAGCGAACTGGCCGAGCGGCTCGAAGCGGCGAAGGGAAGCCGGTTGACCAAAGAGGAATCGGCCTTCGTGCGCAATGTCCACAGCACGTATCTGCGTTCCAGCCAAAGCCGCGAAATCAGCGGTTGGGATTTTCAACAGATGGGCCTGGTGCTGAGAGACTATGCCTGGGCCAACTTGCGAATCTGGCCCGTTTTCCCAAAAAGCGAGCATGAGTTTTGGCTCTACGTCGCGGCGGCCGCGCAGGAGCGGGGGGCGAAGATTCCTGAGTTCATGACTCCCGTGACCGATTTGGCGCCCATCCAACGCCGGCTGGCGCGCTGGAAGCGAACCGTAGAAATCGACGAGTGGAAGCACAAACTCAGCGCCCTGCAAATCGACTCCCCGGCGGCCATGGGCGCACCTGCGGAGGCCACGGATCTGCGCCTGAGGATAGGTAAAGACGCGGCCCAACTCGAATGGCGCCGCCCCGACGGCAAAGACTTCGAGCCGGTCAAACCCACCCATCTGAAGCGACTCTGGAACGCGCGGAACGGTGACCAGGTCACATTCACCACCGAGGCGGACCTGATGTGGCAGCTATTATCGAACCATTTCCGCTACGGCCTCAGCCCAAGCCTGCGCTACGACCGGAGCGAGTCGCCGGAGATCCTGGGTCGTCTCCTCCGAGCGCGGCTCTTGGAATCGCGGATGGTGAATCAGGAGGGACAAACCCTCGACCGGCCCGCCGAGCCATTGCGTTGGGAGCTCACCCCGGCAGCCGGGGACGAAGACGATTACCGGCTGCGGCTGGTGCGGGCGGACGGCTCCCCGGCGCCTCCGTTTTTGGCCACGCTTCCGGGCCATCCAGCCTTGTATCTGACGCTGAAAGCGCTCTATACCGGGCCACAGGCCGCGGATAGCCTGCTCGAGCCCTCCGCCGAGAACCGCATCCCCGCGCCCGCCATCGAAAGCACTCCGGGCGTAGCCTTCCTGCATTCACTCGAAGTCGAGCTGCCGCCCGCGCTGAAGCAGCGCGTCCGCTCACTCGCCTACCAGGCGACTATCACCTGCGAATTGCAGCCCACTTTTCCCGGCAGCGACGCCGAGGAGTGCGTCGTCAAAGCCATCGCTGAAGCCCCCGATGGGCAGAGCGCGATCTGGACAGGGTCCAACTGGATGGACACCCGCGCCCGGCAGGCGGGGCGCAAACCAAAGGATGGCAGCGAGATCGTCGTTTATGACACCTCGAAGATCGAGCAGGTGCCCCTGGTGCTCGAACCGCTGAACCTGAAAGCTTCGCCGTACCGCGACAACCTCGCGTTGCGGGTGACGCGTAAATTCCCGGAAATATTCGCTTCCTGGCTGAAGACGATGCCACCCACCATTACGGTGATCCTCAAGGGCGAACTGGCTTCCTTCGCCAACCCGGAAGTGGCCGGGCGAGTAAAACTGGACGTCACGGAAACCGAGATTGACTGGTTTGACCTGCGGGTGGGCCTCGACGTGGCGGACACGACACTGACGGCCGCCGAAATCAAACTGCTCTTGAATGCCCAGGGCGGTTACGTGCGACTCAAGGGCCGGGGCTGGCGGCGGCTGCAGTTTGATCTCACCGAGGAGGAAAACGAGCGGCTGGCCCGGCTGGGGCTCAACCCGCGCGAGCTGTCGGCTGAGCCGCAGCGCCTGCACGCCTTGCAGCTTGCCGATGACGCCGCCAAACGATTTCTCCCCGAGCAACAGGTCGAGCAAATCCAGCGACGCGCCAGCGAGATCAAGGCCCGGGTCGCCCCGGAACTGCCCGCCGGCATCAAAGCCGAGTTCCGGCCCTACCAGCTCGAGGGGTTTCATTTCCTGGCCTATCTCAGCACCAACCGGTTTGGCGGCATTCTGGCCGATGACATGGGCCTGGGCAAGACCTTGCAAGCGCTGGCCTGGCTGCTGTGGCTGCGCGATCCACAGAACGGAGCGGAGCGCCGGATCACCGAATCTTCCCGCCCGGGAGCTGCTCCCGTCGAGCCCGGGGCCGCACCCGCGCCGGGAGCTGCTCCCGCCCTGGTGGTCTGCCCGAAAAGCGTCATGGACAATTGGCACGCTGAAGCCGCGCGCTTTGCGCCCGGCTTGCGCGTCAGGGTCTGGTCCGCCGGCGAGCTGACCGGCTTCACTGAGCAATTGAGCAGCGGCGGATTTGCACGTGCTCAACTACAGCCAGCTCCGCGTCCCTGGGCGAGAGCCTGGTGGCGTTCCGCTGGCTGGCCGTGATTCTCGACGAAGGCCAATACATCAAGAATCCCAGCTCCCAGACCGCCCAGGTCGCCCGCGCCCTGCGCACAGCGCACCGGCTGGTCCTGTCCGGCACACCCATCGAAAACCGGCTGCTGGATCTGTGGAGCCTCATGGCCGTTCGTCATGCCGGGGGTCCTGGGCAGCCGCGCCCAGTTCGCCAAGCTCTACGACGCCAAAGGCGACCCGCTCGCCCGCCGGCGCCTGGCCGTCGCGCGTCCGTCCGTTCCTCCTGCGCCGCACCAAGGCGCAAGTCGCCAAAGACCTGCCCGACGCGGATCGAAGAGGACCTGTTCTGCGAAATCGAAGGCGAGCAAAAGACGCTTTATCGCGCGGAACTCAAGCGCGCCCAGCAGCTACTCCTGGGCGTCCAAACGCAAAAGGAGCTCGCCCAGCAGCAATTCCACTTCCTGACCTCGCTGCTGCGCCTGCGCCAGATTTGCTGCCACCCACGCCTGATCAAGCCCGATTCCAAAGCGCCCAGCGCCAAAACCGAGGCCCTGCTCGAGCAGATTCGAACCGCTGATCGAAGAAGGCCACAAAGTGCTGGTCTTCTCCCAGTTTGTGGAGATGCTCAACCTGCTCGACCCGAGCTCAAAGCCCGGGACTGGCCGATGTTCTATCTGGCCGGCCAAACCGAAAACCGCGGCGAACTGGTCCGCAATTTCCAGGCGGCCGAAGGCGCGGCCGTCTTCCTCATCTCGCTCAAAGCCGGCGGCTTCGGCCTGAACCTGACCGCCGCCAGCTACGTGGTGCTCTTCGACCCGTGGTGGAATCCGGCGGTGGAAAACCAGGCCATCGACCGCACCCACCGCATCGGCCAGACCAATAATGTCATCGCCTACCGCTTGCTGATAAAGAACAGCATCGAGGAAAAAATCCGCGAGTTGCAGAAGCACAAAAAGGCGCTGGCTGAAGACGTTCTCGGCGAGGAGAAATTTGCCCAAAGCCTGACCCTCCAGGATTTGCAGTTCCTGTTCGCGGATTAGGCGGTGGCGGGCGCCCGTCCGCCGCGCGCAGCCGTTTGCGCTTGGGATTACGCCCCGAACACCTGCCGCATGAACGTGCAGTTGGCCTGGTAGCTCTCGAGCATCGGCTGCCCCGGCGGAACGGCCCCTTCGATCTCAATCCACCCTGTATAGCCAATGTCATCCATGGCCGCGCGCACCCGGCGGAAATCGACTTTTCCCTGGCCGAGCAACGCGCCGTTTTCCTTCGCGTGAAACTCGCAAATGCGCGGGCCCAGGCGGCGGATTTCCTTGTAGATATCGTAGCCGCGGTCGTTCGAGTTGCAGACATCGTAATAGACTTTGACGGCTTTCGAGCCCACACGATCCAGGATTTCCAGATGCTGCTCGGCGCTGAGCCAGCTCTCGATCCCCAAGTAAACCCCGGCTTTCTCCGCCTTGGGCGCGACCGCTTTGAGCCGGCGCACCACTTCGTCCACCCCGGCCGAGTCGCCCCGCAAATCGTCGTTGCTGAAAAAGGCGAGCAGCACGACCCGGACGCCCAGCGCCCGGCACACGTCGATGCTGTCGCTCACCCATTCCACCGTCCGTGGATCGCTCTTGTACGGGATTTCGTTCAGCTCCCCGATGGCCAGCGAGGCCACCTGCAAACCGGCGGTTCGGGCGGCCTCCCGATAGCGCCGCTGGACCTCGGGCTGGCGCAGGGCCATGTGGTTGGCCGCCGTTCCCAGGCTGACCTGCACGCCGTCCAGGCCGATCTGTCTGCCCAGCTCGAACGCGGCCGGATCCCCCATTTTGCCAATCGACCAATCGCAAGCGCCGATCTTGAAACGACGCCCCTGCGGCGCGGCGAACAGGGGCCCGTACGGGGAACTCGCGGCGAGGAGCGCTCCGGCGGCCGAGTGGCGCAGCATGGCTCGGCGAGAAATCGGAGGAGGGGATGGGGTCATAAGGGGGTGGTCGGGACGGCGTTCATAGCCAAGTGTCACTGAATTGCAAGTGTCGAGATCGTTTCCGCAAACAGCGTTGCCAGCCTACCCCATGCGCCTGCGGGAACTCAAGCCGCGAACACTGCGCTGAAACCGCGCTCGAGTGAACAGACAAAAACCATGAGACACTCAGAGAGGGACCACGAACCACACAAAACACACGAAAAAGATGCCTGTTTCCGCCGCTCTGCACGTTTGAGGGTGAGCGGCCGCTTATCGCGTGCGCTTTCCAACGACGGACGGCGGGCCGACCTCGATCGCGGAGCGGCAATGGATGGCCGCCATGGACTTCCGTCCATCGATTCGCAGCCTCTCGAAAACCTGGAAGTCGGGCCCGGCTCACCCCGCATGGTTGCCGCCTCACCTCACCGCCATCAGGCCGGCCACGGTACAGGCGATGGCAATAATGGCCGCCACCAGGGACTCGCCGGCAATCAGGCCCGAAGCGACCGGCACGTAGTACATTTCGGATGTCCGCTTGTGGAGTTTGGTCCAGAGCGCGACCAGAACCGCGCCGATGGCGAAGGAAAGGCTGTTCTCGAATACCATCACCCACGACAGGCCCAGGCCCATGGCCGAAGGCAGCCAGGGTTGCGCTCGGGGAAAGACTTTTCCGGCCACCGGCAGCGCCACTCCCAGGATCGCCCCGATCACAATGGCCCATACCGCGGAGGAGGGCAGCATGTGGATCCCTTGCGTCAGCAGGTCCGCCACCGCTTTCCACATGTAGGTCGCCGGCGGATTGAAGGCTTCCAGGGCCGCTTTGTTCGGGACCATCAGGCGCCAGGCCGGCACGATGGCCAGCGTGCCGAAAAACACACCGATGAACTGCGCGATGAATTGCTTGCGCGGGTTCGCCCCGAGGATATACCCGCTCTTCAAATCGGTCAGCAGGTCGGCCGCGGCGCCGCCCGCCGAAGCGGTGGCGCCCGCCGCCATCAGATTGATCGACGCCAGCCCCTTGGCGCCCGGCAGGACGGCGTAGAGCAACTGCGTTAGCTTGCCCATGGCGCCAATCGGGGTGGTGTCCGTTTCTCCCGTTGCCCGGCAGCACACCAGCGAGACTACGAACGAGAGAGCGACCGCGATGAAACCCAACATGATGGAGACATGGAAGGCCAGGTATTGAACGGCCACCATCCCGATCGTGATAGGGATTAAGCCGGCCACCAGCCATGAAACCGGCACCTCGATAGCATCCAGTCCGCTCGGACGCCTCGCCTGTGCATTCCCCTTAAACAGTGCGAACGCGCGGGCCAGGGTGCGCCATTGCAGGGCCACACCGGCGAGGCTCGAAAATACCATGATCGACGTGCCGCCCCACAACGCCCAGCGGGTAGGGTTAAAGTCCCCGGCGGCGTTCAACGTAAAGGAGGCCACATAACCGGCCATACCCTGGTGGGCGATATCGACCGCCAACAGATGCGGCGCCACGCCGAAATAAAGAATCACCGCGCCCAGGAGCATGGAAAGCGACACCCGCAACCCGGTGATCATGCCCGCGCCGATCAGGAGCACGCTGGGCTCGAAGACCAGCCCGGCCATGTGCCCGCGCGCCAGGGGATTGAGCCAGCCGGGAAGCGGGAGAACCTCGGGGAGATAAAACACTTTCTGTAGGGTCTCGAGCCACACCTGTGGGCGGCCGCTGTGGCGAAGTTGCTCGACCAGGGTGCCGTACGTCCGCAACACGCCGACCAGCGCGCCCAATCCCAGCGCCAGCAACAGCGCGTAGGCCTTCTTGACCGCTTGGGTCCCGTGGGAATAAAGGCTGCGCAGCGTCTCCGCCGCCGCGGTGCCGCTGGGGAACCGGAGCTGCTCCCGGTTGATCATCTGGCGTTTCATCGGGATCGCGACAAACACGCCGAGCGCCGCGGTGAAAAGGACGAAGAGCGCGACTTGGTACCACGGCCGGTGGACGCCCTCGATGAGGAGCAGCGCTCCGAATGCGGTGGCCACCGTGCTGCCCGTCGAGTAACCGGCGGCCGAAGCGGTGGATTGCATGCAGTTGTTTTCGAGAACGGTCATCTGGCTGAGCCGTCCCCCGGAAAGGGCCCGCAGCGCATTCCACAGCACGTACGACAGCACGCAGGCGGTAATGGCCACGCCAAACAGCCACCCGAGTTTGAGCGTGGTGTAAAGGTTGGACATGGACATCAGCATGCCCAGAACGCCCCCCATCAATACGGCCCGCACCGTCAGTTGCTGCTGGCTATCCCCACGCCCCGTGTAGATTTTCTCGAACCACTGCCGCTCGATCTCCTCAGGGCTGCCCTGAAATCCGCGGATCGCCAGGTCCAGGTCGGCATCGGCCGGACCGGTCACCGGCGCCCCCGCCTCAGCCGCATGGTTTTTGAGATTTCGGCTCATAAAAATAGCTACTACCATACTGGAATGCGAATGGCACAGGCGCCAGGCATTTTTACCATTCCACACGAAGCATGAAGATTTTGGTGATTTCGCTGGCGGGCATCGGTGACACGATCCTCGCCACACCGCTGATTCGAGAGTTGCGCGCGAACTTTCCCGCGGCGCAGATTGACGCGTTGGTCCTGTGGGCCGGGTCGAAGGATCTCCTCGAAGGCAACCCCAACCTCAACCGGATTTACCAATACAATTTCCTGAAATCGAGCAAAGCCGACAGCCTGCGCTTTCTCTGGCACCTGAGGCAGCCACGCTACGATTGCTCGATCAATACTCACCCGCAGAGCCGGATCCATTACCGGGCCACCGCCCGCATCATCGCAGCCCGCACGCGCATCAGCCACCGCTACGACTGCTCCGGGCCGCTGGACCGGTGGCTGGTCAATCGGACGCTGGCGCAGGATTACCACAAACACTCGGTCGAAAATAACCTGGATCTGCTCTCATTATTAGGCAAAGGACCCCTCCTGGCCAATCACTCGTTGGAAATTCACTTGGGCGCGGAGGAGGAGGATTGGGCAAGCTCCTTCCTGGCAACGCACCAACTCGAAGGCCGCGCCCGGCTGGGCATCCATGCCGGCTCGGGCGGCACCAAGAACTTGAGTCTCAAACGCTGGCCCATCGATCAGTACCACGCCTTGATCCAAAGCTTGCGCAAGACCTGTCCGGAGCTGGCGATTCTTTTGTTTGGCGGACCCGAGGAGGACTCGGATCTGAATGGGATTCTGTCGGCGCAAAGCTCACGGCTGGTCATCCGGGTGCGCAGCAGCAATCTGCGGCAGGCCGCGGCCCTGATGAAGCGGTGTACCGCCTTTCTCAGTGTGGATACGGCCCTGATGCATGTGGCCGCCGCGGTGAGAACGCCCCGGCAAGTGGTGATCGAGGCCCCGACCTTGAACAAAACCAATGAGCCCTACGGCAACCCGTACGTGCTGGTGCGCAACCCGGCCATTGCCGGCAGGAACCTCGCGTATTATCGCTACGACGGGAAAGGCATTCATGGCACGCGCGAGGAACTGGTCCGGCTCATGGCTTCGGTCAGCGTCGAGTCGGTCTGCGAGAGCGTGAAGAGCGCATTGAAACAGGACGCCTGAGTGGGGATCGTCAGGCGGAGGAGTCTCGGCCTCGGAGGTTCCGCGAGAGCCTCCGCGCGTTGCGGGGTGGCCGAAGGTTCCCGGGCCCAAGAGATACTCTGAGCGCTGAAGGCCTGGCTCATCCGGGGGCTCCGGCCGGCTGATGGTGCGGGCCAGGCGCCCGGCGAACCTTCATTTGCGTTGACGCGCGCGCTCTCGGGTGCTCAAATTCAACTTGAACGACGCCACCGCCCGGAACCTCTGCGAAGAGGCAGAGTGAACCGTTAACTGACGCGCACGCTTATGGCCGACATCAAATTCTCCTGCCCGCAATGTAACCAGCACATCACCTGCGACGAACTCTGGGGCGGCCACGAACTCCAATGCCCCGGCTGCCAGGGCAATCTGGTAGTGCCCGCGGCCCCGGACGCCCCCGCCGAAGCGGCCAAGCCGCTGGTGCCGACTCCCCCGCGAGGCAATGCACCCAGGATTTCCATCAGCCGTCCCCAAGCCCACGCAACGGAAGCCGCCTCTGCCGCGCCCGCGCCCAACAAGCCGATTCCCATCCGGAACCTGGCTCCCGCCATTCAAAAGAAACAGAGTCCGGTCGTGAAGATGGCGGTCAGCGCGGCAGTGCTCGTGGCCTTGGGTGCCGGCGGTTATTTTGGCTATGTTTGGTACACCGATCACCAGGCCAAAGCGGCTGCTAACGGCGGCCAGGCCGGTGGGGGCCAGGATCGCGCGGCCGTGGCGGGGCAACCTCCGTCTGACAACGCTTCGAACGACGCCGCCGCGACCCCGCCTGCCCCTGAGCAGCCCGTGGTTCATGCCTTCTGGACCTTGGATTTGGCCCTGGCGAAAATCCCCGGCGCCGCCGCCAGCGGCAGCGTCTCCGGCACGAATTTCGTTGCGGAATCGGCCCGGGTTGACCCCGTAGGCACCGCGCATGTTTTGCGTCTCATCCAAGGCCCTGCCGCGTCCCCGGACCGCGAGATCCTGGTCTATTTGCATCTCAAACCCGGCGAGAAGTTGGGCGGCCAAACCCTCGCCATTTCTCAAGACATGCACGGCCTGGGTGTGCCGCAGGTTTCCAAGCGCTGGAAAACCAACCCGCGGTTCGCTCCCGTCATGAAGTCTTTCTCGACCGGCTACGTCATGAAGCTTGAACTCGGCGCCCTGGCCGATAACGCGCTTCCCGGCAAAATCTATCTTGCCTTGCCCGATACCGAGCAGACCTTCGTTGCCGGGACGTTTAAGGCCACGGTAATCACACCCGACCCCAACATGCAGGTCATGCCCGTGGCTTCCCCAGCCAGTCCGGCCGGCTCCGACGCGATGCGAAGCGCGTATGAACAACGGTATGGGATTAGACGGTAGGCGCGGGATGTTGTTCCCGCCGCCGCCTCGGCCGTCCCTTCGGGACTTGTTCCCTGCTCCCCGCCCCACCCAACGCTGAAGCGTTGGGCTAGTCGCAGATGTCCCTGCCGGGACAGGCGCGGCACGACGGAGCCGGGTGAGATGGGAAGTATCTCTCGCGTCCGGTTTATTCCGAAGAGATCCCAAAGCGGAGTCCGGCTTTATCCCGAAGGGATTTCAGCAATCAGCCCGGGGTTGGCCCGGCTCTTCCGCAGGAAGTGCGGGCCTACCCTGGGTTCCGCGGCAGAGGGCCGTTTACCCTGCAAGGGTTTGAGCAAACTCCGCCGGGCATGCGCGAAATCACCGGCTCTCTGAAGCCGGATGATCGGATGAATAAACAAAAAGACCGGGCCTTGCGGCCCGGTCTCGTGTGAATTTATGGGTCTAACCGCGGCCTACGGGCCCGCGCGATAGAACTGCATCGCACCCGCACCCGTGGGCACGGTGTACGGGCTCGAAGCGCCGGCCACCGGGCTAAAGGTCCCGGTGATGGTCGGTGCGGAGTAGAGCTTTCCGGTATAGGTGATGACCCAGGAGTTGCCCTGTTTGCCCAGGCTCAGTGTCGGGCGCGGCCCAACGGTTACGGCGCGATAGGCAATCAGCGAGGCCACGTCATTAGTGTCGTTGATCAAGCTGCGCACGCCGTCGGCATTCAATGCCGGAGCCAGGCTCGACCATTCCAAACCGGCGCCGCCGCCGCCTTGGAAGTAGGTCAGGTGGATCGGATAAGCCCCGGCCGTGGGAACGATAACGCCCGCGTCCTGGTGCGATAGGCCTTTGCCGTAGTCAGCCGAGTTGATGACCAGCGCGTCTGAAGCGCCAATGCTGGCCGTCAGGTTGCCGTTGGTGAGCCAGAAGTCCCGCTGGCCGAAGTCGCCGTTGACGCAGAGGGACGGGATGGTGATCACGTTGGTACCCGCTGTGCCACCCATGACGTACGGCAAGCCGTTGGCCGGGGCGTTGATGAGGATGAACCCTACGGCCCCGTTGGTTTGGGCGATATAAGCGAGCAACGCATCGCCTGCGCCATAGAGCCCCTGATCCACCAAGGCGATTTTACCGCTCAGGTTGATCGAGCCGCCTACGGTGTAGTTATTCGAACTCACGTAGAAGACGGGGGCTACCAGCGGCGCGAGGGGCAGGCTGGCGCCAAATCCGCCATTGCCGTAATTGGTGACGCTGACTACCGCGGCCACATCGGTATTCACACCGTTGGTGCCATTGACGTGGAGCACCTGGCGAAGCAGGCCAGTCCCTTCGCTCAAGCGGAAGCCGTCGTCACTGTTGACCCCAAGCACCGTGAAACCGGTGTTCGGGAACACCACCCAACCGTCAAACCAGGTGGCGTAGTTATCGAGGCTCAAAGTTACACCCTGGATGCCGGGCAGGAAATAATTGAGCGGGAAGTCGCCCGCGCTGCCGGAAACGTTGAAGTCAATGGCATTGCTATAATACCAAATGTTATTCGTATCAGCCGGGATGCCCGAAAAGCTGCCAAACTGCGCGTCCACAGTGTTGGTCCCGTACCATGGGAAGTAAAGACCGCCTACGAGCGCGTTGGCCGAATCCGACTGATTGGCCAAGCCGTCGCCGCTGTCGCCCACGATGCTGGGATCCAACTGGGTGATGGTGAGCTTAAAGCCAGGCTGGCTCGCGTCCACCGCGCTGGCGGGCACACTCGGGCCGGCATCCAGCATGACGGGGGCGTTCATTACGTTGAACGACCAGGTGTTTGTCGCCGTATGAGGCGGGGTGGCACTGTCGCTCCACACCAGCGTGGCGGTGTGCGCTCCCGGCGCCAGCAAGTTGCTCGAACCATAGCTGATCTTGGCTGTGGTCACAGCGCCGGACTTGGTCACCGTCGCTGCCGGACTGCTCTGGTTATCGACCGTGAGGCTGACGTTGCCCACCGTGGTGCTGCCATCGATCAACTGCACCAGCACCTGGCTGGGGAAGGCACCGCTTTGGCCGGGATACGGGTTGACTTGAGACACATACGCCGGCCGGGCGGGTCCGGAATAAAAGGCGTGCACGCCGCTGGTGTTGGTCGGATCGGGGTCATTGACCAAGTATTTTACCCCGTTGGCCACTGAGAAGAATTCGCAGTTCGCTCCGCCGCCGCCGTTATAGTAAAGCAAGCGGAAGGGATAGATACCCGCCTGGGGCACATAGAAGTTGAACGTGGTGTCGGACGCGCCGCGGCCACCGTCAAACGAGCCCAGCACGTTGGCAAACCGGTCCTTGGGATTGGGTCCCTCGGTCAGTGCGAAACCGTCGTCGCTATTGACGCCCAGTGTGTAGAGGCCCGACGAGGCAAACTGCAGGAAGAACAGCCCTTCCATCGAGGCATTGTCGGTGCCATTGCCAACCGATCCCGGCAGACCCGGGAACATCACGTCCGGATAGCCGTTGTTGGTCTGGAAGTTGCCATCGCCCGGGGTCGGAGTGATATCGAAATTGATCACGCTCGTGAAGTCCATGTAGCCGCCGTCGCTGAAACCCGTGGTTACGGCGGAGTTGGTGCCATGCAGGCCGGCGACCTGCTCGTTGGCCCAATAGATATGGTTGGGTTCACCCAGGCCGACCCCAGTGACGGGGCCCGTGCCCTGCCAGGTTTGAAGCCGGAAGCCAGGCTTCGACGTATCGACGCCGGTGGCAATCGCATCGCCCGCGGCGATAGCGCCGTAGCTGGGGGCAATGAACGTGCGGGTGGCGGTCAGCGGGTTGCCGCTGGTGTCTTGCAGCCCGAGCACCACCGTGTTGGTCGATCCAGAGGCGAACAGCGTGGTGCCGAGGTAGGAAACCGTGGTCGTGCCACCGATCTTGCTGACCACCGGCGGCACCGAGGCGCCGTTCAGGGTCAGGGTAATAGGCCTGTTCGTGTCAATGACACTGCTGCCCGAGTCGCTGGCCTGAATCTGGAACCCATAAGATGAACCCACCGCCGGACCAATCACCGCGACGCTGCCCGGGATGGTGGTAATCTGAATATTATCGATTTCGATATTGGCCGTGTTGCCGCCCACGCGGGAAGCCAGGACCAGCCGGCCCGCCGACGGGAAAAACGTGGTCTGGTAATTGGTCAGAATTTGATGATTCTTCCACCAAACGTTCAACACGTCATTGGTGTCCAGCACCACTTTCAAATGGACCCAGGAGAGGGTCGAGTCGCAGGCCGTGCCGTCATAGGGGCCGGTCTCGATCGAGGTCCAATCCGTGGCGCCTCGGGTACCAACGGTATCAGTGGCCGTGAGCGCGTTGCCGTGTTCATCGGAGGTGGCCTGCGTAGTGCCGTTGGGCATCGAGAGGGTCGTTTGCATCACCCCGTCAACCCGGATATCCATGCCGATGCCATCGTGAGTAAGGCCCGGCAATTCCAGACCCACCGCCGGTGAAGCGGGCGGGATGGTGTAACCACCGCTATCCCACATGTCGAAGCCAATCGCCAAGCCGGTGGTGGCGCCTTCCTCCATCAGGCTGAGGTCGGTACCGCTGCCGTTATCCGAGAATTGGCCGCCATTGGGGGAGACGTGGCCGTTCATGTCCGCGAAGGTGTCACCCGCCGCAAGCGCGGCCAGAATTGGGTCATTGGCGCGCACATAGTTGATGCTGAAACCGTCGGCCGGGTTGGGATCGCCGTTGCCGATGCGCAAATCGGCTTCCAGCGTGAATCCAGCTACGACCAGGCCGTGGTCGAAATCGTCAAAGAGCATGCAGCCGCTCAGACCGCTCGAGAATGTCGGGGTTGGGCCGCAGCTCAAGCTGGCGAAGGTTAGTTGCATGAAGCCGTCGCCGGTGACCCCCGGTTGGACGGGACCGTTCGTGGTGCTGCCGGCCGGTCCGGCGCCGCCGTTGGTCCGCCAGTTGGCGCTGCCGGTCGTAGTCCCGGTCACGCCGTCCCAGAGCGAACCCCCGAAGTTGAGGTTGGTCGGGTTGGAGTTGAAGTCATACAGCACGGAGGCTGCCTGGGCTGAGGTTGCCCAAAGCAACCCAAGCGCTAGTATCTTGGGTATAGTTTTACGCATAGGTCTTGAGTGTTGTTTGGTCGGTGGGTGGGTAGGTTTACTATAGGGTGTGCTTTGCATCATACTGCCGGATACAACGTTTGTTGTTGTTTGCTGTTACGCAAGCTACAGCCATCGGCGCACGGCAAACGAGTTCTTGCGCGCTGATGACTATGGCTATGGTTGTGTTTTACACTCCCGCACCACTTTCGTCAAAACTTTTTTATCGTCATCACGCATTTTTTTTACAGCCCCCCCCTCAGCCGGGTCGGCGCCGCGGGCGGGGTGGGGACAGCTTGTCCCCACCATGGTGGCCGCGGGATTGTGGGGACAGGCTGTCCCCACCCCGGTGGCTGCGGGGTTGTGGGGACAAGCTGTCCCCACCCCGACCTGCGGAGCCCTGCGACGGGAACTTGATGCGGCCGTGATGGAGTGGTCATCCGTGGAAAAAGCCCTTTAAAGCAGGCCCGCCGCAAACTATGATTTGTCGAATGAATTCTCCTTAAAGCCATGAAGGCCCTCGTGCTCAAAGATTACAAGGTCTTTGCTTACGAAGACGTGCCCGCGCCCAGCCCGGCGCCCGATGAGGTGCTGGTGGGCGTCAAAGCCTGCGGCATCTGCGGCAGCGACGTGCACGGCATGGATGGCAGCACCGGCCGTCGCCGCCCGCCGATCATCATGGGACACGAGGCCTCTGGCGTGATCGCCGGGGTCGGGGCCGAGGTGCGGCAGTGGTCGCCCGGCGACCGTGTGACGTTCGATTCGACCATCTATTGCGGGCATTGCTCCTTCTGCCGGCGCGGCGAAATCAACCTGTGCGACCAGCGCCGGGTACTGGGCGTCTCGTGCGAGGACTATCGGCAGCACGGCGCCTTCGCCGAATTCGTGACGGTACCCGAACGGATCCTCTATCGAGTTCCGGAGCGGCTGCCGTTGGAGCACGCGGCCCTGGTGGAACCCTTCTCGATCGCCTTGCACGCCGTGCGCCGCGCACCGCCTTCGCTCAATGACTCGGTCGTGGTGATCGGCGCCGGTATGATCGGCCTGGCCTTGGTGCAGGCCTTGCGCCACACCGGGTGCGGCCGGCTGATCGTCGCAGACGTGGCGGATGACCGGCTCGACCTGGCCCAAAAATGCGGCGCCACCCACATCCTTAACTCCGGGCGGGAAAACGCCGCCGACGCCATCGCGGCCTTGACCCAAGGGCGCGGCGCGGATTTCACCTTCGAAGCGGTGGGCATAACCGCGACCGTGGATCTGGCCGTGCGGAGCCTGCGAAAAGGCGGCTCGGCCACCCTGGTGGGAAATGTCATGCCAAAGATCGAGTTTCCGCTGCAACTGGCCGTCACCCGGGAGTTGAGCGTTTATGGCTCGTGCGCTTCCCGGGGCGAATACCCCGCCTGTCTGGAGATGCTGGCCCGGGGCGCGCTGCAGGCCGAACCGTTGATCAGCGCCAAGGCGCCGCTTGCCGAAGGGGCCGCCTGGTTCGAGCGGCTCTATCATAAAGAGCCCGGCCTGCTCAAAGTCGTGCTCGAGCCCTGAGCCAGGCAGAAAGCTCTCGCATATGCCTGACGCACTCTTCGACCTCACCGGAAAGGTTGCGCTCGTGACCGGCACGAGCCGCGGTTTGGGCCAGTACTTCGGCCGCGCCCTGGCCCGGGCCGGCGCCGACCTGATTATCACCAGCCGCGACCCAGGCACCTTGAAGCCGTTCCAAATCGAAATCGAAGCGCTCGGGCGCAAGGCCCTGCCGCTGGCGCTGGACGTGCGCAACTACGACAGCATTCAAGCCATGACCGCCGCCGCCGTGGCACACTTCGGCTATATTGATATCCTCGTCAACAATGCCGGCTGCAACGTGCGCAAGCCCGCCCTCGATATCACCTGGGCCGACTGGAACCTGGTGCTCGATACGAACCTGCGGGGGGCGTTCTTCGTGGCTCAGGCCGTTGCCCGCCAGATGGTGCCTCGGAACCATGGCCGCATCATCAATATTGGCTCGGTCACCTGCGTGGCCGGTTATGCCGGCCTCGGACCCTACGGAGCCAGCCGAGGCGGGATCAAGCAGCTCACCATGAGCCTGGCCGACGACTGGGGAATCCACGGCATCACCGTCAATTGCCTGGCCCCGGGCTGGTTCAAGACCGCCCAGAATGCCGTCATGTACGAAGACAAGGAATGGGTGGACTACCTCTGCGACCGCATTCCCCTCAAGCGTCCCGGCCAGCCGCAGGACCTCGACGGCGCCCTGGTCTTTCTGGCTTCCGACGCCAGCGCCTACGTCACCGGCCAAACCATTCTGGTGGACGGCGGGATCTCGACCGGCGCCACCCGCGCGCTGCCCAGGAAGAAATAGGAACCAGGAACGGGGCTCGGCCTGAGGCCATCCGCGCGGCGTGCGATAGTCGAACGCTGGGGAAACTCGAGCACGTCGGCGGGCAATGAGGGGGCCGGACGGATTTCTCCGGACGCCGGGTTCTCGGGTAGGTTGGTCGGTTTCGGTGTTGTTGCCAGGAGCTGCGTGGTCTTCGAGTTGGCCGCTACGGCCCTAATCCGCACGCCAGGCCCTATCTCCCCGGGAAACGACCCATCTGATCGATTCTTTCCTCTCTTCGGAAACCAGCGCTTCCGTGCGGATTTGGGTAGGGGCAATCAGTGGATCGGGCACAATGCTTTTCAGGCCGAAGGCCTGGTCCATACCAGCCCAGGGCGACGCCCTGGGTTGATGGGGCCAAGCGCACTTTCTGAGCGCTGAAAGCGCGGTTCATCCTGGCGTGCTCGAATTGAATTAAGTTGCTTGATGAATCCAGCGAACCTTATGAAGCAGGCCTTTGGCCTGCAACCCTAAATGGCGGGCCATCAACCCAGGGCGTTGCCCTGGGCTGGTATGACTGACGCCGTTGGCGTCTGAAATCTGGGCTGGCATGACTGACGCCCTTGGCGTCTGAAATCTGGCCTGGCATGACTGACGCCGTTGGCGCCTGAAATCTGGCCTGGCATGACTGACGCCGTTGGCGTCTGAAATCTGCGCTGGTATGATGGACGGCCTTGGCGTCTGAAATCTCCCGACGGTGTGGGCGCTGTCACGGCCCCGAAGAATCGTTTCCCGCACCCGGCAGCTGGCGCTTCATGAGTTTTGGCTTGCGGCAACGCGCATTGTTGGTTTACGAACCGGCGGTGCGTTTAGACACGATCCTCGGATGGCTGGCCCTCTTGAGCCTCATGCTGATGCTCTGGCAATGGGTCGTCGCCCGGCGTTTCCCGTTGCATCAGCGCGTCGCTCAGCCATCGTTCGCCCCGCCGGTGACGCTGCTCAAGCCTTTGAAGGGCCGCGACGCCGCGACGGAGGCCTGCCTGCAAAGCTGGCTGACTCAGCAATACCCGTCCGCGGTGCAGATCATTTTTGCCGTCGCTTCAGACGAAGATCCGGTGTGCGAACTCGTCGCCGGCCTGCTGAAACGTTATCCCGCCGCGGACGCCCGGCTGCTCATTTGCGGGCCGTTGCTCGGCGCCAATTTAAAAGTCTCGAAGCTTCTCGAAGCCGAGCCGCTGGCGAAACATGAGATCCTGGTCATCAGCGACGCGGACGTCAAGGCGCCCCCGGATTTCCTCGCCAGCGTGGTGGCGCCGCTGGCGGACCCCTCCGTCGGCCTGGTGAACTGTTTCTATGCGCTGGCGAACCCGGCCACCCTGGCGATGCATTGGGAGGCAATTGCCGTTAACGCGGATTTTTGGAGCCAGGTCCTGCAGTCGCAGAGCCTCCGCCCGCTGGATTTTGCGCTCGGGGCGGTGATGGTGACACGGCGAACCGATCTGCGGAGCATCGGTGGTTTCGCCGCGCTCGCTGACTGTTTGGCGGACGACTATCAATTGGGGAACCGCCTGGCACGGCAAGGTCGCCGGATCGCGGTGTCGCCCGTGGTGGTTGAGTGCTGGTCTGACCCCATGAACTGGACCCAGGTCTGGAAACACCAGTTGCGCTGGGCGCGAACCATCCGCGTCTGCCAGCCTGTGCCCTACTTTTTTAGTATCCTCAGCAACGCCACCCTGTGGCCCTTGCTCTGGCTGGCGGCCAATCCCATGAAGCCCGAGGTCGCTTTCGGCGTGGGTTGCTGGCTGCTGCGCATTCTCACCGCCCTGGACTTGCAGCGCCGCCTGACCCGAACCTCGACCGGATTCCGCTACGCTTGGCTGGTGCTGACCAAGGATCTCTTGCAAACCGTCCTGTGGGCCCTGGCCTTTCTCGGCAATAAAATCGAGTGGCGCGGCCAGCAGATGCAACTCCGCCGCGACGGAACACTGGTCAAAGGTTAAGCCGGCTGCTCAAGGCCTGAACCGGCGCCCAAGCGTGTTGGGGAATCTCCAGTCCTGAGCTCGGACAGGGGCTGGTGCCCGCGCGGCGGCCGGAGATCTTGGACCAACCGCTCCCCAACCCTCCCCATCAGCTCTCAAGCTGCACGCGGAAGGTGCTGGTGGCCACAATCCCCTCGAGGCTGCCCCCGCAAAAGTTCCGCCGATATTCTTCACTCTCGAACAAATGCTGATCATGCCGGGTGCGCTGGATCAGATACTTGAGTTCTTCCAGGTTATCGGACCAGCGGGCGCCGTTGAAGAACTCGGCGCCGGCAAACTGCGTCTTGTACAGCGCGTTGGGGGAGTAACAGGAGCCCAGGTACAGGAATCTAAAACCGCGTTCGGCCAGGAGCGCCACCGCCGAAGTCATCATGAACATGCCCAGGTTGCGGCTGTAATAATTCAGGTCGTAAAACGCGTAATAATAATAAGCCAGCCTCGGCGGTTCGAGGTAGAGCGTGGCGGCGCCGACTTCCGCCCCGGATTGGGTATCGGCGATCACCAGCAGATGGGAGGTGAGCCGGCCCGCAAAGAGGGAATCGAGCCGTTCATACGGCATCGTGTCCTTGCCGAATTTGATATCCGCGTAAGTCTTGTAGAACTGGCGCCGCTCGGGCGTGTATTCGAATTCCGCACGCGGCACCAGCTTGGCCGTCAGGCCGCGGCCTTTGCGCAGAATGCGGCGGTTTTCGGACGAGGGGGCAAATTGCGGCAGGTTCACCCGCACCTGGCGGCAAAGGTAAAAGCGGTCCAGCTCGCGTGAAGAGGGTAGAAATCCCCGCTCGAAGAGATCCGCGGGGGTTTCGCCGGACTCCGGAAAAGCCCAGACGGCGTACGGAAAGATGTAGTGGCCGTAATCGGCTTTGCTCTCGGAGAAAACCAGCTTCATGGGGCTAATCCACGTACAGCCGCGGCAAGCGCGCGCGCCAGCCGGTCAAGACATCATAGGAAACCGAGTTCTTCAGTTTGGCGACCTCGTGTACGGTGATCTCCTCCGCACCCTGGCGGCCCATGACCACCGCCTCATCCCATAACTGTGCCTCGGGAATTTCGGTGATATCCACGGTGATCGCATCCATGGCCACCCCGCCGACCAGCGGTGCGCGTTTGCCTCGAACCAACGCGGCGCCCTGGTTGCGGACGCGCGGAAACCCGTCGCCATAACCCAGCGGCAACACGGCGATCCGTCGAGGCGATGTCGCCGTAAAACGCATGCCGTAGCCTACCGAATCTCCCGGGCCGAGATTCTGGATGGCCGCGATGCGCGCCTTGACCGACATCACCGGCTCGATTCCGGCAATGCGCCGGCACACCGATGAGGGGAACACGCCCAAGGGCAAAATCCCGAGCCGGACCATGTTGAAGTGCGCCTGGGGCAAATCCAGAAAGCCGCCGCTGTTGCACAGATGCTTCAATGGCATGTCGATCCCCTGCGCCGCAATTTGCTCGGAGGCTTCTTGGAAGCGGGCCAATTGGAGCAGGGCAAACGTCTTGTCCGCCTCGTCCGACTGGGCGAAATGGCTGAGCGTTCCCTCGAGGGCGAGCGAATGGGTGGACGCGATGAGCCGGGCCAGCGCGGCGGCCTCGGTCCAGCGCACGCCGTAACGGTTCATGCCGGTATTGATCTTCAGATGGACCGGGACGCGTTTGCCGGCTTCGACGGCCAGTCGCCCCAACCGCAGGATTGAATGCGGCTCGCTGACGCAGCACGTCAGGTCATGCGCAACACACCACGGCAGCTCGCTCTCCTCCCGATCCCCCAGGAGCAGCAGCGGCGCCTTGATCCCTTGGTCGCGCAGAAATACCGCCTCTTCGAGCGTGCTCAGCGCCAGGAACTCGGCATCCGCTGCCAGCGCCGCTTGGGCCACCGCCAGCGCGCCGTGGCCATAACCGTTATCCTTCACCACCGAGACCAGCCGCAGGCCCGCGGGTTTGTCCCGGTTAATCCGTTCAAAGTTGCCTCGGAGCCGGCGCAAATTGACTTCCACCCAGGCCGGGCGTGGAAGCGATGCCGAGCCGCCGCGGGCCGCCAGTTGGCTCCCTGCGGGGGTTGACTGGACGCGAGGCGAGCCCGGCTGGGCCGGGGCTTGGCTGGTCATCGGTTCGATAAGCGAGGAGGACATCGGAAGGAAAAGCGTTGAGGGTCAACAGATGGTTTCGTGCCGGGATGATTGGAGTTCAAGACACGTTTCAGGGGGTTAAGGCATCCAAATAAAGTTCATTCCCGTGTATTTTCACGCGTTTTCCGCTAACCATTTCCTGGCGGCCACAGGCTCCGGCCAATATCTTCGCGGAAATAGCTGCCCAGCGTGCGGATCTTGCGGATGTTGGCATACGCCTTCCGGGCGGCTTCGTCCAGGCTGGCCCCGAGCGCCACGACGTCCGCAATGCGGTGCCCCGTGGACCGGAGCTGGCCGCCGGCTTCCCGGCTGACCTCGTTCCACCAGACATCGCAATCGAACGCCCCGCTCACCTCGACCGGCAACCGGGGTCCGCGAATCTGAACGTAGGGGTAACCGTAACCCGCCAGTGTGACCGAGCAGCCAAAATTAAGCCCGTCCCGAAACTGAGGTTCGAAGGGCTGGTTCGCCGCCGTGTTCAGCAAAACTTCAAGCGGATTGGCGAGCAACCGCAGCAGCATCGCTCCCGAGGTGACGCCGATGCGGATGTTATACTCGATCACGTGCCACCGGCCGTCCCGCTGCACTGCCGTGACCTGGATCGGCCCGTGATACTTCACCTCGCGAAACCACGGCCGCAGAGGGTGCAGCAACTGCCGCGCAAGACCATATTTATCCCCCGGATCCTTTTCCACCAGGCCGCCCAAGGGCGCCCCGGCCACAATCCCCATGTCCCCCGCGAATGCTCGTTTGTACTCCTGGTTGGTCACCAGGGAATAAACCTCTCCGGCGCTAATCAGCGCGATGTGGCCCGCTTCGCGGCGCCCCAGGTATTCCTGCAAGAAGACGCCTTCCGCGTAGTCGATATGATTCAGCCAGGACCTCGTGTCCTCGACGGTTTCGCACAGGATCGTATGAATCGGGCTGGTCGGCGAGCACAACGGATTCTTGATCACGTAGGGACACGGATGCTTGGCCAGCAACTGCTCCGCTTCCAGCCGATTCCGCGCCACGTGGGCGCGAGGGAAGGGAATGCCGAACTCCCGGCAGAGCTGCTGCGCGAAGTCCCGCTCGCGCTCGATCCGCATGGCCTCACCGGTGGGACAAAAGATCACCGCGCCCGACTTTGCGACTTCGTCCCCCCACGGCGCCTGCGCCCAATCGATCGACATGGGCACCAACAAATCCACCGTCCGCTCGCGGACCACAGGCGCGGGGCTGGGGAACCGGTCGCGCGAGAACGTCGGCCCGGCCAGGCTGGGAGCATAGTGCCCGTAATCCCGGGTCAAATAGGTCGCCACCTCCGCGCCGGCTTCCTTGAGAATTTGCGCCGTGCTATAGGCGAAGGCGCCTACCCCGAGGACCATGGCCGAACATGCGCGCGGCGCGGAACTGGGCGGTCGCGTCATAAGCCATCCCGCCCCGCCGGCACCGAGACCACCGGTTCGCCATTCATGAACGTCATCGCACCCAACCGTAACAATTTGGTGCGACAGCCTACAAGCAGGATATCAAAGGTTGCGGCCGAAAACTCGGGACGAGTGAAAAATCCAAACTAATGAGGCGTCTCCCACCCGCGATCTTCTCAAGGCCCCGCCAACCCGCGACTACTCCACAACGCTCAGAAGCTTCGCAGCCGAGCCTCATTGGTTCGTTTCCTGCGCTTGGATCGCGTAAAGGTGGTTCATGGTCGCCACGTAGAGCACCCCGTTAGCGGCGGTGGCGGTGGAGCTGATTGGGCTGCCCAGGTCGATCTGGCTCAGCAAGCGCTTCTCACGGCTCGCCGCGAAGACGTAAAAAGCTCCACTCCGCGTACCAAGATAGACCTTGCCGTCGGCCACCAGCGGGGAGGCCCAGGCCTCGCCCGCGATTTCATAGGTCCAGAGGGCTGTGCCAGTTTCCGCATCCACACAATGGAAGCGGCCTCCGCAATCGGCGATGAACACCATTCCTTCAGAGACGGCCGGTGTGGCCATCACGTGTTTTTGAAGCGGGTACGACCAGAAAAGGCCGTTGGTGGTGATATCGCCGGTGCCGGTGGCGTCAATGCACTTGAGCCAGGCCTCGTTCTTGCCCCACCAGATGTCACCACCTCCCGCGAGGTAAATGCGATCGTGATAAAACACTGGCATGCCGAAGAAGTCACTCGGGCTTTGGCGGCGGTTGCCATTGTATTTGTGGACGTTCGTTTTGGGAGCCTCGGGGTCGAAATCGAATTGCCAAACCTTCTTCAAGAAGACTGGGGGTTGCGGCGAAGGAGCAACGGGGTACTGGGCCGGGTCCGGGGAAATGGGCGCCGAGAGCCCTTCCGGCAAAGGTTGGAAGGCATAGACCACGCCGTTGCCCGCGGCGAAGAAGATCAAGGAATGGCCTTTGATTTCTCCCAGCGAAGGCGCGGACCATGTGCTGTGGAAGATATCAGGTGCAATGGGTTCATCGTCGCGGGCGAGGAGGCGGCCGGTGTGCTTATCGAGCACCACCAGGCTGGGGGCATGGGGGGTGCGGATGTGCTTGTGCGTATTATCCACCCCGGTGCCGGTGTTGAGGTAGAGGTAGTCTCCCCGGATGAGGATCGAGCTGTGCGCGGCGTCGTGAGACCAGATGCCCGCGCCCTGGGTCAAATCGAAAAGCCAAATGATGTCAGCGTCGAGCAGGCCCGGGATCAGGTTGGTGACGGACTGGGCGGCCGCGGGATCCAGCGGTTTGCGCGTCATGTGCGCGCCTTCGTCCAGGAACGGGCCATCGTTGCCGTTCGTGAGACCCTGCGCATCCAGGCACATCACCTCCCCGCGATTGCTCACAATATAAACCCGGTTGCCCTCGACGGTGGCCGGGGAGGCAATGCCGCTTTGGGGCCAATCAAAATAAATGTCCTCGTCACGCTTGGGCACGACGAGCTGCCACAACAACTTCCCCGATGCTTCGTCCAGGCACATCAAAACCCCGCGGTCGCCCTGATGCTTTGGGTCGCGCGGGTGGCCGTTGTTGGTGCCAATATAAACCCGCCCGCCCGCGACGACCGGTGAAGAGTGGGTCTCGGTGCCAAGTTCGGACGACCACTTGAGGTTCCTGCCGCCGGCCGGATCAAAGCCCGCCGGCAGCCCTCGCTCCTCCGAAACCATATTGCGCGACCAGGGCTGGCCCCATTGCGGGGCGTCCTTGGCGGGAGAGCACAGAGTCAAGCAGTAGAGAAAAGCCGTCCCGGCCAGCGCGAGCACAAAGCGGTGTCTCATGGTTCGTCCCGGACATGAAATCCCAGTTGATCGCGGGAGGAAAGTTTATTCACTCCGAACGAGCGGAAACCGCGTATGGATCCGAACACCCCTCCGGCCGGGCCCGCCCCCGAACGCTTCAAGCCCGCGCGTTGAATCAGCGCGAGATATCGCTCTGCTTCAAAGTGCGAAACTGATTCCGCTGCAGCACTTGCTCCGCCATTTCATTATCCTCCATGCTCAGGGCGATGATGGACTTGCCTTCGGGATGAGGGATAAAGGAATAAAGATAATTGACGTTCAATTCGGCCTGCAGCAACGCCGCCATGAGACGGACGAGATCCGTGCTGGCGGCCTCGACCACGACCAGCCGGCTTTCGGTGAAAGGAAAGCCTCCCGTGGAAAGCAGTTCGCGCGTCCTGTCCGGATCGTCCACCGCCACGCGGATGATGGCGCTATCGGTGGTGTCCAACACCATCAGCGCAAGCACATGGACGCCATGGGCGCCAAACAACTGGATCAGATCGTGCAGGCGCCCCAAACGGTTCGGCGTAAACACGGAGAACTGCACGACCGGATCCGCTCGCCCGGCCTTTATCGTCTCTACGGCCATAGGCGTTAACTTACCATAAAAGAGCCTCGTTTGCAGCAGGTCGGGGTTCCACCCCGGGTCCTTGGGTGCCATTGCCCCGCCGTCCAACCCGCCCTCCACGGTGAGCCTGGTCAGGGGGAGGACAGGCTCACCGTGTCGCCCGAGGGCCTTCCCCACTTCGGCGGAATCGCGCAAATGCGTAAAGTTCTTTTCGCTTGCGCTTTCCTTGCCAACCACTTACAACGCGGTCGCTAACAACAACTAACGGGCGCACGCCACGGTGGGTGCGCCCGATTGCTTGCCCTTTGAACTTTCGTTCCCAATTCAGGTCTAATAATGGTTGAGTTGGTTAGTTGTGGTTAGAAACGGACGACCCGGCAACGGGTCGTCCCTTTTTTTCAATGGTCACCGATGCAGAACAAGTGCTGCTCGCCGCGCAGGAAGATGTGCCCATGGCTGATGGCAGGGGAGGCGAAACATTTTTCGGCGATATCATTTTGTGCAAGGCCTTGGAATTGCGGGCCGACTTTCACGACGTGCATGAGGCCTTTGTCGTTGAGGAAATAGACGCGGCCTTCGGCCGAGACCAGCGAGGCGTGTTCCTCACCCAGGCGCTGCTTCCAGGCCAGCGTGCCCGTCCTGGCTTCGAAGCAATGGGCCATCCCTGAGTCAGAGACCACCAGAAAGTAATCGCCTTGGATGATGGGCGAAGGGACGTAGGCCGCGCCCTCGGTGGTGCGCCAAGCGATATGGGTTTGTGTGACATTGCCAAAACCGTCCGGACGGATCGCCAGGATGTGATGCTCGGGGAACCCCCCGGTGATAAAGACCAGCCCGGACTCCGGATGATAGACGGGAGACGCCACGAATTGTTCGGTGGGACCGTCGATGACCCAGATCTGGCGGCCATTATTCGGGTCGTAGCTGGCGACGCATTTGTCGCCGGCCAGGACCATCTGCGGCCGGCCGGCCATGTCGCGGATCAACGGGGCGCAATAGCTGCGGGTGTGATTTTGCCGCGGGGTCTTCCACACGATGCTGCCATCAGCCCGGCTCAGCGCCACGAGATAGGAATTGCCGTCGTGGTCACCGTTGAGGACGACCTTGTCGCCATAGAAAAGGGGCGAACTGCAAAACCCGTGCATGCTCGCGAACGGGCCGGGATGCACGGACCACCGCAAGTTTCCTTGGAAATCATAGGCGGCGACGAACATTTGGTCGCGGTCCAGGAAGGAGACCACGATCTGGTGGCCATCCGTGGCCGGAGTGCTGGAGGCAAAGCTGTTCAGGAAGTGCTTGCGCTCGAGGGGCGTGTTGAGAACCGTTTTCCGCCAAAGGATGGCGCCCGTGGTCCGGTCCAGGCACAGGAGCAATCGTTCCTGGGTTTCGGCCAGACCGGCCACGAGGAACACGCGATCATTCCAGACGATGGGCGAGGCGTGGCCGGCGCCGGGAAGCTCGGTTTTCCACAGGACGTTGCTGGTGGCGCTCCAGTATAACGGCAGATGGGTCTCGTGACTGGAACCATCGAGCCGGGGACCACGCCAGCAGGGCCAGTCTTCAGCCTGCGTCGGCCGGACGGCGGTCAGCGCCAGCAGGAGCAGCGGCACCCAGTTGAGAGCGGACCGAAACCAAGCCCCTCGTGTCCCATGCGCCACTCGCACCTGGGGCACTGTCCGGGGGCTGGCTGTCGGAAAAGGCCGGCGCATCGGCAAAGGTTAGTGGTCGAATTGGCCCGGAGCCACTGGAATCGGCAAACCTCCGCCCGCTGCCCGGTGGCCGGGCACGGCCGCGCCGGGGTTTCATTCGCGACGGTCAATCCCCGGCCCGGAATACGGTCCACTGCTCGGAAGGCCGATCTTTCAGGATGGGTTGCATCCAATCGAATTGCGGGTGGGCGGCCAGGAATTTGTGCGCGATGAAGGGCGTGCCGCAAGCGGCGCCCCAGCGAGCGACGAAGGACATATCCCGGGCCATGGCGGCATCTACCACTTTGCCATCGACGGTGCCGCAGCAGCCATAAGGGACACCGGGCCACGGTTTTTCGGGCTCGGGATCGAGATCGAAATGGCCGCAGAGCGTGCGGGCGGTGAGTTGGTATTTTCCGCGATACGTGTCGAAGTGGTCGGCTTCGAAACGTTTGGCAAGCGTGAGGTTGATCTTGCCGGCGTTCTCCTGCAGCAGTTGCTGCCAGCGAACCCGGCGGGCAACGGAGGAAGAGCGGATATCGGTCTCGTCCGCGCTGGTTTCCAGCCGCAGAATTTTGAGGTTCTCGGCCACGTTGGAACCCGAGAAATAGCCGTCGAGCTTCTTTTCCAGGCCCACGTATCGGAGGCCGAGTTCGAGGCGGGCGATTTCCTTGGTATGAATATCGCCCAGCAGCCAGGCGTTGGCGTAACCGCCATTATTGCCCTCTTTCATGATCTGGCACCACTGGTCGATGGACCCGGCGTCCTGGGTGGCGCGGCGCATGCGGACGAACTCGGGGATGCCGTTGGTGTCAAAGCCGTCGAAGCCGCCGATGGTGGTCTCGGAGCCGACCAGGCCGGCATCGGTGATGAAGAAATCCGTGCCGCTGTGGATCCAGCCCGGATTGGTTTGCCAGAGAATGCGGTGGCCGTGCGCGGGCGCGATATCCTCGATGACACGGGGCAGAACGTCCGCGTAGCATTGCATCGTATTATGGCCGAGGACAATGTTACCGTCGGCGGTGGCGGTGCCGGTGGCGATGAAAGAGCTGCACGATTCGTGCACGGCGACCAGGGTTTCGGCGGGATTATCCTTAATCTTTTTCAGCTCGCCGGGCCACCAATAGCTGCTGAGCTCGATCCAGCCATTATACGCGATGAGATCTTCGCGGGTGATGAAGTGACCCGCGGCGTGGAGGCCGGCGGCCGTGCCGTCGATTTCGGCGAGGTCCTCCGGGTCGATCTTGGGCAGGAACATCGGCGCGGCGCGCTCGACGAGCCATTTCCAATCCATGGCGCTCTGATGCATCCAGCTCACCCGCGTGGTGTGCAGGGCCTCGGCGATCTCGCGGGCAAGCAAATAGCCCCGCTGAAAGCCGCGCTCGAAGGGCTCGCCCTCGGTATGCAGGTAGATCCAGCCGGCTTTGTCCGCGCGATGGGCCTTGGCCAGCCACGCCTGCTGCTCGGGCGTGGGTGATTCAGCGAAGCTGCTCTGATTCAGGCCGGAGGCCAGGCAGCATAGCCCGAGCATGCAGGACCAGCGAGTCGAGTTCATGGTTCCAAATTACTCGCCGGGCGCGCCTATGACAAGCGAGCTGCGCGCCCCGCGAGCAGCCTCCTGAGCTCGCGCCCCGCCCCCGGAGTGGTTCAAAGCGCGTCCGCCGCGGCGCGCTTGCGCTGCACGCTAAAATGTGACACCATGAGACACAATGAAAACGATCACCATTCGGGAGTTGCACGCGCGGACCGGGCGCTTGGTCCGGGAGGTGGGCAAGCACGGCCAGATTCTAGTCACCGACCGGGGCCGCACCGTGGCCAAGCTCGTCCCGGAAAGCGGCGAGCCTCGGATTCCGTATTTTGCCCGGCGCAAGACTACGGCGGCCTTTAGCAAACTGGATGCCAGCGGCCGGACAGGCCGGGGCACGGATAGTACCATCGCCCTTTCCGAGGATCGGGAGGACCGGGTTTAATGCTCTACTTCGACTCCAGCTATTTAGTGCGACTTTTCACCCGTGACCCCGGATGGGAGAAGGTGCGGGCTTTGGCGGCCACCGAAAGCCTCGCCTGCGGCTTGCATGGCCGGGCCGAGATCGTGTCGGCATTCCATCGCAAATTCCGGGAGGGGGCGATCCCGCAAAGGGACTTGGTCAACCTGGTAGTACAATTCGAAAGGGATTGCGAGGCTGACGCCTTTACCTGGCTGCCGGTTTCTCCCGCCGTGGTGGCCCGGGTCACCAAAGCCTATTCCTTGCTTCCCGCGACCGTTCACGTGCGCTCCGCCGACGCGCTGCATTTGGCCTGCGCGGCCGAGAACGGGCTAAAGGAGATCTACTCTAACGATTCCCGGTTGCTGGGAGCGGCGAGCCACTTCGGGCTGAAAGGGGCCAATATCCTCTAACGAGGCTCGGCCGCAGACCGTTGGTGGGTGGCGCGGCGGTGGTGAGCCTCGAGCGTTGCAGACGCCTCATTCGTTTTGCTCTTCGCGCAGCGACCACGCCGAAGCCTGGACGCGGGGGGATGCCCGGAACACGCAGGGTTATGGTAATTCCTTAATCCGGATATTGCGAAAGCTGACGGTCCCATGGTCGCCTTGAAGAAAGATGGGGCCGGGTTCGTTGACCTTGTCATCGATCTCACTGCCGGTGGCCCGGTTGCATTCGACGTTATCATGGATCTTCACGCCGTTCATGATCACAGTGATGCGGTTGCCGATGATCGTGGCTTCGGCGGTCTGCCATTCACCGGCGGGCTTGGTAATGAATTTGTCCGGCGCCTTGAAATTATAGATTGAGCCGTTGCCCGTGATGGTCGCTTCACCGGACTTGTAATCGCCCAGGATCTGGATTTCGTGACGGCCGCGAAGGTAAAACCCGCTGTTCGAGTTCTCCGGGGTCATATATTCGTAGCGGACGGTGAAGTTCCAAAATTTCTTTTCGGTCACCAGGTCGGTGCCGTGCTGGCCGTTTTCGACCGTATTCTTAAGAATGCCGCCGGGCTCGACAGTCCAGGAATGATGGCCGTTGGGGTGGCGCAGTTTCCAGCCCGTGAGATCCTGTCCGTTGAAGAGCGGGACGAAACCGGCTTCAACATCGGCCGCCGGAAGCGCGGGCGGCGCGGCAAAGGTGAGGGTGGCAAGCGCCAGGAGGGCAAGCGTGTTTTTCATGGGCCTCGATTATAATGGCTGCCCCACAACTCTGCACGTCTTTAAGAATCGGCCCGGCGACAGCGGTTACCGTCGGCGTTTCCCGGGATTCGGGGGCGAGCCCGGGCTCGGCCCTTGAGCGTCCGCCGCCCTGGCGGTCATTCTTGTCACTCGTGCGCCGCCGACTTACCCTGAGGCGATGACCGAAAACGAAATTCTGCAGGTTTTTCGCGACACCGGCGCTTTGTTGGAGGGACACTTCGTCCTCCGCAGCGGTCTGCACAGCCGGCGGTACTTCCAATGCGCCCTGGCGCTCCAAGACATGCCTACCGTCGAGCGGTTGGGGGCTGAACTCGCCTGCAAAGCGGGCGGATTGGGCGCCGTCACCGTCGTCTCGCCCGCGATGGGCGGGTTGGTGCTCGGCCAGGAAGTTGCGCGGCAGTTGCGCCTCCGGTTCATTTTTGTGGAGAAGGAAGATGGGAAACTGGTGCTGCGGCGCGGGTTTAAGATTGCGCCCGGGGAACGGATCCTGGTGGTCGAGGACGTGGTGACCAAGGGCGGGCGCGTGCAGGAAAGCATCGGCATCGTCGCGCGTTGCGGTGGCGAAGTGGTGGGCGTGGCCATGGCGGTGGACCGCTCGGACGGCCAGGTCCAGTTTGGGGTTCCGGCGTTCAGCTTGCTCAAGCTGCGGGTGGAAACTTTTGAGCCGGACAAACTGCCTGCGGATTTGGCCGCGATGGAAGTCTTGAAGCCGGGAAGCAAGTGATGGCCGCAGACGGACCGGTATGTGGAATTCGACCCGTTCAAATCCTAATGAGGCTTGGCGTCGGATCCCCTGCGCCTCGCGGGGCGGGGACGGCCCGTCCCCATCTCACGCGGCTCGGCTTGACCCCACCGGGGACGAGCCGTCCCCGCCCCGGTCCCAACTTCTGGTGGTTCGATTTAGAAGCGCGTTGGGACTGGCGCCGGGTTGAACGGCCGACGACGGCAGGTTATAGATAATCATGGCCCGCTCCCGGCACCTTCGGCAAAAAAAGAAATTGCGGCAACCGGCCCCGGGAGAGATCACCGGGCCAACCGGTTGCGTTTTGCCTAAAGATACGGCAGACGGGTCTGACGCCGTGCCGCCCGAAGCCGTCACCGGAAAGCTGCGGACAACTCGTTTTTAATTGCCTAACCCATGACTCGCTGGACCCTCCTCCGCCGCAGCCTGCGCTTTCATGCCCGAGCTCACGCCGGTGTGGTGCTGGGGGCGGCCGTGGGAAGCGCGGCGCTGATTGGCGCGCTGGTGGTCGGCGATTCGGTGCGCCAAAGCCTGCTCGACCGGGCGCTGGCGCGTTTAGGGCCTATCCATTTCGCGCTGAACACGCCGGGCCGGCTCTTCCCCACGAGCCTGGCCGGCCGGCTGAAAACCGCCCAAACCAGCGGCTGGGTTTCCAATGCGACCGCCGGCGGCCCGTTTCTTTTTCTGGATTCGCTCGACCCGCTCTCGACGGCGCTACGCCTGCCCGGTGTAGTCGTGTCGCAAAACGGGGCGGCTCGCGCCAACCGCGTGAACATTGTCGGAGTGGATCCCGCCACCTGGCCGCGCATGGCAAGCTGGGAGACTCCTGACGGCCCCGGGCCGCGCGCCGGAGTGGGAACCCAGCTTGGGTCCGACGCACTCGGCACCTGGAACTCCGGCGAGAGCGCCTTTGTGAATGAGGTGCTTGCCCGCCAGCTTTCGGTGCATCCCGGTGATGAAATCATTCTCCGGGTGCGCAAGCCAAGCGCGCTGGGGATGGATGCGGCGATCAGTCCGCGGGATCAGGACTCGGTGGCGCTGCGCCTCACCGTGGGCGCGGTTTTGCCGGCGGAAAAGCTTGGTAATTTTAGCCTCGCGGCTCAACCGCTGCCCGCCGCGAATCTTTTCCTGCCCTTGAATGTGCTGGGCACGCGGCTCGGTATTTCGAACGTGGCGAACTTCGTCGCTTTTGGCCCAGTGCGGGCGGTGCGGGACCCCGCCTTATGGGGTCCAGGCTCCCGCTTCCGCCTCCAAATCGCCGGATGGCTGCTGGCGCATGCGCCCAGGCGCAGGATTTCGTTCACCCCAACCGGAATTCAGGTCACGTACCCCGAAGGGTTTTTGGTTCGCTTCGCGCGCCTGGTTGAACCCCACGCGGTGCCCGCGATTCCCGACGAGCAAGCCTCTGCCTGGCTCGACACGCAGATCCAGCGCGCCTGGCTGCCTGAGGACGCCGGATTGTCCGTCCATGCCCTCGAACCATCCGAAGCTGCGACCGGCGGTGAGTACATCCGCCCTTCGGTGGAAATCACCAGCTCGCGGATTTTCCTCGAGCCTTCGGTGGTCTCGGCCGCGCTGGCGCCGCGGACTCGATCCGTGCTGACCCATCCCGGCTACTCGACCGACAGCGCCCGGGACATTGCGTTCTGCCAGTTTGTGACCAATGGCGTCCCCATCTTCACGTACCTGGCCAATCTGATTTCCACCGGGGATCGAGCCACGCCGTACTCGATGGTCACCGCCGCCAAGAGCCCCTTCGTGCCGGCGGACATGCGCGATAACGAGATTCTGGTGAATGACTGGCTGGCCGAGGATCTCAAGGTCACGCCGGGAGACTCGGTCCGTTTGGCCTATTACGCCGTGGATTCCGGGTCCAAGCTCATCGAGCGCACGAACGTGTTCCGTGTCCGGGCCATCGTCCCGCTGAACGGGATCTACGCCGATCGCACGCTCATGCCGAATTTTCCGGGCGTGGCGGAGGCCGAAAGCACCCACGACTGGGACACCGGGTTCCCGCTCGTTTATAAAATAAGGACCAAGGACGAGGCGTATTGGAAAAAGTATCGCGGCACGCCCAAGGCCTTCATCACGCTGGGCGCCGGCCAGGCGATGTGGGGCAGCCGGTTCGGTTCACTCACCGCCATTCGCTACGACGTGCCGTCGAATTCCTTCGCCAGCACCTATCGCGAGGCGGTGTATCGCAACCTGCTGGCGAACCTGAACCCGGGAGACTTCGGCCTGCGTTTCCAAGCCGTCCGGCAGGCAGCCCTTCGCGCCGCCGGTCAATCGCAGGATTTCGGCCAACTTTTCGTCGGGTTCAGCCTGTTTCTAGTTGTGGCCGCGCTGCTGCTGATGGCGTTGCTCTTCCAGTTCAGCCTCGAGCAGCGGGTGACCGAGGTCGGCACGCTGTTGGCCTTGGGATTTACCCCCAAACGGGTGCGGCGACTGCTCCTCGTTGAAGGCGTCGCCCTCGCGCTCATCGGGGGTGTTCTGGGGGCCGGCGGCGGGATCGTTTACGCCAAGGCCATGCTCTGGGGGCTGGCCACCATCTGGCAGGGGGCGGTGGCGGGCGCCCAACTGCATTATTTTGTCACCCCCAACACCCTGGTCATCGGGCTGTGCAGCAGCACGGTCGTGGCCGTCCTGACCATCTGGCTGACGCTGCGCAAACAGGCCCGGCAACCGGCGCGCGAGTTGCTCGCCGGAGAACTGGCTGCTCCCCGTACCAAATCCAAAAGCCGGGCCATCTGGTTCGGAGCAGGCTCGGGTTTGGGCGCGCTGGCCATCATCGGCTGGGCGGTCGCCAAACGGGAAACCGCCGATGCCGACACGTTTTTCAGCGCCGGCTCATTGTTGCTGATTTCGGGTCTGGCGTTCGCCAGTGCCTGGCTGGCGCGTTTGCAAAAGGCGGGAGCCTCGACCTTGAGCAGCCTTTCCAGCCTGGGTATCCGGGGCGCGGCGCGACGCCGCAAGCGCAGCTTGGCCACGCTCGCGCTCCTGGCCTCCGGCGCCTTCGTCATCGTCGCCATCGGCGCCTTCCGCCTGGATGCCAACCAGGACGCCTTGCAGCGATCCTCGGGGACGGGCGGCTTCGCCCTGCTGGGGAATTCCACGCTCCCGGTGGTGCAAGACCTCGACACGCCAGCGGGCCGGGAGTTCTTTGGATTGAATCCCACGGATTTGGCCGGCGTGCATGTCGTGCCCTTCCGCGTGCACGATGGCGACGAGGCGAGTTGCCTGAATCTGAACCGGCCGCAAAGCCCGCGGCTCCTGGGGGTGCGACCGGAATTGCTGGCCGGGCGGTTTACTTTCACCGACGTAGCCGACGGGTACAAGCGCCAGGACGGCTGGGCCATTCTCGGAACCAACGGCCAGGCACAGCCGGACCAATCCGCGGCTGCTCCCGCGGAAGACACCAACGCGCCCCCTGTCATACCGGCGGTTGCCGACGCCAATGCCATCGAATGGGCCCTTGGCAAAAAGCTCGGCGATACCCTGGATTACACGGACGAACGTGGGCGCAGATTCAAGGTGCGCCTCGTGGGCGCCGTCGCCAACTCGCTGCTGCAAGGCAGCGTCATCATCGATGAGGCGGCCTTCGTGAAGCGGTTTCCCAACGAAAGCGGTTACCGGATGTTTTTGCTGGATGTATCCCCCGGTCGGGTCGGGCAAGTGTCCGCGGCGCTTTCCCGCGCGCTGCAGGATTTCGGCCTCGAACTCACCCCCGCGGCCCAGCGGCTCAACGCCTTCAATGCCGTGCAGAACACCTACCTCGGCACGTTCCAGATTCTCGGCGGCCTCGGGTTGCTGCTCGGCAGCGCGGGGCTGGGGATTGTGGTCCTGCGCAACGTGCTCGAACGGCGCGGCGAACTGGGTCTGCTGCTCGCCCTGGGTTTCCGCCGGCGTCAGCTTCAATGGCTGGTTCTGAGTGAACACGGCGCGCTCCTCGGCCTGGGCCTGGCCCTTGGGTTGGTGGCCGCGGCGGTCGCGGTGTTGCCGTCCCTCTTGTCCCCCGCCGCGCAATTGCCGTATCGCTCCCTGGCACTCACCTTGAGCGCCGTCTGTGTGAACGGCGTGATTTGGACATGGATGGCCACGCGAGTGGCGCTCCGAGGAGACTTGCTGGAAGCCTTGCGGAATGAGTGAGGGGGGGGTGAAGCGTAAAACGTAAAACGTAACGACGTAACAACGTAACGACGTAATAACGTAATACGTAACGCAAGAACTCAGCGGCGGCGGGTCACTGAGCCACCTATGGAAAGAGAACGCGCCCCCCGTCGCCCGCTGAAGTGATCCCGTTGGGCATAGATTTACTCCAACGGCTGAATCGGAAGGACGGGCAATTGCTGCCGCGCCCGATTCCAGTTTTCGCGCAACTCCTGCAAATGGATCAAACGCCAAGTGTTCACTAAATCGTACGCCGTCTTGGGAAGCCGCCCCCGGTGGATCGCTCCGCTCTCGATCTCCATTTGTGCCTCGAACTCACCGTAGATCGCGTGGAAATGCGTTGGTGGATGGTCGCGATAGTAGAAGCGAATAATGATCCCGTAAAAACGGCTAACCTCTGGCATGGGATGCTTCGGCCGGTTTGCCGGTGATATCCTCGTAAGCCGCGTCGGGGCACAGTTCGATGTCCTCCGACCATGCAATCTGACCATACTGGCCGATATGCACCGTCCGAAAGAACGCTTCGTCGGCGAGAACTGCGAAAATCCCGTGTCCAACGTTGGCCGAAAGATCAATGACCCCCTCCACCCCATCGGGATACTTCAGGCGGATCCGATAGCCTGGCAGTGGCTCTACCTCTGTCGGTCTCATGGGAAAAAAGTGCCCTCTCGGGCATCGCAGTGCAAGCCGTATTCTCCAGGCGTCTTTAGGCGGCAGGAACGCACTTACAGCCCCCAACGTTCGCGGTGAGTGGCGCCCGGCCGGTGATCCTCGATTTGGAAACAGAGTGCCGTCCGGGCGTCCAGTGCAGAGCGGTGGTTGGGCTGTTTCATGGCTGTCCTTTGGCTGAATTCGCAGCCCGGCTGGCATTCAAAAAATCCTTTGTGGCCAAGCCCGTGAGCACGATCCCCAGAACCATGGCGATCGGGAGGACCGCGCCAGCGATGGCCCAGACCACCGCACCAAGCAGGGCATTTCTTCGCACCGCATTGTGGCCCAATAACGTAACAACGTATCACGCATTACGTTGTTACGTCTTACGTTGTTACGTTGTTACGTGTGACGCCATCCGCCTGCCCCGCGTCAGCGCTCCGATGGGGCGACTTCCTGGGGGCCTTTGCCGCCGTTGACCAGGAAGAGCACGGCCATGCGGACGGCCAGGCCGTTGGTTACTTGTTCGAGGATTACCGAGCGGTTGCAATCGGCGATGTTGCTGTCGATCTCGACACCGCGGTTGATCGGCCCGGGATGCATGATGAGCGCGTCGGGTTTGGTGCGAGCCAGGCGGGCCTTGGTCAGGCCAAAGAGACTGGTGTATTCGCCCAAGCCCGGAAACATGGTCTTGCGCTGGCGCTCGTGTTGAATGCGCAGCAGGTTGATAATGTCGGCCTCGCGGATGGCTTCGTCCACGTCGTGCGTCACGCGGCAACCCATTTGCTCGAAGACGCGCGGCACCAGCGTGGACGGTCCGCAGAGGGTCACGTGAGCGCCCAGTTTGGTGAGCGCCCAAATGTCCGAGCGCGCGACCCGGCTGTAGAGGATGTCCCCGAGAATGGTCACGTTCAGCCCCGCGATCCGCCCCTTCCGCTCGCGAATGGTGAACGCATCCAGCAGGGCCTGGGTGGGGTGCTCGTGCGCGCCATCCCCCGCGTTGATCACGCTTGCGTTCAAGACGCGCGCCAGGAAACTCGGCGCCCCGGAGGCGCTGTGCCGGATGACGATGAAGTCGATGTTCAGGGCCTCGAGGTTCCGGGCGGTGTCCTTGAGGGTCTCACCTTTCTTGAGCGAGGAGGCCTCGGCGGTGAAATTGATGATGTCCGCCGAGAGCCGCTGCTCGGAGAGTTCGAAACTGATGCGCGTGCGGGTCGAGGGCTCGACGAAGAGGTTCACGACGGTCTTGCCGCGCAGGGCGGGAACCTTCTTGATGGCCCGTTCGCCCACGGCCTTGAATGCCCGGGCGGTGTCCAGCACCGTGGTGATTTCATCGGCGCTCAGGGATTCGATATCCAGCAGGTGTTTGCGGTTCCAGGTCATTTTCTTTCGAGGACCACTTCGTCCGCCGCCGCTTCTTCATCCACCTTCACCCGGATGGTTTCCGCGCGGGAGGTGGGAAAATTCTTGCCGACAAAATCCGCTTTGATGGGCAGCTCCCGATGCCCGCGATCCACCAGCACCGCCAACTGAATGCGTTTCGGCCGCCCAAAATCGTTCAGAGCATCCATCGCGGCCCGCGTCGTGCGCCCGCTGAAAAGCACATCATCCACCAGGACCACCGTCTTGCCAGTCACATCGAAGGGGATGACGGTGGGCTGAACGTCCGGCGCCAGCCGTTGGTCCAGGTCGTCGCGATGCATGCTGACGTCCAGGTCGCCTGTGGGGACCGGGTGCCCCCAAATGCCGGCTAAAACGCGGCTCAGCCTGCGGGCCAGCGGAATCCCTCCCTTTTGTATGCCTACCAACACCACCGCCTGGCTGTCCTCGTTCCGCTCCGCGATCTCATGAGCGATGCGCGTCAAGGCCCTCTGAATTGCCGGGCGATCTAAAACGATGGTGGGCTCAGGCATGATCTCAAGCGACGAGCGCCCGGCTCGGCGGCGGTGCCGCCGCGCGCAGTGCGGGCGCCGATGTCAACCAACGGAAGGGGAGGTCTTTATCCTGGCCGAGGGGTTCCAAACCGTGGGGAGGCAACCGGCTCACGACAGGGTTTTCGAACCCGGCGCGCCTGACTGGCGCCCGGCCATTCGCACTTGGCAGCTCACACGTTTTCATACGCCCTTGGCAGCCTCGCAGAGCTGCCTTAAAGGAGCAATGGCGCCCCGCCATCAATGGCTGGTTGCCTGGCGGCTCTTACGCCATTTGGAGCGGTGTTTAATGATCCAATCGGTAAGCGCCCGCTCGAAGCCAATGTCCTTACCCGCTTTCTCGGACTCGATCCATTTGTGCTTCAAAATCTCATCACGTTCCGCCTGAAATTCCCTGTAGAGCGAAGAGTTCTTCAGCAACTCGTTGGCCGTGAGGGGCTCTTTCGTTTCGTCAGACATAATCGCGCACTCAAATTGTTCTGAGATTCCCAGTCTAAACATTTCTTAAGGTTCTTGACAATCTCAATCTTCCGTTTTTTGCAGTTGCAATAATCTAGCACACAAACCGCCGGGGCTGGCAAGTTATCCGAGTTGCGCCCGCAGCATTTCAGCAATCTTTATAAATCCCAGTCCCGCCGGCGCATCCGGGGCGGAAACCACCACGGGAACGCCGCGATCTCCCCCCTCTCTAATCTCCGTAAATAGAGGCACTTCCCCAAGGAATGGGACATTTTGGCGCACCGCTTCCGCCCGCCCGCCCCCATGACCGAATATCTCTACGCGCTCACCCGAGGGGGTGGTGAAATAGCTCATATTCTCGACAATGCCCAGGATGGGCACGTTCACGCGCTGAAACATGGCGATGCCCTTGCGGACGACGCCCAGGGACGCTTCCTGGGGGGTGGTGACAATCACCCCGCCATCCAGGGGGACGGTTTGGCACAGTGAAAGCTGGGCATCCCCGGTGCCGGGAGGCAAATCGACCAGCAGATAATCCAATTCGCCCCAGGCGACGGAGCTGAAGAACTGCTGGATGGTTTTCATGATCATCGGTCCGCGCCAGATGACCGGCTGGTCCCCTTCGAGCAACAGCCCCATGCTCATCAGTCTCACACCGTAATTGGTGGGGGGCACCATCTTTTCCTGCTCGTTGATGGTGGGCTTCTCATGCAGGCCCATCATCAGCGGAATGGACGGGCCGTAAATGTCACAGTCCAGCAAGCCGATCCTGGCGCCCAAGTGGTGCAAGGCGCAGGCCAGGTTCACGGAGACGGTGGACTTGCCCACTCCGCCCTTGCCGCTGGCCACGGCCACCACGCGCTGGATTCCCGGCACCTTGTTCTGTTGGGGCAGGCCCGCTCCCGGCTTGGGTGCGGCGGCGCCACTGGGCTGGTTGACCTCCACCCGAACCGTCGTCACGCCTGCGACCGCCTTGAGCGCGCGCTCGCCCTCCGCCTGAAGCTGGCGGGCAATCTCGGGGCTGTGGCTGGTAAGATTGATCGTCACGCTGACCGCGCCCTGCTGGATCGCGATTTGTTTCACCAACCCGAACGACACGATGTCGCGGCTGTAGCCCGGGTATTTCACCGCCCGGAGGGCATTCTTGATGTCATCTTCGGTTAACATGTTCGTCCCCCATGATCGGCTTTGGCGGGCGGGTGTCAATCCGTGGGTCAGGATGAAACGCCGGGCCGGGCGCAACCGGACGCCTCCACGGGCCGCTTTCCCGGGACCTGCTTTGCTCCGCCCGGTTGAAGGTGGTATTTTGCATCAGGCCTATGAAAACCTCACCCTCGATTGGCGATTACCTGATCCAAAGACTCTACGCGCACGGTGTCCGCCATGTGTTTGGCTTGCCCGGGGACTACGTCCTGTGCTTTTACGAGCTCCTGAACCAAAGCAAGCTCGACATTATCAATACGTGCGATGAACAGGGGGCGGGGTTTGCCGCGGATGCGTACGCGCGGGTGCGCGGGCTGGGCGTGGTGTGCGTGACCTACTGCGTCGGTGGGCTGAAAGTCGCCAACACGACGGCGGAAGCGTTTGCCGAAAAATCCCCCGTGGTCGTCATCAGCGGCGCTCCGGGGGTGAAGGAGCGCGAGAAGAACCCGTTGTTGCACCACAAGGTGCGCGAATTCGACACCCAGAAAAAAGTCTTCGAGCAACTGACCATCGCCTCGACGGTGCTGAGTGATCCGCAAACCGCCTTTCAAGAGATCGACCGTGTGCTGCACGCCGCGCTCCGCTTTAAACGCCCCGTGTATATCGAGTTGCCGCGCGACCGGGTCCTGGTCCCGGGCATTCCGAATTATCTGCCGCCGGAAATTCATGAGCGCAGCAACGCCAGCAGTTTGCGCGCGGCGCTCGGTGAAGCGGAGGAAATGATCAACTCCGCGCGCCAGCCGGTCATCCTGGCGGACGTGGAGATTCACCGGTTCGGCCTGCAGGAGCAGGTGGTTAAACTGGCGCAAAAGACAGGCATTCCGGTGGCCGCCACCGTGCTGGGCAAATCGGTCATCGGCGAGCAGCATCCATTTTACCTCGGCATTTACGAAGGCGGCATGGGCCGCGACGATGTGCGGCAATACGTCGAGGCCAGCGACTGTGTCATCATGCTGGGCGCGTTCATGACCGACATCAACCTGGGGGTCTATACCGCCCGGCTGGATCCGGCCCGCTGCATTTACGCCACCAGCGAGAAACTCTCGCTGCGCTATCACACTTACGAGGAGGTCCGGTTCAAGGACTTTGTCCGAGGCCTGCTGGGATTGCGGCTGCGCCGGCGCGCGCTCGGCCACATCCCGCGACCGAGCTTCTTTCAAAACGGCCCGCCGCCCGGCTCGGGCAAACGCGCGAGAGGCAACGGCCAGTCCTCCAAGGCCGCCCTGCCGGCGCCCGGGACGACGGACTCGCCCCGGATTACGGTGAAGCGCCTGTTCGAGCGCCTGAACCATTTCCTCTCTGAAAGCACCGTGGTCGTGGCTGATGTGGGGGACGCATTATTTGGCGCGATCGACCTGTTTATTCGAGGAAGGACAGAATTCCTGGCCCCGGCCTATTATACTTCGATGGGTTTTGCGGTTCCCGCCTGCATCGGGGCTCAACTGGCCAATCCCCGGCTCCGCCCCCTGGTGCTGGTCGGTGACGGCGCGTTCCAGATGACAGGCATGGAACTGGCCACGGCGGCTCGCTACCGGCTCAACCCAATTGTCGTGGTCCTGAATAACCGAGGTTATGGGACCGAGCGCCACATGCAGGATGGCCCGTATAACGATGTTTGGCCCTGGCGCTACAGCCGGTTGCCCGAATTCCTGGGGGCCGGCCGGGGTTTCCTGGTCGAAACCGAAGCCGATCTCGACCGCTCACTCGAGGAAGCGCGCCAATGGACGGAAAGCTTCTGCCTGATCGAGGTCTGCCTCGCGCCCCTCGACCGATCACCGGCCCTGGATCGCCTGGCCGTCCGGCTAGCCAAGCGCATCTAACGAGGCGTCTGCCAACCCCAAGGTGCTTAAGCCCATTGAACCCGCGATCACCCCCAAGGCACCAACGCTCCGAGACCAAGCCTCGTTACTCAGGTTTTACGGCACTTCCAGCCGGGCGTCCAGCCTGGCCCCGGGCCGGTATTTATCGTCCCTTCCGCGCGAAGCGCACAACTAACGAGGCGTCTGCCAACCCCAAGGTGCTTAAGCCCACTGAACCCGCGATCACCCCCAAGGCACCAACGCTCCGAGACCAAGCCTCGTGAGTCAGTTTTAACGGCACTTCCAACCGGGCGCCCAGCCTGGCCCCGGGCCGGTATTCATCCTCCCTTCCGCGCGAAGCGCACAACTAACGAGGCGTCGGCTAACCCCAAGGTGCTTAAGCCCATTGAACCCGCGATCACCCCCAAGGCACCAACGCTCCGAGACCAAGCCTCGTTAGCACGAATTGGTTGTTGCTTTTTGCCTTACCACCAGCCAAGTTCTTCTCCTCAGTGTCGGGGCGTAGCGTAGCCTGGCTAGCGCGCTTGTTTCGGGTACAAGAGGTCGTGAGTTCGAATCTCACCGCCCCGACCATTTCTCCTAAAGCCTTCTACATCAACTTGTTGCGCCCCTAAAATGCGCCTCGTTTTAGAACAAGAGTCCTCACCTTCGGTTCATCATCGAGGAGAAGGAGGCGGGACCCAGTCGGAGACGCTGGGAGAATGCCGAAAAGGACAAGGCGCTCGACTCTCTGTGGAAGCGTCGGGTCGTAGAAATGGTTGAGGGAAATCGCCCCCGCAACGTGTGCACCAGCTTTGCGGGAACTTACCCAGCGAGCGCCTGCTGCAAATCTGCAAACAGGTCCTCGAGTGCTTCGACGCCCACGGACAAGCGGATCAGGCTGGCGGACACGCCCGCCTTTTGGCGGGCCTCCGAAGTCATCCCGCGGTGGCTGGACATCGCGGGCCGTGTCGCCAAGCTCTCCATGCCGCCCAGACTAACCGCATGGAGGATCAACCCGAGACGATCCAGAAATCGGCAGGCTGCCGCCTCGCCCCCGGTCAGTTCGAAAGAGAGCAGAGCCCCGCCGTGTTTCATCTGCCGGCGAAAGAGTTCGGCCTGGGGATGCGATTCAAGGCCGGGATAATGCACCCGCACGACCTCTGGACGGAGGCACAACCACTCCGCGACAGCTTGGCCGTTGAGGTTGTGTGCTTTCATTCGCAAGGCGAAGGTCCTCAGCCCCCGAAGCACGAGCCAGGCATCGAGAGCGTTCACGGTTCCGCCAAGGTTCTTGTGGATCGCTCGATGCATCGCCGACAATGGTTCCTTGCTCACCAAACATCCGCCGATCATGTCGGAATGCCCGTTGAGATATTTGCTGGTCGAGTGAACAACCCAATCCGCCCCGAAATCGAACGGACGTTGATTGAAGGGTGTCGCCACCGTGTTGTCCACGATTACCGGGGCACCGCCCGCATGCGCCCGCCCGATGGTCGCCTCGATGTCGATTAGCCGCATCAACGGATTCGAAGGTGTTTCCAATAACACCGCTCCTGCCCGCGACACCGCGTCCAGCCACGCCTTCTGATTGGTGGATTCCACGATCTCGACCGGCACATGGTAAATCGTGGAGAGGATGCGCAACAGTTCGAAGCTCCCGCCGTAAATATCATGATGAGTGACCAATGGTCCGTTGCGCCCTTCAAGCCCTGCTGTCACTGCGCACAATACCGCCGCGTTGCCCGAACTCGTGACGAGCGCCCCAGCGCCTCCTTCGATTTCAGCGAGCATTGTCGCCAACGCATCGACCGAGGGGTTGCCGAACCGCGAATACGCATATCCCTTGCGTGCGCCGGAGAAGATAGCTTCGGCCTCGTCCGACGTTCCCAGGTTGAAGATCGTGCTCTGCACGATCGGGCGCTGAAACGGAGCGTTCGCCCCACCAGAGACGCGTGGGCTCGCGCCACCATGGGCGCATCGAGTCGCAAGATGTAGTGGGTTCATATCGGTGGTCCGCAAACTTATAATCCGAGAACGGCTCTCATTTTGGCCGGTTGCGTTACCAAGTCGGCCAACGAATAGCGGTCCAAGACCTCAAAGAAAGCCGCCGCCGCTTCGTCCAGCACGCCTCTCAAGCGGCACGACGGCAAGAGACGGCAACAGTGCTTTTTTCCATCCATGCAGTCGATCACCGTCTCAGCTTCTTCTCCGAGCCGGACGATATCGCCTAACCGAATGTCTTCCGGCGGGCGGGCCAGCGTGAATCCGCCGCCCACCCCCCGATGGGTCGTCAGATAACCGCTGCGACCGAGATCATGCACCACCTTGACCAGGTGATGGCGAGAGATGCCGAACGTCCCGGCCACTTCGTCCACCGTCACCCGCGCAGGATTGCGCAAGGCAGCCAGCATCAGCACCCGGATCGAGTAGTCGGTATACGCACTCAGTTGCATTCCAGCCCAAGATGACAGCGGGCGGGAAGGAATTCAAGTTAAACATGTACTTGCAATACAGCTTTAGCACGGCTATGGTCCTTCAACCGTGAATCGGGCGCTCCCGAGAGTGAGAAACAGTCCTGAAGCCCCATCACCGCCATCGAATGAAAAACATGACATCTGGGACTACCGTTGGAGAAATTGTCCGCGCTCTCCCCGCGCGGTCGCGCATATTTGAGAACCTCGGTATTGACTACTGCTGCGGCGGAAAGAAGCCGCTGGCCGAAGCCTGCCGCGCCAAGGGCCTCGACCCCGCGACCGTGGTCGCCATGTTAACGGCACTGGACGGCGTGGCAACCACAACCACGGTAAACCCCGATGTGATGAGCCTCTCCGAACTGTGCGATCACATCGAAGTGTTCCACCACGGCTATTTGCGCGAGGAATTGCCGCGCTTGGACTTCATGACGCGCAAGGTGGCCGCCGTGCACGGGGATCATGAACCTCGGTTGGTCGAGGTGCGACGGGTGTTTGAATCGTTCCAGTCCGAGATGGCTTCGCACACGAAAGAGGAGGATGAAGCGGTCTTCCCCGCTATCCGCTATGAAGGCCCAAAAGGAGGACCCGGGATGTGCGAAATGCTTGCCCCCACCTCCGCCGTTATGGGCGAGGGGCTGGGCCAGAATGTCGCGCTGATCACTGATGGGCGATTCTCGGGTGGCAGCCATGGGTTTGTAGTGGGACATATCACACCGGAAGCTTGCGCGGGAGGGCCCATCGCCCAGATCAAAGACGGCGACGCCATCACGATTGATGCCGAAAAACGGCAGATAAACGTGGAGATTTCCGCACGCGAACTAAGGCGTCGCCGAAAAGCATGGAAAGCCCCCAAACCGCGCTACACGCGCGGCGTGCTGGCTAAATACGCCAGCGCGGTCAGCTCTGCTTCGCTGGGCGCGGTCACAGACCAGAATCTTAAACTCTAGCCGAACAAGGAGGAATCTCATTGAAAGCGGAAGCTCCCCTCACTTGCTCATCGGTCGAATCGGATAATCCGTGCGTCAACGCGATTCGTTTCCTGCCAGTGGACGCTGTGCAGAAAGCCAATTGTTGGACAGAAGCTAAGCGCTCGGGAGGCAGGAACTATTCAGTCAGTGTCACCGGGCCAAAGTGAGAGGGCGCCGATGATGCAGAAACGGGTCAAAATGAGCGTGCCGGGAACCAAGGCCAAGACCGGCGGGCGGGTGCGAAATCGAAGGCGCAGTGCGCAACCTCCGCACATCGTGCTGACGGTTGGGCATTCCACACGCACGATCGAGGAATTCATCGGTCTGCTTCAAGGCCATGGTGCGACCTGCGTCGTGGATGTGCGGACGGTGCCGCGCTCCTGGCATAACCCCCAGTTCAACAAGGCTGCTTTGGCCCGGGCATTGAAGAAAGCCCGCTTGGGCTACGTTCACCTGCCGGGATTGGGTGGCCTGCGCCATGCCAAGGGCGATTCACTCAATGTGGGGTGGCGAAATGCCTCCTTCCGGGGTTACGCGGATTACATGCAGACGCCAGAATTTGAGCAGAGCCTCGAAGAATTGATCCGGTTGGCTAAGCAGGGACGGATCGCAATCATGTGCGCCGAAGCGGTGCCATGGCGGTGTCACCGCTCGCTCATTGCCGATGCCTTGCTGGTTCGTGGAATCCGCGCCGAGGACATCATGAGTCCCACTCGCCGCCAGGTTCATATCCTTACGCCGTTCGCCAAAGTCCGGGGCGCCAGGGTCACGTATCCGGCGGAGGTCTTACAGACTGCTACGAAGAAGCCATCGGCCAAGCGCGCGGGATCACGGCCACCTGATTCGCACCAGACCTAAATCCTTCATGCAGGCGTTCGACCAAGTCCATCAAGCGGTCCACTATCCACCGGATCGTCGTTTTCGGGTCTGGATCAATCCCCGGTTCCTCTTTGCCTTTGTCTTTGTCGCTCTAGTTCCAGTGGCGATTGCCTGGGGACAATATCTGATTGCCGGGCTTCCAACCGAGACTTACCTGCCGCCAATCAATCTGGAAATTCCTCCCATTCCGCATGGTTTTCCCGCCTGGCTTCGACTGACCCATTTTGTGAACTTCTTTTTCCTGATGCTCCTGGTTCGGAGTGGTCTCTCGATTTTGATGGATCATCCCCGACTTTATTGGAATCGTCATTGCACGCCGAACTCGGAGTGGATGCGGTTTACACCGCTCGAAGTTCCGACCGATCGCTTGTGGACGGCGAAGGACGACGCCCGGTACATCTCCCCATGGGTAGCGTTGCCCGGATACCGGCACACCGTGGGGATGGCACGAGCGTGGCACTTTCTCTCGGTTCATGGATTTCTTCTCAATGGATTCATCTTTATCGCCCTTTTGTTCTGCACCGACCAATGGAAGCGTCTGGTTCCGGTTTCATGGGAGATTATTCCGGCTGCCTGGAGCTCGTTCGTTCATTACGCCACGCTCCACCTGCCGGCGGAACCAAATGGCTTCTACCAATTCAACCCGCTACAACAGCTTTCATACTTCGCCGTCATTTTCGTCATGGCACCGCTGTCCATGTTGACCGGAATAGCCATGTCCCCAGCGGTTGATAATCGGTTTCCCCTTTTCCCAAAACTCTTCGGGAGCCGGCAGGGAGCGCGTTCCATCCATTTTATGTTGGTGGTGGGTTACCTATGCTTTCTGGCCGTGCATGTGGGATTGGTCGTCATCACTGGATTTGTGAGGAATATGAACCACATCGTTGTGGGGCGTGATGACGCGCACCCTGTCGGGATGATTATTGGGCTCATCGCCGTTGGCCTCGCAGTGCTTTCCTGGGCCCTCTTTCACTTTATCGCATGGAAATATGCTCGTACCATCCAACACGCCTATAGAGCCCTCACCGGGTTATTTGATTGGAATGTCTTAAGCCGTCTCAAGCCCAGTGAACATTACATCAAAGAGGACATTTCTCCCTTCTTCTGGCCCAATGGAAAGCTGCCAGTATCCGACCGATGGAAGCAACTCGCGGCGAATGGTTTCCGGGATTTCAAATTGAAGATTGGCGGTTTGGTGGAAAATCCGCTCGAACTGTCGCTTGAGGAGCTTCGCGCACTCGGCAAGGAAGAATACATCTCCATGCATCATTGCATCCAAGGCTGGTCGGGAATCGCGCAATGGGGCGGGCTTCCGTTCAAGCGATTAATCGAAATCGTTAAACCCAGGCCCGAAGCAAAAGTCGTGGCTTTTTATTCCTACGGCAGCGCGTTGTATGGTGGAGAATACTATGACACGCAGACCATCGAAACGGCGCTCAAGGCGAGATGTTTGCTCGCCTATGAGATGAACCAGGTTCCGCTGCCTGAAGTTTACGGCGCTCCGCTGCGCCTGCGCGTTGAAAACCAGCTTGGGTATAAAATGGTGAAGTGGATAGAACGCATTGAATTCGTCGAAACGGAAAAGACCCTGGGCAAGGGCGAAGGGGGCAAAAACGAGGATGACGAATATTTCGACATTCTTCCCAATATTTGAGCTGCCCTTCCCTGTCGCCGGCGCCTGCCGCTTCAAACTCATCTATGGCAGGTGTCGAGCTGCCGCCAAGGCCATCCACGGAAGCCCGCTTCAAGGCGATCCCTCATGCTGAATGTTCCCGGAGGCAGCGACTCCTGCGGGACAAACTTCTGGCGCTCTTTAGACCACTGGCGCAGACTTGGCCTTGGACGGCTTCTGAAACCTGCTCAAGTCCAGTCGTTCCCCCACGATGGTCAGCGCCAAAAACGCGATCCACCACGGCACAACCCGATTGAACGGCCAGCCCGCCCACCAGCAGATGTTCCCCACCGCCCACGCCAGCGCGCCGGCAGACATCACCATCGTGAAAGTGACCGTTTGCAGCTTTACCACCCAAAGGGTTAGCCAAATGTAATCTCCCATTTCCTCCGCGGTGATGCCCTCACCCCAGGGGCTCTTTTTGGAGGTCGGCAGGTTTGCGAATGGGCATTTTCCGATGCCAAACGGCCGCAGAACTTTGAGCAATGCTCTTCGGTTCATCGGCCATCCGGAGGCCGGTTGGCGCAGTGCGGTCATTTACTCCATCATGGGAACCTGCCGATGCTACCAAATTGACCCGGCCAAATACCTTCAGGACGTGCTGAGCCGCTTGCCCAGCCTCAAAACCAGCGCCATTCCCTCCCTCACGCCCCAAGCCTGGGCCAAGGCCCACCCGGAAGCTCGCACCCTGCCACCCAAGTGAGCTTCTCGCCCCCGACTGGGCGAGTGGAAATGAAAATCTGCAGGTCACTCCGGCGATTACACCATGCCACCCGGCCCATCGCCTACAGCCCAATCACCGGACGGATACGTTCAGACCGAATACTACAAAGATTAGGCCGAGCAATGTCCGGGCGATGATGTTGGCGATTTTCATTTTTTGATTTTTTAAGTCTGGTGACGAAAAATGGCGTGGTTCAAAGGCGGATGAAAATCGGTGTCGATGGGTCAAGGCCTGGGGCTCGCGTCCATCTCGGAGGCCCGCGCGAGTGCTTGCGTGTCGATATACTCCCGGACGTTCGTCAGTTTGCCATTTCGAATGGTAATGGCGAAGACCCAATCGTCCTCGAACGTTTTATTCGTGGCTTTGACTCTCCCTGTAGCGAAGCCAATGACCAGAACCCGGTCTCCCTGCGCTACAAATTCGGGGGGCTTTGGATATGAAGTTTCCAGCGTTTCAAAAGCCTTCTGAAGCAAATCCGCCAATCCCGCGTGCCCGTGGTGCGTGCCGGCCAGCGGCCAGCCCTCGCCCGGAATGATCCACTCAATATCTTTGGCAGCCAAGGCCAGCAGACCTCGCTTATCGCCGCTGCCCAGGGCTGCAAAGAACTCCTTCACAATCTGAACATTCTCTTGTGTGCGCATAAATTTTCTCCTTTTGGTTTTTCGTTGTTTTTTATGTTGAATTTACGCTCTTGCTCCAAAGGTAAGTTAGTCGTCGATTACGGCTCCTGCTTGAACAAATCCTGGAAGATGAGCGGGCCCCAAGTTTGGCCGCGTGCGTGCACCAGCGCGCCACCCTCGTTGAACTTTCCCAACTCGACGGGTGCGAACCCGAGTGTTTTTCCGATCTCGTGTTAGAACTGAAATTTGAGAAGCGTGGTCCCGCGACTGGCAAGGACCAGCACGGGACCGCGCCGGGGTCAGACCTGCGCCATGCCTCCATCGACGGCGAGATCTATACCGGTGATGTAAGAACTTTCATCGGAAGCGAGGAACACGACGGCAGCAGCGATTTCCTCGGGCTTGCCTCTGCGACCGAGCGGAACTTCCGAGGCGAACTGGGCTGCCGCCTGTTTTACCTGTTCGGCGGTGAGGCCTGCTTTCTCTAAAGCTGGAGTTTCGATTGGGCCAGGGCTCATCGAATTCACACGAATCTTGCGAGCCTTCAGTTCCACCGTCCAGCCGCGGGCGAAACAGCGCACGGCTGCCTTGCTACCGGCGTAGGCGGTAAACGCCGCATCTCCCCTCACATTCGCGACTGAAGAGGTCAGGATGATCGAGCCGCCATCTTTGAAAAGGGGAAGGGCCTTTTGCACGGTGAAGAACGTCCCCTTCGCGTTCAGGTCGAAAGTCTTGTCGAAATGAGCCTCGGTCGCCGTCTCGAGCGGCGCGACTTCACCCCAGCCAGCGTTTGCAAAGAGGACGTCGATGTGACCGTGCTTCTCTTTCACGACGGCATAGAGCCGGTCCAAATCCTCCAAGCGTGATATGTCGCCTGCGACCGTCGTGACGTTTCTCCCGATCAAAGCTGCGGCCTCTTTCAACTCTTTCTCTCGTCGGCCAGTGATTACGACTTGCGCGCCTTCTTCCACGAAGCGCTTAGCGGTGGCCAAGCCAATCCCGCTGTTTCCACCCGTGATGACCGCAATTTTTCCCGCCAATTTTTGTCCGTTGTTGTTGCTCATATGTTTTTTCCTTTTTGTTTTTCGTCGTTTTTTTATGTTAAAATTAAGCTTTTCCTCCAAAGCTGACATAGTCTCAACGACGATGAAGACGCTGGACAAAGTGCAACTCAATGCCCGACAGCGGAGCGCCGACCTCCTGTATTGCACCGCCTGTTCGAAGCGGGCCGAGATCAATGGCGACTAGTCCGGTGCTGTTGATTAACTCGATTACACTTTGTTTGGCTTCGGCGTCGTCACCGGACGTAAAGATGACGGTTCGGGGTTTGGCCGGCGAGAAGTCCCGTATCCATTCCATCGGCATGTTGCTGATTGATTTCACGAGCCGCGCGCCAGCGGCCATCTCGGCGACTATCTCGCTGGAGGTGCGACCCTTTAACGCGGCCCGCGAGCGGGCAATGCCCGCCAGGCTGAGGTCGGGTTTGGAGCTTTTATGCGCGTTAGTCGCATCAACCAGTATTCGTCCACGCCAATCAACGCCTTTGAGCGCCTCAGGCACGTCCACCCATTTCGTGGCTAGAATTACGATATCGCACTTTGCCGCCTGTTGCTTGGTCCCCGCGATGGCGCCCGGACCGAGTTCCGCGACGAATTTACCCAGCGTTTCCGGACCTCTGGAGTTCGATACGACTATCGTGCGACCGGCATTTATCAAATGACGGCCGATTGTGGCCGTTACGGTTCCCGCCCCTATAAACCCTACTTTCACAGCTGATCTTGTTTTCATCTTATTATCGATATTGCAACCTGCGCCTTCTCGAGCCTTGCGGCCAATGCCAGTTTGTGATTGCAGCGATGCACAATGTGCATCACTATTTTATTTATGCTGGATAAGCTTCGTTTGTTCTTAGTGGTCCTTGAGGAAGGCAGCTTCCGTCGTGCGGCTGACCGTCTACGCATTTCTCAGTCCGCCATCACGCGACAGATGCAATCACTCGAACTCGATTTCGGTGTGCGCGTTTTGGAACGAACGTCGGCCGGGGTGCGTCCCACGGACGGAGGGCATGCCCTTGCCGAAAGGGCAAAAACGCTTCTGGCAGATTTTGACTCCACCGTGGCTGAAGTCCGTCGGCTGGGTCGCGGAGAAAGTGAACGATTGTGTATTGGCTATGTTGCGTCGGCTGTCCAGGAATATCTTGGGCCGGCTCTGGCCGTGTTGCGGCGCAATTATCCGAGGCTGAAAGTCAAAATGCTCGATCAAACGCCTGGCGAGATGATTATCGCATTACGGCAAGGTAAAATCGATTTAGCATTGACCTTGCTCGGTATAGACCTGCTCTCGCGTGATTTCTATGCTCGTAAAATCGCGACTGTCAGGAGTCTTGTTGCGCTTCCCGTCAGTCACCGGTTCGCGGCCGAAAGACAAGTGTCTCTTTCACAATTAAAGGGCGAAACGTTCGTGCGGGGATCGGACGATGAGGTGCCGGGATACACCCAGAGGATCATTCAGTTCTGCCGCAAGTATGGCGGCTTCCGTCCCCGCCTGGTCACCATTGACAAATTCAATAGCCTTGTGGAATCCCTCTCCCTGGCAGCGAATGAAGAAGCGATTTCGATTCAACCAGCCTTCATTTCTCATCGAGACGTTCCGAACGTCGTAATGGTTCCCATCGCTGACGCCGGTGCAACCTGGGATTTGTTCGTGGTCTGGCAGCAAGGCAAAATTGCCGGCCCATTGCGGACCTTGCTGAGCGAGCTAAACCTGAGCACTAAATAGATAAGCCTCCTCGGACAACTTTGTGTTGGGACTCGGGCGTTGATGACAGGCGAAGGCACTCGCCATGGCAATGCCTAAACTTGCCGGCCGGTGAATCGAACGTGATGCCACGGACTTGAATTTTTACCTTCGATTTTTAGCCGCGGCTGAGGCCAAGGATGTGGGTGCCTTCGTTCCGCTTATCCGGGAGCATCCCGAGCTTCACGGTATCGAGGGAGATGATGGAAGCCTTCTGGACGTGCTCCGCTATCATTGCCCGGAGCACATTGAGGCTGCCTTCCGGGCCGGCCTAAGCCCGGACTGCGGAGCGAAAGAACGACACCAGACATTTTTACAGCAAGCCGCTGCCCAGGATAACGCGGTCCTTGTGCGGTTGGCCCTGCGATACGGGGCTGATCTCGAGCGTCGCAATGTCGAAGGTGAAACGGCTCTCGGATACGCAGCGGCCTGGGCATCCCTTGGGGTTGTGAGGATTCTGGTCGAAGCTGGCGCAAACGTAAATGCCGTGGAAGGCTCTGCACCGGATCAATTGAGCACCGCGTTGGACGCGGCTTACCAGCGACCTGAAATCGCCGATTATCTGCGGAGGCATGGAGCTAAGAAATGGAGCGAACTTTAGGGTGGTGAGCTTTGAGCGAGTGGCCGGCTCGGAACGACACCGCTCACCTGGCAAGTTCGTCGTCCGGCAAACCCGAGCAATACTTGGAGGGTTGCGGTCTTTGATGGCGTATTAAAGATGTCGGCACCTATCGCCCGATACGAAAAACGAAACTAATATGAAAATAAATCTCTTATCCGCCATCGTGACGACCGCCGCCGCGCTGACCGTTTCCACGGCTGCCTACGCGCAATACCGGACCGCCGGCGATGACGGCATTGCCGCCTCTCCGAAAGTGCGTCAGATGCTGAATGAACGGAAGGCAGCAGCTCCGGCTGCAACACCCGCGAAGATCTGCAACCCATGCGCCGATGTGCGCACGGCCAGGCTGAGCCCGCAGGCCAAAGGGGCCGAAGTCATGACCGGAGCCAAGCAGGTGACTTTTTCCCACGCCTGCACGGGTTGTGAGACCCAATGGACCGTCGCGGGTGCAGGAAAAGCCAAGCACCAGGGTGCTGCTCACACCTGCGCCATGAGCGCAGCCAGCACCGCTGGTTGCTGTGCCTCCAAGTAAGGCGGCGACTCACCTTCTCAAGCCGGAGGCCCGTGGGGGTCTCCGGCTTTTTGGCGCAGGCTTCGTTGTACGCTCCGTACAGACCCCTGGCGGGTATGCTCGTCGCTCACGCCTCGTCTGCGCCAAAAATCCCTGGCACCAAACGTCGTCGCATTTATGTTCGTGACCGCGAATGTCACCTAAGAAGCAGGGGAGGAATCGCACCGAAAAGAGCTCCGATAAGCTGGCGTGGATCGTCAAGAGAGTTTAGTCTCCCGAGGCTATGAAGTTTTCATGCTTCGGGAATGACACGCAGTCCCTGCGGTAGGACCGATCAACTCGAACCCACAATGAACTCCAACCGCGCACTGCTCACGGTCGCATTGCTAACGTTAGCTCTTGGAGGGCACCCGGTTTTCGCCGGGCGGGTCACCCTGATACGAACTCCAAACGGTGGCATTCAACCTCAAGCCGTCGTCGATGGCGGCGGGGTCGTTCATTTGATCTACTACAAAGGCGACCCCGGCGGTGGGGACATCTTCTACGTCAAACGGGCTCCCGGCCAGCGCGATTTTTCAGCTCCGGTGCGGGTAAACAGCAAGCCGGCGAGCGCGATCGCCCTCGGTACCATCAGGGGAGCCCAATTGGCAATCGGCAGAAATGGGCGCGTCCACGTCGCTTGGAATGGCCGGCCTCCCGAAAAGGGATCCTACAAAGAGGCCCCGATGCTCTATACACGGCTCAACGATGCCGGGACGCAGTTCGAGCCTGAACGCAATGTGATTCGCTTCGCCGGCGGCCTGGACGGCGGTGGTTCAATCGCCGCCGACAACGCGGGAAATGTGTTTGTAATGTGGCACGCCCCAAAGCCGGGCGACACCAACGAGGAGGCCGGCCGGGCGGTATTCGTGGCGCGATCGGTTGACGATGGAAAAACGTTTACGCCGGAAAAACTCGCAACCCAAAAACCGACCGGCGCGTGTGGCTGCTGTGGGATGCGGGCGTTCGCCGATGCCCAGGGGAATGTTTTTGCTCTATACCGAGGAGCTTCGGAAATGACGAACCGCGATGAGATTCTGCTGGTCTCCCGCGATCACGGCGATGACTTCGAACCCGCCTACGAGGACTCATGGAACACCGGCACTTGCCCCATGAGCAGCGCGTTTTTGTCGGAGTCGAAATCCGGAGTGCTGGCCGCGGCCGAGACGCATGGGCGTGTGTTCTTTGTGAGGTTCGATACCAGAACCGGGACGGTCTCGGCGCCGGAATCCCCGGAGGCGAAGGGTAAACACCCGGTCGTGATCGCCAATCCCAACGGAGAAATCCTGCTCGCCTGGACCGAAGACACCGGCTGGGCCAAAGGTGGCGCCGTGGCCTGGCAGCTCTATAGTGCCGAGGGCAAGCCCGCGTCGGAGCATGGGCGCGTTGAAGGGGTCCCGGTCTGGAGTCTGGCGGCGGCTTACACCGCACCGAGCGGTGACTTCGTGATCGTATACTGACGCGGGGCCGAGCGGTTTTGCGTTTCCATCGGGGATCGGACCCGCTATAAACTCCGCATGGCTCAGTCCCAGCGCATTGGCATTATCGGCGGCAGCGGTCTGTATCACCTCGACGGTTTTGCAGGCGGGAAATGGCTCAAAATCAACACCCCGTTCGGGCCGCCTTCGGATTCCCTGCTCACCGGAAAGCTCGCCGGACGCGACGTGGTGTTTCTGCCGCGTCATGGGCGCGGGCACCGCATTCTGCCCAGCGAGCTGAATCATCGCGCCAATGTCTGGGCGATGAAGAAGCTCGGGGTGAGCTGGATCATCAGCGTCAGCGCGGTCGGCTCGCTGCAAGCCAAGTACCGGCCGTGCGACATCGTGCTGCCCGCGCAGTTCGTGGATCGGACCAAGCAATCCGCCGCCCACACATTTTTCGGCCGCGGGATCGTGGCGCACATTTCGTTTGCGGACCCGATCTGCGGGGAACTGCGGGAGATACTGTTTCAAACCGCGCGCGAGCAGAAGGCGCGCGTGCATAACGGGGGCGCCTACGTGAACATGGAAGGCCCCGCGTTCAGCACCCGGGCCGAGTCCCTGGCCAACCACCGGGCCGGTTTCGATGTGATCGGCATGACCAATCTTGGCGAGGCCAAGTGCGCCCGCGAAGCCGAGATCGCCTACGCCACGATGGCCATGGTGACCGACTACGATTGCTGGAAGGTGGACGAGGCCCACGTCACCGTCGAGATGATCATCGCCAACCTGATGAAGAACGCCGAAGTGGCGAAAGCGATCGTGGCCCAAGCCATACCGAAGATTCCCGCCCAAGCCAATTGGCCGTGCCATCATGCCTTGAAAAACGCCCTCATGACCGACCGGAAACTTTGGCCCAAGCAGACGGTCAGGGACCTCGGACCGATTCTCAAGAAATACCTCTGAACGAGCCGCGCCGGTACGGCTGGCTGATTCCGAGCTCACTCCGCAACCCTATGTCCACTCCACCGCTCCGCTTCGGCATTCTCGGGGCCGCCAACATCGCCCGCAAGAACTGGCGCGCGATCCAAAACTCCGGCAACGCGACGGTCACGGCCGTCGCCAGTCGCGACCTCGAAAAGGCGCGCCGCTTCATCGAGGAATGCCAGGCGGAAGCTCCGATGGCCACCAAGCCCCGCGCCTTTGGCTCCTACGAGGCGTTGCTGGCCTCCGATGCCGTCGATGCCGTGTACCTCCCTCTGCCCACGGGCCTGCGGAAGGAGTGGGTCTTGCGCGCGGCCAGCCTCGGCAAGCACGTCGTTTGCGAAAAGCCCTGCGCCGTCACCCCCGCCGATTTGGAGGCGATGCTCGAAGCCTGCCGGCGCCACCGCGTGCAATTCCTCGACGGCGTCATGTTCATGCATAGCCGGCGGCTGGATCGGATGCGGGAGGTGCTGGATGATGGGCGGAGCGTGGGCGCGCTCAGGCGCATCACCTCCGCGTTCACCTTTGGGTCGTCCCCGGAATTCTTCTCCGGGAATATCCGCACGGATGGCGCCTTGGAGCCGCTGGGTTGCCTGGGCGATCTCGGCTGGTATTGCATTCGTTTGACGCTCTGGGCGATGAATGGGCAGATGCCCCGTCACGTGGTGGGATGGACGCACGCCGAGATTGCCCGCGCCGGAAGCTCCGCGCCGGTGCCGACCGATTTTTCCGGCGAAATGTTCTTTGCGGACGGTGTGTCCGCCGGATTTTATTGCTCGTTCCTGGCCGCCACCCAGCAGTGGGGGATTTGCAGCGGCTCGCAGGGCTGCTTGCGCATCGAGGATTTTGTGCTGCCGTTCCAGGGCGGAGAACTGGCCTTCGAAGTCCAGAATATGGCATTCAAACCGAACGGCTGTGATTTCCGGATGGAATCCAATCCGCGGGTGTTCCGGGTTTCCGAGGCGAGCCATGGTGATGCCAGCGCACAGGAAGCCCATCTCTTTCGCAATTTCTCGAACCAGGTCCGCTCGGGCACATTAAACCCGCTTTGGCCCGAGATCGCCTGGAAAACGCAACGCGTCGCCTCGGCTTGCTTCGACTCGGCCTTGCAGGGAGGAAAGCCAGTGCCAATGGAAGCGACGCCGCCGGGCCTGGCTGAGGAGAAGAAGAAAAGGAGTGATTGAAACCGCCGGGAGGCAAGCCGGGGCGGGGAACCACGAAACACGCCAAACACACGAAAAGCGTGCAGGGGCACGCTACGCAACCGGCGAAAGCACGCGCCCTTGGCCTCAGTTTCGTGCGATAAACCGCCCGCCCGGTGAGCGAGGAACCCAACGGGGTTTGGTGTTCCGCCAGAGCCTCTTGCCTGCGCCCCGGCTGCTCGAGGCCGAATCATTGACCGGTCGCAGTATCAGGTTGTCTGTCCGCGAACGATCCCGTTAATATAGGGGGGCGACCATCAATGGCCGGAGAGATGGCTGAGTGGTTTAAAGCACACGCCTGGAAAGCGTGAGTGGGCTTATACCCCACCCTGGGTTCGAATCCCAGTCTCTCCGCCAGTTTGTCCGAAGGGATTTCAGCCTCAGCCCAGCCCGGGCGGGCTTAGGTTCTTTAACCTGGGAGTGTTTGCGCCAGGCCGCTCGGCCATCGCCGCAACCCTGGTCTGAGTGCTTACTATCCTTTCAGGATGGGTTCGGGAGCGTTTGAGGATCGCCTTCAGCAGGACTTCAGGATGGCTTCAGGATACGGGGAGACGGCTGGTCCTGGTTTGAAGGGCGCCCGCCCAAAGCCAGCTCTGGGAATTGCGGCTTGTATTCCCCCAGCCGGAGGCTAAAATGGCGGCGCATTCCGGGACTCGATTGGGTCCCCGCCGTTGCGAATCTTCGCGTGAGGATTTTCAGACCTGCTATGCGGCTGAGTGCGTCGAGAGAACCACCGACGGCGAAAGCAATGGTCTCAGCGAAGGAATTTAATGATGCGGAACAGATTATATGTGGGGAACCCGGTGCGCGGCGCGGGCGCGGGAGGAAAGTCCTAATGCGCGTGCCCAAGCGAAATGCGCGACAGGAGTACCGGCTGAAGCAAAAGGAGCTGATCGAGGCTTCGCCGCTGATGGCGCAGAAGTTTCCCAAACTCAAGGCGCTGAAGGTGACGCTGGAGTATTTCGATGCCGCCGGGCTCAACAAGAACGGCGAGATGAAATGCAAGATGAACGTGGGCTATGCCAAGTCCGCCCTGTGGTTTGCCTGCCCCGGGGTGGAATGCACCGGCGGTGATTTTGACCTCAGCGAGGTGCTGGCCAAAGCGGTGGCCGGGCGGCGGAAAGAGGTGACGGGGGATGTGCGCTGCCAAGGCACGCGCAAACGGGGTGACCGCGAGCGCGTGGCCTGCCAGACGCTCTTGCGCTACAAGTTTACCCTGATTTACGCCGGAAGAGCACCGCGCGGCAAGTAACCCTAATGAGGCTGGGGTTCGGACGGTTTGAGCGTCGTGGGTGGTCGGAGGTTGGGGGGCTTGAGGGCGCCGGGGGTGGCAGACGCCTCATTAGATGTGCGCTTCGCGCAGAAGTGAGAGGGGAGAGGGGGCCGGAGAAACGCTGGGCGCCATGCTGCAAGTGCGACGGAACCTGACTCGATTACAACGGGGTTTGTGGTTTGAGGATTCTAATGAGGCTGGGGTTCGGACGGTTTGAGCGTCGTGGGTGGCCGGAGGTTGGGGGGGCTTGAGGGCGCCGGGGGTGGCAGACGCCTCGTTAGTTACTGGCAGCCGCCAGGTAATCCGCCCCTTGGCCAGGTCGTAGGGAGACATCTCCATTTTCACGCGATCCCCCACGGTCAAGCGAACCCAGCGTTTGCGCATTTTCCCGCAGATCGTGGCCAGTACCAGGTGCTTGTTGTTCAACTCGACTCGAAACATGGTCCCGGGGAGCACGGTATGGATTATCCCTTCAACTTCGACAGGCGGTTCTTTCATAAGCTGTTTTTGGCCCTGGCCGGTTCCAACCGTCAGCACGCATCGCCAACAGCCGGAAACAGAGGCGTCAGAAACCCATGTGACGCGCGCGAAGCGCGTCGGATTCCGAAGTGAATCCTAGCCACTGCGGGCGCGGAGGTCTCGCCTCGCTCCCGCCTGGCATCTCCTGGACCGGCACCCTGGCCGGGGTCAATAGCGGTCGCGACGACCACCACCACCGCCGCCGTACCCGCCACGGCCACCACCACCACCACCGCCACCGCCACCACCGTAACCGCGCCCGCCGCCACCACCGCCGGGACGTTCTTCCCGCGGACGGGCGACATTGACGTTCAGAGCGCGTCCGCCCAGCTCTTTGCCGTTCAGGGCGTCGATGGCCTTTTGGGCCTCCTCGGGTGTGCTCATGGTGACGAAGGCGAAGCCGCGAGGCCGTCCGGTCGTCCGGTCGGTGACGAGGTTGGCTTCAATGACAGTGCCGTGCGCCGCGAAGGCGTCCTGCAGGTCGTTTTCAGTGACTTTGAAGTCGAGGTTGCCGACGAATAATTTGGTGCTCATGGATTCTATAAACTGTCCTGGACAGTTCTGCGCCGCCATAATGTTCCCGCGCCGGGTTTCAAATCATCAGTGAACACCGTTCATCTGAAGATTTCCATTTCATGGAAGTGGAAAACGTATCAAGAGACAAGTCGAAGGTGGCCGGTTTCGGAGGAATAGCAAGCAGCAAATGCGTGTTTTTAGCGTTCACCGGCCCCGGCCCCGGCCTCGACGGCGGTGGGAATGGGCGCCCCCGGAGTGCCGGGGTTTGCTCCGCTGCTGGGCGCCAGGACGGAAGGCCGCCGGGGTGCCGAGGTCAAACCCTTCACTCATTAGGCCCTTGGGCTCCTGGGGTGGCCGCGCTTCCGTAACGGTGATGTAACGCCCGCCGAGGCTGTAGCAGTGGAAGTCTCTCAGAGCGGCCGCGGCCAAATCCGGGCTGGCCATGGTAACAAAGGCGAATCCGCGGGATTGGCCGGTGACTACATCCAGCATGAGTTGGACTTCGGTGACAGCGCCGGCCTTGGAGAATAAGAGCCGCAGGTCGGATTCGGTGATGTTGGGCGAGAGATTGCCGACGTATAATCTTGGGTTCACAAGGAGGTGTGAGGTGGTGTCGCGCGGGAGCAACGCTGGGCGTGCAGCCGCGGCTTTTGGCTGGAAAGGGTGAAGGTGAAGGAAAACGGCTGGTCCCGGCCGGTTCGGTGGCTGGCCTGCGGGCGGGCGGCTGCCTCTGGATCGAAGGTGGCCGGCGAGGCTTCCGTCCCGGGTCGGAGATTTTTCCCCGCGCAGGCGGATCGCCGGGCCGATGGCTGGGTTGAGTTTCCCAGGCCGGGGCGCTCGCGAAGCCGGGACCAGGCAGGTGCGCTTGTTGGCTTCATCGACGACAAGATTGTTGATAAGTGAGGCTGATATCGAGGTGACAGTTGATGTGGCTGCGCCCGTCCGTTGGCCGCGGCCGCGCCCGGGGCCGAAGGCTGGGGATGGGCGGAAATGTGGCACCGTCCCAGCGCATGCAGCCTGGAGAGAGCGGTGTATCGGATTCCATATCCAGCACAATGTGGACCAGTGGCTGCCGAATAGCGAGGCGGATTCTGCGCGCTCCCCGCACCCGCGGGCTCGCCCGCCCCTCGGGGCCGCCGCGGCACAACCTCGGGGGGGCGAGGCGGGTTGAAATTCGACGACACGAATGGGGCTCGGCCTCAGACCCTTTGCGCGTTGCGGGGTGGTCGAAGGTTGCGAGGATCGAGAACGTCGGGGGCAGCAGGGGCCTGCTCATTTGTGCGCGCCGCGCCGAGATGAGCTGGGGCGGGGAGCTCAGGCAACTCTGAGCGCCATGCCGCAAGCGCGGCGAGGCTGGTCTTGATTACAACGGGGTTCTTGGGTTCGAGGGTTTTAGCGCCCCAGGTTCTTTATTTCCACGCTGAGATGACCGCCTCGGAGCCGGGCGTTTACACTAAAGCGGGTCGAGTTCTCGGCCGCATAAAGGAAACAACTATCCCCGCACATTTCGAGTTCCCGGCATTGTTCCGTGGTGGCGATGCTGCGGAACAGCTCCAGCACCTGATCCTCGGTGAGCCCCGGCCCGTCGAGCAGGCGCGACTTGCCGCGCAACCGCATCAACGGAGGCCGGTCCGATTCCAATCGCAACTCTTCGGCGGCCTCGTGGGCCGCGACGTTCAGCAAATCATGCATTCGGTACATGCCAGCCATTCGACCCACCGTCGGGGACAACCCGGTGGATTGCAACCGGGAGTTTTCGTCCGACGGGGATCCCACCGGACGGCGGTCGGGGTTCCCCGGGCCGCATCACAAAGATCCGCTTGCCTGGCGTGCGCGAGGCCTCCCGCACCGCTGACGATGGAAGCAGTCGGCGGGGCTGGGAGCTTTGGTCCTTCCGATTGCCCCTTGGCCGGGGCCGGGTTGGTCCGCATGCACCCAGAAGCTGTGGCGCGGCCCTGCCAATGGGTTCCGGCACCGGCGGGACGGATCCCCGCCTTCGGGCTCGGGGCGAACCGGCCATTTGCCTTGCTTGCCCGAGGAACTATGCGACACTGGGATCGTGCTAATGATGAATGCCACAGCTTCGTTGCGCGCGGAAATCTCGCGCCCGAATTGTCCCCAACCAGCGGAGGCTCTCTGAGCCGTCCGTTCCCCGCCCGTTCCTTTCGCTCTCGCGAGCCTTTGCATCGGCGCAACGGCAAGATCCGCGCCCGGGAAGTCCGGGTGCTCGACGAGACCAAACAGCAGTTGGGCGTGATGTCGCTCAACGATGCATTGCGCCTGGCCCAAGGCAAGGGCCTGGACCTGGTCGAGATTGCGGCCAACGCCACGCCCCCCGTATGCCGGATCGTGAACTACGGCAAATTCCTGTACGAAGAGGCCAAGCGGGAGAAAGATTCCCATGGGAAGCAGTCCGCCAGCCGGATGAAAGAGCTGCAGCTCTCGGCGGTGATCGACCCGCATGACCTGGCGGTCAAGCGCGACCACGCCATCCGGTTCCTGTGCGATGACCACAAGGTGCGCATCAAACTCCGGTTCAAAGGCCGCCAGAAGGCGCACAAGGAGGTTGGGTTCGACGTGGTCAACAAATTCGTCAAAGAGGTCGCTGCGTACGGCCATGCGGACTCGCCTCCCAAAATGCTGGGCGACCGCGATCTGAACGTGCTGCTGACGCCCCTGCCGCGCGAGAAACGCGGCAAAAATCCGTTTCTGTCCGCCCCACCCCCCGAGGATCAGGGCGAGGAGCCGGAGGATGACTCCGCTCACTGATGTTGCTGCAGGCGGGCCTCCGCCAGGTCAATATCCCGTTGGATGTGACGCAGAACTTCGTCGCTGATCACGTCCTCGTTGCGGAGCTTGAGGATCGTCAAGCGCTCGACGACCAGCGCCTCCTTCGATAGCCGCTCGTATTCCGAAGAAAACAGCCGGAGCGGAGTCCCGGCGCTCTGCGGTTCCGCGCTTTCCAACTGGCGAATATGGTCTTCATATTCGATGCGCAGGCGTTGCAGCGCCTCGGCCCGGGTGGGGTCGCGCTCGGCAGTTTCGTTGAGTTTCTGCAGTGCCCCTCGGTTGGCTTTGAGCCGGGCGTCGCGCTCTTCTCTTTCCATGGAGCGATCGTCTTGAACGCCCAGCCACCGGATGACCAGGGGCAAACTCAACCCTTGCAGCACGAGAGTCGCCACGATTACCGCGAACGTCAGGAACAGGATCAGTTCACGCGCCGGGAAGGGCGCTCCATTGCGGAGAGTGAAAGGCACGGCCAGCGCCGCAGCCAGCGAAACCACCCCACGCATTCCGGTCCACGCCACAATGGCCACGTGCCGCCAGGGGGGAGAGGGATCGTGCCGGCGGATGCTCGGGAAGAGCAGGCGAGGCAAATACGTGGCGGGGAACACCCAGCAGATGCGGATGAGGATGACCGCCAGGCTGATGAGCAGCGCGTACTGAACGAGCCGGGCCAGAGAAATGGCATGGCTGGACAGAGTCTCCGGCACGGCATGGATTTCCAGGCCGATCAGCAGGAAGACAAAACCATTGAGCAGGAACTCCAACGTATCCCAGAACGGCCCGGCTTGGAGGCGGGTTCGGAAGGTGAGCAGTTCCGGCAAGCGCATGCCCAGGTACAAACCGGTGGTCACGACGGCCAGCACGCCGGAAACCCCCAACCTTTCGGCCGCCAAATACGCCACAAATGGAGTCAGCAGGGACACAGTCACTTCGATCGGCGCGTCATCCACCCGCTTATGGAACTGTTCCGCCAGCCAGCCGATGGCCAATCCCACGGCGCTCCCGCCCAGCCCGACCAGTAGGAATTCCCCGCCGGCCTCGGCGAGCGAGAATGTCCCGGTGGCAACCGCCGCCACGGCGAAGCGATACGCGACCAGCGCCGTGGCGTCGTTGACCAGGCTTTCCCCTTCGAGGACGGTTACGATCCGGCGCGGAATGTTCAACCGCTCGGCGATGGCGGTGGCCGCGATCGCATCCGGTGGCGAAATGATGGCTCCCAGGACGAAACCGGCGGCCAGGGGCAGACCGAGGTAATAGTGCGCCAGATAGGCGACGGCGACCGTGGTAAAAAGGACCAGCCCGACCGCGAGCAAGGCGATGGGGCGGAGATTGGCCCGGAAGTCGCGCCACGGAGTGAACAAAGCCGCCGGGTAGAGCAGCGGTGGCAGCACGAATAGAAAGACCAGTTGCGGATCCAGCCGCACCTTGGGCAACTCCGGAATCAGCCCCAGCAACAATCCACCCAGTACCAACAGGACCGGGTAAGGAATGCTGACCTTCCTGGCGACCAGTGCAAGCACCGCCACCGCCAGCAACAGGCCCACGAAAATTTCGGCAGCCCCCATCATCGCGCATCACCCATCCACCAGCCCCGGAAACCGGCCATCAGGTTGTGATGTTCCCGCACGACTTCGCCTTTGCCGCCAGCGTCACGGAGGAAGCTGAGCCTCGCCGGCAGCTTGCCCCATCGCGTAACGCATCCCAATTCTTACGTTGTACGTTCATAGTCCGATACCGACCCATGGTGCTGGGGAACCATATCACACCGGCTGCGTTGTGGCGCGTCTGTGATCGTGCGCCGCTCTCCGGACCGTGTGCCGCGGAGGACGGATCACCGCTGGGTTTCACACGCCCGCTCGGCGGGGCTATGCGTGCCGGCCTCCGGTCGGATTTGCCTGTTTCCAGGCCGGCACGAGATGGGCCAGGATCTCGGGCACACCCACTCCGTGTTTTACCTGGGCGAAGACGAACGGTCCCGCGCCCCGCATCCGCTTCGCGTCCCGCGCCATGACGGCCAGATCGGCGCCGACCAGAGGGGCGAGGTCGGTCTTGTTGATCACCAGAAGATCCGATTGTGTGATGCCCGGGCCGCCCTTGCGCGGGATCTTGTCCCCGCCGGAAACATCAATCACGTAAATCGTGTAATCCGCCAACTCGCGGCTGAAGTGCGCGGCGAGGTTATCGCCGCCCGATTCCAGCAGCAACAAGCCGGGGTTCACTTCACGCTGCAGCTCCTCCAACGCCAGCAGGTTGGCGGTGATATCCTCCCGTATGGCGGCGTGCGGGCAGCCGCCCGTCTCGACGGCGCGGATCCTGCCCGGATCGAGGGCGTGATGGCGGATGAGAAATTCACCATCTTCCCGGGTAAAGATGTCGTTGGTGACGGCGCCGAGGCTGACTTGCTCGCGCAAACTCCGACAAAGCGCCAGCATCAGCGCGGTCTTGCCACTCCCCACCGGCCCACCCACCCCCACGGTGAAGGCGCGCTGCGAAAAATCCCGGCGGCAGGGTTGGTCACGTTCGTGGAAATGGCCCGGTCCATCCATGGCTTCATGTGTGTGGGGATGGTGGTGGCCTGGGTGTGGGTGACCGTGATCGTGGCCGGAATGAAGCTGGAAGTGGCGAGAACTCATGTTTGGAACAGGCGTGAATACAAACGGTCGTGGGCGCCGTGCCACACGTCCAGGAGAGGACAGGTTTGCGCCACCTCCGCCACCCCGAGCGCGGCGCACCGCACCGCAACTCTTTCGGCTTCGGGGACCAGGCGCGTTTGCAGGGCTTGCGCCGCCAGTGGGCCGATGAGGCCCAGTCGCACCGCACTGCCGAGCAAAGTGCGCAAACTGATAAAGAGAAACAACCGGACGCAGGACGCATGGCTAACTTGCAAGGCGGACAGGACAACGCCAAACACCGGGGCGAAATGGGCCGCAAGCCGCTGCCGCGTCACGGTCGTTCGAAAGCTCCGGAGCCTCGGGCAGCTAAACGTGTTTGCCGCTGCCAGGAGGAAGGCCTGACCCTGCGCCCGGCTGCCCCGGTTGGCGACATGGTTCGAGAGAAAGGCGTCGCATAAGCTGTCGAGCCCGGCAAAGCGCTCCGCTTGATGAAAGGCCTCGTTGACGAAGGGCAGAGCGGAGCGCCCCGATTGGACAAGATGCGCCCGGATGAAATCCGACAACTCTTCGTCCGATTGGACCTCGCCCTGCTGCCAGGCTGCCTCCAGGCCCGCGGAATGGGTGAAGCCCCCGCTGGGGAAGGCCGAATCGGCGAGTTGCCAGATCAGCCAGTCCGCCGCGGATGCCTGGGGGCGAATCGTTGCCGCAACCAGTTTGTCCGCTCCGGCACCGGGCGAGGCCTCAGCCACAACTTCCTCCGGTTCCGGCCAGGGCGGGCGGGGGGCGGCCTCACCGGCTGGACGGTGATGACCGTTGGCGATGCGCGAAGGCCCGACCGCGCGGAGGTCCCGATGGGTGAGGATAGGCTCGGAGTCCGCGAGAGCGATTCGAGGCTCTCGATTCGCCGCCGGAGTTCTCGAATGGGAAGTCGCGCGTTTCAGAACAGGAAATAGCGCTGTGCCAGGGGCAGGGTTTTGGCGGGCTCACAACTCAGGAGTTCGCCATCGGCGCGAACTTCGTAGGTCTCAGGATCGACTGTGATTTGCGGCATGGCATTGTTCCACTTGAGGTCTTTTTTCCCCACCTTGCGGCAGCCTTTGACCGCTTCGATGCGCTTTTGCAGTCCGTAACCGCGGGCCACCCCCTTGCTTTTGCAGATCGGGCTGACGAACGCAATCGAGCAAGGTCCCGTGGCGCGACCGAAGCTGCCAAACATCGGCCGCATGAAGACGGGTTGGGGCGTGGGTATGCTCGCGTTCGGGTCGCCCATTTGAGCCCAGGCGATCACCCCGCCCTTGATCACCATCTCCGGTTTGGCGCCGAAAAGCGCGGGTTTCCACAGCACCAAGTCGGCAAGTTTGCCGGGTTCAACTGAACCGATCCAACGGCTCATGCCGTGGGCAATCGCAGGATTAATAGTATATTTGGAAATATAGCGCTTGATGCGGAGGTTGTCGTTCGCGCCGCTCTCGCCCGGCAAACGCCCGCGCTGACGTTTCATTTTATCGGCGGTTTGCCAGGTGCGGGTGATGACCTCGCCGATGCGCCCCATAGCCTGGCTATCGCTGCTCATCATGCTGATGGCGCCCAAGTCGTGCAGGATATCCTCGGCGGCAATGGTCTCGCCCCGTATCCGGCTCTCCGCGAAGGCGACGTCCTCCGGCAAGTTCGGATCCAGGTGATGGCAGACCATGAGCATGTCCAGGTGTTCATCGAGCGTATTGACCGTGTAAGGTCGGGTCGGGTTGGTCGAACTGGGCAAAACGTTGGGTTCCCCGCAGATGCGGATGATATCGGGCGCGTGGCCTCCCCCGGCGCCCTCGGTATGGTAGGTGTGAATGGTGCGGCCCCGGAACGCGGCGATGGTCTGCTCGACGAAGCCCGATTCGTTGAGGGTGTCGGTGTGGATGGTGACCTGGACATCCTGTTGGTCGGCGACGCGCAGGCAGCAGTCGATGGCGGCGGGGGTGGTGCCCCAATCTTCGTGGAGCTTGAGGCCGATGGCCCCGGCTTGGATTTGTTCGAGCAAGCCGGCGGGCAGCGCCGTATTGCCCTTGCCGGTAAAGCCAAAGTTCAGCGGCAGATCATCCACCGCGCGCAACATCATTTCCAGGTTGAACCGGCCCGGGGTGCAGGTGGTGGCACAGGTGCCGACGGCCGGCCCCGTGCCGCCGCCAACCATCGTGGTCAACCCCGCGGCGATCGCCTCGTGGGCCTGCTGGGGGCAGATGAAGTGAATGTGAGCATCGAACCCCCCGGCGGTGAGGATCAGGCCCTCGCCCGCGATGACCTCGGTCGTCACCCCCACCACCATCCCTCGGGTTACCCCCGCCATTACATCCGGGTTCCCGGCCTTGCCGATCGCGGCGATGAGACCGTCTTTAATCCCCAGATCCGCTTTGTAAATCCCCGTGTAATCCACCACCAGCGCATTGGTCACCACGACGTCCAGCGCGTCCTTGTCGCCCACACCCGCGGCCTGGCCCATGCCTTCGCGGATGACTTTGCCGCCGCCGAATTTGCACTCGTCCCCATAGACCGTGTAGTCCTTCTCGACTTCCAGCAGGAGCGCGGTGTCGCCCAAGCGGACCTTGTCCCCGGCGGTGGGGCCGAACATCTCGACATAATGGGAGCGCTTCATCTTACTCATGGCCAAATCCTCCCGCTTTCACCCGCTTTAACGCGGCTCGCCTGGCCTGGGCCGAGACCTTGCCATTCGCCAGGTTGTTGCCCCCGCGAATGATTTTGCGGCCGGCGATCGCGACCAGGTTGACCGTCTTGGTCTCTCCGGGCTCGAAACGAACCGCCGTGCCGGCCGGGATATCCAGGCGCTTGCCATAAGCGATGGCGCGGTCAAAGCGCAGCGCGGGGTTGGTTTCGATAAAGTGATAGTGGCTGCCGACCTGGATCGGGCGATCCCCGAGGTTGGTTACGGCCAGCGAAGCGGTTTCGCGGCCGGAGTTCAGTTCCACGTCGCTTTCGAGAACTTCCACCGAGCCCGGGAGGAACTCCTCCGGCCGGGGTTTAAAGCCGGCCAGCGGCGGCACGGGCAGGAACGAGCCATACAGAGCCAGGGCCAGATCGCCATCCGCGCTGGCGATCGGATGATGGACGGTCACCAGCTTCGAGCCATCCGGAAAGGTGCCCTCCACTTGCACTTCGGTGATCATCTCCGGCACCCCGAACAGGACCTGGTTGCGTCCGAGGAATTTCTTCCCAAGATTCATGAGTTCCGCAACGGGCCGGCCCTCCCGGATGAACTCGAGGAGTTGCGTCGCGACCAGCGCCACCGCCTCGGGATAATTCAGGCACAGCCCGCGGGCGAGGCGTTTTTGGGCGAGAAAGCCCGCATTGTGCAGGAGAAGCTTTTCGATTTCGTGCGGCGAAAGGTGCATAAGCTAGCGAGGCAGGGCCTCGGACTGTTGTTGGTTTGCGCGGGGATCGGAGGTTGGGTGGGCTTAAGCACGTTGGGGTGGCAGCGGCGTAGTGGTGACGCGCTTTGCGAGGAGATGCGAATGAACCCGGGGCGGTGGTGAAAGGCGGAGCCCCGGCTGCGCAGGCAGCGAAACTTGACTGGTCCGCAACGTGTTTTGAGGTTCAAGGATGCCAGGAGTATGGCTCGGGGACTTACCATCGTCGAGCCCAGGGATCGTCGCCTAACAGGCTCCTCAAGGGGGCGAGGTACTGCCGCAGGTAGTGTTCCATGGGGGCGATTTCTTCGCCGGCCAGACGGAGCACGGCCCCGTTGCGGGTGGGGCTGGCGCTCACCAGGAGGGAGCCGCGGCGCTCGGCAGCATGTGAACCAACTTCCTTCAGGAGACCCGCGGCCGCCTCTCGCAAGGGTGCGCCGGCCAAAAGAAGCAGGGCGAAGCAGTTGAAGCGCCCGGTGCGAAACAACGCATCCATGGGTCCGTCCGCCGGGGTGAGATCCAGCGAATCAAGAAAGATGCACTCTTCCGCCGGCGGCTTCGGGGCCGAGTCGGGCGATACGCGGTCATTGACTGCCCCGCCGGGTTGAAGCTGGTCTTGCCAAACCTCGTTGCGGCTCGAGAAGCGGGCAAAAGCCCAGCGCTCCCCGCACGCCGCGCGGCCGGAGGTGACCCAATCGAGCAAGACGAGGCCCGCCTCCGGGGCGAGGTGGAATTCCTGCCGCTGCGCATAACTGGATTCGGCGAAGGGTTGAACCGGCGCGGGCGCCATGACCAGCAGGGCGCCATCTTCAAGGGTGGCATAGGTCGAATGTCCGCAAGGCAGCAGCATGGGATTGCGATAGATTTTCGTCGAGGCCTGGGTGCCGAGAAAGCAGCGGGCCCCTTTGCCCACGCGCAGTTCCAACCGTGTCTGGTCGCCCGCTACCAACCCGCCCCCGAAATTGCTGGCGTAGGAAATGACGGTGGGGCCGCGGGAACGCGGCGTCAGCAGCTTCATCGGGGAGGTGGCGTAGGCGGCGGTGACGGTGCTCTGGTTAAAGACCAGGCCCACTTCGAGGGCCGCGCTGCCGCGAGGGTGAAGGTTGATGTGCATGGGCGGAGGCTGGCTCAGACGGTCAGATGCTTGCGCACGGTCTCCGGGTCCAGCCGGTGCATGGGGCCCTCGGCCACGATGTTGCCGCGGTCCATGATGTAAAAGCTGTCGCCGACGTTCATGCAAAAATCCAGGTACTGCTCGACCAGCAGGATGCTCATCTGTCCTTCTTTCTTGAGCTTGAGGAGCGTCTCGCCGATTTGGTCGATGATGTTGGGTTGAATCCCTTCAGTCGGTTCATCAAGCAGCAGCACTTTAGGAGAGGTGAGCAGGGCCCGGGCGATGGCCAATTGCTGCTGCTGGCCGCCGCTGAGCACCCCGCCCTTGCGCTTAAGCATTTCCTTCAGGACCGGGAACAGCTCCATCACGCGATCCACCTGCCCATTGGCCTTGCGGTGATGGGCGACCAGGCTGATTTGCAAATTCTCCCAGACGGTCAGGTTGGGGAAGATGTCGCGGCCTTGCGGCACGTAACCCAGGCCGAGCCGGGCGCGCTCGTCGGGCCGGAGGTGGGTGAAGGACGTGTCGCCGAGGCGGATCTCGCCGCCCAGGGGCTTGAGCAGGCCGGTCAAACATTTAAGCGTGGTGGTTTTGCCCACGCCGTTGCGGCCCATCAGGGTGACCACCTGGCGCTCGGGGACCACAAGGGAAACCTTGCGCAGGATTTGCGAACCTTCGTAGGCCGCATCCAATCTCGAAACGGTCAGGCTGGGAAAGGGTTCGCTCACACGTGTCGCTTGGGTTCGTGTTTGCGCCCGAGATAGACCTCGATGACGCGCTCGTCGTTTTGCACTTCCTCGACCGTGCCCTCGCACAGCACCGAGCCTTGGTGGAGCACCGTGACCTTGCGGGCGATTTGGCGGACGAAGGTCATGTCGTGTTCGATGACAATCAGGCTGTGGTGCGAGGCGAGGCTGATGAGCAATTCGCCCGTGCGGGCGGTTTCATCGTCGCTCATTCCCGCCGTCGGTTCATCCACCAGGAGCAGTTTGGGGTCCTGGGCCAGGAGCATGCCAATCTCCAACCATTGCTTCTGGCCGTGGGAGAGCGCGCCGGCCAGCCATTCCTGCTTTTCCGCCAGCCCGACCGTCTTGAGAATCTGCTCAATCCGCTCGCGCTGGGCGGGGGTGATGCGAGAAAACAGGGCTTCCCACACGCTGCGCTTGCCGGGGAGGGACAGCAGGATATTCTCGAACACGGTGTGCTCGACATAGACCGAGGGGGTTTGGAATTTGCGCCCGATCCCGAGCCGGTTAATCTGGTATTCGTTTAACCGCGTGAGATCCGTGTCCTTTTCGAATTCGATCTTGCCCGAGTCCGGACGGGTGCGCCCGGTGATCAGGTCCATCATGGTGCTCTTGCCGGCGCCATTGGGGCCGATGATGACCCGCAACTCACCGACGTCCATGTAGAAGTTCAGCTCGGAGATGGCTTTGAAACCTTCGAAGGTCTTATTCACGCCTTCGAGCAGGAGAATGAATTCTTTGTGTGCCATCGTCATTTGGTCTTGGCCAGCTCGCCCTCCTGGGTTTCGGCGGGCTCCGGTAGCGAGGCCAGGGGGGGCCGGAATCGCGCCCCAAGCCGGCGGCGCGCAGCGCGCAATTGTTCCGGTATCCCCACGATGCCCTTGGGCATGAAAATGGTTACCAGGGTGAACAAGGCGCCCAGGAGCAGCAGCCAGAGATCCGGGAAGGCCCGCGTCGTCCAACTCTTCAGCGCGTTGACGAAGATGGCGCCCAGCACCGGACCGAGCAGCGTCCCGCGTCCGCCCACGGCCACCCAAACCACGGCTTCCAGAGACTTCTCCGGAGCCATTTCGCTCGGGTTGATAATCCCGACCTGCGGCACATACAACATGCCGCCGACGGCGGCGATCAAGGCGCTGACGACGAACACAAACAGCTTGTAATTGCCCGCGGCGTAGCCGCTGAACAACACCCGGTTTTCGCGGTCCCGGATGGCTTGCTGGACCAGGCCAAACTTGGTCCGGCTGAGCCAGCGGCATCCGAAAAAGATCAATGTGAGCACCAGCGCGGTGGCCAGGTACAGGCCGCGTTGTGTGGCGGGCGCCCGCAGGTCGTGACCGAGGAGGAATTTGAAATCCGTAAAGCCATTGTTGCCGCCCATCAGGAGGCTGTTGCGAAAGAACAGCAGGCACGCCGCGTAGGTGAGCGCCTGTGTCAGGATAGAGAAGTAAACCCCCCGGACCCGCGAGCGGAAGGCAAGGTAACCAAAGATGAGGGAGACCAATCCCGGGACCAGCAAGACCATGAGCGAGGCGAAGAGGAAGCTGCCGAAGGGGCGCCAGAACGGCGGCAGGTTGTGCCACCCGAGGAAGACGAGGAAGTCCGGGATGGGCTGGTGGTACTGGCCCAGGTCGCCAATCATCCGCATCAGGTGCATCCCCATCATGTAGCCGCCCAGGGTGAAGAACAGCGCCTGGCCCAGGCTCAGCAGGCCCGTGTAGCCCCAGAGCAGGTCCACGCTGATCGCCAGGATCGCGTAGCAAAGGTATTTCCCGTAGAGATTGATGCTGAAATCGCTGATGTGCAGGAAACTGCCCGGTGCCGTGAACGCGTTGAGCAGGGGCACCACGGCCAGCATCGTCACTACCGCAATCCCCAGCCCCCATTTGCCCGATCGATTTTGGCCTGCTCGCATACGCTTAATCCAAACTCCGGCTCCGGGCGCTGAACAGCCCGCCCGGTTTCCACTGCAGAAAGGCTATGATCGCCATCAACACCACGATCTTCCCGGTAACCGGTGACCCGGTGGTCTGCTGCAGAATCTGGTCGGCGGTTCCGATGCCCAACGCCGAATAGACCGTCCCCACGATGCTACCCACGCCGCCAAGCACCACGGTCATGAAGCTGTCCACAATGTAGGTTTGGCCGAGGCTCGGTCCGACGTTTCCGATCTGCGACAGGAAGGCCCCGGCCAGTCCGGCTAGCCCCGAACCAAAGGCGAAGGTCAGCATGTTGACCCGGCTGGTGCGCACACCCAGGCAGGCCGCCATGCCGCGGTTCTGCATCACGGCGCGGATCAACAAGCCCAGCGGGGTCCGGGTCAGCAGCAGCCAGGTGCCAATGACGATAACGACGGCGAACCCGACCACAAACACCCGGTTGTAACCGAAACTCACATCGCCGATGGTGAAGTGGCCGAGCAGCCACGACGGGGAATTCACCTGCACGTTGTTGGCGCCGAAGACCATCCGGAAGCATTGTTGCATCACCAGCGAAATGCCCCAGGTGGCCAGCAGCGATTCCAGCGGGCGCCGGTAGAGAAACCGGATCACGGTGCGTTCGATGAATAATCCGGCGAGCGCGGCCGCAAGAAAGCTCAAGGGCAGGGCGAAGAGGAAGTAGCTCTCGTACCACCCGCCGGTGGCGTTCAGGCCGGGAAGGTGCAGACCGAAACTGATCGGATGGCCGGCGAAACTGAACGGCAGGGTGATGGAAAATCCGAATCCCGCGGCGAAGAGGTTTTGCACCACATAACAGGCGTAAGCCCCCACCGCGATCATTTCGCCATGGGCCATGTTGATGATCCCCATCAACCCGAACGTGATCGCCAGGCCCAGCGCAACCACCAGGAGGATCGAGCCGAGGCTGATCCCGTGGAAAATGGTGCCGTAGAAATTAACCCACCAGATGTGCTGGGCGATCGAGTGGATGGCCTGCCGGGCCGCCTTGGCGAGATCCGCCGGGAGAGCCGGTTTGGCGGCGAAGGCCTCGAGCGTCTGGAGCGAGCCTATCGCGTTCAGGCGGCCCAGTTGCCGGACAGCTTGCAGTTGCAGTCCGCGATCCGGGCTGCCGAGCTGGAGCAAGGCAATCGCCTCTTCGAGGCCCTTGTGAACATACGCGTCGCGCTCTTTCACCAGGCGCGCCTCCAGCACCGCGGTGTAGCGCGGCTTCTGCGAGTTCCCCAGTTTCAGCGCGGCGGAATGGCGCGCCTCGGGGTCCGGGTCCGAAAGCGCCAAGGTGTCGAGCGTCTGCTGAATCGCGCTCCGGAGCCGCAGGTCGGTGTCCGCGGTGTTCAAGTCCGCGGAAGCAAAACGGAGGGCATTGCCGTGGGCGTCCTTTAGCACCTCACCGTTATCGATGCGCAGCGCGCGGGCTTTGCCCTGGGCATCCTCGGTGTCTTCCAGGAGCACGGGCACTTTCGAGCCGTCGGGCGCCGGGTAGAGATAGATGCTGTCACGAGACCACGCGCTTAAAACCTCCACCGCCACCTTCGCGCCCGAATCGGCCAGCTCGCTCAGCAGCTTCTGCTGTTCGGGGCCCTCGCTCAGGACTGCCCGGGCGAGTTTTTGGCGGACGGCGGCGGGAGCATCCGGGCCGGTGGCGCCAGAGCACCGTCCGCACAGCGCCAGGGCGGCCATCAATAATGTCAGAACCGATTTCATCCGCATAACAGGGGGCGGAACGCCTGCGCTCCGCCCCCTGGTTCATCTCCGCCGTTACCGTTGTTCAGACCGCGACCGGCCAGCCTCACTTCATGGCAGAAAGTTTTTCATCCAAGCCCTTCAACAGGAATGGTTCGCCGCCAACTTGATCGTAAGACTTGAGAATCTTGAACTGTCCGTTGGCCCGTGTCTCACCGATGTAAACGTTCTTGGTGGCATGGTGGTTCTGGGTCATCGTAATCTTTCCGCCCGGGCCGTCAAAGCTGATCGTTCCCGATTCGAGCGTTTCCCGGACCTTATCCACGTCGAAGGTTCCCGCCTTTTCCACCGCGGCCTTCCAGAGGTACGCCCCGTCGTAGGAAAGAACCATCGGGCTGTCCATGGCGCGCTTCTCTTTCACCACGCCGGGATGGCTCTCGTCGGTCAGCCAGGAGTCCCAACGGCCCAGGAAGGCTTTGTTTTCCGGGGTTTTGAGGGACATGAAGTAGGTCCAGCAGCCCAACTCGCCCACCAGGTCCTTGGTCGGCAGGGCGCGCAGCTCATCTTCGGCCAGGCTGAAGGACACCACGGGACAATCACCGGGGGTCAACCCGGCGGCGGCCACTTCCTTGAAGAAGGGCACGTTGGAATCACCATTGATGGTGTTGATCACGCAGGCGTCGCCGCTGGCGGCAAACTGCTTGATCTCGGCAACGATTTGCTGGTAATCGGTGTGGCCGAAGGGCGTGTATTTGCCTGCCGAGATCACCTTCCCGTTATCGTCCTTGCGCAATCCGCCCCCGATGTTTTCGAGCGAGATCCCGTGCAGCAACAGGTACTTGTAGAGGATCAGGTTCGTCGTCTGCGGATACACGTAGTCCGTGCCAATCAGGTAGAACTTCTTCTTGCCCTGGGCCAGCATGTAATCGACCGCGGGGATGGCCTGCTGGTTCACCGCTTCGGCGGTGTAGAAGATGTTCTTGGATAATTCCTCACCCTCGTACTGCACCGGGTAGAAGAGCAGGCCGTTGTCCTTCTCGAACACCGGCAGCACCGACTTGCGGCTGACCGAAGTCCAGCAGCCGAAGACCACGGCGACTTTGTCTTCTTCCAGGAGCTGCTTGGCCTTTTCCGCAAAGAGAGGCCAGTTCGAAGCCCCGTCCACGATGACCGGTTCGATCGTGTAGCTTTTGTCTCCTACTTTGACGCCGCCGGCTTTGTTGATTTCGTCAAAGGCGAACAGCAGGGTGTCGCGCAGGGAGGTTTCACTGATCGCCATGGTGCCGCTCAGCGAATGCAGGATGCCGACCTTGACGGTGTCCTCGGCGTGGCACTGCGGGCCCGCGCCCCACGCCAGGGCGGCGGCTATTGGAATCACGAGATATTTTTTCATGTTGGTGTTCAATTTAACAATTTACAGACAGGAGTTCTTGGTTGGTTCAATTTGGTTGTAACGATTCGAGGAATCAGAAGATATAGGAGACGCCGGCCCCATAGACGACGCGGTTTTGTTTGCCGGGCACAAACCCGCCGGACCAGGAGGTGTGGTCGAAGCGGATTTCCGGCTGGAATCTTGATCGTGGGAACGGGCCGGTAATTGAGGGTCAGGGCCACGCTGGAAAGGTCCTGGCCGGTGCCCGGCGAATTCATGAATCCCAGCGCGCCGCCCGAGGCATCGACCCCCTTGGCATCGCTCAGAAACTCGGTGCGCAGACCCAACCCGACCGTTTTGGTAAAGTCGTAGGTGGTCCACAATCCGGTGGACCACACGACGGAGTCGCCGGGCGGGACAACGCCCGTGGGGTTGTGGAAGTTAAAGTAGTCCAGCTCGGTTCCAAAGCCCAACTGGTCGGTGACCTGCCATCCTCCCAGCAGCGACATGCCCCAGAGCGATTGCACAAACCCCGCATCCTCCCGGCCGCCGAAGCCGATCAAGCTGAACCAGAGTTTGTCCATGGGTTTGATGCCAAGCGCGCCCATGAAGGTTTTGGAGGTGTTGTTGTCGATCGGCCCCTGGTACATGCCGTTCTGCACCCGGAATTTGGCGTCCAGCCAATCCGTGAATTTGTAGCCGAGCTGCACTCCCTCGGAGGGCGGGTTGCCCGTGAAAAACCATTGGAATCCCTGGGAGAAGTTGGCGTTGACGGCGCCGCCATCGCCCGATTCATAATTGAGCAGCGAGATTAACTCGCCGGCCCGCACATCCAGGCCCGTTCCAATCGGAATGTTCAGATCGACATAGGCCTCCCGCAGGTAATCAAAACCGGTAATCCCGCTCTTGGTGTTTACGATGGGCGCATCCTGGCCCGCGATCAGCGATACCCGGTAACCCACGTCGAACTTATCCCCGTTGTTCTGCACCTCGGGGCTGGCCAGGACGATCTTGACCTTGTTGATCGAGAACGAATCGTTGACCCGGTTCCAGAGGTAGCCCGGTATCACATGCCCGGTGGAGGCGGACGGGTCACTCGAATCGTGGAAGAACGAAGTGGTCACAAAACCACTCAGGCTGATCTGGCTCATCGCCGATACCGGCGGATCGGCCTTGCTCCCGCTGGGCATCAGGCCCTCCTTTTGCGCCATGGCTTCGAGGGTATCCAGCCGCTTGCGCAGGTCCTGGTTCTCCTGTTCGAGCTTTTCGAGTTTGTTCGTGTTGGTGCTGCCGGGTTCGGCCGTCTGGGCGCGCGCGAATGCCGTGCTGCCCGCCACGACACCGAGGCAGACCCCGACTGTCTTCAGGTGTTTGCTTCCCTTGCTCCGTCGCTTGATCATGTTCTTTGGTTGTTAGTCGTTCAGGTTGTGCCCGCCCTGCCGCCAAGCGCACCCCTCACGCGCTCGCTTCGCGAGTCGCGCTCAGATGGTTGCTGTCAGGTTGGTTGGTGCGCCGTTAAACTTTGGCGAGCATTCGAGGAGGCAATGAGCAGCGGATGTGCCACGGAGACAATGACCTAGTCGAGGAGCACGGGCCCGGCCTGATTGCCCCCTGCGTTTTGCCACCGTTTTCGGGTTTGGACCGGGGCCGATCTAGACCATTTTTTGGCCTATCTATGACAATTCTTGGGGATAAGGCGGCGCGTTCCGGCTCTCGCTCCAGCGCCCGATCGTGCTTCGAAACACGATTGGCTTTCGCCGCGCGCGCGCTGTCGCTTTTTGACCGCCCTGCGCGAAAGCGCACCCCGCGCTCGGAGTGAGCCGCGCGTGGGAACGCCTGGGAAGGTTCCAAACCCGCGACAACACTTCGGCTGGTTCCCCCGGGCGCGGCCGGCCGGTGGACCGGCAAACAAAGTGCTCTTAACGAATTCATTAAGTGACGTCATGAACGTGAAGTCTGCGCTGTTTCGAGTTGTGGTTCATCCGCGGCCGAGATCCCCTCCATGCTGGATTGCTTTGGTGCTGGGCGTGGGCGTCATCTTGTCCTTCGCGGTCTTTCTCACGCTGCGTGGGTGGGAACGGCGGGATTTGGAAAGGCAGGCCGGCAGCCTTGCGCGGGCGCAAGTCGAGCGGCTGCACGCCGATATGCTGCGCTCGATGGAGGTGCTCCACTCGATTGCTTCGTTTTACGAGGCCCGCGGACGGATCAGCCGAGAGGAATTCCATGACTTTGTCCAGAGCGCGCTGGCCCGCCAACCGGAGATCCAGGCGCTGTCCTGGAACCCCTTGGTGCCGGACGCGCAGCGTTCGAAGGTGGAAGGGCAGGCCGCGGCGGAGGGCTTGAGCGGCTTTGCCTTCAGCCAACTGACCCCCTTCGGTGATTTGGTGCGGGCGGAAAGGCGCAGCCAGTACGTTCCGGTGTTGTTCATCGAGCCTGGGCGCGGCAACGGGGCCGCGCTGGGCTACGACCTGAACTCGGACGCGTGCCGCAGGGCCGCGCTCGCTCAGGCGCGCGCCGCCGGCGACGCGGTGGCGACCGAGCCCATCAAACTGGCCCAGGGGCCGCAGGCACAGCCCGGTTTCCTGGTGCTCCTGCCCGTGTATTCCCAGCCCAAATCTCCGCCCGCCCGCGTGGAGGGCACGCGTGACCCGGCGGGTTTTGCCGTCGCCGTGTTCCGGATCCGGGAGTTGCTCAGTAATGCTTTTGAAGGGCTGGCGCGCCAGGGAATCGAGGTGTCGGTGTTCGATGAATCCAGGCCGGAGGCGCCGGTTTTCAGCACGGTGACCGGGGCCGGCGCGGGGCGCGCGGCAGATTCCAGCCAGGCGATTGGGCTCGAAGTGGCCAATCGCCGGTGGACGGTGGGCTGGTTTCTCAAGCCTGCTTTCAGCGCCGCGCAAGCTCAACCTCAGTCCTGGCTTGTCCTGGCGGGGGGCTTGGCGTTTACGGGCCTGACGACCGCGTACTTATGCCTGGCCTGGCGCCAGACCAAGCGTGTCGCCCGCGCCAATGCGGCGCTCGAGCAGGAGGTGGGGGTTCGCCAGCGCGCGGAAGCCCAGGCCGGAGCGGCCAACCGGGCGAAGTCCGACTTTCTCGCCAGCATGAGCCATGAGATTCGCACCCCGCTCAACGCGATGCTGGGCTACGCCCAGTTGTTGCAGCGCGACGCGGGGCTGTCGCCGGAACAACGGGACGGCCTGGGCTCCATCCATTCGAGCGGGCAACATCTCCTGGGGCTCATCAATGAAATCCTGGACCTTTCCAAAATCGAGGCCGGCCGGATGGAATTGCACCCGGCGGATTTTGATCTCACCGCGCTGGGCAGAAGTTTGGCGGCCATCTTCCGGCCGCTTTGCGCGGCGAAGCGGATCGAGTTCCGGCTGGCGATCGAGGCGCCGGAGCGCACGTGGGTGCGGGGGGACGAGGGCAAGCTGCGGCAGGTCCTGATTAACCTGCTGGGCAACGCGGTCAAGTTTACCCAGGTGGGGGAGGTGTATCTTCACCTCGAGCGTGCCGCGGACGAGCGCTGGCTCTTCGAGGTGATCGATACGGGCCTGGGCATTCCAGAGGACGAGCAAGCGGATATCTTCGAGCCGTTTCACCAAGGGGCCAACGCCCAGCATCAGGGGGGAACGGGCTTGGGACTCGCCATTGCACAACGGCAAGTGGCACTCCTGGGGGGAACGCTGGGGCTGCAGTCCGAGCGCGGCATCGGGTCGCGGTTCCATTTCGCGGTCCCTTTGGCGGCCGGTCAACCCATGGCCAGCCCGGCGGTGGCGTCGGTGCGGGTGTTGGGGCTGGAAGCCGGCTGCCGCGTTCGAGCGCTGGTGATCGATGACCACAAGGAAAGCCGCGAGGTTCTCGGCCGGATGCTCTTCCAAGTGGGCTGTGAAGTATCCTTGGCCGCGAGCGGCCGGGAGGGGCTGGATCGGGCCCGGGAGTTCCAGCCTCAGAATCGTCTTTGTGGACCTGCTGATGCCCGAGATGGACGGCATCACGGCAGCGGGGCGCTTGCGAGCGGACCCCTCTTGCGGGTCGCCCAAGAATCATCGCCCAGACGGCCTCGGTTCTGGCACGATATAAAGAAGCGGCTCGGGCGATCGGCTGCGCGGGGTTCCTTTCCAAGCCTATTCAAGCGGAGCAGCTCTACGAGTGCCTGCGGACTCAGCTCGGCGTCCGATTTGAGGCCGCCGGACCCGTAACCGAGACGGAAACGCCTGCGAGCTGGGATAAGCAGCCCGTCCCCCTGCCCGGCGAACTTTATGTGCGGATCACCACCGCCGCCGAGCTGCATAGCACCACCGCCCTTAAGTCTTCCTTGCAGGACCTGCGCCAACTCGGCCCGGAAGCCCAGCTCCTCGGCGAGCACATCCGGCACCTGATGAGGAGTTACGATATGGAAGGCATCTTGCGTCTGATCGCGCGCGCCACGGTGCCTGGTTCCTCCACGCCCGAGCCGGTTTCCAGTTATGGATTTGCCCTCCCTGAAGCCCCCGCCACCTGAAAAAATCCTCCTGGTCGATGACGTGCCGGCCAACCTGGCGGTGCTGACCAGCACCCTGGAAGCCGAGGGGTACGAAATCCTGGCGGTGCCCGACGGCGCCACGGCGCTGCGAATCGCGGGCAAAGCCCGGCCGAGCCTGATTCTGCTCGACGTGTTAATGCCGGGCTGGGACGGCCTGGAAACCTGCCGCCGCTTGAAGGATGACCCCGCCACCCGAGACATCCCCGTCATTTTCATCACGGCGCGAGGTGACACGGAGAACGTCGTCGCCGGGTTTCGCGCCGGCGGGGTGGACTATATCATCAAGCCCTTCCAGGCCGAGGAGGTGGCCACGCGAGTGGCCACGCACCTTCAGGTGAGCCGCCTGACGCAGCAGTTGCTGGAAAACAACCGCGCGCTCGAAGCGCGCACCGCCGAACTGACCGCCGAAATCGAGCGCCGCCGGCAGGTGGAAAGCGCCCTGCAGCAAGCCGACGACCGCCTGGCCGCGTTCTCCGACGTCGAAGCCGCCCGCGGCAGCCTGTCCGGTTTGATTGGCGCCAGCCGGCCCATGCGGCAGTTAGCGGAAGAAATCCGCAGGCTGCACCAGTTCCACAACACCAGCGTGCTAGTGGTGGGCGAAAGCGGGACCGGCAAGGAATTGGTCGCGCGGGCCGTCCATTTTGGCAGTTCCCGGGCCAAAGCGCCGTTCGTTCCGGTGAATTGCGTTGCCATCCCTGCCGAGCTGGCCGAGTCGATTCTCTTCGGGCACGTGAAGGGCGCCTTCACCGGGGCGACGGCGGACCGCAAGGGCTGCTTTGAACTGGCCGATGGGGGCACCTTGTTCCTGGACGAAATTGGCGACATGCCGGCCTCGCTGCAGGTCAAGCTGCTGCGCGTACTGGAGGACGGAGCGGTCACCCCGGTCGGGGCCTCGAGCGCTGTCCAGGTCGATATTCGTATCATTGCCGCGACCAATGCCGACCTGGACTCGCGGGTCGAGGACGGCTCCTTCCGCCAGGACCTCTACTTCCGGCTCGCCCGTTACCTGGTGGCGACGCCTCCGCTGCGCGAACGTCTCGAAGACGTCCCGTTGCTGGCGGGCCACTTCTTGAGCCTTTTCGCCGCCGAAATGGGTTTGAAAGCCCCGGCCGTCTCGCCGGAAGCCATCGAGACGCTCAAGCATTATGATTTCCCCGGCAACGTTCGCGAGTTCAAGAACATCATCGAGCGGGCGTTGATCGAGAGCGGCGGAGCAATCATTCACCCGCACCATCTGCGGTTGCTGCGAGGCTCCGCCGCCGCGCCGCTGCCCGCCAGTTCCAGCGCCCGGTCCGAGGCGGCGGCGGCGCTGCCGCTGAACCTCGCCGAGGCGGAGGAGCTTCTGATTCAACGGGCGCTGAAAGAAACCAACGGGAATATTGCCGACGCGGCGCGGTTGCTGGGGATACATCGCACCCGCATTTACCGCAAGCTGGCGCAGGAGCGCGTCCCCTGATCGCAGGTTTTCAAGTGTTCCAGGCGCGACACCTGGAACACTCCGCGCGGCCGGCGCCTTTGGCCGCGGAGCTGGAATCCATCGTAAAAATGGGGGGAGTCGCGCAGTCCCCGGTCTTGGCACGAGGCTGGCTAAGCGGTTGCGAAAGCAACATGAACCCAACTCGAACCAAAAGGAATCACGGATGGAAAAATTGAAGTATCACTCGAAGTCGAAACCCAAGGAAAGAATGCGGCAAGCCCCGGCCGCCTCGATGGCGGGCGCGCTCGCCGTGGCGGTCGCGCTGGTGCTCGTGCCCGCCGCGTCCCAAGCCCAGAACGCCCCGCCACCTTCGCGTGTCGATGCCCTGTTCAACCTGGAATTCTCGAACGAATACCTGACGCCCCGCGGAATGATCGTTACGGACAAGGGCCTCACCTTGCAGCCGCTGCTCATCGGGTTGGTCAACTTGTACAAGGGCGAATCCTTTATCAACGATATCACCTTTGTCCCGGGAGTCTGGAACGATTTTTCCAGCAGCCCGGTTTCCATCCACGCCCCGTTTGGGAGCCAGCCAAAGACCTCGTGGGTCGAGATCGATCCGATTGTGGGCATGTCGGTGGGCTTCGCCAAACGCTTCAAGCTGGACGTCACCTACACGGCCTTCAACATGCAAATCCTGGATATTGGCACCTCCCAGCATCTGGATTCCAAACTCACCTTCGACGACAGCGATTACCTCAAGGCTTTCGCCCTGCATCCTTACTTTGAATTCTGGCAGGAAGTGGACGGCAAAGCGACGGATGCGGACGTCCCTGAAGCCGTGTTCGGTCCCTCGCCCAAGTCGGGGGCTCATCCGGCGCCCGGTTCGAGCTACTATTTCGAAGTGGGCGTGGATCCCTCTTACACCTTCAAGGATGCGGCGGGACTGAAACTCGAAGCGCCTTGCCGGGTGCTGCTGCCCAATGAGCGATTCTACGGCGAGTATTACGGGAAGGCCTCGACGGTGGGCCTGTGGGAAGTCGGCGCCAAGGCCAGTCTGCCGCTGAATTTTATGCCAGCCGGTTATGGACATTGGAGCTGCCACGCGGGCGTCCGCTACATGTATTTCGTGGACGACAACCTTTACAACCTCAACACCTTTAACGCCCCGGGCAAGCCGACCCGGGACAGCGTGCAGGTCTATGCCGGGCTAAGCATCTTCTTTTAAATGCCCCGAACGATTTGTGAACCAGTCAAATTCCCTCAATTTATGAAAAGAATCATACAGTTCTTAACCCTGCTGGCGCCCGTGAGCGCTGCGGCGATTTGGGCGACGCCCGCGCTGGCTGCCGACAAAGTCGCCATGGGGTTCATTTACGTCGGCCCCAAGGACGACTACGGCTATAACCAGGCGCACGCGGAAGGTTGCGCGGGCGTCGAGAAGCTCGATTGGGTCAAAGCCGTCGAAGAGGCCAGCGTTCCGGAGACGGTGGCGGTCCAGGAAACCATGCGGAACATGATCAACCAGGACGGAGTGCAAATTCTCTTTCCCACGTCCTTCGGCTATTTCGATCCGCACATTCTGAAAGTCGCCAAGCAGTACCCCAACGTGCAGTTCCTGCACTGCGGCGGGCTCTATATCGAGGGCAAACATCCGAAGAACGTCGGCAGCTACTTCGGCTACATCGACGAGGCGGTTTATATCTCGGGCATCGTGGCCGGCCACTCGACCAAATCGGGCAAGCTCGGTTTCATTGCCGCCAAGCCGATCCCCCAGGTGCTGCGCAACATCAACGCGTTCGCGCTGGGCGCGCGCAGCGTGAAACCGGATGCGACGGTGCAGGTCATTTTCACCGGGGACTGGTCCATGCCGGTCAAGGAGGCCGAAGCCGCCACCAGCCTGATCGACCAGGGGGTCGATGTGCTGACCTGCCATGTGGACAGTCCGAAGGTCATTCTCGAAACCGCCGAGCGCCGCGGCATTTACGTTTGTGGCTATCACGCCAACGGTTCAAAGCTCGCCCCCAAGGGATATCTCACGGGCGCGGAGTGGAACTGGGCGAAGGTCTATACCGATTACGCGGAAGCGGTGAAAGCCGGCAAGTCCCTGGCCGCGGGCACGATTCCACACCTGGTGCGCGGCGGGTTGAAAGAAGGCTTCGTCAAGTGCTCGGACTACGGACCGGCGGTAAGCGAGGAGGCCAAGAAAGATGCCGAGGCGGCGAAAGCCAAGTTCATGGATGGCACCATGGTCATCTTCAAGGGCCCGCTCAAGGATAACACCGGCAAAGAGATCCTGCCCGAGGGCAAGGAGTTCAAACAGCAGGACCTCGAGTTGGAATCCATGGGCTGGCTGGTCGAGGGCGTCATCGGCAGCACCAAGAGTTGAACGACACCCGGCGCCGCCGGCGCGGACGCGCCAGGCGGCCCAACCCATCGCTAACCCAACCTCTCCCGCCATGTCTCCTCTCCAAGATGCCGAAGTGGTCCCTGTGCTGGCCGACGCCACCCGAGGGGTCGAGCCCAAGCAATCATCGGTGCGGTGGCGCCCCGCCCTCGAAGGCGTCCTGATACCGGTGGGAGCACTGGCGGGTGGGTTCCTGCTGTTCGGCTTGTTCTGTGCCACGCAGGGCGCCAATCCCTTGGCCGTCTTCGCCGCGATCTACAAGGCCGCCTTCGGCAGTTGGTACTCGTGGCAGAACACGCTGGTGCGCGCCTCGCCGCTCATGCTGACGGCGCTGTGCACCGCGTTGCCGGCCCGGTTGGGATTGGTGGTGATTGGCAACGAGGGCGCGCTGGTGGTCGGGGGCGTCGGGGCCGTTTTGGCCGGGTTGTTATTCAAGTCCCTGCCGATGAGCTTGATGCTCGGTTCGATGGCGCTGGCGGGCATGATTTGCGGGGGGCTCTGGATCGCGAGTGTGGGCTTGTTGCATTACCACCGCGGTGTCAACGAAACGATTAGCAGCCTGCTGATGAATTATATCGCCATCGCGGTAATGAATTACCTCGTCAACGGTCCGATGCGGGATCCCAGCAGCCTGAACAAGCCATCGAGCTATCCGATTCCCGATGAGAAGATGATCCCCACGATGGGCAACAGCAATGTCCATTACGGCCTGCTGCTGGGCATCGCCGCTTGCCTCCTGGCCTGGGTCTTGATGGAGCACACGACCTTCGGATTCAAAGTGCGCATGATCGGCGGCAACATTCGAGCCGCGCGGATGGCGGGTTTGCCGGTGGCCACGCTGGGCTTGATCACGTGTTTTTTGGCGGGCGCGGCCGCCGGCCTGGCGGGGATGGTCGAAGTCGCGGCGATCCATGGCCGGGCCAATGAGTCGCTGGCCGCGGGCTATGGCTACGCCGGCATTCTGGTTTCGTTTGTCGCTCGTCACCGGGGCTTGCCCATTCTGATCGTGGCAACTCTCCTGGGTGGCATCCTCGCCAGTGGCGGCATCCTTCAGCGCGAATTCAAGCTCCCGGATGCCACCATTCTCGTCTTCCAGGGGTTGGTGTTCCTGGTCATCCTGCTGAGCGATTCGTTTTACGGGAGGATTCCCTTCTTCAAGGAGCGTGCCGCATGAGCCCGGTGGTCAATGAATCGATCGGCGGGTGGGGAGTGCTGATTGGCATCCTGGCGGGTGCCCTCCGCGGCGGAACACCGTTCCTCCTGGTTAGCCTGGGGGAATGTCTCACGGAAAAGAGCGGCAAGATCAACCTGGGCTTGGAAGGCGTTCTCCTCATGGGCGCCATGAGCGCTTACGCGGTGTCCTACAAAACCGGCAGCCCCTGGGTCGGAGTGGGCGCGGCGGCTCTATCCGGCGGAGCCCTCGGCGTCGTGCATGCGTTTTTGGTTTCCCGGCCCAAAGTCAATGACATCGCCGCGGGCATCGCCATGTTGATCTTCGGCAGCGGCCTCGCCTTCTATTTCGGCAAGCCGTTTATTCAGCCGACCGCGCCGCAACTTCCCAGCCTGCCCCTAGGCGGCTGGGCCTCGCTCCCGCAGATTCAAGCGGCCCTCCGCTTGAGTCCCATCTTTCTCCTCGGTCTCGTCGTGGCTTTTCTCATGCAATGGTGTTTCCGTTCGACGCGCTGGGGAATGCAGGTTCGCGCGGTCGGTGACTCGCCGGCCGCCGCCCGGGCCATGGGCATTTCCGTAGGCCGGACCCGGTTCTTTTGCATCGTGGCCGGCGCGGCTTTGGGTGGGATCGGCGGCGCCCACCTGTCGCTGTTTTATCCCGGCGCCTGGACGGAAGCCATTTCCAGCGGCCAAGGCCTGATGGCGGTGGCGCTGGTGATTTTCGCGCGCTGGAACCCGGTTCAATGTCTCTGGGGCTCGCTCCTTTTTGGCGGCGCGCAGGCGGTGGGGCCGGCGCTGCAAGCGATCGGGATCAGCTCCGGTTACTATCTCTGGAACGCCTCCCCGTATATCCTGACGCTGCTGGTAATGGTGCTGACCTGCTCGCCGCGGCGCACGCTGGCCGGAGCTCCGGGCGCGCTGGGAGTGCCGAGTTGAAGCCATGAGCCACGCTCAGAGCGCCATGCAGGAATCCAGGGACAACCCAGCGGCTCACGACCGGAAGCCATCATCATGAACACCCACATCGAGGCTGACCCCTATCCCTGGCCCTATAACGGCGATTTGCGCCCCGCCAACACCGTCGTGATCGTCATCGACATGCAAACCGACTTCTGCGGCCCGGGCGGTTACGTGGACAAAATGGGTTACGACCTTTCGCTGACCCGCGCGCCTATCGGGCCGATTCAGCGCGTGCTCCAGGCCGCGCGCACCAAAGGTTTTCACGTGATGCATACGCGCGAAGGCCATCGCCCCGACCTGGCGGACCTGCCCGAGAATAAACGCTGGCGCAGCCAGCGGATCGGCGCCGGCATCGGGGACCCCGGCCCCTGCGGCAAAATCCTGGTCCGCGGCGAGCTGGGCTGGGAGATCATCCCCGAATTGCAGCCGCTGCCGGGTGAAACGATTATCGACAAGCCGGGCAAGGGATCGTTTTACGCCACAGACCTGGAGTTGGTGCTCCACCGCCGGGGAATTCAGAACCTTGTTTTGACCGGCATCACCACCGATGTGTGTGTGCACACCACCATGCGCGAGGCGAATGATCGCGGGTTCGAGTGCCTCCTGCTCTCGGACTGCACCGGGGCCACCGATCACGGGAACTATCTCGCCGCCTTGAAGATGGTCACCATGCAAGGAGGCGTCTTCGGGGCCGTGGCCCGCTCGGAGGACTTTGTGCGGGGTGTCTCCATTTAATCCCGTGATCATCCCCCCTCCCAACCCACGCCCGTCCGAGCCGCCGCGGCTGGAGCTGTTGAATGTGACCAAGCGGTTCGGGGCGTTCGTCGCCAATGACCAGGTCTCGCTCACGGTTCCGCCTGGGACGTTCCACGCGCTCATTGGGGAGAACGGTGCGGGCAAGAGCACCCTGGTCAAATGTATCATGGGCTTTCATCCGGCGGATGACGGGGACATTCTGGTGAGGGGCCACTCGCGGAGAATAGAAAGTCCGCAGGCGGCGTACCAGCTCGGCATCGGCATGGTCTATCAGCACTTCACCCTGGTGCCGGCGATGACGGTGGCCGAAAACCTGGTGCTGAGCCGGCCGGATATGCCCGCGGTCATCCATTGGAAAGCCGAGCGCGAGCGCCTGAGCGCCTTCATGGAAAAGGCGCCCTTCAAGGTGGACCTCGATGTCCCGACCGCTCAGCTCGCCGCCGGTCAGAAGCAAAAGGTCGAAATCCTCAAACAGCTTTACCTCGAAAGCAAATTCCTCATCCTCGATGAACCGACTTCGGTGCTCACCCCCGGAGAGGCGGACGAGGTGCTCAGCCTCATCCGCGGAAAAGTCCGCGCCGGTGAACTGAGCGTCCTGTTGATCACCCATAAGTTCCGCGAGGTCTTTGGCTTTTGCGACCAGGTGACGGTCCTGCGCCGCGGCAAGGTCGCCGGTTCGGGCCGGGTCAAGGATTTCGCCACCGACGATTTGGCCGCCCTGATGATGGGCGGCGGCCGCGAAGCCAAAACCGTGGCCAAGGTTTCCCGTGAGCGTGGCCCGGTCGCGCTCGAACTGAAAGGCGTATGCGCCGACAAGGACAACGGGGTGCCCGCGGTTAGCGGAGTGGATCTGGCGGTGTGTGAGGGCGAGGTGGTCGGAATTGCCGGGATCTCCGGCAATGGCCAGCGGGAGTTGGTGGAAGTGCTGGCGGGCCAGCGGCCCTCCACCGGCGGCGAAATCCGGGTCCACGGCGCGCCCTATCACGGTACGCGCAAGGAGGCCTTCCGCCACCAGGTTTTCCTGCTGCCCGAGGAGCCCTTGCGCAACGGCTGCGTGCCCCAGATGACGGTGGCCGAAAACATCGCTTTCCGCAGCTTTGACCGCCCCCCGTTGACACGGCTGGCTTGCCTGGTGAATCGCAAGGCCATCCGCGGATTCGCCCAGGGATTGATTAGCCGGTTTTCCGTTAAGACACGCTCGACCGAAACCCCCATTGGGGATCTCTCGGGCGGCAACGTCCAGCGCGCCGTCCTGGGCCGCGAACTGGGGCCGGGCACGGCGCGGGTGCTGGTCGCCGCCAACCCCTGCTTCGGATTGGATTTCGCCGCGGTCGAATCCATCCACAGCCAGATCACCGAGGCACGGAATCGCGGCGTGGCCGTGCTGCTGGTCAGTGAAGATCTCGATGAGCTGCTGGCCCTGGCTGACCGGCTCATCGTGATCTCGCACGGCCATTTCGTCCTGGAAACCACACCCGCGCAGGCGGACATCACCGTTATCGGCCAGCACATGGCCGGCAATTAAACGACAAAGTCACACGTGCAACCCGACCCATCCACAGCCCGGCAGAGCGAAGCTTCGCGGCACGTCGTGGAAGCCAAGCCGTACGCCTTCGGGTTCAACCCGCAGACCTGCGCGCTGCTCATCATCGATATGCAGCGGGACTTTCTCGAACCCGGCGGGTTCGGTGAGTCGCTTGGCAACGATGTGTCTCAGCTCCGGCGAACGATCGCTCCTAATCAAAAGGTGCTGTCGGCCTGGCGCTCCCGGTCGTGGAGGGTCATCCACACGCGTGAAGGGCATCGGCCCGATCTCTCGGACCTGCCAGAAGCCAAACGCATTCGCGGACGCAGCGCCACCTGCATCGGGGATCCCGGGCCAATGGGCCGTATTCTGGTTCGGGGCGAGCCCGGCCATGACATCATCCCGGAGCTTTATCCGGCGGCGGGCGAGCCGGTGATTGATAAGCCCGGCAAAGGCGCCTTTTGGGCCACTGACCTCCACTCGATCCTGCAGCACCAGGGTATCAAACAGCTCGTCGTGACCGGGGTCACCACCGAGGTCTGTGTCAATACCACGGTTCGAGAGGCCAATGACCGCGGCTATGATTGCCTGGTGCTGTCGGATTGCGTGGGCTCCTATTTCCCGGAATTCCATGAAGCCGGCCTGCGCATGATCAAGGCCCAGGGCGGTATCTTTGGCTGGGTCTCGGACTCCACCCGGCTGCTGTCCGCTCTCGAACACGCTTTATGACGGACTCGACTCGACCGAAACTCTGGGTGCCCGGGGACTGGAATGCATTTTTCGGTTTCGGCACCAATATTCTGGTGAATCTCCTCACGCTGACCGCGCTGCTGCGGTTTGTGTTGAAGATGCCCGATTCCTTGGTGTTCGGCCGGATTCTGCCGGCGACGGGGCTGATGCTGTGCCTTTCGACGCTGTATTACGCCTCGCTGGCGTACCGCCTGGCCAAGCGGACCGGGCGCACGGACGTCTGCGCGCTGCCTTCCGGAGTGAGCGTGCCCCACATGTTTGTGGTCACCTTTGTCATTATGCTGCCCATCACCCTGAAGACGGGTGACCCCGTCAAAGGGTGGGAGGCTGGGCTGACCTGGGTGTTCATGCAGAGTTTCGTGCTGATGATCGGCGGCTTTATCGCCCCGATGGTTCGGAGAATCACTCCGCGCGCCGCCTTGCTCGGCACGCTGGCCGGGGTCTCCATCACCTTCATCTCGATGAAGCCGGCCCTGGAAATGTTCACCACCCCGGTCATTGGCATCACCTGCTTTGCCATTATCCTGCTCAACTGGTTTGGCGGCGTGCGGTATCGCGGTGTGCCGGCCGGGCTTGTCGCGATTGGCGTGGGCACGCTGATTGCCTGGCTTTCCACCGCCGCGGGGTTCAGCTTCGGCGGATTGACGGTGAAGGGCCTGGCCGATGCGGTGACCAATTTCGGGTGGCGGGTTCCCTGGCCGGCTTTCGGCCATGTGTTTGGCGGGTTCGAATTCCTGGGGCTTCTCCTGGTGACGGCGATTCCGTTTGGTATCTACGATTTGGTCGAGGCCATCGACAATGTGGAGAGCGCCGCGGTCGCCGGCGATAGCTTTCCGACCACCCGGGTGCTGACCGCCGATGGCGTGATTAGTTTGATTGGGTGCCTCATGGGCAATCCCTTTATCAACGCGGTTTATATCGGTCATCCCGGTTGGAAGGCGATGGGCGGGCGCATCGGCTATTCGGCGGCTACGGGCGTAATGGTCATCGTGCTCTGCTGGTTCGGCACCATTTCAGTCCTGCTCGCGCTGGTGCCCAGCGTGGCGATTTTACCAATCCTTTTGTACATCGGCATGCTGATCGGTTCTCAGGCCTTCCAGGAAACCCCCAAGAGCCACGCCCCCGCGATCATCCTGGCCCTAACGCCGCACCTGGCCAATTGGGGCGTCACGCTGATCAACGGCTCGCTGGCGGCCGCCGGGACGGTGGTGGGAAAACTAACCCACGAACAACTCGAGAGCCTCATCGCCCGGATGAACAACGAGGGCGTGCTGTATCGTGGTTTGCAGACCTTGGGCGGCGGCTCGATTCTAGGAGGGCTGTTCCTGGGCGCGATCGCGGTGTGCGTGATCGATCGGACCTTCAAGAAGGCCGCCGGATTTGCTCTGGTGGGCGCGGGGTTGACGTTCTTCGGATTCATGCACGGCGAACGCATTGGGATCGGCCAAACGCCGTTCGTGGCGGTCAGCTACCTGGCCGTCTCGGCATTGTTCTATGGCTGCGCTCGGTTTGCCCTCCCTCAGGGCGCGGCGCCTGACGCCGCGACCCTCGAGCTTCCGGAGCTTGCACCCGCCGGCCCGGCCATCGCCTCCCTCCCTGGAACCGCGCCGGCGGCCAACCTTTAGACCCTGCTCATGCCCAAACCCAGAAAGCGCCTCCCAGGACACGCGCACGGCGTCCTGCTTTGGCCGAAACACAACGAACGTTCGCTGCTCTTCGAAAACTTGCAGCATTCGTTTAAACAGGCCAAGGCTCTAAGATGGCGGCCCTTGTTTCCGCTGGTGGATGTCCATTGGTTCTACCGCTGCGACGAGCACGGGCCCGCGGCGGGACTGATCCGCTTTCAGCCCGGTGGACGCGTGCCGTTGCACGAGCACTGCGGCTTCGAGCATATTTATGTGCTCAGCGGTTCCCAAACCGATGAGAACGGACGGTTGCCGGCCGGCGGCTTCATGGTCCATGCCCCGGGCACTCGCCACAGCATTTTGAGCGAGGAGGGCTGCCTGGTGCTCGCCATCTACGAGAAGCGCGCCCGCTTTCTCCAAGCACCCGGGCTGTGATGCGCGGCCTGCTGCTTGCCGTCAACGGCACGCTCATGCGCGGCCTCGAATTGAACCCGAATTTGCTTCGCGCCGGGGCCGGGTTCGTCCGCGAGACGGTAACCGAACCCGCCTACCGCCTCTGGTCAATCGAAGATCGGCATCCGGCCATGATCCGGGTCAAGGCCGGCGGGGTGGCGGTCGCCGTCGAGATTCTGGTCTGTCCCTCCCGCGGGCCTGCCGGCCATCCTTTTGCAAGAGCCGCCGGGTCTGGCGATTGGCAAGGTCAAGCTCGGCGACGGGGCGGTGGTCCTGGGAGTTCTCGGCGAGCCGGCCCTCTGCGAGGGTCAGCGCGAGATCACCGCTTACGGGGGGTGGCGTGCCTATCTGCGCGCCACGGGCCGTCTCGGAACCCCCTAGCCGGCGGTATCGTTCCGGACGCGCTCGCTTCCTCGCGGATCGGGCAAGTCCCGCTCGAACCCGGGGCGATCTCGCGTGCCGCTGCTCCATTCCGCTGGCGCCGGGCTCGGAGCCGCATCCAGCTCGTCTCGCGGGGTGGGGACAGCCTGTCCCCACCCCGCCCGGCAGCGCCTTCCGACCGGGGCTCGAGGCAACCCCGGGCCGGCCCCGGCCGGTGGGGTGTTCAGTTGACAACCCGGGCGCGCTGATCTAATTAACTATCTGGTTAGTTAAGTTATGAGCCTGTCCACCCTCACCGCTCCGCGCACGCGCCGGGACCGGCGCGCGGCCAGCCGCGCCGCGATTCTTGCGGCGGCCGAACGCATCTTCGCCGAGCGCGGATTGGCGGGGGCGCGGACGGACGCGATTGCGACCGCGGCCGGGGTGAACAAGGCGATGCTCTATTACTATTTCAAGAGCAAGGACGAGCTCTATGAGGCCGTGGTCGAGGATCATTTCCGCGAGTTCAACCGCCAGGCCATCGAAGTCCTCTCCACCCCTGGTTCGGCGCGCGCGGTGCTGTTGCGTTATGTGAGCCTGCACTTCGACTTCATCAGCGCCCGGCACCGCTATGCTTCGCTCTTTCACCAGTTCATGACAGGGGGCGGGGAAATGTCGCGGCGATTTGTGCGCAAATATTTCTCGCCGCGCAGCCAGGCGTTTGGGCGGCTGCTCGAACGGGGGATGCGGGAGGGAGAATTCCGCCGCGTGGATGGGTTTCACGCCGGGGTTTCGATTGTGGCTCTGATCGTCTTTTATTTTTCCGCCGCGCCGGTGCTGCAATGGCTGGGGCACAAGGATGCCTTCAATGAGGAACACCTGAAGCGGCGCAAGCGGGAAGTGCTGGACTTTATTCGTTACGGACTCTTTGTGGAACCTGACCTTGACTCGCCATGAAACGGAAACTCCTGCTGGTCCTGCTGCTCGGGGTGGCGGCGTTCGTGATTTATTCCATCGCGACGCGGCAACCGCGAAGCATCGTGCTGACCGGGGTCGTGACGACCGACGAAGTCGTCGTGAGTTCAGAGATCCAAGGGCGCCTGCAGCAGTTGCTGGCCAACCAGGGCGACTGGGTGACCAACCAGCAGTTGTTGGCGCTGATTCAGCCGCAGGAGTGGAAAGCCGACGTCTCTTTTTATGCCAATAGCGAACAGCAATTGGCCGCGCAGGTGACGCAGGCAGAGGCGGACCTGCGGTTCCAGGAAGCCCAGACCAGCAACCAGACCTCGCAAGCGGAGGCTTCGCTCGCCTCGGCCGAGGCGCAAGTGCGGCAGGCCCAGGCCGACCTGGAAAACGCCCGGTTGAGTTTTAAACGCGAGGAGGGATTGTACCGGCAGGGAGTGGAAGCGGTGCAGGGCTATGACCAGGCGCGCACCACCTTCGACGCCGGCCAGGCGCGGGTGCAATCCCTCGAGCACCAGGTCAACGCCGCCCGCGCGGCGGTCGCCCTGGCCCGCTCGAACGAGGACCAGGTCGCCGCCCGGCGCGCTGCTCTCGAAGCGGCCCGCCACCAGCTGGCCGCCGCCGTCGCCCAAAAGGAGAAGGCCCAGGTGCGCCTGAACTATACGGAAATCCACGCTCCCATCAGCGGCCTGGTGGACGTTCGCGCCGCGTTGCAGGGCGAAGTCGTCAACCCTGGACAAGGCATCGTGACCCTGGTCAACCCGGACAATTTTTGGGTCCGCGCCGACGTGGAGGAGACCTATATCGACCGCATTCACCTCGGGGACAAACTGCGGGTGCGGCTGCCTTCGGGCGCGACGCGCGAGGGGACGGTGTTTTATCGCGCGGTGGATGCCGATTACGCGACGCAGCGGGACGTGAGCCGGACGAAGCGGGACATCAAAACGTTCGAAATTCGGCTGCGATGCGACAATCAGGATCGCGCGCTGGCGCTGGGCATGACGGCGTACGTCACCCTGCCCCTGAACCCGCGCTGAGGAACATTATGGCGGACGTCGAGGTCGAGAATCTGACAAAGCGGTTCGGGGATTTTGTGGCCGTGGACAGGCTGAATTTCTCTGTCGAGCACGGGGAGGTCTTCGGCCTGCTGGGGCCGAATGGCGCCGGCAAATCGACTTTGATCCGCATGCTCACCACGCTGGTGCCCCCCACCTCGGGCGCGGCGCGCATCAATGGATTCGACATCGGACGCCACGCCAACGAGGTGCGCCAAAGCATCGGCGTCATCCCGCAGGCCATGACCTCGGATCTGGATTTGAGCGCGGAAGAGAACATGAGCATTTTTGCCAAGTTGTATGGCATCCCCGGCGAGCGGCGCAAACGAACCATCCGAGAGCTGCTCAAGGCGGTGGATCTCGAACCCTGGGCCGATAAACCGGTCAAAATGTTCTCCGGCGGGATGCGGCGCCGGCTCGAAATCGCCCGCGGACTGGTTCATGAGCCCAGAATCTTCTTCCTCGACGAGCCGACCACAGGTCTGGATCCCGTGTCCCGGGTCGCGGTGTGGGAGATGCTGACCCGCCTCAAGCGCGAGCGTGACCTGACCATCATGGTCACCACGCACTATATGGACGAAGCCGACAAGCTCTGCGATCGGATTGCCATCATCGACCATGGCAAGCTCGTCGCGCTGGATTCACCGCTCAAGCTCAAGGCCTCGATTCCCGGACGGAACATCCTGGAAGTGAGTTTGTCCCACGTTCCGGACAACTGGTTCCAGGTGGTGCAAGACCTGCCCGACGTCGCCGAGGTCAAATCCCAGGATCACGTCTTCCGAATCGCGTCCCAGAACGGGCCCCGCACCACCGTGGCGCTGATGGAAGCCGCGCGCCATGCCGGGGTGACGGTTACCTCCCTCTCGGTCCAAAGCACCACGCTGGACGACGTGTTTGTGCATTACACCGGGCATCAACTCCGCGACGCGCTGCAGAGCGCGGCGGCCTACAGCAGCTCGTTTATGTACGAGCGCAAGTGAGCGCGCATGCACCGGATTCTGGCCATTATTGAACGGGACTTGCGGCGCTTCCGGCGCAGCCCAACGCTCATCATCGTTTCGATGATCATGCCCTTGGTGCAATTGCTCGTGCTCGGTTATGCCTTTGGCGGCAAAGTGAAGCACCTCACGGTCGGCGTGGTCGATCACGACCACGGCGTGCCGGCCCTCAAACTCAAGGAAATGTTCCAGGCGGTCGCCGCCAACGCACGCACCTTCGACACCGTCGCCTACAGCGATTCGGGAACCGCGCTGGCGGATTTGCGCAATGGCAAGATCAATGGCGTCCTGGAAATCCCCCCCCGGTTTTCGCGGAAGGTGCTGGCGGGGTTGAATCCGCGCATCGCGCTGGCGGAGGACAACACGGATCAATTTGCGGCCTCGGCCCTCGAAGGCACGCTGGATCAACTGCTGGTTTCTTACAACCAAAAGCCTCCTGCCCCGCGGTTGACCGGGGATGCGACGCTCTCCGTGGTCGAGGTTTACCCGTACGTTCCTTATATCCAGTACCTGCTGCCCGGCTCCATTGTGCTGGCCATCTTCGTTTCGGCCATGATCGGCGGCGGGATTATCTTCATTGACGACAAAGCGCGCGGCCTGCATGAGGGTTACCTGGTCACACCGATCCGCAAGTTCGAGCTGATCCTGGGGTTCAATCTTTCCGGCGCGGCCAAGGCGATCCTGGCCGGCCTGGTCCTGGTCACCTGTGGCTCTCTGATCGCCGGCATTCCGGACCCGTTCAATGTGCCGCGGTTCTTGCGCATGACGCTCCTGGTGGTGGTCACGGCCCTGGCCTTGATCAGCATGATGTTTCTGCTGATGGTGCGCGTCAGTGATCCGCTGGTGCCGCGTGCCATTTTCGGGGTCCTGAATACCGTCCTGTTTTTCCCCAGCGGCGCCGTTTACCCGATCCAGGCGTTTCCGACCTGGATGAAAGCCATCGCGGTGGTGGATCCCTTTACGTATGCCGTGCACGGGTTCAAGGAGCTCACCCTGAAGAACACCGGGCTGCTCGCCATTTTGCCCGACATGGCATTCTTGCTGGGGTTCACCGTCCTGGCCATGGTCGCCGCCACGCTCCTGTTCCGGCGCACGCTCTAACGAGGCTGAGCTTGGGTCGTGGGTGCGTCGCGACGCGACGCTACAGCCTCGGGGTGGCCGTGGATCCGTGGACGGAAGTCCACGGCTGCCGTCATGGGCCAGCCCCGTTGAGTTCGGACACCGCCGGGCTTTAGCGGGAGAGCGGGAACTGCGAGATCGCCTTCATGTACTGAGCCCGTTCGAAGGCGCTGGGGTCGGCGCAGTTCTTCTGGCTCAGGCTGCCCTTGAGCTGGGTCACGGACAGGTACTCATGTTCCTGCATCCAGGCCACCATGTCGCGCTCGACGACGCCGACCTGGCGCACGCCGTGGCGGAGCAGGGCCGAGCACAACATGGTCACGTCCGCCCCGGCCATGAGCATTTTCAAGACGTCCGAGGCGCGGTGAACGCCGCTGGTGGCGGCGAGGTTCGCCCGGACCTTGCCGAAGAGCATCGCGATCCAGCGCAGCGGAACGCGCATGGCCATGGGCGTGCTGAGGAGAATATTCGGGCGGATTTCGAGGCTTTCGAGATCGATATCCGGCTGATAAAAGCGGTTGAAAAGCACCAGGCCGTCCGCGCCCGCCTGGTCAAGCCGTTTGGCCATATTCGCAAAATTCGTGAAGAACGGGCTGAGCTTCACCGCGACCGGGATGCGAATCGTCGATTTGACCGCGGCGAGAATATCGAGATAGTTCTGCTCGATCTGCGCCGAACTGCGGTCCAGATCCGTGGGGATGTAGTAAATGTTCAATTCGAGCGCGTCGGCGCCGGCTTGCTCGATGGCCCTGGCATACTGGGTCCAACCGCCGGTCGAAGAACCGTTCAAGCTGGCGATGATGGGAATCCGGACGGCCTCTTTAGCCTTGGCCACATGCTTCAAATACTCCTCGGGCCCCAGCCGGAATTCCTCAGGTTCGGGGAAATAGGTGAGCGCTTCCGGGGTGCTGAATGTCCCGTGATCCAGGTGCTGAGCCAGTTCAACCGCATCCTGGCGAATCTGCTCCTCGAAGAGGGAATGCAGCACCACGGCCGCCGCGCCGCTGTCTTCGAGTTGCTTGATCGAGTCAATTTCCTCGGAGAGTGGCGAGGCGGCGGCGACGATGGGGGTGCGGAGTTTCAGGCCGAGATAAGTAGTGGAAAGGTCCATGCGTTTTGAAAATTTAAGGGTTGGTCAGGTCCGGTTGATCAGGGCTGCTGGTCCACCGAGGTCTGGGGCTTGCCGGCCGCGGGAGCCGGTGACGCCGGTTTCATGTCACGGCCGGCCATGTATTGGTAATACTTCCAACGGCGGTCGGCGTCGCCTTGCGCCTGGGCGAAGAACTTCTTGGCGTCTTCGGGCTTGCTCTTGGTGAGCATCTTGAACCGGTTCTCCGACAGCAAATAATCCTGGACCTTGCTCTTGGCCGCCGTGGAGTCCAGTTGTAGCGGATTTTCCCCGCGTTCGGTCCGGCGCGGGTCGAAGCGGTAGAGGAGCCACTGGCCGGATTCCACGGCCAGTTTCTGCTGGCGCGCGCCGATGCCGGAATCCAAAGCGATCCCGTGCGCGATGCAATGACTGTACGCGATGATCAGCGACGGTCCCGGGTAGGATTCGGCTTCCATGAAGGCCTTGAGTGTATGCTCGTCCTTGTAACCCATCGCCACGCTGGCGACATAGATGTGGCCGTAGGTCATCGCGATCAACCCCAGGTCTTTCTTCCCGAGCGGCTTTCCGCCGGCCGCGAACTTCGCCACCGCGCCGCGCGGAGTCGATTTGGAGCATTGGCCGCCTGTGTTCGAATAGACCTCGGTGTCGAGGACTAGGACGTTGACGTCTCGCCCGCAGGCGAGCACATGGTCCAGGCCGCCGTACCCGATGTCGTACGCCCAGCCGTCGCCGCCCACGATCCACACGCTCTTGCGCACGAGTTGGTCGGCCAGGCTCCCTAGCAGCTTCGCTTCCTTCGAGTCCAGCCCGTGCAGCTTTTGTTTGAGGGCGGCTACGCGCTCGCGCTGGTCGTAGATGCCGGCCTCGTCAGTCTGGCTGGCGCTCAGAATGGCGCTGACCAGGTCATCGCCGACACTGGGGGCGAGCTTTTGCAGCAATTCACCAGCGAATTCCTTTTGCTTGTCGATGGAGACGCGGAAACCCAGGCCGAACTCGGCGTTATCCTCGAAAAGCGAATTGCACCAGGTAGGGCCGCGGCCCTGGGCGTTGACCGCGTAGGGCGTGGTGGGCAGATTGCCGCCATAGATCGAGGAACAGCCGGTGGCATTGGCGATGATGGCGCGGTCGCCAAACAATTGGGTGAGCAGTTTGAGATAGGGCGTTTCGCCGCAGCCCGCGCACGCGCCGGAGAACTCGAACAGCGGTTGCATCACTTGTTGCTGGCGCAGGGTAGTGAGCTTGATCTTGCGCCGGTCCAACTCGGGAAGGCGGAGGAAGAAATCCCAATTCTCACGTTCCTGCAGGCGCAACGGCGGCTGGGGCCGCAGGTTGATGGCTTTGAGCTTCGTTTCGGTCTTGTTGCGAGCCGGGCATACATCGACACACAAGGCACAGCCGGTGCAATCTTCGGCCGCAACTTGCAGCGTCCACTTCATCCCCTTCCATTCGGGCGCCCGGGCATCGGTCGCCTTGAAGTCGGACGGCGCGCCTTGCAGGTCTTTGGTTTCGTACACTTTGGCGCGGATGGTGGCGTGCGGGCAGATCGCAACGCATTTCATGCATTGGATGCACACGATGGGGTCCCAGACGGGTATCTCGAGGGCCAGGTTCCGTTTCTCGTATTGCGCCGTGGCGGTGGGAAAGGTGCCGTCGCAGGAGAAGGCGCTGACCGGCAGTTCGTCGCCTTCGCCGGCGGCGAGCTTGCCGAGCACGGTGCGCACGTATTCGGGGGCATTGGGCGTAATCGCCGGCAGGAATCCGCCGGTGCCGTTCACCTGGTTTTTGAGCTGAACCTCGTGCAGGTGAGCCAGGGTGTTATCGACGGCTTTGAGGTTCATCTGGACGATTTCCTCGCCCTTTTTGCCGTAGGTTTTGCGAATCGATTCCTTGATGGCCTCGACTGCTTCGTCCTTGGGCAGGACGCCGGACAAGGCGAAGAAGCACACCTGCATGATGGTGTTGATGCGCCCGCCCATGCCGCTGTCGCGCGCGACCTTGGTGGCGTCAATCACGAACAGGCGCGCCTGCTTTGCGAGCAGCATCTGCTGCGTCGGGGTTGGCAATTGCGACCAGATCTCCTCCTTCGAAAACGGAGTGTTGAGCAGAAAAGTGCCGCCCGAGACCAGGTTTTTGGCCATGTCATAGCGCTCGAGGAAGGCCGGCTGGTGGCACGCGACAAAGTTCGCCTTCGTGATGAGGTAGGTCGAGCGAATGGGCTGCGGGCCGAATCGCAGGTGCGAAACGGTCATGGAACCGGACTTCTTCGAGTCGTACACGAAGTAGCCCTGGGCAAAATTCGGCGTCTCCTCGCCGATGATCTTGATCGAGTTCTTGTTCGCCCCAACTGTGCCGTCCGCCCCCAGCCCATAGAACATCGCCCGAATCACACTGGCCGGCTCCGTCGAGAAGTCCTCGTCCCACGGCAGGCTGGTATTCGAGACGTCGTCGGTGATGCCGATGGTGAAGTGGTTCTTCGGCGCGGCTTGCTTGAGGTTGTCAAAAACCGCCTTAACCATCGCCGGGGTAAATTCTTTGGACGAGAGCCCATAGCGGCCCCCGATGATCCGCGGCAGGCTCTTGAGCGCGCCCCAACCATTGGGCAGCCCTTCCACCAGCGCCGAAACGACATCCTGGTACAGCGGTTCGCCCGCGGCACCCGGTTCTTTGGTGCGATCCAGCACCGCGATCGATTTTGTCGTAGCCGGCAGGGATTCGAGGAAGCGCTTCCCGTCAAACGGGCGATAAAGCCGAACCTTGACGATGCCGATCTTCTCACCGCGTTGGTTCAGGTACTCGACCGCTTCATGAGCCGCCTCGCAACCCGACCCCATCAACACGACGACGTGCTCAGCATCCGGAGCGCCCAGGTACTCGAAGAGGCTGTATTTCCTCCCCACCTGGACGGCGAATTCGTCCATGACCTTTTGGGTGATATCCGCGCAGACAGCATAGAAAGGATTGATGGTTTCGCGCGCCTGGAAGAAGGCATCGGGATTTTGAGCCGTCCCGCGCAGGACCGGGCGGTCCGGGGTCATGGCGCGAGCGCGAAGCTCGGCAATCTGCTTGTCATCCACCAGCGCGGCCATGTCCGCTTTCGTGAGCATCTCGATCTTGCACACCTCGTGCGAGGTGCGAAAGCCATCGAAGAAATGAACAAATGGAATGCGGGAGCGCAGCGAGGCCGCCTGGGAGATGAGAGCAAAATCCATGGTCTCCTGGACGGAAGCCGCCGAAAGCATGCCCCAGCCGGTCGAGCGGCAGGCCATCACGTCGCTGTGGTCGCCAAAAATCGAGAGCGCATGGGCGGCCACGGTCCGCGCGGTCACGTGAAAAACCGTCGGGAGGAGCTCGCCGGCAATCTTAAACATGTTGGGGATCATCAGCAACAAACCCTGGGAAGCGGTGAAAGTCGTGCTGAGCGTGCCGCTTTGCAGCGCGCCATGAACCGCGCCCACCGCGCCGCCTTCGCTTTGCATCTCCACAATCGAGGGAATCGTGCCCCAAAGGTTGCGTTTGCCCTCGGAAGCCCATTGATCGCACCACTCGGCGATGGGTGAGGATGGCGTGATGGGGTAGATCGCCATGACTTCGTTCAGCCGATAGGCCACGTAGGCGGCGGCTTCGTTGCCATCCAGAGTCTTGAAATCCGCGGCTTTAGCCGTGGCGGGAGCAGACGCGGAAGGTGGTGCCGTGTGGGGCCGAGCGACCGTGGGTAAAGGCTTGGTTGGTGTCATAATTCCATTTTAAATTATTGATTCAAAACATCTTGCCTGATCCGCGGCGATGCCGGTGAGATCAGCGGTTCAGTCTTAAACTCTCGCGCTGCGTTCGCCCCGAGCCGGTCTTGGGCGCGGGGCGCTTCCCGAACGCAGAGAATTTGCAGGCCAATGCGGAGGGCTGCTTCACCGGCCTTGCCAAAGGCTAACCATTTTTTGCGAAGCTCATCGACGCCACGGTGCGGCGGCGCAATCCGCATCGCACGCCGGCGCACAACGACAGCCCAATCCTCAATCGCCCGGCGCCGCAGGAACAATCCGCGGCCGAGCGTCGGCAGGGCGGTGATTGGCCTCGATTGGGCTTGAATTCAGCGGGTTTGACCGTATCATGACAAGTAACGGCCATATTTGCTCGAGACCGACCGGAGTCCGCTCGCGCACCGGCCGAACAACCACCGATCCTATGGCACAGGCGAAGCGAAGTCCGTGGCAGACGTTCGAGGAAATGCGAAAAGCCGCCGAGCAGGGCGATGTCGAAGCGCAATGTTCCCTCGGCATTTGCTATCAAACAGGCCAAGGTGTGGCGCAGGATTACCCGGAGGCGGTTAAATGGTTTCGGCGAGCGGCCGAGCAGAACGATTCCACCTCCCAGTGCTACCTTGGGTTCTGTTATCAGAACGGACTGGGTGTGCCCCAGGAGTTTGGCCAGGCGGCCAAGTGGTTCCGGGAGGCCGCCGAACAGGGCGATCCAGCCGCGCAGTTTAATCTCGGGGTGCTTTACGAGACGGGCCAGGGTGTTCCCCAGAACTATGCGGACGCGGTTAAATGGTATCACGCGGCCGCGGAGCAGGGCGAACCCCAGGCTCAGTTCAACCTCGGCGTGTTTTATGAAACCGGGCAGGTGGTGCCGCAGAACTACAGAGAGGCCGTCAGATGGTACCGCGCGGCCGCCGACCAGGAGTGTCCCCCAGCCCAGTGCAACCTCGGGTTATGCTATGAGACCGGGCGCGGCGTGCCCCAGAACGTCCAGGAGGCGGTCAAATGGTTCTGCCGTGCCGCTCGTGCCGGTGACAAGACCGCCCAGCACAACCTGGGGGTGTATTACGCTACCATCGAGGCCGCCGAGGAGGCCACTGCGGTGGAAAGCTCCGCGACCGAAGCCACCGAGGACGCCACCGCAAGTTCCTGAGGGAAGCGCCCCGGCCCAGGTATTTTTCCCTTTCCAGCGTCCCCGCGCTCTCCCCGGAAACGGGAAAGCAGGCTCCGAGGCCGTGCCGTTCACTTTGTTCGTTGACTCCCCCCATCGATCTAGAGGATTTTATGCCCCCGTTATGGGGCGAATTCAACGCGCATTACTTTCGGTTTCCGACAAATCGGGACTCGTACCTCTGGCCCGGACGCTGGCCGAGGCCGGTGTCCAATTGATCTCGACCGGCGGCACGGCAAAAGCTCTTCGTGATGCCGGATTGGCGGTGACGGACCTCAGCGCCTACACCGGATTTCCCGAGATGCTCGATGGGCGGGTCAAAACGCTGCACCCGAAGGTGCATGGCGGTTTGCTCTACGTGCGCGGCAACCCAGGCCATGAGCAGGCGATCCGCGAGCACGGCATCGAGGCAATTGACCTGGTGGTCGTGAATCTCTACCCCTTCGAGCAAACCGTGGCTCGGCCGGACGTTTCACTCCCGGAGGCCATCGAGAACATCGATATTGGCGGTCCTTCGATGCTTCGGAGCGCCGCAAAAAATCACGAGTATGTGACCGTAATCGTCGATCCTGCCGATTACGAGCCGGTGGCCCAGCAAATCAGAGCGCAAGGGAACACCACCCTCGAACTGCGCCAGCGTTTGGCGGCCAAGGTCTTTACCCGGACCGCCGCTTACGATGCTGCCATTGCCGCGCATTTGACCAAATCGTTCGGTGCGGCGCCGCTTGCCAAGGTTCCGCCGGTGCTCTCGGTTCTGGCGCCCCTGGCCCAACCCCTGCGTTACGGCGAGAACCCGCACCAGGCCGCCGCTCTGTACGGCCGCTTCCGCGATTATTTTCAACAGCTTCACGGGAAGGAACTCTGGTACAACAACATCCTGGACCTGACTGCGGCGGCAAATCTGATCGCGGAATTTGCGGCGGATCCCCCGACGCTGGCCATCCTCAAACACACCAATCCCTGCGGTGTGGGGCAGGCCGCGACCCTGCGCGAGGCGTGGGACAAAGCATTCGCGACCGACCGGCAGGCCCCCTTCGGCGGCATCATCGCCGTGAACCAACCGCTCGACTTGCCCGTCGCGGAGGCTATCTCCGAAATCTTCAGCGAAGTGATCGTCGCGCCCGATTTCACGGCGGAAGCGCTGAGCCTGCTGCAAAAGAAAAAAAACCTCCGCCTGCTCAAGATCCTGCGTTCCCCACTTTCCAGTCACCCGTGGGAGGTGCGAAGCGTTGGGGCCGAATCCTATTTGCTGCAAGAACGAGACCACCCCGCCACCGGGCAGGAGGCGTGGAAGGTGGTCACCCGGCGAGCGCCGGCGCCCTTCGAGAACCAGGCTATGGCGTTCGGCTGGCGGATTGTCAAACACGTGAAATCCAACGCCATAATCTATGTGGCCAAAGACCGCACGCTGGGTGTCGGAGCGGGGCAGATGAGCCGCGTGGACGCGAGCCGAATCGCCGTCTGGAAGGCCGGGGAGGCGGGTTTATCGCTCCAAGGCAGTGTCGTTTGCAGCGACGCATTTTTTCCTTTCCCGGACGGCTTGGTAGCAGCGGCCCAGGCCGGGGCGACCGCTGCCATTCAGCCCGGTGGATCCGTCCGTGATGAGGAAGTTATTGCCGCTGCCAATGAACGCAATCTCGCCATGGTGTTTACGGGTACCCGGCATTTCCGGCACTGAGGGATGAGGAGTGACGAGTGAGCTAAAGGCCCTGGCACGGCGGCGGAGTTTCCTTGGCGCAAAAACTCGAGCGCTGCAAGCTCTGCGCCTCAACGGCACAAAGCGACGTTCGGCAAAAGGATACGCAAATTCTATCGAGCTCGGGTAACAGTTACTTTTGGCGCACCGGGCTAAGGCCTCCGGCCTCCGCAAACACAGAGCTCCACCCTTCGCTGCCAATCATCCTATCGTCGATGCACGGCTGGCCTGATTTAAGCTACGTTATAGGGTGGCAGCCCGACTGAACCGAGCGGTCCGTTGCCTGACCTGAACGACAGGTTTTCGGAGCCGCTGACCAGTCTCCCCGGGCAGCTTTTGCACGGGGGACCATGCCGGGCGCCTGATGCTTATGAATATGTTCGACTTGGCAAAAGCGACTGTGATTTTCGGCGGGTTGGCCTTTCTGATCTACAGTTTCCCGATCGTCAGCCAGATCAGCTTGATCGCCCTGCTGAGCCTGCTGTGGCTGGCTTATGCTCGCGATGCCTTCGTCCACCTGCGACGCCGGTGATGGGTGCCGATTTGGGGCAAACACCCCATAGCCGCCGACCTCTCTTTTTGGTGTGATGCCGCCGTCGTAAAGATGGTCAGTTTAGGTCGGGTGGCCTTCTGGTGGGAGGCCGCCCGTTTTGTTCGGCCCCCCGCGTTTCACCCATTTTGGATTTCTTTGCAAAGATGAGTAACCCGCCGGCAACGTCATCCCGGAGGGATGCTTGAGAATAGACCAACGCTCCAGCATTAAGGCCAAGGATTTGGAGCAGGCGCGCCCCGACGGGACGTGCCGAGTGCGAGCGTTGGGCCAATGTCGGAAAACCTTGCTTTACTTTAGCTTCTAAGGTTGATAAGGTTTGATATGACCAAAAGGCCGCATTTGTTTGGGCGCCGCAGCCCGGGGCGGTTGCCGGGGCTGAGGGCCGGCGTCTGCTTGGGCGTGGCGCTGTTCACCTCGGGCCAAGCGCAAACCTTCAAGACCCTCTATGCGTTCAGCAATGGGTTGGACGGAGCTAATCCATGGAGTGGTTTGGTTCTCTCGCATAACACGCTCTACGGCACGGTGTTCTCGGGTTCGACGTGGAACAGTGGCGCGTTGATCGCCGTCAACACCGACGGCTCGGGCTTCACCAATCTCTACAGTTTCACCGACGGCGGTGACGGGGGGAATGCTTACGGGACGCCGATCCTGTCGGGCAGCACGCTTTATGGGACCGGTTCGACGGGTGGCAGCTATGGCAGCGGGGCGGTGTTTGCCGTTCGAACAGACGGCACCGGCCTGATCACGCTGCACAATTTCAGTGGCAACACGGATGGGGCGACTCCGTATGCCGGGGTGGTGCTCTCGGGCAACATTCTGTATGGCACCACGGAGGCCGGCGGCAATTCGGGAAAGGGGACGGTCTTTGCGGTCCATACCGACAGCTCGGGTTTCGTCACCTTGCATCATTTTACGGGCGGCAGTGATGGCTCGACCCCGTATGCGGGGCTGGTGCTTTCGGGCAATATGCTATATGGGACCACGTCGGTGGGCGGGAGTTCGGGCGATGGCACGGTGTTCGCCCTGAGCACGGATGGCTTGGTCTTTACCAATCTCTACAGCTTTACGACGACCACCGGCAATGTCGGGGTCAACAGTGATGGCGCCGTTCCCTGGGGGACCCTGGTGCTGTCGAGCAACCGGCTCTTCGGCACTGCGTCGGCTGGTGGGAGCGCGGGGAACGGGACGATTTTCGCCCTGAACACCGATGGTACGGGCTTTACCAACCTCTATAATTTCAGTCCTGCCTCGGGACCCAACCTCGCGAACAGTGACGGCGCATCCCCCCTCGGCGGACTGATTCTGGCCGGGAACACCCTGTATGGAATGGCGCAAATCGGCGGCGCTGAGAATACCGGGACGGTCTTCGCCCTGAACACGGATGGCACGGGGTTTACCAACTTGCACAGCTTCGCGGCCATTTCCGCCCTCAATACCCCCAATCCCGACGGAGCCTACCCGAAGGGCAGCTTGCTCTTGTCGAGCAATACATTGTATGGAGCCACGTACACGGGTGGGGGCTCCGGTTACGGCACGGTGTTCAGCCTCTCGCTGGCGCCCTCCCCTTCGCCACAATTGACCATCGTTCCTTCCGGCGCCAACGTCCTCTTAACCTGGTCCCTGGATGCCAGCGGCTTCACCCTGCAATCCGCGACGAACCTGGTGACCCCGGTTTGGAGCCCGGTCGCTCCCGCGCCGGCCATCGTCAACGGCCAAAACGTGGTGACCAACCGCATCTCCGGTACGCAGCAATTCTATCGATTGAGCCAGTGAGCTGAGGCCGAGGAGCGAGGACGCGAAGGCCCTCGGGCGCTTCTAGGCGTCTCTATCCTCGCCGGAAAGCTTGCGATAAAGCGTGGCCAGACTGATTCCCAGGAGCAGAGCGGCTTGTTCCTTGTCTCCGTCGGAAAGCTGCAGAGCGCGGTTGAGCTGAGCCTGTTCCTGCTCGCGCATGAAGGTCTTCAGCGGGAGGAACGGGCCGGCTGGGGCTTGGCTGGCCGGGTTGGAGGCTTCGGCCGCGGGCGGCAGCGGGTAGAGGGCGGCCTCCGGCAGAGCGGGCAGCGCCGCGGGAGTCTCCGACCCGGGTTCGGGTTCGCTGAGTTTGCTCGCTGCGAGCAGGCCCGGAGGGAGGTCCGCCGTTTGGATGATGTCCGCCTCGCAGAGGGTGGCGGCCCGTTCGATGGCGTTCTCGAGTTCGCGCACGTTGCCGGGCCAATCGTAGGCGCAGAGAACGTCCATGGCGTGCCGGGTGACCTGGAACGGCTGGCGGGTGCGGTTGCTCAGCTTGTCCTTCAGGAAGTGGGCGACCAGCAGCGGGATATCGTCCCGGCGCTCGCGCAGGCTGGGCAACTGAATGGCGATCACGTTCAGACGGTAGTAGAGGTCCTCACGAAACGTGCCCTCCTTGATCCGCTTTTCCAGGGGCTCGTTCGTGGCCGCCACGACCCGGACATTCACATAGAAAGGGGTGTTGTCGCCCACGCGGCGAACCTCACGCTCCTGCAAGACACGCAGTAGGCGGCTTTGCAGCAACGGTGACATCGAGCCCACCTCGTCCAGAAAGATCGTGCCGCCGTCGGCCTCCTGGAATAATCCCTTTTTATCGGCGATGGCGCCCGTGAACGCCCCGCGGCGGTGGCCGAAGAGTTCCGATTCGAGGAGGTTCTCCGGCAGCGCGCTGCAGTTGATGGGAACAAACGGCGCCATCTGCCGGCGGCTGTTGAAGTGCAGCGCCCGCGCCACCAACTCCTTGCCGGTGCCGCTCTCCCCTAAAATCAAAATGGTGCTCTCGGTATCCGCCACCCGCTCGATCATCTTGAAGACCACCTGCATTTTGGCGGCGCTGCCGATGATCTGGCTGAACTGATACTTCTTCTTGAGCTGCTTGCGCAGGTACACCGTTTCGGTGACCGCCGCGTTGTAGGAGAGGGCGCGCTGCACGCACAACTTGAACTCGTCCACCTTGAAGGGCTTCTGCAGGTAGTCGAAAGCTCCATTCTTCATCGCCTCTTTGGCCGTTTCGACCGAGCCAAATCCCGTGATGACGATGACCACCGCCGGCGGGACCAGTTCACGGGCTTTCTTCAGGATTTCCAGCCCATGCGGCCGGGTCTTATCGAGGTAGAGATCGGTAATGACCAATTCCGGCGCGTGCGTGGACAGGGCGGCGGCGGCGGCCGTGACCATCGGTAAAGGGGAGAACTTCATGTCCCTCTTGACGCAGCAGTTCAGCCACCGTCTGCACCATCGTGAGCTCGTCATCCACCAGCAGAACCTTGGGCATCGAATCAAGCCTAATAAAAAGCCGCAGTCAGAAGCAAGCCTTCTTGCCGAGGCCGTCACCGGGAATGACACCGCGGCCGCCGCGGCGGGGTTGGGAGTTTGTCAGGGTTTCCGAACCATGCGGGCGGCGTCGCTCATCACCCGGGCCATGATCAGCGCCGTTTGGGCCGCTTCGGCGCCGCGGTTGTGGGTTTTGCCGAGGCATCGGACACGCGCCTGCTCCTCGTTTTCCAGCAGCAGCACTTCATGTACAACGGGCACCTCGTAGCGCACCTGGATTTCCATCAGCGCGCGGCTGACGTTTTCGCCGATGAGCGCCGCATGGACCGTTTGGCCGCGCAAAATGACCCCCAGGCAGAGGATCGCGGAAAAACCCGGCGCGGTTTCACTCTCGCGGGAGGAACCCGCCCGAGCCAGGCGGGCCGCCACGACCGGAATCTCGAAAGCGCCCGGCACGCGAACGACCCGGACGCCTTTGGCCCCGGCGCGCTTCAACTCGGAGCGCGCGGCTCGCACCATGGCGTCCACGTACGATTGATTAAAGAGGGAAGCAACGATGGCAAAGCGTCCGTCGGCTGCCCGGAACGTTGAGGGTCGTAGGGGCTTCAACATAGGCTGGTCGCAAGGGTGAGGTTTTGGACGGATGGGTTCTTGGCCGGGCGCGAGACTGTGGACGGGATCCGGGCCTTCGGATTCTCTTTACCGTTGCGAGGCGGTTCAGAGCAGGTGGCCGAGCTTTTTCCGTTTGGTTTCGAGGTAGCGCGCATTGTGCGGGTTGGGTTTCACCTTGATCGGGACCTGCTCGACAATTTCGAGGCCATAGCCTTCGAGGCCGACGACTTTGCGGGGATTGTTGGTGAGCAGCCGGATGGTGCGCAAGCCGAGATCCGCCAGGATTTGGGCGCCCAGCCCATACTCACGGAGGTCCATGTCGTAGCCGAGTTTTTGGTTGGCTTCCACCGTGTCATAACCCTGTTCTTGCAGCTTGTACGCTTTGATCTTCGGCGCCAGCCCGATCCCGCGGCCTTCCTGGCGCATATAGACGATCACCCCGCGGCCCGCTTCGGCCACTTGCCGCATGGCCTGGTGGAGCTGAGGCCCGCAATCGCATCGGCGCGAACCAAAGACATCACCCGTCAGGCATTCGCTGTGGACGCGGACCAGGACGCCGGGTTGGTCGGCGACCTCGCCGCAGACCAGCGCCAGGTGGTGCTGGTTATCCAGCTTGGACCGGTACAGGTACAGGTTGAAATCACCGTAATCGGTCGGCAGCTTCACGACTTCGATGCGTTCGACCAGCTTCTCGCGCGTGCGCCGGAATTGAATCAGGTCCGCGATGGTGCAAATCTTCAGCCGGTGCTTTTTGGCGAACTTCAGCAACTCCGGCAGGCGGGCCATCGAGCCATCGTCGCTCATGATCTCGCAAATGACCCCGATGGATCGACAGCCAGCCAGCCGCACCAGATCCACCGCCGCTTCCGTGTGGCCGGCCCGCTGCAAGACTCCGCCCGGCCGCGCGCGCAGCGGAAACACATGGCCCGGCTGGACCAGGTCTTCCGGGACCGCCGTCGGCTCGGCCATGAGGCGTATGGTCTCGGACCGATCGCCGGCGCTGATGCCCGTGGTGATCCCGTGGGCTGCATCGACGCTGATTTGAAAATCGGTTTTAAAGGTCTCCCGGTTCTGTCGGACCATGCGCTCGATGCCCAGTTGCTGCAGGCGCTCCGAGGTCGTGGGCACGCAAATGAGTCCGCGCCCGTGTTTGGCCATGAAATTGACCGCGGCGGGCGACACGAACTGCGCGGCCAGGATGAGATCGCCTTCATTTTCGCGATCGGCGTCATCGACAACGATCACCATCCTTCCTTTTTGCAGGTCGGCGATCACGGATTCGATCGAGTTGAACGGTTGTGCCATAGGCGGGCACAGACTAGCCGCTGATCGGGTAAAACGCCAGCGTTCGCTCGCTCAGGGCCGCCGGATGCTGCCCCGACCGCTCGAATCTAAAAGCACGGTGTAACCCAGCCACGCCGGGCCGCCGCGGTGCGATTTGAAGCGATTTAAAAGAAAGAGCGACCCAGGCGCAGGTCGCTCTTGTCTTCCTAAACAGTCGTCCTCCTTTGATCGATTGTTCGAGCTGGGAACGTTGTATCATAAACAAAAACGCCGGATATGGGGTGAACACCTACGCGATCCGCGTCGTCTCATTCGAGTCCGCTCGAGTGGTCCGGGGCGGGTCCTTGCGGGCGGTTGCCGGCGGGGATCGCGCGTGCCACTATGGGCCTGGATCGAGTTATGCCCTTGCCCGATGAACCTCCGAACCCGCGACCCGGCGCCCGCGCCGGAGCCGCCGAGCTTTTGTCCTCGAAGGCCCGGTTCGTCATCGCGCACCGGGGCTGTTCGCGGCTGGCCCCGGAGAATACGCTGCCCGCCTTCGAGCTGGGCCTGCACACCCGGGCCCAGCTCATCGAGTTCGATGCCCGGCGCAGCCGCGACGGCCATCTCCTGACGATTCATGATGCGGAACTGGACCGCACCACGGATGCCGTCAGACGATGGCGCCGCAGGCACAACCGGGTCGAGGCCCATGACGCCGAGGCGATCCGCGCCCTGGATGCGGGCGGCTGGTTTGACAGCCGATTTGCCGGGATAAAAATCCCGTTGTTGTCCGAAGCGCTTCAAGTCCTCGAACCGGCCGCCGCGCTCGCGCTGGTCGAACGCAAGAGTGGCGACGCGGCGGATTACCTGCACCTCTTCTGGCGAATGGGCTGTGTGCCGCGCGTCATGTTGCAGTCGTTCGACTGGCGGTTTCTCCGGGAAGTCCACCAATTGGCGCCGGAGCTGGTCCTGGGCGCGCTGGGTCCAGCGGGGGTGTTACCCAGCGGGCGCAAACCGCTGGGCGTGTCCCGGCGGCTGAACGCGCCCTGGCTTAAACAGGTGCACGCGACCGGCGCCCGTGCGGTGGTCTGGAACCGCCAGGTCTCCAAACGCGCCATTCGCCTGGCTCACGACCAGGGCCTGAAAGTCTGGGTTTATACCATCGACGACCCGAGGTTGGCCCGGCGGCTGTTCGCCGCCGGGGTGGATGGCATGATCACCAACGACCCGAGCCGGATCACTCCGCCTTGGCCGCCTTGACCTCGATGTGCAGGTCGCGGAGCTGGCGTGGCGAAACCGCCGAGGGTGACTCGGTCATCAGGCAGGTTCCTTTGGCGGTCTTGGGAAAGGCGATGACGTCCCGGATGCTCGGCGTGCCGCACAGGATGGCATTCAGCCGATCAAACCCCAGCGCGATTCCCCCGTGCGGCGGAGCGCCGTAATTGAAGGCCTCGAGCAGGTAACCAAAGCGCAACTGCGTTTCGGCCGGCGGGATTTGGAGGACCTCTTCAAACACGGTCCGTTGCACCTCCGGCTGATGGATCCGGATCGAGCCGCCGCCCAGTTCCACCCCGTTCACCACCACGTCATAGTGCTGGCCGCGGACTTTTCTCGGTTCGGTCTTGAGCAATGGAATGTCCTCAGCTACGGGCGCGGTAAAGGGGTGATGCGTCGAATACCAACGGTTCTGCTCTTTGTCGAAGCTCAGCAAGGGGAAATCCACCACCCAGAGGAAATCAAAACGATCGCCGGGCACCTTGAGTTTGCCCTGCGTCCTGAGAATGTCGGCCGCATACAAGCGGATTTTCCCGAGAATCTCGCAAGCGGTGAGCCACTGATCCGCCGCAAAAAGAATCAGGTCGCCTTCCTCGATCTGCAGCTTGCCGGCCAGCGCCGCCTTTTCCGCCTCGGTGAAGAACTTCACGATCGGCGACTTCCACTCTCCGCCTTCGACCTTGATAAAAGCCAGGCCTTTGGCGCCGAAACCCTTGGCCGTCTCGGTCATGGCGTCCATCTGGCCCTGGGTCACCCCGGCCAAGCCCTTGGCATTCAGGGCCTTGACCACGCCCTGGTTGGCCACCGCCCCGCTGAACACCTTGAACCCGCTGCCGCGAAATTCCTCCGTGAAATCTACCAGCTCCATCCCAAACCGCGTGTCCGGCTTGTCGATCCCATAACGGTCCAGCGCGTCCCGAAAGGTCATCCGCTTAAAGGGCGTGGGCACGTCCACGTTCAGCGCCACTTTCCACAGCCGCTTGAGCAACCCTTCGATCAAGGTGTAAATATCCTCGCGATCGATAAACGACATCTCGATGTCGATTTGAGTAAATTCGGGCTGGCGGTCAGCCCGCAAATCCTCGTCCCGGTAGCAGCGCGCGAGCTGAAAATACTTTTCCACCCCGGCCACCATGAGGATCTGCTTGAATTGCTGCGGCGACTGCGGCAAAGCGTAGAACTGGCCCGGGCTCAGCCGGCTCGGCACCAAGAACTCGCGCGCGCCCTCGGGCGTGGACTTGAAGAGCGTCGGCGTCTCGACTTCGAGAAATCCTTGCTCATCCATGAACAAGCGCATCGCCGTGGCAACCTTGCTGCGCAGGCGCAAATTGCGCGCCATTTCCGGGCGGCGCAAATCAAGGTAGCGATACTTCAGCCGCAATTCCTCGTTCACTTTGGCCGCCACTTCCGGGTCATCCACCGGGAAGGGCAAAACCTCGGCGAAATTGAGCACCTCGAGCTTCGCGACCGCCACCTCGATTTCGCCGGTGGCGATCTTGGAATTGCTCGTGCCCGGCGGGCGCCGACGAACCTTCCCGGTGACGCTAATGACGCATTCGCTGCGCAGCCCCGAGGCTTGCTCGAAGATTTCCCCGGACAGGTCCGAGGGGTCAAAGACCGTTTGCGTGCGGCCTTCCCGGTCGCGCACGTCGATGAAAATAAGCCCCCCCAGGTCGCGGCGGGAATGCACCCACCCGGCCAGCGTCACGGTCTGCCCGATGTGGTCCGGGCGCAATTCGTTGCAATGATGCGTTCGTTTCATTCTGCTCACCCACCATGGAGCCGGCCTAGCCGCGTGTCCACAGCTCAAAGCGAGCGCGCATGGTGCCGGGGAACGACAGGCAGTTAAAGCTAAAAAGCGGCAAGGCGGTCGGCCGCTTTCCAAGCTTGGCTAATCATAATAAGCACTCACAATAATATACAGCATGTGCGGTTGCGACAGTTATCTTATCACGATTAATAGCGCTGGTTATATATGTCGTCATTACTAAGTTTTGCTAAAATAATGCTTGCCATTGCTTGACGCTTTTGCTGCCATGGGGGGTGCAGCGTCCAGCAGGTCCCGGCAACGCCCGGCGGGCAAGGTGCCCTCGGCACAGTGCGCGCCAGAGGCGGGCGGAGACCCGAGGTCGCGCGTATGGCAATTAGCGTGCAGCAACCAACTCAAGCAGAACGACACAGGAGAAACATCTCGAAACCTCATATACCCCATGAAACTCAATAAGCTTTTAACTTCAACCGTTTGTCTGCTCCTGGCGGCCGGGGCCGCCCGGGCGGCAACGTTCACCAGCGCCGACTTAGGCACGCCGGCCATCCCCGGTGGGGTCACCGTCAACGGCGACGGCTCGATCACCATCAGCGGCTCCGGGTCGGATATCTGGAACAATTCGGACAATTGTCATTATTATTACACCTCGGTCACCGGCCTGGTGTGGGACGCGGTGATGCGGGTGGATAACGTTCAGGCGCCGGTGAACACCTGGACCAAGTGCGAACTGATGGTCCGGCAGGATGATGGCACGGGTGTGGCTAAAGGCCCGGACGCGTTCATTGCCAATATGACGACGGCGGTCACGCTGACCAACGGCACCACCGCGGCGCAAAACGAGATCGGCGACCAATTCCGCCCGGTGCGGGCCGGGGCTGCCGATTGGATCGAAAACAACCCCGTGGTGCGTCCGACCTATCCCAACATGTGGCTGAGGATGCAGCGCTATGGAAGTGTCTTCACGGTGTGGTATGGCACCGACGGGACCAATTGGAGCAGGTACCTTTCGATCGATACCTCCAAGCCGGGCAGTGACCCCGCCGGCACGCGCGGTTTTGACGGTGTGGCCTGGAAGGATCCCATCCTGGTGGGCATCGCGGTGACGGCCCACGATGACACGGCTTTGGCCTACGCCACAGTTTATAATTTCACTATTACACCCCAGCCTTTGCCCACTCCCGCTACCCTGCTGAAGGCCCAAACGGATGTCAAAAATTTGACTGTGCTTGCCGGCAGCCCGGCCGGTTTCACCTTTGTAGCGACCAATAACGGGGCGCCGGTGGTTCCGGTGGCCTACCAATGGTACAAAAACAACCAGCCCTTGACCAACAACCTGGGCACGGCGTTCGGCTTCCTGGCCAGCGCGGCTGACAACGGCGCGCAAGTCTATTGCAAAGCGACGCTGCCGGCGTGGGACAACCCGAACAACCTGCCGGCGCTTTACAGCTCGACCGGCGCCGTCACCGTGGTGGCGGGGACCATGTACACCAACGGGTTGAAGCGGGAATTCTTCTCGGGCGCCAACCGCACGAGCTTGGAGCAGGGCAACGTCGGGCCGCCGACCAGCATGCAGATTTTCCCCAGCTTCCAGACCGCCGTCAACGATGGCATCAACAACTACGCCGAGCGCCTGAGCGGCTGGTTCATTCCCTCGCTAACGACTAACTACACCTTCTTTGTCTGTTCGGACGATGATTCGGACCTGTTTATCAGCACGGACGCTACCCCGGCGAACAAGGAGCTTGTGGCTCAGGAGACGGCTTGGAGCAACCCCGGCGAATGGACCACCAGCGGCGGCAACAGCTCGCTGAGCCAGAAGCGCTCGGACCAGTTCTCGCCCGATTCTGATCAGCTTCCCGCCGTATGCCTCGGGCATTCCCATGGTGGCGGGCCATCTCTATTACATCGAAGGCGTTCACTACCAGGGCGGCGGCGGGGTTAACTTCTCTGTGCTGGCAAATGTTTGGGGCACGGCGGACCCGACGAACGGCACTCCGACCAACCTGCAGGCGACCAACAACAATATCGCGTTTATCACCGGCCCCAGCACCACCCTGAGCATCACTCAGGAGCCGAAAAGCGAGTCCATCTACGACCAACAAACCGCCTTCTTCAGTGTGCAGACCGCCTCGGACAGCGAGTTGGCTCCCTACTTCCAATGGTATCGCAACGGCCAGCCGGTCACCAACGCCACCGGAACAAGTTATTCCTTTGTGGCCTCGTCCAAGACGGACAACGGGGCCCAGTTCTTCGTGACGGCCAATTCCGAAATCGGCGGCCTGTGGGCCACGAGCCAGGTGGCTACCCTGACGGTCCAGACCGCCATCCTCGAACCGGGCTTTGCCAAGGTCGAAATAGCGCCAGCCGCGGTGCCGACCGACACCCAACTGCAGAGTGGAGATATCGGCATAGTCACCGAAACGCTGGCGAGTCCCGCTTTTGCCTCCTATCTGAATGGTGCGGGCCCTGTCAATTTTGGCCTCCGGCTCAGCAGCTTCTTCATTCCGCCGGCCTCGGGGAACTATAACTTCATCACCTGCTCCGATGACCATAGCGCGCTGTTCCTGAGCACCGACGACACCCCGGCGCACAAGGTGTGGATCGCCCAGGAATCCAATTGGAGCAATCCCGGCCAGTGGAACACCATGCAGGGAGGCACCGGCACGGATGCGCAGAAGAATTCGAGCACCTTCGTCAATCCGACCACCCAGGCGGCACCCTATCCCAGCGGCATCGCGCTGGTGGGCGGCCAGAAATACTATATCGAGCTGGATGGCGAACAAGGCGGTGGCGGATTGGATTTCGCCGCCACCTATTACTTGGCGAGCGGGACGGCGCCGGCCGATGGCACTGCCACCGCCCTGAGCGGTAATGCAATCGCGCTCTACGCCCCCCGTTGCAGCTATGTGGCGTTCACCAACGAGCCGCAGAGCGCCGTGGTAAACAGCCTGGGAACGGCGACCTTCACGGCGGGCGGCATCACGGATTCCACCTTCCCGGTGGGCACGACGGGCGCCCCGGTCCTGACGAACTTCCTGGTCTTCCAATGGACCAAGAACGGCAATAATGTCACCGGCGCGACCTCTTCGAGCTACACCACCGCGCCCGCGGGGCCGTGGGATAACAACGCCCAGATCGTGTGCAAGATGCGCGCCTTGGGCCTGGCGGACACCAACGGCACGCCCATTTGGAGCAACAGCACGCCGGCGGTCCTGACGGTGGTGACCGACGCCACCCCTGCGGCCATCGTGTATGCCGGCTACTATACCTTCACCAATATCTACGGTGTGGGAGAGACCTTCGTCACCATCGACTTCAATAAGGTGATGGATGTCAGCACGCTCGTGGTGGCGGCAAACTACACGCTGCCCGGGCTAACCGTCACCGGCGTGACGGTCAACAGCAACAACTATTCGAGCGTGAAGCTGAAGGTCACCGGCACGCCCAGCTTCCCGCTCAACCTGACCCTCAACGGGATCAAGGATGGCTGGGGCTCGGCGCCCGCTGTCACCACCGCCAAGGTGGGCCAATCCGCGCTCATCTCCCAGGACATCGGCACCCAAGGAGTGCCCGGAACTTCGAACGATGACCCGGTCTTCCCGAGCTCGATGTACGTCGATAACACCAATGCCTACACGGTGGTGTCCCAAGGCAGCGACATCTGGGCCGCGCGCGACGGCTGCAATTTCGCTTACGAAGTGCGGACCGGCGACTTCGACGTGGCCGTGCGCCAGAAGGACATCACCCACACCTCGAACTGGGCCAAAGGCGGTTTAATGGTCCGTGAATCACTCGAAGCGGACAGCCGCGACTGGAACATCATCAATGACCCGCGTTCGAGCGACAACATCATGGCCCCGGACAACTCGGGCCTGGGCGCCAACATCACCGAGTGCAACTGGCGGACCAACGGCGTGGGCAGCGGCGCCACCTGCACGGGGTGGAACATCATCCCGCAGACCAACACGCCGGCTTATCCCAATGCCTGGTTGCGGCTCAAGCGCACCGGGAGCGTCCTGACGGCGATGTATGGCTCCAACGGCATCGATTGGACCTTGCTGGGTGCCTATGACGTCTCGACCAACGCCGAGAACGCGGTGCTGCCGGCCACCCTCTACGTGGGCCTGTGCACCACGGCTCATAACAACGACAGTCCCACGACCACCAACCCGCTGTATTGGAACACGGTGCATTATGCCGACTACATGTCGGTGTATGTCCCGCCGACCCGGCCGACCACCCCGACGCTGAGCCTGGGCCAGGCGGGCGGTGCGTGGAAGATCACCTACACCGGCACGCTCCAGTCCACGACCAGCATTACTGGCCAGTTCACGGACGTGCCCGGCGCCGCCAGCCCCTACACCGTTCCGGTGACGAGCGGCACGATGCAGTTCTACCGCGCGCGCAACTAACGGCGCGGGATCGTTGAATTCACCGAGAGGCCGGGCCGCCAAGCCCGGCCTCTTTGCTTGGCAACCTCTCTCCCGCCCGTTTTCACTCGACCCCCCGCCCCGGCAGCGGCTATTTTCTGGCCCACTTCACCCGAGGTGAATTATGGATGAACTGTTAAAGATTCTGCAAAATAACGCGCTGGAACCGCGGGCTGCCATCGCGCAAATGCTGGGCGTTACCGTGTCCGAAGTCGATGCGCGCGTTGCCGACTACGAAAAGCGCGGCGTGATCCGGGGCTACCAGGCCATCCTGGACGAAGACAAACTGGACCTGGACAAAGTCACGGCGGTGATCGAGGTGAAGGTGACCCCGCAGCGCGAGGGCGGGTTTGATACCATCGCCAATCGAATCAGCCGCTTCCCCGAAGTCCGTTCCGCCTACCTGATGAGCGGCACCTACGACCTGCTGCTCTTCGTCGAAGGGCGCACGCTGCGGGAAGTGGCGGCGTTCGTCAGCGAACGGCTCTCCCCCCTTGAAGGCGTGCTGTCCACCTCGACCCATTTCATGCTCAAGACCTACAAGCGCTTTGGCGTTTTGATGCACCAGGAAAGCTCCGATGAACGGCTCAGCATCACTCCGTAACCGGCTCAATGTCACGGTGCGCGACATCCCGCGCTCCGGCATCCGCGATTTCTTCGACATCGTTTCGGCGATGAAGGATGTGATCAGCCTGGGGATCGGGGAGCCGGATTTTGACACGCCCTGGCACGTGCGCGAGTCCACGGTGTTCGCCTTGGAACGTGGCGCCACCCACTACACCAGCAACCTGGGTTACCTCGAACTCCGGCGCGCCTTGTCCCGCTACGTGGCGAAAACTTTTGGAGCGGAATACAACCCGGAGAGTGAAGTGCTCGTCACGGTCGGCGTCAGCGAGGCCCTGGATCTGGCCTTGCGCGCGCTCCTCAACCCGGGTGACGAGGTGCTGTACCACGAACCGTGCTACGTGTCCTATCGCGCCACCATCCTGTTCGCCCACGGCGTTCCGCTCGCCGTCGAGACCCACGCCAGGAATGGGTTTCGGCTCACCCGCGCCATGCTCGAAGCCAAGGTCACGCCGCGCACCAAGGTGCTGATGCTCAATTTCCCGAACAATCCGACCGGCGGCATCATGGAGCGGACCGAACTCGAGGACATCGCCGCGTTTGCCCGCGAACGCGATCTCATCGTGATTACCGATGAGATTTACGGCGAGCTGACCTACGACGCGCGGCACACCAGCATCGTGAGTTTGCCCGGCCTGCGCGATCGGACCATCTTCCTGCACGGCTTCTCGAAGGCCTGGGCCATGACGGGCTTTCGGCTCGGGTATGCGTGCGGTCCGTCCGAATTGATCGAGGCCATGATGAAGGTGCACCAATATACCATGCTTTGCGCCTCGTCCATCGGCCAGAAAGCCGCCCTCGAAGCCCTCGCCCGCCCCGAGTCCGACATCGCGGAAATGGTCAACGAGTATCGCCGCCGCCGAAATTACATCGTTGGCGCGTTCAACGAAATGGGCCTGGATTGTCACCGTCCCGCTCGGTGCGTTCTACGCCTTTCCCAATATCGCTAAATTTGGCCTGTCCTCTCGCGACTTTGCCCTCAACCTGCTGCGCGACGAAAAAGTCGCCGTCGTCCCCGGCACCGCCTTTGGCAACTGCGGCGAAGGATTTGTCCGGTGCGCGTACGCGACCCGTTTCGAAAACATCAAGGAGGCCATGGTCCGGATTCGCCGGTTCGTCCAGGGACTCCCACCCAAAGCCGCCTGACGAGCCGGGCGCCTTCGGTCAATCCGGACGCGCGGCGACCGAAGCGGGCCGGCCGCACATTCGGCTCGCGGTTGGCGGCGCCTCGGCGCGATGGGATTGGCGGCGGAACCAAAATCAATGCCGGTGCTTCCCGCCGGCACAGTGGCAACCGCATCCTCCTCCGCCCTGGTTCCGGCAGGCCGGCGCTTCGGCGCTCTCCCCTCCGCCGGAGGAAGCAAAAACCGACAGCTTCTTCGAAAGCTTGGCCGACCCGCAATGGGGGCACTTGGTCCCTTTCCACCGGTTCGAGCGCACCAGGATCTCGCTGTCTTTCTCGCATTTCCCGCAATGAAATTCGTAAATCGGCATGCGCGAAGAATAGCCGGGCGCCGGGCACGATTCAAGGTTTGCCCGCGCTCTCGCGGGCCGGGCGCCGGGCTCGCAAGGAATTGATACGTGTCCTCGCTGGAGAGCGCTTGGTGTCGGCGGCGAAGAACTTGGCGCATTTGCTCGATGGCCTGGGAGCGGTTCATTCGAGTGCCTTTTGAGCAAAGCTTAACCAAGGCGCGTGAACGCGGGGTGTTCGGGTCGCCAAGAGGGGCGGTATAAAATCCAAGCCGCTTTCTGCTTGCAATAGACGAACCAGCCGGCGTAGGGTTTGGACACGCGGAGTTGGTAATGAACAACTTACGAATAAAGGGACCAGTCGGCCTCCGGCGTTCAATAAACGAACCCCTGTCGCTGAATCACCGTTCGGCGTATGCGCTCGACGCACTTTGAAACCTTCATTGACGCTTTTGGTGCCGTGGCCACATCATCAAGAGTCCTTGATGGCGACACGATATTGTGCCCTCCATCCGAGGATTACGGCTATCAGAGCACCCCAAAGAACGCCCTCACGTTTGCTTGTATGGGCGTGGACGGAGTTCACTACGCGATTCTCAAAAGGGGAGGGTCGGTCCGGGACGACTCGCCCGTCGTCCAAGTCAGCCCCATGGACTCAGATGACGTTACGGTTTTGGGTGAGTCCTTCTTGCGGTATCTCGCGGACGGATGCGGGGTGTCTGATGAAGAAATGGAGGCCGTATTTGAGGCCACGCGGGCGGGGGAGCCGCGGCTCATTTCTTTTCTGGCAGAGCATTTTCGCGGCACTCAGCTCCTTGAGGAGGAGAGGACCGCTAAGCTCAACGCACGCTATGGACATCTGGTCGAACGCAAGGCGGAGTAATCGCCGAACCCGTTGGGTGCAGGCGACGCCGGATTGCGCCCGTCTGTTATTCCTGAGCCAGGGGTCCGGCGCGCCTGACCATGGTCGTTAAGCGGCCCATGCGATGAACGCCATATTCGCAACTGGAGGTTTGAATGACGTGGCAATGGCTCTCGGAGAGGCCATTGTCGGTGGCGTTTTCTTGGTCTCTGCTGGCTTAATCGCGCTTTCGTGGTGGAAGCGTTCACTGGTTGGTGTTGCGACAGCTTGTATCCTTTTGTTGGCATTAGGGGCGCTGTTACAGCCGTGGAGCTTATTAGCCCCGCAAACGTCGAATGATCCCGCAGATGCTTTTTGGCTATTCAGGTTGCGAGTTATCTCGATAATTTGGACGCTCATGCTCGTTGTTGCGGCGGCCTGCTGCGCGAGAGTGATTCGGTCCAGAACATTTATGCCAAATGCGCGCAATCCCGCTTAACGAGGCGCGGCCGCTAACGCCGGGGGATCGCCATCGGTCTTGCTGGACTTCATCGGCTCGGCGTAGCCGCGCTCGTCGTTAAATGAAGCGAGTTCTGAAAATCCTGGCCTGGGTAGTCGGGGTTCCGATCCTCCTGTTCATCGGCTGCATCGCGGCAGACCAGATCCCATTGGCGCAGGCAAGGCCGCCGAAGAGTGTCACCGACGTCAGTTCGTGTCTGGTCTGGCTAAAGAAGCCCATGGGCTCGTATCGCGTCACCGTGAACAACACGGTCTATTATCAGATTTCCGGTCCGGCAGGCCGCCATCTCGCTTCAGGGCCTTCGGCCTACACGTTCGACGCCCAGGGGCGCTTCATCGGGTGGAGCGCAGACATGGGGGACCTCAAGACACCGGCAGAGGTGTATCGGGAGGGAGCAAAGAGAGAGAAGATTCCTCTCGACCAACTTCCGAAGAATCCATGAGACCGGCATCTAACCAGGCCGCGGCCGTGAACGCGCCGATTGCGGTCGGGTGGTATTCGGTGCATGGCTGGCGGCGCGCCACTGCCCAGCGTCGTTAACGCCGCGTGATTCAGAGGCATTCCTCTTGTCGAAATGAACATGACTGCAAGTTCAAAAGCCTCAGCAAGCTACCTGGCGCTCTTGGTGTCCGCTTTGGCAATTCCTGGCTTGCACTATGCGATCATCGACCGGGCCATCGAGCAGACTCGTTTGAGCACCGGCTTTCTCCCCGCAACTACTTTGCTTCTGCAGTGGCTCGGAGAGCTGTCATGTCTGCTGCCGCCGCTCGTTGTCGTATTCGTCTTGCTATCGTTCCGTCGTGAATTCTTCAGCCGAGCTTCCACGGTGTTCGGGCTCGCGGCCGCGCAGATCGGGTTCATGACCGTTTATGCGGTTTATTGTGCTTTCTTACTTTCACATTTGCTTTTGGAGCGCTAACCCGGCACTGAACCGGACCGCGGCAGAGGCGCTTGGTTCACATCCCGATATTCTGGTGTGCCGCTGTCGGTTGCTTTGGTGTTCACCGAGGACGCAACCGGAGCGAGCCTGGCTGAAGTCCTGTAAGGACGACACGGCAATAGCCCAGGGCAAGCGAGGAACGAGCGCCGCCCTGGGTAGGCGACAGAAAATGATTCCCTCTCCTTTTTCCCATCGGGTTTGGCGCGCGGGAGCGCGCCAAACCCGATGGGAAAAAGGAGAGGTTGGGTTGGGGTGGCGTTTTACCCGGGGCGGCGGCCTCGGCGGCCTTGCCCCGGGCTGGCATGAGCCCGCCCCTGCGGGGCTCTGGAGGCTGCATGAATGACCAACCACTCAAAGGACTTGGCCGCCTTTGGGCGAACCATCGGCTTCAGGCCAGGCCGGGTTTCGCCGGGTTGGTTGTCCTGCGCCCGCGGCCCGGCTGGCCTGAGCCGGATCGTTGGGGCGCTGTACACCATCATCATGGGCGTCTCGATCACAGGCGTCACAAGGGTCAAGGCTTATGAGCATCCCAAATAAGGCCTGCCTCACCGTCTCGATGTTTTTGCTGGCCGCTGTTGTCGTCCTGGTTGTCAGTCAAATGCGCCAAGAGCAGAGAATCAGGATGCTTTCCCAACAGCTCCAACAGGCGACGACGCAAAACACCAGACCTTCAGCACAGCTCGGGCAGGCAACGCTTTCCGAACCAACGTCTCAATCGGAAAACCGCGAGCTGCTCCGCTTGCGCGGCGAAATCACTGTTACACGGCAAGAGTTGGAGAAATTACGCGCCGAAAATCCGAAGCTTCGCGAGTCGCTGGCGGTCGCTGAGCAGAACTCCGTCAAGTTGACACCCATTCAGGAGCAGGAGAAGAAGCTCGGCGGGGCCAAGCTCAATTTCATGTCGGACTGGCTTGGCGCTGTAAAGCTTTTTGCCGACGACCATGGGCGCTTCCCCGCAAGCCTCGGAGAAGCTCGATTCTATCTGCCCCAGGGCGCAAATCAGCAGGAATGGGAAACCTTCGGGTTGAAGGCGGAGGATTACGAAATCCCAACGATCGCGCGAGATCCGGCTGCGAAACCAGAGGATACGATTGTTCTTCGTGAAACTCAGCCATACCAAAATTCCGAGGGGAGTTGGGTGCGCGGCTATGGCTTTCTGGACGGCCACTCCGAGGTGCATTTGGAACAGGACCAGAACGGTTTCGCGGTGTGGGAGCAGAAGCGCGGCATGCCCAAGAGCCAGTGACGAATACTTTATTAATAAGCGCATCTGAGCGGGACGAGGGGATAAGCGCGTATGCCCGACAATTTGCCGGAGACGAACCGCCGCAGCGCTTCTCCGCTCAGTGTGGGGAGAAGTCGGTTCACGCACGAGACTTTGTTCTCGACGGCGGTCGCTCAGCAAACCGTTCGCCGAGGACGCAACCGGAGCGAGCCTGGCTGAAGTCCTGTAAGGACGACACGGCAATAGCCCAGGGCAAGCGAGGAACGAGCGCCGCCCTGGGTAAAGGACACGAAATGATTTCCTCTCCTTTTTCCAATCCGGTTGGGCGCGCGGGAGCGCGCCCAACCGGATTGGAAAAAGGGGAGGTTGGGTTGCGCTGCGATTTACCTGGGGCGGCGGCCTCGGCGGCCTTGCCCCGGGCTGGTATGAGGCCGCCCCTGCGGGGCTCTGGAAGGGCAAACTCGGCGGCCGCGCTGGACGGCGGGCATCCCGTCCTCTGTCCATTTCCGGCCGCTGGCCCGCCGCCGCTAAGTTTTTTCGTTAAGCGGTTGAACACCGCGTGAGCCGGTATGAAACCCAAACCCGCCAAGAGCATCGACCAATATATTGCAGGCTTACCGCGAGACGTCCAGGAGCGGCTGCGGCGGATACGTGCCATCATCACAAATGCCGCGCCGGATGCCCAGGAGACGATCAAATACCAAATCCCGACGTTTGTCCTGGGCGAGAACCTCGTCCACTTCGCCGCCTTCCAGAACCACATAGGGTTCTATCCGACGTCTTCGGTGATCCAAGCATTCGCCAGGGAATTGACGGACTACCCGAGCGGAAAGGGGTCCGTTCAGTTCCCACTCGATAAGCCGGTCCCATTCGCTTTGATTAAGCGGATGGTCGAGTTTCGCGTGAGGGAAGCCCAGGAGAAGCTGAGGGCCAAGAAGAGAAACAAGTAGTTATCCGGAGGGCTCACAGTCCTGGCCACGTCGGTGCTGACCCGAATGCGATTGGAATACTTGGCATCCATCGAGCGATTGGAAGCTGGCGCATGAGCGGGTGGGAAATGCATTTCCGCTCAAGAGCCCGGGTTCCACCCCGGGCCCCGCGGCTTCAAGCCTCGGCGGTCTCGAGTGCCGCTTTGGCCGCCCGGATGAAGGCCCGCACCTTTTCGTGGTCTTTCCTGCCGGGGGCGCGCTCGACACCTGTTGATACATCCACCGCATAAGGCCGCACCCGGCGCACGGCCTCCGCCACGTTCTCCGGCGTCAGGCCGCCGGCGAGGAAAACAGGCCGGCCCAGCTCGCGCGCTTTGACCGCCAGCTCCCAGTTAAAGGTCGCACCGGTGCCTCCCACCTGGCTTGGGGCGTAAGCATCGAGCAGCCAGGCATCGGTTGCATACGCCGCCAACGCGTCGATGGAGGCCTGATCCCGTACACGCACCGCCTTGATGCTCATCAACCCAAATTTTAGGCAGTAATCGGGCGTTTCCTCTCCGTGAAACTGCAGCAAGTTCAGGCCGCACTCGCCCACGGCCCGCAAAACCAGTTCCTCCGGCGCGTTGACAAACACGCCCGCCTTGACCGTCCCCGGCGGCAGCCCGCGCACGATTTTGGACGCTGCCGAGACTGAGACATAGCGTGAGCTCGGTTCATGGAAGACAAATCCCAGCATGTCCGCCCCGGCCTCGACTGCCGCGGCGCCATCCGCTTCATTGGTAATCCCACAGATTTTGACTTTGACGGCCATTTGCTTCCCCTCAGCATCCCATTCCCGCAGCGGACTCACAAATGCGAAAATCCAGAGTTTCTAATTGACTTTTTCCGGGTTTGGTGCTTTAATTTGATTCTTAGGGGCGAGGACAATTGAACTGGCGGCTGCTGAATGGGGTTGTTGTTCCACTGAAACTTGCTACTGGCGCTGAGCCGTGGCTTTTTTCCAGGGCCGTGAAGTGTTTTCGCACCAGCCCCTTATGTGCGGTGAGTGAGGTGACAAAACGAGTGACCTGCCTGGCGGTTTCCCCGCTCGAATGAAACCCCGGATTTGTATTTGTTGCGGCGAGCCCATGGCAGTGGGCGGCCATCCCCTGTCCCGGAATCCCAACGTCTGCGCGTCTTGCTCGAGCATGGTGGACGGCATGGAGGAGAGCGGCGTCCCCGACCTGGCGAGCGCTGCGCCTGCCGCCGTGCCGGAGTTCGAGCAGCCCTCGCCGCCGGAGGTCAAGCCCGACAAAGAGATCATTCTCGATTGGGCCTCCGGGCGCGTCTCCAAGACCACATCAGGCACGCTGAAATAGCCTTTATCGGCGTTCGCGCACGCGTTAGTCTCCCCCCAGCCGGTTCCGTGGACGTGTCCATGGGCTTGAGGCTGAAATTATTGCGCCATGCCGCCTGAGATTCGCAAGCACACCGATCGCCCGCCCCGGATTCTGATCGTCGATGACGACCCCGGTCAACGCAGTTTGCTGGACTCGTTCCTTGCCGGCCAGGGTTTCGAGACGGTGCTGGCGGATTCCGGGGAGCATGCGCTCGAAGTTTTGCGGGCGCGGGAGTTCAGCCTGATGATTTCGGATGTGCGCATGCCTGGCATGACCGGGCTCGAGACCTTGCGGCGCGCGCGCCAGGAGCATGCCACGCTGCCGGTCCTGCTGGTTACGGCTTACGCGGACATCCGCGAGGCGGTCGGGGCCATGCGCGACGGGGCGTTAAACTATTTGGCCAAGCCGATCGACCTGGATGAGTTGCTGGCCACGGTTCAACAGGTCACGGGCTTATCGAAAAGCGCGCCGCTCAAGTTCAACGCGGATCGCCAATTGCCGGGCGACATCGTGGCCAAAAGCCCGCTCATGCAGGCCGTCTTCCACGATGCCTCGCTCATCGCTCCGTCGGAGAGCCGCGTCCTGATTACCGGCGAAAGCGGCGTTGGCAAAGAGGTGCTGGCCGACGTCATTCATGCGTGGAGCGCCCGGGCGGCGGGTCCACTGGTCAAAGTCAACTGCGCCGCGATCCCCGAGACCCTGCTCGAACCCGAGCTGTTCGGCCACGAGAAAGGCTCGTTCACCGGCGCCGTAGCGCAGCGCATCGGGCGTTTCGAGCAAGCCAATGGCGGCACCATCTTCCTGGATGAAATCGCCGATATGTCCGCTCCGCTCCAAGCCAAGTTGCTGCGCGTCACCCAGGATGGGCTCTTTACCCGCGTTGGCTCGAACAAGGAATTGCAGACCAACGCTCGCATCCTGGCAGCCACGAACCACAATCTCGAAGAAGGCGTTAAAACCGGACGTTTCCGCGAGGACTTGTTTTACCGGCTGAACGTGGTGGAACTCAACATCCCACCGCTGCGTGAGCGTCCGGAGGACATTTTGCCGCTGGCCGGCGCCTTCATCGAAAAGTTCACCCAAGGCAAAGCCAGGTTTTCCTCGTCGGTTGCCGAATGCCTCGTGCGCTACAATTGGCCGGGCAACGTGCGGGAACTGCGCAACGCCATGGAACGCGCGGCGCTGCTCTCGGTGGGCGAAGTCATCCTGCCGGAGCACCTGCCCGCGAGGGTTCGCTCGACGACGCCGTCGGTGAACCCGCTGGCGCTGGGGGAGGCGGAGCGCCTGGGTGAGGTTGAACGCAAAGCGATTTTTCAGGCGCTCCGCAAGCACGATTTCAACCGGACGGAAACGGCCAAGGCCCTGGGCATCAGCCGGCGCGCCTTGATTTACAAATTGCAGCGGTTCAGGGAACTCGGCTACGAGGTGGACCCAAAATAGACCGGGGTTTGGAGCGATTCGGACATGCCGGGAGCGCGTGATGCGTGACGCGTGATGAGCGCCGAATGTCCGGTGATTCCTGAAGGGGTGTCTGAGTACTCGGATGCGACGAATCGGGGAGGCTAACTGCGTTTGGCGGGATACCCCAGCCGGAATTTCCCCGAGCTTTCCGGCATGAGCAGGTCGGTGGGTTCGAGTACAACGGCGGCGTTTGACCGCAGCAATTCGCCCAGCCGGCTTCGCAGGTCATCGAGCGCGCGCGTGGCCGGACCGTCTCCTTCGGGCACAAAGCGCACCCGCCACCCGCCATCCGGGCGTTCGAATACCTGGTAATGGGCGATACCCTCGATTCCCACGAAACACTGGTCCACCTGCCGGGTGGTGATCCGGCGGCCCGCCCCGGGGTGGAATGCGTCCGCCGCCCGGCCATGGAGGACATAGCGGGTGCAATACGGTCCTTCCTTGCGCTCGACCAGGTCACCAATGCGGTAGCGGACGAGCGGCATCAAATCATTGGTGAGCGTGGTCACGACCAGGTCTCCGATGCCCGCGGGATCCGGTTCCACCACTTCCAGCAACGCCGTTTCGAGACTGGGCCGCAGCTCACCGGTGACCTCCTGCATGAGCAGGTGCCCGGTTTCCGTCGAGCCATACAGGTCGAAGACCGGCACGCCGAAGGCGCGCTCCAAAATCCGCCGGTGCGTGACGCTCACGAACTCGTAGCTGCACAGAACAAAGGCCAGCGAAGGCAGGCGAAGCTCGTGTCGCTCGCAGTAGCTCGCGAAGACCATCCCATATACCGGGTCAACATCCAGAAACCGGGGCTCCCACTCGATCGCCTCGCGCGCCATCCGCTCCAAGTCCGTTTCGCTCCACAAGAAGGGGTGGCGCGAGAGGCTCAGGAACAATGTGTCGCCCAAGATGCGCTCCTCGCGCGAGGGCACGCCCGTGTAGCAGATTTCGCCGCTGCACACCGGCGAATTGATGGTGACCCGGCGCGGGCCGGAGGACTCCGCCAGCACCCGGGCCGCCAGTGGGTTTAACTCCAAGGCGCGCTTTTCCTGCTCGACCCACCAATGGCGGGGCAGCAGCAGCGGAGTTCGTTCCTCCGAGGTGCCGGAAGTGTGCTCGAGCTCGGCTGTGTCACTTTCCAGCAAACCCTCCAAATCCGCGTTTGCGCCCAGGAAATTGTCGGGGAAGCCATGGCGGATATCCTGTTTGGTGATGAAGGGCAGGCGCTTCAGATCAGCCGCCGTCAGGGACCCCGCCAGGGATGCCAGGGTGCCGCGAGCTTCGCGATACAGGGGCGCGTCGCGTACATAACGAGGAAGCACCGCAGCCAATCGATCCGACTGGGCGGCCTCAGCAATGAGTTCCTGAGTGGCCAGCATAACCCGCCTCACCCCAACGTTGTGAGGACGCTTGATTATAGCACAAGCCGCGGCGGAGTGTAGCCTAATGAGGCGGGAGCCCGGAGTGCCCGCGTGTTGAGGGGGAATCAAGCATTGGGGGGCACAAGGGCATTGGCGGTGGCAGACGCGTCCTCCTTTGTGCGCTTCGCGCGGAGGCGAATGTGGACGCAGGGCGGGGTGGGGACAGCCTGTCCGCACCAGGGCGGACCCGGGATTGTGGGGACAGGCTGTCCCCACCCCGATGCGAGGTCGATTTGGCCCTTGGAGCTTCGTGCGCCGCCGCTTTTCAAGCTTGCCGTGAAACTGAACCCGGGTAAGAAGTACCGGTACAGATTGTGGCAATGCCCGTGATCAGGTAAAGGCCGGGCTGGGTGGAACGGAGTCGAACGGCTGAAACGCCGCTCCCTGCCTGCCCCGCAGCCGGAAAGAGTCGTTTTGAAAATTCTTATCGCCATTACGGGCGCCAGCGGCGCCATCTACGCCCAACGATTGCTCGACAACCTCGACCCTCGGGAGCACGAGGTCCATTTGGTGTTGAGCGCCTACGCCCAAAGCGTCATCGCGGAGGAGTTGCCGGGCGGTTTGCGGGTTCCCGCCGGAGTTGCGTCGCACGGGCTGAAGAGCATGAACGCGCCGTTCGCGAGCGGTTCGAACGCTCCCGATGCGATGGTGGTGATTCCGTGCAGCATGGGCACCCTCGGCCGCATCGCTCACGGCTACAGCCAGGACGTGCTGCTGCGCGCGGCGGATGTTGCGTTAAAGGAGAAAAAGAAGCTTATTTTGGTTCCCCGCGAAACGCCGCTGAGCCTGGTGCATGTGCGGAACTTCGAACTGCTCCTGCTGGCGGGCGCCACCATCCTTCCGGCCAACCCGTCATTCTACACGCGCCCGGCGACGGTCGAGCAGGTCGCCGACACCGTCGTGGCTCGCGTGCTGGATCATCTCGGGGTGCCGCACCGACTGACGACCCGCTGGGGGGAGGAAAGCGAGTGACCCAATGGTTTTCATTCGTGCGGTTTTCCCACACGGTATTTGCGTTGCCCTTCGCCCTGGCCGCGATGCTCGTAGCGGCCCGGGCCGATCACGGGTGGCCCGGCTGGCGCGTCTTCGGGCTCATTCTTGCCGCGATGGTGTGCGCTCGCACGTGCGCCATGGCCTTCAACCGCATTGTGGACCGGAAGTTCGACGCCCTGAACCCGCGCACCGCCGGACGCCATCTGCCGTCCGGGCAGGTGTCGCTCTCGGGAGCGATCCTGCTTTGCGCAGCCGCCGGGGCGGGCCTGGTGGGGGTCAGTTTCCTGCTCAACCCCCTCTGCTTTTATCTGTCGCCCGTGGCCTTGATCGTGATCTGCTTCTATTCCCTCACAAAGCGGTTTACGGATTATACGCATGTCTTCCTGGGCCTGGCGCTGGCTTTGGCCCCGGTGGGCGCCTGGCTGGCGGTCAAGGGAGCCCATCTCGCGCTTCTGGACGTGCTCCAAATGCTGACCCTGGCAGCGGCGGTGGTGCTCTGGCTCGTGGGGTTTGATATCATCTATGCCTTGCAGGATTACGAATTCGACCGCCGGCACGGGTTGCGCTCGCTCGTCGTTGCCTGGGGCCCGCAAAATGCCCTCCAAGCGGCTTTCCTGGCTCACATGTTGATGTGCGGTCTCCTGCTGCTCTTCGGCCTGCTCTGCCGCTTCCGCCTCGCTTACATCGTCGGCTGGTTCATCATTGTCGGCTGCCTGGTGCTCGAACACTGGATCGCCCGCCACCGCAGCCTGAATTGGATTAACATCGCCTTCTTCAGGCTCAATGCCGTGGTGAGCACCGTCTTCCTCGCCGTGACCGCAGCCGAAGTCGTCTTCCAGGGCGGTTTCCGTTTTCGCTGAAGCCGCAAGGCCCGGGACGAAATCATCCATTGGAATCTGGCCGTCCGCCGCGTATTCTGCCGCGCATCAGAACAGTATGAGTGCGAGCAACGACGATAAACTAGAGCTTATCTTTGGCCGGCGCAGTATCCGGGTCTATGGGCCGGGAGACATCAGCGAGGAATCCGTGACGCGGCTCCTCGAAGCGGCCATGGCCGCTCCTTCCGCCATGACCAAAGATCCCTGGCGGTTTATCGTCGTTCGCGACCGGCAAACCCTGGCGCACTTGGCCTCGGTTTTGCCCGGTGGCAAGATGCTTTCGACCGCGGCCTTGGCGGTGATCGTCTGTGGCGATTTGGACGCCGCCTTCGAGCGGCAGCTCAGCTTTTTGTTGCAGGATTGCTCGGCGGCTATCGAGAATCTCCTGCTGGCCGCGCACGCGCTGGGCCTGGGCGCCTGCTGGGTCGGTGTGCATCCGACTGAGGACTCGGTGCAGCGGGTGAAGCAGCTTTTTGCGCTGCCAACGCCGATCGTTCCGGTCGCTGCGATCGCCCTGGGCCATCCTGGGGAGCAACCCGGATGCCGGACGCGGTTCAACCGCGATCACGTCCACCGGGAAAAGTGGTAGCCAGGTGCGGGCGCCTCCCGCCTTGCTAGCCTTTGTAGTGTCGCTCACTCACTGCTCGCAACCGCTCCGCGGCCTGCTCGGGTGTGAGGTCGCGCTGGGCTTCGGCCAGCAATTCGTAACCCACCATGAACTTCTTCACCGTGGCCGAGCGGAGCAGCGGCGGGAAGAAGTGCGCGTGCAATTGCCAGTGGGAGAAATCGCCGGCGTCGTTCGGCGCTCCGTGCCAGCCCATGGAATAGGGGAATGAAACTTCGAACAAGTTGTCATAGCGCGTGAGCAGGCGGCGGAGGATATCCGCCAGGCTGTCCCGTTCCTCACCCGTCAGGTCGGGGACCCGCAGCACATGCCGGCGCGGCGCCAGCAAAATCTCGAAGGGCCACACCGCCCAGAACGGCACCAAAGCCACCCAAAGCGGATTTTGGATCACGACCCGGACCCCCAACTCCGCCTCGCGCCGGATCACCTCGAGCAGCAGGTTGGTTCCTTTCGCGTCCAGGTAGGATCGCTGATGCGCGTCCTCGGCCTGGGGATCATTGGGCAGGGCGCTGCCGGCCCAGACTTGGCCGTGTGGGTGAGGGTTGGAGCACCCCATCATGGCGCCCTTATTTTCAAATAACTGGACCCACCGATAAGACCGTCCCAATTCAGTCACTTGCCCGGCCCAGACCTCGACCACTTGCCGAATCTCTGGCACCTGCATCTGCGCCAGGGTGAGGTCATGCCGCGGCGAGAAGCAGATGACGCGGCATTCCCCGCGCACCGGTTCCACCCGAAACAGGCTGTCCTCGGACACTCCGTCGAGCGGGGTGTCCGGCAGCAGCGCGGAGAAATCGTTTCGGAAGACAAACGTGTGTTCGTAGGGCGGGTTGCGCGCCGCGCCCGCCCGCGCGTTGCCGGGGCAGAGGTAGCACTGGGGGTCGTAGGCGGGGCGTTCCTCCGCGGGCACGCGCTCGACCTGGCCTTGCCAGGGACGCTTGGTGCGATGCGGCGAAACCAGGACCCACTGGCCCAATAAGGGGTTGTACCGGCGATGCGAGTGATCCTCGAAATTGAATGGCGAAGCCATCTCCGACTTTAATGCCCCCGGCGGGTGGCAGGAAGCGTTTTAGTCCGAATGCCCCAGGAATTTCCGCCAGACGTGCAGGAACCGGAGGGCGTAGCGATCATAGACGGTGAGCACGCGGCCGTGAGCCAGGGTCTCGTGCACCGCTTGCAGCGTCATGGAGAAGTCCAGATCGTGCAACGGTCGATCGCGTAGGATGCGGCTTTCCCATCGTTGCCTGTCTTTTACTTCCTCGATTTCACCCGCGGGACCGGGGCGAAAAGCGACGAGCCAATCCTCGCGTTTCAAGAATCCATCCGCCTCGGTTTTGGCGCGAAACCAGTCGTCCCCGAGCAAGACGCACACCGACTTTGCCTGGGCGGAGCCCACCCGGTAAAAGACGATGGGCGCCTCGAATTCGCAGAAATGGTCGTAGGCAATCGCCGCGGCCTCCGGGGGCGGAGGGGTAAAGGCGAGTTGGTAGCCGAGCCGGAATCCTCCCGGGCTGGCCGGATCCCGCTCGAAGCAAAGGTTTTCGTCGAACACCCAGACCAGGTCATCCGGCAAGCTGCGTTGCCGGAGCGCCGATTTCCACGCCGTGACCGCTTCGTCGAATGTCGGGCGCGTATAGGGAGAGGCATTCGCCATAAGAGAGTTAGAAAGTACTCAGCCCGCGCTCTGAAACCAGCGGACGAACAACGGGATGCCGCGCTCGATGGGCATGCGCGGGTTGTAGCCCAGTTCGGCGCGTGCTTTGGAAATGTTGGCGCACGTCAACGGGACATCGCCGGGCTGGACCGGTTGACGATCCAGGACGGCTTTCTTACCCAGCGCGCTTTCCAGCAATTCGATGAGGCGGTTCAGAGTCACGGTTTGAGATTCGCCCAAGTTAAATACCTGATAACCGAATTCCCGCCGCGTGCAAGCGATAATCCCATCCAGGATGTCGCTGATATGCGTGTAGTCCCGCGCCGTCGAGCCGTCGCCGAACACCGGGATGGGTTTGCCGGCGCTCATCAGGCGCGCAAACTTGTGTATGGCCAGGTCGGGCCTCTGCCTCGGGCCATACACCGTGAAGAACCGCAGCGCCACTACGTCGAAGCCATAAACGTGATGATACACATGGCCCAGGGCCTCGCAGGCCAGCTTGCTGGCGGCGTACGGAGAGATCGGATGGAAAATGGGGTCGCTCTCGGAGAAGGGCACCTTGGAGTTGACGCCATAGACCGAAGAGGATGAAGCCAGAATCACCTTGCGGATGCCGGCCCGGCGCGCCGCCTCGAAGAGATTGACGGTGCCCTCGACATTGACCCGCTGATACAGCGCGGGCTCTTCGAGGCTGGGGCGAACACCCGCGCGGGCGGCCAGGTGAATGATCTGGTCAAACCGGCGATCCGAAAGCAGCCCTGCGAGCGCCGCCGGATCCGTCAAATCCCCCTGTACGAATTCGAAGGGCTTGGCGAGCGATTGCAAGTCGCGGAGATTCCGCCGCTTGAGCTGGGGATCGTAGAAGGCGTTCAAATCGTCGAACGCCCACACCGCGTGCCCGGCCTCGAGCAGCCGTTCACATACATGCGAGCCGATAAAACCCGCGCCGCCGGTGACCAGGAAATTCATAAAATCCACACTGAATCAGCCTGAAACCGCGGGCAAAGTCAAGCGGGCAGCACTTTGGATTTGCGCGTGACGCCGCCTTCAGCATATTGAGTCCATGGCCAACGAAACCGTCCTTCAACTGGAACTGCCCGGTGTCAAAAAGCTCAAGAGCGGCAAGGTGCGCGACATCTTCGATCTCGGCGACCGGCTATTGTTTGTGGCGACCGACCGGATTTCCGCCTTCGACTGCATCATGCCCAACGGCATTCCGCGCAAAGGGGAGGTGCTGACGCAGATCTCGTATTTCTGGTTCGAGCAGACCGAGGCCTTTCAGCCCCATCACTTGATTTCCCGAGCCAAAGATCCGCTGCCCGCGAACCTGCAGCCTTACGCGTCGAAGCTGGCGGGGCGCAGCATGATCGTGAAGAAGGCCAAGCCGCTGGCCATCGAGTGCGTCGTGCGCGGCTATCTCGCCGGCTCCGGCTGGAAAGAGTACCGCGAGCGCCAGACGGTGTGCGGCATCAAGCTGCCGCCGGGGCTCAAAGAATCTTCCGAGCTGCCCGAGCCGATTTTCACCCCGGCTACCAAGGCGGAGACGGGGCATGACGAGAATATTTCTTTCGAAGAGGCTGCGCGGATCGTCGGGGCGGAGACCGCGGAGCAAGTGCGCGCGGCCAGTCTGAAGATTTACCATTTTGCGCGCGACTACGCCCGCCGGCGCGGGATCATTATTGCCGATACCAAGTTTGAATTTGGCCACCTTGATGGTCAAATTATCTTGATCGATGAAGTGCTGACCCCAGACTCCTCCCGTTTCTGGCCGGCCGATCAATTCCAGCCCGGCCGAGGCCAGCCCAGCTTCGACAAACAATTCGTCCGCGATTACCTCGAAACCCTGGACTGGAATAAAACCCCGCCTGCCCCCGCCTTGCCACCGGAAGTCGTGGCCAAGACACAAGCCAAGTATCTGGAAGCCTACGAGCGGCTGACCGGCAGGAAATTGTGAAACGTCCGAGCCTCAGCCGCCGACGGTTTCTTTTGGGCGCGCTCTTGGCCGCGCCGGTACTGACGGTGGCGGATGCGAAGTGGCTCGAACCGACATGGGTCAAAACTCGCCGCATTCACCTCGGGCCGGGCGAGGCCAAGCACCGCTTTGTCCATTTCACCGATCTCCATCATAAGGGTGATCGTGCCTACCTGCAGTCCGTGGTGCGGCAGATCAACGCGCAGTCCCCTGAGTTCGTATGTTTCACCGGGGACCTGATCGAGGAAGGCAAGCACCTGCCAGAGGCGCTTGAGATTCTAGCGCAGATTAAGTCGCCCATGTACGGCGTGCCTGGCAACCACGACTTTTGGAGCAAAGTTCCTTTCGACGGCATCGCCAAATGCTTTGCCGCGACCGGCGGGGCCTGGCTGCTGGATCAGGAGCGGGTGACCGCCGATGGAAAGTTTTCGGTCATCGGAGCGGCATGGCTCAATCCCAAACACGGCGCCCTCAGCGGTCATCCGGCGACCAGAAACATTTTTCTAATGCATTACCCGGCATGGATCGGAAAACTGCGCGGGACACGCTTTGACCTGATGCTTGCAGGCCATTCCCATGGTGGCCAGGTCCGGATTCCCTTCTACGGGCCCCTGTATGTCCCCTTCGGCGTGGACCAATATGACATGGGGATGTTCCGCACGCCGGCGGGGCCCCTGTATGTGAATCCCGGAATCGGCTGGTTCCCCGTGCCCATCCGGTTGAACTGCCGGCCGGAAATCACGGTGTTTGAGATCTGAGCTATGCGGATCACGGGCGGAAAAGCGGCGCGAACAAGGCTTCAAGTGCCCAAGGGCCTGGCTGTGCGGCCAACGCCTGATTTAGTCAAGCAGGCGGTCTTTAACAGCCTCGGCGAACGCGTCGTCGGCGCGCGCATCCTCGAACTGTTCGCGGGGACGGGCGCGCTGAGCTTGGAAAGTCTGAGCCGGGGAGCGGTCTCGGCGGTCTGCGTTGAAAAGGCGGCCCGGCATGCCGAAGTGCTGCGACACAATATTGAACGGGCGGGCATCGCGCCCGGGTTGGTCCAGGTAAGAACCCAGGATGTCTCGAGCGCGCTGACCCAGCTCGCGGAGGCCGGACAGCGCTTCGACCTGGTTCTCGCGGACCCGCCGTACGGAGAAAAAAACGTGGGCCGGCGCTCCGATTCCTGGGCCCAGCGGTTGTTGGACGATACACTTTTACCCCGAGTGATAGCGGACGGCGGTTTGCTCGTGCTCGGTCATGCCAAGCGGGATACCTTGAGCTTGCCGGATTGGTGGAGCGAGCGGAAGGTCCTGCGGCACGGCGATAGCATCATGCGTCTGCTCAGCCCGGTGCGCCAAACCTGAGCGGGTACCACGCGGGCTGCGCCTCTCCACCATCGTTTGCACCGATGAACGGATAAATTCTTTCGATTAACATCCGGTGGCGGGGCGGGCCTAAAGTGGGTTCATGAAAACGAACCCATCTGCTCGCTGGCTCTCGAGAATCAAGGTTTATGCGCTCTATCTGGCCCTCAGTGCCGTCGTGGGAATGACCGTTCTGGTCGGCGAGTCCCTGGCGTCGCGGTTCGGACAGTGTGCCGCGGGCGGCTGCGATGGGCTGCAAGCGCCGAGCATGGGCATTGCCGATTTGATGGCCGCCGCGCATTGAATCGTCTGCGCCCGGCCAGTTTTTCGGACGTCGAGGACAGCACCGATTCGTCATATGGATATCACGCACATTCTCAAGGCCATGGAGCAGGGGGAGGCTGGAGCGCCTGAAGAGCTCCTGGCGGAGGTGTACCAGGAGTTGCGGCGATTGGCCGCCCGCAAGATGGCCGCCGAAGCCCCCGGCCATTCTCTCCAAGCCACGGCCCTGGTGCACGAGGCCTGGCTCCGGTTGGCGGGTGACCGCCACCAGGAGTTTGTGAACCGCGCACATTTCTTCGCTGCCGCCGGTGAGGCCATGCGGCGGATACTGGTGGAAAATGCGCGCCGGAAGAAGCGGCTGAAGCGAGGTGGAGATCGGCAGCGCGTGGACTTTAATGCGATCGAACTTCCGGCGCCCATGCCGGATGAGGAACTGCTCGCGTTGGACGAGGCGCTGAATCGGTTGGGCGAAATTGATGCCCGAGCCGCCGAGCTGGTCAAACTCTGCTTCTTCGTCGGGCTGACTCAGGAGGAGGCCGCGAAGGAATTGGGCGTATCCATCAGCACGGTCGAGCGGACGTGGGCCTACGCACGCGCCTGGCTGTTCCGGGATTTGCATCGAGATCAAACTCCCCCGGCCTCAGCCCCTTCCTAAATCGTCTCAACTCCTTCCGCGTCAGCAAGCCCGAGCCGGCCGGCCGGCGGGCCGGCACCCCGGGGAGTTTCGAGCTTTCCCAACCCGCGACCACTCCAGAACGCGCGAAGGGGCTGAGGCCCAGCCTCAGCCGGGTTCTTACCGGCGGTCGTTCAGCCGGGCGATGTTTTCCTGAGGGGAATCCCCATCCAAAGGCGCATGGAGGATTGAACGCTTATGAAAACGACGCACCAGCTTCTTTTAACGGTTGAAAACGGTTTTGCTACGACGTGCCAAACCGCAGGCGTGGGCTTGGCCCTTGCTCTGATGGCTGGCTTATGCGGCTGTGCCACTCAGAACCCTGCCGGGGTGGTTCCCGCCGGGAAAGAGGCCCCGTTGGAACCGGTGTCGCTGGATCCGGGTGCCATCACCGTGGCGTGCTCCGAGGAACCGGTAGCCTTTAGCTTCCAAAAGGCCTTGGGCCGGACTGGATATGCGGCCGAGGGTGCGGGCGATGTGGCCAGAGCGTGTTTGGATCCCCCGGGCTCGCCCGGTCCGGGGCTGGATGCCCTCTACAGCCCCCTCGGTGTGCTCGTGGCCCCTGCGGGTGCGGTTTATGGCGCGCTGGCTGCCACCCGCGCCCGGATGAGCCCGGACCAGCTCTCGCAAAGCGAATCGGACCTGACCCGGATTATGGCCGCCATGGCCGACCAGAAGCGGTTGCGCAAATGGCTGCTCGAGGCGGCCGGCGAGGTCACTCGGCGCCGCCTGGTGCCCGTGGGCACGCTGGCCGAGGCGCTGCGACAGCGTGAGCCAAAGAGCACCCTGCTGGAAACCCGGGTCGAGGAGCTGAGACTCGAGCGCGTGGGAACCAAGGACACCTCCTTCGTGCTTCGGATTAAGGCACGCGTCCGGGTGCACCGCGCAGCGGATGGCCAGGTGCTTTACGACTTGCCGTTGGAATACCGGAGTGGTCCGGCGCTGTTCCTCGATTGGACATGCCCGGAAGCCTTTCAGGGCGTGGCGGAGACCGGATATCGCGAGCTCGGCAGGAGCATGGCTGAGCGCCTGCTTTCGGCGGCCGCGGAGGGCCCTGTTTTAGTCGGCGCCGGGTACAATCGCGCCCCCGGCCGGGGTCCGGTTGCGCGGCCGTTGCTGGCGGCGAACCGTTCGCCCCTGCAATCGAATCTTCCCGTGGGCCTCGTGTATGCTTCACAGCGTTCCAGCGCCGTGGGCGTTTTCGCAGCGGAAAAGGCTGCCCCGGTCGCCATCCAGCGGCCATTGACGAAGGATGACGCGGCCTCCGAGGCGCTGAGCGACGTGAACGCGTTGCTGGACGGGCTGCAAAACTCCAGGAATCTGGTGGTGCAACTCTCGGCCTGCGCCGTGGCTGTTCCGCTGAGTCTCTGGAAACAAGTGGCGGTCGGTATCCGAGGCCTGCCGGCGAGAACGTTTGATTCCGCCGACGCGCAGTTGGCCGCCGCGGCGCGGCAATTTCGCCCGCAAGCCGAACTGGCGCGCCAGGTTGCCCTGGAATTGACTCCGCGGACAGCGGAGCGGGTGATGCTGGTGGATAGCCACTGGCGCGCCGGTGCGGAAGGCGCGTCGCCGGTTCGGTGGCGCGTGGGGGATCCGGCTCCGTTGCCGCAGGACCCCGCCATCCTGTTGGAGATTCAGTTGCGACACGCGGAGCTTACCGGGGACGGACGCATCAATCCCCCGCTTGCCCTGAAACTCGAAGCCGAAGCCACGCTGTTTCGCGCCGAGGACGGCGCCGAGTTTTACCGTTGTCTGGTTGAATATCGCAGCGAGGAACGAAAGTTCACGGCCTGGGCGGCGAATGACGGACAGGCCTTTCGCGAGGAAATGCAGCGCGGTTACCGCGAGCTGAGCGGCGCGATCGTGGATCGGCTGGTGAGCCGGGGAGTCATAGCGCCGAGGCCGGCGCCGCAGGCGACGGTGGTGGCCAAGTGAGTCTCGCCGGGGCCAGGTGTTCCCAGCCCGCAACGGGCCTCAGGCCATGAAATCGGTGTTTCAGCCTTTGGGACGCTGTTCATAGAACCGCGTGAGCACGTTCACGCGGTTCACGAGATAGGCAACGGAAAACCCGGTCACGACAATGCCTACAAACGCCAGCAGGTGCCAGTGGAAGGGCAACGGGCCGGCCTCAGCCGGGTTGGATAAAGCCAGCAAGAGGACATACCCCAGGAGCGACATGGCCGTGGTGGTTGCGACCAGCGACACGCGCACCCAGAAGCCGGAGGCTGCGATCAGCGTGGGATACAACACCAGGAGCGGGCTCTTGAACGCCTGGGCGATCAGCAATATCCCCGTGAGCGCGACCGCGTCCGCCGCGCTCCAGGCTACGCGAATCCAATCGAGCCGCGGTTCGGATTCCAGACCGCGCTGGCACAGGAACGAAATCAGCAACCAGGATACGAGCACCGCGATCACTTCGAGGTGCCGTCCGAGGGTGGTGTAGTGGTGAATTTGGAAGGCGGTGACCACGATGACCAGGCAGAGCAGCACGGTGCCCAGCCGCGCCGCCAGGGCCGGCCGGCGTCCGGCCCAGACTTCGAGCCGCCGGCCGATAGCCTGGGGATTCACCATCAAGGGTTCGCCCTTGAGAAATCGTTCCAAATCCTCCGCCAGCTCCCGCGCGGAAGCGTAGCGCTCCTCCGGCCGCTTTTCGAGGCAGTGCAGGCAGATGTGCTCGAGGTGCCCGGGCACCAGGGGGTTAATGCGCCGCGGTTGCACGGCTTCGCTTTCCAGTGTGAGCAACATGGCGTCCAGCGGTGAATCGGCCACAAAAGGCGCCCGTCCGGTCAGCAGAAAATACAGTATCGCTCCCAGGCTGTAGATGTCCGTGGCGGCGGTGGACAAGGCGGAGCGTCCACGCGCCTGCTCCGGGGCCATAAAACCAGGAGTGCCGAGCATGTAACCCGTGAGGGTCAAGTGCGCCGCACTCTTGACCTGCTTGGCCAAGCCGAAATCCGTCACCCGCGGTTCCCCATCGGGTCCAATCAGAATATTTCCGGGCTTGAGATCGCGGTGCAGAATTCCGGCTTCGTGCGCGCATTGGACCGCACGCGCGATTTTTGCCACCATCCGGGCGGCCTCGATCCCGTCGCCCGGGTGCCACGCTCCGGATTCCACCAGCGCCGCCAGGCTCTTTCCCTCGACGAAGGGCATGCTGTAAAAATGCTGCCCCTCGTGCTCGCCGACTTCATAAATGCTGACCAGGTTGGGGTGGCTCAGACCGGCGGCGGCCTGAGCTTCGGTGCGAAACCGCTGGACCTCGCTTTCGCTGGCAAACTCTCCCGCCAGAATCATTTTAACCGCCACGATCCGATTCAAACCAATCTGCCGCGCTCGGTACACCACCCCCATGCCCCCGCGGGCGATCTCCTCGATCAATTCATAATCGCCGAAACGTTGACCCGGCGCTCTGGGCGACTGTCGCCATTGAAGTTTCCGCCCCGGCACCGGCTCCAGGAAGGAACCGGACTTGGCGAACGCTTCCACCAGGCTGTCCACCTCCTGCCGCAGCGCCACATCGGAGCCGCAGGCCTTTTCCAGCCAGGCGCACCGCTCCCCGGGTTCGGACAGGCTTATCAGGTGCTCGAAAATTCTCCTGGCCCGATGTTGTTTAGAGGGCATGGCGGCCAAAGGGGCATCGCTCTTCTGATCACTCGATTCTGCCTCAATACGCACGGGGAGTTCAATGTGTAAAGCAACCAACCAGGGCCGGCGGCGGACCGTCGGCGCGTCGCTTGGGGGTTGAAGGTTGGCTGGGCTCGAGAACGTGGATCGGGGTGAGGCTCGGAATCATGAGGGGAAATGCGAGCCATTGGCGCATGAGAGAACGGCGGCCTAAGAGCGTGGTGACCACTCGAAGGGTCAAAACACTCCGCCGGCCCCACCAACAAACACATGAACACGAACATCAACACGGGAGATATACTCATGAAAAAAAATCCGAGTCTGCTGCAACGAATCCGAGTGGCGGTCTTCGCGGGACTGGCTTTGCTGAGCTTGTCCGTGAGCGGGGGGCCGGCACATGTCCGGTCCGAACCATTCAATCACCTGTTTGTCTTCGGGGACAGCCTTTCGGACACCGGCAACTATTATCGGTTGTCGGGAGGCTATCCACCGCCACCCTACGATGACGGCCGATTCTGCAACGGTCCCATCTGGGTGGAATACCTGGCCAGTTCCCTGGGCATGGAGTATCGGCGTTGCGACAATTTTGCCGTCGGCGGGGCGACCACCGGCACGCTGAACTCCAACGACGGGTTTGCCGGCAGGAACTATCCCGGATTGTTGGACGAAATCGCAACCTTCCAGTCCACACACCGGGTCAGGGAACCGGAACGGGCCCTCTACGTGGTCGAGGCTGGGGCGAATGACTTTTTCATTGCGCTGAACACGGGCGCATCACCGGCTACCGTAATTGCCGATGGGGTCAACAACACGCTGCAAGCCATCCAGCAATTGAGGGCATCAGGTGCGAGATTTATCCTTGTCATGAACGTGCCGGACCTGGGGGTCACACCCATGGCCTTGGGCCTGGGCTTGGGCGCTACCCTCACACAGTTGACCGCCGCGTACAACCAAGCCCTGGACTTGGCGCTGGATCAATTGGCGCAGGCCGGCGTCCCCACCATACGGCTGGATTCCTTCGAGGTTTTGGATGAAATGGCAAGCTCTCCCGCCCGGTATGGCTTTAGCAATGTGACCGTCCCGTTCCTGCTCGCCCCGGCCGGCGCCAACCCGTCCGATTTTCTTTATTGGGACCCGGTTCACCCCACGACGGGTGCGCACGAAGTCCTCGCGGACGAGGCCCGCCAGCAAATCGTCGATTTCTTCTCACCCGACCAAGGGAAGGGGAGAGGCCACGAAAAGGGCCACGATTGCCGCGGATGGGACAAAGGAAGAGTTCAGCACCACTGAAAGCTCGCAAACCAGGGCGGATCGTAAGCTGAATCCAAGGGAAGGCCCATGGCTGGGTTCTCCAAACGCACAGCGGCGGCGCTCAAATCTGGATCGCCGTCTTCCTCGGGCCAAGCCCGCCATCGGTCGGTACCGCTCCAAGCGCTACCGACCTCTGCTCTCGGGGTCCGCCCTGCCGGGCGGTCGCTACGCGCTTGGGGCTTTGCGTTGGCCCAGCATCCGTCCGGCCAGGGTGAGCACCCGCGCGAAGACCTCTTCCTCGGTTATATCCACCAGGCAATGGGCTTCGGGAAAGCGGCAATAATCGGAGCAGGGTTTGTACGGGCAGGGTTTGCCCTCGAGCCATTGGCCGGCCGGGTGCAGCGGGGCAAACCATTCGGGGAGTTGTGGTCCGAACAGGGTAAAAGTCGGCACGCCGTACAACCCCGCCAGGTGGGAGGGGCCGGAGTCGTTGCCGATGAAGAGGCCGGCTTGGTCCAGTTTGGCTAGAAGTTCAGACACGGTGTGAGGGGTTGCGACCGAACCCTCTCCTGCCGCCAGCCACCACTCACGCTGTGGCGGGTCACAGAGGACGTGGACCTGATATCCCTCCTGGCGCAAATGCCCCACCAGCGTGCGGCACTTTTCCAGCGGCCAAACCCGCACGGACTGAGCGGCCCCGGTGTGGATGACGATTTCCGTGCCGTTCGACGGTCGCAGGGGCTGAAGCTTTTCGCGGGTGGGCAGATCGAAGCCCATGGCGTGGCCGAGCAGCCGCCAGTACTCGTATCGATGCGCCGTGGGATCCGGTCGGGCGAGCGGCTCGGTCAATAAAGACTTGCTGCCCAGACGGGGAAAGCCCAAACGCCGCCGAACACGAAGAAGCATCAGCAGCAGGTGATCCCGGGGGTCCCACCGCGCCGATAAACCCACGTCAAAGCGCTTGGGCGAGATTCGCCGCAATCCCCGCAGGTTCCGCCAGGGCCACTGGTGCAACCGATACTTGTGCCGGAAGGCTGTCCAGGGAGCTATGAATGGAACCACGCGGACCTCGGGCCAGAAGTGCGGCGCTAATTCCGCGGCATAGGGTTTGGCCACCAGGGTGACTACGTATTTGCGGGTGGCGGCTTGGAGGAAGGGGGTGGCGAGCACCAAGTCGCCCAAACCCCAGAGTTCGAGAACTAATAACGAGGGTCTTTGAACCAACGATTGTTCAGTGCGCGCCATATTCCTCGCGGTGTCGAGTGCTGGCCCACGAGCCAGCAAGACCATCTAAGGCTAACGGGCCTCGGCTTCAGAGCCTCTGCGCATAGCGGGGTGGCCGAGGCCTGGGGAGTTGGAGACCCTCAGGGCTGGCAGATGCCTGATGAGTTGTGGGCTTCGCGCTAAGTTGAGAGGGGACACGGCGCCGGGAATGCTGAGCGCCGTGCCGCGAGTGCGGCAAAATGTGTCTTGTTTACCACGCATTTTCAGACGCAAGCAGTCTAGTGGCTGGCCGTGCCGGTGTAAAGCGCGTCCCGAACCGTGTCGAGCATACGGAGACGCGGCAGACTAGCGCGCGCTGGCGAGCCCCTTACGCCGCCGGAAGCCGCCGTCGGGGTGTCCCCGACCCCTCGTGAAGCAGCGTGTGCCGGCGGGCGCCGGCAGGTTTAGGAATAAAAGTACCCCAACTCCCGCAGGGAGACGAAGTCCTTTGGCCGCTCATGGGTTTTCTGGCCCAAGATGACATGATCAAGGACGTCGATTCTCAGCAATTGCCCGGCGCGAATGAGATCCCGCGTCACTTTGATATCCGCCTCGGAAGGCGTGGGATCTCCGGAGGGATGATTGTGCGTCAAGATGACCGCGGCGGCGTTGGCGGAGATCGCGGATTTGAACACCTCGCGCGGGTGGACCAGGATCGTATCGAGTGTGCCTTCGGAAATCTTGATAATGTCGATGAGCCGGCGGCGCGTATTGACCAGCAGGACCTGGAAGGTCTCAACCTCGCGGAGACGATTGTCCTCGCGCATGAGGCCGGCAACGGACTCGGAACTGTCGAGCAGGGGAGCCTCGTGGCGGAGCTCCCGCGCCATCTTGCGCGCAAGCGTGAAGGCTGCGACCAGGGTGACCGCCTTGTCGCGCCCGACGCCTTTAACCGTTTGCAAGTCATCCACCGACGCGCGAGCCAGCGACTGCAACGAGCCGAACTTTTGGAGCAGTTGCTTCCCGACCTCGACCGCATTGGCCCCGCGCAAACCCGTTCGGAGCAGAATGGCGAGCAACTCGGCGTGGCTGAGTGCGTCCGCACCGTGGGAAACCAAGCGTTCGCGCGGACGTTCACTCGCGGGTTGATCCTTGAGCCTCATGCCGGTCATGGACGGCACTGTAGAAGGGGAAAGCGGAAACGTAAAACTAATAACGTAGGGACGTAAAACGTAATAACGTAATAACGTAATAACGTAATAACGTAAGGAGTGACGCGGGAGACGGGATGCGGGATGGGCGGCGGGTAAGATACCGCAAGGCCGTGCGCCACCACGCCCTATGCGTTACGTTATTACGTATTACGTTGTTACGTTTTACGCACTCTGCAACTCGCGGACGAAGAAGGGGGCGAACTCCTCGTGGAGGTGGGGTGGGATGCGCGCTTTGAAGCGCGCGGTGTCGCCTTCGTAGTTGCGCTCGACGACTTGGGCGACCTCGTGCAAACGGGCGATGACACTCGAGGCCTGGTGGGGCACGGAAAGTTCGAGGAATTCACGAATTGGACGCAACTGGCTGCTCAGTTCCGCCAGCAACGACGGCACGCCCTCGCCGTTAACGGCTGAAATGGCCACCCCTTGCGGATGACGTTCCAGAAACCGGGTCAGCACACTCTTGTTGCCGTTGAGCTGATCGATTTTGTTGAAGACCATCAGGGTCGGTTTGCCTTCGGCGCCGATCTCCTTCAGCACGGAGTCCACCGATTGGATCTGCTCTTCGGCCTGCGGATGACTGACATCGACGACGTGGACCAGCAAATCGGCCTGGACGACTTCCTCGAGCGTGGCTTTGAAGGCCTCGACCAACCCGTGCGGCAGTTTGCGGATGAAACCCACCGTGTCGGTCAGCAGCACGTTTTGATTTGTGGGCAGGCGCAACCGGCGCGTTGTGGGATCGAGGGTGGCAAAAAGTTTGTCCTCCGCCAGCACGCCGGCTCCGGTCAGCGTATTGAGGAGCGTGGATTTTCCGGCGTTCGTGTAGCCGACAATCGAGGCCAGCGCCCAGTGATTGCGCTGGCGGCCCTGGCGCTGAGTCGAACGCTGGCGGCGCACGACTTCGAGCTCGCGCGAAATGCGCGCTATCCGGTCCTGCACCCGGCGGCGGTCCGTTTCCAACTGGGTCTCACCTTCACCGCCCCGCATGCCAATCCCACCCTTTTGACGCGAAAGGTGGCCCCAGAACCTGGTCAGGCGCGGCAGCAGGTGTTGCAACTGCGCCAACTCGATCTGCAGCTTGCCTTCCCGCGTCCGCGCGCGTTGGGCGAAAATATCCAGGATCAACGAGGTCCGATCCAGCACCTTGCAATTAAAGACTTCCTCCAAATTGCGGCTTTGGGCGGGAGAAAGTTCGTCGTCGAAAATGACCGTGTCCACTTCGGCCTGGTGGCAGTGTTTGGCAAATTCACCCGCTTTTCCTTTGCCGATGAACGTGGCGGCGCAGGGAGCGGCCATTTTCTGCAGACCGTCGCCGACAACCTGAGCGCCCGCGGTGGTGGCCAATTCGGAAAGTTCCTCCAAGGAGTCGTGAATGTCCCGCCCATCCCCGGATTTCAACTCCACGCCGACGAGAAAAACTCGTTCGGTTCTCCGGTTCCGGGTCTCGATCAGTGCTTTCAAATCGCTAGCTTAATCCGTCTCGCTTTCTAATGATTGCTGTTCTGTAGGAAAATACCACAATTTTCAAGAAAGAAAAGGGCGAGGCCTCGCTAATGAGATAAGCGCTCCCGCAAGCGGGATTATTGGCCGCAAAAGGGCCAGTCCTGACGCTCCGGACAAAGATCTCGAACCCGGCACTTGGACCCAGCGTAGTGCCTCGCCAACCGTAAATGTACGCGGACAGGAATGGCTTTCAAATAAAAGTTATTCACATCAGGGTGAAATCATGGCCCGCGCGCCGGACCCGCCGGCGTGGCCGCCGCCCGTCCGCCGGGGGGGCGGCCACAAAGTCTTTGAGTTTCACCCCCCGCTTCCTTAACCTTGACACTTGATTATGTCCTTTCCCCCATCTGCCGCCGGGCTGCGAGTGAGGTTCTGGGGAGTGCGTGGTTCGATACCGACTCCGGGTCCGACGACGCTCGAATATGGCGGGAACACATCGTGCCTCGAAGTGCGGTCGGGGGAACAAATCATCATTTTGGATGCGGGGACCGGGCTGCGGTTGCTGGGGCGGGAATTACTGGCCGAATTTGGCGACCGTCCGCTTGACTTAACCTTGCTGCTGACCCACACGCACTGGGATCATATCCAGGGTTTGCCTTTCTTTCTCCCCGTATATAAGGCGCAGAACCGGCTGCGGATCCTGGGTTTTGAAGGCGCCCGGCATGGATTGGAGAACGTGCTGACCGGCCAAATGGAGAGCCCGTTCTTTCCCATTGGCTTGCGGGACGTGCCCGCGAACGTGTCCATTGAAGAACTTAAGAAGACCACGTTTTCTGTAGGAAACGTGGAGGTGCAGGCTTGCCGGGCGCAGCATCCCGGGATGTGCGTCGGGTACCGGTTGTGCGCCGGCGGAAGATCGATTGCCTTTTTTCCGGACAACGAACTGCGGCAGGCCGCGATCGACCCGATGGCGCCGAACGAGAGCCATGCCGCGGCGGGGTGGGCGGACAGCGCAAAGTCCGGGTTATGCGAATTCCTGCGAGGTGTCGATGCGCTCGTCATGGACACCCAGTACACCCGTGAGGAGTATCAGACGCACATCGGCTGGGGGCATGGCTGTCTCGACGAGGTCGTGGCCCTGGCGGTGCAGGCGCAGGTCAAGAGACTCTTTCTTTTCCACCACGACCCCGATCACGATGACGCGGCGATTTCAAAAATGGTGGCATACGCGCGCGGCCTGGCCGGGGCTTCGGGCGGCGGACTCGAAATCGAGGGCGCGAGGGAAGGGCTGATCGTCGAGCTGGGAGCCGCCAACCGCTGACGCGGCCTGCGCCGCCGGACAGCCAGGGAGGCGGCCGGGGTGGACTTTTCCTGAAACTTTATCCACCCGTTGCGGGTTCTGGTTGATAGCGGGACACAAAGTCCCGCGCGACAACAAACCAGAAAGAATTGGAGCCCGCTATGAAATGTAAGATGTCCTCAGCTTTTGGATCTGCGATCCTCTTAACCGGCCTCGCCTTCAACGCGCGCGCGGAAACTCTCCCACCCGGCCAGGTTGATTTCGGCGCCTTCTCGCCGGCCGCTTCGGGCGGCGAATTCGTCGAGGTTAATGTCACCAGCAGCCTGATTTCGCTGGCGGCGCGCTTTGTGGAAAAGGACGAGCCGGAGGTGGCGAAGTTGTTAAAAGGTCTGCAGCTTGTGCATGTGAACGTGATCGGGATCAACGATGACAATCGCGCGGAAATCGAGGGCAAAGCCAAGAAAGTCCGCAAGGAACTGGACAGCAATGGCTGGGAAAAGATTGTGGTGGCCCAACAGCAGGGCCAAAATGTCGGTGTTTACCTGAAGACGCAAAACAAGGAAACGGTCCAAGGCCTCGTGGTCACCGTCATGGATGGCACCAAGCAGGCCGTGTTCGTGAACGTTGTGGGGGATATCCGGCCGGAGCAACTCTCGCTTCTGGGCGAACGCCTGCACATCGAGCCGCTCAAGGAGCTCGGCCACGCGGTGGAAAAGCCAGAGAAAGCGGAGAAGTAAGCTGTCCGGGCGCATCGGAAGCGCTGCTCCGCAGCCGAAAACTCCCAACCCCATGACCGCCTATGTCCACGCTTAATGCACCACCCGTGATCCCGTCTGAGACGAAGTCCTCCGCGGGTTACCTTGTCCTTGCGGGAATGTTGTTGTTCTTCGGTTGCTGTGTGCTCGGTGTCGTCGGCATGTTCCACCTGAGTTCCGAAGCCACGGTGTTGCGCGAGACGGTCATGAGCGCCGTGCCAGGGCCGTGGCACAAGACGATTGCGTTACGCGTGGGCTGGATCACCACCGGGTTGGTGAGAAGCGGGTCCCGGTTTTTCCATATGCCACCCGAGCCCCGGGCCGCTCTTGAGGCGCTGCACGGGGTCGAAGTGGGAGTCTATAACCTGCGGGACGAACCGGCGTACGTGCAGCGCGGCGCGATTCTCGTCCAGGCGGACAAGGCGATGGCTGCGCGTGGGTGGGTGCGAGTGGTGGGGGTGGTTGAGGAGCATGACCTGGTAACCGTTTACATGCCCCGAAAAGGTGTCTCCTCGACGCGGATGAAGGTTTGTGTGGCGGTGTTCAGCGGCCGCGACCTGGTCGTGGTGTCGGCGCGCGGCAATCTCGAACCGTTGCGGGCGTTGGTCGAGCAGCACTTGGAGCGGGATCCGCAAGGCCATCTTGTGGCCTGGCGCGACAGCGTGCCGCGGTAGCGGGCGTGGTCCTCGGTACGCGCTGTGGTCCGCACCTTCACTCGCTCGTTGGCCGGCGCAACAAGCAGGGTGGAGTGCGCTTTTCAAACCCCCTCGCTGCGCTGCTTCAATGGAGGCTTTGCAGCTTCTCGAGCACCCAGGGCAGCAGGCCGAAGGTGGTGGCATCGAACGCGCCGTGGGCAATGACCGCGGGCCAGATCGATCGGTGGAGCACCATGATGATGCCCAAGCCCAGGCCAAGGAACCCGGCGCCACAAGCCGCCAGCGGACCCTGCGCCAGGTGGCCCAAGCCGAAAACGACGGCGGCCAGGACCGCCGCGGCGATCTGACCGCCGGTTGATCCGAAGCCTCGGGGCCAAAGAGCCCGCAGGCCTGCCAGCACTCCCGAGCGCCAAAGCTCCTCGCGAAAGCCGGCCAGAACAAAGCTTACCAAGGTGATTGTCAGCCAGAAATACAGCGGGTTATGCCGCAAAGCCGACACATCCACCAACGCATTCACATCGGGACGGTTTGCCATGGCGATGTGCTGCACGTCCTCAGGCCGAACGAGGTGGACGGCAATGAGGATGGCCACAAAGATCGTCACAACGATCCCCAAGGCGAGCCTCAACGCGACGGAATAAAGCAAACCGAGGGGAACGATCCATGGCCCTCCACGCCAGCGGCACAGCAGATCGTCCCAGGAAGCGCGCGAAGCCAGCCAAGCCGCCAGGAAGACCACAGCGAACACCGCAAACTGAACGGCAAAGGCGATGACCAGGCCCTTCGGCCCGTGGCTGAGCGCGGGGACCTGAGGGCCCTTCCGCTGCGCCCCGAGTACTCCAATCACGACGGGATAGGCCATCAGCAACAGGAGGTGAACCAGCCATCGCCATCGGGGCGCAACGGGGTGCCCTGACGTTGGCAACAACGGCGGCGTGCCACTCGGCGGCGAAAGCTCGGCATCCATTGCCACTTGCCTTACTCCAGCGCGGCTCCTCTGGCAAGTGGCAGCCGAAGGGACGGCGTCCCGGATCTCTTCCTTGTGATCCTCGGCATCGGTGACCATCGAGCCGCCTCCTTCAGGCGGCCGTCCGATGGGTTAAGTGGAAATGTGGAAAAAGGCTGAACCCGCGGTGGTTGCAGAAACCCGGCCTCGGTCATTGTTTTACCACGCAGCCCTCGCGGTTCATTGCTCATTGTGCAGGCGCCGCAAGGAGAAAGACGAGCCATTTGGGCTTCAATACACGAACAGGCAGTCGTAGAACCAAGGGAAGCGGGGTGCATCATGAACAAGTTACCTATAAACGGAAGGCTTGGTTTCCGGCTTGGATATGCGACCCAGCCGTCTGGTACTCAAAGTTCGGCCCAGGCCTTGCCCCCGCTGCTTGCCAACCGGCGTGGGTTGAGCAAAGATTTCGCGTGAGTTCTGAAGATTTCTCCGACGCCGGCCTGGTGGTTATCGGACACGGCACCACGCTGAACGCCGAGTCCAGCGCGCCCGTGTATCAGCACGCGGCCGAAGTGCGCCGGCGCCGGATCTTCGCCGAAGTCCGGGAAGGATTCTGGAAGCAGGAGCCGCAGGTGGCCGAAGTTTCCCGCCAGATGGCGTTTCCCCGGGTTTTCTTTGTCCCGCTGTTCATCAGCGAAGGCTATTTTAGCGGCGACGTCATCCCTCGCGCCCTGGGTTTCCCGCCGGGTGAACCCGGCGGCGGGGTCCGTATCCAACGACGCGAAGGGCAGGCCTTGGTCTATTGCCAACCCGTGGGTACGCACCCCAGCATGACCGGCGTGTTGCTGGCTCGGGCCCGTACGGTGGTGAGCCAGTTTCCCTTCCCGCGCGCGCCCGGACCGCGGGAAATCACGCTCTTCCTTGCCGGGCATGGGACCGAGCAGAGTGAAAAATCACGGCAAGCCATCGAGCAGCAGGCGCAGCTCATTCGTTCGCAGGATCGCTATGCCGGCGTGCACGCGGTTTTTCTGGATGAGGATCCTCGCATCCCTTCCTGTTTTCAATTGGCCCAGACCCGGAATATCGTCGTGGTTCCGTTTTTCATCAGTGACGGTTTGCACGTGAACGAAGATATCCCGGTGCTGCTCGGCGAGGTCGGTCCGTTGGTTCAACAACGGCTGAAAGCGGGCCAGCCTACCTGGCGGAATCCCACCGAAAAGCAAGGGAAACTGGTCTGGTACTCGCCGAGCGTCGGAACCGAACCGCTCATCGCCGACGTGCTGCTCGAGCGGGTGCGTGAGGGGGCGGCCCAACTTGCCGCTTGAATCCCGCCATCGCCGGACCGAAAATCGTCGCGTGCGTTGGAAAAAGGTCACCTTGATTGGCGTGGGTTTGCTGGGCGGTTCCTTGGGACTGGCCCTGCGGCAGCGTCGGCTGGCGGATTCGGTGATCGGCTTGGTGCGCCGGCGGTCGAGCGTCCGGGAGAGCCAGGACGCCGGAGCCGTGGATCAGGCGACCCGGGATCCGCTTCGCGCCGTCGAGGACGCGCAGCTCGTCGTAATTTGCACGCCCCTCGGCCAGATGAAGTCGCTGCTCGACCAAATTCTGCCCCGGCTGGAACCTGGCGCGATCGTCACCGACGTGGGCAGCGTCAAGGGCGCCGTGGTGCGGGACTTGCACGATGCGGTTAAAAAGGTGGGGGCGCATTTTATTGGCAGCCACCCGATGGCGGGGGCGGAGAAGAGCGGAGTGGCGGCTGCCCGGCCGGATCTTTACACGAACGCCATTTGTGTTTTGACCCCCACGCCGGATTCCAATCCGAGCGCTCTGCGCAAGGTCGAGCGGCTGTGGAAATCGGTCGGCGCGCGGGTCATCCGGCTCACGCCGCAGGCCCACGACGAACTGGTGAGCCGGTCCAGCCACCTGCCTCACGTCATCGCGGCGGAACTGGTTAACTTTGTACTGGCACCGGACCGGCCGGAAAAGCAATCGCTGCTCTGCGCCAACGGCTTCCGGGACACCACCCGGATCGCTTCCGGATCCCCGGAGATGTGGCGCGACATCGCGCTGGCGAATCGAGAGAACTTACTCGAGGCGCTGGGGAGTTTCATCGAGGATCTGCAGGGCTTCCGCCGGTCCTTGAAAACCCGCGATGCGGAAGCCATCTCCCGTTTTTTTGAACAGGCCAAGCAGCGGCGCGACCACTGGGCGCGGGGGCTGGCCTCCCCTTCACCGGAATGAGTGCGTTATCCTCGAGCCGGCTACCGCCCTCGTTCTCACCGTTATTCGACCGCAGGATGATCGAAGCACTTTCGAGCAGGAGCACCGTAAATCGCGCCCCGATGCTCTGCAACGGGGCAGTCAAATCTTAAGGCACCGTGGCGCTTCCCGATCTCATCGAAATGGTTCCGCTGGAAAAGCCCGTGCACGCCGAGATCACGGTTCCCGGGTCGAAGAGCATCACCAACCGGGCGTTGATCCTGGCTGCGCTTGCCGAGGGCGAGACCACGCTGCAAGGGGCGCTTTGGAGCGAGGACACGCAGGTGATGGTCGAATGCTTGCAGGAGTTGGGGTTCATGGTGAATGTCGAGCCCGATCCGGGCGAAGCTTCGAATCGCACGATTACGGTATATGGCAAAGGCGGCGCCGTTCCGCCGGGTGGCACGGAAGCGCAGCCCATCGAATTATTCACGGGCAACGCGGGCACGGCCGCGCGTTTCCTGGCCGCGTTCGTTTGCCTGGGCCAGGGCGTTTACCGCCTTCACGGTTTCCCGCGCATGCACGAGCGGCCGCAAGCGGCCCTGTTTCACGCGTTGCGCGAACTCGGTTACCGCATCGATTCGCCCAATGACCGGTTGCCGGCGGTCATTCACGGGCGGGGACCGCGCGCTGGGCAATGCCGGGTCAGCATCGAGGAAAGTTCCCAGTTCGGTTCGGCGTTAATGCTCTGCGCCCGGGCCGCCGGCTGGCGCGTGAGCGTAACCGGTGAGAATGCGGAAGAATCGGCCTACCTGCGCATGACTTCGGAACTGATCAAGGTGTTTCCGCGCACCGGGGGAACGTTCCGGATCGAGCCGGACGCCTCGAGCGGGAGTTACTTCTGGGCCGCGGGGGCGCTGCCCTTTGCGGGCGCGACCATCGGCTCCCGGCTCGATTTGCCAGTTCGAGTTTGCCATTGGCCGGAACCGGTGTTCCAGCCGGATGCCGCGTTCCCCAGGCTCATGCCCGTGCGTGGGGTGCAGTCGCCGGCCTTCCTCTCGCGACAGACACATCTGGGGGACAGTATTATGACCGCCATCGTGATGGCGCCCCTGCTCGATCATCGCGTGCTTTTTGGCGAGCTGGGGCGGTTGCGCCTGCAGGAGTGCGAGCGTGTCGCCGCGCTTCGCACCGAACTCTCGAAGTGCGGAGCGAAAGTGGTCGAGGAGGCGGAAACGCTCGAAGTCTTTCCCTCCGAGCTGCACGGTGCCGAAATCGAGACCTACAACGACCATCGCGTGGCGATGTGCTTTGCCATTCTGGGATTGAAAGTTCCGGGCATCCGGCTCAAGAATCCCGCCTGCGTGAAGAAGACGTTTCCCAACTTTTTCCAGAAGCTGGCCGCTCGTTCCCCCCAGGGGTTGAGCGCGAGCATCCTGGATGCTCGAAACCGAAAGGCCTTGGAGCTGCCGGATTTATTCGCGGCCTAGTGGTCGTCCAATGGACCAATCCTTTTTTTGCGCGTGACCCATGTCTGAGCCCAAACTCCCGCATCCCACGGTGATCGCCATCGACGGTACGAGCGCCAGCGGCAAGAGCACGAACGCCCGGCGGGTGGCCAAGGCCCTGGGGTTTGTTTATGTCGATACCGGGGCCATGTATCGCGCGCTCGCCTGGTATTGTCTCCAACACAGGATCGATGTGGAAGACGAGAAGGCGGTTGCCGCCGCCTGCCGCCGATGGAAAACCTCCCTCGAACGTGTCGGGGACGAGGTGCATCTCAAGGTGGATGGCTACTACCCCGCCCGGGAAATCCGCACGGCGGAAGTCAGCGCCGCGGTGCCGCATGTCGCCGCGGCGCCCAAGGTGCGCGAGTGGATGAAGCGCACGCAGCGCGATTGCATTCAGTTCGGCAGCCTGGTGATGGAGGGCCGGGACATCGGGACCAATGTTTTTCCGGAGACCGATTTCAAGTATTACCTCGACGCGCAGCTCGAAGAACGGTCGCGGCGCCGCGCCGCCGAGGGGGTGGAGGAGAACCTGGCGGCGCGGGACCTGCGGGACAGCCAGAGGGCCACGGCCCCGCTGATGATCGCCTTGGGCGCCAAGGTCATCAACAACTCCCAAATGACCGCTGACCAGACCAGCGCGCTGATCATCGAGGACATCCGGAAGCGCTTGGGTCCCGCATGAACCCGGTTTACCTGCTCGGCTGGCTGTCATTTCGGGCGCTTTACAAGTTTTACTTTGGCTGGCGGGTCTATAACCCCGAGCGCGTGCCGCTCACCGGCCCCGTGATCCTGGCGTCCAATCACGCCAGCTTCCTGGATCCGCCGCTGGTCGGCGCCGGGGTCAAGCGCGGCATCAACTACCTGGCACGCGAGAGCTTGTTTCGGTTCCCGGTCATGGGTTGGGTGTTGCACCGCTGGCAGGCCGTTCCGGTGGATCGCGAGGGCGGCGGCGCCAAGGGACTCAAGGCGATCCTGGACCGCCTGCTGGCCGGGGGGGCCATCATCCTTTTTCCCGAAGGCACGCGGACGCGCGACGGCAAGATGCAACCCGCCCGCTCCGGCATTGGGCTCACCGTGATCAAATCCGCCGCGCCCGTCGTTCCGGTGCGGGTGTTTGGCACCTACGAGGCCTTCGGCCGGCACGTGCGCCTTCCCCGGCCCCGTCGCGTGGCGGTGAAGTACGGCAGGCCCTTGAATTTCGAACCGCTTCGAGCCGAAGCCAAAGTCTGTTCGAAGCCGCGGTTGAAGGAAATCTACCAGCAAATTGCCGACGACATCATGGCGGCCATCGCGAAGCTCGATCCGAGCGAAGAAAAAAACCACTTCCCCTAAAACGCGCCTCAGGCTCGAGGGTTTTCGCCGACAAATCCCGGATTTTCCCGCGTTCGAACAAACTGCACGATCCAGTTCCCCGGCCCGGTCCGCTTGATGAGCGCCTGCGTTTCCTTTTGGAACTCGGGCTTTTCGACGCGCGCGATCCAGAGCCGATGCTCGCTGGCCGCCAGCATCGGGTGATCGGCGGGGCTGTCACCCACGCACAGGTACGGCGCGCGCCCGAGCGCGTCGAAAATGCAGCCGACCTTGCCGGAATAGGCGGGGACGGGAAACTGGAGCTGGCTCGTCAGCCGAAACGAGCTGAGTTTTGAGAGTGTGAGCGCGGCATAGCGCGGGTCCTCCCGCACCAGCACCGAGTCCTTGTAGAGCCGGCCCGCGGCATCCGTCAGGAGCGTGGCGATGCCGATCACGTGGTCGGCCCGGAGGCTCTTTTTAAAGCCGAGCCGGTGCAACTGGGGGTTGAGCGCCTGCAACACCATCCAGCGCACGCTCCAAACGTTGCTGGCCGAGACGATCCAAACATCGAATTCGTGGCGCAGCAGAGTTCCGATCAATCCCACCATCTCCGGGTAAAAGAAGGGCGCGGGAAAGGCCGTCTTTCCGGGAGTCACGGGTATCCAGCGGAGCTCGCCCGGTCGGGCGAGCGCGCAGGCAGCGCGGGTGGCGGCCAGCACGTCGGCAGGACGCAATCCCTCGAGCACGGTGGTGGCCCAGACATAGGCGTTGGCGAGCGGGGTTGGGTCGCGGCGCCCATGAGTGGTCGGGTTGAGAAAGGCTTCGTAGTATTCGGTGATATCGGAGCAGGAGGCCAGTGTGACCTTTCCACGGCCAGGCAGATTCAGTGGAGGACACAGCGCCGCCGGCACCCGCCCCGGCGTGAGCGTTCCCGATCGCGCCAGGATGGCCAGGACCGCCTCCCCGATATCCCCGCAGACCACTGTATTGTCAAAATCAAAGATTACCGGCAAATGCTTGCCCGAGCCCTCGCGGATGAGGCGTTCGAGCGCCGCTCGGGCCCGCTCGTCCCACCCGGGCGCGGTCAGCAGGCGGTTGTCGGTTTTGGCTCGGGCCGGGGGGAGAGGAGCGGAGTTCACAGAGCGGGAGGATTCGATTCGTCAGGTCAGCGAGCGCATGTTCGTACGGGGTCAATTACCATGGCGCTCCGTCGGACGCAAGGGCGCGCGCCCGGGATTCAAAGGAAAACTCTCAGCCTTCATGCGGATAGCGTAGCGGCGCGGGCCGGAAAGCCACCCCCCAGGACTGCTTGTGGTTGAAACCCGGGTTGATTCCGCCCATTCTGAAGGCGTGAATCATTTGGCTGTCGCCCGCGAAGTATTCGACATTGAATTGGATGCCCTCAAGGCGGTACGGTCCCAGCTCGACGGGGCGTTTGATGCCGCCGTTTGCCTTATCGTCGAGACCTTGCGCCAGCGGGGTAAAGTGATTGTCGTCGGGATTGGAAAATCGGGCAACATCGGCCACAAGATCGCCGCCACGCTGACCAGCACCGGCTCGACAAGTGTCGTGCTGAACAGCGTGGATGCCCTGCACGGCGATCTGGGGATCGTCAACGATGGTGATGTGATCCTAGCCTTGAGCTACTCGGGAGAGTCGGAGGAACTGCTCAGCCTGCTGCCCGCGCTGAAGCGGTTTTCAGTCCGAGTCATCGCACTCACCGGCGCCGCGAAATCCTCCCTGGCACGGCACAGTGATATTGTGTTGAATGTCCACGTTCCCAAGGAAGCTTGCCCTTTCAACCTGGCCCCGACTGCCAGCACGACTGCCGCGCTCGTCATGGGCGATGCCCTGGCGATGGCCGTGCTTCAGGCTCGCGGGTTCAAGAAGCAGGACTTCGCCCGCTTCCATCCCTCGGGCGCGATCGGTCGCGCCATGCTGGCGCGCGTGGGTGACATCATGCGCGCGGGGGAGCGAAACGCGGTGGCGGTCCAGGACTTGCCCGTGAAAGAGGCTTTGCTGGTCATGACGCGCGCGAAATCCGGCAGCCTGAGTGTGGTCAATCCCAAGGGAAAACTGGTGGGCGTGTTTACCGATGGGGATTTTCGGCGGTCCATGGCTGCGGAAGACAACCTGCTCTCCCTGCCCCTGAAGCAGGTGATGACGCGCAACCCGATCTGTATCCGGCAGGACGCGCTGGCGGCCGAGGCTTTAAAGATTTTTAACGAGCGGAACATCGACGACCTAATTGTCGTGAATGGCCGGCGCGAACCGGTGGGGCTGGTGGATTCGCAAGATTTGCCGAAGCTCAAGCTGATGTGACAACCTTCAGCCACCGCGCGGTATAAACGGTTTTGGCCGAGCCTCGTCAGAAAGAAGGAGCCGGTGGTTTCAATTCCCGGTTGCAAGGGCGTAGTTACTACCACCGGCTCCCAACTTGTTCAACAACCACAAAACAGTTGTGATCGTTCGTTGGGTTCTTTTTACATCGTTCTCCAGAAATCCGCTACTGTGCGTCTCACCGCACACCTAAAAAGATGAACGCCGTGGCCGGCTTTCCTCTGCGTGGGCGGTTTCTTGATTCGAACCGGAAGCGCTCGGGGGCCTTGATCCGTTCGGGCTCAGCTCGTCGCTTGTGACTCTTCCACGAATGGATCAGCCAAGCCCGCTGGCGGCTTTTGCCCGGCCCAGCACTTTTTGAGCGAGGTTCCGCGCCTTGGCCGCCCCTTCTTTGAGCACCTGCTCGACGTGGTCCGGGTTGGCCGCCAACTCGGCGCGACGGCTCCGCGCCTGGGAAAAATAAGCCCAATAATGCTCGAACAGCGCCTTCTTCAGGTCGCCATACCCCAGCCCGCCGGCGCGCAGGCGCTCCTCGTACTCCTTGGCCACCGGGGACGGGGCGAGCAACCGCAGCAACTGGATCGCCAGGTTTTGATCCGCGTCCGCCTTGGGTTCCTGCGGGGTGCGGCTGTCCATCTTGATGCCCATGATTTTCTTCCGCAGCGCCTTTTCGTCCCCGAAGATTTCGATCGTGTTGCCGTAGCTCTTGCTCATCTTTTCGCCGTCGGTCCCCGGCACCTTGGCGACCTCCGAGCGGATTTGCGGTTCGGGGATGATGAAGGTTTCGCCGTATTGCTCGTTGAACTTGATCGCGATGTCGCGCGTGACCTCCACGTGCTGCTTCTGATCCTGGCCGACGGGAACGAGATTCGAGTCGTAAATCAGGATGTCCGCGGCCATCAGCACCGGGTAGGCAAACAGGCCGAAGTTAAAGGAGATGCCCCGGGCGAGTTTGTCCTTGTAGGAATGACAGCGTTCGAGCAGGCCCATGGGCGTAACGGTTCCCAGGATCCACGTCAATTCCGTCACTTCCGGCACGTCGGATTGGCGGAAGAACACCGTGCGGGCCGGATCCAGGCCGCAGGCCAGGAAATCCAGCGCCACCTCCATCGAGTTCCCGCGCCGTTCGGCGGCATCGAACAGCGAGGTCATGGAATGATAGTCGGCGATGAAATAAAAGGCCTCGCCCTTGTCCTGAAGCTCGATCGACGGCTTCATCATCCCAAAATAATTTCCCAGGTGCAGCGACCCGGAAGGTTGAATCCCCGACAAAATTCGCATGCGCCAAAATAGCCGCCGGATGCGCGCTGGGGAAAGGCAAAATCATTGGAGCGCCGGGGGGGCTTGGGCGGGGCGGCTGCGGATGGGCCCGGCGCGGCCCGGCGGCGATGACGGCCGAGGCTATGTGGTCATGAACACTAAGAACCGATCTACGCGGCTACTCCGGCCCGGATCCCGCCGCGGTGGCGCTCACACTACCTTCGCGGACGGTCCAGCGCCGGCCGTCTCGTCCGAGTTCCTCGGGCCAGTTCTGCTCGGTGGCCGTGAGGAAAACCTGGCCGCGCGCTTGGTGCGTCCGTTCGAGCAGCGGCAGCAGGCCCGTTCGCCGCTTTAGGTCGAGTTCGCCCATGATATCGTCGATGAGCAGCACCGGCGGGGAACCGTGCAGAGCGGTGAGGTACTCCGCCTGGGCCATCTTGAGCGCGATGGCCAGCGTCCGTTTTTGTCCTTCACTGCCGAACTGCGCGGCCGCCCGCCCGTTCAGCAGGAACTGGAAATCATCCCGGTGCGGCCCAACGAGCGTCGAGCGATACGACCGCTCCCGGTCGCGGGATTGGGCCAGTTCCACGGCGAAATCGGCACGCACGCTGGGACAATACGCCAATTGAAGTTCTTCGGCGGCATTCGAGATTTGGCGGTAGGCGGATTGGACCAGGGGCGAGAGCTTCGGCGTCAACTCGTGCCGCAGGCGAACGAGTTCGTCACCGGCGGCGACCAACTCCCGGGAGAAGCTTTCCAGGGCGGCGGGCTCGAGGATGGGCTGTTTGAGCAACGCGTTGCGTGAGCGCAAGGCTTTGGCGTAACGCTGCAGCAGGGGCAGGTAGGTCCCGTGGGTCTGCGACAGGAGCAAATCCAGGAAGCGCCGGCGCGCTTTGGCCGGCCCCTTGACCAGGAGCAAGTCTTCGGTGCAAAAAACCACCGCCCGCAGCACGCCCAGGTAGTCGGACAGCTTCCGCACGGGGCGTGCGTCCAGGCTCAAGCTGCGCTCGCGGATGGACCAGTACATGCGGGTTTCATGCTGGCCTTGGCTGATCACCTGGCTGCCAGCGAAGTAGCCCTTCTGGCCGTGCCGGATCATCTGCGCCCCCCCACGCCGCGGAACGACCGCAGCGTGGCGATGAGGTAAATGGCTTCCAGGATGTTGGTCTTGCCTTGCGCGTTATCCCCAAGCAGCAGGTGAAAGCCCGGCGTAAAATCCAGATCCAACCGCGCGTAATTGCGGAAGTCGCGGAGCCGGAGATGCGCCAGATGCACTCCAGTTCATTGCCACATCCCGGTGCAAAAGGACACAAAAAGAAGCGCGATCACCGGGCGTCTGTTACCGGGCCGGGGGGAGGAAGGATGGCAAAACGGGCGGGCGTGGTAACGCCCGCCCCGCGGTTGTGCCGGCTTAATATCTTAGTTCCCGGGCGGACCGGCTTCGGGCACGGTGCGATAGAACCGGGAATGATTGGTCGATGCGTCCGGGTCCACAAATTCGATGAGTCCATTGACGACCTGGTTGGTGCAAATGGAGTTCCAATTCGTGAGGTCGGTCGAGTAATCGATATGGAACCAGGCGCCATCCGGCCCGGTTGTGCTCAAGTGGAAGCTGTTGCCGGAGAGCATTTCGGTTCTGGGGTGCGGGAGGCCGTTATCGAGAATGAGCACCGCGGCGTTGCGCGGGAATCCCAGGACGTAGTTGGTCGAGGCCATGAGCTTGAGCACGACCGTGCTGTTCAGGTCGGGCGGGCCATCGTCGAAGGGAATGACCGGAATTTGGGCCAGCCGTTCACCCGCGGGCACCACCACTGAGCCCGAGAGCATCGAGTAATCCACGCCGTTGGTGCCGGTGCCGCCGATGGCGTAAAGGACGGTCAAATCGTCGTTCGTGCCGCCAAACCGCCGCACCGTGAACGTGGCGTTCTTCGGGCCGCAGTTCGTGAAGAAGCGCCAGGTCCCGCCGCCGCCTTCCCAATTGGTCCAGGCCGGTCGCGCCGTGGCCAGCCCGAGCCAAGGCCAGCAATTGGTCCCTTCGATGGCCAGCGGATCGGTGGCGTCGATGCTTACAATCGGCGGGCGATTGGTGGGTGGCGGGGGCGACGACAGCACGCTGATATTCACCACGTCGGAGGTCACGCTGAGCCCGCCGGCATCGGTGGCCGTGGCCGTCAGCGCATAGGCGCCGACCGGCGCATTGCTCCATACCAGGAAGAATTGGTTAGTCGGGCAGAACGGCGGCCAGTTCGAGCCGGGCCGTATTTCGAGGCATAATCCTTGGCCCGCGCCCAGGTCATTCGTGCCGGCAAAGAACTCGACGTGGCTGATAGCTCCGCCGGGCTCGAAAGCGAAGGCATAGACGGGAATGCTCACCGGCGCCCTGAAGAACGCGTTGTTCGGCGGGCTGCTGATCCGGACGATCGGCGGGAAGTTCGTGGGCGGCGGTGGCGGCCCGCTGAGCACCTTGATGTTTACCGGGCTGGAAACCGCGCTAGCCCCGCCGTCGTCGGTGGCCTGTGCGGTCAGTGTGTAGGCGCCGGCCGGTGGATTGCTCCAGGTCAGAAAGAACGCACGGCTGCCGGGAATGAATCCCATGCCGGGTCCGGGCGGGTCCACCACCACCCAGTTGGTCGCCACGCCGAGGCTATTGGTTCCGGCAAAAAACTCGACGCTGGTTACCACCCCATCCGGATCGCCGCCCACCGCCACGAGCGGCACATTGCCGGGCGTGCCAAACACCGCCCCGTCATTGGGGCTCGTCAGGGCCACTACGGGCGGGAGGTTGGTCACCCCGGCCGGCGTGATGAAGACGGTCGCGCTTGAAGGAAACCCGATAGAATAGTTGATCGGGGGCATGGTCGGCGGATATTGGAGCTTCAGCGCCACCGTTTCGATATTGGTTTGCCCATTGTTAATCGGGGTGATGGTGATGGTATTGGTCCGCGAGCCGGCAGGAATCGCGACCCAATGTGTGATCGCGGCATAATCCACGCCATTGCTCGCCGAGCCGCCAATGGTGTAATACAGGTTGAGATCGAGATTGGTTGGCCCGTCCCGGAAAACTGTAAAGGCGCCCGTCTGGCCTGACCATGAAGCCAGTGGTGTCGTGGCTTGGAGCGTGACCAGCGGAATGAGCAGGTTGGTGATCGTCTGGGCCGGGGTGCTAACGGCAAAGAATGCGAGGGGGACAAGTGCGAGAGAGGTGAGCCGGTTGCGGTTTTGACCCCTCGGCGAACATCGACTGATTTTGAACATACAACTTCAGACCTTTCATTTCGACGCCCGCTTTGACTGGACACCTACTTCGCACAAAATCCGGAGTTGTCAAGGTTGGTGTGACGCCGACCGTGCGGGCCCGGCCGGGCGATGCCTACATCCGGGCGACCGCCAGGCGGAGCTGTGGGCGGCGGCTCTTGCGCAGGGCGCTGTCCGAGCGGGACCGTTGCTGGGTGCGCCATTCGCCGGGCGTCACGCCGAACCGCTTTTTGAACATGAGATTGAACAAGCTGAGCGATTGGTAACCGCTCTCGAGGGCCACTTCCAGCACTTTGGATTCCGTGGTCGCCAGCAGTTCCTGCGCCCGGATCAGCCGCACCTGCGCCTGCTTCTCGCGGAACGACATCCCGACCACCTGGTGAAACACCCGGCTTAAGTGCCGCGGGGTGCAGCGCATTTCCTCGACCAGTTCCTGGAAACTCAAGTCCAACAGCTCCGAGGCCGGTGTCTGGTTCAGCATGACGGTCAGGCGCGCCTTGGCGTCGGCCGCGACCTCGGGCGCCGGTTTGGGGGCGGCGAGTTCGTGGTGGCCGAACCCGCCGAAGAAGAGATCCAACAATTGCAGGCGAAGCAGGAAGCCGCTCCCGCCTTCGGTGTGGCGGAGGCAGGCGGCGCGGAATTTTTCGGAAATGGCGTCCCCGGGCTCGAAGAGGCGGACGGCGGATTGGTCCAGAGCGGCGGCGTTTTGCAAGAGCTGCTGCTCGCTGAGGGACACCAGGCCGGTGAGCCGTTCGGGGTTGAGCCGGAAATAGTGCATTACCGCCCCGCCCACCTGGCTGGCGCGAATGAGGCCCTGGGCGTATTCGGAGCACAACATGACCGAGCCGGAGGGCAGCTCCTGGTTGCTCCGGGGATTGAGCCAGTAGGCCACCCCCTCCGAGACCCGCATACAGCACCAACCGCCGCCCTGCGGACGCCATTCACCCCCCGGAGGCAAAGTCGCGTCCTTAATCACAAGGTGCGGCTCAAAAGAACGATTTGCTTTCATACGGCCAAGAGTTGTTCTTTTTTCACGGTCTGACGCCAGCCTGGAACCGGGAGCCGGCGGACTGCTCCCCAACGCTGCGTGCCGCTCCGCAATCCGCCTTTAAATGAGTTCAGAATTGCTGAGCGAGCGCGGAAGATTATGGGGAGTCTGTTACAGAACCAAGGCATCCGGGAAACGAATAGGCAACGAACCCGGTTCGCCTTCGCGCCTGCGCGGCCCGCGGCGGCACGGCCATCGGGGCGCTTGGCGTCCGGGGAGAGTCCTCAAACCCACCCCGATCACTCCCTGCCGCAACCCGCTGAAGTCCTCGAACGCGGTAGCACGGTGTTGACTGCGGCTTAAACCACATTGCTTCCGGAATTTCAACGGAACAGGCGCGGCGCGTAATCTCTCCGGGCTCTTAACCGGGATCACTTGGGGGTGGATTGGATACTATAGGAGCTGGGAACAGCCGGCCCGGAAGCATTTTCAAGTACCTTTGCGCGGAAGTATCAAGGAAAAGTCGCGCTGGTTTTTTGGCCAGGGTTTCCTCGACTTTCTGCCGCACTTGCCCCTGGTCGATATTCAAAGCTTGGCAGAACGCTTGGAGAAATTTGATGTCCTTGGGCCGGCCTGCGGCGCCCTTGCAGATGATGAAGTCCAGGGGGGCGAGCCTCTTCGATTCTAAGTTCCCCAACTTATAGGGGACCGGTTGCAGCCGCTCCCGCCAGCCGACCGGCAAAATCAGAGTTTGCTCGTTCAAAGCATGAACATAACAATCAGCCATCCTGGCGAGGTATGAGTTGGGATGAGCCTCGTCCACAAGGGCCTGTGAGGCATCGGTATGGAAACAGCCGATATCGTCCGTCAAGAATATTTTTCCTGTTTTTTCATTCATCCGCTCCTCTTCGCTCAGCAAAGCTTTCAGCTCTTTGGTAAAATCCTTGTCGCCTATTTCGTAGGACGCTCGTCCAACGAGGATGGCGGTGGTTTTTTGGGTCATCCGCTCGTCCAAAGCATGAAGAAGCGCTTCCACGTTAGTCTCTCCTTTTAAAGCCCTTTTCTCGTCGTCGGATGGCTCTCTCAATCTCATATTTCCTTCAATTATTCGGCACGGGCCACCGCCGCTCTCTCAACAAACTCATTGATTCGTGCCTGGTTGCGGACCGCCGCCCATTGATATTGCTTCCAGAAATCAGCAAGCGGCCAATTCACATAAAGTCCATAAGGGCGGAAGAACTCGAGATATAAACCGTCAGGTTCGTTGGCCCCGGTTGGGTCAGTCCAGGGATCTTTATCGAGCAAATAGTGAGTTGTGCTTTCTTTGACGGCCTTTAGCGCCGCCGTGGTTTCAAGCGGACGCAGCATGCCCAGCCGGGAGAAGTCTGTGAAAAATAATCCGATTCCGGCTGCCAGCCGAAGGCGCCCTTTGAGGTGCTCGGGCGTTCGGGCAACGAGTGCCTCAGCGCTCCACTCGTTGAAGATCAAGACGGGGCATAAGCATTCAAAAGCTGCCGGATCCGTTGTTCCCAACGCTAATCCAAACGCGGCTTCCAATGGTTCGATCACCGGCCGCTCTGCCGATTTTGGCTGCCCAATCATACCGTAGTGCCACCGGAGCACGTTGATCGCATCGAACGCGGTTTTCACATCCGCCTTCAGTTTAGCGCCATCCGGCTGATATTGAAAGTGTTTAAGGCGGAGTTGGTTGGGCGCCTGCTTCGGCGGCGCGCCAACCCTCTCGTGGCCGGTGGGTGCTGGCAGGTCGTGCTGGGTGCGATTCAAAGCTGATTCAAACGCCCCGGTGTGGCAGGACCTGGATGCGAGGTTAAGTCTCCTCGGAGATCGCGCCTGCGCCATCGACGGAAGTGCCGGGTTGACCCAAAGGGTTTATCGGATCGCTGGTATCGGCTTCCTGCAAAAAGCCCGTGCGCGGGACTGGTGGGGGCACAAGGACCCGGGCGCTTGCGAGAGCGAGTTCGCGCCCATCATCAAAGCCCACGGTGCGGGGCCGTATCATGTCCGTTCTCCTGGCCGGCAAGTTTCCGACCAGCGCGGGTGTCACGGTGGAAGGCGTGAACTCAAACGCGCCGAGCCATTACAGCACGCCCTCTTCCACGTCATAGACATCAAAGAAGAATTTCACCTTGCTGGGCGGTTTGCAGAATTTCGGGATGTAGGTCTCGAAATACTCCTGCACCTGGTCCGCCAAATCGCAGAGCCGCAGGCCAATCATCTCGTTGTTCCACCGAATGATGGCCAGCTTGTCCTTCACGGTGGCGTTTTGGCGAACCCAGGCATCCACCTCCGCGTCGGTCGCGCCCGTGGCCACGAATTCCTTGAACTTCTGGGCATCCAGTCCGGTGAATTTCCAGAAGTAAGCGCCCAGGCCGCAGGGATAGAAGTTATATTCGCCGTGGATGCCGAGAAGATCGGCGCGCGCTTTATCGAGCATGCGCGCGGCGATGACAAACCCGCCCAGCGTTTCGCGCGGGCTGCGGGGCGGCGTCTTGCGGAGATCACGAGCCAAGGATTGGAGACGTTCTTTGTTCATATTCGTATTCATGTTTCCACTCTGCCACGGAACGGTCAAATGCGGGAAAGATCATTTTGGTTGGGTCAGCATAACTAAAAAGCATGCCCGACGAAATCGAATGATCCATCCCGCCAGCCGCGCGCAGGGCCGCCGTCCCGGGCTGAACACCTTTCAGCGTCTTGGTTCGCCCCTGAAACTTGCGGGCCGGTTGACCCCGGCCGAGGAGCGCCGCCGGGGCCTTGCCAAACCTGCCTGCGGGGGTAAGATGCGCACACTCAAGCATTATGGAACTAACCTGCGCCGCGACCCGTGGAGATCTCAACGCGAAACCCAACGGGCGATTTCCTTTCATTGGCTGCGGCCCCGATTCCATGGGGCCGGCGATTCTAAGGCCTGCCAAAGAAATGTGGCAGCACCCGCGGATGCTCGGTGTCTTTCTGCTGCTCTTCGCCGGCGCCCGCCTCGAGGCCGCCGCGCCAACGCCCGCCATCGTGCTCTGGGACACTTCCGCGCCGCAGGCCGAGCTACTCCAACCTGAAAACCGCTCCGCCTGGAAGGCCGTTCCCAGCGATCTCCTCCTGCTGGAATCCAACCCGGCCAAAGCCAGTTCCGACCCGGGTTTTTACGGCCGGGACTATGTCTTCCGGGGCGACGCGGTGGTCGAGAACCGGAGGATGGCCGCGGTATTCGGGTCGGGCGAGGGCCGGGTTGTCCTGTATGCCAAAGACTTGCTCGCGCCCAAAGACGGGGATTTGCGGGAGTCCGCCAGCCTGGGCGTCAAGGTGGCGGAACTCGCGCCCCTCGGCCTCGAGCACGCACGGATTAGCCACCTGGAAATCCTCCGAAACGCGGACGACACGGTGGTCCTGGAAGCGACCTTCGCCTCGGCAGGGTCAGGCGAGGTTTCCTGTGTTTTCTCTTTCGGCAAGGCAGAGATCCTCGGGATCAAACCGTCCGCGACCATGAAAGGCATGAGCGTGCGCAGTCCGCTGAGGTATGCCGTCGCTCCGAGCTTCATTGGTGATGACCTGATTTTCAGCCCCTCGGATTATCCCTCGGACGCTGCGCTTACCCTCCCGGCGGAGAACCTGCTCGTGGGCTTGTTAGATGCCGAGCAGGCTGAACTGGTGATGACCTGGCCCACCGGGAAGCAATCGGTGAAGCTCAAGCTGGGCAAGGGCAGCGCCGGCGGGCCGGCCTTCGGGGAGCTCGAGTTTGAGAATGACGGACGCCCGTTTTACCTCGCGGCACTAAGCGCTGCCGGCATCTGGCACCACGAAACCCTCCTGCCTTCCTTCCTGGAAAAGGATGTGCCGCTGCCATGGCAAGCGCCCTTCCCCGCCAAATGGAAAACGCAGCTTTACGAGGAGGGCGTCAAGACGAGCTTCGCTTTTCGCGCCTCGAAGGGAGAGATTTGGCGAGGCGTGCCGGGCTCTTATGAATACCCGGCCTGGTTTGAGGGCGGCAAGGCGCTCTTCCACTTGAGCAAGAAGGTGGCGCCCAAGGGCGACGCGGTGATTTATTTCCTCGAAGGCCAGGACACGCCTTACCTCGTCCCGACGCCGGCGGGAATTCTCGAAGACACGCTGGGCCGGGAAGCCAGCGAGCCGATGCTCGATTTGGCCGGACGCAAGCTCCGCACGCATCATCGGCGCGGCGGGGAAGGTGTGCGCCGCGCCTGCACCTGCGGCTGCACCGAGGCGATCCAGGCCGTGTTCGAATCGGGGGAGGAAGTTGCGCGCAAGCCCTACATCGAAGGCGCGGTGGACGATATGATCTATTTCGTCCACCGGCACGTCGAGCGCATCCATCAGTACCGGCAGTTCGCGGCGGACCTGAACGGTTTCCTGGAAGCCCAAGCCAAGGCAGAGCCGGCACTGAAGCCGTTTATCGACTCGTTGCAGACCATCGCCGCACAAATCCCGCAGGAGTACGAGGTTCAGAAGGACAACATGAAGTCGTTCGATTACGCGGACGACCTGGCTCGCCGGACCCTCACCCTGGCCAATCGCAGCGATACCAACAACGTGGCGGCCTATATGGAACTCCTCAAGGCCTGGCGGGACATGGGCGGAGCACAGGACTACGTTTTGGCCCGATGCCACATGATCACCCGCAGCCTCTGCCAGGAAGCGGGTTACGGCTGTGTCCGCCAGCCGGAAGCCGTGGCCCTGGCACTCGAGGTCAGAAAACGATGCCGGGAATGCCTGCGCAACCCGGATGGCTACGAAATCTGGGCCGATTATTAATCTCGCCCATCGCGGAACGGGGTGAACGGTCGCGAAGCGTTTGGAGTGCCGGCAGCTTGCTGCCGCTTTGGAACGCCACCGCGCGTGCGAACGCACCGTGGCGTTCGCACGCGCGGTGGCACGCGCGGTGGCCCGCGCGGCGAAACTTGACTTTTCCACAACGTGTTTTCAGACTCCAGCAATCCAGGCAACGCGAATCCCGCCGAGACCCGCCGGAGACGCGAACCACGCATGCACTCGAATATACAAGAATCTCGTTGGAGCGGATCCCCGAGGAGCAGAGGCCCGTTCGCCTCTGGTGGCTTTCGCCCCACCCTCCCCGTCTGGACTTTTACACGAGCTCGACCGAGCCGGAACACTTCCCCTCCTTCCGTTTGGTTTATCGTGATGTCCTTTCTGCCGCTGAGTTTTTCCGGCTGCGGACGGAACAGCACGCCCCAGGATAGCGGCACCAAGCCCCCCGCTCCGCCGATTACGGACGCGGCCACCCAGAGTGCGGCCACGCTCCCGAATGACATGGTCCGAATTCCCGGCGGCCGATTCATCATGGGCGATAAGACGGAGGTGGACGCCCCGCCCCACGAAGTCGAGGTCAGTCCGTTCTACATGGACAAGTACCTCGTGACCCAGGAGCAATATCAGAAAGCCGTGGGCGACAACCCTTCGCGGTGGAAAGGGGATAGGAACCCGGTCGAACAAGTCCGGTGGTCGGACGCGGTCAAGTTTTGCAATAAACGCTCCGAGGTCGAGGGCTTGCAACCCTGCTATGATTTAAAGACCTGGACGTGCAACTTCGCGGCGAACGGCTATCGCCTGCCCACCGAGGCGGAATGGGAATGCGCCTGCCGGGCGGGAGCGGCCACGCCTTATTTCTTCGGTGAAGACACCGCCCGGCTCGGCGACTATGCCTGGTTCGACAAGAACTCGGGGGGGCATCCGCGGCCGGTCGGCCAAAAGCAACCCAACCCCTGGGGCCTGTACGACATCTCCGGCAACTTGTGGGAGTGGTGCAACGATTTTTACAAAGTGGACTATTACCAGGGAGCGCCAACGAAGGATCCCACCGGCCCGACCGAGGGCCAGACCAAGGTGGTCCGCGGTGGCGCCTGGCGGTTTAACGCGGAGAGTTGCCGCGCCGGGTATCGCTACAACGAAAATCCGGGCTATGCCGACGTGTGTTTCGGGTACGACATCTACGGCTTCCGCTGTGTTCGCGCTGCGGGGGGGAAGCCTGCCGAAAAGCCGTGACCGACACCGCCAACTCCTCGCCCAGGATACTCACGTCTTCAGGCCCGTTAAGTCCGGTGTGAACTTCTCGTTGGCCTGGAGCATTTCCTGCCAGCTCACCAGTTCCTTCCGGTAGGCGGCGGTGCGCCCGAGGATCGTCGTCAGGTTGCTGCGCACACTGGCTGGCACGGTCGAGTTGCTGCAGTCGCCTTGCGTGACTTTCTGGTAAAACGTGGCGATGTTGGCCTCCACACCCGTTGTGTACAGGTTGCCCACTTCCCCGCTGCTGACGGCATCATTGGTCTTGACGGTAACCTTGCCAAAATAATGCGTGTCGGCGGTGCCGAGCAAACCATACGCGCGGCAGAGGATATCATCGTAGCCAAATCCCGATTGATGCGAGTTGAAGCTCACCACAACATCGTTCGGAAAGTAGTAGATGACCGCGAAGTGGTCCCAGCAATTCCCCAGGAACTCCCGAGTCCGCCCGCCGGTGCCGTAGGCGGACACCGGTTCGGCATCCAACATCCAGCAGGCGACGTCCAACGCATGAATGTTCTGCTCGGTGATGATATCCCCGGACAAAGCGCGATCCACGCCCCAGGCCCGCAGCCGCACTTCGGGGTTTTGCGGGTCCTTCCGCAGAAGCTGGTCCATGTGTTCCCAGGTCGCCCCGCATTGGTAATTGGTCTCGACGGACACGATTTTGCCGATGCCGCCGCTCTGCACCTGGCGGACGGCGTCCTGGTACAGCGGGTTGGCGCGGGTTTGAAAATCCACCAGGAAACAAAGCTTCCGGGCGGTCGCCTTCTCGCCGCTCTCGCGAACCGTTTGGCAACCCGGAACGTCCACGGCGATTGGTTTAGCCAAATAAACATGTTTGCCCGCCTCGACCGCGGCCGCGGCGTGCTGCGGGTGAAAGTACGGCGGGCTCTCGATTACTACGGCGTCGAGTTTCTGTTCGAGCAACCTGAGGCAACCCGACAACCCGCTGAAACGGCGGGCGGACGCCACCTGAAACTTCTCACCCGCCTCGTCGGCGCGATCCGGGAAATAGTCAGCCACGGCCACGACGTTGTAATGGCCGCTCTTTTGGAACAGGTCGGCAATCCATTTGCCGCGGTTGCCACAACCAATGAGACCGATATCGAGTTTGGCATTGGCTTCGGACCCGGCCGCCAGGCCGGGTTTGAGAACCGTGACGGCCAAGAGCGAAGCGCCCGTGCCGGCAACGAAGCGCCGGCGCGTCATGGTCGAGGGGATTGGGTCTTTTGGAGGCTGACTTCCTGGTTTCATTTTTGTGCTCGCGGGTTGGAGGTCCGGGAGGTGTCCTCCCGGACCGGGGTTTGCGGACGCCCCAAGGAGGGCCGAAATTCTGGCGCGCTCCTGCGGGGAAGAGGGAACCCTGTCAGGCTCGGGGCTGGGCTGCGGTTGGCATGAGCGCCGGGGTCATGGGATGGGATGTTCACGGCGACGGCGTGTTGCTTTGCGGCGGTCCCCAGATATTCAGCATGAGCTGGTAAATCTCGGGCTCGGCAGTTTTCAGCTCGGCGCGGTTAAATGGAAAAAAATCGTTGAGGCCAAAATAGGTTTCGGTGAATTCAGCGAAGAATTCCTTGGCATCGGTCAGCGCGTAGTGTCGCGTGCGGGTGCCGTCGAAAAGCAGCACGCTTTCGCCGTGACCGCTCTGTTGGTAGCGCTGGTAGGCTCGAAGGATCCGGGGATCATCGAAGCCGAGGCCGTTCATGCGCGTGGCAGTTTGAAGGAAGCGGGAGGCGGATCAAAGGACTTTTCTCCCCAGGCGGATTCGGGGCCGGGGCGCGCTTCGCCGGGGAACTCGCGCACCCAATCAAAATTCCCAATGCAGTCGGACGCCGATCACTGACATGGGCCCGCGTGCCTGGTTATACGCGGGGTTGGTAATAAACTGATAATCGAGCGCGCCGTGGAGAGTCTTCCAAAGCTGAGCGTCGTAATACGTCTCGATGATCTTTTCCAGCCCATAGTTCAGGTTGCCATCCCCGGCAAGAATTCCCGTGCCGCCGGCCGCGAAAAACTCCTGGTGCGCCCGCGTGATCGCGTTGAGCACGCCGCCCACGCCTACGCTGTCATTGGGCCGGCCCCAAAACGCGCCCTTGATACTGGCGCCTAGCGTCGCCGTCCGATCCACGTCGGCAAAGGTCCAGGCCTCCGTCCGGCCGTCGCTCCAGCCCAGGCGGGAAAAAAGTCCAACCCCGGTGGTCAACTCCTGCTCGATGTTCAAGCCGAAGCCGTATTTGTCGCGGTACGCCCGGGTGGCGAGGATGTCCGCGGGCCGGGTCGAGGCATCCAGGGACGCCTGGTAGAGTCCCATATCGGCACGATTGAGAAAGGCCAGCACGCGGACGGCGCCCGGGTGTCCGTTCAGCGCGTAGCGCCGCTCGAATTCCATGACCATGGCCCAGGCTTCGAGGTAATGCGTGTCCTGCGCCATGCCATTCGAGGTCCGGGGCATCTGAAAGAAGCCATAGCGCAGAGCCCACCGGGGCTGGTTCAATTCGACGGCCGCGCCGGTTTGAAACCCGAGGCTGTCCGCCGGGTAATCCCAGGCCTCATTCGCCATGAGGGCCCAGTTCATGAATTGCGTCCGGGGATCGTTGGCGTAGGCATTGTTATCGAACAGGTCTTTGGCACTGAGCTTGCCGATAGTGAAAGTCAGCCGGGACACATCCTCGCTGCCGCCCACGTGAAGCGGGTCGTCCTCGATCTTCTCCCGCTCGCCTCCCAGCCCAATGGTTTGGCGCAGGAACAAGCGCGCGATGGTCACATTCGGGACGTCTGTGCCCAGGCGGAAGGCCTCGCCATTAGGGAAGCCTTCGACACCGAGCGTCTTGCTCAGGCCGTAGCCCTGCCAGAGCAGGCCGTCCACGTGCGCCTCGGCCCCGCGCCAGAGCCGCGCTCCAGCAAACAAATCCAGAGAAACCGTTTCGCGAACCTCGCCGTTATGATTCAAGCTGTTGGGCCCGGAGTATTGGGCGGGAAAGCCGGGATCCCCTTGAACGATGTCCGTGTTCTGCAGGTGCCAGTTCCACGCGCGCTCGGGCGCGTCCGCGGAGGCCCCGGCGCCGTTGGTGGGGGCGAGCCCGAGCTGGGGCGGAGGCGGGGCGGACGAAACCGATTCGCTCGAATGGGCCTCCGCCGCCAATCCGGTCCCCATGCCGCAAGTCAATGAGGCCAGACAGGCGGCGAGGCCAAGGGAAAGGCGGTGCATGATCGGGTCACACGTCATGGCCGGGGTCCGCGGTTCTCGGCTCTGATCGCAGCCAGGCCGGCGATGGGCGGCCTGTTAGGGGATCGGAGAATCGGTTCATGCGGGAGGGTTCCCGAGGATTTGCTAAGCGGCCCACGGAGCGCGCACGGGTTCTCTCGGATCAAAAGCTCAAGCAGGCCAGCGCGGGAGACTGGGAACCTTTCCACCGCCAGCTTCGCAGGTCAGAGCCCGCTTGACAGTCGCTCGGCCGGCGGCTAGGAAGAAGCCCGCGATTCCGCGGTGCACCCACTGCCGCATCCCAGGCACTTATGTCATTCGTTTTGTCCCTGGACCAGGGAACCACCAGTTCCCGGGCCGTCGTCTTCGACCACGCAGGTGTTGTCAAATCCATAGCACAAAAAGAGTTTCGTCAGCTCTACCCCCAGGCTGGCTGGGTCGAGCATGATCCGCGAGAAATCTGGCAAAGCCAGCTCGAAATGGCACACGCCGCCCTGTCCAAAGCGGGTATATGCGCGCGTGACGTGGCGGCGTTGGGAATCACGAACCAACGGGAAACCACCGTGCTTTGGGACCGGCGCACCGGTGAGCCGATCCACAACGCCATCGTGTGGCAGGACCGGCGGACGGCGGGCTTCTGCGATGAGTTGAAGCGCGCCGGCCTTGGAGAGCTCATCGCCGGAAAATCCGGGCTGGTCATCGACGCGTATTTTTCCGGGAGCAAACTGCGCTGGCTGCTCGAGCATGTTCCCGGCGCGCGAGCGCGCGCCGAGCGAGGTGAGCTGGCCTTCGGCACCGTTGATACCTGGCTCCTGTGGAACTTGACCGCTGGGAAGCTCCATGTGACGGATGCCAGCAACGCGTCTCGCACCATGCTCTTCAACCTGCATACCGGCGCCTGGGACGACGAATTGCTGGGCGTGCTCGGAGTTCCTCGCGAGGTCCTGCCCGAAGTTCGTTCCTCGAGCGAGATTTACGGTGAGACCGCCGCGGGCCTCTTCGACGCTCCCGTGCCGATAGCCGGCATCGCGGGCGATCAGCAAGCCGCCCTCTTCGGCCAAAACTGCTTCACGCGCGGCCTGGCCAAGAACACCTACGGCACCGGTTGTTTCCTCTTGATGAATATCGGGCGGAAGCCGAGTCCTTCGCGCCATCAACTCCTTACGACGGTCGCCTGGAAACGGGGCTCGCAAACCGAGTTTGCGCTCGAAGGCAGCGTCTTTATCGGCGGCGCGGTCGTGCAGTGGCTGCGCGACGGGTTGGGGATCATCAAATCGTCGGCGGAAATCGAGGCTCTGGCCGCAAGTGTGCCCGATTGCGGCGGGGTGTACTTGGTCCCCGCCTTTGCCGGCCTCGGGGCGCCGCACTGGGATCAATACGCGCGCGGCACGATCACCGGGCTGACGCGCGGCACAACGGCCGGCCACCTCGCGCGCGCGGCGCTGGAAGGCATCGCCTTCCAGGTGGCCGATGTCCTCGGGGTGATGCGGGAAGATTCCGGGATCGCGCTCGATGAACTGCGGGTCGATGGCGGCGCGGCGGCGAACAACCTGCTCCTGCAGTTCCAGGCGGACCTGCTGCAGGTCCCCGTGGTCCGGCCCGAGGTTCTCGAAACGACCGCCCTGGGCGCGGCTTGTCTGGCGGGCCTGGCCACCGGCTTTTGGAGGGATCAGAGCGAGGTGCGCGCTGCGTGGCGGGCGGAGCGCGTGTTCGAGCCCGGCCGAGGCGCGGACGAGATGGCGCATCGCCGGCGCCGCTGGGCGGCGGCGCTGAGCCGAGCGCGCGAGTGGGAGGAGAACCCATGAGGCATCCGCGGATCCACGCTCTCGCTTTGCTGTCGGGCGCCCTGCTGACAGCCGGAGAGCTTCACGCCGCTCCGGCGCAAAAAGACCCGGCCTGGCAGCCCGCCGGCTTGTCCGGGGGCGGCAGAATGTTTACCCCGGCGATTTCGCCCGCGGATCCGAACTTGATGCTGATCAACTGCGACATGAGCGGCGCCTACCTCTCGGACGATGGCGGGCATAATTGGCGCATGATCAACCAGTCGCAACTGCGCAGCGATACCCGCTGCCGGCCCGCGTTTCATCCCGCCCGGCGCGGGGCTTTGGCTAAGCCGGGATGATGGTCATACCTGGCGGGCCTTCGAGGATTTGCCCTTCTCCAATGTGCAGCGTATGGAATTTGATCCGGCGGATGCAGACACCATCCGCGTGACGACATTCGGCGGCAGCATTTGGCGCGGGCCGGCTCAGCCGTGAAAGCCAGAGAGGCTCGGCCTCGGAAGCTCCGCGCGCCTTGAGGGGATCGAGGTATCTGTTCAGGCGCTGTGCTCCGCGACCTGAACGGCCACGGTTGGGGCGGGGGTGGTGAGCTGGTGGGGCAGGCGCCCCATGCATCGTGCACTTGGCACAGAGGGGAGAGGGCAAACGGGGTCGGGGAAACCAGGAGTTGTCTATACACCAAGCAAGCTAAGCCGAGGAAGGATTTTGTCCCACACCCTGCGCCTCACATTTTCGGGCTTTTATCTTGCCCGACTTGGCTTACTTTCCACGCGTGACCTTGAATGAGCAAATGACGCTTTTGGCCCGGCAAGCCAAAGCCGCTTCACGCCAGTTGGCGAAGCTCAGCACGTCCGAAAAGAATGCCTGCCTGCTCGCGATGGCGGACGCTCTCGAACGCGGCCAGGCGGCCATCCAGCAGGCCAACGCTCTCGATCTGGAGGCCGGCGCAAAATCCGGTCTTTCCACGGCTATGCTCGATCGCCTTCGGCTGGACGATAAGCGCGTCGCCGGAATGGCCAAGGGCCTGCGCGAGGTCGCCGGCTTGCCCGACCCGGTCGGGCGGATTCTGGACGAGCGGGTTCGGCCCAACGGACTTAAGCTCCGAAAGATTTCCACCCCCATTGGCGTGGTGGTGATCATCTACGAGTCCCGCCCGAATGTGACCGCCGACGCCGCCAGCCTGTGCTTCAAATCCGGCAATGCCACCATCCTCCGCGGCGGCAAGGAAGCGGTGAATTCAAACCAAACCATTGCCCGCGCCATGATCGAGGCGGGCAGGCAAGCCCTGCCGCAGTTTCCGGAATTTGCCATTCAAGTGGTCCCCGTGACCGACCGCGAGGCCATCCGCGAGCTGCTCTCGTTGACGCAATATGTGGATCTGTGCATGCCGCGCGGGGGCGAAGGTTTGATCCGCGCCGTCGCCGAGTGCTCGAAGGTTCCCGTCATCAAACATTTTAAGGGCGTTTGCCACGTGTATGTCGATGCGGAGGCTGATTTGAAAATGGCCGAGAACATCGCCCTGAACGCGAAGGTGCAGCGGCCGGCGGTTTGTAACGCCATGGAAACCCTGCTGGTGGATGCGAAGGTTGCCAAAGCTTTTTTGCCGGTGATTGGCTCCCGCCTCGCCGAAAGCAAGGTCCAGTTGCGAGTGGATCCGGCGGCGGAGGGGATTTTGAAATCCGCTTCCCTTGCTCCGCAGGCGGAAATCAAGCCCGCCACGGATCAGGACTTCTTCACCGAGTACAACGACTATATTCTCAATGTGCGCGTCGTGGACGGTGTCGAGCAGGCCATCGCCCACATCAATCACTACGGCTCCGCCCATTCCGACAGCATCGTGACGCGCAATCCGGCGCGAGCCCAGCAATTTCTTTCCGAGGTCGATTCCGCGGCCGTCTATTGGAACGCCTCGACGCGGTTTACCGACGGCGGGGAGTTTGGCATGGGCGCCGAGATCGGCATCAGCACCGACAAAATTGGCGCCCGCGGGCCAATGGGCCTCGAAGAGTTGACCAGTTACAAGTGGCTCGGCCTGGGCAGTGGCCAGGTGCGAAGCTAGGCTGGGCAATTCATTCTCGCCACGGAGTCAGACGGATGGACATGGAATCTACAACTGAACCAACGGAGCCGGGTCGATCATTCCCCGGCGCCGCGCGTGCGCGGACCGAACAGGGTCGTGGGCCATGCGGCCATTTGAAGCCAATCCTCTTTGGTCCGCCGGGGCCACCTTCCGGCCTGCGTTTCGTCTCTGAGCCTCTGCCTCTCTGCGTTGCGTCTGTCTTTCTTCGCGTCTCCGCGTCTTTGCGTCTTTGCGTTGATTTTTTGGGTCTTCGCGTCTTTGCGTTGAGTCTCCGTGTCTTGGGGTCTTTTCGTCTCCGCATTGAGTCCCTGTATCTCCGCGTCTTTGCGCCTTTGCGTCTTTGCGTTGACTCTTCGCGTCTTCGCGTTGATCAGGCGTGCCGAACCCAAAACGCATGACTCCATCGCCGACCATCGCCGGAATCAACTCCGATGCCGACCGCGCGCGCTTCGTGCGCGAGCACATGCCGTCCGAGGGGCTGTTTGCCGGCCATGACTGGCGTGTGTCACCGGCGCCTTTCCCGCTCAGCCCGAGCCTGGCGAAGGAGTTGGAAACGCTCGGGCGAGTGCTGCTTCAGTTTTATCGCGCCGTCAACTTGCTCTACCGAAAGAGCGCCGAAGGCAAACAGCCCGGGTGGGTGGTGCGGTGGCTGGACCAGGGCAAACCGGAAGCGTTGATCCGGCTGCAGCGCTCGCCGGCCTTCAAGAACGATGTTCCCAGAGTCATCCGCCCGGACTTGCTCATCACCGACCAGGGCCTCCGCGTGACCGAATTGGATTCGGTCCCGGGCGGCATCGGCCTGACGGCCTGGCTCAACCAGGTCTATTCCCAAATGGGCGCTGAAGTCATGGGTGGCGCCCGGGGGATGCTCGAAGGGTTCGCCAGCATCTTCGGCGACGCCCCCACCGTTCACATTGTCGTGTCCGAAGAAGCCGCCACCTACCGTCCGGAAATGGCCTGGGTGGCCGGCCAGTTGGGCAAATCGAGGTTCCATGTCGAGGATGCGCGGTTCGAAAGTTTTGCCGATGGTGACGCGGTCTATCGCTTTTTCGAGCTGTTCGATCTCCCCAACGTCCCGAGCGCGAAGACGATTTTTGACCGGGCCGCGGCCAAGCGGCTGCGCGTGACCCCGGCGCCCAAGCCGATGTTCGAGGAGAAGATGCTCTTCGCGCTGCTCTGGAACCGGCATTTGCAGCCATTTTGGCGCCAGGAACTTGGCGAGAGTTTCTTCCAGCGCCTGCTGCGCCTGGTGCCCTACACCTGGCTGGTGGATCCTGCGCCCCTCCCGCCGCATGCCGCCATCCCGGAGTTGAACCTGACCGATTGGCGTCAGCTCGAAACCCTGTCGCACAAAGAACGCGAGTTGATTCTAAAGGTGTCCGGCTTTTCCGCCCACGCCTGGGGGGCGCGCGGGGTCTATTTGGGCAGCGATCTCCCGCACGCGGATTGGGCTGCGGCGGTGGAGAAGGCCATCGCGAGCTTCGGCGAGTCACCTTACGTGCTGCAGCGCTACAACAAACCGGGCCTGGTTGACTCGGCTTGGTATGACTTCGAGAAGCGGCAGGTTGTCCCCATGCCGGGGCGGGTGCGGTTGTGTCCGTATTACTTCGTTACGGGTGAAGCCGAGGCGGCTCGCGCCGGGCTCGGCGGGGTGCTCGCCACCATTTGTCCCGCCGACAAGAAAATCATTCACGGTATGACCGAAGCCATCTTTGCGCCCTGCGCGGCCGCGCGGGGCCCAGAGGCGGTTTCCGGACCTGCCTCCCCACTGAAGTGACCCTGCCCGAGTACATCCTGCTGGCCACCAGCTCGCTGTTTGTCATTGTTGACCCGCTGGCCGCGGTGCCGGCGTTCCTGGCGATGACCGCCACCGACTCCCCGGAAGAGCGCATCCGCATGGCGCGACTCGCCTGCGTGGTGGCGGGAGGCGTGTTGATCGGTTTTGCGGTGGCCGGGCATTGGATTTTCAAATTCCTGGGCATCACCATGCCGGCGTTTGAGTTCGCCGCCAGCATCGTGCTGCTGCTGGTGGCGCTGGATATGCTCCGGGCACAACGCTCGCGCGTGCAGGAAACCACCGAAGAAACCGCCGCCGGGGTCGAGAAAGCAGATATCGCCGTGGCGCCCCTTGCCATCCCCATGCTGGCCGGCCCGGGGGCGATCTCGACCGCGATCCTGCTCCACAGCGAGGCCGCGAATCTCGGGCAGCGGATCGCTTTGTTCGGCTGCATCGCCGGCGTCTGCCTGGCTTCGTATCTCATCTTCCGGTTCTCCGCCCGCGGCGCCCAATGGCTGAGCCCGATTGCCATGAAGATTACCGTCCGCATCATGGGCTTGCTCCTGGCCGCCGTGGCCATTCAATTCATGCTCAACGGGATAAAGGAGATCAGGGCTGATTGGCTTTCCGGACCGCAATGAGGCCCGACTGAGCCGTGGCTTCGGACGTTCCGTGGTTTGAGAGGTGGTCGAAGGCTGGCGCGCACAAGAGGATCGGGGGGTGCCACACGCCTCATTCGGTGTGCGCTCCGTTTTTTTCCGAAACGACAAAATTCTTCGTTGCCTTCGTTTGCTTGGTGTACAGAGAACTCTGGGTTTTCATGGCTGCCTGCCGGGTAAAAAACACGGCCCAGGCATTCTGTTTTCCCAGTTGCGGAGCTATAGGAAGCTGCCAGATATACCCCGGGAACGGAGCATCTTCGACTTCCCCGGAATGAAGCGGACGGATGGCCGGACACGCAGGATCCCGCCGCGTGCGAACTGAAGGGCCCAAACCGAAGAACAAAAGAAAACGAAGGAAACGAAGAGGTTCTCTCCAACGCTGGTCGAGTCGGCGGACGGCGTGGGGACAGCGGAGCGCCAAGGCCTTCTCTCGGCTCCGCTCAGCCCAAAACCTGCCTAATTGTTGGCAGCGGGAACCCCTACGCCGCCACAAGAAACGCTAGGAAATCCACAAATGAAGATTTTTGGCTTATGCCCAGGGCGGGGGAAGGGTCTCGGCACGGCGGGCGCTGGCGGCGGTTGGACAACCCGCCGAGCGTGGGAATCCTTTCAACCCCAACCCCAACCCCAACTGTGGCTGGATAGATGCGGGGGCTTCACTTCATAACCCGGGTGTGGTTCCCCGCCCCCGGGTTGAATCGCTTCGCGGTCGCAACCGGGCGGGAGGTTAAAAAGGCTCCGGGTTTGACCCGGAGCCTTTGCACACTTGAGTTCTTTGGCCACACGTCATGGTGGCCGGAGTTACGTCCCTCGCTTTAGGCGCGAGCGGCCGGTTTGCCTTTGGCGGAGTCCAGAATTCCCGCGACAATATTCGCAGGCACGGGCTCGAAGCGGAACGGCTCCATGGAATACGCGGCGCGGCCCTTGGACAGGGATCGGATGGCGGTGGCGTAGCCGAACATTTCGGCCAGCGGCACCTCGGCACTGACGATGGTGGCGCTGTCCTTGGCCTCGATGTTGCCGATTTGACCGCGTCGCCGGGTGATGTCACCGATGATGTCGCCCTGGTATTCCTGGGGCGTCGTGACTTCGACCTTCATGATCGGTTCGAGGAGAATGGGGTTGGCCTTTTTGGCGGCATCTTTCAGCGCGAAGATCCCGGCCATTTTGAACGCCAGTTCGCTCGAGTCCACCTCGTGGAACGTGCCGTCCACGATCGAGACTTTCACGTCCACGACGGGGTAGCCAGCCAGGACGCCGCCGGCAATGGCCTCTTCGACGCCATCGATGACTGCGGGAATGTATTCCTTGGGAATGGCGCCGCCGACGATGTCGTTTTCGATTTCGACGCCCTTGCCGCGTTCGTTGGGGGCCAGGGTAACCATGGCGTGGCCGTACTGGCCGCGACCGCCGGATTGGCGGATGAATTTGCCTTCGCCCTCGGCGGCCTTGGTCACGGTCTCGCGATAGGCGATTTGCGGGGCGCCGGCGTTGGCACCGACTTTGAACTCGCGAAAGAGCCGGTCACGGATGATTTCGAGGTGGAGTTCACCCATGCCCGCGATAATCAACTGGCCGGTGTCCTCATTGGTAAAGCAGCGGAAGGTCGGATCCTCCTCCGCCAGCCGCTGGCAGGCCTTCGCCCATCTTCTCGCGGTCCGCCTTGGTCTTGGGCTCGACGGCCATCGAGATGACGGGTTCGGGGAACGTGGGCGGCTCGAGCATGATCTCGAAGTCTTCGTCGCACAGCGTGTCGCCGGTCGTGATGTTCTTGAGCCCCACCAGGGCAGCGATGTCCCCGGCGTAGGTCGTTTCGACGTCGATGCGTTTGTCCGCCTGGATCATCATCACGCGACTGACGCGTTCGCGTTTGCGGGTGCGCGGGTTATAGATCACATCGCCCTTCTTGAGCTGGCCGCTATAGACGCGGAAAAACACCAGCTTGCCGACGTAGGGGTCGGTCCACAGTTTGAAGGCCAGCGAGCAGAATTTGGCGTTGTCGTTCGAAGGGACTTCGACCTGCTGGGTGGTATCCGGGACGATCCCCACGGCGGCGGGGACATCCAAGGGCGAGGGCAGGTAATCGACCACCGCATCCACCAGGGGCTGGACGCCGCGCTTTTTAAACGCGGAACCGCACAGCACGGGGACCAGCTCGATCCGGCAAGTCAGCCGCCGGATGGCCGGTTTGAGTTCCTTGGCGGTGATGGGCTTATTATCGATCACCATTTCGGCGATGACGTCGTCCTTGTTGGAAACGGCGTCGATCAGCTCGGCCAGGGCCGCCTGGGCGGACGCCTTCAACTCGGCCGGGATTTCGGTGACTTCGTACTTGAGTCCCACCTCGTCGGTTTGGTCATAAACGATGGCTTGTTGATTTACGACATCAATCACGCCGCGGAAATGGTCTTCTTTGCCGATGGGCAGGAAGATCGGATAGGCGTAGGCGCCGAGCTTCTTCCGCATGTCGTCGAGGGCGTTCTCAAAGTTGGCCCCGGTGCGGTCCATCTTGTTGACGAAGGCGACTCGCGGCACGCGGTACTTGGTGGCCTGGCGCCAGACGGTTTCGGATTGGGGTTGGACGCCGGCGACACCACAGAACACGGCGACGGCGCCGTCGAGGACGCGCATCGAGCGCTCGACTTCGGCGGTGAAATCGACGTGACCGGGGGTATCGATGATGTTGACGCGATGGGGGATGCCGGTGAAGGACTTATAGGTTCCGTCCTCTTTCTGTGTCCAGTAGCAGGTGGTAGCGGCGGAGGTGATGGTGATGCCGCGCTCGCGCTCTTGTTCCATCCAGTCGGTGACGGTATTACCGTCATCGACGTCACCCATTTTATGGATGAGGCCGGTGTAAAAGAGGATGCGCTCGGTGGTGGTGGTTTTGCCAGCGTCGATGTGCGCGGCGATGCCGATGTTCCGGGTGCGTTCCATCGGGTAGGGCCGGTTCAACGCATTGGGCGAAGCGCCCGCCGCGGTTTTAGCTTTTTCCATTACTGCATCCATCGAATTCTCCAATCTATATGCCCAAAACGAGCCTGCTAACAATAAAAACGCCCCGAGCAACTTTCGGCCTTCGGGGCGTACCTATAACTATAATAGCCTACCAGCGGAAATGCGCAAATGCCTTGTTCGCCTGGGCCATTTTGTGCACCTCATCCCGCTTGCGGATGGCATTGCCCTGTCCCTGGTAAGCATCCATGATTTCGGACGCCAAGGCTTCCTTCATCGGAATGCCTTTGCGGTTGTCGGCGAAATCGACCAGCCAGCGGAGGGCCAGGGCGAACTGGCGGTCCGGCGGCACTTCCAGGGGCACCTGGTAAGTGGCGCCGCCGACCCGGCGAGCCTTGACTTCGAGCCGGGGCTTGGCGTTATCGACCGCCCGTTGGAGAATGTCCAGCGGGCTGGTGGCAGGGTTCTTCTCCGCGATCTGGTCGAAGGCGGAATAAACGATCTTTTGAGCGACGGTTTTCTTGCCTCGCTCCATGACAGTGTTGACCAGGCGCGAAACCAGGGTGCTGTTGAATTTGGCATCCTTGAGGATCGGGCGCTTGGTGGCTTGGCGGCGTCGGGACATGCGTTTGACTGGTTAAATCGCTGTAAGGTTAGGAATGTAAAGCGTAATACTTGGGGCGCAGGGGTTTATGCGGCGGCCGGAGCTGGGGCTGCGGCGGCTGCGGCGGGCTTGGCGCCGGCTTTAGGGCGCTTGACGCCGTATTTCGAGCGGCTGACACGGCGTTTTTCCACACCGGCGGCATCCAGGGTGCCACGCACGATATGGTAGCGGACGCCTGGCAAATCCTTTACGCGGCCGCCCCGAACCAGCACAATCGAGTGTTCCTGCAAGTTATGGCCTTCGTCGGGGATATAGGCGATCACCTCGTATCCGTTGGTGAGGCGCACCTTGGCCACCTTGCGCATGGCCGAATTCGGCTTTTTGGGTGTGCGCGTCATGACCTGGATGCACACGCCCCGGCGAAAGGGAGAGTTATTCAAGGCCGGCGACTTCGACTTGTGCTTGAGCTTGCTGCGGCCCTTGCGGACCAATTGATTAATTGTCGGCATTTCGTGTAAAAAAATCTGGGCCGTCTCCCGAAAAAGGAAACGGAACGCGGAATATAGCAAATGGGAGGGACGACGCAATAGAAATCTGGGCAAAAATGCGAGCCGACGCATTAATGCTCGGGGCCGATAGCACCGGTGACTTGCGCATGGTTCAAGGCCGCCACCAAGGCTACGCCCCCGATAATATTGCCGAGGAGGGTCGGCGCAACTCTTCTTCGCCCTCGGCCAGGATCGCTTTATAGACGATGTGGACGCTGATGGCGGTGCGTTCCTTGACGACTCCTCCGGCGCTCTTGCTCGCGCACCCGGCGTGTTCCTCCGGGGATTGCCCGGCGGCGCCGAGCGGATCAGGGCGGCGGTGCTTCGGCCATAATCTCGGAGTTTGTTCTGAACATTGCGATGACAGCCGGATGCCGTATCGGTTTGCTCTCCCTTTTTCACCAGTCACCGGCCAACATAGGGGGGAGAATCCCCCAATCCAAAGCGGAAACGCATAAACGGTCAGAAGGCGGACCTTCGTTAGCATTGCTGTGATGCTCGCTTGGTGTTTGAATCACCCGATGACCGTTGCCAAAGCCGTGTTTGAGCCCGCGGATCCGGACATCTACCAGGTGCAAACGTCTGCTCGCGGTCCCGCGGGCAGCCTGCCTTTGACCGAGGACATGCTGCTGAACCATCCGAGCGGCGATATTTTTGGGTGGACCCAGAACGTGGGCATGGGCTGGAACCCGGCGGAGGTTGGAGGCAAACAATTCCTCATCCTGAGCACCCAAGGGGGTTTGCGCGCGCCGGATGGCCGGCCGATCGCGCTGGGCTATCACACGGGCCATTGGGAGATTGGACTCCTGGTCCAGGCGGCGGCGGAGGAATTTCGGCGGGCCAAGGTGCTACCGTTTGCGGGCTTTTGCTCGGATCCTTGTGACGGGCGCACGCAGGGCACCCACGGCATGTTCGACAGCTTGCCGTATCGCAACGATGCGGCGGTGGTATTCCGGCGGCTGGCGCGCTCGCTGCCGTTGCGGGCGGGGGTGTTGGGCATTGCCACGTGCGACAAGGGATTGCCTGCGATGATGATGGCGGTGGCCGGGCTCGGTGAACTGCCGGGAATCATCGTGCCGGGCGGCGTGACCCTGCCTCCGAGCGATGGCGAGGACGCCGGCACGGTTCAAACGCTGGGAACGCGCTTTGCCCATGGTTTGCTTTCGCTGTCGGAAGCCGCCGACTTGGGCTGCCGCGCGTGTGCTTCTCCCGGAGGCGGGTGTCAGTTTCTCGGGACGGCGGCCACAGCCCAAGTGGTCAGCGAAGCTTTGGGGATGGCGTTGCCGCATTCGGCGCTGGCGCCTTCGGGCCAGCCGGTATGGTTGGATACAGCCCGGCGGTCGGCCCGGGCGCTGCAACACCTCGAGAGCCGCGGGGTTAAGATGCGGCATATTCTAACCCCGGCCAGCATCAACAATTCCATGGTGGTGCATGCCGCTTTTGGCGGCTCCACCAACTTGCTGTTGCACATCCCCGCCATCGCCCACGCCGCGGGATTAAAGCAGCCCACAGTCGAGGATTGGATTTTGGTCAATCGGCGGGTGCCTCGGCTGGTGAGTGTCCTGCCCAATGGCCCGGTCCATCATCCGACGGTCCGGGTGTTCCTGGCGGGCGGCGTGCCGGAGGTCATGCTGCACCTGCGCCGGTTGGGCCTGCTCGAACTCGACGCGCTGACGGTTACCGGCTGCCCGCTGAGCCAAGTCTTGGACGCCTGGGAAACCTCCGAGCGGCGAAAGCGTTTTCGGGAGTTGTTGCGGGAAAAAGACGGCGTGGATCCCGACGACGTGATTTTGCCACCCGAGAAGGCGCGGGAGGCGGGTTTGACCGGGACCCTGGTTTTTCCCCGTGGCAATCTTGCACCGGACGGGGCGGTGGTGAAGAGCACCGCGATCGATCCATCCATCGTCGATCCCGACGGGGTTTATCGCAAAGAAGGACCCGCGCGGGTCTTTGTCAGCGAGCGGGCGGCGGTCGAGGCCATTAAGCAAGGCCGCGTTGCCGCGGGGGATGTTGTGGTCCTGACGGGAGTCGGGCCGATGGGCACCGGCATGGAAGAAACCTACCAGGTCACCGGGGCCCTAAAGCATCTGCCATCGGGCAAGCATGTGGCCCTGCTCACCGATGCCCGGTTTTCCGGCGTCTCGACGGGAGCTTGCATCGGTCATATCGGTCCCGAAGGACTGGCCGGGGGACCGATTGGGAAGGTGTTGGACGGAGACCTGATCCGCATCGTGATTGACCGCCAGCGGGTCGAGGGAACGGTCGATCTGATGGGGGATGGGCGTGAGAGGTTCACGGCCGAGCAAGGTGTCATGGTTCTGGCGCAGCGCCAGCCGCGCCCGGATCTCGCCGCGCACCCCGCGCTGCCCGAGGATACGCGGCTCTGGGCGGCTTTGCAGGCGGCCTCCGGCGGGACCTGGGCCGGGTGCGTTTACGATCCGGAGCGGATTATCGCCGCCTTGAACGCCGGCCGAAAGCCGTGTCCTCGTGATGCCGTTTGAACGTGATTCGCAAAAACCCAGGTATTCTTGACTGTGAATGCTCACCTCGTCGTTATGCTTTCTTCTCGCCTCGCGTGCTCGTGCCTAATTGCGGTGCTGGCCGGTTCTCAACTCCGCGCGGCCACTTATGAGGTGGCCCAGCGCGCGCCCGAGGCCGCCGATGATGGCCCGGGCTCGACCGAGCGGCCTTGGAAAACGCTGGCTCGAGCGGCTCAAGCCGTCCATCCCGGTGATGTGGTCCTTATTCGCGACGGCACGTATCGGGAACACGTCGTAATCCAAACCAGCGGCACGGAACAGAGCCCCATCCGCTTTGAGGCGGCCCGGGGCGCGGACGTCGTGCTGAGCGGCGCCGACCGGCTGACCGCGTGGGTGCAACCAGACCCGGGGACGCCGGTTTACCGCACCGCATGGCCGTACCGGTTTATTACGTGGTCACCGCACATGACGCACCCGGATGACACCTACCATCGTCTGATCGGGCGCTGTGAGCAGGTGGCCATTAATGGGTACCCGCTTGGCCAGGTCTTGGAGGCCGGCCAGCTTGCGCCGGGTGCCTTCTATGCCGATACCTCAAATCAGGTGCTGAACGTTTGGGACCCGGCCGGCCGGGATCTTAACCAAGTTTTGGTCGAGGCGTCGGTTCGGCAGGAGATCCTCCGCGTGGAGGGCGCCTATGTTCAAGTGCGCGGCTTGCGGTTCCGTTATGCCGCAAACATGGCGCAACATGGCTCGGTGGTGCTGGCCGGCGCCCATGATGTGCTGGAAGATTGCGTGCTCGAATCCATGAACTCGAGCGGCGCCACGTTCACCGGCGAGGATCAAATCGTCCGCCGCTGCACGTTCCGCGACAATGGGCAGATTGGCTTCGGCGCGAATGGCGCGCACCGGCTCTTATTCACCGAATGCCTGGTCGAGAACAACAATACCAAGGGCTTCGATCGCGGCTGGGAAGCCGGCGGTGACAAGCTGGTGCTAAGCCGGGATGTGGTCTTGGAGCGCAGCCGGTTTGTGCGCAACCGCGGGAATGGGATCTGGTTCGACATCGGCAACGAACAGCCTACGGTTCGCCAGTGCCTGATTGCGGATAACGAGGACAGCGGCATCTTTTACGAGATCTCCTTCGGCCTGCAAGCGCGGGACAACGTGATCGTGGGCAACGGCTTCGCTGCGACAGCCGGGGCCTGGGGCGCGCAGGCGGGCATTGCGCTGTCCAGCAGCCCGGGCTGCGTGATCGAACGCAACTTGATCCTGGGAAACCGCGAAGGGTTCAACTTCCGCGAGCAGGACCGCACCACACCGAGGATTGGCCAGCACGGCGAGGCGCCGGTTTGGAACCATGACGAGCTGATTCAGCACAATCTGATCGCCTTCAACCGGGACGCGCAGATCTGGGGCTGGTTCGATACGCGGGATGGCCGCCAATGGCCGGCGACGGGCAAAACGAATGGCGCAGAGCCTCGAAATTCCGTGAGCGGGCGTGACTCCCAGGATGGAAACCGCGCCGCCACTGGCCTCACGCTGGAGTCCTTGCATCTGCTCTTCAAGCAAAACACCTACTGCGCCGGCCCCGGACAAGGCTGGTTCAACTGGGGCACGACCTGGGGCCGGCACGCGACGTACGCGTCGCTGCGCGACTTCCAATCCGCGCTGCGTCTTGACAGCGGTGGCCGAACCGCCGAGCCGGCTTTTGCGGATTTGCTCGCCCGGGATTACCGGCTCCCGCGCTCCGACCTGAGTCGGTTTCAGGAGGATTATCCGCGTGGCCCCGTGCCCGGAGTCCGCCTGGGCGTGCGGCCCTGAGGGTGTGCGGAATCCGCACAGGTTCCGACCTTCCTCCCTTGGCCCGCGCGTCTCCGGTTCAAGGCGAACTCAGTCGATAAAAGCGGCTGCCGCTCGAGCTGTCCACGGTCACAGATTGGACGCCGCCGTTGGTCACGGTCTGAACATTCACCCGCTGCCAGTTTGCGCCCGGGCCAAGCTGGGGTGAAGTCTGCAGAATGAAGTTGGATCCTTGCGGCCAGAACAAACTCATTCTCCTAGTATTCCTCGGGCTCCCGAAGGCCAAGGTTGGAGGCGTGGCCGGGGGCACAGGCGCCACGGCCCAGACTGGCCAGGTCGAGGCCGCGTTGAGCAGGTGAGTGAAACCGAGGCCGTTCGTGCTCACCGTATAAAGCGCATCTGAATTGGCGGCGGCGAGCAGGTAAGGGAATCCATCGGGGCCAATGGCCTGGGGACCCAGGTCAAAAACCAGCCGGGTGCCATCGGGCGACCAGCTCACATGGGTGACATATTCGCCGACGTTGAAGCGCAGGATTTCGAGATCATTGGTCCCGTTGACATCCAGAATGTGGAGCGCTGGCTGTGAGTCATAACCCGGCAGCCCAGCCACGCTTTCAGAAACCGCGTGGATGTAGGCCAATCGTTTGCCGTCTGGCGAGAAGGCCGGTTGATAGTCCGTTTCCCATAGAACGTATGCGCCCTGCGCTACAATCCCAGTCTCACCTTGGGGAAACGTGACCTGGCGGGCTTGGCCCGCCGCGATGGCGTCGGCCACGGGGCTCATCAGGAAAATGGCGGTCACCCGCCCCGGCTGGCCGGTGCCGGCGAAAAGGACATCGATGGCGTTGGGCCAGGCCAGCAACGTGCCGTCCGGCGACCAGTCAATGCCGTCTCCCCCATGGATATCGGCCCCGGTCCCAGCGGCTACCAACACCGAAGGGCTGCCGTCAAAAGCATAGACGCGCGCGGTAGGTGTCGTGGTCGTGCCCGTGTAAAGGTCCGAACCAAAGGAGTTCGTCAGCGAGTAGGTGATGAGGCTCCCGTTAATCTCGTAATCGGCCACGACCAAATGGCTGCCATCCGGAGAAAATGCCTTGAAGAGCGGCAAGGTGTACTTGGCGGCGTCAAAGGTGATCGACGTGACCGCCCCCGTCGTATAATTGGTCTGCGCATTCAGCCAAGTGTTTGGAAAAGAGGTCAACTGCAGCAATTGTGTCGTGACCAAGTTTTCGACGAACACATCGCGGCTCAACGTGAAGCGCTTTTGCGGGTCGGCGGACGTCACCGCCACCAGGCGTCCATCCCTCGACACCGCCGGGTAAGCCGGTTCGGGCAGCGGCACCGGCAGCAACGATGGCGCGGTTCCATCCGGTTTGATGGTGTCTAACGTGAGAACCGGCTGGCCCGAGGAGAAGTCGTAGGCATTGTAATAAATTGTTCCGGCAGGTTGCTGGCCGGCCGAAATCCTCCCAAAGCTGAGCCAAACCAGCAAAGCGCAACCACTGCGGGCCTTGAGCGCGAGGTGCATCAAACAAATTACCACACTGCCACGCCCCCGGCAACCGGGTTGGCTGACGCCCCGGCAGAGCATTGCGGGAGCCGGCCATCAGGCGATCGGGTTGCGCGGCGGGTTTAAGGCCGAACAGGGAACGACTTGCCCAGCGAACGATTCATGACGCCGCCGGGGTGACGCCAATGATCTTGTCGTCGTGGGTCGCAACCACTTCTTGGCCGGGTTGCACGATGAGGAATTCGGCTGGCGGCCAATCCCCCTCGAGCAACATTTGAAACAGGTGCAGGCTGCCCTCGAGTTCGCCATATTCCCAGCCCTTCTCGGCGCAGATTTGCCGGACCTCAGCGTCGAGCTTGAGCTGTTTCAGAAACTCGAACTGGATGAGCGTCCCGTGCGAATACGCATTTGCCCAGCGGCTCAACTCTTCGAGCAGGTACTTTGCCTGCTCCTCACCGGTACTTGCGCGCCCACTCGTCGTAGGCGGGCTTCAAGTTGAGGCCCGCATTGGCCGGCAGGGGCACGCCGCCCCAGGTCGCGCCTTTTTTGCCCCGCCGCTTCGCGCATTCCAGCCAGCCCGACGTGTAATAATACGTTCCGGGGTTTTCGGTGAAGCACTGCTGGTAGCGTTCCTTCGAGCCGAGGAAGAAGGTGATACAGTCGTGCGCGCGTGGAATGACTAAAGGCGTGTGCGGAGTCGTCAGGCCCACGAGCATGTTGCTACAGAGCCCGTAACCCAGCACCACGGCGTCGTACTTTCCTGGTGGCACCGCATGGATCCGCTGCTGGAGCTCAACCCTTCCGGCTGCCGGCGTGTCGTGGTGGCCCTGGGTCAGAAACTCCAAATCCACCAAGTTCCGCGAGTGGGCCGCGGCGAAATAAAATTCGCGCGCGGCAATTTCGCAGGCAATGACTTTTAAAAACATCGTCGCTCCGAGCCCGGATTCACGGTGGCTGCAAGCCGGCTAGGGTCGAGGTCCTAATCTCTCCGGGCGGCCCACCGGATGGCCTGGGCCAGGAGCTTTTGGTACTTCGGGTTTTCATAGGCGAAATGGTCATGGCCCGATTGCAGGTAAACGACGCGGGCCTTGCGATAGGTTTTTGCCCAGCCAATCACCTTGTTGCTGGTGGGTTCCTCGGTCGTCAGCAGCGGATGACAATCCGTGGCGACATCGAAGAGATTATAGGTTTCATCGTGGATCTCGAAATCCGTTACCCCGCGAGTGACGGGGTGGAGGGGATCGGCCACGTGGATGGTGAAATGCATGCCGTGCTGATATAAGGACTGGGGCTTTTCGACGCCATCCACCAGGGTCTTTTGCAGGTAGTAACGTCCCCCGATAATCCGGGTGTAGTCCGGCCAGCTCTGATAGTCGGCAATGGCATGGTGCAGGACGACCAATCCCTTGCCGGCGCCGAGCCAGGCAAGGAAATCGACTTTGGCTTCGTCGCTGATTTCCTGCCAGAGATCGTAGAGGACCAGCACGTCGAATTGGCCCGCCGTATTTCCGCTCAGGAGTGCTTGCGCATGCGGGTGCTCGGCGGCCCGAAACGTGATATCCGGGTTGTCCTTGAAAAGTTTAAAAAATGCCTCCCGCTCAAAGTCGTGTCCGCCAGTGAAGACCAACACCCGGATTTTTTCGGCGTTCGGTTTCGGTGTCTCGGCCGCCAAGGCGCAACAACTCGCCAGGATGAGAAACATTAAACTATAGGTGAAGCCTGAGGGTATCGTCTTCATGCACAGGTTGTAGCATGAGTCAACCGGCCATTTCAAAAGGAATCCGGCGTTCGCGTCCGTCTTCCAGCAGATTCTTTGAGAAGAGTTTTGGCTTTCATAAGGTCTTTTGACGTGCCAGAGTCGCCTCGTGCGCACGCCAGCCACTCCTCCCAAGCCTTGCCTGGACGCTGGCGGGGCCGCTGCCAAAAGGGAAACCCCTGAAAGATTTAGGACCAAAAGACCCCTGCTGCTTATGAAGACCACTGCCCTTAATCGCCGCCGGTTCTTGAAGCAAACCACGGGGTTGGCCTTTTCGGCCTCGGTTTTCCCCTCGCTCGCGCCGGTTGCGGTCCTGGGCCGCCCCGGGACGGTGGCGCCGAGCAATCGCATTACCGTCGGCTGCATCGGCGTCGGGCCGCAAGGACAGGGAGACATGAGCAACTTCCTGAGCCAGGGCGATGCGCGCGTGGTAGCGGTGTGCGACGTCAAAAGCGAGCAGCGCGAACAGGCGCGGGCGGCGGTGAACGGGGCTTATCACAACCAGGACTGCGCGGCGTATGTGGATTTTCGCGAGGTTGTCGGCCGCGAGGACATCGATGCCTGCCTCATCGCCACACCGGACCATTGGCATGTGCTGGTTGCGCTCGCGGCGGTGCGCGCGGGAAAGGATATCTACGTCGAGAAGCCCCTGGGGCTGAGTCTGACTGAGGACTGGGCTTTGCGCCAGGCGGTGCACCGCCACCGGCGCGTGTTCCAATTCGGCACGCAGCAGCGCTCGTCTCACTTGTTTCGGCTGGGGTGCGAGCTGGTGCGAAACGGGCGCATCGGGCAACTCAAGCACATCAACGTCTGGGCGCCAGGCAGCGCCCCGGGAGGCTCCAACCTGGTCGTCCCGGTCCCTCCCGGCCTGGATTATGACCTGTGGCTCGGGCCGGCGCCGTTCAAACCCCATACCCAGGACCTGTGCTCGGCGGATGGCGCTAAAAAAACCTGGTGGTTCAAGACGGATTACGCGCTGGGCTTTATCGCGGGGTGGGGCATCCATCCGATCGACATCGCCGCTTGGGGCGCCGATTTGTTTACCGGTCCCATCGAAGTCGAGGGGCGGGGGACCTTCCATTGCGAAGGCGCGTGCGATACGGCCACGATTTGGGATCTCAACTTCAAGTGCACCTCCGGGGTGACGCTGAGATTCGTGGGTGTGCCCAATGGTGGAAACCAGGGGTTGCCCACCTGCGATACCTGGCCTGAAGAGGCCGAGTGGAAGCAACGCTATCGTCGGATTTCCAGCCATGGCACTGCCTTCGAAGGCTCCGAGGGGTGGGTCCACATCGACCGTGATGGCATCAATCTCCAACCGGAGAACCTGATCGACGCGAATCCGGACACCTTCAAAGTGCGGCTGACCCGGAGCGCGAACCATGTCCGCAACTTTCTAGACGCGATCAAGAGCCGCGCCGACACCGTTTGTCCCATCGATGAGTCCATCCGTTCCGATACGCTCTGTCACCTCAGCGAAATCGCCATGCGGCTCAATCGCAAGGTAGTTTGGGATCCGAAGCATGAGCGCTTCCTTGAGGATGAAGAAGCCAACCTCCGGCTGCGAGCGCGCAAGATGCGCCCGCCGTGGCATCTGTAAAACCGTGCACTTCCCACCGGCGGCGCGGATGTGCCCGTAGCCGTACCGACCCGTGAGTTGGCCTAACGGCCGTTCCGGAAAATAATCACATGCTGGCGGGGGAGGACTTCGATGGTTTGCACCCATCGCAGGGGGAGCACGGCCATTTCCTTTTTCACCTGAGCTTCGCTCATTTTGTGGAGCAGCTTGATCGGCACATTGGGATCCTCGGCTCGAAATTCCACGAACATCACCCGGCCATCCGGTTTTAGCGCCCGGCAAATCCGTTCCATCATTTCGTAGGGGAACTCGAACTCATGATACACATCCACCATCAACACCAAGTCCACCGAGTGCGCGGGGAGCTTCGGATCCATGACGGTACCGAGAATTGGGACCACGTTGGTGACGCCGAATTGAGCCATCCGATTGGTAAGCAGGTCGAGCATCTCGGGTTGAATGTCCACCGCCAGAACCGTTCCGCCAGGCCCCGTTTTCCGTGCCAGCCGCCGGCTCAAGTAGCCCGTGCCCGCGCCGATGTCTGCCACCACGGCCCCAGGCGGGAGCTTGATTTGCTCCATGAGTTGGTCGGTGTTCTCCTCCTGATTACGCTCGGGTCGTTCCAGCCAATCGGCGGCCTGGTGGCCCATCACGGCGGCGATCTCGCGGCCCAGGTAGAATTTCCCGATGCCGTCGGGGTCATGGACCTGGTGAAACTCGTAGTGACTGCCGGTGGCGAGTGATGGGGTGGGCGCATCGGCGGCCAAGGCGGGAAGGATCACCCCCAGGCAAAAGATCAGGCCGGCGAGAATTCCAGTTGCCGGACGGCAACCAGCCGGCATTGGCTTCCGAGCCGTTATGTGGGAAAAAAAAGCCTCGGCGATCATGTAATGATAACGTCCTTGAAGTTCAAAAACACTTTGTTAGCAAGTCAGGTTTCGCTGCGTTTGCTTCCGGGCGATCCGCGTTGTCCCGGCCTTCGATCAGCCCGCAACGCGCCAACGATCCGAAGCCCAGCCTCTGAGCTTGGATCCGCTTGGGAGCTTGTGGCAAGCGCCAAAAGCACTAAGCTTCCCCGGTGATTGCGTTGCTCGATTACGGCTCGGGAAATCTCCGCAGTGTCCATAAGGCATTGCTTCAGGTCGAAGCCCGCGTGCGAATCGTCCAGCATCCGCGTGAGATGGGGGAAGCCCGGGCGGCCGTGCTTCCGGGCGTGGGCGCTTTCGACGATTGCCTCCGCGCCATGGACAAGCAGGGTTTGCTCGAAGGGACGCGCGACTTCATCCAGTCAGGCCGCCCATTTTTGGGCATTTGTGTGGGGTACCAGGCCCTCTTCGAAAAGAGCGAAGAGTTCAACAGTTGCGCCGCGGGCCTGGCGCTCTTCCGGGGGAAAGTGGTCCGCTTTTCCACGGGGAACGGCCTGAAGATCCCTCAGATCGGTTGGAACCAGGTCGAAATGGCGCGGGCGGACTGTCCGCTGTTCAACGGGATCGCGGAGGGCAGCTACTTCTATTTCGTTCACAGTTTCTTCCCGAGGCCGCTGGACCAGGCCATTGTGGCCGCCCGCACGACGTACGGCGAAACATTCGCTTCGGCAATTTGGCGCGATAACGTTTATGCGACCCAATTTCACCCGGAGAAAAGCCAGAAAGCAGGGTTGCGGCTATTGCGGAATTTTGTGGAATTGTCGGGCCGGTAGTTTTGCCTCGGCTGGGGGGGGGGTGCGGTCACAAACCGGCGAGGGTCGCTTGACAGCGGTACAAACGTGCTATGTTCTGGGTAGCCTCAGGATGATCACAGGGCTAAGAATTGTACTACTGATTAACAACACATTGAACGATTATGGCATACGAACTACCTCCGCTTCCGTACTCAAAAGACGCGCTCGAGCCCCACATCGACGCGATGACGATGGAGATTCATCACGATAAGCATCACGGGGCTTACGTGACCAATGTGAACAAAGCGATTGCGAGCAAAGCCGGCCTGGAAACGAAGTCGATCGAGGCCCTTATTGGCAATCTCGATGCCGTGCCTGCGGATATCCGCACCGCAGTCCGCAATAACGGCGGCGGCCATGCCAACCATTCCATGTTCTGGAAACTGCTTGCGCCCAAGGCTGGCGGCGCGCCGGCGGGCGGACTGGCCGAGGATATCAAGGCCGCGTTTGGGAGCTTTGACGGGTTCAAAGAGAAGTTCGAGGCCGCGGGCCTGGGCCGCTTCGGCAGCGGGTGGGCCTGGCTGGTGTGGCATAACGGAAAGCTCGAGATTGTCTCCACCGCTAATCAGGACAGTCCGCTGATGGGCAAAGCCGTCAGCGGGGCGGAGGGACTGCCGATTTTGGGCTGCGACGTCTGGGAACATGCGTATTACCTCAAATACCAGAACCGCCGCGGAGAGTATTTGAAGGCCTTCTGGAACGTGGTGAATTGGCCCGAAGTCGCCAAGAACTACGAAGCGGCCAGGAAGTAACTCCTCATGAGGCTCGGCCTCAGACCCTCGGCGCGTTGAACAATGTCCGAGGGTCAGCGTTGCTCGAAAACCTCGGAGGCGGCAGACGCCTCAGGGGTGTTGCGCTGGGCGCGGAGCTGAGCGGGAACATGCGACCACGGAAGCGCAGAGCGCCGCGAGTGAACCGCCGCCAGCCAACCCTTTGGGCCCAGGCTGCGGAGTGTCGGACTGACGAGGAATCACGAAATACCCGAACTACACGGAAGGAGGACGGCTTTGGTGAGCTTCGAAATTTCCGTGCCCCGGCTGGCGATCCGTGATAGATCGGGCTCGTGAAAATGTGTTTCGGTCCGCGCGTCTTTGGTGTTACCGCTCTTTTGATCCTGAGCCTGGAGGGTGGGGCGGCGGGCGCTCGCGCCGCGGAGTTAGGCGTCTTCGATTCCCAGCAAGACGTCGGCGTGGTGAGTCATGCCGGTTCGGCTGCCTTCGACCCGGCCGCGGGTTCCTACCTGGTTTCCGGCGGTGGGGCCAACATGTGGTTCACCAATGACGCGTTTCATTTTGTGTGGAAAAAGGTGACCGGCGATTTCTCCCTGCAGGCGGCGATTGAGTGGGTTGGGACGGCGGGCAATGCGCATCGGAAGGCCTGTTTGTTGGTACGGCAAACGTTGGACCCGGAGTCCGCGTATGTGGATGTGGCGGTGCACGGGGATGGATTGACCTCGCTGCAGTTCCGGGAAGTGCCGGGCGGCCTGACCCACGAGATACAAGCGCAGGTAACGCGGCCCGGGCGCGTCGGCCTCGAGCGACAGGGGGAGGCTTTCTTTATGACCTTGCCGGCGACCGGGCAAGCCGGAGCGCCGCCTCTGGCGGGGACGTTCATTCGGCTGAAGTTTTCGGATCCCGTCTACGTGGGGTTGGGGGTGTGCGCGCATGATGACCAGGTGCTCGAACAGGCGCGGTTTTCCCAAGTGCGGCTGCATGAAGGCGAAGCGCCGGCCGGCGCCAAGCCCGCGCTGCATTGCGCCCTCGAAGTTGTGCCGATTGGTTCGAAGGATCGCCGCGTGATTTACCATACCCCCGACCTGATCGAGGCCCCGAACTGGTCGAAGGATGGACGGGATCTGGTCTTCAATTCCCGGGGACATATCTATCGTCTCCCGGCCGCCGGGGGGACTCCCGAGATGGTCGATACGGGCTTTGCCCAACGCTGTAACAATGACCACGGGCTGTCGCCGGACGGCGCGCAACTGGCCATCAGCGATCAAACGCGAGGCGGCAAATCCCTGATTTACCTGGTGCCTGCGTCCGGCGGCGAACCGCGGCCGATCACCCGGACAGGCCCGTCCTACTGGCATGGCTGGTCGCCGGATGGCGCCACGCTGGCCTATTGCGCCGAGCGCGACGGCGAGTTCGATATCTATACGATTCCAGCGCAAGGAGGGGAGGAGAAACGCCTAACGACGGCCAAGGGCTTGGACGACGGACCGGATTATACGGCCGACGGCAACTTCATTTATTTCAACTCCGAGCGGACGGGGACGATGCAAATTTGGCGGATGAAACCCGACGGCAGCCAGCAGGAACAGGTGACGGCGGATGATTTTAATAACTGGTTTCCACATCCTTCACCGGACGGGAAATGGCTGGTGTTTCTCTCCTATGACAAAGCGGTGACGGGTCATCCGGCGAACAAGCCGGTGCGGTTGCGGCTCATGCCGCTGGCGGGCGGCCCGATCCAGGAGTTAGCGCATCTGTTTGGTGGCCAGGGAACCATCAACGTGCCCTCGTGGTCTCCGGACAGCCGCTCGGTGGCCTTCGTGAGCTACGAGCTCATTGCCCGCTAAGCAGGCGCGCCGCTCGCGCTTTGATCTCCGGGCTCATGGCGATCAGCGGGGGCCAGGGCCGGCTAAAGCCTTCGCCCTTTAGCTTCCTGGTGGCATCGATGCCGAGCTTCGAGCCCATGGCCGGCGCGCTGGTGGCATGGTCGAGCACATCGGCCGGGCCTCGGGTGAAAATCGCGTCCCGCTGAGGGTCGGTGTTGGCGCAAAGACGGAACAGCACTTGGCTGGTGTTGTGCACGTCCACATCCTCATCCACCACGATGAGATACTTCGTGAACATCATCTGGCCCATGCCCCAGAGGCCGTGCATGACTTTATAGGCCTGCATGGGATAGGTCTTTCGGATGCTCACAAACACCAGGTTGTGAAAGACCCCCTCGGCGGGCAGCGCGATATCCACGATTTCGGGGAAGTTCATCTTGAAGATCGGCAGGAACAACTTCACCGAGGCGCTGCCGATGTAAAAATCCTCCATCGGGGGAATGCCCACGATGGTCGCGGGATAGACCGCATCGCGCCGGTGGGTGATGGCCGAGATATGGAACACCGGGTAGGGCTCGGGCAGGGTATAAAACCCGGTGTGATCGCCGAATGGGCCTTCCTCCCGCAGGGGTTCTCTGGGGTCAACATAACCTTCGATTACCACATCCGCGTTGGCCGGGACCTCCAGGTCGCAGGTCTCGCAGGCCACGAGTTCCACCGATTCCTTGCGCAGGTAACCCGCCAGCAGAAACTCATCCAAACCGTCCGGCAAGGGCGCGGTGGCACAAAAGGTGAACACCGGATCGCCGCCCAAAAAAACCGCCACGGGCATGCGTGTCCCTGTTTCGTAATAGCGCCGGCCGTGCCGGGCGCCGACCTTCTGCAACTGCCAATGCATGCCCGTGGTCCGTTCATCATAAACCTGCATGCGATACATGCCGACGTTGCGCTCGCCGGTATCCGGGTCCTTGGTCACCACGCAGGGGAGGGTAATAAAGCGCCCACCGTCGAGCGGCCAGCACTGTTGGATCGGCAAGTCCAAGAGGGTTGGGGGTTGGGCCACGCCATGGGCTGATTTCAACGATTCGGGGTCCGGCGCTTTCGGCCAGGTCGTTGCCGCCGCCGGCGGCGTCTCGTCAAAGCGATGCACGACCTCCTTGCAAGGGCCGTCTTTCACGCGCTTGGGCTTTGCATGACGCAGGTCGAAGGCGGTGCCGAGCAGTTTCAGAGCCTCGCGAAATCCGGTCGGGGGCTTGGCCTTGACCAGCGAACCGAGTTCGGCAGCCACGGCGTCCATCGACTCGGCGTTCAGACTCATGGCCATGCGTTTCCACGAGCCCAGGGTGTTAATGGCCAGAGGAAAGGGCGACACCCGGCCGTTCACCAGCGGCTTTTCAAAGAGCAAGGCTTTGCCGCCGCCGGGCTTCTTCATCTCGCGGTCGGAGATTTCGGTGAGCTCGAGTTCCGTCGCCACCGGTTCCGTGATGCGCAGCAACTCACCCGAGCGGGCCAGTTGGTTCACGAAATCACGAAAGGATTTGAAAGCCATGGCGGCAACTTACCAAAGCAAGGGTGAATGACACGAATTATTGCCGGTGGTCCGAAACCGAGGCTCGTTAGGTAGGACCCCCCGTTGCGCCCGGAACATTCGAGTTCTAAATTGTTTCCTTTATGAGCAGACCACGTTCCGCCCCGTGCCAGCCGATTGAGGACCACGGGGTTATCGGCGATCTGCACACCGTTGCACTGGTGGGCAAGGATGCGTCCATCGACTTCATGTGCTTTCCCCAATTCGATTCGCCGACGATTTTCGCCGCCCTGCTCGATCCGAAACGGGGAGGGAGCTTTCAGCTTTCACCCCTGCTCGAGCACGCGCATCAGAAACAGCTTTACCTGCCGGATTCCAACGTGCTGTTGACGCGGTTTCAGACCGAGGGCGGGTTAGCCGAGGTCTCGGATTTTATGGCGATTACAGGGTTGGGTCATGCGCACGACCTGGTGCGCCGCATCAAATGCATTCGCGGGGACATCCCGGTGCGCATGATTTGCGAGCCGCGTTTTGATTACGGTCGGGCGAAGCATCGGATCGAAAAGCAAAAGAACAGCGTGCTCTTCATCAGCCGGGGACCGGACAAAACCGTGCTGCGGTTGCGTGCCGAGATGCCGCTCAAGCTGCACAACGGCGCCGCCGTCGCCGAATTCACGCTGCATTCGGGCGACCGGGCTTGCTTCGTGCTGGAAGACGGGAATCCCCACGCGGAATCCCCTTCCGCCGCGCCGGACTACACGATCGGCGCATTCAAGGAAACGATGAATTTCTGGCGCGGATGGGTGCGCCGTTCGCAGTATCGAGGCCGATGGCGCGAGATGGTGACTCGTTCCGCGCTGGCCTTGAAGCTCCTGACCTCGGCCCGGTATGGCTCGATCGTCGCGGCCCCAACATTCGGCCTGCCCGAAGAGATCGGCGGGGTGCGGAATTGGGACTATCGTTATACCTGGATCCGGGATGCCTCGTTTACGATCTATGCCCTGATGCGGCTGGGCTACACCCAAGAGGCGACCGCCTTCATGCGCTGGATCGAGGCGCGTTGCGCCGAGCTCAAGCCCGGCTCACCGCTGCAGGTCATGTACCGCATCGATGGCCGGCACAACCTCGATGAAGAAATCTTGAAGCCCTTTCAGGGCTACCGGAACTCCCGCCCGGTCCGCATCGGCAACGGCGCTTATGACCAGGTCCAATTGGATGTCTATGGCGAGCTGATGGATTCGGTTTATCTCCACAACAAATTTGGCGAGCTGATTTCTTACGATTTCTGGCAGCACCTTTGTGAACTCCTGGACTGGGTCTGCCAGAATTGGCGGCGGCCGGACATGGGGATCTGGGAGGTTCGCGGCGGAGCCTACGAGTTTCTCTACTCGCGGGTGATGTGCTGGGTGGCCGTCGATCGGGGTCTGCGGTTGGCGGACAAGCGTTCCTTTCCGGCGCCGCGAGCGCGCTGGCAGCAGGTCCGGGACGAAATCTATCGGGACATTTACGAAGAATTCTGGGACCCGGGCTTGAAGACCTTCGTCCAGTACCGGGGAGCTAAAACCGTGGATGCGTCGGCGTTGCTGATGCCGTTGGTGAAGTTTATCGGGCCGAACGACCCGCGCTGGCGCCGCACCCTGGCGGCCATCAATCAGCACCTGCTCGAGGATTCCCTGGTCTATCGATATAACGTTCTGGAAGGGGCTGATTCCGGATTTCCTGGGCGGGAGGGGACCTTCACGGCGTGCTCCTTCTGGAACGTGGAGTGCCTGGCCCGGGCCGGGGATCTGAAGCTCGCCCGCTTCTATTTCGAGAAAACGCTCAGCTATGCCAATCACCTGGGGCTTTTTTCCGAAGAAATTGGCCCCAACGGAGAGCAGCTCGGCAACTTTCCCCAGGCTTTCACCCACCTGGGGCTGATCAGCGCCGCGTGCCTCCTGGATCGCAGGCTCGACCAGGCGACGCAAGGTCGTTAGTCGTTCGGTACCCAGCCCTTGCCGGGGATATATTCCCGGCTGCCGGAAGGCTTGGACGCGCAGCCAGCCGCGACCATCGCGGCCACCAGCAGGATCAACAGACAAAGCTTTGACATGCTTGAATTTTAATCCAGATTGAGCTCAGGGCAAGTTCAAGCGAAATTCCGAACCTGGATATGTCGGACGCGGCGAGATGGTTGAAAGGTCAGTTGTTGTTGGATAGTGGCCAGCTACGAGGCTCTTTCTTCCAACGGAGTGTGGTGCTCATCTGTCAGCATGACGAGGAAGGCGCTTTTGGCTTGGTCCTCAATCGCACCAGCGGCACCCAGGCCGGGGATCTGATCGTGGCGGATTTGCCGGAAATGCTTAAAACCTGCCCGCTCTATCTCGGCGGCCCGGTCCAGCCTTCCGCCCTGAGCTTCCTGCATTCGGACGCGTTTATTCCAGAGGCGAATGTGATGCCCAACCTGAGCCTGGGCCATTCACTGGACACCCTCATGGAAATTGGCGAATCCTTCTCCCCCACCCGGAAGGTGAAGCTGTTCGCGGGCTATGCGGGCTGGAGTCCGGGGCAGCTTGAAGACGAGATGAAACGCAAGGCCTGGCTGACCCATCCCGCCTCGCTCGAACTGGTGTTCGACCTGGATCCCGGCCAGCTTTGGCAGCGCATCCTTCGAGGGAAAGGCTGGCAATACCGCATCCTGGCGCAAACGCCCGAAGACCTGTCACGCAACTGAGCACGCCCGTGGCGCGCTAACGAGGCGGGGCAGCCGAGTCTTTGCGCCTGTCTCAGCCGTCCAAGCTCTCGCGACCCGTTCGGTCCGTCCGCCCCGCCCGAGCCCCCGCCTGGCGGGTTAATGCGTCAAGCGCGTCACCATGGCATACACGATCAAGCCGAGGAGGACGAGGCCGAGGCCGAAGAACAAATAACCGAAGGAGCGGGCGATGTTCCGCCACCGGAGCCACTCGTCACGAACGCGGAAGTCATCCAGCCGGCCCTCGGCCACCAGGCGATCATACCACCGCTTCCGTTCGTGCAGCATCTCGTGCTTCGACACGCGACCGGAAAAGATGACGGTATCCATGGGAAACTTCTCGATGCGGAAATGCGTATTGAAGAAGTGAACCGAGAAGATAAAGCCGGCGGCCAGCAGCGCTTCATCGGAATGGATGATCAACGCAATGTTGATAATCCAGCCGGGCAGGAACCGGGTGAAAACGGTCGGAAACCACATGATGAGGCCCGAGCTGCCGATGATGAAGACACCCCAGAACACGGCGAAGTAATCGAATTTCTCCCAATAGGTCCAGCGGTCGAATTCGGGTTTGGGCCCTTTGCCGAAGAACCATTTATTGTGGGCCACAAAATCGCGCCAATCCTGCAAGGTGGGCATCATCGAGTCGGGGCCGAACACGACATTCCAGGTCTGCTTGAGGCTCCACCGGCCGGTCTTGCGGTCGCGCATGTGCGCCCGCCCTTTCCAGCTTTTCGACAGCAGCGCGCTGACGTGCAGGCCAAAATAGAGAAAGGTGACCAGGGCGCCGAGCCGGTGCAGCGCGCGGGCCGTTTCGGGGCCGCCGATGACGTGGAACAAGGCTTTCGCCCAGCCGGTGTAATAAAACTTCAACGGCATGCCGGTGATCACGAGGAGCAGAAAGCTGGTGACGACCAGGAAGTGAAGAAAGCGTTCGAACGGCGCAAAGCGCGTGAACCATTCGCCGCCCGTTTGCGTGCTGACCTTGGCTTCACGGAAGGTCTTGGTATCATGGAGGTAGAGATAGCCCGCGCGGAAAAGCCAGGAGACGGTGTGCCCGCCAAAGAAGGTAAACACGCCGATCAGCAACGAGGTCATGCCGAGAAAGGTGGCGTGGAGCAACGGGTAATTCTTGCCGTCGAGCGGGTTGGCGTGGGGCTTGTAGAGCGTGAACCCCGCGTTCGCGGTGGGATGGCATTGGCGGCAAGTCGCCAAAATGTTCGCCTTGGCCAGCCGCGACTTCGGGTTGGAGGCCGGAAGGACGTCATGGTGGCCGTGGCAATCGTAACAGGCGGCCACGTCGGGCGCGATGTTCGGCCGGCCCAGGGCCATGGCTTTGCCGTGATAGGTGTCGCGGTAGTGTTCCAGGCGGTCTGCATGGCAGCGGCCGCAACGCTGGTCGCTGGCCATCTTGAAGTGGCTGCTCGTGGGCGCCTCGACCTGGTGCGCGGTATGGCAATCCGTGCACACCGGCCCGCGCTTGTCGCCTTTGGCCACCATTTGGCCGTGGACGCTCTGGTTGTAGATTTGCTCGATCGTCACGTGGCATTTGCCGCACGTCTTGGCCACGTTCGCCGCGTTGATGGGCGAATCCCGGTCCACCGCCCGCTTGATGTCATGCACGCCGTGGCAATCGTTGCAGGAGGGGGCCACGATCAGCCCCAGCTTCAGCAAGGCGCGCCCATGAATGCTGTCCATGTATTGCGCGGCGGCTTCCGGGTACTTCATCTGGTATTCTTTGGTCAGCCCGGCGTTGGTATGGCAAGTGGCGCACGTGTTGGGCAGATTGAGCTTGAACACCGGGGAATCCGCGTGTTTTGCGGGGAGGATATGGTGCGAGCCGTGGCAATCCCAGCAATTGGCGGCGCCCGAGGCGCCCAAGGCGTGGCTGACGCCGTGGATGCTGGTTTGGTACGCTTGCGCCGGCTGCGCATGGCAACTCCCGCAGGCGGGCCCTTTGGCGGGCACATTGTCATCCGGATGTTTGTCGGTGATATCCGCGTGGCAACTGGCGCAGGTGTTGGTGCTGTGCACCGTGCCGGCGAACTGGGCGGCATCCACGAACAGAGAGATTTCCTTCCCGAGGGAGTTGGTTTTGGACAGGGTTTTGTCCGAGTGGCAATCCAGGCAGCCGCTGTTGGGGTTGGCCGCCGCGGCTGCCGCCAGCCGGGGGGGGCTTGCGAGCGCCAGCAGCAGCGAGAGCAGCAGGAAGGCCAAGGCGGGCAAGGAGGACCCCGCCGGGGCACCGGTGGCGTCCCGGCGGTCGAGCCCCCGCTTCCGGGTTGCAACCTCCGATCTTGACCTTCTGATTTCGGTGCTACAAACCCGCTCCATTATGGCAATCATTGCATGCTCCATCGACCTCGTCTCCGGGGTGTTTAAATTTCAGCCCTTCCGGGCTGAGCTGATTCAACTCGGGGCCGTTGCCCTGGGCCAAAATGGTGTGGCAGGTGTTGCAATCGCTGGCCTTGATCGAGCGTTTGCCATCGGCCGTTTTGTGCGCACCGTCGTGGCAGCGAAAGCAACCCGGCCAATCCTTGTGGCCGATGTTCTCGGGATATACCTGCCAGCTCGCCTTCATCATGGGGAAAAAGTCATTGGTGTAGATCCCCTGCACGGCCGAGATGGCGCCGCGGACTTTGTCCTGGCTATCGGCGTACTTATCGGCGGGATACTGTTCGGCGAGCGTGGTGGCAATCCCCTCGAGGGCCTGGGTTTCATTGGTGTAGTGCTGCGTCAACGCATAGAGCGCGTTGGTCTTGGCATACGGCAGCGACGGATCGATCTTCTTCAGGTATAAGGCCAGGCTGACGGCATCGTCCGGGGTTTCATAGCGATGCGCGGGGCGGTTGTGACAATCCATGCAATCCATCAAACGCACCGACGGCTTCATCCACGGTGTTGGTGTATTTGGGGGTTCGGAATTCCGTGACCACACCCTGGGGATCCGTCATTCGCACCCAGGGGATCTTCTGGCGGCCCTCGTCCAGCGCGACGTATTCGATCCGGTTGCCGACGTTCATGTGCCAGTGAATGCCGCCGACCGGCCCATGCGTGGGATCACCGCCGCCGACTTTCAGCAGCAGCCGGATGGTAAAGGGGGTGTTGGTTTTATCTCCCAGAAAGTGATGATAGGTACGCTCGACGTTGCCCACGAACTTTTTGGGCCAGTGACATTCTTCGCAGGTTTCCTGGGCCGGGCGCAGGTTTTTGACCGGCGTGGGAATCGGGCGCGGGTATTTGTTCGCCAGGGTGGCATACACCTGGTACATGCCGGAAAGTTTCGAGCGCACATACCACGTGGCGCCCTTGCCGATGTGACACTCGGCGCAGGCCACGCGCGCGTGCGGGGAATGCAGATAGGTGACATATTCCGGCTTCATGACCCCATGACAGGCCTGGCCGCAGAATTGGACTGACTCCGTGTAGTTATAGCTTTGGTAGGTGCCGATCGCGGAGACCAGCAGGAAGGCCACGCTGCCGACCAGGAAGAAGCCGAAGAGGCGGCGATCCTTGGGGCGGGTCAAGTCGATGCGCAGGGGCGCAAACGGCCCCACGGTCTTAATCAATTGGCGGTGGCGCAGCCAGGCGCCCAGGACGGCCAGGAAAATGCCCAGAACCAAAAAGCACGGCGCCACCAGGTAGGTCAAAATGCCGATGTAAGGATTGGCAAAATGGGCCAGGGCATCCACCAGCAGCAACAAGACGAACGAGAACAAGCCCCCCACCATGACGACCAGGCCGGTCAAGCTGATCCAGTTGCGAAACATGGAGGAGCGGCGCGGGGGCGAACTGGGGCTCGAAGGCTCAGAATTCATAATCGATGGCTTTCCGGTGCGTAAGGTTTAAGAAATTCGCAGGATTTGGTGGCAGAAAACGAGCGCGGCGGCATCCCGGCCTCGATGGTTCGTGGGGTTCATTCTCGGTTCATTTTGCCGCGGGTGGACTTGCTGCCTTCCGCACCCGCATCGTCGGCGGGTGGTCGAGCCCTGTGAGCGGCCTTCTGAGCCGTTTTGCGCCCCCAGGGCTCGAAGTGATATCGGTCGCTACTTCTTGAACTTCCGCATGTAAACCACCAAGGCTTTGGCTTCCTCATCCGAGAGGCCCTCGGCGGGCTTCATCAGGACTTTTCCGTCCTTGTTCTTAAACCCCTCCTTCACGGCCTTGAGGGCATCCTCGTCCTTGAGCTCCTCCTGAACCTTCGGGTCCGTATAGTCCTTGGCTCCGAGGCGTTTGCCCATGGTGGTTTGGCCCTTGGCATCCGCCCCGTGGCATTTGGCGCAATCCTTTTCATAGAGCGCCTTGCCGTCGGCCGCGCGAACGGCTACGGCGGACATCCCCAGGGCCGCGACGGTTATTAGCAGTATCTTCTTCATTTTCTTTTTCCGTTTTGTTTGGTTGTCACTGACTCTCAGTTTCGGCCGGAGCGTCCGTGCTGACCGCGGGAGATTAGCCGCGGGACGCGCTCCGTCGCGAAATCCGTGCCGCCGGCCGCACTTGGCCGGGCGCGGTCATGAGCGCCCGCGGCCTGGCTCGATTCTCAGTTGCATCCACGTCCCTAGGGTCAATCTTCGCCGCCCAAAGGGCTTCCCTTCCGTTGCTTAACCTTTAGCGTATTTTGGCTTCCAATCCGCCGTAAAGAGTTGCCGCAGGGGGGCTGTGTCGCATCATTACTGCTACTAACTATACATCATCGTAGAAGAAGCTATTAGACTGGCCTGCGCATGTGGTCTCGCCGCGTACCACCGGGCCCGGGCGACCGGAGCGTCTCGAGGAGGCAGCCGCCAAGCCGCGCCGACGCGGCGAGCCGTCTGTTCGAGTCGAGACAACAAAAAAGGGGAGCAAGCATGCTCCCCGAAGCGAAAGGCTTGGAATCGAGCTTACTTTTTGAAGGAACGGACACAGGCAACGAGGCTCTTCACCTCGTCGTCGCTCAAGTCGTCGAAGGCTTTCATCTTGAACTTGTCCCCGCCTTTCTCCTTGATGCCTTCCTTGATGGCCTTGGCGATTTCGGCGTCCTTCATTTTCTCCTGCACCTGGGCATCAGTGTAATCCTTGATCCCGAGCTTTTCACCCATCCGGGTCTTGCCCTTGCCGTCTTCCCCGTGGCACTTGGCGCAGCTCTTGGTCCACAGCTCCTTGGCATCAGCGCCTCGCGCCGAGAAGACGGCCGTCATTAGGAGAATGGAAGTCATTGTAATTAGCGTTTTCATATCGATATGTGTATCCGTTTAGAAGATTAGATGTGTGCTCGGCCCTGATTTATTCACCCGGCGCCATCTCCGGCGCGGGTGGGCCCGGCGGGGGCCTACTTCTTGAGCGTGCGCACGTAGCTCACCATGGCTTTGATGTCTTCATCGCTCAGGCCCTCGATGGCTTTCATCCTGAGCGTGTCCCCTTTGCGGACGCCTTCCTTGATGGCTTTGAACATTTCCTCGTCCTTGAGCGAGGTTTGCACCTTGGCATCGGTCAAGTCCTTGATCTCGAGCTTCTTGCCCATTTTGGTCTCGCCTTTGCCATCCGCGCCGTGACATTTGGCACAGGTTTTTTCCCAGGTTTCCTTCGTATCGAAGGCCGAGGCGGAGGCCACCGCTACCAGGAGCGCGGCCGAACTGAGGATAACGATTCGTTTCATTTGCTTATTAGATAATAGATTTGGTTGTATTTTGCTCTGACAGAAGAAATAATTGTAAAAACTCATGCATTTCGGCTGCTCGAAACTTGTCATTTCATTGGCCTTTTTTGCTTGGTACGAGCGCATCCGCCAAGGCGCACACCGCCTGGTAATACTCCTCCCGGCCCAGGCCCAGCGCCGCCGCGCCGAAAATCTCGGCGTCCGCGCTCGAGGCAAACTCGCCATAGTTCACGCGCACCAGTTGGTAGAGCGCCAGGTACGGAACGCAGTCGAGTTGCGGCTCGAAGTGGGGATGTACATAAAGGGTGAAACCCTCCTCCGGCCGCGGCCCGCGGGGCACCGGGTGTGCGCATTCCCCCTCGAGGAGCGGCTCGGCGTCGAACCGGATTTCGCAGGGGTACCGGGCGCAGCTCCGATCGGCCAAAACTTCGAGCAACTCCCGCCAGCCGATGCGGGGCCCGTATTTCTCGAAGAGCTCCGCCCCTTTTTCGGCCAGATGGGCGCTGAGGGTTTGGCGGGCCTGATCCAGGGTAGGCTGGTTTTGCATGCCGGGGCGGGCGGGGGTTAATGGACCAGTGAGGGTGCGGGCGGGCGCGCGGGCGCGGCCTGGCCGGACGGCCGTTCGTTGGCCTGAGAGAGCCGGCCCTGCAGAATCGGGATCGACATCCGCAGGAACACGGTGTAGCAAAGGAAGCCGAAAGCCCAGATCCCCAGGCAGACCAGGGTCTCGTTCAAGGACGGAGAGTACTCCACGATTTCGCCCAGGGGGGTGGGAATGAACCCCGGCACCACCAGGCCCATGCCCTTTTCGATCCAGATGCCGACGATGGCCAGGACGCAGGCGACATTGAGGTAGCGGAGGCTTTTGCTCATCGGCAGGACCAGCAGGGCCATGGCGATGAAATTGAAGCCGATGGCCGTCCAGATCCAGGGCACCAGCGCGTGGTAGCCGCGCAGTCCGAAGAGCAGATACTCCGAAGACGCGACGTGGGCGGTATGGGTATAAAATTCCTTGAAGATTTCGTTGGCCAGGAGGAAGACGTTGATGAGCATCGAGACTTGCACGATGCCGCGCAGCGTCAGCAAGGCCTGGTCGCTGATGCGATAATCGGTCACGCGCCGAATCACCTGCAAGGCGAGGATGATGAGCGCCGGACCGGCGGTGAAGGCGGAGGCGATGAACCGGGGGCCCACGATGGAGGAATTCCAGAACGGGCGCCCGCCCAACCCGACGTAGAGGAACGCCGTGACCGTGTGAATGGACACCGCCCAGACGATGGCGATGAAAACAAACGGAATATAAAACCAGGTCGCCGGCCGCTTGCCGATATAGCGGCAATAAAGCAGGTATCCGCAGATGTGGACATTGAGCAGCAGGTAACCGTTGAGCACGATCACGTCCCAGCTCAGCATCGAGCCCGGGAAGTTGAACTTGCCCACCCCGGGGATCAGGTGCCAGAAGCGGTCCGGGCGCCCGAGATCCACGGTGACGAACGCCAGGCACATGAGAATGGCCGCCACGGCCAGCAACTCGCCGAAGATAACCAGGTCATGCAGCTCCTTGTTGTCGTAAATGTAAACGGGGATGACCAGCATGGCGGCGGCGGCGGCGATCCCCACGATGAAGGTGAAATTGGCGATGTACACCCCCCAGGACACCTGGTCGCTCATCCCCGTCACGATCAGGCCATTCACGAATTGCCGGGCATAGGCGTTGATGCCCAGCAGAATGAGAATGCTCAGCAATCCCATCCAGACGTAATAGCGCCAGTCGCCCTGGAAGGCGATCCGTCCGCAACGGGACAGAAACACCAGGTAGTTTCTCGCTTTGGTTCGCAGGCTCATACGTCGAAGTAGTAGAAAAAGCGCGGGGACGTGCCGAGCTCCTCCTTGAGTTGGATGAAGACGCGTTTGTTTCTGAAGATGTAGGACACTTCGCTGTCGGGGTCCAAAATGTTGCCAAATTTGCGGGCGCCGGCCGGGCAAACTTCAAGACAAGCCGGATAGCGGCCCGCGCGCGTCCGCTGGATGCAGAAGTGGCATTTCTCCATCACCCCTTGCCGCCGCGGGCGGTTGCCCAGGTAGGACATGTTCGGGTTGAGCCGGTCCTTGGGGATCGACGGTTTGGTCCAGTTAAACCGGCGGGCGAAATAGGGGCAGGCCGCTTCACAATAGCGGCAGCCGATGCACCAGTCGTAATCGATCACCGTGATCCCATCGGGCTCCTGCCAGGTGGCCCGCACCGGACACACCTTCACACAAGGCGGGTTTTTGCACTGCTGGCACTGCACGGGCATGTAGAAGGAGCCCTTTTCGGGGACCGACGCCGGCGCGTAGTTGTGATCCCCTTTCTCGAGGTCGAGCGAACCGTGGGGCATTTTCAATACCCGGATGTACTGGATCTCCGGATTGCGCGATTGGTTATTCTCCGCCACGCAGGCGTGCACGCACTTCCGGCAGCCGATGCAGCGCGTCAGGTTCAGGCAGTAAACGAATTCGACGCCATCCATCGGCTTGTAATCGCGCACGTGCGGACGCACCTGGTACTGCGCTTCCACCTCGCGCGTAATCCGGTCCAGCACTTTCCGCATGTCCTCGGGCGTCAACTCCTTGTAGTGCTTCTGCAAGAAGCGTTCGACGGTGGTATAATCGGACAGCTCGCGCAGGGGCGCCAAACTGGCCGCCAGGGCGGCGATGCCCGAGGCCACGACCGCCGAGGCGCGGAGAAAGCTGCGCCGCGACAACTCGGTGGCGGGAGCACCAGGGGGGGAAGGCTTGGAGTCAGGCATTATTCGATCCTCGAATTGGAGTTTTGGGCGAGCGGGTGCAGCGGATGCGGCCCGGGGGCCGGTTCCCGCGAAGGGAAGGCCGGGCTGTGCGGATTATGGCAGGACGGGCACGCCTTGCGGTCGATGGGGCCGAGTTCGCGCTTCCAGAAGCCGCTGGTGCGCCCATGCACGCCCGCTTCCCAGTCGCGATAGGTCGGCCCGTGACAACTGCCGCAGAGCGCCGGGCTCTCGACGATCTTCAAATGGCGTCCGTCGCGCGTCTGCAATAGCTCCAGGTTGGCTTCGTCATGGCAATTATAGCAGTTGTTATTGCGATTGTGCCGTCCGTGAGCCATTTTAACATCTTCATGCTCCTTGGGGACGATGACGTTCCCCTCCGCGTCGAGCTTCAGTTTCAAAACTTTTCCCCGCTCGTGACAGGTGTAGCAGTCAAAGTCCGACAGGTCGCCGCCCGAGCGCGTCAGATCCAGGGCCGACATCCGCGCCGTCGCCGTGCTGATGAAATTGGTGTTCACGAGCGGAATGGCTGGCAATTTCGGCGGGTGTCCCCACAGGTTCAGCGAGAAGGCCGCGGCCAGAGCCAGGAAACTCAGGCTCACCAGGACCAGGACCGGACCGTTTTTAGATGTGGCGTCCATTCGTAGCGATAATGCTCGCACCCCGGCGAGGAAGGAGCATCACATTCTTTGTCCAATTCTCGTCATTTTTTGTTTTGCTTAGAGAAAATTTTGGCTAATGCACTATCCGCGTCGCATTTGGAGTAGTCATGGTTGCCGGACGCGCAGCCGGGCCGGGGCGCCCGGCCGGAGGCGCTTGGAGGGTGCGATCCGGACCGCTGGATCCACCCGCCGCCGTCCCGGGCTCCGCCCGGAGCGCCAACGGCATCCTCGAAGGCCGCGGACAAAGGGAATGAACCCGGACATCAGCAACACTTGTCCAAACACGAACCGCAACACCTGAAGATTATGGCTAATTCAACGGACTGCGTGGCAAATACAATCAGCCGCGCTAAATGAAAGGCCGAACCTCTGCGCTGCCAAAAAATGTCCAACTTTTAGCAAGGCTCGTGTAGTAGATAAGAGACATTGTCCCTAGGGTGGATTAGACATTGTGGAAGAAGTCACTGAACATATCAATGGCGCGACGGAACCGGCCGAGAGGAAGAAAAGGCACCCGATGAGAATCAACGATTCGCCGGAGACCGCCTTCGGCAGCCCGAGGGACTATCTCGATAACCGGTTTGTGTACGCGGTCGTGTCGGCGCGGGCGCGCGGACTCTCGGTCGGTCTGAACTTGAATCCGGACAAGAACTGCAACTTCCGGTGTGTGTACTGCGAGGTTCACCGGAACGGGGAAGCCCAGGACCAACTGGACGTCGAGGTAATGGCGGCCGAGTTGAGGAAGACGCTGGGGTTGGTGCGAGCGGGGCGGTTGCGGGAGCGTCCGTGGTATCATGCTTTGCCCGACGAGTTGCTGCAGTTGCGCCACGTGGCGCTCAGCGGCGATGGGGAGCCGACGCTTTCGCCGCAGTTTGCGGAGGCGCTGCAGGCCGTGGTGCATGTGCGGGCCCTGGGCGGCTTCCCGTTTTTCAAGCTGGTGCTGATCACGAACGCCACCGGCCTGGACCTGCCGCATGTCCAGGACGGCCTAAAATACTTCACGCGCAGCGATGAGATTTGGGTGAAACTCGACGGCGGAACCCAGGCCTATCTGAACCGCGTGAACCAGGCGGATATACCCTTGGAGAAGGTGCTCTCGAACATCCTGCTCATTGGCCGCCAGCGATCCATCGTCATCCAGAGCCTGTTCCCGGCGATCGGCGGCGAAGAACCGCCCCTCGAAGAAATCGAGCAATACTCCCGGCGCCTGGTCGAGTTGAAGGAAGCCGGAGCGGATATTTCGCTGGTGCAAATCTACTCCGCGACCCGGCCCTCGGCCAACTCCGACTGCGGGCATTTGCCGCTCAAATCGCTCTCCCGGATTGCCCACGCGGTACGGCAGGCGACCGGGCTCAAGGCGGAGGTGTTCTAGCCGACCGAGGCTCGGCCTCGGAGCGCTAGTGGGCGGTGGGGGAGCGAAGGTTGGGCGGGCTCAAGGAAATTGGGCGGGGCAAATGCCTCGTTAGCGGTGCGCTTCCCGCCGGTCATCCAGAACTGCGGAGCGGTTCAACACTGGGGGATTGGGGAGGGAACCCGCCATCATGCGGATGAAGGGAGGCGGGTCATTCAACCGCTCACGCGGTTGCGAGCCTGATCGCGCCGTGATCTCCGGGTTTCACCCGGAGCTATTCACATTAGAGGCCTTCGGCCTCCTCCACCGCGCGCGGCAGAGATCCAAACGATTTACCGCTTCTTTCCCTTGGGCCTGACCCGCGCACGGTTGGCCCTGGCTACTGGTGGTTTCTTCCGCGCCACCTTGGCGCGGCGGGACTTTGCTTTCGGACCGTGTTTGGTCAAGGCCCGCCCGCGCGCGGGCTTTTTAGCGGCCGGACGCCGGGCCTTTGCGGCGGGTTTGCCTTTGGCGGTTTTTCGGATCCTCACCTCCGTGGGTGCTTGAGTTTTCGCGCCCGGCTTGGCTGCTTCACTCCACCCATGCAAGTCGCGCACGGCAATCATCGCCCGAAGGATATCATTCCACGTCCGGGGTTGCGCCATTGTCGCGTTCGGGAACATGCAACCGTCCCAGCAAATATGCTCGAATGCCCGGGTCGGATCGCCCTGCTCGTCGCGCAGCCAATATCCGGCGTGGTGCGCAATGTCGAGCTTGCCCTTCGGATCGGCCGCCAGGCAGTGATGCCCGGTTTTATCATGTGTGCCGGAGCCCTTTACGGTCCCATCATTCTGGGCCACGTGGAAGTCGATCGTCCAGGGACGCAATGCGCCGGTGAGTTTTTTGAGCGCTTCGTCCAGCTTCTTCGGGTCTGACCAGTTCCAATCTCCCGGGAGAATAGCGTCCTCGGGCGCGTTGTATCCGAGTATATACAGGAGGGTGTGGGCCATATCGGCCTGGAAACCCAGGGTGCGAGGACGGTTTACCCGTTCGAGCAGGTCGAGCATCTTCTTCCAACTGTGCATCCCGCCCCAGCAGATTTCGCCTTCGGCGGCCAAGCGCTCGCCGCAGTCTTCCGCCACGTCGCAGGCCTCGCTAAAGGTTTGCGCGATGCGCTGCTGGTTGCCCACGGCATCCTGGGCCCAATCGGTGACGCCGCACGCCGAATCAATGCGCACCACGCCGTAGGGCCGGGCTCCGAGCGCGCGCAGCTTTTGGGCGATGCGGCAGCCTTTGCGCACCTGGGCCACAAAACGCTGGCGCTCTTCACGGCTCCCCATGGCCGGGCCGCCGCCGGTCGGCCCCCAAATGGGCGCCACCACGGATCCGACCACAAAGCCCTTGGCCTGGACCTTCTCGGCGATGCGTTTCAAGCCATCGTCATCGATGTCGATGCTGATGTGGGGGTCAAAAAGAAAGATATCGACGCCATCGAACCGGGTGCCGTTGACCTGTGCCTTGGCGGTGAGATCCAGCATGGTGTCGAGGTCCAGGCACGGCTCCGCGCCCGGGCTGCCTTTCCCGACCAGGCCAGGCCACATGGCGTTATGCAGTTTGGGAAATGTATTGCTCGGTTTTGCGCTCATAATTGTGCTCGGAAGTGGGCCTCAGGTAACCCGAGATCTCCAAGGCCGTCAACCACAACCATAGAAAGAAGGCTGCGCGCGTTCGAGAAATCGGCCCCGAACACCGGTCGCGCTTCCCCCCTGCCGCGCGGGTACCGGACTTTCCTGGCGTCGGTGGCCAGGCCGGCCTATATTGGCGTTCAGCACCGGTTCCCGCAGGACGGCAGTCCTCTGCCCTCGGACGCACGCCTCGATGGGGCAGGACAAGCCGCACCGGGTCGGGCCCGAACTCCTATCAAACTATGAACGGCATCGCCAGACCGGCGCCGGCGGAAGACCTGCTTCCGCTGCGCACCCGATATCGGGTGGAAATGAACTGCCAAATTGTCCACGATTCGATCCACCGCCGGAAGGGCTGGGCCTTGTCTTACCTGCTCGAGTGGACGGGAGCCACGGTCGGCTTCGGCTCGGTGGCCATCGGCGGGCCGTGGAAGGACAAACCCACGTTATTTGAGTTTTACGTGCTCCCCCAGCATCGCACACGGGCCTTCGATCTCTTCGAAGCACTGCTCGCCACCAGCCAAGCACAGTTCTTCGAGTCCCAAACCAACGACGCCCTCCTGACCACGATGGTGCATACCTACGGCAGCCATATCGTGAGCGAAAAGATCGTGTTCCAGGACAGCGTCACTACCGCCTCCGCTCCGCCGGATGCGAGGTTGCGGCCCGTCACACCCCCGGGAGAAATCCTGGGCTGCGTCGAGCGACGGCAAGGAGGCGGCGAGTGGATCCTGGAAGTGAGTGGGACCGCGGCGGGTAAAGGTGGTGTTCTGTTTCATTACAACCGGCCCTACGGTGATATCTATATGGAGATCGACGAGCGCTTTCGTCGCCGCGGGCTCGGCTCGTACCTCGTGCAGGAGTTGAAGCGCGAATGCTACGCGCTGGGGGCGGTGCCTTGCGCGCGGTGCAGCCCGGCCAATCTCGCGTCGCGTCGCACTCTTCTCCGGGTGGGGTTCGCGCCTTGCGCTCATATTTTGAACGGGGCGCTCCCTGCGAACTAGAGTCGCGAACCTCAAAACACGTCATCATCAAGTCGAGTTTGCCGTCTTTGCAGCACGACCCTCAGCACTTTCTTCCCGTCTCCCCGCTCACCTCAGCGCGCGGAGCGGCCGCGGCCGAGCCCCATTAGGAGTGCCTTCCGTGCTCGATCCCTGTAGAGTGGCCGCCCGATATGCAACGAGCCAAACACCGAAGTTCCTCACGCCTTGCCCCGGGCGCCAGCCGCACCTTTGCCGCCGCCGGTCTCCGGCTGGCCATGCTCTGGTTGCTGAGCGACGGCTTGCGCGCCGCCGCCGCGGTGGCGGTCAAGGCCGACGATTTTCTGAACAGCGTCGGCGTGTGCTCCGCGGTGTCCAGGCGCGGAGAGAATCTGCGCAGCACCGTGGAAGTTGCCAAGTATCTGGGACTTCGCTGGGTGCGGGCGGGTTATGAAGGCGGCATTCCCCTGGCCGACTTAATCGCATTGCACCAACAAACCGGGATTCGTTTTAGCTACGGCCTGATGAGCGGGGGCGCGGACATCCAGCGCCTCCTGGAAGGGGCGCGCCAACTCGCCTCCGCCGGCGCGCTGGTTGCCTTGGAAGGGAACAACGAGCCGAACAACTGGGGCATCACCTATGAAGGCGAGCGGGGCGGGCGCTCGGACACATGGTTGCCGGTGGCGAAACTGCAACGGGACTTATATCGCGCGGTACAGAGCGACCCCCTCCTGAAGGATTATCCGGTGTGGAGCCCTAGTGAAATCGGGGCCGAAACGGACAACGTCGGACTGCAGTTTTTAACCATCCCGGCCGGCGCCGGCCTCGCGCTGCCCGAAGGCACCCGATTTGCCGATTACGCGAACTGTCATAATTACATGATTCACCCCGGCTGGCCGGGTTTGCACGATAATCAGACTTGGATCGCCGCGGATCCCACCGCCGCCTGCCGCGTGGATGGACTCTACGGCAACCACGGCCGGACCTGGGCGCGCCACTACCCGGGTTATCCCCCGCCCGCGCTTGCGAGCCTGCCGCGAGTGACCACGGAGACCGGCGTGACGATCGAAGGACCCTTCACCGAGCAAGTTCAGGCCTGGTTGTACCTGAGTGTTTATCTGGATCAATACCGCCGCGGCTGGACGCACACCTCCGTCTATTTGCTCCGCGACCGCTCGGACGAAGGTGGAAACCAAACTTTCGGCTTCTACAAGCCCGATTACACCCCGCGTTTGGCGGCGCTTTATCTTCATAACCTGACAACCATCCTGGCGGACAAGGCTTCCGACCGGCCCCGCGCCGAGCTCGATTACACGATCGCGAACCAGCCCTCGACGGTCCATGACCTGCTCTTGCAAAAGAGCGACGGCACGTTCGAGTTGGTGGTCTGGGCCGAACGCTTCACCGGCGGATCCGACAGCGTGACGGTGGGCCTGGGTGGAACCGTCCCCCGGTTGACCCTGTTCGATCCCACGGTCGGCGTCTCGCCGATCCAAACGCTGGACCAGGCGAACACCGTTTCCCTGACCTTGAGCAATCATCCCGTAGTTCTTGAGATGAGCGCGCGTGCGCGCTGAAATGAGAGGGTTGGCCAGAGTGGTGTTCAACATTGGGATCGCCAGGCGGGCTGGGTCTGGGAACTCGGCGCTGGCACTGCGGCTGATCCGCACCCCTGGGGCGTCGCTCAGCGGCCCATTTCAATTCGGTGACCGGGTTCATCGCCTGAAGTCCGCCGCTACCGTCTCATGCCGCCACGCGCCGGCAACACCGCCGTCGCTCACCGGCATGGAGCGGTGGCACAAGCCTTGTCGCGGAGCGACGAACGATGGTAGCCATGGACTTTAGTCCATGGATCCGCGGCCTCCAAAAGCAGGGCGCGTCGCGTCGCGACGCATGAGGGGAACCGCCGGCTTCAGTAATCGCCTGGGTTGTTTTCGAAGCGTGTGGCGGCTGGAGGATCAAGTGGCTCGTTGCGCAGCATATTTATTCGCGTAACCTCCGGCCGTTCCGACCGCTCTAACCAGGGTGATGGATATCGTGTGCCGTGCCGCCGATCGCACTTCCCCGGCTGAAAATCTCAGGACCAAATGGAGAGACGTGCGGAGGGTGTTAACCCTCGGTTTCACGAGGCAGCCATGGTTGCTGGTTTACCAGATGGGCAAAGTCGGCTCGCAGACGGTTGAGGCCACGCTGCGCAACGCCGGCTTGCCGCATCAGATTTGCCGCTTGCACTTGTTGTCCCCGCGGCATCGAAGTGAGTTCAAGGCCTGGCTCGGAAACCCCGAAGTGCCAGAAGCCACCAAGGAGAGCCTGAGACGCCAGCTAACCGAAGCCCGGATCTTATACCGCGGGATTCGGGTACGGCGCCATTGGGCTGCGCTCGGGCGATGCGTTCGGAAACTGGAAATCGTCGCCGGGGTGCGTGAGCCCGTGGACCTCTTGCTGGCGTCGATCTTTCAGAATTCCGCCAACTATTTCGCCAGCCTGGGCGCGATCACGGTCGAGGCCTGCCGGAATCTATTGTTACACCCCGCGCAGATGGGCGAATCCAGGTTCCATCAGTTCGAGGAGACGTGCCGGTTCATTCATGACTGGTTTGACATCGAACTCAAGGGGGTTTTGGGCGTGGATGTCTATGCCCGGCCTTTCGCGCACTCGGACGGCTGCATGATTTACGAGAATGCTCTGGCGCGGGTCCTGGTGTATCGCTACGAAGATTTCGGCCGCATCCAGGGCATGCTCGAGAAATTCCTGGATGCGCCGCTCGGCGGCATGGTCAACCGGAATATTGGCGTCGAGAAGGAGTACGGCAGGGCCTACCTCGAAGTGAAACGAAAGCTCCGCCTGCCCGACGACTTCCTGACCCAGCAGTATAGTTCGCGACTCGCCCGGCACTTCTATAACCAGGAAGAGCGCGACCGGCTGAGCGTCCGCTGGCGGGGGTAGTTCGCACGGCCCGCCGCCGGGCCGCGTGAGGCACTGACGCCTCTGGGCCTCTACCCCGGAGCGCGCGGCGCGGATCGACTTTGGACCGAGGCCCCGGACGGATCACCTTCAAGGCACCCGCAGGCGGTAGAACATAGCCGCCGGGTTGGTCGCGCTTCGATCAGCAAAGACCGCACTCCCCTGGACCAGCGGGAGCACCTGCACCACGCGCCAATCTGAAAAATTGGTGGAGCCCAGCACCGAAACCGCCGCCGCGCCGGGACAACTCACCGTGAACTGCAAGCCTCCCCCGGCGAGCGGAACGACCGAGTTCGGAGCAAGCGCCGGAGGGTCGATAATGCTGAAAGCCGCCTGGCTCACGGCCGATAGGGCCGCATTCGTCGCACTGGTGATTTTAAGGGTGTAGGTACTTCCGGCCGCCAGGTTGAAACCCGGCTGCCACGAGTACGCGCCATTGCTCGGAGCATTGGTGGCGATCGTCTCCACCAAGTGTGGCGCCCTGATACAGTTCGAGATTGACGCTTTCGGCGAGATTGTCATTCCACCGGATGAAATATTTTAAGCCGCGCTGCAACGCTTCTCCACCGTTAGGGAACATCACATTCAACGAGGCCGCGACCGCGCTAAACGAGCCCGCCGACCAATCGCTGGCTCCGCCTGCGTTGACCGTCTGGACCCGATAGTAGTAGGTGGCGCCGGGAGCGGCGCCATTCCAGACGTAGAAGGCATCCGTCTGGTATCCAATCGAAACCAGGTTCGTCGAGAAGTCCGCGTTGGCGGAGATTTGGAGTTGGTACGAGCGAGCGAAGCCCTTGGGCGACCAGCTCAGCAAGATGGGCAATCCCTGGTTGACGGTCGCGGTCACGCCGATCGAAGCCAGCAGCGGGGCAACTGACATCGTAGGGCTGGATGCCGGGGTAACTTTCCACCTGGTTCAACATCGGGGGATAAGGGACATCCGCCACGTCGGGGTAACCGAAAATAAACTCCCCGAGATCGTTGCCGGTGCTGGTCACGGTCAGCGTCGCGCTTAGTTTTCCGGTGGCCGGATTGTAAGAGGTGGTTTGCGGAAGAAATAACCCCTGCCCGGTCGTCAGGCCGGTAATAAACCGTGAGGTTGGTGGGGCTGGCGAAACCGAAACTCTGGGCATCAAAATTGAAGGTCGCGCCCAGCGACGTGAGCGAACTCTCCGTCAGGCTCACCCGCACGGGCAGCACGCGCGGCGGCTTGCCCTGGAACAGGGGGTAAACCGGCGCGTAAGGCCCGCGGGTCAGGGTCACCAGGTTGTAGCCGCCCCCGCCACTTTGGACGTCCACGGAGACGCCCGTGCCGGTAAACGTATAACTGTTGCCGCCAGCCAGTTCGTTGAGCGGAACCACGGTGGCCTGCGACTGCGACGGGAAGGGGAAGCGGAAGGCGCGGTAACTGATGACATTGGTGTTGTCGAACTTCATCTGGAACACGACGTTCGTGCCCGAGACCTCGGTGCAAGCAACCGTGGTCATCCCCGGAAGGCCGCCCCAGCCGATGAACGTGTTTCCGTTCGCGAGACGCTGGGCGCTGCCCTGGAAACGGGCCGGCGATCGCCGGCCGGGGGTATAAGACCAGATGCGGGTGGCGATCTTGTTGGTTTCATCCAGCGCATACTCCTTGACCGTCGAAGTGCTGCCGGGCACTCCGAACTTACTGTTGTTGTACAGCAACACGTCCCCGTTGGGCAGGCGGTTGATATCATGGCTGGCAAAATCGCTGACGCCCTGGGCTTGCGACACTCCCACGAAGGTGAACTGATTCTCACTGCCTCCCAGGTGCCACAGGATGTCACCCGTTTGGCGGTTGATCTTTTTGACCCACTGCGGCGTGCTCACCACCAGGTTTCCATCCATATCCAGGAACACGCAATTGACGTGAAACTCCGAAATCACCGCCGCCGTCGAGTTCACCCACTCGCTGGTGAAGGGATAATGGTCCCACGAGCGCCACTGGAACACGACGTGCCGCTGCGCGTCCAGTTCCTGGATCACCGCGCCCGAGACCAGGGCGGCGGGGTTGCCGTTGGACACCACCTGGCTCATATCCACCTGGGTGAGGTAATACCCAAACAAAAGCACGTCCCCATTGGCCAGCATCTGAAAATCGTGCGCCTCGGCCACGTATCCATTCCCGGCCTGGATCGTCTCCTTGGGCTGGAAGTTTTCATCCAGGATTTGGTGGACCACGTCGCCGCCGCCGGTGTAGGTCAACGCGTGGATCTGCTGGGCATAATGCAGGTATCCGTTCGGCAGCACCTTGAAGTCCCAGCACGCGTTGGTCAGCTTCTGATACCAGACCGGGCTGCCGTCATTGGTCAGCACCATGGCGTAGTAGCCCACGCCCGGAGCGGGAAGGTTCACGCCTTGGAAGATGTACCCGCGGCCACCGCTGCCGGATCGTTGGTCGTGACGGTGAGCGTGGGGAAATCCGCCGGCAACTGCGCCCGGACCGGGAGCCAGGCCAGGGTCGAGGCGGCCAGCATCAGCAGGAGCCTGCCCCGGAGGCCTCTGGTTTTCCACTCCGCCGCGGCGGCCGGGCGCCCGGCCCGCGTGGCCGCAGCCGGCTCAAAACTGTGATCGGTTGCACTGGTTCCATATACGTACTAATGCGGTTCATTAAGTCAATTAAACATTGCGCGCCCGCCCGCCCCCGGGCCGGGCTCGCGTTCCCGCCGGCCAACCGCTCACGGGCCGTTCCCGGACCAGTTCTGTCCCAGGATGACAAAGTCGTTGAAGTCCACTTTGCCATCCTGGTTGAGATCGCCGGGCAGGCCGGGTTGCTGCTCGAGCCAATTGCCGGTCAGGATGCTCAGGTCGGGAAAGTCTACCTGGCCATCCTGGTTGAGATCGCCGACGGCAGGCGTGAACAGGGAGATATTGGACAACGAGACATTGCCGGTGGCGGCCCCGAGTTCGAAGAGGACATCGGCGGAGAAATCCGAGGGCTGCTGCATGGTGAAGACATAGCGGAAGTGCGCTGGGTTGGGGGTAAGAAATGGAGGTGGGAGCTGGCTGTAATCGAGGTAGGGGGGGACGCTCTGGGCCAGTTGGACCCCGATGTAAGTGGGCTGGCTGGACCAGGCGTCGAACTGCAGCACATAGGGCTTTCCTTGGACCAGCGTCACGCCCCCCTCGACGAACTGGATATCGGACAGGCTCGTGCCGCCAGAGGCGACGCGGAATTGGGCCACGCCATTGCTGACGCCCCACGACGCCGTGGCCAGGGGGTTCACGCCGAATGCCCAATAGAATTGCCTTCCGAAAAGTCCCCGTTCAGCACCATGTTCGCGCCGGGCGGAGTGATATTGACATACACGCTTTGCTCGTTGGAGAAGGGGCTTTCGACGCCATCCTGGCTCACCGCGGTGACGCGGAAATAATAGGCCCCGTTATCGAGATTATAGAGCTGCTTGAGCGTGGTGGCTGATTCGTCCAGCAGCGTCGTCGGCCCCGGCTAGGTCCCTCCATAGATCCGGTAATAGGCGACATTGGTATCGCCGAACTTGTTAAACACCAGCGTGACGTTGTCCGGCTGCGGCTCAGCGATGAGGTACGGCGCGGCCACCACGCCGTTCCAGGGGAAGCGGAAGGCGCGGTAGGAATCCGAGCCGGGGACCATGCTCAGTTGGAAGTGTTTCACGCCGTTGGTGTCCACCTCGATGGCTTTGGGGTACGCGGCCAGCACGAAATCGATCAGGGTGTTGCCATTGGTGAGGCGCTGGGCGCTGCCGAGGTAATCGGTGAACTTATCCGGCGTGTCGCGGAACTGCCAGGCCATGGTGGCCAGCATGCTCTTCAGGTCGAGCTGATATTCCACGGCCCGGGAGACCGGGGGCGTGTGGTAATTGCCATTATCGAAGACCATGTAGTGGCCGTTGCCCAAGGCGGTGATGTCGTGTTGGAAACTGGTGCCGTTGAGCGGATCGTTCACGAAGGCGAAGCTACTGTGCGCGCCGCTTAACCGCCACATGATCTGCCCGGAATCGCGGTTGATTTTGGTAATCTCGCTGAGATGCCGCGCCGAGACCAGAATGTTGCCGTCATCATCGATATCCATGGCGTTCATGTGGGGAAAGTCCGTGTTCCCATTTTCGTCGGCGATATCGTAGTTGTCCCAGGCGCGCCACTGCAGGATCAGATCGCCCGCCGCGGTAAACTCCTGCACGACGGTTTCCCTCACGGTAGAGTTGGGCAGGCCGCCGAGGATGTATTGGCTCATGTCAACGGTATTGTTTCGATAACCGATCATGACGTAGGTGCCATCGGGCAGGACTTTGAAGTCATGGCTGTCGGTGGAATAGCCGTTGGTCGTGAGGTAGGTTTTGAGATAATTGAAATTCTGATCGTAAGCCGGGAAGCCGGTATCATCGGAGAGGCACCAGGTGATCATCCCGTTGCGCTGGATGGTAAACCCAATCATCCGCCCCTGGGTGTACCACACCGGGAGCCCGTTATTGTCCAAAATCATCGTGTAAGGCGGCACCCCCACGCCGTTTTCAAGAAAGAGATATCCGGGGGATGGATTCGAGCTGACGGTGACCACCGATTGTGGAAAGTCGCTCGGCACCGATACCCCGTTGCTCAGCACCGCCGCCTTGGGGAGGCCGTGGCCACTTCCCGGAGCGGGCTCGGCCGGTGTCAGGATTTTATCTGCCACCGAGGTGATTTCCGTTCCGGCCGGCAGCTTGACCGGACGCGCCACCAGCGGCAGAGACCCGGGCATGGGACCGGTCACCATGAATTGGTATTGGAAGGGCTGGACCCCGCCCGCCGCATCCGGGGTGACTTGGGGATCCAGCGTCACGGTCACCAATTCGTTGGTGCTGAAGTCCGCTCCCATTTCGAACATGACGGTCCGGCCATCGCTGGCCACCCGGGTGGATCCGGGGTGCGGCCCGCTCTCGGCGCCAGTGACCGTGATGAAGCTCGAAGCCAGGTTGGTCACCTGCGCGGGCGTGATCTGCTCGAAGCGCACCAGGACGTAGCGGTTCTGCTCCGACACATAGGAAGCATTGGGCACCGGGGATAGGTACAGGTAGCCGGCCTGGCTGGCCAGGCTCTGAGCCCGAGCCCGCCCAGGCGCCCACAGGCACATCGCCGCCAGCCCGAGAAGGGTCGCGAAGCGTTTCATTATAAATTCGCTAAACTCATAGGTTCCCGGTAGTGGCGCGACCAGACCCAGTGGTGCGCGCCGTGGCGGGTCCCGATATGCTCGGCACCCGCCCTACCGGGATAAAGGTTAAGGGCTGCTGACACGATAGAACCTCATCGGGCTGGTCCCGATGGGTTCGGTATGAGCGCCGCTGCGATCCCCGGTGCCGACCCAGGGGCCGTTGACCGAAGTGGCCGTCTGCAATTCGCCGCCATGGAACAGCACGGTCATCATCCCGTTCTGCAGCGTGGCGCTGACCATGAGCGGCCCCACCGGCCCCCCGGTGAAGACCGGTTGAAGGGTGATCCCCGAAAATGCGCTCACTACCCCGCCGCGGACGACATTGGCCGTAACGGACACGTTGGCCGGCTGGCTGAGCTCGAGGCCACAAAGAATCCCCGTCGGGCCGGGGATGGCAGCCAGCACCGTGGGATCCCAAATGCCCCCGAGCTCCAGGGTGACCCCGCTGGTATCGAGTCCGGGCAGAGTGTTGGCCGGATTATCCGCAGGGTTGGCCAGGGTGTGTACGCCGCCGGGCTCCAATCGATATTCGTGCCGGACCCAACCTGGATGTGATCACGAAAGGACGCGGGGAAAATGCCATAGCCTGTAGCGGCGGCGGTGCTCGGCCCTCTGAAGTAGCCGAGGACGTCCAGTATCTGCCCGCGATCGACCGAAACATCGAGCGCAAACGCGCGGACCACCTCCCCCGCCGTGCACGCGTATTGAAGCCAGGCAACGCCGTTTGTGTCCCGCACCGAAACGAGCACCTCGGAGCGGGCGGCGGGAGTCAGCAGGAACAATCCGAGCCAAAGAGCGGGCAGCAGGGATTTGCGGTTTGTCGAGGCAGACCGGTGCCTCACCGGGCGCTGGTGTTGCCCCGGGTGGACCCTGCGAACTGGCTGCATACACGCTGAGACGTTACGACGCTCAGCCAGGTTACAGGGGAGCGGAGTTCTCGTCATTCGGGGCGCCCCGGGTGGCGTTGAACTCATGCGGTGGATTCTTTGGGGGTGGCGGAATTCAAAACCGTCCGCTCCTGTCCGAGCGATGGGGAAAGCGGGCGAGCCTTCGGGTTCTCCGGGCCGGCCCGGCGCGGCGGGCACCACACCAGCCGGCCCAGGGAAAGCAACAGGCGCAGGAGGATCAGCACCAGCGGCGTGGTCTCGGTTATTCCGGCCAGGCCCCAGGCCAGAACGGTCGCCCAGAGCGATGTCTTTCCCCCAGCGTCCCAGGAAAAACGCCGGGCGCGCCATCGTTTCAGCCATTGCTTCATTCGCTGACTCAGACGCTGCGCGCCCTTCGAGGTTCCAGCGGATGTGATGAAACCGGGGAGACGCGGGAACAAACGGCCTTGGCGCGGGATGAAACCGGGATAGGGTCTGTCATTGTTCGGTCACACAACCGCCTCTGGCCTTTAACACATCATGGCTTGCTTTTTTAACCATGGCTGTTAGGTTCAATCATCAACTCAGTTCTCCTTCCTCGTCGCGGGGGCAGTGTCTCGCTCTGCGCGCGGGAGAGGCTTGAGCTTTGCCCAGCGGGCGTCTGGACAAATAAAAACGAATGAAACAACCAACTCAAATCCACCGGACCCGCACTTAGATAACTGCCTATGAAGCTACAAACTAAACCCATGACCGCGCTGGCGCTGACCGCCCTCCTGGCACTGCTGCAGCCCTGCGCGAACCTCTCCGCCACCACTGTCACCAACGGCCTCACCGTTCACCTGAAATTCGACGGCAACTTGCTCGATGCCACCGCCAACGGCATCAACGGCACCAACATGGCCTTGGGCACCGTCGATACCGCCGGGGTCACGTTCGCCCCCGGGTTCCTGGGCCAGGCCGCCCACATCCTGGTCACGGTGGACGGCACGACCAACAATTACGTCACCCTCGGTTACCCAGCCCTGTTGCATTTCGGCAGCGATGCCACGCATGACACGTCGGATTTCTCCGTGGCCATGTGGGTCAAGATTGCATCCTCCTCGGCCGACGAGCCATTTATTTCGAACAAGAACTGGGATAGCAGCGGCAATCTCGGCTGGATCATCTCCAATGAAGGCGACGGCACCCGGGTTCAACTCACCGACGATCTCGGCCAAAAGCATGACATGGTAGGTCATGCCGGCCCGCAGCTTGAAGATCACAACTGGCATCACCTGGCTGTGACTTTCCAACGGACCAATGCGGTCAACACGTATGTGGATGGCGTGCTCGTCAACACCTACTCGATTGCTCCCCTGGGGGGCAACGGGGTGGGCAGCCTCGATACCGACGGCCAAGCCGACCCCCCGCGCAACTTTCCCGGGCCGAATTGGGCCGTGAATCTCGGCGAGGACGGCACGGGCTTTTACGCCACCAACAACGGGGCCGGCATCGACTGCATGATGGATGACGTCGGCATCTGGCGGCGCGCCTTGACCGGCAACGAGGTGCAGGAAATCTTTACCAAGGCCACGATTTCGGGCCAGACGCTCGAGCAGGAACCGGTGTTTGCGAGCGTGCTGCCGCCCCAATACGCCATGCCCGCCGGTTCGGTGAACACCAACCAACCCGGCTTCCGGGTTCATCCTTATCAAACCTCGACCACCGAAGGAGGGAGCATCGCCTGGACAGAAGGCATGCAAGCGGGGCTTTATGGTCCGAATCTTGCCGATTTGTCCGGCGCGGATGCCAACGGATACTACACCATCACCAACGTGGTGAATTGGAACATTTCCTCGGGAGGTTCCGTGGATACTTTCCCCCCGGCGGATAACTTCCCCGGCATCGGAGCCAACGGCACCGTGAACTTCTCCGAGGAAGTCCTGACCTACATCGAGTTCCCGACCAACGGCACCTACATGCTGGGCGTTAACAGCGATGACGGCTTCGGCCTGACGGCATCCATTCTCAATCCCAAGGACCAATCCAGTGCCATTTCGCTGGGCAAATTCGACGGGGATCGTGGCGCGAACGACAGTCTGATCCAAATCGCCGTTCCGCAGGCGGGCATCTACCCAGTCCGCCTCCTCTATTGGCAGGCGGGTGGCGGCGGCAGCCTCGCTTTCTTCAGCGTTGTTTCGGACAGCACCAGCACCAATTTCGTGCTGATCAATGACCTCTCCACACCCGGCGCTTTGAAGGCCTATGCGACGGCCAATATCGCGCCTCCCTATGCCTCGGCCTTTAACGACAATCCGTCAGGATTCACCTTCCTGATTCATGACGATGTCACCACGTTGGTGACCAATTCGCTGGTCGTCAAACTGAATGGGTCGACCGTGCCGGTGACCCTCTCAAAGAGTGGATCGGTAACGACGGTCGGGTATGCCTCTCAAACCCTCTTCGCCGTCGGCTCGAGCAACGTCGTTACGGCCACGTTCTCGGATAACGCGCAACCGGCACACAACCTGTCAGCCCTGTTCACGTTCGTCGTGCCGGCGTACACGGCCATCCCGGCCAGCGCGGCCCTGCCGCGCTCCGCGGTGGATACAACGGCGCGCGGGTTTGCTTGCCGCGTCAGCCAGTTTGACTCGACCATTTACAACGTGATGGCGGCCAATGTCGCCCATGCCGAAGCCCAGTTGGCGCATGTGCTTATCGACCCGGCCAGCGGGAATCCCTATCCCGACATTACCCAGCCGGGGCCGCAGCCTGACGGCAGCTATATCATCACCAACATCAACTTCTCCTTCGATCTAACGAGCGAACAAGGCGCCTTTACCACCGCCAACGGTTACCCGGACGCGGAGTTTCCCGGGATCCCCGGCTCCGATAGCGACAACATGGCAGGCGATATTGTGGCTTATCTCGATCTCCAGCCCGGTTTCTATACCTTCGCGGTCAATGGCACGGACGGATTCCGCGTGACCGCTGCCGCCAATGCCTATGATCCCTTCGGCGTGACCCTCGGCCTGTTCGATTACCGCGGTATCACCACTGAAACTCAGTTCGGCGTCGCTGTTCAAACCGCAGGCATCTACCCGATCCGATTGGTCTGGTACCGTGTCGCCCCCGGCTCTGACAACACTGGCAACGCCAGTCTCGAGTTCTACACTATTGATTCCCTCGGCAACAAAATCCTGGTCAACGACGCCTCCAAGCCGAATGCGGTTAAAGCCTATTATAAGCGGACCGCCGACTACGGCACCTACGTGAAGTACGCGGGTCCGAGCTCGTTCATCTCGCCGTTCGGATCCAGCGCCGACGTCGGTTTCACCAACGCCAGCGTGATCATCAGTGACGGCTCGACCAACAAGGTGGATCCCACCTCCGTGGTGTGGACCGTGGACGGCTCGGTTGTCGCCACCACCGCGACCTACTCGAACGGGCTGGCCCAGGTGACCTACAACCCGCCTGGCCTGCAACTGCCCCGCACCGTTCACGCCTCCTCCATCGCCTGGGCCGACGCGGGCACGGGCACGCGTCACACCAATGACTGGAACTTCCACCTCCTGCGCAACTATGTGTTGCCCGCACCGCTGGACTCCGAGACCTTCGAGTCCACGGCCGCCGGCCCGAATCCGACCGTGCCGGCCGGCTGGACCCAGACCAACTTCACCGGAAGCGAAGTCGCCGGCTTTGATCCCGCCAATCTGAATTCGGACTTCTACCTGGGCTGGGTGGTTGTGGACGTATCGTTCAATATTGGCAAGGATTTCGGGGTGAGTGCCTATGTCGCCCAAGTCCTCAATGGCCTGACGTTCGACAATAACACCAATCCGCTCCTGGTCGGTCACTATATCCGCGCGGAGTCCGACGCCCGCCAAAACGGGCCGCCCGGCCAGATCCAGTATCTCTACTCGAAGCCGTATAACTTCGCTGGGAAAACCGGGGTGGTCATCGCCTTCGACAGTGCTTACGAGCAAAACCAGGACAACCTGGCGGCGCTGGAATATACATTGGATGGAGTCAATTATCATCCCATCCTGTATTGGGTGCAGGGCGATCGGGATAGCCAGGCGCCGCCGGACACCATCCGTGACGGCCTGGGCAACATCGACGTCGCCAAAACCATGCTCACCACCTACGGCGATGTGGCCGAATACACCGATCCCACCAGCGGCCAGCTCGTGGGTGGCTACTATGGGTTCTTCATCAAGGCCCCGATCACTCCGGCCCTGGCGCCTTACATCGAAGGGCGTTACAACGACGACAGCACTGAATCCAAACGCATCGAGCTCTATCGCGTGCCCCTGGCGGATAACCAGACGAACGTCGTCTTCCGTTTCGCACAAGCCGGGACCTCGAGCTGGTATTGGGCGTTCGACAACTGGGGCGTCTATAGCGTCCCCTCGCTCGTCATCAATCAGCCGCCGGGCTCCCTGGCCATTGGGCAGGCCAATGGCAAGGTCACCATCTCCTGGACCGGCGCCGGCACGCTGGTGTCGGCCCCGAATGCGACCGGCCCCTGGACCGCGGTTCCCAACGCGACCAATCCCATGCAGGTCACTCCCACGGGAAGCCGGCTGTTCTATCGGCTGCAGCAATAGTTGCTAAATCCTGCGCTCGGGCTTCCCAGCCCGGACACAGGACGCTCTCTTCGACCGGGCCGGTCCGCCTCGCGGATCGGCCCGTTTTTTTGGGCATGGTGGTGCGCACCCCGGCGGGACGGGGTTCGGAGGCTCCGCCTCGAGTGCGGACGAACTTCAAGCCTCGTCCGAGCGTGGAGGGTTTCTTGGCCGTGGAACTTGGCTCTTTCCACTCCGCCTTTAGCTCGATGGCGGATCCGCACCCCTGGGGCGTCGCTCCGCGACGCATTTCCATTGGGTGACCGGGTTCCGTGGACTGACGTCCACGGCTACCATCGGACGCCGGTACGCGGCGGCGGCAACTGCCATCGGAGCCCGCTGCGCGGCGGGAGCAGCCCTCGACCACCGCACCAACGCCCCAGAGGGTCTGAGGCCCAGCCTCAATAAGTCGCGATAGCCTACCCTCATTAGTTGTCATCACACCCGCTTTCGAGTATTATTTATGTGTGACGTCGAATATGCCTCGGCCCCGCTTTGGTTCATCACGGGCGTGCCTCCCCCTTCTCCTCATCGTTTTGCTCGTGTTCACGCTCAGCGCAGGGGCTGAAGAGAAGCGGATCCACCTGCGCACGGAAACGATTATCACTCTGCCGAACACCAACCGGGCCGTCTTGCCCAAGGTCCTGGCCATACAACCTGCGGCAACCGGCCTCTTTCTCATCCAGTTTGAGGGCGCCGCCGAACCGGCCTGGCGGACCGAGTTGGACTCCGCCGGCGTTCACCTGCTGAAATATGTCCCGGACGACGCGTTTATCGCGAAGTTCGACAATGCGTCCCTGGCGAAAGTCACGGCCTTGGGTTTCGTGCGCTGGGTCGGGGCGTATCGCCCGGACCAAAAGATTCACCCGCGCCTGGCTGTCGCCGCGCGCGCCGCCCTTGCCACCAACCAAAATGTGGCCGTAAACATTCTGCTCTCTCCCCGAGCCAGCGCGGCGGATGTCGAGGCCGTGAAGTCCTTGCTGGGGACGGTCGTGAACGAGAGCCATCTGCGCCAAGGCACGATCCTCCGCGCCGTTCTCCCCCCGACTCATCTCGATGCGCTGGCCCAATCCAGTGCGGTCCTTTGGCTCGAGCCCGCCCCGCACCGCCGCCTGGTCGATGAAGCCGCCTCGAAGCTGGTCGGCGGCGATGATGGCCAGGTCAAAACCCCCACCTTGACCCAGCAATTCGGCTACGGCGGCTCCAACGTGATCGTATGTGTCGCCGATACCGGCCTGGACAGCGGCGATACCAACACCATGCATCCCGACTTGCGCGGCCGCGTCACCGGGTTTCTTCCCTACGGTTCCATTACCGACGGCTCGGACGGCTACGGCCATGGCACGCACGCCGCCGGCATCGTCGCCGGCAATGCCGCCACGGGTGAAACCGACCCCGACACCGGGGCCCTCTACGGGTTGGGGGTCGCCAACCAGGCCGGTTTGTTCATCGAGCGCATCTTCGACGAGAATGCCAACGAGGCCAGCCCCTTTCCCAGCGACGAGACCCTCACCCGCGACGCCGTGCGCCATGGGGCGCATATCGGCTCGAATAGCTGGGGGAACGACGTCCAGGGCGAATATGACACCGACGCCTCGCAATTCGACGAGTTAGTCCGGGACGCGGATTCCACCACGCCCGGAGATCAGCCCTACATCTTAGTCTTCGCCGCCGGCAACGCCGGGCCTAATTCCCAGACCATGGACAGCCCTGCGTCGGGCAAGAACGTGATCGCGGTCGGCGCCTGTGAAAACGTTCCCGGGACCCTGGCGCTCACCTATGGACTCTATGGCGATGGTGCCGACACGATGGCCGATTTTTCGAGCCGCGGCCCGTGCGAGGACGGCCGCACCAAACCGGATGTCGTGGCGCCCGGAACCTGGATTGCCTCGCTGGCCTCCTCGGCGGCGCCCAACGAAGCGGCCATCGCCTGGACGGCCATTGATAATTATTATGTGTATATGGGCGGCACGAGCATGGCGTGTCCGCACGGAGCCGGTGCCGCGGCGGCGCTGGTGCAATACTACCGAGCCTTCCACACGAATGCCGTCCCGTCGCCTGCCCTGGTCAAAGCCGCTTTGATTAATTCCGCCAATGAACTGGACGAGTCCAACGGCGGTCCCGGTCCCATTCCCAACAATGACGAAGGCTGGGGCCGGATCACTTTGACCAACATCATTTTCACCAATCTTTCGGCCGCTCCCAGGTATTACGAATACGTGGACCAAACCGTCCTCCTGACCAACAGCGAGGTCTATATCCACCACACCCTCATTCAAAGCGCCGGGCAGCCTTTGAAAATCACTCTGGCCTACACTGACGTCGCGGGTTTCCCTGGGGCCATCCCCGCCCTGGTCAATGATCTCGATCTCGAAGTCATCGGCCCCGATGGCACCTTTTACCGCGGCAACCAATTCGTCGGCGGCGAATCGCTGCCCAATGCCTCGACTGCGGACAACCTCAACAACGTCGAAGCGGTGCACCTGTCCAATCCCCTGCCCGGCGACTACCAGGTCCAGGTGCGCGCGCGCAATGTGGTCGAGGATGCCCGGCTGGACACCGCGGCCATCGACCAGGATTTCGCGTTGGTAATCTCGGGGGATATGGCCCGGCCAGGCATGGGCGCCGTCCTGTTGGATCGCACCAATTACACGGCGCCCGGCACGATTCACCTGCAGATCCTGGACCCCGCCCGCTCGGGCGCAGGCACGGTTTCGGTCGTGCTAAAAAGCACCACCGAGCCGGCAGGTGAAACCTACGCTTTGACCTCAGCCGGCACTTCCGGTTCCTTCACCGGCAGCGTCGCGACCGTGGCGGGCAATGCCGCCCTCGACGGAAAACTCGAAGTTCACAACGGCGACAATATCGAGGCGGATTACACGGACAGCTCTGGAGTTTTGCGCACCGCGAGCGCGCTTGCCGAACTCCTCCCGCCCTCGCTGAGCGCCGTCACTACGACCGTGGATCTCGGGGTCATCACCATCTCCTGGCTGACCAGCGAACCGGCCGACTCGGTGGTCCGGTACGGAACCAGTTCAAACCTCAATTTGACCGCCGCCGATCCGACCCTCACGACCACGCATGCCATCAAGCTCCGCAACCTGACCCCCGGCAGGACCTACTATTTCCTCATCAGTTCGTCCGATGCCGCGGGCAACACCGCCACCAACGATAACGCCGGCTCCCTGTACAGTTTTGTGGCGGTCGCCGCGCCCGCGGTGTTGCTGGTCGATGCCTACGAGACCGCCGATGGTTCTCCGGTGATTCCCGACAGCGCCTACACCAATGCCATCGCGGGCGCGGGGTACCGTTTCGCCGATTGGAACGTCCTGGACCGCGGTTCACCGCAACTCTCGGACCTCCAGCCCTTTCCCGTGGTCATCTGGCGCACCACGGATGACATCGTGAACTATACCGGCACCAACAACACCCTCACCGCGCAGCAACAGTTCATGATTCAGAGCTACCTGAACGGCGGCGGGTCGTTCTTCATGGCTTCGATGGGCATTCTCAGCCAGCTCGGCGACGTGCCGTTCCGTCATAACGTCCTGCAGGTCGCCGGCTTCATCCAAAACCCGGATCCACCGTCGCCGTGTTCGAGCTGTGATGAATACTTTGGCGTGCCGGCCATTCTCGGGGCGGCCGCCAGCCCGATCACCGATGGGATGAACACCACGTTGGACTATAGCAACTATCCCAGCTTTGACCTCGGCCTGGGTGGCCCGAACGATGTTTATGGACCGGACTTCTCCGATACGTTCACTCCGGGCACCAACGCGATGCCCATCTTCCTCGAATCCGTTTCGGGCAAGCCCTGCGGGATGAGCTACCCGCGCCCGGGCCTGGATAGTCCGGGCCGGGTGGTCTTCCTCTCGTTCCCGCTGGATGCCGTGCCCGCCAGCGGCGTCGCGGCCAATGACGAGACCACGCTGGTTCGTAATGTGCTGAGATTCCTGGTTCCCGGCGCCAATGGCGTGGGCACCATCGCCCTCGATAATACCGCCTATACCATCCCGGACCGGGTGATCGTCGAAGTCGGCGATTCGGATCTCGCCGGCGCCGGTCAAACGATGGCGACGTTTGCCAGCAGTTCGGCTTCTCAACCGGTCCCGGTCACCCTGAACGAAACGACCCACCCCGGCCTGTTTCGCGGATTCCTGACGCTGGTCGCCACCAATCCCGGCCCCAGCCAGCTTTCGGTGGGCAACGGTGACACCATCACGGCGCAATACTTCGACGCCTCGAACCAGAGCAACGATGTGGCGGTGGCCACCATCGACACCGTCCCCGCGGTCATTTCCAAAGTGGCTTCGACCACCGGTTTCGCCGAGGCGGTCGTCACCTGGAACACCGACAAGCCCACCGACGCGCTGGTCCAATACGGCGGCGCCGCGTTGCTGGATCGGACCGCCTTTTCGTCTCTGATCGCCAGCAATCATTCGGTGGACATCAGCGGGCTGGCGGCGAACCACACCTATTTTTACCAGGTCGTCAGCCGGGACCAGGCCGGCAATACCACCGTCGATAACAACCACGGCGCCCTATATAACTTCTCGACGCTCAAGGCGCCGCAGCCGCCGTGGTCGGACGACCTCGAACACGGCCAGGGCGATTGGAAAGTGGTGCCCGACCCCAGCGGCACAGATCTGAACTGGACGCTCGGCACCCCGAATAATGGCCTGCAAACCAGCGCCCACTCCGGCACCAATGCCTGGGGCAGCAATCTCAGCGGCCAAACCTTTGGCATCGGGAGCACCTTCCTTTACAGCCCTGAAATCGACCTGTCCGGCGTGAGCCAGGCGACGCTGACGTTTTGGGACAGTTACGATTTCAGTTCCGGCCTGGAGGACGGGCAGGTCGGCGTCAGCACCAACAGCAGCACGCCGCCCGCTTCGATACCAACGATCGCGGATTTCGCCGGCCTAAGCGCCTTCGATTGGCAGGAGGAAACCGTGGATCTCACTCCGTTTATCGGGCAGACCATTCAAGTGGTGTGGTACTACATGGGCGTTCCGATTGGAGCGTCGCTCAACGGTTGGCTGGTCGATGACGTGTCCATTACCGGCTTGTATGCGGGCGCTGGGGGAACCATCACGATCATCAAGAACCTCAGCCAGGGAACCTTCACCCTGGCCGGACCCGTAAGCCAATCCGGCACCGGCCTCCTCACCACCATCTCGAACGCGCCGCCCGGCCAATATTCGATCAATTTCGGAGACGCCGCCTTTTATCAAACTCCGCCCGTTCAGTCGAACCTGCTGGCTGCGTCGAGTGCCATCACCTTCTCCGGCAACTACACCTTCCAGGACTCCAACCACAACGGTATCTCCGATGCCTGGGAGCAATATTATTTTGGATCGGTTTCCCCGACATACACCGGCCTGAACGATTCCGATGGCGACGGCATGCCCGATTATGCCGAGTTCATCGCCGGCACCAACCCCACCAACGCGGCCTCGAAACTCATCTTCCTCAGCGCAGGCGTCCAAACCAATCGTTTCCTCCAGTTCAAATGGTCGGCCGTTCCCGGCCGCATGTACCAGGTGCAGAGTTCAACGGATCTGGATTCCTGGGCGCCCGCCGGCGATTGGGTCCAAGCTACCGTTAGCCCAATGTCCTACTCCACCACCAACCTCAGCCTCGGCCCCCGCCTCTATCGTGTCCAGGTCCGCCCGTAAACGCGGTGTGCAGGTTTTGTGCGCAGCGGCGGCGGGCCGTGTCGCGTGAGGGCGGCCCGTGTCGCGTAGTGGCGGGCGAAGTCGCGTAGCGCGGCCCGTGTCGCGTAGCGACAACCGATGGTAGCCATGGACTTCAGTCCATGGAAAAATGGTCGCCGAAATGAATTGCGTCGCGTAGCGACGCCTCACGCATGCATGCGTGCACGTAAACATGGGCTCGATCGTGATGCGTCGCTACGCGACGCGTGCATCCGCGCGGCGCCGAAACCATGGACTGAAGTCCATGGCAACCATCATCTGTCGCTACGCGACAGGCTGTCTCGCGCTGGCGACGACCCGTGTCTTCCCTACGCGGCCCTTGACTTGACCGTGCGGCTTTTTCTTAAATGAATCCGGTTCAACCGATCAAAACATCGTGAGCTGAGCGCGGACTCAATGATCCTGGCTTTTCATAAACCTTACGGTGTCCTGTCCCAGTTCACGCCGGACGCCTCCCCGAACCGTCCGCTGTCCGCATTCGGGTTCCCGCCGGAGGTCTATCCGGTCGGCCGGCTCGACGCCGATTCGGAGGGCTTGCTCCTGCTCACGGACGAGTCGAGCCTCAACTGAAAGGCTCCTCCACCCGCGGCAGGCGCATGAACGCGAGTATTGGGCTCAGGTCGAGCGCGTCCCCTCGCCGGAAGGGCTGCGCAAATTGCAACTTGGGGTCCGGATTCAGCAGCGCAAAACGCTGCCCTGCCGAGCCTGGCTGCTCGACCCACAGCCGGAGATCCCCCCGCGCGACCCGCCCATCCGCTTCCGCAAAACGGTTCCCACCTCCTGGATTGGGCTGGAACTTATCGAGGGCAAGAATCGCCAGGTGCGCCGCATGACCGCCGCGATGGGGCACCCGACCTTGCGGCTCATCCGGGTGCGGATCGGCCAATTCACCTTGGGCGGCCTGGCCCCCGGCGCCTGGCGCATGCTCGACGAGGCCGAACGCGCCCTGGTTTGCAGCACGGCGGAGCCTTGAGGCCTGACCACCCCCACGGCACTGGCGCGTGGGTCAGACCCAAACGCCCCGGATGTTGTCAGCCGCGGACATTAACCCTTTGACATCGCCCCCGAATTCCTCCAAGAGATTGCCCATGCGATCTTTGATCCTCGCCCTTATGATCGGCGCCTCGAGTCTCTCTCCGGCCTACAGCGAAGAACCCGCCCCCGGCAAACAAGTCGAACAGGAACTCAAGACTCCCGACGGCAAATCCATCCAGTACCTGCTTTATCTGCCGAAAGCGTACGACTCGAAGGATGCCAAATGGCCGCTCATGCTGTTTCTGCACGGACGGGGCGAGAGCGATGGGCCGCTGAGCATCGTTAAAAAGTGGGGGCCGCCCCGTTTGATCGATCACGGCGAAGATCTCCATTACGTGGTGGTTTCGCCCCAGTGCCCGCGTTCGCCCGAGTCGTGGCCTCAACCCGTGCAGCAGGCGCACCTCGTCGCGCTGCTGGATTACATCGTGAAGACGTACAAGGTGGATGACGACCGCATTTATCTCACGGGCCTGAGCATGGGCGGGTTCGGCTCCTGGCGTCTCGCGGCCGATCACCCGGACCGCTTCGCGGCCGTCGTGCCGATCTGCGGCGCGGGGAAACCAGCCGACGCCGAGCGGTTGAAGAACCTGCCGATCTGGGTCTGGCACGGCACCGACGATCCGGCCGTTCCGTTCAAACGCTCGGTGGAAATGGTCGAGGCCATCAAGGCGGCTGGCAGCACGACGATCCGTTTCACCACGCTCGAACACATCGGCCACAACTCCTGGGAAGCCGCTTACGCCTCGCCCGAGCTTTACCAATGGCTCGATCAGCAAACCGCCGCGAAAAACCGCGCCCGGGCCGCCAGCGGCGCGCACGCGCAATAAGCCCCCCTGGCGCGGCCTCACGCTCGCTCGAGTTCCATCTTGCGCGACAGAAAGCCGAGCAGGTCCTTCAGGGTAATGATGCCGACCAGGTGATCGTGGTCCAACTCCAATCGAGGCGGACTCGGAAACCCATCAACCGAAACAGAGTAACTCCTCGGCCGAACATACGCTCCCTCCTATCTAACTCGGAAACGGCGATTCAGAAATGGGGCGTACGCCTGAGTCAATGGGTCAGCGCGTACACCGCAATGTTCAGCGCGAGCTTCTGCCCGTCCTCGGGGCTGATGCCTTTGCCCTCGTTGCACGTGTTATTGGCGCTGAACGCGCAGCACAGCCCGTCCTCGCACATCACCGCCACCAACCGGCCCTGGTGGAACAGCCCATCGAGCTGGATATCCCGCGGCTCGTTCAAACACCGGATGCGGCCGATCGTGTAAAAAGCACGGTAAATCAAGTGGTCATACGGGATCGGCTTGACCTGCTCATCCGGAAAAATCCGGCTGAACTCCCGCCGCCAGGCCTTCGGAAAGTTGGGATTCGTGCAGCAACCCGAAGCCAGAAAAAACCCGCCATGGATAAAATACTTCCTCAAGTTCTCGATCTCGGCATCCGTGAGCACGAAATCATTGTGCCCATTCATGAACAAAAAGGGCGTCTCGAAAAGCTCGGGATCGGTCAGCCGCACCTTGCGCTCCTCCTGGACCTTCAGCGTGGAAGCGCGCGATACCAATCGCATCAGGTCCTGCCCAACCCCGCCGCAATCGTTGCCGTCGTTCGAGCTGTACTTGACCCGCCCCATGAAAAAGGTGGCCTGCTTGTCATCGTTTTGCGCGGACGCGGGCGAGAGGGTGAGCAGCAGGAGGAGGAGCGCGGGAGGGAGCGTGAAGCGCGGAGCGTGAAACGTGATGCGTAATGCGTAAAACGTAATACGTAAAACGTAAAGCGTAATACGTAAAACGTAATACCTAAAACGTGATGCGTGATGCGTGGTGCGTGATGCGTGGGGGAAAGGGGGTTGAGAACTTGCTTTCATAGTCAGGTGAGACTCCAGTGTTTGCGCAGGACCCAATCGGCGGCGAGGCAGCCGAGCACCAGGGTTAAGACCCAGCCGTTCACACCGATAACGCGCCGCGTTTGCCGGCCATGGCGGACCTCCTCGATCTTGGCTTTGATTTGGGCCACCAGGTCGGCGGCGGCCGGGCATTCTTCGACCTTAAAGGCCACGCCCTCGCTTACCGCGGCCCATTGCCGCAGCGTTTCCATGCTGCGGCCGGTGTTCTGGAACTCAACATTCACCTCGCGAATTTCAATCGGACGGCTCGTAATGGGAACCTTCATCGGGTCCGTGACGATCACCGTATAGACGCCGGGCCTTTCGGCGCGAAAACGGAACTCCACCGGGTGCAAGGGTTCGAGTTCCACCGCTTCCTCCTCGAGCCGGTCTTTGCCGCCGTCCTCGACCCGCACGAAGAATTTGCGATTCGTGTCCGTCAGGTTTTTGGGATTCGGCTCTTTTTCCAGGATGACCCGCACATCCATCTGCGGGTGCAGTTCCTGGTCGGCCAGATGAATTGCGACGTCCTGGCGTCCGGCCTCGCTGAGGAACCGGAAGAGCTGGCGCCAAAAGCGATCGTAGTCCTGCGGCTCGCAATCTCGGGCCAGGCGCCAGCGCCAGAAGTTCTGGACGCAAAGCACCGCGGAGAGCCCGGCCCCGTACCGTTGCGAAGCCATGAGGATGCGGCGTCCGCGCGGACCATTCTCGGAGGGGTGAAGCATCCAGACCTGGGCGCCGGGCTTGGCGGCATCCACCCGGCCAAATTGGGTGAAGGTGGGCAACTGGGCCCAGGCCTCGCGCGGCGGGCGGCTGTCGGAGATCTGGAAAACCGGGTGGGCGAGGGCCTCGGGCGTCAGTTGAATACGGAACGGACGATCCAGTCCCTGCACCCCGGAATACCCGGAAAAGGTCACCGGCATCAATTGTTCAAGGCGGGTGCTCTGCCAGGTCGAATCGAACGTGGACGGTCCGCCAATCATCAGGACACCGCCGCCCAACTCGCCGCAAAAGCGCGCGAGGACATCCTGCTGCTCGGGCGTGAGATCGACCGGACGCAGGTTGGAAAGGACGACCACGCGAAAGGGCGCCAGTTGTTCAAGCGAGGTGGGAAAGCCGCTCATCAATTCGCCCGCGCTCTCGACGTTTTGCCGGAAAATGGACTGCTTCGAGGTGCGGGTCAGCCCGGTCAGTTTGATGGTCTGATCCTGGCGCAACGCCAGGTTGATGAACTTGTAATCCCACGTCAGCGCCCCCTGGATATAAAGCACGCGCAGCTCCTTTTCATCGGAAATTCGCACCGAGGTATTGCCGGTGGTGTTCACGCACTTCAGGTTGGGCAAATTCGGCGGGAGCACTTGGACGGTGTAATTGTGAACGCCTTCCTGGCGTTCCTGGACCTGAAAGTTCTCGAGCCAGGTGCGGGAACCGGTGGCGGACGCCACGCTCTTTTTCTGCGCGATTTGGCCGTCGCGATAGAGCAGCAAGTCGAACGCGGGCAAGGTCTCGGTATTGAGCACCTCCAGTTGCGCGGAAATCCCAAAGGACGTCTTGGTGGAAACCGTCGAGGGCGCCTCGACCCCGCGCAAGGTCAGCGTGCGCACGCCCTGGTCGCTGCCGAACCCAACGCCGATGAAGGGGACCCGCGCATCGACCAGGGCGCTCAGCGCGCGCGCGTTATCGGCGCTCTCGTTGGCAATCCCATCGGTCAGGGCCACCACCGCCAGGGGCGGCTGGGCCGAATTGCCCAGGGCCTGAGCGATCGCACCCCCGAGGTTGGTGCGCCGGCCGTTGGGCTTCGTGGCTGTCAGTTTCTCCCCGTCGGCTGATTCCACACTGTGATCAAAGAGCATCGCCTGCACGGGCAGTTTGGCGGACTTCAGGGCCGGCAACAACCGGTTGCGCAGGAATTCCAGAGCTTGCTGGTAACGCGTGGCGCCATGCTCTTCGAGGGACATGCTCTCGCTTCGGTCAAGCAGCAGGGCAACCGCGCGGGAAGCCGCGGCCGGGGGCTGCCGGGCATCCCACACGGGGCGGGCCGCCAGAAAAACCAGCAGCAGCAAAGGCACCAGCCGCAAGCCCGCCAACACCAGGATGCGACGCCAGGGCTGCCCTTGACGAGACTGCCGCCACATCGCCAGCCCCAACACCGCCCCCACGGGAAACGCCAGCAGCCAGCCCGCGGGAAACTCAAATAGGATGCTGGCGATCATGGATTATCCGCTCAACCTGTCATTTTTCCGAAAGCTTCTGAAAATACTTTTGGATCCGCCCACGATAAGCGGGCGGCAGGTGGCTGGGATCGACGTTGCTGATCTCCGGGGGGGCGTCCTGCTTGGCAAGTTGCTCGGAGGTCTCGAGCGAAAACTGCTGCAGCGAATCCATCAGCTTCTTCAAATCCCCCGCTTCGAGCGGGGTTTGGGCCTGGAGCATCTGCTGCAGGTGCAGCAGGATCTGATTGCCCCGCTCGTTGTCGCCGATACTGGCTGCGCAAGCCGGACTGCAGATTCAGGAGCGCTTGTTGTCCCTGCTTGGCCTGGTCTTCGCGGGCAACCTGCCGATGGTTCTCCAATTGCCGAATGAGGCTGTCGAGCTCGGCCATGCCCTGTTCGAAACCTTTTTGAGGGCTGGGCTTCAGCGAATCCGCGCCCCGTGCGGCCTGCAGGCTTTTCGGCTCGCTCTGCTCGAAGGCCTTGCTCACGTTCGCCAGGGCCTGTTTCGCCTCTCCCGCGCGCTGCTGCCGGGCCGGGGCATCCTCCGCCATTTCCAGCATCTTAAGTTTCGTTTCGAGATCCACCTTGTTTCTGTCCGCTCAGGGCATCGCGCAGGGGCTCGCCAAAGGCATCCCGGGTGGGCTCCTGTTCGGCCATTTTGGTCAGTTGATCCACGGTCTGGCCGGCCTCGCGCGCGGTCTGTTGCAGGCCCCCCGCCGGGACCTTGGAATTCGTCCGGGCACCCTGATCCAGGGTCTTGATTTGCTGATCGAGCATCTGCTTGAGCTTGTAAGCATCGGCGAGCTGCCGGGCGGCGGAGTGCGCCTGCATGGCCTGGCTAAGCTGATCGAGTTGGCTGGTCGCCTGCTTTACAGCCGAACTCGCGCGGTCCTGGTCGTTTTGAAGTGAATCCGCGGCCGCCGACATGGCCTGTTGGGCCTGGCGAGACTCGGCCTGCGCATTCTGGAAAACCTGCGGGTGCTGGGCTTGAAAGCCGTCGAGGGACGTCTGCAACTGTCGCTCCTGGGTGGCGAGCCGGGAAAAATCGCCTCGGGGGGCGGATTTGGTTTGTTGGTCCAGGTCTTTTTGCTGTTCGAGCGTTTGGTGGACGAAATCTTCCGCCGCCTTCGCCTCATCCCGGAACTCCGCCATCTGGCTGAGTTGCTTCGTGGCATCGGCCACGGGCGGCGTCTCCTCGTCTTGCGGATGATCCTGGAAGTCACTCGGATTATCGCTGACGGCCTTCTGGAACATTTTGCGCATGGCCACGAGATCCGAGAGCGCCTGGCGTTCGTCGTTTTGCGCCTGGGTCATGACGTTTTGATGCAGCTCATGGCTGGCGGTGCCGAGAGATTTCTGGGCCTTGGCCAGGCCGTCCAGCGCCTGGCCGATGGGTTTGTTTTCCATCTCCGCGGCCATTTCCGCATACAGGTGCCGCGCCGAATCGCTGAGGTCACCCTCCGCATCCCCCAGCTTGTGCCGATCCTGGGTCCTGAGGTTTTCCTGGGGGGGAGGATTTTGGACATGCTGATAGGTCTGGCGGATGACGTGTTGCTGCCGGCCGATCAGGGTCGAGATCTCGTTGAGTGTTTGATAGGCCTGCCCGCCCTCGCCGCCCGGAAGCTTCGCGATGTCTTCCCGAAACGGGCGGACTTCGAGAAAATAAACCTGCGAGCCATACGAGTTGGAAGCGGCCGTAGCTGGCCTGGGCGTAATACGCCAGCACATCCCAATCGGACAAGTTGAGTTCATCCAGGTACAGAATCGGCTTATAAACGCCGTAGTGCGACTCGGCCGGCGCCGGAAGTGGATGGGGGCTCTCCGCCAAACCGTTGAGCGCCGAGAACCAACGGACGCCCTTAAGCGGCTGGTTGGCCGCCGCCTCGATTTGCAGCGGCACCACATCGACCTTCGTGACCTGCAAATCCGTGCCGGGATCGGTAATGCGAACCTCACCCCACACGCGATCCTGCTCGAGATTGTTCGTCGGGGGCAAACTCAGCTCGGCCGGCCGCACCGAGGGTGTTTTCGGGCGATTCTCCACCACCGTGCCGGCCTGAAGTCGATCCCAGGGATGATACAAGCCGTAGAGGAGGACGGTCATGATCAACGTGACGGCCAGGACCAGCATCTGGATCCAGGCCTGCCTCGAAGAAAAGGGGCTGGGCGGCGCTTGCTCCGCCACCAAACGCTGAGTTTGCCTGGCGATCCGCAGCGCGAAGGAATCAGCTTCGGGTTGCGTTCGGTTCTTTTCCAGGAACAGCAAAGTATGGAGCCGGTCCAGCAAACGCGGCTCGACCCGTTCCAAGCCCGCCGCCAGCCAGGAGCGCTCGGCGCTGCCCGCCATCACACTGATGGCCACAATCGCCCAGGCAATAAAACCCAGGCCGCCCAGCAAGGCAAAGAACGTTATGGCCAGCGATTTGCTGGAAACCCAGCCCCCGAGAATCGCGCCCCCGAAGAACAGGACCCCCAGACAAAGCACCGTCCCCAGCACGGCGCTGTGCCGGATGAATCTGAGCCCTTTCCAGCGGAACTCCGCGCGATTCAGGCTCGTTTCGACCACTAAAAATCGAGAACTCATTTCCGCTCCCTTCCGGTCTCGGCTGAAACCGTTTCCAGGATCAGCACCAACAAAGCTCCCAGCACCATCCACCACCACACCCGCTGTTGCAAGATGGCCGCCAGGCGCGGAGGGGTCGGGACTTCACCCGACAGGGAATTGCCCCGCGCCGCCGTGGTGCTCTGACGCCAGCTCTTGAGCGCCTCCGGCATGTCCGTGTAGGCCAGCTCCGACTCCTTGGGGGAGGGGTTCACACTAAACACCTTGAGAATCCGCCCCGGATCCTCCGTGGTCAGGCTGTAGTTCCCCGGCGCGTCGGGGAAGCGCAGCTCCGCCCGGCCCTGATCGACCCGCACCCGGTTGAGTTCATGTTGTTCATCGCGCAGAATCACCTCCGGTGGCGCGGGCGCGCCGGCCAGCGGGATGGACGCCGCCTCGCCCGGCTCGAAAACGGTAGGCGTCGGATCCTCGGCGCGAGCCGCCTGCAGCGTGAGGTCCAGGAACGGGATGAACGTCTGGTCGATCGGCCAGGTGGTATGCTCACGATCGGCCCCGAAAGCGGCCACGAACAGCTTGCCCGGCGAGCGCGTGCTCTGGAAGAAAAGCCCTGCGCCGTGCTCGGAAAAGATTAAGGGCATGGCCGCCGTGGCCTTCAGTCGCTCGTACCGCGAAACCCGGATGTCCATCAAGTTCCCGTAATCCGGGGAGAGGAAGGGATGAAAGATGGGGTGGTTCGAGAAGACGAACTGGAATTTTTCCGGAGCGTCGGGACCGGCATCCACGGCGCCTTCCGGCTGGAAACCCAACTCGCGCAAGCAGCCCTCGACCGCAGGCGTCACGCGGTTGACAAACAGGAGCACGCCGCGGTTGGCCGCCAGGTAGCGGGAGACCAAGTTCCGGGCGGCGGAGGATTGCAGGTAATTGCTTTCGAGGCACAGCACATCGGCGTCCTGTCCGGCGTCCAACTCCGCATCGAGCCGGGCCGGGTCGAGAATGCGCGTGGCCCATTGGCCGCGCATGATTTCCGGCGACAGCGCCAGCCGGAGATAAGGCGATTGCGCCAGCAGGGCGACCTTGCCCTCGACCACCGGGGCCAGGGAGAAGAAAAGCTGGTTGTCGCCCGCCAGCGCGTCCGGGCTCCCCTCGATCGTGGCGTCGCCGCGGACCCAGGCGCTGGGCGCGGCTTCCCATTGGGCTTGGATCAAAATGGTCTCGGGTTGATTCTCGAGCGCGAGCTCGCGGTTAAAGATCGCCTGGCCGTTGGCGCGCAGCACAATCGTGGCGCTGCGCGCCGGACCGGTGTGCTTCACCTTCATGGTGAAGTGCACCAGTGATTTATCTCCGAGGAAAACCCGCTGTGTGTGGGGCTCGGACAGCGACAGGTTGGGCAAATACTTCGCACCGGGAGGGGCCACCTCGATCTCGACGTTCGCCAGGAACGGCGGCGTGTTGACGTTCTCCGCCCACTGGTTCTCCTGGTTGTCCCCGTAAAAAACGATTCGTTTGCGCTCGCCGAGGGAGTTATTCAGGAGCGAACCGGCCATTCGGAACGCCGCCAGGTAGGAGCCGCGTTCGAAGGATGGCTGGATGGCGCGCAATCGATCGAGGGCGGCGTGGTGGTCGTCCCCAAAGGACATTGCCACGCGCGGGATGCCCCTCAGAACAATCACCGCGGTCTGAACAGCGCTGCCGGAGGATCGGATGGCCTCAACCATCCGGTCGCGATCGCGGCTGAACCCCTGGCCCGCCTGGTGGCTGAGCGTGTTGTCGAGAATATACACGCGGCTCTCTCTCACCGGCGGCATCTTGCCTCCCCGGAGATAGGGCCACGCAAAGCCGCCCAGGATCAGCAGCAGCGCCAGAATGCGCAGCGCGAACAGAAACCAGTCCCGCAACCGGAGCGGACTCCGCCGCGGTTCGAGTTCGTCCTCCAAAAAACGAACGGCGGAAAAACGAATGAGGTTGGTTTCCTGCTTCCGGCGCAGGTGCAGCCAAATCGGCGCAGCCGCAGCCAGCAGGCCCAACCACACCCAGGGATTAAGGAAGGAGATTGGCATGAACGGCAATGGAGGGAGGGGGCTTCAGGGGCCCCCAGCCTGGTTGATCCGCAGTGGTGTTCATCAGTGGTTTAATGCAGCCGCCGCCGCTCGTTCAAAAACAGGGCCAGGGCGTGCCAGGGGTTTTGGTCGGTGCGCACCGTGCAGTGGGGGATTTCCAATTGGCGGAACAGCCGCCGATGGGCGTCCATGAAGGCGTTGAATCGTTCCAAGTACTTCGCGCGCACGCCCGCCGGCGAGACCACCCGCCGCGCGCCGGTTTCCAGGTCCTCGAAAACCCGGGATTCCGCGAAGGGAAACTCGAGCTCATCCCGATCCAGCACCTGGAACACGATGAGTTCGTGGCCCTGAAACCGGAGTTGCTTGAAACCCAGCTCGACCTCCGCGGAGGGTTCCAGCAAATCGGAGAAAAACAGAACCACGCTGCGGCGATGGACCAGGCGCGCGGCGTGTTGCAGCAGTTGCGAAAGGCGGGCGCCGCCGGCGGGCTGCAGCCGCTCGATTTGCCGCAGCATTAGCCCAAAATGGGACGAGCGTTGCGAGGGACGGATGAACTCCGGGATCGCGCTCTGGCCGTTCAGGGTGACCATGCCCGCGGCGTCGTTTTGCTTGAGCAAAAACCAGGTGAGCGCCGCCGCCAGCACCTTGGCACATTCCAATTTGGAGCCCCAAGCCTCCGCGCCGCGGTACTCCATCGAGGCGCTGGTGTCGCAGAGAATATAAAACCGGACATTGGTTTCCTGCATGTAGCGCTTGATGCATAGACGGTCCGTGCGGGCGTAGAGCCGCCAGTCCAAATGGCGCAAGTCGTCGCCGGGCTGGTAATTCCGGTAATCGCTGAACTCGACGCTGAACCCGTGGAACGGGCTGTCATGCAAACCGGCCAGGAAGCCTTCCATCACGTAACGGGCTTTGAAATCAAGTCCCTCCAAGGCCGCCAGCATTTTCGGGTCGAACTGCTCGGAGAGATGAGGAACGGCGACAGCCATGGGCGTGCGGGGATGCGGGTCAGCGGGGAATGCGGGCGGCCCGGGGGTTGGACCCGTTTCGAGGACGTTTCCCACAGCACGGGATCGGCAGGGGATTCGCCGCGCCTCGAATGCGGCGGTCGTCGCGCCCAGCCGGGACAGTCTCTAAACGGATCTCATTCATGCTCATTCGAGTTCGTTCGCGCTTGCTTCCCCCTGCTGCTCGGACGGCGCACTACTCGCGCGCCACGTCGCTCAGCAATTGCGCAATGATATCGTCGGTGGTCTTGCCTTCGGCGTCGGCCTGGAACGTGCGGATGAGCCGGTGCCGCAACACCAGCGGGGCCAGGGCGGCAATGTCCTCGCAGGCCACGTTGAAACGGCCTTGGCAGGCGGCCCGAGCGCGTCCGGCCAGGATGAGATGCTGGCTGGCGCGGGGGCTTGCGCCCCACCGGATCCAGCGTTGGATGTAGTCCAGGTTCTGGCCGTCGGCTCCGGGCCGGGTGGCGCGCACCAGGCGCACGGCGTAATCGATTACGTTCGGCGCCGCCGGAATCTGCGCCACCGCGTTGCGGAACTGCAATACCTCGTCCCGCGTCAAAGCCGGCTCGATCCGGTCCAGTGGCGCGTAGGAATGCCGCTCGACCACCTGTTTTTCCTCTTCCAGCGTCGGGTAACTTACCACCAACTCGAACAGAAAGCGGTCCAGTTGCGCCTCGGGTAGTGGATAGGTCCCCTCCTGCTCGATGGGGTTCTGCGTCGCCAGAACCATGAACGGCTCCTCGAGCCGGTACATTTTGCCCGCAACGGTCACGGTCTTCTCCTGCATGGCTTCCAGCAAGGCCGCCTGGGTCTTGGGCGGTGTCCGGTTGATTTCGTCGGCCAGCAAGACTTGCGTGAAGGCCGGACCGCGCACGAAGACGAAGCGGCGGTGGCCGGTGGTCGTATCTTCTTCGAGGATTTCCGTGCCGGTGATATCCGAAGGCATCAAGTCGGGCGTGAATTGGATCCGGGAGAAGGTTAATTCGAGCGAGCGGGCCAGGCTATGGACCAGCAGGGTCTTGGCCAGGCCGGGCACACCGACCAGCAGGCAATGGCCGCGCGCGAACAGAGCATAGAGCGCCGCGGCGATCACTTCCTCCTGGCCGATGATCACCTTGCCCACCTCCTCCCGCAGGCGCTGAATCTTAGGCGCCAGCCGCTCGAGCATCGCTCCGGGATCGGTGGGCTGGTCGATGACCGGTGGGATGTCTTGAACCGGTGGCAGTGCGTCATTGGCAATCATATGTTCGTCCAGGGTTTTCTGCGTCCTAATTTCTCGGCATTGTTCCGTCCCAAATTCCTTCTGTAGAAAATCGTTCCTCCCGCTCTCCGCCACAGTCGTTGCTCCTTCGTGTTCATGACCACTCAGCTTCCGCGCATCCTCGCTTCTTGTTCCTCGGGGCCGTTACTTTCCCGCCGGATTCTGTTTCGGCGCAAACCCAGCGTCGCCAGCGATGGCCGCCTGCAGGTTTTTAACCTGCTGTTGAAACGTGGAGGTCTCCTCCAAGGACAGCTCGCCACGTGCCAGTTCGGCGTGGAATCGGGCCATGAGCTTTTCATCCGCCACTCTCGCCCATTCGATTCGCCAGCGCAACGGAGGCTGGACATTCTCGCAGGGGGCCGGCAGCTCGGCGTCCGAACCGCCGGGAGGCAGTGTGACCTGAAATTCTTCCTCGATCGTCAGGGGATAGCCCTGGTTCAGAAACAGCGGCGAGCGGCGATGATGGACCGCCAAATCCCATTCTTTGGGCAACCAAAACGGCGAGCGCAAGCGCCGGCCTTCCGCGGTGGACGATGACAATCCGACCACCGTGCCCGCCGCGTGCCAGGTGAAATCCTCGCCGAGCCCGGAGACGGGTGTCATGGTTTGGCTTTCCATGACAAATATGCCGGAGGCGGGCCGCCATCGGAGCGCCAGCAAAGGAACCGCGCCGTGGTCGTCCCTGGTCTCACGAGCCGCCTCCCGAAGCTGGTAATCCGGGTAACCGTGAGCGACCGCTTTCAGCCTCACCGGCCATGGCTGGGTGGCGCCGGTAGCGTCCAGCTCGCCCCGGAGTTCCAACACGTTCTGGCTGGCTTCGCCCGCGGGCAGTTGCGTCAGTGAAGCCGTCTTGCCATCGACCACCAACACCTTCCGTCCCGGGTCTCCCGGCGGGAGCCATCCAAACCGGCAAATATCGTCGGTGGTATCGACCCAGAGCGGCTGGCCGCCGAGGGTCACGCGCGAGATGGCGTGGTTAAACGCAAAGCCGGGAACCAGGTCATCGGCCTGTCCGAAGCGCGGGACCAGGACCAGGTCGGCTTCGAGATGGACCGCCCGCAGCAGCGCGTTGAACAGGTTGGCCTTGTCCTTGCAGTCGCCGAACTGGTTTCGCAGCACGTTGGCGGCGGCGTGCGGCCGCAACGAGTTGACCCCCAGGGGCACGGCCACATAGCGCAAGGCGGTGACGTAGTTGTACACGGCCAGGATTTTTCCCGTATCATTGGTGGCCGCCCGCGTGAGCTCCTCGGCCCGGGCCAGGATCTCGGGCGTCGGCTCGGCGGTCATTCGCGTGATGCGCCCATACCAATCCGCAAACGCCGCCCAGTCCGAGAAGGTCGAAAACAGGATCCGCGCCCCCTCATCGGGTGGAGCCAGGACTTCGCGCGGCCGGGCCGCGAGCTTTTCGAAATGCCAGGAATAGCGGGTGCTGTAGTCGGTCTGTTTCACCACCGGATCGGGCGCCGCAAGCCCTCGGAAAGCAAAGTGGAAGGGCGCCTGCTTGGGGACGTTGACCTCCAAGGTGGAATCGATGACCGGCAGCTCCCGGGCCAGGGGCAGCGCCATCGAGATTTGTGGCAGAGGAAACTCCTTCCACTGGGTGCGGTAGCGCACATGCAGCACCGCTCCGGGGACTACGCCGGGCAGAGAAAACACCCGGCGCCGGCTGGCCCGGTAATCACCTTCGGAACGTTCCTGCGCCTCCCCTGCCGAGTCCGGGTCCGAGCGAAGCAGGGTGCCGTCGGGCCGCAGCACCTCACAATCCAGGAACTCGATCTCTTCCTCCGGCGGCGAGTACGACACGTCAAAATCGCCCAGCTTCTTGCCTTCCACCGTCAGCACCTGGATGTATTGGTCCTGCTCGGTGACCAGGGCCGGGGCGCTGCCCAGCGTGCAAATCAGCCGTTGTCTCAGAACCACGCCGTCCGCATCCGCGTATTGAACGGGCTCGACGGGTTGAATGCCACTCCATTGCGCCGGGCGCTTCGCGGGCGCGCTGGACGGGGTGCCCGGCCCGGTCGAGTTCACGGACGCTCCCCCCTTGTCCCCACCCGCACCCGCGCCACCCGGCGTTGCGTTTGAGTCGGGCGCGGCATCCGGCTCGGCGGCCCGAGCCAGGAGTCGCGGCGGTTGGTTCCCCGCCCAAAACGTGGGCTCTTCGGTGCGGGCCAGGTGGCGTTCCGAGTACCAGGCGGCGGTGTCCGAACCAAGCTGTCGGGCGAGATCCTCGAACGGACGCCCGGGATCACCCCGCAGCGCCTTCAAGAGCAGCGGCATGCCGATGGGATCGCTGGTGAACATCGTGTCGCACTCGGACGAGAGCACCTCGCGGCCCTCGGCCGCCAATTGCCGGGCGAAGGCCCCGCTGCCACGGAAAAGCAGGATCCAGTTCGAGGCGGGCAGGGCTGCGGCTACGGTGGCGAAATCGCCTGGGGTTAAGCGCGGCCCGCGCACGTGAAAAACCGGTGTGGCGCCCTGCCTGCCTCCGTGACCCCAAGCCACGACCAATACGCTGTTGGAATCGCCCGCCAACATCCGGGCCAAGGCAAGGAAGTTTGTCCGGTTACCGGGTAAAGCTTTGCCCGGGAGATGGGTTGGTAAAACAAGCGCCTCCGGCCGTTCGCACAGAACCAACAGCTTCGGCGGGGGGGACGACCGGGCCAGCAGGTCGAGCCACGTCTCTAGCTGCTCCCGGTAGGTATTCTCCGTTTCACTATCGCCGGAAAGCCCCACCAGCAGCACCACGGTCGATTCCGGCCCAACGAGCGGTCGCGCTTCCGCCCGCGCCCGCTCCATCCCGAACCCGGACAACAGCGCCAGACAGCAATACCCTGCCAGGTGCGCCCACCGGCCTCGCGATTGGTCTGCCGTCTCGGTTGCTCTTGGTCTCACAATCGTCTTCAGACGCATCCTGGCGGGACGGGCAAGCCTTGCTCGCCGCGGCGCGCAACGGACTACGCCCCTTGCCGGGATGCGCTCTTGGACCGTGCGGAACGCCTTCGGTTCCGGCAATCAGTAGATTCCCGCTTTTCCCTCCAATTTGCAACCCGCGGCCCGCTCCGCCCGCACGAAGGTCACAGGGCCCCCCGGCCGGTGTCAGCGGCACAACTGGCCGCGCGGAATCCCGCAGAAAAGAAGTCGATCATTTCCGCCAGCACCTTCGAGGCGTCCGCCGGGTCGCACGCGCCTTGCGTCTCGAGTTCGATGGTGTGCGGATTGCAGAGAATAAAAGCCAGGGCGCCCCAGACGAACTCCATCCGCCATTGCAGATCCACGGGCCGGGCGTGGGGCAGGCTCGCCCGGAAGGCCTTGAGAAAGGCGATGCGCACCTCCGAACGTTGCTGGCGCAGGATCTCCTGCGTCGGCTCGTCGGGTTCCGTCACAATCCGGCCCATGAGCCGGGTAATGGCCTGGCGCTTGGTGGCCGGCGCCCCCACCAACCGGAGCGGGGGCCGCAGCATGGCTTCCAGGATCTTCTCCACCGGCAGCGCGCGCTCGCCAGCCTCGGTTTCGAACTGGCGCAAAATCTCGAGCTGCTCGCGGCGCAGCGGCCCGAACCGCCGCTTGAGCACCGCCTGCATCAGACCGTTTTTGGAACCGAAATAATAATAGACCGTCGCCAGGTTCACCCGCGCCCCCCGCACGATCTCCCGCATCGACGCGCCGTTATAACCATGATCGGCGAACGCGGTCTCCGCCGCATCCAGGATCCTGGCTTGGGGGTTCTCGACGCCTGGATTGGCCATACAATTGAACGTTCGTTTAAACCTCGAGTCCACTGGAACCCCCCTGGATTGTCAATGCCGGATTCCTACCTGGCAGGGCCATGGTCAAATCCAAAGCCACATGATCTCCCCATGCGCGTCGCTCGCACACGGCGCCGGAGAGCGGAGGCTATCGTTTCAGCATAACCCGAAGGGACTTCAGTATCACATCCGGGTTTGCTCGTTGGGGAGGCTGTGTCTATCCCGAAGGGATTTGAGCACTCAGCCCAGGGTTGCCCCGCTCTTCCGCAGGAAGGGCGGGGCTACCCTGGGTCGAGACAGCTTTGAGGATCATTTACCCTGAAAGGGTTTCAGCGTCGGCGATCCCGGTCTTGGCTCCAACCCTTGCAGGGTTGGTGTTCGTTTCGGTGCGCGCCAACCCAGGGTAGCTCGCCGACTCGCAACCCTGGGCTGAGTGCTCACTATCCTTTCAGGATAACCCGAAGGCATTTCAGCATCCCATCCGGGTTTGCTCGTTGGGGAGGCTGTGCCTATCCCGAAGGGGTAGCGCCTGTAACGTTACCGTTTCCGTGTATTAGTAATTGGCAAAAATTGAGGATTACGACGATTCCAGCGTCATGGTCGCTTCCCCGTTGATCTGAGCCTGCCCCTCACCGCACAGCGCCGGCCTTGAACGCAGCCGCAGGCGGACCTGGGGCAAGGGTAGTGTGAAGCCCCACGGGGAACTGAGGAGATTCCAGCCAATCGGCCAGGAGATGAAGCTCGACGGCATCAAAGCCCAGGCTGGACTTTCGGGTGAAGGACAAACGATCTGCCCCGTTCCGGGAGGCCACCGTGACACAGTTGCCAAGTTTGGGCGCAGCCCCCTTGAGCCATTGCAAACTTGCCGACTCGGGCGGCAACTGCGCTTTCCGAAAGATGAGCCGGGCGAGCTGGCTGATGTAGAGATCCTGTTCCAGCTTGGGGCCCGTCATTTCCCAGGCGTACCCGAGCCAATTGGTATTGCTCGTGACCTCACGGAGGAGGTCGTCCGGTGGCGGGAGGTTCGTCCGAACGATCGGAATAAGACCGGCGAAGACGAACTGGCCATTCTGATCCGCATAGGACCGGATCTGCGGCGTGATGAACGGTGCGTTTTCCCAGACCAATCCATTGAAGTGCGCCGCATTGGTCAACCGCCCCATGGTGCTGCTGGCCAGCCAAGGATTCAGCTCGTTTTGTAGTTTGGGCGACAGCTGGCGCACCACATTGCTCGCATCCGGCCAGGCGGCGGCCGCATATTCGAGCACAGGCATGCCGGCCTGGCTCCAGGTAAAGATCTGATTGGGCGCGGTCTCGAGCTTCCATTCGCGCCAGAGCGGGAGGGATTTTAGCAAGCCGCTCACGCCGCGAACGGCGGAGAAGCCAATGAGCGGATCGTGGACCAGGTTCGTGGGAATGTTCCAGTCATCCAGCTCGACCTGCACGGGCTGGGGAAACTCGAGGCCGCCGCGCGTGCGGACATTTTCGCCTTCGCCCAGGACGGTCACCAACACTTTTGGCCAATTGGCGGGCAACCGCCAGCCCACCGCCAACGCCCGGGAGACGGCGGGCAAATCAAACGCTGTGTCCAGCCAGAAATTGGTGGTCGTGGCAGCGCAAGGGGCGCCCTGCCGCTCGATGCGCGCTAGCGCGTTGCTCAGCAGTCCGCCCGATCCGCGCGCCAAACCCACCACCGTCCATTGGCCGGCCCGTTCGAGGTGGATCGACTCGGCGTCGGATGCCGTCGGAAGGGGGCTGCCCGGCTCGGCGCCGGCGGCAACGGGTGCATGATGGTTCGTAGAGGAAAGCGTCCACACCCGGCCCGTATTCGTTCCGGCGGAGTGGGCGCCGAGGAGCGAGTCGAACACCGCGGTTAAGTTGGTCTCCCAGGCCGACGCGCGCTCGTTGCCGAGACGAACCGCCATCACCAGCTCCCCCGGTTGATTTGTGATCGAACCGATTTCCAGGTAAAACTCTTGCTCGACCAGGTCGGTCAGGAGCGGACGGATGAGCGTTGCGGAGGCCGACAACAGCGGCGGCGGGGGAGCGGCAGCGGCAGCCGGCGCCAGCGGTGATCGAGGCACGGCCGCAGCAGGCCGGGCATTTGTGGGTGAAAGCGTCGAGGCGAGCGCCGCCGCCAATTTGTCGAGGGTTTGGTTCTCGAGCCGGGTTGTTTCCGGCAAGGTCCAAATGCTGAGGAAATGGGCGGCGTTGGTGTCGGCGGCCAGGTTTTTGATGCCGAGCCAATGGAGGCGGGCGGCGGTTTCCAGCGCTGGGCTTCGGGGCGCGTCGCCGGGCTTCGCCCCAGGCGAACTGGATTGTTTGCACGCACCGGCCAGGGCCAGCATCAGTGCTGCCATGACTCCGAGACCAACGCTTCTCATCCACATAGAGCGGGGGTTTGTACAAAATGATCGGCCTCGGGGCAAATCGAAACAAATTTGCCCGGGTTCAGGATCCCGTGTGGATCCAGGGTGCGTTTGAGGGCCCGATGCAGGGCTTGGACTTCAGGGGACACGGCCAGGGGCCACCAGCGCTGCTTGGCCAGGCCGATCCCGTGCTCGCCAGTGATGGCGCCGCCCCAGGCCAGCACTTGCTGGAAGAGTTCGTCGAGGGCGGCTTCGCTGCTTGCTTTGGCCCCGTTCCGCGTGTAATCCACCATCAGGTTCGTGTGAATGTTCCCGTCGCCGGCGTGGCCGAAGCAGGCGACCTGAATTCCATGCTTCCGTTGCAGGCGCGCCGCAAAGGCGAACAAATCCTCGAGTCGTCCCCGCGGCACCACGATATCCTCGTTCAGCTTCGTCAATCCCGTATCCCGCAAGGCGTAGGAAAACTCACGCCGGATTTGCCAAATCGCTTCGCACTTGTCTGCGCCGATACCGAGCTCGACGAAGCGAGGCTTTTGGCCGGCCAGCAGCGCTTGCACGGCGCGGGCCTCACCACGCACCGAGGACGCCTGGCCATCCAGTTCGACGATCAGGTGCGCCCGGCAGCCGCGCAGGCGCTCGCTGCGGGTCCGCTTATAGGCCGCAGCCAGGGTGAACGCGTCGGCTAATTCGAGTGCGGCGGGCAGAAATCCCGCGTCCAGGAGGGCATGCAGCGCCCGCACGGCCGCGCGCATCGAGCCGAAGCCTACCGCCAGGCAGGCACGGCAGGGAGGCAGTGGCAGCAGCTTTAGCGTCGCCTCGGTGACCACTCCCAGCAAACCTTCCGACCCGACAAAGAGCCGGTGCAGTTCGAAGCCTGTCTTATTTTTGTGCGTGCGCCCGCCCAGGCGCAGCACCTGGCCATCCGCCAAAACGACTTCCAGGCCGAGGACGTAATCCCGTGTGACCCCGTACTTAAGGCAGCGCGGCCCTCCAGCATTGGTGGCGATGTTTCCCCCAATGAAGCTTTCTTTCCTGCTCGCCGGATCGGGCGGGTAAAAGAGCTTTTGCTTCTCGACTTCGATTTGCAGTTGCTCGGTGCGAACCCCCGGCTCGACCACGGCCACGAAATCAGCCCGGCTGATCTCCTTGATGCGATCCATCCCGGCGAGCGACAACACAATGCCGCCCCGCACCGGCACGCACCCGCCCACGTAACCGTGTCCGGCCCCGCGCGGCGTGACCGGGATGCGATGACGATTGGCAAACCGCAGCAACGCCGCCACGGACGCCGTGCTGCGCGGCAGCGCCACCGCATCCGGCAGGTGAGTGGCGAACCACTTGTCACCCGCATGCGCCGCCAGCACCTCGGGTTCGAAACTCAGTTCGCCGGGAGGCAGCAGGGTCGAGGGGATTTTAGGTTTTTTTGGCGCTGGTTTCATGATGAGGCATCAGGATGGGATCGAGATCCGGAAAGTCAGGAGGCGCGGCTTTCGGCGAGTCGCGCTGAGTTCGCGATTTTCGCCTGCGGTCCCCGGCAGTGGTTGACAGCTCGCATTCGCCTGCATCATTCACCGCCGAACCCAATGCGCGAAATGGGTGCGGGATTTGGGGTAACACTCCGCCTCGGCGCAAACCTTGTCCCGGAGGGACAATGCCATTTAGCTGAATCTGGTTTCATACTGTCGCAAAACCCTTCAATTCCCACAACTTTTCGTGTGTTTCGCGTATTTCGTGGTTCTTTTCATCACTCCGAGACCATTCGATCTACCGCACCCAGTTTCCTCCCATCACAAAAAGCAGTGGTCGCCCCAACCCTTTTCGTGTATTTCGCGTATTTCGTGGTCCATTCCTTCCCGCGCCGTTCGTGGCCTGCGATTCACTCGCTATCGCAGTCTTCATCCACCGGCCGGCTGCTGGTCAGGAACTCCTTGGCCTCGGCGGCTTCTTCCTCGGGGACTTGCACCAGGATGCCGCCTGCGGCCATGGCATAACCATCCAGGCTCAGGGCCGAGAGTTCATGGGTGACGATCGGGTGAAAGCCGGCTGCTTCCAGCCTCGATCGGACCAGGTGAGCGTCCGCCGGATTAAATGCCGTCTGTATTGTCCTTAACATAAAATGACCGATCGCGCCCGTCCCCGGCCCGATCCCAGCGCCCGCGGAGCGCGGTTCTTCCCACCGCATGCCGATCGCTAACCGCGCGCGTTCGGTTCACCGGTTCGCGGTTCTGCAGCCTGTTTGAGATCGGCAAAAATGATGATCCCGGCGCCGGTCTGGTGGAGCGTTTGCACCTGGGCTTCCACATTCTGCCCGACGAAGGCCTGGGCGTGGTTCACCACCACCATCGTGCCATCGGGAAGATAACCCACCCCCTGTCCTTTGTCCTTGCCTTCGCGAACCAGCCGCAAGGACACCACTTCGCCGGGAAGCAGCACGACGCGCATGGACTTGGCCAAATCGTGCAGGTTTACGTAATTCACGGACTGCAACTCGGCGATTTTGCCCAGGTTGTAATCGTTAGTATAAAGCTTGGCGCCGAGGTTGCGCGCCAGCCGGACGAGCTTGGTATCGACCTCCGGCTCTTCCGGGAAATCGCCTTCGTGAATCTTGACTTCGTTGCGCGTGTTGCGCTGGATGCGGTTGAGCACTTCCAGCCCGCGCCGGCCACGCGCCCGTTTGATGGCATCGGCCGAATCGGCGATTTGCTGCAGCTCCTTGAGCACAAAGCGCGGGACCACGATGAGGCCCTCGACGAAATTCGCCTCGATCAAATCCGCGATGCGCCCGTCGATGATGGCGCTGGTATCCAGCAGCAGGAGGTTATCCGGCTTGTTCTGCGGCGCGAACCGCACGTAGGGGATGATGAGCGAGAAATCCTCCTTGTTACTGCGCATGGCCAGCACCATGCCGATATAGCTGAACCCGAGAAAGAGCCCCAGCCGGATGAGCCAGCGTGTGGGCTTTTCATCCACGTTCTCGAAGAGCCCCGAGCGATCCACCAGCAAGGCCACCACCGTGCCTAGCAGCAAGCCGAACGTGGTGGCCGAAAAGGCGCGCAAGGAGAAACCCTTCAGCATCTCATCGATCGCAATCATCAGCCAGCCGAAGCCAAACCCCATGGCCGTCCCAAGCACCCCGCTATGGGGGAAGCCGACAAAGTCCTCGTGCACCTGGCTGATGGCGAACCCGGCCAGGGTGGACATGCTCAAAAACAAAATGCGAACAACCCAGAGCGCCATAGTATTAGATTAGGAGTGAATTAAGATCCGGGAAAGCCCCGCCGGTCAACTCAGTGCAAGCCACCTCCTCGCCCCGGCCTTCGAGGCTAAAACCGATCTCGGCCTTCCGGGCTCGCGCGTCCACCGGAGCCGGCCTGTCCCGAAAATCCCGAGGGTCCCGAAGGGACATTTGAGAATAGCCCAACGCTTCAGCGTTGGGTGGGTGATTGGGCGCGGCCGAGTCCCGAAGGGACGGCTGAGAGGAGGCAGGTTCAGCCGTCCCTTCGGGGCGCGGCCCGCCTCTGACACCCGGCGCGTTGGACGCTGAACAGCCTCTCATTGGTTCCCTTGCTCCTTCGGAGCGACGAGCGGGTGTTCGGCGGAGGGCGGGGGCTTAGGCGGCCGATGCTGCCACAAGATGCCCCAGAGCCCCAGCCGGTTGAGGTTGCTCGAAGTAATGCTCAAATTGTGTGAAATCTCGTTCAGATTCGCGGCGATTTCGTCATTCTTGAGCAGCGCCCCGGCCAGGCCCTTGCCCGACTGCACGCCTTCCATGGCCGATTTCAAGAGCGCGGACGAAGCTTCGACGTTTTCCACCGCGCGGTGGATGGCCGGCGCGTTGGTGTCCATCAATGCGTTCAGGCTGCCGGCAAAGCCGATGAGTTGGCGGGAGAACATGGCCAGGTTGGTGCCGGTGCCGGCCAGCGCCGGGGTGTTGGTGGTCACCAGGGCGTCGATGCCGTTTACCAGGATGACCGCGCGCTCCGAAGCCAGCCGCAGGTTGCCCGCCGCCACGGCGAGGTTGGTCAGCGTTTCCTGGTTGAGCAAATAATGCCGCACATCCACGACCGTATCATTCAGCCGCTGCGCTGTTTCATCGATGCGTTTCACAAATCCCGTGGCCGAGCGGGCCATCTCCAACATATTAAACGGTGGTTCGGCATGGGCAATATCGCCGTTTTGGAAGGTCTCCCCTTCGTTTTTGGTCGGGATAATCGCGACATATTCGTCGCCTAAAAAGCCGGATTGTTCGATGGCAAAAGTTGCGGTTTTGTAGATCTTGTAATCGCTGTAGATACGCAGGGACAGGGTGACGTACTTGCCGCTGGGCGCCAGCCGGATATCCGACACGGTGCCGACCTGGACGCCGGACATGAGCACCTGGGCGCGTACCTTCAGGCTGCCGGCGCTCTCGGCCCGGAGCAGAATCTCGTAGGTCGGACGAAACAGAGTCAGGCCCTTGCTGAACTCGAGCAGCAAACCCCCCAGCAGCACCAAGCCGATAAAGACGAATAAACCGACTCTCCATTGCAGACGTGTTTGGTTCATAGCATCACTCTCACTTGTTCAAATCAGAAACGCCCTCGACAAACCGCCGCACCACCGGGTCGGGCGACTGAAAAATCTCATCCGGTGTCCCCGCGGCGTAGATTCTCTGGTCGTGCAGCATCAGGATGCGCTGGCCCAACCGCCGGGCGCTGCGCATATCGTGCGTGACCACCACCGAGGTCACGTCCAGCCGGTCCCGGACGCGCAAGATCAGCTTGTCGATGGCATCCGACGCGATGGGATCCAGCCCCGTCGTCGGCTCGTCGTACAGCACAATCTGCGGCTGATAAACGATGGCCCGGGCCAGGCCCACGCGCTTCTTCATGCCGCCGGATAGCTCCGATGGGTTCTTGCTTTCAATGCCCGGCAGATCGACCATTTCGAGCACGTGGGCCACTTTGAGGGCGATCTCCGCCTCCGGCAGGGAACGATCCCGGCGGAAGGCAAACGCGATGTTCTCCGCCACGGTCATCGAATCAAACAGCGCCGCTCCCTGGAACAGCATGCCGAACTTGCGCCGGACGCGCAGCAGTTGGCGTTCGTTCATGCCCACGATATCCTCGCCGTCGATGAGCACCTGGCCCGCATCCGGTTGCAGCAGGGCGATCAGATGCTTCAGCAGGACGCTCTTGCCGCCGCCGCTGCGCCCGATGATGACCACCGACTCGCCTTGCTCGATCGAGAAAGTGACGCCTTTCAAAACCGTATGCGAGCCGAAGCTCTTCTCAAGGTCGCGCACTTCAATCATGGGAGCTTCACAGCGAGTGGAAAATTTTCCCGAGGGTGAGCGTGAGGAAAAAGTTGATGATCAGGATGGTGATCGAGGAATAAACGACGGCCTCGGTGGTGGCGCGGCCCACACCTTGCGCGCCCTCGCCGCAGAATAAGCCCTTGTAACAGCCGATAATGGCCACGATGCCGCCGAAAATCAGGGCCTTAACCAGGCCGATCACCACATCCACAGTGGTGGTGTACTTGACCATATTATACCAGGAATAGGTCGGGTCGATGCCGAGCAGATACACGCCCACCAGGTAGCCCGAACAGATCCCAATGGTGATGGATTCCGCCGTGAGCAGCGGCAGGGCCGCATGGAGCGCCAGCAAGCGCGGCACCACCAGGTAATCGACCGGGTGGGTCGCCAGCGTTCGCAGCGCGTCGATTTGTTCGGTCACCCGCATCGTGCCCAGTTCGGCCGCGATGGCCGCGCCTACCCGTCCCGCGACCATCAGGCCCGTCAGAACGGGCCCCAACTCGCTGCACATCGACACGCTCACCACGGCCAGCGTGGCGGTATCCATCCGCACCTTGTGAAACTGAAAATAGGTTTGCGCGCCCAGGACCATGCCGGTAAAAGCGCCGGTGATCAGGACCACCGATTGCGATTTTACCCCCACGAAATACACCTGGTACAGGAAATCGCGCCAGGCGACTTTGAGCGTGAAAAGCGAGGTCACCGCCTCCTTCGTCAGCAAAGTTAACTCACCCAGGCCTTCCAACCACTCGGAAATCCATGTACCCCAGACACTCATAAGCGCGGCAGCCTAACAAAGGCCCCGGAATTTGGCTAGGAGTTCGTTCGGCCAATACGGGGTGGTTGCCCCATTAGACCACCGCGACTTTAGCCCCTAAGCTTGACGACTCAGTGGGCACCACCAATTAAGCGCCAAGATCATGGGGACCATAGCGCCTGGGCGCGCGCTCGTTCATGGTCAAGCCGCTCTCGGTGGACAAACGCCTCGAAATAGCTCGACTCATCAAACAATACTGGCTCGAACTCAACCAGTTCCCGACTCTGGGACAATGCTCGTCAGCAGAGGCCTGAACCGCTCATACTCTCGGCCTATCCCGGATTCGGCTCGGTGCATCCTGGCTCCGCCTCAGCCTATCCTGAAAGGATAGCGAGCACTCAGCCCAGGGTTGCGAGTCAGCGAGCTACCCTGGGTTTGGCCACCGAAAGGATTGCCAACCCTGCAAGGGTTGGAGCGGAAGCCCGGACCGCCGGTGCTGAAACCCCTCCGGGGTAAATAATCCTTAATACCACTTTGACCCAGGGTTGCCCCGCCCTTCCTGCGGAAGCGCGGGGCAACCCTGGGCTGAATGCTCAAATCCCTTCGGGATAGGCACGGCCCGCCAACGAGCAAACCCTGGATGGGATGGTGAAATCCCTTCGGGATAGACACAGCCGCCCCAAAGACCAAACGCCGAGGCGCACGACTCATGAGGCGTCCGCCGCACCCGGCGCTCTCGATCCTCCCAACCTTTGACTACCCCACAGCGCACAACGGTTCCAACGCCGGGCCGGGTGAGACCTCAATGGCCCAGGTTGAACTGGACACGGGTCCGGGAGCCGGTTTGCACGTTGCGGATTTCCATCTCTTCCAACTGCCACTGGCCCTGGATTTTTTTCATTTCTTTGGGTGCAAATTCCTTGAGCAATTTGTCCCGCGCGTCGAAGGCCTGGGCCAGGATGATCCCGCCGCTCTCGAGATCGAGCCAGGAAACCACGCGCGCGTAGGCGCCGGGAGCCGGGTGCGGGTTGATGCTGGCCAGAACGTTGGCGGAGCGTCCGCGTCGCATTTCCTGCCTGAGCAGGAGCTGCTGTGGCCAATGTAAAAACTCCAGTCCCAGGTCGGCGATCCAAAAATCTGAGCCGGCAAACGGAACCATGGTCTGTTCGGGGGTCAGCTCCACCGGCCCAACCGGCGCGCCGGAAGCGGGGATTTTGGTCAGCGAATATTGGTTGGACCGGGCATCGTCGTGCAAAATGTTCAGGCGCTCGCCGGAAACACCCCCGGTGGCAGCCGCGTCGTAAAGGTTCAGCCAATCGGCCGGACGCGATACCACCGCAAAGGTAATCGGGACATTCCGCTCGCTGCCGCCGGCATCCCGGATACGCATCGTTCCGCTATTGGTCGAGTTCTCCTGTGGCCGTTGCGCCAGCAAATCTGCCACCAAGGCGTGCCCCTTTTGCGCCGCTTCGACCGGGTTTAGAGCCGGCGGGGGCCGGAGGCCGGATTTCGGCTGCGCCAGGCAAGTCACGCACCCCAGGACGAGCCAGGCGCTGAACCACAGGGGACCGAACCACGAAGGATGCGAGATACACGAACAAAGAGGCTCCTCATGCGGTTCGCGTATTTCCTGGTGTCCCAATCCGTTCATGCCGTTCCCTTCGAGAGCTAAGATGAGGGGTGAAAGTTTGGCACGCACCGTGGAAGCAGCTCTTAGCCTTCAACCTTCAATCCGCAGCCGCGATGCAAATCCATCCACGGTCAAATCATTTGGCGTGGAGCGCCAGCGGCAGCAACTCCGAAATGTGCCGGATAAAATTCACCTTCAGCCGCGCGCGCACCTCCTCTGGAACCTCGCTCCAGTCGGATTTGTTCTGGTCGGGGAGTATCACCTGCTTCAGGCCGAAGCGGGCGGCGGCCAGAACTTTTTCCTTGATGCCACCGACGCGCAAGACCCGGCCGCGCAGGCTAATCTCGCCGGTCATGGCCACATCCGAGCGGACCCGCCGATGGCCCAGGAGCGAAGCCAGTGCCGCCACCAGCGCGACGCCCGCGCTCGGCCCATCTTTGGGCGTGGCCCCGGCCGGAACATGAATGTGGATGTCGAACTTGCCGTAATCGCTCAGATCGATTCCCAGCGCACTCGCCTGGCTCCGGAGATAGCTTACGGCGGTTTGGGCACTCTCTTTCATCACCTCGCCCAGCGAGCCGGTCAGTAGCAGATTCCCTTTGCCCGGCATGCGGGTGGCCTCGATGAACATGACTTCCCCGCCCACCGGGGTCCAGCCCAGGCCCGTGGCGATGCCGTATTCCTTGATGGTCTCGGCGGTCTCATTGACGAAGCGAGCGGCGCCTAAAAAGTCTTTCAGCGCCTCCGGTTTGACCACCATGGGCTTGGGGACGTGTCCGTTGCTGACAATCTGCCGCGTAGCTTTGCGCGTCAGCGCGGCGATTTCACGCTCCAACTGGCGCACCCCGGCTTCGCGGGTGTAATCATGAATGATCCGGCGCAGGGTGGTGTCGGGAAACCTGACCTCCTGCCGTGCCAGCCCATGCTCTTCGAGTTGGCGGGGGACGAGGTAGCGCTTGGCAATTTCCAACTTTTCGGTCTCGGTATAGCTGGGCAGCTCGATGACTTCGAGCCGGTCGCGCAAGGCCGGATGAATCGGTTCGAGCCAGTTCGCCGTGGTGATGAACAAAACCCGGGAGAGGTCGAAGGGCAGATCGAGGTAATGATCCGTGAAGGTATTGTTTTGAGCGGGATCCAGAACTTCGAGCAGCGCGGACGCCGGGTCTCCCCGGAAGTCGGCGCCCACTTTGTCCAATTCATCCAGCAGAATGACCGGGTTGCGGCTCTCGACGCGCCGGAGGGTTTGAATAATCCGTCCGGGCAATGCGCCCACGTAGGTGCGCCGGTGGCCGCGGATCTCCGCTTCGTCGCGCATGCCGCCCAGGGAGATGCGGGCGAATTTGCGCCCCAGCGCGTCCGCCACGCTCCGGCCCAGCGAGGTCTTCCCCACCCCGGGTGGGCCGACCAGGCAGAGAATGGGTCCTTTGATTTGCTTGCGGCGCTTAATCACCGCCAAAAACTCGAGCAGCCGATCCTTGACCTTGGTCAGCCCGAAATGCTGAGCGTTGAGGATGGTTTCCGCTTCGACAAGATCGATTTTGTCCTCGGTTTCCTTGGTCCAGGGCAGGGCGAGGATCCAGTCCAGGTAATGGCGCGTCACCCCATACTCGGCCGCAGCGGGGGCCATTTGCTGAAGCCGATCCACCTCCTGCACCGCCACCTGCTTGGCTTCCGCGGGCATCGGCGTCTGCTCGATCTTTTCCCGCAACGCGCGAATTTCACTCGCGTTCGGGTCGGATTCGCCCAGCTCCCGCTGAATCGCCCGCATCTGTTCACGCAGGAAGAAATCGCGCTGGGTCTTGGAAATTGAAGTGGCAACTTCGGTCTGAATCTTCGAGCTCAGCGTCAGGACCTCGTGCTCGCGGTTGAGCATCGGGAGCAGCCGGGTGAGCCGTTCCCTGACCGAAGCCGTTTCGAGCAGCTTTTGGCGTTCCTCCAATCCCAGGTTCAGGTTGACGGCAATGAGATCGGCGAAGTGGCCGGGGTCTTCGGTGTTGAGCGCGGCGATCTTGACCTGCTCGGACAGGGCGGGGGAGAGCTTGATGATCTCTTGGAATTGACCCTGCGCGTTGCGCATCATGGCGGTCAACTCGACTGAATCTTCGGTGACGTCTTTGAGCAGCTCGAACTTGGCCGTCAGGTACGGCTCCATCGCGGCGTAGTTCTTGATCTGAATGCGCCAAAGCCCTTCGACCAGCACACGCACCGTGTTATCCGGGAACTTGAGCATCTTCAACACCCGGGCCGCGCAGCCGACCTCGTGCATCTCATGCGGCAGCGGGTTCTCCGCCTCGGCGTTGCGCTGTAGCACCACGCCCAGCAGACGTTCTCCCGCCACGACGTCGTCAATCAGCTTGGTGCTTTGCGCCGTCTCCACCAGCAAGGGCGCCACCATCCCCGGAAAAATGACGATGTCCGACAATCCCAGGATGGGCAAAACTTCGGGTAGAGCGTTCGAGGAGACGCGAGGGGGGGCTTCCGTGCTGCCAGCCGCCCCGAGGATGCTAATAAACTCTGTGTCGGGCGAGGTCATATCGCGACGTTCTGCAAGTTAGATGGCCGCCGCCCCCGAAAAGTTTCAGATGAGAGAGGAATTCCCTTCGGCGATCGGCACCTTGGAGCTTTTTGACGTGCGGGTAGCCACCGGCACATCGATCCGCAAAAATCCATTTAAATAAGCCGCTTTGGCCTGGCTCAAGTCATAACCGGTTGGCACTTCCAACAGACTCTCGAAGGAGCCGTAGTTGATCTCCATCACCAGAAACTGGGCTTTGGGCGAGCGGCAGCCGTCCGGACGATTGCCGCTGATGCGCAACCGGTTCCCTTCGACGGTGATTTCCAGGTGTTCACTGCGCATTCCCGCCAGTTCCACCTTGATCACCAGCCCCCCGTCAGTGGTATAGACGTCGGTATTGGGAACCCAATGCGCCCGGGAAGCACCTTCTCGCACAGCCCCAACGGAGCGCGTCACGAAATGCACGGAAGAACTTACTTTGCACATGGCCATTCAGCGGAACAAATGTTATCTCACCCGGAACACCTTCGCAAGGGCATCATCTCATTTTCACCAGCACCTCGGGGCGCCGGCCTCGCTGCGCACGATACACAATCGAGGGTTGCATGCCAGGAGAAGCCCCTACCGAACAACCGCAATGGGTATCCCGCTGGAAACTGAACTGGCGGCGGCGCAACCGACCCCGCACGAGCGCCGCGCCCGCCACGGCAACGATTGTCAAAGAAACGAACTGCTGCCAATCCATGCAGGCAACATAACCCCAATCCGCGCCCGCGCAACACATGATTTGACCTGGCCCGCCGGTTGGGCCGCACCCGCGCACTGCCCTCGCAGCGCGGGGCGTCCCGCCCGCGGGGGCAGGCGGCATCCCGCCGCATGAACCAGGACCACCGGTCTTTCGCCGCGCCGCGTTGGTTTGCGCCAAACACGCTTATGGTTGGCAAAAGGACAGACTATAGTCGCTGACGGTTCGAATTGACAGTGGCGCCAGAGCGCCTGAGCCGGTAGTATCCGCTCCGCCATGACCGGCTGGCAGCGGCTTCGGTTGCGGCCACCCGCTCGACCCCCGAGCCGGGGATAAACGACTGAAACTGTAATTGAAAACTGAAAGACTATGACATCGATCGCGCAGCAACTCGGCGACAAAGCCGAGTACCTTTTGAACTTCAACAGCCCCAAAATCTCGAAGGAGCGCCTGCACCTTCCGGGTCCGGACGCCGTGGACCGGTTGTACGCCGTGAGCGACCGCAACAACCGGGTCCTGGGCAATTTGCAGCGCATGATCGGCCATGGCCGGCTGGGTGGCACGGGTTACCTCTCGATTCTCCCGGTGGATCAGGGCATCGAACATTCCGGCGGGGCCAGCTTCGCCAAGAATCCGGATTACTTCGATCCCGAGAACATCGTGCGCCTGGCCATGGAAGGCGGCTGCAACGCGGTGGCCTCCACCTTCGGAGTGCTCGGGGCCGTCGCCCGCAAATACGCCCACAGGATTCCTTTCCTGGTCAAGATCAACCATAACGAGCTGATGACCTACCCGAACAAGTTTGACCAGATCCTCTTCGGCACCGTCAAGGAAGCCGCGGATATGGGCGCGGCGGCCGTCGGCGCTACCATTTACTTCGGGTCCGATCAAAGCGGGCGGCAGATCATCGAGGTGGCCCACGCGTTCGCGCAGGCCCACGAGCTGGGCCTGGCCACCGTGCTCTGGTGCTACCTCCGCAACAACGCCTTCAAGAAAGACAAGGACTACCATGTCTCGGCGGATCTCACCGGCCAAGCCAACCATCTCGGCGTCACCATCCAGGCGGACATCATCAAGCAGAAACTGCCGGAGAATAACGGCGGGTTTAAGGCCCTGAACACCGGCTCTTCCAGCTACGGCAAATTGGACGAGCGCATTTACACCGACCTGACCAGCGACCATCCCATCGACCTGTGCCGCTACCAGGTGGCCAACTGCTACATGGGCCGCGCCGGCTTGATCAACAGTGGCGGCGAGTCCAAAGGCGCCGGCGACCTCCAAAGCGCCGTCACCACCGCCGTCATCAACAAGCGCGCCGGTGGCATGGGCCTCATCTCCGGCCGCAAAGCCTTCCAACGTCCCATGAAAGAAGGCGTGGGACTGCTCAATGCCATTCAGGACGTTTATCTGAGCAAAGAAGTCACCGTGGCCTGAGCCGCAACCGTTTTAGCAGCACTGGCGTGGAACCTCGGGCAAGCCCCCCAACCGTTCCCGCCAGTGCAAACGGCGAGCGCCCGGCTTCGGTGTATTCCCGAATCTCAAAAGGCTGTCCATAGCGTAGCATTTATGTCAGGGCTGGGCGGGAAGGTCACCACAAAACCTTCCGGTTTTCGGTGTCAGGATGGTTTCGGGCCGCTGGCCCAAAAACGCGGGTTCAACCACGGATGGACGCTGATGAATCTCAGAGCGTAACGCGAGTATCCAATAAGGCGAGGTAGGCACACTATTTCGAGCCGCAGTCAGCTTCACCGCGCACACGACGGGGTTTCAAACGCGACTTATCGAGAAGGACTATTTTTGCTCGATCCTCCTGTGGTGTCTGGCGGCCGCAGGTGAGTCGCTGGTTTTCAAAGGTGGTACGTGCCTCGCCAAAGTGCATGCCGGGTTCTATCGCCTGGCCGATTTGCGGCCGCAGCTTCAAACACAGTTACGACCTGTATTGCGGGAAAACGACTTCCGGGAATTCGATTTGGACCGGGCTTTCCACATGGTTTCCCAAATGGCTGCCAGGCTGGACAGCTACGTCATCGAAAATCACCGAGATGGCCGTCCTTCCATCAATTCCTCGAAGGCTGCCCAACTGCCGAAAAGAATCGCGTAAATTTCGCTATTGACCAAATAGTGTTTGTCGATGTCCTTCTTTTTGGGCGCTCGACCGAGCTTGCGCGACAGGTGATCGTACTGGTAGAGCAATATTCGCTCGATGTTGTGGCGAGTCGCATACGCCGGGTTGAGTGTTTGATTGTAGAACACATCGATCACCCGATCATCGAAATGCACTTCACACCCAAGCGGCAGATTCAAAACTCCTTTCCGAGTTCTCCGGCCCGTTCCACGGTCAACCGGCTGATCCTCCTCGTATGGAAGGAGACCTTGATAGTCGACTATCTTATGAGCGTTCTTAAAGTTCCCGATGAAATCGATAACGGTGCAGTGTGATTTGCCGACGTATCTCCGTAATCCGCGTCCCAACTGCTGGTAGAATATTCGCTTTGATTCGGTCGGCCTCAAAAACAGCAGGCACTCGACGAACGGCAAATCGGCGCCTTCATTGAGCACGTCAACAGCACATAACAGGGTGACCGCTCCAGCTTTGAAGTCACTCAGCGTCACTTCACGGCGCTGCCTCTCCAAATCAGATGTGTAGACTGCCGCCGGAATACCCTGTGCGTTAAAGCTGGATGCTACGCGCTCGGCATGTTTGATCGAACAACAGAATGCAACCGTCGGTTTGTATTCCGCCTTTTCGCGCCACTTCCGGATGATCGCCTGGTCCCTTTTTGGAATAATAAGCGCCTTTTCAAGATCACGAATGCTGTAGGACAAACCGTTGTGGCTTATGTCGGAGTAATCTACATCGTCGAAGCAGCCGAAATAGTGGTATGGGCATAGGACACCTGTCTCGATGCCGAATCTTATTTCGTAGCTGACTACGATAATGTTGCTGCAAAGTTGAAGGATGTCCTGTTGGTCTCCGCGGAAGGGGGTCGCAGTGAGTCCGAGAAGAAAGCCAGGGCGAAGCTTTTCGATGAGGCGACGGTAGGACTTCGCGGCGGCGTGGTGAAATTCATCAATAATGACATAATCAAATTGGTCACCAACCAGCTTTTCTGAGTTTTCAGCGAGTAGTTTAATGGTCGCGACGTTCACCCTCTTCAGGTGCCGGAGCGAAGAGGCCCTATCCAGTCGAACAACATTGTCCACACCGAATTTCGACTCAAATTCGGACTGTGCCACGTCCAGGATTTCGTGCGTGTGAGCAACGTAGAGCACGCGGTTGGCTTTGACGGTGTTTGCATCCTCTGCCGCGATTCGTGTTTTGCCACTCCCTGGCGGGAGCACGATCAACCCCGTCTTCTGTCCCAATGAATGCGCCGTTGAGAGGCCATCCAATGCTTCCTTCTGAAGTAAATTGAGGATACGCTTCCGTGGAGAATAGCCGCATTTGCATCGGCCATAAGAAATTCGCCTCGCGTCGCGTGGACAAAAAAAACCATGGGCAATGAACAATCGGGCCAAGTCCACAGCGTCAAAAAACGAGTAGCAACAGCCCAAATCCTCGCATGTGGAAGCGAATTGTTCCTTTGCGGCATCAAGGACTATTCCCGGGGCGGCAAAAATCGCATACCTCAAACCGTCAATCTTCTTCAGTCGGTAAATCTGATGAGCAACATCGGCTGGCCGAACAGTGGGGAACGACTTGCCCTTCAATATGAATGCCGCCATTCCGTGCTGGCCTTTAACAGTAACTTTGTGGGTGAAAATGTCCGCAATTTCGGCTGGGCCGTGCGGCGTTTGCTCCGTGTCTGTAAGAATCGACCGCAGTAAGGGTTCAAGCTCCTCTCGCTCATCCAGTCGCTTCACAACGCGGACAAGCTCTGGCAGGACTTCGGGCGAGAGGCCATCCGCGGGAGAATCCTTCACTTCACGGAAGTTGTCGAAAGCTTCGATTGGAATCAAGAGACTCATCCTGTGTCACGCCTTTAAACGGCATGACGACTATGTGACTATGTGCTCAAGGTCTCCTTGCGGCAAACACAAACCCGGCGCCAACCAGATTCACTCGCTCACTGCCACTTCCACACGCAGGCGGATGCCCAAATCTTCGGCGATGCTCCGCACGATCATGCCCAGGTTGCGCGCTGTGGGGTTGCCATTGCGGTTGAGCATCCGGTGAAGGGATTTTTCCCCCAGACCGGTTTGCCGGGCCAGTTCTCTGAAGCGGATTTGGGCGTTCACCAGGTCGCGCAGCATGGACAAGCCGACGGCGGTTTCACCCTCTAATAAAGAGTTCACCGCCTCGGCGTAGGGAGCCCGTGCGAATTTAGGTTCGCGCCTGATCCGCGCGATAATGGTTTCGCTAGACTGAACGGCGGAACGCGTTGCCCGCCTCGTGGCGCTGTCCCGGTTACGCGGCCAACGGTTCAACTTCGCGCTCAATCGTTCGCGCCTTTTTGTAGCGCACCAGACGCAAATCGTAATCGGCCTGCAAGCCCGTCCACATTTCCGCGCTCGTGCCAAAGTAGCGCGCCAGCCGCAACGCCGTGTCCGCCGTGATGCCGCGCTTTTCCAGGACGATCTCATTGATCCGCCGCGGCGGCACGTTCAACGCCCGCGCCAAAGCGTTTTGCGACAAGCCGCGCGGCTTCATAAATTCCTCGCGCAGAATTTCACCCGGATGAATCGGGGGCAGTTTGTTCCTTTTCATAATTTTCAATGGTAGTCCACAATTTCCACGTCCAGCGCATCTTCGCCTTGCCAGCGGAAGCAAATCCGCCACTGGTCATTCACGCGGATGCTGTGCTGGCCTTTGCGGTCGTCCTTCAAGGCTTCCAGGTGGTTGCCATGCGGCGCACGCAAGTCATTCAGACTCCGCGCCTGATGCAACAGCAGCAATTTCCGCCGTGCCACGCGCTGGATCTGCGTCGGCAACCGGCGCGACGACTCATCGTTGAACAGGCGCTCGGTTTCCTTACCGGCAAAGCTGCGTATCACTCGCGGGTAACTATAACGTGTAGCGTCATACGTGTCAACTCGTCAGCGCCGGTCAGGACAGCGCGATTTCCACGCCACAAAGAATGAGGGAATGCAACGGCGAAGTGTCCGAGACGACAACGCTCAAGAGCGGGCGAGTATTTTGTCCAAGGTCGCGTTATCGGCGTCCAGGTCCGCAGCGGAGTAATTCACCCGCACGCCGCGTTCCTTGAGAAAAACCTCTGTCTGCCAGTAATCGAGCCCCAGCCTCTCGCCGACCTTCTACAGCATCGCAGGGGGCGCGGCCGCTGGCATCGGCCTGGGCCTCGCCGCCGTCCTCATCCCCAAGCCCGAATGGCAGTGGTATCCAGTGCTGGCCGCGCTGGGCGTCAGCACAATCATTTTCCTCCTCGGTCGTCCGCCTCCCCCTCCGCCACCAGCTCGCGGTAATGCTTGAAAATCATGTCCGGGCTATTTCCCGCCTCCATCGCCACCTCGTTCACATTCTTGATTTTCGCCACCCGGTAAGAAATGAACGAATGCCGTAGCGCGTTGTGCTTCCACTTCACCCCGCTGTCGTTCCCAGCATCACGCATCAGGTCGAACAGGAACGGCTCCGACTGCGCCCAGACCGGCCCGTTCCGCTCCTCAACGCCCTTCAGGAACAGCGCCAGGTTCGGCGTAATCGGCACCCGCCGACGCGACCGCGTCTTCGCCTTGTCTTTCTTAATCTCGATCAGCCCCTTCCTCCAGGTTCACTTCCGGCCAATCCGGCCGGCACACCTCGGCCGTCCGGATGCCGGCGAACGCCCTGATCGCCAGCGCGGGCCGCGCATCATTCGCGCGCCGCCGCGAGAATCATGGTGACCTCCTCCGCCGTGATAATCTCGATGTCGAAAGCGGTGATCACGGCGCCGTCGAACTCGCCGTTCTTCCGCTGTCAGACGGCCTGTTTGCCCCGTCCGATGGCGTGATCAAGGTTTCCGATATTCTCCTTCGCGAACTTCCTAATGCCATAATCGGCCACGGTAACTGGATCGTATTTTCCTTTGATGAAGCCCTTTTAGATTTTCGCGGTGACGCCGCCCTCATCGACCAACTTCGGGAGACCTCCGCAGATTCCCACGAAAAATATCGTTCATGGATCTTTCCTGAAAGTCGGCCATAACCTTCAAACCGATTGTTTTATGTGGTGCGCATAGCAGGACTTGAATCGGCAACCTGAGTGTTTTCATCATTGCTCATAATTGCCTTTCTCTATGCCGACCTGCCCGTCCTGATACGCGCATTCCTCCGTGTTTGCGACGACTATTTCACATCCAGCGGCAACGGCGGGCGAAAAATCTTGTGCCAGTTTGTGTCAGCGGTTGGCGGGCAGTAGGCCACGGAATCCGCCGGTTTTCTGTGTCAGGTTTGTGTCAAGCCGCGGGGTGCGTGCAAACAGGCGATATTTCGACCTGACAACCGAGTCCGAACGTATTTACCTCCCACCATGAGCGCGACGGAAATCATCAACGAACTCCCCAAGCTGACCGAGGCTGAGTTGCGGTTGGTGCGCCGGCGGTTGGTCGAAATTGCCGCCCGGAACCAGGATATTGAACTCTGCAACCAAGCCGCGCTGGATGGCGCGGTGATACTCGACCGCATGGAGGATGACGATGCCCGTCGTCAATCCCGGTGAAGTCTGGATAATTGATTTCGGAATGACGGCCAAAGTCCGGCCGGCCTTGCTTCTGACCGGTACTCCCGCTGACGATGAGCTCGATATTGTTACCGTGCTCCTCCACACAACCGCCCGCCTTTCAGTGGCTCAGGGCCACTTCGACGCGGGGGCGGATGCCCAAGTCCTCTGCGATGCTTTTGACGATCATGCCCAGGTTGCGCGCCGTGGGATTACCGTTGCGGTTCAACATCCGGTGCAGTGTCTTCTCTCCCAGGCCGGTCTGACGCGCCAGTTCCTTGAAGGTGATTTCGGCGTGAACCAAGTCGCGCAGCCTGGAGAGCGCCTCTGCCGTTTCACCTTCCAGCAGCATTTCAATCGCGCCGGCATAAAACAGCCGCGCGAATTTGCGGTCGCTCTTGATCCGTGCCAAAACCGTTTCTTTGTAGTCTCGCGTTAGTGCCATATCATGTTCTCGTCTGTTTGTATCGGTTCCATCGTTCCACGGCGGCAGCAATGTCGGCGTCCTGCCGTCGTTTGCTTCCACCGCCCAGCAGAATGATGATGGTCTGGCCTTCGCGCCCATAATAGACGCGGTAGCCAGGCCCGAAATCCATCCGCAACTCGAATACCCCGCCTCGCAGCGACTTCGCCGCACCGAAATTGCCCGTTTCCAGCCGACGAATGTAACGATCCACCCGGTCAGCGGCCACCGCGTCCAATCCGTTGAACCACTCCGCAAACGGCGAACGCCCGGCTTCGGTGTATTCCCGAATCTCAAAAGAACCGTTCATATAGTATCATGTATGTTACCATTGTCAACCGCTGTTCCCGGTCATTGCGCGCCCTTGCGCACGGGCAGCATGATGACGTTTTTCCCGGACTTTGGCGGCTTTACTGCAAACCATCGTTTCGCCTCTGCTTTCGTTGCCAGTCCTTTGTAGTGGGAGTGAACCATCGCGGGCGAGTTGCCTGCCTGCTGTGCTGTCAGGTTTTCGTTGGCGTGCTAGGCAAAGTGATACGTGCAAAATGCGTGGCGCAGCCCATTCGGTTTCCCGAGTGCTTCGCAGCAGGTGCTCACGGCCTCCCTCAGGGAAATTCGGCGTCCCGCGGACTGATAGAACCTCTGAAGCCCTTCAAATGTTGACAGTGCGTCGCTTGCCTGTCCCGGTGTCAGCTTCGATGCCTCCGAACCTTTGACGAGGTCAGAAATCACTTTGTCGCCTTCTCGCTTGGCTGCGGAGTAGCTGGAAAGGTCCTTGAACCGGCTGCGAGGCTTCCCGTCCACCCTGGCCCGCCAGTAAAGCCGGTAGCAGTCCGGGCGCTTGTAAATCGTGACCAGGACCTTGCCTTTGCCTCGATGTCGCAGCCGTTTGGGGTATTTCATGATTTGCGCGTTTTCATCCCCAAAACCCTGCGAAATGTTTGGGGAATCTTTGAGGACCGTCGCCAAATTACCATTTTCCTGAGGAAAATTGGTGCGCATAGCAGGACTTGAACCTGCACGCCTTTCGGCACTACCACCTCAAAGTAGCGTGTCTGCCAATTCCACCATATGCGCAGCCGGACTGATTACAATGAAGCAGTCCGGGGCCGCGGGCGCAAGCTCAAATGGGGACCCGCGCAACCTCACAGTGCTGCAACGTCTCCGCCGGAACGCGGGTTCGAATCCGATGGTTCAGGTGCGGAATTTAGACCGTGGCGCCACCCGAAACCTAGGCGGCGCGGTTGGCTTCCCGGCTGGCGGCTCTGCGATTGGTTCGGTTCGACGAGCGGCGGCGCGAGGGCGTCAACTTCCGAAGACATCGAACAGGCGCTGGAGGCCTTGCCAGTGTCCGGGAGGTTCGGGTTTGAAGAAGGCTTCCTTGGCGGGGGACAGGTCGATTTGCAGAAGAAACCCGATGCTCTGGCCTCCGCGGCCACCGGAGCGGATGGCGTCGAACCCATAGCCGTAGCCGGCCATGACCCGCCAGGTGGGCGAGGTATAGAAGACGCCGCCACTGACGCCGGAGTTCCAGTTGCCGGGTTGCTGAAAGCCGGGAAGGTAATCGACAAAAGCGGTGGCGGCCGTGGCCGTCAGGTTCCAGCGGCGGCGTTTGTCCAGGGGAAGGATGTAGTTGCCGCTGACCAGTAAGAATTCGCGGGCGGTGAGTTCCTGGTAATAGTAGCCGGGTAAGGAGAGGGGGAACTCGGCGACCATGGGGAGAAAGCCGCCTAACCGGTAGGCGCTGAGCCGGTCGGCGTCGATGCTCGTTCCCGCCGTCAGGTTGACGCTGAAGATGTGGTCTATTTTCGGCAGGGTGTAGGCCAGAAAGGCCTCACCCCAGAACAGGTGCGACTGGGGTTGAATGCTGCGGTCGCCGAACCCGTAGGTATCCGCCTCGCTGCGGAATTCGCCTTGGTACCAAACCGAGAGTTCCATCGCCAGCGACGGGAAGAGCGTGGGCTCGCGACCGCCCCAGCGCAAACCCGTGCGCACCTTGAAGGCTGCCATGTCACTGGGCACTTTGAAGTTGGAAGCGGTCTGCTCCAAGGGGCTGTAGGTCGAGTAATGCACGATGCCGCGCAGCAATCCGTTCAGGGGGATGAGCTGGCCGGGATTGAACAAGTGGTACAGGCTGGCGTTTAGCTCGCCGCTATAGCCGTCAAAAGATTCGGACTGCAGATAGGTCCCGCCCCGGATTTCGTTATACGAATCGGCAAAACCGCCCCCGGCCACCCCAATGCCGAGATCGGTATTGGCGCCCAAGACATTGCGAAAGCCCACCTCCGAATCGAGGTACGTCGGGGCGATGGCCAGGCGCAAGGCGAGGTTGGTGCCCAGGAAATCCGGCTGGTTGTGATAATAGAAGGCGTAGGCTGAAAGCGGCGCGTGGCCTTCGAGGGCGGCATTATAGCCGAACTGGATCAAATCGCGCTGGACCGGATCGATTTGGGCAAAGCCCACCGAAAGCCCGAACCATGTCACTACGACGACAGCCAAACGCCAGCAGCGAATCACGCCCGATTTTCCTAACCGAAATGTCGGGGTCCAGCAAGCACAGAGAAGAGGGGGGGACTACTGACTACTGACTACTGACTACAAGACCACGGGACCACGAGACCACAAGACTACGGGACCACAAGACTACGGGACTACGGGATTACCAGACGAGAGGACCGGAGGACCGGAGGACGGAGGGCCGCCAGAGGATCACCCGCCTTCGCTCCGCTACGGCGCGGCAAGCGGGACTGCGGGACCATCCGCCTTCGCTAGGCTGCGGCGCGGGAGGCGGGACGCTTTGAGGGGGCGGAGGGGGGGGGCCGGGGTTTCAGATTCTCAGATTCCACATCGGAAACTTCGGGTGTCTCGGCAGGCAGGGTGAGGTTTCTGAGCTCGACACGCCCCGGTTTCCGGGGCCGCCGGCTTGGGCGAAAAAAAAGCGGTCGCGGGCTTGGTGCTCGCGTTCGGCATGGGCACCAAATTGAAACCCCGCTGCTTCGCCCTTTAAGCTTTAGCCTTTGGCCTGCCGGATGTATCATAGGCGTCATGAGCTTAGCCAAGAAACTGTTGCATACCCGCTATCGGGTCAACGACCTGGACCGAACCGTGACGGTTTTACAAAGACGTGCTCGGCCTCGAAGAGGTGCGCCGCCACAAGTCCCCGCGCGGTTCCGAGCTGGTGTTCCTGAAGGCGCCGGAAAGCGAGGAGTTGATCGAGTTGTGCCATTTTCCGGCCAGCGGCCCGGTGCAGGTCCAGCCGGATCTCACGCACCTGGCGTTCGAGGTGGAGAGTCTCGAGGACTTCGGGCAGCATCTCGCCGCCTTGGGGATCAAATACTCCGACGGGCCGCACCTTAAGCCAGGCGGCGGGGGCATTGCGTTCATTGATGCACCCGAGGGCTATGAGGTGGAGTTGATTGAGTCTTGAGACCGAGCACAAAGCGCGAGTGGCCAGCAATGGAGCGAAATGGTTTTCAAGGCAAGAACCTTCGAGTTCAGGTTTCCACGGCCCGCCCTGGTCATGGGAGTGCTGAATGTCACGCCGGACTCGTTTTCGGATGGGGGTAGGTTTCTTGCACCGGAGGCGGCGGTCGAGCACGCCTTGGAAATGGTGAGTCAGGGGGCGGAGGTTATCGATATCGGTGGTGAATCTACGCGTCCGGGCGCCGCGGCGGTCGGGGAGGCTGAGGAATTACTGCGCGTGATGCCGGTGCTCGAGAAACTGGCGGGTCAAGTCAAGGTGCCGATCTCCATCGACACGATGAAAGTGAGGGTGGCCCGGGAGGCCCTGGCCAGTGGCGCGAGTATCGTGAATGATGTCGGCGCCAGCCGGAACGACCCGGCGATGTGGGAATTGGTGAGGGATACCGGCGCCGGTTACGTGTGCATGCATATGCAGGGCGCCCCGCCCACCATGCAACTGGCCCCCACGTATCGCGATGTGGTGGCGGAGGTGGGGGAATTCTTTGAAGAGCGGCTGGGAGTATTGCGGGGTTGCGGCGTGCACCCGGACCAGGTTATTTTAGATCCAGGGATTGGCTTCGGAAAGAAAGCCGAGCATAATATGCAACTGCTCGGCGCCATCGGGAGCCTGGGAAGGTTTGGCCGTCCACTGCTGGTGGGGGTGTCACGCAAGTCGTTTCTGAGCCGGGGTTCCGGCGCGGCGCCCGGGGAACGGCTGCCGGCGGCGCTGGCGTGCGCCTGCTTGGCGGTCGAAGCGGGCGCGCGGATGGTCCGGACGCATGATGTGGCCGAAACGGCGCAGGCGATCCGGATGACCGAAGCAGTAATGTCGAACAGAACCAAGTGACGTTTGAACTGATACGCGGTCTTTGGCGGCCCGTGGTGGAAATCCTGATCCTCACGGTGGGGATCTACTGTTTTTTGCGCTTCATCCGCGGCACCCGCGGCGCGCCGGTGGTGACGGGCTTCCTGGTGTTGTTGCTGGCCTTCGTGCTGGTGAGCGTGCTGCTCAAATTGAAGGTTCTCCAATACTTGTTGGGAGCGTTCTCGACCTTCTTTATCCTCGCCGTTTGCATCATCTTCCAGCCTGAGCTGCGGCGCATCCTGGCGGAGTTGGGCAATCTGCCGCTCTTTGCCACCGCGCACGAGCAGCGCCAGAACATCGAGGTGATTATTCAGACCGTCGAGCGGCTGTCGGATGTCCGGATCGGGGCGCTGATCGCCATCGAGCAGTCCATCCATTTGCAAGGGGCGGTCGAGTCGGGGATTATCGTCGATTGTGAGGCCACGCCCGAAATGCTGGAAACCATTTTCTTTCCCAACAACGCGATTCATGACGGCGGGGTCATTTTGAAAGCGGATCGCATTGCCTGCGCGGCCTGCATTTTCCCGCTGACGCAGCGGCAGGACCTGAACAAAACATTGGGAACCCGCCACCGGGCAGCCATCGGGTTGAGCGAGGAAACCGACGCGGTGGTGGTGGTGGTGTCCGAGGAGACCGGGGCGATCTCTTACGCGTATAAGGGCCAGCTCGTGCGCGGGGTCACTTCCGAGGAGTTGCGCGCCTTTCTCACCTCGGTGCTAATCACCCCCGCGGTGCAATCGCAGGGTTGGCTGCGCTGGGCGCGCTTCTGGCCCCGGGAGCAACCCCAGCCCGCACCGGTGCACCTGGCCAAAACCGAAGCGACGCCTCGGGCCACGACGACTGCCACCACCACGACCGTCGTCAAATGATCCCCTTGTTGCGCAAGCTCTTCCTGGACGACTTCTGGCTGAAGCTGTTCTCCTTCGTGCTGGCCGTGCTCACCTGGTTTACCGTCAACAGCATGGCCAACCAAAAGGAAGGCGGGCCAATCGCGCCCCTGACGCCCGTTGGGTCCGAGCAATTGACCCTCTCCAACCTGCCCGTGGTCATCCTCTCCTCGGCCCAGGACGTGCGCAGCTTTCGGGTCAGCCCCGCTGAGGTGGATGTTACGGTCCAGGGAGATCCCGCGATTTTGAAGGCGATTCAGCCCCGGGACATCCGCGTCCTGGTGGACCTGACGGGCATCGGGGCGGCCCATGATTTGCGCAAACGCATCGAGGTCTCGACGCCGGCAGGCATCACCCACGTGCGGGTGGACCCCGAGGAGGTCCAGATCCTCTTTCCCCCCATACATGAGCACCACCAAAAAGATCTTCGGCACCGACGGCGTTCGCGGCACGGCCAATATCGAACCTGTGACCGCGGAAACCGCGCTCAAGCTGGGCCGGGCGGCGGGGCATGTGTTCAAGAGCCTGGCCTCGCAGGCCCGGGGCCGCGGCCGGCACCGGATTGTGCTGGGCAAAGACACGCGGCTCTCCGGCTACATGCTGGAAAACGCCCTCTCCTCCGGCATTCTCTCCATGGGGGTGGATGTGCTTTTCATTGGCCCGCTGCCCACCCCGGGCGTGGCCTATGTCACCCGCAGCCTGCGGGCGGACGCCGGCATCGTGATCACCGCCTCACACAATCCCTACGATGATAATGGCATCAAGTTCTTCCGCGCCGACGGCTACAAGCTCGATGACAAAATTGAATTCGAGATCGAGAGCCTGGTATTCAGCGGGCGCATCGAGAATATCCGGCCGACCGCGGATGCCGTGGGCAAGGCGGTGCGCATCGACGACGCGCTGGGCCGGTATATCGAATATGTGAAGGCGTCGTTTCCACGCGGGCTCACCCTCGAGGGGATGCGGATCGTGGTCGATTGCGCGCATGGCGCCGCATATAAATCCACCCCGTGCGTCCTGCGTGAACTCGGGGCCGACGTCATCACGTACGGCAACCAACCCGACGGCAAGAATATCAACCAGGATTGCGGCTCGATGCATCCCGGCCTCATGTGCCAGAAGATTTGGGAGCACCGGGCCGACATCGGGATCGCTCATGACGGGGATGCGGACCGGGTATTGATGTGCGATGAGAACGGCAAGCTGATTGACGGGGACGACGTGATGGCCATCGCGGCCCTGGATCTGCTCGGCCAGGGCCAATTGGGCGAGAAAACCCTGGTGGCCACCGTTATGAGCAACGCGGGCCTCGATGCGGCTCTCGACCAGGCGGGCGGCCGGGTGGTGCGCACACCCGTCGGGGATAAAAACGTCATCGACGAGATGCTGCGCCATGGCTTCAACCTGGGCGGCGAACAGAGCGGCCATATGATTTTTCGCGACTTCAGCACCACGGGCGACGGCTTGGTGGCGGCACTGCAGATCCTGCGCATCATGAAGAGCCGGGGCGAACCCCTTTCCCGCATCGCTAAGTGCTGGACTCGCTTCCCCCAAATGGTTACGAAATCTTGTCGTTCGGGAAAAAAGACCCTTTGCGGAGCTGGACAAGGTCTCAGAGTTGATCGCCGAGGCGGAAGCCGAACTCAAGGGTCAAGGCGGACGCGTGTTGTTGCGCTATTCGGGGACGGAGCCGAAGGCCCGTCTGCTGCTGGAAGGCCGGGAAGCGGCGACGCTCGAAAAGTGGTCGGTGAGAATCTCGGAAGCGGTCAAGCGGCAGGTAGGCGCTTGAGTTCGTCAACCGGTCGTACGTTTAACATTGTTCGGATTATACGCATGAAATCTCACGGGCGGAAGGATGCTTGGAAACGACCATCTTCTGATTCCCTGGCGGCGGCTTATGAACGCCGGGGCCTTTTCTTTGAGACCCGGCCGCCGGCAACCTTGACCGAAAGAACCTCCATGTCCAAAACCCTGGCCAGTTATTGGCGATTCCTCTCCGCCGGTCTGATCAACCACGTACAAACCGGCGCGGTGGTGCCCTCCCAAAGATTTCTGATCGCGAAAATGATTGCCCCGGTGCCCAGCGATTATCACGGCCAGATCCTGGAACTGGGCCCCGGCACCGGCGCCTTGACCGTGAAGTTGGCCGCGCGCTGCCCCCGGGCGCGCATCCTGGCCTGTGAAATCAACCCCGTGCTGGCCCGGGATCTCGAAGAGCGGGTGCGCGCTTCGGGCCTCGAACAACGCGTGCGGGTCATCTCGAACTCAGCCGAATGCTTGCTCGCGGGGTTGCAGCGGGAGGGGGCCGCGCCTCCGGATTTCGTTATCTCCGGGATCCCGCTGGGCAACCTGGATCGAGACTCGGTGCTGGCGCTCATCGGCCGGATCCATCGCGCGCTGGCCGCTGGCGGCATGTACATCCAGTTCCAGCACTCGACGGTCGATCGGAAGAAAATCAAAGCGCAGTTTTCGAAGCTCCGGACGGTTCCGGTGTTGCTCAATTTCCCGCCCGCGGTGATTTACTACGCTCTGAAATGAGGCCCAAGACGAGGGAGCGCTCGAGCGTTCACTGAAGCCGCGCTGGCTTCGGCTCAAACTCCTGGTAGTATCGCCGCGCGTGGATCACCCCGCTGCCATGTCCGAGGCCCAACTTTTTTCCCTGCTGCGGGAAGGGTCGCGTTCCTTTTACCTGACGCTGCGGGTGCTGCCCCGGCGGATACGCCCGCAGATCGGATTGGCTTACCTGCTCGCTCGCACCAGTGATACCATTGCCGACACGGAGGCTGTCCCGCTCGCCCAGCGCCTGGGAGCCTTGCAGGCCCTGCGCGAACGAATCCTCGCCCTGCGCGAGGACCGGCTCGATCTCGCACAGTTGGCGCAGGGACAGAGCTTGCCCGCCGAGCGCCGCTTTCTCGAGCGCAGTGAAGACAGTCTGAGTCTCCTGCAGTTGCTGGACGCACCCGACCGGGAGCGCGTGCAGGGGGTACTCAACACAATCATTAGCGGCCAGGAACTGGATTTGCGCCGGTTTGCCGGCGCCTCGGCCGGCCATATTCTGGCGCTGCCCGCAGAAGTGGATCTGGATGATTACACCTACCGGGTGGCGGGATGTGTGGGTGAGTTTTGGACCCGGATGTGCCGGGCCCATCTGTTTCCCGAGGCCGATTTGCTCGAAGCCGATTTTTTGGCCAAAGGCGTCCGGTTTGGCAAGGGATTGCAGCTCATCAATATCCTGCGGGATTTGCCGGGCGACCTGCGCCAGGGCCGTTGCTATTTGCCGGCCGAGGCATTAGCGCGGGCGGCCTTGGAACCTTCGGACTTGCTGCGCAAGGAGAATGAACCACGGGCCCGGAGGTGTTACCACCGCTACCTGGCCCTGGCGGAAAGCTACCTGGCGGAGGGTTGGGCCTACACCAATCTCATCCCGCGCAGGTTTATCCGCGTTCGCCTGGCCTGCGCCTGGCCTCTGTTGATCGGCCGGGAAACCCTGCGGCTGCTGCATGCCGGCAATCCGCTGGACCCGAGCCAGCGAATCAAGATCAACCGCCGGCAGGTGCGGTCAATCCTGTGGCGTTCGCTGGTGTGTTATCCGTGGCCCGCAGCCTGGAACGGCCTCTTTTCCAAGGCCTAAAGGGCGTCTGCCGCCGCGCCTCGCTACGCATCCAAGGCCGCCATCCTTCTCGCCTCGAGGTCCTCATACCGGCGCTGATATTGCTTCAGCCGGGAGGGCATGATCCCCAGCAGGATCACGCCCAGAAGCAGCGGCATAAACCACACGCCGTAGGGTTGACGCAGGCCCAAGGCGAGAAGTCCAGCCGTGGTCGAGACGGCCCCCAGGGTGATCAGCGTCTTGGCGCTGCCCATGACAAAGCCCCGCGCCTTGCCCTTGGCGGCGAGCCATGCCAAGAGGCTGCCGAGGCAGCCGAGCACGCCCCCGCCAATGCCCCCGATCAAACCGCCCGCCCAATCCGGCCACCAGGCGCCGGTCGCATTGCCGGTCGTGTTCGCAAAGCGGCCCTTGTATTCGACCAGTTTGACCTGGCTCAAATACACCGTGCCTTGCGCCGGAAGCACGAGACGGATATCCAGCCGTGTCGGCGGCCCGCTGGCGCCGGTTCGGTCAAACGGCACCCGGAAATGCCGCCAGTTCGAGGTGCCGGTGATCTTTCCCATGTCTCCTGACTCGCCCAGAGTTCGACTAAAATAGCCCGCCTCCGGCATGCCGGGCTTCACCGGCGGAAAGTAATTCCACATTTCCAAGTAACCCGCTCCGTGAACATCCACGTATTTCACTTCGCCCTCTAAGGCGTACAGCTTCTGCATCATGGGCGGGTTCGTGATTTCAAGGAGTTGCGACCGCAGGGGCGTATCCGTCGTGTTGACGACTCTGAGAGTGGACCGGCCGTCAAGGGACACCACCGTCCCGCTCAACCCTGGGCCGTGCCGTGCCAGGTTGGACCAATCGGTACTCCGCCAGGATCTGCTCGGCCAGGCAGATCCCGGTTGCCGCCAGCCAAAGTCCGATCACGAGTTTTGCTTTCATGGAGTGCCTTTCTTCCTCTGTTGTTGGTAGGAACTCAGGAGCTGCTTGAAAGTCACGGGATCGAGCTTGCCATCGGCGAACTGCGCCCGCAGCAGACGCTCGTAGGGATCCTCGATCTTTTGACTGTCGAGTATCTTGATCTTCTCGATCAGCCGATCCAACCGCAATCGCAGCGTGGGATAAGAAACCCCGTAGGCGTCGGCCAGTTCCTTTAACGAGCCGGACACGAGGATGAACCGCTTCACAAAAGCCAGGTCCTCGTCCTCGATCAGGTCAATCCACCGAGTGGTTTCAAGCGCAGCCATAAACAATATCAAAGCAAACTTTAGCTTTATGTTAAACAAAACGCAAATTCTTTTTAATATTATTGAAGAGTCTGGCGTTTCATACACCCCAACGCTCGTCCCGGAAGCGATTCGGAGCGGCAGCGAGGGGGGCGGGGGCTGGGTTTAGCCGCGGGGTCGAGAGCCAGGAAACCATTGCATCTTGACGCCAAACGCGCTATAAGAGGGCCATTCGTTCAGTTGCGACTCTGGCAGGCGTGCTATGACTCATCCCGGCACCACGACAACGGTTCCCTTCCGGGGCCGTTTGGCCGAGCGCCAGAGGGGCGGCTCCGCCGGCGCCAGCGCAGCACCTGATCGCCTCAGAAATCATGAAGACCCTCCGCGTTGTATCCCCTTCGTCCTCAACCCCGCCGGTGCCCGAGCCGCGCGCACCGAAATGCGTTGAACCCTCCATCCTGCGTTGCTTAGGACTCGTGGTCTTGGTGGCGGGGCTGCTGGCCGCGCCCGGTCGAGCGCTGGGCCAGTTGCCCGCCGGTTGGAGCGACGCGGATGTGGGGGCGGTCGGCTTTCCGGGCTCGGCCGCGTACAGCGCGGGGATGTGGACGATTACGGGCAGCGGGGACGACATTTGGAATCAGGCCGACGCGTTTCACTACGCATTCGTGGACTCGACCGATAGTGCCGTGATCCTTGCCCAGGTCACGGCGGTGCAGGCCACCGATCCCTGGGCCAAGGCGGGGGCAATGTTTCGCGACAGCACGGATCCCTCGGCCATGTTCGCCATGGCAGTGGTCACGCCGAACAACGGAGTGAGTTTTCAATGGCGCAGCAGCTACGCCGGGAGTTGCAATTACGCGCAGGTGGCCGGCGTGACGGCGCCGTTGTGGGTGAAACTACTGCGCACAGGCAGTGACTTCAGCGCGTTCTACAGCTCGGACGGCGCGTCGTGGATACCTATCGGGCCGTCCCAGACCGTTCCGATGTCCACCGCGGCCTCGGCGGGGCTCTGCGTTTGCGCCCATAACAACACCCTGCTGAACACCTCCAGCTTCGCCAGTGTCACCGTTTCCAATCTTCCGCCGCCGCCTGGCGTCGTGTTTGGGGCTTTCCGGCAGCTCTGGACGGGTCTGAACTCCTCGGTGGGCAACACCCTGGATGCCCTGACCAATACCTCGTACAACCCGAACTGGCCCGACAACCCGACTCCCGGCTACACCCGGGTGTATTCTTCTTTCGAGGCGGACGCGAACACCGGCATGAGTGATTATGGCCAGCGGATGCGGGCGTTTATCGTGCCGCCGGTGACGGGCGCCTACACCTTCTGGATTGCCAGCGACGACACCTCGGAGCTGTTCCTGAGCACGGATGAAGATCCCGCCGCCAAGGCTCCGATTGCCTGGGTGACCACTTGGACGAATCCGCGCGAATGGACCAAAGAACCGAACCAGCAATCGGTGCCGGTGCAACTGCAAGCCGGCCGCCGTTATTACCTCGAAGCGATCATGCAGCAAGGGGGCGGCGGTGACAACCTGAGCGCGCGGTGGCAATTGCCGGATGGCCGCATCGAAGAACCGTTGCCCTCGAACAGTTCCATCGGAACGCGTTTAATCCCCTGCACCGGCCTGGACGTCAGGCCGGGCATAGGCATGCAACCCACGAATATCACGGTGGTCGAGGGCCTTGATGCTTCGTTCTACGTGCTGTCCACCAATCAGAACCCGGTCAGCTATCAATGGTACGTCAACGGGGTTCCACTCACAGGCGCGAATAGCACGTTTCCGGTTTATACGCTGAGCAACGTCTCGATCCCGCTCAACAACAACCAGGTCTTTACCTGTGTCGTGTCCAACCTGGCGGGGATTGTCACGAGCAGCGGTGCGACGCTGACCGTGATCCGCGACGTGGTGCCGCCGACCGTGTTGCGGGCGATGAATATCGGAACGAATAACGTGCAGGTCGTGTATTCAAAACTGATCGAGCCCGCCAGCGGCACGAACACCGCCAACTACGCTTTTGCCAGCGGTGTGCCGGTTCTGGGCGCCACGATGGGGTCGGATGGCAGCAGTGTGATCTTGAACGTCGGACCATTGGCTTACGGCACCAATTACACGCTGGTGATCAACGGCGTGCGCGATCGGGCCAGCGTGCCCAACACCATCGCCGCCAATACTCGGGTTTCCTTTGTGGCCGCGCCTTACACCTCTCAGGACCTCGGCGATCCGGCCATCGGGTCGGTTACCACCCTGGCCGGACTGAACGGACTGAACGTCACCGCCCAAGGCAGCGACCTGGGGGGCTACGCCGACCAGGGCAGTTTCAATTTCACCGTGCGCATCGGCGATTTCGACATCGGCGCGCGGTTGGCTGGGCTTAGCGCGTCGGACGTGTGGGCCAAAGCGGCGCTGATGGCGCGCGAGACACTGGATCCCAACGCGCGCTTTGCCGCGGCCGTGGCCACACCGGCGATGACTGGATCGTTCTTCGAGTGGCGGGATCCGGTGGGCAACCTCGCCAGTTTCACCGGAAGTTTTCCCATCAACTACCCGGACACCTGGCTGCGGCTCAAGCGGGCGGGTAACACGTTCACCGGCTATGCCAGCTATGACGGCCAGAACTGGTCGCAACTGGGAAGCGCAATCATCGCGATGCCGAGTCAGGTCTATTTCGGGCTGGCCCTCAGCAGCCGAAGCACCAACCTGGTGGCCCAAGCGCAGTTCCGCGACATTCAGGATCTCACCAACACGGCCTCAGGCACGATCTCGAGTCCGCACGAACCGCTGGGGCCGTGCAGCCGGAACACACCCCTGGTGATCTCGGAAATCATGTACAAACCCGCGCCTCGGGCGGATACGAACAACCTCGAGTTCCTCGAACTGTATAATTCCAACCCCTGGTTTCAGGACATCAGCGGTTACCGGATCGTGGCCGATGCGATGAGTTATACCGTGCCGCCGGGGACGATCCTGGGCGGCGGAGGCTTCCTGGTGATCGCCGCGTCACCGCAGAGCATCAAGAGCGTCTATGGCATCTCGAATGTTCTCGGACCTTACACCGGCAGCCTCAAGAAGAGCGGCACCATCCAACTCCTCAACGAGCAGGGGGCTATCCTGCTCACGATCCCTTACGCCAACGTCCCGCCGTGGCCCATCGCAGCCGATGGCATGGGCCACTCCCTGGTCCTGGCCAACCCGACCTACGGCGAAGGCAACCCCAAGGCCTGGGATATCAGCGACGTCGTGGGCGGCTCGCCCGGCCAGATGGACGCCTTCCGCCCGAGCCCGTTGCGCAACGTCGTCATCAATGAATTCCTGGCGCACACCGATCCACCGGATTATGACTACATCGAGCTCTACAATCACGCCAACCAACCTGTCGATATCTCCGGCTGCATCCTCACCGACGACCCGGCCACCAACAAGTTCGTGATCCCGGCGGGCACGGTCATTCCGGCGCGCGGCTTTGTTTTTTACAGCGAAACCAACATGAATTTCCGTTTGAACGCGGTGGGGGAATCGATTTACTTCAAGAACCCCGATCAAAGCCGCTACCTCGATGCCGTGACCTTCGGCGGCCAGGAAAACGGGGTGGCCACCGGACGCTGGCCCGATGGCGCCCCCGATTTTTACCGCTTGAGCGCAAAGACCCCCGGCGGACCGAATGCACCGATCCTGCCGGCCGACGTTGTCGTCAACGAACTGATGTACGACCCCATCAGCGGGAATGTCGATGATGAGTATGTTGAACTGTACAATCGCAGCACCAACGCCGTGAACCTGGGGGGCTGGGAGCTCATCGGTGGGGTCAGTTTCACTTTTCCCAGCAACTGGGTGATGGCGCCGGACAGCTACCTGGTGGTGGCCCATAACGCGGCGCATCTGGAAGCGAACTACGCGAACCTGAACGCGGCTAACTGCCTCGGCGACTTCGGGGGAAAGCTTTCCCATAACGGCGAGTACCCTGGCTTTGACGAAGCCCGCGACCACCGTTCAGACCAACAGCCTAGGAGTCGCGTCCACCAACCTGATGCAGATCGTGGTCAATGACGTCACCTACGGGGTGGGCGGACGATGGGGTCAATGGGCACATGGCGGCGGGAGCAGTTTGGAGCTGATGGATCCGAACTCGAACACGCGGCTGGCGTACAATTGGGGCGATAGCGACGAGACCGCAAAATCGACCTGGACCAATCTTGAGTTCACCGGGGTGCTGATCAACGGGGCCAATTACGCCGGTGGCTTGGTCGATCACGTCGAGGTCGGCTTGCTGGACGTGGGCGAATCCCTCGTGGATAACCTCGAAGTCCACCCGGGAGGCGCCGGTGGACCGAATATTGTTTCGAATAACGGGTTTGAGGCGGGTCTGGCCGGTTGGTCGGTGCAGGGAGATCACATTCGATCGAGCCTGGAGACCGCCACGGGGCTGGGTGGCTACCAGAGCAGCCAGTCGTTGCATCTCCGTTCGACGGACGGCATTTGGACGCTGGGCGATTATGCGCAAGGCACGCTTACTCAGACCACCCTCGGGTCAGGCCAGACCGCCACCTTGCGCCTCAAGGCACGGTGGCTGCGGGGTTGGCCGGAGATCCTGATGCGGCTGCGCGGCAATTGGATCGAAGTGACCGGGCGCCTGCCCGTGCCCGCCAACCTGGGGACTCCTGGTATGCGCAACAGCCGCTATCTGAGCAATGCCGGCCCGGCGATCTGTGAAGTAAAACATGCGCCGCCGATCCCGCCGGCAGGCCAGCCCGTCGTGGTGACGGCCAGGTTCAATGACCGGCTTCCCTTCCAGCCCACCCTCCTGTACCGAATCGATACCGGGGTAAACCCGACTCCCTCCTACAATTCCGTGGCAATGGCCGATGACGGCACGGGTGGGGATGTCATTGCCAACGATGGGATTTACAGCGCCACCATACCCGCTCAAGCCGCCGGGACCGTCGTGGCGTTTCGGGTATTCGCCCGGGACTCCGCCGGGGCGACGACACTCTTTCCGGCGGACCTGCATGACAACGCGGGTGTGCCCCGGGAATGCGTCGTGGCCTTTGGTGATCCGATCCCCACCGGCAGCTTCAGCCATCATCATATTTTCATCACCCAGAATTGGGCGCAGCGCTGGGCCCAGGGGGGAGGGGTCTCGCACGAAACCCACGACGGCACCTGGGTGGACGGCGGCGGGCGCATTGTCTATGACTGGGCGGGCCGCTACGCCGGCAGCCCGTACCATCAATACCTCGGTTCGCCGGTGACCACGGTCGGCGGCATGCATTGGATTATGCCCGAGGATGACCAGGTGTTCGGCACCGCCTCGCTCAACAAACAACACGTGCCGGGCAACGGGCCCCTGGACGACGACACGCTGCAACGCGAGCAAACCTCGTATTGGATGGCCGAGCAGATTGGCATTCGGGGGCAGAACCGGCGCTATTACGTCTCGTACGTCAATGGCGTCCGCCACGCCCCGCTGATGGAGGATTCCCAGGTGCCGGATGGGGAAATGATCAATCAGTTACTGGCCCAACGATGCGAACGGGTTCCTGTTTAAGAATCATTCCTGGTTCGAGGGAGATGTGGCCCAGCAATCCGATGGCTATATGGGATTCGACAACGACTCGTGGTGCCAGCTCGGGCGGTTCACCCGGCCGGTGGACGGCGTTGAACAATACGATCTGGGCCGATACCGGTGGATGTGGTGGATCCGCCGCTACCCCGATTCCGCCAACGACTACAGCGCGGTGTTTGCCTTGCTGGATGCCGCCAATACCCCCACGACCGACCCGGCGTATTATGCCAGCATGGAAGCCCTGGTGGATACCGAGGGCTGGATGCGTCTGTCCGCCATGGAACATGCCACCGGCGATTGGGACTCATTCTTCACCCAGAACCAGTGGAACATGTATTGTTACAAGCCCACCAGGGGCAAGTGGACCGCCCTGAAATGGGATTGGAACATTACCCTGGGCAGCGGCACCCAGACCTGGCCGCCCGACGGCAGCCAGTTGTTCAATGTCGGCGCCAGCGACCCGGTCATGGGCACGTTCCAAAACTTCCCGGCCTATCGGCGCGCCTACCTGCGCGGCCTGGAGGATATTGCCAATCGGGCGATGAATAACGCCCTGGTGAACCCCCTTCTGGAAGCGAAGTACCTCGATCTTTGCCGCCAACGGCCTCGCCACAGGCGCGGCCTACCCCGGCTTCACGGTGCACGATCCCAGCGCCCTCGAGGCCTGGATCGGGACGATGCATAATTCAATCCTGGCGACGCTCACCAACCAGGGCGTGAGCAGCGTGCCCTTTGCGATCAACTCCGTCGTGATCAGCAACAACACCGCGGTCCTCAGCGGCACGGCTCCTTTGGCGGTCAAGACCCTCTGGTTCAACGGCGTCGAATGGCCCCTGCTGTGGCCGACGGTCACCGGGTGGCAAGTCACCGTGCCCTTGCAGCCGGGCACCAACGCCTTCAGCGTCACCGGCGTCGATCTGAAGGGCCAGCCCGTTCCCGGGGCCGCTACCACCGCGTCCGCCGTCTACAACGGCCCCGCGCTTTCACCCCTGGGTCAGGTAGTCATTAATGAAATCAACTACGCGCCCGCGGCTCCGAATGCGCAGTATGTCGAATTATATAACAACTCGGGCGTGGCTACCTTTGACGTTTCAGGCTGGCAACTGCCGGAACTCGGTTACACCTTCCCGGCGGGCTCGTTCATCGGTCCCCGCAGCTTCCTGGTGCTGGCGCAGGATGCTGGCGCCTACGCCGCCGCGTACGGCGGTACGAACGTGGTGTTTGATACGTTTTCAGGATCCTTGTCCGCGGCTGGTGGCACGGTCTCGCTGGTGGCCCCCGGCACAAACACCGCTGGAAACGTGTATGTCACGCGAGTCCACTTTGCCAGCGCGCCGCCCTGGCCCGCGGGCGCCAACGGCACCGGCAGCTCGCTGCAGCTCATTGACCCGCTTCAGGATAACTGGCGCGTGGGCAATTGGGCCGTCAACCAAACCAACGGCCCCCAATGGCAGTATGTGACGCTCACCGGCGCCGCCACCCGGCCGATCCTCCTCGTGGGCATGAATACCGTGGGCGATGTCTATATCGACGATCTGAAGCTGGTGGCCGGCAGCGTGCCGGAAGCGGGGCCAAACCTGGTTCAAGACGGGGATTTCGAAACTTCGTTGAGCGGTCCCTGGACCGTATCGACCAACATGACCGGGTCGGCCATCAGCACGGCCTACGCCCACGGGGGCGCTGCCAGTTTACACGTGGTGGCCACCAGCGGAGGTCCGCAGATTTCGCAAGCCATCTGGGAAAATACCGCCCCGATCGTAACCAATGAGACCTACACTTTGAGCTATTGGTATCTGCCGAGCACCAACGGGACCTCGCTCCTCATTCGGCTCTCGGGAAGCTCGCCCGCCAGCGGCCAGATTTATAGCCTGCAAAGCTATGCCCCCTCGACCTCGACCGCGCTGGCCACCCCGGGCGCCGCGAACTCCGTCCGCGCCTCGTTGGAGCCGTTCCCGCCTCTCTGGCTCAACGAGGTGCAGCCGGAAAACCTCACTGGCATCACCAACGTGGCTGGCCAGCGCGCCGGCTGGATCGAGCTTTTTAATCCCAGCAGCAACGCCGTTTCGCTGGCGAACCTCTATCTCTCGACCGACTACAGCTCGCTCACAACCTGGGCCTTCCCGGCCGGCGCCATCATCAACCCGGGGCAGTTCCAAGTCATTTTCGCGGACGGCCAAACCAATCTTTCAAGTGCCTCCGAACTCCACGTCAGCTTCATACTGCCGCTGGGCTCCGGCTCACTTGCGCTCAGCCGGATCAGCACCAACGCTCAGCTTCAGGTGCTGGATTACCTGGATTACACAAACTTGGGACCGGACTTCTCGTATGGCTCGGCGCCCGACGGCCAAAGCTTCGATCGCCAGGTCTTTTTCCGCGCGACGCCGGGCGCCTCGAACAACACGGTGTTTACCACCGCCTCATTCATTCCCTACACCACTCCGGGCGCCCTTTACACCCAGGATTTCAACTCACTGCCCAACCCCGGCGCCACCTCGGTCAATGCGGCCAACCCGGTAACCATCAACGGGGTTATCTATTCGCTCTCTAATCCCTTCGACTTTGCCGTCGCGCCGGTAGCGACGGGCGGCAGCGGGGGGCTCGGGCTGTCCACGATGGCCGGCTGGTTTGGTTGGAGCGCCGCCGCGGCCAAATTCGGCGCGACGGATGGCGACCAGACCACGGGTGGACAGCTTAGCTTTGGTTTGCCGAACAGCGCGGATCGCGCGCTGGGCCTGCTGGCCACCAGCAGCACCGGCCCGACGGCGTTCGGAGCGCGGTTCCTCAATGAAACCGCCACGACGCTCACCCAAATCAGTCTGCAGGTCACCAGCGAACTTTGGCGGCAGTCCGACGTAGCCAAGGTCCTGGAATGCTCCTATTGGATCGATCCCTTCGCGACCAATGGGCTCTCGACCAATTACACCGCGCTGATGCCGGCGCTGAATGTGAGCTTCCCCACCGTGCCGGCCGACATTGGCGGCGTCGCGGCGGATGGCACGTCGCCCGCCAACCAGCAGACGCTGAGCGTCGTTAACTTCCCGATCACCAACTGGCCGCCCGGAGCCGCTCTGTGGGTGGTCTGGGAAATGGCGGATGCCACCGGCAAAGCCCAAGGGCTGGGAATTGATAACCTCGCGTTCTCGGCTTCAAACGCCTCGACGGTCGTCCCGCTTCCGGTTGGGATTGGGACTGAAGGGACTAATATCGTGTTGAGCTGGTCTTCCGTGCGCGGTCAAACCTACCAACTGGAATATAAAGACGATCTGAATTCGCCCGTTTGGATCCCCTTGAGCGGCGCCATCCCTGGCACCGGCAATCCCCTCACCATCACCAATGCCGCCACGGACTCGATTCAGCGGTTCTTCCGGATCCAAGTCGTACCCTGAAGCGCTCCACTGTCCGCCGCAGGGCGCCATCCCATGGGAATTGTGTCATTCCCATTCGATGGTCCCCGGCGGTTTGCTGGTGATATCGAAGCAGACGCGGTTGACGCCTTTGACCTCGTTGATGATGCGGCTGGAGACCGTCTCCAATAATTCGTAGGGCAGTCTTACCCAATCGGCCGTCATGCCGTCCTGGGATTCCACCGCGCGCAGGGCAATGGTGTAGTCGTAAGTCCGTTCGTCGCCCATCACCCCGACGCTCCGAATCGGCAGGAGCACCGCAAAGCTCTGCCACATCTTGTAATACCACTCGCTGTTCTTCATCTCCTCGACGACGATGGAATCGGCGTTGCGCAGGATCTCCAAACGCGCCGGCGTCACTTCGCCCAGGATGCGCACCGCCAATCCAGGCCCCGGGAAGGGCTGGCGCAGCACGATTTCGCGCGGCAGGCCCAGTTCGAGTCCCAACTCCCGAACCTCGTCCTTAAACAAGCACTTCAGCGGCTCGACAAGCTGGAAGCGCATTCTCTTCGGAAGGCCGCCGACGTTATGGTGGCTCTTAATCATCGCGGCGGGATTGCCTCCGATGGGAATGGACTCGATGACGTCGGGGTAAAGTGTGCCTTGGGCCAGGAACTTGGCCTTCCCCGCGCGTTTGGTGGCGGCCTCGAACACCTCGATGAACGTGCGCCCAATAATCTTCCGCTTGCGCTCCGGTTCGGTCACCCCTTTGAGCCGGCCCAGGAACAGGCGGGAGGCGTTTTCGTATTGGAGCTTGATCCGAAAGTGGCGTCCGAAGACCTCGCGCACCACGCCGGCTTCCCGGCCCCGGAGCAGGCCATTATTGACGAAAATGCACGTCAACTGATCGCCGATGGCCTTGTGCAAGAGCGCCGCCGCGACGCTCGAGTCCACGCCGCCGCTCAAGCCCAGGATCACGCGTTCGCCGCCGACCTTCGCCCGGATATTCTCGACGGCCTGCTCGATGTAATTGTGCATCGTCCAGTTCTTGCCGCAGCGGCAGATGTTGTGCACAAAGTTGGCGATGATCTCCCGTCCCCTCGGCGTGTGGACCACCTCCGGATGGAATTGCAGGCCAAACATCTTCCCGCCGCGGTTTTCAATCGCGGCGCACTCGGAGTTTTCCGTGACCGCGACCGCCTTGAATCCCTTGGGCAGCTTGGTTAAGCGGTCGCCGTGCGAGTTCCAGACTTGCAGGCTCTCGGGCAGGTTCGCGAAGAGCGGCGAAAAACTGTCCTTCACCTGCAACGTGCCTTTGCCGTATTCGCGTTTGAGCCCGGGCTCGACCTTTCCACCGAGGAAATGCCCCAGGAGCTGCAGCCCGTAGCAGATGCCCAGGACAGGGATGCCGAGTTGGAAGAGCGCCGGATCGGGCAGCGGGGCATCCTTGGCATACACGCTCGAGGGTCCGCCCGAGAGGATCAGGCCGCTGGGGGCCAGGGCCGAGATTTCCTGGGCCGGAGTGTCGTACCGCACGATAACGGAGTACACATTGCACTCGCGCACCCGCCGCGCAATGACTTGGGTGTACTGGGAACCGAAATCGAGAATGACAATCTGTTCAGCCATGGTGTAGCTAAAAAAAAGACCGCAAACCTGTCAAGCCGGCAGATCCGAAAACTCGGGAGCCGGTCACGCCCGAGACCCCGTCACGGTTGATGCACGCGCGCCTGGGCCCGGTTTCGCTGAGCCTTCGGCGTGAGGATGTGCGAAGGCTGCGGCGAGCACCAATCTTCTGCGTGACTTGGATCGACTCTGGGTTAAAATAAGGATTTAACGGTGAAGATGAAGTCTTTGGTTCCAGGCCTGGTTTGCCTGCTGGCGGTTTCCACCACCTCCGTGCGCGGGGCCGGCGCCGGTGATCAGGTCGTGGTGGTGTATAACAGCCGCATGCCCCTGTCCAAGGGAGTGGCGGAGCATTACGCGCGGCAGCGGCAGGTCCCCAAGAGCCAGGTTTTGGGCTTCGATCTGCCCACAAGCGAGGAGATTTCCCGGGCGGAATTTCGGGATGCTCTCCAAAAGCCGCTGGCCAAGGCCCTGGCCGGGAGGAAGTTATGGCGCATCAGCGCCCGAGCCGTTCCCGCCACCGAAGGGCATCCCAGCCGCACCGAGCCGGTGGTGACCGAATCCAAGATCCGCTATGCGGTGTTGTGCTATGGCGTCCCGTTGAAGATCCTCGAAGACCCGAATTTACGGGAGGATGGCATGGAGCAGTTGCGGCCGGAAATGAGGCGCAACGACGCCTGCGTGGACAGCGAACTCGCATTGTTACCGGAAATCGAGCAGAAGCTGCCCCTCTCGGGTCCCCTGCGCAACCCGGTTTATGGCGTGACCAATGCCGCGTGGTTGAACCCGACAAACGGGGTGCTCCTGGTGGCGCGCCTGGACGGACCGGGACCGGACATCGCCCAGGGGTTGGTGGACAAAGCCCTCGAGGCGGAGGCCGACGGGCTATGGGGCCGAGCCTACTTTGATCTGCGCAACACCACGGACCCGGGCTACAAGCTCGGGGATGACTGGATTCGGACCGCCAGCGAGATTTGCCGCCAGCTTGGCTTTGAAACCGTTGTGGACGAGAATCCCTGGACGTTTCCCGCCGGGTTCCCCATGAGTCAGATTGCGCTCTATATTGGGTGGTACTCGGAGACTGCGGATGGCCCGTTTGCGCAACCGCGAGTCGAGTTCATGCCGGGCGCCTTCGCGTATCATCTGCATTCTTTCAGTGCGGTTACCCTGCGGATGGCCAACTATGGCTGGGCAGCGCCTTTGCTCGCCAAGGGCGCAACCGCCACCATGGGGTGTGTGAACGAGCCATATCTGTCCGGCACACCGGACATGGCGGTGTTCACCGCCCGCTTTGTCTATTCGGGATTCAGTTTTGGCGAGGCGGCCTATGCCTGCCAGGCGGCACTGTCGTGGCAGACGACCGTCGTCGGCGACCCGCTATATCGGCCTTTTGGGAGGAACGCGGCAGAACTCGAACGCGACCTGAAGCAACGGCACAGCAAACTACTCGCCTGGTCGTACTTGCGCACCCTGGATCTCAATCTCGCCAATGGCCGGCCCCTCGCGGACGGCGTGGCCTACCTCGAGCAGTTGGACCTCACCAGGCAGAGCGCGGTCCTAACCGAAAAGCTGGCGGACCTTTACTCCGCCCAAGGCAAGCCCTCCTCGGCAGTCCAGACATACCAGGCCGCCCTTGAACTCGACGCCTCGCCCCAACAGCGGGTTCGGCTCCGCCTGACTCTCGGTCAAAAACTGCTCGCGTTGCAGCGCGACGCCGACGCGTACCAGGATTATCAAGCCCTCCTGGACGAGTCCCCGGCATACCCTGATAAACCGGCGATTTATCAGAAGCTGGTGCCCCTGGCCCAAAAGCTCAATAAATCCGCGGACGCCCGGCGTTACCAGGCCGCCTTGAACGGAGGCGCCGGGGTCGAAAAGAATTGAGCCGCAGGCGTCGGACCGGCGGCGGACGAATTCCAGCTCGAGCGATCGGTAGGCAGGTCGGAAACGCAGTTGAGCGACAGACCGTCCTTATCCGCCCAACGCTCAGACTGTGACCCCTTTCTGGCTCAGGCAGGCGCCAAGTCGCGGATACGCTTGGGCGTGCCATCCAGGCACTGGCGCACGGTACGCGCTAGTTGGGGTGGCACATAGGGCTTAGAGAGAAAAACCGTGTCGCCGTGGCCGAAGTCGCGTCCGGTGGATTCGGGGCTGTAGCCGCTGCTGTAGATAACCTTGAGCTCGGGCTTTCGCCGCTTGAGCTGGGCCGCCAGTTCGCGTCCGTTCATCCCTTCAGGCATGACCATATCGGTCAGGAGCAAATCGACCTGGCCGTCGCATTCATCCCAAACCCGCAGCGCCTCGACCCCCGAACCGGCCTCGATGACCTTGTATTCGTATTGCTGCAGGACCTCGCGAATGAGTTCTCGGAGCACCGGCTCGTCCTCGACGACCAAAACCGTCTCCTTGCCGCCCAGGACGGGTTCGGCGCCAGCCACGGTGGCGCTGGACGGCGTCTCGGCCTGTTCGACGACGGGGAAATAAATGTTGAAGGTCGTGCCGGCTCCCGGCTCGCTGCTGACCTCGATCCACCCTTGATGCTGCTTGACGATGCCATAGACCGTGGCCAGCCCGAGCCCCGTACCCTTGCCCACCTCTTTGGTGGAAAAGAAGGGCTCGAAGATCCGCTCCAGGGTTTTCCGGTCCATGCCACACCCGGTGTCAGCGACGGTTAGACGCACGAAGTGTCCCATGCGGGCGTCGGCATGCTGCCGGGCATAGGCTTCGTCAACCATGACACTCGAAGTGCCAATCAAGAGCTTGCCGCCCTTGGGCATGGCATCGCGGGAATTGACAGCCAGGTTCATGACCACCTGTTCGAGCATACCGGTATCGGCTTCGATCCGGGGCAGGTCGGGCACGTAATCCGCCGCCAGCGTGACGTCTTCGCCCAGCAAGCGCAGGAGCATGTTGGCGAGATTCTGCAGGACGGAGTTGAGATCCAGCACTTTGGTCTGAATCACCTGTTTGCGGCTGAACATGAGCAACTGGCGGGTGAGGGCCGCCGCTCGTTTCGAGGCGTCGGAGATCTGTTTGAGCGCCGTGAGCGTGGGGGTGTCGCCCTGGCAACGCGCCAACAGGCATTCGGAGTAGCCCTGGATGACCGTCAGGATGTTATTGAAGTCGTGAGCGACCCCGGCGGCCAATTGGCCGACGGATTCGAGTTTCTGTGCGTGCCGGAACTGCGCTTCGAGGTTCAGCATGTCCGTCACATCGGCGCCATAGCAGTGGACCACCTGGCTGGCAACCACGGGGAAAAAGGACCAGGTGATGGTTCGTCCTTCATGGCAGACCTCCTCGCGCAGGCGTTTGTTGCCGCTGGCGAGACATTCCCGGGCGATGGCGCCGGCCTGGGGAGGCAGGATTTCGAACAGCTCCTCCTTGCCCAAGGAGCGAGCCATCTCGCGGGCCGCATCATTCGAGTAGGTCAGCGTGCCCTCGCCGTCGAATTCGAGAACCGGGTTGGGGTTTACCCGGGGGAATGCGGCCAGCTTTTGAATGGCGCTTTCGGCCAGCTTTCGTTCCGTGATGTCGGTCAAACTGCCCGAAACGCCAAGAATGGAGCCATCCGGGTTGAGCGTAAGCTGGGCATAAATCTCCACCCAGCGAACCTTGCCATTTTTAGTCAAAAACCGGGTTTCGTAGCGGCAATACTCGAGGGAGCGCTGCACGAGCTGGAGAAAAATGTGGCTGTTATGTTCGCGATCCTCTTCGTGCAGGTATTCAACAAAAAAGGTTCCCAGGGTCGGCTTGATCTCGAACCCCGTCACCGCGGTCCAGGCCGGGTTGAGAAACGTCCAATGCCCAAACTCATCCATTTGGAAGATGACTTCCTTGATGTTCTCGACCACGGACCGGTATTTAACCTCACTGGCATCGAGGGCCTCCTCGGAACGCTTGCGTTCGATGCAGAGGGAGATGCCGTTGGCGACCGAGCCCATCTCCTGCGTGATTTGCTCCGTCAACGGCTGAACGCTGAAAATGGACATCAAGCCCACCAGCTTCTCTTCCAGGAGCAAGGGATACGCGGCGTAGGAGGTCAATCCCTCCCGCTGAATCCAATCCTGGTCCTCGAATCGGTCGTCACCGGAAAGGTGTTTGATGATGAGCGGTTTTCCCTGTGCCAGGGCCTCGAGATCTAACTTCACCCTCGGGGCGGCCCGGCCCGGCCGATTGGCCTCGGCTCCCGCGGCGGCACGTGGTTCGAAGACCCGCTTGCGCGGATCGAAGGTGAAGATCTGGGCGAGTGATGCATTCAGGTATTGGAGCATCGCTTGGGCACAACCGCCGAGTATGGCTTCGAGGGAGTCGCGCCGGGTCAGGATCAAACCCACCTCGGCGCCGAACGCGGCCAAGCGTGCCTGTTCGAAGGCCGCGAGGGCGGTGGCGCGCTTGCGCTGGATGGCGTAGCGGATGCTCCGTTCGAGGGAATGGGCCTGGAGCTGGACCTTGACGAGGTAATCGGAGGCCCCGGCCTGCATGGCTTCCAGGTCGATCTGGTGCTGGCCCGAACCGGTGAGCAAAATGATCGGTTCCTGGCACCCACGTTCCATGGCGGCACGCAGAAGTTCAATGCCGTTGTGCGCACCGAGCCGGTAGTCCACCAGGACCACATCATGCTGGTTGCGGCACATCTCCGCGAGCCCATCGGCATGCGTCTTGGACCAGTCCAGGGCGAAACGCTGCCCTTGAATTTCGGAGAGCAAATCGCGAGTCAGGATGTAATCATCCTCATCATCCTCGACGAGCAAAACGCGGGTTAGTCCGGAAGGGTACATGGGAGGATCATTTGGTGACGGGCAGTTCCACGGTTTGAAACCAGTATTGGCCCAGCACTTTCATCACGTTGACCAGGGCCTCGAACTGAAAGGGCTTGGCGATGAACGAATTGGCGCCCAGCTCGTAAATCGCCCCAATATCGGTGTCGGCTTTCGAGGTCGTAAGCACCACCACCGGAATGCGGCGCAAGTCGGGGTCCGCCCGGATCTCGCGAAGGGCTTCGCGCCCATCCTTGCGCGGCATGTTCAGGTCCAACAGAATCAATCCCGGTCGGGGAGCATCCGCGGCGCCGGCGTATTTTCCGCGCCGGCACAAGTAGTCCAGCAATTCCTCCCCGTTTTGCACGAACTGCAGTTCGGCCCCCAGTCGCGACTCCGCCAGTGCATCCTGGGCCAGCAGCCGATCATCGTCATCGTCGTCGGCCATCAGGATCACGTTATTCTTGACGGGAGCGTTCATGAGGGTGGCGGCGTCCTCTGCTGCCGCACGGGCAGGGTCACGAGGAAGGTGGCGCCTTGTCCAGGCTGGCTTTTGGCCACGACGCTGCCATGGTGCCGATCCACGATGCGCCGGCAGACGGCCAGGCCGATGCCGGTTCCCTCATACTCACTGCGGCCATGCAGGCGCTGGAACACGGCAAACATCTTGTCCACATATTTTTCGTCGAACCCAATCCCGTTGTCCTGCACCGAGATCTCGCAGAGTTGTTCGCCCGAGGCGGCGTGCAGCGCCCGGGAGCTGAGCTTCACGAGGGGCGTGGCCCCGGCGGGCTGAAACTTCAAGGCATTGCTGATGAGGTTAAGAAAAAGCTGCCGCATCTGCATGGGGTCCGCCTCGATGGTGGGCAGGTTGCCCAGCTCGATCTGGGCGCGGTTTTTCTCGATGCGCACTTCGAGATCCACCAGCACCTCGCGCGCCACAGCCGCGAGATCCACCGGCACCAAGGGCTCCGAACTGCGGATCACGCGCGAGAAGGCGAGCAGATCGCTAATGAGCGTTCGCATCCGGCCGGCGGCGCCCTGCATGCGATCCAGGTAATCCTTGATTTCCTCCGAGGAAAAGCCCTCGCATTTGACCTTGAGCCGATCGCCAAAGGCCTGGATCTTGCGCAGCGGTTCCTGCAAATCATGCGAGGCAACGAACGCGAACTGCTCGAGCTCGGAGTTCGAGCGCGCCAGTTCAGCCGCCTTTTGCGCCAGCGATTCCTCGACCCGCTTCCGCTCGGTGATGTCTTTGAAGACCAGCACTGAGCCCACGACCTTGCCATTCTCGTTGATGGAGGTCTTGACTAGTTCCACTGGAAAAAAGCTGCCGTCATGCCGGTAAAAGACCTGCTCGTTGGGATTCCGCGCCACGAACGGCGGCTGGCCCGACCCATTTCGCCCGCGTGGAAAGAACAATTCCTCCTCGGTCTTGCCGATCAGCTCTTCGACGGGCCGGCCGGTGAGTTTCGCCACGGTGGGATTGACGAAGATTGCTTTGCCCTCGATATCCAGGCTGCAGATGCCCTCGCCGGCGGAATTCAGGATCATTTCGTAACGGCGTTGCAAGCTCGCCAGTTGTTTGGTCCGCGCCTCGACATGGAGCTCGAGCATGTTTCGGGAACTCTCGAGTTCCTGGCGCCGCTGCGTCAAAGCGCGCTCAGATTGGTTGCGCCGGTTGAGTTCCTCCTGCAGCCGTTCGTTCGCCGCAGTGGTGCGTTGTACCTTCTCCTCCAATGCCTCATGGTTCGCGTGGAGCTCGTCCCGGGCCCGCTTGAGCTCCGACACCAAACCTTGCAGCCGCATCGCTGTCGCCTTCCACTCGTCCGACTTCCGCTCGAGTTCGGAGATCAGGCGGCGTTGACCGCGGGTCGCCGCCACATACAGTGGAACCAGGGAACCCAGGCCCCCCAGGATGGCCATGGCGGTGACACTGAACGCAAGATGATCGACCCGCGCCAGCAGGTCCGCCTGCAAGGCACGGACGTGCGGGCTGGGGTCCGAGTCCTGCCGGGCGGCGACCTCGTGAAAGGTTTGCTTTACGTAGCCGTAGAGTCCGGCGCAGAGGCCGACCGTCAGGGCCAGAATGAAGAAGGACAGCAGGATGGCCCGGCGGACGGCAGCCCGGCGGACATCCGCCGTGCTGCTGGGCAAATCGTTGGTCAAGATAACCGCGTGATCCATATGAATGTTCCAGACTCGCAACACCTTGCGAGGTGTCCGCCAAGTCGCTCCAATCCGGAAAATCCTGATCCTGACACAGCAAGCCATGCGCCAAAGCCGCGCTGTAACCGGAAAACTCGCCTGGCAAAGACCACGGACGGATTGGTTTCCCGGGACTCCCGGGCTGGCCGCGCTGATCCTGGAACGTTGCCCCGGAGGGCGGCCTTTGGGCGGTGGCGCTCTGTGGTTTACAAGCCTCCCCTTTTGTCATTAGATGAGGCGGTAATGCACAGGAACAGGACATTTCGCACGCGCCCCGGACATAGTTTTGGCCAAAAGCGCGGGTGCTTGAACCGGCAGCCTCGGCTTGCGGCTCACGGCCTGATCCGGTTGGCTCAGCCAGGGTGGGATTGGTGACGACAACGCTCGAAACGATTGGGATTATCGCGGGCAACCGCTCCTTGCCATTGCTTTTCGCCCGCCAGGCTCGCAAAGCGGGAATCAAACGACTGGTCGCGGTCGGTTTCGAGGGGGAAACGGAGCCCGCGCTGGCCGGGTTGGTCGATGACATGGTCTGGCTCAGGGTCGGACAGCTTTCCAAGTTGATCGACGCCTTTGTCAAGCGTGGGGTCAGGCACTGTGTGATGGCGGGACAGGTCGCCCCGAGGAATCTATATGACATACGGCCGGATTTGCGGGCCATGGCGCTGCTGCTGCGACTGAAGGAGAAGAACGCCCACACCATCTTCGGCGCCATCGCGGACGAGCTGGCCAAGGAGGGCGTGGAGGTGATCGAAGCCACTCCCTGGCTCCAGCCGCTGATGCCGGCCAGCGGCTTCCGGCTCGGGCCCAAGCCGTCTGAAAAAGTCCTGCAGGAGGTCGCCTTCGGATTACGCATTGCCAAAGAGATGTCGCGCCTGGATGTCGGCCAGACGGTGGTGGTCAAAGCTGGCACAGTGCTCGCCGTCGAGGCCTTCGAAGGGACCGATTGCTGCCTGGAGCGGGGTGGAGAATTGGCCGGGCGCGACGGCGGCGCCGTGGCGGTAAAGGTGGCCAAGGAGGGGCACGACTTGCGCTTCGATATCCCCTGCCTGGGCCCGGGGACGCTGGAAGTGTGCGCGCGGGCGGGGCTTTCCGCACTGGCGTTTGAAGCCGGGCGAGCCCTGTTATTGGAAGAAGGTACTTGCGAACGGCTGGCCGGCAAAAATAAGATTTGCGTAATGACAACTGGCTAGCACTGCCAGCCGCACAATGTTGCAAACATCCGCCATTCTCATCGCATGCTAACCTCTCATGAAATCCTGGGATTCACCTCGCCCGAGCTGGCGCTGGATATCCTGACCTACGCCTACGAATCTGACAAACAGCTCTACCGCACCGTCCTGGCAGCCGTGGCCGAAGCGCGCCGGGTGCGGCCCATCTTCCTCGAACGCCAGCCTCGCACCCAGCGGCACGCGGCCATGCTGGCCACCCTGGCCCGGCCCAGCCTCGAACTGGTCACCGCCAATCTCATCCGCTCCTGGCTGCTCAAGAAGCACCAGGCGCTCCTGGTGGGCTTCCTCGACCAGCTCGGCATCGCGCACAAGGACGGGGTGGTCGAAGATTTGCCGGCCACGGTCGAGGACGCGAAGCTGCACGGGGCGGTGGATGCGGTATTGGCCAAGCACCCGCCCGAGGTGGTGGCGGTGTATTTGAACGCCTTCAACGAGATGAATGAAGTGGAATGGCCCAACCTCAGGGCGATGCTCGAAAGTGACAAACGCCTGCAGCTTGGCGGATAGGAGAATTTCCTGGCGGGTGATCAAGGCTCTTGTATGGTGGGTAACTCATTAGGATTCATATCATGGAACCGAAGGCTGATATTGCCGTAATTGGGCTGGCCGTGATGGGCCAGAATTTGATTTTGAACATGAACGATCACGGTTTCACCGTGGTCGCGTTCAACCGCACCGTCTCGAAGGTGGATGAGTTTTTGGCCAAGGAAGCCAAAGGCACGCAAGTCCTGGGTGCGCATTCCCTCGCAGAAATGGCGGGTTTGCTCAAACGGCCCCGCCGGGTCATGCTGATGGTGAAGGCCGGCCAGCCTGTGGACGAGTTTATCGAGCATTTGCTCCCGCATTTGGAACCCGGAGACATCATCATCGACGGCGGCAATTCACTCTTCCAGGACACCATGCGCCGGACGCAGTACGTGGAAGCCAAAGGCCTGCTCTATATCGGGACGGGCGTTTCGGGCGGCGAGGAAGGCGCGCGGCACGGTCCGAGCATGATGCCGGGGGGGTCGCCCGCGGCCTGGCCGCACGTAAAGGAGATCTTCCAGAAAATCGCCGCCAAAGTGGAGGACGGGACGCCGTGCTGCGACTGGGTCGGCGAGAACGGGGCCGGCCACTACGTGAAGATGGTGCACAACGGCATTGAATATGGCGACATGGAGCTGATTTGTGAGGCCTATAACCTGATGAAGACCGGCCTGGGGATGAGCGCCGGCGAAATGCACGAAGTGTTTGCCGAGTGGCAAAAAGGCGAACTCAACTCTTACCTGGTCGAGATTACCCGCGATATCCTGGCGTTCAAAGATGCCGACGGCCAGCCGATGGTGGACAAAATCCTGGATGCCGCGGGCCAGAAGGGCACCGGCAAATGGACCGTGATTTCTTCGCAGGATCTCGGGGTGCCCACCACGCTCATCGCGGAGGCGGTCTATGCGCGAATGCTGTCCGCCTCGAAGGACGAGCGTGCGGCCGCGGCCCAAAAGCTCCGCGGCCCCAATCCGTTGATCAAAGGCGACCGGGCACGGACCATCGAGGACATCCGCAAAGGGCTTTACGCTTCGAAGATCATCTCCTACGCCCAGGGATACCTCCTGATGCGGGCCGCGGCGGAGCAGTACCATTGGAACCTGAATTACGGCGGTATTGCCTTGATGTGGCGGGGCGGATGTATCATCCGCAGTATCTTCCTGGGCAAAATCAAAGAGGCCTTCGACAAGCAGCCCGGGCTCTCGAACCTGATGCTGGCGCCGTTTTTCCGAAAAGCCCTCAATGCCTCGCACCGCTCGTGGCGCAACGTGGTGTCGGCCTCGATCAAAAAAGGCATTCCGGCGCCCGCATTCAGCACCGCCCTGGCCTTTTATGACGGTTACCGCACCGCGCGGCTTCCGGCCAATTTGCTCCAAGCTCAGCGGGATTATTTCGGCGCCCATATGTATGAACGGCTCGACCAGCCGCGCGGACAGTTTTTCCACACCAATTGGACCGGGCACGGCGGGGATGTCGCCTCGGGCAGCTACACCGCCTGACCGGACCAACCGGCGGCCGGGCTGCCACGGGGATTGGTCGGTTCAAGCCGAGGCTTGACAACGGTAGGAAGTACCTGTCAAAAGAGATACTCAGTTCAGGCGTAGTTGTTTCGGCTTGGGTGTCGGCCGAGGACGCCTGGGAAGGATTCACGCTTCACTTTCCCGATCGTGCGGTTTGCACGTCGATTGAACTGTCGGGCATGGGTCTGAAACATCGAAGCGTGGGAGAGCATCATTGAGGTGGAGCATGGGTGTGAGCACGAGTGTGAGCCGGGCGATCCCAAATCCCGTTCGGACGGAGTGGGTGCGGGAATACGTTGTAGAGCGATATAAAAGCGAGCGTCAAGGCGCTTGGGATGACTTCATTAAGGAGGGCAAGAACGCCACCTTTCTTCTCTGCCGAGACTACATGGAATACCACCAGGACCGCTTCACGGATGGCTCCTTAATGGTCATGAGTGAAGGGAAACTGTTGGCCGTATTGCCCGCCAACCTCGCCGGGCCGGATACGTTGGTGAGTCACGGCGGTTTAACCTATGGCGGCCTGGTCGTGCGCCGCACGGCAACGCTGGAAGAGGTGCTGCAAATCCTTTACCAGGTGCTCCACTATCTTCATGGGCAGGGCATTGCGCGGCTGTTGTACAAACCGATGCCCCGCTTTTACAATACCTTGCCCGACGATGATATCGCCTATGGCCTGTTCTTAATGGATGCGCGCCTCTACCGGCGGGATTGCGCGCTGGTCATTAACCAGGAGGATCGGCTCCGCTTTAGCAAATGCCGCAAGCGCTGGATTCATAAAGGGCGGCGCTTGGGGGTGGAAGTGGTTCAGGACACCTCGTTTGGGCCTTTTTGGGAGCGGGTGCTCGTTCCGCGTTTGGCCACCCGATATCATGTTCGCCCCACTCATAGCCTGGAAGAGATCACGTTGCTTGGGCTGAGATTCCCCCAAAACATCAAGCAGTTCGCCGCTTACCATGAGGGAGAAATCGTGGCGGGCACCACTATCTATGAAACGCCCACGGTGGCGCATGCGCAGTACATCGCGGTTTCAGACGCCGGGGCGGCGCTGGGGGCGCTGGACTATTTATTTAGCTGGCTGATCGAGGAGCGCTACCCGTCCAAGCGCTATTTTGACTTCGGCATCTGCAATGAGCGCGACAGCCGCCTGCTCAACCTGGGGTTGCTGCATTGGAAGCAGGGATTCGGCGCCCGGTCTTGCGCCCATGATTTTTATGAGATTCGGACCGAGAAGCACCTGGAGCTTGCGCCGGTCCTGCAAGGTGTCCAGTGAACCCGCGAAAACTCGGCGAGGCCCGGGGGGCGCCGGCCAAAGGGGCGCCCTGATAACGCTTACTTTTTAACCGGTCCAGCGGGACCGTTCACGTGCTTCCACTTGATTCGCGCAGCGCCGTGCTCGTTTGCCAGCACGCCAGGCCGAAGGGTTTCGAAAGCTCGATATCCCCGGGCCGCAGGGAGATTTTTTTATCGGTGGTATCGGCATCCACCAACTTTTCCCCATCGATCCACGCCTGAATTCGCTTTTCGGTGACGCGCAGACGGACGCGGTACCAGCGTCGTGATTCGAAATTCCGGTACTTCGTGGTTTCATTCTCGGAGGCATCCAGGCCTTCGAGGCTTGAAATGCCCACCAGGGAGCCGCCCCAGCCGCCGACAATCAAACTGCAAAAGGAGTCCCCGACCGGCACGGTCAAACCGCAGAAGAAATCCGAACCGTTCAAGCGCATCGCATCGAGCGCCACTTCATAATTTACCTTGGGAAATTGTCGGGTCCAATTGATGCCGGTGAAGGGATCGCCCATCTTCAAAACCAGGAGTCCGGCCTCGCACTGGACTTCACCCCGGCCTGCAAACGGCGTCTCGGTCCAGCCCGCGAGGGTCTGGCCGTCGAACATGTCCTGCCAGCCATCACCTTCAAAGGGTTCGGATGGTTTCGCCGCGGCCTGCTTCACGAGGTCAGGCACTGTCAGCGGCGCGGTGGCGGCGGCTGGCAGCGCGGCCTGGGCAGGGGATGCTTCCTGCGGCGCGGCGACGGGCTGGGCCGGACCTCTGCGAGGAGGCGAGCCGCAGCCAGCCAGCAGCGTCAACCCGATGGCCAGCAGCCATCCGTGAACTACCAGCGGTGTCCTGAGAATGGCGGCCGCCGATTGCACCTCCGAGGCTAAGGGCCAATGACCGCTTGTATTCACACCCGATCCGCGTTGCACCTGGGAGAGGATAATACCGTTCGAATTGCTCATAAGCCGTAGTGGCCTTATCATGCGCCCGCGGTGACCACTCGGCGAGAAAGATTTGAACCTGCTCAACCCATGACCTTGCCCCGCTTTCTCAGCGCCCAATCGCGCGGACTCGTGCTTTCGATAAAGCTGCAGCCGCGAGCTTCATCGAATGGGATTGGCGAGCCGCTGGGCAACGAACTGCGCATCCGGGTGACGGCGCCGCCGGTCGATGCAGCGGCGAATGAGGCCCTGGTGCGCTTGTTGGCGGAGGTCCTGGATTGTCCGAGAGGGCAGGTCCAGCTTCTCCGCGGCCATACCTCGCGTCACAAATTGGTGCTGTTACAGGGGCTGCAGGCGGAGGCGGTCCTCGCCAAATTGGCCGGGCGTGGCAGTGTGCACTGAGTCCGGCTCGTTCGGGGAATGGTTCAGGCGATGATGTCTTTGGCAACCTCGCCGGAAACGTCGGTGAGGCGGAAATTGCGGCCCTGGAAATGGAACGTGAGTTGTCTGTGATCGATGCCGCAAAGGTAGAGCATGGTCGCATGCAAATCGTGTACATGCATTTGGTGGCCGTCCTCGACGTAGCGATACCCCATCTCATCGGTCTGTCCGTAGGTCATGCCCCCTTTCACGCCCCCGCCCGCCAGCCAAATCGAGAAGGCGTTGATGTGATGATCGCGCCCCGAACCCTGTCCCATCGGCGTGCGCCCGAATTCGCCGCCCCAGATAACGAGCGTGTCTTTCGAGCATGCCGCGCTGCTTGAGATCGGCGATGAGCGCCGCGGAGGCCTGATCGACGTCTTTGGCCGCGCGCGGCATGTCCCGCTCGATATCGCTATGGTGATCCCAGGCGCGATGATAAAGCTGGATAAAACGCACCCCGCGCTCGGCGAGGCGCCGGGCCAGCAGGCAGTTCGAGGCGAAGGTGCCGTCCCCGGGCTGCTTGACCCCGTAAAGATCGAGGATGTGTTGGGGTTCTGACTTGAAGTCGGAGAGTTCCGGCACCGAAGTCTGCATCCGGAAGGCCATTTCGTACTGGGCGATCCGGGTCTGAATTTCCGGGTCGAGGCGTTCCTCTTCAAGCATGCCGTTCAACCGCTCGATCTCCTCGATGACCTGGCGCTCGGTGCTCTGGCAGACCCCCTCGGGATTGCCGACATAATGGACCGGCGTCACCTTTGGATTGGAACTGGATGCCCTGGAAACTGCTGGGGAGAAACCCCGCTCGACCACTGGCGGGCCGAGACCGGCTGCAGCCGCCGCTTGTCCCGCGGACATGAGGACCATGAAGCCCGGCAGGTCCTCCGCTTCGGCCCCGAGGCCATAGAGCAGCCAGGACCCCATGCTCGGCCGGCCTTTGATGCTCGAACCGGCATTCATGAAGGCGTGCGCCGGGTCGTGATTGATCTGCTCGGTATGCATCGAGCGGACGATGCAGATGTCGTCCGCGATCTGGCCGATGTGCGGGAAAATGTCCGAGACTTCCTGGCCGGACTGCCCGCATGTTGTTGAAATCCGTAGAACGGGCCGCGCACTTTGAGCACCGCGTTCTGGAACTGGGCCAGCTGCTGGCCCTTGGTGAAGGAATCGGGAAAGGGCTGGCCGTTGAGCCGCTTGAGTTCGGGTTTGGGGTCGAAAGCTTCCATGTGCGAGGGCCCGCCGGCCATGCAAAGATGGATGACCCGTTTGGCGCCATGGGGAAGTTCAGCGGGTGGATCGCCTTTCCAGCGCCCTTCAGGGGACGCGGCGCCGGCGGCGCCGCTAAGTTCGGTTTAATGCAGGCAGGCCAGCGCCAAGCCACCCAGGCCTATGCGGACCGGCCGAGAAAGGTCCGGCGGTTGACATTGAGCTGGATTCACGCGGGTCGAAGTGCGGGGTCGAGTGTTTTCATGCTTCAGTAAACGGTAATGGTTTCGTGAGATTGAGCATGACGCGGCGAAACCTGGGTCCACGCCGCCAGCTCGGCGGGGTCTTCAGCCCTGGGCGCGGGCGCCAGGCCAACGTCGACCAGCTTCTCGGCTCGTCCGCATGGCCTGGCATAATGTTCCTTTTGCAGGGCCAGGAAATCCAGGAGCGACTGGCGCTCGTTGGGCCGGGGCCAACGGTCCAGGGCTCGGCGGAACCCCCGATCGAGTCTCCAGCCTTCGGAAAGAACCGGATCCGCCACCAACCGGGCGGCGAACACGCGAGCGGCCTCCGACAAAGGTCGGATCGTTGAGCAAGGTCAGGGCCTGCTGCGGCGTGTCGGAAACGATCGCGGCAGGCCGTGCACTCCTCGCGCGACGGCGCGTCGAAATTTGCCAGCATCGGATGCAGAAACGTGCGCTGCCAGTGCATATAGACTCCCGCGCCGATACTGGCGCTCGTCCCGCGTCGGGGTCGTAGTCGCGGTCCGGGAACTGAAGGTAGCGCGTAATAGCCGGCGGGCTGGTAAGGAAAACGCTGGGGCCGCCGATGTCCTCAGTCCGAGGAGGCCGGCGATGGCGAGGGCGTTGTCGCGCACGAACTCGGCTTCGAGCCGGCGCGGTGATTGGAAGGCGACGAGCTGATTGCGGGGATCGATTTCCTTGAGCTCCGGCCGTTCGTTGGAATCCTGGCGGTACGCGGCCGAGGTCACCAGCAAACGAACCATATGCTTCAGGTCCCAAGGAAACGCCGCCGGCCCATTTCCCAGGGGTGAATCCAGCGTGCTGGGTTGCATGAATTCGCAGGCCAGCCAGTCGAGCAACTCGGGATGGACCGGCCATTCCCCCTGGGCGCCAAGATCATCCACCACGTACGAGATGCCGATCCCGAAGAACTGTTTCCACAACCGGTTCATGACCGCCCGTGCCGTGAGCGGGTTATCCGCGGAAACCAGCCATTGGGCGAGGTCCAGCCGGGTCAACCGCCGTCCGTCGGGATTTGGGATCTGCGGGAGGAAATGCGGCGCCAATGGCTGGACGATGTCGCCGCCTTGATCCTGCCAGTTGCCGCGCCGGAGCACGCGCATGAGCAGGGGTTGGCGCGCCACCGTCACCAGCACGTTGGCGCGTCCGCCACGGCATTCACGGATTTCGCCCTGCAACTTGCGAGCCTGGGCCAGTGTCTCCTCATCCCACCGGGTGCTCAGCAGGTACGTTTGGGCCAGCCGGCTGCGGGCCTCGCGATTGAGTGGGAGGACAGTCCGCGATAACGCCTTGCGCAGCGGTTCGCCGACGCCGGCTTCGAGCGGGTCCGGCGCGGCAAAGGGCGTGACCGACACCCGGACGGAAGCCACTTCGAGGCGGCCGAGATCGACCACCAAAGCGTCTCCCGGCTTGGCCTCAATGGGTTTGTCCAGGAGCCAAACCGCGGTTTGATGCTCGTGGTCTCTCGAAAGCACCCAGTGGTCGGTCACACCGAGGAGCGAATATCCGTTGGTGTACCGCTCTTCCTTGTGGTCGGCTTCGGCGTAATAAAAGCCTGGTTTATGCTCTGGGCCGCCGTGGATTGACTTCACCGTTGCCGAAAGGGATACCGATGAACCTTTGCGCGGCTTAGTGCCGCCGTCCTTGCCCGGTGGCTCCGCCAGCGTGACCACTTCCAGGCGGATCGCCGCCACCGGGGCGCCGGCCAGCGGCAGCGTCAATTTCAGGTCTTCACTCGCTTCGGCGCTCAAGGAAACCCAGCCGCCGGGTTGGATGCTGAAGTTGGTTTGGGTGATGGCGTTGGTATCCTTGAGCCGCAAGGCAACCTCGGGAAGCGGCGTCGCCCAACCGCTCGGCCATTGCTTAAGAAACCGCCGGCTTTGGTTGCGCCAGGATTCAAAGGCGTGGCGCTGGGCGGTGTCGCCGGCGAGCCGGGCCGAGGCTCGGGCATAAAGTTGCTCCGATTTGGCTTCCAGCCTGCCGATGCGCTGGTGCAGGTACGGGTTGTCCACCTCGATCTCCGGCGGGAAGGGGTGGTCATTGGAAAACCCGCGCAGATCCGGGTTGGGTGTGTAGTCGTAGTCCATGTACACGCCCCACTGCTTGATATCGGCAAAGAAGGCCTCCATCTGGTAAAAGTCCTTCGAGGTAAAGGGATCATACTTGTGATCGTGGCATTCGGCACAACCCATGGTCGAGCCGAGCCAGGCCATAGAAACGGTGCGCACCCGGTCGGCCGCATACTTGGCCAGATACTCCTTGGGCTGCGCCCCGCCTTCACGGGTGACCATGTTCAAACGGTTGAAGCAGGTGGCCACCCGCTGTTCGGGCGTGGGATTCGGCAGCAAGTCCCCCGCGAGCTGTTCCACCGTGAATTGATCAAACGGTTTGTCCCGGTTGAACGAACGGATGACGTAATCGCGATAAGGAAAAACATTTTGATTTTGATCACCGTGGTATCCGACCGTGTCGGCGAAACGAACAATGTCGAGCCAGGGAACGGCCATCCGTTCGCCGAAATGGGGCGAGTTCAAAAGTCGATCGACCTGGTGCTCCCAGGCCTGGGGGCTCGGGTCCGCCAGGAACGCCTGCAGTTCGGACGGCGTCGGTGGCAGGCCAATCAGATCCAGGCTCAACCGCCGCAGCAATACCGATTTCGGCGCCTCGCGCGACGGCTCAATGCCTTTGACTTCAAGGTCGTGCAGAATAAAGGCGTCGATCGGATTGCGAACCCAGCCGGGATTCCGCACCGGGGGAATCGGCGAGCGCTTCGGCTTCACGTACGCCCAGTGCGGTTCATATTCCGCTCCGGTGGCGATCCATTGGGTGAGCGTTTCCTTCTGGGCCGCTGTGAGGGTCTTGTGCGTTGCCGGCGGCGGCATGATGTCATCCGGGTCGGTCGAGTAGATATGGTCCACCAGTTTGCTGTCTCCGGGCTTGCCCGGCACGATCGCTCCCCGGGCGAGCGCTACCTCCCGCAGGTCCAGCCGCAGCTTGGCCTTCCGCTGGTTCTTATCCGGGCCGTGGCAGGCGAAACAATTCTCGGTGATGATCGGGCGGATATCGCGGTTGAACTCGACGCGGTGGGCGGGGCGGGCGGTTCCGCCCCAGGCCGTACACACCATTGGGAAGAAGAGCGCGGACGACAAGACCTGGTTGCGAAACTGCGGCATAACGACAAAATCCCGATTCGGAGCCGGGCTTTGGCTGGGCCCGGCCGCCGCCTGGTGGCGGCCCATGACCGGCGCCCGATCGGTTCAAGGTGGCCAGCTAATAATAACCATCAAAAATCCAATTAAGCAAGCGGGGGAATTTTTCCAGCAGGAGCGCGCCCCGCTCGCCGCCCGCCAGGGCGCCCGGGATGCGACCCAAGGCCGCCAACCGAGTGCGAGGCCGGGCCTCATTACAGGTTCACTTCGCCGAAGATGACCTTGAGCACGTCTTGGAGGCTGAGAATCCCGATTTCGCGCCGGTCACGGGACAGCACGATTGCGAGGCGCTGGGCGCCGCGCTGCATGCGGCGCAAGGCCACTTCGAGCCGGAGATCCTCCTCGAGGAAGAGCGCGGGCCGGAGGTAATCACCGATCGGGCGGGTGGGGTCGGCGCTGGCCTGGTACAAGAGCGCGTTCAGGCTGGCCAGCCCGATCACGCGCGGCGCGCCATCGCGGATTGCCCACACCGGAAAGCGGGTGAGTGTGCGCTCGCGGCCCAGCGTCAACACCTCCGAGACGGGCGTTTTGGCGGCGACGGTCGCCGCCTGGGTGAGGGGCAGCATCACCTGGCGCACCGTCAGGGTCTGCAGGTCCAGCACGCGATTGATCATGGCGCGTTCCTCGCTGGTGAGGGTTTGAGCCGATTCCTGCATGACCAGGAGGAGTTCCTCCCGGTTCCCGAACAAGTGGCCGGTGAACACTTTGCCACCGCGCCAGCGCAGCAGCAGGTCCGAACAGAATTCCACCAAGCCGACCAATGGCCTGAGGAGGAAATGCAGTATCCGAAACGGGCGGGCAAAAAACACCGTGAGGCGCGTGGGATACAGGCGAAACAGCATCTTGGGAAGCAAGTCGGAGAGCGCATAGAACAGAAACAAAATCAGGGCATAAAGCAGGGCGAACCCGATCGGATGCCGCGCCAGGTGCCTTTGGAGGATGACCACCAGCCAGCCCAGGATGAGGAAATTGGCGACCGTATTGCCCACCAGGATGGTCCAGAGGAAGTTCTCGGGATTCTCGAGGTAGGCGTGGAGCATGGTGGCGGAACGGCGTCCCGCGCGCATTTGCTGGCGGATGCGCAGCCGGCTCAGGGCAAACACCCCCGCCTCCATCCCCGACAGGACGAAGGAGACCACCAGGCACAGGCCAAAGATCGACCAGAGGATCGATTCGCGAACCGTGAGCAGCGTCATTTGGCCACCTCGACGAGCAGTTCGCGCACATGGCGCTCGTCCGCGGACTCGGCGGTGAGCTTGAGGCCGCGGAACAGGGCGGAGTCGCCGGGGGCGGGCACCACTTCCATGAGGCTCATCAACAGGCCGCCGAGGGTTTCGACCTCCGGCACATCCCCCAGCGGCGGATACTCGCGCCGAAAGTCGTCCAACCGCAGCGCGCCGCTCACGCGCCAGCGCCCGGGGCTGAGCTTCTCCATGAAGAACCCCTCGGCCTCGACTTCGCCCCGGATCTTCCCAACCATCTCTTCCAGGATGTCCTCCATGGTCACGATGCCGGCCGTGCCACCGAATTCGTCGAGCACGATGGCCAGGCCGCGTTGCTGGCGCTGGAGGCTCTTGAGCAATTGCAGGAGGTTCATGCTTTCGGGGACAAACGAAGGGAATTCGATGGCATCCGCCAAATCGATCTGCGGGTCCAGGAGCAAGGCCCGGGTGTTCAAGATCCCTACCACCGTATCGGGGGTTTCGTCGTAGATCGGCAGGCGGCGATGTTTGTATTTGCGCGCGGCGGCGAGCATGTCCTCGATGGAGAGGTCATCCGGGATGGCCGCCATTTGCGAGCGCGGTTTCATGACCTCGCTCACCGTGCGCCGGTCCAGGCTGATGATCTGGAGAATAATCTCCTTCTCCGATTGGGCGAGGGTGCCCTGCTGGTAAGCCATTTCCAGCAATTCCTGGTAATCGGCGTCGGTCAGCGTTGTTTGCGCCTGGAAGCTGCGGGGAATCATGGCTTTGAGGATGGCCTGGTTCATCCGCTGGGCCAGCCGGCACAGCGCCAAGGTCAGCACCAAGACCAGCGACATCGAACGAGCCACCCGCAACGCCCACTGCTCCGGTTTGCGCACCGCCATCGTTTTGGGCAGCACCTCGCACGCGATCAGCATCAGCACCACCAGGCCCGGCAGGGCCGCGAGCGCCGGCCAGCGTCCGTTCAGCACCATCCACAGGGCCACCGCCAGCATGGCTCCGTTGGCGCAGGTATTGCCCAGCGCCAGCGTTGCCAGCAGGTCCTGCGGCTGGCCCAAAAGCCGCGCCACCAGTCCGCCGGCTCGCGGCTGACGCTCGGCTAACTGGCGCACCTGCCATTTGCTCAAGGAAAACAACGAGGTTTCCGCGAGCGAAAAAAAGAAGCTCGCCCCCGCGAAAACCAGGACCACCCAGAGAGCGATGCTCGACACTGCCGCCATGCCTTGAGCATGAGGCAAGCTGACATTTATGGCAAAAGGCAAAAGGAGGCAACCTATCGATTGCATAAATAATCCCGCCCTGGCTCCGGCCAGGCTCGGGATGGCCAGCCGCGCGCCAACTGGCCCTGACCACCAAGGCCTGGCCTCAGGGGCGCGCACGCAAACCGAACGTGCTTGAGCCGCGTGGTGGGATCACTACCTTAGTGGTCATGAACATGAATACGATGGCGTTCGTTGCGCCCTATTTGGCCTGTGGCGAGGCGCGACGAGGGAGCCTATCCGCCTGGATCGGTGACCGAGGAGCAACGAAGCCACAGGCCAAATTGGGCGCAACCCTCCGGGCGGCCGTGCTTTTTGGCGCCGGCTTCGTTGTTCGCTCCTTACAGACCCGTGGCGGGTATGCTCATCGCTCACGCCTCGCCTGCGCCAAAAATCCCTGGCCGCGAACGTCATCGTATTTATGTTCATGACCACTTAGCCCGTATGCAACTCGAAGGCCTTTCCATCATCGGTTACCGTCGCGCGCAGGCCTCGGGCAAGCCAACGCCCGCCATCAATCCCGCTACCGGCGCGCAACTTGATCCCGGTTATTTTTGGGCATCGCGCGCGGATGTGGACGCAGCCGCCGGCCTGGCCTCGAAGGCCTTCGCCGTTTATAGCCGTTGGGCGCCGCAACGCCGCGCGGCCCTCCTGCGCCGCATCGCGGAACTGTTCGAGGCCCAGGCCGGGGCCATTATCGAACGGGCAAACCAGGAAACCGCCTTGCCCGTGGCGAGACTGCAGGGTGAGACGGCCCGCACCTGTGGCCAATTGCGGCTGTTCGCCTCGCTGATCGAGGCGGGGTGGTGGCTCGAACCTCGCATCGATCACGGCGACCCCGCCCGCAAGCCGCTCCCCAAGCCCGATGTGCGTTCAGTGCGCATCCCCCTCGGGCCGGTGGCGGTATTTAGTTCGAGCAATTTTCCGTTCGCGTTCTCCGTCGCCGGGGGGGACACGGCCTCGGCTTTGGCGGCCGGCTGTCCGGTCATCGTGAAGCCACACCAGGGGCACCTGGGCGTTTCAGAACTCGTGGGACGGGTCATCAGCCAGGCGGCGCTCGAGTGCGCCGCCCCGGAAGGCGTGTTTTCCATGCTTTACGGGCCAGGCCGGGAAATCGGCGTGGCCTTGGTCGAACATCCTCAAATTCAGGCCGTGGGTTTCACCGGTTCGCGCGCCGGAGGCCGGGCCCTCATGGATGCCGCCGCGCGGCGCCCCGCGCCGATTCCCGTTTATGCTGAAATGGGGAGCATCAACCCCGTCTTCCTTTTGCCGAAAGCGCTGGAAACCGCGGCGGCCAGCCTGGCCACCGCGCTACACGCCTCGGTCACCTTGGGAGTTGGCCAATTCTGCACCAATCCAGGTTTGGTTTTTGTTCCAGCCGGGCCCGGCGCTCAGGGTTTCCTGGACCAGTTCGCCACACTCATGCGCGGGACCCCGGGCGGGACCATGCTGACTTCCAGCATTTGCTCCGAGTATCACGCGTCTCTCGAAGCGTTCTCGGGAATTCCGGGCGTTGCGCGCTTGACCGGGGCGCCAGCGGGAATGGGAGCGACCGGGACCGCTGCACACGCGGCACTGTTCGTAACCGACGCGGAGACCTTTTTGGCCAATCCAGGTCTGCTGGAGGAGGTGTTTGGGCCCTCCACGCTCGTGGTTCGCTGCGCCAATTCGTCGCAAATGTTGGCCGCGGCGGAGAAGCTGGATGGGCAACTGACCGCGACGGTGCATGCCGCCGCGGGAGAACTCGAACAGAACCAGGATTTGCTGGCGGTTCTCGAAACCAAAGCCGGGCGGGTGGTTTGCAATGGTTTCCCAACCGGAGTCGAGGTCTGTCACGCCATGGTGCATGGCGGCCCGTACCCGGCGACCTCGGAGGGCCGTTCGACCTCGGTCGGCACCCGGGCCATCGAACGGTTTGTGCGCCCGGTTTGTTATCAGAATTTCCCCGACGCGCTCTTGCCCGAAGCGCTGAAGGAGGCGAATCCGCTGGGGCTATGGCGGCTGGTGGACGGCCAGCCGGGCCGGCACTGAAACCGCCGGACGAGAGGAATTTCACCTCGCGGTGCTCCCGGAGCAGCGGGGGATACGCGAACGGGCGACGATTTTTTCGCGAGCTGAGCCGCGCCGGGAGTGATGTGTCAAATGACGGGCGAGTTCGCGGAGCGCGGCCTGGTCCACTTTGTCATTGGCCCTGGCGTTGGCGCCAGGTATCTTGCGCCCGCATTCTGTCTTATGAAAACCTTTTCCCACAGAACAAAAGTTTGCGGAATCACGGCCGCGCTGTTGCTGGCCAGTTTCGGCGTCCGGGCGCAACTGCCCGGAGCCGGCGGCCCGGCGGGCATGAGCGCTGCGATCACCAAACTGTTCGGCGACCTCAAGGCCTTCACGGCCAAAGCCGAAGTCCGCGTCCTGGATAGCTCACAAAAGGAAATCGTTCTCATGCCCATGGACTTCTCGCTGCTCGATAAAAGCATTCGTGTCGAAATGGACATGGCGCAAATGAAAAACCAACAGGTCCCAGCGGGCCTGGCCGATACGCTCAAGCAAATGGGCATGGCCCATGTCATCAGCGTGATTAGCCCGGCCAAGGGATTTGCTTTCGTCATCTATCCCGACCAAAAGACCGTGTTGAGCATGCCCTTGCCTAAGCAGGACGGCGGCGCCAAAACGCCCAAATTGGAAAAAACCGCTCTGGGCAAAGAAACCCTTGATGGCCATCCCTGCGTGAAAAACAAAGTGCTTATTACCGATGAAAAGGGAGAAAAAGTCGATGCCACGACCTGGAACGCGACCGATCTTCAGGACTTCCCGATCCAGATCCAGACCAAAGAACCGGAAAGCACCTCGATCGTGAAGTTCAACCATGTTCAATTCATCGCCCCGGACGCCGCCCAGTTCGAGGTTCCCGCCGGTTATACGGAGTATAAGAGCCAGCAGGAACTCATGCAGGGCATCATGAAGAAATTCACTGAAAGCCACCCTCCGGCAGCGAAATGACCCGGCTACCCGCGTGGACTACGAACCGTACCTGCTCCGTGAAGCGTCCCCTCTCCCCGATTCCCAATTTCCCCTTGCCACTCCCTGGGCTATTCTAGTTGTATGCGGATAACGAATCTCAATCCGGACACGGACATTGGCGCCTCGGCGTGGTTTGTCGAAATGGAAGGGCACCGGCTGCTGATGGACGCGGGGATTCACCCCAAGCGCGAGGGTCGCGACAGCTTGCCGCTCTTCGACGTGATCAAGGACCAGGAGGTGGATGCCATCGCCATTTCCCATTGCCACCACGACCATGTCGGCGCTCTGCCGGTGGCGCTGCGGCACTTCCCCCGCGCGCATGTCCTGATGACCGAGCTCAGCTACTTTCTGGCCGAGCGCGTGCTCCACAATTCGGTCAATGTCATGACGCGCCAGCGGGACGAATGCGGCATCCGCGAATACCCGCTGTTCAGCCACGACGAGGTGGATGAGATCGAGTCCCTGTTTCAGGGCTTCCGGTATAACCGTGAAATCGATTGGGCCGCCTTTTCCAAGACCCGCGCCGGCTTTCTCTCACCCACCCTTGAATTTTTCGATGCCGGCCACGCCCTGGGCTCCGCCGGACTGATGGTTCGTGGCCAAAAGGAATCCCTGTTCTATACCGGGGACGTGTGTTTCCATGACCAGACCATTTTGCGCGCCGCGCGGTTCGAGGATGTGAAAGCGGACGTGCTGCTGATCGAAACCACTCGGGGCGCCCGGGCGCTGCCCCTGGGATTCAACCGCGAATCGGAGATCGAACGGCTCACGCAGGCAATCCACCGGGCGCTCGAAGGAAACGGCTCGGTGCTCATTCCCACCTTCGCCCTGGGGCGCACGCAGGAGATCCTGGCGCTGCTGGCCTTGCTCACGGGAAAGGGCGAGCTGAAGCCGCAACCGATCTATATCGGCGGCCTGGGCCGGGTGTTTACCGAAATCTACGACCTCGAGTCCCACCGCACGCACCGGCAATACCCCGACCTGCAGTTGCGCGAGGCCTTGAATCTCATCGTACTCGAACAGGGCCAGGCCGAAAAAATGCGGCTGACGGGCGGGCGTATTTTTGTCATTACCGCCGGCATGATGAGCGAGAATACCGCCGCCCATAACCTGGCCGTGCGGATGATTGGCGACGAACAGCAATCCATACTCTTTGTGGGCTACACCGACCCGGACACCCCCGGTGGACGGCTCCGCGCCGCCCGGCAGGGCGAGACGTTCCTTTTCAGCCCGAGCGGCGGGGAAGTCACCCGCCGCTGCCGGATCGATGAATTTGATCTCACCGCCCATGCCAACCGCGGCGAGTTGCTGGATTTCGTCGGCCGCGTCGAACCTCGCACGGTCCTGCTGACCCACGGCGACGCCGACGCGCGCCAGTGGTTCGAGAGCCAAATCCAGTCGTGCTATCCCAAGATCAAGGTGGTGCAGCCCAAACCCGGGCAGACTGTGGAGGTTTAGGAGGACCACCAGGCGGGCCCCGTTCAACCGCTTGGCGGGTTGCGGCGCCGGCATGATCCCGATCCCCGGCCCGCCTCCGGCGCCGCGCAGGTGAGTTTTTGCCTGCCGGCATATCCAGAGGGAAGAAACTCATTGCCCCCGTTGGCTGATTCGAAACAATGGCGGCGTGCAAATCCGTTTTGTTTTGGGGCCTGCGGGGAGTGGAAAGACCTTCCGTTGCCTGGAAGAGATCCGCCAAATCCTGCGGGCCGAGCCCGCCGGCCCGCCGCTCCTCTTCATTGCCCCCAAGCAAACCACGTATCAGTTGGAGCGCCAGCTCCTGGCCGACCCCGGCGTTGCCCGGCTACACCCGGCTGCAGATTCTCTCCTTCGAACGGCTGGCCTGCTTCGTGTTCGACCAACTCCGCGGGAGCGCGCCCCGGATGCTGGACGAAGAGGGCCGGCTGATGGTGCTGCGGAGCCTGCTCGCCAGAAAACGAAAGGATTTGAAGTTGTTTCGCGCCAGCGCACGGCTCAATGGTTTTGCCCGGCAACTGAGCGTGGCGTTGCGAGAGTTGCAGCGCCACCAACTGGCTCCGGAGGATTTGCTCGAGCTTGCCACCCAGGTCCAGAGGAGCGAGAGCCTCTCGTACAAGCTCCAAGATCTCGCCCGCCTGCTGCGGGACTACCTCGACTGGCTCGGGGCTCACGGCCTGCAAGATGCCGATTCCTTGCTCCCGGCTGCGACCGCCGCGCTGCGGCCCGCAGCCGGCGGGACTTCGCTGCCGGCGTTGCCCTCCCACCTCTGGATCGACGGGTTCGCCGAGTTTACCGAGCAGGAATTGGATCTATTGGCAGCGTTGATCCCGTGCTGCGGGCGCACCGTGATGACGCTCTGTCTGGACCGCTTGCCCGCGCGCCACGTCTCGTGGCTTTCCAGTTGGTCGGCCGCCCGGCGCAACTTCGAGAAATGCCGTCACAAGTTCGCTGCCCTCCCCCACGCGGACATCCAGATCGATATCCTGGCCCGCGACCCCGACAAGAGCCGCTTCACGGATAATCCGGTGCTGCAGCATCTGGAACGAAACTGGTCCGAGCCGGAACCTTATCCTGGACCGGCTCGGACCAGCCCCGCCGCCCAGGAGCGGGCCTCCCGCCCTGATGACTTAAAGAATGCGCTGAGCGTCTCGATTTGCGCGGATCCGGAGGCCGAGGCGACCCTGGCGGCACGCGAGATTCTACGCCACGTCCGCGCCGGAGGGCGTTATCGCGAGGTCACGGTCCTCGTGCGAACGCTCGAGGCCTATCACCATGCGTTGCAGCGTGTCTTCTCCCGCTACGGCATTCCCTTGTTCCTCGATCGCCGCGAGTCCGTTTCCCATCATCCGCTGGCCGAGCTGACCCGGAGCGCGCTGCGGACGGTGACGTTCCAATGGCAGCCGGACGACTGGTTTGCCGCGCTCAAGACCGGTTTGGCGCCAGCGGCCGAGATCGAAATCGACCGGCTGGAAAACGAGGCGCTGGCGCGGGGCTGGCAGGGCGCCGTCTGGCAAAATCCGTTGGTGCTTAAGGATGACGCCGAACTCACCGAATGGCTGGCCGATATGCACGTGCGCCTGCTTCCGCCATTTCAGAAACTGGCGCTCGATTTGGCGGTAGCCGAGAATAAGCCGACCGGCCGGGCGCTGGCCTCCGCCCTGCGCCAGCTTTGGTCCCGCTTGCACATCGAGGAGACGCTCCGGAATTGGGCCGCCACCGAAGCCACGGGTTCGGCCTTTCACGTCTCGGGGTCCGTGCATCGGACGGTTTGGGAGCAAATGAATGCTTGGCTCGAAAACCTCGAGCTGGCCTTCCCCACCGAGCAGCTCTCCCTGCGGGAATGGCTTCCGGTCTTGGAAGCGGGTCTGGGCAACCTCTCCGTGGGCGTGATCCCGCCGGCCCTGGACCAGGTGCTCGTCGGCAGCGTCGATCGCTCACGCAACCCCGATTTGAAGCTCGCTATCGTCCTGGGCCTGAACGAAACCGTCTTCCCGTCGCTTCCGGAAACCAACTTGCTCCTGACTGAAACCGACCGGGCGGAGCTGGAAAAATTCAATCCGGCCTTGTCCTCCACCGCCCAGCAGCATCTAAGCCGTGAGCGCTACCACGCCTATGTCGCCTGCACCCGCGCACGCCGGCGGCTGATGCTCACCTGCGCCCGGACTGACACCCGCGGCAACGCGTTGAACCCCTCGCCGTTCCTGTCGCACCTGCGGCGGCTCTTCCCCCGCCTCGCATTCGAAACGCCGACGGTGGCGTTGGATTGGCGGGAAAGCGAACACGTCACCGAACTTATCGGGCCGCTGCTGAAGCTGCGGACCACCGGTTCGGGACCCGAGACGCCTCGGCCGCCTGGTGGGTCCGAGGCTTGGCGTCAACTCGGGCATCTGGCGTGCTTGCGGGACGCTCTGGAAACGATGGACCGCCTGGTGAACCCGGCGCCGGCGGAGTCGCTGGCCCCCGGGCTGGCCGACAAGCTTTACGGCCCGGTCCTGCGGACCTCGGTCAGCCGTATGGAACAGTTCGCCGCCTGCCCCTTCAAATTCTTTGTCCACTCCGGTTTGCGCGCCCAGGAGCGGCAGCGGTTCGAGCTGGACATCAAGGAGCAAGGCACCTTTCAACATGACGTTCTGGCGATTTTCCACGAACAATTGCGCGCCGAAAACCAGCGGTGGCGGGACCTCACGGCGGAGCAGGCGCGCGCCCGGGTGGCCGCGATCGCCAAAGGGCTCATGGCCAGTTACCGGGAGGGCCTGCTCGAGGCAAGCGAGGAGACCCGCTTCATGGCGCGCATCCTGACGGAGTCGCTGCAGGACTTCGTCGAAACCCTGGTGCAATGGATGCACACGCAGTACGCGTTCGATCCGGTGGCGGTGGAACTGCCTTTTGGAGGGGATCCCGTCGGCCCGGCGTGGGCCATCGGCCTCACCGGGGGCCGGCGGCTCGAACTCTACGGCCGGATCGACCGCATCGATCGGTTCCACGAACCCGGCAGCGACGGGGCCTGGTGCGTGGTCATCGACTACAAATCCAGCCATAAACAGCTCGATCCGGTGCTCATGCAGCACGGCTTGCAACTCCAATTGTTGGCCTACTTGAGCGTCCTCCGGCGCTGGCCGGCTCCCGAGCGCGTTTTCGGCGCCCAAAGGCTCATTCCGGCCGGCGTGTTCTATGTCAACCTGCGCGGCCAATACGAGCGCGAAGCCAACCGCATCGACGCCCTGGCAGATCCTGGTCACGCCCGAAAGCTGGCCTACCGGCATACCGGCCGCTTCGATCAGCGCGCCTTACGACATTTGGACCGCCGCCCGGAAGCGCAACAAGGCGACCAATTCAACTACCGCCTCACCCAGGCCGGCGCGCTGTACAAAAACTCCCGCGAAGCCATGGATCCGGCGCAGTTCCAGGCCCTGCTCGATTCCGTGGAGGTCAACCTCCGGCAAATGGGAGAGCGCATCTACGTCGGCGAGGCCACCGTGGCCCCTTATAAAAAGGGCGCCGCCTGCGCCTGCGAGCAATGCAGCTACCAGGGCGTCTGCCGCATCGACCCGTGGACCCATTCTTACCGCGTGCTGCGCCCAGCCGAACCCTCGCCAGTCTAGCATCGCCAAAAATGGGAGCGTGTTTGAGACGCCGATGAGCGAGCTGGCTTCGCGACGCTCACCGGGAGAAGCGTTTTTGCGAGCTTTCAAACGCCCGCTCGAACCAATCACAGAGAATGTTGAATTACAGTTCACGAATCATCCTGCCAAGCTGTATAACGAACCAGAGGTGGGAATTGTTACAAGGAAAAGCATGGCTTGACGTCCTCCGGACCGCGGGCGGCAGCACTCTGGCAAACGCCCGGCTAACAGACTCCCACCCTCCAGCCCATCCACTCAAAAGTGTTTAAACGGTCGAGCGGCGCGCGCAGCCGCCACGAACGCCGGGAAATCTTTTGGGAGAATACCGATCGTTTTCACTTTCTGGAACTGTGGGGCGAGTTGGGCCGGCGGTTGGGAGCCGCACCACCGGTTGAGAGAATGACACGCGGAACCAGGGGAGCCATCATATGCCTTGACTACAAGCGCTTTTCGTCCCACGATTCGAACAAGATGGACCGGGAAGCCGCTCTGCCAAGCAAACTGCCTCGGCTGGCTCCAAGGCGAGAGCCATTTCCTGCAACGTCTGGCAAATGCGGAGGTTTTTCATGAAGAGCTCATCGTGGAAGTTGTGTGCCCTGGCTGGCGTTTCCTGCCTGGCAATGTTTGGCAATACGATGCCGGCAGGGCGTGCTCAGGACAACCCGCCTGGGCCGGATGAACGCCTCCAGCGGATAGAGAGGCGCATCAACGAGCTGGCCGAACGTCAGGACCAGATGATGCGCCGGCTTGGTGCTCCGCAGCCGCCCCAGCAACCTCAGCAGCAAATGGCGCCCCCCTTGGGTGGTCCGCCTGGACCTCCGGGACCGATGCCCGCGTTCGGCCCTCAAGGCGCAGGAGTGCCGATGCCGCCACTGGGGTGGCGTGGTCCAGAGGCACAGGGGGTTCGTCGCGACGTTGGTGGTTTGTTGCGGTTGCTGGTCCTGGTGTGCATCCTCTGCAACATTCTGGTGGCCGTTTGGATTTTCACGGATATACGCAAGCGCGGAGAAGGTTCTGGAATCTTCATTGCTTTGGCGCTCCTGGCGGGAATTCCTGCGGCGATTATCTATGCGTTGGTAAGAATCGGTGACAGAACATCCTTTATCGGAAAGCAGACGGGTTAAGCCCGCGCTCTTCATTTTCGCTAATTGTAAGTGTCCGGCCACACTCAACCTGTTCAGCGCCATGGCCACGCGGCCCGTTCTTAACGAGGCACGGCCTCAGACCGTTCGCGCCGTGCAGGTTGGTCGAAGGGTGAACGTCCTTTGACGGTGCGCTTTGAGGGTGGGCACCATCCGCGCCTGAGGTCCCCGTATTCCAGACCAGGCACCCGGTTTGTGCCGTCCTCACGGGACGGCATGATTCATCCGACCCCGTGGAGGCGGTCCATGACCCGCCCGCTGGACACCCGACATCGCGGGAACCAACCGGGTCAGTGACTGATCGGGACGAGTTGGGTCCAGCCTCCCGACGGATTCTGGCCCACGTACCCGCTAATACCCTGCTGGTTTTGGATCGTAATCGTTTGGCCGGTCGAAGGATTCAGGTAGTAGGTCTGGTCTTTAACATAATCGAGGAAATTCTGGGACTGCGAGTCCTTCCGTTGCATGTCTTCGGCTGCATTCTTCGCATGCGCTGGTTC
>CAWELO010000020.1:0-188201 GCA_963809845.1 uncultured Verrucomicrobiae bacterium | reverse complement strand
AATCAGGGTCACATCTCCACATTTGACAGTTATAGGCTTGACGTGGTTTTAGGGTTACGGTCGAATAGCGGCATGGCTCGCGCCCTTCGGATCAATCAGGCGGGCGGGCGTTACCACGCCACGGCCCGCGGCAACGAACGCAAAGCGATCTTCCGCGGCGACACCGATTGCTTCCACTTCCTGGAGTTGCTGGGGGAGTTGGGCGAGCGGTTCGGCGCCAGGGTCCATGCCTACGTGCTGATGGACAACCACTTTCACCTGCTGCTGGAGACCCCGGAGGCCAACCTGAGCCGCGCGATGCAGTGGCTCAATGTCAGCTACAGCGTTTGGTTTAACCGGCGCCACGACCGGGCGGGGCATTTGCTGCAAGGCCGATTCAAAGCGTCGATTGTCGAGGATGACGCTGGCTGGCAGGAGGTGGCCCGCTACGTTCACCTGAATCCGGTGCGCGTGGCCGGTTTGCAGTTGGGGAAGCGACAACGGGCCGCCTCCCGGGCTGGGTTGGCCGCCAAGCCCAAGGCTCAGATCATCGCTGAGAGGCTGCGGCTACTGCGCGAGTATCGCTGGAGTTCGGTACCGCGGCTATGCCGGCTACGGCGCGCCCTTGGCCTGGGTATGGCGTGAGCCGCTGGCGCGGCTGTGCGGCGGCCGCAACGCAGCCGAGCAACGCGCGGCGTTGCGGCGGTACACGGAACAGGCCGTGTTGCAGGGGACAATGGAGCGGCCGTGGGATCGTCTCATCGCCGGGGTCGTGCTCGGCAGCCAGGCTTTTGCGCGGCGGCTGCGCCAGGGCATCCGGGCCAACCCGAGGGAGCAAGGGCAAATCAAGGGTTTGACCGAGCCGGTGTCGTGGCCCGCGATCGTTTCGGTTCTAGAGAAGGCCAAAGGCGAGCCGTGGGAGCAGTTCCGGGGGCGCCACGGGGATTGGGGGCGGGACGCGGCGCTGTGGCTTGGGCGCAGGAGGGGACGGCTCCGGCTGGCGCAGTTGGGGCAGTTGGCCGACGGGATGGACTACACCGCGGTGGGGCAGGCGGTGAGCCGGTTTGGCAAGCGGCTGGAAAGGGAGGCCAAACTGCGGCGCGAACTAGCCGGGATCGAGGCGCAATTGTCACATGTGGAGATTTGACCCTACATGTGCTGGGAAACAAAGGAAACGAGGGGGGACAAGCATGCGCGAGCCGGGTAGAGGGCTTAATGATTGATCGGTGGGACAAGGGTTCGATGCGGCTGATTGTCGCTGTTGAATCGACAGAGCATCGAATCCTGCCGTGCATCGAAAAAGAGCGCTGGCTTTGCGTGTTCGAGATGCCCGTCGCAAAAGATCATACTGAAGCGCCCGCCATGGCGGCGCTGATAGGCGGGCGCGTTTACGCGCGGTCCCCCATAGCCGCGCAGAACAGAATCTTCGAACCCGTTGCCCAAACCGATCGTGCCGAGACTCACCGAGGTGGGAAAACTATAAGCACCCGGAGCGTAGAGGGGCGCGTCACCAAACTCGATCATCTCAGCCGGCTTTAACACCTGACCGTCCCGGGTCGGGCGTACCTACAGGGAACGAATTATAGTCACCGCCGATGCCCAAGTACTCAAGCCGTTCAAGGGGATCAGGTGGGGCCGCATCAGCCCCTATGCCAACTCCAAAGGCGTTATACGCGTAGGATCCGAGCGGGACGTCGGCGTCAGCGATTGGATTTGGACCGGGCGTGTACGCTCCCGGCATTCGATTATATCCCGGGCAGATGTAAACCCCCCGTTGTGTCGAGGGTAGCGCCGACGGGTTGTAAGTCAGTGCTGGCCACCGGGCTCCAACATACGGGCTCAAGCGATCAAACCAATAACTCCGCGAACCATTCTCAGTGGTTTCTGCATTAAGAATATAGGCTCCGAAATCTGTGACGTAAACGGCTGATCCAACTGCCATCTGATGCAGGTTGCTTTTGCATAAGGTGGCCTCCGCTTTTTCCTTTGCCTGTGCCAGGGCACCCAACAGGAGTGCCGCCAGGATGGCGATGATGGCGATGACGACGAGGAGTTCGATGAGAGTGAACGCACTACGGCTTACAGGGTTGCAAGAGGCGCGTTTTCCGTTCATCTGACGAGCTGGCCGCAGCCTATTCATAAACCCAAGTTACTCAAGTTGTTCAGTTATTTTACTGCTAACGGCTCGTTAATGCAACCGGATTTTAATCCGCGGAAGACCGAGAAATTAGTTTTTCAAAAATCCGGCGCCAACGTTCAACCTGAATTTGCGGGGTGTATTGCTCCACGAATGCTCGACCATTAAAACCCAAGTCTTCTCGCAAGTCCCGATCAAAGTAAAGCCTTCGGACCGACTCGATGACCTGTGGTATATCAGCGATCATCCTCCAGATGCAGGTTTTGGTCTCCGGCTGAAGAACGCCCCCAACTGCCAACCCTGCATTTGCTTCGTTCAAATACTCCGCGTGCGAGGAGTGGCACCTGGTTTGTCGCCGGATCGAAGGGCAGGAGTCTTGATTTCTCGGCGCCTGGCGCGGACCCCCGCCAGAGGCCCCTGAAAGTGCTCCCCCCTCTTGACCGCTCAACTTGCGGTTGCGCTTCGGCGAGGCGCAGTCGGCATCCCCGCACCTCGGCTGAATCATCTAAGACAAGCCAACCGCTAAGGAAGCCTACTGCCACAAATGTCATGGACGCAATTTGGCGACGCCTCATGCTGTGCTCCTTGGCTCAGCGTTCGGGTTGTTTCCGGCAGATTCTTCAGGCAACATGCCGGCCTTTCGTGAGTGTGAAAGTCGCCCTACGGGTTCGAAACCACACCTTGAGCGCCGTTCGAAGTGCTGTTAGGGTACCGAATCGTACCCGCTTTCGCTCACGTTAGACTGCCCCGAGCTGTACGTTAGTGAGCTAAAAGTATAAGTAGCTGCAAGGTAGGTCACGCCGGACCAATAATCCTGGGTGATGGTGTTTTCCTGACCCTGGCTGATGTTGTAGCCTTGGATCCATCTATAGACCGTGTCGCTCATCCCGCTATAGAACGCGTTCGTATATCCTGCCGCTGTTGCAGAGGCATTCCATACACCGCCAGAGGGCATCTGGCCGTAATGCGTTGTGTAATTCGCAAACGTAGACATTGCAATCAGCCCAGGTAATGCTAAGGATACGGGGTTTAATGTTCTTTTGGGTTTCACTGGAATTTTAAGTGAATTGTCTCTGTTGTTTGATTTCTGTACAGCAGCGGAGTTTTTCGTGGAACCCGTTTCTAATCCGTTGCCCAGTCGTCCGTGGGAGATTCAACGGGCGGCACAACTGAATTCAGGAAGGCCACTTCAGAGCAGCGCGGCTCAGGAGCGCGTGTTGGGCTCGCTCCGAGCTCATTGTGACCTCGGCCGCTCATGAAGGCGACCGAGGACCGAACCTGCGTGAAACTCGTGGCCTGGAATTCCGCGACCATTTCCCCCGTCACGTCACGAAACAATTCGAGGATTCTTCCGCAATTCTGCGCGCATCTGTACATGATTTTTTGATTCTTAAGGGAGCATTCGCTCAAACATTAACCGAAGAAAACATAACCATGCGCGCCGAATGAGGCGAGTCCGGTCCCTTGTCCCTAACGAGCATTTGTTGTCTGAGGAGCGCATTTGGATAACACATGAGGAGACTGCGCGACACGCTGCCGGGATCGGAGCGGGAGGTCTCGGGCGCGGCGACGTGCACAGGAAGGCAGCCTCTCAGGAATTCGCTGTCGCCACAGGCTCGGGGCCTGCTACGACCGAGGAACGGCGCACTCCCCTGTACGATGTGGAGTGGACCTGACCGTAGGTCTTCTCAGACAATGGAGGCGGAGAGGCCCGAGCCGAGAACTCAGCATCCATGCACGGAGCAGCGGTCAACTCGTCCGCAACATTCAGGGGAAGAGAAGCCCTCTCACGTAGAGCATCTGCAGGCGACGGAAAAGGACGCGGGGCCTAGCTCCATCGTACCGGAAATAACTTAAATGAGAGGGGATAGGCAAGCGCGATCCACGGAGACCACTCACCAGCTAATCGGGGGGACAAGCGCTCGGTGCGGCTGATTGTCATTGTTGAACCGAGAGAGAATCAGATCCTGTCGTGCGTCGAAGAAGAGCGCTGGTTTTGCGTGTTCGAGATGGCCATCGCAAAAGGTCATACTGAACCGTCCGCCATGGCGGCGCGAGTAGGCTGGCGCATTCACACCATGGGCTGGTCCCGTCTGGCCGCGCAGAACAGAATCGAGGAACCCGTTACCTAGAGCCACCGTGCCGAGGCTCACCGAAGTGGGAAAAAGATCATCGCCTGGAGCGTAGAGAGGCGCGTCACCAAACTCGAGCATTTCAGCCGGTTTCAATACCTGACTCTCACGGGTCGGGCGTGCCCCAGGAAGAAAATTACCGTCACCACCGAGGCCCAGGAACTGCAGTCGCTCAACAGGGTCAGGTGGGCCCTCAGCCCCAATGCCAACGCCAAACCCGTTATATGCGTAGGCTCCCACCACCAGTTCGGTTCCGGAGGACGGAGTTGGACCGGGCGTGTAAGCGCCAGGCATTCGGTTATATCCCGGGCAGATGTAAACCCCCCGTTGTGTCGAGGGTAGCGCCGACGGGTTGTAGGTCAGTGCTGGCCATTGGGCTCCAACGTACGGGGTCAGCCGATCAAACCAATAACTGTTCAAGCCATTCCCAGCGGGTGCCCAAAACGGGATATATGAGCCGAAATCTGTGACGTAAACGGCTGATCCAACTGCCATCTGATGCAGGTTGCTTTTGCATAAGGTGGCCTCCGCTTTTTCCTTTGCCTGTGCCAGGGCACCCAACAGGAGTGCCGCCAGGATGGCGATGATGGCGATGACGACGAGGAGTTCGATGAGAGTGAACGCACTACGGCTTACAGGGTTGCAAGAGGCGCGTTTTCCGTTCATCTGACGAGCTGGCCGCAGCCTATTCATAAACCCAAGTTACTCAAGTTGTTCAGTTATTCTACTGCTAACGGCTCGTTAATGCAACCGGATTTTAATCCGCGGAAGACCGAGAAATTAGTTTTTCAAAAATCCGGCGCCAACGTTCAACCTGAATTTGCGGGGTGTATTGCTCCACGAATGCTCGACCATTAAAACCCAAGTCTTCTCGCAAGTCCCGATCAAAGTAAAGCCTTCGGACCGACTCGATGACCTGTGGTATATCAGCGATCATCCTCCAGATGCAGGTTTTGGTCTCCGGCTGAAGAACGCCCCCAACTGCCAACCCTGCATTTGCTTCGTTCAAATACTCCGCGTGCGAGGAGTAGTTCGTGTAGATCACCGGCAGGCCGGAGCACATTGCTTCCCAAGGCGGCAAACCAAATCCCTCGCCGCCGCTTAGATACAGGAAGCAGTCGAGGATCTGGTATAGGAGCGGCATTTCTCGGGGATTCTTGAAGTTCTCCACATTGAATCCGTCCGTATAATGGAGGTCGCTGCCTGGCTTCACCTCATACAGGTTTTCCAGCAGAGATCTGTCCCAGTCCTGCAGCGCAGGCTCGTCCGGCATGTGGATCCAGAGAAAGATGTTCGCCAGAGGTCGGGCCATCTGAAGCGACGTGGACGAGCAGTGCTTACAAACAGCGCTGCGGGGAGGGTCCATGGACCCTCGACCCGCCTCTTTTTGTCGGTCCCGAGAGCGCAATGCAGGATTGAGGCAGGGCACGGAAACCCGACCACAACCGTCGCAGATAAGGTAATCGCCGCGACGCAAGTGGTGGATTACACAATACGGGAGCCAGACCTGCTTTCGCCACTGATTTCGGCCGACCCAGCCGAGCAGGAAGGCATCCCTTGGCATCCAATCCGGTAACAACCTCGAGCGGATCCCAATCTTCTCGGTCTGCGTCACTGGTTCGAACCGCGCTGTGTCCGCCGGGCTATACATGTGATCGAGCTTTGAAGGATTTATTGCGGTGAGACAAGATCGGGCCACGCGTTTGGAGAACTTGCTCATCGTGCACACCACATCCGCCTGGTTTAGTATGGGAGCTTGATGCGGCGGAAAGGGAAAGCCGTCGAAGTTGACATATAAAATGAGTTTGTACTGCCGCGTTTCGGGCGGCGCGCACAGATGCAGGACCTTCTGGGGATCATTAAAGGCAAAGACGATTTCCGGACGCAGCTTCGATACGACTTCTCGGAAAGTTATCTGTCCGTCCACATCGTCGAGTGCGAACCATCTTTGGCCTTTCTCGTCTAAAACACTTCGGGTGGGATACACCGGCCAGCGAGGTTGTGCGACGGGAATACTGTGGAACAAGGCCACCTGGAACAATTCGTACCGCCCGGGATATTGGTCCAGCAGAGTGCCAAAAATGAGACGGATCACTTCGCCCATTCCGGTCGCTAGAATCGGACTGGCGCTGACAATTAGGATTTTGGCCGGGCAGCGCATGGGTCATGGAGGTTGCGTGACTGGGGTGGCCTTGGGATCCTCCATCCCGAGGTTTGGTGAGCCGCGCGAGAACTCGGAAGGCCGGCAGCCAAAGTAGGCTTTGAACGCACGGCAAAAGTGGCTCTCGCCGCCGAAATTTAACATGCTGGCAATCTCTTTGATCAAAAGCGTCGTGGAGCAGACCAGGCGCGCTGCCTCCCGAAGTCGGACTTCGTTGAGAAAGGCCTGCGGCGACTTGCCGACGGCGCCGACGAAATACCGGCGCAACTGGCTGTACGAGACCTCGCAAAGCCTGGCCAGCTCAGCCGCATCGTATCGGGCGGATTTGGCCCGCTCTTCCCAGTCCTTAATTCGGTCCAGGCGGCTCATAGGTGTGAGCACTGATTTAGGTGCGTAAGGCTGATTTATCTTGTATTTCAGCACCACTGTACCACAGTGCCGCGACACAGGGCAACCGTGAGTATCTGTAGAGGAGCGACATCGGTGGGGTCACCCATTACTACCGATTCTGATGAAAAACCCCTGCACGCTCAGCAGGGGTCGGATTAGCGGAGTGCAAGTCCGCCAAGCCAAGCGGCCGCCGGGCGAGCCCACGCGCAACTTCATCGCGGCCATTGTGACTCAGCCGGCCATCGGTAGCGACGAGGAGGGAAGTAACAGTTTAGCTCGAAAAGGGGTCGCCCATTAAGGCGGGTGTCAACAGGTAAAAAAGTTTCCGTTCCCAATTTTTCTTTTATCGGGCTAGACGCTGCTGCCGAGGCTGCGCTTGACAGGCGCTACTCGAACCTGGGATTTCGTCTTTTGATTCCGGACCGTTCCCCCGGGGAGCCATTGCTCAGCGAGGCGATCCGTTCAGTCACCCATCTGGTTCTAGCGCCCGGCGGCAGGTGAGAGCAATTCATCCACATCGTAGCAAAGCCACGGGGCCGTATCTCAACTTTTGACACTTGATGCCTGACCGTATCGGATGTCCAGAGGCCACCCCCCGCACCCTCTCGACAAAGTGAGCAACCTGATTAACACCGCCCAGGCTCACGACAGCACTTTCATCGTAACCGTCCGGCGACGCCGTGTGGGTGGGCGGCGCGCGACGTGAACTTGGGCTGGTCGGCGACGAGCGCTGGAGGCTGCATTTGTCCACCGCGTTGCTGCTCGAGTACGAAGCGGTCGCGCGCCGCGAGGCGCGGCATCTCTGGGCTCATCCCGAGCGGATTGAAGATGTGCTCGATTACCTGGCGGTGAGCGGACGGGAGCACGCCATCCGTTTCCGCGGGCGGCCATTACTGAACGACCCGGACGACGACTTCGTTTTGGAACTCGCGGTGGCCGCAAATGTCCGCTATATTGTGACGCATAATTTGAGAAACTTCGCGGGAGTGGAACGTTTCGGCATCGAAGCGCTCACTCCCGCACAAATGCTGATGAAATTGCGAGAGCAAGAATGAAAACCGTTGAAGCGCAGATTCCAGAGCCGGTGCTCAAGCAGGCGCAAGAGCTTGCGGACCGCGAAAATGTCCCCCTGGAGCAAATCATCAGTCTCGCCGTGGCGCAATCCGTCGGCATCTGGAGCAACGAAAGCTACGCGGCCCTGCGCGCCAAACGCGGCAGCCGGGAGAAGTTTCTGGAGGCGCTCAAGGAAGCACCGGACATTGACCCGCCGGATTACGACCGATTGCCGGAAGGTTATCGCCCCGGCCATTGACCCTCCCGAGGGTTTGGCCAGTGAGAATTCCCGAATTCCGGTAAGAATTGGCGCGACGCCTGAGGCCTAGCGGCGCCGCCGTGGGCAGGCTGTTGGGCGTTTCCAAATTTTCCCCAATCTCCCGGACAACGCCTCCAGAGGCGAACCGTGATGACCTCCTCTTTCGGGGCGGCTAGTAGGAAAGGCAGAGGGGTCAAGTCTCCACTTTTGGCAATGGATGCTTGACCGTGTCAGAGGTTGAGATGCGGGCTCTCCGCACCTGCTTTGCGCCCGGGCCGGACGCCCCTCCGGGCAAAGCCATACTGAAATCATGACAACCTCATTAACTTACCCGGTTTAGAAAGGGTGAAAAAACCACGCTTGGCCTTAGCTTACGGGGAGCCAATGGGATTGAAATGCCAGCCTTCCGGGTGCGGCTGATGATCGTAATTCCAGAGCGCGGCGTTGTTCGAGGAGTTCATTAAATCCACCACCTTCATCTGGGTGACGTGCCCATCACAGAAGAGCACGTTAAAATTCAGGCCATGCTGCGGCGGCTTTTGGACGATGTGCGCGAAGGGGTCCTGGACATTGATCGCGGGCCAACCCTCGTTATAGTCCAGCCCCACGAAAGCAACGTCCCACTCGAACGAACCGTCGGTAGGATGCCCGATCGCGTTGATGAGGTCGGTGCCCGAATCGGTGAGGGAGATCATCTCGCTGGGCGCGGCAAGCTGTGCGTCGGTGACCGGAGGTCCCATGCACGAGAATCCGAATCCAAACCCCGAACCGTAGATCGAGATCCGTCCATTACGAGCCGGAGAAGCGCCCCAGCAGTTGTAGGCATAGCTGTTGGCCCAGGTAGTGCCCACACTGGTGCCGGAGTTGATTACACCTCGGTAGCTCGGACACTGGTAGGTGCTGTTGGTCCATTCAAACGGAGCATATTGGGCCAGGCAATCCTCCCATTTTGGAAGGCCGAGTCCGAGGGCGGGATCGTAAGCGTAGTAGGGGTGCTGACCGCGAGCGTCATCCACATACATTCGCAGAGCCAGCCCCATCTGGTGGAGATTGCTCTTGCACTTGGTCGAACAGGCGCTGGCCTTTGCACGGTTCAGCGCAGGCAAAAGCAGCGCCGCCAAAATGGCGATGATGGCGATGACGACCAAGAGTTCGATGAGTGTAAAGGCAGAACCTCGCTCGAACCTCGACTCTCTTCCGAGGCGTCTGCGCGAGGCCAACCGTTGCGCGGGCGTTGCCATAAAGTCTGCCGGTGCTCCTGAGCACAATTAAATGCCTGCTAATGAAAAATGTCAAACCCTCTATTCTGCTGAAACAGAAGGGTTGCGCAAACCGGCGCGGCATCTCTGGGCTCATCCCGAGCGGATTGAAGATGTGCTCGATTACCTGGCGGTGAGCGGACGGGAACACGCCATCCGTTTCCGCTGGCGGCCATTACTGAACGACCCGGACGACGACTTCATTGTGAGGGCAGCCGCACCCGACAAAACAGGCCTGACACGAGGTTTTCGTGGTTCCGTCCGTTTCCCCTTGGGAAAGAACTTCTGTGTACCCCATCCAGGAGCGGCCTCGAAGGCGCGCTTTCTTTCCCGTTGCCTACTCGTACCGGAGCGCTTCGATGGGGTCGAGCCTCGAGGCCTTCCATGCGGGATAGAAACCGGAGATCATGCCGATGATCGCGCTGGAGAGCGAAGCGATGCCCATCCAGAACACGGGCGTGAGGGTCGGCCACTGGGCGAAGGAGGCAACGAAATGTGAAATGGCCATGCCCGAGGCGATCCCCAAGCCTCCCCCCAGGACGCTCAAAGTGACGGCCTCGATAAGGAACTGCAGCAGAATGTCACGCCCGCGCGCGCCGGTGGCCACGCGGATGCCAATCTCGCGCGTGCGTTCGGTAACGCTGACCAGCATGATGTTCATGATGCCGATGCCGCCGACGACCAGGGACACCGCGGCAATGCCCGCCAGCAGCAGGCCCATCACCCGCGCGGTGGAGGTGGCCGCCTGGGCGATGTCTTGCTGGGAGCGCACGACAAAGTCCCGGTTGCCGCCCGCCTTGATGTGGTGGCGCTGCAGGAGAAGCGACGTGATCTCCTGCTGCACGATGGGCAGGGCGGCCTGGGAGACCGCCTGGACCAGGACCACATCGAGCCACGTTTCGCGATTGATGCGTTTCAATTCCGTCGTGTAGGGCACGATCACCACGTCATCCTGGTCCGAGCCCGTGGGGGAGAGCCCTTTGGGCTTGAGCACGCCGATGACCTGACACGGGACATTGCGCACGCGGATCGTCTTGCCCAAGGGGTCCTCGTTGGGAAACAACTGCTGGGCCACCGTTTTGCCAATGACGCAGACCTTGGCGGCGGTCTGCACTTGCTGGTCCCCGAAGATCTCGCCTTCGGTCGCAGGCCATTGGCGAATCTGCAAATACTCGGGGGACTCACCCAGGATGCGTGTGTTCCAATTCTGGTTGCCGGCGATGACCTGGGTGCGGGTGTTATTTTCCGGGCTGACGGCGGCCACGCCTTGGAGCTGCGTCTGAATGGCCAACGCATCTTCGAGCCGCAAGCTGTGCCAGTTCCCCCAGCCCAGCCGCGCCCCGCTGGAACTGTAAGAACCAGGAAAAATCAGCAGCATATTTTCTCCCAGGCTGGCAATCTGATCTTCGACCTGTTGCCGGGCCCCGCTGGTGATGCTCACCGACGCGATGACCGCGCCGACCCCAATCACCATGCCCAGCATCGTCAGCATCGTGCGCATCTTGTTCCGGCGCAGCGCCCGCAGGGCGATTCGGAAAATGGTGAAAACCCTCATGCGCCAGGTGCGGTCGATTCAAGGGGCGTTCGCGGCATGCACGGCTCCCCAGGCTTAGAATCGGCGGCTGAGGCCGAACGGATTGCGCATTCCCTGCCGGTTGGCCAGCGCTGGAATCGCCAAACCGGTGACCACCTGGTCCCCTTCCTTCAACCCCGAAAGAATCTCGGTATGAATGTTCTCGGTAGTGCCCGTGGTGACCTGCACGGCCTCGAGGCCGGGCTCTTTGCCCGCCGCATCGCTGGTTAAAATAAACACCGTGTGGACGGGGGAATGTTCGTCCCACCCGGCAGAACTCCGCCGGCCCGGGTTACTGCCGGAATTGTCCGTCTTCGCGTCGTGGCCGAAGCCGCCGCGCTGGCGGGCGTCGCCGGCGAGTACATTGGTCTGGACCGTTGGGCCGTCCATGGGCTCAAACCGCAGTGCGGCATTGGGGATTTCCAAGACATGACTGTGCCGCGCGGCCACAATGGAAACACTCGCGGTCATGCCCGGCTTGAGGCTGTAATCCGAGTTGGTCACGCCGATCACCGTATCATAAGTCACCACGTTGTTGACCGTGGTGGGCGCGTTGCGGACCTGCTTGATGCTCCCATGAAAGGTGCGGTTGGGGTAGGCATCCACCGTGAAATCCACAGGGTCGCCCTTTTTAAGGACGCCGATGTCCGCCTCATCCACGGCGGCATCGATCTGCATTTTTGTCAGATCATTTGCGATTTGAAACAAGGTCGGCGTGCTGAAACTCGAAGCCACCGTCTGTCCCAACTCGACCGACCGGGAAATCACCATCCCATCCACCGGCGACACAATCCGGCAGTAGCCGAGGTTGGCCTCGGCCGTATGCAAGAGGGCTTGCTTGATTTGCACGGTGGCTTCGGCCTCGTGCAGGTTGGCCATGGCGGTGTCGTAATCGGAACTCGAGATCAGCTTGTCCTGGAAGAGTTCGCCGCTGCGTTTGGCCTCGGCACGCTGCAGTTCCGCATTGGCTCTGGCGCTGGCCAGGTCCGCCTTGGCTTGCTCCAACGCCGCCTGGTAGGTCGCGGGATCGATTTCCGCGATGACTTGATTCGACGTCACCATCGAATTGAAATCCACATTGAGTTTGCAGATCCGCCCCGAGACCTGGCTGCCCACCGTCACGTTCACCACCGGGTTGAGCGTGCCCGTGGCCGTCACGGTCTGGGTCAAATCGCCCGGCTCGACCTTTTCGGTCGAGTATCTCGGGCCTTCGTCGCCGTGACCTTTGACGCCCCAGAGCGCGCTGCCGGCCCCGGCCAGCGCCACCGCCAGCACGGTAAATCGCTTTCCCCAGCCAAAACTTGCCTGCTTAGCCATAAGCCTTCACCTTAGACGGCGGGGACTCCCCTTCCTGTTCAAGGGTCTCTCGTTTTTGGCATGGGCTCACGCGCAGATGCATTCTTGAAGAACCGACGATTAATCTTCATGATAAATTCAACTGACTTGCGTCCCGGTGCGGCGGCTTTGGCGGCCGCCCCCCCGCAATTTGGGACCGGGTGAACCCACCGCGGCTGACCGAGCGTAACGCAGGCGTCCTCGCCTGCGCTACTTTGCCAACCGCCGGGAGGGGTGAACCTGGGTTGTGGGCATTCACCCGGGCCAGCTCGATCCCTGAGGCCACCCCTCGCTCACGCGGTTCAAGCCCCGCGCGTTACACTTTACGTTTCGCGCTGGACGCCTTAACGTTCCAACGTTTTGACCGCCCCACCGCCGGTGTGGCGAAATGGCAGACGCACAGGACTTAAAATCCTGGGTCCATAAAAAGACGTGTGGGTTCGAGTCCCACCACCGGCACCAATACTCATTTTTGCCCGTAACATCAGGTGTTTTATCAAATCTCGGTGCCTGTAGAAGTTCGCTGGCATAACGTGTGTGGGAGTGGTGTCCGGATTGGGAGGCTGCGTATTCGGGAGGCAATGTGTTCGACCCTCCCGGGCCTGCAGTGGGAACGTACCGGGTGGCCCGTGGTGCGAGTTGGGCCAGCTACGGGGTATTCTGCCGGGCGGCGCAGCGCGGCGGCAACAGCCCATTACTCACCGAAAACGACGTCGGTTTTCGAGTCGTCCTTGCTGGAAACCCGCGAGCCCAGCCGTTGAATCAACCAAAGAAAGCGAAAGCGCAGTGCTCCCTCGCAGGCTCTACACTTCCGGCTCCACAATCAACCGCGCATCCTCCCATTCGCCGGGGGTGGAAAAGGGCTGCTCGCCATGATTCTGATAAATCAAGAGCGCCGGTTCATCTTGCTGGATCGGGTTGTGTCCAGCCGCATTTCGGGCACCGATGGACAGTCTCAGGAATTACCGCACCACAGGAGACGCACAACGTCCGGGCTTTCTGGACGCTGGCTCCATCCGCGCTCGTCTCTGTCGCGTCCTTCCGTGGTTCCGAAGCCCCAGACGGGACACTTGTTTAGGGGGCTTCCGCACTTTGAGCAACAACCGCCCTGGCCGCTTCATAATCCTTGGCCGCAACCCGCACGGTGATGCGCTCCAGGCCGACAACCCCCGAGAATATCTGCTCAGAGTATTCTTCAGGGATCAACGCCTCGATTCCGGCCGCTGCCAAACGACCCGCCAACAGGCTGGCCTGTTGGAGGCTGCTGAACCGGGCGACGACGACGGGTGAGAGCGCCGGGTCGAGCGCCTGCGGTTCAGGTCCAGCCGAGGTGGGCGTTTCAAATTCCTCACCGCATTCGGAGCAGGCTATCGCGCCCTCCTTGTTCTCTCGACCGCAGTAAGCACATTTCTTCATGGCTCAAAGATAACGCTAAACCTGTCGGAGTGCGACTCCCAGCCAGCCCTGTTCGAAGATTCGAGTTCCGGAGCACGCCATCCGATGCAAGGACGCCATCGTAAGCCCCTAAGGTCCAATACCGGCCTTCGATTTTCACACCGGCCTGCGTGGCAATTTTATCGAACGTGTGAGCCCGATTGGTGGATTTTTTGAGGTTTTTCACCCCTGGTTCCGTGCAGCGAAGGAGGCTGATGTATCTGGCCATAATATCCCTTTCTTCTTCCTCGTCGGTTCGTTGCCTTCTCCACCCCCACCCTGCCATGCCGCAGATTCTTTGAAATCCGACGAGTCGAACTGATTTGCGTCATGCAAGGGGGGCGTGACAAGAAGTTGGATAGCTGTCAGGCAATGGTTGGCAAGATCCGCCCATGGGGGATTTCCCCGACTACGCCCAAAGTCGTAACTGTGTTATGAACTAACCGGTTGGACGGGGCAAGCGAGGTTTCTTAGTGCCCCAGGTGGTCTCGGCTTACCCGGTCTGGCCTTGTTGTTTGCTTGAACCTGTCACGACGCAAGCCGTGGATGTGCGACGTTGCCGGCAGGCCGAAACCACCCAACGCGGGGACAGTTACACGGCTTGTTCCGCGCTGGATCCGGCTGCTTTTGTGCCGGTTGATAAATGGCTAACCATGCGTTTCATCCTATGTCCAAGTCTAATCTAATTGATGATTGCAAAACCATTGCTGATCACGGCGCCAGAAGCTAATGAACCGAGTTTGAGGTAGCCTTGGCTCGGATAACGGCGGCCGTTGACCGTTTACCCCTTGTGTGCGAAACACGGTTTCTTCTCCGAACACTATGCAAAGGATGTTATGGTTGATTCGCTTCGAGTTCTCATCGTCGAGGATTCGCCCAACGACGCTTTTTTGATCGTGCAGGAACTGTCAGATGGCGGCTTCGAGGTCACCTCTGAACGCGTTGTGAGCGCAACCGCGATGCAAGCCGCCTTGGAGGCACATCCGTGGGACTTGATTATTAGCGACTACATCATACCCGGGTTTGGCGGTGCCGCCGCCTTGGCGCTTTATCAGCAGAAGGATTTGGATATCCCTCTCATCATCGTATCCGGCGTGGTCGGCGAGGCTCTGGCGGTAGAAATGGTAAAGATGGGTGCCCACAACTACGTCATGAAGGACCAACTGAGCCGCTTGGTGCCAGCGGTGCGCCAGGAATTACGCGCCGCCCGGGAACGCCGGGTCCGCAAGCAGTCTGAAGCCACCGCCGCCTACATCTCGTCGATAGTCGAGTCTTGTGACCACGCTATTATTGGCACGACCTTGGACGGCACGGTGGTCAGCTGGAATACGGGCGCGGACCATCTTTTCGGTTATACTGCCGCTGAGATAGCCGGCCAATCGGGTGCCGTGCTCGTGCCCCCCTACCGGCCGGAGGACTTGTCAGAGATTTTACAACGAATCGGCGTGGGTGGACCTGTGGAATCCTGCGAGACTGCGTTGCTCCGAAAAGACGGACGACCCGTGCATGTTTTATTGGTTGTATCTCCGGTTAAACAAGCCAATGGACGAGTTATCGGCGCTTCGCTCGTGGCGCAGGACATCACGCGCCGCAAATTGGAGGAAGACGAGCGACTGGCTCTCATCCAGGACCTGACCGCCGCCTTGGTCCAAATGGGCAATTTCAATGTCCAGACCTCCGCGAAGCGGTGACGCATCAAAAGCGATGAAGCCCCGCGTTTGCCTTTGCTGTGGTGAGTCGATATCGGAGAAGACAAGTGCTTCGTATGGGAACCCGAATTTGTGCAGGTCCTGTAAGGCTCTGGCAAGTGAGGGCCAGGAACCGGCCCGAATTCGGATCGGCCAATCGCCTGCAAAGCGCAATGGCGGTCCCTGAAGCCGTGGGCCAAATCCAGAACGCGGCCCACGCTCTGAACCACAGCCATTCGAAATCCAAGACTTGGGCTTACGACTGGGCGAGTTGGTTGACCGCCCCCACGGCTTCCCTGAGGTCCCCGAGCCTTCACAGCGACTGAGCGCCTGACGGTTTTCCCGGAAGGTCACCAATCCAGGCCCCCCCGAAACGCGAGCCCCAAGGGCAGGGTTTATTTTCAGGTTTGCCACCAGCCGGGACGTGCGCCGCGAACGCAGGGACATTCCCAGGCTTGCCTTTCCTCTCGTGCTGATAACGCATTTCAAATGCTTTAACCCCCAAAGACCGTCCTATCCCCCCATCTCGCCAGCATCACGCGTCAAGCGGGGCGGCTCGACGACATCTTTTGTGCCAGTGCTGCCGAAACCCGAGAATATATGCAATTAATAGTATCACCTGTTTTCGTTACTCTCGTTAATACTAATGTTCTATGAATCAAAGCTGTGTGTCCGAAGTTATCGCGAACCGAGAGGCAATCGCATGCCTGGCCTTTGAGCTTTGGGAAAAAGCAGGGTGCCCGGAGGGGCGGGATTTAGAGTTCTGGCTGGGAGCCGAAACGCGCCTTCTTTCTCCCCAGAGGCCCAAGGCTGTAAAGGTGGAGGCTAGGGCGGCAAAGCCCTCCACTGGAAATGGAACGCTTAGCATGCCACAGAACCAACCCCAAGCGAGCGGTGCAGCGTCTTTCAGGCGCCAAGTCTCACCGAGGCCGCCATTAATGTAGGCAACCTCGAGGAAGGGTAGGCGAACGCATTCGTGGTCTCGCCCGGGACCACGTGGTTAGACACCGGCGAGTCGGGCCCAGCGGTTCGTTGGCCGGCGCAGTGTGGTAACCAGCACCGATAAGCGTGATTGGTGTAAGCACAACCCATCATTTTATGAACTCTCCAATTACCGACCCAGCCAGACCGGAACTCACGCCTGATGTGGTGAGCACGGTTGAGACCCCAGTGGCTGACATGAACTCCACCGCCATCTTGGAAGCGATCCGAACGCGTGAGTCAACCCTCACACCCGTCATGGCAAAAATCCTTGAAGTCCGGCCCCCCTCTCATTTCGGAATTAACGAGTGAGGGGTCGAGATTGCCGCGCCCATGGTGAGTGCGTAATTCCGGCTCATCGCCCGCCACTCCGAGTCGGGTGTAGGAAGGTTCGTCGTTGGGCGGTTGCACGAATGAAGTTCGAAGCTTTGAAATCGCGAGGCAACCTGATAACCGTGTGGCTATGAACTTCAAGCCGGTGACCTGTGCGGTGGCAATCCTGGCAGCCGCTGCGTGTCTTAGCGGGGCCGGGGAGGCCGCAAAGCCGTGGCGCGTAGGAGTCCCCATGGTGACCTATTGGGCTGGCCCTCCCCTGACGGACAAGACGGCGCAGCAGATGAGTGAGGGCGGATGGAACCTGGTGTGGTGTGGTGAGAAAGAGCTTGATGTGGCGGCCAGACACGGGCTCAGAGCGCAGCTTCAAGATGGTTTGCTGGCACCGGCATCGTTGGAGAACCCTGCCCACCGGGAGCAGTTGGATGCGCTGATCCAACGAGTCAGACAGCACCCCGCCCTCTACTCGTATTTCATCACCGACGAGCCAAATGCAACCAATTTCCCGGCACTGGGGAAACTGGTTGCTTATCTGCGTGAAAAAGACCCTGCGCACCTGGCGTATATCAACCTGTTCCCCACGTATGCGAGCAACGAACAACTGGGGAACTCGGGGGAAAAGGTGGCGGCCTATCAGGCGCACTTGAATCAATACCTTGAAATGGTCAAACCGGCGTTGCTCAGCTATGATCATTACCAGTTCACCGCCGCAGGCGATTCGCCGGATTATTTTCTAAACCTGGCACTCATTCGTCGGGCCGCTTTGGGCACGCGGTTGCCGTTTCTGAATATCGTCCAGGCAGCCACCTGGACGCCTTCGATGCGGGTTCCGAATTCTGACGAGATGCGCTTCCTGGTTTACACCACGCTGGCGTATGGGGCACAGGGGATCTCTTATTATGTCTATTGTTGTGCCGGACACACCGGGGGGATTGCCGATCCCGATGGCAGCCCGACACTCCTCTACGATGCCCTCAAGACATTGAACCACGATTTCGTGGCGATCGCCCGTGAGCTGCAGCCCTTGAATTCTGTGGGTGTGTATCATGCGGGAATGATCCCGCCGGGAGGTGAAACCATACCCAAGAAAGCAGCGTTCGTATTTGATCCTACGGTGCCGGCCATGGAATACCAACCACCTCAACCCTTGCGGGGAGCACTCATCGGGCTATTCGGACAACCGTCGAAGAGATCCAGGCCAACGCACGCTTTGGTGGTGAATCTCGACTATAAATCCGAAACCGTGCTGGGAATTCGTGGTCCGGGACGGCTCGAGATCTTTGATGCCGTGACTCGCGAGTGGCGGCCCAGCAAGAGCCGGCGTGTTGAACTCAAACTGGGCCCGGGCGAAGGCACGCTCGTTAGGCTCCGACGTTAATGCTGCGTCTCAACCTTGCCTAGCACGAACCGTCAACGCCGGTTCCGCTGTGTCCCCATTCCTCCTTCATTTGAAAGCCAGCAACAGCGGCCCGGTCGGCTGCTCGACTTTGGCCAGCATGAAGACCACAGGGGCGAGGGGCTACTCCTCCAAGTCGCCAATGAGCAAAACAGCCCCGGCATACCACGCCGTGCCGTCAAATCGCTTGGGGTCGTCCCGAGGAGCAGGGCCGTCAGCACCCAAGGCAATCGCGAAGAATTCATAGCGCTCCAATATGGCAATCGATCTCAGGCCCTTGCGATAACAATCGAATCGAGTCTGGTGCCCGCCGAGGATTGACCGCTGCGGCTTGCGCCTTCCGCATGGTTCAGGGTATAAAAACTGAAGTGAATCCAAACCACCTCAGCGCCGTCCCGGTTGGTTTTCCCCGCTCAGCACCGGTCACCGCTCGCGTCCTAGCTGGCATCGCGCTGGTTGCCAGCCTGCTAAGCCAGCCTTCCCAAGCTGCCACCACCGAAGGGGAATTCATCGGGACACACTACCGGGGCCGTGGCGACACCGAATATCTTCGCCTGCTCGATACCGCTCGCCGCTTTTTCGAACCCGATCCTGAATTACAGAACTTGGCGATGCTCTATGAGCCTAAATGGAACGGCTTGGTCGAAGGCCCCACCTGGGATGCCTGGTGGATTCAAAACTCCTACGGAACTACCTATGGTATTCTCCCATTCCTGAAGGAGCCGTTCATCACCTTCCTCCAAAACTCGCAGGACCTGTGGTTTAATCAGATGGGTGACGGCAAGCGGGTCGGCGCCACCCCGCCCTTTGACTGGGTTGCCCCCGATGGATGCCTGTGCGACGCCGCCCGACCTGGCTGGATCGTTTACAAACAAGGGGACGGCCGGATTGCCATCCACGATTGGGGGTTGGAGTTCACCGCTGCCGGCGTGTTGATGCAATCCGAGCTATTGCTCATCCGGCGCGATGCGAAGGCGATTGCGCATTATTTGCCGATGCTCGAACGTAGTGCCAACTTCATCGAATCGCGCCGGGACCCAAGGAACAACCTGTTCCTGGCCGGCCCGGCCGGCAATCTGCTGGCCCCCAGCTACGCCGGTTGGCCTCGGGCTGATGGCACTTACGACAAAGCGTACCTCGCCGGCCTGTCGGTCACTTACATTGCCGCGCTCGATCGCCTGATCGAAGTGGAGAAACTTGCAAGCCGTTCGGCCGCGGCGGCTCGCTACTCCGAACGGCGCGACCTGGCCCACCGCGGCCTGGCGCTCTTGACCACGCCGGAAGGCTACTTCATCCGGTCCCTCGATCCGGACGGCACCCGGCATGGGGTGTTTGGCGCGGAACGCCACGGCTATTTCGAAGCCTCGCCCAATCACGATGCCATTGCGTTCCGAGTCGTCGATCACTCCCAAGCGCAGAGAATCTATCGAAAGATGGTGTCCATCCCCGGCCTGCGACCACATCATTTCATCCTTCCGAACTTTCCGTCCTACGACGACATGTATGAGAAGCCCGAGGGACTTTGGGCTTTTGGCACCTGGGTCAACGGCGGCCATTGGTCAACCTGCGAAGCACGCATGGTGCTGGCCTACTGCCGGCTGGGCCAATTCGAGGAAGCCCGGCAATCCATGCTTCACCTGCTCTCCTTTGCCGAGCGGTTCCGCATGGATAATCCGCTGACCAAATGCGGCAGCGACGTGTATCAACCCAATCAGCCCATCAACTTGTGCTACGACACCTTCGGGCCGCCAGCCGCCTTCATGCGGGGCCTGTTCGAATACCTTTATCGAGCCGATGGCCTTGTTCTGGTGCCGCATGTCCCCGAGGGGATCCGGGAGTTGCACCAACTCGACCCCGTTAACTTTGGCTCCAAGCGACTCTTTCTCTCCACCTATGGCTCAGGTCGGCTCACTTCTGTGAAGATCAACGGCCGGAAATGGAAGCAGTTTGATTCGACGTCCGTCTTCCTGCCATTCGAAAAGACCCCGATGCTGGCCCAGGTCGAGCTTGGATTCGGTCATGTTAAAATCCCCGGGAGCCAAGGCAAGTTGAGCGACTCAGCTACCTCGCCCCTGACACCACCGCGACCATCGGCTGAACCAGCCAGCGATTCGGAGGATCTACGGGCAAAGGCCCTGCGCCAGTTCTGTCAGCGACTCACGGCGGCTGGATTGGACCAAACCTACGAGGCCGCCCATGCCCAGTTGGCGCTCCGATGCTTCGAGGTTGTCCACCGACGCCAGGCCGGTTTGGCCGCCGGGACGATACAGCCCTTGCCCGAGCCGTCCGAAGCTGCGGCGCAAGGACTGTACGCTGATTCGGCGACCAAGCTGTGGCAGGGCTTGAGCACGCTGATGGAAAGCTATGGATCCTCGAAGGATGACGTCCGTATGCGACTATTTGCGGTTTGGAATGCTGTCAAGGCTGCTCCAAGCGGACGGTAGTTTGATTCATTAAAGGTGAGGGCTTGAGCGGGAAATGGAGAGCATTACCCGTGCACGTTCGCCGCCTCGCTCATTCATTCTGGGGTTCACCCTCCCGGATTCCCGAATCTAACCGCCCGGCGGATCCTGCTATTCGCACCCTCATGCCTTTTGAACCCGCCGCATCACGATCCGCCTGCGCTTTCGTACGGCAATTGATCCGCTGGGATTCCGACGAAATCAGGCTCCGGCATGACCGGCAATTTGACCGCTTTGATGGTCTTTAGACCGGCGAGCAGTGCCTTGCATACTCGATGCATGCCATCCAGAACGCGCCCTTCGGGATCCACGATGATCGGGTAATCCAGACTGGTTTCGTGTATCAGCTTGGCGTGCTCCGCGACGCGCCGGCACGTGGGGGTATCGCCCGCACCGGAGAACCAAAAAGCCTCGTCAAGTTCCCGAATGCTCTCCAGCGGCCAATCCACCGGATCTTGCGCCGACGCGAGACGGAGCAACCGGTCGATGTCCCAAGCGAGCAGCCCATGTTCCGAATTCCGGAGGTGATATTGTCTTCTCATTCTCTCGCTGAACGGATCGGGCTCGGCAGCGCCATCTTGCGGATACCCGAGCCAGTCTATCCGCCGCACCCGTGGGTGCAAGCGTCCACAGGGCTGCATCCAGCTCCGTCCGGAAGGCGCTGGGCGGCGGGGTGGGGACAGCCTGTCCCCACAATCCCGTGTCCACGCGGGCGGGGACAGGCTGCCCCACCCCGCCGAACCGCGCTTGATGCAGCCCTCAAGCGCTCGCGCCGGACCGCGTCTCGGTTTGGCGGCGTGGAGGGCGGCAGTCGCATCCCGTCGGCGGCCGGATTCACCGTTCATCCCGCCTCGCACGATCGAAGTGTCCGCATCGCAAAAACACAAGCGTCTGACGGATGACCTCTGGGTTGCGCATCATCAAGGGATGGGTGGTTGGGATCACGATGTGGTCGGCCATACCCACAAGCCGGGTCCGCTCCACCGACACCTTCCCGTCGTCCGGGCCGGGGATCAACACGCTGTTGATCCAGTTGATCGAGCGATTCCCCGCAATCACGCCGACACAGTAGCCGGGTGCGCCCAACCGGTTGGGGAGCGACCTGGCGCCCGTGCCCAGTTCGGCGCCGGCTGGCCCATTGATGAAAGAGAAGAAGGGCGAGGATCCAAGCCGATCCACGAGTCTCGCTTCCCTGATTTGGCGGGCCTAACATCACCACCCGCCCCAACTCGTCCGCGGGGTGCCGGGCAAAATAGCTCCGCACGAGAATGCCGCCCATGGAATGGGTGACAAAGTGGATCCTCGTCGCTCCGTGGCGTCGGCAATCCGCGAGCGCGCGGCCAATCACGGTTTCGCTCAGTTCGCCGATGGCCGCCGAGCGGGAGGGATAATCCAGGTTCATCACACCGTAGCCGGCTGCGCGGAGGGCCTTGCCCATGGGCCGCATCGAGCGGCTCGAACGGCACAGGCCATGCAGCAAGATCACATATTCCCGCGCAGAAGCATTCAGCGCTGAAAGCAAAAGCATCGCCATAACGGTTCCAAATGGTCTGCGCATGAGCCGCGTAACCCATTGTGAGCTTGGCATGGAAGTGCGCATTAGCCGGAAGCCTACGGTAGCTCGAACCGCCATACGCAATCGAAAAATATACGCCGCGAATCGATTGATTCGATAATGTCCCGGGGATATTCGCGGAATTTAGTGGCTGGGATGGGCAAAAAGGGAAGAGCTTTTAGAGTGAAGACCGTTGGCTGGGGTTGATTTCATGCTGTGGCTTTGAGAGTCGGAACTGAGATTGAAGCGCTCCGCGCCGGACTTCGCTCCGCCCCGCTGCGCTACGCCGGTCGGACGTCTTTGGAGAAGAAGCTGGCCGGGTGGCCAGGCTTTTTGCAGGCTGGCGCGCAACATGAACATCGATACCGAACTACAGAAACATTACGCGTTGCTTTTAGGCGTGGGCAGTCCTTGGGAGGTCAAGAACGTGGAACTCAAGCTGGGGGAAAAGAAGGTCGAGATTGAGCTGGGCTGGCAATGGGGAGCCTCGGCCAAGTGCCCGGAGTGCGGACGGGAGTGTTCGATTCATGATTGCGCGCCGGAGCGCACTTGGCGGCATCTGGACACGATGCAGTTTACCACCTTGATTCGGGCGCGCGCGCCGCGCTCGGACTGCCCGGAACACGGGGTCAAAACGATGGCGGTTCCCTGGGCCGCGCCCCAGGGGCGCTTCACGCTCTTGTTCGAGCGCTTTGCCGTGGAGGTGCTCCTGGCCAGTGGCAGCATCAGCCAGGCCTGTGAATTGCTGGGGATCCATTGGGAGACGGTCCAGGAGATCATGGCTCGGGCCGTGGAGCGGGGCCTGGAGCGGCGGCAATTGGAAGACTTGAAGCATTTGGGGATGGACGAAAAGAGCTTCCGGCGCGGGCAGTCCTACGTCACGCTGCTGACGGACTTGGACCAGTCGCGCGTGCTGGATGTGGTGCAGGAGCGCACGAGCGAGGCGTCCGACCAGTTGTGGGCGAGCCTCACCCCGGAACAAAAGCAGACGGTTGAAGCGGTGGCCGTGGACATGTGGGAGCCCTTTATCCGGACGATTGAAAAGCAGGTGCCCGGGGCGGCCATCGTGCATGACAAGTTTCACATCAGCAAATATCTGGGTGAGGCGGTGGACAAAGTCCGGCGAGCGGAGCACAAGGAGCTGATGGCCCAGGGCGACGAGACGCTCAAAGGCACGCGGCAACTGTGGTTGTATAACCCGGAGAATTTCAGCCCGGAGCAACGCGAGGAGTTTTGCGGGTTGAAGGATTTGGCGCTCAAAGTGGGGCGGGCCTGGGCGGCCAAGGAACTGTTCTGCAAGTTCTGGAACTATCAGGAGGAGGGCTGGGCGCGCCGCTTCTTTGAGGATTGGTTTGGGTGGGTGAGCCGCAGCCAGCTTAAGCCGCTGATCGAGGTAGCCCAAATGCTCAAGCGCCACCTGGACAACCTGCTGACATACCTGAAGCACCCGATTACCAACGCGGTGACCGAAGGCTTGAACTCGAAGATCCAGAGCCTCAAATCCGCCGCCCGGGGCTTTCGCAACTTCCGCAACTACCGGGTTCGCATCCTGTTCTTTTGCGGAAAGCTCAATCTCTACCCACTATGATCCGCGAAGAACCTGTCCCGGCGTGTGCGTTTCATTGACAGCACGGCCGATGAAGTCCCCCAGGCTGTACTCGTGCGAGCAGCGGTGAAAAGGGCGCGAAGCGTTTGGAGTGCGGCTAGCTTGCTGCCGCTTTCGGGCCGGGTCGCGCGTTCGAAAAGCGCCGGCAAGCCGGTCGCACTCCAAACGCTTCGCGCTTCACTCAACCTGGGGGAGAGCCTGGATGCGCGGAAGGCACGCGTTGCTCTCAAAGCAACGTAACGACCGCCAACACCTTGAGTGGCTTGCCCTGCTGGTTGACCCATTGTCCATCGCGTGTTCGGGTCGCCAGGCACCGGAAGCCATCGCACTGCACGATGGCGCGCCCCGAGATGGACTCGGGCTTGGCTTCATCCTCGGGCTTGCCTGGACGTTCCCCGAGTGGGTTCTCGGGTTCCATGCGGCCCATCCTGGCACAAACGGGCGCGGCTGTCTGCCGCCGATGGGTGACATTGTCACGGGGCCTCCGCCCGGCTCGGCGCCGCCGGGTTCAGGGCAACGCCCAACCGGCCTGGCTCAACTGGAAGAACTGCTGGACTCCGGATGCAGGATTGGTGACCACGTTGAGCCCTCCCAAGACGACGGGAACCGCGGACACCGGAGTCCAAGCGGGCGAAGCCAGGTTGGTGGTCGCTAGCAGCGTGTAGCCCGCGGCCTCGGCCGGCCAGGTTAAGATCAGATTTCCGCCGGAAGTGTTGATGGACAGTGACACGGGAGGTACCGGCACCGGCAGGCTGAATAGCGCGCCGTAGCCGTCACTGCCACCCCCGGATCCGGTTCCATAGAGCACATTGCCGGAGACGACCAGGCTGCCATACGGATCGGCCCCGTCGCCGTTGATGTTCGAAAAGATCAACGAGGTAAACCAGTAGAGCGTCTGAAAGCCGGTGCCGTCGGTGTGGACGGAAAAGAGCGTGCCGTAGGCCCCGATCCCGCCCCCGGCCGTCGCGCCGTAAAGCGTGTTACCCGACAGCACCACCCCGGCGTACGGATTGCACCCGTAGGCGTTGGCATACGTCAACGGGGGCAGCGGGACAAAGCTGTGCAACGTGCGAAATCCCGAACCGTCGGTCTTGAGGGCAAACACGCTGCCCCCGGCCCAATCTCCTCCCGTTGGAGTTGTGCCGTAGAGCGTGTCGCCCGATAGGATGAGCCCGGCATACGGATCGGAGCCATAGGAGCCCCCAAAGCCATGGATGATGATGAAACCGGTGCCATTGGTGTTCACGCTGAAGACCGTCCCGCCCTGGGCAGCGCCGCCACCGGTGGTCGTTCCATACAGCAGGTTGCTCGACAGCACCAAGCCCGCGGTTGGCCAGGCCCCTCCGGTGCGGCCCCCGGTAAAAGAATAGATCGTCGCGAAATGCGTCCCGTCGGTGTTCACCCGGAAGACCGTTCCATTGGCTGAAGCGCCGCTATATTCCGTGGTCCCATAAAGCGTGTTGCCCGACAAAACCAAGCCCCCATTCGGATACGAACCGCTGCCCTGGTCGTAGAATGACCACAGCACCCTGAAACCCGAACCGTCCGTCTTGGTCGCGAACACCGCTCCGTCGCCCGTGGCCCCGCCCCGGGCGGTCGTGCCATACAAGGTGTTGCCCGATAGAATCAGGCCGGCAAAGGGATTGCCTCCATCACTGCCCCCGCTGAACAGGTGCAAGATCGTATAGCCGCTGCCGTCGGTGTTGATGGCGAACACCGTCCCGTAAACGGCGTCGTAGATTCCGGAACTGGTCCCGTACAGGGTATTGCCCGATAACACCATGCCCGCCATCGGACTCGACCCGTCGGCTCCCCCGGCGAAATTGTGCAGGTTCTGGAACGGTTGTGCCGGCAACGGTTGAACCAGCCACCCACCCAGAGCGATCGCCAGCAGGCACAGGCGAAAGCTTCCCGGGAAGGCGACTCGGAAGGATTGCTCCGTCGGAGCTCGGCCAGCGGGTTGGGCGGCACGCATAAGGGAAAATCGCAGACTTGCCGGGGCTGTGAATTGACTTTACTCCACACCCTGCGGTTTGACAACTCAACGGGCTCGGCCCTCACCGGGACCAGCCTTGGAAGAAAGGCCGGAACCGGCGAAACAATACGGCCGGGCGGATCAACCCTTGATTCGGTTATGAGACATCACGGACCCCTTCGTCCGAGGAGCAAAGAACCCGCCCCTCGCCCGAAAGGACGCGGGCTTACCCCACGTTCGAAAGACCGAAGGTCCAGAACGGCGGAGCATCCGGACATCCCTCCCGTCTAATCCAACATATGACGAAACGCAATCTTGCCTTTAACCTCATCGGCTTGGTGTTCGCCGCCGCCGTTTATAGCGCGTTGGGATTGAGCCTCAACCTTCCCCAGCCGCAGATCTTCTTCCCCAAAGGGTACGACACCAACCGGGCGGACCAAGTGGTGTCGGTGCTGCGGTCCGATCAATTCAAGTACCTCGGTGGCTTGACCAGCTATTGGGAGCCGGAATTTTCCACGACCCTGGTCTATGCCGGAGACAGGGAGGCATTGAGTCGGTTTCTCGCCGAGCTGAACAAGGTCAAAGGTCTGAGCCTGCGCCTCACGTTCTCGAAAGACCTCGCCCGGGAAACCGGGAGCGCGTTGTCGGCGGGCAGTTGGTGGGTGATTTACTCCCACACCAGGCCGGACACGCTCACCGTCCGCATCAACCTGGCGGCGGCGTCTCTGGGTGGCGACAAGTTCGAGCTGATTCTGCCGAAGACCACCGAATGACCCTTTGCCCCGCCAAACCGGGGGAGCTTCGAGAATCAATGGCGCGCGTGGGCCAACGAACGCCATCGGAGGCCCCCAGCTTGGAGTGTTGTCAATTTGCTAGCCTCAGGGGCTGAGCCCGGGTTCCAAGGCCGCGCACCCCCGAGAAACCTTGCCATGGGGCGGGAAAAACCGCTACAAGGTGCAGGTCATGTCCACGGTTGGAGAGCAACTTCGCCAGGCGCGCGAAGCCAGACGCCTCACAGTCGAGCAAGTGGCCGAGATCACCAAGATCCGGACCGACCACCTGCGCGCGCTGGAAGAGGGCAATTTCGACGTCTTCTCGGCGCCGGTTTACATTCGCGGCTTCGTCCGCACGATTTCGACCCTGCTGAAGCTCGAGGTGCCGCGGATCATGGCCGCACTGGACGCGGAACTCGGGCAAACCAAGCAATTCGCCGAACCGCCCCCGCTGACGCCACCTTCCCGCGGCGTGGTCGATTTCCTCATGCTCCAGCTCTCGAGGCTCGATTGGCGAAAGGGGGTCATCGTCGCGGGGGTGGCGGTCGTGTTGCTCGGGCTGTTGCTCGGGGTCGTCGCCTGGCGCCATTACCGATCCAACGATCCGCTCAAGAGCCTGCAACCCGCCGTATACCACCCCAGCCATAACGCTTCGGGCAACACCTTGCCGCTGCCCGGCAAACGCTGACCGCCCGCACTCGAGGCGTCCGCACTTGGAGGCTTTAGGGGTCGATGGGACTGGAATCCAGCGCCAGTTCGCAAGTCAAGGCGTCAACGCACCCCGAATCGAAGCCGGCGAAAAGCGGCCTCCATTTCGTGTGTTTCGCATGTTTCGCGGTCTCCGTATGGTGCGTAGCCGCCGTCTCGGGGTGGAGCTAACAAGGCAAGCCTGGGGCCGTTTATCGCCCCACGAGAATCGTCTTTACCGCGTACACCACCAGCATTCCGATATTCACATAAACCGCAGCCAAGAGGTCATCAACGGTGATACCCCACCCGCCCGGAAGCGACTGGCTCTGGCGCGCGGGCCAGGGCTTCCAAATGTCGAAGAGCCTGAAGGCGGCAAAGATGCCGACGCTGAGCAGCCCATTGCGACCGGAGAAGAAAACGGCCAGATCCGGCCAACCGCCGGCGTGCCGGGCAGCCAGCCAAACCCAGGCCGCGAAACAAACCGGCATAGCGGCTATCTCGTCGAGCACCACCGAGCCGGGATCTTTCTGGCCGAGCACTGCCTCCGCCACTCCACAGAACCAAATTGAGAGTACGATCCCGAACCCCAGGCCGAGGATGAAAACCCAAGGTCTTCCGCCAGCCATCAACAACGCAAACCACAGCACCCCCAGGGCGGACCCAAAGGTTCCCGGTGCGATTGGAATTCGTCCGACGCCAAACCCGCGCGCCACCCAGACCATCAACTCACAAAGGAGCCGGCTCCGGGTTCGAATCTCCGGCCGCGCCAACACGCCGGCGCCGAAAAGGATCAGAACCAGGCTCAAACCCAGGATGATTTCCCCGACGGGCATGGCCTGCGTTATCCGGCAGCAGGAACCCAACGCTCCCTTGCCAGCCTCACATGTCCTCCAGGTACAACGCCCGGTTGCGCCAGAGGTAGAGGCCTCCGGAGATCAGGGTTAGAATCACGGCCAGCCAAACCGCGACTTCGGCGAAGCGCTGAATCCAGGGTTGGCCAAAAATCCGCGCCCCGAACAGGAGCCTGCCAGACGCCCCCCACTGTTCGTAACTGGCGAGCACCAGCAGCGAAATGATGGCCACGATCTGCGATATGGTCTTGTGTTTGCCGTAGCCTTCGGCGGCCAGCACCACATTCTTCGAGGCCGCCAGAAGCCTCAGGCCGGTGATGGCCAGCTCCCGGGCGACAATGATCACCACCATCCAGGCCGCGATCCATTTCAGCCCCACAAACGCGATAAATGCCGAGCAAACCATGATCTTGTCGGCGAGCGGATCCATCAGAATCCCGAAATTGGTGATCAGCTTGTCGCGCCGGGCGAGGTACCCATCCAGGAAATCACTGATGCCGCCCGCGACAAACAGCCCCAGCGCCACCGTCTCGTGGTAAGGGAACTGCGAAAACATCACGGCCAAAAACGCCGCGGTCAGGAAGAACCGGGAAACCGTCAGCTTGTTCGGTACGTTCATTCCGTCAATGCGTCCCCAGCGGAGCGGAGATTTCGGTTCCGGTCAAGGCCTCCCCGGCCCACCGCAGCATTCGCTCCGTGGCCTCCCACCCCAAACACGCGTCGGTAATGGAAACCCCGTAGCGCAACTCCGCCGCCCGCTTCGGAAACGGCTGACTGCCTTCTTCGAGATAACTCTCCACCATGAGTCCGATGAGCGCCGGATTTCCCGCCCGGCGTTGTTCGAGAACACTGTGCCAGACCTCCTCCTGCCGGCCATGTTGTTTGCCCGAGTTGGCATGGCTGCAGTCCACCATCAGCACGGCGGGCAGCCTGGCCGCCTTCAACTTGAGTTCCGCCTCGCGCAAGCTGGCTGCATCGTAATTGGTCCGTGTCCGCCCGCCTCGCAGCACAATGTGACCGATGGGGTTTCCCGTGGTCCGGATGATGCTCGTGATGCCGTCCTGGTCGATGCCCAGGAAACTATGCGAGGTTCGAGCGGAAACCATCGCGTCCAAAGCGATCTGCAGACTCCCATCGGTTCCATTCTTAAAGCCCACGGGCATGGAAAGTCCACTGGCCATCTCGCGGTGGGTCTGCGACTCGGTGGTCCGGGCGCCGATGGCCGCCCAGGTCACCAGGTCGTCAATATACTGGGGGATGATGGGATCGAGAAACTCGGTCGCGGTCGGCAGCCCCAGCGCGGTCAATTCGAGCAACAACCGGCGTGCCTTCTTCAGCCCGGTTTCAATCTCATAGGTCCCGTCCAAGTGTGGATCGTTGATGAGCCCCTTCCAGCCAATGGTCGTGCGCGGCTTCTCGAAATAAACCCGCATGACAATTTCCATCCGGTCCGCCAACTCCTTGCGCAGCACGGCCAGGCGCGCGCCGTAGTCCAGGGCCCCGTCCACATCGTGAATCGAGCACGGCCCAACCACCACCAGCAGCCGCGGGTCTTTCTGGCACAAGATATTGGTCACCCGCTCGCGGCTGGCCGCCACGCCCCGGTTGGTTTCCTCCGAAACCCGCAACTCAGCCTTCAGCGCGCGAGGCGTGAGCAACCGGACGGCTTCTTTGACATGTAAATTCTGCGTTGGCAGCATCAACTCAGCATATCGTCCCCCGCCCCGCGGGTCTATTGCATAAGCGCGCGGTCAAAACTTGGTACCCCATGCCACGACGGTTTGGCTCCCCGGCCACTTCCTCGAAGGCGGTTCGGGGTTGGGGTTTGGGAAGAAATATTATTTGCAAATTCGGGCCTTGGGTGCTAAAAGTAATTTGTCAAGCCACAGATCAATTATGGATCCGGACTCTCTACACTATCTTTCAGGCGAAGAGGTTCACGCCGGCGACCGTGTCCAATACAAAAGCAACTTCGCTACCGTCGTGTTCGTCAGCAACGGTGAAACCGAGGAGTTTTCGCCAGGTTACGAAGACTACGCCGGGTGGCAGCGAGGCATTTTGGTTTGCGACGATGATGGTGGCACCGCCGAACTCGGCGAGGCCGACGAAAATTTGTCTTTCGTGGACCGCGGATAATTCGGACTCTATCCTCGATATTGTCCGAACTGAATGAGCCGTCCTGCCAAGATATCGGTCTATGCCGGGTTGATTGTTTGCGCGTTGATTTTCGCCTGGTATTTCGGGGTGGATTTGACGGGGGTCCGGCATGGCGCGGCTGGCGCGTCAAGATCGCGGATGATCGCCTCGCTGGGTGCCTTCATCGCCGTAGCGATCGTTTTGGGGTTGCTGTGCGCCTATGACGTTTCACGGCGCATGGGCCGCCGCGCGGAACTCTGGATTTTGGAAGGGGCCGCCCCCGAGGCGGCCGCAGCCGAACTCGAAGCGGCCGAGGGCCTCCGCAAACGCGGCGAACCCCTCGAAGCGATTCGCTTGTTGCGAGATTTTCTCGAAAAACACCCCGGCGAGTTCGAGCTCATGGCACGCATTGCCGAGATCTACAATTACGATCTGAAGAATTACCTCGCCGCGGCGTTGGAATACGAGGAGTTGCTCAAACGCAAGCTGCCCGATGAAGATTGGGGCTGGGCCGCGCTGCACCTGGCCAAGCTCTACGGACGCCTCAACCAGCCCGATAAGGCCGTGGAACTTCTCGAACGGCTCGACACGAAATACGGCCACACCCTCGCCGCCCGCCGCGCCCGCAAGGTACGGGAGCAACATGGCGAGGCCACCGAGGGGACCGGGGAAGAATCCTAACCGGCGGTTCGCACGACGGCTTGCCGGTCAGTTTGTTGGAGCGGCACCCCGGCGGTTTCGCGCCCGCGGGCTTGCGCGGCCGGGAAGAGGCAGCCCGCTTTTCCATCAGGAAATTCTGTTCCGCCTGTTTCATTTCCAGAAATCAATCCAGGTTCCCGCTCACCGCACGCACTCCACCGAGCAGTCCCACGACGTCAAAACGCCCGGTCTCAACCAGTCCCGGATGGGCGCGCGCATCGAGGAAAGCCAGCCGCTGCTTTTCTTGTTCGTGGTTAATGATGGTTAGTGAGTTCACTGAACAACCTCCTACGACGAGACTGCGGATCATCGATTTGGGGCGGCCTGGCAAGCCCAAAGCCGCTCCGAGTTTGGCCCCTAAGCCGGCCTGGACGCCAGGTTTAGCTCTGCGAAGCCCGCAACGCCTGCTCGATATCCGCCTCGATATCCTCCGCGTCCTCCAAACCAATCGAAAGCCGGATGTAATCCGCGCTCACGCCGGTAGCGGCTTGCTCCTCGGCGCTCAACTGCTGATGCGTCGTGGATGCCGGATGAATCACCAGGCTCTTGGCATCGCCAATGTTGGCCAGATGCGACAGCAGCTTCACCGAGTTGATGAATTTCTTCCCCGCCTCGAGCCCGCCTTTGATCCCGAACCCGATCATGCCGCCGAAGCCATGCTTTAAGTACTTGGCCGCGGTTTTATAGTTCGGGCCTTTCGGCAAGCCAGGGTAGTTTACCCAAGCCACCAGCTTGTGCTGCTTGAGGAAACCCGCGATGCGCAGCGCGTTGTCCGAATGCTGCCGTTGCCGCAACGGCAGCGTCTCGAGGCCTTGCAGAAACATGAACGCATTGAATGGACTCATTGCCGCCCCAATGTCTCGCAGCAACTGCACCCTCGCCTTGATCACGAACGCGACATTCCCCAGGCCGGGGAAATTGCCAAACGTCTCCCAAAACTTCAGGCCATGGTAACTGGGATCCGGTTCGGTAAATTCAGGAAATTTTCCCCTGCTCCAATCGAAGTTGCCCGAGTCCACGATCACACCCCCGATCGAGGTGCCATGCCCGCCGATGAATTTCGTCGCCGAGCTTGCAAGGATGTCCGCTCCATGCTCGATCGGCCGCACCAGTCCCACGCCGATCGTGTTGTCCACCACCAGCGGCAACCCGGCTTCATGCGCGATCCCGGCCAGCGCCGCGAAGTCCGGCACGTCCAGCTTTGGATTGCCGATCGTTTCCGCAAACACGGCGCGCGTTTTGCCGGTAATGGCGCGACGAAACGCTTTGGGATCGCCCGATTCGACAAACCTCACCTCTCGCCCCAGCTTGGGCATCGTGTAGTGGAATAGCTGATACGTGCCGCCATACAGGTTGTTCGCCGACACAATCTCGTCCCCCACCCGCGTGATGTTCAGCAGCGCCAGGGTGGTTGCCGCCTGGCCCGAAGCAACCGCCAGCGCACCGGTCCCCCCTTCGATCGCGGCCACCCGCTGCTCGAAGACGTCCGTGGTGGGGTTCATGATTCGGGTATAGATATTCCCGAATTCCTTCAACGCAAACAGGCTGGCGGCATGTTCCGTACTCTTGAAAACAAAGGAAGTGGTCTGATAGATCGGCACCGCTCGCGACCCGGTGGTGGGATCTGGAACCTGACCCGCGTGCAAGGCCAGGGTGCTTAGTTTTCGGGAGTCTTTGCTCATAGATTGCGGTCCAAGATGTCGCTTCGGCCAGGTTAAGCAAGCCGGATTGCGCCGCGCTTTCGGCTTCAACAGCGACGGCCCTGGACATCGCAATGGCCGGTTCTATGTAACATATGTTCCATAGAACCGGCCATCATGGACTGCTCCTGCGTCTAGAACTTCCCGCCGCTTACTCAGACCCTCGGGGCCGCTCACCCCTCCGCTTGAGGCTCCGGACCTGCCGCACGTTTCCAGCTTTCAGGCCGGCCAGCCCTGCTTCAGGGTTTTGGCGGGGTGCCGATCGTTGCGCCGCCTTCAACTAATTCGTCCATAATATCCTCAGTAAAACCTGGCAGCCGTCGCAGATCGTCCATGTGGGTAAAGGGACGATGCCTGACGATCTCCCGCGCCAAGTCCCTGCCCATCCAGGGAACGTTTGCCAGGTCCTCGTCCCGCGCGCGGTTCGAGGTCGATAAAGCCCAGGTCGATATCGGCCGAGCGCCTCTTCGTTGGTTCATCCATAATCTTCCTTTCGTGTTACCGTACCAAATAGGGCTATGCGCGGGCCGGGGGTATGGCTACTGATTCTGGGCCGGGTTGTGTCAAACGCTGATTCTCTCGCTTGTGTGCGGAGGGATTTTACGCCAGATCAACCGGGTGTCATCCATCGTCAGCGTCAACATTCACGCCAGCCAGTTTCCGGAGAATCTCAGGCGGGAGTTGTTGGATTCCTTAAGGTCACGGCAGGTGAACCACAAGTTCCATTACGACAGCGTCAAGCAGACGGCCCAATGGCTGGCGCTGCACCGGGCGTACTCCCCGTCGCGCACGGATCCGGACTGCGCCGCGACCTATGAAGCAGCGTTCAAGGAAGCCGCGTCACGTTTTCACGGGACGCGCGCGCATGTCATCGGGCTGGGCTGTGGCGGAGGCCAAAAGGATGCGGGCTTGCTGGGCCTGCTCCGGAGTTCGGCCCGGGAGCTCTTCTACACTCCGCTGGACGTGAGCACGGCCATGGTTCTGGAGGCCAGGCGAACGGTTTTGGCCGGTCTTCCAAGCGTGCGTTGTCTGCCGCTGGTGTGCGACTTGAGCCAGGCCAGGGACCTTCCCACTGTCCTCGAGGAGCACTTCCCGGAGGCCGCTCGCTCGGGCGCCGCGCGTTGGTTTACGTTTTTCGGAATGATCCCGAATTTCGAGCCGGAGATGATCCTGCCGCGGCTGGCGGAATTGATCCAGCCGGCAGATTGCCTCTTGTTCAGTGCCAATCTCGCTCCCGGTCCTGACTACGCGGAGGGTATCAAGCGCGTGCTGCCGCTCTATGACAACGAGCTGACCCGCGCCTGGCTCGAGACGTTCCTGCTCGATGCCGGGCTTGAACGCCAGGACGGCCGGATACACTTCGGGATCGAGGCAAGCCCCAAATATCCCAACCTGAAACGCATCACCGCCAGGTTCCAATTCACCCGCCCCCGCCGGTTCCAGGTTGAAGACGAATGCTTCAGCTTTCTTCCCGGCGAAGAGATTCGCCTCTTTTTCTCCTATCGCCACACCCCCGGGCTCCTGCAGTCCCTGTTCCGCGAACACGGTCTCGAGGCGCGTCAAACCTGGGTGACTCGCTCGGGGGAGGAAGGGGTGTTTCTGGTGGGGCGGTCGCGGATCTAGGCGGTCAGGCGGGGTTTTGGCGCGCGGGATGACCCGGATCCAGCTCCCGGCGCGGCCCGGCCGCAGGCGCGCGGGCGGGGCATGAACAGGCTTTTTCATTTGGCAAATCACTTGCGCGAATGCCACAACACGCGCATGGTATGCGGAGAAAAATGCCTGAAAGTTTTCGAGCGGGAGTTTGGGGCGGAGCCGCGTGCCTCCGGGCCGGGCGCCGGCTTGCCCACCCACTTTTGCGCGCCGGCACGAACGGCCCTGACGGAGCGGGGAAATAACAGGAGATCCGTGTCGCTCACCGGTGCCATCTCACCCCTTTTCAGCGAGCGGAAGGCCACGTTTCAGCGCCTGGTGGTGTGCTACTCGGTTGCTTTCGGGCTGCTCCTGGTGGTGTTTTTGGCCCCGCATGCGGGCTATTTCGAGGGTAAATCCTTCGTTGCCGTAGCGCGGGAATCGCCCTGGGCGCGCTGGGGTGATTGGCCCGCCGCGTGGTGCAGTTTGAAGATCATCCTGCTGGCTTTCAGTGGATTTTTGCTGGTGGTTTCCATCCGGATCTGCTCGATCCTGTTTGGCCGCAAGGGGCTGGCCCGTGCCAGTCTGGTTCTGGCCACACTCCCGGCCGTGGCTCTGGCCGCGGGGCTGTATTACCTGGTTAAAGCCCTTTTCTAGCCTCCTTGAACCTCAAAACACCCCCAGGGTGTCCAGGACCGCCTTGACGCGCGGGACTTCGTGCGTGCGAAAACAGTCGGTCTGTCCCAGCGCCGCCAACAAAGCGAAGAAGGGCTCGGCGCACCGGACCTCTTCGCCGAAGTATTCGAAGGCGTGGGGCAAGGCATGACAGGTGGGAAATCCCAGCGCGCGCATCCTGAACGTATTCAGAAAGACCTGCATTTGATGGCGGACCCGCAGGGCGCTGTCCTGTAGATTTCGGTAATAGAAGCCCAGCCCCGGGTCCACAAAGATCTTCTCGACCCCGTTGCGAACCGCCAGTTCGATTTGAGCGGCGAAATAGTCGCGCATCCGTTGCGCGGGATCGGCGGCGAGATCAAAATCGCCCACCTCGCGGACGTTCTTCCCTTGCACGTAACAGATAATGACCGCCGCATCATGCGCGGCCACCAGGGAGAAGATCTCCGGGGTGGCCTGCGTGCCCGTCAGGTTAATCAGGTTCGCCCCCGCTTCGAGGCAAGTCCTCGCGACCGCGGCGTCGTAGGTCTCGACGGAAACCAAAATACCGTCCTGGCGCAGGCCCTGGATCACCGGCAGCAGGCTCCGAGCCTGGGCTTCGCCGGGCACACGCGCGGCTTGGGCCAGCGTGGATTCCGCGCCTACGTCGATGATGTCCGCCCCTTGCGCCCGCAGCACCCGGGCGCGCCGGAGGGCCAAATCGGCGTTCAAACACACGCTCTCGCGGTACCAGGAATCCGGGGACAAATTGACCACTCCCATGATCGCCGGCTTGGAGTTGAAGGCGAACTCCCGATCGCCAATCGAGAATTCCTTCACCGGTTGCTTGGCGGCGGAAGCGTGTTGGGCAAAGAGCCCGGCCAGATATTCAAGCGTGAGCATAAGCATGGCATGGCCGAGCGTCACCGACTGGGAACCGTTCCCTCGGTTTAATTATTCTTGTCCTCGCGCTCATCCGTTATTGGGTCCCGAGAGCCTATTTCAGCGCCGCCGCCTCGACAAGCCCCGCCATGATCAAATCACGGAGCCCGGGAGGCCCTGTTCGCTTCGCCTTGCCGCGCCCGCCGTGCGATGAGAGGGGACACCGGGTCGGAGAAACGCGGGGCGCCGTCCACGTGCGGCAAAACTTGACTTGGCCGCAACATGTTTCCAGATTCAAGGGATCGAGCGTCCCGCATGAAGCTGCCGGTTGATTATCACACCCATACCCCGCTCTGCCGCCATGCGGTGGGCGAACCGACCGAACTGGCGGCCCAGGCCCTCCGCGCCGGGGTCGCCGAACTGGGGTTCTCGGACCACGCCCCGATGCCGCGCGACGATTTCGATGACTGGCGAATGCGGGCGGCGGAATTGGACTTATATGTGGCCAAGGTGGAACAAGCTCGCCGTGACCATCCCAACCTGATCATCAAACTCGGGCTCGAGGTCGATTATCTCCCCGGGTACGAGAGTTGGATTCGGGAGCTCGCGTCGCGGCATTCCTGGGATTACCTGATCGGTTCCGTCCATTATCTCTCTCCGGCCTGGGCCATCGATAACCCGCAGCAGATTTCCGAGTGGAAGCACCGCAACCCGTTCGAGGTCTGGACCGCCTATTTCGAGCGTTTGACCTCAGCCGCTGCTTCTGGATTGTTCGACATCATCGGGCATGCGGATTTGTGCAAAAAGTTTTGCTTTTACCCGAAGGAAGACTGCACGCCGCTCTTCGAGAGCTTTCTGCGGGCCGCGCGGGAACACGGCGCGGCCATCGAACTCAACACCGCCGGCCTGCGCAAGGAATGCCGGGAGATCTATCCCAGTCCACAAATCGTGCGGCTGGCTTCGAGCGCGGGCGTGGCGATCACTTTCGGCTCGGACGCCCATGCGCCCGGCGAGGTGGGCTTGAACCTCGCCGAGGCGGTTCAACTGGCCCGCAGTTGCGGATACACGCACTATTGCCGGTTCGCTCAACGGCGCCGTGACAATACGATTCTGCCTGAGAGCTGAGGCTGCTTCGGAACCGGGTCTCATGCTGCCTTGCTCCGCCCACAACGAACCGCGTGCCCGACGCCGGGGGAAGCGGCTCGTCGATCGCCGCCAACTCCCTCTCGAATCATGAACCTCATCCGCTGCGACCCGTCGCATTCGGGCCAAATCCTGGATATTTTTAACGAGGCGATTCTGAACTCGACCGCGCTTTATGATTACAAGCCGCGCACCCCGGAGATGATGGCGGCCTGGTTCGAAACCAAATCCAGGGGCAACTTTCCCGTCATTGGGCTGGTGGACGAGCGGGGCCGGTTGCTGGGCTTCGGCAGCTACGGAACGTTTCGGGCCTGGGCGGCGTCCAAGTACTCGGTCGAGCATTCCATTTATGTGGCCGCCGGCTCCCGCGGCCAAGGCCACGGAAAAACCCTGCTGGGCGAGCTGATCAGCGCCGCCCGGCATCAGGATTATCACCTGCTCATCGGCGGCATCGACTCGCAAAACGCGGCCAGCATCCGGCTGCACGAGTCGTTTGGTTTTCAGCGCGCGGGCCGGCTCAGCCAGGCCGGCTTTAAATTCGGGCGCTGGCTGGACCTCGAGTTTTATCAATTGGTCCTCGACACGCCGCGCCATCCCGTTGACGGGTGACCCTCACTCATGGAATCCCAGTGTCTCCACTGGGTTCAGTACCCCTTTTGAGCTTATGGGTGGGCGGTTTTATGATCCCTCGAAAAGCAAGCTGCGCTTCCGACGAGCCGCCGCCGAGTACACACTTTGAAACACGGCGGGCATATGGCACGCGGGACTTGCAAGGAGATCACCGAGAAGATGGATGAATGCAAACTGGCGCGCAGCCTGGGGTGGTTTAGCATCGTCCTGGGCCTGGTCGAGGTTGTGGCCTCGCGCGCGCTCGCCCGGCTCATCGGGGTGCGCCCGCATCCCACCCGGCTCCGGCTCCTGGGCTTTCGCGAGATCGCCAGCGGCGTGTGAATTCTGAGCCGAAACCCGTCCGGCGCCTGGGTTCAGGCCCGCGTGGCCGGTGACATTATGGACCTGGGTCGCGTGATGCCGGCGGCGGCAGCCATGGACTTGAAACCATGGATCCGCAGCCTCCGCGAAGGAGCGGCGTCGCGTTGCGAGCTATGCGCCAGCGACCGGCTGCAAAAATGGCGACCCCGAAGAGCCAACTGCAATTCCCACCCCCCCGAGCCCCCAATCCTCGGCCACCCCGCGACGCCAAATCGTTTAAAACCGAGCCTCGTGAGCACTGGGCACAGTTCTTGCAAGCCTAAAGTGCCAGAAAATGATGCACTCAGATTCACGTCACCTCGGGAGGCCGGAAACCCGCCTGGAAGTTGTTCTCGATGGGCAGCCGGTATTTGTGCCGCCACGGCGGCGTTCGCTGGCCTCAATCCGGTCTTTCCTTGAAACCCTCGCGCTCGAGCAACAGCGCGTCCTTTGCTCCTTTTCCGTCGATGGCAAAGCGGTAGGACCGGTCCCGCACGCGGCCGGGCCCCAGCACTTCGCCAGGGTCGAGGCCAAAACCATGGACCTGGCCCATGTGCCCCTCCAGCTTGTCAGCACGGCCCGGCAACAGATCGCCAAGCTCCGCAACCGCGTGGAGTCGGCGGTGACCATCGTCCTCATCAACGAGAGCCGCCTTGCTCGCGAACATTGGTGGAATCTGGCCCGGGACCTCAAGCAGCCGCTGTTGACCTTAAGCCTGATGCCATCCTCCGCCTGTGGTTCCGCCGCGGGTGGGGCCTCACTCTTACAATTGCGCAAATGGCAACTGCAGCAACTGGCTGTGATCATCAAAGAAGTCGATGAGAGTTGTTGGTCTATCGATCCCGCTGCCCTCTCCAACGCGCTCGAACGCCGGGTACTGCCGTGGCTGGATGGACTGCGTGCCACCCTCGATCTCTGGCACGAAACGCTTTCGGTATGGTCGCCAGGTTCGCTGGATGCCGACCCCGCGGCCAAGCCATTGTCCAAATCCAAAGCGGATTAACCGCTTTGCGCCGGTTCGTGGGCGCATCCCGGCAGTCCCCTCCGCCGAACACGGCCAGACACCGGAGCGCCCGCTTGGAGACGGCTTAGCGCATCCAATATCCATAGGAGCACCATAAGAATCGCCGAGCGCCGTAAGCCGGCTCAAAGCCGGCGCTCCGAGGGTAGTGGCGGGATGCGCTCCCGGTTCGAGGGCTTGTCTTGATTTCTCGCTGACTGTCTCCTTTCAAGACAGGTTGATTTGAAAGAGCGCCAGACGAGTCAGGTGTCTGCCACCCGAAGTTCTCGAGCCCCCCAATCCTCGACCTACCCGCAGCGTGCCGAGGGTCCGAAGCCCAGCCTCAGTCGCGGTTGGTTGCCGATCCGCTCCTCGTGGAGGAGGCCCGGACGCCTGCCACTTCTGTTCCCTTGCTTCCCGCGCTGCCGGCCTTAAACTATCTTTCAAGCCGCGTCATGCATAGCGTTTAACCTGATTCCAGGCTCATGAAGAACCCCATCCTCCTCGTTCCCTGCGCCCTCTGGGCCATCACTGCGCCAACTCAAGCCATCGATGTCGTGCCGGAAAAAGTGGTTCCGGTGATTGCCGATCGGCAGGACTTTCAGTTACCGGATCGGGTGCGGTTGACCGGCTGGCTGGGGAGCCGGATCGAGGTGAATGAGGCGAACCGGTTGGTGAAACTGGATCCGGCTCGCCTGCTCGAGGGCTATCGCCGGCGGCCAGGCCGCCAGGCCTGGGACGGCGAACACGTCGGCAAATGGTTGCACGCCGCCACACTGGCCTGGGTCAACACCGGCGACCCCGCTTTGCGCAGACAGCTCGATTATGTCGCCGCCGAATTGATCCAGTGTCAGCTTCCAGACGGCTATCTGGGCACCTACCTGGACAAGGACCGGTGGACGGAGTGGGATGTCTGGGCCCACAAATATAACCTGATCGGCCTGATCACTTACATGCGCTACACGGGCAACCTCGCGCCACTGCCGGCTTGCCGACGCATGGCCGACCTGCTCTGCGATACCTTTGGCGATACGCCGGGAAAGCGCGACATCATCAAAGCGGGCTGGCATGTGGGCATGGCCCCCACGAGCGTGCTCGAGCCCATGGTGTTGCTGTATCGGCTGACCGGCGAACCCCGTTACCTCCGTTTTTGTCAGTACATCCTCCGTGCGTGGGAACAGCCCGACGGGCCGAAGATCATCTCGACCCTGCTCACCGCCAAGCGGGTCGATAAGGTCGGCAACGGCAAAGCGTACGAAATGCTCTCCTGCCTCAATGGGGCGCTCGAGTATTATCGCACGGTGAATGACCCGCGCATACTCGAGGCCTGCCTCAACGCCTGGGACGACATTGTCAAAAATCGTCTCTACCTGACGGGCGCCGCGAGTTACGGAGAAGTCTTCCACGGCGACTTCGACCTGCCGAACGTCAACAACGTCGGGGAGACCTGCGTCACCGTGACCTGGCTGCAGTTCAACGCGCAACTGCTGCGGCTCACGGGCCAGGCGCGGTTTGCCGATCAACTGGAAAAGGTCGTGCTCAATCAATTGTTCGGCGCGCAGCGGTGCGACGGCTCGGGCTGGGGCTACTACGTGCAGATGGAAGGCAAGAAGCCCTACAGCAGCACCCTCGACGGCCATTGCTGCCTGTCGAGCGGCCCTCGGGGTGTTGCCCTCATTCCCACGTTCGCGCTCTCCACGGACAACGACGGCGTGGTGGTCAACCTCTATGAGGCCGGAACCGCCCGCCTCGCGCTGCGTGACCGCACTTCCGTCACCGTCCGCACCGACACCCTCTACCCCCATGACGGACAGATCCGCATCGCCATCGACCCGGAGGCGCCCCGAAGATTTTCCGTCAAATTGCGGGTGCCGGCCTGGTGCCGATCCGCAGCTTTGGTGGTGAATGGAAAGACTTTCAAAGCGGCCCGGGGCGTTGATGGCTACGCCGCCATCTCTCGAAAGTGGAAGCCGGGCGACCGGATCGATCTCTCACTGCAGTTGGAGCCCCGGGTGATCGTAGGAAGCCATCTTAATCAGGGCAAGGTAGCGGTGCTTTACGGGCCGTTGGTTTTAGCGGCCGATGAGGACTTATTAGCGGCCCCTTCCATGGGTGACCCATCCGCAACGCCCTCTCTCAGCGCCGTCGCCGCCGCTGGAACGGACCTAGCCCAACTGGCTCTCCAACCTGAACCGGCGCCTCCCCGGCTGGCGACCTGGCCGGGCGCACAGGTTTTCCGCATCAATGCCCTCTGCCGGCGAAGCGTCGGCGCCTTGAAGAAAGGCGCTCCCCTGCGGATCCGGCTTATCCCCTTCGCCGACGCGGGCGAGACCGGGAGTCAGTACAAGGTCTGGCTGCCCCTGCCCAAAGGCGGCGCCTCCGAAAACGTGCTGGCGGACGCCCGCGAGAGCCGCTCCCGCCATGGCAACCTGGACGGATCCATCACCGACGAGGATCCGCTGACGGCCGTAGTGACCTTTGATGGCACAGCGGCGCCCGAAGACTGGTTTGCCGTGACCTTGGACGAACCGGTCACGGTCGCGCGCATCGTATTCACCCACGGCAAAACGTTCCACGATGGCGGCTGGTTTGACGCCAGCGCGGGACGTCCGCGCGTCGAGGCGAAATTAGCGCGGGACGGCGGTTGGGAACCAATCGGGGAGCTCAAGAGCTATCCCGCCACCACGGCCGGCGATCCTGCCGGATTGAAAGGAGGCGAACGCTTCGAATACGAGCTAAGCACTCCCGACCGGATTTGGGCCGTTCGCATTTTGGGCAAACCCGCCAGCGGAGATAATCCCCGCCAGGCGTTCTCCTCCTGCGCGGAAATCCAGGGTTTTGCCAAGTGACCGATGAACGCGGCGACAGGGAGCGCGGAGGCCTGGCAGGAGCACCTGACGATTCGCTCGTATGATGTCGATTTCAGGCAGCGCGCCACCCTGGACGCTCTGTGCCGGTACTTTTTAGAAGCGGCCTGGAACCACGCGGAGGCCTTGGGCTTCGGCTACAGCCATCTGGCGCGCGAGCAGCGATTTTGGGTCCTGGCGCGTCTGCGCATCGAAATCGCGGCTTGTCCACGGTGGGGCGATGTCGTGTGCTTGAGGACCTGGCCGCGCGCGGCGAAAGGGATCCTGGCGCCGCGCGATTTTGAAATCGTCGATACCACCGGGCGGCAACTCGTGAGCGGCTCGAGCGCCTGGTTGGTCCTGGATGCACCGAGCCGGAAGCCTCAGCGCCTCGACGCATGGTTGCGTCAGGTCCACTCGTTTCCCGAAAGAATGGCCCTCGGCCAGGACCCGGCCAAGCTGCCCGCCGGCCAGGCGCGAACCGCCCGCCTGACCGTCACTTCGAAATACAGCGACCTGGATGTGAATGGCCATGTCAACAGCGCCAGGTATCTCAATTGGCTGCTGGATTCCCTCCCCGTTGAATTTCATCAAGCGCATGATTTGAAACTCATCGAGGTCAATTACGTCGAGGAAACCAGGGGTGGCGACGTCATCTCGGTTTGCTCGAACGAAAGCGAGCCAGGCAATTGGTCCCATGCGCTCTTGCGAAGCAGCGGAACGGAAGTCTGCCGTGCCCGGAGCGAGTGGACCACGCCACCTCGTGCGTAACGCAACCCCCGGTCCCGGGGCTCTGGACCGCCAAATCGGGCTTTCGGCAGCGCCTGATTCTGGCTAGCCTTGTGGGATGAGCAACCCGAACCATCGAGCGCTAGCCGAGCCCAAACCTGGCGAGTGGATGGCCCCGGCGGACTTTGAGCGGGTGATTCGCCTCACACCGTTGGTGGCCATCGACCTGATCGTGCGCTCACCCGAGGGAAAAGTTCTGGTCGGACGTCGCACCTACGAGCCGGCGCGGAACCAGTTTTTCGTTCCGGGCGGGCGGATTACCAAGAACGAAGCCCTGCCCGCCGCGTTCGAACGGATCAGCCGGGAGGAGCTGGGGATTGGGTTGAGGATGGCCGACGCTCGTTTTGTGGGGGTGAATGACCACCTGTATGCGACCAACCGCTTTGGCAAACCCGGGTTCGGCACCCATTACGTCACGCTGGCTTATGAGATCGGATTGGCTTTGGACCTCTCAGCGCTGCCCAAGGATCAGCACGGCGAGTATCTGTGGATGAGCCCCAGCGAAGTGCTGCAGTGCCCGGAAGTCCACGAAAACACCAAGGCTTACTTCAGGTAGGGTGCACGTAACGCCGATCGCAATACATCGCGAACAGGGAGATGGCCAGCAGGGCCGAACACGCCACCACGAAGATCACCACGCCCAGAATCGCGCGGACCAGCCATCTTGTCAGAGCCATCATAAGCATGCCGACTCGCGTTGGGCACGCGCTGAACCGTGATCATTATCCCACGGGGCTTCGGTGCAAAAAGGGCGGCACGTTGCCGAACCGCCATGATCCATCACGCAGCCAACCGGAGCTGCGCTCTATGAAGGGCACCTAACGCAGCTAATCTGCCGCATTCCCAACGGGATGCAATTGGGGTGATCGCCCGAGCCACAACCAACTCCCCCTACATGTACATCCCGCCGTTGACGCCCAGGACCTGGCCTGTCACATAACTGGCCCGCGGGCTGGCGAGAAACACCACGGCATCCGCGATCTCCTCGGGGCGGCCCAACCGGCCCATGGGGGTCATGGCCTTCACCTGGTTGACGGCGGCTTCGGGCATGCCGCTCACCATGTCGGTCTCGACGAAACCGGGCGCGACCGCGTTGACCGTGATCCCTTTGCGCGCCAGTTCCCGGGCCAGGCTTTCGGTAAGGGAAATCACGGCTCCCTTGGTCGCCGCGTAGTTGGCCTGGCCAAAATTACCGGTCTGGCCGACAATCGAGGAGATGTTGATGATGCGGCCCCAGCCCGCTCCCACCATGTCTTGCGCCACCAGTTGGGTGGTGTAAAACACGCCGTCGAGGTTCACCCGCATCACTTCATCCCACATGGATTTGGTCATCTTCAGAAACGACTTGTCCCGTGTGATCCCGGCGTTATTCACCAGGATCGCAATCGGGCCAAACTCGCTGATGACTTGCTGAATCACGCCCTGCATTTCTTCGGAGGAGGCGACGTTGGCTTGGTAGCCACGGCACCGCACCCCCTTCTCGATGACCATCGACGCGGCCAGCGCATCGGCGGCTTCTTTGGAGGTGGCAAAAGTGAATGCCACGTCCGCACCCGCGCTGGCCATCGCACTCACAATGGCCCGGCCAATGCCCCGGCTGCCGCCGGTGACTAGACAAACCTTTCCCTCGAGTTCGCCGCCGCTATGATGGTTGTTGTTGGTGTTGCTCGTTTCGTTCGTTTCCATGCTGGCATCTTTCCGTTGGTTTGATCAAACTCGTCCGTGTCGAACCGCCTGCTCCCCCGCTCGTGCGGTAAAGCGCCTTCCATTCCCGCCGTCCTCGAATTAAAGCAGCAAAACCACCCGGCCGCCTAGGTAGGTGAAAGCCCCAGCGCATATTCGCGCGCCTCATCGACGCCATCAGGCCCGACGGGACCCCCAGGGCCGAGCCGGGCTCCAGGTGCGGACGCGCGCGCCTGGCGTTCACACCCGCGCCGCCTAGTCCCTCAAGAGCTGGACTTGTCTCCCGCCCCGTCTTCGCCCGCGGCCGCGTTCGGCAGCGAAAAATAGAAGGTGGCGCCGGCGCCCACTTTCCCCTCTCCCCAAGCGCGTCCGCCGTGGCGGCCGATAATGCGCTGAACATTCGCCAGGCCGATGCCCGTGCCCTCAAACTCCTCCTCAAAATGGAGCCGCTGGAACACCCCGAACAGCTTGTTCGCGTAGCGCATGTCAAAGCCGACCCCGTTGTCACGGATGAAGATGACCGTCTCCCCGGGCGGGCTCGGAGCCTGGCCGATCTCGATGACCGCGGGGTCACGAGGACGGGTATATTTGATCGCGTTGCCAATCAGGTTGACCAGCACCTGCCGCAACAGCACCGGGTCGGCCCGCACCTCGGGCAGCGCTTCCTTTTTCCACAGAATGACGCGGCCTTGGATTTCAGACTGAAGCTCCCCCACGACCGCTTCCATCAGCCGGGGCAGCGATACGCTGGTCACCCGCAAATCAGCGCGCGCGGCGCGCGAGAACTCGAGCAGATCGTCGATCAAATCCCGCATCCGCCGGGCGGAGTTCTCAATGTGCTTTAAACTCTCGAGGGCATCGCCGGCCGCCACGGGGCCCAAGTCGTCCCGCAGCACCTTCGCAAAACCGGCGATGTGCCGGAGCGGCGCGCTCAGGTCATGCGACACGGAATAGGAGAAGGCCTCCAACTCCCGGTTGGCGGCTTCCAGTTGGGCGGTGCGCTCGCGAACGCGCTGCTCGAGCTCTGCATTTAGTTTTCGGATCTGCTCCTCCGCCCGCTTGCGCTCCGTGACATCCTGCATGATCGCCACGAAGTGCGTGATCTCGCCCGTTTCGGCCCGGACCGGCGCAATGGTGTGCTCGTCCTGATACCAGGTGCCGTCTTTGCGCCGGTTGGTGAACTCTCCGCGCCAAATATTCCCGGCCAGGATCGTGGCCCAGAGCCCTTCGTAGAACTCGCGCCCGTGCCGGCCCGATTTGAGCATGCGGGGGTTGCGCCCGAGCACCTCCTCCGGAGGGTACCCGCTCAACTGGGTAAACGCCGGGTTGCACCACAAAATCGTCCCCTGGCGATCCGTAATGAGGATCGCATTTGCGGCCACCCGCAGCGCGGCCCCCAGCAACCGGGCCTGCCGCTCGGGTGATTGCCATGCTTCAGCGCGCTCCCCTTCCATGGCCCCTTCCCGCTCGCTTGCGGCGCGACCGCCCGCGCCGATCGCGCTTCATGCCAACATTCTGAAAAATCAAGTCGCCCGGTAACACGGGGAGAACCTTACCCCTTTATGCTGCGGATTGCCACCGGCTTTAGCGCTGTGTGGATTGGGGCGCACCGGCGCGCCGCCACCCCGCTCGTGGCGCCGGCGTCCGGACTACGCCGCCGGGTGCCAGCCGGCATCCGCCCACAGCGAACCGCTCACGGCGGCGTTGGAGATCATGAAGCAGATGGCGTCGGCAATTTCCTCGGGCTGGATCAACCGGCGCAACTGGGTGCGGGGAATGATGTTTTCGGCGATGAACTTCTCCCCCAGGGCCCGGACCATCGGGCGTATCGGTAAAGCCCGGATGAATCACCCCGCAGCGGATGCCGTGGAAAACGGCTTCCATCATCAGGGTGGCGGCGGCTCCCTCCAACCCGGCCTTGGTGGCCGCGTAGGCGATCTGGCCCTTGTTGCCCAGGGACGACACCGAGCCGATAAAGATCACCACGCCCTGGATGGGTTCGGTGGGTTCCCAGCGCTTGAGCCCGCGCCGGGCCCGGCCCTCGGCAATGCCCGCCACCATCTCGAGCGCCCAATACACGGGCGCGATCAGGTTGACTTCGACCACCTGCCGGAACAGTTCGACCGGGTAAATCGACACCTGGCCCGTTGGCTTGTCGATTTTGACGGCCAGGCTGTCCCGGGTGATCCCCGCCGCCGGCACACAGATATTCACCGGGCTGTGCTGTTCCGCCATCTCCGCGTACACGTGGTGGCGGAACTGCGCGTCCGTCGCGTCGCCGGTGTAGCCTCGGGCCAGGAGGCTGCCCGCCAGTTCGTTGATGGCCTTGGCCACCTGGTGGACCGACTCGCTTTGATCCACCAGCGCCAGACCCGCCGCCTGGCGCTTGGCCATTTCGAGGGCCAGCGCCCGGCCGATGCCCCCGGACGCCCCGGTGATCACCGCCACTGAGCCTTTGATGTTCATCACGTGCCCTTTCGTTCGTTTGGTCGCCGTTCGTGTTCACCCGCCCGCCGCGACCCCGGGCCGGCCGCCCGGCGGGCGCAGACGCCCGGCGATTGTGCGTTTGCACAACTAATCAGTATCGAATCCCGCCCGCGGTTGTCAAGATGGCATCCCACCGGGACCCGCAATTCCCGCGAGCTTCACCCAACTGGGCGGGAGCCGCCGAACCGGCCGGACCGGCACCCGGGAGCGCTGACGTTTCACATTTGTGCGCGCGCACTATTCAACTTTCTCTTGCCTTGCCAGGACGCCGATTCTAATCTGGATTATGGCCGCGCCATCGGATGCGAATCCCAAACGACTCCATATCAAGAAATACCCCAACCGCCGCTATTACGACGCCACCCACAGCCGCCACCTGACCCTGGATCAAATCCGCTCCCTGATCCAGCAGGGTTACGACTTGCAGGTGGTGGACGCGCGGACCTCGGCGGACATCACCGCCCAGGTGCTGACCCAGATTATCCTGGAACTGGACACCGAAAAGGTGGATTCCCTCCCGGTGCCCCTCCTGGTGCGCATCATCCGCATGAATGACCAACTGGTCAAAGATTTCATTGAAAAATACTTCAACCAGGCGCTGAAATCCTTCCTCGATTACCAGCAGCAGGTCGAGGAACAAATCCGCCGCACCCATGGCCTGCCCTCGGTCTTTCCGTCCGTGTCCGCCTGGACCAAGGCCATGCTCGAACCCTTCGCCTCCGCCCTCTCGGGCCGGCCCCTCGAGCCCGTGCCCCCGCGCGCGCCGTCCGCTCCCCCCTCCGACGCGGCCGAACTGCAGCAAACGGTCCGCGATCTGCAGGCCCGGGTCTCGGAACCCAAGCGGAAGCGTCCGCGCCGCAAGCCGGGCGCTGGTGGAACTCGATGTTGAACCAAACCCCGCTGGCCGGGGACTGGCAGAAGCACCTGACTCAGATGACGGGCCTGGCCAACACCCCGGTGCCGCTCACCCAAAGGCGCGTGGAAGAGATGCTCGCGCTGATGGAGCAGAACAGCCGAGCCGGGGCGGAATTGATGAAAAAGGCGGTCGATGCCGCCCAGACCCCCGGCCTCTCGGAGAGCCAGACCAAGTGGATGGAGTTCTGGACCTCCTCGATCGGGGCGTTCCGATCCCGCGCCGAAGCCTGTACCCAAATCAGCACCAAGGCCATCGACTCCTGGATCGAACTCGTCCGCAAGCATGGCGAGGTCACGGACATGCGGGCGCCGTGCACGCCCTGAGGCGGATTTGCGGCGGCTGACGCGCGTGTTGCTCATCAGCGCCGCAGCGGCCACCGGGTGCAGTGGCGTTGGCCCGGACCGCGCAGAGGGTAGCGCAGGTCGCAAGGCCTGCGCTACATCGGTCCGGGGCGAAACCACCAGGTGGGCTTGCGTCTCCCGCGAGGGCGGTGCTGGAAGCCCAGTGGTGCTCGCGGCGCCGTGACGATGCCAGCCATCCCCTCCGCTTCGCACGGCGCGCGAAAGCCCGCGCCATGAATCGATGAGCCGGGTGGCTCATCGGTCGGTTCAAACCATGCTGGTCACCGGCCGGGAAGACGCTGGCTGCATCGGAGGCGTGGGTGTGCGGTTCAACTCCGTCCAATACGCCTCGAAGCGGAGGATCATGTTGGCCATCTGATCGAACTCCACCGGTTTGACCAGGTAGGAATTGGCGCCCAGTTCGTACGCGCGATCCACGTCCGCTTGGAGATTCGAGGAGGTCAGGACGATCACGAGCAGACGCTTGAGCTCCGGTTCGGCGCGCACCCATTGCAGCACCTCGAAACCATCGGTTCCCGGCATTTTCAGATCCAGCAGCAGCAGGAAGGGCAGCGGATAGCGCGCGCGATTCGCGAAGTCGCCCCGCCCGCTCAGATAGTCGATGGCCTCTTCGCCGTGCCGCACCACCTTCAAGGCCGTTTGCAAGCCTGCCTTCTGGAAAGCCCGCTGGATGAGCAGCACGTCGTTCGAGTCATCTTCGGCCAGCAGAATATGTTGGTTTGTTTGCATCGATCACCTCGTTCTACCGGGTTGCACTCGAGTCCCGAAGCCCAACACGCACTCCAAGCCAGCCAGCCCTTGCCGCCGGCACAGCCAGGTGCTCAGCAATTCCCAGGCCCCGGGTCTCCTGTTCCGTTTGCCCAAAACGCATAATGAACGAAGCCTCCGCCCATACCGGCCCGGTGGTGCCCGCTGAACTCGGGATCACCCCGCGCGGCGCCAACGGCCGATCCGCGGGCCTCGTCCGCTCCATATTTCCCCGATGATCTCGTCCAAGTCCAGCCTCATCTATTGGGGTGAATACCTTAGCCGGCGCCGAGGCGGCCACCGCCGCCGGGGGTGGCGGGTTTCACCCTATTTCATTCGCCGGATGCTCCCCGCATACTGAGGCGAGTTTGAGTGCGGCGGTTTAAAGTTGTGTTGCTTATGTCAAATATTAGCGTCCTCCTCGTCGATGATCACAACATTGTGCGCCAGGGGCTCCGGGCCCTCCTCGCGGCTGAATCCGACATCACCGTGGCCGCCGAAGCCCAGACCGGGCGCGAGGCGGTGCAATTGGCCGCCCGGTTGCATCCCGACGTCGTGCTGATGGATCTGGCTATGCCGCTGCTCAACGGGCGGGAGGCCACCCGTCAGATCATTAAGGCCGCCCCCGCCACGCGGGTGGTAATACTTTCCACCTACGACACCGAGGAGCACATTCACCAGGCCATTGCCGCCGGAGCAGCGGCCTACCTGATCAAGCAAACGGCCGCCGGCGACCTGGTCAAAGCCATCCGCGAGGTCAAAAAGGGAAACGCCTATTTCAGTCCGGCGATCGCTCAGCGGCTGCGGGAGCAGACCTGCCGATCGCTGGCGGGGGAACCCTCGGGCAAAACGCCCAGCATCGAGTTGAGCCTCCGGGAAGCCGAGGTGCTGCAACTCATCGCCGAGGGTTTCGCCAACAAGCAAATCGCCGGCGAGCTGGGACTGAGCGTAAAGACTGTCGAAAAACACCGCCAGCAGGTCATGAACAAACTGCGCATCCATGACACCGCCGGATTGGTGCGGCACGCCGTGGCCAAGGGCATCATCGAGGCCACTCTGGCCGGCGTGCCGGAAGCCAGCTAAAACGCCGGGATGCATCGCCTCGGCGCGGAAGGGGCTCTTTTCCGAGCCTCAAAGCGGATGCAAACGGCGGTTGGCCAGTCGCCTCGTTCCGCGCGGCATGTCTCATGGTTTGGTTGCCAAACGCCCTCACCCAATAGATTCTCCCGGCCGGAAGGCCGGGTATCCCCCATCCGGCGCTCGATCGGGATTTCCGCCCTCCCCCAGCCAATTTTAAAAAACGGGGGAAGAACCCCATGGCGCGGAGGCCGCCCCATCGTAGAATGCCGCCAAAATGAGGGTCTATCTCCGCAACGTGGAAACCAGCCTTTTTTACGCAGGCGCAAACCGCTGGGCCTCAGAGCCGAGCCTGGCCTTGGGTTTTGGGGCGATCGGCGAGGCCGTCCGGGCAGCCGAGGTTCAGGATCTGGCGCACATGGAAATCGTCCTCAGGTACGACGAACCGGCGCGCGAAATGGCGTTGCCCATCCGCCAGGAATCGAACCGCGACGGGGACAAGCGTCCGAGCTAAAGCTTAAGGAGAGCCGGCCTCAGACCGTGGGTGTGTACGCGCTTTCATTTTGACTTGGCAGAACCGAAAAGTGGGAGTAGAAGAGATTGCGCGGGAACATCAATCGGCTTACGCGGCATGGCGGTCAACCGCCCGGGGAAAGGACCGAGCGGAAGGCGGGGCGTCAGCTTCGGGGCGAACGTCGGTTTTGAGCGCAGAGTTATGAACGTGTTGGATCTGATTAAGGCAACGATTGCTTGCGGTTTGAGTGCTTTCCTCATCTACAGCTTTCCGGTCATCGGCCAAGTGATCATCATCGGGTTGCTGAGCCTGCTATGGCTCTCGTATGCCCACCGCACATTGGCTGGTATCCGGCGAAGATAGGCAGGCTTGAAGGGACCAAGGGAGCATGACTTAGCCGTCATCGGGGCGGGTCCGGGAGGTTACGTAGCCGCGATTCGGGCCGCGCAGCTGGGCCTGAACACCGCCTGCATCGAGGAGGAGCCGGTGTTGGGGGGAACTTGCCTGCGCATCGGTTGCATTCCCAGCAAAGCCCTGCTCGAATCCAGCGAGCGCTACTGGGACGCAAAGGAAAGATTTTCAACCCACGGGATTGGTTTTCAGAACCTGGCCCTGGATCTGGGCACGATGCTGCGCCGGAAAGAACAGGTGGTGGCCACGCTCACCCGTGGCGTCGAAGCCCTCTTCAAAAAGAATAAAATCACCCGCTACCTGGGCCATGCGCGCCTCGCCGGACCCGGCAAGCTGGAAATCACCAACTCCACGGAGACACTGGAACTCAAAGCCAAGTCCGTGCTCATCGCAACCGGAAGCAAACCCGCCACCCTCCCGGGGGTGGCCATCGACGGCCAACGGATTGTCACCAGCACCGAGGCGCTCTCCTTCAGCGAGGTTCCCAAACACCTGGTTGTCATCGGCGCGGGTTACATCGGCTTGGAGCTCGGTTCGGTCTGGCGCCGCCTGGGCGCGAAAGTGACGCTGCTCGAATACCTTGACCGCATTCTTTTGGGAGTGGACGCGGAGATCGCAGCCGAGGCGAAAAAAATCTTCGAGAAACAGGGGTTGGAGTTTCGCCTCGGCTGCAAGGTAACCGGCGCGCGCGCGGACGCGCAGGGGTGCCGGGTTGAAATTGAGGGCCAGGACCCCCTTGCCTGCGACCGGGTGCTGGTCGCCGTGGGGCGCACCCCTAACACTGACCGATTGGGATTGGAAAATCTCAACCTTGAACTGCACAAAAAAGGCTTCATCCCGGTCAACGAACACTTCGCGACCCACGCCGAAGGGGTCTATGCCATAGGGGATGTGATTACCGGCCCGATGCTGGCGCACAAGGCGGAAGAGGAAGGGGTCGCCTGCGTCGAGCGCCTCGTCACCGGCCATGGGCATGTCAATTACGACACCATCGCCGCCGTGGTTTATACGCACCCCGAGATCGCGTCGGTGGGCAAAACCGAAGAGCAGTTGAAAGCCGCGGGCGCGGATTATCGGAAGGGACTTTTCCCCTTCCGCGCCAATGGTCGAGCGCGCACGCTGGGCCAGGTCGAAGGCTGGATCACGATACTGGCGGAGCCCAAGACCGACCGTATTCTGGGGGTCCACATGCTCGGCCCCCACGCGGGAGATTTGATTAACGAGGCGGCGGTGGCGATTTCCTTCGGGGCCAGCAGCGAGGATTTGGCGCGCACCTGCCATGTGCATCCCACGCTGGGTGAGGCCATGCGTGAGGCCGCGCTGGCGGTGAGCCATCGCGCGATTCACTTTTAACCGCGGCGGCACGACGTGCCTTGGCCAATCGGATTAGAGTGTCTGTTTCTACCCGTGAGTTCACAAGCGAATCCAAATAGCCAGCGTTGACTTGGCCATCGCCTGCCGGTAGCTTTTTCGGCGATGAATTTGCTGGAAGAATCTCTGCTGGAACTCATCCGCCGCGCTTCGGCGGAAATCCCCGAGGACGTGCACCGGGCGACGCTGTCGGCCCTCGAACGGGAGCGGAAGGGGACCATTGCCCAAAGCGCGATGCAAATCATCGAGCAGAACATTGCTTTGGCGAAAACCAAATCGCAGCCGATTTGCCAGGACACAGGCAGCATTTTGTTCTATGTGGACTGTCCCGCAGGGTTCGACCAGCTTGGATTCGAGGAAACGGCGCGAGCGGCGGTAAAGCTGGCCACGAAGAAGGGTTTTCTGCGCCAGAACTCGGTCGATTCGATCACCGGCAAGAACGACGGAACCAATGTGGGGCCGGGCTCGCCCACGATTCATTTCCACCAGCACCGGGCGCCCGAGATTAGCATTCGACTGATGCTCAAGGGCGGCGGTTGCGAAAACGTCGGCGCGCAGTATTCCCTGCCCAACGAAAAGCTGAAGGCCAACCGCGATCTGGACGGCTGCCGCCGGGCGATCCTGGACGCGGTGGTTGCCGCCCAGGGCAAGGGGTGCGGCCCCGGCATCCTGGGAATCTGCATCGGCGGGGACCGAGCCACCGGGTACGAGTTTTCCAAGCACCAGTTCTTGCGCCGGCTCGATGACCACAATCCGGATCCGGAACTGGACAAGCTCGAACAGGACATCGTCGAGACGGCTAACACGCTGGGGATCGGGCCGATGGGTTTTGGCGGCAAGACCACGCTGCTGGGAGCAAAGATCGGCGTGTTGAACCGCTTGCCCGCCTCGGTACTTTGTCAGCATCAGTTACATGTGCTGGGCCTACCGCCGCCAGGGCATCGTTCTCGGACCAGACGGGTCCATCCAGCGATGGCTATATTAAGCGCAATGGAGCGCCGGCGTCCCGGCAAGGCGCCGTTTCGGCAGTGGCCAACCGCCTGCGTCCGCCGCTCCCCCGCCCCATCACTTATTTCACCTTCACCTTATGGTTGCACTCACCACTCCTGTTTCTGAATCGGCGATTCGCTCGCTCAAGGTTGGCGATGAAGTTTGCATCACCGGCCATTTGTTCACCGGCCGCGATGCGGTGCATAAGTACTTGCACGAAGGCGGCCAACTCCCTCCCGGCGTGGATCTGAAGGGAGGGATCCTCTACCACTGCGGCCCGGTGGTGGTGAAGGACGAGCACGGCCACTGGAAATGCGTCGCCGCGGGTCCCACTACCTCGATTCGCGAAGAACCGTATCAATGGCAGATCATCCGTGATTTTGGCCTCCGGGGCGTCATCGGCAAAGGCGGCATGGGAGAGCGGACGCTGGCGGCCTGCAAACAATACGGTTGCGTGTATCTGCACGCCATCGGCGGAGCCGCCCAGGTGCTGGCGGAATGCATTCAACGCGTTCCCGCGGTTCATTTCATGGAGAAATTTGGCGCACCCGAGGCCATTTGGGAATTTGAAGTCGTCTCGTTCCCGGCGGTCGTGACCATGGATGCGCATGGCCGATCGCTGCATGAAGAGGTGCTGGCCGCGAGCCAGGCGGCCCTGGCGAAGCAGCTATAAATACCTCGAGACAGGCTGCGGTGATGAGTCTTGCTTGGACCGAGAACGCGATCCCGGCAACTTCGCCAGACCCCAAGCTACCGCCCGCGAAGAAGAGGACAGGATGAACAGGATTTACAGGATTTCTGAAGTCTGACCTCAAAATCGCATCCGCCTGGATGAGCCGTCGGCAGAGTTGCTGGCCGGTTACTCGGCGACTTTCACCTCGGGGCTCTGCCACCCGCCTTCTCCCATCCTGTCCATCCTGTTCATCCTGTCTGGAATCACAGCTCAACCCGCCGTCACCTTGTCGATCAGCTCGATGCGGTGTTGATGCCTGCCGCCCTCGAAGGGGGTCTCGAGCCAAATCCGCACCAATTCGAGCGCCGTGTCGAGGCTCATCATCCGCTGGCCGAGCGAGAGAACGTTCGCATCGTTGTGTTGGCGGGCCAAACGGGCGGAGTCGGCATTCCAGCCCACGGCGCAGCGGACGCCTCGGACGCGGTTGGCGACGATGGCTTCGCCGTTGCCCGAGCCACCCAGGACGATGCCACGCTCCACTTCGCGGCGCGCCACGGCCTCGGCGACAGGCCGGATGAACAAGGGATAATCCACCGGCGCTTCAGAGAAGGTGCCGCAGTCCTTGACCTCGTGGCCGCGGGCGGCGAGCCATTCGCGAATTTTTTCTTTGTATTGAAACCCGGCGTGGTCTGAGCCGATGGCGATTTTCATGGTGCTAAGGTTCAAGATGGCACGGGTGAAGGGTTTTGACCAGCTCCGGCGGGTTGGTTATACATCTGGCGCCCAAGCTATGTCACTAGCCGATCTTCGAAGAGAATACAACCTGGCGGGTTTGCGCCGCCGGGATCTGGATGCGGATCCTATCGTGCAATTCCGCCGGTGGTTCGACCAGGCCAGCGGCGCCCGGGCCAGCGGACGGCTCCGCCGGTTCTTCGTCAAACTCTATAAATCCCTGTTGCTGGCCGGAGGTGTGGAACTCGTGGATTTGAATGCCATGACGCTCGCCACGGTGGACTCCCAGGGAAAACCTTCGGCCCGGATCGTTCTGCTCAAAGGACTGGATGCGCGGGGTTTCATTTTTTTCACCAACTACAACAGCCGCAAGGGCCGGGAGTTGGAGGAAAACCCCCAGGCCGCCCTGGTGTTCTATTGGCCGGAGCAGGAACGCGAGGTCACCGTCGCCGGCAGCGTCAGCCGGGTTCCGCCAGCCGAGTCCGACGCCTACTTTGCGGCCCGGCCACGGGGAAGCCGGATTGCCGCGTGGGCCTCCGATCAAAGCCAGGTCGTGCGGGATCGAGCCGAACTCGAAGCGAAATGGAAGGCGATCGAGCGGGAGTACCCGGGTGAGACCGTGCCCCGGCCGCCGCATTGGGGCGGCTATGTGCTGGCCCCTTCCCGGCTTGAATTCTGGCAGGGGCGCCCCAACCGCCTGCACGACCGCTTCCGGTACACGCGCGGCGCGGATGCAGCCGGCTGGCAAATCGAGCGCTTATCACCCTAGCCCGCTATCTCCGGCGCCGGCGCGGCGCGCCTGAAAGCGCGTGAGCGGGGCGCATTGCGCGCGGAACGTTCCTGGTGCAGAATAAGTGGCTTCACACCAACGCGTGAGCCGCGAAATGACGAAACTATCGAGAACTGTTGGGCTGATACTGGCCGTGCTCTGTGGGCGAGATGCCTGCGCGGCCGATACGATCGAAAACGACGCGCCGGCGGCGGGCGATTCCGTCGAGACGCGATTCTGCCGCGGCGCGTTCGAAGCCGCGGTAACGAGCGGCGCGCTGTTTTCGCCGTTTGTGGCTCTGGGCAACCGTCCGACGATTAACTATGCCATCACGGAAGTACAGATCGGCTATATGCTGGCCGATGTGCAACGGTCCGGGTGGCTGCGCGGTAATTTCGAGGCGGTAGGCGAGGGTTTTGGGGGCGGCATTTTTCAGGGCCCGGGAAGCTACCTGGCGGGCATGACGGTTTGGGGGCGGTATAATTTTGTGCAGCTAGACTGGCGCCTGGTGCCTTACGCGCAAGCCGGAGCCGGCTTAACCTCGACGGATGTTTCGAGGCGGTTTGTGGGACAGCCCTTCAACTTCAATTTGGAATTGGGGCTGGGCGCGCGCTACTTCTTCACCGCGCGATGGGCGGCGCAGTTCGAGTTTCGTTACCAGCATATCTCGAACGCCAACACGGGCGCGCATAACCTCGGGATCAACGCCGTCGGTCCGGTGCTCGGAGTCTCGTATTTGTTCTGACCGCAGAAGAGCGGGGCCCGGCGCGCCCAGGCCGCCGGGCTCTTGAGCCCCCACCTTCGACCACCCCGCAACGCCCGCACGGTCCGAGGCCCAGCCTCGTTAGGCCGGCGGCTGGGGGTTCTCCTCGCCGGCAGCATCGGCTTGTTGCTCGCTGATCACCGGAGCAATGGCTTGCAGCTTGTCGCCGGACTCGAGGTCGATCAGCTTCACACCCTGCGTGTTGCGGCCCGCTTCGCGGACGCCTCGCACGAAGATGCGGACCATCTGGCCGGCGGCGGTAATGAGCATGACCTCGTCGTGCTCGCGCACGGTCAGCGCGCCCACCACCGGGCCGGTCCGTTCGTTGGTTTGCATCGTGATGATGCCCTTGCCGCCGCGGGTTTGGAGGCGATATACGGGTTCGACCGTGCCGTCTTCGAGGACCATGTCGAAGGGGGTGCGTTTGCCGATGCCATTCTCCCCCGCGACCAGCAGGGTGGCCTCTTTCACCACAACGGCGAGAGCGATGACGGAGTCATCCTTCTCGAGGCTGATGCCGCGCACGCCGGCGGCGGGCCGGCCCATCGAACGCACGTCCTCCTCCGAAAACCGAATGCTCATCCCATCGCGGGTGATCAGCACCACCTGGTCGCCGCCCGAGGTGAGTTTCACATCGATCAGCGCGTCGCCCGGCTCGATGCCGATGGCGATGATGCCCCCTTTCCGGACATTGGCAAAATCCTCGAGCGGAGTTTTCTTCACGGTGCCCTGACGGGTGGCGAAGAACAGCAAGCCCTCCTGCTGCCAGGTCGTGTCCTCCTTGTTGGGGCCGGTCCGGGCGATGATGCGGATCAGCGCGGCGATCGTCTCGCCCTGCTTGAGTTCGAGCAGGTTGGCGATGCTGCGGCCCTTGGCGGCGCGCCCCATATCCGGAATCTCATGCACGCGTTCGACATAGGCGCGCCCCGTGTTGGTAAAGAATATAAGGTAGTCGTGGGTGCTGGCGGTGAAGAGGTGTTCGAGGAAATCCTTGTCCTCCTCGGTCGCGCCTTCCCGGGTGGCCATGCCGATCACACCCTTGCCGCCACGGCGTTGGGCGCGATAGGAGCTGATGTTGGTGCGCTTGATCAGGCCCGCGTGGGTGAGCGTGATGATGACCCCTTCGTTGGCAATCAGGTCCTCGATGGCAATGTCGCCTTCATCCGGAACCAGTTCCGTGAGCCGCGGCGTGGCGTATTTCTCTTTGATGGCCAGCAGCTCGGCCTTGATGATGGCCAGCACGCGCGCCTCCTTGGCCAGGATATCCAGGAGGTCTTTGATCCGTTCAAGCAATTCGCCGTACTCGGCTTTGACCTTATCGATTTCCAGGCCGGTGAGCTGATACAGGCGCAAGTCGAGGATGGCGTTGGCCTGGGCTTCGCTAAAGGAGTAGCGACCGCTGGTGAGGCGGGCCTCGTTGCGGATAAGGACACCAATGGCCTCGACCTGGGCGCGGGTGAAATCGAACGCCAGCAACTTGATTTTGGCTTCCTCGCGCGTGGCCGACTGCCGGATGATGCGGATGAATTCGTCGAGGTGGGCCAGCGCGATCAGGTAGCCTTCGAGGGCCTCGGCGCGATCCTCGGCTTTGCGCAACTCGAACCGGGTCCGCCGGACGATGACCTCGCGGCGATGCTCGATATAGGCGTTGAGCATTTCCTTGAGACCCAGGGTCTTGGGCCGGCCGTGATCGATGGCCAGCGCGTTCACGGCGAAGCTGGTTTCCAGCGCGGTATGTTTGTAAAGGTTGTTGATGACGACCTTGGCAATGGCATCACGCTTGATCTCGATGACCACCCGGGTGTTTTCATCGGATTCATCCCGCACCCCGGTGATGTCCGTCAGGATTTTGTCGTTCACCAACGCGGCGATGCGCTCGACCAGGACCGCGCGGTTCACGTTGAACGGGATTTCGGTGATGATGATCTGCTCTTTGCCGCCTTTGAGTTCTTCGAGGCCGACTTTGCCCCGGACCTTCAGACTGCCGCGCCCGGTCTTAAAGTAATCGGTAATCCCCTCGAGCCCGCAGAGCATGCAACCGGTGGGAAAATCCGGGCCTTTGATGTGCTTCATCAGGTCTTTGAGACTGATGTTCGGGTTGTCGATCTGGGCGCAGATGCCGTCGGCAATCTCGCCCAGGTTGTGGGGCGGGATGTTGGTGGCCATGCCGACGGCGATGCCGGTGCCGCCGTTGATCAGGAGGTTGGGGAAAGCGGCGGGGAAAACCACCGGCTCGGTCAATCGCTCGTCGTAGTTCGGGACAAAATCCACCGTATCTTTGTCCATGTCCTGCATGAGCGTGCCGCCCAAGGGGGTGAGGCGCGCTTCGGTGTAACGCATGGCGGCCGGGGGGTCGCCTTCGACGGAGCCAAAGTTGCCCTGCGGATCAATCAGGCGGTCGCGCATGGCCCACGGCTGAGCCATGTGCACCAGGGTCGGATAAATCACCGCTTCGCCATGCGGGTGATAGTTGCCGGAGGTGTCGCCGCAAATCTTGGCGCACTTCATATGCTTCCGGGGCGGGTAAAGCCCCAGCTCGTGCATGGCGTAGAGGATCCGGCGCTGCGAAGGTTTCAGACCGTCGCGCACGTCGGGCAGCGCGCGCGAAATGATAACGGACATCGAGTAGTCCAGGAACGAGTTTTTGATCTCGTCGGCGACGTTGACCTTGGCGATCTTTTCGTTGGCGGCGAAGGCTGGCTGAGGGGTGGATTGCGGCTCGTTCGCGTCGGGAGGTTGAATGTCGTCAGGCATAGGAGAACGGAGGAGATGGGTCAGGGACTCAGGGGTGGCTTAAACATCGAGGTTGCGCACGTTCAGGGCGTTGTCTTCGATGAACTGCCGGCGAGGTTCGACCTCTTCCCCCATCAGCTTGGTGAACATTTCTTCGGCTTCAACCGCGTCGGTGAGGTCGATGCGCAGCAGTTTGCGGCGTCCTGGATTCATGGTGGTTTCGAAGAGTTCCTTGGGGTTCATTTCGCCCAGGCCCTTGAACCGCTTGATTTGGAGGCCGCGACGGCCCACTTCCTTGATGCTGCCAAGGATTTCGGGGATCGAGAACAGCGGCTTGACCTGCTGCCGCTCGCCCTCGCCTTCGAGCAATTCAAAGAGCGGCTTATCCTGGGCGGAGTAGTGCTCGACGCTGAACCCTTTGTTCGCAAGCCTTTCGAGCAAATCCTTGATCGCCTGGCTTTCGTAGAGCTCTTCGTGGCGGCCACGGCGGGTCGAGCCGTTCTTGGTCTTTTCGACCAGCGACGTATCGCTTTCCCCTTCACCCGAGAGACCGAGGTCGAGATCGGGATTTTCCTCGGCAAATTTCGCCAACTCCCCGTTGTCGCAGAAATAATGGACCGTTTCATCGTTGCCCTGCCGAATCTTGACCAGGTGCTGCGGCAGCTCGTGGGTGGCCGGATGCCGGTGTTCCAGATACACGGCGAAATCCCCGCCCTTGCGGCGCAGGCCGTTGGCGTATTTGTCCAACGCTTCGAGCAGGCCCAGGATTTCGCTGAGCTGCTTTTCCGACAGCTCTTTCTGGTCCTCGACGTTGCGCAAGCGCACTTCTTCGGTCCCGAGCTGGATCAGGATCCGGTTTAACTGGGCGTCGTCGTCCACGTACTCGACGCGCTTTTTTCGGGAAATCTGGTAGAGCGGCGGCTGGGCGATATAGACAAAACCGCGCTTCACCAGTTCGGGCATCTGGCGATAGAAGAAGGTGAGCAGGAGCGTGCGGATGTGCGAACCATCCACGTCGGCATCGGTCATGATGATGATTTTATGATACCGGAGCTTCTCGAGATTGAACGCTCCCTCGCTGTCGCCGTCGCCGATGCCGGTGCCGACCGCGGTAATCATGGTGCGGATTTCATTATTCTGCAGCACCTTGTCGAGGCGGGCTTTTTCCACGTTAATCAATTTGCCGCGGATGGGCAGGATGGCCTGGAATTTCCGGTCACGGCCTTGTTTGGCCGAACCGCCGGCGGAGTCACCCTCGACAATATAGAGTTCGGTGTTGGCGGGGTCCCGGTCCGAGCAATCCGCCAGTTTGCCCGGCAGGCCGCCTCCGGTCAGGGCGCCTTTGCGCACGGTTTCGCGGGCCTTGCGGGCGGCCTCGCGGGCGCGGGCGGCGAGCAAGCCCTTCTCGACCACTTTCTTGGCCACCGACGGGCTGGCGTCGAAGTAGGTCATCAAGCCGTCATAGACCACCGAGGCGACCAGGCCGTCGATTTCCGTATTGACCAACTTAACCTTGGTCTGGGACTCGAAACGCGGGTTTGGCAATTTGATGCTGAGCACGCAGACCAGCCCTTCGCGGACGTCGTCACCCGAGATGGCGGGATCCTTCTCCTTCAACAACTCGTTTTGCCGTGCGTATTGGTTGATGGCCCGCGTCAGCGCCGAGCGGAACCCCGTCAAATGCGTGCCGCCGTCCGGGTTGGGAATCGAGTTGGCAAAGCAAAGGATCTGGTCGTTGTAACTGTCATTGTATTGCATCACGCAATCGACAAAGACCTCGTCCTTTTGGCGGCTAATAACCATCGGCTTGGGATGCAGGATCTGTTTGTTGCGCCCAAGCTGTTTGACAAACTCCTCGACGCCCTCGCGGTAATAGAACTTTTCGGTCCTTTCGGTCCGTTCGTCCGCCAGGGTGATTTTGATGCCCGGGTCCAGGAACGCGAGCTCCCGCAGGCGGTTGGCCAGAATCTCGAACTTAAACTCGGTCGTGATCGTGAAAATGGTGGCGTCCGGCTTGAAGGTAATGAGCGTGCCGGTGCCTTTGGATTTGCCGATGACCTTGAGCTTCTCGGTGGTGACCCCGCGCGCAAACTGCATGGCATAGACTTTTCCGTCGCGCGAAACCTCGACCTTGAACCAGTCGGAAAGCGCATTGACGCATTTGGCGCCGACGCCGTGCAAACCACCGGAGTATTTGTAGGCGCCCTGCCCGAACTTGCCACCGGCGTGGAGATTGGTGAGCACCAGCTCGACGGCCGGCATGTTCCATTTCGGGTGCGTATCGACAGGGATGCCGCGGCCGTTGTCGCGGATCGAAACCGAGCCATCCACGTGCACCGTCACCTCGATTTCATCGCAGTGCCCGGCCAGGTGTTCATCGATCGAATTATCCAGGACCTCGAAAACGCAGTGGTGCAACCCGCGTTCGTCCGGGTCGCCAATGTACATCCCCGGGCGTTTGCGCACCGCTTCGAGCCCCTCGAGTTTATCGATTTTCGACGCGTCATATTTTTCGGGCGCGTCCGGGGCCGGCGGCAGGTTTTCGGTTGTGTCGAGCACGTTTTCCTCAGGCATAAAAATAGCTACGGACGGCGCGGTTTTTGCGCTCCGTTTTCGGTCAGGAAATGATAGGAAAAAAAGCTCTTAGGCACAACTCTTATTTGGGCGCCATTCGAGGCAAAAACTACCATTAGTTGTGGAGGGGCGAACGCGTAAATCCAATAGCTTGGGCTGTTCCAAGCATCCCTGCCGAGTGTGCTAACTTACGATTGAATGCGCAATTTTGCAAGAGGAGGAGGACGGGAAACGTGAAGCGTAAAGCGTAAAGCGTAAGACGTAATGCTTAACGAGGGGGGCGGCCTGGAGCTTGGGTTGGCGACGCGAGGCGGGCGCTTACGCTTGGGTCGCACTCGCTCACAAGAGGTGCCGGCCGGGCGGGGTCAACCGGACCAAGAAGAAGGTAGCGCCGGAGCAGTGGTAGGGCTTCATTTCCAACGCCCAAGTGGGCTAAAACAGTCGGGAGGAGTTCCAAGCAAAGCAGTCTGGCCGTTACCGGCAAATCCAGACACGCCGGCCATGGTACTGCCGCCCGCGCCGCATGCAGGCTCACGGGTGCGGCGTCGGGGCCGGCGATCGCATGGATTCCAAAAGTTCTTTGGCTTGGCTAAACTCGGGTTGGAGTCGAAGGGCGGTGTTCAATTCCTCACGCGCTCCGCCAAGATTTCCCTGCTTTGCAAAGACACGCGCAAGATTCAGGTGCGCCACGGGGTCCGCTGGATAATTCCCGAGAAATCTCCGAAGGTATGTCTCGGCTTCGCCCGTGTCGCCTCGCTTCAAGGCGAGGACCCCAAGATTATTCAGGGCGGACGGCAAATTCGGGTCTATGCGCAGGGCGGAAAGATATCGTGCGCGGGCCTGGTCAAGAAGCCCTTGCGCCGCCAGCGCGTTACCCGCGTTGACATGAGCTTCGGCATAGGAGGGCGAATACTGCACGGCCAGGTCGTAATGCGACAGCGCCTCAGGGAGCGCGCCGCGCGTTGCGAGGGCCAGGCCGAGATTATTTTCGGCCGCCGAGAGGTGGCGGTTGATTGCCAAGGCACGCTGGTAGGCTTCGATCGCTTCGTCGATACGGCCTGCGCGGAATAGAAAGCCCCCAAGATTGTTGTAAGCGTCCGCATTGTTCGGTGTGACCAGGACAGCGTGGCGGGCGATGGACTCGCCGTCATGCCAGTATTGCAGTTGGTCGCGGGTTCGACCCGCGCAGGCCACGAGCACGAAACCGGCCAAGGCGCTTGCGGCCAGTGTGAAAGCGGCATACTTCCGAAACAGTTCGTGCATCGCCGCCGCGAAAATGAGCACGCAACCCATGTGCGGAATATAGGTGTAGCGGTCGGCCATGGCTTGAGTGCCCCAATGAACTATTCCAATGACGGGAGCAAATGTCCCCAGGAACCAGAACCAGCCCACGAGCAACCAAGGGCGCCGCCGCGCCTGAAAAACAGCGAGCGCACTGATCCCTGCCAGGACCAGGAAGCTGATGAGGACCAGCGAGACCGGCCAGACAGGAGCGATAGGGTAGGGAAATTCGAGGTTGACTGGCCATAGCGTTTTCAGAAGGTATCGCCCATAGGACACCGCGGCGTTCGCAAGGCGAGCGAGCAGCGGCAAATTCGTCATGGAAGTTAAAGATCCAGCCTGTGCCGTGACCCTGATTTGGTGCGCGGACGCCAACGCAGCTAAAAGAAAAAACGGAATCTTTTCGACGAACACCATCGACAAGCGCCTGAGGGTCGCGGCCGCGGGCTGTGCGCCAGGAGGGGTCGAGAGCCGCAAAAAAGGCCAGAAATCCAGCAGTATAAGGAGAAATGGCAGCGTTACCACCATGGGCTTGGCCAGAAGGGCCAAGCCGAAAAGGACAAGCGCGCTCGCATACCAGCAGGCCCGTATCCATCGGAATTTCGATGCCTTAGCAATGCCACCTTGGCGAGTCAGCACCGCGAATTTCGAGTACGCGCCGATTGCAAGCGTAAAGAACAGGCTGCTCAAGAGCCCTTTGCGTTCCGAGATCCACGCCACCGATTCCACGCGCAAAGGGTGAATCGCGAATATCGCCGCCCCCAAAGCACTGGTCCAGTGTGAGCCGGTCAGGCCGCGCAGCATGAAGAACACCGATACGGCGGTAAAAATGTGAATGAGCAGATTCGTTAAATGGGGCCCGGCGGGTCCCTTGCCGAAAAACTCGGCATCAAGCATGAGGGAGAGCCAGGTAAGCGGGTACGGGCTCTCCATGGCGTGCGTATGGAATGCCCAACGGACGGTGGGCCAAGTGATGCCGGCAAGGACGTTCGGGTTCGCAGAGAAATAACCCGGGTCATCTGTATTGACAAAGTCCAGGCTTGTGACGGGGCGAAATACCGCGAACGTAATGACCGCAAGAAGCAGGCTGGCGAGCAGCGGGTGATCCAGGAGTCGCGATTTGGGAAAGATCCGAGAAGGCGCTGCTTGCATCTATTTTGCGCATACCTGCACGTTGCCAGATTAAAAGAAACACTCGGAGGCTCACGAGACATTTTTCCGACAAAAGCAACGGAAAGGTGCGGCTCGATCCCTTCGTCCAAGCCGAACACCAAGCCACCGAGCATGTCCACCAGGGGCGAGGTGCCGCAATGTCCGCGCGGTTGAAATCTGCAACCTCCTCGAACCCGACCGCTTCGAAGCGGGCCTCCGAATCAGCGAGGAATGCTACGTCCTCCTCGCCGAGGTTCCGCACCCGCGCCCACGCCGGAGTTCGGGGCGCCAGACCCCTGCCAGCCGTTGATTCGACCGGTTCAGGAAGCAACTCTTTGTTTCCTTGGTTTCCTTCTGTTCATCGTTTTGGGGCGCTTTTGCGCCTGGCAAAGCGAGGAAACCGAGTCTTTTGCCCCGCACCCAATGCGACCAGGGTCACACGCGAGGAATTGGGGTGGCTGCGATGCGCCTATTATTGGGGAGCAGCGGAGGGCGGGGACTTGGCGAGCAACTGTTTGACGGCGTCAATCAGTTCGTTGACGACCTGTTTTTGCTCGGGGGTGACGCTGGGATCATTGGCCAGCTTATCGAGGGCTTCGAGGGATTTCTCATACATCCCGTAACGCACGCCCGAGGTGGCATCGAACACCGTCTTTTGTATTTCCGGGCTGGCGGCAGCGAAGGTGCGTTGCAGTTTGGGAAAATCGGCTTTAACACCATTGATCATCGGCGCCGGGGGTGTCTTGTCCGCTTTAGTGCAGCCCGCGGCGGTGAGCCAGGCAAGGGTGAGCAGCGCGCAATAAGAGGCAAAGGTTTTCATGCCCCGAGCTTACCCGCTCCCGCTCTTGTGCGAAACGGAAAAAAGCGCCCTCGATCAAAGCGGGTGCGGAACAGAATTCTCCGTTGCCTTCGTTTGCTTGGTGTACAACGAACCCTGGGTTTCCAGGGTTGGCCGGCCGCGTGCAAACGTGGCCCAGGCAATCTGTTTTCCCAGTTGCTGAGCTATAGGAAGCTGCCGGATATGCCCCTTGAGCTGAGCATCCTCAAGTACCAAGAGATGAAGCGGACGGATGCCGGACACCCATGATCCCGCCGCGTGTGAACTGAGCGGGCCAAACCGAAGAACAAAAGCAAACGAAGGAAACAAAGAGTTGCTTCGTGAACGTGTCGATCCGGCGGCTGGCGCGCGGGAAAGCCGGTTTGGCGCGGGTGCGCCAAACCGGCACGGTCGTTCCCAGCCGGTTACTGTTGGGCGGCGTTCTTTTCGGCCAATTTGCCGATCTGCCCCATCGTCACAACCGCGAGCCGCTTTTGGTCCTCGGTGCAACTCGGATTGTTCGTGATCTGGTCCAACGCCTGGAGGGACTTGGCGTAATCGCCGTAGCGCAAGCCGAATCCGACTTCGTCGGCCAACCGCACCAGGTCGGGCCCAGCGGAGGCGAAGGCCTGCTTGAGCTTCGGCAGGTCCACTTCCACGCCATTATAATCCTGAGCTTGTGCCGCCGGTTTGGACTTGCCGCAACCGGAGCAGAGCAGCGCGCCGCCCAGAACCATTGCCATTAAAAGGTCTATTATTTTCACACGTTTACTTTCGGTACGTTCCCAGGAGCCCAAAGGCGCCTATGAGTCAAAGGCTTTTGGCCGGCGCCGCTGAGGTTAATTCACCCGAGCGGAAGAGGCCTTGGCGAGCCAATTGAAATCGACCAGGTCAATGGCGCTGGTTGCCCGGTGCTGGCCCGTGACCGGGGCCGTGAGCACGATCGCCGATCCCTTCCACTTGTGAAGTTCGGCGTGCCCGTCACAAAATGAAAAGCCGCACCCGCGGTTGTGCGCGGTCGAGGGGAAATCAATGAACACCGGGGTGGCCGGGTTGGCGCTGGTCGCCAGGGCGGCGTCATTAATGCTGTAGATGCTCTCATCCGTCATCATGAAAATCAGCGACGGACTGGCGATGTTGAAGGAGCTGGACTTGCCGAAGGTGGCATAGGGGCCCGAGCCGGCCTTATTCCCCCCGTTCGCCCCGGTCAGCCAGGGACCATTGGTCGGCTTGTTCGGAATGCCGCAGTGTGATCCGCCTCCATTGGCGTAACAGCCATCCACGGTACCTACCGCCTGGTTGAGTGACACGCTGCGCGCAGCCCCAACCGTGGTGCCCCTCAGCGCGGGATCCGTGCCTTGATACCGGCCCGTGCGAGTATCCGCCGGGCAATGGAAGATCTTCACGTTATTCGCAATGTACGGCGCTACCAGCGTCCGAGTCGAATCCTTCAAAAGGTCAGAATTAAACTCGTCCCCTCCCCCGATTCCGGCGCTGCCCGAGCACCAATTATAACCGGGCATCGTCGTCCCATCATCCGGGTTGGGCGGATAAAAGTCGTTCATGTCGAGGTTGTAAAAGTGGAACGATAACGCTAACTGCTTCGCGTTATTGAGGCAGGTCACTTGTTGCGCCTTCGCTTTGGCGCTGGCCAGCGCCGGCAAGAGCATGGCCGCCAAAATGGCGATAATGGCGATGACGACAAGCAATTCGATAAGCGTAAAGCCTCCCCACCTGCCCGAATTGGCTCGAGGCGCTGAGGGTCCGCCTCCTGACTGAGACTGTGGTTTCATGTTCATGGTCCGAATATTTCTGGATTCAATGTCACACCCGTTTGCAACCGGGGCACTACCCTTCCAGATTAAGGACCTTGGGGAGGAAACGTAAAGAGAAATCGGCGGAAATAGACAACCCCCAGGCTCGGCTTTCTGGCTATTTTTTGCCCAAAAGCCGCTGACCAGCGGATCGCGCATTAAATCCATGATTCCGGCACTCGTTCGGTCCTGAAGCATGGGTCGCCTCTTATCTACGCCAGCCAGGGACTGGAGTAAACCAGAAATGATGGACAAAGTAAATCAAAGTTATAGGGAGCGCCACACAAGCGCGCTCCGCCGCCTCCCCGGGCGGGTGGTTTTCCGCGGGAAAGGCCAGAGAATCCCGGGTTTTAACGGTAGCTTGTTTTCAAGGTACATTTTTCTAATATCATACGGATTCCGCTTGCCTCGACGATGGAAACGCAGTAAAAGTGCATTATGAATCCCCGGTTGCAGGCACGCGAATTTTCGCGGGCGGCGTAAAATGCACTGAATATGAAGAGTCAAAGCAACGTTAGTTTGCGGCAGCAGTCGCTCGGCACCCAGAGCGGCTTTACCCTCATCGAACTATTGGTCGTTATTGCGATCATCGCCATTTTGGCAGCCATGCTTCTGCCGGCGCTGGCGCATGCCAAGATCAAGGCCCAGCAGATCACCTGCATGAACAACTCCAAGCAGATATCGCTGGCATTTAGCTTGTACGCCGTGGATATGAATGATTTGTACCCGCCGAACCCGGACGACCCGGGCGACGCGACGCCGGGCCACCATTGGGTGCCCAATGCCTCGGGTAATACCACTGGCGCCTTCAACCCCGATCCTTATTACGATCCCACCACCTGTCTTCTGGCGAATTATGTGGCAAAGAATATCGGCGTGTTTCACTGCCCTGCGGACACGCGTAGGGGGCTCTACCAGGGAACGCAGCGTCCGGACCTCAAGGGGCAGATGATCCCCGCCGTGAGGAGCATTTCGCTAAGCGGCGCGGTCGGGACGGTCTGCAATGCGTTCTGGTCCGGAGGCGGGCACGATAAATCGGCTCCCACGCATCCCACGAACGGTCCGTGGCTGGACGGCAATCACAGCGCCACTTCCGGAAGCAGCAAGTTTAACACGTTCGGCAAATCCTCCGGTTTTCGCACGATTGGTCCCTCGCTGGTTTTCATGTCCGTCGATGAGAACCCGGACAGCATTAACGATGGCGCTCTGGGAACGGTGGCGGATCCGACCAACCCGAAATACATCGATTGGCCCTCGAACCTCCATAGCGGCGGTTGCGGCTTCTCTTTCTGCGACGGACACGCGGAGATTCACTCGTGGAAAGGCAGCATCCTGACGGGGACATTCAAAGGCACCGTGACCGTGAGGCAGAGCGACCCTGCCAATTGGGGTGATTTCATTTGGTTGGCGCAGCATTCTTCGGCCCGTAATTAACGCGGTTTTTCGGCTGCAAGATTTGGCAGTGTTAGGAAGTCATGAATAGGTCAAGAGTATTTATGGCGATTGTGCTCTCGAGCATGATCGGGTTAGCCGGATGTAAGAAACAAGAGGTGAAGCCACCTCCGCCGGTGGCTAATGGCGCCCAAGTGGATCTGGCCAAATTGAGGGACGTACTCGCGACGAATACTGACGCCGACGTCCAAAAGAATATGGACAAAGTGGCCTCCGGGCTCCGCTACGGCTATGATTATGAGGCCGTGCTCGAGGCGCTGGACAAGCTGAGCAACAGCCCGAGTGTCACCCCCCCGCAAAAGCAGGTGGTGGGTGAAGTCATCGAGCAGGTCAAACAGTTCGTGAGTCATTCCCAACCCGGTCAGTAGCGGTTCCACCTCAACGCGGGTTCCAAGCTCAAGCGTTGAAGGGCCGATGAGCCTTCCTCCGCCCCCTGCGTTTTGCGGGGTGGCCGAGGGGTGCGAATCCCAACGACATCAGGGATTGCGGCCGCCTCATTAGTCCTGCGCTTTGACGGGCGGCGAGAGGGGACGAAGAGCAGGCATAATGATCGAACCCCAGCCCCCTTGAAGATCGGGTTTCCCGCCTGCTGAGGCCGAAGGCCTCGAATTTGCCTAACTCCGGGTGAGAAACCGGAGACCGCCTCGACCGCCGCAGGGGAAGCGGCCGAGCGCTTGAGTTTCCTGCGCAAAAGCTGCGCGGTGGGCGACGGCCTTTCGAGCAAGAGTTGCGCACCTCAATCAGAGAATCCCCTAAAAGAGGCCAATTTCGGTTTGGCACAGTCTCTGCAACGTGGCGGAGAGCAGCACGCAGTTTCGCCATTGGGCGATTCTGCGCAATGACGACAACCGCAAGAAACAGCAAACCGAAATATGAGAATTAACCGATGGCTAATGGGGGCGGGCATGGCGACGCTCCTGAGTTTGGGAATCAACCAGAGTTCGGCCCAGGACAACCAGGGTCCTCCGCCGGGGCGGCGCAATTTCGACCCCGCACAGTTTCGTCAGCGAATGATGGATCGGGTCAAAGAAGATCTGGAAGTCACCGATGACACCGAGTGGAGTGCCATTCAACCCCTGGTAGAGAAAGTCATGGATGCGCGCATGGCCTCGATGGGCGGGATGGGTCGGGGGATGTTTGGCGGTCCTCGCCGCAACAATGCCAATGCCCAGGGTGATCAACCGCAGCGGCGAGGCCCGTTCGGCCAGGCGCCCAGCGCGGAGGCCGAGGCCCTGCAGAAGGCGATCGACGCCAAAGCGCCCAAAGCCGAGGTCAAAGCCGCGCTGGCCAAGTTTATTGAATCGCGCAAAGCCAAAGAGGCTGAACTGCAAAAGGCTCAGGACGACCTGCGCAAGGTGCTGACCGCGAGGCAGGAAGCGATTGCGACGTTGAATGGTTGGTTGTGAGGGGGAGACGTGATGCGTGACGCGTAAAACGTAAAACGTAATGCGTAATGCGTAATGCGTAATGCGTGATGCATGTGGGAGCAGAAATATGAGCGAGACTGTTGAGCGGGAAGCCGGGCTGGGAACGCTGATCGAGAAGATGGTGACTGGACGCCAGTTGTCATCCATCGATGCGGACGCCCTGGCGCGCCGACAGCAAGGCAATGGGACCTCCGCGATGCGGACCGAGGAGGATGTGCTTCGCTGGCTGGCGGGTGAATACGGATTGACTTACACCACGCTGGAGGACGTCGATCCAGACCGCCAACTCCTGTCTCTGTTTCCCGCGCGCATTCTCCTCAAGGAAGAACTGCTGCCCCTGCGCCGCCAAAACGGCACGGTAGAGGTGGCGACCAGCCGGTTGTTCTCGACCCAGGGTCTGGATGCCTTGAAGAGCATGACCGGCTTGAACCTCAAGCCGGTCCTGGCTTCCAGCGAGGCCATCCAGCGCGAGATGAAGAAGCGCCTGGGCGTGGGGGCCGACACCATCGGCACCCTGGGCGAGGAATCCGCCTTTCAAGTGGTGGATGAGAATCCCGAGGACGACACGAACCTCGACAGCGCCGCCGAGGATGCCTCAATCATCCGCTTCGTCAACCAGGTCCTGCGGGATGCCATCGAATTGCGCGCCTCGGACATTCACCTCGAGCCCTTCGAGGACGAGTTCCGGATCCGCTACCGCATTGACGGCGTGCTGCAGGAGGTGTCGGTGCCGCCCCAGCTCAAGCGCTTCCAACCGGCCATTGTCTCGCGGGTGAAAATTCTCAGCCACTTGAACATTGCCGAGAAACGATTGCCGCAGGACGGGCGGATCAAAATCCGGATCGAAAGCGCGGAAGTCGATATCCGGGTATCGGTGATCCCGATGCTGCACGGTGAAGCGGTGGTGATGCGCTTGCTGCGGCAAAACTCGACGCTGCGCGGCATGGGGCAAATGGGCATGGCCGAGCGCGAACTCGAATGTTTCCGGCGGGTGCTCGAGTTGCCCCACGGCATTATCCTGGTGACCGGGCCGACGGGCAGCGGCAAAACCTCGACCCTCTACACCGCCCTGAACGAGATTAACGACGAGGAGCGCAAGATCATCACGATTGAAGACCCGGTTGAGTACCAGCTCAAAGGCGTCAACCAGATCCAGGTTTCGGAAAAGGCGGGCCTGACGTTTGCCAAGGGATTGCGCTCGATCCTGCGTCACGACCCCGATGTGATTCTAATCGGCGAAATTCGCGATCAGGAGACGGCGCAAATCGCGGTGCAGGCCTCGCTGACCGGCCACCTGGTCTTCTCGACCCTGCACACCAATGACGCGCCCGGCGCGCTGACCCGCCTGGTCGATATGGGCGTCGAGCCCTACCTGGTGGCATCCTCGCTCGAAGCCGTGCTGGCGCAACGCCTCGTGCGCGTATTGTGCGAGCGCTGCAAGCAACCGGACAATTCGCCCGCCGCCCAGGCCTTTAAGGTGCAGGTGGGCATACCCGTCGAGACCACGATTTACCGTTCGGTCGGGTGCCAGGAATGCCGTCAAACCGGCTTCTACGGCCGCCATGCCATCTTTGAATGGATGGACTCGGACAACGAAATCCGGCAACTCATTCTGAAGAATGCCTCGAGCGATCTCATCCGCGATGCCGCCCAGCGGAGTGGCATGCGCACCCTGGCCGCAGACGGCTGGCGCCTGGTGCGGCTGGGGATCACCACCGCCGAGGAGGTCTTGAGCGTGACCACCGCCAAAGAGGTCGAGCGCTCGACCAAGACGCATTCCGTGGAAGGACAGACCAAGGAAGTGCCGGCCCCGGCGAAACATGCGTAGGGATGGCACCCCACGGCTCTGAACTGGATTAACGCTATGGCCATTTTTCAATATCGAGCCTTGCAGGCGGATGGCGCGGTGGCCGAGGGGCAAGTCGAGGCGGCGGGACGCGGGGAGGCCTTTCGCCAGATGGAGGGGCTTGGGTTAAAGCCCATCAGCCTGGCGGAAAAAACGGCCGGGGCGGCGAACGGCAAAGGCTCGGTGCTGAACGCGTCCATCGAGTCGTTTCCCTTATTTAAGCGCAGTCCAAAAGTTTCGGCTCGAGCGCTCGAAAATTTCACGCGCTTGCTCTCGAGCCTGCTGGCCGCCGGGGTGCCGCTCAGCCGCGCCCTGACAATTCTCTTCAAAGAGGCCTCGGCGCCGGCCGCAGCCGAGAAGTGGAAGGAAGTGCATTCCTTGGTCATCGACGGGATGTCGCTGGCCGACGCGATGGCAAAATCGCCCAAAGTTTTTCCGCGCGTTTATACCGCCATGGTGCAGGCCGGCGAAACCGGCGGGTTCCTGGATTTAGTCTTGGCCCAAATTGCGGATTTTCAATCGCGCGAAAAGGACCTGCGCTCGAAGGTGAGCACGGCGATGCTCTATCCACTGATTTTGCTGGTCATGGCCCTGAGCGTGCTGGTTTTCCTGCTCACCTTCTTCATTCCGCGATTCCAAGGGATCTTTGCCGGATTCGGCGCTTCGCTGCCGTGGCTGACCCGGGCGATTATCGCCGCCAGCCACCTGATGCGGTCCTATGGCTTATTTGTGGCGGCCGGGATCGCCCTGGTCATCTTCTTCGCCCGGACCTGGGCGCTGTCGGAGAAGGGGCGGCGGAGTTGGGAAGGCATCATCCTGCGCTCGCCCGTGGTCGGCCCCCTGGTGGCGCAATTCGCCATGGCCAGGTTTTGCCGCATGCTCGGCACCCTGCTGGGCGCCGGAGTGCCGCTGGTCCAGGGATTAAACGTGGCCCGGAAATCCATCGGGAATCAAATCCTGGTGGATGCGGTGTCGGAATCCATCGAGCGGGTGCAACAGGGCGGCCAGCTCGGCGCCAGCCTGGCCAACTGCAAGGGACTTTTTCCCAGTTCCGTGCTGGAAATGGTATCGGTGGCTGAGGAAAGCGGCCGGCTCGATCAGGAATTGATCCGGATCGCCAACGTGACTGAAACGGACCTGGATCGCGAGTTGAAGACCGCGGTCTCGCTGGCGGAGCCGCTGATGCTGTTTCTGATCGCCGGCTTTATCGGAACCATTTTTATCGGCATGGTCCTGCCGATCTTTTCGCTGCAGGAGCATATCAAATAATCGAGCCACGGCGCCCCTGCTCACCACAACCCAAGATCATGAAAATCAAACAAACCCTAAAGAGTCGGATCGCACCCCAAAGACGCCAGGCCTTTACCCTCGTCGAAATGCTGCTGGTGCTGGTCATCCTGGGTGTCCTCGCCGCCATCGTCTATCCCAAGGTCGCCGGGCGCGGCAAACAGGCCCGGGCCACCGCGGCGCAAACCCAAATCGCCTCGTTCAAAACCGCCCTCGATGCCTTCGAGGTGGACAACGGCTATTATCCCAAGGGACGCAATGGCCTGCTGGATCTGGTGCAAAAGCCGCGCGACGCCATTAACTGGCGGGGCCCCTATCTCGACAGCATCCCCAAGGACCCGTGGGGCAATGATTACACTTACGATTGCCCGGGGAAGCATAACCCGAGTTCGTTCGATATCATGTCGGTGGGCGAGGACGGACAATCCGGCACGGAGGATGACATCGGGAATTGGCAGACCACCAAGTAGCGAGCCGGAAGACAACACCAAAAGGCGCGTGGAGCGGAACAACAACCATGGACGTGCAGGCCAAAAAGCCGGTGGGAGTGATCGGGCGCAACCCGCGCCCGCGCGCCCGTTCGTCCGGCCTTGCCCTCCCTGCGCAACCCCTGACGTTTTACTCCTTACGTTTTACTCCTCACGGATCACCCGAGGCCTTCACCCTGATCGAACTGCTGCTGGTCATGACCATCATCGTAACGACGATTGCCATCGCCGCGCCGACGCTGGGGAATTTTTTTCGCGGACGGACGCTGGACTCGGAAGCGCGGCGTCTGCTGGCGCTGACGCACAGCGGGCAGAATCGGGCGATTTATGAAGGGATCCCGACCCGGCTCTGGCTGGATGTCCAGCAGCACGCCTACGGCCTCGAAGAGGATCCCGGATGGTCGGATCGCGATCCCAAGGCAGTGCAGTTCGCCTTCGATTCGGATCTTCAGATTGACGTGGTCCATTCAACCAAACCCGCTACCGCCTCCTCTCGCGCCAAACTGCCCCCCGCCGTCCAGTCCAAGTCGAAACACGCAAGTCTGCCCGAGATCCGGTTTCTGCCCGATGGAACCATCGATAGCGACAGCCCGCTGGCGTTGCACCTCGAAGACCGCAGCGGCACCTCCCTCTGGCTGGCCGAGGCCACCAATCGCCTGAGTTATGAAATTCGCAGCACATTTGACCCGGGTCGCTAAAGCGCCGCCAGCCCGGGGCTGCAAACGCCCCGGGCCGATCCCGCGCCCGGAGGCGGCACGACGCGAACGGCAAGCGTTCGCAAGCGCGGGCTTCACGCTGGCCGAGGTGCTGGCGGCGCTGCTGTTCATGGCCATTGTCATCCCGGTCGCGGTCGAGGGCCTGCAGTTGGCCAGCCGGGCGGGGGAAGTGGCGCAACGCAAGAGCGAGGCGGCGCGGGTGGCCGAGCGCGTTTTGAATGAGAACATTGTGACGACGAACTGGGTTCAGTCCAGCCAGAGCGGCACGATTTTCGAGGGCACGCGGGAGTTCGCGTGGAATTTGACCAGCACGCCGTGGGTACAGAATCTTACGAACCAGGTCCCGGCCGAGACGATGGCGATGGGCCAGCTCGTGGGCGGCCAGCCGGCCGTCGCGGCAACCGCCGCCAGCCAGACGACCTTGAACCTGTTGTCCGTCGAGGTGACCTACACCGTGCAGAACCGGCCTTATGTCGTGCGGTTGAACACCCTGGTCAATTCCTTGCAATGAGGGGCGAAAACCAATGGCCTCAGAGTTCACGACCCGGCGGCGGAGTTCGGTGTTCGAGATCTGCCGCCCTGGCCCCCGCCCTGCCCCGCGGGCGGGTGGCGCGCGGAGCCCGGCGCGCTCTCCCGGGCGAAGCCCGGCTCCTGTTTGGAGCGGGTCGGTTGCGGACGCGCGCCTTTACCTTAATCGAGATGATTTTGGCCGTGGGCATCTTCGCGGTGGTCATGGTCGCCATCAACACGGCTTTCTTTGCGGCCTTGAAGCTGCGCCAGCGCAGCGCCGAAGCGCTCGACCAATCTCTTCCCCTCAACCACGCGCTTTCCCTGTTGCGCCGCGACCTGATGAATGCGGTTCCGCCCGGCGGCGTTCTGCAAGGGGATTTCCGCAGCGGCAACTCTGGCACCGCCAGCAGCGGGACCAGCAGCAAATCCACCGCCGCCGCCAACACCAGCGCCGGCCGGGGGCTGGGCACGGCCCAGTACGGTGGCTTGGATTTCTTCACCACCACCGGCACCTTGAGCGACGATTATCCGTGGGGGGAGATCCAGGAAGTGAACTATCAGTTGCAGGATCCCGCCGACCGGCTGCACAGCTACGGGCAGGACCTCGTGCGCACCGTCACGCGCAACTTGCTGGCCACCTCCAGCCAGGCAGCCGACACGCAGCGCCTCATGGGCAATGTCGAGCGGCTCGATTTTTCCTACTACGACGGGATGCAATGGCGCGATTACTGGGACACCACCGCCGGGGATACGAATTTGCCGCAGGCGGTGCGGGTCAGCATTCGCCTGGCCACCAGCAGCGGGCCCTCGCCGGCCAGCGCGCAACCCCTCGAGATGCTGGTGCTGCTCGATTCGCAATCGATAACGAATTAACCCTGTGACGATCCCACACCAGACCCGACCACGTTCGGCGCGGCGCCGCGCCCCCGGGGTCGAGCCCAACGCCGGCTCGGTGCTGGTGATCGTGTTGTGGGTGGCCTTGGGGCTGGTGAGCATCACACTTTATTTCGCCAACTCGATGAATCTGGAACTGCGCGCGGCGGACAACCGGGTGTCCGCGATGGCGGCGGACCAAGCCATCGAAGGGGGCATCCGCTACGTCCAGTATGTGCTCTCCACGCTGGCCACCAACGGTGTGGTGCCCGATGTGACCACCTACCAGAGCGAGGCGGTGCCGATCGGAGACGCCCACATCTGGCTGATCGGGCGCGCGGGAGATTATGCGCAGCAAATGCAGCCCGATCAGGTTTTCTTCGGGTTGATCGACGAGGCGTCGAAACTGGATTTGAACATCGTTGGGGTGGACCGGCTGGCGTTGCTAACCAATGTGACACCCGAGCTGGCGGCTAATATTTACGACTGGCGCAGCACTAATGGCACCACGTCCGCCAATGGGGATGGACCCGGAATTTATTCGCAATTGCAGCCCCCGTACGTGTGCAAAAACGGTCCCTACGAAACGGCTGATGAACTGCGCCTGGTATATCCGATGGATCTGGGCACTTTGTACGGGGAGGACTTGAATCTGAACGGCGCCCTGGACCCGAGCGAGACGGACACCAACTTTAATGGGATGGTCGATGCCGGCCTGGTGGAGTACTTCACGGTGTACACGCGCGAACCCAACAAACAGCCCGGAGGCGGGCAACGCGTGAGTGTCAGCGTGGTCAGCTCCGCGAGCACCCAACTGCTGGCGCTCTTGCAGACGAATCTTTCGGGCGGACGCCTCACCACGGTATCGAGAAACCTCGGCCTGACGGGCGGTGGCGGTCCGGGACCCGGGTCGGGCAACGGCGGGGGACGCCCCGGCGGTGCTGGCGGCGGTGCTGGCGGCGGTGCTGGCGGTGGTGCTGGCGGTGGTGCTGGCGGTGGTGCTGGCGGCGGCGCGGTGGCCCAATCCTTCGCCAGCCCGCTGCAGTTCTATTTGCGAAGCGGAATGACCTCGGACGAATTTGCGCCCATGGCCAACAGCATCACCACCAGCACCGGCACTTACATCTACGGACGCGTCAATGTGAACACCGCCACGCCCGCCGTGCTCACGACCTTGCCCGGCATCACCAGTGACGTGATCCCGCAACTCATTGCCTACCGGATAGCCAATCCTGACAAATTGACTTCGATCGCCTGGCTCGCCGACGCGCTGGGCGCGAGCAACTCAGGCTTGACACGGCTGGCCGCGGCCGGGGACTTAATCACCACGCAAAGCTATCAGTTCACCGCCGATATCGCCGCCCTGGGTCCGTTCGGCCGCGGGTATCGCCGGGTGAAATGCGTTTTCGACAACAGCACCGGAACCCCGCAGCTCGTTTATCGGCAGGACCTCAGCCACCTGGGGTGGGCTCTGGGGAAATACGTGCGACAAGCCTGGCTGGCGGGAAAGGAATCATAATGGGCAATGCAATCAAAGAACGCTTCACGAATCTCGGCCGGCTGCGACGCCGCCGGGTCTCGTCCATCCTGGGACTGACCTTGGATGGCAGCCGGCTCGAAGGCGTGGTTCTGCGCCGGACCAACGGCTCGGTGCAAATGCAGCAGACCTTCTCCGTGACGCTCTCGCTGGATCCACTCACCAGTGATCCTGAATTAGCCGGGCGGGAGATTCGCAACCACCTGGCCGCAGCCGGGATCAAAGAGCGGAATTGTGTCGTCGGTTTGCCGCTTAAATGGGCGCTGATGGCCCATGCGAAAATTCCCGATTTGGCGGCAGCCGATGTGGCCAGCTTCTTGCAACTCGAAGCCGAGCGCGGGTTCCCCTGTGATGCCTCGACCCTTTTGGTGAGCACGTCGCACTGCGATTTCGGCCCCACCGAGCGCCACGCAACGTTTGTCGGCATTCCCCGCTCCCAGGCCGTGGGCCTCGAAAATGCCTTGCGGGCGGCCCAACTCAAGCCCGTCAGTTTCTCGCTCGGCCTGACCGCCTTGCAGCCGCCAGCCGGCAAGGAGGGTGTCCTGGCCCTGATGCTGGGGGACACACACGTCGGCCTCGAGGCCGTGTGCGGCGGCGGACTGGCAGCGCTGCGCACCCTGGAAGGCGCCTTGGAAGCCGATTCGGGCGAAAAGCGGCTCCACGCCGAGGTGATCGCCCGAGAAGTGCGGATCACTTTGGCGCAACTCCCCGCCGAAGCACGGAACGCCATCCGGCGGGTGCGGATTTTTGGGCCGCGAGACCTGGCCCAACAATTGGCGGACGAGATCGAGTTGCGGCTCGAATCGATGGAGCTCGAATTGGAATTGGTCACCAGCTATCAGCCCCAGGAGTTTGGGGTACAGCTCCCGCCGGGCGTGGCTGTCTCCTCGACCTTCAGCCTGGCGGCAAATTACCTGGCTGACCGCGCGACCCCGCTCGAATTTCTCCCGCCCCGGGTGACCGCGTGGCAGCAGTTTGCGGCCCGCTATTCCTCGGGCAAGCTGCAACAGGCCGGGGTGGCCGCGGCCGCGCTGGCCGTGTTGGTGGGTGGTGCCTTTTTGTTCCAGCAATGGCAGTTCTGGCGGCTGCAATCGCAATGGTCGGCCATGAAGGCCAGGGTTCAGACCCTCGATACGATGAACGCCAAGATTAGACAATATCGACCCTGGTTTGACGATTCGATTCGCGGCCTGACCATCCTGCGCCGGCTGACCGAGGCCTTTCCCGAGGACGGCAGCGTGACGGCCCGGACGGTCGAGATTCGAGACTTGGCGACGGTGACCTGCACCGGCGTAGCGCGAGATTACGCATCGCTGCTGCGCACGATCGCCCAGTTGCGCGCCACCCCGCAGCAAATTCCCGAGGTCAACCTCGGTCAGACGCGCGGCCAACCGCCCGCGATACAGTTCAGTTTCAGCTTCGTTTGGAATGGAGGAGGACCCGGTGCAAATTAAGAACCGCCAGACCATGCTTACCGTGGGCGCCATCGCGGTGCTCGGCCTCTTCGCCGCGGACCGGCTGGTCATCGACCCGTTGACCGGCGTCTGGAATGACCGGGCCAAACAGATCCAACAGATGCGCACCCAGGTGACCGAGGGCAAGGCCCTCCTGCGGCGCGAGCCTTCCATTCGCGGGGTGTGGTCGCGGATGGAACGAAATACCCTGACCAATAATACTTCGGCAGCGGAGCAGAAGCTTTTCGGAGCCATCGACAACTGGCGGCAGGACAGCGGGGTGGCCATCAACGGCTCGACGCCGCAATGGAAACACGATTCGGATGATTATATGACCTACCAATGCCGCATGGATGCCGCCGGCAGCCTGGCCAACCTGAGCCGGTTCCTCTACGACATCGAGAAGGACCCGATGGCGTTGAGATTGGACTCGATTGAAATCTCCGCGCGCGACAAGGAGGGCCAGGTGCTCGTCCTGGGTCTGCAAATCAGCGGTTTGGTTCTGACCCCTCAGATGCGATGAAGGCTACCATTCAAGCAACCGGTTCGGGCGGTCTCAAAAGGCGAGGAGTGGAGCAACCCACGCCCGGCCTGTCCCTGTTTCGGAGGGGGCATGGGGATCACGGCCCGGCGGTGGGCGGGGCGAAGCGCATCCACAAATGGTTCAGCGCCCCCTTTTGTGCCCTTCTCCTGCTCGCGCTGTCCCGGGGCACGGGCCAGGCGCAGAATGACGCTTCGGATAATCTAAGCAACGCCGTGGTGGAAGCGGCGAGCGCGGCAATGAGCAACGCCATCGTGCAGATGACCGAAGCGGCCATGACGAACGCCGCCGCCTCGAACGAGACCGCTCAGGCCGAGGACGCGGCCACCGGAACCAATGATCTCAGCGAAACCAACTTTCCCACCCCGCCGAACAGCCTGGCACCCAGCCCGGGGGAGTCCCGCCGTCACTGGATGATGCGCCAGCGGGCGGGAACTGCGGGAACCAACCAGCCCCGGACCGCCCGAGACATCACTCAAACCAAGACCTTCCCGGGTTCGGAATACGAGCCAGTCAAACCGGACTTCTCCGGCTTTAAACTCATCACCGAACGGAATATCTTCGATCCGAACCGCGTGCCGCACCGTCCGGGAGCGCCGCCGCCCGTCCAGAAAACCATCGACTCCTTCGCCCTGGTAGGCCTGATGCGCTACGACAAGGGCACCTTCGCCTTTTTTGACGGGAGCAGCGCGGATTACCGCAAAGCCGTCAAGCTGGACGATTCGATTGCCGGGTATAAAGTGACCAACATCAACGCGAGCACCATCACGCTCAAAGCCGGCACCAACCAGGTCGAATTGCGCGTGGGGATGCAGTTGAAGCGGACCGAAGGGGGCGACTGGATCGCCTCCGCCCAGTCCGAGGCCTATGCGGCCAGCACCACTTCCAGCGGCGAAACACACGCCGGCTCGGCCCCAAGCGGTTCGGATAGCGATGTCATCGAACGGCTGCGCAAACGACGCGAACAGGAATGAATTCTATGAATACCCCTAAACTCCATTGCTTGCTTGCCGCGCTGGTGGCGGCGCTGCCGCTGCAGGCGGCTGAACCCACCTCCCCGAACTCCGCCCCCGAGGCGCCGGCCGCGCCCGGTGGAACCAATGCCGTGTCCGCGGCGGTGCCAGCGGCCACGCCGGCGCCACCGGAGGACCTGCCGCAGCCGGCGGCCGCAACCCCCGCCTCCCCAAGCAACGGCGACGCCATCCAACTGAATTTCCGCGGCGCCCCGCTTTCCCTGGTGCTGGATTACCTGAGCGACGCGGCCGGTTTCATCATCAACAAGGAGGCGGACCTCAAGGGCACGGTGGATGTGTGGAGCAAGCAGCCCGTTTCGAAGGATGACGCGGTGAAGTTGCTCAACGCCGTGCTGGTGAAGAACGGCTACGGCGTGGCTCGAGACGGGCGCATCCTGACCATTGTGAGCCTCGAGAGCGCAAAAACCTCGGACCTGCCGATTTTCCAAGGCGACAAATGGCAGGAGGTGGAAAAAGGCGACGAAATCGTGACCCAAATCATCCCGGTGCGCTACGCCAATGCGACCCAGCTCATGAACAATTTGCAGGTGCTCTTGCCTACCACCGCCACGATGTCGGTCAATGAAAGCGCCAATACCCTGATCCTGGTGGCGACCAAAACCGATGTTCGGCGCATGCTGCGGATTGTCGGCGCGCTCGACACGTCGATCGCCAGCATCTCGACCATCAAAGTGTTTCCGCTGCGCTACGCCGACGCCAAGGAAATGGCCACCGTCATCCAGCAACTCTTCGCGCCGCAGGCCTCCACTCAAGGCGGGCCAGGCGGCGGTTTCAATCCGCGCGCGCAATTCTTCAACATGATGCGCGGCGGCGGGCCGGGCGGGGCCGGTGGGCAAAGCGGGAACAACGGCGCGAATGCCGCCGGCACCAAGGTGACGGCCGCGGCGGACGACACCTCCAACTCGCTCATCGTGAGCGCCTCAACCGAATTGATGGCCACCATCGCCGACATGATCCAGCAGATCGATCAGCCGGTCGAGGATGTGACCGAAGTGCGCGTATTTCATCTGATCAACGCGGATCCCAGCGAATTAGCCGATCAGTTGTCCCAGCTTTTTCCGGATGACACGCGGACCGGCAACCAGAACCAGGGCGGCGGCGGACGCTTCCGCTTTTTCGGCGGCGCCAACACCCAGGCCGCGACCAGCGACCGGATGAAGAAAAAGGGCCGGGTGCTATCGGTCCCGGATCCGCGGACCTCCTCGCTGGTCGTGAGCGCGGCGGGCGATTTGATGCCGCAGATTGCGGCGATGATCGAGAAGCTGGACGCCAGCCCGGCGAAGAAGGAAGTCGTGAAGGTTTACGAGCTGCAAAATGCCGACCCGCAGGACGTAAACCAGGTCATGCAAGACCTCTTCCAGCGCAGCGGAAATATCCGGGCCAATAATAATAACAACACACGGACGTCGCTCCTGGGCCAGGGCAACCCCTTGACCCAGCGCGCGACCCAGCAGCAAACCACCGGCACGACCAGTTCCAGTTTCGGAAGTTCCCGCGGCGGGACGATGGGAGCCGGCTTCTGAGCTGGCCCGCAGCCCACCGAACCACCGATGAACCCCGAAAAGCCTGGATTGAAAAGGCCTTGCCAAACAAACCAACCTGCTATGACTCACCACCCTCTTCGACTTTCCCTCCGCACCGCCGCCCTTGTGCTTCTCACGCTCGGGTTGGCCGCTCCCGTCTTCGGCCAGCAACGAACCGGCGGCGGGGCAAGCGGCGGCCGCAGCGGCAACAGCACCTCGCGCCAATATCCCAGCACTGGCACCATCGGCGATGCCTACTATTCGATCGACCCGGAGAGCCGCCGCATTGTCACCATCGCCGATGAGGACACCAGCCGGTACATTTCCCAGGTCCTCTCCAACCTGGACCGCCCGAAACCGCAGGTGCTGATCAAAGTCGTATTCCTGGAAGTAACGCGCAATAACGCGTCGGACATTGGCATCGAAGGCGGCTGGACCAAGCCCATCGGCGGTGGGAATACCGCCAATGCGGCCAATGTCTTTGGCCTCGGTGGCCTGAACGCCGCGGCCACCAATACCGCGCTCAATCCCGTGGGCCAGCCCCTCTCGAGTTTCCAATCCACCGCCTCATCGGTCGCCGGCGGCAATGCCGGCCTTTACCAAATATTGGGGGCGAATTATCAGGCCACCCTGCGGGCCATCGCGCAGGCCGGCAGCGCGAAAGTCCTTTCGCGCCCATCCATTCTCGCCCGCAATAATCAGCCGGCCACCATCACCGTAGGCCAATCCGTCCCGCTCATCACCAGCGTCTCCTACAATGGCCTGAATGGGACCCCCATCAACGCGGTGTCCTACCAGAACGTCGGGGTTATCCTGACGGTGACGCCTTTTATAACGTCCGACGGCTTGGTCGAAATGATCGTTGCCCCCCAGGTGTCTTCCATCGATCAGACCACATCGATTCCCATTTCTCAAGGCGTGAACGCCCCCGTCATCGACATCCGCTCCGCCAGCACCGTGGCGGTGACCCCCTCCGGCCAGACGGTCATCCTGGGCGGCCTGATGGAAAACTCCAAATCCAAGACGATCACCAAAATCCCGCTGCTGGGGGATATCCCGTTGTTGGGCAATCTTTTTCGACGCACCCAGCTCAGCGACGCGCAAACCGAACTGATCATCTTTTTGACGCCCAAGATTATCGAGGCGCCGTCTCAATTGGCGGCGGTTTCCGCCGCCGAAACGAGAAAGTCCGACGCACCCAGCGCCTTCAGCGACGAGGACCTGGACAAGTTCCTGGACGAATTGCCGGGCCGCTACTCCAACCCGGGCGGTTCGAGTTCCGGCTCACGACGAAATCCGAATTAGCCCCCAGGCCAGTGCACGACCACGGATTGATCCGCAGCCCTAGACGAGCGCAGGCCCCCGGCGGTTCGCGTGGGGCGCGCCCACCGATGGTTGCGGTCTTTGAGGCGTTCGGGGCATTCGAAAGCGCCGGCAAGCCGGGCGCACTCCAAACGCTTCGCGCATCCGCGAGCGCTGGTTTCAGGTTTCGCATGTTTCGCAACTCGGTTAAGCTGAATTCGATGTGCGGGCCTAACGAGGCTGCGATTTCTTCATGGACTTAACGCGTCCCAATCGGTGGGTTTATCCGCTTTTGGCCGCCGTCTGGGTGCTGGTCGTGGTGTGGCAAGCCGAGGAGCATGTCCGGTTCCGGGAAGCGGCCAAGACCAACCTGAGCAGTCGCTCGAAGGACATCGCCAACACGGTCAGCGCCTGCATCCGCGGGATGCGGTTCCGCGGGGCGGTCCTGCAGGAACGATTGGAACCGGTCCTCGAGGAACTGGTCAACGGCGGGGCCAAGGACCTGGTGAAGTCCAGCGAACTGCTCTCGATCGCGCTGCTGAACGCCGCCGGCACGAACATCGCCTCCGCCGGACGCCCCATCGATCTCAATCAAAGCGACATCCTGCAGCGGGGGGAGCGCTGGGGCCAGCACAGCGTGACCTTCATCAATCCGGTCGATCTGGGCGCAAGCCTGTCCTCGGAGGACGCCACCAATCCCACCCTGGTGATACCGCCGCTGCATGACCTCACCAATGCGTTTCGGGAGGGTCGTCCGTTCCGGGCACACGAGGGAGAACCACCCGGCGGGCCTCCTCCCGGCCCGCCCCCGGGTGAGCCCGGCCTGGCCAATGCTGTCCGAAACCAATCGCGACCGCCCTCCGCCTCCGCCAGGCGGGCCGGGATTTCGCATGCGGCGTCCGTTCTGGTTGCGCGGCTTGGATGACAAAGAGATCCAATCCCTGATGGAACAGCGCTCGCTCCACGGCCTGGTGCTGGCCATGTCCACCGAAAATTTCCAGGCGGCCTCGACCCGCGATCTCTGGCTGCGGAGCTTCATTGTTTTCCTGGTCACCGTTTCGGCCATTGGCTGCGGCCTGGCCTGGGGCAGCGTGGTCAAGTCATCCGATTTGCAGATTCGCCTAATCCGCGCCAGCGAACTGAACTCCCACTTGAAGGAGATGAACCTGGCCGCGGCCGGACTGGCCCACGAAACCCGCAATCCGCTGAACATCATCCGGGGCCTGGCGCAGATCATTTCCAAGCAATCGGACACCGCCCCGGAGATCCGGGAGAAATCACGGGAGATTATCGACGAAGCGGACAAAGTGGCGGCGCAGTTGAATGAATTCATCAATTATTCCCGGCCGCGGGAAGTGCGCCGCGCGGCGCTGCCGCTGGGGCCGGTCATCAACGAGGTGGTGCGGACGCTCGGCTACGATCTCGAAGAGAAAAAGATTCGGCTGCAGGTCGGCGGCGAACCGGTCACGATCGAGGCGGACGAACAACTCCTCCGCCAGGCGCTGTTCAACCTCCTGTTGAACGCCATCCAGGCGGTGGATGATGCCGGGGGCGAAATCCAAGTCCTCGCCCGCCGGCACAACGCGCTGGAAGCCGTCCTGGAAGTGCGCGACAACGGCCCGGGTGTCGCGCCGGAGCGCCGCACCGAGATTTTCAAGCCGTACTTCACCACGCAAAAGAAGGGCACGGGCCTGGGCCTGGCCGTGGTGCAACAGATCGTGCTGGCCCACGGCTGGGAGATTCAGTGCCTGGCCAACGCACCCAAAGGCGCTCTCTTCCGCATCACCCATCTCAAGCTGGCGAGCGCCGGTTGAGGGGGGACGGATAAGCCCTCCATCGAAGGCCGGTGGTGGGAGCCGAGTTCCTGGCGAGAACCTCGCCGCAGTGGTGCGCCATCCTTGCCGCAGACACCCGGCCTTGACTAAAGGCCCGTGGTTGATCCGCTACGCTCAGGCGGCGCGACGCACGGCATCCCCACAACCGCGGATCCCTGGGCTGAAGGCCACGGCTGCGCTCCTTCGCCGCTCCGCGACAGGGGATGGCGCGCGCCAGGCGCGGAGGTTCAGGCCCCTTCTTTGAGCAAGCCGATGAACTGCTTGATGGCCGGCGAGAGGACCTTGTTTTTCTTATAGATAATGCCCAAGGTGCGGAAGTGCTCCCCATCTTCCAGACGCACCGCGGCCAGCGTTTGGTTGGTGATTTCCTGGCGGATGGTCTCCTGCGGCACGATGGCCACGCCGGAGTCGATTTCCACGGCCCGCTTCACCGTCTCGATGTTGTCGAACTCCATCACGTGGTCCACGGAAACACCGTGATCCTTGAGGATCTTGTCCAGCGCTTTCCGGGTGGGGATGTCCCGCTCGAAACTCACGAACTTCTGGCCGTTGAGGTTTTTGATTTTGATGGCGCGCAGTTTGGCGAAGGCATGCTGGGGATGGCAGATCAGCACCAGGGGATCCTTGCGCAACTGCACGATTTCGAGCTTCGGGTCCCGCACCGGGTAGGCCACCAGGCCCAGATCCACCACGTTGCCCAGGACATCCTCGTACACCTGGTTGGGGCGGCGGTACTCGACATGCACGTTGACGGTCGGGTAGCTCTTGAGGAATTTCTTCAGATACGGCGGCAGCACGTGCAGCCCAATGCTGTAAATGGTGGCCACGCGAATATTGCCCGAGATGATCTCCTTGATCTCCTGCAGCTTGCTGTGGAGCGCGTCATAGGTCTGCAGGACCTGCTTGCTGTAATCGTAGAGCACCTCGCCTTCGGCCGTGAGGCGAAAGTTCTTCTTGCTGCGCTCGATCAGCAGGGATTTGAACTGCCGTTCGAGCGAACTGATCGTCTGACTGACCGCCGATTGCGTCACCCCGTTGATCTGGGCGGCCTTGGTAAAGCTTTCGGTCTCGGTCAGATCGCAAAAAACTTTTAAACTTTCGATTTGCATAAGTGAAGGGAATACAAAATCCGTCCGCGTGTCAACACCTGTTCTTCTGGAAAGCGCTACCCGTTTGCGGAAGTATAATAATAATCTATCCTCATGCCAAATATAGCTATAGTTATGATGCCGAAGCCCGTTGCGGACGGCCCGGTTCCGGGCTATTCATTAGGCGGTGCCCATGAATTTGCCCGCTCTCATCCTGGCGTCCGCCTCGCCCCGCCGTTCGGAGTTGCTGCGGCAACTGGGGCTGGATTTCCAAGTGGTGGCCGGCCAGGCGCGGGAGATCCACCACGAGCAGCTCACCGGCCGGGAGGCGGCCCAGGTCAATGCCTACCGGAAGGCGCGCACAGTGGCGAAAACCTGCCCGGACGCCCTGGTTTTAGGGGCGGACACCTTGGTGTACGCGGGCGGCGAGTTATTCGGGAAGCCGGCGGACCTGGAGGCGGCCTATCGGATGCTCGAGCGCCTGCGGGGCCGAACGCACCAGGTGGTGACGGCGGTCTGTCTCCTGCATTTGCGCCCGCACCGGCAGCGGGTTTTTGCCGAAATCACCTCGGTCACCTTCCGCCCGCTCGACGCCGTCGAGATCCGGCGCTACTTGAACCGCGTCAACCCCCTGGACAAAGCCGGCGCCTACGCCATCCAGGAACACGGAGACCTGCTGATCCAGAAAATCGAGGGCTCGTACACCAACGTCGTCGGCCTCCCCCTCGAACGCCTGAAGGCGGAGTTGGAAAACTGGGACACTTCCTGGACCACCCGAGAGGGTCCCCCTGCCGCCCGCCTAGCCACCCCCTAAACCCGCCCGCCCCCTTACGTTATTACGTTATTACGTTATTACGTTGTTACGTTGTTACGTTGTTACGTCTTACGTCCTTACGCCCCCCAACTCCCTCCACAAAAACGCGCTCATCAACTGCCCCTTTTCAAAGCAACCCAGGTCAAATTTTTCGTTCGGGGAATGCGCGTTATCATCGGGCAACGCCAGGCCGAGCATGAGAGAATCGGCGCGGAGGATGCGTTTGAAGTCGTTCACGATGGGAATGGAGCCCCCTTCGCGCATCAGGACGGGGTCATAACCGAATGCAGCTTTGAGGGCGCGCAGGGCGGCTTGCGCCTGGGGACTGGCCGGCGACACCAGGTAAGGCGCGGCTCCGTGGCCCGAGACGATCTCGAGGCGGACGGTGGGCGGGCAGATCTTCCGCAGATATCGGGTCACGAGTTTCCCGATGCGCGCGGGGTTCTGGTTGGGCACCAACCGGCAGGTGAGCTTCGCCCTGGCCCACGACGGGACGATGGTTTTGCTGCCCTCGCCCTGGTAACCGCTGGTCAGGCCATTGATTTCGAGGGTCGGCCGCGCGGAGCGCTGTTCGACCGGCGTGTAGCCGCGCTCGCCGAAGAGCCGCGGCACACCGAGGAACTTTCGGTATTCCAGCGTTTTGAGGGGCAATCGTTTGAACTGCCGGCGTTCATAGGCGGACAGAGGCTCGACCTCGTCATAAAAGCCGGGGATGGCGACGCGACCGGCTTTGTCCCTGAGTTTGGCAAGCATTTGGCACAAGGCCATGGCCGGGTTATCGACCGTGCCGCCGAAGATGCCCGAGTGGAGGTCGCGCGCCGGCCCATGGACCGTCAATTCGAAGGCGGCGATGCCTCTCAAGGCATAGGTTAAAGCGGGGTGCCTCGGCGACGGCATACCGGTGTCCGAGATCACAACGGCGTCACAGAGCAATTCGTCGCGGTTCGCCTTGAGAAACGGCACCAGATTGCCGCTGCCGACTTCCTCTTCGCCCTCGATGACGAAGGTCAGATCGCAAGGCAACTCGGCGCCGGTTTTGAGATAAGCCTCGACGGCTTTGAGGTGGGCCAGATGCTGGCCTTTGTTATCGGTGGCGCCGCGCGCAAAGAGGGATCGACCCTTGATGCGCGGTTCAAACGGGGGCGATTTCCACAGCTCGAAAGGCTCGGGCGGCTGCACGTCGTAATGGCCGTAAACCAGGAAATGCGGACGCCGGGGTGCCCCGTGGGCTCGCGGCGTCTTGGCCACCACCACCGGATGCCCGCGGGTCGGACACAAGCGGGTGTCCAGCCCGAGGCTGCGGCAGTGATCAACCAGCCACCCGGCGCACGCCGCCATGTCGGGCCGGTGCTCAGCCTGGGCGGAGACGCTGGGGAACCGGACGTACTCGCAGAGTTCGCTTACAAAGCGCGCTTGGTTTTTCTTCAGATACGTGATGACAGAGTCCATGGGGATGCGGGGTATGGGGGGCTGAACATTGGCTGGCTAATGAGGCGGGACCTCGAACGCTCCGCGCGCTGCGGGGTGATCGAGGGTTGGGGGACACGAGAACATCAAGGGAGGCAAACGCCTTATTTTTTCGGTTTGAAGAACTGGTTCAGGATATTGCCGAGCGGAGACGGGTTGGTGGCGGGCTGGCTCGGGGGCGCATTGGTCGAGGTATTGGCGGGTTGATTGCCGCCCAGGAGACCCTGAAGACCTTGGACGATGCCACCCGCCTTGCTGCCGCCGGGCAGTGCTCCACCGATGCCCTGCAAGGCCACGCCGGCCAGGGCGAGCTTGTTGATGGAGGCATCCGGTTTGCCCACCGTGCCTTTCATGGTCAGAAAATCGGGCAGCTTCACGTAAGCAGCGGTCGCGGGGGTGCTCGCGGTGACCAGGTTCAGGCGCTGGGCAATGGGCCGGCTCAGATACACGCCGACCGGGATTTCGAGCACCGAATTGGTCAACACCGGGGCCAGGGCGACCGTACCCGCGGCTTCCGCTCGAAAGGCGGAGCTTTGCACGACGGCTTGCTGCAACACGACCTTTCCGTCAGCGGCGCTGCCGCGCGCGGAGATGGTGTCCACCGGTGATTTTGAAAGATCATCCGCCAGGCCGCCGGTGCTCTTGCCCGTTAAATCCTGGACCAGGGAGCCCAGGCCGCTGGCGGGGTTCTTGATCAGCTCGGGCACGGTGGCGACGACGTTGATGAGCGTGCGCAGCAGCGGGCTGCGGATGTTCACGACGGCCAGATTCAAATTCGTCGAGCCGACATCGAACTGGGCGGCAAGATTCTTCTGCAAGCTGGATCCGGTGATGCCCGCGCCCTTCACCTGAGCCTGCGCGGTCAGGGTGCCTCCAATCTGCCCTTTGCGGTCCGGTTCAAAGGAGTTCACCAGCGGCGCCAGCGGGATGGCCTGGGCGTTGAAGGACAGCGCGTACTTGTACCCGGGCACACCGAGATCAGCGTCGATGGTCGAACTGACGGGCGCGCCGTTCAGGCTGAGCTTGAACGGATCCAGCACCACGTGCCCGCCGTCCAGCTTGACCGAGGTCTGAAAATCCGCGATTTCGACCTCGTGCAGATACACGCGCCGGATGCTGGCGTCGGCGGTGAAGTTGCGAAACGGGAAGGTTTGGGCCGGCGGTTCCTGGTCGGACGCCGTGGTGGTTGAAGTGGCGGCCGGTTGCACGACCGAGGGGGCGCCGGCCTTTTCCGCGGGCTTGGTTTGACCGCCGAACAGGTCGTAATAGGTGGTCAGATCGAGTGAATCCGCCGCCAGCTTGAGCGTGCCCTGGATGGCATTGGTCTGCGTCGCATCCACATGCCCGGTGACCTGGACCACATTACTGCCGCGCGCGGTGGGCGTGAGCGCGAGTTGCAGGAGCCGGATATCCGCCACCTGCTTGTTAAGGGAGAGATCCACCGTGGCGCCCATGGACAAGGGTGTGGCGGGGAACTGTCCTTTCGGATCGTTGACCACCAGGTTGGTCACCTGCAGGTCGCCTTTGATGGCGGACGCGGCCTGCGGATCATACTGGATGGAGGAATTGGCGTTCAACGCCACGCTCACCAGCTTCTTGCCACCCAAGGCGGGCTCCAAAAAGGGCCGCAAACCGTCCTGATTAAAGTTGAGCAGTTTGGCGGTGAGCTGAGCCACCTTGTTGGACATGCCGTACGTCCCGGAACAATCGAAGCTCCCACCGCTCGCCTGCCCGAAGGTGATCTGGCCGCTGAGTTTGCGGATCTGCACCTGCTCCGGGGTCGCCCCAATTTCAAATGCGGCCGTCGTGCCGAAGTTCTGCAACACACTCGAGCCAACCTTTCCAGTGAAATTGGCGAGCGTGAAATCCCCGGTAACCGTTTGCTCCGCCGGCGGCGTCTGCGCCTTTTGCAGCACATGAACCTTCAACTCGCTGGTGCCGGAGGAAACATTCAGGCTGGGTTGCGGAAAGGCTGCCAGGAGCCGCGCCAGCATGAGCTGAGCGTCGAGCTGGACGTCGGCTGTGCCGGCGGCCTGGTCATAGCTGCCGGATCCCGAGGCGGTCACCAGCGGCTGGTCGCCTCGGGCCACTTCGAGTTTGTATTCTGGAAAGGTGAATTGCTTGAAATCGACCGCCTGGCCCCGCAGCAGGCAGGTCACGGTAGCCTGGGTGATCTGGTTGGTCCCGGAGCCGGCGGTGAGGTTGAGGATCTGGGAGTTCAGGTCAAAGGTGAGATTCTTTCCGCCTTGTTTTGAGAGCAGTTGGAGCTTCAGGTTCACGTCCCCGGCGGGGGCAACGCTCCCCAGGAAAGCCTGCCAATCGGCTAACTCGAGGTGCGAGACGGCGAGATTCAGCGCCGAGTCCCCGACAGCGTTGGCGGCGCCGCCCCAAGCGATGGTCATCGGGCTGGTCAGTTCGCCGGTTAAAAAGGTATTGCCCTTCTGCGTGGCCTGGAGAGCAAACTGACGGATGGTCGCGGAACTGGCGGCACGATCGACACTCAAGTCGTAACTCGCAAACAAATCCAGGGGCGGCGTCGTCTGATTGGTGCGCGTCACCTGGAGCTGGTTCAGGTTGAACCGCCCAGCCAGGGAAAGGCTCGAGCCGCCGGCGGCCAACTGAACCTGGTTCGATGAATTGATCGTCGTCGGACCGAAATCCACGCCGCTGCTGGCACCCGTAAGGTTTAGCAGGTTCTTGTCAATGTTGAGAATATCAACGCTGAGCTTGCCTTCGAGCTTGTTCATATCGAATGGGCCGGTGACAACAATCTGTCCCAGGGGAACACTGCCGCGCTGAAAGCGCAACGCGACCTGCTTGACGTCCGTGGGAGTCACATTGCAGTCCAGGTTGGCGCCGAACGCGGCCGCCTGGGCGAGCGCGCCGGCGGCTTGGGCCACGGCCAAGCGCATGGAGCCTTGCACCGCGCCGGGCTTGAGATCCGCGGTCAGCCCGAGATCGAAACTGGCATCTACCTTGCCCTGCAGCGTCCCGCTCGCAGCGGGCGCCGGCGGGTTGTCGTCGATTTTGAGATCGGCTGCCAGCGTGAGTTTGCCGGTCTGCCCGTTCTTCAAATTCGTAACGTTCACATTCACATGCGAGACCTCGGTGACGTCCTGATGGTTGCCGGCATAGAGCTTCACCTGGCGAATCGTGCCCTCGGTCAGGGCCACTTTGCGGATATCGATTTGCGCCGGTGGCGAGGGTTTGGACGGCGCCGAGGGCTTTGACGCGGGCTGGCTCAGCGCTTTGAGGATCGGATCGAGGTTGCTCGAGCCGTCCGGGTTTTGCACCAGGACCACGGTAGGTGAGGCCAGGGTAATTTCGTCCACGTGGATGTTTCCACGGATGATGTCCCCCAGGCTGTATACCAGCCGGACTTCTGGCGCGCTCACCAGGGGCTCGCTCCCGGTGGTCTGGACCTTGAGATTTTGCAAGATCACTTCGTGAAACGGCCGGATCGTGGCGTCGCTCACGGTGATTTTTGCGTTCAGGGCGGCGCTGGCTTTCGGGAGGATGACGCCCTTGAAAAAGGCGCCACTGGTCACAACGAAATAGGCCGCCACGATTAAAACGATCAGAATGCCCAGGACCCAAAGGGTCCCACGAAGCCACCCTCGCCGCTTGGACGGCGCCGGTTTAGAAAGCTCAGCATCAGCCATATTAGAAAGTTGTAGAGATTTTGCGGATCCCTCGCGAGGTATTATTCATGGGTATTCCCCGCCGGCAGATCTGCTGCCGGGAATATACCTCAAGAGCGAGGCCCTGTCATAAAGATCGGTTCTGTTACACCCGGACGCATGGCAATGCAACGATATTCGAGGGTGAGTTTGCGAGGTGCGTAACGCGGGCGGAAGTGTTAGCCTCGGGTGTGGATTCATCTCAACGGAATCGCACATGAGCATGGCCGGGTGGGTTCATGGGCGGGTGCTGGCGCTGGGCGTGCTGGGCTTGGCCCATGCACACGCGGCTGGCGTCATGGTTTTCGCCGCTGCCAGCCTCACGGACGCTTTGAAAGAAATCTCCGCCGATTACCAGAAATCCAGTGGTAATCAGGTCCACTTCAATTTCGCCGCTTCCAGCTTTCTCGCCCGGCAAATCGAGGAGGGCGCTCCGGCCGACATCTTCTTTTCGGCAGACGAGGCCAGGATGCGGGAACTGGACCAAAAGGGTTTGATCGACCGAGCAACCCGGAAAAGTGTTTTGTCGAACTCGCTGGTGGTCGTCGTTTCGGCGGACAGCCCGTGGCAGTGTCACGCGATCGGGGACCTGGCGAGCCCGGCGCTCAAGCGAATCGCTCTGGCCGATCCAAGAACGGTGCCGGCGGGCATCTACGCGCGCGAGTACCTGGAAAAAATCGGGCTCTGGCAGTCGCTGCGGCCCAAGGTGGTACCGCTGGGCAATGTGCGGGCGGCACTGGCCGCGGTGGAATCAGGAGATATCGAAGCCGGCATGGTTTACCAAACCGACGCGCTGATCTCCAAGCGGGTGCGCATCGCTTATCGGGTGCCGAGGGCCGATACACCGGCCATCAGCTACCCGGTGGCCGTTTTGAAAGGAGCCGCTCAGCCCACCACCGCGCGGCGGTTCGTGAAATATCTCGAGTCAGCGCATGCCCGGCTGGTCTTTGAAAAGTTCGGGTTCATGGTCCAATAAAACACGATGACGGCTGAGGCGTGGCAAGTCGTCGGTTTCACGGTGTGGGTTGCGATACTCAGCACCTTGAGCATTTTGCCCTTGGGTCTGGCGGTCGCCTGGTGGTTGGCCAAACGCCAGTGGTATGGGAAATCGGTGGTCGAAACCCTGGTCTCTCTGCCCCTGGTACTACCGCCCGTGGCCACCGGGCTCATCCTCCTGCGAGTGCTGGGCCGCCGCGGGCCGATCGGAAGCTTTCTTTATACGCGGCTTGGCTTGGAGGTGGCCTTCACCTGGCGCGCCGTAGTGATTTCGCTGGGGGTCATGTCCTTCCCGCTGCTGGTCCGCTCGGCGCGGGTGGCATTCGAAGGGGTGAATCCGCGGCTGGAGCAGATCGCCAGCAGCCTGGGTGCAAGCCCCTGGCGCGTTTTCTACAGCGTGACGCTGCCCTTGGCCATGCGCGGAGTTACGGCGGGCATCCTGCTGGCCTTTGCCCGGGCCCTGGGTGAATTCGGGGCAACCATCATGGTGGCCGGGAATATTCCGGGCCAGACCACGACGCTTTCATTGGCCATTTTTCAGTTCGTGCAGTTGGGTCAGGACGGCGCGGCCTTTCGGCTGCTGGGGATATCGACCACCCTGGCCTTCGCCGCGGTCTGGGGCAGCGAGTGGCTGGTGCGCCGCCGGAAGGGATGACCACGTGGGGTTGACCTTGCAAAACATCTCGCTGCGGCTGGACTCGTTCGTCCTGCAGGCCAGCCTCGAAGCCCACGGTCCGGTGACGGCGCTTTTCGGGCCATCCGGTTCAGGCAAAACCTCTCTGCTGGATGTGATCGCGGGTTTGCGCCGGCCGCAGTCCGGCCTCATTCAACAGGGGTCGAACACGTTGACCGATGTCTCCAAATCACTGTTTGTCCCCCCTCGCCAGCGCGGCATCGGTTACGTCCCGCAGGACCTGGCATTGTTCCCGCATATGTCGGTGCGCCAAAATCTCGCCTATGGGCAGCGCCAGCGCGCGGGCGGGCGGCTTAGCCTTGAACACGTGGCGGATACCCTGGAAATCCAACCCCTGCTCGCCCGGTCGATCAGGCAGCTCTCGGGCGGTGAACAACAGCGCGTAGCCCTGGCCCGGGCGCTGCTTGCTTCCCCGGATCTTTTATTGCTGGATGAGCCGCTGGCCAGCCTGGACCTGCCGCTGAAGCAAAAGATCCTCCCCTACCTGGCACGGATTCGGGACGAGTTTCGGATCCCAATGATTTACGTCACGCATGATCGTTTCGAGACGTTGTCGCTGGCGAATGAGATGGCGGTGATGCTTCACGGGCAGATCGCGCAGACCGGAACAGTGCGGGACGTGTTCAACCGGCCGGCGAATCTCGCCGTAGCGGGGCTCCTGGCTGTCGAAACCATTCAACCGGGCCGGGTGGTGGCCTGGGACGGTGAACTGGTCACCATAGCAGTAGGAGGGGCACGGCTCTGCGCGATCGAGCCCGCCTTGGCGCCCGGAGCGGATCAAGTTCATGTCTGCATCCGGGCGGAGGATGTCATCCTGGTGCCAGGACCCGACGCCCCGAGCAGCGCGCGCAACCACCTGCGAGGGAGCGTTAAGGCCATCACCCGCGAGGGGGCCCTCACGCGGATCGAACTGGACTGCGGCTTCCCGCTGGTCTCGATGATCACCAGGCAGGCCTGCGAGGAGCTCGCGCTGGCGCCGGGCAGCCCGGTGCTGGCCCTGGTGAAAGCCCCGCACGTGCACGTGATTGCCCGCTAATGAGGCTGGGTTCGGGGGCTTTTGAGCGTTGTGGAGTGGTCGAGGGTTTTGAGGGCTTACGAAGATCGGGGGTGACAGACGCCTCATTAGATGTGCGCTTCGCGCGGAGGTGGGAGGGAACACGGGGCTGGAACGACCGGGGCGAAGTGCGGGAACTGTGGCGAAACTTCACCTGGTGACCACCGTTTCGAGTTTCGAGGATTCTAATCAGGCTGGGTTCCGGGGCTCTGGAGCGTTGCAGGGCGGTCGGGGGTTTTGAGGGCTTACGAAGATCGGGGGTGACAGACGCCTCATTAGTTGTGCGCTTCGCGCGAGAACCCCAATCCACGCACCCCGTTCGAAAGCCCCGGCTCTGACGGTCCCGATGTTCGTGCGCTCCCTCAGCCATCGACTCACCGTAACGCGCGGAGGGCCTGAGGCCGAGCCTCACTAAAAGCCTTCCAAAAGGAAATCGGCGAAGAAATCGACCCAATCCACAGATATGGGAGCGGCAAGTTGGTAGGAGCGCGCAAAGTCGGCCTCGAACAGGTCCGTCCTCAGGCGCGAAGCGAAGCCCGGGTCGGAGGTCGCCACGTTTTGCTCCTGGTTCACCCGCAGGCTCAGGTGGTTGAGGTTGGCGGATCCCAGACAAGCCCAGTCGTCCACCAGCAACGCTTTGACGTGCGTCATGCCGGGATAGAAATAAACGCGGATGCCATGCTCGAGCAGGTAGTTGGCCACTACAATATTGCCCCGGCCGCCCGCTTTGAAATCATTCACGCGGGGTAACACGACCCGGACATCGACGCCTCGTTCCCGGGCGCGGACCAGAGCGACGATGACTCGCTTGTCAAACAGGTAGGGGTTCTCGACGTAGATGTAGCGCTGTGCCCGGCGGAGGGAACCTAGCACCGCGCTCGCGAAGGGTTTCCAAGCGGTCTTGGTGGGGAGCAGGCGAACCGGGATCCAGTTGTTGGCGGAAGCCAGAGGTTGTGTCTTTTGTGGACCATGAAACAGTGTAGCCAGGTAGCCGGCGTCGCCGAACGGCCCGGCATGAGCCCAGGCGCGGCTAAACTCTGTTTCCAGCGTGGTGACCACCGGCCCGCCGAGCTCGACCATCAGATCGTGCCATTCATACCGATATTCTCGCCCGAGGTTCATCCCGCCCAACCAGGCCCGGTACCCATCGACCAGCAGCACTTTCGAGTGGTCCGACGAGAGCCAGGGGTTGAGAAAGGGCCGCACGGCGACTTGCGAGTTCTGGCGCAGATAGCCAACGATGGAGGCGGGGGCGACAAAATCTTCCGGCAGTGGTGTGGCGGGAGGGGAGACACCGGCAACGATGCTGCCCATGCGATCCAGGATCACCTTGACCTTGACCTGGCGGGAGCGGGCTTTGAGCTCATCGGCAACGCGGACGGCAACGTCGTCGCGGTCGAAAATATAGACATCAAGGTAAATATGGTTGGTCGCCTGTTCGATTGCATCGCGAAAGGCGGGAAAAAATGCGTCGCCATCGATGCGGAGCTGAAGAGAGCCTGGCTCACGCCGGGTACCGGTGTAGCGATCCAGCCAGCGTTCCCAGGCGGCCAGGTCCATGCCGGCAGGATGGGAGAGGGGGGAACCTCGGAGGGGGTCGGCAGCGGGAAACGTACGAACCGAACCAGGGTTTCCACGCCCAGGTCAGCCAGGCGGGCGAGACTGGACACCGGGTTTCTCAGCAGCGCCAGGGCGTGGCCTTCCGGGAGCAGGGCGCTCAGGCCCTGAGCCGTGACGGAGAGTGAGGAACCCCGCTCGATCCAGTCATACAACGCTGCGGGCGCAAAAATCACACAGCGCCGCCGGCGTCGATCCAGCAGGAGCGGCTGCATGAACCGCTTCGAGTTCGGGGCCATGAGCAGAAATAGTGAGTCCCCCGGGTGGGTGCCCGCTAGCTTCCGGTCGATCCAACGGGCCAGGATTTCGAGAGTTTCGTCCATCGAATACTGATGTTCGATCAGCACGCCGGCAGGCAATTCGCCCAGGGGCACGGAACGGGGAGCGCCCCCGGCATCTCGATACAAGAGGCGATCACCGAGGAAAGCCTGGTAGTACGCGCCATGACCCGGGGACTGGGGTGTCAAATCGGCAATGAGATTCGTCGCCAGTTGGCGCCATTCCGCCCCGGCAATCACCGTGGCTTCGCGCCAGCCCCGCTCGCCCTCAGGCATGTGCGGGAGGCGCTGATCCCAACGAAGCAGGGCGGAATCGGCCTTGTATCCGCTGGTCGGCACCCGTAACCGGGTCCAATGCGCGGTGAACGCCTCGACCTCGTTGCTCGCGGCAAAGTAAAACCGGACCTGGTCACCTTTGACGAACACCCGGGGCGGCGGGGCCGACGTCGAAGTGAGGCTGCGCCATTCATTCAGTGACTCTTGCTTTGCTGTGGCCCGATTCGCCCAAGCGGGCGCGGCGCACGCGCACATCAAAAAAAGCGCGGACACCGCTTTGAACCAAAGCGGTGTGGGCGATGGCATGCCAGTTTGCAAGAGGGACGATCATTACAACAGAAACGCTATGACGGGAAAGCGAGAACGTAACGAGGCTTGCCCTCAGCCGGGAGCAATTCGTCGGGAGAGAGCCGCGTGACCGGCCCAATCGCCATGGGGGCTGACCCGGCATGAACCCCGGAACCCACCCTAACGCCAAACGAGTTCACCCGAAAGAAAGGACAGGATGAACAGGATTTACGGGATGTCAGAATTTGGAAGTCGGCAGCGCATTTGCCGAGATGAGCTGCCCACTGGGTTCCTTGCCGGTGGGTCAGCGACTCCCATTCCAGGCTGACCGGGGCCTTCCCTCATCCTGTCCATCCTGCGCCGGACTCATGAAATCCCCTCAGGCGGGCGCCGCCGAGCAGGTGGAGGGAATTCCGGCAGGGGCGGATTCGCTTTGGGTCTTGAGGAAGTCAGTGATCGCGCAGGAAAGCACGTAAAACTTCGTTTGATACTGCGGCTCTGCGAAGCTGAATTGAAAACGTTGTGACCGAATCCGCCGGAGCACGCCGTCGGCGGCGACGAGGAAGCTCCGCGCTCCTGCGACATCGCGGCGAACGCAGGCGCGCGCCGCTTCCGAGGTGGGGCACAGTATCAGGCTTTCCGCGAAGGAGAGGGCCAGGCCCGTCAGCGGCGGTCGTGCCGGCGTGTTTTCGAGCCGGAGGATTTCTTCCTGAAACATCAGGCAAAACTCGTTGAGCTGGGCGCAGAATTTATTCAAGGAAGTCGAAGCTTTAATCGCGGTCTGCATTTTTCGTCGGGCTATGGCGCCATCGTGTTCGGTTCGCGGGCGGCTCGGCCACGGGCCGTCCCGTACCCGTCGGTCTCACACGCTAGGCGGGCCAGTGAGGAGAATTTACCAGCCACCCGGCGCAAGCGACAATGCCGGTGAATACGGAGCGGGTGTCGGGTGTTTGCAGGGTGTCCGTTTCCGACCCGACAGCGCTCAGTATCCGGTGGCATTGCGGGTCTGGCGTGAATTGGTGAGGGTGCTTTGACGCTTCGCTGGTGGTTCGTTCAACACCTGCTTGCGTTGGGAGGCGCAGCCGCACAGTCTGCGCCTCTCTTTTTCCTACCGCCGTGGAATCCAACGGAACGGAACCCAGCCGACCCGGCCCAAGGCGCGGGAGGCCACCGCCCCGCGGAGTTTTTCGCCGGGGGTTACATCGAGGGGTGGGACTGCAACAAGAAGAGCAAGAGAGCGATCAGGACACACAAAAAGAGGATAGCCGCGCCTGTGCCGAAAAAAAGGAGCGCCTTGCGACGCTTCTCGAAGCGATTCTTTTCGGACAAAAACTTCGGCAGCAGCCTCATGCCAGCACTATGAAGTGCGGCCCGTGGGTTGTGAATAAAAAAGAGAAAGCGGCCGGGTCGTCCGAAACGTCGGCGCGTCCCCGGACACCTGCTTGACAGCGTCCCCGCGTCTCGCGGAGTATGGCGGCCATGCAACCGCCCGCCGCTTCCACGACCTCGGAAGGGAACGTGGCCGCCTCCGGGGCCCAGGCAACCCCCGCCACGGACCGCGTAACGCTCTATCACTGGATGGTGGTCCTGCTGGCCTCCTCCGGCTGGCTTTTCGATTGCACCGGTCAGCGGATCTTTGTGTTGTCGCGCGAGCCCGCGCTGCGGGAATTGCTGGGGAGCGCGGCCACGGGCGACGCGGTCCGGCGTTGGGGGGCCACCGCCACGTTTCTCCTGATGATGGGCTGGGCCACTGGCGGTATCGTGTTCGGCATGCTCAGCGACCGCTACGGACGGGTCAAAGCCATGGTGACCACCCTGCTGGTGTACTCCCTGTTTTCCGGGTTATCGGGTTTCGCCCACAGCGCCGGCGAGTTTCTGGTTTGGCGCTTTTTGTTCGGTTTGGGAGTGGGCGGGATGTTCGGCGCGGCCACCACCCTGGTGGCGGAAAGCGTCCCTCGGCATTTCCGCACGGTGGCCCTGGGGTCGCTGCAGGCACTGTCCGCGTTTGGAAATATGCTGGCGTCGGCCTTAAGCCTGAAGATCACGCCCGGACAGGACAACTACTGGGGCCAGTACAGCGGTTGGCAGGTGCTGGCCTTTATCAGCATTGTCCCGGCGGCCATGGCGGTTCCGATGATGGTCGTGTTGCGGGAACCCGAGGCCTGGCGAAAAGCCAAGGCCGAAGCCGCCGCCGGCGGAGGGAAGCGCGCCGTGGGCTCACTGGGCGATCTCTTTCGCGAGGCTCGCTGGCGCAAGAACCTGTTCGTGGGCATTTGCCTGGGAGTTGCCGGCATGGTCGGGCTGTGGGGCATCGCCTTTTTCTCACCGGAACTCATCACCACCGCCCTTAAGAACCGGCCCTTGAAGACGGCGGACATTTTGAAACCGACCGAGCTCGCCGCGGCTCTGAACCGGGCGGAGACCCCGGGCATCGCGAGCATTAAAGGCAGTTTGTCGGCCCCGTTGGTGGCTGCCTTGCAAGCCGGCGCGAGCGGGGGAAGCACAGGCCCTGCCCTGACTGGGCGCCTGGTGGAGGAGTTCAATGGTTTGATCCTCGGGCCGAGTCTTTATTCGGAGCAGGCGTTTCCGTTGGCCCGCTTGAAGAAATCCACGGAGAACCTGGTGCGGTTGGTCCAGCAGCAGAAGCAAGGCAATCGCGCGGAGGTCACGTTTCTCAACCGGCAATTGATCGAGCAGTCCTTCCCCGGCCTCATCCAGGAGCAACAACAGACCATTGATCGGATGCGAAGCCGCGGGACGTTGCTCCAAGACGTGGGTTCGTTGCTCGGCATGGTGGCGTTCACCTTCGCCGCCGCACGGTTTAGCCGCCGCACGGCTTTTCTCGGCGCCTTCCTGCTCTGTTTCGTCGTCGTTTCCTTCGTCTTTTATTCGCTCAAAACGGCGGCGGACGTTTATTGGATGCTCCCCCTGATGGGGTTTGCCACACTCTCGGTCTTCGCCGGTTACTCGATCTATTTCCCCGAACTCTTCCCGACTCGCCTGCGTGGGACTGGTGTCGGCTTTTGCTACAATACCGTCCGCTACGTCGCAGCCCCCTTCCCGCTGCTGCTGGCCTGGCTCAGCACGCGGATGCCCTTTCGCACCGTGGCCATGATCATGTGTTCGATCTACTTCCTGGGTGTCGCAGCCCTGGCATGGGCGCCGGAGACAAAAGGCAAGCCGCTGCCGGAGGATTGAGGGGAGAACGCCGGGAACAGAGGGCCGAACAAGGCGCGGTTCACCGCTCGCGGCGCGTGGGCCTTCGAGTCTATACTCGTCCGGGTCGGCGAGGCTTGCTTATGGCGAAAACCAAACGGATAGGGATTCTAACGGCCGGAGGCGACAGCCCCGGGTTGAACGCGGCGATTCGAGCCGTGGGGAAGTCCGCGCTCGGCTATTACGGCATGGAATTTGTGGGCTTTCGTGATGGGTTCCGCGGCCTGGCCGAGGATCGCCGAATGCGCCTGGACAAAACCACCCTGGCAGGAATTCTGACCATCGGCGGCACCATCCTGGGCACCAGCCGGGACAAGCCCCACCGGGTGGAGATCGACGGGCGGGTGCGAGACATGACTCAGACGATCGTCAAAAACTACGAGGCGAACCACTTGGACGCGCTGGTCTGCCTCGGCGGCGGGGGCACGCAAAAGAGCGCGTTGCGCCTGGTCGAACTCGGGCTGCGCGTGGTGACGCTGCCCAAGACCATCGATAATGATGTTGCCCTGACCGACGCCACCTTTGGCTTCGACACCGCCCTGGGGATTGCGACCGAAGCGATCGACCGGCTGCACAGCACGGCCCATAGCCATCATCGGATCGTGGTGGCCGAAATCATGGGCCACCGCGCGGGCTGGCTGACGCTGGGGGCGGGCATTGCGGGTGGAGCCGACGTGATCCTCCTCCCGGAAATTCCCTATGACGTGGGGAGCATCGCGCAGGCGATCCGGCGTCGCAGCAAGCATGGCACCAACTTCAGCATTGTCGCCGTGGCGGAAGGGGCCATGAGCAAGGAAGACTGGCACGCGTTTGAAGTGGCCGAACAAAAGAAGGCACGCGCGCGCACCAAGGTCGAGCGCCGCGCGGCCAAGCTGGAAATCGAGGCCCTGGAAGCCAAGCACTCAGGCAACACCCTCCGCCTGGCCCGGCAACTAGAAGAACTTACCCGCCTGGAATCGCGCGTTACCATCCTGGGCTATGTCCAACGCGGAGGCACGCCATCTCCGGCGGACCGCTTGCTTGCCACGAGGCTCGGGACCGCTTGCGCGGACCTGATCCACGAAGGGGTGTTCGGGGTAATGGTTGCGGCTCGGGGAGACGGAGCGGAGCCGGTCGCCATAGAAAAAGTCGCCGGCAAACTTAAGACCGTGCCATTGGACCATCCCTGGATCGAAAGCGCCCGGCGCGTCGGCACTTGCCTGGGGGATTGATCCCCTCTCCGCGTCACGGTCCCTTCACTTGCCCGAAGTCGATGCCCCGGGCTGGGAAACCTGGGCATTGAGCGAAAGATTCACGGTCTGCTGATCGGCGGCCATTTTGGGAGTGAAACCCACGGTGAACTGAGTGGTCGCGGCCTGGCCGGCAGCAGGGGGATCCTCTCCGAAAGAGATCTCGCTCTGCATTCCGTCCCGCAGGGTCGTTACCCCGTGGGAGATCACCACACCTTCCGGGGAATGGCTTTGCAGGGACTTCAACAAGGTCTCAGCGTCCGCCGCCAGGAGCACACCTGAGACCGAACTGCTCTGGCCTGTGGCTTTGAACTGGTCCAGCCCAAACTGGTTGAGCAAGGCCTCAGGAATCTCGATTGTGTCCGTCTTGATTTTGAGAGGGACGCCAAGTTGTTCGGGTGGGGAGCCGTCGCTTGCGGCCTGTGTCGTGCCCGCGTCCGGCGGAGCTGGGGAAGGAGTCACCAACACAAATATCCGCTTGCCTCCCGCGGTCGCCCAGCCGCCGGAAATCAACGTTTGGCCGAAGGGGATGCTGGCATTGAGCGCGGCGGTATAGATTTGAGCCGAACCCGCGGACATCCCGGTGCCGGCACCTGCTTCGTCCGTTCTTGTGGCGCTCGGGCGAGCCGCCGCCAGGAAAGTTCTCAACCGACCAACCTCCCCCCGGAGCCGCACGAGTTCGGCGGTTTCGGCGTCGGTGAGCGCGGGTCGCGCCAGTTGCGCCACCCGGTTGGAGAGCCGCTCGTTGTCCAACTGCAGTTGCGCCAGGGCTCGGGTTTGGGCCAGCAAATTCAGGTTCTGACTGCGGACCTTCACGGCCGCCGCATGTTGCACAACGCCGGTTGTGATCCCCGCAATTGCCGCCAGGACAAGCACGGTCGTTTTGAGTTGGGTCGTCGTCATAAGTTTAACCAGGTTAAGAGTGGCACGGCCGGAACCCGCCAGGCCTGCGGTGGCCAGCGAGGACGCCGCGATGGCTCCGGCCAGCCCGGCCGGCGCCACCTGAACGCCCTTGGCCGCCAGCGTCAGCGAGAGGACCGAGGCGGAGGTGGTTACACCCCGCCGAATCAGCAAATCCCGAAGCTTATCGAGAGCGCGAACGACTCGCTTGCGAGCTGCGTCCTCCCCGGAACCGAGCGCCTCCCCGACTTCCTTAAGGGAGCGCCGCTCGAAAAATCGCAGCAGCAGGGCGTCTCGATCTTGGTCATTCATCTCATCCAGCACTTCATCCAGCCACGGGCGGATCTGCTCCCAATCGGGCTCGGGTTCAGGTTGGGGCGTGTTCATGGCCATGGCCTCCTGTTCGCGATGCTGGCGGCGCCGTTCCCGGCGCAACAGATCCAAGGCGGTAAATCGCGCATCTCGATGCAGCCACCCCGCCAAAACCGCTTCGCGCGGCATGGAACCGGCCTTGCACGCGAGGTTGGCAAACACTATCTGCGTGACGTCCTCGGCCAGCTCCCGAGTCCGCACCTGGCGCAACGCGCACGAATAAACAAAATTCAAGTGGCGCCTGACCAACTCGGCGAACGCCTCCTGCGATCCATCGTTCGCATAGCGCTCGAGCAAGTGCCGATCATCCGTCATAGTCTTTATTTATCAAACGCCGCGGGAATTGGAAACCGGACAGCCAAAACGCTATAAATCGGTTACAAATTTGTAATCCATTTTGTTGCAACAAAACCACCCGCTCGCGCGTCTGCTACTGTGACATGCAAACCGATCAAGCGAACGGCGCGAGCCGACTGGAAGCGGGGCAACTTTGGAAGTTGGAGGATGGCTATGTTTACATTGTAGAACTGGGCAGGCGGCACGTGTATTACCGGATGCTTAGGCAGCCGGACCAAAAGACCGCGTTGACCCGGATGATCGGCGTCGAGGCAATGCTGAGATACCTCCACCAGAGCGAAGCGGCTTTGGCGGGCATCGAATGCCTGTCCGGCCAGCCCGCAAGCAACCCTCAGAGCTCGGCGGTTGACCTGGCCTCGGGGGAAGCTTCCAACCTAGGGCGGGACCACGAGGCAGCGCGCAATCCCCTGCGTGTCGTCGAAGGGCCTGCGGTTCAAACCCAGGCTCCCGGCCCCCACTCGGAGGTCGCCACCGCAATCTCCCGCCTGTTAACCACCGGACCGAAACAGCTCCGAACCTTCCTCGGCCACCCGGAGTGCGCGGGCTGAACACCGGAAGCCGCGGCGGTCTTCCTTTTGAACAGGATGGGAGAAGACCGGGTGCCGGACCCCGAGGGGGAAGTCGCCGCGCTTACTCCCGGAGCGCTCGTCACTGGCAGGAACTCTTTTGGCGGCTCCTCCAGGCAGTTGCGCTCCCGGCACCACAGGTCTGAAATCCTGTTCATCCTGTCCTCTCTCTCGGAGGCGATAGCTTCGGGTCGGGCGTTGGCGGCGCTTCCTTTTAGACAGGATGAACAGGATTTACAGGATGGGAGAAGACCGGTTGCCAAGCCCCGAGGGGGAAGTCCCTGCGCTTTCTGCAGGAGTGCTCGTCACTGGCACGAACTCTTCTGGCGACCCCTGATTCTCTTGAGGCCCCCGATTCCGCCCCCCCAATCCTCGGAGGGGCTGAGGCTCAGCGGCATTAGGTTAAACCCGCTCTCCCAGCTTTCGGATCCAGATATTGCGATAGCGGACCGGGTTGTTGTGGTCCTGCAATTCAATAAAGACTTCCGGGGGATGCGGCCCAACATACCGGGACAGCGTCCTCCAGGGCACCTCCGCGCTGATGCCGTCGGTGGAACCTGCGAACTCATAATGGTTCTGCACGACCACGCCGTTGTGGAGCACGGTCACGCAGGCCTTCTTGACCAGCTCGCCCTTTTCGTTCCAGCGCGGCGACTCGAAGATAATGTCGTACGTTTGCCATTGGCCGGGCGGTTTGCAGGCGTTGACCAGCGGCGGGGATTGACCGTAGATGGCGGCGGCCTGGCCGTCGGGATAGGTCTTGGCGTGGTAGGAATCAAGCACCTGCACCTCGTACATATTGTTGATCAGAATGCCGCTGTTGCCGCGTCCCTGCCCGGTGCCGTGAGGCGGGTTCGGCGTGGCCCATTCGACATGCAGTTGGAAATCGGCCCATTTGCCCCGGGTGCGAATGCCGCCACCTCGCGCCGCCGTTTCCACATAGCCATCGGCCACACGCCAGGTAGCGGGCTGGCCTTGGTTATTCTCCCATTGGGAAAGATCCGCGCCGTCGAAGAGCACCTGGGCATCGGACGGCGCCGGGGCGCCCTGGCTAAACGTGGCGCCCGGGGTCACGACGGGCGGCTGAGGCCGATCCGGATCGTGGAGATGCCATTTCCCGCCGGGCAACATAGGCGTGTCGCGGAAGCCATCGATTTTTTCGGCGGAGTCGTTCGCGCCCGCATCCTGCCGGCACAGAGCCGGTGTTGGGAGCAGAGCCGTGAACAGGATTGCGCTCAGGGTTGCGCAGCCAAGCGGAAGCGTAGTTCTCATGGAGCGGAGATGTTGAATCGGCGGTCAAAAATGTCCAGGAAAACCATCGGGAGGCGCGGCCTTGGACCGGTCGCGCCTTGCGGAGGAGTCGAAGGTGGGGTGGGCCCAGGCAACCGCGTGGCGTCTGGAAGTTCAAGGAGCCGCGTTAGCTCGGACTGAATTTCGTCTTAGCCGATTTGGCCGTTGCCGAGGCCAATTCCTCGACCAGAGCCGCGTTGAGTTGCTTGCGATACGTGTCGAAGGCCGCGCGACCCGGGCGGGTCAAGCTCAACACCGTTTGGGGCACTTTACCGCGGTACGTCTTCTTGATCTCCACGTAGCCGGCGGCTTCAAGTTTGGCCAGGTGGCTGGACAAATTCCCCTTGTTCAACTCGGTTTCGCGCAGCAGGTAAAGGAAGTCGCATTCCTCGACCGCCGCAAGCAGCGCGACAATCATCATCCGCCCGGGTTCGTGGATCACCCGATCCAGGCCGGCAATGGCGCGAAGTTGCTCGTTCATGGGGTCTAGGCCGAAGGAACGGGGTTGCGTCGCATAAACAGCATCAGCGTCAGCGCACCGGAGAGGCACCACACGGCGCCCAGGCACAGCATCACTTGCGACGACGGGCCAAAGATCGTACCCGACTCGAATTCGCCCGCGGGGAAAGGCATGATTGGGGCGATGAGGATTGGCGCAATGAGCAGCACCGGCACGATGAGCCACTTCCACCGGTGCGGCTTCAACAGGACGCCGCTGCCCATGAGATACAGGACCACATTAACCGACACCAAAAACCCCGGCAGGAGCAACTGAGCCCAGTGACTTTCGGGTTGGCGGATTAAACCCGGCAGCCCCGTTGACGAGGCCTGACTCTCCGGGTGGGAGAAGGCCGATCCGCCCCAATACATCAGCGCGAACACGACACCGAACACCAGGAGCGGCAGGCCAATCAGCATCCCCAGGATCGTAACCTTCACCAGGCGCAAGTGCCGGCGCCCCGGGGCCGTCTGCTTGAGACCTTCCGCGATCATCGCCGCGTCGTAGGCCGCAGGCAGCGGTGTGCGCTTCCGGATGACCTTCGGGCCCAGATACAAAGCTAACGCGGCGCAGAACACCAGCTTGATGCTGTCCAGAATGATGCGGTGGAGGTCACTGTGCGGGCCGGTTTGGCTTAGGGCTTGGCGGATTTCAGACACGAGCACGAACGGCAGGCTGAGGGCGAAACCCAGCGCGCCGCCAAAAACCATGAGCGTCACCAGGTAACCGAGCTTCGGGTCGTTGGGATTGGCCACATACCCGGCGCGGGGCCAGGTGATCAGTCGCTGGACCAGTTTGGGAATCGCATAGGGCGCAAAAGCCGCCCCGAGCAAAGGCAGGTAGCTGATCCACGCCGTCCAGGTGGAAATCCATAGGGACCTGGGCAGGAGTCCGTGCAGGTAAGGGCCAAAGCCAAACAATACGAGCGCCGCTCCCCAGCCCAGTTCAAAACCACCGTCGCGGTTTGCCGTTTGGGCCGGGCGCAGCATCCGGGCCTGGAGGGCCGCGAGATCTCGGGCGGCGGGTTGAGCGGGAACGGATCCTGAGTTTTCGTTCATCCATACCAGTTTGCATAGCAAACCTGTTTGTGTCAATAGTAATCCCTGCGCCGTTGCTCAAAACCCAGACCCCGCCATAAACACGCCATCCCAGGCAACCCCTTAACGCGGCACTTCATTCCCGCGGTCGCTCCGGTCCGTGTCTGCCAGGAACGGTCTCCTGCGGCCACGCGATGTCTTAGCCATCGGTCATGGTTGGGCCAGGTTCAGTGTTATCCCCCCGTCACTTGCCTTTATCGATACTGAGACTGGTTTGGGATCTGCTTAAGAACAGGATTTACCGAGTTGAGAATATGCACCGAGTCCTAGGAAAACGGATACTACTTGCTGATGACCAGCCGGGAGTTCGCGCGGCGTTGAAGTTACCTGCTGCAAACCGACCAACACGAGGTCACGGAGGCCGAGAACGGCAGAGAGGCGCTCGAACTCTTTCGGCAGCAGGGATTTGACCTGGTGATAACCGACCAGGCAATGCCGGAGATGGCCGGTAGCGAGCTGGCGGTAAACATCAAACGGGAAGCGCCGGGTCAGCCGATCATCATGATTACGGCCTATCCCCGCAACCTGGGCGAGCGGGAGAACCCGGTGGATGCAATCCTCAACAAGCCCTTCTCGTTTCCTGACTTGCGACAGGCGATAGCGAAGCTGCTGCCAGAGCCCGGTCATGGATAATTCGGCTCGTCCAAGCTGGAAATTCCTTCATCCCGGCTCAGGGAGATAACGGGGCTCGATCCAGCGAGGCGCTTGCGAGGCGGAGCAGCATTAGCGAGAGCGCCGGGTTCTTTTTTTGCGGGAGCGCTGGACCCGATTCGAGGGCGCAGTCCAGCAACCGCTTGGCCTGGGCCAGGGCATCATCCAGCACGGCGCAATCTTCCAGGCCCTTTTCGTCCACCGGGTGATGAGCCATCAGCTTTCGGGCAGCCTCGCTGCATTCGCCGCGCATCAGGTGGAGTTCAAAAGAAAGCTCGGAGGCGTAGTCGAGGGGGAGGGCCAAAGATTGCTCGGACGATTTCATGGGGGAGAGAATTGCTGGAGGGAGAGCCGCCGCCATTCAGACAAAGGCCCAATTTCCTGTCGGGGTTTGTCCGACAGCAAGCGAGAGGTGAACAAGCTGGCTGGACCAGCGCGTCCCGGGCGCTCCCGTGGGGCGCCCGCGACTGCCTTCCGAGCCCCGGGTTGAGGGCCCCGGGGGCGAGAGGGGTCACCCCGCCTGGTGCTTCACCCCGGCAGTCGCGCGATGAAATGCGGGCCAGCCTGGCTGGGCTCACGACTTACCCTGCAGTTTGTAGCTCAGCGTGCCGTAGTAGCGCCGTTTGAGGCCCTTCTTGGCCCGCTGGCGCTCCCTGGCTTTGATCAGGTGCTTCAAGCACCGGGACGCGTGCAAAGCGGGCTCACCGCATTCGGTGCACCGCTTGTCCCGCTGCATGCGCAATTGGTATTTGCGCTGCCGGGAGATCGGCAGCTTGGTAAATTCATCCTGGATGGGTTTTCGCATAGTTTAGCTTTTGTTGGGTACGTGTTTTCATGACATTTCAGACCATACGGACTTCCAGCCTGCGGTTAGCTCCGATTTCAGTCTCGCGTTTCAGAGCAATCCGGATTCGGTTGCCAGCCTGGGAGTAATCACTGGCCACCAAAGTATCGTTCAATCGGACCTCGACGGAGCGGGCTTGCGCCTCTGCCGGCAGGTTCAGTGCCAACGTGCGAAGGCGCAACGTGCCGTATTTGAGGCGGAGGTCTGTCTTCCGACAACCGTCCTGGGTCCGCTGTTCAAAGGTTCCCCATCCTTGGGCAGTGGTGAAGGCGCACTTAAAAGCACCGGTTTCGAGCGGGCCGGGAGCGGTGAGCCGGGGCGCGAAGCCCAGGTGGCAAGCCGGCCCGTCGTATTCAAAGCCGCAGGCCGCCAGGAATACGCCGTAGCTGGCCATGCTCCGCGCGTAGTGATCGCCGCATTCGATCTCATTCCAGGGGTTGCGCCGCGAGGCATGATACCGATCATGGACCGCCCGGGTCACGGCGAGGCCCTCGGTCAAGAGGCCTTCCCAGAGCATGTGGCCGGCCACCTCGTACTCGAAGCCATTCATGCACTCGTTGAAATAGCCCGCCGCCCAATCGGGGCCCTTCCCCTTCGCCTGCGAATAATCCCAGTCGGAACGCGGGAAGGTGCACATCAGCAGCCCAGCCTCGCCGGGCATGGCATACCAACGTCCGGGTTTATAGACCTTTCGATACGGCCCCACGTCGGGTGTGAAATTATACTGCCAGAGTGACTTCAAGGCGGAAACCGTCTCGGCTTGGGGCAATATCCGGGGCAGGCCGACCTGGAAAGCCCAGCTCTGGCCAAACACCTGGTCGATTTCACAGCCGCTCCCCGAATTAATCGCATCGAGATGCCGCGGGTCGGGTTTGTTGATGAAGTAGTCCTGGTCAAAGAGTTCGGCGACGATGCGCTTCCGTCCGACTTCGAGGATCGAACCGCACTTCGCGGCGAAGTCTTCATCCCCAACCTGGCGGGCCATGGTTTGGGCCGCCAGCAGGGCCGCCAGGTAAAGACCGCTGAGCCAGGCAACCGGCCCGTACCAGTCGGTGTCGAGGGTATTGTGTTGATTGCTCTCGATCAGGCCGTCCCCATTGGCGTCCTTTGCGATCAGCCATTCCGTCGCCAGCCTGGCCCGGGGCCAGATCCGCTTGAGAAAGGCGTCGTCGCTCGACATCTGGTGCTCGCGCAGGGCGCGAAGGATGGTTCCGGCCTGGGCGTCGATGGCGGGAAAGTCGTTGAATTCACCCCGAAAGTGGATGTCCCCGTCAGGTTGCTGGGCCAGCCCGAAATCCACCTTTTCACGCGTGATTCTTTCGAGTTCTGGAAACAGGCGCGCCATGGCGTGGGCGTACTGCCAGACGTGGCCGCAGGTACCTTCGCAACAACCCACGCCTTCCCAGGCGTAAAAGCGGCCGTTTCCCAACCGGTAACACGTCGAGGTGGCGAGGATCGAGGTGTTGAGGAAGGTGCGATCCAGAAACCAGTAAGGCAGGGTCGAGTCGTACCAAGTATCGTGCCATAGGCGAGTTTGGCCACTCAACCGCACAAAATTCCGGACCACGTAATCCGCCACGGCCAGCGCGGAATCAAAGCGTCGAGCATACTCGCGACCGGAGGGCAGGCGATCCAGCCGGAGGTTGGGCATGTGCCAGGCCAGGACGAAACTCACCTTGGCCGAAGCGCCGGGCCGCAGCTTGAATCGGCGCGTGAGGCTTCCGACCAATTTCTGCCCGAAGGGCCTTTGGCTCGCTTCGCGGCTCGAAGCCGGTGCGGAGAAGATCCCCTCCGGGAAGGGGCCGTCGCCGAGATCGGCCGCAGCGCTGTCAGTACGCCTTGCGCCCAGCAAGGCCAGGCCCATCGTTCCAAAGTCCGCTTCCGCCGCCAGCGGAACCATCGGCTCGCGAGGTCGATCCGTGAAAATGATGTCGTCGATGCCAATATTCCCCCAGGGCCCGCTTTCCCGGTCCACAATTTCGAGCCGTGCTGTTTTGCCCGACCACCGGCGCACGTCCCAACTCATCGGCTGCATGTGGTTGTTGTTGCGGCCCGCCGCCGAAAGGACGGATGTCCCGTCCACGACCAGGTTCATGCAGGTCTTGCCTGGATGCGCGCCGCCCCCAATCAGAAAGCCGATGTAATCGCGGGCGATGACGAATGGCGGACTCGTCAGGGTTCCGGTGGCGGCATCGCGGCCTTCCACCGTGTCGGCGGGTGCGGAGGCGTGGGTGTTGACGACGCGCTTGCCTCGGCCCCCCAAGTCGCCCTGGTATTCGGGTACCTTCGAAAGTTCGACCGGTCCCGACCCAAACGCGGTTCCAGTCACCGTCCAGTCGCCATAGGTGGAGTGCTCGAAATCATCGAACACGATGTCGGGACGGTCCGAAGGCGGGCGAGCGGGCGGCGCTCCGGCGCTGCATTCGAGAAAGAGGAAACCGGACCGCCTCGACAGATGGTTAGCACGGAAGCCTTCGCGGGCCAGGCTGCTCTGGAGGCAAACCGCATTTTCCAGCCAGCCACCCAACTCAACCTCCGCCGAGTGAGCCCCCTGGTTTCGGACGGTGAACTCAAGCACCGTTGCCGGCAGGGAGGAGTCCTCGGTGTTCAGCGGGATAAATGGAGAGAAAGCTTCCAAACGGACATTCACCGGCAAATCGGGGTCGCTGTAATTGACGTAGCCGACAGGATATTCGCCGGTGAAAGCAATCTCGCGGAAGCCCGAGCGGTCCAGCGGACGCATGGTGGTCCGTCCGTTGGCCTTCACCCGAAGGGCGAACCCCTGCTGGACGGGCAAAGACGGCACCACCGGGTTGGCGTAATGTTCCGAGCCCGTGGAGGTGCGCTGGTTGAAGATATCCCAGTGCCAGAGCTTGCCGTCACCGCCAAGATAAAGCTGACCCGCGCAGATGCCGCCGACGGGCATGCCGATCGTTTCGAGATCGCCGCCACGATAAACGGTCCGCTCACCGCGTTCCGTCAGCGACCGCACCCACTCGGGATGAAGCTTTTTGTCCGACGGAACGAGCTTTTCAAAATCTTTCCGCGTAAAGGGTCCCGCCATGGCGCGCCATGGCTGCGCCGCCAGCGCACCGGCGCCCAGGCTGGCCGCCCACAGGAAATCACGGCGTCGCCAGCGCGCCGCCGGCTCGGGCCGAGGCTGGCACTTTTGCCCCTGACAACATTGCTCTTGGGGAACGGAGTTCACGTTAATCCGGCGGATCAATTCTCCGAAGCCGCCGGCAATTAAAGGTGGGATCAGGCGTCTGCAAAAATCCGCACGGCGTCCAGTGGCTGGGCGCCGCGAGGTCGCTCCGGGCCTGTACGCATGCCTTAACGGTATCACGCATAGTGACTTGGCAAATGTGATCGACCAACAGTCAATCATATTCCCGGCGGCACGTCCATCATTTTCGCATCCACCCCGAAAAGCCGCCCCGCCCGCGCCTCATCACCGCACCTTCCGAGTGGGCCAAACGGCCCTGGAGATTTCCCTGGCGGAGGCCCCGGGTTGCGGTATTTTAGCTCATCACCCTATGAGGACTTGTAACTGGCGTTCGGGATATGACGAGGGCCGCCCTGAACGGAGAGCCTTCACGCTTATCGAATTATTAGTGGTGATTGCGATTATCGCGATTCTGGCCAGCCTCTTGCTGCCCGCGCTTTCGAGCGCGAAACTCCGTGCCCAAAACACCCGGTGTTTGTCTCAGCTTCACCAGTGCGGCATCGCCATGCAGCTTTACCTGCCGGATTTTGGCGACCGCTTCTTCTGGACCTCGACGAATGTCAATCTCGAGGGTATGGAATGGTTTGTTTGGGCGGGGCGAACCAACCAGAATCTCTCGAATACCCAGGGTAGCCTCTTCAACCGGGCAGACCGGCCACTGAACCATTACGGGTTAGGTCCGGCGGTGGTGACCTGCCCCCGCGACCAGGGCCGTTCCGACACCCAGGGTCACACCTTGTTCGAGTGGGTGGGCAACTCCTATATGTTTAACGCGATAGGTTATCCCACGACGAATGGTGGACTGGATGGGCTCAAGGCCTCCGCGGTGAGCTTCCCCGCCCGCACGGTTCTGTTTGCCGACAACGTGGTCGTGTTTCCGGCCAACCCAACCGGCTGGCACCGGCGGACGCCCGCCGGCAATGTCCTGTTTGTCGATGGCCACGAAGAATTCCATACCGCTCAAAGCGTGACGAACCTTCTCTGGTAACGCCTGGCGTCCCCCCGGCTGCGAACCGTGAATTCGCTCGCGCGAGTCCGCAGCTTTCCGACGCTTGGCGACGGCGCGCGGCCCGGGACCCAAGTTGTGCTTTCCCTCCGGCCAGTTTCCGTGATACTACTCGCCCATGAAGCTAAGTTCCGATTCTGTTCTCTCGTGTGCGGGCGCCCTGGCGGCGGTGCTGCTGAGCGGCGCGGCGGCCCATGCCGGTTCGGTGGGGACCGGCCCCAGTTTCAAGGGGCCCATTGGCCTGCAACTTTACAGCCTGCGCGCTCAGTTCCAAAAAGACGTTCCCGGCACCATGGACGAGGTCAAGAGCTGGCACATCCGATATGCCGAACTCGCCGGGACGTACGGCGTGCCGCCGAAACAGTTCAGGCGGGAGCTGCTCGAGCGCGGGATTAAACCCATCAGCGACCACTTTGCCTACGAACGCTACCGCGACGATGCCGAGGGCGTTGCGCGCGAGGCCGAGGAGCTGGGTTTGAAGTACGCCGGGTGCGCCTGGATCCCGCATAATGGCGATTTCGACGAGAAGACCTGCCGCGAAGCGATCGCCGTTTTCAATCACGCCGGTGAAACCCTGGCCAAGCACGGCATCAAGTTCTTCTATCATGTTCATGGTTACGAGTTCCAGCCCTACGGCCAGGGCACGCTCCTCGACCTGCTCATCAGTGAGACCCAGCCCAAGCTGGTCAGCTACGAAATGGACATTTTTTGGATCGTGTTCCCCGGCCAGGACCCGGTCAAGCTGCTCGAAAAGTACCCCAAACGCTGGGAACTGGCCCACCTGAAAGACATGCGCAAAGGCACGCAAACCGGCTCGCTCAGCGGGGGGACGGATGTCAAAAATGACGCCGCCTTGGGGTCGGGCCTCATGGACCTCCCGGCCATACTCCGCGCCGCGAAAAAGGCCGGCGTAAAATGGTACTTTATCGAAGACGAATCTCCGTGGTCCGAGCAGCAGGTTCCGGAGAGCCTGAGATACCTCGAACAGGTCAGGTTTTAGAAGATCCCGCATCTGGTGAACGCCGGGGCTGCGGACCGCGCCGGGGACCCGCGCGGCCGCAGAGGTCAACGCAAAGAGTTCAACGCAAAGACGCAAAGACGCAGAGCCGCTAAGGGGAAGAGGGCGTGACGCGTTTGGGGAGTTCGAGGACAAAGCGGGATCTGCGCTCAGTCACAGGGGGTGAAGTTCGCATCCGAGGTCAGACCCTTACCATCCCATCGCTCCTTCAAATTCTCGCTTCTCTGCGTCTTTGCATCTCTGCGCCTTTGCGTTGACCTTTGCGGCCTTGCGTTGGCGCGTTAGCGTGTGGGCATGTGCAATTCGGGACAGCGGCTGTCTCAAAACCGGGGGTTCCGGACCGGCCAGCCCCCCGGGGCGGCCTAGGAATTTCCTCGGCGCCGAAGCTGGGAATGGACTTGAATCGAGGCGGTTGGCTAGTAGATATTCGCAGGCACAGAATTAGCTATCATTGACTACTGCATGCGCCGTAACCCGGCAGATTTGTTGGAAGCGCTCATGAGGCATGAGTGGCGAGGCCTTTCCATCGTTGCCGGACCTTGACCTTTTTGAGCCACCGGTTTTGCCCGTCGAGCTGTACCCCCACCCACCAAGTTGTTTCCTATGCGCCCCCCCGTCCGCCCCCGCCTGATTACCGTCCCCGGACTTCTGTGCCTGCTGTACGCCCTGTCCGGCGTCACTTGCCCTCGCGCCCGCGCCATCGACCTCAACGGGAACGGCATGAGCGACATCTGGGAGTTGATCTATAACGCGGGAGGGTTGGATCCAAACGCGGATACCGATGGCGATGGGGTTCCGAACAAGCTCGAAGCGATCGCTGGAACCGATCCCTTGGATTCGAATTCCGTGCCGCGGATTTCCTTTTCGGCGATGGCGGGCACCAATTTTTCCGTCACGGTCCTGGGCGCTTTAGGCAAGCAATACACGCTGGAGAGCGCGCAGCCTTCCGCCGGGGGCGCTCTGACCAACTGGATTGCGGAGGCCACGCTGGTGGCCCGGACGAATCCCACCGTAATCCTGGGCGCGCCGGCGAGCGCGAACCTGCGGTTCTTCCGCATCTCGATTGCCGATGTGGACACCGATGGGGACGGGGTGAACGATTGGGAGGAGTATCAATTGGGCCTGGACCCGCTGAATCCGGTCAGCAACGGCCAACTGGATGCCAATGGCCAACCGCTTAACGACTACGCGTACGTGGTGGGCAAATTGGCGTTGCAGAACGTGGTCACGATCAGCGCCACCACGCCCACGGCGAACCAACCTGATCCCGGCCAAAACGCAGTGAATCTGGGGGTTTTGACGGTAACGCGGGGAGGTTTCCCTCTAAATGGTGTGCTGGTTACGCTAGGGCTGGGCGCTCCCGGACCGGGGGTGGCCATCGAAGGGGTGGACCACGCCCCGGTGTATCGGTCAGTGTTCTTCCCAGCCGGCTCGAGCGCACAAACGGTCAGTGTCATTCCGCTGGCGAACACGAACCGAACGACTCCGGTCGTGGCCACCGTCGCCGTGCTGCCTGGCACGGGCTACACCCTGGGCGCGGCCAGCGCCGGCAGCATTGTCATTTATCCGTCGGCCACACCAGCCGGGACGGGCCTCTCGGGCCAGTATTACAAGAACTCGAGCACGACGTATTCGAGCAGCGCCAATTTCAACCCCACGAACCTGGTCATGACGCGGGTGGATCCAACCATCGACTTCATCTGGGGTTCGCTGACCAACCCGATCGCCAACAACGGACTTTATTCGGTCCGGTGGACCGGCCAGGTGCAGCCGCAGTATTCCGAAACCTATACCTTTGACGCGAACACTGATGACGGGGTCCGGCTCTGGGTCAACGACCAGCTCATCATCGATGGCTGGACGGCCCATGGAGCGTCCGATTCCGTTGGAACCATTCCACTGCAGGCCGGCGTTAACTACGATCTCCGGATGGAGTATTTCAATTATGGGGGAGCGGCGGTCGCGCATCTCTCCTGGTACAGCCCGAGCCAGCCCAAACAGGTGATTCCGGCCAACCGGCTTTACCCGATGACCGCGGCGGCTCCGGCAGCGGTGACCAGTCCCCTGACGGCGATTGGTTTCCTGGGCCAGCCCTTTTCCTACTCTATCACCGGCGCGAATTCAGCCAGTTCCTACACTGCGGCGGGCCTGCCTCCCGGCCTCAGCCTGAACCCGACCAACGGGCTCATCAGTGGCACGCCGCTGCTGGCCGGGGATTACCAAGCCACGGTAACGGCCAGCAACTCGGCGGGTCTCGGGGCCTCGACGGTCGATATCCGCGTCGTGGATTCGGGCAGCTCGGTCGTTCGCGAGGTCTGGACAGGGGTCCCGGGCACGAACATCGCCGATATTCCGGTCAACCTGCCGCCCACCACCACCGCGCCCTGGGGCACGCTGGAAGGCACTACGGATTTTGGGGACAATTACGCCGAGCGCATCCGCGGCTACTTTACCGCGCCGGTCACGGGCAACTATTACTTCTGGGTTGCCGGCAGCGACTCGGTCGAGCTGTGGCTCTCGGACGATAGTGAGCCGGCCAACAAAGTGCGCCGGGCGTACGTGTCGCCGACCGCCAATCCAGGAGCGCCTCCGGTGAATGGAACCGGCTCGCGGCAATGGAACGTGCAGGCCAGCCAACGGTCGCCCTGGCTGAGCCTGGTGGCGGGGCAAGCGGTACTACCTGGAAGTCCTTCACAAAGCGGGCGTGGGTTCAGGGGACAATTGGGCCGTCGGCTGGACCCAAGACCCGGCCGGCACCAACACCACCCCCGCAGGAATCGCCCCCAGTTACCTCCTCTCCCGATATTACCCCACACCCGTTTCCCAAGCTCCGGGTATTCTTTATACGGCCAACATCCTGGCCATGGCGGGTGTCGCCAGCATCGCCTCCGGCTCGGCTACGCTTCGGGTGAGCGCGGACGGTTCGCAAGCAGTCCTGAGTTTTAAGGTCAACGACCTCTCGTCCCCCGTCAGCAGCGCCCATATCGATAGCGATCCGTACCTGAACAACCCGAGCGAGATTATCTTCGATATCTCCGCGGCGATCCCCGCGCCGGACGGCACTTATGTTTGGGGCATCTCCCCGACGGGGACGTTGTCGATGGCGGACATTTTGGAAATCATCCGCGAAGGCAAGGCCTCGATCACGCTCCACACGGCAGCTTACCCGGGGGGCGAGGTCCAGGGTCATTTCACGCTCGCCAACGGGACGCAAACGTTTACGCCGCCACCGCCACCGCCCACGTGGGCCGACGACCATGCCGATCCGAACGCCGCCGCGCGGTTTCTCATCCAATCCACCTTTGGACCGAGTTCCAGCGACGTGGCGCTGGTCCAGTCGCTGGGCTATGATGGCTGGATCAACTATCAGTTCGGCCTGCCGGCGACCCACCATCTGGCCAACGTGCTGGCGAATACCAGCCCGGATCCGACGCGTCCTTATCCCAGCTCGTTGACCTTCAATGCCTGGTGGCAATCTTCGGTGACCGCGCCCGACCAACTGCGCCAGAGGGTGGCTTTTGCCCTCAGCGAAATCATGGTGGTTTCCGAAGACGGCGTTTTGCAGGATTACGCGCAGGAGTTGTCGTCGTACTATGATGTGCTGCTGGACAACGTCTTGGGCAACTACCGGACCTTGCTCGAGGCGGTCACCTTGGCCCCGGCGATGGGCAATTACCTCGACATGCGCGGCAACGACAAGGGCAACGTGGTTACGGGGCTTCACGCCGACGAGAACTATGCGCGCGAGGTGATGCAGTTATTTTCCATCGGGTTGAACCGATTATGGCCCGATGGGACGCTGGTCATGGATTCGCAGGGCAACCTGGTTCCCACCTACAACCAAAACGTGGTCATGGGGTTTGCCAGCGCGTTCACCGGGTGGACGTATTATCAGCCCAGCCAGCCCAATGGACGGCTGCCCACCAATTTCAACCCGCCGTCCGATTACATCGACCCGATGGTGTTGGTGCCAGCGCACCACGAACTGGGCACGAAACTGCTGCTGGACAACGTCATGCTGCCGCAGGCCTGGGGCAGCCAGGCCGACCCCACCAGCACTAACTTCGATAACTACGGTTCGCAAGACCTCGAAGCGGCGCTGGACTCCATCTTCAATCATCAGAACGTGGGCCCGTTTATCTGCCGCCAACTGATTCAGCGCCTGGTCACCAGCAATCCGAGCCGCGATTACCTGTATCGCGTCGTGCAGAAATTTAATGATAATGGCGCCGGTGTGCGCGGCGACATGCAGGCGGTGATCAAGGCGATCCTGCTCGATTACGAAGCCCGCAGCCCCGCGATGCTCACCGAGCCCACTTATGGTAAACAGCGCGAACCTTTGCTCCGCGCGACGGCGACGGCTCGGGCCTTCCCGAGTCAAGCGTCGCTAGGGGGAGCCTATAGCGAAAACGGGAGTCCGATGGTTACGATTACCGCAACCAATGCGCATCGGCTAAACAACGGCGACGTCGTTTGGCTCTCCTTTACCGATACCTCGGGGCAGCCTGCCCCCTACAGCCAGGGCTACAGCGTCACGGTGCTTTCGCCGTCGAGTTTCACCGTTACGGCGCCCGGCCTCTCCACGGGCACCTATACCCAGATCAACAACACGATTACGGTAGTGGTCGCGAACCATGGCTTGATGCCAAGCAATTCCGTGTATTTGGCCTTTACGAGCGGCGGCGCCGCGAGCGGGGTGTATCAGGTGGTTCAAACCAATTCGTCATCCTCGTTCGGCGTACTGGCAGGCGACTCGGTCAGCCGCACCGGGGCGTGCCTGCTGCCCAAGGTCACGGCCAGCGGCTACACCCAGCACAGCACAAATGTCACCGTCGTCCTTCCCGGCCCGCATGGCCTGGTGCCTGGCAATTCAGTGTTTATCCATTTTACGAAGGGGTCTGCGCCGAGCGGCCAGTACCAGGTCGCATCGGTCCCGGATGCCACCCATTTTCTGGTGACGGTCACCAACTCCGCAAATCAGACTCAAAACAGCCTCACGGTCTATCCTTTGGTGGCCCCGCCCTTAACGCGCGCCGGCGCGGTCCTGGTTCAGCGGAGCACCTGGCACATGAGCTACACCGATAGCAGCCTGACCCAGACTCCGTTGCGCTCGCCTACGGTGTTCAACTTCTTTTACCCGAATTACCAGTTCCCGGGCGCCCTGGCTTCGGCCGGCTTAACCACGCCGGAGTTCCAACTCACCTCCGACACAAGCGTGGCGGTTCAGATGAACTTCCTCACGGGCGGGTTGTTAGGCAATACCGGCAACACCAACGGCTTGAGCAGCTTCACGGGCGGGAATGGCGCGATCACGCTCGATTTGGGGCCGTGGATGACCACGGGCTACGCCTCGAATGCGGGGATTCCGGGCTTGGTGGACGCATTGAACTCGCTGCTGACGGGCGGTGAATTGTCCGCCGGGGCCAAAAGCGTCATCGTCACTTACGTCACGAACACCACCTACTTCCCCTTCAGCAATCCGCCCACGGATTCACAGATGCGCGATCGCGTCCGCGCGGTGGCGCATCTCCTGCTGACCTCACCCGACTTTACCATCCAACGATAGTTTTATGGAATCGAAACCCGTCTCGCTCCTTCAAACACGCCGTCAATTCATCCGCCAGGCGGCGTGCGCGGCGCTCGGCACAGCCGCCCTGACGTCCGCCATTCGCGACCTGCGCTTCATGAACGCCGCGGTCGCCCAGAGCGGCGTGACCGACTACAAAGCGTTGGTCTGCATTTTTCTCTCCGGCGGCAACGACTCGAACAACTTGATACTCCCGACCATCCAGGGGGAGTACAACAATTACGCGACGATTCGCACGCCGGTGCTGGCGATACCGCAATCGGCCATTCTGCCGATCTCGCAGTTGAACAGTGATGGCCACAACTACGGCCTGCATCCTTCGTGCGTCGAGCTCCAGACACTCTTCGGCGAGGGCAAGCTGGCGATTCTGTTCAACGCCGGGACCCTGGTGTATCCGCTGACCCGCGCGCAGTACCAATCCGGGGTCCTGCAAAAGCCACCGCAGCTCTTTTCCCACGCCGACCAGATCACCCAATGGCAGACCTCGATCCCGGATCGTCCGCCGCTGACCGGTTGGGGGGGCCGCTGTGCGGATTTAATGGCGGCGGTTCAGCCCGCGGCGCCCATCTCCCTTTCGGTTACGCTCGCCGGGGCCAACACGTTCGAAGTCGGCAACACCATTTCCCAGTTCTCGGTTTCAAGTTCCGGGGCGATTGCCCTCAGCAATGTGAGCGGCGCACGCTTGCAGGCCATGACCAATATTCTGGGGCTGCCTTATCCCAACAATTTGCAAGCCCAGGCCTATGCCGGCGTGGCCAACCACTCCATCAACAGCAGCGGCATGATTAACACCGCCATCGCGCCAACATCGGTGGCCACCTACTGGACGACCCCCTTCCCGACAACCATCACTCCGCCCACCGGCGGCAATACCTTCAACTCCTCGTTGAGCCCGCAACTGAAAATGATCGCCCGGATGATCGAGGCCGGACACCGCAGCACCGCGGCCGGGGGCTTTGGCATGCGGCGCCAGATTTTCTTCTGCTCGGTTGGCGGTTACGATCTGCACACCAACCAAACACCGGGGCCGGGCCAGACCACCATCGGCTCTCACGCCAATTTGCTGGCGGAACTCAGCCAAAGCACGTACGCCTTTCAGCGCGCCATGGAACAACTCGGCCTGGGCAACAGCGTGACCGCGTTCACGGCCAGCGATTTCGGACGCACCTTCCCCAGCAACGGCCAGGGCAGCGACCATGGCTGGGGCAGTCATCACCTCATCCTCGGCGGCGCGGTGAAAGGCCAGCGCACCTACGGCGCGTTCCCCACCCTCACGGTCAATGGCCCGGATGACACCAGCACCGGCCGGTGGATTCCCACCACCGCCATCGACCAGTATTTCGCCACGCTCGCCACCTGGTTCGGGGTGGACAAAGGCAACCTGGCCACGGTGTTCCCCAATATCGGGCGATTCTCGACGGCGAACCTGGGCTTTATATGAAACGATGGCTGCCTGTGCTCGCGGGGTTGGCCGTCGCGCTCGCCTTTTACTCGATGTGGCGGGCCACCGTCCCCGGACCGGCGGGAGCTACCGCCCCTGCCCCGCAGCGGGTCGCCAAGTCTGAATCCCCAGCCGCTCCCGCGCCTCACCCTGCCCCACAGCCTGTCGCAACCTTGCCGGCAGCCGTCACCACAGCGTCGCCCGCAGTGATTTCGCCTTCCCCCGACGCCGCTCCGGCAACCCCGGCGTCGGTCGAATCGCTGCCGCCGGAGCTGGCCGGTTTGCCGCCCGAAACGGTGATCGAGAACATGCGAACGACGATTCGGCATTTCGGCTCGACCTTCGCCGGCAACCCGGTCGGAACCAATCCCGAGATCACCCAGGCACTGCAGGGGGAGAACCCGAAACACATCAATTTTTTGAAAGCGGACGGCAACCGGGTCAACAGCCAGGGCGAACTCGTGGATCCCTGGGGCACGCCTTACTTCTTCCACCAACTCTCCGGCACCGAAATGGAAATCCGCTCGGCCGGTCCGGACCACGTCATGTACACCGCCGACGATCTGGTGATCAAGTAGGACAGGTTAGCCGCCTCGCTCATCGGTTAACCCGATGACCTGGCTGCTGAAGGGTTGGCGGCAGGTCGTTTTCAGCCCTTCACGCATCAAAGCCGCGCCATCGAGTATTTCCCCATCGCTCCCGAGCTGCGAATGGATCCCCGCGGGCAGGTTGAGTTCGCGCACCCGATAACGGCGGTGCGGGTCGAGTCCCAGGGGCCGGACGGGCCCCGCGTCGGCCTCCTTCAATTGGTACACGAAAAGAACCGCCCGCGATCGGTCAGGCGTAACGTAGTCCAGTGCGGCGCGCGGGCCCTGATACGGAGATTCGAGGCGGTAGAGGTCGCCCTGCTGAACGACCGCTCGCAGCCTCTCCTTGTACAAGGCCACGGCATCGGCAACGGCGCGGCGCTCCTCCGCCGTCAGCTTGGCCACATCGAGATCCAACCCGAGCGCGCCGCTCAAACCAACATCCAGGGCGAACTTAAGCGGACGATTCCCCATGCGTGTGACGTGGGCTGCCATGGTTTCGGCGGGGAAAAATTGGCTAAAACCCCATTGGATAAAGACGCGGCGCGCGGGATCGGTGTTGTCGCTCGGCCAGAAAGAGTGGAAATATTTTAGCGCACCGTAATCCAGGCGCCCGGCGCCGCCCGAGCAAAGCATCCGCATAACACCGGGGTACTGGGCGGCCATGCGGCCCATGATCTCGTAAAGCGAACGCTGATAATCGATCAGCAAGTGAGATTGATCTTCCGGCTTGAGCCACGCCGAACCGGGCTGCGTGACGTAGCAGTTGCAATCCCATTTGACGTACGTAATGCCGGGGTTCGAGCCCAAAGTATTGCTGATCACGTTCCACACAAATTCGCGGACTTCCGGACGGCTGAGATCCAGCACGCGCTGGTTCCGGCCCAGGATCACCTCCCGGTGCGGCTGGCCGATCGCCCATTCAGGGTGCTGCTCGAACAGATCGCTTTGCGGATTGACCATCTCCGGTTCGAGCCAAATGCCAAAGTTGACCCCGCGCTGTTTGGCTTCCCGCGCCAAAAATGACAGGCCGTGGGGCAGTTTGTTCGTGTTGACCTGCCAATCGCCAAGCCCGGCGTGGTCATCGTTGCGCGGGTGCCGGTTGCCAAACCACCCGTCGTCCAGAAGAAAAGTTTCCGCACCGAGCTCTTTCGCGCCGTCGAACAGCGAGACAATCCGTTGTTCGTCGAAGTTGAAGCCGGTGGCCTCCCAGTTATTCAGCAAGACCGGGCGCGGCTTATCGCCGTCCTGGATCCCATAGCGTCGCGCCCAGCGATGGAAGTTGCGGCTCACGCGGCCCTTGCCGGCCCCGCTCCAGGTCCACAGCAGGGCGGGTGTGATAAAGGTCTGACCCGGCGCCAGGTGGTATTGCGACCCAAAAGGATTGATACCTCCGAGCGCCCGCAGCCGATCCTTCATGTCCACCTCGAAGGCGAACTGAAAACTGCCGGACCATTCGAGGGACCCGCCTAAAACCTCGCCCGCCGTCTCACGCGCTTCGCCGTCCAAAGCGATCAGGAAAGAAGGGGTGCAATACTGGTGGGCGCGCACCCCGATTTTCGAGTCCAACACTTTGATGCCTGAAGTTAGGCGTTCTTCGACCCATTGCGCTTCGTCGGCCCAGTCGCCGTGAAAGTGCGTCAGCCAATAGCTGTCGGCTTTCGGCAGGAGCGGGCCCGCCGACGCAAACCGAAACAAGGTGACGGGCCCGGATTCATCGTGCCGAATCTCGGCCCATTGCTCGACCACGTCTTGGGCGCGGAAGACGCGAAAACACAGGGTGACAAAGAACGGATAAGCCGGATCCTTAAGCTCGATGCGGACCAGGGCGACGTTGGTATCGACGGGAGTGGTTGAATGTTTCTGATAAACTAGATCGGTTGAAGTGTTGCCATCGGCGTGGGTCGCCTGCAGCGCGGGTTCCAGAATGAAGCCGTCGCCCGAAGGCGGATAGAATTCGAGCTCACGGGCAGGCGTCTTTCCAGGAGCGGCGACGGGCCGGTTCACGGGCCCGAGGCCTGCCTGGTAAAGCCGCCCGTCACTCCCCACAAAGAGAGAAAGCGCCGAACGGGCGGTCGAGATGGTGATGAGCCTTCCATACTGTTCCCCATCGGCCGCCCCCGCGGGGCGGGCAAGCAGCCAGGGGAGCAGGAGCAGGCTCGCGAGCAGAAGCCGGCGCGCAGGTCCAAAGATCATGGCTAAGAATGCGAAGTGCGGCGCCAGGCCGTCAAAACATCCGGCACGAAGTGGGTCTGCCACGGTGGCCAAGGCGCCCTGAGCGTCACGTGACTTCCCAACCCGGCCGATACGTCTCCTTCAAAAACTTGTCGGCTTCGGGTGCATTGGTGGCTTTCATGGCTTTGGCGTCCCAGTACATCTTTTTGCCCAGGCGCATGGCGGCCAAGCCCAGCAAGCCCACTTCGGTGAGCGCGGCCCCATAGGCGAAGTTTGCGCTGGCCGGGGTTCCGCCTTTGCAGGCATCAATCCAATCCCGGTGGTGGCCTTTGACACGCGGCAGCGTTTTGGGCGGACGCCGGTATTCGGCATCGCGCGCACCGGGCAGCAGCGTCGGCCGGCCGGCCCAACCCGGGCAGGTCAAGAGGCCCTTATCACCGACGAAAAGGATGCCGTTGCCGTTGGCGCCCAACTGGTCGTCTTCTTCCAACCCCTCGGGGCGGGGTGGCATGAGGCCGCCATCGTACCACGTGAAGGTCACGGGCGGCATCTTGCCTCGCGGGCCAAACCGGTAGGTATAGATTCCCCCGGGAGGAGCGATGTAAGAATCGACGCCGCCCGCCCCGTGGGCCTCGATGCTCAGCGGTTCCTTCAAGTCCAGCGCCCAACACGCCGGATCAAAATTGTGACAGAAAAAATCGCCGATGGGCGCGGTGCCGAAATCCCAGAAATCGCGCCACGTGACGGGCTGGTATTCCTTGCTGAACGGCCGCATGTCGCGCGTGCCGATCCATAGGTCCCAATTGACGCCCGGGGGCACCGGTTCACCGGGCGGGCGTCCGCCCGTATGGTGCTTGTTCCAACGCGAGGCACTCGTCCAGGCATGCACCTCGCGCACGTCACCGATGACGCCCGCCCAAATCATTTCGCACGTGGTGCGGATGCTGTCCCCGGAGTGGCCCTGGTTGCCGAGCTGGGTCGCCACGCCGGTCTCCTTGGCCACCCGGGCCACCTGCCGAGCCTCCCAGACATTGTGGGTGAGGGGTTTTTCGCAATAGACGTGTTTGCCCTGGCGCATGGCCGTGACAGAAACATAAGCGTGGTTGTGGTCCGGTGTGGCGCACAGGATCGCGTCGATGGCTTTCTCCTGCTCGAGCATCACACGAAAATCCTCGTAATCCGCCACCTTGTAACCCGGCGCGCCCTCGGCGTAATGCTTTTGGATTTCATCCTTGAGCGGCAGGCGTCCGGCGAGACTTTTGAAATAGAAGGCGTGCAGGTCCTGCCGTTCGCAGGGATCCGCCACCGCGATGATTTGGACATCCGGAAGCTCAAACAGCGCCCGCACGTTGGTCTGACCCTGGCCGCCACAACCCACGATCGCGATATTCACTTTCTCGCTGGGAGCCACGAATTTGGGTCCGCCGAGAACGTGGCGAGGAACCAGACTGAACCCGGCGGCGGCAACCGTGCTGGTGGCGATGAACTTGCGCCGGGAAATTCCGCGGTTGGATGCTTTATCCTTTTTCATAGTGGGTAACGAGATCGTGATCGAAGTGTCGTTTTCGTTCCATTATGGGGCGCTTCCCGGCCATCGCCGTCAAGCCCTAAGTTCGGTCGTTTGCTCTTCACCGGAGGCGCGGTTTTGATTACCGTCTGACAAAGCTCGGCCTCAGACGGTTCGCGCGTGGCGAGGTAACCGAGGGTTGAGTGGGCTCAAGCACTTCCAGGTTGGCGGATGCCGCGTTCGTTTGGAAATCAGTATCAGATCATCATCTATGAATACTCTAGCTCCCCGTTGGTTGGGCGCCTTTTGCCTCTCAACCATCCTTTCCATCGGACTACCGCAGCCGGCTGCCGCTGTGGCCGCAGGCGGCCGGGTGTTCAACCCGTGCGACTTTGGCGCCAAGGGCGACGGAGCCACGCTGGATACGGCGGCGATCAACCAGGCGATTGCCGCGTGTGCCGATGCAGGCGGCGGACAGGTCTTGCTCCCACCCGGCCGTTACTTATCGGGCACCATCCATCTTCGCTCGCATATCGCCCTCTTTCTCTCCGCAGGCGCGGTCCTGGTCGGCACCACGAACCTGTCGGCATACCAACAACCGGTAATCCCCTCGTTCATGCCGGAGGCTAGATGGGGCAAATGGCATCGGGCGCTCCTGATCGGCGAAAACCTCGAAGATGTGACGATTTCCGGCCCGGGGGTCATCGACGGCAATAGGGTATTCGATCCCACAGGGGAGGAACACATGCGGGGGCCGCATGCGATCCTTTTCGTGAACTGCCGCGGATTTGTTTTCCGTGACTTCTCGATTTTAGACGCGGCGAATTACGCCATCTTTTTCCAAGCGAGCGACGACGTGGACATCCGGAACGTGACGATCACCGGGGGTTGGGATGGCGTGCATTTTCGCGGGGCGCCCACACGCTGGTGCCATAACGTCAACATCACAAGCTGCCGGTTTTACACGGGTGACGATTCCATCGCGGGCCGGTATTGGGACAACGTCGTGATTTCCGGTTGCGTGGTGAATTCTTCCTGCAATGGGATCCGCGTCATCGGTCCAGCGACACGCCTGCTGGTCCATGATTGCCTGTTTTACGGCCCGGGCCGGCGGCCGCATCGCACCGGCGGTCGTACCAATATGCTCAGCGGCATCATTCTGCAGCCGGGGGCCTGGGATAAAACCGAGGGCTTGCTCGATGAAGTGTTGCTGGCCAACAACACCATGCGGGATGTGGCGTCACCGGTGACCATCTGGACCAAGCCGGGCAACCCGGTGGGAAAAATCACCGTAGCGGATTTGAACGCCACCGGGGTTTATCGAGCCGCGCTGTCCGTCGAGAGCTGGGCTGAGGCGCCGATCACCAACGTGGTGTTCCGCAACGCGAATATCGAGTTTGCCGGCGGAGGTGAAGCGCGCCAGGCCGGGGAAACGGTCAAGGGTCCGGGCGTGGACGCACGACCGCTACCCGCGTGGGGCGTGTACGCCCGGAACGTCCAGCACTTAACCTTGCAGGATGTGCGCCTGAGTGTGGCGCGAGAGGATTATCGTCCCGTGGTGGTGGCCGAGCGGATCGGCCATTTGACCCTCGATAACTTCAAGTTCCCAGCTCTCCCAGGCGTGACGGAACCGATCCTTTTGACCAATGTCAGCCGGGTGGACGGCCTCGATCGCAGGGCGGCAACTCAGAATTGATAGCCGAGGATCAGCTTTACGATCAGGTTATCGGTGGATGAGGTGAGCCCGAACCCGAAACCGAAATTGAACTCGAACCTCGGGGAGAGGTTCAGGTCGAGCGTGGGAAAGAGCTGATGCTGCTGTTCGTCGAGCTTGCTGAAGTGGCCGACGCTGCCCAAGGAGCTGTAATACTCGGCACCGACGGCCACGACCTTGGTCAGGTCGAAGCTGATCTTCGTGCTGGGCGCAAAAGCCCAGCCCTGGCTCGAGTTAAGCCCATGCAGCGATTTTTCCAGCGCCGGATCCACCGCGACATACCAGCGGCCCAGTTGCTTGTCGATGATGGGCCGGAGTTCCCAGGTCCAGGTATCTTCGGAAAAGGAGCGGCGCTGGTAGCCGACCTCGGTCGAAAGGCTCACCCCCACCGGCCAGTGCCATTCTTCGGGCGCGCGGATGCGGGGCCGGATATGGTCTCCGACCCACTGCCAGCCCCGATCGGGCTGGATGCTCGAGAACACGTAAAAACCGGTTTCGAACCACGAAGTAAAGCCGTGGGTAATCTCGAGTGTCTCGTGGAAGGCATGGTTATCCGGGAGCACGCCGTTGATGGTCTCGCGCTGGCCTTGAATGGTGTAGTTGCTGTGCAACTCCGCCATGGTCTTGCCCGCGGGAACGGTCTCCGAGCCGTACACCTGGATCTCGTAGTTGTCCTGGGCATGTCCACATAAGGGGTCGAACAGTCCTGCCAACAGGGCCAGCAGGCCAAGCCGCAGCACCTTTCCTGGATTGAGGGCGGAGGTCATGGACCCTTTGTTTACCTTGAGCGCCGCCAATAGCCAACCCACAAATGCGCGGGCAAGAATTGCTATTGAACCGGCCCGGCCTGGCGGTGCAGAATTGGCGGCGCATGCGCCCGTTCTCAAAATGGTCCATTTGGCTTCTGCTCACCAGCGTGCTCGCCGTGGCCAGCCCCGCCGGAGCGGCCACGGGACGAGTCGCTAAGGTCCTGCCCGAATTTCTGGATTTGAAGGGCCGCAACTCGCTTTCTCCTAGCCTCTACGAACGGGACGCCTACCAGGCCAGCCTGCGAGAGCACCCCGCCTTGCGCTCGGGTATGGTTTTTTACGTCGAGTGGAAGACCAAAGGGGCGATTTGGGAGCCGCTCACGGTGCAGGTGGAATTGCGAGGGATCACCGAAGGCAACCTCCCCAAGCGGCTCGTGCTGGACCAGCGGGCGGAGAACCAGGGCGGCTGGTTCACCCACTGGACCCATGTGACCCTCAGCGAGGCCGAATATAAAAAGATCGGCAGCGTAACGGCCTGGCGAGTCACGCTCTGGGAAGGCAAGAAGCTGTTAGGCCAGCAGCAATCCTTCCTGTGGTAGGCCGGCGGACCCCTCAGGCCCGCAGTTTCAGCAGCAGGTCTTTGCTCTCGACCGTGTCGCTCAGGCTGACATAGATCTCCTCGACCACACCGTCCAGCGGGGCCGAAACGGTGGTCTGCATTTTCATGGCTTCCATCATGAGGAGCTTGTCGCCTTTGTTGACCTTGTGCCCGACGCTGACGGCGATGGTGGCGATCAGGCCGGGTATCGGGGCGGGGATTTGGCGCGGGTCCGTCAGATCGGCTTTGGGGCGGTGTTTGACTTTAGCCGCGAGGTGCTTGTCCGGAATGGACGCCTCACGCGTCATGCCGTTCAGTTCGTAAGTCACGGTGCGGCAGCCGTCCTTTTCCGGCTCGCCGACATTGACCAGCCGGATGATGAGCGTTTTGCCCGGCTCGATGGTGACGCTGATTTCCTGGCGCGGCTGCAACCCATAGAAAAATGCCTGGGATGGCAGGACGCTCACGTTGTTGTAATCGTGCAGATGTTTTTCGAGGGCGGCAAAGACCTGTGGATACATCAGGTGCGAGTAGAGATCGTCCTCGGTGGCGTTGCGTTTCAGTTTGGTGGAAAGTTCTGCCCGAAGCTTGGTGAGATCGATAGGCTGACGGCCCAACTCCGTGGCCGGGAGGCCCTTCTGCATGGCCACTTGGTACCGAGTCTTGGCCTCTTTAAAGCCCTTTTCCCCGAGCACCACTTTCCAGACCGGTTCGGGCCAGCCACCGGGGGGCCAACCCAACCCGCCATTAAACATATCGATCACGCTTTCGGGGAACGGTGTCATGCCGGGTTCCAGGTTGACCACATCGCCCGGACGGATCCCGCGGCTAAAGAGGAAAAGGGCCATGTCTCCGACCACCTTTGAGGAAGGGGTCACCTTGACGATATCGCCGAAGAGGACGTTGACCTCGGAGTAAAGGCGGGCGATTTCCGGCCAGCGATGCGCGACGCCCATGCTGGCGGCCTGCTCACGCAAATTGGTGTATTGGCCGCCCGGCATTTCATGCAGATAAACTTCGGCGCTGCCGGTCCTCGGAGCGAGGTCGAAGGGAAAGTAGATCTCGCGAATCCGCTCCCAGTAATCGGAAAACTCGTTGAGCGCGGGCAGGTCGAGCCGGGTGTCGCGGGGGGTGTGCTGCAACGCGGCCACGATGGAGTTCAGATTCGGCTGGCTGGTGCTGCCGGACATCGAGGCGATGGCCAGGTCAACGACATCAACGCCCGATTCGCCGGCTTGGAGCACGGAAGCGGCGCTGATGCCGCTGGTATCGTGCGTGTGGAAATGAAGGGGCAGGCCCACTTCATCTTTGAGCGCCCGGATCAGTTTTCGGGCGGCAAACGGGCGGCACAGGCCCGCCATGTCTTTAATGGCCAGGAAATGGGCGCCCATTCGCTCGAGTTCGCGCGCCAGTTGGACATAATATTTTAACGAATATTTGTCCCGCTTCTCGTCGAGAATGTCGCCCGTATAGCAAATCGCCGCCTCACAGAGCGCATGGGTTCCCTGCACCGCGTCCATAGCGGCGCGCAGGTTGGGCAGGTAATTCAGTGAGTCAAAGATGCGGAAAAGGTCCATGCCGCAATTGGCCGCGTGCGTGACGAAACCGGCGACGACATGGTCTGGATAATTGGAATAGCCCACGGCATTGGAGCCGCGGAACAGCATCTGGAACAGGATGTTGGGGATCGCGGAGCGCAACTCGCGCAAGCGGGCCCAAGGATCCTCGCCCAGGAAGCGCATGGCGGTGTCGAAGGTCGCCCCGCCCCACATTTCAAGCGAGAAAAGCCCCGAGTCCAAGGCGCCCAAACGGCGCGCCAAGGGGGCCGCGCACGCCAGCATGTCGTAGGTGCGGACCCGGGTCGCCAGGAGCGACTGGTGCGCATCCCGGAAGGTGGTATCGGTAATGAGCAGGCGCTTCTGACGGCGGGTCCAGTCCGCAAATTTTTTCGGGCCCAACTCGAGCAGCAGGTCACGGGTGCCCTTGGGGATGGGCGCATGGATATCGCAGGAGGGCACCCTGGCCGGTTCAAACACCCTGCCCGGCTTAAAACCCTTGGCGTGGGGATTGCCGTTGACAATCACGTTGCCCAGGAAATTCAGCAGCTTGGTCGCCCGGTCGCGCCGCGGAGTGAACGCGTACAGCTCGGGCGTGTTATCCACCAGCGTGGTCGTTGCCCGGCCCTCGGCAAAGATGCGGTTGTTGATGACGTTTTCGAGAAACGGAATATTGGTCTTCAGACCGCGGATGCGGAATTCGCGCAAGGCGCGGTCCATCCGCTGGCGGGTCAGGTCCCAGGAATCGGCGGAAGAGATGACTTTGACGAGGAGCGAATCGTAAAACGGCGTAATGACAGCGCCGGCATAACCCATTCCGCCATCCAAGCGAATCCCGAACCCGCCGGTGGAGCGGTAGGCAAGGATCTTGCCGTAATCGGGAGTAAACTTGTTCTCTGGATCCTCGGTCGTAAGGCGGCATTGGATGGCATAGCCATTCCGTGCAACGTGCTCCTGCCGGGGCATGCCGACTTCGGGGCCATGCAGCGGGTAACCCTGGGCGATGAGGATTTGAGCGCGTACCAAATCCAGGCCCGTGATGACTTCCGTCACGGTATGTTCGACCTGGATCCGGGGGTTCATTTCGATAAAGAACCACTGGTGCTGGTCCAGGTCGTAGAGAAACTCGATGGTGCCGGCGTTGTCGTAACGAATTTCCCGGGCGATGCGGACCGCCGCCGCGCATAATTCACGGATGACCTCCTGCGGCAAACCGTAGCTAGGCGCCACCTCGACCACTTTCTGGTGGCGGCGTTGCACCGAACAATCGCGTTCGTGCAGGTGAATCACGTTGCCATGCTGGTCGCCCAGAATCTGCACCTCAATGTGCTTGGCTCGAGGGATGTACTTTTCCAGAAACACGGCGGGGTTGCCGAAGGCGCGCTCGGCTTCGGTCTGTGCCTCATCCAGCAACCGGGCCAGGTCCGCGCCCTTGTGCACGACGCGCATGCCGCGTCCGCCCCCGCCAAAAGCGGCTTTGATGATCAGTGGGAAACCCAACTGATTGGCGATCTTGATGGCTTCCTGGCGTTGGCTGACAGGTTCGTGCGTGCCGGGCAGCGTCGGGACATTGATCCGCTGGGCCAAGGCGCGCGCTTCCGTCTTATCTCCCATCATCGCCAGGAGTTCGGGCCGCGGGCCAACGAAGGTGATGCCAGCCTCGACACAGGCTCGGGCGAAGTCCGGGTTCTCGCTTAGGAAACCATAGCCCGGGTGGACCGCCTCCACACCACTGGCTTTGGCCAAGGCAATGATCCCGGGAATGTCCAGGTAGGCCGCGACCGGGCCCTTGCCTGCCCCCACCTGGTAGGCTTCGTCCGCCTTGAATCGGTGAATGCTCAGCCGGTCCTCCTGCGCAAAAATCGCTACGGTGCGCAGGCCCAGGTCGGTGGCGGCGCGGAAGATGCGAATCGCAATTTCCGAGCGGTTGGCGGCGAGCAACTTCGTGAACCGCCGGGGCGGTTTCGACGATTCGTGCGTCTTGGTTCGAGGCATGTTTCGCCCAGGGTAGTAACTTTGAATGCCAAGTTCCAAGTTCCAAGTTTCAGGCCCGCGCCATAGGTTGGGGGGCAGCGAGCGGATGCGCCGGCCCCAATTGACGGATCCGAAACTAGCTTGAACTTCTTAAGGAATGGGTGGATGTTAAGACGGGTTTATCAGAAGGCGCAGTGCTGGTCGCCGATGGACCTCGACGCGGCGACAGGAGGAAGGCTGGACAAAGCGTGGGTCACCATGAGGCAGGGTCACTCACAAAGGGACCGAACATGAAAAAGACGAAGCCGAATGAACCGGCCGTTTCCGCAAGGACCAGACCGGAGCCAGTCATAGAAGAATCCGTCAGTTTCTCCCCGGAGGCCATCAGTAATCGGAGCTCGGCCGAGACAAAAGTCCTCAAAGAGATGTTGGACCGGGACAAAAAGAGCTACGAGCTGCGGGTACTGGGGAATAAACGAGTAGGCGGCTCGAAACGAGCCTCGAACTCAGTCGTGCCCAGCAGCCGAGGCCGCCTACAGAATCGTGTCTGGCGGCCGCGGATGGCCAAGAGGTGTTGTATGCTTGCCTCGGAGAGCCGTCGAACCTCACCGCGCACAATAAACAACTCGGGTATCGCTGGCGGCATTGCCATTTTAAGCTCTGCGCAGAGTGCGCGTCTCACGAGGCGCGCCGGGTTTCACCCGGAGCACCCTGCAAGTTCGAGGCCTCCGGACTCAGGCGCGTACGGACGGGTGTCCGGAGCACTTCGCTGTTCCTTTGCCGAGCTCCGCCGTTTGCGGTGCTGAGTCGCAGAGCTTGCACCGGTGGAGGTGCTGGAGGGAGGAAGCTCTTTGCCGCAGCGGGGCCTGAAGCTCGTTGGCATCATTGGAAAGAAAACTCGGCCTTTGCGCCAGGCGCCCTGCCTGTGTAGCTTGCTGAAAATGGCGACCATTCGATCCTGCGCAACCCAGCGGCGAGAGACGTGAGCCTCCGCCTCCAACTCCTCCAAGTGGCCCGCTTGGCACCTCGACTACTGGGAGATTCAACGCCACTGGTCCGGGAATTCTTTAAGACTTGCCTGTCAGCCGAGGGAGCTGGACTCGATCGCGATGGCCGGCCCGATCTCTACTACACCATTTTCGCGCTTGCCGGGCTTCAAGCACTCGACGTGGAGGTCCCCCGTGAGAAGGTCGGACGCTATCTCCGTTCTCACGAAGACGGCGCAAACCTGGATTTTGTCCACCTTTCCGCCCTGGCCCGTTGTTGGGGCGTGGTTGGTCGGGACCGCATGCCCGCTGGACACGAACGCCGCGTGCTCGAGCGCCTCGAGGGCTTCCGCAAGCCGGATGGTGGTTACGAGGGGGATCCCAAGCTGGCTTACGGCACGGCTTACGGGGCGTTTGTCGCGCTGGGCGCCTACCAGGATCTGGGCCATTTGCCGCCCCACCCTATCAAGCTGATTCAAAGCCTGAAACGGCTGGAAACGCCGGAAGGCGCCTGGAGCAATGTCCCCGGCGCGAAGACCGGCGCTACCAACGCCACGGCCGGCGCGGTCACCCTGATTCGTCACCTGGGTTTTCCGGTAAACCAAGCGGTCGGAGATTGGCTGCTGGCGCAAGCGCATCCGCAGGGCGGGTTTGTCGCTGTGCCGGGAGCACCGCTGCCTGATTTGCTTTCAACCGCAACGGCTTTGCACGCGCTGGCGGCGATGGACCGCCGCCTCCCCAGCGACATCCATGAACGTTGTCTCGATTTCCTCGATAGCCTCTGGAATGCCCGGGGCGCTTTCCATGGCCATTGGGCCGACGACCATCTCGATGCCGAATACACCTTTTACGCGCTGCTGGCACTGGGGCACCTGAGCCTCTAATGAGGCTGGGTCTCGAACCAAACGCGCGGTGGGGGATGGTCGGAGATCGGGAGGGCTGAGGATTGTCGGGGTTGGCAGACGCCTCATGAGTGATGCGCTTCGCGCGGCCTACAATACGGTCGAATCGTCCCGATGCTCCAATTTGAGCAGGTGCTTTTTGACAACCTCGACCTGGCGGGTGAGTTCGAACAGGGCCTTGAGCAACTCAGCTTGGGTCGGCGCATCTTGGAGGTTGGGAACCAGCGGATGCAGCGACGTCACGGTCGAAGCGATCGAGTTGACCCGCTCGCGAATATCCTGAATGGCCTGGCTCCGTTCCATTTTATAGCTTGGCTGTCATAGCTGGAACTGTAGCAGAGCCGGGAGCGAAGTGGAGTTAATTTCGAGTTTGGTATTCGCATCGCTTGCTGGTACTGATCATGCCTGTGCTTGCTGGGTCGCCGGTCCCGACCGCAGCCCGCGTTTTAGCCGCACCGCGCGGCAGAGGACCTTGATCAATGTATGGAACCACTGCCAACGGTATTACTTAAACCCGGCGAAGCCGACCGCATCGTGGCCGGCCATCCCTGGGTTTATCACAGCTCAGTCCTGCGCTTGACTCACGCCGCGGCAGACGGAGATTTGGTCCAGGTCAAGGATCATCGCCAACGCTTCGTCGGCGTGGGGATTTACAACTCCAAGTCCAAGATTAACGTCCGAGTCCTGGCGCCCGAACGCGTCGAACTCGACCAGGCCTTCTTTGAAAGCCGCATCCGCTCCGCGCTGGCGGTGCGCCAGCGGCATCTGCCTGGCGCAACGTCCTTCCGAGCGCTCAACGCCGAGAGCGATTTCCTCAGCGGTCTGATCGTGGACAAGTACCGAGGACGTGCTGGTGCTGCAGATCTCGGCGCTGGGCATGGACCGGCGCAAGGCGGTGATCGTCGAAGCGCTCGAAGCCATCTTCTCGCCCCGCGCCATCGTGGAACGCAGCGACGTCGCTTCCCGGCGGTTCGAGGGATTGGCGGAGGTCCATGGCCCGGTGACCGGTGAACTCGCCGGCCCGGTATTGGTGAATTTGAACGGCCTCAAGTTTGAAGCCGACTTGTCGGCGGGGCATAAGACCGGGCTTTACCTCGACCAGCAGGAGAATTATCGCCTGGTTAGCCTGGCGGCGCCGGGCGCCCAGGTGCTGGATTGTTTCAGTTTCGTGGGGGGCTTCGGCCTTCACGCGGCCCGGGCCGGCGCGGCCCATGTTCACCTGGTGGATCAGAGCGCGGAGGCGCTCGCCGCAGCCACGCGCAACGCGGAAATCAACGGCTTGACGGGCAAGTGCTCCTTCGAGACCGCCAACGTCTTTGACTGGCTCAAGACCAACACCGCCGTCAAGCCGCACGAAAAAGTGGTGCCGCGCTGGGACTTGATCATCCTGGACCCGCCTTCATTTACCCGCAATCGCGCTTCGGTGCCCGATGCCCTGCGTGGCTACAAGGAAATCCACCTGCGCGCATTAAAGCTGCTCAAGGCCGGCGGCCTGCTCGCCACTTTCTGCTGCTCGCACCATGTGGATGCCAGCCTCTTCCAGGACACGGTCCTGGCGGCGGCGTTTGACGCTCGCAAAATCCTGCGGCGGGTAGCTACGTATTCCCAGGCCGCGGACCATCCCATCATCCCGATGATCCCGGAGACCGAATACCTCAAGGGATTCGCTTTTGAAGTGGTGCGGTAATGGGCGCGCGGGGCTCACGCCAGCAACTGCCGCTGCCAGCGCATCAATTCCGGGGCGTGCTTCTCCCAGTCATAGGCCAGGTCGGACATCGTCCCGCGGCTGGCGATGAGCGTGGGATCGAGGTCCAACTCGGCCGCGCGCGCATCGCGCCGTTTCTGCAACTCGAAAAACCGCTGGCGCTCCGCCTCGCTGGGACGGCGCCCGATGGACTTCAGGATTCGCGGATGCTGTTCGGGAGACAGGCCCAGACCGTGCGCGATCGCCTTGAGGATACCCGCGCGGCGGCGCTCGGAGATATGCTTGGGCAGCAGCGGATGGATGGCGCGTTTGGTCGCCGCCGCCGCCGCAATCTCGACGAGGCTATCGTGGCTCAGGACAAAAAACGGGGGCTTGTTCGCGGCGATGGCTTCGCTCTCGCGCCAACGCCACAGCTCGCGCAGGATAGCCAGAGCCGGCCTTCCCAGGAGATGACTGCCTTTGACCCGCCAGACGGAATCCACGTCAATCGGCCGGTCGTGGGCGGTATCGGCGATCAAACGAACGCACGCTTCCTCATGCCATTCCAGGCGGCCCTTGGTCTTAAGCGCGCCGGCCAGTTTGTCGGCCAGGGGCTTGAGATAGCGTGTGTCGTTGCGCGCATAGCGCTCCATGCGCTCGGTTAGCGGGCGCAAGGCCCAATTGGCCTTCTGCGGTCCCTTCTCGAGTTTGACCCCCAGGCAAACCTCAGCCAGGTTGCTCAAGCCAAATTGGCGCATCCCCAACAGGCGCGCCGCCAGCATGGTATCGAACACGGCCTGGGGCACGAACTCATGATGCTTGCGCAGCAGCCGCAGGTCGTAATCCGCTCCGTGCATGATGAGTTCATGGCCGGACAAGGCCTCGAGCAATGGCCCCAAGTCAACCGCCGTCAGGGGATCGATCAGCCGGTCGCCCGCCTCGGTACCTGATTTGGATCAGGCAGATCTTCTCCGGATACGCGTGCAAGCTGTCCGCTTCGGTATCCACCGCGATCCACGTTGCTATTCGCAGCCCGGGCAGGAACGCCTCGAGCTTCTGTTCCGTATCAACCACGTCAAAAATATATTGACCCGCTCATAAAGAGCCATTCCTAAATAACTTACGTCCTCCGGCAACCGCGCCTTGCCTATGCCGAAGCCTGCTTCATATTATCGGGAAAATGAATTTAGCCACTGCCTTCGCTGACTCTGTCCAACGGCGACCGGAAAAAACCGGCTTATATTGGGGAGAACGCGAATATTCTTATGCGGAACTGCGCTCACAAGCGGCAGCTCTGGCGGAACACCTCCGCGAGCACTTCGGGGTAAAACCGGGTGACCGGGTCGGGCTCTGGCTCAAGAATTGCCCCGAGTTTGTCCCTTCCTTCTTCGGCATCCTGAACGCCGGCGCGGTAGCGGTGCCGATCAATAATTTTCTCAAGCCGGACGAGGTGAACTACATCCTGAACGATGCGGCTGTCAACGTGCTGATTACGGATTCAGAACTGGGCTCGCATCATCGCGCCCTGGAATCCGCCCGCCCGGGGTTGAAGCTGTTCAAGATCGAGGATCTCGGCCGGGTCCAGGCCGGCGGGGCCGCGGCCACTCCGGCTGGCGGCCGAAATGGGGGGCGCAAGGTTTTGTGCCCCGGCATCTCCGACTTGGCGGTGTTGATTTATACGTCCGGAACCACCGGCCGGCCGAAGGGCGCGATGCTCTCGCACGGGAATCTGCTGCACAACGTCGAGAGCTGCCGGATCGTGCTTCAGACGGTGGATCTGGATCGTTTCGCGGTGCTCCTGCCACTGTTCCACAGCTACATGCTCACGGTCGGACTTTTGCTGCCGCTGCTGGTCGGCGGATCGATCGTGCTGGTCAAATCACTCCACCCGGTGCGCAACGTCCTGCAGGAAGTTCTGCAACGCCAGGCAACCGTGCTTCCGGCCATCCCGCAGTTTTACCGGAGCATGGTCAATGCCTCGATCCCGGTTTCGCTGCCTTTGCGGATGTGCATCAGCGGAGCCGCGCCCCTGCCCGTCCAGGTGCTCAAGGAGTTCGAGGCCAAATTTCATATCCCGCTCATCGAGGGCTACGGGTTGAGCGAGGCCAGCCCCGTGGTGACCAAAAACCCCCTCGACGGCACGCGCAAGCCCGGCTCGATCGGACGGCCCATCCCGCACGTCGAGGTGAGCATCCAGGACGAGACCGGGCGCGAGCTGGGAGAAAGCGAAATTGGCGAACTCTGCGTTCGAGGCGGCAACGTCATGCTCGGTTATTGGAATCAACCGGAAGAAACCGCCAAAGTGATGCGCCAGGGCTGGCTGCTCACCGGCGATATCGGCTATCGGGATGCTGAAGGTTACTTTTTTATTACCGACCGCAAGAAGGACATGCTCCTGGTTAACGGGATCAATGTTTATCCCCGGGAGATCGAGGAAATTCTCTACGAATATCCCGGAGTGAAGGAAGCCGCCGTCATCGGCCGGCCGGATACGCGCCGCGGTGAACAGCCCGTCGCCTTCCTCTCCGCCGTCGAGGGGGCCACGCTGGAAGAGAAATCGATCCAGCAGTTCCTGCGCAAACGTCTCGCGGATTACAAGGTCCCCCGCAAGGTCGTGCTGCTCCCGGCGCTGCCCCGCAACGCCACGGGCAAAATCCTGAAGACCACCCTTCGAGCAATGCCCATGGCCGAGGTGCTCGCCTAATCGAACGCGCTTGGCAGGGATGGTGACTTCGGGAAGGTGAATCTCCGGGTATCACCCGAGCCTATGCGCAATCGAGGTCCCCAGCCGCGGGTGCGCGGACTTTCGAGTGAAGGCTGGACATTATAAAGGTTAGGCCGCGGACTGCGGGCGGTTCCTCACAGGCGCTTCATCAAGGCTCGCGCACGGCGAACCCAGATGCGATCGCGTCTGCGCTGGTAGGCGGGGGCATGTTGATCATCGGCAATGACATCCTTTAACTCGGCACGGGCCAGCTCGGCTTGATTTCGCGCGGCGTAAAGTTCAGCAAGCTGCACCTTGGCGCGCGGATAGGAGTGATTTTCGGTAACCTGCTTCCAGAGGGCCAGCGCGGCGTCGCTTTCCCCCAGCGCGGTCAAGGTCTCAGCCAGCGCCATCTGGGAGTAGCCGTAGTCGTGCTTCGGGTTTTCCTTGATGACGCCTTCGAGCAGCGCGCGCGCCTCGGCGGGCTTGCGTGCCCGGAGCAGGCACTGGCCGAGATGGGCGCGGGTATCGATATCCGAGGGGTCGCGCTCCAAGGCCGCCCGATAGGACGCCTCCGCCTGGTCGAGCCTGCCTTGTTGGAAATAGATGTCCCCGAGCTGCGAATGATGGTGGGCTTTATCGAGATGGTGAATCTGGGCCTGCAATGCCTTGATGCGCCGCCGGTCGAATGCGCCGGGCAGCTCGAAGCCGCGGGTGGCTGACGGAGCATCACGATAGACTAAAAAGTAATAGAGCAGAGCGGAAATGCCCCAGCCGATAAAAATGAAAAGAGCCCAGAGCCACTCGCGCCGCCGGATCGAATCCACCAGCATCCAGAGCTGAAATATCGAAAGCAGGAGAACCCAGGGACTGCTGAACCAGTAGCTCACGTTCAGCAGGTTCGAAATCAGGGAAGCCAGCATCGGCCAAAAACGTAAACCGCGTCCTATATTCCGGCAATGAAATTGGCGGCCGGGCCATAAATCGCGCTGGGTCAACCGATGGGGAACCGGAAAGGCCGGTTATCAAAACAACGGCGACGGGCCGGAATCCGTCCAACCCCGGCGGCCTTTTGCGTCCGAGCCTGGGCGCAAACGTTGGTGTGCGCGGTCCGGGGTTCAAATCTCCACTTGTTTTCAGGGCGAAAGTCGCATATTTGTGTTGAGGGCTGCATGAATAACACCCTCGTCGTGGTGCCAACATTCAACGAGCGGGAGAACCTTCCTCCGCTGATCGAACGCCTGCTCGCACTGCCTGTCCCGGTCGAGGTGCTCGTGGTGGATGACAATTCCCCGGACGGCACAGGCCAGGTGGCTGACGAGATGGCCGCCCGGAGGCCTTCGATCCATGTGCTGCATCGCCACGAGAAAAACGGGTTGGGCCGGGCCTATCTTGCCGGGTTCAAGTGGGCGCTGGCGCACGGCTACGAATTCATTTTTGAGATGGACGGCGATCTGTCGCACAACCCCGACGACATTCCCGCATTTCTGGCCGCGGCGCAGCGTTCCGACCTGGTGCTGGGTTCGCGTTATCTCAATGGCATTCGGATCATCAACTGGCCGCTGAGCCGTCTCATGTTGAGCAAGGGCGCCGCCACCTACGTCCAGGTGGTCACGGGCATGCCGTTCACCGATCCAACCGGGGGCTACAAATGTTTTCGCCGGCGCGCCTTGCAGGCGTTAAACCTCGATGAGATCCGTTCCAACGGGTATAGTTTCCAGATCGAAATGACGCATCGCCTGTGGCGCCAGGGCATGAAGGTGGTCGAGGTGCCGATTATTTTTACCGATCGCTTCCAGGGCCGCTCGAAGATGACCGGGCACATTATCCGCGAAGCTTTTTTGATGGTTTGGCGACTCTGGCTGCAGAACGGAATGCGCCGCCGCCCGCTGCAACCCCCGGCCGAGCCTGAGTTGCCGGCGCCCCCCTCCACGCAGGGCGACCCGCCGTCCCCGCGTGCGCAGCCGCACCCGAGCCAAGACAACGACCAACGCCCGCTTGGCTCAAGCGAGCCCAAGGCCCCGTTTTCCCCGTCGCGGCAGGCCGATGGGCTTTCGTCTTAAGCCCGGGTATATGTGCGCGGGCCGTTGGCTCGCGCTCCTATGGACGCAAAACCATCCACCGCCGGCTCCGGCCCCAGCTTAAAGCGGGTCCTGGGGCTTCCGGCGCTGGTCCTTTACGGGATCATTTTAATTCAGCCCACCGCTCCCATGCCGCTCTTCGGCGCGGCTGCCAAGGAGGCTCAAGGGCACGTGGTGACGCTGATCCTGATCGGGATGGTAGCCATGCTCTTCACCGCCGTCAGCTACGGACGCATGGCCAATGCCTATCCGAGCGCCGGTTCGGCCTATACCTACGTCAGCCGCGAAATCCATCCCGCCCTGGGATACCTGGTGGGCTGGGGTATGATCTTCGATTACGTGATGAACCCCATCATCTGCGTCATCTGGTGCGCCGAAGCCGCGCGCAATATTTTCCCGCTGCCGTTTTGGACCTACGCGGTGTTCTTCGTGGTGCTCTTCACGGCCATGAACCTGCGTGGGATCGAATCCAGCAGCCGCACCAATGCCATTGTGGCAGGGGGCTTGGGCCTGGTCATCCTGCTCTTCTTCGGCGCGGCCGTTCATTACCTCACCCAGCATCCGCCGGCGGGCGTTCTGGGCTGGACCCGGCCCTTTTACGATCCGCAAACGTTCTCGTTCCGCACCGTTTCGGGCGGCGCCGCCCTGGCCGTACTCACTTACATTGGTTTCGACGGCATCTCGACACTCTCCGAGGAGGTCCACAATCCCCGGCGGAATATCCTGTTGGCGACGGTGCTGGTTTGCCTGGTGATCGGGGTGCTCTCGGCTTTCCAGGTGTATGCCGCGCAACTGATCTGGCCGGAGACAACCTTTCCCAAGCTCGAGACGGCCTTTGCGGACGTGGCCGGGCGGGCGGGCGGGCTGTGGTTGTTTCACACGGTCAACCTGGCGCTGCTCATTGCCAGCATCGGTTCGGGCGCGGGTGCGCACCTGGGCGCGGGCCGGCTACTTTACGGGATGGGACGCGACAACGCCATACCCCGGAGCTTCTTCGCCGCCGTCAACCCACGCACGCGCGTCCCGAGCAACAACATCGTGCTGGTGGGGGTCCTCACGCTGATCGGCGCGTTTGTCCTGACGTATGATCTGGGGGCGGAGATGCTGAATTTCGGGGCCTTGATCGCCTTCATGGGCGTGAACGCCTCCTCGTATGTCCGCTATTCGCTGCGTGGCACGCGCAAGACGTTCGGCAGCACCGTGGCCCCGGTCTTGGGTTTCCTGATCTGCTTGTATCTATGGGTTAGCCTGGGGAAAACAGCCAAGCTCACCGGCCTGGTTTGGTTGTGCGCGGGCGTGCTCTACGGTGCCTGGCGAACCTCGTGGTTCCGCAAGCCTTTACAGTTCCAGCCGCTCGAGACCGACGAACCTTCCGTGCCTCCAAGCTCCTCCGAAGAGGCCCCGCTGCCGCGCTGAGTTCGTGCGAGCGCCTGGACGCGACAATCGGTCAGGCTAAGGTTGGGTTAGGAATGGTTGATCCCTCGCGGCGTAGCCGACAATCCTCCGCGCGCCGTGGGTTGGCCGTTGCATTTCGAGGTTGCCCTTGCGTCCTGATGGGAACACCATCGGCCAGACCACTATGCAAACGCTCGCACTTCTCGGTGGAAAACCCGTTCGCACCAAACCGTTTTCACCTTGGCCGCAGTACACGCGCGCAGACGTCGAGCGCGTGACCAAGGTCATCGAAAGCCGTCACTGGGGCGGCTTCCCGGTGCCTAGCCCGCACGCGGCCGAATTCGGCCGCCGCTTTGCCGAGTTGCACGGCGCCCAGTACGCCCTGTGCGTGGTGAACGGCACCGTCGCCCTGCTGAACGCGGTTCAAGCCCTGGGTTTGAAGTTCGGCGACGAAGTCATTGTGCCCGCCTACACCTGGGATGGAACCGCCATCGCCGTGCTGCAAGCGGGCTGTGTCCCCGTATTCGCCGATGTGGACCCGGACACCTATTGCCTGGATCCAGGCGCCGTCCGCGCGGCCCTTACCCCCCGCACGCGCGCCATCATGCCCGTACACATCGCCATGCGTTTTGCCGATATGGCGGCCCTTCAGGCCATCGCCCAGGAGCATAAGCTCCTCATCATCGAAGACTGCGCGCATGCCCACGGCGGCCGCTTCCAGGGCAAAGGCGCGGGCGCCGCCGGCGACGCGGGCTGTTTCAGTTTCCAGGAGAGCAAATTGATGACCTCGGGCGAAGGCGGCCTGGTATTAACGAACCGCCTGGACTGCTACGAGGCGCTGCAATCCATCATCAATTGCGGGCGTCCGAGCCTGACGGATAAATTCGAGCGCAAGGTGCTCGGCGCGAATTACCGCATGACGGAACTGCAGGCGGCTCTGCTGCTGGGCCAACTCGACGCCTGGCCCGAGCTGGTTCAAAAGCGCACGCGCCACGCCAAACTCTTGTCCAAGGCCCTCCAGGCCTTGCCCCACGTCCGCCCACTCCCCGCCCAACCCGGTCTCGAACGCGAGACCATCTACAACTACGTCTTTCAATACCGCCCGGGATCCGTTGCTCCCAGCCGGGATCTGTTTGTAGCCGCCCTCGAAGCCGAGGGCATCCCGTGCGACGGCCGGTTTTACGAGCCCGTTTACCGTAGCGATCTCTTTTATGCGACACCGGAGAATTGCCCGCAGCTTGTGGTGGGACGCGATGCCCCGGTGGATTACTCGGCGTGCCGGTGCCCGGTGTCGGAACGCGCGGCGTACCAGGAATCCGTTTGGCTTCCACAATTCCTGCTGATCGGCGAAGAGGACGACGTGCGGGACATTTTGCGCGCCATCGAGAAAGTCGGTTCGCAGATGGGCGAGCTGGCCAAGGCCGATCCGAAGCTGGCCGGGCTCAAGGCTTGCAGCCGCGCGTTGCGTGCCAAGATGGAGCGAATGAAGAATTACTGATGAGGCTCCGGAATTCACGGACAGGCGCAGGCATGCCGGCGTAACGGCCGGTGCGAAGGGAAACTCCAAGTGCAGCCAAACGGAAACGATTCGGAACGGTTGCGCAGTCACGGCAGCGCGAGCCGGAGCTTGATGATGGCAGGGCTGGTCGGTGTCCTGCCGCTTTGTGCCACCCTCGCGGCCGAGGCCGGGCCCTCTTGGCTGGTCCGCGTCGAGGAACCAACCGGCCTTTATCCCCGCACAAACGAAGTGGTCGCGGTCCCCTATAGCAAGATCGGCGGACGGCATCCGGCCTGGCAGGTCCTCGATCCCCACGGCCGGGAGGTGGCCTGGCAAGCGGCCGAGGACGCGCTGCTTTTTCCCGCCACCCTGATCCCAGGCGAACTGCCCGAGTACCGCCTCAGGGCGTTGAGCCAGGCAAACACGAACTTCGTCAATCCCATCCACCTGCGCACCCTCGGGCTCAATCGTCTCGAACTGGGTAACAGCTTCTTCCGCATCCTGATCGAGAAGCAGGCGGCTGCGATCACCGAGACTTTCAACCTTACGGCGGAAAAGTACCGCACCGTGAACCTGGTGGAAACCACTCCGGAAGACCCGGAAGCTCTGAAGGACGACATTCACGCCGCCGAGGCCATGGGCTTCAAACCGGTACCCGGCGTGCCGGCAGGAAACTCCGGGTGGACCAGCCTGAACGACGCCGGGCCCATCACGGAGGTCACCATCCTCGAGTCCGGTCCGCTGCGCGGAAGAGTGCGCCTGGCCCGAACCAACGAAACCTGGGACCTGGCCTGGACGGCTCAGAGCCGAGCCCTCATTTGGCGACTCGAAGACAAGGAGGGAACCGCAGGGCCGAACGGCTTCCGTTTCACGGCTATTTCGGCGTCGCCGTATCTGCCCTTCGACCGCTGCGTGAGCGGTTCGGAATATGAATGGCCTTCGGGACCGGACGATTCTGAACCGCCGGATCACGAAATCGCCCCGCGCGCCTGGAAAAGCCTGCCTGGCGGGCATGCGGTTTACTATCGCAACGGCGAGAATTACGGGGCTTTGGGAATTGTCACTTTAGATACGAACCTTTTGTGGACGGGCATCGGATCCCGCCGATTCATTGCAGAGAACCCCACGGCTCACAGCACCCGAATCGCCCTCACGTTCCCGGAATGGGCGGGTTCGAACACCGTGCTTCAGGCTCGACAGGAGTATCGGATGCTCACCCAGCCATTGCTGATCGACGTTGAGAAAGCGGGCGACAGCCGGAAACCAGGAACGGCGGAGGAGGGTTCGGCGGGCCAGCCGAACCAAGCGACGAACTCGGCGGCGGCCCCGCCTGGGTTGCCGGCCACTTTCCAGGAAGCAGCGCAGACACCGCCAACCGAACGTCCGTCCCCATTTTACCCTGACTCCCTCCCGCTGGACGGAGACTGGGAGCTGGTCTGGTGCGAAAAAGGTGCCGGGCCACCGACCAACGGGTGGCGCACCGTGAAGGTTCCTGGGAGCGCCCACACGCAATGGCTGACACCCTCGAACATTTACAGTCCTGAGGCCACCTGGGTGAGCTACAAAGAATGGTGGTACCGCCGCAGCTTTCGCGTTCCCGGCACCTTTGCCGGCAAACGCCTCCGCCTGCAATTCGGCGCCACGGATTACTACGCCGACACCTGGCTCAACGGCGTTCGTTTGGGCCGTCATGAAGGCTACATTGATCCCTACGAGTACCGACGTCACCTCGACCGCTCGACTCGATCAAACCAACCAACTCGTTGTCCGGACCTGGACGCCGGTGGATTATTATTGGAGGCACCGCCCCTATACCGTGAAGGGCGCGTATGGCGCGGTGGATCAGAAGCCGGACGACATCACCCCTCTGGGCATCACGCGGCCGGTGCGTTTGGTGGCGTCTGGTAACCTGGTGATTCGCGACGTTGCCATCGATACGCGTTTGGAAGACAACGGCTCCGCTGACGTCGAGGTCGAACTGGATCTCGATGGAACCGTCGAGCCCACCCCGGCTATCGAAGCGACGCTTTGGCCGCGCAACTTCACGTCGAACCAAAGCTTCCGAGTCCGCTCGTCCGTGACGGGCCACACCACCCGAATGACCATTCATGTCGAGCACCCTCAACTCTGGTGGACCTGGGATCATGGCCGACCGAATTTGTACACGTTGGATATCAAGCTGCTCGACGCCAGCGGCAGGGTGGTGGATGGGAAACGGCTCGCAGTGGGGATCCGTGAAATTGAACGGATCGGCTGGATTTGGTACCTCAACCGGCGACGTCTGTTCATCCGGGGCACCAATTACTATTACCACCTCTACCTTTCAGAAATGGACCGCGCCGCGTATGAGCGCGACCTGGGGCTGATGCTGCAGATGAACGTCAATCTCATCCGTCTCCATTGTCATTTCTCGAACCCGGAGTTTTACGACGTGGCGGATGAGCTGGGAGTCCTGGTTTGGCAGGATTACCTCGAAGCCTGGTATCCGGAGGACCGGGCCTTTTCGTTGCGAGCCGCGGAACTTTACGATCCGCTGATCCGGTACGCGAGGAACCATGCCTGTGTCGCTTCCTGGACGACGTGTGACGAGGAGAGCCTGGAAAACTATCGGGACCTCACCAAGCACCTCGCGGCACGCCCCGCGCTGCTCGACCCGCAACGCCGGCCGATCGTGCGGTCCACCGGTCGGTTTGGCGATGCCCACGTTTACCATGGCTGGTATGACGGCTCCATCTGGGAATACACCAACATGACGGAACTGTTCGTGTCCGAATTGGGCGCCACCTGCCTGCCGAATTATGAAACGCTGATTCAGTTCATGCCGAACGCCTGGCCCATTCGCGACCATGCCGAGGAATGGTTCTTTAGACGCTTGCAGATCCCCGAAGCCATGCACGCCTGGGGCGATCCCGGCTCGATGAGTTTAAAGGACTACATCCCCCGCACCCAGGCCTACGTCTCGCGCCTGTTCCAAATCGCACTGGAACGGAGCCGCCGCCTCAAGTACCACCCAGCCGGCGGCATCTGCCATTTCCACGCGATCGACATCTGGCCTTCCGTGACCATGGCCGCTATCGATTTCGACCGCCGGCCAACCAAAGTCTTTTACACGGTCCAGCGCAGCTTCGCCCCCGTCTGCGCCAGCCTCGAGTATGACCGCGACACGTGGAAGGACGGTGAAACGTTCCATTGCAACGTCTGGGCCATCAATGACCGTTGGGAACCGGTTCCGAACGCCGAAATCCGCTGGGAAATACGCACCGCGGAAGGTCAACAAACCTGCGCCGGCGGTTGGTCCGCTCCAATGCCGCCCGACTCCGCCGAACGTGTCGGCACGGCGGAATGGACCGTCGGCGGCAAAGGCCACCATGTACTTCACGCACAGGTCCTCGACAGTGCGGGGCGGCAAATCTCCGAGAACATCTACGAGTTCGAGGTAACGGAATAAGCCGGCCTTGCCGGTCCAGCAGGTCCTTCCGGATTAGTCTTCCTGGCGCCTTTGCGATTGTGCGCGGTTGGGCTAAAATGTTGTGACCATGAAAACCGAGCTAATTTGTCGCGGCCTGCGATTTCCCAGCCCTGCATGCGAATGGCCTTGGGCTGCCGGTGGTCGCCCGAGGATGCCAGCAGGGGAAGCTCCACGCTTTCGATCATGAAGCATTCCCGCGGCGAGGTTTTGGCACGATTCTAGGTTACTCCGCTCAAGTCCTATGTTTGAAAAACGGCGCTCGACATCGTTGTCCGGGGGTCTCGGGCCATGGAGAGAATTGGTCCTTTGGTGGTTTGTCTTAGCCGCGACGGCGCAGACGGGCGGGGCGGTGGAACGTCAGATCATTCCGCATCCGTTCGTGCCCCGGGCCAAGTCGGCCCCGAGCGGGCGATTATTGGCTACGAGACGGTTGGATCTCGGGATTGGCTTGCCGTTAAGGAACCAGGGACAGCTTACGAATCTTCTGGAGCGGCTCTATGATCCGGCCAGCCCACAATACCATAAGTGGCTCATTCCAAGCGAGTTCACCGCCCAGTTCGGCCCGAGCGAGCAGGATTATCAGGCGGTGGTGGAGTTCATGCGATCCAAAGGCCTGACGATTACCAGCACGCACCCCAATCGTCTGCTGGTGACTGTTAACGGCTCCGTGGCCGATATCGAGCGAGTCTTTCAGGTTCATCTGAATCTTTATCCGCACCCTACGGAAGCGCGCCAGTTTTATGCGCCGGACGCAATGCCGTCGGTCGATCTCACCGTCCCAATTCTGGACATCAGCGGCCTGGATGATTTTCAACAACCGCATCCGATGAGCCTGCATCGAGTCGGCTCACAGAACTTGAGCAAGGCGGGTCCGCAGCTCGGATCGGGCTCGGGCAATTCCTACATCGGGAAGGATTTTCGGGCCGCATACGTTCCCGGCGTGACCCTCGATGGGAGCGGCCAATCGGTTGGTTTGCTCGAGTTCGATGGTTATTACGCTTCGGACATTACCAGCTACGAAGGCCAGGCTGGACTGCCGAGCGTCACGCTGAGCAATGTGCTGGTGGACAGCTTTAGCGGCAACCCGGGAGGGAATAACAGCGAGGTGGCACTGGACATTGAGGTGGCAATCGCCATGGCGCCGGGTCTGTCGAAAGTCTATGTGTATGAAGAGCCCAACCCGGGCGTTGCGGATAACGTCCTCAGCCGGATGGCCACCGACAACCTGGCTAAGCAACTGAGTTCGTCCTGGGCGGGCTTTACCGCCGATTCGACCACCGAAAGCATTTACCAGCAGTTCGCTATGCAGGGGCAATCGTTTTATCAGTCTTCCGGGGACAGCGGCGCGTATTACAACGGGGTAACTCCGCCTTCGGACGATCCCAACATCACGATTGTGGGGGGAACGACGCTCTCGACCACCGGACCGGGCGGAGCTTGGCTGGCCGAAGTCGTTTGGAACTGGTCCGGCACGCATGGCAGTGGCGGCGGGATCAGCACGGTGTACGGCCTGCCAACCTGGCAAAGCGGCATCAGCATGACGGCGAATCACGGTTCAACCTCGCACCGGAACATACCGGATGTCTCGATGGTGGCGGATAACGTCCTGGTCATCTATAACAATGGCAGCACGGGCATCTTCGGGGGAACGAGCGTTGCTGCGCCACTCTGGGCCGGGTTCACCGCCCTCATCAATCAGCAAGCGGCGGCCAACCACCAGTCGCCGGTGGGAATCATCAACTCAGCAGTTTACAGTCTGGCCAAAGGAACAAGCTACGGCAGCACCTTCCACGACGTGACCAGCGGCAACAACACGAATTCGCACAGTCCCAGCAAGTTCTTCGCGGTTTCGGGTTACGATCTATGCACGGGGTGGGGAACGCCCAGCGGCAGCAATTTTATCAACGCCTTGGCCCCCATCCCCCCGTCCTTCTCGCTGCAGCCCTCGAATCAAACCGTGGTCGTCAGCTCCAATGCGACCTTTCAGTCCGCAGCCCTGGGGGCTCAGCCACTCACCTACCAATGGTGGTTTAATGGCGCCACAGTTTCCGGCGCCACTTCGAGCAGCTTGACGCTGACGAACGTGCAGTCAGCCCAGGCAGGACCGTACGAGGTCGTCGTGACGAACGTTGCCGGCGCCGCGACAAGCGCGGTGGCTCAACTGACCGTGCTCACGCCGCCGTCCATTACCACCCAACCCACCAATGTCGCCGTCGCCGCTGGTTCGGTTATTATGTTTCAAGTCACCGCCTCCGGCAGCCAACTGTTAACCTACCAATGGAGGTTTGGCGGAACCAACCTGGCCAGTGCCACGACTAACACGCTCACCCTGACGAACGTCCAACCGGCGAACATGGGCGGGTATTCCGCTGTCATTACCAACCTGGCCGGATCGGTCACCAGCATCGTTGCGACCCTGGCCGTCAATACGTCGCCCGTCCTGCCCGCGCAGCCGAACCTGCTGATCGACGTATTGACCCTGTTGACGGTCACCAACACGGCGGTCGATACGGATCTTCCACCCCAAAGTCTCGCCTATCAACTGCTCAGCGCGCCCGGTGGCGCGGGCATAGCCACTAATGGAGTTATTACGTGGAGTCCAACCCAGGCGCAAGGAGGCACGGTCAATGTTTTTACAACCGTGGTGACGGATAACGGCACCCCGCCATTGAGTGCCACCAATAGTTTCACGGTCAGCGTCAGCGGCATGTACCTGGGCATTAACCTGACGGACCCGGTCCAAGCAGCGGCTGATCTCGACCACGATGGCCTGCCCAACCTCCTGGAATACGCCCTGGGCACCGACCCGCGGAACCCAGCGGACCCGAACACCGCCCTCAAATGGAGCGTCGCTCCCGGCTCCGGCGGACAGTTTGTCACGCTGGTTTTCAAGCGGCGTCAAACCGCTGTTGGGCTCCAATACATTCCCGAAGTTTCCGCCGACCAGCAGACATGGTACTCGGACAATGCCCACGTCCAACAGGTGCTCGTCACGCCATTGGACGCGCAGTTCGTGTGGGTTACGATCCAGGACCAGACCCCGGTAACCAGCGCCGGCCCACGCTACCTGCGCCTCCGGGTAGTGATGAACTAACACGCTTCAAGCCCCGCCGTGGAGGTGAGGGTCGAAGCCGCTTGGTTCGGTGCGCGATTTGATCTGAATCGATTTTGATCGCCCTTGAGCGCGCGCTTTTGTATCCCAACTGTATGACGCGACATCGAGTGCTTGCCCCACGCTTTCCGGTACAGGAGTTTCGAACTGACGGTTTTGGTCATGGGTTTGGTCCTCACCCACTCGAGCCCGCTCTCGGCGGGCGATTGGCCCCAATGGCGTGGTGAAAACCGGGACGGCAAGACCACCGGCTTCCAGGCTCCCGAGGTTTGGCCCAAGCAACTCGTCCAAAAATGGAAAGCCGCGGTTGGTGTAGGCGATTCCACCCCGGCGCTGGTCGGAAAGAAACTGTACACCTTCGGACGGCAGGGCGAGGACGAGGTAATTCAATGCCTGGACGCTTTGACGGGGGATCGAATTTGGCAGGACAAGTATCCCGCGGGCCGCGTGGTGACCGGGCCGCCCGCCCGCCACCCGGGCACGCGCAGTTCGCCCGTCGTGGCCGATGGCCGAATCTGCGCCCTGGGTGTGGGCGGCATTCTGTCCTGCCTCGATGCCTCAACTGGGAAGGTGCTCTGGCGCAAGCAATCCACTGCCGATTACGAGGGAATTCCCTACCGGAACGACACCGCCATGTCCCCGCTCATTGCCGATGGGGTATGCGTGGTCCATGTGGGCGGGCGGACAAATGGGGCCATGTTTGCCTTCGACGCAGCTTCGGGCGCCGCGAAGTGGAAATGGGATGGCGAAGGTCCGGCCTTCTCCTCGCCGGTGGTCATGACGGTGCAAAACACCAAAATGCTCGTGACCCTCAGCGCCAAATCGGTGGTGGGCCTTGACCTGGCCTCCGGCAAGCTGTTCTGGCGAATCCCCTTTGAAGCCAGCCAGGGGAATAATACGACGCCCATTATCGATGGGCCGACGGTAATTTATTCCGGGCAAGGCAAAGGAATCTTCGCCGTCCGGATCCAGGCGCAAGGAGACGGATTCAGCGCGGAACCCCTCTGGAGCAATCCGGAACTCGGCGGACGTTTCACCACGCCCATCCTCCACGACGGACTTTTGTTCGGTTACCACGGCCACTTCTTTTGCGCCGATGCCAAGACGGGCGCGACGCTGTGGGCTGACACGGTCAGCCGCGGTAACAGCGCCGCCCTGGTCGATGCCGGGCCGGTCATCGTGGCCACCACCGTCAACTCCGACCTGATCGCCTTCAAACCGAGCGCCAAGGAATACCTCGAACTGGCTCGAATCAAAGTGGCCGACACCGAACTCTGGGCCCACCCGGTGCTCGATGCCAACCGCATCTATGTGCGCGACCGCGAGAATGTAACCCTCTGGACCATCGAGTAAGGGCGATCCCCCGGAGTTGAGCGTTGCGCTAAAGCCTTGTGCGGCTCGGGCATTCGGCATAGTAGAGAGCCATGGCAAGATCCGCGCTTCCCTTGGGGTGGACCTCCATGAGCACCCCCCGATGGCTCATCCCATTCATCACCGCCACCGCCCTCTGGGGATTCCCCGGCCTGACATTCGCCCAAGACCCCGCCGCCGTAACCCTGCCTCCCGGGGTAAAGGCAGTCTGGGACGCGGGCAAGGCCTGGCGGGAGGCGACTCCCACGCGCGAGCGGATTTGCGTCAACGGCCTGTGGCAATGGCAGCCGGCCGGCGATAACGCGCGCGAAGTGCCCGCGGCGGGTTGGGGGTATTACAAGGTGCCCGCCTCCTGGCCGGGCATCCAGGATTACCTCGAGAGTGATTACCAAACGCTCTATCCGAATCCAAGCTGGCAGCAAGTCAATCTCGGCCAAGTCCGCGCCGCCTGGTATCAGCGGACGATCACCATCCCGGAAAACTGGGCGGGTCGGCACATTATGCTCGAAGTCGAGTATCTGAACTCGTTCGCCTCCGTTTTTCTGGACGGCCGCGAGGTGGGTCAAATTCGCTTCCCGGCCGGACAGGTGGATCTCTCAGGCGCTGTTCGCCCGGGCGCCACCCATGTCTTGAGTCTGTTGGTCATAGCCATGCCCCTCAAGGCCGTCCTTGAATCTTACACCGATACCAACACCGCGCGACAGCGCCAGGGCACGGTCGAACGCCGGGGATTATGCGGCGACGTTTGGCTGCTCGGTGAACCGCCCGGACCGCGGCTTTCGGAAGTCAAAATCGCCACGTCGGTCCGGCGCAGCCAAATTAGCTTCGAGACTCGGCTGGACGGGTTGAACGCCGAGCAAAAATACAAACTCCGAGCCCGCGTCACGGAACGGGGCCAACCGGTCGCCGAGTTCACCAGCCCGGCGTTTTCCACGGTCGAAATGACGAACCAACAAGCCGCGTTCACGGCCTCCTGGCAGTGCCGCCAAAACTGTGGGACCTCAACACTCCTTCCAACCAGTACTCGGCGCAGGTCTCACTGGTAGATGCGGGTGGGCGCGCCCTGGACACCGCCCTGCCGGTCCAGTTCGGGTTCCGGGAATTTTGGATTCGCGGGCGCGATTTCTACTTGAATGGGACGCGATTGTTCCTGTCGCTTGTACCGTTGGACAACGCGCAGGTGGGGGCGGCGCTGGCGACCTACGCGGCGGCCAAGGAAAGCTTCCTGCGGCTGAAAAGTTTCGGGATCAATTTTGTGTACACCCATAATTATGGGTGTGAGCCAGGCTCGCACCTGAGCTTTTCGGAAATCCTGCGCGCCGCGGATGATACCGGCGTGCTCGTGGCGCTGTCTCAACCGCATTTCAGCGCCTATGATTGGAAAACGCCGGACGCGGACCAGACCAACGGCTACGCGGCCCACGCCGCCTTTTATGCGCGGGTCGCGGGCAATCATCCGTCAGTGGTCGCCTACGCCATGAGCCACAATGCCACCGGCTACAACGAGGACATGAATCCGCTGAAGATGGATGGGTTGAGCCGATCCTCGTGACGAGTGGGCCGCCCGGAACGTCCAACGCGCGTTGCGCTGCGAAGCCATCGTCAAGCGCCTGGACCCCGAGCGGATCGTATATCATCATTCTTCCGGCGACCTCAGCGCGGCGTACACGCTCAACTTCTATCCAAATTTCGTCCCCATCCAGGAGCTGGATGATTGGTTTGAACATTGGTCCCGCGCGGGCGGCAAACCCTTGCTCCTGGTCGAGTATGGCGCGCCTTTCGGCTGGGATTGGACCATGTACCGGGGCTGGTACGAAGGGAAGCGCGAGTTCGGGAGCGCCGCGGTGCCGTGGGAGTACTGCGTTGCGGAATGGAATGCGCAATTCCTGGGCGACACCGCTTACCAAATCAGTGACCGGGAGAAGCGCAACCTGCGGTGGGAGGCGGAGCAGTTTCGCAAGCGGCACGGCTGGTATCGTTGGGACTACCCCTGCCCGGTGGGCGATGCGCGAATGGATGAACTCCAACCCGTCCAGGCCGCCTACACCATCGACAACTGGCGGGCGTTCCGCACGTGGGGTTTGTCGGGCAATTCCCCTTGGGAGCACGACCGTTTTTGGAAACTGCGTGATGGCTTCGAGCATCAGCGGCAGGCCCTGCCGGTCGATTGGGACAACGTGCAGCACCCGGGCTACAGTCCGGACTTCATTGACCACACCTATGCCCGCTTTGACCTGGCCTACGAGCGTTCGGATTGGATCCCCACTCCCACGGCCCAGGCCCTGTTGCGCAACAATCTCCCGCTGCTGGCCTGGATTGCGGGCAAACCGGAGCACTTCACCACCAAGGATCACACCTTCTATCCCGAGGAGACCGTCGAGAAGCAACTCATCGTGATCAACAACTCGCGGACGACGATCACCGGCATGGCCTCGTGGTCTGTTGACCGGCAACCCAACCTCGCCGGTGCCAGGCGTTTGGTCGTTGCCACCGGGGAGCAGGCGCGTCTTGCGCTCAGCTTCAAGCTGCCCGGCCAACTCGCCCCAGGAAGCTACACGATTCATGCGACGTTCAGGCCAGTCGGCAGCCCGGCGCAGGAAGATTCGTTCGTTTTTGAAGTCATTCCCCGGCCCACGCCACCGCGCCTGGCCTCGAAGATCGCACTTTTTGACCCGCCCGGGCATACGGCGAAATGGCTCGATGCTCTCGGGGTAGTCTGCCAAACGGTGGATGCGGGCGCGGACCTGTCAGGATTCAACCTGCTGCTGATCGGCAAGGGCGCCTTGTCCGTGGATTGCCCGGCGCCCAGCCTTGCGCGCGTGCGCGATGGGCTGAAAGTGCTGGTCTTCGAGCAAACCGCCAACGTCCTCGAACAGCGGCTCGGGTTTCGAGTCGAAGAATACGGCCTGCGGCAGGTTTGGCCCCGGGTGCCGGACAGCCCGCTCCTGGCGGGGCTCACGGCGGAGAACCTGCGGGATTGGCGCGGGGCGTCCACCTTGTTGCCCTCCACGCTCGACTACACCCTAAGTCCGCGCTACAACGGCGCGCCAACGGTGCGCTGGTGCGGTTTGGAAGTCACCCGGCTCTGGCGTTGCGGGAATTGGGGCAATGTAGCCTCCGTGCTCATCCAAAAGCCGCCCGGTGGGGACTTTCTGCCCATCCTGGACGGCGGTTACGCCCTCCAATACAGTCCGCTGCTCGAATGCCGAGAGGGGCGCGGCATGGTCCTGTTCTGTCAAATGGATGTCACCGCCCGGACGGAAAGCGATCCCGCCGCGGAAACCCTCGCGGTCAACCTGCTGCGTTATGCCGAGGCCTGGCAGCCCACCCCGCGTCGCTCCGCCCGTTACGCGGGCGAGCCCGCGGGTGCGGGCTGGCTCGCGGCCTGCGGGATCAAAGCCGAGCCCTTGAATGGGGGATTGCCTGCTCCCGGGCAGGTGCTGGTCGTAGGACCGGGCGCAAGCCCGGAACTCGCACCGCATTTGGCAGCCATCAAAGACTGGATCAAGGACGGAGGCCACGTCCTGGCCATTGGGTTGGACGAGGCCGAAGCCAACGCGTTTCTCTCCGCGCCGGTGACGATGCATCCCGCCGAGCACATCGCCAGTTATTTCCCCCCCTTCGCCTCCGATTCTCCCCTGGCCGGAGTGGCGCCGGCGGATGTGCACAATCGCGACCCGCGCGCATTACCCCTGGTGACCGGCGGCGCGAAGCCCTATGGCGATGGCGTATTGGCCGTGGCCGGAAGCGTCGTCTTTTGCCAAATCGCGCCCTGGCATTTCGTAACGGACCCCGAGCATTTCAACCAGCGCCGCACCTTCGCGCGCACCTCCTTCGCCGTCGCCCGGTTGCTCGGAAACCTTGGGGTGTCCGGCTCGACGCCGTTGCTGAACCGATGGGCCGACCCTGTTGGCGCCGCGGACGGGACCTCCGTCCTGACCAACGGCGACTTCAGCAAGGACTCCGATGGCGGCGGATCGGCGGACGGCTGGGAGTTCAGCACCGGCGCAAAAGGAGCTGTCCGCGCGCGTGAGGCGCTGACCGGCCCCGGCGGCGGCTGGGCTGAAGTGCTTACGGTGCCGCCGGCGGCGCCCGGCGCGAAGCCGCCCGAGGTCATGCTCGCCCAACACGATTTGCCCGTTCGTGCCGGTCAATGGTACCGCCTGTCCCTGCGGAGCCGGGCCGAGGAACTGACCACGAAGACCATTTCATGGACCGTGCAGAACACGGCCAACTGGCAGGCGCTCTTCGCGTACCAAAGCTTCGCGCCGAAACCGGTTTGGCAGACCAACGCGTTTGTCGTTCAGGCCAAGGACACCGCCCTTAAAGGAACCAAGTTTCAAATCTGGTTCAACGGCACGGGAAAGCTCTGGCTGGCCGATGTACGTCTCGAACCCATTCCGGATCCCACGGCGGGTCGCTGGCTCGACGGCCTCTATCTCACCCGCCCAACCGAGTGGGATGATCCCTATCGCTTTTTCGGGTGGTGAAAGGCCGCCGGAAAACCACGGATCCATGGCGGGCGACGCCGGGAGTTCGCTTTCTTCGTCCAAGCCCATCCCGGCGTTGCCGGCGATCCGGCCGATTCCCGTGCTATGCCCTGCCCCGTTCGTTCCCAGCCCGCGATCGGCCCGGCCGATCCACCCGCGCGTACGGATAATACGTGTAGTAATCGGCATTGGTCGGACGCACGGCATTGAAGACGATGCCCAAAACTCTGGCCTGCCGGCGGTATAACAATTCAAGCGCGGCGCGGGCGACCCGGGCGGAAGTGTGCTCGGCCCGGAGCACGAACAACACGGCATCGGCGCTGGGCGCCAGGCTGGTCACGTCATCCGCCACCATAACGGGCGCGGCATCCAGCACCACAAAATCATACTTCTCCGCCGCCTGGCTCAGAAATCTCCGGGCGCGGCCGGACAGAAACAATTCACCCGAGGCGGAGGTCGGTTTCCCCCGCGGCAGCAAAGCGAGGCCGGGATAAGCCGTGGGCATGACCGCCTCCTCCCAACTGGACTGCGTCGCCAACACTTCGCTCAAGCCCCGCTCCGGCGCCAGCGCGAACCGCTGGTGCAGGATCCCCTTGCGCAAATCGGCATCGACCAGGAGCACCCGTGCCTGGGCGCTGGCCAGGGTGATGGCGAGATTGGCGGAAGTGAGCGACTTGCCCTCGTTGGGCACGGCGCTGGTGACCAGGAGAGTTTTTGGCCGTTTCGCTTCGCTGGTTTGAAAGATCAACGAAGAGCGCAAACTCCGGTAGGCCTCGACGAACGCATGACGGTCCTCGTCCGCCCGGAGCAACGGGATCTGGGCATCCGGTCGATTGGGTTTCTGGCGTGGGACTTGGGCCAGCACAGGTTCGGCGAACCAATCCTGAAGTTCGGTGAAAGACTTCACCCGATCATCGATGCGATCGAGAAAGAGCACCAGGCCGACGCTCAGCACGAGTGCGATCAGGCCGGCGGTGCGGAAATGCTTGAACGCATCGCGCCCATCGGGAAAGGCCGGCGAGGCCGGTTCGAGCAGGGTCACGCTTTCCGGGCTGATCTCCTTGTTCAGATCCAGAGTCTGCAAGGTGGCCAGCAAACGGTCGTAAAGCGCCTGAACTCTCTGTCCGGCAGCCTTGAGGCGTTGGTACTCAGCCATTCTTTGACTGCAGTCCAGGGCCTTGGCATTCCATTCCGCCAAGCTTTGTTCGAGGAAAGCGATTTGCCGGCCCAGCGAAGCTTTGCGGCTTTCCAGCTCCTCGGCATTTTGCCGCTCCAATAAGCCCAGCACCATCTCCCGGCGCGCGATATTCTCACTGAGCGCCACCATCTTTGGGTGCTTGGGACGCAAGTAGCGGCCCAGGTCCTGCCGTTCGGCCTTGAGCAGCAGGATTTGCCGCCGGGCCCGGGGCACGTCAGAATCCGGTTGATCTGCGGCGCGGAAAGCCTCGGACGCGGCTTCAGGAGCGGATTGACTCAAGTCGGAGGACCGCGCCGGGTCCGTCAAGCCGGTAAATTCCGGGCCGGAGCCCAGGCTCTGCACAAGTGCGTCCTCGGCCTGAAGCGCCGCCAGGCGTTGGTGAAGCGTCGCCACGTAGCTGCCGAGGCTGTTGCCCTGCTCCTGCAAGAGGACCACACTGTTTGAACGTTGAAACCTCGCCAAATCCTCCTCGCAATTCCGCAGATCTCTTTCCAGTTTCAAGACCTCCTCCGTCAGGCCCGCCACGGTCGTGTCGGAGGTTTGAGTCCGCATCTCCTTCTTGAGTTTGATGTACTCCTCCATGCAGGCTTGGAGAAACGCCTGCGCGGCCTGGGGCTCGGGCCCGGCGGTCTCCAGCACGAAGATGCTGGTCTTCGGCGACACCGATACCTTGAGGGTGATGGCTTGGGCCGTTGCCGTTGGATCCAGCGCGGCCAGCCTGCCCTGCGCACGGTTCAATACGACCCCGCTGCGCATCAGCGCCGCTTGCGTCCCCAAAAAGTTCCCCAGTTCCTCGCTATAAACCGAGCCCTCAGGCAAGGCCAGTTTAATGCTGACGATCATCCGGCCCACCGAGACGTAGGCGGGCTGCCGAAACCACCAAAGCCCCCACGCAATCGCGGTCCCAGCCACCAGGCCGGCCGCCAAAACCCACCAGCGCCGGACCACTAAATCGCGGTAGCGATTCAGCCGCGCCACGGACCGCGCCTTGGCCTCCACGGGTTGAGATTCATATTCGGGTTGTTCCCGGTTGGTTGCGCCCATGATTCGATCCCTTCGCGATGAATTCCCGCACCGGCGCACGGAATCTGCCGTCGCGGGCCTGCATTCAGCCACTTGATGGCATCAGACTAAATCAACAGTTCCACTTAATGTCAAATGTTTTCCAATAGCGCCCCCCACCGACACTTCGTGCGGTGCGGGGTGGTCGAACCTTGGGGAGGGGCGCCAGAACCTCGGGGGCGGCGGACGCCTCGTGAGCCCCGGCGGGCAAAGAACTATTTGCGTACGCAGCATTGCGCCGGGAAAATTCTTTCGGTGTAATATCCGAACCCGCTTATGTACCGAGATAAAAAAGTGGTCGTAGTGATGCCGGCGTATAACGCGGCAAAAACGTTGCGCCAAACGTATGAAGAGGTCCGGGAGCAGCAACTGGTGGACACGATCATTCTGGTGGATGATCGGAGCCGGGACGAAACGGTGAGTGTGGCGCGCGCGCTCGAGGGGGTGCAAGTGCACGTGCACGAGATGAACCGCGGGTATGGAGCAAACCAGAAGACGTGCTATCGGCTGGCCTTGGAGTCCGGGGCAGACATTGTGATCATGATTCATCCGGACTACCAGTACACGCCGAAGCTGATCCCGGCCATGGTGGCGATTATCGGCAACGGTCTTCATCCCTGTGTCTTGGGAAGCCGCATTCTTGGCGGTTATGCGCTGAAAGGGGGCATGCCTCCGTGGAAGTATATTTCCAACCGCTTTTTGACTTTGGTCGAGAACGCGCTGCTGGGGGCCAAGCTCTCCGAATATCACACCGGCTACCGCGCCTTTTCGAGCGAGATCCTGCGGCAACTGAATCTTTCCGCCAACTCGGATGACTTCGTGTTCGACAACCAAATGCTGGCCCAGATTCTATGGCACGGGTTTACCATCGCCGAAGTGAGTTGTCCCACCAAGTATTTCGCCGAGGCGTCCTCGATCAATTTGCGGCGGAGCATTACGTACGGCTTTGGGTGCCTCGCGACCGGCTTTGGGTACCGCCTGGCCAAGATGGGAATCATGAAGTCCAAGCTCTTCCCTGCCCGGGGGGCGGACGCGGATGGTGCGATCGAGAAGCCGGTGGGGTGAACGCGTGGCCCGCGCGGCCACCGCGCAGCCGGTGAATTGGCGATGGCCCGGCTCAAAGCTCGGCCACGTGATCACTCCGGCGCTCTCCCCAACTCCTCCGAGCCGGTGGGGGAGGCAGGCGGTTATCCCTCATTCCGGCGGCTGGCCGCGATCACCTCGGAAAAAATGCCCAGCACTTCGGCTCGGACCAGGGCGCCGACCAGCCGGTTTTCCTTGAGGCTGGTGACCACCGGAATGTTGCGCTGCTCGCTCGCCAGCACAACCGGAAGCACTTCGAGCAGCCGCTGGTTCGGGGTGACGCACGGCGGGGGCGGCCGCATAATGTCGTAGGCGATGACGCCGAGGACTTCGTCACGGGACCCAAGGTACTCCTTGAGGTCGTGCAAAGAGATAACCCCGACCAACCGGCTCTTGCCATCCACCACCGGCAGGAAATTGTTGGCGCTGGTCAGGAACCGGTCGGCAATCTCGCCCAGGGTCGAAGTCTCGCGCACGGGCGGCACCGGAGCGCGCATCAGGTCACTCACGGTCCGTTCCGTGGCGGCCTCTGAAGCGGTGGCCTCCTGCGAGACGGACAAGCCCTTGCGCCGCAAAGGCTCGGTATAAATCGACTCGGGATGCAGACGCCGCGCGACGAGCACCGAGACCACGGAGGCCAGCATGAGGGGCGGCATGAGCGAGTAATCCAGGGAGATCTCGAAAACCATAATCATGGCCAGCAAGGGCGAGCGGGTGGTGGCCGAGAGCATGCCCCCCATGCCCACCACCGCAAACACCGCAATGGGCATGTCGCCTCCAAAATGAAACTGGCGCAGGGTGAGCCCTGAAATCGCGCCCAGTCCGGCCCCCAAAAAGAGCGTGGGGGTGAAGACGCCGCCGACGGCGCCCGAACCGACGGTGGCCAGCGTGGCGATGAGTTTGGCCAAAAACAGGCCGACCAGGAACACCAGTCCCTCGGTCTGCTGCGGATATTCGCCAAGTAAAATGCGGTTGGTGATCGAATAGCCGTTGCCCCACACGCCCGGAAATTGGAGGGCGATGATCCCCACCACCGATCCGCCGATCATCAGCCGCAGATAGATCGGGACGTCCAGGCGCTTGAACGCCTCCTCCGCGCGGTTCAACAGCTTGAGAAAAGCCGCGCCCATTGCTCCGGTAATCACCCCCAGGCATACAAACCAGGGCAGTTGTGTCACGCTGGTGAACCTGACTTCCGGCACGGTATACCACGGTTTGATCCCGAAAAAGCTGCGTGAAACCATCGTGGCCACCACCGAGGAAAACACCAGCGGAGCGAACAGACTCATGGAAAAGTTGCCCAAAACGATCAGCGCGGCGAATACCGCGCCCGAGATCGGCGCGTTGTAGGCCGCGGAGATGCCCGCGGCCGCTCCGCAGCCGACGAGCAACCGGAGCCGGTAGGGATGCCACTTGGCCAACTGGCCCCACTTCGAGGCCAGCGTGGCCGAGAGCTGGGTAATGCCGCCCTCGCGTCCGATGGAGCCGCCCGAGCCGATAGTGATCAGCGAGGACAGAAATTTTACCAGTCCGTTGCGCATGGGCAGGCGACCATCGCCCGCCACCACCACTTCGAGGAGGTTGGTCGAGCGCTGCGGCCCGGCCAGCCTCAGGCCCCAGTACAGCACCGCCCCCGCGCACAGCCCGCCCAGCGTCGGAGTGATCACGCGCCGCCAACGCACCAGCGTCTCCGCCACCTCGGCCGGTTCCCCGGCATGCTGCAAGAACAGGAACTGAACCGACGCGGTGGCGTAATAGAAGAACAGGTTCACCAGGCCGCCGATGACCCCCACCCCGCCGGCCAAGACCAGGTGAAAAGCCTCCTCGCTGAAGTGAAATTTCTCCCGCACCGCCAGCGCCCGCCGCCAGTGACGCCTGAAGAACTGGTGCAATTCCACGAGAAGCTTTCTGTTCATCAAAAACCGCACAGCCTAACTTTATGGGAAATTCAGAGCATTTACGAGTGATTCTTCCCCGGCGGCCTCGAACGCCGCGGCGTTGGGGTGGCTCAGCTTTAGTCGAACCACAACCGATTGGAACGCACCGACAAGGGTGCGAACAGGGGCGGGGACGGCTCGTCCCCAGCCCATCCCCGGCACGACGCGTTGCGCGGGACAATGCGGGGACGAGCCCTCCCCGCCCCTGCGGTTGGGCGATGGTATTGCCAAGCTACGGTTGCTCCGCCAGAGTAAGGGGACATGAGCAAACGCTTTTATCTCACGACGGCCATTGATTATGTAAACGGCCGGCCCCACTTGGGCCACGCTTACGAAAAGATCATTGCCGACGTGATCGCCCGCGCCCGGCGCAGTCTGGGCCAGGAGACGTACTTTCTCACCGGCCTGGATGAGCACGGCCAGAAGGTCCAGCAAGCCGCGCTGGCCGAAGGCAAGACGCCGGCGGCGTATTGCGACGAATTGGCTGCGATCTGGATGCAATTCGCTGCCAAACTGCAACTGACCAACGACGATTTCGTCCGCACCACCCAGCCACGGCACAAGGGAGTCGTCCGGGCCATTCTGTCGAAACTGCATGCGGAGGGCCATTTTTATAAGGAGATGTATGAGGGTTTTTACTCCACGAGGGAGGAGACCTTCCTCACGGAAAAGGACCGGCAGCCGGACGGCGCCTTCGACCCGATGTACGGGGAGGTGATTCGGCTTAAGGAACAGAACTATTATTTCCGGCTGCGGGATCAGCAGGCCTGGCTGATCGAGCACATCGAGCGCAACCCATCGTTTGTGGCTCCGGCTTACCGGCGCAACGAGGTGCTGGGTTTTCTCAAGAACCATGTGCTGGAAGACCTTTGCATCAGCCGGCCCGCCGCGCGGCTCAACTGGGGCATCCCCCTGCCCTTTGACGAGGAGTATGTCACCTACGTCTGGTTTGATGCCTTGAGCAACTATATCAGCGTCCCGGCGGCGCAGGGCGATCCCGGTGTCCCCCCGGCGTTGTTCCCCCCGGGCGTCACCCCATCCAGTGAGCCCGCGATTTGGCCTGCGGACATCCACCTGATCGGCAAAGACATTCTGAAGTTCCACGCGGTCTATTGGCCCATCATGCTCAAGGCCATGGGCGCGCCGCTTCCCAAGCAGGTCCTGGCCCATGGTTGGTGGCAAAAGGACGGCCAGCGCATGAGCAAGAGCACCGGCAATGTGGTGGACCCGATCGCCATTATCGATGAATGGGGCGTGGATGCCTTCCGCTTTTACGTGCTGCGCGAATTGGATATTGGCCCGGATGGCAACTGGACCGATGCGGGTTTCCAAGCGCGTTATTCGGCGGAGCTGGCCAATGGCCTGGGCAACCTGGTGAACCGCTCCCTCTCGATGCTCAAGCGCTATCGCAACGGACAACTCGTGAAGGTCTCATCCGAGCTGGCGCCCGATGCCGAACGGGTGGTGGCCGAAACCCGGTCGAGTTTGGAGAAAAGCGAACTTCAGGCGGGTCTCCACGCGATCTGGTCCCTGGTCACCCGGGGGAATCAGTACGTGGATCACACCGCCCCGTTCAAGCTCGCCAAGGATCCATCCAACGCCGAGCGGTTGGATGAGGTCCTTTACAACCTGACCGAGGTTTGCCGCGTGCTGGCGGTGCTGCTCTGGCCGTTTCTGCCGGGGACAGCTTCGAAAATTTACGCCCAGCTCGGAATTGAAGGCGCGCCGGACAAATTCGAGGCGGCGGCCTGGGGGCGGTTAGCCGCCGGGCATACCATCGGGACTCCGGCGCCGCTGTTTCCACGCAAAGACACCTGAGCGGGCGCGGCTTGCGCGACCGGAGGGGCGTCGCTCCGCGACGCTTTTCCTTTTGGCGGCGGGGTTCCCGTGGACTGAAGTCCACGGCTACCATCGGATGCCGCTACGCGGCACAGCCCGGCTGTCCGGTAGGAATTTGATTTCCAGGGGGTCTGTGGTCTGTTAGTTAGATTATCTATGGCGCTCATTGTCGAATGTTGGAACAAGTTCACCTGCTTCGCTGGACCGGCGGCGATCTGCCTTATGGCCTGCGTGAGCACCGCCGGATCAGCGAAAGCCGGCGAATCCACCGGCCCGGAATCCACCCGCGTGGTCCAGCCCACGGACCCGAACTTGTGGCTGGAAGACGTTACCGGTGAGCGGGCCCTGTCCTGGGTCCGGCAGCAAAATGCCATCAGCACGAAGGAGCTCGAAGCTTCACCGGTGTTTGAGCCGATCCGCAAGCGCCTGCTGGCGGTACTCGATTCCAAGGAAAAGATCCCCTACGTGTCCAAGCACGGCGCTTATTACTACAACTTTTGGCGCGATGAAAAGAACGTGCGCGGGATTTGGCGGCGGACCACGCTCGAAGAGTTCAAGAAACCCAACCCGGCCTGGGAGACCGTGCTGGATCTCGACCGGCTGGCCGCGGACGAAAAGCAGAACTGGGTGTGGAAAGGCGCGGACGTGCTCTACCCGACCTATGACCGGTGCCTGGTGCGCCTCTCACGCGGCGGAGCCGATGCCTCCGTCGTGCGGGAATTGGACCTCAAGACCAAGGAGTTCGTCCAGGATGGCTTCTATCTGCCGGAGGCGAAAAGCGACGTGGCGTGGCGCGACCGCGACACCTTGTATGTGGGCACCGATTTCGGAGCGGGTTCGCTGACGGCTTCCGGCTATCCGCGCATTGTCAAAGAATGGAAGCGCGGGACGGCGCTCGAGCAGGCCAAGACCGTGTTCGAGGGCAAGCCCGAGGATGTCAGCGTCAGCGGGTTTGTGGATCATGATCACGGCCACACCTACGAATTCATCACGCGCGGGGTGACATTTTTCAGCAGCGAAGATTACGTGCGGCGGGGGGATGAGTGGGTGCGGATCGACAAACCGGCCGACGCCATTACCGGCACCTTCGAGGATCAGCTCGTCCTCAAGTTGCGATCGGACTGGACGGTGGCCGGCAAGACCTATCCGGCGGGCGCCCTCCTGGCGGCGGATTTTGAAGCTTATCTCAAAGGGGGACGAGAGCTCGAAGTGCTGTTCATGCCCACCGAGCGCAAGAGCCTGGCCGCCACCAGCGCCACGAAGAATTACCTGATCCTCAACGAACTGGATAATGTGCGTAACCGCCTTTACGCGCTGCAACACCGCGATGGACGCTGGACTCGCAGCCCGCTGTCCACACCCGCGTTCGGCTCGGTCGGAATCGAAGGCATCGATCCCGACGAGTCGGACGATTACTTCATGACCGTCACCGATTTCTTGACCCCGTCCAGTCTCTCTTACGGGGCCATTGGCCAGGGCACCCCCGAGAAGCTGAAGAGTCTGCCGGCGTTCTTTGACGCCCAGGGCCTCGAAATTACCCAGCACGAAGCCACCTCGAAGGATGGCACGAAGGTCCCGTACTTCCAGGTCAGCCGGAAGACCCTGGCGCTCGACGGCAGGAACCCGACGCTGCTCTACGGCTATGGGGGCTTCGAAATATCCATGCTGCCGTCGTACAGCGCCGGCGTCGGCTCCGCCTGGCTCGAACGCGGTGGCACCTATATCCTGGCTAATATCCGGGGTGGAGGTGAATTTGGCCCGAAATGGCATGAAGCGGCCCGGAAACGAAACCGGCAGCGGGCCTACGATGATTTTATCGCCGTCGCGGAAGATCTCATCGCCCGCAAGGTGACCTCGCCTGCGCACCTGGGGATCCAGGGCGGCTCGAATGGCGGTTTGCTGATGGGGGTCATGCTGACCGAGCGGCCGGACCTGTTCAAAGCGGTGGTTTGCCAAGTGCCGCTCCTGGATATGCGCCGATTCAATAAGCTATTGGCCGGCGCGAGTTGGATGGACGAATACGGCAACCCCGACAAGCCCGACGAGTGGGCCTACATCAGCAAGTACTCACCTTATCAAAATGTCTTCAGCGGCAAGAAGTATCCGCGCGTCCTCTTCACGACCTCAACCCGTGATGACCGGGTCCATCCCGGCCACGCGCGTAAGATGGTGGCCCGGATGGAGCAGCAGGGCCATGACGTGCTGTACTACGAAAACATCGAGGGCGGGCACGGCGGCGCCGCGAACAACAAAGAAGCCGCGTTCATGTCCGCCCTGGCTTATACCTTTCTCAACCATGAGTTGATGGACCCGGCAGCCAATGGGGGCGGCGGCGTGCCGCGTCCTTAACGAGGCCCGGCCCGAGCCCGCTGGTGCGGTGCGGGGTGGCCGAGGGGTTGGGGAAGCTCAAGTCCGGCGGCGGCGGTGAGTGCAGCGCGATGGTCGGGCGCGTGGTCACTCGGAGGGACCGAGCCGCGCCCGCCTCGACGCAGCGCAGGAACTCCTCGCCCAGCCCCGGTTCTGGCCGGCCGGGCCGGGGGCGCGGGACTACGAGCCCGGCGAAACCCGGCCTGGCCTGAAGCCGATGGTTGGCCCCAAGGCGGCCAAATTCGCCGAGTCGTTCGTCATTCACCTGGCCTCCAGAGCCCCGCAGGGGCGGCCTCATACCAGCCCGGGGCAAGGCCGCCGAGGCCGCCGCCCCGGGTAAAACGCCAGCCCAACCCAGGTTTTTGATCCTGGCAGCCGCCTCAATTGCCATTGCGTGGCACGACTTGGTGTGGCATCCCTTTCGCACTTACCATGAACTTTCTCTACTGTTCGAGAAAATGGCCGGCCAATTTGGCCGGTCTTTTCCTCTGCTGCACCTTCGCGGCGGTAGCGGCACCCGACGATGTCTTTCTACAGGAAATCGGACGTCGAATTCCAGCGTCAGAACCTCTAACCGCGGTCATCGCTGGCCCCGACGGCACCTGGATTGGCAGCGGACGCGGGCTTGCCCGGATCGACGGCGAGGGGCTCGTGGACGTTCCCGCAGTCCGTGTTCCTGTGCGGCGGCTGGTCGAGGCAGGGGGTATCCTGTGGGCAGTCACGTCATCGGGACTCTGGCGGCATGAAGACGCGACCTGGACTCAAGTTGCAACCAACACGGACATCACTGACATCACCGCGTACCGGAATGCGATGATCGTCGCCGCAGGAAACCGGCTCTGGCGCGTTGGAGGGCAAGCACTGGTTCCCCTGGCGAACGTTGACTGCCCATTTCCGATCTCACGCGTGGTTTCATTCCAGGAGTCCCTCCAAGTGGAGGGCGCAGGCCGGCTCACCATCTTTGCCGGCGGTCGCTTTGGAGGGCTGGACATGTATGGGTTCCCTGCCGATCAGGCCTGGGACTGGGGTGCACTACCCTCAAGGGAAATCCGCGATGCTCTGGCCATGGGCAGCCGATTGTTTCTCGCCACCGACCGGGGAGTTGCGGAGCTGCGAGGGATGTCGCTGACGACCTTCGGTGGCGCCCAGGGATTGCCGTATGAAGATACCACCTGCCTGGCACGCGGTTTCACAAACGACCTATGGATGGGCACGACCCGTGGGGCGATCCGCAAGGTTGGGGCCCAGTTCCATTACTTCGCGGGCCAGCGATGGCTGCCAGGCGACCGCGTCAATGCCATCGCCGTGCATGGCCGGACGGTCTGGATCGCGACGGATCGCGGGCTCGGCGTGATTGATTACGTGCCTTTCACCCTCGCGAAGAAGGCGGCCTATTACGAGCGCCACCTCGAGGAGTGGGGCCAGAAGCGACTTGGCCTCGTGCAGAAACTCGAGTGGGATGACGCGTTGAAGGAATTCGTCCGCGAGGCCGGCGACAACGACGGTGGTTATTCGGGCGATTACCTCGCCGCGGAATCGTATCGCTGGGCGGTCACCCACGACCCGGTGGCGCGCCGCGAGGCGACCAACACATTCCATGCGCTGAGGTGGCTCGAAGCGATGACGGGTATCCCCGGCTTCCCCGCCCGCTCCGTGTGGGTCAAGGGTGAGCGCGGGCACAAATCCACGGGCGGCTCGGGCGGGTATCCGGCCGAATGGCACGACACTGCCGACGGCCGCTTCGAATGGAAAGGCGACACCTCGAGCGACGAGTTGTGCTCACATTTTTATGCCGTCACACGCTTTTTGGAGCTGGCGGCCGAGGGGGACGAAATCCGCCAAGCCAAGCAGCATCTCGCGCGCATCGCGAACCACCTGATCGATCACCACTGGCAGCTCATCGATGTTGATGGAAAGCCGACCCGCTGGGGCCGCTGGGATCCCGATTACTTCCTCACCGAGGAGGGCCGCTACGACCGCGGCCTGCAGAGTCTCGAGCTGCTGTCTTTCATCAAGACGGCGGAGGCGCTGACGGGCGAGCCAAAGTTCACCGCCGCCTACCAGGAACTCGTCGGGCTGGGCTATCCGCAATACACGCTGCGCCAGCGTCAGAACCAACCGCCGGACTCGGTGCTGCACTTCCTTGACCAACTGGCCGCGTGGAGCTACTGGAACCTAATTCGCTACGAAACGGATCCTGACCGGCACGCGCTCTATTTACGAAGCTACGAGCGCAATTACGAGTTGATACGAGTCGAGCAGCAGCCGTGGTTTAATTTCGTCCATCACGCGCTGACGGGCGACGACGAGGAAGCCGCTGCCTCGCTGGCCCACCTGCGGGAGTGGCCGCTCGATCTGCGCATCTGGTCGTACCACAACTCGCATCGCGCCGACCTGCGTACGCCCCCCGGCTACGTCGCACTCATGGGCGGCACGCGGGCCTTCTCGCCGCGGGAGAGTCAGCCGATGCGCTGGGATGCGTGGACGATGCAGGCCGACGGCGGCTCCGGCGGACGCGACGTCGTGGAACCCAGCGGCTGGCTTCTTGCATACTGGATGGGGCGGTATCAGGGGGATATCGCTGCCCCGGCGACCACCGACCCGGACCTGCTAACGGTCGCTCACAGCCTCGACCGCGAACTTGGGGCCAAGCCGTATGACGGGCCGCCGCGGCCGGCCGTTCCGTGACCGTTCCAACCGACCTTGCAAATTTGTGCAAGCTCGCTGCGGCCAAAATCACGGAAGCGCCAGCCTCAACATTCGGGTTCGAAAAACGCGGTCGCTGTTTCTGAGGGATTCAATCGAGGGGCTTTGCCGTACTGGTTGGCGTTTACGAATTGGAAATGAGTGGTCGCGCGTACCAAATGTGTTGACTCCCCGCGTTCTGCAGGCAAAGCGGATGTCTATGAACCTCACTGACCCGGGTGAAAGTGCTCAGCGATCAAAAGTCGCTGTCGCTCAATCCAAGGGCCTCGGTTGAGTTTTTGGTGCGTGTGCTCGTGTCGTGGCAGACTCGTACGCCCCGGTCACGACTTCCCCGCCTGGGCGCCATATTCCCATTCGTAAGGCACGCCCGTGTCGCCCAGGATGAACTTGACCAGATCGGCGAACCCAGCCTCCGAACGGACATCGTTCGACAAGATCAGCACACCGCGCCTGCCGGCGACTAGGCAAACCATCGTGTTCGCAGTCGTGCCGTTGTGGCCTCCTTTGTAAAAGCCACGGCCTTGAGGTCCGTCAAAGACCACCACGCCCAAGCCGGCAGAGAGATCCTTGCGCTGTTGGCCGGGAGGCAAATCCGGCTGGAAAGGCGGTAACTGGGTCTTCGTGGTGATATGCAGCTGCGGCCTGACCATTTCGGCGCGAGAGGCGGACGAGAGGCCCCAGCCGCGCACCAGAGCTGCCTCGAACTTGGCGAAATCGGCAATGGTCGTATCCGTGGAGCCGGCGGCCCTCACCTTGGATCGCCGATCGTGCTCTTCCATCTTGCCATGATCATCCCAGCCATCAGCGAGATTACCGGCAAAGTCTTCGCGCCATTTCAGGCTTGTCCGTGTCATTCCCAAGCGGTCGAATATGTTCCTTTGCATCAGGTCTCCGACGTCGAGACCCAACCCCTTATCCTTCCTGCCGTGTTCGATCACCGCTATCGCAAGCCCTTTTGAGCCCGTATCGGTCATGACCTTTTGGACCCGGGCATCTATTGCGGCGGGATTCGGCACGGCTGCCGGCGCTACGCCTTGAAGTGCCACCAAGAGTGAGAAAACCGAAGCCAGTTGCATCATCAGCGTCCGGGTTTGGCCAAAGTTACCAGCTACCACTCTGATTAAGCGACGACACAGAGACCGCAATTGTCGGCTTTAACTGACGGTTGGACGAACTCTTCATGTCGGAACCGGGATCCTGATGTTTACCAGGGACGAAGGGTGGAGTTCGGTTCGGTCAGAAGCTCCGTTCTTCATTTCCCCGCCGCCGGTCCGGCGAGGCGATCGAGCACCGTTTCCAGAACAGGATCGTGGTTGGAAAAGTATTCCTTCGAAGTGGGCTCCACGCGGACCTCCGGTTGGATGTAGTCACGCGTGTCCCCCGGGATGATCTCGTGATATCGGTTGGAGATGTTCGCCACCAGGCCGCTCCAGGGCAGTTGAACCGGGTTGGCTTCTCCCACGAAATTAGGTTTCGATCCGGTCGGTTCCCCGGCGAATACGACCTTTCCCTCCTTATCCAATAGGGAGACAAAGATTTGGGCGGCGGAGAAGGTGTATGGTCCAATCAGCACGACCAGTTTTCCATGCGGAGAACGGTGCTGAAATCCCCTCAGCGTATCGAGGAGCGGCGCGATCAAATCGGCGTTGCCCCCGGCGTTGTATCGAACGTCCACGACCAATAGCTGCGGCTCCAACCGGCGCAATGCGCCGTCAAGTCGAACGGAAAATTCGGCGAGGGATTCCGTCGGCGAATCCAGGACTTGATTAAACTGGAAATAGACGCTGCGACGATCGGGCAACGCCTCGAACCAGAAGTTGCTGGTGAGATGCATCAGATGCAGGGGAACGGGCGGAGCGTTGGGCAGCCGCGAAGACACCAGCTTCGACTGATTCGCCATGCTCATCGGTTCGAAACGGAACTTCGTCCCCTCGGGCGCTCGGTGCTCACCCTCGAACGTGACGAGAATCTCGCGAGCGTTGGCGGCAACGCACCCAAGTGCCTCCAAGGGTCCGCGGTAGCCCAGGAAAACTGGGCCCTTCCACCGGACGGACTGGCTGTTGTCCTTGGGGATATAATCCGCAACCCGCCGCAAGGCATCCTGGACGGACACCGAACCCAGGCTGAGGACACGTCGGCCAATCCATCGCTCGCATCCCGGGTTGGAATCGATCACATACATCCCGTCGGAAAAGAGATGAAAGCGCAACGGCAACTCCTGCAGCGGGGATCGGTTCAGAAAGGCGGGCGTTGGATACACCATGCTGTGGCCATCCCCCAAGGTTGCCATCAGTCGCTGCAACTCGGTGAACACCCGTTCATCGCTCATTCCCGGAATGGCGCGTTTCAACTGCGAAGCCAGTTGGTTGAAGGACTCAGGCAGCGGGTTGGTCCGGAACGAATAGTGTTGCTGGCTGATCTTCGACCGCAACCAGTCAATGTCCCCCCGCCAGCCGGCGATTCGGTCCTCGGCCGGTCCCCCCACCGCTAGACCGGCCGCCGCGGCGATCCATGTCCCCAGCAGGACCGGCGTAACGGCGGAAAAACAGAATGTCGTCATGCCTTCTACTACCCGCGGCAACCACCAATTGTTTCAGTCGTTTAGTTGTTTCGCTCGTCCGGTCGAACCCTCTGCCTCCACCTGGGCGCTACCAATGCCGGTGGACCAGCCCGCGGCATTCTTGGGACCCGTGTGCGCCGGCGACCTCGCGCTTTTCTCCAGTCACCCGCCGGCGCGGTCCATGCCGCCCCGTGCAAAACCCCGGCCCAACCCAACCTCTCCTTTTCCCCATCGGGTTTGGCCCGCTCCCGCGCGCCAAACCCGATGGGAAAAAGGAGAGGGAATCATTTTCTGCCACCTACCCGGGGCGGCGCTCGTTCCTCGCTTGCCCCGGGCTATTGTCTCGTCGTCCTTACAGGACTTCAGCCAGGCTCCCTCCGGTTGCGCCTTCGGCGAACGGAAAGGATATGCGACCGCCACCGGGAGTAAAGCCGCGCCGTCGATAGCACGGGCGAATCGCGCACTCGCTATGAGCAGAGGGTTGCAGCGGCGGTTTGTCGTCATCGATTTGTTAAGCACCGACGCCACAGCACCATAGCGGCACCAAAACCCGCCATGGCTGAGAAGGAGGGTTCGGGAACGCTCGCAGTGGAGAATTGTATAAAGTCGAAGTACGCCTGCCCATGCGCGGTAGCCGTGAACGTGAGCTGCGCGGTCTGTCCGGCTAGCCGACTGACATCGCCCGCCAGCAGCGCCCCACCATTGAAAGAAACCAAAGGAATGTTCACACCATTCAGCGAGACGGCAACCCCGCTGTAGCGTGGGTCAACCATCAAGCTCAGAGACCTAGCGTCGGCGGGCACCAGTGCGGTTTGGCTTAGTGTAGGCCCCGGACCTGAACCCCAATTCTGGATGACTACGGAATACAACCCGTGCAGGGGGTTGAGTCCAAGCCCGTTCGGAAAGTCTGGGCCGATTAAGTCGACCGCTGGAGAGCCGACTGTGACGTTGTTGTAAAGATAGAATGTCGGCATAGACCCAGGGGCATTACCAACTGTCCACCCTTGAAATGCGAGGGCGGGATCCACGGTGCCACCATACTGCCCCGGCTGCGTCGGAGTGATGTATTGGCTGGCGGCCTCGAAGTCCAGGTTGCGAAATGTCCCTTGACCATTTGCCAACACAGCGGAGGCGAAGAGCAGCAAATTCATAACGCAGGTTTTCATGTTCGGCTAAACGCTTAACGGTTCCGGCCAGCGACTCCGCGCGGCCGACCGTCGATTTGGAAAATGAACGAAATCGCGGAGCTCGCTGCGTCGGAATGGTTCGCCAGGAAAAGCATCATGTCCGTGTGTTCAACTTAATCAAATCTCGTAGCCTGATGTGGCCACGCACAACCGCCCAAAACCCCGGCCATTCGTCCAGCGAAAATGCCCGAAGGAATCGACCGACGGCTCGGAATGCCGGGGTCCCCCGGCCAGTCGTTCGAAATCGGTAGGTGCGCGACTGACTCCCGCTTGGTCTTTTGACTTCATCGCTCACGAAAATCGCCCCATCCGAGTTAGCCCGTAACACGAACGCAATGAGCAAGAGACAGGGCAGCGCCACGGCCAAAGCGCATAAGGCAACCAACCTCTCAACCCACGCTATGGAAGATTTTAGAGGTGACTTCATGAGTTACCGAGGGGCGAACGGTGCCCATCGGCCGCCCGCGCCAGTGGCGGCCAGCCTGGAATTATGACGTTATCGCGGGTCGGCTGCATGCGGCTCGTTAGGCGGCCAGGTATCTGGCGGCGCATGTATCTGAAGCTTGGTGAAATAAACTCCATCTTCGTCACGATCCCGAACAGACTGGAAAGCTACTCCATCACAACCGCGAATAGCGAGAGCAAATCCAATCTTACCGCCGCACACCGGCGTAATCTTCGACAGGCCAAACGCTGCATCCAAGAAAGGCTCAAGCTTGTTCAGGTAGTCGCCAGCTAGCGTAATCTCTACTTTCCGGCCTGCAATGTCGCTGGTCTGTCGGTAACTCCACACCCCGGGAAGTGGCGGTGATGCGGTGGCGCGAGAATGTGCTCCCAGTGCCTGAGCGTGCTCGATGATGAACGCTCCTAAATCACCGGACTGTGTGGTGTCGTGTTCCATGTGCGCCAAGCCGTTTAACGCCCCGCTCAGGCACGCCGCGCCGATGATGCCCGGTTGCGAACCCGGGCTGGAACGCGGCGTTGCCTGAAGCGGGATGGTTGGATGTCCTGACGCCGAAACCACTCACAGAAGGCTCCGCATCCGAGCCAATAAAACTGACGCCCGTTGCGATGCCTGAAATGGATATGCTGAAGGCGAGGTGCAGACATCTGCTTGACGATGTCCGCTGTGAAGGGCACCGCTTTTCTCCACAGATCGTCTGAGTGAATTCGTAAAACCACACTCTCAGAATCTGCCGCTACCACCTGGTACTTGGCAGTCCATTCTGTCCCGCGGAGCGAGAAATGCAAGCGGCCAGGGGTGTAGCGGAGAACTAGCTTGCCGACGAGAGAGCCAAGCCTGCGCTTCTTGGTGCCCTCCAACGTGTGGTATCTGTGGAAGGTCGCCAGCGTCCTCCGCTTGTCCGACTTCCACGTACCAATTAGCAGTTTGCGGAGATGTTGCATGTCGATACGGCTACCATCCAACTGTGATTCAACAACCGCCCGTCGTGGAGCGAGATCCAGGGTTTGCAGGCGGGCTGAGGTTGTAAGCTATTGCTGGTCAAGGCCTTTGAAGTCCCGGCCATCGATCCCGGTTCGTCGGGTTCTTGCCGGATGCTTCCGGCGGTTCCTTTTTGTAAGTGGCTCATTACCAACTCCACGCGAGGGAAGCATACGCCGGCTGGTTCGGTGATCCAAGTTAGAAATGATTGTCTTTCCACTATTTGCGACTTGGACATTGTGTGTCCAGGCTGCCGAGTTCGGCTCGCCTCCGATTATGAACCTGCACGAAGCCGTCGAAAAGTCCCGCTGCGTTATCCGCCGGCCACACCAGGCGCTCCGCACCGAGGACATTGATTCATCCCTTGCATGCCCAGCCTCCGGCCCGCGAGCGGCGGGCTCCCTCCCGAGGCAGAGCCAGGCCGCTGATCCGGACCCTCCGCAATGAGGGTGGCGGCGCGGCCCGCCGGGTTGCCCGAAGGCTCTCCGGTTACGACCTGCGGGTACGCGAACCGCCTAGCCTGGGCATTCGGGCCGTGGACGTTGTAAAAACCTGCAAAATGCTTTTGCCAAGGGGCTGCGGCGTGCGGCAGATTCGTACGGATGAGTTTCACGGAGTTGACGGAAGCATTCCTGGCGCAGATTGCCGGTTGGGAAGCGATCAAGACCGCGCGAGCGTTGGTGGCTGGCGGGAAAGTTCTCAGCTCAAATTGGACGCCGCCCCTGCTCAAGGGGGTCGTGGCGGAAGGCTCGACGTCGTATCGCGCCGGCCTCGTCATCAAGGACACGGTCAACGTAGATAACCTGTGCTCGTGCCGCGCCTCACGCGAGTCGGGGATGATCTGCGCGCACTCGGTCGCCGTGGGGTTGCATCATTTGCGGCGCGAAAAGCAGTCGCCGCCGGGCCTGGCCACTCCGGCCCCGGGGCGCGCCGGCCCGGCGCGGGCCCAGGGGGAGCCGCAGGCGGGGCCGCGTTTGCGCCGCGCCGCCTCAGGGGAAACCGGCGAGCGGGTGGAAATTTCGGTGATCCTTCCGCCCACGCTGGCAGCGTCCATCGAGCGCGGAAAAGTGATGGTGACCTTCGAGGGCCGGTGGAGCGGGGGCCGCGTCCCGCTGAGCGTGTTGCCGATGTCGAAATCGTTCGAGTTTTCGCCCGAAGACACTCGCTTGCTCGACGCGGCGGAAGAGCTCGCGGGCGGTGAAACCCCGGGGGGCCTGATGTTATCCCTGAAGGAGCTGACGCGCCTGCTCGACGCGCTGAGGGGGCATCCGCGTGTGGCCTTGGGGCGAGCGCAGCCGCTGGTGGTATCGGCCGCAGCGTGGCGCGTGCCGCTGCAAGCGACGCTTGAGACCTCCGGTGAAATCCGGTTGAACCTTCCGCCGGAGATTGAGGCCCCGGTGCTGATTGCGGGCGAATCGCTCTGGGCCTTTCGCGGCACCATGCTCGAGCCGGTGGGTTTGCCGGCGCAATGGCTCGAGTTGTTCCGCGGCCCAATACGATTGTCGCGGCAACGCGTGCCGCTGTTCCTCAGCCAGGAACTCGGGGTGCTGGAAGCCGAGTGCGAGGTGGACGCGAACTTCGTCCTCGAGGAGTTCACGCTCGAACCGCAGCCGCCGCGTTTCGTGCTCGCGCTGGACGGCGGGCTGGCGCGCTTGCAGGGGCAACTCCATTGCGCCTATGGCGCGCGCATCATGACGGTGGGCGTAACGGCAAAAGACGAGGCGCTCTGGCTGCCGGACCCGAAGAGCACCACCCGCTATTCCACGCGCGATTTCGCGGCCGAGGCGGCGGCGGCGGAGCGGATGCACCGGGCGGGATTCACCGGCCCGGATTCGCAGGGCCGCTGGAATTTGCACGGCGAGAACGCGGTCGTGAAATTTTTTGCCCGCGAGTATCCGCGCTGGCAGAAGGAGTGGCAGGTAACGCTCGAAGAACGCCTGGAGCGCAGCACGGCGAAAAACTTCGAACGCATCGAGCCGCGCCTGGAGATCACGCCGTCGGGGGAGCGGTGGTTCGATGTCGAAATGTCGCTGGCATCCGCCGAGGGCGAAAAGTTTTCGGCGGCGGACATCCAGCGTCTGATTTTGTCCGGGAGCGGTCACACCCGATTGAAGAACGGTCGGATCGCGTTGATCGACACCGGAGCGCTGGAGGAGTTCAACGAAGTGCTGCGCGACTGCGCGCCGCGGCAACACGAGAAGGGCTACCGGTTGAGCGATGTGCAGGCGGGCTTTCTCGACGCCACGCTGCGGCAGCAACCCGGCTGGAAAGTCCAGTCGTCCGCGGCCTGGCGGGAGCGCGCGGCGCGGCAGAACGGGCAGGCGAAACTGGAGTGTCCGCCGCTCGGCCCCCTCGAAGAGGTGCTGCGCCCGTATCAAAAACAAGGGGTGGCGTGGCTGCAATTCCTGCGCGAGAACCATTTTGGCGGCATTCTGGCCGACGAGATGGGGCTGGGAAAGACCCTGCAAACTCTGGCCTTTTTGAGTTTCTTGTTCAAGAACCGCCGGCTTGACGGACCGGCCTTGATTGTCTGTCCGACTTCGCTGGTGTTCAACTGGGTGGCCGAGGCGAAGAAGTTCACGCCGGACTTGAAGGTGCTGGCGCTGCAAGGCGCGGGGCGGCACGCGTGGTTTGATGAAATCCCCAAAAGCAACCTGGTCATCACCAGTTACGCGCTGATCCGGCGCGACGCCGAGCGCTACCAGGCGCTGGAGTTTGACACCCTGGTGCTCGACGAGGCGCAGCACATCAAGAACCGGCAGACGCAAAACGCCGTCGCCGTCAAAGCCGTGCGGGCCAAGCAGCGGCTCGTGCTCACCGGCACGCCCATGGAAAACTCGGTGCTCGATCTGTGGAGTATTTTCGACTTTCTCATGCCGGGCTACCTCGGCGCGGCGCAGGACTTCCGCGAACGTTACGAGCAGCCCATCACGCGCGACAAGGATCTCGCGGCGCAAACGCGGCTGGGGCGGCGGTTGCGTCCGTTCATCCTGCGCCGGCTCAAGCGCGAGGTGGCGAAGGATTTGCCGGCGAAACTCGAGCAGGTTTCCTTCTGCGAACTGACCGGCGATCAGCAGGCGGTTTACCAGCAGGTGCTGGCCGTCAGCCGCAACGAAGTGATGGCGGCGGTCGGCGCCAACGGTGTGGCCAAGAGCCGGATGATCGTGTTGAACGCGCTGCTGCGATTGCGCCAGATTTGTTGCGACTTGCGCCTGCTGAAATTGGACGAAGCCAAATTCACGGACGAACATTCCGGCAAGCTCGAACTGTTCGGCGAATTGCTGGAAGAAGCCATCGACGGCGGCCATCGCGTGCTGGTCTTCAGCCAGTTCGTTTCCATGCTCGCGTTGCTCCGGGAGAAACTGGCGGCGGACAAAATGGAATTCTGTTACCTGGACGGCTCGACCACGAATCGCGGCGCCGTGGTGGAAAAGTTTCAAGCGAACGGCCAAATCCCCGTGTTTCTTATCAGCCTCAAGGCGGGCGGCGTGGGGCTGAACCTCACCGGAGCGGACACGGTCATTCATTTCGATCCGTGGTGGAATCCGGCGGTGGAAGACCAGGCGACGGACCGCGCGCATCGCATCGGCCAGACGCGCGTGGTGACGAGCTACAAGCTGATCACGCGCGGGACAGTGGAGGAAAAAATCCTGGCGTTGCAGCAGCGCAAGCGCGCGGTGATCCAGGCCACGCTGGGCGGCGAGGAATCGTTAGTGGAGAATCTGACGTGGGAAGAGATTCAGGGCCTGTTCGAGTGACGTGGGAAGCACGAATCCATATCCAGGTCCGGAGGTCATCGATGGGTCCGCCCGAACCCGATTCAGGGCTGCTCCGGAACTTCCACAACGTCGCCGTCGCGGAGCCAAAGATCGTTCGTCCACAACTGGCTGCCGTTCCAGAATGCTCTCACGTCCTGCGTGAACTCCTTGACCTCGTGGGTGGCGGCGTCGGTCCGCTTGACTCGAACGGCGGTGAGATCCGACGAGGATAGGAGAATAGCCTGGATCGCCGGGGCTCTCATGGCCTGGGAAAGGTAGGTATCGCCTGTGCGGCCATACAGGGTGACCTCAGTGGCATGGCCTTTGACAACAAAGCTGACTTTCCGGCTCAGGCAAGGCTCCAGATCATTTCGTTGCTCCTGCGATAACCCATCCGCGCGTTCGGCCAGGCTGTGCTCGCGCTCGGGGATTTCGATGACATCCCCAAACTGCAGCGGAACATCCTTGCTGCAATCCAGCCCGCCCGAGGCACTGAGCAGGGCGGCTTTCAAGTCTTCGTGCTGCGCGGGGTGCGCGGGGTCCGGCCGATGAATCAATATTCTTGTGAGATCCAGGAAAGGTATGAAGCCTGGCGAAGAAATCGATCCCGGCGAGCCGGGAGGGGAAGAAATGCAGGCGATGACTTCCAACAACGTGAAGTGGTTAGCGCGGTTCGTGCTGCTCCGGAATACGATCAATGGCTGGCTCCGTCCCGATCGCGTTATCCGGATGGAGGAAAAATCCGGCAACTCCTCGATCGCACCGTGGCTTTTGAGGAGCGCCGCGATGCCGGCCTGGTCCGGCCCGGTGCTGTTACGGCCCATGGAAAGGGGAATTCCGGGAGAGCCTGGGGACAAGGACAACCCCCAGGGCAACGAAATTCCACCAAGCATGGTGGTCGTGCTGAATGCCGGACCATTCCTGGCCCAATCCAGGGGTGTGCTCAATCCATTATTCCGGATATTCGGGTCAGCTCCGTTCGCCAGCAGCAGATCCGTCAAATCCTTGTTGCGCCGCAGCACCGCCAGGTGCAGCGGGGTGATGCCGTTCTTGTCCGGGAGGTTCGGGTTGGCCCCGTGCTTGAGTAGCAGCTCCGCCGCGGGCTGGAGTTCGGCGCCGACCGCCCAGTAGAGCACGGTTTGGGCCCAATTATTCGTAGCGTTCACGGCTGCTTTGGCGGAGAGGAGGAGTTCCATCACCGGCGGCTGCTTGACGGCAAAATGCAGCGGCGAGCTCCCCTGTTCATCGGCAATGTTTGGATCCGCGCCATGCCTCAGGAGCAGAGCGGCGAGATCCTGTTTTTGATTAAGCACCGCCAACAGCAACGGAGTGTGGCCGTGGGATTGGATGTTTGGGTTGGCCCCGTTCTCGAGCAGCAACTTGAGCATTTCGAGATTGGACTGGCTCACGGCTTGGTGAAGGGGCGTCGTGGACCACTTTTCTCGGGGATTGTTGCTGTTGAGCACAAGGTCGAATTCACCATTCGGATCCGCCTGGCGCTTCAAAAGGAGCCGGGCCACCGGGAGCTGCGCATGTTCCACCGCCACCGCCAGCGGTGTCGCGCGCAAATTGTCCTTTGCGTTGAGGTCGGCGCCATGGTCGAGGAGCTGTTTGGCGATGGACTCGAGGCCGGCCTGCGCTGCCAGGTGAAGCGGCGTCATGCCGTCTTCGCGCGCCGCGTTGACATCGGCCTTTTGGGCGAGCAGCACCTCGACCACCGCGGGCTGGCCGGCGCCGACCGCGGCATGCAGAGCGGTTGAGCCGTCCTTGGCGCGGGCGTTGGGGTTCGCGCCGTGAGCGAGCAGCACCTGCACCACGCTGATAAAGCCCTTTCGCGCAGCTTCGTGCAAGGGGGTAAGGCCATTTCGGTCCGCCAGTTCGAGGGCGGCCTTGTGGTTGAGAAGCAGCTCGACCATCGCTTTGCGACCGTTGGCCGCGGCTTCCCACAACGGCGTGGCTTCCAAGTGATCACGGGAGTCGATGTCGGCGCCGTTCTGCAACAGGAAACCCGCGACTACCAGTTGCCCCTGCTCGGCGGCCCCGTGCAGGGGGGTTTTCCCGCTCTTATCGTGGGCGTTGATCAAATCCGGGCTGTCTTTGATCATGGCCTGGATACGCCGGACCTCCTCCGCCTCATCCGACGTGGGCGGGGCGGCGCTGTCCGCGGCCAAGGGGATAGTAATCGGTGCGCCGGCATCGAGGGCGGCAGCCTGGCGCTTGAGTTCGAGCAACTCGCGTTGTGTGGCCCAAAGGGCGTCCTGATTCACCGCCCCCACTTCGATCTGCCTATGCTGGGCATCGAGCTTCTTCTCGACCAATGCGATTTCCTCTTGGAGCAACCGCTTTTGTTCCTGGCGCCCCGCGTCGGAAACTGAGCCGGCGGAGGGCAGGCTCGCCCCCAGGGCGAGAAGATTCTGCCGGCTGAGCGTCGCGAGCGGGTCCTGGTCGGCGAACTCGCGCAGGACACGCGCGTATTGGGCGCTGGCGGCGTTGGTATCGCCCTGGCGGCGATAGCATTCGCCGAGGCGGAAGACGGCGGTGGCGGCGAGTTTGCGATCGTTGTCAAACTGGGCGACGACCGCCTCGTAGGCCTGGATGGCGGCGGGCAGGTTGTGGTTGGCTTCTTCTTCGAATAAGCCGCGTTCGAGCGTGGCCTGGGGGTCGTTCGTCGCGGCGCGGGCGAGACCGGAGGCCGCCAGGACGAGCGTGGCCAAAAGCGCTTTTGTATTCATAACGTTCATTAAATGGTGCGCCTGTGATAGCAAAGGCGGTCTAACGAGTTGTCACCGTTTTGCAAAATTGGGCCTGGCTGAAGCGGCCCATCCATGGAAACGGCGGGAAGGTCGCTCGCCCCGGGCGCGCACGCCAACCCGTTTGTTGTGTCCGGCCGTTCAAGCTTCACGACGGCACCTCCAATTTGTAGCCCACGCCGTGAACAGTTTTGATCCATCGCGGCGCTTCGGGGCGGACTCGATTTTGCCGCGCAAACTGGCGATGTGGTTATCCACCGTGCGGGTGGTGGGGAAGGCGGTATAACCCCAGACCGCGTCGAGAAAGCGTTCGCGCGAGACGGGTTCACCGGGGGTCTCGGCCATGAGCCGGAGCATGGAAAATTCCTTGGCGGTGAGGTGCAGGTTTCGCCGGCCGCGCCGGGCGGTTTGGCGCACGAGATCGATTTCGGTCTCGCCCAGCTTCAGGCGGGAGGGAGCGCTGCTCTGCCGATGGGCGCGGCGCAGCAGGGCGCGCACGCGGGCCAGCAATTCTTCGGTGCTGAAGGGTTTCACCAGGTAATCATCGGCGCCGGCATCGAGTCCGGTGACGCGGTCCTCGACCTGGCCTTTGGCGGTGAGCATCAGGACGGGGACCGGATTGGACAGGCGGCGGAGTTCGCGGCAAACGGCAAAGCCATCGAGCCTGGGCATCATGATATCGAGCAGGATGAGGTCGGGCTGCTCGTGGATGGCCCGATCGAGGCCGGTTTGCCCCTCGGCTGCGGTCAGCACACGGTAGCCCTCCCCTTGCAGCACGTCCTCGAGCGCCGTGCGCATGGGCAGCTCATCTTCAATGACCAGGATGCGTTCCATAAGCGTCTATGCCGGGTTTAGCCTTCCTCCGGTTTGTCTCCCCCACCGGCCACCGGCAATTCGATGGTGAAGCGGCTGCCCTGGCCGATGCCGCTGCGCACGCGCACGCGTCCGCCGTGGGCTTCGACGATATGTTTGACGATGCTCAAGCCAATGCCGACGCCCGAGGTCTCGCGCCGAAGCTCGGACCCGCGACGATAGAAACGTTCGAAAATCCGCTCGTGATCGGCAGGCGGTATGCCTTCGCCATGGTCCTCCACCCACAGGGCAAGAACAGGAGAGACCGGCTCGAACGCCCCATCGGGGCGCACCCGCGCACCGCCCCCATCGTATGGCGCGAGTGTTTCGCCGGCGCTACGGGGGTAGTCCGCGGCTGTGCCCGGGGCATTTCGCCAGGCCATTCCGATGCTCACGGTTTGGCCCTTAGGCGAGTGTTTGATGGCATTGTCGATAAGATTAACGAGCGCCTGCTGAATGGCCTTGCCGTCCACCGAAATTTGGGGTTGCGGGGTTGCGGCCTCGAAACGGTCCAAATCGAGCGTCAGGCCAATGTGCCGCTCGGCGGCGCAGGGTTCCATGAGTTTGACCGTCTGGCGCGACAACGCCGCGAGATCGGTCGGCTCCATGTCATATTCTTTGCGGCCTTGCTCGATGCGGGAGAAATCGAGAACGTTTTCGATGAGGGACGAAAGGCGGCGGCACTCCTGGACGATGAACCGGAAGTATTCATGCTGCCGCGACGGCTCGGGCACTTTGCCGCGTGCGAGGCTCTCAGCCATGAGGCGGACCGAGGCGATGGGGGCGCGCAACTCATGGGAGACACTGCTCACGAAGTTGCTCTTCATGGCGCTGAGCCGCAGTTGACGCACAAAAGCGCGATAGGCGGCCAGAAACCCCGCCAGGGCCGCCGCGGCCGCCGCGGCGATCAGCGATCCGAACCAGAAGGTGCGCGCGCGCTGGCGCTGGAACAGTGTGGCCGGGCTGGTGAGATACACGTTCACCTTCACTGCCTCGGCCCCATCTTCCAGGTGGCTGGCCGTGCCCAGGACAATCGAGGCGGCCTGGTCGGTAAGCTGCCGCTTTTCTCCGCCGCCGCGCCGGCCGAAGTAATTGACCTGCTCCCAGACCCGCAGGTTGGGAACCGAGAAGGTCAGCGTGCGCCCGGCCAGCACGATGCCCACGCCGAAGTAGTCAGGGATGCGCGTGGTCGAATCCACCGGCGCGCTCACCCGGGCGCCGGCCTCGGATTCGCCCAGGCAGCGGAACCAATGATTGGTCGAGGGGTCGCCCACTTCAATTCCCAGCCAATCATTCCCCTGAATCTCAACGCCGCCAGGCCGGGTCTTGTCGTCCGCGCCCGTGTTGGTCTTGATGGACCGGGTCCACTTGACAGGGCTGGTGAACCAAAACAAGCGCGTGGCGGAGGTTGCCCCGCGGTTGCGCGGCATAGCCCCGGCGCTTGCCAGTTCCGGCGGATTGAACCGGGCCTCTCCGAGGCCGAGCCGGCTTCTGACTGACCCAAAGAGCCGGCGGGAGAGTTCGTGCTCGAGCCACACCGCGCGCCAGCGGCTGACGATTTGCCGGGCATCCGGGGTGTTTCCCCGTTCCCCGGCGAGATCCAGCAGCCGGCCCGTCAGGATCGTCGGTTGATACACCGCGTTCGAGCACAGCGTGTCGAGGGCGGCAAGGTTCTTTGACTCGCCCGGCACGGCGGCGGATAGCTCATTCAGTTTCAGTTCCGCCAATAGACCGAGCGGCAAGCCGCTCTCGCCCACCACCTGGGGAGAATCCTTCAGAAGCAAATCAAAGGTTGCGACCGCATCCTCGACGTGTCGCTGATGGCCGAGGGCAACGCCCAAGGCATAGCGAGCGGCGCCGCGGAACGGCTCCGGAGGATTCGAATCCAAAAAGTGACGATATTGAGCGAGCGCGGCACTGGGACCTTCCACGGTGGCTTCCGCCCGGCGCGCCTCCTGCCAGAGCCGGGTCTGCTCGGGCGAGAGTTCTGAGATGTCGAACTCGCGGGGGACCGGCGGGACCGGATACGGGCGAGGGAAGATTAAATCGCCGGCAGCGCTGACTTCGAAGGAGCCCGGTGGGACGCGGTTGGTATCCCCGGCCTGAGCGAGGGCCGCCCACATTTTCGGGGCGAGTTCCTCGGCAATGGCCTGGGCCCGGTCGGCCGCCTCGTGCTGGGCCAGGATTTTGTCCAGGCGCAAGGAAACGGTGCCGACCGCGGCCAGCAGCAGGACGGGCAAGACGATCAAAGCGCCTTGCCAGAAGAAGCGCGGGGAGCGGGATGAATGCGGCTGGGGCATGGAGGTTACCCCGGGTGGGGATTGCCGCTGGAGGCGCGAAGGCTGGACGGAACGCGAAGGAACCCGCCCCGCTGGGCGGTCCACCGGCGACCGATCCCAAGCGGTGACCCGCGCGACGCGTGCTGCCTTGGCTCGCCCCGCATGCTCATGCCCCAGAGGCCAATTTCATAGCTGACGGTACCCGGTCGGAAGCAGAGCAGTTGTCATGGAATTGTAAAATTCAAAATACGAGGGCCGGTGCGGGAAGGTGGCGCATCGGCCCCTCCCGCCGGGAGCCTGCGACGGGCGTCCACGGTCTGAGGCCCGGCCTGATTAGACTTAGAATTATTCCAAGTATTGACAGCCGCCCGCCGGGCGCGCTATAGTAACCAGGTCATGCATGTGGCCCAAAAGAAGCGTTTTAACGAACGGCTGAGCGAGCGGTTGACGACCGGCGGTTTTCGTTTTACGCCACAGCGCGAGCATGTTTATTCTGTGTTATTACAGAAGCGCGACCATCCGACGGCCGAGGAAGTGTTCATCCGGGCCAAGCATGAGATCCCGGAGATTTCGATGGCCACGGTCTATAACTGCCTGGACGCGCTGGTGAAGTGCGGGCTGGTGAGGCAGGTGACGTTGGAACGGGGCGCGGCGCGGTTTTGTCCGAATATGCAGGAACATTGCCACTTTTACTGCGACAGTTGCGAAAGCGTTTTTGACATTGGGCTGCCGGTGTCGCCCGGGGTGCCGCTGCCCAAAGGGTTCAGCGCCGAGCGGTATGACGTCACGATTCATGGCCGCTGCCCGGCCTGCTCGAACGGCAAAAAGTAAGCGTCAGCGGCGCCGGCCGCGGGGAGACTTCAGAACGAATTTACCAGATGAGCACAGCTACCGAGACCATTGAGGGACTAGTCAAGCAGGAGTACAAGTATGGCTTCTACACCGACGTGGAGGCGGATTCCGCGCCGCCGGGTTTGACCGAGGACACCGTCCGGTTTATCTCGGCCAAGAAGCAGGAGCCGGCGTTCATGCTGGAATGGCGGCTGAAGGGGTTCCGGCACTGGCTGACGATGGAGGAGCCCAAGTGGCCGCACGTGCACTACCCGCCCATCGATTATCAAAAGTCGGTATATTACTCCGCGCCGAAGAAGAAGGGCGAAGGGCCCAAGAGCCTCGACGAGGTCGACCCCAAGCTGCTGGAAACCTATGAGAAGCTGGGCATTCCGTTGAAGGAACGCGAGCGCCTGGCCGGGGTGGCCGTGGATGCGGTATTTGACAGCGTGTCGGTGGGAACGACGTTCAAAGACAAGCTGGCCGAGCGGGGCATCATCTTCTGTTCCTTTAACGAGGCCGTCCACAATCACCCGGAGCTCGTGAAGAAGTATCTGGGAATGGTGGTGCCCTACACCGACAACTACTTTGCGGCGCTGAACGCGGCGGTGTTCAGCGACGGCTCCTTTTGCTTCATCCCCAAGGGCGTGCGCTGCCCGATGGAACTCTCGACCTATTTCCGGATCAACGCCGCCAACACCGGCCAGTTCGAACGTACGCTCATCGTGGCCGAAGAGGGCGCCTCGGTCAGCTACCTCGAGGGTTGCACCGCCCCCATGCGCGACGAACACCAGCTCCACGCCGCAGTCGTCGAACTCGTGGCGTTCGACAACGCGCAGATTAAATACTCGACCGTGCAGAATTGGTATCCCGGCGACGAACAAGGCCGCGGCGGCATTTACAACTTTGTGACCAAACGCGGCCTGTGCAAGGGCCGGAACTCGAAGATTTCCTGGACCCAAGTGGAAACCGGCTCGGCCATCACCTGGAAGTATCCGAGCTGCATTTTGCAGGGTGAGAATTCAATCGGCGAGTTCTACTCGGTGGCGGTCACAAACAATTACCAGCAGGCCGATACCGGCACCAAGATGGTCCATATCGGCAAGAACACCCGCAGCACCATCGTATCCAAGGGCATCTCGGCCGGCCACGGCCAGAACAGCTACCGCGGGCTGGTGAAGATTCAAAAGAGCGCCGCCGGCGCCCGCAACTTCTCGCAGTGCGACTCGCTCCTGCTGGGGAACAAGTGCGGCGCGCACACGTTCCCGTACATCGAGGTTAAGAATACCACCGCCCGCGTCGAGCACGAGGCCTCGACCTCGAAGATCGGCGAGGACCAGATTTTCTACTGCAATCAACGCGGCCTGGCGACCCAGGATGCGGTGAACATGATCGTGAACGGGTTTTGCAAGGAAGTATTCCGCGAACTGCCGATGGAGTTCGCCGTGGAAGCGCAAAAGCTTTTGGGCGTGAGTTTGGAAGGCAGCGTGGGATAGTTCAGGCGGCGGGGGAAAAATCTCCCACCGAAACGAAGCGACGATGAAGCAAGCGATACTGGAAATCAAAGACCTCAACGCGGGCGTTGAAGGAAAGCAAATTCTCAAAGGCATCAACCTGACCATCGGTCCGGGCGAAGTGCACGCCATCATGGGGCCCAACGGCAGCGGCAAGAGCACCCTCGCTGCGATCCTGGCGGGACGCGACGGCTACGATATCACCGCGGGGCAGGTGCTCTACAACGGGAAGGACCTGCTGGATTTGGCGCCCGAGGAACGCGCGCGCGAAGGGCTGTTTCTCGCCTTCCAATACCCGGTCGAAATTCCCGGAGTCAACAGCACTTATTTTCTGAAATCCGCGCTCAACGAGACGCGCAAGCACAAAGGCCTGAGCGAACTCGATGCCATGGAGTTTCTTACCCTGGTAAAGGACAAAGTGAAACTGCTCGAACTGAGCGACGACCTGCTGCGCCGCTCCGTCAACGAGGGCTTCTCGGGCGGCGAAAAGAAGCGCAACGAGATCTTCCAGATGGCCGTGCTGGAACCCAAGCTGGCCGTGCTGGACGAAACCGATTCCGGGCTGGACATCGATGCCTTGAAGATCGTTTCCAACGGCGTGAACAAATTGCGCCGGCCGGACAATGCCCAGCTCGTGATCACACATTACCAACGGCTGCTCAACTACATCGTGCCGGACTTCGTGCATGTCCTGGTCGATGGCCGGATCGTGCGCACCGGCGGCAAGCAACTGGCCCTCGACCTCGAGGAAAAGGGCTATGATTGGATCAGCCACAACGAAGCGGTGACGGCGTAACCCGGTGCGATCCTCGCGTACCGCCTGAATGAGCACCTGGCCAGGGTGACGGTCCGCGTGCTGAGTCAGACTCCCTCGACGGCCGGGGAAATGACCCAGCGGGATACGATGCTGCTCCGGATGATGGCCTCAACGCATACCGTGCGGCAAGTTCGCCGGGCAGCTAACGGCCCGCACCCTTCACCGCGCGGGGTTCAGCCCTGCCCGTTGGTGGCGGTCGTCACCGGCGCCTCTTCATCCGCCGGAGGGCGCTTCAGTGCCACCCAAAAACGGCTGCCCTTCCCTGGCTGGGATTCGAGGCCGACCTGACCGCCCATGCGTTCCGCAGCCTTCTTGACGATCGCCAGACCGATGCCGGTGCCGTCATAGGCGTCCGCGGAGTGCAAGCGCTGGAACAACCCGAAAATTTTGTGCTGCGCCTTGAGTGGAATGCCGATGCCATTGTCTTCCACGTTCAGGCGTACGTATGCGCCGTCGGGTTCGGCCCAAATCCGCACGCTGGGGGAGTGTCCGGGCGCAACGAACTTGATGGCGTTGCTCAACAGGTTGGACACCACCTGGGTGAGGGCGCCGGGATTGGCCAGCACCGGCGGGATGGGGGCCTCGATCCGGATGTGCTCGCGCGCGGCGTGCAAATTCGGGAAGGTGGCCACGGTCGCCTCGATCAACTGCTGAAGATCGACTTTCTCGAAGGGCAACTCGCCCTGGACCAGGCGGCTATAATGCAACACATCGAGAATCAGTTGGTCCATCCGGTTGGCGGCGGCGGCGAGTCGATTGAGGTGGGCCTGGCCCTCCTCGGGCAGGCAGGAGGAATAGTCCTCCAACACCACCTTCGCCAAGCCCTGGATCGCGCGCAGCGGCGCCCGCAAATCGTGCGCCATGCTGTAGGAGAACAACTCCAAATCGTGCACGATCTCATGCAAGCGGGCGGTGCGCTCCTCCACCGCCCGGGCCAGTTGCCGCTCGGTTTCCCAGCGGAGCCGCTCCGCCCGATCGTGCGCACGATGAATGGTCTCGCCAAAAAGGACAATGAGCCAGCCCCCAACCATGAACACCACCATCTCGATGGCCTGCAATGCGCCTTGTATCCCAAAGGCATAGCGCGGGGAAAGGAAGCAATAGTCCGCCGCGGCGGTGGTCAGCAGGATCGCCACCAACCCGCCGGGGAGCCGCCCAAAGAACACCGCGACCGCCACGGCGGGGAAGAACGTGGCGAAGGGCAGGTGATCACCCAGAATGGGATCCAAGGCAAATCGCAGGACCACCGCCGCCAGGGCTGACAATGCGCCCACGGCATACGAGGACCACCAGCGTGTCGCCACCGGCAGGACGGGCTTTTCTTCTTCAACAAACCCCTGCTCCACATCGGACAGAATCATGAGCCTTGTGCTAATCGGTCATGTAATCGGTGGTGGAGGTTCTGCTACACACTCGGTCGCGCAGCGAGGGCCGTCAAATGGAAATTGCCCCGGTTTTGGACTGGCGGCCTCCCCCGCCCTTCGGCACCATCCAGGCTGGACGAGTGCCCTGGGTGGCGGCGGATGAATAAAGGTCCCGCAGTCCGGTCTAATGTTTAAACCGACACTAAAGTAAGTGACGTTATGAAGAACCAAAAGCGGGCGCACCAACCAGGGTGTTTTCTTAGACCTTTCATCGAGACGGCAGACCGGCCGAGTTCCGGAACGGCCTGGCTCCTGATCATGACCTTGCTCGCGGCGTCGTTCGGTCTGCCACGGGTCGCGGCCCAGGATCTCAACAACGCTGCGCCCGCGCCGGCGGTTAGCGCGCCAGTCGCCGATTTGCCGCCAGGGGCGGCGGAAGTGGTTCGCTTGAGCCAGGCCGGGACCGGCGAGGACGTGATCCTTGCCTACATTCATGACTCGACCTACCACTTCAATTTGACGGCCGACCAAATTCTTTACCTGCGGGATCTCGGTCTCTCCTCGACGATGATCTCGGCCATGCTCAACCGCGAGCACGAGTTGCAGGGCCAGGGGCAGACCTACACTTACGACCAGCGATTATATGCGCCGGCGAATCCGCCGCCGGCGCCGGTCGAGGCCGCCCCCGAAGTGGCCCCGCAACCCGCCGGCCCCGCCCTCGCGCCGCCACAGGCGCCCCCGCCGGTGTATGACAGCGCTCCGCCGCCGGACGTGAACTATTTCTACGACGATCTCGCTCCGTATGGGTCCTGGATCGATCTGGACGGCGTGGGCTGGTGCTGGCAGCCGCAAGCGGTGGTGATCAACCACGGATGGCGGCCGTACTGCGACGGCGGCTATTGGGTTTATACGGATGCCGGCTGGTACTGGCAATCCACCTATTCGTGGGGCTGGGCCCCGTTCCATTACGGCCGGTGGCAACTGCACCCGCGCTGCGGCTGGGTCTGGCAACCCGACCGCGTGTGGGGACCCTCCTGGGTGCTGTGGCGCAGCCAGGGTGATTACTGCGGCTGGGCGCCGCTGCCACCTCACGCGCTGTTCGAAGCCGGGTTCGGCTGGCGCTTTAACGGCGTGCGCGTGGGGGTGAATTTTGATTTTGGCCTGCGGCCCGACCATTACTCGTTCGTGGCGCTGCGCGATTTCAACAACCACGATCTCGGTCACCGCCGGTTGCCGCCGGCCGAAATCACCCGCATCTACAACCATACCACCATCATCAATAATTACGCGGTGAACAATCGCACCGTGGTGAACCACGGCATCGGCGTGGACCGCGTCGCGGCGGCCACCCACACCCAAATCCGCCCGGTGGCCATTCGTGATGTGCCGGCCCACTCGGCGGGTATGACGCGGACGGCCAACGCGGGCAAGCCGGGGTCGGTGGTCTATCGTCGAGAACTCTCGGCCCCCGCGCGCCGCACGGCCATGGTCGCCCAGAAAGTCGATGACCGGCATCCGGTCGTGCAGCACGCGCCGCCGGCCTCATCAAATACGTACCGGGCACCCGCCAGCGTCGCCGCCTCCCGGACCGGTTCCACCGCCGGGGGCCGCACCCAGGCCGACGCGGGAAGAACGTATCAGCCCGCAACGGCTCAAAATCCCGCTTACCGGCAGCAAACTACCACCCGGCAGGCGCATCCCTCGGCGCCGGCTGCCTCAACCCCCACTTACACCCGACCGGCTACCCCAACCCGGACGGAGGCGGCCAGCCGCTATTACCCGGTGCAAACCGGCGGCGAATCCCAGTCCCGCCTCCCGGGCACGACACGACCGCCATCCCAGAACAACAGCGCCGGTCAGTACTACCCCAAGAGCTACCGCCAGGCCGCCGAGGTACGCGCGCTGCCACCGGAAAATAATGCCCGCCCGGAATCCCGTGCCCCCGCGCAGCAGAACGCCCCGGCGCAGCGCGGTCACTGAACCGGCCAAACGACCCAGCCCCCAAGCCTTGCTGTTCACGGTCCGAACAGAGGCATTTTCAGTCCTCTTTCGTAATCTGGGCACTCCGGAAGTTGGGTGCCCGACGCGGGATCGCCGTTATCTCCAAGGCGGTTGGTGAGCCAGCCAGCGGGCCAGCGCCGCACGTTAATCTTCTTGCCAACCTTGACGATCCACGTCAAATTCCCGCTACGATGTTACCGGGAAAAGCGGGCCGCCAAGTGGCGCCCGGCGGGCATCGCGGTTCACGGTGCGCACTTGCCCCCGAACGCGGAACCGAAACAGCGCCGCATCCGGCGGACACGTGATGGAATGGGGTCGTAGCTCAGTTGGTAGAGCGTCTCGTTCGCAATGAGAAGGTCGCAGGTTCGATTCCTGTCGGCTCCACCATT
>CAWELO010000019.1:0-32436 GCA_963809845.1 uncultured Verrucomicrobiae bacterium | reverse complement strand
CACACCAAAGGGTTGCAGAGATTCGCACCGCCCCTTTTCCGGTGCCTCGCGAACGCGAGGAGTCAACACCATTCCCGGCGAGCTCCACACAAAGAAAGGTCTCTCTCTCCTTGCTGACTTTCAGCATCCAAAGCTGGCTGGACCGGATATTTTGGGGCTAAGCTGACCTTACACCGTCCGGAAACGCTGCGAGCCAAGACGCGGAGTTATGAAGGGAGCTACGACTAAGCCCCGCTGCTCGCGGTCGGCCCGGAGAGCGGCACCAGCAGCATGTCATCGCTAGAGTCGGGCGCCGCTGGATACGCGTAGGGGCCCAACCGCAGCATCGGCAGGATGGCCACCGCCAGGGCGAATGCGAACCACAGGAGCATTTTTTGGTAAGAACCTGTCCGGTCGAACGACATGCCCATGGCGAAGGGACCAAGCCCCGCCCCCAGCATGAATAGGGCGAAGAAATAACCGTAGATCTCACCGAAGGAGCGGATTCCCAGGTAGCGGGATTGCAGGAAGGCCATCAGATCCACCTCGGCACCCAGACCGAGGCCCACGAGCAACACGGCAACAGCCGCCGCCTCCGGCCGGGTCGTCGAGACCAACACGAGGATTCCCACCAGCGGAGCGAGAAAGAAGGTGGCGGCGACATAGGCCGCGTGGATGCGGTCGAGAAGATAGCCAGCGAACACGCGTCCTCCGATCAAGGCACCGCCCGCGATCCCCACCATGCCAGTGGCAGTTTGGGGCGAGATTCCGCGATCCGTCAGCAGCGGGACGAGATGCGAGATCAAGCCCCCGGACGTTCCCGACGCGATGAAAAAGCTGATGGCGAGGAGCCAGAAGCGGCCCGTCCGCAATGCTTCACGCCCGGAAAGCCCGGGTGGTGTCGCCGCCGGGCCGTTCTCGGCGCCGGTTCCGTCACCCGGCACCGGCCTGCCGACAAACAGCGCCACCGCCGGGAACGCCAGCCCGAAGGTCAACAGGCCGAGTCCCAGGTAGGCAGCGCGCCAGCCGGCGGCCACGATCAGGGCTCGCGCGAACTGCGGAACGAGCGCGGCGCCCAGACCGACTCCTGCCATGGCGATGCCGAGCGCAACCCCGCGCTTGCCATCGAACCGCAAGGATATGGCCCTCGAATAGATCAAGGGCGTTTGACTGGCGGCCCCGAGACCCATCAAGGCGTAGAGCGCGGTGAACGCCGCCGGGGATGCGGGGACCCAGGCGAGCGAGGCGGTGGCGAGCGAAAACAACCCGATCGCGGGCAGCGCGACCGCGCGAATACCAAAGCGATCCACCAACCGGCCAAACACCGGAGTGGCGATCCCTGTCACCCAGAGGCCGATGACGATCGCGGACGAGACTGCCCCGCGGCTCCAGCCGAATTCGCGGCTGACGGGCGGTAACAGTGTGCCAAACGTGAACTGCATAATCGGGCCATTTCCAACCACCAAACCCGCGACCGAGGCGATCACGACCCACCAGCGATTCTTCAGCTCAAAAGCCATGCGAATTCTCCCCGTGATTCAAGCCAAGCAGCTTCGCTCCATTATCAAAACAAATATCCCGGCGCGCGCTCGATCCCCGCAGGGGCCATGGCACTGAGCCGGACGCCGCCGCGGCCCGCGAACCGGACCAGCAGCGGTTCGCCGGCCCTGCGATCGCGGTTGCCCGCGGTGGATAGCCGGTATTCTTCAAAGCCCGGGACCAATAAATGCTCCTCGAGCGCGTTCGTTTTCATGCTTAATTAAAAATGGCATGAAAGCAGGCGGACGCGCAACGAAGTTTCCAGGCCCACCCGCGCGTGAACCATCACAAAGGCAATTCTAGCTGCGCGGGGTAAAGGCTTGCCTGCGATAGAAGCGCGCGAAGCGTCTGGAGTGCGCCGGCCCGGGCCGGCGCTTTTCGAACGCGCCACCCCCTCCAAAAGCGGAAGCGAGCTATCCGCACTCCAAACGCTCCGCGCTCAGTCGGCGCCGGACTGGAACCGGCGCTGTGGCCGCGGAAGGTTTCGTGTTCGGCGATTCCGATGGGTGCGGGAGCGCAGGCGCGGCCGATCCGCGCGAAGCGTCTGGAGTGCGCCGGCCTGAGCCGGCGCTTTTCGAACGCGCCACCCCCTCCAAAAGCGGAAGCAAGCTCTCCGCACTCCAAACACTTCGCGCTTAGCCGCCGCCGGACTGGAACCGGCGCTTTGGCCGCGGAAGGTTTTGTGTTCGGCGATTCCGAAGGGTGCGGGAGCGCAGGCGCGGCCGATCCGCGCGAAGCGTCTGGAGAGTGCATGCCGGCCTGAGCCGGCGCTTTTCGAACCCGCGACGCCCCCCCTCAAAAGCGGAAGCGAGCTATCCGCACTCCAAACGCTCCGCGCTCAGTCGCCGCCGGACTGGAACCGGCGCTGTGGCAGCGGAACGTTTCGTGTTCGGCGATTCCGATGGGTGCGGGAGCGCAGGCGCGGCCGATCCGCGCGAAGCGTCTGGAGTGCGCCGGCCTGAGCCGGCGCTTTTCGAACGCGCTACCCCCTCCAAAAGCGGAAGCAAGCTCTCCGCACTCCAAACGCTCCGCGCTCAGTCGGCGCCGGACTGGAACCGGCGCTGTGGCCGCGGAACGTTTCGTGTTCGGCGATTCCGAAGGGTGCGGGAGCGCAGGCGCGGCCGATCCGCGCGAAGCGTCTTGGAGTGCGCCGGCCTGAGCCGGCGCTTTTCGAACGCGCCACCCCCTCCAAAAGCGGAAGCAAGCTATCCGCACTCCAAACGCTTCGCGCTTAGCCGCCGCCGACGCACGACGAGCGTGACGGGGCGGGTGGCGCTCGTTTACAGGCTTTGCTCCCCGCGAAAAAAGGCGGCATTGGGGCTCTTTTTGGAAGGCTGGACGCGTGAGGCTCACGCAAAGAGCGTGGGTCTCACGCAGTCGAGGGGTGTCGGGCCTCAAGAGTTAAGCCATTTCTGAATCAAGTCGCGGTGGCATTAGGTATGCTTTATAGACCGAAGACGACGATTGACGATGGTCATTCTCGGAAACGCATTATGAAAACAAATGATTCATTGCTCGGAGTAGGATCAGGCTCTCGTCGGACCTTGGAACCCCGGTCTTTGCTCCGCCGTATCATTGGGGTCGTGCCGCTGGTGATTTGCAGCGTAGCCTTCTCACAGGACTGGGCACCCACTTCGGCTCCCCAAGCGTGGTGGGGTTCGCTGGCGCTCTCTGTGGACGGGAAAACCATGGCAGCTTCGGGTGCCGGGATTCTCATTTCGACAAATTTGGGCCAGACCTGGGATGTGAGCCTGGCCGGTTTTGGAGGGCAGTCGCTGGTCGCCTCGGCGGATGGGACTATTTTAGCAGCCACCGACTATGGGAGGTACGTTGGCGATATCGACCAATTCCGGAGGAGGTTGGGTTGAGTCCCCGTCGCCCGGGTTCGGTCTCTCGTCGGTGGCTATGTCGGCAGACGGGAGCCAGATGTTCAAGGCATGTATCGGTGTCCCGAACTCTCGAGGCCATATTTACTCCTCTCAGGATTTTGGAGCGACGTGGGTTGCAACGAGCGCACCAACAACCAATTGGTATTGCGTCGCTTGCTCGGCGGATGGAACGAAGGTGGCTGCCGTTCATCTCTCACCCCAGGTTGATATCTCCACCAATTCAGGGCTCGATTGGATCGAGGTGGACGTGCCCGGCGCCACAAACTTGTCCACGATCGCCTGGTCGGCAGACGGTTCGACACTGGTAGCGCCGGGCAACTATATCTTCACCTCGACCAACCTGGGGACGGGTTGGACGAAAACGGCATCGCCATACGCGAATTGGTTCTCGATTGCCTGCTCGGCGGATGCGGCTGTTATGATGGCGGTCGGGGTCGATAATGGAAACCGCATGGTCTATAGCACGACGAACGCAGGAGCATCCTGGACGCCGGACAACCTCCCGGGCATGCCCTGGGCAACGGCGGCGATGTCAGCGGATGGGAACGTGCGCGTCGTAGGGGCGGCTGACGGAGGTATTTACAGTTCACAGGTGATGCCAAAGCCGGCGCTCAGAGCATCTGCGTCCGCCGCCGCGATTACCCTCTCGTGGGCGGTGCCGTCCATGAACTTTGCGCTGCAGCATGCGTCCGACCTGCTGTCGGGCAAATGGACCAAGGTTCCGATCACCCCTGTCCTGGACACGTCAAAGCTGCATTACAAGGTGACCGTGCCCAAGCCGGCTGGCCAGGGCTTTTACCGGCTGGCATTGGAATGAGATAGCCTGGTGGTGGAGCCGCGAGGCAGCGCGCCGGGTGGATCGGTCCAGAGGGCGCGGGGCCCGGAGCTATTCGGTGTTCTGCTTCTCCGGGGTGACGGTTTTTTCCTCCCCATTGGCTCGGACCTTTACGGGCCGGGGGTCGGGAGAGGTGAGACGATAGGAGGCGAGCTTGCCGTCCTTCCAGGCGATATCGACGGTGACATTGCCGCGGGCGCGGAGGCCTTTGACCGAGCCGTTCGGCCAGGCGGCGGGCAGGGTCGGGAGCAGCTCGATTTCGCCGGTGTGGCTTTGCAGAAGCATTTCGGCAATCCCGGCCGCTCCGCCGAAGTTGCCGTCGATCTGGAACGGGGGATGGGCATCGAACAGGTTTGGGTAGGTGCGGTCGGGGCGCAGGAGCAGGGAGAGGATCTTGTAGGTGTGCTCGGCGTCCTGCAGGCGGGCCCAGAGGCAGAGCCGCCAGGCAATGGCCCAGCCGGTGGCGTCGTCGCCGCGGATTTCCAGCGAGCGTTTCACCGCCGCCGCCAGTTCGGGCGTGCCGCGCAGGGAGATCTGGGCGCTGGGGAAAAAGCCATAGAGATGGGAGACATGGCGATGGTGGCGATCGGGCGCTTCCATGTCCCAATCGTCGAGCCATTCCTGGAGCTGGCCGGCCTTGCCGATTTGGTTGGGCGCCAGGCGTGCGCGCGCCGCGGTGACCTGCCGGCGGAAATCCGCGTCCACGCCGAGGGCCTCCGAGGCCTGGATGCAATTGCCGAACAGGTCGCGGATGATTTGCTCATCCATGGTGGGGCCCGCGCAAATGCTGCCGCCGGAGGGGATGCTGTGTTCCGGCGAGGCGGACGGACAGGTGACCAGCCAATGGTGGCCCGGCTCCTCGACGAGTGAATCCAGGAAGAACTGCGCGGCGCCCTTCATGGCGGGATAAAGGCGCTTCAGAAAATCTTTATCCCCGGTAAAGAGGTAGTGCTCCCAAAGGTTCTGGCAGAGCCACGCGCCGCCGGTGGGCCAGTGCCCCCACGGTCCGTCGATGGGCGCGGAGGCGCGCCAGAGATCGGTGTTGTGGTGCACCACCCAGCCGCCGGCGCCCCATTGCATCTTGGCCGTCCGGGCGCCGGTGACCGTCAGGTCCCGCACCATGGTCAGCAGCGGTTCGACGCATTCGCCGAGATTGCAGGTGTCCGCCGGCCAGTAATTCATCTCGGTGTTGATATTGATCGTGTATTTGCCGCCCCAAGGCGGGTTCAGACCATCGGCCCAGAGCCCCTGCAAATTGGCCGGCTGGCCGCCGGGCCGCGAGCAGGAGAGCAGCAGGTACCGGCCGAACTGGAAATAAAGGGCCGCAAGCTGCGGGTCATTGCCCTCTGCGAAATGCTTGATGCGTTCGTCGGTCGGCTCCTTCATGGCCTCGGTTGTGCCCAGGTCCAGCTCGACGCGCCGGAACAGCCGCTGATGTTCGGCCACATGGGCCTGGCGCAGCGCCTCGTAGGACTTGGCGCCGGCGGCCGCGAGATAGTTCCGCGCCAGCGCCTCCGGATCACCGCTGACGTCCTGGAAATTCCGGTAACTGGTCGCCGCCGCAATGAGCAACACGGCGGAATCGGCGTTGGTCACGGAGATTCGGTCTGCCTCGGCGCCAGTTTTGCCGCCGGAAGCCACCACCTTCACGCGAGCCTGAAACTTCAAGGCGCCCGCGATCCCGTCGGCCTTGCCGTTGACCCCGGTGAGCACCAGTGTGTCCGGGCCATCAGTGCTGGCGGTCGCCCGCTGCGGGGTCCGGAAGGTCGCGGTGAAAGCCACCCGGCCCGGCTGATCCGCCGTAAGCCGCAGAACGATCACCTGGTCCACCGGGCTGGCGAAGAGTTCGCGGGTGAACCTCACGCCGCCGGTCACGTAGGTGACCCGGCTGATGGCCGTGTCGAGGTTCAGGTCGCGGCGGTAATCGACCACGGAAATGACTTCGGGAAAAGCCAGGAGCAGATCGCCCACGGTTTGATACGGCATCTGGCCGCGCGGTTTGGCGATCATTTTCTGGTTCACCAACTGGTCGGCCTCGCGGTACTTGCCTTCAAACACCAGGCGCCGGACTTCGGGCAGGGCCGCGAGCGCTTCCGGGTTGTTGGGATCGTACGGGCCCCCGCCCCAGAGCGTGTCCTCGTTCAGTTGCAGACGCTCGCGCTGGATGCCGCCAAAGACCATCGCTCCCAACCGGCCGCTGCCGATGGCCAGCGCCTCGGTCCAGACGTTCGCGGGCCGCCGATACCACAGGCTGAGCGGCGCCTCAGGCGCGGCCGCCTGGCCGGTAAATTCGCCGGTGTATTCCGGCGGCGGCGGCGCGCTGAAACCGGTGTCCTGGTAGAGAAGCGTTGCCGCGAGAACGGCCGCGGCCAGCCGGATTTTGGTAGGTGCTTTCATCGGTGTGTTCTGCCTGGCCGAATCATGCTTGACCCATGTGATGATGGAAAGCGAAAGAACCGCTTAGAGAAACCGGGTTCGCCGCCACAGCGCCATGCCGCACACCACCAGGAAAACGAAGGACGCCGACGCCAGGACCACCATCCACGGCACGCTAAAGGTCATCTGCTGGCGGGTGGCCTCGCGACCCAGCAGGATGAAGATCCCAATGGCTGCCAAGGACGATCAGCGCTTCCCACCAGCGCCGTTTAGGCTTTACCGCGCCCGGGGCCTCTTCTCCCAGGACGGCGGCCGACACGCTCTTTTCGTCCAGACCATAGCGTTCGCATTCGCGCCGCATGGCCTCCGTCCACGAAGCCTGTTCGGAAGCCGGCGCTTCGGCGAAGCTGATCGCCACCGCTCCGGCGACCATGATGAGCGAACCGCCCACCACCAGCCACCGCCCGCCCGGGTCCAGTTTAGACAATTCGCCGAACACCAGCGCGCCCCAGGCCAGGCCCCAGAGCTGGTTGGTATTCGAGAGCGGGATGCCTCGGCCGATGCCGATATACTTGGCGGCGTATTGCTGAAACAAGTCACCGAGGACCCAGCAGAAGCCGCCGAGGAAAAGCCAGAACAACGCCGGGCGCGCCTTCAAGAGGTCCACCCAAAGGTTCCCCAACCCGCCCTGGAACACGGCGCCCAGCGCCAGGACCGTCCCTAATTCGCCGATGGTAAAGATGGTGACAAACGAAAGCGGATTCATGCCGCTGATGTAGGCCTTGCGGTAGGGAATGTACATGGTGCCCCAGAGCAGGCCCGCCCCGAGAGCGGCCAGCACGCCCAGCATCGTGTTGCGCGGGCTGCCGGAGGCGTGCTGCTGGGTCGCGTAAGCCAGCACACACGCGCCGATCACGATGGCCGCGGCGCCGCCCAGCACTTTCATCCAGTCTTTCGGGCGCCGACCCGCGAAGTTCCTTGAACAACAGCCAGCCCCAGAAGAGCCCGACCAGGCTGTTGGTATTCCAGAGCGGGAAGGCAATCGAGAGCCCGACGTCGCGAATGGCAAACACGGTCAGGGTATTGGCCACGGCCCAAAGCATGCCGGCGAGAATCGCCCAGGCCATGAGATGCGGCTTGGCCTTGAGATCCAGCATAACGAACGTGGTTCCCTTGAGGGCCACCGGCACCGTCCAGCGCGCCACGAACACCCCGGCCACCATGCCGAGGGAAATGATGAATGGCGAGAAGCCCATCGTGACCAGCTTGGTGGGCGCTTCGGCGGCGCCCAGCCACGCGCCGGCGGCCAGGCCGCACATCACTCCAAGCTGGTGCAGCGAGCGAGGAGCCCGCGGCGGGGAAGACGAGGAGTTCATGAAATCACTTGATGATGACCAGCAAGACGATACCGACGATAAGCACAAGGACGGGCACCCAAAAATGCACGTCGGTGCTGATGGCAGAGAGGAGGGATTTTTTCATAGCGCGAGGGTGGGTTTAAAGCGGGTCGTGGTGGAGAACAGCGTGGTGCCGCTCGCCGGGGAGCGCGGGCAAGGCTGAGGCGAATACGGTGGTCGAGGAGCCGGGGCGGTTGTGCCTGGCCAACCGAGCTTGGCTTAGCCTGGCGATGCGCGGAGAGGTTCGTTTGACCACAAAGTAAGCCGGGTAAAAGCTCAACCGATCTCTTCGAGCCGCACGGGGCGTCGTTCATCAACGGACTTGCGGGCAGCCAATCCCATCACCACGGGAATGCGGCCGTCGGCACCCGTCACCGCGGTGGGTTTATCTTCCAGGACCGACTGCACAAAGGCGCGGATTTCGGTCGAAAAACTTTCGCGGTAGCGGTCCATGAAGAAATTGAGCGGCAGGTCGCGGTGGACGCTCTGGCCGGTGCTCAGGGTGGCCTGGTTGGGATAACAATTGTCGGTGGCGATCTTGCCCGCCGACCCGAGAATCTCCGCCCGCTGATCGTAGCCGTAAGCGGCCTGGCGGCAATTGTCGATTGTGCCGATCACGCCATTGCGGAATCGCAGCAGGATGATTGCGGTATCCAAATCCCCCGCCCCGCCGATCGCCGGATCCACCATGACACCCGCCGCGGTGTAAACTTCATCGACCTCGTCTCCGATCAAAAACCGCGCCATGTCGAAATCGTGGATGGTCATATCGAGGAACATGCCGCCCGACACTTTGATGTAGGCCAGCGGGGGAGGCGCCGGATCGCGGCTGATGATGTGGAGCAGCCGCGGGACGCCGATCTCGCCACCCGCCACCGCGGCGCGGACGCGCGCGAAGTTCGGATCGAAGCGGCGATTGAACCCGATTTGGAGCTTCACCCGCGGCCTGTTTGACGGCGTTCAACGCGGCGTCGATACGGTTCAGGCTGTGGGCGATGGGCTTTTCACAAAAGATGTGTTTGCCGGCCTGAGCGGCCCGGATGATGAGGTCGGCGTGCGTGTCGGTAGGCGAACAGATCAGCACCGCCGAAATCGAAGGGTCGGCCAGGATTTCGTCCACGGACGCGGCGACTTTGGAAATGCCGCAACGGGCGGCCAACCGCTGCGCCGCCTCGCGGTCCAGATCGGTAATCGCCACCGCTCGAGCCTCCGGCACACGGAAGGCCAGGGACTCGGCATGCACCGTACCGATGCGGCCGGCGCCGATGATTCCAACATTCAGTTTTTGGGTCGTCATGGGAAAGCAGCGAAGGCGGGGGGCAATTGGAAGAGCGCGGTCATTTTCGGGCTAAGGTTTGGTAAAATAATGTTCGATGGATGCCAGGTACTCGCGGTTGCGGCGCGCGCTTTCCTTCGGCGAGCCCATTCCCGGCAGCACATCCTGCTCGACCAGCAGGTATCCCGGGTAGCGCCAGTCAGCGAGCGTGCGCAGCACGCCGGGAAAATCGACGCAGCCCCGGCCCAGCTCGCAAAAGATCCCGTGACGCAAGGCGGTAAAATAATCCCAACCCTCGGCCCGTGCCCGTTCCGCCACGCCCGGAAGACAATCCTTCAGGTGCACGTACCAGATGCGTTCACGGAACCGTTCGAGCGCTTTGAGCGCATCGCCCCCACCAGCGCCGTAGGTGTAGTGGCCGGTGTCGAAGACCAGCCCCAGGGCCGCGGGATCGGTGAGTTCGAGCAGCCGCGCGATCTCCTCGGGCGTCTCGACGTAACCGGCGCAATGGTGGTGGAACACCGTCTTAAGGCCGGTCTCAGCGAGCACGGCGCGCGCCACGGCGTCGGCGCCGGCGGCGAAGGTCTTCCATTCGGCGGCGCTCAAGCCGTCGTCCGGGGCGATTCGGCCGGCCCGCTGTGTCCGGCGGGGCACAGTGCCGTTATTGTCGGCGAGAACGAGAAAGGGGGCGGGAGCGCTGGCGACCGCAGCCAGCAGCCGGGCGGTCTTGAGGGCAAGCGCGAGGCCGCCGGACAGCGCGGAGGCATCCTTGAGCGCCACCGGAACGAACGCTCCGAGCATCACTAAACTACGGCGGTCAAGTTCCGCGCGCAGGGCCGGAGGGTCGGTGGGCATGTAACCCCAATCGCCGAGTTCGGTTCCGGTATAGCCGGTTTCGGCGAGTTCATCGAGCATGCGGCCGAAACCGACTTGCTCTCCGCCCGTGCCTTCAAATTCGAGCGTGCCCCAGGAGCACGGTGCGTTGCCCACAAAGAATTTGCTCATGATTGATAGTCTGTGCTCGGATGCGGGTATCGGCGGTTGATCATCGGACGGCGGGTCAGAAGCGCCGCGCCCAGTCGCGCGGCCACCGTTCCACCACGACTTTGGTTTGGGTGTAAAACTCGACCCCGTGCTCGGCCTGGGCATGGAGGTCGCCAAAGAAACTCTCGCCCCAGCCGCTGAAAGGGAAATAGGCCATGGGCGCGGCGACACCGACGTTGATGCCCACATTTCCGGCGTTCACCTCGTAGCGAAAGCGGCGGGCGTTGGCGCCGTCGCTGGTAAATAGACAGGCCATGTTCCCGTAGCTCCGCTCGTTCACGAGGGCGATGGCTTGCTCGATGGTGGGGGCATGCATGAGGCTGAGCACCGGGCCGAAGATTTCGGTCCGCGCCAGCTCTCCTCGAGGTGACACCTCGTCCAGGATCGTGGGGAAGACGAAGTAGCCCGCCTCGAACCCAGGCACTTTGGCCCCGCGGCCATCGACCAGCACCCGGGCGCCTTCCTGGGCGCCCTGGGCAATCAGACCCTCGATGCGCAGTTTGCTGGCCGCGGAGATCACCGGTCCCATCTCGACGCCTTGGTCGAGGCCGTACCCCACTTTGCGGCTGCGCGCGGCGGCCACCATCCGCTCCGTCAAAGCTGGCCGCGCTTCGCCCACAGTGATGGCCACCGAAGCGGCCAGGCAGCGCTGCCCGGCGCAGCCAAAGGCGGAATCGGCCAGGATCCGCGTGGTCATCGCCATATCGGCATCCGGCATGATCACCACGGGGTTCTTCGCGCCGCCCTGGCATTGGGCGCGTTTGCCCGTGGCGGCGGCGCGGCTGTAGATGTAGCGGGCCGTGGCCGTCGAACCGACAAAGCTCACGGCGCGAATGTCGGGATGATCGAGGAGGGCGTTGACGGTGTCGCGCCCGCCATGGACCAACTGCACCACGCCCGGCGGAAAGCCGGCCTTGTCGAGCAACTCGAACAGGCGGACGGAGGTCATCGGCACCCGCTCCGAAGGCTTGAGGATGAAGCAGTTTCCCGTCGCAACGGCATAGGGAAGAAACCAAAACGGAATCATTCCCGGAAAATTGAAGGGGGTGATGGCCGCCACGACCCCGAGCGGTTGACGGATCAGGTGCTCGTCAATCCCGGAAGCGATGTCCTCGTTGTTGCGCCCTTGCATCAGGCTCGGCGCCCCGCAGGCCACCTCCACATTTTCAATCGCGCGCCGCAATTCGCCGACGGCTTCCGCGTGGGTTTTGCCGCACTCATTGGTAAGGATCCGCGCCAGCGCGTCCAGGTCGGCTTCCAGGAGCGCCTTGAGCTTGAAGAGCGGCTGGATGCGCTCGCCGACGGGGGTGCGGCGCCAGCCAGCAAAGGCCTGGCTGGCGGCGCTGACCGCACGATCGACCTCGGCGGCGGGCGATAACGGGACCTCGGCCAGCACCACCGCCGACGCCGGGTTCAGGACTTTTAGGGCCTCGGCGGCGGCAGATGCCTGCCAGGTTCCATTGAGGTAGTTGAGCAGCCGTTCAGGCATCGGTCAGCCTTCCTTGTGGTTCGCCAAATGATGGCGCTCCTGCCGGCGCGCCTCGACATATTGCGCCCGCGCCTGCCGCACGGCGTCATTGGACGAAACCTCAGCCACGGCGACATCCCACCAGGATTCGTAGCCGGGGACGCCGACGCCGGGCTGGCTTTCCACGACGATGACCGTGATGCGATCCATGCGTTTGGCCTCTTCGAGGGCGGCCCTGAGTTCCTTGAGCGAGCCGGCTTTAAGGGTATGAGCGCCCAGGCTGCGCGCGTTGGCGGCGTAATCCACTTCGAGAAAAGCGCCATCCAACTGGCCGGAGGCCGCGGTCCGCTCGCGGTAGCTGGTGCCGAAGCCGCGCATGCCCAGCGACCGGCTCAGGCCGCCGATGCTGGCAAAGCCCTTGTTGTCCACCAGCACGATGATGATCTTAATGTGCTCCTGCACGGCGGTCACGATTTCCGAAGGCATCATCAGGTACGTGCCATCGCCGAGGAAGACAAACACCTCACGGCTGGGATCGGCGAGTTTGGCGCCGAGCGCGCCGGGAATTTCGTAACCCATGGTCGAGTAGCCGTATTCCAGGTGGTAGCCGTTGGGCGTGCGCGTGCGCCAGAGCTTGTGGAGATCGCCCGGATGGCTGCCCGCGGCGGACAGCAGCATGTCCCTGGGCCCGGAGGCTTCCCACATCGCGCCGATGATTTCGCTCTGGGCCGGCTTCGGCTGGGTCTTCAAATGAAACAGCCGATCCACCTCCGCTTCCCAGGCTTGCTTCAGCTCGGCAATCGACGCGGCGTATTCGCCGCTGACGCGATACTGCGGCAGCGCGGACGCCAGTGCTTCGAGCGTTGCCCGCGCATCGGCTACCACCGGGATGGCGGAAACCTTGTATGCATCGAACTCCGCCGTGTTGATATTCACGAAGCGCACCTCCGGATTTTGGAATGCTGTCATCGATGCCGAGGTGAAATCGGAATAGCGCGTGCCGATGCCGATGACGAGGTCGGCCTCGCGGGCCAGGCGATTGGCCGCGAGATTGCCGGTGGCGCCGATGGCGCCCACGCATTGCGGGTGATCGTAGGGCAACGAGCCCTTGCCCGCCTGGGTTTCGGCCACCGGGACGCCCGAGCGGGAGACCCAGGCCGACAAGGCCTCCGAGGCTTCGCTGAAGAGCACACCGCCGCCGGCGACGATCAACGGCTTGCGGCTCCGAGCGATCGCCTTGGTCGCGCGCTCGAAAGAGACGGCATCCGCCACGGGGCGGCGGATCAACCAAACCCGCTTTTCCAACAGCTCGACCGGGTAGTCGTAAGCCTCCGTCTGCACGTCCTGCGGCAAAGCGAGCGTGACGGTGCCGCAATCCGAGGGTGACGTCAGGACACGCATGACTTCAGGCAGGGCGGTGATGATCTGCTCGGGACGGTAGATGCGGTCCCAATATCTCGAGACGGGTTTGAAGCAGTCGTTCACCCCGATGTCCTGGGTGGCGGGTGATTCGAGTTGCTGCAACACCGGGGCCACGTTGCGGCGCGCGAAGATATCCCCGGGCAACAGCAGGACCGGGAGCCGGTTAATGGTGGCCAGCGCGGCGCCGGTGATCATGTTCGTTGCCCCCGGACCGATCGAAGAAGTGCACGCAAAGGCTCTGAGACGGTTGCTGGCCTTGGCGTAGCCCGCCGCCATGTGGACGGCCGCCTGCTCGTTGCGCACCAGCGTATAGGGCAGATCCGGGTTGGCCAGCAGGGCCTCCCCGATCCCGGCCACGTTCCCGTGGCCGAAGATGCCCAGCACGCCTGAAAAGAACCGGTGCTGCCGGCCGTCCCGCTCCACGTATTGATTCTTTAGGAAGGCGATGATCGCCTGGGCCACTGTCATCTTCTGTGTCTTCATCGTCACGCTCCGGTTTGGTTTTGTTGGCTGGGTGGTGGTCAGCGGTTGAATATCAATGGTGAAATGCCTGGTTAATTTTTGTCCGGGTCGGGCAGCATGAAATCACGAACGCAAGCGAGCAGTTCGGCATACGAACCAATAAACGTCCGGAGCGTCCGCACGGTGGCTCCAAAGCCATCAAATTCCTCCGGCGCCATTCCGTTTTCGGCGTAGGCGCGCCGGAAATCGGCGAACTTGCGTTCGAGTTCCTCGATGATGAGGGGGTGGACGGGATCCTGCATGCGGCGCTTGACGGGGATATCTGAACCGTTGAACAGCACCTGCCACTCGTAGGGTATGGTCTGCACGATGTCACCGCCGATCAGTTCGGACCAGTGCAGGTGGTGCCGGTAGGCCGCAGCCAGCAAGCGCGCCCGGTAGCCGCGCGCCTGGAATAATCCGTAAGCCTTTTTCATTACCGCGATGCCCGCCCAATCGAGGTGGCCGGGCGTGAGGACGATTTTGTCCTTTTTCGCCACCACCTTCAGCCAGTCATCCAACCGGCCGATCATAAGCGTGCAGACGGGTGTCAGGTTCGAAGTATCGTGGCCCTCCTGTTCGCGGCGTTTCAGGCCGCGCTCGACCGCTTCGGCGACCGCAAGGGCTTGGGGCAGCGTGAAGCAGACGGTGGCGTTGATGTGGATGCCTTGGGCGGTGGCATCCTCGATGGCGGTAATTCCGGCGTGGGTGGCCGGAATCTTCACCTGGATGTTCGGCGCCAGGCCGTCAAAATGCCGCGCTTGTTCCAGTATCGCCGTCGCGTTTCGATAGAACACCGGGTTGGTCTGCATCGAGATCCGCCCCTTGAGGCCGCGCTCCCGTTCAAAGATCGGCCGCAACACTTCGGCCGCCTTCAACGCCATGTCCTCGATCAGCCGCCAGGCCACCTCCACCTCGCTCCAGGTTGGATGTTCCTGAATGATCCGCCCAAGCGGCGCCTGCCACGCCGCCCACTCTTTCCGTAGCACCCCAAGGACGATGGTCGGATTGGTCGTTGCGCCGACCGCCCCATGCGCCAGGGCGTATCGGAGTTCCTCGACGGAACACGAATCGTTCCAATAATCGTTCCCGCCGAGGGCGACCGTCTGCTGCAAGGGACTGGGTTGGCTCGCGCTCATGAAGTCCCGCTCATTTCACCAAGGGCAGCCGGGGGTCCCGGGCCGTCCAGGTTTGGCGCACCCAGGCATAGTCCGGATCGTCGGAGGCCGCCATCGAGCGCGCGCTGCCGGCCAGCGCGTTGAGGTAATAAACATTGTAGCCATGCGCCGCCACCACGGGGTGGTAGCCCTCGGGAATCAGGACCAACTGGCCATCCCGCACGGTAAGGGTGGCATCGAGGCGCCGATCGCGGGTATAGACGCGTTGAATGGCGTAACCCTCCGGCCGGTCGATGCGATAGTAGTAGATTTCTTCCAAATCAACCTCCGCCGGCGGGGCGTGAACGTCATGCTTGTGGGGCGGGTAACTCGACCAGTTTCCGCTTGGGGTATAGACCTCGCACACCAACAGCCGATGCGCCGGAAAACCGGGCTCAATCATATGGTTGATCTGGCGCGTCGCGTTGCCGCCGCCCCGGATCTCAACCCGGACCTCCGCGGGCGGGATCAGCCGGGCCGGGTGGCGTTCCTCCGCCCGGCAATAGCACAAAGCCACATCGCAGTCGCTCTCCGCCCGCAGCTCGAACTCCGTCTCAATCGGCAGATACAGCGTATAGGGCAGCCCGCCAAACACATTCCGTCGCTGGCCAAACCGCTGGAAATCGCCCGCGGACGACCCCACGGAGCACACCCCGCCCAAAAGCACCACCGCCAATTCGCGGCTTCCGGTTTGGCCGCCGAATCTCTGGCCTGCGGCCAGTTTGCAGTTTTGGAAGGCCAGAAACTCAAACCCAAAGTCCTCCACCCGCTCGGTGAATCGTTCGGGGGAGATCAACAACTCCGCCGCGGCATTACCCAAAGTCGAGGGCACGACCTGGCGCTTGGTTGCTGGTGTCATTCCCACAGAGAACGAAATCTCCGCAGGTTTTGAAAGCGCAAATTTGCTTTCGGCCCGGAGGGAGGGGACAGGATGAACAGGATTTACAGGATAAGAGTTGTCCGTGTTTGCCCGCCATTCCAAAGCGGCATCGGCTACGCCCAAGACGACGGGTTCACCCCAGAGCCGGACTTAAGCAGCTTTGTCCTGCTTCGTCGGCCTGATGCCTTCCTCGGGTTCGTCATCCGCGTCAACCTCACCATCCGATGACTTGAGGCAAGTGCCGAGTTCGCCCAATTGAACCCGGCCCCCTCCCCCGTGGGTCTCCAGTTGGGCTTGTGCGTCCGCACCGAAGCGGGTCCAGGGGATGGCCCGAAGGCGGGCGCGCTCGATGGGCCGGCCGCTGGATTCGCACACGCCATAGCTGCCGTCGGCAATCCGCTGTAACGCCTGGTCGATTTCATACAGGGCGTTTTGGCTGGAAGACAGCAGCGCCAGGGCACAATCCCGATCATAGGAGTCGGTCGCCGCGTCGGCGATGTGCTCGGTCGAGGTGGTAAATCGCTCCTTGGCGGTTTCGGACTGGGCATTTCTACCTTTCAGGAACTGCTCCCGTAGTTCGGTCAAAACGCGGTGATGCCCGGCCCAGCGGGAACGAATTCTGCGGTGGTTGTGGTTGTGTGCGCCCAGGACCTCCAGGGTCGTGGTCCGGCCCAGGGTTCTGGGGCGCCTGATCTTTGGTGTGGCCGTCCTCATAACCGAGCAGGAGAATCTGAGCCGTTCGTCCACCGGCAGGTATGAATTGTACTGCTGGCCCGCAAAATCGAGAAAGACTTCGAGTTCATGGAGAGGCTATTCCGGTGCGAAACAAGCGACTTCGAGGCTGCTCTCGAAACCCGGCGCGCACTCCGGCTCGGACCTCCCGCAGAACAGTCGAGGGATTTCGAATAGAGCCTGGCTTTGGCACTTAACAGCAAGACACGCATAATTGACACTCAACGAGGGGCACTGGGCGCCCGGACGCAACCAAGCCCACAGGGTCATGGCGGGGCCCAAGCCCCCGGGTTGGACCGGAGGGCGCCAGCGCAAGTGGCGTTTCCGGCGGCCCCGAGGTGCCTCCTCACGTCATCATCTTCCTACGTGCCTGCCCGCTCTTCAAACCGGGTGGTTTGCTCGTTTCTGAACAAAAAAATGCCCAAAGGCTTTGCGATTGCCTTTTGGCCGGGCCATCCGCAATCTGGCTCCAATGTTCAAGAGAGTTTTTTTGACCGTTAGCTGGTTCGCTCTGGCCCTCACAACCGCGTTATACGCCGCCGACACCGGATCGAACGCGCCCCCGGAATCGACCACGGCGGGGGAGAAGGAATCCCCCAAGCCGGCGGCGAAGGAGCCGGCAAAAGACAAGGCCAAAGAACCGGAGGAAAAGCTCGTCGAATCCGAACATTCCGTGACCATCGGCGGCCAGGAGATCAAGTATAAGGCCAGCGCCGGCACCATCCTGCTGCGCGACGAAGACGACAAACCGACCGCCTCGATTTTCTACATCGCTTATACGCGAGAGGGGGTCGAGACGGGGAGCCGGCCGGTGACTTTTTCGTTCAATGGCGGTCCGGGCTCATCGTCGGTCTGGATGCACCTGGGCCTGCTGGGCCCCCGGCGGGTGCGTCTGGCTGAAGATGGCTCGGCCCTGCCCCCGCCCTACCGCTTGGTGGATAATGAGTATTCCCTGCTGGATGAGACGGACCTGGTTTTCATCGATCCGGTGAGCACCGGCTATAGCCGGGCGATTCCCCCCAAGGACGCAAAGAAGTTCCACGGCCTGCACGAGGACACCCAGTCCGTCGCGGAGTTTATCCGGCTGTATGTGACCCGGAACAAGCGCTGGAGCTCGCCGAAGTTCATCATCGGGGAAAGTTACGGCACGACGCGGGCTGCCGCCCTCTCGGGCGAGCTGAGCCAGCGTTTGAACATGAACGTGAACGGGATCATGCTCGTCTCGACGGTGCTGAACTTCCAAACGCTGGATTTTAACGCCGGCAACGATCTCCCCTACATCCTGTACCTGCCCACCTACACCACGACGGCGTGGTTCCACAAGAAACTTCCCGCGGACCTCCAGCAGCGTTCCTTACCGGAGGTTTACGCGCTGTCCGAGGCTTTTGCCGCGGGGGAATACAGCTCGGCGTTGTTCAGCGGCAGCTCGCTCGCGCCGGAAACCCGCCGCAAAGTGGTCGAGCAATACGCGCACTTGACGGGCCTGTCCACCAATTACGTTGACCGGGCCAACCTGCGTGTTTCCCTGGGCCGGTTCGCGTCCGAGCTGTTGGCGGACGAGAACCGGGTTATCGGCCGCTATGACAGCCGGTACCGGGGTACATTCGGGACCGGCTTGCCAATCGTATGGAGCAGGATCCCAGCTATGAAGCAGTGGCCAGCGCCTTTGCCTCGACCTTCAACTATTACGTGCGCACCGAGTTGAAATACGAGACGGATCACAATTACGAAGTATTGGCTTCGGTAGGGCCGTGGAATTGGGACGAGTCCAACGGTTATGTAGATGTGGCGGAAACGCTGGCGAGTGCGCTGACTCGGAACCCATTCCTGCGGGTCCACGTATCGAGCGGCTATTACGATTTAGCCACGCCGCTGTTTGCCACGCATTACACTTTCGACCACCTCAACGTGGACCCGGCGCTGTTGAAGAACTTGACGCTGGATACCTACACCGCCGGGCACATGATGTATTTAAATCTGGCCGATTTAAAGAAGTCGAAGGCCGACCTCGCCCGGTTCATCGCCGCCAGTATTCCCTCGAACTGATGGGACGTGCGGCCAAGCCCGGCGCCGCCGCCCGGGCAGGGTGGGACATACTGGACGGGTGCGCTACGCCTACGCCGCGCGTGCGGCTTTGAGCTCAGCCGTGTCCAAAGGATATCATGAGTGAGACCACGCACCGGATTGTCGTCCTGGCGGCCCTGGGAGCGGCATTTGGCTGGCTCATGGTTTATACGATCCGGCGGGCGGAGGAGCCACGCCGCATGGTGCTGAAATGGGTGGCGACCTGGATCGTCGTGGCCCTGATGAATTGGCAGGCCTTGCCCCTGGCGGGCCAGGGGGGCATGGCGGCCTTCAGCGGCGTATCACTCGCTATGTTTTACGGAATCATCCTGGCCATCACCTGGCGGCATGCTATCGGAGGCCTGCTGGCCAAGCCCTTCGGCTCGCTTTACGACGGCGGCGATCTCGAACCCGAACCGCGCCCGGCCTATTCTGTCGCCCAAGCCAGGGTGAAACAGGGTAAATACCTCGAAGCGGTGAGGGAGATCCAGAAACAGCTCCATCGCTTTCCCACCGATTTCGAGGGCCAACTGCTCCTGGCCCAGGTCCAAGCTGAAAACCTGAGGGATTTGCCTGCCACCGAATTGACCATCGAGCATCTGTGCGGCCAACCGGGTCACGCCCGGAAGAATATCGCTTTTGCCCTCTATTCCCTGGCCGATTGGCACCTGAAGTACGCCTCCGACCGGGAGGCCGCGCAGCGTGCCCTCGAGCAGCTTATCGCCCTGCTCCCGGATACCGAGTTCGCACTCACCGCGGCGCAGCGCATCGCCCACCTCGGCAGCCCGGAGATGTTGCTCGGCTCGCAGGAACGCAAGAAGTTCAGGGTCACGGAAGGGGTGCGCAACCTGGGATTGGCCAAGGAGTTCGTGACAGCGGAACCTGCGCCGAAAGACCCCGCGCAAGTGGCCGCCGAATACGTCAAACATCTCGAAGCACACCCCTTGGATATGGAGGTGCGCGAAAAACTGGCCGTGCTTTACGCCCAACATTACGGACGTCTCGACCTGGCGATCGACCAACTCGAGCAAATGATCCAGCAGCCGCATCAACCGTCACGGTCGGTGGCCCGCTGGCTTAACCTGTTCGCGGACCTCCAGATCCGGTCCGGCGCTGATTACGAGGCCGTCAAGGCCGTTCTCGAGCGCATTATCCAGGTGGATCCCAAGGTTGCCGCGGCTCAACTGGCGCGCAAGCGAATCGATCTTCTCAAACTCGAACTGAAAGCCAAGCGCCCCAACGAAGAGGTCAAGCTGGGCACGTATCCGCAGAACATTGGACTCAAGGCGGCTCGAAACCCTTCGGGCAACCTCGATGCCGATTAATTGCCCAGCCGCGCGAAGCGGATAGCCACGAGGCCCGAGCCCTGGTGGCGGTTTGAACGCGAACGGTTTGGGCGAAAAAGCGTCGGGATGCGACCGTGTTGGGGTGAACTCCCCATTCCGTAGCGGCCCCGATCGGCGTAAACCACACTCGCCAACAGATTCTCAGCCGCCTTTCCAGGGAGGGGCGGCCTTTTTTTAGCTCAACCCTTGCTCTTCTTGGCCTTCGCTTCGGCCTCTTCGATCTTCTTGACGTATTTGGCGGGATTCTTTTTGAAATCCTTCTGGCAGTCGGGGCAGCAGAGCTTGATCTCGCGTCCCTGATAGACGAAGGCAAACGGCTTGCCCATCTCCCCGAGTTTCTCGCCCGAAACGATGCACGTTTTCAGGGTGTAGGGCTTGGGCTTGGTTGCGGGTTTTTCGTCACCCGCCACCGCCAGGAACGGGCCGGCCAGCACGGCCAGAGCTAAAATGGAAGCAGCGAAAGTTCTTAGTTTCATAGTCGTTAACGAATTGCCCCTATTATACGCCAAGCCGGCGGACACCCCTCAACCTTTCTTGCGGGCCACGGCAAGGGGCGCGCGACCGCGCGCTGCCCGACTCTCGTAGCGCCGGCATATTTGGCCTAGGCTCCGCGCGAGGACACGCTACTCTGTTCCCTATATGGTGAAAAAGCTATTCCTGCTGGACGGCATGGCGTTGGTGTACCGGGCGCATTTTGCCTTGATTAGCCGTCCGATTTTCACTTCGAAAGGGGTCAACACCTCCGCGCTGTATGGTTTCACTCAGACCTTGCTGGATATTCTGAAAAACCAACAGCCTACGCATATCGCCGTGGCGTTCGACACCGAGGCGCCGACCCGGCGTCACACCGAGTTCGCGGGATACAAAGCCACCCGTCAGGCCATGCCCGAAGACTTAAGCCAGGCGCTGCCGCATGTTCGTCGCATGATCGAGGCCCTGCGCATTCCCCTGCTGATCTGCGAGGGTTACGAGGCCGACGACATTATCGGCACGGTGGTCCGGAGCGCCGAAAAAGCCGGGTTCACGTCCTACATGGTGACCCCGGACAAGGATTTCGGCCAATTAATCGACGCGCATACCTTTATTTACAAGCCCGCGCGGATGGGCGACGCCGTCGAGATCATCGGCTTGCCCGAGATTCGGCAACGGTGGGGGGTGCAAAGGCCCGACCAGGTCGTTGATGTGCTGGCGCTCATGGGTGACACCTCCGACAATATTCCGGGCGTGCCGGGCATCGGCGAAAAAACGGCCATCAAATTGATCGGCCAGTACGGCACCGTGGAAAACCTCCTGGCCCGTAGCGCCGAACTGACCGGCCGCGCCCGCGAAACCATCGAAAAGAATCGGGACCAGGCCACGCTGTCCAAGCGCCTGGCAACCATCGATTGCGACGTTCCGTGCCCGGTCGATCTGGACTCGCTTCAGCTCCAATCGCCGGATGAGGACAAGCTCAGGGCGCTGTTGGTCGAGTTCGAATTCAATTCCCTCGGACGGCGACTGTTCGGGGAAGGATTCAAGGCCGGCCGTGGATTTCAGTCTCCGGCCTCGATAGCCGAATCCCTATCGCCGGCGGCGAACCTTCCCGCCCCTCAACCCGCCGAGGACCTGGTGCTAGTGGCGGATGACCAGCAAACGGCGGCTGCGCCGAAAGTCAGCGTGGGTACAAACCTCAAAACGGTCGGCGACGTGGCTCACGCCTATCACACGCTGGCGACTCCCGAACAGCGAGCCGGATTGATTCAAAAGCTCCAAAGGGCGGAGCGCTTCTGTTTCGATACCGAAACCACCAGCCTGGATCCCAAGCAGGCGCGGCTGGTGGGGTTTTCCTTTGCGCTCGAGCCACATGAGGCTTTTTATGTTCCCATCCCACAGGAGCCCGAGGCGGCAAAAAGTATCATCGGTGAGTTTCGCCCGGTCCTCGAGTCCCCCGCATCGAGAAGATCGGCCACAATCTGAAGTTCGACCTGAGCGTGCTCAAGTGGCAGGGGATTTCGGTTGGCGGCAAGCTGTTCGACACCATGGTCGCTCATTGCCTGGTCGAACCGGACATGCGCCACGGCATGGATTACCTGGCCGAAGTGTATTTGGGTTATACGCCGATTCCCATTACCCGGCTGATCGGCCCGCCCGGCAAGTCGCAACTCAGCATGGCGGACGTGCCCTTGGAAACGATCGCCGAGTATGCGGCCGAGGATGCGGACATTACGCTGCAGTTGCGCGCGGTGCTCGAACCGTTGCTCCAGCAAAAGGGGCAGGAGCGGGTGTTCTATGAAATCGAGTCGCCCCTCATCCCGGTCCTGGTGGACATGGAGTTTGAGGGGGTTCGCGTCGATGCCGCCTCCCTGGGGGAATTCGCCCTCCAACTCGAGAAGGAAATCGATCAGCTCGAGAAGACCATCTGCCGGCTGGCGGGCACGACCTTCAACCTCAATTCACCCCGTCAACTGGGCCAGATCCTGTTCGACATCCTCAAAATCTGCGAGGCCCCCAAGAAGACCAAGACCGGGCAATATGCCACGGATGAACAGACCCTGACGGCACTGGCTCCGGACCACGAAATCGTCCAACGCCTGCTCGAGCATCGTGGCGCCTCCAAACTCAAGTCCACCTATGCCGATACGCTGCCCACGGCGATTTGGCCGGCATCCGGACGCATCCACACCACCTATAACCAAGTGGTAACGGCCACGGGCCGGCTGAATTCGCAGGATCCCAACCTGCAGAATATCCCGATCCGGACCGAACGCGGCCAGGAAATCCGCAAGGCCTTTGTGCCCCGCAACGAGGAGTACCTGCTGCTGTCCGCCGATTATTCACAGATCGAACTCAGGATCATTGCCGCGCTCAGCCGCGAGGCCGGCCTTCTCGAAGCGTTCCGGACCGGCGCGGACGTCCACACGGCAACCGCCGCCCGGGTCTATGGCGTCTCGGCGGACATGGTCACTCCCGAAATGCGGCGCAAGGCCAAGATGGTCAATTACGGCATTGCTTACGGCATTTCCGCGTTCGGACTCGCGCAGCGGCTCGGGATTCCCCGCAAGGAAGCGGCGGATATCATCGAGCAGTATTTCCAACAGTTTCCAGGCATTCGCCAGTACATGGACCAGACCATCGCGTTAGCCCGGAAGCAGGGTTATGTGGAGACCGTGACGGGCCGGCGCCGTTATATCCGCGACATCCGCTCCCTCAATAACACCATCCGCGGCGCGGCGGAACGCAACGCCATCAACGCCCCGATCCAGGGCACGGCCGCCGACATGATCAAGCTCGCCATGGTCCGCATCCATCACGAGCTTTTATCCCGGAAGCTCAAGTCCCGCATGTTACTGCAGGTCCACGATGAATTGGTCTTTGATGTGCACCGAGCAGAGGAATCATCCATCCGCTCGATCGTCGAGGACCAAATGAAGAACGCCATCCCCCTCGAGGTGCCCATCGAGGTGGAAATGGGGGTAGGCGCGAACTGGCTCGAGGCGCATTAGCGAGGGCTGGGACGAAGCCGCGTAGCTCTTCGTCCGGGTGCTCGATAACTCCCGCGAACCGAATCCAGAGGGAGGGGCGGCTTTCGGTTTCGGTCCGCATGTTCCGCCAGCAAAACCGGCCGCGCCCGCCAGTGATCCATTCGCTCTTAGTCTTGATGAACGCCGTTTGCCGCAGCGCATCCGGCAGTTGGCCACGGCGTTCCGGGTGGTCTCCGCGAAGGGTGGCGGCGCCTCGTCTTTTCGAGCTGTATTCCCCCCTTGTCCGCGATAAATTTATCCGATGGAACCACTCACCAATGCACAGGTTCGCGCGCTCAAGGCCCAGGCCCAACGGCTGAAAGCCACGCTCAAACTCGGCAAAGAGGGCTTGAGTCCGAAGTTCCTCACCGCCCTGGACGTCGAACTTGCCCGCCACGAACTGGTCAAAGTGAAGTTCGACGAGTTCAAGGATCAGAAGAAAGAACTGACGCCGCAACTCGCCGAAAAGAGCGCCAGCCACCTAATCACCCGGGTCGGCAACGTCGTCGTGCTCTACCGCCCAAAGCCACCGGCCGAGCAACCGGAAGCGTAAGGCCTGCGTGGATCCGCCGATGCGGTTGGGATTGTCACTTCAATTGTTGCGGGCCGCACTCCTATCGTAAACAGTGCCGTCTCTTGGCCGAACTGGCGTCAAAACCGCCAGAACGCAGTCCCCGGCGTCGTAATCGTCGGTGTCTAAGCCGCACTGGCGCCGTAACCGACGCGCCGTGCCCGCCCCCTTTATCGATCCCCGAGGAACCGGGCCGCGCCGCCACCAGGGCCGCTGCCTTTCGCCCTAAAGTGCCCATAAAACCGCTGTTCGGCAGGTTTCCCGCCACGCTGTTCGGACCCTCTTGCCTCGTGTTTCCGAGAGGCTGCAGCGGCTCTGCCGGTTAAGACCAGACCGTGGCGACGGGGCGCAAAAACCCCTACGATAGGAGCTCGGCATCCGTTTTTTTCCATGGCCAAATTGCCTTTCCCATCCAATGTTAACCACCATTTGGCAGTCCGCCCGGTCGTACAGTTGCAGGGGCGCTACGCCGCGTCAGCTTTTTACGACCGCTCTGGCTCGGTTTCCGGGATTTCAACGATACCAATTCGGTCAGAAGTACGATGTCAATTCGGCCCGTAACACCAAGCCTGATGAACGCTCTCAGGCAAAGGGGTAGCCATCGGTCCTTCGATGGGGTCATCGATGGCAATCCTGGTCGTCTTTGAAGATGGCCTCCCGGCGATCCCCACGATTCATGACGTGATACATCGCGCCGGGGTATTGGATGCGCAGCTTGCGCGCCATGGGGCAGGCTGCTCCTGGAACCGCGGTTGAGTCAAGAGGATTTTGTTCGCGGCGCGCGCCCCCATGCCGACCGGCTTCCCCATCCATCGGCGCCCGAATCGGCCCAATTTGACAACCTCCTTAACTGACCCCGTTCCGACCTGACCCCGTTCCGTTCGGAATCTGACCCCGTTCTGAATCCGGCCCTTGCTTTCTTCCCCGGCCGGTTTTGGGAGCAGGCTCGCTTCTGGTGTTCAGCAGAGGCGCTAAAAAGTAGCGGCGTCATCATTAATTCGCTTTACCAAGGCGGCCTTCGGAAGCAAAGTCACATCCAGTGAGTCGCGGTGGGTCGGGGGAAAAACCAACACCCCTCGGTTAGCGTAGAGAGAGGATTTAAGAGGTTCCTATCCCTTGCTGGCAGTATCCAGTGTTGAGTTTTTCCCGGCGCTTGAACCGGCCGGGGCCGATTGCTGAACGATGGGCCTTGGGTTGGCCGGTTGAAAGAAGCGGGCGTTCATTTGGTTTGCGCGCGGGCGCAAGCGGGCCGGGCTTTTATGCCCGAGAGAGCCCGCCTGTGGTGATCCGCCCGCGAGCCGGAGGGCTCCTCCACCCGGCGCGATCTGAGAAAGAAAATCTGGGTATGGAACAGAATGCTTCAATGGTGCGGGCCAAGGCAAATCGAGGCGGCGAGGCCACTTTCAAAGCGATCGGAGCAGGCCAGGCGGTCTGCGGCCGGGTCTTTGATCTCAGCCGGCTCACAGGGGGTTGGTTGGGGAGCCGGGTCACAGCTTGGGCGCTGGCTTTGGTTTTGCTGGCGCCGGCGCTCTGTCCGGCTCAGTTCAGCGGTCCGGATGCGGCCCCCGGCCCGTTTGTCCCGGCCCAGCCGGGCGCTCTTGATTTCAGCCAGACCAACCAGCCAGTGACGGACCAGGTGATCGCGGCTCGCGCCGCGGCCGCCGCTCAACTGGCCGCCGCCACCAACGCGGCTTTGGGTACCGCCCGCGGCGCCGGCCCCCAGTTGGTCTCGGCCTCCGGGGGCAGGCCGGTGAGCCCGCCAGCCCAGTGGGTGCGGGGCGCCGATGGGGGCTTTAGCGCCAGCAACGCTCTGTTCGAAGCAACCCTCGGCTCTTCTCTCGATGCCACCGGCTGCTTAAGCGTGAGCTTTCCCGGTGGTGAGCCCGCCGCCCCGCTGCGGGGCAGCATCCTGGCCCTGGCGTATTACGAACCCGGGCCGGAGGGCCGCTGCGTAACCATCGGCCAGGTTCAACCCAGCTCCGGGGAGGTGATGGGCAAAACCCGGGTGATCTTCCGGGACGCGTTCCAGGGCGAGGGCGTTGCCGCCGATGTGGTGTATGAACTTTCAACCTACTCGGTAATTCAAAACGTGCTGATTCGGGGGCGTTTGCCCGGTCCTGAGGATTTCGGGTTATCGGAGGATTCAACCCTGACGGTCATCACCGAGTTTTATGATCCGCCGGCGCCTTCCGAGCAGCCCGCCACCGATGGTTCGGAGGACTTCACCCTGGCCTGGGGGCCCATGCGCATGGTCCATGGCAAGGCCTTCAGCCTGGGGGCGCCGGACGACGGTTCGAGCGTGGACGTTAATAAAACCTGGGGCCAAACTGCCGACGGGCGGTGGCTGCTCTTGGAGAGCGTGGCGCATCAGAAGGTGAAGACCCAGCTCAATGCCTTGCCGGTGGTCGCTCCTGCCGGGCCGGACGATTCCACCGACCCGGGCCCCCAACCCCCACACCAGGGCAGTCTTGGGCCGGGAAAGCCATCCGAAGGCCTGCTGGCTTGGGCCAACGACCGGCTCAGCCCCCTCCCGCTCAAAGCCTCTTGGTCGCCAGTTTGTCCGCTGGCGCCCATGGGGGAGGATTGCGGCTATGTCATTGATTACGTCCTGACGCTCATCGCGCCCATCATCAACATTGACTTCGCCTCCGGTGGCACCGAAAAGAGCGGTTTGGCCGCCGTGGGCCAATCCGGCTCGGACATCTGGAACACCTACTCGCTCCTGGGCGACGGCACCCTCGCCGGCCTGCAGTGGTCGGATGGCGGGCCCAACAAGACGAATAACTCCGGGGCCAGCGTGTCGGTCACCAACGCGCCGGGCAACTGGAGCTTCACCTGTTGCATGCCCTCTATTGACCCCATGTATGACGCCTACCTCTATCCCAACTCGGGTTCGATAAGCGTCACCCTGAAGTCGCTCCCGGCCGGAACCTATCACTTTTATATTTACGGCCACGGACCGGCGCAGAACGCCAACACGGTTTTCACACTGGCCGGCAATGTCCTGAGCACCTCGAGTACGGGCAACTTCTGGAACTCGGCCGATTGGCGCGAAGGCGAACAATACGTGGTGTTTCGCAACGTGACGGTAACCAGCGGCCAGCCTGTCTCCTTTACCGCCGGAGTGGGGGCTTCGGGTTACGCGGTGCTCAATGGCATGCAGATCGTGCCCGCTTCGGCGGTGCCGCCACCGCCCACCATCTCGATTCAGCCCCAGGACGCCACGGTGGGCGTGGGTGGGTCGGCCACTTTCAGCGTCAGCGCGTCGGGCAGCGGGCCGCTGGGCTATCAATGGCGCAAATCGGGGGTGAACATTTCCGGGGCCACCGCCAGCAGCTACAGCATCGTCGGGGTTCAGAGTTCCGATGCGGCCACCTATTCGGTGGTTGTGTCCAACCCAGGAGGCGCCGTAAATAGCCGCGAGGCCACCCTCACGGTCACGACCGCGGCTTGCCTCACCCCGCCCTTGGGCCTGGTTGCGTGGTGGCCGGGGGACAACTCGACCAGCGACCTGGGCCGGGGCCACCCGATTGGGCTGTACAGCGGTTGCGGCTACATCAGCGCGGTGGTGGGCTCGGGCTTTAATTTCAACGGTTCGGGCGCCTACGGCATGGTGGTCGGCACCCCGGACCTGGACGTCGGCGCCGGGGCCGGGCTGACCTTCGAAGCCTGGATTAAACCCCAGGATAACAGCTACCGGCCCCTGTGCGAGTGGGACACCAGTTCCCGGTATGGCGCCGAGTTCTGGGCCAATTACCCCGGCCCGGGCCAGTTGTATGCCAACCTGGTGGATACCTCCGGCGGCTCGCACACGGTAACGGCCAATAACGTGCTCACCGTGGGCGCCCAGGTCCACGTCGCCCTCACCTATAACAAGAGCACGGGCGTGGCCCGGCTTTTTGTCAACGGCGTCAAACAGGCCGAATCGGCGCTGGGTTCCTTCACGCCCCAGACCAGCCTGGACTTTTACCTGGGCTACCGCGCCCAGGGCTTGTCCTGGGGCGGGGCTTGCTTCAACGGCTTTATCGACGAACCCACCCTCTACGACCATGCCCTCGACCCGGCGGAGATCAGTGCCATTTACTCCGCCGGCAGCCAGGGCAAGTGCAAGGGCGGCCCTCCCCCCAGCGCGCCTGTCATCACCTCTGCGCCGCAGAGCCAGACGGTCAACCTAAACTCCCCGGTCAGCTTCACCGTCAGCGCTTCGGGCACCGCCCCCTTGAGCTACCAGTGGTACAAGAATGGCTCTTCCATTTCGGGCGCCACCGGCGCCAGTCTCACGGTCTCCAGCGTCCAGGGGGCGGATGCGGCCGGTTACAAAGTAACCGTATCCAACCCGGGCGGCAGCGTCTCCAGCGGCGACGCGAACCTGGCTGTTATCACCTCCCAGCCCCAGGGCCAGACCGTCAACCAGAACGGCACCGCCACCTTCAGCGTCGCGGTCAGCAGTGGTCAATGACAATTATTTCTCCCCTCAGTGACAATTAAAACTCACCATTTCACCGGTCTGTGTTTTCATTGTGTTCTGCTTTTCTGTTCTCTTTCCGTAACCCTCTGCACCAGCCCCTTTGGCGGAGCGGAGTCTTTGGCGCCGCCAGGCGACAAAGACGTAGCGGAGCCAAAGGGGCTGGTGGGCGCGCCGGGTTAGCTGCCGCCCTTATTCGGACGTGGCGCTCGCTGGGTCTCCCCGTCGAACTCGACAATGATAGCGTGATGCACCAACCGGTCCACCGCCGCCATCGTCGTCATCGGGTCCTTGAAAATCTGGTCCCATTTCGAGAACACCAGATTGCTGCTGATGAGCACGCTGCGCCGCTCGTAGCGCTCCGCCAGAAAGGTAAACAGCACTTCCATCTCCTCGCGCGATTGCTGCACGTAGCCCAGGTCATCCAGGATGATCGCGTCAAAGCGGTCCAGTTTCTTGAGCAGGCTATCCAGGCGCAGATCCTTTTTGGCCGTCAAGAGTTGCTGCACCAATTTGAAGGTCGGCGTGAAAGCCACCGTGCAACCATGACGCAGGATCAGTTCCCGTCCCACGGCGCACAGAAAGTGGGTCTTGCCTCGGCCCGGCAGCCCGAAGACCAGCACGTTCTCGGCTCGCTCCACAAAGCCGCCCTCCAGCAGCGTGGGCAGTTGGCGCCGCACTTTGGCCGGCAGTTTCTCCTCCTCCAGGTTGCCCAGGGTCTTGCCGGAGGGCAGCTTGGAACCGCGCAACAACCGCTGCCGCCGACGCTCTCGCCGGTCGGCTGCCTCAGCCTCGCACAACTGGACCAGCAGTTTGCGATAGCCCCAGTTCTGCGCCTCAGCGCTGGCCATCATCTCCCCGCAGCGCGCCGCCATGGTGGGCAGGCAAAACTCCCGAAACAACATCTCCAGAGTCTCAGCCGACATGGGCCACCTCCCCTTCCAAGAGCGCATCGTAAACCGCCAGGCTCGGCGTCAGGCTGGTCAGTTCGATGACCCTTCTGGCCTCCGGAACCAAGGCTTCCCGCACCTGTGTAGCGCGCCATTTTCCAGCCAGCGCCAATTGCCCCTGCAAGGCCAGCTCGACCTCCTCCACGCTGTCCTCGGCCGCCAGTTTGAGCACCTGCAGATACTCGATAACTCCCGGCCGCTCACCGTGGTCGGCCACCAACCGGTCGTAAGCCCGTCGGAACACCGCGCCGGGATAAAGCGCCTCCCGGTGCCGGTAATGGATAAACGCTCCGGGCTTGCGCAACAACGGCCCGATCACGTGACGGAAGTCCACCAGCGCGCCCCGATCCCCGCGCAGCCGCGGCAGGCAAAACAGAAAGTCCCGCGCCAAATACACCTTTAGTTCGGCCTCGTGCAGTTCCACTCGCAGCGTGTGCCCGATCAAACGCGAGGGCACCGAATAGGTGTGCTTCCTGACCCTAATCAGACTGTGCGAACTGACTACCGGTTCATACTCCCGATATTCGGCCAAACGTCCCGCCGGCAGCGGACGCATCCGCGCCAGCTCCTCGGCCAAACGCTTCTGGCGCTTGGCGTTGGCCGCTTGCACCACCCGCAGCACAAACCGGTCATATTCCTCCAGCGAGGCAAAATCCCGGCTGCCACGCAAAATCAGGTGCTGCTCCAGGCGCCGCTTCAAATGACGGTTCTGCGACTCCACATCTCCGTGCTCATGGGGACAGGCGATGTTAATCGTCAGCGGCGTCAGACCGTAGTGCGTGCACAGCTCCAGGTAATCGGAGTTATAGGCTCGGGGCCGGCCGGGCATCTGCTCCAGTTGGTGCGTGGCGGCGCTGGTGTTGTCGGTGCCCAGATACAACGGGCAACTCCCCAGTTGCCCCAGAGCCGATTGCAGGCCGCTCACCAAACTCAAGAACGACTCCGAAATGCACCGACTGGCCCACTGCCAGTTCGAATAGGGCAACACGCAATGGCAGAACAGGTGATCGAGTAGTTCGCCCTGAATCGTGACCTTCAACTCCCGGGCATAGGTCCAGTCCAATTGCAGCATCTGACCAGGCTGCTGCTCCTGGGCGAAAAAGACCTCTCGCTCCGGGCCTTCGGTGGCCCGCCAGTGGCGCACCCGCCGGTAAAATGTGCGCAGATGGACTTCCTCCAACCCGCTGTCCGGACGCTCCAGAAAATGCTCAAAGAGCGTTTTGGCCTCCAACTCAGGCGCGTCCCGCAACATCGCTGCGACCTCCTCCCAGATCTTATCCAGCGGATCGGGGCGGGTTCGCCACGTGTGCTGGGCTTGCAGTTCAGCCGGGCTCTTGCCGGCCTCGATATATTTGCGTGCCGTGTGGCGATCCACATCGGCCTTCATCGCGCAGTCGCTTAAGTTTTCGTTCTTTTTGTATTCACTCATGAGCCGTTTGTATTGTTGATTGGTAATCATCTCGCAGCCGCTTGGCGTCAGGCCGACTCCTCGGCCAACTCGCCAAACCGCTGCTCGATACTACCGGCTCAATGGGGATTTATAATTGGCACCACTGGGGAATTTTAATCGTCACTCTTCACAGCAGCCCCGCAACCCCGGCCTACCAGTGGCGCAAGGACGGGACTGCCATCTCGGGGGCTACGCTTAGCAGCTACAGCAAAGCCAGTGTCCAACCCGCCGATGCGGGCACCTACACGGTCCAAGTCACCGCTGCGGGTGCCAGCGCCCTCAGCCTGGGCGCTGTCCTGACGGTGCTTGTGCCGTGTGCCGGGCCGCCCGCGGGCCTGGTGGCCTGGTGGCCCGGAGAGGCCAGCGCCAGCGATGTCGTGGGCGGCAACAACGGCGCCTTTAGCGGCTCGTATGTCGCGGGAAAAGTTGGGCAAGCCTTCAGCTTGGATGGCAGCACAGCATATATCAAAGTTCCCGCCGGCTCCGGGCTCAACGTGGGGGCGGGCGCTGGGATGACAATGAACCTGGGATTCAGCCGGCGGATTCCGCCAGCCGGCCCTTGTGGGAGTGGAGCAGCGGCACCAGCACCGGCGCGCATCTGTGGGTTAATTGTCCGGCCGCCGGATCGGTTACCGTGAACCTCATGGACGTGGCCGGCGCCTGGCATTACTGGGAAAGCGTGGGTGGCCTCGATCACTCCCGGGACCTTCCAGCATGTGGCGTTCACTTACGACAAAACCACCGGGACGGCCCAAATCTTCGTCAACGGAGCCCTCAAACAATCCACCAATCTCGGGATCTTCACTCCGCAAACCGCGTTTGATTTCTACCTCGGCAGGCGCCCGAGCAGCACCTACTTCTTCGCTGGATTGATCGATGAACTGAGCCTTTACAGTCATGCCTGTCGGCCGCCGAAATCCAGGCGATCTACAACGCCGGCAGCTTGGGCAAGTGCTGGGACGCCGACAGCGACGGCCTGCCGGATTGGTGGGAAATCAACAACTTCGGCAACCTCGGCCAAACCGGCAGCGGCGACACTGACGGGGACGGATTGAGCAATTTCCAGGAATACACCATCGGCACCAACCCCAACCGGGCCTCGGTGCCGGACAGCTCCTCCGAAATCAATCTGCAGGTTTTTGGACCACTAAAGTAGCCGCCTGAACCCCTTTCCCCGAACTCCATATGTACTTATCCAAGCCCTTTCCTGGCCTATTCCAGCGCAACCCCTTCACCCTGGCCGTGGCAGCCTTGGTGTTACTTGCGTTTCCCTGCCGTGTGAGTGCCCGGATCCCGATTGAACAAGCGCAACGAAGTACCAAGCTCGCGTCTTCTTTCACTGGGGGCTATGAGCAATGGCCTGCCTGTCAGTGCGGAACGCCAGCCCCAAATTTCCCTCCTGATGGATTCTATGGCGATCTCGATATGGATCGAACATTTGCTACCCAATTAGTGCAGGATCTCGCTTACAAGTTTTATCGGGACAATATCTGTTTCAGTTTTCTCAAGACCAAGGACGGAATTAGCGGAATTGATGGGCAAGAGTTCGGTCCAGGCAATTACGCTCCGAGCGATTATCCTTCCGAAGTGGCGGG
>CAWELO010000018.1:0-294220 GCA_963809845.1 uncultured Verrucomicrobiae bacterium | reverse complement strand
TGCACGACAAACAAAGCGAACCGGATTTTCGCGAACTGCGGATCGACAAGGTGGGGGTTCGCGGGCTGCGCTTTCCCATCACGGTGCGCGACAAGGAGCGCACGGTGCAGCACACGGTGGCCACCCTGGGGATGTTCGTGGATCTGCCCAAGGAATTCAAAGGCACCCATATGAGCCGGTTCATCGAGGTGCTCAACGCCCACGGCAATGTCATTCACGTGGAAAACATCAATGACATCCTGTTCGCCATGCAAGCCAAGTTCCAGGCCGCCACCTCGCACCTCGAGATCGAGTTCCCCTATTTCATGGTTAAAAAGGCGCCGGTGACCGGCATGGCCAGCGTGATGGATTACGTGGCGCGATTCGATGCGACGGCGTGCCACCACGAAATCGATTTTGTCTTGACCGTCAAGGCCATGGTCACGACACTGTGTCCCTGCTCGAAGGCCATCGCCGCCTACGGCGCCCATAACCAGCGGGGCGAGGTCACCGTCCAGATCCGCTCGCGCAAAGCGGTTTGGATCGAGGAACTCATCGGGATCATCGAGAGCTCCGGCAGTTCCGAGCTTTACGCCCTGCTCAAGCGTGAGGACGAAAAGGCGGTCACCGAGCGGGCCTATGAAAACCCGGTTTTCGTGGAAGACCTGGTGCGGAACGTCGTTTTGAAGCTCACCGCCCATCCCGAGATTTCCTGGTATAAGGTTGAGGCTGAGAATCATGAGAGCATTCACAACCACAATGCCTATGCGTGTATCGAAAAGGGCTGAGGCACCAGGCCGGGCAAGCGTGCTGCCACACCCCGCGCCGCGAAGATTTTTGAAGATTGTTATGGAATATTTGGTTTCCTTTGCTAAATTCCCGCACTCTCGAAGGGAACAGTTTTCCCGCTGAGATGATGAACATTGGCAAGTGTCGGAATTGGATTGTTTGAGCCGTGACAACGAAGAAAAAAGAGACCAGTAAGCGAGTTCCCACGGGCAGCAAGCCGCACGCCTCGGCGACGGCGGCGTCGATTCTGGGCCACCCGACGGTGAAAATGAAGAAGAACGGGGAGATCAAGGTCAAGGCGGAGTGGGCTCAATTCTATGAGCGCCTGCTCGAGCTGCGTGATCAGCTCATGCGCCAGATGAACGGGCTGGCCAAGGAATCCGCCCAGGAAATGGCGGGCTACAGCCTGCACATGGCGGATTCGGGAACGGATAATTTTGACCGCGACTTTGCCTTGAGCCTGTTATCCTCCGATCAGGATGCGATCTACGAAATCGAGGAGGCCCTGAAGCGCATCGAGAAGAACACCTACGGGATTTGCGAATTGACCGGCAAGGCGATTCCCCGGACCCGCCTCGAGGCCATACCCTGGACCCGCTTTACGGTTCAAGCCCAGGCGCAACTGGAACGCGAGGGCGCGCTGCGCCAGCGCCGTCTCGGCGCGCTCGGCACCGTCGATGCCGTCGGCCTCACCGAATCCGAAGGCGAAGAAGAAGAGCCCGAAGAGAAACAAAAAGAGAAGGAGTAGTGCCTTATGGCCCGGGAAATTATCACCATCGAATGCACCGAAGCGCGGAAGGAAGGCAAGTCCCCTTCGCGCTACACCACCACGCGCAACAAGAAGCTAAAGACCGAAAAGCTCGAGTTGAAAAAGTACAACCCGGCTCTGCGGCGGCATACCCTTCACCGCGAGATTAAGTAACCTCTATGCCTCGTAAAACCCGCCCTGAGAAACCGGAACGCCGCGGTGCCCGCGGCCGCTCCCTCTCCGAAATCCGCACGCCCCGACCCAAACCGAAAATCGATTTTACGGTGGACGCGCTGGATTTCAAGAACACCAATCTCCTCCGGCAATTTGTCACCGACCAGGGGCGAATTCTGCCGCGCAAGTACACCGGCCTCCCTGCCCATTATCAGCGCCGCCTGAACCAGGCGATCAAGCGCGCCCGGCAGATGCTGCTGATGAAGTAGTCCTGCCGCCGGGCTGCGCGGAGAGCCCGGTGCCGTCCGCAACCCGCGTCACCGCTAGTGGTGTGGACCGCCTGAAAACGCGCGAGGCCGAATCCCACAGGCTCGGCGCCCTTAACCGCCAAACCCCTCGGGCAGGCGCCACACCCAGTCTCCTTCCGAAACCGTGTTGTCCTGAGCCGGCTTGGGCACGGCCGTGGCCCCGCCGTCGTCCTTTTCATTCCAGCCCACTGAGTAAAGGACGTATTGGCCGTCTTCCGTGGCGTGGTACTTGAGGGACTCTCCACTGATGATGTCGTGCGGGAGTTTTTGGATGAACGCCGGCTCGAGCTCGCCCAGCCCGGCGGGGAACCGACCGTGCTGTCGGCGATAAAGCTCCAAGGCGCAGGCGAGGCCCGCGCAGTCGGCGCCCGTCTGGGCCAGCCCCGCTCGTTGCGCCATCCGCGAATCGCTGGGGAGGAGCAGCCGGGCGAAGATGAGATGGCGGACGTACAATTCGGCGGAGGCGTGCCCGGTTAAAGCCGCAAGCCGTTCGTCCCCGGCGCGGCTCAGACTGGGGCTGATCCGGCGCGCCCCGGGGTCCAGCGCCGGCAAAACGGACTCATCCAGGATCCGGCAGCAATTCAGCTTTTCGAACTCCCACCATCCCCCGGGGGTAACGGTCATGAGCACCGCGCCCAGGGGATCGATCGCCTGCTGCCCGTTGTTGGAAAGAGCGCCCATCGCATTGGCGCCGTCGGCCGCGTGGTGCAGGTACCTCGATGGTCGCGCTTGCCCACGCGCGCTCTGCTTTCAGGGTGTGATAGGTGTCGGCGCAAAAATCGAACGCGGCAAATCGCTCTTGAAAGGCGCGCAATTGTGGCTCAGACCACTGTCTTATGCCTTCGGCAAAAGGCTGCAACGCGAGGCCCAGGCACGACATCCGAACCAGTTGTGAGATCAAGAAGGGCTCGTCGCGGGAGGCATTGACGAGGTAGAGCATGAGCTGGATATCCCGAGAAGCCTGGTCGCCCTGGTTCAGCGCGAGCTCGGCCGAGGCGCGCAGTTCCAGCACCTGGCACAGGCGTTTCTCGGCGGAGAGCTGCGGCAACAGAATTGCGGAAGGGTCTTCGTTTTGGTAGCGCAGGTTGAAACGGCAAAAGGGCAGCTTGCTGGCCGCCAGCAACTCATCGAAAACTGGATCCGTTTCCGAGAGCATGGCCAGAACCTCGAGCCCGGCCTCGCGGACGGTTCGGTTCGTGGCGCTTAATCCCGAAGTGTCCAAGGTCGCGGAGGGGGCCGTTTGCCGCCCAGGGGCTCCCTGGCCCGCCAAAACGCCATACGGGCGCGACTGCTTCACGGCCTTATTTTTCGCCTTCTGAAAAGCCGTGAGCCAGGCAGCCAGATCCGTGCGGGTCTTTAACCAGGAACTAAAACGCGCCTCCTTCGGCAGGTTTAACTCGGACGCCGCCGCGTCATAATTGGAAGAGATGTGGTTCATGGCGCCAAAACCACCGGCGCCAGCCCCGGACGCAAAGTCGGAGACAGGGGCCAGGAATGGCGTCATGGCGAAGTTTTTATCGTCCGGCACCTGGGGAGGGATGAAGCTGAGGATGTCGATCGGCTCGCCGCGAGCGGCCATGGTCCGCTTATACGCGTGCAAGGCCGCTTGCCCACGCCAATTCTCCTCCGCGTAGAGGGCGGCGATGAACAGGACCAACCCCAGGAAGAGCAAAAAGTAACGCCAGGAATGCAGGAATTCCGCGAGGCCCCCCACGGCCCGTGGAGGAAGGGGCTCAACAGGTTCGGCATCCGCACTCATACGCGGACGCACCGCAGAGTCTCGAGGCACATCATTTCAGAGATTGGACAGCGCTGGAGGCCAATCGTTATGCGCCTCCCACCAAGGCCAACCCCCGCCCTGGTCCCTTCCGTGGCTGAAGCTTCGGAGGGCCCCCCGCGCGTCCCCCGATGCCTCCCTTTAGTCAATCCTCGCGGGTTCCGGGAACTACAAAATGCCACCGACCGCGCCGCGTTCCATGGCGCCACGCGCGACCCGCCCGGACCGTGCCACTGGGGGCAGCTACTGCGTGCTCGGTCGAGGCATCACAGGAGCTGATCCCCGGCGATCAAAAACTCGGTGCGACCTCCACCTGTCCCCCGGCACTCACGTGAATGTTCTCCCCGCGGCACCAGACCTGATCATTGAGCAAGAGCTTAAACACTGAGCGTTCTCGGGAGGACTGAGCGGACCAGATCCACGTGGCGCCCTCGACACAAACCAACGGCTGGCCTCGTTCCCAGGTCAGTCCGTTGCCTTCGCCTCGGATATACAACTGATTTCCGAACCCCACATCAATTCGAGCGGTCACCCGGGCGGGCTGCGGACCGCGCGACTTCGAGTGGCGGGTTTGGTCTCGCGCTAACGTGGATCTGCATCCGCCCGCTGGATTCCCCTTCAGAGCTCCGAACCTTGAGCTGCGTTGCGCGGCCCCAGAGGTGCGTCTGCGTTTCTCCTTGGCGCCAAAAGTGGATGGGCGATCAGAACGGTTCACAGGATTCATAACCAATCGATTCTCATTGCACAGTTCAAGCTTCGACCCGCCAACCTAACTGGCGTGAAGCCCCAGTTCAACCGGAGCCGGGTTACAACTCCGTGACAAACCAAGTGATTTAGACCGGGCTCGGAGCTACCCGGATATGACGGGAACGCGTGATGCGTGAGGGTGATACGCGACGAATATCGAAGGCCGGAAACTTTTGATCGGGAGTCCAACGAGGCTTGGCCTCAGACCATTTGTGGGATGGCAGAAGGTTGGGCAGGCTCAAGAACGTTGAGGTTGGCGAGGTCCCGGGATCTCGCCCCCGCAACTCGGCCCCAACCGAATCTCCGCCAGGAAAGGGCCAAAAACCCGGAGGCCCGCACCCGAGACAGAGCGGGATAACCCCGCCTGAACCACGACCGGCCCATGCGGTTGAAACGAACAGGGCGGCTCATCCCTCTCGATGAGCCGCCCCGAGGCTAAAAATCTCAACCGCGCGGGTTAAGGGGCAACCCGAACGCGGTAGAAGCGAACATTGCCGGCATTGACATCATGGAACTCGAGGTCGGCGCCGGTGCCATTGTTGGTGGACACCGGGCTCCAATTGCCGCTGAAGATGTCCGTGGCGCGCTCGATCACGTACTGTTTGCCCTGCACGCTGGGCCAATGCACCACGCAGTCCTGGCTCTGCTGGGCCGCGGTTTGGTCCGTCGAAACCTTCAAGCACGACTTCGCGTCCGTGGGATCGGTGCCGGCCACATACTCCTGCCAGTTGCTGGCGCCGTCGCCATCCGCGTCGGCGGTGGCCTGGGAGAGCAGATTGTTCACCGTGCCAAAGTAGCGCAAGCGCCACGAATCCGGGATGCCGTCGCCGTAAGTCGAGCTCGAGCGATCCGCGAGCGTGATCAGCCCGGTAGCGGTCCGCTTGGGGAAGGAGCCCAGGCCATTGGGCGAGCCGGAGGCATGGTCGAAATGGATCGCGTAAGCGGCGCTGGCCGGAGCGTTGGCCGGTATGGTGACGGTCAATGTTCCCAAGGTGGCCGTGCCCTTGACCCCGGCCACGGTAGTATCCAGCCAGGTCGCGGCATAAGCGGAGGTTCCCGGAGCCATGGTGATGGCCGGCTGCCCCAGTGCGGCAGCAGGGGTAAACTGAACCGGGGTGGTCAACGCGGGCGCCCCGTCCAGGGGTTTTACGCTCAAACTGATCATCGCGACTCGCAACGGGTAATCGCCGTAGGTCTGGACAGTGATCGGCACCTGCACGGTCTGCCCGGGCCCCACGATGGCATCGGAGGTGGCGAACGCGATCGAGGGAGGGTTCGTCATGGAGGCGACTACCAGGGGTGGCTGAAGCACACCGGGCGAGACGATTTCCGCGGCTAGTATTCCGTTGGTCCAGAAGCGCCTAAACAAAGTCAGGCTCGGATCCAGGGACCGGCGGAACGTGACATAGACATCGCACACATCCAGCACCCCGTCGCCGAAAGCGATCTGGTTAATCGTGCTGTCGTTGCCGTTGAACAATGCGTTGGGGTTGGTCACCAGGCCGGCAGGCAGGAGGTAGCCATTGGGGCTCTGCGTGTAGAAACGGCCGCAGGAGTCCATGCTGTCGAAGAAGTCGCTGCCAGGCGGCGGAGAATTCAGCCCGTAAACAGCCGACTGGAAAACCTGCATGACGTCGCTGTTGTCGAGATTCGTGTCCCCAAAATCGCCGGCGTTGAACCAGCGGAACGGGGCCGAGTCGCCAGCGATGTATTTGCGTTGCCCCGCGGTCACGACCTTAATCGAGTTCATCGGGCCACCCGCCAGCGAGCCGTTGGTGGGCGTGGCGATATAAACCGCGGCACCGGGCATGCCGACGCCATCCGAGGTGGCGGAGGGTTTCCCGACCTGAATCTCGTAGGTTTGTCCGGGCGCGGCCGTAGCCGGCACCGTGAACGCCAAACCGCCCAGGATCACCTTGCCATCCTTTTGATTGAACGACGTGTCGTGGGCTTGAGACGTCTGGATCAAATCCTGCGACAGGGTATCGAAGAGATTGGTCTTCCCTTGGCGCTCGAGCCAGCCTACTCCCATTAAATTCAGCCCGGTATCAACAAAGGTCATGTTCTCGAACCACAACGGAGGATTGGTGCCGTAATAGACGGGATATAATCCAGTAGCGGGCACGGCCGGGGGCGCAACGCTCATTTGCAGGAACATGGCCGGGGGGATGCCAATCACATAACCGGGATTCTCCGGATCGGGCTTGGTGAGCATGGACTGGAACCTGAAGCTCGACGGGTTCACCGACGGCCCGGGATTCGGTCCCCCGTTGGTGATGGTGAGGTTGAACTGCAAGCTGTCGATCACCGTCGTGGGCAGAACGTTCAGGGTGACTGGCGCGTAGAAGAGCTGGCCGGGAGAGGCCACGAAATCACTCGACGCTTCGCCGGAATCAAATCCAAAGCTGATGCTGTTGGGCACGAAACTCTCGGTCGTAAAGTTCACCCGAACAATATCGCTGGGCTGGTATCCGGACCGGAAGCCGCGAATGCTGAAGAGCGTGTTCGAGGTAATGGTCAGCGACACCGTCGAACCCGCGCTGAGCGGCCCGATGCTCGGAGGGCCTTGAACCGGATCGCTTCCGTCGATGGTGTACCACATCTCCGCGTTGAGCGTCAGGTTGGTGACACTGAACGAGGCGGCGTTGGTGCCGATCAGCGAGGGATTGGCCACTTTGAATTGGAACTCGGCTGACACCACCTGGCTGCTCTGCCGGCCCGGCGCGCTGCCGATGGCCTTGATGGTCACGTCCGGCATGACATTCGGCAGAATCGAGGGAGGCACCTGGTTGGGGAACAGGCCGTCCTGATACGGCGGCGGGGTGCTGCCGGTCGTGGGATCGGGATTGGGGATGGTATCCACCCCCACAGGCGTGGCCCCGAAAGTGAAGTGAGTTTCAGTTCCACTCGTGCCCATGATGGCGATGATCACATCATTATTGAAAATGAACGGCTGGTTGATTTGCAGCACGGACACGCTCGGTTGTGTGGCCGAGGGCGGGGTAAAGGCCACCCAGCCGATTTCCGGCGCCGGCACCCCGGGCGGCGGCGGCGCGTGCACCGGCAGCGAGGCGCCGGTCACATTGCGGATGATATGATAATAGTCTTCCGTGGTGTAAACACTGCCGTCGCTCGCGAACAGGACGCCCACCGGGGACCGGGATTCAACACAGCCATAGGCGTTGTAGTTGACGTCCCCCGCACAAACAGTCCCATCGGCCCAACCTGGGTAGGTCCCCGATCCGGTCATCCAGAAACTGGCGTCCACTCCGTAGAGGTTCGTCACCGTGCCGTTCCCAGACACCACCTTGACGCGGTTATTGCCGAAGTCCGTCACGATAAGGACTCCCGAGCCGGCCGCGGTGATGCCCATCGGTTGGTTGAACTTGGCGAAGGCTGCACTGCCGAAACGGTCGCCCGCACCGTTGAAGCCCGTGAGATTGACCAGATCGCCGGTCGAGGGATTGACCAGCAAAATGCCGTTGCGGCCAGAGTCGCATACCGCCAGGTAGCCGCTGTCTTCCAGGGTAAGGCCCTGCAACACCGCCGCCGGGTCCGTCACGGTCGCGATGATGCTTTGAGCGCCCGCAGGCGAGATCTCCAGGACCGAGTTGTTTTGGACCGTGAGATACAGGTTGCCCAGCTTATCAATCACCATGCCGTTGGCGTTCACCAGGCCGGAAGCAATCGTGCCCAGCGGGTTGCCAAAACCATCAAACTCGACCAGCGTCCCATTGCCTTGGTTAAGGACGTAAACGTTCCCGGAAGCATCGAGCGCCACCGCCACAGGATGATCCAGGCCCGCTTGGGCAAAGGTGAAGGTCAGGTTGGCCCCGAGATTCAGTTCGCGAACCGCGTTGTTGTCGCGGTCGGCAACATACAACGACATACCGAAGGTATCCATGGCCATTCCCATCGGCGAATGGAACAGCGCAACATTGGCCGTGTCACCATCAATGTAGCCGGCGGTTGGACCGCCGGTGACGGTTTTCACCGAAGGCATGGCCCCGGCCGGAAGGGCCGACAGCAACAGCGCCGTGATCGCCTGAATTCCCAAGAGCAGGCACCCGCGGCCCGAGTGCGCGGCAACTCGCCCGGCGCACGTCAAAATAGTCTTCTTCATAGGCTTAAGGGGAGGACATTCTGGTTGGCCTAGGTTCGCGCTTAATTCGTCCCGGCGGCCGGGGCGGTTTTCGGCGTCAGGAGACTCTCGTCGGTACTGGCCCTTGGTATCACTGTCGTTGCTCCAGTCCTTAGGCTTGCCGCTATCCCAGGCGGACCAGTCCCCATCGACCGTGTCTTGCGTCGGCACCCGGTTCTTCAAGAAGCCCGTCGCCGTCGGCTGGAAGTCCTCGTCCCGCACAATGGTGGGGGTCACGAAAACCAGCAGGTTGGATTTCTGCCTGGATTTGGTGTCGCTGCGGAAGAGGTATCCCAGCACCGGAATATCTCCGAGCACCGGAACCTTGGTGTTCCCGGAACGCACATCATCCTGCATCATTCCGCCCATAACCAGCGTATTGCCGCTGGGGATCATGACTCGGGTCTCGATCTTGCGGATGTCGTACTCGTCCGCTTGATAGGTCCCAGTCCCCGTGCCCACGGAGACCAGCTTGGTGACGGTGTCAAAGATGCGCGAGACTTCAGGCTCCACTTTCAGGTTGATATAGCTGTTGGCGGAGATGCGGGGGGTGACATTGAGAATCACCCCAAGGTTGGTGTAGGTGATGGCAGAGCCGCCGGCGGTTTGCACCGATCCCGGGGTGATGTTGATGATGGGCGACGCGCGCGTCACCTGGATGCGCGCGGTTTCATTGTCCAGCGTCACGGTCCTGGGAGTGGACAGCACCTTGGCATCCGCATACGTATTGAGGAAGGAGAGCACGGCGTGCACGCCATCAGCATTCAGGAAAAAGGTATTCGGGGTGAACCCGCGGGCGGTATCCAGTCCCAGACCGCCACCGCCGATCACCGAATTCAGGACGGTGCTCACACTGGAACTCGCCGCCGTGGTAATGGGGCGCCCCCCGGGTGTGGTCGTGGTCGTGGGAGTCCCCGGCATGGTCGTGGTGCTCTGGCCCGACATGGAACCGTTGCCGAAATACACGTTTTGGCCTTGCAGCGTGCTGGTCCAGTCCACTCCCTTGGTGGTCTTGGGGTTCTCCGAAGTTTCCAAGAGGCGCGCTTCGATGAGCACCTGCTTGGTCCGGGTGTCCAACTGCTCGACCAGCGCATCCACATCCGCCAATTCCTTTTCCGTCGCCAGCACCACCAATTGGCTGGTACGAACGTCGGGTATGACTTTGCTGCGCTTGTCGGTGAACGTATTCTGCAACGCCGAGACGATGTTGGTCGGACTGGCGTACTTGAGCTGAACCACCTTGGTCAAGAGCGGCTCCGGTGCGGCGGGGTCCTTGAGCGTCACCCGCGCAATTTTGCTCTTGGGATCTTCCACCATTTGCAGGCTGTATGTGCTCAACAGCGCATTGAGCGCCTGGCCGGCGGTGACATTTTCCCAACGAATCGACACGCTCGGTTGCGGAATTGGCCGCCCATCGGGCCCCGGTTGCCCAAATGCGACTTTCGGATCCAGGATGTAGTTCAACGCGGCCTGGCGCGCCAGGTTCTTGATGGCGTCGGTCAACGGCACGTCATCCATGACGATGAGCGGAATCACCGCTCCGGGCACCACCGGAGAATTGGTGTCGGTGGCGGCGGCGTCAGCGGCCGTCGCGGCGGGTTGGGCTGGCGCATCGGCGGCCTGCGCCGCCGTGTCGGCGGCGGCAACCGTTGCCGTCGCCGCCTTCGAATCGGGGTTCGCTGGGGCCGGCGGCGGAGCGGCGTCCGCATTGGTGGTGGTCCCGACGGCGGTCGCCGTGGGCTCCGTCGAGGGATTGTTGGTTTGGCCGAGGGCTGCCGAAGTCCAACTAATCAGCCCGACGACCCCGAGGATGCACAGTTTTAATTTCATTGTTTCGAACTTTTCCTGACGTTGAGCAGACATCGACAAGATGACCTGTTTATCGGGGAATCTTTGAGCAGTCAGGGTGCCAACGGCTCCTTGACCGCCGGATGGTCGGCTTGACTGAAGCCAAACTGGTCATTTTGCGCTGAGGTTGTCTATCATTGGGACAAGCGGGCCGCCCCCACTCTCGGCCACGAGGGCGGAGCGCTGCCACCCGGAACAAAAGAACCGCACGGACGGAATGCGGTTGCTTGGTGATCCTTCACCCTCGTTCTCGAGTTCGCGCGCCCGGCCCGCTCCGCAGCCTCGAACCGGCCCGAACCGGCGGCATCATCCCCCCTTTTGTTTTGACAACGCGGCTTAAAGGTAGTGGCATGAGGCAAACCTGTGCCACCCCGAGCGGCGGTTGCGTTGCCATGAAGAAATACAACGTCGGCATTGTCGGCTACGGATGGGCCGCTTCCGCCCACATCCCCGCGCTCAACGCCACTTCCCTGGCCCGAGTTAGTGCGGTTTGTTCAACGCGAAAGCTCGACCCAGCGGAACTGAGTGCCCGGCACGGAAGTGATATCCGGGTCTATCGCGATCTGGATGACCTGCTGTCCAATCCGGATATCCATGCCGTGTCGCTCTGCAGTCTCCCCGCCCTCCATGCGTCCCAAGCCCTTCGCGCCGCGCGCGCGGGCAAGCATTTGATCATCGAGAAACCCCTTTGCCTCTCGCCCCGGGAGCTGCCCCTCATTCGCCAAGCGGTCAGCCGGGCGCGAGTGCGCGTGTGTGTTTGCTTCGAGTGCCGTTTTTCCCACCAGTTCCTTGCCCTGAAGGCCTTGCTGGATCGCGGGCTGCTCGGTGAACTGCACTATGGCGAGATCGACTATTACCACGGCATCGGGCCGTGGTACGGTCAGTTCCGCTGGAACACCCAGCGGGCTCAGGGCGGCAGCGCGTTGCTTTCGGCCGGCTGTCATGCGCTCGACGCGCTCCGCCTTTGCCTGGGATCCGAAGTGATCGAGGTGACCAGCTACGCGACCCGCTCGCGCAGCAGCGTCTTCGCATCGTATCAGTATCCGAGCACCACGGTTGCCCTGTTGAAATTCAAAAACGGGAGTTTGGGCAAGTGCGCGGCCTCGCTGGATTGCCTGCAGCCGGTACTATTTTCACACGCACCTCCTGGGGAGCAAAGGCAGCCTGCTGGACAACAAATTCTATTCGTCGGATCTCCGAACGGACAAGACCGCGTGGAACACGCTCGGGTTCAAGCTGCTGGATTCCGGCGATGTGGCCGATCATCCGTATCAAACCCAGTTTCAGACCTTCTTTGAAGCGCTCGAAGCCGGCCGCGAAATGCCCCTCACCAACCTCGACGAAGCCGCCAGGACGCACGAGGTCATTTTTGCGGCCGATCTCTCCGCCAAGACGGGACGAGCGGTCCGGCTCAAGCCCGCGCCGGGACTGCCATGAAGCGCAAGGCCGCCATCGCCATCGGGGCGCATCCGGATGACATCGAATTCCTCATGGCCGGAACCTTGTTGCTCCTTCGCGAAGCAGGTTATGAAACCCATTACCTGAACCTGGCCAGCGGCAGTTGCGGCAGCACCCAATACAACGCCTCGACAACGCGCTCGGTCCGCCAGGCGGAGGCGCGAGCGGCCGCCAAGCTCTTGGGGGCGGAGTTTCATGGCAGTTTGACCGATGACCTGGAAATCCTTTACGAAGCGGGTTTGCTGCGGCGGCTCGCGGCGATTCTGCGCGAAGTCGAACCGGCCGTCGTGTTGACGCATTCTCCGCAGGATTACATGGAAGACCACACCAACACCTGCCGGCTGGCGGTGACGGCGGCGTTCGCCCGTGGCATGCCGAACTTCAAAACCAACCCCGCCCAGCCCGCCGTTTTCTCCGAAGTGACGGTTTATCATGCCATGCCGGCCGGCCTCTGCGACCCCCTGCGCCGGCGGATCGTGCCCGGCGCTTACGTCGATACCACCACGGTACACGCGCTCAAGCAAGCCGCTCTGGCGGCGCACCAGAGCCAGCAGGCCTGGCTCGACCTCAGCCAAGGCATGAACTCCTATCTTCTCACCATGGAGGAGATGGCGCGCGATGTGGGCCGGATGTCCACGCGCTTCAAGCTGGCGGAGGGTTGGCGGCGGCATTTGCACCTGGGCTTTTGCGGCCCGGCCACCGACCCGCTCAAGGAGGCCCTGGGCCGCAAGTACCTCGTGAACCAGGCTTACGAACGAAGCCTCCTCAACGGCAGCCTCTGTGCCTAAACCATCCGCCAACTCCCGATCTCCCTGGATTAACCGCTGCCCAGCCGATGCAACAAAACCTGCACCTATGCCACGCAAATTAAGTTCCATAGCTCCGGACTGGTGGGACTACACCACCCTCGACGCGGCGCTGATCCGGGAGGCGGCGGCCTTAACCCCGGAGAAGATGCCTAAGCTCTCCCGCCCGGGCTTCCGAGTCGTGATGTATGACACCCTCGAAGAATTCTACCTCGCCGAGGCCCTGGAATACATCACGGCGTGGAAGCAATCAACCCCCGACAACCCGGTGGGCCTCTGCGGCCCCATCGGGCCGACCGAGCAACTTCCGCTGGTCGCACGCCTGGTCACCGATCTGAATCTGGATGTCCGCTCAGCCCATTTCTGGGGCATGGACGAATGGTGGCTCGATGGCAAGGAAGTTCCGCCGACGCATCCACTGTCGTTCGAACGAGCCGACCGTGAACTTTGTTTCAGCCGCCTTCCCGCGGCATTGGCGATCCCTAATGAGAATCTTCACTTTCCCAAAGCGGAGACGGGCGCCTATCGCAAAACCTGGGAGGCCGGCGTGCGTTGCGCCATCATGCAAGGCGGCCAGGGTGACGTGAAGCATTGGGCTTTCAACGACCCACCTCGCCGCCAGGGTAACTTTGCACATGAGCCTCCCAGCCCGGCGGAGTACCGTCGTCTGACCACGCGCGTGGTGGATCTCCATCCCCTGACCATCGCTCAGAACGCGCGGACCTCCGGCGGTGGAAACATTTCTCTCGTGCCCACGCGGGCCATCTCGGTGGGACCGGCTGAAACCTGGAAGGCGGACAAAGTCTCGATTTGGCAAGCAGGCCGGCACGACAACCCGTTCGGCCAGCGGCTCACCACGCTGATGATTTCGCAGCGGCTTCCCGATGCCGCCGTCCCGATGTCGCTGCTCGCGGACCACCCGAACGTGCAATTCAACTTCTTCCGGCCGGGCATCGGCAGTTGCGACGTCGAGATGCACTGAAGCCGCCGGCGGCCATTCCAGCCCCGAGGTCCTCGAGCCCCTCCAGCCTTCGACCACCCCACGACGCGCGGAGGGTCCGAGGCCGAGCCTCGTTAGTCACTCCTCATCGCTTGCACTGGATTCAGCCGGGCGGCGCGGAGGGCGGGGATCATCCCGGCAATCAGCCCCACCGCGGTTAAAATGCAGCTCGAGACGAGCAGCGCTGAGAATGAGACGGCCAGGTGGATATCGCCCCGGCCGGAATTGTCCTCGAATAACGGCCCCAGAAAAGGCAAGGAACCGATCGCCTTGACCAGCACGCTGGCCAGCAGGAATCCCGCGACACCCCCGCTCAAGGTCAGGACCAGGCCTTCAAACAGAATCTGCAGCAGGATATGGCGCCGCCGCGCACCCAGGGCCTTGAGCACGCCGATCTCCCGAGTGCGCTCGGTGACGGAGACCAACATGATGTTCACCACACCGACCGCTCCAATGCTCAAGGTGAACGTGCCGATAATCGTCAGCAGGATTTTCAAACCGAGACTCAAGTTGGTGATGAGGGCCAGGAACTTGTTCCATTCCAGGATCTCCACGGCGCGGGTGTCGTTCACATTGAAATTATGGGCCCGGGCCAGGCAGCTCCGGACATCGGCCACGATGCGATCGCGGAACTGGTTGCTGGCGGGCAGCAGGACAATATTCTCCAGGTAACGCGTGTCCGTCAGCCCGGACAACGTGGTATAAGGCACGAACGCGGTCATGTCGTCCGGACTCGAGTAGTTGCTAATTTGGGTCTTTTTCTCCAGCACCCCGATGACGGTGAAGCGGACCCCTTGGATCTTAATCTCACTTCCCAGCGCCGGTAATCCGCTGAACAATTCCTTCCGCAGGTTTTCTCCAATGACGGCCACGCGCCGGCGTTGCTGGACATCCTCCTCGGACAAATAGCGGCCGCGGGCGATGGTCGCGCTTCGGATCCGCTGGAAGCATGCATAGACGCCGCTGATGCCATAGCTGCGCGTCCGATCGTTATAGCTGACGGCCCAAAAGCGCCGGGCCTCCGGCGAAACCGCCTCGACAGTCGGGACGCCTTCCTCGATCGCCTTGACGTCGGCCAGGTCGAGCTGGATCCACCGGCCGGAACGCTCACCCCCGGCTTGCATGCTGGTTTGGCCTGGAAATACCACCACCAGGTCCTTGCCAATTTGCAGAAACGCCCGCGTGAGGGCGCGGTCAAACCCTTCCCCATAAGAAAGCAAGAGCATGAGTGAGGCAACCCCCCAAACGATGCTCAAGGTCGTGAGCGCCGACCGGAGCCGGTAGTGGGAAAGCGCGTTGAGGGCCTCGAAAAAAATGTGACGAGTCATTCGTACCTCAAAGCTTCCACCGGGGTCATCTGCGCGGCGCGCCGGGCGGGATAAACCGCCGAGAGAATGCCGACCAACACCAGGGTTGCGAACGCCAGGAGCGCGGTGGAGGGGGTGACCGGCAATCCTGCGAACAGCGTCGGCAGTGGCAAATGACTGACGGCGGCGCAAATGGCCCAGGCGGCAGCCAGGCCGCCGAGCCCGCTCAGAATCGTCAGCGTGATGGCTTCGAGAAAGAACTCGAACAGGATTCTGGCCGGCGGCGCTCCCACGGCCTGCTTAATGCCAATCTCCCGGGTTCGTTCGGCGACCGAAACCAGCATGATATTCATCACCCCAATCCCGCCCAACCCCAGGGTGATGAACGCCACGAAGCTCAAAAACAGCTCCATCGAATCGTAGATGTGGGCCACCATCTGGGCGCTCTGCACCGTATCCCAGCACCAGATGGCCCCTTCATCCTTCGGGTCAAACCCATGGCGGCGCCCCAGCACGCGGCGCACCTGCCCGACCGCCTTAAGGTGATCGTCCGGTGTGACCGGCATAAAAATGAGGTTTTCAACCCGGCCCGGGCCGATAAACGGCCGCGCGTCGGGGAAATGCCGGGCCATCGCGGTGTAGGGGATCAAAATCTTGTTCCCATCAAATCCGTTATACGAGTTGTTCTGATCCTTGCGCGACAGCTCGCCGATGACCAGGAAGGGAACGTCCCCAAGAAACACCTGCGCGCCCACCGCCGGGCGCGCGGCGAAGAGCTGCTTTTTCACTTCGTCGCCGAGAATGCAAACACTGCGCGCGGCGGCCATGTCGCCCGGCGAAATCGAACGGCCCGCCGCCAGGTTCATCGAGCGGATTTGCTGGTAAATCGGGGTGATGCCGTGAGTCGAAAAGATACCCGAGTTGAACCGGCTCTTGGCGGGCAGGCCGCTCGACAACTCCGCCGTGACGTATTTTACCGAATAGCATTCCTGCTCGATCGCGCGCAGATCATCATAGCTGAACCGGATATCGCGCCCGGCCCGCTGGCCGCCGGCCTGCTGGGTCGTCCGGCCGGACCAGAAAATGACAATATCGGTGCCCATGGAATCCATCATGTTCCGATAACCCGCCTTGAAGCCCTGGCCGATGGCGATCATCAAGACGATCGAGGCAATCCCCCACGAGATCCCGAACATCGTCAGCACGCTCCGCAACCGGTGGGCCCAGATATTCCGCACCGTCTGGATGAGAATCTCGCCCGCGAAGGTCATGGCAACACCAGTTTGTCGCCCGCCTGAAGGCCCTCCGCAACCTCGGTGCGCTGCCCGTTGGAAATGCCCGTCTTGAGCGCAACCTTGCGCCACCCCTCTTTGCTTGCGGGATCATGGAGCTGCACGGAGGCATGCTTATCCTGGTCATAGACCAGGCTCGCTTCGGGGACCAGCAACACGTTCTTGTGCTCTTCCAAAACGATCTCGGCGTTCGCCGTCATGTTGGGGCGCAGCTTGCCTTGCGGGTTCGAGATCGTCACCCGCACCTGGAAGGTGGTGACGTTGTTCTGTTCTTTGCCCATGGGATCGATGCGTTTCACCACGCCTTCGAACGATTCGCTGGGAAAGGATTCCACTTTGGTGCGGACCTGCTGGCCGCACGCCGCCTTCCCGATGTCGGCTTCATCCACTTCGCCTTTGATATAGACGGTGCTCACATTCCCCAGGGTCATGATCAGGGTGGCGGCGCTGCCCAGGTTCAGAATCGAGGAGACGGCGTCGCCCACCTCCGTTGGCCGGGTCAGCACGATGCCGGAGATGGGCGCGCGAATGGTGGCATAACCGAGGTTCTCCTCCGCGCGGTCCAGCGACGCTTTGGCAGCCGCGACCCGCGCCCGGGCTTGTTCGACCTGGGCATCCGCGGTTTGGACGCTGGCTTCGAGCAACTCCTGGCGATTGCGCGCCACCTCGTAGGCCCGGCTGGCGTCGTCCAGAGCCTGTTCCGAGGCGATTTTTTCCCTGAACAGCCCTTGCGCCCGCTGATGGTCCCTTCGGGTGAACTCCAGCTCGGGGTTGGCAGCCTCGATGCGGGCCTTGGCGGCTGCGGCGATGGCGGCGTGCAGGTTCGCTTCTTCGCCTTCCTGGTTAGCCTTCGCCTCGCGAACCTGCGCCTGCAGATCTTCCTTGTCCAGTTCAGCCAGGATCTGGCCTTCTTTCACGCTGTCCCCCACATCCAACAGCAGGGCCTGGATGATCCCATTGGCCTTCGATTTCACCTCGACTTTCGTCAGCGGCTCGATTTTTCCACGGGCGACCACCGACCGTGCGATATCCCCACGTTCGACGGTGACGAGTTTCTCGGGGGGGATGGGCTTTCCTTTATGGAGCCCCTTCAAGGCGACCAGACCCAGCAACAACACCATACCCGCTGCGACGGCAAAAAATACCCGTGGACGACCCTTCATCTTCATACAAGGAAGACTCTTAGGATAGGCCAACAGTTTCAACTTATTTAATAGCCGGCTCGAACCAGGCGCACCCGCCCGCCGCCCCTGTTGACTTTCTTTTAATGGCTATCGTCTGGCTTTTTATTATCCAACCGCGCCCTCTGGCCAGAGGGTAGAGGCGAGACATGAAATCGCTGATGGAACTTCAAAGAACGCCCGAGCAGCCGCTCTCCGAGGCCGGGACAAATGCCGGCCGGCCGGCGGTGCTCGACCCCAGCCGCACGCTCTTGCTGCCTGCCACCCCGGAGGAAGCCAGCCGCCAGACCAGACGGATCCACACCATCCTGGTGGCGACAGATTTCTCTCGCGACGCCAGCCGGGCGGTTGAATTCGCGGCGCGGTTGGCGAACCTAAACGCCGCCAAACTGACACTCCTGCACGTCATTGACATCAACCTCCAGCCCGCCCCCGGGGCGGAGGGCACCGCAGAAAACCTCATGAGCCGCGCTTGGGCGCGGGCCGTGGCTGAACTCGCCCAGGCGGCCGGTTCCTTGGCCGCCCGCGTGCGCACCGAAACACTGCTCATCGAAGGGCTGCCTTGGGAGCAAATCGTCGAGCAAAGCCGCGCGTATGACCTGCTGATCATGGGACGCCCGGCGCGAAAATCCCCCTGGAGGATTTTTTCGCAGCACACCGCCCGGCGCGTCATCCAAAATGCCGAGTGCCCGGTTCTAGTCGCCGGCCCACCCATCCCCCTAGAGGCTTTACGGGAGCAGGCGGACGGCCAAGCGGGGGAACAGTCAGAACAAGTTCGCGGCACGGGAAGCCGGGCGCCTGGAAGTGCTGACGGATTGCACCGGCGGGCCGTTCCGGCTTCGCGCGATGGATAGGGAGCGAGCCGGGCTAAAGAACGCTGGCGAAGGCTGCGGAGACTTCGCAACCAGCGCATCCCGCTGAGTTCCAGGAACTCACAACGCGCGGCCAGCGAGTCCCGCTTAACCACACTCGCAGCCGGGCGCTGAATGCTTCGATTGGCGCAGACCCGGCCTTCGGTCTGTCGCGATTTGCCCACCGGCGAAGTTTTAGAACAGCATTCGCCCGGGATCCCGAGCCGGGCGCGCCGGTCTCGAATTACCCGCGGGGGAGCAATCCCTGTGGGTGAAGCCAAGCTGGCTGGGCCGGCTCTTCGCCGGGCCCGGTGGACTCTGGGCTGTCCCCGGGCGCCCAGTTGACTTTAGGCGCGTTTTTTGCTCTCCTGTCGGCACGCAGCCTAAGTTTGGCTCCCTTCCTGGGGCTGAACGCGGGGGAACCGAATACTCCGGAGTAACAGGCCGGAGACGGGGCGAACGGCAAGCAACCAGCAGTGCCGCGGCCACTTTCAAGGCCGAGCCCGTCAGCTAACCTCGCCGGCATTTGGAAGGGCGATCCTTCCGCCTCGTGCTCCGGGCGGCCCGATCCCCCCAATCGAAACACAATGACGGGGTTCCGTGTGCCCGCGACCGGCAAGCATTTTGAACCGGGAGCGGATGCCGTCCTCCGGGCGAGCAACGAAGCATTATGTCCGATATGAATCTGGGTGGCCGGCTGAAAACGGTGTTGATCGGCAAATCCCGCGATCTCTCCGATCAGGGTCTGTTCCACAAGCTCTCGCTCATTGCCTTCTTCGCCTGGGTGGGGCTGGGAGCCGACGGGTTGTCTTCCTCCTGCTACGGTCCCGAGGAAACGTTCAAGGCACTCAACGGGCATATCTACCTGAGCCTGCTGGTGGCTGCGGCAGCCGTGGTCACGGTCTTTGTCATCAGCGCCAGTTATTCGCAGATCATCGAACTCTTCCCGACCGGCGGCGGCGGCTACCTGGTGGCCAGCAAACTCCTCTCGCCGGCCCTGGGGGTTGTCTCAGGCTCTGCGCTGCTGATCGACTACGTGCTGACGATCACCATTTCGGTCGCCAGCGGCGCCGATGCGCTCTTCAGCTTGATGCCGGTTGGCGCGGCGCACTACAAGTTAATGTTTGAGATCGGCGGCGTGTGCCTGCTCACGCTCCTGAACCTGCGCGGGGCCAAGGAAGCCGTGCTCCCCTGGGTGCCGATTTTTATTACGTTCGTTCTGACCCACGTGTTCGTGATCGTGTACACGCTCTGGACCCACCTGGGGAATCTGCCGGAAGTCTGGCAGCGCGCCTCGACCGAAATCACGGCGACCCACCAAAGCCTGGGCTGGCTGGGGATGGCGCTGCTGGTGCTGCGGGCCTACAGCATGGGCGCCGGCACCTACACGGGCATCGAGGCCGTCAGCAACGGCCTGCCCATCCTGCGGGAACCGCGAGTCCAGACCGGCAAACGCACCATGCGTTACATGGCCATTTCCCTGTCGATCACCGTCGCCGGCCTGCTCGTGGGTTATCTGCTCTTTCACGTGACCCCAAGCGAAGGCAAGACGCTCAACGCGGTGCTATTCGAATCCCTGACGGCGTCCTGGCCCCGAGGCGCCTCCTTTACGTTCATCCTGGTCACACTGGCCTCGGAGGCCGCCCTGCTGTTCGTGGCCGCCCAGGCCGGCTTTCTGGACGGACCCCGCGTCTTGTCGAATATGGCGCTGGACCGGTGGTTTCCCACCCGGTTCGCCACCTTGAGCGACCGGTTCGTCACGCATAACGGGATCCTGATGATGGGTGGATTCGCGCTGCTGTTGATGGTCGCCTCACGCGGCTCGGTAGATTTCCTGGTCGTATTATACAGCATCAACGTTTTTATCACCTTCACCCTGTCTCAATTGGGCATGGTCCGGCATTGGTGGCAGGAACGCCGCAACATGCCCGGCTGGAAACCTAAGATCCTGATCAATGGGGTGGGCGCGGCGTTGACCGCGTTCATCCTGGTCACACTGAGCGCGCTGAAGTTCTTCGAGGGCGGCTGGGTGACCCTCCTGGTCACCGCCCTGCTCGTGACCGCGGCCTTCCTCATCAAGCGGCATTACACCCACACCTCGCAGGATCTGCAACGCCTGGATGAGCTGGTCTCCGCCATCCAGCCCGGCGAGCCCGCGCCGCCCGCCGCGGCGGTTGAACTCAAGCCGGCGCCCGCGCTTGATGCCAAGGCGAAGACCGCCGTGATCCTCGTCAACGGTTTCAACGGGTTGGGCCTGCACACCCTCTTTGGCGTGCTGCGGATGTTCCCCGGTGTCTTCAAGAACTTCGTCTTCGTCCAAATCGGGGTGGTGGACGCCGGCAATTTCAAAGGCGCCGCGGAAGTCGAGAACCTCAAGCAACACATCACCGCGGCTAACAACAAATACGTTGAATATATGCGCTCCCGAGGCCTGCCCGCCGAAGCGGTGACCGCCGTCGGCATCGATGTTGTCCAAAAGGCGACCGAACTGGCCCCGAGTATTCTCGAGCGTTTTCCCAACGGCATCTTCTTCGGCGGCCAGCTGGTGTTTAAACACGAGACCTTTTTCACCCGTCTGCTACACAATTACGCGGTGTTTTCCCTCCAACGAAGGTTTTATCAGCTCGGCCTGCCCCTGTTGATTCTACCCATTCGCGTGTAGCATCCTTGAACCTCGAAGCAACGCGCGGAGGGTCCGTGGCGCAGCCTCATTCGGGAGGTCCGGCCTGTCACCCTCCGCATGCCGGACGGCCTCCTCGAACGCTCGCGCAGCCGGCACGCATGGACGAACGACATTGACGGCTTTTTAACGATGTCTGGTCGGTTTTTAATCCCGTGGCTCCATTTTCAGATGGCCAAGCCCGGTTGGGGGATTAGAGTTCCTGTATGACCGAGCCGGAACGTCCCAATCCCGACGCCCTGCTGGCCGCCCTGCAACGGGAAGACGCCCGACAGAACCGGGGTCGGCTCAAGGTGTTTTTCGGCATGGCGCCGGGGGTGGGCAAGACTTATGCCATGCTCGAGGCCGCCAGGCGCGAGTTGGCGGCGGGGCGCGACGTGGTGGCCGGCTACGTCGAAATGCACGGGCGCACGGAGACCGAGGCGCTGGCGGAAGGCTTGCCGGCCATTCCCCGGCTCGAGGTTCCCTACCATGGCGTGTCGCTCACCGAGATGGACCTGGATGCGGTGCTCGCCCGCCGGCCGCAACTCGCCCTGGTGGACGAACTGGCGCATACCAACGCCCCGGGCTCACGACACCCCAAGCGGTACCAGGACATTATCGAGCTGCTCGAAGCGGGGATCGATGTGTTCACCACCCTCAATGTCCAACACGTCGAGAGCCGGGCTGAAGCCGTGCGCCAAATTACCGGCGCCACCATCCGGGAGACGGTCCCGGACACGGTGTTGGACGGAGCGGAGTTTGAGCTGGTGGACCTGCCACCGGAAGAGCTTCGCAAGCGCCTGGCGGCCGGCAAGGTGTATGTCCCGGAATCGGCCCGCGCGGCGCAGGCAAACTTTTTCCGGCCGGGCAACTTGTCCGCGCTGCGCGAACTGGCGTTGCGCTTCGCGGCCGAGCATGTGGGGCAGGACGTGCTGGCTTACCGGCAGGCGCATGGAGTGGCGGATCCTTGGAAATCAGGCCAGCGCCTGCTGGTAGCGGTAAGCGCCAGCCCCACGTCGGCTTCGCTGGTGCGCTGGACCCGCCGGCTGGCGGGCGAGTTGCAGGCCCCCTGGCTCGCCGCGTACGTCGAGCTGCCGCGTCCCTTGAACAACGACGAACAGGAGCGGCTCGCCCGCCACCTGGCACTGGCGCGGGAGTTGGGCGCGCAGGTGATTACCACGACCGACGGTGATGTGGCCACGGGCTTGTTGCGCGTGGCTCGCGAACAGAACGCGACCCAAATCGTGGTGGGCAAGCCGGTCGGCTGGCGAGGACTGGACCTGCTGCGGGGCGGCTCGCTGCTGAACCGTTTGATCCGCCAGAGCGGTCACATTGATATCCACGCGGTGCGCGCCGAGGGCGAGGCCCCCATCCTGCGCCGGCCGGCCACGCCGCGCTGGGACCGCACCAGTGCCCGGGGCTATGGTGAGGCGGTGGGCGTTGTGGCCGCTGTCACGGGTCTGAACGCGCTGCTCCAGAACCGGCTGGGCTACCAGCCGCTGGCGCTGATCTACCTGCTGAGCGTGGTGGCCCTGGCCATGGTCGTGGCGCGCGGGCCCACCTTGCTGGCGGCCACCCTGACTGCCTTGTTGTGGAATTTCTTGTTTGTCCCCCCCGTATTCACGTTTCGCATCAGCGGCATCACCGATCTCATGCTGTTTTGCACCTACTTCGTTGTGGCGCTCGCCATGGGACACCTGGCGGCCCGCTTGCGGGAGCAGCAGGCGGCCGAACGCCGGCGGGAACAGCGCGCCACCGCCTTGTACATGCTGACGCGCGAGCTGGCCCAGGCCTCGGATTTTGCCGATCTGCTGGCCATCATCATCCGCGAGGTCGGCAAGTCCGCCCAGGCCGGCGTGGCCCTCTCGCTGCCCGAGGAAGCCCAGGAATCATCCACTTTAACTCCCTACTTCGCCAGCACGTGGAGCATGGTGGAAAAGGAACAGAGCGTGGCGGCCTGGGCGTATCGTCACCGGCAGGCGGCGGGTCGCGGCACCGATACGCTTCCCTCCGCGGAGGGTCTGCACCTGCCGCTGATGGCGGGCGAACGAGCGGTGGGGGTGCTCAGCCTGCGCTTCCGCAGTCCCAGCGCGCTGAGCACCGAGCAGCGCGATCTGCTGGATGCATTCGCAAGACAGGTGGCGCTGGTGCTGGATCGCCAGCGGCTGCGCGACGCCGAGCAGCAGGCCAAACTGGTGTCGGAATCCGAACGCTTGAGCAAGACCTTGCTCAACTCGATTTCGCATGAGATCCGGACGCCCATTGCGGCGATTCGCAGCGCGGTGGGCAACCTCGGCGAATTGGGGGTGAACGGGGAGCTGCAGCGCAGCATGGTCGGTGAAATCCAGGAGGCCACCCAGCGGTTAAACCGGCTTGTGGGCAACCTCCTCAACATGACCCGTTTGGAAACCGGCCATGTCAAACCCAAGCTCGACTGGTGCGATGTCACCGACTTGATCCAAGTGACGCTCAAGGAGATCGAGCACGACCTCGCCACCCACAAGCTGAGCACCCAGGTCGCCCCGGAATTGCCGCTCGTCAAAATGGATTTCGTGCTGATGCAACAGGCCCTCAGCAACCTCCTCCTCAACGCGGTCACACACACCCCGCCGGGCACGCTCCTCGAAATCGCAGCTTCCGCCCGGGACGGCGAACTGGTCCTGACGGTGGCCGACCGGGGGCCCGGCTTGCCCGCCGAGGCGCTGCCCTTCATTTTTGAGAAGTTCTATCGCGCCGCGGCCGCGCCGGCGGGCGGGACCGGGCTGGGCCTGGCGATCGTGAAGGGCTTTGCCGAAGCACAGGGCGGCCAGGTCCAAGCCGAAAATCGTCCGGGCGGCGGCGCGTTATTCACCCTCCGGCTGCCGCTCACCAAACCACCACCCGTTCTGACCGAACGCGAGGGCTGAACCGAGCGTGATGCCATCCCCATGAACGAACCTGCTCCGCGAAAATCCATCGCACTCGTGATCGACGACGAACTGCAGATCCGGCGCCTGCTGCGTGTCTGCCTCGAAAACAAGGGCTACAAAGTCATCGAAGCGGCCACCGGACAGGAGGGAATCGCGCAAGCGGCGCAATACCCGCCCGACGTCGTGCTGCTGGACCTTGGCCTGCCGGATCTGGACGGCGTGGCGGTGCTCAAGCGCTTGCGCGAATGGACGCGCGTGCCGGTCGTGGTGCTTTCGGTCCGGGATCGCGAGGACGACAAGGTGGCCGCGCTGGACAATGGCGCCGACGACTACGTGACCAAGCCCTTCAGCACGGCCGAGCTCCTTGCCCGCTTGCGCGTGGCCCAACGCCATAGCCAGCCGAGCCCGGAAAGCGCCATTTTTCGCTCGGGTGATTTGGAGGTGGACCTGGTCGCTCGAACGGTCAGCGTGCGCGCCAAGCAAGTCAGGCTGACCGCCACGGAGTACAACCTGCTGCGTCTCTTCGCCCAACACGCGGGCAAAGTGCTCACCCACCGCCAAATCCTGCGCGAGGTGTGGGGACCGAACTACGTCGAACAAACCCATTACCTCCGCGTGTACATGACGCACTTGCGAGAGAAGTTGGAGGCCGATCCTTCGAAACCAACCCTGTTCATTACCGAACCCGGAGTCGGTTACCGCCTGACCCTCAAGGAATAGCCCGGTCCGGTCGGCTCAGCGTCCTTCCCGACGGAGCTCGCCTTCATAAATGGTTCCACACCTCCAAGGTCCGAGGCCGCAGCCGATCTACTGTTTCTCCACGCGCACGGTCCCGGCATTCGCGTCATAGACCAGCTTTGTCCCGTAGGGAGGCGCGGGAATCCTCGCGATGTACTTCTCCTGAACCAGTTCATCCAGGTCTTTCGGGTTGCGCCCGTGCTCGACGCCGAACATCTGAATGGCCCGATCCAGCGCCGCCGTATCGATGGTTTTGACCGCGATTTGCTGGCCCTTGGCCAAAGCCCCAAGGTAATCCACCGGCGCGGTGACCGGGTTGCCGCCGCTGCTCACCGCGTTGGTGGAAGCGGACGGAGATCCAGGTTTCTCGCCGCACCCGGCAAGAACCAGCGTAAGGGCCAAAGCGCAAAGCACAGGTGTTTTCATGCGTTCAATGTAACCGCGTTCCACAAAAATAAAAGAGCCGGGCGCCATAGCGGCCCGGCTCGTATATCCTACCTCAATCGAGGCAGCGACCCGTTACTGATTGGTGCCAGGCGCAGCCGGAGCGGCATTCGTGCCCGCGTCGGTCTTAGTGCCCGCGTTCTCCTGGTTGCAGCCCGCAAAAACACCGGCCAGGCTCAACAATATCAAAAGGGCAAATAACCTTTTCATAATGGGCATACCCTCAGCCAAAAGACCCGGCAAGACAAGCGAAATTTGGAAGGTTAACCGAACGGCGGTGCGGGACGGATTTCTCCGGGGACCGTGGTTCTCCCGGAGGTTGGACGATTCCTGTATCTTTGCCCGTAGATACCTGGCCCACGATCCCACCGTCACGAGCAATCCGTGGGCTGGGCACGCTGCCGTTCAGGCCAAAGGCCTGGGTCCTATCACCCCAGGGCACACGCCCCTGAATGTCTTGTTTTGCGATGGCCACGTTGAATCACCGGCGCTGAAATTCATTTTCGAACACACCAGTGATGCGGCCTTGGTCCGTTGGAATCGTGACCACCTGCCGCATCGTGACCGTCTTTAAGGTTTCGAGGCTCCGAGAGTCGAAGGGTATTGAACCCGCCGGTCCCGACCTCCGCCGGCCAACGAAGGCAGGACGCATCGAGGGAAGAACGTCAAAGCCGCTGGTATTCCGCTTTCCGGCCACCATCCGTGATCGGAATAAGGAGATATTTTTTTGGGGGGGGAGCGTTTCGAGCCAGAATAAAGGAGCGGTATCGATTCACCAGTTTGATACTGCGGACCGATCACATCGACGGATGCGGAACAACATCGCCGCCGCACCAAGACCGACCAAAGCCAACGTGGACGGTTCGGGAACAGCATTCAGGTAAACTGGGGAGTTTCCGAGGCCGGTCAAGACTCCTGGCGTTGAGGGGTTCACAGTTTGACTTCCGGTCGTTACGGAGAAGATGGAGGATTGCCACCATGAGTTGGGCTGACCGGAGGCTTGTGATTGAGCGAACGAGGCACCTGACGGCGTGTTCCAAACATCAACTCGGACCCACGCGGTGTCTCCAGGCCGGACGCCACTAATGGATTGTGTTCCACCCAGGAAGTACCCAGCCGCATTACCCGTGAGGAAGGCGGTTGTGGCGATGGAAGAAAGGGTATTTGCGGAAGGCCCGCCCAAGAGCTCAGCCATAAACTGTGGGCCGGAGAGTTTGGTTACCCCATCCGACTCGTAAACAGGAGCATTCGGTGATCCTACATGAAGATTGTCAAACTCGACAGTCCCTTGGGGGCGAGCAACCAGGGAGCAGCCAGCGATGACGAAAATCAGTAAGAGGGCTTTCATAACTTTGGTATTGGAAGGACAAGTCAAGCGATTCGCTCTTTCCTGTCATCAATACATCGAACTTCAATGCCTGATCTTGCCGAACTTGACGTCTGCGTCCGGCCGAGGGTGAGGAGTTGTCCCATCCGTCCTGCTACTAGAATGGGTTGGACACGGCAAGCCGCTCTGGCTGCGAAACCAGCATTCATAGGCTCCTTGAAAAACGAACATGCTTTAAAAGCTTCAAGCTGAAGTTTTTGTTTTGCCCGCTCCCTAGCTGCTCCCAGCGTAACGAAGAGACCATGCCACGAGCCGGGCTGGAAAAGCAAGCAAAAACGAGTGACGAAGCGATCTAAACGCCGAACGACTCGGGGTTGGATCAAGCTCCTCGTGGGGGTGGGACAGCCTGTCCCGCCGGGGTGGACGCAGGATGGTGGAGACAGGCTGTCTCCACCCCCCCGCAGCGCCTTCCGACCGGAGCTGGATGGAGCCTGCGGACGGTCGCGCGCCGTTAGAAATGCATTGTCCCACGTCCGAGATCCCGGCAAGCTGGGCGGTCATTATGCAGCAGGTAAACCTGGGTATGATCGGCGGCGGAACGGTCGGCAGCGGCGTGTTCCACGCCCTGGACCGGAACGGCGCCCTGATGGCGTCGCGCATCGGCGTGAACCTCAGCGTACGCAAGGTGGCGGTAAAAGCCCTCGACGAGCCCCGGCCTTATCCGATTCCCGCCTCGATCATGACCACCGATTGGCAAGCCGTGGTCAATGATCCCGCGGTCGATGTGGTGACGGAATTGGTGGGCGGCACCACGCTCGCCCGCACGATGATTTTGGCCGCGCTGAAGCTCGGCAAACCGGTAATCACGGCCAACAAGGCCCTGCTCTCCGCCCATGGCGAGGAGCTCTTTGCCGCCGCCAAACGCTACGAAACCAACCTCTATTACGAAGCCAGCGTCTGCGGCGGCATCCCGATCATCAAAGCGTTGCGGGAGGGATTCGTTGGGAACCGCATCACGCATTTGTACGGGATCGTCAATGGCACCTGCAATTACATCCTGACACGGATGAAGCTGGAAGGAATCGACTTCGCCCAGGTGCTCCAGGAAGCCCAGGCCCAGGGGTATGCCGAAGCTGAGCCCTCCCTGGACATCGATGGCCATGACGCGCAGCATAAGGTCGGGATCCTGGCCTCGCTGGCCCACGGCTTCTGGGTGCCCCCGGAGCAAATCTACGTCGAGGGTATTCGAGGCATCACCCGGACGGACATTCAATTCGCGGACCAACTGGGCTATACCATCAAACTGCTGGGCATCATCAAGCAGTTGGGCCACCCCGAGAGGCGTTCCCAGCGCCCCCGCCAACGCCGCTCCCGCGTCCAGGTCTCGGTCTATCCCACACTGGTCCCAAACTCACACGTGCTTGCCAGCGTAAACCATGTCTTTAACGCCGTCTTCGCCCGCGGAGACATCGTGGGCGATACACTCTTCTACGGCCGTGGCGCGGGCAAAGATGCCACCGCCAGCGCGGTGCTCAGCGACATCGCCGACGCCGCCCTGGATCTGAAGTTCGGCGCCAAGCGCCGGGTGCCGCCCTTTGTTTCGCACGAGACCGACGGCGAAGTGCTGTCAATTGATGAAGTGGTCTCACGCTATTTTGTCCGTCTCAGCGTCGTCGATGTGCCCGGAACCCTGGCGCGGATCGCGCGAATTTTCGGCGATTCGGACATTGGCATTTCCTCGGTCATTCAGCCGGCAGGCCACGAGGGCGAGAGTGTGCCGCTCATCTTCATGCTCCATGACGCCCCCAACGGCGCGGTAACCAAGGCTCTGAAGAAGATTGGCGCGCTGCCGGTCTTGAAGGGCAAGCCGGTAATGCTGCGCGTGGAGACGTTTGAGTAGCAAGGACGTAAAAACGTAAAGCGTAAAACGTAAGGAATAGGGTGAGGATTCGGGTTGAAGTATGGCGTTGATTGTTCAGAAATATGGCGGCACTTCGGTAGGCAACACCGAGCGCATCAGGAACGTGGCCGGGCGCGTGGCCAAATCGCGCGCCCGAGGCGATCAGATCGTGGTCGTCGTCTCCGCCATGAGCGGCGTGACCGATAACCTGATCAAACTTGCCAAGGATTTGATGCCCCTGCCCAACGAACGTGAAATGGATGTGCTGCTGGCCACGGGCGAGCAAACCACGATCGCGCTCACCGCCATCGCCCTGCATTCGCTCGGGCTCCCCGCCGTCTCGCTGACCGGCGCCCAGGCTGGCATCGTCACCGACGGCGTGCATACCAAGGCGAAGATTCAGAATATCACGCCGAAAAAGATTCATGACCTGCTCAATGAGGGCCAGGTCGTCATCGTGGCCGGGTTTCAGGGCCAAACCCTCGAGGGCCAGATCACCACGCTGGGGCGCGGCGGATCGGACCTCACCGCCATCGCCCTGGCTGCGGCGCTCCAAGCCGATTTATGCGAGATTTACACCGACGTCAACGGGGTGTACACCGCCGACCCCCGGATCGTCCCGGACGCCAAGCAGCTCGAGGAGATTTCTTATGACGAAATGCTCGAACTGGCCAGCCTGGGCGCCAAGGTCATGCAATCGCGCTCGGTCGAATTTGCCAAGAAGTTCGGAGTGGTGTTTGAAGTCCGCTCGAGCTTGAACGACCATCGAGGAACCATTGTGAAAGAGGAAACCAAGAATATGGAGGACGTCGTCGTGCGCGGCGTCTCGCTCGACAAGAACCAGGCCAAGGTCACGCTGGTGGCGGTGCCGGACAAACCGGGCATTGCCGCCCGCATCTTCAAGGCCATCGGCGATGCCAACGTCAACGTGGACATGATCGTTCAGAACATCAGCCACGGCAGCGGCGCCCCGGCGACCGATCTCTCGTTCACCGTGGATAAACCGGATCTGCTCAAAGCCCAAAAGGTCATCGACAGCCTCAAGCCGGAGGTAGGCTTTGGCCGTGTCATCTCGACCGAGAACGTTGCCAAACTCTCCATCGTCGGCGTCGGCATGAAAAGCCACACCGGTGTGGCGGGCAAAATGTTCGACACGCTCGCCCGGGAAGGGGTCAACATCGACATGATCTCGACCAGCGAAATTAAGATCTCGGTCGTCATTGAGCTGGGAAAAGGCGAGGCGGCCATGCGGGCCGTACACCGGGCCTTCCTGGGCTAAACCAGCCAATGGCGGTCAACGTTCCCCAAATAATCGTCCATGCGCCCATTCCAAATCATTTTTAATCCGACCAGCGCGTCCGAGCTGGCCCGCATGCCCAAGGAACTACAACTGCAGATCCTGGGCGAATTCCGCGGCCTGCCGCAGCAAGTCATGCAGACCGAGTTGGATGACTTCGGCAAACTCGAACGGACTGGACGCACCCTGCACCGGTTCCGGGTCGGCGATTACCGGGTGTATTTCGAGCGCCACGAGCTTGGTTTGTTGGTTCATCGCATCCTTAACCGGCATACGCTGAAGGATTTCTTCTTCCGGTCGGGCCTGAAAATGCAGGAGGATGAGGCGCTGCAACAGAACCCGAAGTTCTGGGAACTCATCGAGGCTGCCACCGCTGCCACCCACCCGAAGGCCGATTAGCCTGGCAAGCTTCAGACTCGGTTCGGGTGGCCATCGTGAACTGCAAGATAGGCCGGACCAGCAGGTTACGCCGGCAGATGCGGGTACGGCGTCCGGTTGGCCGGGGTTCTTAAACACCCCGCCTCGAAGCGCCGCCCTCTCCCCGAAAACGGCCCCAGGGTGTCCGTTCGGCGTCGGACTTTCGGCGAGAATCGGGCTTTGCCCCGCTTTTTAGCCCGGTTAATAGTCTTGACCGCACTCCCCTATGTATTTTAGTTTTTTACCTTGTTAGGCAGAATTCATGTTAGCGCAAGTTAAAAGCCTGTTTTCCAACGATATTGGAATCGACCTTGGAACGGCCAATTCCCTCGTGTACGTAAGGGACCGGGGAATCGTGTTGCGGGAACCGTCTGTGGTTGCCATTCAGGCCGGCACTACCAATGTCCTGGCAGTTGGCGAGGAAGCCAAACGCATGCTGGGACGCACCCCTGGAAACATTGTGGCCATTCGGCCCATGAAAGACGGAGTTATCGCAGACTTTGAGATTACCGAGGCGATGCTGCGTCATTTTATCCAAAAGGTTCATCATCGGAAGCTGATCGCTCCGCGGGTGGTAGTGGCCGTGCCGTCGGGCATCACTGAAGTTGAAAAACGGGCCGTCAAGGATTCCGCAACGCACGCCGGCGCGCGCGAAGTCTATCTGATCGAGCAACCGATGGCCTCGGCCATCGGGGTCGGATTGCCAGTGCACGAGCCGGCGGGCAACATGATCGTGGATATCGGCGGCGGGACCTGCGAAATCGCAATTATCTCGCTCGCCGGCATCGTTTTCAGCCGCAGCCTGAGGGTAGGCGGAGACGAATTCGACGAAACGATCGTTGCGCACATGAAGCGAGCCTACAACCTGATGATAGGTGAACGCACCGCGGAAGAGATCAAAATACGTATTGGCTCTGCTTTTCCGTTGGAGCAGGAATTAACTATGGAAGTCAAAGGACGCGATTTGAGCGCCGGTTTGCCGAAAACGTTGATGATTCGGTCGGAGGAAATTCGCGAAGCTTTGCAGGAGCCGCTGTCCAGCATTTTGGAATCCGTTCGCATTACCCTGGAACGTTGCCCGCCGGAATTGTCCGCCGACCTGGTGGACCGAGGCATTGTCATGGCGGGTGGAGGTGCCTTGTTACGGGGCATCGATCGACTCGTGGCGGAGGAAACCGGCTTGCCGGTGCACATCGCCGACGATCCGCTCAGCGCCGTGGCCGAAGGCACCGGCCGGGTTTTGCAGGAACTCCAATTTCTGAAGCGCGTCTCCAATCACTCCAAGTAGCCCCGCCTATCATCCGCGAGCAAGTTAGCGCCTCGGTGAAGACGTGAGTTGAAGCTCACGGTTTTATCTGCGGTTTGACTTTGCCTGGATCGGATTGTTTTGATGTTAAAACGGCCGCATTACATTGCTTTAGGCCTGGTTGTGTTTTTGACGCTGGCTATCTTGAATTTGCCGACCAAAGCGACGGCCTGGTTGAGACCGGGCGTCGGCAGCCTTTTTGTGCCGCTCTTCGGCCTGGCCAATTCGGCGCAACAACTGGCCGGGCGGGCAGGTGACGCCCTGCTGCCCCGCTCCGAATTGCTGCGCCAGAACCAGGCCCTCCGCGAGCAAAGCCAGCAACTCCGCCTGCAAGCCGCCCAGGCCGAAGTGTTGACCCGGGAAAACGACCGGTTGCGGGAGTTGCTAAAGCTCCAGCAGCGGCAGCGACACGGGAAATTCAGGCTGGCCAACGTCGTCCTGCGAGACCCCTCGAACTGGTGGCGCTCCGTCCAAATCGATCTCGGCCGGCGAGACGGAATCAGCAACAACCTGCCTGTGCTCGGCCCCAATGGCGCGCTGGTTGGGCGCATTTCCTCCGTCAGCCTCACCCGGTCGCAAGTGGTGCTGGTGGGCGATCCGAACTGCAAAGTCTCGGCGCGAATCGACAACCCGGCCCGGGATACGGGCGTGCTCGGCGTGTCGGGTCCGCTCGAAAGCGAATTCCTCGACCTGGGTTACCTGTCCCGAAGCGCGGACCTCAAACCCGGCCAAAACGTTTGGACCAGCGGGCTCGGGGGCATCTTTCCCAAGGACATTCCCCTGGGGGTCATCGTCGATTCCCGGACCGAGGATTACGGTCTGTACACGGTGGCGCGGGTGAAGCTCGACGCAAACCTTAACGCGCTGGAGGAAGTGTGGGTGCTGCTTGAACCATGAGTCTGTTCCCAGTTGCGGTTTCGCGTCCCGGACCCACCGGCGGTGGCCCGCGACCTCCGGTCCTCAAACCCAAAATCCAGGCCCTCAGCAGTGACTTTATGACCTGGCTTAACACCCTATTTGTGCTGGCGGCCGCGTTCCTGGCGGTGTTTTGGGAAGCCGCCTTCGGCGGCGTACGCCAGGTCTTGGGAGCGCAGATTGATTTTTTGCCGCCCCTGATGGTCTATGCTGGACTCCGCACCGATCTGGCGGGGGTTTGCCTCGCCGCCTTTCTCGGAGGTCTTTGGTTTGATTCACTCTCGGCCAATCCCCTGGGGATTAGCGTGTTGCCCTTATTCGCTGTGGGTTTCTTCATCCTCCTGGTCAGGGACCTCATCCTTCGCGACCAGGCCTTCGCCCAGTTCGTGCTGGGCCTGGGCGCCAGCCTGGCGGTGCCCTTTCTCACCCTGGTGTTCCTGCTCACCACGGGCCACACCCCGCTGCTCGGCTGGGGAACATTGTGGCAATTTATCGTCATGGGCCTCGGCGGCGCGGTGGCCACTCCCGTCCTTTTTACTCTCTTCGAGTGCCTGCATCGCGCGCTCGTTCACACCCGGGTCACCGAAACCAGTTTCCGGCCCGACCGGGAGATCAGGAGGGGAAGATGAGATCCAAACGCCAGGTCGCAACCACTGGCCTCGAGCGCGATGCTCACACTTCCCGTTGGGACTCAACCGCCGCGAACGGCTGTTCGAAGACCGAGGCGTTGCGAACAGGAAACTCCGGATGGGGGAGCCTGGCCATGGCGCGCGGGCCTGAGAACCGAGAACCTGGACCTTAATCGATGCTCGTTTTCGACCAACTCAAGAAAGAGGACCCGCAACTGCGCGTCATGACGCTGGTGGTATTGGGCGGTCTGGGGGTGCTGCTGGCCGGCCTCTGGTGGGTGCAGGTCGTCTCCGCACGCGATTACCAGGAATCGCTGGAAACCCAGTCCTTCCGTACCGTGCGCATCCCGGCAGTCCGTGGGAAGATTTTGGACATCAACGGGACGGTGTTGGCGGAAAATCGGCCCACGTATAGCGTCAGTTTGTATCTTGAGGAATTACGCCACGCTTTCGCCCAGGAATACGCTCGCAGCCGTCCCCAGCGGGTAGTCACCAACTCACTTTACTTTTGGCAAAAGTGGCTCGGTGAGTCCGCGATCCAGACGCAATATGTCCGGTTGAAAAAGGATCAGCTCGAAGCCTTCACTTGGGAAACGCGCTGCCGGGTAGTGAGCAACGTGATCCAGCAGGTGAGCCGGCGATTGGGGGAACCTATCGCCTGGGACCCCGCCGAGTTTCAGCTCCACTACGAGCACCGGCTGGCGCTCCCCTTTCCCGTGCTGCTCAATCTGGACCCGACCAATATCGCCCGGTTCGAGGAGCAATCCACCGCTCCTATCGGCGTGGACCTGGAGGTGCAGTCCACCCGCTTCTACCCTTATGGCTCTCTGGCGGCCCACGTGCTCGGACACCTGAAGCGCGATGATGAATCGGTCGAAGGCGAGGAGGCCTTTTTCTCCTATCGTCTGCCGGATTATCGCGGGGTAGTGGGTATTGAGTTTGGCTATGACAAAGAATTGCGCGGGGCGGCCGGGGCGAAATCGGTTCTGGTGAACAACCTCGGTTATCGCCAGACCGAGAACGTGTGGAGCCCGGCCGAGCCGGGACACAACGTGGTGCTGACCCTGGACGCCAATGTGGAATACGCGGCGGAGCACGCCCTGGAAAGCGCGCGGGTCCCTTACACCGGGCCGGTGCGCGGCGCCGTAGTGGTCATGGACGTGCATTCGGGGGATATCCTGGCGATGGCCTCGAGCCCGACCCTCAACCCCAATGCCTTCATCCCGAGCATCTCCCGGCAGGACTGGGAGCGGATCACTTCCATTCAGGCCGAAAAGAATCGGGCCACCCAGGAGCATTACCCCCCCGCGTCGGTGTTCAAAACCGTGGTGGGCCTGGCCGCATTGGAGGCCGGGCTTAACCCGCTGGAGAAATTTGAAGTGCATGAAAACCCGGCGCAGCCCGGCAAGGGCTACATCGTCGTAGGTGCTCGCCCCATCCGGGATACCGCGCCTCCGGGTGAATACGATTTCCGCAGGGCGTTGAAGCTCTCGTGCAACTCTTATTTCATCATGAACGGCCTGCGGGTGGGACCGGCAAGCATTGTGCGGTTGGGCGAACATCTGCACCTCGGCGAGCGCACTGGCTTATCCACCCGCCAGGAGGTCGCGGGGTCCTTCCCCACCCTCGAACGGCTCAACTCCCGCTGGACCGACGGGAATACGGCCAACATGAGCATTGGCCAGGACCCCGTGCTGGTCACGCCGTTGCAAGTGGCCGTGTTGATCTCCGCGCTGGCGAACGGAGGGAAGGTGTTGAAACCGCGGCTGGTGGACCGAATCGAACCTTCAGACCCATCCTCCGGCGAACCGGTGACGGTGTTCGCGCGGGGCCAAGTCCGCGATGAACTCGGGGTAAGCGCGCGCAGCCTGGGCATACTGCAAGAGGCCATGCTCGCCGACACCGAAGATACCGATGGCAGCGGAAAGCATGTCCGCGATCATGATCCACTTCCGGGTCTGCGAATTTGTGGCAAAACCGGCACCGCCGAAATCCAGGACCTTAATAACCGCAGAAAGGGCAAGACCACCTGGTTCGCTTCGTTCGCGCCTTATCCCAACCCGAAATGGGCAGTGGTGGTCATGATCGAGGACGGCGCCTCCGGCGGATCCACCTGCTCGCCCGTTGCCGGACCGGTCTATGCCGCCCTGATGAAACGTGAACAAAGTGCTCCCGCGAAAAGGGAAGCCCTCGCCGGCGCGCCGAATGCCCGATAAGCCATGAACGAACACGCGACAATGGGACGGAGTGCCGACTCGAGGGGAGGGCCGGGTTCCGTCCACGAGCCAGGCTCGATCTTCCTGCTCACTTCACGAGAAAGCGACAGTGGACGTTGTGTGTGTGGCAAGGTGGACGCATCCGCACACCGCCCCCATCCTGTAACCGTGGAGCACCGCCCGCCTCATGCACGCCGAGTCTCCCGTGCTCCCTCCGCCGACCGTTTCACCCGACCGGTTCCCCATGTTTGACCCGAGCTTAAACGAACACCAAGTCCGCGTTGACCGGCTGCAACTGGCCGCCTTGTTGGGTTTGATGCTGGTGGGCGTGGCGTTTGTTTATAGCGCCACCATGGGCAGCGAAGCGTCCACCACGCTGGCTTGGTATCGGCAAAGCTGGTTTCGGCAGATTGTTTGGTATGTGCTCGGATCGGGCGCCGGGGCCGCGATCTGCCTCTCGGATTACCGCACGGTGGCTCGCTGGGCGATCGTGATTTACTGGGTCACGATCCTGCTGTTAATCGCCGTGCTCGTGCCGCGCATCGGCACGACCCATGGCTGGGGCGCCCGCCGCTGGATCGACTTGGGGTTCTTTCAGTTTCAACCCTCCGAGTTTGCCAAGCTCGCGTTTATCCTCGTGCAGGCGCATTTTCTGAGCCGGCCCCCCGACGAGCTTCGGCTGCTGGCCAATTTCGGCAAGTCCTTGGGCATGATGGCCCTTCCGTTCTTGCTGATTATGAAAGAACCCGATCTCGGCTCGGCACTCGTCCTGCTCCCCACCGGCTTGATGATGCTATTCGTCGCGGGGACACCCAGACGCTTTCTGTGGCAAATGCTGGGCTGCGTTGGGCTCCTGGGCGCATTGTTTCTGGCGGACGTGCTGTTCCTGCCCCGGAACTGGCAGGTGCTTAAACTCGAGGATTACCAACAACGCCGCCTCTGGGTCTATTTCGGCCGGGCCTATCCGGTCCCCGCCGGCGCGACCCAAGTGAAGCGGGAACAACTGCTCAAGCAGCAGTTCGACGATTCACATAACGTGCGGCAGGCCTTGATTTCGGTGGGCTCGGGCGGGTTGATGGGCAAAGGGTGGCGGCAGGGCACACAAGATGCCCTGGGCTATCTGCCGCGTAAGGTGGCGCACAACGACTTTATCTTTTCTGTCATTGCCGAGGAAAAGGGATTTGTCGGCAGCGTGCTCGTCCTCACGTTGTACGGGGCGGTTCTGCTCAGTGGGATCAGAATCGCGGGCCAGGCGCGCGATCGCCTGGGACGATTGCTGGCAGTGGGCGTGGTCACGCTCCTCTTCAGCCACGTGTTTATCAATATCGGCATGAATATTCGCATCATGCCCGTGACGGGCGTGCCACTGCCGCTGCTCTCCTACGGCGGGTCATCAGTGCTCGGTTCGTTAATCGCCATGGGCATGTTGCAAAACGTTTATATCTATCGAAAGGCTTACTAATTATGAGTGAAAGAAACTTTTCCCGGCGGCGCCGGGGAGGCATGCGGTTCCGCCCCACCGGCGGCCTCGGCCATATCCAGCAGCGCCCCGACCGGGACGCGGTTCAGGCCCGCGCCGAAGTGGTCGGCGAACAATCGACCAACGAAAAGGTCTATGACCGCCGGCATACCCAGGAAATCGATCGTGCCGAAAATATCGCGGCCGGCTTGCCTCCCGAGGGCCCGCCGCCGGAGGAAGCGGCTGCCGGCGCGCCGGCGAAACGGCAGTTCCGCGAGCCCAACCTGGAAACGCCCGCTGAAGTCGAGGAGGAGAAGAGCTTCGAACCGGTCCCGGTTCCCCAGCCGGCGCGGGGGCTGGTGGACAGCATCAAGTCGGCCGCCAGCAACCTGGTCAAGCGAGTCCAGCGGCTGATCAAGCCGGTCAAGCGCGTGCACAAGGAAGTGATCATCAACGCCGAGTCGCTGGAAACCCGGGTCGCCGTCCTGGAAGAAGGCCGGCTCGAGGAATTCAACATCGAGCGCACCACCGAGGAGCGGCTGGTCGGCAGCATTTTTAAAGGCAAAGTCCGAAACCTCGAAGACGGTCTTAAGGCGGCCTTCGTCGATATCGGGTTCGAGAAGAACGCGTTCCTGCACTATTGGGACATCGTGCCGAGCAATTTCGATAGCGGCGTGGAAATCGTCGAACGCGAGGGCCGCCGCCGCGACAAGCCGAAGATTACCCAGAAGGACATTCCCCGCGTTTACCCGCCCGGCAGCGACATCATCGTACAGGTGACCAAAGGCCCCATCGGCACCAAGGGTCCCCGCGTGACCACCAACATCGTGCTGCCGGGACGCTACCTCGTCCTGCTGCCCAACTCGGACCAGAGCGGGATTTCGCGCAAGATCGAAAATGTGCAGGAGCGGCAGCGCCTGAAGAAGATCCTGCGTGAACTCACCATTCCCGAGGGCATGGGAGTGATCATGCGGACGGTTGGGGAAGGCCAGCAGACGCGTTATTTCGTAAGGGATTTGGCCCTGCTGCTCGAGGAGTGGCACCAGATCCAGGACCGCATCAAGACCCAGCCCACCGCCACCTGCGTGTTTCAGGAACCCGACCTGGTCGAGCGCACGGTGCGCGACTTCCTGACCGAGGATGTCGAGCGCATCGTGGTGGACAGCCAAAAGGCGTACGAGCGCATGCGCGATATGATTTCAAAGATTTCCCAGCGCTCCGCCAGCAAGGTCAAAATCTATAGCGATCCGCAGCCCATTTTTGATCGGTTCAACATCAGCCGGCAGTTGGAGAACGCCTTTTCCCGCCAGGTCCACCTCAAGAGCGGAGGCTACATCGTGGTGGACGAGACCGAGGCGCTCGTCGCGATCGATGTCAACACCGGGCGCCATAAAGGCGGCAAGGACCAGGAAACGTCGATTCTCAAGGTGAACGTGGAAGCGGCCGACGAGATCTCGCGCCAATTGCGGTTGCGGAACATGGGTGGGTTGATCGTGCTGGACTTTATCGACATGAAATCCCGCCGGGATCAGCAGCAGGTCTATCAGCGGATGAAGGAAGGGCTGCGGCGTGACAAGGCCAAGACGCACGTCCTGCCCATCTCCCAGCTCGGCCTCATGGAAATGACGCGCCAGCGGCACTCCGAGAGCGTCCACGCCGCGGTCTATGACGATTGCCCCTATTGCAAAGGGCGCGGCAAAGTGAAGAGCGCCCTGACCATGAGCGTCGAGATCCAGCGCAAGCTCGGTGAAATCCTCAAGAAACGCTCCCGGGATGAATCGGATTTTCAGCTCCGCATCTCCGTGCATCCGGCCGTCCTTGAACGGCTGCGGACCGAGGATGAAAAGCACATCCAGGAAATGGAGAAGCGCTACTTCGGCAGGCTGCTGTTCCGGCCGGACCCGGCGCTGCATGCCGAGCAGTTCAAGATCCTGAACGTGGCCACCAACGAGGAACTCGCCAGCGTGGGCGGGTAGCCGACCGGCCCCGCGGCCAGGCAGGACGCACCCGCCCCCCGCAGGGTGCGACTGCCCGCGTGCGGCCCTCCCGTGCGTTCCCTCCACGGCAGGACCAGCCGGGGGGAGCGCGGGCCCGATCGAGCCTCGAAAAGCTCCGGGGCTGGCGCGCGCTCCCGACCGCGCCGGCAGATGATTCGATCAGGCGTTCAGCGGAATGATGACCCGGACCGACAAGCCGCCGCCTTCAACCGGTTCCAGCCTGAATTCTTGCGCTTTCGCCGTACAAACCGCGGAGCCGTGCCCGCGTGTTCGACAGCCCCACCCCCTCCTCGATCTCCCGGCCCGGGCGCAGTCCCGCCCCGTTATCGCGCACTTCCAATGCCAGGGAACCGTCCTGGCGCCGGGCGCGAAGTTCGATCCGGCCGGGTTTGGCGCGCGGTTCAATGCCATGGCGAATGGCGTTTTCGACCAGGGGTTGGAGGATCAGGTTCGGCACCCGGGCCCGGAGGGTATCGGGCGCGATCTCCAGTTTCACACTCAGGCGGTCCCCCAAACGGATCTGCTCGATTTCCAAATAGCGTTTTAGGAATTCCAGCTCGTGTTGCAGTTCGACTTCCTGCGTGTCCGAACTCTTCAGGGCGGCGCGCAAGAGATCGCCGAGCCGGACGATCATGCGATCCGCGGCTTCGACGTCCTTGTGCATCAGGGAAGAGATGGAGTGGAGGGTGTTGAAGAGGAAATGGGGGTTCAGTTGCATCTGCAACGCCTGCAGCCTGGCCTGGGCCAGGTGCTTTTCCAGGTCCAGCGCCAGCAACTCGCGCTCGCGGTATTTCCGGTAATAATCGACCGCGTGACCGGCCACGACAATGACCCAATAGATGAGCAGGTTGTAGTGCCAGGTCTTCACCAGCAGGCTCTGGAACGCCCCCTGAAAACCGCCCCCACCCTGCCACGAGGCCACCTCCGCTCGCAGGGTCATATAGCTCAAGGAAAACAGAATACAACCCAACCCATGCACGGCCAGGCTGCGCCCCCAGGCGCCGCCTGCCAGCGGGAACCGCCGGGCCAGGTGGAGGACCGGCAAGGACAGGACCGCAAACACATACCAGTCTCCCAGGGAGCTGGTGACCGCTTCCCGCCAGGTGACTTCAAGCCCGGCCTTCGAGGCCGAAATGTAGAACTGGCCCGCAAAGGAGAGCCCCAGCAACGTCCAGAACACCAGCCCCAGGACCCATTTGATCCCGCGCGTCTGCAGATAGGTCCCGGTTGTCATATTGCCCGCGGGTCGAGTATATGATACACCCTAATCGCTTGAGAACAGGAAACCGAACCGCCCCCGAGCCCGCGCCCGCTCGGTTCCCCTTGGAAGCAAAGACCCGCGCGACGCCCAAATCCCACGAACGGCACTTGGTTCACCGCCCGTCCGCGGCTTTTGCCCTCTTCGCCCTCCTGCTCGCGGCGGGGGGCGAACCCGTCAGCGCCCAGGATGTGCCGCTCGCCAGGTTCACCGATGTCACCGCGGCAGCCGGCATAAAATTCACCCATGTCAACGGCGCTTACGGCGACAAGCTCCTGCCTGAGACCATGGGCGGGGGCGTGGCATTCTTCGATTTCGACAATGACGGTCACCCCGATTTGCTCTTCGTCAATTCCTGCTATTGGCCGGGCCATATTCCCGCGGGCCGGCAACAGCCGGTCATGGCCTTGTACCATAATGACGGCCATGGACATTTCACAGACGTCACCGCGGGATCGGGTCTGGACGTCAGCTTCTATGGCATGGGAGTAGCCGTGGGCGATTACGACAACGACGGCTTGCCCGATGTCTTCCTGACCGGCGTCGGCGGAAACCACCTGTTTCACAACGAAGGCCGGGGCAAATTCCGTGAAGTGACGCGGGCGGCGGGCGTGGGTGGCGCGCCGGCGGGATGGAGCACCAGCGCGGCCTGGGTGGATTATGACAATGACGGCAAGCTCGATCTCTTCGTCTGCAACTACGTCCACTGGTCGCCCGAGTTGGACCGCGCCGCCGGCTACGAATTGCCGGCCATTGGACGCGCGTACGGCCCGCCGCGCAATTTCGACGGGGTATACCCTTATCTTTATCACAACGACGGCGGCGGTCATTTTACCGATGTCTCGGCGCAGGCGGGAATGCAGGTGAAGAATCCCGCCACCGGGCGGCCCATGGCCAAATCGCTCGCCGTCGCGCCGATCGATGTCGATAACGATGGCTGGATGGACCTGGTGGTGGCCAACGACACCGTGCAGAACTTTCTTTTCCATAACGAGCACAACGGCACGTTCCGGGAAATCGGCGCCCGGTCCGGCATCGCCTATGACGCCTACGGATTAACGCGCGGAGCCATGGGCATCGATTCAGCCCGGTTTCGCAATGATGATACCCTGGGGATCGCCATCGGCAACTTTGCCAACGAAATGAACGCCCTCTATACCGCCCGGCGCGACTCCCTGCTGTTCGCCGACGAGGCGGTCAAAGAAGGCTTCGGACCCGCGAGCCAGAAACTGCTCAAATTCGGCCTCTTCTTTTTCGATTACGATCTGGATGGGCGCCTGGACGTGCTCACGGCCAACGGCCACCTCGAACCCGAGATCCACCGCGTCGAGCCCAGCCAGCAGTACCGCCAGCCGGCCCAGCTCTTTTGGAATCGCGGCGACCCGAAGGGCACCGGGTTTGTCCCCGTTCCCGAGGACAAATGCGGCCCGGCGCTGTTCCAGCCCATGGTTGGCCGAGGCTCCGCGTTTGCCGACATCGACGGCGACGGAGATCTCGACGTGGTGATTACTCAGATCGGCGGGCCGCCGTTGCTGCTCCGCAACGACCAGAAACTCGGCCACCACTGGGTCCGGCTGAAGCTGGTAGGCACCCGCAGCAATCGGGATGCGATTGGCGCCTGGATTCGCGCGCGCGTGGGCAGCCGCACGCTGGCGCGACAGGTGATGCCCACGCGCAGCTATCTCTCCCAATCCGAACTGCCCGTCACCTTCGGCCTGGGCCGCGCCACCAAGATCGACAGCCTGGAAATCTCCTGGCCGGGCGGAACCGTCCAGCAGATACCCCCGCCGCGGGTGGACCAATTAACCGTCATCACGGAGCAGCCGTAGCGGGGGTCAAGTTTCGCCGCATTTCCAACCCGGCGCTCAGCATTTCCCCGGCCCCGTCTCCCCCTCAGCTCCGCGCGAAGCGCACCACGAATGAGGCGTCTGCCACCCCCGAGCTGCTTGAGCCCCCCAACCCTCGACCACCTCACAACGCGCGGGGAGCCCGAAGCCGAGCCTCCTTCGCGCTATTCCGGCTCATCGGCGACCAATTGGGGTTCGTGGCTCAGGAACGAGTCGGTGAGGTACACCCCTATGGCCAGCCAGCACAAACCGAAGCTGATTAGCTTCGTGTGGTCCAAAGGCTCGTGGAAGACGCAGACCGCGACCAGGAATTGCAAGGTGGGTCCGATGTATTGGAGAAAGCCGATGGTCGAGAGCGGCAGCCGGCGCAGGGCCGCGCCGAAGCACAAGAGCGGCACGGCGGTAATGACGCCCGACAACGACAGGATACCCCAGGTCACGCGCGGCACGTTTCTCGCCGGCAGGACCCACATGAGGGCCAGCGCCACGGGGAGCAGAATCGAGGTCTCGATGAGCAGGCCGTGAAGCGAATTGATATCCACCAGCTTTCGAACCAATCCGTAAAAGCCAAAGGTGACGGCCAGAGAGACCGCCAGCCAGGGAAAGCCGACGCCGCGAAAACCAAGGTTCACCACCGCCAGCACCGCCAGTGAAACCGCGAGCCACTGCCAGCGCCGGAGCTTCTCTCGGAGGAAGATCATCCCGAGCGCAACCGAGAGGAGCGGGTTCACAAAATAGCCCAGGCTCGCCTGCAGGATCTGCTGGCTAACGACTGAATAAATGAAGAGCAGCCAGTTGAGCGCGATGAGGACCCCCCCGGCCGAAAGCAGCAGGACATTGCGCCGCTTGCCTAGCACCGGGCCAATCGACCTCCATTCCCGCCGAAGCGAAACCACCAGGCCGAGAAACATGGACGACCAAAAGATCCGGTGACAGAGGATCACCAAAGGCGGCACGGCGGAGACCGCGTGGAAATAGAGCGGAAATACCCCCCACATCGTGTAGGCGCTCAGGCCATAGACCAATCCCGCCCGCGAACTTCCGCGACCAGCACCTTGGCCCGGGCTGAGGGTGGGCGGATCGATTCCAGTATTTTTGCCACGGACCAGATGCTGGTTTTAGGCGCCCGGTTGGCGCCTCTGGATTTCTCGAAGTTGCCGGGCCGTGACCTGGGTTGCGCCATGCGCTACGGCAGCGAACCCGCCGATGAGCACAAACTCGACGCGCGCTTCGATCAGCCGCCGCAACAATTCGCTAAGGCTCTGCATGGCGGTTGGTGACGGCAGCGCGGAGCGATTCCGCCAGACGGAGGGCGCCATCATTGGCCAGCATTCGCTCCCAGGGCGTCATGGCCAGGCTGTCTTCCAGCAGCCAAAGGTCCAAGCCGCCATCGGTGGCTGCGGGACCTCCCGGCACCGCCGTGCGCTTGATTGGCTCGTATCGTTCAGGGTCGCTCATCGATCGTGAAACTGAAACACTGCGGATTGGCCCGCACCAGGCCCCGGCGCCAAGTTTCGTTGAAAACCCACCGACTCGCAACTGCGCATCGCTCGCCCGCGTCCCCCGGGTTTATCTTTTTCCTCGCGTCGCAGGCTTCAACTTGAGAGGCTGCGGTGATTCCACATGCTTGCTCCTCTAAAGTCGCAGAAACCCGCCGCGTGGAGGACTTGGCTGCCGCTCGTGCCCACTCTGCTGTCATTGATGGCAACCCATGTTTCGGGCTTGGACCTCCGCGAAGCGGTCGTCTTCGCGCCGCCTGGACTCTCTGGCCCGGAACGCAAAGCCGTCAGCCTGCTCCTCGAGGAGGCTGAGAAACGGACCCATATCCGCTGGCACGAGGCCGCCGCCTGGCCGTCGTCGAACATCCCCGTCATCGCGGTGGGCCCCAAGTCCGCGCTTCGCCAATTGGCCGGTCCGTATTCGCAGGCGATGGAAGACTCCGGCGACTCCGGCCGCCCCGAAGGCTACCGACTGCTGGCCAAAACCGGCTCGGCGGGTCCCGCCGTCTTGGTCGTCGGCAACGACGCCCGCGGCGTCTTGTATGGAGTGGGCCGGTTGCTCCGCGAATTGCATATGCGACCTGGGAACGTCAGCGTGGCCGATGATCTCAACATCGCCAGCGCGCCCAGGTATTCGCTGCGCGGACAGCAACTCGGCTATCGTCCGAAATGCAATTCCTATGATGCCTGGGACTTGCCGACCTGGGAGCAATACATCCGCGACCTCGCCGTGTTCGGCGGCAATGCGATTGAATTGATCCCGCCTCGCTCCGATGACGCGGCCGACAGTCCGCATTTCCCGCGGCCGCCCATGGAGATGATGATCGGCATGTCCGGCCTGGCGGATGCCTATGGTCTGGACGTATGGGTTTGGTATCCCGCCATGGACAAAGACTATTCCGATCCCGCCACCGTCGAGTCTGCGTTGACGGAATGGGGTGAAGTCTTTCGCAAACTGCCGCGGATCGATGCCGTGTTCGTCCCCGGGGGCGACCCCGGCCATACCGAGCCGAAGTTCCTGCTGGCGCTCTTGGAGAAGCAGACGCAGAACCTGCACCGCTACCACCCCAAGGCGCAGATGTGGGTATCCCCGCAGAGCTTCAACCAGGCCTGGCTCGAAGAGTTCCTCGACATCCTCAACCGCGAGCACCCCGCCTGGCTCAGCGGCGTGGTCTTTGGCCCCCAAGTCCGCATCAGCCTGGCCCGATTGCGAGCGCTGGTCCCCAAGCAGTACCCGATACGTCATTACCCGGACATCACCCATTCGCGCCAATGCCAGTACGTCGTCCCCGATTGGGATGCGGCCTACGCCCTGACCGAAGCGCGTGAATGCATCAATCCACGGCCCGAGGACGAGGCGACCATCTTCCGCCAGACGCAGCCTGATACGATCGGTTTTCTCACCTACTCGGAAGGCTGCAATGATGACGTGAATAAATTTGTGTGGAACGCGCTGGGCTGGGATCCCGGCCTGCCCGTCGTAAACATTCTGCGGGATTACAGCCGCTATTTCATCGGTGAGAATTACACGGACGATTTCGCCCAGGGCTTGATGGCGCTCGAGCGGGACTGGCGCGGGCCCCTGCTGGCCAACGAGAATGTGCCGACCACGCTGGCGCAATTTGAGGCCATGGAACGGCGCGCTTCACCCGCGGACTTGAAGAATTGGCGCTTTCAGCAGGGGCTGTTCCGGGCTTACTACGACGCGTACGTTCGCCGGCGGCTCATTCATGAAACGGATCTCGAAGCCGAGGCGATGGAAGCGCTGCGCCGCGCGCCGGCAACCGGCGCGGGCTTCGCCATGGGGACGGCGGAACGCATCCTGGATCGCGCCTTGACGGAGCCTGTCGCCGCGGATTGGCGCCAGCGCATTTTTGAGCTCGGCGAAGCCCTGTTCCAAAGCATCGGCATGCAGTTGAGCGTCGAGAAGTACCAGGCCATCGCGGTGGATCGCGGCGCCAGCTTGGATACTTTGGATTATCCGTTGAATAACCGCGTCTGGCTGAAGGAACAATTTGCCAAAATCCGCAAGCTCACGGGTGAGCCCGAGCGGCTGAGCGCGCTCGATGCGATTGTCCGCTGGACGGATCCCGGGCCCGGGGGTTTTTATGATGATCTCGGAAACCCCGCCCGCCAACCCCACCTGGTGCGCGGCGGCGGCTTCAATTCGGATGCCGGTGCGATGACGAGCGCACGGACCGATTTCGAAGAGGACCTGGTCGTGGATGAACCGGACGAGAAACCGGACGGGGCGCGGAGGATCTCCTGGATGGATCATGCGGAGGCGCTTTATGATGCGCCACTCGAAATGCACTACACCGGCCTGGACCCAAGCGCGACGTACCGCTTGCGTGTCGTTTATGCCGGCGACAGTCCCAAAATGAAGCTGCGACTCATGGCGAATCACCAGTTCGAGGTGCACCCGTTCATGGCCAAGCCATTCCCTTACCGTCCGATCGAGTTTACGATCCCCCAAGCCGCCACCGCGGGAGGGGAATTGACCCTGAGCTGGTTTGGCGAACCCGGGCTGGGCGGGAACGGCCGCGGATGCCAGGTGTCCGAAGTATGGCTGCTGAAGGACCACTCGGCGCCGGCGCGCTAACGGCCCCGGCTAAGGCGCACCTTGGCTGAACCGGTATTCTGTCGCGTGAAGCACCGAACCTTTGGCGAAATAAACTATTTTATGAAAGCGAAAAACACCTCAAAAAAGCCATCCGCGTGGAGCAACCCAGTCAAAGACAAGCTCAAGCGGGGCGAACCGGTTATCGGCGTGGTCATTAGCGTCAACAACGTCGAGACCGCCGCGCAAGCGGCCAATCTCGGCTTTGATTTTCTCTGGATCGAAATGGAGCATGCGCCGATTTCCCTCGAAGGGCTCCGCAACATGGTGCTGGCCACCCGCGGCCTCCCGGCCGTGCCATTCGCCCGCCCGCCGGTAAACGAGCTTTGGACGGCCAAGCGACTCCTGGATGCCGGGGTCCTGGGGGTAATCTTCCCTTTTACCCGAACGCCCGAGCTGGCTCGCCAGGCCGTGGCGGCGTGCCGGTACCCGCCGCTGGGATTGCGGGGCTCGGGCGCCGACCTGGCGCAATTCCGCTGGCCGGCGCCCGGCGGTTACTACGATTTTGCCGATGAGAACGTCCTGGTCGTGGGCGTCGTCGAAGACACGACCGCATTGGCCAACATTGACGCGATCGCCGCGACGCCCGGCTTGGACGTATTGTTCATTGGGACCAGCGATCTTTCGTTCTCGCTTGGGCTGCGCGGCGCTCAAAACCAGCCGCGCCTCGACGAAGCGGTCAGCCGGATAGCGGCGGCGGCGCGGAAGCATGGCAAGTTCCTGGGCCGTCCAGCCCGGAGCCCCAAGGAGATCCAAACTTTCAGCCGGCAGGGATTCCAGTTTTTCATGACCGGCACCGAGATGGATCTGATGGGGATGGGCGCCGCGCAGTTGCTGGGGCCGCTGGGGAAAGCGCGGACTGCCGGGAGCGTCGGCGGGTTGTAACCGGAACGCGGGCTGGGAGGAAGCCTGAGCCGTCGGAAGGCTCGGCCCCGCGCTTGGCGCAGCGGCGCCAGGACACCTGCCATGGATTTCGAGACCACAGGCAATCGATTTATTGGTTTCAAACCGGCAGGGCTTCCCGGTAACTTGTCGAGCTTGTGGCAGATGGGAAATCACAGCTCCTGGCGTTGCTGAAGCAATACTTCGGCTTTGCGTCCTTTCGGCCGTTGCAGGAAGACATCATCCTGGAAGCGCTGGCAGGCAGGGACGTCTTCGCACTGCTGCCCACCGGCGGGGGGAAGTCCCTTTGCTTTCAACTGCCGGCGATGGCCCGCCCCGGGCTGACCGTGGTGGTGTCCCCGCTGATCGCGCTCATGAAAGACCAGGTGGACGCCTTGCAGGCGGGCGGCGTGCCGGCGACGTTCCTGAACTCCTCGTTGGATGCCCGCGAATCGCGCGCGCGTTTGCGCGGGCTGCACCAGGGCGAGTACCGGCTCTTGTATGCGGCGCCGGAGCGCCTCATGCTCTCGGGATTCCTGGCCGACTTGCAGCGCTGGAACGTGCGGCTGGTGGCGATTGACGAGGCGCATTGCATCAGCGAATGGGGGCACGACTTCCGGCCCGAATACCGGCAGCTCGCCCAACTCCGGGAGCTCTTCCCCGCCGTGCCCCTGATGGCCCTGACGGCGACCGCAACCGAACGGGTGCGCGCGGATATCCTCAAGCAACTCAAGCTGCGCGACCCCGCGGTCTATGTGGCCAGCTTCAATCGGCCCAATTTGACCTACCGCGTCTATGCCAAGGAAAGCGGCTACGAGCAAATCCTGGATTTCGTGCGAGCCCGTCCCCGGGAGAGCGGGATCGTGTATTGCCAGGCGCGCAAGACTGCCGAGCGCCTGGCCGAACACCTGAGCCAGGACGGCGTGAAGGCGCGACCGTATCACGCGGGGCTGGCTTCCGAGGAGCGCTCGGCCAATCAGGAACTCTTCCTGCGCGACGAGATCCGGGTGATCTGCGCGACGATCGCCTTCGGAATGGGGATCAACAAACCCAACGTGCGGTTCGTCCTGCATTACGATCTCCCAAAGAATATCGAGGGCTACTACCAGGAGACCGGGCGTGCCGGGCGCGACGGGCTGCCGAGCGAATGCCTGCTGCTGTTCAGCCCCGGCGACGTGATGAAGCAGCTTCGTTTCATCGAGGAAAAGCCGCCGGGCGAACGCCAAATTGCGCGCGAACAGCTCAACCAAATGGTGCATTATGCCGAAAATTCGGAATGCCGCCGGCAGGTGCTGCTCGAATACTTCGGCGAGCAATGCGAGTCGGACGGCTGCGAGGGTTGCGATAATTGCCTGTCGCCGCGCGACACCTACGACGGGACGCTCGAGGCGCAGAAGTTTCTCTCGTGCATTTATCGCGTAAAGCAGCAGAGCGGGTTTGATTTTGGGGTCAACCAGATCGTCGAGGTCCTCACCGGCGCCGATACCGAGAACGTGCGCAAATGGAACCACACCGGCGTCTCCACCTACGGCATCGGCAAGGAGCACAGCCGCGCGCAATGGAAGGCGATTGGCCGGCAACTCTTGCGCCTGGGTTTCGTCCGGCAGACCCCGGATAAATTCAACGTGCTCTCGCTCACACCCGAAGGACGGATGTTGCTCAAGGATCGACGGCCCGTGGAGCTCACCCGGCCGGTGAGCGCGCCCGAGCCGGCGGCGCACCGGGCGGGAGCGATCGCCTGCGATGAGGTGTTGTTCGAAACCCTCAGGCAGCTTCGCAAGCGCCTGGCCGACGAACGCGGGGTGCCGCCGTACATCGTTTTCTCCGATGTCTCGCTGCGGCAAATGGCACGGGATTATCCCCGGAGCCAGCATGAGTTCACGAGGATCAGCGGCGTTGGGGAGAAAAAGAAGCAGGAATACGGCGACGTGTTCCTGGCTGAAATCGCCCGGCACCTCGAAGGGCATCCGCGGCAGTTTTTCGCCGGGGATTCGTTCGCACCGGCCAAGCCGGGAACACCCCGGCTGCGGCCCGAGAGCACGGTGGCGGAGACCCTGCGCCGGTTTCGCGCCGGGGAATCCGTCGAGCTAATCGCCCAGGGGCGGAAGCTGTCGCTCGGCACGATCTACGGCCACTTGGCCGGCGCGCTGCAAGCGGGTGAACCCTTGGATTTGGACCGGTTCCTAACCCAGGATGAGCAGCGGGAAATCGCAACCGCTTTCGACCAATTAGGTTTCGAAGCGCTGTCCCCGGTATTCGAGCGGCTGGGCGGACGCTACGATTATGGGCGGCTCAAGCTGGTCCGGGCGGCGCGCCTGGGGAAAGCCTGACCCGCTGGGTTTCCCGCCCGGCGGGGATGCACCAGGCACGGGCTGCGATTGGAGTTTAAATGCGCAACGCCCGCCGGGGTATCAACCACGACGGGCGCTGCGGAATCAGATGCGATCAGGATCCTAGCGCTTGCTGGCGGCCAATTCCTTGGTCGCCGGAGCGATGGCGCGAGCCGGGGTAACCGGCTTGGGCTCCTCCTGGTCCTCGGGGATGCGCATTCCATAGAAGGAACGATAGATGAAGACCAGCGCGATCGCGAAGAGCACGGCGCCGATGCCGATCTTGAGCTTCGTTTGGTTGTTGCGCTGCATGGCCACGGCGATCTCCGTGGCCAGCAATCCAAACAGGGTGGTGAACTTGATGATCGGGTTCATCGCCACCGAACTGGTGTCCTTGAACGGATCGCCCACGGTGTCGCCCACCACGCTGGCGGCGTGCAGTTCGGTGCCCTTGGCGCGCAAGTCCACCTCGACAATCTTCTTGGCGTTGTCCCAGGCGCCGCCGGCATTGGCCATGAAAATGGCCTGGTAGAGGCCGAAGAAGGCAATCGAGATCAGATAACCGATGAAGAAGTAGGAATCAAAGAACGCCAGCGCTAGCGACAGGCAGAAGATGGCGACGAAAATGTTCACCATGCCCTTTTGGGCATAGATGGTGCAGATCTTCACCACTTCTTTGCTGTCCTCAATCGAGGCGGTTTTGGCGTTCAGATCCATGTTTTCCTTGATGTAAACCACCGCGCGATACGCGCCGGTAACCACCGCCTGGCAGGAGGCCCCGGTAAACCAGTAGATCACCGCGCCACCCATCAACAGGCCGAGCACGATCGCCGGCTGGACCAGCGAGAGCTTCTCGACGATTTTGCCCTCGGCGATCGTGTTGTTCAACAGGAGGATGATGGCGAATAACATCGTGGTCGCACCCACGACCGCGGTGCCGATCAACACCGGCTTGGCCGTGGCCTTGAAGGTGTTGCCGGCGCCGTCGTTCCGCTCCAGGTTGTGCTTGGCCTTTTCGAACTCGGGTTTAAAGCCGAACTGGCTCTGGATTTCCTGCGAAATATTGGGAATCGATTCGATCTGGCTGAGTTCATACACCGATTGGGCGTTGTCGGACACAGGGCCGAAGCTATCGACCGCGATGGTCACCGGACCCATGCCCAGAAAGCCGAAGGCCACCAAACCGAAGGCGAAGATGGGGGGGGCGAAACCGATGTTGGCAGGCATCAGGGAGGTCAGCGAAACGTGTTGTGAAACCACCGCCGCAATCAGCATCAGGACCAACATGAGCAAGCCTTCCCAAAAGGCCGAAAAATTGCCGGCCACAAACCCGGACAGGATGTTCAGCGAAGCCCCCCCCTGGCGGGAGGCCGTTACGATTTCCCGGGTATGCCGGGCTTCGGTGCTGGTAAAGATCTTGGTGAACTCCGGGATGAGCGCCCCGGCGGCTGTGCCGCAGGAGATGATGATCGAAAGCACCCACCAAAGGTCCGGACGGGCCACGCCCGAGGCATCGGTGAAATCGCCCAGCATCAACTTGCTCACCACAAAGGTCATGCCGATGGAAATGGCGGATGTGATCCAGACCAGCCAGGTCAGCGGCTTCTCGGGATTAAAGTCGAGCGCGTTGCTATACTTGGCGGTAAAGACGCTGTCGGTGATAAAATAGGCCACCAGCGACGTGATAATCATCATGATGCGCATGACGAAAATCCAGGTGATGAGCTGGGCGCAGATGCTGGAAGCACCCAAGGTGAGCGCCAGGAACGAGATGAGGGCGACACCTGTAACCCCGTAGGTCTCGAAGCCGTCGGCGGTGGGCCCGACCGAGTCGCCGGCATTGTCCCCGGTGCAGTCGGCAATCACGCCCGGATTCTTCGGGTCATCTTCGGGAAGTTTGAAGACGATCTTCATGAGATCCGAGCCGATGTCGGCAATCTTCGTAAAGATACCGCCGCAAATACGCAAGGCTGCGGCGCCGAGCGATTCGCCAATGGCGAAACCGATAAAGCAAGGGCCGGTCAGGTCGCGCGGCAGGAAGATCAGGATGCAGATCATGAAGAACAGCTCGACGGTGATCAACAACATGCCGACGCTCATGCCGGAACGCATGGGGATGGCCAGCGGCGCCCAGGGCAGGCCCCGCAACGCGGCGAACGCCGAACGGCTGTTGGCCTGGGTGTTAATCCGCATGCCGAACCAGGCCACACCGTAGGACCCCAGAATACCCAGAATCGACGCCAGTAAAATCACCCCCACGCTGCCGAGTGACATGTGTTGAAGGGCGGAGAAGTAATAGAAAATACAAGCGCCGATCAACACCCAGAGCACGGCCAGGAACTTGCCCTGCTGGAATAGATAGCTCTTGCAGGTCTCCCAGATGACGTTCGAGACGTTGCGCATCGAGTCATGGACCGGGAGATTCTTGGTCTGGTGGTATTGCCAAATCCCAAACACGGCAGCCAAGGCGCAGACGCCGATGCCGATGAGCATCAGGCTATACCCGCTCAAACCGCCGAGGGCGGGGAACCTAACACCCCCGAGCGACGGCAATTTCAGTTCTGCTTCACTCCCAAAGGCTGGGAATGCGATCCCAAGAAAGGCGAATACAATGACGCCTAAAAACCACTTTTTATTATTTTTCATAAACTCAGGCGCAAGACTATCGCAGAACGGGACCGGGGTTCGCCAACACATTTTTTGGGGAAAACCCCACATAAGTTGCTCTGGTGCGATCACGTCCAAAGGTATCAGGTGTGCTGGCTTTGCAACCGCCTTCTAGCATACAAGGAGCATTAAGGATTTCAATGCTGAAATTCCCTACCGAGCAGTTTAGGTGACCCACCCCCGGGACGGGTCTGCCGCGCCGCGGGCTCGGGCCGAGGTGACATTAGCCCGCATCACGGGTCCGAGCGCATCCCTTCTGCAGCGAACGGGGCGGCCCGTTCGGCGGAAGGCCTCAGACGACGCACCAGTCCCCGGGCGACGGCAATCCGCCGCTCACTGGGCCAGACGCAGGAACTGCACGGGCGCGGTAGCCGGTGTCGTCCAGGTGTAGGTTCCGTTGGTGGGAGTGACGCTCACGGGGTTGGTTTGCCAGGTGCTCAGATTAGCGGAAGACAAAATCTTGAATTGCTGGCCGGGGCCGCCCTGCCATTGCAGCGTGAGCGTATGATTTTGAACCGCCGCCGATTGGATGATCAATGGCGCCTGCCCGCTTTGCGTGGCCACCAATTGCCCGCTCAGCGTCACGACCGTATCGTTTGGAGAAACCAGCGTCAGGTAAAAGGTGGCGTTGACTGGAAGCACCAGGGTGGTCTGACTTCCCGCGGCCGTCAGGGTCGCGAGGGCCGTCACTTTGTTGGTGGCGTAGCCGGTCAGCGCCTGCGCGCCATGCTTGCTGAGAAAGCCCCCGGAAACATTGTAGGCGAAAGAGCTGGTCGCATTGGAGGGGAAAAAGAACGTCAGGCTGCTGGAATCGAATTGGCCGCCGGCAATCGGGATCACACCGCTGGTCACATCCAGGAGGATGTTGCGCAGCGCCGCCAGGCCGAGGCCAAGCGGGGTGGTGGCCGAGCCGCCAAAATCAGCCGGCTGGCTGCCCGCGGTGCCATCCGCATTCGGCTGCCAACTGCCGCTGTCGTTGGCCTGAATCAGGCTTCCGCCAGTGAATTGTATCCCGGACCCGGTCACCGCGGCCTGAATCGTCCCGCCCACGGTCGCCGTCAGACTGCCAGCCGCCTGGGCCCCGATTGAACTGCCCAGCACGCTCCCCGAGATCGTGACGGAACTCTGGTTGGTGTCGATGGTGAAAACCTGGGCCCGGACCCGGCCGGCTCCGGCAATCAAAATCGAGGTGAGGAGCAGGGCGCGGAAGAGCTGCGGGAGGCGGTCCGAGGTGGTCAATTTCATGATGTCAAATCTGGGGGAAGCCCGGGCTTCTGTCAATTTACTAATGCGATTGTTTAGTTGCCGTAACCTTTGGACGCGCACCCTCGTCCCCGTTCCGTGCCGCCGACGGCTTTGGCGCGACAACCCACCGCGGGTTTTGCTATTTGTGGTGCATGGAAAAGAACCGGATGGAAGCCTTCAGCGACGGGGTCATCGCCATTATCATTACGATCATGGTGCTGGAGATGAAGGTGCCGCGAGGAACGGAATTGGCGGCGCTCAAGCCGGTGTTCCCCGTCTTCCTCAGCTACATCTTGAGCTTCGTGTATGTGGGGATTTACTGGAATAACCACCATCATATGCTGCATTCGACCAAGCGGGTGAGCGGAGGGGTTCTGTGGGCCAACCTGCACCTGCTGTTCTGGCTGTCGCTGTTCCCGTTCGCCACGGGCTGGGTAGGGGAGAATCATTTTGCGTCAACCCCCACGGCCGCGTACGGCGCCGTGCTGCTGATGGCGGCCATTGCCTATTGGATCCTGCAGCGGGTCATTATCCTCCGCCAGGGTCCCGGCTCCCTGCTGGCCGTGGCCATCGGGCGCGATTGGAAGGGCAAGCTTTCGCCGGCGCTGTATTTTGCGGCGATCCCGCTGGCGTTTGTCAGCCCCTGGATCGCGCACGGAGTGTATGTGCTGGTCGCCCTGATCTGGTTCGTCCCGGACCGGCGGATCGAGCGGGCGCTTGCCCGGAGTGGGGAATGAGGCAGGGGCCGGGATTTGAGGTTTGGTTTTTCATCGGGTTTTGTCATCTTAGCTTTTGTGGAACCGCTCACCCCGGAAGAAGTGCGCCAGGCCGTCGAAACGGCCTTGGCGGAAGATCGGGCCTCTGGCGACGTGACCACGCTGGCGGTGGTGCCGGAGACGACGATGGCGCGCGGCGTCATGAACGCGCGCGAACCGCTGGTGGTCGCGGGCTTGTCCTTTGCCGAGGCCGCCTTTCGGCAATTGTATTCCGGGGTGGAGATTTCCCGCGCTCGCAACGATGGCGAGACGGCGGCGCCGGGAGCAGCGCTGCTGGAGGTCACCGGTCCCGCGCGACCGCTCCTGAGCGCCGAGCGGGTGGCGTTGAATTTCGTACAGCGTCTCTCCGGCATTGCCACCCTCACCGCGCAGTTCGTTGAGGCCATCAAGGGCACTGGCGCACGGATCCTGGACACCCGCAAAACGACGCCCGGCTGGCGGCGGTTCGAGAAATATGCGGTCGCGTGCGGAGGCGGGCGCAACCACCGCCAGGGTCTGCACGACCTGGTGCTCATCAAAGATAATCACCTGGCGGCGCTGCACGGGGAATCGCCCAACCCGGTGGCTGCCGCAGTGCGGCGCGCGCGCGCGCAATACCCTCAACTCGAGATCGAGATCGAGGCGGACACCCTGCAACAGGTCGAGCAGGCCCTCGAGGCCGGGGCGGATATCATCTTATTGGATAACATGAATCCGGTGCAGTTGCGCCTCGCCGTCCAAAAATGCAAAGGGCGGGCCCGGACAGAGGCCAGCGGAGGCATCACCCTGGCCACCGTGCGCGCGGTCGCCGAAACGGGAGTCGATTTTATTTCGGTGGGCGCGCTGACCCACTCGGCACGTGCGGTGGATATTGGCCTGGATTTCGCCCTATGAGCATCGATGCGCGCATCCTGGCCGCGCTCCGGGCCGCCCGTGACGAGGCGGTTTCCGGCACTCAGTTGTCGCAGGACCTGGGGATCAGCCGCGCGGCGGTCTGGGCGCATATCGAAGACCTGCGCCAACTCGGCTACGAGGTGGAGGCCAGCCCCCATAACGGCTATCGCCTGTTGAGCGCTCCGGATTGCCTGCATGCGGACGATTTAACGGCGCTGTTGGGCAAAACCAAAGTCGTCGGGCGCGACATTCGCGTGTTCGAACAAACGACCTCAACCAACGACGTGGTCGAGAAACTCGCGCGCGACGGAGTCAAGGAAGGCGTGGTCGTGTTCGCCGAATCGCAAACCAGGGGCAGGGGACGGCTCGGGCGAAAATGGATGTCCCCGGCAAAAAAGGGCCTCTGGTTTTCCGTCCTGCTCCGCCCGCCGCTCCGGCCCCAGGCCACGACCCAGGTCACCGTCGCCTCCGCCACCGCGCTGCGCCGCGCCCTGGAACTCCACACCGGCCTCAAACCGGAAATCAAATGGCCTAACGACATTCTGCTCGCGGGCCGAAAGGTGGCCGGCATTCTCACCGAACTCAATGCCGAGTTGGATCAAATCAAATACGTCATCCTCGGGATGGGGGTGGACGTGAACCTGGCTTCGGGCGATTTTCCCGCCGACCTGCGCGCCCAGGCGACTTCCTTGAGGGCCGAATTGGGTCAGCCGGTTTGCCGGGCCGAGCTGGCGGTCGCAATTCTGCGGGAGTTGGACGCCGATTACGCGCGGATCGGATCGCGCAGCTTCAGCCTGGTCGCCGATGAGTGGGAGGCGCATTGCAGCACGATCGGACGCGAGGTCGTCATCCGGGTTGGCGAGCGCGAGGTTCGCGGGCGCGCCGAGGCGCTAGGCGAGGATGGCGCCTTGCTGGTGCGCACGGAACATGGCCACCTCGAACCGATCGTAGGCGGGGATGTCACGGTCAGAAAATAGGCGCCATGCTCCTGCTCTTCGATATCGGCAACACCCACACGCATCTCGGGCTTGCGGACAAGCGCCGGGTGATTGACCAGGCCGATGTGCCGACGGCTGGCTGGCGCCGGGGTACCGCGGAGGCCTCGGTCAAAAAATTTGTCGGAAAGAATGTTTTGCATGGGGCGGCGATTTGCAGCGTGGTCCCCCGGGCAACCCCCTTGGCGCGCCGCCTGGTCCGGCGGCTCTGGAGCCTGCCTTGTTTGGAACTTGGCCCCGAAACGGTCTGGGGAATCGGCATCAACTATCCCGAGCCGCACACTATCGGTCCGGATCGGCTGGCCAACGCCATCGCGGCACGCGTGCGCTTCGGCGCGCCGGTGGTGGTGGTGGACTTCGGCACCGCGGTCACCTTCGACGTGGTGGACCAGGCCGGCGACTATGCGGGCGGCATCATAGCCCCGGGCCTGGCGGCAATGACGGATTATTTGCACGAAAAGACCGCGCTGCTGCCCCGCATCCAGGTCCGCGAGATTCGGAACATCATCGGCAAGAGCACAAGCGAGGCGATGCTCATCGGCGCCGTGCACGGCTATCGCGGCCTGGTTCGGGAATTGATCGCTGAATTGAAGCGAGGCCTCAAAGTGCGCCGTCTTCCGGTCGTCGCCACCGGCGGCTACGGTAAACTCATCGCGGCAAAGCTGCCGGAAATCACGGCGGTCGATCCGCTCCTGACGCTCACTGGCCTGAAGCTGGCTTGGGAGGCCTGGAACCATGGGTCTTCGTCAGGTTCGTCGCTTTCCTCCAATCCTGGTGTAACTCTTCAGGGCGGAGTTTGAGAATGGATAATGTGAGGGGCGCGGTAAGGTCCAGAACGCTTTGGAGCCTCACCCGAGCGAAAAAGGTTACGAAGGGCTGCTTGCTTCCAGCCAATCCTGCCCAGTAGCGCTCGTGTTCTAGCCTGGCTGTATCCTCGTCTTTCGAAAAATATAAACACTCCGTTCCGGCGGGATTGAAGCGATTGGCTTTTTCTGGAGGTGTACAAGAAGTCAGGTGGGATGAGGTTTGACAAATCCGCAAGCGGGACTCTTCGCGCCAATGTCGCCTGAACTGTAATGCGGGGGGCAAGCGCGAGGCCACGCGCAATCGCGTCCAATCCCTTCAACTTGGGGCTCCTGTGAGCATATCATCTACGAGATCCGCCAATGCTTGCCAGCGCTTCTGGACAATCCAGTTCACCGGCGACTCATGGCTCAGATTCGGATTTGGCATGCGTAGCCACTTCCGGAATTCCTCCTCCGGCAGCACGGTCAAGAGGCGGGCTATTCGCTCCAAGTATTCCAGTTTGTCCTGGAGCGAATCCGCATCGGGAGTCCGCGAAACCGTTTGGCGGGACCGCCCAAGCCAGTCCGCCAATTGAGCCACGCTGACACCATAGAGTTTGGCGATGAGAACCGCGGATAAGTTCCCGTTTCGCTCGCGCAGTCCGCTCGTTGCCGCCACGACTTCCTTAACTCTGTCCAGTGGACTTGTCCGAGGCCTCTTTAAAAGCACTTCGATTTTCGCCGCCACATTATCGAGCAGGCCTAAGAATTGTGCGGGGTCCTCGCTGATTTCAACTCGTTCGGGGCTGGGAAAGGCCTCGAGCAGGCGAATTTTTGCCTCTCGGCTTTCTGGAGAACCCAAGGACACGATCACGAAATTGGCAGGGATCGCCTGCCGCTTGAGCTTTTTCAGAAATGCCTCCAGATTTCCAAGCTGCGCGGGGGCGTCAATGTCGAGAATCGTAATCTGTGCGGGGAGGGTTGGTCCCTTCAGCAACGAATCCAGACTAACGGTGCGCGGTCGCCAGGAGGAGGCCAACCGAGGGAGTCGGGAAGTCTTCTTCGGACTGGCGATCAGGATATCGGGGTGTTCACTCATGTATGTAATGTAACGTTGGCGTCAACATTATGTCAACACGAAGATCTCCGTCTTCACAACCTCCGCCCTTGGATCCGCTAGGTGAAGGTGGAATTCTTCCGGCCAAAATCGTGTGGCGTTTTTCGATGTCCATCGCTCTGGACTCGCAGAACGAACCGTCCCCCAAGCGGACCGGTTCACGAGGTGCACAGCCCCATCACAGCCTTGCCTCACCCTTCACCGCCGCCAGCATCCGTGATGCCTTGGGCGCGCCTCGCGTAGCCGCCCGCCACTCGCCCCACCACCAAGGTGCGCATCCCGGGGCGCAGGCTCGAAATGCGCTCGTGCCCTTCGAGACCGAGGGTTAAGAGGGCGGTGGACAAGGCATCGGTTTCCGTGGCCGAGGGCAAAACGACGGTGGCGAGAACGGCGTGGTCCGCGGGCGCTCCGGTCCGGGGATCCATCACGTGCCCAAACGTCTTGCCGTCCGCTTCAAAACACCGGCCCCAAACAGCCGAAACCGAAACCGCTTCGTCGCGCAAGGGCAGCCTCAGCAATCCGGCCGGCGCGGACGCGTGGCCACTGCCGGCGGGGAGCTCCGCGCCCGGGTCGTTCGGGTTCGCGATCGCGATTTCCCAGAACTCGGCTTCCGGCGGATGGCCCAGGGCGTAGATCGTGCTGGTGCCCCCGTGCAGCAGCGCGCTCGCAACCCCGGCTTCGCGCAGCAGTTCGGCGGCGCGTTCGATGGCATAGCCTTTGCCAATGGCGCCCAAATCCAGCATGACGCCTTCGCGGGCGAACCGGACGGTAAAGTCCTCGCGCCGCAGTTCGACCAGGTGCATGCCCACGCGTGCCTTCGCCCGCGCCAACGCTTCCGGCCGTGGCAGGTTCCCCGTCCCGCCCATGAACCCCCAACATTGCACCAGGGGCGCGATCGTGATATCAAAAGCGCCGCCGCTCTCCTGATGAAGCTGGCGTGCCTGCTCGAGCAACGCGAACAATGGGGGTGTCACGCGCACCGGTTCCCGGGCCGCGCGGGCGTTTAGATTCGCGATTTCACTGCTGGGCCGGAACAGGCTGAGCTGGGCTTCCAGCCGGTCGATTTCATCCAGGGCCTCTTCCCCGGCGGCCCGCAACGACACCGGGTTATCGCCATGCAACACGAGCTCGAACCGTGTTGCCATCGCGTGCCGCGCTAAGGTGACCATCGCCATGAGAACCTAACTTGGCCGGTCGGGCAATGTTGCCGTTCGGTGCGAAGGGTGAAACAAGCAGGGGGTTCGCAGGCCGGGCCTGCAAACCCCCGATTCACAGCTTCACTCGCTCGCCGGCGGCCTTAGGATTGCGCCAAGGTGCCGTAAGTAATCGGCGCGATTTCCTTGCCCGAAGCGTCCGTGATCTTGCGCGTCTTGTCGTCAAACAGGAACGTGGTGTTCATGCGGTCCGACATCTCGGCCAGCGAGATAACGGTCTGGACCCGGATGGCCAGGTCGGCATTCGCGTTCGGCTGCTTGTTCGCACGGATGCAATCGAACCAATTCTTTTCGTGAACGCGGATATCCTCCGGTTGCAACCCCGAAAACGTATCCGGGTCGATTTCTTCGGCAAACTCGCGCTCCGGCAGGAGCTTCACGACTTCGCCCGAGGTGCCTACTTCCAGGGTCGCCTTGTGAGTATAAAGCACAAAGCCGGGGCTCTTGGCGTTGACCGTGCTCACCGTGATGGTAATCAAGTAGCCGCTGGGAAATTCAGCCAGGAATTGAATATGCTCGCGCACTTCCCGTTCCGGGGTGCCAGGAACCGCCAGGTCGGCATGGACGTTGTGCGTGCCGATGCAATTGACGCGGGACGGGAATTGGGGTTCGCCCGAAGCCAGCATCAACGGGTGCAACCGGTGCGGCACCAGGTCGCCCAGCGCGCCGGCACAATAGCGGTAGTATTTGCGCCAGCGGTGGAACTGCTCCGCGTTGAAGGCGTCGCGCGTCTTCACGTTCGGCCCCAGCCAGCGCTCCCAGTTGATGTTTTCCGCGGTGGATTCCGGCTCGATCATGTAATTCCATTCACCAGCCACGCTGTTGCGGCAGTAGTACCCCTGGCTCCAAACCAGCGTCCCCAGCTTGCCGCCTTTGATCAGTTCCGCGCACTTGTGCCACCCGGCCGCCGAACAGCCCTGCGAACCGACCTGGTAAATCTTCCCGGTCTTCTTCACTGTGTCATAGACCTTGAACGCCTCATCGAGATACCGCGTCATCGGCTTCTCGCAATACACGTGTTTGCCGGCTTCCATGGCATCCATCGAAATCTGCGCGTGCCACGGGTCGTGCGTCGCGATCACCACCGCGTCGATATCCTTTCGCTCGAGCATCTTCCGGTGATCATCGTAAAGGTCCGAGTCCTTCAACTCCGCCTTATCTTTGGCGAAATTGCGCCGTTTGCTGAAAACATCGCACGCCGCTACCACCGCCGTGTTGTTCTCATTGGCTTTCTCGTGGATCCCAATCAGATGGTTCTGGCCGATCCCGAATCCCACGCCCACGACGGCCACGCCGATCCGGCTATTGGCTCCCGCGACATTGGCTGACGGCGCCTGGTCCTGCCCATACACCGGCGTGCGCAGCAATGGCGTGGCGGCAACCGCCGCTGCGACTGCCGCCGTTTTCTTGATAAAATCCCGGCGCGGTAGCCCGCCCGGCGAGGAGGTTGCTTCATTTTCCATAAGAAGTTGCTTTCGATTCGTGTCTCACCGCAGTGATGGACGAAGGTTAATAGAAAGAAATTCGGGGTCAATAGCGCAAAACTTTTCACGCATGGTCGCAGACCGTACGCTCATAATCTTTTGACGATCAGAGAGCAATAAATGTTCACAGGAGAGGACTGCGGGACTGCGGGACTGCGGGACTGCGGGACTGCGGGACTGCGGGACCACAAGACCACGAGACCACGGGATGATTGAACCCCCGGGATTGTTTTGACGCGCGGCGTGAGGCTTTCGAGATCAGGACGACAGAGAACAAAAATCAAAAAGAAAAATTCACACAAAGCTCTTTACAAAACCCTCAGGCCCATACTCCCGGTCTCGTGGTCTCGTGGTCTCGTGGTCTCGTGGTCTCGTGGTCTCGTGGTCTCGTGGTCTCGTGGTCTCGTGGTCTCGTGTTCGTGGTCTCGTGGTCTCGTGGTCTCGTGGTCTCGTGGTCTCGTGGTCTCGTGGTCTCGTGGTCTCGTGGTCTCGTGGTCTCGTGGTCTCGTGGTCTTCCCGCTCACTTGCCCCCTCGACTTCGTTGCCACCAAAACATTCGCTCCAACCCGGTCCGATTCGGGTACGAGCGTGGGACCCATTCCCGATGCAGCTCGAAATGCGGCGAAAACCTCTCCCAAATCTCCTCGCGCGTGGTGCCGAAGGGAGGGCCGTCCTGGTCCGGGATCAGGTAGTTCACTGCCAGGTATTGGCCTCCGGGTGCGAGCCACCGCAGCACGGCTTCCACATAGGCATCCCGTTCGGAGGGTTGGATGGCACAAAAGAGCGTATGCTCGAAAACCCAATCGAATCGCCGCGGAGGCATGGCCCGGAAAAAATCAGTCTGCTGGAACTCAGCGGCTAAGCCGGCCGCCCGCGTTCGTTCCGCCGCCAACCGGATCGCGCTGGGTGCGATGTCCACTCCGAGCACCGAAAACCCAGCCGCCGCCCAAGCCCGGGCGTCATGCCCCGTGCCGCACCCTGGCACGCAAACCGTCCCGCGCCGCAGCCCGGGCTCGGCCTGCAAGAAATCAACCAACCCCGGCGAAGCCGCCCCCTTTTCCCAGGGCATGTCGTTCGTTTGGTACCGAGTTTCCCAGTAGTCAGTGGTCATGGGGGGTTAGGGACGAAATAACGTAACAACGTAACAACGTAATAACGTAATAACGTAAGGGCGTAAAACGTAAAAACGGAAGTGAAACTCGGCGGGGGTCGGAGACCTGAGCGCACGGCCTGTTCGAAACATCCCCAAGTTCATTCAACCCTTGCACTGTCACATTGTTACGTTGTTACGTTGTTACGTTGTTACGTTTTACGTTTTACGCTCTCACGCCCCCCGCGCCACCTGCCCGTCCACCAACTCGATCACGCGGGGCGCGCGCTCGGCGACGCGGGCGTCGTGGGTCGCGATCACCAGGGTGGTTTGGTTTTCCGAGCGCAAGGAAACCAGCAGCTCGATGATCTCCTCACCGGTGCGGGAATCGAGATTGCCGGTGGGTTCATCCGCCAGGACGAGCTCCGGTTCATTGATTAGGGCTCGGGCAATGGCCACGCGCTGTTGTTCGCCGCCGGAGAGCTCGTACGGCTTATGATCGAGGCGCTCCTTAAGCCCCACGCGCGCGAGCAAATCCCGGCCGCGGGCTTCCGCCTGGGCGGCTGGAGTTCTGGCCATGCGCGCCGGCAAGCAGACGTTTTCGAGGGCATCCAACTCGGGCAGCAAATAATACGATTGGAAGATGAACCCGATTTCTTCGTTGCGCACGCGGGCCAGCTCCCGGCGCGACAACCTGGCCAGGTTTCGCTGCGCCAGCCAAATCTCCCCCTCACTGGGGGTATCCAGGCCGCCGAGGAGCTGCAGCAATGTGCTCTTGCCCGCGCCGGATGCGCCGCGCAAACCCAGGAAGTCGCCGCGGACCAATTCGACATCGATCCCGCGCAGGACTTCGAGCGAGCGTTTGCCCAGCGTGTAAGTCTTATGGACGTTCCTGGCGGTCAGCAGCACATCACTCATAGCGCAAGGCCTCCACCGGCTTGAGCCGCCCCGCGCGCCAAGCGGGAATGATCCCGCCCAGCAGGCAGATCAACAGGGCGCTGCCGCAAATGATCAAAATATCTCTGGGAACGATCAGCGCCGGCAGCCGGTTAAACCCGTAAATCGAGGCGGGAAAGAGCTCGAACCCGGTCAGATGATTCATCACATCCAGGAACTCATTGCGATAAGCCAGCAACAGGCGTCCCAGGCCGAAGCCCGCCGCCACACCGACGGCACCCACAAAGCCGCTTTGGCTGAGAAACAAGCCCGAGACCTGCAAGTCGGTAGCTCCGAGGGCTTTTAACATGCCGATCTCGCGCGTCTTCTGCACCACGAAGGTAATCAGGGCGCTCAGAATACAAAGCGCGGCCACAATCATGATGAAAAAGAGCAGGTAGAACATCACGTTCTTTTCCACCACCAGCGCGCCCAGGATGGTCGAGTTCTCCTGCATCCATGTTCGGATCAGGTAATCCGGACCGAGAATTCCAGTCAGCGCCTTGGCGACGGCGGGCGCTTGGTACGGGTCGTCCAACTCCACCACCAGCCCGTGCACGGTATGGTCCAGCACATAAAGCTCCTGCGCGTCCTCCAACGAGGTGACGATCACATCCGCGTTATACTCGTAATAACCGGCGTCAAAAATGCCGCGGACTTCGTAATCGGAGGCCAGGATCGCAGTCTGGTTCGTTTTACCCTGGTTCTGCCGCATCTTCTTGATCTCGTCCGGGGAGTAGATCGCGACGCGGTCGCCCACCTTCAACCCCATGCGCTCGGCGAAGTCCGTGCCGATCAACAGGCCCTGGTTGCTCACGTCGAATTTTCCCTCGACGATGTCGCTCGCCAGCGAAGTAATTTTAGGCTCGAGCTTGGGATCGATGCCACGCATGACCGGGGAGTCGGCGACGGACTGGCCGTTGTCGGGTTCCGTCTCGACCAATACCCGGCCCAAGACAAAGGGCGCAACCGCCCGGACGTTCTGGCTCGAGGAGATCAGGCGCATCAGGCCCTGGTAGTTGTGCATGGTTCCTTGGGCCGGAGTCACGCGCAGTTGCGGGTTAAACCCCAGGATCTTGTCGCGCAGATCATGGTCAAACCCGCTCATCACGCTGATCACGATAATGAGCACCGCGACCCCCAAGGTGACGCCCAGCACCGAAATCAAGGTGATGACCGAAACAAAAGTCCGTTTGGGTCGCAGATACCGAAGCGCCAGGAGCAGTTCAAACGGCAGCCGAGACATGTGGGGCCAAGCTAAACGCCGGTCCCCGCAGTGTCAATGCAGGCCGGGCAGCTCAAAACGCGCGCCGGCGGTTCAGGGGGAACCCGCCATCTGCGAACGGATGGAGAAGAGGGGTGCTTTCGCGGGTTTTGCGCCGCTGGTGATTGAGCATCTCGCCCGCATGACCACCTCGCGCGCAGGCTGCGGAAGCCCGCCTTTGCATGAAAGCCTCGCGACAGTCCCCTGCGAGAGGCTCTTACCGTCCTGCCAGGACCGCGATGATCTTCTTTTTCAATTCCTCGTTGATCTCATCCACCGAACGCATGCCATCCACGATCGTGAACCCATAGGTGACCTGCAAGTGGCGAAAGGTTTGCTCCATCAGTCCCTGGTACTTCAAGAAGCTGTCGAACATGTCACGGGAAAGGCCCAGGTCCATGCCGCTCTCCCAGTAATCCAGCGCGGCATTCTTGGCGAAACTGCGCTGCACCAATTCCTCGGGATCCACGTTCAGATAAAAGACCGAGTCCGGTTCCAGGGCCGTCCCATACAGGTTTTTCAGCCAGGCCTCGTCCATCCCCCGGACCATGTCCCGCGCCATCAACGTATAAATGTAGCGGTCCGCCAGGACGACGAAGCCGGCCTTCAGCGCCGGCAATATGATGTTTTCCAGTTGATCCGCAAAATCCGTGGCATAAAAGAGGCTCAGCGTGGTGCGGCTGAGGATGTTTCCCTCCTGCGCCCGGACCAGCTCCTCGCTGACGAGGGTCGAGCGTTTCAAGCCGACCTGGACGGTGGCGTGGCCGCTGCCTTCCAGCCACTCGACAAGCATGGCGATCTGGGTCGAGCGTCCTGAACCGTCGGCGCCCTCGACCACGATGAGCCGGCCCGCCAGGCGATCCAGTTCCACCTTGGGAATGCCATGTCCGTAAAAGCGCCGCGGGGTCCGGCGCGGAACCACGATATGATTTTGGCTGGCGCGCTTCATTCCACCGGCTCCTCGACCCGGGGCGGCTGAGGCCGAACGGTCGCGTTCTTGCCGCCCGGAGCGCAAAGCTTCGGCAGCGGACGCTTGGCGCTCCGGAACTTCCCGAGGTCCAGCTTTTGCGCTACCAACTCCCGCACCAGGCCCTGCTGCTTTTCCACCAATTGATTGGCATCGATGACCAGGAAGTTAAACTCGGTGCTCATCGAAAGGTATTGCTCGAGCATTCTCCCCTGGAACATGCGAAAACTCTCGTAGGGATCGGTTGAGAGCCGCAGATCCATGCCGGCTTCGAAGTATTTGAGCTGCGGGCGCCCATCCAGGATTCGCTGCAACGAAACCTCCAAATCCGCCTTGAAGAAAAAGGTCAGATCGGGCAGAGCCGCGAAGTCGTAGATGCCCCGGACCCACTCGGGCGGACACCCCCGGACGACGTCCCGGGCGAAAGCGGTGAAAATATAGCGATCACACAACACCAGGTAACCGGCCCGGACCAGGGGCACCAGGTGCCGTTCGTAGCGGTCCGCGAAGTCCGTCGCGTGAATCAAACTAAAAGTCGTCGGGGTGAGCAACTCGCGCTTCTTGCCCTTGCTGGTGGCGGCTTTGACGAGCTCGGACGAGTTCCATTCGCTGAAATAGACCTTGAGCCCCTGCAACTCGAGCCAGCGTTTCAGCAAGAAAATCTGGGTGGATTTGCCTGATCCATCCAAGCCCTCGACGGCGATCAGACGGCCAGGGAAGTTCGATTCACTGAACGTTTTCATCTAATTCAACGGAAAAGTAGAGCGCTTTCACTGCAACACAATGTTTTTCTGCCCCACACCCGCCCAGGCCAGACGCTGCTCCGCAAGCTAATCCCGCTCAAAACTCTCCGCCAGCGCCACCGCTCGCAACATGGCCTGGGCCTTGTTCACGGTCTCCTGGTACTCGCCCTCGGGCGTTGAATCGTTGACCCAGCCGCCGCCGGCCTGCACGTAGGCCCGGCCATCTTTCAGCAGGGCGGTGCGAATCGTAATGCAACAATCCAAATTGCCATTGAAGGAGAAATAGCCCACACAGCCGCCATAAGGCCCCCGGGCGGTTTGTTCGAGTTCGGCGATGATCTGCATGGCGCGAATCTTCGGCGCGCCGCTCAGCGTCCCCGCCGGGAAAGTCGCCCGCATCAAATCGTACGGGGTGCGCCCGGTCGAGAGCCGGCCCTCGACTTGCGACACGATGTGCATCACGTGACTGTAGCGCTCGATGATCATCAGGTCCTTGACCCGCACGCTCCCAAAATCGCAAACCCGTCCCAGGTCGTTGCGCGCCAGGTCCACCAGCATCACATGTTCCGCGCGCTCTTTCGGATCCGCCAGCAGCTCGCTTTCCAGCGCCCGGTCTTCTTTCGGCGAAGCCCCGCGCCGCCGCGTCCCGGCAATCGGGCGGATTTCGACGCGGCTGTCCTCGCACCGGACATGAATCTCGGGCGAGGCGCCCACCAATGAGATCCCGCCCAATTCCAGGAGGAACATGTACGGCGAAGGGTTGATGGAACGGGCGGCCCGGTAAACATCCAGCGGCGAGGCCTTCACCGGTGTCGAGAAGCGTTGCGAGCCCACCACCTGGATAATATCCCCGGCGGTAATGTATTTCTTGGCCCGCGTCACGTTCTCGAGAAACTTCTCGCGCGGCACATTGGACTCGAACTGCAAGGCCGGCAGGTTCTCCGGCAGGCTGACCGGGTGGTGCTCGATGGGCTGTTCGAGCAGCGAGACCAGCCGATCGATCTCAGCCACCGCGTCCTCGTAGGCCTCCTGGGGGCTGGCCGCGTCTTCGATCACGGCATTCACGAGAACCGTCAGCGTCTGCGCCACCCGATCAAAAATGAGCAGTTGGTCCGCGATCAGGAAATACATCACCGGCGTGCCGAGTTCATCCACCGGCGGCCGCGGCACGACCGGCTCGACGTCGTGAATGAACTCGTAGCCGATGAAGCCCACCGCGCCCCCGGTAAAGCGCGGCAACCCCGGCACGACCACGGGCTGGTACCGCTTGAGAACCCGCTCGACGACTTCCAAACCGTCCCTCACGGTGGCGGCTCCCTTCGGGGAATCGGTCGATCCCGCGGAACCGGCGCGCGCGGACTGCTTGACTTGGTAGGTGGCGACGCTCTTGGCGTTCTCGATCACCTCGACGCGATCCGCCGTCTGCCGGATAATCGAACGCGGGTTGCATCCCACAAAGGAATACCGCCCCAAGTGCTCGCCGCCTTCGACCGACTCGAAGAGAAAGGCCTCGCCGACGCCGCGAATTTTGCGATAGGCCGACAGCGGGGTCTCGATGTCCGCCAGAAGTTTTCGACTCACGGGGATCATGTTTCCCTGGGTGGCCAACTCCAGGAACTCGTCCAGTTTCGGGGAATACATAGGTCGGGGGGGAAGAAACCGGATGCGCGCTATCGCGGAAAGGGGTACCCCTGGAATCGCCGCGCTTCGTCCCGATGCGCGCGCCGCATCCGCACGATTCCCAGCAGGGTATAAAACGCCACGGCGACCGCGTAGGCAATGATCCCCAGGCCGATGGCCAGGGGCACGGGCACGCGTTCGCGTTCCCAATTGGAAAAATAAATGATCGCGCCCCCGACTCCGGCCGTGAGCGCCGTTTGGGCGAACAGGCAGAAAAGGTAAAGCGTCACGCTGGTTTCCTGCACACGCTCGATGTGCCAGTCCCGGTAATGCTGTTCGCCGAGCGAACGCATGAGCCAGGCCGACTGAAAATTCCGGGCGGCTACCAGCACGCTGGTCGTGCTGATGACGACTGCCGGCAGCGGCCAAAAAGCGAAGCCGAAGCACATCAGCACATTGAGCGGGATGCCCCACCGCCAGCCGAGCTTCTTGGCAATGGGATTGCCCTCGAGCACCATGTTGGGCGTCGCCACCCAGGTGCTCAGAAAATCCATGCCCCGGGAAATCACCAGCAGAAGGAAGACCAGGCCGTAGATCCGGCCGGCGAATGGGGCAAAGTCGTCCATTACTTCTGGCCGTAGATCGCCCCGGGCGACAGAAGCTGCGGCTCGGTCACTTTGCAAGCCGCTCCGCCGTCCTCAACGGACCGGAAAAAGCAGGACTGATAGCCCTCGTGACACGCGGCGCCGATTTGCTCAACCTGAATCAGCAAGGTGTCGCCGTCACAATCGAATGCAATGTCCTTCACCGTCTGCGTGTGGCCGCTGGTCTCCCCTTTCATCCAAAACTTCTGGCGCGAGCGGCTCCAGAAATGCGTCTTGCCGCTGGCAATTGTCTTTTCAAGCGACGCGCGGTTCATCCAGGCCATCATGAGCACCCGCCCAGTCTTCTGCTCCTGAATGATGGCCGGAATCAGACCGTTGGCGTCAAACTTCAGCTTTTCGTAAAGGCTCATCAGTTATTGCGGAGAATGTAATCATTTCCCCGCCTCAAAAGCAAATAAAGCCGGTGAACGGAGCTCGATGGGTTCAACCGGAAACCCCGCAACGCACCAACCCTCCCCGGCCGAGCCGCGTTCGTCAGATCAACCGAACCGCAATCCCCCTCTGGGCCAGGAACCGCTTCACGTCTCCGACCGTATATTCTCCAAAATGAAAAATGCTGGCCGCCAATACCGCGTCCGCCTTCCCATCCAGCAGCACCTCCGCCATGTGCTCGAGCTTGCCCGCGCCCCCGCTGGCTACCACCGGCACTCCCACAGCCTCGCTGACCCGCCGCGTAATCGTCAGATCAAACCCGGCCTTGGTCCCATCCGCATCGATACTGTTCAGCACGATTTCTCCCGCCCCCAGATTCACGGCCCGCTGAGCCCATTCGACCGCCTCCCACCCGGCCGGCTTGCGCCCGCCATGCGAAAAAACTTCCCACCGGTCAGGCCCAACCTTCTTGGCATCGATCGACACCACGATGCATTGGCTGCCGAATTTCTCCGCGCCCGCCCGGATCAGGTCTGGATTGGCCAGAGCGGAGGAATTGATGCTTACCTTGTCCGCGCCCGCCCGAAGCATCGCATACATGTCATCAACCGAGCGGAGACCTCCCCCCACGGTCAGGGGCATGAAACATTGATCGGCGGCCTGCTCAATCACCGCCACCATCGTAGCCCGCCCGTGCGCACTGGCCGTGATATCGAAAAAGACCATCTCGTCGGCACCCTGTTCATTGGTACTTCAGCGCCAACGCCACCGGGTCGCCGACGTTGCGCAACTCCCCGGCTTCGGCCCTGCCGAACTGAACACCCCGGGTGACCTGGCCCGCGTGAACATCCAGGCAAGGTATGACTCGTTTGGCCATCATTTCCTCTATTCAACCGCTTCGACGAGCCGGACGCAAATTCTTCCGTGACGTTGGGGGTGAGATCCTGCCACACCCGGCACGCTCGTGGCCTACCCCGCACCCAAATCCACACCAAAGCGCTGGTTTTCGAGAAGAGGAGAGAATCGAGTGCACAGCTCCTTCCCGGCCAAACTGGCGCTTTACCTGCGGATTTGTGGAGCACAGCCTTGCCGAGCTGCGAAGCGTCTGGCTGCGGCCCGGCGGCAACCCCTGGCGCCGTGGGTGCGATTTTATGTAACATATGTTACATAAAATCGCCATGTGTTCCGACTGGGTGTGCCGGTCTTGGGTTCGCGTTTGGGGCGTTCCGACCTTGTGTCAGGCTCGCTGGGAAGCGAAGATGCCGCAGCGAATCGATTCAATGCCCAACGAACTTCGGGAAGGTGAAATGAGTTTCGATCCTCCAGGCGAGGCCGGTGCCTCGCCCGAGACTGGAGCTCAGCCGGCCGCCGGCCCACCCCGCATGGCGCTCCCGGAGGTTGTGTCCACCGCCGGGTTGTTCGAGTGCGGCGTGGACGAGGTCGGCATCGGCTCCGCGATTGCCGAGGTGTACGCGGCCGCATGTATTCTGAATCCTGCCCGGCGGATCAACGGGTTGCGCGATTCGAAACAGCTCACCCCGGAGCGCCGCCAGGAATTGAGCGACCGCATCAAGGACCGAGCTTTGGACTTTTGCATTGCCACCGCGAGCCTGGACGAGGTCAACCGGCTCAACGTCTTCGGGGCCACCATGCTGGCGATGCAGCGTGCTGTTGCCGGATTGAAGCTCAAGCCGGGCATCGTGTTGGTGGACGGAAACCGCCTTCCGGCGCTCCCCTTCCCAGCCAGAGCCATCGTGAAAGGCGACGCGAAGGTGCGGGTCATTTCGGCGGCTTCGATCCTGGCGAAGGTGGCTCGAGACGAAGCAATGCTCAAGTACCACGAGCAATACCCCCAATACGGTTTCGCCAGCAACAAAGGGTATTTGACTGAATTCCACCTGGCCACGTTGCGCCAGTTCGGGCCCTGCCCGATCCACCGCAAGCATTACGAACCCGTACGGCTGCTGCTGGCGTCCGGGACGGCGGCCGAGCAACTGAACCTGCTTGACGCGCCTCCCGGTTAGCCAGCCTAGATCCATCGGCGTAAGCAGCTTCTGGTTAGGTTTAATCTAAAGGAAGGCGAAGGTCATTGCGGGTACAAGGCAAAGCGAATGAAGCGTTGTCTGGTTGCTGAGGGGTGTAGCTAGACACCAAATCCCCCGAAAACGCTTCACCTTGCAGACATTGAGCTTGCAATTTACACCCCAAACCATTCTAATTAACCGCGTAACCCGAGCTGTTAGAGGTGGAATTTCTTGTCTAATGCATGAAAATCATCGTGTTGCGCCGCCTTGGCTGGGTGTGGCTGTGCTTGGGCACCGTGTTTCCCGTGCTGGCGATGCCCGGCACGGCGCTGCGGTTCAATGGCGCGGGCAGCTACGCCAGTGTCATGCACAACCTGGCGCTTGACGCTTATCCCATGACGGTGACGGCGTGGTTCCGTTGTGACACCAACACTGGCGGGGTCCAGGTCATTACCGCAAAATACGGCGACAACACCTACAATGGTTGGGCAATGGTCGTGGAAAACGGCCAGCTTCACGGCTATTTTTATCGCGACCAAAACACTTGGGCGATTAACGCGTATTCGGGAACAAGCGTCGTGGATGGCCTCTGGCATCACGGCGCTTTGGCAGTGGACGCCACGGGCGGACGGCTATTTCTTGATGGCAATCTGGTGGCTTCTTCCACGAGCTGGCAGGGGATCGCCGGCGCAATGACTACCGCTGCGCCGCTTACGATCGGCGCGCTCTCAACCGGGCCCTATTGGCTGAACGGCGATGTGGATGAAGTCACTCTGTGGTCCCGCTCCCTAACGAGCGGCGAAATCAATTATCTCAAGCATCGCGAGTTGCGCGGTGGTGAGGATGGCTTGCTCGGCTATTGGAAATTCAATGACGGTGCCGGCGCCACGACGGTGGCTGATTCCAGCAATCACGGGTTCATTGCCACGCTGCTTAACTCTCCGGCCTGGGTGCCTTCTGGCGCGCCGCTGGATTTGAACACGGTCGCGACCAACTGCGTGAAGTTCACCGCCACGACCGGCATTGTGACCATTACCAATGCGCCGGATCTAAACCCTTATCCATTCACCGCCACCGCTTGGTTTCGCACGGAAACCAACTCGGCCGGCCTTCAGGTGATCGCCGCCAAATATACCGACTCCAGTTACAACGGTTGGGCGTTGGTCGTGCAGGGCGGCCAGTTGCGCGGCTTTTTTTACCGCAATGGCGACATTGGTATTCGCAATAATTTCGCGATTGATAGCGTGGCGAGTCCCGTCGTCGCGGACGGTGGCTGGCATCACGCGGCGCTGGTCGTGGACGCGGCCGGGGGGAAGCTTTTTCTAGATGGAAGTCTCGTGGTATCGAACAATTGGTCCGGTGCCGCCGGTCCGATGACCTCGGCTGCCCCGATGACCTTGGGAGCGCTGACCAACGGCTATCCTTTTCTAGGCGACGTGGACGAAGTGACTTTATGGAGCCGCGCGCTGACCGCCGCTGAAATTGTCGCGCAAGAAAATCTGCCGAACGCCGGCGATGAACCCAACCTCGCCGGCTATTGGAGACTGGATGAAGGCGCGGGCACCGAGACGTTTGATTCGACGAGCAACGCACACACGGGCGCTCTCTCGGGCGGCGTGGGGTGGACGAACTCGACCGCCTATCTCGGGGACGGCACAACGCATCTCGTGCCCTCGCTTGATTATGCAAAACTTGGAAGTCCCTTTGCTATTGCCGGCAGCCCGGCGCAATCGGCGTTCAACCAGAAAGCCGGGGTCACCTTCTCGCGATTTTACGATTATGGTTCCGCACCCGGCGCCGAAACGGTCTCGGCAGTTTTGGATTATTCGCTGCAAACGGCCACCGGCACCTCGATTCCGCTAAAGCAAAGTGAAGGGATCCTTTCCACCAATCTCGGTGTCCAGCTTGCGTCCGCGCCGCGCACCAACACCGCCGCGAGCGGCTGGCTCTCGGCCGTCGTCATTTTGCCCGCGGAGCCGGACGGCGTGCAATTGAACTCCGTGGACAACCTGCATCAATTGATCACCACGCTCTCCCACAATGAAAACGGAGGCAGCCTCACGCCCGATTCAACAAACACGTCTGCCGCCACACGCCTGCTGCATTTCGACGGCAATTTATTCTGCGGCCCGCTGCGCACAATGTTCAACAGCCTTGATGCCTCGCCGATCGTTTCCACTATCGTCACGAGCGATCATCTCGACTGCTCACTCCCCGTCAGCGCGGGTGCCGGCTCGATTCCCGGCACCCGTTACACTTTTGGTGACGGCTCGCCGTTGTTCGTTTCGCTCGCGCTGAAGGGCGACTGCACCTTGAAGAGCGGCAGCATCACACCGGCCGGCCCGGCGACCGACACCGACACGATCCAAAATATTTCGTTTCAGCGCGCGGGACTGACGCTCGACACCAACGGCGCGTCGTGCGTCGTGTGGCTTAACCTGCCTGCGGGGTTGGGCGTTCGACCGAACCTTTCGGAGACGCGGTTGATGACCAATACGCTGGCTTTCGCGGCGCCACTCGATGCCTCCTTGCGTCCGGCCACGAATGTGTTGGCGGCCCCGTTCGCGCAGTTGTCTTTCTGCGCGGAAACGCTGCCGTGCTGGATCAGCACCGCGCAGTTTTCCTGGCGCGTGTATGACGGCCAACTGGTGATTCCAGCCAGCAACATCGAGTTTGTCCGGCAGTTTGAAGACACGGTGTTGACGGCGAACCAGGCGTCCTTGGCGGACACGAATGCCGTGAACCGAGTTTCGAACGATGCCTATTTTCGCAATGCGCAGACCGCCGCGTCAACCCAGTTCATCGTCACGGCAGACACGAACGGCTTCGCGCAAGTGAGCGGCAGCATCGCGCTGGCGCCGCCAGAATTACGGCCGCATTTTCCCTACACCGACACGCAGCCCGGCAGCGAGATTCCCACCAGCACCGGTTTGCTCACGTTACAAAATGGCTTGATTGATGCCGGCAGTTATCTCGGCCTGACCGGCGCGGTGCCGCTGCTGTATTCGCGCGATTGCACGGATACAAATTGCAGTGGGGCCACGGCGGGACTGGCGGTTGTGAATCTCGCGCCGCCGGCCTATCAACTCACCTTTACGCCCGATGGCGGCCTGCTCGGCTACGGGCCGGTTTCCACGCCGCTGACCCCCGATGGTGTGGCCCTGACGTGGGGTTTCAACAGCAGTGGCATTTATGCGCAGCAGACTTCCGTCGTGAGCAATGGCGTCTATGCCATGGCGGGAAATGTTCTGCGCGGCGACCAAGTCGCGCCGGACAACTCGCAGCGCGCAGCGGTGCTGCTCTTCACCGGCTGGGGTGACGATGTGAACCCGAGTTATCTGGAACGCTACGGCATGAGCAGTTACGCGGACGGTCTGGCAAACTATGCCGGGCTGAATCTCCGCGCGCCCGTTTCGGCCAGCAGCTACATCGCCAACGTGCCGACCGGACCGTATCCGCTGACCGCGCGGGCCAAGTATTACGCCCGCAACGGCGGCGTGAGCGGCATCCACGAGGCGGCGGGATTTCCGGCGAACTTCATGCTGTATGGCTACAACTTCACGTTCACAAATTACGCCTTGTCGTATCTCGACAGCGAAAACTACGAATCCCGCACGGTGGGCGGCATCACGTTTCCGCCGCAACCGGCGGGCTTTTCGATCGGGTTTGAAAACCTGAAATTTGTTTGCAGCGGCGGGCTGGGCTCCGCCCAGTTGCCGGCCGGCACCGGCGGCAAGCACCTCAATTATTGGAACGCCAACTTTACGCCGCAAAGCATTCAGTTCAAACCCAAGGCGGCGGAGCAATGCAGCACGGCGGATCGCACGCTGGTGCTCGGCGTGGAACTGTATCTCCCCTTCATCACGAATGCCATGCACGCCACGCTCGGGTTCCGCACCAGCGGCAATCTTTCCACCGTGGCCGACAATGTGCTCGGCACGGACTCGCGCTTTCCTCTGCCGAAAACACTTTCGCTCCAAGGTTCGGGCGGGAACCTCTATCCGATCAGCGTGGGGAGCGAAGGTTATTTTAACAATTGGGAAGCCGCGAATCGTCCTGATGCGGGCTTCTTCAATATCGCCGGAACCATCGGCGTGCCCTTTTTTCAAGGCTTCAAGGCACACCTGCAAGTCACGCCGACGGGTAGTGACTACGCCAGCGCGAACATCGCCATCGCCGGTGGCTGGCCCTTGGCGGAGAACGCGGGAACCAATTTAGGCTGGACGATTGGCGGGCAAAATTATTTCAACACCAAGAAGTTTGACACGAACTGCGCGGGCTGGCCGGACGGCATCACCCTGGCCAATTATCTCAATTCCCCGACCGAGCAGTTTCATCCGCGCGCCCAACGGCTCTGGAAAGATCTCGCGTTCTTCGATTATCCCCTCTCGTGGGATCCGCCGCTCCGGCGGTTTGAAGGTTTCAATTCCGGAACCCTGTCCCTGCCGATTTTGGACGTGGGGAGCAAATTGAAAGAGCTCTCGGCCACCAAGGTGGATTTTGATTTCAACCAGGATTTGAACCTCGCTCTGCCACATATCAAGCAACTGGACTTCATTAACGAAACCGTGGACGGGCCGTTTAACGCGATTTCAAACGCCATTCTTCAGGAACTGCAAGGTGCGGCGAACGCCGCAGGCATCACGAAAGGTCTCCAAAGTGTGCAAGGCGTATTGAGCCCGGATCCGAACGGGTTTTTCGGGCCGATCCTGGACGGCGCGTTGGATGGCATCGCCGGCAGTCTCGTCACGAGCCTCACCGGGTTAGAGACGACGAATCCGGCGTCGGTGCTGCTGCAATTGCAAACCGTCTTCAACGGCGCCGACGCGCAATTCAGATCGGCGGTCGGCAAAATCAACGGCACGGCAAACGACATCAACAGCGTCATCGGAAAAATTGACGGAACGTTCACCGACGTGACAGACACGGTCGGGCTGCTGTTGCAGATCATGGGAAAAGATTCGACGGGCAACCGCCACGTCATTCGCGCCATCGTCGAGAAGCTCATGGAGGATCAGCCCGATGTGTTCCAGACCATAGCTGAGGATCAGGCCGGCGACATTGATGGATTCGTCAACGACCAACTGGCGGACTACGAATCCGATCTTGCCTCGCTCGAAAGCGACTTGACGGATTTGCAATCGCAACTCGCCGATATCCACAGCGGCATCAGCTCCGCCACCGGCCCGGTGGTGGACGCACTGAACGCGATCGCCAACGAGACCCCGAACATATTACTGTTCGAGCAGCAGGCGTTTTTGAACGTGTCCAACTCGCTCGCTGGTGAACTGACCACGGCGGGAGATTATTTCACCGCGAACCCAACCGCGGCGCGAACCAACCTCCGCAACCGTTTGAAAGACGCCTTTCTCCACTCGCAGCTGACCGGCGATTACCAAACGAAATTCAAGCAGTTTCTCGGCGACGATGATTCTTTGCTGAACCAGCTTTTGTGTGTGCTCACGGACAAGATCAACCGCGCCGTGCGTTCGGCGATTGAAGGCTACATCGCCGGCACCGGCGACCATATTTACAAGACGATGAAAGGCATCGGGCAGATGCAAAAAACGCTCGCCACCGCCAAGCTGCGCGGCCAGCCGACATTCAAGGGAGACTCACTCGACATGATCCACCTGGATGCGGACTTGGAAATCAACATGCCCGATGCGATGCATTACAACGCCTACATTGAAATCAAAAACCAGGATTCACAATCCGGCGCCCTGGCGTGCGCGCAGGGAGGGGATTCGGCGGCGGAAATCATTCTCGGCGCCAACAAGGTGCCGCTGGATTGGCCGGGCGTCAAAACCACCGGCATCACGCTGACGGCCAATGCGCGCTGGACAATGGATCACGGCACGGTGACGGGCGTGGGTGGCCTGATGGAACTGGAAGGCAAGGCGGATTTCGAAGGTTTCTCGCTGCGACATTTGGGCGCAACCTTTGCCGTGGGGAACTCGGATAATTATTATGCCGGCAAGGCTGAAGTGGTGGTGTTCATCGGGCCGGTGCCGCTCAATCTGAATGCGGGAATCTTCGGCGGCCAGTCCTGTTCGCTAGACCCCATTTTGTTTGTGGACACCAATGCGCCGGCGATCGTCGGAAACCTTTCGGATTTCAGCGGCTTTTACTCGAAAATCGGCGGCGGCATTTCGCTCTCCGATTTGTTGTTCGGCAGCTCCTCCTGCCTGCTCAACGCCGACGCGCGTGTCACGTTTGTGAACTACTTTCTCGGCGGCCCCTCCGCCGCCAATTTCGGCTATTGGGAGAGCCGCGAGATTGACTTCTCGCTGTTCTGCGCCTTGAGCGGCAGCGTGGGCATGACCCTCGGCGGACAAGTGACCAAGGACGCGAGCGGTTTTCACTTGGAAGTCACGGGCTCGGGCGACGCCTGCGGTCAGCTCGGCGTGTGTCCCTTCTGCGTGCAAGGCTGTAAAACGATCACCATCAAAGGGGTGCTTAAACCCGGCGGCATTGACTACTACCTCGATTACTGATGAAACGCAGCGGAATATTCACAGCCAGCGTCAGGGCGAGATGGTTTTTCGCCGCGGTGGCGTTTTGGCTGGCTGGCGCGCTCGGGGTCATGGCGCAAGCATCGTTGAGCAACCTCGTCTTCGCGGTGGGCACAACCCTCCAGGCGCCGGGGGGACAAAACTGGTCTTACCTTGTGATCGGCTCGGCCGCGCCAACCTTGCTGCCCGGCAAACAATTCGCCGTTTACGGCAAGAACGGTTATGCAACCGATGCCGGCGCGTTTTCGCTGCGGGGCAAAATGCTCCCGCAAACTTCCACCACGGCCATCAACAACTTGCTCAATCAGTCCGTGGTCTTAGGGGAGGATCTCAGTTCCCTCAACAGCGCGTTGAACGAAGTGCTGCACAATATTGCCGGCATTGGAAACCAGCCACTGGCGCAAAAACTGGCAACCTCGCTGCAACGGGCCGCTGACGACCCAGAGCTTAGCGGCACGCTGAACCTGCTCGGGCGAAATCATCCGGGCGTTTTGTTGTGCAACGGCCAGGCGTTTAGCGAAGCCATCAGCACGGTGACTACCTACGAAATTCGCGAGCTGGATCCCGCCACGGGCAACCCGGGCGATGTTATCGGACGGGTCACCGTCGTGCCCGGCAGCCCGGTCGTATTGCCCGCGCCTGGTTTTCCGTTTCAGCTCCAATCGGCCGGAATATCGTTTCGCGATGGCCCCAACAGCACGGCGGAGCGAATCAAGATTTATCTGCGCTGGGGCACACCGCCGGAACTGCGCCGCCTGGGGCTGCTCAACTTCGGCTTCAACGTCTGGCGCATGACCAGGGCGACGGCCGAGCAAAATAATTTCAACGTCACCCCGCCCCTGCTCCCGCAGCTTTACGCCAACGCCACGCTGGCGAATGACGCGCCGGTTATGGCCACCAGGGATTTTCCCGCAAACGCTCCCGGCGATCCCACCGACACCACGACCTTCTTCTTCGTGGACGACAATGACCGCAAAGACGGATTGCCCCTGTTTGTGGACGGCTCGCAGTATTACTATTTTATCACCGCGCGTGATGTGCTGGGGCGCGACGGGCTGGTCTCCGCCGGTGCGCTCGCTACCGCCTGCCGGCTGCTTCCGCCTGCTGCGCCGACCGGCTTGAAGGTGAAAAATATTTTGCAGGCGGTCACCGTCAACGGCCTCGCGACCAATCAGGAGCGATTCCAACTCACCTGGACGCAAAACACCGACACCAATGACCATGTTGGGCAATACTGGATCTATCAGTGGGACAATCCGGCGGCGGCGCTTACCAATGACCCCGCGGGACTGAATCACCGCATCGGCGTCGTCGCGCAACTCGCCGGCACGAATGTGAATGTGTTTGTGGACGGCGGCACCAACCTGCCGGCGGCGCCCAGCGTGAGCAATTATTGGTTCACCGTGCGCGCCATGAGCCAGGCGGCATGCGGGTCGTTGCTCTCGCCGAACAGTTCGCCCGCGTGGGGGGTGTTGCGCGAACGCGAAGGTCCGCCCGCCGCCACTGGCGAAGTGCTTGGCAGTTGCGGCTCGCCCGTGGTGCTGTTTCAGAATTTCAACACGCTCACATATCCCGCGAACACGAACGGGCAGAACCTGAGTTTCCGCCTGACCTGCCGGCACCGCGATCCCGCCATCGCGTGGGTAATGTTCACACTCACCTCGACCGTCGCAACGAATGTCATCGGCCCCGTTGAGTTTCCGCCCGACGGCGACACGGTTTCCGTGGATGTCCTGGTGCCAAATATTTCCGGCGCAGCGCTCGCCACCAACCAGATCATTTGCGCCGTGGGCGATTATGAGGACAACAATTCAACCCCGGCCACAAATTATTTCATCACGTCCACAACCACGGCGGGCGCGCAGCAGGAGGCGATTTTTCTTGCCGGTGAGCTTCTGCTCACGGCGTTGAATTCCTCCGATCCGCTGCTCGCCGCCTTGAATGGAAATGCCGCTGCTTGCTCGGAGACCATCGACGTCACGCCCTATCCCGACGGCACAGTGAGCATGAGAATGGCCGCCGGCGGCAGTCTCAACGTGCCGCGCATGATTCAGGTTTTTTCCAATGCCGTCTGGACGGATGTTGGCGTGGCCTGGCCGGACACAAATTTTGTCTATTGGATTTCGGATCCCGCATGCCTGATCGGGCCGCTGCCCACATTTCGCGGCTGCGTCGTGAATGTGCCGAACACCGGCGATTGCGATCAGCACATCACGAGCGCCGGCGATGCGGTGGCGCCCATCATCGTCCGCTTCCGCCCAACGCCTCGTTCCCGCGAGTATCGTCTTTACCGTCGCGCCGATGACGGACCGGCCACGCTCATGGCTCAAGGCAACACGACATTTGATCCGTTGCATTCCAGCCGCACCATCGTCATTCCCGACAACGTCATGCCGCCGAGCGCCGCGCATCTTTGCTACTACGTCCAGATGCTCGATGAACATGGCAACGGCAGCCCGCTGGCGCTGCTTGGCTGCCATTATGCCCGCCCCGCCGTGCTGCCGCGCCCGGTCCTCGCCGAACCAAAATCCATCGGCGACAACAGTCATCCGCAAGTGCTACTCAACTGGTTTTGTCCCGTCGCCGGCGTCCACCGGTTTCAAATCAACATCCATCGCGACGACCAGACCGCGAGCGGCCAGCCCACCGGTCTGACGGGAATCCAATTGTCCCGACGGCTTGCCTACAACACCCACAAATCCTACGCCGGATTGTCGCTCCAAAATAAACGGTATTTGCTTTTTGACGAAGCCCAGCTCACGCCGCCCGTCGGCCCGGATTTCGGGCCGGGCCCGCAATTCTCGCTGACCGCCGACGTCGTGGCCGGCGGCACCTATACGATCTCCGTCGCCGCCGTGGATGAACATGACCAGGCGCATCCGGCTTCCGACGCGCAAACCTTCACCTGGAAAATGGTCCCTACCAACATCCTGACCGTGCCCTGGCCCGCACGCCCACTGCCCGCGGTCACGCATTTTGACGATGACGATGCTTTCAGCTACTCCCGCGTGGCGGCGGTGATTTTGCGGGATGTGGACCTGGGGATTGATCCGCGCTATCCGGTGGGCATTCGCATTGGCGATCTCACCAGCTTCACATTGCAAAGCTACAATTATCCAGTATTCAATGTCTATTCCACGAACTTTTTCAGCTATTATCCCATCACGAGCCCCCAGCGGGATCCCTCGCAATTTTTGTTCGCGCGCAACTCACGCAATCCGGAACTGAATGGCCAGTTGCTGCTGCCGATCGTGGTTTATCGCCAGCAGATCACGAACAGCGTCTTCTCGAAAGTCTCCGGCAACCTCATCCAGGTCACACCGTTGCTCGAGCGGCTGGCTTGGGGTTTCTCACCTCACATTTTGGGAACGCACGGCCCACCGGACACTACAACCGTCTATGACCCGCTGATCGCCGCCACCCGGGAATCGGTGGGCCAGGGCAACTCAATTTCGCTGGGTTACTTTCTGTATCTGCGAGACCAGCAGCCCGTCATGCTCGGCGCGAGCTATCACTACTACGTTGTTCGTTTCAATGCCAAACACGAAGTCGCCGAAACCATTGACGCCGGCAGCATCACCATTCCGACGAACTGAAACGCAGCGCCATGAAAATGATTTTCAATGTGTTTCGCCCAGCCCTGCTCGCGCTGGTTGGTGCCGCCGCGTTTTCGGCAAACTGCGGCCACAGCGCCACCGCGTTCGTTTATGACACCGGCACGGAGTTGCTGACCACCGCCGATTTCAACCAGGACGGACTCGCCGACGTTCTGGTGGTGGATAAACTCACGGGCAACCTGCGTGTGGGATTGCTCGATGGGACGGGAGACCTTTCCTGGTCTGCACCGCTCATCAGCGGTGTCGAAAACGCCACAGCCTGCGCGATTGGCAGTTTTTTGTCGCCCGGCCAGAACGCCGTCGCCGTCACTGCGCCGGATTTTAACCGCATCAACCTCGTCAGCCTGACCAATACCAACAGCGCCACCAATGCCGTTATCGCGCCGGTATTCGGCGTCGGCCCCAATTCGCTCATCACCCTGGACAACCCGTTTGGCGCGGCGGTTTCTTCCCCGACCAATCTGCTCATCGGCACTTCGCAGAACGCGAGCAACGTGGAAACGCTCGAACGGATGCAGGTGTTCAACGGCGTCACGACCACGCCGTTCGCGCCGGCGCAGTTCAACGAAACCACTTTGTTTGAACGCGGCAACGCGCTCGCGCTAAACCCTTCCAATTCGCCCAGTTTCGCCGTGGGCCTGGTGCGCGGTGCAACCGCGGACCGTCTCGACATCCTGCAATTCACCAACGCTCCCGGCGGCGTGTTAATTTCCCTCACCAACCTCCCGTCCGGCGGCGACTACGCCTGCGGAAACTTCAATGCCGAAATCCTGCCGCGTTTTGCATTTTACCAGCCGGGAGCGTCCAACGCGATTTTCGCCTCGCTGCTCGCCGGAACCAACGGGCTGGTGTTTGGAACCAATGTCTCTTTTGGGTTGCCGGAAGCGGTCAAAAACATTTTCTATCTGGCTTCGGGCACGGGAACTTTTTTCATCGAATATTCCGATGGCGTTCAAGCCCTCCAGTTCTCCAACGACGCGCCGGTCGCCGGCAATGTTTTGCGCGGCGGACTCGCCAATTCCAATAATGTTTTCACGGGCCTGGTACCGCTGGGGGACGGGAAGTTTGTGCTGCTCGACGCGGCGGCGGGCGCGACGGCGTCAACCCATGCCCAAGTGGTCCAATTTGACGGCACGAATTTCGCTCAAATCAGTTCGTCCGGGCTGCCCGCGATTTCCTCCCGCAACACGCGCGCGAATGTCTGGCTGTTTCAAGCAGAACCGTTTGTCAATCGCGACCCCGGTTTCGTGGTCTCGTTTGCGTCGCCGGACTGGAGCGATTTAATCGGCGGCCTGCCCGGAACTTTTTCCGTCGCGGAGGAGACCGACGCTGGCAGCGCCAGCGGTCTTGGAAATGTTGCGACCAACTCGCCGGGCGCGCCGCCGCCCGGCGCGAATTACGGCCTCGCGAACCAGGTCGCCGAGGGCATTTCCGTTTTCAGCTACGCGCCGCCGCGCGCAGTGGAACCGGTGACCATCACCATTTCACCCTCACCGGGAATTTACAGCAGTGCCATCCAGGTTTCATTGAGCGCGCTTGCACCGGGCGGTCTAATTTATTACCGCGCAAGGTCGTCCAACGGCTGGCAATTGTATGACGCGCCGTTCGGCCTCACGAACAACGCGGCGGTGGAGTATTACGGCATCAATTCTTCCGGCACCCCTTCACGCCTGCTCACCGCCAGTTACACCTTTGCCAATTCGACGACTCCGGCCACGACGCTGAATCTGACCAATGGCGTCGCGGTGACGAACAATCCTTCGACGCCGAACGGCGGTGGCGTGGTGCTTTCAACCGGAGGAACCATTTTTTACGGCCGGAAAAACTCGTCCGGAGGCGCGATCTGGGCCATCAATCTTGACGGCAGCGGCGACACGTACCTCACCACCGGTGCGCGGCCGCGCGTTTCGCACGACGGACGCTACCTCGCCTTCATGCGCGGCACGAACGTGTTCAATGGCAGCGGCGGCGACATCTGGCTGCGCGATTTGACAACCGGCATCGAACGCGAATTTTTCACCAATGATTTGCAAATCGTCGGCTACGACTGGGATTCAGCCAGTCCCCCGAAACTGTTATTGGATCACGGCTGCACTTTTTGGCAAGCCTCGATTGCCAATGCCCCAGTCGTTTTTCCGCTGACGAATGACTGCTACGGTTTTGCGCCGGCGATCAATCCGGCGGACGGGCGGATCGCCTTTTACGACACCAGTTTGACTTACGGCGGCCTGGATGTGGGCTCCGCGACGGGGGGTCTGGCGCAGCATCTCGGCTCGACGGTTATCAATTCTCGCTGGCCCGCGTGGTCGCCCGACGGCACGCGGCTTTCATTTTGTTACCTCAACAACCCAAATGCGAACAACGGCCAAGCTGACCTTTACACCATCAACGCCGACGGCTCCGCGCTCGCGCAAATCTCCGCGTTCACCAACGTCAGCGACGGATTCTTATACGGCACCATCTGGACTCCTTCCGGCAACGGACTGATTGGTGCAGGTTCGATCTACGGCACGAACGGTCTTTGGCTAATTCCACTGACGACCGACGGACAGCGTTGCGACTGCCCAGCGAAATTATTGCCGACGACGGCGGGTGACCCGATTGATTTTGCCGGTTCGGTCGTGGTGCCGCCCGCGCCGATTATCGCCAAGCCAGGCTTGTTGATCCGCTCGGACGAGAACGCCATCGTGGTTTATTGGAGCACGAATTATCAGGGCTTCGGCCTGCAAGCCACAGCGAGTCTCAATACCAATAGTTCGTGGACTGCGCTCACTGGTCCGTATTTTCAAAACGGCGCTTTTTACGAATATCACGAAGCCAAGACTACGCTGGCCGCAACGAAATATTTCCGGCTGCAATATACGGGCACGATCATCATCCAACCGTTGCAGCCGAGACTTTCGTTCCGACTCGACGCCGGCCAAAGCGTCTTGACTTGGTCCACGAATTACGTTGGCTACACTTTGGAGGCCACCACGAATCTGAACCCGCCAGTCATTTGGTTTCCAATCAATACGGTCGTCGTGAACACCAATGGGCAGGTTGAATTTCGCCAAAACCTCACTTTACCGCTTGAAATGTTCCGCTTGCACTGGCGGTGAGAAAGGCGGGAAAAGTGTTCATTAGCGCCGGATCCCGCGCCGCCGCAAGGCGGGGCCGGCATCCGAAGCCTCGCCGAATTTTCATCAACACCAGGATCGCGGCTACGGAACCGCTCACGATCCGGCTGATTTCCGCAGTCAGTGCTGAGCGGCGCCAGCCGCCTTCAGGGATGCACATTCGCGGTTTGCCTGGCCGGGAGGAACTCCAGCCCTGCGCCTTTGCCCGGAGGGCTCACCCCGAGCCGATCCATCAAGTCGTAAAACGTTGGCCGGCTCACCTTCAACTCGGCGGCCGCCGGGGCGATCTTGCCGGCATGCTTGCGGAGAACGCGTTCGACCAACTCACGCTCGAGACCCTCGCGAGCGCTCTTGAGGCTCAAGACCCGGCCGCCGCGGGTGGCGGCTTCCAGATCGAGATCCTCCGGCGCGAGGCATGCGCGGTCGGCCATAACCGCGGCGCGGCGGACACGATTTTCGAGTTCCCTGACGTTTCCCGGCCAGGTGTGCTCGTGGAGCGCGCGAAGGGCCTGGCGGCTGAAAAACAACCCCGCCCGGCCGGTCTCGATCTCGGCGCGGCGCAGGAACTCCTCGGCCAGCCAGCGAATATCGCCATCACGCTGGCGCAACGCGGGAAGCCGGAGGACCACGACGGCTAGCCGGTAGTAAAGATCCTGGCGGAAGCGTCGTTCGCGGAGGGCCCTTTCCAGATCGACATGAGTAGCCGAAATCAGACGGGCATCGACACGAATCAAGTCGCGCCCGCCCACGCGTTCGATTGTTCGCTCTTGCAGAAAGCGCAGGAGCTTCATTTGCAGGAACGGCGAGAGCTCGCCGATCTCGTCTAGAAACAACGTGCCCCCAGCCGCAGCTTCGATCCGGCCTTTCCGTTGGGTGTGGGCGCCCGTGAACGCGCCCTTCTCGTGACCAAACAGTTCGCTTTCCAAGAGCGTGTGGGGGATGGCCCCGCAGTTAATAACCACAAACGGGCCCGCTTTGCGCTGGCTGCGCGAATGAACAGCCATGGCGGCCATTTCCTTGCCGGTGCCGGTCTCGCCTCGGAGGAGAACTGGCGCTTCGGCAGCAGCGGCTTTTCGCACCGACCGAAACAGCTTCATCATGGGCGGACTGGCGCCGAGCATGTTTTCGAACGCTGCCGCGCCAGGCGGCGAAGGGTCCGGCCGGCCGGCTTCCTGCCATTTGGCCAACTGGAAAGCACGCTCGATCACGAGGCGAAGCTCGCCCGGAGGACACTCCAGTGATAAACAATCGTGCGCCCCGGCAGCGATCGCGTAAGGAGCGAGATCGTCCTGATGCCCTGAAAAAGCGAGGATGACCTTGGCCAGGGGCGAGACCGCCAGAAGCTGCCGCACCCCGGCGAACAATTCCTCCGCACAGGATGAACCGGACGGCTGGGCCGGAGCGATTAAAACGACAGGAACGCGCTGAACGGGGAGCAATTCGGCGGCGGAGTCACAGTTGGTTGCCACTTGAATATCGCAGGCAGCTCCGAGTGCGGCTTTAATTTGGCAGCGCATCCGCTCATCGTCCGAGACAAGGAGGAGCTTGGAACGGGTGGCATCCTTGGGTGTGGAGTTCATGATGACAAAAGTCTTCGGGTAAAGACCGCCGAGGCGGAGGACGCATCGCGTTACGACGGGCGGGGGCGTGTCATCTCTGCGGGCACGGGCCCTGAGTTGGAGCCAGGGGTGACAGGGACCGGAACCGAGGTGACGCATGCTTGGCCGGCCGGGCGAACCTCGGGATGACGGCCTTCGATTTCCGCAAGGAGCCTGGGTAGCAGGGTGCCTCGGGAGAAGCCCTCGGTAAGTTGTGGCGCGATTCGGCGAGTGGTTTCGACCCTTGTGCGCCGCAGCGTCTGGATTTGGCGGACTACAGCCCCGGGATCGCCGTGAGAGGCGGTGGCGAAAGGCAGCTCGCCCGCGGCAGCCTCCAGAGTTTCGGAGATGTGGCTTGGCCTGGGGCCGAGGTAGAGGACCGGGGCACCGACGCGCAGGATATTGTAGATTTTGCAGGGGTGAACCAGGCCAACGAAATCCGTGCCCATCACGACGACGTGGAGGTCCGCTGCCGACAGTGAGGCGGACAGGGCGTTCAGTGGCTGGTAGGGGAGCAACAGGACGTTGGGAGGCAGGCGGGTCTTTTGCATTTTTCGCCATTGGCTGCCGCCGCCGATGAAGCAAAAGGCCAGGGTAGAATCCGACGCAACCTGGCGGGCAGCCTCGAGCAGGGTGTCCAGCGGGTGACATGGGCTGTGGTTGCCTGAATACATGACCACGAACTTGCCCGACAAGCCGTGTTGTTTGCGGAAGCGATCGCGGCCGATGGGATCGAAAACCACTTGCTCGTCGTGCGACCAGGGAGGGATGACCACCACGCGCTCCGGGGGGACGCCCTTGGCCAGGATCCGGCTTCCCATGAAGTGATCCAGGGCCATGATCGTGTCCGCCCGCTGGAAGCTGAAGGCAGACATCGATTCCAGCAACCGCCCCGCGGGCGATCCAGGCCGCAGCCAACCCGCGGCGATGGCCTCATCCGGGTTAAGATCCATCACCCAATACACAAAGCGGCTGCCGCGCAGTCGAGCGAACCACGCACCGAGAAAGGAGATCAGTGGCGGGGAGGTCAAGGCCACCACCACGTCCGGCCGGGGCAAGCGCAGCAGGCGGCAGGCGCACAAAACCAAAAAGATGGCGATATCGACACTGCGCGTCCATCGGCCATCCTTGCCGAGGCCCATCGTGGCCAGCCGTATGATCTCAATGCCGTGCCAGAGCTCGCGCCTGGCAAAGCGTATTCCCGGACTATCATAGGCGCGCCGGCCGGTGATGACCGTCACGCGGTGCCCCCGCTCGACCAGGCCACGGGCCAGATCAGAAAGGTGCTGAGCCGTCGATGCGACATCGGGGTGAAAGGCTTGGTTAAGGAGAAGAACAGTCACTAAAAAACAATCAGAGTCCGGCGCACTTGCAGCACGGCGCTCAGCGTTTAAAGCGGCCCGGCCGGGGCCTGGTCAGGGCTCCACTCTAAGCAACCGGGGAAGCAGGTCGCAGAGGATGGCCCTTGCTTCGACCGGTTCGTCGATATCAAAGAGAGCAATTTCCAGAAAGCGCTGGCCATAATTTCGGCTCCCCGCCGCGGCTGCCGCGATGCGGGTCCAAACATCATCCCGGCGCAACGCCAATGCCTGTCCGCCATCCGAATCCTCGTAAATGCCGAAGAACACGTGGATGGGCCTGTCCCCGGCAGCGAACACGTAGTGCCGGAGTGGCAGATTTCGATCCTGAATCCTGGTCGTTACAATACCGTTATCGGATTTCAGGACCATGCCCAGCCCCGGCAGACAACCCTCGGGGCCGTGCATCTTCGCGAGCTGAATCTCAGCACGCTGTTTCATGGAACGGGCCGGCAGCCAGCGAAAGTAATAAAGCTGACCGGTGATCCCTGAAGGATCGCGCCAGCGCGCTTCCAGAGCCTGGTCGGCGCTGAATTGCGCGAGAATATCCGCCCTCATCTCGCAACGCTCGAGTCCAGGTATCGTTGGGTCCGGGTCCGCGCCCCAACTGACCGACGGCGACCGAGTGTGCTCGTGGGAACGGTACCAGAACTCCGTGCCCAGCTCGACCAGGGCCAGCCAGAAGGCAAGGCCTACTGGCAACCACAGCCCCGAACGGAGTGCCGCCCGGCCCAAAGGCTCGGCGGGCCGCACCGTCGCGGGGCGATGGCCGGGGGAAAGCGAACTAGCGAGGAGCCACAAGGCGGCAAACGCGGCCACCAGGACGGAAGTGCCCCCCAGGTCATGCCAACGAGCGAGCGCAGCCGGGCCCTTTTCCGCGACCAGCCCTGCCAGGAGCGTATTGCGTCCGAGATTACTGATGAAAGAGACCAGGCATCCGGCAACGATGCAGAGGACCCGGCGCCGGACCGTGAGCGAATAAAACTCCCCAAAAAAAGCGGCGAGCATCAGGGTGGCCTGAAGTGAGCGAATGCCACTGCATGCTTCGTCGATGCCGACGCCTCCCAGGGCGGTCTCGATGACGTTCCCGTGGCGCAGAGCGGGTATTCCCAGGGCCCCGAGCAGTTCAACTGCCGTGGAACTGATGATCCGAGTCATGGCTTGCACCACGCCGTGCTCGAGACCTGACGGCCAGGGAACAGCAAACAGAAAGAAGGCCGTTGGAAACCAGACGCGTCGCACCCAGCTATCCCCCAGCACCAGGTAAACCCCGCAAAGCGTGAGCGTGATACACTCGACGCTCCACGCCAGGCTGGTCAGGCGCCAAATGGGGTTGGCTTCGTGCAGCCAGCGGGTCGGAGCCCAAAGCACAGCGACCACGAGCAAGAGCACGAGCGCCACGGCCCGGCCGTTTGGCGGCCGTGGCCCAATCGTGAACGGGGCGGCACGTGACGCGCCCGGAGGGAAGACGGATGAACGTCGATGGGCAACGTCACCCGCCCCAACCACCCGAATGTCCACAACTCCGCATCGGCGCCAGAGCAGGTAAATGCAGAGGAATGGGACGGCCCAGGCATAGTGATACGCCTCGTAGATGGACCATTGAATACTGAGCGCACGAATCAGGAGGAGCCACCAGCAACCGAGAATGATTAAAAACGCCACGATCATGCTCGTCGCGATGGCGGCCCGAGGCGGATTTCCAGGAGATGGAGCGAGAGCAGCGTTTCGGCCAAGGTGCGTTGAAGGACATAGTGCCACCCCGGCCAGCCGTCAAGGATGAGTCCCTTGCCGAAGAGCGTGTACAGGCAGACCAGGATGGGAGCGAGGAGGACTTTGCGCCGGAGTCGGTCCTGAAAGTTCAACGACGCGTTCGGGGTGCTCAGGAGATAGCGCGCCTCGGCAACGCTGTAGCGGCTTTGCTCGTGCAGCCATCGGTCAAGCGGCTTGCGGTCGTCATGATCGATCCATCCCGAAAGCCGTTCCACCGGGCCGGCCACCCGCACCCGATGGGAATGTCCCTCGTTGACGTAGCGGGCCTTCTCCCGTTGGTAGAGCACCGTCCGGGGCGGGTACAGGCTGGCCCGGAGAGGGCGGCCCTGAATACAGTATCGGAAGCTGGCTTCATAGCCGGCCACGTCCCCGTTGAACCGCAGTCGGCTAATTTCTTCAAGGAGCCCGTCGGAAACCATGTAGTCCGCGTCCAATGACAACACCCAGGGCGTGCGGATGTGTTGCAATCCGAAGTTGCATTGGCCGGCGAATGTTTCGAAGGGGTGCTGGATCACTCGGGTTTGGGGAAACGTGCGCGCCAGCCTGGTGGTTTCGTCGGTGCTGAAACTATCAAGAATCAGGATGTCGCCGGCCCACGCGAGGTGGCGAAGCGTCCGCTCGATATTCGGGGCCTCGTTGTACGTGAGGATCAGCGGGGTAATGAGGGCAAACGGATTCAAGCGATGATCCAGGCTTGCGGTTTAAACGATGGAGGAGGGTTTTGGCGCCAGTCCAAGCAGCCATTCGTAGGCAGCCTTCATTGCTTCCGCGGCACGCGCCCAGGCATACCTGGACTCGATCAGCAGGCGCCCACGCTGACCCATTTCATGACGTTCCAAGTCCGTGACCGCGATGGCTGCACGCAGGGCGCGAGCGAGCGGCTCGACTCCCGATTCCGTCCACCAACCGCACCGGTGTTCTTCCACTTCGCGCCATGGGGTGCCCCGCGTTGTAATGACGGGAACACCCGAAGCCAGCGCCTCCGCCACGACAAGACCGAAATTCTCCGAATGGCTAGGGAGAATAAAAAGGTCGGCGTCCCGGTACAAGCTCCACTTCGCTCGCTCCGCCACCTCCCCGATAAACTGGAACTGTCCGGTTAACCCCCGCTCCCGAACCGCCGCCTCCACCTCGGCGCGATGCCCTCGCTCATCCCCTCCGCCGATCAACATCCGCCAACCGATCGGTTGCACAACTGCCCAGGCCTGCACGAGGTCCAGCAGGCCCTTCTTCGGGTGCAACCGCGAAAGAAAAAGGGCGGTGCGCTCACCGTCGCCCGGGAACTGCGCGGTGGATGAAGGTCCGGGTATGGTCTGAGGCAGAGCCACGCCGTTGGGAATGACCGCGATGGGTTGACGAAGGCCGAGCGCGTGCAATTCGCCGGCTTCCTGAGCGGAGGTGGCGTGCAATAGTCTCGCGGTCCCGAGATCCCGATGTTGATACAGTGCCCAGGCAAGCCGCTTCTTGAAGCCCCGGTACTGAAGCGACCAGGGCGCCAGCATGCCGCGAGGACTCGAGACATAGGGCAGGCGGAGTTGGCGCGCGGCCATAGCGCACGCGTGATTGTTCGGGAGCCACAGCCCGGTGTCGTGCAGCACCGACGGTTCGAGCGGGTCATGAAGAGCGCGGACCAATCGATAAAAACCATTGCCCGTGGCCAACCATTGCCTTGTGCGGCAGCCCGCCGGCACGTGATGGCAACGAACCAGGTTCGGCCGCAACTCGGGCGCCGCCGGCCTCCCCGGTGGCTCCTCGCAGGTGATCACCTCCACTCGCACCCCTGCCCGCGCCAACTCCGTTGCCAAAGCGGCAACGCTGCGCGACGGGCCCCCGTCCGTGGGTGACAAACTGGCGATGGTTAGAATGACGCGAATACTCTAATGCGGGTGGGGCTCAGAGACTGTGCGCGCTGTGGGATAGTTCGCCTATAAAGTCCGTGGTTTATGCCTGATCACCCGTGGTGGCACCGGATGGCGGCGATCCGGAGCCCCACCGAGCCACTGGACCATCCAGGGCAACCCGAACCGGTTCAGGGCGAGCGCAAGGGCCAGCGAGGCCGCGCAGGTACCCAGGACTTCAACCAGGGAACCTTCCGTTTGCAAGAATGAAAGTCCCGGCAGGTACCACAGGACGAAACCGGCTGGATCCGCCCGATGGAGACACCGGGCCGCCTGCCAGTCGAACAGGCGCAGCGCGACACCCAAACAGCAAAAGCCGATGATCACGCCCGCCCGGCCAAAATTTACGAAAAACTCCATCACCGGCCCGATGCCCACACTGGTGCCTTCGGCAAAAACCAAACCGGTGTATTCACTGACCAGTTGCCCGCTCCCGGCCACGACTGGCTTCTCAGGCCACACGATGCGGGGCACGACCGCCAAAACCGCGCGCCAGAGGGTTCGGCCATGCGCCCAGGGCACCAGGCCGCTTTCCAGGTGGATGCAAGCCAAGCCCATCAGGTAATTCTGGTTTAGCCGGTCGTCGATGGCTTGTAATTGCCGCTCGTTGCCCGGCCGGAAGAACTCGAACTGAATGAAGATCGCTCGCAGCTTCTCCCATCGAACAGCATAGGTCTGACCGCCCCAGACGGTTTCGCGCATCTCATCCCGATCGCGCATATAAGTGACATAGGCCGACAGCCCCAAATAAGCGACCGCCGCCAGCCCAGCCACGGCCTGCCACCGGGGACGATAGAAAACCAGCGCGAAGCTCAGTACCATCATGGCGGCGAAAACGCCGTAGCCTATAAAACCCGCGGTTAAAATGGTGAAGATGGGGAAGGCGCAGGTTCCTGCAATCCAGGTGAGGATCGCAACGTTCCCGCCTATTTGTCCGGCACGAAAGCAGCCCAGGCAAAAGCCCGCCACCACGAGGTACGAGCCACGGTGCGCCAACGCAGCGACGCTGGGCACGCTGCTGACCAGAGGTGCGGTGACCGCGAAGGCAATCCCCAGCAGGATATAGGCGGCGATTACCCGTGAACCAAGGCGTCGAACTCCTGTCGCCATGGCTGGGTCTGCCCGAGCATGTGCCTTCATCGGCTGGGCGGGACCGGGCATCGTCCGCGCCGGTGGCGATCGGTGGGCATAGGCTGGTGACGGGTTCTTTTCCGCAGCGCGGGTTCCAACCACGAATAACTCGAAAAGCAAGACGCCCGCCGTAAAGGCGAGGATTCCGCCGAAACACTCCCTGAAGCCAAGAGCCACAATGGCCGAGTGATCGGACGGCCCATCGGGCAGAATGGAAACCCACGCCCCGGCGAAGTGGATCGTTGCCAGCGAGAGCACGTAACACAGCGGCAGACCGGCCGTCCGTGCCCCGCGCCGCCAGGCTAACGCCAGGAGCAGGGCCAGGGCGCCGAGGCCGCCCCACAGCATGCGCGGCACGTCAGGTACGGACTCTACACTCACGGCTAGCCTCCTCATTTCGCAGTGCGTCCGAGTAAATAGCCTGCAGGTCGCAAGCCACCTGCGCCCAGTCACGCGGTTGGTAGTTCTGGGCGGTGTTGTAAACCATTCGGGCCACCTCATGCCGCCGCGCATCGCACCACTCGAGACAATCGATAAAGGCTTCCGGACTCCGAATCGGAAGGACCCAGCCGTTCTTGCCCTGGTCGATCAGGTCCGGCCCCGCGCAATTCGGTGTTGTCAAAACCGGCAGCCCCGAGGCCAAAGCCTGAGCGAGGACGACGGCGTAACCGTCTTCGATGGTCGGAAACACGAAGAGATCGCCGTCCCGGTACTGCCGCGGTAAGGCAAACTGCGGCTGGCGCGCCACAAACTCGATCCGGTTCCCGCACCGACGCCGCAGGGCTCGTGTCTCAGCGGGATAATCCCCCACAAAACGGAATTTGAACCGGCCGCGCAACCGCTCGGAAACTCGGGCCAAGTCATGCATCCCCTTTTGATAAGTGAACGAGCCCACGGTCAGGATGCGCAACGGCTCGCCAGATACAATGCGGTGGCACCGTGCCTGAATCACTCCGGGATCCGGACGGAAGCGGCTGGTATCGCTCCCCAGCCGCAGTATGCGGAGCCGCTCTTCGGGGAACTGCTCCTCCAAAAAACTCCGCGCCGCGAACGAGGACAGGACGATCACCAGGTCCGCCAACTGGTATTCCCGCATCTCCCGTGCGATCCGCCATTCGCTGGGCCCCTGGATCGCAACCCCGCACCGATGTTGCTCTTCGGCGAGCAGTCTCGCTTGCGTGCGGATATGCGCCGACCCGCGGACCAATGAGCGCACCGGATTCCCGGGCCGGAACCGCTGGAAAATCTCCTCGGAGACCCCGCTAAAAGAATGGACGGCATCCATCTTCAGCCCGCCGAGCGTGCGCGCCGCCCAACGCGAAAAGGATCGGTGGAGGATGGCTTCCAGCCTGACCCGGCCGCCGCTGCCACCCAAAAGGTTGATGATCTTTACCGCCAGGCCGTGGGCCAGGAAATTCCGGACCCGGCCAATCGAAACGCCAAATTGCCCGGCGATGCGCTTGGGGTAGTTCGTGAGCAGGGTCACATCCACCCCTTGGCGGATCAGTTCGCGCGCGAGGTCAAACGCGTGGAACCGGCCATGAACCACGATGGCGAGTTTTAATGGCATAGGGGGAAGGCGGGCTGCGAATTCACCGGGCTCAAATGCGTCCGCGGCGGACGCCATCGAGTCGCCGTGACACGCCGCCGGGTTCAAGCACCTCGCAGGCCGGGATGCATCTCATGCAGGATCTTTTCCAACCGGTCAGCGTAGGTGTTTCCGCCCTGTGTGATTCGGAAGTGAGCCGCGCGGGCCAGCCGCCGGCGTTCCGCATCATGGTCCAGCAGCCACCGGACCCGTTCCTGCATTTGGCAAATCGACCGGAAATAAACCACCGCAACGCCGTCTGGCCCAAAAATCTCCTGGTGCTCGGGCGTCTCCTCCACCAGGAGGCATCCCCCCATCGCCGCGGCCTCGAAACTGCGCATGGTGTGTCCGTCTCGATTGGCCTGCCGCACCAGGCACAGACAAATTCGCGCCCGGCGCGAAATCCGCCTGAGGGTCATCGGGTCGGCGTAGCCCCGCCAAAACGGCTTCAACTCGCGAATGCGGTCCCAGTAATCTCCATAGATGGCCAGGTGGATTCCTTCACCGGCCAGAGCGACAAAATAGGGCTTCCGGTCCCGATCCGCCCCGCCCACAAATACCACGTCCGGGTCGGACGGGGTTGGGCAATGATCCACTTCAATAAAATGAAGGAACGGATCATACGCGAAGGGGAGGTAAATCGCTTTTTTGCAGCCGGCACGGCTGAGCTCCATCAAGTTCGACCGGCGCGGAGACATGACGGTGGCGTATTCGCGCAAAGACTGGATGAACCAAGGCGCGCGATGAGCCGGATTCCAAGGGTCATCGGTCAGGAAATTGACGGCCGGGATCTTATCGGCGCACAGGCGGGCAAGTGCCGGCCTCTCCAGCGGAGCGATGCCTGTCGCCAGCAGAAGATCGGGGTTCCACCGCCGGGCTTCTTGGACGACCAGCGCTCCAAACTGCCGGAGACGGGTGGGGCGGTGACCGCGGAGATACCAGTTAAACTGGCGCAGCCAGCGGGGGGCCGCCATGGCACCTCGAGACTCCAACAGGCGCGCCTCGATTCCCAAAGTTTCCGCCGCGCGCTCGAAGCTGCCCCCGACATGGGTGCCTCCCCGGTTGCCAATGATAAGTAATTTCAACGGACTGAGCCCGTGTTTCACATGCGTTTGGCCAGGGCGTACAAGGATGGCCGGAGCCAGGCAAACAACCCTCTCGGCATGAGCAATCCCGCCATCGTCACCGCCCAATACAGGCACCCCATACAACACTTGGCGAACCAACCCAGTTCCAAGGACTGCGAAATGTTCCGGGGCCGCATGCCCAGGGCCACGCCCGCGGCGAATCGCCAGGTTTGGACCCGCCGGTACTCCACCAGCCAGGGAGGTACGTGAAGGTCAACACCTGCCTCAGGATCTCCCGCGCGTAGCGACGGCGTTCGCCGGAGGTAAGGTATGGGGCCATCGCATCAAATGCGACCCGGCCATACTGGCAAAGTGGCGAGCGCATTTCCTGAATCCAGCGCGTCTTGGGCCGGGGCTTTCGAGCGTAGGATTCGGCACACTCACCGGAGATCTGAATGTCCTTATGCACGAGCACTTCGTCCATGCCGAACAGGTGCCCACCAGCGGCAAGAATCCGGCAGCCCAGGTACATTTGATACATCTCGCTGCCGTCCCACTTTGCGGTGGTGAAGCGTTGCGCCTGCTCCCGATCCAGGAGAATCCCGCTGACAAAGCTGAAATTCCGGAAGTGAGCCAGGGCAACTTCGGGTCCGGCGCCGAGGTGGCCGCGCTTCCGGACCCTCCGCATGACGGCGCCCGAGCGCAGTTCCAGGTAATTCGTGAGCACAACCGAGGGAAGGCCCCATGCTCCAACCGCACTCGCCAGCATCCTCAGTACCTCCCGGGTGGCGAGGGCGTCGTCGTTCCCGAACAGCAGAACATATCTCCCGCGCGCCAGCGCGATGCTGGAACGAAGGTTCGCATCGTAGGCCCGGTTGGCCTCGCTCCGCGCATAGCGGAATGGGAGCTGCGTGGCTCTCATGGCCTCGAGGACCTCGGCGTGGCGTCCGTCATCCGATCCGCCATCCGAAACACAAACCTCCAAATCACGGAAGGTTTGCTCCCGGATGGAACCCAGCAGCGCCAGGAAAAAACTGGTCCGGTTGTGCTGCGGAATGCAGATCGAGAAGAGCGGCGTGTGGCTCGCCAGTCGTTCGACGAAGATCGATGGTCCGGCACTCATCGGGAATCCAGCGCGCGGCGGATGTTGCTCAAAGAGGAAATGACCACGTTTTGCTTCTCCGGCGGCTGCTCCATCGCACGCAGCACGGGCTCGAACGTCCGCTCGTAATTCCAGGCGTTCAACACTCGCTGGCGTCCTGCCTCCCCCATCAGGCGCGCCGCGATCTGGTGTTCCAAAACCCAGCGGAGTTTGCCGGCAATACTGTGAGGATCCCGGGGATCACAGGCCAGCCCATAACCAGGCTGAACGAATAGGGTGCGCCAGTCAGGCAGATCGGAGACGAGCAAGGGCACACCGCAGGCAAGATAATCGAAGGGCTTATTCGAGGCCCCGGTCATCCTGTGGAAATTGGCATTGGCCGAGTTCATCGGCATCAGGGCGAGCCCGAGGGTGGCCTTGCGCGTTTCTTCCAGGAGCGCCTCTCGCGGCATGGCCGGGCGGATGCGGACGCGCCCGGACACGCCCCGGTGTTTCGCCTCGGCTTCGAGCGCGGCGCGGTAACCTTCCTGGCCCAACGTTGCGTAACCGACGGCTTCCAGCCGCATTTCAGGTACAAGCGCCAGAGCCTCGATGGTAGTCAGCGGCAGAAGGTTCGGGCCGAGGTTCCCATGATAATGCAGGATGATCTCCGGGGCCGGCCGGCGAGCGGGCAGCCCTTCCTCACGCGCCGGACAGTTCCAAACGCACAGCACCCGCCGGCGCGTTCCGGTGCACTGTAGAAAGTGGTCGGCTCTTTGCTGGTTGGGGAGGATGCAAAACTGCGCCCGGTGCGCTAACTGGTGTCGCGCTGCCATCACCAGCTTCGGGCACGCCCCCGGGTTCGGACTATCATGTTCATGATAGAGGACGCGCACGCCCGGAAGGCGGCTCAACAGGAGCGCCACCGGACAGGACAATGGATCCGAAGCGTAGATCCAATCCGGGCGCCAGCGACTGCTCCACCACAGCGCCCAAAGTCCAAACCGCAGGTAATGCAGCTTCTGCCGGAGGCCGGACGGACGCCCAGGCAATCGCCGCACTCGAATCCGCTCATGCGGAGGAAAAACCAGGCCGGCAGTTCCCCGGGACACCGTGCCGAGGAACAGAGCTTCCCAGTTCCGGCTGGCTAAGATCCGCGAGCTATGCCGCAAGGCGGGATAGCCGCCGGGGTTCGTGTATTGCAGGTAGAGGATGCGCATCGTCCGTTTAGGAAAGTCAGGTAAAGCGCTCCCATTTCTTCCGCCACAGTTCTCATGGTGCGCGGGGGCTGGATGCCCGAGCGGAGACGGGGGAGCAGCTCCAAATCCCGGGCGCACTGGCGGAACGCATCCACCCAACCTTGAATGGCCGGGGGCTCGATCAAGAGCCCGTTCACCCCATGCCGCACCAGTTCTTGAAGGCCACCGAGCTTCGGTCCGATTACCGGGATACCGGCGGCAAACGCTTCCAGCGCTACCAGCGGGCCCGTCTCGAGGGTATGCGAAGGCACAGCCAGCACGTCATATCCTTTCAGCAAATCCACGGCCTGGCCCGGGGTCACGGGCGCCCGAAAGGTAATACGAGGATCCGCCGCAGCCGAGGCCCGAAGCCGGCCCACGTAAGCATCGTCATCAGGATTCTGCGCCACGCCGTAGATATCCAGGCTGGCCTCGAGCTCCGGCGCTTGGAGGATTGCAGCGATCAGATCGTCAGCCCCCTTTGTCGGATGCATCCGGCCTAAATAAGCGATGCGCAAACCCGAACCGGGAATACGCCCCTCGATCGGCACGGGTCGATCCGACACCGATTCCATCCGCCGGATGGAAACCCCCTGCCGGCAGAGGGTGATTCGCTCGGGAGCAACGCCGTTCCGAACCAGAAGTTCCCGCACCCAGTCGCAGACGGCAACCAGGTGGTCAACCTCTCGAAAGAGCTGGCCAATGGCCGCATGACGCAAACCCACCAGTTCCGTGCAGCGAAGCGCGGTCCAGACCCCGCCCTCCCAGCCGAACTCGCCCAGCGCGGCGCCAAATCGAGGCGGGAGGCTGCCCAGCATCGACGCGGACAGGGCATCAAATCCCCAATGCTTCGCCAGGCAGCGACCGCACCGGCGGATCTCGAGCCTTCCATCGCAGGTACACTTGCCGCCGTGCCTCAGAGTCCCACGCACGCAACTCACAGTCGGGGTGTGGTAGGTGAAGAGCACACGGCAGCCTTGGTGCCTCGCCCGCCGCAGAGCCTTTACCGAAACCCCCATCGTGAAGGCATGGAAATGAACCAGGTCGGGCCGTTCGGATTGCAAAATCTTTTCGAATCCGGCTGCGGCGCAGTCGTCACCTTCCCCGTACAGGTCACGAAGCTTCACGCGACCTTGAGTGACGGCAAATCGCCGCACCGGGAGGCCTTCATGGTCGTATGCGGCATCCGCCCGCCCAGGAGCGCAAATGACATTATCAAAGCCCATCCCCGCCAATTCTCCGGCCAATCCCTGGACATAGATCTCCGTTCCCCCCACCGGGTCCGGAAAGTAGCCGAACGGAACATGCATTACCTTCACAACAGTGAACGCGTTTGCCAGCCCCAACCTCTCACCCGGCGGCTCCGAGCTTTGAAAGCGCTCGGCCGATTCGCCGATACGCCAAGGCGATCCCCTCGGCTCGGCGGTAGCCCACCAGATACGACAACCACCGCAGCCGCGCTGGATTCGCGGGCCGGTAGTATGGCGCCAGCGCCTCAACCCGCGCCAGCAAGGCATGGAAGCTCGCGCGGTCGAGCTCGAAAAAAGTTCGGAGGGCGTTTCCGTAGATCCGCAACAGCAAATCTGTTTGCTCGACTCGAAGGACGCTTTGGCGCTCCCGCCAATGAGCCTCGGCCAGGCGCGCGTTGCGGACGCAAGCTTCGGCAAAGCACAGGGGGTTGCCCCGAGACTGCGAGCCCGTCCGCTGTCGATAAAAGAATAGAGGCACCGCGCCGCCCGCACAGACGTATCGTCCGCCCGCCATCGCTATCCGCAGGCCCAGGTCAACGTCTTCCACATACGCAGATCGCTCGTCGAAGCCACCCACCCGCTCGAACCAAAGCCGGTTCACGATCTGGGAACCCGTGGCGATGAAGTTTTCAGAGATCAGCAGATCCATCACGGGATCGCTCCCTACCTTCGGCAGGCGAAGCGGGGCGCGGGCGGTCCATTTCCCTTTTTCCTGCTTCAGAGCTGCCCAGGCGGAATAAACAACCGCCACCTCCGCGGAGGCGCCCCGGGCGATTCCCGTCTGAATCCGAAGCTTCTCCTCGCCCACCAAGTCATCGGCGTCCAGAAACTGAAACCATTGCCCGCGGGTCAATCTGGCTCCAAGGTTCCGGGCGCGGCTGGGACCACCGTGCGGACACGCGTGCACCCGCCAGGCTACCGATCCGGACCGCAAGGCCGTTCTCGCCTCCTCTACCGTGCCGTCAGTGGAGCCGTCATCGACCACCACGATCTCCAGGAGGCCGGGAGGGTAATCCATGGCCAGTGCCCTCCGAATGGTTTCGCCAATCCATCCCTGGGCATTATAGGCGGGAATGATGAGGCTCACGGGGATAGTGGCCTCTTCGATCAGACGAGGCCCGCTCATAGCCAGCGCACCACCGGCAACAGCCAGTGTACCCTCAGCAGGATCCAATACGTGGGAAAGGCCAGGCACCCCAGGGCCGCGCAGAACAATAGCCGCCTGACCTCCTGGACACCGAACGCTTGCCGCAAAACCGCCATGGCCAGAAAAAAGGCGGGGAAGCCAAAAGCCAGGCTGCGCGTCAGGTCATAAACCCAGATCGACGCGCAAAGCCCAGGCAACAGCGCCAGAACGCCCCAGGTCAACAAGCCGGTGCGGCGATGGATCAGGAGTCCCAGCCCCGCTGCCACGAACAGTATCACTCCGCCTTTGAGGCCACAGGCCAGCGCCAACGGAAGCCACAGCACATTGTTCTTAACCACACCAAGACTCATGCCGGACGTGCTCGCGATTTCGCCGAAATGTTCTCCCAGCCACCATCTCAATCCGCTGAACGCGACGAGTCCAAAGATGAGCCCGACTTGCGCGCCGTTTGGACGCATCAGATCTCCAACACGACCAATGCCGGAATGCCCCCGCTCCCGCACGGCGTGCCACAGCCAAACCAACGGCGCGGCCAGGATCACCCGCTCGTCGCAAAAACCTCCGAAAACCGTAAGCACCGCCAAACCAATCACGGACTGATTCCACAGCGACAGCAAGAGCACCAGGTATGCAAAGCCGTCGAAATTGGTGAAATCATTAAAACCCCATTGCCCGACAAACGACGTGGCGGCCATCACCCCGGCAAAAAGCGCGCTGGTTGGATCCCCGAGGGCCTCGCGCGAAACCAACAGGAATATGGCCAAAAAGATCACCGCGCCGGCCTGCTGGGCTGTCAAAGCAGTTCTGACGCCCGACCGTAGCACATTCCCCACCGCGGGAATGCTCACCCGATAGGATCGCTTTTCGAGTTGTTCCGCGATGCCCTGCTCCCCCTCCCGCGCCTGAAGGGCAAAGTCGGAGACCGGAATCTTTGCGAACGGATGCCGGAATTTCCAGTCCAACGCCTCGGCTGCCCACGGACTTCCCGCGTAGGGCTCGAAGTGACGGTAATCCGGGCAAGCCGTCGCCAGCGACAGCACCGCCAGCAGGATCGACAGCCCGCAGAGATTCCAACTCGCCCAACTCCGGCGCTGGATCCACAAAATGGTCGCGTCCAATTTCCCGATGAGCCGTTGAACACTTCGGGCTTGATCGCCCGCCGGTGGCGGGGGATGGTCGCGGTCCATTTGGGATGCGGCGACGCTCTTCAAATGTGCAGGTAACCTGAACGCACTCGCAACACTAGAATCCTTAGACTTCAACACACGCTGTAATCAAAACAGGTTTCGTTTCCTTTACAGCACAGCCCTCAGCCTTTCCCCGGCCCCGTGTTCCCGTTCATCACCGCGACAAGCGCACAACTCATGAGGCGTGCTGCGAATCCGCACTCCTTGCCTCGGTACCCGGGCTTCAGTCCGGTCCGACACCCCGAGACCCCGTATAGGATCCTCCGGATCGCCCCCAGCGTGAACCGATTCATCCGCATCTCGGGGTCGGCAACCGCCCGGAGCGCCAGCCTGACCGCCCGACTGAGCCGAGGCTGATCCACATGGTTTACGGACCGGTCCACCTCGCGCCACCAGCGGAGTTGCCGCAGGCGGTGGAGACAAGGATTCCTGAGCCGGGGTAAGTCCTCGCGAGCCGCGAGGTTCTCCAAAATCATCTCCCGCTCGGGACCAAACCCAGCGGCCCGAGCGCAGGTCTTCGAGCTCGGATGCAGGCGGAAATGAGCCAGGATCTCGGGAGCATAGTCAATCCGCGGCTCCAAGCTCAGGAAGCGCAACAGCAGATCGTAGTCGAAGGCGAGATCGAAGCGCTCGTCGATCCCCCCGCAGCGCTCGATCCACTCCCGCCGCCACCAGACGGATGGCTGGTGAAAGGACGAACCGTTTCGTCCTAAAATGATGTCGGACGGATTCAACCCGCGGTTTGGGATCACCGAACGCGAGCCTGCATCATCAAAATCCAGGCAGGCGCCCGCGACCAGGTCGCATCCGGCTTGGGCCGCCTCCGCCACGCGCCATAATGCTCCGGGAGCCAAAACGTCATCCGAATTGATCCAGTTGAAGAACTCACCCGTGGCCCGGCCCAAGCATTTCTTGAGGGCATGCGCCTGGCTCCGGTCTCGCTCGCTGCACCAATGGGTCAGCCAGGGAGCGTACTTCCGAACCGTCTCCACCGACCCATCCGCGCTGCCGCCATCGATGATGATGTATTCCACCTTCGGATATCCCTGCAGCAGCACCGAACGAATGCACTCCTCGAGATACGGCCCCTGGTTAAAGCTGGGGGTCCCCACCGTGATGCGGGGCCAAATCCCGCTCGCGCGCGCAGGCCCCGGCAAACGCCCGGACTCGGCATCCCATGGGAAACCGGTTTTGCCCGGAGGTCCGGGGGGCAAGGCTCTCAGCAGGGTGCGAAACATCGGGCGGTTGGCCGTTCGGACGGCGGGAAGCTAGTTGAGCCCGGCGGGCGCTGAACGGTGATTCTCAACGCGGCAACAACAGAAAATTCTCGCAGCCTCGCATCGCCAGCCGCAGCATCGCTTGCGTGCCAATCGGCGTGAAGTGCTCGCAGCTTACGACTTCAAATCCGTGTTCCGCCGCATATTCGAGGAGTGTTCCTGGCGACCGATCATACGCGGCCAGGTTGGTGGAATTCCATTCGAGCACAATCGAAGGCCGGTTGGCAACGATGCATTTCTGTCCCCCCATCAAGACTTCGAGTTCGGCGCCTTCCACATCGATTTTGATGCAAGAGATTCTTGGCCTCCCCTCGGCCAGCCAGACTTCGTCGAGTGTCGTGCTCTCGACCTTCACTGTCCTCAACTCTATCCCCCGGCCGCTGTCCTTCAGACCGTCCAAGGCACCTCCCGCCGCCGACGACGCGAAGAATTCCACCGGCCCGATTTGCTGGCGCGCCGCCCGGGGAACGATCCGCCAGCGGGAGCCGAAGGAGCTGCCCGCCGCCGTTCGCTGCAAGCAGGCCAAGCTCGACGGGGAAGGCTCGAAGGACCATACCTGAGCATCCGGGACCGTCGCCAGGACCGGCACGGACATCAGGCCAATATTGGCGCCGACATCCAGGTAGGTTGTGCCCGGCTCGACCAAGGTCCGGATCATGCCCAGCACCCGTGCCTCGAAGATCCCTTCCTCACACGCGCGATGGAAAATCATCGAGTGCCGTGGGAAATAGACCCGGGTGCCGAAATACGGGAACGAGCCCGCAAATCCCGGGACCGACCCGTAGAGCCAGCGTTTGATTATTGGACGCAGGCGCATCGCGGCCCCGTGTTGAGTCGTTCCGCTTCGAAGTCCAATTCCAGCACGCCTCGATAGGCGGGCGCATAGGCCGTGTGGAGACCGTTGCCGCCGCGCGGTCGCACGCCCAGCAGTAAAAGGTCCGGCAGGTTCCCTTTGAATTCTCCCGCGCAGGCGTACAGTCCAACTTGGTACTCGCCCTCGATCAAGGGCACCGCCTTGATGCTCCCCCGGCCCACCCAGAGCTCGCCCGCCTCCAGGCTCGCGGGCAATCCGCATCCGCGCAGGTCCAGGATAGCGATCCGCGAGCCGTCCGCGGAATGAACCAACACCGCCAATTCGCGCAGTCTGACGCTTTGCGCGGCGCGCAGTTCCACCAGGAATTCGAGCGACTGGCCGGAGTCCACCGGGTTGGGCGCCAGCTCAAAGCGCAGTAATTGCAGTTCGCCCAATGTGATCCCGCCGGCCAGCGTTCGCGCCTCTCCACGCGAGGCCTCGAGCAGGTATTGTCCGACCATCTCGTCCGCTCCGCCCACCCCCCGCACCTTTCCCGCTCGCAGATACACCGCCCGGCTGCACAAGCGCCGCACCGCCGCCATGTTGTGGCTGACAAAGAGCACCGTCCGGCCACTGCGGCTTGCAGCTTCCATTTTACCCAGGCATTTCCTCTGGAACTCGACGTCTCCCACCGCCAGCACCTCGTCGATGATCAGGATCTCCGGTTCGAGGTGCGCTGCCACCGCAAACGCCAGCCGCACCTGCATGCCGCTGCTGTAACGCTTGACCGGCGTGTCCAGGAACTTTTCGACCTCCGCAAACGCCACAATCTCGTCGAACCGCCGTCTAATCTCCGACCGGGTCATGCCCAGGATTGCCCCGTTGAGAAAATATTCTCGCGCCCGGTCAACTCGGGATGAAATCCCGTGCCCACTTCCAGCAGACTCGCCACGCGGCCCCGAATCCACACCCGCCCCTCGGTCGGCTCGGTGATCCGGCTCAGGATTTTCAGCAAGGTGCTCTTTCCCGCTCCGTTCCGCCCGATCAGACCCACCACCTCCCCCTGCTTCACCTCGAAGGACACGCCGCGCAGCGCCCAGAAGCTCTCGTCGTCGGCCTCGCTCGACGGCGGCACTGCTGGCGGCCGCCTGATGGTGCGTAGCCGCCTGAAACCGGTTTTCGCCCACTGCGCGAACGCGTCGCGCAATGTCTGGTATCTGGCGCCTCCGGATGCCCGCCGCAGCCAGTAGCTCTTCCCCAGGTTCTCGATTGCCAGCATAATTGCCCCGCGATCCCGCCCTTCACAACGGCGAGCACCTCAACCACGGTTTGATTAGAGCCTCAACCAGCGTTGGAGCGGGGCGGTGGCTTCGTCCATAACGCGGGCATCAAACGTTCCGGGAGTTCCGCGCCTTGGCGCCTTCGCGTCTTTGCGTTGAAACCTGTGCGTTTAAAACGCAAAGACGCTAAGCCGCCAAGACGCAAAAACGGGTGCCAGACCGGCAACTGCGCGGATCCCTCGGGGGCAGGAATAGCCTGCGGTTCAGCGCCGGCGCGGCAGCGCCGTCCGCTGAACCGGTTGTCAGGCGTCGTTGCGCCTCGAGCGCCGGAGTACAACATGGGTGGCTTTCTCCGACGCAACGAACTGAACGCATTCGTATCCCAGAGCGCGCACGTCAATCCCCTCGAAGAGCCGCTCTCCCCCGCCCAGCAGGACCGGCGAGATCGCGACATGCAGCTCATCGACGAGGCCGGTGCGAAGGTATTGCTGGATAGTGTTAGGTCCGCCGCCAATGCGCACATCCATGCCGTTGGCTGCGTCGCGCGCCCGGTCGAGCGCCTCGTGAATACCGCCCGTGACGAAGTTGAATGTCGTTCCGCCTTCCATCTGGATGGGCGGACGCGCGTGATGAGTCAAAATGAAAGTTGGAACGTGATAGGGCGGGTTGTCCCCCCACCAGCCTTTCCAGTTCATGTCGGGCCAGGAACCGCGAATCGGTCCGAACATGTTTCTTCCGAGAATCCAGGCGCCAACATTCTTGAAGCCCCGCGCGGCGAAGTCGTCATCGATCCCCGTTGTACCGCCGTCGGCGCCAAATAGCGTCCGTTGGAACGTGCGTGTCGGGACTAGCCACTGGTGCAGATCTGTCCCGCCCACGCCGAGCGGATTCCGGATGTCCTGATTCGGACCCGCTCCGTATCCGTCAAGCGAGATGGTAAAGCACTCAACTCGGACGCGTGTCATTTCCATTCCTTCCTTTCAGTTGACGCCCAACGCTTCCAGTCAGCGAACCGGCGAAACAAGGCCACAGCATGACATTGCGGATTCGTCGCCGGTTCCGCTGCAGTAGGGTTCGGCACAGGCATTGGATTGTCTGCACTTGCCGTTTCTCATCGCAATGGATAGTCCCCATGTGACTGGTGGTCGATATTCCAGCGGCACAGGGCGGTGTCGGTGCGAGTGGTCCAACGGTTTGTTTTGGCGGATTCGACATGACCGTCGCAAAAGAGAACATGGGCCAGGCCGGCATGGTGATTGCCGGTCAAGGCCAACAGCAAGAATTCAGGGTGGTTTTCATATGCAGGGACATCGAAGTCCCGCTCGTAATCGCCCAGCGCAATCATGTCAGCCGGAACAATTACCCGTGATTCACGCACCAGAGAACGAGAGGCATACGGGGAGCCCAAACCAGCAGAATAATACGGGATCCCGCCCAAACCAAAAATAGTGCCAGGGGGGTCGGGGATACCCCCCACCGCTTCGGTTACTCCACATGAATTATAGCCGTAGCTCAGGTTAGGCCCCCAGGCAGGGTAGCCATAAGGGTTAGGCATTCTTGCAGCCGTCCAATTATTGGAAATGCTATTCCCCGTTTCGGCAACATTGCCGGGGCACATAAACACCCCTTGGTTGCCGGAGAGATAAGGAAGCAGGATGGCATCCCAAAAGTAAGGGCGGTCCGCAGGCCCAGACCATCCGCCATGGTATCCCGCAGTCGTTTGGTATCCGGGAAACCACTGATAATCGTCCAGATACACCCGCAGAGCCACCCCCAGTTGGTGGAGATTGCTCTTGCAGGCGGCCGAGCGGGCGGCCACCTTGGCCCGGTTGAGCGCGGGAAGCAACATCGCGGCGAGAATCGCGATGATGGCGATGACCACGAGAAGCTCTATCAGAGTAAACGCAGCCTTTGCCGTTAATTCGCGCCCTTGCCAACGCGCCTCTGCTCGACTGATTGCGAGCTTCTTGTTCATGGCTGTCAGAGAAATTAATCCAGTTGGCACGATTTGTCCATGGGCGGTGTTGCCGAACGTCCCAGATCAGTGACCCCGCGCCACTGACCCTCGATTCGCCCGTGCTAATCCAGAATTCAAACTGCCGGTCATCCTCTCAGCCAACGAGGTGCGCCGCATTTTGGGTTTGGTCAAGGGATTGGATCACCGGGTCTGGCTAACGACAACTCACTCTTGTGGCCTTCGGCTGGCTGCATCCCGGGGCACGCCCCGAACTCAAGCGCGTGCGCGCCCTGCTCAAAATGCCACCACTGCTTTCAGCCGCTGAGCAAGCCGCTTGGTCACCACCTGCGCCCAACGCGCCGACTATCCCGATTCCGGCTGCCCAGGCCGATGTTCTCAAACCGGCGCCACTCCGCTGTCCACATTGCGGCTGCAAACTCGTATTGGTTGGCCAGTGGCGGCCGGGACAAACGGCGCTCACCACATTGCCCGCTGTGCAACGAACCGTTCGACCATCTTAAACATGATACTCGCCCTCTCTTTTTTCCTTTCGTCTGAGGGTCAACCTCCGCCCACCCGTTGTGCCCGCCTACCCAAATCCTCTCGATCTCAGTTCCATGGCGCTCTCCGAGTTCGTCCGAGTGGTCCAGTCACGCCGGATCTCACCAAGGCCCACTCACTATTAGGATCCCAAAATCATCCTCAGCGCCCGGCTCGCGATGATAGGCGCAAGACTTTCCGCATACTTCGGGAACAACGCGCTAACGAACCTTGGACCGCGGCTTCGTTCAACCCGGGAATGTAAAGAACCCGGGGGGCGGGCCACGCTTCATTCAAAGCCGCTCCGATGTTTCAGATCTTGGATTGTCGCGCCCCCGAGTTCTCTACATTCCTTGGTTTGTTAGGCGCGCGAATCATTCACAAAATACCGAGACCGGGAGCTGACTCTGGCGAATTATCGATCGAAGCGTACCGATCCGAAGCTCCTTGTGGTTTGGCACCGGAACCGTGATGGTCGAGCTTTCAGTCCGCCGCGGCATGATGATGTGGCTGCCCCTTTGCCTGACTCTGGAAAAGCCGTTGTTCTCCAAGATCCGGCAGACTTCCTCCCCGGAGAGCCGCGGCAATTTAGGCAATGCTTACCTCCAACAAGGACACGTATGCTTCCGTGGCGAGCCGGTCCTTGACCTCTTCGGCTGAGGCGCACTCAAAAAATAACTCCACCGCCTCCCGAAGATTCCCCTTGGCCTCTTCGACGGATTCGCCCTGGCTGGCAACATCGAGCTCGGGGCACAGAGCCACGAACCCGTCGTCCTCGCGGATCAAAACAGCCGTAAGCGTTCGCGTCATGGCACTAATGTGCTCCGCCTCCCGGCGCGGAGCAACTCAGTTTTGCCCGAAACGATCCGGCTCAGGCCAGCCGGGCCGCGGGCGCAGGACAACCAACCCGGCGAAACCCGGCCTGGCCTGAAGCCGATGGTTCGCCCAAAGGCGGCCAAATCCTTTGAGTGGTTGGTCATTCATGCAGCCTCCAGAGCCCCGCAGGGGCGGCCTCATACCAGCCCGGGGCAAGGCCACCGAGGCCGCCGCCCCGGGTAAAACGCCCCCAACCCAACCCAACCCAACCCAACCTCTCCTTTTTCCAATCGGGTTTGGCGCGCTCCCGCGCGCCAAACCCGATTGGAAAAAGGAGAGGGAATCATTCTGGATCTCTTACCCAGGGCGGCGCTCGTTCCTCGCTTGCCCCGGGCTATTGTCTTGTCGTCCTTGCAGGACTTCAGCCGGACCCGCTCCGGTCGCGTCCTCGGCGAACGATTGTCGTCAGGCACTCCGGGCACCTGGTTCAGGACAAACAGAATGGCGCAAACCGGAGTTGCCTGCATGAAATTGTTAAGCCCCATCGTCACGGCTTCTGGGTCTCATCCAACAGCTTCTGCAATTGCTCGAAGACAACATGATTGCTGAACATGGCGAAATAACTTACTCCATCGTCGGTGCGCACCCAAATCCCGGCTGTGGCCAGTGGAAGGCTAATGACAATTTCGCGAGTTTGGAGTGTGACCTTTTCAATTGGAACCTCCACTTTGACAGGACTGGAGAACACCAAATGCAGGTGTGACTGCTTCTCAACAACCGCAATGCTTTGTGGCTCGGTAGGAGCCGCACCCCATTTTGGTTTTGCGTTCATGTAGGCGCAACTCGCCAACAACTCCACCGACATCTGAACTGCTTTGGCGCGAATGTCTGGGCTGAACTCAACCTGTTTGCCCTTGATGATGCCAGTGATGTTCGTCGTCGCTGCCGTGACGGAAAGTGTCGCCGAGACTGTCAGGAGTATTGTTGCTATCCTTTTCATACGGGCGTAGGAGCTTAACTGTGATTATGCGACCGCGGTTCGTTTATTGAAGGCCGAAGCACCTGCGGTCCCTTTGTTCGTAAGTTGTTCATTACCAACTCCGCGTGTCTGGACCCTAATCCGGCTGGTTCATATGTCGCAAGTAGAAAATGGCTTGGCTTTTATACCGCCGTTTTTGCGGCCTGGACGCCCTCCATCCAGGTGCCTTCGTTAAGCTTTGTTCAAAAGGCACTCGTATAAACAACTCTCAACCCATCGAGTAAATGCGCCAAGTCATTCGCCGCCAACACAACGCCCTGGCCACCGAGGAGGCATGCGTCTTTTGGAGGGGGGCGGTCCCGAAATCATGAGGCTGGGTTCGCATTTCACTTTACCTCTCCCCTTGGCATGGTCTGGCGAGCTTGCGCCGGAGCCGAGCCAGCTCGCGGAGAAGTCGGCGGCTCACCACCTGCCCCACGCGGCTGTAGTGCCCCATGTCGAGCCGCTCGCTCACCCGGCGCAGCGGCGCTGTCGTGCACTGCCGCACTCAAGAACTGAGCTAGAGTCGTTTGCGCCAGTAACCCGGTCGCCGTTTGGCGTGCATGACGGCGACGATCCACACACGGTCTGGTTCGTCGAGATACACCACCGAATACGGGAATTTGCGAGCCAGCGCGCGCCGGGCGGGCGGACTGACGCGCAGGAACCGCTCCGGTTGATGCCGCACCTGGGCGATGAGCCGCTCGATTTCGTCGTAAAAGCGCCCGCCCAGTTCGGGCGCGATGGCCGCGTAGTATCCGGCGGCCTGCGTGTATTCCTCGCTGGCCTCGGGGTGAAAAGCGTGCGGCTTCACCGCCCGACGATTTTGCGGATGCGGGCGGATACTTCTTCGCCGGGGATGCCGCGAACCTTGCCGCTTTGGATTTCTTCGACTCGCCGGTCAATCTCCGTTTTCCAGGCGGCTTCGAGCTTCGGGTCGCTGGCGTGCAGGTCTTCGGTCAGACGGCCGACCAGTTCGCCGACCTTTTCGGGTGGCCAGTGGCGGGTTTCTTCAAGGATCTGTTCCAGTGTCAGTGGCACAGTGATGATCATACGTTGTTTGGGCTTTAGGTTCAACTTGGGTTGCGTCCGGCATTTCCCACACCCGAGGGCAGTGGGCGCGCCTGAGGCCGCCAGGCCTGGACCTGCCTGCCGGTCTTCTGGCCGGCTTCGGCTAAACCCTTGAGCAAATCCTGTCGACCGACCTCATCCGGGAAAATGCACTCTCGCCGATTGCTTCGGTTTATGCGGCTTGTCGCGCCGGGCCCGATCAGATGACGTCGGCGAAGCGCCGCTCCACCCGGCGGAAGTACCAGATCCCCGAGACGCAAAGGGCGCACGACAACCCCGCCGAGGCCAGCACGCTCCCCCACCACAGCTCGGTTTGGCCGCGGAGCAGGCACCAACGGAAGCCGTCGATCACCCCGACCATCGGGTTCAACGCGTAAAGCAGCCGCCATTTCTCCGGCACCACGGTCGTGCAGAAACCCACGGGCGAGACGTAGAGGCCAAACTGAACGAGGAATGGGACGACGTGCCGGAAATCGCGATACTCGACGTTCAGCGCACAGAGCCAAAGCCCCGCCCCAAACGCGCTCCCCAAGGCCAGGACCCCAAAGCAGGGCAGGGCCAGAACCCGCCAGTCCGGACAGAATCCCCAACCGAACATGAGCAACCCCAGCATCGCCAGCGTGAGTAAAAAATCCACCAGGCTGGTCATCACCGCGCCGGCGGGGATGATGAGCCGGGGAAAATAGACTTTGGTAATCAAGCCGGCGTTCCCCACCACGCTCTGGCCGCATTCGCTCAGCGACGTCGCAAAGAATTGCCACGGTAAAACCCCGGCCATGACCATCAGCCCGTAGGGAAGTGTGCCCGGAGCCCGGAGGCTCGCGATGCGGCTGAACACCACCGTGAACACCACCATGGTCAGCAGCGGCCGCGCCACCGCCCAGGCAATGCCGATCACCGTCTGCTTGTACCGCACCAGGATGTCGCGCCAGACCAGGAAAAGGAACAGCTCGCGGTAATGCCAAAAATCGCGCCAGTAGCGGCGTCCGGCGCTGCCGGGTTCGAGGAGGAGCTCGGGCATAGGGCTAGCGCATGACGGGCTCCAACGGCTCAGCGTCGGGCACGAGGCTTTGCCCGGCGCTTTCCACGAGGCCCAGTTTCATCCCGAGCTCGTCCAAGACCCGCCAGGTCCGCGCCACAAACGCCTCGCGCGAAAAGGCCCGCACCCGCGCGGGCACCACGCCCCGCCGGCAGGCGAAGGCCCGGCAAATCCCATTCCAGATCTCGTTCGGGTCGGTCGGATCGACCAGGAAGGCGGTTTCACACCCCGCCAGCACTTCCCGGCTCGCGTCCAACGTGCTGCCCACGACCGGAACCCCGCACGCCAGCGCTTCCAAATACACGATGCCAAATCCTTCACCCCGGCCGGGCATGACGAAGGCATCCGCCAGGCGATAAAGATCGGCCTTTTCCCGCTCGAGAATGTGGCCGGTGAAAACCACCTGGGCGGGGAACGCGGCACCCGAGGATACATCAAAAACACTCAGGCCGAGGGAGCGGGCTTTGGCCATGAGCCGCAAACGATCATTGCCCTCTCCCGCGACCACGTAGCAGAGGTCGGGCAGCTCTGTGGTTAACGCGGGCATGAGGGCCAGCACCTCGTCAATGCCTTTGTAGCGCTCCTCCGCGCACAGCCGGGCGAGGGTGAGCAGTACCGGACGCCCCCGCAACCGATAGCGCGCGAGCAACTCCGCGCTCCTGGGGCCGGGCCGGAACTCGGCGAGATCAATGCAGTTGGGCAGAAGCAGCGAGGGCTTTTTCTCAAGCGAAGTCCAATCCACGAATCGCCGGCGCGTGAACTCGCTCACCGAGATCAAAGCATCGACGTTCCAAAGGAGAAAGTCGCACCAGCGGCTGCACGTGGGACGCCACGCTTCGACGCCATGCAACACCAGCACAATGGGCGGGCGAACCGCTCGAGCGGGGCGGTCGTTTCTGATATGACCGTTACGCCGCGCCTCGTAGCCGGCAGCGGGCAATGGACCGGCGAGCCAGCGCGCCAGACAAGCCATGGGCAGGAGATTGATATGGGCGCAGAGAATCAGGTCGAACCCGCACGGCGGGGCGACCGCTGGGCCGCGGAGTTGCCTGTTGCGCGGCCGGCTGGCCCGGGCGAGGCGGCTGACACAGCGGATGTAACGGATTTTTCCTCCCAGGGCATCCTGCCTCCAGGTCACGCGTGGGGGCAAGCGAACGGGGGGATCGGGCATGACTCGGGGAATGGCCACGATTTCATCGCAGTCCGGATGCGAACCCAGGGCGGCCAGGAGATCCCGATTAAACTTGGCGATCCCTCCTCGCCCGCCGAACGCGTCGGTCAATAGGGCGAGGATGCGCATTGGATCACTTGCATCTTAGAAGACATCGGCCGCAAGCCAACGAATACTGCCACTGGAAGCGGAGCCCGGAGAAGCTCGATGCGGTCTCATTTGGATTGGCTTGCCTGGCAGGCGGGCTGCCGTTGAAAGGTCAGCCGCTGACGAATTGTGCGTAAACGTACCTGGCCCAAGTTCGAGCGTCTTGCCCCCGGCCCGCAAACCAGCCGCCCTCGGGCTGGTCCCCGTCGCCCAGCCATTGCCGGAGCGGCACGGAGAAACCCGTCTTGGGGCGATTTAGAATCGCAGCCGGAATTGCCCCGTCGCAGCACCGGGCCATATCTTGCTTCGAGGGGGCATCACCGTTCGCGGAGAGCCACGCGACCTCACGGACGACATCCACATCGACCAGCGGCAGACGAATCTCAACCGAATGGGCCATGCCCGCCCAGTCGGCGTCACGCAGGAGTTGGTTGTGCATATACCACGTGGATTCCAGGCACGAGACTTTCAGACGCGGAGATTGAAGCCCATGCAACGTGTCTTCGAGCCGCGCAAGTGGTTGGAGTTCCTGCCAGCCCGCCTGCACCAAATCGCGGTCGAGGAGCGCGGGTAGTTCCCAGGGCATGAACAAACCGCGGCGCAGCAGGTAGGCACCCCCAAAACTGCCTCCATACTCGAACAGCCCGGCGTACTTGGGCCGCGCCAGCCGCGTGAAGGCCGGACCCGAAAGAATGCGCAGGGCTGTCCCCAGGCCCGGAGCGCGGCGCAAAGGCGCAAGCACGCGGGCGGTTCGGGGCACCTCCCGGAAGCTGGGATAGCCGCCCAGGAGCTCGTCGCCGCCCAGGCCGGACAGCGCAACTTTGAATCCGGCCCGGTTGGCGGCCAGACTAATGAAGTACGTGTTCGCGCCATCGATCGAAGGCTGGTCCATGGCGGCGAAAAAACGATGGCGCTCGACCTCAAAATCCTGGCGATCCAACCAGACCGTTCGGTGGTCCGCGCCGAGGCACCGGGCGATTTGAATGGCGCCGGCGGTCTCGTCCTGCGGTTTGTTTTTGAATGCTTCGAAGCCCAAGGTAAGGGTCTGCACACCGCGGGCCTGCCTGGCGGCCAGAGCCGCAATCGACGCGGAATCCAGCCCCGAAGAGAGAAAGACCACGATCGGAACATCGGCTTCGAGGTGACGGCGCACCGTTGCCGCCAGGCTGGCGCGCAACGAGTCCCGGCGGAGGGTCCTGGCCTCGTGGGACGAAAAACCGCCCCTCTGGGCGCCAGCCGAATCTGCATTGCCGGGCGAAAACATCGCTGCTTCGGCGGTCGTGAACAGGGCACTCGCATTGCAAAACGTGGTTTGAGTCCGGGCCCCCGCCTCGTCGATCCACAGACTCGTCCCCGCGGGCAAGCTGCGAATGCCTCGATACATCGTATATGGACTGGGGACATGGCCCCAAAGAAAGAAGCCGACGTGGCCCGCCGGCTCGGGAGACCGATCGATTTGTCCGCCGGCGAGCAAGGCCTTGACCTGCGACGCGGCACGGAAGGCAGCTCCGTCGTCGGCATAGTAGAGCGGTTTGATCCCAAAGGGATCACGGGCCAGGAAAAGGCCCCGCCGGCTCGCATCCCACAGCGCAAAGGCATACATGCCCCGGAGCTCATGAACCAGGGCGGGGCCTCGCGCGGCGTAAAGGCGCAGGAGCACCTCGGTATCGCTGGCGCTTTGAAATCGGCAGCCTTCACCTTCGAGCTGGCGGCGCAGCTCGCGGTGGTTGTAGATCTCGCCATTGAACGTGATGACCAACCCGCTGTCCCCGGCTTCCATCGGTTGCGCCCCCTTGGCGCTCAGGTCGATGACCGAAAGCCGGCGGTGCGCGAGTCGAACCCGCCCGTCCGGGCTCGCCCATTGCCCCGAACCATCCGGACCACGGGTGCTCATCGCGTCTCGAATGCGCAGAATTTCGCCGGCCTCGGGCGGCTGCCCGGAGCCGTAGTGGAACATGGCGGCGATGCCGCACATCGGTCAGGGGTTTTCGAATGAACGCCCGCGCGTGATGTAGAAAAGTCCCAAGGCCAGGGCATCCATCTTCGTCCGCAGGAAACAGTCAAGCGCTTCCTCGGGCCGGCACACGACAGGCTCGTTCTCATTGAACGAAGTGTTTAAGAGGATCGGGACCCCGGTCAGCGCGTAAAACTTCGAGATGAGCCGGTGGTAAAGCGGGTTCGTCTCCCGGTGGACCGTTTGGAGCCGGCCGGAGCCATCCACGTGGGTCGTGGCGGGGATGAGATGGCGCTTTTCGAGGCGGACCTGAAAGACCTCCATCATGAAGGGGACATCGGCCTCCCGCTCGAACCAGTCCCGCACGTGCTCCCGAAGAATGGACGGAGCAAAGGGGCGAAACGATTCCCGGCGTTTGATTTTCGCATTGAGCAGGTCTTTGATATCCCGGCGCCGCGGATCGCATAAAATCGAGCGGTTGCCCAGCGCGCGGGGCCCCCATTCCATGCGCCCTTGAAACCATCCCACCACGCGTCCGGCCACGATGTCTTGAGCCGCCCGAGTGCAAAGGCCCTCCTCGTCCCCCGCGTGGTCATATCCTGCACCCCTGCCGCGCCAATTCCCGTCCCTTTGCTTCGAGGAGTCGGCGGACGCAGTCGCCGTCAAACTGCGGGCCGACAAACGCGTGCCGCATCACGTAAGAATGGGCGTGGCCGTTCCGGCCTTCCGAACCCGGTAGCGCCTTCACAGCGCCGCCCGTACCGGCGTGTGCGGTTGAGCCGCCGGCGGAGATACCGCCGCTTCCTGCTTTCCGGCAAACAGGTTCCAAAGAATGCCCCGCCGCAAGCCGATGCCAAACCACAAAGGCAGCCCCGATCGCACCCCCGGCATCTCCGGCGGCCGGAGGCACGTACAGCCGCTTAAAGTGCGTGTGCGAACACACCTTGCCGTTGGCGGCGGAATTCAAGGCGCAACCGCCGGCCAGGGCGAGGTTCGGACAGCCATGCTTTCTGTGCAGCGTGTTCAAGAGAGCGAAAAAAGCTTCCTCATAAACGGCTTGGGCTGACCGGGCCAGGTCACCATGCCGCGGCTCGATGGGTTCACCAGGCTGGCGGGCAGGCCCGAGCAACGCTTCCAACTCGGGCGTGTAGAGGCGGTCCACTTCCGGCGCGCCGCCTTCCCAACTGTAGCTCACGTTTTCCCGGTGATGGCGGAAATAGGAAAGGTTCAGTTCGAAAGTGCCGTCCGCCCGGGTGCGCACCAGTTCCCTCATCTCCCGCAGAAATGTCGGTTGTCCATAAGAGGCCAGGCCCATCACCTTGTACTCGTCTCCAAAATGCGGGAAGCCCAGGTGTTGCGTTATCGCCGAATAGAAAATGCCCAGCGAGTGCGGGAAGTAAACGCGCTGCTCGATCGTGATCCTTTTATCGCAGCCAAAACCCCACGCCGCGCTGGCGAAATCGCCAAAACCATCCACCGAAACACAAACCGCCTCGGCGAATTCCGACACCAGGAAGGCCGAGGAAAGGTGGGCCAGGTGGTGTTCAATAGGATGGACTTTCGCGCGCACGCTCTCTCCGTTAAAAGCACCAGACACCGCCGTCGAAATCGAACGCGCCGCGCGGATATTGCGCAGGCGATTCTTAATCAATGCCAGGCCCGGACGATGCCCAGCCACGAACCATAGACGACGCCAGCGGCTGGCTCCCGGACGGCGATTCAAGGCGATATGGTCCAGGTCGCCCAGCCTAATCCCCGCCTCTTCCAGGCAATAGGTGATCGCCTGGGTGGGCAGCCCCGCCCAGTGCTTTACCCTCCGAAAGCGCTCCTCTTCCGCGGCGGCCACGAGCTGCCCGTCCCGGACGAGGCAGGCTGCCGCATCCGCATGATACGCATTAAGCCCGAGTATAATCACACGCCTGGGAATTTCCGGTGGTTGAGAACCCTTGGATTCAAGCCTGTCGCCCCGCTGATACCGATGCCCCGAATGGAAACGCGCGACACGAAGCTGAAAGCGAAGAAGGCTAACATTGCCGCATCAGAAGATTGTCCCCTCCCGGCCCTTCCAGTTCGGCGTTGCGCCCAAGCGCAAGCTGCCGCCATTGGTCGTTTGCCGGGACCCGCCGGAAACCACGAACCGTATCTTGATAGAGACGTCGGAGCCCGCCCTAATCTCTATATTTGCCCGCTGCGCCTGAAAGCTGAAATGGGATGACCATCCAGGACCCCGAGCGCCGCGCCCGAGGAGATCATTGCGCTAGCGCACGACCTCACTCGCCCGCACGGTATTCGGCAAAGACTCATCGATCGAGAAAAGTCACCCAACAAGTTACCTATAGTAAAGCGAAATTCGAGACTGTCTATTCCGTACAAATACGGAAATAAGGAGACTTTACTTTTATTCATTGTTTCGTCACGTTATATCAGGTTTTGGCACTGAGGATTTTTAATGAGCACTGTAATACCGAACATATCCATCGCTATTTACTTATTTACCTTCTTTGCCGCTTTTGGAAATGTGCGGCGATTCCGACCCAAGGCCAATTTACTCATCCACCCGGACGCGGCATGAACCCCGACCCTTCGCCGCCGCCACCCGGCTCTCTGCGGGCCGCACGAGTGGCCGCGCTTGCGCTTGCCCTGCTGCTCGGGTGGGCGGCCAGCCGGAGCACCTCGTGCGCGCAGGAAGCCGTCCGAGCGTCCCTGGCCGGCGAAGCGGCAGCGGCAGCCCGAAACGCGGCGGCCTCGTCTCCGGGGTATTACGATCTGCAACTGGGGCCCGGCGCCTGGAATTTTCGCGGCGGCCTCGAGCTCGAAGCGAACGATAATATCCGGCTCGAGGCCGGCGACGGGCAGCAGGATCTGATTTTCCGGCCTCAACTCCTGGCCCGCATGCAGTGGCCGGTCACTCCGGAGAACCGCTTGAACTTCGCGCTGGGTACCGGCTATTCCGCGTATGTTCAACACTCGGAGTTTGACCGGTTCTTCATTACTCCCGGCTCCGAGCTTTCGTTCGATCTTTACGCCGGCGACTTTTGGTTGAACGCGCACGACCGCCTGTCCATCCTCGAAAATTCCTACCAGGACCCCACGGTGGTGGGCGTGGCGAATTATTCCCAGTTGCAAAACGACGCGGGTCTGGCCGCCACCTGGGACCTGAACAAGGTTGTGCTGAGGCTGGCTTACGACCACGTTAATTACGCCCTGGTCACCGGGGACACCGGCCAGCCGGACGGCAGCTCGGAAGTGTTCAATTTGGCGGGGGGCTACACTTTCAGGCCGGAGTTGCAAGCGGGGTTGGAGCTTGGCGGCGGCCTGCTGCATTACAGCGGGGCCGGTGCTCTGTTTGAGAGTGCCACCGAGTGGAATCTCGGCCCCTACTTCGAGGCGCGGGTGACCGAACACATCCGCGTGCGGGCGGACACGGGTTATACGGTCTATTCACCGAAGGTGGCCGGCTCACGCCCGCCCATCGCCGATTTCACCGGCGCTTATGGCCAGCTTTCGGTCTCGCACAAACTGAATGAATATGTCGAGTATGCCCTGAGCGGCGGGCGCACGGTCAACTTCGCCTTTTTCGGCGGCACCATCGACCTGTCCACGGCCCAGCTTCAGGCCAACTGGAAACTCGTCAAGGGCTTCACCCTCAGCACGTATTTTCAATACGATCACGGATCCCAGATCTTCGCCGGGCAGGAAGACTTCGACCGCTACGGGCCGGGCATCGGCATCGGACGGCGGCTGACCGAAAAGCTGAACAGCAGCCTCCGGTACCAGTTCTACCAGCGCGAGTCCAACCTGCCGGGCGGCGACTACTCGGCCAACAGCCTCACGCTCGGGCTGACGTATCAATTATGAAGGCCACACTGCTCGTTCTCCTCTTCGCAAGTCTCGCTATTTTGCCGCCGGTCAACGGGCAGCCGCCTTCGGGGGCGATGACGAATGCTATCCCGGCCGGCCTCGCCGGCTTGCCGATCTCGAACGCAGTGCCCGCCGCCCGGCTCAGCCCGGCGGGATATGTGCCGGATGCCAAATACAAACTCCGGATCGGCGACCGCGTCGGCTTTCAGATCCTCGAAGATCGCGACGCGCCCAAGAGCTTAATCGTTGCCGATTCCGGCGAGCTGGACATTCCCTACGTGGGCCGGGTGCCCGCGGTCGAGAAGACCTGCAAAGAATTGGCTGAGGCGCTGAGGGTCCAGCTCGAACGGGAGTACTACTACCGCGCCACGGTGATTCTGGCGCTGGACGTCGCCAACCGCTTCCTGGGCCGGGTCTATGTGTGGGGCCAGGTCAAAAACCAGGGTCCCATCGATATCGCGGTGAACGAGAATCTCACCGTGGGCAAGGCCATACTGCGGGCGGGCGGCTTTGCGGATTTCGCCAATCGCAAGCGGGTGAAGCTGGTCCGTCCCGGCCCGGGGGACCCGAAGCTCAAACAGGTGTTCGAGCTGAACCTTGCCGAAATCCTGGACGACGGCAAAACGGAGAAAGACTCGCTCTTGCAGCCCGAGGATTCGGTCATCGTCCCTTCCCGCCTGATCAATTTCTGATGATCGCGCCGCCCGAAAACCCGGCGTGGTTTTGCCTGCGCAGCCATCCCAAGCGCGAACACATCGCCGCGGCTTGCCTGCAAAAGGACCTGGCGCTCGAAACGTTCCTGCCGCGCATCAGCTTCAAACGATCCACGCCCCGGGGGCCGGTCTGGTTCACCGAGGCGCTCTTTCCCAATTACCTGTTCGCCCGCTTCGGCCTCGCCGCGTCCATCCTGGCGGTGCGGCACGCGCGCGGGGTCCGCGGCGTCATCCATTTCGGCGACCGCTGGCCCGCGGTCCCCGAAGCGGTGGTCGCCGAGTTGCGCGCGGCCCTCGGCCACCGCGAACTTCACATCGTCCCCGAAGCGTTGGATCCCGGGCAGGCCGTTGAAATCGCCGGTGGTGTTTTCCACGGCCTGGCGGCGGTGGTCCTGCGCGTGATGCCCGGCCAGGAACGCATCGCGGTTCTGCTGGAGTTCCTGGGCCGGCAAAGCACGGTTGAGCTCGGCCTTGACTCAGTGGTCAAGCCCGCCGCTCAATGTCGCAATCCTTGGAGCAAGAGCGGCTAAGATCCTCCGGGCGGAGACCTGGAAAGCGGTGCGGCGCTCCCGGCACTTCCGGCACTTCCGCGAACAGCCAGCGGCTCCGGCGTCGCGTTCAACTGCTCCAGGTTGTCCCCGCAATACTCGACCCGCGTGTCCAGCAACGATGAAGTCTTTCTCGACATGCCACGCGATTAAACCAACCAAAGCCATAGGGCACATCCTCACCTGTCACATTCGTTCGCATTCCGTTTGCCTTCGACGAGCGTTCGGTCATTCGGCGCAGGGCCTGGTCCTGGTTCAGGCGCCGCTCAAAGCGCTTGATCGCCATGCTCACGGCTGTGTAGTCCATCCCGCCAGCCGCTACGGCAACCGCTTGAGTTCCGTCAACCGAAGAAGCTACCCCAGACCAATTCGCCGCGGGCGCACTGGTGTGTGTCCAGGCCGCTCCTCATGTTGTCGAGGCATAGATTCCGTTCGAACTCACCGCCACCAATGTACGCCCATCTGCCGAGGATGCGATGGCCTGCCAATATTCGTTGGTGGGCGCAGTGGTCAGTGTCCAGATTTGGGCGACCGCACACGACGCCGAGTTGAACATGAGGACAAGCGCTACGCGGGCCGCCGTGACGTTTCGGAGTATTTTGCACGAGACCCTCGCCAGCGCTTCCAGCGGGAGTTTACAGGCAATTCGTGCGGACGGTATTTGACGAGCGGGTTCACCCATAAACGCAAACCAACCATGCATCCTGCCGAACGATGCGCCAACAGTCATGGCGCTGGTTGTCCACCTCACCACGACGAATCGAACAGGATGTCGCCTTTGACCGGCCATCCTCGGCCAGCGGGTCTGCCGCCGTCGTCCACGCCGTCTGGCCCGATGCTGTAGAGCAGCCAGTTCGTGCCTTGTGGGCGGTAAATCAACGGCTGACCCGTGAACGGGTCTTCCGGCACCTGGGCGAGATAGTTTGTCGCGAGTTCATCCAGACGCGTTGGCACAGTTGCCTTTCCAGATTGATAACAGCGGAGAGCCAGTTCAACCGCCACCAGGCGCTCATGGGCGAGGACTATTTTATGCTTGGCCTCGGCCCTTTCCATCGCTTGGCGAGATTGCCACCAGACCATCACCCACGGGATTGGATTCAACGTGTTCCTGAGTTGATAACGCGCAAAGCGCCTCTCGTTTCGCAGCACTTCAGCCCACGTAACGTGGTCAGCGTCAACTTTCTCCAACTCCGCCAGGACGATGCGGGCCTCCTGGCTACTGAGCTTGGGCATGACCATCGCCAACGCGTGGCACCCAATGGATTCACAGGCGATTCCGACGAGCCGAGTGATGAGGAATCCGCCCCGGCTCATTTCGTTGCCAAAGCGGATGGCGTCCGTGTAGCTGTTCGCAGCGTCAGCCGCCCGGTTATCCATTTCCCGCAGCCGTCCCTCCGCCGCCAGTAATTGAACCATCCGTTCCATGTCGGCCAACTGGCTCATCCTCCCGGCGTCATTCGTCAGCGCGGAATCCATCGGCATCACACACTGCCGGGTGAGGCCAAGGCGCAGCACGCGCAGGGACTCGGCATTGGTGGATACCAGGGCACGGAGGCTGTCGCGATCGAGCGCCTGAAAGTTGCCAACGTCGCCGGCCACGGTCGCGCTCGCCTTGACCAAATCATCATACCCATTAGGGTTAGGCAGCGACGGCCGTGCGGGCGGCCCACTCAGTGTAATCGCCAGCGCTACCCATAGCGCGGCCAGGGATACGACCACCAAGCCAAGCAACAGTTTGCGACGGGTTATCGTCATAAATCCATGCAATTGGACAGCCTGCGCGAGTTTTCGTGCCACCCGCAGTCGAGCTAATCAAGCCTCATATCCTGTTTCTTCACGAGCTACACTTGCTCCGTGCGCAAGCAAGAGCTGAAGTGTTTGTTTTGCGAGCCATTCAAACGCCCGCCTCCGGAGTATGAGGAACGGGCATACAGGGAGTGCGTGTATTGGCACGGGAGATTTTTGGCCGCGGCATTTCGGAGGTTGTAGCCGGGTTTGTTCGAGGGAGATTTCAACTTTATCCGCTACCTCGGTGAGGCGAGCGGGTTGCGCGAGGTGAAGGCAAATGCGGCGGATTGGTGGGTTCAATGGGCCGCGCTCGGAATCGGTTTCGCCTGGGCAGTCTGCACAGGAACGATGTGGCGCATAGCCGTGTGCAGGCGGATGTTGGCGCTTTTGGAGGTGCCCAGGTGGATGCGCCTGGCGATGGCTTTGATCGTGAGGGTGGTCTCGCGGCGGAGCCGCGCCCCAATGTCCGGCTCACCCGCACGCCTCGGACCGCCGAGGCGCTCGCCACGGACGGTACGCCATCCTATTTGGTGGAGGATCATCGATCAACTTCGGCCAATCTAACAAAGACTTTTAAGTCAGGCTGCCTTTGAACTTTTGTTTAGCCATCCGGCATAAGTAGCCTGCGTCAATTTCCCGCTGGCCAGGGCTAACGTCATCTCAACTACTGATTCTTCAGTCGCCGTAAACTCCCTTCCGTTTACCTCCAGAAAGGTGGCCGCGAGCATGAAACCTGTCCGCTTGTTGCCATCCAGAAACGGATGGTTGCGGATGATACCTGCCGCATAACTAGCGCCCATTCCAGTCAACGTAGGCGAGCTATAAGCAAATCGATTCCGGGGCTTGGACAGCGCCGACTCCAACAAGCCTGCATCCCGCACGCCGGCTAATCCGCCGTGCTGTGCCAGCATCATTTCGTGGATAGCGAGGCAATCCTCCCGGTTCAGCCAAATCGGCTCCTTCACTTCGCCAATTCCTTGAGAGCATGCCGATACTTTCGGCTAAGCTTCTCGGCAACCTTCATTTTCTGCGCGAAACCAGGATTGTTTGCAGTGACCCGGAAACTGCCGTCCGTGGCTTCCGTCAGGTAAACCGCGTCCCCTTCATCAACATTCAAACGGGCAAGGGCCTCTTTGGGCAGGACCACGCCAACCGAATTGCCAACTTTTCGCAGTTTCAGTTCCAAAGTCATATTTCCTGTTGTAGTCACAATTGTTATAACAAGCAAGTTGAAACGACCGACACATGGTCAGGGCGGCGCTGTTCGGCTCGGGACGCAGTGCACTTTGCACTGTCCCTGGTGTTCGCGGACCTCCACGGGCATCCGGCGCAACCTCTCGCAAACCCGTTTCCGTCGGCGAATCGGCCACCATCCTTCATTGGTGAGCCTTTGTACATTAGACCCCCGCATTTTGCAAACGCAGCGGACCGGCGCGCTCTTCGCCAGACGCATCCACCCATCGCGCTTTTCGTCCTGGAAACCCTGCAATTTGCACTCGCGCTGCTGCCGCACCCTGCGCTTTGCATAACAGGCGAGAGCTTGGAGGATCCGCCCTAAGGTCTTTTGCGCGATCGCGTTTCAACCCGCGCCGGCCAGAATTGCCAATGGGAAGTGATTGCTGGCAAGGCCATTGCGACTTGCTCTGGAGTCGCCCTACGAATTGAATTCTCAGCCCGAGCCAGGCAGAGGCGTCCCTGGCACACCACACGCTAAAGGCATGGCATCGGCATGCAACGGGTTCCGCAGGAAAGATGCTCAAATGGGACAGCGTTAAGAACGGCTTCAAGCAAGGCTACGAATCAGCGTACGATGGTTTCAACCAGGCGCGCCAGTGGGTGCGCGACAAAGTCGCCCCGTGAGCCGCCAAGGGGAATGCCAATAATGCTTACCCGGAGGCTGATAACCAGCCTCCCGCAGTCAACAAGAAAACATCAACAAACAAAACAACGATCATGATAAAAACATCTGTAACCAAACACCAAACCTTAATCCTTATTGCGGCCAGCGCCCTGGTGCTCGCCGCCTCGCCGCTGCGCGCCTCCGAGACGGACGACCGCATCGAAGCCTCCGCCAAGAAGTCATACGTGTTCAAACATTATCTCACGGGCGATTCGATCACAACCGAGTCCAAGAACGGCGCGGTCACCTTGACGGGCACCGTGTCCGAGGACTCCCACATCGGCTTGGCCCGCGATACCGTGGCCGGCCTGCCGGGAGTCAAGAGCGTGGACAACCAACTCACCGTCAAAGGGGAAGTCCCCGCCAAACATTCCGATACCTGGCTCGGCCTGAAAGTGAAATCCGCGCTGCTGTTCCATCGCAATGTCAGAGCCACCAAGACGGACGTAAACGTCACGGATGGAGTCGTCTCCTTGAGCGGCGAAGCCTCCAGCCTGGCCCAGAGGGAATTGACCACCGAATACGCCAAAGACGTTGAAGGCGTCAAAGCCGTCAAGAACAACATGACGATTGCCAAGACGCCGGCCAAGCCGGATGAAACGGCAGGCGAGAAGATTGACGACGCCTCCATCACCGCCCAGGTCAAGGCGGCCTTGCTGTCCCACCACTCGACCAGCGCCCTCAAGACAAAGGTTGAGACGACCGACGGCGTGGTCACCTTAACCGGCGTTGCCAAGAACCCCGCTGAAAAGAGCCTGGTTACCAAACTCGTCACCGACATCGACGGTGTCATTAGCGTGGTCAACAACATGACCATCGAGGTTGTGGCATCCCGCGAGTAAATCCGCTGTATCGCTGCTGGCGGGCGCGAGGACAAAACCGCGCCAGCCGGCGGAGATGGCGAATCCAATTCACCGGAGAATTAAAAAAGGGGTCAAGCCGCAAAAAGGTCCGTTTTCTTTCATCAACGGAGTGTCGCCTGGGCAGTCTGCACAGGAACGATGTGGCGCATAGCCGTGTGCAGGCGGATGTTGGCGCTTTTGGAGGTGCCCAGGTGGATGCGCTTGGCGATGGCTTTGATCGTGAGGGTGGTCTCGCGGTGGAGGCGCGCCCCAATGTCCGGTTCACCCGCGCAGCGCTCAGCACGAGCCGGGGTGCGAAAAGCGATTTCCTATCAGTTGGCTGCAGGCCACGAAATAGGTGATGCCGTCGCAAAAGCCCACCCCCGATCGCTGCGCTTATGCTTTGAAACGTGTTATCTTCCGCTCGCAGCGGGTTTGAATCACTTTGGCAACGGCTACGGTAACAGGATGGCCGGTTGTGACCGTTCGCAGCTTTGACACGAGCACTTCTGCTAACGCCACGACTCGACGCTTCATCATGGGCTTGGCCAGGCCGGCCTCGTCTGCGAGGCGTTCGAAGTTCGCTGGCGCAATGCGTTCAGAAAGATACTCGCCGCCAAGCTTCATCGCCATCTTCGGGGAAAGCTCCGGATAATAAACCGTGCTGATCAAATCGTAGAGTGGTGAAAGCCGTGTTTGCAGTCCGGAACGGATCTCCCCGCGGTAAAGGAGCGAGAAATTTTTGCCGTGGGCGTCGTTGTTTCCAATCAGCCAATTGAAGATGACCGCGTCGAGCAACGCCTGCAGGTCAATGACCGGAGTGGAAGACGCCGCGCGGATCAACTCAAAACACTGTTTGATGGAGGGGCCGCCTTCATTTTGATACTTGTGTTCCGGCACTATCCCCAGCGCCTGGCAAAAATCCTCCTGGTGCTGACGTCGGAGACGCTCGGGCCCTTCCGGCGACTCCGGGTTCAAGGTGCGGTCATATCGCTGCACCAAGAGATAATCAATGCCCTCGACCTTGCCGATTTCGATGTTCGCTGTGTTTAAACCTATCGCCTGGGCCAGACGCATGCACAGGGCTTCGTTAAAGACCACGCCTTCAAACCGCTCGATGGCCGGCTTGAGAATATGAGTGCTGGGCGCTCCATTCAGCGGGAGGGAAATCTGACCGCCCGAAACATGCACGGCAATTTTGTCCTGTGCTCCCGCCAGGGAAAGCCGGATCCCTTCCTCGCCGGCCAAGAGCGGACGCCGGGGCAGTTTCCTGATAATATCCGCCAACTCCGGAGCGCTCAGGGGGCGGTATTCATTATCACGCTCCGGAAGGCCCGTCCCTTCCGCTAGGAATGTCACGGCGCCGGCGCACTCACCGCCCATCTGTTCCAGCATGGCGAAATCGTTTCTCGCGCTGATGCCGAGATTGCGAGCAATGATCTCCCGTTTGCTTTCATCGGGCAAAACGCCGGCAAAGAATCCCCGGCAATCGTTGCGCGTGAAATGCTTTTTGGTGAGCGGCAACGATTGTGACAGCGGGATTGCGGTGGGATTGGTTAGCCAGCTCTCGACGTAATCAAAGACCATGTGTCCATGGTCATTCTGAACAAGCTTACCGATTAAGTGCCGGTGCAGGTAAACATCTAGCGTCCGTGGCATGGCTTAAACTCCGTAGCGATTTGTCCCGGTTTCTTGTCGGTCGCGGGCGGCTCTAGGTTTATCGTGATGCCCAGCGTATTAAGCACCGTGAGGACTTTGCTGAGCTGGCAAGTGGGTTTCCCCTTTTCCAGCTCGATAATGAACCGCAAGCCCGTGCCAGAGGTCATGGCCAGGTTCTTTTGCGTCACCGCCAGGCTCTTTCGGGTGGCTTTGACCAGTTCTCCGATCTGTTTGGCCGTCGTCTTCATGGCATTATTTCCATGTTACCGTACGGGAACATTAATGCTAAGAGCAGGTCAAAGCAAGCAGGTTATTCCCGATCGGGAACTAATTGGCTAGAAAAAACCAGGAAACACCTTTACGGTCAACTGTAAAGACTGTCAGCGTACGCTCTGCAGACATGGGTGAATTCATCCGGATGACGAGGGAGGAAGTGAATACATCGCTGCGTGAACTCGCACGTCAGATCGGCATCGGAAGACCGGCTCCTTCGCCCAGCTGACTCTCGCCACATTGTCAGTGTGCGTCCGTGAGGGCGTTAGCCCTGCACGAATTCCGGGCGAAAGCGGTCCAAATCGCCCGGCCAGTTTAATACGCTTGACTTAACGTACGTAACTGCAGTATGAGAGTGGCCAGATGGGCGGGGTAATCACATTCTAAACAGTCCTGAAGCGAAGCCCTTTCCCGCTTGTCCAGAAAACATGAAAAGAGGCCCCCGTCCGTTTTCTCGTTTTACCATTCTGCTGCTGCCGTTGCTGGCAACGGCAGGCAATCCAGCAAGAGGGCAGACGAATTTCACGGTCCTCAAGAGTTTCAGTGGTTTTCCAGACGGGGCGTTGCCATTGTGCTCTCCCGTGACCGATGGCAATAGTGTCCTCTATGGCACAACCGAGGCGGGCGGACTCTCAAACGCTGGAACTATATTCCGAATCCGGAAGGATGGCACGGGCTTCGCCGTGCTGAAAGACTTCCTTGTTAGCGACGGAGGTTACCCTTTCGCCAGCCTCGTCTTGAGCACCGGGGGCAGGTTGTTCGGCACGACTCTCGGCGGGGGCAGCTCCAATCTCGGGACCATTTTCAGTTTGAACCGCGACGGAAGTGGTTTTTCGCTTCTTCACAGTTTCTTGGGCGGCGGTGATGGACAAAACCCTCGAAGTGCCATAATCCAGGCGACGGATGGCGCCCTCTACGGGGTAACACCGAGCGGAAATAGTTCTGCGCAAGGTACCATCTTCAAAATAAACCCGGATGGCACTGGCTATTCCGTCATCTTTGCATTTCCAGGTTTGACCTCCGGGGTGCAGCCCTATGGCAGGCTATTGGAGGGTTCCGACGGCCTGCTCTACGGCACGACCATCGCGGGAGGAACCCCAGGAGGTGGCGTGGTCTTCGGAATCGCCAAGGACGGCAGCGGGTACAACATCCTGCATAATTTTGGAGGGTCGGCCGATGGGGGTATACCCAGCGCTGGCTTGATTGAGGCAAGCGGCGGGGTCCTGTATGGAACCACTTCCAGAGGCGGCTCGGGAAACGCAGGCACGGTATTCTCGGTGAGCCGGGACGGCTCTGGCTACGGAATCCTGCGAAGCTTTTCAGCAACCGGAGGCGATGCCGCCTTCCCTCAAAGCGAGTTAATAGAGAGCTCTGATGGAGTGCTTTACGGCAGTGCGCAATCGGGAGGCGCTGCTGGCTATGGCGCGACTTTCAGCATGAATAAGGACGGCAGCGGGTATGCGATCCTGCGGAGTTTTCTCGGGCCAAGCGTCGACGGAGACACTCCAAGCTCACTGTTGCAATTAAGCAACGGCGTGTTTTGTGGCACCACCATGCACGGCGCTGGCGATGTTGGCAGCGTGTTTGCTCTCAGTAGCAGTCCTTTGCCGCCCAGAATTTTGTCACAGTCCCTGTCTGGAACATCTAACCTGCTTCAGTTTGCAATGAGTGCTGGCATTGCGTTCGACCTGCAACGGTCCACGAACCTGACATCCTGGCAAATGTTGGCGACCCTGCTCTCTGCAACGAATGGAAATTCAGGTTTCTCGGACACGAATACACCCCAGCCAGCGGCGTTTTACAGGCTTCGCCAGCACTAGAGATTTGCCAGGGCAGGTCAGCACATAGCCACGATTCTTACGCCGATGTTCTCTTTTTCGAGCGGTTGCCTTGCGCATCTTCCGAAAAACCGTTCGAATCCGAGCACATTTTATCAAGTCAATCTACACTCGTGCCTGGCAGGGCATGTCGAACTGAATTTGGATGTAGGGGACAGTCCTCCTCCATGCCAGTTTGCCGATATATCACCCGCGCAGCGCTCAGTACGAGCCGGGGTGCGAAAAGCGGTTTCCTACCAGACCCATTAGTTCGTCTGGGTCATCCGGACCGGTGCCGCCGGCAACGGTGGCGGCCGGGAGGGCGGGCGTGGGGGCAAGTCCGCGCCGGGCGGCACGGGCGGTTGGTGGCTGATGCTATAGACCAGGTCCCGCCACAATTGGCGCTGGCTGGGACTCATGACTTTCCAGCGCTCGGCGCTTTGCAGAAACTGCCGGCGTTCTTCGAGACTCAGGCTGGCGAATTTCTCGAACGAACGGACACATTTGGCGCGCTGGAGGGGCGTCAGGTTTTCGAAGGAAGCCAGGGTCCGATTCAGTTGATGGCGTTCGGCTTCGGAGAGGCTGGCAAGCGCCCTGGCTTTTTCCTCGGTGGTCAGGTCGAAGAACTGGTTAAACCGGGCGATGGTGGCGCTACGCTGCTGAAGGGAAAGTCCCTGCCACCGCCGGATGCCTCCCTCGAGCTCGGCCTTTTGGGTTTCAGTCATACCCGTCACCACCAACTGCTGGCGGGCGGGGGATCCGGAGCCGAGATCGGTCAGTGTGCGCAGGGTGGCTTCGTTCTGCAGGAGGTCCCGTTGCGCCTCGGACGGCAACTTGTCCCATTGCGCCAGCCGGTCCTCGACGAGCTTGCGCGTGTCTTCGGGAACCAGCGCGAGCTGATCCGCGCGATTGGTCGCGGGCATGCTCATCAAGGGCAACAGGTAATAATGCAGCTCGGTCACGCGCAAACGCAACTCGCGCTGCTCCGGCGGGAGCAATTCGTATTCGCGAACTTTGGCGAGAATCAGCTTTTGCACCGCGGGAGAGCGGTTGGTCAAAAAGGCCAGGCGCTCGGCGGGATCCCGGCGGGCCAGCAACTCGCGGAAAAAATCCACCGGCGACCGGACCGGAGGCAGTTCCGGACCGGGCCGCCTGGCCGGGGTGGGAGGCGCCTCGGTGAACGAAGCGGGGCTGGGGGGTGTCTGGGCCGCCAGGCGGGGGCGGAAGGCTGGCGTGAGCCCCAGCAGAAACACGAGCAGGGCTGTGGAGACAGGGGGTTTCACTTCAGGAGCCGGAGGAGTTCCTCATCGGCGGTCGGCCGCTGGCTCATGGCATGAATGGCGTCGAAATCTTCGAGGGCCTGCGGGCTGGGCAACGACGCCACCTCGGAGAGGGTGGCGACGCTTCGGACGATCTCGATGCGGCGATTTTCCTGGAAGTGCTCGTAGGAGATCAAACCCAGGGCCAGGGCCAGGGCGGCCCCCGTAGCGCCCGGGACCCAGCGCATCCACAGCTTCCAGGGCGGCAAGGCGAGCGTGCGCCGGCGCCCGGCCCGGGCCAGCTCGAGCTCGGCGGTGCGCACCACGCGCGCCGTGAAGTTGCTCGGCAAAGGGGCATCAGGCAGGCGGCCGAGGATTTCGGCCAAAGTGCGTTCAGCCTCCCAGTCCGGTCGGGCTTCCGGGTGCCCCTCAAGCCAGCACCGCAACTCGGCTTCCTCGGCCGGGGTGAGCTTGCGCCGCCAGTTGACCTCGCGGAAGGGGTTTTCAAGCGGGTTGTTTGCCATAACATCGTCTAGCTATTTGAATTAAAACCGTCACGAGAGAAAAGTTGTAGGGATTTTCGTTGCGTGGCGGTGTCCGGAGCATGACCTGACATTCTAGGTCGTTTCCTTCCAGGCACCCGTGCGCAAATAAGGCTTGAGCTTGTCCTTGAGCGTCTCCCGCCCGCGATGAATCAGCGATTTAGTCGCCGACAGGGAACAGCCCAGCACGAGGGCGATGTCTTCGTAACTCAGCTCATCTTGCCGGCACAAAACAATGGCCGTCCGCTGGTTCTCCGGCAACGCACCGAGGGCTTGCTCGATTTTGTCTTCGAGTTCAGCGTGCAAGAGGCTCTGCGGGGGTGAAAACGTCTTGTGATCCTCGAACTGCCGGACCGGCTGATCCTCGTAGTCCGGGTGAGACGCCTCGATGGACTCGGCCGGATGCCGGGAGCGACGCCGGATTTCATTCAAGCACAGGTTTCGCGCGATGGTAAAGAGCCAGGTCGAGAACTTGGAGGAGACTTCATACCGATGGGCGGACTTGTGGACCTGAAGGAAAACGTTCTGCGCAAGATCTTCAGCTTCAGCAAGATCTCGGATCATCCGATACACCAGGTTCATCACCGGCTGCTTGTATTTATTTACCAATTCGGCAAAAGCGGTGCTGTCACCCTGTTTGACACGCAACATCAGGGCGGCATCGGCGTCCAGCTCGGCGGACATGGTTGACCATTTTACCAAACACCGGGCAGGCGACAAGGTTTGCCACGACAGGAAGAAAAGCGGTCGGAGTGATCGGCCAGGCGCGGCCGCCCCGCTCCAACGGCGCGGCTCGGATTCCGCGCAGCCGGTCGAGCTTATCCGTGTTTGTCGGTGCCGATCCGCTCGGGCAGCGAATGGTTCGCGCCTGCGGCTGCGGGCGCTTCGGCACCAATCGGAGGTGGAGGTTGGGCGCGAGCGGCGAGCTGTTTTTCAAGGAAATGAACGCGGCGGAGCAACTCCGGCAACTGTTGCAACGCGACCATTTGGCGCTTGGCCTGGCGATCCGGTTGCGCCGGGCTCCACAACCATTTCTCCCCGTCGGGGATGTCGTGCATCACGCCGGATTGCGCGGCCACCGAGACGTGGTCGCCGATCCTGCGGTGACCGGCAATGCCGACCTGCCCGGCCAGGGTCACGTAATTGCCGAGCTTGGAACTGCCCGCAATGCCCGCCTGGGAGACGATGAGGCAATGCTCGCCAATGTGCACGTTGTGGGCGATCTGCACCAGGTTATCGATTTTCGTCCCCCGCCCAATCACGGTGGGGCCGAGCGCGCCCCGATCGATGGTGACGTTGGCGCCGATTTCCACGTCGTCGCGGATGATGACGTTCCCAATCTGAAGCACTTTCAGGTGCCTGCCGCCCTCGGGAACATACCCAAACCCGTCGGAGCCGATCACCGTGCCGGAATGAATGCGAACGCGGTTGCCAATCTCCGTCCGCGGATAAAGGGTCACATTCGGAAACAAATTCACTTCTTCGCCCACCTTGCAGCCGTCCCCGACGCAAACGCATGCCTGCAGCACGGCAACGGGGCCCAATGGTCACCCGCTCACCCAAAACGCAATGAGGTCCGATGTGCGCCGAAGGATCCACCCGCGCCGACGCCGGAATGATGGCGGAAGGATGAATGCCCGGCGCAAAGACCGGCTCGGGAAAGAACAGCGGCAGCACCTTGGCAAAGGCCACCCGGGCGTCGGGCACGCGAATCAAGACCTTTCGGCTCGCCCTCTGGGGCGCTTCGACGATGATGGCCGAGGCCGCGCTTTGCTCGGCCCGGAGGAAATAATTCTGGTCTTCGGCAAACGTGAGATCGCCCGCCTGGGCTCGGTCGGTCGGCGCAAAACCTTTCAGCAACAAGGTCGGGTCACCCATGACCTCGCCTCCGAGGATCCGGGCAATTTCAGCGGCGGTAAACGGCATAACTGATTGACGTAGCGAACCGCCGTCACTATAAAGGCGGCGGGACCTAATTCAATCCCAACTTTGACGAGCGGCAATAGATAAGAATACTAATAAAACACAGGAGAATTCATTATGTCCAAAAAACCCCTGAATGTCGGGCTGGTGGGCGGTGGCAAAGGCGCCTTCATCGTCCAACCGCACCAGAAGGCCATCCATTTCGACGGCACCCGGCGCGTGACGGCGGCGGCGCTGTTCCCGGATCCCAAGGTCGCCCTCGAGGAAGCGGCCAACTGGCCCTACCCGATCAAGGGCTACGGTTCCTATGACGAGATGATTTCCGCCAATGCTTCGCTGCCGGAGAGCGAGCGGCTGGATTACCTGGTGATCGTCACGCCCAACCACGTGCATTTCGACCCGGCGATGAAGGCGATCAAGGCCGGGATCGCCGTGTTCTGCGAGAAGCCCCTGTGCCTGAATCTCAAGGAAGCCAATGACCTGGTCAAAGCCGTTCGCAAGCACAACGTCCCCTTCGGCGTGGCGCACACGTATCTTGGACACTGGACCACCCGGCTCTCGCGTTACATCGTGCAAGCGGGCCTGCTGGGCGAAGTGCGCTGGGTCGATTCCGCCTACCTCCAAGGCTGGCTGGCGACCAAGCTCGAAGCGACCGGACAAATGCAGGCCACTTGGCGCACCAATCCGAAGCTGGCCGGCGGCTCGGGCTGCGGCGGCGACATCGGCACGCACGCCCTGATGCAGCTACGCTATGTGACTGGCCTCGACGTGGCGCAAGTCTCCGCGCACCTGGAAACGTTCGTCGAGGGCCGTCCGCTGGATGACCACTTCACGGTCTATTGCCGCCTGAATAACGGCGCCAAAGCCCTGGTGCGCGCGTCGCAGATTTCGATCGGGCACAAGAACGATCTCACCCTGGAAGTTGCCGGCACCAAGGGCACCCTGCGCTGGCGCCAGGAGGAACCCGAGTCCATCACGATTCACCTCGCCAACCAGCCCGATCGCGTCTATTGGCGCGGCGCGGTCACCCCCGGAGACGGGTTCCTGCCCAAGGACATGCCGGCCGATCTCATGGCGGAACCGACGATACCGTCCGGCCATCCGGAGGCCTTCCACGACGCCTACGCCCGGCTCCATCGCTGCTTTGAAGCGGATGTGCGCAAGTGGAAGGCGGGCGAGGCGTTCAAATGCGACGGCTCCAAATACGCCAATATCGAGGACGGCTGGAAAGGCATTGCCTTCATCGAGGCTGCGGTCAAGAGCAGCAACAAAAAGGGCGCGTGGGCGCCCATGCCGAAATCGATCTAAGGACTACGCCCGGCCATCGAGCGCGCCGTTCCTTGCGACGCTCGATCCCGCCAGGCGTTCACCTCCCAGGATCTTCAACCAGGCGGCGCGCAGCGCCGCCTGTTCCATTTCAGCGCCCTCATTCCCAGTCCCATTCCTTGAACAGGCTGGCCACCGGGTAATGAAATCCCGGGAGGAGGTGATCGGCGTCCAGAAAGGCGGCCCCGTCCAGAAACACTCGCTGCTGCGGCGAATAACCGACCTGGACACCCCGGGACTAGATGAACTCGTTGATGAGATTTTCGAGCAGTTCCTGGCGCCCGCTGGTGTTCGGCGTAGCCTCGCCCTTTTGGAGCATGTAGGCCTCGAGTTCGCGGAAGTTGGATTTTCCGGCCTCGATCTTCGCCCCGATGCCCGTGTCCCACGAGCTGTAGCGCTGGCGCAAAAACTCGCCCAGGCGGCCGTCTTTGCGGATCGCGGCGGCAACTTTCAGTCCCCGGGCAAACGCGTCCATCCCGCCGATATGCGCGTAGAACAAGTCGATGGGCTCGAAACTCTCACGGCGGACCTTGGCGTCAAAATTGGTGCCGCCGGTGGTAAGCCCGCCCATCTTCAGGAGCGAGAGCATGATTTCGGTGGTGAGGTACACGTTGGTGGGAAACTGATCGGTATCCCAGCCCAGCAGCAGGTCTCCGGTGTTGGCGTCGATCGAGCCGAGCGCTCCGGCGGCGATGGCCACCTCCAGTTCATGCTGCATCGTGTGGCCGGCCAGCGTGGCGTGGTTGGTCTCGAGATTCAATTTCAAGTGATCGATCAGCTCATACTCCCGCAAAAAGTTCAGGCAAGCCGCCGCGTCCGAGTCGTATTGGTGCTTGGTCGGCTCCTTGGGCTTGGGCTCGATGTAGAACTGGCCGCGAAACCCAATGGCTTTCTTGTGCCGGACCGCCATGTGCAGAAACTGGCCCAGGTGATCCAGCTCGCGCTTCACGTCGGTATTCCAAAGCGTCGAGTAACCCTCGCGTCCGCCCCAGAACACATAGCCGGCCCCGTCCAGTTCATGCGTCACCTCCACCGCCTTCTTCACCTGGGCGGCCGCATACGCGAAAACATCGGCGTTGCAACTGGTTGCCGCGCCGTGCGCAAAGCGCGGATGAACGAACAGGCAGGCCGTGCCCCAGAGCAGCCGCACGCCGGTCCGTTGCTGCTCCTGCTTGAGCAGCTTGACGATGTGGTCCAGGTTCCTGTTGGTCTCCCGCAGGCTCTTGCCCTCGGGCGCCACATCCCGGTCGTGGAAGGCATAGAACGGAGCGCCGAGCTTTTCCAGGAACTCGAAGGCCACCTGCACGCGCGTCTCGGCCATCTTTAACGAATTGGTCCCGTCCTCCCAGGGCCGGATAGCGGTACCCACGCCGAACATGTCCGACAATTGTCCGCGAATGGTGTGCCAATAAGTCACCGAAAAGCGCAGATGCTCCTTCATCGGCTTGCCCTCGACCAACTCCTCAGGGTTGTAGTGCCTGAAGGCCAGCGGGTTCTTGGACTCCGGTCCCTCATATTGAATCTTGGAGACCCCGGGGAAGAATTCTTTGGATGTTTTTTTCATGTGTCGCAAACAGTTGACGCGAGGCTAATACTCAGCGCCGTGCAGGGCAAGCGGGGACTTGAGGGCCACCCCGCCGCCTGGGGTGCGGAACCATGTTCCTCGGGGGCGAGACCGAGCCAACCCCGCCTCGGTTTGAGACGCCAAAGGCGTGGCTCATACCAGCCTCGGGCAGAGCCCCAGGTGCGTGGCCCGTCGTCTGGGGTTGCAGGCCCACGGCCTGCCTCATAAGGTGAGCTGGGTTCATCAAGCACCCTAATTCAAACCGAACGCCACGGGACCAGCAATCCTATGCGGCAATCCCTCAGCCGGGTTTTTCCGCACCTTGTCTTTAGCACCAAAGAGCGGCGCCCCTGGCTGGGCACGGACATCCGGCCGCGGGTGAACTGAGCGGACCGAATTGATTCACATAAGAAAACGAACCTAACAAAGATTCGCTTCACGAACGGGTCGAGTGGGCGGCTGGCCGGGAGACATCGGGGCGCCAGGATCTTATTAGCGCCCGGCTCACTCCAAAATCTTCGTGCGCGGGGCACCGGGCAATTCATCTGTCTAATTTGACGATTTAAACAAACTGAAGTATAGTCCCGCATGTTTTCGCGCCGGAGTTCAACCGCCAGAGGGTGAGCAATGAGCCTTTCTCCCCCGCTCCGCGTCCTGCTGGTTGAAGATTCCACCAATGACACCTTCCTGGTGGTGCGCGAACTGCAGCGGAGCGGAATGGAGGTGGAGTTCGAGCGGGTGGAAACGGCGGCCTACATGAAGGCGGCGCTCGAGACCAAGGTGTGGGATGTGATCATCTGCGACAACTTCCTTCCTCAATTCGACGGCGTGTCCGCCCTGGGGCTCTACCGGCGGATGGGACTGGACGTGCCGTTCATTATGATCTCGGGGATGCTGGGAGAGGACCATGCCCTGGAAGATGATCCGCGCCGGAGCGCATGACTTTGTGCCGAAGGACAATTTAGGCAGGCTCGCCCCGGCGGTGCGCCGTGAGCTGCGCGCGGCGGCGGAGCGCCGGATGCTGGCTCAGGCGCGCGGAGAAAGAGAAAGCCCGACGGTCTCATCGGGCCGCAACGGGCCGGCATCGCTCCTGGCCGGCGCTCCATCGGCCCAGACCAGCGCAGGGCTGAAACCCGCGGCTTGAGGCCTTGCGGAACCGCTACTCGGCCAGCGCCAGGATCCCCTCGGAAGGCCGATCTCGCTTCTCGACCTTGACCCGCAGCTTCTTCAGGGCTTCGTTTTGGATCTGGCGGATGCGCTCCCGGGTTAAGCGGAAGTGCCGCCCGATTTCCTCCAAGGTCTTGGGCGTGCCGTCTTCCAGGCCGAAACGCATGTCCAGCACCGCCCGCTCCTTGGGCGAAAGCGTCTCCAAAACTTCCCGCACCAGTTCCGTATCACTCGCCTGGACCAGGTGATCGAACGGCGCGGCGGCGTTCGTGTCCGCCACCACTTCCGATACATGCGCGGCGTCCTCATCCGTGCCCAGGGGGGCTTCGAGGGAAACCGGGGCGCGGGCCGCGTCGCGATATTCGCGGACGCGCTGCGGCTTCAGGCCGAGGTGGGCGGCCACTTCTTCATCGGTGGGGTCCCGGTCCAGAACCTCCCGCAATTTCACTTCCGCCCGCCGGATGTGCGCCACCTTGTCCACGACATGGATGGGCAGGCGAATGGTTTTGGATTGGTTGGCCAGCGCGCGCTTGATGGACTGCTTGATCCACCAGGCCGCGTAGGTGGAAAGCTTGGCGCCTTTGGCCGGGTCAAATCGCTCGACGCCTTTGATAAGCCCGATGTTTCCTTCGTTGATCAGGTCCAGCAACGGAAGGCCCAGCCCGTCGTAGTCGCGCGCGATTTTGACCACCAGGCGCAGGTTGGCCCGGATCATGTGCTCGCGAGCCGCCGCATCCCCTTTTTTGATGCGCTGAGCCAGCACGACCTCTTCCTGTGGGGTGAGCAGCTTGACCTGCCCGATCTCGCGCAGGTAAAGCTGCAACGCCGGCGGCTGCAGCGACGGATCGCGCACGGGCTCCTCGGGCGCGGCAGGGCGGCGCACCTTCTCCTCCGGCTCGATTTCGACTTCCGAAGGCTCGGGTCCAAGACCCGCCACTGCCACACCTGCGGGCAGCTCCATATTCCGCGGCTCCTGCGCCTCGCGCCGGGCCCCTTTGCGGGGGCGCCCGCGCCGGAGTTTAACCGAGGTTGCTGAATGTTGTTTAATGTGCTCTTTCAAAGTTATTCTCATCGCTTTCTACGGCTGCTCGCGCTGGTTCGTGCGCCGGCCATCGACCCGCGCGCGCTCCGGGCCTGACAAACCCTCGAGCGGTTTGGACGACGACTGGCTGGCTGCCGCCACCCCTTCGAGGATGGCCGACAGCGTGATCTGCTCGAAGTCCTTCTGCACGGCCTGCCCAGCCCGTTCGCAGACTCCCTCGAGCACGACGCGTATCCCCTGGCCCACCGGGCACGCCCGGTTGGGCCGCCGGCGCGGGAAGGCAAACAGTTCCTCGAGCTCCACCGCCCGATAGATTTCCGCCAAAGTGATCCGCGCGGCAGACCGGCTCAGCCGCGAACCCAGGCCCGGCCCTCTGCGGGTCTCGATGAGCCGGGCGGCCTGCAAAACCTTGAGCAGCCGCCGCACCATCACCGGGTGAGTGTTTACGCTCGATGCGAGTGCCGCCGACGATACCGAGCCGCCGTCTTTGTAAGCCAGCACCGTCAGGACGTGCACGGCCATAGCAAACCGGCAATTAGCGCTCATAACAACTGCGAATGGCGCTCATAACAGCCTCATATACGTAACTCGCACGGTTACATTTGTCAAATCGGGCGCCCCAGGAAAAATGCCCATCCGCAATCACACCCGGGGTTTAACCGCGCGTCACTCGGAGTGAGCGGGCCTCGGGGGTTCGGGGCCGGGAAAGCGTTGAAGCAGGGCGGGAGCGCGCGCCTGAGGCGGTCCGCGGGGAATCCCGCGCTCAATACGGAGCAACCACCGGGATCCGCCGGGCGGGCGTCCGGCTTGGGCGCATCGGCGCCTGGCTCTCGCGAATGAGCACCATGCTATGGTTGCCGCGGGCGGAGACGCCGACGGCGTTGGCGATGCCAGGCGGGACCTGGCACTGGCCGGAAGTATTGAAGCCCCAAGCCACGACCGTGCCGTCGCGTTTGAGCGCCAGGCTATGATAATCTCCCGTGGCAATCCCGATGACATTGGTCAAGCCGGCTGGCGCGGGACATTGAGCCAGGCCATACGTGCCCCAGCTTACCACCGAGCCATCGCGCTTGAGCGCCAGGTTGTGAAAGCCACCCGCCGCGATTGCGACGACATTGGAGAGCCCGGCGGGCACAAGCGACTGGCCATGCTGGTTATCGCCCCAGGCCACCAGCGTTCCGTCCGCCTTCAACGCCAGGCTGTGATACATGCCGCCCGCGACCGCGATGACGTCACCTAATCCGGGGGGCACGTTGCATTGGCCGTTAAGGTTGGCGCCCCAGGCCGCAATGGTGCCGTCGGCTCTCAGCGCCAGGCTGTGCACGGCTCCCGCCGCCACCGCCACGACCCCGTCCAACCCCGTGGGCACGGCGCACTGGCCATAGTCACCATATTGTCCCGGAGCGGGGCCCCAGGCGAGCACCGTGCCGTCGGTGAGCAAGGCCAGGCTGTGAATATTCCCCGCGGCAACCTCGACCGCCGGCCTGCGGCTCGACAGTATAGGAACGCTGGATTGGCCGAAAGTGTTGTCGCCCCAGGCAACTACGGAGCCGTCACTCCGGAGGACCAGGCTGTGGAAATCACCGGCGGCGACTTCCGCCAGGCCGTTGGGTGTGGCGGGCCTGGCGTCCAGGGGCAAGGCCAGATCATATTTGATATCTCCCCAGGCCACCACTCGGCTGATCGACCGCCCGGCCGGCTCCGCATGAATCGAGCCGTGCATCAGGATTATAGCGGTTGCGACCAGGTTTGGTCCCACCGGCGTCAGCGCCTTCAAAACACTCTTCATATCTCAAAATTGTTGCTTGCAGTTTGCGCTGATATCTTCGCGTGCAACCACTCGGGGCACAATCCGGGGAAATGCTGAAACGGGTCCCCGGGATTCCCCGGAACGAGAAAAGCCCCCAGTCGGCAAGGCGGGAGCAAAGGGATGGGAAAGGAATGGCCTGGCCGGAGGCGGAGCCGGGCAAAACTACGGGCGTTTCGGGGCTGCGGGCGGCCGCTACGAAGGACCGGGAGCCAGGCAACGGCGCGCCGGTCCGGACACCTATTGGGAACGCGCTAACTCACGCTGCCGCACCGGGCCGGTTGACTCGAGTGCTGAGAGCTTCAAGTAACCCATGTGGTTGGGAGCAAAATTCTGAGGCGAAACCCCGAAGACCTTTTTGAACTCGCGGCAAAAGTGCGCGTCGGTGGCGAACTTGAGTTCCGCGGCCGCCGCCTTGCTCGAGTAGCCTTGGGAGATGAGTTCCTTGGCCAGCCGGCAGCGCAGGCCGCGCAGCCAGTGGCGCGGTGTGCAACGCAGATAGCGCCTGAAGATGCGTTGCAAATGGCGCTCCGAAATCGAACAGAGCGATGCCATTCGATTCGGCCTGAATTCAGCTTCCCGTGCCACCCGCTCCCAATCTTGTGTTTCCAGCGCCATTCCGCTCATGGATCATCCTTTTCTCCTCGCCCAGACCGAAGCGCTTCCGCTGCCACGCCCGCATGGGCGCAGCAACTCCCCTGAGCCGTGCCGGCAGGCGGACCCTCTGTCATCCCCCGCGCTGTACCGACACGCGCCAAAACGCGCCTAGCCACAGAATCTCATTTTATTCGTTCGACCGCCCGACCCCCAACCACACCGCCACCCGTTGCCAGCGAAACCTTGGCCGGAAGCAACCGAAAGCCAAGGGACCGGTCACCTCAATCAGGATGGCGGAAATTCATCTCTTGCGAGCATTAAGCCCCCAAAGTTGTAAACCATCAAGCTAAAACGATTGTCTAAAAGCGACATTTTCCACATAAGCGACGGTTGTACATTCACGACATCAGGATTCCACGAGCTTTTCACCATGTCTTACGATTCGCTTGTCCCGAAACGAAAACCGCCTGCGGCCCTTTGGCCACAGGCGGTATGATGTAAGCAACGGGCGTCGCGCCGATGCGCTACTTGACCACGGCCCGGTAGAACGTCTTGCCCGTGGCCGCCGGCAGCGCGATGGTGGTTGAGCCCGCGCCCGTGGCATCGGTTGTCACCGTGAGGCCGGTATCGCTCCAAGCCTTCAGGTCGGTGCTGCTCAGGATGCCATAGGTGGCATTGGCGCTGCCCGCAAAGGTGAGCTGGAGTTTTCCATTCACCACGCTGATGGCCACCGTTGGCCCGGTGATGGCGCTCACGTGCAGGCTGAAGCTCACCGAGTTCGTTTGCCCGAAGGCATCGCTGACGGAGAGTGTGACCGCGTCGTCGCCGGACTTATTGGCCACCAGGTTAATCGTCGCCACTTCCGTGGTGCCGTTGTAGGCGAAGCCAAACCCGCTCACGAGCGCGCTGTTGGTGCTGGCGCCGGTGAAGAACAAGTTGGTAATGGCCGTGTCCGGTGAGGTCACGCTCAACGGGAGCACCACCGGCTTGTTGGCCTGAGTGGATTGGGCCGCAATCGACCCCAACGTCGCCGGTGCGGGCGCGGTGACCGTCAGGTTGAAGCTGTTGCTGGCCGTACTGAACCCGTCGCTGACGAAGACCGTGATGACCGCCTGCCCGACCTGGTTCTGCGCCGGGTTCAACATGGCAGCCACTTTGACTCCGTCATTGGCGAAGGTGATTCCGCTGACCAGGCTCGGATTGGAACTGGTGGCGGTGAAGGTCAGGTTGCTAATCGGCGTCGCCGGGCTGGTCACATTCAAGCTCACGCTGAGCGGCTTATTCGCTTTGGTGGATTGATCGGCGATGTTGCCCAGCTCCGGGGGCTCCGGCGCTTGAACTTCCAGGGTGAAGGATTGCGAGCCATTCGTGAAGGCATCGCTGGCGGTGATGGTCACGAGCGAGGTGCCGAGCGCGTTCTTGGCCAGGTTCACCGTGGCGACGACCTGCGAGTTCACGAAGGCGAACGTGACGCCGCTGACGATGTTCGAGGTCTCGGTGGCGGTGAAACTCAGGTTGGTCACCTGGCCCGCGGCATAGGTCACACTCAACGGTATGACCACCGGCAGATTGGCGAAGGTGTTGGTATCCGGAATCGCCGCGATCACCGGCGGCACAGCCGGCGTCACCGTGAGGTGGAAGGAATTGGTGGCGCTGAGCTGGCCATCGGAAACGATGACCGTCACCAGCGTCGCCCCCACGGTGCCGTTCGGGGTGAACTTCAAGGTCTGGGCGTTGCCGTTTCCGCTCAACGCCAGGGCGCCGAGGCTGCTCACGGAACTGCTGGCCGTAACCATCAGGTTGCTGGCCGCGGTATCAACATCGTTGGCCATGAAGGCCACCGAGAGCGGCGCATTGGCCGGCGTGGTTTGATCGCTCAAACCCGACAACGTGGGCGCCTGGTTGACGAAGGTCACCGTCAACGGGAAGGATACAGCACTGCTGTTGGTGCCGTCCGTAATCGTCAGGATGATGGTCGTCGTGCCATCGGCGGTAGTGACCGCGGACGGCAGGTTGACGGCCGGCGTGATGAGCAGCGTGCGGCTGCCGGCGGCGTTCGTGCCCGGTCCGGTTACGGTCAGACCCGACACGAGTCCGGCCGGCGCGCTGTTCGAGCTAATGGCCGTGACCGTGAGGTTGCTCGCCGAAGTGAGCGCCGAGCTGACGGTGAACTGGACGGTCGTGGGCGTATTCTCAGGAGTCGTTACCGGCCCGATGGACGACACCATCGGGGCGGTGGTGACGAAGCTGAGGAGCCAATCTCCGTTGATGACGCCGCTGTCGGGTGAGAGGTCATCCTGGACCCAGAGCTGCCACGCCCCGTTGGCGCTGGTGCCCTTGAAGGCGCTCAGGTTGGTCACATAGGGTCCGGCGGGCGCCGGTGAATAGAAGGCCAGGGAGCCATTGTAGTCCGAGGGCTTGTAAGTGCCGCTGGTGATCAATCCCGACTGCACCGGCCCGGCTTCGGCGCTATCGTCGAAGGTCAGATCCACATTGGTAATCGAGGAGCCCACACCCGAGCCCGCGCGGCTTATCAGGACCACTTCCTGGCCTCTCGGGCCCACCAGGAGCATCGAGATGTCGCTCGGGTAGGTATGAGCCAGCCCGCGAACGCTGACGGTCGCCTTGACGATGTTCCCGACGACGTTGCTCACGTTGATCGTGGAGGGATAGGGAGTCGAGGGCGCCCGATCATTGATGATGATGCCGTCGGTGTTGCCGAACAGGTTCTGGGTCGGCGTGACCGTGAGCGTGAAGCTGACGTTGGTCGAGAGGTTGTAGGGAGCCGGCTGGGTAAGCGTGATGGTGATTACCGAGCTTCCACTCGAACCCCCCGCGGGCGTAATCTGCAATACGTTGCCCGACAGAGAGATGTTTTTCAGGGGGACCAGGTTCAGATCGCTCGATTGATAGGAAACCTTCAGTTGGTTTTGGGCAACCTGGATATCTCCATAGTTGAGCGTGATATTCGCCACCGAGCCGGCCGCGACCGTCTGGTTGGCAATCGGCGCGAAGAAGGGCGGCTGGATGACTTGCGGGACCGTCACCAGGAAGGTGCTGCTGGCTACCATGTTGTCGATGTTGGTCGCCCAAACGGTCACCAGGTTGGTGCCGAACACATTCGCGGCCGGGGTGAGAGTCACCGTATAATTTGTGCCGGCGCCCGCAACCGTAATGTTGGCATTGGGGATGAGTGCCGTATTCGTCGAGGCCACACCGAACCGGTAGGACGGTCCCGATGGGGAGTCGTCGCCGATGGTGAAGGCCTGGCTGCCGCTGGAATTCTCACTGATCGTTAGATTACCCAGCCCATTGATCTGCGGCGTGGTGGTGATGGTGAGCGACCAGCCGTTGCTGATGGCACCGGCATCGGGCGGCGATTGATCCACGACGTAAAGCAGCCAGGGACCGTTCACCGTCCCGGCATTCAAGGTCGTCAGGTCAACCGGGTACGGATGCTGCGGGGCCGGTGCCGGATAGTTGTAGCTCGGTGAGTTGTAATCGGCCGGTTTGAAGGTGCCGCTCGAGAGGGCGGACCCTTGCGGAATGGCCCCCGAGGCAGTCTGGCTAAAGGCCAGATTGAGATTGGTCACCGACGTCCCACCACCGGCACGGTCCATGAGCACCACGCTCTGCCCGCTGGGGCTGACCAGCAGCACACCAACGTCCGAGGGATAATGATGCCCAAACCCATTCAAGCTGACGGACACGGCCGAGAGCTTGCCTTGGAGTCCGCTCACAACATTGGTGGCGGCGTAAGGCGAGGCGGGAGCATTGTCGTTGATCACGATGAGGTTCGGGTTCGAGAAGGTGTGAACCGGGGTCGGCAGCACGGTCAAGGTGAACTTGAGCGGGGTCGAGGTCTTATTACCGTTGCTCGTGTCGGTAGCCACCAGCGTGATGGTCGTCGGCCCTTTGGCGTTCTGCTCCGCCGTGATTTGCAGGGTGCGGCCGGCCACGCCACTGGCGCTGGCAGGCGTGATAATCAGGTTCGAGGTCTTGACGATGCTCTGGTCCGAAGAAGTGGCGCTCACCGCCAGCGTGGGCGAGCCCTGGTTCTGGCTGTTCACGGTAAACCCGATGACGATATTGCTTCCGGCCGTGAGGGTTTGGTCGGGAATCGCACTCAGCGTCGGGTTATAAACCACCGGCGCCACGGTGACGACGAAGTTACTGGTAACCACGTTGACCCCATTGGTGGTGCTGTCCGTCACGATGATGGAAATCGTCGCGCTGCCCACAGCAAACGAGTTGGGCTGGATCGACAGTTTGAGGTCACTGACCTGGCTCACACCGCTCGGGGGGAGCCCGGCGACGGAGTTGCTGCCGCTGGCCAGGAAGACCAGATTCGAGTCGCCGATGACGCCCTGCGTGTCCGATACGGCCTTCACGGAGAGACTGGACAGGGCGGTATCAACGTCCGATACCAGAAACTCGACGGTGATCGGCGTATTCTCGGGGGTGCTCTGCGGCAACAGCCGGGAGATCACGGACGGGAAGTTGGTCGCCGTGACCGACACAGTGATATTCGTGCTGGCGCTGGCGCCGTCAGCCCGGGCGGCCGTCAGGGTCAGATGGGCGGTGCCATTGACATAACTGGCCGGCTTAAGGGTGGCGGTGTAGTTGTTATTCACTCCGGGCGACACCGCCTGGATTACCACGTTCGGGCTCGCCGCAGGCAGCAAGGCCGAGTTGTCGGATGCAGCCGTCAGGGTCAGGTTCGTGACCGCCGTGGTGGAATCGCTCAGCGAGAAGTTGATGGTGCCTGTGCCATTCTCGGGGATGACCACCGGAGTGACGCTGGCGACCTGGATCGAAGGCCGCGTCACGATGGTGAGGAAGCAGCCGCCCGCGATCTGCCCAAAATCACCGGGGTTGGGGTTGTTCACGAACAACTGCCAGGTGCCATTGATGCTGGTGCTGGCACTAAAGGCGGACAGCCGGGATTGATAGCCGCTCTGCGGAGCCGGCGCGGGCAGCAACCGCTTCGTGTAATAGGCCGGATGATAGGTGCCGTTGGTCAGCACTCCGCCCATGGTAGCGCCGCTGTCGTCGAATTCGATATCGAGGCCGCCGACCGGAACGGTGCCTCCGGCGCCGGACATCAGCACAACCGCAATGCCATCCGGGCTAACCAGCAGTGCGTCGAAATCCGACGGCACGTTATTGCTGAACCCGCGCATTTCCAGGCTGACGTCGAAGATCCCGCCCACGAGGTTGGTGACCGTGAACGAAATGGGATAGACCGAGGCATTCACGGCGTTGGTGGTGCCCACAATGTTCACCGTTTGGCCGTTCCCGAAGAGCGTAACCGGCGGCGGCGTAAAGTTGACGACAAATTGGAAGCTGTTCGTCTTCGAACCGTCCCCCACCTTTAACGTGATCGTGTTCGACCCGCCAACGGTCCCAAGCGGGGTGAGTTGGATGGTGCGGATGTCGGCTGAGCCGCCGAGGACGATGTTTGCATTCGGCACGATGCCTTGATTCTGGGAAGTGGCCGTTACCGTCAGGAGCTTAGCCGCCACGCCATCCGGACTCGAAACGGTGAACTGAATCGGAGCCGTCGGGCCGCCGGCCGGCGCGTTGAATGGATTCGGAAGGCCGCTGATCACGGGTCCCTGCTCCACGTAACCCACGTTGAGATTGAGCACGCTCGTGGTGGTCGCGATGCCGTCGCTGATGGCGACCGTCAGGGTATTGGTTCCCGATGCGTAGGCCGCGGGCGTGACCTGGATCGTGACCGTGCCCGTTGCGCCCGGCACCACGCGATTGGTGCTCGTGTTCACCACGATGTTATTGGTCGAGTTGGGCACCAGGCTGGAATCCGTCGAGTTCACCACGAGATTGCTGGTGTAGAGTGTCGAGTCCACATCCGATAGCGTGTAGGTGACCGTGATGGAACCGTTTTCGCTGAGATAAACCGAATTGGTCGCCGTGGCGAGCACGGGCGGCTGGTTCGAGTAAACCACGGTCAGCGGGAAGCTGGTCGTGCTGGTGTTGTTGTTGGTGTCGGTGACCGTCAGTTGAATGGTCGCCGTGGCGTTCACATTGGTGAAGGCGGACGGCAGGTTTGGCGAAGGCGTGATGATCAGGGTCCGGGTCGCCCCGCCGTTATTGGTCACCTGGAGACTGGCCACCAGGTTCAAAAGATTCGTCGGCGTGAAGGGTCCGTTGGTCGAAGCGGTAACCACCAGCTTCGAAGGATCCATGGAACTGTCCAGCAAGTTAAAGCTGACCGCCAGCGGCGTATTCTCCGCCGTGGTCTGAGGACCCACCGTGCTGAGATCGAAGGCCGGTCCGGTCTGCAATGACAGGATCCAGCCATCCAGACTGCCACCCAGGGGGAAGCTGTCGTCCATGACATACAGTTTCCAGTTGCCATTGGGAGCGGAGCCCACGAGCGACGCCAGGTTGGTGGTGTAGCCGGAGGTTGGAGCGGGGGCGGCAAACGTTAGCGAGCCGGCATAGTCGCTCGGCGCGTAGGCACCGTTGGCCAAAGCCGAACCAAAAGGCAGACTGGCGGCGCCGTCTGCGAAGGATAGCCGGAGGCCGTTGACCGTGGTGGATCCGCCCGCATGGGCCATCAGGACCACACCCTTGCTGTTGTCAGGTGTGACCAGCAGAATGTCCACGTCCTGAGGAAACGCATGCGAGAAGCCGACCAGGGTCACTCCCACGCCGGTGACGTTGCCGTTCAGGTTGCTAACGCTGATCACCGAGGGGAACGGCGTGGAGTTGCTGGCGATCGGATAACCCTCCGGGATGGAGATGGGGCCGTCCTGGTTCATATAGACCAGTCCGCCGCTGACCGTAATGTTGAAGCCAGCCGAGGCGCTCTGCCCGGCGGCGTCCTTTATCGCCAGCGAAATGGTCGTCGAGCCGGTTAGGATACCTGCGGGCAGCGCCGAGACACCATACTGATAGATGGTGTGGCCATTGGTTGCTCCTACCGCAACCGGGCCTGTCAGAGAGATGTTCCCATTAGGAAGTAGCTTCGTGTCTCCCGAGCTGGGATTGACCGTCAGGCTCGAATCCTGCGGATCCCAAACCGTGAAGGTAGTCACCGGGGATTGGGACGCGGCCAGCGTTGTCACATCGGCGACGCTGGACACCACCGGGCTCAGGCCCACCTGATACACCGTGACCTGGAAGGTGTTCTGCGAGGACGCGCTTCCGCTCGTGGCGGTCACGGTCACCGTGATATTGGACCCGATTTGATAAGGAACCGGTGTGATATCCAGGGTGCGCGTTCCACCCGAGCCGGATTCAAATGACGCTTGCACGACGCCGGTATTGGCCGACACGGCGCTGACAGAGATGTTGACGCCGGGTTGATCGTCCCCAACGTTCACGGGGATTTGCAGCGTCTTGCTGTTCTCGGCCATCGTCACGTTGGCAATCGGCTGAACCGAGGGCAGGGTCTGGATGCTCAACTGCCAGCCGTTCAGGACGACACCTTTACCTGACCCGTCATCCACCGCGTAAAGCGACCAGGTGCCATTAGCATTGGTGCCGTTGAGGCCATTGAAGGTTGACAACAGGGTCGGAAACGGTCCCACGGGAGCCGGCGTGGGGAACGAGGCCACCGTGCTGTAGTTCGTTGGCGCGTAAGTTCCCGAGGTGATCTGCGCGCTATCAGGCAGGGGTGCGCCGGCGTCGCTGAACACCAGGGTGGTGTTGGCCAGGGCGTTGCCTCCACCGGCATGTCCCATGAGTTGGACCGCGGTGCCCTGCGGGCTGACCAGCAGCAGGTTCAGATTATCGGAGAACGAATGCGTGATGTCGAATAACGTCACCGTCACGTCGCTGATGGTTCCCAACAGGTTGCTGACCGTAACCGTCGTGGGATACGGGATGGAACCCGCGTTCGCCGGCAACGTGATTTGCTTCTGGCTCGCAAAGAGCGGATTCCCCTGGCTCAGGAGGTCGAACTCGAAGGTCTCGCTCGACGTGGTGGTTCCATCCGAAACGACCAAAGTCACATTGGCGATATCCGCGGCGGCTTCCAGGGGGAAAAGCGTGAAGGTAAAGTTCCGCCCGCTGTTCTGGATCAAAATGTTGCTATCGGGCAGCAACGTCTGGTTGTCCGAGGTGCCGGTCACCGTAAGGGTCTGCGCGGGGAGATCCGGATCGCTGACCGTGAACGAAATCGGCCCGAGCACCGTTCCCGCTCGCGCAACCTGGCGCCCGATGAAGCTTAGCGACGGGGCATGATTTACAAAGGTAACATTGATGTTGTAGGTGAAGGTGGTCGTGAAGTTATTGTTGTCGGTGGCGGTCACCGTCACCGTGGTCGGACCATACTGCGGCCCGGTGGTTTTAAAGATGGCCTGCAACTGGGCCGCGCCCTTGCCGCTGACCAGGTCGAATGTGGGGTTGACGATGGTCAGCAAGTCTGTATTGCCAGAGGTCACCGTCACATTGGACACATTGGTGATGGTGCCATCGATGCTGGCGACCGTGAACGCGATGTTGGCGGTGCCTTCCTCGGGGATGGAGATATTGGTTACGGTCGAGCTGATGGTTGGCGCGACCAGGAGGTTCAACACCCAGCCATCGGCGACTTGAGCACCGGCGCCCCCATTGGTGGCCCACAGCGTCCAGGTGCCGTTGGGATTGCTTCCGACCAGGGAAGCCAACCCCGCCGCCGTCACCGGAACCGGCGTGATCGTGTCGTTGGCGGGCAGGCTTGCCGACCCACCGCTCGAGAAGGTGACCTGGCCAAACGAGTTGGGACCCGCACCGCCGGAATTGTTGAGCAGCGTCACGCTGCCGCCCGGAGCCACCAGGGCCAATCCTAGATTATTCGGCGTGATGGTCTTCAGTCCGGAAACCGAAACAGTCACGTTCCCGAGGGCGCCGGCGATATTCGTGACCGTGACACCCGAATTGGTGAGGCCAGCGGCGCCAAGCCCGAGGACCTGGGTGCTCGCGAAGATCGGGTGTGCCACCGCCTGCACGTTGAGCGTTAGGGTGGTGGAATTGGACAATCCGCCCGAGTCAATGACGGTCATGGTCAACGTGGCCGTGCCCGTGTTGGTTCCCACGGGAACGACGGCGAACTTCCTGAGCGCTCCGGTATCGGTCGAGCTGAAGAAGATGCCCGAAGGCGCCACGAGATTGGTGTCCGAGGAAGAGACGTCGAGTGCCAGGGTGCCGGGCGTATCGCTCGGGTCCACGTCGGCTACCACCACATTCACGGTCGGTGAGATCGTGCCGGCTACGGTGCTAAGCGTGCTGTTGGTAACCGTCAGGGTCGGCGCCTGATTTACATGCGCCAGCTTCACGGTAATATCGGTTTGAGCCGTGCCGATGCCGTCGCTCACCACCACGGTGAGCGTGTTGGTTCCAAAGGTGTTCTGCGACGGGGTGATCGTCAGGGTGCCGGAGGCGCCGCTCACGCTGGCCGTGGCGTTCACCAAGTTCGTGGCGCCATTCGCGACCGTCACCACGAAACCGTTAGCAGGCGGGCTCGAATCGCTAAGCGTCAAGTTGACGGTGACCGGGCTTCCGTTTTCCGAAAGGTAAACCGTGTTGGTCGAGGCCGATACCAGCGGGGTGGTGTACAAGTTCAGCGTCCAGGATCCAACCGACGGCGTCATGGTCGTGGGCGGGCCGGCCTGGTCGTCCAGCACGTACAGGCTCCACACGCCGTTTGGATTGCCGCCGCCAAAGGCCGCGGCCAGCGTGGTGGCGTACCCCGCCGAGGGCGCAGGACTGGGAAAGCTGAGATTGGCGTTGTCGGTCGGCTTGTAGGCATTGCCGGAGATCAGCGGCGAGGAGATCGGCAATGAGCCGGACGCACTGTCGCTGAAAGTCAACATGGCCTTGTCCAGCGCGGCGCTGCCGCTGGGGTTGCCCCCGGAGCCGCTCATCAACACAACCGCCTGCCCGCCGGGGCCAACCAGCAACATTCCGATATCCGGCGCGTATGGATGAGACAGGTTGTTCACCGTGACCGTGACCCGCTCGATCGAGCCGATCAAATTCGCGTTGGTCAGGTAAATACTGGACGGATAAGGACTCGCGGTCGCCGCATCGTTGATCGTGATCGGCGCGCTCTGAGTGACACTGTATTGCCCGAAGGCAGACACGCACATCAGCAGGGACGCCATACCGCCAAGGATCCACGCGCCAGGACCTCGGTTATTCCTTGTACTCATCTTCATAATAGTTAGTTGTGTTTCAACGCTCAGGATCTGACACCCTGAATGATTCAGCATGATTCGGCACGTCTGTCTTGTTCCGCACGCCTTACACTCCGCAAGCTTTGACGCGCCCGTGGCTTTCATTAACGCGAAGACAAGTAATCGCAGCAAACCAAAAGCATTATCTAAAACCGACATTCTTGTCTAAGACCGACATACATTGTCCAAAAGCGACCCGGTTGTATAAAATCGACAGCGATTTGCAGTCAGCGACATCGTGCGCGGCGGGCCGGCAATCAGGGTGAGCCGCTCCCGCCGGGTCCTCACTTAGGAGATAGGTTAGCCTGGCTTAGGATAGTTATAAGTCCGCTAAGATACTTTCGGCGCGGGCGCCAGCGCTACCAATAAGGAGCTCCTATGTGTAGGATTACTTGAGGGCGCCCTCCGGGCTGCGATGCGCGGCGAAAAGCGAGCCCAAGCCCCGGTTGGATGGGCTCAGTCGCGCGGACGCGCCGGGTCACAATTCGCCGGAACTGGCGTTGCGCAACGCGTTCCAACTGTTCTTGGAGATGCTATGGGAGCTAGGGGACTTCGAGTAGGCCCGATGCGCGGGAGCGAAGGTCTGCGGCGAAGTGCCGAACACTTTCTTAAATTCACGACAGAAATGGGATTCGCTGGAAAACTTCAACTCGGAGGCCGCGGCCTTGTTGGAGTAGCCTTGCGCGATCAGTTGCTTGGCCAACCGGCATTGCAAGTCGCGGAGCCAATGGCTGGGAGTGCAGCGCAAATGCTGGCGGAAGAGCCGTTGCAATTGCCGCTCTGAAATCGAGCAGAGGGTTGCCATCTTGGCGGGGTTGAAATCAGCCTCCCTCGCCACCTGTTCCCATTCTTCAATGGTCAGTAGGCTGCCGCTCACATGCCATGCTCCTGCGTCATCGCCAACTATCAACGCTGTCGGACGAAGGAGCGGCAAACCAAATTGATTGTCTAAAACCGAAATCGTTATCTAAAACCGACCTCGATTGTCCGTGGGCGACATGGCGCGGATCAACCGCTACGCTGGGCCGGAAGGTTTGCGACCCTTTCGAGCGCGGGTCTTCGGCGGGGCGGATTTCGATTGCGCGCTGGCTTGGGTTGGCGGCGCCTGGGGTTCGGCCGTGGCCGCCTTAGGCTTCCGGGGCGCGGTTTTCTCGTGGACCACCTGCCGCATTTGGTCGAGCTTTTGGTCGATCTTGACCTTGGCCCGGTCCACGCCCTGCTGGCCCAGGTTGATGGCGTCGGAAAGCAACGAGCAGCTTTTCTGGATGCCGCGCGTGTAACTGCCCTGCTGCAATTCGATGCCCCGGGTTTTCAGAAACCCTTTGAGGTTTTCAAAGAGCTCATTTTGATTCAGTGGTTTCATGACAGTTCCTGTTGTTGTGCACAGGATTTCACAGGCCGGGCGACGCGGCAATTACAGAAGGGATTCGAGATTGTAGGGCGTCGGCGGTGGCGATCCCGGGCCGGGCACAATTGACTTGGCCGGGAGGTCTGGTAGCGTGGTGAGGTGGTGCTAATCACCTGAACTGCGATGGCGAAGAAGCTTTCCAAATTCCAGCAACTCCGCGCCGGCGCCCAGTCGCTGCTGGACGAACGGGCCATGGCGGGGGAAGGGCAAGGTTCGAAAGGGCGCCGCTGGGCGCACTTTTGGGTGCTGGTATGGCGAAGCTTTGTGCGCAACCGCTGCCCGGTGCGAGCCTCCGCCCTGGCGTACGCGACGCTGCTGGCCTTGATTCCCATGCTGGCGGTGGTCATGAGCATCACCAGCAGCTTCTTGAAAAAAGAGGGCGAGGACGGGATCGAAAAGTTCATCGTCAAATTGGTCGCCAACGTAACCCCACCCGCGACTTTGGGGCCCAATGCGCCGTCCTTCACCAGTTCGAATTCCACGCCCGAAGCTAACGGCGCGACTCATGGACCCGCCGGGACGGTCGCAAGCCCGGACACCGGCGGCTCGGGCAACCCCGGCGCCACGCCCGAAGACCGGCGCCTGGCCGCAACCCAAAAGGCCGTGGCCACCCAAATCAACGAGTTTATTCAGAACACGCAAAGTGGCGCGCTGGGCGTGACGGGCAGTGTGCTGCTGATTTTCGTAGCGATCTCGATGTTGAGCCGCATCGAGGCCACCTTCAACGACATCTGGGGCGTGCCGCGCGGACGGAGCTGGTTTATGCGGATTGTGCTGTATTGGGGCGTGCTCAGCCTGGCGCCGATGCTGTTGGTCGTGGCGCTGGGCCTGGCCACCGGCCCGCATCTCGAGAGCACCAAACGCCTGGTCTCCACGCTTCCCGTGGTTGGCAGTTTCTTTTTCCACTTTGGCCTTCTGGTTTTGCCGATCGCGGTCTTGTGCCTCACGTTCGCGGCGTTTTACATGCTGATGCCCAACACCAAGGTGCATTGGCGCGCGGCGCTGATGGGAGGCCTGGTGACCGGTTTGCTCTTTCACCTGAATAACATGGTCAGCGTGCTGTACGTGTCGCGCGTGGTCACCAACAGCAAAATCTACGGCGGCCTCGGCCTGGTGCCGGTCTTTATGGTCGGCCTCTACTTCTCGTGGTTGATCCTGCTCTTCGGCGCGCAGGTGGCCTATGCCTATCAAAACCGGGCCACGTACCTGGAAGAGAAGCAGGTGGAGAACATTAACCAGCGCGGACGCGAGTTTATCGCCTTGCGCCTCATGACCTTGGTCGGCCAGCGCTATTTGCTGGGGGAAACACCGCCTTCGGTGCTTGAACTGGCCGAGGATCTGGCGGTGCCCACACGCCTGGTGCAGCAGATCCTGCAGACGCTTTCACTGGCACGGCTCACGGTGGAAACGACGGGAACCGAGCCGGGCCACCTCCCGGCGCGTCCCCTGGAGCAAATTACCTGTCATGACATCCTGCTGGCGATGCGCTCGACTCAGGGCCAGGAATTGGCCACCCGCGATGAGCCGACGCGCCAGGAAGTTTATGGGGAGTTTCAGCGCATCCAGGAGGCGGAGCGCCAGGCCGCCGCTTCGGTCTCGATGCTCGCGCTCGTCGGTCGCGCCCAACGGCTGGTTCATCCGCCGGAAGTGAAGCGCCTGGAAACCAACTCGACCGGGTGAGCCGCGCGCCCATACTGTTATGTCGCGCCCGCCAACCCGCTGCGCGACCCACCCCTCACCAACACCCCCGGATCCCATTCCCATGATTATCGGCATTCCCAAGGAAATCAAAGAGCAGGAGTACCGCGTGGCCCTGCTGCCCTCGGCGGCCTACCAGCTCGTCAAGCGCGGGCACCAGGTGCTCGTAGGGCGCGACGCCGGCAGCGGCGCGGGCTATCCCGACGCCGATTATGTCCAAGCCGGGGCCAAGGTCCTGCCTGAACCGGCGGCGGTGTTCGAGCAAGCCGACCTCATTGTCAAGGTGAAGGAACCTTTGCCCGCGGAATTTGAACTGCTGCGACCGGGGCAGTTGCTGTTCACGTACCTGCACCTGGCGGCCGACCGACCGTTGACGACAGCGCTGATGAAATCGGAGGTGACTGCGCTGGCTTACGAGACGATTCGAGGTCAACCGCCGGCTGCCGCTGCTCGAACCGATGAGCGAGATTGCCGGGCGGATGTCGATCCTGGTGGGCGGCTATTTCCTGGCCAAGCATTTTGGCGGAAGCGGCGTGTTGTTGGGCGGGGTGCCGGGGGTTTTGCCAGGCCGGGTGGTCGTATTGGGCGGAGGCACTTCCGGGATTAACGCGGCCCGGATGGGCCAGGGCCTGGGCGCGGATGTCACCATTCTCGAAGTTGACCTGGAACGGATGCGCTTCCTCGATATCACCCTCCACACGGCCCACACCCTTTACTCGAATGAAGCGCACCTGTTGGAACTGCTGCCTTCGGTCGATTTGCTCATCGGAGCGGTCCTGTTGCCCGGAGCGCGCGCGCCGAAGCTGATCCGCCGGGATATGCTGCGCCGGATGCGCCCGGGCAGTGTGGTGGTCGATATCGCCATCGACCAGGGCGGCTGCGCGGAAACCTCCCGCCCCACGACGCATCACGATCCGGTTTTTGTCGAAGAAGGCGTGACCCACTATTGCGTGGCCAACATGCCGGGTGCCTATGCGCGAACCGCGACTCAGGCGCTCACCAATGTGACCTACCGCTATGTCGAGTTACTGGCGGATTCCGGCCTGGCTGAGGCCTGCCAGCTCCAACCCACCTTGGTTAGCGGCATCAATGTGATGAACGGCAAGCTCACGCATAAGGCCGTGGCCGAAGCCCACGGGATGCCCTGGTCGGCGCCGGAGTTGTGAGGAAGCCCGCGGTTGAGGTTCCCTCCACGCACTTCAAGGACGGCACGGGTGCGTCCCGGCAGTACTCCCAGAGCGCTGGCTTTGAGCCGGCTTACGGCGCTCGTCGATTCTTGTCGTGCGCCTATGGATATTGGAGGCGCTAAGCCGGCTCAAAGCCGGCGCTCCCGCGTCTAGCCGTGTTCGGCGGGGGGTGCTGCCGGGATGCGCTCGGACGGCGCCCCTGGCTTCATTGGAGGACGCCCCGCTTCCGCAGCAACGCCTCCATGGCTTTGTCCATCAGCGCCTCAGCCATGGGCTTGGTGACCTCATCCAGCGCGCTGCAGGCCGCTTGCAAGGCCTTGGCATCCCCCGCTTCCGCCGCTCCGGCCCCGGACGAGACGATCGCCTCGACGCGCGCGAGTGCGAGCTCAATCTCCCGCCGGTAGTCCGCTTCGAGTTCTCCGGCACAATCCGCCAAGCCTTTTCGCGTCGCGGCGATCAGTTCATTGGCCTTCAACCGTGCTTCTACCCAACGCCGCGCCACCAAATCTTCGAAGGCGTGCTCGACCGATTCCTCGACCATTTTCTGCACCGCCGCGTCGTCCACATCCACGGCGGACTTGATCTCGACGGTCTTTTCTCTGCCCGTGCCGGTATCCCGCGCCAGCACGTGGAGAATTCCGCTGGCATCGATTTCAAATTGCACCCCCACGCGCGGCACACCGCGCGGGGCCGATTCAAAATCGATGGTGAACCGACCCAAGCTCCAATTATCGGCCGCCCGTTCACGTTCGCCTTGCAGCACATGGATGAGCATGTTGCGCTGGTGATCCACGGCCGTGGTGAACAACTCGCCGGCTTTCACCGGAATGGTGGAGTTGCGCGGGATAATGACGTTCATCAGGCCGCCAAACGTCTCGATCCCCAGCGAGAGCGGCGTGACATCGAGCAGGAGAACGTTCCTGAATCCGCCGGACAGAATCTCCGCCTGGATCGCCGCGCCCAGGGCCACTGCCTCGTCGGGGTTTTGCGATGTGTTGAGCTGGGGCCCGGCTGGCCGATGAAAATCCGATCCCAGCCGAACCCCGCCGCGGGTCTCCTCGAACTCGGCGCATTGGAACAGCTCCCGCACCAATTGCCGGACCAGCGGCATGCGGGTTTGGCCGCCCACCAGGATGACCTGGTCGAGATCCTTTGGTTCGAGTCGGGCGTCGGCCAGCGAGCGCAGGCAGTGGACCCGCGTGCGGGCGATGATGTCACGGGTCAGGCGCTCGAGTTCCTCGCGCGTAAGTTTATAGTTGAAACTGAAATCCGGAGTGAGAAACGGCAGTTGGATGTCCACTTCCCTCTCCTCGGATAGCCTGATTTTCGACTGTTCGGCCGTTTCGCGGATGCGCGAGAGCAGGGATAATCGCCAGGCGTCCGCCGCGGGCTCGAAGGTCACGCGGGGGCCGCCTGCCGTCCGGATTTTCTCGAGCAGGAATTCCACGAGCCGCTTGTCCAGGTCGTCCCCGCCAAGCCGGGTGTTCCCGTGGGTGGCCAGCACCTGGAACACGCCCTCGTTCAATTCCAGAATGGACAGGTCAAACGTGCCCCCGCCCAGGTCGTACACCGCGATCTTCGAGCGCTCCTTGAGCTTGTCCAATCCGTAGGCCAGGGCGGCGGCGGTGGGCTCGTTGACGATGCGTTCGACCGTGAAGCCGGCCAGTTCGCCCGCCTTTTTCGTCGCGTTACGCTGGGCGTCGTTGAAATAGGCGGGAACCGTGATCACGGCGCGCGTCACCGGTTCGCCCAGGCAAGCCTCCGCGTCCCGTTTCAACTTCTTCAAAATTTCGGCTGACACCTCTTCGGGCGCATACGCTCGCTCCTGAATCTCGATCCGAACCGGGCCGTTCCCCTCGCCTTTGACGGGATAGGTCACCAGCATTTCCTCTTGCGACAGCTCGTTTCCGCGCCGTCCCATAAAGCGTTTGACGGAATACACGGTTTGGCGGGGCTCGAGCACGCGCACACGATTGGCGGGATGGCCCACCAGGGCCGGGGTCCCCGGTGCCGGAAAATGCACCACCGAAGGCGTCAGACGACGGCCCTCCGGATCGGCGATCACCAGCGGAATCCCGGAGTCCACGGTCGCAACCAACGAATTGGTCGTGCCCAAATCAATACCCACAATTTTGCTCATGCAACGTGTCTGAATGTTTCTGGCGCGCCGGAACCGGGCCACGCGGTCTCGCCGTCGCCGCGGAGCGTTCGGAGGCCGCCCGCGTCGAAAGGCGGGAGCCCGCTCCCGCGATCCCGGGATTTCGCGCGCTGCGACGTCGTGTCACCATGTAGCCTGCCGGGCGATTTGGCAAATGGTGTTCGTCCGGGGTTGAATTACGGCTCGGCTCCTCCGTATGCTCGGCGTATGCGGTGCATCGTCACGGCGGGGCCAACGTATGAGCCGCTGGACCAGGTCCGGCGGCTCACGAACTTTTCCACCGGCAGGCTTGGGTCCGAGCTGGCCGATTTCCTGGCGGGACACGGGCACGAGGTGACTCTGCTGCTCGGCGAGCACGCCACGTATCGAACGCCCAGCCGCGCTTTCGCCGTCGAGTCCTTTACCACCACCTCCGACCTGCGTGATCGGTTGCGGGCGCGCGCCGGCGCGGCCGTGGCAGCGGTATTCCACGCCGCCGCGGTGAGCGACTTTGCCTTTGGCCAGGTCTGGCGCCGCTCGATGGAGGGTGAATTGATTCCGGTGAAGTCAGGCAAGCTCTCGACCCGGGAAGGGCCGCTCTTGGCCGAACTGCTGCCCACGCCCAAAATAATTGGGGAGCTGCGCGGCTGGTTTCCTGAAGCGTTGCTGGCGGGGTGGAAATTCGAAGTGGAAGGCGACAGCGCCCGCGTCGTCAGCCTGGCAGAAGACCAGATGGCCGCATGTCGGACCGATGCCTGCGTGGCCAACGGTCCCGCTTATGGGCCGGGTTTCGGCTTGATCCAGCGCCACGGCCCGTCCGTTCATGTGCCTGATGCCGACGCGCTCTTTGAAAGCTTGGAAAGGCTCGCGAGTGCCCGGGCGGACCGAAAACTGGCTTGAGGCGATGATCTATGCGGATACAAATTGCCTGCTCAAGGTGCTGCGGCCTGAGCCCCTGAGCGAAGCTGTCCTGGGCTGGCTACTCTTCCGCCCCCACAGCTTCGGTCTTTCGTTCCCAGCGGCGCGTGCGTTCCGGCAGGGCCAAATCGACCTTGGCGTAGTACGTGTCTGCTCCGAATAGTTCGTCCGCCCGCTCCTGCAGCTCCCTGGAGGGCGCCACAAAGAACCGCTCGTGTGTCTCGACGAAGACCATTTCCCCGCCAGGCCGCAGGAAACAGAGAAACAACGGGCAGCGGCCCTTGTGCGCGTCGGTCAGTTCCCGCACGCGGTCCAGGCTTTCCGGCTGCAAATGAGCGGTGTGGAGGCGGAGATGGACTTGCTTGGTAAAACGCTTGGGCACGTCGTCCAGGAGCATGATTTCCTGGGGGAATAGCTTGGGCCGATCGTCGCCGGTATTGATCTCCCCGATGACAAAGATGGCTTTGCCTTCCGTCAGCAATTCGTGGTACTTGTCATAATTCTCGTTGATACACAGCACCTGCACGGTGCCCTCGAGGTCTTCGAGCGTGACCAGCGAATACGGTTTGCCGCTCTTTTTGGACATGCCATTCTGCACGGCCGCCACCAAGCCGCCCAATCGCGTCACGGAGCGGTTTTCGAGTTGCGGCAGCGTTTTGGTGCTGGCCAGCGAATACTTCTCCAGGATCGCCGCATACGGACCCAGGGGATGACCCGTGACGTAAAAACCCAGCAATTCCTTCTCCTGGGCCAGCAACTCGTGCTGGGGCCATTCCTCGAGGGCGGCTTGCGGGGCCTGGATCGGCGCGGTCCGGTCTTCAAAGGCCCCGAACAGCGAACTCTGCCCTCGCTGCCGGTCGGCGATGATGCCCGCCGCCCGCATCAGCGTGCGGTCCACCTGGGAGAACAACGTGGCGCGGGTCTGATGGAAACAATCGCAGGCGCCGCATTTGATCAAGCCCTCGAGCGCCTTCCGATTCACCGAGCGCCCATCCACCCGCTCGCACATGTCCGCCAGCGAGCGGAACCTGCCGCCCTCGTTGCGCGCCTTCAAAATGGATTCAACGGCGATCTCGCCAACGCCCTTGATGGCCGCCAGGCCAAACCGGATGACGAGGTGAGGGTGGGGCCGGCCGTTGGCGTGGGGGGCAGAGCCATTCGGCTCGGGCGCGGCGCCAGCCGGCGTTTGCGCGGGGGCGAAGTGCACCTGGCTCTCATTGACATCCGGCGGCAGCACCTCGATGCCCATGGCGCGGGCTTCGGCGATGTATTGGCTCAGTTTCTCGGTATCCGCCATGTCGTTAGTCATCATGGCGCAGAAGAACTCGACCGGGTAATTGGCTTTTAGATACGCGGTTTGATAGGAAACGATCGCGTAGGCCGCGGCATGTGATTTATTGAAGCCATAACCGGCGAACTTCTCGAGCAAATCAAAAATCTTGTTCGCTTTGGGCGCCGGAATTTGATTCAGCTTGGCGCAACCCTTGACGAAAATCTCGCGCTGTTTGGCCATTTCCTCGGCCTTCTTCTTGCCCATGGCGCGGCGGAGCAGATCCGCGCCCCCGAGGGTAAAACCGGCCAGCGCCTGGGCCGCTTGCATGACCTGCTCCTGATAAACCATGATGCCATAGGTCTCACGGCAGATTGGCTCCAACAGCGGATGCTCGTAGTCGATCTTCACGTCGCCCTGGCGGCGGGCGATAAATTCAGGGATCAGATCCATCGGCCCGGGGCGGTACAGCGCGATCAACGCCGTGATATGCTCGACCGAACTGATCTGAAACTTGCGGCACAAATCGCGCATGCCGCCGGATTCCAGTTGGAACACCCCGAGCGTATTCGCCTTGTTCAGCAGGTCGTAGGTTTTGGCATCATCGAGCGGCAGATTGTCTATCGGCACCTCCACCCCATGCCCCCTTTTGACCATCTCGCAGGTGTTGCGGATGACCGTGAGTGTCTTGAGGCCGAGGAAATCCATCTTTAACAGCCCGAGGTCCCCAACCGGCCCCATGGCGTATTGGGTGACCACGCCTCCATCCTCATCGTGTTTCAAGGGCAGGAGGTTGACCAGTGGCTGATCCCCGATGACCACTCCCGCGGCATGCACACTGGCATTGCGGGCCAGGTCTTCGAGCACCAGGGCGGTATCGATGAGTTCCCGGGTGGCTTCTTCCGTGTCGTAAGCCTGCTTCAATTCCGGCGATTGTTTGAGCGCCTTTTCCAGCGTCATTTTCAGATCGAACGGGATCATCTTCGCCAGCCGATCACATTCCCCGTAGCTCAGGCCCATCACCCGCCCTACGTCGCGCACCACCGATTTGGCGCCCATCGTCCCAAAGGTGACGATTTGCGCCACCGCATCCGAACCGTACTTTTGGCGCACATACGCGATGACATCGGCGCGCCGATCATCGGCGAAATCGATGTCGATATCCGGCGGGTTCACGCGCTCGGGGTTGAGGAATCGCTCGAACAACAATCCGTAACGGATCGGATCGACGTTCGAGATCCCGAGCAAATAGGTGACGATCGAACCCGCCGCGGAACCACGCGCGACGCAGGCCACGCCCTTTTGGTGACCGTACCGGACAAAATCGCCGACAATCAGGAAGTAGCTGACGAATCCGGTCTTCTCGATGACCTTCAACTCGTGCTGCAACCGATCGAGGATGGCCTTTACCGCGGCAGCCACGGCGGGCTCCGATAAAGACCACTCCCCAGGCGGCGTGGACTCGGCCAGCCCGTTCGCCCCGTGCTTCGGGACCCCGGGCGGTGGATTGAATGTCGGCAACCGTCCCGGATCCTCCACCCGTTCGATCACAAACTCCTGCCCCTGGGCCTGGGCGTGAAGCCCGTAGCGTTGCAGCAGGCCCTCAGCAATCAGGTGCCGCAAATAGCCATCGCGCGTGAAGGTTTCGGGCGGGCTGAACACGGGGTAGTGCAGCTTGCCAAACTCGATTTCGAGGTTGCACTTTTCCGCCACTTCGAGGGTATTGAGCACCGCCTCGGGGACTTCGGCGAAGCGGGCTTTCATCTCCTCGGGCGTGCGGAGGTAGAACTGCCGTTCGGCATACCGCATGCGTTTGGTATCGCTCAGGAGCGACTGGGTGCCGATGCAAATCAAGCAGTCGTGCGCGTGCGCATGGTTCTGCTCGACATAATGCACATCGTTCGTGGCCACAAGCTTGAGTCCGAATTCCTTCGCCCAGGGAATCAAATGCCGGTTCACTTTCGCCTGTTCGGCAATCCCATGATTCTGCAGTTCCAGATAGAAGTTTTCGGGGCCGAGGGTCTGCTTGAACCAATCGATGGCCTCGCGGGCCTTTGGCAGCAGATCCTTGTGGATCGCTTCGGGGATCTCGCTGGCCAGGCAACCGGACAGCGCGATTAACCCCTCCTTGTGAGCCGCCAGCAGCTCTTTGTCGATGCGTGGTTTGTAGTAATAGCCTTCAAGGTGCGCCGCCGTGGTCAGTTGGATCAGGTTCTTGTAGCCCGCCTCGTCTTTGGCCAGCAACACCAGGTGATGATACACCTCGCGCCCGCCTGAACCGGCCTTCTTCTCATGCCGGCTGCCCGGCGCCACATAAACCTCGCAGCCGATGATCGGTTTGATGCCGCTTTCACGAGCGGCCTGGTAAAAATCAATGGCGCCGTAAAGCACCCCGTGGTCGGTGAGGGCCAGCGCCGGGAACTTCAACGCGCGGGCTTTGTCCATTAACCGATCCAAACGGCAGGCCCCATCGAGCAGCGAATACTCGGTGTGCAGGTGCAAATGGACGAAATCCGCGTGCGACATGCCTTAACTTACCGCCGCGTTTATTCGCGGAGCAAGCACGAGATGTTCACCACTCCAAAACACGCTGCCAGAGCGGAGCGAACCACCGCTGCGGGCGCGTCCAACCGATCAGGCCTTCTGGAAGAACTCCTTAATCACCCCGGCCACACGCTGAATCTGGGCTTCCGTCAGTTCCGGAAAAATCGGCAGGCTCAGGCACTCGCGCGCCGCCTTCTCCGCGATCGGAAAATCGCCCGGTTTATAGCCCAGGTGGGCGTAAGCCTTCTGCAAATGCAGCGGCAGGGGGTAGTGCAAGGCGCAACCGACTTGGTTGGCTTCGAGATGCTTCTTGAGTTCGTCGCGGCGCGGATGGCGGACCACATAAAGATGCCAGGCGCTTTGAGCGTACTCCGCCTCGCGCGGCAGTTGCAACGGCGTGTCGGCAAGCAACTCATGGTAACGGTGTGCAACCCGGCGGCGCTCGCGCGTCCAGGTGTCCAAATGCTTGAGTTTCACCCCGAGCACCGCTCCCTGGATGCCTTCCATGCGGTAATTATAGCCGATTTCGTCGTGATAATAGCGCTGAGTCGAGCCATGCTCGCGCAAGGCCCGCGCCCGCGCCGCCAGGGCGGCGTTATTCGTCACCAAGGCTCCGCCTTCTCCGTAGGCGCCCAGGTTCTTGCCGGGATAAAAGCTGAAACCGGATACGGCCCCAAATGTCCCGATGACTTTTCCCTTGTAGGTCGCCCCGTGGGCTTGAGCGGCATCCTCGACCAGCGAAAGATTGCGCCGGCGGCAAATCTCGAGCAGGGGATCCAAATTTGCCGGGTGACCGTACAGGTGGACGGGCATGACGGCCTTGGTCCGAGGGCCAATCGCCCGCTCGACCCGCTCCGGGTCCAGGTTGAACGTCGCGTCATCGATATCGACGTAAACCGGCTTGGCGCCGACATACGAGATGGCCCAACTGGTGGCCACGAACGTTGCCGGGGTGGTGATCACCTCGTCGCCCGGTCCAACGTTCAGGAGCAAAAGCCCGACATGCAGCGCCGAGGTGCCGCTGTTGAAAGCCACACAGTGCTCCGCGTGGCAGAACTTCGCGAAATCCTTCTCGAACTGCACCACGTCCGGCCCCAGGCAGAAGGAGCAATTATCCAGGGTGCGCGCGATCGCGGCGTCGATCTCGGGTCTCAGGCCGCGCATCTGCGCCGGCAAATCGAGGTAGGGCACCGCGCCGTTCGTCTCAGCTTGATGTGTCATGCGCCAAAGCATAGCCCACCTGGGCGCCCGTGAACAACCGGGAAGATCCCGGAAAAGCCATCCGCAATAGCCGCTAAGCCCCGGGACGCCCGGAAGAGGCGGAGGGGGTGTCCGGGGAGTTTAGAGGGTGGAAATCCGAAAGGACAATCCTCCTGGCTCTGTGGCTGTTTGTGCCCCAACCTGGCCCTTGGGGGCCTCAAGTCGGAGCAGCGAACCTCCTTCGGGACGGAGTGTCAGTAGGACCCGAACCAGGGAGCTTTTCGTAGCGTCGAATTCGCCGGTGGAGAATGGAAGAGACTCTAGCCAGTCAATGCTGTCAATTTCCAGGAGCAACAGCATCAGGAGGTGTATCGCTCTCCTGGTTGGGGCATGCGATACGGTATGGCGCTGGGCTTTTTCCGTCGCAAGGCGAATTGGAACTGCAGGCCGGTCAGATCCTCCTTGCGCGCGCAGGCGATATGATGTAATTTCGAGCATAATCCTATGCACTACATCGCCATCGCCGGGTTTGCGCGGGATCTCGTCGTGGCCAAAGAGGTCGTATCGCGACGGCGCAACTACACTTACCCCAGCCAGTTCAAGAACGTACAGAGCTACCTCGACGTGCAGGGCGGGCGGGCCGTCATCCACTTCGAGTCCGACTCGGCCGAAGCGATCCTCCGCTACACCGCCGATTGGCCGGAGCTGAGCTTCGACATTTTCCCAGTGGTGCCTTCGGAAAAGGCCTGGGAGACCTACCTCGACGCGAAGCACTAAGAGGGACAGGGACCCGCGCCTTTTAAGTGTCAGGCCTGAATGGCCCTTAGATAAGGCCTAAAACTTTTTTGCCCAAGCGCTTACGCCGAGGCGGGCTGGGCAGCGTTTCAAAGATGACTTGCCTGGATAGAGACTGCATCCGTTGCAGGATTTCCTGTAAGTCTCTCCAATTCTCGATCGCCTCTTTCAGTGCTTCGTATTGTTCTTTGGACAGAGCGACGGACACCGTTTTTGCCTTCACCTTGCGCGTCCACTGGTAGCAAGGTCCGCCCGCGCCGAGACCGCGGTCCTGTGCATAGCCCTGACTGATCCAGCCCACCTTGGCCAGGCGGGCGCGTAGTTGCGTGTATTCGGCTTTGATTGTGGAAATATCCAGCTGCATGGGAATAAGTCTAGCAGACGCGTCAATAGGGCGGTATATATACCGCCCTATGCACACCCCCTTCCTTCCCGGATTCCGCACCCGGCTCGCGGCCCTGGGCCGACGCACCGTCCACACCCTGCGCCAGGCCACCCTCGGCCAACTCCAGGAGCGGATCCGTGACCTCCTGCCTGCACCACTGCTGTCCAGCGAGGATGAAGGTCCCAACAGCCGGGAACGCGACTTCCCGCTACGCCTGACTTTCGAGTGTTTTGTCTGGCAAATGCTCAAACCCAAAACGGCCTGTCGTGAGGTGGTTCGCCAGGTGCAGGCTTTGCGGCGTCTGGGCGGACTGCCGACCATCTCGGTGTGCGATTCGGCCTATGTCCAGGCTCGCCTCCGTCTGCCCAGGGAGCGGTTGGAAAAAGCCCTCAGCGCCACGGCCGCAACCGCCGATCGGAGGGTTGGTTACACTACCAAGTTGCAGGGCCGCCCCGTCAAAGTTGTCGATGGTTCCTCCACCCAACTGGCCGACACCTCCGCCAACCAAAAAGCTTACCCGCAACACCGCCTGCAAAAACCGGGCTGTGGCTTCCCTTTGCTGAAGTTCGTGGTGCTTTTCTCCTTAGGTAGCGGAGCGATTCTCTCCGTCATGATGGGCAACCTCCATTGCCATGACCTGCGCTTGTTGTGCGCTTTGTGGGACGAGCTCAAAATCGGCGACATTCTTCTGGGGGACCGTGCCTATGGCGAGTTTACCACCCTGGCCGGACTGCCCAAACGGGGTGTCGATGTAGTCGCCCGACTCCACCACCGCCGCAAAGTGGATTTCCGCAACGCCAAACGTCTGGGCAAGAACGACGGCCTGTTTGTTTGGACTAAGACCTATCAACAATCGGGAATTCTTTCACTCCAGGAGTGGGACCTCCTGCCAGCAGAGATTACCGTTCGTATTGTCCGCTTTACCACGTGCATCCGCGGATTCCGCAATCGCCGGGTGACCCTGGTGACCTCGCTGCTGGACGCTGACCTTTACCCAGCGCAGGAGTTGGCCGCCCTGTATGCCCGGCGCTGGCGCTTGGAACTCTGTCTGCGCGATCTCAAGACCACACTGGGGATGGAGGAATTGCGTTGCAAGAGCCCCGAAATGGCCGAGAAAGAACTGCTGGCCTACCTGGTGGCTCATAACCTTGTGCGCTGTCTGATGGCGGAGGCCGTGGCTTGTCACCGGGTGGACTTGGAGCGGGTCAGTTTTAAAGGAACCATCGACGCCTTGCGCCAGTTCAGCGATGCGATCAACCGAGCGACTAATCGCAAGCTGCGTCGAGAACTCTGGGAGGATTTGCTGCTGAGCCTGGCACGTGACCTGGTGCCCTTGAGGCCTAACCGAACAGAACCTAGAGCGGTAAAACGGCGTCCAAAACCATACCCTCTGCTCAACAAGCATCGCCGCAAATTCGTGGAGATTTCCCACCGCAGCCGCTACTGGAAAGGGCGACCTCGAAAATATCGAGAGCTAAACTAAGGGCCATTCGTGTCAGGCCTCACTATTTACACAAGCCGGTGGCTTTTGTCTTTTGGTGCAGCAGGTTGAAAACGTAGGTCCAACTGCCCATCCGCAGCCGGCGGGCCAGCAGCACCTTCTGCTTGTCCCCCTTGCGGCGCGCTTGCAGGTCCGCCTCTCCCCAGCCCAGCCGCCGGGTTTCTTCCCGGACGATCCTTTGGGCTCGTTGCTCTCCGGCTTCCCGCCGCTCCATCAGCCGCGCGAAGTGTTTGCGACCCGCCGCGCTGTCTTTAGGAATTCCCTGCTCACCCAGGAGCCGATCCGCGCGCAGCCAGGCCGGCCGCTGGCTCGCCGGCTGGAGATGCTCGCCGTAGCTGCTCCAGCCAAAACGCTCCAACGACTTCGCCGGCTCGAGCCGTTTGGCTCGCACGGGGTTGCGGCCCGAGCTTTGGGGTCCAGTTTAGAGGATGGGTGGAACACCGGTGGAACACCCCCCCCAGCAGAACAGCCTCTTGAAGCGCGAGCGCCTCATCGGAACCACAGCGTTTCGGAGGGACAGGTAAGGCGATTTTGCTTTCCAAAATCGCTGAAGCCACGTAACTCGAAGCTATGAGAGCGCGTTTGCTCACCCTCATGCTCGTCGCCCAGGCGTCCGCCGCCTTTTCGGCCGCTGACTTCCAGTTTGTAGTGATCGGCGACACGCGTCCGCGATTCGAGAGCGAGAGTTTCCGGCCGTTCGAGGGCCTGATCGCCAAAATCAACTCGCTGAAACCGGCGTTGGTGGTCAATCTGGGCGACTTGATCTATGGCTACGGCCTCGCCAGTAAAGCGAAGCAATGGGACAAATACGAGGCCGTCATCAAAGCCGTTCAAGTTCCTTACTACCAACTGCCGGGTAACCATGACACGCATTCCAAAGATGCCCGCAGGATTTACGGACGCCGCTTCGGAAAGTTCTACCAATCTTTCGATTATGGCGATTGCCACTTTGTGCTGCTGGATAATACGGAGGACGAACGCTGGGGTTACATTGGCCCTGCTCAGTTGGAGTGGCTGAAGACCGACCTCAAGCAAACGCAAGCCCGCGCAGTCTTTGTCTTTCTACATTTCCCAGTCTGGGAACCGGAGCGCATCACGCCGGCGTACTACGAATTCTGGGCGCAGACTCTCCATCCACTTTTTAGGGAATCCCGGGTCCAGGCGGTGTTTGGCGGCCACTACCATACCTACGGACCGACGCGGGAGTTCGATGGTATCCGTTATTTCATCACGGGCGGTGGCGGCGCTGAATTGAGGCCTGAATACAGAAAGTCCGGCGGCGACTATCACTTTATGAAGATCAAGGTCTCGGGGGACACGTTTGACGTCCGCGTGATCACGGAGCGCGGCGAATTGACAGATCCCGAGGCGGACGTGATGGGCGGGTTGCAGTTCGCGGCCCGGAATGTCTCCCGGATTGGCATCAAGCGCGACGCGCAGGATCTACGGGCAGGAGTAACCTTCGGGGTCTCGGTGGCGAATCCCTACCCAAACGTTTTGAGCGGCCAGGCTACCTGGCTCCTGGATGCCAGTTCATTCTCGGTCCAACCGCAAAGCGTTTCGCTCCAGGTTCCCGCGGGCGCAACACGTCAATACAGCTTCACACTGAAGGCGCTCCGGGACACGACCACACTGCAATCTCTTCCCCAGCTTGAATTCAACGTCGCCTCAGGAGGGAAGAAGCATCGATTCCACCGTGAGGTCCGCTTTCTTCAAGAGTTGAGCACGCCGTATCGAGCAACGGCTCCCGTGCTGGACGGCAAGCTTGGAGATTGGGGACAGGTCCCCGCTCATCAAGCTCGGGAAAGGCTCCCAACCAGAGGCCGAATTGCGCAGTTCTTATGATGCGCAGAACCTTTATCTGGCGATTACCGTTCCGAAATTCGACGCCGACGAGGCGAAGGAGTCGGGCTTCAGCGACGAGGTTCAAGTTGGAATGGCCCGCCGCCTGAGCGACACCGATTTTGGCGGCGACCTCGTGCGGCTGGGATTCAACTCGGACTCACTGGAGGCCAACGACCGAACGCCGGGCCGCAAAGTGGAGGCGGCGATCCCAGGCACGCGGAGCGTTGGCCGCACGGAGGGCCTGCGAACAAACTATGAAATCGCCGTCCCCCTGCGGCTGCTCAAGAACTTGAAGGCTGGCGAGGGTGGTCGTTTCATCCTCGACCTGTCATTCCCGGCGCCGGAGGATATCAGCCGGAACCACGGAACCGTCTGAACCGACCGTGAATACGTTTTCTTACCGGGTACGCTACGGCAGCGATTCGCTGGTTCCGATCTATTTCGTTGAGTTGAACTTGGAGCGCAAGCGGTAGCCGTTATCTCCCGCGTGAACCAGCCATAGCGCAGGAAGGGAGCCCCAGCATTGAGCTTGTCGCACACCCGCGCAGGCGTAAACTCGCCGAAAGTAAACAAGACGCAAAAGCAATTCTTCGTGAACGCTCCAACAAGCAATTCCGAGTCATTTGGCGCAGGACCCCGGACGGGATGGCAGCCCTCGAGAAATTGATAACCAACAATATCGCCGATAACGAGACCGCTAGCTACCCGTGCGGCTACGTCTTTAAAGCACTAGTGAAGGAGCGAAACCCATAGGAAGCAGAGAATTACCAATGCCCGAATCCAGTTTCTATCACATTCTCCCAAAGGGAACGCTGGTTCGCGTCGCCACTTTAGACGAAGCCCTTGCCGCCGCCAAGAACGGGGGATTTGCCTGGCTGGATTACTGCCAGCCGACGAAGGAAGAGCTTTCTGTCCTCATTGACTCTTTGGGGCTCCATCCGCTCTCCATCGAGGACTGTACCGACCAGAATCAACTGCCCAAGATCGAGGACTTCCCCGGCAACACCTTTATCATCTTCAACGCCTTCAGCGACACCCACGGGAAGCTCTCGGTCGATGAGGTGGATCTGTTCATCGGCGAGAAGTTTGTGATCACGGTCAGCGGATACGACTCTGACGCACGTCGGCCTTTGCACGACATCCAGCGCCTGGTGGAGCTCAATATCGAGAGAGCACGACCGGGACCGGCATTCCTGATGCATATAATCCTGGACCACATCGTGGATGAGAAATTTGTGGCGATCGAGGCGCTCGAGAGCGGCCTGGAGGCAGCCGAGGAAGCGATGTTGGCCGCCCCGGCAAGCTTTGACCCCGCAGAGATGCTCCGCCTGCGCAGGGAACTGCTGGCCATCCGCAAGAGTCTCTTCCACGAGCGCGAGATCCTGGTCAAAATCTGCCGCAAGGACTGCCCGTTTATTCCTGACAAGGCGATCCTGCACTACCGCGACGTCTACGACCACATCACCAAGTTCTTTGAGCTGACCGAGACCTATCGCGACATGGTCACCAGCCTAATGGAACTCCACACGTCGATGCTGAGTAACCTCATGGCTAAGGCCTCCAATGCGACCAACGCGGCTGTCAGGCGCCTGACGTTCATCACGACCATATTCATGCCGCTCACCCTCCTGGCTGGAATTGGCGGCATGTCCGAGTGGTCAATGATGACAGGACCGGCGAATTGGAGAATCGCATACCCGGCCTTCTTGCTGGCAATGGTCGTGATCGGCATCGCAAACTACTACCTGCTAAAGCGGAGCATCAAGTAATGCCAGCGGTTTACCTGACGCCTCCATAGAGTGAAATCGCGCCGTCCCACTTCAGCTTTTCAACGGCCACCGATCACTGACCACGGACCACGCCCGCTGATTCCTTGTTCGCGCCAGCGTTCCCCTCTAGGCTGCTCCGCATGGATACGCTTTATCACCGGGAAGAACACTTCCGAGGCGGCGACACGGTCAAAGACATCGTAATCGGCATGTCCGACGGACTGACGGTTCCCTTCGCCCTGGCGGCGGGCATCTCGGGTGCCATCAGTGCGGCCCACATTGTAGTCACCGCGGGCTTTGCTGAAATCGCCGCTGGCTCGATTGCGATGGGCCTCGGCGGTTATCTGGCCGCGAGGAGCGAGGTTGAGCACTACCGGAGCGAGTCGGCGCGGGAGGAAGCCGAAATTCGTGAGAAGCCGGAGGTTGAGGCAGAAGAAGTCGCCAGTTTCTTCCGGGAGTATGGGCTGACCGAAACCGAATACGGCCCCGTGGTCGCAGGCCTGCGCACCAAGCCAAAAGCCTGGCGCGACTTCATGATGCGCTTCGAACTGGGGCTGGAAGAACCCGACCCCAAGCGGGCCTTGCAAAGCGCCATCACGATCGCCCTGTCCTACGTGGCGGGCGGCATCGTGCCCCTGGCTCCGTACATTCTTTTCCACGACATCGAGACGGCCTTCCGCTTTTCGGTAATCTTTACATTGGCGGCGCTGGCGGTCTTCGGATTTGTGAAAGGAAAATTCACAGGTGTTCCGATGATAAGGAGCGCTCTGCAGACCGTGCTGGTCGGCGGACTGGCAGCGGCGTTTGCCTACGGATTGGCCAGAATGATTTCCTGAGCACAACCGCGCGGTCATGCTCCCGCCCTCTTCCTTGCTGACATCCCACCCGTTCCACAAACTCCAGGCCCGCCAGGCCGGCGCCCTCCAATCGCGCCAACTCGAGAACCCGGCCAACGGCAGTGATGCCTTCCCCAATCCTTTAACCTACGATGCCACCGGCATCGCTGGGCAGAGTTTTAGCTACGCGCCGATGCTCACCGGCTACGGCACCTACATCCTCAGCCTCTGGATGGACTACGCCCTCACCCAGTTCGCCGTCGCCGATGCCAGCGTCATCGGCCCACCAACGTTGGAGATTGCACGAACCTCCTCGAACTACTTCCGGCTTTCTTGGCCAACCAACGCCTCCGATTTCACCCTGCTTCAAAATTCCGTCTTCGTCCTCGCCAACTGGAGCGTCGTGACGAACGCCGCCACCGTTGTCGGCACCAATAGCGAGGTTGTCGTGCCGGTGGCCAATGGCGCGCGTTTCTTCCGGCTTGTTTTTTGACCGGCCTGCCAGAAAACGCATGTCCATGACTAGAACCGCGGCAGTCATCCCCCTCGTCGGCGCTCTCGTAATTCTCGCCGCGCTTCGCGGCGCCTTTGCCGCCACCATCCAAACCCTCGGCTTCGGCGTGGTTGAGCGTCGCAAAAGCGGCAGAATGAACAGTAGTGAGCGTTCCATACGCCTCCACCCTGGTTTTCCTCACAGACCCTGGCCCATCGGCACCGAACCCATTTCTCCACCCCAACCACTGCGTAAGCGGCCGCCGCAACCGCCAGGATGTGCAGCCAAGCCTGACTGCTGATCGGCGCGGTGTAGAAGAGGCGGTTCATGATCGGCGCGTAGGTGAACAGCAGTTGGGCTGCGATCATGGCGGCAATGCCGACGAGGATCCATGGATTGGAGCGGACCCCCACGGAGAACATCGAGCGGGTGAGCGAGCGGCAATTCAACAGGTAGAACACCAGCACCATGACGACCACGTTCACGGCAATGGTCCGGGCCTCCGCGACGCTCGCGTTGTGAGCGGCTTGTTCCCAGACGAACAGGCCAAACGCGCCGGCCAACATCATGGCCGAAACCAGGCCGATCCGCAGGATCATCGGGAACGTCATGATGGATGTCTTCGGTCCGCGCGGTGGCCGCTGCATCAAGTCAAACTCCCGCGGCTCGAAAACAAGCATGAGGCCGAGCAGCAGGACGGTGGTCATGTTGACCCAAAGCAGTTGCACCGGGAGAATGGGCAGCGCGACGCCGGCAACCACTGCTGCCAAAATGATCAGCCCCTGGCCGAAGTTGGCTGGCAGCGTCCAGATGATAAACTTGGTAAGGTTGTCGAACACGTTGCGGCCTTCCTCGACGGCGGCCTCAATGGTCGCGAAGTTGTCGTCGGTCAGCAGCATGTCGGCGGCACCCTTAGCCACGTCGGTGCCCGCGATGCCCATGGCCACGCCGATGTCGGCCTGTTTGAGCGCGGACTCGTCCACTTGCAGGTTGCGGACGTGGAACAGGCGGAGGTCGGCGGGCACTTTGTCGCCGGACTGCAACAGGACCACGTCGCCCGGCACCAAGTCTTCGGAAGCGACGCGTTCCTTGACACCTCCGCGCCGCACGCTCGCCTCGGTGATGACCATTTGGGCGAGGGCTTCGATGGCTTTCTCGGCCTTGGCTTCCTGCAAGTAACCCACGATGGCATTGACCAGGACGACGCCGAAGATGACGGAGGCGTCCACCCATTCACCAAGGGCACCTGTGATCACCGAAGCCGCCAGCAGCAGGTAGATGAGGGGCTGATGGAACTGCAGGATAAAACGGAGGAACTCGCTCCGGCGCCGGCGCGGGGTGAGGCGGTTCGGTCCGTATTGTTCGTGGCGGAGCTGCACCTCGACGGCGGAGAGGCCCGAGGGCAGTTCTACTCCGAGGACCCGCGCCACCTCCACGGCCGGCATCTGATGCCAGTTCATCGGACTGGCTGCCGCCATTTTGATTTTCCCTCCGGCTTGGTTGTCTCCGTTGGTGTGTTGCCGGTCTTCATAAACAACAAGCGGAGGCTGTTCAGCACGACGATAACCGTACTGCCTTCATGGCCGATCACGCCGACGGTGAGCGGGATTTTCCCGAAGACGGCGAAACCGACGAGCACGGCCACCGTTCCGAGCGACACGAACAGGTTTTGGCGGATAACTCTCCGGGCGTTCTGACTCAACCGAAACGCGGCCACGAAGTTTTCCAATCGGTCTTGCATCAGCACGATTTCCGCCTGCTCCAGGGCGGCATCCGCGCCGCGTGCGCCCATCGCCACACCGACGTGGGCCACGGCCAGACTGGGCGCGTCGTTAACCCCGTCGCCAATCATGGCCACCCGTTTGCCCTCGCCCATGAAACCGCGAATCGCCTCCACCTTCTGCTCGGGTTTCAATTCGGCGCGAACATCGGACAACCCGAGCTTGCGCTGCAATGCTTGGGCTGAGGCCGGTCGGTCGCCGGTCAGCACGACGCAATGCACGCCCAGTTTCTGCAACGTATCGAGCACCGGGCCTGATTGCGGCCGGATGTCGTCACGCAGCAAGAGCCGTCCTAGCAAATTGCCGTCGCCAATCCAGACTTCCGAAAGGCCGGGCTGGGCTGTGTTGACGCTCTCCGTCAACGCGGCCCAGCGAGAAGCTTGTGGCAGGACATCAGCCAGCCACTCGCGGCGACCCAGGAAGATTTGTCTTTCGCCGAGGTCAGCTCGAATGCCCAGACCCGGCACGGATTCGGAGTTGTCAAATTCGACCGGGACCAAGCTGTGATGTTTGCCGTGTCGGGTGATGGCCCGCGCGAGCGGATGCGTGGAGAGACGTTCGATGGAAAAAGCCAGTTGCGCAATTTCAGCTTCCCGCCCCGGCGGGAAACTTTCCACGGTTTCCACCTGCAGTTCGCCCGTGGTGAGCGTGCCGGTCTTATCGAGGGCCACCACATTTACTTCGGCAAGTTTCTCCACCGCCGCCCCGCCGCGAAACAGGATCCCGCGTTTGGCCCCCCAGGCGATGGCTGCCAGCACCGCCGAGGGAATCGAGAGCACCAGGGCGCACGGCGAGGCTACGACGAGCAGGGTCATCGCCCGGTAGAACGCACTGCGGGACACTTCAGTGGAAGCAAACGGCGGCAAATCCATTACCTGCCACCAGAACAGGAACATCCCCAGCGTCAGTCCAAGAATGGCGTAGGTGTATCGAGTCCCGAATTTGTCCGTGAACCGCTGGGACGGCGCCTTGAGATGCTGGGCTTCGTGGATGAGGCGGATGACTTTTTGCAGGGAACTCTCACTCGCCGGACGCAACACCGTAACTTCCACGACCCCCCAGAGATTGATCGTGCCCGCGAGCACCGTGTCGCCCAACGTTTTCTCCACCGGCGTCGCTTCGCCGGTGAGATTGGATTCGTCGCTGGCGGTTTTGCCTTTGACAATTTCAGCGTCCACCGGGAACAGCGAGCCGGGTTTCACCAGCAAGCGCTGTCCCGGTTGCAACTCATCCACCGCCACTTCGCTTTCGTGTCCTTCAGCGTCCACCAAGGTGGCCACCTTGGGTGCGGTGCGAAACAGCGAGCGGATTTCCCGCTGGGTTCGGCCCATGGCGTAATGCTCCAAGGCTCCGGACGTCGAAAACAGGAAAAGCAGCATGGTCCCTTCCGCCCACGCGCCCACTGCTGCGCTGCCCGCCGCAACCGCAAGCATGAGGAAATGAACGTCAAGCGTCCAGGTGCGCAATTTGCCAACGGCTTCCTGCGCGGCGAACCAGGCGCCCGCAAGGCAGGCAATCGCGTAGAGCGGCACCGACCACAATGGCTGCGACGTGAAGTAGCCGGCTAATCCGAAGAGCGCGCATAACCCAGCAGCGACAGCCTGAGTTTTCCATTCGTTCAAATCGGATTCATCTTCGGGAACGCTGATTTGGCGCGGCACAATCTTTGGCAGCGGAAAGTCGCGCCAGCGCCAGAACTTCGGCACCGTGGGGCAGCGGACGCGCGCCACGGTGACGGCGCCGGCGCTTTCCGTTACCGTGAATCCTTGTTGTCGGATCGGCGTCAGTGGATGTTCGCATCGCGCGCAACTGGGGTCCGCTTGCAGCAACCGGCAGCGCTCCGCTGTTGAATCTGTCTGAACCTTGGCCAGCGCCTCCTGAATTCCTTCCGCCACGCCGGAGTCGGCAGCACGCCCGATGGTGGCGACCGAGATTTTGCCTTCCACGGCCTTGATGGCAATGGCCTCCACCGAGTGATGCTTCGCCAGTTCCGCCACGGCGGCTTGGACGAGACAAGGCGTTTCCAGCACCGCGCCAAGTCGAGATTGGGATTCTGTTTTCATGATCCAAATATTGTGTGCCGCAAGTTGTCGAGCAGGTGAGCGCCGCCAAAGGCCAGCAGACCGAAGAAGGCGAGCGTCGCGCCGAACACAGCGCGGCCGGCCACAAAAAAGATACCGTCCCGCTCCATCGCGCCAGCGGCCAGAAGGACCACAGTCAACGCGGGCAAACCGTTGGACAGCGGAATGGGGGTCAGAAAAGGCAGCCCGATAACCAGCAGCAGCAAGTTAAAGCCCCGGCCCTGCGTGGCCGCCAGGATTTCGGAAAGGCGAGCCGGGCGGTCGGCGAATTGTTCCGCCAGGGACCGCAATTCCCGGGAGAACTTGGCCCGGGCCGGCAACGCCCGCAAGACCGGTATCGCGGGGGACCGCGAAGTATGAGGATGAAGGGTTATCATGCTCTCGACTCCCGCACGAACCCTTCCCACCTGATTACGGAGTTTAATTCTCACGGCGCTTTTTTCGTTTTGCTTGTTTTCTGCGGCCCGAGCGAAATGGTTTCGCTGACTTGCGGTTTGCTCGCGGCCCTCAGCCCGCCGGCGAACTAGCAGGTGGTTGGCGCCCCCGGAGAATACGCAGGCAGGTGTGGAAGAAACTGCCCTGGCCCGCGCTCTCCACAATGGTCCCCATTTCCCCCTTGTCCAGCCAGACCCCCTTGCAGCTCGGACAAACATCAATTTCCACCGATCCACATTTCTCCGGTGACAGCTTTTGGCCGCATTTCGGGCAGTGCATCCAGTGAGCCTCCTTCAGGCGGAGCTTCTCTGTTTCTGATTCCGCCTGCTGTTCCTCTTCCAGCTTGGCCATGCGCCGCTGCATTTCCTGCATCCAGATGTATTCGTCTTCGTTTTGATTTGGTTTCATAGTCATAGTTCCTTTTGCAGAACGCCGTTAACCCCAGCGTCAACTGGCGCATCCATTCGCTTTCAACACAGAATTCACTCCCCCGAACGGGTTGCGAACGGTTTCCTTGGTTCGTTTTTGGTTTCGGGGCGGGAACTCATCGGGTGAAGGAGTCTCCGCCCCACAGTTTTCTTTTGTCACGCCCGATGGCCGGCCGAGGCACTGGACCAACGGCTGAAATTTTGCCGAGTTGCAGGTTGCTTTTGCCGTTGACCCGGCGCTTTATCTGGCGTGCCCGGATTTGGCGCTTCAGGTTTTCCACGACTTTGTGCAATGCGGCGGTCAGCGTGTGATCCATCGCGTCCGCGTGAAAATCCGGCCCGGGCACCACCAGGACCATGTGCGCCCGGAAGGCGGGCGTGTCTTCCCGTTGCCGTTCCAGAACCACCTGGGCGGACTCAATGTTGGTCAACTTTTGCAAGAAGTTGAGGTGTTCTTGCACGAGGCGGTCACAGGCGGCCTGAGCGTTGAGACCGAGGTAGCGAAGCGAGGTTTTCATATTTGTTCAGGATCGGTTCTTTGCTGGTTGCGGAATATCAGTTTGGGTTGAGGGAATGGCGTTGCGGCACGAGGCCCAAGCCCGGTCGCGAAAATAATCCGTCGGCTGGGAGGCAGCCGCTGCCCGTTTCCTCCTTGAGCTCTGCTCCCGGCAAAAGACCCCTGGCCTTGCGCAGCCAGCGTCTGGCCCACGCAAATTCCATCGCCAGAATAGCCAACCCGGCGGGAATCACGAGGAAGGCCGGGCCGGGCAGCACGATGAACGCAATACCCAAGGCCAGCACTGTTCCGCCCATGCCACAGCCACGATGACGCGCTTGACCTTCTTCATCGCCGTCCGTTCCGCGAATGGAGTGGGTTGATCATTCATGTCACACCTCCCGCACGACGACCCGCATGCCCTCGACCGCCACGACTTTAATGGAAGCGCCTTGGTCAATCAGCGCACCTTCGGTGACGACATCCATGCGCTTGCCGTTGATGAACGCAGTGCCGCGAGGGGCGCAACTGGGTAATGGCCACGCCGGTGTGATGGAGCAGTTCGAGCTTGACCACGCCCAACTCACCGACGGTGCGCCGGGAAATGAATAGTCCGGCGATGCGGCTTTCGGGGAAGAATTTCAGCCAGCAGAAGACGCCGATGACCAACCCGGCCAGCACCGCGCCCAGAATCAAGATTGCCCGTCTGTAAGCCAAAGTCCCGGTAACTGAGAATCACCGCGGCCACCCAGCAAATGCATCCAAGAACCCCGGTGACCAGTCCGGGCAGAAAAGTTTCGAGGAACATCAGCATCCCTCCGAGAACCAGCAAAACGATGATGAGGGTCATAGGCGTCAGCTTTCAAAGGCTTTGGGTGGACCGAAGACCAGCGAGGCGACGAAGGCCTGCCGCACGGTTCGGGTATCGCGCACCAGCGCCACGCCCCGAGCGCTCGCAGGCGAACGACGCCCACGCCCGGTGTTAATTACCGTGGCCGGATGTCTTCCTTGTTCATTAAGCTGCTCGAAACGGCGAACGGCTTCCTCGTTAGGTTCGCTCGTCTCAAAGCGGCTGGCATTCGCTCGCGCCAAGCCGGGGTGTGGTCGCGAAGGTGCGGCGGTCTGGATTGCCGGTGGACGTGGCCGCTTCATAGGTCTCTTGCGGTTCATCCATCCACGCCTGTTCGGGCTGGAATTGTTCTTCGTCCGGCCAAACCTCCGCAGGTTGTGCCTCACGCATGACTAGCGGAATCGGCGGCGGCTGTGGCGCGCGGGGAGGCGGTTCGCCGCGCAGCAATTGGCGCAGGGCCTCCTGCAAATCAAGTTGCGCGCGGCGAGCGCTCTTGTGGTTTGCCCAGCGATGGCAGCGGTTCATCGCTCTCTGGCTGGTTGTCCGCCTGATTTCCCAGGCGTCGGTTCATCAACCACTGGGAGAGCCCACCGACCAGGACGACAACCACGAGCACCCACGGATTATCGAACAGACTGGCGGCAAGAAATGTATTCATTTGAACATGGGCAGAAGAGTTACGATTTCCCAGCTTGCGCACCCGGCGACGACGTTTCCGACCCGTCGCTTCCGATGTTTTCGCGCATGGCTGTGTCGGCCTGCACATTCTTGATGCGGTAATAATCCATGATGCCCATGTGGCCCTTGTCGAAGGCGCGGGCAACGGCCATCGGAATCTGCGCTTCGGCTTCGACCACGCGCGCGCGCATTTCGGACACGCGCGCAATCATCTCCTGTTCCGTGGCGACGGCGGCGGCGCGGCGGACCTCCGCCTGCGCTTGCGCGATGAGTTTGTTGGCTTCCGCCTGCTCCGCCTGAAGTTTGGCACCGACGTTGCCCGCCCACGTCCACGTCGGCGATGTCGATGGAGAGGATTTCAAACGCGGTGTTGCTGTCGAGCGCCTTGCCCAGAACGGTTTTGGAAATGCGGTCGGGATTTTCCAACACCGCCTTGTAGGTTTCCGACGAGCCGATGGTCGAAACGATGCCCTCGCCCACGCGCGCAATGATGGTTTCCTCCGTCGCACCGCCAACGAAGCGGTCCAGATTGGTGCGCACGGTCACGCGCGCCTTGGCCTTGATGACGATGCCGTCCTTGGCCACCGCGTCGATGGTGCTCTTGCCCGAAGCCGGCGCGGGACAATCGATGACCTTGGGATTGACGGATGTTTTTACCGCTTCGAGCACGGTTTTGCCGGTGCCTTTCGTGGCGAGGTCAATGGCGCACGCGCGGTCAAAGACGAGATTGATGCCGGCCTTCTTGGCCGCGACCAGGGCGAGCACGACCATCTGCACATTACCGCCCGCCAGGAAAGTGCGTTGAAAGTTCGTCAATCGAGACGGGCAGCCCGGATTTCACGGCGGTGATGCGGCCGTCCACGATCAAACCAAGCGGAATCCGCCGCAGCCGCAGCGCGATCAACTCGGTGATGGTGACTTTCGCGCCGGAAAACAGGGCGCGGATGTAAATCATCCCGAAGTTGATGACGAGGATGCCAACCACGAGAAGCACCACGGCGCCCACGCCGTAAAGCACCAGGTTCAATGTGCCCGGGGAGAAACTGGATTGAGCAAGGATTGAGTTCATACTGTGATTTGAGTTTGGCCGTCACCCGCGATTTATTCGTAGGCGACGACCGGTTATCTTCCTTTTAGCTGCCACTGTGCCAGTGCGTGCTCGACGCGCGCCTGTGCTGAATGGCAATGAGTTGGAGCCTGCAAGCAGCCCGCATCCTTCGCAGCTCGGTGGCGAGTGGGAATCCATCGGTGCGCAGTGGCAAGCCACCTCGGTCGAATCTTCCCGAACGCCGTTTGCGCCGAACGCGCAAAATTCCGCGTAAACGTTGAAATGAGACGCGCCGCGCGGAGGCAAATCGCAGCGGGCACAGAAAAAGCTCCCCGGTCAGAACGAATGTTCGCCTATTGTAAGATCGGTTTCGCGGCGGCCAGCTGGGTTCGCGAAGTTCAGCCGGGTGACAGGTTTGCTGCTCGGTGGATTTCTCTTGGCCGGTCCAACGGCCCTGCCGGCAGAAACCAACCGGCTGGTTTCGTCGCCGAGCGGGAAGGTCTTCATCGTGCCCATCCGCGAGAACATCATGCCACCGCTGGTGTATGTGGTCCGGCGCGGCGTGAAGGAAGCCATGGAAGCAAAAGCCGATGCGCTGATTCTCGACATGAAAACGGATGGCGGGCGCGTGGATGTGACCGAGGAAATCATCCAGATCATCAGCAAGTTCAAGGGCACGACCGTCACCTACGTCAACGACCGCGCGTTCTCGGCCGGCGCGTTCATCGCCGTGGGCACGCAGAAGATCTATATGGCGCCGCAGAGCGTGATCGGCGCCGCCGCCCCCATCCTGATGGTGCCGGGCGGAGGTGTCGCGGACAAACTCCCCGACACGATGGAGGCCAAAATGACCTCGGCCATCCGCGCCCTCGTGCGCGTGCAGGCGGAAAAGAACGGCCACAACGTCGAGGTCGTGGAGGCGATGATTGACAAGACGAAGGAGTTGAAGATGGACGGCGAAGTCCTCAACAAGGAAGGCAACATCCTGACCCTCACCGACCGGCAGGCGGCCAAAGAATATGGCAATCCCCCCAAACCGTTGCTCTCGTCGGGCACGGTGGAATCGCTGGATGCGTTGCTCGCCACTCTCGGCTATGCCGGCGCGCAACGCGTGGAAATCAAACCGACGGGAGCGGAAACCGTGGGCATTTGGATCAACGCCATCTGCCCGCTGCTGCTGATCATCGGGATGGTTGGCCTCTATATCGAATTCAAAACGCCGGGCTTCGGTTTGCCGGGCATCATCGGAATTGTTGCGTTTGCACTCTACTTCTTCGGCGGCTACACGGCGGGAATTTCCGGGGCCGTCTGGGCGGTGGTGTTTGTCGTGGGACTGATTCTGGTGGCGTTGGAGCTGTTCGCTTTTCAAGGCTCGATGATTGCCGGAATCGGCGGGCTGGTGTTGATGCTCGTGGCCATCGTCATGGGGATGGTGGACATGTATCCCGGCACGCCGCGCCTGCCCACGTTGCCGCAACTGCAACTCCCCCTCCGCGACCTCGGTATCGCGCTGGCCGGGACGGTGGTCATCGCGGCGATTCTCGCGCGCTTCCTGCCGAAGACCTCGTTCTTCCAAAAACTGGTTTCGCAAACGGCCAGCGGCGTCAGTTCCGTCGCCGAGCAGGAGGCGCAACAGGAAGCGCGCATCGGACAAATCGGCGTGGCCATCTCCCCATTGTATCCCGGAGGCAAGGCCCAGTTCGGCGACCAAATCCTCGATGTCCTCACCCAGGGCGAAATGATCGAGAAAGGGCGGCCGGTGAGAATCATCGGGCACACGGGGTCGGATGCGGTAGTGGAAGAAGTGGGTTGAAGCGGACGACGCCGCCCTTCAAATCACGTTGACCAATCTTCGTTTACGGGGCTCAACGAGCAGCTAAACGATCCGTGCTGCTTCGCACGCCGTTTGCAGCGCGACCCCGAACCTTCCCCGCCGGAATGAGCATCCAGCAACGCGTGAAGCAATCCGATTCGGATCGCGGCGATGCCGAGGGAGGCGGCGGACCGCCATCGTGTTTCGTCTCCTTCGCGGGAGTGAATCGGGATCAGGACCAGTCATCATGGGTTGTTCCTTGGTTCTCGGACATCGAGTTGCACGAAACGGGCCGTGGCTGCGGCACGTAACGCAGGTTGCCGTGCAATCCGACCAGTCGTTTGAGGCGTGTCTCCGCCGATTCGGCAAGCAACTCGGTGATGGTTTGAAGCAGCATGGGCACATCAAGTGGTTTTTCCATCAGAGCGCCGACCCCCGCTCTGGACGCCAGTTCATGCTGGTTGTTCCTCCCGGTGATGATAATGATTGGCAAGAAGGGATTGAGGGAGGTCAGCGTGCCAAAAATGTCCCAGCCACTCTTGCCCGGCAGGTTGAGGTCCAGCAGCAAGAGGTCAATTCGCTGCTCGTTGAATTTCCGGATGCCGTCCTGGTCATCCACCGCCAGCACAACTTCGTAGCCTTCCGCTCGCAACACCTTCTGCAACGACTCGCGGATTTGCACATCGTCATCCACAACCAGGATTATCTTTTTCATAGGGGGTGATCCTTCGGAACAGACCTCTCCTCGAAGAGGTAAGGAGTTGAGTATCCCTTCCGCAGTTGTTCGCAGAATTCTTTGCCATCAAAGGGCACGTGTCGGAAACCACGTCCCCGGTTGTGAATGCGCAGGACGCGGGTTTCGGGAGATTCTTCGAGCAGTTCTCGGATGATTTGGAACAACAACGGAACATCGAGCGGCTTCTCCATCAGAACATCAGCCCTGGCGGTCGCCGCCCGCTCAGATTGCTTCCACCGGCCCGTGATGATTATGACGGGCAGCAGCGGATCGACCTCGGCCAGCCAGCATCCAGTCCAGCCGTCTTTCACCGGCAGGCCGAGATCCAAGCAGCAGCAGGTCAATCTTCTCCGCACCGTGATTTTTCAATGGCTTCCTGGCCGTTTTCGGCAGCGACAATCTCGTAATCTTCCGCCTGCAGTACTTTGCTCAAGGCCTCGCGGATCGAACTCTCATCGTCCACCACAAGAATTCTCCTGCTTCATAGGTTTTCGACTCCGACAGCCAGTGCCTTGTCGAACGCAGTCCGATCTGATTTCAGGAAGCCACCGCGCGAGATCGGTTCACCTCGCGGTTCTCCGCCCTTCCTCTGGTGTTCCGCTCCGTGCCGCGAGTAGCGTCTTCCCGATGTGAGGTTGCCCCTCGGGCTGATCGCGCCGCACGACAAGGCACTGGCTAAATCCAAAATCTTTCGCGTTTTCATCGCTTTGGCATTCGGTTTGCCATATCATCTGTCACATGGCATGTCTGGCCAGAATTCTCATTAAGCGAGAGTTGTGCCAGCAGAAGCTTGGAAGGCACTCAGCATGTCAGCGGCAACGGGTTATGAGAACTTGGCGTCGCCGATGCCCCGACGCTGCATCGGTGGCGGGTGGGAATCCACCGCTGGTCAGTGGCTGCTCACTTTATGAAAGTCCAGACCGCGATCCTACGGCTATGCGCTCGCCACCATCGTGCTGGTGCTGGTCGTGGGCTGGGCGGCGCGCGTCACCTGGCAGGAACTCCGGCAGTTGCACCGGAGCTTCACCTCCGTGCAAGCGGATGCTTTTCACCTCTCCGAACACATCGAGGCGTCGGTCCGTGACCTGAACGACACTCGTGCTGCGCTTCGACCTGCGCCGCCGTCCGGAAGATCGGGCCGCGTTTCAGAAGAAGTGCCAGGATTTGCAGCAGTGGATTCGCGCGCACCAACCCACCGTCACCACGCCGGCGGAGCGTGAATTGATGGGCCAGATCGAGGCGGCGTTCGACGTTTATCTGTCGCGAGACCACCCGGTTGATGGACGAACGAGCGCAAACCGGGACGACCCCTTTGCCTGACACCCGTGCTGGAACAGGTGGAGAACAAAGCCGCGCTCCATCCTGGACTTGTGTGAGAAACTGAAGGCCGCCGAGCGCGCCGCGCAAACGCAGTTCATGGAAGATTCGCGCCGCGCGCTCGGCTGGTTGGAGGAACTGCTGGCCGTGCAACTGGGGCTGCTGGTAATCCTGGTGGGAACCGCAGTCGTGGCAGTTTATCGCGGCGTGATTGGTCCGCTGCGCGTCGAGCTGGGCGAAAGCCGCGCTCGCGCCGCGCGGCAACGAGAAGCTGGCGTCGCTTGGCACGCTGGCCGCCGGCGTGGCCCACGAAATCCGCAATCCGCTCACCGCCATCAACGTCCGCCTGCACAGCCTGAAAAAGAACCTGGCGGCGAACTCGTCGGAACAGGAGGACGCCCTGGTCATCGGCCACGAAATCCAGCGCCTCGAACGCATCGTGCAGGAGTTTTTGCAGTTTGCCCGGCCCGCCGACCCGAAGCTCCTAGCCGTCTCCGCCGACAGCCTGCTCGCCAGAATGCAATCGCTGTTCGGCCCCCAGTTGGAAAAGACTTCCATCCGGCTGAATCTGGAATCGGTGCCGGATATTTGGGTGCGGGTGGACCCGCATCAAATTGAACAGGTGTTGATCAACCTGATTCAGAACGCGGCCGAGAGCATGGAAGGCGCGTGGCACGATTACCCTGCGCGTCCGCACCGGCATCGGCACGCCTGGCAGGGCCGCGCCCGCCCGGTGGTCATGCTGGAGGTGAGCGACACCGGCAAGGGGATTCCGCCGGAAGTGCGGAAGCGGATGTTCGACCCGTTCTTCACCACCAAGGAGGAGGGCACCGGCCTGGGCCTGGCCATCGCGTCGCGCATTGTCGAAAAACACGGCGGTGCGCATGGAGTGCCGCTCCGAGGTGAATCGTGGCACCACCTTTGCCATCCTGCTGCCACACACGAAGCCAGAAGCAAAGTAATGAACCCTCAACCTAAAATTCTGTTGATTGAAGACGACCCTGGCATCGCGGCGGGGCTGAAAAAAGAGTTGCAGGCCGAAGGCTATCAAGTCGCCACGGCCACACGCGGCGATGAGGGCCTGGCCCGCGCCCAGGAGCAGCTCTGTGACGTGGTGCTTACCGATCTGAAAATGCCAGGCTTGTCCGGCCTCGAATTGATCGAGCAACTCCATGCCGCCAAACCGAAGCTGCCGATCATTATGATGACCGCTTTCGGCACCACCGAAACCGCCATCGAAGCCACCAAGCTTGGCGCTTACGATTATCTCCTCAAACCGTTTGACATGGGCGAATTGCTCGATCTCGTGGCCAAGGCCGTGGCCAGCAGCCGGCTCATGTCCGAACCGCTGGAAATGGGGCAAGCCCGGTCGGCCCAATCCGCCATCATCGGCAACAGCCGCGCCATGCAGGCCATCTACAAGGAAATCGGGCGCGTGGCCGCCACCGCCGTCACCGTGTTGATTCGCGGCGAAACCGGCACCGGCAAGGAACTGGTGGCGCGGGCGATTTACCAGCACAGCAAGCGTGCCGCGCAGCCGTTCATCGCGGTGAATTGCGCGGCCATCCCGGAAACCCTGCTGGAAAGCGAACTGTTCGGCCACGAACGCGGCGCTTACACCGGCGCGCACGCCCGCCGGGTGGGCCGCTTCGAGCAAGCCAACAACGGCACCATTTTCCTCGACGAAATCGGCGACTTGAGCCTGAGCACCCAGGTCAAGCTCCTGCGCGTGCTTCAGGAGAAGTATATCCAGCGCGTCGGCGGAAACGAAAAGATTCCAGTGGACGTGCGGGTGCTGGCGGCCACGCACCGCGACCTGGAAAGCGCCATGAAAGAGCGACAGTTTCGGGAAGACCTGTTCTATCGCCTGAGCGGAGTCACCATCATGCTGCCGCCGTTGGGCCAGCGCACGGAAGACATCCCAGAGTTGGTAAAATACTTCATGCACCGCTCTGGGCCGGAACTGGGCATCGAATCCCCTTCCATTCAGGCAGAAGCCATAGCCTTTCTCCAAAACCAGGCCTGGCCCGGCAACGTGCGGGAACTGGAGAACGTGGTTCGCCAGTCGCTGTTGCTGGCACGCGGCTATCCGATCAGTCTGGACCATGTGCAACAAGCCTACACGCGGGCGAGGAAACCGGTCGCTGCTTCCGATCAAACCATCGCGGGCTATTTCACCGAACTGCTAACCCGCGCCCAACGCGGCGAGATGGCAGGCCTGCAGGCCCGGATGGTCGAAGAAATGGAGCGCGAGCTTTACACCCGCGCCATCCAACTGGCCGAAGGCAACCAGGCCAAAGCCGCGCGCTGGCTGGGTGTGACCCGCACCACCATGCGGGAGAAACTCATCCACTTTGGTTTGCGTCCCGCTGGCGAGAAACCGGAACAATCCTGAAGCCCTAACACCCGAATCATGACCTGGCTTCAATGGGCGGAAGCCCTCAGTTACATCGTGACGGTGTTTGGTCTGCCGCTGGCTCGCCGGCTTGAGCTACTCGCCGTAGCTCCTCCGGCCAAAACGCTCCAACGACTCCTCCGGCTCGAGCAGGTTGGCTCCCACGGGGTTGAGGTGAACGTCGTCGCACACGGTGCGCAGATAGCCGTTGATGCTCCCCTCCACAACCAGCGCCTTGTAACGCCCGGCAACAAGGTGGCCGCACAGCTTATGCCGCAGGTTGAAGCGCTGGGTGTAAACCCCCAGGTGCCACTTCATGCCGGCGACCCGATTGGCCCCGGGGGTTTCCAAGACCAAGTGGAAGTGGTTGCGCATGAGGCCATACGCATGCACCTGCCATTGGGTCGTCTGACAGGCCTCGCCCAGCGTGGACAAAATGCGTTTGCGGTCTTCGTCGTCCCGGAAAATCTCCTCGCGGTGGTCTCCTCGATTCATAACGTGGTAAATGGCGCCAGGATATTCCATGCGCAATTTGCGAGGCATGACGCAGACTGACCGCCGACACGCAGACCATCAATCTAAACGTGTAAATAGTGAGGACTGACACGAATGGCGCTTAGTTAAGCCTTCGAAGATTTACGGTATTTAGCGCCGAACATGCTGTTCTTATAGTAGCGGTTCTGGTGCGGGATCTCCAACCACTTGTGTCGGTCATTCATCAGCCGCGGATACGGCTTAGGGCGACGTTTCACGGCTCTGGGCTCGCGACGCCCTGGACGATCCGGCACTAAATCGGCAGCTAACACGGCGAACAATTCGTTCATCAGTTGTTGGCGCTTTGGTTTGGAGCGTGCCTGTAAGAGCGCTTCTCCGTATCGACGCGCGGTGGCCAAGCTGCCGGCAAAGCTGACCCGTTCCAAGGGTACTCCGTGGCGGCGAGCGGCTTCGAGCATGAGCCGGCGCACCAGGTTATGCACTAAGAAGTGCATGCGGATTTCACGTTCCAGGTTTTCGGGGTTCTTGCAGCTCAACTGATCCATCTGGAGAGTGATTTTGATATTGCGCAGGGTCAATTCCATGGCCCAACGCCGGAAATAGAGCTGTGAGAGCGCCTCGGGTGGATACTTGTCGGAATCCAGCAGCGTAGTTACCAGGATGACCTGCCGATTACGAAAGCCGGGCAGGGCGAGTCGGCAGCGGACCAAGCGCAAGGTGAGCACCTCCGGTAGGAGCGCCCAGGCTTTAGCCTCCACCGTTGTGGCGCGCTGGGTGGGCTTGCGCCACTGGACCAGCCGTTCGTCACGACTAATGCGTTTGCCTTGTCGGAAGTCGCGGCGGCGAACCCCCTTGACCCGGAAGACGGCGTGGAGCTTGCGCTCAAGACATTGCGCCAGCAGCGCCCAGTTGCAGAAGCCGCGGTCGGCCAACAAAACATCGCCGGCGCGCAAACAATCCCACAGCGTTTGCAGCAGCGCCACTTCGTGCTGGGACCAACTGCCCGTCGCCCAAGCGGTGAGCATGCCGGTGGCTAAGCTCAGCAGGGCGACTAGGCGGATAATGGGAAAGCCGCACCCGGGCTTCTGCACTTTTTGTTGTGGGAAGGCCTTCTGATTGGCCGGGGTATCGGGGGCAGTGACGCAGGAACCGTCGGCCACCAGGACGTGATGTCCACACCAGAGGTCCTTGGTGGGCACGGCCTGGTAAGCCTCAGCGCACAAGCCATCGTGGATCTCCTGGAGACGCTCCAGCGGCAGGCCGCCGCGGGCTTGGCAGTAGGGGCTATCGGTATCGGGCGGTGGGGGACGTCCGGTGTTGTGGCATAAAGCCTGAGCCTGGCGGATCGCCTCACGGCAGGAGGTGCCGGCCTGGGCGACTTGCCATAAGAAAGTCCAAAACACCAAGCGCAGGTTCCAGCGTCGGTTACGCGAGTGAGCACCTTCATCTTGCTGGGCCATGCGCCAGTGAGGAATCCACGGCGCGAAGAGCAATTCGAACTGGTGCAAGGTGGGAGCGGCGGAGGCGCGCAGTTTTCGAAGCTGGTGGGCGAAGCCACCGGCCCAATCGGGAAAATCGGGTGTTGTCATGGACAGTGCTTATACTGTCCTATTGACAGCTATGCTAGCTTTTTCTTGATGACTAAGCTCAAAAGCAGCCACAACCTGCCCAGGCAATATCAACAACTGCGGCAGAAACTCTCTCGCATTGGCTGGATCGCCTTGGGCAGCCTGGTCGAACGGAACAAACCAGGCCAAGGCGGACCACGCTATCAATGGTCCAGGCGGCTCGGGACGAAAGACGGTCACAGTGGCCTTAAGTGCCGAGCAATTTAGCTGGCTCAAACAGGCGATCGGCAACCAACGAGAAGTGTGGGATATACTCATGCAGCTTCAGCAACTCACGGCGCAACATGCGCTGGAAAACCTCCCCGGACCGCCTCGGCGCAAGCGCCTCAGCAAGAAGCGCTTGGGCCTTAACTAACGGCCATTCAGAGCTGCCTTAAAGGATACCGAGTCCTCGAATGAGGCGGCGGAGAGCCTGTGGCGGCTTGGTGAAACAAACCACGAAATCTTCAGGACACTCGCCAAGACTCTTAACGACAGCGAGCCCGCCCGGCGGGTCTATAAGCTCAACGTGTTGGAAACCCTCGGCCAAGGTGAACCAACCACGCGCGCGGCCTTACTGCGGGCGTTAACGGACGAGGACCCAACGGTGCGGGCCACTGCCACCAACGCCCTCCGATACCTCGACCCGATGGTCTTCCGCTCCCGAAGCGCAAACCCGAGTGGAGGTGTATCAGGCCCGATGGTCGCAATCCAATCATTCTCCGCACCTTCGACCTCCCCGCCGCAGGCCCGCCATCCCTGAAATCCACCGCCGCGACCGTGATCGGCCGTGACGAAGGCAGAGGGACCGCATCTCAACTTTGACAGTTGATGCTTGACCGTCTCATGGAAAACGGGGTCGGAGCCACGCATCTAAGGCCTTTGACGGCCCGTTTACGTCATTCGTTTACGTCTTTTGCGAAAACTGAAGGCCAGCTGATGAAGTTCGATTATTACTCGCTCAAAGCTCGTCTCCAGCCAGGGTTCATCGTCCTGCTGCCGCTCGGCCTTGCCCTGGCGGCCTGGCTTCGCCGCTCGAGGCGAACTCCACCAGGAAGATCAGCCCGTTGAGCTCGACTGATGCTCGCCATGAACTCACTCAGACCTCCCGCCCCACCAGCGCGCTCGCCAGCCAGAGCTTCATTCGCTTCTCCGCCAGGCCGAAGGGTCAGTTGGTTGCGTTTTCCGGCTTCTGAACAGATTTCAGAAGGTTGGACGCTATTTTCTGAGATTCTGCCATCCCACTTGAATGAATGCTTGGAAATCGATCAATTTTTTCGGCTATCGCTGCGCTCGGGGTGCAAATATAACTAATCAGCAACCTCATCTGATTGTGCCTGTCCTTGAGATCCGCCCAGTGCCAAATGGAATGATGATGCAAAGCCGCGTTTCTAAGTCGGCGAACACCGTTCATGAGTGTCGAAACATCGCCCCTGGTTCTGGTTGCCCTAGGCATGTTGGGCAGAACGTCGGCTATGATCTTGGGCCAAAGCCTATCATATCGAGAGTTTAGCAAACTTGTCCAAAAGCCGAACTTCATTTCTGAAACCAAATAATCTTCGTTCACCGGCAAGCCAGCCGTTGTCAGGCTGTCCTTGGCCTTTGCAATGGCTTCCTGCTCTTCCTGGTAAAGGATGCCACGTTGGTTGAGAATCCAATTTGGGTCGCCAATTGCTGAACCGATCCGGGAATGAACTCTGTTTCGGAAAGCGACTTCAAGTAATTGAAAGCCGGGGTAAAGGGATTCGCAAAGATGGGCATTCCATAGATATTTTGCGAACCCGTCAAGCAGGCTTCCCCGCACGCAATAGCCTGCAAACCTTCTGCACGATAATGACTTCTGCAGATCTGCGAAGAAGTTTATTGATTCCTGCGTATTCAGCATTTACTCTATCACTACCGTCCGGGGGCGATTGCTCTCCCAGTCGCAAGGCTGGTGATCAACCTCTGGTTTTTCGCCCGGTGCAGCTTGCTGCGCCGGGCGGCCTGTTTATAGGCTAAAGCCTTGATGCCCTGCTTCTTCATGCCCGACACAATCACGGCGCTGGCGCCTGCATAAAGGTTCCGTAGCTTTCAATTGTCTTTCTCCACGAGTGTCTCGCAGGTTCATGCCAATTTCCGGAGGCACACTTAACAGATTGCCTGCTACAATGACAGCAGATCCTGCTGGAGCCGAACTCCCCGCAAACCCTGCTTCCTCACTGATGGCTTGAACTGCCCCGCCAGGATCCCGTCCACCCGCTGGCCCAGCACCGCTTCCGGCTCCTGCAGCCGCTCCCTCGCGATCTCCACCTCTTTCTTTTCGGTCCCCTCCAGGTCGTGCACCAGCGCCCGCTTCGGTTTCAGGCTCGGCGCCCGCGGCGACGCCATCACATACGGCCGCAGTTGATGCTCTCGCCAGCGCTTTGCCCAGCGTAAACTCAAACGGCTTCTCCGGCTCCCCCGCAAAAAGCAGTCGTAAAAAAAGGGTCCAGCCGTAACAAGGTTCGTTTTCTTTCATCAACGGAGTGTGGCCTGGGCGGTCTGCACAGGAACGAGGTGGCGCATAGCCGTGTGCAGGCGGAGGTTGGCGCTTTTGGAGCTGCCCAGGTGGATGCGCTTGGCGATGGCTTCGATCGCGGGGCGGGTCACGAAGGGCGGGTCAGACCGTTGATAGCCTTTGCCTCTCGACTTTGTGCCGCGCGCGGCCCGGTGCGCCACTGGTGCCGCGCAAGTTGCGAGCGCGATATCCCGAGGCGATGTGCCAACCCCGGAGCTCCGATCCTATGTCTTCGATCCGTCGCTCGTGCTCGGCGGCTCGAAGGCCAGCTCGTAGAATTTGCAGTAGAGCCCCCGCGCCCGGAGCAGTTGCTCGTGCGTGCCCGTTTCGACGATCCGTCCTTCATCCAGCACGACGATCAGGTCGGCATTCTGAATGGTGGACAAGCGATGCGCGATGCAGATCGTCGTCCGCCCCTTCATCAGGTCTTCGAGCGCCCTTTGGACGATCCGCTCGGCCTCGGTGTCCAGCGCGCTGGTGGCCTCGTCCAGAATCAAAATGGGCGCGTTCTTCAAGATGGCGCGCGCGATGGCGATGCGCTGCCGCTGGCCGCCGGAAACATTCACCCCTTTCTCCCCCACCCGCGTCTCGTACTGCTGCGGCTTTTCCATGATGAAATCGTGGGCGTAAGCGTGCCGGGCGGCTTCCTCAACTTCCCCGTTGGCAGCCCCCGGGCGGCCCAGCCCGATGTTGTGGCGGATAGTGTCGTTGAACAGGATGGTTTCCTGCGTCACCACGGCGATGTTGGATCGCAGATCACGGGACAGAACCGAGCGAATATCCGTATCCCCGATCCGGATGGACCCGCTTTGCGGATCATAGAAGCGCAACAACAGATTGGCGATGGACGTCTTGCCCGAGCCCGTGCGCCCCACCAGCGCGACCATCTGGCCAGGCTGGATCGTCAGGTTGATGTTTTTGAGCACCGGCTTGGCACCGTAGGAAAAGTTGACGTTCTCGAAGCGGATCGCCGCGCCCTGGCTCTTGAGCGGCTTGGGATCCGCGGGCTCGGGCAGATTCGATTTTTGCGCCAGCAACTCATAAGCAGGTCTGAGCCCGTGCTGGCAGGTGAGCAACTGATGGCGCAGGCGGCTGACGTTTTTCAGCGGCGAGTAGAGTCCGAAGACCGCGATGAAAAAAGCGAGCATGTCGCTGGCTTTGGCCGGTGAGCGTCCGCTCGACCAAAAGGCAAAATACGTAAAGACCAGGGCCACCCCCAGGCTGCCAATGAATTCAATCAAGGGGCCGGGCAACTCACCGGCGCGAATCGAGCGCATATAAAAGTTGCTGACCCCCTCGGCCGCCCCGCGAAACTCGTTCACGACCCGCGACTCCAGATTGTAGCCCTTGATCACGCGGACGCCGGTAAAGGATTCATGCATGACCTTGGACAAGGTGGATTGCTGGGCATACCCGCCATGGTCCGAGCGGCGATGTTTGCGCCCGAAGATCACCAATGGAATCAGGCAGATGGGAAACACCAGGAGCGTAACCAGGCTCAGAAAGGGTTGCATCCCAATTAAAACCCCAACGAGCACGAGGATGGAAATAGGCTCGCGAATCATTACCGAAAACGCGTTTTGAATCGTGTAGCTGACGGAAATCGCGCTCTCGACCCGAGTCATCAAGTCCCCGGTGCTGGTGGCGTTATAAAACTCGAGCGGCATTTCCATCAGGTGTTTGAACAGGCGAATGCGCAGATCGTTGGCGGCGCGAATGCCTACCCAGGAGAGGCAGTAGGTATTGAGATAACCCAGGAGATTGCGCAACAACATGGAAGCCGGGATCAGGCCAATGGCGAATAACAAACGCCACTTCGACGGATGATCCGCCGGACGGAACCAATTGACCAAACCGTCCAAGGCCCGCTTGAGCGGCGCTGGTACTTTGGAGATCAGCGACTCTTTGATCGACGGCCGGCCGCCCGGCGCCACCTTCGGTTCCGAGGTTGCCGCCGCGGCGGACCCCGGCGCCAACTCGGCTCCGTAATCGTTCCCGCTGACCACCTCGGTTACCGGACCCTCCGAGGGAAATACCGTATCCACCGCCAGTTTCAGCGACACGGGCAGGGTAAAGGCCAGCGCACCCGAAAGAAAGCCACAGGCCAAACCCAGTCCGAATCGGAACCGATACGGACGGGTCAGTTCGAGCACCTTTCTAAGATAGTCAAGCATGTGCCAGTGGCATTTTGTCCAAATCGCCCAAATGACGCTAGCGCCATTTCGACTGGATCAGGATTGTCCCCACGCTTCCAATTGCTCCCGAACCACTCCCGCGACTCGATCCGGCTCGATCCCGGAGAGGCACTCGGCACGCTGCGTACTCGCGCAGGGTGCGTTCCGGCCATCCACACAGCGGCAAGGCACACTGAGCACGCGGTGGCGCGGACCGGTCGGCAGGAAAGCCCCAAAGTTCGGTTGCTCCCGCAGAAATGAAATCGAGGGCACATTCAGGGCAAAGGCCAGATGCAGGACCCCGGAATCGGAACCGATGTGCAAGCGGCACCGGGTGAGAGCAGCAGCCAATTGCGGTATGCTCGAGCGCTCTGGCAGCAACTGCATTCGGGCATCGGCCACTTTGGAAGCGATGACCCGGAGCCGCTCCCGCTCGCGCTCCCGCGTGCCCCCGGATAGGACCACCCCCAGAGCGGGATAGGCTTCCCGGATTCTCCGGATGAGCGTGACATAATGTTCAACCGGCCATTCCTTGAGTGCTTTGGCAGAATTCGGCGAGATGTGGATGGCAGGGATCCGCACCACACTCTCCGCCCACCGCCTGGACGCGTCATCGATCTGGAGATCGAAGCATGGAGTTGCGCCCAGGCTCAGGCCGCACGCCGCGAGCATGCGGCGTCTTTGCTCGGAGACGATCAGGTTCGGCTCCTGTCGCGGAATCCAATACGGGATGAGCCAGGGATTGTAGAAGTGCCAGCGGCCGCCGCGATGCGCCACCCGCCAGCGCGCGCCGGTCAGCGCGGTGAAGTAATTGGCGCGGTCGGCGCCGCTGAAGTTGAAGGCCACGTCAAACCGCTCGTTGCGTAGCGCGCGCACGATCCGCCACTGCTCGCGCAGCGTCCGGGTCTCGGGGTACATCTCGAAGCCCCAGGCCCGATCCACGCACGGCGCCAACCGCAATACGTCCCGGCCCACTGTCGAGGTCAGCACGTGAATCGCCGCCCCCGCGTAGTTGCGCTTCAGCTCCCACAGCGCCGGCACCAAATGGACCGTATCCCCCAGAAACCCCAAATCGACCACAATTACTTTGCGGGCCTCGCGCGTTCTACGGTAAAACTGAGCAAGATCAGATGACATCCAGCCGGGAAAGCACTTACCCGAAAACACGCTCGTTGGCGACAAAAGAACGGTTGCCACTCGCGGTGTGCATGGTCTCGGGACCCGAAGCGGCCAGGATCGGACGCGCCCTCGAGAGCGTCTCGGGGTTCGCCAGCGAAATCATCGTGATCCTGAACCAGGAGGTAACCGACGCGACCGAGGACATCGCCCTGCGATACGGAGCAAAGGTCTTCCGCGAACCGTGGAAAGGCTTTATCGGGCAAAAGAATTCCGCCGCGGAAAAAGCCGGACAACCGTGGCTGCTGAACCTCGACGCCGACGAAGTGGTGCCGCCCGAACTGGCGTCCGAAATTGCGCGAGTGCTTTCCCTGCCGCCCGGCTCGCCGGCGGCTTACGAATTCCCCAGGTGCACCTTTTATTGCGGGCGCTGGATCCGGCATGGCGATTGGTACCCGGATCGCGTGCTTCGCCTCTGGCGCAGCGGCGAGGCGCGGTGGGCGGGCGAGGAACCGCATGCGCACCTGGCGGTCAACGGCCGAGTCGGGCGCCTGGACGCGGATCTGCTGCACCACAGCAATGAAAGCATTGCCCGGCAAATTGCAAAAATCGCTCCCTACCACGAGGACTTTGTGCGCCGGCAGGTCGAGGGCGGACGAGCGGTGGGAATCGTCGAATTGGCCTTCCGCCCCTGGTGGCGCTTCATGCGCGCCTACTTCTTTCGACTTGGCTTTTTAGACGGCTGGCAGGGCTTTTACATCGCGGCGCTGAGTTCGTTTTCGACGCTCACACGCTATGCGCTGGTGCGAGCGGCGCGGGAGGAGCCTTCCCGGGGCTCATGACGGACATGGCCCGAACTTCCCCTCCGGGGCAAGCCCGGACAACCGGCAGTGCACCGTCGAATGCCACCAAAGGGGCCTGCCCCAGCCTGGGGCTGTTGATCAACACGTATAATCAGCCCGAATTCCTTGCCCGGGTGCTTGAAGCGGTCTCAGCTCAGCGATCGCCGCCGGAGGAAGTCCTGGTGGCGGACGACGGCTCGGGCCCGGAGACAGGTTCCGTATTCTCTGATTGGGCTCGCGCCCAGCCCGCCATTCGAACCGCCCACGTCCGGCATGCGCACGACGGCTTCCGCCGCTCGCGCATTCTCAACCAAGCCATCGCCCGAGCCGGGAGCGATTACCTGGTATTCCTGGACGGCGACACCATTCCCCACCCTGAATTCGTTTCCGACCACCGGCGATTGCTGCGCCACAGCGCCTTTATTCAAGGCCACCGCGCTTTGCTGAAGGAGCACGCCGCGACATGGTTCGGGCTGGGAGCGTTCTCGACGGACCGCCGCCGCGCACTATGGACCGGGCAACTCCAAGGCCTCAAGCACACTTTCCGCTGGCCATGGCCGCTGGTTCGGCCACGAGGTGATCTGCGGGGCGTGCGCGGCTGCAATCTCGGGATTTGGCGCGGCGATCTGCGGCGCGTCAATGGCTATAACGAGGCGTTTGTCGGCTGGGGCCGGGAGGATTCCGAACTGGCGGTGCGCTTGATGAACTCGGGCGTGAAGCGTCTCGACGTTCGCGGATGGGCCTTGTGCTACCACCTGTGGCATCCGCCCGCCAGCCGGTCCAACCTCGAAACCAATGACGATCTGCTGAACCAGGCCCGGCGCAACGGAACCACGCGTTGCGACCTCGGGCTGGACCAGTACCTCCAAACCGGCAATCCCAGTCTTTGAGCGCAGAGACGCGGAGACGCAAAGACGCGGAGAAGCACGGCATCAATCAGGACCAAAGGCGCGCCCACATGGCCTTCAAATTTCGAGAAGGATAGCGGGCGGTAAAGCGCTTGAGCTCATAGCGGGAGGTCGCGGCGTTATTCACGCCGGTATCCGTGGTGCATGCGGTTTTGTAACCCGCGGCCGCGACCAGGTCGCGTACGGTTTCGTTCCAGTCGCCGTAAGGATAACAAAAGTGCTCGACGGGGACCCCGAAGCGATCTTCGAGCGACTGTTTGCTGGCGCTGATTTCCTCTCGGGCCTTCGAGACCGCCAATTCGGTCAATCGAGGGTGTGTTTGAGTATGGGAACCGATTTGCTGACCTGCGGCCAGCCAGTCACGAACCTGGGCCTCATCCATCAGCGGGGCCGCCACATCGCCCGCGCGCTGTTGCCATTCGTTGGTTTTGCCCACGAGTTCTGAAACCAGGAAGACGATGCTGCGGCAACGGTGCCGCTCGAGGACCGGCAGCGCGTGGTCAAAAATATCCCTGAACCCATCGTCGAATGTCAGGAAGCAACGCGGGCGTGGGCCGCCGGACGCTGAGCGAATGGATTCCAGGGAAACCATCGAGAAGCCTTCCGCACACAATTCGCTCACCTGCCGCGCGAAGAGTTTGGGACTTAAATAAAGACCCTTGAGGCGCGCGCCGCGCGGACGCGGCCCCACGTGATGATAGGTCAGCACCGGGTCGCCCTGCTGGAAAACCCCGCGGAATGGGCCGAGCGACGAGTAGTAATGGGGCAAAGCCATCAGTAACGGTTGTGCTCCGCCCCGGCGGCAGGTTTCCGAGTCTCGGCCCCCGAGCTCTGGCCCGGGCGGAGGAGGGCGGCGTAAAGATCAGCGAGGTCGCGGGCGGAGCGTTCGAGCGAGAACCTTGCGGACACCCGGCGATGTAATTCCTCGCGCGCGGGCATTTCGAGTCGCGGCTGGCTTGCCCAGGAGGCCATGGCGGCGGCCAATTCACCGACCGAGCCGCGTGTGACCAGTTGGCCAAAGCCCGCCGGGGCAAAGGCCTCCGGGATGCCGTCGAGATTTGAAGCAATCACCGGCTTGCCGCACGCATGCGCCTCGCAAACCACTCCCGGAATGGCCTCCGTGCCGACCTGGGGCAACACCAAACAATCCAGTGCGTTCATGGCCGCAGGCATATTGTGAGAGTAGGGTGTGAGTTGGGCGATGGGGCGGAGGCCGAGGCGGGTGATGTCGGCCTCGAGGATCTCGCGCATGTTGCCTCGGCCGATGATCAGGAAGCGCGCGGTGGGGAATTGGTCGCGAATCCGGGCGGCGGCATTGAGAAACTCGCGCTGGCCCTTGCCGCGGGGCAGGTCATAGCCGCCCACAACCCCAAAGGCGTAATGGCCCGGTTCCAGGCCCCACGCCTCCCGTTGGGCGGCTGCCGCCATCGGACGAAACCGTTCCATGTCGAACCCGCCGTACACGACGTGAATTTTTGAATAATCGCCGAGAATCGGCGGCCGGGAATGGCGTTCCGGGTTGTCCGACTCCGGGTCGGCATCCCCCTCGCGCAGCACTTTGGCGACGAAATGAGAAACGGCGACCAGGGCATCGCATTGGCTCAGCAGAAAGCGGCGGCTGGCCCAGGAACCGGGGCTCTTGGCCAGGTGACGGCTCAAAACCACTTTCGGACGCGCGAGGGATAAACGGGCGGCCATAATCGCCGGCCAATAGTCGCGTCCGTGGCGGGCATGGAGGATCTGGATGCGCTGATGGCGGATCACCTTGGCCGTTTGGAAAATCAGCGGCAGCTTCAGCGGCCCACCCGCCGGCACGGGACAGAACGGGAGTTCCAACGCTTTGACTGTGGCGGTGAACTCGCGTCCCGCTGGCCCCGCGATCCAAGTGGCGTGACCGAGTTGCATGAGCGCGTGGGCTGTCCTGACCGAACGGTCGTCCGTGCCGCCGCCCTTCAACATCGAGTTGAGGTGAAGGATCCGAAGCGGCGGCCCCGCCGCGGCGGGAGGGTCCATCAACCGCGCGGCTATGGCGCCAGATCTTGGGTTCACAGTTTAAAAAGTCGCATGCCAGGCCTGAAACATGAGCACACCCCAAAGCAACAGTCCTCCATCCCGCCCGCCCTTCTGATGCCGAGACCACAATCGCCGCACCTCGACGGCGTCAAAAAAGCCCTCTCGGCGAAGCCGGTCTTCATTCAGGTGCCCCTCGGCCCATTCGAACAGCGGCCCGCGCAGCCATCGGCCCATCGGCGTGCAGAATCCCATTTTGGGTCGTTCAGTCAGCTCGGGTGGAACGCTCCGTTCCAGGATCGCGCGCAGCGGCCATTTGGCTCTGCCGTGGCGGCGTTTGATCGCATCGGGCATTTGGGCCGCGTATTCGACCACGCGATGGTCCAGCAACGGCATGCGCGTTTCCAGGCTGAACGCCATGGCGGCCCGGTCCACCTTCACCAGGAGGTCATCCGGGAGATAGGTGTTCAAGTCCAGGTAGCTTAACCACGACACCTCCTCCCTTAACTCCGCCCGATCGGCTACTTCGTCGAAGAAATCCCGCGTGACCTCGGGCCGGCTCAGGTAGAGGTCCGGCGATTTGAAGAGCGACATCCGATGGCGGTAATAACCGGGCAGGCCGTGAGCCAGCCATTGGTTACGGGCCTTGACCATGCGGCTGTTCCAGCGCCGCGTGAGGGACGATGGGGGAAGCAGCGAGACTGCTGTGGACGCGGCGGAGATGGCGCCCCGGGCCGCTGTCAGCAGTTGCGGATAACGCTGAATTTGCTGCCAGCGCCGCAGGCTCTTCTCGTACCGCCCATAACCATGAAACAGCTCGTCTCCGCCATCGCCCGAAAGGCAAACCGTCACCTGTTGCCGTGCCAGGCGCGCCAGGGCCATCGTGGGCACTTGGGAGTCATCCGCAAACGGTTCGGAATAAACTTGCGAGACCTGGTTCGCCAACTCGAGCAACTCCCGATCGACACAGTGCCAGGTCGTATGCTGGGTTCCCAAATGCTTGGCGATCTTCTCCGCGTGGCCGGACTCGTCATAGTGCGGGTCGGGAAAACCAATGCTGAAGGTCCGCACCGGAACGGTGGCCTGCGCCTGCATCAGCGAGACCACGGTCGAAGAATCGATGCCGCCCGACAAAAACACACCGACCGGCACGTCGGCGAGCATTTGCAGCCGAATGGCCCCCCCGAGCAACTCTCGCAGTTCCTCCACACAATCCTCCGGGCCACCCATAAACACCCCGTTCTCCCCCGGTCTCGGGAGCGACCAGTAGGAACGAAGCGTCTCCTTGCCCGGGCTCGCGCCGCCGTCGAGGGGCAAGGCAAGGATATGGGCCGGCGGCAACTTGTGGAATCCCGCGAGGATGCACCAGGGCGTGGGCACATACCCGAAGCGCACGTAGAGCGTCAGGGCGCGGCGATCCACCTCGGGGACAAAACCCGGGTGTGGACGAAAGGCTGTGAGTTCAGATCCGAAGAAAAACTGCCCCCGGCTCCACCCGTAATACAGGGGCTTTTCGCCGAGGCGGTCACGGGCTAACTCGAGGCGCCGCTCGCGCGTGTCCACCACGGCCAGGGCGAACATCCCGGTCGAGCGCTTCAGGGTGGCTTCGAGGCCCCAGGCGGAAATCCCCGCCAGGAGCACCTCGGTGTCCGAATGCCCGCGAAAAGAGTGCCCCCGTTGCTCGAGTTCAGTCCGCAGGGCGCGGTGGTTGTAAATTTCCCCGTTCAGCACCAAGGCGAACCGGCCATCCGCCGAGACCATCGGCTGGTGCCCGAACTCGCTCAGATCGACAATGGAAAGGCGGCGGAAGGCCAGGGCAGTACCCGAGAGAGGCATCAACCCACTCCCCGGAGTCATCCGGCCCCCGGTGGCGCAAGCGCTCACCCATCTTCGCGGCCAGGGCGCCGGCATCGGCCGGAAAATCGCGAGGCGCATGGAATCCTGCAAAACCGCACATAATCAAGATCTTAAAGCGACCGGGTTGCGTGGACTGAAGTCCATGGGTCTGCGACTTTCCCAAGGCGGGGGCGCCGCGCTTCGACGCATGGGCCAACGACCCGCCGTAAAAGCAGGCGGTTTCCGCAGAGCCTCAAGCCCGCCTCCGGAATGCGCATCATCGGTTACAAGCCCGAAACGCACCCGTGGTCTGAGGCCGCGCGCTCATGAGTGCGCCGCTCAAATTCCAGGCAAAAAGTGATCAAGCTCGCGCGGGAATGATACCACGCACTACCCCGGCTCAAAGGGAAAAAGCTGTCCGGTGCGCCTCACATGACGTAACAACGTAACAACGTAACAACGTAATACGTAAAACGTAATGCGTGAGGGGGTTAGGGGGTCGTGGGGTCGGTCACGCGGCCGAGAAAGAGGATGCTGCCGGTACGGTTTTCACGGATCAGGAACACGAACGGATGATCCACTCTCAACACCGGGTTTCGTGAAATGGCGGCGGTCAGGCTCATAATCCCGCCGGTCGCGGCCGCGGCTTCGGTCCCTTCCTCATTCACCTCCACGTAGGCCTGATGCACCACGTCGCTGAGGCGTAGCGCGGGCGTGCCGGTGATGCCGGAGAAATCCGCTTCGGCGGAAAACCCCAGGGGCATGCCCAAGGCCGAGAGCGTGGCTGCAAGGTCCAGGCGGCGAGTCATCTTGAATTTGGGCAGGAAAAGCTCGGACCGTGTCGCCGGGGCGGTGTCAAGCGCCGAGAGCCATTCGCGCAGATGCGCGGCATCGACTTGCCGTTCGAGGGCGTCCAAACCGTCCGCCGTTTTGGGCAACAGGATGATCATCGACAGCGCGTTGCTGGTGTAGGGCAGGGCAAATGCGGTGAAGTTATCGAACGCGCGGCTTTGCAGCCGGAGGGTTTGCGTCATGAATGGAGCTTGAACTTGCCGGCCGTCGCCGAGGAAGAACGGCGCGGGATGGGTGGCCTGGGGATCGAAATGTGAGAGCCATTTTCCCTTGAAATAGATCGCATTGCAGAGCACCAGCCGGGTATCGCCCTTAATCTGTCCAGGCTGAAGGAGGTCCTGGATCTTTTCCTGTGTCTTTTCCGCCACCCACGCGTTAATCGCCAGGCGGGTGCGCTCGGGCTCGGCGGCAAAATTCACCAGGCGAGCTTCAGCGCCGAAATCCTGGCGAACGATCTGGAGAAATGAATCCGCAAACGGGAAGCCCTGCTCGCACCAAAGCGAGTTGGCGATGTCCAGCTTGAGTGGTTTGGCTTCAGCCGCGGCTGCCATCTCATGCACCAAACCCGCAAAGGCCGGCGCCGTCTCGGACTGCGGCAGGTCCAAGTGCAGCACCTGCGCCATTTCCCCCGCGGTCCGGCCGCGAGCCCCGACATAGGTCATGGCCAGCGCCGTCGAGATGCTGTAGGGCGAAAAAAAGAGGTTCCCCGGTTGCATCCGCTCCCGCTGATAAAGATCGGTTCCAAACGCCGTGTTTCCAGCAACGACGCGGGCCATCTGCGGATCAACAGCGGCCTTGACCAACGAAGGGGATCCGAAAAGAGAGGCAAGCATAACCAGGAGGGGTAGTTGAGTGGGCAGCCTGGAACCGAGCACCGGTGCTCGGCGTTCCTTCGGGACAAACCGGCCAGGCGCGGGACGAGCGCCCCGTCGCCGGGGCTTGCTTGAATGCCGCTCCGGAAAGCCAAATTCATTTCCATTCATACCACTTTCCTTTCCCGCTCACCATCGCCCCGTTTCAGTTCACTGCCAACGGGAGGCTTTCGCTGTGGCTGTTGAACTCGGGAGCATACATGCATTGGATTTCGGCCATGCCGGTTTGGTACTGGCCGCGCAGTTGCACCCGGGTGGAATACTCGAAGACGTAGGTGCCTTTGGGCAAGATAATCGATGAAGAAATGGCGTCGCCGTGTCTCGCGTGCTCTCGTAGTAGGCCAGGCCGTCCTGGTACTTGTATTGCGAGAGCACGTTCACCGGTTCGGTGCCGCTGCCGCGCTGATCTTTCAGGTGAACATATTCCATGTCCCGGTCCACGCGCAGTTCGATCCGCACGACCAGTTCGTCGCCGACGCGCGACCGGACCCTTGACCGGCTGCGAGCACCGGACCCCGGTTGGTTAGCGTCCTGGTGTAGAGCGTCTTCTTGAGCTTGAGCGGCGTGCCCTCGTAGGGCGTGACCTTGCTACATGTCCTCGAGGTATTGCCAATGCACGCTGCCCCAGGCGACGCCCGGTATCGGTCTTCTTCACGGTGATGTGGCCCAGCTTGGGCTTGATGTCGCCGCCGGCGAATTCGGACTTCGTAGAAGCCCGTGCCCGGCTCGGGCTCAGCGCGGGATGGTGGATAGGCGGGAGGGCGTTGCGCGCCGGACCCGAGGCGTCACGTCGAGGCCATCCAGCTTGACCTGGACGAGCGCCTCGCTGGAGAGCAGGTCGCGTCCGCGCAGCAGCAGGGCATAAACGGCGTCGGCGGTCGCCTTGGTGGTCTTCCAGTCCCGCGTCTGCTTCTGCTTGAGCAGCCAGACCTTGCAGTCCTCGACGGACTTCGCGTCGTGCATCACTTCGTCGAAGGCCTCGATCATGAGGGCCTGGGTTTCGATGGGCGCGCGGTACCACCACCAACTCAGCTCGGTGTCGCGCCAGAACATGCCCATTCCTCGTTCGACACACTGCGCTCCTTGATCGAGTTCATGATCGCCGCGGGTGCGGGATCCGCTGTGCCGGCGAACGCGCTGAAGCGTTCAAGCGCAATGGCGAGCTGGCCCTGGGTTTGCCGGCAGTTGGTTTTGAGCCAGAACTTGCGCGATTGAGTGAGGAAGAAGTCGACGGCTCGTGTGATGGCCGGCGCGATGGGCTGGTCCTTGAGGAAAAAGCTGCGGCCATACAGGTACAGGGCGTCAGTCGGGCTGGGCACGTAGTCTTCCGGGATGGGGCTGATGTTTGAATTCGCTGATACTCGCTCGGTCATCCAGGCATCCAGGCCGGTGAAGCGACCGGATGGCCGCGGTCACGTCGATATCGACGCCGAGGTGGCGCAGCCGGCCGAAGCCGGTCGTGATGTAGAGCGTGATATAATCGTTGCCGCGGCCGCCGGGGAACCAGGGCCAGGCGCCGTCGGCAAGCTGCAGTCGGTGCAGCTTTTGCAGTGTGCTGCTCGGTCTCGTAGTTCAGGCGATTGTCGTCGAAGAGAATGCCGACATTCCTGCGCGCCTGGCTTTCGGACTCGGCCTGGCGCAGCCAGGGGTCTCCTCCAAGCCACGCTCTTGAGGTCCTGGTTCTTTTCCAGCGGGCTGTCCAGGGCCGGCGTGTTTCGCCATTGCTCGAAGACGCGATGAATCTTGGGATCGCTGGCGGCGATGGTCCGGGCCAGGGCAGTTGGCATAGAGGCGGTTGAAAGTCTGCTCCGAGCATTCGTAGGGATATTCCATCAGGTACGGCAAGGCCAAAACCGCGTACCAGGCCGGATTGGACACCATTTGCACCGTCAGGCTCTGGTTTTGCAGCGTCTTCGAGCCGCCGGACTTCAAGCAGCTTGGGAATTCGAACTTCTTCGTGCCGGGCCACGAATCGGCAAGGGCAGCGATTCGGTCACCAGGATGCGCCGCGACAAGACGGGAATCGCACCTTCTTCGCCGTCGGACATTTTGGCGGCAGCCCCGACCGCCTTGTAGGTAAGAAACCCGCAGCCGTCGGGCACGGTCATGCGCCAGGCGAACGCGCGCGATTCCTTGGCCGGAATACTGAAATGTTGCTCCAAAGCGGCGGATGCCGGCGCCGTGCTCGCCGAGCCCGCCACGCCTGCCACATCGAGCAGCAGGTCGGCAACTGGTCCGCCGATGCCTGGTGAGCGTATCGGTGAAGCTGACAGCCGCACCGACCCGGTTTGCGCTTGGTCCGACTGATTGGAGACCTTAACGGTGAACTCGACGGTATCGCCCTCGCGCAGAAAACGCGGCGGGATTGGGCTGCACCATCAGGTCCTTCGACGGTGACGGCATGGCCTTCGAGAAACCCGCTGCGCACCGAGGGGTCGTGGGCAAATCCCATGAAATGCCATCGGGTCAGGGCCTCCGGCATGGTGAAGGTCATGCGCACAACACCGTTGGCGTCCGAGGTAAGCTGCGGGAAAAAGAACGCGGTCTCGTTGAGGTTCTTGCGGGCGGTGACCAAGTTCAGATTTGGCGCTGGCCCAGCCGGCAAACCGCCCGGCTCGACAGGCATCTTTTTGGTCGGCATTGACCGCAACCTCGTCCCCCAAGAGGCTGAGTGCTTGCGGCCCCGAAGCATCCGCCGCGAGGGCCATCGGCGCCTCGGCTCGGCCAAGCGCTTCCTCTTCCAGTACGCGGCCTCCTTTGGCCATTCCTCTCATGACCCCGCCCGCCATGCCCGTGCGGAACTGCCAAAATAGGCATAGCCCCACAGGTTCACTGTCAGGTCGCGTGGGAACGAACGGTAGGTGATGACAACCCCCTCATACGGCTGAGCCCATTGCCCATACACCGGCTGGAACATCTGCGCATTATTGGCGAATTGGCTTTGCAGCGAGGACTGGTCCTGGCGGAAGATGTCGAAACGGCCCGGCCAATGATGAGGCAGGAAGGCATCGAGCGACTCGTCATAAAGTGTCGCCACCATCTCCGCTACTTCCTTCTCCACGCCCTTGACCGGGGACTGGGGACTCACCACCAGCGACCAGGTTTCCTTTTGCCCCGGCTGAAGTTTCGATACCCAATGCTCCCACCTGAGGTCGAGTTGCTTGTTGTCCCAAGGCACCTCGACGCGATAGGACTGCAGGTACGCCCGGTTTTCGCGGACTTGCGTGACGTGCAGCGTGAACCCGCCACGCATCGCTTCCGTCACCGCCAACCGGATCTGGTGCTGTGTTTGGCCCGGCTGGGTCCAATACCGCTGGATCATCTGATGCCGGTGCTCGAGTTCGATGAATGCCCGCCCGGTCGGGTAGCCCGTGCCCCATAGCGCCATAAAATCCTCTCCGGGTTCCGCCTGCCAATGGGGCGCGGACAAAAGGAACGGGATTTTGATCCCCAGCCGCGTAGTGTCGGGCTTGAGGACCTGGATAGGCATCCGGCCGGTCACTTTCTTGCCAAAGCGGTCCTGCGTCTCAACGATCGCGCGATAGGCGCCTGAAGGCAGCTTGAAGGACAATGTCGCGCTGCCGTTGGTGTCGGTCGTGAAGCCAACCTCATCCATTACCTTCCCCAATGGCCAATTATTTGGATTGGACAGATCCTGTTCGGCCTCACCATCGGGCTGCACTGCCGAGCTGAACCCCAGGAAACGAGGCCAAGGATATGGGCGGCTTAACGGAGCTCGATGGGTCTTGTCGGGGGCTTTTAACGCATAAATCTTCACCCGTCCCTCGGCGACCTGAGGTTCGCCATCGAGCGTTTTGGTGTCCAGCACGACTTGCACCGGCTTATCGTCGGTTTCCCAATCATTGGCGCTCAGGGTCGCTTCGAGGGCGGTGTAACCGATTCGGACGTCATGCCCGGCGGAACGTGTCTCGCCCGCCGAGTCAGTCACATCGGCGGTGACATGGAAGACGAAGGTCGGTTCATCCTTTTCGGGAACTTTTGGGTCGGGTTTGGCAACGAATTCCACCTTGAACGAGCCGTCGGTTTCAGTTCTCACGCTCCCATGAGCGATCTCCTGGTTTTGGTTTTGATAACCCCCGCCGCCCCACCAACCCCACCACCACGGCATGCGCACCTCGCGCACCACGTGATAGGTGACGGCCGCGCCATCCACGGCCGCCCCGGTGTAGCTGGTGCCGCGCCCGGTGAGCTCGACCTGCTCGTTGAGCTTGGCCCCGGTCTTTGGCGCTTCGAGGGTGACCTCAAATTTTGGCCGTTTGTACTCCTCGACCCGAAACGGCGACTGGCCTTGAGCCCGCCCTTCCACCGCCAGGTCACATCTGCCCCATCAACCGGTCGCGTGGCGCGGTAAAGCTGCCGGTAAAGGAGCCGTAATCATTCGCCCGCTGCTTCTGCCGGGCGATCTCCTTCCCATTGGGATCGTGAAAGACCACCGTCAACTCCTCCCCCTTCAGCACCTGGTAACTGTCCTGGGCTTGATCCACCCACAGGCAAATGCCCTTGTATTGAACCGTCTGCCCGGGCCGATAAATCGCCCGATCCAGGAAGAACACCGTCTGTGCCGCGGGCTGAGGCGGAGGCGGCGTCTGCCACCCATACCCCCAGAGATCCTCCGCGGTGGCAACCTCGCGGTCGCCGGCGCGCGCGCGGAACAGGTAGCCGCCGTTCACGCCGGGCACGACGGAGAACAATCCGTTCTCGTCCGTGCTGAGCGACGGATCGGCGACGCGGTTGCCGTTTTGGTCCAGGTGCCAACTGGAGATCCGCGCCTGCGGGATCGGCTCGCCGGAGTTGGCATCCAATACGAAGCCCTCGATCTTCCCCGCCCGCGTCCGCGTGACCAGGGATAAATCGCTGACCCAGACATCCGTCAGCGAGACCAGGTTATCCTTTTCGCCAAACTGCGGGTCGTAGCTGGCGGCGATGAAGTAGAACCCCGGCTTGAGTTTCAACGGCGCGGGAAAGCTGCGGCTCTTCTCCCGGTAATCCGTCGTGGGCGGAAGGGTTTCAGACCATTCGAGCACGGGAAGTTTGCGCAGGATCTCGCGGCGCTCGGCCTCCGTCAGGTTTTGCGGCCGGTGGTGATTCCGTTGCAGAAAGACCTCCCAATCCCAGGGAATCGCCCGAAAATAGACCACCGTGACGTTACGATAGCGGACCGTGAGGGCGGGACACGACTCGGCGTCGCCGGGCGGGGCCGATCCGCCGTTTTGGTTGAAGCAGTTCCAAACCCGCTCCGTGGTGATACTGGCGGATTTGGCTTCGATTTCGGCCACCAGGTTGCGGCACAACCGCCCTCCGGGAGACTGGGGGAACGCTTTGGCGCCGCGCAGGGCGAGTTGGCGCGCGCCCGTTAGGTCGTCCTTCCGCTGAAGAATCCGAGCCTCGTGCTCGGTCGCCAAGGCGGAGATTTCGAGCTGGGCATATCGGTTGATGAATTGCTCCAAAGCAGCCTGGTAGCGATCGTCCTTGTCTTCGCCGAAAGCGGTGTTGCCCGCCCAAGTCAGCCGCCCCAAATCCGCATCCGCGAAGGCCAACCGCGGCGCCGGGTCATCCTGGTGAAAGCGGAGTAAGTCCTGGTACAGGCGAATCGCTTTGACCCCGGCTGACTCGGTATCCGTGGTCGAAGGCTGCCAGGCCAGGAAGGCTTCCGCGGGAGCTAGGATCGGGCTGTCGGCGGACAACTCGAATGCGTCCTCCGGCTTGGCGGCAGCCTGCTCGCCCGAGGTGTAAAAATCCAGCGCTTCCTGGGCGATGAAGTCATAGAGGGTCGGGCGGTAGGCGTCGGGCATCGTGCCCTTTTGCAGCAGGTCGTTCCAGGCGCTGATGTTTTCGGATTCGAGGGTGGGTTTGGCGGCCAGCGCTTTTTGAAACTGGACATCGATTTCGGCGAAGAGCCGCGGCAGGTCCCAGGTGGTAAAGTCTTTGCCGGGTTGCTGTGCGGTAGCGGTGCGGCGCATGAACCGCCACCGGTTCTGCTGGAAGTATTGCCAATACCAATGGGCGAGCAGGGTGTGAAACACCGGCGCCGTTTCTCGAGGCGCCTTGGCCATTTCCGCCTCCAGGCGGGTGATCTTTTCTTCCGGTTTATTGCCCTGGATGTTGCCTTCCAAAACAATCTTTTCGCCGATCGCTTTGACGGCTTCCGCGTAGGCCTTTTGCTTCAGCGATCCTTGAATGATCGGCTCCAGGTTTGTGATCGCGGTCTTGGGCAGGCCTTGCTTGATGGCGTCCTCGACCTTTTGCCACTGGGCGTCCCAGGTGCCCGCGAAGGCCGGCCAACTCACCATGAAGAAAGCGGCGCAAGCCAGCCAGCCCAGCCTGGCCTCGCGCCAGCCGGCGACCCTCCCAAGGCAAGGGCGATTAGACATTTTCTGAACCAGGAATTGTTTCATACGAATGCATCAGCTTTGGAGTTAGACGGCAAAACAGGGTCGATGCTCCCCGGCGCCGCTGGCAAGCCCATAAACGGACTGAAGTGGCGGTCCAGAAAAATTTAAATCTCTCGCTTGCCATTCCTCCGTTGCATGCAAGAATCTCCTTCGTCTTCCAGGCAGTCCGAGTCCGGGTGAACCGTTTCTGGCCGGTGCCAGCCGGGACCTGGGATCTCTGCCTGGTGACTGAGCCGTTGCAAATATCTAACAAGCCCATGAGCCGACCTGGACCGAGCACTACTGAACCAGAGCCTCAACAAGCACATGGCAAGCCGGAATGGAAGCGGGTGGTGGCGCGCTACCAAAAGCCCGCGCGCTGGCGGGGTCTATGGCAGGTGGTCAACACCCTGGTGCCCTACGCCCTGCTGTGGTACCTGATCCATTTGACTCTGGCGATCTCCTGGCTCCTGACCATCCCGCTCATCCTGTTGGCCGGAGCCTTCCTGGTTCGCATCTTCATCATCTTTCACGATTGCGGACATGGCTCGTTTTTCCGCTCCCCATTCGCCAATGATCTCCTGGGCAGCCTGACCGGGGTTCTGTGTTTCACCGGATATTTCCATTGGCGCTGGGAACATGCGATCCACCACGCGAGCGCGGGCGACCTGGACCGCCGGGGCACCGGAGACGTCTGGACCCTCACGGTCCGGGAGTATCTCGAGGCTTCCCGTTGGAAGCGGTTTGCCTACCGATTGGCGCGAAACCCCGTGGTGCTGTTCCTGATCGCGCCGCTCTTCCTGTTTCTGGTTCGCGAGCGTTTCCCCAACCCCAAAGCCGCGCGGCGTGAACGCCTCTCGGTGTATGGAACGAATCTGGGCCTGGTCCTGATGGGAGGCGGCTTGAGTTGGGTTTTCGGCTTGAAGGACTACCTCATCGTCCAGTTTTGCGTGATCCTGATCGCGGGCTCGGTGGGCGTGTGGTTGTTCTATGTGCAGCACCAGTTTGAAGGAGTGTACTGGGAACGCGGTCCCGAGTGGGACTTTACCAAGGCAGCCCTCGAAGGCAGTTCCTACTACAAGCTTCCCAGAATCCTGCAGTGGTTCTCGGGCAATATCGGCTTTCATCATATCCACCATCTGAGCCCGCGGATTCCCAACTATAACCTCGAACGCTGTCACGACGCCGAACCCCTGTTCCAGGCCGTAAAGCCGGTAACCCTGGCCATCAGTTTGAAATCCTTTGGCTATCATCTCTGGGACGAGCAGCGCCGCAAAATGGTGGGCTTCTCCGCCCTGCAAGCGGCCCGGCGCGAGCTCCAACGCCGCACCGGCTCCGGCTCCCTCCCCCCCTCGCCGGTGGCTTGATCGCATCGCGAATCCCGCCCCGCCGCCCGTAGCACGGGCGGGATCCACGCTCGTCTGCTCTCCTCAGACCGAAATCAGCCTTTACAACGAGGGAATTCTTCAGGCATCGTCTCCGAACTTGACGAGCGGAATCCGGATCCAGGATCACAATGCGCTGGAAAATCCTTAGCTTTCATTTCTTGCAGACATACGCAGGAGGTTACCGTTATCTCGACAAATGTGGAGAGTTCATGCTCGCCGCTGAAGAACGCCTCGGGTTCCTCATGACCGACGCGAAGCCCAGCGGCGCTAAGATGGAGATACCAGAGTCAGGAGTTCACGCCACGTGCGATTCGACCAGCCTTTCTTTGATGATGGAGCTTCCTTTGGACCGAGGCGACGAGTTCTTGAGACTGTGCCAGGATGTCACCGCCTTGGTAGCCGCGCACTTCGACCCCAAGTCGGTCCTGCGGAACGGATTCTTATGCAAGATGTACGCTCCTTTTGCGAACGGCAAAGAGACATACGCCGCAAGTCTCAAACTGGGCGGTGATTTCCATATTGAGTTGGGCAAAGCGGTTGGCTTTGTACCGGAAACAAAGAATATCGATTGCTTTTTCGTGTCGGGCAGCAAAATGCTGCACGTGTTAGTCCAGCCGGTTACTTTCGAAAGAGCCAACCTGACGAGACGGAACGTTGAGCCAAGGGCCACTAGATTGCAGCAGGAACGGGTTGACAGACAGAACAAATTCGCAGATTGGTACTTCTAATGTGCTCTCGCATGCGCTAGTGCTAGAAGTTGACCTTATGGAGAATGATCCGCCAACGCGAAATCCGTTGGCGAGTCATTTCGAGGAGTTGGGCAAAAAAGTCGAGAGCATCATCACGGAGTTCAAGCTTTTATGAGTACAGCGCGTCTCCAGGGTTTTTTGGAACGCCCAACCGATATTGAGTCCCTCACGGAACCGCGCTCCGTCGGGTTTACGGCGGCGCCCACCGTTGGGAGTGATATGCCTCGGTACGTCATTTATCATCCAGCCGCCCCGAAGGACCGGGGGCGTAAAGTGCCAAAAACCAAAGTTCTTCGTCGCCTGCAAGGCTTCCTAGTGGAGATGGAGGGACAATACGCGCGTGTCGTTTTTGTCGAAGCCGGCGAGATGATCCCTTACGACATGCCCGCTGACCAACTCCGCCGAACCGGCGTAACCGTTAGAAACCAACCTTTTCAAATGGATGAGGTTGAGGCAGAGCTTGGTGGGGTTCTGACTATCGGATACCAATTTCAGGCACTGGCAAAACCCTCTGATGGCTATATCCAGCAACTTGACTTTGACCCAGAACGCAAGCGAAAGCGCGACCTCATCCTCAAAGAGTTCTCGAAACCTTAGGATCGACTTTTACGAGTCTGGAGTCGGGGAAACGATAATCATCACCTTCCCGTCAGGTGGGGCCGCCGTAGTCGATGCTCACCCATCCCTTGGTGTCCGCCGACCACCGATTTTGGAATTAATCAAGGGCAGGAAACTGCACTTCGTGTGCTTGACTCATCCGCATGCGGACCATGGTGTCGATCTGGTTCCTATCCTTGAGCAGCACCCAGAGATCGGGGCGTTTTGGAGCACCATCTTTGAACTGCCCGCGTTTATTTATGGCGTTGAACAGACGGTGAACTTCCCAAGCCCAGTTCGAGATTATGCAAAAAAGATGAATCAGGACTGGGCGGAGTTTCTTTTCGACATCCTCGCAAGCGTCATAAGTAGGGGGATCCCGCGCCACTGCTTGCGTGCTGACCTAGCGTCTCAGACGATAGATGGCGTGGAAGTCCATTGCATTTCCCCTGAGGAGACGATGCAGCAAGAGTATTTCTCGGCCTACAAGAAGAAGCTGACTAACCCCCTCGCTAAAGTTCCTGATCCCAATCTCATTTCGGCGGTTCTCGCGCTCAAGTTCGGTGAGAGCCTGATTCTGCTGGGTGCGGATGCGCTTAAGGCCAACTGGAGAACGGCCGTCGCAGGATATAGGAAGCGCGGCTTGCCGAAGGCTGTAATCGTTAAGGTACCGCACCACGGGGCCAGGAATGCCATGGACTTGCAGGGAAATGCAGGGAATTATCTCGACATTTGCTCGCATCAACCGAAAGCGAAAGCGGTGATTTTCGCTGGGGATTCTAGACACCCTGATCTTGATGTTTTCGCTAAGCTGCGTGCCAGGACGGATACAATTTGCCTTTCGAACGGGCAGAAACAAGTGCTCGCGAACTCGAATCCTTTAAACTTCAGCATGCCAGGAGCACGGGTTGTAGCCCCTGCCCCGATCTGCAACCCCGTTGTTGGATTCGAAGTTGATGAATCAGCAAACGTGACTTCGCTCTCGGGAGTAGTCTGCGGGCGATGCTAAGCGAGCGGGGCAAATGGAGGTTCATGCGGCTTGTATTACGCACCTCCCTCAAGCCGCGAGCCGGCGGTGTCGAGAGCTGAAGGAGAGCAGGCGATTAGGATGCACGCATTGGCCGAGAAGGGTCCGTGCTCCTTTGCTCGGTGCCTCGGTTTGTGGGATAGTTCCGGAGTGGAACGTAACGTCAAATGAATTTTCCAAAGAGAGATCTCCTCCATGGCCAGGGGTGGAGGCGAATCGAACTGAACAGCGACAAGAGCCGCAGCTTATGAGTGAGACACAAACAAAACGAGCCGAATCAGACCTACCACGCTCCACCGCCGAAGAGTATCGCTTTGACAGATCGGCTGCCGGTTGGCAAGGTTCGGGCTCCATTTCGGTAAAGGTGCGGTGTGGCCTGGCTGAAATCGTGGATTGCATCAACAAAACGACTGAAACTATATGGCAGAATTGACAGGAAATCTTTTGGTGGCCCAGTCGGGCGGCCCCACCTCCGTCATCAACTCGAGTTTAGCTGGGGTGATTCAGGAGGCGGGCCGTCATGAGTGCATTGAAGAAATTTACGGCGGGGCCAACGGCATTCTCGGCATCTTGAACGAGGACCTGGTCGATATCAACGACGAGCGGGTCAAAACCATTGAAGGGCTGCGCTATACCCCGGCGGCCGCGCTGGGGACCTGCCGGTACAAAATCGATTTCAAGAAAAAGGCCGAGAAAGCCGCGCAGGACATGAACCGGCTGTTCGAAGTCTGCCAGGCCCACAATATTCGCTATTTCTTTTATATCGGCGGCAACGATTCCCAGGACACCTCCCACAAAATCCACGAGGAAGCGGTCAAACGCGGCTATGAAATGCGGGTGATTGGCGTGCCCAAAACCATCGACAACGATTTGCCTCATACCGACAGTTGCCCCGGTTACGGCTCCGTCATCAAGTACAACGCCACCACAGTCATGGAAGTCGGCATCGATGTCGCCAGCATGGCCACCGACGACGGCTCCTGCTGCATCATCGAGGTCATGGGCCGCTCCGCCGGCTGGATCGCCGCCGGCACCGTCCTGGCCAAACGCGGCAACCCCGCCAATCCGCCCCACATCATCCTCCTGCCCGAGTTTGTTTTCGAAGAAGACAAGTTCCTGGCCAAGGTGAAGGAAACCGTCGAGGCCCATAAATACTGCATCGTGGTCGTCGGCGAAGGGATCAAGAATGCTTCCGGGGAAGAAGTGGGAGCGGATAAGACGCGCCTGGATGCGTTTGGCCATCCCGTGCTGGCGGGCGCCGCCGAGAAACTGAAGCAAATCGTCCAGGGCAAGCTCAACACCAAAACCCGGACCGTGACGCTAGGCTACGCCCAGCGCGCGGCGGAGCATTTTGCCAGCCTGACCGACGCCAACAACGCCTATGCCTGCGGCGAAGCCGCCGTCCGCGCCGCGATTTCCGGCCAAAGCGGCTACATGGTCAAGATCGTCCGCGACCTGACAACCGGCTCTGTCCGCTGGGCCACTGGTTTGCAGCCTTTGGCCGACATCGCCAACGTCGAGCATTTCATCCCGCGCGACTGGATTAGCCAGGATGGCTTCCTCCCGAACGAGAAGTTTATCGAGTACGCTCGCCCGCTCATCGAGGGGGAAGTGAAGTTCCCGGTCGAGAACGGCCTGCCCAAGTACGTGGCGCTCGAACGGAGCAAGGTGGAAAAGAAATTGCCGCCGCGGAGTTAAGCCGGCGGGCGAGCCTACTGAACCTCGAGCGGCTTTGGCACGCCTGGCGTGCAGGCGCGAGGGATTTCGCCTCGTTTTTGCCGGCTCAGAAAAGCGTCTGAACCAGCTTGACGATGCCGATGGTCAAGGCGGCGAGGGAATCGCCGGCAATCAACCCTCCGCCCAAAAGGGACATGGTCCCCATGTCGGCCGGCAACTCGGCCTCGCCGGGTTTGGGACCGCGCCGGGCTTTGAACCAATCGAACACCGAAGCCCCCACACCCCCCGCCGTCCACCACACGATCGTGGGCAGCTCGACGAAGCCTCCGAAGGATGAGGCATACGGACTGGCCAGGATGACGGCGTCGATCACGAAATCGGCAACACGACCGCCGCGAGACCCCGAGGCGAACCGCTGGTAAGCCGGCCAGCGCTTGAGGGCTTTGCGGGCGATTTCGATCCCCAAGCCCAGCAGGATTCCCAGTTGCAGCGCGTGCATCACCTTCGGTTGCGACGTCGTGATGCCTTTGAGCGCCCCAACGAATTTGAAGGTCATCGCGGATTGCCACTTTTCGGCGCCGGGCAGGTTCGGGTGGCTGAACTGGTCAACGCGCAACACCGGAAAGGCATTCATGAAGATTTTGGCGAGCACCACGGCCAGGACCGCTCCCATCGCGATGCCAATCACCTGGTAGCGGAACTGCACCACCCGGTTGGTGCCCAGACGCCAGCCGGTCGAGCGGTCCTGCTGCATGTCGCCACCCTCGCTGCACGCAATCAGGAGAATGGCCGCGCAGAGCAAACCGACCCCCGGATCGCGCAACCCCAGCGCGGCCAGGATAAACACCGTCATGACGAACGCGCTCGAAATGGGGTTCGAGTCCGAAATCCCCTGCGAGATCCCGTTCACCAGCACGAAGACGAAACAGAGGGATACCGCCACGATGAGGAAGAATACCGGTTGATGCAGCACGTGGCTGCCGACCCAGACGATGCCCGTCCCCCAGAACGCGATCCAGGCCATCAGGCGCCACATATTCACGCGCTTCCAATCCTCCGCGGGCGGCGTGGGTTCAGCCCGCTGCTCCCGGAATTTGCGAACGGCCTGGAACAGAATCATGCTGACATCCACGATGGCCGCGCCAAAAATCGTGCCGAGGGCGATAATGAAGCCGATTTTACGAAAGGGATCGTTCGGCCCGAGCCAGCCGATGCTCACCAGGTAAGGCTTTTGCCAAATGCCAATCAACGCCACCACCAGCGCCGGAATGGCGATGCGCGCCCCCACAATCATGCCGGCCCCGAGCGTCGAGGCGGACACACCGAGCGCTTCGATAGAGGCGATGCTCAACGAGGCCAGGCCGGCGGCGTAACCAATTCCCATGCCGCTGCCCAGCTTGGCCACGGATTGCTTGAGCAGCTCGCGGTCGGTCAGCGCGCGGAGAATGTTGGCCACGGCAAACCCGGACGGATAAGCCAGTTGCATGCGATCGACCAGCACCGGCGTATAGAGCATGCCGACCCCCACGCCGAACATGCCTACGCACAGGAAATAAATGACGAGCTGCCAGGCCGGCGGCTCCGGCAGTCCCAGCCAGGACATCGCCTGCACCAGCACGGCCATGCCGCACATCCCGGCGACCGAGGCCGCCATCGTTTGCATGTAATTCGCTCCGTGTTTCCCTTCCGGCCCGTACGGCAGGGTAACGGTGCTGCCCAAAATGCCGGCCAGCACCTGCCCGCCCACGAAAAAGCCGATGGAAAAATTCATGAAGGCAGCCGAAATGCCACCCAGCGGGCCGAGGATCAAGATCGCGACCAAGGCCAGGAGCAGGTGATAACCGGGCGACCCGATCCGGGGAAGATAACGCTGGAGGAGTCGCGAACGGACAGAATTTTCGGTGGGGGCGGGAGTCGTAGAGCGGTCGATCATATGGCGGCGCCGGTCAACACCATAGCCACAGGCTGGGGGAGTGTCAAAAAAACGCGCGGACGGGCGCGCGGGGAACTCGGCGCTGGGGCGCGGCTCGATTCGGCACGTGGGCGGCCCCTTGAACCCCGCCTGGCCGGCGCCCCGGCCTTCGGGTGCGTCCCGGCAGTGCCCCCGGAGCGCTGGCTTGCAGCCGGCTTACGGCGCGCGGCGATTCTTGTCGTGCGCCTATGGATATGGGAGGCGCTAAGCCGGCTCAAAGCCGGCGCTCCGGCGTCTGGCCGTGTTCGGCGGGGGGGTACTGCCGGGATGCGCTCCCGGCCTTCGTCCCGGGCTGTTCCTGCTGGCTTCCGCCTCCGGCCTTTGCGATATTTTTGCCGGTTCATGGCCAAAACTGAATATCTGACGGCTCCTCTCAAGACGGAAAAGATGCCCCCGGGCGTGGGCTATATTGTCGGCAACGAGGCGGCGGAACGTTTTAGCTACTACGGGATGAATTCCATCCTGGTCGTTTTCATGACGACGTACTTGCTGAACGCCCAACACCAATTGGATGTCATGCCCGGACCGGCGGCCGAGGGGTGGTATCACACATTCGTCTCCTTTGTGTACTTCCTCCCCGTCCTCGGCGCGGTCCTGGCGGATGCGGTCCTTGGGAAGTACCGGACAATCCTGTTCCTCTCGATTGTTTATTGCTTCGGACACCTGACGCTGGCACTGGACCATACCCGGATCGGCCTGGTGATTGGCCTGGGGTTGATCGCGATGGGCGCGGGCGGCATCAAGCCGTGCGTCAGCGCCAATGTGGGCGATCAATTCGGCGCCTCCAACCAGCACCTGCTGCCGCGGGTGTTCAGTTGGTTTTATTTCGCGATCAACTTCGGTTCCGCCTTTTCCACCCTCCTGATTCCCTGGCTGCTCGACCCTTACCACGTGTCCGCCGCACAGGCCGCCTCGATGCCCGGATGGCTCGTTCACTTCCTGGAACGGATCCATGGGCCGGACATCGCGTTCGGCACACCCGGGTTGCTGATGCTGCTGGCCACCATCGTCTTTTGGCTTGGGCGCAAGAAATTCGTCCACCTGCCGCCATCGGGATTTCGGCGGTACCTCAGCGAGATTGCGCAACGGGAAAACCGGAAGGCGCTGGGCAACCTGCTGATCCTGGTGCCGTTTATCGCGATGTTCTGGGCCCTCTGGCAGCAGAACTTTTCCTCGTGGGTCCTGCAATCCGAAAAGATGAACCGCGTGCTGTTTGGCATCGACTGGAAACCGGCGCAGATCCAGACGGTCAACCCGCTGTTCATTCTGATCATGCTGCCGATCTTCTCCTACGCGGTGTACCCGGCGGTGAACAAAGTCTTCCGGCTGACGCCGCTCCGGAAAATCGGGATCGGGCTGTTTATCACCGCGCTGGCGTTTGTGGTCGTGGGGTGGATCCAGTTGCGCATCGATGCCGGACAGACCCCCAGCATCCTGTGGCAGATCCTCGCCTTCGTCATTCTCACCGTTAGCGAAGTGCTGGTTTCCGTAACCCACCTCGAATTCGCCTACACCCAGGCGCCCAAGAAGCTGAAATCCCTCGTCATGTGCACCTACCTGGGAGCCGTCTCGGTCGGAAACCTCTTCACCGCCGGCATCAATTTTCTCATCCAGCGCGGAACCCTGCAACTCAAGGGCGCGAATTACTTCTTCTTCTTCGTCGCCGTTATGGTGGCCACCGGCGTCTTGTTCGCGTTCTTCGCGCGCTTTTATCAGGGGCAAACCTATATCCAGGACGAGCAGGGATAGGGGCGTCGCGACGCGACGCGGCTCAAATCATCGCGCGATTTCTCCTCCTCCTCCGTGGACTGAAGTCCACGGCTACCATCGTTTGTCGCTACGCGACATACGACAACCGCGTCGCAGGGCGACGCACACGCCGTGTCGCGGAACGGCGGCACACCCATGTCGCGGAGCGACACAAACCTCGTGTCGCGGAGCGGCGCACGCGGTGTCGCGGAGCGACAACCAGGGTAGCCATGGACTTCAGTCCATGGATCCGCCCCGCCTCCGACGTCCCGCGTCGCGGAGCGACGCATCAATCCCACAAATATCTCTCCTCGTAACGAATCCCGTGTTTATCCAGGAACGCTCGATATTCCTCCTGAAAACTTCTCACCCGATGATGTTCGCGCTGATCGCGGATGTACGCGTCCACTTCGTGAATTTGGGATTTGCTTACGCTAAAGGCCCCGTAACCATCCTGCCAGGCGAACCCCAGGCAACCCGGGAGGTTCTCCTTGATCCACCCCGAGGATCCTCCCTTGAGACGCTTCACAGCTTCGCTCACGCAAACCGTGGCGGGCAGGCCCAGGAGCAGGTGCAGGTGATCTTCCATGCCTCCGATTGCCAGCGGCTTGAGGTCGTTGTGGTTCGCAACCCCCGCCAGGTAAGCCCACAACCGGGGCTCGAAGTCGCGCCGAATCCAGGGCTCGCGGTGTTTGGTGCTGAAAACGATGTGGTAATGCAGACTCGTGAACGTGTTGGCCATAGGTTTTCCTTATTTACCACCCGGCAACCTATCAGGCGTCGCGACGCGACGCAGCTCAAATTAGCGCGATTTCTCTCCTCTCCGTGGACTGAAGTCCACGGCTACCATCATTCGTCGCTACGCGACATACGACACCCGCGTCGCGGAGCGACGCTACGCATGAGCCATCGAGCTGCCATGAAACGCGGCGGCTTCCTGGAACGGCATGGCACCCCCACCCCGCCGCCCGTTAAGTCTCCGAGGCCGGGCCGCGTTCGGCTATTTCTGCAAGCGATAAAACTTGGTGTTGCCGCTAACCGGCACGCTGACCGTGGCCTGGTTGTTGGTGACGGTGAGGGCGACGGGGACATTGGACCAATTCAACGACGATACCCCCGAGCCCTCGGCCTCCTGCAGCGTATAGTTGGTCGCCCAGAGCGGCCACGACAGCGTGACGTTTTGCTGGGCCGGAGCGATGGTGAGCGTGGGGAGCGGGTTGACCAGAATGCTCCCGCTGACGTAACTCGCCGCGAGCGTATTGGCAGCGGGATCAACAATCATGCGGGTGGCGGGCTGGTCCGTGAGAGCCAAGGTGTAAGCGCCCGGGCGCAGATTACTGGGTCAAGGTTGACCCGGACCACCTCTTCGCCGCCGGCGGCGAAAGTGGCGCCGGTGGGCAGAGCGCAGGACGAAGGCCGAGCTTGCCGGAAGTGGCCTGGGTGGCGTTCATGTCCATGCTGGCTCCGGCAGCATTGGCCCCCAGGCTCGCGCCGGTATAGGTGAAGGCCGTTGGATCAAAGGACACGCTAAAGCCCAGCGCATTCTCGTCGCCTTGAGCTTCCAGCAGCACTGGAGACGGCACCGGCGTGCCGGGAGCCAAGTAGGCGTTCGTCACTTTGATCTCCCGCGGGCCTGTGCCTTTGCTGCGCGAATCGGCGGCCATGACGCCGGCGCTTTAGCACCGGTGGCGCTGACCATATTCGGTCCCGCGCTCGTTCGTTGGTCCGCCAGCACGGGTCAGCGGGTCGAGTCCAGCTACGTAGCGGCCCACCTGCACCCAATCGGCGACGGTGATCGCCCCGTCGCCCAGCGTGCTGCGCGGAGCGCAATCGGCGCGCTGATACTCGCTGGCGTTGGAGGGATAATCCAACAGGGCGGCATAACGGCCTTCCTGCACCCAATCGGTAACCGTAGCGCCTTGTCACCATTTGGCCGCGGCGCCACATCACCTTCAAAATCCGACGCGGGTATGGAGAAGCGAGGTGCCGGTGTACGTGGCAGCGAGCGCATGGGCCTGGGGATCGGAAAGCTGCCGGATCGTGGGCTGATCGCCAAAGGTCAACGTGGTTGAGGCTGGATTGGTCAGGAACGCGGTGAGGAAGCTGACCTCAACCACGTCTTGAGTGCCCGGTGCAAAGGTCGAGTTGGCGGGCATCGAGATCAAAACGCCAATCTGGCCATTGGCGGCCTGGTTGGTGTTGACAACCAAAGTCGCGCCAGCCGCCCCCGGTCCCAAGTTCAGGTTCACGTACGAGAGCAGCCCGGGAGAAAAGGCGAGGCTGAACCCCAAGGCGTTTTCATTGCCATTCGCGACCAAAAGAACCGGCAGGGTGACCGACCCGCCCGAACCAAGAGTTTGGCCCGAGATTAAGACGGAGGCGGGAGCGAAGTTCACCGTGAGGAGAGCGTTGCTGCTGGTGGCGGAGCCGAGGGCGTTCGTGACCTGGACCGAATAGTTGCCGGCCTGGCCGGCCTGAACATTAGTGAGGACCAGCGGGTTGTTGGTGGCGCCGGGAATGGCCGTGCCGTTCAAGCTCCACTTATAACTCAAAGGAGCGGTTCCGCTCGCATCCACCGTGAAGGATGCGGTTTGTCCGATAACCACGGTTTGGTTCGCGGGTTGGGAGTAGATCGCTACCGGGATGGGAGTCGCGCACTTGCCCGCAGCGCCCGCATTGTAGATGGACTGAATCTCGCTGGGAACCAATGCCCGATTGTAGAGACTGACCTCGTCGATGTTGCCAATGAAATTCCACGGCCCAGACCCATCACTCCCGATCCGGAATGGGTTTGCGGTAACATTGATCGGACCACTCGCGGGGGTCGAACCATCCAGATTGCCATTCACGTAAAGCTTCAAGACCGCTCCGTCATACGTCTCCACCACATGATACCAAGTGTTTAGCTGAACCGCGTTGGTGCCGTTAAACCCAATGAACCCGCCGGGCACCATCACCCCTGGACGAAAAATCCAGTGCCCTCCCGAGTTGAACATGGCCAGTTGGTATTGGCGTGTGGAGTAGGGATCTTCCTTGGCGGCAATGACGGTGCTGTCGTTGCCCGAAAAGGCGCTCAGGTTGACCCACGCCTCCAAACTAAAGGCGTTGGTCGGGTCCAGGGACGGGGCATCGGCCACCGCCACAAACTGGTTGGAACCGTAGAAAGTGAAGGCTTGGCCCACTTCACCGGGACCAAAACCAGCCCCGTTCATGAGCACGCCGTTGTTGGCTCCCAGCACATCGCTGCCGCTGCCTTCACCCGCCCACCAGCCAGCCAAGCCCGAAGGAGGAGTCACACAGGCCAGAGCCCCCGGAGGGCACTTGCCCGCAGCGCCCGCATTGTAGATGGACTGAATCTCGCTGGGAACCAATGCCCGATTGTAGAGACTGACCTCGTCGATGTTGCCAATGAAATTCCACGGCCCAGACCCATCGCTGCCGATCCGGAACGGGTTTGCGGTGACATTGATCGGACCACTCGCGGGGGTCGAACCATCCAGATTGCCATTCACGTAAAGCTTCAAGACCGCTCCGTCATACGTCTCCACCACATGATACCAAGTGTTTAGCTGAACCGCGTTGGTGCCATTAAAGCCAATAAACCCGCCGGGCACCATCACCCCCGGACGAAAAACCCAGTGGCCCCCAGAGTTGAACATCGCCAGTTGGTACTGTCGGGTGGAGTAGGGATCTTCCTTGGCAGCAATGACGGTGCTGTCGTTGCCCGAGAAGGCGCTCAGGTTGACCCACGCCTCCAAACTGAAGGCGTTGGTCGGGTCCAGGGATGGCGCGTCAGCCACCGCGACAAACTGGTTGGAACCGTAGAAGGTGAAGGCCTGGCCCACTTCACCGGGACCAAAACCAACCCCGTTCATGAGCACGCCGTTGTTGGTTCCCAACACATCGTTGCCGTTGCCTTCACCCGCCCACCAACCGGCCAGGCCCGAAGGAGGAGTCACACAGGCCAGAGCCCCCGGAGGGCACTTGCCCGCAGCGCCCGCATTGTAGATGGACTGAATCTCGCTGGGACCCAATGCCCGATTGTAGAGACTGACCTCGTCGATGTTGCCAATGAAATTCCACGGCCCAGACCCATCACTCCCGACCCGGAACGGGTTTGCGGTGACATTGATCGGACCACTCGCGGCGGTCGAACCATCCAGATTGCCATTCACGTAAAGCTTCAAGACCGCTCCGTCGTAGGTCTCCACCACGTGATACCAGGTGTTTAGCTGAACCGCATTGGTGCCGTTAAACCCAATGAACCCGCCGGGCACCATCACCCCCGGCCGAAAAACCCAGTGGCCCCCAGAGTTGAACATCGCCAGTTGGTACTGTCGGGTGGAGTAGGGATCCTCCTTGGCGGCAATGACGGTGCTGTCGTTGCCCGAAAAGGCGCTCAGGTTGACCCACGCTTCCAAGCTGAAGGCGTTGGTCGGGTCCAGGGACGGGGCATCGGCCACCGCCACAAACTGGTTGGAACCGTAGAAAGTGAAGGCTTGGCCCACTTCACCGGGACCAAAGCCAACCCCGTTCATGAGCACTCCGTTGTTGGTTCCCAACGCATCGTTGCCGTTGCCTTCGCCTGGCCACCAACCAGCCAGACCCGGAGGAGGAGTCACACAGGCCAAGGACCCCAGAGGGCACTTGCCCGCGGCGCCCGCATTGTAGATGGACTGAATCTCGCTGGGAACCAAAGCCCGATTGTAGAGACTGACCTCGTCGGCCCAACCGTCAAACGGGAAATCGATGGTGTGCCCGCTCACGTTCCCGATGCACAGTGACGGGTCTCTGGTTGGGTCTAACGGCCCAAATGGCCGGATGGTCGTCTGAGTTTGGGCTGAGAGTTGGCCGTTAACGTAGATCGACATCATCCCCGTCGCGCCATCCAGCGTAGCAGCAAGATGGGTCCATATGTTAGTGGCCAATGCCCCAGGCGTCTGCGCGGTTGCGATATTGTTACTGGCATCCGTGATCTGAAAAGCAAGAGTTCCGTTCGGCTGCAATGAAAGAGAGTAAGGATCAAAGCCTGGACGGTCATCACCCCGATGCACCAGTACCCACCCTCCATTGATTTTGAACCAACCTTCGATTGTTAACGAATTTGTTAACTGGAGGCTGGGGCTGTCGGGCACGTAAACGCGTTGGTTCGGCCCAGCGACAAACCGAAATGCGTGCCCAACTTCTCCCGAATCGAATGTAACACCGTTGAGAAGAGACCCGTTGTGAATACCAGTGGCGTCGTTACCGTTGCCTTCGCCTGGCCACCAACTTACTAACCCAGACGGCGCCGAAACGCAGGCAGCGCTGCAGGTGAATATCGTGGTATGGGGGAGAACGACTCCTGCAACCAGCGAACAAACCCCGAACCATCCCAGTGACCCCAACGAATTTTTCATCATGTGCTTTCTCCTCAGCCTCCCTATCCCCTAAACGGCATAGTTGTTAAAGTTGATTTGAAGGGTGCAAGGCTGCGGGTCAAAAGTCAATGACATTTGCTCGCAATGTAAAACAATGTTATGGCGGGGTCTGGCCAAACCGGGTCCCTGGAAGCTCGAGCCGATTCGCCCCCCCGAGTTCGAAAAGAATTATCTAGCCGTGCCGAGCTGCGCGGGGCATGCTAGGGTTGCAGGCGCTCAGTCCGCCTGGTCATGAAGAAGAGTTATGAAACAAACCGACGGCGTCACTTCAGAACGAAGGCTGAATGTAGGTTGTGGCACAGATATTCGTCCGGGCTGGACGAATTTGGATATCGTAGATTACGGGGGTAACGAAATCGCCGATCTCAATAAATACCCGTGGCAATTCCCTGAAAACCATTTCGATTTCATCCTTTGCTCACACATTTTGGAGCACCTGCAAAACTTCAATGCGGTGGTTACGGAACTTTATCGCATCTCACGGCCTGACGGCCTGATCGAGGTCCGCGTTCCATTTTTTTTGATACGAAATTTTATAGCGAGCCAGACCACCGAATTCCTTTCGGGATTCGGTCGTTTGACAACTATGAAGAACTGGGGAACCGGCCGCTGAAATTCTACGAAAAATGGAAACTACGCCACCGAACCAATTACGGAAGCCCGGCTCGTTTCGTTATGCTGGAGAAGAGGTTTAATTTCAGCAACTTCGCTGTATTAAAATGGATGAATGTGTTCATCAATATCGAGCCGGTGATGTTCGAGAGATTTCTGGCAGGAGTTTTTCCTCCGGAAGAGGTCATCTTTAGGTTGCGGGTTGTCAAGAAAACTGAAACGAATAAAAGTCCATAGCAAGCTGCAGGCACACGGCAATCAACGCTCCACATCTCCGCCAGAACAGATGAAGCGAGCTTTACGGGAACTTGCTTCGCTGCGCAACTTCATCGCAATTACAGGAGCATTAGATTCTATCACTTTGACTGCGGCACCCATTGACTTGGGTTGCAAATGAGACATGACGGATTCCTGTATGCTGGTCAGCGTGGTCGTTCTGAATTACAATGGAGCACAATGGCTTCGACGCTGCCTGGATTCGCTGCACTCGCAAACGCTGTTTTCCCAGATTGAGGTCATAGTAGCCGACAATGCCTCACCTGACGGTTCAGAACTGCTCGCTGCGGGAATCATGGCCAAGTGGCCGAACGGCCGCGTGATTCAACACGGGGCTAACCTCGGTTTTTGCGCCGGCAACAACCGAGCGGCGGAATATGCTCGGGGCAAATATCTCTTCTTCCTCAACAACGACACCTGGCTGGAACCGGCATGTCTGCAGGTGCTGTTAGCCACGGTGGAGTCCCTGGGGGCCAGGGCCGGAACCCCTCTGATGTTGAATTACGACGATGACACGGTTCAGTCTTGGGGTGGAGCGGGGTTTGACATCTTCGGATTGATGAGCACAGGGAAGGCGCGTGGAAACGCAGGGGAGGTTTTCGTTGTGGGCGGCTGTTCGTACTTGATCGAAAAGGCCCTGTTCGAGGAGTTAGGCGGCTTTGACCCGATTTTCTACATGTACGCAGACGAATATGATCTATCGTGGAGAGTATGGATCTCTGGGGCGACCGCTGTCATCGCTCCCGCTGCGCGGTTGCACCACCGTGGCGCAGCTTCGGTCAATCCCGCCGGCGGCACGAGGCTTCAGGAAATAAGGACGAGTGATACAAAGCGCTTTTTGGCCAACCGAAATTGCCTAGTCTTGTTGCTAAAGAACTGTCAGGGAATTCTACTCTTAACCGTAGCGTTACAGTTGATGCTCTTACTCGTTGAGGGTGCTGTAGGCCTGCTGGTTTTTCGGAGATGGTCTTTCGTCAGGCGTGCCTACCTGGAAGCGATTGGGGATTGTTGGAAGCTGCGAAGGCACATCATTTCCGAGAGAAAACGCATCGAAGGTTTCAGGAGGCGAAGTGATTGGGCTATGCTTCGATTTTTTCGGTGGCGGCTGAATCGTTGGGACGAACTGCGAACTCTGCTCCGGTTTGGGCTGCCGAAGATCACCGCCCATTGACCCATGTCTCTTAGCGAGAGCTTAGACGCCCCGGAGCCTTTGCATGCAAGCGCAGCCGACCTCAAGCACCTTGTATCCATTGTGCTCGTGAACTTTAATGGCGCCAGCCTCCTTCCCGGGTGCCTCGACTCGATCAAGTCCATTGCGCACCCGCGATGCGAAGTCGTGGTGGTGGACAATGCTTCGTCGGATGAATCACTGGAGATCCTGGCGAATTACCCGTGGGTTAAGGTGGTAAACAGCCCCGGAAACCTCGGGTTTGCGGGGGGCAATAATCTGGGACTGCTTCATTGCACGGGCGAATACGTGCTCCTCCTCAACAACGACACGGTGGTGACACCCAATTTCCTTCAACCCCTATGCGAATATCTGAATCAGAACCCGCGGGTTGGGGTAGTGCAGGGAAAAATGATCCTGCCACGCTTTGCCAACACCTTGGATGTGTGTGGTTCATTCATAACCGCATTGGGGTTGCCCTATCATTACGGGTATTTCAAACCAGACTCCCCCAGATACCAACGTAGTTTCCCAGTCTTTTGCGGAAAAGGGGCTTGTCTGATGTTCCGGCGGAGACTCATTCCTGACGTTGGCGGGTTCTTATTCGACGATGATTTCTTCTGCTATTATGAGGAGAGCGATTTTTGTCATCGGGTTTGGCTTGCCGGCTACGAAGTCCATTTTGTGCCAAGCCCCCCTATTCAACACCTAATGGGAACCACCGGACAACGAGTGCTCACGTCAGGACAGGTGCAGGGCTACTATCTCCGCAACATGATTTTTAGTCTTCTGTCCAATTTATCCGCGCCATCGCTGCTCTGGATTGGCGTCCCGTTCTTTGCGATGCTGCTTTTGAGCATGTTGTTTTCAATCGTAACGTTTCGCAAATCAGCCGTCAGAGCACACTGGGGCGCTCTCACCCAGAATCTGGTGAATTGGCGAAAGATCCTACGGCGCAGAAAGTTGATTAGACAGATCCGGAAGACGTCTGACAAAGAAATCTTTGCAAAAACGTTACGGACGCCAAAACTGACTTATTTTATCAAGACGCTCAGAGGTAATTTGGGTGACTATAGGGACAGAGAGCTTAGCTAATCATTTGCTTGGGGTGGGCCAGATCGATCCAATCCCCGCCCCGGTGGTCGCTGAGATCTCACGCGAAGAGAGTTTTCACTTTTGAATGTGTTTGACACAAAAGATGGCAGCCGCCTGTTCCGGATGCTTCTTGGTTTGGAGAAAATGAGTGAGGACGGAGACGATGAGCCAGAAGGTCCGAGGCTGACGTACCAACCTGTGATACTCGCCGCGCAACGACTTGCGCCCGAACATCCCAATGACGCTGTACCCATGTTCCCGCATTTCCTGAGCGGTCCAACCCGAGAGATGCTCCTGCAGATCACCATCCTTGCTTTTTTGGGGCAAAAGCCATTCGGAGTGAAAATCACTACCAGCCTACTAGCCAACCGTTCCATAGCTTCGAGGACCATGCGCCAACCATTCTCCTTTTGAAGTGTTCGATCACATCCAACGCAATGCAGGCATCGAATCTTCGGCCAGGAAAAAGTTGGGTGATGCCCTTGACGTCTCCCAGGATGTATTCGTTGTGAGTACCATTGCGCCGAGCCTCTTCCAAAGCCGGAGGATACCCGTCCAGCCCCGCGATATGAAGTTCTCGAGAGAAAGCATAGCGGTGAGCAGTTCCCGCAGCCAACGTCCAAAACGGTTTGGCAACCTGCGAGAGCAAAGCGAATTTCCTCTTACGAACATGGGCAGCGAGGGATTCGAGGCCCCTCCCGGAGGAGACTAAAGGTTGCGAGCCGCGCTGGCATCGGCCGCTCGACACGGTGTGGTTCGGAGCTTTTCCATTTTAATTCAGGAGATTAGCTTATGGGGCGGGATTTAGGGAGTAAAGTCGGAAGGGGCCGCCAGGGCGGGTTTGGCTCGACTATTGGGGAGGGTACGGCAAAATGGAGCTTGTATGGATTCAAGAGCGTCGCAGCCATCCGTCAGCCCGCGGAGCGCAGGAATTGTCGTGGTTTTCCTGGTGCTCATCGGGGTGCTCACGGTGCTGTTTCACAACGTTTTTTTGCCGGGGCGGGTGCTGTTCTCGAATGACGGGCCGCTGGGAACGCAAATGTCGCAGTCGCACGCGGTGCCGGACACGTTTACCGGGGGTTGGCAGGACCTGAACACCGTGGGTTTCCGGGAGGCGGGCGCGTCGCCGGACATTACGTTTGGGCTGCTTTATTTGCTGGGGCCGGTCGGGTATTCGAAGTTTTACGCGCCGTTCACGTTGTTGTTTCTCGGGCTGGGCGCGTGGTGCTTTTTTCGTCAATTGAAACTGGCGCCGCTGGCGTGCGTGTTAGGCGCCCTGGCGGCGGCCTTGAATTCAGGGTTTTTCTCGGGAGCATGCTGGGGCGTGGCCGCGCATCCGCTCATGATCGGGTTGAGCTTTTTCGCGCTGGCGGCCTTGGTGGTCCCGGCGCCAACGGGCGCCGGGCCAGGGCAGGACCCAGTCCCGCCGGAAACCAGTTCACGCCAAACGTTGCGGCGGTGGCTGAAAGTGGCGTTGGCCGGGATGCTGGTCGGCCTGGGGGTGATGGAGGCGGCGGACATGGGGGCGATTTTCAGCGTGTATGTGGCGGCGTTCGTGGTGTACCAGGCCTGGGCGGCGGAAGGGTCCAAGGGCAAGAACCTGGCTCTGGGCCTGACGCAAACCGCCGTGGTGGCGGTCTTCGCCGCGTTCCTGGCGGCCCAGGCGCTCTCGGTGCTGGTCGCCACGCAGGTCCAGGGGGTCGTAGGCACCCAGCAGGACACGCGCACGAAGGAGGAACGCTGGGATTTTGCGACGCAATGGAGCCTGCCCAAGGCCGAGGCGCTGGGCCTGGTGGTGCCGGGATTGTTTGGTTACCGGATGGACACGCCGGACGGAGGCAATTACTGGGGCGCGGCGGGCCGTGACCAGGCATGGTATCGCTACTTCGAGAACGGCCGGCAGGGGCCCCAGCCCGGCGGGTTTCTGCGGTTCACCGGCGGCGGCAATTACACGGGCATCCTCGTCGTGCTGGTGGCGGTCTGGGCGGCGCTGCAAGGCTTCCGCAAGCGCGACTCCGTCTTTCCCCAGTCCAGCCGGAAGTGGATCGGCTTTTGGGTGGTCGTGGCGGTGGTGTCGCTGCTGCTGGCTTTCGGACGATTCGCGCCGTTTTACCGGCTGCTGTATGCGCTGCCGTATTTCTCGACGATCCGGAACCCGGCGAAGTTCACGCACGTGTTCAATTGGTCGATGGTGGTGCTGTTCGCGTATGGGGTTCATGGCCTGTGGCAGCGCTACATGGCGAGCGGCGAAACCAAGCCCGAGCGCGAGGCGGGGAAGCGTGGGGCGGCGGCGAGCGCAGCCGCGCCGGTGGGGTTGATCGCCGGGGTAAAAGTGTGGTGGCAGCGAGTAAAGGGTTTTGACCGGCGCTGGACCCTCGGTTGCCTGGCCCTCCTGGGCCTGAGCGCGGTGGCGTGGCTGATCTACAATTCCAGCCGGGGCGGGTTCGAGACCTATTTGCAGGGGGTGGGCTTTGACGCGGAGACCGCGAAATCGATCGCGGCTTTCAGCATCGGACAGGTGGGGTGGTTTTTGGTGTTCCTGACGGTGGCCATTGGCCTCCTGGTCCTGGTGATGAGCGGCGGGTTCAGCGGACGGCGCGCGAGGTGGGGCGGGGCATTGCTGGGACTTTTTGTGGTGGTGGATTTGGGCCGGGCGAACCAGCCGTGGATTCTCACCTGGGATTACCACGAGAAATACGCCACCAACCCCATCATCGATTTTCTGCGCGATAAACCTTACGAGCACCGGGTGGCCATCCTGCCGCTGCGCACCCCGCCGGGGCTCGAACTGGTGAACCAGCTTTATCGCATCGAGTGGGCCCAACACCAATTTCTCTTCTACAACGTGCAGTCGCTCGACGTGGTGCAAATGCCGCGCGTGCCGGAGGACTTGGCAGCCTTCGAGACGGCCCTGGCCCCCAGCCGCGAGGAGCTGTGGCATTTGGCGCGCCGCTGGCAGCTCACCAACACCCGTTACCTCATCGGCGCGGCGGATTCCCTCAGCTTTCTCAACCAGCAACTCGACCCTATGCAACAGCGGTTCCGCATCGCCGACCGGTTCCAGATCGTGCCCCGCCCGGGCGTGGTCAATCCGACGCAGCTCGAACAGTTGACCGCCGTGCCTTCGACGAATGGGGCCTTTGCCGTGATCGAGTTCGCCGGGGCTTTGCCACGGGCTAAGCTCTATAATCATTGGCAGGTGAACACCAACGACACCGCGAGCCTGTCCGAACTGGCCGGCGCCTCGTTCGACCCCGAAAAGACGGTGCTGGTGGCGGGAGGCCTGCCCCCAGCCGCGGCGGAAAGCGCCGGAAGCGCCGGGGCGGGGAAGGTGGAATTCGAGAGCTACGCTCCCAAGGACATTGTGTTCAAAGCAGACGCAACCTCAGGCTCGGTGCTGCTGCTCAACGACCGTTTTGACCCGAACTGGAAGGTGACCGTGGATGGGAAGCCGGAGCAGGTTCTGCGGTGCAATTACCTGATGCGCGGCGTGTATGTGCCCGCCGGCAGCCACCAGGTCGAGTTCAAGTTTCAACCGCCGATGCGGCCGTTTTATGTGAGCCTGGCCGCGGTAGCCCTGGGATTGTTGCTGTGCGCGCTCCTGGGCGTGGTCAGGGAACGCGGACCGGATACTCAGTGTGCCGCAGGACCAGGAGCGATCGTCCGCGAAGGCGCCGCGGGAGATGGAGAAGGCGAGGCGGTGAGGGGGAAGACTTCGGACTACTGACCACGAGACCACGAGACCACGAGACCACGAGACCACGAGGACCACTGACCACTGACCACTGACCACTGACTACTGACTACTGACTACTGACTACTGACTACTGACTACTGACTACTGATTGCGGACTACGGACGGGGGTACGGGCTCTTGGGGCCATCACCCTGAGTTGCGGGACGGGGCGACAAGCGGGACGAGGGGAACCGGAGACAGGAAGTTGATTTCGTTGGGATACAGATGATGGGTCCCGGGCTGGAACCAACGGAGGAATTTCGCGGCTTTGAGGGGGCAAATGGGAAGCGCCAGAACCGTAGGCTGGGCCGTATGCAGGATCCTTGATTCCAGCCCTCCCGACTGCCCATCTCAAATTCCGAAATCTGAGATCTCGAATTCCGACTCCTTTACAATCCACAGCCCCGCGCGACATCGTCCCCAGGGCAAACCGCGTCACCTCGCGTCCTGTACCAGCGAGCGGGTTTTTTCGTGGAACCCGTTTCTAGTTCGTTGCCCGGTCGTCCGTGGGAGATTCAACGGGCGGCACATGTGAATTCAGGAAGGCGCTTCAAGGTGCGGCGCGGTTCGGGAGCGCGTGTTGGGCTCGCTTCGAACTCCCTGTGCCCTCGCCCGCTCATGAACGCAACCGAGGACCGAACCTGCGTGAAACACCACCCCCAGAAAACCGTGACCATCTCCCCCGTCACGCCACGAAGCAATTCGAAGATTCTTGCGCAATTCCGCACGCATCTGTACAGCGTCCCCCGCCCCCCAGTCAGTAGTCAGTGGTCAGTAGTCAGTAGTCAGTAGTCAGTGGTCAGTGGTCAGTGGTCAGTGGTCCCATGGTCCCGTGGTCCTGTGGTCCCGTGGTCCCGTGGTCTCATGGTCCCGTGGTCTCGTGGTCTCATGGTCTCATGGTCTCGTGGTCTCATCGTCCCTTCCTACTTCCTCGCCATCAACCGCAGTTCATCGCCCGCTTGGGGGTCGCGGCGGAGGGCGAGGCGCTGGCGGAACTGATAAAGGATGCCGCGGAGGAGGTTGGCGGGCTTGCCGAGTTCTGACATTTCGGCCCGGCCGGTTTGGCGGATACGGCTGCTCAGGGCGCCATAGACCCAGGCGGAGCGGACGGTGCTATCGAGGCGTTGGATGACAAAGCCGCTTTGCTCCGCCGCCCGGCGGAGCGTGGCCATCGAGAAAAGGACAAGGTGCCGCGGAGGATCGAGGTTCAGCCAGGCCGAGCCAAACTGCTTGTGTCCGGATGCTGGCGATGTTGGGGGTCAAAATGACGAGCGTTCCGCCGGGTTTCAGGATGCGATGACATTCCCGCAACAAGCTCAGTGGATCGTAAACGTGCTCGATGACGTGCGCGGAATGAACGGCATCGAAGTGGTTGTCGGGAAAGCCCTGTTTTTCAAGCATGCCCAGGCGGACCGGGACGCCACGGGCGCGCGCGGCTTTGACGCCGTCGGGATCGACCTCGACGCCTTCGACCTGCCAGCCGAGCGACTGCATCCGGGCGAGCAGGACGCCGCTGCCGCAGCCGACATCGAGCACACGGGCCGCGCCGGCGGGGGCGGGGAGATGCATGGCGGCGGCATCGAGTTCGTCGCGGCCACCGGGATGAAGCAAGGCAAGGGGCGCCACCAACCGGCGCCATTTCGGGCCCGCGCCCTGAGTATAGCCGAAGCGGGCGCCCGAGATAGCTGTGCCAGACGGCCCAGCAGGCGTCTCGGACAATGCTGGGACCGGGCTCGGGTTGGGCATGGGTGTAATAGCCCTGGTAGGCCTGGCCGATGTCCTCGGGGATGGGTTGCGGGTCGAGCCAGACCAGGCCGCACGTCTCGCGCTGGCATTGACGGAGGCTCCACGCGCCGGGAGCGGCGTAGGAGCGGTCGGTGAGGTTCTCGGTACAGCATCCGGCCGGGAGAGCCGCAGAGCAGGCAGGTGGGAACGGGGTGGGTGCGGAGCATGGGAAAGGCTAAGTGGTCATGAAGCAAGGTCCCGGTCCCAGGCGCCGGGCTCGTTGTCGCTGCTCCACGGTCCGCGGTTCGCGGGCGGCAGCAGCGGTGCTACGCATGCGCATTGGCGGCGGGAAGTCTCCGGATGGGGCGCGGCGGTCGCGCCTCCGCCCCGCACGCTGCGCGTCGTGGGGCCTAGCTATAAACATTTTTCGGGTGGCGTGGGCGGCGAAGCACGCCGTAAAGAAGCAGGTCGCGGCTTTCGACCACGGCTTGCCCGAGATACCACGCCAGCGGGCCGGAGATTTTTTTGCCTTCGAGAATGATGCGGCGGGAGTATTCGAGGTTGTCCTGCTGGCGAATGCGTTTGGCTTTGATGCCGGTGCGGACGGCGAACAGGCCCTTGAGTTTGAAACGGCGGATGGGATTCGAGTGCCCGTTGCGGAGCTGCTCGTTCAACTGCATGACCCGCCACTCGTCCAGGATGAGCGCCTGCATGCCGGGCATGACGAGGTTGGTGGTGTTGTCGCCATGCCAGCGGTATTTGCAAAGGGGAAGGTTCACCTGAACGATCTGACGGCAATGCTTGCCCCAGGCGGCCCACCACGCGACGTCCCCCAGGATCGGCATGTCCAGCCGGAACTGGCAAGGGGCGGGTTGATAGTTGGTTTTCATCAGGCTGCCGCTAAAGGCCTGGTTGGCGATTTCGGCCTTTCGACTCAGAAACGTATCGATGGGGACGGCATCCGCCGTGCCGGTGACCTTGCCGGACACGCTCAGGTGCTGGTCCCGCTCGTCGATGCGTTCGTCCAGGCAGTAGGCCAAACCGAGGCCGTCGCAGGCATCCAGCTCACGCGTGAGCCGTTCGTAAAAAGCGGGCTCGATCAGGTCATCGGCGCACAGGAGGTGCAGGTACTTGGCTTCGGGCGCGAATTCGAGGGCGCGGTTGCAGTTCCCGAAAATCCCCAGGTTTTTTTGGTTGCGCAGCCACTCGCAGCGAATGGGCTGGAAAGTCGCGCACGATCTGCTCGGTGCCGTCGGTCGAGCAATTATCAAGGACGATCAAGCGGTCCGGGCGGAGCGTTTGCCGGGCGACCGATTCGAGGGTCTGCCGGATGAACTTCTCGCCGTTATAGACCGGGATGACGGTGATGATGTTCCACTTCATCGGCGGGCAAGGTAGGAGAAATCAGGGGGGAATTACAGAACGATTTTGGACCGGAAAACCCCGGGAACAGCACGCGGCGCAGGATGACCGGGAGGGGATGCCGTGGTCCGAAGCCGGGGCGGCCAGGCAAGAATGCACCCCTCGGGCGTGGCTGCGCCACGCATTGCCCTTCGGCGACCGGGGGCCGTGGACCGAGGTCCACGGCTACCATCAGACGCCGCTACGCGGCGGCGCAGCCGGCGCCGGCCTGGAGCCCATCCTCTCCGCGATCACCCCACCACGCGCAAGCGGCCTAAAGCCGTGCCGCATTAACCCACGCGGAACGAAATCTTCGAGATCAGCTCGCGCCCAAAGCTGTGCTGGAGACGGTCCAGGATTTCTTTGCGGCGGTAGCGGACAATTTCGCTGAGCCAGACGTTGCTATCGACGGTGACGAACAAGGTTCCCTTCCGCAGGCCGGTGGGTTGGGCGTGCGCGGTGATATTCGGGTCCAGCAGGTTGTTCCAGACTTTGACGACTTCGGTCTCGCTCTGGCGATGATCGATGCGCAGCTCGGAAAGAATTTTGGGGAGCACCGCGGTGAGAGGCCGAGCGCGCAAGGAGCGAGCGGCTTCGAGCGGGGTGAGATTCAGGCCGCGCCATTGGGCGAGGACGCGCTCGCGGGCGGATACTTTGCCGGGGCCAAGCGGCGGAATGCGGCGGGGAGGAAGGGGGAGCATCGGCGTACTGCCTTTCGCGTGTTTCGTGGTCCCTCATCGGGTTATTGGTCCCGCAGATCCCGCCATCAGCCAAGTCGTCACCCTTCGCGGTGGCATCAGGTCTTGGCCCCGGCGTGCTCGTCCAGGACCAGGACGCCGTGGGGTTGCAGGTCGTAATTGCCGGAGAAGGTATTGCCGGTCAGGAAATCATGCATGGGCTTATAGAACTGCAAGCGCAAGGGCGAACCCTGGTGGTTCAAGAGGAAAAAGACGCGGCTGTCGTCCTTTTGCCGCATGCTGACCTCGACCGTATCGGGGACTTTGAGGAGCGAGTGCAGGTTGCAGATTTGGCGGAGCCAGACGATAAGGTCGGTATAGAAGTGCAGGTGGCTTTGGGTGCCGATGTAAATGGCCTTGCCCAGCCCGTAGTTGTGCATGGTCATGGCCGGCCGCCCGGCGTAGAAATCCTTGGCGTAGTTGGCCAGGATCTGACATTCGCCCGGCTCGATGAGATCGCACCACAGCCGGGCTGGATGCAGGTGGCTGGTGGGGAAAGTGCCCTTGAAGGTCAGATGATTTTCCTCACCCGGTGGTAACTGGTCGAATTCGAGCACTTCCAGGCCAAACAAGTCCGTCAGGTCGTGGGGATAGCCGGTGTCGGGGGCCATGTTATGTTCGTCCACCAGGCCGGTGTTGAACGTGGCCACCAGCGTGCCGCCGTTTTGAACATAGAGCTTGAGCAAGTCGGCTTCGCCCCCGGCCAGCAGGTGGAGGGAAGGGGCGAAGACGATTTTGTACGAGGACAGATCTTCGGTGGGCCGGGCGAAATCGACGGCGATATTGCGATCGTGGAGCGCGGTGTAAAACAACAGAATGTGCTCGCGCAGATTGAAGTGCTTGTTGGGCTGGTTCGGCTGTTGCAGCGCCCAATCATTGTCGTGGGTGTAGAGGATGCACGTCTCGGCCCGCACTTTGGTGCCTTGCAGCGACGGCGCCAGCAATTTCATCTCCTCGCCCAATTGGGCCACCTCCCGGAAAACACGGCCATCCGGCCGGACATGGTGGCCGAGGACCGCGCCGTGGAATTTTTCAGTCCCGAACAGCGGCTGACGCCAGCGGAAGAAAAGAATCGCGGTGGCGCCGCGGGAGATCAGTTGATAGGTGAACATGCGCAGCACGCCGGGGCGGACCAGTGAATTCACGTCCTGCCAGGTAACGTTCCCGGCTTTTTGTTCGATGACCCAAAAGCCGGAGTCGCCGTCCGGCGTGCGGATGCCGGTCTTTTTGAGGGAGCGGAGCATGTCGATTTCGCAGGCGAGTTCCGCGGAGCGGGCCTTGATGGCGGCGGTGCTTTCGATCGAGACGAAGTCGATGACTTCGGCCAGGTCAAAGTGGTCGAAGCGATGGAGCAGGGGGCGGAGGTTGGTGGTGACGGGGCACTGCGGGGTGGCCTCGCGCAGGAGGTCGGCCTGCATTTTGACGAACTGGACGATGGTATCGCTGCAGAAGCGGCACCAATCCAGCAGCAGGGCCGGGTTATGGTTCGTGGGCGCGGTCATGGGCATGGGGACCTGGTCCCACGCCGTGACGATCTGCCCCCAATGGCGGAGGCCCATCAACTCGTTCAGACGGTCGATGGTCTCGTATTTGGCTTCGAGCCAGCCGTGCCAATCGTGGCGCGTGTCCTCGTTAAACGACGACTCGGTGAAGTTGCCGCCCAAACCATTGTCGATTTGCCAGGCGATGAGGCTCGAATGCTGGCCGAGCGCCTTGGCCATTTGCTCGACAATGCGCTTCGAGAATTTCCAAAAAACATCGCTGTTGAGGCACACGGCGCGCCGGGTGCCTTCGTGCTTGAGCAAGCCCTGTTCATCGATGGGCAGGATCTCGGGGTGCGCTTTGGCCAGCCAAATGGGCGGAGCGGCGGTGGGGGTGGCCAGGACGACCTTGATGCCCGCCTGCCCCAGCAGATCCATCACGCGCTTGAGCCAGGAAAAATCAAAGACGCCGTCGGCGGATTCGCACAGCCCCCAAGTGAACTCCCCGATGCGCACCACGTTGATGCCGGCGGTTTGCATGAGGGCGATGTCGCGCTCCCACGCGGCCTCGGGGTTCTCGGGGGTGCCTCCGTAGGGATGAACCCATTGCTCGGGATGATAATCGACGCCGAAATACATAATCTGTCCTTTCGCGTGCGGCCGTTTAATAGATTGTAGAACGTCAAAGAAATTCTGCAACGTAAAAGTGATTGAATTGGTTCCGGTATCATGTTTTAAACGGCCATGCGATTGCGGCAAACGGGTATATGGGTTTGGACGGCTGTGTCGGCCGCCTGCCTGCAACTGGCGGGGGTCACGGCATTTGCAGCTTCCGGGGAGGGCCAGATGCTGGTTTATTTCGGAACTTATACCGGAGGCAAGAGCCAGGGGATTTATTTGTCCCACTTTGACACCACCACCGGGCGGCTGAGCGCGCCGGAACTGGCGGTCGAGACCCGGAACCCAAGTTTTCTGGCGGTCCACCCGAGCCACCGCTGGATTTATGCGGCGGGGGAGATGGATGACTTTGGTGGCCGGCGGGCGGGATCGGTCAGCGCGTTTCGAATCGAGCCGGTGACGGGCCATTTGACGCTGCTCAACGCCCAGGCGTCAGGCGGAACGGGTCCTTGCCATGTGGCCGTGGATCGGACGGGCCGGTGCGTGATGGCCGCGAATTATGGCAGCGGAAGCATCGCGGCCTTTCAAATACAGCCCGATGGGGAGCTGGGCAAGGAAACCGCCTGCATTCAGCACCACGGTTCGAGTGTGGACCCGCGCCGGCAGGAAGGACCGCACGCGCATTTCATTGCGCCGGACCCGGGGAACCGGTTTGCGCTGACGTGCGATTTGGGGCTGGACGAAGTGCTGGTTTATCGGCTGGACGCGGCCAAAGGAACACTGGTGCCGAATGAGCCCGCGTTCGCTCGCGTCAAGCCGGGCTTGGGTCCCCGGCACCTGGCCTTCCACCCGAACGGCCGGGTGGCTTATGTGGTCAGCGAGATGGGTTCGAGTGTCACCGCGTTCGATTATGATGCGAAGTGGGGAAGATTGAAGGAAATTCAAACGCTCTCGACGTTGCCCGCGGAGTTTCAGGGCCAAAGGTCTGGGGCCGAGGTGCAGGTGGATCCAACCGGGAGGTTTTTATACGCCTCAAACCGTGGAAATGACAGCATTACGGAGTTCGCAATTGATGGCCGGAGCGGCAGCTTGACGTGGATCGGTTGTGAGCCCTCGGGTGGCAGGACGCCGCGGCACTTCACCCTGGACCCGAGCGGTCGCTGGATGCTCGTCGAGAACCAGGATTCGAATAACGTGGTGGTCTTCCGGGTCGAACCAAAGGATGGGCATTTGACACCAACCGGCCAGCAGATCGAGGTGGGCGCGCCCGTATGCGCGGTGTTCGCAGGCAGCGCTCGGTAGCGCGCGCTTTGGCGGCAGCGGCGCCGCGCCGGGGATGGCTCGATTTGCCAGGCTGTGTCTCATGTGGGCCCGCAAACAAAGGGTGCCTTCACCTGACAAACACGAGCTTCACCGCATCGGCAATCGCTACCGCGTTGGTCTCGGGAATCTCATCGGTGAGGCGGATGGTGCAATGTGTGCCAGGAGAAAACGGGAATTGGCCCAGCCGGTTCCACTTCCCAGCGTTGGTTTGCTGGTTCGCGTAAACAACCTCAGCGCCGCTGTCGCAATCCACAATGAACGGAACCCGGCTCGACGCATCCCGCCTGAACGGGTGCCACTGGTACACTTCATATTCGCCCGGGACCACGATCTCGGGTTTGAATTCCACAAAGGCCTCGCCCTTGCCTTGGGCGTGAACGAGGTAATTCGTGCCAAAGCTGTTGGTATCCGTCCCGCTGCCGCAGCCAAAGAACATTCCGTCGTAGAACGTGCGCACCGGCGTCCACGAACCGGTCACCGAAGCCTCGGGATCATCCAGCACGAGGTTGTTCACCACCCCGGTCTCGTCGCCTACCCTTGCCGCCCGGATGTGGGCCCACTGCGCCGCGCTGTGCAGGTCGGCGCGCCAAAAGCCGGCGCCTTTGTAGCCGCCCGCAGAGGGGCAGTGGGAATCCGCCGACAGATAATCCAGGAACTCCATGATGTCCGCCTCCCGGACGGGGGCCGTCACCCCCGCGCACGGGGACCAACCGGGAGTTCCATAGACCTCCGCCACCGGAACGAGTGGCTTAATCGCATTCGTCCAAAAGATCCGGCTGCCCTCGACCAGGCTATTCGAATCGACGAGACTTCGTTGCCAATTGGCCCAGTTTACGTCGGCCCAGTTGATCCCACCGCTGGCGCTCGCCAAAGCGCCCGTCCAGCCCGAATGATAAATCTGCGGCATGACGGCATCGCACCAATAGCCAAACTCCTTGTAGGGGAACGTGGGGTGATAGCTGATGATCGGGAAGGGGGCGTGGGCCAGAAATTTCGTGGGCCAATGAGCCCGCACGGTCGAACAGAGACGCCAGGCCTTCGCCGGCCCTTTCGAGCGGATCCAGGGGCTGCTGCTTTCCCACTCGGCCTCCGCGTCCCAAACGTAACCATCCGCCCCCTGGCTAAACACGTAATCGGCCACGACAATTTCTCCCGGTATATCCGCCCCATACGAGCGGTTGTAGCCAAAGATCCGGAGCCCGTTCGTGTGCGCGGCATCCACCAAAGCGCGGTTGAATTGCGGCCCGCTGGTGCAACCCCTGAAGAGCTGGTCGCTGGTCGCCGCCTTCACCACCAGGTAACGGATCCCCTGGCTGCGAAAGAACAACATCAAGCTGGTCTCGTTAGTGACGCTGTGGATATGCCCGCCCAAATGGTTCGTGGCATCCGTCACCGCATAAATCCACTCCCCTTTGCCCAGATTGGCCGGATCGATGCCGCCGTCGCGAATTTCCGCGAAAGCCGTGAATGAGGAGACAACGGAAGCGACCACCAACGCACTGAACACCGCCTTGAGGCGGGAGCAGGTTGTGTGGCAAACCATCGCTCTCACACTTAGTTTATCCTGACAAAAACCAAGGACTCGAGCGTTGAGGGTAGAACAGGGAACGACCGAAGGGAAGACCGCATCCGGATCCGCGCGGGCCGCCCGGCTGCGCTCAGCTCCGCAACGCGGCGTCCAACCGGCCCCACAAGTCCTCCGGATCCTCCAAACCCACCGAGAGGCGGATCAGGAACCGCGAGACCCCGCAGGCCTCCGCCCACTCCAACTCGGCGTAATGGGCCAGCAAGGTGAAAGGGCAAGCGAGGGTAAACACGGTCCCCAGGCTCGGACCTTTGCACAGCGCCAGGCGATCATAGATTCCGGGGGAGGTTGCGGGGGCGTTTTTCGGCAGGAACGTCAACAGCGCGCCCCAGCCTCCGCTGGCGCGGCGCACCGCGTCATAAGCCCCGCTGGATTCCCACTTGGGATACCACACGCGTTCTACCGCCGGGTGCCGCCGCAAGCGCTCGGCGATCAGCAAGCCGTTCTCATTGTGCCGCCGCATCCGGTCGGGAAACCCGCGCGCCTGCCGCTCGATGACGGCGGCATCTTCCTCCCACAACAACTCCTCGTGATGCGCCCGCACCTGGGCCTTGAGTTCCTGGTACAAGGCGGAACGCGGATTGCAAATCAGGGCGCCGCCCATGACGTCGCCGGTGCCGGCGATAAACTTGGTCAGGCTGGTCACCACCAGGTCGGCCTGTCCGCTGACATCCACATTCACCGAGGTGGCGACCACGTCGTCCACGATCAGGGGCACGCGGTGCTTCCGCAACAGCGGGCTCACGCGGCTCAGATCCACGGACCCGAGCAACGGGTTGCCCGGGATCTCGCAAAAGCACGCTGCCAGCCGCTCGCGTTCGAGCAGGCTCCCCAGCTTGCTCTCGATGCTGTCCAGGTGATGGAGCAGGATTCCGCCCGGGCCGAGCTTCTGCTGGAGCTTCAAAGTGTCCACGTAAGGAAAACCCAACTGCGCCGTCGGCCTTCCCGGAGCCCGCCGCAACGCCGCCTGGTGCGCGGCGAAAATCGAGCTCATCCCGGTCGGCCCAAGGAAGACGTCGTCTTCACCGCAATCGTAAAAGCCCGCCAACTGCCGGCGCAGAGACGCGCGGACAGGGAGGCCATCGGCAAGGGGCCCGCGGCCCGCCAGGAGCGCCTCCGCCTGGCGGCTCGAGACAATCAGCCCGGTGTGTTGCCAAAATGAGCGCAGCGCGGTGTGGCCGCCGCCCGTGGCCACCACGCCGTAAATGCCATTCTTCTCCGCCACCGTCGCTTCGGTCCCGCTCGAACGCCGGGCGAAATCCGCCGCCATCTCCGCCACGCGCCGGGAGGGGAAGGGCAGGCAAGGCTCGGCCCCGGCAAGGCGCCGTCCCAGTTCCGCCACCAGGGGATGGATGACGAACCGGGGATAGCCCCCTAACAATCGCGCCATCACGTCCGGCGCCTTTTCCTCGTAGCCCACCACGTCGCGCCAGCGCGGCAGGGCCATCGAGACGGCGTGCTTCGACGCAGGGATCGGTTGTCCCACAGTTTCGGGTTGCCACACGGGGTCCCGCAGCAAATCCTCAACCCGCGGGGGAGAAGTCTCGCCTCGTTCGTCCACACCCATTGACGACGTGCTCTTCATCTAACGCGCTTCCAGCCCCGCGCAGCGGCGTCGGATGGCGGCCGCGGACTTCAGTCCAAGGAGCCCGGCCACCCAGTGGAAATGCGTCGCGGCGCGACGCCGGGGAGGCGCGCCTGGACTTGTCCACGACGTTTTTCGAGGTTCAAGGATTCTCGTACGCATCACTGGAGCCGGAGCTTAATTCAGATGGGATTCCGTGGGCACGCTAATTCTTCGCATCAGGTTCGAAGGAGATGCCCGCCGAGGCTCCCCGGCAGGCCCCGCGCGCCGGGTTCACCGCAGCATACCCGTCTGGAAGGCCAGGGCGGAGCGTTGGATCAGATACTCGTATTGCGTGCTCGCCAGCGAAATCTCGGCGGAGATGAGATTCAACTCGGCCTGGTTGAACTCGACGATGGACGTCAGCCCGTTGAGATAACGGGTTCGAGCCAAATTATAGGACAGCCGCGTCGTATCGAGGAGCTGCTGGGTGATGCGGTAGCGATCGAACGCATTTTGAGCGTTGAGCCAGGTGATGCGGACATCGCGAATCACATTGTCTTCGAGATCGCGCAGGCTTTCGCCCGCGGCTTGGGCCTGCAATTCCGCCTGCCGCTGCCGGGCGACATAGAGGCCGCCGGCGAAAATCGGCACATTCACCACCAGGCCCGCCGAGGCATAATTGTCCGGCAGAGCGGAATCACGGATGGGAGCGACCCCCGCGGCACCCACGGCGGCGATGGTCGGAAACCGGGCGTCGCGTTCGGCCAGGGCCAGCTTCAATGCCGCATCCTGCTGGTTGCGCAGGCTGAGCAGGTCCGGCCGGAATTCGAGCGCCTGGCGGACAAATTCGGAGGCATTCGTGGATACGGTTTCCGGGAGGGGTTCCTCGATCAGTTGAAACGACTTGGATTCGCGCAACCCGAGCAGATTGGAGAGCTGTGCAAACGCGGCCTCGAGGTCGTTCTGCGCCCGGATCAGGAGCAATTGCGCGTCTTGGAGGTTCACCTTGGCGAAGCTGGCATCGAGTTCGGACCGGATTTTGTTGGTGGCCAGCGTGCTGACCTGGTCAAAAAAGACCTGCCGGTTGGTGACGGTCTGGCGGGCGACCTGGGTGACGGCCTGGGCTTGCTGTGCGGAGTAGAACGCGCCGTCCACCGCCAGGAGGATCTGCTGGCGCGTGGCCTGAGCGTTGTTGGCCGCCGCCTCAGCCTCCAGCCTGGCGCTCCCGGTCAGGTTCGCCGTCCGTCCGAAATCGGTAATCAATTGGCTGATCATCAGCCCTTCGGCGTTGCGGTCGAAGATGGCGGGGTTGTTCAAAGCGCCGATGGCGTCGAGCCGGGTGTTGTTGCGGGCGTTGCCCACGGCGACGGCATTGGCGGAAATATTTGGAAAGTAGCCCGAGCGCACCTCGCGGAGGGCCTGCTGCGAAGCCATCGCTTTCAAGTCCGCCACGCTAATCAGCGGGTGATTGCGCATGGCCAGGTCATGGGCTGCTTTCAAGGTGAGCGGAGGGGCCGTTTGCGCCGGGGCATGGAAAGCCACGAGGATCAGCCATGCCGGCAAGCATCGAAGGATTGTTTTCATGCGATTCGATAGGTATGTCGCTCGGTTCGAACAGAGCCGGCCCGAGAGGCTAGGCCGCTGCAACCGCGGCCTCCGGCTTCGAGCTCGCCGCCTCTTTTCCACGATAGATCAGGTAGTAGGCGCACGGAACAATAAAGACCGTCAGCACGACCGAAACGGCGAGGCCGCCGATAATCGAGCGGGCGAGGGGGGCGTAGGCCTCGCTGCCCGTCCCCAACTTGGCAGCCATGGGCAGCAGGCCAATCAATGTCGCCAGCGAGGTCATGAGCACCGGGCGCAGGCGCACCCGGCAGGCCAGCGATACGGCCTGACGCAGCGGTCGTCCCTCGGCGCGGAGCCGGTTGGTAAACTCGACGATCAGAATGCTGTTGGACACGACGATCCCAACCATCATTACGATGCCCATCAGCGACATGACATTGAGCGTCGTGCCCGTGCCAAAGAGGATTAGCAGCACGCCCGCTAACCCGGTAGGCACCGCCAGGAGGATCAAGAACGGATCGACAAAGGATTTAAACTGCGCCACCAGGATCAGATAGACCAGCAGCGTGGCGAGCAGCAGGCCGTAACCGAAGCTCCGGAAGGAGGTGTTCATGGCCTGGACGGTCCCGCGGATGTTCACCTTCGTATTGGCCGGCAACGAGGTTTGGTCCACGATCTTCTGCACGCCGGCAAAGACGTGGCTCAAATCCTCGCCGGACGGAGCGATATACACGTCGATGGTCCGCCGAATCTGGTAATGGTCCACCTCCGTGGGGGAGGGCACCCGTGAGATATGGACCACCGAGTCCAGGCGCGTGGGTTGCTTGAGATGGGCCGCCCGCAGGGGCATCGATTCGAGTTCGGCCACGCTCTTTACATAATTCTCGGGGTATTGGACCGTGAGCAGATAATTGTTTCCGGTCCTGGGGTCGATCCAATAACTCGGCGCGATCATGCCGTTGGAGGTCAGGGCGGTAATCAGGCTGTCCACAACCTCCTTGGCACTGAGGCCCAACTCGCTCGCGCGCTCGCGGTCGATGTCGATTTTAAGCGCCGGGTAATCCACATCCTGCGGGATGAGCACATCGCTGACACCCGGCAACGCCCGCGCCTGCCCGGCAATTTTGGCGGCGATGGCATGGGTGGCCAGGAGGTCCGGGCCACTGACCTGGATGTCCAGTGGCGCGGGTATGCCCTGGTTGATGATGGCGTCCACGAGCCCGCCGGTTTGAAAATAAGCGCTGACCTGCGGCAGCTCGCGCCGCACCCGGTCACGGACCAGGTTCATGTAGGTAAAACTGCTGAGCCGATGGCCCTCGTTGAGCCCCACTTGAACCGTGGCGGTACTCGGGCAGGAGTTGGGGTTGAGAATGGAATTGAAGCCCGGGGTCGTGCCGATGTTGGAAACAATGATCTTCAAATCCTGCTTCGGCACGATCGAACGAACCAGGTCCTCAACTTTGTTGACCATTGCCTCCGTGAGTTCGAGCCGCGTGCCCGAGGGCGTCTTTACACTGATGACAAACTGGCTCGGGTCCGTACGCGGGAAATACGATTTGCCGATCATCGGATAGAGCGCCAGGCTCAAGACAAACAGACCCGTGATCCCAACCACCGTCGCCAGCGGGCGAACCAAGGTGAGGTTAAGCGTGCCTTCGTAACGGTCGAGCATCCGGTGGAACTTGCCATTGAACCAAGCGTTGAAACGCTGGCCCCACCCGGTCGGCGCAGCCGCGGCGCCCGCGTCGTGAGACTGATGCCCCTTGATTAACTTTGCGCAGAACAGCGGCACCACCGACATGGCCACAAAATAGGAGGCAAACAGCGAGAGCACCACCGACAAGGCCAGCGCCGAAAAGAGGAACCGGCTCACACCGTAAAGGAAGGTGACGGGGAAGAAAACCACAACGGTGGTCAGGGTGGCGGCCAGCACCGGCAGCGCCACTTCCTGGCCACCCCGTTCGGCGGCGACCTCCGGCGATTCGCCCATTTCGAGGTGGCGGAAAATATTCTCGAGGACGACCACTGAATTATCGATGAGGCGCGAGAACGCCAGGGCCAGGCCGCCCAGGATCATCGCGTTAACGGTGCTGCCGCCCAAGCCCAGCGCGATGAACGCCGCCAGCGCCGATAACGGGATCGACAGAAACACCGCCAGCGTGGCGCGCATGCTGCCGAGAAAAACCAGGATCATCAACCCCGTCAGCACCAGCCCGATGGCCCCTTCGTGCACCAAAGTGTCAATCGCGGTGCGCACAAACACCGACTGATCGAAAACCACCTCGGTGACCAATCGTTTGGGGACATCCAGGAGACTCGACACCACGCGCTTCACCCCGTTGACCACGGCGATGGTGTTGGCGTCGCCGCCCTGTTTCAGCACCGGGATATACACCGAGGGCTGGCCGTTGATCCGCACTTTGTTGTATTGAATCTGCGAAGCATCCTTCGCCTTGCCCACATCCGCCACCAGCACCGAGGCCTCGCCCACGGTCTTCAACGGCACCATATCGATGTCCTTCATGGCGTTGATCTGGTTGTTGGCATAGATGTTATAATCGTACGGCCCAATCTTCACGTCGCCCGCCGGCAGAATCAGATTCGCGTCGTTCACCGTCCGAACCACATCCATCACGCTCAATTGATGCGCTTCAAGTTTCAGCGGATCCACGTACACCATGATCTGACGATAGCGCCCCCCGAAAGCCGGCGGGACCGACGCGCCGGGTATCCCGGCCATTTGGTTGCGGATGGTAAACTGCCCCAAGTCACGCAACTGAGCTTCGCTCAAGCCCGAGCCCTTGAGTGTCACCAGGCACACCGGGAGGCTCGAGGCGTCGAACTTCATGACAATCGGCGGCAGCGTGCCGTGCGGCAGGTAGCGCAGGCTGGCCATGGCCAGGTTGGCGATTCCGGTCACGTCGGAATCCGGGTTCGAGCCGGGTTGAAAATACACTTTGATCAGACTGACACCGTTGAGGGAGCGGGACTCCATGTGGTCGATTCCCGACGCCAGGGTGAACATCCGCTCGAATTGCCCGGTGATGTCGTTTTCGATCTGTTCGGGCGGCATGCCGGAATAGAACGTGGCCACGACGACCACGGGAATATTGATGGGCGGGAAGAGGTCCACCGGCATGCGGAGCAGGCTGGTCACCCCAACCACGCAGACGATCAGGCAGATGACGACGATCAAGTACGGGTAACGAATGGAAAAACGAGACATGGTGTGAAAGCGGGTTTAGAGCGTCAACGAGGAGCCGCGAGGCGTCATACGCAAGGCGTAAAACGTAAAACGTAAAACGTGATACGTAATGCGTGACATGTGAAATGTAAGCATGGTGTCGAGGCGGTGGGTGCTGGCAAGCGGATGGTGCACGGGGCCGGCTGGCGGTTCAGTAAATTTGGTCGGCAACGGCGGCTCGGAGTTTTTCCAGGGAGAACTCCGGCGAACGGCAGAGCGCAATGAGGGATTGCTCCTTGGCGGAAATACGAGCGGCTATCTCCGGAACCCGCGCGGCAATGTCGAGCGGGACAGACTGAACCCCATGGAGGTCGCCATGGAGCAGGTCGCCGGATTGAATTTTTAGCCCGCCGATTTCCACCGGCTTGCCGATCTCGACGATGTGAACATAAGCGTGCGAGACCGACACACTGCCGGCAAAGTAATGAAAACCCGCGCTCTCGGCGGCGGGAATGTCCCGGACCGAGCCATTGGTGACCACGCCCGTGCAATGGAGCGTGCGGAGGATGTTCATATGCACCGCGCCGATCAACGAGCCGAGCCCCGGCCGGCTCGACACGTCCTGGACCACCACCACGCGGGGGGTGGGAAGCGAAAGGATGTAATCCCACCAATCCGTGCGGTCGGGGTAACCGCCATCCGCCGTCGGGGGGGCGGCCCCGCGGATGGTCACGGTGGCGGCGTAGCCCAACATGGGCTGAACGCGCGGGAAAAGGCAGTGGACCGTGTGGTCCACGAAGCCTTCGTTGCGCAAGCGTTCGTGGAAGGCCTCGATGGCGTTAGCCAGGGTGCAGGCGTCGATGCGGCGCAGGTTCTCTAATTGTTCATCAGTCAGTGGCGGAGTCATATTAATCTTGAGCAAGCGGGCCGATGACTTTGGTTTCGACTTTCTGACCGGGGTGCACCAGGGAACGGCTGCCCATGAGCACCTTTTCACCCTCTTTCAGGCCGGAGAGCACCTCATACTTCGTGGGCGTGTCCATGCCCAGGGTCACACGGCGCTCCTCGATTTCATTCTGGTCGTTCACCACATAGACCGTCGAGGTCTGGCCCGGTGGCACCGCCTGAATGGGTATGGCCAGCGCGTTCGGGTGATGTTCGACCTTGAGCAGCACTTTGGCATACATCCCGGGCACGAGTTCCAAATTCGGATTGGGCACCTCAATCTCCGTGGTCATGGTTCGCGTATCCTCGTTGATGCTATCCGCAGCTCGGGTAATCCTTCCCGAGAAGGTTTTGTCCCCCAGCGACTCCACCTGGATTTCGACGGAATCGCCGCAGCGAATGTCTTTGACGTACTTGACCTCGACCGGAAAATCCAGCCGAAGGCGGTAGTTATCCGAGATGCGCACCACCGGCAGGGATTGGGTATCGGAAGAGGTGCCGGACTGGATGAGGGTGCCCGGATCGACGTAGCGATGCGTGATGACGCCATCGAAAGGGGCGGTGATCCGGGTATAGGCGACCAGGGTGTGATACCTCTCGACGTCGGCCTTGGCTGCGGCAATCGCCGCTTCGGACGTTCCATCTTTGGCTTCCGCCGTGTCCAGATCCTGTTCGGCCACCAAATTGGGGTTGTCCTTGGATACCGCCGCCAGGCGCGTATAATTCAGATGGGCGGCCCGGTACTCAGCCTGCGCCCGGTGCTCGATAGCTACGGAATTGGTCAGTTGGGACATCAACTCCGGCACTTCGAGCGTGGCCAGGAGTTGGCCCGCTTTCACCCGATCGCCAAAGTCCACCTTCATGTCGCTGACGTAACCCGAGACTTTGGCATGCAGCTCCACTTCTTCATAAGGGCGGAACTCCGCCGGAAAAGGAACCTCGTTGTAGATGTCCTCCCGGGTGACGGTGCCCACCGGCACCAGGACGGTGGGCGCGGCCGGCGGCACGGCGGCCTCCGCCCGGGCCTGGGATCTCATAGCATGCCAGATCGGAAGGGAGATCCCCACCAGCAGGAGGACAGCCACCACGCGCCAATCCAGCTTTCGCGCAAGATTCCAAATGCCTCCGGGAGCCGGGGCGCGCTGCGGGTTCTCAGATTCGACAGGCGGCACTGGCGGTTGCAGGTCGTGGGAGGCATCGGCGCTGGCCGTATCCACCGGGTCGTTACTTTGAGTGCTCATGGGATTTAGGTTCGGGGGAGTGACTGTCGTTACCCTGTGCGCGCGGCAATTCCACGCGGAAGCGGCTGCCCTGGCCGGGAGCGCTGGTGGCCTCGACCTTTCCGCGATGGGCGCTGCAAATCGATTTAACAATGGAAAGGCCCAGCCCGGCTCCGCCTTGCTGGCGCGAGCGCGCGCTGTCCACGCGAAAGAACCGCTCGAAAACGCGGGTGAGCGCCTGGGGCGGAATCCCGATGCCGTCGTCCGCAACTTCGAGGATCGCTTTGCCGTTTTGGGCGGAAATGGTCAGCGCGATCGAGCCGCCTTCCGGAGTGTATTTAATCGCATTATCCAACAGGTTCACCACCACCTGCTTCAAGCGGGCGCGGTCGCCCTCGATGCAGATGCCAGGTGAAGCCTTGCAGGTCAGCTTGATCTTCTTGTCCTCGGCCAGGAGCGCCATTTGGTCGGCGGTGGCCGAGGCCAACTGCCCCAGGTCGAACTTCACCCATTCGGTGGCGGCTTCGCCGGCGTCGAGCCGCGAGATGGCAAAGAGCCCCTCGACGATGTTGGTCAAGCGGTCCACCTCTTCGAGGGCGCTGCCGAGGCGATCACGCCAATCGCGCGACAACTCGGGTTGCTGGACGAAGCCCTCGAGTTCGCCCTTGAGGATGGTCAACGGGGTGCGCAACTCGTGCGAGGCATCGGCAACGAACCGGCGCGAGTATTGAAAAGCCGCATCCAACCGCTCAATCATATGGTTCAGCGCGATGGAGAGGCGCTCGAGTTCGTCGCCCGTCCTGGCCACGGGCAAGCGCTCGCTCAGGTTATGCGAGCTGATGCGCTCGGCACTGGCCGCGATGCCGTCCACGGGTTCGAGGGCCCGTTTGACCAGGACATAGCCGCCGCCCAGCGCGATGCCCGCCACCACGGGCAGCATGGCCAGCAACAGGATCAGCCAACTCCGCAGATCCGCCTGGACCTCGTCCATCGGAGCGCCGGTCTCGACCAGGTAACGCTGTCCACCCGGCAATGCCAAAGGGTGCGCCGCGAGCAACATCTTCCGCCCTCCCAGCAAAGCCACTTGCCGGGCAGTCTCCGATTCATCGGACCAGACCGGGGGCGGGAGCGCCGCCGGGTCAAAGCTCTGGCTTTTCGGCGCCGGCGACAGGTAGAGGATCAAACCGTCTCGACGGCTCACGCGGACAAAGCGGTCATTGATATCGGGCGCGTAGCGGGCCTCGATCTCCTGCCCGAGGCGGGCCTCCTGATGTTGGTCCAGGTCTTCGCGGAGCAGTTGAGTGATCTGCCGGGCCCGCCTCCATTGGCTTTCCTTGAGCGACCCGGCCAGGGATGTGCGCAACGCCAGATAGGTGGTGACGCCTAACAGCCCAAACACGCCGATGAGCAGCCCGGCATACCACCCGACAAGCTGGAATTTGAGCGAGCGCGTGTTCACGGGCAATGCTCGTCCTGAAGACAATACCCCGCCCCGCGCACCGTCTGGATAAGCTTGGTCGGGAACGGATCGTCCACCTTGGTGCGCAGGTGGCGCACATAAACATCCACGATATTGGTGAGACTCTCGAAACTCTCGTCCCACACATGCTCCACAATCATGGTCCGGGACAGCACGCGTCCCGAGTTGGCCGCGAGGTACTCGAGCAGCCCGTACTCCTTGGCGGTCAGGTCAATGCGCTTGCCGTTGCGGCGCACCTGCTGGGTTAAGCGGTCAATTTCGAGGTCTCCCACACGCAAGACCGCGGTGCGGCCCGCGGGTGGCCGGCGCAGCAGTGCCTTTACGCGCACCAGCAACTCCGCGAACGCGAACGGCTTGGTGAGGTAATCGTCGGCCCCGGCCTCAAAATTCTCCACTTTGTCGCTCGTGGCGTCTCGCGCCGTCAACACCAGCACCGCCGACGTGCCGCCCTTCAGGCGCAGCCTCCTCAACAGCTCGGTCCCTTTCATCCCGGGCAGCATCAGGTCCAGGATGATGAGATCATACTCAGTCCCCGAAGCCATCTCCCAGCCCGTGATCCCATCGGTACGCGACATCTACGGCCAGCCGTTCGGCCCGCAGACCGCGGGCCACAAAGTCCGCCACTTTCTTCTCATCTTCGACCAGTAGAACTCGCATACTGTATCTGTATTGTGACGCTTGCAGTTTAGCCGACGTTCATGAAAGGGACATTAACTCAACATTAAATTCCGTTCATTAAGTGGCATTCATCAACGGCCTGGGTTATCAATGGAAATGTAATCATGGCAAGGGCAGCATTCAACCCGATTACCGAGCGGTCAAGTGGTCCGGCCGAAACCACCGGTGGAACGGGAAGTGCCACCCGCGGGCCTTGGGGGTTGTCCGGCGGGCGCGAAAGCCCTGGACGTGTCCCCAGCCGCCTTCCCAGAGCCGGCGGCACGCTTGAAGCTACCCAGTCGTATCACCGACATGAAGCGGCCAGCCTGCCCCAACCTCCCTCAGCACGCGGCAGCCTTCGGGAGGTCCCCCTCGAATCTTTCGATCGGCTTCAGCGTCTTATGTTCAGTCATTGTCGGGCTCGGAACGAGCATCGGAGCGGGTTTGGCGCGCGTAATAACAGAAAGGCCCAGAGTTATGAAAGCCTGGCTGAAAGTAGCAGGTAAGGGTTGGATTCCCTGGTGGGTGATGTCGATTTCGTGGGCGGCCTGCGCGGCCACCGATCCCGGAATGAGCGATGCCTCGGCCATACAGGCCATTCAGCAAGCCCCGGATCCCTCTGCGGTGGTCGCCGCCTACGCGGATGGCAGCGCGGCGGGGCGCAACGACCCCAAGCTGCAGGAGGCTTACGTGAATCGAATGGTGGAGCTGGGTCTGCCCGAGCTGGCCTACCACCAGGCGCAGGCGCTCACCACCTTGCAATCGAGCAATGGCCTGGGCTGGGGCGTGGTTGCCTATGTCGATGCGCGCCGCGGACAGATGCCCGAGGCCATCGCCGCCATCAACCTGGCCGGCCAGTTCGCTCCCGACAACAAATTCGTCATCCATACAGCGGGCGAATTGATTGCCTGGTACGATTTCAAAGCAGACAAAGGGACGATCCCGGAGAACGCGAAGAACGGACTCACGAGGATCCGCGCCCTGCTCGACAAGCAGCCTGAGTTCACGGAGGCTTACAACACCGCGCAAAAGGCATACCAGGCCCAGGCCAAACCCGAGCTCCAATCCAGTCAGACCGCCCCGGCGCCGCAGACGCCGGGGCCCGTGGTCCCGCCCCCACAGCCCGCCCAGGTTGCGCCCGTTCCCTTGGTTCCTGACGCATCACAGGTGCCTGCTGCGCCGCTCGCCCCCGCGGCCCCCCAGGCTGCGCTCCCAGCCGATGGAATCGCCCCGCCCGGTTTTGCGGGCCCGGCCCTTGCTCCCCCCTACCCGGATTACCCCGCCTATGCCCCCGATTATCCGGATTACGGATGGTTTGACGATTGGGGACCCAACTATTGTTCCGATTGGGGCGCGGGCTGGGTGGCGCCCGCACCGTGGTGGTGGTGGCAACCCTGCGGTTTCTGGGGCGGCTGCAGCTTCGTGCCGTATGGCTCGGTTTGCTTGTTCGGTGATTTTGATTCCTTCCGTCATGAAGGGGGTTTTGGCCATGGACATTTTGGCCGCGACGGGGGCTTTGCCGGAAATTCCGGGGCGTGGCATCATGGCGGCCGGGGCGGAAGCACATTTTTCGGGACGCGAGCACGCCCGAGCAATGCGGTCGGCCAATGGGCCCGGCAGGGTTCGGGGGCCCGCTCAGGGCTGCGGTCGGCCAGCGGCTCCTCCTGGTGGACCGGCGCCGCCCAGCGCAACCTGGCGTCCGCTTCCAGCCCGAGTTTTCGTCCGGCACAGTCCCAAGCAAGTTTCGCCTCGAATGCCCGAGCCGCCTCGGCCCCATCCGCACGGAGTTGGGCCGGGAGCTCGAGCAGTTACCAGACGCCCCAAGCCCGCGGCAATGCCTGGTCCGGCCGGAGCTATTATCGCTCGGCGTATGCAGCCCGCGGTTCGGCGGCTCCTTATTCCGGAAGCGTTCGTTCCTACCGAGCCGCACCGTCCTATAGTGCTCGAGCTTATTCGTCCCCGCGATGGAGTGGGGGCTACTCGGGCAGTTATTCAGGCGGTTATCGGCCCTCGGCTTATTCCGGCGGAGGCTGGCGAGGCGGCGCCTCGATGGGCTCGGTCCCGCGCTATTCGGGCGGCGGTTCCTTCTCCGGCGGCTCGCGCGGTGGGGGCTCGTTTGGAGGCAGCTCGGGCGGCGGATTTCGCGGTGGTGGCGGTTCTTTCGGCGGCGGTCGAGGCGGAGGCTTCGGTGGGGCGCATCGCTAATCGGCGCCTTCAAGCGCGGCGCGTTGTCGGGGCATAGTCCTTCGGACGACGTGATGCGTACTTCGACAGTGTTAGATTTCCTTCAGACTGGTGAACGTGGAGAGGGGATTTGCATTGGTCCAACGCTTTATCCCGTAGGGACTTACACCCTACGAATCCTCGGTCCAAACGCTCAAGCATTGGGCTGCTCTTAGGCGCCCGCCGGGATGACATTGCCGGCCGGTTGTTCATCGTCCGGAGGAAACCTAACCAGGTCCAGGTACCTGCCTGTGCGATCAAGCACAGGGGATTGATGGAGAGTTAACCCCTGTGGCCCCGGCCGAGGCGGGAGTGACCGGGGCGAGAACCTTTAGGTGATTGCGGATAGCGGAGACCAATACGTCGCCATCGGTTTGATCCAGTCGGCGGAGCACACATTCCCACCGAAAGGCAAAGCTGCCCGCGGGGTCGTACCGGCAATGTTTGAAAAGATTGTGGAAGGCACCGCGCCGCTTCCGATAATCGCCCTGGATATGAAAGAACTGTTCGCGAAAGGCGTCCAGGTAGGCACGAGCGAATTCCCGCGGGTTCCTGAGCCGGGGCAACCGGTCATTCACGGGCGCGGCATAACCCTCGGCAAAGGCCTCGAGCGGCAAACTATATTCTGTGAACGCGCCACTATGGTCACCCAGCAGGATTTCCACCGGCAGGCCATCCTCCCCTTCCCGCACGACTTCGTCGCCGTCATCGAAGGCGGCGCGCGAACCGTCAAACGAGCGGCCCACAATCAAGCTCGAAGCGGCCGCCCGCCCGAGGAGCGGCGCCAGTTTTTCCTCGTATCCGGGGCGGGAGAAGTGCTCTAGGGGCAGCTTGTCAGTGGCTATGCCCGAGAGATACTCGCGTTCGAAGTAGGTGCTGCGGATCGGCTGGCCGCGATACTGCGCGTTTGCCCCCTGGTAAATCTCGCTCAAACGCCGCATGAAAACTCGGCGGCAAAGATTCATCCCGAGTTGGCGGCAGCCCAGGCGCCGGTCCAGCCAATAATCCGTGTATTCGTCGCTTTCCTGGATGGATTGCAGCAGCACCTTCTGTTCATCGAGGTGTTCCCATACCCCCCACTTCTGCAATCGCAGGAAGCGCTTGAGCGGTGCGGGCTCGCTGAGCGCGCGGAACTCCGCCAGGAAGACGCCCCGGCGCCCTTCCTTTTGCGGCCGGTCCAGCGAAAGGGACTCGCGCAGGCAGCCCAGGTTGATGTACCTCGAGGTCACCGTAGTCCCGGATGAAATTAAAAATGATATCTTTGGCCCGCGGATCGCAGAGCCGCTGCAATTCTTTGTCCTCAGGATGCGCCGCCGCTTCGTCAAAGATCGGGTCGAGCAAGAATTCACCTTCCTCGAACCGGCCGCCGGCGAGCCAGTCAATTTGCAGAAAGAACTCCGGACTCAGGCCGCTGAGTATCTGCTCGGTCTGCGCCTCGTTGCCATCGAGAAACAGTGTCGAAAGCATGCGTTCGCACCAAGTCGGGTTGTGAGAATTGTCCTTCCGGAAGTCCTCGCCAACCGCGGCCTCGAAATGACTGCGAAGCTGGTCGAACTTGGCGCGGAGCGCCTCCGGAGATAATTGTTCATACACTGCTCCCGCGAATTCTCCCGCCCCAAAGCCGCCCGCATCGACCGCGAAAAAATCCAGCTCCGGCCGATTCAACCGGTTGCGCTGGAGAACATAATCGGCAATCTCCTGCAGATGGCCGGCAAGTCTGGGCGCATCCAATTGGGCCAGCTTCGCGAATTCCTCCGAGGTGAGCCATCGCGTGCCGGTCAGGCTGTTGTAGTAATAGATGGGCAGATCCCGAATGGCGACTTTCGACCCCACGATCAGCGCCTCTTTGGCCTCGTGGTTTTTGGGAATGGAACTGAGCCGCCAGCATTCACCCCGGCGTTTGATCGCCTCCCGCACACGCGAGTCCGAGACCGAAAGGAACTTCACATACCGCTTCGACACCAACTCTTGCAAGAGTTCGTCCGCCGCGCATGCCAACTCCATGCGTTCGGGATCGGGACGGATAAGGATCTCATTCGTTTCGAAGACGAGGTCCACGGAATTCACGGTAATCGCCCCTTCTTCATCCGGGGTCAGGGGGGGCAGCTTCTCGGCCGCGCGTTGGGCGTTGAGATGCTCGATAAAGCCCAGGCGCTGCCACGCGTGCACCTCCGGCGCCTTCGTATAGAGCACCCCCGCACCGGGGAAGATCGTCCCGATCCGAGCCGCGGGCTGACCTGGGGCGTCGCGGGCGAATGGACGTGGACCAATGATTTTCAGCGGCATGTTGGATGGAAAGATGGCGGCAGGGAGGCATTTTGTAAACCCTTGTTCCGGAACCCCGATTGAGGAAGGCGCATCCGCACACCGCATTCCCGGCCTCACGCCCAGCCTTTCCCCCGCCCCGGGTTCAGCCTCAAAGCTGCCCGGAGCGCATCACTAATTCGACTCGCACGGTCGCGGCCGCGCGGAAATCCTCAGGGCATTTGGTCCAGCTTCCATTCCCCATTGATTGGATGCAGGCGCAAGGTTTCCGGTGGCAGACCAGGGGCGACACTCACTCCGAGTTCGACGGACCCGTCGGGAAGGTTCCGCCGCGCCTCAATGGCCAGGCCCGGCAGCGCGTCGGCTCCCTCAAAGAAGTCCTCCCCTTTCGCGCCCGTTTCGATTTGAGACCGTATTCGCTGGGCCTGGTCAGGCGTGAGCGCCTGCAGAAAGGATGCGACGTCGTGCCGTTGGATTGACCAGAGCAACGATTGCAGGGTGTTCTCCGGCGTGGAATAGCCCACCATCTGCGCCTCCGCCTTCCGCATGTAGCCGGCGGGCAACCGGGCGCCGGGCGGAGCGTTGGTGTCCCCGGCGGCGAGCTGGGCACGGAGACGCTCCATCTCCCCGGGCACACCCGCTAATTCGCGTTTGCGGGCGCTTAGGCGGGTGATCTCGCTGCGGAGCCTTAACACTTCAGGCAGAAGTTCATCGGTTCCGCCGGAATTCGTCGCGGCGGCGGTGGGCGAGTGCTCCGCGTCCGTTCGCGCTGCGTTGGCCGCTCTAACTTGCTGAGTTCGCAGCCGGCTCAATTCCTGATGTTGCAGCCAAACGCCGGAAACACTGCCGAGACAGAGGATGAAGGCCGCGGAAGTCACCAGCGCTCGGGAGTACCTGAGGTTCATAATTGAGAGGTATCAGACGCGCACCGAAATCATGGATTCGAGCCGGGACCTGCGGGGGGCGGAGCGGCGGCGTCCGGCGGGGAGCCAAAGTACAGCTTGCCGTCCTGCCGCACTATCAGTTCCGGATGCTGCTTGGCATCCACCATTTGCACACTCCCATCCATTAAACAAATGCTCCCGTGAATGGGGCAGCGGAAGAGGATGCGATTGGGCTCGGTGTCGGGAGTGGAGGGCGCGAGGTATTCATAGGAGCAGTTGGCTGCGGTGAACGACGACGGGTCTTTCGCCGCCTGCCGGCTCGTATCGGCGGGGCAGACGAGGATTCTGAAAGAGCCCATCTCGTTGCTCATGGACAGTACGTTCGGTGGCGTCAGATTACCGTTATCCAAGCTCCAAACTCTAACCGCCAGGCCCAGTTGTTTCAGGTTGTTGACACATTGAATGGACAGCGCCTTCTCTCGCGCCCGGTCCAAGGCCTGGGTTTCCTCGGGGCTGAGCACGGCGGACATTCGGGCGGCCAGTTGCCCCCGCAGCTTGTCATTTTCGGCGCGCATTTGCTCCAAGCTCGAGACATCCGATCTGAGTCCGGCGCCCAAGACCTTTAGCCGGGCCAATTCCTCCGGTTCGGGCATGGCCCCGACATCGGGGACCTCCCCATTGCGGGCACCGGCGGTTGACGGGGCGGAACCGGCCTGCGGCCGGCTTTGGCTCGAGGCAGGGATCGCGGTTAAACGCTTCAGCTTTTGGATCTCCGCGTGTTGCACCGTGAACACTGCAGCGCAGGCCAGGGACACCGCCGCCGGCGCAAGGGCCGGCCACCACCGGGCGAACCAGGAACCCGGCGGGCGCAAGGCCGGGGCTGACGGCGCAGCCGGTCGAGGCGCACGGAGGGCTTGCGCCTTGAGTTGCTGCCGCAAGATTCCAGGGGGTGCGGGCTGCGGTGCCCGGCGAAGGATGTTTTCAATTTGAGTGGTGCTCATACTTTCTTGGAAACTGCGGTTAAGAGCGGCAGGGTGCGGTCAGATTGCAGCTTTTGCTCCAGCCCAGCCAGGGCCTGGCGGAGGCGAAACTTCACCGTGCTGGTAGCGATGCCCAGCGCGTCGGCGGTCTCCTGAAGCGTAAGTTCCTGATAATAGTGAAGATGGACTGTGTCGCGCAGTTCGGCGGGGAGCTGATCGACCGCGGCGTACACGGTCCCGGCCGCGTCACTCCGCGAAACGATTTCATCCGGCCCCGGTTCGCTCGAGGCGCGCGCGGCCCACCATTCCTCGGACCGAGGTTCGGTGCGGTGACTGGCTCGAAGCCAGTCCACATACGTATGATAGGCGATGCTGTGGATCCAGGAACCTACCGAGGAACGTCCACTGAATGTGGGCAGGGCCTGCCAAACGCGGCTGAAGGTTCGCTGGGTCAGGTCGGACGCATCCGTTTCGTTCCCCGCCAACCGGCGCAGGAACGCATAGATCTTCTCGTAGAACACATCGACGAGATCAACGGCCGCAACCTGTTCCCCGCGAAGGATTCTGTCCACCAGTTGTCGTGCTTCAGTCTGCATCAGGTCTTATAGAGTTAGTCGAATGATACCCTTCAAATGGACAAAACAATCGTCGAGAAGTTTCAGTCCTTTACCCCATCGCCCGCTGTGCAAGCGGGAAATGAGCATACTCGGAAGGACTGGCCGCCCGGCCTCGCCAGCCAGGCGGGGCAACGCACCCCCCTTCCGAGCCGAGTTCCAGGCACGCGGCCGAAACCGCGCGCCCTTGACGCGGTGCTTGGCTCTGCTAGGCTCTGACCGTGATCGCGAGCGGTCGGCAGTTTACGCGCGCTTCGGCCCGTTGGTTTTACTTTACCAACGCGGCGGATAGGTGCGTGCGGCTGCTTTAAACTCCTCACCACACACCATTCGCCGCGGGTCACCACCTGCGGTTTTTTTGTGGAGACCTCCGGCGTGCCAACAGAAAGTCATGTATGATTATTGTTCTTAAACCGGGCATCGGACGGAAGCGCGAAACCTTGGTCCTGAAGGAAATCCGCCGGCTCGGCTACCAACCGCACGTGATGCGCGGCGTGGCTCGCACCGTGGTCGGAGCCATCGGCGACGAACTGACCCACCAATCCCTCGAAACGCTGACGATGACCTTTCCGGACCTCGTGGAAAGCGTCACCCCGGTGCAGAAGCGTTACAAGCTGGTCAGCCGCGAGGCCCACCCGCAAAACTCGACCGTCCGGGTTGGGCAACACCTCATCGGGGGGAAGACCTTTCATGTCATGGCGGGGCCCTGCTCGGTGGAAACTGAAAAGCAACTGATGAAGACGGCCACGGCCGTCAAAGCGGCGGGCGCCACTATCCTGCGCGGCGGCGCTTTCAAGCCGCGCACCTCGCCCTATGAGTTCCAGGGCTTGGGCGAAAAGGGGTTGAAATTGCTGGCCAAGGCGCGGCGCGAAACCGGGTTGGCGGTCATCACCGAGTTGCTCTCGGAAAGTCACGCGGAACTCGTGGCCGAGTACACCGATATTATTCAGATCGGGGCGCGGAATGCGCAGAATTTCCAGCTCCTCATCGCCGCCGCCAAAACCGGGAAGCCGATCCTGCTCAAGCGGGGTTTATCCATGAGAGTCGAGGAATGGCTGCTCGCGGGAGAATACGTGCTGGCCAATGAGAATTGCAACCTCATGTTCTGCGAACGGGGCATCCGCACCTTCGAAACCTACACCCGCAATACCCTGGACTTGGCAACGATCCCCATCGTCAAAAACGAGTCGCATTGCCCCATCGTCATCGACCCCAGCCAGGGCGCCGGGCGCGCGGATCTGGTGAAATCGCTGTGCAAAGGGGCCGTGGCCATGGGTGCGGACGCCCTGCTGATCGAAGTCCACCCCAATCCGGGCGAGGCCTGGAGCGACGGGGTACAGCAAGTCTCGCTGGAAGTGTTCGCGGAGCTCATGAAAGAGTTGCAGCCGCTCATCCAGGCTGTGGGCAGAGACTGAGCCCGGGGTGGGGTCGGGACAACCCGTCTGAGCCTCGTCAGGTGCGAACGCAAGGTGGCGAAACCTTTGGAAAAAACGGCTATTGAACCACAATTTCGCCCATGCAGTCAACGGGGTAAATTCCTAGCTGAACCTTTTGTAGAATGTGCTATGTTCTCCGGAAAATGGTTACTCGGTATAAACTGCGCAGAGTCGCTGTGCCCGTCTTTTTGTTTCTGGCCTTTTGTCTGGACTCTCTGGCCATGGAACGATGGGCCGCTTTGTCACAAATCGAGTCCGGCGACAATGATTCTGTTGTCGGCACGGCAGGGGAAGTCTCCCGTTACCAGATCAAACGCGAGGTATGGCACCGCTTCGCGCAAGGGAAAGCCAACTGGAAAAACCCCACGGATTCACTCAGCGTGGCCCAGGGGGTCATGAACCAGCGGTGTGCCAAATTCGAACGCTTGCATCACCGGCGGCCGAATGATTTTGAGTTTTACGTCCTCTGGAATGCTCCGGCTCAAATCGAGCGCCCCGGCCGGGCCGTACGCAACCGGGCCTGCCGCTTCTGCCAGTTGATCGGCAAAGAATCTCCCTCCTAGCACGCTTCCCGCAAGGCTGCTTCGTCGCCTCATGAAGCCCGGCCCAAGACGCTCAACGCGTTATGGAGCGGCGGCACGCCGGAGGGGGGAGATCGAGAGCCTCGGGGGCGGCAAACGCCTCATAAGCCGCGGCGGGTTAGCGTAATGGAATCCTGAACAACGCCGAATCGACGGCGTCTAATCCTTTGGGAGAGGAGCGATACGATGAAAGCAAGAGTGGTCGGGCGCTTGGGGATCGCGATATTGGGTGGCATTTTGGCCTTCGCGCTGGCGGGATGCACCACACCCACCGGCGCACTGGACTATACCGGGACGGGAGCACTGGTAGGCGGAGCCAGTGGGGCAGGCTTGGGAGCGCTGGCTACCCGCGGAAATCCCGCCGGAGCCCTCATCGGAGGCGCGGCGGGCCTCATCGCAGGCGGCCTGATTGGGAACTCCCTAGACCAGGAATCCAGGCCCCCTGTTTCCATGGCCGGGCCGCCTCCACCGCCTTCAGCCGAAGCCATCACGCCAGCCCCGGGCCCGGGATACGTCTGGATCCGCGGCCAATGGGTCTGGAATGGCACCGGTTGGATTTGGGTGGCCGGACGCTGGATGGCCGCGCCCTACCCCCAGGCCGTTTGGGTGCCCCCGGGTTGGGTTCGTGGACCCTACGGTTGGGACCGGCAGCCCGGCCACTGGCAATAGGGGGGCCGAGACCCGGTCAACGCAACACCCGAACCTGTCGCCCCGCCGAAAAAGAGGCCAGGACGAACCGGATGCCTGACACCCCTCTTTGGGAAATTAGGTTATGAACTGGCTCTCGAAGCCACAGCCGAAATACAAAGGTCTGTCGTAAACCAAATCTGGAATTCCCACCAATGTCCGCCGACTCAGCCCAGAGCGCCCGTCATCGCAGTCGCCAATCGCCCTTTCAGGTTGGCTGCCTTGGAGTGGCAACCAGGCTCGCCAATCGAGCCGGTAAATTTTGGGCTGTATGTTCCAAAGTGATCACCGTGAGCCTCTGGCCATCCCAGCGATAAAAGAGAGCAAACACTGGAAAGCCGGGTATTGACATTCGTAAAACATCCGCCAACTCAGGAGCTTCAAATCCGGCGCAATGCCCACGCAGTGGGTTCTCTAACAAATGAACGACTAGTTCCTGAGCGGCTCGAACAAATTTGGCTGCCACTTGTGGGCGGCCGTCCTTGATGCCAATCCGGTCACGGTAGTGTCGGACTCTGCGGTAAAACGCCGGATGAACCTGGAGCTTATTAGCGCCCATGGGCGATAGCTGCCATGTTCTTTTCGAACTGTCCTGTGCTTATTGCTTCGGCCGGTTCTGCCAATGCCTCGCGAATCCGTTCCTCCAGCCACAACGGGGGAGGTTGAAAGCGAGCTGCAAACTGCGGCAAACCGATCCGGAGGGCCTGGCGAATCACATCGGCCTTGCACAAATCCGAGGCATCCATGCTTTCGTCGATCTGCGCGTCCAGATCATCACTAATCTCCATTTTCGGCAACGTTTTCATTGGAGTCAATTTAACGTGTTTTTCACGTTAGGCAACAAGAACGAAATCAAGCAATAAGCCAGCGAAGCACGCCCTCTGCGCCCGCGACCCTCGGTTCAAAATGCGCAAACCTGTTCAAATCAAACTGTGAATGGAGGGTCGATTCTGTCTATCAGTTCAAAACCACAATTCACGAGTTCAAGTTTGGTAAACGCGGTTCAAATTTGAATTCACGCGACACAAAGTCCCGCACCAACTCGGGCATTTTGCAGTTTTCGCAAGTCGCCGTTGAATGATCGCAGAAATCGCGAACGATTTGAATCAGGCCCTGCTGGGCGGCGGCGCCGGGCACGGCTTTTTGGGCCGCGCCGCCGAGCAAACGCTCCCGGGCCAGCCGCAGCACCGAATTGTCTTCGGCGGACGGCCAGTCGAGGTAGTGCTGTTCGAGGAGGCGTTGGACCTCCTGGTTTTTTCCCTCGACTGCCCGAACCCAAAGCCAGGGCAGGACCACATTGACGGCGAGATCCGTCACCCGCGTCTCGCCCAACAGCGGATGCGGCTTCGGGAAGCGCGGTGAATTGAGTGTCCAATGCCAGGACCAGAAGTCGTCCGGCTCGACGCGCAGCGCCTCGAGCAGCGAGCCGGGCAACTCCCGGACCGCCCACTCCTGCCCGCACCAAAGTTCGAGCCTCGCACCCAGGCTGCCCGAGATTCGACCACGCGGCGGCCAGGGCCAGGCGCCGCTGCGGATGATTGGCCGGGCGCAACCCGTGCAAACGCCACACGGACCGCGGCAGGACCGCATCGGAAAGCGCATCGCGCTCCCGCCACCAATGATCCCACACCTCGCGCAAATAGGCATCGGTTCCGGTTTCACTGCGGGTCAGCTCGAGGGGCAGGAGGCCGCTCAGGCCAAGCAGCCGGGCCTGGATTTGAAGACGCGTGGATTTTTCCGGCGAGGTTCGAGCCGGCTCGGGACTCGGCGCCGGGGCCACCGAGCTGTCCCGGCCGGGCGGCTGGCTGGCTGCGGACCTCGCAGGCCAAGCTGCCGGGGCAGGCTCCGGCCGCCATCGGGGCCGGAGTTCTCCCAGCCGTTGCATGGCCCAGGAGTTGTTCTTGTACCCCAGGGCCCGGAAGACCCCTTCCCACAGCGATTGCTCCCAGCCCACCTGCCGCGCGCGGGCTTGAAATTGGGCCGCCTTGCCGCGCAATCTCACTTGGGCCGCCTGGCGCAACAACTCGATGACTTGGGGAGTGGAGAGACGGCGCAACGGTTTGCAGCATTGACCACGCTGCGCTTCCGGGAAGCCCGGAGCCGTCTCCCCGCCCAGCCACAAGCTCAACTCGCCCAGCGGTGCATCCAGGACCCGGCGCAAGAGCAGGACGGGCGGCCCGCTGGCCTCCCGGCGGTCCCCCTCCCAAATCACATGCAGAATGACATTTTGAAATGCCGGGTTGCGGTCGTGGCCGTGCGCCCGCCACCCGCTGGCGCGCAAATCCACCTCGATGTCCCCCGCCTTGGCCGGTTCCTCCCCCACCTGCACCACCGCCCCGCGAAAGTCAGGGCCGCCTTCGAGATTATGAAACCCAGGATGCAGAATCCGCACGGGCTGCCCGTCCAAGGTCTTTAACTGATCGCGGAGCAGCCGTTGGTGCTTCCAGATCGCTTGCAACAACTTCTCCGGCGGCGATTCGAAATCCTCGTGCAGTACGGACACGATCCCGCCGCGGACACGCCAATCGGCATAAAAGCTGTCCAGAGTTGCCGTCACCTTGGCCCTGGGTTTTGCGCTTTTGGTGGATCAAAGTCAAGCCTCATCGGAGTTATACTCAATATTCCTTCCTCCCATCGAGAACCTGGCAGCCAACAGGGGACGCGCCTCGGAACGATTGCCACCCGCGGAATCATCCGCCGCTTCGCCTCGGTCCTGGCAGGCTGGAACTTCAGCCAGGGGCGAACGGGAACGACGCGCAGGAAAAGTTGTCGCTCAGCTACCCTTCGGCAGACTGCGGCTGATCCCGGCGCGTTCCGCGTCAGCGCACGATGGTGTAAACCGGCACATTTCCCACCGAGCGCGTCACCATCACGGCAGGTGTGGTGGTGGCCGGCACGGACGTGGCGCTGACGATCGGGTGCCCCGCTCCCGGATTATAGCTATAGGGTTGCGGGTCGGGCACCCAATGGCCCGCGCCAGCCAAAGCGGGCATCGCGCTCGCCACCTGACTTGCGGCGGGGTCCATGGGCGGACGGGCGGCAACCGCGGCCGGCGCCTGAATGGCCGTAGGATTATAACCATACACCGGCTGCGGGTAGCTGTAGGTGTAGGCATACGGGTAAGCCGGGGGGGCGTACACGTATCTTGGATAGCAATAACTGTCGTAACACGCTGCGGTGCCCAGGGCAATCCCCGCGCCAAAAGCGAAGGGCCATATCGGCCAAAAGCCAAAGCAACCGCCATGGGCGCTGGCATTCATGGAGCCACCGGTCAGCGTCGCCGCGATTCCCAAAACAAGCGCTGTTCGTTTCATAAGCCAACTCTCGTCAAGGGACAATAACCCAGATCGCGGCAAACCGAAAGTCCCTAAAAGGCCTCGCCCGGCTGCAAATTGCGCCGGGATGGGTGCGGGAAAAACTGGCCAGTCCGCGTTCCAGCATTTATAAATCGCTGACCATGAATGCACGCCCGCTAGTACTTACCCTAATCCACCTCGCATGTGTCTCCAGTTTTGCCGCCGAATTCTACGTCGCTCCCGAGGGTAATGATCAGAATGCCGGCACGGGCCGGAAACCCTTCGCCTCATTTCGGCGCGCGCAGGAAGCCGTGCGCGCTGAACTTGCGAACCATGCGCGAGACCCCGTTACGGTAACGTTCCGGCCCGGCGTTTATCACCTCGATGCGCCGGTCGAGTTCACACCCGCCGATTCGGGTCCCTCAGCCGCAATGCCGGTGGTGTACCGGGCGCAACCCGGCACCCAGGTGATCCTCAGCGGGGGCAGGACCATCACCGGCTGGCAGCCCGACTCCAACCACCCGGGCCTTTGGAAAGCTCGCGCCGCCGTGCCCGAATCCACGGATAGTCAGCCGTGGCGCTTCAATCAACTGTGGGTGAATGGCGACCGCGCCATCCGCGCCCGTTCGCCGAATTATTGGGAGTTCGGCCTGGTCGAAAGCGTGACGGAAGAACCGGCCGGGGAACGATTCAAACATATCTTCAAAGTCGCACCCGCCGAAGTCTCGGTGTTGCGGGGCTTGGATGAAGCCGCGCTTCACCAGGTCGAGATCGTGGTCTTTCACAAATGGGATACCACCCGCGAGCCGCTGGACTCGATCGACTCGGACCAGGGAACGATCACCACGTATGGCACGCAGATGCAGTCGTGGAACAAGATGGAACAAGGCGCGCTGTTCTACCTCGAGAATTGGCTCGGAGCACTCGATGCCCCGGGCGAATGGTTCCTCGATGGCGCCGGGTGGCTTTATTACCGGCCGCGGCCGGGCGAGGACATGGCACGGGTCGAAGTGGTGGCGCCGGTGGCTGAGCGTTTCATGACCTTCCAGGGCGAGGCCGACGAGCCGGAGAAATGGGTGCGGCATCTGCGGTTCGAGGGCCTGCAATTTCGGTTCGCGGAATTTCGGATTCCGCCGGCGGGTCTGCCCCCCGGCCAGGCGGCCATGCATGTGGCCGCCACCGCGGTCGAACTCAACGCCGCCCGCGATATCCGGTTCAGCGATTGCGCCGTCGAGCACCTCGGGATGACGGCCTTCTGGTTCCGGCACGCGTGCCAGGATTGCGCGGTCGAGCGGACGCGGATCTTTGACGTCGGGATCGAGGGGGTGCGCATCGGCGAGCCGAACATTGTCCCCGAGGCCGTGCGCACGGGAAGCATTGTTATCGACAACTGCATCATCCAGAGTGGGGGCCGAATCATTCCCCAGGCGGTGGCGGTGTGGATTGGCCAGAGCTCCGATAACACGCTCACCCATTGCGACATCGGTGATTGGTTCTACACCGCGGTTTCGGTGGGCTGGCGCTGGGGTTATGGTGAGAGCGCGGCGCGGCGAAACCTCATCGCCTATAACCACCTCCATCACCTCGGCTACCGGATCCTCAGTGACATGGGCGCCGTTTATACGCTTGGCCCTTCGCAAGGAACCATCGTGCGCAACAACCTCATTCATGACGTGTACTCGACACGTTACGGCGGCTGGGGGCTCTATCCCGATGAGGGCAGCACGGGCATCCTGTTTGAGAATAACCTGGTTTACGATGTGCGCGATGGTTGCGTTCACCAGCACTACGGCAAGGAAAACGTTTTCCGCAATAATATCCTGGCCTTTAGCGAAGAGGGTCAAATCGCCATTACCCGCGCCGAACCGCACCTGAGCTTCACCTTCGAGCACAACATCGTTTATTGGGACCGGGGCTATTTGCTAGGCTATTCAGGTTGGAAGAACGGGGCAAAAGTGGACCTGCGGGACAACCTCTACTGGCGCGCGGGCGGACAGCCCTTCGATTTTGCGGGCAAGACCTGGGAGCAGTGGCGCGCCAGCGGACGCGATGCGGGCTCGCTCATCGCCGACCCAATGTTTGTCGATCCGGCCCGGCGGGATTTCCGCCTCCGGCCAGGCTCTCCGGCTGAAAAGATCGGCTTCCACCCGATTGATTTCACGCAGGCCGGCGTGCAGGGCAGTCCCGCCTGGAAGCGGCTGGCCGCTGCCGTTGCGTTTCCCAAGCCGTATGTGGTCCCCTGAGGATCGAACCGGGCCCCTGGCTCCTCCCTCAATCCACGCGCGGACGCCCCTCAAGGCGCGCGCGTGAGCGCGAGCAACCAGACTGTCGTGCGATAGACCACGCGTGTATATTCCAGGCCAGCAATGAAAGGAAACTTTAGACGATGCTTTATAGTCCCATAGGCTTGCTGTTCCTGCTGGCGTTCTGGTTTTTGCTCGCGCTGCTCGCCGGCCTGATCCAAATCGGCATCCTGGAATATGTCTTCGAGAGCATGGGGATCAGCCGGCGTTACATGTTGTCGCTGTTGCTGCTCTGCCTGCTGGGCAGCTACGTCAACATTCCCATCCTCCACCTCCCCGGCAAGCACGTGCACGCGGGCGAGATCGTGGATTTCTACGGCGTCCAGTATGTCGTGCCGGTGCTCGTCAACTCGCCGGGCACGGTACTCGCCGTCAATCTCGGCGGGGCGGTGATCCCGTTCATCCTTTCGGTTTATTTGATTTTCAAGCATCGCCTGTTCGTGGAGAGCGTGGTGGCGGTGGGATTGGTGACCGTGGCGGTCCACCTGATGGCGCGGCCGGTGCCGGGCGTGGGCATCGCGGTGCCCATCTTTATCCCGCCCGTCATCACCGCCATTGTGGCATTAACTTTGTCCCGGGCCAACCCGGCCCCGCTGGCCTATATCGCCGGGAGCCTGGGAACCCTCATTGGCGCGGACCTTTTGAATCTGAACAAAGTCCGGGACCTCGGGGCGCCGGTGGCCTCGATTGGTGGGGCGGGTAAATTTGACGGCATCTTTCTGACCGGGGTTGTAGCCGTGCTGCTGGCTGGACTTTTAGGGGGCGGCAGACGCGCGCGACGGCAGTGGTGAGCGCACCGGGCTCAAGCCGAGCGGACGCACAACCACTCGGACCAGCAGCGGCAGGGGAAAACCCTACCGCGGCGCGGCCGCATCATTCGACGCGCCCGGCCCGGACTGGATCTGCACCTGCTGGTCGAACATCGATTTGAAGAGCGGAAAACGGCGGACGACGTCGTTGTAAGACACGTAGAGCATAAAGGAAATCAGGAGGGTGGCGAACACCATGGTCGTGTATTCCTGAATGCGGGGACTCAGGGGCCGGCCGCGGACCTTCTCCAAAATGGCCATGGCGATGTGGCCGCCATCCAGGACCGGCAGCGGCAGCAAGTTGAGCATCGCCAGACTCATGTTCAAGAGCACCATGAATTCCAAGGCCAGCCGGTAATCGGTCTTCACCTCGACCGCCAGCATGGCGAGGATTCCCGGCGGTCCACTGAGATCCTGAACCCCCACACCGCTTTGCTTCGAGTGCATGAGCGCGCCGATGGTCTGAAAGGTCCGCTCGCAAACCTGGCCCACCAATTGCCAGGGCGGCGGCCCCGGCTTTTCCACCTGGTAAACCGTTACGCTGTTTGGACCAATCAATACCCCTAAAACGCCGGTTCCGGTTTTCGGGTCGGGTTTGGGCGTCACCGTGAAGGTGAGGTCCCGGGGTCCACGCTTCACCACCATCGTGCTGGGCTGCCCCACGCGCTTGCGAATGAGGCCGACCAATTGTTGCTGGCCCAGGACCGGCACCCCGTCGAACGAAAGTATCTCATCGCCGGGTTTGAGTCCGGCTTTCTCCGCAGGAGCGCCGGAAACGAGTGCCTGCACGGCGGGATGATCGCTCGGTTCGAGGTTTAGGAGCTTGAGCCCGAGCTCGGGATTGACCTTGGCTTTCAAAAGGTACGTTGTCCGCACGCCGTTGCGTTCGATGGTGACGGGCAGCGCATTGGTGGGCGCCATGGCCGTGGTCATCTGCACGTCTTCCCAGGATTTTACCAGCTTGCCCTCAACCGACACCACGCGGTCTCCTGCCTGAATGCCCAGCTTCGCCTCGGCGGAACCCGGTTCAACCCCGCCGATGATGGCCGGGTTCACCCGCACCGGCAGCCCGACAAAATAAATCACTGTCGCCAGCACGAAGGCGAACACCGCGTTCATCACCGGCCCGGTGAGCGCCACCAGAATTTTCGAGCCCGGCCGGGCCGGACCCGGAGTTTCGGTCGATAGGCTCTTGCCCTCGAGGGCCTCCGAAGTGGCCATCTGAGGCAGGGCGACGAATCCGCCTGCCGGTATCAAACGCCAGGCATAATCCACTCCGTTGCGCTTCCAGCCAAAAAGTTTCGGGCCAAACCCGATGGAAAAGCCCTCAACTTTCAACCCCAGACGGCGCGCCATCAGGAAGTGACCGAATTCATGAACGAACACGGCCGCGCCGAACAACAAAACGACGGCCAGAATAACATAGAGCCAGCTAAAGAATTCCATTCTTTACTCTATTCCATACCCTATTCGGGCGGATCGATCCACTGCGGGATCAACACCGGCCTCAGGGGGAGCGGCGCCGGGAACCCGAGCGGGACCAGTCGGCCAATCAGGCGCCGGCCGTCCCCACCGTGCTCGAGCCCATCCACCCGCGAGCTGAGGCCGGGCCTCGCTCGCAGGTGTTCACCCCATAGGCCGGAGGCTCGGCCGATGTGATTTTCTGTCGTGTTCCGAAGCCGTCCCAAATCAAAGCGCGCGATTCATGCAAATGGCTGAAACGGCGGAGAGTTGCCTGGCACCGGTCAAGGATTTTCGAACCGTCGAAGGCTGGGATGGCACGGAGTCGGCCGCCGAGCGTTCCCGGTGGTGCTGCGCGCAATTGGAGGAGAACCGCATTTTGTATTTTGAGCGTTTGCCCTATGATTTTCCCGCGGACGACCGGACCTTCCTGGTGTCGCATCGACTCGGGGATTCCCGGCTGCACAAGAACATTTTGTACCGGCCAAAGGAGGATAAGCTGCGCGGCTTGGCCGCGTCAGACCCCGAGGCGAGCCACCGGATGCGCGAGGTCATGCGCCGCTATTCCAGAGCCGTGACTCGGTTCCTTTCCCGGCTGTTAGCGCCGTACGCCATCCATTGGTCGCTTGATTACGCGAGCTTCCGCCCGGAGGAAGAGCAGGGCCGCAAACTGCCCTTGCGCAAACGGAACGATTTGTTGCACACCGACGCCTTCCCCAGCCGTCCGACCGGAGGCGGCCGCATCCTGCGCTGTTTCACCAACATTAACCCGTCTGCGGGTCGCGTTTGGCAGACGACGGATAGCTTCCCCGAATTGGCCGGAAGATACGCCCTGGCTGCGGGCTTGGCGGAACTCGCCGCGGGTCACGATTCAAGCCTGCGCGGTCTCTGGCGCCGCCTGGGGCGGGCGGTCGGTCTACGGCTCAAAGCCCACACGCCGTATGACAAATTCATGCTCCGCTTCCACGATTACCTGAAGGAGAACAACTCGTTTCAGCGGGACTGCCCGAAAATCGGCCTGGAGTTCCCGCCCGGATCCACCTGGATTTGTTTCACCGACTCGGTGCCTCACGCCGTCTTGCGCGGCCAATACGCCGTGGAACAGACCGTCATCGTACCCCTCGCGGCAATGGTCCGGCCGCAGCGATCACCCTTGCGCGTCCTGGAAACCCTGGCGGGCCGGCCCCTGATTTAACCAGGCGATTCAGCCCAACCTGGATGAGGCGCCGGGGGAGTGGGCCGTAAGGGTTGCCGAGCGCACGTTCCTTGGTTTTCTTGCAGCGCTTTACGGCGTAGGTTAAGCGCACCGTGGCCAACCACACACTCGCAAACACAGCTTTGATCGTCGTGGATGTGCAAAACGATTTCCTGCCCGGCGGCGCGCTGGCGGTCAATCGAGGTGACGAGGTCATCCCCATCCTCAACCGCTACCTCGCGGATTTTGCGCGGGCAAACCTCCCCATCTTCGCTACCCGGGATTGGCACCCGCCCAATCATTGTTCGTTTGCAGCCCGGGGCGGATCGTGGCCCGTCCATTGCGTGATGGAGACCGACGGCGCCCGGTTCGCACGCTCGTTACGGCTGCCCGCCTCCACCGTTGTCATCCCGAAAGGGACCGCGCCCGACCAAGAGGCCTACTCGGGCTTTGCGGGCACCAAGCTCGAAAGCCACCTGCGCGCAGCCGCTGTCCGACGCATTTATGTGGGAGGCTTAGCCACGGATTACTGCGTGCTCAATACGGTCAAGGACGCTTTGCGGAGCGGATTCCAGGTCACACTGTTGGAGGACGCCCTCCGCGCAGTGGATCTCAAACCGGAGGATGGCAGGCGGGCCATCGAGGAAATGGTGCGATTGGGAGCGGTGCCGGGCGGCTTCGCCCGGTGATCATGAGGGCTGCCGGCGAGGGAGCGGTCGCAACGCGAGCGCCGCCAGCCCTGGATCCCTCTCGCCTTGGCCGCAGCGATGGGCCTCGCTGTGGCGCAACGCCCTCGGCTAATCGCAGTGCAGTGGAACCGATCCAAATCCAAAGCCTTCGGATTGTGGCGCGTCCTCTCGGCGGCGGCCAGTTCCCGCAGCGCGCCCTTGGTCGTTGGCGAAACCCGCGCCGCACTCGGCAACCTGCGAGCATAGGCACATTGAAGGTGGTGGCGGCCATGGCCAGCCAAGAGGGGAAGGATTTATGAGGCACGACCTGCCGGTGCCTATCCAGGCTTCGGCGCGAGTCATTTAATGTAACATATGTTACATTAAATGACGCGCACAGGCATCCCCCCGCGCCATCAGGGGTTGTCTCGCATGTTACCCTGAAATGCCATGCGTGTAAGCCCGCAACGCGAAAAGTACGTCCATTGGCTTTATCTCATTGGCGTTTGGTTCAAGGGGATTGACGGGACTTTGGAAATCATTGGCGGGGTGCTGTTCCTTCTGGCCAGCAGGGCTGCCCTGAACCGCCTGGTCGCCCACCTGACCCAGCACGAGCTGGTGGAAGATCCGACCGATTGGGTCGCCACCCATGTGAGGCAGGCGGTTCACCATCTCTCATCGAATACCAAAGTCTTCGCCAGCGCGTATCTTCTGGCCCACGGCGCGGTGAAGGTGGGATTGGTCTGGGGCGGACTGCTCCGGCGCAAGCTGTGGGCGTTTCCCACGGCGATGGTTTTTTTGGGCGCCTTCATTGGGTATCAGACCTATCGCGTGGTTCACCACGTATCGCTGGGTTTGGCGGCGCTGACGGTGATTGATTTCATCGTCCTGCTGCTCATTTGGCATGAGTATCACCTGGTTCGTCGGGCAGCGGAGAGCCAGTCCCAGGAAAATCGGGTCAACTCCGCATCTTTCTGAGGCGACTGCCGTTGGGTTCCCCGGCTGGGACAGTGGGCTCAACTATTGAGCCGCTTGCATTCGCGGACCTCGTGGCGGATCTGGGCCAAGGTCAGACCGCTCTGGGCGGCGGCGTTACTCTTCGGTCTGGGTCAGCTTGGCCAGCACGTTGAGGTCTTCGAGCGTGGTGGTGTCGCCTTTGATCTCGGTGCCCGCGGCGATTTGCTTGAGCAGCCGGCGCATGATCTTCCCCGAGCGGGTTTTGGGCAAGGCCTCCGCGAACCGGATATCATCGGGCTTGGCTACGGGACCGATCTCCTTGGCCACGTGCTGGCGCAGTTCCTCACGAAGGTTGCCACCGCTGGGGACGCCGCTTTTGAGAGTGACGAAAGCGACCAGCGCCTGGCCTTTGAGGTCGTCGGGCCGCCCCACGACGGCCGCCTCGGCCACCTTGGGGTGGCTGACCAGCGCGCTCTCAACTTCCGCGGTGCCGATCCGATGACCGGCTACATTGAGCACATCATCGATGCGCCCTACGATCCAAAAGTAGCCGTCTTTGTCCTGGCGGCTGCCGTCACCAGTAAAATAGCTGCCCTTGACCTCGCCCCAGTACACCGATTTATAGCGCTCCGGATCGCCCCACAAGCCGCGCAGCATGCCCGGCCAGGGCTTGCGAATGACGAGCTTTCCGCCGCTGCCCCGGGGCACGGCGTTGCCGTTGTCATCCACCACCTCGGGAACCACGCCGAAGAACGGCAAGGTAGCGGAGCCGGGTTTGGTCGGCGTGGCGCCGGGCAGGGGAGTGATCAGGATGCCGCCGGTTTCGGTTTGCCACCAGGTATCGACAATCGGGCAGCGTTTCCCCCCGATGAACTGGTGATACCACATCCAGGCTTCCGGGTTGATGGGCTCGCCGACCGTTCCCAATAACCGCAGCGAGGTCAGGTTGTGTTTCCCGGGCCACTCCGGGCCCCATTTCATAAAGGCGCGGATGGCGGTCGGCGCGGTGTAGAAGATGCTCACGCCGTACTTTTCAATGATCCGCCAAAACCGGTCGGGTTCAGGGAAATTCGGCGCGCCTTCATACATCAAGCTCGTTGCGCCGTTGGCCAGAGGCCCATACACCACGTAACTGTGGCCGGTCACCCACCCGATATCCGCCGTGCACCAATAAACGTCCTCCTCGCGCAGGTCGAACACGTATTTCGAGGTCACTTTGGCATAGAGCAAATACCCGCCGGTCGTGTGCAATATGCCTTTGGGCTTTCCCGTCGAACCGCTGGTGTAGAGGATGAACAACGGCGCCTCGCTATCCATTTTCTCGGCTGGACAATGCGCATCCACCCGGGCCACTTCCTCATGCCACCACAGGTCACGATCGTCCTGAAAATAGATCTCGTTGTTGGCCCGCCGCAGCACGATGACATTCTCGACCGTTTGGGCCAGCAGGTTGCCCTTTGCATCCTTGAGAATCAGCGCTTCGTCCACATTCGCCTTGAGCGGCACCACCGCGCCGCGGCGAAAGCCGCCATCGGCGGTGACGACCAGTTTAGCTTGCGAATCCTGAATGCGGTCGGCCACAGACTGGGCGCTAAAGCCCCCGAAGACAACGGAGTGGACCGCGCCGATGCGTGCGCAGGCCAGCATGGCAATGGCCGCCTCGGGGACCATGGGCAGGTAGATTAAAACCCGGTCCCCCTTGCCCACGCCGTGGCGCTTCAGCACGTTGGCAAACAGACAAACCTCACGGTGAAGCTGTCGGTAGGTCAAGGTGCGCTCTTCCCCGGGTTTGCCCGGCGCCGCCGGCTCTCCTTCCCAGATCAGCGCGGCTTTGTTGGCCAGCGGACTCTCCAAATGCCGGTCCAGGCAGTTGTAGCTCACATTAAGCCGGCCCCCCACGAACCATTTGGCGAATGGCTCCTCCCATTTCAACACCTTCGTCCAGGGCTTGAACCAGACCAGCTCGGCTTTGGCTTGTTTCGCCCAGAAGGCCTCGGGCGAACGCACCGAATCCAGGTAGAGCCGGCGATATTCCGACAACGATTTGATACGCGCCTGCTGGGAAAAAGCTTTGGCGGGCGGGAAAACCCGGTGTTCCTGCAGCATCGATTCGATGTTGGTGGAGGCTTGAGTTGCGGCCATAACGATTTGGTGATTTGGTCCAGTCATTGTAGGACGTATGCCCCGACCGTCAACCATGCGGTAACGATATGACCACTGGATGGCCCTTGAAAAGAGGGCGCGGTTCTGTCCAGCGGCAGAATCCTTGAACCCCAAAACGCGTTGTGATCAAAGGCAGCTTGAAACCCCCGGCGCGGCTCACTAAAGTCTGCCGGCGAAATCGCCGCTGGACAGTCAGCCAGTCGGCGGCCTTGAATGACGCTCGAAAAGCAATCTCACTGCAAAGTCAACTTGCTGCTCAATATCCTCGGCAGGCGCCCCGATGGTTTCCATGAGTTGGAAACGGTCATGCACCCGGTCCGCGTGTTTGACCAGTTAACCTTTTCGCGGGCCGGCACCGGCATCGCCTTGACTTGCAACCTGGCAGAACTGCCCACCGATTCCAGAAATCTCGTCCATCGCGCGGCCGCGCTCTTCCTCGACGCCGCGAAAATCAAGGAGGGCGTGCGCCTGCACCTGGAAAAGCGGATTCCGCTCGCCGCGGGACTCGGCGGCGGTAGCGGGGATGCCGCCACCGCATTGGCCGGGCTCAATGAATTGTTCGATTGCCCGCTAAACGCCCGCGAACTGGGGAACCTTGCCGCTTCGCTGGGTTCGGACGTGCCGTTCTTTCTACAAGACCAACCCGCCTTGGCCACCGGTCGGGGCGAGCACATCCAGGCTCTGAATTCCTTTCCGTGCCTGCAAGGAGCGGCCTTTCTGCTCATCCATCCCGGCTTCGGGATTGCCACTGCCTGGGCTTACCAACAGCTCGCCCGGTTCCCGGCGGCGCTTTGCGGCCGGCCCGGGCGCGCCCGGCGCCTGGTGTCGTTGCTGCAAACCGCCGATCTGGCGGCGGCGGGCGCCGGGTTTTACAACGCGCTCGAGGCCCCGGCTCTTGAAAAATACCCGCTGCTGGCCCTCTTCCAGGAATTCCTGCGCGAGCAGGGCGCCCCCGCCACGCTCATGTCCGGCAGTGGTTCAACCACATTCGCGATCCTGCGCAGCCCGGCCGAGGCGGAGGAACTGGCGGGAAAGTTCAGAACGAAATTTGGCGAACGAAACTGGGTGTCCGTGGTCGCCGTTTGAAACCCCCTCAATGCCTCGGCGATTGCAGCTTTGAGCCCTCCTCAACTTTCCGCCTAAACGCACGCAGTTGGGTATCCCAGTCCGCCCAACTAGCCGCCCAAGCCGGCCCCTTGAATTTTTCCCGGGCCTGCGGCAAGACCTGTTCGAGGGCGGCTAGCTGGCTGCGCGCCTCGCCGCGATCTCCCCACTTGAGGCAGCTCTCGATGAGATCCAGGCGGTTCTCCGGGAAGTCGGGCGCCAACTCGACCGCCTTGCGCAGGTGCTCGCGTGCCTTCGCACGATTGCCCACGCTGATGAAACTCGGAGCATCACGATACAACAAACCCAACGAACGGTCCGGCCCCGCCTGATCAAAGTGGGCGTCCAAACGCTCGGCGGCTTTCAACTCGCCCTCCATTTCCTCGACCAGTTTCAATGCTCCAAAATGGCGGGTGCGAGCGAGTTCTCCCAAGTTCAGCGCGAGGTAATAATGGGCGGGGGCCGAGGTGGGGTTCTCAGCCAGGGCATGGCGGCAGGCGACAATGCCTTTTTGAGCGATCTCCGCCCGCTCGTCACGCGCGGTGACGATGTCGGAAAGGTCAAAGCACGCCCGCCCGAGTGACCACGCCGCCTGCAAATTCTCGGGATGCAGGGAATAGGCCCGCTCCGCCTCCCGGAACCGGGCCCGAGCTGGCTCCAAGGGACCGCTGTCCGCTCCCAACGCCCGGAAACCGCCGGCCCAGCACGCCAGCCAGCCCAGAAGCAGCCCAAAAGCCGGCCATGGCAGCGGTCCCCCGCCCGATTTAGGTGTTGCGCGTGCCATATCCTAGTTTATACTGTGTCTTAGTGAGATTAAATCGCAATCTTTTGCGGCTGGCCCTGTGCGGGAGTTTGCTTCTGCTGGCGGCCGGATGCGGCGGGTTTAGCGCGAGTCAAGGTGTCTCGCCCGCTTCGCTGCTGTTGCCCGGGCTTCTGAAGGCCGATCCCCCCGCGGCCCAGCCCGAGCTGTCGCTCCCTGCAATTGAGCCGGGCACGACGGTCGCTCAATTCTAAGGTCATTTCCCTTTCCATCATCCTACCCACGAGCTATGCGGTTCCCACTCGCACTGACAGTGAAAATCGCGCGCCACATTATCAAGCATAAACTGCGGCGCACCCCTCGTTTTGCCCTGGTGCTGCAACTCGAGCCCCTGCACACGTGTAATCTGACCTGCACGGGCTGCGGGCGCATCCGGGAGTATTCCACCAGCCTCAAGGACATGATGAGCCTCGAGGACTGCCTTGATTCCGCCCGGGAATGCGAGGCCCCCATGGTTTCCATCTGCGGCGGTGAGCCGCTCATTTACCCGAAAATCAAGGAACTGGTCGCCGGCCTCCTGGAGCAGGAGCGCATTGTGTACGTCTGCACGAATGGAATGTTCATGCGGCGCGAGATGAAGGATTACCTCGCCAGCACGTATGCCCCCGCTCTTGAACCTACGCTGGAACGGCTGCTGCGCGAAAAGCTCATCTCCGAAAAAGACGCCGACACCATCCGCAAAGGCAAGTCGGACGGGCGCCCAGCCATCAAGCCAACCCGATGGATGTATTGGAATGTTCACGTCGATGGTTTGGAATACACCCATGACCTGATCGTCGAGCGCGAAGGCGTGTTCAAGGAATGCGTGGAAGCGATCCGCATGGCCAAAATTCTTGGCTACCAGGTCGCCACGAACACTACGGTTTACAAGGAAACCGACGTGCGGGAAATCGAAGAGATGTTCCAGTTCTTTTCTTCACTCGAAGTGGACGGCCATACCATCTCGCCCGGATATGACTACGACGCCGCCAAAAAGGACATGGTCAAGCGCCTGGGCAGGCAGCCCGAGGACTTCTTCCTGACGCGCGCCATGACCCGGGAAAAATTCGCCAAGATCCAGGAGTGGGGCGAAAAATTTACGATTTTCGGCACGCCGGTTTATCAGGAGTTCCTTGCCGGAAAACGCGATTTGACCTGCACCGCCTGGGCCATTCCCACACGCAATATCAAGGGTTGGAAGGCGCCGTGTTACCTGATGACCGACGGGCATTACGCGCGTTACCAGGAAATGCTGGACCGGGTCGATTGGAACAAATATGGCGTGGTCAACGGCGTAGCCCGGGACGCGCGTTGCGAAAACTGCATGGTCCATTGCGGCTACGACCCCAGCGGGGCCTTGGGCACCAACTACCAGGGTGGAGATAACTGGAAGAATTTCAAATATAACTTCTGGCCGCGGCCCAAGCCTTATTACGAAGGCCGCAAAGTGGCTGCCTTCAACGGATTCTCGGCTGGGAAGGGCCACCTGGCGGAAGCCAAGGCCGCCGTTAAATCCGGCCTGGCCGGCGCCAAGTCCGCGTTTCAAAACCACGCCCACGACAGCGATTCCGGCGGGGGCTGCGGCACGGGTGACACGGCCCAGCGCGACGACCTGCTGGCCAGGATTCAGGACGCGAAAAAAGTTGATCTGAAGGCCGAGTAGAGCTTCGCGTTCCCACGAGGCTATGAGCGGCTCAGCGCGATTTCAGAACTTTATGCCGGTAGGCAGCCTACCGTTCGCCACCCGGACCCTCAAGCGCTCTTCGCCCGGCGGACGTCCCGCGGGCCAATCCAGTATTCGGGCACGCCCCGCCCCTTTCTCTGCCGGAAGCTTTAACCCGAGTTGAACAGAAACCCCATGAACCGATGAGCACCCTCTTTCTTTCCCCACCGAGTTTTGATGGCTTCGACGGCGGCGCCGGGTCGCGCTACCAGGCGCGGCGCGAGGTCACCAGCTTTTGGTACCCCACCTGGCTGGCCCAGCCCGCGGCCCTGGTTCCCGGCGCCCGGCTGCTGGATTGTCCCCCGCACGACATCCGTATCCAGCCGTGCCTCGAGGAGGCCAAGAACCACGATCATGTGATCATTCACACTTCGACGCCGTCCCTGAAAAACGACTGCAAAGTGGCCGAAGCCATCAAACGGAACCGCCCGGAAACCCAGATCGGCTTTGTCGGAGCCCACGCGGCGGTGCTCCCCACCGAAACGCTCAAGGCCTCCGCCGCGATCGATTGGGTGGGGCGGAAAGAGTTTGATTATACCTGCAAGGAGGTCGCCGAGGGCCGCCCTCTGGACACCATCGCCGGCCTCTCCTACCGGGACCGGGAGGGCAAGATTAAACATAATCCCGAGCGCGAGATGATCGTCAACATGGACGCGCTGCCCTGGGTGGCCGACGTCTATAAGCGCGACCTGCAGATCGAGAAATACTTCATTGGCTACCTGCTCCATCCGTACGTGAGCCTCTATACCGGACGCGGCTGTCCCGCCCAATGCACCTTCTGCCTGTGGCCCCAGACCATTGGCGGCCACAAATACCGCGTGCGCTCGCCACAAAACGTCGCGGATGAAATGGCTTATATGAAAAAGCTGTTTCCGCAGGTAAAGGAGTTCTTCTTCGACGACGACACCTTCACCGCGAACCTGCCCCGCGCCCGTGAGATCGCGAAAAAGCTGGCGCCGCTCGGCCTTACCTGGTCGTGCAACAGCCGCGCCAACCTGGATTACGACACGATCCGATTTTTCAAGGATTCGGGGCTGCGGCTCTTCCTGGTCGGCTACGAGAGCGGCAATGAGCAGGTGCTAAAGAATATTAAGAAGGGGGTCACCACGGACGAGATGCGCCGCTTCACCAAGGCTTGCCAGCAGGCCGGGGTCGTCATTCACGGCACGTTCATCCTGGGCCTGCCGGTCGAAACGCGCGAAACCATCGAGCAGACCATCCGCTTCGCCCAGGAGTTGGACGTCTTCAGCATTCAGGTCAGCCTGGCCGCCCCATACCCCGGCACGGAGCTGTTTGAAATGGCGCGCCAGAACGGCTGGTTCGTCAAAAAGGACAAGACCGATCTCGTGGAGGGCGATGGCTTCCAGCAAAGCGCGCTCGAATACCCGGGCTTGAGCAAAGAGGAAATCTTCGAGGCGGTGGACCGATTTTACCGCGCCTATTACCTGCGGCCCAAACCGATTCTCCGCATCATCAAAACCATGCTTGAAGACAAAGATGTCTTCGTGCGGCGGTGCCGCGAAGGCTACGAGTTTTTCAAGAGCCTCAAGCAGCGCAAGGAAGACTTGGAAGCCTCCCGCACCCCTGCCGCCCACGCGACGCCGGCGGTGGCCTGAAGTGGCCAGGCTGGGCGGGGGTCATCGCGGGTGTTCCCGCTCGCAAGGGGGAGCATCGCCGGGCCTCAACCGTCCCGGCCGGTGAAGCGCGGATCCCAGCCGCTCAGTGCGGACAGCGGTCTTGCATCCAGGTGACATCCGGGTTGTTGGGACACTTTGAAATGGTCAATAGGCTCGAATATGGCGGCGTTGTGCGAGGGTCGAGCCACCGGTGAATCTCGGAGTGGCCATCGGCGAAAGCAAAGCCACAGGCATTGTTGTGATAATGCCCGGGATAATCCACTACCTCGGTCGTTGATGGATTCGGATAACCGTTCATCTCGATGACGAAATACCCGTCATTGATGCTGTCATACCGTTCATCCAGAATCACCAGGGTCATGGCCGGGCCGGGGTTGATAATGTTCGAAAGTTTGCGCGCGACGGTGGAGTTCGGGGCTTGCAGGCCCCAGCCACCTTTGTAGTTGGTCTCCGGGCTGTCGCCGTTTCCGCCGATCCAGTTGCTCATGGACACACTCCGCCGCGGGACCCGCTGGCCCTGCGGATTAATCCCATAGGAAGGATCGGAAGGGCAATGGAACACGTTCACCGAGTTGCCGCAATAGGGCCAAATCGCGCCCTTCCGGATGGTGGTATCGTAATTCCAGTTGTCGTTGGCCTTGGGGTTGCCGTCATCCAGGAGGCCCTGGACCCAGACGTACGGAGCATTCACTCCCTGCGAAAAGCCGAATGGAAGCCCGTCCCGGTTATCCTCCGCGTACATCCGCCAAGCCAACTGCAGTTGGCGGGTATTGTTCATACACCCGGTCCCTTGGGCGCGCGACTTCGCCTTGGTGAGCGCGGGCAGCAGCATCGCCGCCAGAATCGCAATGATGGCGATGACGACCAGCAATTCGATGAGCGTGAACCCGCGATTGGCGCGGCCGGACGGTGTCGAGATCTGCATAATACGGATGATTCCTTTGACGCCCGGGCGTCAAGTTTAAAAACCATCCACATATTCCGCCCCAAAAGCAAGTCCCGTTTTTCCGCGGGCGGTGGCCCCGGGCTCGGCGCCCGCGGTCTGACCTCGGACCGGGGCGCATCGTGCCGGGGCAGAAACCCGCTGAGCACCCCCGTTTGGCTTCGGTTTTGAGTTTCGTCCATCCTGGCGAGTTGTTAATCTCTTCTTATGTCCGCGAACATGAGGGTAGGTTTTCTGGGAGCCGGCAAGATGGCCACCGCACTGGCGCGGGGAGTCATTCGAGGCGGTTTGGTCACGCCCGGCGATGTGATGGCCAGCGACGTGAGTGAGGCTGCGCGCGCCGCTTTTGCCAGGGAGACCGGGGCCGGAATAACCGAGTCCAACGCTCAGGTCACGGCATTCGCCTCGTTCCTCGTCCTGGCGGTCAAACCCGACCAGGTGGCCGACGTGCTGGCGGAGGTCAAGCACCAGTTCACCCCCGGCCATCGGTTGCTCTCGATTGCCGCCGGGGTGACGCTCGCAAAACTCGAAGGCGGCCTCGGGCCCGGAGCCCGTGTGATCCGCGCCATGCCCAATACGCCCGCCCTGATAGGCGCCTCGGCCTCGGCGTATGCGCTGGGGACCTCCGCCCGGACGGAGGATGCCGAATGGGCGCAAAAACTTTTGTCTTCGGTGGGTGTGGCCTTCCCGCTGAAGGAACCCCTGCTCGATGCGGTGACCGGATTGAGCGGCAGTGGGCCGGCCTATGCCTACCTCATCATCGAGGCGCTGAGCGACGGGGGCGTGGCTTCGGGTTTGCCGCGTGAGGTGGCCACCAAGCTCGCCGCGCAAACGCTCCTGGGCAGCGCCCGGATGGTGCTCGAGACCGGGCTGCATCCCGGCGCACTCAAAGACATGGTAACCAGCCCGGGCGGGACCACCATCGAGGGTCTTCACGAGTTGGAAAAAGGCAAACTGCGTGCCACGCTCATGAACGCCGTTCGCGCGGCGGCCGAGAAATCAAAGCGCCTGGGGCAATGACCATGAGCTTGCCTCCTCCGAGCGAAGGTCAGGCGCGGCTCATCTGGCTGGCGTTGAGCGGCCTGGCCATGGCCGCCCTGGTCACTCTGGCGGTGGCCCTGGTCTGGGGTTTGAGTCACGTGCTGCAGGTCCTTTCCCCGGTGCTTTGGCCACTGGCGGTCGCCGGAGTTCTGGCCTACCTGCTCGATCCGCTGGTGGACCTGCTCGAAAACCGGGGCATGGGCCGGGCACGCGCCATTCTCTGCGTTTTTGGGTTGGCGGTTTTGCTCATCGGCGCGCTGCTGGGCAGCATCGTGCCTCAGGTGATTAGTGAAACCCGCGATCTCGTCTCGCGGATCCCAGCTTATACGGCACGACTCGAAGGAAGGGTGGAAAAGTGGATCGAACACCCTCCGGCACTGCTCAGGAGCATACTGCCGCGCGGTTCAGGCCAGGAGGCCGCTTCCAGTTCCACCAACGCTGCTTCGACTCCGGATCAGAGCCTCGCCGCGGCGCAAACCGGGTCCGCGACAAATCCGTCCACTTCAACGGTGAATTCGCTCAACGCAGGCAGCTTGGAAAAGGCCAGCGGTTGGCTGGCCGGGGCTCTTCCCAAGGTGGGTTCGTGGCTCTTCGGTCAAGTTGGCCGGGTAGCATCCTGGTTTGGCGTCCTGGCCGGCCTGGCCCTTATCCCGGTATACACGTTCTATTTCCTCCTGGAAAAACAGGGTATCTCCTCGCGCTGGACCGACTACCTGCCGGTAACAGATTCCAAGTTCAAGGAGGAAATGGTCTTCGTTCTGAACTCGGTGAACAACTATCTCATCGCTTTCTTTCGAGGGCAGGTATTGGTGGCGGTGTGCGATGGCGCGCTTTATGGTTTTGGCTTCCTGCTCATTGGGCTGCCCTACGCTCTGCTGATCGGGGTGATGGCCGTGGCCCTGACGATGATTCCGTTCCTGGGCGCCATCGCCACGTGTGTGACCGCCCTCCTCATCGCCATCGTCCAGTTTGGCGACTGGGCGCATCCCCTTCTGGTCCTGGCCGTATTCGGCTGCGTCCAGACCGCCGAAGGCCTCGTGATTTCCCCGAAAATCATGGGCGGGCGCGTCGGACTGCATCCCGTCACGATCATTATCGCGGTGATGGTGGGCACAACTCTGCTGGGAGGCTTGCTGGGTGGTATTCTGGCCATCCCACTGACCGCCACCCTGCGCGTTCTCATGTTCCGGTACGTCTGGAATCGGCCCGCGCCTGCCGCGGCGATCCCCGCCGTGGCGTCCCGGGATGCGGGCCGGTCGGGCTGAAGGCGGGGTTACGGCATTGAAAAGCCCTGTCCCACCCCGCCTTACCCCTGCGGCTTGGCGGTAGCACGGTAGCTGGACACCACCCAGTCGCTAAGCACTTTGTCCGGGGCCTGCACCGCGTCGGTGTCCAGCAGGAATTCCTTCCGCCCCGAGTTCTGGCAGATGAGCTTGAGGCCAAACTGAAAGTCCTTGAAGCGGGTCGCGCACACCTCGCGGACGGACAATGACTTTTCGAGGGCCTCCTTCACCAATAGATCCGCCGCCGCGGGAGTGAACGAAATCTGCATTCCGTGGTTCTCCTGGAACCGGCGGGCAAATTCATCCACCAACTGGCGCGCCACGATCTTTTCCTCCTGGCGGGGGTCGGAAAGAATCTTGGCCAGTTCAGCGACGGGATCGTCCACCAACTCCTCGGTCACGACAAACCGCCGGACTTCGGAGGACGGCAGCTCAAATTTTATCTCGCGAAAGATCCGCTCGCAGACGGTCATGAGGCCCCGTGCGCCGGTCTGTTCACGGGCGGCGCGCTCGGCGATGCGGCGCAATCCTTCGTTGGCGAACAGCACCTCGATCCCATAGGCCGCGAAGTCCTGTTCATACTGCCGGATAATGCTGCCCTCCGAGTTCTTCAGGATCAGGAACAGATCGTCCACGTTGAGGGAGTGGCAGACGACCCGCACGGGCAACCGGCCGATGAACTCCGGTTCAAACCCGAATTCGATGAAATCTGGCGTTTGAGCCTGCGCCAGGACGTCCTCGGTCATTTCCAGCGGGCGCTCCCTGGCGGCAAAACCGATGCTGGCCTCGGGCAGACGATGACGCACAATCTTCTCCAAGCCCCCAAAGGCCCCGCTCACAATGAACAGGATATGTTTGGTGTTGATCGTCGCCGGCGCCTTGCGGCCGCGCTGGGTGAAATCCATCATAGATTGTATCTGGCCGGCGATGTCGTTGGGCGAGCGCGCCGGCACCTCGGTTTCCTCCATCAGCTTCAGCAGATTGGTCTGCACCCCGCGTCCGCTTACGTCTCGACCGGAGGCGTTTCCGGCGGCTGCGATTTTATCGATCTCGTCGATATAAATGATGCCGTACTGCGCCCGGGTCACATCGCCGCCGGCCAGGCGCACCAAATCGCGCACCATGTCCTCGACGTCTCCGCCCACGTAACCGGTCTCGGAGAACTTGGTCGCATCCGCTTTGACGAACGGCACGCCGATTAAGTCAGCCGCGTTGCGGATGAGAAAGGTTTTGCCGACACCGGTCGGCCCGATGAGAATGATATTCTGCTTGGCGTAGTTCGACGATTCCTTCCCTTCGTGGGCCAGCCTCACATGGTGGTAGTGATCGCACAAGGCCACGCTCAACACCTTTTTGGCCTCGTCTTGCTTGATGACGAACCGGTCCAGGTAGGCTTTCACCTCGCGCGGCTTGAACTTGAACTCGAACGGATCCACCGGCGCCGGCTTCTCGGTCGTCTCGGGCGGACTGGCGCTGTCGGCCGGCGCGGTTGCGGGTCCACGCCCGCTCTGGAATTGTTGTCGTACAAACTCGGCGAGCTGGCGCTGGAGTTCATCCGGGGTAGGCGGCCCGCCCGTGGAACTCTGATTATCAAGACGCTGAATCATCCTTGTCACTATACGGCACTTTTGCCATAAGACCAAGCGGATGCCCGAGCCGTTTCATCCGCCAGACCCGCTTCGATTCGCCGCCGCGCTGCGCCGATTCGACGACGAGAACAGCCGGGATCCAAACCTCACGCCGGTGGAAGGCAGGATGCAACCCCGGGAGCTGCTCTACGCCCGGCGGCTGGCCGAGCGCGTCGAGCGCCTCTGTCCCGAGGCCTCCGAGGCCCTGCGGCTGGCGGCGCGCTGCCAGCACTTGTGCCGCTGGACCATTCCGCGCGATTCCTATCCCATGACCCGGGCGGGCTATCTCCATTGGCGGGAGGATCTGAAGCGGTTTCACGCCGAAAAAGCCGGGGAGATTCTGCGCCAAACCGGTTATGCCGAGGAGCTGATCGCACGCGTTCAGGCCCTGAACCTGAAGAAAGATTTCCCGCGGGATCCCGAGTCCCGGATCCTCGAAGACGCGCTGTGCCTGGTCTTTCTGGAATTCCAGTTCAGTGAACTGGCGCGCAAAACCAGCGAAGACAAGCTCATCAACGCCGTCCAAAAGACCTGGAAAAAAATGACCCCGGCCGCCCAAGCCCTGGCGCTGCAGCTCCCCTTGAGCCCGCAGGAGAAAGCGTTGATCGAACACGCGCTGCGCGGCGCGGCTTAAAGGCGCGGCCCTCCGCCCGAGCTGTCAATGGCACTCGAAAATGGGCGTTGGGGCGAAGACCCCATTTGCCCTCGACGCACGCCCTTCTAGAGTGAGTACGCATTCAAGCACGACACAGACACAGCCGCCAAATCCGGAGTTAGATCGATTATGGAAACCAGATCCGCAGAAGATATCGAGGCCTCGACTGAACGATTGCTCCAAGACTTGAAAGCCGTGGTCCATGACGGCGAAGAACTGCTCAAGGCCAGCGTGCAAGGTTTATCCGAACGCGGTGGGGTGACGCGGGAGAGATTGAGCGCAGCCCTGGAAATTGCCAAAGACACGCGCCGCAAACTCGAGGCGCGCGCCCGGGCCGGCGTCGAGGTCACCAGCGAGATGATTCGCCAGCACCCCTACCGGGCTTTAGGTGCCGCTTTTGGTGTGGGCTTGGTGCTCGGGGTTCTGCTCAATCGCCGCTAAATGGCCGAGGTGAACCATCAGGCGCCGGGCTTCACAGTGTTGCTGGGCCGGCTGGCGCGGACGGTGCTCGGGGCCCTGAGAAACCGCGTCGAGCTGTTCGCCGTCGAGTGGCGGGAAGAGCGGCGCCGGATGATGCAGTTGCTGGGTTGGGGCGTGGCCCTGCTGCTCGCGGTCATGCTCACCGCCCTCCTGTTCACGGCCACCATCATTTTCCTATTCACTCCCTCTCCCCGCCTCTACGTCGCCGCCGGTTTCACCGTGCTCTACGCTATTGGCGCCGTCGTGGCCTGGCTCGGCCTCAAGCAGGTGCTGGCGGAGGAACCCTTTGTGGACCGTGTGGACCAGGCTCAGAAGGATCGCGCATGGTTGGAATCTCTGAAGTAAACTCGCTCGCGGCCAGAAGGAAAGCCCTCGTCGAGGAAAGCGAGATCTATCGGCGGACACTCGAGCTCGAACTGCAAAACGCGCGGCTCTACGCGGCTCGAGTCCGGCAGCGATTCCAGCTCTTGCGGGCGGCCAAGCCGTTGCTGTTTCTACTGCCACTGGTCGGTTCTTGGTTGCGGCCGCGGGTCAAAGCCGAACCCGCCAAGCCGTCGCGCGGGTGGCGCCGTGTAGTCAGCGGGCTGCTGCTAGGCTGGAGGATGTACCGCAGCGCGGCTCCGTTCCTCCCGACGTTCGCCGCCCGGCGCAGACCTGGCGCCGCTCCGCCCGACGCTGACCCGGCGGGTGACGGCGCGAGTTCCAAGCGAATATGACCGGACGCCCGGCTGCGCAGGCGGCGGAAGTTGGATCCTCCAAAACGTGCTTTGAGGTTCAGGGAGTGAAGCCGGGCAAACAACCTATGGGCGACTTGGGTCTCCGGCCTATGCTGCCCAGGAGCTGTCCCTCGACCTCTTTGGAAGTTATTTGAATCCCGAACGGAGGCTCACACAGCTCTTTGATACCAGCATCCGTCACGGCGCCTGGGGCGGTGGGCCAGGCAGGGCCCCTGGCCAGCAGCCCGGAGAATCGAAATCGGTCAGCGCTGCCTCTCCCAGAGACCCCGCCTTTCATCGTATGTCACGGGATCATGATTGGCTGCGCGACCGGACGCCGCGGAGTTGGGTGTCTTGGCAGCCGTGGGGGTCCGGTCCACAGACCGAGCTTCAGCGCTCTCCCCCGATCCCTTCCCTGCGGCGCGCGAATCACCCCTGGCGCGTCATCGTTGCCGCAGTACCAACCGGTGGTCCACCCGGCGGGTTTGGTGATACTGCAGCGGAGGCAGTTCGGTCAAAGTCGGGGATTCCGTTTCGTTGAGGACAGCTTTGGCCAGGGCTTGCAAGGTGCTCCAGCGCGGCCACTCGAGGGCCGGGGCGTGGGCGACCTGCCGCAGCAAACTGCGCCACTCGATGATAATCCGGTCGATGTCGCCCGCCCCCAGCAGGTCCGTCACCCAGGCCCCCTTGGTCGGGGGATTGCGATGAACCGAGGATACCACCTGCTCCGCCCCGGCGCCGTACTTCGGCGGCACGCCATTCTCGAGGTAGCCGGCGATTGACTGTAGCCCGTAACGCGCGTGGCAAACGACGGCCAACCGCCCGCCCCATCGGTTGTCTTCGCCGCAAAAGCGAAACCCGGCGTCGAGATCGGCCAAATCGTAAATCAACTCATCCAATGGGTAGCTCTCTTCTTCGAGGGCCGCGGCGATGGCCAGCCCATCGCCCTGCGAGAAAAAGCTCACGATCCGGCCGCGGAGAGTCGGCGCCCCGGTGGCATCGACCAGCCCAAGCCGGCGCCAGAGCATGGCGGTCCCGGTGGCGGTGCTCAGGGCCTTGCAGGTTTCCACCAACGAACACTGCGCGCAGTCATAAGGCAAAACCTCACGGCTGACGGGATGCCAAAGGGCAACTCCGAACGCATCGACCAGCGCGCGCAACGTGAGCTCGGCCAGGCTCACCTGCGCCACTATCCGCTGAGACTCGGTAACGAACCGCACCAGCCGGGTCTTTTGCTGTTCGAGTCGCTGCGCGACCAAAGGCGCAATCTGTTCTTCCCACACGTTGAGCGCCGCCTGGCGCCCGTTCCAGTTGGTGAGCCGGCGCACCCATTTGGCAATCACCACCCGCTCCGGGTTCAACCGCTCCGCCACCGTGAGCGCGCGCCCATAAACCTTTCCCGCAGCGTCCTCCGAAAGAACGCAAAGGGCTCCCATGCCCACCTTCTCCAGCGCCGACGGGATGCCGAGCACAGGAACCAGCCGCGGCGCCGAAGCCGTGTCGTGCGGGGTCGCTGCCCTGCCCGGTCCGTCGAGGCCGCCTTCACGGCCCTCCGGCGTGACAATTTCCCGCAATGGCCTCGCAGTCCACTCCGGCATCAGCTGCCATTCGCCCCGGCTGTTGAGCATTTCTCGCACCCGCCGCCGCACATGCCGCGCCCGCTCGGCATCCGCCCGCAAACCACAGGGAACCTCCGGGTGACGCAGCGACTCTTCGACCCCCAGGAATATGGGTTTGGTGGAGAATAGGCGGTCCTGCACCCGCACGGCCTCCCCAAATGGGTCGCGCCCCTGCTGCCGCGCCGCCGCCATGATGCCCAGCAAAGCACCCCAATCCACCGCGCCGCTCCGTGACAAATGGCCCGGATGGGCGTCCAGCAGCCGAAGTCCATTCGCCGTGATCACCACAAAACCGGTCTCGTCCAAACCGCGGCGCCCTGCCCGGCCAAACATTTGCAGGATCTCGTCCGGCTTGAGCAGTTGCTCGGCTTCATCCCGGCGATAGGACTCACCCGCCAGCGCCACGCTCCGCAGTGAAAAATTGATTCCCGCCGCCAACCCCATCGTCGCCACCACCACCCGGAGTTGTCCGGCCTTGGCTAGCGGCTCGATGACCCCGGCGCGCGCCCCGTAACTGAGCCCGCTGTGGTGATAGGCCACCCGGCTCTTGAGCAGTTTCGCCAGGTGCTCGCCCACGGCCAACTTCTGCTCCGTGCTGAGCTGCAGGGGATTCGGCGTGGGAAGCTGCCGTGATAAGTCCGCTGCCATGGACTCCGCCGCCTGCCGCCGGGGTGCAAAGATCAGCAGCGGGCCCAAGTCCTCGGCCAGCGCCTTGGCAACCAGCCGAGGCCAGTATCCCCGAATTTCTGCGGGGATATGATAGCTCAGGCTGTGCGCGTGGACCTCTTCCAGAGGCACCGGACGATGTTCGTAACGGATCAAAATAGCCTTGCGGCCCAGCCGTTGCAGCCACTTCACCACGTCCTGGGGGTTGGCCACGCTCCCGCTCAACAGCAGCAGTTGGGTCCGGGCCGGCGCCAGGGCCATCGCCAATTCGTAGTTCAGGCCGCGGTCCGCATCGCCCAGCATCTGGTATTCGTCCACCACCAACAGGGCCGGCCCCTCGCCCTGGACCAAACGGTGTTTCTGCGTTTCCAGCGTCGCCACCACCACCGGGGCGCCAAGGTTCTCCGCCAGATCCCCCGTGGCGATCCCCACGTCCCAACCCCGGGCCCGCCACTCGGCTAATTTGTCATTGGCCAAAGCGCGTGTGGGCACCGTATAGATGGCCTGCCCGCGATTCTTGCCCTGGTTGGACCAAAGCTCGAATATCAAGGTCTTGCCGGAACCTGTGGGGGCCTGCACCACCACGTCCCGGCCTTCCCGCAACGCTAAAACCGCTTGTTGCTGCCATAAATCCGGCACGGCAACCTGGTTCAGCGCAGGCAATTCGGCTGAGGTCAGGGGGAAGGTTGACACGGGTTGAAGGAGCTAGCGAGGCTCAGGCTCAGTCCCCCCGCGCGTTTCGAAGAGGTCGAGGGTTGGGGGGCTCGAGAACGTCAGCGGTGGCTGACGCCTCGCCCCTTGCGCGCTTCGCTCGGAGCTGGGCGGGGACACGGGTGCCGGCGAAGGGTTGCCGCGCCGGTGCTGCCACGGGAAACTTGACTTGCTTGTCACGTATTTTGAGATTCAAGGGTTATTCGATGGGCCGCCATCAGCATCTACACCGTTCCAACATAGCCGGTTTCCGCCGACGGCCAACGGCGAAATTCGCCTCAACGCTTTGGAGTCGATCCCGCCCCCGCCGCGCACCCACGAACCGAGGCCGAGCCTGGTTCGATTTGAGTTGCCCCACCCCCAGCCATTCCCCAGTATGTTACCTGTGATGAAGTCTATGGGCCGAATAAAGGCAGACTTGGAACGTCGAAGTCATTATTAGGTGATGATCGAGAATGTACCAGCCCATTCCTTGTCGGGGAGGCCGGCCTTGTGTGGCCTGGCCGCTCGCTGACGCTCGACTTCCCACCCTCCCTCTTCGCTGAATTAACCACGAAAACCAACGTATGAACATGCTTAAATACTCGACCCCGCTCGCCGCGGTTGCGCTGGCCGGATTCATCTCCGGTTGCGCCTCGACCGGAGTGAAAAACCCCTCCGGCGTGCCGGTCACTCAAATGCGCCCGGACGAACAAGGTTTTGTGGCCGGCACAGGCATCGAATCGCAGGATCTGGTGGCGGTCACGGACAAGATGGCCCACAGCATCCTGGGCACGCCACAAATCACCAATGCCCAAGGCACACCCCGGGTGGTTTTGGATCCGGTCATGAACGAAACCCGGTTCCCCATCAACAAAGACATCTTCCTGGACCGTATCCGCGCGCAATTGAACGAGAAGGCTCGCGGCAAGGTTATCTTCCTGGCTCGCGAGCGGATGGCCGCCCTCGAACGGGAGCGCCAGATGAAACAATCCGGCCAGGTGACGTCGAGTTCGGATCCCAACGTGGTCGAGTTCAAAGGTGCGGATTTCTTCCTCACCGGCAAGCTGTCCGGCCTGACCACGCGCACCAGCGCCGGCACCAGTGACTACATCCTGTACACCTTCCAGTTGATCGATGCGCGGACCAGCGACATCATCTGGGAGGATTCGGCTGAGATAAAGAAGCAGGGGCTGGAAGACGCCGCGTATCGGTAATGAGAGCGTTCTGCTGGTCATTGTGCGCGGCGGCGTCCCTGGCGTTGGCGGGTTGTTCGACAGCCCCCGCCAAGAAGCCCGTCGTGCTCACGGGCAATATCCTGGTCGATGCCCCGAATGCCATCGCCCACGGTCCGCCTCGGGATAAGGTGCTTTGGGAATACCGCCTCGCCGCCACCGCAATGCGCCGGGGCGATTATGATCTCGCGCGCCAAAACCTGGATGATGCCCTCACCACGTTGCAGGGCGCTTACGGCCCGGACCCGGCCGCACGCAAAGCGCGCGGTTACTTTCACGCGGAAGCCAAGAAGACCTTTATCGGCGAGCCTTATGAGCGCTCGATGGCCTACATCTATCGCGGGATCCTCTACTGGATGAACGGAGAACCCGACAACGCGCGCGCCTGCTTCCGCAGCGCGGAAATCGAGGATAGCGACACCGAAAACCATGCCTACGCCGGGGATTGGGTAATGCCGGATTACCTGGACGGACTGGCCACGGCAAAACTCGGCGGTGATGGTTCGGATGCCTTCAAACGCGCCGAGACCGAAGCCAAAGGGGTGCGGCTGCCACCCTACAACACCAAGGCCAACCTGCTGATCTTCTTCGAGTTCGGGCCGGGACCGACCAAGTTTGCCACCGGCCAATACGAGCAGGAACTGCGGTTTCACGTGGATCCTTCGCCGGTCCATTCGGCGGACTTTCAGGTGGACGGCCAGGATTACCCCGTGGCGCCCACGGACGATACCTGGTTCCAGGCCAGCACGCGCGGCGGGCGCGTGATGGACCACATCCTCGGCAACAAGGCCGTGTTCAAGAAGACGACCGACATCGTGGGCGACGCGGCACTCGTCGGGGGCTTGGGCACCGCGCTGCTGAGCCGAAACCAGACTGCCCAGGAAGTTGGTTTGGGCGTGGCCCTGGCCGGCCTGATCAGCAAGGGTATCTCGGCCGCCACGACTCCGGAAGCGGACACCCGGGCCTGGGATAATCTCCCCCGTTATTTGAGCTTCGCCTGCCTGCCCCTTTCACCCGGCCAGCACGTGATCACGGTCCAATTTCGGGATCCGGGCGGCATGGTCATCCCCAATTTAACCAAGACACTGAACGTCACCGTTCCCGCCGATAAGGACAAAGTCCTGTTTGTCAGCGATCAATCCTCAACCCCCCAAACGTTATGAAAAAACAAATTTTTCTGCTGGCCTGTCTGGCGCCCGCGCTGGCGCTGCTCAGCGGCTGCAAAAGCTATGACACCGGCGCTTACCGGCCGCAAAACACCGGCGCGAACAACCTGGAGGACGTCGCTCAATTTGTGTTGTTCGACCAGGGCGCGCAGCATTCCGTAACCTGCGACGGCCTGCAACAACAACGGCTCCCCGATGGACGGCTCCAAGTCGCGGCCAACGTTCGCAACCGTGAAAACCGACGCATCCAAGTCCAGATGAACTGTGAGTTTAAAGACGGCCAGGGATTTGTTGTCGAGGCTACGCCCTTCCGAAATGTCTTTTTGGATGAAAATGCGCAGGAGGGCGTTCAATTTGTCTCGATGAACGACAAGGCCCAGCGCTACACCATCCGCGTCCGCCAGGCCAGATAGCGGAAATTCCGGACGCGCGGGCCGGGCAGTCCCGCGCCCTTTTCTTTTCCCGCGAACCCCTTATCTTGCGGTTATGCCTTCATTCGATATCGTTTCACAGGTCAACTCGATGGAAATCGAGAATGCTGTCAATCAGGCCAGGAAGGAATTGGCCAATCGCTTCGATTTCAAGGGAAGCCACGCCGAGATCGTATTGGACAAGGACGAAATCAAGCTTTCCGCCGAAGATCAGTTCAAGCTCCGGGCCCTGTCGGAGATTATTATGGGAAAGCTCTCGAAGCGGAGCATCAGCTTGAAAAGCGTGGAGCTGGGCGAGCCGGATGTTTCGCCGCTGGGCCACGCGCGCCAGGCGGTGAAAATCAAACAGGGTCTGGACCAACCCGTGGCCAAGCAGATCACGGGCTTTATCCGAGACCGAAAGTTCAAAGTCACTACCCAGATTCAAGGCAGCGAGGTGCGCGTCAACTCCAAGAGCAGGGATGAACTGCAAACGGTCATCGCCGCCGTGCGCGCAGGCGAGTTCCCCGCCGCGTTGCAGTTTGTTAATTTCAGAGACTGAGTTCGGTCCCGTTGGGACCGGATGCCCCAACCGCAACCTCGAGCGCTGGGGCTGGGAACCCGCCACAAATCCCGTGAAATCAAGGGTGAAACAGGGCTGCCCTCACAAATAACCTCGCAAAAGTCCGGCCTGCCCGTCGAATTGCAAGGGGTGATTGATTGCTGGCCGCTTCTTCCTGCGCCCGTCCAGGATGCTATTCTCGCCATCGTTAAGGCGACCGCCACAAAGGAGGGCCAGTGAAACGAGGGTGGTGCGAGGCCTTAAGGCCAGACGACGTTCTTTGCCAAGCCCTCGAAGTGGCGCGTGTTACGGGTCAGAAGTTCAACCGACTTCGCCTTCTCGGCGACCAGCGCGTGCCAGTAATCATACACTCGCGCTCCTTGGACGCCCAGGCGTTGCGCCTGGTCCAGGCCATTCAAAGCCTCTTCTTTGGTCAGCTCCTCGAACTCCAGTTTGTCCGCGAATGTTCTCAGCCATGCCGCGCATTCGTTTTGAGTGAATACCATCCGGTCAGTGTTTCCGGTGTCATCGGTAATTTCCACGCCGCGTCCCGTCATGGTGGCGAAAAACTCTGCCAGCAAATGCAAGCGGGCGACGTGCTTTCCCTGATGCAGGCGGCGAAAAACCTCGGGCGAGATGGCCGCGTTGATTGCGGCCGATGTGTCCCAGTAGGTGCTCACGAGCGGCTCTCGCGCTCCTCGGTCACGGCCTTAGCAATGGCTTCTGGGTCAAGCGTGTATCCGCTCGGAACCTGGAAAAAGATCCCGCCCCTCCGTTTAACCAGCTTGGCGACGATCCGTTTCGGCCCCGGCTTGGGGATTACCGGAACCAGCTTGATCGTCCCATCGGAATTCGGTTCGTACGTGAAGACCTGTCCCGGCTTCACCTCCGGAAGCCGAATCCTCTGGCGGTCATCAACGGTCAATGTCTTCATACGGGGAAATTCCCACTGGTCACGCTCCAGTTCAAGGTTTTTCACTGCAGTTTGGGGAGGGGCCAATCTCGGTCTCCCAGCAGCCGCAAGTCCCAATTCGCCCCCATCATCCGTCAGGCCCGGCTCATGAAAACGCGTTATAGGCCAAGTGGTGGGGTTCCTGTCGCGTTAAACGGCACACGTTTCGAGAAATCGCGAATTCCAGCAGGAGCAGCCAAAAGCGCCGCCCTCACCTGCGGTCACTTCTTTCGTTGCGCCAGGGCGGCCCAAACTCCGGCGATCGCCCCGCACAAATGGCCCTCCCACGAAATCGGCCCGTTCCGCGGGAGCACGCCATAAAAAATGCCCCCGTAGAGCAGGAAAACGACAACCGCGACCAGGGCGGTGCGCCAGCCCTTCAGGAAAATACCCGCGGCGATCAGGAACGCGGCCAGGCCAAAGATGACCGAGCTGGCGCCGAGGTGAACGGCATTCCGCCCGATGAGCCAGGTGCCCGCGCCGCTCGCCAGCCAGACCCAGGCCAGCGTGGAATACGGCCGATAGCCGGGGTTGCTGAGTAACAGGACCAGCAATACGAACAGCGGCACCGCGTTGGCCAACAGGTGTTGCAGCCCCGCGTGCAATAGCGGAGCGAAGAGGATCCCCGGCAGCCCCACCTCCGTCCGCGGCCGGATCCCAAAGCTCCCCAAGTTCACGTGAAAAGCGTATTCCACCCCCAGCACAACGAACATCAGCGACACGATCGTGAAGCTCGTGACGATTGCGTTGGCCAAGGCCGTCCGCTTTTCACCCATGGACTTGTCGCTCCTGTAATCCCGCCTTGAGCCGTTTCCAAATCCAGCGACCCAGCGTCTTCAAGTTGGGAATGCCGAGGTCGTCGCAGATGGCGGCGAAGTACAGGCCCCAGAAGGCGAACTTGAGTTGATTCTCACCATACCAGCCGAACCAGCTCCCGAGCGCGCCCAGGCTGTTGGATCCGAAGAAATAGCCGGCCAGGTTATGCCAAGCCGAGAGAATCGAGCCGATGAGCCATTGGCGCAGCCAGTACCCATACGAAAACTGCTGAACAAATCCCAGAACCGTAACCGCGATCAGAGCGCTGAACGCGTTGCCAACAATTAACCCGAACCACTCCCGGGCAAAGCGTTGGTGGATTCTCCGCGCCCGGCCTACCCCACACCCCTCCGCCCCGGAATCACAGTCCTGCCCGGTCATCCGGCCCCACACCCCCAAGGCGAATAGGGCAAAAAAGATAACGCCAAAGCGATGGCCCTGAAGCCACGCCCAAATATTCCACTGCCCCGTCGCTTCCGCTTCGGGGAGCGCATGGCGCGCCAGCAGCGGCGGCGGCGAGGGAATCATCTGACCCCAAATCCCGCCGGCGATCCCGATGGCCACACTGCCCAGCACATTTACCAGGAAGGCCTGGATAAACGCCTCTACAGCGCTCTGCCACAAAACCCCGAGGATCTCATCCGCGCTCCAGACGCGCGGCTGGAGTGGATTCGTCGGAGTGGCTTCTGTGACGGGCTTGTCCACGGGTAACCGACCCCACCATTACGCGGTTTCCGTTAGGCAGGCTACTATAATTCGACGGTCCGTTTGGATTGACTCACCCCGGCTCCCCTTTTTGGCGCCTGCCCCATGCTGGAGCGCACCCCCAGCGCTGGCGCCACTCAAAATCTTTTTCTCCGCCGCCGGACCTGTGTGGTAGGTTGAAGAGTAGGTTTCGGTTTGAGAGGACCGAAAGCTGGTGAGTGAGTTCTGAATTCGTTATCATTATGAAGAACACATTGCTGGTCGTCGCTGACTTGGGAGGGTTTAAGGCATTCAAAGTGGACCACGGACGCGAGACGCCCGCCGACCTGCGCCTGAAACGCCCCCCGCGGCTGGAATTCCTCGAAGAGTTTAGCAATGCCGATGCCCATGGCCGTTTGGGCGAGCGCGTATCGGACCTGTCCGGGCGGTTCCCCCGAGGCATGGGTCTCAAGGGGAGTGGCGCCATGTCCGACGGCGAGCGCCATAATATCGAGCTGGAAACACGCAAGCGCCTGGTGCGCCAATTGGCCCAACGCCTTAACACCCTCGCGCGGAGTCCGGAGATCGAGACCTGTTTCCTCGCGGCCAGCAAAGAAATAAATCATCAGTTGGTGGAAGAACTCGAACCCCAGGTGCGGGCAAAAATTGAAAAAAACATCCCCGCCGATCTGACCAAGATCGAGCGTGCAGATATCATGAGCTATTTCTGAACGCGGGAAAGAAGCGCGAGGCGCTGGGCGGTTCCGCTTCGAACACCGGTCCGTCGTGTTGGGATCCGGAATGAACGGGAGCCCGTGGCCGACCGGGGCTCGGCCCGATAGTTGATTTCAGCCTCCGAACGTTTATCCTCGAGCATGGTAAAGACGGAAAAAAACCCCGCGGACCCTGAGTTGAGGCGGCGGATCGAAGAGTTGATTTCCTACCGCGGCGGCGGTTTCAACGAAGACAACGTCACGGACATCATCGAACAGGCGCTCAAGCTGCTAACGGATGTTAAAGATACCGGCGACGTGAAGGTGATCCAGACCGCCTTGCGCGAACTGCGTTATGCCTTCAAGTTGTTCGCCCCTTATGATCACGTGCGCAAGGTCACCATCTTCGGCTCCGCCCGCACGCTTCCCTCCCGCCTCGAATACCAGCAAGCCGTCGAGTTTGGCCGGAAGATCGCCCAAGCGGGCTTCATGGTGATTACCGGCGCGGGCGGCGGCATCATGCATGCCGGGCACGAGGGGGCGGGACCGGAAAACAGCTTCGGCGTCAACATCCGGCTTCCCTGGGAACAAGCGGTTAACCCGGTGATTCGCGAAGACAAGAAGCTGGTCACCTTCAAATACTTCTTCACCCGCAAATTGATTTTCATCCGCCATTCCGACGCCATCGCCCTGTTTCCCGGCGGCTTCGGCACGATGGACGAGGGCTATGAAGCCCTGACGCTGATGCAGACGGGCAAGAGCCAGCTCATGCCCCTGGTGCTGATCGATCGCCCGGGCGGGACCTTCTGGCGAACCTGGGACAAACACGTCCGCGAGCACTTGCTCCGTGATCAACTCATCTCGCCGGATGATCTTAATCTGTACCAAATCACCGACGACACGGACCAGGCGGTGAAGATCATCACGCGCTTTTACCGGAACTTCGACTCGAGCCGGTTTGTTAAAGATCTCTTCATCATCCGGCTCAAGCATCCGCCTTCGGCTACCGCCCTCGAAGCCCTGAACGAGGATTTCGCGGACCTGGTCGTCGGCCCCAAAATTCAGCGAACCGATCCGACACCCGAGGAAATAGCGGACGATGATCGCATCGAGCTGCCCCGCATCGCGTTCGGCTTTAATCGCCGCGATTACGGCCGGCTGCGGCAACTGATTGATGTGTTGAACGGGTGGTGAGAAAGCAGCGCGCGCGGGCGGAAACCGCGGCCACCGGACTCGCGGACCGGTCCCCGCCAAGCCCATCGCGGCGGCGCTTCTCACAGCGCAGCGAACCCCTCAGCCCGGCCCGCCTCTCGCCTGGCCCTAGCGCTTGCGGTCCAGGTTCTTGCTCAGATCCTCTTCGGTGACGTGGCTTTGAACGCCGTCGGCGGGGACATCCATGTGGGCCGTCCAAAGAATGGCGTTCAAGACCAGCTTGCGAAAATCGTCGTTGCCCCAGTTCTTATGATAATGGGCGCCGGTAAAGCCAAATCCGCGTCCGCCATCCGCCCGTTCGCATGCCCAAGCCATGTGCTGGGGCTCACCGCGCTTGACGGCTTCCCGAACCTCCGGGTTGCCCTCATGCCCGCCGTCCGCCCGGCTCATCGTGCTCTCGGGCGGAACGGCCGTCAAAATCGGTGTCACTCCCTCCATCCCGTCCCGGAACCGCATATAGAAATACCATTCATCGAAAATCTTGAACGGCTGAACCCCGCTGGTGATGGGGTGTTTGGGCAATTCCTTAAAATCCGCCAACCATGTTGGGTTCACCGAGTGGTGGATCTCGAAACAACCCCCGAGCCATTCCAGGAATTCTTTCTCGCCCTTTTCCTTGGTTGGCTCGACAGCGTAGTGGAGGCAGACCAGGCCAACGCCCTGCTTGACCAGGCCGCCGATCACGTCCAAATGATCGTCCTGCAGCAGCGGGTGGCCATCCCCGCCATCGCTATAAACCACGACGGTGGAAGCGCCGGCAAAGGCCTCGGTTGGATTCTCTGGCCAGCCGTTGCTATAGACCACGGAGGTGACGCCGGGACAGCCTGCCAGGCAGGACTGCAACAACAGGCAGCCGGCCCGGTGCTCGTGCTCGCGCGGCCCGTGGCTGGGACGGCCGGCAATGAAAACCACTTTCTTGGCCGAAGTCTCCTGCTTGTAGGTCACCAGCAAACGTCCGGAATCCTGCCCGGCGCTGAACGCGTCCGGCCGGGGCTTGCCCGCCTGGGCATAACAAACGCGAAACTTGCCCCCGCCCGCCTCGTAAATGGCCAGCAGCGTTTGACCTTCATCGGGCCCATCGGACGGATGGATGTCCATTTGCTTGGGCTCCTTCGAGGGATCGAGCGTAAGGGTGCCATGCGAAGTGCGGTCCGGCGCTTGCAGCACGTACGAACTGCCTTGGATCGTCACGCGGTAGCCATCCAGGTCTTCCGAGCTCACCGTATTACCTTCGGTTTCCACCGCACTAATCTTCCAAACGCCTTGCACGTCGGCCGACCCGCCGGCCTGGTGGCCGCCCGCTGCCAGGTTCTTGATCCGGATGTTTTTGAACTGCGCCATCATCGGCGCCCCCGCGTGAAGTTGCAACGCCAGCACGCCGTTCATGGCGCGCTTGGCTTCGCATTCGTCGGTCACGTCAATGGTTTGGCGGCCATTGACGAACTGCTGCAAATGGTTGCCCCGGGCGATGATCACGTAATCGTTCCAATCGCCTTTCTTGACCGAACCCTCGATGTCGGCGGCGGTTCCGACAGACCCAACGACCTGCTTCTTGCAGTCGCTGTCCCAAACCACTTTCTCCCCGCGCTGCGCCATAATTCCGCGGAATCGCTCCTCGTACAGAATGCCCGTGTAGTTCGGTCCTGCCTCCATGTCGGCCTGGTACCCGCCGACCACCCAGTTGGCGGGATCGAGAATTTTGCTCCGATATTGAATCCCGGAGTTGGCGAATCCCTGGCTGTCCCCGGGCACCAGCCGGAAGGAACAGCGCAGCTCGAAATCCCCAACCGTCCCGTTGGTCCAGATGAGAAAGGTATTGCCTTTGGCGGGGTTGTCCGCCGTGGTTTGGCCGGTGATCGCGCCGTCCTTGACGCTCCAGAGCTTGGGATTGCCATCCCAGCCCGCGAGGTCCGTGCCGTTAAACAGGCTCTCGAAACCCGGCTCGGTGGATTGCGCCCGGACCCATGTTGGGCCGGCTAAAAACGTCAGGCTCGCAACGAGCGCTGGAAGGATGTTTCTGCTCATAGAGTTTTGCGCAAGAATTTCAGGCCTTTAACCGCAATTTCCTGTTGGGTGGGTTCGATCTGCCGCCAGATGGCCGCTGCCCGGGCGATGACTTTGACATCCGTCGTGAAGGACTCGATCACCACGTCACCCTTATAGCGAACATCCTTCAACGCCTTGGCGATGGACTTCCAGTCGATATGATCGTTTCCCGGCGTGCCGCGGTCGCTGCCGCACGCGTGAAAATGTCCCAGTAACTTGCCCGCCTTGCGGATGGCATCCCCTTGGTGCTTTTCCTCGATGTTCATATGGAACGTATCCAAGTGCAGCTTCAGGGCGGGACTGCCGACGTCTTCAATCATTTCCAGCGCCTGGTCGCAGGTGTTGATGAAGTCGGTCTCGAACCGGTTGAGCGGTTCCATGCAGATTTGCTTGCCTTTGTCCTCGGCGTAGCCGCAAATCTCCCGCAGGTTCTTGACCACGGTCTTCCATTGCTTCTTGTATTCCGCCGGGGGAACCGCATCCGCCCGGCCCACCGAAGAATAGACGGGGCCGATTAACGATGGGCAGTCCAGCACGACCATCTGGTCGATAACCTTCATCATGTATTCCATCGCGGTCTCTTGCTGCTCCACCGTGCCGCGGAAGTCTCGGTCGGGTCCGACGCAGGCACAAGCCGTGCCGCACACCAGCCCGTGCTTGTCCAACTCGCGCTTCACGTGCGCCGGGTCAATATGCGACGTGTCCTCGATGGGGATCTCCACCGACTCGAAACCCCAACGCTTAAATTTTGGGAACAGCTTGGTGCTCTCATTCGTGAAGGGGGAGGTAAATAGGAAAGTATTGATTCCGAATCTCATAGTGGAAATCGAGAGTAGAGGTTCAAGGAAACGTGTCAAACGGAAAGCGTCCCGTTCGCATGCCGTGAGAAAGTTTTTCCGGTCCAACCCAGAAAGTGGGCCTCAGTCCCCCGGCGCGCGCCAAAAAGCTCACGACCCCGCCTGCAGCCGTGACTGCCAAAAGCCGCCGAGCCTTGTTCAGTGGATCAAATCGCTTAGCCATTGCGGACTAGGCCGGGCCGCCCACTCCAATCGGCTCCTTTCGAAGACCGCGCCTTTGGGCTTGCCCAGATTGAGCCGCTCGGCCATCTGCTTGATCGAGAGGGTGGTTTCGCGACGCAGGCGCGCCGCCAGCGCCAGCTTCAGGGGATCGCTCTTGGCCCTGCCGATCAACGGCGTCGAAGAAAATGTCGTCCCGCCGGTCGCCTCGGCTCATCACGTGGTATATACCGCCGGGAACCTCAACTCTCATCTTCCGTGGCATAAGCCCCGTTTCGCGCCTTCAGCTCCGCCAAGTCAGCTCTAAACACCGACTTTTCTACGGTCTGACCCCATTGACAATTTTAGAGGGCCAATATCCCAGCCGCCACCAATGGCTGGGCTTTCCAAGTTGGCCGCCGCAGTCCATTGGACCGACTGAGGAGCATGCCAGAAGGTGTCCTCGACGTCGAGCGTCGTCATCATAACTGTTTGGTAAACGTCCGGGCCGCATGTGCTGCGCGTGGAAACCGCTCCCTTTGGCGTTATCGAAAGCCCTGGGAGAGCGTCCAGCCCGGCGCTGATGTCCATAGCTCCCAGCACATCTCCAATGTCATCATTCCCGCTTGGGTCTATCCGATTGACGGGATCATCCCCCCCGTAGACGTATTTATGGAGACTGAGTGGGTCTTCAACTGATAAGAAATTGCTTTTTTGGCTGCACCATATACTGAGCGCTGCGCGGGTGATTGGGCGAGTGCGCAGAGTTGTGGACAGGAACTAGAACATCTAAATAGCAGCAGGTGAATATCCGCCGCCTTGTGCGGACGCTTACGGACGGGCCGGACGGGTGTTTTTGAAATGGCGGCGAGCCTTGGAACTCGCTCCAACCAAATTCTTTCCCCGTCTGCGGTTTCAGGCCTTCTTGACTGCAGTGACGAACATCGTTCGACCCGTCAGAAGGGGGCGACTGTTGTTCAGGAGAGCAAGCGCCTCGACTTCGTTTGGGGTTGGAGTGAGCTTCCGACGGCGCCGACGAAGGTTGGATTTGGCTGCCCAACGCGCGAGCGGTGCCAGGAAGGGATAGAGCGCCCGTGAGAATTTTTGCTCCTTATCGCATCCCGGACGGATGTCGCTAAATCCCGCCTCGGCCAGGGCTTGGGCCAGGTAGTAAAACGTAATCGGTGTGATGTGCCTCCCACCTGGGTAGCAGACAGGGTCGCCGGCAAACGGGAAGGGGTCAAAATACTCAAAGAACCCTCGCAGTAGGAAGTAGAGGCGAGAACGGAGATTGAGTACGTTCGGTGTGCTGATGAAAACCATACCGCCGTGCTTGATCACTCGGGCAATCTCTCGCACGACGTGCCGAAAGTTCTCAACGTGTTCAAGGACTTCGGTGCAGGTGACCAAATCAAACAAATTATTTGAGTAAGGCAAATTGCCACCGTTGAGGTCCACGTGTTGGATGGTTAGGCCGGGGACGAGGCAGTGATGCGGATTGTAGTCGCAGCCCTCAGAATGAAGACCAGGAAAGATCTCTTGCAATCGCCTGATAAGATCGCCCCACCCGGCACCCACGTCGAGGTGGCATGGCGCGTTGTTCTGTGGCTTAAAATTGTTAGCAAGATAATCGGCGACATAATCGACTATCATCCGCGAGGCAACTGGCGGAACCGGCAAGGTTGCGTCCGTGCCAGGTTGTTTGTTGTTTTGCCGCAGCATCAACGGATTAGAACTCCATGGGAATCGAACTTACAAGAATATTTCCCCGGTCGGTCGAGACAGAACGAGGGGAACCTTGGGGTCAGGTGTCCCGGCTTTGTTCTCGGTTTTCCGGCATCTTTCGTTCACATTCAAGAACAAAGGTTTTGAGGGGTTTGCCCCAGAGCTAATTCCCATGAGCCTGGTTATGCTGGGCGACATTGGCTGGCGGCGCAAGTT
>CAWELO010000017.1:0-217267 GCA_963809845.1 uncultured Verrucomicrobiae bacterium | reverse complement strand
ATTATTCCGAGCTCGGAATAAACGGAAGGGCTTCAATGGTCTCTACACCCTGGTCAAAGAGACGCTGCAACAGGAGCCGACGTCGGGTTTTTTGTTCGTCTTCCTTAACAAACGGCGCAACCGGCTTAAGATTTTGACGTATGACGGGTCGGGGCTCTGGACGCTGACAAAACGCCTCGATCGCGGCACGTATGCCGCGCCCGTCGGCGAGGGCCAGAGTCTAAACCTGCGTCCGGAGGATCTGACGTTGCTCATTCACGGCATCGAAAGCACCTCCCGGCGGCAGTGGCACCGGGTGTGAAGATTTTTGCATTTTCGACTGGACTCCGGATTTTTTGAGCCTTACCTTCAGGGCCGGTGAGCGAGACTCTGACGATTCAGGGCCGGCCTTTAAGCCCCCAGGGGCTGGAGGAGTTGCGCCAGTGGGTGGGAGACAACCCGCACTGGAGTCGCTGGCGATTGTCGCGAGAGCTGGCCACGCGTTGGCAATGGCGCAACGGGGCCGGCCAGCTCAAGGACATGGCCGCCCGCACACTGTTGGTGAAGTTAGAGCAGCGCGGGTTGATTGAGCTTCCGGCGCGGCGGCAGGTGCCGACCAACCGGATGCGTTGCGGAGCGCAGCCGGCGATCATTGAACCGACTGAACCCATCGTCTGCGCTCTGGCCGATTTGCAGCCCCTGAGCGTGGAAGAAGTCAGCGGGCGACCGGCCGAGCGGGCCTGGCTCCGGGGGGCACTGGCTCAGTTTCATTATCTGGGCTTTGGCGGGGCGGTTGGACAAAACGTGCAATACCTGGTCCGCGACGGGCAGCAGCGCCCCGTGGCCTGTGTGGTCTTCGGAGCCGCCGCCTGGAAGTGTCAGGACCGGGACCGCTTCATCGGTTGGTCGGCCGAGCAGAGGCAGAGCAACCTGGGGCTGATCGCCAACAACTCGCGTTTTTTGATTTTGCCGTGGGTCAAGGTGCCACACTTAGGCAGCTGGATTTTGGGCCGGGTCGCTGGGCGGATTGCCCGGGACTGGCAAGCCAAATACGGGCATCCGGTGGTGCTATTGGAGACGTTTGTTGAGCGGGAGCGTTTTCGGGGGACGGTTTATCGAGCGGCCAACTGGCAGAGGGTGGGTGCAACCACCGGTCGCACGCGCCAGGACCGCCACACGTGCATCCAGGTGGCGGTAAAGGACATTTATGTTTACCCGTTGGGCCGTAGGTTCCGGGAGGCCCTCTGCGCGTGAAAAGCCGGGAAGAGTTGCTGCGTGAGTCGGCAGCCAATCCCGCCGCGGCCGCTGAGTATGCCCTAAAACTCCAGGAGCAACTGGCCCAGACGGAGCAACTGCTGGCGGAGAAGCAGCAACTGCTAGCCGAAGCCCGGGCCTATATTGCCGAGCTCAAACGCCAACTCTTCGGTCCCAAGGCCGACAAGCTTACCGCCGAGCAGGAAGAGCAGTTGCGACAAATGGCGGGGGATCTCAAAGAGCAGGCACAACGGCCACCCCCCGTCAGCCAGGACGTGCTCGAGCAGGACCAGCTTGACCAGGATAAGGAAAAACTCAAAAAACAGCGTCGCGCCCGACGCCACCCTCTGCCGGCTGTGCAACTGGAAGTCCAGCGCGTGGTGTTGGAGCCCGAAAACAAGGTTTGCGGCAACTGTCAGCAACCGGGACAAAAGATTGGCGAGGTAGTCACCACCGAATACGAATACATTGCCGCCAAGCTCGTCTGCAAAGAGACCGTCCGGCCTAAATACGCCCATGACTGTGGGTGCGCGTCGGAGCGGGTCAGTATCGCCCCGCTGCCACCGCGGCTGGTTCCTCAAAGCAAGCTGGGGCTGGGTTTGGCCGTCTACCTCCTGCTGAGCCGCTTTGACGACCACCTCGCTTACTACACTTTGGAGCGGATCTTCCGGGAGCGATACGGGGTCGTCATTCCCCGCCAGCAAATGGTGCAGTGGGTCGAGAAGATCGCCTTTCTGTTGCTGGCCATCTATAACGGCATTTGGGAGGAACTCTCGGCCAGTGGCTACCTGCAGATTGACGAGACGCCGGTCAAAGTGCTCGACCCGGAAGTCAAAGGCAAAGCGGCTACCGGCTATCTTTGGTTTTATTCGCATCCCAAAGGTGATGTGTTGCTGGAGTTTTGTACCGGTCGAGGCCGGGAAGGGCCGGAAAAGCGCCTGGCCGGCTTTCAAGGCACGATCCAGACCGATGCCTATGCGGTGTACGACTCGCTCCGGCGACAACGGCCCACCCAGATCAAGCGCTTGGGATGTCTGGCGCACATTCGCCGCAAGTGGTACAAAGCGGCTGAGGAATCGTCTTCCGAGGCCATCTGGTTTATCGCTCAGATCCGGCAACTCTACCTGATTGAAGACGAAACGCGGGACCTGAGCGACTCCGAGCGCAAGGTCATCCGCCGGCAAAAGGCGCCGGCTTTGTGGCGCGCGATGAAACGCCGCGCCTTGGCACTGCGAGCGGACCCTCGCCTGCTGCCCCAGAGCAGTCTGGGTAAAGCAGCAAACTATTTTCTCAACGAATACACCGCGGCCGTGGGCTATCTTCGCGAGGGTCGCTTTCTGCCGGATAATAATCTCGTGGAAAATGATGTGAGGGTACCGGTGGTCGGTCGCAAGCGATGGCTCTTCATCGGCCATCCCGACGCCGGTTGGCGCAGTGCCGTAATCTACACGGTCATTCAGAGTTGTCGCCGGCGTGGCATCAATCCGCAGGATTATCTGACGGATGTTTTGAGTCGTTTGCCTGCTATGAAGAGCAACGAGGTAAAGCACCTGCTGCCCAGCCGCTGGAAGCCCGCAACTGGCGCTGCTCGATAGCTGGATTTGCGGTGGCGGAGGTTTATCCTTTTGGCGCATGACCACGCATGAAGCGCTTTGGCCGAAAGACCTGTTTGAAAAAGGCATCGGCTGGGTGATTGTCGCCCGATTCAAGTCAGCCGGGCAGCGGGTCGAAGCGGCCGTCTTCCTGGTGGATGTGTACCTGCCTGGGGGTAAAATTGGCATTTTATGAGAGCTGCGATCGGCAGGATTACCTTCAGCGCATCCGGGGACATTACGAGTCGGATTTTCCCATGACCGCCGCGCAGCCCTGCTGTGCCCGCAAATTGATCGAGCAGGCCATCCAATACGCTCAAGAGCTGGGGTTCGCTCCGCACCCTGATTACAAGAAGGCAGCCCGGGTGTTTGGCGGATTACATGTCGAAGAGTGTGCCGAGCACTTCACCTTTGGACGCGAGGGCAAGCCCTTCTACCGCCGCGGCCCCAGGGAAACCGAAGAACAGGCCCGGCGCATCGTGTGGCGACTGGAAAAGCGCTGCGGCGCGGGCAACTATCATTACCTGGTGGGCTTGGGCGATTCGAAAGATCTCAGCCGGATCTTTGATTAAGCGGGGCGCGGGTCCCGGGATCCTCCTGTAACCTGCTTAACGCTTACAGAGCAAACGCAAAGACCCAACGCAAAGGCGCCGAGACGCTAGCCATGAAGAAACGCGAAGACGCAAAGACGCAGAGACGCAAAGGAAAGAAGATTCTTTTCATTTCTTTGCGTCTCTGCGTCTCTGCGTCTCTGCGTTGAGTCCCTCCGGCTAGCGTCTCCGCGCCATTGCGTTACCAAATGTAACACGATTATTACAATACGTTGGTTTACGATCCTCCGCGCGACTCTATAGTTCCTTGCCTGGAATAATTATGAAGATCGCCCGCGTTGTCCTTGTTCGAGCCTTGTTCGGCCTTGCGTTCGGCGCCCTGTCGGCTGTCGCCAACCCCGTTGGCGGCACGGTGGCGCAGGGGGCCGCCTCGTTCAGCAGCCAGGGCTCCCAATTTACCGTCCGCACCTCAGACCGCGCCTTCATCAATTGGCAAAGCTTCAATATCGGCCTGGGCGAAACCACCACGTTTCTTCAGCCGTCATCCTCCTCGGTCGTTTGGAACCATATCAACGATCCCAACGCTTCGCAGATTCTGGGCAACCTGAACGCCAACGGCTATGTCATTCTGCAAAACTCCTCGGGCTTCTTCATCGGCGGCCAGGCTTCAATCAACACGCATGGCCTGATCATGACCACCGCCCCCATTCCTCCGCCCGACCTGTCGAGCGGCGGACCCTGGGATTTTAACGCTCCGCCCCCGACCGCCAGCATCATCAACTACGGCCAGATCAATACGGATAAAGGTGGCTCCGTTTTCCTCATTTCCCACGACATCGAAAACCACGGCTCGATCACCAGTCCCGGAGGGCAACATCGGCCTCTACGCCGGAAAAGAAGTGCTGGTCTCGGATCGCCCGGATGGCCGCGGCTTGACGGCCTCGGTCACTCTCCCTGCGGCTCGGTGGATAACTCCGGCAAGCTGATCGCCGACGCCGGGACCATCGCTTTGCATGCCCAGGTGGTGAACCAGGGCGGCCTAATCCAGGCCAATTCCGTGCGCGAGGTCAACGGAGCGATCGAACTGGTTGCCGGTGATGCCGTCAACCTCTCGTCGAGCTCTGTGATTCAGGCCAAAGGAGACGCGCAGGGCACGAGCCCAGGCGGCTCGGTCACGATCAAGTCGGACACCACGTTCGCCGATCAAACCGGCTCGACGATTGATGTCGCGGGCGGCGCCCAGGGCGGGAACGGCGGACAGGTGGAAATTTCGGCCCCTCAGATGCCGAGCATCAATTCGGCGGTGAGTGGCCGGGCAGTGCCGGGTTTTACCAGCGGGAAGCTCTTCATTGATCCGGCGAATATTCTTCTGGCCAGTTATGGTGATAACGCGCCCGGCTCAGGCACAGTGAATCCCGGCGATCCTCCCAGTCAGGGAAGCCCTGACACTCTGACGCTGAATGTCGGCACGTTCAACAGCCTGATCTCCCAAAACGCGCTGTCCCAAATCAATCTTCAGGCAACGAAGAACATCGAGGTCGGAACGCTCTGGAGCCTGCCCGCCAGTCAGGACCCGAAAGCTTCCCTGACCCTGACCGCCGGCAACAACATTACCCTGGATGACGGGGCCGGCATCGCGGTGGGCAAGAATTGGAACATTTCGATGATTGCCGGAACCCAACTGACCTCGCCGGCTGGGCGGGTAGCTGGGAGCGACGGCATTTATCTTAACGGGAATTCCTACGTCCAAGGCCAAAATGGAACGATTTCTTTGTCGGCAGCAAACGAGGTGCTCGTGAATACCGGCAGCAGCGGCGAAGTGGGCAATAACGGGATTCGCACGTTGGGCGGCGGAAGCATTGAAGTGACGACCCAGTACGGTGACGTGAATGCCGGCGCCAATCCACTGGGTTTTAAGTACAATCGGACGACCGCACCGTACTACACGGTGTCGCCAAGCCTCGGAGGAATTAGCACCGCGGCGGGAGGGGATGTAACGATCTCCGCGGGCGGGAACGTTTTTAGCTATTTTCCCAATAGCAGCCTCACCGGACCGAATGCCACGGCCGATGCGGGCACGGGAGCGTTTGGACCTCAGCCCGGCAATGTCAGCATCACGGCAGGGGGCAGCGTCTTTGGGCATTACGTCCTGGCGAACGGCGTGGGCAACATCACCTCGACGCATCAGGATATCGGCGCGGCGAGCGCCAGCCAAAATGTCGCTCTAAGTCTCATCTCCGGGGCCTGGACACTCGATGCACCGAATGGAGGCATATACCTGCAGGAGGTGCGGAATCCGAATGGTGTTTTTAACAGTTTGGGCAACACGGCGAACGCCAACTATCATCTCTTCAATTATGACCCGCTCTCCTCGGTCACACTCAACGCGGGATTGGCCGTTTATTTGACCGGGCTGAGCCTCCCCAGGCCCATTGATCCGGTTCCGGTGGTGTTGCCCCCTGCGCTCAGCATAACCGCCGGCTCCGGTGGAGTGGTTCTCGAAACCTCCATGAGCCTGTTCCCATCCACCTCGCAGAACTTGGAGATCAACACTTCGGGCAGCCTCATCGGAGCGCCGATTGACCCGACGTTGCCTGCGCCCGAGTTGATCATGTCCGACAGCGCCCAGCGCCGTTGGGTGGGCACGACCACCTTTGGTGACACGGACCACAGCACGACCCCGCTGCTGCTGGCCAGCCCAAACCCGGTGAACATCGATGTCAAACTGGACATGCAAAACTTCATCCTAGTCGCCGATGGGGAATCCCACATCAATGTAGGCGGCGATATGATTGACTGCGGGTTTGCCGGGAGAAACCTTCGGGCGAACGATGTTACCTCGATTTCGGTGGGTGGGATGATTGAGAACCGGGGCCTTTACTCCTTTGTCGTACTTAGCCCGAGCCTGCAAAATGCCCCCCTCGCCGACCTTCCCCCAAACACAGCCAACTCCTGGAGCACGCTGCTCTCGCTGGCCTTGGACCCCTCCAAAATCACTTCTGCGACTGTGCCGGCAGATTTGACCCCTGCTCAACTGGCTCGGTATGCCGCGCAAGTGGCGCCGATCGGGGTCAGCCTGGACGCTTTCACGTATGATCCCACAACCGGTCGTCTTGGTTATCTGGGGCAGATGCCACCGGATGTCATGGCGCTCCTGGCTAAACCACTCACGGTGCTGCGCTACGGACCAGATGGTTATCCCATCGTTGATTCCGCTGGCCATTTCGTCACGGACACCGTTTCCTGGACTGATCCTTCTGCGATCCAGACCTTGTTCTCCGAAAGCCAGGGGGCCACGACACAGACGGGGCTGGGATATCGCCTTGGCGGGCCAGGGAAGTTCGAGATTCAGGCGAACTCGATCTCGCTCGGCAATACCTACGGCATCCTTTCTTGCGGCGTCGGTGACGTTCAAGGGGGGGCCTTTGGCTACGGCAGCTTGGCGAGCATCACTCCCTCCGGAGCCACGCTGGACGTTTCCGTCAGTGGCAAGCTGGATATGCTCACCTCGAGCATTGCTTCCCTCGGCGGCGGCGACGTCAACGTCATCAGCAGCGGCGGGTCATTGGATTTGGGTTCGCAAGAGGTGCTGCTCGGCGGTACACGCCAGGTAGCCACGGGAATCTTCTCCTCGGGCCGGGGCAACGTGAATGTAACCGCGTTCGGGGACATCAACGTGGATGGCTCGCGCATCGCCAGCTATAATGGCGGAAACATCACGGTGCTCTCCCTCGAAGGAAACATTGACGCCGGGAGCGGCGGCAGTGCGTTCGTCCAAGTGCCGTATAGCTACGTGGACCCCGCAACCGGAGCCGCAGGCGCCTACACCGAGGAAGTCTTTGGCAGCGGGATTGTTGCGAACACGCTGGTTAACGGGGGCTCGATTCCGGGAGCCGCGGCTCTTCCAGGCAACATTACCCTCAAGACACCGCGCGGTGACATTAACGCCAGCTTGGGCGGCATTTTGCAGGAAGCCTTGAATGGGAACCTCTCCGCCGGACCTACAGTTACCCTGGCCGCCGGGACCCCCGCGTCGAGCACCGCCCCCGGTTACATTGGCAACATTAACCTGGGAGATTCCGGCGTGATTGGAGGCACAGTCAACGCGACGGCAAACGGGAACATCAACGGTCTGGTCATATCGCGCCAAAATTCAACAATTAATGCGGCCCAGAGTTTCAGCGGCACGGTCCTCTCCGGCGGGACGGCTAACCTTTCCGCCGGCGGGGCCATCTCGGGCACCATCGTCGGAGTCGGGGGCATCAGCGCCTCGGGTGGCCAGGGGGTTTCAGCGACTCTGCTGTCGCAAAACGTCTCCGTAGCCGGCGCGCAGTCGCAAAGCACGCTAGGCACCGCCTCCACCGCCACTTCCGCCAGCCAGGCCGCCGCTCAGCAGGCGAGCAGTGATTCTCAGAAGACCGTCGCGCTGGCTGACACGTCGAATGACGATGATCGAAAGAAGAAGAAAGCCTCACCCGTTTTAACGCGCAAGACAGGCCGCGTGACCGTCATCCTCCCCCCCAATTCTTGAACACCCGGGATCGAAGGAGGCAGAGGCAGTGACCTTCGACTCTCTCTGCGCCTCGCATCAGCCGGGAGCGAACTCAATCGCGCCGAAGCCCCGCACGAACGCGACCAGGGGCTGAAATCCCTGTCGTCACCGCCTGCAAAGCCGACCTTGGCTCTGCGGCCTCGCTCTTGTCGAGCTGTCCGTGCGCGCTTACTGGGTTGCGTGGCCGTGCTTGTCCGGCCGCCACGAGGCGGAAGCCCAAAGACCAGCCGGATTCCCAGTTAGTCGCTCCCAGTTGCTCGCGACCAGGGCAGCGACGGCACGCTCGAGCGCGAGCCATTCGGGCGCTATTTCGGAAAGAAGGCCAGTGAGCGCCGTCTGCGGAGACTAGACGCGCTTTCGTGCTTTGGGTTGCCTCCGGCATTGGCGGCGCGCTTCAGTGCGCCCCTACCCGGTAAAATCTCTCGTCCGCAGTTGCCGTGTCGGTGAATGACAGGGTCAATCCGTTGCCGGTAACGGTGGAGGGCAGCGAAGGCCAAGTAGTCACTGGCGCATTCAGCCCCGCACTGTTCGTGTAATAAAGCGTGTAAGTGGCGCCGTTGGTGGTCGTAAAATAGATCGTCGAAGCATTGCCCTGCCGGCTGACAGACAGCACCGTCGGAGGCGGGGGCGAAGAGGGCGGTGCTACCGTCGAACCCCTGGTGAAGGTCATGGTCCCATTCGGGCTTAACAGAAAGTAACCCACGAGATAGGCAAGCGGACCGGTCGAGCCAGTCGTCGGATCGACGGCACCGATTGGAACAAATTGGTACCAATCCAAGCGCTGCGGCGTGGTGAATGCGTCCGGCACCACGTCCTCAACCGAAACGCTCAGAGCAATCCCCCCAAAATCGCCCAAGGTAGGGTCGCTTGTGTCCCCGATGAAGTAACTCAGATCGTTGAGGCTGTTGGGGTCATAGGGTTCTCTGATCAGATCAACGCTATTATCGGCGTTGGTCGCGCCTAAGCCGCTCGAAATAGTCTCTGCTCCCTGGCCCATACCCTGGATCCGCTTCTGCACAATCCCCTGCGAGTTGCCGCTGCTCCGCGAGGGGGTTTGACTCTGTGTCGCGGCGTCAGGGGCCGCGAGGGAGTACCAAAGAGTATATTTCGGATAGCCTGCCCAAGCTGCAGATCCAGGGAACCCGGCGGAGACCGACCATTGAAGATTTTGGAAACCGTCGGGAAATGCATCCGAGAGCTGGCTAGGCGAGTATCGAGTTATGTCGATGGTGGTTCCGGGCGCCAGCGCGACGAAGTTCGTGATATTACCCAAGTTGATGACCAATTCATAAGTCCCCTGATGCGCTCCGGTCTTGCGAAAGCCAAGCAAGGCATCTCCATAAAGATTATACGAGAAGAATTGGGCGTTGGCTGCCTTGGGGCATAACAGCAAGCTCAAGAGCGCAATGCCAAAGCAACTCCTGGCCGAAATCGAAGCTTTCATGATTTTGTTACCAGTCACTGGTCAAGTATAGGGGCCGCCGATCGGACCGGCTAGTTGCTTTGCGGACATCGTCTTATACTTTGAGGACATTGCTGTATCGAGCGAGTTCTGCGGCCCGAAGCGGAGGAATTGACGGGTGGTGCACGGTTTCGGTTGAGGCCAGCACCCAAACGTTACCTGTTCAGTATGATTCCGTAACAATCGGAACCTATTTGTCACTTGAAGTCCGCGGAACCAGAAACATGATTGGAATGATGACCGAAGAGCTTTTCCGACTCGCAACCGGGACGGCGGGGCGACGCGCCGGGGCGAGGCCCCGCCGAGCGACGGGATTTGTGCGATGGTGGCTCCCGTTGAAACTGCTGGCTGCCGTCTGGCTGGCGCCGGGGATTCTCTGTGCGCCCTCGTGGGCGCAAACCATGGACCTCCGAGCCGCCAACGCCGCAGCCCAAAAAGGCGACCCCCAGGCCGAGTACGAACTCGCCAGGCGCTACTTTCGGGGTGACGAGGTGCCATGCGATTACTCCGTAGGCGTGAAGTATCTCCGTTTGGCGGCCGATCAAGGCTTTGCCTATGCTGAGACTGAGCTCGGGGCGTGTTATGCCAAGGGCCGTGGCGTGACGCGAAATGCCATTGAAGCTGCCAAATGGTACCGCCAGGCTGCCGTGCAAGGGGATCCATTGGCCCAACTTGGCCTTGGCAACCTCTATGCCCATGGTCAAGGAGTTGCCAAGGACAGCGGCCAGGCTATCGATTGGTGGCGAAAGGCCGCGGAACAAAGTCTGCCACAAGCCCAGGATGCCCTCGGGCAATTCTATTTTGGGAGAGCCCAAGATGATCCCAAGTTTGCCGCAGATTATGCTGAGGCGGTAAAATGGCTTCGCCGGGCGGCCGATCAGGGCTACCTGCCCTCGATGAACAACCTGGGGTATGCCTATGAACACGGATTAGGCGCCGCGCTCGACTTCCAAGAAGCTTGCCGCTGGTACACAGCCGCAGCCGAAAAGGGGAGTGCGAAAGCCCAGTCAAACCTCGCTCTGATGTACGACGAAGGGACCGTCGTTCCTCGGGACTTAACCCAGGCCTACAAGTGGTTTAAGCTCGCGGCGCTTCAGAATGACCCGGTCGGCAAACGCTACGTGCTCGACTACGATGACAACCACCGCCTGACCGAAAGCCAATCGGAGGAGGTCAACCGGATGATCAGCCAATTCCGGCTTCAAATGCGCACCAACAAACCACCCGCTAAGGCACCAGCGGAGCAATGAAGTGAGGAGGAGGGGAGCTTGTTCTCATTTTCGGCTTGGCAGGGAAACACGGTTGCTAACTTGGGGTTGGTTGTTCATCTAATCACTGCGGCGCAGCCTGATTCTCCGCCTGCTCCTGATACTCCAGGTAGCGCCGACGGCCCAGCATGCCGCGAAGAGACTGGTCGGCATCGCGCTGAGCGATTTCCCACCGTCGGCGGTAGGCCGGATCGGTCGTATCCGGGTTTGAGCCTCCGAGTTCCTCTCGAAAAGTTTGCCTCACCGAGTCTATGAACTCGGCCTCCTCGCCGGTGAATTTCAGCGCACTCGGATCCACGGACTGGAAAGCTAAAGGCATGCGGGCAGGGCCTTCGGCGAGGCGATTCGAGCGCGCCGGATCGGGGCTATTGGCCACGGCCTCCGGCGATCCGTCGGGCGCAGTCCCGAGGAGCGTAGCGAGCACCGAGGCCTCCTCACGGCTCAATTGGCCCAGCTCGGTCGCAGCCGCAGTTGATGGATCGCTGTCAAGTTTCTGTCGCAGCTTCCTCCTCCGCTCGGCGTACCAGCCCGCATCCAGATCGGCGGAGATGATGTCCCGGATGGTCTGCTCGGGACAGCCAATGCCGCGCAGGTTGTCGACATAGGCGCGGTAATCGGTTGACTCGAGCTGGCTCCAGCGAAACGGCTGTTGAACCCCGGGATTGTCGCCTTCGGTAGAGACCGGAATGTTCGAAGCGGACGACACAGCATTTGAGTTCGCGCGGGCGGGGATTGCCAATGCGGACCGGTGCGCGATGCGCACGCATTGCGCCAGCCACACAACCAAGGCAACCAAGGCGACATTCGCCAATATAGACATTCTGCCAAGCGTGTTCATAGACCAAAGGGCCGGCGCGAACCCTTCGTCCGCGCCGGCCGTTGGTAGTTAGACTCGAAGCTTCTCGATCACATCAGAAGCGCGCCGGAACCGCCGTATCGCTCCCGTTCCCTTTGTCGCAATTCATGTACTTGGTCGCAATGCCAGTGCTATGGGCGGCGGGATTCGAGCCGCCGAGCGAGTTCGGAAGGATCGCCGCGATGTTTGTGCCCACGTTATACTCCGGCGAGGTCAGACTGATGCCGGGTTGCCCATACAGGTGTTCGTGACCCCAGATGGTGTAGGTGCCATTCTCGATGGCCCCATCGCTTTCCGCTACACCATTACACGTCAGCCAGTTCACCGTCGGCCCATTGCCATTCTTGGTGGCGTCGCCGGGGCCCATGTAACCGAGCGCCATCCAGCCCGTGATTGGGTTCCCATTGATGTCGGTGTTGATGGGATCAACCTGTGTAACACTGCCCTTGAGGCTAATCGCGAGGGAAACATCACCGCCGCTTTCATAGCCTTCGTCCGAACCAGCAGGCGTGCCCCAAAAAGACATGTCATGGAGCACAAAGGCGCCACCGGAATGCGGGAACCCGCCGATGCTGAACTGGTCCACTGGCACCCCGATCCCGTATCCCGTATCGGCGAGGAAGTTAACCCGCGTTCCAGAGCCTTTATTACGTCCAACGGTATAGACGTAGTTGTTGGTATCGGCGCTGTTGCCGGTAAAGAATCCAACGACTTGAGGGATCGCGAGCTGAACCTGCAATTGCTCATGCGTAACGTTCACCAAGTTGCTGTACCAAGACGGAGTCGGGAAGGTCTGCTGGTTCTTTACCCACACAAAGGGAACGATCCCCACGACGCCGCTCGCGGAGCCGATCGGAGTCAGCGCTGGCGTTTTGGTCAGCGAAACCTTCTGCGATGTATCAGCGAAGGCGAGGTTCGCCCGAGTTGGCGTCGTGTTGGTGATGCCATTACCGCTGGTCTGCTGGGGCACGCTGGTCGAGCCGCTTCCAGAATTCACCGTGCTGTCCGGCGTCAGGAAGTAACAAGGAACATTCGCCAGAGGGCCGCCGTCATCCAGCGTTTGAGAAGGGGTGGCTGACGCCACGCTGGCAATGCCAGCTTCCGAACCGCTCCAAAGGCAATCGATATACGTGTCCACGGTGTTTATGGTCCCGTGAAACAATTGGTAGCTTGCTCCGGAGTCCGGGGGCGTACCGCTGCCGCCGTAAGTGGTGATCGAAGGCGGACTATCCCACAGGCCACCCGTGCCGGATGAGGCGAGAGCCGCATAAGCGGCGCTTCGAAAAGCTGTCGAGCCGGTGATGTACACCACGTTTGACGCATCCACGTGAAACGTGAGGCCGGCGGCCACTAGAGCTAAGGCAATTGCTGACTTTTTCATAATCTAATCCGAAGTTCTTGTCGTTGTTCGTTGTTGCTGCGAGGTCGGTGAAACCAGAAAAGGATTTATCAGGAAGGTTGAGCCACAAACTGCCGCCGAAAAGCTACGGCCAAGAGCCCCAAACCAGCGACGAGGCCGTAGGTGGAGGGTTCCGGAACAGCCGATGCTGCCGGCGTGAAGGTGAGCATTTCCGTCGTGCCACCGCTCAGATCCAGGGTCAAGTAGCCCTGGTAATGCCAGCCCGTGCCCGCATTGTTGTACCAAATATCCTCGAAGGCTTTGCCAGCGGAAACAGCCGTGTCGGGAAGCTGGGTTTGGTACGCACTGACTGGCGTTCCCGGGCTATTGACGCCCAAAATCGCAACGCTGAAGGAGCTGGTGTTGGGGGCTGAAGAGGTCCCAATTGACACCGCGGCATTGCCCCCTTGGAAACTGATGCTATTCCCGTTAAGCACCCCGGCCGCTGCGCCACCAACGGTTCCCTGCTGGTTTTTGGTCCAGGCAAAGGGGGTGGAGGAAAGCGCTACTGTGGGATCGCTGCCTGCCGCGCCACGATTGGCGGACAGGTAAAAGAAGGTCGAACTGCCGCCCTGCCCCCCTGCGAGGGTCAAGTCTGCGCCGTTGGGCACCGTCGAACCGAACGCGGTGGTTAGCAGAGTTGACAAACCACTGCCCGACAAACCTGTGGCGGAGAAGGCTGAGCCACGGCTGTCGATCAAATCGACTACCGAAGAACCGCCAATTCCAACTTGCGCTGCGCTGCCCAAATCGATGTCAGCCTCGGTCGTTCCAGCACCCGTTGGGGTGAAGGCGAGCACCAAGTCGGTATTGCCGGCTCGAGCCGCCTGCGCAACCAGAATCGCGCTCGCAGCGATCAAGGCTGCTTTTGTTAGTCTGTTCATAGAGTGTGCGTTATTGTTATGTGCTGCTGTTTACCGTTTAAGTCTTTCATCAGCCGGCCACTCCGAGCGGCGCAGCTAGGGAAAACTTTACAGGTTCCCGCTGGAGACCACGCCATGTAAGCGGACAGCCCTTGTGTGTTTTGAGACGTGCCTGGTCGATTCGCAACTACCTCAGCCAGCGCGTATTGCGTCTGCCTTTGCCCGGTGGGGCGCGCTCGGGCCACACTCGTCGCAAAAAGGTAACCTGAGCTGACGAGGCTCGGCCTCGGGCGATCGGCGCGTTGCGAATGAATCGAAGGCTGGAATTGATACTTTTTTCTGTTTTCAGGGTATAGGCATATGCTACCTCTGCGACCGAGGCTATGCCGATACGATCCGAAACTGATGCTGAACGCGCAGAACGAGAGCCAAATGCGAGGAACCCGGGAGTGTGCTTGGCCGATTCCCTTGATCCTGGTGTGCGAAATCCTCCCGCTTTGGTTCCAGGGCTATCTCCTTTGGGCACGCCATATCGGCAAATCGACAGGGCAGCGCGTCGCTTCCAGCCACCGGCTTTTTGTCAGTTGCTCGCGGTAGGATGCTGGACCTTGGTTTCTGGCCCGCTCGCGGCGCAGGGAGCGACGCAAGTGGTGGGTTGGGGAGCCGGCACGTTCATTTCCAGCCCGCCAGATTACAATAACTACGGACAATCGTTAGTGCCCGCGGGGCTGACCCATGCCGCCCTGGTGGCTGGCGGCTGGCGGCACAGCCTGGCCGTGAAAACGGACGGCACGGTGCAAGCCTGGGGCGATGACACCCTTGGGCAGGGGAATTTTTCTGCCCCGGACACCAATCGCGTGGCCATCGCCTGTGGGCGGCTCCATAGCCTTGCACTGACGCAGAACGGGTTGGTGTCGGCGGCCGGTGACGATGGCTTCGGCCAAACCGAGGTGCCATCCAGCCTGAGTAATGTCGTCGCGATTTCCTGCGGCTTTTACCATAGTCTGGTCCTGAAATCAGATGGAACCGTGGCGGCCTGGGGCACGAGCACCAACATCAACACGATCGGCACGGACCCGAGCTACGGTCAGGCCCTTGTCCCGGCAGACCTTTCGAACGTGGTAGCCATCGCCGCCGGGGGCTGGCACAACCTGGCGCTTAGAGCTGACGGCTCGGTGCGCGGTTGGGGCCGGGATGATTATGGCCAAGCCAACGCTCCGGCCGGGCTATCCAATGTTGTCGCGATCTCGGCGGGCGCCGCCCATAGCCTCGCGTTGCGGTCCGACGGGACCGTGATTGCCTGGGGGTTGAACACCTATGGCCAGACGAACGTGCCGCCCGGCCTGAGCCAGGTGGTGGCCATTGCCGCCGGGGGCTGGCACAACCTGGCGCTCAAATCCGACGGCACGGTCGTGGCCTGGGGCGCCGGCGGGCCCGGCACGAACGCGCTGGTGGCGTGCGGGCAAAACGTTGTGCCCGCGGGCCTGAGCAATGTGATCCAGATCGCCGCCGGATCCGTCCACAGCCTGGCGCTGGCAGGCGACGCCCCCCCCGACAACCATGCGAATCTAACCCAGCCCAACCTCGGCACTCATGGGTTCAGTGTGACGGTGCAGGGCCGGCCCGGGCATGTGTATGCCCTCCAATACAAGGGTGCACTTGCGGATTCCACATGGAAAAGTCTCCCTCTGCAGGCCGGCGCTCCCTGGCCAATTCAACTCTCCGACCCATCGACCACGGAATCACAGCGATTTTACCAGGTCAGCGAATGGTAACATTTGTCCCCTCGACCGCCTTGGCACCCCCTTTGGATCCAAGGCGTCGTTGGGTCGTCGCGTTTCCCTTGCTCGCGCGTCGATCGAACGCAAAGACGCGCAACGCGGAGATGCGAAGACGGCTGGACTCAGTCGTCACAGAATCGTAACGTTGCTGACAATTTTTCGTGACCATGCCACACCAGCCTCCGCCGGATGGTTTGGCAAATCTTAACAACTATGCGGAGTTTTTTGTGCCCAAGGCTGCCGGGCAAACGATTTGGCTGCCGATGGGCTGCGTCTGGGCTGGGAATGATCCTGGCGCTTGCCGCCGCCAGCAGAGGGCTCTGCGCCGATCCCCAGGATCCGCTCCTCAATTTGCTGCTCCAAAAGGGCATGTTGACCGAGGACGAAGCCAGGAAGGTGCAGGCCGAAGCAGAAGCGCTTAAGACCAATGCGTTGGAAAACGCGATGGCTCCCGCGGAGTCGAAGTGGAAGCTAAACAAGGCGATTAAGAACATCGAACTGTACGGGGATCTCCGCGTCCGGTTTGAGGATCGCCAGGCGCAGGTTCCAGACGGACGGGTGCAATTGGACCGTGCGCGGGCCGCCCTTCGACTGGGGCTGCGCGGGGACGCCTTCGACGATTTTTATTATGGGCTGCGACTGGAAACTGCGGCCAACCCGCGCTCACCCTGGGTGACGCTCGGCAGCTCCAGCGGCGGCATTCCCTACCAGGGTCCCTATGGCAAGTCCACCTCCTCGATTTATCTCGGCCAGATTTATTTAGGGTGGCACCCGGAGAGTTGGTTTGACGTCACCCTGGGCCGAATGCCCAATCCGCTCTATACCACTCCGATGGTGTGGGACAGCGATTTGAACCCGGAAGGAGCGGTGGAACGATTCAAGTACCACGGTCGGCCAAGCCGATCTGTTCGCCACCTTTGGTCAATTTCTCTACCAGGATGCCAACCCGACTTATGCCTCGGGCGGACTCGGGTTTAACGGCTTATTAGGCCAGCGCACCACGCCGGTTTTTCAAATAGCCTGGGAGGCTGGTGTGAACTACCATTTCACAACCAACGTGTCGGCTAAAATTGCAGCGAACCTATATCAATACGTTGGTTTGCACACAAACGTTTCCCCATTTTTCGGCGATCCGTTTGTGGGCGAGGGCCAGTTTACTGGTCGCGGGACCGTTAATCCCGTCAACGGCGCCAGTGGCTACGGCACCTCGAGCTCCCTGCTCGGCAACAGCAGCCTCGGCTTCCCCAACAACCAGGTCGGCCTCGACCACCTGCTAGTCCTGGAAATTCCCGCCGAGGTTAACTTCAAGGTGTGGTCGCTCAACGCCCGCTTATTCGGCGACTTCTCCTACAACCTCGAAGGGAGCCAGCGCGCCGAGGTGGCTGCCGCAGGATACGCCAACTATCTGGCCCTGCAGAGCGTCGGTTCGGCCATTTCCGTGAATCCTTTTGCCCCCCAACGCAATGATGTCAAAGCCTACCAAGTCGGTTTTGGCCTGGGCAATGGCGGCCAAGTCTATGGTCCCATGCAAGGTCTGGTCTATGGCAGCACTTCGAGACGAAATACGTGGGAAGTCCGAACTTACTGGCAGCATATCGAGCAATACGCGCTTGATCCCAACATGCTCGATTCCGACTTTTTCGAAGGGCGCGGGAATCTCGAGGGCATTTACGCGGCCATTGCCTATGGGTTGGCGGACAACGTCATCACCACCTTCCGCTACGGGTACGCGAGCCGGATCAACGACAAGCTCGGCACCGGCGGCAGCAACCAGGACATCCCGCAAGTCAACCCCATTCAGCACTACAACCTCTTCCAACTGGACCTCACGTTTAGGTTCTGACCTGGGGTTTTACTTACCCAGTGCGGCCTGAGTTCGCTGCAGTTCCCACGCGAGGGGAGACTGAGCAATTCACAGCAGGCAAAGACCGGCCAGGCTGGCGAACCGGTGCGAAAGAACCTCCCAGGCGCCGCGCCGCGCCGCGCCGCGTGCTCGGGCTGGAGTTGGGTGTTGCCCTCCACTACCGAGGCTGGGTCACTCGCTCGGACTCTTCTCCACAACCTCCGGGAGCCTGGCCCGAGCCGGCTGCGGATGCGGTCTGTGACGCCTGAATTTCGAGCCGGTTCCCATCCGGGTCGCGGATTTGCAGAATGCGGTTGCCCTCTTCGGTCGGCTCCATCCGAGCCTGGTAGCCGACGAGCGGCGCGCGATGGCTCAAGCAGTAGAGGATTTCGGCGAGTGGAACTTCGAGGCGGTACGACAGCAACCCCGCACTGTTGTGCGCAGGAACCTCCCGGCCAGCCCAGGTGTTAACCGCGATATGGTGATGGTAACCGCCGGCGGCGAAGAACAGCGCCCCGGGGTACGAACGTTGCGTTACCGTCATGCCGAGGAAATCGCTGTAAAATCGCTCCGCGGCGGTCAAGTCAGCGACGTGGAGGTGGATGTGGCCTGGCTGGAGCTGGGAAGGCGGGTTGCTCGCCAGCCGGTTGGCGGCCATGGTTGCGAGGAGGTTTTCCAGATCCAGCGGCGTGGTCACCATCGCCACCTGGCCATTTTGCCAGTGCCATTGCGCGCGTGGCCGATCGGCGTACAGCTCCACCCCATTCCCATCCGGGTCGCTAAGATAGATCGCCTCACTGACTCCATGGTCGGAAGCGCCGGCAACGGGATAGCCCGCTTGGATAACCCGGAGACAGGCGCGGGCAAGATCATCCCGCGTGCCGTAGCGCAGGGCGAAATGATAAAGCCCAATCGAGCGGGGCGGTCGCGGCGTGGCGGACGGGTCTTCACTGAGCACGAGCAAGGCCGGCTCGTGTGGGCTGGCCGCCAGGACGGCCTGCCCGCCCGGACCACGGGTGGCCGTGAGCCCGAGCACGCCCGAGTAAAACTCGAGTGCCCGCTCGAGCCGTGCGGTGCGCAAATGCACCTGGCTCAAGCGGGTTTGATCGGGCAGAGACCCTTTCATAAATCACAGGGAATTCGAAATCAGGGGCGCGGCGGGGCTGGCGGTCACAGGTTGCATCGGCACGCTTGAGACGGCAAGGCTGACCCGCGGGAATTCCAGCGCGCCGAGGCTTTCACCAAGAAAACGTCCTGCTCCATGTTGCGTCGCGCCCACGATCCGCGGCCGGCTTTCGGCGAGCACAACTTCCTTCGGGTGTTTCATATCGGCGTGCCGGGGTTCTCCGCCTAGTGGTTGATGTCGCCGAGCATACCTGAAGGCAATATAGCCGAGGACCAGACCCAGCGCCAACAACAGGGCGCCGAACCCAAGCTGACGCAACAGGCCCAGCACTCGCCCGAGTTGATTGTGGAAAAGGAAACCCGCGAGGACATACGTGCCACCGTAGAACAACGAGCCCAGGCCGTCGAACAGCAGGAAGCGGCTCGTGCTCATCCCCAGGGCACCGGCCAGCGGCGGCATCACGGCTCCCAGCCCGGGAATGAATTTGGCAGCCACAAGCGTCCCCAAGCCGCGATTTGCAAAGAGGTTCTTCGTCCTGCCAACGCACGAGTTCCGGGACAGTGACAATCGGCAAAACAGACGCACAACGCGTTGTCCGCCCCGCCGCCCGACATAAAACCAGAGCGAGTCGGCCAGGAGAGCGGCCAGCGCCGTCGCTGCGACGGCCAACACCGGGTTGAGCTTCCCGTCAGCAGCCAGCGCGCCCGCGGCTAACAACAATGGCGCGGCCGGGAGCGGCAGACCGGCATCTTCGGCGAAGACAAACGCGAACAAAACCAGTCCGCCGTGGCCCACCAGGAATTCAGTGGCATCAGTCATGGGCACCTGCCTTCCGGTCAGAAGGAGAGGGCGGCTCACCCGCAGGGTCCCGAGCCGGCTGGTTGTGCCACGCCAGCCCGTAGAGCACCGCCAGGACAACAGTCACAATCGTTAGCAAAAACATACAAACGCCCCTATTGCCTAAAACGTGCCAAGGCTCGTACCGAGCGCAGTTTAATACAGAACTATCTAGTCACCAGCTATATAGGAACAATCCCCTGGCCGCTCCCGGCGAACCGCAGGCGTGGCTTTCAACGTTTAAACGTCGCAAACAACGATGGGCCGTTGCGCGAACCACCCTCCCGGAGGCCTCGTCGAGCGTGGCGCTCGAAAAGGCGAACACAAAAGACATTTTACAGAAAGCAGGTTATGCCCCCGGGACCACGAGACCACGAGACCACGAGACCACTGACTACTGACTACGGACTACTGACTACGTAATGAGTCGGTGGTTGTGTTGGTGCTTGTTCCCCGTTTCTCATGCTGTTTCACCGCGTTTCAATTTTTGCCAGCGAAGGAGGTCGGTTTCGTGGAATGCCAACAAAAGCGGGCCTAAAACGTGTGTTTTAGGCCCGTAAATTGGTTGCGGGGGCTGGATTTGAACCAGCGACCTTCAGGTTATGAGCCTGACGAGCTACCGGGCTGCTCCACCCCGCGTTCCAAAAGGCAGAAGGTAATAATGCCTCACCTTTGACCAGAGGCAAGTGCTTTCGGAAAAAATGTGGTGAGCTTTTCAAAAGCGGACGAATTGAGGGTTTGTATTTAGCAAAAGCGGACAGGTCATTTTGGGAGACTGGAGAAGAGGATGACGGGTTTGTGATTTTGGTTAGGCGGATCCTTAAGGACGGAGCGGTGGCCGGAAGGGTGATGGCAGAGGAGGACTTTGGCGCCCGGAGGCGCATCGACGCGGAGAAGTTGGGAGCCGATCGGCACACGGCCATCAGGACCGATTTTGATAGGGGTGCGCAGGCTCCAGACAAAAGGCCACCAGGGGCAGTGGGGGGCAGGGCGCAGAACGGAGCGTTTTTCTTTGAGCGCCAGGTTCCAGGCCTGCTGGGGTTTCATTTTGAGTTCACGGTGGATTTCGTGATGGTTGCGATGGGTGCGTAATTCCTGGACATGAGGATTGGCTTGGTCGAGGTCGGAGATGTTTTCACTCGCGAAGTAAGCTGGCAGCCGCTCTTGCCAGAAGAAATGGGAGCGCTCGATTTTGCCTTTGGCTTGAGGGGTTGGAGCGAAGCGGAAGGTGATGCCCTAGAAGTGAAGGGCGCGGCCCAGTTGAGTGAGGGCTTGTGGGGTGTGGGTGAAGAAGAGGCTGTGGAAATCGACGTAGATTTCCAGGGGCATTCCGAATTCGGTAAAGGCGCCAGGCAGTAAATCAAAGTAGGCCAACAGGTTTTCGGATTGGTAAATTCTGGAGGCGGTGAAGACGCGACTGCAATCATCGAGCATGTTGATCATGGGGAAGGATTGCGAGCAGTCGGCAAACCAGGGATGGGGCGTGGCATCCAGCTGCCAGAGTTCGCCGATGCGGCTGCGTTGCCCTATTCTCCGCTGGAGCACATTAAGAATATCAATCCTCCGTTTCAGGCCAAGGGGACCACACAAAAGTCCGCTTTTGCTCGCACCGCGACACGAAGAATTTTGTCGTGCGCCTCCCCGCCCCATCGTTTCCTAATTCCCTTGCGAAGGCGGCCTTATCTGATTTACTGCGGTTCGCAGCCATCACCGTATGCACGAGCACGAAAAGGAAGCAGCCATGCCGCAAGAAGGACCGGACTCCGCGGAAACGCGCGCCTTCCGCCCACTGAGAGCGTGGCCGGCGGTGTTGCTCGGACTGCTCATGCTCGCGGGGAGATTCGGGCCGGAAGTTTCCGAGGACGCGATGGCAAAGGTACTGGATGGCCTCGGTTTTCGGGCCGCTGCTCTGCTGCCTGCTCCTGTTGGTTTGGTGGCTGGCCGCCAGCCGCGCAACCTGGCGAGAACGGGTGTTCGGTTTTCTGGGGCTCATCGCGGGCCTGGCGGCTGCCGTCACGCTCGCTCACCCGACCATGCGCGGAGCCGCGACGACCTATCTGACCGTTCCGATGGGGTTCTTCATATTCGCGATGGCGGCTGCATTTCTAAGGAACGCCCCGCCGCGAATTCGAACCGGGGCCGCGGTGGTGCTGGCCTTTGCGGGTTTCAGCGTTTCGATGCTCCTCCGCAATGAAGGAATGACGGGCGACTACAGATTCTCGTGGCATGCACGGTGGACGCCAACCGCCGAAGAATCGATGCTGGCATCGGCGCCGAGGTCCGGGTCTCCAACGACCGCCACGGCCCTGGACCGAAGCTCGATGACAAATGCGCTGGCGCATCCTGAATGGTCCGGATTCCGCGGGCCGGATCGCGACGGGCGTTATCTCGGGCCCAGGATTTCGACGAACTGGAGCGCTCAGCCGCCCCGGCAACTGTGGAAGATCCCCGTGGGGCCCGCCTGGTCGTCGTTTGCCGTCGCCGGTCGCATGCTTTTCACCCAGGAGCAGCGCGGTCCGAAGGAGGCAGTGGTTTGTTATGACGCGGATTCGGGGAAAGAATTCTGGAAGACCGAGGTCGATGCGCGGCTCGAGGATCCGATGGGCGGTCCGGGACCGCGCGCGACTCCGACGCTGGCGGATGGCGCGCTTTACGTCTGCGGCAGCACGGGCGCATTTCTGCGGTTGAACCCGGTCACCGGTGAAATCGTGTGGAAAAAGGACCTGACCCAGGTTGCGGGAAGCAAGGTTCCCATGTGGGGCTTCGCGGCCTCGCCGCTCGTGGCGGGGCGGGTGGTGATCGTTTATGGCGGCGGCGGGGACAAGGGATTGCTGGCGTTGGATACCGCGACCGGTGATTTACGCTGGTCCGCGCCCTGTCCCGGTGATTCGTACGGGTCGGCGCAGCTTGACCGTTTGCTCGGCGAGGAATCGGTGGTGGTGCTGACGAAATCGGGCCTGGCACTGCTGGATCCCGCCTCGGGCAAGGCACGGCTGGATTACGAATGGAAGATTCCGCAATTCCGAGCGCTGCAGCCGCACGTGCTGGGGAGCGATACGGTTTTACTCCCCACGGGCATGAACATGGGAACGCGGGCGGTACGGATTACGAAGAACAACGGCCCATACGCCGCGGAAGAACTTTGGACCTCGCGCCAGCTCAAGCCGGATTTTGTCGATCTGGTGAGTTACCAAGGATACGCCTACGGCAACGATGGCGGTCTGCTGACGTGCATTGACCTCAAGACCGGCGAGCGCAAGTGGAAGGATGGGCGCTATGGCAAAGGCCAGATTCTCCTGCTGGACGCCTCGGGTTTATTGCTGGTTTTGTCAGAGCAGGGGCGGGTGGTGCTGGTTGCCGCCGATCCCACGGCGCATCGAGAGCTCGGGTCATTCCAGGCGCTGCACGGCAAGACCTGGAATCACCCGGTGCTGGTGGGGGATCGCTTATATGTGCGAAACTCGCAGGAAGCGGCCGCGTATAAAATTGGGTTGGAGTAGCACCATCGCCCGCTGAAGCCTTCTGCGCTGCGGTTGGCTCGGTGCGGCTTTGCAGGAGCGTTTTAGACCGCATCTCCACCTTCAATTCTCCGTACAGGCTTCCCGTTCCCAGCGCCGGCCCTCGTAGCGGCATTCCTCCCAGCCCGATTTGCCAGCACGCCAAGCTCATTTACCCGAACTCCGGGTCCGGAAAAGCGTCGGTTCGAGCCACAAGGCCCAATTGCCGCCGTTCCGCTCCTGGGCTTTTGCAACGATCAGCTCAAGCGTCCTCACTCCCCGGAGGTCAATCGAGTAGCTGGCCTTCGCGATCCCACGGATCACGGGCGACCGAAACACTTCCTTGCCATCCGCCTTTATGACAAACACAACTCCGAAGGCATAGGGCTCAAAGGCCGTGTGCAAACCGGCCTCGCCGCGCAATTCCTGCCATTGGCCGCCCAATTCAAACACGTACCTCGAGGGCGCATGCGCGAATAAACCCGTGGCATAGATCTGACCCGAGTCCAACAGCGGCGATTGAACCTCGGCATTCGCCGGGACGTGGTTTGCAGCCGGTTTGAGCCAACCAACCTCGGCGGTTTCCGGCTGCGCGTCTCCCAACGCCAGTTCTGTCACGGTGGGCGGGACATTTTCCGGGCTGGGTTTGGGCTCGTGCTCCAACACCGCTGCCAGCTTTCTTCCTACCACCTTGATCCGCTCGGCCACGTCGCGTTTTTCAAGCGCGGCCAGTGCCGATCTCGCCGCCTTGACATCCTCCTTCCGCACCGCGTCGATCAATGGGTCCAACGCCTCAACCCGGGTAGCCCTCAGGAACGGAACTTCGTCACCCGATAGGGGCCCGACCGACTCCTGGCGGAGGTATAGCGTCCGATTTGGGAAATCCAGCGTAACCAAATGGCGCGCGAGAAATCTCAAGCCGATCACATTCCCCGCGCTGCCGATCACCAAGTTCGTGTACCGGCCGCCTTCCCAAACGCGCTCGGGGATATACGAGGTCTCCGCGCCCAACCCTCGAATCGCCCCATCCGTCGAGTACCCGGTGTCAATCAGCGACCGTGTCCCTTTGCCTTCCACCAGGCCGTCATGGATCACCCACGGGCGCCCGCCTCGGAACTCGATCGGAAACGCTTTGCCCAGGTTTGTTCGGTTGAGCTGCCCGGGGTTCAGAAAACGCACTTTCCGGTCTCCAAAGTCCAACTGGATGCAATAGCTCTTCAGGCAGTCGATGCTCAGCATCCCTTCGATGCGGCGACCGGACCCAGATGAATCCGGTCCGAAATCATACGTGGTAATGTTGCTTTCGGTAGCCAGCCGCGCACCTCCCAGGAAAAGTGGCGGCGCCGCGTACATCGCATGATGGCTTGTCTTGCCCCAGCTTTGCATCGACATCGTGCCGACTCGCGCTCCCAACATCGGCGCCAAGGATTCATCCAGCAGCGTGCCCGACGACCCGGTATCGAGGATAAATGGGACCGTCTCACCGTTTCGAATTTGCACCGGCACGACCAGCAGGTCTCCTCTCCCGGCACCCGCGTTCATGGTCACCTCGGCGGGAAGGCCGGGCGAGTTTGGAGCCCCGCGGCAGGAGAATACCAGGCATGATGCTGAACCGATTAGTCCAATCAGCACCTTTGTTCTCATGGGTTCAAGCCTGCGACACCACCGGATTTACCGAGGCGGCAGCGAAAAGTCAAAGGCTAATGGACCGGGACGATTGACGGGAATAAGCGGCACTGTTAGGATTAAGTAGTTCCCATGTGGAAATCGTCGTTTCAACCCTTGTCGGGAACGCGGTAGCGCAATCCTCGAACGCCCGGCTTTCTCACGTTCCTTCCCATCTATGAAATACCTCAACTTCCCAGCCCGTCCCCGGGCGTACGCCTGGGTGCCCGCGCCGGGGGTGCTCCTGATCGTGCCGGTGTGCCGTGTCCTTTGTTGGCTGGGCTGCGCCGGGTTTTGGGCGGCCCTGGCAGCCAGCGGAGCCAGCATGACGCCGGTGGCGGTCACGGGGTGGAACCGGGATGTGGTGGTCGAGCAGGCGGCGGCGGGTCCGCCCTTCACCGCTTATGCCTCGGAGGTGAGCCCCGGCGAGGGGAGTGCGTTTTACCAGACGGGGCTGCCCACGTATGCCTGGGGAATGCCGCCTTCCGGCCAATTCATCAGTTTCGTGGGAGACCATACACTTTTCACGTTCCAGCCGTACACGAACAAGAACGCACTTGTGCTCAGCAGCGAAACGGGTCTGACCAATGGCACGCTGACGCTGGTGACCCCGGCCACCTACGCGAGCCTGGCGGTATTGGCGCATTCCTGCAATGGGACCGCCCAGACCGCAGGCTTGAGGTTGAACTTCAGCGACGGAACCACCGCTTCGACCACCTATTTCACTCCGGACTGGATGAACGGCAGCAGTGGAGTGGCGTGGTTTGGGCCGGGCCATTTGAATCTCACCAACGGCATCGACAGCGACGGGCTGGAAAACCCGCGGTTCTACCAGACGACCATCAACGTGGCCGCCCTGCTCGGTGGAACCAACAAGCCGCTCTCGAGCATTACCTTCTTCGCAGCGGCCGCTTCGGCCACCGCCATCTATGCGGTCAGCGGTTTGCTGGATGCCGGGTTGCAGCCGCCCGCCTCGACTCCCGTCGCGGTGAGCGGATTCAATCGCGACCTGGTTGTGGAAAACACCGCTTCCGGGCCGCCGTACACGAGCTTCGCGCAGGAGTTCAACCCGGGTGAGGGCACGGCGTTTTATCAGAGCGGTCTGCCCGGCAAGTCGTATGGAATGCCCGCCGGCGGAACGTTCCGCAGCGCATGGGATGGGGCGATCTTCCAGTTTCAACCGTACACCGCCTCGAATGCGCTGGTGCTGAGCAGCGAGACGGGCCTCACCAGTGGCGGGCTGACTCTCAAAACGCCCGCCGTGTATGACCGCATTTCGGTCATTGCCCATTCGGCGGCAGCCACCCCTTCGAGCAGCGGCATCCTGACGCTGCACTTCGCCGATGGCAGCACCTGGGCAACCAACTACGACGCGGCGGATTGGTTTTACAACGTCAACGCAGTGGCCTTGCAGGGAGTCGAGCGGGTCGTCCTTTCGAGTGGCCTGACCCAAGGGGCGCCCGCCGATCCGCGGTTTTACCAGACCACGCTGGACCTGGTCGCGTTACTCGGCGCGGCCAACCAACCGCTGGTCCGCCTGGATTTCACCAAAGCCCCGGGCGTGGGCGCGACCGCCATCTATGCCGTGAGCGGGGTTCAGGGGAACCAGACAAACGGAATCTATGCTCTACCCGGGGTGACCAACGCGCCGCCGGCTGCGCTTCAGCCCACGTCGGCAGTCCTTCAAGGCGCAGTCCTCTCGATCAGCAACACGGCGCCCGAGGTCTTAATCTATTACGGCAACGCGGACGGCGGGACCAATCCGGCGGCGTGGACCCAACGCACCTTTCTCGGCGAGCAAACGGGCCCCTTTTCCCAGCCGGTGAACGGGTTGTTACCCAACACGGGTTATTATTTCCGCGCTGCGGCCATCAACCCAGCCGGGGTGGCCTGGGCCGAGTCATCCGCATCCTTCACCACGCCCGCCATTACCTCCGCGACCGTGGAAACGCTCTCGGCTTCGATGGTGGGTCCCGGCGCGGCTGTCCTGTCAGGAAAGGTCCTCACGACAGGAGGTGACGCGCCCGTTGTGATCCTCTATTACGGTCCGTCGGACGGCGGCGCCAACCTCGCGGCCTGGGCGCAAAGCCTGGTGCTCCCCGGAACACAGGGTGGATCCTTCAATCCGTTGGTGTCCGGGCTCACGGACAATGCGACCTATTACTGGACTGTCGAGGCCACGAACGCAGCCGGCGCTGCCTGGGCGGCACCGAGCCGGAGTTTCACGACCGGACCCGGCGGCCCCGCCCCTTCGGGGTTGGTCGCGGTGTTGACGGGGCGCAACGACAATGGCCGCACCGGCCAGAACACAAACGAAACCACCCTGACGCTGGCCAATGTGAACACCAACACGTTTGGACGCGTCTTCTCGTATCCGCTGGATGGCTGCATGGTCGCCCAGCCGCTGGTGCTGCCGCAGGTTAATATTCCAGGGAAGGGTTACCACAACGTGGTCTTCGCCGTGACCGAGCACGACAGCGTGTATGCCTTTGACGCGGACAGCGGGATGGGACCGAACGGCTCGGCGCTGTGGCAGGTGAGCTTTATCAACCCGGCTGCGGGGATCACGCCCTTGAGCACAACCGCGGATCTGCAGGCCTCCACCTCACCCTCCTTTTACGGTCCGGAGGTCGGGATCAGCGGCACACCGGCCATCGATCCGATCACCGGCACGGTTTATGTCGTGGCCAAGACGCGCGAGATCACGGGCAACACCACGAACTTTGTGTGCCGGTTGCACGCGCTGGACGCCGGCACGGGCCAGGAGAAGTTCGGAGGCCCCGTCGTCATCCAGGGCACGGTTCCGGGCCTGGGAGACGGCTTTAATTCGCTCGGCAACGTGGACTTCCTGCCGCTGAAACAGATGAACCGCCCGGCATTGCTGCTGGTCCATGGCGTTCTCTGCGTTACCTTCACGTCGCACCAGGATTTTCCCCCGTATCACGGCTGGGCCTTTGCCTACGATGCCTACACGCTGCAGCCGCTTGGGGTCTTTAATACGACCCCCAATGGCTCGGCCGGCGGCATCTGGCAAGGGGCCAGCGGACCGGCGGGTGACAGCGCGGGGAACATCTATTTCGAAACCGGCAACGGCACGTTCGATGCCCAGAATCAGAACTATGGCGACGCCGTGGTAAAGTTATCGACCCTGGGCGGATTGAACCTGGCGGATTACTTCGCGCCGTACAACCAACTCACGTTGAATCTTCAGGATCTGGACATTGGCTCGGCGGGCTTGATCCTGCTGCCGGATGCCGCAGGCAGCACCGCGCATCCGCATCTGCTGGTGGCGGGCAGCAAGACCGGCGTCTTCTGGCTTCTGGACCGCGATAACCTCGGACAATTCAACCCGGTCGGGGACCAGCAGGTGGTGCAGGAAGTCTCCGGCGCAACCGGCGGCATGTGGGTTACCCCGGCCTACTTCAACGGAAGAATTTATTACTGCGCGGCGGGGGACAACGTAAAGGCCTTTGCGATTTCGAACGCCGTGATCAACCCGTCGCCGATCAGCCAATCGACCGCCACGATTCCCTATCCTGGTTCTTCCCTGAGCGTATCGGCCAACGGCGCCGCCAACGCGATCGTTTGGGGCCTCGACTCGTCAGCCAACCAAACCGGGCCCGCCATCCTGTACGCGTATAACGCCACCAACCTGGCCGTCGAACTCTATAACAGCAGCCAGAACCTCGCCCGTGACAACCCCGGCCCGGCGCTCAAGTTCACCATGCCCACCATCGCCAACGGGAAGGTGTTCGTGGGCACGGCCAACACCCTCTCGGTCTTCGGCAATCTCAGCACGCTGGCCGCTCCCACCATCTCACCGCCGGGCGGGCTCTTTACCAATCTCATCCTCGTGAGCCTTTCGTCTTCGGCCGGCGGAGCGGCGCTTTACTACACGCTGGACGGCGGCACCCCCACCACGAATTCGTTGCGGTATAGCGGCCCCTTTATGCTCACCAACAGCGCGAGCGTCCAGGCGATCGCGAGCGTGCCCGGGCAGGTGGACAGCCCGGTGGCGGCGGCGAGCTTCATCGAGAGCGCCATGCTCGGCAATGGCACCGGCCTCCTGGGTCAGTATTACCGCAACACCGTGGCCAGTAATCCTTTCGTGGGCACCCCCCTGGTGCGTATCGATTCCACCATCGATTTCAACTGGAACACCGTGCCGCCGGATCCCAGTATTCCGTACACGAACTACACCGTCCGCTGGACGGGCATGGTCCAGCCGTTGTTTACCGAGACCTACACCTTCACGACCACCACGGACGACGGGGTGCGCTTATGGGTCAACGGGCAGGAACTGATCAATCGATGGACCCCCCAGGCCCCGGCGAGTTGGCGGGGCTCGATTTCCTTGCAGGCACTGCAGGTTTACCCCATCGAAATGGATTATTTCCAAGCGGGCGGCGGAGCCATCGCCCACCTCGCGTGGAGCAGTCCATCGACACCGCTCGCCATCATCCCGCAAAGCCAGCTCTACCCTTTCAGCAGCGCCCTCCCGGTGCTGTTTACCGGGTCCGAGTACCCCACCAATAAAGCGTTCTATTTGCAATTGTCCGGCATGCCCGGCCGCAGCTACGTGCTCCAAGCCAGCACGAACTTGACCGATTGGCTCCCCATCAGCACCAATGTGCCCTCCGGCACCCTCCTGAACCTCCTCGACCCCTCAGCCTCGAACTTCCCTGTCCGATTCTATCGCGCCATCGAGTTGCCGTAGGAGCGATGCGGTGCCGGGCACACGAGGATCCGGCTCCGGCCAGGGCCGCCAGCCCTCGGGAGCGGTTTGTGCCTCATCCCGAAGCGTACCCGCGTTCCGCCCCTTAAGGCCTGCCCCTATCCCGAAGTGTTCGCATTCCGCCCCGGTAGGGTTGTCCCTATCCTGAAAGGATAGCGAGCACTCAGCCCAGGGTTGCGAGTCCGCGAGCTACCCTGGGTTTGCGCCCCGAAACGAATGCCAACCCTGCAAGGGTTGGAGCCAAGCCCCGGACCGGCGGTGCACAAACCCCTTCGGGGTAAATAATGCTTAATGCCGCGTTGACCCAGGGTAGCCCCGCACTTCCTGCGGAAGCGCGGGGCTACCCTGGGCTGAGTGCTCAAATCCCTTCGGGATAGACACAGCTCCCCTACGAGCAAACGCCGGTGGGATGCTCAAATCACTCCGGGTTTGGCACACCTCGCCAAACGAGCAAACCCGGATGGGATCCTGAAATTCCCTTGGGTTATCCTGAAAGGATAGCGAGCACTCAGCCCAGGGTTGCGAGTCGGCGAGCTACCCTGGGTCGGGGCGCCGGAAGGAGCCTCAACCCTGAAAGGGGTTGTAGCGGACACCGCGCTCAAACCCTTTCAGGGTAAAGACGTTTTCTGGGGCGAGTGGACCCAGGGTAGCTCGCAGACTCGCAACCCTGGGCTGAGTGCTCAAATCCCTTCGGGATAAGGGCCTCGGCCCCGCGAACGAACGTGGATTTGCACCCGAAAGCCCTGCGGGATAAACGCCCTCTGGCCCACGAACGAACGTGGGTCTGGACGCGAACCTTCGGGATGGACACGTCCGCCGCCAACGAACCAACCCCGGGTTTGCAGGCCCGAATCCGATTCGGCCTATCCTGAAAGGATAGGCACCACTCAGCCCAGGGTTGCGAGTCCGCGAGCTACCCTGGGTTTGCGCGCCCGAAACGCAATGCCAACCCTGCAAGGGTTGGAGCGGAGACCCGGACCGCCGGCGGTGAAACCCTTTCAGGGTAAATGATCCTCAAGGCGTCTCGACCCAGGGTAGCCCCGCCCTTCCTGCGGAAGCGCGGGGCAACCCTGGGCTGAGTGCTCAAATCCCTTCGGGATAGGCCACCTCCCCTACGAGCAAACGCCGGTGGGATGCTCAAATCGCTCCGGGTTTGGCACACCTCGCCCAACGAGCAAACCCGGATGGGATCCTGAAATTCCTTTGGGTTATCCTGAAAGGATAACGAGCATTCAGCCTAGGGTTGCGAGTCCGCGAGCTACCCTGGGTTTGCGACCCGAAACGAATGCCAACCCTGCAAGGGTTGGAGCCAAGCCCCGGACCGGCGGTGCACAAACCCCTTCGTGGTAAATAATGCTTAATGCCGCGTTGACCCAGGGTAGCCCCGCACTTCTTGCGGAAGTGCGGGGCAACCCTGGGCTGAGTGCTCAAATCCCTTCGGGATAGACACAGCTCGCCTACGAGCAAACGCCGGTGGGATGCTCAAATCGCTCCGGGTTTGGCACACCTCGCCAAACGAGCAAAACCGGATGGGATCCTGAAATTCCTTCGGGTTATCCTGAAAGGATAGCGAGCACTCAGCCCAGGGTTGCGAGTCGGCGAGCTACCCTGGGTCGGGGCGCCGGAAGGAGCCTCAACCCTGAAAGGGGTTGTAGCGGACACCGCGCTCAAACCCTTTCAGGGTAAAGACGTTTTCTGGGGCGAGTGGACCCAGGGTAGCTCGCAGACTCGCAACCCTGGGCTGAGTGCTCAAATCCCTTCGGGATAAGGGCCTCGGCCCCGCGAACGGACGTGGATTTGCACCCGAAAGCCCTGCGGGATAAACGCCCTCTGGCCCACGAACGAACGTGGGTCTGGACGCGAACCTTCGGGATGGACACGTCCGCCGCCAACGAACCAACCCCGGGTTTGCAGGCCCGAATCCGATTCGGCCTATCCTGAAAGGATAGCGAGCACTCAGCCCAGGGTTGCGAGTCCGCGAGCTACCCTGGGTTTGCGCGCCCCAAACGCATGCCAACCCTGCAAGGGTTGGAGCGGAGACCCGGACCGCCGGCGGTGAAACCCTTTCAGGGTAAATGATCCTCAAGGCGTCTCGACCCAGGGTAGCCCCGCCCTTCCTGCGGAAGCGCGGGGCAACCCTGGGCTGAGTACTCAAATCCCTTCGGGATAGGCCACCTCCCCTACGAGCAAACGCCGGGGGGATGCTCAAATCCCTTCGGGTTTGGCACACCTCGCCAAACGAGCAAAACCGGGCCGCAAAAAAAATCTCACAGCAAGATGAGGACGGAATAAGCGTGCCCGGAGGGCGTGCGTAAACGCGGCAAGCTGCTGGACTGCAAGCATTTGAAATCGCGACACCCTCGGGGCCGAAAGGATTAAAAACCGGGACGGACGGCGATAAATCAGGTACCAAATAAAAAATGATATTGACTAATAGCGGGGATTAGCATAAAACACGCGCGAAGCCACAGCAGTTATCGAAGCGAGAGATCGCTCGCCTTTGAGGATTGCTGTCTTCAGTACCAACAACAACAACAATGGTTGTAGCCGGCAGTATGATACAAAACAACCCCTGCAGTTATACACCCGCCCCACACATGAGAAACAACTCCCCTCCACGCAAAGGCAAACTCAGTTTGCCGCTTGCAATCGCGGTGATTGCGAGTTTGGGGGCCACTGCCTACGGGCAGTACCTCCCAGCCAACGTCTGCCAACCCGGAGATCCCATCATCGCCTCTTCCGCGAACAACCCGGGTTCTGAAGGTGTCGCCAATGCCATCGACGGCACGACGGCAAAGTATCTGAATTTCGACGCCGGGACGAACGGAATCACCGGATTCATCGTTTCGCCCTCGGTCGGAGTGACCTGGATTACTGGAATCGCCATGGAGTCGGCCAATGATTCGCCCGACCGTGACCCCTCGGAGATCACCATCGAAGGTTCCAACGATGATCCCGCGACGCTAACAAACTGGACTGCGGGGACTTGGACGACGATCGTTGACCTCGCCAACATTCCGGTTTTCACGAACCGGTACGAGTTCCAGACCTTTTACTTCACAAACTTTGCGGCGTACCGGAACTACCGGTGGACGGTGGTCAAGACCGCCGGTCCGAGCACTTGCTGCATGCAAATAGCGGAAGTGCAACTGCTGGGTGTTTCGGTGCCCAAGAACGTGGTACAACCCAGTGATAAGATCATCGCTTCATCGGCCAACAATCCTGGTTCCGAAGGCGTGGCCAATGCCATCGATGGCACGACGGCGAAGTATCTGAATTTCGACGCCGGGACCAACGGCATCACTGGTTTCATCGTTACACCTCAGGTTGGCTCAACCATGATTAACGGTTTGGCCATGGAATCGGCGAACGATTCACCGGATCGCGACCCACTGCAGCTCACGATTGAGGGGTCGAATGACGATCCGGCTACGCTAACCAACTGGAATTCAGGGACTTGGACGCTGATCTATGAGAATACCAATGTCCCGCTCTTTACCAGCCGGTACGAGTTCCAAACCTTCCTTTTCCCCAACGAAACGCCGTATCTGAACTATCGGTGGACCGTCCTCAAGACCGCCGGCCCGAGCACCTGCTGCATGCAGATTGCCGAGGTGCAATTCCTGGGATCGGGAGCGCCTCAAAACGTCCTGGTGCCAAGCGATCCGATTATCGCGTCCTCGGCCAACAACCCGGGCTCCGAAGGTGTCGCCAATGCCATCGATGGCACGACCGCCAAGTACCCTGAATTTCGACGCCGGGACCAACGGAGCCACCGGGTTCATCGTAACGCCCTCCGTCGGCCAAACCGTGGTGATCGGCCTGGGCATGGAATCGGCGAACGATTCACCGGATCGCGACCCGCTAGACGTCACGATCGAAGGTTCGAACGACGATCCGTCCACGGTCACGAACTGGAACTCGGGGAATTGGACGCTTATCACCGAGATACCCAGTGTCCCGATCTTCTCCAATCGGTATGAGTTCCAATATATTTACTTCCCCAATGAGCAGCCGTACAGGGAATATCGGTGGACCGTGCTCAAAACCGCAGGCCCGAGCACCTGTTGCATGCAGATTGCCGAAGTGCAATTGCTTGCCCTTACGGCGAAGGCCGATTGCAGCAAGGCGGCGTTCGTTGAACCGCCCACGGATACGCCGGTGCTGCCGGGCTCTCAGGCCCAAATATTCGCGACCGTGAACGGTCCATGGCCATTGCAGTGGTACACGAATGGCGTTGAGGTTCCGGGCGCCACCAAGTCCGCGTTCACCACGGATGTCATTACTTCATCCAATGCCAATATCCTTTACACTTGCGCCATTGTCGGCTGCCAGACCAGCGCGCCCGCGCATACCGTTCTGTTCACGCCGTCTTCCGTTAAGAGCATAGGCATCCAGTTCGCCGGTGGTGGCGCCAACGGCGCGCCCTCCTTCATGAACACCAATGACATCGCCGGCGTTCAGCTTCAGTCTTACTGGAACGTCGCGGCAGGCGGCGGCGGGGCAAGCGGCGACGGCATCAGCATCACCAACGCGCTTGGTGATCCCACCGGCTGGCTCACGGACAGCGATGGCAACACCAACTCCATCACGTTTTCCTATACGACCACAGGCACCTGGGGTGCGGGCGTGGATCTCACCCAGCCGACGGGCCGGATGTTGAACGGCATCGTTGGGGATGCCGGTGCGACCACCCCCACGGACCAGGTGATGATCTTCAGCAACGTGCCGCCTGGAACCCACGCGCTGTTGATCTATTCGCTGAGCCCGCCGCTCCAAGTGCAAACGGTCAAATACGCGATCACCAACCAAGGGCTGGTGGTTTATGAACAGCCCTTGAACAAGAATACCTACCTGCCCGCGCCGGGCTTCTACCGCGCCAGCAGCACCAACGCGTCCGCACCCGACCCGGGTGACTTCGTGCGCTTTGACGGCCTGCATCCGGACGCGAATGGCCAGATCGTGTTGACGTTCGACGTTCTGGTAAATGCGTCCCAAAAAACCGGTGTGAACGCCATCCAGTTGCTGCTCAACGCACCCAATCCTGGACAGCCGCCGCTCATCACCTCGCAGCCGCAGCCTTCGTTCGCACCCTCCAACGGGGTTATGACCATCAGCGTCGCCGCGGTCGGCAATGGGCTGAGTTATCAATGGCGGCTGAATGGCCAGAACCTCCACGACACCGGAGCGTATAGCGGAGCGAACACGGCCACGCTGACTATCAGTCCGTTTACGGCGGCCCAAGAGGGCATTTACAGCGTTGCTATATTTAACCCGGCGGGCAGCACGATCAGCGGAAATGCCGCTGCCCTGCTTTCGAACTACAACATCAAGGATCAATTGGTGCTCTACTATCCGTTCGATGAAACCACCGGCACGAACGCGGCAAGTTCCGCCTCGGGCGGCCTCCCCGCCACGGAGCTTCAGGGCAATCTGACCTGGGCAGCCGGCGAGGTGCAGAACGCGGCTGTTTTCGACGGCCAAACGACGCTCTTCGTGAGCAATTATTCCAAGACCATCGCGAATCTGGCCGGCTCGGTCTGGGTGAATATCCCGACTGCCTCCGCGCCTCAAGCCGATGAAGTCTTCTTCCGCAATTCGCAGGGCGATCTTAACCCGCCGCCTACCAGCGGTGGCGCGAACCTGGAAGGTCAGTTCGACCTGGGCATCACCCGCGACGCCATCACGGGCAACGTGTATCCCTCGGTCGCCATCGGCCTGGGCAATAACAAATCCGTGGCGTCCGGCACAACGAACTTCCCGGCCGACGGAGCCTGGCATCACGTTGCATTCAGCGCCGACGGAGCCCAACTCCGGCTGTTCCTGGACGGGCAGCAGATCGCGGAATCCCCGTATAGCGGCGTGATTAACCAACCCTCCGTTCCGTGGGTTTCCATCGGGAGCCGAGTGACGGTCCAGACGGATACGAACGCGATTCCTCCGCTGTATATACTGGACTCGACAACGCCCGACTTGTTCACCGGCTCGATCGATGAGCTGGCATTGTGGACGCGCGCGCTCTCGGCGAGCGAAATCCAAGGCATCTATCAGGCGGGCCGGACGAACCAGCCGCTTACTGCGGTTTCTGAGGCACCGCCCACGACGGTATCGCCGGCGACGCTCCAGGCGACCCTGGCGAGCGGCAAACTCACCATCTCCTGGTCTCCGGCCGGCGGGCACCTGTTGTCCAGTCCAACGCTGGGCACGGGCGCGACCTGGTCGAGCCTGAGCAGCACCAATCCCACCGTGGTGCCGATCTCCGGACGGGAGCAATACTTCAGAGTGGTAAACCCATAACAGGGTGGTAGGGTAGGTCTCACTGAGGGCCGCGGGAGCATCACCCGCGGCCCTCTTGTTTTGCGGACGAGCTCAGGAGATGTAAAGTCCAAGCCGTCTTGGGCCGGGGGCTGGAACGCGCGCAGGACGTCGCTGGCGTCCCTTGAGACACCAGGGACAGGACGGGAGAAGGCCGGTAACCGGTCCCCTGAAGTGGAAGTCGCTGAACTGCGCTGTGAGGCGCATTACCGGCCAGGAACTGCCCATCGAGGCAAATGCGCTCCCGACTCCTAAGGTCTGAAATCCTGTAAATCCTGTAAATCCTGTTCAACCCGTCTTCTCCTTCGGGGGCGATCGCTTGGGTTGTGGCGTTGCTGGGGCTTTCATTTAGACAGGATGAACAGGATGGGAGAAGACCGAAGACGGTGCCTCGGGGGCTGGCCTCTCGCTGAAAATGTCGGGCGAGGGTCCGAATTGCGGCTGAGAGGTGGAACAGGTCCGCCGACGCATTCAAGCCATGCCGCGTCCTAAGTGAAGGGATTAATGGGTTGGCAAAAGCGGTCTTCTCACACCGACCTGGCGACCAGCGTTTGCTTGCAGCCATGCGCGGGCGCAAAGCACTGCTTGCTCAAACGTTCCGGACGTCGCTGCGACGGATCGGGCGCACGGCGGACGGTGTGGGCCAGGCCTTATCGTCGCGGCTGGGCGACGGCGAAAACGGGCACGGTGATGAGCGGCACCTGCGGTGAGGACGTCTTGAGCGTGATCTGAGCGGTGGTATTTCCCAAGCCCAGTGGGGGCACAAGCTTCACCACCAATTCGTAATCTCTTCCGATCACGTTGGTTCTCAATTCCGCCGAAATCGTGGACCGGTCAACATGCGGCAACGACAACACGAGGGGCTGTTCCTGCTTGTTGAGGATCCGCAGCACGCGGACCTCGTTGGAGGGGGACGCGACGCGATTCAAGAACATCGCCGTGGGCGGCCATATCTCGATCGGACGCCAAACCGTTCCGGTCACCTGGATTTCAGCCACGGGCTGCCGGGGATCATTGGAGGTGACTTTGACCACTTTCGTCACTGGACCCGTGAAATTGGAAGTGTGGAACTCGATCGAGATCGTACCCTGCTTGCCCGGTTCAACGCGCTTTGAAGTATTGGTGGCGGTCGTGCAACCGCACGACGAGGTCACATTGCTGATGACCAGGGTCTCGCTCCCGGAATTCGTAAATACAAAGTCGTGCTTCACAACGTCACCACCGACCACCTTCCCAAAACCATAGATCGGCGCGCCAAATTGAATCCGGGGGCCGGCAGCCGCCGGGGCATGCGGGGACGCGGATTCCGTGGCGGGCGCGGCCGCGGGTTCCTCGGCGGAAAGCCCGAGCGCGGCCAGACAGAGGACGGCCCCAGCGCCGAGTGCGATCCCATTCCAAAAAGCTTGCTTCATAATGTGCGCGATCCAGAGCCGCTGCGAATGCCTGGTGATTGACTCTTATGTAGGGCCAAGGCGAGAAATGTGCAAGAAATAGTTCGGTGAATGACTTGTCGCCAGCGCCAGGGCTGCATCAAGCTCCGGCTGGAAGGCGCTGCCGCAGGGGTGGGGACAGCCTGTCCCCACAATCGCGCGTCCACCCTGGTGGGGACAGCCTGCCCCCACAATTCTGCTTCCACGCTGGTGGGGACAGGCTGTCCCCACCCCGCCAATACCAGCTTGAGGCAGCCCTGTCGCCAGCGTCAAGCGAGTCGATTTTCACTTTCACCGCGCCGCGTAGTTCGCTAACTTGCCGACCGAAATTCTTATATGCCCTATCGCCTGGAACCCGAGTCTCTGTGGTGGAAGAGGAGCCTCCGGTGGTTCGGGTGGATCGGGCTTTGGCTCTGCACGCTCGGCACCGGTCGGGGCGCGGACTGGCATGCCGGGCCGGGTTACCGATGGGCTGAGTTGGAGGTGCCACAAGCCGGAAAGGTGGGCTTCACCTCGCTCGCGCCGGAAACCACCGGGATTCTTTTCACCAACCAATTGGATGAAGCGTCGGGGGCGGCGAACCGGGTTTTGTACAACGGGGCCGGGGTGGCGGTTGGGGATTTTGATAACGACGGCCTGCCGGATATCTTTCTGTGCAACTTGAGCGGACGAAATGCGCTGTATAAGAACCTCGGGCATTGGCGGTTTCAGGACGTGACGGTGGAGGCTGGGCTGGCGGGCCTTCTGCCTCAGACCCGCGGCGCGGTATTTGCCGATATCAACGGAGACGGGTTTCTGGACTTGCTGATTTCGGTTACCGGACGGGGTGTGCTTTGCTTTCTCAACAATGGTCGTGGCGGGTTTTCGAACATCACCGCCAGCGCCGGCACCGGCAGTGGCTATGGCAGCACCACCATGGCGCTGGCGGACATTGACGGCAACGGCACGCTCGATCTTTATGTCGCCAACTACCGGCCCAACGACATCCGCGATGTGGGGCGGGCGAGTGTTACGATGGTGCGGGGCCGGCCGGTCATGGCCGGGACGGAGACCAATCGCTTTCTGATGATTAACGGACAGCTCGCCGAGTGCGGGCAACCGGACCAGTTATTGCTCAACGATGGCCAGGGGCACTTCAGTCCGGTCTCCTGGACCGGCGGGACCTTTCTGGACGAGGACGGCAAGGCATTGCGGGAGGCCCCCTTGGATTGGGGTCTCACCGCCACCTTCCGGGATGTCAATGACGATGGCGCACCCGATCTTTACGTGTGCAACGATTACTGGACCCCGGACCGGTTTTGGATCAACGACGGCCACGGCCACTTCCGAGCTGCGCCCAAGCTGGCCTTGCGCAAGACCAGCGCCAGTTCGATGGGAGTAGATTTCGCGGACATCGACCGGGATGGCTCGGTGGACTTCTTCGTGGTCGATATGCTCAGCCGATACCCGGCGCTGAGAAAGCGCCAGGGCTTCGCACAGCCGCTCATGGCCACGCCGATCGGAGCCATCGAGGACCGGCCGCAGGTGATGCGGAATACGCTTTTTCTGAACCGTCACGATGGCACCTTCGCGGAGATCGCCTCCTATGCCAACCTGGCGGCTTCCGATTGGTCCTGGGCGCCTTTGTTCCTGGACGTGGATCTGGACGGTTACGAGGACCTCTTGATCGGCGCCGGTCACTTCCGGGATGTGCAGGATTATGATGCGGAGCAAGAAGTCAGGGCGCGGCAGCATGCCTGGAAAGGATTTGGGAGCGAGGCCGAGCGCCAAAAGGCCTTCACCCAAGAACTGATGGAGCATTACCACCTTTACCCGCTTCTGAAAATGCCGATCGGAGGCTTCCGGAACCGGGGCGATTGCACGTTCGAAGAGGTGACCCAAAAATGGGGGTTGGACCAACCGGGAGTACACCAGGGAATGGCGCTGGGAGATTTTGATCAGGACGGTGACCTGGATGTGGTCGTGAACAATCTTAACGGACCGGCGCTGCTGCTCCGCAACGACTGCTCCCGTGGCCGCGTGGCCGTGCGGTTGAAGGGACGCCCGCCCAATACACAGGCCATCGGGGCCAAGGTGACCCTGGTGGATGGCGCCGTAAAGCGCCAAACCACCGAGATCGTTTGCGGCGGCCATTACCAGTCGGGCTCGGATACCGAGGCGGTCTTCGCCACGGGCACGGCTACGGGAGGCATGACGCTTGAGGTCCGCTGGCGAAACGGCGCGCGCAGCCTCGTCACGGATGTCCAGGCCAACCGAGTGTACGAAGTGAGCGAAGACCAGGCCGGGCCGGCGCTCGTTGAGAAGCCCGCGGCAGAGAAGCCGGTCTTCGAGGACGCGACCGGCCTGCTCGCGCATTCACACCATCAGATCGGGTTCGACGATTACGAACGCCAACCCCTTCTCCCTTTCAAGCTGAGCCAACTGGGACCAGGTGCAGCCTGGTTTGACCTGGACGGCGATGGCCACGACGACCTCGTCATCGGCACCGGCGGAGGCGGCCAGCCCGCAGTCTTCCGCTCCGATGGCCGGGGACACTTTTCGCGTTGGGCCGCGGAACCGGGCCTCGCTTTTTCAAACGACACAGCCGGAGTGGTGGGCTGGGTGGATCCCTCGGGGGCGCGTCGTCTGCTGGCTGGGTTAACCGGGTACGAAGTGAAAAGCGACCATGCGGCGATGATGCTCCGGCTCAAAGGTGATACACTCGACGCCGGTCCGTCCTTCGCCCCCGAGATGGCCGGCGGTGGCGCGCTGGCCTTGGGAGATATGAACGGAGACGGTCACCTGGCGTTGTTCGTCGCCGGTGGAGTTGTGCCCGGCGGCTACCCGCAAGGGGCGCCTTCGAGCATTTACCGCTTCGAAGACGGGCGGTGGAAGTTGGACGAAAAGAACAGCCGCTTGTTGGATCACCTCGGAATCGTGAACGGCGCGGTGTGGAGCGATCTCGACGGGGATGGCTTGCCGGAGTTAATCCTGGCATGTGAGTGGGGTCCGATTCGCGTCTTCCGGAACCGAGGCGGAGTCTTGTTCGAGACGACCAAGGAATTGGGGTTGGAAGGGTACACCGGGTGGTGGCGCGGCGTTACCACCGGAGACCTGAACAATGATGGCAAGATGGATATCATTGCTTCGAACTGGGGTTTGAACAGCCCGTACCGCGCCGACGAGAAGCAACCACTGGTCTTTCTTTACGGCCAGTTAGCCCAGCCCGGAATCAACGACATCATCGAGACGGAGTACGCCGGAGGCGTGCTGACCCCGAGGCGGCAGTTTGCGGCCATTGCCGGTTCGCTGCCGTTCCTCCGTGAGCGGTTCAACAGCCACAAGGCTTACAGCGAAGCCAGCCTTGAGCAGGTTTTGGGCGATCGCCAGGTCCTGGCCCGGCGCGTTTCGGTCAACACGCTCGCGTCGATGGCGTTCCTCAACACCGGCCATTCGTTTCGGGCAGTTGAACTCCCCCGTGAGGCACAGTTCGCACCCGCCTTCAGCGTCAACGTGGCGGATCTCGACGGGGACGGGAATGAGGACGTGTTCCTGAGCCAAAACTTTTTTGATCTGGAACCCGAGGTGGCTCGCATCGATGCGGGCCGTGGCTTATGGCTGCGGGGTGACGGGCGGGGACAATTGGCGGCTGTCCCCGCCGCGAAATCGGGGATCAACGTCTGCGGCGAACAACGCGGCGCCGCCTTGTGCGATTACGACGAAGACGGGCGGGTGGACCTGGTGGTCACCCAGAATGGCGCGGCCACCAGGCTCTTTCACAATGTGGGCGCGGCGCCTGGCCTGCGTGTGAAGCTCAGGGGACCGCCCGGCAATCCCAGCGGGATCAATGCCATGCTGCGCTTGCAGTTCCAGGATCACCAGGGCCCGGCTCGGGAAATCCATGCGGGCTCGGGCTATTGGTCGGAGGATAGTCAGACGCAAGTTTTGGCCACCCCCAGCAGGCCCGAATCCCTGTGGGTCCGCTGGCCCGGCGGCCGGATAACGACGACCAGGATTCCCGCCCAGGCTAAGGAAGTCACGGTGGATACCGAAGGAAAGCTCGTTTCGAGCCGATAGACGGCTCGCTTCACTGGACCTGCAGGATATAGAATTGGAGCGCGGAACCTGACAGGAACGCGTTCGTGGCGGTGACGCTGAAGTTTCCAGTCCCTGCCAGGACCGTGCTGGAAACCGGCAGCCAGGAGCTCAACGGCAGCGCCACGTTGGTGCTGGTGAGCACCCGGTACGTCCGGCCGGCAAAGCCGTTTGTCGCCCTTAGGATCACATCCTGGCCGGAGAGACTAATCCCGATCACGCCGGGTGACGGCGGGCTTTGCGGTCCAGGATACCACCGGACCTTCTTCGCGGCCGCCCCCAACCCGCTCAGGACCGGCGCGGCGGCGCCCCCGGCGGTTGGAACCCGCCAAAGGGTTTGAGCGCCGGCATCCGACAGATAAATCGCACCACCTGCCGCGTCGATGTCCAGGGCCGTGCAACGTTGCACCCCGCCCGAGGCGGTGAACAGACTGGTCAGGCCGGAACCGCTGTAGCTAACGCGCAGGATTTGGTTGGCGCTTTGCTGGGAAGAACCGACCGAGAAATAGACCTGCTGGCTGGCCGTGTCCAGCGCCAGGCCCGTAGGGAAGCCATTGGCGACCGCCGCCAGGGCCGTCAAACCCGAGCCCCGGAGGCCCAGGCTCCAAATCTTTTGTGAACCCGCGTCCGCCAGGAAGAGCATGGCCTGCCCGGCATCCAGCGCCAGAGCCGTGCACCGCGAAACCCCGTTCCCCGGAGCCGCTCCGGTGGCGGTGAAGAGCGTGGTGCGGTTGGCCCCGCTATAATCCACTTGCTGGACCGTGTTCCCGGCTTGCAGGGTCGAGGAGGTGGTAAAATAAATCTTCTGATTTAACACGTCGAGGGCCAGGTCGGTGGGGAAACCGGTGAAGCCATTGCTGACCAGGCTCAGCCCGGTGCCGTCGAGCTTGACAGTCCAGAGGGCCTGGCTCATCGCGTCCACCAGGAACACCCTGCCATTCAAACCATCCACCGCCACCGCTGTGCAACGGTTCACGTTGTTAAAGCCGGGACCGGTGGCAGTCAACAGGGTGGCCTGGTTGTTGCCGCTGGCATCGACACTCCCGATGGTGTTTTGGGGCAGGGCGCTGCTGCTGGCACTGTAGTAAATCGATTGGCCCTCGCTCCGCCATGCGGCCAGGAGACAGAGCGCCAAGAGGCAGCCCCAATTAAAACCCGGTTTGAGCATCATCGGCAGGCATTGGTTGGCCAACGGACCCCGAACCTGATCAGGCGCGCGATGGGAATATCCCTTGCAGGGCGATGATAAAATTTAGGCACAAATACGGTGGCTGAATGGACAAAGGCTGGCCCCCGCCCGCGGCACTCACCGCGTTGGGGTTCATTTGGCCAGTGGGAGAGGCGGTGGAAAAATCCAATGACGTGCCGGTCGATTCAATCGCGGGGAGGGCGCCGATCGGGCTGGCCTGGTTGCCGCCGTTATCGACACAATTCAGCCCGTGGCTGTGCGGCGGCAGGTTCGAGATCAGCAGGGTGGCCGTGGGCGCGCCGCCGGCCTGGCCCTGTGTATAAGCGGGCAAACCCGCCCCCTGCCCGGCATGGATGGGAACCCGGCTCTGCAGGTCGGGCAAGGCGAACGTGGTCTTGCCGTCGCCGCCATATTGGGTGCCTAAGAGGGAGAATAGTGCCGTGTTTTGTGAAATGGGCAGGAGTTGACCGTCGCAGAGCGCCCACCCCACGGGGGCGAAGTTGAAACCGACCAGTCTGATTTCGCCGAGAAATGGATTCGCCATAAGTTAGTGTCGTTGGATCGCTTGATTCAAGAGGCGGAGGCGGCGAGAGCCGCCCCTGGCGCCGGACGATTGAAAACGGCCTCGTAATACACGCCACCGGCATCGGAACGACCGATCCGTCCGACATATAGATCGAACCGGCCCAGCCAGGCGTGCTCAAATCGATGGATGCGGGCCTCGATCATTCCCGCCTGCGGTCCTCTGAAAATAAGCGAAAACCGCTCGTGGTTACTGTCGCCGGGGATCGGATTACGGGTGCCGGCGGGCAGCTGGGGGGCGAGCGGTGCTTCGATCAGCGTAAGCTTTACCCTGCGCCCGGGCGACGACTCGACGAGGAACGGCGTGTGGATCTGGCGCGCCAGGACGGCGTAACTGACCTGCGCCAGCGAGGTGAAGCCGCCAGGTGGAAATCCCGCGTATGCGGCGACACCTGCCGGAACCAGCGCCATCCCAGCCACGGCTGCGGAACAATCGGCCAGAAACTCGCGCCGCGTCCTCATTCGCAATTGAGGGACAAAACGGCATCGGGCGATTTTTTCATACGCGGTGACGTTACGATGACAGGATATTTAACTTGTGGTATTAGTCAAAGCATTTGAAGCAACCTTCTTTGAAATCATGAGCAAGGGCTCGGGCGCAACGCCGGGATCGGGTGGCCCAGGGCCCTTCGGCACGCTCGGCCTCCGCCCCGAGGAGCCGCAAGACCAGGCCTTTCTCTTCGAACTCTACGCCAGCACGCGCCGGGAGGAGTTGGATGCCTGGGGCTGGCCGCCGCAGGCGCGCGCGGCGTTTCTCAGGATGCAGTTCCAGGCCAGTCAGGGCTATCGCACGACTGTTTCCCGCTGCTGATTTCCAGATTGTGCAGGTGGCGGGCCGGAATGCCGGGCGCCTGGCCGTCAACCGCGGAACCGGCGAACTGCGGATCGTGGATATCGCCTTGCTTCCCGAGCACCGAAACGCCGGGGTGGGAGCGGCGTTGCTGCGGGGTATCTGCGAGGAAGCGGCCGCCGCCGGAAAACCGGTGCGATTGTCCGTTCTCAAGAGCAACCGTGCGCAGCGCTTGTATGCCCGGCTGGGATTCGTGAAGACCGGAGAGACGGAACTGCACCTGGAAATGGAATGGCGCGACGCTGCTGGAACACGCTCTAAATAGAGGGACCGAAGTGGCGGTGAAAGAGCGCTCCTGGCGCCTAACACCTGAAATCCTGTAAATCCTGTTCATCCTGTCTTCACCTTCGGGGGTGATAGCCTGGGGTGAGAATTCAGGACGAGCGTCCCGGTCCCTTCATTCCTCCGCCGGCGCGCCGGTTTCTTCCGCTTTCATCAGTTTCGCGCGCGCGGCTTCCATTTCCAGTTTCACCTGGGCGATGCGCGCCCGGATCAACTCCCGGTTTTCCTCTTTGGCCGCTTTTAACTCGGCGGTGAGTTCATCGATGCGGTGGAGGTAGGCGCGATTCTGGTGTTGAAGCTGCTCCTCGATCCGGGCCAGTCGCTGATCCACCGCCAGCACTCGCCGTTCCGCGGCTTGCTGTACCGTCATCAACTCCGCCCGATCCGTGAGGAGCTTTCTGACGAGTTTTTGTTTCAGCCAGCGGCTAAGTTCGGGAAGCAAACCCTGGCGCAGCGCCGCCTGCGCGCGTTCGGAGGCCGCCTCCGCGGCCAGTGCTCGGCGCTGCCACGAAGCCGATTGGGTCTGCGTGGTGATGGGAGTTTCGACGTGAACCAGGGCGGTTGGCGGCGAAGCAGCCGGCAGTTGTTTTTGTTCCCTGCCCGCGAGGGTTTTTGGCGCCAGGACCACGGTGTAAGCCGAAGTTTCGCTGAATTTGCCGGCGCCGGCGAAGGGAACCAGGGCCAAACTTTTCCGCCGGCGCCGGGCGTTCCAGAGCCACGCCACCAGCATGAGGGCAAGCACGGCGACGCCTCCGTCCACCAGCGGGTTGCGCCACCAGGCCGGGTTTTCGGATGGGCGCGCCGCGGGAGGCCGGGCACTCTGCTGCAACTGGCTGCGCGCCTTCAGAGCGGAGGCCACTTTAGCGGTCTCCACCTCCATATCGCAGGCCGTCAGGCAGTGGTCCATCCCAGGGTCGCACACGACTTGCGGACTGAAGGGATAGGCGGTGGCTTCCACGAACAATTGGTTGACCTCTTCGGATTTTCCCAACAGGGCCCGCTGCGCCGCGGGCAGGTCCCGCAACGCATCCAAAAAGCCCGCGCTGGTGAACATCGCCCACCCCGCGGTTCCAGCGCTCGGAGGCGCCGCAATCTCCCCCGCCAGGCCGCCCGCCCCCACCACCCTGATGGCGGGGCCGGTGTCCTGACCTTGGTCGGCGCGCATCCGGGAAAGGACCTGGCGGATCGCCTCGCCGACTCCGGCCGGGCTGCCGCAGAGGAGCGAGTAACAAAGCATCCGTTGCGAACCGGCCTCGATGGTGGCAAAGGCATAGCCACCCCATCCACTCGCGGTTCCACGCGGATCCCAGCCCACCGCGCCGGAAGCGCCCGCCGGCCGCCGGGTGAGAATTGCGACCTCGCCCACGCGCGAGCCCGCGCGTTGCTGTTCGAGGCGGAGCCGTTCCACTTCGGCAATCCTTTCCTCGACGCTGACAATCCGCGACGCCTCGAATTCGACATTACTCAGCGCGGCCCCGGAGGCGGCCACCTGCGCGCTGAGCTTGCGGATTTCGGTTAACTTTTCGACCAAATCCGGCGCGGTGGCGTTGGTGCCGAGGTCGCCATAGCTCTCGACGTATTTCAACGTGGGAAAGGACCGTTCGAGTTCGGCCCGGCGGCTCGAGTAATCCCGCAGCAACGCGCGCACGGTCTGCACCAGGGGATGGGCATCCTTGTATCCGCGCCGGAGGAGCTCGTGCTCCTGCGCTCTCAACTTGTCCAGTTCCCGGGCGGTATCCGCGTAATCGCTCACCTTTTCCGCCGGGACTTCCGGCCAGTCCATCGCGCCCTGCGCCAGCAGTTCCTTCCCGAGATTGCCAAGGGCGGACTCCCGGGCCGCAAGCCTTCGCTGAACGGTCAAAAGTTCGGTTTGTGCGGTGGCGACGCGCGACTGGTAGGTGCGCTTTAATTCCTCGAGGCCGGCCACGTTCGTGATAGCGTCCGCCGGCGGCTGGTTGAACGAGGAACAAATCGCGACAGAATAATTGGCGGGCTTGAGGGCTTCAGTCAACCGCTCGCACATGGCCCGATTCTGAACCCCTTGCAGCAGGATGATGTCGGGGTTCAGCCGCCTGAGGGTTTCCGCCCCGCTCAGAATCGAGGCATCCTCCTGGCCCGGAGTGTCCCGGCTCGGGTCATGGGTGAGATCCCAATTCGCCACCCGAACGAGTTCGGCGCGGGCCATGCATGTGCCCGCGAGCAACGCCAGGCACAGCCACCTTGCGGGTGGCGCACAGCTCCGGATCAGCGTTGCTGTCATCATTTCATGTTGAGGACATCATTATGTCAACGGCTGGCGCGCTGTATGTCAAGCTGTGTTTGGTTTGAGCTTGTGATAGGGTTCGGTCTGTTTGTATCAAGAGACGTGACTGCTGAGCCACCATTCCGGATTGGGGTCTTGGGTTCCGGCCAAGGCTCCAACTTCACCGCCATCGCTGACGCCTGCCTCTCCGGGTTGATTCCGGCCCAGGTCGCGGTAGTCCTCAGCGACGTGGCGGACGCCGGGATCCTCCGCCACGCGCGCGAGCGCGGCCTCCGGGCGGAGCACCTGCCCCCGGGCGGCTTCCGCACCAAGCTCGACGAGCAGGCCGAGAACGCCTATACGCGCACCCTGCGGGAATCCGAGGTGGATGTGATCGCCTTGGCGGGCTTCATGCGAGTGCTCAAGGGGGACCTCCTCAAGGCTTTTGAAGGCCGGATCGTCAATATCCACCCCTCCCTGCTGCCGTCCTTTCCCGGCTTGGAGGCCTGGAAACAGGCGCTGGATTACGGCGTTAAGGTCACCGGCTGCACCGTCCATTTCGTCGATGCGGGCGTGGATTCCGGACCAATAATTGGACAGCAGACTGTGCCGGTCCGGGACGATGATACGCGCCCAAACGTTGCACCAGCGCATCCACGCTGCCGAACACGAACTCTACCCCAAGTGCCTGGCGGCGTTAGCGCGGCGGGAAGTTGAGGTCAAAGGTCGAAGGGTGATCTGGAAGCGGTGACGACCAGTTCTTGGGAGACAGGTCTTGCCGAGGTGAGGGGATTGCTGCGTGAGGCGGCGGCCGAGGTAGCGGCCAAGCGCCGGTCGAATGCGCCTGCTCCCGCCCTCAATGCGCCAGGCACAGCCGGGCCAGCGTAACCATCATCCCGACGATGGCCATGAACATGATAAAATCTTTGGCGCCAAAACCCGATTCGGACCGGTCGTTCACCGGCGCAAGTGTGGTCCGGATCCAGCCACCCTTTTCAGGTTGTACCCTAAAACTCCTATTCTTCATGAAGGCATTGGGAGCAAGAGTCGAGCCAAGCCTTCCAGCCGCGGGCGTTCGGTCACAGAAAGTAAACGAACCCCCCCATCGCGGCAGCCATCAGCCAGACCACGAGCACTGCCTGCGTGCGGCTGCAGCCTAAGCGAACCAGGCGATGCGACAGATGGTTGGTATCGCCGATATAGAACGCCTGGCCCTTCCTCCATCGCAGGATGACGACCCAAACCATATCCAACAGCGGCACGCCCAGCACCAGTAACGGCATGAGGACAGCCCAACGATGCTGGTGCCGGGAGGTGTAAAAGTGGGGCAAGATGGCTAAGACGGCCAGCAGGTAGCCCACCAGGTGGCTCCCGGCGTCTCCCAGGAAGGCCTGGGCCCGGGGGAAGTTGTACGGCAGGAAGCCCAGCAGCGCCCCGAACGTCATGAAGGCTATCAGCGCCACCAGGTATTGCACATCCGCCGCCGCGATCACCGCAAAATACCAAGCCCCGATTGCTCCCAATCCCGTGCACAGGCCGTTCATGTTGTCCATGAAGTTAAACGCGTTGATCACCGTCAACATCCACAGAATGGTAATCGCGTAATGAAACAGTTGGCTGGGCACGAACAGGGTAATCCTGACGCCGCACGCGGCCACCAGTGCCGCGATGAGGAATTGGCCGGCAAACTTCACGCCCGGACGCAACTCGAACTTGTCATCCACCCACCCCACCACCAGCATCCCCAGCGCCCCGGTCAAAATCCCCGCCAATTCCAGAGCGCGGCGGTTGAGCCCGTAGCGGAGCAGGTACGCGGAAGTAGGGTCGAGCGAGGAGAGCGTGCGATGGTGGCCGGCGCCCGGGAGCGGCGCGGGGAGCGAACCGCGCGGATCCCCAATCTGCGCCCGGGCGAATAACAACAAGGCGAAGAGGACGGTCGGGAGCAATAACCCGCTCATGACCGCGAAGCCGCCGGCCAGCGGAATCGGTTGATCGTGCAGCTTGCGATGTCCCGGCTCGTCCACCAGCCCAACCCGCAGGCACCAGCGGCGCCACAGCGGCAAGGCGAGCGCGGAGACGGCGAAAGCCACGCCCACCGCCAGCAGATAAACATTGAACGGAAACGACATGATCCACGCTCAGAACAACGCCGGCTTCAAGACCGGTTCGCTGGATGGCGACGGCCCCGTGGCGTCCTGGCTGAGCCGCGTGTACAAATCATAAAGGGCGTCCACCATCCGGCCGCTCGCGAAACGCGCCTGGACAAAGCGCTGTCCCTGCTCGCCGAGGCGCCGGCGCAGGGGCGGGTCGTGCGCCAGTTGCAGCAGCCGGTCCTTTAAACCGGCCAAATCTCCGGGCCGAATCAGAAAACCGGTTTCGTTGTCCAGGCAGACCTCGTTCGCGCCGTCACAATCGTACGCGACCACCGGCCGCCCGGCCGCCAGCGCTTGAGGCAGCGCCCGGGCCAGCCCCTCCCGCAGCGACAAATGCACCAGCACATCCATGATGCCCACCAGGGGCGCCACCGACGAAGGTGGCACCAACCCGGTGAAAATAAAATGCTTTTCCAACCCGCGCTCCCGCGCCAGGGAACTGAAGCGGTCGCGCCAGGCTCCGTCGCCCACCAGCAAAAACTTGATTCGAGGGCATTCCCCGACCAACTCCCGCGCGACCGCGAACAAGTCGTCGTGCCCCTTGAGCTTGAAGAGGCGGGCAATCTTTCCCACGACGAAATCCTCCGGCTCGATGCCGAAGCGGGCGCGCAGGGCGGGGTCGTTCCTGGCTGAGAGGAACGGATCGAGATCGAAGCCGCTGAAGATCCGTGTGTATTGGCGGTCCTGCCCGATGCCCGCGGCCAGGTACTGTTGCTTCATCGCGCCCGCCACCACTACGAAATGGGTTGTCCGGCGCGCGGCGACGCGCTCGGCCTGGCGAAAAACTGCATTGGGCAACGCCCCCTGGAACGCGCCAAACGAGGGGCCATGGATGGTGTGGACAATGATGGGCACTCCGGCGCGTGCGGCCGCCAGACGCCCCAGGATGCCCGCCTTTCCGCTATGCGTATGGACGATGGCCGGCCGCCCCGTCGCGAACCGCCGGGTCAGCCGCCGCAGGGCCACGAGATCTTTCCAGGGGTGAACCGGACGGACCAGGCTGGGCTCGACGGTAAGCAATCCCGGGATGGAAGCCACCGAAGCTTCGAGCGAGCCCTCGGGCCCGCACGTCGGGCCGGAAATCAAATTCACTTCCAGATCTTGCTTTTGACGCAGCCCAAGAACCGAGGCGATGGTGTTTTCCTGGGCGCCGCCGACGATCAACCGCGTGATGACATGGGTGACCCGCATCCCGGTGCGGTCAAAACGGGCCTGGTCTGAGATCTTTGAGGCGGGTCACAATGGCGTTGGCCTCGACCGAGTTGGTCGGTGTCAGCGCCAGGGCTAACTGGTAATAGCGAACGGCGTTATTGGTGTCCTGCCTCTGAGAGGCCACTTCACCCAGGCCATAATAGGGCTGAAAAGCCTTGGGATGCGCCTTCTGCAAGGTCTCGAAATCGTTTTGCGACTGGTCCAGTTGGCCGGCCCCCAAAAAGGCCCGAGCCCGCACAAAAACCGCCAGTTCGTACACCTCCGCCGCGTTGTTGGTGCCCATGTTCACGATGCGGGACAAGGCTTGGATCGCCTGGTCAAACTCCTTCAATTGCAGACAGGCACAGCCTTTGTTAAACAAGACCGTTGGATCCTGTGGGTTCACCTTGAGATCCGCGTCGATGGTCTCGAGCGCGTTCGAATAGTACCTGAAATTCATATAGACCTTCGTCGCCGCTCCCAGCAGATCGGGATCGCCCGGGGCTGCGGCCAGAGCGTTCTTCACCGAAGCCTGGGCGCCTTCGAGATCGTTCTTGGACAAATGGGCGGCCACCTCGGCCACCAGCAACTCAGTTTGATTCGTGTGGCTCAGATCCAGCGAGGGGGCCTCAGCGCGAATTTGCGCGATCTCGGCCAGCGCGTCATCCAGCCGGTGACGCAACAGGTAGGCCTCGACCAGACCCAGCCGTGCCGCGACGGTCTGGGGCGCCAGCTCTTTGACGCGCAGGAACTCCTCGGCGGCTTGGGTGTAGTTTCCGCCTTCGAAAAACACACGGCCTTGTTGATAGCAAAGGCTCGGTTCGTCGAACGGACCATTTTCTCGCATGACGGTGTCCCAGGTGCGGTACTTCTTGAATTGGTCCTCGACCGCCTTGGAGACGTGAACCGAGGCCTTGTGCCCCGCCTGCAAATTCTGGTTGAATTCAAGATTGACCTCCGCCACGACGTTGTCGGGATAAAGGTCCACCGCGCGTCGAAAGTGAGCCGCCGCCTCGCGCAGCCGGCCGCTCTGCTGCATTTGGACGCCCCAGAAATCCAGGGCCTGGGAATAGTACCGGGTCAGTGCGGCGACGTTCGCATTCAACTCCTGGGCGGTCAGGAGTGTCTGTTGCAGCGTAGCCTGCGAATCGGGTTGTCCCGCTCGCGACGCCTGGCTGGCGCGCAAGAGCGGTGTCAGGATGGAGCCATCGATTTGGCTCCAGAAGGCCTCGTTCTGGGCGACGCTTTCCGGGCTCGGGAGGCGGGTGAGCGGGGTATTGGTCGAATAGGTATGTAATCGATAGACCAGGCCGTGGGCTTCCGGGTAAAACACTTCGAAATAATAGCCGAAGCTCGGGTGCAAGTAATACAACGTATTGGTTTCGGCGAGCTTCGAGAGCACATACTGCACGTCCCCATCGGCCAGCTCGCGCACCCCCTTGGGCAGCGTGATCGGCCATTTGTCGGGATGGGTTTGGCTGAGGTAGGTATAATACTCGGGCACCTTCAACGACGAGGTATCCACCAGCAAGAACTCCTTGCCCCGGCCAGTCTGCGTAAACGCCGATTTCAGCAGCATGAGCCGGGCTGGATCATCACTTAGCACCACGCCACCCTGCGCCGGAAGACTGGCGGCCAGCAGCCCGGCATACTGCCGCAGCATGGGTCCATTGGTCATCCGGATTTGGGGCAGATTGCGCGCCACCAGGAGCGCCGGGGCCAAAATCAGCAGCAGCCAAACCAGGCCCAGCGCGGTCTGGTTGACCACCGGCGGGGAAACCGGCGCGAACCGCGAACGACCGACGGGCTTGGCTCCGAACACCAGCAGAAAATAGCCGCTGAAATAGCCGACACTCAGCGCGCCAAGATAATAGAAGGGCAGCAGAAAAAGCCCGTAGGCCGTGAATGCGGGTTGATAGTGACGCGGGCTAAACGGCGGATCCATGGCCACCCAAACGCACACCACCAGCAGAACCGCGTAGAGGAAATGGAACATCCAGGTCGCCAGGCTGACGCCCAGCTTGCTGATGTCCCCGAAGTAGGACGGCCAGCGGATCGACCAGGCCAGCACGGGCACCAGCGACGGCAGCGCCAGCACCCAAAGCGGACGCTCCCCAAAAAACAGCGCCCCTTTGTTGAACACCAACTGCCCCAGATAGGCCTTTTGCGACGCCAGGTTGACCTTCAGCAACTGCCAGAAACTGGCGTCCACCTGGCCCGAAAGCGTTGCCACCAACGGCAGCACCAGGTAAAGCAAGAGCCCGGCTGAACCCAGCAAGAACATCCGGGCCAGGAAGGGTCCATCAAAAAACTTCGCGCCCTTAACCGCGAACAACGCCGCCAGCCACACCGGAAAAAAGGCGAGCATCGCCCAGTTGTTGGTCATCGCGGCGCCATAGACGAAGGCCGCGCGCAGCAACCATGAATCCCGTTCGTCCACTCGGAACTCGAGCACGCAGCGCACCACATAAGCGAACATCAGCAGATCGAGCATCTCTCCTGAAGCCGCCGTGGCGTGTTCCCAGAAGGTGAGCTGCAGGCCGCAAACCAAGACGGCCAGGACCGGGGGCAGCCACGCCGTCCGGATCGATAGCAGCGAGCAGGCGCTCTTTTCCCGCATGCGCTGCTGCGCCGTGCGATCGTGGGGGAGCAAGGAGACGGAGCGCGCGAGCAATGCGAGGGTCAATACCGCGCAGGCCATCGAGAACAAATTCAGCGTCAACGGGACCAGGGTCCGCGGCAGCCATTGAAATGGAAGGGTGAGAATCCAATAGACCGGGCTGGTCAACTGGGGCTGCCACAGCCAGCCGGACACTTTGGAAACCGGCAGCAGGCTGCTCAGGGAGACCCAATGATTCAGCGTGAACAAATACGCCACCAGCGCGCCGGCCGCTATCACCCAGGGTAGTACCGACGGCACAAAGCCCTCCTCGGCAACCAGATCGGGCTTGGGAGCCTCGCGACCCGCCAACGTTGAATCGATATTCGGCATGTTATCTCGAATGGTATGCTAACAAGGTCGCCCGCACATCCGCAAGGGCGGAGGTCGCTACCCGCTCAGGCAACCGAGCGCAAACGGTGCTGGCTTCTTGGACACTGCGCTCCGGATACCATTCAAATTCGACCCGAGCCGGACCGTTGCCGCCGAAGGCCGGGACCGGGCACGGACGGGAGCAACCGGCCCCGATCCCGTCGACAAGTCTATTCCTTCGAAAGGTCCCGAAGCTTGAGATCGCGGAACCACACGTTGCTGTGATGATCCTGCAACAGGATGTGTCCGCGCACACGATTGCCGAAGCCGGCCACATTCTTGAACTTGCTCTCCGCCACGGCCCGCTGCAGGCGCGGGCTGTCGCAATCGTATTCCAGGACCTTCACGCCGTTCAACCAATGCTCGACGTGAAAGCCCTTCACCACGATTCGGGATTGGTTGATCTCGCCCATCGGGCGGGTCGGGGTTTTGATGTCAGGCTTCAGAACATCATAAAAGGCCGCGGTGACGCGCTTGCCCTCCGCCAGGCGGCCATCTTCATTTCGCTCATCGTCCAGCATCTGGTACTCGTGGCCCAGCGCGCTCTTGCGAGCGTCGAGGACAAAGTACTTCAGACCGCTGTTGCCGCCGGGTTCCAGTTTCCACTCCCATTGCAGCTCGAACTGCTCGAACTCGGGCTCGCTCACAATGTCCCCGCCGCCCTGGCCGAGGCAGTGCAGCCAGCCATCCTCCACGACCCAGCCTTTTGCCGGAAAAGTTTGCCGATGGAACGTATGCCAGCCCTGGGTGGTTTTTCCGTCGAAGAGGAGCTGCCAGCCGGAAGCTGCTTCGGCCGAGGTGAGTTGATTCGGAGCGCCGTGGGCGGCTCCCATCGCCAGGAGCAACATGGCTGTGCCGGGAAAAACGTGCTGACACCACATGGCTGCATTTAACCCGCACCCGGCCCACCCTGGCAATTAAATAAGCTCAGTCACTGCCTGTCAGTTTAACCACTTTATTATAAACTCGCAGCCGCGGCAGCGTGGGCGCCCCTCATTGCTCCTGGTAATTCCACAACAATCCACCATCCACGAACACGGTGGCGCCAGTCATGTAGCCGGCATCGCTCGAAGCCAGAAAGGCCGCCACGCCCGCCACGTCGCCCGGCTGCCCCAGGCGCTTCAACGGAATATTGTCGAGCAAGCCTTTCAGCTTCGCGGGATCGTGGAGGAGTTGCGTGTTGATGGGGGTCTCGATCGCCCCTGGCGCAATCGCGTTGATCGTGATGCCCAAGGGTGCCAGCTCGATGGCTAAACTCCGTGTCATCATTTTCATCCCGCCTTTGCTCATGCAATACGGCGCGAAGTGCGGGAAGGGCAGCTCCTCATGCACCGAACTCATGTTGATAATTGTGCCCGGGCGCTTCGTTTCCATGAGGTGCTGTACGAAGGCCTGGGTGGCGAAGAACACGCCTTTCAAATTCACGGCGAGGATGTGATCATAATCCTCCTCGGTGACCTGCCAAAAGTCCGCGTTCTTTTCCACGCCGGCGTTGTTGACGAGGATATCGAGCGGCCCGAGCTGCTGCACCGAGTTTCGGATCAGGGCCCGAACCTCCGGCAGTTGCCCGAGATCGGCTCCCAGCGCGACGCAGCGCCGGCCGAGTTTGTGGATCGCCTCGACGACATGCTGCGCGCTATCGGCATGGCTGTGATAATTGACGATGACATCGGCTCCTTCCTCGGCCAGGCGAATAGCTACTGCCTGCCCGATGCCTTGGCTGCTCCCGGTTACCAACGCGGTTTTTCCCCTCAGTTTCATAAGTGCAATGTTCCATCTCCGTGGATCGTTTCAAGCCGAGGCCGCCCGCGCAGGGGCCGCCTGTCCCATCGCTGAGTATCCTCCCCGGTCTCCAGGGAATTTCCGCGCCCTTTGCCGGCTCAGCCCGGCGGATGGTGGCGCGGGCGGAGCCTTCCACGGTTCCGGATGGACCGTGACATCCGAATCGGGCAGGACCAGTTGAACCTCCCCTTCGATCCGGTCGGTCAACGCATGCGCCTCTTCCAGGGTCTGCGACCCGTCAAGCAGCACATGAAGATCCACAAAATACCGCGGCCCCGAATGGCGGATGCGAACGGCGTGGCAATCATGCACGCCTTCCACGGTCTGCACCCGGGCCTTGATCTTCTCCGCCATGCCGGCGGGCGCCTCGTCCAGCAGCGCCTGGATGGTGCGCAGGCCCAGCCGCAAGCTGACCCAAACCACGATGGCCGCCACGAAAAGCGCCGCGATCGCGTCGGATCGCGCCAGGAACCCCAGCGCGGGGACGTAGGCCGCCACCTTGACGCCGATCAAGCCGAGGATCACCACCGCCGAACTCCAAACATCCGTGCTGAAATGCAGCGCGTCGGCTTCGAGCGCCTGGCTGCGGTGTTTGTCCGCGACCCGTTTGAGCATGCGCGAGCGTGAAACATCGACCAGGATGGAAACCACCATGATCCCGAACGCGATGTAGGAGGCGTCCACGTGGACGTTCCTGCCCATCAGGCGCTCCACCGACTCGTAGATAATCCATCCGCAAGTCGCCAGGAGCAGTATCGTCTCGACCATGGCCGAGAGATTCTCAATCTTGCCGTGGCCAAAGTGATGGCGGTCGTCCGCGGGCCGTCCGGCGGCGCGCACGGCTACGAAGGTCACCAATGCGGCGATGAAATCCAGGCCCGAATGAGCCGCTTCCGCCAGAATGCCGAGGCTGCCGGTCCCAAAACCGACTATGATTTTCAACAGGGTGAGGAGCGCGGCCGCGCCCACGGAGTTCAGGGCCGCCGCGGTCTTCTCCCGTTCAGAACTTGAGTTGCTCATGGTGTGGACGCGGACTCAGCGAGGCGATGGCGAGAGCGGAGAGCCTGGATCGAGAGCGGCTCCGCTCCTGAGCGCGGGGATTTCGCCTCCGGGTTCGAGCGGCGTCCCGCCGCCTAGCTCAGGCCCAGTGCGGGGCATTTCACCGGCCGCTCTCAGATGGCAAGGTTGCTTCCGCCCCGAAAGGGATGGCGCGATCCCGTATCGCGCTCGTAGCGGCGGCATTCCCACCGCCATCTAAGCCCAAGCCGTCCTCCGGCTCGGACTTTCTCATCGGCGGATCGTAGTCGGCCTCGAAGCGTTCGGCAACTCCGTTATCCTGAGCGTCCCGAAGACCCCAGGGCGTGGGGGAAGGGCAGCTCGCAGACTCGCAACCCCTGGGCTGGGCTGAGTGCTGAGCGCCCTTTGGGATAGGCGCTCCCGGTGGACTTTCCGGAAAACCTAGTGTATATGAAATGAGGTACTTGCCATTCATTCGAACCGAGGCGCAATGAATGTCACTCGGATTCGAAAGCGGGCGGCGCGTGGCGGCTGCGGACAGCGATTGTTACTTCTAGTCTGTTGTTACGTTGGCGGCTTTTTTGAGATTCTAGCCGCGAGAGTCATGATAGTTTCGGACATCACAGTTCGGTTTGGGGCATCCGTCAGAAGCTTGCGACACCGCCTGGGGATTTCCCAGGAGACTTTAGCCGAACGCGCCGAGTTGCACCGCACCTATATTGCCGGGATTGAGGGGGGCATGCGAAACGTCACCTTGAAGAGCATCGATAAACTGGCGCGGGCTTTGCAGGTTTCCAGCGCCAGCCTGTTGGTGCAGGCCAGCGCGCCAACCGGGCGGGGCGAGTTGTCCCGCGGCCCACGCCCCGCCGGTCAATGCGTGGATATCCTGATGGTGGAGGATAATCGTGACGATGTGGAGTTGACGTTGCGGGCGTTCAAGCAAGCCCGGATCACCAACCCGGTGCAAATCGTGCATGACGGCGCCGCGGCGATCGAGTACCTGTTTTGCACCGGCCGTTATGTCCAACGCGAAATGGCGGATCGGCCCCAATTGGTGCTGTTGGATTTGAATTTGCCCGCCCTCGACGGAATCCAAGTCCTCCGTCGCATCAAGGCGGACCGACGAACGCGCTCCGTTCCCGTGATCGTGCTAACGGCCTCGCGCGACGATCGCGAAATCGCTGAATGCCGCCGCCTGGGCGCGGAAGCCTGCATCGTCAAGCCTGTGGATTTCCAGAGTCTGAGCCGGGCCACCCCGGAATTGCGCCTGGATTGGGCGCTGCTCAAACCCCCGGAGGCGTTCGCCCGCAAGATCTCCATGGCATGAACCGCGCAGGGCTTGGAACTCCGGCCGGCTTGGCCGCTTGGATGATTGCACCGTAAGGAACATGCGAACGGACCAACAGCTTAAGGCTTCACTGAAGGAAGTGGGCGACCTGAAGGCGGCCCTGGACGAGCACGCGATTGTCGCCATCACCGACCCGCAGGGCAAAATCACTTACGTCAACGACAAGTTCTGTGCGATCTCCAAATACTCCCGCGACGAACTCCTTGGCTACGATCATCGCCTCATCAATTCAGGCCACCATGAAAAGGCGTTCATCCGCGATTTGTGGGCGACCATCGGACGGGGCAAGGTCTGGAAAGGGGAAATGAAGAACCGGGCCAAGGACGGCTCGTTTTATTGGGTGGACACCACCATCGTTCCCTTCCTGAACGAAGACGGCCGGCCGCGGCAATATGTGGCCATCCGCGCCGACATTACCGAACGCAAGGCCGCCGAGGAGAAAATCCGCCAACTGAATGTTGAACTGGAGCAACGCGTGAGTGATCGCACGGCGGAGTTGGAAGCATTCTCGTATTCCGTCTCCCACGATCTCCGCGCGCCGGTGCGCGCGATTGCCGGCTTCGCCCGGATGGTGCGGCAGGACTATGGCTCGCAACTACCCCCGGAAGCGATCCAAAAGCTCGGGCGCATTGACGCCAATGCGATGCGGATGGGGCAGTTGATTGACGGCTTGCTGGCCTTCTCCCGATTGAGCCGGCAGCCGCTCAACACCTGCCAGGTCTCGCCCAGCACGATCGTGAACTCCGTGCTCGAGGAAATCCGGGCCGAGCCGGCCAACCGGCGTGCCAGGGTTTCACTTGATCCGCTGCCGCCCTGCCAGGCGGATCCGACCCTCTTGCAACAAGTCTTCTCGAACCTGCTGTCCAATGCGTTCAAATACTCGCGCCAGCGCGATCTGCCCGTCATCGACATCGGGGCGCGCCAGGAAGACGGGCTGTGGGTCTATTTCGTGCGGGACAACGGCGCGGGCTTCGAGATGCGCTACGCTCACAAGCTGTTCTGTGTGTTCCAGCGCCTGCACCCGCCGGATCAATTCGAGGGCACGGGGGTCGGCCTGGCCATTGTCCAACGGATCATACACCGCCACGGTGGACGCGTCTGGGCGGAGTCCGAACCGGATAAAGGCGCCACCTTCCATTTTACCTTGGGAGATTCAAACCGTCATGGCTGAAGCCAGCAAAGAAGTTGTGCTAGTGGAAGACGGCCCGGACGACGTGGCCTTTTTCGTTCACGCATTCGAGAAAGCCGGATTGGCCGCGCACCTGCGGGTGATTCCGGATGGCGCTGAAGCTCTGGAATTCCTCCTGGGCGCTGGCGACCCCGCCGACCAGACCCCCGCCAGCCGCCCCAGGCTCGTCATCCTTGATTTGAAACTGCCCAAGGTTGATGGACTCGAGGTCTTGCGGCGCTTGAAGACCGATGCGCGCACCCGAACCATTCCTGTCGTGATCCTGAGTTCGTCACAGGAAGAGCGCGATTTGGCCGAGAGCTATTTCCTCGGAGTGAACAGCTACATCGTCAAGCCCATGGATTTCGACGCGTTCGGCCAATCCGTCCGCATGCTCGCCCAATACTGGCTGCAGTTTAATCACACACCCGAACCCTGACCCGGCTTGATGGCCACACCGCTCCACCTGTTGATCGTTGAGGATTCCGCGGACGACACGGATTTGCTGGTCTATGAGCTGCGCCGGGCCGGTTTCAACCCGACCTGGAAACGAGTCGAGCGGGAAGCCGACTTTCTGGTCGAGATCAAGAAACTCCCGGACCTCATTCTTTCCGACTACTCGATGCCGCAGTTCGACGGATTGCGGGCAGTGAAGCTCTTGCGCGAGACCGGCTTGGATATCCCGTTCATTTTGATTTCCGGCACCGTGGGCGAGGACGTGGCGGTCGAGGCCATGAAACAAGGGGCGACCGATTACTTGCTCAAGGATCGGATCGCCCGCCTGGGCAATGCCGTGCAGCGCGCGCTGGAACAAAAGCAACTCGGCCGGCAGCAGCGACAGGCCCAGGCCGAATTGCTCCGGGCTCATGAAGCCTTGCGCCAGATGGTGGCGCACAGTCCGGCGGTTATTTACACGCTCAAGATCGACGGACAAAACGTCATCCCCGTACTGGTGAGCGAAAACCTCGAGCGGCTGCTGGGGTTCTCCACGGCGGAATACTGGCGCCCCAATTGGTGGCTGGACGGCTTGCATCCCGAGGATCGGGAGCGCGTCCTGGCGGCGCTGGCCAAGGGAATTGCCGGCGATGGTTATTCGGCGGAATATCGCATCCGGCACAGGAACGGCTCGTTCCAGTGGATCCAAGACAGCAACCGCGTGGTGAAAGACGCCGCCGGCCGGCCCAGGGAACTGGTGGGAGTGTGGACCGATATTGATGATCGCAAACGAGCGGAAGCGGCGTTGCGCGAGAGCGAAGCCAAATTCCGCCAACTGGCCGAACACATCGACGAAGTCTTCTGGATTACCGATCCGAACAAGAGCCAAATGCTCTATATCAGCCCCGGCTATGAAAAAATTTGGGGCAAGACGTGCGACAGCCTCTACGCGGCGCCCCACACCTGGCTCGAAAGTATTCACCCGGAGGACCGGGACCGCATTTTGCTCGCGGCGCTGACGCGCCAACCAGAAGGCAAGTACGACGAGGAATATCGCATTACCCGCCCCGACCAATCGATCCGCTGGATCCGTGATCGCGCCTTTACGGTTCGCAACCCGGACGGGTCGGTGGAACGGGTGCTCGGGGTGGCGCAGGATATCACCGACCGCAAAGGGCTCGAGGAAAATCTCCGCAAGAGCGAAGCCGAGTTCAGGGTTGCGTTCCTGAATGCGGCGATCGGCATGGCGCTGGTGGACATTGAGGGCCATGCCCTGAAGTCCAACCCCGCCCTGCAACAATTGCTGGGTTATTCCGAAGCGGAGCTGCGGAGCAAAGTGTTCAGCGAATTCACTCACCCGGACGATGTGGCGGCCGACCTGGCGTTGTATCGCGAGCTCCTTGCGGGCGGCCGCGAGCACTACCAATTGGAAAAGCGTTATCTGCGCCAGGGCGGCGAGGTGGTTTACGGGCGGCTTACGGTGTCCGCGGTTCGCGGGCCCGCCGGCCACGCCCAGTATGCGATCGCCATGGTGGAGGACATCACCGAGAGAAAGAGGATCGAGGCGCAATTCCTGCGCGCCCAGCGCTTGGAAAGCATCGGGATCCTGGCCGGGGGCGTCGCCCACGATCTCAATAATGTCCTGGCGCCCATCCTCATGTCCTGCGAACTGCTGCAGATGAAAGGTCTCGATGAGGATGCCCGCCACCTCCTCGGGATGATCAAGGGAAGCGCCCAGCGCGGCGCGGAGTTGGTGAGGCAGGTGCTCTCCTTCGCCCGTGGCGTCGAGGGGCGTCGCCTCTCGGTCCAGCCTCGGCATCTCATCGGCGAAATGGTGAGCATTGCCCGCAACACCTTCCCGAAATCCATCCGCGTCGAATTCCATTTGCCAAAGGACCTTTGGACCATTTCGGGCGATCCCACCCAACTCCACCAGGTCTTGCTCAATCTGTGCGTTAATGCGCGCGACGCAATGCCCCTCGGCGGCCAATTGACGATCGAGGCCGAAAACATACCCGGCGACACCTGGCCACCGGGGCTGGACCCCAAGGTCCAACCGGGCTCGCACCTGGTCATCAAAGTAACCGACACGGGGACAGGCATTCCCCCCGAGGTGAGAGAAAAGATTTTTGACCCGTTCTTCACGACGAAGGAGGTGGGCAAAGGGACCGGGCTTGGGCTTTCCACCTCGTTGGGCATCGTGAAAAGCCACGGTGGATTCATTCACCTGAAGTCGGAACCGGGAAAGGGCTCCACCTTCGAAGTCTGGCTGCCGGCGAACCCGAGGGGGCATCCCTCCCCAGCCCAGGTTGTGAAACCCCGGCTCACGTTGGGACACGGTGAACTCATCCTCGTTGTGGATGATGAGGCCTCCCTCCGCGCGATCACCCGCCAAACCCTGGAAGCCTACGGGTATTCCGTGCTCACCGCCATGAACGGCGTCGATGCCCTGGCGGCCTATGCCCGGCACCAAGACGGCATTGCCGCCGTGCTGACCGACGTGATGATGCCCGAAATGGACGGGATCGCTCTTACGCTGGCGCTCAAGCGGCTCAATCCGGACGTTCGGGTCGTCGCCGCCAGCGGACTCTCCAATCCGGAGCATGAAACCAAATCCATCAGCGCGGGCGCGAAATGTTTTCTGCCAAAACCATACGACGTCGAAACTCTGCTGCGCGGCCTAACCGAAACGCTCCAATCACGGTAAGCCGTCAATCTTCGGACGAAATGGCAACCAAAACGGCCCCCCCATCTCTAGGTGCACGGCCCTCTCCCGAAGCTATCCCTTCGAATAGGCAACGGTCAGTTACAGCTCTTCCGGGTGCGTGAGCAATTGAGCGACGCGGGTCAAGAGGCGCCCGGCGCCGCCGCCGTCCAGGACACGATGGTCGAAACTCAGGGTAATGTTGGCCTGCATCACCGGAACGAATTGGTTCTTGGCTTCATCCCAGGCGGGCTCGCGGTGGGCGGCGCCCATGCCCAGCACCAGGGTTTGTTCCGGGAGCGGAATCGGGGTGGCCCAAGTCAGGCCAAAGGTGCCGAAATTGGTGACGGTGGCGATCGAGCCGCCGGTGGCATCGGCCGGCAGTTTGCGCTGGTGGGCAAGCTCAATCAATTCATTGTACCGGGGGACAAGATCTCGCAGCAGCCGCTTGTCCGCGTTCCGAATCACCGGAACCAGCACACCGTCCTCGGCCTCGACGGCGAAACCCAAATCGATCGCGGACGGGTGAACGATCTTGTTGCCGATCAGCCGGCCCGCGGGGGCGCTGTTCTCGGATAAGGCCACCGCCAGTGCCCGCAGCGCGTACAAGGCGGGTCCGGGCTTAGGCTGGCAGGTTTTGCGATGAAGGAGGAGGGGATCGAAACAGACCGGCACCGCCACTGTCGCCAGCGGGCGGGTCCAACTGCGGCGCATGGCGTCGGCCACCGCTACCCGCATGCTCGAGGCCTGGCTGAGCCGGGCCCGTTCCAGGTTGGCGATGAACTTCTCGAAATCCTGGATCGTCACGCGGCCGGCGGCGCCGCTGCCCGGAAGGCCCGCCAAGTCGGCGGCATGGAGGCCCAACTCGATCATTCGGGCCTTCATTCGCGGAGACATGTAACTCGCCCCGGCAGCCGTGGCAGGCACCGGGAGGCCGCGGACGGTCGGTTGGACGGTTTGCCTCGGCCGGGTGCTGGGTGTTTTGAGCGAGGCGTCCGGATCCTCCAAGGAGTCTTCGCCGTTCTTTTCAGGCGCGGGAGCATCGAGCCCAAGGCGCGCGGCATCTTCGGCGCTGGCTTCGAGGTAGCCCAGCACGGCGCCAACCGGGTAGCTCTCGTTGAGTTTGGCCAGCAGCTTCTCGACCCGGCCGGGGCACGGCGCGGCGACGTTCATGGTGGCCTTGCTGGTCTCGACCTCGATGATGTCCTGGTCCGTCTTGATCTTGTCGCCGACCTGGACCAGCAGTTGGACAATGGTCGCTTCAGCGATTGACTCGCCGAGCTGTGGCATGATGATGGGGATGGAGGGCATGAGACGGAGGCGAATTCAAGGAGTGTTCATGACCGGAGCAAGCGGCGGGCGGCGGCAGCGATGCTGCGCGCCGTAGGACGGTGGGCGGCCCACAGGTTCGGATGGTAGGGCACGGGGGTATCCTTGGCGTTGAGCCGCTGGGGCGGGGCGTCCAGGAGGCCGAAGCCCTCGCTGGCGACGCGCGCGATCACTTCCGCCGTCACGCCGCCCCACGGCCAGGCCTCACCCACGCATAACAGTCGTCCCGTCCGGGCCACTGAAGCCATCACCGTATCGGTGTCCAGAGGCTTCACCGAGCGCAAATCCACAACCTCAATCTCGATGCCTTCACCGGCCAATTCGGTGGCCACGGCCAAAGCTTCATGCACCATGGCGCTATACGCCACCAATGTCATATCTCGACCGGCGCGAGCGATATGCGCTTTGCCTACAGGCATGGCGACGGTGGGTAATTGGCCGGCTTTGAGATGGTAATAAAGGTACTTATGCTCGCAAAAAATCACCGGGTCGTCGATGGCCACAGCCTCTAAAAGCATGCTGTAGGCATCCTCGACCGTGGCCGGTGTCATCACGATGAGCCCTGGATAGTGGGCGTAAATTGCCTCCATGCTCTGGCTGTGGAACGGGCCGCTGCCCGACGTGCCGCCGCAGGGCAGCCGGACCGTGATAGGGCACGGCACCCGAGTCCGCCAATGCAAGGTGGCTGCCTGGTTGACGATCTGGTTGAAAGCGACGGTCGAAAAATCGGCGAACTGGATCTCGATGATCGGGCGCATGCCCTCGATCGCCGCGCCCACCGCCAGCCCGAGCATGGCGTCTTCGCTGATGGGCGCGTCGATGACCCGCCCCGGAAACTGCTGGGCCAGATTCTTGGTGGCTTTGAACGCACCGCCAAACGCGGCGACATCCTGCCCGTAAATGAAGACGCGGGGATCCTCCGCCAGGGCGCGGGCCTGTGCTTCACGAATCGCGTCAAGGTAGGTAATGCTCATCCGCTTAGGGGAGGTTAAGCCCGCCGCGGGCCTTCGACCTTTGGCCAGAGCGCACCAGCCGTCGCGCGCGCGCCGGCAGGCAGCAGATGGCCCGCCCTGCCTGACAGCCGGTCTCGCACGCGCCTGTTCCATCATGTAAACTCGCCCGCTTCAATGTTCATTCCTTTCCCTCTGATCCAAATTGTCTTCTGAGCTCCTGCGCTCCTTGCAACCCCTGGCGTCCGGGTAAACCCCGCTCGCCGGACGGCCCGTCATCCCCCGTGCTCGTGGCCCTCGCTAAGATGTTTCGAGGCCAAGGCACACCATTCTTCCTTATACGGATCCGGCCCGGGCTCGCGTTGCACTTTGGCAACGGCCTCCTCGACCTCTTGAACCGCTTGGGCTCGCCACTCGGCCAGGACACCACTGTCCGACCAAGCCCGGTCGAGGATCTCGGCTTCAGCTACTTTCAGGCAGTCACGCCCGATTCGGTGAAGCCTTCATGCCGGGCTCGACGTAGCTCGCATCGTCGTGTTCGCCATGGCCGCACAAGCGCAGCAGCCGGGCAACGACCAGTTGAGGCCCCCCGCCCTCGCGCGCTTTGGCCACGCGATCCTCGAGGACCTGCAGGCAGGCGCCCAGGTCTGTGCCATCGACCTCCTGCGCCGAGATGCCGTAGCCGGACGCCTTGTCCGCCAGCGAGTGGCAGGCAAACTGCCGCTCGTTGGGGGTGGAGTAAGCGTATTGATTGTTGGCCACGACCAGCACCAGGGGCAGCCGTTCGACCGCCGCCTGGTTCAGCGCTTCGTGGAACGCGCCCGTCGAAGTGCCGCCCTCACCCAGCGAAGTCACCCCCACTCGGCCGGTAAGGCCCTTAAGCCGCTGGGCAAACAACGCACCGTTCACCACCGAAATCATCGCGCCCAGGTGGCTAACCATGACCAGCAAGCCCTCCTTCGGCCGGCCCCGGTGGACGTTCCCGTCGCGCCCGCGCATAGGTCCCAGGGCTGAGCCCAAATACGTCCGCACGGCGTCCAGCAGCGGCTCGCCGAAAGCCAGCCGGCCCGCCGTATCACGAATCAGCGGCGCGAAAGTATCCCCCTGGCGTAATGCCACGCCAATGGAAACACTGAGTGCTTCCTGTCCGCGGCCCAGAAAAACGCCGCCATGGATCTTGCCCATGCGATAAAGACTGGCGAGCTTCTCATCCAGAATCCGGGCCAGCAGCATCACGCGGTAGGCCTGAACATACGCATCACGCGCCGAGAAGACTTCGCCCGCCACCCCACGGCTGAGCAGAGTATGAACCATGGGGGGATATTAAGCCGCGTTCCAACGTTTTCCGCAATGTTTCTTTCGATGACTTTGGCTAACGAGGCTCGTGCCGAGACCGGCGAGCAGTGATGCTGGGGGCGGAGTTTAGTGGAGATAAGCGCGTCAGGGATGACAAACCCCTCGGTGCCGACGCGCTGGGTTCAGAGGGTTTGTGGCTGCGCTTCATTAGAGTGTCTTGAATTGGGACAAGCCCAGCTCCCCTACCCTCATCAGGTTCCCGCCCCGATCTGTGGGTTTGTCGCCGTGACGCTTGACAAACGGCTGTGAACAGCGCTACACCAGACGACAGATTCCTAACTGCGAAGCTCGGCACGGGTTGGAGGGGAGTTGGTGTCGAATGTGCTTAATGGGCACTGAGTTATTACCGATGGGTCCTTTAGAAATGAAACCTAGTCGTCCGCGTCAGCATCATGAAACCACGTGAAGCCCATGTTTTGCTCGTCGAGGATGATCCCCGGATGCCGGAAGTGCTGGCCGCACTGCTTTTGGACGACCACATCACGCTCGCCAGCGCCCAGGATGGGCCCGAAGCGCTGAAGTTGGTGCAGGAGCAGCCGTTTGATCTGATCTTGCTCGACCTCGGCCTGCCCGGCATGAACGGCTTTGAACTTCTCAGGCAGCTCAAGGATTCCCCGCAAACTCAGCCCATTCCCGTGATCGTACCTCACGGCTTGGAATAGCACCACCGATAAACTTCGCGGTTTCGAGCTGGGCGCCGTGGATTACCTGACCAAGCCTTTTGAATCGGCCGAATTGCGCGCGCGAGTGCGGGCGACGCTGCGGACCAAGCATTTGCAGGATGAACTGGCGCAGACCAACCGCGAATTGGTGGCCGCCCGGCTCGCGGCAGAGAACGCGGCGCGAGCCAAAGCCGAGTTCCTGGCCAACATGAGCCACGAGATCCGCACGCCGATGAACGGGATCATCGCCATGGCCGGGCTCTTGCTGGAAACGCCTTTGACCCACGAGCAGCACGGCTATCTCGAGACCATTTATTCCAGCAGCGAGTCCCTCTTGACGATCATCAATGACATCCTGGATTTCTCGAAGATCGAGTCCGGGAAACTTGAACTCGAAGACCAACCTTTCGACCTGCGTGGCTGCATCGAAGATTCCCTCGACCTTCTGGCCACCAAAGCGGCCGAGAAGAAGCTGGATCTGGCCTCCGAGATCGAGGATGGGATTCCCACGCAGGTGCGAGGTGACATCACGCGCTTGCGCCAGGTTCTGGTAAATCTGTTGAGCAATGGCATCAAGTTCACACCGGCCGGCGAGGTGGCCGTCCAGGTCAAGCTGCTTTCCGGCGGACGCAACCCAGCCCCGACGCAAGGCCCATTGCACCTGCACTTTTCGGTTTCGGATACCGGCATCGGGATTCCGGTGGACCGCCTGGCGCGGCTCTTTAAATCGTTCAGCCAAGCCGATGCCTCGACGTCTCGAAACTACGGCGGCACCGGGCTGGGGCTGGCCATCAGCAAGCGATTGGTCGAGTTGATGGGAGGCAAAATGTGGGTCGAAAGCGTCCCGCAGAAAGGCTCCACGTTCCATTTCACGTTGCAGTTGCGGCTGCCCACGCAAACCTCCGCGCCAAGCACGGGTGCCCCCCATTCGAAATTGACCAACGTGCGAGCCCTGATCCTCGATGATAACCCCACCATCTCCCGGCTGCTCACGGCCCACGCGCGGAAATGGGGGATGCTCCCCCGCAGCACTCAAAAGCCCGCCGAAGCTCTCGAATGGCTGCGCGCCGGTGAACCCTTTGACCTGGCCATGGTGGACGCCCAGTTGCCTGAAATGGAGGGCCTGGCGCTCGCGCACGAAATTCGGAAACTCCGTGTCGGAGCGGCCTTGCCCCTGATTTTGCTCACCTCGATGGGCGTGCGCGCCGATCGCCCCGATCTCTCCGGCCTCTCGGCGGCGAACTGCCTGACCAAGCCCGTCAAACTCACCCAGTTGCACCAGGCCATCTCGCGAGCGCTCTCCGGCGCGAAACCCTCCGCTCCCCAGCCGGCGCCCCAGAGCAAACTCGACCCTACCCTCGCGCAACGCCTGCCACTGCGCGTCTTGTTGTGCGATGACAACGCCGTGAACCAGAAGGTGGCCATGCGGTTGCTGCAGCAGATGGGCTACCGGGCCGACGTGGCCGCAAATGGACTCGAAGCCCTGGCCGCCTTGGAGCGGCAGCCCTTTGATTTGGTCTTCATGGACGTGATGATGCCCGAGATGAATGGCATGGAAGCCACTCGGATTATCCGCCAGCGCCAGCGGCAAAAATCAGAATTCCCAAATTACCGCGGCTCGATTACCATCGTGGCAATGACCGCCAGCGCCATGCAGGGTGACCGGGAAAAGTGCCTCGAAGCGGGCATGGACGATTATATCGCCAAGCCGATTCGCCTCGAAGACGTGCGAACGATCGTCGAGCGCTGGGGTCCGCTCGCCCAAAAGGCCGCGCCCGAACCAGCGGCCCAAGCTATCCCCGCGGTCGCCGCTCCCCCAGCCCCCATCGACCCGGAAACGGTCCCGGTCGATATGGACCGGCTGCTGGAATTTACCGATGGCAGCCCGGAGAATTTGCAGGAATTGGTGACCCTCTTTTTGACCCAAACCAGCGGGCAGTTGGCGGAGCTCCAACGCGCCGTGACCGGGGAAGCGGCGGCGGAAGTCCGGCGCCTGGCGCATAGTTGCGCCGGGGCCAGCTCGACCTGCGGCATGCGCGGGCTGTCCTCGATGCTGCGCGAACTCGAACGCCAGGGCATGGAGGGCAAGCTGACCAACGCCGCGCAGATTTGCCAGGACGCCCACCGGGAATTCGAAAGTATCCGCGACTTCTTGCACTCCTACATGGCCAATCATTCAGAATTAGCCGCCAAGCCGTAGGTGCATGAAGAAAATCCTGATCATCGAGGACGACCAGGTCGTAGCCAACATTTACCGGAATAAGTTCTCCGTCGAAGGCTACTCGGTCGAGATCGCCAAGGACGGCGCGGGCGGTCTGGAAATGTTGCGTAGTTTCCGGCCCGACGCGGTCATTCTGGATCTCATGCTCCCGGGGATGACCGGGGTCGAGCTGATGCGCAAGGTCCGGGCCGAACCGGAGTTTCAGAAGCTGCCGATTATCGTCTTTTCGAACACCTACTTGTCGAACCTGGTGCAAGAGGCCTGGAAAGCCGGCGCGACCAAGTGCCTCTCGAAGGCGAATTGCACGCCCAAGCAGTTGATCGAGGTCATTCGCAACGCGGTGTCGCGGCCGGGAGACGCCGAACCGGCGCAACCGCCGCCCTCCGAGGCCCCAACACCCCTCCCGGCCACCGCAAACCTGCCGGACGTCTCGCCGAATCCGCCCCAAGCCCCCGCTGCCCTCCCCGCGCCCGACCCCCAAGTTGCGTTTCTCAGCAGCCTGCCGGGGGTGCTGACGGCGTTGCGGGGCGACCTTCAGGCACTGATTAAGGCGGAAGGCGACGGAGCGCGTCTCAAGCAGATCGACCTGCTCTATCGCCGCATCCACGCGCTGACCAGCGGCGCCGGGCTGAACGGGTTTTCGAGTATCGCCCAAATCTCGGACGCGCTCGAAGCGCTGCTGAAGGAACTCTCCGAAAAGCCCCGGAACATCAACGCCTCGACCCTCCGCACCGTCGCGGCGGTCGTGGATTTCCTGGGGGTTTTGTTTGACAAAGGTCCCGCCCTCGACCAGCAGCCCAGCCGGCCGGCGCAGGTCCTGGTCGTCGATGACGAGGCCATCTCTCGCCGCGCCGTCACTTACGCTCTGGAAAAGGCCAAACTCAAGGCCGTCTCGGTCGAAGATCCCGAGGTCGCTTTTCAACTGCTCGGGGAAAAGAGTTTCGACCTCATTTTCCTGGATGTCGATATGCCCAAAATGAACGGGTTCGAACTCTGCGCCAAGCTGCGCAATATTCCTGCGCACAAAAAGACGCCGGTCGTATTTGTCACCGGTTTGAATGATTTGGAGAGCCGCGCCAACTCCATGGTCAGCGGCGGCAACGACTTCATCGGCAAACCGTTTCTGTTTATCGAGCTCGCCGTGAAAGCGCTGGTGTTCGTCATGCGGATCCGCCTGAGCGAGCTGCGCTAGCAAGGCTCGGCTTTTGAGCGCTGGTGCGTGGCGGCGCCGCCGAAGGTTCTCCTTGCGGAGGGGGAGCTTAAGTCTCGTTGTTAAGGAGGCCGAAGTCCTCCCCTGTGCATCGCTCCGGATGAAACCCCGAGATGCCGGAGCGCCGTCCAGCTCTACTTTGACATCCGTGAGTTCTATTACTAGTGTTGGGCGATGGAATGCTTGCATGCTCCTTGGCGAATCGAATACATCCTGGCGCCGAAATCCGTGCAAACCGAGGGCGTATTCGCCAGAATCGCCCGCTCCACCGAGGATGAGGCCAACTATGTGATCGCCCGCGCGCGCACGTGTTACGCGCTGCTCAACACTTTCCCCTACACCGGGGGCCACCTGATGGTGGTGCCCTATAAACAGGTTCAGGATCTGAATGGGTTGACCGAAGAGGAGATGACCGACCTGATGAAGCTGGCCCGGCGCTGTCAGAACGCGATCAAACGTGTGATGAACCCCGACGGCTTTAACATCGGAATGAACCTGGGCAAAGTGGCCGGGGCGGGCATCCTGGAACATTTGCACCTGCACGTCGTGCCGCGCTGGCTGGGCGACACCAACTTCATGCCGGTCCTGGCCAATACCGCCGTCGTGCCTCAAGCCCTGGCCGATCTGGCGGCTCGATTGCGCACCGCTCTCCTCGAAGACCCCGCCCCGCCCGCCTTGTGACCCCCCAGAAACTCATCCCCTTCCCCGCCGGCGCAGCCCCCGATAAGACTCCTATGTCTTACGCGTTACGTTTTACGTTTTACGTTTTACGCCTTACGTGTTACGCATTACGCTTTACGTTCCCCGCCCCCTCCTGACCGCCCATGCCCGTTGAAACTCTTCATTTCGAAAGCGCCCGGGTCGCCCAACAGCTCTTTAACAACGACCCGCGCAATCTCCAAGCCCTCGATGAGCAACTGGGAGTCAAGGCCACCTCGCGCGAAGGCTGGATCCGGCTGGAAGGCGAGGCCGACGCCATCGAACGCGCCAAGCAATTGTTCCTCAATCTCGAGAGCTCGCTCAACGCGGGAAGTCCCCTCCGGCAGCGGGAGTTTTCTCACGCCCTTAACATCGTCAAGCATGAGGGGGCCTCCGCCCTCAAGGATATTTTGACGGATCGGATCCAGACCTCCGATAAAAAGCCCAGCGTTACGGCCAAAACCGTGGGCCAGAAGAAATACCTGGATGCCATCCGCAGCCACGACGTCACCCTCGGGGTCGGGCCCGCGGGCACGGGCAAGACCTACCTGGCGGTGGCCATGGCCCTGTCCGCGCTGCGCGAAGGGCGGGTCTCGCGCATCATCCTCACGCGGCCCGCCGTGGAAGCCGGCGAGGCGCTGGGCTTTCTGCCCGGCGATTTGTACGAGAAAATCATGCCCTACCTGCGGCCGCTGCACGACGCGTTGCATGACATGCTGCCGGCGGAGGAAATCCAGAAGGACACCGAACGCGGCGTGATCGAGATCGCGCCTTTGGCCTACATGCGGGGCCGCACGCTGAATCACGCCTTCATCATTCTCGATGAAGCCCAAAATGCCACCACCGAGCAGATGTTCATGTTCCTCACGCGCCTCGGAGTCAATTCCAAGGCGGTGATTACCGGAGATGAAACGCAGATCGACTTGCCCTCCAACCGCCGCTCGGGCCTGCTCGAAGCGCACCGGGTCCTGAAACATATCGAAGGCATCGGCATCGTGGAATTCAGCCGGCGCGACGTCGTGCGGCACCCCTTGGTGCAGCGAATCATCGCCGCCTACGAAGAACACCGCGGCAAAGATCGTCCCGCGCGGCCCCGAGAGGAAGCGTGACCGGCAATCTGTTCCTCCGTGACCGGACCCCGGTTCGTGCCGTTGACCTGCGGTTGCTCAAGCGGTTGTTGCGGGTCCTGATCGAGGAATGGGTAGGTCGGGAAATCAACGAGTTGGGGATCTACCTCGTCGGGACCGGAGAGATCACCCGCATTAACGAGGCATTCCTTCGGCACCAAGGCCCTACGGACGTCATCACGTTTGACTACGCCGATTCCGGCCGGGACCCGGCGCTGTCCGGCGAGATCTTTGTCTGCCTGCCCGAGGCAAAGCGGCAGGCGCGCCGTTTCCGGGTGGCGTGGCAGCAGGAAGTCGTCCGTTACCTGGTTCACGGGGTGCTCCATCTTTGTGGCTACGATGACCGCCGCGCTGCCGACCGCCTCCGGATGAAACGCGAAGAAGGCCGACTCTTGCGGGCATTGGAGAAGCGCTTCACGTTTCGTCAGCTCGCATTGTCCCGCCGCGCCCGGACCGCCCGCGCCGGGAGGCGCCTAAAACCCCGGTCCTCGGTCGGCGGCGGCGCCGAGTAGCGGCGTCCCAATGGTATCCATGGACCCTCAGTCCACGGAGAACCCCCCCCGCCCTAAATGCACCCGTGCCGCGTAGCGGCATCCGATGGTAGCCGTGGACTTCCAGTCCACGGCTAAACCGCTGCCCCAAAACGCAACCGCGCCGCGTAGCGGCGCCCGAACGCTCCGACTACCCCCTCGAACTCACGCCCTGTGGTAAGCCCGGCACGGACGGATCGAAGTTATTTCAACTGCGCCAGCGTCTGCTTCACCTTGTCGAAGCTTGGCAGGTCCTTCGGGGTCGGGGTTTTCTCGCTGTACTGCACCACTCCCTGTTTGTCGATCACGAACGCGGCCCGCGCGGCGGTATCGCCAATCCCCGCCAGCATCGGAAACACCACGTCATATTTCCGGATGACTTCCTTGTTGAGGTCGCTGGCCAGCTTGATATTGATCTTCTCTTTCTGGGCCCACGCCTCCTGGGCAAACGGGGTGTCCACGCTGATGCCGACAACGTCGGCGTTGAGCCCCGAGTAAGCGCCCATGCCGGCGGTGATGTCGCACATTTCCTGGGTGCAAACGCTCGTGAACGCGGCAGGAAAGAAGAGCAGCACGGTGTTCTTCTTGCCAAAATTATCGCTGAGCTTGACATCTACCAGGCCCGAGGCCTGCTTGGATTTAAGGGTGAAATCCGGTGCTTTGGAGCCGACGGCAATTGGCATAACGTTGGTTGAATGGTTAAGATTAAATGTTGAGCGCTCCAACGCCAAAATCTCGAAGCGTTGAAACGTTTCCTGGTCCGAGGGCTATAGTCGCACATCGAATAAACGTGTCAACTGTCCCCGCGGGACGACGTGGCACATGGCCGCCCCCCATCACTTCGCGCGGGCCTCTCGCCTGCGGGTTCGCCGGTCGTCTCGCCCGCCCGTGAGCCTGGATCTGGCGGCAGGCCGTCATGCCGCGAAGGGGCAAACGAAAACAGCCCAAAGCCTCACCCTTGGGTTCATGGCGTAGAGAGCCCGAAGCTCCGAAGGGTTTTCAGGTCCAAATCCAGGTTCGTTCTTGTGTCGGACGTAATTATCCCGAAGGGATTTCAGCACTCAGCCCAGGGTTGCGAGTCCGCGAGCTACCCTGGGTCCGGCGCCGCGCAGAAGGTCCTTTACCCTGAAAGGGTTTGAGCGCAATGGGCTTCGACTTCCGCTCCAACCCTTCCAGGGTTGGCATCCGTTCGGGGGCGCGCAAACCCAGGGTAGCTCGCGGACTCGCAACCCTGGGCTGAGTGCTCGCTATCCTTTCAGGATAGGCCGAAATGGATTCGGGCATCGAACCTCGGGATCGTTCGTCAGCGGCGGACCCTTCCAACGCCGCCGGCCTTACTTGCCCGCCAAAGCCTCGAGCACCTGCCGCGCGTGGTCCGTGGGTTTGACCTCGGGCCAGATGCATTTGATTTTGCCCTCGGGATCGATCAGAAAGGTAACGCGTCGCGTTCCCATATATTCCCGTCCCATGAATCGTTTCTTGCCCCAAACTCCGTAAGCCTGGACGATGCGCTTCTCCTCGTCCGCCAGGAGCGGGAACGGCAGCTTGTACTTGTCGGCGAATTTGGCGTGGGATTTGGCGGAATCCGTGCTCACCCCCAGCACGACGGCGCCCGCGCTTTTGAAGGCGGCGAACTCGTCGCGAAAGGCGCAGGCCTCCTTCGTGCAGCCGGGGGTATTATCCCTGGGGTAAAAGTAGAGGATGACATTTCGGCCCCTGAAGTCCGCGAGGGACACCGGCTTGCCATCCTGTGCGGCTGACGGTGAAATCGGGCGCCGTGTCACCCGGCTTGAGTTGTATCGCTGGCGGTGTGGTCATGATTGTTTGCGGTTCGCGGTCGAGTCAAGGCGGCTGCGGAGTGGACGGTGAGCTGGCCGGGTGCGAACTGAGTTGCCGGCTTCCGTCCCAGACGTAGAGGAGCCCGGAGATGCCGGTGCAGACACCGGTGGCGAGCGCCAGCCAGGCTAGCCATTTTTCGTCCCATTTCAGCAGCACCCACAGCACCACGGCCATCTGAAAAACGGTGGCGACCTTGCCGAGGATGCGCGGCCGCACCCGGACTTTTCCGACCGTTATCTGAATAACCAACAACCCGATCAGCACCAGGATGTCGCGTCCGATAATCGTGCCGGTTAGCCACAGCGGAACGCTCGGCAGATAGGGACGCTGGTCGAAGCTCAGCACCACGATGCCCGAGACCAGGAGCAGCTTGTCCGCCAGCGGGTCGAGCATGGCCCCCAGCTCACTCCGCTGATTAAAGCGCCGCGCGATGTAACCGTCCACGCCATCGCAAAGGGAGGCCAAACCAAAGGAACTGATCGCCACGATCCGATGCAGCTCGTTGCCGGTCTTCACGTAATAAAGCACCTCGACCACAAAGAGCGGAATCAGCAGGATACGCAGAATTGTGACTTTGTTGGCCGTAGTCATCGATCAACCGCGCCTAATCTTGCCTTTTACCCAAGCCCCGTCAACGAAGTAGCACCGGAATCCTTCATTACGCATTACGTTTTACGTATTACGTTGTTACGTTGTTACGTTGTTACGTTGTTACGCCCCCACATTTCCGCTTGCAGCCAGCCCCAACTCGCACGAAGCTGGCGCTCGATTCCTAATTATGAAGCAAAAGAAGAACGCGGCTCAGCCTTTGGTCGGGATCCTCATGGGAAGCGACTCGGACTGGCCAACGATGAAGGGCGCGGCCGACGCCTGCGCGGAGTTCGGCATCGCGCACGAGGTGCGGGTCATCTCGGCGCACCGCACGCCCGGCGACCTGGCGCGTTACGCGGGCGGCGCTCACAAGCGCGGCCTCTGTGTCATGATCGCCGGAGCGGGAGGCGCGGCGCATCTGCCCGGCGTCACCGCGGCCTTCACGCCGCTGCCGGTGATCGGCGTGCCCATCGCGGGGAAATTCTTGAAGGGCGAGGATTCGCTGTATTCCATCGTGCAGATGCCCAGCGGCGTGCCCGTGGCCACCGTGGCCATCGGCGGAGCGCGCAACGCCGGGCTCCTGGCGGTGCAGATCCTTGCGGTCGGCAATCCGGCTTTACAGAAAAAATACCTGGAATTCAAAGACCGGCTCGCCGAGGAATCCCGCGCCAAAAACAAAAACCTGGTGCTGTGAACTCGGGCCGTCCGGGACGGCTGGCGCATCGTCAAGCGATTGCGGGGTCGTCGGCCTGAAGGCAAGCCCTGGTCAAGGGTTCGGGTCGTGGAGCAAAGCGCCGGAATGCGGCGCGCTCCAAGCGCGTCGCGAATTCAAATGCGGATCCGTCCTCGCGAAGCCTCTGGGGTGCGCCGCATTCCGGCACTTTTTCTTCCGGACTTCGGAAAGCTGAGCAACCTGCCGGCAATTTCATCCCGGAGGGATGCCCGAGAGTAGCCCAAGGCTTCAGCGTTGGGACCTGGGATGTGGAGCCGGCAAGTCCCGACGGGACGGCCGGGTACGCCGAGCCATCCCAGCCGTCCCTTCGGGACAAAGCATCGGGCCGATGCAAATCCCACCTTCGCGCTCACCCTTCTGAAACGAATCGAACATTGTCGAACTACACGACCCGTCGCAAGCGACGATGCCCGCGATCCGCAGAAGCAAACCCTCCCAACCAAGATTGATCCCAGAAAAGGGAAAGCCGCCCTTTCGGGCGGCTTTCCGTGAAAAGATTCTCGCAGAGGCAAGTCTTACTTGCGGCGGCGGAAAACCATCAGCGCGGCAGCGCCCAACCCGGCCAGCGCGAGGCTGGAAGGTTCGGGAACTGATTCCACCGGTGTTCAGGCTGAACGTGGTCAAGCCAGTGAGCGCGCTAGGAGCGAGCTGGAGGAGTACCACCACCACCCGTTGCGACCGAGAACACTGCCGACTGGCCCCATGTGTTGGCTGCATTGGCAGTCTGCGCGCGCGGCAAATGAGCCGCTTGCAGTTGACCAAACACCTTCATCTGCAGGAACGCTGTTGCTCCAGGTGCAATACCAGCGATAGACACCACTCCACCTTGGAAATAGCCAGCAGCAGCACCAGTGAGAATCCGGTCGTCGCCACGCTCGTCAAGCTGCCTAGCAGCTGGCTCCAGCCAGCAATTCAGCTGTGAAACCAGAGGCGAGCTTGGTGGTTCCATCGTTCATATAAATCGGGAGCATTCAGGCCGACGCCCAGAATTGGACAAAGTTGACAGTGCCTTGAGCATAGGCCGCTAGGCCCAACAAGGCACTTGCTAACATTGTTACGGTGAGTTTCTTCATAACTTTTAGTTGTGGTATTTTCTCAGTTTGGTTGTTGATCGAGTTAACTCGGATTCGCTTGGTTATGGATTAAACGTGCGAGTCCAATCCACAGCGGCTCCGGCTTGGATCCAGAACGCTTCGCCCAACAGCCGGCGACAGATCAGGACTCCAGCACCGGCGAAGAACGAGGAGGAACATAAGCGCCACTCGCGATAAGAAGAATGCCGTGTCGCCAAACCCAGCCGGATACCCGAGGTTTTCCAACGTGTCGGACTGCGGAACCTGAGAGCTGACAATGTTAAAGCCGGCAGTTGATGTGGTTGGTCAGGCTACCCGTCAGCACGTTACCGACAAATGTGTTCGTCGAAGGAGCACCCGCTTGATAGAAAATACCACCACCAGGCTCCGTGACCAGGTCAGGAGACCAGCTTCCGAGCAATGAGCTGCTGGTGAATGCACCATTTTGCAATTGATAAACAGTGTCACCAAACCCCGCATTCGGGAAACAGGCTCGCCAGGTCGTTCGTTCCGTTGTCCAACGGATTAGCGATGAGGTTGAATCCCGTAACCAGGGGAACGTTGACGTACCCGACAATGTTTAGCGAATAAACATTGGATTGCGCCATCGAGGAGACAGCGCCCGCCGCGAGTGCCGCAGCGCATAACAGTGCTTTTATTCTCATATGTTTGTAGTTTGTGTTTTACCGTGTGTGCGCTCACTATCGCAAACAGTCCAGATCCATGTCAACAGTTTTTTAAACTTTTTTGAACGTTTTTTTGCCCCCGGTTGCAGGAATGAATTTGACGATTTCAGACATGGAACCACCATCGTGCTTTAGCGAGCATGGCACTTTCGTAAGCACCTTCGGTGCCAGCCGCGTTCAATCGCACTCGTCCGAAGAGCACAAGGGTGGCGGAACGGAACCCAATTACACCTTATGCGTGACCAGGTCGCGGGGGGGCCGTCCAGGGATTTCAGGTCAAATCTTCTTCCGAGGGCAGTGTGTCGAGCTGTCGAACGATCTCGGTGATAAATCTTCGGTCAATTGGTGTTAAATGATAGTGACTACAGTTTGTTACGGGCTGAGACCCGATCGTCTCCCGCACATTCTGTCCCCTGACCAATGTTCAGTGCCAATGTATCGCATTGTCCCGAAATGATATGCGACAATAGCTTGGGTCTTTTCTCCAACCCTCGCAGGGTTGGTGTTCGTTTCGGTGCGCGCCAACCCAGGGTAGCTCGCCGACTCGCAACCCTGGGCTGAGTGCTCGCTATCCTTTCAGGATAACCCGAAGGCATTTCAGCATCCCATCCGGGTTTGCTCGCTGGGGAGCTGTGCCTATCCCGAAGGGATTTGAGCACTCAGCCCAGGGTTGCCCCGCTCTTCCGCAGGAAGGGCGGGGCTACCCTGGGTCGAGACGGCTTTGAGGATCATTTACCCTGAAAGGGTTTCAGCGTCGGCGATCCCGGTCTTGGCTCCAACCCTTGCAGGGTTGGTGTTCGTTTCGGTGCGCGCCAACCCAGGGTAGCTCGCCGACTCGCAACCCTGGGCTGAGTGCTCCCTATCCTTTCAGGATAACCCGAAGGCATTTCAGCATCCCATCCGGGTTTGCTCGTTGGGGAGCTGTGCCTATCCCGAAGGGGTAGCGCCTGTAACGTTACCGTTTCCTTGTATTAGGACTTGGCAAAGAATGAGGGTAACGAGAATTCCAGCGTCATGGTCGCTTCCCCGTTGATCTGAGCCTGTCGCTCAACGCGCAACCCCGGCCCGGAAAGCAGGCGCAGGCGGACCTGGGGCAAGGGTAGTGTGAAGCCCCACGGGGAACTGAGGAGATTCCAGCCAATCGGCCAGGAGATGAAGCTCGACGGCATCAAAGCCCAGGCTGGACTTTCGGGTGAAGGACAAACGATCTGCCCCGTTCCGGGAGACCACCGTGACACAGTTGCCAAGTTTGGGCGCAGCCCCCTTGAGCCATTGCAAACTTGCCGACTCGGGCGGCAACTGCGCTTTCCGAAAGATGAGCCGGGCGAGCTGGCTGATGTAGAGATCCTGTTCGAGCTTGGGGCCCGTCATTTCCCACGCGTACCCGAGCCAATTGGTATTGCTCGTGACCTCACGGAGGAGGTCGTCCGGTGGCGGGAGGTTCGTCCGAACGATCGGAATAAGCCCTGCAAAGACGAACTGGCCGTTCTGATCCGCATAGGACCGGACCTGCGGCGTGATGAACGGTGCGCTCTCACACCGGTGGAATGGTGCGCGATAGAGGGTTTGAACCTCTGACCCCTTCCGTGTCAAGGAAGTGCTCTACCACTGAGCTAACCGCGCAACCAGAATCAGAAGACCGATGAGGACCGTTGATTTTTATAGTCTTCCGTAAGATTTACGAGGGATAAATTCTAGCTCCTTTTGGTCGCCCCGCAAGCCAGAAAACGGCCAAGATCAGGACAAGAGTCAGAAAGGAGGTGCTCTCGACGCCCAGCCAGCACTTCCGCGATGACTGTTCCCCACCGTTGAGGCTGACGACCAAACTCAGTTTCTGTGCTGCACGTTCCCTGGCCGCATCCGGGTCATGGATTCCATAAGCTGCCGCGTGTATCACCCGCCGCGTACAGCTCAGCCATGAGCGAGTTGGCGGCTCATTTTTCTTTGGGAAATTCCGAGGTGATATCCTGCAGCAGCTCGGTGTTTTCCGGGCGCCAGCCCCAGGTGGCGGTCACCTGGGCCAGCCGGGACAACCGGTCCAGCCGGTGCTCGGACTGCCGCACGGCGCTGCGCCAGGCGGCATCCGCCAGGAACTGCTGTCCCAACGACCGGTGCGCGAGGGCTTGGAGGGCGAGCCGGTAAAAATTGGCCTCGGCCCAATCCTGGGTGTCCACCACCTTGAGCAAACCCGCCCAATCTTTGAGCGCCATGCGGCAATCGGTGACGATGAGCGGAATGGGCTGGTTGGTCTGGATATCGGCGGGCAGGCTCTGGATCCACTTCAGCGCGGTGGGGGGGCCCTCGGACATGGCCATCCACCGGCCCAACGCGAAGGCCCGCGGCGCCGAGTTGGTGGCTTCGAGTTTCATCGAGGCCAGCCACGGGCCAAAGGCCGCGTTGGTCGAAACCTTGAGCAGTTGCAGGTAATCGATTTTATCCCCGAACCGGGCCTTGGGGCCGGTGGCCAGCTCTTTCGAGAACTTCAGCGCGTCGGGCAGAGAGCGGCGGGCGGCGGCATCCTTCAGCAGGTCTTGCAAAGCGTTGCCGCGCCACACGGGGTCGGTGGACAATTTGTCGAGGGAAGCGCGAGCGGCCAGGGCCGCCTCGCGATTGGTCGAGGACAGGTGAATGGTATCGAGGTTGAGGACGATGGCTATGTTGGCGGGCTCGAGCCGCTGGGCCTGCTGGTAAAACTGCTCCGCGGCCGGACCGTCATGCTTCGCCCAGGCCATCGCGCCGCACAATTTGAGGTAACCGGCCGAAGTCTTCGCCGCGCCGCTTACTCCGCCCAAGGCAGCTTCGGCGGATTTGAGGTCGCCCACTTTCAAGGCGGTCTCGGCCCATTGCAGGCGGTTGGTGGCGTTGAGAGGATCGAGCTGCGAGGCCCGGATGCGCCACTGAAGCGCCGCCGGCGCGCCCACGGTGTCCAACATATCGGCCACCATGCTCGTGGCGCGAGAGCTCATGGGGTTCACCTGCAACGCCCGCCGCAGACACAACTCGGCGTTCTTGAAGTCGTTGGTCTCGAGATAGCCGGTCGCCTCGGCCACCAGATGGCGCTCGGTCGCGTGGCGGTAGCCCTTGCGCCCAAACCAGGCGGTGGCGGCCACCGCGGCCATGACCAGCACGAAAATGAGCGCTTTCTTAAGCAGACCATTCATAAGCATTCTTCTTTCAGGTTCAAGCCGGGGCGAGCCGCACTTCTCGCTCCGTTCGACACTGTGCGCTGAGACGCCTAGTTAACCACAGGCGTCGGCTGAGCGTCGGTGTTTTGAGGCGGTGGCGACTTCACTTTCAGGACATGATCGAGGATTGGCGTAATGATTTGATGGCAAGGGATATGCATCGCTATAATGAGCGGTGGATGGCCGGGCCCGGCCATTCCGCAACGGAGTGTTCACCTCCCCGCCATAAACAGTGCGAAAGCGTGGGAATGGACGACGCGTACTCGTGAGGCGGTTCGGCGCGCGGGTTCCATGGACTAAAGTCCATGGCTACCATCGAACGCCGCTACGCGGCAGGGTGGCGCGGCCCGCGTCACACACCGACAAACCGCGGCCGGGGATGCAGAGCGGTTTTCAGCCGGTCACGCTGCCTCATCCATGGGTGCGGTCTCAGCGGTTTGTGAGGGGAGCGGGAGTTGCACGCCGAAGCGGGAGCGTTTTCCAGGCATGGAGTTTCGAGCGGCGTGGCTCATTGGATCCATAGTGATGCGCGGTTTCAGCAAAAACGTGGTGAGACGCCGAGGCGTGAGCCAGCCATGGCCAAGCCGCCCGAGCGGGGCTGTTCGCGAACGGTTTTGGGTCTGAGCCGGGTGATCCTCGATGAACAAGATCATTAACTTCGGCGCCAGACCTCATCCTCAATCTCGCTCCAAGCCGCCACCCGGGCAACTTCGGTTGTGGGCAAACAATCCGAACCCGCGGCCTTCGGGCTGGGGTGGCCGGCCACGCTCAAGTCCGAGGCGGGCTGCCTTTCCTTTCGTCCCCTTCGAGTCGCTTCTCTGGTGCCACAGTAATTTTGCCTTTGGCACGTTTCACAGCGCCGTCGTCTCGCGAGCCGCTTTAGCACTTGCGGCCAATCCCCGGCGGAGTACTCTCTATTCCCGTAGAACCATGCAGATCTCAACCCGGAGCCCCGCGCGACAGTTATGAAAAAAATCGCTATTCGCCTTCTCATCGTCTTCATCGTCGTGGTACTTTTGGTCCTCGTGAGTCTCGGTTTATTCCTCGACGCCGCCATCAAGCGCGGCATTGAAACGGCGGGGCCAATGGTCGCCAAAGTGCCGATCAAGCTCGACGCCGTCAGCCTGTCGTTCTTTTCCGGCTCGGGGCGGATCAAGGGCCTGGTGGTCGGCAACCCGGAAGGCTACAAAACCCCGTCCGCGATCCAGGTGGGTGAGGCCAGTATTGCGCTCGAGCCGGGCTCGGTTTTCTCCCACAAAGTGATCATCAAATCCATCAGCCTGGAAGCCCCGGAGGTCACGTTTGAAACCAACTTGAAGGAGAATAATCTCAGCAAAATTCTGGCGAACCTCCAAGCCGCCACCGGTTCCGAATCCTCCGGGTCCAGCTCATCCAAACCCGGCAAGAAGCTGCAGGTGGATGACTTTGTCATCCGGAATGCCAAGCTCAACGTGAGCCTCACCGCCCTGGGCAAATCCGCCACCGTGGCGCTCCCCGAGATCCACCTCACGCAGCTCGGCGCCGGGCCCGAAGGCATCACCCCGGCGGAACTCGCCCAGCAGGTGCTTCAAGCCATTGAAAAGGAAGCCGCTCAAGCTTCCACGAGCGCCATCGCGGGTCTCGCCAAGGACGCCACCGGGCTATCGAAAGACCTGGGCAAAACCGCGACTGGCGCGGCGGAAAAGATCAGCCAGGGCCTGGGCGGCTTGTTTAAAAAGAAATAGCCGCGGGGCGGGTTTCCCGTTGCGGTCGCGAGTTTCTGCCGCAATACTGGTTCAAAGTGGAACACTGACTTGCTGGATTTTCATGACCGAATGGAACATTCAATCGCGCGCTCATGCCTGCGAGGCCTGCGGGCGGGTCTTTGTGGATCAACAAACCTACCATACGCTGCTTTTTGACGAACGCTCGGGGTTTCGGCGCAGCGATATTTGCCAGGACTGCTGGCAAGCCCAGTACAGCGAGGGCGCGCGCGACCGCAAAGGCTTTGTTTCCTATTGGCATGGCATCTACGAGGCCCCGCCCCCGCCCACGGAGGCGATCCAGAAGGAAACGGCCGAGTCGCTGCTGCGCAAGGTCATCGAGTCGAATGACCCGCACTACGGGCCGGCGAGCTACATCCTGGCGGTGATGCTCGAACGCAAGCGCGTGCTCAAGGTGAAGGAACAAGTCGTTCGCGACGGTCAACGGGTGTTTATTTACGAACAACCGAAGACGGGAGACATATTTACGATCGTGGATCCCAACCTGCAGCTCAACCAGCTCGAATCCGTTCAACACGACGTCGCCGCGCTGCTCGAGCGCGGTCTGAATCCGCCCAACCCCACTCCGCCGCCTGTGGCCGAGCCAGCCTCGGAGACGGCCGGCCCCGAGCTCGAGGCGAGTCCTGAACCCGCGTCCGCCGGGCCGGCGCCGGCCGCTTGAGGCCGCGCCGCGCAGGCATTTTCAACCCAGGACACCGCGTGATTTCCCAGAACCCGCCCTCGGCTGATTACGTTGTGCTCCAGGAGGATCTCGGTTATGCGTTTCGCGAGCCGTCACTCCTGCGCCTGGCTTTGACGCATCCCTCCGTCGCTCACGAACAAGGTCTGCCGGTCCAAACCAATCAACGGCTCGAATTTCTTGGGGACGCGGTGCTGCAACTCGTGCTGACCCAGGAACTTTATGAGAAGTTCCCCGCGTTCGGTGAAGGGCCCTTGACCAAGGCTCGGGCCAAGCTGGTCAACCGGCGCAGCCTGGCGGAGCGGGCCCGGCAGCTCGGCTTGGGCCGATATCTGATCGTCAGCCGGGGCGAAGAGAATTCCGGCGGCAGGGAGCGGCCTTCGGCGCTGGCGGACACCTTCGAGGCGCTGCTGGGGGCGATCTTCCTGGATGGGGATTTCGAGGGCGCGCGCGACTTCATCCTGCGTCAGTTTCTGACCGCTTTTGGAGAGCTTTCCGTCATTCCGATCCTGGAAAACCCCAAGGGCGAACTGCAGGAATTCGTCCAGTCATTTTCCGCGGAAGCCCCGCATTATCACGTGGTCTCGAGCACCGGTCCGGACCACGATCGCGTCTTCGAGTGCACGGTGCACCATGCCGGGGTCGAGCTGGCCCGGGGCCGGGGCAAGAGCAAAAAAGCCGCCGAGAGCGAGGCCGCGCTGGCCGCGCTGACAAAGCTGCGCGAACAAAAACTGTCCGAAACGCAAACCGCCGCGGCGGACGTTGCCCCAGGCGCGGCCTGACGCGTGGCCCTTAGCGACTCAGTGGGAAACGCGGCGGGTCATTCGCCAGTTTCCTTTGCCCACGGCGGGGGATGGTTCAGGCGGAACAGCAGTTCGCCCGCCTTGGGCACCAGCAGCACGCCCTCGTGCTCGCGGTTGGCAAAGTCCTCGACGCGCAATGTGCCCGGGTCACGGTAACCCAGGTTCAGGGCGCGGCATTTGTCCGCCGGGATTTGACTGGCCAAGGTGACCCTCGCCCGGCATTTCTCGACACCGTTTTCAAAGGACCCAATTCCCCGAACATGGCTCGAGTGGGCCAGCACGCCCCAGGGAATATGCTGGAACCGATCCCACTGCTTGAGAAAATAATCGCGGCAATGGTAGCCGATCGCCTCGATGTGGGCTCCATGGCTGATGGAGACCTCACGCAAATGCGGGGCGTAAATGATCAGTTCGCCGCCGTCCGCCAGCACGGGTTCGAGCTTGTACATGCATTTGCCCGCGGTCCAGAGTTCTTCGTACATCGGCGGCGCGCAGGAGAGGATAGTGTGGAACGGCTGATCCTTGCGCACAATGTGAATTTGTGCGGATAGGTCGCTGGCCTGATCCCAAGCCGCCTCGGGCGTGCCGGCAAAGAGGCCGGCCAGGTTCTTTTGCCCATCCACGACCAGGCAGAAACAAAGTTTATCCACCGCGACCATGCCGCCCGCGCGGTCCACCACGTTCCGCACGGGCGTCCACTTGTTCCCGATGATCATCGGGTTGGTGACCACCGCGCCGAGCCAATGGAAAAAGTTGAGAATCTGTGGCCCGGCCACCCCGGGGAAAAGGTACTTGTTGCCTCCGGAGAAGCCCACCACTTCGTGGGGGAAAACGGGCCCGATGAGGATGACCTGGTCGTAATCGAAGAGCAGGCGATTGACCTCGACCGGCACGTCCAGGGCAAAGCGGCCACCGCTCAAACGGCTGACCTCGGCGGCGGGCAGCGTGCCGACCTGTTTCAGGGCGGCGGGATTGGCCCAGGCATGGTTATGAAAGCGGACTTTCCCAAATGTCCCCGCCCGCTGTTCCAGCGGAATGTCGAGCCGCTGACAAATGGCGGCTTCGCTCATCGGTTGATGCGTTCCCAGAGCAACCAGCACATCCAAGGCCCGGACCACCGGACCGATCTGCTCGAACAAAGCGCGAAAAACCAGGCCGATGGGAGCGGTGCGCGTTCCATCCGGAACGATCAACAGCACTTTGCGGTCGCGATAAGCCGCTACCGGGCAAACCCGGTTGACCGTCTGGACGACCTGCTCCGGTGTGAGCGGCATCATATCGTCTGCGCCAGGAAGCCGCCATCCACCCGGAGGTCTGTGCCGGTAACGAAGCTGCTGGCCTTGTGGCTGGCCAGAAAGGTGACCGCGCCGATCAATTCGTCCGGCTGCCCGAAGCGCCCCATCGGTGTATGGCCCCAAATGGCCTGCGTGCGGGCGGTGGGCGATCCGTCCTCGTTGAACAATAGCTTCCGGTTTTGCTCAGCGGGGAAGAACCCCGGTGTGATCGAATTGACGCGAACACCTTTGGCCGCCCATTCCCGTGCCAGGAACAGCGTCAGGTTCAACACCGCCGCCTTGGCGGCGGAGTAAGCCATGATGCGGGACAGGGGAACATGGGCGGCCACGCTCGCGATGTTGATGATGCTGCCCCGGCCCCGGGCGGCCATCGCGGGTCCAAACTCCTGGCAGGGCAACAGCACGCCACCAGCCAGATTCAAGTCGAAATTCTCCTGCCAATCGGCCAGTTCGATTTGCTCGAAGGGACGCTCGGGTGTCACCGTCACCTTGCCATCATTGCCTCCGGCGGCATTGACCAGAATGGAGGGAGCACCGCAGGCGGATTGAATCTGGCGGTGCGCTTCGCGCAGGCTCTCCTTCCGGCGCGCGTCCGTGGAAAAAAACGCCGCCTTTCCGCCGCCGCTTTGAATCTCGTTGACCCTGGTCCGGCCCCGTTCGGCATTCCGTCCGAGCACGGCCACCTGGGCGCCCGCTGCGGCCAACCCCCGCGCCAGGGCGCCCCCGAGCACACCCGTGGCTCCAATCACCACCGCCACCTCGCCGGAAAGGTCGAAAAGCTCGTTGGACTTCATGGCTCCGGATACTGCTTGAAACCCGGGCGGGGCAGAAGAAAATAATCATGGGAGCGGCTGCCGCGGCCCGCGATTTTGGGCCCGGCCCGCGCGGGGTTGGGACGCCTCCGGCAAACCGCAAGCCCAAGCCGTGGCGGAGGAGTGGGGCTGCCTGGTTCGTCCGCTAATCCGCTGGCCAGTGTGCGCGATGTCAGCTAAGTTGGCCGGGATGACATGTTCATTACCAAGGCCCGAGGTAATCCTGACGCACGAGAGCGACCTGGACGGGTTAGTGGCCGGGGTGCTATTGCAGCGTCTCGCCAAAAAGCTCTTTGGTGGCGAGGTTCGCTTGGAAGCCTGCAACTACAATTATTGGCGGCAGCGGGAGTTGCGTGAACGATCGGGATGGATCACGGACTTGACGTTCGAAGCGCGGCTGGATCGTCCGGACTGGGTCATTATCGACCATCACGTGACGGACGCCGTGGCCAAGAATGCGTCGCTGATTCACGATATCAGCAAGTCGGCCGGGTTGCTCTGCTATGAGTTGTGCCGGGAACACGGCTTGGGCTCGCCCGCCCTGGATCGCCTGGTGCAATTGAACAACGTCGCGGACCTCTTTCTGGAAGATGACCCGGATTTCGTTTTGGCCGGCGACTACGCCAACCTGGTCAAAATCTACCAATTTTGGAACTTGCTGGCATTGATCGACGGCGAGATCGAACGGTTGCTCGACCATCCACTGCTCGAAGTCATGGCGGTTAAGCGGCGGGTCGAGGACCCGCTGGGGCTCGCTTGGAGCCGCGCCAATGTGACTGAAATTTCGCCCACCGTGGGGTTCGTTGACACCGTCGTGGGCAATAACAACCTCATCGTGCACCAGCTTTTGGAGCAACAGGCCACGCGCTTTCCCGTATTGCTCACCCTGTTCCGCCGGGCCAATGGGGTGATCATCGCCAGCCTCCGCAGCCGCAACGGCGAGGCCCTAAAGGTGGCCGAAAAACTCCAAGGCGGCGGTCATGCCAATGCCTGCGGGGCGACCCTGCCGCGCTCGGTCAAGACCGTCCCGGACGGGGTCAATTACTTGCGCCAGGTGTTGAATCCCAAGAAAGAAGACGCGCTGAACAGCCTCGAGAACTTGTTCGCGTCGGTCGAAGCCTCGCAGAAGTAACGCAACGGCCAGACGCCCCCGGCCTTGAGCCGGGGTGGGAAGCCGAAACCAGCGGAATTTTGGGCGGTAAAACAGCAGAGCGCAGGCCGTGCGTGCCGGCACGCAGGGGCCGCTGAACGCTTGACCTAGGGGGGTTTGAGGCGGATTATTGCTATTGAAACGAGAACCGTTTTATGAAAAACCTAATGAACCATGCGCGGCGTTCCCTGGTGGCCGGTGCGATAATTTGCCTGCCCCTTGGTTCCATCCTGGCCGCCGACACCAATTCCTCCCCGGCACAACCGCCCCCCGTTCCAGGCGGCGCCGCGCCCGGGCTCCAAGCCCCCACCTCGAGCCCTGCTCCCACGCTACCCTACGGTGTGGCGGACGTGCTCAAACTCAGCCAGGCGCAAGTCAGCGAAGACGTCGTGCTGAACTATATTCAAAACTCGGGAACCATCTATAATCTCGGTCCGCGGGAGATTGTGTTTTTGCGAAGCCAAGGGGTTTCGGACCGTGTGGTCAACGCCATGCTCGATCAGAAACGAAAAGTGACTGAAACCGCCGCAGCGGCCGCGCCCAATCCCGGTCCGACGCCGGTCCTTTCCGCCCCGGCGGCTCCCGATTACTCGCAGGTGGCGCCGCAGCCGGCTCCGGCCCCTTCAACGGTTTATACCATTCCACCGCCGACGGTGAGCTATCCGTACTACAACTATTACTACTCTTACCCCTATTACGCCCCCTACGGCTATTATTACCCGTCCTACTACGGTGGGTACTACCGGGGACCCGTGGTTTCCTTTGGGTTCCGGTTCGGCGGTGGCCATTATCGCGGCGGCTGGCATCGTCATTGACACGGCCGGGACCGGCCCCCCGCTACGATCCGCCGCCACGCGCAAACCGTCTGAGGCCGAGGCGCTTCAGAGGCTCCTTCCCCTCTAGCACGGGTCGTCGGCTCATGCGCCGCTCCGCGACGCTCGTCCATTTGGGAAGCGGCCGGCCCATGGGCTGAAGTCCGTGGCTGCTCCCGTTGATGGCTCCGCGGCTGGGGTTCCCGTCCCGGGGAGCCTGGCGGCTGCCGCGAGACTGGCCGCGCGTTCAAATCATGCGGTCCCATCACCCGCGCTCTGGCATCCCCGCCACGGGCTTGGACGGCCTCTCGGCGCCCGCAATCATCGGGGCGGCTGAGGCCGGGCTTTGGTCAGGTCATTTCCGAAAGTTTATCAGCACATGACCTACTTTTATCCTATAGGCTAAACACTATATTTAATGGCTAGGCGGCTTAATGGAATCCAGCTATGCTAATTCGTGAATGTGCATAGATTTGTTTCAGTGATGCCAAAAAGTGGCCATCAAAGGAGGGGCAATAATGGCCAATCGCGGTGTGGTTTCAGCGGGGGTTTCAGAGCAACTTATCTTCTGGCTGGCTCGGGGCGTGCCTCCGTGAGTCTTGCCTGTGGTTTGCTGAAGGGAAGCGGGCGCGCTCCGGGTTGCCAGCAGGAATCGAGGTAACATGGAAACGATGCATGATCGGAAGGCTTGGCTTAAAGGCGGAACCGCCATGTGCGATGTGCCGGCTTCACGGCAGGCCCACCCACGGCGTTTGGTGTTGCTCGGCGCGCCCGGCGTGGGCAAGGGCACCCAGGCTGAACTACTGGCCGCGGAGTTCGGCGCATGCCATCTCTCCACCGGCGACATTTTTCGAGCGGCCAAGAGTCTCGAGGCCTGTGTGCGAACGCCGGCGCTGTCGGCAGCCTTGGACTATATGAAGCGCGGCGATTTGGTGCCGGACCAAACGGTGCTGGCGCTGGTGACCGAACGCCTGCGCTGCCTGCGCTGCGAGGGCGGATTTCTACTGGATGGGTTCCCACGCACCGTGGCCCAGGCCGAGGCGCTGGAAAAGCTGTTGAAGGGCCAGGGGCTGCGGCTGGATGCGGTCATCAGTTATGATCTGCCGCTCGAGCAGGTGGTCTCCCGTCTAAGCGGCCGCCGCACATGCCCGGGCTGCAAAAGCGTCTTTCACCTCCAGGCGCGACCGCCGCGGGTCGAGGCTGTTTGCGATCATTGCGGGGGCCAATTGTATCAGCGCGAGGATGATCGCCCCGAGTCGATCCGGGTTCGCATGCAGGCCTACGAGGAGAGCACCGCCCCCCTGGCGGATTACTACCGGCGCCGCGCTTTGCTGGTCCCAGTCCCGGCGGACGGTTCGCCGGAGGAGATTTTCCGGCGGAGCATACGGTCGCTGGTGAAGGGCTGAATCCGCCCCCGGGCGCCGCGCTCGAGGCCCGACTGCGTCCGCAAGGCCGAGAAGCGTGGGGCGACGGCACTCGGCGGCCCCTGAGGAACCACCGTGTCCCCACGCCCCCCGAATCCGTGCAACCGGCCGGAACGTTTCCGCACAAATTCTCTTTACACCCTCATTCTAGGGGCGTATTTTCGAAGTCAGAAAACGAAACTTGCTTTCAAGATTAAGATTATGCGTAAAACCTTCCCTCTCCTGGCCGTTCTCGCTCTCGCCGGGGTTTTAGCCTCCGGTTGCGCCAACACCGAACGCAAGTTCGGGCGCGGAATGGCAAATGTCTTTGAGCCCCTGCGTATGGGCGAAATGCGCCGGAGCATGGAGCAAAGCGCGCTTTTTGATGGCCCGGATACGGCTTATTCGACCGGGTTCATTCGTGGGTTGAACCGGACACTGGCCCGAACCGGCATCGGACTTTACGAGGTTGTCACGGCGCCGATTCCCCCTTACGACCCGGTCTGCACGGATTACCTCGCGCCCGGACCGGTGTATCCGGACAGCTACCAGCCCAGCCTCGTCGAGGATTCAACCTTCTCGACGGACACGAACCTGGGTTTTGCGGGCGGCGATGTGGATCCCTTCATCGCCGGCAGCCGTTTCAGAATCTTCGATACGCATTAAGCGTTACCCCTGCTTTAAGCCAAGCGCCAGCCCCGCCGGGGCCGGCGCTTTTTTGTTGTCAGCTCAAGAATCCTTGAGCCCCGCAGCGCGCAACGGGTCTGGGGGCCGCCTCCTCAGGACGCGACCGGGCCGAGGGGCCGGTGGCCGGGCGGTGATGGCCGCCTTTGAGCGGCGAGTCGAGCTCTAAATCCCCAGGTTCGCCAGGGTGCTGCTGATCGTGTTGACGATTTGCACGAGCTCGGGGTGCGAACCCTCGAACTCCTGCACCGAGGAGTTCAGTCCCTTGAGCGAGAGGTTCAGCAGTTGTGGATCCCGCTTTTCCCGGGTGGCCTCCCGCGTGGAAAGCTCCGCAAACCCGGCAATGCTTTCGGCCTGCTCACTATGGGTTTTCGAGAGTTGAGCCACCTCGGCCCGCAGCGTGCCGAGGAGCTGCAACAACTCCCGCCGCCGGTCGTCCTTGATCGTGTCCGAGCTCTGGATCCGAGCCTCGATATTCTTGATGGTGTCTTCAATCATCGCGGTTCTCCTGCGTGCACCTTCAAGATAGGAGCAATCCCTGGATGAGCAAGCCGCGATGCGCTGGGAGTCTGGCCGGCGAGCGTGTGCTTTCCGAGGGGTGCGGCCTCCGCCGACGCATGACCTTTGGCCGGCGCCGCCGCAGCGGGGATCATGGACGGTTAGCGCACCAGCGGCTGCACCGCCCGCCAGATTTCCGCCTCAATGGCTTCCGGCGTGCCCGTTGCCTCGACCGGCTTCACTCGCCGCGGCTCCGCGGCGGCGATCCGCTCGTACCCCTCGGCCACGCGCGCAAAGAAATCCCGGTCCGCCTCTTCGAACCGGTCCCGAGGGCCGGGCGCGGCGGCTTGCCGAGTGCGCATGCGCTGCTCGCTGATCGCTTGGGAGACGAGCAGCAGCAGGGTCAAGTCAGGCCGGGTGCCGCCGACGGCGAGTTCGATGACCTGCCGAACCACGTTCAGGTCCAACTGCCGCCCATAACCCTGGTACGCGATGGTGGAATCATAGTAACGATCGCACAGAACGATTTCTCCGGCTCGCAATGCGGGGCGGACGACCTCGCGCACGAGTTGGGCCCGGCTGGCATTGAGCAGCAACAATTCGGCTTCCGCCGTCATCGCCCGGTTGACGGCGCTATGTTTCAGCGTGTGCCGGATTTCCTCGCCGATCGGGGTGCCCCCTGGTTCGCGCAGGGTTCGGACCACGCGGCCGAGCGACCGGAGCCGGGCGGCTAAGCGGGTCAATTGCGTCGATTTGCCACTGGCCTCGGTCCCCTCGAACGTAATCAAGAGGCCGCTCACAGCCGTTTCACCCTCGCACCCTTGGGGGTATCCTCGATCACCCAGCCTTGAGCCTTGAGCTCGTCCCGAATGGCATCCGCCCGCTTAAAGTCCCTTGCCTTGCGGGCGGCCTGGCGCGCTTCGAGCAGCGCCGCGATTTCGGCGGGGACCGCAATCTCCGGTGTGGCGCCCACGCCCAAAACGGCATCGAGTTTGTCCCATTCAACCAATGCGGCCGCAGCCGCCGCGGGGTTGAGTGTCCCCTCGGCAAGCCGGCGATTCACTTCGCGCACCCATTCGAACACCACGCCCCACGCGCCGGAAACATTCAAATCATTGTCCAGAGCCGCCGAAAATCGTTCCACGAGCGACTGCCCGTCCCCGGCGGCGGCATTTCCCGCCAGTTCGCGCAAGCGGCCGAGACATTCGTCCAGCCGTGCCAGCGCGGCGCGGGCGCTCAGGAGGCCGTCCAAGGTGAAGTTGAACGTTTCGCGGTAGTGTGAAGTGAGCAGCAGATAGCGGATCTCGCGGCCGGAAAAGCCCCGCTGGAAAAGGTCACGAAGCGTGAAAAAGTTTCCCAGCGACTTGGCCATCTTTTTGCCCTCCACCATCAGGTGGGCGCCGTGCAGCCAATATCGGACAAAGGGCCGGCCGGGGGCCTGCAAACCCGCACCCTCGCTCTGGGCGATCTCGTCTTCGTGATGCGGGAACATCAGGTCCTCACCTCCCAGGTGCAGGTCAAAACTCGGCCCCAGCAACTCCATGCTCATGGCGCTGCACTCGATGTGCCACCCGGGCCGGCCCTCGCCCCAGGGACTCGGCCAGAATACCTCCCCATCCTCGGGCACCCGGGATTTCCAAAGCGCAAAGTCCGCGAGGGCTTCCTTGGCGTACTCGTCGCTCCGGACCCGCTCGCCGGCGCGCATTTCCTCAAAATTGAGCTTCACCAACTGGCCGTAGTCGTGCCCCGAGGCGCGATACTTTTCGATGCTGAAATACACCGAGCCATCCCCCGCCCGGTAAGCCATCCCCCGTTCGAGCAACCGTCCGATTAAGTCGATAATGGGGCCGATGTGCTCGGTGGCGCGCGGGGTTTTTTTCGGCGCCCGGCAATGCAAGGCCTTCAAGTCTTCGAAAAACGCGGCCTCGAACCGTCCGGTGAATTCCCGCAGGGAGGTCCGATGTTCGTGGATCCGCTGGATGATCTTGTCCTCGACGTCCGTGATATTCATCACGTGTTCGACCTCGTAGCCCTTGAATTCCAGGTAACGGCGCACCAGGTCCGCGAAGACGAACGTGCGCCAGTTGCCGACGTGGGCGAAGTCATAGACCGTCGGCCCGCAGCAGTACATGCCCACCCGCTTGCCTTGCGGGTCGAGCGGAACAAACTCTTCGAGGGTGCGGGACCGTGTGTTATGCAGCATTAAAGCCATGTCAAAACCCGCCGCAGAGTAAAGCGAGATGCCTGAAAGAAAAGCGCAAACTCCGGCCAAGTTGGCCATGGCCCTTTTGGAGTTGCTGCGATAGTTTGGCGCCATGTTGTCGGTGAAGCCGTGGAAGACGGACGCGATTTTGCGACTGGTCATGAGCATCATTTTGAGCTTTTTGGCCGGGTCGTTTCTCTCGACCGCCTTGCATTACGCCGCCTCGGACGGCCCGCGGCGGCTCGAGTTCGGCTCGATTGTGGCGGGGGCTTTGCTCGCGCTGGCTGCGGCCCTGGTGTTAATCCGTCGGCCCTGGCGTTCCGAGGCCTTTGTGACGCGGGCGGGCTTGCTGCTGGTGTGCCTGTACGCCGGTCTCTTCCTGGGTGCGTGGGCCCAGAAGATGGCGGGGCAAACCAACCCGTCCCTGGGGCAGATGATCATCGCGCTGGCAAGCTTTCAGGGAGCGGCGCTGCTTTGGGTGGGCTTGTTCCTGCGGGAGCATCACACTGGGTGGGTCGAAGGCTTTGGGTTTGACCATCGCTGGCAGAGCGCGGTGCTGCTGGGTCTCATTCTCGCCTGCATTTTCCTGCCGATCGGCCTGGGTCTGAAATGGGTGTCGGCGGAATTCGTCGCCCGGCTCCATTTCAAGCCCGAGGAGCAGCAAGTCGTGCAGACGCTCCAAATGGATAGCACGGGCCCCGCCCGGCTGGTCCTTGGCCTGTTCACCATCCTCCTGGTCCCCCCGGCCGAAGAGGTCCTCTTCCGTGGGATTTTTTATCCCTGGGCCAAGCAGTCCGGCTTCCCCAGGCTCGCGTTGTGGGGCACCGCGGTCTTTTTTGGCGCCATCCATTTAAACGTGATCAGCTTCATTCCGTTGACGTTGCTGGCCGTGGCCCTGACGATTCTCTATGAGAAGACCGATAACCTGCTGGCGCCGATTTCCACCCATGCGCTGTTCAACGCGGTGAATTTTGCTCTGCTCTACCTGCCCGAGGAGCGGCTTTTCCCGGTGCTCATGCTGGCCCTGACCGTCATGGTGATGTTCGTGCTGGCGGTCCTTGGATTGAGGCAGCTCGTCAAGCGGACATGAATGAATTGGAGTTAATCACCCTGCTCACCCGCTCGCTGCCCACCAATAAGTCGGTAGTGGCCGGGCCGGGCGATGATTGCGCGGTGCTGGACGTTGGCCTGCCCGATCAACTGCTGCTCTTTAAAACCGACGCCATAGTCCAGGGGATTCACTTCGCGCCCGAGGCTCCCCCGGAGAAAATCGGCCACAAGGCCCTGGGCCGCTGCCTGAGCGATATCGCGGCCATGGCGGGAACCCCTTCGGCCGCGCTGATTACCCTGGCGCTGCCGAAGGATTTCTCCCCGGCCATGATCCAGGCGGTTTACGCGGGCATGAACGCCCTGGCCCGGCGTTATGACGTGGCGATTGTCGGCGGCGAAACGACGACGAACCCCGAACGACTGCTCATCTCGGTCGCCCTGCTCGGCACCGTGGGCCGGGGCAAAGCCGTGCTGCGTTCGGGAGCGGAGGTTGGGGATGCGCTTTTTGTCACCGGAGAATTGGGTGGGTCGCTCGCGGGCCGGCACTTGGAATTCGAACCTCGGCTGACCGAAGCGCAATTTCTGACGAAGCATTTCCACGTGCACGCGATGCTGGACCTGAGTGACGGCCTGGCGACCGATTTGCGGCACCTCGTCAAGGCCAGCCACGTGGGCGCCGAATTGCTCGCCACCGCCATCCCCATCAGCCGCGAGGCACGCCGCCCCGCCAAACCCGATCCCGCGGCCAAACCGCCCCTGTTGTCGGCCCTGACCGATGGTGAAGATTTCGAACTGCTGTTCAGTGTGGCCGCCCGCGACGCCGTGCCGGTGCTGGATGCCTGGCGCAAAAAATTCCCCAATCTCCCGCTCACTTGCATCGGCAAAATTACGGCCGGCGAGGGCATCACGATCCGGGACAAGCAGGGAGTCAGACTGCTGGCCGCCCATGGCTACGTTCATTTCTCATAGCCCGGCCGACACCGAAGCCCTCGGAGAGACCTGGGGCCGCCGCGCCGAACCGGGTCTGCTCATCGGCCTCTGCGGCGATCTCGGCACGGGCAAGACCCAGCTCGTCAAAGGCCTGGCCCGCGGCTTGGGTTCTCCGGAGCGGGTCCATTCCCCCACGTTCGCCCTGCTCAACATCTATTCCGGGGGCCGGCTGACGCTTTATCACCTGGATTTGTACCGATTGGAAACCCGGGAACAAATCGCCCGCGCGGGTTTGGACGAGTATTTGGAATCGCGGGCGGTGACGGTGGTCGAGTGGGCGGACCGATGGTTTGACATTCGAATGCCACGGTCCGCAGGGCTCGGTTCAACCCGCGGTGCAGACCTCGAGCCGGTGGCGGCTGCCGGCCGGCCATGGACGCCCTGCCCACTGCGGTGGGTCGTTTTTGAAACGAGCGACGAAACGGAGCGGCGCATCACCTATGAAGATCTTGGCGCTTGAGTTTTCTTCTTCCCAGCGCAGTGTCGCCGCATTTCAAGCCGCGGAAGCCGGCGTCGCCGCAACGCTGGCCGAGGTCATCGAGAGCGGCGGGCTCTCGAACAAGCCGTTCGCGATGATTGACGCGGCCCTGCGCCAGGCCGGCTGGGAACGGGAGCAAATCGAATGTCTGGCGGTCGGATTGGGTCCCGGTTCGTACACGGGAATCCGGTCGGCGATCGCCCTGGCGCAGGGCTGGCAGCTTGCCACGGGGGTGAGACTGCTCGGGCTTAGCAGCGCCGAGTGCATAGCCGCGCAGGCGCAAACCGAAGGGATCACCGGGCGCGTGACGGTGATCGTGGACGCCCAGCGCCGTGAATTCTACGCCGGCCTTTACGACCTCGCCGCCACCGGGTATCGCGAGCTTGAACCGTTGCGGCTGGTGCCCGAGGCCGAGGTGCGAGATTGTCTCCAACCCCGGCAACAGTTGATCGGGCCGGAGGTGTCGGCCTGGTTTCCCGGGACCAAATTGATTTTTCCACGGGCCGCAAACCTGGCGCGCCTGGCAGCGAAGCAAACCGGCTTTGTGCCGGGGGAAACGCTCGAGCCGATTTACCTGCGGGAAACCAGTTTCGTAAAAGCTCCACAGCCGCGCCCGACCGGCTGAGCGGCCACTTTCCCCCTTGGCTTCTCCCCCGCCCCGCGCCTATTCTAATCTCGCATGTATCTGGATCTGATGGCTGAGCGCGGCGCCGGCTGGTTCACCAAGTGTTTCGGCCACGCCCCACGCTGGGTGGTCGCCGCCCCGGGGCGAGTCAACCTGATTGGAGAGCATACCGATTACAATGAGGGTTTCGTTCTGCCGATGGCCATCGAACGCTACATGGTGATTGCCGCGGACCGGAACACGAATAAGCACGCCACGCTCCACAGTGTCACCACCGGGGACACCGCCAGATTCAGCCTTCGAACGCGCGTCGAACCCGGCGACCCGCTGTGGTCGAACTACATCCGGGGCGTCATTGCCGGCTTTCAGGACCGGGGCGAGCGCGTCGGCGGCTTCGATGCCATCATTGATTCGACCCTCCCCTACGGCGGAGGGCTGGCCAGCAGCGCCGCCCTCGAAGTGGCCACCGCCACGCTGCTCGAAACCATCGCCGGCCACACGCTGGACCCCATCGACAAGGCCCTGCTCTGCCAGCGGGCGGAACATGACTTCGGCGGCGTGCCCTGTGGGCTGATGGATCAGTTCACCTCGGTGCTGGCCCAGGGCAATCATGCCTTGCTGCTGGATTGCCGCACCCGCTCCGCCACGCCGGTCCGCATCACGGATCCCAGCATCTCCATCCTCATCATCAATACCCACGTGCGGCACAAGCTCTCCGACGGGGAATACGCCCGGCGCCGCGCCGAATGCGAGCGCGCGGCGCGAGCTTTGGAAGTGCCCGCCCTCCGCGATGCGACGCTGGCCGGCCTCGAGCGGGCCCGACGCCGGCTGGACCCCGTGGTCTTCCGCCGGGCGCGGCATGTGATCACGGAAAATGAGCGGACCCTCGAAGCGGCCAAGGCGCTCCAGGCGGGATTGTGGGCGCGGGTGGGTGAGCTGATGTACGCCAGCCACGCGTCCTTACGTGATGATTACGAAGTCAGTTGCCCCGAGCTGGACGCCGTGGTGGAGATCGCAGCCGGCATTCCCCCCGACGATGGCCTGCTGGGCTGCCGGATGACGGGCGCCGGTTTCGGCGGCTGTGCCGTAAGCCTCGTTCACTCCCACGCGATACGGCATATCACCCGCAAAATCGAAGATGCCTACGAACAGCAGACAGGAAACCCCTTGACCATCTTTTCTTCACGCCCGGCGGGCGGAAGTTGCGTGTTGAAATCATCTCGCGGGCCGGCCCCGTTCCTCGCCGCAATGGGAGGCTCTGAAGGTTCGAGGGTTTGCCGTTGCGGCCCGGGCGCGCCGCGAATGCCTCCGAGCTAACAGCTCGCGCCGCAACTTTCTTTATGGGCACCGTTGACGCCCTTCCCTTTGGCGCCGCTGCCGTTCGCGCCATTAGCCAGCTTCAGCGGCAGGCGCATGTCCGTGAGATGGTTTTCATCGAACGCCAGAATAATCTCAGCCGTCTTCAGCCGGCTTTGAAACGCGACCGTGACGGCTTGGACCGTCCCTTGGAGATCGGAGGCCAGCAGGGGATCCAAGGTCCAATTCACCGGGGACTGATAGTACCGGCTGGATTCGATGTCGTATAACAAAACCCTCATAGGGCTGGTTTACGACCACGTTTATGCGGCAGGCCCCGCCCCGTCGAGAGTATCTTATTAACACTTACTCACAGAGTATTCACATTTCGTTTCGCGGGAAGATGCTCGTGCCGGTTTCAGCCGGAAGACCGCTTTGAACGTCCAGAAGCGGCAAGCCGTCCCGAGCCCGTGTCTCTACATGAAGGTCTGCCGAAACCCGTGTTCCTCAACGGTGCCCTGGTTTTCGCTAATGATTCGATTCTATACATAACCGAAATACTAATGAGAGAAACCGTGGTCTGAATCGGGCCGGAGCAGGACTTGGAATCGGCGAAGGGAGCGCGCCATTATTTTTGTAAACCACTAGCACCAATGAATTTATATAACAAACATCCCGCTTAGACTTTCCCATTCCCGTGAGGTAGTTTGAAAGGCGTATGATTGCCTCCGTCGGCCAACCACAAACTGTAGAGCGGAAGATGACCCCGCCAAAAGTCCAGCGTTACACGGGTGAGGTGGTGTTCATCTATGCCTTTGATGTGGCCTACGATATGACCCGGCGGCCCGTGCGTGAATTGCTCGGCCAGCCCGTGGCTCAGTTCGTGGTGGATACCAGCAAGCGAAGTCCGCGTCATCTGTTCTTCTTCCGGCCGCAGATGGTCCGGCTGCCGCCACTGGAACGTATTGGCCCGCACGGACCGGTGCGCGTCGAGCGCGCCGTCAAACTCCTGCCGGTCGGCGCTATCAGCATTACGGTCCGGGTTCCCTTCGAGGTGGATCAGGTTGAGGATCTGGTCGAGTATCACGATCTTCAATTCAGCAACGGCTCGCTGCATGAAGAAGTCCGCCGGCTGGCGGAGGAAGTCCGGCGCGAGTTGGCGGCCTACTATGTGCGTCCGGTGCCGCATTTGGCCGAGGAGGAGGCTTACACGGTCTTTTGCCTCGATTCACCACTTCGGACGGTGGACGGCACGCCGCTCAGCGCTCAGAACTGGATGCGCGCCCACCGCCGTTCGGTGGCTTCGCTGCTGACACAGGAGCCGGACATCGATCATTTATCGAAGCAAGAGGCGGACGAATCCACCGGGCGTTTTCTCAGCTACTACGAGCATGACCTGGTGGTGGTGGACTGGGATGCGGCGTTAATCATGGACCAACGGCAGAACTTCGATGAAACGCTCTACGTCATGGAACTGGCGAACCTGCAGTTGGCCGAACTCGAGGCCTACGACCGCATTCTGGACAACTCACTGGACCGGGCGTATCGCGACCTGAGCAATCGGTCGATGCGCGGGCGCACCAGCATCATGCGCGAGTTGCGGGAGATCCGCATCGACCTGGCCCGCTTCAGCGATGAACTCTCGAATATCACCAAGTTCTTCGGGGATTGGCACCTGGCCCGCATCTACGAGAACATCTCGGCGCGTTTTCATCTCGCCGATTGGCATCGGACGATCGACGACAAACTGCAGACCCTGGACGACCTGTATCAACTGCTCAACCACGATCAAACCAATCGGTGGATGTTGATCCTGGAAGTCACCATCGTTCTGCTTTTCGTAATCGACCTGGTCATCCTCATATTCGGCGTTAAGGCGCGTTAACGTCTGCCCATACATCATCTGCCGCGAGAGGGCGCTCCAGGCCCAGGCAGGCACCCGCGCCTCGGAAATGTTGCTGGACGTAACTGGCCAAAGCAGCATAAGCTGGTCGCAATTGAGATTTCCATGCGCGCACGCTTTCTCATAGTTCTTGCCTGGCTGGTCGCAATGCAGATTCAGAAATGCACCGCGCAATCCGTGCCCGCGATCAATATCAACCCCATGACCCAAGTTTCGGATACGGGCGTGTATCCGCCCGGAATCTATTTTGGCTTTAACGAAACCACGCTCGTAACCAATGGAATGTATGGCTGGACTTTCTCGCTCACCGAACCGGCGACACTCACCGGTTTGGGTTGGTATGATGAAAGGCTCGATGGCCTGTCACATCCGCACGAAGTGGGTGTGTGGCAATATGCGCGCGGGTCAACAAATGTGGACGGGATTCCCTATGCCACGAACGCACCCTTGCTGCTCTCGGTGACGGTGCCCGCCGGAACCAATGCGGTGTTGGACGGGGTCTGGCGCAAAATCGATCTAAACACCCCGATGGTGCTCACGACCGGCGTTTATGTGGTTGCGGGCACGCATTACAGCTTGGATCCGGATGTGGTCAAATTCGTTTCGGGGAATATCCCCTCGGGTCCTCAGCGCGATCCCCGGTTACTGATTGGGGTTCCTGCGTTTTCCAGTTCGGGGGCGATGCCGCAATACTACGATCCGAATGCCCCTCTCTTTCGGATCCCGGATAATTTTATCCTCGTCGGTTCCGGGCTCGAGCTCGGGCCGAATTTGTTCCTGGTTCCCGGCGCGATTCCGGGCAGCCTTCCGAGTCTTGAGATAAAAATAGCAGGAAGCCAGATCGTTCTTTCCTGGCCGCTTTGGGCCACCAATTTCACCCTGGAGATCAGCGGGGCCTTGGGTGCCAATGCCTCTTGGATCGCCCAGACAAACGCTGTTTCCGCCGGGTTCGATCAGTTTGTCCTCACGAACCAGACCGGCGCTGCCTCGGCATTTTATCGGCTGCGCGGCCTTTGACGCCGCAGGTGTCCGGACCGACCGGTTGCCGCATGAGCCACACGGCCACCGTTTACTCACGCACGCGGATTAGCGTTTTGACGGCGTGGTTGCCTTGGGCCATGGTTCGGAAAAGAGCCGGCAAATGGGACAAGGGACACTCACCATCGACGAAGTCGAGCGCGCGTATGACCCCGGATTCAATGAAGCCCAGTGCGCGCCGTATCGTTGCGGGCGTATGGTGGAAACTCGCGAGCAGGGTCAAATTCGAGTAATGCACGCGCGCCGTATCGAGCGAAACGGTCGTTCCGGAAGGGCAGCCGCCAAAGAAGTTGACCTTCCCGCCCTTGCGAACCAGTCGAGTAGCTGCCTCCCAGGTTTCTGGTTTGCCGACCGCTTCCACCACGATGTCAAAGCGCGCGTTCGATGCCGGCGTTCCAAGCAGGTCCTGTGTCTGCGCGGCGTCGAGCACCGCCTCCGCCCCCAGACGCCGGGCAACTTCCAGCCGGGTTTGTCCCCGGCCCGCCGCGCTGACCGCGCATCCCAGGTGCTTGCCCAGGGCAATAAACATCAGGCCGATCGGGCCGGTGCCGATGACCAACATCCGCTGGCCCGCCCGCGGGCTCAGATCCGCAAGGCCCTGGACCACGCACGCCAGCGGTTCCATGAGCGCCGCGTCGCGGAAAGCTGTCCCGGGCGCCAGGCGCAGCAGGTTCTTTCGCACCAGTCTCGCCGGCACCACGATGGATTCGGCGTAGGCGCCATTGAGAAACAAAAGGTCATCACAGAGGTTCTCCTGCCTCGCCTGGCAATAAAAGCACGTCCCACACGGAGCGGAATTTGCCACGGTAACGCGCTCCCCAGCCTCCCAGGTGAATGGTTCATCCGGGCGCTCCGGCTCCCTCACTTCGGATATGACACCCGCCAGCTCGTGACCGAATACGGCCGGCGGCACGATCATGCTCGCGTGATAACCGCGCTTGAACACTTTCAGGTCGGTGCCGCAAGTGAGCGAGGCCTCGATCTGAATCCGGACTTCGCCGGGTTCCAGCCGCCGTGGGGTTAATTCCTCAACCCGCACATCTTCTTTGCCATATAGAGTGGCTGCCTTCATGGGGCTTGTTTATGACCGCAAGCGCCTGAGAACGGAAGTCAAATGTGGGTGCCCCGTAGCGCCCCGAATCCCGGGCGCGATACGGTTCTGCAACCGGGGCGCAGCAGCGGCTGAAGGCCGCTCATCTCCGCCTCGCTTTTGCTCCGACCCGGTGGTATATGTTATGGCGCTCAACCGTAATGGAAACTTAGCCTCGAGCGGTAAGCAACCGCGATGGACTCGATTATGAAAAACAAACGCAATCCCGTTGGCTGGTTCGAAATTTACGTTCAGGACATGAAACGGGCCAAGAAGTTCTATGAAAAGACCTTTTCGGTGAAGCTCAAAGCGCTTCCGAGCCCGATCATCAAGATGCAGGCGTTTCCCATGGGGCAGACTCTCCCCGGCTGCGCCGGCGCGCTGGTCGGGATGAAAGGCAAGGAATCCGGCGGCGGCGGCACGATCGTTTATTTCTCATGCGAGGACTGCGGTGTCGAGGCGGCCCGTGCGGCCAAAAGCGGTGGAGAGATTTTCAAGGAGAAATTTTCCATTGGCGAGTACGGGTTTATCGCGCTGGTCATCGATACGGAAGGGAACATGATCGGGCTGCACTCGATGCGGTGAGGCATTCTGGCAACGGTTTTCGACCCCTTGCGGCAGCCTGACAGCGCGTCAGGTGATTGCCCCGAGAGTGAGGCTGCGAATCAACGGGCGCGGAGGCCTGCGAAGGAACCTCGGACCACGCGGCATCGATCACCGCGGCGTGCGTTTGTCCTTCAAATACGCCGTATGGCCGTCCAGCAGGAGCCGGTTGCGCCCACCCGGGTGGACGGCGTGTCCTTTCAGATCCGCCGGGACGGCCGAAATCGTGTTGGGGAAATAAGGGTCCACAACCAATTCCACATCACAGGGGCCTCCCACCGCGCCGACCGTTGGGTCATTAGCGGAGATCAGATCGGCCACGGCTTGCGGAGTGTTTTTACCCCAAAAATCCTCCAAACCCACCGGGTCATCGGGCCGATCGAAGCGCCAGGCCCAATACCGAGCCACCGGTGCATTGGAGAGCGTCGAGGTCGCTTGCATGGTCTGCGGCGCCTTGCCGGCGTCCGAGTTCAACGCCGCGGGACAGGTCCAGATCGGCCAGTCCGCGCCCTTATCCTTCAGCATCATGGGCACCCAACCGGTGCGGGGATCCGATGCCGGCCAGGTCGTCCATGGTTTATAGCCACCGGGCAGACTCGACTTCAAATCGCGCCGGTCCATGAAGTGATCTGCATTCTCGTCCAGGTACAGGCTGAAAGCGATGCCCATCTCCTTAAGATTCGAAAGGCAGGAGGCGCGTTGGGATTCCTGTTTCGCGCGCGCCAAAGCGGGCAACAGAAGCGCTGCGAGGATCGCAATGATCGCAATGACCACCAGCAGCTCGATCAAGGTGAATGCCCCCGGGCCGAAGCTCCGCAGCCGGACCGGGCGATCACTGATCCGCTGTCGATTATTCATTCGCATCGAACTTCTGCGCACCGGACCCGGCCCATGGCCGATGGTGGAGACTCTTCTTGATTACCGCACAGCAAAGCTGGAAGCGAACAAAATCATCTGCCAGGAGCGGCACTTCTCCTGGCCGCACTGCGGACCGGGGCCGGTAATACCCGCCCCGGCCAAAATGTGGATGATGGCATTACCTATCTTCCCAACGCTCCGCCTCGTGCACGAATCGCATGTAATCCGCGCGAGACATTTCGCCTTGTTGGTATTTCTCATCCAACGTTTTGATGCGTTCGGTGTAGGGTGTGCTGCATCCCCCGGTGAGGCTCAAGCTGGCAGCTACCATAGCCAGCAGCCCAAAGGCCCTGGTGGCCATCCTCAACCGAGCGGGACCATGAGTCCGGCAGTGAATCCAGAACCGCCCAGAAACCGGCCCCAGGGGCGCGCGCTCAAAGACTTGGCGTGGCCGGGCAATCCGCCTGCTAGCGGATGAAGGGCCAGCCCGCGGTTCCGGGTTCCAAACTTCGGTCATCCCATTTCCATGCATAACACCGCGCCGAACGAGATCAATAGCAGTTCACGCGATAGAAGCGAGTCGAAGATGGCGGGTAGTTGGTGTCCACCAGGAGGATGTTTGCGCCTGTGCCCGGCAGGGGCGGGAAGAGGGGAATCCAGGCGGGATCATCCAGGGAGCTCTTATATTCGAGCAGGTAATGAACTCCGGTGGTGGTGGGGAGAGAAAGCGAGACCCCATTGGCATTGACTTGGAAATCGCCAGGCCGAATTGCCGGCGGCGCGATCACCATCAAGTGTGCCAGGCGGCTGGTGACGCTTCCGAAGGGATTGGCGACCTTCACCTGGTAATAACCGGATTGGGCGGGCTGGACGTTGATGAGGACCAGATCCGAGTCGCTGGCGGGGAGGACGGTGTTGGTGTTAAAGAACCAACTGTAGCTCCAAGGGGCGGAGCCGGAGACGGTGACGGCAAACCTGGCTTGCCCGCCGATGGGCGCCGCGACATCGAGCGGTTGGCTCAGGAAGGCCGGTGCGGCCACGACCGTGACGACGGCCACCTGGCTGGTTGCAGCGCCCAGACCATTCGCCACGACAACTTGATAGTTGCCGCTGTTAAACAACTGGGCATTGGTGAGGGTTAAACTTGCCGAGGTGGCGCCGGCCAGAGCGTTGGTGGCGTTGAAGTACCACTGCCAGGCCAGCGGCGCAGTGCCTGTGGCCGTAACCGCGAGCGTTAAGGATCCTCCCGCCATAACCGTCGCGCTGCCGGGCTGGGTGGTAATGGACGGAATCGTGGGCTGGCCCGAGAAAGGCACCACGGCGCGCCAGTTAACCGGATCATTTCCGAAGCGCTGGAGATCAAGGCGCTGCAGAGAAGTGCCGCCACCGTCGGCGCCGGACGGCCAGGGCGGCAGATTGTCGTAGGCCACCGCCTCCACAAGATAATAGGGAATGAATACGTTGGTCGGAGTCACATTCGGTTTATCCGGGCCGAGAAGTTTGATGGTATCCCCGCCGTTGTTGAGCTTGCCCGTCCAGGGCCCGAGCAGCGTGACCCCGGGCGCCAGGCCAAACTTGGTCCTAAAGGCTGCCGTCGTGGCGGGGTAGGTGGCGGGATCGAACCCGACCACCAGCACACGTCCACCGGGTTGAAGGGTGATGTTGGTGGGGAAATCAAACGAGACGGCGTTGCGCAACTGCCAGGTGTTCGTAGGTGCGAGGGGATCGAAAAGGGGGACATTCGTCTGCGCAACGTTAGCCAATTGGATATACTCATTCACGCTGTCGTTCATGCCGGGATAGGGATCGGGCGGGTGATACATGATTTCCGAGATGACGACGGGACCGACCCGCGGATACGCGTTGTTGGTCCCCAGCGTATTGGCGCTCTGCAAGACGAACTGCTCCAAGCCCTGGCTGTTCACATAGCGACCGAAGGCGATCCCGTTGGGTGCCGGCCCGAAATCGAATCCGTGGGCATAACCCGTAAGATTGGTTTGCGCGTCGCCGGAGAAGACGAAGACTTCGTCGCCGATCGAGCTGAGCGCGAAGCCATTGGCCCCGACACCGAACTGGTCGGTGGTGAAGATTCTGTAGCCCTGCGGCCCGATGAGCGTGCCTGCGGGAATGCGGTATTTGGCGGGGACCTGGCGGTCATCGGTCAGGAACCAGCCGCCCAGATCGACCGCGGCGGTGGTGGGATTGAACAACTCGATGCTGTCAACCATGGGCAAGTCCGTGTGCGTCAGGGCCTCGGTGACCTCGATGGGTGGGATGGCTGGGGCTGTGGGGTCGGGTGACCCAGGCGAACCGTCGAGCGCACTGCCAGCCCGCCAGCCATCTTTGGTCCCCCAGGCCGAGGTTGGGCCATTCGCATCGCAAATCACTAAGGAAAATCCCAAGCCGTCAGTGGCGGGGTACCACATGGGTTGATAAGAAAAATCCAGGATCGGTTCCTGCAAGGGTCCTGTGAGCACAAGATGGTCCCCGCTGTTGTTCAAATAATTGGTGTAAACCCCCGCGATGTTGGTGACGCCTGGGTAACGCGAGGCAAACGCGGACAGATTCCGCACCACCAGGACGCTTTCACCCGCCCCGAGCAACTCCGGCCCGAAGTTGAAACTCACCCCGCCACTGAGCTGAAAGCCCCGCAGGTTCAGCGTTGACCCGCTGATGTTCTGGAATTCCAGGTATTCGAAGTCGTCATTGTTGTTGGTGCCGCCCGCCGATGGTGGAGGCGGGTTGTACATGATTTCGGTCAGTCGCAACGGAGGGGTGCCCGTGACGAACGTGCCGATGGTCGGACCAGACCAGGAACTGGAAATGGGTGGGTTGTTCGGGCCGGTAAGATTATGGTGTGTGACATTCCAGTTTCGGGCGAAAACGCGCGCGTTCGCGCTAAGAGCCAGGGTGGTGCTGTTCAGGCTGGAACGCGCGGCCGGATTGACTCCGCCGCCGGGCAGACGCGGATCGGTCCCATCAAGCGTGTAATAGATGGTCGAGTTCGGTTCGACGGTGGCCGCATTCATGGTCAACCCGAACCCGTCCGGGACCGGTCCGGCATTCGTGCCGAAAACGGGGGGATTCAGGAAATTGCCATCCATGAAGGCCACTCGGTTCGAGAACCAATACTTCACAAAATCGAGTTCGCCCTGCCAGGTCCCCGGGGAAGGGAAGGTGTAGGTCAACCCGTCAGCACTCATGACCCCGGATCGCGGCGAGGTGTCGGAGCCGCCGGAACCACGCCAACGGGCATATTCGCGCGGCGTGACTTCCCGCAGTTGATTCCCAACGAAATCAATTTGAGCCATGAGATTCGTAAGGTGATAAACCCCCTTCCGCAGCTCCTGATACCGATCGATCCATTGCTGCCAAAAATCCGGGTCGGTGAACATGACGCCATACCAGGGATTGTTGAACGTGGTTCCGGGGTTAAACGGGTCGGTGCCGCCGTCGCCATCAGCCGAGCGCCACCGGCGCGGGTTGAACGCGCGGCCATCGTCGCTGTCGGCAAACGCGCGGTCGAAATCCCAAAGCGGTCCTTGAACGATCTTCCCGTTTCGGGGTTTGTAGAAGTAGGAACTGATCCGGAGCATGTCCACGTTAAAGATAAAGGTCTGGTGGAGGTGATAATCGATCCAGGAGGATAAATCGATGTAAGCCCGGTAACCGGTGTTGGGGTCGGTCCAATTCGGGCCGGTCAGCGCGGTGTAAAAGTCATTGAAATAGCTTTCGATGTATTGCAGTTGAGCGGGCGAATTGACCTGGAAAAAATCGGGATCGAGATACCACACCCAGGCGTTGCCGAGATAGTCGCCGGCCGTGGGGTTGGATTTATCGATGCTCAACAGGTAGCCGCCGGTGACACTGGGAGGCGTGGTGTTCTCAGGTTCCAGTTTGTCGATATCGACCCGATTCTTCCCGATCTTGATCTTCTCTTCGAGGACATACAGGCCGTTGTAATCGGCGGAGGTAATCGGGCCTGGGGCGCCGGAATCCGCCTTGAGGAACACCTCGGCGTAACGCGTCCGAGAGCTGTAATGACCCATCTCGCGGTAGAGTTCGTGGGTCAGCGGGTTATGCATCAGGACCTTGTCGAACTCATCCACGCCGTAAAACACCCAATCATTCTCCGCCGGCAGCCCCAGCAATTTGACGTCGAGGTTGTCACCGTAGGCATCCTGCGTTTCCACCCGCAGGTTGGGCTTGGGGTTATAGAAGGTGGCCTGGCCGCGCCGGTGGAAATAGCCCTGGACGACCAGGTCGGGCGGATTGAGCAGGGAACTGCGGCCATTCTGTGTGTCAAAAACCTCCATGGTCATGAATTGATCGTCCGTGTACGCCACCGCCCCACCGCCCATATCGTGGAAGACCACGATGGGCAGGTCGGAGCTAAAGCCCGCCGCGCTGGGGGCGATCTGGATGTAGGTCTCGTTGTGGAGCGGTCCGGGGAAAAAGCCGGCGGTGGTCGAGAAGGCGCGCGCGCGCACCTGGACACTGCCGCTGATGGTGAGCGGCCCGGTGTAGATCGGCGAAGTGAGGTCTGGAACCATCGTAACCACGGCCGAGGCCCCGTTGGTGACCAGGAGGTAGTGGATGACAGCGTTGGTTTCGGCCGTGTTCAGCGTGAGGGTGAACGGTTGCTGAAAGGAGCCACCCGGCACGGAAAACTCGATCTCGGGGCCAAAGCCCGGGCCCAGCGTGGCGTTCGGGGCGCCGGGGGTCGCGTTGGTGAAGTAGCCCACCCGCGAGGGGTCGAGCCGGTCGCACCCGTACGAAACATCATCGTACTGTTGCGGGTACGGGGAGAAAGCGGACAGAACGGTTGTGCCGTCGGCGTAAACCAAATCCACTGAGCTCCCGCTGGCTTTATCGAGCTTGAAGTTGGTGTGCAGTGGGGCCGCCGGGTTCGTACAGATCCAGACCCGAGGCCCAGACCAGCAGATAGGATTTCGAGAGCAACGACACCCCGTCGGGGATGCGCCATTTGGCGAGGTTGCCGGGATTGTCCGTAAGGTACCAGCCGCCGAGTTGGACTACTTGATCCCCGCTGTTGTAGAGCTCGATCCAGTCGGAGTGCTGTCCATCATCGTCCCGGATCGTATGCGCGTTCGAGGCCATGAATTCATTGATGCGCACCGAGCGGGGGATGAGCGATGAATCCAGGGTGTAACTGAACCCGCCGCCGGCGAATCGGTTCGAGTTGGCCGACAGGTCGGTAATCGCTTGCGCCGGGCTCCAAACCACCTGGACCAGGCCGTTGGCAGGCTGGGGAAAATCGAAGACATAGGCGTTCGGCGCGTACTGGGTCATGTTGGTGGCGGGTGCCCCGTTAATGAGCAGATCGCCCGCGGCTACCCCTTTCACCCCTTCGGAGAACTGGACTTCGATCTCACTCAGATTGGGAACCGTGGCACCGGCCTCGGGGAACGCTTGAGCCAGAACGGGCGGGATCGTGTCACGCACCCGGTCGGCTACAATTTCGTCGAGCGACAGGCCCCAAACAATATCGCTGCTGGTGGCATTGACCTGATGCACCTCGGCCGCGAGGACATTATCCCCAGCCACCAGGTTGGCCGGGTCCGAATTAAACGGGCCTTCCAGGCTTGCGTCGCCCACCGTGCGATCCGCATAGCTGCTGTAAAAAATCGGTGCGGCGGAAATGCCCAGGCGGAACGCCTCCCCGCCATTCAGATACACAACCACCCCATCGTCCACGACCGTCGTGAGGGATAATTGGACCGCGGCGAAAGCGGGAGCCGGGTTTGTGAAATGCGTCCGGAAATAGCAGGTCGTTGGCAGCGCGCCCGGCGTCAGCCCGAGCCAGGTTTGGAGCGGCCCACCCGTGATGTTGCTGGTGCGGGTGGCGCTAGCCGTGTAGAGCAGGGCCGGACCGACAGGCCAGGAACTGTCATCGTACCCGGATCCGGCCCAAGCCGTTCCGAGATCCGTCCCCGTAACATTGTAGTTCCAGGGAGCGGTCATCGAGAGGAGATGATTGGTCCGCGCAGGCCCCAGGGTTCCGAAGTCCACCGTGAGCACGGCCACGCGGCTGGTGACGGCGCCCGCCGGGTTGGTCACAACCACGGAGAAACCAGCGCCGGCGTCGTTGCTCGAGACCGCTGGCAAAGCGCAGGCCGGGGTGGTCGCGGCGGCTAACGGCGCCCCGTTCCGAAACCATTGATAAGACAGCGGGGCGCTCCCCGTGGCGGTTACCGTGAAGGTTACCCCGTCGCCATAGAACGTCGTGTGGTCGATGGGTTGCTCTGAAATCGCCGGGGCCTGGGCCCTTCCGGGGAGGACAGCGGAAACGAGGATCCACAGCAACGCCAGCGCCATCCCGAGGCGGTGACCGGGGCTCGCAAGTGATGCGAGCGGTCGGGGCGCTTTGGCGGGGCCGGCGGCACGAGGTGTCCAGAGGGGGAACGGGGGGAGAATCATTGGTGATAAAGCGGGGCCTCGCCGGCCGATGGGTCGGGAGGACGAATGATTAAAGCGGGGGGCCTGAATGGGGTTGCGCGAGGGTGGCATCGGAGTCATAGCCGGCTTGCGTCGTTATAGGCCGAATCGCGCGACGGAACAAGCTTATTTACTGCAACCCGATTACAGCATTAGCATTACGAAACTCGATTATTACCAAACCGCGGCCCCTTCATCAGTTCGTGGCGGGCGGCGGATCGGGGGATCGCTCCGAAGCAGGCGGGATTGGCTCGGCCCGCCCGGCTGAAACGGTTTAAACGGGGAACCGCATTTCCTGTACAAACACCTCTTGAAACCGGGGATCTTCGCTCAGCGAGACGTGCCGGACCTGAGCGAGGATCTCCGGGCAGGCGGCCGGGTGAGCCGGCAGGCCAAAGAGGACGAGCTTGGCGCCGAGGAGCGCGGTGTTGCCGGCGGGTGTAATTTTTTCAGGTGAGAAGCCCAGCAAGCCGATGCGCCGGGCGCTGGCATGATCGATATAATTGCCGAAAGCGCCCGCGAGGTAAATCCGCGCCAAATCGCCTGGGTCCACGCCCCATTGTTCGAGCAGAAGAACCAAGCCGGCGGCGATGGCGCCTTTAGCCAACTGCAGCTCGCGGATATCCCCCTGGGTGAGGGAAACCGGCCCGGCCAGGTTCAGGCCGGAGGGGTTGGAGAGCCGGCCATTCGGTTGGATGGTCCCGAGGTCGAGCCCGGCCGCCACCGCATCCACCAACCCGCTGCCGCAAATGCCGCGAGCCTGCCCCTCGCCGATGACCTGACAGCGGAGCGCGCCATTTGCCACGAGCACGCGCGCGATGGCTCCGGTGGCGGCGCGCATCCCCATCGAGATGCGCGCGCCTTCGAAGGCCGGTCCGGCGGCGGTGGAGGCGCAGAGCATTCGGTGGCGGTTGCCAACGACAATTTCGCCGTTGGTTCCCAAGTCGATGAGCGCCTGGACCTGGTCGCTCTCGTGCAACCGGGTCGCGAGGATGCCGGCCAGAATGTCGCTGCCGACGAATCCCCCGAGACAGGGCAGGAACAGCACCGTGGCGCTCCCAGCCCACGTCCAGCCGAGATCCCCGGCGCCAAACGTGTGCAGACCGGGGCTCACCGGTTCAAAAGGGAAATGTGAAAGCGGTTCCAGATCGATGCCGCAGAACAGGTGATGCATGACGCTGTTGCCCACGAGCACGATATGCTTCAGGTGGCCGAAGCGGGAGATGTCCGCGCCGGCGTGGGAGTAGGCACGGGCTGCCGCTTCGAGCAAATCCGCGATCATGCGCCCGATCTGGTCCCGGACGAGCCACTTGAGCGTGTCCCGGCCCTGGCGGGCGACGGCGAACTCGACGCGGCTCATGACATCGGCGCCATATTGGGCTTGAGCATTGAGAGCGGTGCGCACGCCCAAGACGTGGCCGGTCTGCAAATCGAGCAACTGAGCCACAATGGTGGTCGTGCCGAGATCCACCGCAATTCCCCAGCCGGGTTGCGGCGTGAACGCGAAGACGGAGTCGTCACTCAAGATGGCGGCCTGCCACTGGGCGATTTCCAGGGTGAGATCCTCCCGCACGCTGGCCCGGCAGGAGAGTCTCCAGCCTAAGGCTAATTCATCGGGATGAAGTTTCTGCCGGTCCTCCGGGGAGACGGGCAGACGCCCGCTCACGACTTTGACCCGGCAGCCCTTGCACTTGCCGTGTCCCCCGCAGGGGAATTCGACGCCGTGAACGAACAGCACGTCCTGCAGTGGAGTCCCGGGCGGGACGTCCAGGACTTTTCCCAGCGGAAGAAGTTCGATTTTGAGATTGGCACTCAACACGGACCGGAGCTTAGACCCGGTTTGATTTGCCCACTCGGTCGGAGCGGGCTCGCGCCGGCGCCTTACCTCAGCAAGCGATAGAACTGGATGGACCCCTTGGCAGGGGCAGAGGCACGGAAGGTTCCAGAGCCGGACTGCGTGATGGTCGCCCCGGCGCTCGGCGCGTAAGGGCCGGCGGGGGTCGCCGCGCTCAAGAGTGTAAACTGCGAGGCGGAGTTCGTGGCAGAACCCGTGAAAGTGAGCACGACGGTCCCGTTGCTGACGGCCAGGCTGGTGATTTGGGGAGGCTGGCTCGAAGGCGGCGGGGCGGAGCCGCCCTGGCGTTGAATGCGGAAGTAGCCCATGGCGCCGGGGTTTGAGAAGGTGGCTCGGAAGAGGCCGGGGCCGGTCTGGGTGATCGCGGCGCCCTGGACCGCCGTGTAAGGCCCGGTCACTGCGGTGGCGCCCAGCACCAGGAACCCGGAGGAAACATCGTTGGTGAGAGCGGCGAATTGAAGTGTCACCGTATTGCCCGCAAATGAAATGCTAGTGATTTCCGGTTGCTCATTGGAGGGTGGCGGGGGAGGTGCTGAACCCTGACGCTGGATCCGGAAATACTGCATAGCGGCATTGGCGGTCAAGGTGGCGCGAAACAGCCCCGCGCTAACTAGGGTAATGGTGGCGTTGGAAACAGGAGAATAAGGTCCCGTAACGGCAGCCGCGCCGCTCACGAGAAATGAAGCAGCCACATCCGTAGTGGCCGCGGTAAAGTCGATCGTGACGGTGCCGCCCGCCACGCTGATCTTCGTAATGCTGGGAGGCGGGCCCTGGGGCGAGCCTCCCCCGGAGATTTGAATCGTGGCCAGCGCCAGCGTGGTGGACTGATTCGTGCCCGGCGGCGAAAAGGCCCGCCACACGCCAAACCAATTATCGATGTAATACAAGTTCCCGACGGCGTCCCAGTCGCAATCCGTGTCCTGATGGTTCGCATCCCCGCCGATGGCCAGCCCGAGATCGACATTGGCGGCCAGGGCGCCATTGGTGGCATAGAGCACTTTCGTGTTTCCGTCCTGATACAAACCGCCAATTTGCAGCCCCTCGAAGGTCACCGCCACGTAGGTTCCGCTGGGATCCACCGCCAGGCCGCTGGCGCCGGCGTAGGTATCATCGTTGGTTCCCACCGCCCAGTCCGCGGTCAACTCCGGGTTTCCACCGTTGGTCGAAGGATCGTAGGTACGGAATCGAAAGACCCGCGGCGTCGGGTCGCCCGAGTTGGTAATGGTCTGGCAGGTGTAAATGTTGCCGGAGCTATCCAACGCCACGCTGATCGGGCCCAGCGAGAGGCCGCCGACGGGGTCGGTCCCGATGCCAACAATGCTCTTTCCTGGATCGTTGGTGGCACAGACGCCGTTCGACGTGACCCGCCACCGGAGGATGCCGTTCGCGCCGTTGGTGTCCGCCATCCAGATTTCAGTGTTGGTTCCGGCGCCGACAATCGCCGGCCCGCTCAGTTGCGCGCCACTCGGGATGTTGTCACTCCGCAAGACACTCACCAGCGAGTTGCTCGACATCAGCGGGTCCCAGCGGAAAACCTCGCCGGCGATCGACAAATCGCTCACATAGACAAAATCGTCGGTCGAGACCCGGACCTTCCACGGGCTGAGCGCATTGCCCGACCAGTTGTATCCATCCTGGCCGGTGCTCGAAGCCCCCTCGTCGGCGAAACTGGAATCGGCGTTGAGCTTGAGGATGCCGGCGATATCCCCCGGCGTGGTGTCCGGGTTGGGGCCGTCCTGCGAGTTGGCCACGAACACCCGCCCGTAGTAGGGGTTGGTGGCATTGCGATCCACGGCGATGCCCCGGCCGAACCACACATACGTGCCGGGGTCCCCATCCGAAGTAATCTGGGTCCAGTTGGTATAGCCGCTGGAAGCCGCGGTAATGCTGACGTGGTAAGTTCCGCCGGGGACGGCATTCGAGTTGTTGTCGGTCCCATCCCAAACCACCGAGTTCAACCCTCGATCCGTTCCCGAGCCGCCCGGGGGCAGAACGAGGCGCCGCACGACACTCGAACCCGCCGCGATATCGAGCTCGACACCCAACGACGCGGGTTCATTGAGAATGTAGCTGATGGTGGCGTTGGTCGTGGTGCCGTCGATCTTGATGTTGGTGGCGTAGATATTGGCCCGGGCGCCGGGGGTGGAAAGCTGAATGGCTAACGCGAGCGCTCCCATCTTAAAAAGCCAACTGAATTCGAGGGTCTGCTTCAATTTCATAGCTGATCTGTCGGTTTACAGGCCGGACCGGGCGCCGGTTAGGCTAAACTTGCCTGACGTTGTAGCAGGTGCCCGGAAAGTCTCAACTCTAATGTGACTTTGACTCGGCTGCTGCTCGTCCCGCCGAATCCAGGAGATCGCCAGCATGCGCGACCGCTTCTCCTTTATTGAAGGGGATGCGTTCGAGGTCATTCGCCGGTACGCGGACGAGGAGAGAGCCGCGTTTTTTGTCGATCCCCCGTACACGGTCGCTTCACGGCGGCTTTATTCCCATTGGCAGGTGGATCACCGCGAGCTATTCGCGCTCCTGAAAATGGTCAAGGGAGACGCCTTGATGACCTACGACCACACGCGCGAGATTGGCGCGCTGACTTCGGAATTTGCCTTCACCGCGCAACCCATCGCCATGAAGAACACCCATCATGCCAAGATGACTGAACTGCTCATCGGAAAAGACCTCTCTTGGCTTAAGTCTGCGGCAAACGGGCGCGAATCTCGCGCTCAAATCGCTCAAGCGGCATTGGCATTCCCCCCGTAAGGCCTTCGACCGCGTTCATCAGCGTGGTGAAGTGGACCTGGTGGGGACGGAGCGTGAATCTTCCGCCGTCCAGGGCGTGGAAACTCACTACGAACCAGCTCAATCCTCTTCTTTGGTGGCGGCGTAGGCGCGGGTTTGGGCCTCGCGGTAGCTGTGGAGGAACAGGGTATTATCGGCCACGGCCTTTTCGATGAGCTGTTTCAGAAGGAACAACTCGGAGCTGTTGATAACCGCGTGAACGCTCTGCTGGAAGGCCTGCATGGGCGTGAAGGTCTGAAAGGAGTTGCCGAACAGGATGGTCGTGGCATGCCGCCGCTGGCCCATCGGCATGTGCTGCAGGGCGTGGAGCGTGAGGTTCTCGCTGATGTCGTTGGCGGCGAACAATTCCTCGATGACCACCACCTGGTAGCGGATTTGGCTGAACCGGATGAGGAAGTCGCTATGGGTGGCGGCGGTGTGGACCTTGTAGCCCAGCTCGGTCAGGGCCGCTTTGGCGGCGTCCAGCCATTCGGGCGTCGAGAAGGCCAGCAGCGCGGGTTTATCGGTGGCGCTGATGAAATCGAATTTATTCGACATAATCTACTTGAGCTTGAGGGTCGCGGGGACGGGCGGCGGCTTGCCGGCCCGAGACTCGATGCCGCCGCGCATTCGCAGCGAGTTCATCGTGTGGGTGGATTCGCCGCGCGACTTCTTGGTGTTATCGATGCCGCGCATGACGGGACCGCGTTTGGTGCAATAGAGCAGGGCGGCTTCTTCGGAAATCTTTCCCTGCTCGTAGGCCTCGAGGGCCGAGAAATCAAAGGTGCGCCAGCCGAAGGGCTGGCTGGCCTCGATGATCTCATAAAAGCTCTTGCCTTCGCTTTCGCCCAGCCGGATGGTCTCCTGGATGCGGAGGTTGGACCCCATGATTTCCAGCAGGGCGTGGCGGCCCCCTTCGATCTGCGGCACCAGGCGCTGGCTCAGGACCCAGCGGAGGGTATCCGCCAGGCGGGCGCGGATCTGTTCCTGTTCGTCGGTCTCGAACATACCCAGGATGCGGTTGATGGTCTGGCCGGCGTCGATGGTGTGCAGGGTGCTGAGCACCAGGTGGCCGGTCTCGGCGGCGCTCAACGCGATCTTCACGGTTTCCCGATCGCGCATTTCACCGACCAGGATCACTTTGGGCGCCTGGCGCAGGGCGGCGCGCAACCCGTTCGAAAAGGTGTCGAAATCCGTTCCCAGCTCGCGCTGGTTGAAGGTCGCCGCGTCGTGGGCATGCACAAACTCCACCGGATCCTCCAAGGTGATGATATGGACCGGCTTGGTATGGTTGATCTCGTTCAGGAGGGCGGCCAGCGTGGTCGATTTGCCCGACCCCGTCGCGCCGGTGACCAGCACCAGGCCGGTCTTTTCCTTCGGGATTTGCTTGATGATTTCCGGAAACTTCAACCATTCGAGCGTCGGTATTTCGGTGTTGAGTTTGCGCAGCACAATCGAGTAGTTGCCGCGCTGCGAGAAGATGTTAATCCGGAAGCGCGCCTTGTCGGCCAGCGTATAGGCGGTGTCGCAGGAGCCGCGCCGGATCAAATCCATGATGTGCCATTGATTGTCCCCCGCCAGGTTCAGCGCGACCATCTCGGTCTGAAACGGCGTGAGTTTCGGAATGGGCGTTTCAAGGCTGACCGGTTTCAATTCGCCGAGGGCCTCGACCTGCAGCGGCTTGTCCACCGTGAACAGCAGGTCCGACACCTCGGGCTGGGAATCCAGCATCGCACTGAGTATGTAATCAAGTTCGGGGCGGCGCATAGGTCAGTTTTCGTCCTCCTCGGGCGGGTGGGAAAGGAAGCTCCGGAATTTTTTCTTGTCGATACACTTGTCGTAGGCCTCCTCGGGCGCGATGCGTTTCATGCGCAGGTGCTCCATGATGGCGTCATCCAAAGGCTGGTTGCCCAGCTTCTTGCCGACCTGGATCATGCCGGGAATCTGGTGGGTCTTGCCTTCGCGCACCAGGTTGGCGATGGCGGTCGTGAACACCAGGATTTCCAGCGCCGCCACCCGGCCTTTCTTGTCGATCCGTTTAAAGAGGTTTTGGGCGATCACGCCCTTCAACGCTTCCGAGAGCGTCGCGCGGATTTTATTCTGCTGTTCGGACGGGAAGACGTCGATCATGCGGTCCACCGTTTTTGCCGCGCTGGGGGTATGCAGGGTGCCCAGGACCAGGTGGCCCGTGCTGGCGGCCACCAGGGCGAGCTCGATGGTCTCGAGGTCGCGCAACTCGCCCACCAGGACGATGTCCGGATCTTCGCGCAGCGCACCGCGCAACGCGCTGGCGAACGACTTGGTGTGCACGCCAATCTCCCGGTGGTTGACCAGGCAGTTCTTGCTTTCGTGCACAAACTCGATGGGATCCTCGACCGTGATGATGTGGTCGCGGCGATTCTTGTTGGCGTAGTCCACCATGGCGGCCAGGGTGGTCGATTTGCCCGAACCTGTCGGCCCGGTCACCACCACCAGCCCGCGGTGGAGCATGGCGAACTTCTTCAATACCGGCGGCAGCGGCGCATCGAACTTCTCAAAATCTTCGAACGAGAGGACCTTGCTGGGGATTTGCCGGAACACCGCCCCGATGCCATACTTTTGGTTGAAGAAATTGGCGCGGAAGCGGGAGATGTTGGGTATCTCGTAGCCGAAATCGACGTCGCCCGTTTCTTCAAAGGTCTTGATCTTGTACTCGGGCGCGATCTCGTAGAGCATCTTTTTGAGCTCGTCATTTTCGAGGGGGGCATGGTCCACGCGCTGCAGCTCCCCGTTGATCCGCAGCATGGGGTTATTGCCCGAGGAAAGGTGAAGGTCCGAGGCCTTCTGTTCGAACATCAGGTTGAAGAATGCGTCGATCTTCGCCATAAGCTTTGTACAATCCGCTGCAACTGATAGCTAAATCCGCACCAGCCTCCGGCACATGAGTGAAGTCGCCCGTAAAATCGCCGCCGAGATACAAAACCGGGGGCCGATTTCCTTCGCCCGGTTCATGGAGCTGGCGCTCTATTGTCCCGTTTATGGATATTATGAAAAGGAAGGGGACACCATCGGACGGCGCGGAGATTACTTCACCAGCGCAAGCGTTGGCCCTGTTTTTGGGGAGCTTCTGGCTTTCCAATTCGCTGAATGGCTGGGGCAGTGCCGGGCTCAACCATTCACCCCCGCGAAACCGCAACCCGCAGGGGGGACGCAGGAGCACCCGGGGACGTTCGGTGACGCAAGCCCGCCCGAATTGTACCTCGTTGAGGCAGGAGCACACCGGGCTGAACTGGCTCGGGACATTTTAGGCTGGCTCCGTCAACACCGCCCGAGCCTCTTCATGGCCGTGCAGTACCTGGATCGTGGAGCCCTCCCCGCGCCGGCAGCAGTGGCAGCGCGCAACCCTTTCCGAATTCAGCAGCCAGGTCCGCTGGGCGGACGGTTTGCCCGGACTCGCCAAAGAGCTGCCTTCCGGGGTGCGCGGCGTCATCTTTTCCAACGAACTTCTCGATGCTTTTCCCGTTCACCGGCTGGCTTGGGATGCGACCGCGCGCGCCTGGTTCGAATGGGGTGTCGGCTTCTCAGGCGACCGGTTTGTTTGGACCAGGATGGCGCGGGAAGAGTCTGCGGTCCTGGGGTCGGGACAGGCGGTTCCTGCCGGCGCGGATATGGCCGAGCTTTCGCAGGTTTTGCCGGACGGGTTCTGCGTTGAGACCTCGCCGCAGGCGGCCGCCTGGTGGAAGGAGGCGGCGGGACTGCTGCGGGAAGGCAGGTTGCTCACCATCGATTACGGCCTGACCGAAACAGAGCGCTTTGTGCCGGAGCGCGCAAAGCGGCACCCTGCGGGCCTATGGCCGGCACCGGCTCCAATCCGACCTGCTCGCGCACCCGGGAGAGCAGGATCTCACCGCCCACATCGATTTCGCCGCGCTTCGGGAGACGTTGGCGAGACCTGCGGCCTGATCACCGACGCCCTGGTTTCCCAAGCCCAGTTCCTGACCGCGGTCGCGGCGCGGACCTGGGAGACGGAGGCGCAATTCGGCGACTGGGATGCCCGCCGCAAACGGCAGTTTCTAACCCTCACCCATCCCGAGCACCTGGGACGCTCCTTCCGGGTCCTGGTGCAGCGTCGTTTCCAACCCTGAGCCGAAGCCCGGGCGTCGCGGCGGAACATGCATCCCCCTCCGCCCCACAGCCGTCGCGCCCCGCCGCTACGCCTGAAATCTCTGGTGCAGGGCTGCGGGGTCGAGGCTCCCGCCGGGCGCTTTCAATCCGCGGGCGCCTGCAGTTCGTAGTTTAAAAATGAGAGGCAGTAGGCCGCCGCGGTCTCGGTTCGGAGCACCAGGCGGCCCAGGGTGATCGGATGGGCGCCGCTCGATTGAATGGCTTGGAGTTCACCCGGTGTAAAATCGCCCTCCGGCCCGATCCAGACGCAGACGGTGGCGGGCCGGCGGCCCTGGGCCCGCTCAAATTCCCGGAGATATGTCCGGGGATGCCTGGCCTCCGGCTGCAGCGAGCCGACCAATGCCAGGTCCGGCTTCAGGCCCTGTGCCAGGATTTGCTCGATGGTGCCGGGCACTTCCACCTTGGGCAGCCAGGCTGATCCGCATTGCTTGATGGCCTCGATGGCCACCCCTTGCCACTTGGCTGCCTTCGCCCTCGCCTCCGGTGCGTCCAGATGAACGACGACACGTTCCGAGAGCAGTGGCACGACCCGGAACGCGCCCAGTTCGGTGGCTTTCTGGATAATCGCCTCGAACAGCTTGCCCTTGGGCACGGCTTGGATCAGGGTTAATTCGTAGGGCAAGGGCGGGACCACCCGCCGCTCGATCGCGCGCAGGCGGAGTTCATCGCGTTGGATTTCGGCAACCTCGCAGAGCCGTTCGAGGCCGTTTCCATTCAACACCATGACCCGCTCACCGCGCCGCACCCGCAGAACATGGAGCGCATGGTGCGCCTCGGCGCCGCGAAGCGTCAGTTCGTCATCCCGGGCGTGTTCAGGTGGCAGATAGAACCGGTGCATGTAAGGAAAATGAACGCACGATCCAGATACAGGATGCTGTTGATTCGTCGCACCCGCGCCTGACCGTGTCGTGCTTTAACCAGGCACAAACGGCGCGGTGGCTGGCGGCAGCCCGCGTGGATGGTTCCGCGCGACCCATCCCGCCGTTACGATTGAAACAGCTTCCTGGCTTTCTCAAAAAACGACTGGCTGATCGGGTTCTCACCGCCGTCGCAGAGCCCGGAAAACTCTTGCAGCTTGGCCTTTTGAGCCGGAGTTAAACGAGTCGGAACCTCGACGTTGACTCTCACATGCAGGTCCCCGAACCCATACCCTTGAATGTTTTTAACCCCCTTGCCTTTCAGCCGGAACAGGGTGCCCGGCTGAGTCCCGGCCGGCACCTTGATCGACGCCTTCCCGTCCAGCGTCGGCACATCGATCTCCGCTCCCAGGGCTGCCTGGACGAAGCTGACGGGCACTTCGCACACGAGATCATCGCCATCACGCTGAAAGATCTCGTGGGGTCGAACGTGGATCACCACATACAGGTCCCCCGAGGGGCCGCCGCGCCAGCCCGCCTCACCGTTGCCCACCGAACGCAGGCGCGCGCCCGTATCCACTCCGGGAGGAATTCGCAGCTTGATTTTCGAGGTTTTTTCCCGGCGGCCATGGCCCCGGCAGGCCTGGCAGGGCTTGTCGATAATACGTCCGGCGCCCTGGCAATGGGGGCACGTTTGCGCGATGCTGAAAATGCCCCGGGAGGTGATAACCTGACCCCGGCCGCCGCAGGTCGGACAGGCCCGGGCACGCGAGCCCGCCTCCGCCCCGGACCCATGGCATACCTCGCAGACTTCCGGTTTGGTAACGGTAATCTCCTTCTCGCACCCGTGAGCGGCTTCCTCGAAGCTAATCTCCATGTCGTAACGCAGGTCGTCCCCGCGTTGGGGCTGGCTGGGGTCCTGCTGGCCGCCGCCGAAAAGGTCCTCGAAAATACCTCCGCCGCCGCCGAAGACCTCACGGAAGACCTCGAAGGGATCGTGAAAGCCGCCGGCCCGACCGGCCCCGCCCGCGCGCCGGTCAAACGCGGCGTGGCCGTATTGGTCGTAGGCCGCCCGCTTTTGCGGATCGTTCAACACCTCGTAGGCCTCGCCGAGTTCCTTAAACTTCTCCTCGGACGCCTTATCGGACGGATTCTTATCCGGGTGATATTTTACCGCCAGCTTCCGGTACGACTTCTTGATTTCCTCCGGGCTCGCTCCTTTTTCCAGGCCGAGGACCTCATAATAATCTCGTTTGGTCATGGCCGCGATCAGGCGCCCGGACGCTTGGCCACCACGACCGTGGCGGGCCGGAGCAGACGCTCGCGCAGCTTATAGCCCTTGCGCATCTGTTCGACCACCTGGCCTTCCGGCGCCTCGGTGGTTTCCCGCTGGGAGACCGCCTCGTGCAAATTCGGATCAAACGTCTTGCCGGCCGCATCCACTTCTTCCAAACCGACGTCGGTGAGCGTGGATTTAATCTGCTGATAGACCATATTGATGCCCGTTTGCAGCGACTGGGACACGCCGGTTCCATCGTTGCGGCTCGCCGCGAGGGCCATGTCGAGAGCGTCCAGGGAGGGGATGAGCTTTTCGATCAGGCTCTCGTTGGCATACTTGACGGCTTCCTGCTTCTCACGGGCGGCTCGTTTCTTGAAATTGTCGAAATCCGCGGTGGTGCGCAGCAGCCGCTCCCAGTGTTCGTCGGCCTTGGCGGCTCGCTGCTTGAGCTCGTCCAGTTGCTCGGGCGTCACGGTCGCGGGCTCCACCGGCATCAGCGGTTCCATCGATTCCTGCTCGTTATCCATTTCTAAGTCGCTTTTTTTCATCGGAACTCAAACTTCCTCAAACCACAACATCAGACACTAAGCATAGACGATTGATTGACCCTGGGCAACCTCTGGTTGGCAGCCGCAAAAAAAATTTGGGGCGGGTGAAGGGCGCGGCGGCTGGGGACACCCGCCTTACAAGGAGTCTGCCACCCCCGATATTCTTGGGTCCTCCCACCCTTCGACCACTCCCAGACCACGGGGGGGGCGAAGGCCGAGCCTCGTTAGGGCTTGGAGCGCGGCTATTTCTCCTCCTCGAGCTTCTTAAACTCCGGATTCTGGCGAAGGGCCGCGAAACGTTGATCATTTTGCGCGTCGGCGGCCAGGTCGCGCACCTTGGGATCCTGCTTCCGGCGTTCGGCGTTGAGCGCCAGGGCATGGCGAAGGCCCTCGAGGGCCTCCGGTGCCTTGCCCAGGGTGGCTTTCAAGGCGGCATAGTCGTACCAGGCCTCGGGCGAGCCCGGCAGGAGCTTCACCAGCTTTTCGAGTGTGGGTTCGAGCTTCTGGTAATTGAGCAGCGCCGCGTATTGTTGTGCCAACTGCAGGGCGGCATTGGCGTCAAGCTGCGGCGAACTCAGCACTTGGTCGAGCGTTTGTGTGGCCGCCTCCGGCTTCTTCAAATCCCGGCAGGCCTCGGCGTAACCCAGGCCGGCCTCCAAATCGGCCGGATGGGCGTGAAACTCCGCGGCGAGCTTGTCCGCGGCCACTTGGAGCCGGGCCGTATTTCCGATGCTGGCATAGGCCTGGGCCAGGGCGCGAAGCGCATTGACCTGGACCTGCGGATTATTCAAAACCTTGTCCAGGACTTCCAGCGCCCGGTCCGTCTGCGCCATTTGGAGAAAGGTGCTCGCCAGGTTGAAGGCGGCCTGAATGTCGTTGGGGTTGGCTTGCAGCGCCTGTTCAGCCGCGGCGGGGTTGATTGCCGCGCGCTGCTTTTTCCATTCCTCGAGCCGACTGATCAGGTCGATTACCCCGCCATTATAGGGGTCCAGCTTCTGGCAGGTGGTGGCAATCGCGAGGGCGTCGTCAAACCGCTGCTGGCTCAACAACAAGTTGACGTAACGGAAGACCGCCTCCGGGCTGTATGGGCAAAACGCAAAGGCCTGCCGGAACGCGAAATCGGCTTCCTTCAGCATTCGCTCGTGCTCGGGTGTGCCTGGTTTCGACGACGCCAGCCGCCAATTATAAATCCCTCCAATCGAGCTGCGCAGCTTGGAAAAGGACTTTTGCGCCTGGTCGTCACGGATGAACTTTCGGTCCCCGGTGAAGCCGCTGAAATCGCGCCGCAGATAGACCTTTTCCACCCAGGCCGCAATCTCTTTGACGGGGGTGTCGTAGGTAATCCAGTTTCCGATCAGGCGTTTCGAGTACTCGGTCCAGAACGCGTGATCCTTCTTGACGATATCCTCGCTCAGCTCGGCCAGCGGCTGGCGGTTGATCTTCATGATGATCCCGTAGGGCGTCAGGTGCGGGTACATCCAGTCCAGCGGAAAGCTTTCCTCCACGTAGAACTCGTTCTTGGGATTGTGGTCGAACATGACCTTGGTCAGCAGCCCGTTAATGGCCATAACGGCAACCTGCCCCGAGATCTGCACGCGGCCGCTGTCGCGATCGTAGCGCACGTCCTCGTTGGGTTTGAGCTGGTTCAGTTGCAGCCGCCGCTGGGCATCGGCCATGTAATCACTGAAACATTTCGAGGAATCGTCCGGCGTAGCGATGTACATTTCCCGGTCCGGATACACGCCGCCCAGGCTCTTGGCGATGAGCTTGGGGTACGCCGCTTCGAGCAACAGCCGGTTGAGCCGCACGCGGGTGTGGCTCTGGGGGTTTTGCCGGATAAAACCCTGCAAATACTCGGAAAGAGGGACGCTCTTGAACCGCTCCGGCTGGTAGAGCGGGCTGAGGTTCGAGAGCCGGGCGATTTCGCCGCTAAGCGCCTGCACGCGCTGGCGCGCGCTCTCGGCAGCGCCGCCGGCCGCCACGTCCGGTTGCGATGCGGACAGTTCCGCCTTCGCCTGATCGATCCGGCGCCTGGTCACCAATTCTCTTTCCAGCAGCGCGTTCAGGTCGCGCTCGAGACCCTGGCGCAGGGCGTCATCGCCTCCGTTGGCCTCGAGCAACCGCTGCGTGGCCGGGCTGAGATTCTCGTAAATGAATTTCGACACCGCGTCCTGCTTCGCCCCGGGCCGCAGCCGATCCGCAAAAGCGCGAAGGTCCACAAAATCCTTGTCGGTGAACCACGAAGTATAGGTGCGCCGGCGTTCCTCGATGCGATCGCCCAGGCCCGTGAAGAAGCGGTCCAGCGGTTGCACCGCGCGCGCCAGAAAGTTTGTGCTGTAGTTATCCTGGCGTTCCTTATCGCTCCGGAAAAGCTCCTGGAAAAAGGGCGGATCAATTTGGGTGCTGCGGTTATATTGCGCGCGGATGTAGTCCAGGTAGGTCCCATCGGCCAGGGCGTTCTGAGTGATGATATAAACGTCCCGGCGATCGAAGTGCTGATCGAATGCGGGCTGGCACTTGCCCGGAATAAAGCTGTCGCAGAAGATCATGTAAGTGGGACAGAACCGGCCCGGATCGGTGCCGCCGTAGAGCACGGCGTTTCTTGCCATCTCGGGATACAACGGCTTGCCGTCGGCGCCCGCGATCGACGGGCTGAACATGTCGTGGCCAAAGTAATAGCCGAACCAGTGGTTGCGCTGCTCGTTATCCGACCAATGGGTCATGATCGAGTGCAGTGGCATGAGGGCGAAGATGGCCAGGGTGATGACCAGGGGCGCGCGCTGGCGATAGAAATAAACCGCGGCGACAAAGGCCACCGTCATGCCGATGAGGATCAGGCCGGCATAAACCGGCAGGCCGGTACTGGTCTTTATTGGTGAAGGTGCTGGCCACGAAGGCGAGCAACCGCGAGAGGCTGACGGTGGCGCCTTCGCCAAAAAAGGTGCTCTCGGTGAGTTGGGTAAACGAGTAGAGCGCCAGCGCAACGGCCACCCCGCCACCAATGAGACCCCAGGACCGGAAGCGTTGATAGTGTGTGGCCATGAAGGCGGCGATCAAGGCCAGGCCGTAGCCCACCAGCAGGGCAATCAACGTGTGCGAGGCGGTAAAGAATACCCGGACCAAGGATTGCGCCGCCCGGTCCGGCGGCGGATTCAACAGGATCAGCAACAGCACGCCCAGGAAGAAATAGATGGCCGCCACGCCGATCAGCCAGGCGCGCTCGCGCTTGTGCAGCCGGAAGAAAAACACAAAGGGAACCAGCGCCAGGAACGCATAGACCCAATTGAATTCCTCGATGATGCCGGTTCCCAGCATGCTCAACTGGGTGATGAAGCGCATCGGGTCGTGGAAGAGGTCGGTTGGATTTGCCTTTTCATACTGGCCGCGGGTGAAGGCATGGATGAAACCTTCGACCGTCCGAGGATAGCCCCATTGCATGGGTGGATTGGTCATGCCGGCCAGGGGCATGTAAAAGTAAAAACCGGCACCGGCAATCCAGCAGAGGCCGAGCAGCATGACCACCAGCCATTCCCACCCCGTTCCCCAGGTTTGCCGAGCGAACTTTACCCAGAGCCCCAAGGCAACGAGCGCTAAGAACCCGTAGAAAAACCCGTGACCCGGGACCAGCGACAGCAGGATGAAGAACCCCGCCATCGCGCCGTCCAGGCAGAATTCCGGAAACGTTTCCTTGGAAAGAATGGTGAACCAGGCGTAGGCCGCAAGCGAACAGACTCCAACCACGTTGAAAATGACAAACACCGCCTGATTCTGATCCAGCGCCGTCAGGACGTGCTGCTGCTTCAGGATCAGCCCCGCCAGATAGACAATACCGTTATACAGAAAAAGATTCCGCCCCATCCGGAAGTTGGCCGCCGCGATGGCGATCTCAATTCCCATCGCCGCCACGATCAGCGTCTGGTGGTTCGTAAAGCAGAGCCCATGAAAAAATAGCGCCAGGTACAAATAACGCCACTGGTGCGGCGCATAGATCCAGCGCAACAGGCACAGCAATACGATCATCAGGGACGCCACGCTGAAGGAATACACCTCGACAATGACCGACTGGCTCCACATGAACCCATTGAACCCCAAGAGCATGCCCGCCACAAAACCCGACACCAGGCAGATCGCGCTTTCCCAGCGGCCCGCCATGGCTTGCAGCTCCTCGATGCCTTCGATCAGCAAACTGCTGCCACGGGACACCAATAACCCCAGAAGCCCCGCCGCCAGCGCGCCGCCCGTCGCCTCGCCCAGTGCCACCCGCCAGGCGATGTTCTTAAAGGGAAGCAATACGGTCCACAGCCAGGTGTAAATCGTCCAGACCGGGTACCCGGGAGGGTGGGGAATACCGGCGTAAAAGGATCCCGTCGCCAGCTCGCCGGAATCCTCCAAGGTCAACTCCGGGGCCAGGGTCAGGTAGTAACCAATCAATACGACCCCGAAGGTGATCAGGAAGGTCAGCCAGTCGATTCTGCGGAAGAAAGGCTCGGTTCGTGGAGCCGAAGAAGAAGGAGGTTTCGCAGCCGCTGCGGAAGCGGTCATGGGCAGGTCGGTCTTTGATGGTTGCGGTTTCGGTTGGTCGTTTGTCATTAATTAGTGCCTCTCGGACCTCGGAGAGAGCCTTTACTAGAAGTCCATCCGCCGCCGTTTGTCCATTCGAAAGTCTCGGCTGGCAGGCCATTCTGCTCTCGAGTAAAGCTGCCCGGCAGCCAGGCGGCCGCACTTTGGTTGCTCAAGGCTGCCGTCTCCATGGTGCTCTGCCTGCCCGTGATGGTGATGACCTGTCCGCTGCGCTGGTTGATCATCAGGCACATCAAAAACAGGGTCACCATGGCGGGGGCAAGCCAGCGGAGCCGGAAAACCGGCGGCGCCTCGGGGGCCTGCTTGGCCTCGGCAAACAACCTGCCCTCAAGCCTCGCCGAAGGGCGGCGCGGCGCCCACGAGCGCAACTGCGTTTCTAATTCGTCCATCTGGTTCATAAGACGCGTTTTTTAAAAAGTGCCTAAGTTTCTGCAAGCCATAACGATATCGCCCAGCAACCGTGTTCGGCGAGACCTCGAGCAACGCCCCGATCTCCTCGAACGTGTAATCGTGCCAGACCTTCAACACGATTACTTCGCGCTGCTCCGCCGGAAGGTCCGCGAGCCTCGACATCGCACAGGCTTCCAGCGGGTTCTCGTCCCGAGCCGGCTCGAACCAGCGCTGCGATTCCCATTCCCGGGTCAACCGCCGCCAAAGGCTCCGTCGGTGGTTCAGCGCCAGGTTGCGAAAGGTCCGCACGCAATAATGCTCCGGCCTTTCGGGCGGTTCGGCCCGCTTCATCAACTGCACAAAGGTTTCGTGAACAATGTCTTCCGCTTCGGCATGGCTTAAGCCCAGGGCTCGACCGTAAAGGATTAGTTCCGACGCCTTTTTGTGATACAGCGTTTCGCACCAACCGCGTTGTTCCTGGCCATTCACAATCCCAAACTTCAGTTGATAGACACCTTCGCAATTGGATTTGTATAAAGTTTTTCGGAGGAGTCAAGACACGCGGATCCTCTGGTCCTGAACGTCACGCGAATCGGAAGGGGAGCCTCATTGGATAGCCTCTGGCACGGCGTGAGCCTGCCAAATGGCCTGAAGGCCGGGATCCGCTCGCCCACGCAGGAAGGCACACTGCTTCCACGCCAGGCGCGAATGCTGAAAGAAACCGAGGAAAGCCCTGTGAAAGGGTGTCTATTGAGAGACGGTGCTGGCCCGGGCAATTCGGGCAAGATCCAGATTACCAACCTGATCCAACCCGTTGGTGCTGACGGTCAGGGTCCGTGGATCCCGGTAGCGCCAGATTTCAGAATGCCCGTCCGCAAAATTCAGAGTAAAGCTGTAACCATGCCGATGATCGGATATCGCAGGAAAGTTAAACCAAACGTCGCCGGTGGGGTCGGCTATGAAGAAGCCGGTGCTGATGCTCCGCTCGTCTTCGTCGAGCACCACCCACATTTCTGAAGGGCGTTGGATTTCAGAGTCTTTGCTGAAAAACGGCACATAACCGCTTGCGGTCGAGGGAATGGGCGGGAGAGTAGGATCCCGAGCTCCCATAAAGCAGTTCATCGAATAGCTCCGCACCGTGGCAACGTGTTGCCCGTTAATATTCTTACCCTGATCGGCCGGACAATGATACACCGCCAGGTTCTGAGCGTAGCGATAGAGTTTGCCTTGGCTAATAAGGGCTGAATTGGTGGCCTCGGTTGTTTTTGACATGTCACCTTGAACCCAGACTTCGGGCCGATCCGGCGAGGAAGCGACCAAGGCGTCGTTGTTGTCGTTGCTGTACATGCCGCAGGCGATGCCCAGTTGGCGGAGGTTCGAGAAACAGTTGGTGCGCTGCGCTTTAACTTTGGCTCGATTCAAGATAGGCAAAAGCAGCGCTGCAAGTATTGCGATGGTCGCAATGACGGCGAGGAGTTCGAGAAGCGTAAAACCCCTGCGCCGAATTGACTGACCCACATTCATATAAGGCCAATTCTGCTAAGGTATGGCTGTGTCTCACCCTACTCCTCAACCGCAGCCGAGGCAAGCGTTTTCTTCGAGCCGATTCAGGCCGTCACGCCGCGAGAACAAACCTTTAGCCCCAGCCCAGAAGGCGCCCGATATGGAACGTCGCAAACGCCAGGGTCCAAGCCAATACGCCCATGTAAAACCACTGGAACAGGGGCCACTTCCACGAATTGGTCTCGCGGCGGACGATCGCCACGGTGCTTACACATTGCAGCGCAAATACATAGAAGACCATCAGCGTGATCGCGGTCAACGGCGTATAAACCTGGGTTCCGTCCGGATTCCGCTGCGCCAGCAATGCACTTTCCAGGTTGTGTTTGCTGGAATCGGAACGGTCGTACGTGCCGACGTTATAGACGATGGCCATGGTGCTCAAAAACACCTCCCTGGCCGCAAACGACGACACGATGCCAACTCCCATCTTCCAATCGAAGCCGAGCGGTCGAATGACCGGCTCGACAGTGCGCCCGAGCAGACCGGCAAAGCTTTGCCGGAGCTTGGCACCGGCCTCTTCGTTGTCCAGTGCGGCTAATTGCTTCTGAAGTTTGGCGTTGGCCTCAACCTTTGATGCGTCGGTCGTCGCGACCTGGGGGTTGTCCGCGGACGACTGGCCCCCGAGGGATTGCTGGCGGACGGTTTTGGGCTGGGACAGGCTGATTTGAGCCTCGATCGCGGCTCGCCGGGCGCCAAAGTCCCGTGAAATGTCCGCGCTCCGCGGGTAACTGGCCAGGAACCACAGGAGGATATTGATGCCGAGGATAACGGTGCCCGCGCGGCGCAAAAACAATTTGGAGCGGTCCCACATGTGGCGGCACACCACCCGTGCCACCGGCCGCTTGTATGGAGGCAACTCCATGATGAGCAAAGGCGGCTCGCCTTTGAGGAGGGTCTTTTTGAAAAGCCAGGCCATCAGCAGCGCCACGATGATGCCCAGTAGATACATGGCCAGCATGGTCAGACCGGTCAGCTTCAAGAAGCCGAAGACCGTCAGGTTGGGAATGCACGCACCGATCAGCAAGGTGTAAACCGGCAGGCGCGCGGAACAGCTCATCAGGGGGGAAACCAGGATGGTCACGAGGCGGTCCTTGGGACTCTCGATGGTGCGGGTGGCCATGATCCCTGGAATGGCACAGGCAAACGAGCTGAGCATCGGGATGAAGCTTTTCCCGTGCAGACCGACCTTGCTCATGAGTCGATCCATGAGAAACGCCGCCCGGGCCATATAGCCTGTGTCCTCGAGCAGGCCGATAAAGAGAAAGAGCAGCAGGATCTGCGGTAAAAACACAATCACGGCGCCCACACCCGAGATCACGCCGTCCACCAACAGGCTGTTGAGATCACCGGGAGGGATCCATCCCCCAACCTTGCTACCCAGCCAATCAACCCCGGTCTGCAGCGCTTCCATCGGGAACTTGGCGAATGTGAAGATGCTCTGGAACATGAGGCTCATGATCCCGATAAACACCAGCGTGCCCCAAAGCTTGTGGGTGAGCACCCGATCCAACTTGTCGCTAAAGGTCTCGCCAGGAGAAGCCGACTCGGTCGTCACGGCCTGCTGGATCAAAGCAATCGCCTGATACCGGGCTTCGATGGGCGCGCCTCGCCAATCCACCCCGGCACGATCCAGCCTTTGGCGAGCGTCGGTTAGGGCTTGCACGACGGGGGGCGGGTAATGCCCCTGGCTCGAAGAAACGGCCTTTTCGTTGCTCAAGATGAGCATGGCTTCCGCCATTGCCTGGTCCCGCCGGGCCTCACACGTCTGGGTCAACATGGCCGCCAGGCCTTCGACCTCCTTCGCCAAAGCTTCCGGGAGCTCCGCGAAGCGCTGGCGGCGGCGTTCGCTTGGCTTTTCGACCAGGTCGAGAATCGCCTTGGTGAGTTCCGGCAGACCCTGGCCTTCGCTGGCGATAATGGGCACTACCGGGACACCAAGCCGCTCGGCCAGCGCACCGGCATCGATGCGATGGCCGTTGTTCTCGGCCACATCCATCATGTTGAGGGCGATAATGGTCGGGTAACCTAATTCGAGAATCTGGGTCGCGTAGTAAAGGTTGCGTTGCAGGTTCGAGGCATCGACGACAACAACCACCAGCGACGGGGCGGGCAATTCCGGCAACCGGTTCAACAGCACGTCGCGTGAAATCTGCTCGTCCAGTGATTGCGGACTGAGGCTGTAGGTCCCGGGCAGATCCAACACTCTGAGACCCAGGCCCGCCGACGCGCCAAGCAAGCGCCCCTCCTTGCGCTCAACCGTAACCCCGGCGTAATTGCCAACTTTCGCTCGCAGGCCGGTCAGGCCGTTGAACAGAGTGGTCTTCCCGCAATTCGGATTGCCGGTCAACACGACGTAGCGGGGCCGTTTGGGTGGCAGGCTGCGGCGTGAAACCGGCTCCCCTGGAGCGCTCGGTGTTACAGAACTCATGATCAGGTCGAGTGCGATGCGGCGGCCCTAGGCCGCCGGCCGAACGAGGATGAGCTCGGCTTCGTGCTTGCGCAGCGTCAAATTGTAACCGCGCACCTTGATCTCGACCGGATCGCCAAGCGGGGCGAATCGAACCAACTCAACGGAGGTCCCCACCAGCAAGCCCATTTCCATCAAGCGCGGACGGCTTTCGAGGGGCACCTTGATCTCAGCCACCGTGGCGGTCTGGCCCAAGGGGACAGAAGTTAAAGGCTGCAGTTCCCCCGCCATACCTCAGGCGGCGTCCGCGCCCACCGGTGGCGCTTCCACCCAGATGGCCTCGGCCAAGGCGTGGCTGATGCCCAGCCGCGCGTTACAGACCTGGCAGATGAAACTCGATTCGCGGGCCACCACCTTGACCTTTTGTTCCTCGCAAAACCCCATTTCCCGCAGCCGATCCGTAACCTCGGGCGAGGTGGAAAGCTGCTTGATGCAAACCGTAGCGCCCGCCTGCACGCGGCTCAGAGGACAAACCTCGGTTCCGGCGCAGCGACCCTCCAAGACCACATAGGCCGGCACGGGCTGTTTTGCTTTCACCGCCGGGAAACTAGGCCAATTGAGACTTAGTTGCAAGAAGCTTTTGGCGCATCCGTTTAGATTGGGTGCGTCCCTGCAGTACCCCCGGAGCGCTGGCTTTGAGCCGGCTTGCGGCGCTCGGCGATTCTTGTCGTGCTCCTATGGATATGGGACGCCCTAAGCCGGCTCAAAGCCGGCGCTCCGGCGTCTAGCCGTGTTCGGCGGGGGGTGCTGCCGGGATGCGCTCGTTTGGATTTGCTCTGGCACAGCTCCAGGCTTGGCGTTCGGGCGGTGTTCCGGCCCCAGCGGCCCTCAACGAAGCTTCGAAACATACTGGCTCCCCGGCAGATAGAAGCGCAGCGGCAGATCCGCGGCCCGCGTGATGCCAATCCGCCGGGTTGTAACCGGGCGTCCCCGCCCGGCTAGGAAGGCCTCGAGGTTGGGGTTGCACGCAATCAGCAACGGGGCATTTGGATGGCACAAGTCTGTGCCGTTCAAGGTGCGGTCGATCCCCATGGCTTCGCACAGTTTGGCCGGACCGTTGGTCAGGGTCCGTTCCGTCGGAGAGGGCCGCCGCTTCCGGAGCAGGTCCCGGCCCAGTTGTGGCTCGATGGCGCGGATGAGCACGGCTTCCGCCACGCCTGAGGGCTGGCAGACGGCGTTAACGCAATAGTGGGCGCCGTAAATGAAGTACACATAGGCATGGCCGGGAGGTCCGAACATCACTTGATTTCGAGGAGTCGGGCCCATGACGGCATGACAGGCGGCGTCGCCTTGGAGGTAGGCCTCGGTTTCGACGATCGGGCCGCCGCAAAACCCCTCCCCCGTATGGGATATGAGCCAATGGCCCAGCAGGGCGGGGGCGACCGACCGGGCGGACGGTTCATAAAAGGCTCGCGGCAGCGGCGCGAAGTGCATGGATCAAAAATCCCTGCCGACCTTCCCCGAGTCGAGCAGAAACCGGGCGACGGATTTTGAAATTCAGGGATTCCGGGCGGCAACCCGGCTGTCAAGGTGGGGTCATACCCCGGCAAAAAACACAGGCGCCCAGATGGAAAAAGCCCGGTAAGTTCGCTAAGTTTCATTAGCGTTTGGAAGCCCCGGAGTTTATCCGCGGGCTTCCTTTTTTGGCTCTTGGGCGGGCGGGATTTGCTCGACCCGGCTGGCCACGATTCCACTATGCAGGACCGTTTTTAAGAGTTGGCCAGGCCGTGCAGAGTCGGCGGCCCGGAGGACCGAACCGGTGGCGGCATCCAGGGTGATGGAATAACCGCGCGCGAGCACCTGGCCGGGACCCAGCAGGCGCAGGCGGCTTTGCGCCGTTCCCAGCCGATGCGTTCGATTCTGGACGCTGGAACGAAGCTGGGTGTCGAGCCGGGTCATGATTTGTTCGAGGCGCTCCCGCCGGCGCCGGAGCAGCGAGGATGGTCGCACCCGCAACAGCCGGCCGGACAGGTTCCCCCACGCAATCCATTGTTTGTGCGCAGCATTCCTGGCGCAACGCTGCAATCGTGCCTGCAATTCATCCAATTCCTGGAATCGTTTGTCCAGCCGGCGCATGGGATGGTTGCGAGCCAATCGCTGCCCGGCTTGGGTCAGCCGGTCAAGCTGCTCGGCCAAGTGCCGGCGGGTGAGCTGCCCGAGCCGGCTTTGGACTTCCGCCAGAAACGCGCAACGGCCAAAGACGCCTTCCGTCAGGATCTCCGCGGCGGCGCTCGGGGTGGCTGCGCGCGCATCCGCAACGAAATCGCTCATCGTAAAGTCAATCTCGTGCCCCACTGCGGAAACGACCGGCAGGTCCGATTCGAAAATCGCCCGCGCCACGGCTTCCTCGTTGAAGGCCCAAAGGTCTTCGAGACTTCCACCGCCCCGGGTGACCAGGATTAAATCCAGGCGGGAAACCGCATCGGGCGGGGGGGGTATCTCCACCGGCGGGGCTGGGTTGCTGGTGAGGCGCCGGTTGAACTCGTTGAGCAACCGGATGGCGGCGGCGATTTCGGCCGCCGCGCCTTCGCCCTGCACGCGGCATGGGGCCAGAACGATCCGCAGCGCCGGGTTCCGGCGTCGCACCACATGGAGGACGTCGCGGATGGCCGCGCCGGTGGGCGAAGTAACCAGTCCAATGGCTTGTGGAAATCGAGGCAGAGGCCGCTTGCGCTCTTGAGCAAACAGCCCCTCGGTTTTGAGCTTTTGTTTGAGCTTCTCGAACGCGGCTTGGAGCGCTCCGACTCCTTGGGCCTCGGCCACCAGGACCCGCAACTGGTATTGCCCGCGGGGTTCGTACACGGTCACCTCGCCGCGCAAAATGAGTTTCCGACCATCCTGGATCAGCGCGCGGTCCACCTGCGTTTCGCCGCGAAACAAGACGCAGCTCAGTTGCGCGTTCGCATCCTTGAGCGTGAAATAGATGTGGCCCGAGCTTTGCGCCCGCAAATTCGTCACCTCGCCGGTGACCCAGATGGCCCCCACCTCGCCTTCCAGGAGACGCCGAATCCGCTGGGTGAGTTCCGCCACCGAAAGCACTTTCCGCAGCGGCTCGGCGGGAAACAGCTCACCAAAATCCCATTGTGATTTTGCGGTTTTAGGCATCGGTGCCGCTCGGCACCATGCAGGTGAACCTGCGGGAAGGCAAGGGAAATGGCGGGCGCCCCGTGCGGACAGGAAGGCTCGATCAACCACTGGAACGGGGTGAGGAAGAACTCCCGGCCCTTATTTCGAACCGTGGGGCTTTAACAGGTCGAAACGCAGCGCAAAACGCCGTCCATGATCGCGCAGCAGCCACACGGAAAGTGCGATCAGCGCGCCGTTCTCCAAGACTTTGTGGCAGGCATAAACCTCGCCCATGCCGCAACCACAGTCGAATTTGACCGCGCAGAGCGCCAAGCCCTTGGCGCCCGCGATGGCCAGCGCACGCTTGAGTATGACCAGCGTGAAGGGCACCAGCATCAGGACCAGCATCAAAGCCGCACCGCGCACAGCCACGCCGGCGAGCAACAGGAGGCCACAAAAAACCTCGAACCATGGCAGAGCGGCAGCGATGGAATTCAGGACCAGGGGCTCGTGAACCATCTGGTATTGCTCGACGAGCTTCAAAAAGAGTTCCGGATGCAAGGCTTTGCGCAAGCCCATGTAGAGGAACAGGCCCCCCAGGAGCCACCGCCCCAGCAGAGCACCATATTCGAGCGCGGTTTGATTTCGAGAGGGAGGGGCACTCATCGGCTAACGCGGCCGGGGCTCAGGCCGTTGGTCCATGGCCGCGATCGTCGGTCGCTCCGAAATGGTGCGGCCAAACGTGACGGGTTGACGGGTGTTTTGAGGTTCACGGGCTCCGGGGCTGGCTGGCTGGAAGACGGGTTCCGCTGTCGCGCGAGCCCGTCTCGATCGGCAACGATGCGGCGGTCCAATCGGCAATGCCGCCGGTGTAAACCCGGAGTTTGCCGGCGGGCACTCCGGCGTCGCGCAGGAACATCGCCGTGTGTATGCTATCCTCACAATCCCCGCCGTTGCAATACACCACAATTTGCTCGGCCATCTCGCACACCGGAAGCACCGTCGCGAGATACGGTCCCGGGTGGTAATAATCCAGTTGGTACGCGCCGGGGACGTGACCCTGCTGATACGGCTCGTCGGCGCGCGCATCGATAAAGGCAATTCTCCCCTGCTGACGGCGTGGATCCTCGAACAGCCGCTTAACTTCGGCGCGACTCACCTGGCCAATGCCCTCCTGGGCCAGGCGCATGGCTGCCGGCGTCATTTCCACCGAGGCATTCGTCCGGCCCGACACTGCCTCGCCCACACGTGCCGCCGGGGCCGCGGCCCCTGAGGAACCGGGAAAATAATCGCGGGAAAGCTCAAGGCCGCGGCGTGAGAGAAAGTTGGCGGAAAAGGCCAGACTAACGCCGACGAGTGCCACCGCCGCGGCTTCGAACAGGACGCTCAGCAGCGCACTGCCCCGCTGCGTGGTCGTGCAGCTTGGGCTGGGCCGGGAACGCAACACGGGCGCCAGGAAAGGCTAATGGCTCGCCTGCGCCCGCGGCGCCGGCGGAAGCGGAGCGCGATTGGCAGGCAGGTTCGGACGTCCCGCCGGCAGTTGGTACTGCAGAATGGGAACCTTGATTAGAGGCATCTGCGGGTTGCTGGACTTCGCGGTGAAGAGCACTTGCTGGCCTTCAGGAACGCGGAAACCCTCGGGGAAGGTGAACACGGCGTTGAAAATGCGACCCGGCTGGGTTTCGGTCAGTTTGAAGTCCACCCCCGGAACGTTGATCGAGGCGTCCGACAACGTCAACCGGTTGGTGCTATTGTTCTGGATCGTGAGCGTGGGGTTCGCGGCCCGGGCCAGCGGCGCAGGAGGCAGCGAAATCTGCGGCGGAAAGATCATCATGGGCGGCTGGACGTTGGCCCAAAACGGCACGCTGATCGTGGGTGAGGTGGCCGAAGCCGTCCGGATAATCACCTGGCCCTGGACTGTGCCGTGGGCCAAGGGGCGCTTCCCGGTGATGGTCAGTTCGAAAGACCTTCCCTCGATGTTCGTCGTGAGTTCGGCCTGGAAGGAAGGATTGCTGCTGCGCGGCTCGAACAACACCAGAGACTCCGCAAGGTTGTTAGTGATGCGCACCGAGGTCGAGGCGCCCGGAGAGTCCGGGGGAATGGTCAGCACCGAATAGGCGGGGATGAACTCGATCGCCTTCCAGATCGCGCCGCGAAGCTGCAGCACGACCGTGTTCTGGTTCCTGGCGGTGGAGGTGACGGCAATCGTCTTATAGATCTGCCCGCTGTTGTTGCCCGGATTGAACTGGATCGGAATGGCGCCGGTCTTTCCGGGTTCGACGCGCTTGGTAAACTCACCGGCGGTCGTGCAACCACACGACGGCTGCACGTGGGTCACCTCCAGCACCTGGTCACCGGTATTCGTAAAATAATAAGTGTACTTGACCGGTTCGCCCGACTTGGCCCGGCCGAAGTCATAGACGGGGGTGGCGAATTGAATTTGCGGTCCGGGGATGTTGGTCAGGGTGGCGGCGATGGCGAGGGGCGCGGGTGCGGCGGCGGCATGGCCGAGAGCCAGGTTGATGCTCAGGGTGAAAAGACCTAATACCGTTATTGGTCGGCTCATATGTGAAAACATTTGTTTGGAAGTCTAGTCTGGCAAAGGGGCGGCAGGTTGGGAAGCTTAATGTGCATCCATTGGCCGCGCCGGGTTAGGGGCCGGGGCGGCTTGGCCCGCGGGCTCGGCGAAGCCGAGGCCTAACTGCCCGGCCAGGGCGCCCAGATCGCCGGCCAGGCCCGGGAGGCAGGAAAGGATCCCGGCGCGGTGCTCCGCCACCCAGGGATCGGTTTGGGGGCCCGGCTGGAGCCCACCCGTCAACCCCAACAATTGACGCCACGCGCTCCGCTGCTCTTGGTCATAAATCCGCAGCGACGCCGAAGGCGCCTCTTCGCGCAGAACAGCGGGGAGCAACTCGGCCAGGCGCGCCGCTTCGACGAACCCCATGTTCAAGCTCTGCACCCCGACGGGTCCCGCCTGGTGTGCGGCATCCCCCACGAGCCAGCAGCGGCCCCGTCCGAATTCCGAAACCACCCGGGGCTCGAAGCTGACTTCCGAGCACCAATCGAGGTTGCGGACGTTCGCCCGGAACCAGGGAGCGCGCTGGCTCGAGATGCGCTGCACGTGCTGGCGGATACCTTCGTCGATCTCGGGTTGCTCGAAGCGCACAGCCCGGCGCTCCTTTTCGGGCAACCCTTCAGCCGTCCCCGGGCCGGTGAGTTGAAACGTCCAGCGGAGCCGGCGATGGGGCAAGGGCCAGAGCACGTTGGTGGTGGCCTCGGCCAGGACGACGCGCACTTCATCCTCGTTGGTGGAATCGGTCTCAAACTCAAAAGCGGCGAAGCGCTGCGGCAAATCGGCGCGTTGCCATTGCACTCCCAGTCGTTCTCGAACCATGGAATGAGAACCGTCGGCGCCGATGAGGCACTCGGCACGGAGCGGGGCGCGCCGCTTCACGACACTCTCCCAGTGAGGAACGACGTAGCCCGTGCTGGTCCCGCCCAATTCCTCGATCTCGGCCACGATGTGGCCCTGGTCTTCGATAAAACTGTCCAGCCGATGATTCCAGTGCACTTGGACGCCAGCCTGGCGGAGACGGTGTTCCAGTGTTTCTTCCAGGTCCTTTTGCGGGAGGATCAGGAGGAACGGGAATTCCGGGCTAAGCGTGGTCAGATCGAGCCGCGCCCGGCTGGCGGATGGATCGAAAAAGGCAACGTGACTGACGCGGCGCCCGCGCTCGCACAGGGCGGGCAAGAGGCCAAAAGGCTGCAGCGCCCGGAGCGTGCTCGAGTGCAAGGCGCAAGCGTAGCTGCGGGCGGCGGTTCGCGATTCGCGATCAATGATGGTGACCTGAACCCCGCGTTCGGCTAACTGCAAGGCAGTCCATAGCCCAACCGGTCCCGCCCCAACCACTAAAACCTCAGTATGTCCTTCACGCATATGTCCCAATCCAGTACCCCGCCCACCCGAAGGCCAGCATACTCTCGGGCCGGCCAAAAGTCATGGAGTATTTGGCCGGTGGGGTTTGTCCTTGAACCTTGGCGCAGGCTGCGCCACATTCGAAATCGCCAGGGCCCATGGAATGTGGACTTACGAACCCCGCCAGGGCCGGAAGGCAGCAACGGTAGTTTGCTCCGCGTCTGCCGTGGTCACCCTGGCTTTTGATTTACATGGCCTATCAAGTCATAGCCCGCAAATACCGCCCGCAATGCTTTAGCGATGTCGTTGGGCAGGAGCATGTCACTCAGACCCTGGGCCACGCCATCGAGCAGAAGCGCATCGCTCATGCGTATCTCTTCTGCGGCCCCCGCGGCACCGGCAAAACCACCATTGCCAGGATCTTCGCCAAATGCCTGAACTGCACCGACGGTCCCACCGTGGATTTTGACGATCGCGACGAGCGCTGCCGGGAAATCGCCGAGGGCAGGTCACTCGATGTGCTGGAAATCGACGGCGCCAGCAATAATGGCGTCGAGCAGGTCCGCGAATTGCGTGAGACCTGCAAATACGCGCCCGCCAGCTCGCGCTACAAGATCTATATCATCGACGAAGTCCATATGCTCTCGACCGCGGCCTTCAACGCCTTGCTGAAGACGCTCGAAGAGCCCCCGGAGCATGTAAAATTCCTGTTCGCCACAACCGACCCGGAAAAGGTGCTGCCGACCATCCTCTCCCGGTGCCAGCGCTTCGATTTGCGCCGCATCCCCGCAGCCCTGATTGCGAAGCATCTGACCTTTATCGCGAAGCAGGAGAAGGTGAAAATCGAGCCGGCGGCCCTCTACGCCATTGCGCGAGGCGCCGAGGGCGCCCTGCGCGATGCGGAGTCCACGCTCGATCAACTGATCAGCTTTTGCGGGGCCGCCATCGAGGAGGCGGACGTCCTCTCGATGTTCGGTCTCACGGCCCAAGGCCAGCTCCTGGAACTTTCGCAAGCCATCCTTGCAGGCGAGATCCAGGGCTCGCTTCGACGCCTGAACGACCTGGCCACCCAGGGCAAAGACCTGGGCCGGTTACTCTCCGATCTCCTGAACCACTTTCGCAACTTGCTCATCTTCAAGGTTTCCAATGGAGACCGCGGCATGTTGGAGATTTCGGAGGCCGAAAGCGCCTCGCTCGACGACCAGTCCAAGCAGGCCTCCGCGGAGGGCCTCACGCGCATCATGGAAGTCCTGGCGGAAGCGGAAATGCGCTTGCGGGACGCGGCCTCCAAACGGATTTTGGTCGAGGTGGCCTTGCTCAAAGCCATCGAGGCGCGCCACGCCGTCAGCCTGGACGCCGTGCTCAAACAATTGCAAAATCTCCGCGACGCCGAGGGCGGCGCGGCGGCGAGAATTCCGGCCGTGTCTCCGGTGGCGGACGCTGCCCCGAAACCCAGGCCAGCCGCTTCCGCGGCGGCTGCCCCCCAACCGCCTGGCTTCCGCGCCCCTCGAAATGCGGGAGCCGGCCCCGGTGGCGGCACCGCCCGGCGCGGCGGATCTTGAAGGGCTGTGGAGCAGCCTGGTGGCCTTGGTGGGCCAGGTCAGTGGCTTCACGCGCACCTACCTCCAGCAGGCGCACCCGGTCACCTTCGCCAAGAACACGCTGACCATCGGCTTCCCTCCGGAAGCCGAGGACCACATCGCGCTGGTGGATAATCCGCGCAACCAGGCGCTGCTGCAAACCAAGCTGGCCGAACTCGGCCATGGCCATTGCCAGATCAAATTTGTGAAATCATCTCCCCCGCCGGGCCGCGTGGCGCCGGGTTCGGCGGCCAGCGCGGTCGCTGCGCCGCGGGTGGCGTTGCCGTCCGGGGCCGGTACGGGTCCGGCCCGCGCGGCGGCGCCCGCGGCGGGACCGGCCAAGGAGAAGTTGGCCCCCGTGCCGTTCAACCAAGACCAATTCAAAGACGATCCGCTGATCCAAAAAGCTTTGGAAATCTTTAAAGGCCAAATCGTCGAGGTTCGCGCTTAAGAAAAAACTCAACGCTCAACTCATAACATGTCCAGCATTGGCAAACTCATGAAACAGGCTGCGCGCATGCAGCAGCAGATGGAACAGGTTCAACAAGACCTTGGCAACCGCACGGTCGAAGCCACCAGCGGCGGCGGCGTAGTCAAGGTGGTGGCGAAGTGCGACGGCACCATTGCCTCGATCAAAATCGATCCGCAGGCGGTCAACCCGGCGGATGTGCAGTTGCTCGAAGACATGGTCCTGACCGCCGCCAACCAGGCCCTGGGGCAGGCCAAGGAGATTTCCACCGCCGAAATGGGCAAGGTGACGGCCGGGTTTAATCTGCCCGGGCTGACGTGAGCCGCCGCCAACTCCCGCTCCACCCGAACACGTTTCCCTCTGCCGGCCGCGAGCGGCTGGTGCCCGGGGAGCGCGGCGGACCAAGTCCAAGCCTCGAATGGTGATCATTCCTGAATCTGTTACCGCGCTGGTAGCCGCCCTGAGCCGCTTGCCGGGCATCGGGCCGCGTTCGGCCGAGCGCATCGCGCTGCACCTGGTGCAGGCCGAGCCGGGCACGGTCAAGCACCTGGCCGACGCCATGCTCACCGCGCGCGAGCGCGTGAAATTCTGCGAGGTCTGCGGCGCGCTCACCGAACAGTCGCCCTGCGCGATTTGTTCCGACCCGCGCCGGGACGCCTCGCTGGTCTGCGTGGTCGAGCGGCCCGTGGACATTTTGAGCCTCGAAAAATCAGGGACTTTCCGCGGCAAATACCACGTGCTCGGGGGCAAGATCTCACCCCTCAACGGGGTGGAGCCGGACGACCTCCGGATTGCCGGACTCGAACGTCGCCTGGGTTGCGAGCCCATCCGCGAGGTCGTGATTGCCTTGGGCACGGACGTGGAAGGCGATGCTACCAGTTTTTATCTCGCCAAACGCCTGGCTCGACCTGAGGTGAAAGTCACGCGCATCGCCCACGGCTTGCCCGCGGGCTCGGGCCTGGAATACGCCGACGAAGTCACCCTCGGCCACGCCTTGGAGGGGCGGCGGGAGATTCATTGAAAGGGACTCTCTCCGCCAAGCGCCCGCCGAACTGACGAGAGGTGAACGACCCAAGGATGAAAGCCTTAGCCTCATGACGCCTGAGCCAAAAGCGATCGTGTTCGATCTGGGAAAGGTCCTGGTCGATTTTAATTATGCCATTGCCGTCCGCAGAATCGCCGAACGGGGCAAGATCACGCCCGAGGAGCTCGGTCACTTTCTGCTGACCCATTCGCCGCTCTTATTCCGCTACGAGCTGGGCCTGCTTTCGAGCGAAGCATTTTACGAAGAAATCCGCACCGTTTCTGGATTCCGTGGCGATTTCCGGGAGTTTCGCCTCGCCTTCGGCGACATTTTTACTCCGATTGAGCCAATGCTGCGGCTCCAGGCCCATCTCCGGCGAGCGGGGACGCCAACCTATATCTTCTCGAACACGAATGAACTGGCCATTCAACACATCCGACAGACCTACACTTTTTTCGCAAATTTTGACGGGTATATTTTGTCGTACGAACATGGCGTGATGAAACCGGAGGCGGGCCTCTATGAAGTGGTCGAGCGTGTGTGCGGCCGAAAGGGAGCGGAGATTCTGTACTTGGATGACCGTCCGGAAAACATCGCCGCCGGCGCCGCCCGCGGCTGGCGGGTGATTCTGCAAGAGTCTTCCGAAAAGACCATGGAGGCCGTTCAGCACCTGGGCATCCTCAAGCCCGCTGATGCATCCGCCTTCATCGAACCCTCCGAACCCGGCGCTGCACAGAGCAAGGCCTCCCGTAAGCCCCAGAGCTAATCGACCGCCTCCCAACGCGCGGACGCACGGAGGTCGAGCCTCGCTCGAGGCTGGTGCGCCTTGGATTGAAATCCCCCACGAAACTCAAGAGCCGGGCGCGGGGATGAAAATCTTTTGGCCCACACTCATTCGCTCGGGTTTAAGGTTGGGGTTCGCCTTGAGGACCTGTTCCAAGCTAATTTTGACGTTGTTGTCGCGGTAGGCCTGAATAATGGTGGAGAGCGTATCGCCTCGTTTCACGATGTATTCGTAACCGTTCTCCGGCTTGTCCGAGTGCGTGAGTTCCGCGGAATTTGAACCGGTCGCCCGCCGGGGCCCCGTGGGCGCCAGCAAACTCTTGCGCAAGCTCAACAAGTCCGCGCGCACTTTTTCCGCCTCGTCGATGCGTTTTTGATTGACCTCTTTGAGGGCATCAGCCACGCGTTTGAGATCTTCCTGGCTGGCGTAGTTCCCCGTGGGCTTGCTGACCTGGTCATGCAGGTTCCCCAACTCCCGGACGAGTGCTTCCACTTGTTTGTGCAACGCATCCTGGCCGGCCCTCAAATCCTCGATTTGGCCGGCCAATTTGCTTAAGCGCTCTTCGGTCGCGGCATCCTGGGCCCGAACCGCGGGGGTTAACCAAAGCGCGAGCGCCGCTGCGAAAACAGAAATTCGTTTCATGGACCGAAAAATAGGACCCTTGACTGGCCAGTTCAAGGGGGAAAGGGCATGGCCTGGCCGTCGATTTCAGCGCGGCCGCCACCGGCTGGACACCCGAAGCCAATTGGACCATCATGCGCGCGTGAACCGCGAGAAAGCTGCCGAAGGTGCACCGAGCCGCCCGCCTCCGGGCGAACTGCAAACGCGCCCCCTCGCGGACCCGAGCACGGCGGGTTCCGTCGTTTCCAGCAACTGCCTGGCGGACTCTCCGGCCGCGCCCGCCCCAACGCTCTCTGTGGTGGCGCCCCTTTGGAACGAGGAATTAAATGTCGCTCCGCTGGTGGCCAGGGTCTTCCAGGCCCTGGCCAGCCAGCCCCGTTCCCTCGAATTGATCCTGGTGGACGATGCCAGCACGGATGCCACTTGGAACCACATCCTCGAAGCCAGGCGGAGCGAGTCGCGGCTTCGAGCAGTTCGGCTCCTCCGGCACAGCGGCCAGAGCGCCGCTCTGTGGGCCGGGTTTTCCGCCAGCCGCGGCGGCCTGATCGCCACACTGGACGGCGATCTCCAGAATGACCCGGCCGACCTGCCCATGATGCTCGACAAGCTCGACGCCTACGACCTGGTCTGCGGGGTAAGAACCAAGCGGATGGACAGCGCGGTCCGCCGGGTCTCTTCCGCCATCGCCCGCTGGGCCCGGAAGAGCGCGCTGGGCGTGGACTTTCGAGATACCGGATGCAACTTGCGCGCCTTTAAACGCAGTGTGTTGGGGAACCTCTTTCCCTTCAATGGCCTGCATCGCTTCATGCCCGTCCTGGCCCACTTCGCCGGCGCCCGTGTGCTCGAAATCCCCGTCCAGCACCACCCAAGAACCGCCGGCCAATCGAAGTACGGCGTGTGGAACCGCCTCGGGCGCGGGCTCTGGGACCTGGTCGGCATCGCCTGGTACCGAAGGCGGCAGCTTGCTAATATTCCCGCGATGGAACAGACCGAGCCGCATCCAGGCCGAAGCGGCGAAGCCCACAAAGCACCCTGACGATTGATCCCGCGGTACGGAGCCCTGCCGCGCGCAACTGAGGTTTCATCCGCTGGTCTTCCGCTTGATAATTGAGCTTTGCACCGTAGTTTGCGGCTCTAAATTGTACCGGTGACGGTTCTCGAGACGATCCAGCGCAGCACGGAATTCCTGGCCAAAAAGGGTGTGGACTCACCCCGGCTCCACGCTGAGCTTTTGCTGGCCCACGTGCTCAAACTGCCGCGCATGCGGTTGTACCTGGATTTCGAAAGGGCACTGAATCCATCCGAGGTCGAAGCTATCCGTGAGATGATCCGGCGCCGCGGCCGGCGAGAACCCCTGCAGCACATTGTGGGTTCCACCTCCTTTTGCGGCCTGGAAATGCTGGTCAACGGGCATGTCCTTGTGCCGCGGCCGGAAACGGAATTGCTCGCCGAGCTTGGCTGGGGTTTTTTGAATGCGCTTGCGGCGCGGGGATCCGAAACAGGCCCGGAACGGGGCCGAGCACCCGCCGCCCTCGACTATGGCACCGGCAGCGGTTGTCTGGCAGTCGCCCTGGCCGTGAAATGCCCGGAAGCCCAGGTGCACGCGGTGGACATTTCCGCCGAGGGACTCGAGATCGCCCGGCGGAACGCGGCGGCCCACAGCGTCGTTGATCGGATCCACTTTTGGCAAGGCGATGGCCTGGCGGCGCTTCCGTCCGAGACGCGCTTCGATTTGATCGCCAGCAATCCTCCTTACATTCCCAGCGCGGAAATCGCGGGGCTGGCGCCCGAGGTGCGCGATTTCGATCCCCGGCAGGCCTTGGACGGAGGTCCGGACGGGCTCGACCATTACCGTGGGCTTGCGGCTCAGGCGGGGACCTTTCTTCGCCCGGGGGGCAAAGTGATGCTGGAGTTCGGCGACGGCCAATCCGACAGCATCCGAAGGCTGCTCGAGGACCAGAAGTGGGCTATCGACCAGATCGTCGAGGACTACACGCACCGGCCAAGAATGTTGGTGGCGAGCAGCCCCGCTGAGCTGGACCCAGCGGCCCGCGGATGACCCCGGCGCAACACGGCGCGGGGACGCTTTTTGCCGCTTTACTATTGGTTCGCTTAGGCTTAGCCTTTCTAAAGCATGGTAAGCACAAGTATGAATGCGATGTTTGGCTTTTTGAACCTCGGTGGCGGGGAGATCATCCTGATTCTCGCCTTGGTTTTGATCCTGTTCGGCGCCAAAAAGCTGCCGGAGTTGGCCAAAGGGCTGGGCACGGGCATCAAGGAATTTAAGAAGGCCACCCGCGAGGTGACGGAAGAAGTTTCGAGTGCCATGGATGAGACTCCACCCGCGCCTCGGCGCCTGCCCGCCAATACTCCGCCGACACCTCCGACGACGGTGGACGCCTCCCACGTTGAACCGGCTCAAACAGTCCCTCAAGCTCACTCGGGCACCAAGGCATAAGTCGCTGAGCGGTTTCAATCATGGTTGAGGAACCCGAAGCGCCACCGCTTGATGTCATAGAGGAAGAAGAGGGCGGACCGGTAAAATCGTTTCTCGAGCACCTCGAGGATCTTCGTTGGGTTCTGATCAAAAGCCTGGCGGCGGCGGGCGTTGCCATGCTCGGTTGTCTGCTGGCGGGCAACTATGTCGTCAAGGTTCTGGAGTGGCCGCTTCACCGGGCGCCCGTCCTGCACCGTAACAAGGCCCAAACGGTCCGGGTCACCTTCGGCACCAACGTGGTCGGCACGTTCCGCGTGAGCACGAACGATCCCTGGGCACCCTTCCTTGGCACCAACGCGCAGGTGCAGCTCGAGATTGTGCCCTCGCTTTCCGGCACGAACCTGATCTTGAGCGCCAGCCCTAAGCCGGACGCGGCGGCTAGCGCGGGGTCCTCAAACGAGGGGTTGCCCATAGAAATCATCAATCTGAGTCCCGCCGGGTCGTTTATTGTCGCCACCAAGGTCGCCTTTTTCGGCGGTTTGCTCCTGGCGGCGCCCTTCATTTTTTATTACGTGGCGGGCTTTGTATTTCCGGCGCTGAAAATGCGCGAAAAAAAGTACGTTTACCGCGGCCTGTTCTTCGGAGCCGGCTTGTTCATTATCGGCGTCGCTTTTTGCTACTTTGTCCTCATGCCGGTGGCCCTGGCCGCTTCCGCCCAATACGCCGAATGGCTGGGGTTTACCGCCAATCAATGGCAGGCGGAAGCTTATATCGGCTTTGTTTGCAAATTCATGCTCGGCATGGGGCTGGGGTTCGAGTTGCCGGTCGTGATCCTCACCCTGGTGAAGATTGGGGTGCTGGATTACCGCATGCTGGCCAGTGCCCGCCGCTATGTCGTCGTCATCTGTTTCGTGCTCGGCGCCATTCTGACCACGCCCGAGGTCATCACTCAAATCCTCATGGCCTTCCCCTTGTTGCTGCTCTACGAAGTCAGTGTTTGGATCGCCTGGTATTGGGAACGCAAGGAGGCCAAAGCTCAGGCGGCCGAAGCGGCCGGCGGCGCTTCCTAACCTGCTTGCGCCCCCCGTCGCGCCGGAGATTTGCGCTTTGAATTTTCCGGACCGGATTTTACAATTCTGGAATGACATCGCCTGGCTATCGAGTGAGGCGCGCGACCCTGGATGACATAGGCCAGCTCACCCAACTCTGGCAATCCATGGGTTTTGGCGCGGAGGATCTGGCCCGGCACATTACCGAGTTCCAGGTGGCGGAGGCTGACGGTGGGCCGTTGCTTGGCGCCATTGGGCTGCAGATTGCCGAGCGGCAGGGCTGGATTCATAGCGAAGGCTTCACGGACTTTGCGCTGGCCGACCACCTTCGCTCCCTGTTCTGGGATCGGTTGCACGCGGTGGCAACCAATCATGGATTACTGCGGCTTTGGACGCGGGAACAAGCCCCTTTTTGGACCCATTCCGGGCTGCTGAAACCCGACGCCGAGGCGCTCGAAAAGCTGCCGGCTGCGTGGCGCCAGCCCGGCGCAGCCTGGCTCACCCTGAAGTTAAAGGAGGATCTGGCCGAAGTGGTTTCCGCCGATCAGCAGTTCGCCCTGTTCATGGAATCTGAAAAACGCCGGACGGAACGGGCGTTCCAGCAGGCACGGGTTTTGAAGTTCATCGCCACGTTAATCGCCCTGGCGGTGTTGGCGATCGTGATCACAGGCGCCTTTATCGTGCTGCGAAAGAACCCGCAATTGCTGCGGCGATAGCGTGCGCAGGGAACGCCCGCAGCAGCGTTGGCGCCGCCTCACGGGCTACGGGAGCGTGACTTCGGCGGCGTGGTAGGAACTGCGAACCATCGGGCCGCTGGCGACGTGAACGAAGCCCAGGGAACGCGCGCGCGCGCCGTAGGCTTCAAATCTGGCTGGCGTGACGTACTCCACCACGGGCAGGTGCCGGATCGTCGGCTGGAGATACTGGCCCAAGGTGAGGATGTCGCAACGGGCGCTCCGGAGGTCCGAGAGCGCGGCGAACAGTTCCGCCTCGGTTTCCCCCAAGCCCAGCATGAGACCGGATTTGGTGAAGAGGCCGGGGGCCCCGCGCGCCTTGGCTTTGCTCAGGACGCTCAGAGAGCGATCGTAAGTCGCCCGGGAGCGGACCTCCGGCGTCAGGCGCCTGACCGTCTCGAGATTGTGGTTGAAGATCTGCGGCCTGGCGGACAGCACCGCGTCCAAGGACGAGTCGCGGTCGTTAAAATCGGGGGTGAGAACTTCGATGACCGTGTGGGGATTCAGCTTCCGGATGGCCTCGATGGTCCGGCGAAAATGGTCTGCGCCGCCCTCGGGTAGGTCATCCCGAGCCACTGCGGTGATCACGACATGCTTGAGCCGCATGCGGTGGGTGGCTTCCGCCACGCGGGCAGGCTCGTCGGTTTCCAGGGGAAGGGGTTTTGCCGTGCTCACGGCGCAAAAGCCGCACGCGCGGGTGCAGCGATCGCCTGCGATCATGAAGGTGGCCGTGCCCTGGCTCCAGCACTCCCAGTGATTGGGGCACATTGCGCTTTGGCAGACGGTATGCAGCTTGAGTTCATCGAGCAGCGCGCGGGTATGGGCGAAGCCGTCGGTGGTGGGCAAGCGAATACGGAGCCACTCGGGCAGGCGCGGGCGCGGTTTGACTTCAACTTGAGGCTGGCTTGGCATGCTTCCTTTCAATACGCCCCCAGAATTCCGCGAGTTGGTCCGGTCCAAAATCGGCCAGCACCGCGCCGTCCACATCGATGACTGGCGCCAGATCCTGGCCGGAAAGCCGGATCATCTCGTCGAAGGCGCCTTCATCAGCGGTGACGTCAATCTCCTCGTAGGCAACCCCGTGTTCATCCAGCCAGCGGGTCGCTTTGTGGCACCAGCCACAATACGGCTTGATGAATAGTCTAATCCTTTTCGGTTTCACGTCTCAATCTGCTCGACAAGTGGTAAATGATCAAACTTCGGTCTCGGGAAATCCGCGGAGTGACATGGGATCCATCCGGCAGGGTGGCGCGGAATCGACGTGGTGCGGGGATGGCGAAAATCCCACGCCTTCGCGGCGAGCAGCGGACTGCGCGCGGGGTCGAAGCAGGCCCGGGTCACGCTCCGCCGATCTGCGCCGCGTACTGCTCGGGCCCGAGCAAGGCATCCAGCTCCGAGGGACTGCTAAGCTTCACCTTAAACAGCCAGCCACCGGCATAGGGCTCGGAATTGATCAGGGCGGGGTTTCCGGTCACCGCCGGGTTCACCTCGGTGATTTCGCCGCCCACCGGCGAATAGATGTCGCTGGCGGTCTTGACCGACTCCACCACCGCGCAAGCCTCGCCCGCCCGGAGCTTTCGGCCGAGTTGGGGCAGTTCGACAAAAACCACGTCCGTCAGCTCATGCTGGGCATGATCGGTGATGCCCACCGTCGCCACGCCACCCGCCAGTCGCGCCCATTCGTGAGACTTTGCATATCGTAAATCCGAGGGAACATTTGCCATAAGCTAATCCATTTTTCAATCCAGCCATTCCGTGTGATAACTATTGAGGCAAGGAGCGGACGCCGGGTCAATCCACTTTTCGATAAATCGGTTTGGCCACGACCACCGCGGGAAAACGTCTTCCACGGATTTCGATCCCCAGCGGCGTTTGCGGCTTGGCGAAGGCGGGAGAGAGATACCCCAAACCGATGCCGATTCCCAGGCTCGGGCTCTGGGTGCCGCTGGTCACTTCACCGAGTTTTTTACTCTCCGGCTCCACGCTCCACAGCGGGTAGTGGGGGCGCGGCGGGGCGCATTTTTCGGCCACCTTGAAAGCAGCCAGCCGTTTTTCAGTGCCCTGGGCCTTTTGTTGGGCCAGCACGGACCGGCCAACAAACTCACCCTTTTCCAGCGCCACAAAAAAGCCCAGGCCGGCTTCAATCGGGGTGGTGTTTTCGTCGAGTTCGTGGCCGTAGAGCGGGTAGCAGACTTCGGTTCGGAGCGTGTCCCGCGCGCCCAAACCCGCGGGTTTAAGTCCGTGGGGCTGGCCGGCGGCCAGCAACGTGTTCCAAATGGACTCGATGGCCGCGTTCGGAGCCACGATCTCGAAGCCGTCCTCGCCGGTATAGCCGGTGCGCCCAACCCAAACCGGCGTGCCCTCGAACCGCCACCGGGCAACCTGGTTCTTCTTCAACCCGGTGGGGCGTTGCACCGCCGCCCCGGCAATCGCGCCGCCGGGAAAGCACCCATCGATGAACGCGGCCACTTTTGGTCCCTGGATGGCCACCGCGGCGGTTTCGCCCGAAAGATCCCGAAGGCTGACGCCGGAGTTTTGAGTGAAACCCGCCCAGCGCTGCTCCAGCCAGGCAACATCCGCCTCGATGCGGGAGGCATTGATAATCAGGAGGTACTCCTCGGTGTCGAGACGGTAGGCGTAGAGATCGTCGATGACTCCGCCTCGTTCGTTGCACATCAACGTGTACTGGCCTTCGCCCGGCGTCAGCTTTCGGATATCATTGCAGAGGGTCTGATTCAGGAACGCAGCGGCAGCCGGTCCACGAATCGACACTTCGCCCATGTGAGAAATGTCAAACAGCCCGGCGGCTTTGCGCACGGCCAGGTGCTCATCCATAATGCCGGTGTATTGCACCGGCATTTCCCAACCGCCGAATTCGATCAGTTTTCCACCGAGTTTTTGGTGGAGGTTATACAACGGTGTGCGTTTCATCGATACGTACCTCAGAGCCCCGAACATAGTACGAAGTGTGGAACGTGTAAACGGTCATTTTGGCCGCGGCGAGGCGCCGGCCGCAACAATACGTTGAAACCAGCCTGTCATCCCCGATAGATTGGTTGCCTGATGCATTGGTTGCAAATGCTGGACACCGAGCTGTTTCGGTTCATCAATCTTTCACTGGTCAACCCGGTTTTCGATGCGGTGATGCCGTTTGCCAGCGGGAATGCCTTTTTCCGCCCGGCCCTGGTCCCGTTGGCAATCCTCCTGATTTGGAAGGGAGGCCGGCGGGGTTTGCTCTGTGTCTGCATGCTGGTGGTGGTCATTGGCCTGGGCGACGGGCTGGTGACCAACATGCTCAAGCACGGCGTCGCCCGGGAGCGTCCGTTCCTGGTCATCCCCGACGCCCGTTGCCTGGTCGGAAAGAGCGGCTCGGGCAGCATGCCCTCGGCCCATGCCGCCAACTGGTTTGCCGCCATGATGGTGGCATTCATCTACTACCGGCGGAGCCTTTGGTGGATGCTCCCGGCGGGCCTGGTGGTCGGCTTTTCCCGCATCTACAACGGGGTCCACTACCCCAGCGATGTGGCGGCCGGCGCGGTCTTGGGAGCGGGCTATGCCGTGGCCTTTCTTTGGGGCCTGAACGAAATGTGGCGGCTCATCGGGCGAAGGTGGTTCCCGCTCTGGCATCAAAGCATGCCCTCGCTGCTCGCCCCGCCCAGCCGGCGGGCCGATGGGGACGAGATGGAGGAGGACGGCGAACTCGAACAGCCGCTGCCCACGACACGCGGATTGGCCCCGGCCGGCTTTCGGGCACCGCACGTCACCCTCGACGCGCACTGGCTTCGGCTGGGCTACATTCTGATCCTTCTACTGCTCGTGGTCCGGTGGGCCTATCTGGCCAGCGGGACCATTCAGCTTGCCGGGGACGAGGCCTATCAGTGGGTTTGGTCCAAGCACCTCGCCCTGTCCTACTACAGCAAACCCCCATTGATCGCCTATACTCAATTCCTGGGCACCTGCCTTTGGGGCGATAATGCCTTCGGAGTCCGTTTCTTCTCACCCCTGCTGGCCGCCTGTCTGAGCCTCGCGGTGCTCCGGTTCTTCGCCCGGGAAGTGAATGCCCGCGCCGGGGTGGTGCTCCTGTTGGCGGCCACCGCCACGCCCCTGGCTTCGGCGGGTGCCGTGCTCATGACGGTGGATCCGCTTTCCGTACTGTTTTGGACTCTGGCCATGCTGGCCGGCTGGCGAGCCGTGCGCGATAAGGGAACCACCGGCGACTGGGCTTGGGTGGGACTATGGCTGGGCCTGGGTTTCTTGAGCAAGTACACCGAACTCTTGCAGTTGCTTTGCTGGGCGGTGTTTTTTGCGCTCTGGGCGCCCGCGCGCCGGCATTTGCGACGCCCCGGCCCGTACCTGGCCCTGGTCATCAACGGACTATGCGCGATTCCGGTCCTGGTCTGGAACGCGCAGCACCACTGGATCACGGTGGCTCATGTGGCGGGCAACGCCGGACTCGACCAACCATGGCATCCCACGCCGAAATACCTCCTGGAATTCCTCGGAGCGGAATTCGGATTGCTGAATCCAGTTTTCTTCATTGGCATGATCTGGACGTCCATCATTTTTTGGAAGCGAAACCGGCGCAACCCGCTGCTGGTATATTGCTTCAGTATGGGCGCGCCGTTGTTTCTGTGCTACCTGGCTTATTCGTTGCGATCGCGGATTCTTCCGAACTGGATCGCCCCGTCCGTTCTGCCTTTATTCTGCCTGATGGTGATTTTTTGGGACACTCAATGGCGGCTCGGCGCCGCCCGGGTGAGAGGCTGGCTCACAACCGGCCTGGTGCTGGGCGGAACCGCCGTCGTGCTGTTTCACAACACGAACCTGATCGAAAAGCTCACAGGCCACTACCTGCCTCTAAACCTCGATCCCCTCCATCGCGTACGCGAATGGGATACGACCGCCCGGGTGGTGGGCCAGGCCCGGCAGGCCCTGCTCGCTGAAGGGAAACCTGTCTTTATCATCGCCAATAATTACGGCATGACGGGGCAGCTTTCCTTTTACCTGCCGGAGGCGCGCGAGGAAATTCGGAGCCACCCTCTGGTCTATTGCCGCGCCAGCAAAGTCCCGGAGAACCAGTTTTACTTCTGGCCCGGGTACGAAAGTCGGAAGGGAGAAAACGCCATTTTCGTGCTCGAACTGGGCCGCGCCGATCCCACCCCACAACCGCCCCCGCCCCAGTTGCAGGAAGCCTTTGAATCCGTCACCGATATGGGCGTCAGCAACGTCATGTATCACGGAAAATTTCTGCTGCGGCCCCTGCAACTGTTTGCCTGTCGAGGGCTGAAATGAGCGAGGGGCCGGCCATGGCGGAGAAGGGCGTGCGGGTGGCTGCCGGGAGCGGTTCGAGCACGAGCCTGGCGGTCAGCGATTACGATTTAGCGGCGACGCTTGCTTCCGGACAGGCGTTTCGCTGGAAACCACAGGGCCAGGGGTGGAGCGGGGTGATCGGGTCAAGGTGGGTCCACCTGCATTCCGACGGAGGCCGCATTGCGGTTGAAACCGCCGAAGCCACTCAAGACTGGGGTTGGCTGACCGCGTACCTTCAGAGCGGCCTGGACCTCGATCAGGTGGTCCGGACTTTTCCAACGGATGAACCCATGCGCCAAGCCGTCGGAGCCTGCTACGGATTGCGCCTGCTGCGCCAAGACCCCTGGGAATGCCTGATCTCGTTCATCCTCTCGTCCACCAAACAGATCGTTCAAATCCAGCAGATTATCGGGCTGCTGTGCGAGCGGTTCGGCGAGCCGGTGGCCACCCCGGCGGGCCATCCCGCCGCGAGGGCTTTTCCCTCGCCGGCACGCCTGGCGCGGGCGACGGAAGCGGAGTTGCGCGCGTGCAAGATGGGATTTCGAGCGCCGTACGTGCTGGCCGCGGCGCGCAAAGTTGCCGGGGGCGGCCTGGCGTTGGAGGGCTTGCGCAATTTGGCGGTTGCGGAAGCGCGCGAAGCACTCGTGGAGGTGCCGGGGGTGGGAAGAAAAATCGCCGATTGCGTGCTGCTCTTTGCCTATGGTTTTCCCACGGCTTTCCCCGTGGATGTATGGGTGATGCGGGCGCTGCAGCAATTGTATTTTCCCCGGCGCCGGGTCAGCTTGCGGGATATGCAGCAATTTGCGGCGGAACATTTCGGCCCCAACGCGGGCTACGCGCAGCAGTATCTGTTTCATTACGCGCGGACGAAGACCGAGGTGTTTTGAATCGGCAGAACTCGAAGGAAAAATGACACGGCTTGAAGTTCTGTTTACCCCGGCGGATTTTGCCGCGCTCCGGCAGCGGGATTTGCGCAACTCCGTCTGCGTCGTGTTCGATGTGTTGCGCGCGACCAGCACCATGGTCACGGCGCTGAACCATGGGGCGAACGCCATCATCCCCGTGCTGGACATCCCCGAAGCGCTGGCGCTCCGCAAATAGAAGCCCGAGGTGCTGCTGGCAGGCGAGCGGGACGGAGTGCGCATCGAGGCCGCACTGACGGGGAGCATTGCTTTTGACCTCGGGAATTCCCCACGCGAATTCACGCCCGAGATCGTGCGGAACCGCACGGTAGTCATGACCACCACGAACGGCACGCGGGCCCTGCGGGCGTGCAGGGGTGCGCGGAGCGTCCTCGCCGGTTCGTTTTTAAACCTGGGAGCCACCGCTGCGTTCATAGAACAGGAAAGCCCCGAAGAGTTGCTCGTGGTCTGCAGCGGCACCGGGGAGGATGCCGCCTATGAAGATACCCTGGGCGCCGGCGCGCTCTGCGAAGCCGTTTGGCCTCGGTTCACCGAAGGCCGGGTGGCGGATTCGGCGCTCATGGCCCGGCTTCTGTTTGCTCGCGCGCGAAACAACCTGGCTGCGGCCCTGGGGGATTCGAGCAATGGGCGGCGCCTCTTGGGGAAACCCGAACTCAGAGACGATGTGAGCTTTTGTGCCCAGCAGGACACGGTGGGGTTCGTCGCGGAGTTGGATTCGAACGGCGTGCTGCGGAGGAGGGGCTGACGCGAGCGGCTGAGTGGTCATGACCACTCAGGGGGAGGCCGTCGCGGCGTTGCCCGAGGGCCGAAGCAGCTTTTCCAGTTGGGTGCGCGCCGCGGCGTAATCCGGCTTGAGCCGCAGCGCTTCCCGGCAATGCGCGATCGCTTCGGCTGGCTTTCCCAGGCGCGCGTACGCCAGGCCCAGGTTGAGCTGAGCCTCGGGATTGTCCGCGTTGAGGCGAATGGCTTCCGAGTATTGTTGGATGGCCTCTTCGAGGCGATTCTCCTCGGCGAACACGTTTCCCAGATTGTTGTGCGCCTGGGCATCCTTGGGATTCAGGCGCAACGACTCGCGATATTCCGTGATCGCCTCGTCAAACTTGTGCTGCGCGGCGAGTCCATTGCCCAGATTGCTGTGCGCGCTGGCATAATCCGGCTTGAACCGGATGGCGGCGCGGAAGTGCTCGAGCGCCTCGTCCAGCTTGCCCTGCATGGCTAACGCGATGCCCAGGTTATTGTGGGCATCGGCATGTTCGGGATTCTCTTGGAGCACGAAACGGTAGTGGGCGATGGCCTCGGGTATCCGGCCAACGTCGGCGAGCGCGTTGCCGAGATTGTTATGCACCTCGACATGATTCGGGCGGATCCGCAGCGCGGCTTCGTAAAGCGGGATGGCCTCGGCCGGGTGTTTCCGTCCGGCCAGGGCGTAACCGAGGTTGTTCAAAGCGTCTTCGTAAAGCGGGTTGATTTCGAGCGCCTTCCGATAATCCTCCATGGCTTCTTCTTCTCCACCGTGAGCCGCCAGGTAAAAGCCAAGGTTGTTGTAGGCGAGATAATTCTTCGAGCTCACCTGTGTCGCGCGGCGGAACAAGGTCTCGCTCGTCCGCCAGAATTGGATCTGGCGAAATGTCAGGCCGGCACAGAGGACCAGCACCGTGGCGGCCCCGGCGGCCAGGACGAAGGGCCGCCAGGGCCGCTGCGGCACGAGATCGGCCACGCCCCAGGCCACGATGATAAACAGGCCGATGATCGGGACATAGGTGTAGCGATCCGCCATGGATTGAATGCCCACCTGCACCAGGCCAATCACGGGGATCAACATGCCCACAAACCAAAACCACCCCACCGCGGGGTACGGCCGGTTGCGCCGCAGCACGATCGCCCCGGCGCTCAGCCCGGCGAGTAAAGCGCCCGCCAGCCCCACTTGCCAGAGGGGCCAATGCCCGGGATGGGGGTAAAGCACCGACAAGTTCTCCGGCCACCACATTTTGCCCAGGTAGCGCGCATAGGACACCAGGGCGTTGCCCAACCGCTCACCCACCGTCAAGCTGGTGGAGACCGCCCCGCCCTTTCGTTGCACCAGGTACGTCACCACGCTCGAAAGCAAGCTCAGGGCAAAAAATGGAGTTTTCTCGACCAATAGCAGCCAGAACCTCCGTCGCTCCGCTTCCCCGGTTTCAACTCCGAACCTTCCCAGAGGCCAATAGTCCAACAGCAAGAGCAGGAACGGCACGGTGACCAGCATCGGCTTGCTCATCAGGCCCAGCGCAAACCATCCCAAGCATACGAGGCCCGGTCCGGGGTGCAGAAAGCGCAAAGCGTAGTCGATAAAATCGGCCACGCGAGGGCTGGCGCCTTGCCCCCGGGGCTTGGCTTGCGGGAGCCCGGGAGGCGGGGGGCGGTCCGCCAACCGCGCGACCGAACGCGCGTAGGCGGCCAGCGCGAGCAAAAGGAAAAACGTGCTGAGCACGTCCTTGCGTTCGGAGATCCAAGCCACGGATTCAACGTGCAACGGGTGCAGTGCAAACAGGGCCGCCACCAAGGCGCTTCGCCAATGCGCGCCGGTCATTCGGCGCAGGACCAGGAACAACAATACCGCGTTGGCGCTGTGGAAGGCCACGTTGACCAGGTGGTGTGCCGCGGCGTGCGCCCCGAAAACCTGGCAGTCCAGCATGTGCGAAAGCCAGGTTAAGGGATGCCAGTTGCTGGCGTGGCCGGTGGTGAAAGCCCAGCGAAGATTCTCCCAAGTCAGGCCGGTCAGAACGTGGGGATTGGACGTAACGTAATCCGGGTCATCGTAGTTGACGAACTCATTGCGACCGGCGATCCAATAAACGGCCAAAGTCACCATCGCCAGCACCAGACCCATCAAACCGCGCGAGCACCACCAACGCGGTCCGCCCCGCTCGAGCGGGGAACCGGCCGGTGTGGGTTCCTGGATGCGCTGTGGGTGCTTCATCAGGCAGCTCCGTCAGGTAATCAGAAGTTCAGGCTGGAAGAAAAGGTTGAACCGCCCTCCGCGGCTCCGGGCTTGCAGGATGCCCGCGAGCGTATTATACGGACATATCTCGTATGAACAAACTCTCCCGGGTCCAACACCTCGCGTTTTCCGCACTGCTCGCGCTGACCTTGCCGGCGGTCGCGCAAACCACGTGCATCACGCAATCGCCACCGCTGAGCGAAGCGCCGCCCGAGAGCGTGGGCATGTCACCGGAGCGTCTCGCGCGGATTGACGCCATGTGCGAAAGCGCGGTGGCCCAGCAGGAGGTTCCGGGCCTCGTGGCGCTCGTGGCCCGAAGGGGCAAAATCGTTTATTACAAAGCCTTCGGCCAGGCCGACAACGCCGCCCGGCGGGAAATGCGGCGCGACGATATTTTTCGAATCGCTTCGCAAACCAAGGCCGTCACCGCGACGGCGGTAATGATGCTTTGGGAAGAAGGGAAGTTCCGGCTGGACGACCCGGTTTCGAAATACATTCCGGAGTTCAAAAACCCGCAGGTGCTCAAGACGTTCGACCGCGCGACGACCAATTACACGACGGAACCGGCCAAGTCGGAGATCACCATCCGCGAACTCCTCGACCACACCTCGGGGCTGGGCTATGGAGTGATTGACCCGGACGAGCGCTTTCGGATGATTTATCACCAGGCGGGAATCACCGACGCCTTCACGACCGAACCCGTGAGGATTGGACAGAACGTGAAGAAACTGGCGCGTCTGCCCCTGCACCATAATCCGGGGGAGCATTGGGTTTATAGCGAGGGATTGGACGTGCTGGGATATTTGATTGAGGTCGTTTCTGGAATGCCCTTTGACCAGTTTCTGCGGCAGCGATTGCTCGATCCTTTGGGCATGACCGACACCTGGTTCTACTTGCCCGAAGATCGTGCCGCTCGGCTGGTGCCGGTGCAGCATTTCACCGACGGGCGTTGGACCCATTTTCCGGTCACCTTTTATGATCCGGAATATCCGGTCAAAGGGGCCAGGACGTTTTTCGCCGGTGGCGCCGGGCTCTCGAGCACGGCCAGGGATTATGCCACGCTTCTGCAAATGTACCTCAACGGCGGCGAATTAAACGGAAAGCGTTTCCTGAGCCGGACCACGGTGGAAACCGTGCTGGCCGATCAGACCGGCGACTTGATGGGTGGGAAAGACGCCGAGCGCTACTTTGGCCTGGCGTTCGCCGTGCTCACCAAGGCGGGGCAGGACAAAGGCGGCAAAGGCAGCGTGGGAACCTTCGACTGGGGCGGCTATTTCAATACGCAGTATTTTGCGGATCCCCGCGAGAAAATCATCGGCGTGCTCATGAAGCAAACCCAGGACACGGGTTCGGACAACACGGGCGATTTGTTCCGCCAATTGGTGATGCAAGCGGTGGATGATTGATGGCTGCGGCGCTTATGGGCGCCTCGCGGAAATCGCTTCGCGACGCACCCGTTCTCGCGCCCGCGTCGGGTAACCTGGCGAGGCGACCGTGAGCCCTGACCTGCTTAAGCCCACCCAACTCTCGACCACCGCCCAAACCATCCGTGGTCTGAGGCTAAGCCTCGTTAGCTTTCATTTAACCCACCCCTCCTTGTCCTGCCGCTAAGGCCAGGCGCTGAGCGCCGAGCGGCAACCGGGTCGATGGTGGTGGACACGGCGAAGGACAAAGTCCAATCCCGGCCGCAGCCGCGAAGGTGACGAGGCGGATGCTCGAACGAATCCAAGGCCCATCGAGCCGCCTCGGGACCGTTATTTACCGCAGCGCCTACTTTTTTCTTTTTTTCCTCCGCGCGCCCGGTATCCTCGTTTCGAACCCACCCATGGCAGGTCGGGGCTGAGAATCTGTGCTGTCCGTCGGATGACTATTTTGCAAACCGTTATGGACCCAATGCTGCAGGCGCATCACCCTCGGGGGAACAATCACTCGATCCCACCCGCTCTCCTGTTCCAACTTCAGGATGACAACCCGCAAACGGCCCGGGTCGCGGCTGCCCAGCAACTGCTCTTTCCCGCCACCGCGCGGGTCGTTTGTGATGAAATCGGGCTGAACTCCTGGGCCGCCCTCAAGCTCTTCGAGGATGGGTGGTTGAGCTTTTCACCGGAAGGAACCTCTCCGCTCAACGAAGCCCAGGAAGCGGAGTTGCGCTTCCTCGCCGGCTTGGTCCTGGCGGGTTGCGACCGCAATATGTTGACGGTGCTGCTCACTGAACTGCCCAAGCCCTACGCCTATGATCTCAAGCGGTTGTACTTCGACTGGGCCGTGCGGCGCTGGCGCGCCTTGCCCGACCCGCAGGCCCACCCGGAAGCCGCTTTTACCGACTGGCTCGAAATGCTCGTTCAGGACCAGGACGCCAAGTCGTTGACCGGCATCGGCGAACTGGCTCGCGATGCCCTCGCACGGGTCAAAAGCCAGGACCCGCAGCCGGAGTTTTCTCCACCACCTGGAGCCCGCGCGTTCGTTAGCGAAGCGAAGGCCGCCGGCCCGGCCACGATTTGGAGAACTGGCTCCGGGCCGAACGCCGCTTCGCGTCACACACGCGTGCAAACAAAGAGCCGGAAACAGTCTCTCCCTTTTGGAATTCAATACCGTCCCACTCCGCCACGGTTTCGCGCGACAGCGTGAACTGGCCGGCGGCGAGGTTCTTGCGCAGGTGGGCGGGCGATGACGTGCCGGGGGTGAGAAGCAAGTTTGGTGAGCGCTGAAGCAACCAGGCCAGCGCGAACTTTTCAACCTGCCCAAGGTGGAGCCGAAACGTGCAGCCAGCCGGTAGGAAATGACTCTTGCGGGTGAACCGATGAAATCAAGCTATTCCCCAAATATCCGCGGTAACTCCCTGGCTATCGCTTACTTTTCTTGCTTCACACTTGGGTCATTTCCGATGAATCGGCAGCCTTAACACCTCGATGATTTTGCGGGCGATCAAGTGGCGCCGCTCTTCGGTAACACTCCCCTTTTGGTCGTCGAACCGCGCTTTGGGGAGCAAATGAATCCGGTCACAGCGCACCAGCGATTTCCAATCCAAACCATCCGCCTCGCCCAGCACTTCCTCGGTCCTTTTCGGCTCCCGATTCACCTTGGCCGACGTGCAAAGCAAGGCGTTGACTTCCTCGATGTCGGGATTCTGGCAGGTTTCCTCATTGGAAATGATCACGGCCGGATGCCGTCGCTCCTGGCTGAACGGGAACATGAAAATGTCCCACTGTTTCACGGGTGCGGTTTATTCGAGGTCTTTGGGCGCGCGTGTCACCGAGGCTTTGGCCAGGCGGTTATCCGCTTGGATTTCGGCTTTGCTGTAAGCGTTGGCAAAATAGCCCGCCGGACGAATAGGGATCGGCTCGATTTCAGGGACTTCCTGCAAAACGAACCGGCGCCGGCCCGTGACGATATAAACCGTCTCGCCCCGGCTGACTTTCTCGACCAAACGGCCAAGATACGTTTTGGCACGGCTCAAGGTGAACATTTGCGAGCGCAGATTGACCCTCGGCTTTCGGGAACGAGCGCGCCTGGCGGCTTTCATAGGCTAAATGTAGCCTAGGTTCAGGCTGATGGCGAACGAATCTAAACGGGCACTTTTCACGGGCTCAGGTTGCCCGAATAATGAACCTCCTCAAATTGTCCATCGAGGTTCTGGTTTGATGGGCCTCGCCTTGTCGCGCAGCATCGAGTGCGGCGCAGGCGGCCGGGTTTGGTTGGAGTCACTCCCGGGAGCCGCCAGCTTTTATGAGGGCTTGGGCTTGGTGAAACAATTTCGCCGGTCGGCGGAGGGAAACCTGGCTTACACGCTGGAAGCGGCGACCGCGGAACAATTGCTTGATGAAATCAAAAGGCAGGGCATAGTAGAAATATGAAGCAGCGAATTGACCTGCAAAAGGCGGCTGAGGCCGAGTCGTTCGGCGTGCTGGCGGTTGGTGCGAACCGCAAACACCTCGGTGCTCGAGCCACTGGGCGGAGATTCACGTCTGCCCAAAATCGCGCTGTCTCGGATTTGGCTCGCTCGTTGGTTAAGGTCGCTCGGGAGGCGGGAGCCGAGCAAAGGCGCATCACCATCGGCGAAGTTTCCTTCGATTTACAGGAGAATGAGGGCGAGGAAATCCTCTCGATTCGGACAGGCACTTAATTCATCCGCCTCAAACGCTTCCCTGCCGAACCTGAACCAAGGGTTCGCACTCAAATCGACCTCTGGGCAAGCTTCGAACTTTGTGCGGCTTCAAAACGAATCGGCATCTCACACACTGTGGCCTTTGAAGGAAAAACAGAATTGGAGATGCGCAGGCGTCTCCACCGCCCGACAAGATCGGCTCGGCGACGCACCCGTTTCAATTAGCTTTGCTTTGGCAGCAGCAAATCGCCAATGACTCAACGCTGAATCAGGCCCGCATTGCCGCACGGGAAGAGCTCTCGCGTGCCCGAAGTGCTGGCCAGAGTGCCGGCTTCTGCCACCCGCATTCTCAAGAAGGGTCGTCGCCGCTTTTTGTTGATCAAGGATTACGGACCTGTTGGGGAATGAAAGTGGTTCGGCCACTCCCAGTGGATCCATCGTCCCAAAGCTGCGTTGAATCCAAAAAGCGCTTGGCGGAAAGCCTGCCGATTTAGCCAAATCCAACGGAGTTCGCCCCATCCCATCCTCAGCGTTGACCGAAGCGCCCGATGCCAGCAGCAACCGGATCATATTGGTCTGGCACATGATGGCGGCCAGATGCAGCGGTGACTCCTGGGAGAATCTGATGGCGTTCGGTCCGCCCATCATCGGCATTCTCGCCATGCCTTCTCCGGACGGTTCGGACGTCTGTTGGTTGGGATCCGCTTTAGCTTTGAGCAATAGGCCCGCCACTTCGGTCGCTCCGCGAAGGGCAGCGATATGCAATGGCGTAAAGCCTGCCCGGTCGGCCACGTTCACCTTGGCCCCGCGCCGGATCAGCCGTTTCGCGGTGTTGGTCTGATTGTAAATCGCCGCCAGGTGTAAGGGTGTTCGACCATCAAAGCCACCAACCCGTGTCGGGGATGCTCCCCTGTCGAGCAACCGTTGGAGCACGTCGGTCTGCCCCGCGCCCGCCGCAATTTCCGTCACCGATAAGCCCTTGGCGTTGGTGGCGAGCGCCAGTGATTTATCGCGTTTTAGCAGTTGGATGGCCATGGCTTCTCCGCCCACATACGCGACGTCGAATATATTCTCGGCCGCTCCCCATTCGCGCAATGTCTGAACCACGTCCGGCTGATTTCGCAAACGGGCTACGCCCAGCGCGGTCAACCCGCGGCGATCCTGCTCGCGCCAATCCGCTTTGGCATCCAAAAGAATCTTCGATCGTCGCCGCGTCACCGTTGGCGGCGGCCAGATGTAACAGTGAACTTCCGAAGTTTTTCGTGGCTATCGCCTCCGGCTGCCGGGAAAGAATATCGCGCTCGACCTCGGTCTTGCCACCCATCACGGCCGAGACAATGTCCCACTTGGCACCATGCTGTTCCAAAAACTCCACGACATGGGTGCGGTGGGCCATGACGGCCACTCTCAAGGGCGTCTGATTGAACTGATCGGTCGCGTTCACGAGCGCGGGGTCGGCTTTGATCAAGGCAGACAGGGAATCGAGTTTGCCTTCGCGCGCGGCGGCAAAAATGTCGGTATCGGCATTGGGCGGACCGGTTCGTGACGATCCATTTGAAGCTCGCGCTGCCAGCAATCGCGGCGTCTCCCCGGCATTGTTGGTTTCATCCAATCCCGCCCCTTGCTTTACCAACCAATCAAAAACATCCCGCGTCCCGGTTTTGGCGGCGATATGCAACGGGGTGTTGCCGTCGTTGTCCCGTGCGTTGAAATCCACTTTAGCGCTCATGAATAACTGATCAACCCCGCGGATGAAGAAGAGCGGTTTTTGATCGCCCAGCGCCGCCAGATAATGCAGCGGAGTTTTCCCATTGTTATCTTTGGCTGAAAAATCGGCACCCGCCTTGGCCAGTTGTTGGAGATTCTCACCCGCCGATGGCCACGGCCATTCACCGGTCAAAGCCTGATGCACCGGGGTCAGGCCTTTCTTATCCGTTTCGTTGGACTTGGCCCCGGCCTTGATGAGTAATGCCGTGGCTTCACTTTTGAATGAAGTGTCGGCGGCAACCAGAACATCCAGCGGTGTCCGCCCTTGATTATCCCGCACGCTCACATTCGCCCCGGATTTTATCAGCAGTTGAAACGGTTCATTGTCGCCGTCCTCATTCATATCCCAGCCCCCGATCTTCTCGGCCGCTTTGTGCAATGGGGTTTGTCCGAGCTGGTTGGTTGCGTTCACATCCGCGCCACCCGCGATGAGGCTTTTCATCCGGTCAACTTCATTGGCATCCACCGCATTGGCCAATCGGTGCAGCGCGGTGTTCCCGTCCGCATCTCGCTGATCAATTTTTCCGCCTGCGCTGCTCAACAGCTTGATGAGCTTCTCCCGGTCGTCATCAAAAAAGAAAACACTCCGGCTGGTTTTTCCCTCCGTGATGAGTTGCATCACCGTTTGTCCGGCGTTGTTGGTCGCGCTGGCGTCGAGCCCGCAGGCCAGCAGGAAGCTTGTCCCTTGCAGGACCGGATTTGGGCCTTGTTCATATCGGCCCACTGTCAGGTTGGTTAGACAGGCAAGCTTGATGGGCCCATCCCGCAATGCCATCAGCCAGCTTGCGGGTGGGCGATCGTAAACGGTAAATCGATCCTGCAAAAACATCAGGTGCAACAGCGTGTTGCCATCCGGGTCTCGCACGGACCGGTTCGCCCCCTTGTCCACCAGCAGCGCCGCGGCCGCGAGGTGCCCCTTGGTGACGGCGACTTGCAGCGGCGTGAGACCGAGTTCATTGCGGGCTTCGAGATTGGTTTCCGTTTCCAACGAGGACGCCAGTGCAGCGATGTTTCCGGTGGCGGCCGCCAACAATGGCAACTTGCTGGAATGTTCGCCCGCAAATGGGAGGTTCGTATTGTTTTCCAGCAACGCGGCGGCCGCGTTGGTATCGCCCATTTGGATGGCGGTGAAGAACGCTTCAACCTCGGCTCCGCGCGGGCGGGTTTGAGCCTCGGCGCAATGCGCCGAGCAGATGAAAGCAATGATGCCGAGAATCCTGAACCAGAAGGACGAACTGGTGCCTCCACCCGGTGAGTTCATGTGGGCATTATAGTTTTACACGCCTTCCATGCCAGCATCAATTTCGTTGCGAGAATAACTTGGCAGCATTAGGCGTTGGCAGTCAAGCCTGCTGTCCTCACGCGCGCCGCCGCCATGCTTTGTATCGCGTTCCCGATTTGTGTGCGGGCCGCTGAAACCCATTCTGCGCCGACGAATGTTCTTCCCGCGCGATCCATGCTCACTCTGGGCGTGGGTAGAAGGGTCAGCCCTGGAATAATGACCAACGCCGGCTTGACCGGTGCGGGCAATTGGGGCCAAATGCCGCCGGACTATGGCCAGACCGATTCGCATCCAGTATCCCGGAGCGGTTTACCACGTGACGGCGCGCGGCAACCAAGGGCAGGCGGTTTTTAAGGACCCGCAGGATCGGCAGAGGTTCCTTACGGGCTTGGGGGAGGCGTGCGCCAAGACGGGGTGGCAGGTGCATGCCTACGTGCTGATGGCCAGCCACAGGCGAAGGCTCCGCAGCTCAACTTTTGACAACCCCCGCTCGAACGTGTCAGAGGCTGAGCTGCGGACCCGTTGCCCCCGGTTGTTTATCCCGAAGGGATTGCGGCACTCAGCCCAGGGTTGTCCCGGCTCTTCCGCAGGAAGTGCGGGGCTACCCTGGGTGAAGACGGCCTTGAGGATTATTTACCCCGGAGGGGTTTGAGCATCGCTGGCCACGGTCTTTGCTCCAACCCTTTGCAGGGTTGACGTTCCTTCGGGTGCGCAAACCCAGGGTAGCTCGCGAGCTCGCAACCCCGGGCTGAGTGCTCGTTATCCTTTCAGGATAGCCCCGAACAAATCATTGGGGTCGCAACGGAATGGCAGTTAGTTACCTGAGTCATTCGGCGGCCTGAGCACGGGCGGCTTCTCTCCACGTTGCTGCCGGATCGCCTTTACTCACTCATCATACTTGTCATTGGAGTATCCGCGACATTTACCGATAGGAAATCGCTGTTCGCGCCCCGGCTCGTACTGAGCGCTGCGCGGGTGATTGGGTTTGCTAAAATTGACGTATTTGACCTGCCGGTCAAGTTTTAGTATTTGGGCAGCGTGAATCGAGCTTTAAGCCAACGGTTGGACGAGGAAGTCCCCAAGAGGCTGGCGCGATTGCTGGCCCCGGTGGTGAAAGAGCGGCGGCGTGAAGCCTTCAGCGGTGGCGCCAGGAAAACACACGACGCGGCCGCGGCCGAGCGGGCGCTGGCCCGAGGCCTAAAGGCCTTGGGGCTGCGCGCGAAGGCGCTGGCGCGGTTGCCCAAGGGCGCGCCCGAGAAGGTGGCGCTGGCCTGGTGGCTGCGGCGGCCCACGACGGTGCCGCGGCGCTGGGTGAGCGAGCGGCTCCACATGGGGCACTACAGCCGCGTGTCCCAGGCGATGAGCCGCATGAGCCGCCAGCCTGGCCGCAAGCTGGATCAGCTCCGGCGCAAGCTGGCCCAAGCATGCCAAGACGAGCACTAAAGTGAACTGCGAACCCAACGTCATAATTCCAGGACCGACCCCTGCAATCCGCGCCCCGGTCACCTGACCGGGGCGACCTGGCTGGTCCGCCAGCTACGGGTTTCGTTCTTCTTGTTTCAATCCGCGCCCCGGTCACCTGACCGGGGCGACCCAACCTCGTAGCCAACCTCGGCACTGCGGTTCCGGTTTCAATCCGCGCCCCGGTCACCTGACCGGGGCGACCATGCGACGCAGTCCTGCAAACGCGGTCATGCAAGTTTCAATCCGCGCCCCGGTCACCTGACCGGGGCGACATCGGCCGGCTGCAGGTCAGTCGCGCATGATGCTGGTTTCAATCCGCGCCCCGGTCACCTGACCGGGGCGACCCAGCACGTCGCCAAGCGTCGCAGGCGATATACGCAGTTTCAATCCGCGCCCCGGTCACCTGACCGGGGCGACCTACAGGATCGAGCATTCGCCAGGCGGTGATTCGCGGTTTCAATCCGCGCCCCGGTCACCTGACCGGGGCGACTCCGACCGGCTCAGCCGCACACGTCTCGCATGCCGGTTTCAATCCGCGCCCCGGTCACCTGACCGGGGCGACCTGCAACGGCTCCGATGCACGCCATGATCACCAGGTTTCAATCCGCGCCCCGGTCACCTGACCGGGGCGACTTCGCGCCACAGCCTGCAGCCGCGTCGAGTCAGGTTTCAATCCGCGCCCCGGTCACCTGACCGGGGCGACTGCGCATGTTCGTGACGTCGACGGCGCATGCCGTGCATAGCGTTTCAATCCGCGCCCCGGTCACCTGACCGGGGCGACGGTCGATACCGATCGGCGGCATCGAAGCGCGTCATGTTTCAATCCGCGCCCCGGTCACCTGACCGGGGCGACACTGATCAACCGCTCACGCGGCAACGCGAATGCTGCGGTTTCAATCCGCGCCCCGGTCACCTGACCGGGGCGACCACTAGCCGCTCAGCGTGGCACGTACCACGAACGGTTTCAATCCGCGCCCCGGTCACCTGACCGGGGCGACGCAGCATGAGCTGGCACGCGCTGGTCGACAGCGTCGCGTTTCAATCCGCGCCCCGGTCACCTGACCGGGGCGACATCGGCGCTGCCGCTGACACTCGCGCACTGAGCCGTGTTTCAATCCGCGCCCCGGTCACCTGACCGGGGCGACGCGCTGACGACGCTCGCGCATGCACGCGGATGTCAGGGTTTCAATCCGCGCCCCGGTCACCTGACCGGGGCGACACCGCAGCGACCGGATGCTCGAGTCGCAGCTCGATGTTTCAATCCGCGCCCCGGTCACCTGACCGGGGCGACTAGCGCGCATCCGACGTCAGCCGCAGACTGGCCAGTTTCAATCCGCGCCCCGGTCACCTGACCGGGGCGACACTGACGGCTGTCATCGGGCAACGCGATCATGGTTTCAATCCGCGCCCCGGTCACCTGACCGGGGCGACGTGCGGGACGCTGCGATGTCGCAGATCGAGGTTTCAATCCGCGCCCCGGTCACCTGACCGGGGCGACCAGTCGCGATGCGTCCGGACGCATGCCAGTTTCAATCCGCGCCCCGGTCACCTGACCGGGGCGACACCGGCATCGCACGGAGTCGGCGCATCAGCGAGTTTCAATCCGCGCCCCGGTCACCTGACCGGGGCGACCTCATGTGCCGAGCATATAGCGGCATGTCAGCGAGTTTCAATCCGCGCCCCGGTCACCTGACCGGGGCGACCCGTCGTGCCAGCGAGTCGCACAGTCGTCCAAGTAGTTTCAATCCGCGCCCCGGTCACCTGACCGGGGCGACTGACCGAGCCGTGCTGACGCGTCGCGGTCAGCGTGTTTCAATCCGCGCCCCGGTCACCTGACCGGGGCGACACGTCAGCCATGTCGACATGGCCAGGCCTGTTTCAATCCGCGCCCCGGTCACCTGACCGGGGCGACTGCCTGGACAGCCTGCATTGCAGCATCCGTGTTTCAATCCGCGCCCCGGTCACCTGACCGGGGCGACGTCACTTGACGCGTGCCGAGGATGCATCGTATGCGACCGTTTCAATCCGCGCCCCGGTCACCTGACCGGGGCGACTGCGGCCTGTCTAAGTGGCAAAGCCGCAATGGCTTTGTAGTCCATTTCCGCCAATCCGCCAATTTTTCTTGCGCGTTGGACTGTGGGTTGTCAAAGAACAATCGAAATCTTGCGTCAGGCTTGCGTTTGGGCACTGGCGCGAAACCCCGGCCTGCAAGCCGTCGCTTATGGTTCGCGGAAGAGAAGTCATAAAATCAGCGGCTCGGCCAAGTCAACCGGCTTGCCCACGCCGTGATGTTCAATCTTCTGTTTGGCGGTTTCATCAAGGTAATAGAATCGAAGCGAGTCTTGATCGCTTTTTATTTCGCGCAGGAGGCGGTCTTTGAGCTGCACCCACTCGGTCTGGCCCACCTGACATTCAAAGACGCTTTTTTGAACACGCAGGCCATAATCTTGGCACGCGCGGGCCACCCGGCGCAACCGGCGTTGGCCGGCTCTTTCCACGGTGGAAACATCATAGGTAACGAGAATCAGCATGGTGAAATCATTTGGGAACGAGCGGTAGGTATTCCGCAATGTCGCCGCGCAAATGCCGCGCCAGAATGCGCGCTTGAATGTAAGGCATCTGAGCGAGCCGCAAATTTTGATCCAGCAACGGATGGTTCAAGGTTTCCTGTTTGCGTTCCTGATAGGCTTTGATGACGAGTTTGCGTCCGGCGTCGCTGAATTCCACCGCGCCGCCTTCGCGTTCCACGAAATGATCCGGCGCGATTTGCTGCCGGTTGATGAGCGTGACAGCCAGCCGGTCGGCGAGCCACGGGCGAAATTCCTCCATCAAGTCCAGCGCCAGTGAAGGACGGTTGGGACGGTCCGCATGAAGGAAGCCGACGAAGGGGTCCAGGCCGATGCTCGTGAGCGCCGCCACGCAATCATGCCGCACCAGCGCATAAAGGAAGGAAAGCAGACAGTTCACGCGGTCGCGGGGCGGGCGGCGGCTGCGGATGCCAAAGCTGAACGCTTCACGCTGCTGTTTGAGCGTGAACGTGAACACGGAAAAATAAAGTTGCGCCGCCATGCCTTCCGCCCCGCGCGTACTTTCAAGGTCGGTCTGCCCGGCGAGATACTGCAATTGCCTCGCCAGGGCTTCGATGACTTCCTGTAATTTCTCGCGTTCGGTTTCGTTGTCATTTTCCCGGGCGGCGCGGAGGAGGCTGTTCCGGGAATTCTGAATCTTCCCGGCGATGATCTGCCGGGCGATGGCAACGCACCTGGCGGGATCGTCCGCGGCGCGGAATTGGGCGCGGCGCAACGTGACGCTGGTATCGGCCACGCCGGTCAGGCGGGCTTGCAAATAGCCAAACTCGCTGTGGAAATTCACGGCCACGCCGTGTTCCCAGCATAAATCCAGCGCGGGCGGGCTGATGGTGCTGGCACCGAAAACACAAATGGATTCCAGGTGATGAATCGGGATGGAAAGCTTGCGCCAATCGCTGGCCTTGTCGCGAGTGCGTTCTTGCGCCGGCAAATCGGCTGGAAACACCGGCACCTCCACCTGCAATGTGAGATGATCGCGCGCGACATAGCTGCCGGGCGTCGTCAGGTAAAGTGTGTTTTGTTGAATGTCCAAGCGAGGTGATGGCGGGTCGTTGAGAGCTGATAGCCCGGCTCAGGGTTTGAAAAGTTGGCGGGCCAGGTGTGCCGCCCGGCTGTCGGCGCCGGTGGCTTTAGGCAGACAAATTTCGTAGAGCGAACATTCCTCACATCGGCCTTCAACATAACGCGCGGGCGGGATGGATTCCGAGGAAATAGAGCGCGTGCAGTTCGGCAACGGCCTGTTCCGTGCGCGCGCGCAGGTCCGCGTTGAAATCAACCTCCCGGCGGCGTTTGGTTTGCGCATGGAAAACCGCCCCGTGCGGAATCGTCACGCCGAAACATTTCCTCCAGACAAAGCGCCTGGGCGCAAAGTTGAGCATCATCGTTTTCCCACTGGTGGCGTTTGCCAACTTTGAACTCGACGGGTAAAAGCGAGCCATCGGGACGTTGCTCCACGATGTCGCATTTGCCATTCAAACCCAGCCGGTCGGAAAAGACCGGCAACGCCCGAAGGATTTTCACTCCTTGCACCACCTCGTAACCGCGCAAATCGGCGTGTTCGTGGACGATGTCGCCGCGCGCGGTGTGCTGGTTTGCCGAGCGCCAGCCCTCAACAACCTTCAACGCGGCCCGGCGATGGCAGTAGAGGAAATCGTTGAGAAGCGAGAGGGGCAAAACCTCCCGCCCTCCAGCATTTTCGGTGTTCGATTTTGATCCTTCGGTTTGGTTCACAGTGGTTCAAAGCCCGTCTTGCCCGCTTTCAGCAATGGCATCACGCCCGCCATGTAGCCGAGGAACGGGTTGTATTCCCCAATCCATGCCCAAAGCTCGCCGTCACGGCCGAGTGGTTTTACGGGCAATTTCCCCGCGTCCAAACGGTTCGCCCACAACTGCACGCTGCCCAGCATCAACTCTCGCCACCCCGGCCATTGGTTGCGGTCAGGATTCTCCAACCGCTGAATCAGCCCCGGCTCGACCACAACCGTTTTGGTAGCAGCATCAATGATACGGCACAAGTTGGCAACCTGCGGATAATCCGCGTCCTTCTCCGCTTCGAAAATCTTATCCATGCGCGAAGCCTTTTCACCGTGGTCTTGCAAGATCTCGCGCTGGAGCGCATCCGTGCAATCGTCCGGGCCGGGCTGACGATTCATGCCCGCGCACTCGGCAAATACCTGTTCCAAGATGCGCCGCGAAAGTTTCGCCTGCGGATGGAGCGAAAATCCGTTGTCCTCATCGTGCCGAAAATCCCAAACTTCCGCGTCATCGTATTCGCCCGAACGACTGGCGCGACCGGCAATTTGCAATAGATTCACCAATCCCCAGCTTTCGCGGAACGCGGTGCGGAACGAAAAGTCCACACCCGCTTCCACGCAACTTGTCGCCACCAATGTCCAATCCGTTTCCTTCGCAGCGAGACGTTCTTTCACCCGCGCCACGGTTTGGGAACGGTCGCGCGGTGTCAGCGCGGTGGAAATATGTTCGACATCTCAAGGCCTGTTTGCAGTCGTCTCGGAGATAGTGCGCAAATACGGCTGCGGATTGCACCGTGTTGAAAATGACCAGTTGCGGGCCGGGCTTGTTGTGAACGAAATCAGCCAGCCTTTCAACGGACATGCGCTGTGACTCTCTGCAAATAGCGACACGCCTCTCCTCAAACATCATTGTCTCTGCCCGGACTTCCGTCTTGATGAGATCGGGAATCTCGCACCGCTCACCCTCTTGAAGAAAGCCGGGGCGATTCCAGAAACGCGGCAACGTGCCGGAGGCCAGCACCAGATGGCAGCCCCACTCCTCGCAAAGTTCCCGCAACCAGCGGAACATCTGCGGCCAGAGCGCCGGTGGAACGGCGGCGTGCGCCTCATCCACAAAGATGGCGCTGCCGGCAACTTGGTGGAGCTTTCGGAGCGAAGCCGTGTCGCACGCGGCGAGTGTACTCAAAGAACTGGACGGCAGTGGTGACGATAACGGGTGAATCCCAGCGCGCGGCCAGACTGCGCGCCTCATAGCTGCAAAAATCCACGCGATGATGATGGGCGGCGACCACGTTCTCCATGGCCTCCTCGGACTCACCGGCCAGACACAACGCGCCGCGATAAACATCCACGGACTGATCAATGATATTGGTGAACGGCAGCACTACGAATACACGGCGCAACTTCCGCTCCGCCGCCACTCGCAACAGATGCGCCATGACTGCGGTGGTTTTGCCCGTGCCAACCGGGCTGTCGCAAGCAAGGATGCGCTCGTCGGGTGTGACTTCTCGCTCACGGCAGGCGCGATAGACATCCTCTCGCAACTTGAGCCGCTGCTGTTCTCGGTCATTTGTTGACGGGTTCTTCGCCGGCAACCCGGCCACGTATTCATCCAACCGCGCCAACCGCTCCGCCGCACGCAAGTCGGGAGCGGGAACTTCGCGCTCATTCCGATAATGCCGTGCCGTGTCCGAGTGGTCGGCGTCCACAAGGCAGGAGAGCAATAGCCTCCGCCGCAAGCCGCCTTTGTCGCGCCCAAACCCCGGCGCTTTCTTTTCGAGAACCGGAAAGATTGCATGGTGTGTGGCGAGGTATTCTTTGAGGTGATTGTTGCTGCGCTGCCAAAGCGGCTCACCAGCAACTTCCTTTTCAATTTCTCGCAAACGGAGATCGAGACCGTTGGCTCGCTTGCGATTCTCTTGCGGAATTGAAGGTAGCCCTTTGTGGTGAGAATAGGCCGCTACGGCCGCCTCCGGGCACAACTGTAGCAAATGAGCCGACGCCGCATCCCAGTGCAAAAGGCCACGATTCGTCTGACGATTGTGTTCCAGCACATCCTGAAAAGCGGAGTCCAGCTTGCCGAGGTCGTGGTAATTCGCAGCCATCTCCAACACATCGAGAAAGCCGTTGCCCCACTTGGGGCAGTAGGCTGTGGCCTCCCGACCGAAGCGCATCGCCAACGAAACGACTTTGCCAACGTGGTCGCGATACTTCTGGTCAGGCGCTCCGTCGTGGGCGCTATGTGCGAGTGGTTCGCTCACAAGGCGTGATCGGTGTGTTTGCCAACATCATTCCATGTCAGTGGCTTGTCTCCTTGTTTGCGGACGACTGTGGCTTTCACATCATCCCAAGCCGGGATTTTGTAGTCGGCGCGTGAGGTGCTCGGTTTTTCGGGATCATCTCCGTTCCGAACAGGCTTTAGCGCATCCAGTAGCGCAAAGTCGGAGAACGAGCCGAGCATGTCTTGGTGCTCGACGGCGTGTGCGTGAATCAATTCAACCTGCGTGCGTCCGGTTGACGGATTGTCGCGGTAAGCGTGTTTGAGCAGATGAAGCATGAGCCGCACATCATCCCCGGTGCAACCGGTTTTCCGCGCCTGCGTCGGATTGACGAAGAACGGCACTATGTAGATGCCATGCTCGACGAATTTCAGCGCCTGCGGCGCAAGACCTCGATCCTTGTCGGCTTCGACACCGGGCTTGTTTGTCCAAGTCTCAAAGCGGACTCGGACGGGAGCGACAGAAACGCCAACTCCAAAGTGGGCAGTGCCAGCACGAATAGCCCTGTCCAGAATCTTTCGGCGATCCTCAACTGTAAGCTTTTTGCCGGTTTCCTTCTCCAGCTTCTTCACGCCCTCGTCCACAGCTTCCTTTCCCTCCAAAAAGGTGCTGCCGAACAACCGTGCGTCCCAATAATCCTGTTGGAAGCGTCCGTCCGCAAGCTTCTTGAAAATTTCCTCCCGATCACGGTCGCGCTTTTCGAGAATATCGAACCGGGCGTCGTCACCCAGCGAGAGACGTAGCTTCATCTCCTGCCAGATCAGCCCTTCCTTGTCAGACACCAATTCGCGCAATTTGCGTTTAATCGACACGGGCGAAATTTCGCCGCGGTCATCCGGGCGTTGGCGCGGAAAACCGGCATTGTCCGGGTCGCCGTTGGGATTTGAGTCGCGGACCTCAATGACGAGAAGTCCAGTGATACGGGGCACTTTTGAGTCGAGCATAGTTTTTTGTTCTTGTGCGTTCATGATTGCTGTTCGTTGATAGATTCAGAGTTTGTGATTTCTTCTTCACCGGACACGTCGGCCAGATAGCCGAGCAGGAGTTGGGCTTTAGAGATGTCGTCCAGTTGGCCCAAAGCCTGGACCTGCTCCAAATTCTGGGTGATACTGCGTTCGCAATCGGACATGCGCCCAAGAACCCGGCGAGCTGTTTCGGCATCTTCACCGCTATAAGTCGTGGCCCAACCTTTGTAGGGCTGAATGCGACTGGCGAGCCGGGCAAGCGCACGAACGGGGCTGTCCAATGCCGTATTGAAGAGAGCATTGCCCAGCAGTTCTGTTGGCGCACTGATCTTGCCCTTCTCGCGATCCTTCTGTGAGGTGCGAACCCATTTGCAATAGTGGAAATGCAACTTGTCGGCGAGCGCCAGCAGCTGCCCGATCTGGTAGAGGGTGTCTTTCATAAATGTTTCATGGTGTTGGTCCAGTATGCGAAGGAAGATGCCTATGAGCGCGACCGCCTTGAGAACGTCCCGGCGATCGTCCTCGCTCAATGGCCTGCGCTTTTCGAGCCATTCCAGTTCGCCGGGATGCCGCGTGACTTTGAAAACTGCTGCCCGCTCAAAGACAGACTGAATACGAACAAGAAGGAGGTTTAAGCCGAACCGAACCTTGCGGGTTTGGAGCGGCGGCTTGGCAAGGAAAATATCCATAGCGTCGTTCCGTGAGACGGATTCGAGCAAGTAGAACGAAAAGCCCACTTTGGCATCTGTCTTCCAAACCTTATTCACGACGATGGCGGCATCCATCGGACCTGGAACAAGGCGGAGCTTCTCGACTCGGCGCTTGGTTTCTTTGTCCCGCACGCTCAACCGGACTGGCGGACAATTCCTCGCTCCCGCCTGCCACGCTTTTGCTGCGGCGTTAAGTTCGTGGACTGTGAGACTGCGGTTGAGTCGCAGTTGTTTGTTTGCGGTGTCCACTTCAGCGATGGCGAACAGCCGGACAAGGGCATTCGCGTTCTTGGCTTCATGCGCATCAAGGGTCTCCAAGATTTGCTTCGTCTTCTCTCCATAGTCTGCACCAATGAAATCATCGGCAGTCTCGCCGAACACGTCCACGAAAGGGTCAGGCGCGCTCGGTTCGTCTTCGAGGTAGGCAACAAGGAGTTGTTTCGATTCGCCGGGCATTGGTCGGCATGTTTTGCCAGAAGCCTGACGACCACCCAAGGCGACCAGTGCCGCGTCATCGCCCGCCAGGGTGAAGATAGCGGCAGACAGACGATGAACATTCTCGGGAGAGACGACGAAAGTGCGGGTGTCTCCCAGCCCATAGCGGAAAAAACACTTTGCTTCGCCAGTGTTGTTGGAAAACAACTTTGTTTTTCCGAGCACGGCGAGCTTTGGTTCGGGGAACTTGGCGGAAAGGGAGCACTCGTTCCCGGTGTAGGCGTCGCGCACAGTGGACTCTGGTGATGTGGCTTTCTTTTTCCGTGTTGCGGGCGTAGCCTTGCCGCGAGTTTCGCTATTGTATGCTTGCGGATCAGATTCCAAGAAGAAATTGTTCAAGGCCCGGCTGGTCCTGGAATCAGCAACCGAATATGTGCATGAACCTGGATCGGCTAGGTCGAGGTAAACTGGCAGTCTGGTGTCGGTGAATAGCCACTCGGCAACTAGCAGGGCTTCGCTCGGCGAAAATGCGGCGATGCTAACGCCGAGTTGTTTGGACAGGCGCTTCGAGAAGTCGAGCGCATCCAACGGCTTCTGTGAAAGGACAGCGACCAAGCGCTTGAGGCTGACGAGATCATCACCCGCGCTTCGCAAATCGGCTTCAAGCCAGCCCACTATCTTTGCAATACTGCGAAGCCCCTTGAAATTCGCGGGCGTTGAACGGGCAAGGAGCTTTTGAACGAAGCGATGTATCCAAGCCATTGAGGGTGGGCGCTTTTGAAGTGCTTTAATGCGTTCCTTAATCTTGTCCGGTGATGTTTTCTGAAAACACAACCAGGGCTTCGGGAGAATGAATCCGGGAAACGAAGAACCGTCTGATCCGCCCGGAATTCGCATCAATGTTCCTGCTACTTCCTTGCTTAACACGGAAAACGATTTTGGTTCGCCGTCTGCGCCAAGAAGAACGAGAAGCACTCGCTCATTCTTGCCCATCGGTTCGAGATGAGGATGCAGTTCAGTTGGCTTTGCACCACACCGTTCGAGCGCTGTAGCCGCCTGGTAAAGTTCATTGAGCATGGTTGTGCCTCCCTTCACGGTATTCGAGGACACCGTTGCGAATCTGCTGCGGGTAATAAGTCTCGCGCCCGCGCTGCCCCTGCTGAGGGCGGTCGAAAACCGTCCAAAGCATTGCGGGGATTTCGTGGTTTTCCGATTCACAGACCCCTGAGCCATCACGCAATGGCCCGAAGTAATCAGGAACAAACTCTTTCCAACCTAAACACGGCGTGTAAAACCACCGGCCTCTCTCCAAACGCCGGTTGAACGCATCAACGTAGGCGTGCGGAGAACAAGCTCCATCGGGAGATTCCGCCGCCTCTCCGTTTGGCCCGCGATTCCAGTCCACCTGCGCGTAGAGACGGTATCGGACATTGATGAGCACTTGGGCAAAAATCTGTTTGGCCGCGTTATTCTTTATCGTACCAGTGTCACGCAACGGGCCGCCGTAGTTGAAAGCGTAGGAATGGAACTGCACAGGCGCGCAAATGTCGCACCGGACTGGGTGCACATTCACGGATTTCCAACGCACCACAGATTCAAACAAACCTTTGACGGCGCTGACTGTTGGTGCTGCGTAAGAAACCGGATTTGGCAGTGTGTCTGGACGCGACCAAAGGGCAATAGGCCCGGCGACTTCAAGGGAGACTGAGTATTGTTTCATGGAATGGTCAATTCTTGGAGAGGTTCTCGGTTTGGTCGAACACCATCCGCAGCATGGTGGGCAGTTCGTGGTTCTCGATTTCGCAGACTTGTGTCTGCGGGCGGAACGGGCCGACATAGTCCGGTGCGAATTCCTTCCAGCCCAAGCAGGGCGTGTAGAACCATTGCCCTCGATCCAAAGCGCGATTGAACACGTCGTGATAGGCGTGCGGCGGCCAGGTTGTACCGTCGTGATGTCCGGCAAACTCGGCCTGCGCGTAAAGCCGGTAACACACATTGACCAGCACGACGGTGTAGAACTGGAACGACGCGCCCTTCTTTATCGCGTCGCTGGCGCGGAGCGGCCCGCCGTAATTCGTGGTGTAGCGATGAAATTGCACCGGGGCGCAAATCTCGACCTTGGTAGGCCGAAGGTTCACCGATTTCCAGCGCAGCACGGATTCAAAGATGCCCTTCACCGCGCTGAACGTCGGCGCAACGTAAGACACGGGCGACGAGCCAGTGTCTGGCCGTGTCCACATGGCGGTTGGCCCTGAGATTTCGAGTTGGATAGGATAGGGTTTCATAAATCAAGCAGCGATCTGGCGACGATGAAACGGAGCGGCGAAATTGTTAACCAAGGCTGCGACGTTGCGGAGATGTGTGGCGAGCGGCTGCCATTGACCGCAAGATTCAGGAAGCGTTTTTCCCGTTTCATCCTTCGCAGTATGTGCGTAATAGCTCACTTTTCTCGGCAGGAAATTCTCTTGGTGCCAAACGAGCGATAACAGAGTGCCGGCCTCGGCGCAATGGTTTTTAATTCACATTTCACGCCGGATAAGCTAACCGGCAAGGTTGGACAAATGCGGTCCAACCGAAATAGTTTTCGCGGCTGGATACAAACTTATTCGCAACGAGAGCGGCGTTGCTCTTCGGAGAGTTGGAGGCTCGAAGCCCTGCGCTGCCGATCACCCGTCCCGCAAATCCTGCTTCACAGAACACTGGTCTTCAATCCATGCCGTCATCCGGCGGGTCATATTCGTGGATGATGTTTGGCGGTGGCAGCGGTGGCGTGTGCGGCTGGATGATAATTCCTACCCGAGCCGCTTGGCTACCCGGGCGCCGTCTCTTTGCCGGCCGGGCCTGCCGTTCGGCCCGATTCCTCCTGGCGCAGCGCGGGATGATGTGGGCGAAGCCCCAAAAGACAGTGCTCCGATGCGGTTATTTCCTACCGGCGGATTGCTGGATGAGCTTTTGGACGGCGGCTTGTTGTTCCGAGGTCGTAGCAAAAGGGAGCCAAGGCGGAGCGGATTGTGGCGGGGGAACTCCAGAGGGCGGGGTGGCAGGAGGCGGATTTGATTACCCGGCGTAAGAACGATCCCGGCAAAGTGGAGATCGCGGCCCGGCTGCGACGGGAAACCACGCTGTCGATCAAGGCCATCGCCGCGCGGGTGGGGTTGGGAACATCCAAAACAGCGAACGCGAAGCTGCACCACTACATGCGTCGGGCGAAGGCAGGCGAGACAAACGGGCCACCGTCGGGCATCCCAAGGGTGCGAAGTGGATAAACGAACCGAACTATGGGTTGACCCTTTTTTCTTTTTTTTCTGGCCTATTATGGAAAACGCTCGATTTTCACCGCAAATCAGCCGCGGTGAGGCTTACCTTAGTTCGGCAATGGTCATTTCGAATGACCAAATCAAAGGATTCAGGCGGGCATACATGCTGAAAGTAATGCGTCTCGACCGCATCCCAGATTGCATGCCATTTGTCGAGGAATTCGGTGTCGTCCCCCCGAGCAACCGTGCGCAAATGACGCCTCCCGTTCTGCACATGTATCAGCACGGCGAGATCGATCAGATCTCTCAGAGGTGGGGAAGCCGAATAAGAACCTTCAACCAGAATGGTCGAAGTCGGGACCACCTCAGTCACCTCTTTCTTAAGGTTGTATGTTCCCTCTTTGCCTAAACCACGAGTGAAGTCGAAAGGATGCCACCGACCCGGTCTTCCCGCTCGAAGTGGTTCAAGGGCTTCGCTTCGAACACGAGACCAGTCAAATACTCCATTCAACCGCTGTTCGATAGTTTTTTGAGGCCATTCTGATTCGGGAATCACAGTTTGGTAAAAATCGTCAAGCGGAACCAAAGCTGTCTCGGTGAAACGCATCAGCCTTTCAGCAATTGTCGTTTTCCCGGCGCCGCTCCCCCCGTCCACGGCGACAACTATGGGTGTTCGCAGTTTTCTCCGAAGCCGTTCTATCTCTTGGAGAATGACGTGCTCGGGAAGGTTCATTCTGCAGTGATTTTGTGGGGCCATTCTTGAGGCGTGTACGGCCAATCCAGCTTCCGGCAAGCCTCGTCCCATAACTCATAAACCTCTTGGCAATACATCACGGGAACATACCCCAGTTTCAAGTAGGTCTTGATCGCGGGAAGGCGATGGCACTCGGTGTGCAGTTGAATCCGGGAATAACCAGCGCCTCGAAACCGGTTGGTTACACACGCTGATAGAGAATAGCCTAGCCCCTTCCCCTTATGGTCTCGATGACAAGCCAACCAGCCAAGGTCGCCTGTGAATGGAGAATGTCCGCTATAGTTGTGAAGGGACATCGCCGTTGCAACCACACTGCTCGATTTGGCTTCGACCGCGAAGAACCAACCTCCTGGGAGTATGCGAGACATATTGTAATCGAGTTTCTCTCGATTCCACGGATCGAAATCCATCAGCGCCATCAAGGCAAGAAAAGCGCGATCGTCGCCTGCTTGGTACGCCCGGAAGAAGTAGCCCTCAGGAATCTTGGGATCGACTGGACCTTTAAGCCTGGCTTCAGGCCACACCATCCATAGTTGTTGTCGTTCAGGGCGCTGCATGTTGTCGACTGGCGGCTAAGCCAAATCACTTGAGGCACTGCCAGTGCGTAATGTGAACCGCGGCAGATGTAGTGCGAGCGCCGGCTCCGGTTGACTGGCGACAGCCCGGACAATCTCTTCAATTCTGCGGTGGTCACAGCGGCGGTGGTTTCGCCCCGCTCAGGTTGCCATGCATCTCAGGGTGCGGCCCCTGCAAGAACTCATCGAGCTTTTTCTTCTGGTCGTCGGTCAGGATCTTGCAGATTTTTTTGTCGGCCTTATCGCGCTGGGGCCTCACCTTGGCCAAGCGCTCTTCGCGCGACAGGCTTTTATCCTCCACGAGCTTCTGCTGGGTATCATGCAGTTTTTGGAGGATTGGCGTGATCCTGGCCTGCTGGTCGCCGGTGAGAGCAAGTTTCTCGGTCAGCACTTTCAACATCTGCCCGACTATCGGCACCTCGTCTTGTGCGGCACCCTGGCCGTGTTCGCGTTTGTCAGTGACACCAGGCCGCGTAGCTGTCTGTTGCGCGGGCGCAGTCAGTGCGACAATTAACATGGTCCCAATTGTAATCACACGGAATGAATAGCAGCTTTTCATATGATTTACTTTGTAGCGTCATACATCGGCTCGTCAATCGCAGGTTCCGAATTCCTGAACAAAAAGGCGCTCAATGTCCAGGAATAAGCCCTTCAGATGGCTTCAGTGGGCGTTTTCGGATCAGAATCGCCAGTTTGATCTTTGAGCTTGCAGACTGTTGCCGTAGAAATGAACAGGATGAGTTTGCAGGAGCATAATGGGCCAAAGGAACAAGAACGACCGCGGCGAAAGCCCGATGCGCGCATCCGGCGTACGCACGAGCGACTTGGCAGTGCTCTGGTGGAGTTGATCCAGGAAAAGACGATCGATGACGTGACGGTGCAGGAAGTGCTGGAGCGCGCGTCAGTCGGTCGGTCCACCTTTTATCTTCATTTCCGCGACAAGAATGACCTGCTTCTCAGCCAATTGGAGAAGTTCCTGGAAATGATGAGTACGGCCCTGAGCATTCGCAAAGAAGAGTCGCGTCGCGTTGTTCCTGTGGCGGAGTTGTTTCAGCACATCGGAAACCAGACGAAGATCTATCGTGCGCTGGCCGACTCTGGCCGTCTCAACGACTTCTTCGATCTCGCGCAAGGCTACTTTTCACGTGGGATTGAGCAGCGCCTGAGGGAATCCAAGCGAATTCCAAAGCTCCCTCAACGCGAGTTGGCTGCACGCGCCTTCGCCTTGGCCGGGAGTTTGCTATCCCTGCTGCGCTGGTGGCTTGATCGTGGCGCCAAAGAACCACCGAGTTACATGGACGAACTGTTCCACCGGATCGTGTGGAACGGGCTGCAGTAGTCCCAATCCTGTGACCTGCGCGGAATAAATACTCTTGCATGCACAAAGAAACCCGATAGGAATTAGGCACCTCGGAATGGCTGATTTTCATTCGACCCCGGGTGGCTGGTTTTGAAGTGACCGGTGGCCCCAAAAGACAGTACTCCGATGCGGTTATTTTCTAGCGGCGGATTGCTGGATGAGCTTTTGGACGGCGGCTTGTTGTTCCGAGGTCGTAGCAAAAGGGAGCAATTGAGCAGGATCCCCTTGATAGGTTCCATTGTTTGCCGCCGTAAATGCCTGATACACCGGCTGCATTACGTTTTGAACCTCCGAATTCAGGAAATCAGTCGAGCCGAAGCCGCCTGAAAAGACGGCAAAACGGCGGTCGAGCAACGCGTCCACCGGAGCTTTCTGTGTGATGAGCGGACCCTCATTGCCGATGCCAGGAATGGTGGCCCCGGCCGGCAGAATTTCCCAGCGCTGCAGGATCGCAGGATCCATCGGTGGATCAAAATAGGGTTGCAACTGAAGGAGATCGCTGGGGAATTGCTTGTCGTTCGCGCGGGCAAATTTCGCAATTGCTCCTTGAGCCGAGTTGGCAAATGTCTGCTCGGCGATGCCGCGCAATCCGCTCAGGGCCTTCCTATAATCCGCTTCGGTATCGAGGTTCCAGCCTCGAACGGCGGTTAGCCAGTCCTTCTCGTCTAAAAGCTGGAGCTCGGGAATGCCCGCGTTCGGGGACTGCTCCAACCGCTGCTTTAGTTTATTCACCCTGGCGACCAGGTCCTTCGCCGCCAAATCCGAAGGATCGGTTGCGGAGTTCTGCAGCAGGGTGACCTGATTTCGCAATTTCAAAAGCTCCGCCGTGTTTTTCCCCAGTTGCGCTTGCTCGTTTTCCGCCCGCAATGCCGCCAATCGATTCGTCGCCTCATCCCTCTCGCGCTGCAATTGTTGGATTTGTTGGGCCAGCGGCGCCTGCCGTTGCTGAAGCGCTTTGACTTGATCACCTAAACGCGAAACTTGACTGGTTTGGTAAATCCCAACTCCGGCGACGACGGTAAACGTCGCCGCAATAACGGCCTTTTGCAGCGTGGTCATAGCGATAGCTTTGGCAGCGGTTGTGACAGTTGTGACGGTGGTTCCGGCCAGGGCAACGGTTGAAAAAGTGGCGGCCAATCCGGCGGGCGCGGCCTGAACGGCGTTGGCCGAAAGCACGGACGAAAGCGCCACGGCGGTGGTGGTCACCCCGCGCCGGATGAGTTCGGCACGAAGCTTCTCCAGCGCCCGGCTCACCCGCTTCTGCGCGGCGTCTCCGCTGACCCCGAGCGTCTCACCGATCGTTCGGAAATCGCGGTTTTTGAAAAATCGTTGCAATAATGCCTCCCTGTCCTGCTCGTTCAGGTCTGACATGGCTTCGTCCAGCAGTGGTTGAACGCGCTCCCAGTCGGTAGCGGTTTCGGAGCCGGGTTGGAGGTCTTGCATAACTTGCGTTTCACGAGCCCGGCGCCGGCGGTCTTCGCGCAACTGATTCAACGCGGCGAAGCGGGTGCTGCGATAAAGCCACCCCAGGAGCGAAGAATGTGGCGTGAGCGGTTGTGTCGTCCCCCGGGTCTTGCGAGCGAGATCAGTAAATACGCTTTGCACGACATCCCTTGCCAGATCGGGCGAGGAGACTTGTCTCAATGCCGCCGAGTAAAGCAAATCCGTGTACCGGACGACGATCTCGCAATACGCCGCTTCGTCCCCTTCTTCAGCGTATCGGCGCAGTAGTTGTTCGTCGGACGGTTCGTGCATCTCACTGATTAAACAACCGCCGAGGGGAAAAACCGACAAAGTATATTTGGAACAAGCAGGTCATCGCGGAGGCGCTTGTCCGCTTTTGGCAAGCGACTTATTGCCAACAAGTTACAAATTGGGACGGAAAAACTCCGGATTGGGATGAAATTGGCTCCGCAGGCGCGGCTAAAACCCGAACCTGTTGGGAGCTCTGTCTGATTGTCGGCATACCCTTTTCGCGGTGGGGCGCAAAGCCTTTTGTCCTCCATCCATTTCCTTTCCCAACCCGCACCTTGGAGGACCGCTCCCCCGAACTCGAGGAGAAGTCTCGGGCGCGGGAATCCCGCATGCATCCGTTTCTATTGGCGAACAACCGACAGAGCAAACGGTCGAACGCCGCCTGCCGACGCACGCGCTGGAGATCAAGACTTTCGTCTCGCGCTATCCGTTTCAGGCGGTCTTCCAGCGCAACGCGAAATGCAGCCCCAGAGGCATAGTCGCGTGGAGGCTTCATGGTTTGTTCTCCGCGAGCAACTCGTCAAACCACTTCGGGAATTGTCCGTGGCGACCCAGTTCCCGCATTTCTCGAACTGTAATCAGTCCGCGTTGCCGCCCTTCGGTGAGCGCCTGCTCAATGATATCGCGTGAAACGGATTCAGCGGCCGCTACGTCGGCGATGGCACGAAGAGGACGAGTCACCGCGAAGCCTTGCCGTTGCTCGACATCCTTCTCATCAAGACTTGCGCGGTGCAGCACAAGTATCTTTGGAGTTTTTGCCCTTCGTCGGAATGCGGCCGGAACGGTCATGTGGAGTTTTGCCGGGTTCACATCCGAGAACTCATGGATGCTGAGCGCGGTTTGATGGGAATAGACGCCTTCCGGTTCGCCCGCCCGGTTGCGTGACCAGAGAGCATAGATGACCAGTTGCTCTTCAGCTGATTGAGGAAAGCGCGCCAGCCTGTAGATGCCCCGTTCGACGCGTATCCAATTTCCCGATTTGGCGTGATGCGCCTGACTGCCAAGTTGGTAGCCAGCCTTCGCTGCCTGCTTGGCGGTGAAATAGCCCTGCTGCCCTTCGGCCATCTCGAAGAGCACGTCGGAAACGGTTTTGGCCGGGCCACGCATTGCACAAATATACAAAAACCTTGTATATTCGTGCAACTGTGGGTTTCAAATCAAGAGTTCGGATTCAAATCGAATTGAGCCCGGGGCCCCGGTTTGGCCCCCGAACTCCCTCCACTTTTCCAATGCGGGTTGGCACGCATAACGGGTTGCGGCTGAGGGAAGAAGGAGAAGCGACGCAAGCAGTTCGGGTTTTGATTGAAATTGGCTCCAGAGGCAGGGCTCGAACCTGCAACATTCCGGTTAACAGCCGGACGCTCTACCATTGAGCTACTCTGGAACCCAAAGGACGCGCAATCTACAAGTCACGGAAGGCACCGTCAAACTGTTTCTCGGCGCCGCGTTTTTGCGGGCGCGGGCCAGGGCCGGGCCACCCCCACTGCCGCCAGCGTGCCGGCAGGTGTCAGGCCGCATCGCGTGTGAGACGGCCAGCCCGCTCCAGGGTCGGTTAGCCACGGCTCCTCGCGCATCCATCAAACAGTGGAAAATCTATGCCTTTTGCGCAGGAAACCGTTCAAAAGCCGGCTCTCCCAACACCCTTTCAGGGGCCGCTACGGGACCAGTTCTCGCCGAGGATGCCGAGATTGGTGAAATCCACTTTGCCGTCGCCGTTCAGGTCGGAACTCAATCCGCTCTGCTGCTTGAGCCAATCCTGGGACATGAGCTCGCAGATCCAGCAGATCGACCCGGCCGTCGAGGTTCAGGTCTCCGGGCGCCACGTAATACAGGGACACATTGTCGAGGTAAACGTCGGAGCTCGAACCGCCCAGGTTGAAGAAGACACTGGCGTTAAAATCGGACGCGGCGGTCATGGTGAAGACGTAGCGGAAATGGTTTTGCACCGGGGTCAGGTAGGTACTGGTGGTTCCGCTGTAATTCAGATTGGGGGCCGCGTCCTGGGCCACCATGGCTTCGATGTAGCGGGGCTGCGCGGCCCAGGCGTCGAACTGGAACACATAGGTCTTGCCCTGGATGATGGGCTGGCCGGTTTGCTTGAGCTGAATGCCGGAGAGGGCGGTGGCGCCGTTGGTAACGTAGATGTGGCTGACTCCGCTCTCGATCTGCCAGGCCGCGGACGCCCCACCGCTCAAGGCCCAGGACCAGGAAGCTGTTCCCTGCGAAAAATCGCCGTTATGGATCATGTTTTGGCCGGGTTGGATGATGTTGACCGTTGCGCTGGCTTCGTTGGAGGGCAGGCCCTCGACCCCTTGCCGGTTCACGGCGCTGACATGGAAATAATAGGTGCTGCCGTTTTGCAGGTTGCTCAGGCGCTTGAGCGTCAGGCCGGAAGTGGCGAGCAGATTGGTCGATTGCGGCGCCGTGCCGCCGTAAATCCGATAGAACGCGACGTTGGTGTCGCCAAACTGGTTGAAGATCAGGGTCACGTTGTCCGGATAGGGTTCGACGATCAAGTAGGGCTGCACAGCCGAACCGTTCCAGGGGCAACGCCAGGTGCGGTACGCTTCCCACTGCGCGACCCAGTTCATTTCGTAGGCCTTGGTTCCGTCGGGGCGCACTTCGGTCAGCTTGGGCAGGCCGCCCACGGCCCAGTCGATCAGGGTGTTGCCATTGGTAAGGCGCTGCACGTCTCCCATATAAAACGAATACACGCTGGGCGTGGTGGGATTGGGATATTGCCACACCAGCGTGGCCGTCATGGCGTTGGTGTCCAGGCGGTACTCGACGCCGCGCGATACGGGCGGGTTGTGGAGGTCGCCGTTGTCAAACATCGTGTAATCGTTGGTGGTGACCATGCGAACCGCGTGCTGGTTGCGCGTTCCGTTCAACGGGTCGTTCACAAAGGTAAACTGGTTGTGCACGCCGCCCAGCCGCCAAATGATGTCCCCGGTATCCCGGTTGATCTTAGTCACCTCGCTGGTGTTGCGGCTCGACAGCAGAATGTGGCCGTCGGTGTCGATGTCGATGGCGTTCATGTGGGTGAAATCGAAACCGCCGCCCAGAATGTTAATGAAGGCCTGCTCGTCCCGCACATCGAAGTGGTCCCAGGCGCGCCACTGGAAGATCAGCTCCCCGGCGGGCGTGAATTCCTGGATCACCTGCTCGGTCACCGCCGCGGCCGGGTTGCCGCCCACCACGTAGCGGCTCATGTCCACGGTTTCGGTCCCCAGTGCCACCAGCAGGTAGGTGCCATCGGGCAGCACCTGCAGCTCATGCTCATCGACGCCGTAGCCGTTGGCCGCCCAATAATTCGTGATCAGACGGTAATGGGTGTCGAACCCGTTGTAATGGTTCCCCCCGTTGTCGCGCGCCAGCATCGTCATGACGCCGTTGTGCTGCACCTTCATGTCGCGGCGCTCGTCCGGCATGCGCATGTACCAGATGGGCGAGCCGCTGTTGTCGAAGATGACGTTGAATGGGTCCCCGCCCCCGCCCCGGTTGTCGATGAAGATGGGGTCCGGGTCCGGGTTGTTGTTGGTCGTAATCTTGATCCAGGGAAAATCGCTCGGCACCGAAACGCCGTTGGGCATAATCCCGGCCGTGCCGATGCTTGCCGCGGTCAAATCCTTGGGCGCCGGCGGCGGTCCCGCCGCTTGTTGCGTTCGCACCGAAGGCGTGGATACGACCACGGGCGCGGCAAGGACGCCCGGCAGGTGTCCCGCGATGACGAACTGGTATTGGTAGGGCGCAATTGGCCCACCGGCGGCGGGCGGCACTCCCGGCGCCAGGGAAACCGTCACCAACTCGTTCGGAACGAAACCGGGCGTCATTTGGAAGCTGATGGTCCGCCCATCTCCGGCAATTTTCGTTTGGCCGGGATGCACCCCGCTTTGGGCGCCCGTGACCTGGATGAAACTCGAAAGGTTGGTCAACGCGCCGGGCGGGATATTTTGGAACCGCACCAGGACGAACTCGGTTTGCGGCGAGGTATATTCCGCCGCGGGCAGCGGAGACAAATACATATAGCCCAGGGCGTGATAATCATCCCGGGACCGCACCCAGACGCTGACGTTTTGGCTCGAAGTTTTCTCGCCGTCGCTGGCGCTGAAGTTGAGGAGATAGATCCCGGGAACGTCAAAGGTTGCAGTCGGGCTGTTGGTGAACACCGTGTAGGGGGCGTTGGCTGAGCCTTGATAGGTGAACGCTTCGCCGTTGGTGGGACCGCCGGACCACACCACACCGGCGCTGCCCGCCGGCAGCGATGCCACCGACCAACCCCAGCGCAGCTTGTGCGGATCGTTCGGGTCGGGACTGGCCGGGTTGGCGGGCAGCGGGAGCCCGTCATCGCTCGCCGTCGCCAGCATCTGCACGTTGGTCGGGGCATTCAGCACCTGGTCACCCACAACCGAGATTGACGGCCGATTGTTGTAATTGTTCAAGGTGAAGCCGTACAACTCCGACACATCCGCGGCGCTCAACGCCCGGTGATAGAGCCGGACCTCGTCGATTTGACCCAGCCATTGCCGCCGCAAAACCCCGCCGTTAATCTGCGCGCCGATGGTGACCGGATCGCTTCCGTTGGTGCTGATCAGCCCCGTGACCGTCGCATTCGAGGCCTCCAGCACCCCGTTGATGTAGAGCCTGGCACCGACGCCGTTCTGGTACGTGCCCACCAGGTGCAACCACCGCTTGGGCACCCGAATATTGGTGGTGGCCCCATCGGCGCCGTACCCGTTGGCCAGACCATTCATGTGGAATGCGGCGTAATCGGTCGAACTCGACCGGTGCAGCCGCCAGGACCAGTCCCCGCGACAAAACATCGTCTGCCAATCCTGGTTGAACGCGTCCACCGAAATCCAGGCCGCCACGGTGATGTTGTCCTGAATGTCGAAATCGGGATGATTGGGGATTTGCACGTAGAAGCTGCCGTCGAAACTCAAGGCATCCCCCAGTCCCTGGGGTCCCGAAACGATCGTGGGGGCTTTCAAGGTGCTCTGATCGAGCCGGCAGATTCCGTTATGGCCGTTGCCGCTCTGGTCCACGATGACTTCACCCACGGTCCCGGCCAATCCCTCGAAGTTGTAGTACACAACGAGGTTGTTGGTGATGTCGGCTCTGCCTGTGAACACCTCAAGGAAGCAGGCCAGGCCCGCGACCAACGCACTCCGTTTCATAATCGTGTTGCCATGGGGATGGGCGCTAATGCTGATGAACCCGGTAAAACCGACCGCTCGAAGCCGTGACTGCCTCCGTATAGATGCCGGTCGAGTTCCCCGTTCCGGTCCAGGGCCCCACTACCGAGGGCGCGCTCTCAATCTCCCCGTCCTGGAAATTCACGGTGACCACTCCGTTGGTCAACGAGGCGCCCGTGATGGCCGGGCCGACCAATGCCCCGAGGAACTGCGGCAGGATGGGGATGTCGGGAGGCGAGGCGACGATTCCGCCACGGCTCAGGTTCGCCGCCACCGAAACCCTCGCCGGCTCGCTGAGCTGCAAGGCGCACAGCGTACCGCTCGACGGCGGCGCGCCCGCGGGAACCCCAGGATCCCACAGGGCCCCGAGTTCCAAGGTGACCCCGCTCGAGTTCAAACCGGGCAGCGTCCCGGCCGGATTGTCCGCCACCGCCGCTAACGGACTGTAACCAGCCGCATTCCAATTGGCGTTGGTTCCGGAAGTCGGAACGATGTGGTCACGGAACGACGCCGGAAAAATCCCGTAGCCTTGGGCCGTCGCCAGGCTGGGTCCGCGAAAAAAATTCGTCACCGCGAGGATTTGGCCGCGGTCCACCTGGACATCCAGCGCGAAGGCCCGGACCACCTCACCGGCCGTGCATTGGTAGTTTATATTTGCCAGACCGTTCGTGTCCTGAACCGACACGATGACACTCCCCCGGGCCGAAACCATCACCAACCCGCCCATCACCAATAACCACAGCGTTTTCATTCAAGTGCGGCAAAATCCAGCCATCCGTTACTCTCGGTCGCCGACCGCCTTTCGCGGCGCATCGTCAAGCGCGCGCCGCTCAAAAAGGCGGGGTTCGGACCCGCGCGCGAAGGAAGCGCTCGGGGGAAGAGGTGAGAGGTGGTTCGGGATGGTGTTTTGAGACAACTAATTTTTAAGATTATTACTCCTCACGTTCGGCGCTGTCAACTGAGTGGGCCAAACCAAAGAACAAAAGAAAACGAAGGAAACGAAGAGGTTGCCTCGAGAGCTGGTCGAGTCGGCGGACGGCGTGGGACATCGGAGAGCCAAGAGCTTTTCCCGGCTCGGCTCACCCCAAGACCTGCCTGGTGGTTGGCAGCGGGAACCCATACGACGCTACAGGAAACGCTGGGAAATCCACAAATGAAGATTTTTGTCTTACGCCCCTCCGAGCGAGGGCTGCGCCGGGCCGGGCCATGGCCTTTGGCGCACCCGGCTTTCTTTGCCGCGGAGGTGCCGCGGTGCGAGCGGCTTGGGGGCTGCGGTGAGCCGCCCCTACTGAGGCAGAACGGCTTGCGGGTATGCGGGAACGCGCGTCCGCGCTGAGGGCGCTGGGGATCGGGCGCCCCGGGCGTGGGCGGCGCTCCCGGCAATGACAGGGGGCTTTGATTTGACTGGCGGCTTGGTGCTCCATTTCGAGCACAATCGCCTGTTCCTCCGGGGTTAAGCCGGGGGGGAGACTTTGAGCTGGCCCCCGATGGGACAAGCGACCGGATATCCCGCGCGGGCAGTTTCCCAAATCTTGAACCCGGGTTTTCCGCCCCGCTCACCGAATGAGGCGTCCGCCCCCCGCACACAACGCGCGGGGGGGCTGAGGCCCAGCCTGACTAAATTGCTCAGTTATGGCCCCGGCCGGAAACGCCTTTGGTGCCGCTGGCAATCACCCGGCCCGACTCCTTCGGGCGCAAAGCGCGAACCGCCTTGCCCGCCTGCCACATTTCGGAGTTCCCAATCTCCGCGAGTTCTTTCGTCAACTGCTCCTGGTAATTGGGCGCGCCGCAGGCCGAGAGCACGCGGGTGCATTCCTTGCCGGTCTTGACGCGCTGATAGAGTTCCTTAAAGACGGGCAGGACCGCCTTTTTGAAGCGCGGCTTCCAGTCCAGCGCGCCTCGCTGGGCGGTGGCCGAGCAATTGGCGTACATCCAGTCCATGCCGTTTTCATCGACCAGGCGGATGAGGCTTTGGGTGAGCTCCTCGACCGTTTCGTTAAACGCTTCGCTGGGGCTGTGGCCGTGGCCGCGGAGCACGTCGTATTGGGCTTCCATGATGCCGGCCAGGGCGCCCATCAGCACGCCGCGTTCGCCGGTCAGATCGCTGAACACTTCATGCTCGAAGGTGGTCGGAAACAAATAGCCGGAACCGATGCCGATGCCGATGGCCAGGCAACGGTCCTCCGCGTGGCCCGTGGCGTCCTGTCCCACGGCGAAGCTGGAATTGATGCCGGCGCCGGTCAAAAAGTTCCGGCGCACGGAAGTGCCGGAGCCCTTCGGGGCCACCATGATGACATCAACATCCTTGGGCGGAACCACACCGGTTTGTTTCCGGTAGGCGATCGAGAATCCGTGGGAAAAATAGAGCGCGTCGCCCGGTTTCAAGTTCTGTTTGACCACCGGCCAGATGGTGCGTTGCGCGGCATCGGAGACGAGCATTTGGATGATGGTCCCACGCCGGACGGCCTCGTCGATTTCGAACAAGGTCTTGCCCGGAACCCAGCCGTCCTTGACGGCCCGATCCCAATCGCGCTTGAAGGCGCTGGCCTGGCCGATGATGACGTCGAAGCCGTTATCGCGCAGGTTCAGCGACTGGGCCGGCCCCTGCACACCGTAGCCGATGATCGCGATGACCTCTTTCTTGAGCACCTTCCGCGCTCGAGCCATCGGGAATTCCTTCCGCGTCACCACTTTCTCCTTTGTCCCGCCAAAATCAATCGTTGCCATAATACTGTTATTCTTTGTGTTTGTGTTTATTGGCCGAGTTCACTTGCGGTCGGCGTTCCGCTCCGGCGCCGGGGTTTTGACCCCGCCGGTTACTTTCGTGGCAAGGCCACCTTGCCGGTGCGCGTCAAATCCAGCACGCCGAAGCTCTTCATCAGATCCAGGAACTTCTCGACCTTGCTTTCATTGCCGGTCACTTCGATGGTCAGGCTCTTGGGCTGAACATCGACGATTTTCGCGCGGAAAATGTCGGTGATCTGCATCACCTCGGCCCGGGTCTTGGAATCGACGCTGACCTTGATCAATACCAGCTCCCGATCGACATACTCGCCGTCGCGAAAATCAACCACCTTCATGACATCGACCAGCTTGTTAAGCTGTTTCACGATTTGTTCGAGCGTGGCGTCGTCCCCCCGCGTGATGATCGTCATGCGCGAGGCGGTCGGATCGGCGGTCGGCGCCACGTTGAGCGTGTCGATGTTGTAGCCCCGGCCGCTGAACAACCCGGCCACGCGCGTCAGCACGCCGAATTTGTTCTCCACCAGAACGGAGATAGTGTGTCGCATAAGGGTCCGCAATTAAACGGGTGCGGAACTTAACAACTGGCCCCGGCAGGGTCAATCCACATTTGGCGGTCAGAAAAACGGATTGTGCGCCTTTTCCTCGGCCACCGTCGTCAACGGACCGTGGCCGGGACAGATCAACGTGTCCGGTGGGAGCGAAAAGATCTGCTCGCGGACCTTCTGCCGGGCCAGGTCCCAGGACTGATTGCCGCGGCCGATCGAGCCGGCGAAAATGGCATCCCCCACAATCGCCACGTGGGGCGCGTCGTCCGGCCAGGTGCCCACGATATAGGTGGTGCCATCCTCCGCATGGCCGGGAGTGTCGCGGTGGGTGATGCGCAAGCTGCCCAAGTGGATAAAGTCGTTCGAGCGATTGCGCTGTTCGAGCGGCGCGGTTCGGGCGCTCGAATGCAGGCGCGCCTTGGGGAACCGCGCCCGGAGAGGGCCCAGGGCCGCGATATGATCCTCGTGGGAGTGGGTGACGAAGAGGTGGCGGAGCTGCAGTTGCTCCGTGTCGATGAGCGCAATGATGGCCGCCGGGTCCCAGCCGGTATCGAACAGCGCCGCCTCGCGGCACACTTCATCCCACACCAGGTAGCAGTTCACCGCCATACCTTCGCTGGAAGTCGTGATCACCCGCAGTTCCCGCCAGATGCCGAGATCCTTGGCGGAAGGCAGCCAACCCGTAGCAATCTGCCGCAGCTTGTCTCCGTTCAGGCCGATGACCTCCGCTAACGGCTCGTAGTTCGGTGTTGCGCCCGTCTGACCCGATTCCTCCAAGGCCGCCAAAAGGGCTTCGCTGATCCCCGCCGCCCGCGCCGCCTTTTCGACCGAAACCCCCGACATCGCCCGCGCTTTGCGAATAATGTCCCCCACGTGATCTTCCAGGTTCATGCGCCTGACGGTAGTTCGGCGGGCACCAAGTTACAAGTTGTCCCTGCCTCATGAGGCGTCTGCCAATCCCGGCACGCTTGAGCCCCTCAACCTTCGACCACCCGCCACGGGCAGCGGGCCTGAGGCCGGGCCTCATGCGAGCCGCATCCCCGTCAAATTCCTGGCGCCGGAGCGCCAGCCTGGGAAAAAAGGTTTCAGCTCCTTGCCCGCAAATCGATTTGTTTTCAGCGATCTCGGGCGTGCAATCCCGACCCTAAGCGCGATGCCATCTCGGAGGCCAACCGCTCCAACCACACGGCCGGTTCGGCAGTCGCCCGGTCGAGCGAGGTCACCTGGCTGAGCGCGCCGACCTCGGTGAACATGCCTTCCTGCTTGATCTCCGCATCCACCCGTCCGGCGAGTGCGACGCAGGGCAGCCTCAACTCACGACAGCGCCGCCCGACCCGCCCGACACCCTTCCCCATCAGCGTGGAACAATCGATCGCGCCCTCACCGGTGATCACCAGGTCCGCCGCCTGGAGCCGCGCTTCAAGCTTTGCTCGGGATGCGAACAGGTCAAATCCAGGCTCCAAGCTCGCGCCCACGAACGAAAGAAAACCGAAACCCAGTCCGCCGGCGGCGCCGGCGCCAGGCGCCTGATCGAAGCCGGAGCCAAACTGCCGCCGGACCCGTTCGCTCACACGTTCGAGGCAACGCTCGGCCAATTCAAAATCCCGCGGGCGGAGGCCCTTTTGCGGTCCATAGACGCGGGTGGCTCCCTGGGGGCCCAGCAAGGGATTCTGTACATCGACCGCCACGCGGCAGGTCTCGAAAAAACGCATGTTGGCGGGAGCTGCCAAGTTGCTCAGCCGGGTCAGGTCGGTCCAGCGCTCGATGGTTTTGCCGTTGTCATCGAGGAAGCCCCAGCCCAGCGCGCGCGCCAGGCCGAACCCGGCATCGTTCGTGGCGCTCCCGCCAACCCCCACGAGACAGTGTGCGGCACCGCCCCGCGCCGCGGCTTTGATGATTCCTCCCAAGCCAAAGGTATCCAGTTCGAACGGATGGAACTGATTCTGTGGCAGCATGGCCAGGCCAATCACCGCGGAGGAATCGATGATCGCGGTCTTCTCCAAGGGGTCGAGCCACCAGCGAGACCGGCATGGCCGGTGAGCCGCGTCCACGGACTGTACCTCCTGGACTTCGGCCCCAGCCAGCCGTCCCATCACCTCCCCAAAACCGTCCCCGCCGTCGGTCATCGGCAGCAGCGTCAGCGTGTCACCAGGCCGGACTTGCAACCATCCGCGCGCTATCGCTTCGGCCGCCGCCGCGGCGGCGAGGGTGCCTTTAAACTTGTCGGGAATGATCAGGACATTCAAGCCGCCAAGGTTGGAACAGGCGTCCGGGAAGTCAACGCTCGGGCGAAATGACGGGCGGCTCGAGTTCTGGAACGTGAAAACACGGCGCGGACAAGTCAGGTTTTGCCGCGCTTGCAGCACGCCACTCAGCATTTCCCCGGGCCGGGGTCCATTTTCTCCTCCGCGCGAAGCGCTCAACGAACAAGGCGCCGGCCTCCTCCCGAGGTTGAAGAGCCACCCAATGCAGGATCGCCCTCGACGCACCCCTGGTCCGAGGCCGAGCCGCGTTAAACATTCGTCAAGCTAATAGTTAGCGTTAGCTGGAATACAAACTGCTTGCGCCCCCGAAGGGGGGGTGCTATTTTTCCCCGGCTTTTTACATGCATATGAACAAACCTACTGCCCTGCTTTCCCTGGCCGCTTTCCTGGCGGCTTTGCCCCTGGCCACCGCCTCCGATATTACCGGCACGGTGACCTTCAAGGGAACGCCCCCGAAAGAAAAAGACATCACGCCGCTCAAGGACGACGCCACCTGCGGCAAACTGCATCCGGACATGCCCACCACGCATTTTTATGTGATGGGCTCCGGGGGCAAACTGGCCGACGTGGTGGTTTTCCTGAAGGATATCAGCGGCAAATCCACCGGAGCGGCTGCCGAGCCGGTGATGCTGGACCAGAAGGGCTGTGAGTATACACCGCAGATCATGGCCGTCCAAACGGGCCAGAAGATCGTGATCAAGAATTCGGATCCCGTGATGCACAACGTGCACGATCTGCCCACCGTCGAGGGCAACAAGGAGGACAACCAGGCGCAGATGCCCGGCGCCCCCGACCTTACGTTTACGTTTTCCAAGCCGGAGCTGTTCCTGAAATTCAAATGTGACGTGCATCCCTGGATGTTCGCGTGGGTGAGCGTGTTTGATCATCCCTTTTTCGCAGTCACGGACAAAGACGGCGCCTTCAAGATCGCCAATGTGCCCCCCGGCAAATACACCATCGAAGCCATCCACCGCAAAGCGGGTTTAACGACTCAGGAAATCGAGGTCAAGGACGGCCAGCCCACCAAGGTCGATTTCACTTTGGAAGCCAAGTAATCAGCGGTGTCCGGTCCCCCCGGCTTCTTTTTCAAGCAGCGCGCCGGACACTTGCTTGACTTTCTTTGATTTGTAATTGAGACTCATTTGCAATCCACTCAGGTGACCAATTCCTGGCTCCATCGCTTCGCCCTCCTGACGGCGGCTGCCACGCTCGGGCTGATCGGCGTGGGCGGCCTGGTCACCAGCCATGGGGTGGGCATGGCGGTGCCGGATTGGCCGAACACCTACGGCTACAACATGTTCTTCTTTCCCATTTCGAAATGGGTGGGCGGCGTGTTTTACGAGCACTCGCACCGGTTGCTGGCCTCGGGAGTCGGCTTGCTCACCAGCATTCTGGCCTTGTGGCTGTATGGCAAGAGCGCCCGTCCTTTCCTGAAATTCAGCGGCCTCCTGTTATGCCTCGTGGGGGCCGGATTAGCGCTCCGCTCCGCGCGGCACTGGGCCGACGCCGTGGTGATCGCGGTGACGGGCGCGGCGGCCCTGGTCGCGGGCCTGGTCTGGCCGCGGTGCGAACCGAGCCCGCGGTGGCTGCGGCGCCTGGGCGTGGCAGCCTTCTTCGCCGTGGTGCTCCAAGGGGTCCTGGGTGGCTTGCGCGTGGTTTTGTTCAAGGATCAAATCGGGATTTTTCACGCCACCCTGGCTCAACTCTTTTTTGCGCTGATGTGCGCGCTGGCCCTCTTTACCAGCCCCTGGTGGCAGAATTCCCGGCAAACGGCAGGCGCCGCGTCCGGGCCGGGCGCGCGGATCCCGCTTGGCCTGGTGTGGCTCTTCTCGCTCGCGACCGTGCTGATTTTGGCGCAGTTGATCCTGGGCGCCACCATGCGACACCAGCATGCCGGGCTGGCCATCCCGGATTTTCCGCTCGCCTACGGCAAGCTCTGGCCCGCGACCGACCCGGCGTCCGTCGCCTACTACAACGAGCATCGGATCGAAGTTTTGGCCGTCAACCCCATCACCGCACTGCAGATTGTCCTGCAAATGGCCCATCGTTTCCTCGCTCTGCTCATTCTCGGAGCGGTCGGCCTGTGCGCCTGGCGGACGCGCCGCGAACTGGCCGTGCGGGATCCGCTCCGCCGGCTCTCGCTCGCCTGGCTGGGCCTCCTCTTGATCCAGGTGCTGCTTGGCGCCGCAACCATTTGGTCCAATAAAGCCGCCGATGTCGCCACACTCCACGTGGTCACCGGCGCCTTGTCGCTGGCGGCCGGCGCGCTGCTGGTGCTGACCGGCTACCGCCGGGCGGAAGCCGCAAGCGTGTCCCCGGCGGCGGTGACCGCCCAAGCCGGAAGCAACGCGCCGTTTGGCTCCCGACCCGCCTCCGCCCACGGGCATTGATCTCTATGAAAGCTACCCTCGACGTTTCGACCCCGCCGGCAACCGGCATTGCTGTCGCCGTGGCAGAAAAGGGTTGGCTGGCCATTTACCTCGACCTGTTCAAGGCCCGGCTCACCTTCCTGGTGTTGCTCACCACCCTGGTCGGGTTTTATGTCGGCAGCCGCGGCCCCCTGGATTACCTCCTGCTCCTGCACACCGTCCTGGGCACGGCCCTGGTCGCCAGCGGCGCCTCGGCCCTGAACCAACTCTGGGAGCGGGCCTACGACGCCCGGATGCGCCGCACGCAGGACCGCCCGCTGCCTTCCGGCCGGCTCCTGCCGCATACCGTCCTCCTGGTGGGTTGCGTCACCTCGGTCCTCGGCCTGGTGGAGCTTGCCCTGGCGGTCAATGTCCTGACCAGCCTGATCGGCGCGGCTTCGCTCTGCGCCTACCTCTTCATCTACACCCCGCTTAAGCGCGTGACCTGGCTCAACACCGCTATCGGCGCGGTGCCGGGCGGACTGCCGCCGCTGATGGGGTGGACCGCGGCGCGAGGTTCCCTGAGCGCGGACGGCTGGGTGCTCTTCGGCATCCTGGCCCTCTGGCAGGTGCCCCATTTCATGGCCATCGCCTGGATGTACCGGGAGGAATATGCCAAGGCCGGCTTCAAGATGCTGCCCGTCCTGGATCCGCAGGGCCGCCGCACCGGGCGCCAGGCGGTGCTGCACGCGCTGGCGTTGCTCGCCGTGAGCCTCCTGCCGTTTCTCTCCCGCCTGGCCGGGCCGGTCTATTTGGCCGGCGCGCTGCTGCTCGGCGCCGCCTTCCTGGTCTGTGCCGTTCAATTCGCGCGCCAGTTGACGCTATCGCGCGCCCGGCAGCTCTTCTTTGCCTCGATCTTGTATTTGCCGCTGCTGCTGGGGTTGATGGTGTTGGACAAAGCGGTGAGCATAAGGCGTTGGGAACCCATGGCGAAGCGCATTGACAAGGTAAAGCAGTCTAATACAGAATTGGCATGGTCCGAACAAAATAGGTTGAATCAGATGGCCTAAATTGACAGCACATACGACACATATGCAGGCAACCACCCAGGCGCTACCGCACCCGGTCCACCACGAGGCCCACCACGAAGAAGCCGGCTTCTGGAGCAAATACATCTTCTCCACCGATCACAAGGTCATCGGCCTCCAATACGGCCTGACCGCCCTGTGCTTCCTGTTCTTCGGTTTTTGCCTGATGCTGGTGATGCGGTGGCAGATTGCCCACCCGGGCGAGCCGGTGCCGCTGGTCGGGCCGCTGCTGGCTTCACTGCTGGGGAACATGGCCGCCAAGGGGATCGTTTCTCCGGACCTGTATAACTCGTTTGGCGCGATGCACGGGACGATCATGGTGTTCCTGGCCATTGTGCCGCTGGCATTCGCCGCGTTCGGCAATTACCTGGTGCCGCTGCAAATCGGGGCGCCGGACATGGCCTTTCCCCGCGTAAACATGGCCAGTTACCAGTTTTACGTGCTGGGCGGGGTGATCATGTTCTTCAGCTTCTTTATTCCGGGCGGCGCGGCGCAGGCCGGCTGGACTTCCTATCCGCCGCTGGCCGTGGCGATACCGACGGAAGGACAGACCTTCTGGCTGATCGGCATGGTGTTTCTGATCACGTCCTCCCTGCTGGGCGCCGTCAATTTCATCGCCACGGTGATTCAGTTGCGCGCCCCCGGCATGACCTGGATGCGCCTGCCGTTTTTCGTCTGGGCTCAATTTGTCACGGCCTTCCTGCTGCTGCTGGCGTTTCCGCCCCTCGAAGCCGCCGGCGTCATGCAGCTGATGGACAAGGTGGCGCACACGAGCTTCTTTCTGCCGACCGGACTGGCCCCGGTGGGACAACTGGCCCACGTGAGCGGCGGGGGCAGCCCGTTGCTGTGGCAGCACTTGTTTTGGTTCCTGGCCCATCCCGAGGTGTACGTGTTGATTTTGCCGGCGATGGGGATCGTGGCGGAGATCATCGCCAATAACACGCGCAAGCCGCTTTGGGGCTACAAATCGCTGGTGTACTCGGTCCTGACCATTGGGTTCCTCTCCTTCATCGTCTGGGCGCACCACATGTATTTGACCGGCATGGGCACCAGGATCTCGACCTTCTTTCAGACGACCACCATGATCATCTCGATTCCCTCGGTGATCATTCTGACATGCATGTTCATGTCCCTGTGGGGCGGTTCGATCCGGTTCAACACGCCCATGCTCTTTGTGATGGCCTTTCTGCCCATGTTCGGGATTGGGGGGCTCACCGGGCTGCCGCTGGGTTTCAGCTACAGCGATCTTCATCTGCACGACACCTATTACGTGATCGCCCATTTCCACTACATCGTGGCGCCCGGGACGATCTTCGCCTTGTTCGCGGGGATCTATTATTGGTTCCCCAAAGCCACGGGCCGGATGATGAACGAGTTTTGGGGCAAGATTCATTTTTGGACCTCGTTCATCTTCATGAACCTGATTTTCCAGCCGATGTTTGCGCAAGGCATGGCCGGCATGCTCCGGCGCATGGCCGACGGCGGGGCGAACTACTCCGCCGCCAAGGTGCCGGGCGCGGTGGGCGGTCTGAGCCAGACGATTATGGGTCTGCACACCTACATTTTGTGGGCGGCGGTGGGACTGGGGCTGTCGCAGATTCCTTTCATTATCAATTTTTTCTGGAGCATCAGTCACGGGCGGGAAACCCACTCGGATAACCCCTGGGGGGCCACGACGCTCGAGTGGCAAACCCCCACGCCGCCGCCGCATGGCAACTTTATCAAAGAGCCGGTGGTCTATCGCGGCCCCTACGAATACAGCGTTCCCGGCCACGCCACCGACTTCACCCCGCAAAACGAGCCCGTCTGACCCGAATTATGGATATCCCGTACACCGTTCAACCCCGGCCCGACACCGGGCTTTACAACGCCAAGGTCGGCATCTGGCTGTTCCTGGCGTCCGAAGTGATGCTTTTCGGCGCTTTGTTTTCGTCTGTACATCCTGCTGCGGGTCGGCGCGCCCGAGGGCTTTTGGCCGCACGGCTGGCTGAATGTTCCGGTGGGCACTTGCAATACCTTGGTGCTCATCACGTCGAGCATCACGACCGTCATGGCCTGGGCCTCGCTCAAGATGAACCAGTTCAATCGGTTCAAGTTTTATCATGCCTGCACCCTCTGCCTGGCCCTGACCTTCGTTTGCATCAAGTCCTACGAGTATCACGACAAGTTCACCCATTTCGAAATCATCCTCAAAAACGGCCACATCGTGGACGGGCACATCCGGCAGAGCACGCCGGATCACCTGGTAGTTTTCGGTCATGAAGTCGATGACCCCAAGGAACTCTACGACTTGCACGAGCCCAAAACGCCCATCCAGCACCGGGAGCTCACCGTCGCGCGCGCGGACATCCAGAAGATGGAACGGTACGGTCCGTGGCATAATACCTACCTGGCGATTTATTTTACACTGACGGGGCTGCACGCGCTGCACGTCATCGGCGGGGCCATCGTCATCGGCTTTCTCTGGGGACCCGGGAGCAAGCTCTGGAAGACCGATCCCGAGCGGTTTACGAATCGGATCGAGGTTTCCGGGTTGTTCTGGCACTTCGTTGACCTGGTCTGGATTTTCCTGTTCCCCGTCTTATACTTGCTATAACTATGAGCACACATTCGGCACACCCCACGTCCGCCCAACCGGCGCTCCCGGTCGTGGACGAGCATTTCAGCCATCATGTCCGGAGGTACCTGTTCGTGTTTTACGCGCTCCTGTTTGGAACGCTGGCGACGGTGGGGGCCTCCTACATTCCGTTCGGGAACCGGGCATTCAACATCGCGGTGGCGCTGGCCATCGCCGTCGGCAAGGGCTCCCTGGTGGCGTGCTATTTCATGCACCTGATTTCCGAGCGTAAGATGATTTACGGCATCCTGGTTTTTACGGTGTTTTTCTTCATCGGCCTGATGTTCCTGACCCTCTGGTCGCTTGGCGATTTCCCGCGGAACACGATCACGCACTGAGTATGTCCCTCAAAGCATTCCATGTGGTGTTCATCACCGCCGCCTGTGCCCTGGCGTTTGGCTGCGGGGTGTGGGGGCTCAAGGACTATTTTGCCCCGCAGGGCCGATGGTCCGATCTGTTGTTCGGCCTGGGCTGTCTTGCGGCGGGATTGGGCCTGATCGTCTATGAACGGTATTTTTTGAAAAAGCTGCGAAAGATAAGTTATTTATGAACGTTGCCCGAATCCTTAGATTGACGTTAGGCGGCTTGAGCGGGGCGCTGATCTTTCAGCCGCACTGGGTGCGCGCCTGCGCCGCTTGCTACGGCCAATCCGATGCCCCCATGGCGCACGGCATGAACTGGGGCATTATGAGCCTGCTGGCCATTATCATGCTGGTCCTGGCGGGAGTGGCCAGTTTCTTCGTCTATCTGGCGCGGCGAGCGGTCGCAATGCAGACCGGCGCGGTCACCGGTGAACTGGCGGGCGCAACCGAAAGGGCTTGACCATGCACGATTTTTGGCGACTCCCGATGTTGGGCCTGCCGGCGGTGGCTTCCGAGCATGGCCGCTCGGTCGATAACCTGATTATTTACGTCCACTGGCTGATGATCCTCCTGTTCGTAGGCTGGCTCGGCTATTTCGCCTATGCCCTGCTGCGGTTTCGCCGCTCGCGCAACCCGCGCGCCGATTATTACGGGGCGAGAGGCCACGCCACCACCTACCTCGAAGTCGCGGTGGCGGTGGTCGAAGCGGTGCTGTTGGTGGGCATCTCGGTCCCGTTCTGGGCCAAGGCGGTCGATAAATTCCCCAAGGCCAGCGAATCGACCGTGCTGCAAGTGGTCGCCCAGCAATTCGCCTGGAATGTTCGCTATCCGGGCAAAGACGGCGTTTTCGGCAAGCAGGACATGCATTGGGTCACAGCCGATAATCCGTTTGGCGTGGATCCCAATGATGCTCAGGGCAAAGACGATATTCAGACGCTGAACGAGATCCACGTGCCGCTCGTCAAGAATCCGGATGGGGAGTTCAAGCCGGTGATTATTTACATCTCCTCGAAAGATGTTGTCCATTCATTCAAGGTCATTGCGATGCGGGTGACGCAGGACGCTATTCCCGGCATGCGCATCCCCATCTGGTTTCGACCGACCGAGGAAGGCCGCTTTCAAATCAACTGCGCCCAACTCTGTGGCAACGGCCACTCCGGAATGTCCGGCGGGTTTATCACCGTCGAAAGCCAGGCGGCCTACGAGAAGTGGCTCGCCTCGAAAGCCGGGGCGACCACCAGCTTCGAATGAACCGGCGCCGGGGCGCGCCGGCTGTGCGCTATCGCTCCCGGACCTGAACGCACACCGGCAATCGCGCCGGGGTAGGCGCCGGGGAGACCTGACAATCCCTCGGGAATACATCACTCCTGACGCTCCGGGACCCGACTGCCTCGAGCCGCACTCGTCTTTTTCCCACCCCACCTGGGCGCCGCGTCAGTTCCCAGCCTGCGGATCCGGCCGGCCAGCCTGCGGATCTGCGGCGTGCCGCTCGTCCCCGGCACCACGACGTCCGCCTGACGAACCTGCGGAGCGACGTAGCGCGCGTGCATCGGCTCGACCGTGGTTCGGAATTGCCGCAGGACCGAACTCCGGCTGCGCCCGCGCGAACGGCCGTCGCGTTCGAGACGCCGGCGCAAGCGCAGGCGCGCGCTACAATCGACAAATATTCCAAGCGTGAAAAGCCTCCGCACCGTCCGGCGCCGCAGCAGCCACAGCCCGTCCACGAGCACAAACCGGGCCGGCTTAACTACTTTCGAGCGTGCCAGCCGCGAATGTGTCTTGAAATCATAAACCGGAACCGGCGCGCGAGCGCCCGACCGCAGCGCATCGAGCACCCGTTCCAGTTCACGCCAATCGACGGCCCGTGGGTGGTCGAAGTTCAACCGGGCCCGGCGCGTGGAGGGCAGATGCGAGCGATCCAGGTAAAAATCATCGAGTGAGAGGCGGACGGCGTGCGGGGCGAGCGCGGCCTGAAGTTTTTCCGCCAGCCAGCTCTTGCCCGAGCCACTGCCGCCGACGATGGCGATCAAGAATGGCGCGCTCTCCTCGACCGAAGCGCGCGTCCGGCGGGTTGAGGCAATTGTGCTCACGCGTCGCGCCGGGCGGGGAGGAACAGCGCGGCCAGCGCTGCGGGGAGGAAGAGGAAGCCCGCGTAGAAGAGGGTGGCGCGGTGATCGCCGACGGTGGAAAAGAGGCCGAAGAAGACGGTGCCAAAAGCCGCGGTGATGCGCCCGATATTGTAGGAGAATCCGGCTCCGGTGGTCCGCAACAACGTGGGGAACAGTGGCGGCAGATACATCGTAAAGAGGGCGAAGGCTCCCTGGCAAAAGCCGATGGCCGTGAACCACCAGAGCAACGCGACGTGGCCGCGCGGCTGGCAATAGGCGCCGAACATCGCCAGGAAATAAACCAGGAACATGGCCACAATTGCCGCACGGTAGCCGGTCCGCCGCGCCAGCCAGGCGGCGAAGAAATTTCCAAAAATAGAAAAGATGATCACGACGTAGAGCGCCGTGCTGGCCAGCCGGTTCTTCTGTGCATCCGACCAGCTCAGAACCTCCGGCAGGTTGCGCAGTTGCTGCTGATGCCAAAACATGAACGCCCAGTGGGCGGTCAGGGAAATGCCGCACACCGCCACCACCCACCACGTAATCCGGCGGCTGCCGGGCTGGAACAGGTCGCGCACGCGGGGTTCGCGCCGGTTTGCCTGCTGCTTTGCGGCCAGCCATTCCTCCGTCTCGGGGACCGCCCGCCGAATCCAGAAGACCAACACCGCAGGCAACACCCCGACCAGGAAAACGCAGCGAGGCGGCGCCGCGGCGAGTACCGAAGTTGGCCAGGCCGGCTCCCAGGATTCCCACATTCACACCGGTTTGAAGCACCGCCGCCACCCAGGGCCGCCATCGGCTCGGCCACGTCTCGGCCAGCAGTGAGGCGCCCACAGCCCATTCACCCCCGATGCCCAAAGCCGCCAAGAAACGGAAGATGAGCAGGTGCCACCAAGTCTGGGCGAAGAACGACAGGCCCGTGAACGCGGCGTACGTCAGAACGGTCAGGCTCAAGGCCCTGGCTCGCCCGAGCCGATCGCCAACCCGGCCAAAGAAACCGCCCCCCAACGCCCAGCCCAGCAGGAAGGCGGCTTGGATGATGGAACCATACCGGCCCACCCGTTCATCGGTCGTGGTCGTCGCGCCGATCAACTGCGCCACAAACGGTGCCGCGACAAGCGTATATAGGTGCATGTCGAGGCCATCGAACGTCCACCCCAGCCAGGCGGCGATACCAGAACGCCATTGCTGCGAGGAAAGCTGGCCCAGATGGGTTGCTTCAGCCCCCGGCACAGGGGTTTTGAGGTCCGTCGTTTCCATGCTGATAACTCCATGGTGGAACAAGCGGCCGTTGATGCGAGCCAAAATTCAATCCCCCATCCTTCACTCGCGGTCCGACGTGCCTGCCCCATTGATCGGGCTGGTCCCATCGATTATCCTCCAATACTGACCTCGGGGACCCGGATGAACCGCGCAGGAAAATACGAACTCAAAAGCGTGCGTGCACGCTCACCTTCCACCCGCTCATCGATGATCGGACGGCGTTTGGCCGCAGCCAAATGCGCGGCCCGGCTCGCGCATTGTCTCAGGCAGCTCTGGGTGCCAGGCTGCCTCGCCCTGCTTTTCCTGGCGCCGGCCACCGGTTGCTTGTTCTCTGCTGGAAAGGAAAGCACGCAGGCCAAGGCGGAGGATCGCGCCATCAGCACCCGAATTGAACAGTTGCTCGCCCGGGAGCCTCAGCTCAAGACTGCTGACCTTCGGGTTTACACCGCGAATGGCATCGTCGAGCTCACCGGCTTTGTCAGCTCGCTCGCCGCCAAGGACCGGGCCGGATTGGTCGCCGCCTCGGTTGCAGGTGTGGTCCAGGTTCACAATGATTTACTCCCTCCCGCACAAAGCGGGAGGTGAGTGAACCGGCTGCGGCTGGCCTGGGGCAACGGAGGGTTTGCGCCCGGTCTCCCCGCTGGACGTAATGGACCACGATTCACCATACAGATTTCCTAATATTTGATCTTGACACGGCAACGGCACCGGCTCAAAGCTTGCCGACTATGAAGCGACGGCACTTTCTCAGAAGTCTTGCGTTCACGGGGGCGGCGGGCTTGATACTGCCCAGAACCAGGCTGTTCGGCTCGGACGCCCCCAGCAACAAACTCAACGTGGCGCTCATCGGCACCTGGGGCCGGGGCGAGGCACATTTTGGCGGGCTCGCGACTGAAAATGTCGTAGCCCTCTGCGATGTGGATGACCGGCACCTGGCGTTCGGCGCCTCGAAATTCCCCCAGGCAAAGCAGTATGCGGATTGGCGAAAGTGCCTCGAACAGAAGGACATCGAAGCGGTGGTGTGCTGCACCACCGATCATGCCCACGCGTTTGTCGCCAATTGGGCCATGAACCGCGGCAAACATATTTATTGTGAAAAGCCCCTGGGCAACTCGGTCGAGGAAACCCGGGTCGTGCGTGCCAACTATTTGAAGAACAAGAACAAGCTGGCCACCCAGGTCGGCACTCAACGACATGCCATCGAGAACTTTAACCGGGTGCGTGAGTTGGTGCGCGACGGCGCCATTGGCGAGTTGCAGGAAGTGAGCGCGTGGGGCGACCGAAAGATTCCGCGACCGGGATATCTGCCCGCGGCGGGCGATCCGCCGCCGTATCTGCATTACGATTTGTGGCTGGGACCGTCACCTCTCCATCCCTACAACCCGGGTTACTTTGCCGGCGGTCCGGGGATGAACTGTCTGTCGTGGAACATGTACTGGGACTTCGGCAGCGGACAGGTCGGCGATATGGGCAGCCATACGATGGATCTGGCCTGGAATGCCATTGATGCGGAACTCCCGACCTCGGCCGAGGGCAAAGGGGATCCCTTCAATCCGGAGGTGACACCGGTCAAGTTGGAGACCCACTTCGAGGTACCCGCGAATGACTGGCGGCAGGCAATCAAGGTTTCGTGGTACCAAGGCGGCGCAATGCCCGAGTCCCCCGTCCACTACTTCGACCTGAAAAAGATCGATCACGGCGCGATGTTCGAAGGCAGCAAGGGCGTGCTGGTGGCTAATTTCGATTCCCGTGTCCTGTTCCCGCACGGCAACCAGGCCGACCTTACTTATTACAAACCGCGAACCAAGTCCTCGCTGCTCCCGCCCATCGGCGACTTCCAACGGCAGTGGATTAATGCCTGCAAGGGTGACCTAAAGACGTGCTGCGACTTCGATTACGGCGGCAAATTGATCGAGACGATGCTACTGGGATTGGCGGCGTACCGGGTTGGCAAGAAGGTGACCTACGACGCGGCCGCCGGTCAATGCACGGATTGTTCAGAGGCCAACGAACTGCTCCGCCGCACATATCGCGAAGGCTGGACCCTGAACGGCTGAAGGTTTCGACGACCGGAGGGGGTGGGTGTTCTACCCGCCCTGCCGCCAAAGTCCCTGCGCGCAACTCCGTTCAACCCTAGACCAACGGCGTCCATCCTGGCGCTTTGACCTCCAGTCCGCCACGCATGCTGGTCCTGCCGACTGAGTCCACCGGCGCGATCCGCGGGCTCGCCACGAACGCAATCCTCCTCCGCGTTCAGGGGATCGACACCGCCCAGTTCCGGCACTGGGATGTTACGGCCATCGTCCGGCGGTAATCCGGCCTGTCGCGGCCCGCAGGGAACTGCGTGCCGCGCCGGACTCGGATGATTACGCCGCGGGCACTTCGCCCACCTGGAACCGCACAAAGCGGCGGACGCTGATCGAATCGCCCAATTGCTTGGCGATCGACCCGACGTGCTCCTTGACCGAAACCTCGGAGTTCTTCTTTACGAAGCCCTGGTCCACCAGGCAGTAGGACTGGTAAAACTTCTCGAGCTTGCCCTCGACGATCTTGGCGATGGCTTGCGGCGGCTTGTTTTTCACCTGCTCGGCGGCGATCTCCCGTTCCTTGGCCACCAGCTCGGCCGGCACCTGCTCGCGCGAGACCACAAACGGATGGCCGGCGGCAATCTGCAAGGTGATATCCTTCACGAGCTGCTTGAAATCATCGCTCGCCACGGTGGCTTCCTTGCTCGGCGCCCACTTCCACCAGCACGCCCACCTTGGCCCCGGTGTGAATGTAGGCGGCGACCATGCCGTTGCCGCTGACCTCCATGCGCGCATGACGCGGCATCTGGATGTTCTCGCGAATTTTCGCGACCAGGGCGACGCGCTCGGCTTCAAAGTCCGCCTTCGGGTCGGCGGCCAGCCGCCGGGCGACGTCTTCGGCGAAGGCGCGGAACATTTCGTTGCGCGCCACGAAATCCGTCTGGCAGTTCACCTCGACCAACACGCCCAGGCGCCCGCCCGGAGCGATATACTGGGCAATCACGCCCTCCCGCGCTTCCTTGCGTCGCCCTTGCTGGTGGCGGTGGCAGCGCCCTTTTTGCGCAAAATGTCAACGGCGGCGCTCACGTCGCCGTTGGCCTCCGTCAGCGCCTTCTTGCAGTCCATCATGCCGGCGTTGGTCATCTCGCGCAGTTTGCCCACGGCGGCAGCAGTAATTTCAGCCATAAAAGATCCTTTTGCTAAAAACTCAGATAAAATTCCGGGAGCGTGGCGCTCGGGTTGATGCGCCCGGCCACGCTCTTGGCCCGAAGTTATGCCGGCGAGGCCGCGGGCGCGGGGGCGCCGGAAGGGCGGCCGCGGGTGCAAGCTCGGCCGGGGCGGCCTGCGGTGCCACCGCAGCCGGCGCGGGCGCCGTTTCTTCGGCGGTCTTGCGGCGCGCGTATTTCGCCTCGTATTCCGCCTGCGCTTGGGTGATGACCTGGCCCAGCGTCGCGAGAATCATCCGCACCGAGCGGATCGCGTCGTCGTTGCCGGGGATTGGGTAATCCACCAGGTCCGGGTCACAGTTGGTATCCACGATGGCCACGACCGGAATCTTGAGCCGGCGCGCCTCGGCGACGGCGTTGTGCTCGCGCTTGATATCGACCACGAACATGGCGCCGGGCAGGCGATCCATGGACCGGATACCGTCGAAGAACTTGACCAGGCGGGCCGCCTCCCGGCGGATCATCGATTGCTCCTGCTTGACGTAATTGTTGATGGTGCCGTCGGTCTCCATGCGTTCAATTTGCTTGAGGCGGGCGATGGAGCGTTTGATGGTGGCGAAATTGGTCAGCGTGCCGCCCAGCCAGCGTTCGGTGACGATAATATTGACCGCATTCCTTGGCGGTTTCCTTGACCGCCTGCTGGGCCTGTTTTTTGGTGCCGACGAACAGGGCCTTGCCGCCCTTGCGCACGGTTTCTCCCAGGAAAATACAGGCCGCATCCAACTGGCTAAGGGTTTTGCTCAGATCGATGATGTGAATGCCGTTGCGGGCGTCGAAGATGAAGGGCTTCATCTTCGGGTTCCACCGTTTGGTCTGATGTCCAAAATGAACCCCGGCATCCAACAATTCCTTTACTCCAATACTAATCACAATTTTCCTTTGGTTAAAGATCCCCGCCGGGAAAACCGGCTGAACCATCCCGCGGAACACGGGATTGACTTTAGTGTTGTTCTGGCCGCCCGCACCCCTCGGCGCGGGCTCGATTAAGGCCGTTGCATCCCTCGTGACCGTCGCTGCCAACCCGGCCGAGCCGAGCCAAAAGGGCCTGGAACTCTACCAGAGCCCGCGGCTCTCGCAACTGTTTATTTTCCGGGGTTATTCTTGTCAAACCTCGTTCTCTTCACTAGTTTGTGGCCATGGTAAAAAAGTGTCTTCTTCCGCTAGCGCTGGCTTTGTGCGCGGCCCAGGCGCCCCTGGCGGACACCCTGCAGCTCAAGGACAGAGCGGCAGTCACCGGGACAATCCTGGCGGAGAAGCACGACCAGGTGGTGGTCGATATCGGCTACACGGTCCTGGTCATTCCGCGCAATCAGATCCTCAAGATCTCCAAATTCGGCTCCGCGGAACCCATGGTCAAACGAGTGTCGAGCCAAAAGCTGGTTGGGGACTTCGACACGCGGACCGACCTGACCGCTCCGGAGGCAACCGCCGGCGGTTTATATTTCGTGGCTTCCCACCCCTTGGCGGCCCGTTCCGTGCGCGATCTGGTGAACGAACTCGGAGAGGCCGTGGTGCAGGTGCGCACCCCCAGCGGCTTGGGCTCAGGCTTTATTCTAAACGCGGACGGGTTTTTGATGACGAATTTTCACGTCATCGAAGGCGAGACCCAGATTTCGGTCGAGGTGTATCATCAATCGGGCGCCGACCTCGAACGCAAGAGCTATAAGCAGGTGCGCATTATTGCGATCAACAAGTTTGGCGATTTGGCACTGCTGAAAATCGAGGATAAAGACGCCCCGAAATTCAAGCACGTGCTGCTGGGCAGCGCCGACGCGCTGGCGGTAGGCGAGAGTGTGTTTGCCATCGGGAGTCCGCTGGGCCTCGAACGGACGGTGACCGAAGGCATTCTGAGCACCAAAACCCGCCCCATGGCCGGGGAGCTCTACCTGCAAACCACCGCGCAAATCAACCCCGGCAACAGCGGCGGCCCGCTCTTCAACCTGCGCGGTGAGGTCGTGGGTATTACCAACATGAAGATCACCTTTGGCGAGGGCTTGGGCTTTGCCATTCCCATCGAATCCGTCAAATACTTCCTCGATCACCGGGATGCCTTCGCCTACTCGAATGATAACCCGGGGGACGCGTACCGGTATTTGACCCCGCCCAGCCACACCTCCAAATCCACGATTGAAGAATAGCCTTACCCAAGGCACCGCTCATGATTGGCTCCACCGCACCGAAATGCCGGCTCTTACATTCCACCCTCGCCGGTCTGCTCCTGCTCTTGGCGACCACCCCCTTGGGCCGCGCGGCCATTCCCGCACCGGAAAAGGTTCTGCCCGACGATACGCTGGTGCTGGTTACCGCGCCGGACTTCAATAAGCTTCGCGAGGTTTGGAAACAGACACCGCTGAGCCGGTTCTGGAATGATCCCGCGATGCGGCCATTCAAAGAGCATTTCCTTTCGAAATGGACCGAATCGGTCGTCCAGCCTGTGGAGCGGGAGCTGGGCCTGAAACTGGCGGATTACGCGGATCTCCTTGAAGGCCAGGTCACCTTTGCCGTGCTCCAAAATGGCTGGCAGGGCGGTGACGACCCGGCCCCCGGCGTCGTGTTGCTGGTCGATGCGAAAGACAAAAAGGATCAGTTGACGCAGCACCTGGCCGATTTCCGAAAAAAGTGGGTAGAATCCGGCAAAGCGCTCAGGACGCAAAAGATTCGTGACGTGGAATTCACCGTTCTATCCGTTGCCAGCAACGACGCGCCGAAAACTTTGAACACCTGGTTTCCGCCAGCCTCGGAGGAGCCGGAGGCGGGGGATGACCCGCCACCGAAAAAGGCGCCCGCCAAACAGGAGTGGGTTTTCGGCCAGGTGGATTCCTTGCTCGTCACCGGCAATTCAACCAAAGCCGTCGAAAGAATTGTGCTCCGCCTCACCGGAGGCACCATCCCGCCGCTCGCTGAGTTGGCCGCTTACCAGGCCAACCATCTGGCCCTGTTCCGCGACGCGCCGCTCTACGGCTGGGTCAACGCCAAGGCGGTGATCGACATTCTTTCGCACCAAACGGCGGAGAAAAAGGAGAACTCCGATGCGCCCAATCCGTTCGATATCAGCCCAGCCAAGCTGATGAATGCCCTGGGCCTGGCCAGCCTCAAAACCGTGGCGCTCAGCTTCCAAAACTCCGAGCAGGGTGCGCTCTTCGCCGGCTTTCTCGGAGTGCCGGAGTCGGATCGGCAGGGGGTGTTCAAAATTCTGGCCGGCGAGCCCAAGGAATCCAACCCGCCATCATTTGTGCCAGCCGATGCTTTGAAATTCCAGCGGTGGCGGATCGACGGCCAGAAGACCTGGGCGGCCCTCGAACACATGGCCGGCGATATTTCCCCGCAATGGCTCGCCGGAATCAATTTCCTGCTCGACACGGCCAACGCCGCCGCGAAGGAGAAAGATCCCACGTTCGACGTGAAGAAGAATCTGATCGGCAACCTGGGGGATGACATCATCACCTATGAGAAGCCGGCGCGCGGCAAATCGACGGGGGAAATGACGGCCCCGCCGTCGATCTTCCTGCTCGGCTCTCCCCGGCCTGAGGAATTGGCCCTCGCCCTGAAGAGCTTGTTGGTCCTGGTCGGGCAGCAGTCGGGTGCTCCGCCCGAAGAGCGGGAGTTCCTGGGCCGGAAGATTTACTCGGTTCCGCTGCGGGCCATCGGCCTGCCAATGGGCGCCACGCCGGTTTCGGGCGCGCCGGCCAGGCTTAACTATGCCGCGAGCGGCGGCTATGTGGCGTTTTCGACCGATGCCGCCACCCTCGAAGAGTTTCTGCGCACCAGCGATAGCCAGGGAAAGATGCTCCGTGAAACACCCGGCTTCGGCGAGGCCGCCCAAAAGGTGCTCGGTCCGGGCGCCAGCCTCTTTGGCTTTGAGAATCAGGCGGAATTACTGCGCGGTTGGTTCGAGATCTTGCGAACGAATCCCGCCCTGGCGACTAACTCCACGGCGAGCTCGGTTGCCGGGATGCTCCCGATTCCGGCCATCGGTCTCAAAGATTGGTTCGATTTTTCGCTCCTGCCGCCGTTCGACCAGGTCTCGAAGTATTTTTACTTCAGTGTTTACGGAGGCGGGGCTACGGTCGATGGGCTCGCGTTTAAAATGTTCATGCCCCTTCCCCCGGGGGCAAGCCGTACGCCGGAGGCTGCCTCGGGCGGCACCCGGTAATCCCCGCGCCGGGGAGCGGGGTCGAAGCTCGGATTGGGGTTTGAAGGCTGGGCGGCAGGCCCTATATTGGCGCCATCTTTTCGCGATATGCTGGTTCACATTCTAAAGTCAAAGATTCACCGCGGCAGCGTCACGGCGGCCAATCTCAATTACGAGGGCAGCATGACCATCGACGCCGACCTGATGGATCGGGCCGGTCTGTTGCCCTACGAGAAAATCCTGTGCAGCAACATGGCTAATGCCGCGAGGTTTGAAACCTATGCCATCCCCGGTCAGCGGGGCTTGGGCGAGATCGTGCTCAACGGGGCCGCCGCCCACCTGGGCAAGCCCGGCGACCGCCTGACCATCATGAGCTTCGCGGAAATCGAGGCCGGAGAAGCCCGCGGCTGGAAGCCACAGGTGATTGTGCTGAACGAAAAGAACCAGGTGCTGAACGAGCGCGGGATTTGACGTTTTCGGCAAAAGGGGAAAGACTCCAATCCATGAAAAAACTACTGAGCATTTCGGCCACGGTCGCCGTGCTGCTAGCGGCCTCCGGGGCGGTGGCGGACACGCTCTTCTCCACGCCCGTCCTGGTGGTATCCCCGCAGATACTCAAGTTTGGCGCGGTCAACCCTCACCACGAGATGACCAACACGGTGGTGGTGCAAAACTTTGGCAGTGGAAAACTGGCCGGCAAGGCCAGCGTCAAGCCCCCGTTCAAGATCCTCAATGGCGCTTCGTACATCCTGCGGCAGAACGAGGCGCAGGTCATGACGATTGTTTATATTCCCAAGGCCAGCGATACCATCACGAACACGATGAAGTTTACCGGCGGTGGCGGCGCCACCGTGACGCTGATCGCCCGGCCCACAAATCCCATCCGGCCCTAGACGCCTGGCATCGGAAAACATGTTGCAGACCCGTCAAGCTTTGCCGCATGCGCCCGGTTGCCACGGCCCCGGATCGAGGCCTGCCGCGGGGGGAAGTTACCGCCAAATCACATGCGCACATTGATCAAGCGAGCTTTAGCCTCGACCGAACCCCGGGACGAGGTCACGCTAAGCGGCTGGGTCCGCACCCGGCGCGACGCCAAGGGCTTTTCCTTTCTTGAACTCAATGACGGATCCTGCCTGGCCAATCTCCAAGTCGTGGTGGACGAAGGAACGCCAGGGTCCGAGCATCTGGCACAGTTCACGACCGGAGCCTCCGCCAGCATCCGAGGCAAGCTCGTGCCGTCGCCGGCCCCGGGGCAGAAATGGGAACTGCGCGCCGCCCGCATCGAGCTCATCGGCCCGGCGGATGCCACCTACCCGCTGCAGAAGAAAGGACACAGCGCCGAATTCCTTCGCACGATTGCCCACCTGCGCCCGCGCTCGAACCTGTACGGGGCCGTCTTCCGCTTGCGCAGCCGATTGGCGTTTGCCGTGCACCAGTTTTTTCAGGAGCGGGATTTCATCTATGTTCATACCCCGATCATCACCGCGAGCGACTGCGAGGGCGCGGGGGAAATGTTCCGGGTCACCAGTCTCAAGGGAAACATCGACGCACAGCCCGAGACCGATTTTTTTGGCAAGCGCACCTACTTGACGGTGAGCGGTCAACTGGAAGGCGAGACGTTCGCGTGCGCTCTCTCCAACATTTATACCTTCGGGCCAACCTTCCGCGCCGAGAACTCAAACACCGCGCGGCACGCGGCGGAGTTCTGGATGATTGAGCCGGAGATGGCTTTCTGTGATTTGGCCGGCGACATGGACCTGGGCGAGGAATTCATCAAGGCCATGGCGCGGCACGCGCTCGAGCACTGCGCCGAAGACCTGGCCCTCTTTGCCAAGTTCGTGGACAAAGGCCTGCACGAGCGCCTGAAATTCGTGGTCGAGCGGCCCTTTGTCCGCCTGCCCTATGCCGAGGCCATCGAGATCCTGGTAAAATCCGGCAGGCGTTTCGAGTTTCCCGTCGAGCCCGGCCTTAACCTGCAGTCCGAGCACGAACGTTTCCTGACCGAGGAACACTGCAAGTCCCCGGTAACCGTCTTCAATTACCCTCGAGAAATCAAACCGTTCTACATGCGGCTCAACGCGGATCAAAAAACCGTGACGGCCATGGACGTGCTGGTGCCCGGCATCGGCGAGGTCATCGGGGGCGCCCAGCGCGAGGAGCGCCTGGATCAACTCCTGGAGAATATGAAGTTCCAGCACCTCAAGCCCGAGGACTACTGGTGGTACGTGGATCTGCGCCGCTTCGGCACCGTGCCGCACGCGGGTTTTGGCCTGGGCTTCGAGCGCTTGCTGATGTTCCTGACCGGCGTCTCGAATATACGGGATGTCATCCCCTTCGCGCGCACCCCGGGCAACGCCGAGTTCTGAAGCCAGGCCCGGCTGGTCCCCTGCGCTTTGTGGGATGGTTAGTGGTTTCGGGCGCCGTGGCCTCATCATTCCGCTCCCCACCCGTTCCGCACTGCACCGCTACCTCTCACGCCTGCGTGTCCGGTCTTATATTTTACGCCTCACGTTTTATGCTTTACGTGTTCTCCCCGCCTCGCCGCAGCCGATGGAACTCAAACCGGGCCGGGCTCCGCGCCTCAGGATCCAAATCTACCGTAAGATATCCACCATCCTTCAACAATTCGATCCCGGCCAATGCCGGGCACAGCCGCACGCGAAAAGGGCGCCAGTCTCCAGCCTGCCGCAGCGCCGCGCTCAACCGCCGGGCGGTATGGCCGAGAAAGTCAATCCTCGGCATGCCCGCCAGCCAGCGACTTTTCCATAGGATTAAATTCGAGTGCAGGTGGCCGATGATGGTGTGTTCGAGTTGCGGCAATTTGACCCGCACCTCGGGCTCGCGCCCAAGGAAATGCAAGGCGGTGGGGTCATGACAAAACAGCAGCACCCGCTGCTGCGGCTCGAGTTCGCGGAAGGCACGGCGAATTTCCCGCAAATGTTGCTCGCGCAGGCGCTCCCATTCCGGCCGTTCTTCCGGCAGGGTGTCGGCCAGGAACACCGGCAGGGCGATGAGCGACGACACCACGCCCAGGCAGGTATAATTCCCCAGGCGCAGTTGCCAGAACGGCTCCAAGCCCAGGTCCTCTTGGGCGCGCCGCCAGCTTGCCACGCGCATGCCGCCGCGACCGCCAAAGAAGCTGACTTTGCCCAATTCATGATCGCCGTAAACCGCGCGCACCCTGCCCGGGAAGGCGCGCCGCAGCGTGTCCAGGCACTCGCGCGTGCTCTGGCAGGCCGCGTCGTCACTGACGCCCACAAAGGCCGTATCGCACGAGTAATCGCCGTTGGCGACGACGTGATCCAGGCCCTTGGCGGCCTCGACGAAGCGATGGAGCAGGTAGCCTTTTTCGAGCGGCTCGCGCAGCCAGATGAAGTGGCGATAAAGGCGAACGAATACCCGCAAGATAGGATTGGGGATGCCTGCCGCCTCATAATCACCGCCACGGGCGCGCTCGCCTGCGCTGGCATAGTGGATATCGCTCAGCACGCCGAGCCTGTAGCTACCGCCCATGGGTTATCCCTGGCGCGTTCCCCGCCCCGAAGGGTCCCGCATGCCAGCCCTGGTGCGCCCCCGGGCATGGGTCACTCGTCATGCGTCACGGGCAGGGTCGGAAGGCAGATCGTAAAACGGGTCCCCCCGCCCGGCCGGCTCTGGACCGTAATGGTTCCCCGATGCTGCTGCACGATTCGCTGAGTGATGGCCAGGCCCAAACCCGTCCCGCTGGGTTTGGTAGAGACAAAAGGCTCGAACAGCCGGGCCATAACTTCTTCGGTGATTCCCGTGCCGGTATCCTCGATGGTCACGCAGAGGGTGTCGGAACTTTCGCCTTCGACCACTCCCGCGACGCCAGGCTGTCGCCGGCTCTCGATCGTTAATGTCCCCTTGGGTTCCATGGCTTCGATGGCGTTGAGCAACAGATTCACAAAGGCCTGCTGCAGCTCGTATTCATCGCCTTGGACAACCGCCGGCGCGGCGCCCAAGCTCTTTCTCAGGGCGATCGACTTGTCGGCGATCTGCCGTTCGATCAGGCGCAAGGAGTGTTCAAGCGTTTCGTGGATCTGGACCGGGCTGAAACTCACGCTGCGGCGTCCGGCAAACCTCAGCATGCCGCCCACCAGAGAATCGATCCGGTCCATTTCCCGCCGCACGATTTGGGCCAGTTCGGCATCCTGGTTGCGTTCGAGGAGCAAATCGATAAAGGTCTTGGAGGCCACCAGGGCATTCTTTACCTCGTGGGCCATGCCGGCGGATAAGGTTCCCAGGCTGGCCAACCGGTCGAGTTGCACCACTTGCTCCTCGAGCCGCCGAATGAAACTCAAGTCCCGAATCACCAGCACGACCTGAGACGATGCGGCGCCGGGGCCTAAGGGCATCGCGCTCACGCCCAACAGCCGCTTGCCCGCCCCCGCTGCCACGCGTTCGATCATCGGGCCGCTAACCGGTGCGCCAGTGGCGCTCGCTTCTTGGGCGATTCGCGCGAGTTCGGACGGGAGATCCTGGAGCGAGGTACGGGTGGCGGGGACGGTCTTTAGCCCCAGGAGCGCTTCGCTTTCCGGGGTCAAGCGGACGGTCTGACTGGCTAAATCGATGAGGAGAATTGACGGAGTTGAGCCTTCGAACAGCGCCTTCGCGAAACCCTGCCCGCCTTGGCCGCGCGGTTCAGTTGGCGACGCGTCATGGACCATAAGGGCTGCGCCTCATGGCTCGGCGGAGGACCGTGCCGCGGGAACAACCGACCCAGGGAACCCTGACTGCCGCCGGCCCGCCCACGCCCAACCAGGTTTGAGTGCCATCGTCATGGATGGGCTGAGACTAGCCCCCTTTCCCCAGGGCGGCAACCGAAAACGAAGCCTTAGCCTCCGGCTCCGGTGCCGGTTCAAGGAACGACCACCCCAATGCTGAACACCCGACTAGCGCGCCGCCGAGGCCACGTTGTTCTTCGGTAACAACGGGATGTAGTCCATGAGGATGTGCTCGGACTCAACCAGGTCGGCATCGACCGCGGGAGGCCTCTCCTCGTCGAGCACGTCGTCCAGAGTGTCTGTGGCAGCAGGTGATTTGACGGACGCGACGGGGCCATTGGTGGAGGCTCCGGTCGTGGTGTCGCTCTTAGGGCCGGAGATCTTCGCCAGGCTGTTGTTGGTGGGGGCCAGCGGCGGCGGCAGCCCGGGCAACCCCGCCTGCTTGAGGGTCAACTCATAGACCTTCTCCGTCATTTCTTTGCGTGCCAGACGCTCTTTGTCCCGCGCCTTTTGGCGCGCATCCGCTTCCTCCTTTTCGGCGAGCTGTTGCTTTTCGTTCAGCGAAAAGGTCTTGTCCGCCATCCGTTTCTTATAGAGCGCAATATCCTCGCGAATATAGGAAAACTCCTGGTCGGCAGCCACCCGCTCGGCGGAACGCTTGCGCAAGTCCGCCAGAAAGGGAGCGACCATGTTCAGGTGGTCGTATTTAGCCTTGGGGATAGTGTCCCAGGTCAGGGGATTATCGAGTGAGGTTTCGCCGATCTCCTTCGACTCATTGAACAGCGAAGGCAGGATGATATCGGGCACGACGCCTTTCAACTGCGTCGAGGCGCCGCTGGGCCGGTAAAACTTTTTGATGGTCAGCTTGAGCGCGCCGGGGTTCAGCGCGTCCGGATCGTTGGGCGCGACGCTGCTGCCCCGAATGCGCAAGGGTTGGACGCTCTGCACCGTGCCTTTGCCGTGCGTCGAAGCGTCGCCCACAATCAGCGCCCGTCCGTAATCCTGCAGGGCCCCGGCCACGATTTCGGAGGCCGACGCGCTGAGTTTGCTGGTGAGCACGATGAGCGGCCCGTCATAGAGCACCGACGGGTCCGTGTCATCATCCTCCTGGACGGAGTTGTCGTAGTCTCGCACTTGCACCACCGGGCCTTCCTTAATAAAGAGTCCCGTCAGCCGGATCGCTTCCTCCAGCGAGCCGCCGCCATTGCGCCTCAAGTCAAGAATCACCCCGTTGACATTCTCCTGCTTCAACTTGCCCAGCAGCTTGGCCACGTCCGCGGTGGTGCTCTTCGGTTCGGCCTTCTCGCGTGTATTCGAGGGATCGAAGCTGGCATAAAAGGACGGCAGATCGATGACGCCCAGCCGCGTTTCGCCACCATGGCCATTGGGCAGTTCGATGAGTTTTGCCTTGGCTTCCTGGTCCTCCAATTTGATCTCGTCCCGCACCAGCGTCACGATTTTGCGCGCGGAGGAATCGGAGCCCGCCGGGATGATGGTCAGGCGCACTTCGGTGCCCTTGGGTCCGCGGATCAACTGGACCGCCTTATTGAGGCTCATGTCCACCACGTCCACCGGCGGTTGGTTGCTCTGCCCCACGGCGATAATCCGGTCGTTCACACTGACCTTCTTGCTCTTCTCCGCTGGCCCGCTGGGCAGAATGCGGTGGATCGTGCAATACCCATCGTCGGACATGAGTTCGGCGCCGATGCCAAACAGGCTCAGGTTCATCGCGATGGCGAAGCTGTCGAGTTGCGAGCGGTTAAAGTAGTCCGAATGCGGATCGAACACGTGGGCCAGCGAGGTCAGGTAGAGCTGCAGCACGTCATCGTTGTCCCAATCCATGAAGGCGCGCAGGTTCCGGTGATAGCGGTGGCTCAGCGTGTCCACAATTTCTTCCGCCTCGGTTTTCTTCGGTTTGGCCTCGGCGCCCGCTTCAGTCGCGGCCACCGCCGGGCTGGCCTCGGGCGCGCTGGCCCCGGTCACTTTGGAGGCGGTCTTGCTCGCGACGGCCGCCTTGGTCCGGGCGTCGATTTTTCCCAGCTTCTCCTGCAAGTATTCGAAGCGCAGGCGGTCGCGCCAGAGCTGCTTGGCTTCGGCCATATCTTTCGGATACGGCGAGTCCTTGCGGTTCAGCACCACCCGTTCGTCCGTGTCGAAGCTGAACTTTTCGGTGCGGAGTAATTCGTCAACATAGGCCACGCGCTCTTCCAGGCGCCGGACAAAGCGGTTGAAGATGACGCAGGCCGGCCGGGTATCTCCGGCCAGGCTGTGCTCCGGCACGGTTAACCGGTCCAGGTTGGTGCGATAGACCTGGAAATCCGCCAGATCCGATTGGAGAAAATGCAGGTGCTGCGGGTCGAGGGTTTCGAGGTAGCGATCCAGGAACCGGCTGGAAACCGAGCCATCGAACTGGGGCCGCAGATAATGATACCGCTCGAGCAGCCTGGCGGTGACGGTGGCGATTTGGCCATCCACCGGCCCCGGCTTGATCGGATGGAACACATTCGTGAAGCCACCCTCGGCCAACGAGGCGGGTTCAGCGGAGGTCGAGGGCGAAAAGAAGGGCGAGAGAAAGAGACAGCAGCCGCTGCAAACAAGCAACAGGAGCCTCACGGCGTAACGTTCGATCATGACTTTTTATTGCTTTGACTAAAGTGCCTAATAATAACACAGGTTCGACGGTTTGCACCCCCGAATGTTCACACTTTTTGGTGCGCCCCGGGGCGCTCCGGCCGGTCTGCCTGTCTCGGCAGCCTGAGTTTGCCGAATTCTATCCCTGTGTGCAACTTGGTTCTTTGCCGGCGAGCGCATCCCGGCAGTACCCCCCCCCGCCGAACACCGCCCGACGCCCGAGCGCCGGTTTTGAGCCGGTTTAGCGCGTCTCATATCCACAGGAGCACGATAGGAATCGTCGAGCGCCGTAAGCCGGCTCAAAGCCGGCGCTCCGGGGGTGCACGCCCCGGCGCCCCACGCTCGACAACCACCCGCTCCTCTTCTATTTTTCGCTCATGGCGCAAACAGCCATGCCCGAAGTTTTGCCCGGCACCGTCCAGGAGGCGGAAGAGCGGCCTGAATCCCACCTCGAACCGGGCTACCTCGTGATCTGCTGGAATGACCCGGTCAATTTTATGGATTATGTCACCCTGGTCTTTCAAAAGGTTTTCGGTTGGCCCCGCAAAAAGGCCGAGTTCCACATGCTCCAGGTCCACGAGCAGGGCAAGAGCGTGCTGACGCGCGAGAGCCTGGAAAAGGCCGAACACTACGTGCACCAGCTCCAGAAGTTACAGCCTGCACGCCACGATGGAGCGCGACGCGTGAAGCTGACCCGGGTCGTCCAGGACACCTTCCGGCTCGAGCTGGGCCGCCGCGAGCGGGCCGGGCTCCTGGAACTGCTCCACCTCTACCCCTGCGTGCCTCCCACGTACCTGTCGATCAGCAAATCCGGCAACCTGCCCGATAAAACCGCCAGCCAAAAACTCCTCGACGAAGCCCTCGCCGACCACCGCGCCGAGAACCAACGGCTATTGCAGAACCTGCTGGGCGATCCCACCCGCTGGACGGAGATGCGCGATGGGTTCCACCTGCGCTTGTCCGGCTCCGAGATCGATTGGATCCTTCAGATCCTCAATGACATCCGGGTCGGCAGTTGGATTGCGCTGGGCTCGCCCGAGAAACCCGTCGAGGTCATCAACGCCCAAACGGCCCCCCGGCTTTGGGCCCTGGAGCTGGCGGGGTTCTTCCAGATGCACCTGATCCACGCCCTCGAAGCCGAACCCTGACCGGCCTGCGCGGGCCTGGTCGCGACGCCCTTCAGGCTGCCGCCGGCGTGAGCTGAGCAACTGTGGCGGCTTCCTGGGGGAGGGTGAAAAAGAAGGTGGCGCCATGGCCGAAATCGCTTTGGACCCAGGCCTTGCCGCCATGGGTTTGAACGATATGCTTCACAATGGACAAGCCCAGGCCGGTGCCACCTTGCTCGCGCGACCGGGCCTTATCGACCCGGTAAAACCGCTCGAAGATCCGCTCGAGCGCTTCGGGCGGGATGCCCGGGCCGTTATCCTGAACCGAGATCTCGACTTCCGCGCCGTTGACCGGACGGGCCCGGATCGCGATGGTGCCCTGGTTGCGTCCGTACTTGATGGCGTTCTCGATCAAATTGCACAGGACCTGTTCGAGGCGGCCGGCATCGGCCTTGACTTGGAGGTCGCACGCATCGCCCAGCAGCTTGACTTGCTTGGCTTCGGCCAGGGATTTGAAATCGGCCAGCAACTTTTCGACCAGGGGTCGCAGCGGCACCGGCTGGAGGTTGAGCTTGACCCGGCCGGATTCCAGTTCCGAGATCGTGAGCAAATCCTCGATGAGCAATTTCAGCCGCTCGGCGTTGCGGTCGATGGTCTGGAGGAATTTTTCGGCGACCTCGGGATTGTCTTTGGCGCCATCGAGCAGCGTTTCGACATAACCTTTGATCAGGGAAAGGGGCGTGCGGAGTTCGTGGCTCACGTTGGCGACGAACTCCTGCCGGGTCCGTTCGAGTTGTTTGAGCCGGGTGAGATCATGGAACACGAGAATGGTCCCCTGGCGCTGGCCTTCGGCATTGAAAATGGCGGCGCCGTTAACTTGGAGCCAGCGTTCATTGGGCGGGAAGAGCTTGAGCTCGCAATCCACGACCTGCTTCTGAACTCCAAGGAACTCGACCAGGTCCGCCAGTTCATGGAGGCGGAGAGCCTCCATGATGGTGCGGGAGCGGATATCGGCGGTGACCCCAAACAAGGTGTTGAACGCCCGGTTGGCGAGTTGGATTCGCCCATCCTGGTCGAGCAGCAGCAGCCCCTCGGCCATGCTGTTGAACAGCGCCTCCTGCTGGGTCTGAACCTGGAGCGCCGCTCTTTGTTGCGCCTGCTGCAGCTTTTCGATTTCTCTAAGAATCTCCCGCTGCAGCGTTTCCTGCGCCGAGGCGAACCGCGCCCGCCACCAGAGATGGACAGTGACCGCTCCCAGCAGCGCCAGCAGGGTTAGAATGGGCCAAGCCATGACCGTGGAAATGCGCGGCAACCGGAAGGCGGGCGCGAGCCCCGCAACGCCCAAGGCACCACGGGCCGGAAGGCCGTGGTGAAATTTCGCGCGCAAAACCCGCAGGCGGACGCAGCCTGTGGCCGGGGGGCGCCGGATCTGCTGTCTGGACGTTCGGGTTCTTGCCGGATTGCGTTTGAAACCCTTCGCATGATCCCAACTATGAATCCAAAAAACGATAACCTACTCCCCGAACTGTATCCAGGTACTTGGCCGCCGGACCGAGCTTTTCACGCAGCCGCCGCATGTGGGTATCCACGGTTCGGGTGTCGATCAAATTGTTGTACTCCCACACGTCCCGCAGCAACTGCTCGCGGGACTGCACCCGGCCGCGCCGCTCCGCCAAAATGCTGAGCAACTTAAACTCCGTGGCCGTGAGATCGATTTTCTTGGCCCGCCAGCTTACCAAATGCCGGGGGCTGTCAATCACGAGCTCCCCGAATTTGCGCGTATCGGGTTCTTCACTCGGGACGCGCCCGCGCTGCAGCACCTTCTTGATCCTCAGCACCAGTTCCCGCGGGCTGAACGGCTTGGTAATGTAGTCATCCGCACCCAGTTCCAGCCCCAAAATCCGATCAATTTCCGCTGCCTTCGCGGTGACCATAACGATGGGAATGCCCGCCGTGGCCGGATCCCGCCGGAGCATCTTGCAGACTTCCAAGCCATCGACCTCGGGCAGCATGAGATCCAGCACGATGAGGGTGGGCAGGACGGAACGCGCCTTCTTGAGGGCTTCGGCCCCATCGGAGGCGGTGAGGACATCGAATCCGGCTTGCTTGACATTGAACTCGATGAGTTCAACCGCTTCCGGTTCATCATCTACGATGAGAATCTTGGCTCTCACGCCCCACTGCATATCATGGCTGGATGGCTGTAACAATGCTGAGTTTGTGACAACCGAGTTACAGGGGGATGACGTTAACGTTGTTGTTTTCATAGGAGCCGAAGGATAAAGCCGCTTGCGCGTGGGGCTTCAGTTCTGGCCTGGGATGGAGTCGTGGGCCGGTGCCTCCGGCGGGACCAACCGCTGTTGGACACGTTCGAGCAAGAACTTGGGGCTAAAAGGCTTGGTGATAAAGTCGTTCGCACCCGAGCTCAGCCCGGTGAAACGGGCAATCTGGCCGGACATGGCGGTGAGCATGATGATCGGCACCGCAGCCGTAGCCGGGTCGCGTCGCAGGATTTCACAGACGGCCAACCCGTCGAGTTCCGGCAACATCAAATCCAGAAGGATCAGGTCCGGGGAAAGGGTGCGCGCCTTTTTCAGGGCCTCGATGCCATCGTTGGCGGTGCCCACCGAGAAGCCCGCCCTTCTGAGGTTGAAACAGAGCAGCTCGACCAGGTCGAGATCGTCCTCAACCACCAGGATTTTCTTTC
>CAWELO010000016.1:0-9887 GCA_963809845.1 uncultured Verrucomicrobiae bacterium | reverse complement strand
TGAAATCGCCGCACTTGATTTTTTTCGCGATGTTGGCTTTGTCACGGCCTGCAAAGCTGAGACTACGAATTCCTTCGCGATCTATCTGCTTTCCGAGCCCATGGACAGGCGCATCACCGCGCATGACAGCGGCGACTTGGCCCGAATTCACCTCTGGAGTTCCCTTGATCTCCGCCGAGGACATCGTCAGCTACGACTTCACGGATCATTCCATCAGACTGCGGTCTGGAACATTCGCCAGGATTCCGCGACCGCCGGTTGAGGGCACGCCTTTCGTTGTGGTCGCCGACGGTCAGCGCATTTATTTGGGCGTGTTCCTGACCTCGGTCTCCTCCATGTCGTTTGCCGTGCCCAGCATACGGGTTGACCGACAGTTCTCCTGACGGATCACGCACCGGACGTTCTGCTATTGAACGGGTGTACCCGCAGCCATCGTTTGGAGTTGGTCCGGACCCTCGTGGCGACCAGCGCATCAAGCAGCGCTGGGTGCTCTCCACAAGTTGAGGGACCATGAGTGAGACCCGCGCGCTGAACAAGACGCTGGACAGAATGACGAGGAGCGCGGTCATGCTGCTATTCCAATCCGGGGTCATTGGCGCGCTCCTCGACATTGGTCAGCTTCACGTTATCCGCGGCCGGTTGCCTTGTCGATCCTGGGCGCCGCCATGGTTTTGACGGCCGGTGCGGCCTCGTTGGTGGATCAGATAAACCCGATGATTGGCGCCAGCACGAGCGTCGAGTTCGGCGAAGGCAAGACCTTTCCCGGCGCGGCCACTCCGTTTGGGTTGGTCCAGCTCAGTCCGGACACCATCACTGGCGGGGACAACGGCTCCGGCTATTCGTGCGAACACACCAGCATCGAGGGGTTCAGCTTTACCCACATGAGCGGCATCGGGTGGTATGGAGACCTGGGGAACTTCCTGGTCATGCCCACCTCCGGCCCGTTGAAGACCGAGCGCGGGGTGCACAGTGCCGAGGATGGCTATCGGTCGCGGTTTGGGCACCAAACCGAAATCGCCCAGGCCGGCTACTACGCCGTCACGCTGGACGATTACAAAATCCGGGCCGAGGCGACGGCCGCCCCGCATGCCGGCATGCTGCGCTTCACCTTTCCCCAAGGAGACCAATCGCGAGTGCAAATCGATTTGGCCCGGCGCATCGGTGGAACCTCCACCCGCCAGTACGTCAAGGTGCTGGATGACCACACCATCCAGGGCTGGATGAAGTGCCCGCCCGAAGGCGGCGGCTGGGGTGATGGGGCCGGCAAAGCCAACTACACCGTTTACTTCTACGCCCAGTTCAACCAGCCGATCACCCACTGCGGGGTTTGGTCGGCGGCGATTCCCGCCGGGTGGTCGCGCAAGCGTGAGGACATCGAGAGCGCGCGCTACCGCAAAGTCGTGGCGGCGGCCCGCGTGCTGGAAGGCTGCCGTGAACTCGAGGGCGACCACCTTGGGTTCTTTTCCGAATTCGCCACCACGGCAGGCGAACAGGTTTTGCTGAAAGCAGGGATCTCCTTCGCCAGCCTCGAGGGGGCGCGGCGCAACCTGGAGCAGGACATTCCCGGCTGGGACTTTGACCAGGTGCGCGCCCAGGCTCGGCGGCTGTGGGAGCGGGCCCTGGCGGGGGTCCGCACGCGGGGCGGCACCGCAACGCAGCGCGAAGCGTTCGCCACCGCGCTGTATCATGCCATGCTCGATCCACGGGCCTATTCGGATGTGGACGGCACCTACACGGGGGCGGACGGCAAGCGGCACCAGGCCGAGCACTTCACCTACCGGACCATCTTCAGCGGCTGGGATGTCTTCCGCAGCCAATATCCACTCCTGAGCATTATTCGGCCGGATGTCGTTAACGACACGGTTAACTCCCTCATGCAACAAGCCGAGCTGAGCGGCAACGGCTATCTGGCTCGCTGGGAGATCATGGCCGCCGAGTCCGGCTGCATGATTGGCGACCCGGCCGTTTCAGTCCTGGCGGACGCTTACCTCAAAGGCATTCGCGGCTATGATGTGGCCGAGGCTTGCCGGCTCTGCCTCCACACGGTGGATTTGAACCGGGAGAACGGCAACCATCGCCCGGAATACCAGAAGCTCGGCTTCGTGCCGGGGAGCATCTCGGTGACCTTGGAGAATGCCTATTTCGATTATTGTGCCGGGCGCCTGGCGGAGGCCTTGGGCCAGACCAACGATGCCCGGCGCCTGCTGCAGCGCTCGCTCAATTACCGCAATATTTACGACCCGTCCGTCGGCAACATGCATGCCAAAAACGCGGATGGATCGTGGACCAAATGGGAGGGTGCCACCCAGGAAGGCCAGGGCTGCGTGGAGAGCAATCCGTATCAGCAAGGCTGGTTTGTGCCGCAAGACGTGGCCGGCCTGATCGATTTGATGGGCAAAGACTATTTCCTCTCCTACCTGACCGGGTTCTTTGAGAAAACCCCGCTATCCTTCAAGTGGAATGAGTACTGCAACCACGCCAATGAGCCGGTCCATCATACTGCCTATCTGTTCGCCTACGCGGGCAAGCCCTGGCTTTCACAAAAATGGGCCCGGGTGATCATGGACCATGCCTACGGGGCCGGGGTGAAAGGTCTGTGTGGCAACGAGGATGTCGGGCAGATGTCCGCCTGGTATATTCTCAGCGCGATTGGCTTCCATCCCGTTTCGCCGGTGGACGGCATTTATGTCATCGGCAGTCCGCTCTTTGACGCGGTGACCCTTCAGTTGGACCCACGTTATTACAAGGGCGGCACGTTCACGGTCAGGACGCGGCATAACTCGGCGCAAAACTGCTACGTGCAGTCGGCAACCCTCAATGGCAAACCGTTGCAGCGCGCCTGGCTGCGGCACGCGGAAGTGGCTGCCGGCGGCACGCTGGAACTGGTCATGGGACCGCAGCCGAACACATCCTGGGGCTCCGCGCCGGCGGAGTTGCCGCCGCGCAACTTTCCGCCGGTGCGCTAGGCGCAATCGTTGGGCGCGGGTGCCAGGCAGGAGCCAATGCTGGCGCACAGGGGCAAGGTCAGAGCAAACAACCGGGCCAACCTGCGGGGATTATTCATAAACCCGCGTCGTGACGAGCAAACTTGATCTCATAAGTGGAGGCGTATCGAATGATCAGAAAGGGGTCACCGCCGAAGTGGACCCGCGGCGCCAGTCGAATGCGGCAAAACCCTCCCTGCTACTGTCCAACCGAAATTTCTTTCGAGCCTATGCGCACAGTCCCTGGTTTTGGCCAGCAGGTGAGGACCGCCCTCGAGGGGGACATCCGACGGGGCTTGCGGTTGCTGCGGGCTCAAGAACACCTCATGAGGCTTGGTCCCTTGGGCACGCGCCCCGGCCCCCTTGAAACCTATGATTGATGGGTTTGGAGGCCCGTCGTACCCTGCCGATTCATGAATCAAACGTTAGTGAATAAGATCGCCATTGTGACAGGCGCGAGCCGGGGAATTGGCCGGGCGATCGCCTTGAAACTGGCTCTGGAAGGCGCGACGGTGATGCTGACGGCCCGGGATGGGCCGTTGCTTGAGGAAGTGCAGGCTCAGATCGAGAGCCAGGGAGGAAAAGCGGCTCGGCTGTCCCTGGACTTGCGCAAGCCCGAAGCGCCGCCGCTGCTGGTGAGGCAGACGATCGAGGTGCTGCGCGGGATTGACATCGTGGTCAATAACGCGGGAGCCACCACGCGCGGGGCTTTTCCGGCGCTGAGCGAGGAGGACTGGATGGATGGCTTCGCGCTGAAGTTTTTCGGAGCGGTGCGGCTCTTGCGGGCCGCCTGGCCGAGCCTCAAGGCGCGCAAGGGTTCGGTCGTGAATATCGCGGGGGTCGGTGGCCGCACGCCCGGACCGGAGTTTGCAATTGGCGGCTCGGTCAACGCAGCCCTGCTTTCCTTGACGAAAGCGCTGGCGGACGCGGGAATAGCCGACGGGATCCAGGTCAACGCGATCAACCCGGGAGCGGTGCGGACGGCGAGGCTGGCGGCCCGATTGCAGAGGTTGTCCAAAGAGCAGGGGATTAGCGAAGCCCAGGCCGAGGCGTTGATGGTAGCGGACTCAGGCATGACGAGGATCGGCCAGCCCGAGGATGTGGCGAACCTGGTGGCGTATATGGTCTCGCCTCAGAACCGTTACCTGCACGGCGCTTTGGTGGATTTGGACGGAGGAACTACAAAGACCATATGACGATGGAAAAGCAGAACGCGTTGTTGGATAAAACGGCCCGCGTGGCAATGGATTCGCACAAGCGGATGATTTCTGGTTCCCTTAACCGCACGAGGCCACAACCGTGATGGGGGAAGGCGCAACGGATAAAGGACTGCTTCGGCGGTTTCTTCCGGCCGCAGGCAACCGGGACTGCGGACGCCGGGACAGGCCGTCTTTGCGAAAGTTGTGCGCGCGCGCCAGTTCCAGGAAGCCATCAGGAAATCGTGGCGTGAGGCCTGAGCTTCAGCGGTCGAGGCAGCGGGCGGAATAATCGAAATGTACGAGCACAAACACCAACCTTTGATTTCACGGCGGGCGTTTTTTGCACGGATGGCCACCCACACGATGGTCGCCGCCGGCGTAATCGGGGTTTCGCTTTTCGTCGGAACCGCGGGCTATCATGTCCTGGATCATCTGAGCTGGGTGGATTCCTTTTTGAATGCCTCAATGATCCTGGGGGGCATGGGGCCGGTCGATCCACTACGCACAACACCCGCGAAGTTGTTTGCGTCGCTCTATGCGCTTTACGCCGGGTTCGTGTTGTTGATCTCCGTTGGGATCATCATCGCGCCGGTCTTCCATCGTCTCCTCCACCGCTTCCATTTGGAACAGAAATCCAGCGGAGCAGATCCTTGAGCGGCCCGGAAATGGTTCGAGCAGCAACAGCAGCCACGGGTCGCCGTCCAACGGTGAAGCGAAGTCGCGCGACAGCAGAGTAGCGCCCAAGCCGGTGCTTCTGGTCGGCAGTCCGTCCGATTCACGAGCTCATCGAGCCAGTCACCTTCAGGCCGGCGGTTTGGGCTCAACCAGGGTGGCGGACTTGAGCAGACGGCAGAATTCCTTCTTGCTCGCCTCACGATGGGTGCCTTCCCCGGTCTTGAGGTCTTTCAACATTTTGTATCCGACGGCGAGGCGTTCGAGGCTGACGATCCGGATGAATTCATCGCCCCGTTTCCAGACCTGACCTTGCCGAAGCTTCAGCGCCATCTGGTTAATTAAGGCACACCGAGGCCTCCCTCAAGGCAAATCCCCTTCGCCCTTGAAACGCTCCCCGAAATCCGACCCGTGGCTAAGACGGAAACGCGCCGGAATGATAACCAGCCCAGGTCAACGAACCAAACATCGCCGCGTTGTGGGACGGTTCCCATGCCTAAAACTCATCCGCCAGCTTATGGCGGCGGGCGGCAGGGCTCAAAACCTCATCTTCCGGGCTGTCTGCTTGGACCGGGAACGGGAGTGCCCGACGCTTCACGATCGGTTTGTAAAACCGTTCCAACGCGGCCCGTGGTTTGAGTCCGATACCTTCCAGGACGGCCTCAGCCTGACGTTTCAGTTCGGGGTCAATAGCGCTTTTGGCTATGGCGCTCAACGGCGGCTCTTCTGGCTTCCTCAGCACCGGCTCACCGCCGAAACGCTCGCCCCGCTGACAAGCCCTGACCTGATTCTCAAATTCAACCGTCGGTTGCGAAAGCCGAACGCGCGTGGGCTCATTTACGGATTCTAACGACCATAGCCTCCCGGTTCAGAATAGTTGTGGTATTCCTGCTGCTCATGATGCTCCTCATGGCCTCGGTATTCATCGTGGCGGCCATAATCCCCGTGATCTCGATGATCCGGAAAAATGCAGCCCGTGCTGCTGAGCAGGCCAGCCACGCTGATTAGGAGAAGGATATGTTTCATAATATGATTTTGATTTTTGATTTTCATCCGAGCATTGCTCGGCAGGCGTAATCCATTGCCTTAGCTACTCTCGTGCCGCTGGCCGCAAGGCGACCCAGTGATTTGCGAGGTCGAACGTTCGCCAGCGCCGATTAGAGCAGGGCAGCCCGATCAGATTCTGCCCAGCAAAAGCAGGACGATCAGAATAACGAGAACCAGGCCTAGTCCGCCGCTCGGGTAATAGCCCCAACTGCGGCTGTGTGGCCAGGTCGGCAGTGCGCCCAGCAACATCAGAACCAGCAGGATCACCAAAACAGTTCCTAACATAAGTTCCTTTCGTGTCCAAAGGGTTTCAGCCCGCTCGCCAATAGCAGTTGTGCGCTAGCTGCTTTTCCACCGGGGGATGAGTCGGCTGCGTTTCGCGATAGAGGACCATCGCCTGAGATCCGTGGGAGTGCTATTGGGGGTTCCCCCCACGGAAAATTGTCCGTGGTGTTCTGTTCCGGAGCGGTCGAAGACCGTGTTGGCGGGGCCACAAATTCCGCTGGATCAAATACCTGGCCCAGGATCCGCATGTCCAAAACCTGTTCGGGGAGCAGGCCCAAGGTTGGAGATCCGGTGTTGCTGGTGTCATCCCAAAGCCAGTATCGGCTGACCCCGTCCTGAACTCCGGCGCCGGGACCATAATCGAGCGGGGCGCAGACCAGATCAATGACTCCGCTGTCGGCGATGGAATAGAACCGAACGCAAACCTTGGTTTTTTCCTTGATCGCTTCGATAAACCGCTTGTGATTTGGTATCATAATATGATGGTCTTGCGTTGCCCTTTGGTAGTAGCTAATGGAAGGCCAAGCTGCCGCCGCGCGCCGTCACGCCTTGAATTCAGCCGCATTAGGCGAGTAAGTCCACATTTGCTGTGAGGATAACAGACGGTAACGGCGTGCGACTTGCACTGCGAGGACGTCCCTGACGTGCACTTTGCATGAGGAATGAAAGGCCCTGACCCGCCGGGAGAAACCGCTGCATGAGGGCGTCCCTCTGGCTTCAGCACCCTTTCGGGTCTTGGGTGAACCCTTGAGCGCATCACATGAGAAGCAACCTGGGGGAAACTTCAGGTCATTGGCGACGACGGCCCAAACACCTTTGGCAATCCGGCGCCGATGGTCGATGCGGCCACCGGGCGGGTGCTGCTGTTAACGACCCACACCGCGGGGAACCGTGCCCAGGCGCGAGTCTTAAGCGGTGCCGTGCGGGACCGCCGTATTTTCGTTCAGGCCAGAAAGCGTGTTACCTTTGGCCACTCTCGGACATTATTGATTAGAACATGACTGACGACATGGCATTGTTACGGGAGTTCGCCCGGAGCCGGTCCGAGGAGGCCTTCGCCACCCTCGTATCGCGCCACATCAATCTTGTTTACTCCGTTGCCCTGCGAGAGGTCCGCGACGCCCATCTCGCGCAGGAGTTGACCCAAGCAGTTTTCAGCCTCCTGGCTCAGAAAGCAGATTCGCTCAGCCCAAAGACGATTCTCTCAGGCTGGCTCTGGCGCACCACCCGGAACGCCTCCTCCGTCGCCCTCCGAACCCAACGCCGCCGCGCACACCGCGAGCAAGAAGCCTTTATGCAAGCGCAGTTGAATGAACCGGAACCGGATGTCTGGACCCAGATTGAACCCCTGCTGGAAACGGCGATCGCTCAACTGGGAGAGAAAGACCATGACGCCGTGGTGCTGCGGTTTATCGAAGGCCGCAGTTTCAAAGAGGTTAGCGCGGCCTTGGGCACCAGCGAAGCCGGAGCCAAAATGCGGGTGAACCGGGCGCTGGAGAAACTCCGCGAGTTCTTCAACAAGCGTGGTTTCGGGTTCTCGCTCGCGATGATCGGCGCGGCAATTGCCGCTCATTCCGTCCAGGGCGCGCCCATTGGGCTGGCGACCACCGTCACGGTCGCCGCCGTAAAAGGAACCAATGTGACGGCTTCAACCTTAACACTCATCAAATCCACACTGCGAATTATGACCTATACAAAGATCAAAACCGTTGCGGCGGGTGGCGCCTTGGCGCTGCTCTTAGCCGGGACATCCGTTTTACTGGTCCACGTCGTGAATGCTCGCGCCGGTGGAGCTAAAGGTCCCGCGGAGGTTGCGATACCCGGGTTCGCCGGGTTCGCTTCCCCCGAGGCCGCATTAAAATCGTTCATCTGGTCGGAAAGCACCGGCGACCTCCAGAAGCTGCTAGCGGCTTGCACCCCCGAACAGGGGGAAAGACTTCAAAAGAAAATCGCCGGATTACCGCAACCGGAGCTCAGGAAAGCCATGGTGCAAGAGGCCAAAAACCGGGCCAACTACGTGGTAACAGACCAGGAGGTCATGTCCGATACCCAAGTGCGGCTCCATCTTCGGGTGCAGCCCTATCCTGGCCATCCCAACGTCGGTAACGACATTCAGGTGATGCAGAAGATTGGCGGCGAGTGGCGATACGCTGGAAAGTACGGAGTCGATATCAAGGAACAGTGAGCGGCTGGCGGCGCTTGCTGGTCACGGCGCCACCCGAACGGGGTCCAGATCCTTCTTACCGTCTAGCGTGTATGAAAAAGAGAGCCGCGTTCACACTGGTCGAGTTGCTCATCGTCATCGCGATTGTGGGCATTCTTGCGGGGTTGCTGCTCCCCGCGTTGAATCGGGCCAAGGAAAAAGCCAAGCGGACCGCTTGCGCGAGCAATCTAAAGCAAGTCAACCTGGCAACGCACCTGTATGCGGACGACAATGGCGAGTCGCTGCCGGTGCTGCCGAACCCCAATCCCTATCCCAACGGAGTCGGCGCGTATTACAAACAGCTCGTCAAAGGCTACCTGGGACAGACGGGTCCGGCCTCCCCCAATGAGAAGGTCTTCGTTTGCCCCGTGGACCGGACCATTTACACCCAGGCCTCGCATGCGTTCACCAGCTACACGTTCAACGGCTACGAGGTCGGCCCTAATGCCATGCCTCGAATCACAGGTCAGAAGCTCAGTAACATCGAGAAGCCCGTCAAAGCGGTTCTGGTCGGCGAGTTTCCCGGGTTTTGGGGCGGCTCATGGCATCCTTTGGTGAATGGACTCTACCCCGATGCGGCAAATGTGATGAGCTTCGTCGATGGGGACGTGCGCCCCGTCAAAATTTACTGGAATGGCGACCCCAACGCACCGCCCTGCAATTATGAGCCGCCGACGAGTTATGATTACAATTGGGATGGAAAATGACGCTGCCCCAGTCCATCAATCGGACAGGTCCAGGTCGTTGGGCGCTTCTGAGGACGCAATGCCGGCCGCAAGCGCCTGAGCGTTAAACTCAGGGCCCCGCTTGCGGGGATGCACTGCCCGGCTGGACCGGATTTCGGCCCGCATCACTTCCGCCCCGATGGGAGGGCCACGCGCATCTGCTTGAGGAGCGGGGCGGGCAGAGTTGCCCGATCGCACCAACTGGCCTGACGATCAAAGGCGTGCCAAGTAAATCATACTTGACAAAAAGACAAGCGAGCTTGACAGAAGGACAGGCATACTTTACTCTGGCGGCGATGAAAAGACCGCTTGTTCCTGAATCCGTTCAGATCGGAAGGCACTATTCCTTCCGAGCCGACATGAAACTTAATGCCTGGGCGTTCGTGGGCCTGGCGACGGCGTTCTTGTCACGCATGGCCTTGCACCGTCACGTTGACTGGGGCGTTCCTTTGCGCGTCGTGGTCTCGCTATCCCCGCTGTTACCGAGCCTGCTTTATGTCGGCAGCATCGCGCGATGGATCCGGGGCATGGACGATTTGCAGCGGCGCATTCAACTCGAGGCCTGCCTGTTCGCGACCACCGGAGCGATCTTCATTGTCACCGCATTCAACCTCCTGGCCGTGGCTGGTGTTCTCGAGGCAACCCGAATTCAAAACGGCTTGGGCTGGGAAGGCATGTTCGCCACCGTGATCGCCCTTTTTGTTATCGGCAACGTCATCATCAACCGCCGCTACCGATGAAAAGCCGTCTTCGTGAATTTCGCGCAGCCAGG
>CAWELO010000015.1:0-144301 GCA_963809845.1 uncultured Verrucomicrobiae bacterium | reverse complement strand
ATTTGTACCACCCATTGGGTTTTGTGCGTGAATGCCACCGCGATCTGCACCTTGGAAATATTGTACTCATCTGCAATCAACCCGTTCCTTTCGACGGCATTGAGTTTGATCCCGCCTTACGCTGGATAGACGTATGAATGAAGTGGCTTTTCGGCGATGGATTTGTTGCATGGACTGCGTTCCGACCTGGCGTATCGTTTTCTGAATGCCTATCTGGAGTTGACCGGCGATTTCGCGGGCATATCTGTGTTACGTTTTTATATTTATCCTGCCGCAGTTGGGTGAAGGTTAATGAACTGGTTTTTCACTGGCCTTGGTTTCTGAGGCGCAGGCGTTGACGGCTTGCCGCAGCTATTTGATGCTGGCTGGCAAAAGTTTGGCACAGAGCGCCGCCCCGCACTGATTATCACGCCGACGTTGCCTGCCCGGCAAAAGCTTCTTTGCTCAGACTGCGTTGGAACGATTTCGTGCAATACGCATACGCTCTGATGTTGAACGCAAACTATTATTCGGGATGACTCCGCTGGATAATAGTCACTCGTGTACAGGCGTTGATATTTACAATGTTTATCAAACAACGGAAACATACCGCCGGTATGTATGAATTGGCACGAAGCGCTTAAGCGCAGGCTTTCCCATAATTGTGGATGCCGCCTTCCTCAAGCTGGACGAGCGCGAAAAATTTCATGCACGGCACTGAGCCTGGCTATACCCTTTGCAATTGTGTCCTTAAAGGCTGGCGAAGCCACTTTGATCGCACGCATCAAGTCAAGAAAGGATGCGGAGAAAGATGCTTCCGAGGCTGACCCTGAAGTATTGGAAATGCTGAAAATGGCAAAACAGCCCTTACTGTCACATGAACTTGCATATACAGGTCGAGTTTTTAAATGATGCGGATAAATCCTGCAATCCCGATGCCGCAGCACATATTGCATCGGAGTCGTAGTTCATCTAACTCGTGATTTAAAAAGGCTTCTATCCGTAATATGCTGAATGATGGACCAAACCTCAGCAACCAAACTTCTTTTTTCTTCCACTCGCGCTTGATCCGCTGATTCTTCGGGCTATCGAAGAAACGGGTTATACCGAAGCCAACGCCGATTCAGGCACAAGCCATTCCGCATGGTTATTGCAGGGCGCGATTTGATGGCTATGGCGCAGACGGTATGCAGCAAGACCGCCGCGTTTACCTTGCCAATGTTGCAGCGTTTGTTGCCGCATGGAAGTACCAGCGCCCTGCCTGCCCGCCATCCAATCCGCGCCTTGGTGCTTGCGCCACGCCAGCTTGCTATAGAACTTCAATGAAAAGCGTGGTCACTTATTCAAAGCATGTGCCGCTGCGCACTACGGTGGTTTACTGCGGCACGGACATTATAAGGCACAAAAGCCGGCGCTGATGAATGGCGTGGAGAATTCCGGTCGCCACGCCTGGAATCACTGCTCGATCATGTGGAAAGCCGCAACCTGCAACTCAATCAAGTGCAAATTTTGATTTTGGATGAGGCGGATCGAATGTTGGACATGGGCTTTATGCCCGACTTAAAACGCATTCTTGCCTTAGGTACGAAGCAACGGCAAACACTGCTCTCTGCGCCTCCACGATATCAAAAAATTGGCGCAGGATTTTCTGATTATCTGATTACGGTGGAAACCGCACGGCGCAATGCGGCAGGAAGAACATCAAGCAGTCGGTGTGCATGGTCGATCACCAGAATAAATTTCATGCGCTGGTTGAATCGATCCGCGCGCGCGGAGTCAAGCAAGTCTTGATCTTTACCCGCACCAAATTGACCGCGGCTGACTCTATCAAAACAACTTGAGCGTACAGGGAATTCCTGCTGATGCCATTCATGGCGACAAAACACAACAAGAGCGCATCAAAGCGCTGGATGCTATTCGAAGTCGGGCGCGGTCATGGCCTCGGTGGCGACCAATGTTGCGGCACGCGGCCTTGATATTGACCAGCTGCCGCTGGTTATTAACTATGAGCTTCCCACGCACGCGGAGATCATGCCACCGCATAGGACGAACCGGTTGTGCCGGCGCTTCCGGTGAGGCGATTTCTTCGTGGATGGCGAGGAAGAACGCCGCCTGGTTGAGATTGAAAAGTTACTTAACCGGACATTTCCGCGCGAGGCTGTCGTCGTACCAAGCGGTTACCAAAAACCGTTTAAGCCCGCTCCGGCGCGTAGTCATCATAATCTGCACCCGCAGATGACTGGTTTTCCAAACCTTATGAACCTTCCATCCGCATGAAGCCTGCTGAGTAGCCGGTTTCCGTTCCTGTTATTGCAGCGGGCAGACCTCAGCAGCAGGGGGATCGGCATTGTTCAGAGTTAAGAATCAGGCTGGAATAGGCAGAGGCTGTTTATCTTTCTTTGGGTCTGGGGATTGTCGTAGTCAGATTCTGTGAGGATAATCCGCATTGTTAAGCGCAGATAATTCGTCATCCTCGCGAGCGGCATCAGTTCATAAAAAACTAGTTCTGCGAAGCAGGTCAACGTCAGGGGTTCTGTCGCTTCGCGAGTGTTTGCTTTATTCCCGCCTGCGCGGGAATGTCACGAAACCGAATAAATCTGCGTTTTTCCAGTTTGAATAATCAATATAACGGAGGAGCGGCTATGTCAATTGCATCAGCAGTACCAGTGACACTTGGTTTCTTGCAGAGCGCGCACCATCGCCAGTCCGCTTCTACCGCTGGTTGGTTCCGCCTGCCGCGCTTGCTATCCATTTGTGCATCAGATTGGCCATGGTTCCCGGCGTTTTGGTTGCCGCTATCCAAAGCCATCGGTATTTCGCAGTCGATTACTCGTCCGAAAGACATTAGTTTTTTTTAATATCAGCAAGCCACCGCACCAGCATATTGCCGATACTACACCTGCTTTGCGTGGACCAACACGCTCAAGCCAGCCCCCCCATATAGCTGCCGACGAGCCAGGAAAACAAGACAGGTGAACATCCAACCCAACATGGATATTCTCCAGTTGCAGGCGGTAAAGAGGCATCTCTAAAAAAAACTCATGATTTTTCGGACAAGTAATCGACTGCGAAATACCGATGGCTTTGGATAGCGGCAACCACAAAACACGGAGAAACCATAGGCCATACCGATGCACAAATGGATAGCAAGCGCGGCAGGCGGAACCAACCAGCGATTAAAGCCGGGCTTGGCGATGGCGCGCGCTTATTGAGTAAAACGAAGTGTCACTGGTACTGCTGATGCAATTGACATAGCCGCTCCTCCGTTATATTGATTATTCCGGATCTAAACGCAGATTTAATCCCCATTTTTGATTCCCGCGCAGGCGGAATCAGCAAGACAAACACTCCGCGAAGCGGACAAACCCCGACGTTGACCTGCTTCGCAGAACTAGTTTATCAAACTGATCGCCTTCGCGAGGATGACGAATTATCTGCGCTTACCTAGCGATTGCGGATTATCCTCACAGAATCTAGCTACTACAATCCCCAGCTGAAAGCAAACAGCCTCTGCCTATTCTGCGGCCTGATTCCTAACTCTGAACAATGCCGGGCACCTGCTGCTGAGGTCTGCCCGCTGCAATAACAGGAACGGAAACCGGCTCTTCAGCAGGCTTCATGCGGATGGAAGGTTCATAAGGTTTGGAAAACCAGTCATCTGCGGGTGCAGATTTATGATGACTACGCACCGGAGCGGGCTTAAACGGTTTTTGGTAACCGCTTGGTACAACGACAGCCTCGCGCGGAAATGTCCGGTTAAGTAACTTTTCAATCTCAACCAGGCGGCGTTCTTCCTCGCCATCCACCAAAGAAATCGCCTCACCGGAGTGCTGGCACGACCGGTTCGTCCTATGCGGTGTACATAATCTTCCGGCGCGGGAAGCTCATAGTTAATAACCAGCGGCAGCTGGTCAATATCAAGGCCGCGTGCCGCAACATCGGTTGCCACCAGGGCCATGACCGCGCCCTACTTGAACTAGATTGAGCGCTTTGATGCGCTCTTGTTGTGTTTTGTCGCCATGAATGGCATCGGCGGGAATTCCTGCTACGCTCAAGTTGTTTTGAAACATGAGCCGCGGTCAATTTGGTGCGGGTAAAGATCAAGACTTGCTTGACTCCGCGCGCGCGGATCAATTCGACCAGCGCATGAAATTTATTCGCTAATTCCACCATGCACACCGACTGCTTGATGTCTCTCCTGCCGCATTGCGCCGTGCGGTTTCCACCGTAATCGGATCAATCAGAAAATCCTGCGCCAATTTTTTGATATCGTTGGAGAAGGTGGCAGAAGAGCAGTGTTTGCCGTTGCTTGGGTAATGGAATGATGTCTTTTGGTCGGCTGAACCTTCACTCATCGAATTCTTCGATCACGACGACTCGCCGAGGCTATCTTCCGCCGGCCGCCAACTCGACGCGCTAAAAAAGTAGGCGTCCGGGCTTGTCACATTCCTCAGATAGATTGGAGACCGCGCGTCCGTGTAGTTTTCGCGCGTGAAGAAAATCAATCTAGACAGCCTCACAGCGCCACCGGCACGAATCAGCCGGGGCGGAATCTTTCCTCCAGACTTGGCGATAAACTCGACGTTGGTGAGATGGCGGGCGGGTTTAGCAAACGGTGGGTTGAAGAGCAAATGCGACGAGGGATGCCCATCTTCGGCTCGGATCGCGAAGAGTCCGATTCGATCTGGGGGAAGTTCGCCAGTGGCTCAAAACCAGAGTACGGCCAGCAACGCCTGGCCCCAGCTCGTAGGTCCGAGGAGCAGGAGGGCACATGAAGCGGGATAGTACATGCGCCAACCCTGGCAGGGGTGAGCGCACAGAAATAACCAATCCCGCCCAACTCTACTTCCTCCCTCACATTCCGTCAACCAGCGAAAGGCCCGCGATTGACGGTGGATTGTCGCGGTCGGAGACTGCGAGATGTTTCTGTGAGCGCCAAGCTGGTCTGCTGGAAGCGGTGCTGCGAGAACTGCGCGGACTACGTAGCAAGCGGAGGCAGCACCGATGAAGCTACCAACGACTGCCGAGCGCCTTCCGCCGCACTCGCCGGAGGCCGAGCAGGGCGTGATCGGGCTGTATCCTTCTCTCCCCCAACGACTGCATTGGCATCTGTACCGGACGGCTGTCGGCGGGTGTGGAGAGCTTCTACGACCTCCGCCACCAGACGATCTACAGCATCTTGGCTGAGATGTCTGAGAAGCGGGAGGCGATTGATATTATCACGGTCCAGGAGCGGCTGAAGGACAAGGGGCTGCTTGAACAGGTTGGGGGAATCGGTTACCTGTCCACATTGCCGGACAAGGTTCCCTCCGCCGCCAACCTGACCTATTACCTAAAAATCCTGCTTGAGAAATATGAACTGCGGAGGATTGCGCGCGGCTGCACGGAAATCACACGCCGCGCTTACGATTGTCAGGGCGACGCGGCAGAACTTGTGGAAGCAGTCCGCGCGGACTTGGGCGCTCTCTCCAGGCCCGGCTCGGGTACAGAAGCGAGGCTTGAGGAGCGCCGGTATAACCCCGACATCGAGCCGCCATCGCTCCGCGCCATTTACTCCTTGCACGGCACTCCGATCTGCACGCCGGCCAACATCACCACGATCACGGCTGCGATCAAAAGTGGGAAGTCGGCGGTGATCGGTGCGATGGCCGCCGCCTGCATGCCCCACCCCCCAGATGCTGACTGCCTTGGCTTCAACGCTGCCAACGAAAAAGGCCGCGCCTTGCTCTGGTCGACTCCAACATTGGCCGGATGATTTCTGGCATGGCGTGGCGCGTGCGGTCCGGCGGGCAAGGTTGAAAAGGCCCCTGATTGGCTACGCGCCTCTGTCTTACCGGGCTGGAGTTCAAACCAGCTTGGGAGTGCGTTGTCGAGGCGATTCGAGTGGGTGCCCTCAGATGGAGGCATCTTCGCCCTCCTGCTAGACGGCGCCGCGGACTTCGTCGAGGACGTAAACGACCCGGCCCAGAGCAACGCCTTCGTGGCCACACTTCACCATTTGGCCATCGAGCATGATTGCCCCGTTGTAGCGGTGCTCCATTTCAACCCTGGCACGGAGAAGAGCCGCGGACACCTGGGGAGCCAGCTTGAGAGGAAAGCCGAAACAAACCTCGCCTTGGAAAAAGACGCGGAGGAAAGCACCGTCATTTACTCCACCAAAAACCGCCGCGCCGGAATTCCCAAAAACCGTGGGCCGAGGTTCATTTTCAGCCCTGAAAAGGGGATGCACATCACTATTGCCAGCCGGGAATCGATGTGCGAAGCCAAAGAGCGAGAGGCACTTACAATGCTTGCGGAGGACGTGTTTCGAGACCGTCCTGCTATGCGTTATGGGGAGATAAAAACTACCGTCCAGCAGTTTCGAAAATTCAAGAGCGCGGCGCGGGGAAAAACATCGCCGGAATGTTGGACCTTACCGTCCTGCAAAAGTCGGTTGCCGTCTCTTCATGATCGCCAAAAAATGAGCCTTTTTAACAAATTACCGTCCTACCGTCCTACTACCGTCCTACTACCGTCCCGGCGGTTCGCCCGTCGTCTCTACCGTCCTACCGTCCTGGGCCTATATATAGGGCCAGTGACAGGACGGTAAGACGGTGATACCATCGAGCCCAGCGTTAAGTCTATCACCTTGATTTGCGCAGTGAGCCGGGCAACTGGCCGGCGCCTGAAATTATTCGGCTTCGCGCGTTGCTTAAATGCGCGCTAAGGGCCTTCGGGCTTGGTTGTGTTGAGTGCCGCCCAGACTGGCGCGAGGGGAACCACTGAACCCGCATCAAAACAAAAGGAAGCCGTGAATAAAGCCATAAAGACCAACCGCCGCTTTCGGGCTCGCGGGTCAGAATGTGATCTCAGGCTCTGGCCCATTTGCTACGCTTTCGGGTCGCCTTGAGCTGGTTGCTGCGGGATTACGGCCTGCGCTGATCGCAGCCTTCAGATTCGCTTTCCGACGGCGAAGTAGATTGCCACTGTTGCGACCGCGACAACGCCGCTTCGGGTCAAAGCCGCTTGCCAGTACCAGCCTGGGGAGCCAACTCCGTACCTGTGCTCTTCCGTTAGGCACAACACGAGTAAGAGAACCGTCGCGCCGATAATAAGAACTATCCTTTGCGGCAGATTCGGCCCGATGTTGATTTGAGATCTCCGGCTCGTCTCGTTCGCCTTCAACTCTGAAATGGGAACTTTGACATCGGTGCAATCCGTGTTCTCTTGGGGATTAGCGACCGAACCATCAAGCATAAAATCTTGAAGGGTTTGCAATTCCCACTTTACCCCGTCGTTCTTGTGTGTTCCACCTTGAGACAGATCGGGTTGTTGATCCTCGGGCAGGGATCCAAGGATGAGTTCTCCATCTCTGCTGACCCACGTGCGGTAGGTGATCCCCGAATAGATCGCGCAAGCTGCAAACCCGACCGTGTCGGGCGCAACCGCCATCTTTTGGATTTTCATTTTGAGCTTTAGTTCGTTGCTTTTGATCTGGAGCGGTGCGTCACTAAAATCATTTTCCTGCCCTCCTCCTACCGCGCGAGGGTAGGCGGCGGGTCGTCCTGGAAGGGCGGGGTGGCGCCCCCCCTTGCTACGCCATGGCGCCTGCGGCCCTGCTTGCGAATCATCCGCGCTGCCAGTTGAGCCCACCGGGCTTCCAGCGCACTCACCCGCGCTGCAAGGTCTGCGATAATCCGAGCGGCCTGGGCTGAGTTGAGCCGGGGCGCGCGCTCTCGGGTAGTGCCGAGCGCACGTTCCATTGCTTTCTTATCCCAGGATCGTCTCAAAGCGAAAGAGGCTTTTTGGCGAAGCACGCGAGCCCGTTCCGACGTGAGCCGGTACGGCAGGATGTTGGCCAGCGAACGCATGCGGCCTGGAGATTCCGCCAAGCGGTTCTTCATGGACGGCCAGCTTGCGCCTCGAGGTGGCCCGCCGTCAATCCCCGGCCGGTACTCGAGCAAAGCTGCGAGCGTCTCGGGAGTTCTGACTATGCGGTCTTGTGTGACAGTGTAACACCCCCTATTACGGAAGGGGTCTGCGGCGACGTCTCGCAGCAGAAGCACGCCCCCCGGGGCGGCCCGTGTATATTTCGGGAGTCCCACCGAACGCGGTCCGGGCCGGGCCGGGGGGGTGGGGGGCAGGGTGTAGGGACGGTCTGCGAAAAAGGGGGGACCCCAGACACCCCCCCGCCGACTGGCCTAGCCGCTCTGAAAGGCCCGCGCTGCCCCCGCTGCTGGCCCTTGGCACGTTCGGAGCACCTGGGGAAGGGGTAGAGCGGTCTCGCGCGCTCGACGTGCCTGCGGCAAATTGCGCGTGCAACAAACTGGTGTTGCACACGTCTGGACTCAAACGCTCCGGGCTTTGGTACTGGACGGATGGACAGTATCCCGCTTTGGCCGCCAGCGTGCAACAGTATGCAACAGCAAACGTGCGAAACGGTGCGTTATTACGGCATTTTCTAATTGCAGACCCAAAGTGCATTCCACGCTGTAGTGATGCGGTTGTCGCGCATGTTTGGGGTGTAATCACGCACGCCTCCTAATGGTTTACAAAACCGTTGCTCTACCACTGAGCTAAACTGGCTAAAATCACGCGGTGAGATTGGCCCGGAGTCCGCCAATACGTCAAGGCGGGAAACAGGTAAACACGGACTTCGGGCGCAGGACAGAGTTCCATAGGGGCGAGACCGAGCCAACCCCGCCGGGGCTTTAAGACGCCAACGGCGTCGCTCATACCAGCCCAGGGCACGCGCCCTGGGATCTCGGCCCGCGGTTTTGCATCGCAGGCCAACGGCCTGCTTCATCAGGCGCGCTGGGTTCATCAATCGCCCTCATTCAATCCGAAAACCTCGCGACCTTCTCCAAAGGTACCACGTGGGGTTTGATGAACGCTACGTATGGGATGGAATCCAAGAGCTGCAGGATGAGTCGCGCCTTCAGCGCTCAGGAGGTTTCCTTGAGCCCATGAACCCAGGGCGTGTGCCCTTGGCTGGTATGACCCAGGCCTTTGGCCTGAACGGCAGGGCGGCCAGCCCACGGATTCCCCGCAGCCGTGGGCTCGAGGGCTGTGTATCCGCGGGCAAAGATCCAGGAATCGTTCAAACTCCTGGAGAACTGCGGCCTCGGAAGAACTCTGTCCCGCGCCCCCGGGCGAGTCGGCCTTCGGGAGATGGAAATACGGATTGAAACGCCGGGATTTCCAGCTTACTTTTCAGTGCCATGAGCGTCTTGGAATTGAATGATGAGCAGGTGATTTCCATCGTGCGGCAGTTGCCAGCCGCACGCAGGCGGACTGCCTTGCTGGCTCTCGCGCAAGACGCGCAAGCCCGCCGCGGAGAACGGATGCGGTCTGGCGAGGCGCAATTACGCCGAACGTCCGCCAAACACGGGCTGGATTGGGATCGCATGTCGGAAGACGAGCGCGAAGCTTTCGTGGAAGATTTGATATGAGCAAGATCGAGGAAATCGAGCAGGCGGTTGAACAACTGCCGCTAACGGACTTCGTCAAGCTGGCTGCATGGGTTGACCAACGCCGCCAGCAGCTTGAAATCTCCTCGCAGCCCACCGGCAAAGGCCCGCTGGCGGTTCGTGACCACAGTGCCTTCCTGAACAGCTACGCCCCGCAAGCCGATGGTCTTTACGACGATCCCGCAGGCAGTCGGGGCGAACTGGCCCGCGAACTGATGGGCGCGGGCAGACGCTGGCTAAAGCCGGGAGCCGACCCCGTAGGCGATTTGATCCGAGAGCGCGAGCAGGATGATAAACTCGACCAAGCCGACGAAGGGCAATGACCCATCTGCTGGATACGCCGGCGTTGTTGGCGCACTATCTGGCCGAACCGGGAGCGATGCGTGTTCAGGCCCTTTTTGAGGATACAGCGAGTGTGGTGGGAACCTCCATCCTGGTGTTGTTCGAGTTTGATCTGCGTTTGCACCAACTTGGGATTGATGCTGCAAAACGCGACGCGGAACTCAACAGTTATCGAACACTGTTGAGTGAAATCGTGAATGTGGATGAGGCCATCCGAAGCGAGGCGGTACGCTTGAGAATAAGCGCAACAGGTCGTGCTTCCGCAATGGACGCATTGGTTGCCGCCACGGCGTCCGTGCGAGGCGCAATGCTGATTCACCGCGATCCGCATTTCTCGGCAATTCCAATATCCATGTTGAAACAGGAAATGCTGCCCCCGAAATAATGGACGGAAATTGGGTTTCGATTTGTATATCGCTTTTGGATACGGGTTGCGGTTTTTGGGGCAAAATGGAGCCGAGCTCCTAGACACAGGTGCTCTCCGTGCCTTTGCAACCGGTTGCGAAGGCGTTAAGTGAGGTGCTCCCCGCTGGTCCGACCATGTCCCGGCAACCCGAAAGCGACCACGAAAAACGCGAAATACGCGAACCCGCAGCCTCGGTCACCAGGCCTGGTCCGCGTTTCGAGCGGGTGGTATGGAACTATGTCCTCGCTGCAGGGGGAGACCGGCGGGTTCAATCCCCTTTTTGCTCTCGGAGCCTCGAAACCTTAAAGACGGTCACGATGCGGCAGGTGGTCCCGATTCCAACGGATCAAGGCCGCATCACTGGTGTCTTCGAAAATGAAGTTCAACGCCGGTGATTCAACGTGGCCATCGCAAAACAAGACATTCGCTTTGCCGCCATGGCGAGTAAGGAAGTTTCCAAAATATTGTGCTTTAGCCAGTTCATCGCGGTCGAACTCCACGCTGCCATTCAGGCAATCTCCAATCGCCATCATATCGCTTGGAACGGCCACCTGGTTTTCAGTAATGGGCATGAAAACACGCAGTTTTCCATCAAACTGGCCTTGAAGGCCGAAATCGTTGGTGACGTTTCCCGGCAGGATTATCCCATACCTGTTGTAACCGTAGGAGGTCGTTGGGAACGCGGCTCTGTCCGTCCATCGAGCCGAGGGGCATAGCCAGACACCCGTTCGATAATAATTCGTTTCGGGTCGTGCGATGCCGAGCCCATCCCTTTCGATTTGAGCAACCCACGTTCGGTCGTATGTGGGATACCCGGCATTCGTGCTCGCGATGATTACGGGATACCCGCCGTTGTTTCCTAGAATGATTTGGAGGCCAATCCCGAGCTGATGCAAATTGCTGGCGCATTGAGTTCGCTGCGCTTTGGCTTTGGCTTGAGAAAGTGCCGGCAGAAGGAGCGCCGCAAGGATTCCAATGATGGCAATGACAACCAGCAATTCGGTGAGTGTAAACGCCGTGTGCTTCTGGTCCGGTGTTATTCTCATGCTTGATTAGACGGAACTGCGGCCATCGCGTCACATGCAAATCAGAAAAGTTATGGTCCGATTTGATGGGCCGCGGTTGAGGGATGGAACCGGCTGGTTGGCCGCGACGCAGGACCCGGTCGATCATCGAACACGGGACCAAGCAGCCGGGATTAGGGGCGGCGGGGACCAGCGATTCAGTCAACTCGGCGGAAACTGTTCAGGTATCCGCCTATGGCGGCGGCAGCTTGGGACCGGCGAATGTGATTGCTATTTTTTGATGACCGGGTATCCCGGCCTTGGGATGAGAACGAAACCCGTCGTCATCGGTGTGGTTCTAATCGCTGTTCTGATCGCGTTCACGCTGCTTGGCGTTCGTCCCACCACCACCGGTGTCACCCTTCGTCAGATGAAGAGCACCCAGTCAGGCAATGAAGTTGTTTTGACCTTGGAGATCTCGAATCACACAGCTCACGCTTTTTTGTTCTACCCGTTCGGGAGCAGCCGGGTTTTCGGGTATCCCAGCGAGATCCTGAGCCCGGCCTTCGTTGAGCCCGGGCCGGACCAGAAAAGCCAAAGGACGCCGAAAAAATGAAACGCCGCCTGTTCGTGGTCGCGATGATCGCCGATAGGAAATTGCTTTTTGGCGTGCGGACCATTTTGTACGCTGCGCGGGTGATCCATGAGGTTGGTTAACTCGCAACACAAGGTATTCGGCGCCTGCCTGGCTTTAGGGCTATTGTGCTCTTGTTCCACCCGGCCGCCTCGGACGCCGGAAAGTTCGGCACGCCCGAACCTTCCCGCCGAACTTGGCATGAACACAGGCGCCGGTCGCGGAGATGACCTCTATTTAACGCTCCGCACGGAAGCCGGAGGACCATTGCTGTTCGCCGTTGATACCGGCTGCTCGATCACGATTCTGGATAAATCTTTGGAACCGAACTTGGGAAAGCGCCTCGGGCCGCGGTTGCTCCCGTATGGATTTTATGGGCTCAAGGTGGGAGGGTTGTATCACGCGCCCAGGCTGTACCTCGGTAACAGCCGTTTGCTCACCGGTCCACGCGTGGCGACCGATGACCTGAAACGGAGATTGGTCGGGCGTCCGATCATGGGCATCTTAGGCATGGATTGTCTGCGGCACTACTGCGTTCAGTTGGATTTCAAAGAGGGCAAAGTCCGTTTTCTGGATCCCGATCGATTGCAAACGGAGAACTTGGGCAAGGCTTTTCCTCTGACCACCTTTGGGGGCGAGGTGATCGCCCATGCGGATTTTTGCGGGGTCAAGAATGCTCGATTCAGGCTCGATACCGGCGCCCCTCCTGACTTCATCCTGGCGACCGGATTGTAACCAGCGGCAGTTGCGAAGGACGGAGCCGCTCATTCTGCGAACCGTGCGGGACCGTTGCAAGGAGGTCGTATTCGGTGGCGAAAAATACACGAACGTTTTTTTGACCAAATGTCCCAGGGGAGTCTGGCTCGGGCACCAGAATCTGGTTGGGTTAGGGTTTTTCGGGCGCCACCTGGTGACACTTAACTTTCCGAAGCACACCATGTATCTACGGCGGCAAAGCGTTGGTCCGCTGCTCAATGAAGGGCGCAGCGTGGCGTGGTGGGAGGGGAAATTCCCGTCCGCTTCGGAAAGCGGCACCGAAGCCCTGGCAAAGCGCCTTGTGTCCGCACCCAACCTGCGCCGAGCCGAGGCCGAGGGCTACCCCCGTCTTTTTTCTTGGGCGACTCCTGACTTCATCCCGGTGGGTTTTCAGGGGACGAGGTTGCGGGTGGTTGAACTGCCACCGGGCGATTATCACCTCGAATGGGCCGCAATCATCACCAAGAATGATCGAGGCGACGCGATACCCGGCCTGGATATTCATGCCGAACGTCACGGGCACGCCACCAGGGCGATCCCCGAACAGGGAAACCTCCTTCTGATTCACGACTACAACGGCCAACTGGAGGACCTGGCCCCTTGGGCTCTCCTGCTGGCCCAAGCGGGCTTCCGCGTTTTCCTGGTGGACCTTCCAGGGCATGGGGAATCCACCGGGCAAACTTTTTCCTTTGGCCGAGATGAGGCCGCCGACCTTTGCCGGGTGCTGGATCGTCTCACCGAACGGGGATTGAACGGCCGGGGCATGGGGGTCTTGGGAATTGGTTTTGGGGCGGACGTGGCCCTGGACTGGGCGGCCCGCGATCCGCGGGTCGGACCGGTGGTGGCCATCGCGCCATATAACCAGCCGGAACAGGCTTTTCAGCGTACAGCCCGGGAAGGGAAGATGTCCATTTCATCGGACCTGCTCCAACAAGCGCTCGATGAGGCGGCAATTCGGCTCGACCTGAAATGGGGGGATTGGTCCGGGGAGGCAGCGGCCCGCCGACTCAAAGAGCCTGTGCTGTTTATAGGTGGTGGAGAGGACAGTCTCACTACCACGAACGACTTGAGAGCGCTGCAGCAAGCCGCTCCCCCGGGATCGAAATGTCTGTGGCTTCCGCAAGCCGATCATTGGAATGCGGCGTATTGGTTCCGGGACCTCGCCGGACCGGTCCAGGCCTGGCTTCGGGAACATCAGAGGCGTGGCTCATGAGGCAGCTAACAGAGGGAACCGGAGGGGGGCGCGAATGCCCGCCTACAGTAATCGTTCCTGGAACTACTTGATGCGAAACGTCCTCGGCAAATGTTGTCCATCTCGCCGGACGACGCGATGGCCGTCCTCCGGCACCGGATCGCTGAATTTTTTACACCTCCGGGCGGCCGGAAAAGCACATGTTTTGGGTAAAGGAACTTAAGTTCATCTCGCTGTATTTGCTGCTGACGCAGGCGCCTGAACTGCCGCTTCACTCTGCCGCCGGGGCTGTTTTTACCCAGGCTCTGACGACCTCGGCGACGCTCCACGCTTGGGAAATGCAGCCGCGCGGGGAGAAGGGCGGCTCGGCATCGAAGATTTCGTTGATGGAGCCGATGCAGCCGTCGTCGAGGTGGGGGCCGATGCCTTCGAGGAACATTCGGGCGCCGGCGCGGTCCTGCGGGTAAACCTTCAGCCAGGCGTCCACGAACGGGCCAAGCAGCCAGGCCCAGACCGTGCCCTGGTGGTAAGCGGCGTCGCGGGCGCGCAGGTCGCCGAAGTACTTCGGTTTGTAGTCCGGATGATCCGGGCTGAGGGTGCGCAGGCCGCGCGGCGTGAGGAGCTTTTGGCGAACCACTTCGAGCACCGGCGCCCAATATTTCTCCTCCAAGACGGGGTGCTTGAGCGAAAAAGCCAGCAACTGGTTCGGCCGGCACGCGCTGTCGTCCCCTTGCTCGCCGTCGATCACGTCATAGAGATGGTTGCGGTCGGCGCACCAAAAGCAGCGGTTGAAGGACTCCCGGGCCCGCCGCGCATGCTCCGCCATGGCTTGCGCGCTCTCTTCCTGATGCTCCTCGCGCAGCCAGTCTTCCAGCAGTCGCAGCGCGTTGTACCAGAGACCGTTGATCTCGACCGCTTTTCCGCGTCGCGGAGTAACCACCCAATCCTCGACCTTCGCGTCCATCCAGGTCAACGCGTAGCCCGGCGCGCCCTGGCGCAGCAGCCCGTCGCGCGCATCGACTTGGATGCCAAACCGGGTGCCCCGCAAGTGATGTTCCACGGAATCGCGCAACTTGGGCAAAATCAGCCGCAGTGTTCCGCGATCGCCGGTTAGTTCCACATAACGGTCCAGCGCATGAAAGAACCACAGGGTGGCATCCGCCGTGTGGTAGAGGCCGTCGTTTTTGCCTTCGGGAAAGAGGTTCGGGATCAAGCCGTGCCGCATGTAGTGGGCGAAGGTCCGCAAAATCCAGCCGGCTTCGGTAAACCGTCCGGTGGCCAGGGTCAACCCCTCCAGGCTAATCATGGTATCCCGGCCCCAATCCGTGAACCAATGATAGCCGGCGATGACGGTGCGGGTTTCATCACCGGCGGCATGCGCCCGGGCGGCGTCCTGGATGCGCCCGGCCGGGGTGATGATGAATTGATCGGCGGCGAGCACCAGGTCGGCGGCGGGGGAAGCCCGGGCCTCGGCCTCGGCAATGGAAATCAGGCGGCGATGGCGGGTGTGGTAAAAGCCGATGGCTTCCTCGGGGGTGAGCGAGAGCATGGTGCTCCACCACTCGGTCGAGGCGATGAGGGTGCCATCCCGCCGCGGGCGCAAGGTGAGGCTGAAGTGACCCGGGCTCCACAGCGAACCGCGCGCCTGGTAACCGCGCTCGGCTTCCTTGAGGTAATGAATTTCGCGCCGGGCGCCGCCATCGTAAGTAAAGGCCGCCTCGTCGCCGTGGAGCACCATCCGCAATCGCGGCAACATGCTTTCCTGGATGACTTCGTACTGGGTCCCCGAAAGATTCAGGTGATAGCCTTCAAGCGGGCCGGCGTTCACATTCTCTCCGTGGCCGCGAAAATGAAGGGAAGGGCGGAGCTGCAGGCGGACGTTTTCCTGCTTCGAGAGCAACCGGTAATGGACATGCACCGTGTTTTGGCCGTAAAGAAACAGCACATATTTTTCCAGGACGATGCCCTCGGCCTCGTAGCGCCAGATGGGCAGTCCGTTCTCGAGGCGAAACTCGGTAATGAAGTTGGTGGCGGCGGAGTCCTCCGGCTGGCTCGGTTCCTCGCCCCCGATTTGGAGCAGCCGGCCGTCCGGGAATTGGAAATACTCGGCCAAATGGTTGAGCATGATCATGCGCCCGAACGGGGCGGGCAAGGCCGCGATGAGCAGCCCGTGGTAGCGCCAGGTAACGGAGCCGGAGATGGTGCCGGAGGCATAGCCGCCCAGCCCGTTGGTGGCCAGCCACTCCTCGCGCAACATCCGCCGCGCGTCCTCCCCACGAACCTGCGTCAGATCGATCCGCCGAACCAAGGGCTCCATACGGTTCGCTACCCCTGGGGTGTTGTGGCGCGTCGGCCGGGGTGCAGGACGATCGCCGCGTGTCCGGGAATCTGCCACGCGCCGTCGTTTTGCGGCGGCGCGGTGCCGCACCCTCCATGGCAAGGCGCCTCGCTGGACCACAGCAGAGTCCAAGGAGCGCTTTCCTCCACCGGCGCGAGCAACGGCTCCGAAACCTGGGCCAGGTTTAAATCCAGGCCGAAGTTGACCAGCAGCAGGCGGTCGTCGCCGTTCGGGCCGAAGAACCGCAACACGAACGCCTCCGGCCCCAGCACCGCGCCATCCACTCCGCCGGCGCGCGGGCGGGAGAATACGGGATCTTCGCGGCGGAGCTTGAGCAAATCACGGTGGAGCTGATACGTGGCGGCGTTCTGACGTCGTTGCGAGAAGTCGAGCTGGCAATCCCGGAAGGTCTTTTCCGTTTCCGGGTTGGCCGGGAGGTCGTCGCTCTCGGCGCTGGCGATGCTGGGAAATTGTTTGAGAAATTCCTGCCGTCCGCGGGCCACCAGCTTCGCCAGGTCCGGGTTATGGTCGGCGAAGAACAGGAAGGGGGTTGAGGCGGCAAATTCCTGGCCTTGAAAGAGCATCGGCGTGCCCGGGCCAAGGAGGAGGAGGGCCGTGGCGGCCCGGAACCGGCCGGGAGAGGTCAATTGATGCAGGCGCAGTCCGCGGAGGGAGTTGGCCACCTGATCGTGGTTTTGGATGAAATTGACAAATTGTTCCGGCGCCAGGTCGAGCGCCGGGCTTCCCCGATGCTTCTTCTGCCAGGTGGACCACAGTCCCTGGAACAAAAAACCGCGCTTGGCAGCCGAGACCATTTCCTGCGGCGTGCCGCGATAGTCGCTGAAGTAGGCCTCGTTCCGCCCGGTCAGGGCCACCTTCGCGCTGTGGTGATAGTCATCGTTCCAAAGGGCGTCCATGCCGTAGCCGCCCCGGTCGAGCGGTCGTGCGAGCCGGGCCTGCTGCGTTTCGTTCTCTGAAACCAGGTACGTTCGCCTCCGGCCGCCCGCTGCCCGCACGCGACGGCAAATGTCGGCGAGGATGTGAGTGGCGGACGCGTCGAAGATTTGCTGAGTGGCGTCCAGGCGCAAGCCGTCAAAATGGAATTCGTCAACCCAGTAGCCCGCGTTGGCGATAAAGAAGTCACGCACCGGGCGGCAATGCGGTCCATTAAAATTGATGGCCTGGCCCCAATCGTTCGGGTAACGATCGGTAAAGTATTCCTCCGAGAAATGCTTCAAGTAGTTTCCGTCGGGGCCGAGGTGGTTGTAAACGACATCGAGGATCACCCCGAGCCCGCACTCGTGCGCACGATTGATGAAGCTCCGCAATTCGTCCGGGTGCCCATAGAGCCGCGTGGGCGCGAACAAGTTCACTCCGTCGTAACCCCAGCCAAAACGTCCTGCAAAGTCCGCCACGGGCATCATTTCGATCAACGTGACCCCCAGGTCCTTCAGTTCCGGCAGCTCGTTCGCGGCCGCCGACCAGGTGCCTTCGCGGGTGAAGGTGCCGATGTGCAGCTCATAGATCACCTGCCCGGTCCGTGCGACACCCGGCCAGGCCTGATCCGTCCAGAGGAATGCTCCGGGATCCACGATTTCGGAGGGACCGTGCGGGCCCTGGGGCTGAAAGCGGGAGGCGGGATCGGGGAAAACCCCTTCGCCCAGGCGAAAGCGATAGAGCATGCCGGGCCGCGCTTCCGCTACTTCCGTCGTGAAATAGCCTTCTTCTTCGGCGGTCAGGGTTTTCGTGGTGACCTGCTCCGGAGGAAAACCCGGCTTCGGGCTCAGTTCCAGGCTGACCCGATCCCATTTCGGCGCCCAAACCCTGAAGCTCGCCCCGCCGCCGGGCAGGACCTCGGCGCCCACGGGAAATCTCCGGGCCCGCGCCCCGGAAGCGCGCGGCGCGTCAGGGGCGGATGCGGAAAATCGACCATCCATAATGTGTTTCAATTTGTTCCCTTTAACTTGTCTGCAAAGCCGGCGGGCGCAAGTCAGGAGAACCCGGGGGCTCATTTCGCTTGTCTGGCGCGCCGGACTTAGTACAAAGCCCGCATTCGCTCTGCCCATGAAGATAATCACTGACGAGCATTGCACCGGCTATTCCAGCCCGGGCCATCCGGAGCGCCCCGAGCGCATTTCCGCGACGGTGGCGAAACTGCGGGCACAAAAGGAGCTCGAGATCACCTGGGCCCAGCCGCTGCCGGTCGCCGATGCGTCGATTCTCCGTGCGCATGCTCTCGAGCATTTGGCCCGGCTCGACGAGGCGCGGGATTTCGACCTGGACACCCCGTATTTCTCCGGCATTGCTGATTATGCGCGCGCGTCCGTCGGCGCCGGCCTGGCGGCCTTGAAAGCCGCGCGGTCCGGAGAGGCCGTGTTCAGCCTGATGCGGCCGCCCGGACATCACGCGACCCGCAGCCGGGCGATGGGGTTCTGCTACCTCAATAACATCGCGATCGCAGTGCTCGAAGCCCTGGCCACCGGGACCAAACGCGTCGCCGTCTATGATTTCGATGTGCATCATGGCAACGGCACCGAGGCGATTCTGCTTAACCAGCCGGGGGTATCGTTCTTTTCCATCCACCAGTTTCCCTGTTACCCGGGAACCGGCACGCGGAACGTGGGGAACAATTGCTTTAATTATCCCGTGCCGCCGCAGACGGCCCGCGGCGAATATCGCCAGATTCTTACCAGCGCGTTCGAGCATTTGCAGACGCTCAAACCCGAGTTGGTCGCCGTCTCGGCCGGGTTCGATTGTTACGCCCGCGACCCGTTGGCCCAGGAAACGTTGGAAGCGGAAGATTTCCACTGGCTGGGGGAATGCTTCAGAGGCCTCGGCATTCCCGTGTTTACCCTGCTGGAAGGCGGCTACAGCGCCGACTTGCCGGAACTTATCCTGGCCTACCTTGAGGGCTTCGACGGATGAGGCTCGGCCTCGGCCCCTCCACGCGTTAGGGGGGCGAACGCTCAGGGGATCGAAAAGGCGGGGGGCCTTAAGATAAAAATCTTCACAGAACGCCTGGGCCGTGTGCACCCGGCACGCAAACCATGGAAACCCAGAGTTCTTTGTACACCAAGCAAACGAAGGCAACGAAGAATTCTTTCGGGCGCCGCCCGGAGGGAGCCAACCCGGCAGTAACCCCCCGCCGAAGACGGCCAGACGCCGGAGCGCCGGCTTGGAGCCGGCTTAGCGCGTCCAAAATCCATAGGAGCACGAGAGGAATCGCCGAGTGCAGTAAGCGGGCTCAAAGCCGGCGCCCCGGGGTACTGCCGGGAGGCGCTCCTCCCGGAGGTGACGCCTCGTTAGATGATTGACGCATTCACATCGAGTGATAGGATGCATTCAAAGTCCTTGTTGACCGTGCGATTCGAGATTGGTTTGGGCGAACCTGGAATAGACCCGGGTTCAATGAATGCTTGCCTCGCGGTGGTGTTCACCGGGTGCGGCGCGCGAGGACTAAAGTGCGGGCTCCACAACTCCTTCCCCCTCTATGAAGATTCCGCTTGATGCGTTTCCACGATGGTCTGGTTCGTCCGCGTGCCTGAGCTTTCGGGCCTTTTTGGGGGCAATCTCGTTGGCACTGGCTGGCGGGGCCGAATGGTGCTCCGGGCAAACGGGTTTCCTCGACTTCAACACGCCGGGGCAATACACGAACTCGTTTATTTCCTGGAACGATGCCGGGGGCAGTGACGGTGGCAATTATTCTTTCACGCAGGCCGCCGGGGTGGGCGTGGGAGGCAGCGACGGCATCACCGTCTTCCAAAGCACGGATACGACGGCCACCTATAACGGGGCCAGTTGGGATTTTTCGACGAATGGCGCGGTGATTACGGTTTCGACGCTGATCAAGGCCAACGCCCTGAACAGCGGGAACAAGGTCCAGTTGGGGATCATCACCCCCAATAACAACGGCTTGAATAACAACGCGGGGGTGGCGTTCGAGAGTTTTCGCTTTATCCCCAGTGGCGCGGGCGTGTGGCCGTTGTTCGAGCAATACCGCACCGCCGGCGCTCTGGGCGGTGTCCCGCTCGGCACGGTGAATGTCACGCCTGGGGAGTGGTACAAGCTCGTGGTCAGCGTGACCAACACGGCCGGGGCGGCTGGGAATTATGCGGCGGGTTGCGCCTTGTACGACTACGGGGCCGACGGTCTGACGCCCGGGACCAATGTCATCACGTTCCCGACGGCGGTGAGCCACACGGGGCAAACCGATGTCACGGTGCAACCGGTGTGGGCTGCCTTGCGCGCGTTTCAGAATGGCGGCATCGATGCCTGGGATGATTTCCTGGTTTATACCCCCGCGAGTCCGCCGGTATTGACCTTGGGCCTGACCAACACCAGCGCGGCGCTGGGCCAGCCGGCCACGTTCGCGGTGCTGGCGGACGGCCCCGGAGTAATTGGCCTGGCCTGGTTTACGAACGGCACGTTAGTGGCAGGCGCCTCGGGTTCGACTTACACGACGCCCCCGCTGACCGCTTCCTATACCTCCATCAAGGTGGTCGCGACGAATGGCAATGGGGCCGCCAACAGTTCCGCTTCGATTTCGGTCTTTGTTCCCACCGTGGCGAGCGTGACGAATCTGCCGGCGGGTTCCATCGGGCCGGCGAGCGCGACCCTGAATGGCGGCGTGCTGGCTACCGGCGGGTCCGCCCCCACCACCACCGTCTTTTATGGCCCTCAGGATGGTGGTACCAACGCCGCCGCCTGGTCGAATAGCGTGGCGCTGGGTCCACAGACGGGGAGTTTCTCGCAAAACGTAACCGGGTTGAGCCCGGGCACCACTTACTTTTATGCGGTCGAGGCCGTCAACATCTCGGGAACGTCCTGGGCTACGCCGTCCCAGCGTTTCCAGACCCTGACGGTGAACCCCGCAACGGTGACCAATTCACCGGCGACGGGGATCGGGGCCAACGCGGCGACCTTGAGTGGCCAGGTGCTGGCCACGGGGAACGACACCCCCGCCGTGACGCTCTACTATGGGCCGACCGACGGCGGCGCCAACGCCGGGGCCTGGGCGCAAAGCGTGAGCCTCGGGCTGCAAGCGGGCGCGTTCGCGCAGACGATCTTCGGGCTCGCGTCCAATACGACCTACTACTTCACCGCGGAGGCGGTCAATGCGGGCGGCGCGGCGTGGGCCACGCCGTCCGGTTCGTTCACCACGCTGCTGACCAATCCTCCGGGACCGGCGGCGATGGCGGTGCTCACCCAGCACAATGACGATGAACGGACCGGTCGAAATCTTTATGAAACCGCGCTCACCACTGCCAATGTGAACAGCAACCAATTCGGCCTGGTGCTCACGCGCGCGGTGGACGACCAGATCTACGCGCAGCCGTTGGTCATGACCAATGTGAGCATCCCGGGCAAAGGGGTTCATAACCTGGTGATCGTGGCCACCGTCAACGACTCCGTTTATGCCTTCGATGCCGATGATTCAACCGTCGCCACCCCCTACTGGCACACCAGCTTCATCAATCCACCGAGCGTGGTGCCGCCTGCAAATACCGATATGAGTGCGATCGGCGCCTGTGGCGGGAACTACCAGGATTTCAGCGGCAACTTTGGCATCGTGGGTACGCCGGTGATCGATCCGGTGGCGGGGACGATTTATCTGGTGGCGCGGACGAAGGAGAACGGCACGACGTTCGTGCAGCGTTTGCACGCGCTGGATATCACCACCGGCCTGGATCGCTCGAACAGTCCGGTGATTATCACGGCCAGCTATCCCGGCAACGGCGCGGGCAGCTCCGGAGGGGTGGTCACCTTCGATCCGGTGCGGGCGAACCAGCGGCCCGGGCTGGCCCTGGTGAACGGGGTGGTCTATATCAGTTGGTCATCGCATTGCGATAACGGTCCGTATCATGGCTGGGTCATTGGCTACGACCAGACTACCCTGCAACAGGCGGCCGTGTACAACGACACTCCCAACGGCTATAACGGCGGCATTTGGATGAGCGGCCAGGCGCCCGCGGCCGATACCAATGGGAATTTATACCTGTCCACGGGCAACGGCACCGTGGATACCTCGGGGGCGGTCAATCGCGGGGAAAGCTTTCTTAAATTGTCGCTGACCGGCGGCAATCTCGGCGTGACGAGCTGGTTCACGCCCTACAACTGGCAGACCCTCGAGAACGGCGACATTGATCTCGGCTCGGGCGGGGTGCTCCTGATCCCGGGAACATCGCTGCTGTTGTCCGGCGGCAAGGAGGGCATTGTGTACCTGGTCAATCGTGACAACATGGGTGGATTGACTACTTCCACGACCACGAACGACAATGTGATTCAGAGCTTTTCGGTCACGAGCGACCAAGTGCATGGCGGGGCGGTCTGGTGGGACGGGCCGACCAATTCCTGCGCCTATCTCTGGCCCTCGTCGGTGTACTTGCAACAATACGTTTTTAATCATGCCTTGGGCAAATTCACCCTCCCAGTCTTCGCCCAAAGCCCCACCGCCGCGCCGTCCGGCCAGCCGGGTGCGCTGCTTGCACTCTCCGCCAACGGCAGCACGCCGGGCAGCGCCATCATCTGGGCGGCTCACCAGCTCACCGGCGATGCCAATCAAAGCGTGCGGCCGGGCATTCTGCATGCCTACGACGCGCAGAACGTTTCGCGCGAGCTATGGAATTCGCAGCAGAACACCGCCCGGGACGCGGTGGGCAACTTCGCCAAATTCGTCCCGCCGACCGTGGCGAATGGAAAGGTTTACCTGGCCACATTCTCGGGCCGCCTGGATGTTTATGGACTGCTTTCGACCACCACGCCCGCGTCGCTGGCGGTCAATCCGTCCAGCCTGAGCTACGGCCAGTTGGTCACGGGCCAGAGCAGCAACCAGACGTTCCAGGTGGTCAATGGCGGGGGCCAGACGCTGACGGGAACCGCTTCGGTCACGGCGCCCTTCTCCATTACCGCGGGCAGCCCCTACAACCTTGCGTCCGGCCAAACCGGAAGCGTGCAGGTGACTTTCAGCTCCAGTGCCGCGGGCAATTTCAACAGCTCGGTCGTTTTCGCGAGCAACGGCGGCAACAGCACGAATGCGGTGAGTGGGTCCGCAATCACACCCGGCTTGCTGGCGGCGACACCGGCCATTTTGGATTTCGGCATCGAAGCGGAAGGACGGAGCTCAGTGGTCACCCTGGTGGTAACCAACGAGGGCGGACTCATGATTACGAACGGCACCGCCACGGTTACGGGCGGCCCCTTTTCTGTGGTATCAGGAGCTTCCTTCACCGTGCCCGGATTTGGCAGCACGAACGTGGTGTTAGCTTTTTCGCCGCAGGTGGCGGGCAATTTCAGCAACGCGGTGGTGGTGGCCAGCAGTGGCGGCAACAGCACCAATGCACTCATTGGCGTCGGCGCCTTGGTCCCCGGGCCCGGTTTTGTGGGAAGCCCGGCGAGTGGCCTGGCGCCCCTGCTGGTCACCTTCACCGACACGTCCACCGGAACCATCACGAACCGGTTCTGGAGTTTTGGCGACGGCTCCACTACCAATACTAGCCTCACTAATTTTACTCATAAATACCTAACCGCGGGGACGAACGCCGTGAGCCTGACGGTGAGCGGGCCGGTCGGGACCAACACGCTCGTCGGCTACATCATAGTCACCAACCTGCCGGCGTCCCTCGCGGTAAGTCCGGCGATTTTGGGCTATGGCCTGCTGGCGGCGGGACAGAGCAGCAATCAGACCTTCCAAGTGGTCAATGGCGGGGGCGAAACGCTTTCGGGAACTGTAGCGGCCACCGCGCCGTTTAGTATCTCGGGCGGCAGCCGGTTCAACATCGCGGCCGGCCAGACCGGAAGCGTGCAGGTGACGTTCAGCCCCACTGCGGCGGGCAGTTTCAGCAATGTTGCCGTCTTCTCCAGCAACGGCGGCAACAGCACCAATACCTTGACCGGCGTTGGCGCGATCATGCCGATCGCCAGCTTTGTGGCGAGTCCGACCAGCGGCGTGATGCCTTTGCTGGTGAGCTTCAGCGACACTTCCAGCGGGACGATCACCAACCGGCTCTGGAGCTTCGGCGACGGCTCGATTACCAACACCGGAGGCACCAACCTGACCCACAGTTACAGTGCCGCGGGGACCAACAACGTCAGCCTCACGGTCAGCGGACCTTTGGGGACCAACACGTTTTCGCAGCCGAATTACATCCTCGTCACCAACCTGGGGCCGGTCACGGTGACGATTGCCATTTCGGGCAATCATGCGCAGTTGACCTGGCCCGCAGGCACGCTGCAGAGCTCGGTCCTGGCTGCCGGGCCCTACACCAACGTGGCCGGCGCAACTTCGCCTTACATCGTGCCGCCCGGGGAAGCCACGCGCTTTTTCCGGATCCAGGTTCGCTAACTCGTGCAGGCCTCGGAGATCAGGCCGCCGGGGCATCCGCGGCGGCCCGCGCCGCGTTGCGATTCAAGCCGGCAGAAAATTCTTGCCGGGGTTGAACCCGGCCTAATATGGTGAATGCATCAGCCTGTGCCAGCGTCTGTTAAACATCACATGAGAATTACCGTACCAGCCCTCTCATCTTGTCTGCTGTGGTCCACATTATTTGTACCCGCAACCCTGCCCGCCAAGGACCCGCCGAAGGGCGATGCTGCGCGCGAGCACCTGGCCACCTCCGCCGGGTCGCTTACCGTTTTGCCCGGCTTCAAGGTCGAGCTCTTGCACTCCGCCCAGGAAGGGGAGGGTTCGTGGATCTGCATGGCCCTGGATCCGAAGGGCAGGCTGATCATATCCCCGCAGGATGACCACGACCCGCTGCTGCGGTTCACCCTGTCGCGCTCCGGCCAGGTCACGAAAATCGAGCGAGTTCCCGCGCCCGTGCATCAAGCCATGGGGTTGCTCTATGCGCACGACAGTTTGTACGTCAACGGCCACGGTCCCAACGGCACCGGTCTGTACCGGTTGGTGGACGCCAATCACAACGATCAGTTCGACCCGGACGAGGTGCATTTCCTTAAACGAATCGGCGGCGAAGGCGAGCACGGCTACCATGCCGTGGTATTGGGACCCGACCGGATGATCTACGTGATGGACGGCAATCACACCAAGCTGCCGTCCGGTCTCGCCGAAGACTCCCCTCACAAGAATTACCAGGAGGAATTGCTGCTGCCGCGGCAATGGGATCCGAACGGCCACGCGGTGGGAATCATGGCCCCGGGCGGGCATGTGTTGCGGACCGATCCCGAGGGCAAACACTGGGAGTTGCTCCTGGCCGGCTTCCGCAACGCCTACGATTTCGCGTTTAGTCCCAAGGGGGAAATATTCACTTTCGACAGCGACATGGAATGGGATTGGGGCATGCCCTGGTACCGTCCGACCCGGATCATCCATTGCGTGCGCGCCGGCGAATACGGCTGGCGCTCGGGGTCGTCCAAATGGCCGGAATATTATCCCGACAGTCTGCCGCCGGTCGTCAACATCGGCGTCGGCTCGCCCACCGGGGTCAGGTTCGGGACCGGAAGCAACTTCCCCAAACCCTACCGCGACGCCCTGTATGCGCTGGACTGGACGTATGGCCGGATCTTTGCCGTCCACCTCCACCCGGACGGCGCCAGCTATACCGCCGAGTACGAAGTCTTTTTGCACGGCGAGCCCCTGAATTTGACACACCTCGAATTTGGCAAGGACGGCGCCATGTATTTCATCACCGGCGGCCGGGGCACGCAATCCGGGCTCTACCGCGTTAGCTTCGACAGCCGCACCTATCGCCCGCCCGCATTCGAAGTCTCGTCGTCCGCCGAACACGCCGGGGCCAAAGCCCGCCGGTTGCGCCATGAACTCGAAGCCTTCGACGGAAAGCAGGATCCGCGGGCGGTCGATTTCGCGTGGCCGCATCTGAACAGTGACGACCGGTTCATCCGCTATGCCGCGCGCATCGCCATCGAGTGGCAGGATGTCGCCACTTGGAAGGATCGGGCGCTGGCCGAGACCAGCGTGAACGGCGGATTGACGGCACTGCTTGCCCTGTCGCGCTGCGGAGCCCGGGACACCCAGGCGGACTTGCTGCGGGCGCTGGACCGGTTTCCCTTCGACTCCCTCTCCATCACTCAGCGGTTGGACAAGCTGCGCGTGTTCGAGTTGAGCTTTATCAGGCAAGGAAAGCCCGCGCCCGACCAGGCCGCGCATATCACTGAGGAACTGGACCACCTCTACCCGGCGGACAACGAGTTCGTGAATCGCGAGTTGGTGCAACTCCTGGTCTATCTGGAAGCCCCGGACGTCGTGGCCAAAACCCTCGCCCTGCTGGACCGCGCCCCCACGCAAGAGGAACAGGCCCAATACATCTTTCCTTTGCGTAACCTCAAGACCGGATGGACCCTCGACCAGCGCAAGCATTACTTCGATTGGTTTCAATTCGCCGAGCAGGCGGCCCAGGGCAAACCCATCGACCTGGCGAATCCCGCCTACAAAACTTGGGCTGGAGGCCGGACGGCCAACGAACGTCACCCCGCCCAGCTCATTGCCTGGTTCAAGGAAGCCGGCCGGGATTACAGCGATGGGGTGAGTTATCCGAAATACTTGATCAATATCCGAAATGACGCCGTCGCGTCCCTGTCCGATCCGGAGCGGCTGGCGCTGAGCAGTTGGATTCAGGACTATGGTTCCGCCGCGGCCTTCAAGCCCGAAAAGCAGCGGCAATTTGTCAAAGATTGGAAGATGGCGGATCTCGAGCCGGACCTGGGACGCGTGGGCGCCGGGCGGAACTTCGCCAGCGGGAAAGCTGCGTTCCACGATGCGCAATGCACGCTGTGCCACCGCTTCGGCAGCCAGGGCGGTGCGGTCGGTCCCGAGTTGACGGCGGTATCCAGCAAGTACACCCGCCGGGATATCCTCTCATCCATCGTCGAGCCCTCCAAAGTCATTTCCGAGCAATACCAGAACTACACCATCATCAAGAAGGACGGTGACACCGAAACCGGACGCATCATTGATGAAAACAGCGACGACGTGGTGGTGCAGCCCAACCCGCTGACACCCGACCGTGTGGTGATCAAAAAAGCCGATATTGCCGAGCGTCGCGGCTCCAAGATCTCGCCCATGCCCCAGGGCCTGGTCAATCAAATGACCGAGGACGAGATCCTGGATCTCATCGCTTACCTGACTTCCGGAGGCAAGAAAGACGCCGCCTGCTTCAAGTCATCGTCAGCACAGCCCGGAACCTGACTTTCCCGCTCGCCATCCGATCGTAGGCTTCCGCCACCTGGGCGAGAGGGAACTTTTCAATCATCGGGCGGATGCCTTCCAGGGCGCTGAAACGCAGGGTGTCCTGAGAATCCATCGCGGTCCCGGCGGGCCAGCCTTGCACCGTGCGGCGGCCCCCGATGAGATCGAGGGCGCTGATCGTCAGCGGTTCCATCGCCGCGGCAATCACCAGGAGTTTGCCGCCAGGCGCCAGGCCACCGACCAGGCCGGAGATGGATTTTGCATCCGGGGCCGTGGCCAGGATCAGATGGGCGCCGCCGAGTTCCTGGAGTGCCTGCGCCGGGCTGGCGGACGCAGAATCGATATAGTGCTTGGCGCCGAGTTTCGCCGCCAGGGGCTGTTTATCGGTGCCGCGCGCAATGGCGGCGGTATTGAAACCCATTCGGCTGGCGTATTGGATGCCCAGGTGCCCCAGCCCGCCTACGCCCTGGACTGCAACCAAATCGCCGGATCTCGCTCCCGCGTTTCGCAGGGCGTTGAACACGGTAATACCCGCGCAAAGCAGCGGCGCCGCTTGGTCCGCCGGCAGTTCGTCAGGCATGGCCGCCACCGCCTCCGCTGGGGAAACCATGTATTCGGCATAGCCCCCGTCGTGGCTGATGCCGGTTACTTTTCCGTTGCGGCAGAGGATAAAATCTCCGCGGCGGCAGGGTTCGCAGTGAAAGCAATGGCCCCCATGCCAGCCCACACCCACCCGCTGACCCACGTTCCAGTCCTGCACCCCGGCGCCCACGGCGTCGATGCGCCCGGCGATTTCGTGTCCCGGGATGCGCGGGTATTTCAGCCCCGGCCAATGCCCTTCCTTAACCATCATATCGCTATGGCAAACCCCGCAGGCCTCGACCTTCACCCGGACCTGTCCCGCGCCCGGGTCCGGAATGTCTCGTTCTACTAACTCGAAGTTTCCGCCCGGTTTGCTGAGTTGTGCCGCTTTCATTTTCATAGAAAAAGTCTCCTGGTTATGAATCTGATCAGTGTAGCACGGTTTTTTCATTTTGGAACTCGTGGTTCCTCTGCCACCTTGAACGGGTGGCATCCCACGCGGAATATCGAATCGTCAAGCTGGCCAACGGCTCTCACAGCGTCCATTCGTTGGCTCACGGGGAGACGTTTCACCCGGTCATCGGCCCGATGGCCGAGGCGGAAGCCCTCTACGTCAAGCAGCTCCGCTTGCTGGATTGGCTCGCGTCGCACCGCGGGGAGTTTGTGATTTGGGATGTCGGGCTGGGCGCGGCGGCCAACGCCATCACGGTGCTGCGGGCCGCGCGCGGCCTGCGGTGCTCCCTCCGTCTGCTCAGCTTCGATCACACCCTCGAACCGCTGGCTTTTGCCCTCGAGAATAAGGCCCATCTCGACTATCTGTGCGGTTATGAGAAGGAATTGAGCGCCTTGCTCGAAAACAAGGCGGCCCGGTTCCAATTCGATGATCAAGCCGTGGAATGGGAGATCCATCTGGCGGATTTTCCGCCGTTGCTGACCCAGCCGGTCGCCCGCACGTTTGCCAAGCCGCACGCCATTATGTTCGATGCGTTCTCGCCGGCCAAGAATCCCGCCATGTGGACCGGCCCGCTCTTTGCGGACCTTTTCCAATTGCTGGATCCGGAGCGCCCCTGCGCACTCCCCACCTACTCCCGCAGCACGCTGCTGCGGGTTACCCTCTTGTTGGCTGGTTTCTACGTTGGTGCGGGCCATGCCACCGGTGAGAAGGAGGAAACCACCATCGCCGCCAATTCCCGTGAGCTGATTGCCGAACCCTTAAACCGTCGCTGGCTCGAACGTGTCCGCCGCTCGAGCAGCGCTGAGCCCCTGTGGGAACCGGTCTATCGGCAGGCCCCCCTCTCAGCCGCCACGTGGGAGAAGCTCCGAGTCCATCCGCAGTTCGCGTGAACGTCCGCCCTGTTTTGTTGCCGGAATCGCCCGTCCGATTTGCCTGACGCACCCCGCCGGAGGACACTGCGAACCTCAAAAATCGGTGGACCACCATTTGCACATGCGAGAGTTGCTGGCCGGCGCGCGCCCGATCCTGGCCCTGGCGCCGATGCAGGACGTGACGGATCTGCCCTTCTGGAAGCTGCTGACTCAGTATGGCGGGGCCGACCTTTATTTCACGGAGTATTTTCGAGTTCACTCCACTTCCAACCTGGACCGATACATTCTCAAATCTGTTACCGAGAATCCCACTGGAAGACCCGTCGTGGCGCAAATGATCGGCAATGATATCCCGTCACTCGTCCGCACCGCGCGCGAGCTGCAACAATACCCCATTGTGGCCGTGGATTTGAATCTCGGGTGCCCCGCGCCGGTCGTGTATAGGAAATGCGCCGGTGGCGGGCTGCTGCGGGACCCCAAGCACGTCGATGCCATTCTCGGCGCTCTGCGCGACGCGGTCCAAATCAAGTTCAGCGTCAAGACGCGCATTGGTTTTGATTCCTCCGCGGTTTTCGACCAACTGCTCCCTATTTTCGCCAGGCACTCGCTGGACTTGCTCACGGTCCATGGGCGCACGGTCAAGGAGATGTATCGGAGCGAGGTGCATTATGAGTTCATTGGCCGGGCGGTGGCCGAAGTCCGCTGCCCGGTGCTGGCGAACGGAAACGTTTGCTCCGCCCGGAAGGCCGGCGAGGTCCTAGAATTGACCGGCGCGCGCGGCTTGATGATTGGGCGCGGGGCCATTCGCAACCCCTGGTTGTTTCAGCAGATTCGCCAGTGTCAGGTGGGCGAACCGCTTCGCGTGCCGACGGGTCGTGAGGTGCTGGATTACATCCGAAAGCTCTACGAGGCCGTGTGTGCCCCGGAGGTTCGCGAGATCTCCCAGGTTCAGAGAATGAAGAAATACATGAACTACCTCGGGATGGGCGTGGAACCCAGCGGGCAGTTCCTGCACCGTGTCCGGCGAGCTACCACCCGAGCCGAATTCTTTGACCTGTGCTCCGAGTTCCTCGAGCACGACCAACCGATGCCCTTGGAACCGTTCCGCCTGAACCTGCACGAAGCCGACATGCTCGCGGGTGAACATGGTTAATGCGGCTGGCCTGCGGCTTTGGCCACGCGTGGCCGGCCCAGACATTCGGCAATGGGCCGCACCCCTGGGGCGTCGCTACGCGACGCGTTTCCATTCAGTGGACGGCTTGCGTGGACTGAAGTCCACGCCTACCATCGTACGCCGCTACGCGGCAGACAGCGCCAGACCCCGGATTCCGCTCGGCGGCGGAAAGCGCCAAGCACCAGACGCGGTTTGTCGCGGAGCGACAAATGATGGTAGCCATGGACTTCAGTCCATGGACGCGGGCCTCCCCGATCCAATGCGTCGCGTAGCGACGCTCCGACCACGCCCGGTGAAAGTTGGCCGGCGTCTCGTGAATACCGCCCCCGCGCAGCACCGCCATCGCCACGGCCGGCCGTACCGCCGTGGACCTTCCACCGAGGGCTCAGGAAGAATCCGGCTCTCCTCGGACTCAGGCCCCGGCTCAACCGTACCGCAAGGGTTTGGCCAGTTCGAAGGCGTTTTCCAGATGGCGTATCTCCCGCACAACGCCGTCCTCGAGCAGCACCTCGACGATATCGAAGCGGAACTTGACCGCCGGGTTTTTCAGCAGCCGGAGGTAGTCCAGCCCGGCTCGGGATAGCCGTTCCCGGCGTTCCCGATTCACGGCGGCTGCGGGCCTCACCCATTCTTCCGAGGAGCGGGTTTTAACTTCGATAAAGACCAGGCAATCCCGGTCGCGGAACACCAGATCGATCTCGCCGCGGGGCGAACGGAAATTGGCGGTCAGGAACTTCAGTCCGTTGCGCTGCAAACGTTTCCGGGCGGCCTTTTCTCCCAGCGCTCCGTACCGCAGGTGGAGCGGCTTTTGTTTGCTCGTCCACCAGGTTCGGATCTGCTTGAAGACGCTCACCGGTCGCTCATTCTCGCTTGCTGCCGTAGCTGAAATCATCGAACAACGTCACGCTATCGGCTTTGGTCCAGAGCCCGACCTTGCCGGCCTCCGCGAGGCTGCGGTCGTTTGCTTCGAGCACTCGGTTCCCATCGAAGGTGACCACGAACCGGTCGCCCTCGAAATCCACCCGCAGCGTGTGCCAGTCGCCCGGGGTGACTTTGACCGAGACGTTCTTGAAGGCGGCGCGTTTCCCTTTGAGCGTATGATAGATGGTAACGTTGTCTTCGAGGGCGTTCGCGCGGGCGACGTAGTAATTATCCGCGTCCTGGCAGCGCCAAATGACGCCGCCCGCCTGATCCTCCTTGCCTGCCACCGATTTGAATTTCACTTCGACGAAGCCGTCCTGAATCGAAATGCCGTTGTGGATGCAGACGGGGAAGGTAGCCTCGCCTGATTGTCTGAGAACGTTCGGTCTGCTGGGCGCAGTATCGTCGCGTTGAACGGTCCATTCCGGGTTGCCCTTTCCCGTCTTGGTTGGCGTCCATCCCGGCGGCGCCTCTCCTGCCTTGAAGCCGTCAAAGTTCTCCGTGGCGCATAAAACGGTTGACCACGCCCCGAACGCCAAAGCGACAATGATACTGAGCTTCATTTCTGTTTCCCCTGAGCCACCGCGGCCGTTTTGCTCCCGAATCTCGCCGGATTGTAGCCCGAGTAGCCCGGATGTCCACTCATGAGGCTCGAGCTCAGACGGTCTGCGCGTTGTGGGGTGGTCGAGGGTTGGGTTGCCGGCCGGATCCGTGCCAAACCCAGGGTAGCTCGCGGAGTCACAACCCCGGGCTGAATGCTGCAACGCCTGCGGGGTGGGCAGGTGCCGAACGGTGAGGCTTGTCGCGGTCGAAAATTCCGCAAATGGGGCATTGACAGTGCCCCGGTCTTTTGGCTTATTACACGTTCCCTTTCTCGGGGATCAAATTTATGTACGCTGTATTAGAAACTGGAAGCAAGCAATATCGGGTTAGTCCGGGCGACACGCTGGAAGTGGAACGGCTGACGGTCGAGGCGGGGCAGCCGGTCAGTTTTGACCGCGTGTTGCTGGTCAATAACGAGGGCAAGCTGTCGGTGGGTTCGCCCACGGTGGCCAATGCCTCGGTGGCGGCCCAGGTCGTCGAGCACAAACGCGGCGAAAAGAAGGTCGCGTTTAAGATGAAGCGCCGCAAAGGCTACCACAAGACCATCGGCCATCGTCAGGAACTGACGGTGGTCAAGATCCAGGAGATCAAACTTTAACCGGTTCGGGCCTTGCGCCCGCCGGCTTCTTCAACGACAAAGCAATCAATAAGCATTTATGGCACACAAGAAAGGTCAAGGCAGCGTCCGGAACGGGCGTGACAGCGTCAGCAAGCGGCTGGGAGTTAAGCGTTATGGCGGACAAGTAGTCAGCGCCGGCAGCATCCTGGTTCGCCAGCGCGGGACGAAATTCATCGCCGGCCAGAACGTCGGCACCGGGCGGGATTGGACCCTGTTCGCGTTGGTCGATGGCAAGGTCAATTTCGACAAAGATGGACATCGCGTAAACGTCAAGCCTGAGGCCTCCGCCCCGGCCAGCAACTAAGCGCGGTTCCTCCGTCGGTACGGCGAGGCCTGGGCCTCGCCTCTTTTTTTTGGGTTCAAATGTTCATCGACGAGATCAAAATCTATGCTCACGCCGGGCACGGCGGCAAAGGCTGCGTCGCGTTCCAGCGGGAGAAGTACCGTCCCAAGGGAGGCCCGAGCGGCGGCAATGGCGGGCGTGGCGGAGATGTCATCCTGGAAGCGGACCATGATCTCAACAACCTGATTGGGCAGTATTATCAGCCCCGATTGATCGCGCACGACGGCCAGGGAGGGCTGGGCAAGGGCATGGATGGACATGCCGGCAAGGACCTCCTGGTGAAGGTGCCGTGCGGGACCCTGGTGTGGCGAATGGCTCCGGGCGATCGGCCCGAAGCGGAGACCGCTGAGCCTTCGGACGAGGGACAGGCTCCATTGCCATCCGGTTTAGCGCGCCGTCCTGTGCTGCGCACCGCCGCCAGCGCGCGCGCGATGGAAATCGACATGGCGGCTGTTTCCGAGCCCGCACCGGGCTCAGGCCAGCCGCATGCCAAGGGCGAGTTGGTTGTGGATTTAACCCAGCATCAACAGCGTTTTGTCCTCTGTCATGGAGGCCGCGGTGGGTTGGGAAATCGGAATTTTGCCACTGCCACGCGCCAGACTCCACGATTCGCCCAGCCCGGCGAAGCCGGGGAAGAGGGCGAATTCCTCTTTGAACTGCGCATCCTCGCCGAGGTGGGCCTGGTCGGGTACCCCAACGCCGGCAAATCGACCCTCCTCACCGCCATTTCTCACGCCCGGCCGAAAGTCGCGCCCTATCCGTTCACCACGCTCCATCCGCAAATCGGCATTGTAGAATACGCCGATTTTCACCGGCTCACCGTTTGTGACGTGCCGGGGCTGATCGAAGGGGCGCACCGAAACGTGGGGCTCGGCCATGAGTTCCTCCGGCACATCGAACGTTGCAAGGTCCTGGTGGTCCTGCTGGACATGGCCGGCACAGATAACCGCGCGCCCTGGGACGACTACAAAAACCTGCTCAACGAACTCGAGCTCTACGACCCCAGCTTGCTCAAACGACCTCGGCTGGTCGTGAGCAATAAAATGGATGAGCCCGCTGCCGAGGCCAACCTCAAGGCCTTCAAACGCCGCATCCGCAAGACCCCCGTCCTGCCGATTGCCGCCGCCTTTGACGAAGGCGTCGGCAAATTCAAGCAACTCATCCGCGAAATGCTCGAAGCCTGAGGGGAACGCGTGCGCCCCGGTGCGTTCGCTCCTTTCGATCATGGCCGCCCGAGGGCCTCAGGCCACGCACTGAGCGAGGCCTCCTCCGCGCAGCAACTCTGGGTTCACGATTTGCCTTTAGCTTAATGGCTTGTTCGCAATGCTCGGGCCTCGCTCCGCGACACATTTCCATAACGTGACCGAATTCCGTGGACCTCGGTCCACGGCCAAACGCCAACGCCCCGAGGCGGGGACGGCCGCCCCACCTGGGTCGTGTGGCGAAACGACCCCCGGTGCGCGCCGATCAACAAAGATAGTCGATTCCGGACCGCGCACCGGCTGGCGGTCGCAGCCCAATCCCTGTCGCGAAGCGACAAGCGATGGTAGCCATGGACTTCAGTCCATGGATCTGTGGCCTCCCTGAAGCAAGGCGTCGCGCAGCGACGTACGAGCCGGCGACACCCTACGCAAGAAGGTGGATTGCGGAAGCGCCTTGGCGCCGCTGCATTTAGATTTCGCCCAGGAGTCGAAGGTCCGGCGGGCTCAAAGTACCCGGAGGTAGCTAGCTTGGTGCTATTTGCCCTTCGCGCAGAGACGAGGTTTGACGAGCGGTGTGGAAAGGCTGGCCACCTACGTATGCCACTCAGACTTCCAGCTGCTGTCGTCCGCATTTCCGCCTGTCTTTCCGCCCGGACCGGTTTAACCTGCGTCCATGCTGAAGGCAGGCATCATCGGTCTCCCGAATGTTGGGAAATCCACGTTGTTCAACGCCGTGACGCGCTCGCACAAGGCTCCGGCGGAGAATTATCCGTTTTGCACGATCGAACCCAACCTGGGCGTGGTCACCGTCCCGGACGCACGGCTGCAGCCCCTGGCGCAAATCGCCAAAGTCTCCGCCCAAATCCCCACCACGATCGAGTTTGTCGATATCGCGGGCCTGGTCCAGGGCGCCTCGCGGGGGGAAGGGTTGGGCAACAAGTTTCTGGGCCACATTCGCGAGGTGGACGCGCTGGTGCACGTCGTGCGGTGCTTCGAGGATCCGGACATCGTCCACGTCACGGGCGGCATCGATCCGGTGCGCGACATCGAGATTGTAGCGACCGAGTTGATGCTCGCGGATCTTGAAGCCGTGCGGAAACGGTTGGAGAAGATCTCGCGGGACGTCAAACGGGGCGACAAACATGCGATCCTCGAAGCCCACCTGCTCGAAAAATTCGCGGCGCACCTGGACTCCGGCAAACCGGCCAATACCCTGGGGGCGCCGCTTTCGCCGGAAGAAAAGGCACTTGCCCGCGGCTTCGGTCTGCTCACCGACAAGCCGACGGTTTTCGCGGCGAATGTAAAGGAGGGCGAACTTGCCCTCCGGGAGTCGCACGCGGCCGTCGGCCAGGTTCGTGAGTATGCCCGGGCGCACCACGGGTGCGAGACGGTGGCGCTCTGCGCCCAAATCGAGAGTGACCTGGCGGATCTTTCGCCGACCGAAGCCCGGGACTATTTGAAGGAACTCGGCTTGGCCGATTCCGGCGTGACGGACCTGATCCGGAGCGCGTACCACGTGCTTGGGTTGCGAACCTTTTTTACCTTCAACGAAAAGGAGGTTCGCGCCTGGACGATCCACGCGGGTGACACCGCGGTGAAGGCCGCCGGAGCCATTCATACCGATTTCGAACGCGGCTTTATCAAGGCCGAAACCGTTCATTGGGAGGAGTTAGTCAAGCAGGGCTCCGTCGGCCGCGCGAGAGAAACAGGCCATTACCGCGTCGAAGGCCGGGATTATGTGGTGCGGGATGGTGACGTGCTGCTGTTCAAGTTCAATGTGTGAAGCACGGTCGCCGGGCTTATTCCCAATCCCCCGGGGTCCAAACCCATCCGCTCGCTGAGGGGTCCCAATGTCCCGGCACCCACGCGGCTCCGGTCCGCACCGGCGCCTCCCAATGCCCGGGAATCCATATTCACCGGCTGTTCTGGTAGGTCCAGTAGCCCTCGACCCAAGAATACGATGCGGAGGGACGTGTGCTGGCGACTTCTCGCCGCGAAGGCGGCGGTTTTGATGGGGCCAGAATCTGACCGGAGGGGGTTACCATAACCGCCCGGCTGGAGGTGGTATGGCACCCCGCGACCAGGAAACACCCCAATACGCCTGCCAGAGCAAGAATTACCATTTCCCTCTTCATACTTCGCTCTCCTCCTTGCGCGCGTCTGTTGCCACTTCCGACGAAGCGCCTGCCATTCTCCTCCCTTATGGCTTCAGGATACCATGTTGCGAAGCGGGCGCCAGGGAGGGCATTTGCCTACCCGCTTGCCCCCTGGGCGAACTTGCTCCCCCGGCCTTAGTTCGGCCTATGGGCGTCCATCCCCGGCTTCTGTTCGTGTTTTGGGCGCTAAGAGGCCCCGCAGGAAGCGGCCGGTATGCGAATGCTGGTTGCGGGCGACCTGTTCGGGAGTTCCCTGGGCAACGAGTCGGCCGCCGCCGGCTCCGCCTTCGGGGCCGAGATTGATGACCCAATCGGCCTCGGCGATAAGATCGAGATTATGCTCGATGACGATGACGGAATGGCCGGCATCCACCAGGCGTTGGAGCACATCCACCAAGCGCTGGACGTCGGACATGTGCAGGCCGATGGTCGGCTCTTCCAGGATGAATAGGTTCCGGCGCGGCAGGGGTTCGAACAGGTCCAATTCCTTCAGGCCGGAGACCAGATGCGTCACGAGTTTGACCCGTTGGGCCTCGCCGCCGCTGAGCGTGGGGCTGGTCTGGCCGAGCTTAAGGTAGCCCAGGCCCGTGTCGCAGAGGGCCTGAAGCGGGCGTTTGATGCGAGGCAGACTGCCGAAGAACGCCAGTGCTTCCTCGACCGAAAGGTCTAGCACCTGGGCGATGTTCTTCCCGCTGTATTCAATATCGAGCGTCTCCCGGTTAAATCGGCAGCCGCCGCAGACCTCGCACTTAACAAACGCGGGGGGCAGGAAATTCATTTCCAACTTGATCGTGCCGGCTCCTTCGCACTCGGGGCATCGGCCCTGGGGACTGTTGAAGGAGAATCGGCCTGGGCCGTAACCGCGGAGCCGGGCCTCGGGGAGTTGGGCGAACAGTTGGCGAATGTCGTTGAAGAAGCCGGTGTAGGTCGCGGGGATGGAGCGCGGCGTTCGACCGATCGGTGATTGGTCCACCTCATAGACTGCCTGGATGAACTCGGCCCCGGCCAGCCTCGAAGACCCGGCGGGGTTTTGCGGTCGCCGCTTTTTTACGGCCTCCACCACCGCCGGCAATAAGCATTCCCGGATCAGCGTGCTTTTGCCCGAACCGCTCACTCCGGTGACCACCACCAGCCGGCCCAGGGGAAAGCGAACCGTAATGTCCCGCAGATTGTTTCGGCCCGCGTGCTCGATCGTCAGCCAGGCTGTCGTTGCTTTTCGGCTTGGGTCCGGCTGCTTCCGCGTGCCGGCCTCGGGCTTGGAACCGGGGTCTGGTAACTGAGGAGCTAAGACGGGGCGGCGCTTCCCGCGCGTCGGATAGGCCTTCCGCGCTCGCAGGCATTTGCCTGTGATGGATTCCGGGTGCTTGAGGAGTTCGGGCAGCGTGCCGGCCGCCACCACCTCGCCCCCATGGACCCCGGCGCCGGGGCCGAGGTCGATGATGAAATCCGCGCGGCGCATTGTTTCTTCATCATGTTCGACGACCAGGACGGAATTTCCCCGCGACTTCAACTTGTCTAAAGCGGCGAGCAACTGTTCATTGTCCCGGGCGTGAAGGCCGATGGTGGGCTCATCCAGGATATAAAGAACGCCGCTAAGGTTGGACCCGAGTTGCGCCGCCAGGCGGATGCGCTGGCTCTCTCCACCCGAGAGCGTCGGCACGCCGCGGCCCAGTTGGAGATAACCCAAGCCGACCTCGCAGAGGAACTTCAGGCGCTCACGGATTTCCGGCAAAATGTCGCGGGCGATCAGCGCTGAACGACCTTTGAATGCCAGCCGGCGAAAGAACTCGAACGCTGGTTCAACCGCCATCTCCGAAAACGCATCGATGGTGGGCGCGGATTTGGGGTCCGACACGATTAGGCGCACCGCGCGGGCAAGGGGATGGAGCCGGGCGCCGCCACAAACCGGGCACAGCTCGCGATTGCCCTCCTGCCAGCCGAACCAGGATTCCTCGATGGCGTCGGCGCGAGCGCCCCGCTCGACCTCCGGCAGGTAGAACAGCTCCCCAAAGCCGCGGCATTTCGGGCACCAGCCTTGCGGCGAGTTGTAACTGAAGTTCTTGGGGTCAAGCGGACCGAAGGAGCGTCCGCATTTTGGGCAGGAGCGCTCGGTGGAATGCACCGTAACCTGGTTCTCACGGTCGAGCGCGTAGAGCAGTCCGTTCCCCAGTTTTAGGGTCTGATCGATGAGCTGCTGCGGGTTTGGGGCTTTAGCATCTGAGGTTCGCTTTCCCGCGCCGCGGGGTTTACCCCCGAGCGAGCCCGTAACGATCTCGACGTCGTGTTCGCGAAAGCGATCCAGGCGCAGTCGCTCACCGGCCGGATAAATCTTCCCATCGGCCCGGACCTCCGAGTAACCGTGATTGGCGGCCCATTCGGCGACATCGGTGTGGAATCCTTTGCGATTCTTAACGACGGGGGCGAGCAGGGTTAACGGGCCGCGGCGCCGCGCCTCGGCTCGCAGGCGGCGGCCGAGTTCATCACGCGTTTGGGCCTCGACGGCTACCTGGCATTCCGGGCAGAACTGGGTTCCCAACCGGGCGAATAGGAGCCGGATGAAGTGATAAATTTCCGTCACGGTGGCGACCGTGCTCTTGCCTCCGCCACGGCTGGTCCTCTGCTCGATGCTCACGGTGGGGGGAATGCCGGTGATCAGGTCCACCTCCGGACGCGAGAGTTGCTCGACAAATTGCCGGGCGTAAACGTTCATCGAATCCAGAAACCGTCGCTGGCCCTCCGCGAAGAGCAGGTCGAAGGCCAGGGTGCTCTTGCCCGAGCCGCTCACGCCGGTGACCACCACGAACCGATTGCGCGGAATCGACAGGGAAAGGTTTTTTAAGTTGTGCTCGCGCGCGCCATGAATGGCGATGGCTTCGTCGCTGATCTCGTTGATGTCTCGGTCGTCAAACATGATTCTGTAACGCTGGTGTCTGGTTGGAAGTTGAAAATCTCCGTGTCGTCCGCAGCCCTGCCTTCACCGTTCGACCGGTGAGGTTCTATTTGGTTTTCGTGGTCCCGCCTTTCGTCGATCCCATTTCGTGGCTCCGGCCTCGAGCACTTCCGCCAGGGCGCGCCCGGTATAACTTTCGGGACAGGCGGCGACGTGCTCGGGGGTGCCTTGAGCGACGATGCGCCCCCCTCGGTCGCCCGCTTCCGGTCCCAGATCGATCAGCCAATCCGCGGCTTTGATCAGTTCCAAGTTATGCTCGATGACCACCAGGGAATGACCGGCATCGACGAGCCGCTGAAAGACCGTCAACAGCACCCGCACGTCCTCGAAATGCAACCCGGTGGTGGGCTCGTCGAAGAGGAAGAGCGTCGAGGGCTGAGGGTTTTGGAGCGCCGAGCGGCCTTCCGCCCGCGGTGGCTTCCCGCAGGCCGGTCCATCGGGCTCGGGTCCTTCCGGGCCGGCGACTTCCGATTCGGCCAGATGCCGCACCAGTTTGAGGCGCTGGCTTTCCCCGCCGGACAAGGTGTTGATCGGCTGCCCGACCCGGAGGTAGCCCAGCCCCACTTCTTGCAGGAGCCGCAAGCTCTGCGCAGCTCTCCGGGCAGGCCGGGCATCGCCAAACGCATCCAGAAACTCAATCACCTCGTCCACGGTCGAATCCAAAACATCGCCGATGGACAGCGCGCGAAGTTCCTTTCCCGGGCTGGTGGCCTGGGCCGCAGGTTGGGAACTAATCTTAATCTCGAGGATATGGGCGCGATAGCGCCGTCCGTCGCAATCGGGGCAGCGAATGAAGACATCGCTGAGGAATTGCATTTCGATCTTTTCAAAACCGGCGCCGCGGCAACGTTCGCACTGGCCTTGAGCTGAGTTGAAGCTGAAGGCGCTGGCGTTCAAGCCACGTTGCTTCGCGAGTTCGGATTGGGCGAACAGCTCGCGCAGATCATCAAACGCGCCGATATAGACCGCCGGGTTGGAGCGTGGCGTCTTGGCCAGGATGGATTGATCGACCAGGATGACCCGGTCGAGATGTTCCACCCCCGCCACGGTAACAGCCCCAGGCGCGGTGGATGCGGCGCCGGTTTCTCCCTCATTGCCGTTGGGTTCAGAGTCGAGACGATCCGAGGCTTTGGTTTCCGACTGCCCGCTCTTGAGCTTCGCCGCGAGTCCCGGCAGGAGCGCTTCACGCAGGAGAGTGGTTTTGCCTGAGCCGCTGACGCCCGTGATGCATACCAGGCGTCGCAGGGGGATTTCGACGGTGAGATCGCGCAGGTTGTTTTGGGTGGCATGACTTAACTTCAACACGGCGTCTGCCCGCCCAGGATTCCGCCGCTCGACCGGAACACGGTAGGGGAGGGAAGCTTCGTTGAAGCTCAGGCCGGTCGAGCGTGCCCCGCGCCCGGCCAATGCCGTGGCGGGTCCGCCGGTGGGGGCGAGGCGGACCGGTCGGCGCTGGGGAAGCGGAATCTGTTTGCGTCCGCTCAGGAACTGACCGGTCAGCGACGTTTCGCAGGCAAGGATCTCCTGGTAATGGCCCTGGAAGACGACCTGGCCGCCGGTGGCGCCATGGCCGGGGCCCAAATCCACGATTTGGTTGGCGGCTCGCATGACACTGGCCTCATGTTCCACGACGACCACGGTGTTGCCGGCATCGCGCAAGCGCTGCAGCACACCGACCAAACGGTCGGTGTCGCGGGGGTGGAGGCCAACGCTGGGCTCGTCGAGCACGAACAAGGTGTTGACCAACCGGCTTCCCAGGCAGGTCGTCAGGCTCACCCGTTCGGTTTCGCCACCGGACAAAGAGCGGGTGGGACGGTCCAAGGTCAGATAGCCCAAGCCGACTTCATTGAGATAGCCCAGCCGGGCGGAGACCTCGTTCAGGGCGGTTGCCACGGGATGATGAGCGGGCAATGTCAGCCGCGCGGCCAGCGATTCCACGGATTGCGCGGCGTCACGGATCGGCAATTGGTAGAAATCAGCCAGGGTGGCTTTGACCTCCCGTTGGCCGCCGGCAGCGTGCGTATCCGTTGCGTCATTCAATCCCGGGCTTCCGGCAGGCGCCGCCAGTGGAGCCCGGTACAGTAATGCCTCCGGTTGGAACCGGTTTCCCTGGCAGGCGGGGCATCGCGTGTAAGCGCGGTAACGCGAGAGCAGGACCCGAACGTGCATCTTGTAGGCCTTGGATTCCAGCCACCGGAAGTACCCCTTCACGCCGTACCAGGCCCGCGGCCATTCGTGTTCCTCGTCCTTCCCATAACCGGGCTCGCCCTCGATGACGAAGGTTTGCCATTTCTTTGCCAGCTTCGAGAACGGAACGTTCACGGGGATGTCCAACTCCCGGCAGGCGCGCATCAAGTCTTGCTGGGACTCGAGGCCGTGCCCGGTGAGCCAGGGTTTGACCACGCCTTGGGCCAAAGTTTTGGAGCGGTCGGGGAGCGCGAGGTCGTAGTCGATGCTGATGACCCGGCCAAAGCCGCGGCAGGCCGGGCAAGCTCCGACCGGATGATTGAAACTGAAGAGGGCAGGGGAGGGCTCACGGTAATCGAGATCGCAGTGCGCGCAGTGGAGCAGGTTGGAAAACGGACGTGGTTGGGTGGCGGTGGAGGAGGCTTGCACGGACCAGAGGCGCAGCTTGCCCTTTCCGAAGTGATAGGCCTGTTCACAAGCCTCGACGAACCGGGAACGACTTGGCTCGGCGAGCTTCAGCCGATCCTGGATGACGGTGAGCGAGCCGGTTTTTCCTCCTGGCTTTGCCCATGAGGCGGCGAACTCGTCGAGGCGCAGGATTCGCCCCTCGTGCAGCAGCCGCTGGTATCCTTGCTTGGCCACCAGCGCCAGGCAGTCGGCCAGCGGGAGCTTGTCGGTCAGGGGCAGATCAAAGGTGATTAACACCTCGGAACCTGGCCCGGAACCCGCCACCTCGGCTTTCCGAGTGCCGTTGCCCTGTGCTCCGTTCCGGGTGCCCTCCCAGATTTGCTGGGGAGAATCCTTGCGCACGGCCCGGCCGCATTGCCGGCAGTGCAACTGGGCGATATACGGCCAGAGCACCTTCATGTAGTCACAGATTTCGGTCATGGTCCCGACCGTCGAGCGCGTCGTCCTCACGGAATTCCGTTGCTCGATGGCGATGGCGGGGGGAATGCCTTCGATGGAATCCACCTGCGGTTTGTCCATGCGATCGAAGAACTGCCGGGCGTAGGGTGAGAAGGTCTCGATGTAGCGGCGCTGGCCCTCGGCGAACAGCGTGTCGAAGGCCAGGGAACTCTTGCCCGAACCGCTCAGGCCCGTAATGACAATGAGCTGCCTGAAGTGGCAGGTCGAGATCAAAGTTTTTTAGATTGTTGTGGCGGACGCCCCGGAGGCGAATCACCGAGCGCGCTGACGGCTTTACCATGCTACGCGCAAATTAGAGTCGCGGCGGGTCGAGCGCAAGCTGCCGTCCGCATTTCACGGCGGGGTGCGGACGCGATAGAACTTGCGAGGCGAGTTGGTGGCGGCGCCGGGATCGAGGAATTCGACGTTTTCACCGTTTCCGGGGATGCCGGTGGCCAAGTGTGTTCCAGAGCGGAGCGCCCAGATTCGTGGTCCATTCGACGCGATATAAGGCGAGCGGCAGCGAAGAAAAAGCAAGCATCCACATCCGCCTGGCTAAGCCGAATCGACTGGACGTAGGGGGTCCGTCATGGCGGCTTTGATGGCCTCCAGCAGCGGGGCGCGGTTTGTTGACGGTTGGGCCGGCTGATAATCCTGGCCCAACTCCCAAATCATCACCCCACCGAGGAAATGGTTTCGCGCGTAGCTCACCTTGGCCTGGCAGGCATGCGCGTCGTCATAGGAAATAAATTTGTCGTTGGCCGCTCCTGGCAGGTCGATGCTGAGATAGGCCGCCTGGGCATTGGTGTCCCAATGGTAGAGGTTTGATTGAAAATAATTGGCCATCAGGTCGAAAAAGGCCACGGCCGTATTGGTCGGCGGGGTGACCCAGCTCTGGCGGGGCAGCGCGGCGCCCCCGGTCGAGGTGCCTGTGCCCCCGGCCCAGACATCGCCGTAGAAGGCGATGCCCACACCGAGCTTTTCCGAAGCAATTCCCGCAGCCAGAAACTCGTTCACCATGCCGTCCGTGGACGGGACCAGGCCGCCCGTGCTGGCAAAGCGGTAACCTCCGTCGAACAAGGGAGAGTTGAACCAGGTCACCCAGCCCGGCCACGGACCGGCCAGGTCATAGGTCATCAGGTTAATCTGGTCGAACGCGTTCTGGATCCCGGCGAACAAGGCTGGTTGAGATGCGGTGGCAGCGGTCACGAGCCCCTTCGGCAGCGCGGCGCTCAGGGCCGAGCGCAGCGTCGCGACAAAGTTCGTGAATTGCGCGCTGTCGGTCGCATCGAGCGGTTCCCAATCGATATCCAAACCATCGTAGCCCTGGCGGGTGACGAAACTCACCAGGTTACTGATGAAAAAGGGCAGGGACGCCGCGCTTGTGGCTCCCTGGAACCCGTTTTGGCTATTCGCGCCCCCGACACAGATCAGGGTCTTGACTCCCGCGGCGTGCGCCTTCGAGAGAAGGTCGGCGGACCGGGCAGGGGTTATGCCGTTCGCCGCGGCGTCCAGGCTGCCATCAGGGTTGGGCACGAGCGAGAAGTGGATGATATGAGTAAGCGCCGTGAAATCGATCTCCGAGGGAGGCAGGTACGTCTGCCGGTAGCCCGGGTAATAACCCGTGGTCCACTGGCCAGCCGCAACGGGCGTCGTCCCGAGGAGTATGGCCAGGAAGCAAGCGCCACACCCGAAGCACGCACGTCTCCCACGTGCCGGCGCCCTGGCCTGAGACCGCCGGATCGGAGGCAAAAGGATAGCCCGAACGCTGGCGAGACCTGCAACCGAAAGCATTTAACCCGTTCTCGAATGGTGCTCGGAATTCCGTGCGCGGGCAGCGGGCCTGACCGCGCACGGTTTAAACCGGTGCCGGCGCGGTTACTGCCACCGAACGCGATAGAATCCCGGCTGTCCGGCAGTGATGGTGTAGGGCGAGGCAGCGCCGGGGACGTCGGTGAAGGTTCCCGTAATCGTGGGCGCGTACCTGCAGTGTGCCAAACGGCCAGGTCAGCACCGAGCTGTTCCCCGACTTGGCAGGGTTGAGGCGAATGGTGCCGGCGTAATGGGTTTCAACCTGGGCCGGCGAGAGCGCGTAATTATAAAACGCCACCTCGTCCATCGCCCCGGAGAACCCCAGGAAAGCGCCGTCGGTGCGTTGACCGAGCACTTCGGCGCCGCTCGACACACTGGGGTCGCCGTTGATGCCATTGGGAATAAAGCCCGAAGCGGCGACGGTCGTGTTCGCGCTCCCGGCGACGCCGTTGACGTATAACTGAAGATTGGACCCGTCGTCGGTCAACACCAGGTGATACCAGGCGTTCGTGATTAAGGGGATGTGGCCGAAATCACTTCCAAAGAACCCCGGGCCGCCGGAGCCGTTGAAGAGCGCCAGCGTCCAGGCCCCGCTGCCCCCGTTGGGATGTTGGTAAATGGCCCAGCCATAAACGGCGGTGCTGTAGTTATAGTTATAGACCGAAGACAGCACGGTGCGGAAGTTTCCGTGGGTGTCGTTCAGATCGGGCCGGACCCAGGCCTCGATGCTCCAGGGACCGAATGGGTTCAGTTCGAGCGCATAGGGAATTCGGATCACACCACCCGTGCCGAAGCCCGTGGTATTGGTATCCGAAAGATCCACCGCCGTATCCGTGTCGTGGGGGACACCGGCCGGCACGCCGAACGTGATGTCGCCCTTGGAATTGTCGTAAGCGCCATCAAAGCTGCCGACCGCATCCACCGCCGTCGCGCTGCCGCTGGGCTCGTCCAGGCGCCAAAAGGCAACCGGATCGTCAGCTTTGACGATCTGGGCGTAGCCGGTGAGCGGCACCGTAACGGCGCGGCTTTGCACCGTCAGCGTGGCCGCCGCGCTGTCCGTCGAGGTAAACGGGTTGACCAGGTGCGCATGGTAGTCCACGGCGTCGGCGCTTTGGACGTTGTTTAACCACAGCGTGTCGTTGGTGGCGTTGGGGATGGCGGAAGCGCCCTTGAACCACTGGTAGCTCAGGGGCAGGGCGCTGGTGGCGACCACGCGGAAGGCCGCTTTGCTGCCCGCATTGCGCGTGACCGAGAAGGGGGCATACTGCACATCCAGGTTGGTCAGGACCGCGAGCGTGGCCGGGTCGCTGTTGGTCAAGCCGACGCTATTGCTGATGGTGACGGCAAAGCTCACCCCATCGTCCGCCGGGTAGGCGCAGGTGAACGAGTAACTGCTGTTGGTGGCCCCGCTGATGGCGGCGCCATTCCGCTTCCACACGTAGGCAAACGGCGTGGTCCCGTTGGCGATGGTGCTGAAGGTCACGGAAGTTCCTGAATAATTCGTCGCGGACACCGGTTGCTGGACGATGCCTGGCGCAACCGCCGCGGCGCGGAACGAGTTGGTTCCGATCTCATAATGGTTCTCGATTTGCGCGGCGGTCAGGGCGTTGGTGTAAAAGGCGACTTCATCGACGCCGCCGGCAAAAGGGTGGTGGCCCGTGTAGGGGCCTGAGCCTATGCTGCCGTCGTAGGCCGACAGGGGATCGACCGCGTCGTAGGTGATGGGAGCGGAGCCTTGTGCCTGGCCATCCACATAGAACGTGGCGTTCGTGCCGTCAAAGGTCACTCCCAGGTGGTACCATTGGAGCAGGTTCACGGCCGGTCCATTAAAGGTATAAACCGACCCACCGCGGATAAAGAGGGCCCACTTGCTGCCCGGTCCCTGGGTTTGATAAAAGTTCCAGCCCGACCCGTTGGCATAGGCGGTGGTGTAGGCGCCCGACATGGCCAGCGGCGAAGTGTAATCCGAGGTCGATTGACTGGTGGCCTGCACCCAGCATTCGGCGGAGAACGGTGCGCCGGTCACCCCGTCCCCATTGACGGGCGAGAGCAGGATGTTGTAAGGAATATCCACGTGGGCGAAGTCGCTGCCGCCGTTGAAGAACACCGAGTTGGTATCGATGCCGGGCTGGCCCAGCAACGGGTAGGCGCTGGTGCTGTTGGGCACGTAGGTCGCATCCAGGTGATTGCCGGAGGAATCCGCGGCGACCGTTCCCGAGGTTTCCTCGAGTCGATAATACGCCACGGGGTTGTCGTTCAGGATGGTGGTGGGATAATTGGCGGCGAAGGCCGCGGGCAGCCCCAGGAGCAACGCCGCCGCGCCGGGCAGCCACCGTCGTGTTCGCAGCCAAGATTCGCGTGATTTTTTCATAGGATCTATTTCGAACCGGTTTTGGGATTCAAGCGCAGCCCCGGCGTGTAAAAATGAACCGATACGCACTCCGTTGCTGTCTCGGCGACTCTAGGGAAGGGGGCGGGGCGAGTCAATTAAAACTCGGCGGCCTCAAGCCGTCGTCGTGTGGTGGGAGGCGCCACCGTGCCCGATCATGCCGCGCCGCGGCCGTGCGAAGCGTTTGGAGTGCGGCTAGCTCGCTGCCGCTGCTGGCCGTGTGGGAGTAATCGAAAGCGCCGACCCGCTGTCCGCTGGCATGAGTGGTTTACCGTTCCGGCCCCGCAGGGGCAGCAGGATAATCGCCGTGAAGGTCTAGGTACGATCCTATCATGCCTGCCGGGACTTCAGTTTGGCGCGCCGCGCCCGCATGATGGACGAACGACGAGCGGAGCCACGCCAGGCCATCGGTGCCCGCACCAAAGCCTGATGCTCTCTGGCGGCCGGTTGGCGCGACGGCTTGGGCTGGATCACTTCGGGGCCTGGTTTGTGATTGCCCTGACCGTGATGTTGCTCAAAGGAACGTTGGTGCCGTTCATGATGGCCGCGCCCAAGACCCAGGTAGAGGTGCCGTCAGAAATGATTTTGGACTCGGGTGGGGCAGACTGAGCAGGCCGGGCTTCAGGTTTGCAGCCAAAGCCGGACAACAGGAGCATGCATCCAAGTATGTATACGGTTTTCATAAGCGTGTGCCGTTTGTGAGCCCAAATTTGTCGATGCCGCAGCCAGTCGCATATCGCGCCGGATTTTTTGCTGCCCATTGCGTGTAGGTTGTTCATCATCAGCCCCGGTCTCCGGGAGCTGTAACGCGCCAGTCCGTCGATTACAACTTCAAAAGGAGACAGCAAAGGAACCGGGACCTCCTCCCATCAGGCCGGCGGAGGATTCCATCGAGGAATTTCAGCACCGCCGGCCCGGGTCTTTGCTCCACCCTTTGCAGGGTTGACGGCCCCTTTGGTGCGCAGAACCCAGGGTAGCTCGCTGACTCGCAACCCCGGGCTCAGTGCAAAAATCTCTCCGGGATGGCTTTCGTGTATTTCGCAGGTTTCGTGGTCGCTCCCGATCGCCTCCGGCCTTGGCCAGCACCACCGGGCGGCCAAGGCGTTCGGGGTGGCACAACGGCCAAACGCCGCCAGAACGTTCAGTGATAGAGCTGTGGGTTCTTTCGCCAGTCCTTTCCTCTGTCGTGGGCCATAGCGCTCACACGCGGTCGGCGTTCTCGGAGACGTACCGATTCGATGCCGCAGAAATACCCGCTGGACTGCTGGTTTTTGCCCACGCATTCCAGCCGCAACTTGTAGGTGCCGGGTTCCGGCCAGAAATCCAGCAGGTGAATCTCCTCGTTGACGATCTTGGGACTATACAGATCCACCGGTTCCCCGAGCTTTACTCCGTCCAGCGTGACCTGATAGCGGCCGAAGTCGTATGACTTGGTCACGTTCAGGAGGAGGCGGAAGGGTTGCTGGTTCGTAACCGTGATGGGGAATTCAAGCCAGGCGTCTTGTGTGGAGGCGGGCATATACAGCAATTGGGGGCGCGGGTAGAGCTCGAGCTGTTGCGTGACGGCATCGCCGGTCCCGTGAAATGGGCCCGAAGCGAACTCGCGGGCCGAGACAATGACCGGATCCAAACTGGGCAGGGCACGCTCCCGGGCGCCGGGGGCACGCGCCTCGAAGGTGGGTTGGCCGGTCTGATACCAGAAGGCGACACTGGAATAATCGTCTTCCCGCTCGTTCCAACTGGTGCTCTTGTAATCAGGATTCTCATCGGGCGAAATCCAACCGAAATGCTCGAAGGTGACCTTAATGCCGCTATTGAAGACAATGGGGTCGTTGATGTGCCAGCGGTACGCGCTGGTATGTCCTCCGACAATCCCCCACTGGTCGAAGTACGGAACGCCCGAGTAGGGGGTGCTGCAAACCTTAAGTCCCCAGGCCGAGAGGAAATAGTCTTCCGTGCCGGTGCCCCAAATCGAGGCGGTCTTCTCCCCGTCGATGTAGATCTTTTCATCGCCCTCTCCGAACCAGGCTGGGCTGCGCGTGCGCACCGCCAGAACGGTGCCCACATAATGGCCCTTGCCTTGGGTATCGAGCACCACGTAATCGCGCCCGTTTTTCGTGGGGTATTCCTGCCGGTATTGCGCGTAAAAGTACGGCGTGCTCCGGGGGATGCGCTTCTTTTGGATCCAGTCGATGTTGTAGTAAAGGAGACTGATCGGTTTGTCACTTTGGTTAACGATTTCGATTCGGGCCGACTTGCGGAACGGCATGCGCCAGAAACAATTGTAGGAATCCGCATCCTCAACGACCACGGGCAGACTGATGACTTCACGGCGTTGGCCGAAACAATTGGCAAAGAAATCGCCCACCGGGGCCTCCACCGCGGGCCGCGGGCATCCGTCCCAGTAGATGCGCAGCAGCATTTCCTGGTGGTTGGCGGAACCACCTTTGGCCCAATCCTGAGGTTCCGGCCCCAGAAAGGTCAGCCACATATGCGTGATCACGCCCGGACCCTTGGCATCGAGCAGCACATGCGTCTGGCCGGGTGCGACCTGGAAGTTGTCCCAGTTGCTCGCTTCATCCAGGTCCCCGCGAGGTTCGGCATTTGGATTCAGTTGCTGATGGGCGCCACGCCGGACCTCGCCCACGCGCATGGTCGAGGTGGCGCGCCGGGAGCGGCCTTCCTGGGGAATGGCGAGATCATCCAGGTACTCCACAGTGAGCAACGTGCAGGCTGGCCAGGAGTGGCAGCAGCCAAATTGGAAGACTCATTCGTGATTGCATAGGCATGGGTGGATTCAGCTTAACGGTTGATATCCCGCTCAGTCGGCGCTGGCAGGAAGCGACAGCGTTGAGGCTCGATACACGGGGCTGGACGGCAGGCCCATGCGGGCTTGTTCGGTCAGCAGATCGTCGAGCTTATCTAAAGAACGGCTCGCGAAGACCTGGTAATTGGACACGGTTGGGTCGAGGTTGCTCGCTCCCGGCGGGTTGGCGACGACTGGGCGGGCGCCGGTCTTTGGCGCCGGGGCTGTGGTAGGATGGAGCGAAGCTAACACTACAAGGATGACGAGGATGGCGCCGAACGCCGGCAGGGCGACCCAACGAAACCCACGCCACTTGGGCTGGACGAACGACCCTGCCGAACGGCCGGGCGCCGGTTCCGCTCGCAAGGCCCTGACGACCCTGCGGTGGAACGCCTCCGTCGCCGGGGCCCAGGTCTCTAGCTCCCGGTTGCTCAATCGTTCCGTCCATTGGGATATCTCTTTCGAGTAAGCGCGGCACCCGTCGCAGGCCTCGAGATGCGCGCGAAGTTCGGCTTCCTCCCGGGCCGGCAGTTCGTTGAGGACCAGCCACGCGATCGGTTTTCGATTTTTCTTACAAGGTTTCATGAATTCCTTTCCTCACTTCGCAACGATCCGGTTGGGGGTTGAAAGCCGTCATGCCTCGGAGCTTTTCGAGTGCATGGAAGAGCCGCGATTTGACGGTGCCCACCGAACAGCCGAGCGCGCCGGCGATGCTCTCGAGGGACTCGTCCACATAAAATCGCAGATAAATGACCTGCTGATGCTTGTTCGAGAGTCGTTGCAGACAACTGTTGCACGAGCAGGGCTTGCTCATGAAGTTCGACCACTTCATCAGGCGGCGCCTCCGGGTTGTGGAGTTGGCCCATCCGCTCCCGCGCGTCCTCGCCGCCATCCTGGGTAAAATCATTCCTTGAAAGCGCGTGTTTGTGTCGCAGGGTATTCCGGTAGCGATTCAGTAAAATGGCACAAAGCCAGGTGAAAAACTGGCACTTCCCATTGTAGCGACGCAGGCAGCGCCAGGCTTCCACCAGGGTCTCCTGCGCCAGATCTTCGGCCAGGCCCGGATCACGACAAAGCGAGCCAGCCTGGCGCAAAAGGCGCGTCTCAAACAGTTGGCAGATCTCACCGAACGCCTCGCTGTCACCCGCCCGAGCTTCGTCGAGCAGGCTCAGCAGGTCACAGCGTTCCTTGTCCATGAACAGCGAGTGAATGCCGGGCACGTTTCAAGGGTATCGAAAAGGCCGGGGCAGTTCCATCCGGAACCGCGTGGTTGCCACGGCCTGTTCACCGGCTCCCGGCAGGCTTTGCGGCGGCCTTTGCCTCGGCCTTTGGCGCAACGCTAAAGGGGGGGCCGTCTTTCTCCACAAAGATAAGCACCTCGGGCGCGCCGCGACCGGCGTAAGCGGATTTTAGTTCGAATCCGCGGTCCACCCCTTCAAACGTGAAGCGTTCGAAGGCAAAGGGCGATTGGTTGTACGGATCCAAAACGCTTCGCAGGCCCGCCTCGCCGTGAGTCTTATACTCGGCGGCCGCTCGCACCATCGCCAGCCGCACCAGGCTGGCAAACTCTTTGACCCGGCATTTTTGCCAGGCCGAAAAATTTTGGGGCATAAACGGATCCGCCGACCGCTGAACCTCCTGCTCGAATTCCAAAATCTGGGTCTCGTAATCGCGCTGGGGCAGCGCCATAAGAGCGGCGGCCTTTTCGTAGAAAGGCTCCTCGCTGTGCAGCAAGGCCACGACCCCGTCGCTCGTGCCCCCGGATGCCGCGAGCAGCCTGCGCCAGAAATCCGCTTGGGCCTCGGCGTTTGGCCCTCCCTCGTCCACTTCCAACCCCACGATCACGTCCCGGACCGAAGCCATCACTTTGGATTCATCCCCTGGATACTCCCTCCGCAAATCGGTGATCCTGTTTTTGAGCCAATCATGGAAGAAGGCCTTTTCCGTGGACAGACTTGCGGCGACGGTTCCTCGAGGCGGCGCGGAATCGAACCCGTCAACCACCTGCTTGAGGGTCTCGGGCGCCAATTGGAAGTAGTTCTCCGCGACGGTGGCGCACAGAATGTTTTCGCAGGCAATCTGGACCAGGGCGGCGATCAGCGTGCCGTCGCGCGAGCTGTATCTGGCCAGGCTGAAGGCGGCCACCAAATCCTCGGCGGCATCGGCGGGGCGGTGGTTCTGCAAGAACCACATGGCTCGCAACCGAGCCGTCACAACGATGGCCTTATTGCGGGCGAGGCCTGGCAGCAACGTCGCCGGGCCGGGGGTGAAATCGATGCCCCAATCGCAGGGGACGGCTGCGTGGCCCGCGCGCCGAACCAGGGCGAACTGGTTGTTGTACCGACCGAGCAATTCACCAACGCGCTCGGGTATTTTCTGGCCCCGCCAGTCGTTAGTGAACAGGTAGTCATGATCCGCCGGCGAGAGGTCGGGCGCGAGGATGAAGGCCTGGTAATAACCGAGCGCGGGATTGATGTCGGTTCGGAACGGCTCACCGGCCAGGCTCGAGGCCAGGCCGCCGATCAGCATGAGAGACCAGCAGCTTGTGCTCATGATTCGTTTGAAATTCCAACCTGGCAGCGTTCCCACGGTATCGACCCGCTGTGGCTGTCGATACCCCGAGGCTGTTGCGTTTTGTGCGCGGTTATGAGTCGTCATCTGCCCATTCATAACGTTCGGCGCGCAAAAGGTTCACTTTTTTTGCCCATCGCCGCAGGGGGGCATAGGGAAGTCGAGTCGAGATCTCCTTTCTCCGGGCCGGCAGCGGTTTCTGTTATCTGGAACGGGATTTCAGCACCTCAGCCTTTGGTGTTCGCTGAACCCCATGCAGGCTAGTCATTGCTCTTGGGTAGCTCGTGGACTCGCAACGGCTGAGTGCTCAAATCCCTTCGGGATAACTTTCGTGTATTTCGTGTATTTCGTGGTCCCTCCTGGGCCGAGTCTTGGAATGCCCTCGGGATAGCTTTCAGGATGGGTACCCCGCGCGGAGCGGAGCGAATCAGCGGATCTGCACTCCCGCAAGGTGGTTTGGCATCCGTCCGGGCTGTGCATCGAGTGCATCCCGGCATCACCGCCCGCCGAACACGGCCAGACGGGAGCGCCGGCTTGTAGCCGGCTTAATGGTCCAATACCCACAGAAGTACCGATAAGAATGGCCGAGCGCCGTAAGCGGGCTCCCAACCGGCGCTCCGGGGGCACTGCCGGGACGCACCCTTGTGTTGTGCATGCGGACGCCGTTCTTTTCCTTGACGAGATCCGGTGTCACGGGTATGCAAAGCGGCGCGAAGTCCAACGCTTGGTCATGATCAACCAACGATATTGTCCGTTTTGCCGAGTTCCCGCCGGGAAATCGTGCGCGCACTTGGCTTTAGCCGTTGAAGGCAGGGAATTTGTGCGGCGGTGTATCGACCTCTGCCATGGGGAGGCGCTGTGGCAAACGCTCTGCCAGGCGCGCCAGGAAAGCCAGCGCCGGACGGGGCGCTGGTCCTCCGGCCAGGAGGATTTTACCTGGCTCGAAACCGCGTTTTGCGACGAATTTCTCCGGCACCTTCACTGGTTCGGCGGCATGGATTACGAATGGCGCAACGGGCCTAAACCTGAGCAAGGCGGATTCTGGGTGTTGCTTTGGTCCAAAAACCCGCGGCGGCTCTGGTGGGAGTTACGCGAGGAACTTGAACGAAAAGCGCTCGATAATCCCCCACCCGCCCCAGCGCCTTCCTGGCTGGTTTGGACAACGCCGAGGTGACCGGCTGTCTATTCAGACAGCGCGTCAACGATACGTCCGGGCGGGAGCTTGTCGCTGGTCAGCGCGAAGAGCGACGGTTGCCAGGGATCGAGTGTGAAATGGATTTCCTTTACCAGGCCGAGATAGCGCGCCGGCCTCAGTTCATAAACGTGCATCGGCCGGGGTAAAGTAGCTTTGATTTCGATCGGGTGTTCCAGGATTTCGTTGCCGCCGGCTTGTTTGAGGTCTTCGCTCATCTGGTAATCGATGTTACGCTCGAAGGCTACCAACTCGCCGCGCGCGGTTTCGAACCGGTGAATTCGCACGCGCTGGCTTGCCGGGACGGAGATTTCCGGATGCAACGGACCGAGCTGGGAGGCGAGCCATTCGCTGCCCGCGCCGGTCCCAACTTGGCGCAGCCGGGCGAGAGTATAGCCGGCGACGTCGATGGCTGCGGCTCCGTCGAGGGCAGGGGAGGACAACCCGTCCTTGCCGATGGCGCAACCAACGTCTTGTGAATTTGTGGAGGCTGAGGTGAACAAGGCCGGCGGTCCCGAGCGCCGGAGATGCACATGCTGGTCAAAAACCCCAGGGGTGCCGTTGAAGAGCACGCGGCTGAGTCTTGCGGGTGAGCCCGTGAGACCGGCCTGAATCGCGGCCAGCTCCCGGTCGGAGAGCGCCCACGAACTGGGCAGCACCAGCACCGCGTTGGCGGCGTGGTCCAAGGCACCCCGTTCGATTTGCTCGGAAGAAACGAATCTCGGGCTGAAACCGAGATCCTGCACCGCCTTGAGCCAGCCGTCCCGGACTCTCAGCATGGAATTATGGCTCCCTTCGAAGCTGGAAAATCGTCGAAGCCAGGTGGAGCCATCCACGGTGGACTCGAGGAGCCAATCGGCCTGGATGCTGGGCTGCGAGTAATGGATATAAACCGGGTCGTATTGGCGGCGCGCGCGCAAAAAGAGCCGCGCCAGGGGGGAGGTCATTTCGTGCAGCACCGGCGCGAGCGCCGTGGCTTTCTTCGTTAAGCGGTAATCATCACTTTGCCAGTCAATGCTATCCTCACTCCACCATACGATGCAGCCGCGATCGCCTTCGAGCAGCAGGTGCCAGAGCCGGCGGCGGGCATGGTTGGCATCTTTCTCAAAAACGGTGGTGAGGATGGGTTTGCCGGGCATGAAGGAACCGAAGATCTCCCTCGAATTTCCGATGTCGTAGGGCTCGACCCAATCGAGCACCTGGGCCAGCCGCCCGAGATCGTAGCCGCCGAAAGCGTGCGGCATCTGGGTGCCTTCGATGCCAGCCGGTGTGGCGGGGTCGATCGCATGCGCCGCGGCGCGCAGTTGATCCAGGCAGCGGGCGAGCGAGAGATCCATGTAGGTGCGAAAGTCGGCCCAAGGCGAGAAATTCCAGCGCGTCGGGCTTTGCCGGGTGGCATCCGGGTTAAATCGCAGGGCCTCGAGCGCTTGCCAGTCAGGCTGGCCGCGCGGCGATGCTTCACCGTCCGCCATGCGGGCCTTGATCTGATCGGTGGTAAAGGGTCGCACTTCGTCCCAAGTCTTGAACCCGGTCTCCCATTCGGCGTTCAGACCGTCGAGATCGGCATACTGGGTCTTGAGCCAGACCCGAAACGCGGCCAGCGCGATCGGATTGAAGTCATAGTCGAAGGGGTTGGCCGAGAGGGTGGTGGAAAGCTCGTCACGGAGGTTATAGGCCAGGGGTTGGTGCTCACGGTTTTGCGTGGCGATCAGGCGCACCTCGTTGCGCGCCCAGCCGAGCCATTGTGGATCATCCAGGCAGTAGTCGCGCACGAGGCCGGCCTGGGAACGACCGTTCCGGGCCCAATCGGTGACGAACTTGTCCCAATCGGTCACCTGCGAATTGAATTTCAGGCACAGCCCGCGGTTGACGAGGTTCTCGACGTAGTACGGGAATTTGGCCTGAACCACCGGCTGGGGGTCGGCGCCGCCATAGACCATGGCCGTGTTGATGCCCATCTCGCGCAGGCGCTGATAAAAGAGCGGCAGCTTTTCCGGCCGCTTGGACGCGCTGTCGCCGATCCACATAATCGTGCGGTACTCAGTCCAGGGCCGGAGCGAATTCGTATCCGCCGCCGGCGCGGCGGTCCAGGGAAGACAAAGCAGACACAGGCCCGCGCCCAGCTCGCGGCTCGCCAGTCTGACCGAAGGAAGCGACATGACCCAGGAATACAGATCGCTCACGCGGGAAGCAAACTGCTTATGGGGGCGGCCATGCCACGGCGAGTGACCAACCAACCGCCGAGGCAACCAGGCGCGGCCACGGGGTTTGGCTGGGCTCGGAAAGCCGCCTCGTCACCCGCGCCGTTCGTGTCCGCCGGGCTGTCCCTGGTGCGTGCCGTGCCCGACGAACGGCTCGAAGGACTCCCGGAAATGGCGCAGGACCGGGGAGGGGTCGCCGCGCCGCCAAACAAGCACCGTTTGGACCGGCGGCAATCCCCCAGGCAAGGGCCGGAACACCAGCCCGGCCCGCTTGACCTCCTGCAAGGTCGCGGTGGTCGGCGCGATGCCGAACCCGGCGGAGATCAGCCACATCTTGGTCTGGATATCGTTGGCGTACTGCACCGGGCGCGGCTTGGCGCCGGCCTTCGCGCACTCCGCCAGGAAGGCATCGTAGAAGCCGTGTTGAGCGCTGGGGTGGATCAACACCAATTCTTCCTGGTGAAAATCCCGCCACTGAATCTGGCGCTTCTTCGCCAAACGATGCCCAACCGGCACGGCCAGGACCTGCCGGGATTCGCCGACGAACTTGTAATCCAGCTCCGGAAAGCCTATCGGCGGACGCAACAAGCCGGCGTCCAGCTCGTTTTCGCGCAAGCGGCGCAACTGCTCGGTGCTGGTCAGATCGAAAATGGAAAGTTGGACGCCGGGAAACTGCCGGCGGAATTCCCGCAAAATGGCCGCCAGCCAGGCGTTGGCCACCGGCGCCACAATCCCGACCCGCAGGGTCCCGGCCAAACCATGTTCCGCATCCCTCACCCGCTGCTCGGCCTGGGCGGACGCCCGCAGAACCGCGCGCGCTTCTTCCAGGAACACCCGTCCGGCGTGGGTCAGTTGAACCGACCGCGTGGTGCGCTCGAAGAGCCGGGCGCGCAGTTCCTGTTCGAGGGCCTTAATCTGGGCGCTGAGCGGCGGCTGCGCGATGTGCAGCTTTTCGGCCGCGCCGCGGAAACTCAGCGTCTCGGCCACCGCCACGAAATACCGCAAGTGACGCAATTCCACGGCTTTGATACTAATCACGTATCAATCCGGGCGCAAACATGTATTGGCCTCCACGCCGGGATTATGGCATTCGTAGTGCCCTGTGAACGTGTGGTCTGATTCGAGCCGATTTTCCCCGCGACCGCGGGGAGGAATGCCCGCTGCGGGCGTGCGGCCGCCGGCGGTTTGAGGCGCGACTATGTGGATTGTCCGTCTTGCCCTGCGCCGGCCGTACACGTTTGTGGTGGCGGCGCTGGTATTGGTGTTGCTCACGCCCTTTGTGCTGCTGCGCACGCCGACGGACATTTTCCCCTCGATCAACATTCCGGTAGTCAGCATCGTTTGGAGCTATGCGGGGCTGGACGCCCAGGATATCGAACAGCGATTCAACTTTGCCGAGGAGCGCTCCCTCACCACTACGGTCAACGATATCGAGCACATCGAGTCCAACGCCTACAACGGCATTGGCATTATCAAGGTCTTCTTCCGCGAGGGCTCGTCCGTCGATGCCGGCGTCGCGCAAGTAACCGCCATTTCGCAGACGGTCATTCGGTCAATGCCCCCCGGCACCACGCCGCCCCTGATCATTCGGTATAGCGCCTCCACGGTTCCCATCCTGCAGTACAGCATCAGCAGCCCAAAACTGTCCGAGCAGGAGATCTTCGACTATAGCGCGAATGCCATCCGCGTGGGGTTGGCGACGGTTCGCGGCGCGGCCATGCCCTGGCCCTACGGGGGGAAGAGCCGGTTGGTATCGGTCGATTTGGATCTGACGGCGTTGAAGGCGAAGAACCTGGCCCCGGTGGACGTGGTCAATGCGCTGAACGCGCAGAACCTGATTCTGCCCAGCGGCACGGCCAAAATTGGGCCGACCGAATACCCCATCGATCTGAATACAACCCCGACGGTGATGTCGGAACTCGGCGACTTGCCCATCAAGACGGTCAATAACGCCGTGATCCGCCTGAGCGATGTCGCCCAGGTGCGGGACGGCTATCAACCGCAGCAAAACGTGGTGCGCAACGAAGGGGTGCGCGGCGCCCTGCTCACGATCTACAAGAGCGGGGCGGCCTCGACCCTGGAAGTGGTCAAGGGGGTTAAGGCGGCGCTGCCGGGGGTCCTGGCCGGGCTGCCGCCGGAGCTGAACGTGAAGGAATTCTCGGATCAATCGATTTTCGTGCGCTCGGCTATTTCCGGCGTGGTGCGCGAGGGTGTGATCGCGGCGGCGCTGACGGCTTTGATGATCCTCCTGTTCCTGGGTTCGTGGCGCAGCACGGTGATTATCGCGCTATCGATCCCGCTCTCGGTGCTGGCTTCGATTGCGACGTTGAGCGCATTGAGCGAAACCATCAACCTGATGACGCTGGGCGGCCTGGCGCTGGCGGTGGGCATCCTGGTCGATGACGCGACCGTGGCCATCGAGAATATCCACCGTCATATGGCCACGGGGAAGGCCTTGAACGACGCGATCCTGGACGGGGCGCAGGAGATCGCCATGCCTGCCTTTGTTTCCACGCTGTGCATCTGCATTGTGTTCGTGCCGATGTTTTTTCTGACCGGGGTGGCGCATTACCTCTTCGTTCCGCTGGCGGAAGCGGTGGTGTTTGCCATGCTGGCCAGTTACATCATTTCACGCACCCTGGTGCCGACGCTGGTCATGTGGTTCTACCGTAACGCACGGCATTATCCCGCGGCCCACACGGACGCCCACGAACCCGCGCCGGCCGCCGATGCCGGGCGTCGCCGTACGCTGATCGAGTCCTGCCTGCGCCCCTTCGCCGCCCTTCAGGCCAGCTTCGAGCGCGGCTTCGATCGGTTCCGTGAGAGCTACCGCATCCTGCTCGGAGCCCTCCTGCACCATCGCGCCGCCTTCGCCTTGATCTTCCTGGGCTTTTGCCTGGGCTCGATGTGCCTTCTCCCGCAACTGGGCCAGGACTTTTTCCCGACGGTGGACTCGGGCCAGTTCCGGCTCCATGCCCGGGCGCGGAGCGGCACCCGCATCGAGGAGACCGCCAAGCTGGTGGATCAAATCGAGGCCTCGATTCGCGCGGAAATCCCCGCGAAGGAATTTCGCGGCATGCTCGATAACGTCGGGATTCCCGTCTCGAGCATCAACCTCACCTACAATGACAGCGGCCTGGTGGGAACCGGCGACGCGGATATCCTCGTGTCACTGAATGCCAAGCATCACCCCACCGCGCAGTTTATCAAGCGGCTGCGCTCCAAGCTGCCGCGGGAATTCCCGGGCATCACCTTTTATTTTCTGCCGGCGGATATTGTCAGCCAATCCATCAATTTCGGCTTGCCCGCTCCCTTCGACGTGCAAGTGGTCGGGCGTGACCAGGAAAAGAACCGTGAGATTGCCAACCGGCTGGCCGACAGAATCCGGCAAGTGCCCGGGGCGGTGGATGTGCGCGTGCAACAACCGGGAGACCTGGCCAAGCTGGACTTCACCATCGATCGTACCAAAGCCTCCGAGATGGGACTGGCCGAGCGGGACGTGGCCAACTCGGTGCTGCTGAGTTTGAGCGGCAGCGGCCAGGTCCAGCCCGTCTATTGGATGAACCCCAAGAACGGCATCCAATACCTGGTGAACGTCCGGGTCCCGGAACACCACATGGATTCGCTTACGGCCCTGAATTCGATTCCCATCAATGCGAGCCGTCCCGGCCAGGGGGATGTCCAGCTTCTAGCGAACCTCGCCACGTTCAAGCGCACGGTCGGACCGGCGGTGATTTCGCATTACAACATCATCCCGGTGATTGACGTGTTCGGCGGAGTGGCCGAGCGCGATTTGGGCGGGGTTTTGCACGACATAAAACCGTTAATCGAGCAGGCCAAGGGGGAGCTCCCACGCGGCAGCTTCATCACGTTGCGCGGCCAGGCCGAGACGATGCACACGAGTTTCGTGGGCTTGAGCGTCGGGCTGATCCTGGCCATGGTGCTGATCTACTTGCTGCTGGTGGTGAACTTCCAAAGCTGGCTGGACCCCTTCATTATCATCACGGCCCTGCCCGGAGCTTTGGCCGGGGTGGTGTGGGCTTTGCATCTGACCTTTACGACCCTGAGCGTGCCCGCGTTGATGGGGGCGATCATGAGCCTCGGGGTGGCCACTGCCAACTCCGTTCTGGTGGTCACTTTCGCCCGGAGCGCGCTGCAAGGGGGCGCCGATCCCCTGAGCGCCGCTTGGGAGGCGGGCGTGAGCCGGCTGCGCCCGGTCTTGATGACTGCCGCCGCGATGGTCATCGGCATGCTGCCTATGGCCCTGGCGTTCGGCGAAGGCGGAGAGCAGAACGCGCCGCTGGGCCGGGCGGTTATCGGCGGGCTGGTGGTTGCCACCGTCGCCACGCTGTTTTTCGTGCCGGTCGTCTTTACGCTCTGCCACCGGCGCGCGAGCGCCCCGGCCAGCGATACCACCCCGGCATCCCTCGGACCCGGCGATCTGGGTGCCGCGACGGTCAGCCCCTGAACTTGCAAATCACATGGCCCTTGATAACCATACGCTCGAACTTCGGAACGAATCGCCTGAGGCGCAGGGGCTCCCGGGTATCGCGGTTTCGATCAATTCCATGAACCAAACCATCCTGAAAACCACGAATCCCGTCCCTCCCGCCTCAGTGGCGGATGCGGCGGCGAGTTCGGGCGCCACGCTGCGCCGGGCGGCGATCGTGGCAGGGTTGCTGATCGTGATCGGGGCGCTGGCCGGATTGCTCCCGCGCTGGCAACACCGGCGGGAGTTGATTGCGGAGACGCGCGACCTGGCCGTTCAAACGGTCTCCGTGGTCAGCCCCACCCCAGGCCAGGCCATCGGCGAATTGCTGCTGCCCGCCGAGGTGAAACCCTTTATCGACGCGCCGATTTACGCGCGATCGAGCGGTTACCTGACCCGGTGGCTGGTGGACATTGGGGCCCAGGTGAAGGAGGGGGACTTGCTTGCGGTAACCGATGCTCCGGAACTCCGCCAGGAACTGGCCCAGGCCAAGGCCCAACTGCTGCAAGCCGACGCCGCCCTGGCCCTGGCGCGGGTCACGGCTGCGCGCTGGGCCGAGTTGGTCAAGACCGCCAGCGTGAGCGAGCAGGAAGCCGCCGAGAAACAGTCCGATTTTGAGCTGAAATCGGCGAATGTCGAGGCCGCGCGCGCCAACGTGCGCCGTCTCGAGGAATTGGAATCCTTTGCCAGCATCCGCGCGCCGTTCTCCGGCACCATCACCATGCGAAATGTGGACGTGGGACAACTGGTGGTGGCCGGGAGCAGCCGGGAGCTTTTTCATCTGGCCCAGACCGGCACCCTGCGGGTCTATGTGCGCGTGCCGCAAGCCGAGGCTGAGGGGATTCGTCCGGGTGAGGTCGCGGACTTGATGATCCCCGAGCTGCCGGGACGCGTCTTTCCGGCCAAGGTGGTCCGGTCGGCCGGCGCCATGAGCGCGGATTCGCGGACCTTGCTGGTCGAACTGGCGGTGGATAACTCGAAGCACGAGATCCTGGCGGATACTTACGCCCAGGTGCGCTTCCGGGATGCCCCGCGGGAGGCCGGATTGCTGCTCCCGGCGAACACGCTGTTGTTTCGCGCGGAAGGCACCCAAGTGGCTCTGGTGCTCCCCAACAACAAGGTCGAATTGCGCAAGGTCACTCTCGGGCGTGACCTGGGGCCGACCCTCGAAATCCTGGACGGAGTTACTCCGCAGGACCGCGTGATTTTAAACCCGCCGGATTCGGTGGTCAGTGGCATGACGGTGCGCGTGGGCGGCGCGGACGCGAAGACCCAGGGTGGCCAGTGAAGTGGATTGGACCATCGGCCGACAGCCCGCGACTCCATCGCGCGGTGTTCGCGCGATATCTCAGTCTGGCTTGCCTGGGCGCCCTGTGTGGGCTCGCCGGCTGCAAGGTAGGGCCGGATTACCGTCCTCCGCCCGCTTTGGATGCCCATTCAATGCCGGCGAACTACTCCGGCAGCCTCGGGACCAACGCTGCCGGTTGGAAATTGGCTGAACCCTCCGCGCACCTGGCCCGGGGCGCCTGGTGGTCGATGTTTGGCGATCCGGATTTGGATCGGCTGGAGCAGCTTTCGACCGCGAACAATCAACAACTCACCGCTGCACTGGCCCGCTTTGATGAAGCCCGGGCCTCGTTCAATATCGCCCGCGCCGATTTCTTTCCACAGGTTGCTTTGGACCCGAATTACGTCCGACAACGGACGAGTTTCAGCGCGCCGGTCAACGGCCACGTCGGCCGCATCAGCCCGACCTATAACACCTTCACGATGCAACTGCAGGCCGGCTGGGAAGTGGATCTCTGGGGCCGCGTTCGCCGGGAGGTCGAAAGCGCCCGGGCGCGTTTGGCGGCCAGCGCCGCGGATCTCGAGACGATCAAACTCGCATTACAGGCTGAGCTGGCGACGGATTACTTCAGCCTGCGGGCGGTGGATTCGGAGTACGGCGTCCTGTTGAGGACCGCCGCGGCCTATCGCCGGTCGCTTGAATTGACCGTGAATCGCCGAAGGGGAGGGGTGGCGAGTGATCTGGACGTGTCGGAAGCTCAAACCCAACTCCGGGCAACCGAGGCCGTGTTGCCCGCGTTGCGATTGCAACGGCTGAACATTCTGCATGCGCTGGCCACTTTATGCGGACAACCGGCCACAGGCTTCGAGGTGGAGTCCACGCTGAGCGCGGGCGCCCGGCTGCCGGCGGTGCCCGTTGGCCTGCCGAGCGAACTGCTCGAACGCCGCCCGGATATCGCCAGTTCGGAGCGGCTCATGGCGGCGGCCAACGCTCAAATCGGCGTCGCCAAAGGCGCTTTTTATCCGCGAGTTCAGTTCAACGGCCTGGCGGGTCTGGAGTCGATCGACGCCTCGACCTGGTTCAATTGGCCCAGCCGTTTCTGGGCTGTCGGCCCGGCCTTGGAGTTGCCGCTGTTCACCGGGGGCCGCAACCGTGCTCAACTGGCTTTGGCCAAAGCCACCTATAACGAAACCGTCGCAAATTATCGGCAGACGGTTTTGACCGCATTTCAGGAAGTGGAAGACCAGTTGGCCGCGCAGGGCTTGCTGAGGGACCAGCTTGAGGCCCAGAACGCGGCCCTGACCGCCGCCCAACACAACCTCGAAATCGCGGATAACCGGTATCGGGCTGGATTGACTACCTACCTCGAAGTGGCCACGGCGCAAAGCGCCGCCCTGGCCATCGAGCGGACGGTCGTGCAGCTCCAAGGTCAGAGACGGGTGGCCTCGGTCGGTCTGATCAAGGCGCTGGGTGGCGGCTGGGAGACGCCTGTGGAGATGAGGGCGGGCGCCCGGTGAGGCTGCCTGGGACGGAATCGGCTCTGAGGTCTGGTGGCTTGTCGGTTTGGTCCGGGTCCGCCACCCCGGCTAGCCGGCAAGGGCGGGCTGGCGTCCAACCTACGCGCCGCATTCTATGTCCGCCCCTCAAAGACTCTGCGCACGAATTCGCGGCTGCGGCGATGGTTTTCGACCACGGACCGGGTTATCTTCGTGCCTTCCTCCAAGGCCAGTTCGACGCTAAAGCGTCGAGCCAGTTTATGCCTGGAGGCATACTCCGCAACCACGTCGTAGTCGATATCGCCCGTATCCAGGTCTTCCCACCAAATTCCACCGCGGCTCTGGCGCAGGTGCCAGGTGGCGACGCGCTGCCCATACTGCCTCAGGGCGTCGAGCGGTTGGACCCCGCCTTTCCAAACCCAGTGCACGTCATAACACCAGCCCACAACCGCGGGCCGGGTGTGATCGAAGACATAGTGAAACTCGCGCCCGCGGCTCGCCATTTCCGGCAGGTGCTGGTGCATGCCGAGCTTTAGGCCCAAGGCCTCGAGTCCACGGCCCAGCTCCTCGATGGCGCCCGCCTGCGTCTTGAGTTCTTGCTCCGTCTTCTCCCGCCCAATCGGGTCCGCATTGCAACTGATCACCTGAAATCCAGACTTCTGGCAAACCGTGGCGGCGGTCAGGATCCTCTGGATCACGTCCCGGGTCTTGTCCGCCTCATGGAGCCGGGCGCCCACATACAGGCTTACCGGCTGGAGTCCCTTGGCCCTGGCCTGCTCGGCGAACCGCGCGTTCTCGCCGGGTTCCGCCACGTTCATGAAATGTTCCAGGTAATCGTAGCCGGTGTCGCGCAGGGCGGAGAGGACGTCCTCGACGTTAAATTGCTTTTTGTCGCGTTGCGCGTATTGGGTCCAGACATACACGTTCGAGCCGACGAGTGTCTTTTGGGAACGGACCGGCTGCGCCGAGGCCTGCACGGACGCCACGGGCGCGAGGACGGCGCCCAGAGCCGCCGCTGAACCAATCCGCTGAATGAACTGTCTTCTGGATTGAGGTGTGCCAGGCTGGAAAGCAGAGGGTGTCGAGACGAACATGGACTTATTCAAAACCCTCGGCGGTCTGAGTCCAGCAAAAAAGCTGACAACCACGGCGGAATGTAGTTATGTTTCCCGGCTTTTATGCCCAAGCGCACCGACATTCATTCCGTGCTCATCATTGGCGCGGGCCCGATCATTATCGGCCAGGCCTGTGAGTTCGATTATTCCGGCACCCAGGCCTGCAAAGCGCTGAGGGAGGAGGGCTACCGCGTTATCCTGGTCAACTCGAACCCGGCTACGATCATGACCGATCCGGAGTTCGCGGATCGCACCTATATCGAGCCGATCACGCCGGAGTGCGTGGAGAAGATCATTGCCCGGGAGGTCGAAGAAATGGCGCGCATCGGCGCGCAGGGCAAACTGGTCCTGCTCCCGACGTTGGGTGGCCAAACGGCGCTGAATACCGCCATGGGCTTGTTCCGTCGCGGCACGCTGGACAAATACGGGGTCGAGATGATCGGCGCCAACGCCGGAGCCATCGAGCGAGGCGAAGACCGCCAGGTCTTCAAGGATCTGATGATCTCCATCGGGTTGGATGTGCCGGTGAGCGGCACGGCGCACACCCTTGAGGAAGCCCGGCAGGTTGCCGAACGAATCGGGCGCCTTCCGTTGATCATCCGCCCGGCCTTCACCCTCGGCGGCACCGGTGGCGGGATCGGCTATAACCGTGAGGAGTTCGAGGAAATCGCCAAACGCGGCCTCGAATTGTCCCCGGTCTCCGAGATCCTCGTCGAGGAGTCGCTGTTGGGATGGAAGGAGTTTGAAATGGAGGTGATGCGCGACCGGAAGGATAACTGCGTGATCATCTGCTCGATCGAGAACTTCGATCCCATGGGCATTCACACCGGGGATTCCATCACGGTGGCGCCCATCCAAACGCTCACCGATAAAGAGTATCAGATCATGCGGGATGCCTCGTTTGCGGTCATCCGCGCTGTCGGCGTGGAAACCGGCGGGTCCAACATTCAGTTTGCCGTCAACCCCGACAACGGGCGTATGGTCATTATCGAGATGAACCCCCGCGTCTCTCGCTCCTCGGCCCTGGCCTCGAAGGCAACCGGATTCCCCATCGCCAAGATCGCCGCCAAGCTCGCGGTCGGTTATTTGCTGGACGAAATTCGCAACGACATCACCCGGGAGACCCCGGCCAGTTTCGAACCGACCATCGACTACGTGGTCACTAAGATTCCGAGGTTTGCTTTCGAGAAATTCCCCCAGGCTGACCCGACCCTCAACACCCAAATGAAAAGCGTCGGGGAAGCCATGGCCATCGGCCGGACCTTTAAGGAGTCGCTCCAAAAGGCCTTGCGCTCCCTCGAGATTGGCCGCTCCGGCCTTGGCGGCGACGGCAAACCCTGGCGTGTCGGCGAAAAGGTTTACGGTGATCGCGACCTCCTGCCACGCGATCTCATCAGCCAGAAGCTCAGTGTCCCGAACGCGGAACGGATCTTTTTCCTCCGCCACGCCCTGCGCGCCGGGTTCAGCATCGAGGAGATGTTTCAGTTAACCAAAATCGATCGGTGGTTTCTGACGCAGATTAAAGAAATCGTGGATTTCGAGGAGGAGTTGGCGGGGATCGGTCGAGCGGGAGCTTAGGGGGGCATCGCACCAAAGGGGGCTCTCCGCGAGAACGCCGGTTCAGGAACCCCGTTCGCAAGTCGCGGGCTTTGGGGTTTCTGAATCCGAACCCGGGTTCATTTGTTGGGCCGGGCGTAATTATCTCGAACGGATCTCCGGTCCAACCCAGGTGTGTTCGTTGGGCGTAACTATGCCGAAGAGATGTCCGGTCCAATCCAAATGCGTTCGTTGGGTGTAACAATCCCGAAGGGATTTGAGCACTCAGCCCAGGGTTGCGAGTCTGCGAGCTACCCTGGGTCCCGAGCCGCGCATAGAACTTCTTTACCCTGAAAGGGTTCGAGCATGGTGTCCACTGCAACCCTTTCAGGGTTGACGTTCCTTCCGGCGGCCCAACCCAGGGTAGCTCGCGGACTCGCAACCCTGGGCTGAGTGCTCACTATCCTTTCAGGATAGGCCGCCCGCTAACCTTTCAGGATAGGCCGGAGCGGATTCGGGCGTCCAGGCCCGGGTTCGTTTGTGGGGGCTCAGGAGTTCATGAGCCCCCCGGATCCTGGACCACGCTCGACGCGCTCTACTTCTTATCCCAATTGTGATCTTTGACGATTTCCTCGAGTTGCACTTTGGGTTCGGCGTCGTCGGGGATGATATTAAACTTGGCGAGGTACCGGCAGACGTTGCGCAGGTGTTTGATGTCGTCCTTTTTGGCTTCGAGTTGATCGGCGGAGAGTTGTTTCAAGCTGGCCAGGTAATCATTGGCCATTTGGTGGGCCTTTTGGGCGGTATCGTCATCGTATTCATAGACCAGGGACTCGGTCAGGCGCAACATCTCCGGCAGGGGGTTTGAGGCATCGTGCAGGCGCTCGGCGTCTTTGCGGATCATCTCGGCGATCTCTTTGCGTTTGGCCATGGTGGCTTCGGTCGTGAGGTAACCATCCGTGCCGCCTTCGATGGCGCGGGGCGGCAGGGGCCGGTACCAGATGTTCCGATAACGGACGGGATTGCCATGGTCCTGGAGCTTGAGGGGGCCGGCGTCGGGGAAGGGGCCGGGCTTGGCGCGCGCCATGTGCCCGGTCGGGCCTTCCAGGCGGGTGTGGTCCTCGACGAGCACGCCATTCTCGAAGACGGTCACGGAGCCGGGATCGATTTGCTGGCCATCCTTGTAGATGGGCCGGCGGAAGACGATGTCATAGGTCTGGAATTGGCCAGGAGGGCGCAGCGCGTTGGCCAGTGGTGGATTGACCCCATACACCGAAGCGGCAAACCCATCCGCGTACGTCGGGTTGTTGTAGTTGTCCAGCACCTGGACCTCGACCAAGCCCATGAGGAACACGCCGCTGTTGCCGCGTCCCTGGCTCTCGCCCTCGACCCTCGTCGGCGCCGCCCATTCGACGTGGAGTTGGCAGTCACCGAACTTCTCCCGGGTGCGGATAAACCCGGAACCCGGCACGCACTCCATCGCTCCGTTTCGGATCACCCATTTGGTGGGCACACCTTCGCCTTCGTCCGCCTCCCACTTCGAGAGGTCCGTTCCGTCGAAGAGCACGATGGCATCGGACGGCGGCTGGCCGGGTTGATCCTGAGTGCTGAAAGAACCGGGAGTGACCAGCTTCGGCTGCGGCCGGTTCCAGTCGTGGACGGCCCAGGGATGGTGCTCGTCCGGCGCATCACCGTAAAAGGGGGAGCCGGTGTTGGCCGCCCGAGTTGCGGAGGCGAGGGTTAGAGCGCTCGAGATGATGGCGAAGGCATAATATGGTTTCATAGCTTTGGCAAACTGGTGAAACCATTTTTAGAAGTTCGACTGCGAAAAGTCCAGCTTCGTTGACGGGATGGAAAAGCGCGGGCAGAGCGGCGCGGCGCGTGGGGGGATGAGACGGCGCAGAAACCGACGCAGCGCCATTGAGCCGCGGCCGGGCTTCGAGCCACGCCACTTAGTCGCGGGCGGCTGTTTCGTGCGCCGCGATCGGCGGCGGGGGTTGGACCACAGCTCTATGCAAAACAGGTCGGATGTGCCGCCACTCATGCGCAACACGATTTCGACGTCGCTCCCCCCGCATGCCGCGCAGGTCTGCGCCGTTTCCGCTTTGATCCATCACGCGCTTGCGCGTGGCTCGGGTCTTCACCCCACTGTGCCGGCGCGACCTCAAGTGGTGATATGAGTGGGGCGAGTGCCAAACCCTCGAAGATCGGGGGACAGGCGCGCAAAGATCCGCGCAGCGTGGGGGAGACGATGGCCGCTATGGAGGCACGGTTTGGGCCGGTAGGTTTCAAACGCATCGCCGATGGCGCGGAGCGCCGGCATATTGCCGGCTTTGAGCGCTCGGACGTCTTGAGCCGGCAGCATGCCGGCGCTTCATCGGCAACATGGCGCCTGGACCGAGCGCTCGTTAACCTCCCAAGATAGCTCTCGATCTTGGTCCGGCCGGGAGCTCCAAATCCCGCCGTTGCGGCGGGGTATGAAGATCGTCAGCGGGCTAAAATGTGCGGGGTAGGCGGAGCCATGAGTCCAGGCTCTTTTGGTCGCTCGGGAAGCGAGGCCAGGGAGGCGCAGGTGCTTTCCCCATCAGGCCGGCGCCCGCGGCCCATGGTTCTGCCGGGCTGCCGGCCACCGGGACGAGGGTGTAAACCTGGGTTCCCATGAGGTGGGCCGCTTGCGCCGGCATGCAACGGCACGTCAGCGTGCTGACGCACCGGGTGCCGCGGCGAAGATACACCATGGGGCCCATGGGAACCGGTCCGTCGTCAACCACGCGCGCAACCACCACCTTCGGCGATTCCTTCAGACCTGGTTCGACACAAAAGCGGCGTCCGGGGAGCGGGGGACCGTACTGCGCGCGTGCATCTGCTTCGAGGCTCTGCGAGGCAAAAACCACGGCAGCCCCTGAGGCGTCCGCCAGCATCTCCCAAAGGCCAGGGCGGCCTGAGGAATCCAGGGTGATACGCACGCCCTGCGCGGGCAGCGGCCCGCCCGTGCGCTCCCGGCCTTGGATGGAATAGAACCAAAGGTATGTCGCTCGCGCGTGGGCTTGGCCATGAAGCAGGACCGCATCGAGCGTGAAATAGACCACCGGCTGAGAAGAATCCAAACGCGCCTTTTCCCCATCGAACTCGAGTTTGCCGAACCGGTCCGGATTTCGAGAAGCCTCCTGCGGCCCGGACACCTCCTGCAAAATCAGCGGGGCCAACGTGAAATTCAAATTGTCCGTCCGAGGCTCTTTCGGTTTGAACAAAACCACCCCGTCCATTCGGTTGGTCGCCTGTGCATAAATCGGCGCGTACGCCCGTTCTTGGGGTGAATTTCTCGCGGTCGATGCGAACGCAAGCGGAGCGATCAGGCCGGCGAGCAGCAGCGAGCGGACCATCCGGGCATTCATTGCCTTACGTATCCCTGGGCTCGAAACCAATCGGCGGCGTCAGCCAGCGCCCGTTCCGGCGAGGTTTGCGGCAGCCCGAGCTCGCGAATGGCCTTCGCGGGGTTGAAGAACATCTTGTATTTGGCCATGCGCACACCTGCCAGCGGCGCCTTAGGAGGCTGGCCGGTGAATCGGGAAAAGAACTCGTTTGCGTGTGCCGCGCTCAACGCTACCCAATAAGGGACACGCGTGCGCGGGGCGGGCACACCGGTGAGCTTTTCCAGGACCTGGAAGGCCTGCCTCAAGGTCCAGTTGCCCTGCGCGTGACCGAGGATGTACCGCTCGCCCACACGCCCCTTTTCCGCCGCCAGGATGTGGCCAATGGCCACATCGCGAACATGCACCCAGTTCAACCCGGTATCCAGGTAAGCGGGCAGGGAACGATTGAGAAAATCCACGATGACCTGGCCGGTGGGTGTGGGTTTTACGTCGCGCGGGCCAACGGGAGCGGTTGGATTGACGAGGATCACCGGCAGACCCTCACGCGCGAGTTGCAGGGCGGCTTGCTCGGCTAGCCACTTCGAGCGTTTGTAATGGTTGCTCATCTGGCTTTCAGAAACGGGGGCGGTTTCGTCCGTCGGTATCAACTCCCCGTTGTCACTGCGCGGCAGGCCGATGCACCCGACCGTGCTGGTATAGACGATCCGCGTGCAGCCCGCTGCCGCCGCGCTGGCCAGGACCGCGCGGGTGCCTTCCACGTTGGCGGCATACATCGGGCGGTAATCACGAAGCCAAAGGTGATAGCTCGCCGCCACGTGGAAACACCAGTCGCAGCCGCGCATGGCGGGCGCCAGTTGCCCGGCCTGGCTCAGGTCCCCCTCCACGCGCTCGTACTCGATGCCATCCAGGCCGCGCAAATCGCTGCCGGTCCGCAGCAAGGCCTTAACCTGATGCCCGCGGGCGGTCAACTCCCGCACCAGGTTGGCGCCGATGAACCCCGAAGCGCCGGTAACAAAGCATTTCATTTCCAGGCAGCACCCACTCGCGCGGACCGTTCGCACGGCTCGTTGGCATTCACCGGAGATGAGAATTTGGTGGTGACCTCGGTCAGTCCCATAGTGCGCAGAGCGTACCACGGGGGCCGGTTCGCCGCAATAGGTCCCTCGGCTGGGGTGGCGCAGGCGCCGGGCCATAGCGGAGCGTGTCATCCGCGGCCTGTGGTTTGCGGGGCTTTGACTCGCGCCTTCCACAAGGGGCGGGCGAAATGGTCGAAAAGCCGATAGACATAATGGCCTTTGGCTCCCCTTAACGCCTTGAATTTCCCTTCCGTGAAGCTAAGCTGTTAAAGTCTTTGACGCCTTGCCACTGTTTCCGTAGCGTCTGAGCCTTCGAGTTGACCATGATTGGGTTTATCGTAAAGAAGTTCATCGGCTCCAAGAACGACCGCGAAGTCAAGCGGTTACGTCCTTTGGTCGCCAGGATTAACGCCCTCGAGCAGGAGCTTCAGCCCCTGCCCGACGAGGCGCTGCGGGCACAAAACCGCCGCGTGGAAGGCGGAACTCTCGAAAATCGAGGACAAGGAGGCCCTGGCCCAGCGCCTGGACGAAATCCTGCCGGAAGCCTTTGCGGTCGTGAAAAACGCCTGCCGCCGCCTCTGTGGCAATGAGATCAAAGTTCGGGAGCACCCCTTAAAATGGGAGATGATCCCTTTTGATGTCCAGCTCATCGGCGGCTACGCCCTGCACTCGGGGCGGATTGCGGAAATGGCCACCGGCGAAGGCAAAACCCTGGTTGCCACGCTTGCCGGTTTACCTCAATGCGCTGACGGGCCGCGGCGTTCACGTCGTCACGGTGAACGATTACCTGGCGGCTCGGGATAGTGAGTGGATGGGCGCCGTTTATAAGTTTCTGGATCTGACCGTTGGCTGCATCCTGCACGATCAACCGCCCAGCGTGCGCCGCGAGCAATATGACTGCGATATTACCTACGGCACCAATGCGGAATTCGGTTTCGATTACCTCCGTGACAACGGCATGGCGTCACGCAAAGAGGAGCAAGTCCAGCGCGGCCATTACTACGCCATTGTCGACGAAGTCGATTCCATCCTTATCGACGAAGCCCGCACGCCGCTGATTATCAGCGGTCCGGCAGTGGTCACCTATGATGAGCAATACGGCACTTTCAAACCCCAGGTCGAGTCATTTTCCAGGTCCAGGAACGCCTCTGCAATCGCTTTCTTTCCGAAGCCGACGGGTTGCTGAAGAAACTGCATCCGGAGGACGGTTCCAACGTGCAGGATGGGGCGGCCCTCGAACGAGAGATCGGCCTGTTGCTCTACCGGGTCAAGCTCGGCGAACCGAAATCAGCCGGGCTGCTAAAACTGCTCGAAAACCCCGAGAATTTGCGCCTGATGAACCAGGCCGAGCTGCAGCTCCACGCCGATCAGAAGAAAGTCGAGCTTTACGCCGAAAAAGAGGAACTCTTTTTCGCGATCGACGAGAAAAGCCACGAAGCCGATCTTACGGAGAAAGGGCGCAATTACCTCAGTCCGAAAGATCCCGGACGCGTTCATGCTGCCGGACCTGACGACCGCCTTGCATGAGATCGACGCGGGGCCGGAAGCAGACCCGCGCAAACGGCTTGAAGCCAAAACCAAGCTGCAGCAGGAATTCGAGACCAAGGCGCAGCGCATCCACGCCATTTCGCAGTTGCTCAAGGCCTATTGCCTTTACCAGAAAGACGTCCAATACGTCGTCCAGGAAAACAAAGTCATCATCGTGGATGAGAACACCGGGCCGCTTGATGACCGGCCGCCGCTGGAGCGATGGCCTGCACCAGGCGGTCGAGGCCAAGGAAGGCGTCGCCATCGAGCGCGAAACCCAAACCCTGGCCACCATCACCATCCAGAATTATTTCCGCCTCTACCACAAACTGGCGGGCATGACCGGCACGGCGGAAACCGAGGCCTCGGAGTTCCTCGATATCTATAAGCTCGGCGTGCTGGTCATCCCCACCAACCGCCCGGTCGCCGCGCGAACGACGCCAACGATTCGGTTTACAAGACCAAGCGCGAAAAATTCAGCGCGGTGCTCAACGAGATCAAGACCGTCCACGGCCAGGGCCGGCCCATCCTGGTGGGCACGATCTCCGTCGAGATTAGCGAGCAGCTCTCGCGCATGCTCAAGCGTGAAGGCATCATCCACTCCGTCCTCAACGCCAAGTACCACCAGCAGGAAGCCGAAATCGTCACCCGCGCCGGGCAGCGCGCCGGGGTGACCATCGCCACGAACATGGCCGGTCGCGGCACCGACATCAAGCTTGGCCCCGGCGTGGCCGGAGGCCGGCGGGTTGCACGTGATTGGCACTGAGCGCCACGAGTCCCGCCGCATCGACCGCCAGTTGCGCGGACGCTGCGCCCGCCAGGGCGATCCCGGTTCCTCCCACTTTTTCATTGGGCTGGAGGACGACTTGATGCGCCTGTTCGGTTCGGATCGCATCGTCAAGTACATGGAGAAAATGGGGCTGGAAGAAGGCCAGGAGCTCGAACATCCGCTCCTGAACCGGTCCATCGAACAAGCCCAAAAGCGGGTGGAACAGCACAATTTCCAAATCCGCAAGCGCACGCTCGAATACGACGACGTGATGAACAAGCAGCGGGAAGTCATCTACGGCTTCCGCAACGAAATCATCCGCGCCGCCGATGTCCGCGACCGCCTCATGGATATCATGGAAGAGGTCGTGATCCAGAAGGTTGAAGAGTTCACCACCGCCGGATCCCGAGTCCGGCGAGTGGAAAGTCCGGTCGCTTTCCGATTGGGTGAACCTGAATTTCCCGCTGGGCCTGCCGGAAACCGAGATTCTCAAAGCCGCGGAATCCGGCCACGAAACGCCCGTGCCCGGCTCGGTGTTCGCACGGCCTGAGCCCGGCGCAGTTCGCGGTCTGCACTTTTATCTCCGACAAGCGTTCGGCAGGCCTACGAGTTGAAGGTCAGCTTCGAGAATCCGGAAGCGCTCAAGGAAGTCGAGCGCTACACCATTCTCAGCGCGATCGATAAGCTGTGGCAGGAACACCTCTATGAGATGGACAGCTTGCGCTACAGCATCGGCTTGCGCGGCTATGGCCAGCGCGATCCGCTGATCGAATACAAAGCCGAAGCCTTCCAGATCTTCGAGGACCTGATGGTCAACGTCAAAACCGAGATCTGCCATAATATTTTCCGCAGCGCCTCGAGCCTGATGGCGTTCGAGAATTTTCTCCGCAGCGTGCCCCAGCAGACGATGCACCAGTCAACCAGCGCCTTTGGGGGCAGAACGCCCGCCGACCCGGACGCCCCGGCGAGCCCGGCGCCGCAAAATGGGAGCCCCCAAGGCAGCGACATCGTCAGCGAAGCCGCCGCTGCCGTCGAAAAAGCCAGGCCCGTCCGCGTCGGCCCGAAAGTGGGCCGTAACGATCCCTGCCCCTGCAAGAGCGGCAAGAAATACAAGCAGTGCTGCGGCCGGAGCTGACACGTTTATTCCCGCATGATACGACCACGGATCCTTGCCCTCGCCGCCGGCCTCCTTTCGCTCTTCGCCGCCCCCCGGGCTTTTCCGGCGGACGCGGCGGACCCTCCCGCGCCTGATTTTAAAGAGGTTTATGAGCTGATTCGCCAGCATTTGACGGGGGTGAGCGAAACCGAGCTAAACCGCGCGGCAGTGCAGGGACTTCTGTCCGGGCTTGGTCCCCGGGTTTCACTGGCGGCCGACCCGAGCCCGGCGCCTCTGGCCGAGGGCGCATTGGTGCCGAAGGCCAATCTTTTTGGCGGCTCGATTGGGTACCTGCGCATCGCCCGCGTGGCGGACGGGCTCCCCAAGGCTGTCCGTGACGCTTATGCGCGACTGAGTTCCAGCAATTCACTCGCCGGGTTGGTTGTCGATTTGCGGTTTGCCGGCGGGCTTGATTATGCCGCCGCGGCCGGGACTGCCGATCTCTTCCTCCCCAAGGAACGCGGGTTGCTGGATTGCGGCCAGGGGATGATGCGGTCCACGGCGAAGACCGATGCCATCGCGGTGCCGGTCGCGATCATGGTCAACCGGGAAACCTCAGGCGCGGCCGAAGCCCTGGCTGCCGTGCTGCGGCAAACGGGCAGCGCCCTCCTCCTGGGGAACCGAACGGCCGGCCAGGCGATGATTGCGCAGGATTTTCCCCTTCATGACGGCGAGCATCTCCGCATTGCCACGGCCCCGATTCGCCTGGCAGATGGCGCGAGCCTCTCGACCGAAGGCCTTCAGCCTGATATCCAGGTGGCGGTCCCGCCCACCGCCCAGCGGAGCTATTACGCCGATGCGTTCAGAGACCCCGCCGCCACGAACGGCCCGGCGGGAGGCCCGGGCTCGGCCTCAACCAACCCGGTCCGCCGCCCCCGCTTTAACGAGGCGGAGCTGGTTCGCGAGCGCAAGGATGGCTTTGATCCCGAGCTGGACGGTCCGGCCAGCACCGAACCCGAACCCGACCGAGGGTTGGTGCGGGACCCGGTCCTGGCCCGCGCGCTGGATTTGCTGAAGGGGCTGGCGGTTGTGCGGCCGTGGGCGTTCCTGATTTCGCCGTTGACGATTTTGCCCGCGGCGACCCAAGTTCCAGGGGTAAACACAGTGATGAAGACCATCCTTTTCATTTGCACCGGGAATGTTTGCCGCAGCCCGATGGCCGAGGGCATTTTCCGCCACGCCACCCAGGGGCGCGGTGATTACCGGGTGCTGTCGGCCGGGCTGGGCGCAATGGAAGGCCAGCCGCCGAGCGCTTATGCCGTGCAGGCCGTTAAGGAACTGGGCATCGATATTTCAGCGCCAGCGCAGCCACATGCTCACGCCGGACCTGGTGGAGCAGGCCGATTACATCTTCGGGATGACGCACAGCCATATCGACACGGTCATGGTGCTCTATCCGCAGGCGGCCGAGAAGACCTTCCTGCTGCGCGAGTTTGATGAGACCCTCGATCAGTTCGAAAAGGATATCAGTGACCCGATCGGCGGCTCCTACGAGGTCTATCTGAACTGCCGCGACCAAATCGAGCAGGGGATCGTGTCGCTGCTGCGGTTCGTCGAGCAACGGCCAGCCTGCGGCCGGCCACGGCCGGCCAGCCGGTCGCGGCCGTCGCCCTCGGCGCCGACCACGGCGGCTACGAACTCAAAGGAGCGCTCAAGCAGCACCTGCAGAAGCGCGGCGTGAGCGTGGCCGATTTTGGCACCAACTCGCAATGAACCGAGCGATTACCCGGATTACGCCCAGGCGGTTGGCCAGAGCGTCGCTCACGGCACAGCGCGAGTTTGGCGTGCTGATTTGCACGACGGGCGTCGGCATGAGCATGGCCGCCAACAAGGTGCCGGGCGTGCGGGCGGCGCTGGTCGGAGATGCGGACACCGCCGACGCTGGCGCGCCAGCACAACAACGCCAATGTGCTTTGCCTGGCCGGCAAGACCACCCGGCCGGACGCGGCCGGCCGGATCCTGGACGCCTTTTTGGACGCGCAGTTTGAAGGCGGGCGGCATGAACGGAGAGTGAACAAAATGGAAACCAGAATCATTCCCATCGACCTCCGGCTTCAGGCGGTGGATCCGGAGATCGCCGAGCGCCATCGAGCACGAGCGCCAGCGGCAGCAGGAGAACATCGAGCTGATCGCCAGCGAGAACTTCACCAGCCCCGCCGTGATGGAGGCGCAGGGCTCCGTGCTGACGAACAAATACGCCGAGGGCTATCCCCGAGAAGCGCTGGTATGGCGGCTGCGAAAACGTGGACACCGTCGAGCAACTGGCCATCGACCGCGCCGAAGAAGCTCTTCGGCGCCGAACATGCCAATGTCCAGCCCCACTCGGGCAGCGGCGCCAACATGGCGGTCTATTTCGCCTTCCTTCAAGCCGGGCGACAAGATGCTGACCATGGACCTGACCCACGGCGGCCACCTGACGCACGGCAACAAAGCCAATTTCTCGGGCAAGTTCTTCGAAATCGTCCACTACGGCGTCCGCAAGGAGGACGAGCGGATCGATTATGACCAACTGGCGCAGATGGCGCGCGAGCACCAGCCCGAAGATGATCACCGTCGGGCGCCAGCGCCTATCCGCGCATGATCGATTTCGAGCGCATGGGCGAGATCGCGCGTGAAGTGGGCGCCTACCTGCTGGCCGACATCGCGCACATCGCCGGGCTGGTGGCGACGGGGCTGCACCCCAGCCCGGTGCCGCACGCTGATTTCGTGACGACCACGACGCACAAGACCCTGCGCGGACCGCGCGGCGGGCTGGTTCTGTGCAAGGAGAAGTACGCCAAAGAGATCGATTCGCAGACCTTTCCCGGGCATCCAAGGCGGGCCGCTGATGCATGTTATCGCGGCCAAGGCGGTTTGCTTCCACGAAGCCTTGCAGCCGTCGTTCAAGGCCTACCAGGAGCAAATTGTGCTCAATGCCAAGGCCCTGGCCGAGGGCATGAAGCGCAACGGTTTCCGCCTGGTCAGCGGCGGCACGGACAACCATTTGATGCTGGTGGATGTGGGCGCGCGCGGCTTGACGGGCAAGGAATGCCAGGCGGCGCTGGACCAGGCGGGCATCACCGTCAACAAGAACACGATTCCGTTCGAGACCCGCTCGCCCTTCCAGGCCAGCGGCATCCGCCTGGGCACCCCCGCCGTGACCACCCGCGGGCATGAAGGAAGCAGAGATGGCGGCGATTGCCGACATGATCAGCGAAGTGCTGCTGGATATTAAGAACCTTGACAGCCTGGGCAAAGTGCGCCAACGTGTACGAGAATTGACTGCAAGATTTCCCTTGCCGTATTGAGGTATCGCTGAGACATCTTTGCAGCCCGCTCCCGGTTTGGAACACTAATCCGATTTGAACTGATTCGCTCCCGAAGCGTCCAATCAGGAGCCGGGGCAAGACCAGCCTCGTGAAGATCTCACCTGATCTCACTGCTGCAACATTTTTAAATCAACCTATATATATTGAGTTATGCCAAGAGCCACCAAGAAGGCTAAAACCAAAGGCGCCAAACCTTCTCTGGCGGCCGAGCCCTGCTAACGGCGCTCCCGTCCAGGTCGCGCCGGTGGAGCTGGCCGTGGCCGAACAGCCGGCCACCCAAGAACTTCGATCCGCCCGCCGCCCCGGTGGAAGCCGCCGAACCCCCCGCCGCTCCGCAGCAGCAGCCGCTGCAGCCGAAGAAGCGCGAACGTCCGGCCCAGCCCCAGAAGCCTTCCGGCGGCAACGCCCAGCCCGCCGCCGCACCCTCCGCCAAGGCCGACGACAGCAAGGATCACATCGCCCCCACCTCCGTCAACATCGCCAAGCTGCAGGCCATGTCGATGACGGATCTGAACCAGATGGCGCGGGATCTGGGTGTCGAAAACTTCGGCACGATGCGCAAGCACGAGGTGATCTTCCATATCCTGCAGAAAAACGCCGAACGCGCCGGTGTCCTCTTTTCCGAAGGGGTGCTGGAAATCCTGCCGGAAGGCTTTGGTTTTCTGCGCTCGCAGAGCTTCAATTACCTGCCTTGCCCGGAAGACATCTACGTTTCGCCCTCGCAGATCCGCCGCTTTGATCTGCAAACCGGCAACCTGATCGCCGGCCAAATCCGGCCGCCCGAAGGAAAAGGAGCGGTTTTTCGCCCTGCTCAAAGTCGAGGCCGTGGACCAGGAAGATCCGGACAAGGCCAAGGACAAGACCCATTTCGACAACCTGACCCCGCTTGTTTCCGAACAAGCGGTTTATTCTGGAAACGGCCCATGACGAGCTTTCCACCCGCGTGCTCGACCTGGTCTGCCCGATTGGCAAGGGCACGCGCGGCCTGATTGTCGCGCCGCCGCGCACCGGCAAAACCGTGCTGATGCAGAAGCTTGCCAACGCCATTCTCAAGAACAACCCCGAGGCCTACCTGTTCATCCTCCTGATTGACGAGCGCCCGGAGGAAGTCACCGACATGGAGCGTTCCTGCCGTGGCGCCGAAGTCATCAGTTCGACCTTCGATGAACCGCCCGAACGGCACGTCCAGGTCGCCGAGATGGTCATCGAAAAGGCCAAGCGCATGATCGAGCACAAGCGCGACGTGGTGATCCTTCTGGACTCCATCACCCGCCTGGCCCGCGCCTACAACACCGTGCAGCCGCACTCGGGCAAAATTCTCTCCGGCGGTGTGGATGCCAACGCCCTGCACAAGCCGAAGCGCTTCTTTGGCGCCGCCCGCAATATCGAGGAAGGCGGTTCGCTCACCATCATTGCCACCGCGCTGGTGGATACGGGCTCGCGAATGGACGAAGTCATCTTCGAAGAGTTCAAAGGCACCGGCAACATGGAAGTCCACCTGGACCGCGCCCTGGTCGATCGCCGCATTTTCCCTTCGATCAACATCGAGCGTTCCGGCACGCGGAAAGAGGAATTGCTCTACCACCCGGACGAATACAACAAGGTGGTCATTCTGCGCCGCGCGCTAACCGGAGTGCCCCCCGTCGAGGCCATGGAATTGGTCCTGAACAAGCTCAAAAAGACGGGCAGCAACATCGAGTTCCTGCTCGGCATGGCCGTCGGCTGACGATTCGCCCGAGCCGCTTGGGATCGCACTGCGTTGCGGGCCGACACGCGTCGCTGAGCGCGAGAACGATGAGCGGCAAATCGATTCCGAAACGGTCATGGGGGGCGTCAAGCATGGCATCCAAGGTCCGCGGCATCGCGGCTTGGCTGTAGAAGTTTTGTTTGTGATCCATGACCGTGAGCGCCTGCCCGTCCTAGCAAAACCCGCGGTCGGAATGCGGCGATTGAATCTCGACGTGCATTCGGTTGGGCCGCTTGATCTCCATGTTGACCACGCGGGTGAATTGCAGTTTTTCCCCGGAATCGGTCACATGCTCCCGCCACACCTCCGCCGTGAGGGCGAAGAACGGCGCCTGCGCCAGGTATCTGCAAGCATCGGCCGGCACTTCGTTTGCCCGCGGCGCGACGTTGTTCGTCTGGGCCGGGGCCGAATCGCACCACGCGCACAACCCAAGCATCCAGCCGCTGATTATCAATCGCTTCATAAGTCCTCCCGTCACACCGGCGACCCCGCCTTCCGGATCGTTAATATAAAATCCCGGGCGCGACGCCGGAATGCCAGCAGGTCTTTGCCCGCTTGCTTCCTTGGGAGTTGAGGATGCTCAGCTCCCGGGGTATACCCGGCAGCTTCCTATAACTCCGCAAGTCGGAGACCAGAATGTCTGGGCCGTGTTTGTACCCGGCAGGCAACCCATGGAAACCCAGAGTTCTTTTTACACCAAGCAAACGAAGGCAACGAAGAGTTTTGTCGTGCAGCCACTAAATACACGCTAATAGCATAGTATTGCCATCTGTTCCTGGCTAATATATAGTTAGGCACAAGCTTGGCGGTAAAGTTACTGAGATCTTCAATTTCACACGAAAAATGAACGCTCGACTTGTCGGTTCTCTCGTGGGTGCGCTGACGCTTCACGCCGGGGCGCAGAGCATCCTGTTTGATTTTAGCAACGCCCCCCTTTATTCGCCGCTGCCGATCGCGCTGACCGTTGGCGGGGTGACGGCGCATTTCTCGGCCACGGGGGCGGGGTATTCCATCCAGAGCGCCTCCACGGCGCCGGTCGTGCCGGCGGGATTTACGGGGAAATTTATTTACCCGGACAGCATTTACGCCTCGGATCTTTTGATTGCCTTCTCCACGACCGTAACGGAGTTCTCCATCCAGTACGCGCCCTCAAGAGTTGGCGTGCGATTCCTCGGCCACGATGCGTGTGACGGCGTACCTGGACAGCGCTCTCGCGGGCACGGCCACCACCAATGCCAGCCCCGGGACATGGCCCGTAGAGACCTTGGCTTTCAGCTCATTGCAGGGTTTCAACAACGTGGTCGTGCATTACGATAAACCCCCCGTGACCGGTGGTGATTATGGGCCGATCTTCATCGCGGACAACATGTCTATAACCCCGGTGGCGGCACCTATCATTCTGGGCCAGGCCGCTCGCCTGGGCAACGGCGTGTTCCAATTTGTTTTTACCAACCCGCCGGGTGCCAGTTTCAGCGTCCTGGCTTGCACGAATCCCGCTTTGCCCCTGGCCTCCTGGTCTCTGCTCGGCTCGCCCGCTCAAATCGCCCCGGGCGTTTACCAATTCACCGACGCTCAAGCCGGCAACAGCTCGGCGCGTTTTTACCGCGTCCGCTCGCCCTGAACCGGGCAACCCGGCCTTGGGCCGCTGCGCGGGGCAGGTGGAGACTTTACTTCCGATGCTCCGCGAGCAGGGCCTCGATCAGCCCGTCGATGGTGTGCTGCCGGGCTTCCAGGCTGGGCTTGAGGCCGAGGGCCGCGAGGGCTTTGGACGTTTCCGGGCCGATGGAGGCCAGCTTGATTTGAGGAAACTTCAGAAGCAATTCCGGCAGGTTAAAGCGGGTGTGGAAATGCTCGACCGTCGAGCCGCTCGTGAAGGTGATCCAATCAGCGCCGCCAGCGAGCACTTTGGCCGCCTCGCCGCTCGGGTCGTTGAGTTCCGGCACGGTACGATAGCAGGCGACATCATCGACGATGGCGCCCAGGGCTTCGAGGGCGGCGGGCAATTCAGGGTTGGCCACCTCGGCGCGCAGGAGGCAAATCTTGAGGTTTTCGATGCTCTCAAATTCGGTGAAGGCCTCGGCGATGCTTGCGGACAGCGCTTCCTCCGGCATGAGATCCACCTGCAGATGAAGGTCCTTGAGCCTCCGGGCGGTGGCGGGTCCGACCGCCGCGATTCGAGCGCCGCCGAGATCGCGCATGTCGTGGAATTGCTTGAAGAAATAGTCGAAGAAGGATGTGACACCATTCGGGCTGGTGAACACCAGCCAGTCGTAGGAGTTGAGCTCGAGCAAGGCATCCACCAGGTCGGTGCGCTTGGTGGGGTGATCGATTTTAATGGTGGGCACTTCGATGACCTCGGCCCCCAGCTCCTTTAACCGGCGCGAAAGGGCGTCCGCCTGTTCGCGCGGGCGGGTGACGACGATCCGGCTCCCGAAGAGGGGCCGATGCTCGAACCAGTTGAGTTTGTCCCGGAGTTTGACCACCTCACCGATGACGGCCACGGTGGGCGGCCCGAGCTTTGTGTCGGCAGCCACCCGGGCGATGTCGGCCAGTGTGCCCTGGATGGATTGTTGTCGTCCGGTGGTCCCCCAACGCACCATGGCCACCGGGGTGGCCGGTTGCATGCCGTGGCTCACCAGAGTTTCGGCGATCTGCCCGATGCGATCGGTGCCCATCATGATCACCTTGGTACCCGGGGTCTTGGCGACTTGCGCCCAATCGATCGTCGCGCTTTCTTTCGCGGGATCTTCGTGCCCGGTAATGAGGGTCAGCCTCGAACAAAAATCCCGGTGCGTGAGCGGCACCCCGGCGTAGTTTGGCACCGCGACGAACGAGGAGACCCCCGGCACCACCTCGAAAGGCACGCCGGCGTCTGCCAATTGTTCCGCTTCCTCGCCCCCGCGGCCAAACACGTAGGGATCCCCGCCCTTGAGCCGCACCACCCGCTTGCCCTCGCGGGCTTTGGCGATCAGCAATCCGTTCAGGTCCTCCTGCGAGATGGCATGGTCTTTGGCGCGTTTGCCCCCATAAATGATTTCGGCGGATGGAGGCGCCAGCCGGAGCAGTTCGGGGTTCACCAGCGCGTCATACACCACCACATCGGCGCGCCCCAGCAACTCCGCGCCGCGGACCGTCAGCAGTCCCGTATCGCCTGGGCCTGCGCCGACCAAGTACACGATGCCATTTCGAATCATGCGGCGTACTCTATGCGGGAAAATCGGCTGCGGCAATGGGACTTAAAGCCGAGGCCGAGGGGCTTGGCGTCCCCGCCGGGCTCAGCCCTTCAGTTCGGCGGCGAGTTGCGCGCCCAATGCGGAGGCCTCCGGGAGCGGTCGGGTCGCCTCGGCGCGGCGCAGGGGCCCCGAGGCGAAGGACAAGGCCCGCATCCGCAGCTTCTCGTTCAGGACTTCCGCGTAGGCTGCCACCGGGCTTTGGCAGCCCCCTCCCATGGTTGCCAGGAAGGCCCTCTCCGCAGTGACGCATTGAAACGTATTGAAATGGTTCAGCCGCTCGCAGAGTGTGGTTATCCGCTCGTCCGCTTCGCGAATCTCGAGGCCAATGGCGCCCTGGCCCACACAGGGGAGCATGACCTCGGGCGCGAGAATGGTCGCCAGCAGCCCCTCGGGCAGGGCATCGCCTTCGAGCCTGCCCTCGGGCGTGACTCGAAAATTGAGCCGGCTGAGCCCGGCCAGAGCGAGCAGGGTGGCGTCCAATTCCGCGCGTTCCGCGAGCTTCTGCAGCCGGGTGAGCACGTTCCCCCGGATATCGGGCACCTTCAATCCTGGATTTTCCGCGAGCAATTGCGCGCGGCGTCGCGTGCTGCTCGTCGCGACCACGGCCCCCGCGGGCAACTCGCGCATCGTGAGGTTGGGCCGAAATCCACTCCGAGCGGCCAGGCCGGGATGGGTCTCGGCTTTGCCCACATAGGCTGCGTCGCGATAAATCAAGACGTCGCGAACGTCGGCGCGCTCCGTGACGGCGCCGAGTTTAAGGCCCGCCGGCAGTTCGGTCGGCAGGTCCTTGAGACTGTGCACGGCGAGATCCGCGCGGTGTTCCAGCAGCGCGACTTCGAGTTCCTTGGTAAACAGCCCCTTGGGCAGGGTTTTGCCTTCCTGGGCGAGTGAAGCGGTCTGCAGTTTGTCGCCCGTGGTTTTGATGATCTTAAGTTCAAAGGTCAGCGCGGGGAAGGCCGCCCGGCACTGGGCCAGGATCATATGGGCCTGGGCCAGGGCGAGCGCGCTGCCGCGGGTGGCGATGGAAATGGGATTCGAAGAGGTCATTAAAAAAGGTCGAGCCGCGGACGGCTATTGCTGCCCGAAAGCCGGTTGCGACGAAGCGGCCGGGCGGCTGCGATCACCGGCGCCCAGCAGCGCTTCGGCCTTGTCGCGAATGATTTGTTCGCAACGCGCCGCCTCTTCCTGGCGTTGCTTCAGGTAGCCGTCGGCGATGGCTTGGAGGTCGTCGATGTTGAACAAAAAGACGTTTTCCATGAAGTTCACCTCGGGCTCGATGTCGCGCGGAACGGCGATATCGATCAGCAACAACGGCCGGTTGCGGCGCAGCTTCATGAGCGGCTCGAGCCGGACGCGATCCAAAATATAGTGCGGAGCGGCGGTGCTGCTAATCGCAATATCGATCCGTTGAAATTCCGCGCCCCAATCTTCAAACCGCACCGCCCGGCCGCCCAGGCTCTCCGCCAGCGCCACCGCTTTGTCGTGCGAGCGATTGGCGACGATGATGCTCCGCGCTCCGCGTGACAGCAGCGCGCGCGCGGTCTTCTCGCTGGTATCGCCCGCGCCGATCACCAGCACGTCCCGCTCACTGAGCTTGCTGAAAATCTTCTCCGCCAGTTCGACCGCGGCCGAGCCGACCGAAATGCTGCCCCGTTGAATGTTGGTTTCCGTGCGGATCTGCTTGGCGACATTAAAAGCGCGTTGAAAGGCGCGATTCAAGCGGCTGCCGGTGTGGCCCAGCTTGAGTGCCAGGTCGTAGGCCTTCTTAAGCTGGCCGAGGATTTCGGTCTCCCCGAGCACCATGGAATCCAGGCCGCAGGCCACCTTGAAAAGGTGCTGCACACTCAGCGGCTCGCCGAGCGTGTAGATTTCGTCGGTGAGCGGGTCCCGGTAATCGTGGCAGGTCACCAGAAATTCCTGCAAGGCGGCGAAGGCTTGCGCCGGTTCGAGGGCGGTGGCGGCATAGATCTCGACCCGGTTGCACGTGGACAGAATCACCGCTTCCTCGACCATTCCAGCCGTGCGGAGCGTTTGCAGCGCAACGGGGATGCGCGCCTCAGTAAACGCGAACCGCTCGCGCACGCTCACCGACGAGGAGCGATGGCTCAGGCCAATGACGACAATGGGCATTCCGGTGGAAATGAGGGCTGAAGTGACGGGGGCAGGCCCGGAAAGGAGGCCGGATCCGCCACCGCTGGTGAAGAGGGGGCAGGGGAGACCGGGCCTTCGCCGCCGCATTTCGGAGCATACTCCGAGCCCGGCGCGAACGGTGTCGCCGGGACGGTGCGGCGCCCGGTGCGGATGGACACAAGCCGGGTCATGGATTATGGAGCGGCGAGAGCACGTTGGTGCCCCAGAAGGTCAGCAGCACGAACACGAAGCTGCCGATGGCGCCCATGGCAAAGCGGCGGCCACCCTGGGCAAAACGCCAGCGCATCACGATGAGCCCGAGGTAAATCAGCCAAACCACCGCGGACCAGACCACCTTGGGATCGCCCCGATACGATTCGGGATTCCGCAGATGCGACAGGTCGAAGGCGCCAATGGCCAGGCCGGCGCTCAAGAGAATAAAACCGGCGACGAGCAACCGGCCCACCACCGCTTCGAGTCGTTGAATGGGCGGCAGCCGCGAGAAGATCGCCTGAAGTTTGTGCAGCTTGAGGTTGTGCTCCTGCGTCAAATACATCAGCGCCGCAATCGAACTGAGCCCGAAGGCGCCGTAAGCCAGCGCCATAAAGGCGGCGTGCACACTGGTCCAGGCAATGGGCAGACCGGGCCGGGCCACGTGAGGCGTATCGAGGTTGGGCATGAGCGCAAAGACCCCCATGGCGAGGAGGATCGGAGAGGCAAAAGCCCCCAAAAACCTCAGGCGCGGCCATAGCCCGATCACCAAATAGACTGCGACGATGGTCCACATGGCGAAGGCGGTGGCCTCGTACAGATTGGTCACCGGGCAGTGGTCCAGGCGGAATCCTCGCATCACCATCGCGGCCGTGTGGAGGCCGAAGGCCACCAGCAGCATAAAATAGTTCACATGGTCATCCCGGCGGAACCCCTTGCGCCAGAGGAACACCGAATAAACCATGCTCACTCCGTAACCGATAACGCCGAGTGCGAAAAGATGCTTGTCGCTCACTGTAACCACGGCCACCAAGGTTACCCGGGGAAGCGAACCGCGCAAGTGGCAATTCAAGAGGCGTCGGCCCATGAGCGCATCCCGGCAGTAACCCCGGAGCGCCGGCTTCGAGCCGGCTTACGGCGCTGGGCGATTCCTTTCGTGCTCCTATGGATATTGGAGGCGCAAAGCCGGCTCCAAGCTGGCGCTCCGGCGTCTGGCCGCGTTCCGCGGGGGGATACTGCCGGGATGCGCTCTCTGGCCCTCCCATCCACCCATGACAACGCGCTTGAGCCCAGCCAAGTCTCGATCACCCCGCAACGCATAAACGGCCAGAGGCCGAGCCGTATCAGGGGACGGCCGGGCGCGGATTACAGGCCTGGGAAGGGATCGACAGCGTGGCGGTTTGCAAACCCTCGGCCTGGGCGCTCAAGTGGATCTCCCCCGATTCCTTTGTCGATCGCACCAGGATCTGGGCCAAGCCGTTGAACACGCTTCGTTTCCAATGGGCCAGGGTTGGCTTTCCTTCGATCTCGAGGGTGATCCCCTTGTTCAATCCGCCCGAGCCTTCGTTGTTTTTCACCAGCACAGCCAAAGTGTTCTCGCCCGGGTGGAGGAACTTGCGCACATCGAACCTGTGGGCGGTGGCCCAGTCGTGAGCCTCCCCTGCCAACTGCCCGTTCACATAGAGCCACCCGTCGTCGTCAATCGAGCCGAAAGTAACCCGAAGATCCTTCGATTCCAGATCCGCCTGGTTGGCGGAAAAATGGGTCCGGAAAACCGCGGTCTCACCCGGTTTGAGTGGTCCGGACTGCCTTCGCACGTTGACCGTCTGCCAGTTGGCGTCCGCGAAGGCCTCGGCGAGCTCCGGCCCGGGTTGAGTGGTCGCAACGCGCTCGAAGCGCCAGTCGTTCAGGCTGAGCGCGCGCACCGCGGCGGTGTCGATATAGACATCCGGTTCATGACAACTCGGGTCGCCGTTGCCGACGCCCAGGATTTGGCCCGGCCCTTCAAGGGCAAAGCTCACGGCATTGCCTGCGACGGGAACGATCCGGCCTTCGCTGTCCGCCACCGCCACGGTTACGATGCTGACATCCTCGGCGTCCGCGCGAATGGCGGGCTGATCGGGTGTGAGGATAATGCGCGCCGGTGCTCCGGTGGTTTCGACCTTGGTTTCGGCGACGACCACGCCGCCGCGGAAGCCTTTGGCCGAAAGGGTGCCGGGGGCGTATTTCACCTTCCAGGCGAGGTGCGAATTTCGCGGCATGGTTTGTTTGCCGAGGCTCGCCCCGTTCAGGAAGAGTTCGACCTCTTCGCAATTGCTGAAGCAGCGGACATCGATCTCTTGGCCTTCCTTTCCGGGCCAAGTCCAGTGTGGCAGCAGGTGCAACACGGGCTGGTCCGTCCACCAGGCCTGGTAATAGTAGAAATTATCCTTGGGGAAACCGCAGGTGTCCACGATGCCGAAATGGGAGTTGATGCACGGCCAACCGTAGGGGGTCGGCTCGCCGCGGTAATCGAAGCCCGTCCAGGCGAAGCCGCCCGAGAGCCAGGGGCGCACGGCGAAGAACTTCCACCACGTTTCGGTGGTATTGGCCCAAGGCGGCGCATTGTCGTCATAAGCGCTCACGTAGCCGCGCTCGGGATCGTTGGCGTAGATGCCGCGTGTGCAGACGGTGCTGGCTTGTTCGGTGCCGACGTTCGGCTGCTGGAGATGCGCGGCGTGGTAATCGTCCATGTCCTGGCCAATGTGATAGTTCCATCCGCGAACGTCGATAATCCGGTTCAACCCGGCGAAGGTGTTGCCTACGTTGGCCGCCATGGTCACGGATCGGGTCGGGTCCAGACGATGCACGAGGCGCTGCATGGTTTCCGCCACGCGCGCGCCGGTCGGGGTGGTCTGGACGCCTTCCTCGTTGGCGATCGACCAGACGATCACCGAGGGATGGTTTCGGTCGCGGCGGACCAACCCGGCGAGGCGGTCGAGATTGGCGGCATCGCTGCCGAGCAGGCGGTTTTCATCCATCACCAGCATTCCGAGATGGTCGCAGGCTTCGAGCAGTTCGGGGGTAGGCGGGTTGTGAGAGGTGCGATAGGCGTTGTCGCCCATCTCTTTGAGGCGGGCCACCCGGAAATACTGCAGGTGATCCGGCAGCGCGGCGCCCACGCCCGCGTGGTCCTGATGGTTGCAGGTGCCCTTGAGTTCGTACGGCTTGCCGTTCAGTAAAAATCCCTTCTCCGCGTCAAAGGCCGCGGTGCGGATGCCGAACTCCGTCACGGTGCGATCCACGGTGGCTTCCGCCGAGGCCACGGTCGTGACCAGTTGGTAAAGCTTGGGTGATTCCGGCGACCAAAGCACCGGGGAATCAAAACTCACCTTGCCGCTCACCCCGCGCTCGGACCACGCGCCGATCTCAAAGCTCTGCCGAGTCTGGGCGACTTGCTCGCCGCCGGGACCGCGAATCTCCCAAGTGACCTCGCCCTGGGCCGCGGTGCCCTGGCGATTGCTCAGCCGCAGTTCGATGGGCACCTCGACCGGCCCTTCCGGGAGATTGTCCTTGAAGCTGGAACGGACGAAAAGGCTGTCCGGAGTGATGGCCAGCGGGCCGGTCTTGACCAGCCACACATGCCGATAAATCCCCGCGCCCTCGTAGAACCAGCCCTCGAAGGCCGAAGCATCGACTCGCACGGCCAGAACATTCTTGCCGCCGCAGTTCGCCACGTCGGTGACATCGTAACGGAAGGCGCTGTAACCGCTCTCGTGGTGGCCGACGAGATAGCCATTGAGAAACACACGGCAATCCCGGTAGGCGCCGTCGAACTCGAGCCATAGGCGTTTACCCGCATCCTCGCGGGGCAGGGTGAAGGTGCGGCGATACCAGCCAACGCTGTTTTGGGGAAAGCCGGGACCGACGGGTTTAAAGCCGTGGGACCCATCCGCCTGCTGGTCGAAGGGCAGTTCGATGGCCCAATCGTGAGGCAAACGGAGGCTGCGCCAGGTAACATCCGAAAACTCCGGCCGGGCCGGGCCGGTGCTCGAGCCGGCCTTGGCCAGGTCTTCGCCCGTGCCCCAATCATTGCCCAAGTGAAACTTCCAGCCAAAATCCAGCAACAAGCGCTCGCGCGGGCCCTGGGCCCGGGCGGGCGCTGTTTCCATCAGCGTGAGGCAGGTTAATAGTAAAAAAGAGGCGAACTTGCAGGAGATCCGGAATGACTCTTTCATGAGTCCAGCTATACCAGGGTCGGTCGCCTATGTAACGCCAATTTGGCGATCTGGCCTGCGTGGATCCGCGCGGAAAGAAGGGGGATTTGTTTGCCGGCACACGAACCGTTTTGTATGCTGCGCCCGTGAGCCCGGAGTGGAGTGAGTATCGCTTGCGGCTGGATTACGTTCTGGCGCGGCGGATGAAACACTTATGAGAACCGCGCAAATCGTGTCCTTGGGGCTGGCAGGGATTGTCGGCCTGGCCCTGCCGGCTGGGTCTTTGGCTGTGACGCGCTATGTGGACTTAAATAGCGGGAATCCCACCGCTCCGTTCACCGATTGGACCACGGCGGCAGCCAATATACAGGATGCGATCGACGCATCCGGCCCGGGCGACCAAATCCTCGTCACCAACGGCGTGTACCAAACCGGCGGGCGAAGCGTTTCCGGTGTTTCCACGACCAATCGCGTCGCCGTAACCCAACTGGTAACGGTACAAAGCGTCAATGGCCCGGACGTCACCTCGATCGTGGGCTATCAGCCCCCGGGCATGACGAATGGTCCCGACGCCGTCCGATGCGTCTATCTCACCAACGGCGCCTCGCTGGTTGGGTTTACCCTCACCAACGGCGGCACGGGTGCGACCACCGACGACGGAGGCGGGGTTTGGTTTCGAAGCCTCACGCCCACCGCTTCGGTGGTGTCGAACTGTGTGCTGGCTGGCAACGCAGCCGGGGAGGGCGGAGCCGGCGCCTACGGCGGGGACATCGGAGCGAGTCCCGCGGTGGCCCTCAAGTTGATCCACTGCACGCTAGAAAATAACTGGGCGCGCGGCTACGGCGGCGCAGCCTACGGCTGCGTGCTGGTGGATTGCCTCGAAGCGGGAAATTCAGCCGGCAACAGCGGGGGCGGCTCCTGCCAGTGCCTGCTGACCAACTGCGTCGTGGTGGGCAATTCCGCCGGGTTTTCCGGCGGCGGTTCCTATGGCGATAAGCTGGTCAACTGCACAATTGTTTCGAACTCCATCCCCGGGACGAACCTCGGGCTCTCTGGGGGTGGCATTGGGAACGGTTTGCTCGTCGCCAACTGCATCGTCTATTTCAACAGCGCGCCAACGGGAGCAAATTACTACGACGCCCCTATGGCATATTGTTGCACCACGCCTGCGATCGCCGGCGCCGGAAATCTCACCAACGCGCCACTGCTGGTTGCTCCGGCAAACGGAGATTATCATTTACTGTCCAATTCGCCCTGCATCAACTCAGGCGACAACGCTTATATCAGCGCCAGTTCGGATTTCGACGGCTCCGCCCGAATTGCGGGCGGCACGGTCGATATCGGCGCTTATGAGTTTCAGTCCCCAAGCTCGCTTCTCTCTTATGCCTGGGCGCAACAGTACGGCTTCGCTACCGATGGCTCGGCCGATTTCATCGATTCAGACGGCGATGGTATGAACAATTGGCAGGAGTGGAGAGCCGGCACGGATCCCACCGACCCGCTGTCCGTCCTCAAAATGTTCGCTCCGTCCAACAATGCGCCGGGTCTGAAGCTCGGCTGGGAGAGTGTGGCTGGCAAGCGTTACTATCTGCTGCGTGGCACGGACCTCGCCGCCCCCACCGCGCTGACGCTACTGCAGACTAACATTGTCGGTCAGGCCGGCGCCACGGGGTTCGCTGACACCACGGCCACCAATGCCGGCCCCTATTTTTACCGGGTGGGCGTCCAGTAGGCGCCTCGGCGCCCACCCCGCTCTGGAACGCGTTCTGGAAGGCAAGCGGGCGCATGTGGGGTGGCGAAGGGACCGCATCCCAACTCCTTTAAAAACGCCTGACCCTGGGACTGCGCTGCCGAACGTTTGTGCCGGCCATCGGTGCAACGATCGACAGCAGACCGTCATTCCGCGTCGCCGGCACGCAAATGTTCAGTGATTTAGGACGGTCGGATTTCTAGATCGCGGCAAATCTTCCGGGCCAGGAGGTCTTGGATTTCGCTGTGCCGCGGCACGGCGCTGCGCCGGTTCCGGGCCGGGTTGTGCCACCAGGAGTGACGACTGCCCTCCCGAAGGAGGACGCACCCTTCAGCCGTGAGATGGCGGATCAGCTCCCGCCGCTTCACAACACCAGGGGTTCTTCAGCGTAATCCGATTCGGCAGCCCTTCGGGCGTCCCCCCGGTTAAACTCCAGAGCTTCGCGCAATGCCTCTCGCAACGAAACCAGCAACTGCTCCTTCGTGTGTTCTTGAGCATTAACACCAGGCACTTCCTGTACCCAGCCGATCCACCAACCGCCCGCTTGCTTCACCAAGGCTGTATATCCGTTGTCTGCCATGAGTTGAATTTACCAGAACCTTGACTGGCGAGCAACGGTCGAGAGATCGATACATCGAGGTCCACCGAACGAGAAAGGGATGCCATTCGCTATTTCCTCCGGCGGTCGCGGGTGATGGATTTTCGCACCAGTGCAGGCGGCCAACGCGCGCTTGCATTCTCGGGGCAGCCGCTCCATGCTGGGTGGGCGGTTTTTGCGGCCGCCGCGTCCGAAGAAAAGTAATGAGTACGTTGCCAGATAACGAATTCGATTTGGAAAAGTTGTTCCTGCCCGCCTGGGCGCAGGAAGAACCTTCCTCGGCCAAGTACGCCAAGTACGAAGGCCATGAGGAACGCCCGGAGCGTCATGGGGACCGTCGTGGCCCCCGTCCGCCGCGTCGCGATGGCGGCCCCGGGCCCCGAAGGTTCGACGGCGGTCCGCGCGGGGAGCGGCCGGGACCGCCGGGTGGTGCGGGAGGGCCGGGGGGCGGTCGGGGCGGCCGAGGCGCGTTTGCGGGAGGGCCGGATTGCCGTGGCCCCCGGGTGGAGGAACCGCGGCAACGACGCGAGCCACCTCCGCCGTTGCCCGAGATCGATGTCGCCGTTGTGCCCGAGGAGCGAGGCGTCGAATCGCTTGCGCGGCAGGTCAAGGTGTCGGGGCGCGCCTATCCGTTGTTCGACATCGCGCAAATGATTTTGCAGAAGCCCGAGCGGCACACGTTCGTTTTCAGCATCAAAAAGAATCCGGCAGGGCAGCCTATCCAGCCGCTGTTCATCTGCGCGCTGGACGACACGCTGTGGCTCAACGAATCCGAAGCGGTGGCGCATGTGCTCAAGAAGCACTTCGGCACCTTTTATCAAGCCGAGCGTACGGCCACGGAGCCGCCCAAGGGGAAATACACTTTTGTTGCCCAATGCGGCATGAGCGGGAACATCCTGGGACCGCCCAATCATCACGACTACCAAAATCAGCTTCACAAGCTGCACACCGAGCGGTTCTCGCGCCTGCCCTTCGAGGTCTATAAGGCCAGGGTCAAAATTGTTCGCGACGAGGAAGTGGTCAAAAAGTGGGTGGATGAACAGAGCTGGAAGACGGAGGACTTGTGCCTGAACATGCCCGAGCCGCTCCGGCTGGCCAACCTCGAAGCCGTCGAGAAGCACTTTCGTGAAAGCCACAAGGACAATATCATCAAGCCGGTGGAATCTCATACCGCTTCGGGCACGGCTGCGCGCGCCTTTCGCAGTCCCGAGCTGTCGCGGCTGGTCCGCTCGGTTTGGGAGGATCAGCGCCGGTTCCCGCTCCAGATCGCCACGGTCTTGAGCCAGCAATTCGCCGGTCACGGGTTGCAGTTCTTCAAGGTCAACCGCACCATTACCCACGTTTCCGTTGCCCGCCCGCATTATCTGGATCTGGAATTGACCCCGGTCTCCGACGGTATCAAACGGATCGTCGATTACATCAACACACACCCAAAGGGCACTCGCCGGCTTTTGCTCGAAACCTTGGCCCCCGCCCCACCCGCGCCCCCCGCGCCGCTGGTTGTGCCTGCGGCCGAGGGACAAGCTCCCGCGGGCGTTGCCAAGGTTGAGCCGCCCGCCCCCACTGCCGAGCAAACGGCCGTCGTTGCCGACCTGCATTGGCTGGTTCACCAAGGCCACGTGATCGAGTTCGCCAACGGGGTTCTGGAAACCGCCAAAAAACCACTCCCCAAACCGCCTAAACCGGAACCCAAGGCCCACGCAAAACCTGCTCAGACGCCTGGCGGCACTTCCGTGACGGAAGCGCCTGCGGTTCCCCAAGCGGCTGACGTCGATCCCTCTGCGCCGATGGCGGCTGCTGAACCAGCTTCGGCTGAAGGCGCCCCGGTGGCGGAGCCGGTGGCCAAGCCCATGGATGCGGTTCAACCCGGCCCTGACCCGGTGGCGAATGCCGGCACGCCGGCCCAACCCGGTTCGAGCGGCGAGGTGGCCCAGAGCCCCCACTCGAATCCGCCTGAGACTGCGCCCATGTCGAGTCCGGCTGAGCCGGCGCCCGTCGAGCCGCCGGCGGCAGTCATCGGCTGACCTCTGAACAACCGGCCGCTCGTTGAGCGTGGGACTCGCCTGCCGCCTGGGTGCAGAACGGCATTCTATGTTTGGCCTGGGACTCGCAAACCAGGCTCTGTTCCACTTGAGGTAACGAACTTCAAGCCCCGCCGCTGCGGCCGGGCCCCTCTGATCCGATTGATCCTTGACGGCATTGAACACCTTGACGACCGGGCATGTCTGAATTCTAGGAACGGCTTGGCGCCGGTAGCGGGGCGCGGCTGCCGTCGAGCAGCGGCGGCATCGAGCGCTGATGGAAGGCCGGGAGTAATCGGTTGGCTGCCCGTGGGCAGGATTCCCCATATCCAGCGGCGTGGGTTTCGGTTAGGGGCACGAAACACCGCGCGCCGGGGGTGTCTTGTTTATTTGATTGCCAACAGCGGCTCGAAAGCTAAGTTTTTAAATCGTTTATGGTAGCCCACAGCAAACACCACAAACCGGCCAAGCCGAAGGTCCAGCAGCGGCCGCGCAAGAGCTACGCTGCCAGAGCGGAGCCGTCCGCCGAGTTGCCGGCCGTCCGTCCCGTCCTGGTCAAGGAAGAGGCTGCGCCCCAGGAGGAGGAAGAACCCAAACCGGAGGATCTCGCCAAGGAGGAGGAAGCCCTCAAGGTCGAGGAGGTCGGGGAAACCCCCAGCGTCCCCGGGGTCGGGGTCGAGGTCGAGGAGGCGGCGGAGCAGCGGAGCCGCGAACGTTCGTCCTATGACGGCGATACCGCCATCAAGCTCTACCTGCGAGAAATCGGCCAGGTCAAGCTGCTGACGCCGCAAGAAGAGATCGAACTGGCCGCGCGCATTAAGAAAGGCGACAAGAAGGCGCGCGAGCAGATGATTAAGGCTAATTTGCGCCTGGTGGTCAAGATTGCCCGGGACTACGAAGGCATCGGCTTGCCCCTGCTGGATCTTATCAGCGAAGGCAATATCGGTTTGATGAAAGCGGTCGAGCGCTTCGACCCCGCCAAAGGCGGCAAGCTTTCCACCTACGGTTCCTGGTGGATCAAGCAGTCCATCAAACGCGCGCTAGCCAATCAGTCCAAAACCATCCGCCTCCCGGTCCACCTGGTGGACAAGATCTCCAAAATGCGGCGCACCGCGATGCGCTTGCAGGAAGAACTCGGGCGCGAACCGACGGATGAAGAGTTGGGCGAGGAACTCGGCATCACCGCCTCGCGAGTCGCCCAGATGCGCATGGCGGCCATCCGGCCCGCCTCTCTTGACGCTCCCATCGGGGATGAGGATTCCAATAATTTCGCCGAGGTGGTTCAGGACGAAAGCGCGGACACACCCTACGAGCAATTGGAAGAAAAGACCGTGACCCGCATGCTGCAGGAGATGGTCAAGACCCTCGATCCGCGTGAAGCGACGATCCTACGGGCCCGTTTTGGCTTGGATGGGGGTCCGCAAAAGACGCTCGAAGAAGTGGGCCAGAAATTCGGAGTAACGCGGGAACGCGTGCGGCAGATTCAGAACATCGCGTTGAAAAAGCTCCGCAAGATGATCGAGAAGATGGAAACGACGAAGGCCTGACCCGGGGGGGTGAGGGCTTCTTCGACCCGAACACTCAACGCAGGCGCTGGCCGCCGCCGCGACCGAGATCGCGGCCCGGCACGGTGACCACGGCATCCGAAGCGTTCGATTCGGCCTCCGTCCGAGGCTTTCTGTGAAGTTGACCTTGCGCTCGATTCTACCTAACGTCCCTCCCCGTCTGCGGAACCATCAACCCAGGTAAGCAATGACCAAGCCGCCAGCGAGCGTTTCCGATATCGAACGGGCCATTCGGACGGTGCCGGATTTCCCCAAAGCGGGCATCCAATTCAAAGACATTACCCCCGTGCTGGCCGATGCGGACCTGTTCGCGGCGACCATCGATTTGTTAACGGCCGGGTTTGCTCCGGGCATGGTCGATGCCGTGGTGGGGATCGATGCGCGAGGGTTTATTTTTGCCGCCGCCGCCGCCGTGAAGCTGCGGGCGGGTTTCGTTCCGGTTCGCAAGAAGGGCAAGCTCCCGTACCAAACGCACGAGCAGGAGTACGCACTGAGTATGGGACCGCCACGGTGGCCATGCACGTGGATGCGCTTCGGCCAGGCAGTCGCGTGCTGCTGATTGACGACTTGCTGGCCACCGGCGGCACCGCCGCCGCCGCCGCCGCCCTGGTCGAGAAGTTGGGTGCCCAGATCCTGGAGATCGCTTTTCTGATCGAATTGAGTTTTCTCGGGGGCAGGGAAAAGCTGAAACGTTTTCCCCTGCGCTCATTGATCGTCTATTGAGGCCGGCCTCCGACCGGGTCCGTTTCAGGCGCGCGGGTGGGCCTGGTTGTAGGCGCGTTTGAGTCGCTCGGTCGTGAGGTGGGTATAGACTTGGGTGGTGACGAGGTGGGCATGCCCCAGCAATTCTTGCACGCTGCGCAAGTCGGCTCCGGCATCCAACAGGTGTGTGGCATAGCTATGGCGGAGCTTATGCGGACTGAGGTGTGGGTCCAGGCCGGCCAGGGCCAGGTATTTCTTCAGGCGCAACTGCAGGTCCCGGGCCGAAACCGGTTTCAACCTTCGCGAGCCCGCGAGAAAGACCGGTGATTGTCCCCTGGGCGGCTGGTCGAGGCCTTGCCAGTACGTATGGATGGCTTTGAGCGCGGGCGCTCCGATGGGGACGAGGCGCTCCTTTTTTCCCTTGCCGCGCACCCGAACCAGCCGCTCCTGCCAATCCAGGTCTTCCGATTTGAGGCCGCAGAGTTCACTGATTCGCAGGCCGCACGAATAAATGGTTTCGAGCACGGCCACATCCCGCCGGCACAGGGCCGCCCGGCGCGCATCACCGGGCTTCGCCGCTCCGTCCCGGGGCAGCAATTGAAGCGGGGCGGCCAGCAGCTCCTCCATCTGTTTCGCCGTGAGGAACTTGGGCAACCGCCGGCCCAGCTTGGGCAGGGAGAGATTCTTGATCGGCGAGCTGGCCACCAGGCCGTGTCGAATCAAAAACTTATAGTACGTCCGCAGGGCCGAAAACCGCAGTTGAATGGCGGCGCGCCCGAGTTTATGGCGGCCCAGGTAACGCAGATAGGAACGGAAATCGTCGCGCTGAAGCTGGTCCCACGCGGGCGCCTGCTTGCGTTCCTCCCGGTGCCAGCGGCGGAAGTCTTCCAGAGCCTGGCGATAGTTCCGCTGGGTGTACGTCGAGGCGCCGCGGTCAGTGGCCAAGTGCTGAAAGAACCTTTCGAGCCAGGGATCATCGTCCGGCGGCGAGGGCGCTTGCGCGGGCGGCATAGGGCTCGGCGTCAGGAGTTGGCCGGCGTCTCCGTTTCCCGGGGTGGGAAGTCGAAGGTAATCTTGCCCTCTTCGTCCATCACCAGATGGGCCGGGAAGGGCCGTCCGGCTTTGGAGATGAACTCTTTCAGGAGGTCGGTGCGGTTTTCGGCGAGCAGCTTCACGGCCTGGCCGCGGTCAATGGGCTGCTGCAAAATCACTTTGTTGATCTTGAATTTGCAGGGGCGCTTATCCGCCTGCGACTGCTCGCAGAGATAGGCCGTTTCCGTTTCGAAGACCGGCTTGCCACACTTGGGGCATTTGCCCAGCGGTTCCTTGCCGGTAAAATCGATTTTCGGCTGGGGCGCTTTGGGCTCGCCGCTCTTGGCGCCGCCCTTTTTGGACTTGGCGGGGCGGGGCTCGAATTCAAACCCCACCTTGCCCTCGTTGAGAGCTAGGTAGGCCTTGAACGGGCGCCCCTTCTTGGAAATGAATTTATCGAGCAAATCCGTCTTGCCGCCGGTGAGCAGTTTCTGAACCTGCGGACGTTCAATCGGCTGCTGCAGAATGATCCGGCCGATCCGGAAATCGCACGAGCGATTCGGACCCACCGACTTCTCGCACACGAAACTCATCGCCGTTTCAAAAATCCGGTGCTGGCACTTGGGACAGACTCCGGCGGGTTCCTGGCCCGAAAAATCCACCTCGGCCCCCGAACCCTCACCGTTGCGCTGGTCCGGCCCGAAATCAAATTCCACCTTGTTTTCGGCGTTCAATTTCAAGACGGCGGCAAACGGCTTGCCCATCCGGCTGCGGAATCCTTGCAGCGGCCCGATTTGCCGATCGGCGATCAGTTGGTCGATCTCCTTGCCCTCGAACAGGCGGCCCGAGATGATTTTCCAAATCGAGAAGTCGCACTTCACGCATTGGAATGCCTTATACCTCTCGTGCACCTCACCGCCGCATTTCGGGCAGGGATGCTTGAGGATGCCGAAATCCCCGGGAATGGTATCGAGTTCAAACTTCTTGGCGCGGTCCACGATATGGCGGGTGATCTCGACGATCCCGGCCATGAACTCGATCCGGCTCTTTTGGCGGCGCTGAACCTGGCGCAATTGAAATTCCCAATCCCCGGTGAGCTCAGGCTTGGTGAGTTCCGGGATACCCAGGCCGTTGAGCAGCTCCATCAGTGAAAAGGCCTTTGCGGTGGCTTGGAGTTCCTTGCCCTGGCGCAGGAGGTATTGCTCGGCAATCAGGCCCTCGATAATGGCGGCGCGGGTTGCCGGGGTGCCCAGACCCTTCTCGCTCATCGCTTCGCGCAACTCCTCGTCCTCGACCAGTTTTCCGGCGCCTTCCATGGCGCTGAGCAGGGTCGCTTCCGTGAACCGGGGTGGGGGTTTGGTCTGGCTCTGCTTGACCTCGACTCCGGTCGTTGACACCGGTTCGTTCGGTTGCACCGGCACGAGCGTGGGCGTTTCTTCGCTTTGGGCTTCCCGGCCGTAAACCACCATCCAGCCCGGGTTCATCAGTACTTTGCCCGTGGTCTTAAAAGGCTCTGCTTCGACGCGGGTGATCCGGGTCGTCTCGAGAAACTCGGCCGCCGGATAGAACACGGCCAAAAACCGCTTGGCCACCATGTCGTAAAGCTTCTGTTCGGCCTCGCTCAAGCCGCGCGGCGGTTCCGTGGTGGGGATGATGGCAAAGTGATCCGAGACTTTCGCGTTATTGAAGATCCGCTTGTTGGGCCTGACCCATTCATTGCTCAGGATCGTGGTGGCGAACGGGCCGTAGGGGGTTTGGGCCAGCATGCCCAAGGTGTTGCGGACCGAGCCGAGATAATCTTCGGGCAACGCGCGTGAATCGGTTCGCGGGTAAGTCAAAACTTTGTGCCGCTCATAAAGTGTCTGGGCGAGTTTTAGCGTGCCGGAGGCGCTGAAGCCAAATCGGTTGTTGGCCTCGCGCTGCAAGCTGGTCAAGTCGTAAAGCAGGGGCGAAAGTTGGGTGCTGGGCTTGCTTTCCTCGGTGACGATGCCGGGCTTGCCCAGGCACTTCTCGCGGAGCGCTTCGGCGCGCTCCCGGTCCCACAGGCGCTCGGGTTTGAGATCGGGATCGCCCTCCTTTTCAGGCCGGACGAATTTTTCATCGAACCACCGGCCGTGGTACTCGCCGGCGCCGGCCAAAAACGTGCCGATCACTTCCCAATAATCGCGCGGCACAAAGTTTCTGATTTTGTGCTCGCGTTCCACCACCACGGCCAGGGTAGGGGTCTGCACCCGGCCGACGGTGGTTTTGAAAAAGCCGCCTGATTTGGAGTTAAAGGCGGTCATGGCGCGGGTGCCATTAATGCCCACTAACCAATCGGCCTCGGAACGGCACACGGCGGCATCCGCCAGCGGCAAGAGATCATGATCCTCGCGTAGATGCGAGAAGCCGTCCCGAATGGCGGTCGGGGTCATGGATTGGAGCCACAGCCGCTTGATCGGCTGCGGCGCCTTGGCGAACTGGACGATGTTACGGAAGATCAATTCGCCTTCCCGTCCGGCGTCGCAGGCGTTAATCAGCAGGTCCACGTCCTTGCGCTTGAGCAGTTTGGCCAGCACCCGCAAGCGGTTTTGAGTCTTCTCGATCGGCTGCAGCTCGAAATGCGGCGGAATAACGGGCAAATGCGCAAAGGACCACTTGCCCTTGGCCGGTTCGACTCCCGCGGGAACTGCCAATTCGAGCAAATGCCCAACTGCGGACGACAGAACGAATTGGTCGCTCTCGTAGTAGTCTTCGTGCCGTTGGAAACCGCCCAGTGCCTTGGAAATGTCGGTGGCAACGGAAGGTTTTTCAGCTATGATTAAGGCCTTACCCATTTGTTTATCAGGCACTTAGGTGAGGGTTCGCGAATGAACCAACCTCACGTAAGTGGGTGGAAATTGGACCAAAGGCTGACGGATGTCAAAGGATTGATCATTCGCTCGCGGGATAGTTGAGAGCCTTCGACGCTATGGTTGGCGCAAAAAAGGGGCCGAAAAACCGTGGGAATCGAACTCGAATGAGGCTCGGTCTTAGACCCTTAGCGCCTTGCGGGAAGGTCGAGGGTCGGAACGATCTAGAACGCCGGGGTGGGAAAAGGCCTCGTTAGTTTTCTTTGGATTCGCGATGCAGTCCAACCGAGTGGGCGATGTCGTCAAACTCTTCTTTGGTGACGTCCTCTAACTGTTTGCCCTTGGTCGTGAGCTTCTCGTTGATCTTGATGACCTTCTCCGTCATGACCTCATGCGTTTCCTGCGAGCCCCCGAGCAACACGAAGTTTGGCCCGGTAGTGATTCGCTTGTGGCCATCGGAATCCAAGCCCAGCCCCAGCATGACTGCCTTGCCGCGTTTTTTCCGCTTGCTCACGTTCGCCATGAGCCAAGGCTAACCCCCCAGCGCGAACTCGTCAATCAACTAACCGGCTTTGGCGCGCCGCGCCGCAGCCGCCGTTGGCATGATTACAAACCTTGTAAGCCATTATAAATGCGCGGGAGCCAACAACAAACGAGTATTGACACCATATGAGCCATTGGATATCTATGAACCGATTTTCTGGGTCGGTGCTAATAACGGGCTAGGGGAGCGCATATGAAATACAAACTGCCACTTGCGGTGGTGATGACCCTGGCGAGCCTGGGGCCAAGTTCTTCCACGTTGTTTGCCACCCCCGAGGATGGGGTCGCGCTCGCCATCATCTATGATACCTCGGGGAGCATGAAGGATCCTGTGCCGGACAAGTCGGGCGGCGCGGCCCCGAAATATCTCATTGCCAATCGCGCGCTCATGGCCGTAGCCAAACAGATTCAGGCGTTCGCGACCAATAGCGCCGGCGGCGCCCCCCGAAGAATCGACACGGCGCTGTTCGTATTTCAAGGGGAACGCGCTCGGGAAGCGGTCAAGATGGGGCCGTTCGATGCCGCCGCCCTGGAAGGGTTCGCCCGACGCTTCGCCAGCCCCAGCGGCAACACGCCGCTGGGCAACACCCTGACGGCTGCGGCTCGCACGGTTCTGGATTCCCCGCTGTCTCGCAAGCACGTGTTGATCATCACCGACGGGGTGAACACCGCCGGCCCGCCCCCGGGAACGGTCCTGCCGAAGCTGAAACAGCAGGCCCTGGAAAAGGGAGCCCAGGTGACGTTCCATTTCGTCGCTTTTGACGTCGATGCCAAGGTCTTCGATCCCGTAAAGAAGCTGGGGGCCACCGTGGTGGCCGCCGCGGACGAGAACCAACTCAACGCCCAACTCCGGTTTATCCTGCAGCGAAAAATCCTCCTCGAAGACGAAGAACCACCCAAGCAGAAATAAGAAAGGAACCCCATGTTTAGAGCGATCAAACGTTTGTTTATCTGGATGGGCCTCATGGCTGAAAAGGCCACGGAGACCGATGCCATCAATCAGGCGGTGGTCGAGCGCGGCATCCGCGACTCGAAAGCCAAGGCGGACAAGGCGCATTACGCCAATGGCCAATTGGCCGGACAAATCGCCTTGTTGAAGGATCAAGTCAAACGCCAGGAACGCCAGAAAACCGAGCTTCAGGGGCTGCTGCAGGCGGCGGCGGCGGCCAACGATGACGCCAACGGCGCGCATTATGCCGAGGAATTGGCGACGCTGGAACAGGATCTCACCGAAAACCAGGCCCAGGCGGACAATCTCGAGCAGCTCTACAAGCAAAACACCTCGATTATCGCCGAAAGCCTGCGGGAGATTCAGCGCTTCCAACGCGAGTTCGAAGCGGTTAAAGCGAAGGTCGCCATTGGGCGTTCGCTCGAAAGCCTCGCCGGCATGATGAAAAGTTCGATTTCCGAACTGCAAGGCATGATGGGCGGAGAGATGGGCCAGTCCATGCAGCAACTTCGCCAGTCGGCGGCGGCGGGCGAAGGCCAGATGCGGGCGACGCTGGATTTGGCCAAGGAGATGGGCTCCGGTATCTCCCGCCAACAGGAAGCCCGCAAGGCCCGGGGCGCCATTCTATTCCAGGAATACAAAAAGAAAATGGGCATGGTCCAACCCGAAGTTGCCGTCGCGGCCCCGGCCCCGGTCGCCGCGGCTCAGCCGGACCGGCAGAAGATCTCCGAGAAATACACCCCGCCAACCCCTAACGCACTATGACCACTCGAGGTAAAATTGTTCTAACGATCCTCTTTCTAGGCGTCGTCGGTTTGGGCGTCTTCCGCTGGTGGGACAAAATCGCCCCCCAGAGCAGGCCCCAAAGCCAATCGGTCGATGTCGTGAAAGTGAAGCAGGAAATTGCCAAGGCCAAGGAGGTCCAGGCCGATGTGCCGTTGCTTATCGGCACCAATGCGGCGGCCCTGGTGGAACGCTCCGGCATCCCATCGGTGACGGGCGTGAGTGATTACGTCAAGCCCACCAAGGACGGCAAACCCGTCGTCGAATTCCCCATCAACATTTGGCCCGGTTGGGCGCCCATCATTGTGGCCAACCAGGGCATGGAACCGAACGACCAGAGCGTTTTCGCCCAAAAATATGGGTTCTATGTCCGCCTGAGCATCGTGGATGACCCGGTCAAGGCGCGCGACTTGTTTGCCAGCGGCCAGAGCCACGTGCTCTGGGGCACCCTCGATATGATCGCGCTGTTCGCTCCCGAACTGGTCAAAGATTCCCGAACCGTCCCGGTCGTTTGCCAGCAGGTCGATTTCTCCGCCGGTGGCGACGGCGTGGTGGCTCGCGGCGAGATCCGGAGCATCAATGATTTCCGCATGCAGAATGGCCGCCGCAAAAAGGTGGTGCTGGCTCAAAACTCGCCGAGCCATTACCTGATCATGTCGTTGCTCATCGACGCCGGCATCGATCCTGGCGACGTCGATTTCAAGTGGGCGGCCGATGCGCCTTCCGCGGCCAAAATTTTTGTGCAGGACACCAGCTACGACGCGTTTGTGGGTTGGTCCCCGGACATCTACAATGTTACCGACAAGCTCAAGAACACGCGCCTGGTGGTGACCACCGGCACGGCCAACCATCTCATCGCGGACGTTTGGGCGGTGCGCAATGACTTTTATCGCGACCATCCGGAGGTGGTTTCCGGGCTGGTTCGCGGCATCTTCGACGGCATGGACATGGTGCGGAAAGATCCCAAAATGGCCGCGCGTGCCCTGGCCACGGCGTTCAAGATCCCCGAGGAAGATTGCGGCAAAATGATCGGCAGCGATGGCGGCATTGCCGACGGGGACGCGCACCTGACGAATTACCGGGAGAACGCCAAGTTCTTTCTCGATCCATTCAACCCGGCGAATTTCGAAGTGGTGTGGAACAGCGCTTCGACGATCTATAAATCGCTGGGCACCATCAGCACCACCGTCCCGGCGGCCAAGGTCAAAGCGGGCTCCATGCTGGCGGCGATGTCGGAGTCCTACAAAGACGTGCGCGATCTCTCGCAGCCGACGTTTCGACCCGATGCCCTCACCAAACTCAGCGCCGAAGCCGGCGCGGGCCAAGTGCTCACCAAGGCGGTGATGATTTCTTTCGAGCCGAATAAATCCGTCCTGAACCAGGATTACGATTCGACGATTCCGGCCACGCTCGAAGAGATTGGGAAGCTCGCCGGCAAGTTTGGCAACGCCTATATCATCATCGAAGGCAACACCGATGCCAGCCGCAAGGGAATCGTCCCTACCGATCTCGTCCGTCAACTTTCTTATGATCGGGCGGACGCGGTGCGGCGCGCGATCATGGACAAGTACAAATTTGATCCGAACAAGTTCAAAGTGGTCGGCAACGGCTGGGATAACCCGCTGCCCGGCTGCACGGACCCCAGCAACGCCGAACACAACAAGAAGAACCGCCGCGTCGAGGTCAAGGTGTTCCCCCTCGAAACGGGAGGTTGAACCGTTGCCGCCTCGACAGCCATGCGCCAACCCATGCGTACGATCGGCCCGGCCTGGTTGGCGCGACGCACTTCGACCGACCGTTTAACCTGACTGAGCTATGTCGGAATTCCTCCGATTCCTGATCTTCGCCGTGGTGTTTGTCGCGCTGCTCACCGGGGTGGTCCGGTTGACCCGGGTGCGGGTGCGGAGCGAACTGTCCTATGTGCGAGCGCTGGGATTGACGGCGTTGTTCGTGGTTGTGCTGTTGGCGGTGTGGTGGTTCGTCACCCGCGGTGAGCCCAGCCAGCGGTTGGTGCAAACGTTGATCCTTCCCAGCCCGCTGGAAGTGCTGAAAGCGTTCGGGCCGCTGCATCTCGAACAGGGCCTGGTGCGCAGCGCCTTCTATTCCTGGCTGCGTGTGTCCGCGGGGTTTCTCCTGGCCGCCCTGGTGGCGGTGCCGCTGGGGGTATATATGGCGACCTTTCCGGCCGTCCAGGCGTTCTTCCGGCCGCTGTCGCTTGCGGGTTCGTACGTGCCGATCGTCGTATTCATCCCGCTTAGCATGACCTGGTTCGGCACCGGTGAAGCTCAAAAGATCGGGTTCCTGTTCATTGGGTGTTTCGTGGCGCTGCTGCCCTTGGTCATCAAGGACATCGCGGACGTGCCCGCGGCCTTTCTCGATGTGGCGGTGACCAAAGGTGCGTCCCAGTGGCAACTGGTGCGGCATGTCCTATTTCCCGTAGCCCAGGGCAACATCTGGGATCATCTCCGCGGGGTTTATGGCGTGGGCTGGGGCTGGATCATCATGGCGGAAATCGTCGTCCTCCCCGAGTACGGCCTGGGCGGTCTGATCGGCGTGTCGGAGCGGCGGAGTCACACCGAAGCCATTTACGCCGTGATTATCGTGATTGTATTGATCGCAATCGCCTGCGATCAATTGTGGCGGCTCGGCGGTGAATTATTGTTCCCCTACCGGAAGAACGAATGAGTATGCCTGAAGTTCCTGCGACGACCGGCCAGCTTGTGGCGCCCGAGAAGGTGGGCACCCCCGCTCCCAAGACGGACACCCGCCCGGCCGCCGAGCGTCCGGACGTGGTGGTGTTCAAGAACGTGAGCAAGAGCTTCCGGGACGGCGCCAGCGCGCGCGTAGCCATCCAGGACGTTTCCTTCGCGGTCGAGGACGCGCCGAACATCGGGGAACTCGTAACCATCGTGGGTCCCTCGGGGTGCGGCAAGTCCACCTTGTTGCGCATCATCGCCGGCCTCAAGCCGCACTTTCCCCCCACCCGGGGCGAGGTGACGATTTTCGGCAAACCGATCGCCGAGGCCGGGCCCGACCGCGGGTTGGTGGATCAAAAGTACTCGCTGTTGCCCCACCTCAATGTGCTCGAGAACGTGGCCTTTGGCCTTAAGCTCCGCGGGGTCGCGCGCTCCGAGCGGCGCGACCGAGCGCAGGATTGGATCCGGAAGGTGGGCTTGGAAGGCTCGGAAAAGAAATTCCCATCGGAACTCTCGGGAGGGATGCAGCAACGCGTCGCCATTGCCGCCACCTTGATCCTGCGTCCGCGGATTTTGCTGATGGACGAGCCGTTCGGCGCGTTGGACCCGGGCATTCGGCTGCGGATGCAGGAGTTGTTGATCCAATTGTGGAATGAGCAGGAAGAGACCGTTTTCCTGGTGACCCATTCCGTCGAGGAAGCCGTGTACCTGGGCGACCGGGTGTTCCTGATGGCCGCCAAGCCCGGGCGGTTAGTGGAAGTGCTCAAGGTGCCGCGCCCGGCGGAACCGCCCGAGGAAAGCCGGCGCAAGCCCTGGTTTATTAACTTCTCCCAAGCACTCCTCAAACGGCTTGAGGAAGAATCCCCCGCCCCACCTGGGGTCAAGGTTTGACCGGAAACATTGCCCATGGACGAAGCGGCGCCCAACTACCATCGCGAGTTTTTCCAGAGCCCTCACCACGCGGCGCTGGCGTTGCTGACCTTGGGCTTGGGATTCCTCAGCGCACAAGTGCTCGGACTGATTGTGGGTGTCACCGCCTACGTGCTGGGCTGGATTTATCTGCCGGACTTGGCCTTCTTCCGCCGCTGGGTGGACCACCGTGCCAACTCCGCCAAGGACGCGCAAGAGGCCCGGAAGGTCGCCGATTTTATCCAGCGCCGCGACAGCTTGCTGCGCTCTCTGGCACCCGAACGGCGCGAGCGCTATGGCAGCTTGTCCAAGGTGTGTCGCGATATTGAAACCGCCACCGCCGACAATCTCCTGGCTTCCGCGGATCCCAACACCGACCCGCGCCTGCGCAAGCTCGACGAGTTGATGTGGACCTTCCTGCGCCTGCTGGGGATCGAGCAATCCCTCGAACAGTTTCTCGAGACTGAACGTCGCGAAGATGTGCCGGCCTTGCTGAAGGATGGGGACGCGGAAACCAGCCGCCTGAAGGCTGAAATCGAGGCGCTCAAGGCCAAAGGCGGCGATCCCGCTTTGGATACCAAACAGCGTTACCTTGGCTCCCGGGTCGAACGGCTCGAGGTGCTGCGCAAGCGCTCCCAACGGATTGAACAGGCGGAAGCCAACCTGGCCCTGGTGGTCTCGGAACAAGACCGGCTCCAACAACAAATCAAGCTCCTCCGCGCCGACGCGGTCGCGACGAAGAACGCCGAAACCTTAACCGCGCGAATCGACGCGACCGTCGAGCACCTGGACCAAACCAACAAATGGCTGTCCGAGTTGGATGAGTTCAAGGACCTGGTTGGGGACCTGCCCGGCACTGAACTGCGCGTCGGCTATCAGGCCACCACGCCGGGTATTCCGGCGGTGCCGCCGGTCATTGAACCCACTCAAATCCGGCGGCAGCCCCCGTTAAAGCAGCGCCAAAGCGGCTGAGCCCGCCAACCCGCCCACGATGAACCCGATCCGAGCCAGAGCCGAGGCGGTCGAACTTCGAGGCTTTGCCCCAACCTCCGAGCCTCGACCTGGGACGCTCGCGTGAGGCTGTGGTCGCCGAATTTCGCCGAACTGAAATGAACACCCAAACCGACATCCTTCCTGGAACCGCCCCGGCCTCCGAGCCGGCTCCGCCGCGCCTGCCGTTGACCGGCTGGGCCCTCGAATTGGCCCGCCGCTGGAATGGCGGCACCTATTCCCTATTCGTCCTCCACGGCAACATTTTCGACTTGTTCCCGGTCCAGGACAACTCCCACCTGAGTTACGTTCCCCTCAAAACGTTCCTGGTCCGCCGTCTGTTTCCCGAGCGCGCCTGCTTGCTCTTCTACGATATCAGCGACGGGTTGACCTTTGGCTCGGGTGACATGCAGAAGCGCTTCTTCGAGTGGCTCGAAATTTACGACAACGTCGAAGGCACCAACTTTCACCAGGCCGGCCCCCCGCGCGATTTCAACCGCCTCGCACCGCTGCTGCGCCGCTTCTTCCTGCGGGTAGCCGAGGACCAGGAGAAGTGGAAGGGCGTTACCCTGATCATCGACTTCCCGGAGAAACTGATCCCCGCCAGCGAGGAAGCCAATACCAGCGTCGAGGAACGGATGAACCTCGTCACCTTTCTCAAATGGGCCGCCGCGCCGGAAATGGCCCGGCTCGACATTGGTGTCATTCTGGTGACCGAATCGGCGGGCGAGCTCAACGCGCGCCTGCTGCAGAATCCCTACGTGGCCCAGGTGCGCCTCGACCTGCCGGACGTGGATGAACGGCTTCGATTTTTGCTCTCCGGGTGGGCGGAAGCCATGGCGGAGGGCAGGGCGTTTTCCGAATGGTCCGACTTTACGCCGCCGGAATTGGCGGCGCGGACGGCGGGTTTGAACTTGCTGCGCATCCGCCATTTCCTGGCCGAGGCCATACGCAACGGCGCCCGCGTCACCCAGGAGCATGTGACCGCCAGCAAAAAGCGGCTCATCGAGGAATACTGCCAGGGCTTGGTCCGATTCAAGGATCCCAAACCGGGGGTGAGCCTGGATCGGGTGGCCACGCACACGGCGGCCAAGGCACGTTTGCGCGAGCTGGCCTGGTTGATCAAGAACGGCAAAACCGACGTGTTGGAGCGCGGCATCCTGGTGCCGGGCCGGGTGGGGGTCGGGAAATCCTTCCTGATCGATTGCTTCGCCAGCGAATGCGGCCTGCCGGTCATGGAAATGGGCGAGTTTCGCTCGAAATGGGTGGGCGACACCGAACGCCAGCAAGCCCGCATCCTCATGACGGTGCGCGCCCTGGGTCCGGTTATCGTGGTGGTGGATGAAGCCGACGCGATCTTCGGCACGCGCGAGGCGGATGGCGATAGCGGCGTGTCCGGCCGCGTCTTCGCCGCGTTCGCCGCCCACATTGGTGACTCGACCCTGCGCGGGCGCGAACTCTGGGTGGCCATGACCTCCCGGCCGGACTTGCTTTCTATTGATATGAAGCGCCAGGGCCGCTTCGGCCTGTGCATGCCCCTGTTTCCGGCCCAGGGGCCGGAGGACGTGAGCGAGCTGTTTCGCACCGTTGCCCGCGTCAAGGCCATTGCTGTCAACGATGACATCCTCGCCTATGTTCGCGACAACCTGGGGACGCGGCCGCTGACGGGCAGCGATGTCGAATCCATCCTGATGCGCGCCAAAGAAAAGGCGGTGCTGGCCCACCGTGATAATGACGTTCAGCGCGCGGATCTCGAGGAGGCGGTCGGGTCGTTTATCGACGCGCTCGATCCGGATCTTCTGGCGCTGCAGGAACTGGCCGCCGTGTTGGCGTGTTCGGATCGCCGCTACCTGCCGGGACGTTATCAAGTGGCGGACCGTGCCCAGTACCTTGAAGATTTTGCCCGCCTGAAACTGCGGGCCGGCCGCCGGTGAGCCGAACGGCGCCCTCGGCTTCCGCCCACAGGCGCACGGTTCCGAAGTGCGCGCCCCGCAGGGGGGGACAGCCTGTCCCCATCAGGTTGGACGCAGGTTTGTGGCGACAAGCTATCCCCACCCCGCCAATAGGAGCTTGCGGCAACCCGGGTGACCCGAACCGGTGAAATCAATAGGCTTGATTTCCTCCCTTCGCCCGGTATTTCTAATCAGCTTTACTGAATTCAAAGTTGAACTTAACCAGTGACCATGGCCTATAAAGATATTCGTCCGCCTGCGGGCGGCAAGATTTCGATCCTGAACGGAAAACTCACCGTGCCCGATAACCCGGTGCTTCCCTTCATCCGCGGGGACGGCACGGGGCCGGACATCTGGGCTGCCAGCCAGCAGGTGTTCGATGCCGCGGTCCGGAAGGCCTACGGTGGCCGGCGTCAGATTGCCTGGTTTGAGGTGTTTGCCGGCGAAGCGGCGAAGAACAAATTCGACAACTGGCTGCCCGACGACACGATCACCGCGTTCCAGGAGTATCTGGTCGGCATCAAAGGCCCGTTGACCACGCCCGTGGGCGGGGGGATCCGCTCCTTGAACGTGGCCTTGCGCCAGATGCTGGACCTCTATGTCTGTTTGCGACCGGTCCAGTATTTCTCCGGCGTGCCCTCGCCGGTCAAACATCCGGAAAAGGTGAAGATGGTGATTTTTCGCGAGAACACGGAAGACATTTATGCGGGGATTGATTACCAGGCGGGCAGTCCCGAGGCCAAAAAGATCCTTGAGTTCATCCAGCGCGAGTTGCCCGCGGCCTTTAAGCGGATGCGTTTCGGCAAAGAGGCCATGGACCAAATCGGCATTGGCATCAAACCGGTGAGCCGCCCGGGAACGGAACGGCTGGTCCGCGCCGCCCTGGAGTATGCCGTGCGGGAACAGCGCAAGAGCGTGACCCTGGTCCACAAGGGCAACATCATGAAGTTCACCGAAGGGGCCTTCCGCGACTGGGGTTATGATCTGGCAAAGCGCGAGTTTGGCGGAGTGGAATTCGACGGCGGCCCCTGGTGCCGTTTGCCGCAGGGCGTGGTGGTTAAGGACGCGATTGCGGACATCACACTGCAGCAGGTGCTCACGCGCCCCGAGGATTTTGACGTGATCGCCACGTTGAACCTGAACGGGGATTACCTCAGCGATGCCTTGGCGGCGCAGGTGGGCGGCATCGGCATCGCTCCGGGCGGCAATATCAACTATGTGTCGGGCCACGCCATCTTCGAGGCCACGCATGGCACCGCCCCGAAATACGCCAACCAGGACCGGGTCAACCCCGGCAGCGTCGTGCTCAGCGGGGAGATGATGTTGCGCTACCTCGGCTGGACCGAAGCGGCGGATTTGATCCTCAAGGGGCTCAATGGCGCGATTGGTTCCAAGCGCGTGACCTATGACTTCGCGCGCCAGATGGAAGGCGCCACCGAGATCAAATGCTCGCAGTTCGGCGAGAATATCATCCAGCACATGTGAGGCCCTCGCGGCAAGGGCGCGGCCGCGCCCTGTGGCGGGCGCAGCCGCACCGGGCTCGCCTCCCGGCATACCCCGCCGAACACGGCCAGACGCCGGAGCGTCGGCTTGGAGCCGGCTTAGCGCGTCCAATATCCATAGGAGCAGGATAAGAATCGCCGAGCGCTGTAGCCGGCTCGAAGCCGGTGCTCGGGGGAGGGTGCTGCCGGGATGCGCTCCGGCCGTGGCCGGGGCAAGCGTGGGATTTGACGTTTTATTTTGGTCGATTTAGGTTATTAGCGGCTTTAAACAGCAACATCGTATGGCCGCGTCGCTCCGAGTTTTAATTGTCGAAGATTCCGTTGAGGATACCTTCCTCATCGTACGCGAGTTGCAGCGAGGGGGGTTCAATGTGGCCTTCGAGCGGGTGGAAACCGCCGCTGCCATGCGCGGCTCGCTGCGTCCGGGGGCCTGGGATTTGATTGTCAGCGATTATTCGATGCCCTCGTTTAGTGGCGAGGCGGCCTTGGCCCTATACGTGCAGAGTGGTTTGGACACGCCGTTCATCGTGGTATCCGGCGCCATCGGGGAGGATTTGGCCGTTCGGATGCTCAAGTCAGGCGCCCACGATTATGTCATGAAGGACAATCTGGGCCGCCTGGTTGGCTCAGTTCGGCAGGAACTCACCGCCGTCCTGGAACGTCGGAATCGGCGCCAGGCTGAAGCGGTCACCGATTACCTGGCCGCCATTGTCGAGTCCTGCGACGATGCCATTATTGGCAAAACCGTGGACGGCACGGTGGTGAGCTGGAATGCAGGAGCGGAGCGGCTGTACGGGTACCCGGCGGTTGAGATGGTGGGGCGGTCGATCGCAGTGCTGATCCCGCCCTATCGCCCTGACGAACTGCCGGAACTCATGGTTCGGTTGAAGCACGGTCAAGTCAGCGAAAATTTTGAGACGGTTCGCATTCGCAAGGATGGGTCGCCGGTGGAGGTGTCGATAACCCTCTCGCCCATCCGCGATGCGGCGGGCAACCTGATTGGAGCGTCCTCCGTCGCCCGGGATATTACGCGGCGCAAGCAGGAGGAAGGCGAACGCTTGTCCCTTATCCAGGATCTCACGAGCGCCTTGGCTCAAGTCCACGATTGACGCTTTGAACCTTGGGCGGCGCCGGGGGGCGCGCGCGTGGACTCACGCGGGCCGGAGTTTATTCAACCAAAATGGCCGCATTTTTTATCGGGAGTTTGAAGCGGACGCCGGGGATCGCGTCTTATGTTTGTATGAAGAAACTCATTTTACTGACCACTGTGCTGCTGGGGGCGGCCACCGCCTCTCAAGCGGGAGTGAGATTTGGGATCGGGATCGGGCTTCCTCTCGGGGTTGCCGCGTGTCCTCCGCCCGTCGTGTACCAGGCCCCGTTGGTTTATGCCTACGCGGCCCCCGCGCCGCGCTATTATGCTCCGGCGCCCGTGTATGCACCGCCGGTCTATGGGCCACCGGTGTATGCCTCCCCGGCCTATAGGCCGCCCGCGTACGTCCCGCCAGTTTATACGCCGCCGGTGGTGTGCGCTCCGTCAGCCACGCTTTACCTCGGAGTTGGCCCGCGATGGTACGGGTATTACCCGGGGTATTATGGACGTTTCCACGGCTGGCGAGATCACGGCTGGGGCGGCCGCGGTTGGCGGCGATAAAAGAGCCGGGCCAGACTCCCGCCCTTTTCCAAGGCCCGCAGCATAAAGCCAGAGCTCACGCTCTGGCTTTTTTCATGGACCGCCAGGCGTCGAGGTATTTTTGGAGCCGCGCCTGGTCTTCCTGGGTGATCCGGGGAAGACGCCTGAGATCCATATTGTCCTCCAAATCGGCGAGCTTGACTTGCCGTGCCACAGGGTTGCTCGCGGACCGCTCGACAAATTTCTCGTAAGGCTCGCCCTCCCGTTTGGTGACGCAATCGAGCGCATTCAGCACCGCCTCGGGAAAGCCCTCGCGTCGCAAACTGGCCAGCGTCCAATCTGTGTCCTCCACCACATCATGCAGCGCCGCCACGATTTGCGCCTCCGTTTCCGTGACTCGCCCCATGACGCGCAATGGGTGCAAGATATAGGGCGCTCCGTAACGGTCCTTCTGGCCGCGGTGCGCCTCGACCGCGATGCCAATGGCTTTCTCCAGCAGTTCGTGCTCGGTCATAACGCTCCCCGTCAAGATAACGCAATCAAAGGGATTTTCCCAGACCGCAGAATCCTGGAACCCCAAAACGGGCTGTAAGCAAGCCGAGGTTCGCCGCATGGGCAGCAGGACGAGGGAAACCAAGCGTGCCGCGGCGCGGACGTTTCCCCAGGGCTGCATCAAGCGCGGTCGGAGGGCGCCGCGGGGTGGGGACAGCTTGTCCCCACCCGGGGTGGACGCGGGATTGTGGGGACAAGCTGTCCCCACCCCGCCAATGCGAGCTTGATGCAGCCCTGCCCGTTCCCCCGTCCCGGCACGATTGAGGTTTTAAATCCTTCCCGATGAGCTATCTTGCGCCTGTGGACTTATTGCCTTTCAAGAATTTGCCGCCGCATAAACCGCGGCGCTTTGTGCCGGTGGGAATCGACCTGGGCGATTGGAAGCAAATCGAACCGTTATTCGACACCTTGGAGGCGCGCGCCGGCCAGTGTGCCCGGGCGGAGGATCTCGAAGGCTGGCTGTTTGCCTGGAGCGAATTATCCGCGGCGCTGGACGAGGAGTCCGCCAAGCGCTATATCGCGATGACTTGCCATACGGACAATCCGGAGGCGGAAAGGGCTTACCTGCAGTTCTTGGAGGAGGTCGAACCGCGGCTCAAACCGCGCCATTTTAAACTCGCGCAGATGTACGTCGGCCATCCGCAGCGGGCCGGTTTGCCGCAACCGCGATACCTGGTGTTCGACCGGGACACGCGGCGGTATGTCGAATTATTTCGTCCGGAAAATGTCCCGCTCGAAACCGAAGAGGCCAAACTCAGCCAGCAATATCAAAAGCTCAGTGGCGGGTTAACGGTCCAGTTCCATGGCGAGGAAAAGACTTTGGTTCAGATGGGCCGCTATTTGGAAGAACCGGATCCTGCCTTGCGGCAGGAGGCCTGGGAGTTGGTCAGCAATCGGCGCTTGCGAGAGGCAGAGAAGTTCGACGAAATATTTGACAAACTGGCGGCCCTCCGCCAGCAGATTGCGCGCAACGCCCGATTTCCCAACTACCGCGGCTATGCGTTTCAGAAGCTGGGGCGCTTCGATTACACGCCGGAGGATTGCGTGCGGTTTCATGAAGCGGTGGAAATGGAGGTCATGCCGGTCTTGCGAGAGTTGCAAGCGGAACGAAAGCGGCTCATGGGTTTGGAGCGGTTGAGGCCTTGGGATTTGTCGGTGGATCCGTTGGGCCGCGCACCGTTGCGGCCCTTCGAACAGGTCGAGCAAATGCTGGGCCGGACGCAGCGAATTTTCGATCAGTTGGACGGGAGCCTGGCGGAGGGGTTTCGCTCGATGCAAACCCTCCACCTGCTGGATTTGGCCAACCGTAAGGGCAAAGCGCCGGGCGGATATCAATCCACATTGGCGGAGGCCCGCGCCCCGTTCATTTTTATGAACGCGGTGGGTCTGCAGCGCGACGTGGAGACCATCCTCCACGAAGCGGGCCATGCCTTTCATGCGCTGGCGGCCCGCGAGGAGGACCTTTACGCCTACCGTGGCGCGCCCATTGAGTTTTGCGAAGTGGCCTCGATGAGCATGGAGCTGCTCGGCAACCAATTCCTCGAAGAGTTTTATGCGGCGCCCGAGGCCAGCCGCGCCCGGCGAATGCATTTGGAAGGAATCATCACGATCCTCCCTTGGATTGCGACGATCGACGCATTCCAGCACTGGATTTACACCCACCCCGACCACACGCGCGCGGAGCGGACAGCGGCCTGGCTCGGGCTCATGGACCGTTTCGGTGGCGACGTGGATTGGACGGGGCACGAAGCGGCGCGGGGCGCTTTGTGGCACCGGCAGCTTCATGTTTTCATCCACGCCTTCTATTACATCGAGTACGGGATTGCCCAGCTTGGCGCGCTGCAAGTTTGGGTGAATGCCCGGCGAAACCAGTCCGAGGCCCTTGGCGCCTACAAACGGGCTCTGGGCCTGGGCGGCTCGAAGCCCCTGCCGGAGCTCTTCGAGGCGGCCGGGTGCCGGTTCGATTTTAGCAGGCAAACGGTCGCGCCCCTGGTGGGCCAGGTGCGTGACGAACTGGCTCGGCTCCCGGCGGCCTGAGCCCAGCCGGGCCGCGTATGGGCAGACGCGCCTATGAAAATCTTCGTCACGGGAGCAACCGGGTTTGTGGGCCGGGAGATTGTCCGGCAGGCGCATGCGGGCGGCCATTCGCTTCGCATTCTGGCCCGGCAGCGCGAAAGTCAGTCGCTCGCAGAACTCACCGAGGGTGCTGATGTCGAGGTGCATCCGGGTGATTTGCTCGAACCGGTCTCGTTGGATGGCGCCTTGGACGGCATTCAGGCCATCATCCATCTGGTTGGCATCATTAGTGAGGTGGGGAAAAGCACGTTTGAGAACGTCCATGTGGGGGCAACTGGAAACCTGCTCGCGGCGGCTCAGCGCTCCGAGGTGCGTCGCTTTGTGCATATGAGCGCTCTGGGCACCCGCCCCGACGCCGTCGCGCGGTATCATCAAACCAAATGGGACGCCGAAGAAGCCGTGCGCAAAAGCGGCCTGGCATTCACCATCTTCCGGCCATCGCTGATCTTTGGTCCGCGCGATCATTTTGTGAATCTGTTCGCCAAAATGGCCCGCTTTTCGCCCGTGCTGCCCGTCATGGCAAGCCCCCGGGTCCGCTTTCAGGCCGTGGCCGTGGATATGGTCGCCCGCGCGTTTGTCCGGTCACTTGAAGAGCCACGGTCCATCGGGCAGACCTATGATCTTTGCGGGTCGGAACGATTCACCTTTGCGGAGCTGCTGGATCAAATCATGGCGGCCAGCGGCCGGAACCGGCTGAAGTTGCAGGTCCCATTGGGCTTGGCCCGCGTCCAAGCCGCGTGTCTCGAACGGATCTATCGGCGTTTGCTGGGCCAACCGGCTCCTTTCAGCCGCGACCAACTCACGATGCTTCAAGAAGACAATACGGGGCAGGGGACCCCCGCCAACGAGTTGTTCGGCCTAAAGCACGAGAGTTTTGGCGCCGGAATTCGGCGCTACGTGGGGCGTAAAACGTAACAACGTAATACGTAACAACGTAACAACGTAAAGAAACGTGATGCGTGATGCGTGAGGAGCGAGGGGAAAATCTACCGCTTATTCCTCCGGCCTTCCCGACTCCCCATTCTCCTTACGTTATTACGGGTCAAGTCCTGAAATGAATTTGGTACTTTTATTGGCCGTGCCGAAGGCACGGCGCGGCTGTTTTGGTTATGTGTTTCCCGGCTTCCACCGCGAGCTAAAACGAGCAGGGGGGCGGGCTGCGTGCTCTTTAGCACGCGCCCCCCTGCGGTCGAACGTGGTAGGGCTCCCATGGAGGGGGGCCGGGGGGAGGTCGGGCGGACAAAGTTATTCACAATGACCCCTTGTGGGCGCGCTACCTCGACTGGCTCCGGTTTTGCAGCCGGACTTGATGGCGCTGAGCGGGCGTCGAGCGGCTGGAGTTTTCGTGGTTCCTCAGCGGCCATGGTCTTTATGATCCCCTCATTTCCATTTTTTTATCCCAAGGTCGGAAATCCTTACGCGCTCATTGGGCCTATAAACGATTCTGGTGACTGGGGGAGGGGTGGGAGGTGGTTCTTTAATCAGCAGTTTGGCTATCATGGACCATTCCTGGCGTCTTAAATTTCAGCGCCGTGTGCGGCCGGCGGTAGTTATACAGATGGATGCCCTCAACGGTGGCCTTCCGGGCCTGCCCTTTAAATTCGAAATTTGCATCCAGCCAGTATTCCTGTTTCAAGATCCCATTCATCCGCTCCGCCAGTGCGTTCTCCGCGCTGTGATTCTTCTCGGTCATGCTCATGGTCAAGCCGGCTTGCTGCGCCGCCTTGACGTAGGCATGCGACGCATATTGGCACCCACGGTCGGAATGGTGGATGGGTCGCTCCCTCTGCTTCAGGCCTCCCAGCGCCATGGCCAGGGCTTTTAAGACGCTGCCCGTCTCCAAGGTCTCTCCCAAATGAAACCCCACGATCTTACGCGACCACTTGTCGGTAATCAGCCCCAAATACATAAACGCTTCATGCGTCCGAATGTAAGTGATGTCCGCCACCCAAACCTGGTTGCGACCGGTCAACGGGCGGCGTTGGATCAGGTTCTTAAAGACCGGCAGCGCCGGGTTGAAATTCGTGGTTTTGGGCCATTCCGAGGGTTTTCTCTCCACCAGCAACCCCGCTTTCTTCAGTTCTTCAAAGAGCCGATCCCGGCCCATCTTCACTCCGGCCGCCTTCAACTCCACACCGATCAGGTGGTAGAGTTTTCTAACCCCCAAGCGCGGCTGATGCGCCCGTTCAGCCCGTGCCAGTTCCAGCATCAATTCAACATCCACTTCCTGCCGGCGCCAGGCGCGGCGGCGCGCGTAATAATTTTGCGGGGTCATGCCCGCCAGTTCGCACACCCCGATCACCTTCAACTCCGGGTCGGCTGCGACCGCCTGGTACGCCGCCCGCCAGCGTGCTTTTTTTTAAAACTCTCCAAGCTCTGGTCTAGTTCCTCACAGGCCACCGCCAGGAACGCCTGCTCCAGCGCCAGTTCCATATGCGCGTCGGCCAGCGCCTCTTTGACCCGTCGCAGTTGGGTGCGCAGTTGGCCCGTTTCATTAACTTCATCAGCTTTTTCCACGCGAATGATCTTACCATATCGACCGCTGCCAAACTGCCGCACCCACCGCATAACCGTGGTCGTGCTCTTGATTTTGTATTTGCGCTGCACCGTGGACGCACAGGATTTGCCTGATTCCACCTCTCGCACGCACTGCATTTTGAAGGCTTTACTGTAGCGAATTACTTTCATGGATACTTGGTTTTTTTTATTACCAAGTACCAATCTATTTCAGGACGGGACCGTTTTACGTATCACGCATCACGCATCACGTGTTACGTGTTACGTGTTACGCGTTACGTTGTTACGTTGTTACGTTGTTACGTCTCCCGTCTCTCGTCCCGCAGCTCAAACCTCGATCCCGTAGGCCTTGATTTTATTGTAGAGCGTTTGCCGCCCGATACCGAGGCGTTTGGCGGTTTCCAGCTTGTTGCCTCCGGTCTCCTTTAACATTTGGACGATGGCATTGCGCTCGACCCCTTCGAGGAGTGTGAAATTCGTATCGGGGGCTTCTTCATCCTGGCTTCGACTCTTGGTGACCGAAAGGTCGCTCGCATCGACCGCATCACCCTCGCAGAGCAGCACGGCGCGTTGGACTTCATTTTGGAGCTGGCGCACGTTCCCCGGCCAATCGAAAGAGGTGAGGCGGTCGCTCGCGGAGGGGGTGAGGCCGCTAAGGACGCGGTTGGCCTGGGAGGCGAACCGTTTCAGGAAAGCGTTGGCCAGCGGCAAAATGTCCTCCCGCCGCTCCCGCAACGGGGGCAGATAGACGGAAATCGCACTGATGCGATAGAAGAGGTCCTCGCGGAGTTTGCCATCCTTGATGGCCTCCTCGGGCCGGCGGTTGGTTGCGGCCACGATCCGGCAGTTGGTTTTGTAGGCGGTTTTGCCGCCTACGGGGCGAACCTCCTGGTCTTGCAAGACGCGGAGGAGTTTGCTCTGCGTGTCCACGGGCATTTCGGAGATCTCGTCCAGGAACAGGGTGCCGCCTTCGGCCTGGCGGAACAGGCCCTCCCGGTCACTATGGGCGCCGGTGAAGGCTCCTTTGACCGACCCGAAGAGTTCGCTCTCGATGAGTTCGCGGGGAAGGGCGGCGCAATTAATTTTGATGATGCGGCCTTTGCTGCGCGGGCTGAAGGCGTGCACCAGGTCGGCGATGACTTCCTTGCCGGTGCCGCTTTCCCCGGTAATCAGGACCGTGACGTCACTGGGGGCGATCCGCTCGACCGTGCGGACCACTTCGCGCATGGCCGCGCTTTGGAAGACGGGGGAAACCGTGCCGCTGATGGTTTCCAGCGCCCGGCGAAGCGTGCCGGCTTCCTCGTTCTGGCGCTTATGCTCGACGGCGTTTTTCAGGTCGGCGAGGAGTTTGTCGCGGTCAAAGCGATCGCCTTTGCGGAGAAAATTGAAGGCGCCGCGTTTGGTGGCTTCGACGGCCCACGGCAGGGCCTGGTCATCGCTCGGGGCGCCGGTGAGGATAATCACTTCGGTTCCCGGCCAGCGTTTTTTTATGATAGGCAGCAAATCGGCCAGGCCATTGGCGTCGGGCAGCTTCACGTCCAGGAGCACGACGTCCGGTTGCTCTTGCGCGAGAGATTTCTGCAGCGCGGCCCCGGTGTCGGCTTCGAGGATTTGGTAATCGTCCTGCAGGTGAAGCCGGAGCAGCTCGCGGTAATCGGCCTCATCCTCGACAATCAGAATCTTGCCCTTCATAAAGTATGTTTGCGATTAAGTGCGCAGGCATGGGTGAACACACGAAAAACCGCCTCGTGTTCCGGATACCGATCCATGAGGCGTTCCGGATGAAACTGCACGCTCAGCAGGAATGGCAGCCAGCGAGACCCGCCAGGTTGCAATTCCAGGCCCTCGATGACCCCATCCTCACTGACTGCGGCCACCTGCAAAGGCTGTGCCACCTGGCCGACAGCTTGATGGTGCGTGCTGTTTACGCCCAGCTTATGCCTGCCCGTTATCTTGGCCAGTAATGAACCGGCTGTCAATCGCACTTCGTGGGCGATCTCATGCTTTCGCTGGTTCTGGCGATGGTTTTGGGCTCGGGGTACTTGGGTTGGAATATCGGCGATGAGCGTGCCGCCCAGGGCGACGTTGAGGATTTGCTGACCGCGGCAGATGGCCAGCAACGGTTTGTGCTGCCGAAACACTTCATCCACCAGCAGCAACTCCCGGTAATCCCGCCGCCCACCATCCGGCGTCACGGCCACCGTCGTCCGCACCTTCCCGGGCAATCCATCACCATACAGCCGCGGCTCGACATCGTCCCCGCCGGTGAGCATTACGCCATCCACGCGCTCGACGCAGGCGGCGATCACCTCGCGCGCGGTGGTGGCCGGCATCGTCAGGGGGAGGCCCCCGGCTTGAAGCACCGCCTCCTCGTACTTGCCTGATAAACTAATCGACAGATCACCGAACTCTTTCCCTTTGCTTTCGACATCGGGCGAGATCAGGATGATGGGCCGCTGGTTCATGACTCGGATCGAAGGTAGGACAAAGGCGCGAGGCTTGAAAGCGCTTAATTCGCCCTCAATCAATTAGCCGGGCGAATGACCGCCGGGTCGAGAGGGACACGGCGCGCCTGAAACCATTGGAGCAGGAGCCTTGGGGCCCAGAGGCCACCCGCCACGGGCGTTCGTAGCTGACCAGGGAGGGCCAGGCAATCCGCCGGCTTGGCCGCGCCTTAGGCTCGAAAACACTCACCCGAGTTTCGCATCCGGAAATCGTTCCCGGATGGTCTTCCGTACGCGGTCTTCCTCCTCGGGGCGAAGCCGGCGCCGGTTTATCAGGCGTTGAACCGCGTCGAGCAATTCCAACCAGTCTTCCAGAGGCGGTTGGGGGATGGCCTGCCACTGGTCATAGCGCTTGTGGCGCGCAAAGAATAACCACTCACGGCTCACATGCTGGGCGTAAACCTGGATTTTCACCCCGTCGGCGGTGACCCGTTTCCAGCTTATTTCGGCTTTGGCCATGGCTCAGGGAAGGTCCACTCCGGCCACGGCCATCGCCGCAATGCCTTCCTCGCGTCCGATAAAGCCGAGGTGCTCGTTGGTAGTGGCTTTAATGCCGACCCGCTCGGGTGTGATCTCGAGCGCCGTGGCGATATTCCGTTTCATTTCGGTGATGTGCGGAAAGATTTTTGGGGCCTGGGCGATCAGCGTGGCATCAATGTTTACCAGTTTGGCCTGGCGGACGGCGATCAGCCGGGCGGCCTCATGCAGGAACACATGGCTCGCCGCCCCCTTCCAGCGGGGATCGGTGTTGGGGAAGAAGTGGCCAATATCGGCTTCGCCCAAGGCGCCGAGGATGGCGTCGCAGATGGCGTGCATGAGCACGTCCGCGTCCGAATGTCCGTCCAGCCCTTTGCCGTGCGGGATCTCCACTCCGCCCAGAATGAGTTTGCGTCCCTCGACCAAGGCATGAACATCGTACCCGATTCCCGTATGCACCATGGGGGAACTATAGGGACTCTGCCCGTGGGAACCAAGCCAATCGCGATGCCAGGCTCTTTGAATCTGACAACGCGTTGTGAACCGGTCAATTTTTTCACCGCTCCGCAGCCACGCGCGGGCTCGATGTGAACGCAGGCGAGTTTCGCAAGAAAGACCTCGTCCACCCCACAGCGCGGGGAGTCCGAGGCTGGGGCTCGTTAGAATTCCGCACCCAGGTGCCGGCTTTGGCCGCTGGCCAGCCGCAGTTCCAGAACCTGCTTTCCGTAGCGCACGGTGCACGGGTTTCCTCGCAGGCTGTGAATGGTCGCGCCCGAGAGCTTTCCGCCCTTCCACGTCAAATCCACTTCGAAGCCACCGCGGGCGCGCAAACCCTTAACCGAGCCCGCTGGCCAGGCGGAGGGCAAAGCCGGGAGCAACTCGATCGCTCCATTCTGGCTTTGCAGCAGCATCTCGCACATGCCCGCTGTAACGCCGAAATTGCCGTCCATTTGCACCGGCGGGTGCTGGCCAAAGAGGTTTGGACACGTGTTCCGGTTCGAGAGCAATTGTTGGAGCATGCGATGGGCGCTCTCGCCATCATGCAGGCGGGCGTAGAGGGCGGTTCGCCAGGCGAACGACCATTCCCGGACGTCGCTCTCCGGCTCGATTCCGCGGGCGTCCAGCGAAACCCTGGCGGCCGCGGCCAGGGCTCGATTTTGGGCCAAGGTGAACTGGGACCCGGGATAGATCGCAAACAGGTGCGAGGTATGCCGATGGTGGTCGCGCGGGGTGTCGAGTTCGGGGCTGCCCGGAACGGCGTTGGCGCCCTTTTTCTCGGTCATCCATTCCAGCAATTGGCCCCAGCTTCCGACGCCGGGAATGACCAGCCGATCCCGCAGCCCGGCGATCCGTTCTCGGTACTTCGGGTCCACCTGCAAGGCGTCGCAGGCCTGGACATAATTGTTGAACAGCTCCCAGATGATTTCCTGGCTGTAACTCACCCCGTCCTCATCGGGCCCGTGTTCGGGCGACCAGGCATGCGGCACGACCAGCCGTCCGTCCGCCAACGGCTTCAAGTGGTCTTCCCAAAACTCACACGTTTCCTTGAGCACCGGGTAGGCCACGTTCGCTAAATAATCTTTGTCCTCGCCAAAGGCATAATGTTCCCAAAAATGCAGGCAATACCAGGCATTGGCGGTTTTGTCCCATTTCCACCCCATCCCGCCCATGATGTTGTGCGAGGTGCGGAGCGCGAACCCGCGCGTCGTTCCGGCTCCGGACGGACAGTTCAGCTCGGGACTGGCCGCCGTCGCCTCTCTCCACGCGGGCAATTGGCTGCGGACCAGGTCGAAGAATGGGACGTGGCATTCGGAGAGGTTGGCGACTTCCGCCAGCCAATAATTCATCTGGATGTTGATATTCGCATGGTAATCCGAGTGCCAGGGTGGATCGTTCGAGTCGTTCCAAAGACCCTGCAAGTTGGCCGGCAACCCGCCCGGACGGGAGCAGGAGATCAACAAGTAGCGGCCAAATTGGAACAGCAGCTCTTCCAACTCGGGATCGACCCTTTTAAAAGCTTCGACCTTGCGCCGGTCCGTCGGCAGGGCCCGCTGTGCCGCCGAGGATCGTCCGACGTCGAGCGCCACGCGTCCGAACAATTGTTTGAAATCGTTCAGGTGCTCCCGTTTGAGCGCCGCGTAGCTTCGCGCGGCGGCGGCGTTGAGTTCCGCCACGAGCTCCGCGTGGGGATCCGCGCCGCGGAAATGCGCCTGGTAATCCATGGCGTAATCGGTGCCGGCGGCGAGCAACAGCGTCAGGCTGTTGCCGTGCTTGAAGGTGACTGAGCCGCCGTCGCTTCCGGTAATGCCGCCATCGACCCGCACCAGCACCCGCCACTCGTATTTGAGTCCGTTGCTCAGGCGACCTTGAACGCTCAATTCGCCGCCGGAGGCCGAAGTCGGCGCTCCGTGCGAATCCTTTAACTCGACCTGGCCGGTGTAGCTGCCCGGTTGGTCGGCCGTGAACCGGGCGATGAGGACCCCTGCGGGGTGGCTGCAAAACACTTCGCGCCGATAGGTCACGGTCCCGATCTTGTACGTGACGTGGGCCATGGCATCGCCCAAGTCCAAGTCGCGCCGGTAATCCGTGGCGGGGGAGTGTCCGGACAGGTTCACGTACACGTTCCCCAGGACCTGGTAAGCTCCCATGGTGTCATAGTTGCCGGAGCGATTTTCGTCGCCGGTCCAGAGGCTGTCCTCGTTGACGGCGAGCCGCTCCTGTTCCGGGGTACCAAAAACCAGCGCTCCGAGCTGCCCATTGCCAACGGCCAGCGCTTCGGTCAAGGGTTCCTTGGCCGGTTGATTGTCACCACAGCACGAGTTCGGATCCGTGAGCCGCTCCGAGCGCCACCAGGAGAACAACCACCGACGCCAGCTTTTCCTTCATGTGCCGAGCTTGGCAGGTTTTGGGCCGGTGGTCCAGATCCCCGAAGACTGCTAATGAGGCCACTAATGAGGCGTCTGCCACCCCTGATCGTCTCGAGCCCACCCAGCTTTCGATCACCCCGCGACGCGCGGAGGGTCCGAGACCGAGCCTCATTAGCGAAAAATCGTCTGGTGTTGCACGAATCGTCCAGGTTATTTTGGGAGTTTACTAGTTTAGCGTATGTCGAAGATAAAAGGTCCAGAACGAGCCAGCCGAGCCAGCCAGAAAGCGCCGCCCCCGCCGGCCGCCCCCGCGGTGCCGGTTCGGGTGCCGCCAATGTTTAGACGGGTGGATTGGCTGACGTTGCTGGTCACCTTTGGAGCGGTATGGATCGCTTATTTTTTGACGCTGGCACCCGAGTTGACGCTGCAGGACTCCGGTGAGCTGGCGGTCGGCTCGTTTTACGCCGGCGTGCCGCATCCTCCCGGTTATCCCGTTTGGACCATCTACACCTGGCTCTGGACCGTGCTGGTGCCGGTGGGCAACATTGCGTGGCGGGTATCGCTGGGGGAGGCCACGGCGGGCGCGTTGGCGGCCGGCTTTCTGGCCCTCATCGTCTCGCGGGGCAGCAGCATGCTGGTCGAGAGCATCGAGGAGTTGAGGCTAATGACCGGCAAATGGGAAGCGGCCATCTGCATGGCCTCGGGGTTCGTAGCCGGCCTGTTGATGGGTTTTAACGGTTACATGTGGAGCCAGTCGGTGATTGTCGAGGTGTATTTGTTCAGCGTCTTGTCCTTCATGCTGGTTCTGGTGTTTCTGCTGCGCTGGATCTATGCCCCGCACCAGATGCGCTATGCCTACTGGGCCTTGTTCATGTTCGGCATCTGCTTCACCAACCACCAGAGCCTGATTGTGGCGGCGATCGGGGTCGAAGTCGCTATTGCCGCGGGCAGCCCGAAGCTCGGGCGGGATGTCTTTTTCGGCAATTTCGCGATCTACCTGCTGTATAACCTCGCCTCGCTCTACCTCGGGCATCACATCTTTACCAACCTGGGCGCCAAACCGGGGCTGCTGTTGATCTTCCACACGGTCGGTGTGGGCTCACTGGCCGCCAGTCTCTGGTTGATGACCAAGACCAAGGGCCTGCTCAGCGAGTGGAAGCCCGTGGTGATCCTGGGCTCGCTGTGGATCCTGGGCGCCTGCTTCTATTTCTACATGCCGGTTGCCGGCATGACCAACCCCCCGATCCAGTGGGGCTATCCGCGGACGGTCGAGGGCTTTCTGCACGCGCTGACCCGCGGCCAGTACGAACAGCCCAACCCCACCAACCTGGTCACCGAACCCGGTCGCTTTCTCAACCAGTTGGTCATGCTCTTCAGCGATATCGGCGACGAGTTTAGCCTGGTGTACGCGTTCCTGGCGCTGGTTCCGTTCATTTTCTATTTCAAAGTCCAACGGCGCGAGCGGGCTTGGATGATCGGCCTTACCGCCATCTTTCTCTGCCTGGGTGTGCTCCTGATGATCCTGCTCAACCCGAACCCGGACCGGGCCTCGGCCGACCTCGTCAAGGTCTTCTTCACCGCCTCGCATACCATCGTGGCGATATTGGTGGGGTACGGCCTGGCGTTGACCGCCGCGTTCATGGCCACGCATTACCAGAACTTCCGGCGCTGGGGCCTCATCGGCGGGGCGTGCGCGGTCATTTTGGCGGTGTACGAACTGCTCAACGATACCCATAAGGTCTATTTCGGCGAAGCCGCCCCGTGGAGCCTGTCGCAAGTGATGTCCCAGATTGGGGAGGCGCTCAAACCGAACCATTACGGTCTGCCGGTCTATGCCGGCATCATCCTGCTGGGGATGACGGTCGTTTTCCTGGGCGCCGTTTTCGTCTATCGCGGGCGGGCGCCGCTGGCCATCACGCTGGGGCTCTTCGTGCTGATGCCCATCAATCCGTTGCTGAATAACTGGTCCGATAACGAGCAGCGGCATCACATGTTTGGCTATTGGTTCGGCCACGATATGTTTAGTCCGCCCTTCAAGGACAAGGCCGGCAAGACCCTCTACCCGGAGATGGCCCGCAACGCCGTGCTCTATGGGGGCACCGACCCCGGCCGCTTTTGCCCGACCTACATGATCTTTTGCGAGAGTTTTACTCCGCACCCGCAGCAACCCGCCGAGGACCAGACCTTCGATCGGCGCGACGTCTATATTATCACGCAGAACGCCCTGGCGGACGGCACGTACCTCGATTACATCCGCGCGCATTACAACCGCAGCAAGGAAATCGATCCGCCGTTCTTTCAGGAACTCTTCCGGTCGGATCGTGAGAAGGAGCAAAACTACCAAACCAACCTTCTCGCCCGCATCGTCTCGCCCTTGGACACCGTCTTCGAGGGCCTGGGCGGACGCATCGAGAAGCGGCGCCGCACCTACACTTCGTGGTTTGCGGATGCTGATTTCACCAATCTTCCCGCCTTCGCCGCCAAGCTGCGCGGTGCCACCGGCCAGGACCCGCTTTCCAAGTTCATCGCGGACAATCTGCGCCCGGAGACGCGTCAGTTGCTCGCGCCCGGAGCGAACGAAGGCGAGTTGCGCAGCCACCTGGCTACCGACCTCAACCGGCTCATCGACCGTGAACTCGAGGTCAAAGAACGGCTCCAAGAGAAGACCCGCCAAAAGGCCGCTCTGGACCAGGAGGTCACCGATAGCGGCCCCTCCGAAGCCCGGCGCCAAAAGCAGGACCAGCTCGCTCGGGACATTGCGGAGCTATCCAAAATCAGCCCGCTTTACACTCCCGAACGTTTCCAACAGGTTCAGATTGCCGAGTACGTGCGGGATTTCATCAACCAGGATCCTCAGAGCGACACGCGGGTGCGGCTGAATCGCCTACTGCTCGAAGCGGCCTACCCCGGCGAGATTGCCCGGAGCCTGGGCGGGATCTTCCCGGATCGCGAGATCTACATTGCGAGTCCCGACGACTCGTCCCGGTGCTTCAATGACTACATGGCCGATGCCCAGCGCCGGCTGCAGTTGAACCAGCTCAAGGTCGGCGAGGACGTGAAATATGATCGCGACAGTGGCCGAGTACAGGTTTCCGGCCAGGTGGCCGTCATGGCGATCAATGGCCTGCTGACCAAGGTCATGTTCGATCACAACCCGAAGAATGAGTTTTACGTCGAGGAAAGCTTTCCGCTGGATTGGATGTACCCGCACCTCACGCCGTTCGGGGTCATCATGAAGATCAACCGCCAGCCGTTGACCGACCTGACCGCGGATATCCTGGATCGGGACCACGACTTCTGGAAACAGTATTCCAAGCGTCTGACGGGGGACATCATCGATTACGATACACCGATCAAGCAGATCACCGATTGGATTGAAAAAACCTACCTGCGCCGCAACTTCGAGGGCTTCACCGGTGACCGAAAGTTCATCCGCGATAACGACGCGCAGAAGGCCTTTTCCAAGCTGCGCAGCTCGATCGGCGGTGTTTATGCCTGGCGTCTGAGTCCGCAATGCCCTCCGCAATACCGTCCCAAATCCGACGCTGCCTTTCAGCGGCTGCTCAAGGAGGCGGATTTTACCTTCCGTCAATCCTTCGCCTTCTGCCCGTACAGCCCCGAGGCGGTGTTTCGTTACGTCAACCTGCTTCTGCAACTCAACCGCCTGGATGACGCGATGCTCATCGCCCAGACCTGTCTGAAGCTCGATCCCTATAACTCGGCGGTTATTGGCTTGGTGGGCAATCTTCAGGCCTTTAAGTCTCAGCAAACGGCCCATCCCCAGCCTCGGGCTGATTTCCAGCAACTCGCCGCGGAAATGAATTCCGATCCCACCAACCCCCAGGTTGCCATCCAGATGGCCCAAGCCTGCCTCCAGATGCAGCAGACCGACCGCGCGATCCGGATCCTTGACGGTGTGCTGGCCCAGCCGGCCCCGCCGGTGAGCACTCTGGTCCGCGCCGCCGAAATGTTCCGGGAGGTTCGGAACACGCCCAAGATCGAAAGTGCCCTTGAGAAGTTGGTAAAGGCCGCGTCCGACAGCCCGGAGGCCTGGTACGATCTGGCCGGAACGAAGGCGGAGCTTGGCAAACGCGAAGAGGCGCTTCCCGCCCTGGTCAAAGCGCTCGAACTGAGCGCCGCCCGCCTGCACCGCGATCCCAAGGCCCTGGATTTGGCCAAAACCGCCCAGCGCGACGCGCGCTTTGCCGGCTTGCGCCAGACGCCCGAATACCAGCGCCTCGTCTCCACGCCCTCGCCCTAAGGACGACCGCTCTTCGGCGGCTTATCCGCCCGGCGGCGGATTGAAGCCGCCAGCAGTTGTGGGGGACGGGTTCCCAGCCGTCGTCATCCCCCGCGGTTCAGCCTGACCCGGAGCCATGGCCTGGGTTTTGCTCTCATTGTCCCAGCCATTCTGCGCGCTCCGCGGTGTCTTGGTTTGGCGCAGAAGTGTCCACCGAACGTTCCTGGGTTTGAAACGTTAGGCATTGCTACAGACCGCATTTGCGAGTTACTCAGTGGTCAGCGTTGGACAATCATGAAGACAAACGGGGCCTCCACGGCGCCAGGTTCGCAGGCTCAGACCTGTGATACCGGGTCCGCTCCACCTGCGGCCTCCCCGCTGCCGGGGCAGGCCTGCGGCCCGGTTTCGGCGTGGGCCCCGGCCCCTGTCGCCCCCGGTTGTGACGCGGGGCGCCAAAACCACCGCATCCTCATTGTCGATGATAACCCGGCGATCCATGACGACTTCCGCAAGGTTCTGAGAGGTGACCTGCGGCCCGACTCGGAGTTGCTGGAAGCTGAAGAGGCGCTGTTCGGCGACGGCATCATCCCGGCGGCCCGAGCGGAGTTCGAGCTGGCCTCGGCGTATCAGGGCCTCGAGGCGTTCGATAAGACCTGCCAAGCCGTCCGTGAGTCCAAGCCCTATGCGATGGCCTTCGTCGATGTGCGCATGCCGCCCGGTTGGGATGGAGTTCAGACCGTCAAGCGCCTCTGGGAGGTGGACCCGGAACTGCAGATCGTCATCTGCACCGCGTATTCCGACTATTCCTGGGACGACATGCTGCAACAGCTCGGGTTTTCGGACAACCTGGTGATTCTCAAAAAGCCCTTCGATAATGTCGAGGTGCTGCAGCTCGCGCATGCGTTCACGCGAAAATGGGAGCTGAAACGCCAGGCCAATCTTCGACTGGATGAACTCACCGGGCTGGTGGCTGCGCGCACCGCGGAGCTCGAATCCGCCAACGCGGATTTGAAACGGGAAATGCAGGAGCGGCTCCTGGCGGAGAAGCAACTGCGGCACGCCCAGAAAATGGAAGCGGTGGGCCAGCTCGCGGCCGGAGTGGCGCATGACTTCAATAACATTCTCACCGTGATCCATGGCCATGCCAGCATGCTCAAGATGCGCCTCGGCGAGCAGGGCGCGCACAGCAAATCGATCTCGGAAATCGTGGGCTCGGCCGAACGGGCCGCCGGCCTCGTTCGCCAACTGCTGGCGTTCAGCCGCAAGCAACTCCTGCTGTTCCGCAACGTCGAGATTACCGAGGTGATCCGGAGCGTCAGCAGCATGCTGCGCCAATTGGTGGGGGAGCATATCACGCTGGAAACCGAATGCCCCGAGGGTCTGCCGCCCATTCTTGCGGACCGCGGCATGATCGAGCAAGTGATCGTCAACCTGACGGTAAACGCCCGGGACGCCATGCCCCGCGGTGGCCGGGTGGTGGTGGGCGCCGAGCTGCGCACGCTCGAAGAGGCGGACACGGGTTGCCATCCCGAAGCCCGGCCGGGCCGATTCGTGTGCCTGGGGGTGTCCGATAGCGGTTGCGGCATGGATGCCAATACGCTCAGCCATCTGTTCGAACCGTTCTTCACCACGAAAGAAGTGGGCAAAGGCACCGGGCTGGGCCTGGCCACGGTGTATGGGATCGTGAAGCAGCATCGAGGCTGGATCGAGGTCAAGAGCCAGGTCAACGCCGGCACCACCTTCCGGATCTATTTCCCCGCCGCAACCGCCGCGCCCTCGCGCCCTGCGCAGAACCAGCCGGAACCGCGGCCCGAGTCCGGGACCGAAACCATCCTGGTGGCGGAAGACGAGAACGCGCTGCGCGACATGGTGGTCGAGGCCCTCACGCTTCGGGGCTACCGGGTGCTCGCTGCCGCGTCCGGGCCGGTTGCCCTCCAGGTCTTGCGCCAGTCGCCGGCGCCCGTGAGCTTGCTCCTCACCGACATGGTGATGCCGGGTGGCATGTCCGGCACGGAGCTCGCCGCGGAGTTGCGCCGGGCCAACCCGCAGTTGAAAGTCATTTTTACCACCGGATACAGCCCGGGAACCGCCGGACTTCAAGCCTCCATCCACGAAAGCGGCCTCTTCCTGCCCAAGCCCTATTCGGCTGACAAGCTCGCCCAGCTCGTGCGCTCCTGCCTGGACGCATGATCCCGGCGCGCGGCTCCCGCGGGAGGCGTGTGCTTGACCCTTCGACTCGCGGAGACTAGAGTGTTGCAAACACAGGGGAGCCAAAACGTTGCCGCATGATGCGGTGCGCCGGCTGAGAGTGCCGCGAAATGATTCGCGGCAGACCCTTTGAACCTGATCCAGGTAATGCTGGCGAAGGGATTTTGCTCCGCCAGGGCATCCCGGAGAAGGTGCAAGCGACCGAACCGAATTATGATCGCGACCAGAACAGCCTTGGAGCCACAAAGTGGCGAGCCGCTGCCGAAATCCAGCAAGGTTTATGTCCCCGGCAAAATCCATCAGGACCTTCGGGTGCCGTTTCGCGAGATTCAACTCGCCGCCACTCACGGCCTCAACGGACGCCAGCAGCCCAATGCGGCGGTGCGCGTGTATGATTGCTCCGGGGCCTGGGGCGACCCGGCGTTTCACGGGCAGGTCGAGGACGGATTGCCGGTGCTGAGGCGTCCCTGGATCCTGGCCCGCGGCGATGTCGATGAAATCGCGCGTGCGCATGGCCGGCCACTGCGAGCCAAGACCGGACGGAGCGTGACCCAGCTCCACTACGCCCGCCAGGGCGTCATCACTCCCGAAATGGAATTCGTCGCGTTGCGCGAAAACCTGGGACGCGAGCAATCCGGTTTGGCGTATCGTCCTCTGGGCGGGGAGGGTTTCGGCGCTAAAATTCCCGAGGAAATCACGGCTGAGTTTGTGCGCGAGGAGATTGCCCGCGGGCGCGCGATCATCCCGGCCAATATCAACCACCCCGAGAGCGAGCCGATGATCATCGGGCGCAATTTCCTGGTTAAAATCAACGCGAATATCGGCAACTCGGCCGTGGCTTCAAGCATCGAAGAGGAAGTCGAGAAGATGCGGTGGGCCACCAAGTGGGGTGCGGACACCGTGATGGATCTTTCCACCGGCAAAAATATCCATGAAACCCGGGAGTGGATTCTGCGGAATTCCCCGGTGCCGATCGGCACGGTGCCCATCTACCAGGCCCTCGAAAAGGTCGGCGGCAAGCCCGAGGAATTAACCTGGGAAGCGTACCGCGATACGCTCATCGAGCAATGCGAGCAGGGGGTGGACTATTTTACCGTTCATGCCGGTGTCCTGCTGCGTTACGTGCCGATGACCGCGCGGCGGCTCACCGGGATTGTTTCGCGCGGCGGTTCGATCATGGCCAAATGGTGCCTGGCGCATCACCAGGAAAGCTTTCTCTACACGCATTTCCGGGAGATTTGCGAGATCATGCGCGCCTACGACGTGAGCTTCAGCCTTGGGGACGGCTTGCGACCCGGCTCGATCGCCGATGCCAATGACGAAGCGCAATTCGCCGAGTTGCGAACCCAAGGCGAGCTGACCCGGATCGCCTGGGAGCTGGATTGCCAGGTGATGAATGAAGGGCCGGGTCACATCCCCATGCACCTCATCAAAGAGAACATGGAGAAGCAGCTCGAATGGTGCCAGGAGGCCCCCTTCTATACGCTCGGCCCGTTGACCACCGATATCGCCCCCGGTTATGACCACATCACCAGCGCCATCGGCGCAGCGATGATCGGCTGGTTCGGTTGCGCCATGCTCTGCTACGTCACGCCCAAGGAACATCTCGGGTTGCCCAACAAAAAGGACGTTAAAGACGGTGTCATCGCTTACAAGATCGCCGCGCACGCCGCCGATCTCGCCAAAGGTCATCCCGGCGCCCGCCTCCGGGACGATGCGCTCAGCAAAGCCCGGTTCGAATTCCGCTGGGAAGACCAGTTCAACCTCGGTTTGGACCCGGAGACCGCCCGCGAATTCCACGACGAAACGCTCCCGCAGGACGGCGCCAAAACCGCGCATTTCTGCTCGATGTGCGGCCCGCATTTCTGCTCGATGAAGATCACCGAGGATGTGCGGAAGTTCGCCGCGGAGCAGGGGGTGAGTGAAACGGAAGCCATCCAGCGCGGGTTGGAAGAGAAGGCCAAAGAATTTGTCCGGCAGGGGGCGGAGGTTTACACGCCGTCCGCATGAGGCTCGGTCTCAGCGCGCTGGTGCCTGGGCGGTGGACGGCTGCGTGGGCTCAGGGCCATCAGCGGTGACAGACTCATTGTGAATGGTGCGCGGTTCACCGGGCCGGCTTTTTCGCCGCCACCCCTACCATGCGATCCCTGCCGACTCGCGTTCGGCCGCGCTCAAAAAGTTTGCCAGCTCGGTAGTTCTCGATTGGGCCTCGGCTCGCGCGGACGGCAGCCTCAACTTCTCCGGCAGGTCCTCGAGATTCCAGCGCAGAACGCCCAGCGCATCGGAAAAGCGCGCGAAGCGCGTGTCGCGTCCCACTTTGCTCACCGTGCGCAGGATTCCCACGGCGCCGAGTTGCTCGAGGATGTCGGCGTCTCGCAGCAGTGTGGCTTCAAACGAGGCGGGTTCGCCGGACGGCATGTGTGTTCGGATGGCCTCGAGGACGGCCGGGATTTTTTCCGCCGGAAACCCGCAGGCTCGCAAGACCTCGGGCGCTTTTGAAGTGGCGTAGCCGATGTGGTCCCACGCCGCGAGTTTGGAAATCTGCTCGGGCCGGTGCCCCACAAACACTCCCAGGTCGTGCAGCCAGGCTGCGGCGTACAGGACGTCATCGTCATAGGGTGCCCCGTCCGACAGCCGCGCCGCCAGGCGATACAATCGTGCCTGGTGGCTGAATTTGTCCGGCGGGTTCGCCTGGGCGCGAATATATTCCGCCAGGGCCTCGCGGTAATGGTTCATTGGGTGTCAGAGTCTCATGCTCGGCGGCCGCCGGCGCCGCGTGGTCCCAGATTAACATGGAGAGGCGGGGTTTTGCAAAGGCTCCGCGTTTCTTTGCGGACCGCGCTGGCGAGAGGTCAATTTTTCTGGTAGATAGGGTCAACGTGCTTTGAAGAATCAGGTCATGCAATCAACCGACTGTTCACTCCTTTCCGGCAAAGTCCTCAAAAGCTCCCTGCCGGCCATTCCAGGGCGTCCCGTACACGGGGCGCCAAAGCTCAAACGGCTGCTCCTGAGCCAAGGCGAACTGGCCCAGATCCATGATGGTGAACCCGCCATCCGCTATCTCGCATGCCTCGAACTGCGTCTCGGCACGACCCGGGGCAATCATTATCACAAGTCAAAAAATGAGTTCCTCTATCTCATCGCCGGCCAGGTGGAGTTGGAAGTCGAAGACTTGGCGATCCGCGAGCGGGCTTCGACCAGCCTCCAGCCGGGCGACCTGGTGTTTATTCCGGCCGGCGTCGCGCACGGTTTCCGAGTGGTGGCATCGGGGCACGGCGTCGAGTTCTCCGCGGAGCCGTTCGACGCGGCGGATATTTTCCCGCACGCGCTGATCCCGCCAGTCGCCCCCTGAGGCGGAGCAGAAACCCCGGCCTGTTGCGGAATTCACAGCTTGGTCTTCCGCAGCAAACACTTCGATTGCTTCCGCGTCCCGCATCGGTGTGCGGGAAAAAGTTTCGCGGAGCAGCGAACAGGTGGAAAAAAGAGCCGCGTGAAGCTCAGAGCCGATTCCTGCGTTTTACCGGCGAAAACGGGCTGGGTTTTTGGTTCGATAACGTTAAAACGTGGGTAAGCACGGACGTCACATTTATGCCGCTTTCTCCCTGGCTCGCCAATGGGGTGTGTCACTACCGCATTTTTTGCGGTTTAGACTTGCAATTTAATTAAAAAAGCGGAGTGTTCGCGCATCTGTCAGATCGCTTGTCGCTCCCATGGCATGGTGAATCTTCAGGTGAACTCGGTTCAGTGATGATTTGAAACCCGATAGACGGGAACAGTCTGGAGAAAGCAAGAGTCAGTAAAGGACAGTAAGTATAGATGAGTGCAAAATTGTTTGTAGGAAACCTAAGTTTCAACCTCACGGAAAACGACCTGCAAGATGCCTTCGCTGCTCACGGCACGGTAATCGAGGCCAACCTGATGATGGACCGTGCCACGGGCCGGCCTCGCGGTTTCGGTTTCGTCACCATGAGCACTCCCGAAGAGGCGCAAAAGGCGATTGACGCCATGCACGGCAAGGAGCTGGCCGGCCGCGCCCTCACGGTCAATCTGGCGCGCCCTCGCGAAGAGCGGCCTTCTGGCGGTGGCGGTGGCGGTGGACGCCGCGAATATCGCGGCGGCGGCGGCGGTGGTGGTGGCGGCGGTGGCGGCGGCGGGCGTCGCGAGCGCTATTGATTTTCGGTCCTTGTGGCGGGCCCGGTGGCTTCACCGGGCCCGCTTGTATTTTGGCCACCTCGAATCGGCGGGCAAACCCCGCCTTCCGAGCCAGGGACTCTTTACAGCGCGATGACCATGGCTTTGGTCTCGGTGTAGAGTTCGAGCACTTCGCTCCCCATTTCGCGGCCCCACCCGGATTGCTTGTATCCGCCGAAGGGCAGGGCGGCATCAAACACGTTATAGCAATTAACCCACACTGTGCCGGCTCGCAATTCGGCGGCAATTCGGTGCGCTTTGGCAATGTCTCGCGTCCAGATACCAGCGGCCAGTCCGTAGGCCGTGTCGTTGGCCCGGGGAACTAGTTCTTCGACCCGCGTAAACGGTTCGGCGACGACCACCGGGCCAAAGATTTCCTCGCGGACGATGCTCATGTTTGGGTTCACGTCCTTCACCACGGTGGGTTGAACAAAGTAACCCCGGTCTCCCGCGCGCTCTCCGCCGGTGACAAAGCAAGCGCCGCTCTGGCGGCCCTGGCTTAGAATAGCGCGTCACCCGGAGCAGTTGCTCCTCTGAAACCAGCGGACCCATTTGCGTATCGTCCGCCAGGCCCGGGCCGAGCTTGATCTTTTTGGCCTGCTCGGCGACCCCGTCCACGACCTCGTCAAAAATGTCCCGCTCGACCAGCAAGCGCGAGCCGGCGCAACAGCACTGGCCGTGGTTGAAGAAGATCGCGTTGGCCGCGCCGCTCGATGGCGGCGTCCAGGTCGCCCGCGTCCTTGAACACGATGTTGGGCGATTTGCCGCCCAGTTCGAGGCTGACCTTTTTCAGATTGCCCGCGGCGGCGCGCACGATGAGCCGGCCCACTTCGGTCGACCCGGTGAAGGCGATTTTGTCCACGTCGTGGTGGGCGGCCAGCGCCGCTCCGGCCGTTTCGCCGAAGCCGGTGACGATATTGACCACGCCCGCGGGCAAACCGGCTTCCAGCAGCAGTTCGCCCAGCCGCAAGGCGGACAGCGGGGTCTGCTCCGCCGGCTTGAGCACGACGCAGTTGCCCGCGGCCAAGTGCCGGCCCGAGCTTCCACGCCGCCATGAGCAGCGGGAAATTCCAGGGAATGATCTGTCCCACCACGCCGACCGGTTCGCGCAGCGTAAACGCGTGGAACCGAGCCCCCGGCGCGTAGGGCACGCTGATCGGGAATGGTGTTGCCCTCGATCTTGGTGGCCCAGCCCGCCATGTAATGAAACAGATCCGCCGCCAGCGGCACGTCGGCCACCTTGGCCACCGCGCGGGGCTTGCCGTTGTCGAGCGACTCGATCTCCGCAAGTTCTTCGCGGTGCTGCAACAGAAGATCCCCCACGCGCCATAGCATTTTGCCACGTTCACTCGGCGTCAGCAGTCGCCAGGGACCGGACTCGAACGCGTGGCGCGCCGCCTTCACCGCCTGATCGATGTCCTGGCCGTGCTGTCCGGCACACGCGCCAGCAGTGAGCCGTCCGCCGGGTTCAGGACCGGAAACGTCTTGCCGGAGGCCGCGGGTGTCCATTTTGCCCCCACGAGATTGTGCTTCGGTCGCGCCAGCCACCGGGCCACCTCGCCGCCGGGGGCGTGCCGCGGAGCACGCGGCGCATGGCCGTTGCCCTGGCCGTTCGGGTTGAGTGCGCGGGGCGGCGGGGCGGTTCGCCGGGAGTGACGCCGCTTAGAGACAGTCGCTTTCATAAGAGAGAGAAGAATGGTTAATGTCCAAGTGCAGCACGTTACATAATAAGCCTGCAGCCGGGAGAAGGCAAGGCGGCCGGGACACGGCCGGAAAGTGAAAACGGCGGGTGACCCGCGCGGCGAGGGCCAACCCCCGCCAGCTCGGGGTTCAGCGGCGGCGCAGGAATTCCTGGTAAAAGGTGATCAGCGAAAAGGCGAACCCGATTCCGGTAATGAGCTGCCGGACGCGCTGCTGGGGAATTCGCTGTGAAAAGTGCGAACCCAGAAAGTACCCCAGCACGGCACCGACGGTCATCACCCCCGCTCGCGGCCAGTCGATCAAGCCCGCACAGATGAACCAGAGCGCGGCCACGAAGTTAATGAGCGAGCCGAGGATGGTTTTGAGCGTATTCATCTCGTGAATATGACTCAGCCCGATAAACCCCAGCGAGGCCAGCATCAGGATCCCGATGCCCGCCCCGAAATAGCCGCCGTAGAGCGCCACGGCGAATTGAAAGAGAACCGCCATCCAGACTCCGCGCGGGGTTGAGAGTTTGGTTTCCTCCATGCGGTCTTGCTCAACCGTTTGAAGGCGCCTTGGGCCATGAACAGCACGGTTGCGAAGAGGATAAGAAAGGGAACGAGTTTGGCGAAGGTGGCGTTGCTGGTGGCGGTGAGCAGCACGCCACCGATCAGGCCGCCGACCAGGCTGGCCGGGCCGAAGCGCCAGAGCCAGGGCTTGACGGGACGCAAGTGGCGGCGATAGCCGTAAATGCCTCCCGACGTGCCGATGAGCAGCGCCAGCGTGCTCGTGGCGTTGGCCACGATCGCGGGGGTGCCGAAGAACAGGAGCGTGGGAAAGGTAATCAACGTGCCCCCGCCAGCCACCGCGTTGACGGCTCCTCCCGCCGCGGCGGCGCATACCAGGCCAAAGATTTCAACCGAAGACATCGTTGTGCTGCGACATTACGGTTTAACTTCTGCAACTCAAGCCGAAGTTGGCCCCCACGGAGGCGGGTGGGGTGGCACGGCGTGGTTGACCCAGCCTGTGGCTGTTTGCATGCTCGCTGGCATGCAAGATGTGCAATCCCTGCGCGATTTTATTGTCGGCCAAATGCCCTTCGCTCTCGACCTGCTGCGGCGCATGGTCGAGATCAACACCTTCACGGCCAACCCGGAGGGGGTCAACCGGCTGGGGCGGCTAACCGCCGAATGCTTCACCCCGCTGGGCTTTGCGCCCGAGTTTGTACGTTCCACCAATCCTGCCTGGGGTGATCACCTGGTCCTCACGCGCCGTGGGCGCTCATCAAGGAACATCGCGTTGATCGCCCATTTGGACACGGTTTTTCCGCCGGAAGAGGAGCAGCGGAACCATTTTCACTGGCAACCTGAGGGCGACCGGATCTTCGGGCCGGGCACGCATGACATCAAAGGCGGCACGGTGATGCTGTGGCTGGTGTTGTCCGCCTTGCAGCGGCACGCCCCGGAGACATTCGAGGAGGTGACTTGGAGGTTGTTCTGGAATTCATCGGAAGAATGTTTCTCGGAGGACTTTGCCCGGTTGTGCCGGAGCCGATTTGATCGCGGCACGCTGGCGGCGCTGGTGTTCGAGGCGGAGGGCCGTTCCGGCTCCGCCCGGTCCTTGGTGGTCGCGCGCAAGGGACGAGGCACCTGGCGAATCACCGTGAGCGGCCGTGGCGCTCACGCGGGCGGCAAGCATCGGCATGGCGTCAACGCCATCCTGCAACTGGGCCGGACCGTGCAGCAGGTCGCGGCGCTCACGGACTACGCGCGCGATCTAACATTCACCGTCGCCACCATTTGCGGTGGGACCGTGCTGAATCGAATTCCCCACGAAGCGGTCGCGGAAGGTGAATTTCGCGCGTTCACTCCCGAGGCCTATCGGCAGGGAAGAGACGGTCTGCTGGCGCTGGCCGGCCCGGGTGAAGTGCGCAGTCCCGCGGACGGTTACGCCTGCCAGGTTCAGGTCGAAATCCTCTACGAGAGCCGGCCTTGGGTTCGAAATGCGCAGACGGATCATCTCTTTGAGCTGTGGCGGGAAACGGGCCGGGAACTGGGCTGGGAGGTTGCACCCGAGGAACGCGGGGGGCTCAGTGACGGTAACCTGTTGTGGGATGCGGTGCCCACCCTGGATGGCCTGGGCCCCTGGGGCGATAACGATCACTGCTCGGAACGCAGTCCTGACGGCTCTAAACTCCCGGAGTTCGTCCAAGTGAGTTCCTTTGTTCCGAAGGCGCTCTTGAACACGCTGGCCCTTGAGAAGCTGGCAGGGTGAAGCATGGGGGCACCGGCTCCGACGCAATCCTTGCCGGGATGGTTCCGGTCCTTCGGAGCGCGGGCCGGGGGGCCAGTTATCCCCTGCGGCGGAGGGGCGGACGCAGTGTTGCTGCGGTCGTCATCAGGCCGTGACGCATGGCGGCGCCATTTCCACCCAAGGGCTCGGAGTGACGGAGCGGGTGTCCTCGATGGCGAACGCCAGCTCGACCTCTCGCAGGTCCCAAATGGCCGCGTACCTGCAGAGCGCGCTCCTTAAAGCGGAAATCGTAAGCCCAGTCGGGATTGTCTGTCCACTTCTCCGGTCCCTGGAAGGTACAGGCCGGTCCGCGTGTGTCTCAAGAGCGTTCTCATCGCCGGCCACCTTATGCTCCATTCAGTTCACATCGTAGTAGGTAATAACCCCAGCGCCCTGGGCACGAGTAGGGAGAAACCTGATGGCATCCGCCGACCTCCCAGGCAGATGTTATGGTCATGTTAGGATGGGCATTAACATTCCTGGTGATTGCGATTATTGCCGCGATCTTTGGCTTTGGTGAGATAGCCGGCACCGCAACGAGCATCGCGGTGATCCTGTTCTGGATCTTCATCGCCATTTTCATCATCACATTGGTCATGGGGTTGATCCGAGGCCGGGGCCCCTGAGCCGGGCACGGTTTTCCAGCATCACGCGGGCGATTCGAGGCGGTCTTGGCGGATCCGGCCGGTTGATTCGGGCGAGTCGGCTCAGCAGGGCCGGGCGCGTTCCTGGCGATGACGACGGCGGTTGCGCGGCTCAGCCGAGGCGGGTGCCGGGCGTCACGGGATGTCCGGCCAGGAACTCCCGCGCGGCCAGCCGCCGCCCACCCTCTCGCTGCACCTGCAGCAGGCGGAGGGACTGTTGCCCGCAGCCCACGACCATGCCCTCCGGGCCGGCGGACAGGACCTCGCCGGGCGCCCCGGAGCACTCGGCGACCTGGGCGTGCCAAAGCTTGAGCAGGTCGGGCCGAGGCTGACGCGGGAGGAAAGTAAAGGCCCCGGGCCAGGGTGCCAGACCGCGGACGCGATTCCAAATCGAACGCGCCGATTGATTCCAGTCAATGCGCCCGTCCTCCTTCTTGATCTTGGGAGCGTAACTGGCCTGGTCGGCGGCCTGCGGCCGGCCTTGGATTTTGCCGGCCACAAAATCCGGGAGGGTGCGCACGAGCAGTTGCGCGCCGAGGCAAGCGAGCCGGTCATGCACCGTCTCGGCGGTGTCGGTGCGATCAAGCGGCGTGCGTTCCAGGCTGAGAATGTCCCCGGTGTCCAAACCCGCGTCCATCCGCATGATGGTCACGCCCGTCTCCGGTTCGTCGTTGAGCAACGCCCACTGGATGGGGGCGGCGCCGCGGTATTTCGGCAGCAGGGACGTGTGGACGTTGACCGATCCGAAACGCGGTACATCGAGTAGGGCTTGGGGCAGGATCTGGCCATAGGCGGCAACCACCAGCAGATCGGGCCCTAACTGGCGGACGGTCCCGATAAAACCCTCATCCCGCGCCCGCTCGGGTTGAAGGACCGGGAGCTGCCGCGCGAGGGCGAGTTCTTTAACCGGTGGCGGCCTCACCTGCAAGTCGCGCCCACTGCGACGGTCCGGTTGAGTTACGACCGTCACGATCTGGCAGCCGGGCCAATCCAGCAGCGCCTGGAGGCTGGCGCGGGAAAGCTGGGCGGTGCCCATGAAAACAATACGCAGGCGCTCCAAGGGCTGCTCGCTTCGAGGTTGGGGTTGCATGGCGGTATTGAAATGCGGCGTTAACGGCCCTTCCCGGGTGAGGCCGGCCGCCACGTTCCACGGCTGGGGGGCCAACCCTCAGCGCAGGAGTTTGCGCCGGGCGCGGGGTGGTGGCTGGGGATGCGCCGCAGGCGCCACGGCTGGGCCGGTGACGGTCCGCTTGCCCAGGGACGAGGCACAGCGGCGGCAGAGGAATTCGTGGAGTTCACCGGAAGGCAGCACCAGCAGGAGCCGCTCGCGCACCGGTTGCGCGCTGCCGCATTTAGGGCAGTAAAGCTCGCTGGCCGTGAACGTTCCAAATTGCTGTTCCATGCTTCAACTCTTCACGACGTGTTTCAAAATATCAAACAGGACTTTCATGGGCGTCTGGCCGGCATCGATCCGGTGAATCACTTGCTTCGGATAAAAGTCCAGTACCGGCTTGCTCTCCTTGTCATAGGTCTCGAGCCGGTTGCGGATGACATCGAGATTCGCGTCGTCCAGCCGGTTTTCCTTAAGCGCGCGCCGCTGGAGGCGATGGACGAGCGCATCGCCATCTTTGCAGCGGAGGTTGAAAATCGCGGTGACATCGAGCGTCTCGCGCAGCATTTCGGCTTGATGCACGTTGCGGGGTATGCCGTCGAGCACGAGGGTGTCCTGCTCGGGGTGGAAAATGCCGGAACTGATGCAGCCGTCGATGAAATGATGCCAGAGCTGGACGGTGGGGCTGTCTGGCACCAGTTCGCCACGGCTCGAGTATTCGAGGAAGATCCGCCCCACCGGACTGTCGGCTTTGAGGCTGCGAAACACGTCGCCACAGGCGCAGTGGAAAAAACCGGGTATGGTGCCGAGAATTTTGCCCTGGGTTCCCTTGCCTGCCCCCGGAGCACCGAACAATAGGATGGTGCGGTAGCTCATGCCAGACCGAGTATGGCCCTTTATGGTTTTTAGGTCAAAGACAGCTTAGGCGTCCTTGTGTTTCAAACGGATTTCCTGAATTTCCTGGAAGGGGAGCATGACCTCTTCACTGACCTGCCCGCGCTGCACTTGCACGTGAAGATCGTTGGCCGCGATGCGGCTGATCCGTTGCGCCGTAAATTCACCCCGGTTGGACTTGAGGACCAGCACCATGTCCCGCTCGGCTTCGCGCCGAACCACTCCGAAGAACCCGGGGAATTTGGTCTCGAAAAAGCGCCGATTGAAGGTGAATTGGCCGCGCTTGAAGGTGACGGTTTCCGGCAAGGTTGATTTGGCCTCCTCGGCCGGCGCCAGCTTGAGTCCGCCGGGGTGGTCGGCGCCTTCGCCCCGCATGGGGTTGAGATCGGCTTCCGTGGCGGCGGGCGGGGTGGGTTCGGCCACGGCCGGCTCGGCGCTGCGTTCACTGGGTTTGACATCGGTCCGCAGGGACAGAAACAGGATCGGCGCCAGTAATCCCAGCGCGGGAACGGCTGCGAGGCCGCACACGAGAATCGGTTTTCGCGCGCGGAAGATCGCCACTTCGTAGCCGACGTAAATATTGGCGGCATAGAGCGCGAGCATGATAAAAGCCCCCAGGCCGGAGGAGAAAATCGCGCCCACCAGGGCCTGCTTCGGGGGCCGTTCCAGACGGGGCGGCTCCTGGATATTGACCTCCGTTTTTTTGATCTTAGCCTGGGGATCGGGCATGATGAAGGGTTCGACGAACGGCTCCATGCGCTGATTTTTGGCAAAGGTTTTCAACGCGTCCTGAGAGAAGTTGGCCCACGGCACATGTTGATATTGGCCGTCGCCGGTCTTGACGATGACATCCTTGTCATTGGCCGAAGTCGGCAGCACCTCGCCGTTCAGCGTTTCGCCGGTCGTCAGGTTAAAGGCCTCGGCCCATGAGCTTTCCTGGAGTCCCCAAACCAGGACGAGCAGGATTAAAAATAATCTACGCACGGGAACACTGAATAACAGATACCCTGGTTCAAAGGAATAAAAAAAGGCGGCCTAACCCCTGCCGCCGCGCGGGGGCGCGTCCCGGCAGCACCCGCGCCGAACACGGCCAGACGGCGGAGCGCCGGCTTGCAGCCGGCTTCGCGCGTCCCATATCCATCCGAGCACGATAAGCATCGCCGAGCGCCGTAAGCCGGCTGCAAGCCGGCGCTCCGGGGGTACTGCCGGGATACGCCCCCGGGCGGTCCCGCTTTGTCCACCAAGCGAACGGAGGTAACGATGGATCCGATCCCGCACCCGCCCCGTGCCCGACGGAGGGGCTATCCAGCGAGGGTCATCGGCCCTCGGTTGTGGTCGTGCCCAAGGCTCCGAACAAATCCTCGACCAACCAGTTTGACCGGGTGGCTTGGAGTGCGTCGGCCGCCGCGCCATGTTGCCAGACCGCGTAGCGGATCGCTTTGGCTGGGTCGCCGCTCAAGCCGGGTTGCGCGAGCAACCCGGCGATATACCCGGAGAGCACGTCCCCGCTTCCGCCCTGTGCCAGGTACGGGTTGCCGGATGGGTTCAGGTACACTTCCCCCGTGCTGCGGCCGATCATCGTCTCGTGGCCTTTGAGCACCACCCAGCAATCGCCAAACCGCTTGGAGATTGCCCGGAGAGCGCGAAGGCGGTTGGCCTGGACGTGTTGCGCGGAGGTCCCGATGAGCCGGCCCGCTTCACCGGGGTGAGGCGTCAGCACCCGCAGGGCATCCCGCGGGCAGGCCCCCAGCGGCAGCCAATCCAGGGCGCTGGCATCCACAATCACCGGACGGTCCGAATCACGCCAGAGATGCCGGACCATCGCCTTGGCGGGGCCAGACGCCTCCGCCGCGGCTAATCCCGGCCCGGCGAGGAAAGCACTGGCGGCCTCGAGTGCCTGGGTATCGGCTCGCAACGGCGAGACCATCACGGCTTGCAACTGAGAGGCGATCACATGATACACTTGATCGAGCGTGAACAGGGTAATTAGCCCCGGCCGCGCCCGCTGAGCGCCGCGGGTCGTCAGCACCGCCGCGCCGTGGTAGCCCAGGCTGCCCGCGATGATCGCCAGGTGCCCATAGGTGCCCTTGTGGGTGGCGACCGCCCGCGGCGGGGGAAATCCCGCGAAGTCCTCCGGAACTGTCCAGAGCGACTCCGAGGTGGCGGTGCAGGCCGTCAAGCCCACATCCCGCGCGACCTCCAGGCGGCCAACCTGGTTCCAGGCCGGCTCCTGGACCAGGCCGATTTTGGGAGCGCCGACGGTGAGGGTGGTCGAGGCTTGAATCGCGGCGCCGTGGGCCTGGCCGGTATCGGCATCCAACCCCGAGGGAACATCCAAGGCCAGAACGGGGAGGCCCGCGCCGTTAATGCATTCGATGAAATGGACCCACTCGGGGTCGAGCGCGCGGTTAAGCCCGATTCCGAAAAGCCCGTCAATCACCAGCGTCGGCCGCAACCCGAGCATTGTATCCAGCCGGGCCCGATCCGTCGCGGGCTGGGTGACATCCAAAACCTCGACGCGGCGTCCCGCCAGGTGTGCCCGGGCGGCGCGGGCATCGGCCCCGTTATTTCCCTTTCCCGCCAGAATCAGGATGAGGTCGTCCGCTTGCGTGAGGCGCAAGGCGTGATGCGCCACGCATTGGCCAACGCGTTGGACGACTTCGGCTTCCGTTCGGCCGGTGGCCCAGGTCGCCTTTTCCCAGTCGCGCATTTGGGCAATGGTCAGGATTGGCAATGGCATGGGCGCAACGTGGCACGGGTTGGCGATCTCTGACAAACACCAAACCCGATCCTTTTGATTGACAGCCAGTGGCGCGGTTCTAGGCTGGCGGCCATGATCGAGTGCCATCAGCCTCTCGCATCCTCAAATCGTCGGCCCCGCCGCCACCCGCTTTCGGGTACTCGCCTTCGCCGCGACGGTGCTGCTGGCCATCGTCCTGGGCATGAGCCGAGCGCGTGCCGACGAGGACGGCGACAAGTACCTGCAAATCGTGGATTCGATCCAGCAAGCCGATTCGCTGAACGCTAAAGGCCAAACTGCCACCGCTTTGGCCCGCTACACCCAGGCGCAAGCCGCGCTCCAAGCCTTCCACCGGGCATACCCCTACTGGGATCCCAATATGGTGGCCTATCGCTCGAAATACCTCGGCGACAAGATCCAGGAATGCCTGGACAAAACGGCCGCGCCCGCTGACAAGCCCGCGAGTTCTCCTCCCGCAACGGACGAGTCGGCGGCGGTCGCGGGCCAGGTGAAGCTGCTTGAGGCGGGCGCCCAGCCGCGCGTGGTGCTGCGCTTGCACCCCAAGCCGGGCGACAAGCAAACCTTGACCATGAGAATACAAATGGCGCAGGACATGAAAATGGGAGAGGTACAAAGCCCGGCGATGAAAATACCGCCCATGCTCATGACGATGGATGTCTCCGTCAGAGAGGCAGGCGCTGATGGAAGCATCAAGTACGACATGGTCCTGACGGACGCCACCGTTGCCGATGAAGCCGGTGCCACACCCCAAATGGTGGAGGCGATGAAGGCCTCCTTGTCGGGGCTTAAAGGCTTAACGGGCACGGGTAGCGTTACCAGCCGTGGCATCAGCGCGGGCGCGGATATCAAAGCTCCCGCGGGGGCCGATCCTCAAATCCGGCAGGCGGTCGAACAGGCCAAGGAATCGATGGCGGGCCTGGCCACGCCCTTGCCCGAGGAAGCCGTCGGGCCGGGAGCCAAATGGGAAGCCAAAATGCCTCTGAAGTCCTCGGGCATGACTTTCGAACAAACCACCACGTATGAGCTGGCTTCCTTGCAGGGCGAACAGGCAGTCGTCAAAACGATCATTACCCAAACTGCCTCCCCTCAAAAAGTCCAAAATCCCGCCATGCCGGGCTTAAAATTGGACCTGACCAAAATGACCGGGACGGGCACCGGCGAGGTGACGTTCGATCTGGGGCATCTTCTGCCTCGGAGCGCGAAAGTGGATTCCCATACCGACCTGGTGATGGGGATGAACGTTGGAGCGCAAAAGCAGACCATCAGCACGGGGGTCGATATCCACGTGCAGATCGAGGCTCAATAGCCGGTCATGGGTCGAGATTTAAGGCTGAGGGCCGCGCTGGGCGCGCCAGGCTGGGGCCGGGTGTGCGGGCCTCAGCGCGTCTGCATGACCTCAGTGGCCTGCTCGCCTCCGGGCTTCTCCCGCCGTTCGAGGTTATGCAGGAGGTTGGATTTAAGGAGGAAATGATCGGCGTTGGTGACCGGTTCGAGGAGGGAGCGGGCTTGGCTCAGCCGGCCAGCCAGCATTTGAACTCGGGCCAGGTGGATATAGACCTCTTCCCGTTCGAGCTGGGTGCTGGCGGTTTGGAGCGTATTGCTCCAGGCGCCGAGGGCGCTTTCGGTCGGGAAAGGCCTCATCGAGTAATAGGTCTGGGCCAGGTCGGTGGCATAGGCAAAGTTCGTGGGTTCCAGGCGGGCTGAATTGCTGTAGAGCTGGATGATCTTGGCAAAGACCTGCCGCTCATCGAAGTGGTAGTAGGCTGCGGCACGCTTGCGGAGCACATAGACCGTCGTGGCAAAGTTATGGTAATAGAGCGGCTGGTTCGGGTTCAGTTCGATCGCCTTGGCGTAGAATTCAAAGGCCTTGTTCGCCGGGCCGCTTTCAGTATATCTCCCGGCCAGGTTGTTATAGACGTCGGGGTTGCTGGGATCCAGCGCGAGGGCCTTCTCCCACTCCGCCTGCGCCCCCAATTCGTTCTGCCGATCATTGAGGAAGCACCCATAAGCAAGGTGCGCGCGGGCGTGCCCAGGATGCCGCGTCAGAAAATCCTCGTAGGCCTTGCCGACGGACGCCAGTCGTTCGCTGATCCGCTTCTCGAGTTCGGTTGCCGAAAGTCCGCCCGCTTTCGCGGCGCTGTTTTCCCGCGTCCACTTGTCCACCTCTGCTTGAGCCGCATCGTCGTCCGCCTGCAGGGTCCTGAATTCCGTTTCGACGGGTGAATTCGTTTGGGCGGCGGGTGGCGAGGCGGCAGCCGGTTCAGCGACGGCGGCGCCGTGCAGCGGGGTGGCGGTCATGGCCCCGAGCAGGCCGAGGACGAACAAGTTCAGCCAGGTCACTGGAATCCTTGAACCTCAAAACCCGTGGTGATCAAACCACGTTCCATTTCCTTAATCCCGCCCGCGCAGCTTGGAGAGCAGGCGAAGGATTTCGAGGTAGAGCCAGACCAAGGTGACCAGCAGGGCCATGCCGCAGTACCATTCCATGAATTTGGCGGCGCCACTGCGGACCGAGTTCTCGATGACCGCAAAGTCGAGGAGCAGGTTAAAGGCGGCGATGCCCACAATCACCAGGCTAATCCCGATCCCAATGGGCCCCGATTCGTGGATGAACGGCACCCGGTAACCGAAAAAGTGCAGGAGCATATCCACCAGATACACCAGGGCCACGGCGGCGGTGGCCGCGAACACGCCTTTGACCAGCCGGTCCGTCACCACGATGGTCCGCGTTGTATAGGCCACCAGCATCAGACCTAACACGCCGAAGGTGAGCAGGATGGCGTTGACCACAATGCCCGGGTAGCGGACTTCGATCACTTGTGAGATGGAGCCCAGCAGCAGTCCCTCGAAAGCCGCGTAAAGGGGGGCGGCGATGGGAGAGGTGTTGGGCTTGAATGTCCCGACCAGGCAGGCAATGAGTCCGCCAACCAGGCCCACCAGCACGAAGGGACCGCGCAGCGCGGGATTGGTCCAGGCCACGGTGCCGGTTCCCATGCACAGGATCAATAGGATGCCGGTCTTGTTGATGACGCCTTGCAACGTCATGGGCTCGCCGCGAGTCCAGGCCGTCGTAAATGCGCCTTCCCGTTTTAACAGCGGATTCGATGTTTCCATGTCGCGCATATCATAGCGTTTTTTAGGGAAGAAGCAAGGGCGGGCCGGGAGCCCCGAGAGGCGGCGGGATGCGGAATGCGTAATA
>CAWELO010000014.1:0-359175 GCA_963809845.1 uncultured Verrucomicrobiae bacterium | reverse complement strand
CCGAAGATGACGCCCTCCGCAACCGCGATTGGCTGGGCTCCTGGGACTCGCTTGAGGGCGCCTACTACGCCCGCGTGTTCGACCGCGCCTCGATCCTGCTGGACCGCACGCAAGTCTCACAACTCGTTCAGCCGTGGGATGTACGCTGGCTCTCGCAGGACTGGGGCAAGCAGCACTATAACGTCACCTACTGGCACGCGGTCACGCAGGTTAGCCCTGAGCGAGCGAAGCGCATCCTCGGTTGGGATGTTGAGAAGCCGTTCAAAGCTGTTGTCACTTACCGAGAGCTGGTCGTCAATGAGCTATCAAGTCAAGAGGTTGCGGAGAGGATCGTCAATGCCACGCCAGAGTCCGAACGTAAACTGGTCAAATCGTTCTTTCTCAGCCCCGATGCTTTCGGCGAGCGAGACAGTGATAATACCACCGCCGACAACCTTGGAGTTTCTTTGCGCAAGGCTGGTTTACCTGAACCAGAACCTGCCGATACCAGTCGCGCAGATGGTTGGATGCTCTTGTACGATCTCATGCAGTCCACCAAGCGCCACGCTGCCACCGGAGGCGACTGCTGGCTGATCGGCGCTGAGTGCCCGGTGCTCCTGGAGTCGATCCCGCTCTTGATGCGCGACCCAAAAGACCTGGACGTCGTGCTCAAGACCGATAAAGGCGCGGCGCGGTTGGAGCAAGATAGCTCCGAATCCGCACGCTATGGTCTGAAATCGTTTCTTTCGCCTCGCACCGTCGCGCCTCTTGCAGTGCGTGCAAACGAAGTGTACAGTTCGATTAGCGATGCTCATGATCGCGGCATGGCGATGGCGCAATTCTACCAGAAGAACAAGAAGCAGCCGGGCCGGGCGCATTGGAGGCCGAGTGCAACGATTTAAGGCGTGGCTGTTCGTCTGGCTCATGGGCGAGCACTTCGCGGAGATTGAGCGGCGTGCTCGGAGCGAAGCATGGCATCACGCATCTACAAGTTCGACAAGCAAGGTCATGGCATGGAGCGTTGACCGCCAAGCGCGTCTCGCGACGCAGCCAATCCCGCTCCCAAGAAAGTCATTCAATCCCGCAACTGGGCCGATTTCCAGCGTCTCGCGGGAGATTCAGACCAGGAGGTCCAGTAATGCCACTCGACGGCAAGGGTAAATTCCATATCAATTCGCAGCAAGCGAGTTCCCGCGACAAACTGGAGGGCACCGTTCCGGCCGGCGAAGGCCAGGGCGGCGGCAAGCCCCACGAACTGCACGCGCACGGCGACGGCACGTTTCATACCGTGTCGCCCGAAGGCGAGCGCGCGGAGCATCCGCATCTGGGCCATGCCTTGATGACGATGGCCAAGCACCACGAGCCCGAAGCCAAGCACATGCACGCCATGAGCGACGGCGTGGAGCACACCACGCACCACGTCGGCGAGGATGGCGAGGTCCAGGGCCCGCACGACCACGAGAACATCGAGGCCGTGAAAGAGCACCTGGGCAAGTTCTTCGACGAAGAGGAGAACGAAGGCGAAGAGGGCGGACCGGAAGAGAAGGGCGAACGCGGTTTCGGCGGCTCGAAAGAGTCGAAGGACCACGCGAGTCTGTATCTGTAACGCGCCATGGACATCCAAAGAAGCGATCAGTTTAGCCGAAGGTCTTCATCTGCAAATCAAGCGGTGCGCGATGACGTCATGCCCGCTTATCTAGAGATCGGTCCGGCTGGATTCTTCGCCGTTTCGATGATGCGACATCGATCTGGACAACGCGGTTGAGGCTTTAGCCGACGGCTGCTGCGATTCGGTGTATGCAGTGCTTCGAATGCGCTCAACGGATATTCAACGTAACGCGCTGGCTCACGGCGCCCGTATCAACTCCGCAGTAGCAGTGGCGAAAGGACAATCAGATGGTTTCGAGATTTGCTTCCCAGTTCAACGCCGTGGCGTTTGCTTACGGCCTTTCCTCGCCGGGCGTTCCCGGCCCGCTGGTGGTCAATGTTGGCAACCCGGCCGCCGGGACAACGGCGCTCGCTCTTGATTACGGCTATGTCGTGACCGAGGACGGCATCAAGTTCAACCCGCTGGCAACCACCGCGCCGGTGATCTTCGGAGTGGGCGCGAATGCGGAAACGCTGACGCCTTCCGCGGTAGGCGGAACGCCTGAGATCTACGGCTCGCAGACGGTCACGGCGGCCTTCGCCAACATTCACGGGCAGGGCGATCTGCTCTCGACGGGCACGGTTGGCTTGCAGGAAGCGATCAATTACGCGGCCTCGATGGGCGGCGGAACGGTCATCGTCGGATCGCGCTGGACGCAATTCGGCGGCACGAATGCGATGCTTGCCGCGGCCACGGTTCCCATCGACGGTCAATATCGAAGATCAGCGCGGCGGCGGCGGGACGCAGGAAAACACGGCGACGGTCGCCCTCACGAACGCCAACCTGCTCGCCATGAACGCTACGCCGATCACGATTGTCCCGGCTCAAGGCGCGGGCACGCTGATCGAAGTCGTTTCAATGGTGCTGGACGTCAAGTGGGTGACCGATGGCGCGTTCGCGGGCGGTTCGGCGCTCGGCCTGAAGTACGGCGCGGCTGGTACTGCGGCGGCGGCCACGGTCGCGGCCACGGTGCTGACGACGATTTCAGCCCCGCAGTCGGTTCTCGTGGCGGGCGCGCTTGCGGTCACGGCGAACACTTCGACGCTCAACAAGGACCTGGTGCTGCAGGCAGCCACGTCCGAGTTCACCAATGCCGGCGCGGGGCGCTCGACGGCCATCGCCAAGGTGACTTACCGCGTGCACCGGGGACTGTAACGATGCCATGGACTCCGCGTGCAACTCGATTCCTGCTCTCGTCCGGCTCGCCGTTAACCCAGGCGCAGAAGGACAAGATGAAGGGTGAGTTGCACGCGGATCCATCGCTCGCTCATGCGGTGAAGAAATCGAAGGGTTTGCGGATGCCGAAGAAAGGGGCGAAGTGATGCCGTTGCGCGCGCCGAAAGAAAAGCATTGGATCGCCGGAGCGATCAAACATCCTGGCAGCCTCACTCGCGCCGCCGAAAAGCATGGCGAATCCACGCACCAGGAAGCCGAGCACGAGGCGGATCCTCGAATCCGACGCAACGTAAGCGCGGGACACTAGCGCTGACTTTAGCGAAGATGCACAAGAAATGACCGGCGAAGAGCAGATTCAATCCGTCGAGTCCCAAGTCATCCTCCTGACGCGCGGGGAACTGAACGCGCTCGCCTGCCCCTACTGCGGAGCGATCACGCCCGCTGGCGAGGAGTTCTGCTGCCTGCTGATGGTCAACGCGATCGCGGCGGTCCTGATGCGGATTGACTTCGAGAAGCAGAAGCGCTGCGCGGAAGCGGCTGAAAAGGCGGCGGCGAATTGACCTTCCCTGATACCCTCCCGATTCTCGACGGCCAGCAGCAGCCGCAAGAGCCGCAAGGCGAGCAGGACTACGGCCCGAACAACGAGAAGCTGCCCGAGCAGTTGGTGACGCTGCTATCGGCCACGCTGCGCAAGTTCCAAACCGAGGAAATGTACCTGCGGCGGAGGGAGATCCTGCGCGATTGGCGGCACCGGCTCTATGACCGTGGCTATCAGCATCTGCGCGAGACCGGCGGCAAGGATGGCGGCTGGGCCATGGTCACTGCGGGCGGGCTGTACGCTGGCGCGGGCGGCGATTCGATCCAAGCTCCGGCGCGCATCGACGATTACAACATCTTTCAGCCCTTCCTGCGAGCGCTGGTCGCTGTCCACTCGCAGAATCCGCCCGGCGTCGTCTTCCGGCCCAAGAGCAAGGACTCCGAAGAGGATCTGGAGGCTTCGCAGGCCGCTGAGAAGTTCCGCCATCACTTTGACCGGGTAAACGACTGCGAAGCGCTGCAAAAGAAGGTCGCGCGGACGATGGGATTGTCCGGCCGCACAGTCGCTTGGACACGGCGGGAGACCGATGCCGACCGCTTTGGTGAGAACGATCAGGGCGAGCCGAAATCCGAGGAAATTGCCACGGTTTATGGCTGCATTGAGAGCAAAATCTCGTTATTTGTCAACGATTTGAGCGCGGCGAACTACGTCCTGTTGATGGACGACGTTGACATCCGCACGGCCAAGTCGAAGTACCCTGAATTCGCGGATCGCATCAAGCCATCGACTGGCGTTCTGGGCCAGTCGGCATACGAGCGCATCGCGCGGCTCGGCGTGCTGATGAATTCGCGCGGCTATACGCAGGTCGGCGAAGCCATGAACCATCTGATCCCCAAGATGGACGGCTTCGTGCGCACGCGCGCCTTCACCGGGGATGAATTCAATCAACCGATGGACGACGATTCCTCTGTGACGACCGGCGAGAAGCTGAAAGAACTTTTCCCGCACGGCTGCCACGCGACCTATCTCGGCGACGTCTACGTCGGCTCGCGCGATTGCTGCATGGACGATGAGATCACGGTCGGCTTCCCGTTCCCTGGCGACGGCATGGGACGCATGGCGATGATGGAGCCGATGGTGGTCTTTCAGGACCGCTTCAACGATGGTATGAACGCGGCGGCGGAAGTTTTCGAATACTGCTGGCCATCGACCTGGATCAATATCGAAGCCGAGGAACTGGATACCGTCAATTCGCAGCGCTCGCTGCCCGGCACGTTCCGCGCGCTGAAGTCCAAAACCGGCGTGACGATGGAGCAGAACTTTTACCGGGAGCCTGACGCCGAAGTCTCCGCATCCTTCATGCAGTGGCTTGAAAAGCTCTCGGGCGAACTGCCGCAGTTCATTCTGGCGGTCCAGCCGTCGCTGTTCGGCGCGGAAAGCTCCGATCTGAAGACCGCTTCCGGTTACGCGCAAGCCCGCGCGCAAGCCATGGGGATGCAGGGGCCGACCTGGGGCGCGATCAAGAAGCTCTTCGCCAAGATCTACGAGCAGGCGGCCATGCTTGCCGCAGCGAATCCCGATCACGGCGAGACGCTGGAAGTCTCGGACGAAGACGGCGGCGGCGCGATCCAGATCGCCTCATTGCGCAAGGGCCACTTCGGCTGCTACCCCGACGAGGATTCAAGCTTCCCGGAATCGACGCCGCAGAAGCGCCAGACGCTCACCGGCGTAGTTACCATGGCCGCGCAATCGCCGATGGGCGCCGCGCTGTTCGAGGAGCCTGACAACTGGATCGAAATCGCAGACCAAATGGGCGCTCCCGGCCTAAGTTCCAAGCAGGTCGAAGGCCATGCGGGCCGCCCGCGTGAACATCGACAAGCTCTTGCAGGGCTCGCCGGTTCCTCCGCCACCGAAGTTATCGAACAGGCAGTCCAGGCGCACGCGCAGGCGACGATGGCCGCACATACCGCAGGCGGCCCGCTTCCTCCGCCGTTCGATCCGCAAGCGGGCATGGCCGAGCTGATGGAGCCGTCGATCCCGGTCAACGATTGGGACTATCACGAATACATGGCGCAGGAGTATCAGTCCTGGCTCAACTCCGAAGCCTGCCGCACGGCCATGGCAACCAATCCGAAGGGCGTGCAGAACGTCGTGCTCTCGTGGAAGAAGCAGAGCATGGCCGCCGTCGCTTCGATGCCTCCTCCGATGCCCATTCCGCCTCCCGGCCCGCCAGCCGGTCCAGGCAAACCGCCAATGAATGAACATCCGACACCACAGGCGCAGGAAGCGCCGCCAGTATAGGAAATCATGCCAGAAGAAGCCATTGCCGCGCCCATCGAAGAAACTCCGGTAGAAACCGGGGCCGAGACGACCGGAACCGAAACCGGAACGGAAACGCCTGGATCCGAAACGAAAGCCGCTGAAACTGAGACGAAAGCGGCAGAATCCAAGACGTTCGAGCCGCCGATTCGCGAACGGAAAACTGAGCCAGAAGGCAGCAAGCGACCCTCCAGAAGCTCAAGAGCGAGGATCCGGCGCTCGCCAAGGCGTTCAAGGCCGCGCTTTACGAGCAGAACGCGCTCAGGACCGAGTTCCCCGAGGGCTCTGAAGGCCATTCGCGAGACGATGGCGCAGATTGAGCAGTTCGGCGGGCTCGACCGGCTGCCCGAGATTGCGGAAGGCGCGGCGGAACTCAGCCGCATTGACGAGCTGTACGACGCGGCCGATCCGGCCTTCATCGACGGGATGATTGAGTCGAATCCCGAGTCGTTCAAGGCGCTGATCCCGGTGGCTCTCGAAAAGTTCAAGGCGCAGAACTTCGAAGCCTACGCTTCGATGGTGGCACCGGACATTCTCGCCGGCATGGACGCCCGTGGCGGTGTGCGGGACGCCATCGAAGGGCTTGCGGGGCTCGCGAAGGACAACCCCGAGCTTGCGCGGCATCTCCAGCCGCTGATCGCCTACTACAACTCGATTTTCGATCTCAGCCAGAAGGCCGGAAAGCCAGCCGCCGCCGCAAAGCCTGCCGCGCAAGCCGAAGAGCGCGAGACGCAGTTGAATCAGCGCGAGCAGGCGCTCAAGACGAAGGAATGGGACACCGAGCGCGGGCAGATCCACCGCTCCGCCTTCAATGCGACGATGGAGCGCATCATGGCGGGCAAGGCTAAGCCCGACGATCAGCAGCGCGCGGCCATCGGCACGCTCTACATGAGTTCGATGGAGCGCCAGGCGAAAGATCCGAAGCATCGCTCGACCGTGGATCGCTTCCTCGCCGCGAACGACGTGGACGGCTACAAGCGCTACATGGCGGGCTGGTACAAGCAAAATCTTGCCACGTGCTCTGTCTTCGGCGGTCGATGCCGTCGTGGGGCGGTCTAAGGCGTCTTCTCCTCCGCCGAAAACCGCCCCGGCTTCAGCGCAGGCACCGGGCCAGCCGCAAAGCCAGAATTCTCAGTTCGTGCCCGGCTCCCGCCCGGACATTAAGAACGTGGACTTCAAACGCACGACGCGCGATATGTTTTTTAGAGACAAGAAGGCTATCCTTAGGGATGGAAAGCGGATAAGCTGGTCTTGAACTGTTAACCACTAACCCGGCGCGCGCTTCAGGGAACGGAAACCCTCAAACCGAAAGCGCAAACCGGCGACCGACGACCGAAGTAGTTCACACCGCAAAGCGTCAGCAGCGCCTCGCTGGTCCCACGGGACGAAGGGCCGGTAAGAACACCCGAAGTTCACTTCAGGAGTTTTTATATGCCAGCAGGCACTGTAGCGCAAAACATCGCACTGCAACAGGAATTCGTCCGCCCCGAGCTTGAGGCGTTGACCCTGTTCTCCGCCACTCTCTGGAAACGGATCGAAGAGCGGACGGACGTGAAGGCGGTTTCCAACCGTCCCGCGCGTATCCCCTTCGAAGTCCAACTCGGCAACAAGGCGCGCATCGGCAACCTGGACGGCCAGGGCATGGGCCGTGGTTCCGCGCCGACGATGGCCTATGGCAATCTCTCGACGGTTTGCGTGATTCAGGCAACTGAGTACACCAAGCTATCGGAGCTTGCGACCGATTCATCGCAAAAGGCCATCGAGAACTACGTCAGCCGCGTGAATCAGGAAGCCACCGAAACCTTTGCTGGCTACTGGGATTCGCTGGTCTGCAATTCGAGCGGCGCGAACCAGATCGACACCATCGTTTCAACGGCGGCTGGCCAGTACGTCGTCAACAACGCGAACGCCTTCCAGGACAATCAGGACATCGACGTGTGGAGCGCCCTCTCGGGCGTGTTCCGCGGCACGGTGACTGTACAGTCCGTGGACAGTTCGACCAATTCGATCTGGCTCACTGGCGCCATCGCTCCCGGCTCCATCGCGGGCGACGTGCTACTGTTCAACGGTTCGGCCGGCGTGGCGAACAGCGGAGTTTTCGGTCTGCCCTACTACCAGGTAGCGGGCAATGCCGGGAACTACATGGGGATCAGCCGCTCCACCTACGGCGGCAAGTTCTCCACCCCGTTCGTCGGCACAGTCGGCGCTTTGACCCCGGCCACCATCCGCGCACTCGAAGCGCAGATCAAGCAGGCCATCGGCGTCGAAGAGGCCATGAAGGACGACATCGTGTTCCATGCGAACACGGACGTCCAGACCGCCTGGGAGCAGAACTACCTCCAGGTTCAGGTGGCAGTGGCGAACCAGATCAAGGGCGATTACTCCGAGGACATGCTCAAGAAGCAGGCCCCGAAGGAAATCGCGGGCCGCGAATTGGTCGTCAACATCCGCGCCATTCCAGGCCGGCTCGACGGGCTCGGCCTCAAGCACTGGTTCCGCATCCAGACCACGCCGGTGGACTACTTCGAGATCGGCGGTCAGACGCTGTTCCCGGTGTATGGCAACGACGGCGGCCTGGTGTCCTCGGCGATCTTCTATCTGCAGAGTTTGATGCAGTTCGGAAACGGACAGCCGAGACGTGGCTGCTTCGCGACCGGCATCACGATCCCGGCTGGTCAGCTCGGCCACTAGGCCTGAGCATCCGCCGGTGATGGGCGGCTTAAACGGGGCAGCGTGGCACCTGCCCCGATTTTTGGAGGTTTGATGAGCACTTACTGCGAAGCTGACGGCCTGCAGCACTACCCCGTTCCGATGGCTCGCTTCGGCCTGAATCCATGGGGCGACAACCTCTACCGGATCGTGCTCTCGAAGCACCCGCAAGAACTTCGTTGACGGCAAAGGCTGGCTGATGAAGTACAACGCGCAGCCGTGGCAATGGGTGCTTGAAAAGTGGATCAGCGTCGAGCAGTTCGCCGGATGCGACCGCGAAACCTGGGACCGCGAGAATTCGATTCTGGGACCGTATCCGTCACGCGGCGAGTACGAGCTGTGCCACACCTTCGAAGCCTGCACGCCGGACAACGCCAGCATCGAAAAGCTCATCGCTTGGATCGAAGCGGGCCAGCGCAATTCGCCGGCCGAAATCGCGCAAGCCATCAAAGCCGAGCAGGAGCGCGAACAGAACGCGCGGCGCGGCACGATGCGCGACCGTATCGCCAATCTTCTGCCAGCCTTCGGAACCAACGCCATCGCTGGACGGGGCGGCATTCGCGGCACCAAGACCGCGCAACTTGAACGATCCGCGCAAGAGATCGCGGCCAAAGTCGCGGCGAAGTCGCGGGAACGAATGCAGTACGAAGTTCCGCTTGAGGTTTAACTATGCCAGGTCTTTCCATTACCGCCCAGGAAGCAGCGCAGCGAGCCAGCCAATTCGCTCACGGCGCAAACGATTACAACCCCGCGCCCGATCCTCTGCCGGAGATCGAAGCGCTCAGCGAACAGTTAAGCGTCTACATCTTCAACGTGAGCCCCTGGCCCTTCTCGGTCGGACTTGGCTCGCTCGGGACGTTCTACATCCCCGCCTGCGAGGACGGACAACGTTTCTCCCGACCGCTGAAGATCCCCGGCATCATCCAGGAGCAGTATCCCGAAGGCGACAATCAGATGAAGTTGCTCAAGGCCGAGAGCGGACGCAACGTGGCGCAACAGATTCTCGGCATCGGAGCGCATCTGCATCCGCGCAACGCTCTCACGCTTCGCGGCGTGTTCTCTTCGGAGCGTATCGAGCCGACCGAAAAGGAACTCGCTGCGGCGAACAAGGCGCTCGATACCTACTATCGCCAATTGGTTGCGCAGGCCGACTCCGCGTTCTCGGCTGGTCCGAAGGCGCTCGAAGACGTTCTCAGCAACGGCGACGGCCGGCACTACCTCGCAGCCCGCAAGATCGGGCGCACGGCGGCGGAGTCGCCATGGCTCGGCAACGCCACACAGGGCGTCGGGCGCAGCGAATGCCCGAATTGCGGAGCGGCCTACAAGCCACCGCTCGGCGAATGCCAGAAATGCGGAGACGTGCTCGACATGGATCTGTACAAGGCCAAGCTTGCCCGTCAGGATGAAGCGCGGCGGGCCGTACGCGAACCAGCGAAGAAGTAAGCCATGCCAGCACCAACAGCCCCTTACGATTCGCTTGAGCAGGTCGTCAACGCCGCCCGGATGCGGCTGAACGACATGATTGCGTCCGTAGGGGGCGAGGTGCTGACCGACACCAAGCCGTTCACCATCGTGGCGATCAACGCAGCCTGGCGGAAGTTTCAGGAAAAGCTCACGAGTCTCGGGTTCCTGCGGTTCAAGAATGAGGTACTTTTCGAGAACTTCCAGACCTATTTTGGCGGCGTGGACAGCCTGCCGATGGTCAAGTTCGATTGGACGGGATACGACATCAATACCGGGCTCGGACTGAACGCGCTTGCCGCCCTGCCGCAGGATTTCATCGCACCGATTGAACTGCGGGAGCGAACTTCCGTGACTGGAGGAGCTGGCGACACGGGATCGCCTTTGCTCACGATGGATTTTGTTCATGGCGCACTGCCCCGGATTCCCAAGAATGGATTGGGTCGGCTTTGGACCTGGATGGACGAGGCGATCTGGCTGATCGGCACGACAAATCCGGTGGATCTATGGATCCGATATTGGTCCTATGCCCCGGACTTCGTAGCCTCTGGTTCGACTCCGCCGTTGGTAACTTTCCCGAATCAGCCGGTCCCGATCATGCGCGCGCTAGACGCCTTTTCGCTCTACCTTGCGGCTGAGATTGCCACGCCGCGCGGCGACATGACCGCACAGGCTCTGCTCACGGCGGCCGACGCCGCCGCAACGATTCTGGTGGGACGCGAGAACCCGGCGGTCCTGCCGCCTGCGCAACCCATCGCTCCGGCGCCGCCCGCTTAACTGAAAGGACGCCATGGCATCGGCAGTTTACGACAATGTGAACACGATCCTCAACGCGGCTCGGGCGCGTCTCCAGAGCGATCTGCCGACGCTCTATCCCATTAGCGGGCATGTCCTCGACAGAACGCAGGCGGCCACACAGCAGGGCGTCAACAACGCCTGGCGCAAGCTCCAGGAACGGCTCGCGGATCTGGGATTCCTAGCAATGACGAATGAAATCGTCATGGCTGCGATTCCCATCGTTCAGAGTACAGATCCGGCCACGCAGATTGCGCTGAATTGGGATGGTTTCTTCGATGGTGCGAATCAGCTAACCGACCCCTTCCTGCCGGATTACGTGGTCCAACCGCTCAAGATCTGGGAGCGCCAAAACGGGATGAATTCTTCGTTTCCGCGCGAACCGATGGAGATGATCCTGGACGGGCTACCCGCTTGCCAGAAGACGAGCTTCAACCGCTTCTGGGAGTGGCGCAATAACACGATCTACATGCCGGGCTCGCTGATGCTGATGGACTTGCGGATCAAGTACATCCAGTTCTTCCCCGACTTCGTGGACACGATCACGGATTACGCGCTCAGGGTGGCAGTGCCGTGGTTTCAGCAGCAGGTATTCCTGGTGCGCTGCCTGGAGCCGTTCTCACTCCTGATCTGCGCCGAATTCGCGCCGGATGCACCAACGGCGGAACTCTACACGACGGCGGCCGAAGGGGCCATGAAGAAACGGATGAATCTGGAGATCAAGGCGCGGCAAAGGGTGAACGTGAGACGGCAGGGCCGCAGCGGTGACGGTAGCGGAATGGGATGGTATTAGGAGCAAAACAATGGGCATGAAAGCAGTCGTTCTCGGCGTCGATCACACCAAAGGAACCTTTCAGGTTTACGGCACGGTCACGCTTTCCGGTAACTATGGAACCAGCGGTGGGGCGTTGCCTCACGGCGACACGCTCGACTTGACGGGTGTCTGCCAGTCAAATACGATCCCGATCAACGTGCAACTCTGGAGTTCCGTGCCGCAAGGCAGCGCGCCGCTTGATGACTTCTACACCTACCTCCCCGGAACCACGATTGCCAATGGCGTCGTGCAGGTCCGGACGGCAGGGACGGAGTTCACGCCGGGTGCGGCTTACAGCGGCGCGAGTCCGTCGAACGTCACCGGCTACACGCTGTTCTTTAAGGCGACCTTCATCCCGTTCCAGTAAGGAGCCCGGTTTGGCGTTCAATCTCACGCGGACGGCGCAAGTCCCGCTCATGGTCTTTGGGAGTCTTGTCACCGAGACGGCTTCCATCGACCTGCCGGAAGGGGTATCGCCGGATTGCAACGACATCGTATACCTGCCCGGATCGGTGGGCAGCCGGCCCGCGTTGCAGAAGTTCTTCAATGTGGCGTTACCAGCCGGCGGCCCGAACAACAAAATCCCGACGCTCGTTTACGGTAAGAGCTACGTCTCGCCGGACGGGACAATCCGCAATCTGTACTTCGATTCCAACGGAACGCTCTCGGTCGAGAACCCCATCTCGGCTCCGGGCGTGCTGGTGACGCTCATCACATCGACGCCGGGCAGCTACTGCAAGAGCGTGACGGCCTTCGGGCGCGAGTACATTGCCATCTCGGACAAACTCCACGGAACCGAGTGCGCGCTTCAATACGATGGGACCAACATCGACCGCGTGACGCAGGACGGACCAGGCGCACCGCCTACGGCCAACTCGCTCACGCTGGCCCCGACGCAGATGGCGCTGACCTCCATCACGCCGCTGACGTTCGCGGTCACAGAGGTGGACCCCGGCGACTTCGGCCTAGGCGGGACTCACGTTAACCTGCGCTGGTGGACCGGATCGAGCGTGGCGGCGCTCTCGGTCGGCCAGATGGTAAGCATCACGGGCTGTGTTACGACGCCGGTTGGCGGGGCATCGGCTCTGCCATTGAACGTTACTAACGCTCCAATCATCGCCATCTATACGGGCGGTGGTGGCGGATACGCAAACCTCGTCATTCTCCAGGTGAACCTACCCGCAAACACGGGCTATTGCGTCAATGCGGGCATCGTGGCGAATCTCGGGTTCACCGGCGTGACCATGACGCGGGCGAATGGCATTGTTACGGTAAACACGACGGCACCACATCAACTCGTTCCGGGCCGCCAGGTCCAGATCACGAACGTGGCGGCGGGCATCGTCGGAACGTCGATCGCTTCGGTCGTTATTAACAACGAAGATCTTCCGGGAATCGCCACGGTCACGACAGCCACGGCGCACGGGCTCGTTCCAGGTATTTCGGTCTCGCTCTCCGGCATTGTGGCGGCGGCCGTAGGCGGCGCGATCTCTTCGATCACGCGCGCCGGCCAGATCGTCACCGTGACGATGAGCACGGCGCATGGTCTATCTCCAGGGGCGCTCATCACCACCGCTGGCGTCGGCATCGGGAGCTTCAACACGACGGCTACCGTGCTGAATGTGACGTCGCCCACAGTGTTCACATTCTCTCAGGTGGACGTGGACGCCTCCAGCAGCGGCGGCACGGTTAAGATCAATTGGCCGATCCCGAACAGTGGAACGCCAACATATTTCGAAGTGCTGACGGCACCCTCGTCAACGACATTCCAGGTTCAGGTCAATTACTCGGATGGAACTTGGGGCGCGGGCGGCACCGTTACCTATGCTTGGAACGGGACATTCTTCGTCTGGGCCACTCCGAGCGCTACGCAACTGCAGTACAAGCAGCCCGGCCCGGATGCGACTTCGGCCTCGGTCGGGACGGTGATTCCCTTCGGGCAGGCCAGCCCCGGAGTGCATCGCTGCCAAGTGGCGTTTCTGACGCGGCAGGGCTACATCACTAAACCGTCACCGGTTGCGCAGTTCACCTCGAACGGCGGCCAGTACATCTCGGTCTCGAATATCCCCATTGGTCCACCGAATGTAGTAGCTCGGCTTCTACTGTTCACCGGGGCAGGGGGAGCGTTTTACTTCTACATCCCATCGACTCCTCAGGTGGACGGGCAAGCAGTCGGCACGGCGACCCAGATCAACGACAACACGACCACGAGCGCGATCATCGACTTCAGCGACGAAACGCTATTCGCCTCCATCGCAGTCTCGATTCCGGGCAACAATCTGGCGGCGGAAACGGTCATTGACGGGGCGCTTGGCTTCGGTTCCTATGCGGCGCGGCTGATCGCTTACGGCCAACGCAACCGCATCCAGAATCTGCTCAACATGGGCTTCGAGGGCGGCTACAATGCGCTGACGGCAACTACGTCCGGCGGGCTGGGCGGGCAGTGGCGGAACGCTGGTCAACGCGCACTTCGGAACGCTCTGGAACGCCGCCACTGGCGTTTCGATCACTCAGCCGATGTATCAGGATTCCTACGGAGCGCCGATTGCCACCGGGGCCACGCTGTACCGCTTCCGGGCATGGATCAGCATCGCCAGCGGCTCGCCGACGCTCGCAGTGACGATCTCCAGCGTCTCGGCTTCATTCACTTCCACGGTTACGCTGACACCGGTTGACGTGGTTCCCCTTCCAGGAGGGCGCGTTCTCTCTAGCGACTCCGCAACACGATTCCGGCTGATCTGATCCTCACTCTCACTGTGGGCGGAACCGGCGCGTTGCAGGTGGACGACTGCAGCGTCATCTACGCTCAGACGCCTTACCGGGACACCATCGGTTACGCCAGTTACGTCAACAACCCGGAAGCCTTCGACGGTGTGACGGGCGTGTTCGGGCCGTCCGACGACACGCGCAAGATCATGGAGACGGTGACGCAAACCGTGAGCCAGCAGACGGCGCTCTATCTGCTCACGCAAGACCCGACCGGACGGCTGCACAAAATCATCAACAATGGCACCACGGAACCCGCCTTCTGGCCCATCGCGCAAGTCGGCTCGAACTGCGGCGTGCTATCGGCCTTCGCCACCACTAAGAGCCAGGCCGACGATTCGACGGCCTCGGGCGGCGAGGAATGGTTTGCCTGGGCTTCGGCGAGCGGCGCCAGAATCTATGATGGCAATCAGCCCTGGAAGATCAGCCAGGAGAATCAACCGATCTGGGATTCCATTAACCCCGCCGCTTACCTGACGGTCTGGGCACTGAACGATCCCAACACGCGGATGTTGTACTTCGGCCTTCCTTTGGCTCTAGGAACAGCCCCGACTATCGTTTATCCGATCAACTACCGCCAACTTGACACGGCTTACCAGATCGCGCAGTCTCCGCCAGTGCATACGAGCTACACCGGGCGGCTGATCGCGACCGATAACACACGCAAGAGCACGCGCTGGTTCATGCGGCTCAATGGCGCGGCTCTGATGTATCGCGGCATCGGCCAACTTGCGTTCGTGGGTCTCGGCGGGAATGCGGTCACCCCAGGCGCGAACGTGGTCGGGTTCGGCAATGCTTACATCCTGAATCCGGCCAAGTACAGCGATGACGATTACGGGCTGATCCAGCCGATGTACACGACGTACTTCTACGTCGGCCACGACCAGGAGCAGGCGCTGCAACTCGGCGGCGGGCGCAAGATGCTCGCCTACCTCACGGCGTTCGTCTCTGGCCTCGGGAATCTTCGGATTACGGCATTGTGCGACACGCTCAACACAGTGACGGCACCCAACGGCGACGTCGTGAATCCGTGGCCTCTCGATTGCGTGCGGACGCTCGGCTCGAATCCTGGATTCGACCTGGAGTGGGCGGGCGGTAGCGTAACCGCGCAACGCATCGCGTTCAAGATCACATCCGAGCCAGTCACCGGAACCGATAACTGGTTCCTGCTCAATAAGCTCGTGGTCGCCCTGCGCATCAATCAGCGCACGCCAGCACGGGGGAGCGCGACATGACGCCAACCCTTGAGCTTCTCGCCGCTCGTCTCGATCAGCTTTCCGCGACCGTGGAGGGTACGACGGGGCTCATCGACCGCCACGAGCGCTTGCTTCAGGCCGCCGAAGGCTCTCCCCTGATCTCGCGCAAAGTGGCCGATCAACTCTATTCGCCGCCGGTCATGCAGCGGGAATTGGGCGCGGGCGGGACGGCTCCGCTCGCACTCAGCGGATTACCGGGCGAAGCGGGGCAAGTTCAGCCGGCGCTCGTACCGGATCTGCCGAAGCTCCCCGAACCGGGCGACAGTTCCGTACGGCAGGGAACTGTCTTCACGGTCGGCCCGACGCTCTATCAACGTGTCGGGAATGCCAATCGGGCGCTGACGGGCGGAGGCGGCGCGGCGCAGGCCCCCACGCGCGCTCTCGGTAGTGGCAATGCCCCGCCGGCCAGCAGCACGCCGGGCGTCATCACGATTGAAGATTCTTCAAGTTCGCTCGCTGGAAAACCGGCCGCGCCGACGCCGGGCATGTTCTACCACAACTCGTATTTCGACCGATTGTGGATCTACGACGGAGTGAACTGGCACGGCTACAACTGGAGCATCGGCGCGGGCGGACAGGTGTCTACCAGCGGCCCTGCGCCGTCCGGTGGACTCTGGCAGGCGTGCGATGGCTCTACCGTCGTCTGTGCGCTTGAGAATTGCACCACGGGCAACCTGACGGCAACGCCAGCACAAGCTACTGGCGGAAACAACCCGACGCTGCAAGGCGGCGTGGGCGACACATCGCAACATGCGGCGGTCGCGCCGACTTGGGATGCGGCGGCGAAGACCGACACGCAGAGTTTATCAATCAGTGTGAGCACCGGGCTGAGCGTGACTACAGGCACGGCCCTTACCGGCGTTGGGACCACGGTCGTTACGGCTGTGAGCGATTCTCCGTCTGGCTCGGCTTCCCCGAACCCGCACAGTCACACGCTCTCAAACGCGAATGCGAAGATCAATCCGCCAACGGATGCGGCGGGTTTGGGATTGCGGGTCTCAATGGCCCTCTGGATGCGCCGATGATAATCCGCCATCTCCATCCAGACGATATTCCGGCTCTCCGGGCGATGTATGAGGCGCAGGGCTTTGAGTACGAGTTCCCGGATCTCGAAGGGCCGCTCATGGAGTCCGTCCTCGTGGTGGAGGAGGACGGCGGGAAGATCCTAGCGGCAGTCGCGGCGGAGCGTCTGGTGCAGCTTTACTTTCTGTGCGCGGATTTGGAGCATCCCGCGGCGAAATTAGCAATCGTGCGGGCGCTGCACACGCACATGGCCGATGCGCTTCGGGCGAAGGGCTACCACTCTGCCGAAGCGTTCCTGCCGCCGCCCATCGCGGAGACTTTCGGCAAGCGGCTGGAGCGGACGTTCGGATGGGTGCGCAACTGGCAATCGTGGACAAAGGGGTTCTAAATGGGACGTGGCAACGACCAAGCACAAGCGGGCGCCAAGGCTGGAGTAGCGCAGAACCAGACGCTTTTCAACAGCGGCCAGTCCCTCTACGGGGCACTCGCGCCGGAACTGCAAGCGCAGATGGCGCATCCGGCGGGCATCGACCCCGTGACGCTCGCCAAAATGAAGACCTCCAACGCGGAGACGGCGGGCGGGACGCAGGGCGCGGCGGCCGGAGCCGGAGCATTGCTTGCGGGCCGAACACGCAACGCTGGCAGCGCCGATGCCGCGATTGCCGAGAGCGCGCGCGGAGCCGGTCAGCAACTCAGCACGGCGAACCAGAAGACCGACATTGCCAACGCGGGCATGAAAGAGAAGCAGCGCGAGCAGGCCATCGGCGGGCTTGAAGGACTCTACGGCGTGAACACCGGGGCGGCCAACAACGCGCTCGGGGAAGTGGCGAACAATACGAACGCGAACACGAACGCCGAGAACGCGTCGTGGAACTGGGCAAAATACATCCTCGACCCGATGATGCAGGCTTCCGGTCAAGCCGCTTCCGGCTACTTGGGCAAAAAATGAGGCATCCATGGGACCAGCAGTAGACCCGACCAACGGCAATCCGAAGCTCAAAGAACTCCTGGCGAGAGACCCCGAACTCTTCGCCCGCCTGTCGGGGCAGCCTCCGGCCCCGCCGCCCGCGCCGTTGCCCATCGTGGACGCTTCGAAACCGCGCCCGATCGCGCCGCTCGCTTACGGTCAGGGCGATCCGAACAAGTTCAAGGCTCCCACCGCTCCGCAGGCTGAACTTGCCGAAGCGCCGCCGACGCTGCGCACTTCCGGCCCGATTCCATCGCACCGCATCCTCGGCGCGCGAGCCGCATCTCGAATCGCTTCTGCCGTCGCCCACTGCCGCTCCGAACGCTATCGCTCCGCCCGCTTACGAGCGCGGAACGCTTGGAGGCGAGAAGGCGGAGATGAACCGGCTTGCGACGACTGGCAGCGGTATCAGCCAGATCAAGAGCCCCTGGGCGAGAATCCCGTTGCAGATCGCCGACGCTCTTGGGCGCGGCCTCTTCCCCGGTATCGAGATGGGTATCCCCGGCACGAGCGGCCACCACGACGTCCTGATGCACCAACAGGCCGGCAGGCTTGCGGACATCGAAGGTGGAGAGAACGACGCGGCGAAGCGGGCGCAGGAAGTCGCGTTGACGCGCAAGACGAACGCGGACGCGGCGCTTGCGGAGAATCCCGAGCCTGCCGAGCCGACGAATGCCTTCCAACTCTGGCATCAGCAGAACCCAGAGGGAACGCTTGCGGAGTATAACGCGGAGAACGCAAAGGCAGCCAAGGAAGGCAAGCCGGACCTCCACGCGATGTATGCCGATGCGGTCGCGGATGCCTTGGATCGTGGCGTGAAACCGACCGATGATCCGAAGGTAAAGCAGCTCGCGGAAGCGATGCAGGAGCAGTTGCGGCAACCCGCGCCGAAGGAGCCGAACAAGGATGCGGAGGCCGTTAGACTCTACGCCAAACAATCGGCGGGTGAAGAACTGACGCCGCAAGAGACTGCCTATTTGCAGGGCTTCGAGAAGTGGAACAAGACCACGAAGACCGATCCCGGCGTTGCCCGCATGACGGTACTGATGAATGGGCGTCCGGTGCAGGTGGTCGATCCGAACAATCCAGAGAATCTGGTCTATGACCGGGCCGGGCACGCCATCGAGTCGGGAGCGAGCACCCCGGGCAGCATCCCATTCCAGACGGACAAGGCGCTTCAGCGGTCCTTCACGAGCGGCACCTATTCGCAGCAGTTGAACGCCATCAACACCGCCCGCTATCACATGGAGACGTTCAAGAAACTGGCGACGGCCCTGAACAATGGCGACATGCAGGGGTTGAATGCGGTCAGCCTCGCGTGGCAGCAACAATTCGGCAGCCCGGCCCCGACGAACTTCAACCTTGCCAAAGAAGCATTCTCGAACGAAGTCGCGCGGGCCTTCTCTGTGACCAACGTCACCGAAGGCGAGCGCAACAAGGTGGCCGAATCCATCAACAGGGCCAGCAGCCCGAAGCAGTTGCAGGAAGCGGCGCAGACTGCCGATGAATTGCTCGAAGGTAAACAAAAGTCATTGAAGGCGACGTTTGAATCGGGCAAGCAGGGCAGGCCGAACTTCGGGGAAACCACGGTCCCGACCGTCAACAGCAAGGCCGATTTCGACAAGATCCCTTCGGGGGCGTTCTACATGGAGGACGGTAAGAAATACCGTAAACCCTGATGCCATCCAAGTACGGCGGAATCCCAGTTGAAGACGAAAAGCCGAAGGTGGGCGGCTCAAAGTATGGCGGCATTCCGGTGGAGGATGTCTCGCCGACAACGCCGAAAGCTCCAGCGCAAGAGGGGTTCTGGTCTAGCGTCGGGAGCCAACTCAATCCGATGCCCGCGCTCCGCTCGGCTTACGACACCGTCACTGCTCCAGATGCTCTGCCACGAATCGGGAGAGCAATCGTAAACGCCGTCACCGGCCCAGCACGGGAGCATGGCCCCAAGGCGCTCACTGCGCTGAAGGGTGGCCTGCCTGGCACGGCGCTCGATGAGACGCTGCGCTCAATCCCGCTGGTCGGCCCAGCGGCCGGGAACTTCGCGGATACGGTTTCTGATCAGATAAAGCAAGGCAACTATCGCGGCGCGCTGGGAACCACCGTAGGCTTCGGGATACCAATCGCGACGGGCGGTCTTGTCTCTGAGGGTTTGGGGCGGATGACGCGGGCGGGAGCGGAGCCGCTGGCAGAAAACGCCCTGCGTATCCGAAAGGTAGATCGCGCATTCGGCAAGCGGCCAGGAGCGGCGGCGCTTGATGAGACGGCAGGAGTAAGACCGGGAACTGTAGCGGAATCCGCTCAATCGCGACTCAATGAACTGACTCCTCAGGTTGACGCAGCAGCGGCAGCATCGCAAGACCCCTTCTCTTTGGCTCCAGCACGCGCCGAGGTTCAAGGCGCATCAGCAAAGGCATTGGGCCGGAATGAAGCTAAAACCGTGGAGCAACTGAAGCCGCTTCAAGCTCATCTGGCTACCGATCTCGCTACCGGAGAAGCATTGCCGAGCGAAGTCCCCATGTCCAGGGGACTCGAACTTCAGCGAGGGTTCGGAGCGGAGCACGTTCACAACTGGAATCCCGAAACGTTGCACGGCGTTAAGGGAACGGCGGCACGAGTTTACCACACACTGGGCGAAGAGTTTCCGCCAGAGATCCAGGCATTGCGTGGGCGCGAAGCGGGACTGATCCCCGTCACTCAGCGCGGGGCATCGACAGACCTGAATGCGGGACTTGGGCAGCGCGTTCTCGGGCGCATCGGGGCGCATACAGGAGCGCTCACGGGGGCCGCATTGGGCGCTCATTTCGGCGGTCTTCCTGGAGGGCTAGCGGGACTTGTAATCCCCGAGATTGCAGCATCTCCCACGGTTCAGATGATCGGGGCGCGCGGATTGAACGCAGGAGCCAACGTCCTGAAATCACCGATCACGAAATATGGGGCGAAAGTTGCTCCTGCGTTAACCAGGCAAAGAGAAGAGCGCTAAGTGATGCAGATCAACAGGATGGCCAAGACCCAAAACGTGAATTTGAATGTGTCGCGCGGCCAATCCTTCTCTGCCCACGATTCAATGCCATTGACGGCAAGACAGCAGAAAAGCAGCGCCGTCGCGAGAATGATCATGCCTAAGACTAATCCAAATCAGGAGCAATAACCATGCCACTTTTCACCACGCCGCAAGCGGGCAACGTCAGGACGGCGGTCTACCCCGGCGACAAGTACACGCTTTTCGATGGCACCGAGAGCCCATCGGCGGGCCTCAAGTCGGTCGCGTTCAACCGCGCGCCTGGCAACGGGCAGAGCGGCAACGGGATGGTATTCACCGTCGATTTCGCGTCGGCGCCCACGGCCACGGTTCAGATCCAGGGCGCGAACAGCGACGTTGAGGCGAACTATCAGACGCTTGCGACCATTTCGACGCAACACGGCTACTACAACGACTACGCGGAATTTGCGTACTACCGGTCGGTCCTGAGTGCGTACAGCGCGGGCGGCCAGCCCGTGGTCACGGTCCAGAGGTGAAACCATGAAACGACTCTTCACTTTTCTCGCCTTTTCCGCGCTCGCCTTTGCGCAGCCGCAACCGTTCCAAGTGTGGTTCAGCAACCCTGCCGGCCTATCCTGCAACGCGGGCCAGGGAGCGCTCTACGCCATCACGGGAGGGCTGTACACTTGTCAGTCGAACGTCTTCGCCACGGCTTCGGTGGCGACGGGCGGACTCGCGCCGTTCACGACAGACGGGACGAATGTGACCCTGCCGAGCGGCACGCTTTCGGTGGGGAATACGGTGTCTGCTCAATCTCTCGACACCTCCGATAATGCCTCCCGATCCGCGTTTGTGCCACTCGGCACGATCTACAGCGCGTCGAGTTTCTCATCACTGTCTGGCTTCACGGCGAATGGAGTTACGCCAACGATAGTCTCTAATTCCTTGCAGTTTACGGGAGGCGCTGGAAATTATACCCAAACACTGGATCTCAACGGAGATACTTGCCTCAACCAATGGTCGATGACTGCGACTATAACAGTAGGCACGATCTCAGCGTCTTCCTACGGACTTGGGCTTGGCATACGGAGTAACGCGAACGCGGGGACTGGTAACCTATATGACATCGTAGGTTATATTGGATTAGCAACCGCTGGGACTGGCACTATCTACATAGCTGGCATAGTAGGTACAGTCTTTGCTACGGGTCCGGTCACTCTCCCACTATCTGCCGGAGACGTAATATCCCTGACAGTCCAACGTAACAATGACAGCATGTCTGTTACTGCCTATAATGTGACCACAAAGAGCTATCCGGTGTTCGTTAAGTATCAGTTTCAATTCGCATACCCGCAGTTGAACGTAACGCCCAATAGGGGAAAATTTGCGATTTACAACTTTGGTGGAACTCAGTTGGTGAATAGCCTCACCGTGTCGTCTCAAGCACCCATTGGCGCAGATCTCATGATTGTCGGAGACTCTAAAACCGTTCCCTATTTCGCGGGAGTTTACACGAATGGCTTTGGTGTGATTATGCAGAGCTATATGCGAACTACGATAGAGGGAATCGTCTCTGGGGAGACGGCGGATGTTCTAGCTCTAGTACCCGAAATCATCTCACTAAAGCCGAAGTCAGTTATCCTGAATATTGGTCGCAACGACATTGTAATAGGGTCAATACCATTTGCAACCTATTCCGCTAATTACGCCAGTATAGTAACACAACTGCAAACTGCCGGAATTGTAGTTTATCATTTACTGCCGCTGTACGAACCAGCGGGCGTAAACCAAACCCCGCTAACAAACTTCATAAACTCTACGTATCCGGCTGCGAACATCATCGACTCCGGGTTGCAAAACTACGCGGCCTCAAATACCACTATATTAGCCGGCGATCTCGTTCACCCAAATGCTCTTGGCAATCAGATCATTGCGCAGGCGATCATTGACAAGTTCATCGCGGCACGAAAGCCTTTTAGCTATATGCCAGTCAGCCCGCTTACAATCGTGACATCTTTCACAACCACAGCAGCCACGTCTGATCTGATAGCAGTGCCAGGGATGACTCCCTATGGACATTGTGTATTACAGCCAACAAATGCACTAGCTGGAACAAATATAGCTGGTACATACATATCAGCAAAAGCGGTGAATTCAGTAACGGTAACTCATACTGTCGCCGCAGCCATGAACTACGACCTTTCGTGTAAGCCGTATTAGGCACTCTTTTCGTGGATTCCCGATGCTCAAACTCGCCCAATTCCTCGCCCTCGAAGACACGGCACCGACGCACGATGCCGCCTTCATTGAGCATTGCCTCCACGTCGCGGCCAAGCATCCCGGTCTGACGATCACGCAACTGGTCGAGGGATGCGGCATGCCCACGGGCTACATGGGTTGGTTCTACACGGGTGGGCGTCCGATCCCGCACGGATGCCTTGAACGAATTTGCGCGGGTATGAAGTGCTCACCATCGACTCTCTTGATCGACGTTTTGCAACAAGAAGTAACGGTATGAAAATCTCAATGATCGCTCCTTTGGTTCTCTGCCTCGCCCTCGGAGGTTGTTCTTCTAACCAGATCCTGATCACGCTGGAGGCGTCCGTAGCCGCCGCCGAGGTGCTGGTCAATACCCTGCCAAACATCCCGCCAGATGTTCGCGCCAACGTCTCTGCCGCTGTTGCCGAACTGCCCCAGGCGTTCCAACTGACGGCAAGGGAGTTAGACTCCACGGATTCAGCGGGCGTCAAGGCGGCGAAGATCACAGCTTACTACGCCGACACCTTGGTCCGGCTGAAGGCGCTTCCTCCGGCCGCTCAGATTTACGCCGTGCCGATCGTCAACGCCATCAACGCATTTTTGAAGGCGCTGTACCCGGTCGCAACATCCAAGGCGATGGCGGGGCCAACGTCGCCCGCACTCCAAGTGAGCGAGTACAAGCACCTCGGGGATCGCATCTTCAATGTGACGGAAAAGATCGGGCTCGCGCAGAGGTAGCCATGGACGTGAAATTCACCACAACCGGGATGCCAGCCTACCCCGCTCCAGCCTCTCCAGGGCAACAGATCCAATACCTTCAACAGGTGACGCTGGGCGAATTCGCGGGGAGCGGGAACATGAGCCAATTCGCCTTCCGCTTCATCTACTGCAAACTGGAGGAGATCCGCCGCAACATTGAGAACCAGGCAACGGCGCCGCTCCAGCGGGTAGTTGACGATTTCGAACTGCAGCAATATGCGGAGCGGAAACCGCGATGATTATCGAAGTCACCAAAGCCGCGCCCTTTCGCGCCTTCGTCAAGCGCAGGGATGTCATTGTCGCCGAAGCCTTCAGCGACGCCAACCAAGAGGAAGCCGTTGGCCGGCTGATCTATGCGCTCTCTGACGGCTACGACGACGAAGCGAGCGAAACCATCGACGTGGAGGTGGTTACCGCGGACGGAAGGCGGGCGCACCTGTGAAGCAGGACTGGCGCGTCGATCCCCTGCTTCTGCTCCTGGCCGGCGTAATGGTCTTCCTGGTCACCGCCCTAGTCCTGGTCGCATGGCTGCTGCCCGCGAACATGGCGCTGTTTGTCGCGATCTCGGGACTTCTCGGCAGCGCTTCGGGATCGTTCTTCACCCACATGCCGCCGGCGCCGCCGAATCCTCCGAAAGACTCCACCCCTCCCAATGAGGTCAATAAGTAACATGCCATACCGGTTGCTGGAACCAATCGCCGAAGTAGGCGCTTTATCGTACCTGTACCTCCACCTGCATTTGCAGCCGGCAACCGCGAGTATTGCGCTGCCCGATCCTACCCCGGAACGCATCGCTTATGTTCTGGGGCTCGCACTCTTCGCGGGCTTCTACGGCGGGAAGATCTACAAGGATTTCCTCTCCACGAAGTCTAAGGCGGCGAACGACTACCAGGACATCAAAGAGATCAAGGATTCTCTGGCGAAGATCGCACAGCAGCTCGATCACAACCGATCAGACATCGAGAAGGATCTGATCCTACGCCGGGCGATGGTAGACAAGGAGATCACCGTCCTGAACCTGGGCGTGGCCGCATTGGAGCGCCGCGCTGCCATGGTCGAGTCGCGTCACAACAAGCTACGCGATGCCTTCAACCGGCTCACCGGCTCGCTGGCACCAATCCTGAAAGACATGGACATAGATCTCACGCGGCTCGACCTGGCGGGGAAGATCATCTCGGAGTCGAGTGACGATTCGGGCGGGGACTGCTAAGGCGGGAAGTTCAATCAGAATGAGGGGCCGTCCACGCCGGGCGGCCCTTTTCTCGTCCGCTAGTTCGCGGCGGGCGTACCGAAGGTGAAGATCAGCGCGGCGGCCGGAGCGGGCGGAGGAACGGCGAGCACCACGGTCACGGCGCCCGTGATTACTTCCGTGGTCGTGCCGTCCGGCTCGGTGGCCGTAGCGGTCGCGGTCACGATGGCCGAACCCGCTACGCCGAGGCCGGTGACAAGAACTGCATTCGGATCGGACGAATCCTGCACTGCCGTCAGGATGGCTGGGTCTGAGCTGGTGTAGGTCTGAGCCGAAAGGGTAGCCCGGGAAGGCGTGACGCCATCGGCTTGAACGGGGGAGATCACCGCCGAGACGTGCTCGGTCGGAAGCATCTGAAAAGTCATGTCAACTCCTGTAACTTCAATGGTTTGAAAGTGGATCGTGAACGCCAACTGGCCACGCCTGCGGCAGTAGAGAAGCAACTCCAGCAGTTCGATAACTTCGTGGCGTGAGTGCAAAAGTGAGTCGAGCCGTTCGATGATCTCGCGCACCCATCGTGGCGATTCATCCTCGTGATGATGGCCCATGCGGTTACGATAGCATTCCCAGTGCCAAAGGATTATGAATCCGAAGCGGGCGGCTGGTGGTTAAAGTCCGAACCGCCCGATGGAGGAGCCCGAAGACGAACAAGATTGATTGATCGTAACGCCGGGGCGGGGAGGGGTCAAGCAAAAGACTCTTGAAATGCGAATGATTGTTCGCGTATACTGAGTGCGTCACGAACCAACTGTTCGAGCATGCCGCCCGCCGGTGACCCTTCAGCAAGGTCTTTACAAGCCGGCGGGATCGGTTTATTCTGAGAACGCTGACATGCCCGAGCATCACTACAAAGTGACGGTTGGTTCGCAGGACACCTTTCCCGCAAAAACAACGGCCTGCGTGCGTAAAGAAGTACCGACATTGGCACGGATGGCTTGCGCAGTGGACGAAATTCCGGGCAACGGGCTGGTGGTAGATCCAGCATACGCGCCTACGCCCCGGTCCACAGATTCGTCGCTTGCACGGCGGCGTTTTGACCAAATTCACTGCGATAGCTAAGACTTCTCGGTTCGGGCACTACGTGGGTGATAACGCGCTCAGATTAAGAATCTGAAGGGAAGGCGCGGTGTGCCCGCTCGTACTATACACCAAGTTGACAGTACCTTCGTACTACTCAAGAAAAAGATGCGGCGGTCTGTATTATTCTCTTGAAATCTAGCTTTTATACGCTACGCTTCAGACATGCCCAAGGACAAAAGCACAGACAGGCGGCGGGTGGATACATCTGTCGGATTGGACCTTCCGTACGAGCTATATCTCAACGTCAGGATGTATTGCCTCGGAGCCGGAATCACCGTTCGCCAGTTCTTCATTGACGCTCTCAGCGCAAGGCTGGGCCGGGTCACTGGTAAGCCGCTACCCAAGGCGAAGAAAGAGGCAGCGGCATGACCAACTACCTGGTTCTCGTGGCCCTGGCTATCGGCTTGCTGCTGGTCCTGCGCTCCACTCGCAAGGCGAAGCACGACGCACGGCACGCTTCCAAGCTGGCCCGCCTTCGGGATCTGCTGACGCGGCAGGAGATCACGGTGAACCACGCCTGGCAGATGCCGAGCGGCGAATGCTGACATTTGCGGGCGAGATTGGCGTTCACCCCGTCACTGGCAAGCCGCTACCCAAGGCGAAGAAAGAGGCAGCGGCATGACCAACTACCTGGTTCTCGTGGCCCTGGCTATCGGCTTGCTGCTGGTCCTGCGCTCCACTCGCAAGGCGAAGCACGACGCGCGGATGAAGCGCCTGAGCTGTGAAGTTCCACGGCGAGCGGCACTACCCGCGCGGCGTGATTTGAGGAGGAGAGATGGCACTGCCAACCGGCTGCAACAACATCGGCCTTGACGATGACTTAGGCCCGCAGTTCAAGGGGAGGAAATGATGAACTTCTACGCGACCTGCGAGCTATGCGGCAAGAAAAGCGAACTCTATGGAGGCTTCCCTACTTGCCGTGATTGCGGTACGACGATCTGCTTGGAGTGCGCGGTGCCCGATTCGGTGGACGTTGATTATGACCACTACGACGGCATTTGCAAGGACTGCGAGAAGGAATCGGAAACGTATCGGCTCGCGCAATTGGAACAACTCGCGGCGGGGCTGGATGGACCGCCTACAGCCGCGCAAATCAGAGGAGATGAGTGATGGCAAAAAAGATCACTTACGACAATCTGCGGGTCGAAATCCCGCTGGAAATCGACGACTCCGTTTATCGCAAATGGTTGAACGGCGGTTGGGTTCCGCGCGCACCTTGGGAGATCGCCGATGCGCTCACGCGGCAAGGGCAGTCCTTCATAACGGATTCGATCCCTCGCGGCGTCAGCGCCGATGTTGAGTTTGATGTTCTTCCGGTCTGTAGCTTCTGCGGAGCGCAATGGACCGAGGACAGCGAAGTCTTCAACGGCGGCTGCTGCGATAAGGACATGGAGAACGATCCAAACCCGGAACCGGCGGACACGATAGCCGAGGAGAAGTAGAGATGTCACTTCCACCCGGCTGCAACAACATCGACCTCGAAGGCACCGGTGCCGACGAAGGCCCCGACCTACGCTGCGAAGCGGGCGTATCTGGGCTCGAGCAGCCACGAGGATGCCTACATGCGACGTCGCGAGCTTCTGCGGAGATCGGCCCGGAGCTCGAGGTCGATCCCGGCGAGATCGACCCCGACCGGGATCCAGAGCAGTTGGATCGGGCGGCATGAGCGCTGGCGTCGCTGTCCGCCAATGCGGGTCTATATCGCGCGGCCTGTCGAGACATACGCAGGTCAGCAGATACTTTCCAACGGCGGTGATCCCGCCTTGAGATGGCGGTCCTTAAACAAACCGAAACGACGGCACAATCACGTGCAATCCGCGAGCCGGGCAATCGCGGTTGCCGGGGATTTTAGGCCAACCCAAGACTGAGGGTTCACTCCCGCAGCCAATTGGATAAGGCGGCGTAAGCCGCGGAAAGAGGAGACGAATGTCTGAAGAATTGATCGCACGGCCTCAAAGCGAACTAGAAGCGGATGCCTCGAAGAAACTCATGGGGCTGCTGAAGAAATACGAGCGTAGTTTTTCGAGTGTTCTGCCGAAGGAGTTCACGCCGCAACGCTGGCAATGGCTCATCGTGAACAGCATCCGCAAGACGCCGGCGCTTTGCCAGACGACGCCGACGAGCTTCATCAATTCGGTGATGCTGGCCGCGAACCTCCAAGTTGAAATCCGCGACCGCAGCGCGTACCTGATTCCCTTCGGCTCGGAATGTCAGCTCTTACTCGACTACCGGGCTAAGATCGATCTGGCGGCGCGGGCGGGCTGGACCATCAAGCCGGATCTGGTTCGCGAGACGGACGAATTTCGTTACGCAGCGGGCGGGACCGGGCTCGGGTTTATGCACGAGCCTAACTACCTAAAAAAAGTGGACGGCAGGCTGGTGGCAGTTGGCGACGACCGCGGCGAAGTGGTGCTCGCCTACGCCTACTGTGAGAGCGGCAACAAGCGGCTGACCGGCTTGGAAACCAAGCCCGCGACCACGCTCGGCAAGGCGCCTTCCATGCCGGCGACGACGATGATCACATTGGCGCTTTGGAGGGTTTCGAGCCGGCCAAACAGTCGATGCACGCCGGCCACCCCCACATCCGAGACCTTCTCGATCCGGTTGCCCATGATGTCCGCCGTGACCGCCGCCTCATCGGCCACCGGCAGGTCACTGGTCCCGGCGCACACGACCGCAATGGAGCCAGGCCGCTTGGGCAGCGGGGTCCGGTCGATGGTAAGACAACGGGCCAGGGTGTGGTGGACGGTTTCCTTGAATCTACGGCGCAGCGCGCGGGCATGCTCGGCGGAGACGCGGGTGACCAGCACGCGCTTCTCGGTGTCCAGAACCTTGGAGGCGATGGTCACGACCTGCTCGGGCGTTTTACCTTCGCCAAAGATGACCTCCGGAAAACCCCGGCGCAGCGCGCGGTGGGTGTCCACCTGGGCGAACCCCAGGTCGGCTACCGGCGCGGCCTGAAAAGCCTGGAGCACCTTGTCCCGGCCAACGCCGCCCGCCCGGAATTTTTCCAACAATTGAATCGCTTCCGTCGTGGTCACGGCGCGAAAAATGCCACAGGTCCGGCCCGCGGTCACGCGGGAAGTGAACCCGCCTTCTTCCGGCCATGGTGGTGGCGGAAGAGGCGGCCCCGGTTTTGGAAGAGGTACCAGACGATCAGGATGTTGAGCGCCAGGATGACCAGCATGGAATGCGAGTAGCGGTAGAGCATTTCGTAAATCTCGATGGGGATAAAGAAAGCGGACTCGCCGATGGCCAGCCAGCCGGCCCAGCTTATCCGGAACAAAAGTCCGGTGCCTTCCACCAGTGAAAAAAGACTGTAGAGCACCGTGCCGCGGGCAATCCAAATCACGTTGGCCGGCGTGATGCCGCTGATCTTTTGGGCCAGGGCGGTGAAGAAGGCCTTTTCGGGGTCGAGATGGAAGAACTGCAAGCCTTGCCGGAACTCCTCCGGCAGGTTGTTGTCGTGCAGCGTATAAACCCCCGCCGCGAGGAGTAACAGGAGCAAGCCCTTTCCGAGCTTTATCACGATGATCGCGTAAAGCGTCGGCGCCCGCTTCTTTACTTCTTTGGCTTTGGTCTCGGCTTTGGTTGTCTCGAGCTCGGGCATCAACGAATCTTCTGGACGAGCAGGGCAGGCAAATCGCTCATGGGAACGCGTTCCTGCTTCATGCTGTCCCGGTCGCGCAGGGTAACGGTATCCTTGAGTTGCGGCCCCTGTTCACCCAAGGTGTCAAAATCGATGGTCACCCCGAACGGAGTGCCGGCCTCGTCCTGGCGCCGGTAGCGGCGGCCAATCGCCCCCGCCTCATCATAGAACACGCTCATGTGCGGACGCAGGAGGTCGCGGACTTCCTTGGCCTTGCTGACCAGCTCGGGCTTGTTCTTGAGCAAAGGGAAGACGGCGACTTTGATCGGGGCGATCCGGGGATGGAACTTCATCACGACGCGCGTTTCGAGTTTGCCCTTGTCGTCGGGCGCTTGATCTTCGCAATACGCGTTGCAAATCAGTGCCAGGGCCAGGCGATCCACCCCGGCCGAAGGCTCGATCACGTGCGGCACATACTTGGCCTTGGCTTCCTCATCGAAATACTCCATGGACTTGCCGCTGAATTTCTGGTGTTGGGTCAAGTCAAAGTCTCCCCGCGCGGCGATGCCTTCGAGCTCCTGGGCGCCAAAAGGAAACTTGTAGAGGATATCGACCGTCGCCTTGGCGTAATGGGCCAATTCCTCCTTCTTTTGCCAGTATTCGACCAGGGTATCGCGCTCGAGGCCGATGCTTTCATACCAGCGGAGGCGCTGCTCGACCCAGTACTTATGCCAGAGCTTCCCACCCCCAGTTTGCCTGTGGCGTCGCCGGACCGGAAGGTGCGGCGGCACCCGCAAGCTGCGCCACGGAACCCGTCATCTTTTGCACCACTTCGTCGGGCCGGATGAAAAACTCGAGTTCCATCTGCTCGAACTCCCGGGAGCGAAAGGTGAAGTTCCTGGGGTTGATTTCGTTGCGAAAGGCCTTGCCAATCTGGCAGATACCGAAGGGAACCCGTTGCCTCGAAACCTCGAGCGCATTCTTGAACTGCACAAAAATGGCCTGCGCGGTTTCAGGGCGCAAATAAGCCAGGTTGTCCGCGCTCTCGATGGGACCGACGTAGGTCTTGAGCATCAGATTGAAGGGGCGTGGCTCGGTCAGCAGGCTGCCGTTGTCGGGGTTGTAGCGGGTCGTGTTCTCCGCCGGTTCGGACCGCTCGCCCAGAAGTGAGGGATTATCCAGGCCCCGTTGCTGATAGAACTGACGGGCGGTCCTCCGAGCGCTCTCGGGTGGCTTGCCCCGAGGCACCAGGACCGAAAAGGGATCTTTGCAGGCTTTGCCCGCGGCTTCATCCACCGCCCCTTCGTAGAAGTAGGCGATGCCGGTCTGGGGCTCGACCTGGTCGGCACGGAACCGCTTGCGGGTGAGCAGACAGTCCACCATCAGGTCACTGAACGTGCTGGTGTGCCCGCTGGCCTCCCAGATCCGCGGGTGCATGATGATGGAAGCATCCAGGCCAACCACATCATCCCGTTGCTGAGTCAATGAACGCCACCAGCAGTCCTTGATGTTCCGCTTAAGTTCGGCACCCAGCGGGCCGTAATCCCAAAAGCCATTGAGCCCGCCATAAATCTCGGAAGATTGGAAGATGAATCCGCGCCGCTTGCAGAGCGAAACGATCTTTTCCATCACTTCGCCTGTTTTTGCCTCAGCCATAGGCTTGGAAGTGTTCTTCATGGGTGGGGTGATGTCAAGGTAGCGGATTCTGGACGGCTACGCGTGAATTTCACGCATAATGCGTGAGAATCACGCTCGAAAAACACAATCCTCATTAGAATCAGGCACAATTCATCCACTTTTTTAATGGCACACTTTATGCCCCCGAAAACTCGACCCTGAACAGTCTGGATTGCACCGTAATGAGCTTATGTGACAGTGAATCGGTCGAAGCGCCCGCGATGATGAATCCGAGTTCGCGCCTGAACGTTCTCCTCATCGATGAGGACCACAGCGACTGTGCCTTGTTCGGACTGGCGGTGGATCAAAGCAACGTCGATGTCTGGCTGCAAACCGTCCCCGACGGGGGCCGGGCGATGGATTACCTGGAAGGCCGTGGCGATTTCTCGGATCGGACGTTGCACCCCTTGCCTGACCTGGTGGTGCTGGACCTGGACATGCGTTTGACCGGCGGACTCGAATTCCTGGAATGGCGCCGGGCTTCAACCGAATTTTCTTCGCTGCCGGTGGTGTTGTTCAGTGCTTTTGCCTACCAAGGCGCGATCGATACGGCGTTGGCCATGGGTGCAAGCGTATTCATTCGCAAGCCGCTTCAGTTACAGGGCTGGCCCGAAATTGCGCGCCAGATCGCAGGGTTAGCCATGAAGTTTTCCCAAACGTTCCAGGCTGCGGGCTAGCCGCCGCTACCGCTGGCGAAAGGGCCCGGAAAGGCAGCCCAGGCCATGGGCGGGCAGCTTGCTTCGACTCGAACTACTTGACCCCTTCCGAGCCGCCGTCGGTTGGACCCTGGAACTGCAAACCGGGGATGGGTTTAAAGTCGGTGCCCGCGATTCGGGCGCAGGCGGACCAACCGCCGCCGCCCTGGGTAATTTTGAGCAAGAGATCGTTTGGGCCCTTTTTTAACTGGATGGGAACGATGTCCTGGTCGGCAACTTCGCCCCGGTCTATGTTGTTGCGGTGGATTACCTTGCCATTGAGCCATGCCTTTACCCCGTCATCACTTCCGAGGAGCAGCAAGGCTGCTCCATCCTGTGCGGCGACCACGCGGGTTCGCAGATAAGCCGCGCAGTTTTCCTGCCCTGGGAAGATGCCCGCGAGGTCTGCGTGATCGGCAACGGGTACGGTCTTCCAGTCGATCGGTGATTCCCGCTTCTCCGGGCCGAAGGGGATGTCGAACAGTGCCTTGGCGCCAACGGCCCCCGCTTGGCGATAAGGCCCGCAAACCAGCCAGTCGCGGATAAAAGGCACCTCGGCTCCCGGTTTGCGGTGCAAGTTCCAGGCCCGGCGGGCGATCTCCCCTTCACTCACCCGGGCCAGTACCTTTTCCGCAGCCAAGTTAGCGAGCGCCGGATTGCTCGGAGCCAGCTTTTCGGCGACGCTCAGCGAGGCCGAAATGGCCTCGTCGCCCAGGCCGGGGACGGGGATGTAGCTGAGCGCCAGGTCGAGGGCCTCAGGGGTGGCCGTCTGGCCAATCTGACCCAAGGCCTGCTTCTTCTCATCCAACCGGCCGGCCACAGCCAAGGCTCGACCGAGCAGACCCAGGCGCTTCGCCGGGTCGGGCTCGAGGCCGGCTACCTGGATGGCGCCGCGCAGCGCCAGTATTCGAAAGTTGGGATCGGGATTATCGCGAGCCAACTCGAGCAATGAAACAGCGGGCACGGCTGTGGGCCATTGAGCCAGCACACGCACGGCCTCCTTTGCCAGCTCGACGTTCGAACTCAGGCTATCGGAGCGAGCCGCTTCGAGGGCGCCGGGGGTGGCCAACTCGGGCAAAAGCGGCAGCAGGGCAATCCGTTCAGCGTCCGGAAGATGCTGGAGTTTGCTGACCAGGCGGCGGCTGAGGGTTTGTTTATCGGGAGCGGCATCGCAGGCCGCATTGAGCGCCCGAAGGACCGCAGCGCGTTCGTCGCCCGAAGCGGATTTGGCCGCCATATCCATTAAAGGTTCAGCCGCTTCCGGAGTGGCCAACCGGCCCAGGGCATCCAGCGAAGCCAGGCGCACCAACTCCACGTCGGATCCGGCGTTTTTCAGCAGGACACCAACCGCGGCTTGGTCGCCACGCTGACCCAAGGCGCGGAGCAATTCGGCTTTTTCGGGCGGAGCAGCCTTTTCGATTTCAGCGAGCAGGGCAGCACCGGCGCCGGGGCCGCGAAGACGCAGGAGAGTTTGCCTGGCGGCCTCACGTTCGGCAGGGTCGCCTTGGGCCGCCGCTTTGGCCAGGACGGGAATGGATGAGAAATCATTCAATTCGCACAGTGCTCGCCACGCCGCGATGCGAACCAGAGGGACTGCGTCCCGGCTGGCCAACCGGGCGGTGGCCAGCGGCTGCGCGTTCAACCGGACTTGGCCCTCGATCACCGCTACCCGGGCCTGGGCTGGAAGTGAACCCCATTGCCCGGCGCAAACCTCGAGCAAGGGCGCGTCACTGGTCTCACGGAGCAGCTTCAAAGCAACGTTTTGGACGGAGCGATCCGTCCCCCCCAGGGCCTTGATCACCAGTTCCGCCCGATGCTCGGAATCGGCCAGCGCGAGGCCGCGCCAGGCCGCGATTCGGATCTGAGCCGGATATTTTGGGTCGAACAGATCGCGATAGACGCGGAGCGCGGTTTTGGCGTCGTTGTTGGCCAGGCGGCGCTCGGCGCACTTGAGCAGACTTTCCAACAGGGTGGGTTGCACGGAGGCCGGGGCCTGGTCACGGGCGGCAGAGAGCGCGGCGAGCGCGTCCTGACCACCGAATCTGCCCAAGGCCCCCGCAGCAGCGCCGGCGATGACAGGATCCGAGTCCGAAAGCAGTGGAGTGAGCAAGGAAACCGAGGCTGGATTGCCGCGCCAGCCGATCGAGTCAATGATGCCGGCCTTGAGAAATCCAGAAGTGTTCAACAGCGCGTGGTCGAGCGCCGCTTCGGCCTCGGGGCCGGGCAAAGCTTCGAGGGTATGGCGCGCGGCTTGGGAGAGGCGCTCGTCCTCGAGTAACGCAGCGAGGGCGGGCACGGCCCGAGCCGTACCGTGCAGCCTCAGGCTCTGGCAGGCCGCCCATTTCTGGGGGACGCTGGCCGCGGACTGCAAGGTGGTGATCAGGTCCTGCTCGTCGGCACCGCGCAGGGTAGTCCCGGCGCACAGTAGCAGACCCGCGAGCAGCAGCCGGTCGAAGGAAACTTTTCTCATAATTTTCATCCTGGAAAGGGGCGCCGGGAGGACATTAAACCCGCCAGGGCGGCCTAGCGGCGTAGGAAAGCAGGCGATTGGCTTCCGTATCGCCGAGGAATTCGAGTCGAACCGGATCCCAGGTGACCTCACGTTGGAGAGCCAGGGCAACGCCACCGGTCAGGATCGCATTCATTGTGTACATGGCGATCTCCGGCTGGCAGATCGTCAGCCGGCGCGTCCGCACACAATCGAGGAAATTGCCCGAGTGGCTGTCAGCGTGATAAACCCGGCTGTCCTCCGGCCGCAGCGGTTCTTGGAGGATTTTGGCGGGGTAGGAAGCGATATCGTCGCGATCCACCACGATGCGCCCTTCGGTTCCGACAAAACAAGCGCCGCCGTCGCTGCCGATGCGTTCGCCGGGATAACCTTGGGAATGGACCTCGACGCCGTTGGTATAACGGTAATGGACGTTTCCCTGCTCGAACCATGCCTTGATCGGCGCGCTCGGGTCAGGATTTACCGTCCACTGGATAATGTCGTAATGGTGAGGAGCCCAGTTGACGTCGCCAACGATTAACCCGGTTAACGTGTGGCCGGCCTCGCCCCCATAGGGCCGCCACGGCAGCGGCCCCAACCACATGTTCCAGTCGAACCCGGCAGGCAGGGGCACGGAGACATCGGACGTCCATGCCGAGGGAACCAGCGCCCCGGGCAAGCGAAACGCATAGACTTCCTTGAGTTGGCCGATGCGCCCGTTGCGAACCAGTTCGCACGCCACGCGGAATTTGCCGCCATATTCGGAACGTTGCTGAGTGCCGGCCTGGTAGATGCGGCTGAAGCGCTTGCTGGTTTCGACCACCGTGCGCCCTTCGCGCACCGTGAGGGCGACCGGCTTTTCGCAATAGACATCCTTGCCCGCGCGCATGGCCATGGTCGCCAACAGAGCAGCCCAGTGGTAGGGGACCGCAATCAGCACGGCGTCAATATCGGGCCGTGCCAGGACCTCTCGGAAATCATTGTATGCCAGCACGCCATCATAGGTGCTCTGTCCGAACCTCTGTGCATACATTTGGTTGCAACGCTGTCGAGCGCTCTCACGCCGCTCCCGGCGCACGTCGCACACCGCCAACACCTGCACGTCCGGCCGCGCGACGTAACCCCCGGGCACATACGTCCATCCCCCGCCGAGCAAATGTCCGGTGCCCTGGCCGCCCAGGCCGATAAAGCCCATGGCAATGCGTTCATTCGCCGAAACCATCCCATCGCCGCCGAGAGCCGACGCGGGAACCACTAGCGGTGTGGCTAGCGCGGCAGCCCCCATAGTGGTTGCGCGGAGGAAGCGGCGTCGAGAGATGGGGAGACTTGGGGCGGAACCGTTCTTCATTTTCATAACGCGGGTTTGTTCGCCTGTATTATTGACGGCGCGAGCAACAGAACAAGCCGGAAATCCTGAATGGTTGCGGCGCGCGGGTTGGATCGTGGCGTGGGGGGCGACCGATTCTTGATATCTTAGCTGTACTTTTGTATGATTTCAGCGAGAATGAAATTATCTCTCCGAGGTGAGTATGCCCTGCGTGCACTGCTGGTCCTGGCCCTCAATCACGACGCCCCGGTCGTATCCATCAAGACGATCTCCGAGCAACAAAACATTCCGAAACGTTTCCTGGAACAGATCTTGAACGATTTGAAATCCGCCGGCCTGGTCCAGAGCCGGCGCGGCGTCGCCGGAGGGTACCGCCTGGCGCGACGTCCGGAGGAGATCACCTTGGCGGCGGTGGTGCGCCACATCGAGGGGGCCTTGGCGCCGGTCAGTTGCGTGAGCGAGCGATTCTACGAGAAGTGCTCGTGTCCGGATGAGGCGCGCTGTGCCATTCGGAGCGTGATGAAGGAGATCCGGGAGGCAATTGTGCAAATTGCCGAACGGGTAACGCTGGCTGAACTCTCCGGACGCTGGCACAAACTGCAGCAGGAACCGATGATGGCTTTGGATTTCGTCATCTGAACCGGCCTCGAAGGGGCGAGGCGCGGCGCGAAATCCGCAGTCTGGGCCAACCCTGACCCATGCCGGCTGGGAGCGGGTCCTATTTCGCTTCGAACACCAGTTCTCCATTCTGAGCGGAAACCTTGATGCGGGCGCCGGGCTTGAAATCGCCGACCAGGAGTTTGGTCGCCAGTGGATCGAGCAGCAAATCCTGGATGGCGCGCTTGAGGGGCCGGGCACCGAATTGGGGATCGTAACCCTCGCGGGCGATCAACTGTTTGGCGGAGCGATCCAATTCGAGGCTGAGCTGCTGCTGGGCGAGGCGCTTCTCCAAACGCCCGAGTTGGATTTCCACGATATGGCCGATCTGTTTTTCATCCAGGCTATGGAAGATGATGATGTCGTCCACCCGGTTCAGGAACTCGGGCCGGAAGTGAGCGCGGAGTTCGGCGCGGACGAGCCGTTCCATCTCCGCGTGGTCCTCGGGGCCGAGTTTGCCTGCAATGTAATATTCCTGGATGATCGGTGACCCGATATTACTGGTCATGATGATAATGGTGTTTTTGAAATCGACCGTCCGGCCCTGACCGTCGGTCAAACGCCCGTCATCCAGGACCTGCAGCAGGACATTGAACACGTCATGGTGGGCCTTTTCGATTTCATCGAAGAGCACTACACTGTAGGGCCGGCGTCGCACCGCTTCGCTCAACTGGCCGCCCTCCTCATAGCCTACATATCCCGGAGGCGCGCCAATCAGGCGGGCGACGGTGTGCTTCTCCATGTACTCGCTCATATCGATGCGGATCATGGCGTTCTCGTCATCGAACAGGAACTCCGCCAAAGCGCGCGCCGTTTCGGTCTTCCCCACGCCGGTCGGACCGAGGAAAATAAAGGAGCCAATCGGGTGGTTGGGTTCCTGCAAGCCGCTGCGGGAACGTCGCACGGCGTTGGCCACCGCCCGGATGCCCTCCTCCTGCCCCACGACGCGCTGTTCGAGCCGCTCCTCCATCTTGACCAGTTTCTGCCGTTCGGTTTCGAGCATGCGCGAAACCGGAATCCCCGTCCACGCAGCCACCACGCGCGCGATGTCCTCATCGGTCACTTCTTCGTGCAGGAGGCGGTTGGCGGAAGGTTTCTCGCGCAAGGACTTTTCCGCGCCCGCGAGTTTTTGCTGCAGCTCGGGCAGGCGTCCGTATTGGATTTGGGCGGCGAGGTTCAAGTCGCTTTTGCGCTGGGCCTGTTCGAGCTCGATTTTGGCTTGCTCGATTTGGCTGTTGATGACGCTGACGGCGTTGATGGCGGCCTTTTCGTTTTGCCATTGGGCCTTCAGGTGGCGGGATTTCTCCTTGAGATTGGCCAGATCTTTTTCCAGTTTTTTGAGCCGGTCACGCGAGGCCTCGTCTTTTTCCTTCCTGAGCGCGTTTTGCTCGATTTCGAGCTGCATGATCTGGCGCTCCAACTGGTCGATCTCGGTGGGCATCGAGTCCAATTCCATGCGCAAGCGCGAGGCGGCTTCATCGACCAAATCGATGGCTTTGTCCGGGAGGAAGCGCTCGGTGATGTAGCGGTGCGAGAGGGTGGCGGCCGCCACCAGGGCGGCGTCCTGGATGCGCACTCCGTGGTGGACCTCGTAGCGCTCCTTGAGCCCGCGAAGGATGGCGATAGTGGCCTCGACGTTGGGTTCGGCCACCAAGACGGGCTGGAAGCGGCGTTCGAGAGCGGGGTCTTTTTCGATGTGCTTGCGGTATTCATCGAGCGTGGTGGCGCCAATGGCGCGCAACTCGCCCCGCGCCAACTGCGGCTTCAGTAATATTGGCGGCATCGGTCGCGCCCTCGGCCGCGCCCGCGCCGACCAGGGTGTGCAGCTCGTCGATGAACAGAATGATTTTACCTTCGCTCGAAACGATCTCCTTGAGGAACGCTTTGAGCCTGTCCTCGAACTCCCCGCGGTATTTCGCGCCGGCGATCATCGAACTCAGGTCCATCGCGACCAGGCGCTTATTCTTCAGCGTTTCCGGCACGTCGCCACTGACGATCCGCCGGGCCAGTCCCTCGGCGATGGCCGTCTTGCCCACGCCGGGTTCCCCGATGAGCACCGGGTTGTTCTTGGTTCGGCGGCTCAACACCTGCATGACGCGACGGATTTCATCGTCGCGCCCGATGACGGGATCGATTTTGCCCTGCCGCGCGAGGGCGGTGAGATCGCGTCCGTATTTTTCCAGGGCCTGGAATTTGTCCTCGGGGTTGGGGTCGGTCACGCGCTGGTTGCCGCGCAGATCGGCCAAAGCCCGCAGCACGAGATCGCGTTTAAGGCCATGGGTTTGGAGGATCTTTTTGAGCGCCAGATCGGCGGTGTCCATGAGGCCCAGCAGCAAATGCTCGGTGCTGACGTACTCGTCCTTGAGTTTGCCGGCTTCGGTTTGGGCGGCATCGAGGGCCTTTTTCAGGCTGGGGCTGAGGAACACGTCCGCCGAGGCCGTGCCCTGGACCTGCGGGCGCCGGGCAAGCTCGCGCTCCAGGTCGGGCCGGAGTTTGGCCGGGGGCACGCCGATTTTTTCGAGCAGGTCGGGAATGAGGCTTTCGCTTTGGCCGGTCAAGGCGAGCAAGAGGTGTTCGCCATCGATTTCCTGGTGCGAATAACCGTGCGCGATGCGTTGCGCCTCCTGCAACGCCTCCTGCGATTTAAGCGTCAGTCGATCCATTTGCATGCCGTACTCTGATTTGCCCGGCCGGATTCGTCAAGCGAGGGGGACCACCAAAGGACGGGATTTAAACCATAGGAAGGAACCACGAAACACGCGAACCACACGAACGGGAGGGTCACGTGGCCGTGGCTCTTCCTGTCTCAGGGCGCCGGCACTTTCCTGGGAGACCTGAGCCCGGGGCGCTGAACGGAGGACCGCCGTCCGGTGGTCGGAAAACGCCCCGGGGCGCGCGAAGTTTGCGGTCCGCCATGCAATGCGGGCGGCAGGAGGGCGGGAGCACGGGCTTAAAAACCGTGCCCGGGCGGTCTATTTTGTGCGTGCTTTTGCGGAGCGAAATTCTCTACCTTCCAGGGATGACGATTTGGCTTTTGGCGTTGATCACGCTGGCCTCGGTAGCTGCGCTCGGCTACCGGCAGGGCGCGATTCGGGTCGGCTTCTCCTTCTTCGGCATTGTCGTGGGCGCGTTATTGGCGGCGCCGCTCGGTCACCTACTCGGCCGGGTGCTGGGGATTGTCGGCATCAAGAACCCGCTGCTCGTCTGGGCGCTGGGGCCCGTGTTGGTTTTCGTGATCATTTCGATTGTCTTCAAGGTGGCCGCCGCGGCCGTGCACCAGAAGGCCGAGGTGTACTACAAGTATCACGCCGGCGAACTGCGCATGGTCTTGTGGGAGCGGCTGAATCGACGGCTTGGGCTTTGTCTCGGGCTGCTCAACGGCACCGCGTACCTGATTCTCTTCGCGTTCGTAATTTACGTGGGCAGTTATGCCACCGTGCAGGTGGCGAGCTCGGACCGGGACCCGAGATGGATGCGGCTGCTCAATGTCATGGGCCGCGATCTTCACGGGACCGGGTTCGACAAAGTGGCTCGTTCCATCGATCGGATCCCGCAGGTCGATTACAATATGATCGATTTCGCGGCCTTGGTTTACCGTAACCCGCTGGCCCAGGCGCGCCTGCGAAGTTACCCCGCGTTTCTGAGCCTGGCCGAGCTTTACGAATTCCAAACCATCGGCGCCGACAAAGACTTCACGGAATCCTGGGAACGGCTGGAGCCAGTCATGACCCTATTGGACTTCCCCTCCGTGCTGGCCATTCGTGGCAATCCGGATCTGCTGAAGGTGATTTGGACGACGGTGGAACCGGATCTGGCCGACCTGCGGACCTATCTTCAGACGGGGCGTTCTCCCAAATACGATCCCATCGCGATCCTCGGGCGCTGGCAGTTCGATGTCACCGCCGCCCTGGGCGCGGTGCGCCGAGCCAAGCCGAACATGCCGGCCAGCGAAATGCAACGGGTGCGGCTGATCCTGGAAGCGGCCTTCAGCAAGACCCGCATGGTTGCCAAACCCGATAACCAGGTCACCATCTCCGACGTGCCACCTCTCAAGGCGGCTCTCGGCGCCGGGCCCGCGGGCAAACAAACGTTGCAGGGCCAATGGAAACAGTTGGACGGAACGAAGTATCAGCTCTCCCTCTCCGGAGTCGAACTGGTGGCCGCTGTGGAAGGCGACCGGATGAATATCAAGACCGACGCCGCTGAAATGGTTTTTGACCGCGAAGATTAAAGCGTTCCGGAGGCCAAACCCACCGGCCAGGCGGCTTCGCTGGAAGCGCGCCTGAACAAAACTTCGGCGTCCGTCAATTCCCGCCAGGCAAAGTAAAATTCACCAGCCGGGCCGTCGGTTGCTGGAACAGTGAAGGACGGACCTGCACGGCTTCGAGGGTGCCAGTGCTGGAAAGCGCCATCCCTGGAATCTGATTCAAGAACGCGGTTGCCGAAGGGGTAGCGACCTGCACGGCACTGATCTGGGAGGTCTCAGGCATCAGAACCCCCACCGGTGGGGTCGGCCCCACCCCGGAGTTATCGGACAGGAGAAACCCCGCCGTCAAAAAGCCACATACCGCCGCGCCAAACGCGCCCGCCAGGGCCGGCCGGGTTTCCAATGCATCCCACAGACGATGCAACCAGGCGAACTCCAAAAAGGAACGCGACGCGCCGGTCTCGGTGGCCAACGATTCACCCGCGCGGATGCGGGCGACCACCTCGCTCGAAAAGTTATGAAAGTAGCCGGGTGGGGGCTGTTCGTGGCGCTTGAGCGCCAGCAACCGCCGCAGTTGCTGGAAATCCTCTGGTTCGGATTGCATACTCATTTCAAATAATCGGAAAGGTGGGCTTGCAACTGCTGGCGCGCATAAAACAACCGGGACCGAACGGTGCCGATATTGCAGTCCATAATCTCCGCAATTTCCTCATGCGACAAACCCTGCACATCATGCAAAGTCACGACTAATCGATGTGGTTCTGACAACTTCTGCATCGCCGCGTTCAATTTTTCCTGCAGTTCGGCCAGGCCGACTTCCCGCCGGGGCGTCTTTTCCGAGATGAGAGCGACCAGGTCGGGATCGTGCTCGGCATTGAAGTCCAGGTCGTCCAGGCTCATCTGGGCACGATTCTTGCGCTGCTTGAGGAAGTTGATGGTTTTGTTGACGGCGATGCGGTAAACCCAGGTGTAGAAGCTCGAGCCGCCTTTGAAAGATTTCAGGGCCTGGAAGGCCTTGATAAACGCCTCCTGGGCCAGGTCGTTGGCATCCTCGTGATTGGCGGTCATGTGATAGACCGTGGCGTAGATGCGTTCCTGGTAGCGCCGGACCAATTCGTCGTAGGCTTCCAGGTCACCCTGCCTCGCTTGCTTGACCAGCACAGACTCATCGAGGGGCGCGGGCGCTGAATCCTGGGCCGCCGGATCGGCGTTCAGGGGAAACTTGCGGCTGGCTGGCTCGGCCATAATCATAGGCTGCTCTCAGGTGCGGCTCCCAGCTTGGTCGCTTCGCCAGCCAGCGATTCGGCGAGTCCAGATAAACCGGCTCGGCCCTCGGAAATGGGCAGAACGGTCAATAAGCGCCGCGAGCGGTCCAGGTACTGGCGCATCTTGCTCAGGGATGCGTCGAGCGTGTCATACTTGGCCAGGAGCTTGCCCATCGGTTTGATCGAGGCCGGCTGCCAGGCTCGGACCAGCGCCTCGACCCGCGCCCGGTCGGAGGCGTCGGCGCGTTCCAACAGCAGCAGGACGGGGAGCGTCAGCTTTCCCTTGGCCAAATCGGTGCCGAGTGATTTTCCGGCGACCGCCTCCGAGCCGAAGACATCCAGGCAATCGTCATAGACCTGGTAGGCGGTGCCAAACACCAGGCCAAACTCCCGCAGCGAGGCCCGGTGCTCGTCTGAAGCGCCGCTCAGCAACGCGCTCAGCTCGCAGGAAAGCGCGAACAACTCGCGCCGTCTTCATTTCCAGCACTCTGAAATACTGCCGGAGGGTAAAATCAAAGTCGCAACGATGGCGGGTTTGTAGGATTTCACCCGAGCACACGGTGTTGGTGGCCGAGGCCACCGCCCGGCAAACCTCGGTGGTCGGGAAACTCGCGGCCAGGGCCAGGGCGCGCGCGAACAGGCAATCGCCGAAGAGCACGGCGATTTCGTTGCCCCAATTGGCGGCCAGGGTTAGTTGGCCGCGGCGGATTTCGGCTTCATCCATGACGTCGTCGTGGACCAAGGTGGCCAGGTGGACCATCTCGATAATCACGGCGATGGTCACGTGGGCGTCATTGGGCTTGCCGAGCGCATTGGCGGTCAGCGCCACCAATGCCGGTCTCAGGTGCTTGCCTTGCCCATTGAGTGCGTAATCCGCATAGGGAGCGAGTTCCGGATCGAAGGCCTCGACTTCCTCCGCCAATCGGCGGCTGACCGCATCGAGAAAAGGCTCGACGGGATCGATGATCTGCTTCCAGGAAGCGGCCGCTCCGGCGCGTATAGGCTCCGCGACGGGTGTGGACACAATTTTGGAATCAGCCGCTAACATGTGCGCAGGAATCTAAAGGCGGCCCTCACCCAAGTCAAACCCGTTATCAGGCCGCCTTTTGCGCCACTTAAACCTTCCACCGCCCGGTTGAGCAGGCGGAGGACAACGCCCCGCGCCCCGGCTACATGGGTCCGTGAGCCGCATCCGCAAGGCCTACGAGACCAAGTTCCGCCGGCTCTTCCGACAGGTCAAGGCCCGGCGGTTGAGGTTCAGCGCCTGAAATGGACCGAGGGCGGACCTGGTCCATTTCGCGCATCTGCTTGCCCATCAGAGCCATCGATCTCCGCGCCGGATCGGAGGGGGACCCTGCGCGCGGTTATAGAAGAAAACGCGAAGCACCAACGCCTTGAACGGCACCAAAAACCTCCTTTGATGAAAAAGCTCATCCACTCCACCACCTCGGCGACCTTCCTGGCCGTCGCCGCCACACTAACCTGCGGCTGCCAAATGTTGACCTACGTCGGGCCCAACGGCGAACGGTTCTCCCGAACCTCGCTGGGCAACACCACCTCCATTTCCTCGCTGGCCATCGAAACGGATACCAACGGTGTGCGGCGCGTCCAGATGCAAGGTTACCAAAACGACTCCTCGCCAGCTCTGGGTACCGTCACCGAAGCCGCGGTTCGCGCCGCGCTGCAATCCTCGAAATAAACTCAAATGTCGCCCCGCGCGCATTCCGTATGTTTTCCCGCCTCCCACACCGATCCGGCGCGCCCGGCCAGCGCCAGCGCAGTCATCGCGCATCCCGTAAGTTCAGGCCGCTCGCGTCCGGCCGCCGGATCGGCCCCGCCTTCGCTGCGCTACGGCGCGGCGAGGGGGACCACGGGACCACGGGACCACGGGACCACGAGACCACGGGACTACGGGACTACGGGACTACGGGACTACGGGACTACGGGACTACGGGACTGCGGGACTGCGGCATTGCGGGACCACCCGCCTACGCTACGCTACGGCGCGGCAAGCCCGGCTGCGCTGCGCTTCATCGCGACGGGCAGGACCGCGAGGTCTGCCTGCTTTTCTTACGTTTTACGAATTACGTTTTACGTTCCACGCATTACGCATTACGGTTCACGCTTCACGCTTCACGCTTCACGCTTCACGCTTCACGCTTCACGCTTCACGCTTCACGCTTCACGCTTTACGTTCCACGCCCCACAACCTCCCACTCCCTAAACTGCGCCGCCCATGCTCTTAGCACTCGAATCTTCGCCGACATCGCTTGAAATCACCGCGTGGCTGGGCTGCCTGTTTTTCCTGGTGGCCGGCTGGAACCAGGTGGAGAGCTTTCTAGACCGCCGGTCGCGGCGGGGCGCAGTCCGGGAGATCCAACCGCAGCCTTTGGCCGTCACCAAGTTCGATCAACCGGTTACGGAAAACCTGTGCCAAAGCCGGCGCCAGGAGGTTGCCAGCGAAATGCTGCGAATCGAACGGGAACTGGGCAGCTTGCGACACGAACGCCGCGCGGACGTCGGCGAGCTGCAGCAGAAGATCAACAAGGTGGATCGCGAGGTCGGCGAGATGCGGGCCTCGATCGAACTGAACAACCAGCAACTCATGCGCATCGATACAAAACTGGACCGCGCCATCGAGCGCCAAAACCCATGAACCCCATCGGCGACATTAAACGCTTCCTGCTGCGCGCGCTGTGGCGACTGAACGGATTGCCCTGGCCGGACGCCTTGATGGACGAGGCGGCCCGGCAGAGCCTCGTGCCCCGTCCGCTCCAAAGCGATCTCAACCAGGCCAAACGCGAACTCGAGACCGCCGGCTACATGCAGGGCACACGCGACGACCTGGACGATCTCCTCACCTGGACGCTCACTGAAAAGGGCCGCCACAAAGCGCGCCAACTGGGTTAGACACGCATGCCCTCGGCTCCATTACTCCGCCCCGGTCCGCCGCGCCGCTTCTCGCACAAATCCCGGCGAAAGGCCCGCGTCGAGCAGTCCAATCGCGGGACGCGCGACCCACTGCAAGAGATGGAGGAGACGGACGCTCCCGAAATCAGCCCAGAAGCGATTCAGGAACAAATCCTTTCCCAGATCACTCACGGCGCCCGGATCTGCGCGGAAGTGGAGCGCCAACTCGGCCAGCACCCGGCGCCCGAACTCGAAACCATCATCAAGCTTCACCGCGTGTTGATCCTGAAATTCAGCCTCGAAGCCCAGGGCGCACCCGAACTCTTGGAACTGGTTTCGGGTCTAATGAAGCCGGTGATGGATTGGGCCCGCCTGCAGGAACAGCGCCGGCGGCGCGAGCTGGCCGAGCAAATGCACCGCGAGCAAGCCGACGCCCGAAAAACCGCCGACGCTCGCGAAGCCAAGGCCAAGTCGGGAGAAACCGCCCTCACCCCGGAGACGCTCGAAAAGATCGAGCGCGAACTCCACCTGCTCTAAAAGGCGGCGCTATGAGTTATTTTCTTCCCTATCAACGCGCCTGGATCGCCGACCGCTCACGGCTGAGAATCTGCCAGAAGAGCCGCCAGATCGGCCTGAGCTATGCGGACAGTTATGACAGTGTGCTCAAGGCCGCGATCCGCCAAGGCCGGGATGTGTGGGTGATGTCGCGCGATGAAGCCCAGGCCAAGCAGTATATCCGCTACTGCAAACGCTGGGCCGGCATCCTCGACTGCGCGGCCACGGATTACGCGCAGCGCGTCTTTGCTCCCCGCAGCGCCAAACCGGTCCAGGTCCAGGCCCTCACCTTCGCCAGCCGTGCCAGCATCTACGCCCTGTCTTCCAATCCCGACGCGATTGTCGGCAAGACCGGCCACGTCAAGCTCGACGAGTTCGCCCTGCACAAGGATCAGCGCACGCTGTATGCCGTCGCCAAGCCGGTCATTCAGTGGGGCGGAACCCTCTCGGTCATCTCGACCCATCGCGGCCTCGGCACCGTGTTCAACGACCTGATTACCGACATCCGGGAGCGTAACAACCCCATGGGCTGGTCGCTCCATACCGTTCCCATCCAGGCGGCGGTCGAGCAGGGCCTGGTCGAAAAAATCAATGCGGGCACCGGCGCCTGCGACTCGCGCGAGGCCTGGCTCGCGCGCCAGCGGGCCGAATGCATCGACGAGGAACAATGGTTGCAAGAGTATTGCTGTGTTCCCGCCGACGAAGCTGCCGCCTTTATCGCCTATGACCTCATCAATGCCTGCACCGAAGCGGAGCTGCGCCTGCAGCCGCTCGAAACCTTCCTGGCCGCCATGGCACTGGCCCCCGGCGCCCAGTGCTTTCTCGGACTCGACCTCGCGCGCAAGAACGATCTCTGTGTCCTGGATGTGGGGGAGAAGATTGGCGACGTCCTTTGGGATCGGCTCCGCCTCGAATTGCTCGACTGCCCCTTCTCCGAGATCGAAGCCGTGCTCTACCGGCTGCTGGCTTTGCCTCAGCTCAAGCGCGCCTGCCTCGACGCCACGGGCCTGGGCATGCAGTTGGCCGAGCGCGCCCGTGAACGGTTTGATTGGAAAATCGAGCCCATCACGTTCACCGCGCCGGTCAAGGAATCCCTGGCCACCGGCCTCAAGATCGATTTGGAGAACCGTCAACTCCGCCTGGTGGATGACCCGGCCTTGCGCGCCGACCTGCGCGGGATTCGCAAGGAGACCTCGCTCGGGGGCAATACCCGCTACGCCGGCGAAACCGCCGACAGCCATTGCGATCGGTTTTGGGCCAAAGCCCTCCGCCAGCAAGCGGCACGCTACCGCGTCTGCGCCGGAGCACTCGTCGGATGAAAACGCGTCAGTCCCCAATCACGATCCGGCGACCCGCGGCGCGGTCCGCGAGGGATCGCTCGCACCGCACCGGTTCCGGCGGCCGGGTTTTGGCCCTCGACGATGAACGCGTTACGCTGGAAAACTTTGTGTCTTAACCACCCTGCCCGCTTATGAATCTTTTTGGACTTCACCTCGGTCGCTCCCGGAATGCGGCGGTCCCCCAGTCAAAATCCCTTTCCCTCGCCCCGGATCCGTGGCTGCGAGGGGAGGATGCCGCCAACGGCCCCCTGCTCTCGAATGCTTACGAGCAGGTGGTTTGGGTGTACCGCGCCATCAACGCCCTGGCCGAACAAGTGGCCAATGTGCCCTTCCTCTTCTCCGCCGGGGAGCGCGGTCGCGAGAACCTGATTACCTCCGGTCCCCTGCTCGATTTCTACACCCGCCCGCACCCGCGCCTGAACCGTTTTCAGTATTGGGAGCTGCGGGTGATCTGGCTGATGCTCCGCGGCGAATGTTTCCGCATCCCGATCTACGAAACCGGCGGTCGGGTTCAACGGCCGCCGGCTCAAAAGCATTTTCCTGCCCGATCCCGCGGACTTCCAGCATATCATTGAAGATCACCAGCTCATCGGCTGGCGTTACACCGGCCATGGCCCCCAGGCGCCGCTGGCCAGCCAGGTGTTTCTGCCCGAGGAAATCTGGTTCGAGCGCCTGCCTAACCCCTTCGACTTCTGGCGCGGCCTGCCCCCGCTCTATGTTGCTGCCACCGCGGCCAAGACCGACTTCGCCGCCGGCGCCTTCATGCGCGGCCTGATCGAAAACAACGCGGATGCGGGCCTGATTGTGCGCACCGACAAATGGTTGAGCGACGAGCAGCGCGAGCAAATCGTCGCGCGCCCTGCGCGCGCGCAAACGCAGAGCCGGCCAGGCCGATCGCCCGGTGCTCCTGCTGGGCAGCACCGAAGTCATCCGCCCCCAGCTCTCGAGCACCGACCTTCAATTCCTGGAAAATCGCAAGTTCGCCCGCGCCGAAATCTGCGCCGCCTTCGGCGTGCCGGAGGAAATCGTCACCACCACGGATCATTCCAAGTACGACGTGATGGCGGGAGCGCGATTGAACTTCATCGAAAATCGGATTGCGCCGCTGTGCAGCCGGTTGGAGGCGGAGGAAGACCTCACCGTGAAGCAAATCGATCCGCGCGCCAGCGGCTGGTTCGATCTGGACAGCCTTCCCATTCTGCAAGGGGCCCGTCGCAACCGGCTCGCCGCGGCCCGCACCGGGTTCGACATGGGCATTCCCTTTAACGAACTCAATCGCGTTTTGGATCTCGGTTTCAGGCCGCTGCCGTGGGGGGATCAAGGCTACCTGCCTGCGTCCGTCCAGCCTGCGACGTCTCAAGCGTCCGGCCCGGCGGCCCCCGCGGGCGATGACCAACCCGCTCAAGCGCCAGCGGCTCCCCCCGCCGGCGCCAGCTCACCGTCCCCTGCCCCGCTCTAACCCAAACCCTGTCCCCTTGCTGCTCATGAACTCCACCCCGACCCCATCCACTCCGTCTGATCTCTCCGACCGCCTGGTTCCCCTCTGCGACGGCCGGCCCGGCCTGCGGAGCGGGCTCCAAGTCCAAACCTCGTTCCCGCCCGAGGCCTCCGCGGACCAGCCGCCCATCATCGATTTCCTCGCCAGCAGCCAGGCCCTGGATCGCTGCGACGAAATGATTCACCCCGCCGGCTGGCGTCTGGACAATTACCGCCGCAACCCGGTGTTCCAAAATGCCCACCAATACGGCGACATTATCTTCACGCTGGGCAAAGCGCTGTTGACGGAAGTGCGCGAGGTCGGCGGCCGCCCCGCGCTGTTCCAGCGCGTCGAATTTGCGGTCGAGGTGAATCCCATGGCGCGCATCGCCTATGGGCTTTATCGCGGAAAATTCCTCAACGCGGTCAGTGTGGGCTTCATCCCGATTCGCTGGGAAAACGGCGGCGCGGACGCAGGCTACCGTCGCCGGTATCTCGAACAGGAGCTGCTCGAGGTTTCGGCGGTGGGCATCCCGGCCAATCCCGAAGCCTTGCAGCTCGGGCTCAGGGCCGGGGCGATTCAAAAGTCCGATCTTCACGACCTGCTCGAGCTGCTCCGCGGCCTGAATGAAATCGAGCCGGACAAGCCCGCCGCCCTCGTTCCGCCCGAGTCGTCTCCGGATCGATCCCTTTCCACCGCTTTGCCTCACGCCCGGTTTTGCGGCCACGATGCTCCCGCCGGAGCCCAGTGGCTGCAGCTCGCCCGCGCGCTCAGGGAACTCCTGGGGCGCTCTTAACCCGATTGGCCCCGAGCACCAATCCGTCCCAAAACACGAACACAGACCAAAAAAAATGAAACCGAAACCGCACTCCCATCCCCGCATGTCATGCCGCCTCCGCCCGGGCCTCCTGCTCTGGCCGTTGTTCCTGGCCTTGGCGTGGTTCACGCTTCACCACCCCGAGCTGTGCCTGGCCGCCCCGGGCCTGGCGCTGGCCATCGCTCCCCTGGCCTTGACCGAGGAGCAGCTTAAAGAATTCCAGGGCCTGCTGGGCGAGCTGAAAACCGGCTGGGCCAATCTAAAGGACCTGCCCGCCGCGTGCCGCACGCTGCAGGACGAAACCTCCCAGCTCAAGCAGCACCTCACCGATGTCCGCCGGCTCATGGCCGCCCGCGGGCACGGCGCCGCGGCGCCCGCGAACGCCAGGTTCCGTCACGGACGATTGCGCGCGGCATCTCGCGGCGCAATTCATTCTCCACTGCGAGCGCAGCGACAAACTCGATGCCTTGTCGTCGCTGCCCGTACAGCGTGACCATCTCCGCGACTTCGCTCGCAACACCTTCAACCTGACGACCCGCGACGCCGTCACGCTCAATGATATTCCCCTGCCGTATGAATTCGGCGGCGAGATTCGCGAGCTGATCTCGGATTTCGGCGTTGCGCGCCGGCGCATGGCGCCCTACCCGATCGGCATGGGCACGGCCCGGCCGGCCCGCACCGGCACGCGTCCGAACTTCGGTGCGATCGCCCTGTCCGCCACGATTGGGGAAAAGTCCCCGACGGTGTCCTTCGCCTCCCTGGAATCGCATAAGATCGGCGGGATCGTCCGCCTGCCGCGGGAGATCGATGAGCAAAGCATCGTGGCGATGGGGCAATTCCTGGCCCGCTACGGCGCCGTCGAGTTCGCGCGCGCCGAAGATACGTGGGGTTTTCTGGCCGACGGCTCGACCGATTACGAAGGGGTGCGCGGCGTGGCCGAAGTCGCCCGTCAGACCAACCACATGGTGGCGCTGGCCGGCGGCAAGACCAAGCCCAGCGACGCCACCATCGATGACTTCCGGGCGGTGCGCCGCCTGGTGAACAAGGCCGCGCTGAACGGCCGGCTCTCCGCCTATTACCTCGACACCACGTGGGAAACGCGCCTGCCCTCGTTCCGCACCTCGGCCGAACCCAACGTCTATCAACGCCTGCCCGACGGCACCGCGATGCTCGATGGCTATCCCATCGTCTGGACCGACGTGTTCGAACCCTACAGCGCCACGGAAGTTCCGAACAAACCCATCGTGGTGTTCGGCGCGCTCGCGTTTTGGTGGATGGGCGAGCATGGCACCCCGCGCATCGACACCTCCGAGCACGTCTGGTTTGCCAATGACCAGCTCGCGGTGCGCTTCATCGAGGAGATCGACTTTGACTTCGCCGCCAGCGACGCCACGGCCGCTCTCTTTACCGCCGCCGCTTAGCCGCTCGCGCCCGGCGCGCGGTTCGCGTGTTCCGGGGGTGCTTTGCCCCCGGTTCACGTTGCCACCTGAAAGCCCGCAGCCCCAACCGTTCGCCAGAGTCAGCCGCCCGGCGCCGCAATGTCCGCCCGATCCCTGCTCCATGATCAAACACTTCACCCGCCGGCTGACTCACCCCTTCAACAACTTGAACACCCTGACGCCATGATCACCCAGCTTTCCACCTTGAAATCCCGCCTCGGTCTCCTGGACTCCGATACCCTCAATGATCCCGTGCTCACCAGCGGCATCCGCGCGCTGAGCGCGCGTTTCGATCACGAGTGCAACCGCACTCTGGCTCGAACCGTGGATGCCGTTTTTGAATTTCCGGCTGATGAAACCGAACTCGCCGTCCCCGGTTACCCCATCGAATCGATCACGCGGTTCGAATGCAAAACCAGCGAGGCCGGCGGCTGGATCGAACAGCCGGAGGTGAACTTCCTCATCCGCCGCGCCTGCGTCATTTCGCTCGCCTCAGCCATTGGCCTTCAGCTTTCGAACGCGTTTGCCGGCGTTTGCCGGGTGATCTACACCGGCGGCTATGTCCTGCCCGGCGCTGAACCGCTTCCCGGCCAAACTCCGCTGCCCGCCGACCTGGAACAAGCCGCGCTCGAACAACTGGCGTATTGGTTTCAGAACCGGGAGCGCCTGGGCCTGTCGCGGATCTGGGATTACCACGCCGCCTACCGCCAGTTCGCCGATCTCGACCTCCTCCCCTCCGTCCGCCCCATTCTCCTCGCCCACACCCGCTGGCACGTCTGACCGGACCGCTCAGGCGGGTGCATCTCGCCTGCCAAGGCGGTGCTGAAACCCTTTCAGGGTAAACAATCTTCAATGCCGCGTGGACCCAGGGTAGCCCCGCACTTCCTGCGGAAGCGCGGGGCAACCCTGGGCTGAGTGCTCGAATCCCTTCGGGATAAACGCCGCGTTGCGCATAACACACAAGGCGGCCGTCGCCGGTTCGGGTGAATGCTAAGACCCCTGCGGGATGGACGCAGCCGCCGCAACGACACAGCCCGGATCGGAGGCCCAGACCCTTGGGCTATCCTGAAAGGATAGCGGGCACTCAGCCCAGGGTTGCGAGTCGGCGAGCTACCCTGGGTCCGCGCACCCCGTACGAGTATCAACCCTGCAAAGGGTTGTAGCAGAGACCCGGACCGACGGTGCGACGGTGCTGAAATTCTGCTTCGAAATTGGTAACAGTTTAGCTCGGAACGGGAACGGGGTCAGTTAAGGAGGTTGTCAAAGTTCGCCGATTCTGGCGCCGATGGATGCGGAGGCCCTCCAGCGGGGCGGCGCGCCGCGATCAAAATCCTCTTGACTCAACCGCGGTTCCAGGAGGAGCCTGCCCCATGGCGCGCAAGCTGCGCATCCGATACTCCGGCGCGATGTATCACGTCATGAATCGTGGGGATCGCCGGGAGGCCATTTTCGACGACGACCCGGATCGGCATCGATTCCTAAGCACCCTTGGCGAGACCTGCGCCAAGACCGATTGGCAAGTGCATGCCTTTTGCCTCATGCCCAACCATTTCCACCTGGTGCTGGAAACCCCCCAGCCCAATTTGGTGGCCGGCATGAAGTGGTTCCTGGGCACCTACACCAGCCGCCACAATCGGCGGCACAAGGAATTCGGACATTTGTTCAGCGGTCGGTACAAAGCGCTGCCGGTCATAAAGCAGAGGGGTCACGTCTCCACTTTTGACAATTGATGCATGACGATTCGGAGAAAACAGGGTCGGAGCGAGGTATTTTGAACCGGGAAATAGGGTTGGCTGTTGGTTTGCGTGTTACGGGCCAAATTGTCATCGTAAGAATGGCCGAACTGGCATCACAAGGCTTTTGCCAAGTTGCCCGGCTCGCGTCGTACTTTGAGAAAAGAGGGTCCAGTCCGGTTTGCCCAGCAACTCGACAAAGAACACCCTGGCCGAGGCCAGTGCCTGCCGGATGCTTTTGGGCTTCCAGTGCTTCTTGAGTTTGACGAAAAGGAAATACTCGCGCAGCTGGGCCTCGGTGATCGTGGAGGGATCACCATGGAAATGTTGGTGAAGGAGCCGCAGTTGGCGGTAGTAAGAGTGACGGGTTCGATTGGCGTCGTAACGCAGCGCCAATAAATCGGCAAACTGGGCCATGCACGGGTAGGGATGTTTATAATCGACGGGGTTGGAATAGTCGCGAGCAGTGGTGCGAATGCCGGGCGGAGGGACGGGCTGAGGTCCGTACTTGCTCACGTGAGGGCCAGGGGTAACCTGAGGGCCGCTGCGCGGCTGATGGTTGAGATTGCTGGTGAATGAAGAATTGGTGTTTTTCATAGACCGCCATGGTAGTAGGCTTCATGCGTGAAGCCGCCTGCCAATCAACACCAGAGCGCTCGAAAACAATCGCCGCGCAGCGGCTTAGTTCAACCAGGCAGTGCAGCGAACCGGAGCCAGCCGATTCGCTCAGAGACAAATCGAACATCATCGGCGGCTGGCTCCGATCGCTGACCTTTGTGTTCGCCGACGACCTAACCGTAGCGAGCCCGGCTGAAGTCCTGTAAGGACGACAAGGCAATAGCCCAGGGCAAGAGAGGGACGAGCGCCGCCCTGGGTAAGAGACACGAAATGATATCCTCTCCTTTTTCCAATCCGGTTGGGCGCGCGGGAGCGCGCCCAACCGGATTGGAAAAAGGAGAGGTTGGGTTGGGCTTCGATTTACCCGGGACAGCGGCCTCGGCGGCCTTGCCCCGGGCTGGTATGAGGCCGCCCCTACGGGGCTCGGGAGGCCAGGTGAATGACGAACGACTCAGCGAATTTGGCCGCCTTTGGGCCAACCATCGGCTTCAGGCGGGGCCGGGTTGAGCCGGATCGGAAATGGGGTCAGTTCTGATCGGAAATGGGGTCAGTTCTTGGTTTCGTTAACTCCAGAACCCACCTGCCAGTTCTTGGTTTTGAAGCGAACCTTAGACACTGGATCGGGTGAATCAAAAGGAATCCGCCCCGGGCCTCGTGCCCCGGGCCGGTTTCGCAGGAAACCGGCGTCGGGGTGCACGGTCAGTGAGTAGCCGATTGACGTGCGTCCGGCTACTGCGGTCGCAGGGCCAATTTGCCGAGGTAATGTTTCTGGAGTTCGCGGTGGGCTTCAGCGGCCTGGTCCAGCGGGAACGTGCGCGCGACATGGACTTCAAACGGACCGGATTCAATCAGGCGATTGAGCCGCTCGATTTGCCGGGGAGTCGGCTCGATATCGTAGCTTTGGACGTTCACGCCGGCGGGCGCTTTGGGCGCGGGCATCACACCGTTGGGGTGGGCCACCCGTCCGTTTTTCTTCATCGCGCGGAGGGCGCGGTCAGTGGCTTCGCCGCCGGCCGTCACCAGGGCGGCGTCCAAGCCGCCGGGCGCAAAAGCGCGGGCAGCGGCTTCGAGATCATCCTTGCGGCCATTTGCCACCGCGTCGGCGCCGAGCCGTTTCGCCAGCGCGACGCCATCATCGCCGGAGGCGACAGCAAACACGCGCGCCCCGATGCGCTTGGCCAGTTGAACCGCCAGATGGCCAATCCCACCTCCGGCCCCGAAGACCATCAGCGATTCGCCCTTCTGCAGCTTGAGGATGTCGTCCAATCCACGCAGCGCCGTCAACGCGTCGCTCGGCATCACACCGGCTTGTTCGACGCTGAGTTTTTTGGGAATGGGGGAGACCTGGTCGGCCTTCACCGCGGCGAATTCGGCGTAGAAACCGCCTTTGGGATTGACGAGGGCCAGCGCGTAAGCGTGGTCGCCTTCCTTGAAGCCACGCACCTGGGCGCCGACCGCGGCGACGGTTCCCGCGCCGTCAGAACCGAGCACGTAGGGAAACCTCGGCTTGGTGCCAAACATTTTGGCGAACTCGCCTTCGCGTTCGTACGGGTCCCAGACCCCCACGCCGGCGGATTCGATGCGGAGGAGGACTTCATCCGGCCCGGGTTCGGGAACGGGGAGTTCTTCCAAGTGAATGTTTTCGACGCCGCCGAAACGGTCGAGTGCGGCGGCACGCATGGTTGATATTTTTATGCTCATAACCACAATACTCCCACGCCTGGGGCGTGGCGTCCCCTGGGGAATTCACCTGCGTCGGTATGGGGGAATAACCCCACAAGAAGCTGTGGCATCAAACCGGCTCTGGGCTCTATCGGTTGGACTGAGCGCTCGAATCCCTTCGGGATAAACACCCGGCGGCGGGGTGGTGAGCTCGTTCGCTCACCCAGTCCGCAACCCCGCCCTTACCTTTTTTCCGCGAGATCCACGCAAACGAGTTCCTTGTCGTTTCTGGCGAACACACAGCGGTTAGCAAACGCCGGATGAGACCAGACCACGGCGCGGCCGCAATCTTTGTTGGTTGGATCCAGAATATGCGCGCGGCTGATTTCCTCGTAGCCGGCCGGGCTGAGCTTCGCGATGATGAGATCGCCCTTTTCATTAAAGAGGAAGAACCGCCCGCCGTTTTTGACGATAAAGGCGTTGGCCCAGCGGACCGGTTCGCCGCTCGTGGTGGCTTTGAACGTTTCCCACACCCGTTCACCGGTGTCCGCCTTCAAACAGCGCAACTGCCCGTAGCTGCAAACGCCGTAGATGTAGCCCGCTTCGAGAAAAGGCGTGCAGAGGATAGCATTCAGATGCGTGGTGTCCCGCTCGCTGGCCTTCTGGGTGCGCCACAAGACCCTGGCCTCGGGGGCGTTCGAATCGAGCCGCAGCATCAGCGAGCCGTTGTAGAAGCTGGTGAAGAACAAATCATCACCGAGCTGGCGCGGCGTCGCCACGCTCAAGCCGGTATTGGACTTGAAGGGGACCGACCAATAGACCCGTCCGGTTTCCGGGTCCAGGCCGTTGGCGGCCTCGGGTTCGAAGAGGATGAGTTGCGGTTTGCCGGCGGCTTCGCAAAGGATGGGCGAGCTGTAGCCGGGTTCCTCGGCGCTCAGCGCGCGCCAAAGCTCCTTCCCGGTGTCCTTATCCAACGCCACCACCGTGGTGCCGGGTCCGCCCACCAGGCAAATCAGCCGCCGGCCCGCCAGCAACGGGTGCCCGGCGAAACCCCACATCGGCGCCTTCACCGCATAGTCCGCCTTGAGATCCTTGGACCAGATCACCGCGCCATTCTTCGCGTCGAGACACAGCAAATTGCCTTCCGCGCCCAAGGTATAAACCTTCCCCTCGCTGACCAGCGGAGCCGCGCGCGGACCCGCCGGGTAGCTCACCGAGTAGGCGCATTCGTAGTCGTGATGCCAGGCCAGGGTCCCGTCCGTTTCATTGAAGCACAACACCCGTTCATAGCCCCGAAGCGAACCGCGCGCAAACGGGTCGGAAGGGTTTTTGACGTCCTGACCCAACCGCCGATCGGTGACGTACACCCGTCCCCGGGCCACCACCGGTCCCGAGTATCCGGCGCCGATGGCCGCCCGCCAGCGGACCGCCGGGCCCTGGGCCGGGAACCGCTCGATAATCCCGGATTCGCGCCACACCGAGTCTCGGCGCGGCCCCAGCCATTGCGGCCAATCCTCGGCGTGCGCGGTCCAGCCGAATAAAGACGCAAAGCCAGCCAGCCAGAGGACTCGGATCGGGGTTCCATGCATGCGCGGAGGTTATCGGACCCACAGGAAAAAGGCGACTCCCGGTTTCATCGCTATTCCTTGTCGCCTCGCCCCGATGTGCTAGCCTCCGGCCATGCACGGTCGTCTTTGCCTGGCACTTATGTTGTTCCTGGTGTCCGCCCGCGGGGCGGAATTTCGGTTCGACTTTAGCGAACTGCGCGATCACCCGGCGCTGCCGGGTTTTCGCAACGCCGTCACCGGCAAGGGCAAACCGGGCGACTGGCAAATCCTGCTCGATGCAGCGCCCTCGCTGATGGAGCCGCTGACGCCGCAGGGGTCCACGCATGCCACCCAAGCCGTCCTGGCCCAGGTGGCCCAGGATCCCACCGATGAGCATTTCCCCCTGCTCATTTACGACGACCAGGTCTTTGGCGATTTTACCCTGACCACGCGCTTTAAACTGGTCAAAGGCGTGATGGAGCAGATGGCGGGGATTGCCTTTCGGGTCCAGGACGAGACGAATTATTACGTGGTGCGGGCGAGCGGTTTGGGCAGCACTTTCAAGTTTTACAAGATTCTCAACGGCGTGCGCGGTCCGCTGGTCGGGGCCCAACCTCTCAATCACGCCGGAGGTTTGGCACGACTTGACGGTTGAGTGCAAAGGCAATCAAATCCGCTGCTCCCTCGACGGCAAGGAGTACATCTCGGTCACCGACAAGGTCAATGCGCTCGAGAGCGGGAAGGTTGCCTTTTGGACCAAGTCCGACTCGGTCAGTTATTTCACGGACACCAAGGTCGTTTACACGCCGTTCGAGCCGCCTGCCCAGGAGCTTGTGCGGGAAATGCTGAAGCGCTATCCGCGGCTGCTCGGGCTCAAGATCTACGTGCCGGGGAAAGAATCCGGAACCACCCGCCTGGTGGCCAGCCGGAACGCCGACGAGATCGGCCAGCCGGGGACGAAAACCGAAGCGCAAGTCATCAGCCGCGCCGAAACTTATTTTGGCAAAGAGCAGGACGCCGTTTCCGTCATCATGCCCTTGCGCGATCGGAACGGGGACGCCATCGCAGCCGTTCGGGTCGTGATGAAATCGTTTCCCGGTCAAACCGAGGAGAACGCCATCGTCCGCGCCGCGCCCATCGTGAAGCACATCCAGTCGCGCATCCAATCGCTGGACGATCTGGCCGACTGAGCGGGGGATAGGGACCCCGGCGGGAGTGGAAGGGCGGGCCGCTTGCGCTCACTTCAAAAAGCCCGGCGGGGTTCGAAAGCAGTCAGGGCTGCGCACGGCCGCCGGGTTGCTCAGGGGCGGGGGATTTTGACCTGATCCGCAGAGCTCGGGGCATTGGCGGTGCTGGCAGTGGCGGGCGCCGGCGGGGAGGGTTCGTCGTCAAAGTCGGCCGTCGGGCTCGAGGGAGGCACGTCGTGGGCGGTGAGGCGGCGCACGCCGCCGGCGACGGAGATCAAGCCGTTCTCATCGATATGCAATCGCGGGCGGGTGTCCGTATAATCGTGGGTCTGACGCACGATCAGTTCGCCATTGGGGTTGAAGACGGTGTAGCTGAAGGACACGGCCCCGTTCTGATAGAGCACGTGGAGGTTGCTGAACTGGTCGATTTGGGGCGGATCCGGCCGGCCGAAAGAGACCATGGGGCCGATGGCCACCACCTTGAGCGGCTTGCCAAATTCATCCATCACGCGCAAATAGAGCCGCAGGTGGCCGCGCAAATAATTGGCTTGCTGCAGCACGTACTTGCGGGTCAGCGGAGGCTGGTTGGTGCGCCCCGGAGGCGGAGGCACGCCGACTTCCTGTTCCCAAAGTTTCGCGCCCTCGATGATGTCAAAGGGCATCGGGCGGCTATACAGGTCGCGATCCCAGGATTTAATGTGAACCGTGGCCGTGAGCGCATAGCGTCCTTCATGCTCAAAAACAAAGTTCGGCGCCAGGTCCACGCGCTTGGTGGCTACTTGGGACGATTCCAAATCAAACTCACCCACCACCGGCACGTCCCCATTTTTTGAAACTCCCGAGCCATCGCGCGACTCGATAGTAAACGTCAGCCAGTCCGCAGCCGCTCCCAAGTGCAACGTCTGGCCCGAACGGTTGATGATGCGCACCGCAACGGGGATGGCTTCCCCGGGCAGGTATTGCTGCTGGATCTGCGTCACCTCAACCGTCACCTGCGCTGAACCGGACACCCACGAAGCCAGCAGAAGGCCGGGCCATAAGCTAAGAAGTTTCACGCCACTATCCTAAGCAGCACACCGGCGGTAGCAAGCCGCAAAAGCAGCACCGGCGCATCCCGGCAGTACCCCCGGAGCGCGGGCTGGGAGCCGGCTCACGGCGCTCGGAGATGCTTATCGTGCTCCTATGGATATTGGACGCGCTAAGCCGGCTGCAAGCCGGCGCTCCGGCGTCCGGCCGTGTTCGGCGGGGGGTCCTGCCGGGACGCGCCCCAACAGTCCGGCGCTACGGGCACAGGCGGTGCTTGACGGCCTCGAACACCGCGCCCGGAGAAAGCGCCCGCAGACATTCCATGGGTTTGGCATAATGGCAGCGCGCGCTCAGGCAGGGAACGCAGGGGAGATTCAACTGCAAAACGTGGTCGAGTTGGCCATAGGGACCGGTGCGATGGGGTGCCGTGGGGCCAAAAAGCGCCACCACCGGCCGGCCCAAAGCGGCAGCCACGTGCATCGGTCCGGTGTCATTGCTCACCACCAACCGGCTCAGCCGAATCCATTCCACCATCTCCGTCAGGGAAATCCGGCCGGTCAAATCCAGGCAGCGCTCGGGGACGGCTTGACGAATCCTCGCTCCCAGATCCTGGTCTTCCGCGGAGCCCAGAACGGCAAACCGCAATTCCGGCCACTGCCCGGCCGCCTGGCGCACCAACTCTGCGAAGGCCTCGACGGGCCAGCGCTTGTTTTGCCAGCGCGCCCCGGGCAGAATCGAGAGCCATTGGGTGTCTTCGGCGGCGGGCCATTTTTCCCGAATCGATTCCTTGGCGGGCTTTCGGATAGGCAGCCATTCGAAATTCCAATCCACCGGGATGCGCAGGAGCGGGAGGATCGCGAGGTAACGGTCCACGGCGTGCATGCGCTGGCGGGACGTGTGCGCGATGAGATCGTAGAAGGCGCGGGCACCCTCGCGTGGTTCATCGAGGCCGACGGTCAGCTTGCCATTCGCGGCCCAGGCGAAGGCGCCGCTGCGGGCCAGGCACTGCAAATCGATGACCCAATCGAACTCCTGGTGCCGGACGAAGCGAATGCTTGAAGCCAGCTCACCCCAATGCCGCGGCGCGGCCCAGCGATGGCGCTCGAACCGGACGATGCCGCGAAGATCCGGGTCGCCTTCGAGCAAGGGCGCCAGCTTGGATTCGATCCACCAATAGATCTCGCTCCGGGGAAGCTGGCGCTTGAGCAAGCGCAGCACCGGCAACGCCTGCACGACGTCGCCGAGCGAACTGGGTTTGAGGATGAGGATCTTCACCGCGCCGCGCCGATTGGTGCATTCAGGCTGAGCGCGAGCGGCGCTTTCGGCCCGCTACTTTCCGAACGCGAGCCGTTCCGCCAGGCGTGGGGGCAAGCCGGCGTCGAGGATTTTCTTTTGGGCGGCGGCGATATCGTATTCGAGGCGGCGCAGCTCGATGGTGCCTTCATCGACATCATAGACGACGTAGGCGGCTTTGGGGTTATTATCGCGCGGCTGACCGATGGCGCCGACGTTGATGAAGTATTTCTTGCCCGGCTCGATCTTAAATTTCGAGTACGTGCCACCCCGGACCATGCTGTCCCGGATGAAGGCCACCGGCACATGCGTGTGGCCGAAGAAGCAGATGCCGGTATTCTGATACGTGAAGCTGGCGGCGGCGGCCAGTTTATCGAAGACGTACCCCCATCGCTGCGGGCCATCGAGGGTGGCGTGGACGATGGTAAAATTAGTGACCATCCGGGTATATTTGAGTTCCCGCAGCCACTGCTTATCGTCCTCGGACAATTGCTTGCGCGTCCAATTCACCGCCTCGGCCGCGGCCGGGTTGAACCCATCCAGCGCCCCGTCCATCGAGCAATACTCGTCATGGTTGCCCTTGACGCAAGGGATATTCATCTTGCGGACAATGTCCAGGCATTCCTTGGGGTTGGCGTTGTACCCGACGACGTCCCCGAGGCAAACGTGGTGGGTACATTTTTGCTGCTTGATATCTTCCAACACCACCTGGAAGGCATCCAGGTTGGCATGGATATCGGCTATAATCGCAAACTTCATGTCAAAAATTATCTAGCAATCTCAAATCCCCGATACTCATTCCGGGGCTCCGACCAAACCACCTGCTCGTCGCGGACAAAATGCCCCAGGCCCGACTCACGAATGGCCTGCTGAAAGGCCTTCAATTCGTCCTTCTCGCCTTCGACCACTAATTCGACGCGCCCATCGGACAGATTGCGAACCGTTCCGGTGACTTCAAACCCGGTCGCAACGGTCTTCGCTGTATAACGAAACCCGACGCCTTGCACGTTGCCGGAATATAAAATCTGCATTCGACTACGATTCACAGTAGCGCCCGCAAATGTGCCACAAAAGGGCACGCTCCGGGAGGAAATTCAAACTTCTGTCGGTTTTGACCCGTGGATAAAGCCATACCTGAAAGGCCCGCGCAATGAATTTCTGGCCCAAACCGCGCACCCGCCAATCAGTAGGTGTCTGTCCTCCGAGGTGCTCGAGCCCCTCAACCCTCGGCCACCCCACCGGGCGCAGGGGGTCGGAGGTCCAGCCTCATTAGGGTCGGCGCTTCTGGGCGCGGCGCTTGGCTTCCAGCAGGCGGCTGGCGGTGCTGCCGGCCTTCTCCTCCGGCGGCGTGGCACCCTCCGCGGACGCCGGCTCCTGGGTCTGAGGTTTTGGGACCGGCGCGGTCTCGGGTGCCAAGGCGGCATCGGCCACGGGGCGGGCGGGCTCAAAGAGGCCGGGTTTAGGCTCGAGCGCCGGGACGGCCTGGGCCGAACGCACTCGATCCCGGCGCGCGAGCAGGGCGGCCAGGGATTCGTCCGACGCTGCGGTGCGCGGCTCGCCCCGCCAGGGAAGCCATCGGGTGAGCACCCGGGTTAAGCGCTGCCACTCCTCGCGGTCGATCTGAATCCGTCGCGCGGCCACATCCAGGACAAAGAGCACGATCGCCGCTTCGAGCAGCCACTCCCACAGGTCGCGGGGTTGAAAGGTCTTTTGCCGGTCGTGGGAAAATGGGTTGAGCTCGAGGGCCTTGGGGTCCAGCAGCTTTCCACCGCCGCTCTCGGCCAGCCGGCGGAGCAGATTAAAGTTCGGTTCCGCCGATAAGAATTCCGGCGAGTAATTCAGGCTGGCGCCCAGGAACTGCGAGCCGCGCAATTTGCCATCCTTGAGATCCATGAGATTGAGCGAGTAAGCGCCGACCTCTTTGGTGGGGAACCGCGCCTCGTAATGTCCGGGGCCGGTTTGTTCGAGACGGACGGTTTGGCGTTCGCCCTTGGGGCTGACCACCGCGGCTTGCAGGTTGAGGAAGTTCCGGTAATTGCCCTGTTCGTCCAGGGCCTCGACGTTGATCAGGCCCTCCCCCTTGTCCACGGTCACCTCGCTGGTAAAGTCCGCGTTATCCAAGCGGCGCATGCTCCACTGGGCGATCTGGGACCAGAACTGGCGGTACTTGTCCCACCCCAGCCACAGCTTGGCCCACTTGGCCTTGGCATCCGAAGTGAACGCCACGGAGCGGCCCAAGCCGTATTGCCAGTGAGCCAGCAGCGGATCGCCTTTGTCGGTCCACAATGGGGTTTCGGCGCGGACTTTCGGGGTCGTCGCCACGTAACCCAGCAGCGGCGGATACTCGCTCGAGCTGATCCCGCGCACGACTTCGCTCACGGAACGGACCTGTGGCTTGAACGGCTCCTCGTAAATGGCGGATTTCAGGATGACGGCGGTCTCCTTGATGAAGATCTGGGGCAAATCGTCGGGCGAGTTGACATTGTAAAACCGGCCTTGGCCCTGCCGGCCATCCAGCCCATGGTTTCGTCTCCGGCGTGGCCGGAAATCAGGACGCTGCTGACGGTGATGCGGTCGCCCACGATAGCCTGCATCAAGGGGAGATCCGGGCGGCCGGGATCGCCGTCGCTGAAGACGATGATGTGCTTGAGGTTGGCGGTGGATTTCTTCAGCGCCTCATGGGCCATTTCCATGATGCGCTGGAAGCTGCCCAGGTCGCCCTGGTTCATGCCGGCGATTTGCCGGCGCAAGTTCCTTTTGTTGCCCACCTTCTGCAGCGCAAACACCCAGTGTTCGTCGCCATCCCAGAGCAGCACGCCCATTTCATCGTGCGGCCCCAGCGCCGCCAGAACGCCCTGGGCGCAATCCCGGGCCACCTGGTTGCCGTTGTTGAATTCCATGCCGTGCATGATCAGCACCACCGCGCCGCTGGGCAGCACTTTCTTGCTGTCCAGTTCCATGTTGACCGGCAGGGTTGCCTCCAGCGGAGTGCCGCGATAGCCGCCCGCCGCGTAGGTCTGGTCGCCGCCGACACAGACCAGGCCCACGCCGAAATCGCGCACGGCGCTTTCCAGCAGCCTCTGCCGGTCCACGCCGAGGTCGCCGGCGGCCAGGTTGCTGATGAAGATGGCGTCGTAGCTCTGCATCTCGGCCAGCGTGCCGGGGAAGCCTTTCAGATCGACCAGGCTCACTTTCAATCGAGGGTTTTGGAGCGCCTGGGCCAGTTGGCGGTCCTGCTCCGGGTCAGCCGAGACAATCAGGATGCGCGGCTCGCCGCGAACCGTGGCGAAGCTGTTGGCGCGGTTGTTTTGCGGCAGCGGATCACCCGGCGCATCCACCTGCACGTCATAGTTGTAGAACCCCGGCTTGGAGAGCGTCTGCGGGAAGGTGAAGAGATTCTTGCCCGCGGAGAGCTCGACTTTCTGTTCGCCCAGGAACTGGTCGTCCCGGTAAAGCCGCACGGTCGCCGGCTGGCCTGGTCGGCCTGGACGAAGATCTTCATCTCGAAGACCTGGCCCTCCTTGAGGCGAGACGGAATCTGCACCTTCTGCACGGAAACGTCGTTGGCTCGCGCCACGCCCATGGGCACGACGTCCACCGTCACACCCAGCGGCTTGGCGGCCAGCACCGCGCCCATGGCATCGCCGACGTTTTCATTGCCGTCGGACATCAGCACCAGTCGCTTCTGGCCGGTCTCAGGAAACGCGGCGGTGCCGAGCCGAATCGCGGCGGCCAGGTCAGTGCGATCGGTGCCGACCACGGCCTGCATCTTCTGCACGTCCACCGCCGCGTTCGGCGACGATTCGATGCTGGCCTCCGCGCCAAAGACGATGACCCCCGCCTTGTCCACCTTCTTCTTCTGCCGCGCCGCTTGGTTGACGTATTCCCGGGCCGCTTCCTGTTGCGGCGAAGGGATGCTGTCGGATCGGTCCAGGACGAAGAACACGTTCATGCCTTCCACCGGCCGCAGCCACTGGAGGCCGGCGATCGCAAACACCAGGGCCAGGACCACACAGGCGAATCGCCAAGGCGGTCCAGCGGCGCCAGGGGCTGACCTGCACGTCGGTTTTCCAGGCAAACCAAATCACCCACGCCAGCGCCGGGGCGAGCAGCAGCAGGTAATAGGGATGGGTGAACTGGAAGTTCATCGGCGAACCGGCCCCCGCGGCAGCCCGTAGAGGGGCACCTGCAAGGTTGCCGTGCATGGCTCGATCTGCCGTTCGGGCCATGCTCCCAGGGCGGCCATTCCAACCAGACCGGCCGTCTCGGCGGCGTTCCGCGATGAGCTTTTGCACGCGGTGATTCTGCGAGTCGGCGACGTAGAGATTGCCCGCCGAGTCGAGCGCCACGCCCCAGGGATTGCTGAACCGCCCGGGTCCGCGCCCGGGCCGCCGATGATCTCCATGGGCTGGTCGTGCGCATCGAACACCTGGATGCGGCTGTTGCCGAACTCGCAGACGTATTGGCGCCCGGCGCGGTCCACGCAAATGTCATAGGGGTAGCTCAGCTCGCCCTTGCCGTGCCCGCCTGCCATACATGCGGATGAACCTGCCGTCCTGGGTGAAGACCTGGATGCGATGGTTGCACGAGTCGGCCACGTAAACGCGGTCCTGCGAATCAATACACATCCCTTCGGCCCGATTGAACTCGCCCGGGCCGGTGCCGGCATGGCCGAAGCCGCCCAAGAACTTCCGCCCGCGTGCCGTAAACCGCTGCACGCGCTCGACCAGGCCGTATTCCCTCACGTAAATATCGTTGTGCGAATTGACGGCGACCGCGCGGGGAAATATCAGTTCGCCGGCGTTGGTGCCGTGGTCGCCCCATTGGGCGATGAGTTTGCCCTCGGGCGAAAAATCGTTCACGCGCGGATAGTGCGGCTCCAGCACGACAATGTTGCCCTCGCGATCACGCACATGCCCTTGGGCCTGCCCTTGTCGGTCTGGGGCATTTGCCAGGAGAGCACGAACACGCCGTTCGAGGAGAACTCCTGCACGCGGCCGGTCATGTCCACCACATAGAGATTGTCGAACGATCCACGGCCACCGAGCGCGGCTTGTTGAGTTCGCCCACGCCCACTCCGCGAGAGCCGATGATTTGCACCCGGTTAAAGAGGTGGCTCTGATCGGGACATTGCGCTGGGAGGATGGCGGCGAGCAAGCCGGCAGGGCGGCGGCCACGACCAGAACCACCAGGGGATAAGCGGGGTCCGGGGGACCTGACCGCGCCCGCGATGGCCGAGTAGCCGCCAGGCGTTCCGAACCCCTAACCCTCCCTTCCAAACCAGCACCGGCGCCAACGCCAGGGCCAGCAACGTCAAGCACAGCGCATTGACCTGCGCATTGTGGCCGTAGTGCAGCAGGTTGAAAATGCGCAGCGCCAGGGTCTCGCCCCCGGGCGGCACGACCAGGATCATCGACTCGACGTCCCAGAGGCAAAGCAAGAACACGAGATACCAAACGGCGGCGATTTGCGAACCGATCTGCGGCCATTGAACGTGCCGGAAACTCTGCCACCGTGACGCGCCTTCCAGCCGCGCCACATCCAACAAATCCGGGTCGACGGTCTTGCAGCCTGCCCGATCGTGTTCCAGCCGAAACCGAAATAGCGGATCAGAAACGCTAAAACCACAATCCCCGCGCTCTGATAAAAGAGCGGAAAACCACGGCCGATTAAAGATCGCGATCAGCCCGATGCCGATCAATATGCCGGGAAGCAGGAAGGGAAGCCAGAGCAGCGACCCCATCCAACGGGCGGCGTCGAACCTGCCCCGCGAACCCCGCCCTCCCCCGCCCATTCGCGGCGCCAGGGCCAGGGCGACCACTACCGTCGCGCTGAGCACCGCCAGGCAGAAGGAGTTCCAGGACGCGCTCTGCCCCGCCGCCAGGGCGCCGGGCAATTCGGTCCAGGTCCGCTTGGTCGAGAGTAACTGCACCAGCGGCAAGCCGATGGACAAAAAGCAAACGACCGTCGTCAAGCAGCCGCAAACCCAGAACCATGCGGGCCCGATTTGCCGCCGGAAGAGGTGCGCAGATACGGTCGCCTGCGATGCGGCCAAGGCACCCCGCGCCGCGCCAGCCAGACCAGCAGCAGCAACGGCGCCACCACCAGGGGCCAGCTCAATTGCAACACGCCGGCGGTGTCGAAGGTCGTATTAAACCGAATCCACATTTCCGCCGGAGAAACCTTCACCTGCAAAATAGCCGGAACGGCGAAGTTGTTAATGGCCAGCACAAAGATGAGGACCGAGGCTTGGGCCAGGGCCATTCGCCCCAGCGGCAGCAGCAAGCCGCGCAACAAGGACCAACCTGTCACCGCCACATCGCATTCGAGTTGCTACGGCTCGAGCCGCCGCCAGGCGCTCCAGAGCGCCAGCATCGGGAATGGCCAGAGCAACAAGCTGAGCACCCAAATCGTCCCGCTCAGGGAAAAGATGTCCAACGGCAGCCAGCGGTGCCATACGCCGGTGTAGCCAAAGAAATGCAGCCAGCAGTTGGTGACCAGGAACGGAGGCAAGGCCGCGGCGGCAGCGGCCAGCACCAGAAAGGCCGCGCGCCATCGCCGTGTTAATCCCGACGCCCAGATCGCCCCGGCGATGCCGAAGGCGGTGGCCAGCAGCGTGCTGGACACGGCGACGAACAGGCTGTTCTTCAGCAGGAGCCAGTTCACCTTAAAAAAATGTGGTTAAGCTCCGTGGTGGTGCCCTCCAGATCCGTCAACAGATGGGGCCAGTTGACGCTCAGCCCGGCGGTGGGAATGCCGGTCCGCGAGAGGCCCTCCAAGGCCTTGGCTGCAACCAACCGCTGCGCCACGTCTGGCCGCTGCAAATAGGCGAACAGCAGGTCGGCCGCTCCGGGGTGCGGTGCCCCACGGGTTACCGCGACGGTATTTGGGATCAACAGGGTTTCCGCGGTCATGGGCAGCATGGCGATGGGCAGGCCCTCCCGCTGGCCATCCGCAATGTCATCGGAATCCGTCAGCCCGAGCCAGGCCTCACCCTGGCCCACCAGCTTGACCACCACCGAGTTGCCGTCCACCAGAAACGGGTGATTGCCGGCCAGCGCTTTGCACCAGGCCTGCCACCCCGCATCACCCCACTCCTGCCGCAACGCGTTGAAATAGGCCGAGGTCGTGCCAAATTGGGGATACGCCAGCGCCAGTTTTCCGCGCCAGACGTTGTTGGTCAGTTCGGATAGCGCGTGCGGCGCCGCCGCCACCGAGAGTTGGTTCGTGTTGACGACGATTCTCCGGCTGCGGTAGCCGAATGCGGACCAGCCGTTCGTGGCGCGAAAAACCCCGGCGGCGGCCAATTGACGCGTCCGCAGTTCTTCGTTGCCCCAAAAGACATCGCATTGCGGGTGGCTGCGCTCGGCCAGGAGCCGGTTGGCCAGACCGACCGTTTTCACCGCCTCGTTATCATAGACAGCGCGGACTTCGATGCCGGTCTCCTTCTCAAAGGCTTTGAAGATGGGTTCCGCGTAAACCTGGTCCTGGGCGCAATAGATGATCACCGGCGCCTTTGAGTGCGAACTCGACGGCGAACATGAGGCAAGGAGCCAGGTGCAAGCCAGCGCCAGCATGGCGGCGCACACCACCCGGAACCAGGACTCGCCGGGAGCCCCGCCGGCTGCCGCCGTCGCGCGGGCGTTTCGCTCGCGCCACGCGGTGGGGGCCGTGCGAACAGGTTTCAACCGGGAGCGCGATCTCCGCCGCCGTGGCTTCATACGGTCCTCCGATGGTAGTACCACCACTCCCCGAGCAAGACCAGCAAACCGAGCGCCGCAATGGTCCGCCAAAGTTCCATGTTGGCGCGTCGCATATTCGTGGCGGTGACCGCGGTATATTTGCCCAATTGCAGAACCTCTCGGGGCTTGATATTGCTCTCCGCCGCATCCAGCAGGTCCACACAAAAGGTGGTCTCATTGGTGCCGAGGCGGAGATGGTAGATCCCCTGCCGGTAGGTGTCGCCAAAGACGAACTCATTCGCGGTGGGCTCGAGCTTGAACGTCCTCGACTGGCCCCCGGGCAGGGTCACCTGGGCGCTCTGCTCGGGATGCGGCAGGCCGATACGGAAAGCCTCTCCCGCCTTGACCAGGAGCTGCCCGCCCTGGGCGTTGGCCGGGTTCAGCCATTCCACCGCGTTGGCAATGAAAATGGGAAACGAGACCCGCAACGGCCAGTTGCTTTCCAGCACGTCGAATCCGATCCAGATCACGCGCTGCCGGCCGAGCTCGCCGGCGAACATGAGCGGGGCCTGGGGAGAATCCAGAAGCGATACGGCCCAGGTCGGCGCCTTTGCGGCCAGGCTCTCGGCCACTTGCACATTGTCAAATCCGGCGTAGCGCAACAGCGGGTGCGTCGAGCGCCAATCCACCAGCGCCGGCCCTTCCACCCGCGTAACCTCCGGCACCCAATTCGTGTTCACCACATGAATGGCCAGCACATTGCCCTGAGGCCACACGACAGGAGCGACCCCGTCGAGCACGACGAAATCGAACCCGGCGGCCGGGTCCGTGAGCTCGCTCGAGACCGCCAACTCCACGTTTGCCGCCGCGCGCAGGGCCTTTTCCAGGAGCCGATTCCCACGCGAGACCAGCAGGACTTTGACCGGCTTGGGCAGCAGGCTGACAATCGAGGCCTGGTTATCCGCGGCCAGGTCGTCTTGTTCGGTCAGGCGCAGAGTGAACACACCGTCTCGTGGTTGCGCGGCCAGGAACACTTGCGGCGACACCTCGCCGGCGGGGATGGTGAGCGGACGCGTTTCGAGCAGGCGCTCATCCAACCGCAGCTCCAAATCGGTTTGCACGCTGTTCGACGAAAAATTCGCCACGCTGACATAGACAGCCCGCTGCCGGGCATCCTCCGGATTGGCCCGAACGTCCAGGGCGGTAATGCCCGCATTATTCGAGCTTTTGCCCACGCGATGATAAACCAGGGGCAGGGCCTTGTTCTCGAACTCGCTCAGGTCCGGCACGGCGCCGTCGCTAAACAAATGGATTTCGGCCCCGCGCTGATCGCGCACCAGCGATTCGGCCATGCGCAGGGCGGGAACCAGGCGGGTGGGGCCATCCGAGCAAACACAGCCCTGCAAGGCGCGCCGGAGGGCGGCCTTTTCGCTCGTGGCCGACTGCTTGACTTCCGTGTTCACGCCGGCTTCGAGGATGACCATCTGGTCGCTGCCGGCGAGGCCATCCACCCATTTCACCGCCTCGGCTCGAGCTTTCTCGAAACGCGACGGAGTTTCATCGGTCGCTTGCATCGAGGCCGAGGCATCCAGGATGACCACCCGGAGCTGGGCGGCCTTCATCCGCGCGGCGAAATAGGGGCGCGACAACGCCAGGACCGCCAGGACGAGCAGGAGGATTTGGAGCAGCAACAGCCAATTCTTGCGCAGCTTTTGAAACGGCGCGCTGGCTTGGGTCTCCGAAAGGAACTTCTGCCAAAGCAAGGTGCTGGAAACCAGCTTGACGACGCGTTTGCGCTTCAGCAGGTAAAACACAATCACCACCGGAATCGAAATTCCGAAGGCGAGAGCGGCGGGAGCGAGAAAGTGCATCAGAGATCAGATCATGGCGCCACGGAGTTCTGCCCCTGGCGGCGGCCGGCGTTGGAGGCTGAGCCAGGCACATTCAGGGATTGCTCGCCGCGACCGGCAACCGGCAACCAGCAACCGATGGGCCGCAAGCCACACGTCATGCCCACACCTCCGCCCGGCGCAACTGCTTCAACAACAGTTCTTCCAAGGCCGTGTTCGACGCGACCGTGAAGAAATTGATGCCCCGGCTCTGGCAAAACTCGCGCAGGCGTTGGATATAATTCTGGACGGTTCGCTGGTAGGCCTTGAGCCGGTAGCGTCCGAACGTCACCTCCTGCATCCCCCCGGTCTCCGCATCGACCAATCGCAAGTCCCCGTAGGTCGAAGGAGAGAGTTCCTCCGGGGCGAGGATTTGCACGATATCAACCTGGAATCCGCGGCCCAGCAATGCGGTAAGCCCCGGTTCGTAGCCCTGCGGATCCAGGAAATCGCTCAACACCACTCCGAGGCCCGCTTGCCGGGTTTCGAGGGCGCCGCGCCGCAGGGCTTCGTTCAGGTTCGCCGCCCCGCCGGCCGTCAGCGCGCCCAGGTCGCGAAAAAACTGCATCGTGGATCGCTTGCCCCGCACCGAGCGCAGCGCCCCCCGGGCGGCTGACTCCGCCAGGCGCGCCGGGGCGCTTCCCGGATCCTCGCCCGCCACCCCGGGAAACGGAATGACGCTGACGCGATCGAAGCCCGAAAGCGCCACGTAGCCCACGGCGGCGGCCACCTGGCGCGCAAAATCGAATTTACGCGGCTGCCCGAAGCTCATCGATTCACTCGCGTCGAGAAAGATCCGCACGGGCAACTCACGTTCCTCTTCGTACAGTTTCAGGAACAGACGATCGAGCCGCCCGTAAAGGTTCCAATCGAGGTAGCGGAAATCATCGCCCTGAACGTAAGTCCGGTAGTCGGCAAACTCGACCGACTGTCCGCGGGCGCGGCTGCGCCGCTCGCCTTTGGCCGAACTCTTGGCGCGCCGGGCCGCCAGCAACTGAAACTGCTCGAGGCGGCGGAGGAGTTCGGGGGTGAGAAGCGGGTTGGACATGCTAATGCGGCTCGGCCTCAGACCATCCGCGCGGTGTCGGGGGTCAAGGGGTGGGAGGGCTTGGGCACCTCGGGGGCAGCGGGCGCCTGGTTCGTGCTGGGCTTCGCGCTGAGGTCAGGGGGGACACGGGGCCGGAGCTTTGGCATCGAACGCACTGGCTTGTGCTCAGGCTTCGACCGCCGCCGCATCCCGCGGAACATCGCGCAGGATTTGCGCGATGACGTGGTCGGTCGTGATGCCTTCGGCTTCCGCCTCGAAATTCAGAATGAGCCGGTGGCGAAGCGCCATGGCCGCGACGGCGGCGATGTCGTCGAAACTGACATTGAAGCGTCCTTGGGTCATCGCCCGCACCTTGCCCGCCAGGAGCAGCGTCTGCCCGCCCCGCGGGCTGCTGCCGAAGCGCAGGTATTGGCTGGCGATGGGTGCGGCGGTCTCGGTGCGCGGATGCGTTGCCAGCACCAGCCGCACCGCATAATCTTTCACGTGCGAAGCCACGGGCACCTCGCGCACCAGGCCCATCAGCTCGATCAGCGCCTCCCGGTTCAGAACCTTCTGAACTTGCGCCCGCGCCCCCGCCGTGGTCCGGGACAACACTTCGGTCAGTTCCTGGGCCGAAGGATATCCGACCAGGATCTTGAAAAAGAACCGGTCGAGCTGCGCTTCGGGCAACGGGTAGGTGCCTTCCTGATCGATCGGGTTCTGCGTGGCCATCACGAAGAACGGCTCGTTCAAGCGGCGCAATTCGCCGCCCGCCGTCACCTGGTGCTCCTGCATCGCTTCGAGCAGCGCCGACTGCGTCTTGGGTGTGGCGCGGTTAATCTCGTCCGCCAGCACCAGGTGGGCAAAGATGGGGCCGCGCTGGAACTGGAATTCGCGGCGCCCCCCCGGAATCTCCATCACAATATTGGTGCCCAGGATGTCGGCGGGCATCAGATCCGGAGTAAACTGAATTCGGTTGAACGACAGGTCCAGCACTTCGCTGAGCGTGCGCACCAGCAGCGTCTTGCCCAACCCCGGCACGCCTTCGAGCAATACGTGCCCGCCGGCGAAGAGCGAGATCAAAGTGCTCTCGACAATCAATGCCTGCCCGACGATCACCTTGCCGAGTTCCGCGCGTAACGCCGCGTGAGCTTCGGTGAAGGCTTGGATGCGATCTTCTGTGTTCACGAGTTTATTTTTTCAAATCATCAAAATAGTCCTTCACCGCTCCCTGGTAGGCGCGCGGGACCTTTTCCTGGCTCAGCGCGCTCTGGGCATCGGATTGAGCGGCGGCGGCGGCTTCCTGGTAATCCACCCTGCTCTGGCCTTTGATGCTGACGCCCTTGAGGGTGATGCTGGGCATCTGGCCTCCGGGTGAGAACCGGCCCTTCACCTTGTCCGGGTGAAGCGCGTCGTTGAGCTCGCCGTTGCCACGGTCGGAGAGGCCGCGCGAATCCATATCGGGTCGGACCACCGCTGAGTTGTCCCAACCGCCCGTCCACTGGCCATCCCACTGGGCGTTGTCATCCCCCCAGGTGCCAACGCCGCGGCCCGGCCTTCCGCCGGGATGGAAACTGGGCTTGCCCAGGCACGCGCGCCAGCACTGCCCCCAGCCTTGACAGGTCCCGATGCACATCTCGGCCTGGTTGAGCGAATCCAGCGTCGCCTGCAGCTCCTGGGCGTCGCCCATTTGCTGCATCAGCTTGTCCAGTTCTTTGGACGCCGCCGCGAGCGATTGGGCCGCCCCCGGCTTGTTACCGCTCTGCATAGCCTGGGTGGCGGCCTTCAGGTGCTCGGCCACCTGCCCGTAATTGCCGGCGGGATCCACGGCCTTGGAAACCTCTTCGAGCATTTTCTTAAGCTGTTCGGGAGAAAGATTGGCGGAGTTCAATTGGCTAATCATCTTGTGCAGCGTCTGCTGCGCGATCTCGGGCTGGCCGTTCTTCAACTGCTCGGCCAGATCTTTGCCCAGCTTTTCGGCCTGTTGCTGGAGCTGTTGCAGCGCCTTGGCCATATCCCGCATTTTTTCCAGATCCACGGTAGCGGCATCGAGGTCCTTGAGAACCAAATCGGTCTGATTCGCCGCCAGCGCGGTGATGGCGTCATCGAGCTGTGGCATTTGCAGCCCCAGGCCCTGAAGCTGTTTCGAGAGCGCGGACAGGGAGTCGGACAGCTTCTGGCGCTCAGCTTCGGCGCCCGGCGAGTTGTTGCCAGCCAGGCCCCGGGCCGCTTCCTGTAGTTTGTCCAGGGCCTTCTTCAATTTATCGAGGGACTCCGGGTTGCCCGTGGGCGACCCCAACTGCTTCTGCAACGAATCGATTTGCTTTTGCAGGCCGGCGGCGGACTGTGAGTCGCTGCCCGAGCCGTTGCGCGCGGCCTGTTCGAGCCGCTTGAGCTGGGGGTCCTTGGCGAAATCCTTGAGCTGGTCCTTGAGTTGCTCGGCCACATTCGCCAAATCCTTGAGCGCGTCACTCCGGGTTAAGTTCTGTTTGGCCAGTTGATCGCCCAAGGCCGCCACCGCCTCCATGGATTTCTGCGTCTCGATCGCGGGCAACCGTTGCTCGAGATTGTGACGGGTCAGTTCGGCGAGCTGACGGCCCGTCTCCTTGATGCTTTGTTGATCCGCCTTCTTCTGCAAAAAGGATTTGCTGCGGTACTCCGGCACGAACCCCAGGCCCGCGCCCAGAGCCAGCGCCACCAGCGCCCAGCGAGTCGCCTGGGGAAGCCGGAAGGGCAAGAGTTGCCGGGGATCCAAACTCCCGGCATGCCGGGCCGCATCCGCCACCACCAGATCGCGCCAGCGCCCGGCGTCCGGCTCTTGGGCGACTTCCAAGGCCGTGCTCAACCGCTCCTGCAAATGTTGCCGGCCATCCAGCCAGCGGGCCGTCTCCTGCAAATCGGGCTTGCGCCAACCCCCCAGGATCAATCCGGCGAGCGCGCAGGGAATGGGCGCCAGGCCCGCGACGGGCAAGGTCCACAATGGCAAGGGCAGCATGTGATAGGCGCTAATGAGCAACAGCGCCACTGTGGCTCCCACCAGCAGACCATACCATAACCCCTTCAGTGCCCGAGCCCAGCGGCGGCGGCGCGCCGCGCGTCCGAGCGCTGCTTGTATGACTTGAATTTCGCTCATAACCCTCGTGCTACAATGCCCTGCCCGGGCAGAATCAGCCAGCTTAAACCATTAGACAATCAAGCCCCCGAAATGTTCCGCCGATTGTCGCGTTCAGCGGCCCAGCCCGCCGAGGGCCCGCCCATCCCGCCGGGGCCGCTCCCGATTGGGCTTCGGCCCGGCCCGAGTTTCCCGAAGCAAACGCCGGCCCGCGCCCCGCACCCGGCTCCACCCCGCGGCGTCAGGGGGGATTGGTGGCGGCGGAAGCTGTTCTGGGCGCGCTAAACCGGATAATCGTCTCGCCCGTTTTGCCGTAGCCCAGCCGCTCGCGAGCCAGGCGCTCGACCACTTTAGGATCCTTGAAGGCATCGATCGCGCCACGCAATCGCCGGCCCTCCTCGTCCTCTTTGTGGATCTGCACATCGAGCTTCAGGTTCTCCCGCCGCATCCGCTCGTTGGCCCGGATCAGCGGCAGGTACCAAATCGCCACCGCGAGCAGGCCGGCCACGAATAACAGGAAGACGACCATCCGCGTCAGCTTGTCCCAAATGCCCAAATCGACGTTCAAGGCGCACAGTCTATCAATCGCCCGCCTCGCCGCCAACGGGAAATCTTCTTCGCTGGGCCGCCTTTTTCTCTGTCCGGCGCGCGGCTTTCTGCTATTACTTTACCCGGAATGATTAAGACGTTTGCTTTGATCTTTAACACGGCTGAGGCCTGGGATCGCATAATTCGCGCCCGCCGCAGCCCGTTCTTCGTGCTGGTTTTGTACTTGCTGCCCATGCTCGTGATCACTTCGCTGGCGGAAGCCTATGGGCTAATCCACTGGGGCAAAATGCAGGGGGCCGCCCGCCTGCCCAGGACCTTTTCCTTGGACCAGGCCCTGGTGTTCGAAGCCGTTTACGTTCTGTTGTCGCTGGCCGTCGTGGTGATCGGGGCGCAAATCGTCAAGGCCATGGGTGATACGTTCCACGGGCGTAACACGTACGCCCAAACCTTCACGCTGATCGCCTATGGGCTGAGCCCGGTTTTTCTGCTGCACTTTCTGGACGCCTTTACGCGGATATCGCCTTGGGCCACGTGGGGCGTTGGCATCATGCTTTCCTGCGCCATCCTTTACCACGGCGTACCCAAAGTAATGGAGCCTGATCCGCCGCACGCCTTCGGCCTGTTCCTGGTGACCTCGATTGTGCTTTTCCTATCCACGGGCCTGGCGCGGATGCTCACCACGTTGTTTCTTCAAGACAAGCTGACCGAGTTGAAGTCCCTCTCCCACCTGGCCGGCGGGGTGTTCCTGAGCTAGACTGGCCGGGATGAATGAGGTCGAAAAAAGTATCCTATCGGCGCTCGTCGAGCTGGAAGCATCCGTCAGAGCCATTCCGGCCGCCGGCCCAAAACCGAGTTTGCTCCCGCTCTTCGAGCGGCTGGATGCGCTGACCCGGCAACTGCCCCGCGACGCCGATCCAAATCTCCTCCACTACCTCCACAAGCGGAGCTACCAAAAAGCGCGCCTGCTGCTCGAAGGCCGCGACGCTGAGAACGCCGAGGGGACCTGCCGTTGATCTCCCGTCCCGCCGGCGTGGACCGTCTTTGACCCTGACGCCATGCTCCCCGATACCATCGCCGCCATCGCCACGCCGCTGGGGGAAGCGGGCCTGGCGGTCATCCGCGTCTCGGGACCGGCGGCCCTCGCGATTGCGGATGGATGCTTCAGGCCCGGCGGACGCTCGGCCCCGAGGCCTTCCACCGCTCCAACGCACACCATTCATTACGGGCACGTCGTGCGCCAGGACAAGGTGGTGGATGAGGTGTTGCTTTCGATCATGCGCGCCCCGCGCACGTTTACCCGCGAAGACATCGTCGAGATTGCCTGCCACGGCGGGGTGTTGCCGGCCAAATTGGTGCTCGACGCGGTTTTAGCCAGCGGCGCTCGGCTGGCCGAACCCGGCGAGTTCACCCGCCGCGCGTTTCTCAACGGCCGGCTGGACCTGGCCCAAGCCGAGGCCGTGGCCGACCTCATCCATTCCCGGACCGAGCTGGCCTTGCGCGCCGCCAATGAACAATTGGCCGGCAAGCTATCCCGCCGCATCGATGCAGTGCGCGAGGACCTCCTGCGGACCCTGGCCCACATCGAGGCCCATATCGATTTCCCGGATGAAGATCTCGCGCCGGACACCCGCGCGCAACTCGTGATCCGCCTCGAAGACGGGCTGCGCCGCATGGATGAGCTCCTCCGGACCGCCCACGAGGGCCAAATCCTCAGGCGCGGCATCCGGGCGGCGATCATCGGGCGCCCCAACGCCGGCAAATCCAGCTTGCTCAACCAACTGCTCGGCCACGACCGCGCCATTGTCTCACCCATCCCGGGCACCACGCGCGATACCATCGAAGAAACCGCCAACATCCGAGGCGTGCCGGTGGTTTTCATCGACACCGCCGGCCTGCGCGAGGCGCGCGACGAAATCGAATTCGAGGGGATCCGCCGCAGCCGCGCCTCCCTGGAAAAGGCCGAACTCATCCTGCATGTGTTCGACGCCTCGGAGCCGCTGACGTCCCAGGACGAAGAATTCCTCCACGAGTGCGAAGCTCGAAAGCGAATTATCGTCCGCAATAAAAGCGATCTTTCCCCGCGGGTGGAACTTCCGGAAATGGCAGGCGCGCCCATCGTGGACGTTTGCTGCCTCACCGGTCAAGGGATCGAGAGCCTGAAGGACGCCATCAAGTCACTCGCCTGGTCGGGGCAGATTCCTGCCGAGATGCTCGAGGTGATGATCAACTCACGCCATCAGGACGCCCTCCAACGCGCCCGAGCCGGCGCTTTGAGCACCGCCGAATCCTTGCGATCCAACCTCCCGCTCGAACTCGCCGCCTTGGACCTGCGCATCGCAGTGAATGCCATCGGGGAGATCGTCGGCAAAACCACCACGGAAGATCTCCTGGACCTCATCTTCAGCCAGTTCTGCATCGGGAAGTAAGCGGCCGCCAACCCGGGATGGCCAAGTTGACCCGCCGATTTGGCCGGCGGCCGGGAACCTGATCGGCGCGCGGGGAAGAACCTCCGGGCCCGCGCCGGGACCTGCGATCTGGGGATCTCGAATCCAGACCCTCGGGCCTCCTCGATCGCGCGACCGGACTACTTGAGCTTTTTAACCAGCACCTTGGAGTTTCGCCCGCTCTGCTCGTACTTTTCTCGCCGCGCCGGCGGCAGGTCCTCGGGCGAGCCTTCCACAAATCCGCCTTTGGATTGGAAATAGGTAAAAGCCTGCGTCGAGAGCGTGATCAGCTCAATGAACCCGAGCTCACGCGCGCGATTCTCGGAGAATTGAATGAGCTTGCGACCGATGCCCTGGTTCTCATGGGCCGGGCTCACAAATAAACAGGCCAATTCGCCTTTGTGCTGCTCGGGAAAACCATGGAGCGCCACGCACGCCACCGGGTTCTTGTCGATCTCGAAGATATAATAGTCACCCAACTGTTTCTCGATGCTCGAGCGGGTCCGCCGCACGAGTTCTTCAGTGGCCACCGAGGGTTTGGTCAGGTTGAGAATGCTCCGGACATCCTTTTTGAGCGCGCGCCGGATCTGTTGGAATTCGTTGCCATAGACCAGCGTTCCCACCCCTTCGTTGGTGAACACCTCGGCCAGCAGACCTTCTTCCAGCCCGCCATTGATGACATGGACCCTGGGCACTCCCGCCTTGCACGCGGCGACGGCATGGATGGCCTTCGAAAGCATCGCCGGGTGAACCTCGGTCTTCTGCAGCGCCAGCACCGATTCCAAATCGGTGACCGGCATCTGGCGGATCACGCGGTCGCCCACCAGGATGCCGTCCTGGTTGGTAATGAACATCAGCTTGGCGGCTTTCAACGCCTCCGCCGCGGCCACCGCCACGCTGTCGGAGTTGACCCGGTAGGTCTTGCCATCCCCGTCGAACCCCAGCGGCGGCAGCACCGGGATGATCCCGTTGTCCAGCAGCCGCTGCAACAACTCAACATCAATGCGCTCCACCTTGCCCGTGAATTGGTGATCCACTCCGTGCAAGATGCCCAACGGGTGCGCGATCACGGCGTTGGTGCTGGCGGCGCGCAGGTCGTTGGCCGAAAGGCCTTCGAGAAGCTCGTGCGTCAGCCGGTTGGCCGCCGTCAGCGCCAGGCTGAGCGTTGCTTCATCGGTAATCCCGCTGCCATCCAGGTTGGAAGCGCCCACGCCTCGCTCCGCCGCCAGCGCCTGAATCTGCGCTGAAGCGCCGTGCACCAGCAGCACCCGGATGTTCAGCGAGCGGAGCACCGCGATGTCCATCAGGATGTTGCCGAAGTTTTCGTCCGTGACGATCGCCCCATCGACGCTGATGACGAAGGTCCGCTCGCGAAATTGCGGGATGTACTGCAGAATGCCGCGCAGGTCGGTCAGTTTCACGGCTGTTTCAGGACGGCTTTCAAAGCTTCCAGGCAGCGCTGGTTTTCCTTGGTCGTGCCTATGGAAATGCGGATCCACTCCGGCAGTTGGTACCCGCCCATCGGCCGCACGATCACCCCCAGGTTTTGCATTTCGCTGAACACGCGTTGCCCCTCCCCCACGCGCACCAAAACAAAGTTGGCCGAAGAGGGAATGAACTCGAGGCCAAGTCCCCGAAAGGCGCGCGCGTAAAACTTCAGACCGCGCAGGTTGAGGCGGCGGGTCCGTTCGAGGTGGCGGGTGTCCTCGATGGCGGCCAGCGCCGCCACCTGCGCCGCCGCATTCACATTGAACGGCTGGCGCAGCTTTTCGAGCTGCGCCACCAACTCCGGCTGGCCGATGCCATAGCCCAGCCGCAACCCGGCCAGGCCATAGATCTTGGAGAACGTCCGCATCAGGACAAGGTTGGGGTGGGCGCCGCGGCGAATTTCGGGAAGCAGATCCACCGGTTCGTCCTGGAATTCCAGGTAGGCCTCGTCCAGCGCGATCACGACCCGCGGCGGCACGGCCTGGACAAACTCGGCCAGTTCGCCCGAAGACACCACAGTCCCGGTCGGATTGTTCGGGTTGGCGACAAAGACCAGACGCGTATGGTCCGTGATGGCCGCGCGCATGGCCTCGAGATCGTGGCCGTAGTGCTTCGCCGGCACGACCACCAACCGGGCTCCAAACAAGGCCGTTACAATCGGATACACCGCAAAGCAGTATTCCGAGACGACCACTTCCGCCTCGGGCGAAAGCAGGCAATGGCCGAGCAACTCGATCACCTCGTTGGAACCGCTCCCCAGGACAAGGTTCCCGGGTGACAAACCGAGTTTGCCTGCCAGCTTCTGCTTCAAATGAAAGGAATTGCCGTCGGGGTAAAGGTGCAACTGGCCAAGTGCTTTGCGCAGCGCGGCCACCGCCAGGGGCGAGGGGCCGAGCGGGTTTTCATTCGAGGCCAGCTTGATGACTTGATCCGCCGCCAGGCCCAACTCGCGCGCCACCTCGTCGATGGGCCGGCCGGGCTGATAAACGGGCAGATGCTCGAGAACCGAGTTGGTGGGAAAGGGTAAGGACATGCTGTGCGGTAGTATGCTATCGAGCCTGCGCTGCCGCGGCTTCCTCTTCCCCAGGCAACTTCTCCCCTGCCCCCGGGTAAAGCATGTGGTAATCGATGGCCTGCACCCCGACAATGGCCGCGACCCCGAGCACGTCGTGCGCGTTGGAGCCGCGCGAAACGTCGGCGGCCGGCCGGTCGAGCCCCATCAGAATCTGGCCATACGCGTTGGCCCGCGCCATGTGGCGCACCAGTTTGCTGGCGATGTTGCCCGAGTTGAGATCAGGAAAAATCAACACGTTGGCATTGCCGGCGATCTTGGCTCCCGGCGCTTTGCGCGCGGCGATCTCCGGCACCAGCGCGCTATCGACCTGCAGCTCGCCGTCAAAATCGGCCGCCACCTGCTTCTCCTGCGCCCGCTTCTCCGCCAACGCGGCGGCAGCCTGAATCCGCCCCACCGAGGGATGGCTCGAACTGCCCTTGGTCGAAAACGACAGCAGCGCCACCCGCGGGCGCACCCCCAGGAGATGCCGGGCCAGTTGCGCCGTCGAGACCGCGATGTCGGCCAGTTGCTCGACGGTGGGCTCGGGAATCACTCCGCAATCCGCCATGAACAAAACGCCGTTCTCGCCGTACTTGGAATCTTCCACCTCGATGATCTGGCAACTGGACGCGGTGGTCGTTTGCGGCGCGACTTTGATAATCTGGAACAGAGGACGCAACACGCTCCCGACGTGCTGATTGGTTCCGGACACAAATCCGTCCGCCTGGTGCATCGCCACCATCATCGCTCCGAAATAATTCGGCTGCAGCAGGGCATCGCGGGCCTCAAAGCTCTTCATGCCTTTGTACCGCCGCAAGATTTCGAAGCGGCGTGAAAAGTTGTCCAGGTCATCGCTCTCGGCCGGGTTGATGATCCGGATGCCTTCGAGCGAAACATTGAGCGCTTCGGCGGTCTCCTTGATCTTGGTGCGATCCCCCAAAAGAATCGGCGCGCCCAGCCGCAGCGAATAGTATTGCCGGGCGGCCTGGAGCACGCGGGGCTCCGGACCCTCCGGAAAAACGATACGCTTCGGATGGCGCTGTAGCTTCTCGATGACGCTGCCGATGAATCGCATGGAACTTTAAGTAGCGTAGCGGCCCCAAAACCGCAACTGGTAAGGTGCGCGGGAAAACTCCAGGGGCGATTGCGCGCCCGTAGCGCGGGCGTCTGGCCCGGCCGGCCGCCAGGCGGGTTCGGGCGGCGGGATGCCCGCGCCACCCCATCTGCCAACGCCCTCTACGGCTGCGCCTTGATCACCGTGAACTGCGGCGTGGATTTGCTGATGAAATTCACCAGAATGCCCCGCTGGATATCGGCCTTCTTCAGAGCGGCGTTGAATTGTTTTGGATCATTGACGGGCTGCTCGTCAATGGACGTGATGATGTCGCCGGCCTGGATCCCCTTGCGAGCGGCCGGCGAACTCTTCTCGACGGATGCCACCAGGACCCCCTCCCCGGCCGGCACGCGCAAGCGATCCGCAATGTCCGCGGTCACGGGCTGTACTGTTACCCCAAAGGCCGGAGGCGGCCCGGATGCCGCCGGAGCGCTGGGTGTCTTCGCCACCGCCATCGTCGGCTGGACCCATTCCCCCGGACTCACCTCTACCCGCACGCTGCCGGTCTTCCGAAACACACTCAGCACCACGGGTTGTCCGATTTTCTTGTCGCGAATCTGACCTTTGAGCTGCTGCGGGGTGCCCACCGGCCGCCCGTCCACGGCCGTAATGATATCACCCGCCTTCAAATCGGACTTCGCGGCCGGGCCTTCGGGAAGAATCCCCGAAACCACGACGCCCTCGGCAACGCCCCGGACCAAATCCCGCAGGTCGGTGTCGTCACGAAGCGCGGCAATGGCAATCCCCAGCCACGCCCGCGTGAATTTGCCCGTGGCGACGATTTGGTCGGAGACCTCCCGCGCCAGGTTGCTGGGAACGGCAAAACCGATGCCGGTGTGCAAGCCCCGGATGAGCGTGTTAATCCCGATGACCTGGCCTTCAATATTGACCAGCGGGCCACCACTGTTGCCGGGGTTGATCAGCGCGTCCGTTTGCATGAATTCCTGGTCCATCATCGCGCCCTCGTAGCCGTCGAGAACGTTCGAGCGCCCCTTGGCGCTCACATGGCCGAAGGTCACGGTGTAATCGAGACTGAACGGGGTGCCCACCGCGATGGCGAACTCCCCCACACGCGTTTTATCCGAGTCGGCAAACGTGGCGACGGGCAGCGACTGCGCTTCGATTTTCAGCACGGCCAGGTCGGATTGCGGGTCCACCCCCCGCACCACGGCGGCAAACTTGCGCCCGTCCTTCAGCCGGACCTCAATGCTCTCCGCATCCTCGATCACATGGCCGTTGGTCAAAATGTAACCGTTCGGTCGGATGATCACGCCCGACCCCTGGCCCAAGGACGGTTCCGGGCGCCTCAACTGCTCGTGAAAGCGCTGCCAAAACCCCGGTGGAAATGAATCATCTTCCTCGTCGGATTGAACCGGGGCCGCCTTTTGCACCACGTTGATGACCACCACGGTTTCCGAGGCCTTTTGCGCGACGTCCGCAAACCCTTGATCGAGCTGACGCAGCCAGTCGGGCGGGCCCGGGCCTTCCCGCGAGAAGCCGGCGGGCGTGATAGCCAGGAGCAAACCGCTCACGGCCAGCACCCCGAGTTTGCTTTCAAATGTCTTCATAGGCGCAACCCATCCCGCAATCCACTGCGGATGCCGCAACATAACCTTACTTGACCCCCGATGCCATCAGAACGTGAACGTGAACCCCGAGCCCGAGCGCATCCCGTCATTACCCCCGCGGAACACCGTCAGACGGGAGCGCCGGCTTGCAGTCGGCTTAACGCCTCCAACGTCCACCGGAGCACGATGAGCATCGCCGAGCGCCGTAAGCCGGCTCAAAGCCGGCGCTCCGGGGTACTGCCGGGACGCACCCTCCGGGCCCGGCCGGCACGGAATTGGAGTTGCGGGAAAAGGCTCGCCTCGGTAGGGTAAAGGTGAAATAATACCGAGCATGAAGGCGACCGGACTCCTGGCATTTGCGCCCTTGTGGTTATTGGCGCCGTGCCTGCTCGCCGCACCGGATGCCCGGACCTGGACATTTACCGAGGATGGCAACATTTCGAGCGGCCCAGGGATTTGGTCCTTTCGCAAAGGCGGCCGGGTGGATGGGCGTTTTGTCCGGCTGGATGGGACCAACGCCGTGATTGTGAAGCTGGTCGATGGCACGGCGCGCTCGGTGCCCTTTGCCAGCCTTTCGGAAGCCGACCAGGCCTATGTGGTCCGGCTCAAGCGCTCCCGCCGCGGGGCCATGGCCGACGCCGCCCCCGAGCCGACCCGCCTGGCCATACCCCCAAAGAATGACTCCCTGATTTACCTGGTCGATGTCTTGGAGCACGGGGGCACGCCCGAATTCCCTTACACCCCGCTGTTGCGCGCGTGCGAACTGCCGAAGACTCCGGAGGCCCGCGCCGCCTGCCAGGAGGTGCTGCTCGAACTGCATCAGATTCAGAAACTGCTCGATCCGGAAATCACCTACGAACAGTTCTCGGCCCTCATCGGGCGGGAGAGCGCGGCGATTCGAAAGATCCAGAATACCGGCCACGGCATGCCGAAGGAATTTACCGGGTGCGCCGACCGCTGCCTGGCCTATTACCGGGAGTCCCAATCGGCCTGGCGCAACGAGACGGAGGCCAAAACCGACCGCGAGAAACGGGACTGGCATAGTGGCGTCCAGCGCAACTGGATTAAGGCCGAAATGGAGATTCTCCGCTGCGAAGGCATCTGCCAGAACGACCCGTCGATTAACGATGAGATCCTGGCCAAAGAGTCCATGCTGCTCTACACCGACAAACGCCTCGAAGGCATGACGGCCGTCGAGATCTTTGACCGGTTCAGAAACTTGATCACCAAAAGCAGGTAGCCCGAAGCGCGACTCAATGAACCCAGCGACGCTCGAATCTTTGAACCTCGTTAGCTTGACAAGCACGGGGAAAAGCGAACTATGAGTGACAACACATCCGATCTAACCGCCATGAACATGCCTAGTACGAATAAAATGGTTTTGGCCGGAGCGGCAGCGCTGACGCTTTCGATCCTCATGGCCGCCGGACAAGGCGGCACCGAGAACTGGAAGGCGCTGAAGCTGATGGAAATCCGAGGCCAGATGGCCGACCGGGTCCAGCATCGGGGGTGGAATGTCTGCCTGGTCAAACCCCCGCAAGGCGATGCCAGGGAGATCCTCCTCGCTAACTTGCCCTACGATAGCCGGAAAGCCTTCGACGCCTGGCAGGCCAACCAGAGCCCCGGCCCCGCCCTCGAACACTTGGAAAACGAGGTGGCCCAACGCCGGTCGGATTATGTCTCCGCAATCAATTCCGGCGCGCCGGACCAAATCGACGCCGCCACCAAGACCCTCGAAGCTGCCAAGGACCAACTCGCTCACATGCGCGACCTCTCCTCGACGGACGCGAAGGACGAAGGATTCTCCATTCGGGCGCGTCCGACGGGCCAAACCTACGACAGCCTCGAAATCTGGGACTGCGGTTCGCAAAAGGAATTGGACGCCGCTTATGCCCAGGCGCTCAAGGCCCGCAAGGATCAGGATAGCCGAATGGCCGAAGCCAAAGAGAGGCTCAAGGCCGACCAGGAACTGGCGGCGAAGAACGACCCGGACGGCATCTTTAAGATGGCCGAGCGCTACTACCTGGGTGATCGACTCGCCGGCATTAGCCGCGACCCTGCCAAGGCGCGCGCCCTCTACGAAAAAGCCGCCGCGATGGGCCACGCCGACGCCGCCATCGCCCTGAAGCATTTTCCGCCGTCAAATTCCTCAGCCCGTTGAGGCTGCCCGGTTTGCCCGCCACCCCCTCCAGCCTGGCCGGGGCTGCCCCATGTCACCGCCGCTGCTAAGCTTGTCGGGCATCCGGAAATCCTTCGGGGCGATCCAGGCGCTCCGGGGCGTCTCCTTTGACCTGCAGGCGGGTGAAGTCCACGCCCTGGTCGGGGAAAACGGCGCGGGAAAATCCACCTTGGTCAAAATCATCACTGGCGCCGAGCGCCCGGATGATGGTTCGGTCGAAATCGACGGCCAAACGGTGGGCCACCTGACGCCGGCTCGAGCGCGTGAACTCGGCATTGCCTGCATTTATCAACAGCCGGCCCTCTTCCCCGATCTGACGGTCCAGGAGAATATCGCCCTCCGCCTGGAGTCCGCCACCGCCTTTCGGGCTGTGAATTGGCCGGCGCGACGGTTTCGCGCCGAGCAACTCCTCCGGCAGGTGGGCGCCGCGATTCGCCCCGAAACCGAGGTCCGGCACCTTTCCATGCCCGAGCAACAACTCGTCGAGATCGCCTGCGCCGTGGGCTCGGACGCGCGCATCCTGCTGATGGACGAACCCACCGCCTCGCTGACTCGCAAGGAGCAGCAACTGCTCTTCGCCGTCATTCGCGAACTGTGCGGGCGCGGCGCGGGCATTCTCTATATTTCGCATCGGCTGGAAGAGGTGTTCGCACTGGCGGAACGCGTCACGGTCTTGCGTGACGGGGAGAGTGTCGATACCCGGGCGGCCAAAGAACTGGACGAATCGGCCTTAATCCAACGGATGGTTGGCCGCGCGGTGGCGAACCAATATCCCACCGAAAGCCCCACCCCCGGCGAAGTGGCTTGCTCGCTGCGCGGGGTGGGCTGCCGCTCCTCGGGGATTCATGATATCGACCTGGATCTCCACCGGGGCGAGGTGCTCGGACTGGCCGGACTCGTCGGAGCCGGGCGGACCGAGCTGGCGCGGGTGCTCTTCGGCATCACGCCGGCCGATCGGGGCGAGATACAGCTCGACGGGCGGCCCGTGGTGATCCGCTCTCCGCAAGCGGCCATCGCACATGGCATCGGCTATGTCCCGGAGGATCGCCGACGCCAGGGCGTCATCCTGGAAATGCCCATTGAACAGAACATTTCGATGGCAGCGCACCCCCGGCTTTTTCCCTACCATTGGCTGCGTCCGGCGGCCGAGCGGCGCCTGGCCCTGGAATTCATCCGATCACTCGCCGTGAAAGCTCACAGCCCTGGCGCCCCGGCGGGTACGCTCTCGGGCGGTAACCAGCAAAAGGTCTCCATCGCGCGCTGGCTGGCCACGCAGCCCAAGGTGTTGATCCTCGACGAACCCACGCAGGGGGTGGATGTCGGGGCCAAGAGCGAGATCCACCGGATCATCCGTGGCCTGGCGGCCCAGGGGCTGGCCGTGCTGCTGATTTCCAGCGACCTGCCCGAGGTGCTGGGGATGAGTGATCGCATCGCGGTCCTGCGCGGCGGCACGGTCGCCGCCTTGCTGCCCCGAACGCGCAACGCGCACGACGTCATGGCGGCCGCCTTCGGCCAGAAAGGGACGGCCGCGTGAAGCAGCACTTTCGCGAGTATTCGGTTGCCGGCGCCCTGGCGCTGGTGCTGGCCGCGCTGGCGATTTTCGCCCCTTCTTTTTACCAGGCGCACCCGCTGCTTTCTCTGGTGGCGAGCGAAGCGCCGGCCCTGGTCGTGACCTGCGGCATGGCCCTGGTGATCATCTCGCGCCAAATCGACATCTCGGTCGGCTCACAATTCGGGGTGTGCAGCGTCTGCGCGGGGCTGCTGGCCGCGGCAAAATGGCCGCTCTTCGTGGTGCTGGGCGCATCCGCTTGCCTCGGCCTGCTCATGGGCGCTTTGAACGGGTTGCTCGTGGCCGGGCTGCGACTGCCTTCCATCGTGGTCACGCTGGCCGCCATGGTGACGTGGCGGGAAGCCCTGCGCTGGCAACGCCAGGGGGAGTTCGTCAATTTGCCGGAAGGCGTGCAATGGATGGGCCTGACACAGACCACCGGCCAAATCGCAATTGCAGCCGCCGCGGTGGTTCTGCTGATTGTGCTCGCACTGGGGGCCCGGTACCTGGCGGCGGGCCGCTTCCTCTACGCGGTGGGCTCGGATGCCGAAGCGGCCCGGCTGGCCGCGATCCGCCCGCAGCGCACGTGGCTGGGTGTTTTTGCCCTGATGGGTCTGCTCACCGGCCTGGCCGCCGTGCTGAACCTGGTTCAATCCCCGCAAGTCGATCCCAAAGCCGGCTCGGGCCTCGAATTGAAGGTGATTGCCGCCGCCGTCGTCGGCGGGGTCGCGATTTCGGGAGGGCGGGGAAGCCTGTGGGGAGCGTTCATTGGCCTGCTCCTGCTGGCGTGTGTCAGTCCGGCCTTGATTCACCTGCACGTCGAGGCCTATTGGGAGCGGGCGATTCAAGGGGCCATCATCCTGCTGGCGGTAGTGGCGGATGGCTTGCGCCATCGAAAGGAAACCCGCTGATGGGGGCGACTCCCGAGCCCTGGTGGAAAGCCGGCCTCTGGCGCCACGAGACGTTGCTTTTGCTTATCCTGGGGATCGAGTGGCTCAGCTTCAACCACATCGGCCCCCGTTTCGGCACGCTCGAAAACCACTTCGACATTCTGCGGCACACGGTGGAAATCGGTCTGCTGGCGCTGGCCATGACGCCGATCATCCTGACCGGCGGCATCGACCTTTCCGTGGGGTCGCTGCTGGGGCTGTGCGCCGTCCTGTTCGGCAAGATGTGGCGGGACGGACACCTGCCCATCGAGGTTGCCGGGGCCGCCACACTGCTCCTCGGGGCGGCCGCCGGCGCCCTGAACGCTTCCCTCATCACCGGCCTGCGATTGCCGCCGCTGATCGTCACCCTGGGAACCTTCTCGCTCTTTCGCGGCCTGGCCGAAGCCATCACCCACGGCGTGGACACTTATACCGGCTTTCCCGATGCCTTCCTCGCACTCGGCCAGGGACAGTGGCTCGGGGTCCCCGCGCAGGCCCCGATTTTTGCCCTGCTCACGATGGCAATGTGGGTGCTCGTTCACCGGACGACCTTTGGCCGCTCGTGGCGGGCCATCGGTTTTTCAGCGGAAGGCCCCCGCTACGCAGGCATCCCCGTCCAGCGGCGGCTGGCTGCCGTTTATGTTTTGGCGGGGATCATCGTGGCGATCGCCGCCATCATCTACACGGCCCGGCTCGGCCAGGCGCGCGCCGATGCCGGCACGGGCTACGAATTGCTGGCCATCACCGCCGTCGTTCTGGGCGGGGCCAGCATCTTCGGCGGGGTGGGCTCGGTCCATGGGACGATCCTCGGGGTCGCGTTGCTCGCCATCCTGAACAATGGCCTGGTACACGCCCGGCAGCCGCGAGAAGCGGGCGGCGTGCTCACCGGGGCGTTGCTGCTCGTGGCCCTCTCCGGCTCCGCGCTGCCGAAACTGTTCGCCCAACGCCGCCGCCCTGGCTACTCTCCCAAAGCAAACGATGCATGAGCCTCCAAAGGCCAGTCCCCAAAATCAAACCGTACCTTGAACCTCCCCCACGCCACACCGTGAAGCGCCTTCTCTTACTTCTCATTCCGGCGATTTTCCTCGCCGGCTGCAGCAAAGATTCCAGCCCCCCGGGCGGCTCCGCGGGACAAAATAAAAAGATCACCATCGCCCTGATGCCCAAGAGCAAAGGCAACGCGTACTTCATTTCCTGCAAACGCGGCGCCGAAAAGGCCGCCCGGGAACTCGGGGTCGATCTGATTTTTGACGGCCCCACCGATCCGGACCCGGCCAAACAAAACGAGATTGTGGAGAACTGGATCGCGCTGGGGGTGGATGCCATGGCGGTGGCCTGCGAAAACAAGGAAGGCATCTCGACGGCCTTGCGCAAAGCCAGGGCCCAAGGCATCAAGGTCATTACCTATGATTCCGACGCCGAACCCAACGCGCGCTCCTTCTTCGTCAACCAGGCAACCCCCGAGGGCATCGGGTTCACGTTGATGGACGAGGCGGCGCGCCTGCTGGATGGCACGGGGGAATTCGCAATCATCACCGCCAGCCTGACCGCGGACAACATGAATGAGTGGCAAAAATACATCGAGTCGCGCCGCGCCGCCAAGTATCCAAATATCAAACTGGCGGCCCTGCGCCCGTGTGACGATTTGAAGGACAAAGCACAGGCCGAAACCACCGCGCTTCTGAGCGCAAATCCGAACCTCAAACTCATCATGGCCATCTGCTCACCCGCCGTGCCGGGCGCGGCGGAGGCAGTAAAGCAGGCGGGCAAAGCCGGCCAGGTGCGGGTGATTGGCCTGGGGTTGCCCAGCGAAAACCGCCGCTATGTCAAAGAGGGGGTGACGGACAGCGTGATCCTCTGGAAAACCGAGGACCTGGGATACCTGACGGTCTGCGCCGCTCAGGCGCTGGTCAAGGGGACCCTGAAACCCGCCGACAAAACCTTCAAAGCCGGCTCATTGGGAGAGTTCGAGATCCAAGGCGACAACATCCTCCTGGGCAAGCCGTTCATCTTTACCAGGCAGAATATCGACCAGTTCGATTTCTAACGACCGGCAATCTCCGGCGCGGCCGCGCGGCTTCGCCGGTTCTAGTCGGAGCCCCCACTTCCCCGGGGCTGAATGCCCTGGGGGTTCAAGCGCCAGACCCCGGCGCGGGGGTTCGAGGGAGCCGGCTTATCTCTCGTCGAGGCTCTGACGCAAGGCCAGCAAAAGATCGCGCGGAGAGCAGGGCTTGGGCAGAAAACGCCGCTTGGTGGCGCGCAGAATCTCCGTGTCGTGCCCGAGCGCTTCCCCGCTGTAGCCGCTGGTGAATATCACCTTCAGCTCCGGCCGCCGGCTGGTCAGCCGATCGGCCAATTCGCGCCCGGTAATGCCTCCGGGCATGATGACGTCGGTCAAAAGCAGATCGATTTCGGCCAGCGAGGAAGCCGGCAGATCAAGCGCTTCCCGGCCGGAGGCCGCCTCGCGGACACGATAGCCGAACGTCTCGAGCACACGCCGGGTCAGGACCCGGACCGAGTCCTCATCTTCCACCAGCAGGATCGTTTCGTTTCCGCAAAGCGGGCTGGAATCGTCCAAGGGCACTTTCGAAAGCTTGACGCCGGATTCCAACGCCGGCAGGTAAAACGCAAACGTGGAACCGGCGCCACCTTCGCTGGCCGCTTCAATCCAGCCGCCGTGCTGCTTAATGATCCCGTAGGCGGTGGCCAGGCCAAGGCCGGTGCCTTTGCCGACTTCTTTCGTGGTAAAAAACGGCTCAAAAATGTGCGGCAAATGTTCCGGAGCGATGCCGGTCCCGGTATCCCGGACGGTCAGGGCGACAAAGCGGCCCGGACGCGCCTCGGGATGCGCACGAGCGCCGGCCTCGAAGGTGACCTCGTGTGTGCTGATCAGCAACTCCCCACCTCGGGCCATCGCGTCACGCGCGTTGATCACCAGGTTAATCAGGACTTGCTCGATCATGCCGGGGTCGGCTTTGACGCAAGCCAGGCCGGCCGCGTAACTGCACTGCAACTGGATGTGCTCGCCGATAATGCGTTTAAGCATCTTCGTCAGATTGCCGACCAACTCGTTGAGATCGAGCGACTGCGCCTGCATGACCTGCTTGCGCCCAAAAGCCAGGAGCTGCCGGGTCAGATTGGCCGCCCGGTCGGCGGCCGCGACCGCCTGGTTCATGCATTCGGTCGTCTCCGGACCGGGCTCGCCGGCGCGCATGAGCGCCAGCTCGATATTCCCGCGGATCACCGCAAGCAGATTATTGAAATCGTGGGCGACCCCTCCCGCGAGCTGCCCGATGGCCTCAAGCTTTTGCGACTGCCGCAGTTCTTCCTGGGTGAAATGGAGCGCCTCTTCGGTCTTGATGCGATCCAGCGCGCCGCCGCAATGGTCGGCCAGCGCCTGCAGGGTTTCCAGACTCGCCTGGTCGTAGGCACCGGGGGTATAGCTTTGGATGGAAAGGACGCCGCTGACTTTGCCGACGTTGCGAATAGGCACGAAAAGCAGGGAGGCCGATGCCGGGTTGGCCCCGCCCAGGAACACTTTGTCCCCGGGCATCCGCTCCGCCTTCTCGCGCAGCAGCAGCACCCCGCCCTCCTGGACCGCCCGGCGGGCCACCGGTGTCAGGGACTGCGGACCGTCGGGAGTTTGGCCTTCGATGCGGCGCCCGTCTTTGACCTCCATTCTCAGCACCGGGAAAGCCTTGTCCTCCGCTTCCGAATAGAGGTCGCAAGCGCAGGCATCCCAGCCCAGCAACTGATCGGCCACTTCCACGATGATCTGCGCTGATTCCTTCACCGTCTGGGCGGCGCTGAGCCGCTGGCCGAGTGTCGAGAAGGCCGCCACGCGCTGTTCCGTCCGTTTGCGCTCCGTGATGTCCTGTTTGATCGCAATGTAGTGCGTGATGACCCCCTTTTCCCCGTGCACCGGCGTGATGGTCATCTCCTCGGTGTAAAGGCTTCCATCCTTGCGACGGTTCACGATTTCGCCCTGCCAGACCCGGCCGGAAGCAATGGTTTGCCACATTTTCCGGTAAAACTCAGGCCCATGCGTGGCCGACTTGAGCACGGAGGTCTTCTTGCCTTTGGTCTCCGCCGCGGAGTAACCCGTCAAGCGGGTGAACGCGGCATTGTGCCATACGATCAGTCCCTCCGGATCCGTAATCACAATGCTATTGGCGGCCGATTCAAGCGCGGCGCGCTGCAAATGAAGTTGCTGGTCCTGCTCCACTAATTCGATCGCAAAGGAAAGGTCATTGGACAATTGGTCCAGGAGCTGGATCTCCCCGCCGTTAAAAAAGCCAGGTTCGCTGCTGTATAAGACCAGGACCCCCAAGGTGCGATCCTGCACCCGCAAAGGGAACGCCCCGATGGATTGAAAACCAAAGTGGCGGATGGCCTCCCGCCAGGGCGCCAGCCGGGGATCCTCCGGCGCCGCATTGCAAATGTCATACCGGCCCTCCCGAACGGCCACCCCCGCCGGCCCCAACCCCTCCGGCTGCGATTCATCCGCCGAGACCCGGACCCGGCTAAGGTAACCGGTCGTGCAGCCCCAGTGGGCGAAAGGCTTGATGTCGAGCGTGCGGGCGTCCAGCAGGCCCACCCACGCCAGGCGGAACAGCCCGTCCTCGACGGCGATCCGGCATGCCTGTTCACAAAGGTGTGGCAGCGATCGCGTGCGCCCCACCAGCTCGTTGCTCTTGCTCAGCACCGAATAGAGACGGTTCAAACGCAGAATGTGGGTGGCCGCCTCGTTCAGTTGCCCTGTCCGGTCGGCCACCATGCGGTCGAGATCCTGCATCCGGAGCCGCGACTGATTGCCTAGTTGCCATTTAGTCGTCAGCGCTTGAGCCAACTGCAACACTTCCACGTTATCGAACGGCTTCTTCAGGATGAGCAGGTTGTCCTTGGTGCCAAAGCGGCGGACGATGTCGGACCACGAGTAGTCCGAATAAGCGGTGGCCACGACGACCTGAAGGTCCGGGTCCGCCGCCCAGAGCTGAGCGATGGTCTCGATCCCATCCCACCCGGGCGGCATCCGAATATCGACAAACGCCAGCGCATACGGGCGGCCTTCGGCGACGGCCTGTTGCGCCAGGGCCAAACCTTCCTGCCCCTGGTGAGCGGAATCGACCAGGAAGTGCGGCCGGGGCGTCGGAGAGGAAGCCTCGCCGAACAGGGCCGCCTCGGTCGTGTCCAACGGATGGTTTTCGTCCCCCACGAGGATTTTGCGAAAGTCCTCATGAATGGCGGGTGTGTCGTCAATAATCAGGATCCGCGCGGGCGGCGCCTTCACGGCGGGATCGGACCGGTCAACCGGCACGGCAACCAGAGCGCGCGGTGGCGTGCCCACGGTGCCGGGAGCCGGTGCGCGGGAGTCGGCATGCCTGCCCGGCAACCCCTCCGGCTCAAGCCTGCGGGCTGGGTCTTGGCCTGCGCGCGGAACAATCTCATTTGTCTGGGGCATAATGTCCTCGAGTTAAATTGGCAATTCCAGCGTAAAGGTCGCTCCCTGGCCCGGGCCGTCGCTGTGTACCCGGAGTGCGCCGCCCAGTTCCTTGGCCGCCAGGGCGCCGCTGTGCAAGCCAAAGCCGTGGCCCTCCCTGCGGGTGGTAAAGCCCAGGTTGAAAATCTTCGCCAGGTTTCCCGGGGCAATGCCTACCCCGTTGTCAGAAACGGAGAGGAGCAGCCGGCCCTCGCCGTTGCTCGCCTGGACCGCAATCCGCTTGTCCGCGCGTCCAGACTCCTCACAGGCAAACCCGGCGTTGCGCAGCAGGTTCACCAGGATCTGCAGCACCTTGTGCTTCTCGACCGTAATCTCCGGCAGCCGGCTCGGCTCAAAATCACGCTGGATTTGGATTCGGCGCTCGGTAAAGCAGCCCGCATTGAGCTTCAAGGCCTCTTCGATCAGATCGGCGGGCCGGACCGTCTCGGTAATCCCGGCGACCTTGCCATAGCTTTGCTGCATGGCAACGATGTGCTTGATATGATCCACGTTTTTAATCAGCGCCTCAATTTCCCTCGAGAGGAATTGCCGCTCGCGCCCCAGGCGCTCGCTGAGCTGTTCGAGGTAGAGCGGAACCTGGCGCCCCCGCGGGTCGTCGGTCAGAAACCGCCCGAGGTCCGAGCCCTGCTCATGGAACAACGCCACCACTTTGGCCAGCCCGGAACCCTTCGAGTGCGCGACTTTCTCCGCAATCAGCGTGGCGGACACATTGACGCTGTTCAGCACGTTGCCGACGTTGTGGAGCACGCGGGTGGCCACCTCGGCCATGCCCGCTTGCCGCGAGGTCTCGACCAATTGGTTGTGGACGGCGGCCACGGTTTCTTCTGCCTCCTTGATCGAGGTGATGTCCTTGGAAATGCCGAAGGTCCCGATGATCCGCCCGTCCGCATCCCGCCAGGGCATTTTAGTGCTGAGGGACCAGTAGGGTTTGCCATCGGGCAGAATGGCCTTTTCGATCTTGCCGACCAGCGGCTGGCCGGAGTGAATGATTTGCTGCTCATCCTCGAAGGCCGATTGGGCCCGCGGCTGGTCGAAGAAATCGAAATCCGTTCTGCCCGGCAGGTACGCGGCGAACAGGTTCAGATCCTGCAGAAAAGGAGGCCAGCTCCCTTGGAAATCCGGGTGCGCGCCGGCGTACCGGCCGCGGGCCATGGCCAAAGACCGCTCGAGCTTGGATTTGCTGACGCGCACGAAGCGGGATTCCCGATCCTTGAAGTAGATCGCATCCGGATAATTATCCAGCAGGGCCTTCAGCAGATCGCGCTCGTACGCCAATTGGGCTTCCGCCTGCTTCCGGGGTGTGACATCCCAAAAGATCACCTGCAGGCCAACGGGCCGGCTGTCCGGTCCCAGGACCGGGGACTTGATCACCTCGACATACGTTTTTTCACCCGCGGGGTTGCGATTTTCTTCCACGACGCGCAGCAACTTCCCTTGCGAAAGGACTTCCGCATCGTCCTGGCGGAACTTCTTGGCCAGCTCCGGTGGGTAAAGGTCGTAATCGGTCTTGCCGAGAATCTGGTCCATCGCCCGGTTCACCGTGCGGCAGAAAAAGTCGTTCACAAAGGTGAAATGGCCCGCCAAATCCTTCTGCAGAATGTTCTGGGGAAGGTGCTCGACCAGGGAACGGGTGAAGCGCTCGGATTCCTTCAAGGCCTCTTCGGCTCGCTTGCGTTCCGTCACATCGCGGCTGATGCCCACCAGCCCGGCAATTTGGCCCGCATCATCTTTCAACGGCACTTTGATCGTGGCCAGGCAGCGCGCTTCCCCCAGCGCGTTCACCGCCGGTTCTTCCCCTTCGAAGGATTCAAGCTCTCCGCGCAGGATTTTCCCATCCACCTCCGAGTAAGCGCGCGCCAACTCCGGCCGGCAGATCTCCGCGGTCCGCTTTTCCAGCAGATCCCTGCCCGATTTGACCCCGTGAAATCGCGCGTGGGCACGATTGGACAAAACGAAGCGCCCCTCGGGATCTTTGACGAACACGTTATCGGGCAGGTGATCGATCAGGGTGGACAGGAGCTGCTTTTCCTTTTGCACGATGGCCGTTTGCCGGCGCACCTGCCGGCGCAGGGTCACCGCCCACACGCCCGCAAGCAGAACAAGAAAACCCAGCACCCCTGCCAGGATGAGCGTCTGGCTCAGGGTCCAAGGTGACGGCGCCTTGAGCAGGAGAACGCCCTTCTGACCGTCGAGTATCAGCCGGAAGGAGGCGGGCTCGTGCTGTTCGCCGGCCTGAATCGCGCAAATACCCGTCAACCGCAGCAAGCTGCCCGGTCGCAGACGGCTCAACGCCGGAGAACTGCCCGGCCGCGCCAACGAAGCGCTGAAAACCACAGGGCCGCTCTGCAGGATGAGTTTCGTCCGGGCTGAGCGGGACACGGGCTGAAGCAACTCCGCCTGGATTTGGATTTCGAGCCCGTCCGCTTCGCCGGTGCCAAGGATTTGCTCCGCGGTGGTTTCCCGGGGGCTGGGTAGCTGCCCGTCACCGATGCGGCGATAACTCGCCTCCGAGAGGCAGGGGCTAAAATCGCCCAAGGTGGGAAACCCGAGGACCTCCACCGCGTCCCCCGCGCCCAGCGCGTTGGTTTGCGCCGTCAGCACACGGATTCCACCGGAGCCGTCCTGCAAATAGAACCCCTCGCCGGGGACGACCAATGACACCGCGCCGCCGACCTTGACTCGGCGCCCGGCGAGTGAATCCGATTGGAAGGTGCCTACGGCGCGAATCGGGGTGGGACTGGCGGAAAAGGGATCCGCCGACGCCGGGTCCAAAACGGTCACGAACCGAAGGGCCGGCACCCGGAGGGTGATTCCGCTAAGCTGTCGCCGCGCATTAAAATCCGAAGCGCAAGCCCCCTGCAGGCTTACTCGGGCGTCCACAAGCTGGTCTGGAGTGCGGGAGCCTTCCGGAAACGGGAGGATCGCCCTCACCTGCCCTCCGGGGACGGCCAATTCCAGATACAATCGCCCCCAGGCCCGCGTCACTCGCCGCACGACACCGCTCATCTCGACCCACGAGGCGTCCAGTTGTCCCGCCGCCAGCACCTGCAGGTTCACCGGAACGGCCGCGGGAAAGTTGGTTAGGTAACAAACGCGGATCTCCGAATCGATCACGTACGGCGGACGGTCTCCGCTTGCCGTTAGCCCGGAAAGCTCGACCCATTGCCCGGGCCGGACATCGGTTGGTCCGGGGTCGAAGAACACCGCCCCGGTGGCATCCTGAAGAAAGGCGCTGTGCCACTCGAGATCCACAGCGGTCACCACGCCCTGAAATCTCACGGGGATTTGACGGTCCGCCTCTGCGGTGGTGAGCTTGCGGATTTCAGAAATCTGTGTCAGAACCCGAGCGGTTCCCGAGCTCGAAACCGGATCGCGCCGAGGCGGGGCGCCCTCGGCGCCCCTGGCTGGGGTATCGAGCGAAAAGCAAGCGTCCTCCAAGGTTGCTCCTGAACTCTCGAAGCCCAGGAACCCCCACAGGTCCACCCGTGCCCCGGGACCGACGGGATCTACCTGAACGATCCGCGCGCGAATGCCTCCGGTCGCATCCTTCACCACCAGAGAATCTCCCGGCTGGTAAGCCACCACCACGCCATTGAGGTGCACCTGCCGGTTGGTCCAATCCCCCAACTCGCGGCTGAGCAGGCTATCGATAGCCACCACCGGCGCCTCCCGCGGACTCCGGGCGGGCTCGGAAATCGTCTCAATCGCGGCGAGGTCAGGGACGTAGAGTCCAGCCGACCGCAAGCGGCCCGCTTCGATTTTGCTCGAGTTAATGCCCCGCACACGGATTCGGCAGCCGGCCAGCCGGGCGGCGTCCGCCTGCCCGCTTGGACCAAAGACATAAGCCAGGGCATTCCGGCCTTCGTCGTGAATGACCAGGCAAAGCGGCCCTTGGCTCGTCTCCGCCACCCGCACCACGCCCTCGGTCTCCACCCATTGGCCAAACGCCTCGGTGAATTGTGCGAGCCGGAGGCGTCGCGGGACAGGCAACGCGCGGTGTCCGAGGCGGGTGGCGTTCAGATTTGTCCAGGCCGGAGCGCCACCCTTAAGCCGTGTGGTCGCAGTGAATTCAATCCCGTCCCCAGCCTCGAAGTTCCCTTGGATTTGGGCCGGAGCAATCCAAACCGTCTCCTGGCCATCGTGAATATAAAATTGGTTCCACGCCCGGTTGAAGCAGAGCACCACCCCTTGAATCCGCGCATGCCAGCCCTGGCTCGCCTGAGCGGGAGTCAGTGCGTAAAACTCTGCGAAGCTTTTCAACTCGCCCGGCTTGGAAGTTGCCCGCGGTTCGGCGGCCCCAAGCTGCGATGCCGCCAGGAGCGCCGAGCACAAAGTCACCGCCACGTTCGCGAGCATCCCGAGCCGCCTGCCCGGGTGCACACCCCGAGCGCACCGGCTGTCCCGACGTGAGACACCGGCTGTCGGATTCCATCCATGGAGCAACGGACCTAAGCTCATATTGTCCCAAATTGTGGCGAACTAATGCTGCTAGAAAAGCGGTTCCGGCCTGATCCAGTCGCGCGGAGAAACAGGTAGCAGGAATCGTGCACGCAGCCGGCGTGCGGGCTCGCCCGGGTGCGTACACCTCCCGTTCTGCTGGATGGCGTGAAGCACTCGGGTACTTTCGGCGCGCCCCGGCTTCAGATAAGCTGCCCGTCTCATGACAAGCGATTTGCCCATTTTAACTCCTCGACTGAACCACGTGCCGGCCACCTGCAGCCTGGTGGCCCGCGTCCTGCCCCTGGCGCTGGCCCTGTTATGCACCCTCCGGGTATGCGGAGCCGGATTTCCGGAAACGCCCAGCGCGCTGGCCGGTGATCCGCAGAACTGGGTGGATATTCTGCCGCCCGCCGATTTGCAGGGATGGTATCGCGTGCCGGTGCCCCCCACGGGCAAACTCGGCCGCCAGCAATGGCATGTCGATGCGAGCGGAAAAATCCTGATTTGCGACGGCGACGGCGGCCACGACATGCTGCTCTTCAACCGCGAGATTGGCGATGCGATTTTCCACTTCGAGTGCCGCTACACAAAGATCGAGGGCAAGACCGGCTACAACAGCGGGGCCTATGTTCGCAACTCAAAGGATGGCGCCATTTGGCACCAGGCCCAGTTCGGCGACGCTAAGGATGGCTACCTCTTTGGCGAAACCTTGACCGGCGAGGGGAAGAAGAAATTCTTCTCGCTGAAGAACGAGGTCAAAGACCTGCGTGTCCAACCGGCCGGCGAGTGGAACACCCTCGAAGTCACCGCGCGCGGAAAGAAGTTAACCCTGTGGGTAAACGGGGCTGTCACCTGCGAGTTCGCTGACTGCGGCCTGGCCCAGGGCTTCGTGGGATTGGAAGCCGAAGGCTACCGGATTGAGTTCCGCAACCTGAAGGTGAAGTATCTGAACTGACTCGATTCCTTGAGTCTGGAAACAGGTTGCAGGCAAGTCCGGTTTTGCCGTACCAGCCGCGTGTTCCGGGGTGTCATTGCAGTTTCGCCGTTGCTCCCCCACACGCGCGCGTTCGCTCAAGGCAGGGCTGGCGTCAGCACGATGTTCCGGTAAGCGATGCCGCCGTGGTCGCCCTGCAAGTAAATGGGGCCTGGCAACTCCTCGTGGCTGTCGAAGGCGCCGCCGGTGATGCCCGGAATCTCCTGGTGATCAATAATGGTGTGACCATTTTGGATAATAGTCACAACCCGTCCGACCAAGGTGATATCGAAGGTTTGCCAGACACCGGGGCGCCGGGGCTGTTCCGGCGCCGGCGCCAGGAAACCATAGACCGCTCCCATGTGATGGCTGGGCGGCTCTTGAAGTGAATCATCCTCGACCTGCACCTCGTAGCGGCCGCGCAGGTAAATGCCGCTGTTGGCGTTGGTGGGACAGTTGACTTCCAGGTGCAACTTAAAATCCTGAAACGTTTCCCGCGTGGCGATATTCGATCCGGCAGCCTGGTTGACCAGGCGTCCGCCCTCCACCACCCAACTGGACGCCTTCTCGGGATTATCAAAGCGCCATCCCGTGAAATCCCGCCCGTTAAACAAGATGATCGGCGCCTGCCATTCGACGCGGGCCGGAGGCTCAAGCGCGGGCGCGCGTTTGCCTGTCCAGATCCAGGGTGTGCCGTTCGGCCCCTCCGCGGCACCTTTCAGGGATCCGGCGCTCAGGGTGCCGTCAAAGACCAAGTCGTTACGGCTGTCTTCCGCTTCTTTGGGAGAGACAAACTGAATCTGGTCTCCGCTCACGACAACCTTGGGCAACGGCCGAGCGTTTCCCCAGCGCCCCACGAACCGCGCTTTCCAATCACTGCCTTCCCGCGTGAGTTCAAGCCAGGAGGGAAGCTGCCGGTGGGTCGAGTCTTGAATCGTGAGGTCCCACCGCCCGGCCCAGGACTCGGTTGACGCCGCATGGGTCACTGGGCTTAATGCAAGCGCACCCCACAATATGAACAGGGGCCAGCGGAAGCTCACGCCATACGTGCGCGCGCGCGCCAAGGCCCGGTTCGGGAGTCTCGGGGCATTTCCCGGCAGAGGGACGAGCAGCCTGCGAACGCCGGCTATCCCGGCGTGGCAGAGCAGAGCTGCGTTTTGAGTCTCGAAACCGCTGCCCCGCTTCATATCGACGGCTGATGGAGTGCAAGGCTGCCCGGTCAAATCGAGGTGCATCAGGAGCTTTTAGCCGTCCCGTTTCATTTAGGGAAGGGAAAAGGCGAAAGAGATGCCTTGACCTGGCGAGGGCTTCAGTGTCATAAGCGGGTACCATTTAATTCCAGAGTGCCAACGCCTTTCATCCGCTATTCTCAATTATGAACGAGCCAAGCCAAACCCCGCCCTCGAAACCAGGCTTCAGCCGCCGCGCTTTCCTCGGCAGTTCCGCTGCCGTCACCGCGTTCATGGTGCTGCCACGCCTTGTCCTGGGCGCGTCGGAAAGCGCCTCTCCCAATGAAAAGCTGAACATCGCCGGCGTCGGCCTGGGCGGCCAAGGCAGCGGGGACATCCGGGACTGCGCCACCCTGGGTCAGAATATTGTGGCGCTCTGCGATGTCGAAGAGAGCCATTTTCCGCAACTGGCGCAGGCGTACCCCAAAGCCAGGCTCTACACGGAATATCGCGAAATGCTCGACAAGGAAAAAGGCATCGACGCCGTCGTTGTCGGCACACCCGACCACAATCACGCCCACGTGTCGATCGCCGCCCTGCGCGCCGGAAAACATGTCTATTGCGAAAAACCCCTCACCCGAACCGTGTTCGAAGCCCGCCAGGTGGCCAAGGTGGCCCGCGACGCGAAGGTCGCGACCCAGATGGGCAACCAGGGAATGGCCTACGACGGCAACCGCCTAATCAACGAGTGGATCTGGGACGGCGCTATCGGCCCGGTGCGCGACGTGCACGTGTGGTCCGACCGGCCCACCCATTCCGGCAAGCTGCCGCTCTGGTGGGCGCAAGGCATCGAGGCGCCCAAGGATACGCAGCCCGTGCCGCCGACCCTCCACTGGGACCTGTGGCTCGGGCCCGCCCCGTTGCGGCCCTATAACCACGCCTATGCCCCGTTCGTTTGGCGCGGGTGGTGGGATTTTGGCAGCGGCGGCATCGGCGACATGGGCATTCATAACGTCGCGCCGGTTTTTTCCGCGCTGAAGCTCGGAGCGCCCGAGAGCCTCGAAGGCAGCTCCACCGCGGTCTATCCCGATAGCGTTACCGCAGCCTGCGTGGTTCATTACCAGTTTCCCGCCCGCGGAGACATGCCGCCCGTCAAACTCCACTGGTATGACGGAGGGATGATGCCCCCGCGCCCTGAAGAACTCGATGAGGATGAGCGGCAGCTCGATCGCGAGGACGGCATTCTATTTGTCGGCGACCGCGGAAAAATCCTGGTGACGGGCTGGGGCGGCCGAAACCCCATGCTCATTCCCGAGAGCCGAAATCGCGCCTACAAACGTCCTGCCCCCACCCTGCCCCGCAATACCTTGGTCGGCCCCGATGCCTCGGAGGACTTGCGCCACAAAATGGAATGGATCCTGGCCTGCAAGACGGGGTCCGCAACGCGCTCCGACTTTGCCAAATTCTCCGGAGCATTGACCGAAGCGGTGCTGTTGGGCAGCGTCTGCATCCGGGCCGGCGGCGAGAAAGTGTTTTGGGACAGCGAAAATCTCAAATTCCGCAACAACGCAAAAGCCAACGAGTACCTCCAATACGCCTACCGCCCCGGGTGGACGTTGTAGCTCAACATGACCACGCGGCCGGACTCCGCAAAGCGTTTGGAGTGCGGGAAGCTTGCTCCCGCTTTCGAATCGAGCCGCGCCTTCAAAAACCCCACCAACCCCGCGCATCCTAAACCGCACCCCTTCCGCGCGAAGCGTTTGGAGTGCGGGAAGCTTGCTCCCGCTTTCGATTCGAGCCGCGTGTTCGGCCCCCCCAACCCCGCCGCATCCCAACCCCCTCCCGCCCCTTCTGCGAGGCCCTAAGTGCTAACCCTCGCCCGAACCCATCCCCAGCCCCAGCCCCGTTCAAACCATCGGAGGTTTCTACCGCCCGCCTCCGCTGTGCCCGCCGCCTCCACCGGAGTGGCCGCCCCCGCCTCCATGACCCGCGCCGGAAAATCCGCCGCCGCCCCCGCCGCCCCCGCTGCCCCGCGTGCTGAAACCGCCCGAATAACCCCTCTCTGCGCCGCCACCCCAGCCACGAGAAGCGCCATACGACCTGCCACCGCCAAAGCCTGCCGGCCCCCCCATGCGCCCGGAGTCAAAAAATCGCGAAGCCGCCGCGGAACGTGGCGCGACGGAATCCACCGCTCGCCAGGAACCGTAGCCCGTGCTGCCGCCGCCGCGCGAGAGGCCTCCGCGTTGCGCGGTCCCGCTGCCAAACCACGCCTCGCGGCTGGCGGAACGGCCGTCCCAGGCCCTGGCGTTATCCACCACGGGTCCGCGTGGATCGGAGAGCCGGGCGCCGGTGCGAGAGTTGTAGGAGCGTCCGTAATCAGCGGCCGCCTGGCGGTCAACCAGGCTCCTGGCGCCGAGATCGCTGCGCGGCGTGGTGCGGTCATAAAGATTCCGGGCGGTGGTAAATCGGACATCTCTCCTGGCCGCCAGGGCGCCCGGTTGGCGCTCCCAGTGCCGGTACGGGCCCCACCATGGGCCGGGCGGGTGACAGTAGCGCCACGCGTAGGGCCCATAACCACAACCCCAACCGAAACCCCAGCCGAAGCACCAATCATCCCAGGGGTTCCAGCATGGTCCCCAGCCAAAGCCCCACGTCACGGGCCAGCCATACCACACCCCGCCCACCCAGGGCGGATAATAATATCCGGTGCCATAGACCACCACGCCGTCTTCCACTTCATCCCCCAGGTAACCCGGGGTATAGCCTTCGTACACGTACATCCGGCGCGGTCCCATAAATCCGCACATAGGTCAGGTAATGCAGTGGCGAACTCGGCGGAATCGAATAGATCACCGCCGGAATAGACGCGGCCACCACCCAAGGTCCGTTGACCGAGGTCGAAACAAACCAAACCCCATTCTGGCAGGCATACCACGAGTTATCATCCACCTTGATGATGGGTGTGGCGCTGTTCACGACATAATAAAGCGGGGTGCCCGCTATCGGCTGTAGTTGCGGCGCCCCGTCGAGCCTCGGATCCTGCATCGGGGCGCTCCGCTGAACTTTTGTGCCTTGCGGGATGCTGTTGGCAATGAGCGCCTCAGTGGCTTGGGCGGTGCCCGGCACGCTCGCTTTCACGTTCTCCTTGGGGCTGGTGTCGGGGATGGACTCGAAATCCGAGGCCAACTGGGTGGCCGGCACATACTGCCAAGGCCCGTCGAGCGAAGGCGCGCGAAACCAGCGGCCTGAGAGCAACACATACACCTTCTGGTCGGTCAACAACTTGAACACATTGGCTGTCGTGTTAGCCACATACAGCAGGTGTGTGTCCGGAATGGGAACAAAGTTGGGCTCGCCTTGGAAGATCACCAACTCCGCGGGAGTGGTGGCGACATAGACCAGGGGCGGATTCCCATTCGTAGAACTCGCCGTGCCGGTGTTCGGTGCGAGGGGCTGTGGCGCAACCAAATCCGCAGCTTCGCCCTCACCCATCTGCGCTTCGGCTTCCTTGGCGCCTGGCGGCACCTGGCTGGCCACCGTCCACGGCCCCGTCAGGTCTGGCGCGGTGAGATAGCCCGCGGGCGAACGCAGATAATGCCGCCCGCCCTGGTCTTTGAAGAGCAGCATGCCCGAGTTGATCACCCGCTGCAACTGAGTCCCCGGCACCGGGCGATAAATCGGCGGGCCGTCGATATACACCAGCAACGAGGGTTTCGTGGCAAAAATGATCCGCGGCGGCGTATTGTTCAACGGCTGGGCCGAACCCCGCAGAGCTTGCGGCGCCACCGAAAAACTCGATTCCAAACGGTCCAGTGACAGCCCCGTCAATTCCTTGGGGAAGGATTTTTGGAGCAGCAGCAGATTCGCTTTGTCATTCTCGCGCTCGGAAGGAAAATCGCCGGCTAACACTTGAATCTGCTCGAGGGACACGGTGTGCTTGGCCTTATCCACCAGGGTGATCGCCCGGATGGTCACCACCCCATATACATACAGCGGCCTTCCGGGCGGATGAATCGCCACCGCCTCCCGCGCCACGAGTTGGTGCCCGTCCCACGAATCCACCTGCGGCTGATACAGGATGTTCGTCGCACCCGCGCCGGGGACGTAGCGCGGCCAGACGGAATCCGCCAGGCTGGCACTCATCGGGGCCGTCAGCGCGCTGGATTCCGGCTGCGGGCTGACATCGTAGGTGGTGGGTTCTCCCAGCGCGGGACTTTGCCGGGTCGCGCACCCCGACAGCGCGAGGGCAAGGGTGACCGTGATAAGTTCCAGGAGGTGAGGCGGTGCGGTCGGTTGCATTGTCTTCGCACCTTAAAATCGCTTGCCCGGCGCACCTGGTCAACTCACCGTTTACGATCGGCTTCCCCGCCGGCCTCGATCGATAGTCAAGGCTGACCGCTGCCAGGCGGGGTGGGGACAGCGTGTCCCCACCAGGGTGGACGCAGGATTGTGGGGACAAGCTGTCCCCACCCCGCCAGGACGCGCTTGATGCAGCCCCGGGGCGGCGCGCCTTATTATACAATCTTGTTGATTTGGCCCTGTCCGTTCGACAAAGTGAATTCATTTATGAAGGAACTCAGCTTGATGAATCGCCGCGGCTTCCTGCGGGCGACGGCTGTCGCCGGCGCCGGACTGGCAGTCCTGCCCTCATTGCCGGCCGCGGACTTGGTGGAGGCAGTGCCACAAAGCCGGCTCGATCGGCTGGCGACCGGGGCCAACGTGTGCCAGTGGTTCCGGTTTGCGCGGGGTGACCTGGCGAAGCATCTCGCGAGTTACATCAGCGAAGACGAAGCGGCCTTTATGGCGCAAATCGGGCTCAAGCATGTGCGCCTGTGTGTGGCGCCCCGGGTCATCATGGACCGGGCCTCGGGCGCGATCATCGAGGATCGAGGCAATTACCTGGAGGCCGCCATCGAGCGGTTTCACCGCGCCGGATTGCTGGTCATTGTCGATATCCACAATGAAGAGCGTGCCGCCGAGATCGACCCGGCCTGGCAGGAGTCCTTCGCCCGTTTCTGGGGGTCGCTGGCCGGACGGCTGTCACGCTTTGATCCCGAGTTGACGATCCTCGAGATCATCAACGAACCCGTGTTCGCTCACCGCGAGGAGGAATGGAACGCGCTGAACGCGCGCCTGGCGGGCGTAATTCGCCAAAATGCGCCGCACCATACGATCGTCACTTCCGGTCCCAACTGGGGCGGCATCGACGGGCTCAAGAAGCTCAAGTTGTTGCCGGACAAAAACGTCATTTATTCGTTCCACTGTTACGATCCCTTCACGTTCACGCACCAGGGCGCGACGTGGAGCAGCGACGCGGTGAAGCCGCTCCACGATGTTCCCTACCCGTCGAGTCCGGAAGCCGTGGCGCCGCTGCTGCCCGAACTCGAGTCCAACCCCGCCTCCCTGCGCATGGTCGAGGCCTATGGCAAGGAACGCTGGAATAAAGAGAAACTGGCCGCGCGCTTCCATCAAGGCATCGAATGGGGCGCGCAAAACGGGGTGCCCTTGTATTGTGGGGAATTCGGCGTCTTCCCGCGGCACAGCAAGCCCGAGCATCGGGCCAACTGGTTCCGCGATTTCGGCCAGGTACTGGCCGAGAACCACATCGGCTGGGCAGTGTGGGGCTGGGATGAGGGCTTTGGGCTCGCCCGCAAGACCGTGGATGGCAAATGTGTGGTGGACAGCGTGGTCGCCCAGGCACTCGGACTCAAGGCCTAACGAGGCCCGGCCTCAAACGATAGTCTCGATTCGTCCCGGATAAATCATTTGCCGGCGCGGGTTTCGCGTTCACGGTCGGCTCATCTCCCCCGAGAGGCGTCGCGACGCGACGCGTTCATCAAGGGGCCAAAGATCCATGGACTGAAGTCCATGGCTACCATCAATTGTCGCTCCGCGACATGCATTGCATGGCCAGCGATTTTCGCTCCGCGACAGTCGTTGCATGGCCGTCGTTTGTCACGACGCGACGAGAGGGATGAGGATAAGGCTGAATTCCGGCGGACAGAAACCTCGCCGCAGCGGGCATGGCTCAGTTGGGCGACAAGGTCACGCGCAACCGGATGAACCGCGGTGTGGTCATCGTGGTGGGCGTCTGGTCCCGCACGGTGACCCAATCGAACTGCGTGTCCAACGAGGCTACGCTTACGTTCAGCACGTGTGAACTATCTGATTACCAAGTCTGCCGGTCCCCCGAGACCTCGGGGATGTACTGCACGGGCACACCAGCGGTATCCTTGCGGCGCTTAAACTGCATGGAAACATAGCGGCCACCGGTGTCCGTGAGCTCTGAGGTGACCAGCACCGATTTCGCGTCCGATGCGTTCGCGGGGTTTGCGCCCAAAGCATATTCCATCAGGTTGGAAAGCCCGTCGCCGTCCGGGTCAGCCAAAGCCTGCGCCGGGTCGGCCAGGTTGATCCCGTCGTAAATGTAATTCGGTACCACGACGAGGCTGACGCTGGCGCCGGCGGTCGTGTAATTAGCGGTGTCATTCGGGGTGAAGCTGACGGAGAGCAGGTTGGTGCCCGTGGCCGGCAGGGAACCGGCCGGCGGGCTATAAACGAAGCCGCCGGGAGTGCTGGCCGTGGCGTTGAGTTGGCCGGTTCCGAGGACGGTGCCGTTCGTGATGGGGGCCGGAGTGGCCCAGGTTATGATGGGCGTGGCCTTGAGCACGGACAGCGCCACTGGTGCGCTGGTGACCGAACCCACCGAATTGGACAGGACGACCTGGTAATTGCCCGCGTCGCTCATCAGCACATTGTTGATCGTAAATGAATCGGTTTGGGCGCCCGTGATGCGGCCATTGTCGGCAAGAGCCGCGCCGTTTAGCTGCCATTGGTAAAACGACTCCTCACCGGAACACCCGGCCACTACCGAAAACCCGGCGCTCCCCCCGCTCACCCGCACCAAGGGCTGCGGCGGGGAAACAACTTCCGGAAGTTGTGGATCATAAATCACCCTTTTTCCGGCGGCCACCATCTGGTCGAGATTGGAACGGGATTGCGTCCCTGGACAGATTTCGAGGGCGTTGCCGTACAAAAACGCGCCATCCCACGAGTCGAAATTCTGCAGTCCGGCGAAGCTGGGGATGTCACCGGACAATCGGTTGGCGCTGAGATCCAGGTAATTGAGATTGGTGAGCGCGCCCAACTCGGTGGGAATGCCCCCGGTGAGCAGGTTGCCGCTGCAATCCAGCTCCGCCAGTTGCCACAAGCCGCCCAGGCTGGCCGGGATGCTCCCCGCAAGCTGGTTGCCCTGCAGATACAGATCCTGCAACTGCGTGAGGGTGCCCAGAGTCGCCGGGATGCCGCCACTGAACTGGTTGTCTCCCAGCGAAAGTTCCTGCAACCCCGCCAGGTTGCCGAAGGTGGAGGGGATGGCGCCCGTGAGCGCGTTGCCCTGCAACGCCAGGACCTGCAGTTGCACCAAGCCGGCCAGCGTGGTCGGAATGGGGCCGCTGAGCTGGTTGCCTCCCAGGTAAAGTTCCTTCAGATTCGCCAGGTTTCCCAGGGTGTCGGGAATCGAGCCCGTGAGCTGGTTGCCTTGGAGATAAAGTTCCTGCAACTGGCTGAGCCCGCCCAGTCCGCCGGGTATCGTGCCGGTGAGCTGGTTATTAGCCAGGGAAAGTTCCTGGAGCTGCGTAAGGTTGGTCAGCGTGGTTGGGACGACGCCCGTGAGCAAGTTCCCATGGAGGGCGAGGGACTGCAACTGGCCGAGGTTGCCCAGGCTGGACGGGATGCCGCCGGTGAGTTGATTGCCTTGAAGATACAGGTCCTGCAGTTGGACCAGGTTTCCCAGGTTGGCGGGAATGGCGCCGCTGAGCTGATTATAATGCAGATAGAACTCCTGCAACTGCGAGAGATTGGCCAGGGTCAACGGTATGCTCCCGGTGAGCTGGTTGTCGTAGAGGTAAAGCTCCTGCAACTGGCTGAGGCTTCCCAGGGTGTCGGGGATGCTGCCGCCGAGCTGGTTATCCTGCAGGGCCAATCCCTCCAACTGCGTCAGGCTGCTCACCGTGCTCGGAATGCTCCCCGTCAGCCCATTCCCGTTCAAATACAGGAAAGTGACATTGCCCGTCCCAATGACATTGCCGCCGCTATCGTAATCGACGCCGCTGATTTGCACCCCGGCCCACTCTGGGGCATCGGGGTTGAGCCAGCCGGTGTTGGTGCCCCAGTTGGCTCCCCCCGTGAGGTTGTAAAGATCCAGCAGCGCGTTGTACTCCCCCGCCGGAATTTGATAAATGACTCCGTTCTCTTGTGCCCTGCCCGTCAGATGCGGCAGGATCAAAAGTGCCAGCCCCAAGCACAATGCCCTTCGATTCATCCCCAAGGCTTATAGCAGGAATCATCTTCTTTAGAAAGTCCGCAAGATTACTGATCCTGATAGGGTAGGAAAACGGACACGCCCCGCATCCCGGCCGGCAGTCCCCGGCGGCTTACCAGACCGCCAGGTAAACGTAATTCACCCCGACCCAGTAGAACTCACCGCTGGAAAAACTGACCGCGACTTGATCCCCATAGGTCAGTTGGTAGGTGTCGCTGCAGGTAAAATTAGGCCTTTGGGGCAGCACCGTCGCCGTGAAGGTCACGACCGCCGGGCCGGTCCCGCTGGCGGGTGTTACCGTATGGGTGCCGATCGAAGCCGGCAGACCGGTCCAGGTAATGGACCAGGTCACATTCGTGGGGGCGGTGATATTGAACGTGGCGGAGGCGCTGCCGCCGGGACAACCGCCGATCATGGGCAGGGTGAGGCGCTTGGGATGGACGTCCGGAGGCAGGGTGCCGAGGGTTTGGACGACCTGGTTGATGAAGTTGGTCGTGACCTTCCCCTTGCTATCCGCCGGGATGATATTGTTCGTGCCGTTCTTGACGAGCGTCTTATAGAACGCGGTCCATATTTGCGCCGAGGTATAGTTGGTGGCCTGCAGCCAGATCGCATCCAGTACGCTGCTGACCTCCGGTCCGGCAAAAGAAGTCCCGCTGCAAAACACCGGCCACACATCCTGCGCCCGGGCATAGACCATGTTTTGAACCGTGTTGTCGTTCAGATGATTGAACTCGGTGGCAATGTTGCCGTTCGCGTCGGTGCCCCCGACCACCACCATCCGCTCAAAAGCTGAAGGGTATTGACTTCTGAGCCCGGCCAGTTCGTTATCCAGGTTCACGCCCGCATTTCCCGCGATAATCACCAGCATGGTATTGTCGGCCACGTCCGGTTGGTTGATGAGGGTCTGGTCGAGCATTTGGAGGAAGCCCTGAAAAAAAGCTTCTGATCGCGCCGGATGCCGGCGCAGGTCGCATTCGTGCACGCGGACAAATCAGAGGAGATGGCCGCTCCCGAGGACGGGGATTGCAGCGACAGATTTACCGTGAGGTGCTTGTTCGCCTTGTAAGCATCAACCATGTGCGCCAGCACCTCGGCGGGAAGTTCGGTCGTGCGATCATGCACGTCGAACAACTTGGGATCGTTGGCGTTGTACATGTCGTAGGGGCGCCGGCTTCCGGCCACCATCCCCACATCCGTCATGTGCGAGCCCAGGCACGGAGTCGAATCCCCGGCATCGTTCCAGTCCAAAATGTCCACATCCGAGCCAACCTTGCTGGCCGAACCCCGGAGTGCCGGGCCAGCTGGCCCCGCATCCACAAACCAGCTTTGGCTGTAAAAGCCGCTCAAGAATCCCGACACATCGGGAGTGGGGGCCTGCACCTCGTAGAGACCCGCGGCGGGCAAGGCGCTGAGCACCCTCCCGCCTCCCGCCTGCACGGCGGCGCTCACCGTGGCGAACGAGGTGCTGGGATCCACGTAAAGTTCGCACCAGCGCAGGTAGGCCCCCGGCACTGTATAGGTGTTTCCGTCCGAGGCGATGTACGTCACGTTGGTCAGCGGGGGACGGCTGCCGGTGTAACGCAGGACCCCGCGCAACATCGCATTCGTGGCAAAGGTATCATCCATCAGCAGCCGGTAATAGCCGTTGGGAATCGTGCTGGCGAGGCCGGCTGCCTCCTCAATCTGGCCGTTGCAGGTCACAAAAGTCTGCATCTCCCAGTTGGTGGCGTCCCGCGAAAACTGGATCAAGGCGTTGGACCCCGGCGGACCACTGGCCACCACCTTAAACTGCCAAGCCGGCGTCCCGGCATTGGTGACGGTCACTAACCGAAGATCCAAGGGGACGCTTTGGGCCGACGCCACCTGAAGCCCCATCACCGCCCAGGCGCACCCCAGGAATGGGATCACCCCACGCCAACGTATTCTCACAGCCGGTCTTGTGAGGAGGAATCGTTGCAAATGCAAGGCAAATCCGTGACATCCCCAAGTGGTTTGAATCCGCTCTCGGCGGGTCTAAACGGGTCAGCGCCGGGTTCTGGCCTCTTCCCGTTTAGGTTCTTCCGCTGTTTCGGCTATTCGCCCTCGGCGGAGCTCTTCTGCCGGGTTGATCGCCGGATCGGAGCGTGGCCAGAGCGCCCGGCTGATTGCCTGGCGCGCTTGGTCAGGCCAGTTCCGGTTCATGAACGGCCGCTCGAACAGCACGAAGAGCACCGCGCAACTCGGAATAATGGCTGCCGACAAGAGCACGAACTGAACAAACAGATCCAAGGATGGATTAGAAACGCGCACCTTCTCGGTTACTTTGATAAACGTTGAAATTACGACCAAATGGTACAGGTAAATCGTGTAGCACATCCCTCCGATGGTGACAACCCATGGGTTTTGGAGCAGGTGAACGCTGAGCCTGCCGCGGAACGCCGCCATGAAGCAAATGAAGATAGCTGACGGCAGCACGAACACGGTCAGTGAGGTATCACCGAATACAACCAGCGCACCAGCCAGGACGAAGGCGATGTCCCACGTGTAGTCCCCGGGCGCTTTGGCGAGTTGCCCCTCAACGTACAAGTCGGCAAACATAAGGCCCAGCAAGAAAAACTGCAGGTTCCCCGGCAGGGACGCCCAGATGCGGTAATGGCTTCCGAAAAGAAATGCTGCCGTCACACTCGCGGCAAATAGTCCGATAAGAGTGGCCCACCGCTTGGTCCGGTCGCGGACAAAAAGGAAGCGGGCAAGGTATGGGGCAACCAAATAAAATTGAACCTCAACCTCAAGGGACCAGAGGACGTAGTTCGGATAGGCGTGAGTCCCGAAAATCTGGCTATGCGCATAGACCAGGCTCGAGAGGGTGTGGGAACTCAGATAAAGGAACCAGTGTGGATTGCCGTATAAATGAGGGTGGCTGGGGAGGTTCTTAAGGATGAGGATGCAAAGCGCCACCATGATGACCAGCTGAATTACATAAGGGGGTTCGATTCTGGTCACCCGTCGAATGTAGTAGTCCCGGAGGCTCACCGGCGGCCCGCCGCAGAGCGCCTGCCGCGCAAAGGGCAAGGATAGAATAAAGCCGCTGATCGCAAAGAAGAGCGGGACCCCATTGTGTCCCGCGGCAAAGATGTGGTTGAGCCAGAACGAGGTTCCCGCCGCTTGAGTGTGGGGGGCTAGTAAACCGCGATGGAACAAAAAGGATTGTGAAACGTGATAGGCGATAACCGCCATGATCGCAACGAAACGCAGCCCGTCAATTTGCGGCACCAACTTCCTGCCGGGAGAGGTGACGCGGGAGAGCCTGTTGAGGAGAAACGCGTTCCGTCCGTGAGCATGTCGCGAGAATGAGCCAAGTGAGCGGGCTGATTGAGTTTCGTTAATCACGCTCAACTCGAGAGTAGGAGGCGTGTGGCCAGCGTCATTCTGAATCCTAGGGAGACCCATGGAAGGTGTCAAGATCGGTGCACCGCGACGACCAATCCGCGATCGTCCGGCTCATTCGGGCGCCGCTCTGACTGGGCTGCGCTTCGGGCTGGAACACGCTCAGACAGGCGGTGCCATCGGTCACCCTAAGATTTTTGTAATAAAACGACCTGCTTTGGACTTTGTCCACTATAGAGAATGATTATGCATCCGGGCGCAAAAGACGAAGCCGAGAGGTTCCTGGGGCTGCTCAAGCCGATCCAGCGCGAACTCGAGACGTATTGCCGGCGCCTGGTCTGGGAACCCCAGGAGGCCCCCGATAACCTGCAGAACGCCGTTCTGCGCGCCTTCGCCGCCTTCGACCGCTACCAACCCGACGCCAGCTTCCGCGCCTGGATGTTCAAGATCCTCACCCGGGAGGCCTTCGCCATGAACCGCAAGCACGCCCGGATTGCCCGCCACGAATTTCAACTCGAGCCCGAAGAGCTCGCGGGCTTGGCTTCCTGGCCGCAGGCGGCTCCTGTGGAAATTCATCCCCTGGCGCCAGGAGCCTTGAATGACGCTTTAGAGCCCGCCCTGGTGGCGGGACTGAGATCTTTAACTGAAACCGAACGCGCCGTGCTGTTGCTGCGATCCATCGCTGACTTGCGATACCGGGAGATCGGCGAGACCCTTGCCATCCCGCTGGGCAGTGTCATGGGCAACCTGTCACGGGCTCGCCAAAAAATGCGCGCTTTCCTGGGACGCTCGGCCCGCCGCGCCCAGGCCATGAAGGAGAATGATTTATGACATGCGATGAAATTCGAGCGCTCCAAGGTCCCTACCTGGACTCCGAACTGGACGCCAGAACCATGGTGGAAATCGACCGGCACCTCGAGTCCTGTGCCGACTGCGGCCGCTTCTTTGCCGAGGAGCAAACGCTGGAGTCCTGGATGAAGACCGGTCTGTGCCGCGGTCACGAGTCACCCGAAATCTGGCGGCGGACGGAGCAGGCGGTGCTGGCCACCGGCAGGAAAGCCGCACCGTTTTCGACGACCCAAACGGCTCAGGCCAGGGGCTGGCAGGGGCTGATCGGAACGCTGCTGGGGCGGCTCCGAACGGGCTGGGGGCAATGCCCCTGGGCTTGGGCCGGACTGTCCGCCGCCTGGATGACCATCCTGGTATTGAACCTCACCGCTCGCGAGACGAATGCCAGCCCACGGGCACAGCAGGCGGCGCCTTCCTCTTCAGAACTGCGTTTCGCTTTGAAACAGAAAGCGGTGTGGCTGGCCGAACTCGCGGCCAATCCCCTTCCGGGCCCCAAACCTCACAAAGCCTTGCCACGTCCGCGCACTGAGCAGACTCCCCACAACCTGAACACATGAGGCAATTATGAATGAGCAACTTCGCAAAGCCGTGCATACCGCCTGGACTGAACCGCGCCACTTTTTCTTTTGGCTGGCGCTATTGAGCCTGTGCGGACTGGGAGCGGTGGCCGCGGCCACGGGCCTCTCCACGCCGAGCGTACCGCTGGCGTTCGTTGCCTTGGCGTGCGGCTTGGGTTTCGTGATGAGCCTCGCCGCCTTTGTCCTGGCCTGGGTCCCACCGGCTCGGTCGGTGCTGGCCTGGCTGCTGGGCCGCAGGTTCCTGGTGCTGGGTTTCCTGGTGACGCTCGTCGTGCTTTTCTATGCCATCGAAGATTGGCGCGGCCGCAAGGCCTGGGGAAGTTTTAAACACCAAAGAGAAGCGCACGGCCAGCGCCTCGAATTCGCCAGCCTGGCGCCACCGCCCGTGGCCGATGACCAAAACTTTTTCGAAACCCCGCTCTGGACCGACCTCCGGTTCACGCGAACCAACGAGACGGTCATCTGGGGCGATACCAACCGGGGTAGTCATGCGATTTTTGATGTCTTTGGGCCCCATGGCGGCAATGCCCCGGGCACCGGTAACTGGACCAAAATGCAGCGGGTGGATCTGGCTGCCTGGCAGGCCTTTTACCGCGGCACGAACAACCTCTTCGCAGCCCAGGGCGGTCCGGCCACGAACTATTTCCCTATGGCCGCGGCGCCCCAATCCCCCGCGGCGGATGTGTTGCTGGCCCTGAGCCGGTTCCAGGCCAACCGCCGGCTTCTGATTGCCGCTGCCAGCCGTCCGGAAGCACGTTTTTGGATCGATTACGACGCCGGAGCGGCGATGCTGCTTCCCCACTTGTCGCGGATCAAAGCCACCGCTCAGTACCCTGTCGCTGCACGCGAACGCCGCGCTCAAGGCCGGCGACAAACCGGCCGCCCTCGAAGATCTCGCGCTCCTGTTTCGGCTGCTGGATTCCATCCGCGACGAACCCATCCTCATCTCCCACCTGGTTCGCGCGGCCGTCCTGCAAATCGGCCTGCAACCCGTCTGGGAGGGCCTGGCGGACCGGCAGTGGAGTGATGCCGACCTCGGCCTCCTGGAAGCCATCTGGCACGTTTGGATTTCCTGGCGGACTACCAAACGGCCATGCGCGGCGAGCGGGGATGCAACCTCTGGGCTACAGATTATATTCGTAAAATGGGGCCCGGTGCTTTGTATGGATTGGCTGACGCAGATCATGGCCCGGACGACTTGGGCAAGTTCCTCAGCGGAATGGCGTTCGATCTCATTCCTTCGGGCTGGTTCGATCAAAGCAAACTTTCCGCCTGCCGCTTGTACCGAGGAATACATCCTCCCCGCCGTGGATCCGGGACTGCACCTTATCGCGCCCGCCCGGGCCACAAATTTTGAGGCCGCGCTGCGAGGCCGCACATGGCGGCCCTACGACTTGTTTTCCAGTTTCTTCCTCCCCTCCTATACCAAGGCGGCGGAGCGATTCGCCCGCGCCCAGGCTTCCGTTGACCTGGCCCGGGTGGCCTGCGCGCTGGAACGATACCGCCTCGCCAATGGCCAGTACCCGGAAACGCTCGACACGCTCGCTCCAAACTTCATCCCGAAGCTCCCGCCCGACGTTATCACCGGCCTGCCCCTCAGATACCAACATACCCCGGACGGCCAGTTCGTGCTCTATTCCGTCGGATGGAATGCCACCGACGACGGCGGCAAGGTGGTTTATGCGAAGTCCGGCAGCCCGGACATGAACCAGGGAGACTGGGTTTGGTGCTATTCCGCGCGCTGAGCGCGGGCGCCGGACCATGCCCTCGAAAACCAATCTTAATGCACCCGCACCTCGGACCGTCCGCGCATCGTTCGAGGATCCCATTACCGCCCGTCCCGTGGAAACCGCCGGTTTGAATGCGCATCACCCTGCGACGCCGCCCCTGCTTTCTTTCGCGTGGTTCGCATATTTCGTGGTCCCACTTCCGTTCCGCTTTCGCGTGGTGCGCGTGTCCCGTGGTCCCTCTCCGTTCCGCTTTCGTGTGGTTCGTATGTTTCGTGGTCCCATCCCGTCCCGCTTTCGCGTGGTTCGCATATTTCGTGGTCCCACGTTTCGCGCGGTTCTTCTCACTCCGGCGGCCTGACCGCGGTCAAGCCCACGAAACCGGGTTGACGCTGGCCCTCCCCGCTCACCATACTCCCGCCGTGGCTCGCGGCGGAGACCGCCCCGAGCCGGCGACGCCAACCAGTTAACTGCTTATGATGAATACTTCCCGACGTGAATTCATAAAGAAATCCGCCATTGCCTCCGGCGCGGCCGGGTTCCTGATCTCGAGTGCGGCCAGGCTGGCGGCCAATCCGCTGGGCTTGCCCATCGGCAGCCAGGTCTGGCCCCTGCGCTCGATGCTCAACGACCTGCCGGCGTTCGCCAAGATGATCTCCGGAATTGGTGTAACCCGGCTCGAACTGTGCTCCCCGATCGGTTACGGCGCCGAATTCGCCTCGCTCAGCAACGCGAAGGAGGTGAAAAAGATCCTCCGTGACCACGGCCTGAAATCGGAGAGCTCCCATTTCTCGATGAACGAGCTGCGGCACAGCCAGGAGCGAAGCATCGAGTGGGCGAAAGAGATCGGGATCCGCCAAATGATTACCGCCAGCCTCGGCGACGGCAACGGGGGCGATCATCCAACGATGGACCAGGTGAAGCGGGCCGCGGAAGAATACAATGGGATAGCGGCGGTGGCGGCCAAAGCCGGCTTGCAGCAGGGCCTGCACAACGAAGGTTTCGAATTGTCGATGGTCGAGGGCCAACGGACCTACGATCTGTTGTTCGGCCTGCTTGACCCGAAGCTGGTCAAATTCCAGTTTCAGATGTCCACCATCACCGCCGGGCTGGTGGCCGCCGATTACTTCCATCGCTATCCCAGGCGCTTCTTTTCGATGCACCTGCAGGACATCGATATGACCAGCGACCGCCACCCGCAAGTCTCCCTCGGCCAGGGTGGCATCGATTGGGTCAAAACCTTCCAGGCCGCCAAACTTGGCGGCGTTCGCAATTATTTCGTCGAGCAAAGCTGGGACCTTACCCCGCGCGAGCGTCGCCTACCTCAAGGCCCTGAAAGTTTGACCGCGGCGCAAATCGGGGCGCTACCGCATCGGCACGCCGGCCGGAGGGCCACGGCGTGACGCGTGATTGGGCGTCCGTGTTCCGCCCGCCTCCGCTGAGGCGCTTGAACCGCTGATTGTTCGTAACCGTAACCCGACCTTTCGCGTCTCTACTCTTAGGCAGCGGGTCGCTGCCAGGCACAAACGCCAGTTCACCTCAACCAAACGAAAAGGATCGTATGAAGAGAAACCTGTTGATCGCTTCGCTGAGTCTGTTGTCGGCCTCGCTACTGTTAGCCGAGCCCAAGGACGACGTCATCAGCGCGGCCAAGAGCCTGGGAGAAAAGGGCAATTATAGCTGGACCCAAACGTCCGAAAACGCAGGCGGCGGCGGCTTCGGCGCCGGCAAATCGGAGGGCAAAGCCCAGAAGGGCGGCTACACGTGGCTGTCCATGACCATGCGCGACAACACCATCGAAGCCGTCAAAAAAGGCGAAAAAGGAGCCATCAAAACCCAGGAGGGCTGGCAGTCGCTGGCCGATGCCAGCGGGGGCGACCGCGGCCCCGCGATGTTCATTGCGCGCCGCATGCGCAATTTCAAGGCCCCCGCCGAACACGCCGAAGAACTGGTGGCCCAGGCCAAAAGCCTCAGCAAAGACGGCGATGTTTATAGCGGCGACTTGACCGAAGACGGGGCCAAATCGCAGCTCATGTTCGGCGGCCGCCGCGCGGGTGGCAACGGCCCGGAGATTAGCGGCGCCAGCGGCTCCGTAAAGTTCTGGGTCAAAGATGGCCTGCTCACTAAATACCAGGTCAAAGTGAAGGGCTCGATCAGCTTTAACGGCAACGACCGCGACGTGGACCGCACCACGACCACCGAAATTAAAGACATCGGCTCAACCAAGATCGAGGTTCCCGACGAAGCGCAAAAGAAGCTGGAATAAGTTTCCGATCCTCTCCCCTTCCGATGCGCCCGCCGCTCCTCGGCGCACCGGGAGTTGAACGTTTGCTTGGGGCGCGGGGGCTGGGCGCGAGCCACTTGGCTTGCCCCACCCCCTGAACCGTTCGACAGGCCGGAGCCCTCCGGTCTCATTTCTCCCCCCCCACCCGCTCGGGCCGCACGCGCCAAGCCGTAACCCCGCCGCCACCGGAATGTTACCAATGTCACATTTACTTTGCGCTAATGGGAGGCATAAGGTTCATCACTGGAAACCTCCTTGAGCCTGGGGGACAACGTGTCCGCCGGGGGGAGGTTTCCCACAGCAACCCAGAACATCCTCAAAGGAAGAAACGGTATGAAGAAGACAATGTTGTCCGGAGCCCAGACGGCTCCGGGATTGGTTTGCGGGCTCGGCCTTTTAGCCGTGGGCCTCGCGGCGACGGGAGCAAAGGCTGAACCGCGGGATCACGATTGAGATCACAACCAGCGTCACGGCGTAGCCGAGCATGTGCTGCTCATCTCGGTGGATGGGCTCCATCAATCGGACCTGGCCTGGTACGCCCAAACCCACACCAATTCGACCCTGGCGAGCCTCCTGGCTATGGGCGTGGATTACTCGGACGCGAGCACGCCTTTCCCCTCGGATTCATTCCCCGGCATGGTGGGACAAGCCACCGGCGGCAACCCGTCCACCACGGGAATCTATTACGACGACACGTGGAATCACGCCATCTTCCCGGCCGGAACGACCAACTGCACCGGCACCCCGCCGGGCGGCGAGGTGACTTACTTCGAGGCGCTGGATCTGAATCTCGGCGCGCTGGACGCGGGACAGGGGCTGGTCCCGGCCACGGGGCCTGACCCCTGGGCTGACATTCTGCAAATGACCAACGACCCGGTGGGTGTGATCAATCCCGCGCAGCTTCCCGTCGATGCCCTGACCTGCAGCCCGATTTACCCAAACCAGTACCTGAAGGTGAATACCATTTTTGAGGTGGCGCACCATCACCACTTGCTCACCGCCTGGTCGGACAAACACCCGGCCTACCTGATCCTGTCCGGACCGTCCGGCAAGGGCGTGGACGACTACTTCACCCCCGAAATCAACAGCAGCGCCAGCCCGAGCGCGCCGACGGACCCGAGCCAACCGGACTGGACCACCGACAACCTCCGGACCCAGCAGTACGACGCGTACAAGGTCCAGGCCGTCCTCAACTGGATTAACGGGCACCGCCACGATGGGACCGGCAATCCGGGGACACCGGCGATCTTCGGCATGAACTTCCAAACCGTCTCGACCGGCCAGAAGTTGCCGACCTCCAAAACCGAAGGCGATTCCTCGGGGAACGCTCAAGGCGGCTACCTGGCCGACGGGGCAACCCCCGGAACGGTGCTGAGCAACGCCCTCAACTTCGTGGATCAATCCCTTGGCATGATGGTCAGCGCCCTTTCGAACCGCCAGTTGCTCGGCGCCACCGCCATCATCATCTCGGCCAAACACGGCCAATCACCGATGAATGTCGCCGCGCTGAACCGGATTAAGGACAGCAAGATCATCACTGACTTGAACGCGGCGTGGAATAAGGATTATCAAGGCGGCGACCCCAATGCCACCCCGCTGGTGGCGCAGGGCACGGATGATGACGGCATGCTCCTGTGGCTCAATGACCGATCGACGGCCGCGACCGACTATGCCCATAACTTCCTTCAGAACTACAACGACGCATCCGCCAGTATCGATGGCAAACCCGTCTCCTCGGCCGGACTTTCGCAAATCTACACCGGCGCGGCGGCGGCCCATCTCATCGGCGTTGATCCCAGCGATCCCCGGGTGCCCGACGTCATCGGCATCGCGCAGTATGGTGTGGTGTACACCGGGCATCAGAGCAAAATCGCCGAGCATGGCGGTGATCATCCCGAGGACCGGAACGTGCCCATCCTGGTCACCTGGCCCGGAGCGCCGGGCGGCACGGCCGTGACCGACCCGGTCGAGACGACACAGATCGCCCCGACAATTCTGCGCCTGCTCGGCCTGGACCCGCATGAGCTGAAAGCCGTCCAGATCGAGGGCACGCAGCCTCTGCTCTGAACTTAATCCTGCAGAGCGTGTCTCGATTCTTCGAGGCACGCTGTCCCACGGCCCGCTGGCCACTCCACGGTCAGCGGGCCTGGCCTCCGGCGACGGGCTCAGGCCAACCGGTGATGATCCGGGCCCCCAATCGGCAGGTGAAATAGGAGTAGGCCCAGGAGACCAGCACCGCCGCCTTGTTGCGGGACCCGATGAGAAAGACCGCGTTCGCGTGGTTTGGGGCGGTTGGCGGCGTCTTGACATCCGCCTCGGACGTCTGGCACGTTGCACTCTCATGAACAGGACCCGAACCCATTGCGCCTCAGCCAACGAACCGGCAACGTCGAATCATCGGTTAAACCCGTTCCGGCGCCTGCCCGGGTGGGGCCTCATCGCCACCCTCGCCTTGCCGCTGGCCAGCGTTCAACTCGCGGCCCAGACCGACACCCCGGAAACAGGGTTCGTGAGCCTCTTTGACGGAAAGACCCTCGACGGATGGAAAATCGGCGACAACGCCGATGTGTTCCAGGTGCACGACGGCCTGATCGTGATGGAATGCCCCGCGACGAATCACAACCCGGCGCATCTATTCTATGACGGAGAGGTAAACGCGCATAAGTTCAGGAATTTCGACCTGCGCGTGGACGTGATGACCTACCCCTGCGCCAACTCCGGGATCTATTTCCATACCAAATTCCAGCAAGCGGGCTGGCCACGATTCGGCATTGAATGCCAGGTGGATAATAGCCACGTGGATTGGCGGCGTACCGGCAGCTTGTATGGTCTGCTCAATGTCACCTGGGGACCGGAAACACCCCCGGCCAACAAGCGAGACGGTGTCATCATGCTGGCCGAACCGCCCGTCACCGACAATGTTTGGTACACCCAGGAAATCATCTGCCGCGATGGCGCGGTTACCGTCAAACTCAACGGCAAGCCCCTCCTCGATTACAAGATCGGCGAAGCGGATGTCGAACATAAGCTTTCCACCGGCATGACCTGGTTGCCCGAGGGAACCATCTGCCTGCAAGGCCATCCCCCCATGCCGGGCCACATCAGCAAGACCTGCTTCAAAAACATCCGCATCCGCATTTTGCCCGACTGATTCGCCTGGGCGCGAGCCGTGCGGTTGCCCAACGGGCGAACGGCCCGACCGTCTGCCGGGCGGTGACATCCCCCTCACGCCCCCCCGCGGGGGACCGCGCTGACCGGCGCGATCCTCAACATTTTATTTCTCGCCGCAGTCGCGGTCGAGATCTAGGTTTGACCCATGACACCCGTCCTGCGTGCTGGCGCACCCCCATCACACTTTTTGAAACCCATGCTCCGGGTGCTGGCCATGACCCTCGGGCTGTGGCTCATCCCCATGCCAAGCCGCGCGGAGGAGGCGTTCCACCTGGCCTCACCCGATGGCCAAATCAAGGTGGCGATCACCTTACCCGAGGCCAACTCGGCCGCCGCCCCACGCTGGTCGGCCCGCTTTCACGGAAAGCAGATTCTTTCCAATTGCCTTCTGGGTTTGCAGACGGCCGATAGTGGTGACCTGATGACCGGCGTACGCCTGGTGCGGGAGCAACATCGTTCGAGGGATCAACGCATCGAGGTTTTGTTCGGTAAATCCGCCTGGGCGCGGGACCGGTTCCGTGAGGCCCGGTTTCAGTTCGCGACCACCAGGGGCCGGTCGGTCGAAGTGGTTTTCCGGTGCTACAACGACGCCGTGGCGTTGCGCTATGAACTGGCCGGACCGCGAACGGAGACCTCCGTGACGATCACCGAGGAGACAACCTCCTTTGGTGTGGAAGGCAATCCCGCCGCCTATGCGCAGTACCTCGAAAGCTACACGACGTCGCACGAGCACAACGTCACGCGCACCCGGGCGCGCGAGCTTCCAGCGGGGCAGTTGCTCGACATGCCACTCACGCTCGCCTGGGCCGATGGCGCCTGCGCGGCAATCACCGAGGCGGCGCTGCGCCATTACGCCGGCATGTCCCTTCGGCGAACCGGCGGCGAAGGAGGCCGGGTGGACCTGGTCTGCCAACTCACCCCTCGGCCCGACGGGACCAAGGTTGTGGGGCCGCTCCCGCTGCGCACGCCCTGGCGCGTGGTGCTCCTGGGCGATCGACCCGGGGCGCTGCTGGAATCCAGCACCATCTACTGCCTGAACGAACCGTCGGTCATTGGGGATCTATCCTGGATCAAACCCGGCAAAATCACCTTCTCCTGGTGGAATGGCGACGTCTATGACGGGAAGCGCGACCTGCCGATCCTTTCGCTGGCCATGGCGAAAAAATACATCGATTTTTGCGCCCGCACGGGCATCCCCACGCACTCCCTGACCTCGGATGAAAAAAATGTGTCGCCGTGGTACTTTCAGTCCAATTTGGGAACGGCCCCGGGGCCGGATACCGACGTCACCCGGCCCCGCGCGGATTTTGACCTCGCGGCGATCCGGCAGTACGCCGCCTCGAAGCACGTGCGTTTGTGGACCTGGGTGCACCAGGGCGCGCTGCGGGGACGCGTCGAGGAGGCCTTCGCCGCCTTTGAAAAGCTCGGCTGGAGTGGGATGATGGTCGATTTCTTCGATCACGACGACCAGGAATCGGTCGAGCATGCCGAGGCGATTCTGCAGGCCGCCGCGCGGCACCACATGCTCATCCACTTTCATGGTATTTGGAAAGCCACCGGCTGGCAGCGCACCTATCCAAACCTCATGAACCATGAAGGCGCGCTCAACCTCGAATATCTTAAGTGGAGCGACCGGTGCACGCCCGAGCACGACTTGATGATGGCTTTCACCCGGCTGGTAGCCGGCCCCATGGATTATCATCTCGGCGGATTCCGCGCGGTCACCCGCGCCGCGTTTCAGCCGCGCAACATCGCGCCCAACGTGCTGGGCACCCGCTGCCACCAACTCGGACTCTATGTCTGTTATGACAACCCCAATCCGATGGTCGCCGATTACCCGGCGGCTTATGAAGGACAACCCGGGTTCGATTTCCTGCAGTTGGTCCCCACGTGGTGGGATGACACCCGGGTGCTGGCGGGCAAAATCGGCGAGGTCCTGGTGACCGCGCGCCGCAAAGGCCGGACGTGGTATCTCGGCGGCATTTCGGCCGGCCCCGCCCATGACGAGGATCTGCCGCTGGCATTTCTAGGGAAAGGCCGCTACCACGCACGCGTCTGGAAAGATGCGCCGGACTCGGACTCCGAACCCAATCACCTCACGAACGATGAATTTACCATTCCGTCTTCAGCCGGCTACCTCCGTGTCCACTTCGCCATCGATGGTGGATTCGTGGCGCAAATCAATCCTGCCGACTGACACGGTCCGAGGCGGATGACTCGACGCGGTAGAGGTGCGTCTTGGTCCTCAAAAACAAGGCCCTGCCGCTCACCGCGGGTGAGGCCATGAAACCGTCCGCCAGTGTGTTGGTGGCCAGCACCGACAAGCTGCGGCCCGGTCTGAGCACCGTGGCCGTGCCTTGCTGGCTGAAAAAGTAGAGCCGCCCGTCGGCGTAGATCGGCGACGCGGCGTATTTGCCCCCGATCCGATCGGTCCAAACGAGCTGGCCGGTGGCCGCTTCCACACACGTGACGTAGTTCTCGTCAGCGGCGGTGTAAATCAGTCCATCCACCAGAATGGGCGAACTGTAAACGCCGATATGCCGGCCCAGCTTCCAAGCCACATGCGTATCGCTCACGTCACCCTGCCCATCGGTTTTGACGGCCCAAAGCTCTCGCTTGGCAAGGCCGGTAACAAAGAAGGCGAGCCCATTCTCATAGAGCGGTCGTGGGGCCACCGACCAATCGGGGTATTGAACCCGCCAAAGCTCCCGGCCCGTGCGGGGATCGTACCCGTAGGCGGCTTTGGCGCCTGCGCTCAGCATCAATGCCCTTCCCCCGCTCTCAACGATGAGCGGTGTGCTGTGCGCTTTGCGCAAATCCCCGTCGCGCGCCATGGGACCCGGCACGTTTTCGTCATTCCAGGCCACCGAGCGATCGGTTTTCCAGACCGTCTTGCCCGTCTGCTTGTCGAGCGCCACGAGGTACTGCACGTCCACACCGTCCATCGTCAGGATGACGCGGTTCTCGAACGAGACCAGCGAAGAGGATGGGCCCCGGTAATGGCGGCATTGCAGGTCCTCCCGTTTCCAAAGCGCCTTGCCCGTGGTGGTGTCCAGGCAAGCGGTCCCAAACCTGCCAAAATGCACATACAGCCGCCCCGGCTCGATCACCGGGGAAGGCGTCGCATAGCAGTTCATCGAGGCGCCGTTGCCCAGCGGTTCCGGATTGTCGCTGTGGAACAACTTTTCATTGAAGCGCACCCGGCCGGTCGCGGCATCGATCCCGAGAGCGAAAAAGTCATGCCCATCCTCCGTGGCCGTGGTCAGCCAAACCTGGCCCCCCATCACGACCGGCGTGGACCATCCACGATAGGGAATCTCCGTTTTCCAAGTGATATTGCTGGTCTCGCTCCAATACAGGGGTAGCCCCAGCGGTTTGCCGTCGGCCGCCGCGCCGGCATGCCCATCTCCCGACGGCCCGCGGAACTCCGGCCAGTCCGCGCGCGCCTGGAAGACCCCGGCAAAGACGATCGCGGAAAGGGCCAGACCTGCGCCCGAATGGAGCTGCCTGCGCCTGGTGGCGGAACCGAAAAAGCTGCGGACGTGATTCATCCGCGCAGATTGCTCCCACGCCCGCGCCAAGTCAATCATCGCAGGGGAACCGCGACGCCCCGCGCACTAGTTATAGTGATGCGCAAGCCAAAGGAAGAAGTGGGTCCAAATCCGAACGAGGCCATCAGTACATTTCGAGGCTTGCCAAAAACAAATACCAATCAGGGCCGCGGATTGAATCAATCCCGTCCAACGCTTTTGCCGCAAAACGTTCACGAAGAGGACCAGCCCAATCAACCAACCGAGCGCCCCCAGATGACAGAGAAAGATGCTAATACAATACCGGTATTTGCCTAGCAGGCTATCCCAGGGGGTGAGGCTCCACGGGATGAAATCCCAGACCGGTCCCGTGACCACCACCATCACAATCACCAGCGCGATGCCGTTGGAAATCTGAACGCCAACGGAGTTGGGCATTTTGTCGTCGTCTGTGCGATTTGAGTCATACCATACTTTTTCGACGGACGAGCGTTGGGTGAAGAATTTGACCGGTGAGAACATCAACTGGACGGCGCCCATGAGCAACTGCCCGCCCGACATGGTGCGTACGCGCCGTCCCGAGGTAAGAACGTGTTGCCACGGCACGAAGAATCGGCCTTCACGTTTCAGTGCGAGGGCAAAGCCACCTTCTTCTGCCCAGTAAAGTCGTTCATTGAATCCGCCGGTCGTATGAAACGCTGCGCGTGTGCAGAACATGAAAGCGCCGCCAGTAAAACCGGCAAATTTCGGGGCGAAGCACAACATAACGAACAAGAGCCGGGCGTACAGTGGCACGCTCTCGTTCATGTCCACCCATGCCATTCCGCCGCCGCCCACAGCGCCCTGTTCCATCGCTCTCAGGGCGGAAGCTACTGCCCGGGGGTTAATCGTCGTATCCGCGTCCACAAAGAAAAGCCATTCGCCACTGCATGCCCGTGCGCCCGAGTTGCGGGTGGCGGCAATCTGCCGGTGATTCACGCTCACCACACGCGCTTGGTGTTGCCGGCCGATTTCAGCCGTCGCGTCGGTGGAGGCATCATCCACAACAATAATCTCGAACGGCTGACCTATGATGCGCGCAGACTGCTGAATCGCCCGCAAAGTGCGGCCAAGGCACGCCTCCTCGTTATGGGCTGGAACGATGAATGAAATCATGGCCACTCGGGGTCGCTCTGAAACTGACAAAACCAGCTTAAGAACGTCACGCCCAGGCGTGGCAAATCGGTCGGTTCCCAAGACCGGTTGGGTTGCGAAGTTTGCTTCCAGTGGAGAAGCCGAGCGTGATACTGGCTGCGGGCTTCAGGTTCGTTCTCGAAGAGAAGAGGTTCAGAGTTATTATCGCCTGAGAGGACCTCTTTTGAGAGCACCTCTTTTCTGAATTTTGGACCGACCTTGGCGGTTTTTTGGTCTTGCAAGCGGAGAAAAAACAGCCGAAGCTGACCCCTCGGTAAAGTTGCAAAAGACCTATGAAATCAGGCAGTTCTGAGAGGCCTTTTGCTTCAAATGCGCGCTTAGCTCAGTGGAAGAGCACTTCCTTCACACGGAAGGGGCCGCAGGTTCAAATCCTGCAGCGCGCACCATTTCTTTCCAAAAAGCTCGAGCCCCCCTTCCTCCCAACCGCCCAACCGCCCGACCGCCCGACCGCCCACCGCCCGACCGCCCGACCGCCCGACCGTCCGACCGTCCGACCGTCCGCCCTCCGCCCGCCGCCCGCCGCCCGCCCCCCCCTTCAGCCCGGCGAAGCATGCCACCACACGGGCGCCAGGAAGATGGCAATGAGAACGTTGGACGCGATGCCGCCGGAGGTCGGCTCCTCAAGATTGGCTCATTACGGCAGGGCTGTCATCGAGCAGCGGGCTCGCGCCAGAATCTGCGGGGCAAGGGTATCTGACGAAAAAACAAAGGACACCGCAACCCAAGCGGTTTCAGACGACATTTTCCCGGTACCAACGCATGGCCAGGTCCAGGCTTTGGCCAATGCCATGCGTCGGTTCGTAGCCGAGCAGCCGCCGGGCCTTGCCGATATCCGCCAGCGAGTGGCGCACGTCGCCTGCGCGGAAATCACGATAAACCGGCTTCTGCTTGGGGAGGTTCGCATCCTGGGCGCGCAAGCTCTCCTGGATGGTTCCGAACAACTCGTTGAGCGTGGTGCGCTGCCCCAGGGCCACGTTATAGATCTGATTCACGGCGGCCGGCTCCGAAACAGTCGCGGCCAGGAGATTGGCCTGGACCACATTTTGGATGTAGCAGAAATCCCGGCTGGTTTCGCCATCCCCATTGATATACACCGGCTCGCGCTTGAGCAGCGCGGCGATCCACTTGGGGATCACCGCGGCATACGCGCCTTCAGGATCCTGCCGGGGGCCGAACACGTTGAAATAGCGAAGCCCGATCGAGCTCAACCCGTAGGCCGTCGCAAACGTGTCCGCATAGATTTCATCGATCGCCTTATTGGCCGCATAGGGCGAGAGGGGCTTGCCGATCCGATGTTCCACCTTCGGGAGCTGGGGTTCATCACCATAAACCGCGCTGCTCGAAGCATAGACGAACCGGCTCGATTTCGCGTCCCGGGCCGCCACGAGCATGTTCAGAAAGCCGGTGACGTTGCTGCGGTGCGCGCCCAGAGGGTTCGCCATCGAAGCCGGCACCGAACCCAGCGCCGCCTGGTGCAGCACCAGCTCGGCCTCCGCGCAGGCGCTCTGGCAGACCGCCACCTCGGCAATGTCGCCTTCAATGAAACGGAACCGCCCCCATCGCACGGATGGAACCCGCCCGCGGACCTCCTCGAGATTCTTCCGGTGCCCGGTCGAGAAGTTGTCCAGGCCGATCACCCGCTGATCCAGGCCCAGCAAGGTCTCGACCAGGTTCGAGCCGATAAACCCCGCCGCGCCGGTGACCAGCCAGCTCCGGGGCGTGCCTCTGAGTCGTTCCTGCAGTTCGTCGTATGCTGACATGAGTTAGGTACTTCTTGCCTCGTGATGATTCCAAAGAACACCCTTGGGATAAACAAGATTCTCGCACGGGAACTATCCAAAGCCGGTTCGGCAGTGAGGCGGAGCGTATCGTTCAACCGCTTCCGCGGTTGCCGAGCCGTATCGCACCTAGAGCTCCGGGTTTCACCCGGAGCTATTCACATTCGAGGCCTTCGGCCTCCCGAGTCACGAGCTTCCCTCGGGGCCGCGGTTTGAGGCGTTGCCTCGTCAGCGGCCCTTGATCCCGCCCGCGTCGTATTTGTCCAAAACGGGCGTGATGACCGAGGCCCAGAGCGCGTAGCCCCGCGGGTTCAGATGGAGCCCGTCCGGAGCGAACAACTCAGGCTGCGGCTCGCCCGACGGGCCAAGGATCGGCGTAAACACATCGACAAACGTGAGCCCGGGCGCGGACTCTGTGTAGTCCTTGATCAGACGATTGGTGGCGCGGATTTGGGCCAGCAAACGGCGCCGCGCAATTGAAGGTTTAACGGCGAGATAGGCGATGCGGGTTTCCGGCAAGGCGGCCTGAACCCTTTGCACAAAGGCTTTGAAGTCCGCCAGGACCCGCTCGGGTGACTTGCCGTTGGCCAGGTCGTTGTCGCCGGCATAAAGCAGGACCAGGTTTGGCTTATACGGGAGCACGATCTGGCCGGCGTAGGCGACTGAATCCGACAGCTCTGAACCACCAAAGCCGCGTTTGAAAACGGTGTGTCCGGGAAAGGCCTGCTCGATCTTGGGCCATAACCGAATGCTCGAACTGCCGAGGAACAGCACCGCATGCCGGGGCGGCGGATTGGTCAGATCGGATGCGGTGAAGCTCCTGATTTCCGGCTCCCAGCGATGGGCGGCTTCGGCGGGATTGACGGCCTGGCACCAGCCCGGCCGTGTCCCGAGCACCGCCAGCAACAGCGCGGCAACCAGCATCCCGAAAGGCTTGTTCATGGCACGGGTGTTACCTCAAATGTCGCCGTTCGGCAATCTCATATCGCCTCTCGATCCTTGCCCTGGCGCCGGCCTGGAGCGGGCTTACGGCGCTCGGGAATCTTATCGTGCTCCACTGGATATTGGACGCGCTAAGCCGGCTCAAAGCCGGCGCTCCGGCGTCTGGCCGCGTTCGGCGGCGGTACTGCCGGGATGCGCTCGCCCTGCCTCGATCGCGGTGGGATTATCCGCACCCCCTCAAGCGTCGCGGCGGGACGCAGTTTCCATTCGGTGCCCAGAAGGCATGGACCGAAGTCCACGGCTACCATCGGACGCCGCTACGCGGCAGCTCAACCAGCCAGCCACTTCCTCTACTTTCCTGCGCCCGCCGCCTTTACTTCGGCGGGGTCAGGAGGATGAAAACCCCGCGACGGTTTTTGCGCCAGGCGGCGTCGTTGTGCCCGGGGTCCTCGGGCCGATCTTTGCCGTAGCTGATGGTGTCCACGCGGTTGGGATCGATCCCCAGGCCGACCAGCGCTTCGCGCAAGGCCAAGGCCCGGCGCTCGCCCAGCGAGCGGTTGTATTCCTCAGTGCCGCGTTCGTCGCAGTGGCCTTCGATCTTCACCGCATCCGCCGCATTGGCCTTCAAAAAGTCAGCCACCGCGGAAAGTTTCGGCTGGTCCTCCGATTTTACGACGGAACTGTCGAAGTCAAAGTGGGCGGTGTCCGCCTGGAAGGCCGAGGCGTCCTCCGGCCAGCCAGGGTGACCTGCCCCCTGGGGAATGCCGGTCAGCGCGGTCCCCGAGATGTTGTCGCCCGTCGCGCCGGGAATCGCCGCGCCGGGGCCTGGACCCGAAGTGTCGCCCGTGAGCGCGCCTCTGCTGCCGAGCGGGGTGGTGGGTGGCGGGCGGTGTTTGCAGCCGGCGGCCAGAGTGAGGGCGATCCCGAGGACAATAATTTTGCCGGAATGGGCGAGTTTCATTGCTTAAAAAGATTTGGGTCGATGGTCCGTGAGGTGAAGCCGGGTAAAACGAGGGCACCCGCTCAAGGAGAGGGTGGCGTCAGCACGATGAATTCACCGCGGCGATTCTTTCGCCAGGCGCTTTCATTATGGCCGGGATCGACCGGGCGATCCTTGCCGTAGGTCAACGTCTCGATACGAGCGGGATCCACACCCATTCCAGCCAGGCGTTCGCGCAAGGCCAACGCCCGGCGGTCACCGAGCGAGCGGTTGTATTCCTCGGTGCCGCGTTCGTCGCAATGCCCTTCGATTCGCACCGCGGGGACCGGGTTGGCCTTCAAATACTCCGCCACGGCCGATACCAGGGGCTCCTCGGCCGACTTCACCACCGAGCTGTCGAAGTCAAAATGCACCGTGTCCGCCGCCAGGATGTCCGCGTGAGCGACCCAATTGCTGCGGTCGGGTCCGGTGAAGGGTATGCCGCTGAAGTCGTTGGTGCCTTGGTGCACCGGCTGATCGGGCGTCAGCGGTGGCGCCGGTGGATTGTCGGTGGCGGCTTCCGTCCTGGCGCCCGGAATGCGCGTCAGGTAACTGGGGTTCTTGCGGCAGGCCGACACCGAGAGGATCAGGGCCAAGCCGAAGACCCCCAGGGTGGTAAATTTGGTCAGTTTCATGTTTGTCGTCGTTGGATTGGACTAGCGAGCCCAACTGGGTTGCGATTGGGAGTTGCTTCCCGAAATCCGGGCTACATCCTTTACTTGTTTGGTGAACACGTCAAGCAGAGAGAGCACGTAACCACCGGTCTGGCCTTGACGTCGCGCGAAGATTAACGTGCGCGAATTGGGCGCCCACGAAGGGTCCTCGCCCGCCGTCAAATTGATGGCCTCACCGCCTCCGGCGGGGACGATGCAGATGGCAAAATCCCGGTACTGCGCGGTGAAGGCGATCCACTTGCCATCGGGGGACCAATCCGGCTCGGTGGGATTGGCGCCCAGCGCGATGGGAATCCGATGCGCCGGACCGCCGTTGGGCGAGATCTTCGAGAGCGATTGCCGCTCGTGCTCTTTCGAGGCATAGCAAATCCATTGACCGTCGGGCGACCAGCAGGGCGAGGACTCGTCCTGGGGCGACTTGGTCAGGCGCTTGAGCCCGCCGCCGTCGGTATCGCCCACATACAAATCGGTCCAACCGTCCTTGCTCAGGATCATCGCCACTTTGCTGCCGTCCGGCGACACGGCGGGGCTGATATTCGAGCCACCGAAGCGCGCGAACACATGGCGCGCTCCACTCACCAGGTTTTGTGAAAAGATGTCCGGGTGGCCGAGCTTGTAGGAGGTGTAATACAGCGCCATGTGCCCCGGCACCCAGCACGGCGCCGCCACGATGGTATTGTCCCGGGTCACCTGCTGGGAATTGTGTCCGTCGAAATCGGCGATGAAGATTTCACCGTTCATCCCGATTTCGCCTTTGTAAGCGATCTTGGTTTGAGCGATGCCTTTGCGGCCCAGCGCCTGGACAAAATCATCCGCGAACGCGTGCGCCTGCCGGCGCAGCGAAGCCCCGGAATACTCTTTCGAGACCAGGATGTTCTTGTTGAACCGGTCGCTGGCGCGCGCTTTTAGGTTCCCGTTGCTGCTGCCGTCGATGAGGTATTGCGCACTCTCCGCCGTGGTGAAGGCGAAGCCCTGAACGTAGAGATCGAACTGCAGCACTTGCGCGGCTTCACCGGTGATACCCGTCATTGAAACCAATATCGGCTTCTCATTGCCCGGGCCGCGGGTGGAATAGCCGGTGACATCGACCTGTGCCTGGGCCAACAGCCCGGCGGACAGGACGCTCAACATCACTACACTTCTTAATAATGGCGCTCTATTCATCCAATTCCTTGTTTTGCTTTAACATTAAAATTAATTGTTACCGTCCGTTCCTGCTCTTTTGAATCTTCAGGCAGCGGCGCGGCGAACTTAACTCGTTCCAGGGTGGCCTGGACCGAATGATCCACCAACGAATCGCCCGAGCGGGTCACCAGGCGGTATCGGAGCACGGTCCCGTCCCGGGCGATAGTCACGGCGGCGACAGCGGTGGCCTGGTCGTTAATCACGCCATCGGGCACCACCCAGGCGTCGGTATAAACCGTTTTTACCGCCTGCAGGAAATTGGCGTAGGGCACCCCTCCGCCTCCAGGGCCCTGGAGCTTAATCTCCGTGCTGCCGGCAGTTTCTTCGCCAATCCGATCCGCCAGGCGTCCGATTTCTCGGGCGATCTGCCGCCGAGAATCCGCGTAGGCGCGGGCTTCCTCGCGGGCCCGGGCCTCGGCTTTGGTCTTCGCTTCGTCGGTCGAGCGCTTCCGCTTGACCAGTGTCATGTTAACCTCGGGCTTGCGCTTCGGCCGCGCGCTCGGCACCAGGGATTCCACCGGCTTTTCCGGTGGATCGGCTTCTTTGGCGGCTTCTTTCGGGGGGTCGGGGTCCCGCTGCTTTTCCGGCGGCTGCGGTTGCGGTTGGGCCTGCGGTTGCGGCGCCGGGGGTTGAGTTCTGGGCACCGGCGCCATTTGCGGCGGCCGGCCGTCGCGATATCCGCCTCCGGAAACCAGGGCATCTACCGTCTTGTAGGGCACGAAATCAAGCAGGGGGACCTCGTCGGGCTTGCGCCGCGAGGAGCCGAAGGCCGGTCCGATGATTAAAATCACGACCAGCAGCAGGTGCGCGCCCGCCGACGCCAGCACGCATTTCTTTTGGGTCCGATTCATTAGTGTCCGCCCGGTGGTTCCGTGCGGGCGGCCATTCGGATTTTGTGACGCTGGCACCGGTCCATAATCGCCGCCACATAATTCCATTGGCCCCGGCCGTCCGCCCGGATATAGACGACCAGGTTTGGGTCGAAACGAGCGTCTTTGACCAAATTCGCCTCAACCTGGTCCAGCGACAGTTTCTGGCGATTCAGGTAATACGTGCCGTCCAAAGAAATCTCCACCGTGCGAATATCGCTCTTGTCGATCTTTCGATCGGGTTCGCCGCCCTTGGGCAGTTTCAATTCAATGCCCTGCTCCAACAGTGGGGTGGTGATGACGAAGATGATCAGCAGCACGAACGCGAGGTCGAGCAACGGCGTGATGTTGATCTCGCTCAGTGTGACCAGTGAACTGCGTTGGGAAAAGCGGCGCATGAGTTCAGTTCGAGACGTGCGCTCGACGGGCGAACCGCGCTGACCTCCGTGACCGGCAAGTTTTCATTCTTCGAGGTATTCGGTCTCCATCTTCGAGACGAGGTCTTGCGCGAAGTTGTCCAGTTCGACCGTCTGGACGCGGAGATTGTGGACCAGCCAGTTGTAACCGAACATGGAAGGGATGGCGACCAGCAAGCCGGCCACGGTGGTGATGAGGGCTGCGGCCACGCCCGGCGCCATGGCGGCCATGGTGGCGCTGCCTTGCTGGGCAATATGACCGAAAGTGCTCATCACCCCCCAGACAGTGCCCAGCAGGCCCAGGAAAGGCGCCCCGCTCACGGCAATGGCCAGAAGAATCAGGCCCGACTCGAGCTTCAAGGACTCCTGGGCCACCGTGTTTTCGAGCGACCGCTTGACGTGTTCCATCCCCTTGAGGGACACAAACCGCTTGCGGCCATTGCCGTCGGCGTTCTTGAGCCGCGTATCCAGTTCGATACTGCCGGCGTGATAGACCATGAAGAGCGGACAACCATCGGCCTGGACCCGCCGGTCATACACATCCAGCACATGCTTCTGGGTGCGGTATTCGGTGTTGAAAAACAGGTTCAGACGCTTGGCTCGGCGCATTTGCAGCGCCTTGCCAATCATGACCGACCACGCGGTGATGGAGAAGATGACGAGGCAGGCAATGATGACCTTTGCTTCAGGTGTGGCTTGCTCCCACACATAAAGCAATTCCGCCTCGTTGGCTTTGCCAACCGATGCCGCTAAAATTCCAAGTACGTTCATTCCGACACGATCTCTCTAACCGTCCGAGAACTTGGTCGTGAGGAATAGAAGCGCCCAAGCGGAACCAGCTCAACAATAAAAAATGTGTTGTCCGACGAAAAACAGAACCGATTTCTTTCTACCAGCGTCTTCAAAAAAAGCAAAATATATTTCAAAAAAAATGTTAGGCAATTCTTCCACTCCTTGTCTAGGCCACTTTTGATCGATCCGGCCCCAAAATCCAAGCCCCAAGAGATCCCGACCTTTGGCACGCCGCTCGTTTATGAGTTTATCGGGCGGGAGTTCCCTGATAGAAAGAGGGTTATGAGGCGGAAGCAACAGGCGGACGGGATGCGGCGACGATCATTTCTAAAGTCGTTTGGGGTCATAGCGCCCGTTTTCCTGGGCGGGGGCGCATTGAGTTCGGAGGGGGCTGCCGTTGAAGCGCCGGCGTTAACACCGCCGGTGGCCCCCCGAGCTCACGAACTTGAAGCCGATCTTGTGATCATCGGTGGCGGGGTTGGCGGGTGCGCGGCGGCCTTGGCGGCGGCCCGGCTGGGATTGCGCGTCATCATGACCGAGGAGACCGACTGGATTGGGGGCCAGCTTACTTCGCAAGCCGTTCCCCCTGACGAGAATCCGTGGATCGAAAGCTTCGGTGGCACCCGGTCCTACCTGAATTTACGACAACGGATTCGCGACTATTACCTACGCAATTATCCGCTCACGGCTGAAGCGCGAGCCCAGCCTTACCTGAACCCCGGCAACGGCTGGGTCTCTCGGCTTTGCTGTGAACCTCGAGTTGCCCTGGCGGCATTGCTTGAGACCTTTGCACCGCACGTGTCCGGACTGCGAATTCAGGTCCTGGCCCGGCACCGAGCCGCGTCGGCCCAGGTCCAGGGCGACGCCGTCGAGTCCGTCCAGGCGCGGAGTTTGGAGACGGGTCAGGACATCAACTTGCGCGCGCCTTTCTTTGCGGATGCAACCGAGTTGGGCGATTTGCTGCCGCTGACAGGAACGGAGTACGTCACCGGAGCCGAAAGCCAGCGCGAAACCGGAGAGCCACATGCTCCGCCCGAAGCCGCGCCGCTCAATATGCAGGCGTTCACTTACTGCTTTGCCCTGGATTACCTGCCGGGCCAGGATCATACCCTCGATCGCCCGGACGAGTATGCCTTTTGGCGCGAGTTCAGCCCGGCGCTTAAACCGAGTTGGACGGGCCCGCTCTTATCCTGGGATTGTTGCGATCCACAAACGCTCAAACCGAGGCGGATGCCTACCAACCCGGAAACGGGAACCGGCTTTTGGAGCTATCGCCGGATTGCCGATAAGCGCCTGTTTGCTCCGGGCGCCTTTGCCGCGGACATCACCCTGGTGAACTGGCCGCAGAACGACTATCTCCTGGGCAATCTCTGTGAGGTGAGCGACGAGGAAGCGGCGCGCCATCGGGCTCGGGCCAAGCAACTGAGCCTCTCTCTCGTGTATTGGCTGCAAACCGAAGCCCCGCGCCCCGACGGCGGTTCGGGCTGGAAAGGCGTGCGTTTGCGACCGGATATTGTGGGAACCGAGGACGGCCTGGCCAAGTATCCCTACATCCGCGAGAGCCGTCGAATCCGAGCGGAGTTCATCGTCTTGGAGCAACATGTCTCCACCGAGTCGCGCATGCGAGAGACCGGAACGGGGCGCGACCAAGTCCGCGCGACGGAGTTTCCAGACTCGGTCGGCATCGGCAGCTATCGCATTGATCTGCACCCGACGACGGGCGGAGACAATTATATCGATACCAGTTCCTTGCCCTTCCAGATCCCTCTGGGGGCGCTGGTGCCGCAGCGCATGCGCAACCTCCTGCCCGCGTGCAAAAATCTCGGAGTCACTCACATCACCAACGGCTGCTATCGCCTCCACCCGGTCGAATGGAATATCGGCGAGGCCGTGGGAACGCTGGTGGCCTACTGCCGGGAACATGAAACGTACCCGCACGCGGTCCGGCATGATGCCGCTTCGTTGAAGGGTGTTCAGGACTTGCTCGGCCAGCAAGGGGTGCCGCTGAATTGGCCGCATGTCATGCCTCGGTGAGGAATACTCACATGGATCGCTGATACGTGTGTTAAAAACTATGAAAGATGGAGCGTTTCTAATTGCCCTGGTTACCGCGCCGGATTTAAAGACCGCGCGCATGCTGGCCAGAGCCGCCCTTAAAGCGCGGCTGGCGGCCTGCGCTAACTTGATCCCAAAGCTCGAATCACATTATTGGTGGCAGGGGAAAATCGAGAAGGGGACCGAGGTCCTGCTTTTGCTGAAAACCACCGGTAATCGGGTGGCCGCGCTCGAGAAGTTGGTCGTGGCCAAGCACCCGTATGACACGCCGGAATTCGTAACGCTGCGCATCCACCGGGGAAACGAGCGTTACTTGGATTGGTGGCGCGCCTCGGTAGCTAACGCAGAGACTCAACGCGGAGGTTCCACGCAAAGACTTCAACGCCAAGACGCCAAGACGCGGAGAGGGAAACTGGGTCTAACAATTAACGCAGAGACGCAAAGACGCAAAGACGCAAAGAACTGAAGGGTCTGAGGGAGGCGAAGTCCGAAGAGGGACTCCATGCTGACGCCGCTCAAAGCCGAGCCTTGCCTCTGAGGTGAGACTCAGTTCCCACCTTCGCGTCTTTGCGTCTTTGCGTCTTTGCGTTGAAGTCTTTGCGTTGACCAAATGGCGTTGACCGGCCGCCCCTCAGACATCCTGCAGTTTGCCCGTCTGGTAGGTTTCGTACGCGCTGAGGTCCAACAGGCCGTGGCCGGACAGGTTGAACAACAGCACGCGTTTGCGTCCGGCCTCGCGCGCCTTCCGGGCTTCGGCCACCACCGCGGAAATGGCATGGGCGGATTCGGGCGCAGGCACGATCCCTTCGGTCTGAGCGAACAGGGTGGCATCCGCGAAGACCTGGGTCTGGTGATAGGCCTCCGCCTCGATCAACCCCAGCTTCAGCGCGTGGCTGACCATGGGCGACATGCCATGGTAACGCAACCCGCCGGCGTGGATGGCAGGCGGCATGAACTTGTGGCCCAGGGTGTACATCATCAGCAGCGGCGTGGTTTCCGCAGTGTCCCCGAAATCATAACGCAGCTCCCCCTTGGTGAGCGTCGGGCACGCGGAAGGCTCGACCCCCACAACACGATACTTTTTGCCCTCGGTGATCATTTTGCGCAGGAACGGAAACGCCAGCCCGGCAAAGTTGCTCCCGCCGCCACAGCAGCCGATGATGACGTCGGGTTCCTCGCCCGCCATCTCCATCTGGCGGATGCTCTCCTGGCCGATCACGGTCTGGTGCAGGCAGACATGGTTCAACACGCTCCCGAGGGAGTATTTCGTGTGGGGGTGCTTGACCGTGTCTTCGATGGCCTCGCTGATCGCGATGCCCAGCGAGCCCGGGCAGTGCGGGTCTTCAGCCAGGAGTTTGCGACCGTAATCGGTCTGATCGCTGGGACTGGAATGAACCGTGGCGCCCCAGGTATGCATCAGCATTCTACGGTAAGGCTTGTGCTGATAGCTGACCTTGACCATGTACACATTGCATTCGAGCCCGAACAGCTTGCAGGCCAGGGCCAGTGAAGCCCCCCATTGCCCGGCGCCGGTTTCGGTGGCCAGCCGTTTGGTTCCGGCTTCTTTGTTGAAGAAGGCCTGCGCGACCGATGTGTTCACCTTGTGACTCCCCGCGGGACTCACCCCTTCGTATTTGTAGTAAATGTGAGCCGGGGTCTGGAGCGCCTGTTCAAACCGGACCGCCCGCAGCAAAGGCGTGGGCCGCCAGAGCGCATAGATGGAGCGGACCGGTTCGGGCACTTCGATCCATCGCTCGGCGCTCATCTCCTGCTTGACGAGGTTCTCGGGAAAAATGGCCAGCAAGGCTTCCGGCGGCAGCGGTTCTTTGGTGCCGGGGTGCAGCGGCGGGGGCATCGGCGCCGGAAAGTCGGCCAGCAGATTGTACCAGGCCTTGGGGATATCTGTTTGGGTCAGATCAAAACGTGTTTGCATGGACATCGGCAGATTCGGTTTCAGGAAGTAGAATTGCTCGAACGCGCCCACATTAGAGATCCGGCAGACCGCCGTCACGCAGAATTAGCTGGCGGCAGATCCGAGGCCCAGGCCGCACCTCCCCCATTCCCGCACCCCCAGCGGACGAGCGCATCCCGTCATTACCCTCGCGGAACACCGTCAGACGGGAGCGCCGGCTTGCAGCCGGCTTAACGCGTCCAATGTCCACCGGAGCACGATAGGAATCGCCGAGCGGCGTAAGCGGGCTTGAAGCCGGCGCTCCGGGGAGGGTGCTGCCGTCAGGGCGCGGACGCGACCGAGGCTTCTTGTCAACCCGCGTGCCCTGCCCTAGGTTAGGGAATGTTCGATTCGCTATCCGGCAAGCTCCAGAACGCGTTTAAAAACCTGCGCGGGCTGGGCAAGATCTCCGAGTCCAACGTGGGCGATGCCTTGCGCGAAGTGCGCTTGGCGCTGCTCGAAGCCGATGTCAACTTCAAGGTGGCGCGTGACTTTATCGAGCGCGTCAAGACCAAGTCTCTCGGCCAGGAGGTCATTCAGAGCATTCAACCGGGCCAGCAGATCATCAAGATCATCCACGACGAACTGGTGGACTTGCTCGGCTCGGCCAATGCCGGGATGCAATTGAGCGGCAATCCCAGTTGCGTGTTGATGGCCGGTTTGCACGGCTCGGGCAAAACCACTTCCAGCGCGAAACTGGGCCGGTTGCTGCTGCGGCAGGGCCGCACCCCGCTGCTGGTGGCGGCGGACGTGTATCGTCCGGCGGCGATGGATCAACTGGAAAAGCTCGGCCAGCAAGCCCAGTTGCCGGTGTACCTGCATCGCGGAGAAACCGACGTGCTGAAAATTGCCCGGGAAGCCCTGGACTTTGCCCGAGCCAATAATCGCAACACCCTCATTTTCGACACCGCCGGACGATTGCAGATCGATGAACCGCTGGTCCAGGAATTGGTGCGGCTACGCGACCTGGTCAAACCCCAGGAAATCCTGCTGGTCCTGGACGCCGCGACGGGCCAGGAAGCGGTGAACGTGGCAACCCACTTCGACCAGGCCCTTTCCATCACCGGCTCCATCCTGACCAAGCTCGATGGTGACGCCCGCGGCGGCGCGGCCTTGAGCCTGAAGGCCGTTACCGGAAAACCCATCAAATTCGCCGGGGTGGGAGAGAAGCTTGAGGATTTTGAAGCCTTTCATCCAGAGCGGATGGCCACCCGCATCCTGGGGATGGGTGACGTGGTCAGCCTGGTCGAGCGAGCAGCCGAGGCTGTGGATGCCGACGAGGCGCTGCGGCTTGAAGAAAAAATGCGCAAAGGCCAGTTCAGCCTGGACGATTTCCTCGATCAACTGCGTCAGATGAAGAAGCTCGGACCGCTCGAGTCCATTGTCAGCATGCTGCCCGGCGGCGCGGAAGTGGCCAAAAACACCGACCTGAGCAAGCAGGAGAAGGAATTTCGGCAGATGGAAGCCATGATCTGCGGCATGACCCCGCAGGAACGGACCAACCCGCACATTCTCAACGCCAAGCGCCGGCAACGAATCGCCAAAGGCAGCGGCGTGACGGTTACGTCCCTAAACACCATGCTGAACAAGTTCGCCCAGATGCAGCAAATGATGAAGAAGATGGGCAAGTTCCAGCGGATGATGTCCAAGATGGGCGGTGGGATGCTCAAACGCTGAGGCGCAAACGAAACGGGCGGCTCGAAAGCCGCCCGTGGTGTTAAACTTCAGGCATCTCGCCGAAGCGGATCGCCGCTCACTGAGTCGGCGGCGGAATGCTCGCCAGCTTCATTTGAAGCTGCTGGCTTAAGCTCGCCGCGGCGGCCTTTTGGGGCTCCGTCAGGCCGGCAACGTTCGTCAGGCCTTCAAGTCCCGACAGTGCCCCGACGTAATCCGAGGCCCCGATATCGAGCATGATCTTATTGACCTGCGTCTGGGCCTCGGCGGGAGCGCCCTCGAACGCAGGCCGAAACTTCGAAGCGTCAATGATCGCTCCTGGAGGCGCGCCCGCATCGGCTGCGGCGGGAGAACCTTTGCCGCAACCAACGAGAACCACCAACAAGACACTGAGCAGGCCGCAGGTTAATACAGAGGCTCGCATGGTCTGCGGGGGGTTAATAAGAGACCGGGGTCTTCGTGCCGCCGTGATATGAGAGCCAATGAATATCTGGATCCCCGGTTTTACCGTTGACCGCGCTATTTATGTACTGACCGTCCACCGCCCTCACGGCCTTGGGCACCGGACCAGACATGCAGCCGAACCACTTGTGAATCTCACCGTGGCCATCCGCAAAAGAAAACCCGCACGCGCCATTATGGTAGGTGGCCGGGATATCTATGACCTGCGTTTGGTTGGGGTTGAAGAAGCCCGCGTCGTTGATGCTGTCGGGGTGTTCATCGAGGAACACCCAGGTCTGAGCGGCGCCCGGGTACAGAAACGAAGTGGCGTTGGTATAGTGTTGGTAAATAGCATTCCACGGCCCCGCTTCGGCATTGCCCATACCCACCCCGATGTTACCCGAGAGGCTGCGGCACCGTGAACTCCAACCTCGAGCCCGTTGATTGGCCGAAGTATAGACGTCCGCCGGGCACTTAAACACACCCGGGTTCTGCAGATACTGGCCGAGTCGGGCCCATTTTGGGTTTACCAGGAACAGAAGATTCGTGTTGTCGCTGCTCGTCGTCCAGTCCAGCCAGCCCTCAACCCATCCGGGGCCCTGGGCTGGAGGAAATGCGCCACCCTGGGCATTGCCGCCGTGGAAGGCTGGGACAATTTTGTCGTTATTGTCCTGATTATACATCTGCCATCCCAGCATGATCTGCTTCAGATTATTCAGACAGCCGATGCCTTGGGCCTTCTGCTTGGCCTTGGTCAGAGCAGGCAACAACATGCTCGCCAGAATGGCGATAATGGCGATGACGACGAGTAATTCGATGAGCGTGAAGCCCCACTGGCGCGGACGTGGAGGCCGGGTTTGGTCGGAGGAGGGATTAGGGTTATTCATATTTAAACGCGTCAGCCCACCGGCAACCGCGCGGTTGCTGATCCTGTGACAAGAAATATCACCCGGCGGCGGGGCCTGTCAATAGACATTTTGGATTTCGGCGAGCATTTCGCGTCGCCCGGCCCAATTGGCGGTCCAATGAGCTGAATTTGCTTTGTTTTTGCAGCGCATTGCCGACCCGGGCGCGGATCCACCCGTATCGGCGCGGTCGGAAGAGTGTCCTGAGCCGTGAGAGTCGGCCTCCGGTCGGAATAAAAGGCTTGCGAACGGCGCCGAAAGACCTAACAAAGGCTCGCATGAAGCGAGCGACCGCCTTCGGCCATTCCGTACTAATCCGGATTTTCCGGCTGCGAGTTCAATGGATCGCGGCCCTGATGCTATTGGGCCTGATCCTGTTGCCGACGGGGTGCCGGACCGGCGGAGCCTCCGGCCCCTCGACAGCTTGGGTGCGTCACTGGCGGTCGGCCAATCCTACCTGGCGGGGTGTCCACCTGGCCGTCAACAACGATGACCAGGCCGCCCAACTGATCGCCGCGATGCCGGATTTGGCCGACACCGGGGTCAACGTGCTGGTCGTCGAGATCGACTACAGCTTTGAGTTTCAATCGCACCCTGAACTGCGGTCCCGAACCTGCCTGACCCGGGGCCGGGCGCGGGAATTGACCGAGGCGGCGCACGCGCGGGGAATTCGCCTGATTCCCCAGTTCAACTGCCTCGGCCACCAGTCGTGGAGCAAAACCACCTTCCCACTGCTGACGAAATATCCGCAGTTCGACGAGACGCCCGGCCAATTTCCGGGGAACAGGGATATCTATTGCCGCAGTTGGTGCCCTCTGAATCCGGAGGTCAACCCGGTGGTGTTCGCGCTGATCGACGAACTCGTCGATGCGTTCCAAGCGGATGCCGTCCATGTCGGGATGGACGAGGTTTTTCTGCTCGGCTCGGAGTACTGTCCGCGCTGCCGCGGAAAGGATCCGGCGGAACTGTTCGCGCGCTGCGTCAACGACCTGCACCGCCATATCGTGGGGTCGAAGAAGCTTGAAATGCTGATGTGGGCCGACCGCCTGCTGGATTCCAAAGCGCTTGGCTACTCGGAATGGGAGGCTTCACGCAATCACACCGCCGGCGCCATCGATCGGCTCCCGAAGGATATCGTCATGTGCGACTGGCACTATGAGCGGCGGGAGTCATACCCCTCGGTGCCACTGCTGCTGCAAAAGGGGTTCCGGGTCTGGCCCTCAGGATGGCAGCCGCTCGAAGCCTCGAAGGCCTTCAGCCACTTCGCGCGGCAGGAGACAAACCCGCGGATGCTCGGTTACCTCTGTACGACCTGGGGCAAGGTCCGCATCCCCGGCACCGCCCACTGGCCACCGGTAGCGGACGTGTTGCGCGAGTGGAAATAAGACGGCTGGACCGGTGCTCCTCCCGCGCCGACGCTCTCGCTCCCCAACCCTGAATTATCCGCCCGACGCGCCGATGGCCTGAGACCGGGCTTCATTCCCTCGGTCTGGCCGTCCCCGCCCAACCAGGTAGAGCAAAGCCGTCAGCGCCACGAACGGCACGAGGGCCAGCGCATCGGAGTTTGGCCCGGCGAAGAACGGGTTGTGGGCCACCGCCCAATTGGTCAGCGCGGCGTCGGCATGCGGCAGAGCCCCGGCCATGAAGGCGATGACGATGCCGGCGATCGCCCCACCGGCGATGTAACCACTGGCGAGCAAGACCCCCGGGCTCTTGTCGCTGTCGGCTGCCAATTGAGTCTCGTCGAGCTGGTGCTCGAGCAATTGCCGGCGCCGGCGAAAATCCACCAGCCAACGCACCAAGCCGCCCACAAAGATGGGCGCCGAGGTCGAGATCGGAAGATACACCCCGACCGCAAACGCCAGCGAGGAGACCCCGCATAATTCCAGCACCACGGCGGTCATGACGCCGAAGAGCACCAACGCCCACGGCAATTTCCCGCCGAGTATGCCCTGGATGATGTAACTCATGAGGGTGGCTTTCGGCGCCAGCAGCTTCTGCGCTTCCGTTCCATCCGGGCGCTTGGTGAAGTTTCCGTTAATCCCGGGATCGACCAGCCAGACCACCGCCCCGGATGGGTCCACCAGGTAGCGGCCCGCCGGACCGCCGGCATCATCCGTCTTTTGCCAAACGCGATACGCATTTGTATCCGAGCCCGACTGCGGCCCGCGCAATTTTTCCGGCCCCGCCAAGGTGGCATCCGCCGGCGCGCGCAACCCGGGCGCGACCTGCGCGACCGGGACATAAACCGTGGCGCTGTTGTTTAAGCCCAGCAGGATCGGCCCCAGGAACAGCGCGCTGGCCGACGCCCCGATCAGAATTGCGATTTGCTGGGAGCGGGGAGTGGCGCCCACTAGAAACCCCGTCTTCAAATCCTGGGAAGTCGCGCCGCCGTTGGAGGCGGCGACGCAGACAATCCCGCCCACCGACAGCGCGGTGACGTAGTAGTTTCCGCCCGTCCAGCCCACGACCAGGAAAATCAAGCAGGTGAGCAGCAGTGTGGCGACGGTCATGCCGGAGATCGGGTTCGAGGACGAGCCGATCTCGCCGGTCAACCGCGACGACACCGTCACAAAGAGAAAGCCGAACACCACGATCAGCACCGCGCCCAGCACATTCATGTGCAAACCGGGCGCCACCAGGATGGCAACCACCAGCGCGAGCACGCCACCGGCCACAAACTTCATCGGCAGATCCCGCTCGGTGCGCAGCAGCGAAGCGCCGGCCACCGCGGCGCTCCGGAAGTCCGCAAAACCCGAGCGCATGCCATGCCAGATCAGGGGCAACGAACGCACCAGGCTGATGATGCCCCCGGCGGCCACCGCTCCGGCGCCGATGTACAGGATGTAGGCGCCGCGGATCTCCGCCGGGCTCAACTCGAAAATCGGTTTGCTTGCCGGGGCCAGCGCTCCGGTGAGGCCGCCGCCAAAAAACTGGATCAAAGGCGTCAGCAGCAGCGCGCTGAGCACTCCGCCCGCCATCATGATCGAGGCGATGCGGGGACCGATAATATAACCAACGCCCAACAGCTCGGGAGAAATCTCGGCGGAAATAGAGCCGCCCTTAAGCGGCGCCGAGAAAACCTTCTCCGGTGTATCCTTCCACAGCTTAAAGGCGTCCATGAGGCTTTTGTAGAGAAGCCCCAGGCCAAACCCGCCGAAGATTGTTCCGGCGCCAATGCCTTGGCTGGCGCCGGTCGCGCCGAGTCCCGCCGGGTTGGAAACCTGTGCCCGGCCCGCTCCCGCGGCACCGCCCGTCCCCGCTGCGAGGATCGACTCCTCCGAAGCCCCGGCCTTGAGCACCTCGGCGCAGGCGGTTCCTTCCGGGTATTTGAGCTGGCCGTGCTGGGCCACGATCAGAGCCCGGCGCAAAGGGATCATCATCAGAATGCCCAGCAGCGCGCCCAATAATCCCACCAGCATCACCCGCCCGATTTCGAGGTCGAACCCCAGGATCATAATGGCGGGCATCGTCACGCCCAACCCAAACGCAATCGATTCCCCCGCGGAGCCGGCCGTCTGCACGATGTTGTTTTCCAGGATCGTGGCGTCGCGGCCGCCCAGTTTTGACCAGAGCCGGAACAGGGTCAGCGAGATAACCGCCACCGGAATGGACGCGCTGACGGTAATCCCCACCTTGAGCACGAGGTAAAGCGACGACGCGCCGAACACCACCCCCAGCAACGCACCGAGAATCACCGCTCGCGGGGTCAATTCCCTCAGCGTGGCTTGCGGAGGAATGAACGAAATAGGCGCGGGACTGGGTGCGTTAACTTGCTCGAGCTCTGCGGCCATTCGCAGGCAATTTGGGGTTTGGCCTGGCCGCAGTCCAGCACCTTGTTGCTCCGCGGCGCGGCGGGGATGCAGGACAAACTTATTGGTTGATGCACGGCACTCAGCCGTCCCGTCGGGTCTTGCCCGCTTCAAATCCTCGATCCCGACGCTGAAGCGTTGGGCTATTCCCAGGCGTCCCTCCGGGATGAAACTGCCGGCAGGTTGCCCATCTTTCCCAGGAAATCCAATCGGGTCGAACTATTCACCCAGCGCGCCGGGCCGGAATCGACCGATGAACTGATCAGGCAGGCGCATATCCAGCGAGCCGGGGACCATGGTTTCCAAACCCACGTGCCCGTCGCAGAAGACAACGTTGGCCCGGCGGGAATGGCGGAAATGCCCATTGGGCTGATTCGTATCCCCGTTGATGTAGGACCATTCTTCGAGCAGCGGATGGGTGGGCGAGGCGGGCGATTGCCAGGTATTTATCTGGGCCGCATCCGCCAGCAACGCAAGGCCGGCGGGCCGCGACAGGCGCGTCGAATCGACCGGCGCCTGGCTCGACGACGCGGAGAGGAATAAATTGTACCCGTAAGTGTAGGACGAACCCGCCGCCTTGAGCTTAAGCTGCGCGGAAACATAGTTGAACGAGGGACAAACCTCGACGCCACGGCCCCTGACGTAGGGGAACAGAACGCCTTGGGCCAGATCCAGCGCCCGCTGCCCCTCGGGACCGGGACCGATCCAGCCGAACCAGTAGAGTTGGCCGCCGTTGGTCGCCACACCCCCGTAACGGAAACATTTCCCCCCGTTGTCGTCCCAGTACATGTGCGCCGCCAATCCCAGTTGACGCACGTTGCTGGCGCATTGGACTTGCTGGGCGGAGACCCGCCCCCGCGTCAACGCCGGCAGCAGGAGCGCGGCCATGACTCCTAGGATCGCAATGACGACGAGCAGTTCAACCAGCGTGAAAGCCGAACGCCGGACGCCCCACGCTGCCCGCTGTAAAAGCCGGGGCTGGCGCGGATCGACCGGCGGCCCGTAAACAGGCCGCCCACGGGCTGCTGCCGTACCCGCACTCACGGACGCTGTGCGTTGATCCGGTAAAACGCCTGCACCGGCGGCGGGTTGGTGTCCTGCACCAGCAAGTTGCCGCCACTCCCCGGAACGCTGGTCGAGACTGCTGTCCATGAATGAAAGTCCGCCGTTCGTTCGAGGGTGTAAAGCCAGTTGGTCCGGCTGGCGAATTGCACCTGCCAGGAACCACCGGTCCGGCTGCCGTTCAGTTCACCCACCGGCGAGGGCGGCAAGGTGATGAGCAGGTTGTCCACCGTGCCGTGGGCCAGCACAGAATCGTAAATGTCGCCGTAATCCGAGTAACTGCTCACCGCAAACGTATCCACGCGAAAATCCGTGAAGTTGGTTCCCAGGCTGACATCGCTGACCGGCCCAAACGGCGCGCCGTTGCGCGTGATTTGTGTGTGCAGCGTCTGGTTGGACGAAGCATAGCTCAGCGCGATGTGAAAGAGATCGTTGGTGGTAAACGTGAGCAGGTCGAACCCCGAGGCAAACCCATTATCTCGCGAGACCAGCGTCGGCGACAGGCTCGGCAGAACATCACCGTAATCGGGATAATATCCGGCTGGGAAATAATCAAATTCGACAATATCCCGGGGGCCATGCACGGCGTCCACGCCACTGCCGCGCTCGAAATTCGTGGCGGCCGCCTCGGCGAAATTCAGGAAACCGATGGCGATTTCGAAGGGGCCGCTTTTGGCATTGGTCGCGATGTCCGACAGCCGGAGATCAAACTCGAATGCGAAGTCGTCGTCCCGGGCCAAAACGGTGCCCAGCGGATGATAGAAGTAGCTGTTGGTTTGAGATGAATCCCAAGTCACCCGGAGATCGTGATTGGTGGCATCCCAGGCGAAGAGGCCGGCATCACCGAAGGTCTGCCAACCGCTCGAAGCGGGATCGGTGGAGAAATCCTCGAGGCGCGAAGCTCCCCGGGTGTGGGCGACAAACAGAACGGACGCGCCGGCCAGCGCCAGCGCGAAGGAACGAGCATGTGGCATAAGGCTGATCTTTCAATTGCCCCGTGGGACACACAGGGCGGGTTGCGATTGAGAGACCAGCGCGGAAGCCGAAGGAAACCTGTTCAGTGGCAACAAAAAACCTTCAGCCCTCGGCAAAACGGAGAATGAAGGCATCCGACGAATCCCCGCGCGCACACGCGCGCCGGGCTGGCCTCATCCTTCTCTTGACGGAGAAGTTGGCCGCCGGGCGGACAGGATTTCGCCTGTCTTTGACGACGACCATGACGAGCACAACCAAGCCGATATCCTGACTTCGGGCATCAAAACCTCACTCCCGCCTTCCCGGTCTCGAAAGAAACCAGTGGCTCAAGCCGCGGCGTTAACCCGCGGGTGGGAGCTCGTAACCCGTTACAGTGGCGCAACCGTCCCCGATTCTCACGGGGTTCCCTGACGCCTGGCTGTGACTACAGGTGGACACAAGATCCACCGCTATCAAAGAACGATGCATTCCTACGCCGGTCCCCGCCCGAAGCCAAGAAAAAAAGGAATAGGCGCCTCGTCCGAGAGCGCATCCCGGCAGCACCCCCGCAGCGCCGGCTTGGAGCCGGCTTACGGCGCCCGGCGATGCTTATGGTGCTCCTATGGATATTGGACGCGCTAAGCCGGCTCCAAGCCGGCGCTCCGGCGTCTGGCCGTGTTCGACGGGGGGTACTGCCCGGGCGCGACGCTTTCGCAAAGCTTCGGCGTTGGGTAAGCTCGGGAAAGGAACCAAGTCCCGTCAGGACAACCGAGTCATTGCCCGAAGACGGCTGCTGCCGGGTCTCGATCGTCCCTTCGGGACTTGTCGCTTTGTCTGCCCCTGACCCAATGCTGAAGCATTGGGCTGTTTTCGCCTGTCCCTTCGGGACAAATCAACCGACGACGAGCCTCACCCGATTGCGAGGCGCGCCCGGTTCCGAGGCGCGCCTGATCATCGCCGCTCAACTTTACTCGGCGCGCCCCAGGCGTTAGTATCCGGCCATGAAACTCTGGCGCCTCGGCAATCCGCTTGCGGATGGCGCGGTTCATGCCGAGGAGCTCCCATGATCCAGGTTGAAGGCCTGACCAAATTGTACGGCGAATTCGTCGCTGTGGACCAGTTATCCTTTTCGGTGCGGCTGGGGGAGGTCCTGGGCCTGGTCGGACCGAACGGGGCCGGCAAGACCACCACGTTGCGCTGCCTCTCGGGCATTATCCCCCCAACGCGCGGAACGGTCAGCATCTGCGGGCACGACCTGGGCCGCGAGCCCATCGCCGCCAAACGCCAACTGGCGTTTTTCACCGACGAACCCCGCCTCTTTGATTACCTGACGGTGCGGCAACACCTGGCCTTTACCGCGCGGATCTACCAGGTGCGGGACTACGAAACCATCGCGAACCCGTTGCTCGAAGAATTGGAACTCGGCCCCAAGCGGGACGCGTTGCCGGGCGAATTGTCGCGGGGCATGAAGCAGAAACTGGCCATTGCCTGCGGCCTGTTGCACGCCCCGAAGGTGATTTATTTCGACGAACCCTTGACCGGCCTGGATCCCATCGGCATCCGGCGAATGAAGGACTCGATCCTGAAACGCGCCCGGGACGGGGCGGCGATCATTATCAGCTCGCACCTGCTGCACGTGGTCGAGGAGATTTGCTCTCACATCCTGATCCTGAAGAGCGGGCGAAAGATCGCCGATGGCACGATCGCGGAGATCCGGCAGAAATTCTCCGAGCGCGCCGGCGACACGACGCTGGAAGAGGTGTTCTTCCGCGCAACCGAAGATCGCCAATGAGCAGGTGAACTGAGTGTACCGCGCGCTGCTCTATCTGCAGGCTTGTTCCTTCAAGAACCGCACCTGGCAGCGGCTCAAGCGGCTCAAGCGGCCCAAATACCTCGCCGGCGCCCTGGTAGGCGCGCTTTATTTCTATTTTTACTTCGTGCGGTATCTGTTTGGCAGGGGCGGTTCCCGTCCCGCCCTGGCGGCGCCGGGGTTTGCCGCCGATGCCGGGCTGTTCGAAGCCATTGGCGCGTGCCTGCTGTTCGTCGCGGTGTTGCTGGCGTGGCTGGTGCCGCACGAGCGCGCCGCGCTGGCGTTCACCGAAGCGGAGGTGGCCTTCCTTTTTCCGGCGCCCATCAGCCGCCGCGGTCTGATCCACTTCAAACTCTTGCGCTCGCAGACCGCCATCCTGTTCACGACCCTTTTTCTCATGCTGGTCACGAACCGGTTTGGCGGCCGATTCTGGATTCACGCCGCGGGCTGGTGGGTGATCCTCTCGACGCTGAACCTGCACCTGCTGGGCTCATCGTTCGCGCGGACGATGCTGCTCGAGCGGGGCATCAGCAACTGGCAGCGCCGTGGGATGATCCTCGCGCTGGTCGCCGCCCTGGCTGCCGCGGTCGGACTGTGGGCCTGGCGCACCCTGCCCCCTTTCGACGCCTCCGGGTGGGATGTCTCACAGCCGCTGGACCAACTCGCAGCCCGGGCGCAGCACTATTTTCATCTCGTCGTCACTTCCGGACCGGTGCCCTACGTGCTCTACCCGCTGCGGTTGGTCGTGCGTCCGTATTTGGCGCCGAACGGCGTGGCGTTCCTCGAGGCGCTCCTGCCGGCGGCGTTGCTCCTGGCCTTGCATTATCTCTGGGTCATTCGATCCAATGTGGCCTTCGAAGAAGCGTCGATCACCGCCTCGCGGCGGCTGGCGGAAAAAGTCGCGGCAGTTCGCTCGGGCAACTGGCAGGCCAGGAAGGGGTTTTCCCCCAAGCGCCCGCCGTTTACCCTCAGTCCCACCGGCCCGCCGATGGTGGCTTTGATTTGGAAGAATGTGATCAGCACGGGCCAGGCCTTCACGGTGCGGATGTGGGTTATCCTGGTGATGCTGGCGGTGGTTTTGTGCGTTCTCGTGCGCCAGATCGCCTCGGATTCCGGCGGGCTTTTCGCCACCGGCATGGTGGTGTGCGGTTTGCTCGTTTGGTCCTTATTCCTCGGGCCCCAGGTGTTGCGGCAGGACCTGCGCCAGGACCTGGCGGTGGCGGATGTCCTCAAGCTCTACCCCTTGCGCGGCTGGCAGGTGGTGCTCGGGGAGTTGCTGGCCCCGGCTGTAATTTTGACCGCCATCCAATGGTGCCTGCTCATCGTCGGCGCCGGCCTGGTCTGGCGCAGCGATGAACGGCTCCCGGGCGGCGTGAGCAGCCTGGCGATCGGGCTCGGCGCCGCCCTGTTGGTGCCGGTGCTCAACCTGATCCTGTTGCTCATCCCAAATTCCGCCGTGCTGCTTTTCCCCGCGTGGTTCCAGCCCGGCAAGGAAGCCGCGCAGGGCATCGAAGCCACCGGTCAACGAATCATTTTCATGCTGGGCCAGCTCCTGATTTTTCTCCTGGCGCTCATTCCCGCGGCGATTGTCTTCACGCTGGTATTCTTTTTGGCCAGGTTCGTGCTCGGCGCAACACCCGCCATCCCGCTCGCCGCTCTGGCCGCGGCCCTGGTGCTCGCCGGCGAGGCCGCCCTGGGATTCCTCCTGCTCGGGTATTGGTTCGATCGCTTCGATGTTTCCTCCGAACTGCCGGGGTGATCTCGGCACCCGCAGTGAAGCAACGAAGCGTCCGCTACCCCAAAGCTACCCCAGCCCTCGACCGCCCCGCCGCTTTCAAACTGTCCGAAGCCGGGCGGCCGCCGCGGACGCGCTTGCGGGCAGCAAACTCCTCACCTTTTCAATCACGTCCGGAAACGTCGCCGTCTTGACGAAAAATTCGTCGGCGCCGAGCTCCCGCGCCCGCGTGCGATCGCGCACATGATCCGACGAGCTCAGAATGTAGATGGGCAGGCGCCGGAGTGGCGCCTGGTTGCGAGCCCAGGACAGCAGCTCGAAGCCATCCAGCAGCGGAATTTTAAGATCCAAAAGCACCACGGACGGAAGAGGGAAATGCGCGCGATCGGCGTAGGCACCTGCGCCGGAAAGATAGTCCATCGCTTTCACGCCATCCGGCACATGAAAGACCGTGACTCCCAGGTTCGCTTTCAGAAAGGCTCGCTGGACGAAGAACGCGTCGTTCGGATCGTCGTCGATATGCAGCACTGCGAAGGCACTCATGTCAGCTCCAAAGCTTAAGGCCCGGTTTCCTGAAATGTTATTCTCCAAATGTAGCCTGAGAGTGTCAATGATACAAAGCCCGTAAGCGCGCTGGGGGGGTGCGGGACAAGGGGCTTCGTTTCCTTTGTTTGCTTGGTGTGCTGTTCCCCAGGGCTGAAGAATTGAGCCAGCACGTAATTGGCGCCCCCTCGACGCTCCGGTCGAGGGTTGCCCCTGGTTGGAACCCAAGTGTGGTCAGGAGATCCTGCCGATCCACAAGCCACAGCTCCCGAGCTCTATGAAGCGGCTGAAAATACTACTGGGGCTGGCCGTTAACTTCCACGAAATGGAACTGACCGATGGCCTGACACGCCTGATCCTGCCTCGCGCGACCCCTGGGCGCCTCTTTGTAAAAGGGCGGGACCGAGCCCAGATTTCCCTCGATTAGCGCCGCCGCCTTTGGGTATAGAATGCCATCCATGGCTTACGATCGCGCCGATTACGATTACAGCACCGAGGCCGAGCCTTTGCCGAAGGGACATGCGGCGACGCACATGGGGATGTTCCTGGCCTGGGCGGCCATGGGCAAACTCCTGAACGATTTTCACGAGCAACATTCCTCCGCGCTCGTCGCCCAGTTGCGCGACCGCCAAATTACCGGCCGGCAGTTCTTCGCAGCCGCTTGCAAAGAGCAATTCGCCGAAAAGGATTTGAATGTCGAGGGCAACGCCTTCGCCGAACATTACTACCGGGACGAGGCCGGCGAACGTGGGGCGTACTTCGCCGATTATAAGCGAGTGCTGGCGGCGGGGTTGCCGAGTTTTTGGCACGTGGCGGACACCTGGGAGAACTATGAAAAGCTCGCGCCAGTCATTACGCGGCGCTACGAGGAGTGGAAGCACCCGCCTCGAAAACGCTGGTGGCAATTTTGGAAGTAGCGCGCCCAAGTCGCATCGGCGCGACCGATGCACCACGGGCCATGCACCAGGCGGCCCGAGCGTGAGCGCGTCCCGCTGCGAAATGCACGCACCGTGAAAAAGCGGCTCATTCTTTCGCGTATTTCGCGTTTTTCGTGTCTCTTTCGGAAGTCTTGCGGGCGCGTGCCTGCGGCTTCGGGGTATGGAAAGGGACTTGCAAAGCGACGACCAGGGGAGCAGAGTAAACGGTAAGCCTTTAACCCCACTTGTCCTGGTATGGACTGGCCAGACGAACCGGCTACCGAACAGCAGGTCGATCAGTTGAAGAAGCTCGGCTACATGATCGCCCGGCCACTCACTCTGACCCAGGCGGCCAGCCTCATCCGCCAATACAAGAAAGGCCCGCCCCGCCCGGTCTCCCCCGCCCCTCCGCAACCTGAAGTTCCCCCAGCAGGAAGCTCGGCCGGAAAGCCTGGCCTCCCGGCCGCGCCGGCGCGGGAAGGTGGTGGCGAAATGAGCCGAACGCAGGGCCGGCCCCTTCAGGCGCAAAGCGAGCCTCCCGCGCATTTCAAACTGGCCAGGCCCGAAACCACCCCTCCCGCGGCGGAGGCAGCCGCGGCTAAAGCCGTGCGCGTCGAGTTCTGGCTCGATACGTTCCGCGAGGTTAAGGAAATGCGGGTGGGCTCGGCGCAGGTCTATGAACTGCGCCAAAAGCATGGCTGCCGGTTTCTCTTGCCGAGTTCGGAACAGGTGCGGGATTTGTTGGACGCGCTCGATGCCGCGATGCCGCTGTGGGACAAGGAGCACCCCGAGGTCTTCTACCAAACCTTGCAACTGAACTTCCCTGACCTGACGCGCGGCAAGACTTCGGGTCTGGCCGGACGCCCGGGCTAAAAGCTCCACCCAACCGGGCTCGCTTTCCCTGGCGACCTGCGGCCGCCCCCACCCTTTTTCCCGGGCGCGAACGCCGGCGCTCCGCTCAGGCTGCGACCAGCACTTCAGCCACAGCCCCCCTGCCCTTGCCTTCCGAATTGATCCGCCGCCGCGCCTGCACGAGTTCGATTCGGCACCCCTTATAGAGTTCGCGGATCAAAGGCGTGTTCGAGTTGGACAAGAGCAGCTTTGCGCCTCGTTTGCTGGCCGCGCGGAAGCTCGCGGCAAGTTCCTTTTGCCGCGCCGGTCCGAATTCGTCCTTGGTGTACGAGGTAAAACAAGCCGTCCGGGACGCCGGGTCATACGGTGGATCAAGGTAAACGAAATCCCCCGGACCGGTCCGGCTGAGCGTGGTTTGAAAATCCTGGACGGCGAGTTGAACCCCTTGGAGAGCCTGGCTGGCGGCGAGGAGTTTGTCCGGATCATAGAGGACGGTCTTTTTCCGCGACCCAATCGGCACGTTAAACTCTCCTTTCGCGTTCACCCGCCAGAGCCCGTTAAAACAGGTCTTGTTGAGAAAGATCATGCGCGCCGCCCGGTCCACTGGATCGCTGAGGTGATGCCGGGCGCGAACCTGGTAGTAATAGTCTTTGGGACGGGCGAGAAAGCGCTCCAGGTGTCCGTCCAGTTTCCGCATCAACGCGACCGCGTCATCCCGAACGGCGGTGTAGCAATGAATCAGTTCTTCATTGCGATCGCACAGCCGGCAGGGAACGCCGGGAAACCGAGCCCGGAGATGAAAGAAGACCGCGCCGCCTCCGACGAACGGCTCGACATAGCGCTGGAAGGCGGAGGGGAAAAACGGCTCGAACTGCGCCAGCAACTGGGCTTTGCCCCCGGCCCATTTCAAGAAAGGCCGGGCTTCCCCGCCCGGGAGCGCGGCACCGGCCTCCGAATCGGTCGGGATCCGGGCCATTGACCTCATAGATAGGGGATGGTCAGTGGCCCCTGGGGCAGGACCGCGATGCGGGCCGCGGGATTCCGGTCGAGGCATTCCCGAACGGCGGCACGGATGTCCTGGCAAGGGATGAGGTGCGCGGCCCGGACCGCCTCCTCGGGAAGGGAGCTATAAAGCAGCACGCGCGCCTGGCGTTGGATGAGGGCTTGAATTTGCGCCTGCCACTGGTCGGGCAAAGAACAGTTCGGATCCGCCAACAAGGTCAGCACCGCTTCCGGGCTTGCGGACCGGCGGAGGATTTGCTCGAAGCTGCTGTTGGCCGGAACGCCCTCGCGGCATTCGCACGCCAGGATCAGCGTGCCACCCGGCTTGACGATGCGCGCCCCTGCGCTCATGCCCTTGACCCCCTGATACAGGTTTTGATCCAGCGGATACCCGCTGTTCGTGGTGATCACGAGGTCGAACGGTGCTTCGACCTGCTGCATCGCCGAAGCCCTCACGAACTCGCAACCGAGCCGGTGGGCGGCCACAAGATCTCCGGCGAATACCCCGGTGATTTTGCGGTCGTTGTTCAACGCGACATTCAGAAGGAAGCTGGACCCCGCGCGCAGGGCGATATCGCGCATTTCCTCCCAGATCGGGTTGCCCTGGGTAATCCCGAAGGTGGCCCGAGGGTCGCCGATGTTCTTCGCGCCATGATTGCTTACGATCGTTTTCAGGCCGGCCACGCCCGGCATGATCCCCTTGGGACCGCCGCTGAACCCGGCAAAAAAGTGGGGTTCGATAAAACCGGTGACGATGCGCACATCGGCTTCCACAAATGTGCGGTTGAGGAGCGCCGGGACGCCGTCGCGAGTCGTGCCGAGCGGAACCAGCGCCTGCGGATTTTCCGGCTCGTGATTCAGCACGCGGTATTTTCGCGCGACCACAGGGGTCAGCATCGTCTCGAGCTCGGCTTGGGTGTTGGGGCGGTGCCCACCCAGCGCGTTCAAGAGCGTAATGGCCTCGTGGGGCACGTCTTCGAGGTAGTCCAGCAACCAAGGAATCAGACGGTGGTTCGGAGTCGCCCGGGTAATGTCGGTGAACACCACGCAAATGTGCGCCCCGGGTTTTATCCACTCGCGCAGCGGACGAGCGGCGACGGGTTGGGCCAGGGCGTTGAGGACCGCGCCGCGTTCGTCCGGAAGACCCAGCGCGTGGGATGGTTCGATCACGGTGGTGCAAGCCTCCGGCAGTTCCACCGGGAGCCGGCCCTGGCCATAGGCGAGCTGGACGTTCATTGCGGGAAAAGTGTGGCAGGGATGCCTCCCGCTGTCCACCGCGCGCCGCGCTCCGTTCGCAGGCAAGTCGGCGAGTTCGAACTCCCGGGTGTAATCCGCGCGGAGCGGCGGAACCCGGAGCCGGGGGTGTTCGCGCGCGAGCTGGCTGGCGCAAGCGACGAGCTGTTCACCCGAGACCTCCACCGGGAGGCAGGCGGCCGGCTCGATCAGGGCGTCCAGCAGGAGCCTTGGTTTCACCCCGTTGCCGCCGCCAGGATCCAACAGGTGATAGCCCGGACCGGCGCTTCACCAGATCTTTGCCCGCGCCTCGACCGGACGCCACATGGGCATGCCGGATTTAATTCCAAAGGCGTCGAAGAACTGCTCCAGGTTGACATGGGCGCCGATGGCGCGGAATTGACCGGGGCTGTGCGGGTCCACAGTAACCAATCGCCGGGCCTCCGCTTCCCGGCAGTTCGTGCGCCAGATTTGCGAGAACGACAGGAAGAACCGTTGTTCGGGGGTAAAGCCGTCGATGTTCTTCCGTTTGGACGGGTCTTTGGCCAGCACGCGTTCCAGCGCCTCGTAGGCGATGGTGACGCCACCCAGGTCGGCAATGTTCTCGCCGAGGGTCAATTTCCCATTCACGTGGGTGCCGGGCAAGACTTCATAGGCGTTGTACTGGTCCACCACCTTTTGGGCGCGCTCGTCGAAGGCCTTGGCGTCCGCCTCGCTCCACCAGTCGTTCAGGTTCCCATCCGCGTCGTACTTTCGCCCCTCGTCATCATAACCGTGGGTCATCTCATGTCCGATCACGGCGCCAATGCCGCCGTAATTCACCGCATCATCCATCTGCATGTCGAAGAAAGGCGGTTGCAGAATGCCGGCCGGGAAGACGATTTCATTCTGCAACGGGTTGAAGTAGGCATTGACCGTCTCGGGGGTCATGTGCCACTCGGTCCGATCCACCGGCTGGCCAATGCGCCGCAGCCTCCGCTGAGTCTCAAATTGGTCCGCCCGCTGGATATTCCCCAGGTAATCGTCCGGGCGAATCTCGACGGTCGAGTAATCGCGGAATTTCTCCGGGTAACCGATTTTCTGGGTGAAGCGGTCGAACTTGGCCAGCGCCTTGTCGCGGGTGGTCTCCGTCATCCAATCCAGCTTTTGCAGCCGGTCGCGAAACACGGCCTTGAGATTTTGCACCAGCTCCGTCATGCGGGCGCGCGCGGCCGGCGGGAAATACTTTTCCACAAAGAGCTGGCCCAGGGCCTCGCCGATTTCCCCATCGATCACCCGGGCCGAGCGCTGCCAGCGCGGCTCCTGCACTTCCTGGCCGCGGAGCACCTGGCCATAAAAGTGAAACGACTCCTGCTCCGCCGCCGCGTTCAGATACGGGGCGCTGGCGTGAATCAAGTGCCAGCGCAAATAGGTCTTCCAGTCGTCCAGCGGACGTTCCCGGCTCATGGCGTAAAGGGAACGGAAAAACTCCGGCTGCTCGATGATGACATCGGTGAGACCGCCCACGCCGGAAGCCTCGAGATAGACCTTGAAATCGCTGTCCGGGTAATCCGCGAGCAGGCTGGCCACGGAAACCTTGTGGTAATTGGCAACCGGATCACGCAGATCGACCCGGGACTTGCTGGCCTTGGCCAGGGCGGTCTCGAGGTCCAGCACGGTAGCGGCATGGGCCTTAGCCACCTCCGGCGCCTCGCCCAGCAAACCGAACATCTTCGCCACGTGCTCGGCGTACGCCTCGCGCTGCTTGGCAAACCGCTCCGTCAGGTAATAGTCGCGGTCGGGAAGCCCCAGCCCCCCTTGCCCCAGGTAGAACGCATAGACCGAACTGTTCTTGGCATCCGGTGAGGCCGATCGCGAAAAACAGGCGCCCACACCCCGCCCGTGGAAATCAGCCAGCAATTTCAACACGTCCGCGGCGGAGCCCAGATCATCGATCCGCTTCAGATCCGGCTGCAACGGCTTTAACCCGAGTTCCTCCAGCCGGTTGGTATCCATGGCCGAACGGAAAAAGTTGGCAACTTTTTCGGTCGGCGAATTGGCCGGCGGATTGCAGGTGAGGGCATTGTTCAAAATTCCATGAATGAGAAACCAGTTTCGCTCCTGCAGCTCCATAAAGGCCCCCCACCGCGACTTGTCGGCGGGGATGGGATTGCGCTTGAGCCAGCCGCCGTCCGCGTAATGATAGAAATCGGTTCCCGGTTGGATCGCGTCATCCATGTAGCCGACATCAAACCGGGGGATTCGAGGGCCCATGCCGGCATCGGCAGAGGCGGAGGAGGTTCCCGCCGGGTCCTGGGAACCAAGAGCGGCCGAAAGACTGGCACAGGCGAAGGCGACGAGGGCGTGAGTAAACAAAGTTCTTTCGTTCATGCAATTTATTCGGAGCCGGCGGTTGGCGGGAGACGACAAAAGCCTGCTTCGGTGCTGCCAGGATTGGCGACAAATGCGAATGGGTCAAGCCCGATGGCAGGGGATTTTGGAGAGGGGGTGCGTCCCGGCAGTACCCCCGGAGAGCCGGCTTACGGCGCTCGGCGATCCTTGTCGTGCTCCTATGGATATGGGAGGCGCTAAGCCGGCTCAAAGCCGGCGCTCCCGCGTCTAGCCGTGTTCGGCGGGGGGATACTGCCGGGATGCGCTCTTGGAGAGGGGGGGCGCAGGACAGCGTGCTTCGAAGGCCGCACAGTGCTGCGGGAGTTTGGACGATCCTGGATGTTTGCCCGAAAATAAACGGCCATCGAACCCGGCCTTACGGCAAACCCTGCGGCCAATCCGTGCGGCCAATCCGCGCGGGCAATCCGTGTGGGCAATCCATGTGGGCAATCCATGTGGGCAATCCTGTGGGCATCCGTGTGGGCAATCCGTGGGCTGGGCAACCTGCCGTTCAGGCCAAAGGCCTGCATCATACCAGCCCAGGGCACACGCCCTGGGTTGATGGCTCAAGAAAACATTCTGAGCGCTGAAGGCGCGATTCATCCTCCGCCTGGCTGTATGGATTCAATTAGGGTGCTTGATGAACCCAGCGCACCTTATGAAGCAGGCCGTTGGCCTGCAACCCCAGACGCCGGGCCATGAACCCAGGGCGGGTGCCCTGGGCTGGTATGAGCGACGCCGTTGGCGTCTCAAAACCCCTGCGCGTTGTCTCAAAACCCCTGCGCGTTGTCTCAAAAACCCTGCAGGTTGTCACAAAATCCCTGCGGGTTGGTTCGGTCTCGCTCCCGGGGAGCCTCGTCCTGCGCCCCTTCACCGGGGGGGCCTGTCGGCGGCGTGGATGGGCGCGCTCCCAATTTACCTCAGAACGGCAGACGGGCGGTCAGGATAATGTTCCGGTGATATAACGGGTGGTCCGTGACCGCGACCTGGCAACCGGCGCCGAAGGTGAGTCCGACTCGCCCGGCGATGGGGATTCGCCCAATGACCAAACCCGGCGTGACAAAGAGCTGGTTCAAACCGCTATGTTTGCCGTTCGGCCAATAGGTGTAATTGGCTTCGACCTCCGGCCAGAAGTATTTGAACACCCGGTATTGGAAAGCTGTGTTGAACAAAATCGGCGTTCCGGCGCCAGTCCGGGACGCGCCATCGTCGGGCACCGAGATGCCGAGTGTGCTCTGGAAATCAAAATCGCCCCACCCCTTGCCAAAGGCCAGCGTCGGGCTGTAGGCGAAATGGTGCGAAGTCAGGTTGTCGCTGCCGTTGGGCACCGTCAAACCCATGAAGGCCGTCAGGATATAATCACCGTGTTGTTCGTTGCCGGCGAGAAGGCGGTACTTGAGCAGGAAGCTCTCGTCGCTCCATCCGTTCCGGGCCGGTGAGGTATTCTGGGTCTGCCACGAGGGCACCCCGATGATGACTTCGACCGGGTCGAACGGGATCAGCTCGAGGCCCTTGCCGCCGCCCCCGCCGTAACTGGTCAGCGTGTGCCCGCCCGGCAGCGATTCCCAAAGCTGATCATACCGCAACTCCTCTTCCAAGCGCGGAGTCACGGTCACCAACGGCGTAACCCAGTGGGGTTGTTCCGCCTGGATCGCCGATACGCGCATGAACCAATTCTGGAAGTAGCCCGCCACCGGGTTGGCCGAGGCTCCGTCGCCGCCGGCTGCGGCCGAGTCGTCACCCGCGCGACAGGCGGTCCCGGCCGCCAGCAACCAGAGCGCCATGGCCAGGAAGGTGGCGCCAGCCTGTGATCGACTCGTCACGCCCTGACCAAGCCCTTCGCTGTTCGGCCAGCCCTGGCGGCCGAAAGCCAGGGTGGGCTCGCCCGCCCGCAAATCTCGGTTGTTCCATCGCATAGGCATGATCGGGTTGGTGGCTAATCTGGGACGCGCAGATTCTAACTTGCCGATATATTTTGTCAAATATATCGCAAACCAGGCTCGGCCCGGTCCGTTCGTCCGGCCAGGATGCGCGGCTCGCAACCGATCCCCGCGGCGGCAACCGATCGCTCAAGCGTCTCTCCCGGGCCGGCTGGCCGGGGCCGGCCTCAGCAAGGCGGCCATCCGCCGGCGAGTGTCTGCGCTCGCGGCGAGGAACTCGGTTTCCAGGCCTTGATACAAGGTGAGCAGTCGCTCGCCGGTTTTGCTGAGGCGCGCACCGCCCCGGGCCGATCCGCCGCGCCGGGTTAGGACGACGGGTTCCCGGAAGCAGCCGTTCATCGTTTGAATCAGAGACCAGGCCCGCATGTAAGACATGCCCATGCGCCGGGCAGCTTCCGCAATGGAATGGGTTTCGCGCACCAGCCCCAACAACTCCGCCTTGCCCGGCCCCATCGCGATCTGGCTGCCCAACACAATGCGCAGCCGGGGTAGTATGGAGAGGACCGGACCAGGTTTGGTTTTCATGCCGCCAGGGAATCTAACTCCAGCGGCCCCGCAGTCCAAAGTCCAAACCTGGTGTCCAGCGATGCCTGCGCGGTGCGGATACGCCATCTCACTGCCGCGGTGGGTTTGACGTTCTCTCGAAACCCGCCACTCGCCAGCGGCTGTGAATAAGCCGTGGCAGGTTATTGACAGGCTGTGAGCAACGAGGCACGACCAGCCGCAACCCTCGTGGAATCAACCCTCAATCCTCATGTCCGTTTTGTGAAAAGGATGCGCATAGGTTTCAATAAAAATGAATTTCCACAGCTTCCCCCGGCGCGGATCATCAACGGATGAATGCCGTGCCCGCTCTTTCCGCGAAGGCAATCCCCGTCCGGGAGCGCCTGATCTTTGCCCTGGACGTGCCCAGCGTGGCCGCGGCCCGGGAATGGGTCGAAAAACTCGGCGACGAGGTCGCGTTTTACAAGCTGGGTTTGCAGCTCTTCATGGCGGGCGGCTATTTCGAGCTGATCGATTGGCTGCACGCACGGGGAAAAAAGGTGTTTGCCGATCTAAAATTCTTCGATGTGCCCGAAACCGTCGAGTCGGCGGTGGCGCAGCTTCCGGGCAAGCATATCGAGTTCGCGACGGTCCACGGCAACGATGCCATCCTGCAGGCGGCGGTCCGGAGGAAAGGCGAAGTGAAGATTCTGGCCGTGACGGTGTTGACCAGCCTGGATCAGGGCGATCTCACCGCGCTGGGATTCCAGTGCGACGTTCAAGCGCTGGTCTTGTCGCGGGCGAAGCGCGCCCTGGAAATCGGCTGCGACGGCGTGATCTCCTCCGGCTTGGAAGCTCCCAAACTGCGGGCCGATTTGGGCCCGAACTTCCTCATCGTCAGCCCGGGCATTCGACCGGTCGTGAACCGTGAACTTGACGACCAAAAACGCACCGTGGATATCGAGCAGGCCTTCAGGAACGGAGCGGATTATATCGTGGTCGGGCGGCCCATCCGAAAGGCCCCGGATCCCCGGGCGCAAGCCGAGGATATCCAGCGGCGGATCGCGGCCCTTTTTGGTCCCGGCAAGCCGGCTTAGCCCGGATTAACGGCCTTTCCGGCCAGGGGGACCAAGACGGCTGGGCTGGCGGACAGGTTACAGGCAGGCGCCTAATTTTTCTCCTTTTCTGGTTGAAAAACCCCGCGCACCGGGCGTCCATTAAGGCAGAACTTGAAAAACCAAGTTGCCATGAAAAAAAATGCATTATTGATACTTTCGGCGGCGGGAATGGCCGCCTTGGCGAGCGGATGCGTCGAGCGGCGGGTGGAATATGTGCCCGCGTACCAGGTCCAACCAGCTTACCAGGGCGCGCCCGCTTACACCTACCAACCCCAAGCCACTTACGGAACGAACGGACCTCTGCCCGCCCCCGGCCAGCCGGCTACAGTGCCCGACGCCGCCACGGTGCCGCCCCCGCAAGCGCCTCCGCCGGTCGTGGTCCAGGCCGCTCCTCCCGCGCCGGAGGTCGAGGTGGTGCCCATCGCCCCCGGGCCTCAATATCTCTGGATGCCCGGTTACTGGACCGTGGGCGTAGGTGGAGGCTGGGTTTGGGTGGGAGGCCATTATATGATCCGCCCTTACCCGCATGCCCTGTGGGTTGGGGGCCATTGGGGCAGGCGCGGCCGAGGTTACGTCTGGATTGGCGGCCACTGGCGTTAGGCAATTGCCTGTCGGGGCGGGGTGTTCCCCCCGCCCGGCGCGCCCCTACGATTCCCAACCTTGTATCTCCGCCCCTGCGGCTGAGATTCGACGGTGTCAATCGGTCTGGAAGGTCGGCGCTTGGGTCACGACCACAAAGCCATTGGCTACAGCGTACGTGGTCAAGCCGGCGGCACTGTGCACTCCGAGCTTGCGCATGATGCGCTCGCGGTGGGTCTCGACGGTGCGTGTCCCGATATTCAGGCGGGCGGCGATTTCCTTGTTGTATAGCCCCTCGGCGATGAGGGTCAGCACTTCCCTTTCCCGGGACGTCAAGGCCGGGACGCTTGCTTGGCCGTTCGATTTGACCAGGTGTGCCATGGCAAGCTGGGCGACTTCCGGTCCAAAATAAGTGCCCCCTGCGGCGACGGCCCGGACCGCGGTCACCAACTCCTCGGCGGAAGCTTCTTTGCTGAGGTAACCCCGCGCACCCGATTGGATGATGCGGGGCACGCATTGCGCCCCCGAATGGCTGGACAGGATCAAGACGGCAATCTGGGGGAGATCTCTGTGAAGCAGTTCGGTAAGTACAAACCCGTTCAACTGCGGCATCTCGATGTCCACTAATACTACATCGGGTTTCAAATCCTTGGCTTTACGCAGAGCCTCCTGTCCATCCCTGGCTTCCGCCAGGACGTCGATGCCCGGCTGGTGCTCAAGCAGGGCGATCAGCCCTTTCCGGACGACGGGATGATCCTCGGCCAGGAGCAGGCGCAGCCGCTTTTCCGGCGAGCGCGGCGCTTCGCTTGCGGTAAGACTGCCCGTTGCAAGCGCGGGCTTGCGTTCGGTTACACGGCCGCCGGTTCGGTTTGCTGCGGGTGCCTTCATGCGGTATCGAGAATGCGAAAATGACGTCTGGAGAATTTCAGAGCCAGATCCGTGCCAGTCGCCGGAATGCGACGCGTTCCAGAATCTCGTAATCCAAAGCCCCGCGACAGGCCGCAATCCCGTCAGAGCCGGCGCTCCGTCAGGCCCCGCGCCTGCGAGTGGGTTTCGGCCCGCGCTGGACCTGCATCAGGCGCTCGATCGCGTCGGCCTCGATGGGGATGTCCGCCATGAGATCGAGGTTTCCGCCTTCCTGGACCAACACATCGTTTTCCAGGCGCACGGCAAAACCTTCCTTGGGCAGGTAGATCCCCGGCTCGACCGTGAGCACCCAGCCGGCCTGGATGGGTTCGGTGGTCAGGCCCAAGTCGTGAACATCCAACCCCAGCGGATGGCCAATCCCGTGCATGAAGTACTTTTTGAGCGCGGGCTTGTCGGGATCCTGCTTTCGGATCTCGGACATTTTTAACAAACCCAAATCGACCAGCTCCTTTTGCATGAAGGCCTCGGCCTCCTTCTGCCAGGCCTTGGGCAGTTTTCCCGGGGTCGCCGCCTGGCTGGCCGCTCGCAAGACCCGCAGCACGGCGTTATACACCTGCCGTTGACGCCGCGTAAAGCGGCCGCCCACCGGAATCGTGCGGGTCAGATCCGAGTTGTAGTTGGCGTAGCTGGCAGCGACATCCAGCAGCAGCAGGTCGCCTTTCCTGCACGTCTGGTCGTTTTGAATATAGTGCAGGACACACGCGTTGGGGCCGCTGGCAATGATGGGCCAGTAGGCGAAATTCCCACCGCGCCGGATAAACTCGTGGGCGAACTCGGCTTCAATTTCCGTTTCGTTGACGCCCGGGCGGACGAAGCGGCAGACCCTCAGAAACCCGGCCTTGGTAATGGCGCAAGCCTGGCGAAGGAGATCGATTTCGAGATTGGACTTCACGGCGCGGAGCCGGTGCATCAAACGGGCCAGGCGTCGGTAGTCGTGCAGGGGATAGCGCCGTTGGGTGTCCTCGATGAAGCGGGCATCGCGGGTTTCCACCTCGATGACGGCCCGCTTGTGCTCGTTCGTATTCAGATAAACCTGATCGCACTCACACATCAGCCGGTGGAACAAAGGGCGAAATTCCGAAAGCCACTCGACGCGCTTGACGCCGGAAACCGCCCTCGCCTCCGCTTTGGTCAGCTTATGCCCTTCCCACGTGGCCACCAGGTCGTTGGTCTCGCGCAAGAACAGGATCTCGCGCATGTTTTCCTCAGCGGCCTCGGGATACACCAGCAGAACGCTTTCCTCCTGGTCAATGCCAGTGAGATAGAACAAATCCGAATTCTGCCGCAGAGCCAGCGTGCCATCGGCGTTGGTGGGCAGGATGTCATTCGCGTTCACTAGCGCCAGGGAGTTGGGCGGCATCAGCTTGGCCAGGTTCGCGCGGTTGTTGAGAAACAATTCCGGGTTGATCGGTCGGTAACGCATTTCCCTTCTTACAACGGATGCTCGGCCAGGTCAGGTCAATTCCGCCCGCATTCCCCGACGCCGCTCGCTCCCCCCCGGGCACAGGCCATCGCCATCGCCGGCAACCGCATCGGTGAGGAGGCAAACCGGCGCATCCTCGACTCTACCGCCTGGCCGCTCTAACGAACGGCCCGCGCGACCGGCGCTTCCGCATCGAGCACGCTCAGCACCTGGGCCACGGCGATTTCCCCAGCTTCGCCGCCGAACATGTCATCGCTTCCATGCAACCGTACCGATGCCGCCGACGACGGGCGATGGTGTGAGAAGCGCCTCGGACGGGAACGCGCCCAAGGCGCCTACAGGTTCCGGTCGTTGCTGGATGCGGGCGCAACTCTGGGCTTCGGTTCCGACCTCATCCTGAAAGGATTCCGGCACTCAGCCCAGGGTTGCGAGTCCGCGAGCTACCCTGGGTCCAGACCGGCCGGAGGGTGATTTACCCTGAAAGGGTTTCAGCGCGGTCCGCGGGGGCATGCGCTCCAATCCTTTCAGGATAGAACACTTTCCCTCGGGCGTCGCAGACCCAGGGTAGCTCGCCGACTCGCAACCCTGGGCTGAGTGCTCAAATCCCTTCGGGATACAGCCACGTTACCCAGCGAGTTCCGGAAGGGCATCCCCAATCCCTCCGCCCTCCGCCCTCCGCCTTCCGGCCCTCCGTCCTCTTCGGGACAAAAGAAGCCTCCCCGCCAGCAGGGCCGATGCGCGCGGCAGGGTCCGCGCCCACGAACGCACCCATTCTCATCCTGAAAGGATCGTGAGCACTCAGCCCAGGGTTGCGAGGCACGAGCTACCCTGGGTCCAGACCGGCCGGAGGGTCATTTACCCTGAAGGGGTTTCAGCGCGGTCCGCGGGGGCATGCGCTCCAATCCTTTCAGGATAGAACACTTTCGTTCGAGCCCCGCAGACCCAGGGTAGCTCGCCGACTCGCAACCCTGGGCTGAGTGCTCAAATCCCTTCGGGATACAGCCACGTTACCCAGCGAGTTCCGGAAAGGCATCCCCAATCCCTCCGCCCTCCGCCTTCCGGCCCTCCGCCCTCTTCGGGACAAAAGAAGCCTCCCCGCCAGCAGGGCCGATGCGCGCGGCAGGGTCCGCGCCCACGAACGCACCCATTCTCATCCTGAAAGGATCGTGAGCACTCAGCCCAGGGTTGCGAGGCACGAGCTACCCTGGGGCCAGACCGGCCGGAGGGTCATTTACCCTGAAAGGGTTTCAGCGCGGTCCGCGGGGGCATGCGCTCCAATCCTTTCAGGATAGAACACTTTCCTTCGGGCGTCGCAGACCCAGGGTAGCTCGCCGACTCGCAACCCTGGGCTGAGTGCTCAAATCCCTTCGGGATACAGCCACGTTACACAGCGAGTTCCGGAAGGGCATCCCCAATCCCTCCGTCCTCCGTCCTCCGTCTTCCGGCCCTCCGCCCTCTTCGGGACAAAAGAAGCCTCCCCGCCAGCAGGGCCGATGCGCGCGGCAGGGTCCGCGCCCACGAACGCACCCATTCTCATCCTGAAAGGATCGTGAGCACTCAGCCCAGGGTTGCGAGGCACGAGCTACCCTGGGTCCAGACCGGCCGGAGGGTCATTTACCCTGAAAGGGTTTCAGCGCGGTCCGCGGGGGCATGCGCTCCAATCCTTTCAGGATAGAACACTTTCCTTCGGGCGTCGCAGACCCAGGGTAGCTCGCCGACTCGCAACCCTGGGCTGAGTGCTCAAATCCCTTCGGGATACAGCCACGTTACCCAGCGAGTTCCGGAAGGGCATCCCCAATCCCTCCGGCCCTCCGTCTTCCGGCCTCCGCCCTCTTCGGGACAAAAGAAGCCTCCCCGCCAGCAGGGCCGATGCGCGCGGCAGGGTCCGCGCCCACGAACGCACCCATTCTCATCCTGAAAGGATCGTGAGCACTCAGCCCAGGGTTGCGAGGCACGAGCTACCCTGGGTCCAGACCGGCCGGAGGGTCATTTACCCTGAAAGGGTTTCAGCGCGGTCCGCGGGGGCATGCGCTCCAATCCTTTCAGGATAGGACACTTTCCCTCGGGCGTCGCAGACCCAGGGTAGCTCGCCGACTCGCAACCCTGGGCTGAGTGCTAGAATCCCTTCGGGATACAGCCACGTTACCCAGAGTTCCGGAAGCATCCCCAATCCCTCCGCCCTCCGCCCTCCGCCCTCCGCCCTCCGTCCTCCGTCCTCCGTCTTCCGGCCCTCCGCCCTCTTCGGGACAAAAGAAGCCTCCCCGCCAGCAGGGCCGATGCGCGCGGCAGGGTCCGCGCCCACGAACGCACCCATTCTCATCCTGAAAGGATCGTGAGCACTCAGCCCAGGGTTGCGAGGCACGAGCTACCCTGGGTCCAGACCGGCCGGAGGGTCATTTACCCTGAAAGGGTTTCAGCGCGGTCCGCGCGGGCATGCGCTCCAATCCTTTCAGGATAGAACACTTTCCTTCGGGCGTCGCAGACCCAGGGTAGCTCGCCGACTCGCAACCCTGGGCTGAGTGCTCAAATCCCTTCGGGATACAGGCATGGTTACACGGCGAGTTCCGGAAGGGCATCCCCAATCCCTCCGCCCTCCGTCTTCCGTCTTCCGGCCCTCCGGCCCTCGCCCACCCCACAACGCACGGCGGGCCGAGGCCGAGCCTCATTCGCCTAATACCCAAACTGCGGTATCCCGCCGGCAGCGGTCACGTAGCCCGTCCGCTCCAGGTACCACTGAAAGTCCAGTTTTCCGGCGGCATCGAAGTTCATCCGGTTGCCGTAGCTGTATTGCACCAGATAGTTCGAGGTCCTGCTCAGCCACTTCCGAATCTCCGCGTGACCGTCCGCGAACGAAAACCCGCACGCCCCGCCATGATACGAGGCCGGAGTGTCCTGCCACGAAGTAGCGGCAGGGTTATTGATGAAGTAGCCGTCGTTAATCGAATCGGGATGTTCATCCAGGAACAACCAGGTCTTCGCCGGCCTTAAGACGGAAGCCTGTTTAAGATACTGGGCATACTGTGAAAACCCCCAATTCTTACCCTGGTAGGTGGTGTCGCCCGACTCCGCATCGCTGCTGAAAAGTCCGAATATCGAGTTCATCGAAAGACTCCGGTTCCGCCGGGTAAAACCCGCCTGCCGCTGAGCAGGGCTCAGGTAATTGTCTGCGGGGCATTTGTAAACCCCGATCGCCCCGGCCGTGTATTTCCCCAGCACCCCATTCGCAACCCAAGTGGGGTTGGTATTGCTCCGGTCATCCACATTATTACCGGCCCCCCAGGTCATAACGTTATTCACCCAGTTGTTCAGCTTCCCGTTGTTGATGGCCGTGGTGGTCTCACCGACTCCAAAATTATTCGCGACTTGATCGGAATTGTCCGTCGAGTACATATGCCACGCCAGGCAAAGCTGCTTGTTGTTATTAATGCAGCCGATGCCCTGCGCCTTGGCTTTGGCCCTGCTCAAGGCCGGCAGCAACATCGACGCCAGGATGGCGATGATGGCAATGACGACCAATAATTCGATGAGGGTGAAGGCGTGGGTTCTTTCCACGCAACTGAGCTCTCGCGAGTTCGTGTTCATAAAAGGGCTTAATTGCTTTTATTATACATCTTCCAGCCCCCATGTGAAGCTCTTTCTTTACCGCTGCCGTTCCTTGGATGCGGGATGCATCTCTTCGCAGGCCGCAGGCCTCCGAGGGTTTGGGCGATTCCTGGATCTTTGCCCCTATATCCACGGCCCTTAAGCCCACCGCTGCAGGCAACTCCGTAGGCTGGGCACCCGGCCGTTCAGGCCAAATGAACCGCGCACACCTTATGAGGCAGGCCGTTGGCCTGCAACCCCAAGGGCCCGGCCACGAACCCAGGGCGTGTGCCCTGGGCTGGTATGACCGACGCCTTTGGCGTCTCAAAACTCCGGCGGGGTTGGTCCGGCCTCGCCCCAGAAGAACTCTGTCCTGCCCTCCCGTTCCTCCCCCCTCTCGCTTACTCCTCACGCTTCTCCCCCCCGGCATCTCCCCTTACGTCGTTACGTATTACGTTGTTACGTTATCACGTCATTCCGTCATCGCGTCATTCCGTCATCACGTCATTCCGTCATCACGTCATCACGTCATCACGTCATCACGTCATTCCGTTGTTACGTTGTTACGTTTTACGTCATTACGTTTTACGTCCTTACGCCCAACGCCTCCCCTTGCCCCCCCACCCCCCATCCCCTATCTTAACCCTGTCTTTAACAAACCATGCCGGACTTGCAAGACCAGTACGACGACGCGATGTTCGCCTTCAGCACGGGCGACTACGACAGCGCCATTGAAAAGCTTGGCGCGATCGTAGGCGCGGATGCGGACCATTTTGAGGCGCAACTGGCGTTGGGCATGGCCTATTACCGCAAGGGGGACTACGCCGCCGCCATCCGCGAGGGCCACAAAGCCGAGCGACTGAAGCCTCACGAGCAACTCGTTCATACCAATCTGTCGCTGTTTTATATGAAGGCCGGCGACAAGGTGACCGCGGAGCACCACGGGCTGCAAGCGCGCGTCGCTTCCTGGCGCGCCGACGCCCAGCAGGCCAAGTCCGGCCTGGCCCCGGCCGCCGAAGACCCGGAACTCAGCCTGGCCAAGCCCAAGCCGCAGCCGGTAAAGATCCCCTCGAAATTCCCCGACATGCCCTGGAAAAAGAAATGAAAAGCGCCTACGAATTAGCCATGGAGCGGCTCAGCAAGGGTTCGCCCACCGTCAAGCTCACCAACGACCAAAAAGCCAAGCTCGCCGATTTGGAATCCCAATGCGCCGCCCGCATCGCCGAACGCGAACTGTTCCTGAAGGACGAAATCGTCAAGGCCATCGACAAAGGGGACGCCGAAGCGGTGGAACAACTGGAAAAGCAACTGGTCAGCGACCGCAAATCGCTGCGCGCGGACTTTGACGAAAAGAAGGAAAAGGTCCGGGCCCCTGCACCGTAAGCGGCCGAGTATGGCGTTGCGCCGGGCGGGCGCATGCCGCGGTCGGAGTAAGTTGGCAGCTTCCCGGCGCTGCCTGAGGCCGGAGCGCCCTGCCGCAGCCCCCCAAAACCCGGCTCCCTTACACCGCGTTTGGCGGTTCAGGGATTCGCGATCCGAGTTCGAAAAAATACAGCGCGGCCACGACCAGGCAGTGACGGATCTTTCCGCTCGCCACCAGGCGCGGGACCTCCGCCAGCGGAACCAGGCGGGTGAGCAAATCTTCCCCGTGGTCGAAGGCGACCGGGTGGACGCAGCGGCAGTTTTCGACCAGCAACGTGAAGCAGGTATTGCTCATGATGGCCGGGTTGGGGAAAACCTCGCCGATGAGCCGCGGTCTTTCGCCTTCGTAGCCGGTTTCCTCCCGCAACTCACGGATGCCCGCCGCTTGAGGGGAGGCGTCGGTGGGATCGATCATGCCCCCGGGTATTTCCAACTCGACCGTGCCCGAGCCGTGACGGTACTGCTCGATCATCACGAGCTGTCGGTCGGGGGTTATGGCGATCACGTTGACCCAGTTGACGCAATCGATGACGAAGAAATCATGCGCCTGGCCGGTGCGCGGTGAAACCAGCCGCTCCGAGCGGATCGAAAATATTTTGAAGTCACCCGCCGGGCGGGAGCCAATTTTTTCCCAAGGTTTAAGCATCGGCGCCCTTTTCCTGCGCGGCCCAGCCCTGGCGCATGAGGCCGAGGAGATGGGCCAGGGCCTCCTCGTAGCCACGCTGTTTCCGCTCGGCGAGTTGCCTCGCCCGTTTGTCGAGCTGCGCGGCCATCTCGGGGGCTTTGGCCGCCGGGCAACCCAGGGCCACCAGCGCCGCCGCCAGTTCCCCCAAAGGCGGATCAGTGGGAGGCATCGGACACCACCACGCGGATGCTCTCGACGCCGACGCGGGAAAGCGGTTTGCTCTTCTCGCCGCCGTTGCTCATCCCCACCGGCGTATCGCCGATTTTGGCCAGCACATCGTCGCCGCGCAACAGTTTGCCAAAAGCCGTGTACTTTCGATCCAGGAACGCGGCATCGCCCAGGCAAATGAAAAACTGGCTGCCGGCAGAGTTGGGGTCCTGCGAGCGCGCCATCGAGATCACGCCCCGCTCGTGCGAGCGGTCATTGAACTCGGCCTTCACCGTGTGGCCCGGGCCGCCCGTGCCCCAGCGATCCGCCTGGCCGGCATCCTTCGTCAGCGGGTCCCCGCCCTGGATCATGAACCCCTTGACGATCCGGTGAAACGCCGTTCCATCATAAAAGCCCTTCTCCGCGAGGGTTTTGAAATTCTCGACGGTCTTGGGGGCCACGTCGGGCCATAATTCAAGGACCATTTCCCCGGCGGTGGTTTTTACCACGGCCACTTCTTTGTTTCCGTTGCTCATATATCTCCTTGTCGTTGCGACCGCAAATCCGCCGCAAGCCGCTCAAGCGTCATCGCGTCGAGCGGCAGATGGGATTCGTGGTTATTCGAGTTCATGCGCGGCGGCAGCCGCTCGATATCCCGCAGAACCGCGTTGGGCGCACCCTACTTGATCGAATCCGCCGGCACAATCTTGATGGATTCAATGCCCATGCGCTTGTCAGGCCGGTCGGGGGGATGGGTGGGGGTAGTGGCGATCTTTTCGAGCACATCATCGCCTTTGATCACCTTGCCAAATGCGGTGTACTGGTGATCGAGCTGTCGCGGGCTGCCGTGACAGATAAAGAACTGGCTGCCGGCCGAGTCGGGATCCTGGGTGCGGGCCATCGAGATCACCCCCCGGTCATGATGGTGATCGTTGAATTCAGCTTTGATGGTGTAACCGGGACCGCCGGTGCCCCAACGGCCCTCCGCGGCAGGATCCTTGGTGAGCGGATCTCCACCTTGAATCATAAAACCCTTAATCACGCGATGAAAGCAGGTGCCGTCGTAAAAGCCCTTGCGCGCCAGCGTCTTAAAGTTTTCGACGGTCTTCGGCGCCACATCCGGCCAAAACTCGATGACCATCTCACCCTCGGTGGTCTTGATCACGGCAACTTCCTTCGCAGCGGAAGCGCTTTCCTTTTTCGAATCCTCAGCCCTGGCGGTCGCCAGGCCCAATACGACAGTAAAGGCACAAATCGATAACAACATCTTCATAATTCGCCAGAATCTCCCATGGCCGCCGCCTGATGTCACGTCCATTGTTGGTTGTAACCAAATCCGCTGCTGCGCGTCTGTTGGATTAGGAAGACCGGACTGGCCGGGAAGAACCGGTGATGGGTCCTAGAGGTTTTCCACTATAAGCAGTTACATTATATGAGCACACGCAAAATCAGCCTGATCGCAGCCTTGGCCTTGGGCAGTCTCCTGGCCTGCACCACCATCGCTTCCGCCCAAAGCACCAACGCCCCGGGCCGCGGCGGCCGCCGCATGACCGTCCAGCAGCGCGTCGATCGCATGGCGTCCGAACTCAAACTCAACGAAGAACAGAAAACCAAAGTCACCACGCTGTTCGAAACCGAAACCAAAAAGCGCCAGGAATTGCGCGCCGATACCGCCCTCTCCCGCGAGGACCGGCGTGAAAAGGGCCGCACCTTGATGCAGGAACAAAACAAGAAGCTCAAGGAAATCCTCACCCCCGAACAGTTCACGCAGTGGCAAAAGATGCGTCCCCAAGGCCGGAACCGTCAAGGCGGGACGAACGCCAACGCCGGCACGGCCGAGCAGAAGACACAGTAACCACCTTTCCCGAGCGGGCGGGCAACAGGCGCATTGGCGCCGCTTCTCGCCCGCGGCGCGGGCGCCGCGCCCGGCGGCAGGCCTGGGTGGGCGTGGAATCCTGCCCCGACCGGAGCCACCGCTCAGTGCGGCAGCAATTCGAGCAATTCCGCTTCGGTGATGATCTTGACGCCGAGTGTGCGCGCCTTTTCCAGTTTGGACCCGGCGTCCTCCCCCGCGACCACGTAATCGGTCTTCTTGCTCACACTACCGCTGACTTTGCCCCCGACCGCCTCGATCTTGGCGGCGGCCGCTTCACGCTTCAAGTTGGGCAGCGTGCCGGTGAGGACAAACACTTTGCCGGCGAGCGGACCCGGCCCGGCGTGCGGTTGAAAGAGTTCAGAATTGAAGTTCACGCCGGCCTTGCGCAGCCGCTCGATCAATTTGCGGTTCCGGGCGTCACCATGCCACTGGACGATGCTCCGGGCGATAACTTCGCCCACGTCCTCGCAGTGGGTTAGCTGGTCCACACTGGCCGCCATCACGTCGTCGAGCGTGGCGAAGCATTTTCCCAGGGCCTTGGCGACCCCGGCGCCGACGTGCAGGATCCCTAACCCGTAAAGCACCCGCCACAAGTCCCGGGCCTTGCTGGCTCCCACTCCGTCCAGGAAATTCTGCGCGGACTTCTCGGCCATGCGTTCAAGCTGCGCCACCTCGTCGAGCTTGAGCGAGTACAGGTCGCCCACCTCCCGCACCAGGCCGCGGCCCACCAACTGCCGGACCAGCACTTCGCCGCCACCCTCGATGTCCATCGCGCCGCGCGAACACCAGTGCTCGATCCGGCCGCGGACCTGGGCCGGGCAATCCGGGTTAAGACAGCGCCAAACGACGCCTTCGTCACCCTCGGCTGCGCCTGACGCCCGGGCGATCTTCGAACCGCATTCCGGGCACTGCTGTGGGAAATGAAACGGCTTCTCCTTGCCGGTGCGCCGGGTCAAAACGACATCCACGACCGCGGGGATAACCTCGCCCGCCTTCTCGATCGTCACCGTGTCGCCCTCGCGGATGTCCTTTTGCCGGATATAATCGTCGTTGTGCAACGTGGCCCGGCCAATGGTGCTGCCCGCCAGGAAAACCGGTTCCAGTTCCGCCACCGGGGTCAGTGCGCCCGTGCGTCCGACCTGGACAGTAATGCGCTTCAGCAGCGTCTCGGCTTGCTGGGCGGCGTACTTGTAAGCGATCGCCCAACGCGGCGCTTTCGAGGTAAACCCAACCCGCGCCCGCTGGGCAAACGAGTTGAGCTTAATGACCGCGCCGTCGGTTTCATAAGGCAGTTCGCGGCGGACTTGATCGAGTTCCTCGATGGCGCGGATCAGTTCGTCCGGCGAGGTGCAATGCCAGGTCTTTTCCGGCGTCTTGAATCCCAACGCTCGAAGATAGTCCAGCATCTCGGCCTGCGTCCGTGGCGCATGGGAAACTTCTTCAATTTGCCCGAGCCCGTAGAGCACGATATCGAGCGGTCGGCGGGCCACCATGCGCGGGTCCAACTGCTTGAGCGAACCGGCGGCGGCGTTTCGTGGGTTGGCAAAGAGTTCCTCCCCCGCCGCGGCGCGCTCGGCATTGAGCCGCTCGAAACCTCTCCGTGTCAGGTACACCTCGCCGCGCACTTCCAATCTCCCGGCCTGCGCGCCGCTCGAACCAGGAGCGCGGTGGAGCCGGGCCGGCAAGCTGCGGATCGTCCGCAAATTCGCGGTAATATCGTCGCCCGTCGTTCCATCCCCGCGAGTCGCCCCGCACGCGAACACGCCTTGCTCATAGCGCAGGTTGATGGCGACCCCGTCGATTTTTGGTTCGACCACCCAGTCGAGCGCCTCGTTGGGGAGCAATCGTTGAACCCGATTGACGAACTCGCGCAACTCCGCCTGCGAATAGGTGTTGTCCAGGCTCATCATCGGCTGCAGGTGCCGGACCGGTTTGAATTCCTTGAGCGGTTGCCCGCCGACCCGTTGCGTGGGTGAATCCGGTGAACGCAGCTCGGGAAAGCGGGTTTCCAACTCGACCAACTCGCGGTACAACCGATCGTATTCCGTGTCGCTAATCGTCGGCTGGGCCAGCACGTAGTAGGCGTGATCGTGCCGGCGGATTTCCTCGACCCGTTGCGCATGACGGGATTTGGCTTCGTCGAGCGTCATTGCCGCGAACCTAAGACGTAGGGCGTAAAACGTAAATGCGTAAAACGTAATAACGTAAAACGTAACAACGTAACAACGTAAGAGTCACCACCCATCCCGTTTCACGCATCACGCATCACGCATCACGTCATTACGTCATTACGTTGTTACGTTTTACGCCCTTACGTTGTTACGCTTTAAAAAAAGGGCGAGCCGGCATTCGTGCCGGTTCGCCGTGGCTCCGCTATGAAAGCGGGGCAGGGCTTTTAGTATCCGCGCCGCCCCGGTTAACAGGCGCGCAGGGGGAGAAGTCCTGCGCGCAGGTTTGAATTAGCAAATGTTGTACCAAAAAAGATCGAGATTGCGCCCGCCACGCCTTTCGGGCAACACATGGGCATGATGCCGAAGCTCTATCCCCATCAAACCATCGCCGCGGGCGTGCGATGGTGGGGCGTGTGCGGTTTGTCCTGCCTGCTGCTGGGGTTTTACCAGCCCGCGGAGGCTCTGGCCAAAGAGCGCTCCGAGTATGCCCGTGAATTAAATGCCCAGTTGGTGCAGAAAATCCTGCCCTATTGGTACGACACGGCCATCGACCAAAAATACGGCGGCTACCTCCTCTCCGACGATGCCGCCAAGGCCTCGCCACCGGCCACCGAAAAACAGTTGGTGACCCAATCCCGCATGATTTGGGGGTTCTCACATGCGTATCTGAAAGGCTTCAACAGCAGCCATCGCGACTATTTAAAAGCGGCCGAACAAGGCTACCGTTTCCTGGTGGATCATTTTCTGGATCCCAAGGACGGCGGCTACTATTGGACAACCGACGTCACCGGCAAGCCCCTGGACCAGCGGAAGATTGTTTATGGTGAATCCTTCGCGATTTACGGCCTGGTCGAGTACCTACCGGGCGAGCGGGGACAAGGACGCCCTGCGCCACGCGATGGATCTGTACCAGGTTTTGCAGAAGCGCGCCCATGACCCGAACCATGGCGGCTGGCTCGAACATTTCCAACGGGACTGGACGCCCATCCTGGATCCCAAGGCGGAGGTCATCGTCGAACGCGCCGGGTGCAAGAGCGCCAACACCCACTTGCACCTGCTCGAGTCCCTCACCGAACTCTACGAGGCGACCAAGGATCCAGGGGTCCGCCTGTCGCTCGAAGAGGCAGTGCGCATCAACGCCACCTGGTTCTATCCCGAAGACCCCGGCAAGTCGGCGTTCCACCGGCACCTGGATTGGACGCCGGTCACCGAACCGTCGAGCGCCGGGGTTTCCTACGGGCACAATGTCGAATTTGCCTGGCTGATGATCCGTGCCCAGCGCGTCCTGGGGCAACCGCCCGCCTGGGGCCATTTCTATGCTCATTTGGAGCACGCGCTGAAGTATGGTTTCGACCACACCCGCGGCGGCCTGTACAGCCGGGGTTTCGACGATCAACCCGCGACCGACACCGATAAGGTGTGGTGGGTGCAGGCGGAAATGCTGGCCGCCCTCACTGAGGCGCTCCAGCACCGGCCGAACCCCGACTACTCCCAGGCCCTCGACCAGCTCCTGAATTTCGTCCTGACCTACCAGGCCAACCCTGCCGACGGCATCTGGCTCGACACCGTCACGGCGGATGGCAAACCCAAAAACACCGCCAAAGCGCACAACTGGAAGTGCAACTACCACGACGTCCGCGCCATCATCAAATTCATCGAAGCCTCGAAGACCTGAGCGGGTGAGAAGACAGGATGAACAGGATTTACAGGGTTTTAGGAGTCCGGAGCGCGCCCCTCCGAATAAGCCGCTGGCACAGTACCGCCGCCAGGAAGGGGCCTCGGAACGCAAGCCGCGGCGTCCACTTCGGAGGCGAGACCGAACCAACCACGCCGGGGGTTTTGGACGCCAACGGCGTCAGTCATACCAGCCTAGGGCAGCGCCCTAGGTTCATGGCCCGTTCTTCAGGGTTGCAGGCCAACGGCCTGCCTCATAGGGTTCACTGCGTTCATTAGACACCCGACATTCGATCCAAACACGGCGGGATCACACCGCCTATACCGCAATCCCTCAGCCGGGCTATTTCGCGGATTGTCTTTAGCGCCCCCGCGCGACGCTCCGGGCCGAGTCGCGCCTTCAGCGCTCAGACTATGCTCTCGGGCCCATGAACCCGGGGCGTGGTTTGCCCCGGGCTGGTATGACCCAGGCCTTTGGTCTGAACGGCGGTGCGCGCAGCCCGCGGATTCACCCGTAGCGGTGGGCTTGCGGGGATCAGGAGTTCGCGTTCCACACATTAAAAACCGGAGCCAAGCGGCTGCCTCCACTGTGTGCCGACTCGGTCCTTACAGGGTGTTGACCCGGTAGAATCGCCGCGTGGCGCCCAGTTATCGGTCATGAAGGCGTGGCCGGACGAATCGGTGTTGCTGTCGCTGTGATCGCAACGATAGAAGCCAGGCATTACATTGCTTGACGATAACATTTGCATTCTTAATCTAAACGTCTGAACTGTGTCGATGTATCTTTTTTCATTTTCTAACACCCACGGACGGCATTTGCACAAGCCGCGGGAATGGCCCAGGCCGAGCCCCGCGGCGGCGGCGGTTCGCCCCGCTCGATGGGTGGAGCTGTTCCTGGGTGTGGCGCTTTGGTGCGGGGTTTCCGGTTCGCTCCGGGCCTCCCCGGGAATCGTCATTACCAATCTGCCCGTGTATGGCACGTCGCAGAACCTCGGTGGCGTGGTCACGGGAGTCGTGGCCACCAACTACGCCGTTGCGGTGTGCATCTACGTGCCGGGCTATGGCTGGGTGAGCAAACCCACCTGCGCCAACCCGCTCACGCCGATCCACCCGGACGGGAGCTGGGCCACCGACATCACCACCGGCGGCTCGGACGCACTGGCCACCCGCATTGCCGCCGTGCTGGTGCCGGCCAACTCGCCGCCGGACTGTGTCCAGGGCCAGCCTTTTCTGACCAACGCGTTCGCACTGGCGGCAGCCAGCGCCGTGGTCACCCGGCCTTACCCGGGCCCGCGCTGGTTGCGCTTCTCCGGCTATGATTGGTGGGTTAAAACCAGCGCGAACCCGGTCGGGCCCGGCCCAAATTATTTCTCCGACAGCACCAATAATGTGTGGGTGGACGACACGGGATACCTGCACCTCAAGCAGACCTATCGCTCGAACCAGTGGCAATGCGCAGAGATCGTTTCGGCGCGCAGCTTCGGATTTGGCTACTACCGGTTCCATCTCCTGTCGGACGTGAACCGCCTGGATCCCAACGTGGTGCTGGGATTGTTCACTTGGAGTGATGATCCCGCGTTCACGCACCGCGAAATCGACATTGAATGCTCGCGTTGGAGCAACGCCGCGGATCTGCGAAACGCGCAGTTCGTTGTCCAACCCTTTGGCAGCCCGGGTCACCTCGTCCGCTACGCCGTTCCCGCGCAACGGACCAATACGACCCACTTTTTCAACTGGCAAAGCAACCGCGTCGTCTTTCAATGCCAAAGCGGGGATTTTTCGCCTAATCCCGACCCAACGAACGTGATCTCCGGCTGGACCTACACCTTCGCGCCGCCTCAACCGGGGGATGAAAACGTCCGGTTGAACCTCTGGCTCTATAACGGCACCCCGCCGTCCAACGGCCAGGAAGCCGAGGTGATCATTCAATCGTTCGAGTTCGTGCCCGCCGATCCGCCCGCCTCGGCGCGGCTCAGCAACCCGCGGTGGACTCCTCAAGGCGCGGCCTTTGAGCTCCTGACCGAACCCGACCGCCGGTATGCGTTGCAGAGCAGCGGGGATTTAATCCAATGGCTGGACGATTTCACGCTGCTGGCCACCAATCTGTCGTCCTCGATCCGCTTCCCGGTTTTGGCTCCGGGTCCCGGCTTTTTTCGCGCGCTGACCCTGCCGTGATCCGAACCGGGCAGACGGAGTCGCGGGCCCGTCCGTGACACCGGGCAGCCAGCCCGGTCTAAACCCAAGATCGGCGTCCGGCATTCTGACGAGGGATCTGTGAGGGCCAGGGCCTGCCGCGGCGGGCGGGCCGTCCTCCGCCTGGTTTGATTTTCGCCCGCCGCCTGCTCACAGTGTCAACATGCTTGCCGCCATAACCTAACCACCTATGCCTACGTGCGCTTGTGCCGAGTGTGCCCAGAATATCGAGTTCCCGGTCGAAATGTCCGGACAAAAAATCCCCTGCCCGACCTGTGGAGCGCAAACGCTGCTGAGGGCTTCGGAGCCCACGCGCATCCGCATCCCGCCCCAGCGGCGGCAGATTTCCCGCCACCAGGAGCCCGGCAACGCCGGAATCGCGCCAGTGGCGCGAAGAATCCTCGACAACGTCGAGCAAGTGGTCATCGGCAAGCACGACGAGATCGTTCTGGCGCTGGTCGCGTTCTTCTCCGAGGGCCATCTATTGTTGGAAGACGTGCCGGGTGTGGCCAAGACCATGCTGGCGCGGGCGATCGCCCAGAGCGTCGGCTGCTCCTTCAAGCGTATCCAATGCACGCCGGACCTGCTGCCCAACGACATCACGGGGGCCTCGATCTTCAACCCAAAAACCACGGAGTTTGAGTTCCGCCGCGGGCCCCTGTTCGCCGAGGTCGTCCTGGCCGATGAGATCAACCGCACCACCCCGCGCACTCAATCCGCCCTGCTCGAAGCCATGTCGGAACGGCAGGTGACCGTCGATGGCACGATCTACCCGCTGCACCGTCCGTTCTTCGTCATGGCCACGCAAAACCCGGTGGATCATGAGGGAACATTTTCGCTGCCGGAAGCCCAGTTGGACCGGTTCCTGATGCGGATGCGCCTGGGCTATCCCAGCCTGCTAGCGGAACACACGATGCTCGAACGCTTGCAGAGCGAGCATCCCATCGACACGCTCGAAGCGGTGGTATCCGCGGAGGAGGTGTTGGCGTGCCAGCAAGCTGTGCGTGCAATCCATGTCGATGTAAAAGTTCGCGAATACATTTTGCAGATCGTGCGCGCCACGCGCGAGCATTCGGCCGTCAGCCTGGGCGGAAGTCCGCGCGCCTCACTGGCCCTGTTCCACACCGCCCAGGCGCTGGCGGCGATCAACGGCTTTGATTTCGTCCTGCCCGACGACGTCAAGCAACTGGCCCACGCGGTGCTGGATCACCGGCTCATTCTCCGGCCGGAAAATCGCCTGCGCAAGATGACCGCCACCACGGTGGCGGATGAAATCCTCAACAAGGTGGAAGTGCCGTTGGTGCCGGACAGCATCGTCAAGGCATGAAATGGGTCCTCGGAACAACCGTGCTCCTGATCCTGGGCCTGGTGTTCAAGCTCGGCCTGCTGGTCTATGCCATGTACACCCTGCTGGGCGTGCTGCTGGTCAGCCGCTACCTGGCCTGGGCCTGGACCGGCCACCTCTCCGCTTCACGCGAAGCGGACAAGGAGTCCGCTCAAATCGGGGAATCCGCCCAGGTAACCGTCACCGTGCGAAACTCGGGCGGCCTGAAGGTGCCCTGGCTGCTGATGGAAGATTCGGTGCCGGGCGAAGCCCTGCGCCAGCATCCGCCGCGGCTCAAGCTCGAAGGCCATACCTTGTTCCTGACCCAAATGCCGCCCGGCGTGGAAAAATCATTCACCTACCAGGTGCAATTCCTCATGCGCGGCTATTATCAACTGGGTCCGCTGCTGCTGGAAAGCGGTGATCTGTTCGGGCTGCACCGCCGCTACCGCGTGGTCACCGCGCCGCACTGCGTGCTGGTCTATCCGAAAGTCGTTCCGCTCGAAGGCTACGATATCGCCTCGCGCCGCCCCATTGGCGAGGTGCGCATTTCGCATCGGCTCTTCGAGGACCCGACCCGGATTGCGGGGGTGCGCCCCTATCAGCTCGGCGACCCCTTCAATCGGCTCCACTGGCCGGCCACCGCGCGAACCGGGCAGCTCCACAGCAAGGTGTACGACCCCTCATGCGTCGCCGGCGCCACGATTCTCCTCGATTTCCACGCCGCCATGCTCAAGCTGCGCAACCCCCACTACCGCGCGGAACTGGCCGTGACGGCCGCCGCTTCGCTGGCCAATGCGGTGTACCAGATGGGCGAGCAGGTCGGGCTCATCACCAACGGCCGGGATGCCGCCGAGCGCATCCGGTATGAGGGGTGGCAGGAGGAATTTCGGACACGAACCACAGCCAAGGCCAAAGCACAAACGGTGAACGCCTCCGAGCGCCTCGAACCGATCCGGGTCGAGACCCGGCGCGGCGTCGCTCAATTGGAGCGGATCCTTGAAACGCTGGCCCGGCTCGAACTTACCGACGGCTTCGACTTTTCCCAACTGGTCACTGAAACCGCCAGCCGGCTGACGCGCGACGCGACGGTGATCGCCATTCTGACGGAAGTGACCGAGGAGTCCGCCCTGGCGCTGGGGAATTTAAAGCGCAGCGGTTACGCGGTCACCGCGGTCCTGGTCCTTTTTGGCGAAACCGAGTATTACGACTGGGCGCAACCGCCCGATTGGGCGCATCGGCTGGTCGCTCAGGGCATTGATTTCCGCCGGATCGATGATGAGGCCTCCCTGTCTCAGCTTTGCGCCGAACGCATCCTGCGATGAGCCCGCCCGCACCCAGGAGTTTTCTGCAGCCGTTGCCTCGTTTCCGACCGGCCAAAACGCTGGCCGATTACGCGGCCATCGCGGTCTGCCCGATCCTCATCATGCTGGTGGTCGGCACGTTCGTGTTCTTTCTCATCGAAATCGGCTATGCCGGGTCGCACCTGGCGAAACTGCGCTGGACGCTCTTCTGGTTCGTGCTGGCCATGGTCCTGGTGTCGCGCATCGCCATCGAAAAGGGCTACGACCACGCCGGCATTTACGGCCTCGGGTTGGCTGCCGCCACGGCCTTTGTCCTCACGCAATACATCGACAACTACCTCGGCGCCTGGTGCATCCTCGGTCTGATCTGGTGGGCCACGAACAAACTGACCTGGGACTGCACGGTCATCGATGAGGAAGCGGACGCCTCGGGTGAGGGGCTGCTGCAAGCGGCCAAACTGGATATTCCCCGCGCCGCTTCAGCCGTTCCGGCCGGGGACACCCCGGATGGCACCGCTCCCACAAACCCGGACGGCCACGCCAGGTCCGCGTCCGCCAAGCCGCCTTGGTGGAAGCTGCTCTACCGCCCCAAACCCAAAGCCGCCACCGAACCGCACGCCCCCGGCCTGTGGGTGATCTATTTCTCACTCGCGGCGCTCCCCATCTTTGGCCTTGGCCAGAGTCTCCTCCCCTCCTCCGATCCGGCCGCGCGAGCGCGCGCCTTTCTTTTCGTTGTCGTTTACCTCGCCTCGGCCCTGGGCCTGCTGCTGCTGACCAGCTTCCTGGGCCTGCGCCGTTACCTGCGGCAGCGCCAACTGGTCATGCCACCAGCCGTCTCGGCGGCTTGGATCAGCCTGGGCTCGACCTTGGGTCTGGCCATATTGGTGACCTGCATCCTGTTGCCACGTCCCAATGCCACCTGGTCGTTTGGCTCCCTGATGGACCGGTTCGGCGATCCACGCTCTCGATCCACGCGGGAGTCCACCAATTCCTACTTCGCGGAAAAGGCGAATCCCCAATCAGAAACCGCCGGCGAACAGCCAGGCGCCACCCCCGACGACCGGGCACGGCAGGTGGCGACATCCCGGGACGATACGGCCGGCGAAAAACCCGCCGCCGGGCGGACCGGAGGGGGGGAGAACCACCCGAGCGGAAACCCAAGTGTGAGTGGCGGCAGGGTTTCGGGTCCTGGCGGGCAGGCCGTTCAGCCGCGCCCAAGTCCCGCGCCGGCAAGCCGGCTCACCCTGAATTGGCCCAAGTCCGCTGCTTACGCTGTTTTGCTGGCGCTGCTGCTCTTCCTGTTGATCAAGAACCGGCATCACCTGGCAGTGCTCATCCAAACGCTTTGGCGCGCTTTGCAGGATTTTTGGCACGGCCTGTTCGCTTCCAAGCCAAGCGCGTCCGTTCAGTCCGTGCCTGTTCCCCGGCGGTCCGCTCCCCGCCCGTTCGCCGCCTTCTCCAACCCTTTCAGCTCCGGGCAGGCTTCAGCGATGCCGGCTCGGGACCTCATCATCTACACCTTTGAAGCCCTCGAGGCTTGGGCGGAGGGATGCGGCTGTGGCCGGCAGCCCGAGCAGACGCCCTTCGAGTTTGCCTGCCGGGTTGGTGAACAGTTTCCGGATTGCGATCCTGAAGTTGGGCAAGTTGGCCGCCTTTACGCCCAGGTGGCTTATGCGGGCGCCGCCCCGCCGCCCTGTGGGGATGTTCTCGAGCGGCTGTGGAGCAAGCTGACCCACGACAGCGCGGCGTATCCGTTTTTGGCACGATGATCCATCCGTACTCATTGGCATGGCAAACCGGTCCGGCTTCTGCGAGGAATTACCTAGCTCGCAGCAAGATGCCTAAAACGACCGTCAAATCAGGCTTGGGAATCGAGCGGGACCAGGAGATCCTGGTGCGCGCCCCGGAAGTCTCCGTCTTCATTCATTGCCTGGTCATCGTCAATCAACTGCGCGCGTTGGAGCGCGCGTTCAAGAACGCCGAAATTGACCGGGCGGCCTTTCTCGACAAATCCAACTCGCTGCTGGGCCACTTCAACGAAGCGGTGTCGGCCACCGAACGGTTCGACATTGTCCTGCCCGTGATGGATTACGGCCAGTTCTCGCCCTTTTTCTGGCGCTGGTTTAATTGGTGGGATGACTATTTCAAAGGTCTCACCACCGTGCAGATTGTCGAAATCGAACGCCTGGCCCGAGAGCGCCCGTCCGTGGTGGGCAGCTACCGCCCCGAGGCGCATTGGTCGCACCACCGGCATACGCCCGCGTTCACGCTGGTGCCCGCGTAGCCATTGCGGGCCGCCGGATTTCGCTCGCCCTTCAGGCCGGCACGTTCAGCTTGCCCATGACGGCTTGGGCAATCATCTCCGCTGCCTCCTCATGCGGGACGAGGTCCGTGTTGATTACCAGGTGATAGAGAAGCGGGTTCTCAATGTCCTCGTCAAAGTACTTCTTTAAATAGCGCGCGCGCCCCAGGTCCTCGTGCCGAACCAGCTCCCGCGCAGCCGCATCGGTCGATTGGTTCATCTCCTGGATGTACCGGACCCGTGTTTCGAATGCCCCAACCAGCCGGACATGGAAGGCGTAATCCAGCTTCCGCGTGATCACGTTCGCTCCCCGGCCGATGAGGATGACATGGCCCAGCTCGGCCAAGCGCAGGATCGTATCGGCCGTCTTATGAACCAGCGTCCAGGAAGAGGGGTGCAGGCCGAATAATTCGTCCATGGTATCGGAGATCTCGAGGATCCGATCCTCCGGCATGAACCGGGCCAGGCGCTTGGGCAGGTTGTGGTCCCGCAAAACCTTCTCGACCAGGTCCCGGTCGAACACCGCCCACGGGCAGAGCCCGCTGGCCCAGGGCGACTGAAGCAGGCCAAGCAACCGTTGAGCCACGTTATGACCGCCCGAGCCGGTCTGGCGGGAAATCGTCACGACCCGCCGCGCCGGTGGCGCCGGATGATCGCTCCCCGGCCCCCGGGGCGATTGCAGGTGACAGTTGATGAAGCTCAAGCAGCTCTCCAGCCCTATTTGCGGCGACATATTCCTACCCTTTCCAGTTTGGATCGCGCGACCGTTCCATGTTTCATGACCCACTCGCCTGTTCAGTTTAGTTTATCCCGCCGCGCGCGAGGATTCAATCCGCCCACGTTAGATTGAACTTCGCCTAATCGAGTGGATGATTCCGCCTGGATCGAACCCGGGCGGCGGGCGGCTCGCCTCCGCCCAGCCACCAGGTGGTTGAACAACGTGGCGCTTCGGGCCAGGCGGCCAGGCGGCAGCACGCCAATTTTCTTAGTGCAAGCCGCCCGGCTCGGACGCAGGCTGTCTCCTCGCTGGCGACCAGGGCGTGAGCCCGCCGGTCCGCAACCGAATGAACGCCACAACGAAACCGCGAATACCCGTCGTTGGCGCGCCGCCAACGGAAGGCGTCAAATACATTGGCTCGAAGCTCAAGCTGCTCCCGCACCTCCTCCGGCTCGTGCACCGGGTCAATCCCAAAACGGTGCTCGACGGCTTCTCGGGAAGCACCCGCGTCTCCCAGGCGCTGGCACAATCGGGGTATCTCCGTCGTCGCGAACGACCTAGCCATGTGGTCAAAAATCTTCGGGACCTGCTACCTCCTAAACCCGCACCCGCCCGAGCACTATCAGCCGCTCGTGGATCACCTCAACGCCCTCCCCGGAACAGACGGTTGGTTTACCGAGCATTACGGCGCGGAGGCTGCCGGCGGCGGCGCGGTCAAACGGCCCTGGCAAACCCACAATACCCGCAAACTCGACGCCATCCGCGAAGCGATTGACCGCCTGCCCCTCGCCCCGCTTGAGCGGGCGGTTTTGCTCACCAGCCTGATCCTCGCGATGGATGTGGTGGACAGCACGCTCGGGCACTTTGCCTCCTACCTGGGCGCCTGGTCGGATCGCTCGTACCGCAAAATCCATTTGAAAGTCCCCCGGCTTTTCCAGAGCGTGGGACGGCATAGTGTTCACCAAGGGGACATCTTCGACCTCGTTCCGACGGTGGACGTGGATTTGGCCTACTTTGACCCGCCGTACGGCTCGAACAACGAGAAGATGCCGCCTTCGCGCGTCCGCTACGCCGCGTACTACCATCTGTGGACTTCCATTTGCCTCAACGACCGTCCGGGGGTGTTTGGCAAAGCCAACCGCAGAGAAGACAGCTCTGACCGCGTCGCCTATTCGCCTTTCGAGGACTTTCGCCGCAGCCCCGCCGGGCGATTTGTCGTCGTTGAAGCCATTGAGCGCCTCCTGCGGGAAACCCGGGCAAAGCACATCCTCCTCTCCTACAGCTCCGGCGGGCGGGCTACCGCTCAGGAACTAAACGCCGCGATTGCATCGGTCGGCGAGTTGCTCGAAGTGATCGAGATCGATTACCAGCGGAATGTCATGGCGGAGATGCGCTGGACCAACGAGTGGGTCAATGATGCGCGCGAGAAGAACAAAGAGTTTCTGTTCCTGATGCGGAAGGGCTAACTCCAATACTGCGGGGCTTCAGACCGCCTGGGCGCTGTGGAATGATCGAAGATCGGGGACTAAACGACGGCAAGGGTGGCAGATGCCTTTCCAGAAACTCGACGGTCGCCATCAGCGCCGCGGATTCGCACTCGCCGGTGCACCCAATCGTTCCCGGTTCGCCCACAACTCACCCGGCTTGAAAATGCCGGCGGGAGTGATGATGCCGGTGATCAACTCCGCGGGCGTGACGTCGAATCCGGGATTCAGAGCCGTGCTGTCCGGGTTAGCGACGCGCACATAGACCCGTCGGGCAACCTTGGGGTGACGGGTCTTGGAATGCGGGTGGGCGACCACGCCCCAGGCTCCGAGGACTTCCCCTTCGTGCCGCTCTTCGATTGGAATTTGGAAGCCGGATTTTAGCTGCCAGTCGATGGTCGAGAGCGGGATGGCCACGTAAAACGGAATGCCATGGCGGCGCGCCAGCACGGCCTTGGTATAGGTGCCGATTTTGTTGGCCACCTCTCCAGTCCGCCCCAAGGTGCGGTCGCTGCCCACAATCACCAGATCAATCTTGCCTCGCTGCATGAGGTGGCCGGCGGCGTTGTCGGCGATGATCTGATGGGAAACCTTTTGTTGCGCCAGTTCCCATGCCGTGAGCGTGGCACCCTGAGACCGCGGCCGGGTCTCGTCGCAAAACACATGGAACCGGCGCCCGCGCGCCTGGGCCTCATAAATCGGCGCGGTGGCGCTGCCAATATCCACGAACGCCAGCCAGCCGGCATTGCAATGAGTGAGCACATTCAACCCGTTGCGAATCAACCTGGCTCCCTGCCGGCCGATGGCCGCGCAATGGCGGACATCCTCGTTGGCGAATTCCTCCGCCGCCGCCAGGGCCAATGCCTGCCGCTCTCCGACGGTCTCGCCGGCCTGCATCGCCTGGCGCACTTGAAGCATCGCGTTGACCGGATCGACGGCGGTGGGGCGAGCGCGCGTCAAAGTCTGGCAAACCGCTTCGGCGTGCCGACGAAATCGCTCGAGGTTGCCGCCACGGAACGCCCGCACCCCCTGCGCAAACCCATAAGCCGCCGTGGCCCCAATGGCGCCGGCGCCACGGACGACCATGTCGCGGATCGCCGCGGCGGTCTCTCGAAAATCACGGGTGCGCACCACCCGGAAGACATGCGGGAGCAGGCGTTGCTCGATGAGCAGGACCTCGTTGCGGGCGGCGTCGAACCAAACCGTCCGGTAATGCTGGATGCGTCCGTGGTTCTTAACGTTCATAAGCGGGTGGGCCGGGGGCACAGCACGCGCGTCCGCTGGGGGGTTGCTCGGGTGGAGGCGGGCACAAGGCCGCCCGCCGGGGTGAAACCTGCGCTCAGGTCACCTTCACCTTCATCTTCCGGATTTTATCCTCGATGGTGCGATACAGCGGGTGCTTGCGCAACCGCCGGAGGTCGGGATCCCTGGCCAGCCACTTGAAATCACGATAGCCCAGCGTCAGGGCTTGTTCGAGGGCAACGGCGGCCAAATCAAATTCCGAATTCAGCGCGTAGCTGCAAGCCAGGTTGTAGAAGACCAGGGGGTTGAGCGGTTCCAGCCGCGAGAGTTGCTGATCCACCTTCAAACTGTGCTCGTACTGACCCCGTTGCGTGTAATGATCACCCAGCACCTGCAGCGCTTCAACGTAATTGCCATCGCGCCGCACGATCCCCTCCAAAAAACTGATCTTGAGGTCCAACTCCCGCACTTCCTTTCGGGAAAGCCGTTTGTTCTGAGCACTGCGTTTGCGCGGCATACGTTGCATCCAATTCTTTCGAACCAGCCGCGCGAAGTCAAGAAGGCGGGCTGCCCGCCACACGTTTTCAGTTTCCCTAAATTGGCCCGCTCGCTGCTGTAGTCCTCCAGGGCGCGGGCGCTCGATGACCACCCGGCGAGCCGGTCAACTTTATTCTGGCCTCCTGCCGGGCCTTAGGCTATAGAGACTCTCCGAAAGCGGTTGGTATCAACAGGTGAATCATCAGGTGTAGCGAAGGGTCAACGCAATATGAATGGGTACGCATTTCTTCGGTTTTCAATTCGGGCCGGCCGGGCCGCCATCCTGGCCCTCCTTTGGCTGGGGCTTTGCGGTGCGGGCGCGCAGGCCCAGGTCACGATCAGTTCCATGGTGCCGCCCAATGGGGCGACCGGCGTCTCGCCCAGCGCGGCGGTGGTTTTTACCTTCAGCGGGGCAATGGATACGAATGCCACCACGGCCTTTTTCATCGATATCTCGAATCCAACGGGTCCCTTGACCACCATCCAGGACTGGAACGCGGCGGGCACCGTCCTGACCTGCACCCCCAGTCCGGCCTTTCCCTCCAACAAATCGCTCACGTGGGCCGTTTCCGGTCAAGCCGCCGATAGCACCCCGTTGGGTGGCATCCCCACGGGCTCCTTCACGACGGGCAGCGGGGGAGGCGGCACGACTTCCGGTTCGGGCACCAATCGAATTACCACCTTCAACGTGGGAAAAATATATTCCTACGAGCAAAACTCGGCCGCGGCGCCATCGCTGATGACAAATGTTCCGTTTGCCTTCGGCGCTTCGGTCACCCTGGCGTCGAACCGGACGGCTACCGCCATCACACTGACCTCGCCTTCAAGCGCCGTTACGAACCTAACCCAGAACTTTGTGCAGCACGAGACGTACTATTTCTTCTATTTCACGGTCGATTCCAACGTGCTCGAGGCGGCGTACCCGGAAGGAAACTACAGTTTTGACGTGATGGCTTCGACCTCCAACCAAACCGTTGCGGTCTCGTTGCCCAGCACGATCGCCCAGCCGAACGCCCCCCACGTTTCAAACTATGCGGCGGCCCAGGCCGTGGATGCAACCAAGCCGTTCACAATCACCTGGGACCCTTTTGTCGGGGGCGGCACAGCGGATTACATTAGCGTCATAGTCGGATCGGCCAGCAACGTTTGGAGCAGCGGCGACATCCTAACCCCCGGCGCGTTGAACGGAACGGCAACTTCCGTGATCATCCCAGCCGGAACTCTGCTGCCGAACTCGACCTACGACCTCAGCGTGGGTTTTTATCACGGCGCATGGGCCAGTAATTCGGTTTATGCGACCGTGGCCTACCGTGCCACCTCCACCAAGCTGAGTTTAATCACCGCGGGCGGCGTGAGTCCCTTGCCAGTGGTCTCAAATCCCGGGTGGAGCGGGAGCGCTTTTGGATTCGATATTGCGACGGTCCCCGGGCAGATGCTTACCGTGGTCTCGACCACCAACTGCGGCTTGCCGCTGAGCTCGTGGGCCGTGCTGCTCACGACCAACAGCCCCGGCACACTCGTGCGTATATCGGACGCCAACGCCGCGGCCAAAGGCGCGGCCTTTTATAGCGTCCGGAATGGGCCGTAACTGAAGGCCGCCGGCCTTTGGCGGGCGGCGGCAACAGCGCAGGGCGTTGCGACGCGGCTTGGGCCGCGGTTACGCAACCGAAATCACCTCGCGTTGAGGCCATTCAGGATGGCCCAGACCTGATCGAGATCCGCGTGGCAGCGCGGCACCCAGGCCTCGCCCCAGAAGAAATTGCAGCTCGTCTCGGCTCGGAGCAGGCGCCAATGGGCCTCTTCGAGCCGGCGGCGGCTGTCCGGACTTCCACTTCCGGCTCCCCCGGTGGCCTGCGCCACCTCGTGGAAGGCACGGCTGGTTTCGGCGAGCCGCCGCAGGGCGTCCTTCTGTACCTGGGTGCCCGTCCACTGAGTGAAGCCGAAGCCACTGTGCCAGCCGGTGTTCCAAGCCCCGGTCTGCACGCGCACCTCGCCATGCGCGCCGTGGGCCCCGAAGGTATTCGTCAATGAAAACCGGACGCACTTCGGTTTCACCCCGCCGCACCCGTTCGAGCAACGGCTGAATAGAATACCCCCCAAAAGTTGCCCTTTTCGGAGAGGTTGCGGAACCAGCCGCCGTTGTCGCCGTCGCTGCAAGTGGTGACCAGCGGGGGGAAGTCGCAAAACCGGGTCCGCTCGCGCACCTCGTGCATGAACCAGCCGGTATCCATCCCCGCTTCTTGCGCGTCGGAGAGTTCACGATCCCGGACCACGACGATGATCTCCTCGCCGCCATGGCGGGCGACATGCGGACGGTAGCGGATTTCCTCCCAACGCATGGGGGTGACGGGTGCGACATGCTGGCTGTCCACCAGCACATATTCATAGCCCAACCGTTTGAGCAGCGGGATGAGCTCCATGCAAAAGCCCATCTCGGGCGGCCAGAAGCCGGGGAAGCGGGCGCGCCAAAACAAGTGCCGCGCGATGCCCTGCCAGCGCTCTAAATGCGCCTGCCAGTCCTCCGCGGGTATCAGAGGCAAAACGGGATGGTAATAACCGGTGCCCAGCACCTGCAGAGCGCGGTCATTTTGCAGGTGCCACAGCAGATCGCCGCATTTCACGATCCCATACACGCGTTCCTGGAAGTCGGAGCGCGAGAGGGTTTCCAATAGCGTTCCCGAAAGAGCGAGGTGCACCCGCCCGACATCTTCATAGCCCCAAAGAGAACGCGGGATGCGATCCATGGCAAAAAGGATTTCCTTAGCCTCCCATTCCTTGGTCTCGAGCAGGGCTTCGAGATTGCCCAGGGGTTGATGGAGATTCAGGACGAGAGCGTGAGAAATCGTTCGCATGAAAAAGCTAAGCGGGCTCGAGGATTGGGTGTGGTCCAGGTCAAATGTCGCAGGCTCCACTCTCCATCTCGACCGGTGGTGCCGGGATAAGCGGTTGAGGGTTTTTGAGTGCGAGGGCTGAATCAATGGTCTGGCGCAACAGTGCGCGATTACGGCTCAGCAGCTCGATCCAGTGGTTCATGCGCTCCGCATTGGTCTTGTCGGTCCAGTGGTCAAATAAGGAGGACTCCGCCCCCGGGGGCAAGCGTTCGCCGGTGGGATGAATTTCGAGGGTAAAAGAAACGCGCTCGGGGATCATGAACCCGAGGACCCGGCTGACCACCTTGGCCAGGCCCCCTGGCCCGAACATGGCCGGCACAGTCCGGCGGCCCTCGTGCTCGAAGTTCAGCGGAATCTCGCTGAAGAAGCTCAAGTGATCGGAAACCCCGAAAGGACTGAACGTCGAAAGCGGATGGCCGTCGTGCAAATGAAAGTGGAAGGGCTTGCGGAGCGTGGAGAGCGCCTGGATCAGTTCCAAAACCTCCGCCACCCCTGCGGCCACCGAAGCTTGCACTTCCGCGATGACCTGTGGCAGCCTCGGGCCCTGAGCCTTCAAGAGGAAGATATCGTCGCCCCCGTGCTTTCGAGCGTAGTCCGCTTGCGCGGCGCGAATCCCCACATGCCCGATATCGATGCAGGCGCTCAGGTGCTCCAGGTCGGGGATTTCGGCAAAGAACCCGGCGAACTCTCCCGGCTCGACCCCGGCGGCGTATTCCACAAACAGCATCGGGCAGCCCTCGATCTTCTCGAACTGGTCATCCAGTTTCCAGGCAGCCGCGACATATTCCGCACGGCGCGTGGCGATCGTGGGGTGATCGTGAATCACCAGGCCATGGATTTGACCGGCGAACCGGGTGGCCAGCTCCAGGATCCTCCCGGGGCTCGAACCGTCGATGAGATTGAAATCGCGCGGCAGATGGACCACCAGCGGGGCCTCTTGCCCCGGCCGGAACTTCAAGAGCGACTGCAACTGCTCCGGTGTGCCGGCGTGCATTTCCGCTCCCATGCCGGCTTTGAGGAAACGCCGCCGGGCCAACTCGAACAGGGCGTCGTCGCCCTCGAAGCGCTTTTCAAAAAGGGCCAGCGTTTTGACCCCGGTGGGAAGCACGGTTTTCATTTTGGCTCTCGGCGCGATAATCCCTGCTGGGGGCGGGTTTGGACAAGATAAACTCGACCCTGGACCACGACTCCTTCGATGTCCTGCGGCCCGCCGAAGGCGCGCTCGACGGCGGCCCCAACTGAAGCTAACTGCGCGCCCAGCCGCTGCCGAGCCTCCGAACAACGGCTGAGATCGATCGCCGCGTAGTCCACGGTTTCCCGGCGCAAGCCGCCTCCGGCCTTGGGGTGCAATGCCTGGCTGAAGTCGGCGAAGGCCAAGGTGGTTACCGCGCCGGAGTCCTTGTGACTTACCAACCGATAGGGATTGCCGCGGGTGGCCGCGGAGGCAAGCGTCTCGCCCAAGCCCACCACAATTTCAGCATACAGCTCCCGCGCATTCGAGGTCAGCGGATTGACCGTGTGCAGCACAAAGGACAAATCGGGATCCAACAATTCCTGGATCAGCACCGCCATATGGGCCTGCTCGTGAGGGATGCCCGCCTCGCGGCGGCTGAGCGTTGCGCGATCGGTCCAGAGCGAAGCCCACACCGCCCGGATCGCTGGGCCCACCTCCGAAGCCGGCACGTTGAGGACCGATTCGTAGAGGCCGGCGCCCGCAAAACCTTCGAGATCCTCGCAATTGGCGCTCGAGCGAACGATCAGCGCGGTCTCGGAAGAAAACTGATGGGTGATCTCAGAACCGATCGCCGGTGGCACGGCCAGCTTTTCCAGGCAATCGCGCAGCTTTTGGGCTCGGGCGGGGATCGCCTCGGAGCGGGAGCCCGTTGATTCCTTCCTTCAAAGCTCGATATTCCGCCGCCACTCCCGGGACGGTGCTCAAGGTTTGCTCCAGGACACCGAAGGGGACGACCAGCGAGCGGGGCGTGTGGAAACCCGGCGACGTGCGCGCGAGTTCGGCCAACCGGCGGGCGGCATTGGCCTTGCCGCCGGTCGTCTCGGGGGTTGCCCGTTCGAGCGGGAACCAGGCGGCCTCGGGATTCAGGCGAATGGAAGGGATTCGAGGCCGGCGGCGCGGCGCTTCGGCAAGGGGCGGTTTGGGAGCGATGGCGATCTCCCAGGTCACCGCATCGGGAAGGGCGTTGACGGAAATGGTCTGGCCTGCGAGCTCGCGCAGACGGTCCCATTCCCGCGGCTCCTCGCAGGTGGCAAACACCACGCCGGCTTGACGGGCGCGGACGCCCAAGTGCGAAAGGTGCGGAGCTCGTGCGCCAGCAGCACCGCGGTCAGGTTCTTCGGCATTTCCTCGTCCCCCGCCGCCTGCTGGAGCAGCGCGATGATCGATTCGCCGGGCACCGGTTGGAGTTGATCCAAAGTATCGACGGTGGTAAGCCGCCCGAGCGCGCGCCCGGCCACCAGCACATCCCAAGGTGAGGCGCGAAGCTCGGTTCGAACCTGACGCAGCAAACTCGAAACCAGCTTCGAAATCTGAAAAACGAGGTGTCCACGAAGTTCGGATTCGCAGAAAACCCGAATCGCATGATCGGCCACCCCCAAAGCCCGGCCAAGCTGTTCCGCCCGGCCCCCAAACAACGCCAGGATTCGTTCACTGAAGCTGTCCGCCAGGCGGCGAGCGCGCAACAAGCTGGCTTTGAATCGGAGCAAATCATCGCGGGGATCGAGCGCGGGCAGATGGGCTGCCGGGAGGGAGGAACGGGCCTCTGACCGCGGCCGCACGCCGCGCGACCGCGCCCTCGAGTGGTGCAACCTTCGAGGATGTGAATTCGCGAAGTTCGTGGGCCAGGGCCTGGGATTCGGACACCTCGATACCACTGAACACCAGGTTGTCCAAGGCCAGGCTGAGCGCCTCGATCTGAGATTTCCGGCCTTGTTCCGATACCAGGGATTCAGAGCCGTTGATGATCTGGCTGAGCAGTACAAACGCAAAACCTTCGAGGGCCACATCGGCCAGGATATGAGGCTGGGTTGGGGCCGCGGCGGGCGGCTTGCCGGCAGGAAGCAGTGCCCCACGCAACGTGGTCAGCAGCCGCAGGGCCGCCAACTGCTCCGGGACCGTTTTGCCGTGTCGTCCACGCAGGAACCCTTCGATCCGTTCCCTCTGGCTCGGAGAGGCCGACGGCTTAAGTTCTTCGAGGCGTTGATCCAGCGATTGCGCGTTAAAGAACTCCTTGAGCTCCTCGTGGAAGATCTTGAATTGTTCGACGAAGCCCGGCGAATACGCGGCGCCCGGAGCGGTAATGCGCCGCAGAATAGCCGAGGAGGTGGCCAGGTCCTCCGGCCCGGCACAGCGGTGCAGCTTGTTCTGAAGCGTCGTTTTGAGCTCTCGCTTCAGATCTGGATCGATGTCGTTCCGGTGCGCGATGTCCCGAATCCGGGTCAGAGGCTCCGGGCGCTGAAAGGCGGGCGCGGCGGAAGGCAGCCAGGGCCAAATCCGGCGCACGATGAATTCATTTCCATTGCCCGTCACGCGCCCCAGACCCTCCTGGATTTGAGCGGAAATCCGGGCGTGACTCGCCGGACGGAAGTGCCGCCCGTCTTCCACGCAGGGGATCTCGCCGGTCCCGAGGAATCGCAGGTAAATGGCAAGATCGATCAAGCCCTCCGCGGCAATCGGATGCGTTCCATCGGTCAAAAGGTGGAGCACCAAATCCAGCTTCTCACGCCAGCTACGAGCGCGCTGGTTTCCAGTGGTCAGCCGGCCGATAAACTCGTCGGACGTGGCGGCGGCCCCCGGCGCCCGGCCAGATTCGGCCGTGGCGGTAGCCGCTGATCCTCGGCCTTGGTCCCTCCCCTCCTCGAGCGGAGGGTCGCCGGGATGAGCCGCCGCTTCCTCCCTCGGCTTGGGGGCGACGGATTTTTCTGGGACCGAAGCCGAAGCGACCACAGGCTCGACGGGCGCTCCCGTCTTCACCTCGACACTCCACAACTGCAGCAGGCGATCTCGCGCCTGGTCCAGAAGCGACGGGGGAGTGGGCCATTGTTCGAGAATGACCGATCCCTCGAACGTTCGCCGCCGGAGCCGGTCCAGCAAGCCGCGGATTCCGGCGTCGTCCCGCGCGGCCGGACCGGTAAAGAGTGGCAGGTGTGAATCCGAATCGCCCCAGTTTTCGTGGAAATGGAGATGGATAACCGGCACCTGCGAGGCAAGTCGATCGTAGAACTTCAGGTAATCGTTGCGCGTGGCGGCGCACAAATTGGCATGTCCGAGGTCAAAGCACATCCCCACGTGGGCGGCGTTGATCGGCATGGCCTGCTTGAGCCGGCCGAAGAATTCGTTGAAGTCTTCAGGTGAATGGAGCGGCGTGTTCTCGATGGCAAGCTGCAGACCTGTTTGAGCCGTTCTTTCGATCAACGGTCGAAGGGCATGGATGAACGCTTCAACGCCTTGTTCGTGCGACAAGTGGATATTCAACAGGGCGGCCCCGAGGTCTCGCGCTAGTTCCAGATCGTTCCACAGGAGCGCATACCCCTCAGACGAAAATGGGCTGGCTTGCCACCGGGCATGAACCGACAGGCGCACCCCCAGGGCGCGAGCACGTTCCCGGATCAGTGTCCGAGTCGGGCCATCGAGATCGGCGTCATCCCATCCGCCCTCGGGCTTCTTGTCCGGAAACCATTCGAAGGCGTCGAACCCCTGCGCCAAGGCATAATCAAACGGCTCCGCAGGCGCGGGCGTCCAGCAGGAGGTCTGGTTGCCGATGTAGAGCATGGCCTAGCGCACGCGCTGGCGCGGAATGTTTGGAACGGCGCGGCAAACGCTTTCGCCGGGGACGGCGCGCCCACTTCCGACCGCATGCCCGGGCGAGTCATTCATGCGCATCGAGACCCACCTGCGGTCGAGTTTGCACGACGTAATAGTCACTGCCGGTGAGGGCGCCTTCGACGTCCTGGGGTGACCCGGTGGCGCGCTCCAACTCCTGGCCGATGCGGGCGATGCTGGCAAACAGGTTTTGGCGAAAGGACTCATCCCAGACCAGCCGCTCGTTCGAATAATCCAGCTCAACACGCCGCGGTTCTTTGAGCAAAACGCTGTCATACAGGCCCGCCCCCGCGTAGCCGGCCAGATCCTCGCCGTTGGAATCCGACCGAAAAATCAGGCCCTCACCATACAGACCCACGCTCTTGCTCGGAAACGAGAGCAGGCGCGGTTGCAGGGTTTCCTTGTTCCACACGAACGCAAGCGCTCGACCGGGGTAATTGCCGACCAGCGTTTCACCCAGACCCAGCACCACTTCGGCGAAGAGTTCACCACGATTCCCATTGGAGGGGTTCACGGTATGGATCACGAAAGCGTATTCAGCCGGCACGACCTGCTGGACGAGAACCGACATAAAGAGCGAGTCGTGGGGCAAACCGATACGCTGGCGGCTGAGAAACGCGCGGTCATTCCACTTGGAAGCCCAAACCTGTTTGATCCGCGTCCAGGCCGTCTCCCAATCGTCAGGCCAGGCGAGCCCGGACGCTGCCATCGCCGCGCGCAGGGCCTCTATCAACTCAGCGGGGGCTTGGAGTGAAAGGATGGCTTGCCTGAGCTCCGCCAGCGGTTCCGTGCCCGTCGAGGCGGTCTGCCGGGCCAGCTCGAGATAGCGTTTCGCGACGCTGCGGTTCGACTCAAAGCTCAACACGCGCTCGAACACGCCAAAGGGCAGCGCGGCGGAGGCCGGCTGGTGAATCCAGTCCGGCAACCGCTTTCGCAGTTCAGCCTGGTGCAGCGCTTTGCCACCGACCAGGTGTTCAGTAAAATCGGAGAACGGAATGGCGTAGCGGGTGAAGGATCGCTGGGGAAGACTCAGCCGTTGAGGCTCGTGTGCCGGAGGTTGCGTGGCGGTTTCTCCCATGCCCTCGGCAGCCAGAACATCACCGGCAGCGCTCACTTCGAGGTGGACTTGCCGGCCCTGCAGGGATTTCAGGTGCTGGAACAGCTCCGGATCGTGGCACGACGCAAAGAGCACGCCGGCATTGCGGGCGCGCACCGCCACGTGGGAGACCATATCAACCACATCCGGAGCGATCACCGCGGTCACTTGGTCCGGGATCTCCTCCTCCCCGGTCACACGGTCGGCGACAATAACCCTCGGCCCGTCGAACCGGCGGCCCTGGACCGAGCTCAAGGCCTCGACCACCTCAACCCGCCCCGCCCCACGACCGCGGCTGATGATCTGCCAATTCCCAATGTGGGCCGCCCGGCGCAAGACCGGATCCAAGTGGCGCAACAAACCCGAAAGCGCAAACCCCAGGCTGCTGCCGCGCACCACCTCTTCGCTGAACAGCGTGATCGTCCAGGACTCGGCTTTAAAACCCCCGCCGAGCAGCTCCGCCTTGGGTTGCAAGAGTTGGTAAAAGTGGTCAATCCACGCGCCGAGCGCCCGGGCGGCGCGGTCGAGCACGGATTTGGCATGCAGCGACCACGCGTCGCCAAAACGCGGCAGGGATCGAAGCCGTTCCCAATGCCTCGAGCACGCGGCCAGCTCGGGTTCTTCGTAGGACAAGGTCAGGTTCTCCAGAACGCAGCCGATGAAGTCCACCAACGGGTCACCGCCGAAAGGCAAATGGATGTTCCGCTCGATGATGGCGCGCAGCAGTTGTTCCAGAGCCAAATCGAGGTAAAGCAACTCGCGCAATCCGCCGGTTCGGTTGAATGAACTCGATAATCGGCGGCGCGCCTCGGTGATCTGCCGGACGAGATCCAGGGCGCGCTCCGGAGGGGCGTTGCGTTGCTCCCAGACCTGGTTCAGCCGACCCTGCAAGTCTCCATCCAGCTGGCTTCGGGCGGCTTGGATCGCGGTCTCGAGATCTGTTCCGGAATGGCTGGCTTTGAGGATTTTTAGAAAGTTCTTGAAATCATTAATGAGGGCGTCCTTCAGGTGCGGGACGAAGTCAGGATGGCTGCGAATCGGGCGTTCGAAGCTCTCCAGGCGCTGGCGGGTAACCCCGCCCGCTTCGAGCGTGCGATAGAACGTATCCTGGTCACCATTGCTCTTCAGAAAAGCCAGGTAGGCCTCGCAAATCACCACGTCATCGGGGGTCGTGTTGTTATGGAGTTTCTGGTGCCACTCTTCGAGGAAATGACCGCTCACCTCCTTGACATGGTGGCGGTGCATGATATTGAGGATCTCGTCGCGAATGCGCTGCCCCTCGCCGCCCCGGCCTACCGTGGCAAGGGTTAAGCGAGCCAGGGGCCGGCCGGCGGGCTCCTGGCGGTAAAGCTCGGCGAGCCGCTGCGTCAGGCGTTCCTGCGCGTGGGCCAGCTCCCTCGGTTTGGTATTGTAGTTGCGCTGCCAGGTGAGCTGGCGAATGGCGGAAAAGCGCAAATAGACATAAATCAGAGCCAAGCCATCGGGGCTGCCGCGGACCCGGTCGAGCAGGTCGTAACACAGGTTGAACCGGTGCATCAGGGTCCAGGAATTGTGGGTGGTCTCCGCCCGCACAATCTCCTCCGCGATGTCCGCATGCTCGCGGGCGCCCGGGTGGGCCATAGCTGCCTGGCGCACCTTGACCGGCAGGTAGAAATTCCCGCCCCGGTAATTGATCCAGCGGCCCTCCGGCCCTTCCCGCAACACAAACTGGATCCCGAGTGGGGCTTCAGGTTCCGAAAACCCCAGCAGGAGCGTGTTCAAACCGTCCTGCGGTGAAAACGGAGTTTCCGCGGATTGGTCATGAAAAACGGTTGCCGCCTTGCCACGCGAGGTTTCCGGCGGCAGCAGCCACTCATGCGGCGAACGCTGGGCCACGCCCCAGTGGAGCAGGAGTGGTCGCGCGCGGTCGCAAACGAAGCGCAGCCGGTATTGGTCGCCGGCCTTGGCCACACCCACCGCCAACTGGCCTCCGCCCGCCAGCTCGAAGACTCGGTCCAGCAATGACTCCTCCGAACCCGCCTGCGCCCGCAGGACTCCGAGCGGTTTCGCGCCCGGGGCCGGCGTCTCCCCGAGGGGAATTTGGTAATTGCGCCCGCTGTTATTGTCCCAGCGTCCTTCGTCCGGCAGAAACAGGACAAACTCAAGCGCGGCGTAATCGTCAGCGGGGCTGAGCGGAATCACGAGCCTGGCCTCGCCATCCATCTTGGCAAACGGGGTCTGCAACGCACCTGGGCCGGCGGCCACGGTCCCGGGAGGCCAGCCGGGCTGGGGCGGTATCGTCCAGGCCTCCGCACCAGACCGCCGCAAGCCCCAATGCAGAAGCAGGCGAGGCACGGCCGGCGCCTTGAGGGTAACCTCGAGGCCGGTGTCTCGCCGGGAAATCAGCGCCTCGACCTTCAGGCCCGTTTGCGCCGTTACCGTCTGGCTGGATGTCGTCACCGAGCTTTGATGTGGTTGTAGATGTTGAGATAGTTCTGTCCCGGGTAGTTCCAGGAATAGTCGCAACGCATGCCGTTGGCCATCAGCTCGCGAAAATGTTGCGGGTAATGGTGCCACATGCCGATGGCCCGGTGCAGCGCCGATTCCAGCCCCGCCCAGTTGTAATCGTTGAACACATAACCGTTGCGCTCTTGGTAGGGCTTCGGGGCGTAATTGGCGTCGAACACGGTGTCGGCGAGCCCGCCGGTGTTTCGCACGACGGGCACGGTGCCGTACCGGAGCGCGATAATCTGGGTGAGGCCGCAGGGCTCGTATCCGCTGGGCACCAGGATCAGATCGGAGCCGGCGTAGATCAAGTGCGCCAGTTCTTCGTTATAGCCGATTTCCAGATGACAGTCCGGGTGGTCGTTAAACCGCCACTTTAAATTCCAGAACACGGTGTTGATGTCACCCTGCAAGCTCGACCCCAGCAGCACGAACTGGCAGCCGTGCTCGAGGCAATAGGGCACCGCGTGCAAAATCAGATCGACCCCCTTCTGGGGATCTAAACGGCCGACGAATGACACCACCGGTTTCATCCCCTGACGCAGCCACAAACGATGCCGCAACGCCTCCTTGTTCGCATATTTATCGTCCAACGACCCGATACTATAGCGCCGGGCGATGTGCGGGTCCAATTCCGGGTTCCACACCCCGTAGTCGATGCCGTTGAGGACACCGCCAAATTTCTGGTGGTGCACCCTCAAGATCCGCTGCAAGCCCATCCCCAGGGGGGTAAACCGTATCTCGTCGGCGTATCGCGGTGAGACGGTGGTCACGAAATTCGAATACACAATGCCGCCTTTCATCAGATTGATCGCCCCGCGGTGGCGATCATCGAGCAACCGATCCGGATTCAAAAGGTGAGCGGGGTTCAATCCGACCGCCCGCAGCAAAAACTCCCCACTGATCCCCTGATGCCCAACATTGTGCAGCGTAAAGCAAACCCTGGAATGCCGCATGCCCAGTTGCTGATACATCTCGTAAAGCAACACCGGCACCAGCGCGGTCTGCCAGTCGTGGCAGTGTATAATATCCGGGTGCTTGTTCGTCTTGAGCATGAACTCGAGCGCGGCCCGGCAGAAAAAGGCGAAGCGCTCGCCGTCATCCTGATGCCCGTAAAAGACGCCCCGGTTAAAAAAATTGCGGTCCAGGTGGGGTTCGATGAAGAAGCATTTCAGGCCGTCCATCCAGCCGGAATAAACATCGCAATGGATCCAATGCTGGTAAAATGGGACCCAGAGATCGCTGTAGCACTTGGTGAGTCCCCAGATGCGGTCGTAGCGCATGCAGTCGTATTTGGGCAGGATGATCTCCACGGCGTGGCCGCGCAGTCCAAGCTCCTTGGACAACCCCTGCACGACGTCCGCCAGGCCGCCAACTTTGGCCGCCGGCGCGCACTCCGGTGTGACCATTACGATAAACATCCCGTTACGATTCCCGAGGCGGTTCCATCGCCAGCCCGGATTCTAGGGGACCGAATGCCCAGGCGACAGCCAAAAGAGGCGACAGCCAAAGAGGCGTTAACCAGAAGAGGGGGTTAGCCAAAGGAGGGGTTAGCTAAAAACAGTGACTGCCCAAATGAAGTAACTGCCCCCATCCCTGTCGCGTAGCGACGAACGACGGTAGCCATGGACTTCAGTCCATGGATCCCCGTCCCCCCGAGACCGCGCGTCGCGTAGCGACGCCCCATCCGATGAACCCCCACGAACCAAGGGAAGTCACCGGAGCGCCCCGCTAACCACATTAGCCTTGCCATAGGTTGACCGGATTTACGACCCTGCATCGGCGATGGGAGTCGAGCATTCGGTCAAAACGGCACCTGATTATGAACATTCATCACCTGGAACTGTTCTACTATGTGGCGAAGCACGGAGGCATCATGGAAGCGGTGCGCAATATTCCTTATGGCATCCAGCAACCGGCCGTCAGCGGACAGGTCGCCCAACTGGAGGCGCACCTCGGCGTGACGCTGTTCCAGCGCCGGCCCTTCCTGCTGACCCCCGCGGGGGAAAAGCTCTACCGCTTCATTCATCCCTTCTTTTCAGGGCTGGACGCCATGGCCAGTGATTTGCAGGGCGGCCAGACGCGCCAGATCCGGATCGGCGCCTCGACCATTGTCCTGCGCGATCACTTTCCGGAGTTCTTCCACAGCCTGCGGAAACGGTATCCCGCCTTGCGGATGGCGTTGCGCGAAGGGTATCAGGCCGAATTGGAAGGCCTGCTGCAGAAGGAGGAGATCGACCTGGCCGTGACATTGATCGAAAAGAAATCCGCCCCGGGCATTCATACGGCTGCCTTGCTCGAATTGCCCTTGACGCTGCTGGTCGAGAAAGGCAGCGGGGTGGCCGCTCCGGAGCAACTGTGGAAGCGAGACCGGATCGACGAGCCGTTGATCTGCCTCCCCGAGGCCGAGACGATCTGCCGTCATTTTCAACAGGGGCTGGCCCGGCTGGGCGTGGATTGGTTTACCAGCATCGAAGTGAGCTCCATCGACCTCGTCGAAACCTACGTCAGCCACGGACTCGGGATTGGCCTGTCTGTCCTGGTGCCCAAGGCGGTGCTCCCCCCGAACGTCCAGGCGCTCCCGTTGCCCAAGGCTGATTTTCCCCCCGTGATCGTAGGCGCCCTGTGGCGCGGAAAGGTCTCCGCGCTGCTGCAAACCGTCCTGGACGAACTGCATCTGCGGGCAAAGCGACTGGCCTGACTCGGGAGTTTCCTGGGCAGATTGTGCCTCGTGTTTAGACACTCCGCTCGATCGCCGAGCTCCGATTCGGGGGAAACCCCAACCCCAAACACCGTGCGAGGGCTGCGCTCGTCCCCGGCGGGCTGCATGGCCCGGAGGTTGCTCTCTTTTCGCTCACCGACCCTGTGTGAGAGGTCGGTGGCAGTAAACTCAGGAAACAGAGAAAGCGACAATGGCATTGCCATTCCTAAACGGCTCCGCGAAGAAGCGAGATCAGGTGATCTCGGTTGATTTGGGCGGACGAACCACAAAAGCGGTTCACTTGCAACGCAAGGGCGACCGCTTCGCGCTCACCGCCTACGCCTTGGTGGATGCGCCGGTGTACGAACGAAATCTCTCGGCCGACCTGCTGGGTGAACATCTGAAGAAAGTATGCCAGGCACTGGACACCAAAACCCGATCCTTGAGCCTGGCCATCGGCGTCAATGATTCCATCGTGCGCCACGCCGATTTCCCACAGATGCCCCTGAGTGATATGCGGCAGGTCCTCAAGAACAACGCGAAGAACTATCTGCAACAGGATTTGCCGGGGCACGTCTTCGATTGCTTCGTGATCCCGCCGCGCGCCGCCGAAAAGCCCGTCGAAAAGCCCAAGCTCGGCTCCAACGCACTCAAATTCAAAGTGCTGGTCGCCGGAGCCAAACGACAACTCATGGACGAACTCCAAACGGCCGTGCGCGCAACCGGCCTGCAAGCCGATCAAGTGGTGCCCGGGCTCATTGGCCCGGTAAACGCCTTCGAGCTTAACGTGCCCGAGGTCTTCGCCCGCGAGGTCATCGCCCTGGTCGATGTGGGGTTTAAAAACACGACGATATGCATCTTGCAAGAGGGTGAACTCATGCTGAGCCGGGTGGTTAACATCGGCGGCGACCGGTTGACCCATGGGCTCGCGGAATCGCTCGGAATCAGTTACGCCGAGGCCGAGGGTATCAAGATCGGAATGCCCATGGAGGTCCAGTCCAACCTCGAAACTCTGGTGACACCCCTCGGCCGGGAACTGCGTGCCTCCATCGACTTTTTCGAGCACCAGCAGGACAAGACCGTCTCCGGCGTGTATATCAGCGGCGGGTCCGCCCGCTCCGAGTTCATCGTGCAGATGCTGCAAACCGAACTGATGGTGGAGTGCAAACCTTGGAGCCCGGTCGGCGCTCTGGAAGCCAGCTTGCCCGCGCAACAAGCCGCCGAGATCGACCATGTGTCCCCGCAACTGACGGTGGCCGTGGGCGCGGGGTTGGGAGCCTTTTAAGCCTATGCCCATACGCATCAACCTGCTCGCCGAAGCCCAGGCCCTGGAAGAAATGCGCCGGCGCGACCCGGTAAAACGGGCCATCTGGGCGGGTGTTTTCATCGTCTGTCTCATGCTGGCCTGGTGGAGTTCACTCTGGGCCAAGGGGATGTGGGCTCGCGGTGAAGTCAACCGGCTCGAAGCCCAGCTTTCCTCCAAAACCAACGGGTTCCAGCAGGTGCTCGAGAACCAGCGCAAGCTTAACGAAACCATTAGCCGGTTGGCCGCGCTCCAAGAGATGGCCACGAACCGCCTCCTGTACGGCACGCTCCTCAATTCCCTCCAGCAAGCCACCGCCGATGATGTCCAACTGCTCCGGGTGCGGGGCGACCAGATCTACGTCTATAACGAGGAAGTCAAGCCCAAGACTGGCGCCGACGAGCGCGTCATCCCGGGCAAACGCGCAAGCGTCACGGAAAAAATCATCGTGACACTCGACGCGCGCGACAGCGGGGCCAACCCCGGCGACCAGGTCAACAAGTTCAAAAAGGCGATCGCAGAATCCCCCTACTTTCGAGCTGCCCTGGGCGGCAGCAACGAGGTCCGCCTGACCAGCCTGTCGCCTCCGCAGTTTCTCGACGGCAAACCTTGCGTTCAATTCACGCTGGAGTGCCGCTACCCCGAAAGGACACGATGAATAAGCTCACCCCCGAAAAACGCAAACAGCTCGCGCTGGTGGCGCTCATCACGGTTGGCGTAATCGCCGGCCTCGGGTACGGCCTGATCCGGCCGGAGTACCAAGCCCGGGCCAGTCTCGCGAGCAAACGCCAGGCGGCGGAGCAAAAGCTCGAGCAAATGAAGCAGACCATCCAGGAAGCCAGCCTCATCGAGGCCCACCTGTGTGATACCCGGAAGCAGTTGGACAAAATCGAAGAAGGCATGGCGTCGGGGGATTTATATTCCTGGTTCATCAATACCATCCGCCAATTCAAGCTTTCGTACCGGGTCGATATTCCTCAGTACAGCCAGATCGACGGACCGCGCGAAATGTCCATGCTGCCGGGCTTCCCCTACAAGCAGGCCGCCCTGACCATCGGCGGCACGGCCACCTTCAACGATCTGGGCAAGTTCCTGGCCGACTTCGAAAACCAGTTCCCTTATAGCCGCGTCCTTAACCTGACCGTGGAACCGGTGTCGGGATTGACGTCCGCTGAACGCGAGAAGCTCTCCTTTAGGATGCAAATTGCCACGTTGGTGAAACCCGGCACCACCTGAGCCAGGAATTCGATGCTTATGAACCTTCACCGCCTTCGCACGCTTGCTCACGTGGTTGCTCTTTTTCTGGCCAGCGCGCTGTGCGCGGTGGCCGCTTCGACCAATGCCCCCGGCAAAGCCCATGGCCCGGGTGTTCCCACCTTTAATCCCGTTGAAATCCCCCAGTCGGTTTTCGCCATACCAGCCAGCCCAAAGGACGGACGCAACCCCTTCTTTCCCCAGTTGGTTCCAGTCGTGGCGCCGGTGGTGAAACCCAAGGAAGGGGGCGCTATCGACATGTCGGGGTTCCTGCTGAACGGAATCACCAGCCCCCCCCGCCGGACGGCCATGATTAACGGACGCACCTTCGAGCCGGGCGAAGAAGGCGAAGTCAAGCTCCCCAACGGCACGAAGGTCCTCATCAAATGTGGTGAGATCGGGACCGACTCGGCGGTGATTCAAGTCAACGGAGTGCGCCGCGAACTGCGCCTGCGATTCGGCTTGTGATTTAACCCGTGGGATGACGACGCCGCCCTTGGCCCGGAGAAAAGCCAGGCGCGGACGGCTCCCCTGGCTTCTTCCTTTGCCGGTTCCCCAACGGCCCTTCAGACCGCTCAACCCGCGGATCTCCCGCGCGCGGCTAACCCCGCTGAACCGCCTCGACCAGCGAACCCACAAACCCGCTCACCCGCGGGACCAAATCCGCCGCTTTTCCCAGCCGGGCAATCTGATCGACGATCGCGCTCCCGACCACCACAGCGTCGGCGTTCCGGGCCACGACGACGCGCCTGCTCGGGCGTGGAGATGCCAAAACCCACCGCGATGGGCAGAGGCGTATGCTTTCGGATCTCCGCGGTCATCGCCCCAATCGTCTCCGAGACCCTGGTTTGCATACCCGTCACGCCCTCGCGTGACACGTAATAGACAAAGCCGGCGGCCCGCTTCACGATGAACTCGAGCCGCGCAACGGGCGTGGTAGGCGCGACCAGGTAAATGTTGCAGAGGCCGGCGGCGCGCATGAGCTTCTCATAGTTGTCTCCTTCTTCAGGGCGGCAAATCCAGCACCAGCAACCCATCCACCCCCGCGCTGCCCGCCTCCGTGATAAAGCGCTCGAGGCCGTAGCGATGGACCAGGTTGAAATAGATGTAGAGCACGACCGGGATTTGCGAGTCGCGCCGCAGGGCGGCCACGGTTTCCAGCACCCGGGCGGGGGTGGTGCCCGACTCGAGACCGCGCTGGGCCGCCAGTTGGTTCACCAGCCCATCGGCCAGCGGATCGCTGAACGGGACGCCCAATTCGAGCACATCGACGCCGAGTTGATCAAAGGCCAGGCCCAATCTCCGTGTCGCTTCCAAATCGGGATCCCCGGCCCCAATGTAGGCGATGAATCCCTTTTGCCCCTGCCGCTTGAGCCGGGCGAACCGGTCCTCGATTCTGTTCATGGCGGCGGAGTTTCAGGCTTCAACTCCTCATTGTCAACACGCGCCCCCGCCGATAGCGTGTGACGCGACAGACTACCGATGCCAGACGAAATTATCCAGAGCGACCCCGGACGGGTCGAGATCGGGTTCGACCGCGCCGGGTTGGAGCAGCTCGTGCCGCGAGTCCGCCGCGGTGTGCCCTCGGCGGCGCAGGCGGCGGTGCGACCCAGCCGGAGGTTGTGCAGCCGCACCCGCCGCCAGGCTGGCTGCCAGTATTAGCCATGCTCTCCGCGCAACAACGCGCCGCCCTTTCCGCCACTGGTTGCGAAGTCGCCTTCGACAATCTCACCCGTCAACTCTACTCCACCGACGCCTCCATTTACCGGATTGAACCCGACGCGGTGGCCTTTCCCCGGGACGCGCGGCAAACGGCCGCACTGGTGCAAGCGGCGCTGCACTCGGGCATTCCCGTCATTCCGCGCGGGGCGGGCACCGGGCTGGTTGGCGGCGCCCTGGGGGACGGGCTGGTCATCGACTTCTCGCGCCATAATCGCCAAATCTCTGAACTCGACCTCGAACGACGCACGGTGCGCGCCGGCCCGGGGGTGGTGCTCGATCAACTAAATGCTTTCCTGCGGCCGCATGGCTTCCGGTTTGGACCCGACGTGGCGACGAGTTCACGCGCGACGCTCGGCGGGATGATCGCCAACAATTCCAGCGGCTCGCACACCCCGTTCTATGGAACCACCGCCGACCACCTGAGCGAGCTGGAAATCGTCACCGCCGAAGGCCAGGTCGTTGCCATCGGCCCCGCCCACGCCACCTTGCCCGGCCAGCGGCAACTGGTGCGGGAATTGGTCTATTTTCATTCCCTGTCCATTCGCGAGCGTTTTCCCCCGGGCCTGCTCAAGCGCTGGCCGGGCTATGCGTTCGACCGTTGCGCGCGCGAAGCCGACAACCTGAATCACCTGCTGTGCGGCAGCGAAGGCACTCTGGCGGCGATCACCTCCGCTCAGGTTAACATTGTGCCCCTGCCGGCCGAGAAGGGCCTGGCCCTGTTCTTCTTCGCGTCCGTCGCGGAGGCCATGCAGGCCACGGTCGAGTTGTTGCCCCTGAAACCCGCCGCCATCGAGCACCTCGATCGGGTGCTGTTGGATCAAACCAAAGGGCAACGTGAATTTCAGGCTGCGCGCGATCTCCTCGAACTGGACCACCGCCCATGCCAGGCCATGCTCATCGTCGAGTTCTTCGAGCACGTCCCGGAGCGGCTCGCGGCGCTGGCCCGGCTGCCACTCGGCCTGCGCCAAAAGCTCCTGCGCACGCCGGCCGAAATGAACCTGGTTTGGAACCTGCGCAAGGCCGGGCTGTCGCTGTTGACCGGTCGTAAAGGGGACGCCAAACCAGTGACGGGCATCGAGGACACGGCGGTCGTGCCCGCGCAGTTGCCGGCGTACGTCGGCGCTCTCCAAAAGCTGATGGGCAGGCTAGGCCTCGAAGCCTCGTATTACGGCCACGCCGCCGCGGGCTTGCTCCACGTGCGCCCCGTCCTGGACCTGCGCTCGCGCGAGGACTTGCAGAAATTCCGCAAGCTGGCCGGCGAAGTCTCGGCGCTGGTGCGGCAATTCAAGGGCTCGATTGCCGCCGAGCACGGCGTGGGCATCGCACGCACCGAGTTTCTGCCGGAGCACCTCGGGGACGGCCTCATGGAAGCCGCCCGCCAGATCAAGGCGGCCTTCGATCCGCATAACGTCTTTAATCCCGGCAAAATCGTCCCCGACGGAAGATTTGAAATAGACGACAATCTGCGCCTTGGGCCGGGTTACGAATTAAGCCTGCCCTTTACCCCGATCCTCGCGTTCGCGGCCAAAGACGGCTCGTTCAGCCGCAACCTCGACCAGTGCAACGGGTGCGGCGGGTGTCGCAAGGAAACGCCGACGATGTGCCCCACGTTCCTGGCCACCGGCCAGGAAATCATGAGCACGCGCGGCCGGGCCAATGCCATCCGCGCCGCGCTCGAACTGAGGGGCACCGCGACCGAGGACGCGCTGCGCTCGGCTGAACTTGACGCCGCCTTAAGCAATTGCTTGTCCTGCAAAGCCTGCACCTCGGAGTGCCCGTCCAACGTGAACATGGCATTGTTAAAGGCGGAACTCCTGCACGCCGGAATCGCCCGCGATGGATTGAGCCCGCGCCAGCGGCTCTTCAGTTTTGTGGACCGCCTGGGCGCGCTGGGCTGTCTTTGGCCGGGCCTGGCAAACCGAGTCCTGGACTCGGGGATGATGCGCCGCGTGTTCGACAAAACGCTGGGTATCGCCACGGAACGGCCCCTGCCCCACTACGCGCCGCGCCGGTTCGACGCGTGGTTTGCGCGCCGGGCCGGAGCTTCAAACCCGTCGCGCGGCCGGGTCATTTTGTGGGATGATACCTTCGTTCGTTACCATGAACCGGAAATCGGGGTGGCAGCCGTGAACGTGCTCGAAGCCGCCGGCTTCCAGGTTGATCTGGCGGGTGAACGCAAATGTTGCGGGCGTCCGGCCTTCAGCCAGGGTTATCTCGAACGCGTTCAACGCCTCGGCCGGCACAATCTGGCGGTGCTGAACGCCCAGGCGGATCGCCCGCCGATCATTTTTCTGGAACCCTCCTGCTACTCGATGTTCGTCGAGGATTATCGCGAATTGAGCCTGCCGGGCGCCGATCACGTCGCGGGGCGATGCTTCCTCTTCGAGGATTTCATCTCTGACTTGCTCGATCACGAACCAACAGCGCTCCGATTCAACGCCAAGCCGGCCCAGGTTCTGATTCACGCTCACTGCCATGCCAAAGCGTTGTCCGACCCGCAAATTTTCCGCCGCCTGGCGGCCCGGTTGCCGGAACGCACGGTGACGCTGCTCGAGACCGGCTGTTGTGGAATGGCCGGCGCTTTTGGTGTCCTGCGGGAGAAATACCCGCTTTCCGTGGCCATCGCGGAACCGCTGGTCCGCCAACTCCGCGACTTGCCCTCGGGGACCGTGGTAGCCGCCTCGGGGGCCAGTTGCCGTCACCAGATCGAACACCTGGCCTCGCTTCATCCCCGTCATATGGCCGAAATCCTCGGGGACGCGCTCGCGTAATTCGCGGCAGGGGGCCGGCGGAAAGGGCAGCGTGGTCTCGCTCCTAGCCGCGCGGGGGGCCTGCGCCAACGCCATTCGCGGAGATGGTCGCGCGCTCAGCCGCATCCCCCAATTCCGGCGAATCAGATCGATTTCCCGTCGAGCCCGCGAAAAAATTTCCTGGCCGTTGCGCAGGTGGCCGCGCTCAACTCTTCCAGCGAGCAGTGTTTCACCTGCGCCGCCACCTCCGCGATTTCCTTCACGTAAGCCGGTTCGCAGCGTTTCCCCCGATACGGCACGGGCGCGAGAAAGGGGCAATCGGTTTCCAACATCAACTGATCCAGCGGCGTGGCGGCCATGGCTTCGCGAATGTTCTGTCCGTTTTTGAAGGTCAATATTCCGGTGAAGCTGACTAACGAGCCCAGGGCCACAATGCGCCGCATCGTCGCGGCATCGTTCGCGTAGCAATGGAACACACCACGCGTGCGTTGGGCGAAGGGTTCGAGGATCGTGAGCGTGTCTTCGAGCGACTCTCGCTGATGAATCACGCAGTTGAGCCCCGCTTCCACCGCGACTTCCAGGTGCTGCCGGAACAATTCGGCTTGCTTCCGTTTGTACCGCTCATCGTCTGCCGGGGTAAACTCGGGCTTCCGGCTTGGCAAACGGTAATAATCCAGCCCGGTTTCGCCCAACGCCACCACCCTGGGATGGCGCGCCAGTTCACGCAGCGCGGGCCGTATGTCCTCCGGTGCGCCCTCGGCGTCGGCGGGATGCCACCCCACCACGGCAAAGACCTGGGCAAATTGTTCGGCAATTTGGACCGCCTGCCGGCTGCTCTCGAGGTCTGTGGCGATGCACACGATTTGCGTGATGCCCGCCGCCGCGGCTCGTTCGATCACCTGCGGCAACTCGTGCGCAAAATCCGGGTTACCCCAGGTGCGCGTGCGTGTCGTAGAATTCCGGCATCAGCCAATATTGAATCGAATTCGTCCCCTCCGCAATGGCTGAACCACGAACACCGCGAACATCAAGAACACCACGAAATACGCGAAATACACGAAAAACAGCAAAACAAATCTCTCTTTTCGTGTATTTCGCGTGTTTCGTGGCGCTACCTCGACAAGGGGCGAGCGGTTCGGCCGGGCGGCGGCCCGGCTTTGCAAATTGAGATTGCAAATCTCTTCAGGATGGTTATTGCTCTCGCCGTTGGTAAAACAATTAACTTTGTAACTCCGCAAAACCTATGGCTCAAAACTGTTTCCACGCTAGCATCGAGGGCGCTCAACACGGCGCCAAAAGCCTCGCCCAGTTCCTCGAGTACGCGAAAAAGTCCGGGGCTTCCGGAGCCCAGCCTTCCAATTACATGCTCACGACCGATAAGGGACTGATGAGCGCCAAAGCGATCAAGGATACGTTTGCCAAAGCCAAGATGACGCTGGACGGCGTCTCGGCCCACTGCCCCATCTGGGTGCATACCACGGCCTGGACCCAGAGCCCAACCATCCGGCCCTTCACGCCGCCGGACGTGGCGAAAAAGTCCCCGGCGGAAATCGAGAAGTGGGCGGAGGATTATGTGCTGCGTTTGCTGGATTTATGCGCGGAACTGGGGGTCAAGGTGGTGCCCATGTTCTGGGGCGTGGCCTTCGGTTGGGAGCTGGCCACAGGCTATCCCTGGGGATTTTGGAAAGGCGGCGATTACGACCTAATCAAGGAGGGCCAGGAACGGTTCGTCAAAAAAACGGCCAAGATTCGTGACCACGCCAATAAACTCGGGATCTTCCTCTGCCACGAAATCCACCCGGGCACGGCGGCCATGTGCGCGGACGATTTCAACATGCTGGTCACCATCTGCGAAGGTGACAAATGTCTGGCGGTCAATGCCGATCCCTCGCATTGCTGGGAGGGTGAGAGCTGGGAGACACGCTTTTTGAAGGTGGCCCCGCGGATCTATGCCTGCCACGTGAAGAACTTCGTGATTCGTCCCGGCCTGCCCTTGCGGATGATGGAACCCGGCTGGCAAAAGCGGGCCATGCAGTTCGTCGATATCCCTTCGGGCGATCTCAATATGACCCGGTACGCCGAACTCCTCATTCACACCGGCTTTCCGCAGCGGTATTGCCAGGTGATGGGCACCAAGACCGCTCCGCTGGTCGTCGAGGCCGAAAGCGCCTATCGCGATCTGGACGCCACCAGCGCCAACGGCATCCAATATGTCCGCGACAACCTTTGTTTCCCGTTGGCGGCCGGCTCCTTCGAGGAAGGCATGGGCGCCTGACCGGCCTCGAGTGGTGGGATACCGGTACATTGACCGAAGCACCTGATCGAAAACGGGACATCGCGGCAGACTCGACCGTCCGGATCAAGCCGGACGCCAAATGCGCGAGGTTCCCGTACCGGATGGCACAGTAATTGCAAATGCCAACTCTTGTAGGTTCCTTGCCTACGTCCTCCTGAGTGGGGCGGTGCCGGAACTGAACTGGCGCCGCCCTCCTTTTCGGATTGGGTTGGGGGGCGACCCGGCGGAAGCGCCGGGTCGCCCTTTTCTCTTCGGAGACTGCAAACTCAAATTCCATTTCCCTGTGCGTTCTCATCCCTGGCGGCTGGAATCTCCGGGGGCAACAACGGCCGGAGCCACGCAGGAGACAATCGTTGATTCCGAAGCCGCCTCGCCTTTACTTCAGGAACAGAAAGGCCAGCATCACGACCACGGTCGGCAGGGCCGCCCCGAGTAATAGCCGTCCGGGCGAAATGCCGTCCGGGAAGAATTTCGACAAGATGGATTGGCCGGCGGGATTGGGGGCATTGGCGATAACCGTCAAACCGCCGCCGGCGACCGCGCCTGCCACGACGGCATACTGCAGGCCGGCACTCAGGCCGGGAACCTGGGCAGCGAGATAGGTAATGGCGGCATTGTCGTTAAACGCCGTCAAGCCGGTAGCGCAGAGGAACAACGGGACCTCGCTCAATCCGCTCAACACCGGCCCAATCCACCAGCCCTGCAATCCTCCATGGACCACCAGTCCGGCCAGAAAGAACCCCACCAACAGCGCCGGTCGAAGCGCCAGCTCGTTTTGGTGATGCTCGGTGGCTTGCAGGAATGCCAGGTAAAACAGAAACCCGGCAATGAACAACGCCGGGAAGTGCGCATTGACGACGGTCCAGGCAAGAAATAGCACGTGGATCGCCGTAACCCAACAAGGCACCGGCAGGTCATCGGCCTCGAGCCCGGGGCCGGCCTGGCCTGTGGGGATGGCCTGCGCGCCCAATTTTTTAAATTCCTTGCGAAATCGGAACCAGTAGATCGCGTTGGCTACGACCATGCCGACAAAAGCTTTCCAGCCAAAGTGGGTTAACATATGCGACAGTCCCCACCCCCATTTGCCTGCCACCATCAACACGGGTGGCGCGGCGAAGGGCGTCAGCGTTCCCCCCACCGAGACGTTGACGAACAGCAAGCCTAAGGTCGCATACGCCAGCTTTGTACTGGGCCCGTGCGCGTAGAACTTTTTACCCAACAAAAGCGCCGAGATGGTCATCGCCGCCGGCTCGGTGATGAAAGAGCCCAGCACCGGACCGACTGTCAGAATCGAGAGCCAGGAGGCAGCCGGGCTGCGTTTGCCCAGAGCCGCGATCGAACTCATAATCGCCTCGGACATCCGCAAGATCGGACGGCTGGAGGCGATGGTCATGATCACCACCACGAACAAAGGTTCGGTGAAATCCAGGCCGTGCTCCAAATAGCCGCGCGCCACCGGCCAGCCCTTTTGGATCGTGATGGCCAGCAGCAGCGGCGCCACCCAAATCCCGAAGATCGCTTCCACCTCCCCAAGGAAGTGGCAGATCTCCGCGACAAAGCTGACTTCCTCGCGCGCGCTGCCCGGAGCTTGCGCCGGGCCGTCCGCCGCCAAACGTGCGCGGTGCCGCTGTTCCAATCGGTGCGAGAGCTTTACAAACATGGGAGCCAGGAACGTGTGAATGATGGCCAGCAGGAAAATTGCGGTTGGGACCAGATTGAAGGGCGCCTCCCGGACCCGCGCCTTCAACACCTCCCAAACCGTCGCGCGCGGAAGCGCCGGATAATCGGCTAACCGAGCCGGAAACGCGCCTGCTTGACCTGCCTGGGACGCACCCGCACCCCACCCTGCGAAGCAGATAAGACCAGCCCCACAGAGTAGCAGCGGCAGCCAAAACCGCCGCGTTGACCCAGGTTTCCATCGAGCTTTCACAGCCACCGTCGAAACTCTGCCAAAGCCTTTACCCCGCCGCCAGCGCGAAGCGATAAATGGTTGTCGCCGGCGCACCCCTCGATCCATAGTGGTGGGACACAAGTGATATGAGAACCATGCTAATCGGAGTCAGTTCCTTGCGAAGCAGCCGCCTGGCCTATGGGTGCTGGCGGGTGGCCGGCACTTGGGACCCGGCAGCCGTCACACCAGAAAACCGGGCGGCCGGGCGCAAAGCCATACTCACTGCCTACGAGGCCGGCTACACGCTGTTCGATAACGCCGACATCTATGCCGGTGGAGAGGCGGAAAGAATCCTCGGCACGGCCCTCAAGGAGGCTCCGGGAATGCGCGAAGCCGTTTTGGTCGCCACCAAGTGCGGCGTCCGGCCGGCCGGCACTCCACACCCGGACGCGCCCCAGCGCTACGACTTTTCGTCGGAACACATCCTCCAATCCTGCGAGGCTTCCCTGAAGCGGCTGGGCATCGAAACCATCGATTTATACATGCTCCACCGGCCGGATTACCTGGCTGACCCCGAGGACATCGCGAAGGCCTTCTCCAAACTTAAGGCCGACGGCAAAGTGCGGTACTTCGGCGTGAGCAACTTCCGCCCGTCGCTGGTCACCGCCTTGCAGGTGGTCTTGCCCATGCCGATTGTGGTCCACCAGGTCGAGATCAGCCTGGCCAAGCTGGATGCCTTCACCGACGGCACACTGGACCAATGCTTGATCGAGAAGATCACCCCGATGGCCTGGAGCCCGCTCGCCGCCGGACTCATCGGGGGTGGCGCCCGGCGGCTGCTCCCGGCCCAAAAATCCTACCAGCCGGAAAAGTTCCTGTCGGAACTCGAAGCCGTAGCTCAGCAGCGCGGGGCCAACCGCACGACCGTGGCGCTCTCCTGGCTGCTCAAACATCCCAGCGGGATCCAGCCGGTGGTGGGGTCGGTTAACCCCGAACGAATTCGCGACGCGGCCAAAGCCGCCGACCTGGAGCTGACTCGCGAGGAATGGTACCGCCTCCTGCTCGCCGCCCGTGGCGAACCGCTCCCCTGACGCGCCCCGCTGTCGAGTTGCCGCGCGGCGAAACGCGCCCTCACTTATCCCTAACGGGTGCTCCGAGATGACTGACATGCCTGGGCCCGCACCATCTGAATTCTTCCGCTTGTTCTTCGCGGTTCAAATACCCGAAGAGGTGAAAACCGAGTTCGAGCACACCCAGACAGCGTTGCGGCGCCGGTTGCTCTCGACCGCCCTCCGCTGGACGCCCCGCGAGCAGTTCCACCTGACACTGAAGTTTCTGGGTAACGTCCCTGGCTCCAAAGTCGAGGCGCTTGGCGCCTCGCTGCGTCAGGCCTGCGCCGCGTTCGCCCCGGTGCGCTTGCGCGCCGAACGGACGGGCTTCTTCCCCAACCCGCGCGCGCCCCGGGTCCTCTGGGCCGGCGTAGCGGGCGAGCGCGATCACCTTTCCCGGCTGCAGACGGCTGTGGAAACCGCCGCGCTCCCCTTCTCCGGCGAAAAGCCCGCCGAGCGCTTCACGGCCCACGTCACCCTCGCCCGCATCAAAGAAATTCGCCGCGCTGAGATCGAGACGCTGCGCCCATTGGTCGAAGGTCTTTCAGAGAAAGCGTTTGGCGAATGGACGGCGGACGGGGTTGATTTGATCCGCAGCGAACTCCTTTCGACCGGCGCAAAATATACCCTCTTGGTAACCGCGCCACTCGCCGCATCATCATGAACTCGACCCCCAAAAAGCGATCCGAAGACTTCCTCCGAATCAGCGACCAATTCCAATTGGGATCCTTAACCACCGAAAGCTCCCATCCCGTCACCACAAACCTAAGCAACGTGGCCAAGCGCGACGTCAGCACAGCCCTGGAGCTTTTGTTCGAAGTCGATGAGGATGTCCTGCGCAAATACCGTGAGTTCGCCGCCTCGGGCCGGGCAACCGCCGTGGCGGACGTCATGGTGCGGACCATTCGCAACGGCGGCAGGATCTTCTTCACCGGGTGCGGCTCGACGGGGCGGCTCAGCATCCAGCTCGTATCGATCTGGCGCGAGTTTTGGCAGCGACAGCGCGCCCGGGACCTGAGATCTACCCCCTCCCCCAGGATCTCGAAGAACGCGCGTTGGCCGTGATGGCCGGCGGCGATTTTGCCCTGATCAAGGCGGTCGAAGGTTTTGAAGACTTCAAGGCCTTTGGAGCCAAACAGCTCGGCGATCTCGGCGTTTCCCAGCACGACCTGGTGTTTGCCATCACCGAGGGCGGTGAAACTTCGTTCGTCATTGGAACCGCATGGAAAGGCGTCGAGGCTGGGGCCAAAGTGTATTTCGTCTATAACAATCCGGATGAAGCTCTGCGCAAGCACGTCCAGCGCAGCCGCGAGGTGATCGAGGATCCGCGCATCGAGAAGCTGAACCTGACTACCGGCCCTATGGCTATCACCGGCTCGACGCGGATGCAGGCCACCAGCATCCAGCTCGCCGTCCTGCTCACCATTCTTGAGATGGCCCTCCGCGAGCTGATGAAGGAACTTGAGCCCCGCGGCCCCTGCGCGCTGCAACCCCAAGTCGTCCCGACCGAGTTCCTCACCCGCCTCGTAGAGCTGCATGCAACCCTGAAATCGAAGAACTCCCTTCAGCAACTGGCTAAACTGGTGGGTCTCGAGGAATCGGTATATCGCGCCGGCCACAAGAACAACTATTTTGCCGACCACTTCGCCATCGACTTGCTGACCGACACCACCGAGCGCTCGCCCACGTTTTGCACCCCGCCGTTTCGCAAATTCGACGATGCCAAGGCTAGCGACTCCTGGGCGTTTCTATTTGTCCCGTGCGAGGGGACACCCGCCGCCTGGGAACGGCTCCTGCGGCGCCGGCCCCAATGCATTGGCTGGGCAAATGACGAAGTGGCCGCGCTGGTCGGCAGGGAGCAGGCCCCGCGCACGCAGGAAACCGTCGCCAAAATCGGCTACTCCGAACTCATGCGCTTCAGGATCGGCCTGGACGGCCTGAGCCGGCGCCCGTCCGGTCGAGGCGATTGTGTCGTCGGCGTGATGGCCGACGGCGAACAATCGGCCCTGCTCTCGCCCCAGGGCTTTTACGCGCGTCAGATCGAATCCGCCCGAAAACTGGGGGTCCGGAGAGCGCTGCTGTACCTCGGCCACGAGAGCTCGGTGGGCGAGGTTGGCAAATTCCTCGAACGCTGGGATCCGGAATGCATCGCGGCCCTGGTGCGGTTGCCCAAAACCGATTTCCTGCTGGATGGCGTGACCCGCGTGGGGTTGAAAATGGTGCTCAACGCCCTCTCCACTTGCACCATGGTTCGGTTGGGCAGGGTGATGGGCAACTTTATGATCTGGGTGGTGCCGAGCAACCTGAAGCTCATTGACCGTGCGACCCGCTATATCGAAAAGCTCACCGGCCTGCCCTACAACGAAGCCAACCACTTGCTCTTCGAGGTCATCGAATATGTCGAGCCTCGCATGAAAGCCGACCAGGCCTACCCGCCGGTGGTCGGCCTCGCCGTCACGCGGATCCGTCATGGTGTCGGCAACCTCGAAGCCGAGAAGCTCCTGATGGCCAATACCTAAATCGCAACCCGGGGCGACCTTGCGCTTGCCCTCGGCTACGGGTAATCCCTGGGCTGGCCACACTGCCGTTCAGGCCAAAGGCCTGGTTCATATCAGCAGCATAGCCATGGCAGCTTGCAGGCACTTGGCCCGCGTTCAGGCCAAATGCCTGAGTGATATCAGCAGCATAGCCATGGCGGCTTGCAGGCCCTTTGCCCGGGTCCAGGCCAAAGGCCTGAGTCATACCAGCCCAGGGCAACGCCCTGGGTTCAGGGGCCCAGGAGCACCTCCTGAGCGCTGAAAGCGCGATTCATCCCGGAGCTCCGCCTGGCTGAGGGTGTGGGCCAAGCACGCGGCGAGGGTCGTGATGATGGCGATGACCACGAGCAGTTCAACCAAAGTAAATCCGGCCTTCCGTCTCACGAACCTGGTAAACACCGAAGGGATTTCCCGGTGGCGGTCCCGTACCAAAACTCAGCGGCAGCCAGTTGCTTCTCTGATTTACTGAGCATCTTGCCATCAACCACCGAGTCAAAGTCCGGGATCTGCTTCTCTAAGGCAATGTATAGTGCTGCACCCATTCAATGGTTCCTTTCAGCATAACAGCCCGGCGTGAGTGGCGCGGGACCAAGGGCTTTGGAATGCGAACGAGGAGAGCCATCCCGCGTCCACTCCCGGCCGATAGGTATATGGCTGGACGTTCATTTATCCTCCTGATGGACAAGCCAACTGCTTCCCCACACCAATCGGTTCCTGTGCCGCGGGTCAACTGGCAGGCTCTTTATGTAGAACTTGAAGTCCCCGGGTTTGAGTCGAAACTCCCGCTTTTTCCCATCCCAGCGCCAGGTCCCGCTCGCAACTTCTGTCTGCGGTCGAAGCCTCACGAGGTCGCCGTCCTCCACCGGCCGCAGCTCGGCGGCGGTTTGCGCAAAGTACCGTGCCGTTGGTTTCCAAGCGCAACGTAAACAGCGCAACATTGTTCGTCGGGGGCGGCGAAAATGGGTCCCAGATTACCGGCCTTTGCGCTGGAACATAGGTGCCTATGGGCGCGGCGGATTGATCGCTGACCGGGAGTTCCTTCGGTTGCGTCCAGCCGTTTGGTGCCCCGAGCAGAAGGACGCATAAAATCGCCAAACTGCCTGAACGTGTGCTCCTCATATAACGGTCGCGCCTCACCACCGCCGCCGGGGAGGCGGGTGGAGCGGAGAAAAGACATGCGAACTCGTCCTGAGCGCCGAGCGGAGAGGGCGGGCGGCGGTTAGGTGCAGGCGCCTGGTTCAGCTCTATTAGATAAGGATTCATAACCGGGGAAGCGCCGCCCAGACTGCCCACGCCAGCACTAGCGAGAAAAGCAAGAGGGCGTGCCTGCGGTAACATCTCCAGGTTAACAACCCAGCGACGCTGACGACGATCATTATGGGAAAGCTCACGTCAAACAGGTAGTCGTAATGAAACTTGTCGCCCAGGTCGAACCTGAGAACAACAGAATCCAAAAAGCAGCAACCAACATCGCAGTGAAACTCTCGACCGTCTGAAAGCAGATCCGAAACAAGCGATCCGCGCCAATGTGCGGATTCATAGTTTTGCCGAACTCTGCGTCAGCGACAGGGGTTCGTTTATCAAACGCCCGAAGTCCCCTGATTCCATGATTCGTAAGCTGTTCATGACCAACTCCGCGTGCCCGAAGGCTACATCCTTCGGGTCGCTCATTGCAAGGCGCGAACCGGCTTGTCTTTCCGCCCGTCTCACTCGGTTCGCCCCCTCCACGAACCTGCGCGCGCCAATCCAACCGCGCACATCCAACCGGCAACCCGGCGATGCCCCCCAAGCGGCCCCGTTCCACCCGCCGGCGGCGCCGCCGCCTCCGGCCCACCTCTCAGCCGCGAACCACCGGCCTTGGCAACGCCGCCAGTTCCTTGGGCCGGTTCTGCCCCCCGTCCATGCGCGGCGCGGGCCGCCGCGGGTGGAGCAATTTCTGGATTGCGCAACTTTGACGACTGATTTAGCCATTAAGCATGACACAAAAGCTGCCTCGACCCATCCTCACGTCCCTTTGCCTGGTGCTGCTCAACGGCAGCGTGCTGTCCTCCAAAGCCGCGCCCAATCCGCCCCCGGGTTTCACTCCTTTGTTCAACGCCTCGGATCTCAGCGGTTGGTGGGGGGCCGAAACGGAGGATCCGCGCAAGTACATGGCCCTTTCACCCGAGGATTTTAAGAAAAAGCACGACGACAGCTTGAGCGATATCCACCGTCACTGGACCGTCGAGGGAGATGAACTGGTCAATGACGGCAAGGGGTTGTACCTGACGACCGACAAGTTTTACGGCGATTTCGAACTGCTGGTGGATTACCGCACGGTGCCGCTGGCCGATAGCGGGATCTACTTGCGCGGCTGCCCGCAAGTGCAGATCTGGGATTACACCGAAAAAGATAAGTTCCCGCTCGGCGCCGACAAAGGCTCGGGCGCCCTCTGGAACAACAGCCCCGGAGCGCCGGGCAAAGATCCGCTGGTCCTGGCCGATAAGCCCTTTGGCGAATGGAACCATTTCCGGATTATCATGGCCGGCTCCCGCGTTTGGGTCTGGCTTAACGACAAGCAGACCGTCGATGGGGCCAACATGGAGGATTATTACGATCGCAAGCTTCCCGTGCCCCCACGCGGCCCCATTCAACTTCAGACGCACGGCGGCGAAATCCGCTGGCGCAACCTGTACATCCGTGAAATCGGCTCCGATGAAGCCAACAAACTCCTGCGCGGAACCGATCCCGCCGGGTTCCAGTCCGTTTTTGACGGCCGGGATTTTGAAGGGTGGGCCGGCCCGGTGGACGAATACCAGGTGAAGGACGGGGCGATCATGTGCCGTCCAGGCAAAGGCGGCACCATCTACACCAAGCAGGAGTACCAGGATTTCGTCGCCCGGCTCGAATTCAAGCTGCCGCCCGGGGGCAACAACGGCCTGGCGATTCGGTATCCCGGCTCCGGGGATACCGCCTATGTGGGCATGTGCGAAATCCAGGTGCTCGATGATAATTACGAAAAGGCGACGGGTGAGAAGATCGATCCCCGCCAGGCCCACGGTTCGGCTTACGGGATGGTCGCCGCGCAACGTGGTTATCAACACCCGATCGGGGAGTGGAATTATGAGGAGGTCACCGTCCGGGGTCCGACCATCAAGGTGGAACTCAATGGCACCGTGATTCTCGACTGCGATTTAAGCCACGTCACCGAGTTCATGCACGACAGCAAGCACCCGGGCAAGGACCGCACCAAAGGCTACTTCGGGTTCGCCGGCCACAACGACCCCGTCATGTTTCGGAACATCTCCATCAAGCCGCTGTAAGCCCCGACCCTCAGCCCGTCCGCTCACCCCGGCGCGTGATGCACCGCGAACAGGTCTTAAGCCCCGCCCCAGCGGCGGGGCTTTACGCGCCCAGGTACCTCATACCCGCCGCCAACGCCAGACCCGAAGATAGCGCCACGAAGGAGAGGACAGGATTTACAGGATTAAGAATTTAAAAGTCCTCAGCGCCTCCGCCTGGATAAGCCCGCGGGCAAAGTTCCTGGCCAATAAGCCAGCAGCTTCCACTCCCAGGTCCGGTCTCCTCCCTTCCCCATCCTGTAAATCCTGTTCATCCTGTCCAACCCCGCTTGATTCCTGACGGAATTGGCGGATGGTGACCTGGCATGACGACCCCTCGGCGCAAAGCAACCTATCCGTGATTGAGATGGACCAGGCGCAAGGCTCGATCCCTGTCCCAGGCGCGGCTCCTGGCGGCGCCCCGGACTCGGAACCGAAGCTCAACCCCGAGCGGTGGGTGGCCGAGCATGGAGACGTCCTGTTCGGATTTGCCGTTGCGCGGGTGCGGGATCACGCCCTGGCACAGGATTTAGTGCAGGAAACCTTCCTGGCGGCGCTCAAGGCGGGCCGCGGCTTCGCCGGACGATCCACCGAGCGCTCCTGGCTATTTGGCATTTTGCGCAACAAGGTGGCCGATTATTTCCGCCGACAAAAACGAGAAGTGGCCATCGCCGATCTGGAATCTCCGCTGCCGGAAGAAGAACGTGCGTTCGGCGCGCACGGGGCCGGTCGCGACGGCTGGCTCGTGAAGTTCGCTCCGAAGCACTGGGAAACGCCGCAGGAAACACTGGTCAATAAAGAGTTCCAGGACGTCCTGCGAAATTGCCTCTCCGGCCTGCCCGACCGGGTGGCCCAGGTCTTCTTTCTGCGCGAAATGGATGGCGTGGCCTCGGAAAAAATTTGTAAGGATCTGGGCATATCTCCGAACAACTTCTGGGTGATGCTTCATCGCGCCCGGATGGGTCTGCGCCGGTGCCTCGAAGTCCATTGGTTCGGCAAGCCGCCACCGGCGAAAAAATGAAAACCAAACCGCGCTTTGCGCCCGCAACCGTGCGACTCGGAGAATTCAGAACATGCTGAACTGCCGCCAAGTTACCCGCCTGGTTTCCCAATCGATGGATGCCCGCTTACCGTGGCACCAACGCCTGGCGGTCAGGCTCCACCTGCTGTACTGCGTTTGGTGCCGGCGTTACACGGCCCAAATTCGATTTCTCCGCCAGGCCGCCCGTACGCTTGCCGACGACGAAAACGGCGTCCCCACCCGGAAGCTCTCCGAACAGGCCCGGCAACAAATCCAGGCGCGCCTCCAAGCCGAGCTCAAAGCGCCCTCCCCTCCCCCGCCTCCGCAGTAGTTCCCTTGTAAGGTTTTCATCGCGTGCCCGACTTCGACGGGTGCGCCGGCACATTTCCCTGGTCGGGTGAACCGAACCGACGCACGGGGCAGGCCCCGAGGAACACCGCACGCGCTTGGGCGCGAGCGGAACTCCCGATGCCCGCTCGCTCATCAACCGATAACAAAACGTATCAAAACACTTATGAAAAGCTTCGGATACATCCAAGAATTGAACAAGCTCGGCGTTGGTTTAAGCCTGAGCCTGGCGTTATTCGCCACCCGGGCGAAGGCCGGAGAGGACGGCGCTCTCTACACGATGGACAATGCGTCCGCTGGGAATCACGTCCTGGTTTTCGAGCGCGAGGAGAACGGACAAATCAACCCGCGGGGCAGCTTTGCGACCGGGGGCATGGGAACGGGGGCGGGGTTGGCCAGCCAGGGTTCGGTTCTGCTCAGCCATGACGGACGCTGGCTCTTCGCGTGCAACGCGGGCAGCGGAGAGGTTTCCGTGTTTCAGGTTTCGGAGCAAGGACTGGTCCTCAGGGACAAAGTGGCTTCCGGCGGCCAGATGCCGCTGAGCTTGACCCTTTCCCACAACCTGCTCTACGTCCTGAACGCCGACGGTGAGGTTGGCGGCCAGGACCATCTGACCGGCTTCCTCTTCGCACATGGGCAACTGGTTCCGCTCCCGGACTCGACCCAGATGCTCAGCGCCGACAACACCGGACCTGCGGAAGTCCTGTTCTCAGCGGAAGGCGATACGCTGGTCGTCACGGAGCGGATCACGAGTTTGATCGATACCTTCCAATTGGGAGACGATGGTGACATCGAGGGCGCCAAAACCTTCGCGTCGGTCGGAATGACACCCTTCGGCTTCGATGTCGGGCGCGAGGATCGGCTCTTCGTTTCCGAAGCCGCCGGCGGAGCGGCGAATGCCAGTTCCGCTTCCTCCTACCAGGTCTTGGAGGACGGAGATTTGGCGATCATCAGCGGTGCGGTGCCGACTGAGCAAACCGCTGCCTGCTGGCTGATAACTTCCCGGGATGGACGGTTTGTCTATACCGCAAATGCGGGCAGTGGGTCCATTTCGGGCTTCCGTGTCGGTGAGGACGGGGCCTTGCACTTGATTACTCCGGACGGTCAAACGGGACTCACCGGGACGGGCAGTCACCCCGTGGATATGACCGAAAGCCATGACGGCCGGTTCCTCTACAGCCTGAACAACGGCAACGGCACACTCAGCGCCTTCAAGGTGAATCACAACGGCAGCCTGGATCCCTTGATGGTGGCCAACGGGATTCCAACCAGCTCGGCCGGCCTGGCTGGGCGTTAACCGAGCCACGCTCACTACTTCCCGTCAGCGGCGCGCATGCGACAACGCCGCTGGCGGGAGATCATGTTACAAGGTTCCTGAAACCCCGACCTGGCTGTGGGGGGCGCGCCCGCGCACCAGCCGCAGCGGCGGCCGATAGGGTCCGGCACTGACTTTCCGCGGCGGGTCGGATTCTTCGGTGACGAGGATGATTGTACGCACGTTCCCTCGCCGAACGTCCGGCTCCGAATCCATCTATTTGGAGCACACCACGGGCGCGATCCTTACCCGCCCGACTTTGATTGCCGAAACCCCGTCCTGATCTTATCGTCGTCGCGGTCCCGGGCGCGGGCGTTCTAATAACGAGTTCCCACGTCATGGACTTCTATTTATGGACGAGTCAAGAACACGCATTCTCTTTGTGGATGATGACCCTCTCATCCTGGAGTTGATCAAGTTCACCGTCGAGGCCATGAAGGGCCAATGGGAGGTTTCGTTCGCAACCTCCGCCAAACAGGCCTTGGAGCTTGTCCAGGCGGGGCCGTTCGACGCGGTGGTGTCGGATATGCGGCTGCCCGGCATGAGCGGAGGGCAGCTTTTGAACGAGATCATGCGCCAGTGGCCCGCCACCGCGCGCATTATTCTCTCGGGCTATGGCGACCAGGAAGAGGTGCTCCGGTGCGTCGGTGCCACCCATCAGTTCCTGCTCAAGCCCTTTCAGCTTCCCGAGCTGCAGGGCGTGCTTCAACGCGTTAAAGGCCTCAAATCACGCCTGGCCAGCCCGGAGATTCAGCGATTGGTCGCTAAACGTGAAAGCCTGCCCAGCGTCCCCCAGGTCTATTTCAAGATTCTCGAGACCCTCCAGAACCCGGAATGCTCTGCCGAACAGTTAGGGGAGATCGTAGCCACCGACCCGGCGCTGACCACCAAGTTGCTTCAATTGGTAAACTCGGCATTTATGGGTTTCGCCCGCGAGGTTTCCAACGCCGAAGAGGCGGTTGTTTTGCTGGGCACCGGCACGATTCGGTCGCTGGCCCTGGGGTTGCACGCATTTTCGGCTTTGGAAACAGCGCCGCAAGCGGCCCATGCCCTCGAGCGTGTCTGGGCGCACAGCGCCCGGGTGGCCCGACTGGCCGAACGCATCGCCCGGGTTGAAGGCAGCGACGACCACGTGGCCGAGGAAGCGTTCACGGCCGGTTTGCTGCACGATGTTGGCAAGCTGCTCCTGGCCGACAATCCCGCCACGGCTTACCTCGAACTGCTCGCCCGAACGGGCGGCGAAGGCGAGCCTTTGATCGCAGCCGAACGTGTCGCCTTCAGCGCCACCCACGCTGAAGTCGGGGCCTACCTGCTGGATCTTTGGGGACTGCCCGTTTCGCTGGTGGAAGCGGTGGCCTGGCATCACGAACCAAGTCGCGCCGGGCAAACGGCGGCGAGTGCATTGACCTTTGTTCATGCCGCTAACGCTCTGGATCACGTGGTGGCCTTGCCGTCAGGCACGGCGGTACCGGTGGACCTGGCCTACCTGGAACAGCTCAAACTCGCCTCCCACCTCGAGGCCTGGCGCCGGCAACTCACCGAAGCTTAGGCCTTCCCCACCCGACGCCTTCACCCCCGCAGCACCCTACCTGCCCCATGCGCCCCGCCGACCAAAACCAGACACGCTTGGCCCTGGCCAAGGTTTGCCTCCGCTGCCCCGTGTGCCGCCGCGCCCGAAAGGAACAACGCGGCCTGGCTTATTGGCTGACGAGCAAAGTCGAAGGCAAAGTCTGCCCCTTCTGTCGCGCCTATGAGCAGGTTTACGGTCGCAAGCCGCATGAACCGCTCGAAAGCGCCCAGAACCGCCAGCCTTCGCCCCCAGTTTGATCTCGCCCGTTGTTCCCCAAGACCGTCCGTCAGTAGGAGACCCGCACCCGGTAAAACCGTGATCCATCGGTTGCGGGATCCAGCGTGAGGATTTAACCGAACCCAAGCCCGGTGGCATTCGAATTCACCAGGAACATGACCCGAACTGGCCCCGCCGCGTTCAGAATCGTCGCCGTACGCGGCCAGCAATCAACCTTTGCGCCGCAGCAGAACCCCCATCACCGCGGCGGCTCCAGCCAAAGCCAGAACGGAGGGCTCGGGAACGGTGCTCAGCAGGATGGGCGTGGTGCCGAGCGGCGTCAAAACGGCCGGCTGGCTCGGAGTGCCCGCCACCACGCTAAAAATCGAGGACGCGGCCCAGGAATTCGGGAGGCCGGACGCTTGGGCGGACGCGAAGGTCGGGCCGGAGTTAACGTTCCAGGCGCGCAACTGGATCCACGCCGTGCCACCGGCAGGAACATCGGGAACGACGCGGAAACCGCCATTGAAGTAGCCCGCCACGCCCCCCGCGAGGAACCCGGTGGTGCCGAGGGAAGCCAGGTTGCCCGGGTTTGCCCCAGCCAGCAATTCGGCCATGAAATCGGGCCCAGCGAGCTTGGTCACCCCGTCGGACTCGTAAAACGGCGCGTCCAGCCCGTGCACCTGGTCCACGTTCAGGAACCAAACCGTTCCCTGCGCATGCGCCGCCAGCGACGCGCCCAAGACAAGGACTGCTGCACACAGTTGTTTCATGAAAAATTGCTCGGAATCCCGGACTGCCCTCATCGAGATAGCGGACAGCCAGGGTCGTCCCACCATAGGCTCGCAGCGCTCAAAGTCAAGCTGAACACCTGAAGTGGTCTATAAGCCCGCCCGCCGCTTCCAGACACAGCGGTAATTGAAGCGCCGGTCGGGCGCGCTGTCGCCGCTCACGCAAAGCGAGATCGGATCCTTTAAATCGGTCGGATTGTCGCACCAATGAAAATCGAAGGTAAAGGCGCCGCCCTTCAAACCCAGCAGCTTTCTGGGCACGGCCACTTCCAATTGGCTTCCGGCGTAGCGATAGCTCAAGCGCGCCACCTCGACCCATGGGCCGTTGGCAGCACCCGGAATATAGCGCATGAGCGTCGTGGTCTTGTCGTCCGCCACGCGCTGGTTGATCAGATAGTCGTAGCCGAACCACCCCGTGTCCGGGTTCAGGTCGGCGTCGATCAGCAGGAGCATCCAGTTGGTGCCGGTGTGCGGGGTGAGGGCTTGCCGGGTCTCGACGTAGAAATAAACCAGGCCGCCATCCACGGCGACTTTGCTGGTGATAATATCGTTGCGCCCGGTGTCATTCCGATAATGCAGGCCGCCGTAGCCGTCGTAATCACGATGAAATGTATCCCCCACGGTGTCACGGTACTCGACCTGGACGGCCGCCCAATCCGCAAACTTGCCGTCGATCTGGATCCGATGGATGCCGATGTTCTCCGGGATGGGGCGGACCCCCTTGTAGCGGCGGATGTTTTCCGCCATCTGCATGTAATAATTGTCGGTATATCCTCCCTTCATCGGCTGGATGGTGCGGTTGAACTCGGCATTGTACTGGTCGACGAAAAAGTACGTGCTGTCCCGGCGCATGAACCGAGTCATCCCACCGCCCGAGGGAGCATATTTGCCCGCTGTCCACTCGTTCCAGTCGTTCAGGTACAGAAACTCCGGGTCGCCGCGGAGGGCTTCCTCCCAGCGCTGCTGGAAATAAATGCCGTAGCCTTCGGGATGCACCACTTCCCGTCCGAGCCACGGCACCACGGCAGGCTCGGGCAGGTCATACGCGTCGAGCGCCGGCTCGCCCTTCTCCCGGGTCCAGGATTTGCCGATCAGACTGGACGGATGCTGCGCCGGAGTGACGGCTGCCTCTTCCCCCCGGCCCCGGTGCTTCGAGACCAGTTGCTCCGGGCTCAGGGCCGCCACCCGCGAGTCGCCGAGGTCGAGCCCAAAGCTCCAGTGATCTTCGGTTCCGACGTAGCGCTGGCCGGCCCATTCCCAGTAGCCCCACCACATGGTGCGCAGGGTGAAGAAGCGCTTCACCGCCTTGGTGTAATCCTGGTAAAACTCTTCGGTGTACTCCGGATCCCCATAATGCGGATGCTTCGGATCGGTCCGCGCGGCGGCCTCAAAATGGGGGTTCGGATTGGGCACGCCCGAGCCGTTGGCATCCGAACGGGGCGTGCCGTTGTAGAGCAACAGCGGTTTGCCATCCCACAGGAACCACAGATCCTTGTGCTTCCCGGGCTGGTAAATCTTATCATACAAGTCCTGCACCACAGAAATCACCGGCCCGTTAAATGCCCAAAAGCAAAACTGCGGCACGCGGTTGCCCTCGGCCTTCATCTTTTCCATGACCGCAAATATCGTCTCCCATTCCTCCCAGTACCGGACCGCGTTGGTGACGTCCATCAGCAGCACATCGACCCCCGCGTCCGCCAGCATCGCCATATCCTGGCGAATCACATACTCGTCCCGACTGAGAAAATAGCCATTCTCCGGCTCGCCCCAATGGTAGGAACCCTCGGTCCACAACGGGTTTCTGGCGTCCAGCCGGGCGCGCGGGTCGCGAGCAAGCACCCGGCTGACGTCGGCGGAATAAGGGCTTTTCAGATTGTGCAGGGAGTCTCTGTGCCACGTGATGTAGAAAATGCCCACCACGCGGCGGTGGTCCCGCTTGACTGGGCCCACCACGGAGTAGGTCGGCAGGTTGCGCCCCAGCGCGTCGTGCCCCACCCAGGTATCCGCAAAAAGGTCCCGGCCAGAACCGGCTTCCTGCGCGGCCAGACCGCCCGCCGCGCCAAACACCCACAGCACGATCCAGCACAGGAGGCTGCTCGCTCCCACGCCGAGGCCGATTCCACCGCCGAGATGCTGGCTGCGTTTCACGTGATGCGATTGAGCCTAGAGAACCGCTGGACCTTCGGGAACCAAAAAAACCAATCGATCGCCAAGCCGCGCGGGGTTCGCATGCGGGCGAACGATGGCTCGCGCCCATGCCCTGGAGTTGAAAGCCGTGACTGTCACCCCCTCACAGGGTCCGCAGGAAGTTTACCGTCGGCTGGTCGTTCGTTCGCCGATCCAGCGCAGGTCCTGATTGTTCGGCGAGGGCTGGTTATGGGGAATGAACTGTTGCCCGCTGGTCAACCCTCGGGTCGTCCGCGGGTCCAGCCATTTATGCGCCTCGACGTGGGTGTCGGCGAACGAGATCACCCCCACGCCATTATGCAACCCCGAAGGATAGTGCACAAAGGTTTGCAGGCTCATGTCCACTCCGAAAGCGGGCGTGCAGATACTGGCCGGGTTAACGTCGATGAAGACAAACCGGTTGGCGGGGGAATCGCTGGCGACATCCGTGGACTTGAGATACACACGATAACTGGGAACGAGGCTGATGGGTGGAATAATGTTTGGGGGCGCCGTGCCCAGGTAACAATTCATCGAGTAACTGCGCAACTCATTCACCCGCTTCTGGCCGATGGACCATAACGAGCGGTCCGCGGGACATTTGTAGGATTGGACGGAGTTGAGCAACGGCGCAAACAGGGCGTAGTTCGCGCCCACGAGGAATTGCGAATTGGTCAAGGTCTCCGGATCGCCGTGATTGCCGCCAAAGACCCAGAGGTGGGCTTGCGACGAGAAAAAGGAGGTGTCGCCGCCGTTCAGAGCCAGCGCCTCCCGGTTGTCATTCGAGTAAATGGACCAGGTAAGCACGATTTGCTTTTGGTTGTTGACGCATTGAATCCGCAGGGCCTGGGCTTTCGCCCGGGCCAGTGCGGGCAGCAGCAGCGCCGCCAGGATCGCGATGACGGCAATGACCACCAGAAGCTCGATGAGGGTAAAGGCCCGAGGTCCACGGAGCAACGCACCTTGTCCGAAGCCAAAGCCGGAGAGTTGTCGGCGAAGGGCTTTCACGGAAAGACTTCATACCAGCCAAACTCCCGGCTCGCAAGCCCAATCCCTGAGGGGCTCCATGGCCAGGCAATTCTCGGGGTGATTTACGTTCGTGAAATTCCTGGTCCATCGCCGGTCTTTGAGCGGGATCAACGAGCAAGGGGATGGGCTTCGTACCGCAGTTCTCGAAACACGGCAGGGGTCACTGTCGCTTCCGGCGGCGGTTCGCCATCGGACACTTCGAACTTTTGCCGGCAGCTATGACTTCCGCTGCATTTTCATCTTGGTAATACATCAGGATATGGCCCAAGAAAACGCTCGCCGTTGAAATGAATCATGTGGTCGGGGTCCTCCGCGATCCAGACTTCGGATTCCCACGCGATCTGGGACAGGAATGATTGCATGGCCCGGCTTTTTGGAGTCGTCCGCCTTGGTTGCCTTATGGTTTGGCATGAAGGTATTTCTCGACGAGTTCGTCAATAGCCGCCTGGGGTTGGTCAAGTTGCTCAAGCTCTTTTCCCATCGCCTGCAGGGTTGGGCGGTCGGGATAAACCAACTTGCGAAGGTCGGTGGCGTTCACCTGTGTGTGACCGCTGAACCGTCTGAAATACTGGTCAACCATCGTGGAATTGAGGAATCCGAAAAGCCCGGCAGCGAGATTCCTTTCAAGCCCATGCCCGTTTTCGTGGAAATAGTTAAGATGATTCTCAAAACCCAGCCACTCTGCCTCAAGGTCCTTCGGGTCGAATAGACAGGCAACGAGGCGACGACGCTCCTCCTTGGACGTGAACCGTTTGGTTAGGAGGTATATACCGGACCTAACGAGCCAGGGGCGAGTTTCTTCGTTGTCCAGAATGGCATTGGGTTTGCGGGCATCGGGTTTCGGCCAATGAACGGTGCCACCATTGAAATGACAGGGATAAACCAGGGGCACGGTCCCCTTTTCCGGCTGCCAGCGAATGGCCTCTCTCAGCCGGAAATCCACGACCGGCCCCGTGGACACGGTGAGGCCGAGCGCAGCGAGGCTGGTGTGCAGACCATCCATCACCTGCTTTGCGACCGCATGGCCCGATGCCGTGGGAATATGAATAAACTTTTCCGCGTCATGCTTGTGGACAACCTCGGCAAACGAAACCATTTTCTCGGTGACCTTGTCCCCGTTCTCTCCGCTGCTGCTTGAAATGACCAACTCGCGCGGCTGCTCGCGGCCCTTGATGGCGTGAAAGATGATATTCTCCTGCAACACGTTGTCGTTGCGGAAGGCGGCTCCGCGTGATTCAAAAACATGAAGCCTTTGAACCTCCAGATTGGCGAGAAAGTCTTCCCGGAACGAACGAAAATAGGGGCCGTTGCAAAAGCTTCTTGGGGTGATGCCCACCAACTGGCCGCCACGAACAAGCAACCGCTGAATGACGGCAATGAAGCCGGCGTAAAGATTGCTCGTTTCAACGCCGGCATGATGCAAGCTGCGTCGTTCAATCGAGTCCGTGCCAATTTTTCGGTAAGGCGGATTGACAATGGCGGCATCGAACGCCGGCGGCCTCGTTCCGAATAACGTATCGCCAAGCCGGGCCGACATTTCCTGAATGAAGTCGGCGGCATGGATGGTAAACCTGAACCGGATGCCCGCCTGAGCGCAAAAGCGCTGACAATCCAGCATGGTCTCTGCGAGGGCGCCCTGGATGAGCGGGTCAAGCTCGTACAGTATCGCCTCGACGGCGCGAACGCTGTCCTTTCCCTCACACAAGCGCGAAACAAAGGCCTCGGTAAGCGCTCCCGCGCCTGCCCCAGCGTCCAACAAGCGCACCACCTCGGGGAGAGGCCCGAACAGCGAAGCCATAAACTCAGCCACCGGCGCGGGCGTGAGAAACTGTCCCAGTTCCTCTTGCCGCCTGCGGGCTGCTGACTCTGATAGGGCGGCGTTCGACATGAACTGAGGGTAGCAAACTTGGCAACGCTTCGCAACCGAGCAACCGGGCGCCTTTTAGGGCTGGCCAATATCTCGACCCACTTCCATCCGATCCTAAATGGCTCCCGGGGAAATTGGGCGGCGGCGGTGCATTCTGCATTTCGGTTCACCGCGGCCTATCTGCGTGAGCAACAATGTTCCTGGAGCCAGGCGATGTCGGGATCGTTGGGCACGACGAGGTATGGCTGATAAGGACGCAGTTCAGTGCGGGGATCCAGCCATCTATGGTTTTCGACGTGGCCGTCGGCAAAGGAGACTGAACTGCTGCCGTTGTGATAGTCAGCGGGGGTGTTCCCGATCTGGGCCTGCGGCCCGGTATCGACCATATCGATGACAAAAAACCCATCGTTAATCGAGTCGGCGCGTTCATCAATGAAGACAAAGGCGGCGGCCGGACCGGGGTTATTGATCGCGGAGAATTTTCCAGGATTGTTGAACTCGGACAGAGGGGCGCTACGATAATCCCCTCCGTTCATCCTTTGGTTCATGGAGACCGAACGAATGAGAGGATAAATGGCGCCGTTGATGTTTATCGTGTTGGGGTCAGCGGGACATCGATAAAGCGCAAGGGATTTCGAATAGGGCCAGAGCAATCCTTCAGGACTCATGATGGTGGCGCTGTTCGTATTGTCAGTGTCGGCCGGGTCGCCTAAATCCAGCCAGCCGGCGGCCCAACTGTTGGTGTTTGTATCCACCGTATTCGTCACTAACTGGTCGGCAAAATCGCCGGGATACAACATCCAGGCGGTGGTCAATTGTTTCATGTTGGAACGGCACTGAATGCTTTTGGCTTTTTGTCTGGCTTTGGAAAGAGCCGGCAGCAACAGCCCCGCGAGCACGCCGATGATGCCAATGACGACCAGCAGCTCCAGCAGCGTAAAGCCGCGCCGTGCAGCGAGTCGCGGCCATCTCATCGCATCAGGTCTCGGCATAACCTTGCGTCTCGGAGCATTAGTCAGGCCAAACCCAGTCGCCGTCAGCACCAGGCAACGGCTGACCGCGCATGCCGCCATCGTCCCGGCGATTCCACCCTACCGAGTACAGCACAAACGTGCCGTGCGAGGCGCGGTGATAGTGCAGCGGCCCGCCTCCGATGATGTCGTGCGGAATTGTGTCCAGGAACTGCGGGATCAGGGCGTCAAGGTTTTCAGGGTATTCGCCATGAACGAGGCGAAAACGCTCGAGGCCGCAGGCAATCAGGGCCTGGTTGATTTCGGTTTGGCTATGGGCTGTAATTTGACAAGCCCGCTCAAAGGGGATCTGCCCAAGGCTGGCGGCAAACGTGTAAGCCCCGCTTTCCAGCGAAAGAGCCTGCTTGCTGGCGGCGGCCACCTTATCGGCAAAAATGATCTGATCGCCGGGGTCGAGACAGGCCAGGCGGCCGAAGTCGAGGTTGAGGCGGGCGGCCACATGCTGATAGCCCCAGCCGCGCGGGTACAATCCGGCGAAGACAGTTCGCTTCACCATCCCGGCTGAAGGCACAGTTTCCAAGGCGCGGTACGTGATAACGGCCTCTACGGTAAAGGCCTGTTTTACGGGCGTGAGGACGTTTATGGTTTTGAGCTGCTCCTGCAACGCTATCAACTGGGGCTCGCGCCAGGCTTGCATGCGCAAACCCTCCCCAATTTGCGCCGCGTAAAGCCCCCGCACCGCCTGGTTAATCATCGCCGACAGCAAAGTCGCCGGCTGTTGCTCCGCCAGAATGCGACGGCAAAAATCGTGGATGAACGCCAGGTCGTCCAACGCGTCCGCCGGCCGGCCCAGCAAAAGGTGACATTGTGCTCGTGCTCCCAGGGTTTGCGACAACCCCCGCACCGCCTGAAAATTTGGCCCGGGAACCGTATTAGGATTGGCATAGATCCCCGGCAGCCGCGAATACGGACGCTCCAGAGCGCGTCGGATCAAAGCCAACTGCGGCTCGACGCCGCCACTCCAGGCAAGGTAGCCCGATGCCGTGGCGAGCCTGGGCATCGTGACGCGATACGACCGGTCGCCGTCGGGCTCGAATTTGAGCACTCCCTCCGAAAGGCCGGGGTTCGCCTGGACGACCGAATCAGGAAGAAACGCCTTCAGCTCCTGCTCCGAAGGCACAGTTTGGCACTGCAAAAAGATCTCGGCCGGCTGGACCTCCTCTGGTCGGCGCAACATCAGGCCGGCGCCGATCGCTGATTGAGGTGCTCTGGCAATTGGCCCGAGGGCGTCGTTGAGCATTCTCGCGGCTTCAGCGCGCGAGCCCGGCTCGTTCCAGCGCAAGGGTGTGAAACCGCCCGGTCCGGGTGTGCCCGGCAAACCGAGCACCAACTCGGCCACCACCATGCGCGCGGTGTTGGTGTCAATGTTGAGGTCAGGATATGTTTCTGAAGGCAAACTCCGGGCGAGTTCCCTCCATCCCAGCCCGATTCGGTTATGGAACCAGCGTACCATCTCGGGCACGCCGAAGATGTTTTGATCCTCCGGAACGGCGGCGGGAATGTAGTCGGTCCAATCCAAAGCGATGCCTCGGGTGCTGAGAGCGCGTTTGCACTTTTCCCAGGTTCTTTTGCCACGCCAGTTTTCCTCGGCGTAAAACATGCCGGCCAGGACCAGAAAAATGGCCGATAGCACCAGCCAGCGAGCGGCTTTGCTCCCGCGGCTTGTTAGCCCAGGTTCCTTCCGAGACTTATTCGCCATGCGCGACGTTCATCCGAGGTTAATACCCTATGCGTGAACAAAGTTGCACACCGGTTAGACTGAGCAGCTAAGGAGGCGTTTTGCAGAAACCCGCATGTGGACCCATTTTCGTGGGCAGGGTAGGTAATTTCAGGCGCCAAGGCGCAACACCCAGGTCTGGGGACGGTTCACGGAGCGAGCAGGTACAGCTTCCTCCTGACAGCGACCGATGAAGGAATCAGCGGGAGTGGAGCCGCGCACCAGTTCCGGATCCACATAGCCGAGCGCCAACCCAGGGTAGCTCGCGGACTCGCAACCCGTGGGCTATTGTCGTGTCGTCCTTACCGGACTTCAGCCTGGCTCGCTCCGCTCGCGTCCTCGCCGAACAAACCAAACCACCGAGGAACGGCGTGCCCCACCGGGTCCGACGGGTATGGAGTCCCGACGGCGGACTGCCTGACGCATGTGGCCGTCATTGGGTTAGACGCAGCGATTGAAACCCGTCCTGTCACCCTTCATTGGACCGGTTCTTTCCATTCCGCAGGTTTCATGTAGCCGCTGGCGAGCTTGTTCCGTCCGTTGAAATCAAACCGCGCGAGCACGGTCGCCCTGGTGAACCGCACCTGGTATGTATAACTACGCCGCCAGCCAAACGCGCCACGGGTGCGCTCCACCAAGGCCAGGGACACAAAGTCACCCATCCGTGCTGTAAATGCTTGAATGTCCTTCTGTTTCGAGAGGAACTTCTTCCAAGCCGACGCGGTGTAGTCGCCGGGGTGTTCCGTGCCGTCAATCCAGTCCTGCATGATAGCGCGCACGCGGATGGTGGCTTCGGGTTCCGCGTCCGTGATGGGCTTGAATCTGGCCAACGCCGGCTCGGGCAGCGGGCCGGTGGATTGACACCGCAGATACACGGTGTGATTGGGAAAATCGAGCGTGACCAAATGGCGCGCCAGAAAGTTCAGTCCGATGGCATCCGAAGGCCAATCCTCCTCCGACAGGCCAACAAAGGGATACTTTCTTCCATCAAACACGCCGTCGGGCGAACGGGCCTCCCCGTCGTGCGGGCACAACCGCCGAGTTGGTCCATAGCTGGAAATACTTAGGCATGAGTGATCCATCACCCAGAAAACCGCTGTCGATGAGCGAAAGCGTACGTTGCCTGCCAAGAAGATTCTGCGCGATGGCGGGCCGCGAGTCCTGCTCACTCAACGGCAAAATCGGAAAGGCTTTGCCCCAGTTGGATTTGTCAGCGCGTTGGCCGTCGAGGAAGCGCATTTTGCCCGCGGCAAAATCCAGTTGGATGCAATAATTTTCCAGGACGTCCATGCCGAGGATGCCCATGAACTTCCGTCCGGCTCGGGCTGGCAGATCCATGTCGCCGCAAATGACAGCGTCCCCGGTCATCAGCAGGGGCGTGCCACCCAAATAAAGCGTGGGCGCGGCATACATGGCGTTGGTGATGGCTTTGCCGGAATGGCGGAGGACGGCGGTGCCGAGGCGTTTTCCGAGTCTTGGTGCCAATGACTTATGTAACACGGTGGCACCCGCGCCGGTGTCCACGATGACCGGCAGCTTTTGGCCGCTGCCCAACCGGATCGTCACCATCAACCAGTTCCCACGCCCGGCGTCCTCGTTGATCGACTGGTCAGGAGGCAGCGTGCCTCGAACCGGCTGCTCCGTCGCGCCGCAACAGAACAGGTTCAAGCTCGGCAACAGGCCGAGGCTGAACAGGCAAGCCGGGATGAGGCCCGATTTCTTCATGCTAGGGTTAGTGTATAAGATCGTTTCCAGGCGGGCCGGATGCACGGAGCGCTACGTGGCCGAACGGAGCCGCGCCGAGAGAGCAGCCCTGGAACGCACCCTCGGCACTGTCGAGGCGCCGGCTCCCGTGACGGGTTGAGCTTGGTTTTCATTGCCGGGAGAGCGACACCCGGAACGATTCAATGGACGGAAACCAATCGGTAAAACACCATCGTCTGTGGCTTGGGAAGCGTTACGACGTACTCCTGGCCTATCACCGCAGGAACATTTGTAAGCGTGGTCCAGTCGGGCGGGTCAAGCCTGGGACTTTGTTGAACGATATAAAGCGGGTAGAGTTGACCCCAAGACACAATGAGCCTGTTGGTTGTCGAGAGGCTCAACTGAATGCGTGGATTAGCGTCGAAGTCGAGCACGATCGGGGTGAGGCCCACGAGCGGCGCCGGTAGAGCTGGCGGACAGCAAGACCCGCCAGTCGTTACGGCGAACACCGAGGATTGTGCCCAAATCGGGGTATTGGTGCAATCGAAACAAATCGGACCGTTCCAAACCCGCACCTGAACATAGGCCACTGCTCCGGAGGACACCCCAGGGACCGCAACGACTCCCCCCTGAAAGTAACCAGCAGCTCGGCCCGTGAGAATCGGTGTCACGGCGATCGAAGACAGCGCGTTCGGTGTCGGCCCGGCTAACAGTTCTGCAATAAAATTTGCACCCGAGACCTTGGTTCTTCCGTCGGCTCCGTAAACGGGGGCATCCAGACCGGCGGGGTTGAGGTTACAGAAGTTGAGCGTGCCCTGAGCGACGGCGGCAGCACCTGAGCTGAGAATCAGTGCGGACAGTAGATAGAGTTTCATAAGTCACCCTTTATCGCGAGCAATCCTCGGATCACATACGCTCATTGTCAAGCCTTGAACGGCGAGAACAAACTTAGGTTGACATACGCGCCCGACGATGAGGGCGAGCCGTGACGAGGAGCGCGCCCTGGACGTCCGAATGGAACAGGAGCCTGATCGCGCTCCCCTTCATTGGCTCCACCCGCGGGTTAAGGGGTCTTTTCATTGTTTGTGTCCTACGATGATCGGCTGAAAGAACTCACCGTCAATGCGGCGCACGGCCTGAAACTTTGCCTGCTCCATGAGCTGAATGAGGATCGGAATGGAGACGGCGTAGCACGCCGATCGAGTGGCATGCACAAGCACCTCGGAACTTTCCCGGTGATCGTGAAAGGACCGCATGTCAGCAACGCTGGCCTGCATGGAAAGCCCGCGCTGCCGGGCTTCCGACCGGGCTCGTTGCACCGCTCCCGGTGAGAGGTCGGAGGCCGTGACCTCATAACCAAGAGCTGCCAGGCCGAGGCTTTGAGTACCGATGCCGCACGAGGAGTCGAGAACTGTGTGAAGCTGTGGTCCCCCCTCGGTGCGAATGATGGCATTCAGAGCGCGGCCCTGCCGCTCTACGCTAGCCTGCCAGTCCGGGAAGATTAAATGATAATAGGAGCTGAGCGTATCGTAAAATGCCGATGTGGTCATTGGGGGCGTGCGTGGAACGCTTAACGATCCCGCTCAGGCCAGCCGGGCTGCGGGCACAGGAAAACCAACCCAGCGAAACCCGGTCTGGCCTGAAGCCGATGGTTCGCCCAAAGGAGCCCAAATCCTTTGAGTGGTTGGTCATTCATCCGGCCTCCGGAGCCCTGACAAGGGCGGCATAATACCAGCCCGGGGCAAGGCCGCCGAGGCCGCCGCCCCGGGTAAAACGTAAGCGGTAAAGGGGGTGCGCTCTATTCGGAGCGATGCCAACTGATAGACTCGGGGGATGAAAATTCATCGAGCGGCCAGTTTCAATGCGAGTTCCAACGAGATTGCCAATGTTATCGCGCGATACCGAGCGAGCGGACTAGGACTGAAAACCTTTGCTTTGGAAGAGGGTTTGCCGCCGGGGCGGTTGCATTATTGGATTTATCAGAAGCCAGTCAGGCTGAGGGGCCGACCAACCCAGCTGAGACCAGCGGCTGCGGTCCCCGTCTTTCAGGAGGTCAAGCTCCCCTCCGGGTCGGAATGGGGTTGCGGCTGGGCGGCCGAGGTTGGTTTGCCCGAGGGCGTGGCCGTTCGCTTTAGCGCGCGTGCCTCGGCCGAGTGGATCGGTGCGGTCGTCCAAGCCCTCAAGCGGCCATGCTAAGCCTTTCGCCGGCCACTCGGGTGTTCCTGGCGCTGGCGCCCATCGATGGACGGAATCATTCCGGGCGCCTGATTATTCCGAGTTCAGTTAGAGGAACGCACCATTTCCATTCAAATCCAGCGCCTTTTGTTGTTTCCAGCTCGGAATAATCCAGGTGTCCTTTTCTCGGCAGATCAAACCATCTGCCGAAAAACCAAAGGACACCTATGATCGAGCATTTCTTTTCAGATCCTAAATTCCTCCGCCGGTGCCGTATTGGGCCACTCGGCCCACACCTGGATGGTTTTGCCAGCCAGCTCGCGCTCAAAGGCTACACACGGTATTCCGGTCAGGGCGTCATTCGGATCGTGGTTCAGTTGAACGAATGGCTCTCGACCGAAGGGCTCACCCTTCAGGAACTCGACGAACACCAGATTGGCGCCTTCCGAGCATGCCGCCGCAAGCGGCTTCGCTCTCATCATGGTGAGCGGGGAACGTGCCGACTTCTGCTGCGCACCCTCCGTGAGGCTCACCTCATTGCCGAAGCACCCGATGCGGTCCTGAACTCCATCGAACTTCTTGTTAGAAGCTACGCACGGTATTTGGTTCGCGAGCGAGCGCTCAGCCAAACTACCATTGGTCACCGCCTGCCTGTGGTGCGGGAGTTCCTCTCTCAACGGTTCGAGCCCAAGAGGCTACGCCCGGAAAGCCTTCGACCTGGGGACGTCAGCCGATTTGTGCTCCGGACCATGCAGGACCGGGGCCGGGATCATGCCCAGTTAGTTACGACGACTTTACGTAGTTTCCTGGATTTCCTCTATCAGGAGGGCCGATTGACTGCGCCCTTGCGTGCTGCAGTGCCAAAGGTTGCCAGTTGGCGCCATTTGGACCTGCCGGGGTTCCTGGAGCCCGACCAGGTCGAGCGAATGCTCCGCCACTGTGACCGGAGCAGTGTCCTCGGGCGGCGGGATTATGCGATATTGCTGCTGCTGGCCCGGTTAGGACTGCGGGCGCACGAGGTGCGTCACCTCACGCTCGGTGACATTAAGTGGGCCTCGGGCGAAGTGCTCATTCGGGGCAAGGGTAGTCGGGAAGATCGATTACCACTGCCGGCGGATGTGGGTAGAGCGGTGATTGCCTATTTGAAAAAAGGCCGACCTCGTTGCTCTTGTCGCCGCGTGTTTGTCCGTGTGCTCGCCCCTTATGAAGGTTTGACCAGTGCGACGATTGCTTCGGTGGTCGAACGAGCCCTGACCCGTGCTCATATCTCTTCGACCCACAAGGGAGCTCACCTGCTGCGCCACTCGCTGGCCACCCGCATGCTGCGCGGCGGGGCTTCCCTCACGCAAATCGGCCAGGTTCTCCGACACCAGCGAACCGACACCACCGAAATTTATGCCCGCATCGATCAAAGGGCTTTGCGCGCCCTTGCTCAACCCTGGCCCGGAGGTGTTCGATGAAAACCCTGGCTGGACATTTGCAGGATTATCTCACTTTACGGCGCAGCCTGGGGTTCAAACTCCGCGAGACTGGAAGCTTGCTCCGGCAATTCGTTTGCTTCGCCAAAGAACAGAAGGGCTCCCACCTGACTACCCGATTAGCGGTGCGCTGGGCGACCCGGCCCGCCCAAGCCCTTCCAGCTACGCTGGCTGGTCGATACCAGATCGTCAGGCACTTTGCCCTTTACCTGAGCACTGTGGATCGACGCACCGAGATTCCTCCCGCCGGCTTGTTGGTGTACCGCAGGCAGCGAAAGCCCCCTTACTTCTATACGGATGAGCAAGTTGTCCGCTTGGTCCAAACGGCCAGGAAGCTGCCTTCCGCCGAAGGACTGAAGGGGCCAACCCTCTCTACCCTGCTTGGGCTGGTGGCGGTGACGGGCATGCGCATCGGCGAGGCCGTTGCTCTGGATCGCCAGCACGTGGATCTCTCCCAGGGGTTACTCACCATTCATCATGCCAAAGGAGACCGCGTGCGCCTGATACCTCTCCACGGTTCTACCTGCACCATGCTGCGAAGGTTCGAGCGTCTTCGTAACCGGGTCTGTCCCCACCCGCGAAGTCCCAGCTTCTTTGTTTCCGCAACGGGAGAGCGCCTCAATGATAACTGGGTGCGCATTTGGTTTGCGTCTGTGTCTCGGCAGATCGGGCTTCGCGGCGCCACGGATCGACGTGGACCCCGAATACACGACTTGCGCCATCACTTCGCCATTAAGGCCATGGTGAAATGGTATCGCACGGCAAAGGATGTGGAGGCGCACTTGCCGGAGTTGGCCACCTATTTGGGGCATCAGCACGTCAGCGACACTTATTGGTACCTGTCCGCCACGCCTGAGTTGTTGCAGGAAGCCACGCGGCGCTGGCAGCGCGGCAGAGGAGGGCAAATCCGATGAAACTCCATGCCAGCCTCTCCACGTTGCTCCATGGCTACTTCACACAGCGGCTGATGGCTCAGCTCCATGCCAGCCCTCATACCGTAGCCAGCTACCGAGACACGTTTCGATTGCTTCTGGCGTTCGCCCATGAAAGTTTGGGCAAGGCGCCCACGCTGCTGACGCCTCAAGATCTGGATGCGTCTTTTATCGGGTCTTTCCTCCATCACCTTGAGAAAGATCGTGAGAATACCGCGGCCAGTCGCAACATCCGGTTGGCTGCCATTCACTCGTTTTTCAAGTATGTGGCGCTTCAAGAGCCGACTCTGGGCGCTCTGGCGCAGAGGGTTCTGGCCATTCCCTGCAAACGGCGTCGAAGCAAACCGATCGATTTTCTAACGCGAAGCGAGATGGAAGCTCTCCTGGCAGCTCCCGACCAAGCCACCCGCACGGGGCGGCGTGATCGGACGCTGTTGCTCGTGGCGACACAAACGGGTTTGCGCGCCGCCGAGTTGATTGGCCTCCGTTGCCAGGATGTAGTTCTGGGCTGTGGCGCCCATGTTCGTTGCCTAGGCAAAGGACGACGGGAGCGTTGCACCCCTTTGCGCAAAGACGCGGTCGCGGCCTTGCGTTCCTGGCTGCGTGAACTGGAGACCGGTCCTTCTGATCCCGTCTTTCCAAATGCCCGGGGTCAACCTCTCAGCCATGACGGACTGGCTTACATCCTGGCCAAGCACGTCGCCACTGCACGGAGCGAGTGCCCGTCCCTGGCCGGAAAGCGAATCACACCTCATGTGCTCAGGCACAGCCTTGCAATGGACCTGCTCCAGAGCGGCGTGGACCGCTCAGTCATCGCCCTGTGGCTAGGGCATCAATCGATGGAGACAACCCAGATCTATCTACACGCCAACCTCGAGCTTAAGGAACAGGCGTTGGCCAAAACCAAGCAGTTCAAGGGAAGAACAGGGCGATTTCGTCCTACGGACCAACTCCTGGCTTTCCTCAAAGAGCTCTGATTATTCCGATCCACTAACACCTGACGGCCAGGAAAGACCCAGGTTTTTGAGTCTTTCCGGGCCGAACTCGGAATAATTGGGCACCCGGAATGATTCCGTTTATTCCGAGCTCGGAATAAACGGAAGGGCTTCAATGGTCTCTACACCCTGGTCAAAGAGACGCTGCAACAGGAGCCGACGTCGGGTTTTTTGTTCGTCTTCCTTAACAAACGGCGCAACCGGCTTAAGATTTTGACGTATGACGGGTCGGGGCTCTGGACGCTGACAAAACGCCTCGATCGCGGCACGTATGCCGCGCCCGTCGGCGAGGGCCAGAGTCTAAACCTGCGTCCGGAGGATCTGACGTTGCTCATTCACGGCATCGAAAGCACCTCCCGGCGGCAGTGGCACCGGGTGTGAAGATTTTTGCATTTTCGACTGGACTCCGGATTTTTTGAGCCTTACCTTCAGGGCCGGTGAGCGAGACTCTGACGATTCAGGGCCGGCCTTTAAGCCCCCAGGGGCTGGAGGAGTTGCGCCAGTGGGTGGGAGACAACCCGCACTGGAGTCGCTGGCGATTATCACGAGAGCTGGCCACGCGTTGGCAATGGCGCAACGGGGCCGGCCAGCTCAAGGACATGGCCGCCCGCACGTTGTTGGTGAAGTTAGAGCAGCGCGGGTTGATTGAGCTTCCGGCGCGGCGGCAGGTGCCGACCAACCGGATGCGTTGCGGAGCGCAGCCGGCGATTATTGAACCGACTGAACCCATCGTCTGCGCTCTGGCCGGCTTGCAGCCGCTGAGCGTGGAAGAAGTCAGCGGGCGACCGGCCGAGCGGGCCTGGCTCCGGGGGGCACTGGCTCAGTTTCATTATCTAGGCTTTGGCGGGGCGGTTGGACAAAACGTGCAATACCTGGTCCGCGACGGGCAGCAGCGCCCCGTGGCCTGTGTGGTCTTCGGAGCCGCCGCCTGGAAGTGTCAGGACCGGGACCGCTTCATCGGTTGGTCGGCCGAGCAGAGGCAGAGCAACCTGGGGCTGATCGCCAACAACTCGCGTTTTTTGATTTTGCCGTGGGTCAAGGTGCCACACTTAGGCAGCTGGATTTTGGGCCGGGTCGCTGGGCGGATTGCCCGGGACTGGCAAGCCAAATATGGGCACCCGGTCGTGTTATTGGAGACCTTCGTTGAGCGGGAACGTTTTCGGGGCACGGTCTATCGAGCGGCCAACTGGCAGCCGGTGGGAGTAACGGCCGGTCGCACGCGCCAGGACCGCCACACGTGCATCCAGGTGGCGGTAAAGGACATTTATGTTTACCCGTTGGGCCGTAGGTTCCGGGAGGCCCTCTGCGCGTGAAAAGCCGGGAAGAGTTGCTGCGTGAGTCGGCAGCCAATCCCGCCGCGGCCGCTGAGTATGCCCTAAAACTCCAGGAGCAACTGGCCCAGACGGAGCAACTGCTGGCGGAGAAGCAGCAACTGCTAGCCGAAGCCCGGGCCTATATTGCCGAGCTCAAACGCCAACTCTTCGGTCCCAAGGCCGACAAGCTTACCGCCGAGCAGGAAGAGCAGTTGCGACAAATGGCGGGGGATCTCAAAGAGCAGGCACAACGGCCACCCCCCGTCAGCCAGGACGTGCTCGAGCAGGACCAGCTTGACCAGGATAAGGAAAAACTCAAAAAACAGCGTCGCGCCCGACGCCACCCTCTGCCGGCTGTGCAACTGGAAGTCCAGCGCGTGGTGTTGGAGCCCGAAAACAAGGTTTGCGGCAACTGTCAGCAACCGGGACAAAAGATTGGCGAGGTAGTCACCACCGAATACGAATACATTGCCGCCAAGCTCGTCTGCAAAGAGACCGTCCGGCCTAAATACGCCCATGACTGTGCGTGCGCGTCGGAGCGGGTCAGTATCGCCCCGCTGCCACCGCGGCTGGTTCCTCAAAGCAAGCTGGGGCTGGGTTTGGCCGTCTACCTCCTGCTGAGCCGCTTTGACGACCACCTCGCTTACTACACTTTGGAGCGGATCTTCCGGGAGCGATACGGGGTCGTCATTCCCCGCCAGCAAATGGTGCAGTGGGTCGAGAAGATCGCCTTTCTGTTGCTGGCCATCTATAACGGCATTTGGGAGGAACTCTCGGCCAGTGGCTACCTGCAGATTGACGAGACGCCGGTCAAAGTGCTCGACCCGGAAGTCAAAGGCAAAGCGGCTACCGGCTATCTTTGGTTTTATTCGCATCCCAAAGGTGATGTGTTGCTGGAGTTTGTACCGGTCGAGGCCGGGAAGGGCCGGAAAAGCGCCTGGCCGGCTTTCAAGGCACGATCCAGACCGATGCCTATGCGGTGTACGACTCGCTCCGGCGACAACGGCCCACCCAGATCAAGCGCTTGGGATGTCTGGCGCACATTCGCCGCAAGTGGTACAAAGCGGCTGAGGAATCGTCTTCCGAGGCCATCTGGTTTATCGCTCAGATCCGGCAACTCTACCTGATTGAAGACGAAACGCGGGACCTGAGCGACTCCGAGCGCAAGGTCATCCGCCGGCAAAAGGCGCCGGCTTTGTGGCGCGCGATGAAACGCCGCGCCTTGGCACTGCGAGCGGACCCTCGCCTGCTGCCCCAGAGCAGTCTGGGTAAAGCAGCAAACTATTTTCTCAACGAATACACCGCGGCCGTGGGCTATCTTCGCGAGGGTCGCTTTCTGCCGGATAATAATCTCGTGGAAAATGATGTGAGGGTACCGGTGGTCGGTCGCAAGCGATGGCTCTTCATCGGCCATCCCGACGCCGGTTGGCGCAGTGCCGTAATCTACACGGTCATTCAGAGTTGTCGCCGGCGTGGCATCAATCCGCAGGATTATCTGACGGATGTTTTGAGTCGTTTGCCTGCTATGAAGAGCAACGAGGTAAAGCACCTGCTGCCCAGCCGCTGGAAGCCCGCAACTGGCGCTGCTCGATAGCTGGATTTGCGGTGGCGGAGGTTTATCCTTTTGGCGCATGACCACGCATGAAGCGCTTTGGCCGAAAGACCTGTTTGAAAAAGGCATCGGCTGGGTGATTGTCGCCCGATTCAAGTCAGCCGGGCAGCGGGTCGAAGCGGCCGTCTTCCTGGTGGATGTGTACTGCCTGGGGGTAAAATTGGCATTTTATGAGAGCTGCGATCGGCAGGATTACCTTCAGCGCATCCGGGGACATTACGAGTCGGATTTTCCCATGACCGCCGCGCAGCCCTGCTGTGCCCGCAAATTGATCGAGCAGGCCATCCAATACGCTCAAGAGCTGGGGTTCGCTCCGCACCCTGATTACAAGAAGGCAGCCCGGGTGTTTGGCGGATTACATGTCGAAGAGTGTGCCGAGCACTTCACCTTTGGACGCGAGGGCAAGCCCTTCTACCGCCGCGGCCCCAGGGAAACCGAAGAACAGGCCCGGCGCATCGTGTGGCGACTGGAAAAGCGCTGCGGCGCGGGCAACTATCATTACCTGGTGGGCTTGGGCGATTCGAAAGATCTCAGCCGGATCTTTGATTAAGCGGGGCGAGGGTCCCGGGATCCTCCTGTAACCTGCTTAACGCTTACGGTAAAACGCCAACCCAACCCAACCTCTCCTTTTTCCAATCGGGTTTGGCGCGCTCCCGCGCGCCAAACCCGATTGGAAAAAGGAGAGAGCGTCATTTCGTGTCTCCTACCCAGGGCGGCGCTCGTTCCTCGCTTGCCCCGGGCTATTGTCTTGTCGTCCTTGCAGGACTTCAGCCGGGCTCGCTCGGGTTGCATCCTCGGTGAACGATCAGGCGAGCGATTGCGGCAGATCACGAGGGCTCCGATCGGCAAACAGCCGTTGTCCGCCGCAATACAGCCTTCAAAGTTAGGCCGCGTCACCGAAACGCAACCTCCATCTTGAAAAGGATGAAAGTCCAAAATGCGACAGAACCTGCCCATATTATCCAACGAAGGGACAGGCGCCTCCTCGCTGGCAAAAGGACCAGGAACGTCGGAATGGCTGGAATCGCGAGACCGCTAACGCAGGCGAGGACACCCGACACATTCAACGCAGGAACCGGCCCGGCCCCGTGAAAATACGCCCCGCCTATCTCAGCGTTGTAAAGCCTTATACCGCGATGAAACACCCACGCCGAATGAATGAAGGCAGCTGTTATAGGGGCCGCGAAGGACATCAAGAACAGGGGCAGCCAATCCGACCACTCTGGAAGCCGCATCTGCGATGGATGATGATCAATCATGCGGGGCCTGGGAAGAAAAATGCCCTGAAGTGATGATGGTCCCGAAGCAAGAGCGGATTGCGGAGATCCGTCGGATGATTAAGGGAACAGAAAGGGACGCCGGTTTTCTTCATTAGTTCCAAGCGCCCTCGGCGGCCATGATTCCAACGATGTTTTAAGCCGGTTGCCTGTCAGGCGAACGCTGGCTTGCGGCGAGCAGGCACCCAGCGAATCTCGATTCGCTTGTCCAAGGCAGCTGCAACCCGCTGTAAGATCGGCAGGGAGTGCCCCTGGTAATCGGCATCTTCGAGCCTGGAAATCACCGACTGGGTGGTTCCGATACGCTTCGCCAATTCGGCCTGCGACAGTCCTGCTTTGGTGCGTAGTTCATAAATATTCTTCGCGATCCGCAGATTCTCGGCCTCCTCCGCTATCAGCGCCCGCATTTCGGGATTCTGCCCGGTAATCGCATCCAGAATCGCCATTCCGTCGCTGGTCTTTTTCGTGCGTTTATTCATGGAACATCTCCGGTGAAGGTGTGTTTGGTTGGTGAGGCTACAAAAGCCACTTTTCGTTTAATCGCTTGTCCAATCTCCCGACTCGGCACTTCGGCCTCCTTCGTGAACCCGTGCGACACGATCGCCACATTCCTTCCGTGGAAGAAGTAGAGGACTCGGTAATTAACAGTGCCCAACCGGCTTCGCAGTTCGTAGATGTCATCGCGCGGGTAATCCGCTTCCGGCCGCCTCAACTCATGGCCCAACTCGGCCAACCGAGCTAACCTTGCGCGGCATTTCGCGAACGCCCGTGCATTTTCGTTTCGCAACCGCTTCAACCACTCTACCGCCGGTGCTGATCCATCAGCCTCCCGGAAGAAAACCAGCTTTGTAGCCGACATATCCAGTTGCACCCCAAATTATCGCAGCAACGCGATAATGTCAATCCTCCCATTTTCAAATCGGCGGACGCGGAGATGGTGCCGGGGGACCGTCACGCCGAAAGCACGCAGAGGCAGGGCGGGCGCTGTGTAATAAGGCATATACCTCTCCTGGCATAACATTGCTTAGATCATCGCTGCCTCCCCTATTTGCTCGGCGATGCTTGGCACGCAACGCAAGCCTCAAGACGGCATCCGCTCCGACACAATGGTTCGGCACTCGCGTCATCTATTTTCCTTGGTTTGTCGGTTGCGCCTGCTCAGGCACAATAACGCCGCGCCAGGGCTGGCCATGGCTGGGCTGTCACCGGATGCCGATACTGCATATGCGAGCCTCGCTGCCGCACGAGTGAAAAACCCAGGCTTTCCAAAACCCGGCAAACCTCTCGGGGTTTTAAAACCGGCAGTTTCCCGATGCTTACCCCACTTGGATGGTCTGCGTTCCCACGAACTGCGCTTCCAAGTTTGGTTCACCATCCTCCAGCAACATCGCAATGACTTCCTCGAGGTTTTTTCTCAACTCGTCCAGCGACGCCCCCTGGGAATGCGCCCCGGAGAAGCCGGGCACATAACCAACATAAACCCCGGTGTCGGGACAGCGTTCAACCACGGCCGTAAACGACTTCATTTCAAAAAGCATCGGCTTGTCAGACCCCGGCGTCAAATTCATACAAAGTCGGTCCAAGCCGAACGATCCCGCTCAGGCCAGCCGGGCCGCGGGCGCAGGACAACCAACCCAGCGAAACCCGGTCTGGCCTGAAGCCGATGGTTCGCCCACAGGAGCCCAAATCCTTTGAATGGTTGGTCATTCATCCGGCCTCCGGAGCCCTGACAAGGGCGGCATAATACCAGCCCGGGGCAAGGCCGCCGAGGCCGCCGCCCTGGGTAAACGCCACCACACACCCAATCTCTCTTTTTTCCAATCGGGTTTGGCGCGCCCCGGGCGCGCCAAACCCGATTGGAAAAAAGAGAGAAATCATTTTGGGTTCGTAACCCAGGGCGGCGCTCGTTCCTCGCTTGCCCCGGGCTATTGTCGTGTCGTCCTTGCAGGACTTCAGCCGGGCGCGCTCCGGTTGCTTCCTCGGCGAACGGTCGCCATCACCGGCTCCGCGCTCGTGCACTCCGACTTGAAACCGCAATGTTGTCGCGGAGCCCGTGTGCATGGCTTTGTTATGCACGATCATTTGAACGCAGCGTTCACGGTCTTGGCTACCCACTCTGGCGCGGGTAGCTGGTAACCGTAAAAAGTCTTCGAACTGATCACGCCAAGTTCTCCGTCGATTTTAGACACCGTCCCGACCCAGGCGCCATCCGGGAGCTTGCCCACAGTCCGCTTGACAAACTCCACGTGCGGCATCATAGCCCACGTGTGCTCAAGAACCCGGTCGCCCTGAACAATGACTAAAAAAGTCTGACCGTCGCCGATTTCAATGGGCTCTGGAGCACGCATAACTGCTTAGCGGTCCGCGGCAGCGGCCCTGCGCCACCGGCGTGACATGCAAACAGGGCGGACTCTCGGGGCCCGCCGCCTGCAGTGGTTAAGACGCGGCGGATTCATGGTCCAGCAAGAAAACGCGCTGCAAAAACAGCCTCAGTGACCAGTACGCGACCAGCATCGGCGCGATTGCCAGGAACGAGGAAGTAGAGTCGTGCCAGGGCAATCGAACGTCGAGAAAACGCTCCGAAAGATGCAGAACCATGGCGGCTCCGAGCCAAGCCGGAACCTCCAGGAACCAGGCCCCGCGAAACCGGCTCAAAAAAACCACCGAAGGCAGCGTCAGGAGTAGAAAGGCAAGCGCAATAACGAGGGGCGCAGCCCAAGCTGCCGTCCCGCCCAAAAAGCCGCCTCCGTAACGTAAGACGGCAAGCAGCAAAGCCAGCGGCGCTAGAGCTACAATCCCAGCCGCTATTTTCAGCGTGGAGAGAAACCGCATTTCAACTTCAGTGCGCATCGGCTTAACGTGAAAGGTCACCCACCGGAGCCAGCCGGCAATGACGTCTGATTTGTGTCTGGGCCCACCGGCTGGCTCCGGTTGGCTGCACCGCCGGGTTAGACCACGTCTTCATCTTTCTAAGAACTAAAATATCCCTTTCTCCAGGCAAAAAGCGAGAACGCGACCAATGGCAATAAAAGAAAAATGCCGCCAACAATGAACCAACTCCGGCCAGCGATGGGACTCCCAGAGTCGTCGTAAATATCGTCACGTAGTCCGCGAATCAGAAACCGCAAACCAAAGAATGCACAGATGCCGAATACGAGGAACCCACTGCCCACAGCTCCGCGTGCCGTGCTGTTCTGGAGTGCATAGTTCATAGAATCCGTGAACGTGCTTCGTGGTCTAACGGTCCCGGCCAGCGACCCCGCGCCACGAGTTTTGAGCATAGCACACGGCCGTCCTCGCGGGGTTCGCTGCGGCGGGATGGTTAAGCCGAGGGCCGGAACTTGCTCGCCAATAAATCATATATCATCCCTCCAATCATCAGCGCCGAGACCGCGCCAGCCAAGACGCGAAGGCCACTGGTCAGCCACACTGGAAAACCGAAGCTATCACTCAAGATGGCAATCGGAGCAGTGAAACAGAAAGCGGCTGCTGTGGCGTGGGACCACCGGGACAGGACTGGCCCCTTTCTGAAGCGTTCCCAATGCAAGGTCTTCCGCCAGCTTGGATGGAAACCGGTCAGCAGCGCATAAATGCCTCCGACAGCGACAATGATGACTATCAACGCCGCGACACCCAGCGGCATTGGCTCCGTTATGGCTGTTGCGGGCTCCATATTGTGCGGCTTAACGCCCGCGCTCACTCACGCGGCGCCAGTGATGTTCAATATGTAACAGAGGTGTCATCGCCGCGTCGAGTACAGCGCGATAGCTGGGCATCATACTCGTGGCTTTTGTCCCATCAAAAATGAAAATGGCAAACAAACCAGCAAGGCTACCCCGATGCCGACGCCGAATCCTCGCCAACCTTTGTCAACTTCAGGGAAATAACCAAATACAACCTGAGGAACTGAGGACACCAAGGCGAGCATCAGGATCACCAGCAATACCCAACGCAGAGACTTGCGTCCGGCCGACCAAATAAACAGGCCGGCAACGCAGGCTCCAACCAGAGCCGTCAGAAAATGTTCAATGACGTTGTGCCACATATCGCATCAAGATGCCCAACGACAAAGATATGGGACCGCCGCTGGGACTAAAGGTGGAGCGTGGGCAGCGCGTTTGATTTTGCAGGCTGCAACGGGCGGAGCCAAAAAGCGGCGGTTCGTCATCATCGATTTGTTAAGCACCCTAGGGGACACCACCGCTGCTACTCATCCGGATTCATGGTGGCGCGCTAGCCCGGAAGTACTGCCGCATTTGGTCGGCAGAATAAGTCCATTGACCGGCAGAAAAAGAACCCTGAGCGGAAACGGTACCAAGAGTCGTCCAGTCGATTAGGTTGGTGCTGGTCTGAAGGCTTCCGTTCCAGAACAGGGTAACGGTGCGATTGGTGGGGTTGTACCTTTGATGGAGAGCAGGGGGCATATCAAGGTATGTGTTCAGAAACATTGCCGAGAGAGGTGTGAGGACAGCCGGTGGGCTTGCGTTGAAGCCTTCTGGGTTTCCTGCAACGACCCCAAAGAGGTCAGATTGACACCAGGTATTGGGCGCGCCTGAAGCCTGCGCCGCGCCGAAGCTGCCAAAACCGCTATTCCATATCCGAATATAGATTGCCACAGCTCCGCCGCCGACAACGTTGGAAATAGAGAGCACACCGCCGTCAAAATACCCGGCCTGGGCACCGGAGAGAAAAGGTGTGGTGGCAATGGGAGTGCCCGGCCAGGTCCCCACGAAGAGTTCGGCCATGTAACTCGGACCTGAAATCAGAGTTCCGCCGTCGTACGTGAAAATAGGAGCATCTAACCCTGGTCCAAAGTTGGCGAACCGAACGGTCCCCTGAGCCTGAGACGCCATAGCCGACACCAGAAGCAACGAAAGCAAAGCGAGAGTTTTCATCCGGCACAGCGTGGCTTAACAAGTAATTATGCCGATCTGCCTATCGCCCCATTTTGGGGTGATATCCAAACGGCGCCCCGGTTCCTCTTTCACGACTTCGAACCCTACCGCCCTGGCGCCCGAATGTAAAGCTTATTGGAGATGGGTGCTTCTTGGCTTCTTGGCGCGCTCATCCCGGCATTTCCCCCCGTCGAAGACGGCCAGACGCTGGCGCGCCGGCTTGCAGCCGGCTTAGCGCGGCCAATATCCAGAGGAGCGCGAAAGGAATCGCCGAGCGGCTTAAGCCGGCTCAAAGCCGGCGCTCGGGGTACTGCCGGGATGCGCTCCTCGCTGGCTCATTGGCTGACACAGGCCTGCCTCTCGCTTAATTTGGGAGTATCCGTTCGCATTAGAGCGTCAGGATGCAGGGCCTCTCTCTGCACCACGCAACAGGTTCCTCCTGAGATTGCCTGCTCCTTCGAGCGGAGGCTGAATCAGGCCAAAGTCCCGGCAGCACAGCACCCGGGCGATTGCCCATGGCTGAACCTTTACTTCCTGTTCTGCCAGAAGTTCGGCTATAGCCCGGCTGTGGTCACCAGCCTTGGCCCGTCTCTTAAAAAATTGGCAGAGAAGAACTACTCCATCGAGGACCGGCGCCAGGCTTCGGCTGCGGTGAAACCATTTCTCCGCCCTGAGCCCCAGGCCTCGGCCCAGTGTTCCCCGTCTAAACCGCCGGGTCCATCATCCTCTCAGCCAGCGGTTTTCGCTCCGCCGATTCGGTCAGGCCCCGCCCAAATGCCTGATATGCCTCGGCGCGCGGAATCGGCGGGCCGGTTCCAGGCTCTGGAGGCTGGGCCAAACCCAAAAGGCAGCACATCCCCGCCGGGTTGGGTATCCCCGGCACGGCCGAGCTCCCGGGAGCGGGAATACCGGGACTTCGAGGGCGCCACCCGCCTGCCGGCGTCCGGCATTGCGGCCAGCCGGCGGTGTGGCGCATACTGGCCTGAAGTTTGATTGCCTGGCTGCAAGCATTGGATGGCGCCTCCTTTCGACTGGTGAACCAGTCGATGGCCAACGGAGCTTTTGATTGGCTGGTTGTCAACCTGGGCTGGAATCGGCTGTTCGCACCCGCCCTGCTGGTTTTGGCGGCATTGTGGCTGTGGAAGGGAGGCCGGCGCGGCAGGCTCTGTGTGCTGTTCCTGGCCCTGACGGTCATCCTGGCGAATGCCGTGGTCTGCCATGCGGTAGCCGGCCTGTTTGCCCGGGTCCCACCCTGCGACACTTTGCCGGGAGCGCGCCGCCTGGTTCACGCGGGCGCCACCAGCGCCCCGGCCGCCGCCGTCGCCGCGGACTGGTTTGCCGCCGCCGTGGTTGGTTTCGCCTTTTATGCGCGGAGCTGGCGGTTACCTGGTGCCGGCAGCCGTGCTGGCCGCCTGCTCGCGAGTTTATGCGGGAGTGGCTTACCCGGGCGACGTAATCGTCGGAGGACTCCTCGGAGCCGGCTGCGCCGCGGGTGTGCTCTGGTCCGGGGAGCAGATTTGGCATCGCGCCGGGAGCAAGCTGTTCCCGCTATGGTGGCGGCGGTGGCCCTCGCTGGTTCGGCTGCCAGCCGAGGGGGCAAGCGGGCCGGAAGTTTCGCCGCCTCGAGCAAATGAGGCTGCCCAACTCGAGAGCCACTGGCTGCGGCTAGGTTATCTCCTGACCGGTGGGCTGCTTCTGTTCCGCCTGGCCTATATCGCGTCGGGAACGATCGAGTTGAGCAACGACGAGGCCTATCAATGGTTGTGGTCAAAGCACCTGGCGCTGTCCTACTTCAGCAAGCCGCCCGCGATCGCCTTCATCCAATTCGCCGGCACGTGGCTTTGGGGGGATACCGAGCTGGGCGTGCGTTTTTTCTCTCCCATGTTCGCGGCCGTGCTCAGTGTGGTGATGCTCAAGTTCCTGGCCCGGGAACTCGGGGCGCGGCCGGCCTTCCTGCTCCTGCTAACGCTCACCAGCGCGCCTTTGATGGGGGTGGGCACTATCCTCATGACCATCGATCCGCCGCTGGTACTTTGCTGGACGCTGGCCCTGGTGGCCGGGTGGCGGGCTGTTCAGCCCGGGGGGACGACCCGGCTCTGGGTGTGGGCCGGCCTGGCGGCGGGCCTGGGCTTTCTGTGCAAGTACAGCGCCGCCTACCTGCTGGTCTGCTGGATCCTGTTCCTCATCCTGTGGCCACCGGCGCGCGCGCACCTCCGCAAGCCCGGACCTTATCTCGCCCTGCTGCTCTTTGGCCTCTGCACCCTGCCGGTCCTCATTTGGAATTCGCAGCACCACTGGATTACGGTCCATCACGTCGCCGAAAACGCGGGGGTGGCCTCGGCCTGGCATCCGACCATGCGCTTTTTCTGGGAATTCCTCCTTGCCCAGGCGGGCTTGCTCAACCCGATCTTCTTCATCGGCGCGGTATGGGCCAGTGTGGCGTTTTGGAAACATCGCCGCGCGCATCCGCTCGAACTCTATTTTTTCTGCCTGGGTGGCGCGGTGTTCGCCGGCCACCTGGCCTGGTCATTGCGCGCGCGGATTATGCCCAACTGGCTGGCCCCGGCGGTGGTACCCATGTTTTGCCTGATGGTGAGTTATTGGCACCGCCGCTGGCGTGAAGGCGCGCGCTGGGTCAAAGGCTGGCTCACCGCCGGCTGCGTCCTGGGGCTCCCGCTCGTGGCGCTCATGCATGATACGGACTTGATCGGGACGCTCGCCGGGCGGCCTTTGCCCGGCGACGTTGACCCCCTCCGCCGGGTGCGGGGTTATGCCGCCACCGCCGCTTACCTCGATTCCCTGCGGCAAGACCTGGCGCGCGAGGGCAAGCCCGTCTTCATCGTCTGCGATCATTATGGCATCACCGGTCTGTTCACCTTTTACCTGCCGGCGGCGCACGCGGCGCTCCGGACGCAGCCGCTGGTCTATGTTAAAACCTCGACGCAACCGGGCGACCAGTTCTACTTCTGGCCGGAATATCGGTACCCGGAGCATCGCCGTGGTGAAAACGCCCTGTATGTCCTCGAGCCCGGCTCCTGCCGCCTCGAGCCCGCGTGGCCGTGGAAGTGGTTGCGCGGTGAACCCATCGAATTTTCCCACCTCGCCCCTCCCGTTCCCACCCCCGCCCTCCTGGCTCAGCAATTTGAATCGACCAAGGACCTCGGCATCCACGAAATCCGGCTCGACGGCCGGGTGTTCAAGCGTGTGCAGGTGTTCGAGTGCCGAAATCTGCGGTGAGCGGGGGTTCGGGTTCGAGGCTTTGCAGGGGCAGAGGCTCGGCCGTTGTTAAAGCCCACTCGAGCCACTCCCCGAGCACGAGCAATGTCCAGAGGGCGCGCCCGTGGTCGGCTTTGCGAGCACAGTGTTCTTGCAGAAGACTGAGGGCGGCTTCCCCGGAGATCCCGGCTCGCTCGAGGCGTCCTCCGGCCAGCGTACTCTCCGCCCAGTCTTTCAACGGCCCGCGAAGCCAGCGACCGATGGGAACCGAGAGCCCGCGCTTGCGGCGATGGACGATTTCCGATGGCAGGTAGCGCAGGGCATAGCGCTTCAAAAAAACCTTTGTCTGGAAGCCCCGCACGCGCTCCTCCCGGGGCAGCGCTTGCGCAAACTCCATCACCTGCTCATCCAGAAAGGGCGCGCGCAGTTCCACCGCCGAACTCATGCTCGCCCGATCGGCCTTCGTCAGCAACCCTTCGGCCAGCATGGTTTCCAGGTCCCACCTTTGGACCCGGTCGAGCAGGTCGCCTTCGAGGTTCTCCCCGCCCGGCAACTCGGGCGGCTCGACCCCCAACCGGCGCAGGAGCGCCGGCGCCATGTTTGAAACCCACAGGCAGTGCCGGGCCATGCCTTCCAAATCCGTGCCCTGCACGAACCGTTTTAAGAGGAAGGAAAGGGTCACCTTTTTCTCGCTGGGCGGGAGCGCTTCCACCCCGCGCCGGAACAGCGCGCGGACCCAGCGCGGCAGGCGGGCATACCGCTCGGCGAAATTCGCCCCCAGGTAGGTCGGGTAGCCACCGAACAACTCGTCCGCGCCCTCGCCCACCAGCGCCAGCCGGATGTCGCGCGCCGCCCGCCGGGCCAGCAACGCCACCGGCAGCCAGGCGGATCCGCCAACGGCTCGCCGACCAGGCGCACCAGGGTGCGCACCTCGTGGCGCACTTCCTCGGGCAGAACCGGCACCGCCACCAGATCCAGACCCAGCCTTTGGGCCACCGCCGCCGCGAATGTGCCTTCGTTGAAGGATTCCTCCTCAAAACGCAAGGTGTAAGCTTTGAGCGGGCGCTTCGGATGCAACGCCCGCGCTACCGCCGAAACCAGGGATGAATCCAGTCCGCCGCTCAGGAACACCCCGAAATCGACATCCACGTCGCTCTGCCGCGCCACCGCCGCCCGGAACTTCTCATCAAACGCATCCAGGCTCGGGACCTTCTTGGGCGTCTCGAGGTTGCGCCAGCGCCAATAACGTTCGCGCACGATTTCCGATCCTTGCAGGACGACCACCTCGCCCGGGGCGACCTTTCGGACGCCGGCGAACGGGGTGTCCGGCGAGGAAAAAATGCCCAGTTGGAGGTACTTCCGCAGGCTGGCCTGATCCAAATCGAGGGGAAGGCCACGCGAGGCCACCACCGCCGCCAGCTCCGTGGCAAACAGGATCTCGCCGCCGTTTACGGTGAAGAACAGTGGGCGCTCCCCGGCACGGTCCCGGGCCAGGAGCAATTGCCGCGTCCGGGGATCCCAGACCGCAATGGCGAACGCACCGGCCAGGGTTCGAACGAAGTCCCGGCCCAGTTCTAAATACAAACCTGGGATCACCGCCACGTCGGTTTTGTGGTGCAGCGTGCGGCCGCGTTCCGCAAGCCAGCGGCGCAGGTCCCGGTGGTTGTCGAGCTCCCCGTTGCACAGGGCCACGACACCGGACTCCGGATCGACCATCGGCTGACTGGCTTCTTCCAGGCCCCGAATCGTCAGCCGCGTCGCCCCTAACACCGCCGAGTCAGTCCCCACCTGCCGGGCCGCATCCGGACCGCGGTGCGAGAGCGCGCGCAGCATGGCATCGACATAGCGCCGGGCGGCCTCCGGCTGAGCCAGCCCGCCCGAATCGACAATGCCGCAGATGCCGCACATATCAGGGATCGGTTGCCGCCGGGAGATTGGCCGCCCAGTAATCCGGCGAAAGGCATTCAACCTTCGCCTTGCGCGCGGCGGCAAGCCGTTCGAGCTTTTCCCGCCGGTCCTGCCGGACGATGAGGCAAACCGGGTGCCTGCGCGAGGCCAGCCAGGCATCAAAATCCGCCAGCCGCACGATTTGCCGCGGCCATTCGGTGGTCTTCTCTAAAGTTGAGATGATATAATTGCTGGTCAATTCCCGCCCGTCACTCGAGATCAGCGTGGCGGTGCGGCCCAGGTAGAAAGGCAGCCCGTTGGGAAAGCACTCGAGGCACGCAATCTCGGTTTGCGGCGGCAGGGTCTCGAGCTGGTCGGCAATCCGGCGTCCGGATTTCGCTTCGAAAACCACTCGCAGCACACCCACATTCGCATTCACCAGCACGGGCGGGAAGAGCGCCAGACACAGAAAGCAAAGCCGAACGCTCCGCCGGCGCCGCGCCACCCAGGCAAAAAGCGCAAACCCGGCCAGGACGATGACCAGCGGCAGCGCCGCGCGCGCCAGTTGCGCCGCATCGGCCTCGGGAATCCGCAACGGCTTGATGAGCCGCGGCCAGCGCAACGCGCCCGCGGCGACGGTGGCCGCCACCAACGCGCAGAGCACCGCGAACGCCAAAGTGGCCCGATGCACCAACCGGGCGCCCCGGCCGCCCCCATCCGCGAACGTCCCCTCGAAGAGCCGCGCCAGGAGGATCCCGCAGGGCACCGTGACGCTCAGGATGTAGCCGGGGAGCTTGGATTGTGAAATCGAGAAAAACACGATCACCACCAGCGACCACACGACGCACAGACGGTCGAGCGGGGTCTTGAGCCAGCGCTCCTTCCACGCGGCCAAGCTCGCCTCGGGCAACGCCAGGCTCCACGGGAAAAACGTGGCCGCCACAATCAACGGGTAAAAATATACCGGCTCGGAGCGATGAAACTTCTTGGCGGTGGTAAACCGGTTGAAAGACTCCTCGACCAGCCCGTAGTGCAAAAAATCCTGGTGCGCGATACAAAGCCCCACGAACCAAGGCAAGGTGATGGCGAAAAATACCACCAGGTTGACGGGCGCCAGCATTCTGCGCCAGGTCCCCCGCCGGCCCTCCACGCGGTTGAACACCAGCAGCACCAGCGCCGGAACAATAAAACCCACCGGCCCCTTGATTAACGTGGCCAGGCCGGCGCAGGCCGCCCCCACCATATACCAGCGCCGCTTTGTGCCGGCTTCATCCTGCTCCGCCACGAACCCGGCGAAGATCGCCGCGCACACGAAAAAGGCCAGGGCAATGTCGAAAATCACCGTGCGCGCGTTCGCCAGGAACAACGGCATGGTGGCCACAATGATGATCGTCAGCAGGCCGTGGCGGGTCCCAAGAAACTTGCGGCAGAACCAGAACACCAGGCCCAGGAGCGCGACGCCAAAAACCGCGGAGGGAATCCGGGCGGCGGTCTCGTTGTCGCCGAAAGCGGCCAGGGAAAGCGCTACTGCTTTGAAATAAAAAGCGGGCTTATCGAGGTAATCCACGCCGTTATACGTGGGCACCAGCCAGGCGCCGGCCTCCTTCATCTCGCGCCCGACTTCGGCGTTGCGTCCCTCATCGGGCGCCAGCAGGGGCAATTGCCCCAACCGGAAGCATAAAGCGGCGAAAATGATCCCCGTGGCCAGTAGCGCCCAAAAGCGATACGAGACGTCTTTACCTTTACCTGATGCCGGCGGATGCTCGATGCAACAGGGTAACAGATCCCGCGGCCAAAGCAACGATCCCTTGACTTTAACGCCCGGCGGGGAACCGAGCCTCCGTCCCCGCGCGTTGGGCGCCCGTCTTGCGAAAAGAGAAATAGTTGTCCTGAAGCCGCCGGACCGTTCGTCGTATCGATGACGGTGCGACAATAACAACCAACACATGGAAAGGTAAACATTATGACTCATCAAGCAATCGTCCAACCCTACATCTTCTTCGACGGCCGCTGCGAAGAGGCCCTCGAGTTTTACAAAAGCGCCCTCGGCGCCGAGGTCAACATGTTGATGCGCTTCAAGGACAGCCCCGAACCCACGCCGCCCGGTTGCGGTCCGGTCGATTCAAACAAGGTGATGCACGCCCAATTCCGCATCGGCCAGACCGTCATTATGACCTCGGACGGCCGCGCCTCCGGCAAGCCGAAGTTCGAGGGGTTTGCCCTCTCACTTTCGCTGCCCACGGCGGCCGAAGTGGACCAGGCCTTTGCCGCGCTGGCCAAGGGCGGAAAAGTCGAGATGCCGCTGGCCAAGACCTTTTTCTCGGAGCGATTCGGGATGGTGGCGGACCGGTTTGGCGTGTTCTGGATGCTGCTGGTCACCCCGAAGGCCGGGAAATAAATGTCCTGACGCGACCGGCGGATTCGTGATATCATAAGAAACAATTCCAATCACTACGAAAGCTAATTATGAGCACAGAGAACCAAAGCGGATACATGCTGCTGTTCATGGGCACCGACTGGCACAAAGGTTTGTCGCCCGAGCAAATGCAGCAGGTCTCGGAAGAATGGATGGCCTGGTTTAAACGCCTGACGGAGACGGGCAAGGCGGTCGCCGGCCACCCCCTTGATTCCGAAGGAAAAGTCGTTTCGGGCAAGAACGGCCGCGTCGTCGCAGACGGCCCGTTCGCGGAATCCAAGGAGACCATCGGCGGCTATTTTCTTTTGAACGTGGCTACCATGGATGAGGCGGTGGCCATCGCGCGGCAATGCCCGGGGCTGGCCCACGGCGCCAAAGTGGAAGTGCGCCCCGTCCGGGCGGAATGCCCCATGAAATCGGAAGCCGAGGAACTGCTCGCGGCGGCGAAATAAATGCCCGGGCGGGCGTCTCCCCTGCGGGGCGGCGCCCGCCGCAGTTCGGGAGGCGCTTCCCCCGGTCGAAGACCAGGCCTTCACGGGGTCTGGCGACGGGCGGCGCCCCGCGAAAAAAGGGAAAAACGGAATGAGGCAATTCGCTCGCAAGGAAATCGTGGTTTCGTCCGCGCTCACCGAGGCGTCCGGAAACCCGCCCGAAGTTGAACCCGCACCACTTCCGCCCGGCCGTCGCCCTCCGGACGCCGATTTTGCGCCCGCGGCCGAACCGCTGCCGATCGCACAAGTGGTGGAGCATCTCTTTCGCCACGAATCGGGAAAGATGGTGGCCATCCTGGCGCGCGTCTTCGGGCTCGAACATCTCAGCCTGGCCGAAGACGTCGTGCAGGAGGCCCTCGCCCGCGCCCTGCAGACCTGGCCGTTTTACGGCGTCCCGAAAAACCCCGCGGCCTGGATCATGCGCGCCTCACGCAACCTGGCCTTGGACGTCGTGCGACGGCAAAAGGTTTTTCGCGACAAAGAAGCGGACTTGATCCACGCCATGGAGCGCTCCGTGGCCGCGCCGGACGCCGCGATTTTTCCCGAGCAGGAGATCGCCGACGACACGCTCCGGCTGATGTTCGTGTGCTGTCATCCGCGGATTCCGGCGGATGCGCAGGCCGCCCTCGCCCTGAAAACACTTTGCGGTTTCAGTGAGACCGAAATCAGCCGCGCGCTCCTGACGAGCGCCTCGGCGGTGGCGAAGCGGCTGGTGCGCGCCAAACAAAAGATCCGGGACGCGCGGATTCCGTTCGAGATTCCCGCCGGGGACGAATTGGCCGGACGGCTGGACGGCGTGTTGCAGGCGCTTTACCTGCTGTTCAACGAAGGCTACAAGGCGTCGGCCGGCGACCGGCTCGTACGGGAAGAACTCTGCCACGAGGCGATCCGCCTGGCGGGGTTGCTGGCGGAGCATCCGGCCGGCAATTGTCCAAAAACCCACGCGCTGCTTGCGTTAATGTGGTTAAACGCCGCGCGGCTGCCGGCGCGGGTGGATAGCGAAGGCCGGCTCCTCCGACTCGAGGAACAGGACCGGGCGCGGTGGGACCAGCCCATGATCGCCCGGGGCATGTTCCATCTGGCGCGCTCGGCGGCGGGTGACGCCATCAGTGAATACCACGTGCAAGCGGGCATCGCCGCCTGCCACTGCGCCGCACGGGACTACGCGTCCACGAACTGGCGGCAGATTCTGACGCTCTACGATCGGCTGGTCGAGTTCAACGGCTCGCCGGTCGTGGCGCTGAACCGCGCCGTGGCCGTTGCGAACGTCCACGGAATCGACGCCGGACTCGCGGCGGTGAAGTCCATTCGTGATTCCGGTCAGTTGGACTCGTATCACTTGCTCCACGCCGTGCTCGGCGAATTTGAGATTCGCCGCAACCGTTTCGCCACCGCCGCGGACCACTTTCGCCGGTCTCTGGATTTGACTGAACTCAAAGCCGAGCGGGAGTTCCTGGCCCGGCAAATCCTGGCGTGCCGGGAGCGCCTGGGCGCAAATGCAACCAAACGGGCCTGTTTGGCAGCGTGCTCGGAGGTTTAAGCAACCTACGGTTGCGTCACGCTGACGCGATAAAACCTGGGCAGCGCAGGCGCCGCGGCGTCCCGCCACTCCATGCCCCCGCCGGAGCCCGGGAGGTCACCCCGGAGCTTTTGCCAGGAGACTGGCGGGCTAAGAGTGGTTGAGCCTTCGACGGTATAAGTCCGTCCGAAAGCCGAGGGCCAACGCAACAGAACGCCGTCCTGCAACGAGAGCCGTTCCACACTTAAGCTCAAAGCCGAACGTCCATCGGTGGGGTCCGTGCCGGCGATGAGTTCGGCGGCATCCGGCATTCCGTCACCGTCGGTGTCGGCGGCGGGATGGACAAACTCGAAAGCTCCCCGATCCATCGCCACCATCCCGTCGTGATCCCCGTCCAGCGGGCGGGGGATGCCATCCAGGTCATTGACGGGAGCATCGGGGATCGCGCCGGAATCGATGCAGGGCGAGCCCGGGCCCAGGTGAAAATCCCCGGCGGAAGGATTTCTAAATCGCGGATCGATTTGGAGATCAGCGGCTCCCGCGGGAAGGTTCAGATAATTATTTCCCTGGTCATTGGTCAGGCAGTTGTTTTGCAGATCGGGCTGGACCGTGGTGCGCCAGTCGCGCCAAATGCCCGAGGAGTTAAAGGCCAGGATATTGTTGGCGAGGGTCATTTTGTTGGTCAGCAGCGTCAGGGCCATGGCGCCGCCCATTTCGCCCATGAAGGTTGCGGGCGCGTTGTTACTGACAAAGGTATTGTTGGCCAGGACCAGATTCGTCGCCCCGATATTGACGAGCGCATAAAGCCCGCCCCCCATTCCGCCCTGGCCGAACCCGCTGTAATCGTAGGCAAGGTTATACAAAAAGAGGTTGTTTTGCAGGCGCGCGGCGGTGCAACTATCCAGACACACGCCGCCTCCGGCGGCCGCGGTGTTGCCTTCAATGATGTTCCCCTCAAGGATCGCGTCAGAAACCAGCCACAGCGTTAGCGCCCCCCGTCCGGATCCCATGTAAACCGAGGGCACCGTGCGGTAAAAGGCATTGCTCTGGACCACGTTTCCGCGAATTCGCAACTCGGAGAGCGCGGCGTAGATGGCCGCGCCTTCCTGAGCGTGGTTTTGGCTAAAACGGTTGCCCTCGATCAACGCCATCGACTCCTGACAGCAGATGCCCCCGCCACGGCCCGTCATGCGCTCGAGCACTTCGTTTTCGACGAAGTGGTTGCTGGCAATGGTGGCGTGGCTGAGGTAACAATAAATGCCCGCGCCGAACGACTCGAACGAGTTGAACGGGCTGCCCAGCGAGTTCGAACAAATCAGATTGTTCGCAATCTCCGGCGCGCAGACGCGGCAGTAGATCGCGCCCCCACGCCCCCCAAACCGGTTGGTGAGGTCCTGATGGAATGGGTTTCCCCCCGTGTAGGCTCCGCCGTTGCGGACGGTGAAACCATCCAGCCCGCTCAGATGGTAACCCGCGTTCCGGTAATAAACCACCGGCGCGACTCCACCGCCATCCAGAATCGACGGATGCGCCGCCGGATTTCGCGCCGCTCGATTCGTTTCATTCCCCGCGAATCCGCCGTACAGGTAAACGAATGCCGGGGGCGTGAGGCGCTCGGGATACGTTCCGGCGGCGACCCAGATTTCACCGCCCGTGCCCGAGGCGGTTGCTATCCCGCTGGCCAGGGTTCGCCTGGCCGTCCGCCAACTCAGCCCATCAGTATCGTTCCCCGCGGCGGAGACAAAGAAGATCGGGGTCGAGGTGGTCACGGTCGTTCCGTCCGATTCATCGGCTCCCATGTCCACCGACCGCCCCCACACCCGTGGCTGGCGGTCGATGTCGGATGACCCGAGTCCGATGGCCGGGGCGGACCCCGCGTCGATGCAGGGCGAGCCCAACTGCAGGTGGAAATCACCGATGGCCCAATTCGCAAACCGGGGTTCGACCGAAAGGTTACCCTCCAAGCCGGTTCGGTCGGTCGTGCCCACATAATTCCGAACCCGGCCCAGCACGGTGTTGCTATAGACGTCGTTAAAGCGGAGATCGGCGTCGCTCGTGCCTGCGAGGCCCCGTTCGAGGCCGTGGGTATTGTAGGAAATGATATTATTTTGGCCGGTTGGCCAGGTGTTGGCCCAGTAAATGCCGGCACCGTTGTTCGCAACGATGGTGTTGTTGGCGATGGTTCCGGCTCCCAGACGTGAGTCCAGCAGCGTAACACCGCCACCATGCCGTCCGCCGTTTGCGGCGATCACATTGTTGATGATGACCGGGGCGCTCACCGCCCCGTCGATGGGACGGCCATCCAGGTCGGTGGCCGAGGCAAAAATCCCTCCACCCCCCGAACTGGCGGTGGTTTCATCATAACTGGCGGAATTTTCTTCGATGAAATTGTTGGCGATCAAGGGCAACGAATTGCGCCAGCAGGCAACGCCGCCCCCATTTCGTGTGGCGGTGTTGCGCACGATCACGTTCCAGGCGATGACGGGAGAGGAACCAATCACTGCGATCCCGCCGCCGTCACCCTCGTCATTGATCGATTGATTCTCGACGATCCAGTTATTGGTGATGATGGGAAAATGCACGTTTGTGCTGCTCAAGATGGAGAAGCCCCAGATGCTGATGCCGGCTCCTGCGCCGTCTGTAATGTTGTTCCGGATCGTGCAGTTGGCAATAACCGGAGCCGAACCGACCATCGCAATGCCTCCGCCGTGAATGGCGTTGCCGCCACCCACGGTGAATCCGTCCAACCGGGTGGCCGCCCCGGCGTTGGTAAAGTGAATCACCGCCTGATTGGTCGTTCCCCACACGACGGTCAGATTATTCGACCAGTTGCGCTGGTTGCGCTCGGATTCAGTACCGGCGAAACCCCCATAGAGCGCCAGGTCCGGTTTGATCGTCACGTGCTCGGAGTAGGTCCCGCGCCCGATCCAGACCTCGTCCAGGGCTTGGGCTGCTGAAACCGCCGCGGCGAGGGTGCGCTTCGCCTGAGCCCAGTCGGTGCCGGGAAGTGCATCGTTGCCGTTGGTGCGAACATAATAGACCCCCGCTTCGGCGCTGACCAAGCCCAGCCACCCGACGCATAACACGCCGAAGCCAAGCCGCTGTAAGCACGTCCGATTGGAAAGCCGGGAATCGCTTTTCATGGTGCAAACCTCCTCCCTCTTCAAGCTGGTTAGCTTGCAACGCGGACTCAACCGAATGAGTCCCTCTTTCATAGTCCCTACCTATAGACCTTATGCATTAGTAATGCAAGTATTATTCACTCGAATGACCACTCGCTTTCGGACCCTCGGTTACCGTCGCACAAGGGGCGCGGCGCGCCGAGCCGGTGGAGAGGCAAGCGAACGCGCCAGCCTGAAAGGCCGGGTGGCACCGAGATCGGTCAGGCTTCAGGCGCGCGGGGTCCGAGCGCCGTCATTTGCGTTCGAGGCCCCGGAAGTATTTCACGTAGAAATAATTCAAGGCCGTGGATCCGGCCGCAAAAAGGATGAAACCGAAGTAGATCCCGCCCTTGGCTCGGGGCACGAGGAGCGCCACGGCCAGGTAGAGCGCGGAGAACCCAAAGAAGAACCTGGCGAATGCCCGCTTGAGCGCCGGGAACTCAGGCTCCAGCATGAGCCACGGAGCGAGGAGCATCGTCCCCCAAAACGTGAACATGCCGGGTTGCGTGATGGCCTGCAACGGGTCGAGGACCGGCGCATTTCCCAACAGAAACCACTCGACCATCAAACCGAGAAAACCGAACAGGAGGTAATACAGCAGCCGCGACTTCGCTTTCGGAAAGGCCGCGCTCATGCCTTTCTCAACGAAAAAGCCGATCACCAACAGCACCGAGTAGCTGATCAGGGTGCTCCCAAAGGCCCGGACATTCCGCCGTGCCAGAATCTGGTTCAGGATTTCACCGGGGATGGCAAAGGCCAACCCCAGCAAGACGAAAACCGGGAGCTTTTTCATGGACCGGAGGGCGGTGGTCCAAACCCTCAGCGCGCTTGCCGCCGCTCACCGCCTTCATAGGTTCGGGGCAAAGTCCAGGCAGGCGGCTTCTTTGGTGCTGCGGACATAGAGACGGCCGTTGCTCAGGGCCGGGGTGCTCCAGCATTTGCCCGCGACGGCTTTGGTCCGGCCGAGTTCCTTGTAGCCGTCGGGCGAGGCCTCGACCAAGACCACTTCCCCATCATCCGCCAACGCGATCAGGCGGTTGCCGGCAAGAATGACATTGCCCGCGCCGAAGCCGGGCTGCTCCCACTTGACCTGGCCGGTCTTGAGATCGACGCATTTAAGCGGGCCGCGCCCGAACTTCTTAAAACTGATCATGCCGTAGAGAAAACCGTCCTTGCAGACGGGCGTGCTCCACAAACTGGCCAGCGGGTTATCACCTTTGACACGCCACAGCTCGGTGGCTTGGAAACCGGAATCTGTGCGGGTGACCTGGCAAGCGGCGGCGCCGATGCCGTAACCCGCCGTGCAGAACACGAGGTCACCGCTGACCACCGGCGAACACCCCGTAGCGGTGCGATAGGGGAAGGGGAATTTCCAGAGGAGCTTGCCGGATTGGCTCTCCAAGGAGACCACCCCGCTCTGCATCAGGTACAGCACCTGCCGCACGCCATGCAGGTCCGCGACGACGGGTGTCGCGTGGGTCATGGCGTCATCGCCCGTTTTCCAAGCGAGCTCGCCCGTGGCCTGTTTGAAGGCCAGCATGGCCTGCCCGGCCCCGCCGCCGGCCACATAAACCAAATCACCGTCCAAAGCGGGCGACATGGCGCTCTCCCAGCCGATGTTGTGGCCGCTGAACTCGCCCACGATGTCTTTCTTCCAAAGCACCTTGCCACTCGCAGCCTCGAGGCAGCTCAACACCAATTGTGAGGAATAGACAAAGACCCGCGAACCGCTGATGGCGGGCGTCGAACGAGGCCCATCCCCACCGTTATTCCCTTCGGCCCCGGAATCTCCGCCCCCCTGATATTTCGCCGGACCGGTGGGCGTCGCCCAGAGTTCCTTGCCGGTGGCGGCATCGAGGGCGACGCAGACTTCCGAGAGCGCTCCATCCACCGTCCGCGCCACCACGGTAAAGACTTTGCCGTCAGCCGCGGACATCGAACTGAACCCCGCCGGGGTCGCCGCCGTCCACAGCTTCTTCGGCCCGTTCGCCGGCCAGTTTACGGCGAGATCCTCGCGGGAGATCCCGTCGCCACCAGGGCCTCGATATTGCGGCCAATTGGAACCCACCGCCGCGGAGCATCCTGCGAGGAGGGCGCCGCCGAATCCTAGTAATTTCAAATTGAATGATTTCATCCGGTTAGGCCCGCAGATTGGCGGGAACCCGGCGCCAAGGCAAGATCTTGATCGACTAACCGTGGGGCGAGCGCACCCGGCGGAGTGTAGTGAGCCGCGAGGATAGGGCGAAGGCCAAAACGGAACGCGGCCCGGGATAGAAAAGCAAAGAGCCGGATTTGCATCCGGCTCTTAGTGGTGACGAGGTTTATACGCCTTCACCCAGGCGCTCAGAAGGGTAATGCGGCCAACTATTTGCTCGCTGTTCGAACCGCATTACAAGCAAAACCTCTATACTAACCCTAAACGAACAGCGAAATCATTCGCTTACGTTGTTATAGATACAACAGCAGCGCTACTTGTTCAAAAAATTTCTAATTCTCAAAGAATTCCTTTCCTCTGACGCGGAAAGGTGTGCCCAGCACCAGCACGTACTACACCTTCCACCGGTTTGCCGGGGCGTCAAGGGGGAACCGGAAGAAAACTCGTCCGCCACACACACGCCCGGGGGCCTCGCGGCGCCGGGGGTCACGGCGGCGGCGTCCGGGGGTTCACGACCAGCGGTGCGCGCCACGAATGGGCCTCCGCCGCCAGCAAATCATCGGCGGCCACCGGTCCCCACGTGCCCGCGGCATAGAACTCGCGGTTGCTCAAAGGTTTTGCCCCCCAGGTCCCGCGGATCGAATCCACAATCCGCCAGGCGGTCTCGACTTCATCGCGGCGGATGAAAAGCGTGGCGTCGCCGTTCATGGCTTCGAGCAACAGGCGTTCGTAGGCCTCGGGAGTGTAGGCGCCAAATTCAGCGTCGTAGCTGAAGTGCATGCGCACCGGTCGCACCTCGAGACTGGTCCCCGGCACTTTCCCGTTGAACCGCAGGGAAATGCCTTCATCCGGCTGCAACCGCAGCGACAGGGCATTGGCGTCCAGGTTCTGGCCGCATTCCGCCGCAAAGAGCACGTGCGGCGTGGGCCGGAATTGGACCCGGACCTCGCTGGCGCTCTGCGGCAGGCATTTGCCCGTGCGCACGTAAAAGGGGACGCCCGACCAGCGCCAATTGTCGATGAGCAATTTCAACGCGACATAGGTTTCGACATTCGAGTCGGGCTTGACCTTGGGTTCCTGGCGGTAACCGGGGCGCACCTCGGCGCCCACCGTCCCGGCAAAGTACTGCCCGCGGACCACCTGGCGCGCGACGTCCTCCGGACTCATCGCCCGGATGGACTTCAACAGTTTGACCTTCTCATCACGGATGGATTCGGCGTCCAGTGAAACCGGGGGTTCCATGGCGATGAGCGAAAGCACTTGCAGCAGGTGGTTCTGGACCATGTCCCGCAAGGCGCCGGCTTCCTCGTAATAGCCGCCCCGCTGGCCAACCCCGAGGGACTCGCTCACGGTAATCTGCACATGCTCGACGGACTCGCGGTTCCAAAGGCGTTCGAAGATCGAGTTCGAGAACCGGAACATCATGATATTCTGGACCGTTTCCTTGCCGAGGTAATGGTCGATGCGGAAGACCTGGGATTCACCGGCGAAGCGGGTTAGCTCCCGGTTGAGCTGATGGGCGGACTCCAGGTCGTGGCCGAACGGTTTCTCGACAACAATCCGCTGCCAGCCCGCGCCCTCATCGCCATTGGCCTTTTTCAACAGTCCCGCCTCGTGCAACTGCTCGACCGCCACACCGAACTGGCTCGGCAAGGTGGCCAGGTAGAACAGGAGGTTTTGCCGCAAGGGCGCGCTGCCGAACGATTCGAGCCGGCGCGCCAAATGTTGGTAGGCCGTCTTCTCGGTGAGATCTCCCCGGCAATAGACAATGTGCTCGGAAAAGTCCTTCCAAACCCCCTCATCGACGGGTTTGGTTCGGGAAAACTGGTCCAGCGCCTGTCGCAGTTCCTCACGCCAGGAACGGTCGGTCTTTTCCCTGCGGGCAAACCCGATGACGCGAAAATCCGGCGGCATCTGCTTGTCCTTGTACAAGTGATAAAGGGCGGGGATCAGCTTGCGGGCCGTCAAGTCGCCACTGGCGCCAAAGATGATGATCGAGCACGGCTCCAACGGCTTGCGGGATTCGCCCAGCTTGCACGTCTTGAGATCCTCGAAGGGGACGTAGAATTGGTTCACCGGCCATCATCGCCGAGCTTGGCGGAGAATTTCAATGGTTTGCGGGTGCCACCGGCAGCCTCCCCAGACCGCGGGCAAGCGATCAAACAGGAGCCACGAGATTTCAAAACCACACGGCAGGAGGCCCCCTTTTTGCCTGGCTCAAGAAGCTTGCCATGATCGAACGCGTTAAGAACGCTGTTGGAAGTTTTGTAACCCCGCCGATTCTTAATGAAACGCGGCCGACAGGAGAGGGCGGTGTGTCATCGTCAGGAGGCGGCGTTTCTCGAACGAGGTTCCAGGCCCGAGCTCAGTCCAAATCCGTCGGAAGCCCGATGGGCTTGCCGGAGCTGGCGCCCGAAGGCCCGCGGGGGCTCGGTTTGCCGGTTTCGGAAACTCAATCTTCCTGCGAGATGTTCGCATGGTAACACAGACGCGTGACTTCGAGGGGGCATGGTGCAAATGTGATGAATGGGGAGCTCGGAGGGATGAACCCGCCGAAACCCGAGATGGCCGCCCCCTTCTCGGCGTGACTTGGCCCCGGCGTCTGGCTATGTTGGGGTCATGTTGGATAGCAGCGTGGACGAAGGCTCCACCAGCGGAGACGCAGTAAACCGAGAAGACAATTCTGTTGCCGGCGGCTCCTGCGGCTCAACCGGCAGGACACCGGATTGTAGCGCCGCGTGAGCGGGCGCGATTGGCAGGCGCCTGTGTTTCCGAGCTCGAGCCTCGCCGTAGCGGCTAGCACGCACAACATCATGAGCGCACCATCGCAAACGCCTGAGTCCCGGCTCTCCCCCGGCTGCCCTGGCACCTGAGCGTCCCTGGCGTTTCTCGGCGTTCTGGTGGCTGGTGACGGCGTTCTGGCTGTTCATCGGGCTGGCCTCGGCGCTGGAAATGTCGCTCCTCCAATCGACGCATCTCCAAGCGGCCCTCCTGTTCGGCTTGGTCCGCCTTCTACCCTGGGTATTCCTGACGCCCTTGATTGTCTGGACCTCGGGGGTTTATACCCTGGAACGGTCCACCTGGAAACGCTCGCTGCCGGTGCATCTCCTGGTCTGCCTCTTCAGCCTGACGGTGGTTGGAGCGTTTGCCTATCTGATTCCACCCCCGGCGATGTTGAGCTCGGGGCAGGATGCCGCCAGCCTGCGCAAGCTGCAACGCCAGCCCCGCACCGCCGCCTTCCTGGTCTTGCGGCGCATCACCCTGCAATTGCCGACTTTTTGGGGATTGGTCGGCGTGGCCCACGCCCTGCGTTTCTACGAGCGCTCCAAGGCGCGCGAGGTGCGGGAAGCCGAACTGGAGGCCCGCCTGGCCCAGGCCCGCCTCGAGGCCCTGCGCATGCAGCTCAACCCGCATTTCCTGTTCAACACGCTGAATTCCATCGCGTCGCTCATTCAGGAAGATCCACGCTCGGCCGAGGAGATGATCGAGGCGCTGGGCGACCTCTTGCGGCTGACGTTGAATGCCTCGGACCGCCAGGAGGTCCAAATCCGGGAGGAACTTCAATTCCTGGATCGCTACCTGCGGATTGAACAAAAGCGGTTCGGCGAGCGGTTGCAGGTCGAGCAGAAAGTCGATGCCGCCGCGCTCGATGCCCTGGTCCCGATCCTGATTCTACAGCCGTTGGTCGAGAACGCCGTCCGCCATGGCATCGAGACCCAGGTCGCTCCCGCCTGGATCCGCATCGGTATCGAGCGCTATGGCAAGGATCTGCGCCTGGTCGTGGCCGATGACGGGCGCGGTTTAAAACCTGGCGGACCGGCGCTCAAGGAAGGTGTCGGCTTGAAGAACACGCGAGGGCGGCTCAAAGAACTTTACGGAAACCAGGCAACCCTCGACATCCACCCGGGCCAGGAACGCGGCTTTGCGGTCGAAGTCCGGGTTCCCTGGCGAACGGCTTTCAACCCCGCGCCGGCCCCCCAGCTTGCCCTGGCATTATGAAATTGACTGCGTTGATTGTGGATGACGAAGCCCTGGCGAGAAATCGGCTGAAAAAGTTCCTCGTGGACGAGCCCGAGGTGCAAATCCTCGGGGAATGCGCCGGCGGGGAGGAGGCCATTCACCGCATCCGCGAGCAGCACCCGGATCTCGTTTTTCTGGATGTGCAGATGCCCGAGGTCAACGGGTTCGAGGTCCTGCGGGCGCTCAATCCCGATGAACTGCGCGTGGTGGTGTTTGTGACCGCTTTCGACCAGCACGCCGTCGAGGCCTTTGAGGTCCGCGCCTTGGATTATCTGCTCAAACCCTTCACCCGTGAGCGGCTGCACCAATCGGTCGAACGGGCTCGCGCACACCTGCGGGCGCATGGCGTGGGGGCCCTCAAGGGCAAACTGCAGGAATGGCTGCAATCCACGGCGCCCGACGGGACCTACCGCAGCCGCATCGCGGTCAAGAACGGAAACCAGGTGGTGTTCGTCAAAGTGGCCGACGTGGATTATATCGAATCCGCCGCCAATTATGCAGTGGTGCACACTCCGGGCGGAAACCACATCGTGCGGGAGACCTTGACCGGTCTCGAGGCGCAACTCCCGCCCAAGCTGTTCCTCCGGATCAGCCGGTGCATCATCGTCAATCTCGACCGGGTCAAGGGGCTGCAATCGGGACCCGGTGGGGATTACGTGGCGATCCTGCAGGATAACCGCCAACTGGCCATGACGCGCGGCCTGCGCGAAGTTCAAGAGCGCCTCGAATTTCCATGACCGGCGTTTGCAGCGCCCGGAAGACAAAACCGCCGGTTGAATAAAAGAATCGCATCAGGACTCTAACCCGATAATTTGGTCCGAACTCGTCCAACATGTCCACAAACCTCGAAACTCAAACTGACTTTTCGTCCAAGAAAAATTCGGGGCTGAGCCTCTTTCTTTTCATCGGTACTGTTAGGGGTGCTGGCGGCCCTCGGCTGGTTCTATGCCAAACGGCGCGGAGCGGCCGCGGCAGCGGCAGGCGCCGGCCGGGCGGCCTTGGGTGGCCTTCCGATACCCGTCATTCCCGGGGTGGTCGAGCAGAAGGACGTGCCGATCTACCTGGACGGCTTGGGGACTGTTCAGGCCTTCAACACCGTCACCGTCCGCAGCCGCGTGGATGGGCAGGTGCAGCGGGTCGCGTTCACCGAGGGACAGGACGTCAAGGTCGGCGATCTCCCTGGCCCAAATCGACCCAGCCCCCTTCCAAGCCCAGTTGGATCAAAATGTGGCCAAGAAAGCACAGGACGAAGCCCAGCTCGCCATCGCCCGGCTGACGCTGGGCCGGGACGCGGAACTCCTGGCCGGCAAGATCCTGGCCCAGCAGGATTACGATACGCAGAAGGCGCTGGTGGATCAGCTCGTGGCCACGGTCAACGGCGACCAGGCGGCCATCGACAACGCCCGCGTGCAACTTGCATACACCATCATCACTTCGCCCCTCGACGGGCGCACCGGCATTCGCCAGGTGGACCAGGGCAACATCGTCCACGCCACGGACACCACCGGGCTGGTGGTCCTGACGCAGCTCCATCCCATTTCCGTGGTGTTCACCCTCCCGGAGCAGACCCTGGGCAAAATCCAGCCGCACCTCTCGGTGGGCGACCCGCTGACGGTTTTGGCGGTGGACCGCGATAACCGGACCACGCTGGGGGAGGGCAAACTCGCCGTGATCGATAACCAGATCGACAGCACCACGGGCACCATCCGGCTTAAGGCCACGTTCCCCAACGCAGATCTTAAATTGTGGCCGGGACAATTCGTCAATGTGCGGCTCGAACTCGAAGTTCGCAAAAATTGCGCGGTGGTCCCAGCCTCCGTGGTCCAACGCGGGCCGGAAGGGACCTTCGCCTTTGTGATCAGCAACGGGGTCGCGGTGGTCCGACCGATCAAGGTGGCGACCCAAACCGAGCAAGGGCTGGCGTTAATCAATGACGGGCTCCGGCCGGGAGAGCCCGTGGTGGTGGATGGCCAATACAAACTGCAGGCGGGAGCCAAAGTGAAGCTGCCGGACGCTGGCGGGGGCAAGACGCGGCCCGGTTCGGGTCCCTCAGCCGAGCAAGCCGAAACTCAATGAACATCTCCGAGCCCTTCATCCGCCGGCCGATCGCCACTTCCTTATTGATGGTGGGCGTCGTCCTCATGGGTGGACTCGGCTATTTCCTGCTGCCGGTCTCGGCGCTGCCACCGGTCGATTTCCCCACCATCCAGGTCATCGGGCAGTTCCCCGGCGCCAGTCCGGACGTCATGGCGTCCTCGGTGACCACGCCGCTCGAACGGCAGTTTGGACAGATCAGCGGCCTGTCCATGATGACGTCCATCAGCTCTTTCGGCAATTCGAGCATCACCCTGCAGTTCAACCTGGATCGCGACATCGATGCCGCCGCCCAGGACGTCCAGGCCGCCATGAACGCCGCCAACGGCGTGCTGCCGAAAATGCCCAACCCGCCGACCTACAGCAAGGTCAACCCCGCCGACAGCCCGATCCTGACCCTGTCCATCACCTCCGATACGCTGCCGCTGGAAAAGGTCAACGATCTGGCCGACACCGTGCTCGCGCAAAAACTCAGCGAAGTCAGCGGCGTGGGCCTCGTCACCATCGAGGGCAACCAGAAACCCGCTGTGCGCGTGCGCATGAATCCTTCGGCGCTCGCGGGCATGGGGCTCGGCTTCGAGGATGTCCGCACGGCGCTCATCCAGAACAACATCAACGCCCCCAAAGGGTCATTCGACGGCCCGCGGCAGTCCTTTTCCATCGGCGCCAACGACCAGATTTTTTCCGCCGCGGATTATGCCAGCGTGATTGTGGCCTACCGGAACGGCTCGCCGGTGCGGTTGCGCGACCTGGGGGAGGTCATTGATAACGTCGAGAACGTCCGCCTGGCCGGCTGGGTAGGCGCCCGGCCCGCGGTCATTCTCGACATCCAGCGCCAGCCCGGCGCCAACATCATCGAGACTGCGGACCGCGTCAAAAAGTTGCTGCCCCGGTTGCGCGCCTCGATCCCGCCTTCCGTCCGGATCGCCATCCTCAGCGATCGGACCGACACCATCCGGGCCTCGGTTCGCGATGTGCAGTTCACGCTGATCCTGACCGTGGTCCTGGTGGTCATGGTCATCTTCGTTTTTCTGCGCAAGCTCTGGGCGACGGTCATTCCCAGTGTGGCGCTGCCCCTGGCGGTGGTCGGCACGTTCGGCGTCATGAAGCTGGTCGGTTTCAGCCTGGATAACCTCTCGTTGATGGCGCTGACGATCTCGACCGGATTCGTCGTCGATGACGCCATTGTGATGATCGAAAACATCGTCCGGTACATCGAAGCCGGCGAGAAGCCGCTCGAAGCGGCGCTCAAAGGGGCGAAACAAATCGGTTTTACCGTCATCTCGCTCAGCTTCTCTCTAGTGGCGGTCTTCATCCCGCTGATTTTCATGACGGGCATCGTCGGGCGCCTTGTTCCGCGAGTTCGCCATCACCTTGAGCATCGCGGTCATGGTTTCCGCCGTGGTGTCGCTTGACCCTGACGCCGATGATGTGCGCCCGGCTGCTGCAAGCCGGAGGACAAGAACAAGCATGGCCGGTTTTTCCTGGCGACCGAGCGGTTTTTCAAAGCCATGCTCGACGCCTACGAAACCGGCCTGCGCTGGGTGTTGCGTCACCAGGCGCTGGTTCTCGGGGTGGCCGTAGCGACCCTGGTGGCCACCGTCTGGTTGTATGTCCTGGTGCCGAAAGGACTTCTCCCGCAACAGGACACGGGGATGATCCTGGGCATCACCGATGCCGCGCAGACGATTTCGTTCCCGTCCATGGTGGCAACAGCAGCGGCAGTCGCCGAGGCGGTGTTGCACGACCCGGACGTCGTCAATGTCGCATCCTTCGTCGGCGGAGGAACGGTAAACCCGACGATGAACACCGGGCGGCTCTATATCAATCTGAAACCGCGCGATCAGCGCAGCCTGGGCGTGACGGAGATTATCGAACGGCTGAAGCGAGACGACTGCCGGTCGTCGAGGGCATCTCCCTGTTCATGCAGGCGGTCCAGGACGTGCAGATCGACAGCCGCGTCAGCCGCACCCAATACCAATACACCCTGCAGGACGCCGATGAAGCCGAACTTTCGCAATGGGCCGCCCGGCTGTTGAACCGCCTCGCGCACCCTGCCGGAGTTGACCGACGTGGCCAGCGACGAGCAGACGGGCGGGCTTGCAAGTCAGCGTGGTGGTGGATCGCGAGCAGGCGTCCCGGCTCAACGTCCTGCCGCAGGCCATCGACGACACGCTTTACGACGCCTTCGGCCAGCGGCAGGTCTCGACCATTTTTACCCAGCTCAACCAGTACCGGGTCATCCTGGAAGCCGACCCGGGGTTCCAACTGACGCCGCGAATCTCTGGACAAAATCTACGTCAAATCCTCGACCGGCCAGGCCGTGCCGCTCAGTGCCTTCGCAAGCTTAAAGACGGAACTGGCGCCTCTGACCATCGTCCACCAGGGACAATTCCCGGCGGTGACGCTTTCCTTTAATCTGCAGCCGGGCGCCTCGCTGGGCGCCGCGGTCAAGGCCATCCAGGACTCCGAGAAAGCCATTGGGCTGCCCGAGACGGTCGTCACGACGTTTTCCGGCAGCGCCGCCGAGTTCCGTTCCTCGCTCAAGAGCGAGCCCTTCCTGATCCTGGCGGCGATCATCGGTGATCTACATCGTCCTCGGCGTGCTCTATGAGAGCTACATCCACCCCATCACGATCCTGTCCAGCTTGCCCTCGGCGGGGGTCGGAGCCTTGCTGGCCTTGATGCTCACCGGCAACGACCTGTCCCTGATTTCCTTGATCGGCATCGTCCTGCTCATCGGCATCGTGCAGAAGAACGCGATCATGATGATCGACTTCGCGCTCGAAGCCGAGCGCGACGGAGGGTTTGCCGCCCGAAAAATCGATCTATCAGGCCTGCCTGCTGCGCTTTCGCCCCATCATGATGACGACCATGGCCGCGCTGCTGGGCGCGTTGCCGCTGGCGCTGCAGCACGGCGAGGGGTCCGAACTCCGCCGGCCCATGGGCATCGCCATCGTTGGGGGTCTGCTGCTGTCGCAGTTCATCACCCTCTACACCACCCCGGTGGTTTATCTCTACCTGGACCGGTTCGGCAACCGGTTCCGCCGCTGGCGCCAGGCGGCGCAGCTGCCCGCACCGGCGGAGGAAAGGTTGCGGACGGAAGCGGGTTCCTAACGGCTGGCCGTGAACATTTCCGAACCATTCATCCGCCGGCCGGTGGGCACTTCGCTGCTGGCGGCGGGGCTGTCCCTCGCGGGGATCGTTGCCTACCATTTCCTGCCCGTGGCCCCCATCCCGCGCGTGGATTTCCCGATGGTGACAGTCGGGGCCAGCTTGCCGGGCGCCGACCCGGCGACGGTGGCCTCGACCGTCGCGGCCCCGCTGGAACGGCGCCTGGGCCAAATCTCGGGCGTCTCGGAAATCACCTCGGTCAGCACCCTGGGGGGAACGGCCATCACCATCCAGTTCAACCTGGACCGCAACGTCGATGGCGCGGCGCGGGATGTGCAGGCGGCCATCAATGCGGCGGCAGGCGACCTGCCCATCAACCTCCCCGCCCCGCCCACCTATCGCAAGGTCAACCCGGCGGATGCGCCGGTCATGATCCTGGCGATGACCTCGGCGACCTTGCCGGCCAATCAAATTTACGATTACGGCGACACCATCATCGCCCAGAGACTCAGCCAAGTGGAAGGCGTCAGCCAGGTGTATATCAGCGGCGCCGCCAAGGATGCGATCCGGGTGCAGGCGAATCCGACGGCCCTGGCTTCCGCCGGCCTCAGCCTCGAGGACATCCGCTCGGCGCTCAGCGCAGGTCAACGTGGATGAGCCCAAAGGCAGCCTCGAAGGCCACGGCCTGGCCTACACCCTGGACAGCAATGACCAACTCCTCAACGCCCGGGACTACCAGAACCTCATCGTTACCCAAAAGCCCACCGGCCCGCTCCGGCTCTCCGTCGATGGGCCGCGCCATCGACGGCGTCGAGAACACGTTGCAGGCCGGATGGTCCGGCACCAACGTCGCCGTGCTGGTGATTGTTTTCAAACAGTCCGACGCCAACGTGATCGAGTGGTCCGCCGGATTAAGGATGAGACTGCCGCATCTGGCTGAATGGCTGCCGCCGGCCATCACGATCACCGCCGTCAGCGACCGCACGCGGACCATCCAAGCTTCGGTGAAAGAAGTCCAATTCTCGCTCCTGCTCAGCATCGCGCTGGTCGTGATGGTGATCTTCCTGTTCCTGCGGCGCTTCTGGCCGACCTTCATCGCCAGCATCACCGTTCCGCTGGCTTTGGCGGCGACGTTCGCCGGCATGTACTTTTGCCATTATAGCCTCGATAATCTGTCGCTCATGGCCGTCACCATCTCGGTCGGATTCGTCGTCGATGACGCCATTGTCGTCATCGAGAACATATTCCGCCATATCGAAGCGGGGAGAAAGCGCGTTCGAGGCCGCGCTGAAAGGCGCGCAGGCAAATCGGGTTCACCATCGTTTCGCATGACCACCTCGCTGGTGGCGGTGTTCATTCCGCTGCTGTTCATGGGCGGGCTGATCGGCCGGTTGTTCCATGAGTTCGCCGTGACCCTCAGCATGGCGGTCCTGGTTTCCGGCGTTCTCTCCCTGACGCTCACCCCGATGCTGTGCTCGCGGTTCCTGCGGGCGGAAACCAGTTATGCCAAGCCCGGCCTGTTTTATCGTGCCTGCGAAAGCGGCTTTCAATTGGCTGCTCGGCGGCTACGAAGCCGATGCTCAAGTGGGTGCTGCGCCATCAGGTCTTCATGCTCGTGGTCGCCGTGCTCACCCTCGTCGCCACCATCTGGCTCTACTGCGACGGTCCCCAAAGGCTTCTTTCCGCAGCAGGATACCGGCGGCTTGATGGGCATCACCGAAGCCGCCCAGGACATTTCGTTTCAGGCCATGACTCGCACTTCACACGAGAAGTGCTGGCCATCGTCATGGCCGACCCGGCGGTCGAGTCCATTGGCTCGTTCGTCAGCGGAAGCGGCAATTCCACCGTCAACAACGGCCGCATGTTCATCACCCTTAAGCCGGTCGAGGAACGCAATGTCACGCGCTGACCAGGTGATCAACCGGCTTGCGGCCGGAAACTGTCCGTGCTGCCTGGGATCACGCTCTTCATGCAGGCCAACCAGGACATCCGCGTGGGTGGACGCATGAGCAAAGCGCAGTACCAATACGCCCTGCAATCCACCGACCTGGACGAGCTCAAGCACTGGTCCACCACTGCTCCTGGACAAGCTCAGCGAAATCCGCTGCTGCGCGACGTCACCGAGCGACCAGCTCACCGGCGGTCTGCAAGCCAAAGTCGATAATCGACCGCGACGCCGCCGCACGCCTGGGCGTTTCCCCCGCCGCCATTGACAATACCCTCTACGATGCCTTCGGCCAGCGACAGGTCTCGACCCTGTACAAGCGCTACAACCAGCATTTCGTTGTTCTGGAAGCCGAACCGGGCTTTCTGGGCGACCCGGCTTCCTTGGACAAGATCTTCGTCAAATCGAACACGGGCAAACTGGTGCCGCTTTCGGCGGTGGCGAAATTCAAGAACGGGCAATGCCTATCTCTCGGTTAATCACCAGGGCCAATTTCCCGCCGTGACACTCTCGTTCAACCTGGCGCCCGGCGCGTCGCTGGGCGCGGCCACCGAGGCCGTCCAAAAGATCGTGGACGAGCTGCACATGCCTTCCAGCGTGCAAGGCAGCTTCCAGGGCACCGCCCAGGTGTTCAAGGCGTCGCTCGCCAGCACACCCATCCTGGTGCTGGCCGCCTTGATCGCGGTGTACGTCGTGCTGGGAATGCTCTATGAGAGCCTGATTCACCCCATCACCATCCTTTCCACCCTCCCTCGGCCGGCGTCGGCGCCTTGGTGGCCTTGATCGCCACCGGGTTCGACCTTTCCCTGGTTTCCTTCATCGGCATCATTCTCCTGATCGGCATCGTGAAGAAGAACGCCATCCTCATGATCGATTTCGCCCTGGAAGCCGAGCGCAACGACAACGCCAGTCCCGAGGAAGCCATTTACCAGGCCTGTGTCATCCGCTTCCGGCCCATCATGATGACCACCATGGCCGCCATGTTCGGCGCCGTGCCTCTGGCCATCGGGTTGGGCACCGGCTCGGAACTGCGCCAACCGCTTGGCATCGCGATTGTCGGCGGACTCATCTTCTCCCAGGCGATGACCCTCTTCACAACCCCCGTGATTTACCTCTTCTTCGAACACATCCGCCGGCACTGGCTGGCAGCCAGGAGACGCCCTCACCCCGTCAGCCTCGGCGGGGGTCCTCAACCCACGCTCGGGGACGTGCGCTGAAGCACGGACACCCAGGCAGGTCAGATTCCCGGGCTCGTGCTGGCCACAGGCCCGCTCGGCCAAGGCCTCGCCAGCCTGTTATCTCTGATGATTGCGGCCCACTCTCGCCCTCATGGAATTACACGCCCGCGTGAAATTGACGCATAACGCGTGAATCTCACGCGTCGGGTGGGGATCCGCGCACGAAAAACCATTGGATCTTGGGCAAATCCTTGCTGGCACCGTTCGTGCTATTACTCCGCTTGGGTTAGAAATGGGTTTGAGTTGTAGTTGGGTACCCTGAAGCCGGCCTGGCTGCCGCGGCCAGGCTGGCTCAGGAAATCTTCTCCCGCAGTCCTTCAAAGTATCTGGGCGTCCTCAACCGGTCTCGAATAGGGCTGCATCAAGCTCCGCTGCGGGATGGGGACAGGCTGTCCCCACCCCACCCCCGCCAATACCGGCGTGACTTTCGCGGCCTTCGAGCGCAAGCTTGCCTGCCTTGAACAGCACGGAACAGAATTCTCCTGTCTCTCGGAGCGGACGCTTCACCGGAAACCCGGCGGCCGACGTGGCGCGGTTTACCGAATCCGTCTCGTTCGATTGGCGCCTTTGGCGCCAGGACATCCTCGGCTCGAAGGCGCATGCGGCTACCTTAAACCGCGCGGGGCTGCTGACGCGCATGGAGCTTCGCGCGATCCTCGCCGGGCTGGACGACATCGCCAAGGAAATCGAATCCGGAAAGTTCCGTTGGAACCCGGAATTTGAGGATGTGCACATGAACCTCGAGTCGGAGCTCACACGGCGTGTTCCGGCCGGCGCAAAGCTCCACACCGGGCGCTCGCGCAACGACCAGGTGGCGCTGGACATGCGACTGTGGCTCCGGGACGAGATTCGGGAGCTGCTAAGAGAAATTCGCCAGCTCCAGGGCGCCCTGCATCAACTGGGCGATCGGGAGAGCAAAGTCATTATCCCCGGCTACACCCATCTGCAGCGGGCGCAACCCATCTATTTCGCCCACCACCTCCTGGCCTACGTCGAAATGCTGGCGCGGGATGCGGACCGGTTCCGGGAAGCCGCGGCGCGTTTGAACGTCTGTCCGCTGGGCAGCGGCGCTTTGGCGGGTTCCACGCTGCCGCTGGACCGCGAGTTCGCGGCGCGGCTGCTTGATTTCGTCGATGCCCAGGGCCGGGCACGAGTCGCGCAAAACTCGATGGACGCCGTAAGTGATCGGGACTTCGCCATCGAGTTCTGCGCGCATGCGGCGCTGCTCGCCGTGCATCTTTCCCGCCTGGGGGAAGACCTGATACTTTGGGCCAGCGCCGAGTTCAATTTCATCAAGATTGCCGACGCCTACACCACCGGCTCGTCGCTCATGCCCCAAAAGAAGAATCCAGACGTCGCCGAACTGATGCGGGGAAAGAGCGGCCGGGTCATTGGCAACCTGGTCTCGTTGCTGACGCTTCTGAAGGGACTGCCGATGACCTACAACCGCGACTTGCAGGAAGACAAGGAACGGCTGTTTGACACGGCCGACACCGTCCGGGCCACGGTGCGCGTGTGCGCCGCCATGCTCCACAATACCAGCGCCAACCGCGAAGTCTGCGAGGCGGCGGCGCTCGATCCGGGCTTGCTGGCCACTGACCTGGCCGATTACCTGGTCCGGAAAGGGATCCCCTTCCGGCAAGCCCACCACGCCGTCGGCCGCTTGGTGGCCTTGGCCGAAAACCTCGCTAAACCCCTGAACCGGCTCTCGTTGGAAGAATTTCAATCCGTCGAGAAAGAGTTCGCCGCGGATGCGCTGAAGGTTTTTGACCTGAAAAAGGCGCTCGCCAAACGCAACCTCATCGGCGCGCCCGGCACCCGAGAGGTGAAACGCCAGTTGGCCCGTTGGAAAAAGCTGCTGGGATAGCCTCTCTCGCCCGTTTCACAGTACCCGTCGGCCCCGCTCCATCCCGACCCTCCATGCCCCTGCCCCTCTAATCCCCCCAACCCCCGTCCCCCGCCCCTTACGTTGTTACGTTGTTACGCTTTACGGTTTACGTTTTACGCTTCCCCCTGTGCCTCGCCAGAAAGCCCGGCTCCGTCCCGGTCAAATCCGTGCGCCGCTGCTGCGCCAGAATGCTCCCATACACCCGCGCGTCCCGAATCAACATCTCGAGACGCTGGCGGAGCGGATCACTCACGATTTTGCCGTCCTTCACATCCACGTCCTCGGTGAACGACACGCCATAAGGCAAGGTCCAGGCGTAGCACTGCCGGGCAATGGAGCGGAGTTGGTCGGTCACGGTCAGTCCCTTTTCATGGGAGGCGACGATGGTGACAAAGAGTTTGCCGGCAAACTCGTACCAGAAGTGATCCAGGAAATTCTTCATCGCGCCGCTCAGGCTTCCGTGGTAGTCCGGCGTGCCTAGAAGGATGACATCGGCCTGATCGACACGTGACTGAAGCTCGGCATAGCCCGGCAATTCGTGAGCCGTGTCGGGGTTATACAGCGCCATGGGTTCTTGCAAGAAATCGAGAATATCGACGGCGCAAGCAGCGGCCCTGAGCCGTTCCGCCACCTGCTGGACGACCACCCGGGTCACGGAGGCGCGCTGCAAGCTGCCGACGACCGCCAACACTTTCAAAGAGGCTTCTGCCATAAGCCCCAAATTAGCAACCCGCCCCCGCTCTGTCGAATTTGCGTGCATGACGAGCGCCGCGGGGTAAATTTCCAGGATGCCGGAAGAGGCCTACTTGCAACTGCTCGATGCCGCCATTCGCCACCTGCAGGATCTGAAAGCCCGGGGGAGGCGGTTCGTGCCGATCTCGCCAGACCTGCTGGCCGGTCTCGGCCAGGCGCGCCCGGCTTCTTTTCCTCGCGCGACTCGGATTGAGCCGGCGGCGGGCCCCCTCGTATTGCCCGCTCCCCCAGCGCTCCCAACTTCGCGGGCTGGTTCACCGGTTTCACCCGTTCAAGGAGATCGGCCGGCAATTCCAGATGCCTCCGACGCCCCGGCGCCAGCCCAGTCCCTCAGCCCCCAAGCCAAGGCGGCCGCTTTTGCCGAATTGCGTCAGCACGTGCTTCCCTGCACTAAATGTACCCATTTGGCGGCGGCCCGAAAAAACGTGGTGTTCGGGGTGGGAGACATTAACGCGGCCCTGATGTTCGTGGGTGAGGCGCCCGGAGCAGACGAAGACGCGCAAGGCGAGCCCTTTGTGGGCAAGGCGGGTCAATTGCTCACCAAGATCCTTCAGACGATGGGGCTCTCCCGGGAGTCCGTTTACATTGCCAATATTCTGAAGTGCCGCCCGGACATGCCCGCCCAATCGGCAGGCAATCGCAAGCCCACGCCCGAGGAGATGCAAACCTGCCTGCCTTACCTGCAGGAGCAAATCGATATCATCGGCCCCAAAGTCCTGGTCGCCCTCGGTGGGACCGCGGTGGAAGGGTTGCTGGGCAAAACGGCGGGCATTACCCGGCTGCGCGGTCAGTGGCAAACCTACCGCGGCATTCCGCTGATGCCGACCTACCATCCAGCGTACCTGCTGCGCAACCAGGCCTTGAGCGAAAAACGCCGGGTGTGGGAAGATATGTTGCAGGTGATGCAAAGATTGGACCTGCCCATCAGCGAACGACAACGCGGGTTTTTCTTGAAACCCGGCGCCTGATTGCCCGGTCGTGAACCCGCTCGAACGGGTGCCGGGGCCGGTTGGAGTTTAGGGATTATGGACGCTCATTTAAAGGGACGGGTGGTAGTGATCACCGGGGCCTCCGGTGGGATCGGCGCCGCCATCGCGCGCCAGTTCGCCGCGGAAGGCGCGCGCCTGGTTCTGCACTATCACGCACATCGCGCGAGCGCCGTTGCCTTGCAACGCGAGTTCCCGGGGCTGGAATCCATGACGGTTCAGGCGGATCTTACGAAAGAGCCTCAGGCCAGGCGCTTGCTAAGCGAAGCGGTAAAACGGTTCGGCCGCGTCGATACCCTGGTGGCCAACGCCGGTGCCTGGGAGGTGCGCGACGTCACGCTCGACCAAATGTCGTTGCGCCAATGGCGAAGCACGATCGACGGAGTGCTAACCTCGACCTTTCTGTCCGTCCGTGAGTTCCTGCGCGTCGTGGCCAAACAAAAGCACGGTAACGCCGTGCTGATCGCCTCGACGGCGGCGGTCTTCGGCGAGGCCGGCCATGCGGATTATGCCTCCGCGAAGTCCGCGATCGCTTTCGGTTTAACCCGGTCCCTCAAGAACGAGATCAACCGGCTCGCGCCGCACACGCATGCTTACTGCGGCGGCCGGATCAACTGCATTTGTCCGGGATGGACGGTGGTTCCGCGCCTGGCCCGCAAACTCCGCAATCAAGCCATGGTCCGCCAGGTCACCGCCACCATGGCCCTGCCGCAGCTCGCCCGTCCCGAGGATATCGCCCATGCCGCGGTCTTCCTTTCTTCAGACGTCCTGGCCCGCCATATTACAGGGCAAACGCTGGTCGTTGCCGGCGGGATGGAAGGTCGCCAGCTTTGGCGACCGGAGCAAATCGACACGACGATCGTCTAAAGATCACAAAAATTCTATGGGAACTGAATTCGAGCCCTATATCAAACTGCTCAAACGCGCCCGCGAGCTGGCCTGGCTCTCGACCACGGCCGAAACCCTCAACTGGGACCTGGAAACCGGCATGCCGCCCAAAGCTCTGGATTTCCGCGCGGAACAGCTCGCTTATTTTGGTGGCCAAAAGCATCGCCTGTTCACCGCCAAGGTCGTCGGCGGCTGGATTGCCGCCTGCGAACAGCACGGGTTCGCGCCCGGCTCCGAGGAGGCGGCCAATATCCGCGAGTGGCGGCGATCGTACCGATCGCGCCACCAAACTCCCCGCGTCATTGGTGGAAAAGTTCGAACGCACCCGCGCGCATGCCCAGGCGGTTTGGAAGGAAGCCCGGCAACATTCGGACTTCAAGCGGTTCAAACCGCACCTGCAAAAGCTCGTCGAGCTGAACCGGCGCATGGCCGAGTGCTGGGGCTTCGAGCAATCCCCGTACGATGCCCTGCTCGACGAGTACGAACCCGGCGCCCGCGCGGCGCAAATCCGCACCCTGTTCGCCGAACTGCGCCCGGCCATCGGCTCCATCCTGCCCGCCGCCATGGAACGTTCCGCCGCGGTGCCGCCGGCGCTCCTGGCGGGCGAGTACCCGATCGCCGCCCAACAAGCGCTGAATCGCGAGGTGGCCGAGGCCATCGGATTCGACTTCGGCGCAGGCCGGATCGATACGACGACGCATCCGTTTTGCACGACGCTCGGGCCGTCGGATTGCCGGCTGACGACGCGCTACAACGAGCAGGACTTCACGCAGTCGCTTTACGGCATACTGCACGAGGCCGGCCATGGCTTGTACGAACAGGGCCTGCCCCCGGACCGTTTTGGCACACCGCTGGGCGCCGCGGCCTCGCTGGGCGTCCACGAATCCCAGTCGCGGCTCTGGGAGAACCATGTCGGGCGGCATCCGGCCTTTTGGGAGCACTGGCACCCGGCCGCCTGCCGGCATTTTCCGGGTTTGCGCCAGTTCAGGCCGGACCAGATCGCCGCCGCCGTGAACCGGGTGCGCCCCTCATTCATCCGGGTCGAGGCGGACCAGATCACCTACGATTTGCATATCATCCTGCGATTCGAGATCGAAGTCCGCCTGACCGAAAATCAGTTGAAGGTTTCTGAAGTACCGGCCTTTTGGAACGAGGAATTTGAGAAGATGCTGGGCTTGAAGGTCGCCAAGGATGCGGATGGGTGTTTGCAGGATATTCATTGGAGCCTTGGGGACCTGGGCTATTTCCCCACCTACACCCTGGGGAACCTCAATGCGGCGCAGCTCATGAACCGTGCGAAACTGGATCAGCCGGGATTGGAAGCCGAACTCGCCCGGGGCCAGTACCAGAATTTACTCCTGTGGTTGCGCCAGAAAGTCCATGCGCATGGCCAGCGCTTTTCGCCTCAAGACCTCATCCGAAACGCGACGGGTGAACCCACGCAGACCACGTATCATCTCGAGTATCTACGTCGAAAATTTCTCTCAAATCAATGAGGGCCCCTCGACCGGCCTCGGCCCAGGCGCGAACGATCCGCGTCGAGCATGACCGGGCGGTGGCATGGCCCTTGGAAAACCCATAAAACTCTCCCGCGGCTGCGCCGGCGCGCTGATTCCACCCGCCGACGGGAAGAGCTCCAAATCGAAAGGATATCGTAATGAACGTCATTAAGCGTCCGGTCCTCGCGGGTTGCAAGGTCTGTGTCACCTGCGCCTGGTTAATTTCCACCTTCCTGGCGATGGGCGCGGCTTTCGCTCAGCCGCTGCCGGAGATCCTCGAAGCCGGCTTCGCCTCCTGGGCCAAGGGGGGCGCGGTGGATGCCATTTTCATGGGTTGGCAGCGCGGGGGGTTGATGGAAGGGAGCAATAAAGCTGCGGGCGAGGCCAGGTTCTTCCGGAATCTCAGCTCGGCGCTGGGCAATTACAAATCGCACGAAATCATTCAGAGCAAGGGGATCAGCAGCACCTCCCAGGTCCTCTACGTGTCGATTAACTTCGAGCGCGGAGTGGTATATGGCCGGTTCCTGGTCTATCGCTCCGACAAAGGCTGGGTGGTGCAGAATATGGATTTCAGCGAGCGGCCCGAATCCATCATGCCCTGGCTGGCCTACGAGGGCCAGCGCAACGATCCGTGACCCTTGATTCACCGTCCGGCAAATTGACCATCATGAAAATCGGGATGATTGGAGCGGGAAACATTGGCGCAACTTTGGCCCGGCATCTTGCCAAGGCGGGGCATGAGGTCGGGATCAGCAATTCCAGGGGACCCTCTACGCTGGCCGCGTTGGTCAAGTCGATCGGGCCCAAGGCGTGTGCCATGACCGTCGAGGAGGCGGCGAGATTTGGCGAACTCATCGTCCTGGCGGTGCCGTGGCGCTCGCCCGAAGCGCTGCCGCCGCCGGACCTCGTGAGCGGCAAGATCGTCGTCGATGCGATGAACCCCTATTCCGCGCAGGGCGAGGTGATGGATTTAGCCGAGGCCACCTCGAGCGAGGAAGTGGCGCGGCGTCTGCCCGGCGCCCGGCTCGTGAAGGCCTTTAACACGATGTATTACCGGACGCTGGCAACCGAAGCACGGCTGGGCACCAAAGAGCGGCTGGTGCTGTTTGTTGCCGGAGACGACTTCGAGGCGAAGCAGGTGGTGATGCGCTTGATCGAGGAGATTGGCTTCGCGCCCGTGGACACGGGGACATTGCGGGACGGAGGCAGGAAGCAGGAGCCCGGCTCGCCGCTTTACAACCAGCCCATGAGGTTGGAAGAGGCGACAAAGGCGTTGCGCGACCTGAGCTGAGCCATGGGCCGCCACCCCACCTTGCCCCATTGCCGGCATCGAGTCTGCTCCTGGTCCTGAGCTTTCATGGCCACCGAAACATTATGAGCACAACCAGCCAAAGCTCCCCGCAAACGCTTGCGACTATCAACCCCGCCACCGGTGAGGTTCTGCGGCGGTACACGGCGGACACCGACCCAGAGGTAGAAGAGAAACTCCGACGCGCCCAGGAGACGTTCATTCATACCGCCGGGTATCCTTCGCGGAGCGGTCGCGATGCATGCAACGGGCGGCCGAGGTGCTGGAATCGGGCAAAGCGGAGTTTGCGCGAACGATGACCCTCGAAATGGGCAAACCCATCCGAGCGGCGGTCCAGGAGGTCGAGAAATGCGCCTGGGCCTGCCGCTACTACGCGGAAAACGCCGAGCGTTTTCTGGCGAATGAAGACGTGGCGACCGGCCCGGCGCGCAGTTACGTGCGATTCGATCCGCTCGGTCCTGTGCTGGCCGTAATGCCGTGGAACTTCCCCTTTTGGCAGGTGTTCCGCTTCGCAGCCCCGGCGTTAATGGCTGGCAACGTGGGCCTCCTCAAGCATGCGTCGAATGTCCCGGGGTGCGCGCTGGCCATCCCGGAGGTCTTTCGTCGCGCCGGCTTCCCCGAGGGAGTCTTCCAAACCCTGCTCATCGGGTCCAACCGCGTGAGCGATATTATCCAGGATTCACGGGTTTGCGCGGTCACGCTTACGGGCAGCGTTGGGGCGGGCAGCAGCGTGGCCGCCACAGCCGGCAAGCACATCAAAAAAACCCTACTCGAATTGGGCGGCAGTGATCCGTTCATCATCATGCCGAGCGCGAATTTGGAGCGCGCGGTGGCAACGGCCGTGCAGGCACGCACGGTAAACAACGGCCAGTCCTGCATCGCCGCCAAGCGGTTTATCGTGGATCGGCGCGTCGCGGCGGAGTTCGAGCGCCGGTTCGTCGAGCGCATGGCCGCCCTCAAGGTCGGAGACCCCCTCGATGAAACCACCGATATCGGACCCTTGGCCACGCAAGAGGTTCTGGCCGGTCTGGAAGAGCAAGTGACTAAAACCCTGGTACTGGGTGCGCGCGCCCTCCTGGGCGGCCAGCGGTTGAACCGCTCGGGTTACTTCTTTCCACCCACCGTCTTGAGCGAAATTCCTCCCGACTCGCCAGCCCATCGCGAGGAGCTTTTCGGGCCGGTGGCGTCGCTTTTCCCCGTCGAGGGGATGAGCGAGGCCATTCGAGTTGCCAATGACACGTCGTTCGGGCTTGGCTCGACCGCCTGGACCAAGATTCCAAGGAGCGGGAAATGTTCCTCGAGCAAATCCAGGCGGGAATGGCTTTCGTGAATGGGATGGTTGCCTCGGACCCACGCTTGCCCTTTGGTGGAGTGAAGCAGTCGGGATATGGCCGCGAATTGAGCCATTATGGCATCCGCGAATTCGTAAACATCAAGACCGTGGTCATCAACGAACAGAGCCAGGCCGGAACGGAGACGGAGTAGCTTGCGGACCGCCCCACGCAAGGCACATTGGCTCGGTGAAGCCGAAATCTCATTTGCGCCTGCTGCGTTGGTATGGCCGGCTGGCCAGGTGGCTTTATCCCAGTGAGGTGCTGGGCAGTTTGCTTTGGGCGGGGCTGGTCGGCTGCGTCGGAGGGCTGAGCGCCATCGTCTTCCGGGACGCGATCCAGGGCGTGTTATGGCTTTGGACCCGCCACACCGGCAGCCTCGAGCAGGTCGCGGCGGAACTCACCTGGTGGCAACGGTTCCTCATCCCGGCAGGCGGCGGCCTGCTGGCCGGCTGGGTGCTGAATTTTCGGCAACGATACGCGGGGGACCGCCGATCCACGGACTATATGGAGGCGGTGGCAGTGCGCCGGGGTACGTTCGATGTCCGCCAGGGCTTTATCAAAGCCCTCTCCTCGTTAATGACCATCGGCTCCGGGGGATTGATTGGCCGGGAAGGCGCCATGGTTCAGGTGTCGGCGATGCTGGCTTCCTGGGCTGGACTTCGGGGCCGATTGTCCACGCCCAAACTCCGATTGGTGGTCGCTTGCGGCGCCGCCGGGGGCCTCGCGGCGGTCTATGGCGTGACGATTGCCGGGGCGCTGTTTGTATCTGAAATCGTTCTGGGCTCGATCGCAATGGAAAGCCTGGGACCACTCCTCATCGCGGCGGTGGCCAGCACCGTGATCAGCCGCTATCTGGGCGGGGCGGAATCTTACTTCAGCATCCGGTCGTTTGCCTTAGCCAGCCCGTGGGAACTGATCCCGTATTGGGCCATGGGGTTGCTGCTGGGAGTGGCGGCGCCGGGATACGTGCGGTTGCTGCGCCTGAGCGAGGCTGGGTTCACCACCCTGATCCCTCAGGTTTATTGGCGCCTGGCCGTCGGCGGACTGGTCGTCGGCGCCCTGGCCATTCCCTTCCCCGAGGTCTGGGGCAATGGCCGGACCATGACCAACCTGGTGCTGTCGAACCCGTGGCCCTGGACCATTTTGGCGGCCATCCTCATTTGCAAGGTCCTGGCCATTGCCGCAACCACCGGCTCGGGCGCGGTCGGCGGGGTCTTTACGCCGACACTATTTACCGGCGCCATGTTAGGCTCCCTGTTAGGCCATGCCGCCGCCGCCGCGTGGCCCGGACACACGTCCGGCGCGCAGGCCTATGCCCTGGTCGGCATGGGTGGGTTCCTGGCCGCCACGACCCGCGCCCCACTCATGTCCATACTCATGGTATTCGAGATGACCGTCGATTATAACATCATCCTGCCTCTCATGCTGGTCTGTGTGACGGCCTATTACACCGCGCGCTCACTGCAAAGCGACTCCATTTATTCTGAATCCCTGCGGCGCAAACAACCGCAGGCCACGCCGGAGGAAATCTCCGGCCTCCGCGTCCGCGATTTGATGCGGCCGCCCCCGGCCACGGTCACCGAAAGCACGCCGTTTTCGGAGGTGGCCCGGCTGTTTGCCAGTCAGCCCTACCGTCACCTGCTGGTAGTCACCTTGCAAAACCAATTGCGCGGGGTGATCTCGTTGACCGAGGTGGAACGGCAACTGCAAACGCGCGGGCCGCACGAGTGGGTCACCGCCGCGGGCCTGATGCAAACGGATATCCACATGGTCACCCCGGGCAGCCGCCTGGGCGAGGCGCTCGAACACTTTCGCGCCTACCGCGGGGAACGCCTGGCGGTGGTCGATAATTCAGAAGACCGCGTCTTGCTGGGCTCCATCTCAAAAACCGATTTGCTCCTGACCATGGCCCACGGATTGGCCGGCGGACCGCATTAGTCTAACCCCTCCGCCGGATACGGAACCATGCGCCGGCGGCGCCGAGCCCAGCCAAGGCGAATGTGGAAGGCTCGGGAACGGAGTTGAGGTAAACCGGTGAGTTTCCGAGACCGGTCAAGAATCCTGGCGTTGAGGGGTTCAAAGTTTGACTATGAGTGCCAAGTATTTTTCCTCGCCACTTCCAAACTCCCGGCTTAACGCGTCGAGCATGCCATAACCCGGACTCAAAAGGCTAGCAAAGAACTGTGACAAAGGTGTGGCGTGACGGGCGGAGAACGGAATTGTTCTGGGGCGAGACCGAACCAACCCCGCCGAGTTTTTGAGACGCCAAAGGCGTCGCTCATACCAGCCCAGGGCACCCGCCCTGGGTTCATGGCGCCGTCGTTTGGGGTTGCAGGCCAACGGCCTGCCTCATGAGGTTCACCGAGGTCATCAAACGACCTGATTCAATCCAAACACGCCGGGACCAGCAATCCTATGCCGCGATCCCTCAGCCAGGAAGAATCTCGGAACCTGCTCCAAAGGTAGCAGGTGGAGTTTGATGAATGATCCGTGTGGGATTGAGCCAAATAGCCCCGGGACGGATCGCGCTTTCAGCGCTCAGAAGGTTCACTTAAGCCCAGGAGCCCAGGGCGCTGCCCTGGGCTGATATGACCCAGGCCTTTGGCCTAAACGGCAGGGTACCCAGCCCACGGATTACCCGTAGTGGTGGGCTTGAGGGCCATCCCAGGCCCCGCTCCAAAGGCGTGGTCCCGGACCGGATGAGGACTTTGCATTGGGGACAACGGCTTGTAGATTCCTGAAAGACCAGATGGAACCAATGATCTTACACGGGTTGCACCAGGGGCTGGGTGCGCGGTTTATCGAGCTCGATGGCGCTGAAACCGTGGCCGGCTACGGCGACCGCGCGCACGAGCACGCGGCGTTGCGGGAGCGCGCCGGCGTGCTGGACCTGAGCTTTCGCAGCCGGGTCTGTCTCACTGGGGCCGATCGGGTGCGCTTTCTTCACGGCCAGGTTACCAACGACGTTAAACGCCTCCACGCCGGCGAAGGATGCTACGCCGCGCTCGTCAATTCCAAGGGCCGCCTCGAGAGCGACCTGAACATCTTCTGCCTTGCGGACGAGCTGCTGCTGGATTTTGAGCCCGGGCTGCGCGCGCGAGTATCCGAGCGCCTCGAACGATATCTTGTGGCCGATGACGTGCAGATCGTGGATGTCTCGTCGCTCTACGGGCTGCTGAGCGTCCAAGGGCCCGGGGCCGAGATGGTGCTCCAGAGGCTTGGGCTGGTTCAGGCGCTGCCCGCACACGACTTCGATTCGTCCAGAGCCATGGATCCCGCCTTGGGCGAGGTTTACGTGGCGAACCGGGCGCGCCTCGGGTCCAAAGGCTTTGATTTATTCGCGCCGGCCGAAACCTTGAGCCGCCTGGCGGACGGACTGCTCCGGACCGTCGAGGCTTGCAGGGGGTGCGCCTGTGGCTGGGAGGCGTTCAACCTGGCGCGCATCGAGGCGGGCATCCCGCGCTTTGGCGTGGATATGGATGAGGCCAACTTTCCACAGGAATGCGGGATCGAAGCGCGGGCGGTCAGCTACCAGAAAGGCTGCTACATCGGCCAGGAAGTGCTCAACCGCATCCACACCATCGGCCACGTGAATCGTGAATTGCGCGGTTTGCGTTTGGACGGCGACCTAGAGGCCTTGCCCGCGAAGGGCGACAAGCTATTTCACGCCGGCAAAGAAGCGGGGTGGATAACCAGCGCCGCGGCCTCACCGGCGCTTCACGGAAACATCGGCCTGGGATATGTGCGCCGGGAGGCAAGCCAGGTGGGGACCGAATTGACCCTGCGGACAGCGGCGGGTGATAGCCTCGCACGCGTGGTCCAGCTTCCGTTCTCCCCTTGAACCGGCGCGGTGGCTAATCCGGCACGGCTGGTATCGCGCAGCGAACCGCGTTGGCCGCTTATTGGACTTCGAGCCGAATGCCCAGCCGCTGCAGGGTCGAACCTTCATCCAGGCTGAGCTGCGAAAGGCTCTTGTTGTAGGTGTCCAGGGCCTGAATCTCGTTCCCGCGCGCGGTCGTCAAGTCGCGCTGTACTTGCAGCACGGTGTAGGTCGTGCTCTTGCCGCTCTCGAGCTTCTTCTGTTCGGCGTCCAGCGCGGCTTCTTCATACTCGCGCGCCGCCCGGGTGGCCTGCGCCTGGTCGTAATTGGCGCGGATCACGCCGATATCATTGTCGATGGCAATCATGATGGTCTGCTCCATTTGCTTAATGGTGAGGACCAGTTGTTGCATCGTGGCCTTGTCGGACCGGTAGGCGCTCCGCGCCCGGATGTTCGAGAGCGGGATGGTGATTCGCCCGCCGTAGCTGTAGGAGCGCGTATCGAGGGTGCGCAGGTTTCCAAACGCGTCACTGAACTCCTTGCCGGTCCCGTTGTATCCGTAGGTGCCGAACGCATCCACTTCCGGCAGGAGCTGGTTCTTATCATATTTCAACTGGATGCCTTGCCGCTCGACATCCAGCTTGGCCTGCAACAGGTCCGGCCGCTGCGTCAATCCCTGGCTCCAACTGTCCTGCAGGTTTACGACCGGGGCGGGGGCGGTGAGCGCGCCCTCGGGGGCCAGCGTCACATCCGCCCACTCGCGATATTGGTCGGTGATCAACTGTTTCACCACGCGCTCCTGGGTGCCGAGCTGGCTCCGGGCGGCGATCACCGCCGCACGGCTTGAAGCCGCCTGGGCCTCGGCCGACTGCAAGTCCAGCGGCGCCAGCGCCCCGACTTCCAGACGCTTGCGGTTTTCCATCACCAGGCGTTCGGCCAATTCCACCGCTTTCTGTTGCACGTTGACATTCTCCCGATTGTAAATGAGATCGTAATAGCCCTGCTCGAGGCTGGTAATCGTCTGCATAATCTGCAGTTGGAGCATCAGTTCGGAATATTTCAGCCGGTTCTTGGCGATGCGAATGGTTAGGCGGTTCGAGTCGATCCAAAAGTTCTTGAGCAGTGGTTGGGTCAGCGTGAACGAAGCGGCCGCACCGCTGTTCTCTTGAAAGGTTCCGTACGAGTCGCTGCTATTGCCCTGGATGCTGTAGCTGGTGCCGATGGGTGTGATCCCGGAAAGGGTGGAGCTGAAGGCATTGGCATCGCTACGGTAGGCCGGAATGATGAACCCTCCCTGAAGGATTTGGGCGCCACTCTCATTATGGTTATGCTGGCCGGAGCTGGAAAACGAGGGATCATACGCGCCATAAGCGCCCTTGAGATTGTACAGGGCGATTTCGGGATTATAGCGGTCGATCTGCAAATTCAGGTTGTGCTTGAGCGCCAATTGAATGGCGTCCTGCAGCGAAAGCTGCCGCACTTGCACCGGAACATTCGTTTGAGCCAACGCCACCGAGCTGACGCTGGCCAGAGCCAACCAGATTCTGAGCCGTCTCATCGTGCGCGAAGATTGGAATATCCAACGGATTTCGTCAAACAAAGCTTGGGCCTCGTTTTCGAGGCGCAGACCGCCCCGCCGAATTGCGCCCAGTCTCCTGACGAATCACCGGCTGGTTTTATTCTGAAAAAACCTTGCCGGTGTTTTCAAGACCCTGGCCAGCCGGGTTTTGTTTCAGGTTTATCGCCGGCTCGGAGGTTTTGGAAGAGGAGCTAGCCGGCTGGCGCCCGTTGGATCGGAGGATTAGGCCGGCGAGCGCCCCAGCTCTGACCGCAGCCGCGCCGTGCGCCAGGCACCGGTGGTTGACCCGTCCGCGCTAATACTGCGGGTAGGCTGACAAATCCACCCATTGCAGCCGGTACCGGGCTGGATTCAAGCCTTGCTGACGGCACAGTTCGTCCATGTCCGCCTGCAGCTCCGGGCTGGGAGGACTGGTCGTGCGACCGCCGTAAAAGACAAGCTCGCCGGGCAGGGGCAGCATGTTTGGCGAACCGGAATCGCCGCCTTTGAAGACCTCGACCGTGTAACCCGGAACGCTGGCGCTGACGCAGCCGGTTTGCTCGGTCATAAAAAGCGGATGTGGCACGCCGTCCAGGAAGGCGTATCGGTGCAGGATCTGGTCAAAGGTACAGACCCGCAAGGGGGTAATGGAATCCGGCAGATCGCGGTCAAAAAGCAGGATCGTGTAGTCCCGCCCGCTGCCGCCGATGGTTCGGACCACCTCGCGGACCACCTTCACCTCAACGGTTACGTTGTTGGTGGTGAGGAACCACACCCGCTTGCCGGCAAAGTTCGTCCGGAATCCATCCGGCCCCATGCTGTGCCCTCGAGCGTAGCCGTGGCGCTTGGTCAGGGCGGTCACGGGGACCTGCCCGGGGTTGCCTTCCATCTCCCAGCACGGGCTCAGCGCGGTCAACCCTCGCATGCCCCACATCAGCCCGTTCGGATTCCACCGGACCAAGGGCGGTCGCGCCGGCCAGCCAGCCGGATGCTCGCGCTGAGTCCAAATCACGACGCTCCGGCCCTCGGCGTGCGCACTAAAATTGGTCCATACCCGGTTGATCAGCGATTCCGGCTGGAAGCCGCGGAAGACCCGGTTGGTAAAGAGGAGCACCTGCGCCACGGTTTGCGTCCGGCGCTCCAGCAGCCGCTCACGAATTTCCGGCGCCAAGGTGGGAGGCGGAATCGGGCTTTGCGACCATGGGCTGGGCAAGATATTGGTCTTTGCGTAGCCGGTCAGGGAGAAAATGGTCGCGCCGTTGGTTTCCCATCCCCATGAGTTGGTGCTGGAATAGAACTCCGCGATGGGTTGGGCGGGGAGCAAACCGCCTCCCCCCATACCTAAAAGGAGTAAAACAGCTAATACCAGGCGGAACATGGGCAACTGAGGCGATGCGGCCAACCAACAGGCTACTGCGGTATGGGCGGCAAACCGCCGGGCCGGGGCAGTATGGGGAAACTCGGAGGCCCGGTTTGGGCCGGCGTGGATCCCGGGGTGCCCGCCCCCTCGGACAGCGGGGTGGGCGGAAGCGGCGGGAAATTGGGGTTATTCTTGTTCATCTCCCGCTGGGTTTCCAAGAGGAGGATTTGCTGCTCGAGACTGGCCGCGGGTTGTTGCGGCTGAGAGGTTTGTGGTTGAGGAATCCCCGTGCCATTGAACATCGGGTTCATGCCGGCCGACGGCATGCCGCTAGACGGCAGGCCGCCATTCGCCGGAGGCAATCGCAGCGTCCGCGCCGGCATGGTAAAGCCCGGGTTCCCGCCACCGAACGGCGTGATCACGCGCGAGCCGGGCATGGCGCCCATCGGAGGCGGCGGAACCCCTGGCGGAAGCCCAGTGGTCGGCAGCTTGGGGCCGTCCTTGTCGATGTTCAAGGTGACCACCACCCCGGCATTATTGATCTTTACGTTCCCACTTTTGTCGTCGATCTCGAGCACTTCAACGTCTCCCTCCCGCTGTCCTTCAGCCAGGATATAAGAAAGCTCGGGCTTGGCGGGTTCGCCCGGCTTTCCCGGAGGGGCGGGCGACTTCATGAGGGCGCGTTTGCCGACGATAGTGGTGATCCCGGTCAAAGTGATCTTTACGGGTGGTGGCTTGGCCTCTTCGGCGCTGGGGGGTGGAGGCGGGGGCTTGAGGGCGAAGACGTTCCGATCGACAATCGTCTGGTAAGGCGTGGTCGCAGGGTCCGGGCTGACCGGAGTCGCCCTGGCCGTGAACGCAAGCCCCCCGGCCAGCAGGACCAGCATCTTTCCACCGTGCTTCATGATCGCATGATATTGCTTTCCAGGTAAAACACCAGCCGAAAATGGAAGTTTCGAGCTTTCACCCCATTCACCGCCCGTGATGGCAGAAAGGGAGGAATCTCGCATGGATCGAGCCCCATCGGAGTGGCCGCCCGCTCCATCTGAGACTGGCACCCTCGACCAGCCCCGGGTGTCGAACCACCTATTTCCGAACGTCAACCGGCGTGGCCGTTGCGGCAGGCCGCAGCATTCGCAAAGCCTCGTTCGCCGCAGCCCGCACCGAGGGGTCCCTGTCCTCGACCAAGGCTGCCAAAGACGGAATCGCCTGGCTGGCCGGCGCGCCCATCCGGCCGAGCGCGGCTGCCGCGGCTTCCCGGACGGCGGACGATTCGTCGTGGAGACAGTCGATCAGCGGTTGCGCCGCTACCTGAGTCTGCGCGCTGAGCTTGCCCAGGGCGGCGATAGCCTCCAACCGCACCGGCTCGATGGGATCCTTCAAAGCGCGCGTGGCCAGGTACACGGCCATGGCGTCCGCCTCGCGGATTGCCCCCAGCATCGCCAGGGCCTGTTGTCGCACCGCAGGTGATTCATCCGCCGCGAGTTTCGCCAGGGCCGGCATCGCTTGCCGGAACGAGGCCTGATACTGCAGCAGCACCTGCGCCGCGGCCTCGCGGGCGCCGTCCACTCCATGGCGCGCCAAATCGACGAGGGCCGGCAGCTCCGGCAGGCCAATCCGCAACAGACTGTAAGCCGCCGAACTGCGCAGCGCCGCGTTCGTGGTGTTCAGCAGGGGGATAAGCACGGAAACGGCCGCGCCGGCTTCCGGACCGATTTCGCCAAGCGCAAAAACCGCCGCGTGCCGCACCTGTGGATCGTCGTCGTGCAGAGCCGAAATGAGCGCGGGGACGGAGGCTTTCCCGATATGCCCGAGCGCGGCGGCGGCTTCGAGACTGACCCCGCCCGCTGGACTACGCAACGCCCGTGCCAGCGCTGGAACCGCCGATTGCGCCTCCGGTCCGATGATCCCCAGTCCTCGGGCTCCATCCACGCAGGCTTCATTCGGGTCCGGCCACGGAAACTCGCGGAAGAACCACGCCCGGGGTTTGCGGGGAAGCCGGGTGGCCAGGGACCACACGAGCTTTCTCGACCCGGTGTTCTTGGTGTTCACCAGGCGAATCAACCCGGGCACCGCCTTCACCCCCATCATCCTGAGCGCGTCCGCGGCTTGCTCGCGCGCTGCCGGGTCCGGCGCGCGCAACTGCAGGGCCCAGGCTTTGAGGCTCTTGCCTTGGTAGATGACCTGATTTCGATCCCAACTCAGCCAACCCATCGTCGCGAGCGCCGCGATCCCAATCCCCGCGGCGATAATGGCCAGTCGTCTTTTCACCAGCATTTCAGTAGGCTAAATTCTCCCATTAACGCCAACGGCATTCAAGGTTTTGCGAACCTTGCAGAGATCATTGCCGAGCAAGGAGGTTCCCGATTTTTTTCCACGAGGGAACTTTCTGCTGGCAGGAATTCGCGGTTTTACCCTTAATGGAGCGGCACACAGCTCATGTCGCAATGGTCCACGAACGGCCAGTCGCTGAAGTTCCCCGAAGGATTCCTCTGGGGGACGGCAACGTCCACGACCCAGGTCGAAGGCCACATTGAAAATGAGTGGACCGATTTTATCGCCTGCGATGGCCGGACCTGCGGCATTGCGTGCGACAATTACCACCGGTACGCGGAAGACATCGAGTGGATGGGCCGTCTGGGGGTGAACGCTTACCGCACCGGCGTCGAATGGTCCCGGCTGCAATCCGAGGCCGGCGGGCCGCTGAACCAGCGCGAGCTGGCGCGCTATATCGATCAACTGGATCGGCTCAACGCGGCCGGCATTGTGCCCATGGTGGTGTTGCACCATTTCTCCAATCCGCCCTGGATCAATGCCCTGGGGGGATGGACCAGTCCTCGGGCGGTGCCGGCATTCGTGGATTATGTGTCCAAATTAGCCGCGGCCCTGCGCGGTCGTGTGCGCTTGTGGAACACTTTCAATGAGCCGGACACCTACGGCTGCTGCGCCTTCCTGCTCGGGGAGTTTCCCCCGCAAAAGAAATGGCGGTTTCGCGCCTTCCGCGCCGTCATCCGTCACATGGCCCAGGCGCATGAGCAGGTATGCCGGGTCCTTCGCGAAACCGGCAGCGAACTCGGGCCCGTCGAGGTGGGCTTTTCCAAGAATTGGACCTATTTCCAGGCGCACCGGAGAGCGTCGCCCTGGGATGCGTTATTGGCCGCGCTCGTTCATTCGCAGTTCAACCAATTCGTGTTGAACGCTTTTTTGCCTCGCCCTTCTCAAACCGCCGCGACCTTTGTTGGCCTCAACTACTACGGCCGCATTCGCTTCGCGAACCTCAAGGCGCTGCTGCCCACGCGCGGCTTCACCCGCGAGCAACTTGCGGCGATGGGCGTGGAATGCGACGACATGCTCGAGCGCCATCCCCCCGGGCTCGAAACGGCCTTGATGCGGATCTACCAGCGATGCCGCCTGCCCATGTACGTCACGGAACATGGTTGCTCCTCGAACGACGAGGCCTTTCGGGAGCGGGATTTGCGGCAAAATCTCGCGGCCATGCACCGCGCGATGGCCCGGGGCGTTGACCTGCGGGGCTTCTACTACTGGTCGCTGCTCGACAACTTCGAGTGGCAGTTCGGCTACACTAAAAAGTTTGGCTTGCTCAACGTGGATTTCAACGATGATCGGCGACCGCGCCGGTTTAAACCGCTGGCACAGATTTACCGGAACGTTTGCCGGCACAATTCGCTTCCAGCAGATGCGGCACCAGGCTGGGATCAAACGCCGTCGATGGCGAGTCCCCCGCCGGACCAACCGATATCAGCTTCCGCGCCCCTCGGTGCGCCGCCGCTTCGATAGCTGAAAGAAACACGGTTTCGGCCCGCCGCACCCAGGCGCGATAGGCCTCGACGTTAGCGGCCCTCCCGCGGCTCAATAGTGGCGTCAAATCGAACGTGTCGGCAGCCAGAGCCAGCCCCGCCTTCTCCGCATCCAAGGCGTTGAGGTGTTGCTCAACGTGGTTCGCCACGGGCACGACCAACAGCGGCTTGCCGAGCCACGCCGCTTCGTTCAAGGATTCGAATCCCGCAGTGCAGGCCACGCCGGCGCTTTCCGCCATCATCCGCATAAACTTGTCCCCGTCCAGCCTATGGAAAGACAAAGTGGCGTCATAGCTCCAAACGGGCTCGACCTTCGGCTTTTCGCAGAAGCAGTGCAATTCCACCTCGGGGTGCGCCGCGTGCCACTTCAGGATGTCGTCCGCGTAACCCTGATTGAGCACATACGCCAGGAGGAAACTCCCCGGCACGTCCTGGGGCAAATCAAAGAGCGCTCCGCGAAGCAACGGCGGGCAGACTACCAGGCGCTGTTCCGGTACGGAGGCGGCGGGATAAAACGAGAGCGCCAGTTTCGTGGACCGCGCCCCCGCCATGCCGACATAGCGCCGCATGGTCCACTGCTGCAAGCCGAACTTGGCGGATCGAACAAACTCCGGGTGACCGAGCATGAACTGGTGCCCCAAGGAAACCACCGGGATGGGATGTGGATGCAGCACGTTGTACACCCCAATCAGTGGTTCCAGGAAGTTGACGATCAAATCCGGTTGGGTGTGATCAATGGTGGCTTTGATGGTGGCCAGGCTCTTGCGATACGCTCCCAACCCTGAAACAGTCTGCCGCAGGGTCCCCATCGGAGCTACGCCGCGGCCCGCCTGGAAGGAAAACCCAGGGCTTTGTATTGGGACCAACCGTTCGCCGAACGCCTGCCGGAAGAATTCCGGTGTGGTCCGGCTGGGATTGGCCCCCACCGTAACGGCGGTGATGTTGTGTCCCTGGCGCTCCAGGATTTGCGCCGCCGCGATGGCCTGGGTCATGTGACCCCGGCCGTCTCCTTGCACGGAAAACATTATTTTCATGAGATTGAATTCCCTCGGGTTTTAGAGAGCCTCACCGCCGATGGATGTCTTTCAGATGAGCAAGCCGGGGTGATCGGTCGAGAGGCAAATGTCCTCCATCCCGGCCCCGCACAGGCGGTTCCACAACGCGAGCTTCTCGAACTATCAGCGTCCACAACGAAGAAAACCTCGCACAGCAATGTGAAGAACGGGTGAAGGTTCTGTGAATAACCTGTGAATAACCCCGATGGCCTTCCCCCGCACCCGGTCCCCAGACCGCCAAGCCACCCCTTACCGGGGCCGTGGTTTCCAAAAGGAAAGGGCGACCTTCAGACGTTGCCAGGGGGACCTGCGATCCGAAGCGCCGGCCAGTGCCCGGAAACGATGCTTCAGGCCGAAATTGGCCCGGCCCACGAAAGCTGCGCAAGGCAGCAAATGGCAGGTCCCCCACAGCGCGAAAGCGACGGTTTCCGTAATGCCCGATCTTCTGGACCGAGTGAAATAAAAGTCGCACGTCAATACAGCGATGAAGAAAATCACCCAGGGCAGCAAACCGACTCTCCACACGGCGGCGTAGCTCGCTCTCAGGGAATTCGGTTGAACCAAAGCTTGATAGAGGCTGATCCGCGCCAGGCTATAGAGCTGGATGGGAAATACCACCAACCCCCAGACGAAAATCTGGAAGGAGTCGTGACGCAGAAGGCCTCGCCAGCCGTCATGGCCGCTGAAGTAGGAAAAAAGGATGAAACCATCCAGCAGCAGCAAACCGATGAGAACGCGCCCGTAACGGCGTCGCAGCGCAACCATGTTTCCGCGGACGATTTGTCCGGGAGGCAGCGGTGTGCAAAGCAATAACTCGAGGGCGCCGGAATACTTGTCGTCGGCGATCCGGCGCGGCGCCTGAATGACCAGCCAGAAGCAGAGAATGCAATGCGCCCACCACGGCCACGCGACCAGGCTGTCCTCGGTTGGCCATTTGTCGGGTGCATGGAGGTGCATCAGCGCGCAGTAAATGGCAGCGAGCAAAAAACCGGACCAAAGGATCCTTTCCTGCAAGCGGTCCCGCCCTTCCAGCCAGGCGACGGGGTTTTTCTCGAGCATGAATTGCCTCCAATTCACACGCCGGCGGCGGCTGCCCTGAGTCCAGCTTTTAAATCGCTCGACCCACCGCCGAACCACCGTGGAAGCCGGTTGGTCGCGCCAGCTCCTCGAGGTTCTCAACGAGGCAACGGCCAGCGCCGCCCAGGCAAGGCTGTGCATACCGGCCAGGTTGACCCAGTACTCCCAGAGCGGATGGTGTATCGGCACATTCAGGCATAGTCGGGCCGTGTACAGCGGGCAGATGGAGTAGAGGAGCGCCCCCGCTTTGCTCTCGACATCGATCTTGAGGATTCTGATCCACAAAAAAAGGCCAGCCTGCGCTCAGAGCCACCAGCAGACCCACCGTCGCCGCGAGCGCGGCGCGTCCGCTGGTCAGCAGGGACGAGGCCAGGACCCCCGCCGCCAGCGAGAGAAACATTACGTCGGCCAGGGCCAGGCCCAGTCGCGCGAACTGCGGCAGGCTGACGCCGCCCACCAAAAGAGGCAAGGCCAACAGGGGCACGGCTGCCGTAAGCCCAAGCACCATATCGAACGACGCGGCGGCCATTTTGCCTAAAACCACATCGTAACCCTTAAGGTCCGTAAGGAATAATAGGCCCAGGGTGCCCTCCCGCCGCTCTCGACTCAAACAATCCACCGTCGCCAGCGGCCCGGCCAGCAAGGCATAAAAGATCCCAAACCCGCCCAAGGCCGAAAAGATCTCGCTGCCCATGCGGCTGAGATTGGACCAGCGTCCAACCACCAGGTACATGAACACACTAACTGCGAACGCCCCCAGCAGCGTAAGCACTCGACGCCACCAGGTTTTGGGCTGGCGCACCGCGACCCGTAATTCGCGCTCGACTATGGGCAGGAACCGCACCGGTGCGACCGAGTGTGGCGGTGCCAATTGGCGAGGTCAAGCGACCCGGTCAGCGCCCAACCGGACGCCAGCGATGAAGAAAGCCGCGCCTCCTGGCCGGGGCAACCCCGTGGCCGAGGCGCACCAAAAACCGGCCTCTGGCTTGTGGTTCGGTTCGGACCGCAGTGATCGACGTCGCGGAGAGGTAGGCGATTCCCGGGTTGTGGGGCTGAGGGGTTTAACACTAGGTTATCCAGGTTGTGAGCGCAGACTGTTTGATCCATCCACCCGCGACTGGGGACGCTTCGGGCACAAGATCCGGAACCCCACGGGTTGGGTTGAGTACCCCCTTGCCTGATGCGGCTCGCGGAACATCGCGACGCTCACGGGGAGGCCTGTGTGTCGCCTGGGCACTTTGGTCCATCGTCCGAAACCGGGTTTCCTGCGGCCAATGGGCAAAACTCGCGCTCGAAACCCCTCTGCTCCTGGCACTGGTTTTTTGCCTGACCGCTTGCGCCTCGCTGAAGCCGATGCCGAAAGTGAACTTGAAAGAGCCCGGCTGGACGGTGCGGCAGGGCCAGGCCGTCTGGCACCTGGCACATGGCTCGCGGGAAGTCGCCGGCGATCTGGTCGTGGCCACCGGACCGGATGGCCGCGCGTTTGTGCAATTCAGCAAGACCCCTTTTCCGCTGGTGGTGGCCCAGACCACCAAGAATCAATGGAGCATCGAGGTTCCGCCGCAAAACAAACATTACGCCGGACGGGGCCAGCCACCGAAGCGGCTGATCTGGCTCTATCTGCCGCGGGTGCTTTCCGGCCAGCCGCCTCCAGCGCATTGGACCTGGGAGAACAGCGGCACTCAATGGCGGTTGGCAAATCAGACGGCGGGAGAATCGGTGGAAGGCTACTTTAATCAATGAAGCACGCGCCGCCCCGGCCCGCTCAACTTCCACATCCCAGCCTCAAGCACCCAGGGCGATGGCTTTGGCTATTGCTGCTGGTGCCCGTGCTTTTGGGCCTGGCCCGGCTGCGCTTCGATGTCGAAGTATTTGACCTCCTACCCTCGGACCTGAAACCGGTCGAAGGCCTTAAACTATACCAGGAACATTTTGCGAACGCCCGCGAGCTGATTCTGGCGGTACGGGCACCCGGACCGGAACAGGCCGAGGCGGCGGCCCGCCGCATCGCCGAACACTTGCGTCCGCTAACCAATCTGGTGGCGGGGGTCACCTGGGAGCCTCCCTGGCTCGAGCACCCGGAGCAGGCGGCTGAGTTGATCGGCTATCTGTGGTTTAATCAACCCCCGCGGGTGTTCGCCGAATTGACGCATCGGCTGGCGCCGGACCAACTCGATGGCGCCCTCAAGTCAACCCGCGAGGATCTCAGCCACCTCCCTCTCGCCGCTGGATATCGCGCGCATGAGTTATGATCCGTTCGGTTTGACCCGCCTGCCCGAGAGCACCGGGGGCGCGGCGCCCTCCTTTGCGCAGGGCCAGGAAATGTTCAGTTCGGAGGACGGGACTTTTCGGATTCTATTTGTTCAATCCCGCCTGGATCTGCGCACGTACGGTGAATGCACAAGCTGGTTGGGACAGATCAAGCTGGTGGCGTCGCGGGCGCTGGCGGCGGACCCGGACCTGGCGAAGGTGCGTCTGGGCTACACGGGCCGTCCGGCCTTTTATTCGGAGGTGGCCGGGGGCATGCAGCACGATATCACCACTTCGGTCGGGGGCACCGCGGCCATTATCGCCGTGCTGTTCTGGCTCGCCCACCGGCGGGTGAAGCCCATGTTGTGGCTGCTGACTTTGCTCGCGCTCATCCTCGGCAGCACGCTGGCGTTAGGCGGGCTCATCTTTGGGACCATCAACGTGGTCAGCATGGGTTTCGCCGCCATCCTCCTCGGCCTGGCGGTCGATTACGCCGTGGTCCATTACCAGGAAGCACTGGCCCACCCGGATTTGTCCATCCCCCAAATACGGCACGCCATTGCCCCGAGCATTTTCTGGGCGGCGGTAACGACCATTACCGCCTTCCTGGTTTTGAACTTTGGCGGTTTGCCCGGACTGGGACAGCTTGGGTCCCTGGTGGGACTGGGGGTCGCGCTGGCCGCATTGATCATGATCTTTGAGTTTCTGCCGCCGCTGTTTCCCGGGCGGAATGAATCCGGACCAAAATCGGGGAGCGGGCCGGGCATGCTTTCGCCGGTCCCGCCGGCGAAGGCTCCCGGTCAGGCTGCGGCCCCGGTGCCTCGGCTCCGGGCCTGGCTCATCTCCGGGATAAGTCTGGGGCTGGTCCTGCTGACTGGAATCATCCTGCTCTTCGGGCTGCCGCCCATCGATCCCACTGCCAACGCGCTGCGCCCGCGCAACAGCCAGGCCTACGGGACCCTGGATGAGATTCAGTCCGAACTCAACCGCAAGGTGGAACCGCTTTGGTTGATTGTGCGCGGCGCCAGTGTTGAGGAGGTTGGCCGCCACCTGGATCAGGTCCAAGCGGCACTCAGCACCGCCGTATCCAATCAAAGCCTGAGCGGTTTCACGTTACCGGCGCCGCTCTGGCCACGACCGGAATTTCAGCAAGCAAACCGCTCCACCGCGGCGCAGTTGATGGCGGAGCGACAAGTCCTGCGCAACGCGGCGGCGGCGAATGGGTTCGCACCAACCTCGCTCGCGCTGACCGAGCGAATCCTCGATACCTGGAAGCGCGCCAGCGAGACCGCCGGCGTGTTCTGGCCCACCAACCCCATGAGCCAGTGGATTCTTCAAAAGGTGACCGCCCGCTCGACCAACCATTTTTACGCGTTGGGTCTGCTCAATCCCTCGAAAACAACCGGGAGCAAGGGGAAACCGGCATCCCTCGCCACCCTGGAATCCGAATTACCTCACAACGAGGTTTGGCTCTCCGGCTGGCAGCTTCTGGGCAACGCGATTTTTTCGCGGGTCCAGGCGAACATGTGGAAGGTGCTGGTGCCGATGGTCGCGCTGGTGCTGCTCTCGCTTTATTTTGCCTTCCGGCATCCACGGGAGATTTTGCTAAGCCTGGCCGTGCTGTTCTTGAGCGGTCTGTGTTTGCTATCCGTGATGCGGCTGGCCGGCTGGAATTGGAACCTATTAAACCTGATGGCCATCCCCTTGGTACTGGGGACAGGGGTGGATTACAGCATTTTCATGCAATTGGCCTTGCGGCGTTACCACGGGGACCTGGACTTGGCCTATCGCTCGGTGGGACGTGCGCTGTTGCTCTGCGGGGGCACCGCCATCGCCGGGTTTGGCTCCCTGGCCTGGTCCAGCAACTCGGGCATGGCCAGCCTCGGCCAGGTATGCGCCGTGGGCATCGGCAGCAATATGCTCATCGCCATCTTCCTGCTCCCGATTTGGTGGCGCCAAGCCGCGGGCCGGAGAATCCTGGTCACAGACCCGTCTGGCCCCGTCTCGCTCCGGTCCCCCTCCTCGAACTCAGCAGTCGCGGTTTCAACGCCGTCCTCGCTGTACTGTTCCGGGTTGTGGCGCGCGGGCATCTGGACGGCTCACCGGCTTCCGGCAAAGACGTGCGCCAGACTGAGCCGCCTGGCGATCACCGCCTACTGGTTCCTGGCACGGCACCGGCGCGAGATCGTCATCCAGAACCTGGCCCCGCCCCTCGGAGGGGATCGCATCGCCGCCCGTAAAACCGCCAAAGCGCTCTTCCAGCAGTTTGGGCTCAAGCTCCTGGATCTATGGCGCTTCGAGGCTGGACAGCCCATCGATGATCTGCTGCGCTCGACCACCGGCTGGGAACACTTTGTCACGGCCCAAGCGCAGAATCGCGGCGTGCTGCTGGTCACGCCGCACCTGGGGAACTGGGAATTTGGAGGACCGTTGATGACAAAGCGAGGCGTGGCTTTGCAGGTGTTGACCCTGGCTGAACCCGGCAAGGCGTTCACGGAAATGCGCCGGGCTTCGAGAGCGAAATGGGACATTGAGACCTTGGTAGTGGGCGATGATCCAATGGCGTTCGTCGAGGTCATTCGCCGGCTCGAAAGCGGCGCCACGGTAGCGTTGCTAGTGGACCGCCCCCCGGCGGCCACGGCCATCATGGTCGAACTGTTCGGCCAGCCCTTTGCCGCATCCATTGCGGCGGCGGAGTTGGCCCGCGCCTCAGGCTGCGTGCTCCTGCCGGTCTATCTGCCTCGGGACAATTCCGGCTACGATGCGCATATTCTACCGTCGATACCCTATGATCGCGCGACGCTGCGCGACCGCGAAGCCCGCCGCCGATTAACTCAAACCATCATATCGACATTCGAGCCGTTGATCCGAAAGCACCTGGACCAGTGGTACCATTTCGTTCCCCTGTGGCCCGCCCTGGGGGAGAGACCGGAGCCCAAGCGTGGTTAAGAGCCCGGCGGGTTCCGCTCGCCCGTCCCCTGGGCCAATGTTGAAGCCGGGAGATTTGCTTATTGGCTGAAAATAGGAAATGTTGATTGGGAGTGTTTGATATGAAGCGAAATTTGCTTTGCTGCGTGGCCGGGGTTATGGGCGTTTTTTTGGGAATTCAATCTTCGGCGGCGGCCACGTTGAATCCCGAAGTGGCCGCGTGGCTCGCGGCCCAGACGAACATCCAAACCTGGTCGGCGGATTTCGTTCAGACGCGCACCTTGAAGTCCCTCTCCCAGCCCCTGACCGCGTCGGGCCGCGTGTGGTTCGAAGCCCCCAATCGCTTTCGTTGGGAACTGGGCCATCCCGCGCAGACCATTGCCGTCCGCTCCGCGCAGGAATTGCTGGTTATCTACCCACGACTCAGGCGCGTCGAGCGCTTCCCGCTCACGGGCAACCAAACCGGGCCATGGCGCGACGCCCTGGCGCTGCTCGAAGCCGGCTTCCCTCGAAGCGAGGCCCAGTTGGAAACGCAGTACAACATCGTCGCCCAAACGGTTCAGGATGGAACCGGCCGGGTCGTGTTGCAGCCAAAGTCCGCCTCCGCGCGCAGAATGATCCCGCAAATCACCATCGATTTCAACACCCAGGACTTTTCGTTGCGCAGCACCGATCTGCAGTTTGCCGATGGCTCCAGCATGCGCAACGATTTCAAAAACGCTGTCTTGAACCCGACGATCGATCCCACCACCTTCTCGCCGCCGATCCCCGGCGATTATAAAGTCGTCGAACCGCTGAAAAACCACTAACCCGCTCCCCGGCGGACCCACCGCGGCGCCCGGTGGACTGCGCGGTTCGCCGGAAAGACCGCCCGGACCTTGGCCATGCACGACCAACTCACTACCGCCCTTCAATCCCTGCCACACGGCCCCGAATTTCGCTTTATCGACCGAGTGTTGAGCCTCAACCCGGGCCAGAGTGGTGTGGGCCAGTACGTGGTGCGAGGCGATGAACCGTTTTTGCGCGGCCATTTTCCCGGCCAGCCATTGTTTCCCGGCGTGTTGCTGATCGAAGCGGCCGCGCAATTGAGCGGCATCGTGGCCCAAAGCGATCCCGGCTTGAGGCCGCTCGACGGGCTGAAGCTCACCGCGCTGCGCTCCATCAAGATCACCGGCACCGCCAAGCCAGGCGAGGCACTCCAGATCGAGGTACGGATTACCGGGCGGCTGGCCAATCTTGTACAGGCGGAAGTGAAAGTCCTGGCCGGCGGCGGAGTCGTCCTGCAGGGCGAGTTGACGCTGAGCGGCACGGCGGACCCACCGCGCATCTAGAATCCTCAATCCTCAAAACACGTTGTAACCAAGTCAAGTTTCGCAGCCTGGGCAGCCAGGCGCCCAGCCTCTCCCCCAGGCCCGGTCTCCCCTCTCACCTCGGCGCGAATCGCAAAACTAATGAGGCGTCTGCCACCCCCGACGTGCTCCCGCCTCCCAACCCTCGAACACCCCACGACGCGCAGCGAATCCGAGGCCGAGCCTCATTAGCCGGGACCGCGCGCAACGCAGGGCTTCCCTTGCGTCCACCCACAGCTTATATTTTTTGGCCAGAGATGATCAGCGCCATTGATTGCGAACCCGCCGGCTCGACCTCCGACCTCGTCCGGCAGGTGGAACACCTTTTTTCGCCCAGCGGCATCCTGTCACGCTCGAAGAACTTCGAGTTTCGACCGCAGCAGCAGGAAATGGCCGTGGCGGTGGTGCGCGCCCTGCAAGACCGGGCGCACCTGGCGGTCGAGGCGGGGACCGGCGTGGGCAAGAGCCTGGCTTACCTGGTCCCGGCCATTCTCTTTGCGGTCGCCAGGAAGAAGAAGGCGGTCGTTTCCACGCACACGATCAACCTGCAGGAGCAGCTCATCGAGAAAGACCTCCCGATGCTGCGGCAGATTCTACCGGTCGATTTCACGTTCACCATGCTCAAAGGCCGGGCGAACTATCTCTGTACCCGCCGTCTGCAAAGAGCGATGCAGCAAGCGGGCAACTTGTTCACCTCTTCGGAGGCCCAGGAGTTGCAGCGCATTTACGAATGGTCCAAAACCACGGCGGACGGCAGCCTTTCCGATTTCGAGATTGAACCCGACGCCAAGGTCTGGAGCCAAGTCTGCTCGGAACGCGGCCTCTGCTCACCAAAGACCTGTGGCTTGCAATCCGAGTTCTCCAAACAACACGAGCCGTGTTTTTTTCAACGAGCTCGAAACCGCATCCTCTCCTCGGATGTGCTGGTCCTCAATCATACTCTCTTCTTCACACTGCTGGGCTCCCTGGACGAAGAGGTCGAAGGCGGTATTCTATTTCGGAACGATTTTGTCGTGTTCGATGAAGCCCATCAGATGGAGAACGTGGCCTCGAAGCACATCGGCTTGAGCATTTCGAGCGGGCAGATGCGCTACGCCTTGCAGCGGCTCTGGAATCCGCGAACGGAAAAGGGGCTCCTGGCCACCATGCGCCAGGGCGCCCGGGTCAAGCTGGTCGCCGAACTCCTGAAAGAGGCCGAGGACTTTTTCCTCAAGGTGGAAGATGCCTGCGAGACCCTGCAGCAGGAAACCCGCAAACGCAGTTTCGGCGGCGGCGAGGCCGCGCTCGCGCGCCGGCGCGATTGGACTGAGCTGCGCATCCGCAAGCCGGAGCTGGTGCCCGACAATGTCTCGCTGCCGATCCAACGATTGCGCGAAGCGGTGAGCGAGTTGATCCAGATGAGCGAGGACAAGGAGATCGGCGAGGAGTTGCTGGAATGTAATCGGCGATTATCCGAGCTGCGGGAGGAAGTGGGGACGTTCCTCAGCCAAGGCGCGGACGACCACGTATATTGGGTCGAGCGCAGCGGCAAGGCGCAACGCACCATCACGCTCAAGGCCGCGCCGGTGGACGTGGCGGGTTATTTGCGCCGGCGGCTGTTCGCCACCGACACCTCGGTAATCATGGCGAGTGCCACCCTGGCCACCAAGGCCGAACCGGGCCCCCTGCCCCCGCGTCAGGACAAGGCCACGAGCGACCGCCTTCCGCCGGCCACAAGTGCGGCCAAGGAAGCCACCGGCGAGGCGTCCGCCCTGGTGTATTTTGTCAGGCGGGTTGGCGCCGAATCAGCCACCCGGCTGCAGGTCGGCACGCCGTTTGATTACCAGCGGCAAATGAAGCTCTTCGTCGTGCGCAAAATGCCCGATCCCCGAGCCGAAGATTACCGCGAAGCGCTCGTCCACTGGATCGAACATTTCGTAAGGCTGACTCACGGGAAAGCGTTCGTGCTGTTCACAAATTTCAAGCTGATGCTGGAAGTCGGCGAGCGGATGCAGCCGTTTTTCGATCAGCTGGGGATCGCCTGCTTTGTGCAGGGCACCGGGACACCCCGCTCGTTAATGCTCGAAAAATTCAAGGAAAACGTCGATTCCGTGCTGTTCGGGACCGACAGCTTCTGGCAAGGCGTGGATGTGCCGGGCGAGTCCCTTTCCAACGTGATGATTACCCGCCTGCCCTTCGCCGTTCCCGACCACCCGCTCATCGAGGCGCGCATCGAGGCCATCGAAGCCCGCGGCGGGAATTCTTTCAGCGAGTTTTCCCTCCCCGAGGCCATTCTCAAATTCCGCCAGGGCGTCGGACGGCTCATCCGAACCAAAACCGACACCGGCATTATTGTCGTGCTGGATAATCGTATTATCGCGAAGCAATACGGGCGATCGTTTCTCGAAGCGCTCCCGAGGTGCCCCGTGGAAACGGTTTAGCCGGCGATGAGGATCCCCGGCCCGAAGCTCTCGGCGGCCGGCTTTAGTTTCGGGCATATCTGTTTGACATTGGACGCCGGGGCGGTACAGTTGCCTTATGGCTGCTGCCCGCGCACCCAAGCTCACGAGTGAGGATTACCGGCAATTGCCTGATGCCGGTCCCCGTTTCCAGCTCATCGAAGGAGAACTCTACATGTCGCCCGCCCCGAACCGGTATCATCAGGTGATCTCGAGAAACATCGAGTTCATGCTGCTCAAGTACCTGGAGAATCGGCCCGTGGGGGATCTCTACGACGCCCCCTTCGACGTTTATCTCAGCCGGTTTGATGTCTTTCAACCGGACATCGTTTTCGTTAAGCAGGAGCATTTCGACGTGCTGACCGACGCTGGCATCGAAGGCACACCTGATTTCGTGGTCGAAATCCTGTCTCCGAGCAACGCTCACCTCGACAAAAAAGCCAAGCTGCGAGTCTATGCCCGGTCGGGGGTTCAGGAACTTTGGCTGGTGGATCCCGAAACGCGGCTGGTGCATGTGTATTATCTGCAAGAGGACTCGGAAAAGCCCGCGGCGACTTACGGGGAGGCGGCCAGTTTCGAGTCACCTCACTTTCCGGGTTTGGAGATCTCCGGGAAAGTGATCTTCAAAAAGTGAGCCTGGCGCGTGGACGGGGGGGAACGCCCGCGCGGAAGCGCAAAACGACTGAGGCGTCTGCCACCCCCAATGTTCTTGCGCCCCCCCCCAACCCGCGACGGCCCTGCAACGCACGAGGAGGCTCAAGCCGAGCCTCATGATCTACCACACCTCGACCGGCCCTTTGGGCACCGGCAAATGCTGGCGTTGCGCGACGCCCGGTTCGGCCATGAAGGACGCCACCATGGGCGCGGGACGAAATCGCGGTTTGAGCTCGCCCCTTTCGTCCAGAAACTGGGCGCGCCAGCGGCAATAGCTTTCGAGGATCTCCTCGAATTGCGCCCGGCTCGAGATGCGCACCACGTGCCGGGTAAACTCGTTGGCCGGACCGAATCGCTTCGCATACCAGGGTGCGACCTTGCGGAACATGCGGCACCCATGGTCCTCGCCGAAGGTTTGGACCATGAGATCCAGGTGGCGCCGCATGACACGGGTGCGCTCCGCAAACGAGGGTTCAACCGGCACCTCGCCCGTCTCGAGGAACTGCTGCGTGTGTCGAAAAATCCAAGGATTATAGAATGCCCCGCGGCCAATGCTTACACCGGCGCACCCGGTTTCGCTCAACATCTTCTTGGCCGCCTCCGGCGTGGTGATATCGCCGTTGCCGATCACCGGCACCGCCCGGACCGCCTCCACGACCGCCCGGATCCCGGCCAGGTTGACCGTGCCGCCAAACCCCTGCTCGCGGGTGCGTCCGTGCACAAAGATCGCCGCCACCCCCACCGCTTCGAGCGCGCGCGCCAGGTCCGGCGCCGTGATGTTTTGGTCGTCCCATCCCAGTCGCATCTTGGCCGTAACCGGAATTTTAACGGCTTCGACCATGCCTTTGACCAACGCGGCGGTCCTGCCCAACTCGGTCATCATGGCTGAACCGCCACCCACCCGGCACACCTTGCGCACCGGACAACCCATGTTGATGTCCACCGATGCGATGTTGACCGATTCGAGAAAGCTCGCGGCATCGCGCATCTCCTCGGGCGCCGAGCCGAAGAGCTGGACCGCGAGCGGTTGATCCGCTGTGCAGGTTTCGATGAGCTTAAGGGCCTTCTCCCGTTTCTCGAGCAGTGACCGGGCGTTCACCAGGTCGGTTGTGGCCAGGCCCAACCCGCCCAATTCCCGGACCGTAAGCCGGAAAGGCAAATTCGTGTAGCCGGCCAGCGGCGACAGAAACAAGTTGGACGGCAATGTGAGCGCACCATAACGCATGGCCCGCCATTATAGCCGAGGGCTCGCCGCGCCGCCACTTTGTCGATTCCGACCTGGCCCGATCACGGTTTAACCGCCGGCCGGCACTCCGCCTTGAGCGACGCGGTACACACCGTCAACGCTTGCCACGCCCGGCGGAATTTGCAACGGTTTCCCGGACGGTGACTGACTTGGCCTCGATGCGGAAAGCCATTTTCTGCTTCCGCGTCCAGACGGTTTGCCTCCGTCACAACAAACTCGAACCACTTTCAACCATGAGCATCAACCTCGTAAACCAACTCAGGACCGTCAAAACCAATACCAAATCCCTCGCGGAGGGCGAGCTGTCCCGGACGGGTGGGTTGCTTCGCCTGGCGCCGGCCTGGGTGCCGCGTTCCTTTCTGCAACCCGGGCTGCGGATCAAACTGCATCCGGACGACACCTACGCCTACGGGGCCGACCGCGGCGGCATCGATGAACGGTGGTTTGCCTCCACCACCGAGGCCGCCAACGAGGGCCGGGTGCCCGACGAAGGCCTCAGCTACTGCGTGGTCGGGAACCGGCGGTTTACCCTGCGAAAGGCCGTCGAGGATTGCGGCGCCGAAATCGTGGGCCCCGCCATTTGGAAAAAGTACGGGCGCTGGCCGGTTTATTCCAAGTTTTTCGACAACATGGGGCCCATCCCGCTTCACATGCATCAGAGCGCCAAACAGGCCCGGCTCGTCGGCCAGGAGGGCAAACCCGAGTCCTATTACTTCCCGCCCCAGCATAACAACGTGGGCAACAATTTTCCCTACACCTTTTTTGGGCTCGAACCCGGCACCACCAAAGCCCAGGTCCGCAAATGCCTCGAAGATTGGAATCGAGGCGACAACGGCATCCTCGATCTGTCCAAGGCGTACCGCTTGAAGCCCGGTACCGGCTGGCTGGTCGGCCCTTGCATCCTGCACGCACCGGGAAGCTTCTGCACCTATGAGCCGCAGTGGGGCAGCGATGTTTTCGGGATGTACCAGAGCATGGTCGAGGGCCGCTACGTCCCCTGGTCGCTGCTGGTTAAAGACATGCCCAAAAATAAGCACAAAGACCTCGATTTCATCGTGGACCAACTCGACTGGGAAGCCAACGTGGACCCGAACTTCAAAGACCACCATTACCTGGAACCGGTGCCCGTGGCCGACACCGACAGCGAGGGCTTTCTCGATCGCTGGATTGTTTATGGCAGCTTCGACGGAGCCCAACTCTTCACGGCTAAAGAACTCACGGTTGAGCCCGGAGCCAAGTGCACCGTCAAGGACCAGGGCGCCTACGGGCTCATCTGCGTCCAGGGCACCGGCACCATCAACGGCCAGCCGCTGACCAGCCCGAAACTGATCCGGTTCACCGAACTGACCGAAGACGAATACTTCTGCACCGAAAACGGCGCCCGGCAGGGTGTGACATTCGAAAACACCAGCGAAACCGAGCCGCTCGTCTCGTTGCGCTATTTCGGACCTGGCGTTAATCCGGATGCGCCGCGGAAATGACCGGGGCGCTGAAGGTGCAGCCGTCTCGAATCCGAGTAGCGCGAACCCGTTTGGGCTGCGCCGGGCCCTCGGGCGGTTGGCAAAAGCTTATTCCGGCGCGGCCCCTGACGCGGCTTTTGGCGGAAGTGCGATGGCGTTGGTGTTCCCGGCTCCGGCCGGGGCCGTCTCCTTGAGGAAGCTGTCTAGAATCGCCAGATAGCCGTCCATCGTCGAACCGGCATCCTCACCAAGGTCCTTTTTCGCCGCCCGGGCTTGGTCGAGTGCGGATTGCGCCTCGGCCCGAATGTCGTCGAGGTTCAGTTTCCCGCCAATGAGACCGCCCATGAGCTGGTTGAACTTTTCTTTGGCCTGCGGCCCACCGTCGGTGAGAAACTGCGCCTCCACCTGCTGCAGCAAGTTGGTATTGGCGCCGAGTTGGCGGAAGGCGCCGGCAAGCTCGGAGGGGCTGTTCGTGCGGGAAAGGATCAGGCTCTGGGTCACTGGATTGGTCCGTATGCTCGGCGATTGGAGACTGAATTTGGCAAACGAGCCAAAGGTGACGCCCGCCAGGCGGTTGCGCGCCAGCCTTAAGGTGCCGAGGTTCTCGCTTTGAAGCACGAGGGTTTGCGCGTCGAGCGACAGCACCGTTCCATAGTAATTGTCGCCGTTTTGCATGCGCACCTGGTCGGCTCGCAGGATGCACGGCGTGCAAGCCAGTCCGGCTCCGAAGGCCACGGCCAAGACCCGCCGGCAAAACTCGAAACTCCTTCCGAAACCCGTTCTCTTCATAGCGCCATTTTACCGTGCAAAGCGAGGTAACGCAAATTCGAGAGCTGCTAATCCCCGGGATAAAAGCCCTCGCTCAAGGCCAAATTCAAATCATGAACCGCGAGCGTAAGCTCCCCGTACAGATCGGCCGACTCATCGTCCAGGCCGATTTCTTCCAAACGCCGGGTCGTCCGGCGGAAGCGTTTGCTCAGAGACAAATCCTCGTCCGTATCTCCCAATTCACGCAGCAATCGCCACACCTTGCCCGCCCGGTCCCGGGTGGTCTGAATGATCTCGAGAGCGGCTCGCTTCTCGGTGAGGCCGGCTTTGACGCTCTTCAACAACAAGCACTCGAAGTCACGGCAGTGGCACGGACGATCGGGATAAACTTCACACCGGCAGCCGCGGAACGCCCGACAAGGCTGGGTAAATTGCCGCCGGCGCAGGGCCGGGGTCGAGGAGCGGGTTGGGACACCTTTGTGGGCTGGCTTGGGGGCCGAAGCGGCCAGCGTCAAGCCCAGCGCCTGCAATCGCGTGGCATCATCCCCCGGCTGGAGCTTCACATCGGCAAAAATGGTGCCATCACAGCACAGACCACAAGCCAGGCAAATGGATTCAGCCGCCGAGCCGTTTGAATGTTGGGCAAAGCTCACCATCTCTCGGCGCAGCTTACGCGCCCGGCGCCTTCCCGGCAAGCGGACAAAAATGACCTCGCACAAACAGAAAGGCCGGGCTGTTAACCCGGCCTTTCTGACAAACTCAACTATGAGAACTTGCTAAATCGTCTTTCGATGCGGCGCCGCAGATTTACGCCTATCAGCCACACACGGTCTGATTACTGCATTTCTACATCGTCAACGTGTAAAGCTTAACCCAACCCCCGTTCCCGGCTAGTCACCAGTTCTGGGGACAAGCTGGTTCCTTTCGCAGCCGGGCGCGGCGTCGGTGCCGGCCCGGCGGAGCGCACCAGCTTCCGCCCGGCGAGGCATGTTACCCGGCCACCAGGCTTCCGATCGACGAACGGAGCTTCCGCTCGATGGCCCGATGGCGTTCCGGGATGAGCACTTTTCCACCGTCGAATTCGTGGACGTAAAAGCTGTCGATGGCGGCGCCTTTTTCGGTGCTGATTTTGGCCCCGGAAATATCCAGTTCGAGATCGGAGAGCGTCTCCGAAATGCTATAGAGCAGCCCCACACGATCCTCGGTTTCGATCTCGATGACGGTGCGGGTATCGGACGAATCATTATCGAAATGAACGCGCGTGGGGATTCGTTCCCCCGTGTAGGCCTGGTAGGCCGGGCGGCTAATCTTCTGCCGGGCGATTAAGGCGGGGAAATCGACATCGTCGCCGGTCAGCGCCTTGCCGATGACTTTCTCGAAGGCGTCCCGTTGTTCCGGGCCGGCGGGACTGCCCAGCCGGGCGTCATTCACGAAAAACGTATCCAGGACGATGCCATCGTTGCGGGTAAAAATCTGGGCGCTCAGGATGTTCAAGCCCGCCGAGCTGAGCGAGCCCGTGAGCTTCCGGAAGAGCCCGGCGCGGTCCCAGGTGCAGATCTTGACCTCATTGCACGCGCGATCCGGGTGGTTATGCCAGTTAAACATGGGGGCGAGCGGGTTTTCCTCGTCCGAGATCTGCAGCCGCATGAAGCGATGGGCCAGCACCAGGTCATCCAGGACCTCGCGCGCGGAATGGATTTGGAAGTAGCGGGGCGGCATGGCGCCAAAATGCGCTTGCAATTCCTCGGACGACAGGTTTCCGGGCATGAGGCGCATCACCTCTTCCATCAGCAACTCCCGCTGCTTTGCTTCCGCACGGACAAACTCGGTGCCGCCGGTCATGAGGTCAAGGGTCTTTTTGTGCAGCGACCAGAGCAGCGAATCCTTGAATCCGTTCCACAGCTTGTCGCTGGTGGCCAGCGAGTCGGCAAAGGTTTGAAGGGTCAGCAAGATCACGATTTCCGGGCCTTGGACTTGCTTGGCAAACTTGCGGATGACCGCCGGGTCGTCCAGATCGCGGCGCTGGGAGGTGCTGGCCATCAACAAATGGTTTTCAATCACCAGGCGCAGGGTATGGGTGGAGGCGCCGTCCAGACCCAGGCGCTTGGCCACGCGCAGGGCGAGTTCGGCGCTGACTTCGGCATGATTGCCGTGCCCGTCGGGCTTGCCAACGTCATGGAGCAGCAGCGCGAGGTATAACAGGAAAGGGCGCTCGAGCTTTTGGAAGAGCGGCGCGTATTCGGAGTAGGGAGGGTCCTTGGCCTCCCACACCCGGTCCAGTTGCTCGAGGCACACCAGCGTGTGCTCGTCCGCGGTATATTGATGATAAAACTCGTGCTGCACCAGGCAGGTCAATTTCCCGAACTCAGGAATGTACTTGCCCAGCAGATCCACGTCATGCATCGCGCGCAGGATGGGCGCCACGTTGCCGCGCTGATTGAGAATCGTCAGGAAGGTCTCGCGCACATGCTCGTCGGAGAGAAACGCGCGGTCCACCAGGCCCAGTTGATTGCGAATGAGCTGGGCCAGGTCGGGATGCAAGTCCAGCCCGCGCTGCTGGGCGTAAAGGAAGACGCGCATCAGGCGCCGCGGCTGATCGCGGAAGACTCGTGGAGAGGCGGCGTGGATGCCGCTTTCGGTCATTTTGAAACCGTCCACCGGTTCGGCGGCGCGGCCCCGCCGCGGCAACCAGGCCCGGAGCGAGAGCTTTCGCGGCTTGGGCAGCAGGGCCAGCCGTTGTTCCACCGTGCGGGTGATGAGAAAGATGTTGCGCGAGTGGGTGTACACATCGCGCATAAACTCCTCGATGCGTTTGCTCGGCGAACGCTCGGTATAACCGAGATTATGGGCCACCGCGGGCTGGAGACTCTTGCTCAGCACGTCCATGGCCCGGTCCACGTGGTAATGCATCTCCGTGCGAACGTGCATCAGAAAATCGTAGGCGGCTTCCAATTGCTTGCGCTCGGATTCGCTAATTAACTCGTGCGCCTGCAGATCCGGCAGCGAGCGGGTGCGGTATTTGAAAAAGGCCATCCATACCAGGTTTTGATAATCCCGCAACCCGCCGCAGCCATTCTTCAAATTCGGCTCCTGCATGCACGCCGAGTTGCCGAACTTGGCGTGCCGCGCGTTTTGGTCCTCCACCCGCATCGCGATGTACTGCTCCTCGTAGCCCTCCACACATTTGGCCATGAGTGACTTCTGGAATTTCTTGAACAATTCCTCGTCCCCGATCACGAGGCGGGCCTCGATGAGGGACGTCTTGGATTGCATATCGCTATTGGCGACCTTGATCGCCTCCTCGATCGTGCGCACCGAATGCCCCACCTTCAGGCCAATGTCCCACAACGGGTATAGAATCCCGTCGATCACCTTCGAAAGGTGCGGCAGGGGCCGGCTGGCCGCCACCTGCCGGCTGTGGAGGAACATGAAATCAATGTCGCTATGGGGATTAAGCTCCGCACGGCCATACCCCCCGATCGCCACCAAGGCCAGGGGCGGAAACTCTTTCTGCGCTTGCGGAGACAGGCTGTCCTTGGCGGCATTCCACAAATAGCGCAGGAGCACGTCCAGGAGGGCTGCGCGAGCACGGCAAACCTCTAATCCTCCGCCGCCGGCACGGTGGCGCATCCGGAGCCGATGGGTTTCGAGCTTCAGAAAGCCCTTATAACGGGCCAATTCCTGCGTCGCCAGCCTCCCGGGAGGCAAGGGCAACCGCGCGGCGGCGTCCGCCTCGATTTTCTTCACGAGTTCCTGCATCTGGGCTCAGTGTGGGTGCAAATTCGCCTCAGCGCAAGACGGCTACAGGCGTGCGTCGGTCCTGGACGCGCTCAGCCGCCGCCGGCCTGGGGGCCGTTCTACCGATTGACCCGGTAACCCGGCGCTAACATATTGGGTGATGGCCGAACCGGTCCGCAGCTTGTATGTGCATGTGCCCTTCTGCGCGCAGAAGTGCTCCTATTGCGCTTTTTACTCGGAAGCTTCGAGTGGCGAGTTGGTCAACCGCTATGTGCTCGCGCTGGTGCGGGAGATGGAGTTGGTGGCGGAGGACCTGAAGCCACGCACGATCTTCTTTGGCGGCGGCACGCCCTCGCTGCTCAACCTGCGCCAATGGGAACACATCCTTCAAGCAATGGATCGGCTAGGCCTCCGGGGCGCCGAGGAATGGACGGTGGAGTGCAACCCGGCCACGGTGTCGCTCGAAAAAGCCGGACTCCTTCGGGCTTACGGCGTAAACCGGATTTCCATGGGCGTGCAGTCGTTGGACGAGCAGCTTTTGGAACGTCTCGGACGGGTCCACACACGGGAGATGGCCTTCAAATCCTTTGACACCTTGCGCCGGGCGGGCTTCGAGAATGTGAATCTCGATCTGATGTTCGCCATTCCCGGCCAGACGCGGGAAACCTGGCGCGAGACGTTGCGGGAAGCTACGGCCCTGGGCAGCGAGCACCTTTCCAGCTATGAAGTCATTTACGAGGAGGATACCGCGTTGTACGCCCAGCTTCAGGCCGGTGAATTCGCCGTGGACGAGGACCTGGCGTGCGCGATGTACGAACAACTCGTCGAGGCCGCAACCGAGGCCGGTTTCCGCCAGTACGAAGTGGCCAACTTCGCGCGCGACTCCAGGACCGGAACCGGCGCCGGTGAACAACCGCTCGTGAGCGCTACGCCGGGCCTGGCATGCCGCCACAACGTGAACTACTGGCGTGGCGGCTCATTTTACGGCCTGGGCCCGAGCGCGACGAGCTATGTCCGCGGGGTGCGCACCAAGAATTGGTCCAACACACAGCTTTATTGCGAGCAACTCGAAGCCGGCCGCCGCGCGGTTGAATCCCGCGAAGAACTCACGCCGCTGGCGCGCGCGGGAGAAACCGCGGCCTTCGGATTGCGGATGGTGGCGGGATGGCCGTTCGAGGGATTTCGCCAGGTCACAGGCTATGACCTGCGAGATGAATGGGCCGGAGACATGACCCAGCTTGCCGGCCAGGGTTGGGCCAAAATCGAGGAAAGCGGTTTCCAGCTTACCCCGGAGGGACTGCGCTTCGCGGACTCGGCCGCCCAGTTATTCCTGCGTTGACCAAGGCCTGTACTCACACCTTGCCTTTCGTCACGGCCATGCGTAGTACGTTCGCGCCCGTTGCCGCGGCGCTCTCTAATGGCTTGCCCCGGCCGCGGCGCCCATCGCTTCGAGCATCTGCGCAAGCGATAGGTCGCTCCATCCGTGCGGCTTGCCGGGACCATAGACGATGCTTCCCGTGAACGGCGGATTCAGGCGAGACATTTCCTTTTCGAAGAGATGCACGGCGTTATTGAGGAAATACTGGTCGGCTCCACCGGAGGCGATGTGCAGTTTGCCTCGGAGCTTTGGCTCCAATGCGCTCCAATTCTCTTTCAAATAGAGGGTGAGGTCATATTTCTTCCATGCCTCCGCCACGTCATGATGAATGATCCCGGTTTGAGGATCCCAAATCGGAACGGGCCTGCCGTCGGCGCCGCGGGGGCCGAATGCAGCGTTCCACGCGCCCCATTGCTCGCCGGAGAAGACATAGCTGTCGTCCCGGCCCAGCAGGTTCTCCATGCCCACCTCGCGCCGCATGGTAAGAACGACGTCACCACTGAGGGTGCGTTCGCTGGGCCGCTCGTTGCCGAACTCGTTCACGTACGCGTTGGTGCCCTGATAGATATTCACCAGTTCGAAAGCTCGGAAGTCCACCGGGTCCGGACAGGAAGACCAGGCGCCATTAAAGAAATCCGGGTAATCGATTTGCAGGGCGAGGCACACCCAGCCGCCGGTTGACACCCCGGAGAGGACACGTGAGCGGGGCTGGCCGAACGCGCGGAAATGGGCTTCCACAAACGGGATCAGCTCCTGGGTAAGGGCGTCGCCGTAGGGACCGTTATTGGCCGAGTTCACGTAGTATGGGTCTCCGTAAGGACCGGCGCCATCGAGCTGCAACAAAATGAACCTCGGTGTTTCCGGCGCCTGCCAGACCGCCTTGAACTTTGAGTCTTCAGCCATCAGCCGATTCAACACCCAGCAGCGGGTGCTCAAACCCCCAATGCGTATCCACAGCGGATACCGCCGCCCGGACTCGCGGTCGTAACCTTCGGGCAGCAGGACGGACGCCCTCAGGAACATGGGGCGGCTATGAAATCCGCTGAGCAGCGGCGAAGGCAGCTTGAGGAACTTGATTTGGGGGCTGTCCGGTGGTGGTTCCTCCGCCGGCACCTCCCTCGACAGCTCCAAGTGAACGGTCCGCCCCTGGGAGAGCGGCAGGTAAACCCTGTGTGAAAGGCTGTAGAGATTGCCCGGAGCATTCGGCAGGCGCAACTCGCGGGCCCGGTCGAACAGCGCCTGCACCGCGTAGTCGCCTGCGGGCAGATCCTTCACCCGCACCGCCGGGAAGCCAAACGCATCCTGGCTCAAAGTTATGATGTCCTGAGGGCCTACATCCCGAACGTCCAACGCAAAGGCTTGCGACGCATCCCGACCGGCCTTTCCCAGCTCCTCTCTGGGCTCTGAAATTCCCGCCGGGCTGAGGATGACAAACAGGCGTCCTTCGAGATTGGAGTGAACCAGGCCGGCCTTGATGCTCACCTCGAATTGAAGCGCCGGGTTGTCGGGCAGTCGCTGGGCCAGCGCCACTCCCGCGGCACCAAGCCCGGCCAGCGCCACCAAACCCACGTGCATGATCGCTGAGCCTCGAATGCGGCCCGGCCTCAGACCCTCTGCGCGCTGCGGGGTGGTCAAGGGTATAGGGGGATCGAGAACATCAGGGTAGTACTCGATTCAGGTCCAGGGAATACAGGGTCTTAGGGCCGGGCTTTCATCCTCACCGGCAGCCGGAACCCTGGACCCCGCACCCGGGTGCAGAAACATCTTCCCGCGCGAGCACAACCGCCGAGTCCGGGCAAACCGCGCGTTCAGCGCTTTGTTCATGGGGAGGTGAAGCAGTCCGTCAGGACTCGACCGCTTCGCTGGCCGCGGGAATCACCGCGGCGGGAGCCTGGCCCCGGAATCGTTGAACGAGCAGGAGCGAGGTCCCCAGCAGAATGCCAGCGCAAATCAGGTACGGCAAAGGCGCCATGTACGGCAGCAAACCGGTGGCGAAAACGGGGCCAAGAATGCGGGCCAGGCTCCCGGCGCCTTGCGCGACCCCGATGTTGGCCCCTTGTTCCTGGGCCGAGGTCAGGTTTGAGAGCAACCCGAACAAGGGTGGCCGCGTGAGACTGGACCCAACTGAAAGCAGCGCCAGCGCCCCCAGCATCGCAAGCCAGGAGCGGCCTTCGGGCCGGAACAGCACCCCCCAGGAAAGTTGGGCCGTGCCGGAGATGAACGGCAGCAAGGCCAGGCTAAGCGCCGTGAGGATGAGACTCAGCGCAATCAGTTTCGCCTCTCCGAACGCTTTGACCATCCGTCCGATGGCGCCGCCCTGCACCAAGGCGCCGATCAGGCCGCAAAACACGAAAAGGTAGGCCACCGTCGAGGCGGAGGCCTCATCGCGTGCGATATTCAAGTGGAAGTTATCGGCCACAATCAGCGGCAAAGTGCTCTCGAAGCAACTGAAACAAAAAGTCGCCAGGAAGAAAACCATCACCAGGAGACCAATCCTGGGCTGGGTCAGCGTGTGCAGCCATTGCTCCAGATGCGGCCGGGGGGTGGCCCGACCGGAATCCGGCTTGCGGCTTTCCACCAGGACAAACAAGGCCAGCAGGAAATTCCCCGCGCAGAGGCACGCTGCGGACCAACCGGGACCGCTGTTCCCGAGGTGTTGCAAACTCAGACCGCCGATCGCCGGCCCGAAAATGAAGCCCAATCCGAAGGCCATGCCGATCAGCCCCATGCGCCGGGAGCGCTGCTCGGAAGGCGTGATGTCGGCGATGTAGGCCTGAGCCACCGTGATGTTGCCGCCGCACATTCCGGCAAACGCACGCGAAAGCACCATCAGCCAGATCGCGGCGGAGTGATTCTCCAGCCCTGAACTCAAGGCGAACAGCACATAGGAACCGGCCGCACCGGCCGTGCTCAAAAGCAGGATGGGCCTCCGTCCATGCCGATCGGACAACCTTCCCCAAATCGGCGAGAAGATGAATTGCATGGCCGAGAAGGAAGCGATGATCAGGCCGATCTCGAATCCGTGAGCGCCGAAATGCTTGCTATACCACGGCACCAACGGCACGACGATCCCAAAGCCAACCAGGTCGATGAAGACCGTCAGAAAAATGATCAGGACGGAAGGCTTTTTCATGCGAAAGCCACAAGCACCAACCTCGTCACGCGAGTTGAAATCTCAAAAGACATAGGAAGATTCTAAGTGGGAATCACCGCCCGTCAAGGGGACCGGAGGCCCTGGCGCGTATTAGGTTGCGTGTCCCGCCAGCCTGTTGCAAGATGGCGCCGGTGCGTTGGCCACGGGACGTGGAGATGCGCCGGGTTGGCTGGCGCCCCTGGGACGGGGTGCCGCGCAGCCCGAATAAGACGACCATGGCCCAGGCCAAAGCAAATCGGATCGAGGATAAACGAACGCGGATTCTCCTGGTGGATGATCATGCGGTGGTGCGCTATGGCATCGCCCAACTCATTAACCGGCAAAGCGACCTGGTCGTTTGCGGCGAGGAGGAAGACGCCGGGCATGCCCTGAGCGCAATCGAGAAGCTCAGCCCGGAACTGGTCATCGCGGATATTTCCCTCAAGGACAGCAGCGGCCTGGAGCTGATGCGCAACATCAAGGCCCAGTACTCCGGCCTGCCGGTATTGGTCGTCAGCGCCCATGACGAATCCGTCTATGCGGAGATTGCCTTTCGGGCGGGGGCCCTCGGCTACTTGATGAAGCAGGAAGCGCTCGAAAAGATCATTGCCGCCATCCGGCGCGTGCTCAGTGGGAACATTTATGTCAGCGATGCGCTGGCCGCCAAGATGCTCCAGCAACAGGTTCGGGGGAAGCCCGACCTCCAGGAATCACCCGTCAAGGGCCTCAGTGACCGGGAACTCGAAGTGTTCCAGCTCATTGGGGAATGGAAAAAGACCAGCGAGATCGCCCAGGAGCTCCATCTGAGCGTTAAGACAATCGAGTATTACCGCGAGCAGATTAAGCGGAAATTGAATTTGAAAAACTCGGCGGAACTGACGCAGCACGCTACCACTTGGGTCCAGGGCGGACGTTCCAATTAGCAGGTCCTGACCAGGCCGGCGCCCCCTGCCGCGGCGGCTCCAGGACAACGGACCGCCCTGCCAGCCAATCCGCTTCCGCCCGGCGCTGCCCCACCGTCACCCTGCTTCGCTGAACGCCGAGCATTTCGACCGCGGTCCCGGCAAACCCAATGCGGGTTTTGCCGCGTCCAGCCAGGGAATTCCCGTGGCTGAAACTGGGCTAGGAGAGCCGCGGACGCCTCGACAGCTTCAACCGCACGGGATGATCTTCGCATCCCCAAGGCCGCACCCATGGTGTGATTAAACCCCCTCGCCGCGATGGGCGGCGGGGTCGGCCCGCGCGTGCTTCCCCAGCGTTTTCACCGGGGAAACCCTTGGTGCTGATTCAGCGAGGACACCGGGCGCAGGGTTGTGCTTTGCCCTGATTGTCGGCGCACCGGGCGGCGCTTAGGGTGCACGGCAGAAATGAAAGAGATCTGAAAATTGGTACAACGAAAAGATTGCCAAGTCCGCTTGAATATGAAAATGGCTCAACAAAGCGCAAACAGGATGGGTGTCAAACCGGCCTCGCGGCCGGAACCATGGGATGCTTGCCGGAAATCCGAAGCCGGAAAAAATGGGGAGCATCGGGCCGTCAAGGTCCTGGTCGTGGACGACCATCCCGTGGTGCGCAAGGGGCTGCGCACCTGCTTGACCGTTCAGGAGCAGGTCCTGGTGGTCGGGGAGGCGGGGGACGGGCACGAGGGGGTCCGGAAAGCGAAGGAACTTCTGCCCGACGTGGTGCTGATGGACATCGACATGCCCGGGCTGAATGGGTTGAGCGCGACGGAGCTTCTGCGCAAAGAGAATCCCAGCATCAAGGTGCTCATCCTCTCGATGCATCGCCACCCGGAATACGTGGTCAGGATCCTTCAGTCCGGGGCGCGTGGCTACGTTTTGAAGGAGGCCGCCCCCGAGGAATTGGTGCGTGCCATCCAGGCGGTGCAGGCGGGGGAGACTTTTTTCAGTCCGGAAATTGCGCGCCTGGCCCTCAACCAGTTTGTGCACGGCAAGGGCGAAGCTCCCCATCCCGCCCAATTGAGCAACCGCGAACGCGAGGTGTTGGTCACCATTGCCGAGGGCCTCAGCAACAAGGAGATCGCCAGCCGCCTGGGGGTGGGCGTGCGCACCGTCGAAACCCACCGGGAGCGCATCATGCGCAAGCTCAACATCCACAGCGTCGCCGGTCTGACCAAATTCGCCATCGCCAACGGATTGGTCTCGCTTCCCAAGAGCTCGGAATTGGAAATCGCCTAGCGCGCGGCAAATCAGACCTTGCCAAGCGGCCAGCACATGGGCTAGAAATGACTATGCACCTGTTTGGCGCCGTCTCAGCGGACCAGGCGAAAGATTTAGCCAACTTCCATTTCACGAGGGGGTCCAGGCTTCATCTGCTCTTGCCGATGGCGTTTTTTGCGCTCGCCGTGACAGTGATTTTCGGCTGGGAGTATTACAAAGACTGGCGGATGAAACGCATCATGAAGCGCTTCGCCAGCGGGAAAGCCAAACGCGCGCGGAAATAGCACCGCGGCGTGCATCCCTCCATGGCCGTGGCCGGACCAAGCGGGCTCGCGCCACGCAACGGGTCCGGAAACGCGATTCCCTTTCTTCGAGTTGCTGCGGGGTAAAGCGTTTTCGTGATTGACTCCCTCTATCCCCTCCATTCTACTTCGCAACGACCGGAAAACCGGCACCCAGACAGCACGGAAACGAAATGGTCGTCCGCGCCTTTTTGGGTTCACGGGCACCAGGCGCCACCGTGCTGAAAACGCGTGTCGTCCCGGCCCCGCATCCGACTGAAATCAGGTAGCAATGAAGAAGCGAATGGCGGCGCCCGCCCAGGCGGGAGGGCATGGTCGATGAATCTGTTGAGCGCCAGACGGCACCTCAGCCCGAGGGGCCGCGTGCCTTCGTGCCCAAAGTCTCATACCCATTTCGAGCAAGCGTGCCAAACTGAGCGACGATGAAATTAGCGTTCCGCCTTTGCGGGCTCCTTTTGGCCCTGACCTGCCTGCCATCCCTTTGGGCCCAACTCGGGGCTCCCAAAGTGGCCAAGGTGGAAATCAAACACGTCGGCCCCGCCTCCGTCTCGGATGAACTGATACGCGCCAATGTTCGCGTCAAGCCCGGCGACCCCTATCTGCCGGCCGCCGTGGATGAGGATGTGCGGAACCTGTACGCGACCGGGCTCTTCTACAACGTCAGGGTTTCCCTCACCAACGCCCCTCCCGGAGTGATCCTCACCTACATCGTCCAGGGCAATCCGCGTTTGACCGAAATTCGCTTCGTCGGCAACAAGCGCTTTAAAAACGCGAAACTGCTCAAAACCATTTCGTCCAAGGTCGGCGAGCCCTTCAACGAGCGAAAGCTGTTCACGGATGCCCAGGAACTTCAGAAGTTTTACCAGAAGAAGGGCTATCCGCGAACCACCGCCAATTACTCCTTCTCGGTCGAGGAGACAACCGGGCGGGCCACCGCCACGTTTGACATCAAGGAAAGCCCAAAAATCAGAATCATCGAAGTCGATTTCGTGGGCGCGCAAGCCTTCACACAAAAGCGGCTGCGCAAGGTGATCAAAACCAGGAAGCACTGGATGATGTCCTGGATCACCGGCAGCGGCGTGCTCAAGGACGAGCAATTCGAGGAGGATAAAGAGAAACTCGCGGATTTTTACCGGAACGGCTCCGGCAAAAAAGGCGAGGGCGGCTACCTGGATTTCGAAATCAAGAACGTGGAATTCCTCTATCCGACGCCGCGGACGATGGTGATTCGGTTCATCATCAGCGAGGGCACGCAATACCGGGTGGGAGCGATCAAATTCAGCGGCAATAAACTGTTCAGCACCACCGAAATCACCAACGGACTGCGCTTCATCCATTCTTTCAAAGGCGACAAGGCCAAGCTCGGTCCCGACGGCCTGACCATGGATGTCGGGGACGTGTTTACGCCGAAGGGCCTGGCCAAAGACACGGAGGACGTCGAAGACTTCTACGGGTCCAAGGGCTACATCGACGTGACGGCGCCCCGGGGGTTGAACGTCCTCAAAATGCCCAACACCGAGACGGGGACCATGGACCTGGAATTTCAGATCGATGAAGGCCAGAAGTATTCGATCGAGAAAATCGACATCCGCGGCAATACCAAAACCAAGGATAAAGTGATCCGCCGTGAACTGGCGGTGTCGCCCGGCGAAACCTTCGACATGCTGCGGGTCAAACGGAGCAAGCAGCGGCTCGAAGGCTTGCAGTATTTCGACAAGGTGGACGCCCGTCCGGAGCCCACGGACCCTCCAATTGCCGGGCACAAAAACCTCGTCGTGGGTGTCGATGAAAAGAACACCGGCAACCTGACGATGGGCGCGGGGTTCAGCTCCGTGGACTCGCTGGTGGGTTTTGTCGAGATGACCCAGGGAAACTTTGATTTGTTTCATCCGCCGACCTTCACCGGCGGCGGCCAGCGCTTTCGTTTGCGGGTGGCGCTGGGTCTGCAGATGCAGGACTACATGATGTCGTTTGTCGAGCCTTGGTTTCTGGGCCGAAAGCTTTCACTGGGTGTGGATTTGTACTATCGCGACCTCTATTACTTAAGCCCGAATAACATCTACAACCTCGTGCGCGCCGGCGGACGCGTCAGCCTGACCCGCGCCCTGGGCAGCGATTTTCTGATCGGGAGCCTGAGCTACACCCTCGAGGACGTGGGGGTCAACTTGAACAGTGGCTTTTACGGGCCGAGCCTCGGCCTGACCCGCGATCCCAGCGCGCCGGGCGGTGGGCGGGGCTTCCCTTCCTCGATTCCGTACGCGGTCCCGTCGAACGTGCCTCAGGCGATTTTGGACGAACAAGGCTTCCATTTGCTGTCCCGCGCGGGCGGCTCGCTGGCCTACGATACGCGCAACAGTGTGCTGCTGCCCAATAAAGGGCAGCGCACCGAACTGGACGCCGAATTTGTCGGCGGGCCCATCGGCGGCGACAAAGAGTTTTACAAGCTCGAGTTCAAGACCGCCTGGTACTTCAAGGGGCTCCTCACCGGGCACGTGCTCGAACTGATCGGCCACACGGGCGTGGCGCAGAGCCTGCAATCGGGCGACGTGCCGTTCTATGAACGCTACTATCTGGGCGGCCTCTACTCCCTGCGCGGCTTTCAGTTTCATACCATCAGCCCGCGGCAGGACGGCTTTAATGAACCGATCGGCGGTGACACGTACTGGTTCGGCTCGGCGGAGTACAGCATCCCGATCATCGAACAGGAACATGGGATTGGCGTCCGGTTCGCCTTCTTTTATGATATCGGAAATGTCGCGGCGGACCCGTATAGCTGGAGCCTGAAGAACTTCGATGATAACTGGGGCGTGGGTCTGCGGTTGAACCTGCCGATCGGCCCCATCCGGCTGGATTACGGCATTCCGATCCACCACGATCAGTATAATAGCGGCAGCGGCCAGTTCCAATTCGGCGTCGGCTATACTCGTGAGCTGTGATATGAAGTCCTCTGCTCCTCTGAATTTCGGCTGGCTGGGCCTCGTAGTCCTTTGCCAGGGCCTGGCGGGTGCGGTGGCCGGCGAGCCGATGGCAACCGCGAGCCCGGCTCCGGCACCTTCGCTTGCGGCCTGGGGCGGTCCCGAGCTTTACTTCGAGCCCGGCGCGACCATGCCGGGCGGCGCTCCCGGCCAATTCCTTGCCCGGGGCCACCATTTCACGTTTTTGATGCGTCCCACCGGGCTCGATTTGAACCTGCTCCGGACCCAGCCGATGGACGCCGCTCGAGCCCGGAGCCGGCACGAGCTGCAGGCGCCGCGAGTGACGGCCGCGACGAGTGTGCGTATGGACTTCGTCAACGCCAGCCGGCAGGCCACCCTGCATGGCGAAGCGGAGATGACGGGCAAGGTCAATTATCTGGTGGGCAACGACCCGGCGCGGTGGCGAACGGCCGTGTCCACCTACGCACGCGTCGGGGTGGATGAACTCTATCCCGGCATCGGCCTGGTCTATTACGGCAATCACCAGCAACTCGAGTATGACTTCACCGTGGCGCCGGGCGCCGACCCCGGCATTATCGCCTTGCGGTTTGCGGGCGTCGAACAAACCACCTTGAGCGAGGCCGGAGAGCTGGTGCTCAAGGTCAAAGACGGTGAAATCCGCCAGCACCGGCCGGTGCTCTACCAGATGGAGGGTGCGAAGCGGGTCGAGATCCGTGGCGGCTATCGGCTGGCGGAGGCCGGCGTGGTGAAGTTCAGCGTGGGCGACTATGACCGGCGCAAGCCGCTCATCGTCGATCCGGTCCTGGTGTACTCGACCTATTTCGGCGGCAACGGAGCCGAGTTGGGGCTGGCCGTGAAGGTCGATGGCAGCGGGAATGTTTATCTTACCGGCGAAACCCTTTCGACACAGTTTCCCTTCCCGATCCCGCCTGGCGCGGTGCAGCCAGGGTTCGGCGGCGGTAGTTACAACGGCGATGCCTTCGTTGCGAAATTCGACAATACGGGCAAGAACCTGGTTTATTTCACTTACCTCGGCGGCAGCGCGGAAGACGGGGGCCTGGATCTGGCCATCGACCCCCTCGGCAACGCCTGCGTCGCCGGATTCACGCTTTCGCCGAATTTCCCGACCCGAAATGCGCTTTATCCGCGGATGAATAGCTTGTTCAATACGACGGTTGGGATTTACGACGCGGACGCGTTCGTCGCCGAACTGAATACCAACGGCTCCGCGCTGATCTTTTCGACATACCTGGGCGGCACCAACACGGATATTGCCGATGGGATTGCCCTCGACGGCGACGGCAACATTTACCTGACCGGCCTGACCGGCTCGGGCGATTTTCCGACCACCAACGCCCTGCCGGGGCAGACCGCGTTTTCGGGCGGCCTGTTTGACGCGTTTGTGACCAAGCTGGCGCCGGGTGGAACGTCGCTGATCTACTCGACCTTCCTGGGAGGGCCAGGGCTGGATGAGGGCCAGGGCATCGCCGCCGACACGAATGGGTTTGCCTACGTAACCGGTTTTACTGGCTCGACGAATTTTCTAATCACCACCAACGCGTTCGACGCGGTGCTGAATCACTCGGAGAATTTGATCTCGTATGACGGATTTGTGACCAAGTTGTCGCCTGGCGGGAGCCTGGTCTATTCGACGTTCCTCGGCGGCACCAACGACGATTATGGCTACCGCATCAGGACCGACGGCTTGGGCAATGCCTACGTTGCCGGCACGACCCTCTCCCAGGATTTTCTGAACACGATCAGCAATGTTCCCGGACTGCAGCAGATTGGCAGCCCTGCCATCGTGAGCTTTGACGCGTTCCTCACCAAGCTGGATCCAACGGGCGTCCCGGTCTTCTCGACCGTTTTCGGGGGAGACTCGACCGACATTGCGTGGGATCTGGCCGTGGATGGGCAAGGCAACACCTTCCTGGTGGGCAACACTTACTCGACGAATTTTCCCGCGACCAATGTGTTCGCTCCCTTCACCGGCACGAATTCCGGGTTCAGTGATGTTTTCGTTACGGCGATCAACTCGAATGCGACAGCCGTCCTCTATTCGGCGTACCTGGGCGGATGGACCAACGATTGGGGCTATGGCATCGCGGTCGATGCTGAGAGCAGCGCCTATATCGTGGGCAACACCTACTCGACCAACTTTCCAACTTCGGCGGCCCCGTTCCAGGGCTTCCTTGATGGTACCAGCGACGCCTTTATCGCCAAAATACGCCTGGCCGATCCACCCCTGAGCCTGGCAGTTGCAGGCGACACCTTGTTGGTTTCCTGGCCGGCCACGGCATCCGATTTTGTTCTCGAGTCCGCGACAAACCTTCTCGCCCCCGTGAATTGGCTCCCGGTCGGGAAAGCCCCGCTCCTCAGCAACGGGAGCTATCGAGTCACGCTGCCAGCCACCAACGCCGCCGCCCTCTTCCGGCTCCGGCGGCCCTGATTCGTCGTCCTGCGGCAAGTGTGAGGCTTTCCGATCGGCGCACGGGGATCGTTGACCCGGCGCAACCTGGAACACCGCGCGATTCCAGCCCGACAAAAACTCTTGCGTTGGCAGCTGGGAATCAGTTCCCTCACAGGCACCGATTAGACCCGGTGAAGTCATGGACGGCGGAGTTGGCAATCTAAAGAACGCGCCGGTGGAGACGATCTTCCACGCGGCGCAGGACCTCTCCGGAGCGGACCGCGAGGTGTACTTGAGGAGCGCCTGTGGTTCCAACGAGGAGCTGTATCAGCGCGTCCAGGCACTGCTCGGCGCCCACGAAGCGCCGGAAGGCTTTTTGCCGGAAGCCCCCGGCGGCCATGGCTCCTTGATCAGCGCGCTGCCCTCTTCGTCCCCGCCCTTGTCCACGAGCGAGAAGCCTGGAGACAAGATCGGGCGTTACAAGCTGCTGCAGAACATCGGGGAGGGTGGCTGCGGGGTGGTGTACATGGCCGAGCAGGAGGAACCGGTTCGGCGCCGGGTGGCCTTGAAAGTCATCAAGCTGGGCATGGACACCCGGCAGGTCGTGGCCCGGTTCGAGGCGGAACGCCAGGCCCTGGCGCTGATGGACCACGCCAACATCGCCAAGGTCCTGGACGCCGGCGCCACGGAAACCGGGCGGCCCTTCTTCGTGATGGAACTGGTCCGCGGCGTCAAAATCACCGATTATTGCGACCAGAACCGGCTGTCCACCCACGAGCGTTTGAAGTTGTTCGTACAAGTCTGCCGCGCGATCGAGCACGCTCACCAAAAGGGGATCATTCATCGGGATATCAAGCCATCCAACGTGCTGGTGACCTTGCACGACGGGGTGCCGGTACCGAAGGTAATTGATTTCGGGATCGCCAAAGCCACCCAGGGACGCCTGACGGATAAAACCTTGTTTACGGCCTTTGAACAGTTCCTGGGCACACCGGCCTACATGAGCCCCGAGCAGGCGGAGATGAGCGGGTTGGACATCGACACTCGCAGCGACCTTTACAGCCTCGGGGTGTTGCTCTACGAATTGCTCACCGGCAAGACACCCTTCGACCCAAAGGAGCTGCTGGCGTCGGGCCTGGACGCAATGCGCCTCACCATTCGTGAACGGGAACCCTCGCGCCCTTCAACCATGCTCAGCACCATGGGGGCCGGCGACCTGGCGACCGCCGCCCAGCATCGGCGCATCGATGCCCCGAGGTTAATCCGCTCGATCCAGGGCGACCTCGAGTGGATCGTGATGAAATGCCTCGATAAGGACCGCACCCGCCGCTACCAAACCGCCACCGACCTGGGCTCGGATATCGAGCGCTTCGTGCACGATGAGCCCGTGCTGGCCCGTCCACCCAGCCAAGCCTACCTCCTCCTAAAACTGGTCCGGCGCCACCAACTCCTCTTCGCCTCCACGGGGGCGGTCTCCCTGGCGCTATTGATCGGTTTGGGCCTTTCCACCTGGCTGTGGATCCAGGAGCGACAGGCCCACCAAAACGCAGTCCTCGCCGAACGGGCGGAAAAACTGCTGCGCCGCGAGGCGGACCACGCCCGCGAAACCGCCGAAACCAACGCCGAAAAGAGCCAGCAAGTCGCCCAATTCCTCGAAAGCATGCTGCGCGGCATCGGGCCTTCAGTCGCGCTGGGGCGGGACACGGTGGTGTTGCGGGAAATCCTCAGCAACACGGTCCAGCGGGTCAGCCGCGACCTGCAACACCAACCCGCGGTCGAAGCGGAGCTGCTAACGACCATGGGCAGGGTTTACCTGGAGCTGGCCGAATATGAAACGGCCGAAACCATGCTGCGCCGGGCGCTTGACCGTCAGATCCAAGCCTCGGGAACCAACAATCTGGCCGTGGCCCAGGCCTACGACGATCTGTGGTCGGCACTCTGGCAGTGCGGCAAAATGACCGAGGCCGAACGGGCGCAACGCACCGCGCTGGCGCTGCGCGAAAAGCTGGCCGGGCCGGACAGCCTTGAAGTGGCCGATTCTTTGCACGCTTTGGGCCAAACCCTGGCCGGCGAAGACAAACTGGGCGAAGCCGAGGGCTTCTACCGGCGCGGATTGCAAATTCGCAAGCAGCACTGGGCGGGTGACAATCAGGATGTAGCGCAATCGCTGAGGGGCATGGCCATTGTGGTGAGCTACGAAGGCCGATGGGAGGAGGCGGAAATCATGTATCGGCAGGCCTTGGCCATGGACCGGAACCTCTACACCAGCGATCACCCCGAAGTCGCCGCCGTGCTCCTGGACCTGGCACAATTGCTCAACGGCCACGGCAAACAACTCGAAGCCGAAGTTCTGGCACGGGAAGCCCTGGCCATCCGGATAAAACTCCTCGGAGAAACCCACCCAGTGGTTGCTGAAACCCGGGCGACTTTGGCTCGCGTGCTGGGCGACGAAGGCAACCTCAGCGAAGCCGAAGATCAGGCGCGCCAGGCCCTGGCCGTGCAGAGAATGCACCTCAACAGCGAACATCCCGGACTGGCCAGCACTCTGAACCTGCTGGTGGACCTGCTCCTGGCACAGCACAAGGCCGGCGAGTTGGACCGTCTGTTCCAGAGCCTGCCGGTCAGGTCGGAATCTGCGGGAAGACTCACTACCGAAATTCTCACTGTCCGAGCCAACTTTTTTGCGCGCGTAGGGCGCTGGCATGAGGCCTCGACCGACTATGCCAAACTCATTGAATTAGATCCTCAAGCCCACGAGAACTATCATGCCCAGGCAGCCTTGCTGATCCAACTCGGTGACCTCGAAGGCTACCGCCATATCTGCGAACAAATCCGGGCTCGTTTTGGCGGAATCACCAACGACCTGTCCCTGGCGGACCGAATGGCCAAGGATTGCCTCATCCTGCCAGCCCCAGGCATTGACCGCACCATCGAGACCCGCTTCGCCGACCTGGTGGCAGGCGCTGGACAAGGTCACCACGGCGAACCCTGGTTTCAGTTCTGCAAGGCCTTATCGGAATATCGGCAGGGCCACTTTGCCAGCGCCGTCGAGTGGACCCAAAAAGTCCTCGAGACCCAAGGCGAAAATGAGTACCGCACGGTGGAGGCCTATCTGGTGCTGGCTTTGGCTGAACAACAATTGCATCAGACCGATGCGGCGAGAATCGCTCTGGCCAAGGGCCAAGAGATCGCCCGGCGCAACACGCTTGAATTCTTCAAAGCCAACCATAGCTGGATAGATTGGATCTTTGGGGAAGCACTGATCCGCGAGGCCCAAACCTCGATTCAAGAATCAGCCGCGCCGAGTGATTGAGGTGGGGTCTTCAGGGCCAAGTGCCCGGTAAATCCTCAATCGGCGGCTGATTATTGTCGGGGCGCCAGCCAGGCCCATGAGAGCGCGCTCAAGGCCGAAGGCCCAGGGATTTGTCCTCTCTCACTCCCCACCCGAGGGTGCGCCGCCAAAAGCACACGAAACCAAAAGTAAAACAATCTTTTAACCTTTAACCCGGGCAGCTCCTAGGCCTTAACATAAGTTGTTGAACACTAATATAATACGCATCTTTTTTTCGCGGAAAAATATCTGCGTTTTCTTGCACCGATTTTCCCCAAAAAAACGCTTTAGTAAGTAGAGACCTAGTGTGAACGCCTCGAGTGGGGGCGCTCAAAACTGTCAGACGCGGCGATGAAAATGCATAAGAATCTAGGCCCGAGATGCTTAGACCTGATTTCAAAAGCTCCAGGCCAACTGTCACCCGGGTGGTCAACGGGGACTTTCGGGGTTTTCACGTCAATTTCGCATTTTCCGGCGAAGGGTCCAGCGCGGCACCGAGCCACCGTTGGAATGCCCTGTACCGATACGCGGTGAGGCCGGATTCAGCCAGGGAGTTGTAAAGCCACCCCTGTCAGTCCCTCGGGGCTGACAGGGGCTGGTTTTCTTCAGAAAACCCGCCTTCGGAGCGGCTCGGTATGCCTCGAACCTCAAAACACGCGGAGGGTCCTGAGGCCAAGCCTCACTCGATTGAACCGAGGCCGCAACGCGGCGGCGCAGGCCCCGCCACCATCCGCCGGCTACAAGCCGCGCGACTCCGGCTTGACGAAACCGGAGTTCGAGAGACATTAAGGGCCATGACCTCCGGTAATAGAGCAGGTAATGGTGCTTTCGATTGCCGGGCGTTTCTCCGGCGAGGGCTGGTTCTGATGGCCGGAACCCCTCTGGCCCTCAAACTGCCGGCGGTGCGGCTGGCCGCAGCAGAAATCAGCGGCTCGCCACCCCCGCCCGGTCCGCGGGTCCGTTCGGACGCGAAGGTGGCGCTCGTTCAGTGCCGGACCTACGGCCCGGAGGTGCGGACAGCGCTGGCCCGCTGCTTTGATCTGCTCGGAGGCATCGGCTCACTTGTGAAGGCCAAGACCGTGACCGTCAAAATCAATCTTACCGGCACGGACTTTAAGCCCTTCTTGGATCGGCCTGTCGGGGAGACCTACATGACCCACTACTCGACGGTGTTGGCGCTGAGCTCGCTGCTGTTGGAGGCGGGCGCCAGGCGCGTGCGTTTGGTCGAGTCCACCCAGAGCAAGTCCGAACTGGGCGCCACCCTGGCGCTGGCGGATTGGGATCTGCGGAGGCTGGAGTCCCTGGGGCCGGTGGAATTTGAAAACACTCGCAACCTGGGCAGGGGCAAGGACTATGCCCACCTCGAGGTTCCCGGCGGCGGCCACATGTTTTCGGCTTTCGACTTCAACCGAGCCTATGCGGATACCGACGTGATGATTTCGCTGGCCAAGCTGAAGAACCATCTCACGGCCGGGGTTACCCTCTCGATGAAAAATCTCTTCGGCCTCACGCCCAACGCCCTGTATGGCGGGGAGGCGGGCAGCGAAGATGCCACGGACGGCCGCGGTCCGTTGCACAGCCCGGCGGGTTTCGAACGGATCAAACTGCCAGGGCTCAAGCCGGGCATTTCCTCGACCGACCCCACCTGGCGGGTGCCTCGAATCGTGTCGGACATTTGCGCGGCGCGTCCGATCCACCTGGCCATCATCGATGGCATCAGCGCGATGAGCGGCGGTGAGGGACCGTGGTGTGGGGAGGCGGGCCCCTTGAAAGTCACCCTACCCGGGGTGATCATCACCGGGCTAAATCCCGTTTCCACCGACGCGGTGGGGACGGCGGTAATGGGATACGAAAACCCGCGTGCCGCGCGCGGGATCAAGCCGTTCCATTTTTGCGACAACCATCTGCTCTTGGCGGAGCAAGCCGGCATCGGCATCGCCGACCTGGCGCGCATCGACGTGCGCGGCCTGCGCGTCGAAAATGCGCGCTATTCCTACGCGTGAACCCTCGGGCTCGGCTTCCTTGGTCTTAGGCGGCTTCCGAACAAGAATCGGAGTCCTCGCCCCCCGAGGCGCAACCCGCCTTCCAGATTCGACACGCCGGGAGGTGGTGCTCCCCGGGAGCGGACGCTTCACTCGTCGCTTGTCACCCTTCACGGCAAGCTGATAGCCTGATCGGATGGCGCGAAAAACATCAGCGGAGACCGCTTCTCCGCGAGGACTTAGCGACGTCAGCGGCATTTTGCTCATGGTGCTGGCGGTTCTGCTTTTGGTCTCCGCCCTCTCGTTTGATCGACACGATCTCGCGGCGGTGGCGACGCCGCCGAACCGGCCCGAGCACAACTGGATCGGGCCGCTGGGCGCTCACATGGCCTACTGGACCTTCCTGTTGTTCGGCATCTCGGGTTACATGCTCCCGGCCGTTTTTGCCTTTGTCGGGCTGGGCTGCTTTTTCGAGTCGCTCGCCTATATGAAGCGTCGCTGGCCGTGGGGAATCATCCTGCTGCTCTCGGTCATGGGCCTGCTGCACCTGGCCGACGTAAGCCATCTCCGAGATCCCGCCTCGGTCTTTACCAAGGCGCGCACCGCCATCGGAGCGCCCAGCATCGGCGGGCTGGTCGGGGAGATGCTATACGACTATGGCTTTAAGCTGCTCGGCACGGTCGGAGCCGCGATCATGTACGTCGCTCTCGATTTAATCAGCCTCCTGTTCCTGACCAATTTTCAACTCGGCGAATGGATGCGCCAGCTCTGGTCGCGCACGCGCCCGAAAGCCGAGAATTCCCCCGAGGAGCAGGTTTTGGAGCGCAAGGCCCGGGATTTGCAGAAGCAACGGAAGCAACTCGAAGAGGAGGTCGCCCGGTCGGGGCTCGGAGCGGATATGCAGCCGGTGCCCGAGCCCACCGTGCGCGATTTGAGCGTGCCCCAGGCCAAGCCGGGACGGCAGAAGAAACCCACCGAGGGCGGTAGGGAACCTGCGCCGGCCGAAGAGGGGGAGGTCATTCCGGCGGGTGAAGTTGCCGCGGCGACCACCGCCGACATCCTGGGGAGCAAACCCGAGAGGGCGGGAAAAGCCGCGGGGCACAAGCCGTCTGAACCCGCTCCCGAATCCCAGGCGCAGACACCCAACGCCGCCGGCCCGAATCCCGCAAATCCAACGGGGCCGGAACCCGGCGCCGCCATGCCCAGCGAAACACCCGCTCCGGCCCACAAAGCCCGGCCTGCGCCGCGCAAGCCAAAGCCGATCACCGTCGCCTCGACCCCGATGATCGGCAATTATCAGTTTCCCACCCTCGACTTTCTGCAACAACCCGATCCGACGGTGAAGCCGACCGAGTCCAAGGAAGAACTGATGGCCAACGCCCGGTTGATGCAGCAGACCCTGGCGCAGTTTGACATCGAGGTTTCCCTGGGCGACATCACCAAAGGCCCCACCATCACCCGGTACGAACTCCATCCGGCTCCGGGAGTGAAGCTCGAGAAAATCTCCGCCCTGAGCAACAACATCGCGGCCGCCTTGAAGGCCGAGCGAATTCACATCCTGGCGCCCGTTCCCGGCAAGAGTTCGGTCGGCGTCGAGGTCCCCAACGCGATCAAAACCAAGGTCATCATGCGGGATCTGCTCGAATCCGAGGAATGGCGCGCCACCAAGGCCAAGATCCCGCTGGCGCTGGGCAAGGATGTGTATGGTAATCCGATCGTGGCGGACCTGGCGGAAATGCCGCACCTGCTGATCGCAGGCAGCACCGGCTCGGGGAAATCCGTTTGCATCAATGCCATCATCTCCTCGCTGCTCTACCGGTTTTCGCCCGACCAGCTTCGCTTCGTCATGATCGACCCAAAGGTGGTCGAGCTGCAGCATTACAACCTGCTGCCCCACCTGGTTGTTCCCGTGGTCACGGACCCCAAGAAAGTCATTCTCGCGCTGCGCTGGGTGGTCAACGAGATGGAAAAACGCTACCAGATCTTCGCGCGCGTGGGCGTCCGCAACATCGCCTCGTTCAACGGCCGCCCGAAAAATAAACCGCTCCCAGCCGCGGAACCGGAGTTGCCCCTCATGGCCAAGAAGGAAAAGGTCGAGCCGGGCGCCGAGGGCTTCGCCGTCGAGGTGGATGAGGAAATCGTCGTGCCCCGGGAGGAGGACATTGTCATCCCGGAAAAGCTCAGTTACATCGTGGTGATTATCGACGAACTGGCCGACCTCATGCTGGTGGCCCCGGCGGACGTGGAAATGGCCATCGCGCGCATCACGCAGATGGCGCGAGCGGCGGGCATTCATTGCATCGTGGCGACCCAGCGGCCGAGCGTGGATGTCATCACCGGCGTGATCAAGGCCAACATTCCCGCGCGGATTGCCTTCCAGGTCGCCGCCAAAGTGGATTCACGAACCATCCTGGACGCCATGGGCGCCGATAAACTCCTGGGCAAGGGTGACATGCTGTATCTGCCGCCGGGCTCGGCCAGGCTGATCCGCGCCCAGGGCGCGCTGATCACCGACGGCGAGATTCAAGGGATCGTCGATTTCATCGCGCGCCAGGCCAAACCGAGCTACGAAATGGAGATCCACCAGCAGCTTTCCAAGACCCCGAGCAGCTTCGAGGACGAGAACGGCATCGACGAGGACGAGGAGATTATTCAGCAATGCATCGAAGTCATCCGCAGCGAGCAGAAAGCGAGCGTATCGCTGCTGCAACGGCGCCTGCGGCTGGGCTACGGCCGCGCGGCACGCATCATGGACGAACTCGAAAACCGGGGAATTGTCGGCCCCAGCAAGGGCGCCGAACCCCGGGATATTTTGATCGATCTGGACGGCACCGGGGCCGATGGAGCCGGGGCAGCCTCAGGCTGAGTGCCGCAACCACCTCGAGATCACCAACCATCGTCCGAGCGCCCTGCGCTCCCGGCTGTCCCCCCAAGCGTGCTCCGGTCGAATACTTGCCTCGGTGAATCCGTCATTTATTACGTTGGAAACGGGTCACGCGCCGCCGTTGGGAGTGAACTTTCGGGAGCGAAAGAGGCTTGTCCCGATTCCTGCTTTTAGCTAATGATGATGGCTCAAACGTTCAACGTAATGAAAATGACTTCAATTCCGTCCCGATCGCTGGCGCTCGGCACTTCACTGTGCGTGGCATTATTGTTTCTTACGCTTATCCCTGCCCCGAGTCTTCGGGCCGCGGATAGCACTTCCGGGGGGCTGGTGCCCCTGGTCCTGAAGCTGCCGGCCCCGGCGTTTAAAGGCACCCCCAAGGACGTTCCGCTCAGTGCTTATGTCGAACCGCTGTCGGACAAGCCGCGCCCGCCGATGCTGGTTCCCCCGGGGCTGAGCAATGTCGCAAAAGGCGCGAAAGTCACGTGCAGTGACAAGAATGCGACCGCGGATGACTTGGCGAAAATAGTCGATGGCAACAAAGACGCCTCCGAGGAGAGCATCATTTATCTGCGCAAGGGCACGCAGTGGGTGCAACTGGATCTCGGAAGCCCCCAAGAGATTTACGCAATCGTGATCTGGCACGCTCACAACTCCGCGAAGGTATATCATGCCGTGATTGTGCAGGCCTCCGATGACCAGGACTTCATTCAAAACGTCAAAAACATCTTCAACAACGACCAGGAAAATAAATCCGGGCTCGGCGTGGGCACGGACCGGGAGTATTTCGAGACCAACGAGGGCAAATTGATCGATGCCAAAGGAGTCAAAGCCCGCTACCTGCGCTTTTACTCCAAAGGCAGCACCGAGAGCGCCCTGAACGAATACACCGAAATCGAGGTTTACGGCCGGCCCGCCAAGTAATCCCGAGTCGCGGTACGCCCTTGCCCCCGCCGGGCGTGGGCGTCTTCAGCCTGTGAGCCGAACCCATCTCCTGGTCTTCGCGCTCGCGATAGTTGTTGCCTTGGGGTTGCGTCTTCCCGGGTTGAACGAGCGGCCGATGCACAATGATGAAGCGGTCAACGCCATCAAGTTCGGCCAGCTCTGGAATCACGGCGGCTACAAATACGATCCTAATGAGCACCATGGACCGTCGCTGATCTACGCGACCTTCGCCTGGGCGCGCCTGACCGATGCGCCATCGTTCGACCGATTCTCCGATGCCCGCCTGCGGTGGGTTACCGTAGTGTTCGGCTTCGGCCTCATTCTGTTGCTGCCCCTCATCGGGGACGGCCTGGGCCGCAATGGAACGGTTTGGGCGGCCATGTTCACTGCCGTTTCCTCGGCCTTCGTCTTTTACAGCCGCTATTTCATCCATGAGATGCTGCTGGTGTTCTTCACTTTTCTGGCCCTGGTGGCAGCCTGGCGTTATTGGCGCTCGCGGCGGCCTGGCTGGGCGCTACTGGCGGGCGCTGCCCTGGGCCTGATGGAAGCCACCAAGGAGACCTTCGTCATTCACCTTGGAGTGGCCGGGCTGGCGCTCGCCTTGAACCAGGTCTGGAATCGCCTGCTCGACGCCAGCGAACTACCCGTCAAAGCCAAACCCCTCAACCCCTGGCACCTGGCCGGCGCACTGGCAATTTGGCTCCTGGTTGCAGTGGTCCTCTTCTCCTCCTTTTTTACCAACCCGAGCGGCCCGCTGGATTCGCTGCGGACTTATCTGCCTTGGTTAAGCCGGGCGGAAGGCAATTCGCCGCACGTGCACCCCTGGTATTTTTACTTCCAGCGCTTGCTCTTCTTTCACCCAGGCAAGGGCCCAATTTGGAGCGAGGGCCTGATCCTGCTGCTGGCGATCGTGGGGACGATCGCCGGGTTCCGGCGGCAAACACTGGCGGGCGCGAACGCCAGCCTGGTCCGATTCCTGGCATTCTACAGCTTTGGCCTGGCCACCTTTTACAGCCTGTTGGCCTACAAAACCCCCTGGTGCCTGCTGGGCTTCTGGCATGGAATGATCCTGCTGGCCGGCGTCGGCGCGGCGGCACTCGTGCGCCACCTGAAGGCCCTCGGGCCCCGGATGGCGCTCAGCGGGCTGCTCGTGGGCGGTGCAGCCCATCTTGGCTGGCAGGCATGGGCCGCCGACACCACCTATGCTTCCTCTCAAGCCAATCCCTTCGTCTATGCCCAGACCTCGCCGGACATCCTCAAGCTGGTGTCGAAGGTCGAAACGCTGGCCTCGATTTCTCCGCAGCCAGACCAAGTCGTCATCAAAGTTATGGCGCCCGACGAGGATTATTGGCCCCTGCCTTGGTATCTGCGCCGCTTCCGGAACGTGGGTTGGTGGAGTCAGGCGCCGCCGGACCCCTGGGCGCCTTTAATGATCGTCTCCTCGAAACTGCACGCCGGCCTGGACGCAAAGGGGACTCACCTCATGGTGGGCTACTTTCAACTGCGACCTCAGACCTTTTTCGAGCTTTACGTCGAAAAACAACTCTGGACTTCTTGGCTGGCCCAACGTCCTCGCCCCGCCTCGGGATCCGCCGCCGGCGAGGAGTAGGGCAGGTGATTTTAAATTTGACTTCCATCGAAAGGGGACGAGGTTACGGCGGATTTAATGACGCAGAATTGGAAGGGCACCAATGAAGAAGCTGATCATGCTCATGGCTCTATCGGGGTTGCTCGGGGGATGTGCTTGGTTTCAAGGCAGCGACAAACCTTCGGACACCGGGGGCGTGGGCGGCCATGACGTCGGCGGCCGAGGCACGACGGGTGTGAGTTCGGGCGCCGAAGGCGGCACTGGAATTACCGGAAGCGATCTCGCCCCGCCTTGAGCTGGCATTCGGGCATACCATAGAAACCATGGTGCGACGCCGCGTCTTGCCACCCCGGCCACACGCCCAGGAATGCCTCAGGCGCTGGAACGAAGCCGCGCACCTGCCCTAATACCTGAACCGACCGGTCCAAAAAAGGCCCCCGCCAGGAACACGGGCGGTGTTGCGACACGCGGATTTCGCAACGGATTCGCCCATCCCCGGCGGGGAACCTTAAGTTCGTGGTTTGCCGGCGCCGCAACTTGGTCGCGGGGCCGAACCACATGCGTTTCCCTCGCGGGAAACAAAACCTGGCAGACCGGGATTGGTCATGAAGGTCAACTCGGATTGCCGATCTGCTGCTCCTCAACTGGTCCAACCACCTCGACCCCAAAGGGCAAACCTCGTCGATCTTCGAGGCCCACGGGAGGGGAGGCTGCCGCGAAAAGCTCCAGGGTCAACCCTCCGGCAACCAGCGCGAAGATACTAAGCGCTATATCCATCATGTGTCCCCCGGCTAGCAAAAACAGTGCCATCTCGCGGCCTCGCGCGACAAAGCATCCACCCTTGCCCCTTGGAAAGCCAGCCAGGCGTCGCCAAATCCGTCGAGGTCCTTTCGGCTGTCTCTGGAAGATCGCAATCCAACTGTCTCGATTCCTGACCCCTGCCCCACCACGAGACACGCCCGGGATTGCCTCCGCTCCTGTTCCCGGTTTTAATGGCGGTTGGCGCTCTGGGCTTGGCAGGTCGCACCGCCCCCTCCGCCCCCCGGGTGAGAATTCACCGGGAGGCTTGAACCGGTTCCAAGGCCCGAGTGGCCGGCGAGCTCGATGACGAACGACGTGAAAAGCACACTCACCCCTCCTTCGGCTGGAAAGCCGGGGGATGCACCGGCCGCTTATCCTCCGGGCTTCCGGGCGCGGCGCGGCTTGAACTGGGGTTTTTTGGGTTTGCTTTACACGTCCTTCTACATGTGCCGGTATAATCTTTCGCTGGCAAATAAGCCCATCAGCGATGAGTTCGGATATAGCCGGGAACAGATGGGCGGCATTATTACGACGGCGCTCCTGGCCTACGCCTGCGGGCAGATCATCAACGGCCTGCTGACGGACCGTCTGGGCGGCAAACGCGCGATGCTGATCGGGGCGGCCGGGACAATCCTCATGAACGCCCTCTTTGGCGCGGCCTCGTTTGCCGGGATGTTTGGCCTTTTTGTGGCTATCCGCGGCCTGGACGGCTACCTGCAAGCCTTCGGGGCGCCCGGCATGGTCAAAATCAATGCCGCTTGGTTCAGCCACACGGAGCGAGGCCGATTCTCAGGCATTTTCGGGTTCATGATCAACCTTGGCCGGTTCGGGATCTTCAATTTCGGACCAGCCCTGCTATCGGGGTTCACCATCCTTGGCCTGCTGACCATTCCACCTCTGCATTGGCGCTGGCTGTTTTGGGCGCCCGCCATTCTCTGTGCCATCGCCGCCGTGGTGATGGCCCTTACCGTGGCGGAGACACCGGAGGAAGCGGGGTTTCCAGGTGTGATTCCAGAGGACGCTGGCTGGACGGGTGACACGGCGCGCGCCCAGGCCGGCCAGATCTTGCGCCGGATCGCCGGCAACCGGATCGTTTGGATTACCGCCTGCGCCTATTCGTGCACCGGGGCGGTGCGACAGGCGGTGGATCAATGGTTCCCGCGATACATGCAGGACCTCTATCAGGTGGACCTGAAATCGGCCAGTTTCAAATTCCTGGCATTCCTCATTCCGTTCGTGGCCTCGGCGGGATCCTTGGCCTCCGGTTACGTTTCCGATCTATGGTTCAAAGGGCGGCGCGCGCCGGTGGCCGCAATCCTGTACTTTACCGAAACCGCCATTATCCTCGTTGCCGCACAGTTTCATAGTTCCGCCGCGGCCATCCTCTTCCTGGTGCTGATTTCCTTCACCGCCAACTCCACGCACTCGATCCTCGGCTCCGCGGCACCCATGGACATCGGCGGTCGCCGCATGTCGGGCTTCGCCTTGGGACTCATCGACTCCTTCCAGTACTTCGGGGGGAGTTTGGCCGGAGTCTGCCTGGGCCGGTTACTGGACAAGAGCCTGGGCAGCTATTTCTATTTTATGGCGCCGTTCGGCCTGGTCGGCGGATTGCTGATGCTCACCATTCTTGGAAAGGTGACCCAGGACGGCAAGCGGGGATAATCGACCGGTGCGCCCCGTTCCATCGGTCCCGGGTTCGCCCCGGCGCTTCGGATGCCTCGCCTGCCCTGCCCGCGGCGCCAACTCCGCACTCCAAGCCAGCAAAAGCCCCAGCCCCAGCCTCCCGGTGCCTTCAGAGGTGCCGGAAGGCCGCAATCAGTCCGAGGAGAATCAGGAACAGCACCACGACCAGCGCGATAAATCGGTTTCGAGCCACCCGTTTCTCATAACGCAAAGGCCGCAGCCCCTGAATGCCACCGGCGGCCAGATAACTCACCAGCTTGGGATTGGTCGTCGAAGGACCCCGCAGATGATTTCGCAGCCGGCGAAAAAGCGCCGGCAAATCGTACTTCCTCACCCCGAGTTCATTATAGTGTTGCGGCGTGACCGGAGCCTCCGTGCGCGCCTTGACCCGGCCCTGGTTGAGCTCGACGAAAACCGGCTCGGGAGCGGGCGCTCGCGCAGCCGGCGCCTGAAAAGAGGAGTTCTGATGAGGCGCGGCCGTCGAGCGCAGTTTCGGCTGGTCTGGATGGCGCTGCAAGCGGGCGTCCAGGGTCTTGATCTCGGCCTCCAAAGCGGCGATTTCATTCTGCAACACGCGGGCGCGGTCAGAAAGCGGATCGGGCTTTTTTCTAAACCAGGCCATACGGGCTCACGCCTCAATGCCGCAACAGAACCGCCAGCAAAAGCCCCACGCCGAGCAGAGCGACCAGCGCCAGGGGCCAGGTCAAAGCGAACCCAATGCGGCACAGTTCCCCAAAGCCCCGCGGGCCAAGCGGCAGCGGAAAACCTCCGGGGGCTGCCGGCTGGGCGGTTTCAGAGGGCGCCGCCGGGGTGCTGGAAAGCAGGGGGAACTTTAAACGCGCCGCATTCCACTCCATGCGCGCATTCTCGAGGTTGGTCAAAGCCCGGGTGAGTTCCACACTGAAACTCTCCTTGGTCCAGCTCTCCTCGCGGATGTTCTCGACTTTGCCAAGGGCGTCGCGAAATCCAGCCAGGGCCTTGGCCATTTGCTCGGCATCGCGACGCGAGGCGAACTCCGCCTCTTCGAGCAGACCCACGCCCCGCGTCAGGTTCTGCAACACCTCCTGCCGGCCCGTCTGAAACTCAATCTGACGCCGGCGCGTTTCTTCGAGGGCCACTCGCTCGCGCTCCAGCTCTTCCTGCGCGCGCTTGAGCTCGCCCAACCGCTGTTGGGTTTCCGCCACCTTTGAGTCCACCTCGTCACGCGTCGGCGCGCGCTGGGCTGGGCTCAGACCCGACCCCGGCGCCGCGGATGGCGACCGGTGCGACTGAAAATCCCGGTCAACGAACTCCGAGGGATCGTAATCGGAAGACATGGTGAAAGTTTAGAGCGAAGAAAGGGAAACGTAAAACGTAAAACGTGACGTGCAGGAGGTAATCGAGGATCCGTAGCCTGCAACGGAGACGTGACACATGCGATTCCCACTTGTCAGGCTGCGGCTCGCATCCTACATTAGCCCGTGGTGCACCCGAACACGTGACATGATCGAGCTGGTTCAGTTTCCCTGGAGCCCTTTTTGCATCGTACAGCGCCGCATCCTCGAATTTTCAGGGGTTCGCTTCAAAATCATCAACATTCCCAATGGTGACCGATCGTTAGTATGGCGGCTGACCCGGCAGCGTTATTACGGGGTGCCGATCATCCGGGACGGCAAATCCGTGGTGTTCGAGGTTGGCGACGATTCTCAAGTCATCGCCAAATACTTGGATTCGAAGCTGCAATTGGGACTCTTCCCTTGGGAACTCGAGGGGGTGCAGTCCATTCTGTGGCGCTGCATCGAGAACGCCGTCGAGGGGCCGAGCTTTCGGCTCAACGACATCTATTGGCGCGAGATCGTCCCCCTGGCCGATCAACTCCGCTTTCTGCGCCACAAGGAGCGGAAATTCGGCCGCGGCTGCATCGACCAATGGAAGGAAAGGCGGACGGCGCTGCTGGCCGAACTCGAGGAATCCCTGGTCCCGTTCGAGAACATGCTGAGGTACCGGCCCTTTTTGCTGGATGAACGTCCGCGCTTTGTTGATTTTGATCTCTACGGCATGCTGGGTAATTTCCTTTATTCGGGCCATTACCGGCTGCCCGTCAAGCATGCGCACCTCAGGGAGTGGCACCGCCGGATGGCTCGGGTGAAATCTAAGTCGTTTGCTCGTGAAAAAGAATTATATACTCGACACTAATGTTCTCCTCCATGACCCCAACTCGCTCCTCAAATTCGAGGACAACAACGTCCTGTTGCCCATCGAGGTCATCGAAGAAATTGATCGATTTAAGCGCGAATCAAGCGAATTGGGTCAGAATGCGCGCACCGTCTCGCGCATGCTGGACGGGTTTCGCGGTTCGGGCCAGCTTAGCGAGGGCGTGACCCTGCCTAACGGGGGTCATCTCAAGATTGCCTTCCAGAAAGCAAAGACCAGCCCAAACGGGCACGCGGTGTTCGGGACCGATTCGGTGGACAACCGGATTTTAACGCTGGCCTTTGGGATCAAGAAGGCACAGCCCAAGAGCCAGACCATCCTGGTCAGTAAAGACATCAACCTGCGGATTAAAGCCGACGCCCTGGGCCTCCTGGCGGAGGATTACGAAAACGACCGTGTCTTCATCAAGGACCTTTACACCGGAATGATCGAGGTGACGGTGACGCCCGAAGTGATGGCGTCCTTTCGCGCCAACGGCAACATGGAACTCAACGGCGGGGCGCAGTATTTCCCAAACGAATACTGCACCTTGAGTGATGCCACCAATCCGAAGCGCACGGCTCTGGCCAAGGTGGATGCCTCGGGAACCAGGCTGATTCCCATTATCGACTGCCGCGAGGGTGTTTGGGGCATCAAACCCCGCAACCGCGAGCAGCATTTCGCCTTGGACTCGCTGCTGGATGACCGGGTGAAGCTGGTCACGCTGATGGGAAAAGCCGGGACCGGCAAGACGCTCCTGGCGATGGCCGCCGGATTGAAACGCACCGTGCTGGATCGGGAGTTTCGGCGCCTGGTCGTGGCGCGGCCGACCATTTCGATGGGCAAAGAGTTGGGCTTTCTGCCGGGCTCGCTGGATGAAAAACTTGCCCCTTGGATGCAGCCCATCCATGACGCGCTCGAAATGCTGAGCGATCTCAACATGGGCCATGAGCACCGCCGCAGCGGAGACCTGATGCGCTCCGGGAGCATCGTGGTGGAAGCTTTGAGCTATATCCGCGGGCGCAGCATCGCCAACCAGTTCATGATCATTGACGAGGCGCAGAACCTGACCCCGCTGGAAGCCAAGACCATCATCACCCGCGTGGGCCATGGCACCAAGATCATCTTCACCGGCGATCCCTATCAGATCGACAACCCGTACGTGGATTCCGCCTCGAACGGGTTCAACTACATCGTGAGCCGCTTCCGCGCCGAGCCCATCGCCGCCCATATCGAGCTGCAGAAAGGCGAACGCTCCGAGCTGGCCGAACTGGCCGCCAACATCCTCTGACCCGCGTTCCCTCAACCCTACTGGTCCCGTGCCGGAAACTCGAATTCCGCAAACCCTCGGTCCCCGCCGGCGCCTCATCGCGCTTGGCATTCGGCGGCCCCTTGGCTAATCTGTCTAGGTGATTGGGTTGCTGAGATTTGTGGGCGTCCTCAACGCCGCGGTCTGGGTCGGGGCCGCCTTTCTGTTCGTCTTCGGAATCGATCCGGCAGCCCGCTCCCCGGAGCTGCGGGACCTGATCGGGCCGGCGAATTTCCCCTATTTTTCCGTCGCCATCGGGCAGTTGCTCGTCACCCGTTATTTCCACCTCTTTCTTGCCTGCGCCAGCCTGGCGCTGCTCCATCTGGCGGCCGAGTGGCTCTACCTGGGCAAGTACCCGAAACGCGCCTGGCTGGGCTTCCTGCTCGCCCTGTGGCTCTTCGGCCTGTTCCAAAATTACTGGCTGCAGCCCAATTTGAAGGCCTGGCATTACGCCCAGTACGCAAAACCACCGCAAAGTGAACGCGCGGCACGCGCCTTTCGGGCCGGGCACGCCGCCTCTCAAGCCGCTGATTTCCTGGCCCTCTGCAGCCTGGCTTTCTACCTGTGGCGGGTCGCCAATCCCCCGGATCCGGCGCGATTTGTCAGCACGTCCAAATTCCGGGGTTGACCCGGCTTTGAAAGTCGTGAATCTTATTTTAAATAGTAGCTGGGTCGCACCGAAGGCGCGCCCCGGCAAGAAAGTTGTATGATTTCTAACGAGCGCCCGTCGCCTTTTGGCAACCGTCACCCAGGTGGTCCCAAGACTCCTCCGAACGAAGAAACCTTGAAGTCGGAAAAAATTCAGATCGAGCGAAAGACCTTCCTGCTCGCTCTAAAGGAGAACCCACGGGGGCGTTTTCTAAGGATCACGGAGGATGTGGGCGGACGGCGGGACACGATCATCATACCGGCGCCGGGGCTGGAGGAATTCAAGAAAGTGCTGGACGAAATGGTCAAGGCCTCGATCGAAGCGCCGCCCGCAGCCGCGTAACCCTCACCGGCTACGGCTTGGCGGTGCTCCGTTTGCGCGTACGTACCTGCGGGGCGTCGCCCCAGAGAGTTTCGAGGTCATAGCGCTGGCGCACGTCCTGGCGCATAACGTGGACGATGACGTCGAAATAATCCAGGACCACCCAGGCGGCAGGCATTGTACCATCCACCGCCCGCGGCCGAAGCTGCTGTTCCTGCCGCAGTTTATCCGTAATCTCATCCACGATGGCGCGCAAATGCGGCTCACTGGTTCCGGTGACGATGACGAAATAATCTGTGACGGACGACAATTCCCGGACGTCCAAAATCACGATATCCTCGGCCTTCCTGTTATCCGCGAAGTCGCGGCAGAGCAAAGCCAGTTTTCTTGAATCCATCTGGGGCCACAATGGCCCAAGGCGGATCAAAGATAAAGCCCATTGTTGCAAATGGCCTCGGCCACAGCGGGCGGGACCAGGTGCTGAATTCCCTGCCCGGCTTTGATCCGGGCGCGAATCTCCGAGGAAGAAAGCCCCAGGGGGAACCCTTTGAGTTCGCGCCCCCGGAACGGCGGGGGCAGCAGCGCGGCGGCTTGGCCGGGGCGAACAAATACAGCGAACCGCGCCAAGGCCGCCAATTCGCCCGCCTCGCGCCATTTAGGAAGTTGAGCGACATGGTCAGCCCCGATGAGGTACCAGACCTCGGCTTTAGGAAAGCGCCGGACGTAATCCCGAAGCGTCTCGATGGTGAAGGAGAACCCACCGCGCTGAAGTTCCTGGTCATCGACTTCGCACCATTCCTGGCCTGCCAAGGCCAGCCGCAAAAGGCGCAATCGCTCGTCCGCGGGGATGGGCCGCCGCTCGGGCTTGAAGGGCGATTGGGCTGCGGGAACGAAGAACACCCGGCTCAGGCCCAATTCTTCGCGCGCGGCCCCTGCCACCAGCAAGTGCCCCAAATGCACTGGGTCGAAGGAGCCTCCGAAGATTCCGACGCGCTCAGGTTCATTCGTGCTCATGACCCGGGAGGATGGGGCGAAACGGCGCGACGCGCAACCCCGCCTCAGCAACAGCGGCGCACACCGCTAAACCGTTTTTCGGTCATTTCGGTGTAAAGCCGCCTGGCTTCCGCGCGGGACTGGGAATGGGACGGACCCTCCAAGCCCGTCCGCGCCTCGCAGCAGGCCGTGGCCGCGCGCTGCGAGCGCTCGAGATTAGCCTCCCCGGAGAGTTCCTTCGCCAGGGCCAGCCCGAGCGCCATCAGGCCTGCCGCGGGAACATTGCGGCTCCTCACGAGAGGTGGCTCGGGCAGCCAAACGGATTCGCTCTCGTGGAGGATGGCCGGTTTGCGCCGGGTCAGCAGCAGCCAGGATTCGCGGGCGCTGAGGCAGAGGATCGCGGCGACCAGCAAGAGGAAAACGCAGGTGACGGCGGCATCGAGCACTGAGTTGAAGTGGAGCACGCGGTTCTCCCGCAAGGCCTCCCTGGCCCGGGCGGCGGACGCCGCATCACCGCCATGGGCTGCCTCGAGTGCGGCCCGTTCCAAGCCGGGTTGTTTTGCCTTCAAAGATTTCGCCTGAGCGAGAAAGCCGATGCGGGGATCCGCATGCCAAATCTTTTGGACTCCGGCGGTGAGGGTAACGGAGAGCAGCCAGATCAGCGGGACAAAGGTGATGGCAGCGAATGCGATCCGGCGTGGGCGCCGGGCGGGGCTGGGAGGCTGAACCGGGGTGGGCGAAGCGCCGGTCGGCTCAGCCAGTCCCGGGGGCGGGCCGCCGAGCGCCATTTTGAGGAGGATGGTGGTGGCCAGGCACAGCGCGATCGCGGCCAGCATTTGATTGGCGATGCCAAACAGAGGCCAGAGCGAGTTAATCCCCCCCAGGGGATCGCGAACGCCTTGAATCAGGAAGAACCCCCAAGCCGCCACCATCAGCAGGCTGGCCAGCAGATTCGCCCTGAGATCCTTGGTCCGGCCCAGCGCCGGCCATACCTGTCCGAGCGCATCTTGCAGGAGGTACCGGCCCACCCGAGTGCCCGCGTCAATCGTGGTGAGGATGAACAGCGCCTCGAACATGATCGCGAAGTGGTACCACAAGTCCATCCACTGCCCGCCCACGGACTTGGAAAAGATCCGGGCCATGCCCACAGCCAGCGTTGCCGCTCCGCCGGTGCGGCCAAAGAGTGTCGTCTCGCCCACTTGGCCGGCGAGCTGATTCATGTGCGCCACGCTCAAGGGAAAACCCAGCTCCGTCACTCTGGCGGCGGTTGCCAAGGCGTCGCCCTTCATGTTCATTCCCAAATAGACTCCTGGTTCGAGCGTGCAGGCCGCGATCAAAGCCATGATGGCGACCAGCGATTCCAGGCACATGGCGCCGTAACCAATCGCCCGGGCGGAGGATTCGCGCGTGATCAGCTTGGGCGTGGTGCCGCTGGCGATCAGCGTGTGAAAACCTGAAATCGCGCCGCAGGCAATCGTGATAAAACAGAACGGAAAGACCTTCCCCGCGACGACCGGCCCGGACCCATCAATAAACCGGCTGATGGCGGGCATTTCGAGATGAGGCAGGACGAGAAAAATGCCCACAGCCAAAGCGAAGATCGTGCCCAGCTTCATGAAGGTGCTGAGATAATCGCGTGGGGCGAGCAACAGCCAAACCGGCAAAGCGCTTGCGGCCAAGCCATAAAAAATCAGCCCCCAAGCAAGCGTCATATCGCGCAGGCCGAAGAGTTGGCTGAGGTGCGGATTGCCATGCACGATTCGGCCGCCCCAAACGGCCAGCAGCAGGCAAATCACGCCGAAGACCGAAGCCTCGAGGACCTTGCCCACGCGCCAGTACCGCAGGTAGCCTCCCATAAACATCGCGATCGGAATTGTCGAAGCGACAGTGAACACGCCCCAGGGGCTGCCCGCCAGCGCCCTCACCACCACCAACCCGAGCACCGCCAGCAGAATCACCATGATCGCCAGAATGGCCACGAGCGCGATGAACCCCGCCGGGCTGTTCAGTTCCTCCTTCACCATCTGCCCCAGCGATTTCCCATCCCGCCGCAGCGAGCAAAAGAGCACCACAAAATCCTGCACCGCGCCCCCCAGGGTCACCCCGATCAGAATCCACAACGTTCCGGGGAGATAACCGAATTGCGCGGCCAGGACGGGGCCAACCAGCGGCCCAGGACCGGAAATCGCCGCGAAATGGTGGCCAAAGACAATCCATTTGTTCGTCTTAACAAAGTCTCTTCCATCGTCGTGGAGCTCCGCCGGCGTGGCTCTTCGGTCATTGAGGACCAGCACGCGCGCTGCGATCCATTTTGAATAGAACCGGTAGCCGATGGCGTAACTGCACAACGCCGCGATGAGGATGTAGGCGGAATTGAGCGATTCTCCGTGGGGGCGCACCAGCATGGCATACGCCCAAACGCCGAGCAGAGTCACGATGGCCCAAAGCAACTTGGCGCCCGCTTCCTTCATGCGGCAGGAACAGACGGGGACTGAGCCGGTTCCCCGGCCCATCCCATTTCAAACACCTCATATTTCGTATGGCTCATGCCCAGCCGCTGGTAGGAATTGCGGGCCGTCCGATTGTCAGCGTGCATATAGAGTCGAATCCCGGCCACCTCCCGGGAGTTCCGAGCAAGCCGGACCAGGTGATCGAACAACGCCCTGAAAACGCCCCGGCGCCGAACCTCAGCCCGCACATACACACTCTGCAGCCACCAAAAGTTCCCGTTGCGCCAGTCGCTCCACTCATACGTGATCATCACCTGCCCCGCCACCTGACCTTCCATTTCCGCGAGGAAATAAAGGCCCTTGGCCGGGTCTCGGAGAATGGCCGCCACGCCCGCGGCCACCCGCGCGGGCTCCAGGAGCAGGTTTTCGGTCTCCCGGGCCAGTCGCAGGTTGAACTCCGCGATCAGGGCGGCATCGGCCAAATCAGCTTGTCGAATTGCGATGTTGATGGTGTATCTTAAGAGTCGAACGCGGAGAGAATCAAATCTTTCCAAAAGATGGACGAACCGATCCAGCTTCCGATTAACGGTGTGCTCGATTTGCATCACTTCAGACCCAACGAGGTCAAAGATCTGGTGCCGGACTACCTGGCTGCCTGCCAGGAGCGCGCGATTTTCCAGGTGCGCATCATTCATGGCAAGGGCATGGGCAACATGCGCCGAACGGTCCACGCCATCCTTTCCCGGCACCCGGAGGTCGTCTCCTTCTCCCTGGACCACGCCGAGTACGGCGGCTGGGGCGCCACCCTCGTCTTCCTTCGCCGGGGCCGCCAGGACCTGGTCGGCGGCTGATCGGCAAATATGCTTGAAAGATTCCCGCTGGCCGGAAACACTCGTCCGCATGGGTATGCATCCCATGGTGGCTTGGTTGGACGTCACACAGCATTCGGCCATTGCCGCTGAAGCAATTGCAGTCAACCAACTCTCAGTGAAACCAACGTAAGGAGTTCCCATGAAACCGATCGAGCGCGGAGTGATCGTCCTATTAACTTCCCTGGGCGCCAGCCTGGCCTGCCCGGCACACGCCCAGGATTGGCCGCAATGGCGTGGAGAAAATCGGGACGCCAAAGCCCTGGGCTTCAACGCTCCGAAGATCTGGCCGAAGGAATTGTCGCAGAAATGGAAAGTAACGGTCGGCAGTGGCGACGCCAGCCCGGCACTCGTGGGTGACAAGCTGTACGTGTTCTCCCGCCAGGGTGACGAGGAAGTGGTTCGCTGCCTCGAGGCCTCTTCGGGGAACGCGATCTGGGAAGACAAGTATGCCGCCGAGGCGGTTTCCGGGCCGGACTCCGGCCACGGAGGCCCGCGCAGCTCCCCCGCTGTAACGGACGGGAAGGTCTTCACACTGGGCGCGGTCGGGACGGTCTCCTGCCTGGATGCCGGCGGCGGAAAGCTGATCTGGCGCAAGCATGACTTTCCCGGCGCCTGGCCGAGATTTCATACGGCGATGTCGCCCTTGGTCGTCAACGGCCTGTGCATCGTGCAGTTGGGCAAGGAGAAGGAAGGCGCCGTCGTCGCCTATGATGTCAACAGTGGAGACCAGAAGTGGCAATGGACCGGAGAAGGTCCCGGCTACGCGTCGCCCATCTCCATCACATTGGGGGAGACCAAGGTGATCCTTTCCGAAACTTCGAAGAGCATCGTCGCCCTCGCTGCCACGGATGGAAAACTCCTGTGGGAGGCCCCCTACGCTCCGCAGGGGATGGCTTACAATGCCGCGACTCCGATCGCGCAGGGTCAAACCGTAATTTTCTGCGGCCAGGGCCGGGGCGCCCGGGCGGTCAAATTCGAAAAGCAAGGGGATACCCTTGCGACTCAGGAAGTCTGGAGTAATTCCGAAAACTCCGTCCAATTTAACACTCCGGTTCTAAAAGACGGGCTGCTCTTTGGTCTGTCACAGCGCGGCTATTTCTTTTGCCTCAACGCCGAAACCGGCAAGACGGCCTGGACGGATCCGACGGGCGGAAGGGGCGGCTTCGGCTCGATTGTGGATGCGGGCTCGGTCCTCGTGGCCTTGAACTCCAAAGCACAACTCACTGTTTTCGAGCCTTCGGCCAAGGCGTTCACCGAAGTGGCGAGTCTCAAGGCCTCCGATAAGCCAATCTACGCGTATCCCGTGCTGGCCGGCAACCGGTTGTTCATCAAAGACCAGGACGCGGTGATGCTGTTTGTGATCGAGTGAGCGTCGAGGACGGGTAACACGTAATACGTAACGCGTAATGCTCGCTACTTCGGGAGCCAATAGATCAGGGCAATTTGCAGAGCGGAGACGGCGGCAATGCCAGCCCACAGCAGGGCCTCCCGCCAGGCCAAGCCCCGCTGGGCGGCTTCGGCCAGCCAGAACTGCAACCTGAGCCCTCCGATTTCGATGAGGTCGCCGTTGTGCAGAACCGCCGCTTGGACGGCTTCGCCGTTCAGGCTGATCAAGGCCTCGGCCCGGGCCTGCAGCAGGAAGCCCTCCTCAGGCTTCAAATCGATCGTCAAGTGGTCGTCCCAGACCCCGTCCTCGTCCGCCTGAAAGTCCGAGGAGGCCGAGCGGCCAACGCGTACAGGAAAGCGGCGGGCCGCCCACGAGGCGCCCGCCGCTTTACCCGAAAGAACCCTCAATTGAATCATCAAAAGAGCCGGCGCGGCACCACGATCTTATCGCCGGGAAAGACCTCCAAATCCAGGCGGGGATCCACCTGGGCCTTCTTGCAGTTGATGCTGTAAATGCGGCCATCCATCCGGGTCAGCTTTACCTTGTTCTTCTTCGCAAAGTCGGTAAATCCGCCGGCGGACGCAATGGCCTTCAGCACGGTGGTGCGGCTGATATAGATCTGGCGATTGGGCAGCCTCACCTCGCCATCCACAAAGTAAAACTGAGTCTCCTTCTGCTGCCGCACCGAAACCGTCATGTTCCGAAAATAATCCGGCACATAGCGCGCTCGGATTTCTTTTTCGAGATCGCCGCGCGTCTTGCCCGCCACATGGAATGTCTGGTTCTGCATCAGGTTGATCGTCCCATCCTCCTTGACCCGCTGCTCTTCAGGCAAGGTGGCGATCGGCAGGTCCGAAAAGGTAATCACGAGCGAATCGCCCTTGCGGATCAAGTCAATGTTGTCCGACGGATCTGAAGCGTTGGAAGGATCCGAAGCGGACCCCATCCCTCCGGCGGCGGTTCCCGCCGTCGCGGTCGGAGAAAAACTCGCCTTCGGCGAACCACTCTGACACCCGCCCAGGAACAATCCGGCCAACAGCAACCCACACACTGCGCCCCAACGCCCTGCCAACATACTCACTCTCATTCTGGTCATGTAACAACCTATCAGTCTCAATATTTTTGTTTAATATCCAATTTAGCTTCCTTCTTCGGGTTCGCCTTGCCGTCGGCCCCGCCCTCCTTCTCCGCGATGGGTTCCTGGTCTTCCCTGCGGGTATAATAATAATCGTGGTAATAACCACTGTAATAGTAATAGCTCTCGTCCTGCGACATGTTGATGTTATTCAACACGATGCCGACCAGGTTGCCGCCGACCTTTTCGATCAACTGCTTGGCGCGAATGTTCATCGGCTGCGGGTAGCGGCGGTATTGGATGACCTGAAGGGTCATATCGACTTCGCTGGCGAGGATCGAGGCGTCGCTGACACCCATCACGGGCGGTGAATCGAAGAAGATGTAATCGTAATGCTGCTTTAGTTCGCTAATCAGATCCCGCATCTGGGCGGAGCTGAGGATGCCGAGCGAACTGCTGGGCAACTTGCCGCTGGCCATGAAATCGAGCGTCGGCAAATTCGTGGTCTGGATGACTTGCTCGAGGGTGTTTTGCTTGAGGAGGTAATTGGTCAACCCAATGTTGTTGGTGACTTTCAACATCTTGTGCAGGGTTGGGCGGCGAAGGTCCGAGTCCACAATCAAGACGCGCTGGCCGCCCTGCGCAAAAATCGCCGCCAGGTTAAAGACGGTGGTTGATTTGCCTTCACCGGCGCCGGCGCTGACCACCGCCACGGTGTTGAGTTTGTCGTCCTTCCGTGAGAACAAGAGGTTGGTCCGAAGCACGCGGTAGGCTTCGGCATGCGGACTTTCGGCGCCCTCGTGGACGAGGATGCCGACGTTCTGCGGAATCACGCCCAGCACCGGGGAACCCAGGGCGCGCTCGACGTCGTCGATGGTCTTAACGCTGGTATCCAGGTATTCGATGAAGAAGGCCAGGCCAACACCCACCACGAGACCAATAATCACGCCCAAGGTGATATTGAGGACCTTGTTGGGCCGCACCGGGTGCAAACCGGGCGTGGCTGAATCCACGATGGCCACCATCGAGTTTTTAGGTAGCTGGAGATCCGATTCTTCGGTTGAAATCTTGAGATAGAGAATCTGCCGGAACCTTTGGCGTTCATCGAGATCGCGTTTGGCCTGAAAGTAAGGCTGGCTGTCATTGGCCTTATCGATGCTGGTCTGGGTCGCCCGCGTCACCTCATTACTCAAATCGGAGAGCCCCTGCTGAAGGGAAGATACCCTCGCATCCAGTCCGCCCAGAATCCCATCCACACGCTCCTTGATCTTCTGCTTCAGATCCTCATCCTGGGCCTTAAGCTTGGCGACCTCGACATACTGCGGGCCAAATTCCTTTTCCGTGGCAACCAGCCTTTGCTCGATAATGGTTTGCTGTTCGAGGAGCTGGTTCAGATTGATATCCTGAATGCCGGTGGTGGGGATCGCCTGGGCGACCTCCTCGGGCTTGAGAACCTTGAGTTTGTCCAACAACGCGCGGGACCGGACATACTCGGCCTGGCTGTCCAGGCGCAACGACTCAACCCGGCGCAACGTCTCGGCCGAAAGCAGCATCGACGGACTATTCTCGGCGGCGACTGTGTCCTGCACCCGGAGTTTAACCCGGAGATAATCGACGTTCGATTGAGCAACCGACACCAACCGATCCTGTTGCGTCAGCCGCTCATACAACGCTGTGATGCCACCCATGGTCAGCTCCATCCGCTGCGACTTGCGATAGCTTTGATACGTGTCAGCGATTTCATTGGCGATTTTGGCTGCCTCATCCGCACTTTCGTCATAAACCCGGATTTCGATGATGCTGGTATTGCGAACGGGACGAAGATCCATCTGGCGCTTGAGCAATTCCATGGTCTCATCCGTCTTGAGAACCTGGCCATATTTCTTGCCCCATTCCTTATTCAGATTCAACTCGGCGATAACGTTGCTAAGGATCACCTGGGACTGGATGACTTCGAACTCGGTTTGGATAAAGTAAGGGTCGTAAAAGCCGCTCCCTTGCTGGCTCATCAGGAGCGGAGAAATGTCGGATTGATCGCGCTCGACCCGGATGCGCGCGGTACTCGAATAGGACTCGGGCAGGATAAACGTGACGAGGGTGGCTGTAATCACCACGAGCAGGAAGACCGCAAGGATGACGGTTTTCCGGATGCGGATAATGCGCCAATAATCGAGAAAGTGAAGTTTGGTCTCCGGAGGCGGCGTTACTTTCGATGAATCCATAAATCAAAAAAATAGGGGGCTAGTCGTTGACGCCCAGCCCCCCGTCAAAACATCAATGTGGATTAGTAGCTGGCGGTCACGCCGAAGTAAATCCTATTTCGATCAAAATGGCGGCCGAGTTCGGAGCCCAAGTTGTCATAATTGTAGCCGCCGTGCACCGAGAGGTACTGGTTGAAGCGGTATTCGAGATCGAGTCCCAGGAGATAGAACTGCTCGGTTTTGCCGTCAAACTGGCCGCCGTGGTAGGTGTTGTTCTGGAACTGGCCCATCAGGCTGCCGAAGATGTTCGGCGTGATGCGATGGGTCAGGCTGAGGAACGCCACCGCGGATTCCGCATCCAGCGTGATGCTGCTGCCCTGATTCAGAATACCGGAGTTCCCAATTACGTCTGTGGGGCTGATATCATATGAAAATCCACCCGAGACAAAGCTCTGCGGCGCGTAGGTGTATTTCAACGTCGCATTGACGTACGGCGTCACAGGGTTTTTCGCACCCGGAGCATTGTAGTAATCCACGTAGCTGGCGCCACCGCGGATCGACCCGGTCAGATCGGGCGAGAAATTCTGCTCGAGACCCACATAACCGGAGTGCTCGCGGTAATTGCGCATGCTGCTCATGGCGGTGGGGAAGGAAAAACCCAGAGGTCCGAAATAGACGGTGGTGGCGGAAATCACCTCGTTCGCGTTATAATCGACATCGGTGAACTGATACCCGATCAAGCCCTTGGTCTGGGGCAGAATCTGATACAGGCCCTCGATATGACCACGATTCTCGATGCGGTTGAGGAGCCCACCCAAGCTGGGAGTCCCCGTCGCGGTGTTGAACCCGCGATTCTGGTAGTCATAGAATGAATTGTCATACCCCAGACCAACACCCAAATCCGGGGTAAGCTGCCCGTCGAACGCCAGCGAGCCATAATTCCGGATATTGTCACCGGAGACATACTGGAACGTGGAGAAGGTGTTGCCCGCGCGCAGCAGGTCCGGCTCCTGACCGATGACGAAGGAGTCGTTGGCGCTCACTTTGTACTGCTCGGTGAAGCTGTGAGCGAGGCCGGCATTGAAAGTGAATACTTGGTCGGTGTGGGAGGAACTGCCCGGCGGCGCATTTTCGAAATACTTCAGCGAGTACAGCACCCCGAGGTTGAGCGTGGTCTGCTCGACGGACCATGCCAGGGCCGCCGATGGGCTGACCTCAAAGCCCCAACTTTCGCGTTTCGCGCCAAACGCGGACGCCGGCACGTTATTAGGCAGCGTGGCGGTGTTGTCATCATAAAACCCGCGCAACGTGGCCGAGACACTCCATGGCTTAGTAGTATCCGGAGCATTGAGGACCTGAGCCGAGGCTGTTTCAATGCTAGAGGCGCCAAGCGCAACCAAACCGACCGAGGCAACGATTTTTTTCATAGATAGTTTTAATCTTGTATCACACCCAAAGAAGCGGTGCCAACAACAAATCCTGGATGTTTTTACTGAAAACCGATTATCCCGTCAATCAAATCTTCGCGATTTTTTTGGCTCCGCCAGGAATTGCTTGCCGACCACGCAATCCCCGCCGTTTCCACACACCGAGCCCCCGTGCCACAACGAGAGACTCGCTACATTGACCGTGTCATGCAAAAACCGTTCAAACTTTTTTCATGGACCGCCACCGCGGCGGTCGCGCCGCCCAAACCCCCTCAGAGAACGGGAACCGTCAGGGCCTGGCCGACGCGCAGGCGCCGGGCGTCCAGGCCGGGATTGGCCGCCATGAGCGCTTCAAGCCGAACGCCGCATTTGCGGGCGATGGCGCTCGGCGTGTCACCGGGTTTGATCGTGTAGCTGCGAGTGCTATTCGCAGCGGTTGCCGCGGCGCGAACAATATTTGGCGTGCTGGAGGACTCGTTGGACAAAAGGGCGGAGGCGCCGGCGCTCGCGGCGGTGGCACCGCGGGCCGGGGGAGCGGCACGGTTGGTCAGCGATTGCAGCCAGGCGGCGTAGGCGATCCATTTGTCGAGATCGTCGTGCAGTTTTTTGTTATCGTCGTTCAACCGTTTGTTGTTCTGCGTGAGCTGGTCGAGATCCCGCTGCACCTTTTCGGTCACCGGACCGAGGGAAACCGAGCGGGCCAACTCTTGTTTGCAAGCCAGGATGCGCTGTTTGACGGTGTCCTGGTTGCCGGGGTTGGGCCTCAGTTTGAGATAATTCTGGTAATGATAGATCGCCGCCGCCGGGTCATCTTCCTTCTGATCGAACAGCCACGCGAGTTCGAAGTGCGCGGAAGCGGATTGGGGATTGGCCTGGAGCGCCTTCTCGAAGCACTCGATGGCGCCTTCGTAATCGAGCGTGTTGACCCGGCTTTTTCCTTCGAGGAAATGCGGCTCCTTTTCCTCGTCCGATGAATTCTGGGGATAGACGTCGCAACCGGTGAGCGCAAGCACGGCGAGGCAACACAGCCACGCAAGAAAAAGACTCGCCACAGTTCGCATGGTTCAGACGATAAAGAAAAGCCGCGCAAGATTCAAGCCAGCGCCCCGCCCCACACGAAGATCGCGCGCAGGTCAACCCTAACGAAGCCTGGCCCGAAACGGTTGGTGGGTTGCGCGGTGGTCAAAGGTCGGGCGGGCTCGAGCTCCTCGAGGGTGGTGGACGCCGCGCCAGGTCAGCCGGGCGGCCCGGGTTTCCCGGCGTCAGGCGAAGTGTTTTCGACAGCGCCCGCCCCGAATGGATTGGATCGTGGCGCCGCCGGACGAGCGCAGGGGGGCAGGCAGAGGGGGCTGGCCACCAGGTAGAACCAGCCCACGATGAAATGCCCGGCGAGGGCAACCATCAACTGAACCAGATCCAGGACGCCCCGGCCATAGGTCAGCAGCGCGGCGGACATAAACAGGGCACCCGGCATGAGCGCGGCCCCGGCTAACCGCCAGCTTCCCGCCAAACTGAGCCGCCGATCGCGGAAGAACCCGATCAGCCAAACGGGAAAAAAATAAAGCGAAGCCAGCAGCGCCCAGGCGCTGAGGAGCCCGAGCACGACGGCGGCGCCAGCCACCGCCAGCAGCGCCGGAGACCACGCGCCCCACCACGGCTGCAACTCGGTCCGGTTGACCGGAACCGTCCAGCCCCGCGGATACTCCTCCGACCAGTAGCCAAACAGCGAGAAGACTCCGACATCGAACCGGCTAAGCTGGATTTGCAGATGGGCCGGAGACCGGACCCCGCCGCTCTGGTTTAAATCCACCGTAACCGCCAGGAACGGATTCTCGCCCAAGGTCTGGATCGGCTCCCCGGTCCAGTCGAGTTGGCCGGAGCGGATCCGGCCGTGGTCGGGGAGGTGATTGATAGCCGAGCTGAGCACGGGAAACCAGCGGGCGGACAAGAACCAGAGCAGGCAGGCGGCGGCGACCAGCGCCACAACGAGCTGAAGGAGCAGGAGCCGGACGAGCGGCGCCTCGGCGAAGGCGGCCACGCCCTTGGGCGTCAGGGGTTGCCAGGCGCATGCTTTTTTTTCTGCCGGTGCTTCCATCGATTCAGGCCCGGCGCGGCCGGAAGGCTCAGGACGCCGGGGGAGGTTGCGCGGGCGTCGCGGGCGGCTGGGCGGGAGGCGGCGCCAGGACCACCGGCACCGGGTAGCGGAGTTTCATGACGTCATCGACCAGCACCTCGACATAGTAGCTGCCCGGCACTTTGAACTCGACCTGGGCGAAAACGGTGACGTTGGTCGCATGTAGCCCGGCGTCCTGGAGGCCGAACTTGACTTCACCCTTGCGCAGCACCGTGGTTTGGTCCGGCGCGATAAAGCGCACCGTCTCAGTGAACTGGCCGACCCCGGCCGTCCACCGGTTGAAGACGCTCAGCTTCAGCGCCACGACCGGCAGTTGCGGCACCCGGATAAAATTGATCACGCCGATGAGAAAGAAGTTGCCGGTGATTTCCTGGCGGATTTCTTCGCACAGCAGAGAACATTGCAGGTCGGGCAGGATTCGTGTGGGTTGCATAGGGAGGCGGGTGGGAATGGAAGTGGCGCGACGTTTGGGTGGTATCGCTCGGTCGTCAGGCGGTGGTGGCCTTCTCCGCGGCCCGAACGGTGTTTTGCATCAGCATGGCGATGGTCATCGGGCCGACTCCGCCGGGATTGGGAGTGATAGCGCCCGCGACCGATCTGCACGCGGGCGAAATCGACATCACCCACCAGGCGCGAGCCGCTTTTGGCCGCCGGATCGGCAATCCGGTTGACGCCCACATCGATGACCACGGCGCCGGATTTAACCATGTCCGCCTTGACAAATTCCGGCACACCAATGGCCGCGACCAGGATATCCGCCCGGCGGCAGTGGGCCGCAATATCGCGCGTGCCGGAGTGGCAAAGGGTGACCGTCGCGTTCGCGTGCCGGTCCTTCTGGCACAGCATGGCCGCCATTGGTTTGCCCACAATGTTTCCGCGCCCCAGGACGACGACCTCGGCGCCGGGGTTGGAGTTCCTCGATCGCGCCAGCAACTCCTGAATACCGGCGGGAGTGCAGGGCAGGAATCCGCTGGGTCGCCCAGCATGAGCTTGCCGACGTTCATGGGATGAAAGCCATCGACATCCTTTTCCGGGAGCACGCTCGAATAAACCCGCGGAGGCGCCGATCCGCGTCGGCAGGGGCGCCTGAACCAAAATCCCGTGCAACCGCCGATCCGAATTGAGCCGGCCAAAACTGCCAGCAACTCGTTCTCGGAGCGCTTTCGGCGAGCACATGGGTCTCGCTCAGGATGCACAAATCCGCGCAAGCCTTTTCCTTCCGGCCCACATAGACCTTCGAGGCGGCATCCTCGCCCACACGAACAAAGGCGAGTCCGGGCTGGATGCCGCGCTTTGCCAGCGACCCGGCGATGCGGCGCGCCAATTCCCCCTGCAGCTCTCCGCGCAATGGCCCGTCCATCGATGAGGTTGGCCGGAGCCGTCACTCGAGCACCTGGATCTTCTGGATCGTGATGACGGGCGTGTTGCCCCACCGCTCCTCCAGCGCCTCCTCGCCCGTTACGACAATTCTCAACCCTTTATAGCGGCGAAGATCGAGATCGGCGGAGGCCGTGTAGAGGAAGTCAATGGTCGTGCCGTTCTCCGGGCTGATCAGCTCGAAATGAGTGGGAGCCTGGACGCTGAAGGTCCCCCGCACGAGTCCCTCCCGTTGCACCACGCGTTGGGCGGTGGTTCGGTCCACCGGCGTGCAGGTGGCGTATTGGTGGTGGCGGCCTCCGCACTATTTCGTTGGTAGCGGGCGCCGCTCGACCGGCGCGTTGGTGGACCGGCACTTCGGTGGGTGCGGCCGCGATGGCTCGGGTTTTCAGCGGCAGTGGTGGGGGTGGGCTCCGGGACCACAGTCGGCCACCGGGGCCGTGCCGGGCGCCGTTCCTGCTTTAAGTATTGGGCGGCCATGAACGCGAACGCATTTGTCGGCGCTTCGATTTCCAGTCCAGTCCCTTTTCGTCCCCAGTTAGTCACCGTCTCGCCGCGCAGCAAGCGGCCCAGAACGCTGTAATTTTCACCGGGACCACCGCGAAGATTGAGTTTCTTGGGCAGCACGGTTTTGTTGGTAGGGTCGATATACGCCGTGCTGACCCAGACATGGGTATTGGTCGGCAACAGGATTTTCGCCCAGGCCGAGGGTTCGTCGGGTCCGGAATTGTTCCGGGTAATTTCCTCCACGACCACCACGGATTGTCCCTTGGTCAAACGGGTAATGACCTCGCTCTTGAGTTTCGGCTGGCCGCGAACGTTCACATGATTGGCATCGACCACGGCCGGGCCGGCAACCAGGGGCACGGTCTTCAATTCGGAGGCCGCGGCTTCTTGTGCTTCGCCACCGAGCCCTTCCTTTTCTTCCGAGCGTTTGGATTTCTTTCTGGGCCGCGTTTGGTCGGTCGGGTTGGTTGGTAAGCGCGGTGGTTGCCGGCGCCGCGGCTTTCGCTACCGGCGCCGGCGCATGTGTCAACAACGGCGGGGCCGGTGGCGCATTGGTCACCTCTTGAGCCCACAGGCTCGCGGAGAGCATGGCCGCAAAAACTAACTAACAGTTCATTTTCATAACTCAGGACAGTAGAGATTTTATCTCCGGCGCTGTCAATGTCCGCCATTTGCCGGGCTTGCAGCTCGCCGAGTTTGATTTTGCCAACCTGGGTTCGCTGCAGGCGCTTTACCGTGCGGCCCTGCGATTCAAAGAGCCGGCGCACTTCCCGATATTTGCCCTCGGCCAGGTCAGCTCCACCACGCTTTGGGCTCCGCTGGCCGAAACGAGCCGCGCCCGCTCGGCCTTAAATTTCTCGCCCTGATACCACATGCCATGGGTAAATCGCTGCAGCGTCTCGGTCTCGACCCGCCCCTCGACCGTCGCCAGGTATATCTTGTGCACGCCGAAGCGCGGGTGAGTGAGCCGCAGGCTGAGCTCGCCGTCGTTGGTCAAAAAGAGAGAGCCTTCGCTGTTAAAATCAAGACGGCCCGACCGAGTGCAGATGACCCCATTCCGGCGGCAGTAATTCATAAATGGTTGGCCGATCGAATTCGTCCTTGCGAGAGCACACCAAGCCCGCGGGGCTTGTTCAGCGCGAGGTAAATCTTACGCTTGGTCGAACGGCCGGCCCTCCACCGTAACCGCGTCCTGCTTCGGATCCACCTTGACGCCAACTTCCTGCACCGTCCGCCCGTTCACCGCCATTTGGCCCGCCAGGATGATCTGTTCCCCGGCCCTGCGTGAAGCCACCCCGGCATCGGCCAGGAACTTTTGTAAGCGCACCATCAACGTTTGAGGAGGCGTCGCCCGGCGCGTTCCGCCCGAAGTGCACCGCGGTGAAGTCAAATGCGCACGTGTGACGCCCAAAGCGCCCCTCGGCCGTGATCGGTTCACGCCTCCCACGCTCAATTTCCTGCCGCTCTATTCTTCGGCTTTTGTCTTGCGCAAGCCGGTAATCCGGTCGCCCGGTTTCCACTGGCCGCGCTTCTTCAAAAGCTCGAGGCGCTCGAAGCGCTTAAGCACATTCCGCTTGCCGCCCAAGGTGGCGGCCGCGCGCAAACTCCGATGCTGTGACATAACTCAAATTCCCGTTGGTTGTTGGTGTCTGAACCGCTTCCAGTTTGAAGCGGACGAAGTATGTAGCATGACCGGCCCAGGAAAGCCAGCGGATTCTAGACGTTGAAATCGGGGTCAATTTCCTGACGGGTCTTCTTGCTCATGACCTTGACGTTGGCTTCCTCCTGGACCACCAGCGAGTGGGGGGGAACACTCGATGTCAGGAAAACGTTCGCGCCCACGGTGCTGCCTTCGCCCACCACGGTATCCCCGCCCATAATGGTAGCCCCGGCGTAGATGGTCACGTGGTCCTCGATGGTGGGATGGCGTTTTTGGCCCTTGAGCCTCTGGCCGAGCGAGAGCGATTTGGCGACCAGGCCGACGCCTTGATACATCTTGACGTGGTTGCCGATAATGGTGGTCTCACCCACCACCGTCCCCGTGCAGTGATCCACAAAGAAATGCGACCCAATCTGCGCGCCGGGATGAAGGTCCATGCCGGTGCGCGAATGTGCCCACTCGCTCATGATGCGGGGAATAAGCGGGATTTTGTTCAGGTACAGTTCGTGAGCCAGCCGCTGCACCGCCACGGTTTCGATGAAAGGATACGCGACGATGACCTCCTCCTTGCTCAGCGCCGCCGGATCGCCGTTGTACGCGGCTTCGATGTCGGTCTGCAACACGTCGCGGACCCGGGGCAGGCTGGCGAGGAATTCGATGGCATACGCGCGGGCGATGGGGCGCAGGTCTCGCTTGGGGGTCTGGAGCTCCGGCGGCGGGGCGTACTCGAGGCTCTTGCCAATTTCGGCTTCGAGGTTGCCCAAAACGGCTTCCAAGAGCAGCGCCGTCTCGGCCTTGATCTCCGAAGAATGGATCAGTTTCTCGTCGAAAAAACCTGGGAACAGCAGCCGCAGCAGGTCCATCGTCATGAGGGCGATGGCGCGCTTCGAGGGCAGGTTCTTGCCATCAAGATGGTTGATGCCCCCTACTCGACAGTAGGAAGCCACCAGGCGTTCGGTCAATTGGGCCACCGTCATCTGCACGGCCAAGTATCCCTGAATTGATAAACCAAGGCAAGCGGGGCGGGACCGTTTGAACCGCAAATGAGGAATCCGAGCGACCCCACGAAACACCTGAACCACGCGAACGGCCCTTCTGCAAGGCCGGGTAAGTTCCGCACTTTGGGTCGCGGCCCGCCATCACGTCCGGCTTGACGCTGGGGCCGAACTTCCCTTTGCTCCCGGCAATGATTCAAACCTGGCAACTGCCGCTGCTCTTCGCCACCGGCTGGGCGGCGGGATTTGTGGATTCGATTGCCGGCGGTGGTGGATTGATTACGGTTCCTGTCCTGCTGAGCTTCGGCCTCGGACCCCAGGAAACCCTGGGCACGAATAAGCTGCAGGCCACCTTTGGCTCGGGCAGCGCTTCCTGGCATTACGCGGCGGCCAAAACCGTGGCGGTCAAGGAGTGCGCGCGGGGATTTGGATTCTCGCTGGCGGGCGCGGCGCTTGGGGCTTTGGCGGTACAACAGCTCAATCCCTCCTTTTTGAAGAAAGTCATTCCGGTCCTGCTGATCGCTGTGGCCATTTACACGCTGGTGCGTCCGCGGCTTGGGACCACCGACCTCCACCCGAGAATGCGGCGCGGCTGGTTCGACCTGATCTTCGGGCTGGGGCTCGGCTTTTATGACGGGTTCTTCGGTCCGGGCACGGGCACCTTTTGGGCGATGGCCTTCATGTTGGGTCTGGGATTCAACATGGCCCGGGCGACGGGCTGCACCAAGGTGATGAATTTTGCCAGTAACCTGAGTTCGCTGGCGTTGTTCCTCGCAGGCGGCAAGGTGCTTTTCCTGGCAGGCTTCGTGATGGGCGCAGGGCAATTGACGGGTGCCAGGTTCGGCTCCAGGATGGTGATCGCAAAAGGGACGGGATTCATCCGGCCGGTTTTCATTGGGGTAGTTCTCGTGCTGACCGCCAAGCTGCTGTACGATGACTTTGCACGCTAGTGAGGCGACGAATGAGGCGTCTGCCCCCGCGGTGATCTTACCCCCCACCCCTCGACCATCCCACAACGCGCCCAAGGTCCGCAGCCCAGCCTCATTCGGGTCACTTTTCTTTTGCGCCATTGGCCGGGAGAAAGCTAGTTTGGGGCGGCCTTGTCCGGTGGTGTAATGGTAGCACAAGAGTCTTTGGAGCTCTTTGTCATGGTTCGAATCCATGCCGGACAGCCAATCTCCGCGGCGGAGTCGTGGCACACTTGCGATGCTGAAATCACCCCATGAAGATTAAGTTTTTCACCACCGGCGGCACCATCGACAAAGTCTATTTCGACGCCAAGAGTGAATTCCAGGTAGGGCCGCCACAAGTCCGGGAGGTGCTCGAGGAAGCGAACGCGGTGTTTGATTACGAGATTGAGTCGCTCCTGCGCAAGGACAGCCTAGAAATGACCGAGGCGGATCGCTCCCTGGTGCGCAACCGCATCGAGGCGGAAACCTGCCCGCTGGTGGTGGTCACGCACGGGACCGACACCATGGTCGAAACCGCCCGGGCCTTGGAAGGAATTCCAGGCAAGACCATCGTGCTCACCGGCTCGATGCAGCCCGCGCGGTTTCGGGTCACCGATGCCAGGTTCAACATCGGGTCGGCTATCGGCGCAGTGCAGAGTCGAGCCCGGGCGTTTACCTGGCCATGAACGGACGCATCTTCAGCGGATGCGGTTGAAATCGCGAGAGAAACTGTTTCGAGGACCTCTTCCCGCCGTGAGCACGAGAGCCTGGCGGCTCGGAAAATACGGCTGGCGCGCCTTACGCGCGGGCGCTGAATTGCTTCGGGCTGGCGCGGCCGGTTCCGCCGCAGGTGCAAGGGCAGATTCGCCTCGGCCCAAGTGATGGTCTCCTGGATGTGCTGCCAGCGTTTGACCGGGTCATACGCGGCGTTGCGTTTCGATTCTTCCTGCTGCTTGAGGGTGTTTTGCTCGGGTTCCATAGCCGTCACCCGCCTTCCGCCCG
>CAWELO010000013.1:0-670957 GCA_963809845.1 uncultured Verrucomicrobiae bacterium | reverse complement strand
TCAAGGGATTCCGGGGACGCTTATGCCAGCGTTTGCGAAGAGTTCCGGCGGAACGCTGACGGATGGTCAAATCGAAATTCTCGTGCATGGAATGCGAGAGCGCTGGGCAAATCCGAATCAAGTGCTTGGCACAAGCCCGCCCCCCTACGCTGCAGCGGAACCGGGCAACGCAACTCGGGGGGCGGCGCGCTTACGCAATTTTCTGCGCTGAATGTCACGGAGCGGACGGCAAAGGCACGGCGAAAGGAAGTTCAATTGTGGATGACTCATTTCTCGCGCTTGTGAGCGATCAAAATCTTCGCATGACCATCATCGCCGGACGTCCGGATCTTCGTCATCCCGACTGGCGCAACTACTCGCCGGGCAGAGCGATGACACCTCAAGAAGTTACGGATGTCGTGGCGTGGCTCGTTGCACAACGGAAGTCCAATCCCGGTCCAGCCATACGCGAGCAGCGAACAATCTCAAAAAATAAAACAGGAGTTTGCTTATGACTGAATTCAACGAAGAAAATAAAATTCCCGCATCGCTCGACGCCAAAAAAAGTTTCACGCCGCAGTATGCTGATGACCCTTGGCATCGGGTTGAATGCAGTCGCTGGCGTTTTGTTCGCCGTGCCCGTGATTGGCTACATCGTCGGCCCGGCAAAGCCGAAAGAAATGAAAAAGGAGTTGGATTGGGTGACGCTTGGTTTACTCACGCAATTTCCCGAAGGCGAAACGCGGCTGGCGACTTATCGCAATCCGTTTGTTCGTCCGTGGGATGGTGACACGGCAACATTCCCTGCTGGGTGCGGCGGATTTCCGCCGACAAGTTACAAGTGTTCGCAATCAATTGCGCACACTTAGGCTGTCCGGTGCGGTGGTATCCGCAATCCGGCTTGTTCATGTGTCCGTGTCATGGCGGCGCTTATTATGCCGACGGTGCGCGCGCATCCGGGCCACCGCCACGCGGCCTTTTTGAATACGACTATAAAATTGAAGGCGGCGAGCTTTGGATCAAAGCCGGTCAAGTCCCGACGCTGGCTTCACCTCCCAGCCAGGCGTGCGCCGGTCAACAAAGGGATGTTTATGCGCCTGATAAGAGACCTTGGAGAGTGGTTTGACTCATCGTCTGAAAGTAGGCCAGCCGATCAAGGAGGCGATGGAGCATCCGGTGCCACGCAGCACCGCCAGTTGGGCCTATGTTTTCGGCAGCGCCAGCCTTACGTTGATGATTTTGCAATTTGTCACCGGCATCTGTCTGGCTATTCGTCTATGTTCCATCCGCCGACCAGGCGTGGACAAGTTTGCAGGTGTTGAACCATCAGCAGAGCTTCGGCTGGTTCATCCGCGCGCTGCATGGGTGGGGTTCGAATTTCATGGTCGCGCTCGTGTTCGATTCACATGGTGCAGGTATTCATGTTCGGCGCTTACAAATTTCCGCGCGAACTGACTTGGATCGTCGGCATCTTCCTTCTGCTGATGACGCTCGGCATGGCGTTCACGGGGCAAGTGCTCCGCTTTGATCAAGATGCCTACTGGGGACTAGGCATCGGCGCTTCTGTCATGGGCAGAGTGCCGCTGATTGGAAGCGCCGCTCGTTCACCTGATGCTGGGCGGACCAATCATCGCGGGCGAAACCTTGTCGCGCTTCTTCACCATCCATGTGTTCCTCATTCCGGGTATGTTGATTGCCTTCGTCGGCGTGCATCTGCTGATGGTGCTCAAACTCGGTGTGAACGAATACCCGATGCCCGGCCGGTTGTGAAGCGCGCGACTTATCTCAAGGAGTATCACGACCTCACGCACAAGGACGGCGTGCCGTTTGTGCCGGATGCCTTCCGCAAAGACCTGGTGTTTTCGGGCATGATAATTTTGGCTGTGGTCGCGTGCGCGGCATTGTTCGGGCCGTTCGGGCCGAAGGGACAACCCTGACCCAACCGTCGTGCAAGCGGTCCCGCGACCGGATTACTTTTTTCTTTGGCTGCATTCGCCGCGCTCGCACTTATGCCGCCGGACATGGAAACAATTTTGCTGCTGGTCGGGCCAGCCATTGGAATTGGCTTTTTAATCGCGTTGCCGCTCATCTCGGGCACGGGTGAAAAACATTGGCGCCGCCGTCCCGTCGCGGTGCTGACTGTGCTGGTCATCATCATCGCGCTGGCGGCATTCACTCAACTCGGCACTTACGCTCCGTGGTCGCCGGTGATGGATGCGTGGAGCAGCGATCAAGTTCCGCCGAAATTGCTCGAAGGCCGTTCAGCTCTCGAACGTCAAGGCGCGCTCGTGTTTCAAGAAAAACAATGCCGCAATTGCCATGCGCTCGGCGGCGAAGGCGGCCAGCGCGGCCCGGCGCTCGACACGGTGGCGACGCGGCTGACCGGCGACCAACTTATTCGTCAGGTATCTGCAAGGTCGCGGCAATATGCCCGCTTACGGCAACAACCTCAGTCCGGCGGAGACGACGGCTTTGGTGGCGTATCTGAAATCGCTGCATCCGCCCAATCAAAAACCCGCGCAAGACGCATCGCTGGCGAGCGCCACGCCTGCGTCGCAAATCACCTCTGACGCGGTGAAACCATGAGCCGATGTCACCAACCGCTCAAGCGATTTTGGGTTCATGGTCTTTCGACCCGAAGATTCTCTTTGGCATAGTTGACGTTCACTTGTTTTGTATCTGCGCGGCTGGCGCATTTTGCACCGAACTTTGCCGGTGCGATTTCCAGTCTGGCGGGCGTTTGCGTTCACGGGAGGTCTTGCCGGGCTTTGGATCGCCATCGCTTCGCCACTCGATGCGTTGTCCGGCTTTCTGCTTTCGGCCCACATGGTGCAACACCTGTTGCTCCTGTTCGTCGTCCCACCGCTGATTCTGCTCGGCGCGCCGCTTCTTCCGCTGGTGCGCGGGCTTCCAGGAAATTAGCCAGCGACGGAGTGGCCCCCTTTCTGGCCTGGCCGGCACTTCGCCGCGCGGCAAACAGGATCACCAATCCGCTGGTCTGCTGGCTGGTGATGACAGTGACGCTCTGTGCATGGCATCTGCCAGCGGTGTTTGATTTCGCGCTCCGCTCCCCTCGGGTGGCACAAAATCGAACACGCCTGTTTTTTTGGGGCGGCGTTCCTTTTTTGGTGGCCAGTCGTCCGCCCTTTCCCAGCCGTCCGCAATGGCCGCTCTGGTCAGTGCCGCTTTATTTGCTCGCGGCGGATTTGGTGAACACCGCTCTGTCCGTCATTCTCACTTTTTCAGACCACGTCCTCTACCCGCAGTATTTGGATGCCCCGCGTCTTTTTGGAACGACCGCTCTGGGCGATCAGAGCTGCGCTGGTTTGATCATGTGGGTGCCTGGCTCGCTGGTATTTTTGATTCCAGCCGCTGTCATCGCGTTTCAATTCTCTCCTCGACCGGTTGCTCCATCACACCTTGTCCGGCCACAAAAAATACAACTTGCAGCCCGAAGTTCTGCGCCTGGATATTTCATATTCCCGTTCGTCGAGCAAATTCGCCTAACGCCGCAATCTGCTTTCATCAAGCAAGCGCCCTTTGACTTACTGATCTGTGCCCGTCGTCGGGAGATTTCTCCGGGCACAGTCCGGTCGCCGTTTCATGCAGGCAGTGTTGCTCGCTTTAGCCCTCGCGGTGATTGTTGACGGGTTGCTGGGGCCACAAATCAGTTCCGCAAACCTCGCGGGTGTCTTGCCGTGGACTTATTGGCGGGCATTTGTCGTGATCGCATTGCTGGCCGCCGGCAACTTTTTTTGCATGGCGTGTCCGTTCATGCTGTTCCGTGAGTTGGGCCGGCGACTTGGATTGCGGCAACGTTCCTGGCCGCGGGCGTTGCGTTCAAAATGGTTCAGCGTTGTGCTGCTCGTATTGTTTTTTTGGAGCTATGAAGTCTTTGGCCTCTGGGACAAGCCAATTTGGACGGCTTGGTTGATCATCAATTATTTCCTTGTCGCGTTCGCTGTTGATGCGCTTTTCAGGGCGCGAGTTTTTGCAAATACGTTTGTCCCATCGGCCAATTCCAGTTTGTCGCCTCGCTGGTTTCGCCGCTCGAAGTCAAGGTTCGCGGACCGGATGTTTGCGCCAGTTGCAAGACGCATGATTGTCTGCGCGGAAACGAGCGTCAGCGCGGTTGCGAAATGGAACTCTATCTCCCGCGCAAATCCGGCAACCTCGACTGCACTTTTTGCCTCGATTGCGTCCGCGCCTGCCCACATGACAATATTGGCGTGATGGCAGTCGCTCCGGGCATGGATGTCGTTCGAGATCCGCAACGGTCATCCATTGGCTGTCTCTCGCGGCGGTTGGACATCGCAGCCTTGCGTTGGTGTTTGTGTTCGCCGCTTTTGTGAATGCCGCGTTCATGACGGCCCCGGTGGTTTCGTTGCGGCGCAATCTTGCGGCACGACTCGGTCTGGATCCCCAACCGGTCACGGGTGTTCTGTTGCTCATCGGCTGCTCCTATCCCCAGCGGCTCTGGCTGCGCTTGCCGCGTATGCCAGTCGCGCCGCGAGCCAGGTGTCCGTGACAACTCGCGAACTGCTCTGCCGGTTTTCAATGTCCTTGATCCCACTCGGTGGAGCCATGTGGGCGGGACATTTTTTGTTTCATTTTGTCACCAGTTGGCAATCTGCATGGCCTGTGATTCGACGTGCCATAAACGACGTCGGGTTGCAGGAGCCGAAACCGCAATACTGGGCAAATCCTTTACCGCTGCTCGGCCTCGATAGCCTGCGCGTCTTGCAAACGCTCGTGCTGGACGCAGGGTTGTTGATGACACTCTATCTCGCATGGCGAATCGCTCTCGTTTATGCGCCCCGTGCGCAAGACGCATTGCGCCTATTCGCACCGTGGACCGGGGTTGCGATGGCGCTCTATCTTATCGGGGTCTGGATTTTTCTTCAGCCAATGCAAATGCGAGGCATGCCCAATCTGATCCCGCGATTATGAAATCCATCGAATGCAGCCGGATTGTTTTGACGCTGTTGCTACTGGAAGGCTCACTCAGTATTGCGCGCGCCGATGGAGGCGGCATTCGTTTACGAGAAACTCAAGGCCCGCTGATTGTCACGATTTTCACGACGAGTGACCTTGTGCAGAATCGAACCACAGACGTGAGCATTTTGGTTCAGAAAAGGGGTTCGAGCGAGCCCGTTCTGGATGCCATCGTGAATCTGGTGTTCAGCGCTCCCATTCCGACCCCATCACTTAACGCGCGCGATGAACCGCTCTGCGGGATGCCGCAGTCGCGGCCCTTTGCGCAGGCATCTGAACTGCACACGGCGGCCTTCGCGGCGCGGGCATCCCGGAAACTGGCCTCGAACAAACTGCTTTATGCCGCCGCAGTTAAGTTCGGGGTTGTTGGCGACTGGCGTTTGGCGGCTTCGATTCAACACGGAACCGATGTAGTTACGGTTGCCTGCAACCTTCTGGTCAGTCCGGCCTCGCCCGGATTTGTTGGGTTGATTCCGTACATGATTCTACCGCTGCTGACAGTGGGACTGTTCGTGGTGAATCAGTATTTGCGGAGGTATCCTCCTATAAACAGAACCTCAATTGTCCCGGTATAGCTCTGGGCACTTCCGATACTTCACAGGCCTGGTGGGATGTCAAAAATGTGAATGCCTCCGTCGGCGCCCGACACACCCAGAAGGACCTGAGTGCCTCTCAGGCCCGAAGTGAACCCGCGGAGAAGGAACAAGCATTGATTAAAGTGTATCGATCTCTCACCGGCGCGGGCGAAGACTCCGCAAGGAGCGTTTATATGCACTTGGATTTGGTCGGCAGTCTCTGTTTCACCCGTGTTGGCGATCGCGCTCCTCACCACGAGGTGACATCTTCGCCCTGCTTGGGGTTTGCCGGGACGCGATAAGGGCTGGCACTATTTACTTAAGAAGAATGCAAAAGCCCCAAACACTGAAACCCACTTTCTTCGGCAGGTCAACGGTTGAAGTAGCGCGGGACCTTATAGGCTGCTACCTTGTCCGGAAACTCGAAGTTAAAACAGCGCGGTATCTGATTACTGGAACCGAAGCGTATGACGGCGCCCAAGATCGAGCGTGTCACGCCTCGAAAGGCCGGACGAAACGAACCGAGCTGCTCTTCGGCAAGCCCGGGCGCTCGTGGCCGTCTTGGCTGGCACGGGGCTCCTGTTCGCCGCCTGGTTTTCCTGGGCGCATCCGAAACTCGAAATGGTGCGGTCATTCCAAGCCCCCGGGGTGAATCTGTGGGCGGATGCTGTTCCGGCGGAGTTCGACGGCCAGCCTGGCAAGGAGCTGCTGGTCACCAAGGGCGACGAAATGCAGGCCTACTCGGCGAAGGGGGAGTTCCAGGGCAGTTGACCATGCGATGACGAGCGACCCGGAGGCTTTTGGGTCTCAGGGATTGTGCATCCCACCGGCAGCAAGTTCGATCAGGCCCTGGTTTCCTGGACTCACGACACCATCGTAAACATCGCGCTCGTCAACTCCAACTACAGGGAGTTGAAGCGGTATCAGGCCCTCGGGGCAAAGCCAAATTCAGCGGACAACGGCGCCAGCAGCAGTCTGAGGCCCCTGCTCGTCGTGCGGGCCGACCAGGCGCATGACGGCCGGGAGAAGCTGCTCGCCGCCCTCATGACCTCTGCTGGCGGGAGCCCCCGGCACTTTGCTGCTATGATCTTCAGAACACCCAGATGCTCTGGCAACAAGACGTTGGCGGCGTCATAGACCGCTGCCAGGCGCTGGATCTCAACGGCGGCGGCGCCTCGGATTTTGTGTGCGGCAGGAGCAAGCTCGGACGTTTCGGATACGTGGACTTAAAACTAGTCGGAAGCGCCAGGCTGCGGGCGGGAAGGCAAAATCAGCTCGTGGCGACTTGCACCGTGGTGACCCAGACACAGCGCGAGAACCTCGGGAACATGCGCAAAGATTCGGACATCGTCCGATTCGACAACGTGGAGATTCTCGTGCTGGATGCCAGCCTGCGGGTGGTGGCCCAAAGGAGAGCGTTCGAGCACCTCACCCAGGCGAGCCGGTGGGAGGTAAAGCTCGTGGACACGACCGGCGACGGTTTGGACGAGATCCTGTCGCTCAGCGATTCGAGTCCAGATCCTGAAGCTGAAATGAAACGAACCGAGCAAACCGGCCCCTACCTCCAATCAGGTGCCCGGCATCGGTGCCAAGCCCCTATGCCAGGCGCCATGCGTTAAGGCCAGGATGCCGTTGCGATTACGTACGACCCGGTCGAGATGAGGGAATTCGTGAAGACCGACCTGATCCCGATGAAGAGGCTTTGTGCGCAGGCTGAAATGTTCGAGGACCGGATCGAACAACGGACTCGGGCGATTTACGGGTACTTCGGGCTGGCAGCCGACGGAAGCGTTTGGGGGTGAAGGTGGTTGGGGGCGGTGAAAGGCGGGCCGTCGTGGCGGTCGGCCAAAGTATCAGATGCGTGGATTCGAGTGGGGAGATTGTGGGGGTCCAAGATGGAAAAAGTGGCAAAGGAGTGGCAACGGAGCCTCATGGTGACCACAGGGCCAAAAGGCCAAGTCCCACCAGAAGCCTCGATAAACACGGCCTACTTTAAATGGCGCGCCCGTTGGGACTCGAACCCAAGACCCTCTGCTTAGAAGGCAGATGCTCTATCCAACTGAGCTACGGGCGCAACGAGGTCGTCGAGGGTTGAGACACCCAAGATTCGTTCGAGGTAAAATCTGATGCGGGTGGGTGAGATTGCAAGCGGATTCTGGAAGCCGGCGACGGCCTACCGGCCCACCGGACTGCCAGACCGCCGGACCGCCGGACCGCCGGACTACAGGACTACAGGACTGCGGGACTGCGGGACTGCGGGACTGCGGGACTGCGGGCGCTTGACAGGGGGGCGGTCGGGGGTTAGTGTCATTTCGTCGTATGGCGAAATATAAGGTATGATGCGGCGCGAGTTCATGGCGATTGCCAAAGCCCTGGCGGATGAGACCCGCGTGCGGATGCTCCTGGCGCTGCAGGGAGGCGAGCTGTGCGTGTGCCAGATCACGGAGTTGTTCGGCCTGGCCGCCTCCACCATTTCCAAGCACCTGTCCATTCTCTACCAGGCGGGCCTGGTGGATTCGCACAAGGATGGCCGCTGGATCTACTATTCGCTCCCGGCCAAGGGCGCGGCGGCGCCGGCCCGCGAAGCGATCCGGTGGGTGGCCAAGTCGCTGGCCCGGGACGCGCGCACGGTCGAGGATGCGGCGCGGCTCAAGAAAATTTTAGCCATGGATCCGGTCGAGCTATGCAAACGCCAATGTCGAAACTGAAGGTCTTGTTTCTCTGCACGGGCAACTCCTGCCGCAGCCAGATGGCCGAGGGCTGGGCCCGCTGCTTGAAAGGCGATGTGATCGAGCCCTGCTCGGCGGGAATCGAAAAGCACGGCCTGAACCCCTATGCCGTCAAAGTCATGGCGGAAGCGGGCGTCGATATTTCGAAGCACTATTCCAAAACGCCGCAAGATCTCGGTCCGGTGGAATTCGATTACGTGGTCACGGTGTGTGGGCATGCGGATGAGAACTGCCCCGTCTTCCCGGGGAAGACCCAGGTGGTGCATGTTGGTTTCGAGGATCCACCGAAGCTCACCCGGCACCTGCCGGATGGCGGCGAGAAGCTCGCGGTGTACCGCCGGGTGCGGGATGAGATCCGCAAGTTTATCGAGACGCTGCCGGGCTCGCTCACGGCGGCGAAGCACAAAGGAACACTATGAAAGATACAACCTCAACGACCGACTCGGAAGCCGTCCGCCAAAAAGTTCGCGAAGGCTACGGCCAGATCGCGGTGGCCGGCAGTCCACGCAATTCAACCGGCGGCGGCTGCTGTGGCTCGGCGGCCGGCTCCTGCGGTTCCGCGCCTGCGGACCCGGGGCAACTGGCTCGCCATATCGGGTATTCAGCGGAAGAACTGGCCGCGCTGCCCGAAGGCGCGAACATGGGACTGTCCTGTGGCAACCCCAACGCGCTGGCGTCCCTTCAACCCGGCGAAGTCGTTCTGGATCTGGGCAGCGGGGGCGGTTTCGACGTTTTCATTGCCGGCAAAAAGGTCGGCTCCTCGGGGCGCGCCATCGGGGTCGATATGACTTCCGAAATGCTGGCTAAGGCGCGCAAGAACCTCGCGGCCTACCGCCAGACCACGGGCTTGGACAACGTGGAATTTCGCCTGGGAGAGATCGAGCACCTGCCGGTAGCGGACGCCAGCGTCGATGCGATCATCTCAAATTGTGTGATCAATCTTTCGCCGGATAAGCCGCAGGTGTGGCGCGAAATTTCGCGCGTGCTGAAGCCCGGCGGGCGGGTTGCGGTTTCGGATCTCGCGTTGTTGAAGCCGCTCCCCCCAGCCATTCTTGAAATGGTCGAGGCCCTCATTGGCTGCGTGGCGGGCGCGGTGCTGGTTTCTGAAACCGAGCGTATGGCCAGAGAGGCCGGCCTGGCGGACATCGTCCTGAACCCGAAATCCGGTTACATCGATGGCATGGTGGACTGGCAGGATCCGCTCTACCAGAAGATCATTGCCAGCTTGCCCGCCGGCGCCAAGCCGGGCGAATACATCACCAGCCTGGAACTCACCGCCCGCAAACCAGGCTCGCCCACGCGCGCCAAATCCAGCGTGCGCCTGGAGATCTATGATCCCGCCATGTGCTGTTCGACCGGCGTCTGTGGGCCGGAGGTTGACCCGGTGCTGGTGCGGTTCGCCGCCGATCTTAATTGGCTCGAAGGGCAGGGGGCGAAGGTGCAGCGGTTCAATCTGTCTCAAAGCCCGGCGGCCTTTGTGGCGCAAGAGCGAGTGAAGCAGGCCCTCACCGACCGTGGCGAGGCCGCCCTGCCGATGGTGCTGGCCGGCGATCATGTGCTGTGCACCGGACGCTACCCCGAACGCGAGGAACTCGCGGCCTGGGCTGGATTGATTTCGAGCGCACCGGGCGCGTATTCCCCGGCGGTCAACGAACTGGTCGCCATCGGCGCAGCCATCGCCGCCAATTGCGAACCTTGCCTCAAGTTACCATTACCGCGAAGCCCAGCAACTGGGGGTCCCGAGAGCGGACATAGCCCGCGCCGTGGAAACGGGCGCCAAGGTGAAGGACTCGCCTCACCAGGCCATTCTCAAACTGGCCGACCGCTTGACGGGAGCGGGCCTGAGCAAACCGCCGGCCGAACCGGATGCCTGTTGCGGCGCGCAAACACCCGCGGATGCGGCGGCTTCCGGCAAATGCTGCGGCGGATCCGAAACCGCGAAAGCCGCATCATGAACCAAACTGGGGAAACCTCCTTCCGGCGCTTTCTCGAAGGCCCGACGCGCTTCCTGTTTTTCACCGGAAAAGGTGGCGTGGGCAAGACATCGCTCGCCTGCGCGACCGCCATCGCTTTGGCGGATCGCGGCTTGCGCGTCCTGCTGGTGAGCACCGATCCGGCTTCGAATCTGGATGAGGTCCTGGGGGTGACGCTGCGATCCGAGGCCACCCCGATTCCGAGGGTGCCGCACCTTTCCGCCCTGAATATCGATCCCGGAGCCGCCGCGCGAGCCTACCGTGAAAGACTGGTCGGTCCGTATCGCGGCAAATTGCCTGAGCCCGTCGTGCGCAGCATGGAGGAACAGCTATCCGGCGCCTGCACGATGGAAATCGCGGCCTTCGACGAGTTCGCCAGGCTGCTTGGGGAGCCCGCCGCCACGGTGGAATACGATCACGTGATTTTCGACACCGCTCCCACCGGCCATACGCTCCGGCTGCTCTCCCTTCCCGGGGCCTGGACGGGCTTTCTGGACACCAACACTTCGGGCACGTCATGTCTTGGACCTCTAGCCGGCCTGCAGAAGCAGCGATCACTCTACGAAGGTTCCGTCGCCGCCTTGGGAGACGGCAACCGCACCACCCTGGTGCTGGTGAGCCGCGCGCAAAAGGGCGCGCTGGATGAAGCGGAGCGGACCAGCAAGGAACTTGCGGCCATTGGCGTGCGCAATCAGCGCCTGGTGCTTAACGCGATGTTCCGTGCCACCTCGCCTCAGGACCCGGTTGCCACGGCCCTCGAAGGACGCGGCCGGCGCGCCCTGACAGACAAGGCGGCGTTCCTCGCCACTCTTCCCGCTCACTGAGGTGCCGCTCCGGACGAACAACCTGGTTGGCGTCTCCTGCCCTCCGAGCGCTGGCCGCCAACGCTGAGCGCTTTTTCGACGGAACCAGAAGGTCCAACTCCTGTTTTGCCGGCGCTCGAATCCCTTTCGTCCTTGGTGGAGGCGCTGGTGCAATCGGGCCCCGGCGTCGTCATGACGATGGGCAAAGGCGGCGTGGGCAAAACCACGATTGCCGCCGCCATCGCCACCGAACTGGCCCGGCGCGGACTCCCCGTGCACCTGAGCACGACTGACCCGGCCGCCCATGTGGCCGCCACGGCCGGGGCGGCCGCGGGCCTCGAGGTCAGCCGCATCGACCCACTGGCCGAGACCAAGGCCTACACGGACCACGTGATGAGCACGGCGGGCAGCGGCCTCGATCCCGGCGCTCGCGCGATGCTCGAGGAGGACTTGCGCTCGCCGTGCACTGAAGAAATCGCCGTCTTTCGCGCCTTCGCCCGCATCGTGGCCGAGGGCCGGAACCGGTTTGTGGTCCTGGACACGGCGCCCACCGGACACACCCTTTTGCTCCTCGACGCGACCGAGGCTTACCACCGGGAAGTCGCCCGCAAGGCCAGCGGCATGCCGGACGAGGTGCTGCGCCTCTTGCCCCGGCTGCGCGACCCCCGCTTTACCCGCGTCCTCATTGTCACACTGCCCGAGGCCACGCCGGTTCATGAAGCCGCCGCGCTCCAGGCCGATTTGCGCCGGGCTCAAATCGAGCCCTTCGCCTGGGTGATCAACCAGAGCTTCGTCGAGACGACAACCGAAGACCCGCTTCTGCGCGCCCGCGGAGCAGCCGAGGCCCCCTTCATCCGCGAAGTTGGGGAACAACACGCCTCGCGCACGGCGCTGGTTCCGTGGGTGCCGGACGAGCCTATTGGTGCCCAGAGGCTGCAACAACTTTTTCACGAACCCGAACTCATTCATTCAAAGGATTGATATGACGACCTACGTTTACGAACCCATCGACCAGAAACCCGGCGCCAAACCGCGCTACTTCGAAATCAAGCAGAGCATGAAGGACGCGCCGCTCACGAAGCACCCCGAGACGGGCGAGCCCATTCGCCGTGTGGTGTTGGGCGGCTTCGGCACGCTGAGTTCCAAGGGCGGTGCCGACTCCGGTTCCTCGTGCGGCTGCAAACCGGGAAGCTGCTGCGGTTAAACCGGGGGCCAAAACAAGGGTGCGCCGATGAAGGATCTTGTCCTGTGCCTCCGCGCGGCGCGCCCCTGAACTGACGACTATGAGCGATTCGGCTGCCGTCATTGTGGGTGCGCCCGCGCCCGCGCAAAAGCGTCTAGGCTTCTTCGAGCGTTACCTGACTATTTGGGTGCTACTCTGCATGGTCGTCGGCGTCGCTTTTGGGAAACTGTTTCCCGACCTCACCGCGGCCCTCAGCCAATTGGAATTCGGCCAAGGCTCCCAGGTGAATGTGCCCATCGGAATTCTGCTCTGGCTGATGATTTACCCGATGATGCTGAAGGTAGATTTCGGCTCGATCGGCGGCATAGCCCGCCGGCCGAAGGGCCTGCTGGTCACGCTGTTTGTTAACTGGCTGATAAAGCCTTTCAGCATGGCGCTGCTGGCCTGGGTGTTCATGCAACACGTTTTCGCCGCCTGGATTGACCCTGAAACCGCCAGGAATTACACGGCCGGGCTCATCATCCTCGCCGCCGCGCCGTGCACCGCCATGGTGTTTGTTTGGTCCTACCTCACCGATGGCGACCCGGCCTACACCTTGGTCCAGGTGGCCGTGAATGACCTCATCATGCTCGTGGCTTTTGCGCCGATCGTCATGTTCCTGTGCGGCGTGGCCCACGTGGTCGTCCCGGCCAAAGTGCTCCTCACCTCGGTCGTGGTGTTCATCGTCATACCGCTGACGGCCGGCTGGCTCACGCGCACCGCCCTGTTAAAATCCCATGGCCAGCCTTGGTTTGAACAAAGATTTCTGCCCAAATTCCACCCGGTGATGATCGGCGCCCTGCTGCTTACGCTGGTGCTCATCTTCGCCTTTCAGTCCGATAACCTCACGAAGCGCTGGATTGCCGTGCTGCTCATTGCCGTGCCGATCATCATCCAGGTTTATTTTAATTCCGGCCTGGCCTACCTGTTGATGCGCATCCTGCGGGTCGAGCACAATGTGGCTTCACCGGGCGCGCTGATCGGCGCCAGCAACTTCTTCGAACTCGCCGTCGCCGTGGCCATCACCCTCTTCGGCGCCAATTCCGGCGCCGCGCTGGCAACCGTCGTCGGCGTGCTGGTGGAAGTCCCCGTGATGCTTTCGGTATGCACCTTTTGCAACCGAACGCGGCATTGGTTTGTGGGAGCCCGGCCTCAAAACCCGCCGGCTTGATCGAGAGCCACGCCATTTTAAACCCTCCTGGGAGACCTCCGCGGCAAATTGCCTATCCTGGAATCCAGTCGAGTAGATCGCTAAGGCCATGGGTGATCACGCCGGGGAAGATGGTGCCGATCTTGCCCATGCTTTGATGCGGAGATTGACCCAGCGCGGGTGGTGATGCTTCAGACTTGCCGGAGTTGCTGGCGAAATTGGCGGCGAGCAGAACGCCGAGGACCATCGAGAGAATGACCACGTGGGGCGCGCAAGCCGAGGGTTTGTCTGGTCGCGGATAGTCGGGTTGGACGCCGGCGGCCACGAGACGGTCGTAGAGGTCCGGGTGCGTGCGTCGCCGGGGCAATACTGCCGGCAGAAGGTTATCCTCGTAGAGGCGGGCCAGGGCTCGCGCGTAGGTTCCGGGGTCGGACTCGTTTGCCTGGGCAATGCTGTCAGCCCGCGTCTCCAGCCTCCGACTGAGGCGACGGCTGGCGTCGTAGAAGACCCAGCTCACGAGACCTGCGACCAGAACCCCGCCTGGGCCATACGTCAAGGCGACCGGCTTGATAAAAAGCAAAGGCCAGTAAAAAAGCACGCCGCTCAGCCGGCCGATCCGCACAACTCGAGATTCTCCGAGGTGCCCCAGTTCGTGGGCGCAAATCGCGGCCAGTTCCTGGTCCGGGTGGATCTCCAGTAGCCGCTGTGAAAAAAACAGGTCTCCAGTGTAAGGCAGGGCGAAAGCCGAGGCAGCGCAACTCTTCAGGAGCCAGACCCGGCGAACCGGCACCCGCATCCGCGCGGAAACTTCCGCAACGACGGTGGCTAATCGCTCAGGAGCGGGGCTGAGCAGGCCCAGCCTGCGGAACGTCCATACGAGACCGCCAAAGGCCCAGATGGCAAAAGCCAGAAAGAAGCCGCCGCTGAGGCTCCAGGCTCGCCAATCTAATTGCTGTGGCATCAAAGCGGCGATCCCGAAAAAGAACAGCCAAGTCGCGAACCGGATGCTCCAGGCGGCAAGCACCTGGTGACCCCACAAACGCGGTGTCAGCCGGGGAATATTTCACGATCGAAAGGATACGTTGCAGCGATCGCCCCCATCCACGCTGCGAGCGCTGCCAGTGGCCAGGGGGGCAGGTGCTGGAATCCAAGCAACCGTTGCCCCAAAAAGATGTCGGCCGGAAGGAGCCACAGGGTGGCCGCCGCTCCCGTCCGCGCCGGCCAAAGCAGCCGGGCACGTTCCGTCCAGTGCGCAGCCTTTGCTGACCGGAACGGACGAAGGGCCAGAAAGTTGAACAGCCAGGTGATGATTGCCGCCACCGCGCCATCGCAAAAGAGGAGCAACGTTTGCAACATTTATGCGTTCGGAAGCATAGTCCGAAATTCCGCCCGGGTTCCAGGTCTTTCATGCGCCTTGTCCGCGCGGATCCGCCAAGTCCTGCTGAGTGCATCGCGGCAGTACCACCGTAGCGCCGGCTTTGAGTCGGTTAATACGTTCAAGATCCATAGGAGCACGATAAGAATCGCCGAGCGCCGTAAGCTGGCTCAAAGCTGGCGCTACGGGGTACTGCCGGCATGCGCGCAATCCTGCTCAAGGCCGCGGCGAGCGCTTGGCAATCATGGGTCGGGGACGGTAATCTGGGTTTCGGCACAGACACCCATGTCATCCATCGCACGCACCAACTGACGCCCCGCGCCCGCATCCATGAATCCTAAATTCCATGTGCTGATCCTGCTTAACCTGGGGCTTCTCTCCCCCAACCTCATCGCCCAGCATCTGTGGTGGAAGCTCCCCGGGCAACGGGATGCGACGTGTCTTTATGGCGAGATCACGGTCTTGGCCACGGCTCCGGGCATCTATTATTGCGGCGCAAACTGGCATCCCGGTGAGCCGGCGGGCGGGTACTGTGGCATCCAGCACAATGGCATCCGCGAACGGCGCACGATCTTTTCGATTTGGGACACCACGGCCGAGCTGCATCCGAAAATCACCGAGGCCGGCCCAAACACAATTTTCAACCGCTTTGGGGGGGAGGGTGAAGGGGGGCATACACACATGCTTTGGCCGTGGCGGACCAATGACACGTTTCAGTTTTTCGTTCAGAAGCTGCCGGGGAGCCAACCGGACACGACCGACACCCGTTACTACGTGTACGATCGCGAGAGCAAACATTGGCTCCACAGCGCCACGATCCAAAACCCCAATGGCGGAAAGCCCAGTGTATCCACGCTGTCGGGCGGCCTGAATTCCTTCCTGGAGAACTTCCTCGGCCAGGACGAGCAAACCGTCAAACTGGCCTTATACCGGTTGTGGCTGGGCACGAGCGCGGATCGCATGCAGTGCCTCACGCGGGCGCAAGGGGATGGGATTTGGGGGCAGCTTCATGGCGCCTACTTTCTGGCGGAAGGTGACCGCCGCGCCCTGGACCAGGTCTTTGTCAGTCTTTCGACGCAGTACGGGACACCGATTTACGGCGGAAGTGGCCAGAGCCTCGAACCCATCCCGGATCAACCGGTTCCACCCAGTGTCTCCGCCGCACTTCAGCACTTGCCTCGGGCGGGTGCGGTTCCGAACCACCATTAGCCAGGTCCACCGCACCGGATCTTCGAGCGGCCGGCTTGGCTTTGAGCTTGATTCTGTTCGCAGTCCGGCGGATACCGTCCCGATGAAAGCTAGCTGGCTGGCGCGTTCTCTCCTTGTTGCCCCCGTTTTTCTGTTGCTCTCGGCGAGGGGAGAAGATGCGATGCGCAAGCTCGAGCTCACCCTGTCCGCGTCAGCGCCCGAGGTGTTCGAGCGGGTCGAGATATCGGTTTCGGGGATGCCCGCGGCGGCCAATCCATTTGACAGCGGGGAGGTGGCTTTGGATCTGGAGGCCACCGCGCCGTCCGGGAAGGTCTTGCGTGTCCCCGGCTTTTTCGAGCGTAACTTCGACCGGAAACTCGAGGGCCGGCGCGAGGTGCTGGAAGGGCGCGGCGAAGGCTGGCGCGTTCGTTGGATGGCGCTTGAACCGGGCCGGCACACGCTGGTGTTTACCACCGTTCTCCATGGGCAAGTCGTCGGGCGCGGCGAGACAACGGTGGAGGTCGTGGCCGGAACGCGGCACGGCCTGGCGCGAGTCGAGCCGGCGGGGAAACGTTATTTCCGCCTGGACGATGGCACGCCGCTCTTCCTGAACGGGCTTTGCATGTGCTGGCACGGCAGCCGGGGCACCTACGACTACGATGATTGGCTCGAGAGCTGCCAAAAGGCGGGCATCAACTACATCCGGATTTGGATGTGGCACGAGGCCTTTGGCTTGGAATGGGATCGGGGAGACAAGCTCCATTACCGCATGGACAACGCCTGGCGGCTTGATCGGGTTTTGGCCGAGGCCGAGCGGCGCGGCATCTTTGTAATGCTCTGTCTGGATTATCACGGCATTTTTGAAGTGAAACCCGATTACTGGGGTGGGAATAACTTTTGGCCCCGTCACCCGTACAACGCGGCGAATGGAGGGCCCTGCCAGGTGCAGAACGATTTCTTCACCAGCCCGGAAGCACGAAAGCTCTACGAGCAACGCCTGCGCTATCTGGTTGCCCGATGGTCGGCATTTCCCAACCTCCTCGCCTGGGAATTCTTCAATGAAATCGACAACGAATATGCCTACCTGAAGCACGAGGACGTCGTGGCCTGGCATCGGGACATGGGGCGGCGCCTGCGCGCCATAGACCCTTACCGGCACCTCATCTCCTCGAGCTTTACGGGGGGCAGTGAACGTCCGGATCTGTATGCGCTGCCGGAAATGGATTTCGCCCAATACCACTCCTATAACCAGCCGCACCCCGCGCAAATGATGGCCCGGATGACCGCGCGCTTCTTTGACCAATACCACAAGCCCTTTTTCGTCAGCGAATACGGGACCGATTGGAAGGGCTGGAAGCCCGATACCGACCCGCATTTCCGCGCGCTGCATCAGGCGATCTGGAGCGGGGCCTTCACCGGCGCCGTCGGCACCGGCATGACCTGGTGGTGGGAGAACATCCACTCGGCCAATCTCTACGGGCATTGGTCGGCGCTGGCCGCTTTCCTTCATGGGACCGGCATTGGCAGGGCGGAGATGCGACCCGCACACTTCGAGAAGACCGATGGGCCGGTGCGACCGTTCGGGGTGGCGGCGCGCGACGAGGCCCTGGTGTGGCTGCTCGATCGCGCCTGTGATTGGCCTGACGGCGCCATGGCGGCCAACCCACCCGCGGTGTCCGGCGCCAAGGTCACTTTGGCCGGGCTGGACGATGGTTTGTGGACCGTCGAATGGTGGGACACCTTGGCCGGCAAGCGCGTGGCCGGCGGCACGGCGACCGTATCGGGAGGATCGCTTGAGCTGGAACCGCCCGCGTTTCAAGCCGATATCGCCGTGCGCCTGAGAAAGCAGTGAACTGCCGAGGCGCGGTGTACGCCGAGGCGAGTTTGTCCGAATTCGGTTTGACCGGAGCTCGCTTCGGGAATCCGGAAATGCCGAGATAGCGTTCGAGCCAGGCGACAGCATCGAGAAGGAGAACCCGAGGCGTGGGCGGGAAGCTGGGCGGTGATTGGGGCAGGGGAGATGGCGGGGCCAGGGCGCCGCACATTTGTCGTGGTGAATGACTCGCATAAAAGGAACGGGATTTCAACCAGAGCTGCCCCGGTAAGGTGGGGCCCTGCCCAAAAAACCTAGGCTTTGCGAGCGGCCCAGGCGCTGCTTCAGCGCGTTCCAGAGCGATGCGGGTCCGGGTAACGCATTTTCATCACGGTGGGATAGCCTTTCGTGATGGAAATATGCACCCCGGCCTGGTCATTCCACCAAGCCCAATAACTTTGCCTCCACGCTGGACCGACCAGATTGACCCATAAATCCTGATTGGTCATGGTCTTGGTAATTCGATAGTCGATCGCTTGCTTTTTAGCTGATATCGTGAACGTGGTCGGTACCGTTACGTCGGATTCCTGGATGACTCCGTCGATTTCCGAGCGCACATGAATCTTCTCTCCCCGGACGCCCCCAACCTTTACCCACCACCATCGGTATTCGTTCTCGACCGCGACGATGAACATCACCGCCACCGCCGTGAGCCACAGGGCGACCTTGAGGAATCTCTTCATTCGCAGCTCGGGGCCAGGAGACTTTGCCTCAGTCCTTTTGGGTCATTCTCCACACTATCGCCTCGGCGCTGGAATGCAACCACCCGGATGACGTTTGGCAACGTGCTCGAGCTGATCTTTCAAAGCCCGGCATTAGCCCAGTCTCGCTTGCCGGAAAGCGGTTCCGGCAAGTGGGTGCGGGAGGAGCCCTGCCGGCAAATCGCCCTTCCTGCCTTGTCGTATTGATGAAGGTAATCCGCCGCTGATGGTGGGTTTCATGGGGCGGCCGGGTCACCGGCGTTTCGGCGGCTGATTACTTTTCTCGCATTCCAGAGGGTGAGGGCCAGGGCGGCGCCACCCAGGACCAAAGCGGTGAGGAAAAACCACCGGGAATTGACGCTCCATTGGAGGTGTCCATTGACCATACGGGAGGCGTGTAGCTGAATTCGGGAGAATCCCAAATAACCGATCAGGAGGGCCGCACCGGAAAAAATGAGCGCGGGCCGCCGCCATTGCGATCCGGCTTTGAGGTTGCAATACAGGGCTGCCAGAGAGGCGCCGCAGCTCAAAAGCCAAACGGCGGAGGCAATCGCGATTAGGGTGCCTAAGTTCATGGACTTGGCTTATCAGGATGCGCGGGGTTTGAACATTACAAAAGGGCGGGGGCTTTGGAGGTGACTGAAGTTTCGGGCACCGGTCCGCCCGATCCAAGTTCGGTTGGGGTTATGAAAACCGGGGAGCCCGAAACCTGTTAAGGGGTTGAGGTCCAGGCCCGCTCGCCCCAGCAGACTTAGGGTGATCACCCTATTGTAGGAAATCAGGGCGGGATTAAGGTAGAAACGGTTCCTTGTAATGGTGGTTAGTTAGGTTCAGGCGGCCCTGAGTGGGGCCGCCTTTTGCTGTACCGGTTTTGGCCGGCACGGGCGGAGCCAAGCCGCTGGCTTGACCACGAAACACACGGAACATACGAACTCGCTGCCGGCGGACTTTTGATTCCCGGCCAAATTTCGTTGCTTGAATTCGAACCGCATTTTATCCTGTTCAAACCGTGTGTATTTGAGCGCACCCTGTTTGGTGCGCTCTTTTTGTTGAGCTTTTGGAGATGCTTTGCGCCCCAGCCTCAGGGCTTGGCAAGGCGGAAGAACCCGTGGACTTGCAGCGCGGACAGGGGTTCCTGATATTCATAATTGAACCCGCTGGTGGAGATGGGGGTATTCACGGGGGCCCAAACCGCCGGGGGGATGAGACTCGTCGTGTATTGCAGTTGGTAATCGGGGAAGTTGGTGCTCCAATAGACGACGGCGGCATTGGTTTCGAGGCGGATAAACAGCTTCACCATATTTGCCGCGGGAGGAGCAACCGCGATTGAGCCGGCAAAATCAATGGGGTCACCCGCGGAGGTGGGCAGCAGGATGGGTGGCCCAAGACAGTCGCTGAGATCCGCGGTGAGGGGGATCAACCAGAGGCCGTTGGTGCCAAAGAGGGAGCCTGCGCCCACAAGGGTGGCGCCGTCGGGCGACCAGATAGCCCCGTGGGGGAAGCCATTGGTGCCATCGTTGAGGCTGGTGATCTGGCTCAGGCTCGTGCCGTCGCGGCGCATCACGTACAGGTTGGTCCCGCTGTCCGGACCGAAGGCCGTGTTCGGTCCGTTGCCATCCGCGAACACCAGCCACTGGCCATCGGGGGACCAGGCGGGCCAACTCGGGTAGGCGACGGCCAGGTTCAGCCGCTGTTTAGCGGTCAGATTGGTGGTGGTCGTGTACAGGCCGGCGATGCTGGCATTGGGATTGAGATTGTGAAAGGCCAGGCTGCCATCGACGGGGTTGACCACCGGCGCATCGTCATAACAATCGGTCGCCAGCGGCAACTGGGACGCGGGGCCACTCAGGCCAATGCGCCAGAGCCAGCAGGACCAGTCGAAGATCAGGTTCGTCCCGGTCTGATCCCAGCTATACCCGACGGTGAAACTCGAGTTTGTGAACAACATCTGTTCTTGCCCCGTCTTGAGGTCGCGCACCCAGAGATTGTCTTCGGCAACCAAAGGTTGATTTCCTCGCAAAAAAGCCAGGTAGCGCCCATCGGCGGATACGCGGGGGTGCAGGCCGGTGGTGATGAAGGTTTCGTCGCTGCCGTCGAGATTAATGGCCCAGATGGCGCCATTGGTGCCGTTGGCCGTCCGGCTGTAGAACAAGGTGCCGACGGACGAAAGCTGCACGGTATTGGTGTTAATGACCAGCGGTGGCGGGGGATTGGTCGAACTGCTGCCATTGCCCAGGTTCAGCGTGGGGACCGGTTGCCCGTTGCGGCCGAGCGAATAGCTGGCGGCGTCGAGGCGCGAGCGGTTACCGGCGGAGTTCAGCCCGTAAAACTGAACGGTTGCGTCGTTGGTCAGGGGGAAGGCGGCGCCGTAGAGATGCCACGAGTCGGGGGTGCCGATACGATAAAAAACTCGGTCGCTGGCGTTGAGCGTGCTGAAAGAGACCTGGATCGGCCCGTCATAAATGCCCGAGGGGGGCGAAATGGTAATGCTGACCGGTTCGGGTGGCCGCGGCGCGGCGTAGGTGAAGAGCGAGATCACGTCCCGGTATTGGTTCGGCAGGGCGAACGTCGAGCCGCCGGGCGGCGCACCCAGGTTGTTGGTGACGACACTCCCCAGGCCGCTGTTCGTGCCCGCGTCACTCTCCTGGACCACGCTCAACAAACCGGGCAGGCCCGTCACCGCGTCGCTCCAGTCCGGCGCATTCACCGAGGCGATGAACCCCGGGTCTGGATTGACAAACGGTTCGGATTGAAACAGCCAGAGGTTGGCCCGGGTGTGCCGAGTCGAAAGGGCGGGCAGATTGCCTGAGCTGACTTGAGTGTAGGCGGCGCCATCGAAGTGAACCACCTGGGTGTGGGCGGAGGTGGGATTACCTGCGGGCCCGTCGAGCAAGGCAAAATTGCCCTGGCCCAGGGGGACGATGCCGGTGAAGACGTTTCCGGCTGCGCCCGAGCCGGAACGATAAACCGGCGCGAGCACCGGTGAGCCGTTGGGCAGGCGCAGCCCTTGCACCCCGTCGCTGAATTGTATCAGAGCGCTGCCATCGGTTCCGAGATCAAGGTAGAAGACCTGTTGCACCGCCCCGCTTGCGGTGACGGAGATCGCGGGCCCGAAGGTCAGGCCGCCTCCGGCCTGAGTCAGCGGCACCACGGTCAAATTCGAGCTGCCAGGCTGATAGAATATGAACCGGGGCAGAGCCTCGCCGTTGAAATCTCCAAAGACATAATCGCTGCCGGGGGGCAGGTTGGTCAGGGCGAGCAAGACTCCCGGCGCGTTGGTAAACTGCCAGAGCGCGAACACGTCGTTCGAACCGCGCGCGAGGCCGGTGGCAAAGCTCGGCGCCGCGGCCGAAAGCTGCAGCGCATTTCCACGCTCGAACGTGCCGGTGGCGGCAAACTGCCCGGCGGGCGTGGCCAAGCCGGCACTGAGCCCGAGCAACTCGATTTGGTCGCTTGAAGCATTGTTATCGAAACTCGCGGCGAGCAGATCGTTGTAGGCCGGAGGAGCGGCCCCCAGCGGATTCGTCAGGGCGACCACGGTGTAGGGACCCAGCCCGACCGGTGTCACCACCACGGGCGGACCGGCTGCGCTCGGAATCGAGAGATCGACCAGGTTGATGCGGTTCAGGCCGGGCGCGGTGACCGCAATGGCGTCGCGAGTGGTTTGCAGGAACCGCCCGACCGCGCAGCCCGTGGTGTTTTCGACGCCGGTTACCAGTGGCTGAGACCAGGTGAGGGCGCCCGTGTTATCCGCATAGCCCACGCGCGCGTTGCCCGTGATTTTATCGAGCACCAGCACGTCGAGGATGCCGTCGCCGTTGAAATCACCTGCGCTCAGAAACTCGCTCGGGCTTTCGTAAACGAACGCGGCAGGCACGGGGCACACGCCGGCAAACATGAACACCAGGAGGACCACGATCCGGGCCGGGCCGCGGAGGCGCCCGGAACCGGACGCGCTTCCGGGCGCCGGCCCGGGGCGGAGGGCGGGGATTTGCGCCAGTGGCCGGAGCGCCGCTTTGACTGAGTCCATGGGTTGTCCTGCCCGGTTCATAGGTTTGCTTCAGGGTGGCGGGAGCGTGACCGTCCCGGCCGGAATGACCTCCGAAATTTCGCGTTGCTGGTTGAAGCGGACGATAAAGTATTGATAACTGGCGCCCAGGATGACCGGTTGCTGGTCGCGCAAGTAGAGGAAGTAGCCATCGATGTCATTGACGATCTCATGGCCGGCGCCGATCAGCCGGTCAAAGATCGTAACTGTGATGTTACCCGAGGTCGCGCTCAGGACGTCGGAAAAGGGCAACTGCTCGAGGAGCGGCGTGACCTGGGTCAAATGACCCGAGACCCGCGGAAAAGCGGTATTCGTGACCTGCTGGCGATAGACCACCAGCGGCAGCAACAACTGGCCTTTGCGCGTCGGGTCAGTCGAAGCCCTGGTAAAGAGCATCACATTGGGGTTGATCGCCGGCGGAGGCGGCAAGACGGCGATGCCGACCGGGATTGGGACCTGATAGGTCACCAAATTGGTTGTGCCCACCGTGAAAGGCACACTTGCAGGATAGACCGACCTGAGGTCGCCAATGCGGATCCCGACCGGGTAAAGAGAATCGAGTTGGTTATTCGAATTGTAGAGCAGCACGGCTGCCACCCGCGGATTGTATGCTCCCGCCCCCGGAGGCTGGACATCGTCGAAATTGTTCACCGGCGGCAAGGGTCGCGCCGGCCAGGGCACAGTTGGCAAAGGATTGACCGGCTTCCAGGTGAAGGTCCACACCGGGGAAAAATCGCCGGCGTTGCCCTGGTCATCCAGCGCAGCGACGGAAATATGGTAGGGCACATTCAGCAGCACGCTGGCTGTGAAACTAAACTGCGGTCCCGGGCCGAACCCGGCGCTGACTAGGGGGGTGAGCAAGGCGGCGTCAAATTGTGCCAGCGAAAAGGGATCTTCCAGCAGCCCGAGATAGTGCGCCGAGGAGTTGTAGGTCGCTAGCTTGATGAGCCCGGCACCGCCGAAGCCGAGCGGGAATCCACCGCCGGGATGATCCGCCCGTTGAATCAGAATCTCGAACCGGTCCACACCGCTGGTTGGACAGAACCAGTTGAGCGTTACTTGCGGCGTGTTCGTGTCGCCCGCCGTCTGTGGTTGGGCCAGGACGGGTCGCGGCGGCTTGGGCGGTTTGATCTCCTTGCAGCCGATCAGGACCATGGGGCTGCCGTTGCCGTGCTCGTCGAGGAGTTGCACGTAGTAGCAGAGCCGGGCGGCGCTGGGCGGCATCGCATCATCGGTGCGGGTGATGCTCCGCATCGGGTCCGAGGGATCGAACACGGCGGCGCCCTGCGCAATGAGCGTGAGCCGGCCGCCGTTCACGCTGCGATAGAGGCGATACTCGTGGGTCCGGGGTTGGAGGACAAAAGTGATTTGGATGGGTGCGACCGGCCCGTTGCCCCCGGTGGTGACATGTTGCAGGCAATCCGCCGGGCCCGGCAGATTGACCGGGCAACCACGGAACGTGGGAAGCGGGCCGAGCAGGCACGCGGGATAGGAGACCCAGTAAAAGCCGTTGTCGTCGGGCGTGACCACACCCAGGTCGATCCACAGGGGCCCACGGAACGGACTAGTGTTGGTCGTGACCTGAATCAGCACGGGGACACCGCTTTGAACATCGAATCGCATCCGCACGGTTCCGTCCGGATAGGCCTTGGTGGCGTAGGCGGGCAGACAGCCGGCTTGCCCGGCGGTGAGCGTGGCGGCCAGCGGATCGCTCGCACTCAAGGCCGTGAGCAGCAATTCGCCGGAATTAAACACCGCTTCGAGCCGCTCGCTGGGCGCCGGGACCGTCGAGAAATACGCGGTGGCCGGTTGCGAGACCTGACCGTAGAACGTCCCGACGACGCAGGCGACGCTGGCCAGATCATTTGTGCCTGAAAAAGGAAGTGAATAATCCGCCGAGGCGCTGTCGCCATCCGGAGGGAAGTAAAGCGGGCCGGCCATGTCCGTTCCGCCGTACTGGTTCGTGGTAAAGAACTGGACCCAGGCAATGCCGGGTTCACGGCGCTGGCAGGTGAACCGGTAGTGCCAATGGTTGGTTTCGGACGGCCCGGCATTCGTCAGCGAGTTTAAGCTCACCCACATGGCCGCCGGCAACCCGCAACTGCCGGCGATGCTTCCGGTGGCGCCCAGCGGTCCGAACCGTTCGCGGAGCACGCCCCAGGCGGGCATGCTGTGCGGAGAGAGCAACGGGTCGCAGGCGGCCAGGCTCACCGCGCGCACCGTGTACCAAAAGTTGCTGAGCCCGGGAGTCACCGGGGAGTTTGTATTGTCATCCAGGAAATACGCGGTGTTGGTGTTGATCGCTTGGAGCACCACCGCGACACGGTTGCTCAAGGGCGCGACATCATTGGTGAGCGCCATGGAAGGATTGGGCCAGCGATACACCCAATACTCCGTCACCTGGTCGCTGGCGTTGGTGTTCTCTTGCCAACTCACCAGCAGGCGCTGCACGTTCGTGAGCGTCGAGCCCAGGAGTTCAACCGCCACGTGGTTTTGAACCCGCACCCCGGACGGCGTCGCCGGTGGCAGGCGCCGACAGGCCTCACCGAGGCCGCCGGTGGACACCAAGCCATCGCGGCCCAGGACATCGCGGGCGGTGATGAAGTAGTAGAACTGGTCGCCGTCGTTGAACGGCGCGGCCAGATAACCCGGCGGCGTGTTGGCCGGGAAGTGCGCGCTGCCCAGGGACCGGCCGTTGCTGTCCGAAAAGAAGTAGGTTGTCGCATCCGTAGGGTCGCCGGCTCCACCAGGGCCGCCGCCGACGGCAAAATCCTTCGAGGCGAGGACCGGGGACGGGTTTAAGAGGGTAAAACGGGAATCGGTGTGAAGTTGGAGGAGCGTCGGCGGCGCGAGGTTGTAACCGCCGGCTAACGCGTTGGCGAGCGAGATCCGCCAGACATTATAGCCGAACCCCAACAACGCCAGCCGGCGCAGTTCGGGAGGCGAACCCCATCGCAGCCGGATGCGCAAGTGGTCGCTGGGAGCGTTGGTTTTGACCTGGTAGGGAGGACCGGGGGCGGGCAGCACGACCGGATTTCCGGGTGTGAGTGTCACCCGGCCCACCACATCGCCCGGCACGCCGGTTGCCGGATCCACCTCGCGCACCTCGTAGGTCGTCGTCTCGCTCAGCGGTTCGGAAAAGCCTTGGCCCGCGCACAGGGTAAGACCGGGGTTCAAGTGAGCCAGCAGACCCAGGATCTGCGCGGTTCCGGGATCGGTGGAGGCCGACTGAAAGGCCGTGAGGACCTTCTGTGGCAGCGGCTGACTGGTGATTCCCGGCACATGATGCAGAAGCGTCGAGAGGGCGGTGTCCAAAGCACCCAGATCCTCGCCCAGCGCAACGGATTGATTCAGCAGGTTGTTGATAGCCGCCGGGTCGGTTTGCTGGAAGATCGTGCCGCGGAGCGTGAAACTGGCGGGGCTCGTTGGCGTGCCCGGTTTGCCCAAAATGGCGAAGCGCTTGCCGGCGAGCAACTGCGGGACCGGCGCGCCGATGAGCACGTAGGAGTAATTGATGCCGTTGGTCTGGGCGGTGGTCCCAACGGTAACGACCAGGTTGCTGACCGGGGCTTGGGCCAGGGCTTGGACCGCCACCGCGCAAACGGCCGACAGCAACCCGAGCAGCTTGGTAGGGAACTTGGCCATGCTCAATAGTCCACGCTGTAATCGATGCCACCGGTGTTGACGACCCCCGTGACCGTAATGCCTTTGCAGCCTGAAATGCAGAACGGGCAGGGTCCCAGCGAGCCGCAAAGCTGCGCCGAGCCGCCCAAATCCATTTCAAAGCCCGAGGCCGAATGGGTTACCGAGCCGAACATCGTCAGGCTCGCGCTGCCGCTGATCAGGCAGGCCAGTGAAAGGTCCAGCGCAACCTGCTGGCGCATACCAACCTGCTGCGTGCTGGGGCCGCCATTGTAAAAGACAGCGGTGGTCTCAGTCTCCTCGACGTCCAGGAAGCAGCTCGAACCGCCGAACAAGATATCGGACAACGAAAGCCCGGCGCCGAACTCGACGTAAAGGCCGTTGAACTCGACGGCATGGCCGCCCAGCACGTCATTGGCCGCCGGGTCGATGAAGGTCAGCGGATCCAGAGAACAGGCCTTGCCTACAAATACGCCCGCTTGCACGTCCACAGGAATTCCAATAATCAGAATGGTGCCCGCAGCCTTGGCGGCGAAATAGTTTTCCGTTGCCCCAAACGCCACGGCCGCCCCGATTTCGTTGACGCTACAACCTTGGAAACCGACCTTGCCTTTAATATCGAAACTCCCGCCCAGCCCGATGACATTGCCGCCCTGGACGGTCCATTTGGCCACCACTCCCAGCGTGAGCGGCACGCCGGAGGGATTTAGCCCGGGCCAATCCAATTTCACGTTGGTTGCGCCCAGCGTTACTTCAGCCGCCGGCGCCCCGGCCGGAACGCAGTCCAGCGGCACGGACTGTGAATCCAGTTCGAGGATCTCCATGAAAGCGTTGAAGTTCATCGGATCGGGAAGGTTGACCTGGATGGCGGCATCGAGGTGGATTTTGCGCAGGGAATCGCCGTTGAACGTCGGCGAGCCGCGAATCTTGGCGGACAGAAACGAGCCGCTGGCCAGGCCCTTGACGGCCTGCAACGCGCCGTCCTGCGCGCCGGTAATCTGATCGGCCAGGGCGTCGCGAATCGCGCCGTTGATCTGGTCAAAGAGCGTGTCCATGAGCTCATCCAGGGCGGCATTGGGGTCAAACAGGAACTGGCGCAAGGTCTGCTGGTAGTCGGAGGCCAGGGCCGAGCTGAGAAAGGCGGCCACCAGTTGCTGTTCGATGGCTTGTCGAGCGGCGTTGGGATTGGCGCTAAAATAGTCCCCCGCCGGCGTCAGCGCGCTGGCGAAGAGGTTGGTCAGGTCTGTGGCGGCCCCCTGCACGAACTGCCCGACGGCGTTCGCGTCGCTGAAGGGTTCGCTCAGCGCCTGGTAAAAGCCTCCGACACCGCCGGTCAACTGGGCATGGACCTGGCCGATCTGGTTGCTCACGTCGAGCAGTTGGCTTTGGATGGCATCCAGCGTGGGATTGAGATTGGTAACCAGGGTATTGACCTCGGCATCGGCGAGGCTGCCCACAAAGCCGAGCGCCGGGCCCTGGTCGGAGGCCAGTTGCTCGATCACGGCATTGATCACGTGACGGTTGCCGCTGGAATCTTTGGCCAGGACCTGCAAGAGCACTCCCAGGTCCCGCTGCACGTCGTTCAGCGTGGTGTCCAACTGGCCGAGGACCGAACCAGCCTGGCCCACGGCGCCGTTGAGGTTGCCCACGGCCACGGACAAGCTGCTGTTGTTGACCTGATAAACCACATTGCTCGAAAACGCCGCCGGGTCGTTCTGCGGGTAGCTTGCGATCTGGTTATATATTTGGGCCGCGACCGGATTGAGCTGCGTATCCAGCGCTGTCTGGAAGAAGCTCTGCGCATCCTCACGCAACGTCTGTTGCAGCTCGTTGAGTCCGCTTGTGTCCAGCGCGGCGCCCAGCGCCCCGCGGACCGCGTTCGAGACACTCAGCAGGGGACCGTCGAGTTCATTGACGGCGTCGTTCAGGAAATCCAGCGCTTTGATCTGTGGCAACTGCAAGGTGACATCTTGAGCAAAATCGAAATCGACTTTGCCGGGCGAAATCTCCTTGAGACGGCTGTTGACGTTGATGACGGGCAAGATCACCTGGGCGTCTTGGAACCCGGCGAAAACGCGCAGCGCGGGGTTCCATTGGAGCGGGTAGTCGAAGAAAGCCACTTCGATCCAATCCCGTTGGGCGCGAGGACGGTATTGAGTGGTTGGCGAATTCTCGTAGTCGTTGAGGCTCACTTGCGCCGCCGGCCAGCCGTCGGAATTCGAGTCGAACGTGGAGGTGTTGAAATAGTTATTTCCGCTCACCGTCCAGCCGAGATCGGCCGCCTCGCTGTTGGCGGCGGGCCAACCGCCCATGATGGCGATCTGCGCGTTGGTGGGCCCGGTCGGCGCAATGTGCAAGTGGACTTTGATGTCGGTGAAGAAGGGCACCCGCAGCGTGCCGGCCAGGTTGAAGAAGCCGCTCGCCGGTGCGCCCGCGGTGGCCCAATTGTTGAAGTAACCTTTAGCGACGGTTGAAAGCGGGAAGATATCGCCCCCGGGGCCTTGGAGCGAAAGCTGGGCCGGCACCTCGAATCGCGAATCCGTGCCGGCGACACCGTCCGCGGGGGTGACCAGGTTGCCGTTCGGCCTAAAACCCAAAGCGGCGTGCACCGCCTGCGGGATGAACGGCAGCGTGGTTTGGACCCCCAACACGAGCCAGCGGGCGCCGGTGCCGCAGGTATCGGCGCTGGTGGGCTTGAACTGAATGCTCTGCGGCGTGATATCCATGTTCCAATACGCCAGGTGTTTCTTCCCGCTCGAAGCCGGCACATCCGCGGATTGCAGGTCGCCCCGGCAGGTGAAGACCATGTCCGCAAACTCCTGCGTAAAGCCGGACGGCCCGGCGGGCAAGGGTGCGAAGGCGATGGCGCCGTCCGTGCGGGATTCCCAGACTTCGCTGTCGAGGTACGAAAGGCGGTAGGTCGTGAAGGTGAAATTGTAGCCGTAGAGCTGGAGCGTGGAGGGGAACGTTGCGGATTCGTGAATGCCGCTGATCCCGCCAAACCGGGCGTAATACTTCGAGCGTGGGGTGAGCGGATATGGCCCCACGCTCGTCTGGGCGATGTAGCTTTGCCCGTTGGCGGGCGCGCGGAAATTCAGTCCGGCGTAATTTGCGTCACCCGTGGTGTACGCGGGCTGATCGGGGCGTTCGAGATACGCCGGGTTGGAAGCATCGCCGAAGCCGCTGAAGAGCAGCGCGGCGGGTTGTTCCGAGGCCTCGAGGCTCGTCTGGCCCCCCAGCAGGAAAGTCCCGGCCATCTCGTACGCCCCAGCGCTGATGGTCGAGGCCTGTTGGGCGAAGTTGGCGCCATTCACATAACCCCAGGCCAGCGAGGTCGGAGCCACCGCCCCGTACGCCAGCAACCCGCCGTCGGAGGTGAAGCCAAGCTGGCTGCCGGCGGGCGTGAACGCCAAGGTCGCCGGCCCGATATGCGCCAGGTTGCAGTTGGCTGCCTCTTCGCAGTCCCTGGCGTACGACACGGGCACCGGCCCGGCCACTTGTAGAAAGCTGCTCGAGGAGACCTGTCCGTCCTGCAGGATAAGGACGCCCAGACCGGTGGGGATTTGCTGCCCCGGCGCCTGGCCGGCATAGGGGAAGTGGGGGCGCAGTTCGGGTGGGTTCAAGTCGAGTTGGGTCGAGATGCGGGCCACCCCGTTGGTGTCGGCGGTAACGATGAGTTGGCCGCCGCTCGTGAGGGCGTTGCGCAAATAGCCGTCGTTCGAAACCCGGTTGGCGGAGTTTGGCTGGACCAACTGGGATTGCGCGCTGCTGAGAATATCATCCTCGGTTTGCCGCACGAAAACCCCGCCGGTTGGATTGAGGATAAGCTGGCCGCTGCCGACTTGCCACACGAGGTTGGGCACCTGAAACCAGAACGGCAGCGTTTCCTCCACGACATAAAATGGACCCGGGGTGGTGAGCGAGCCCGGCGGGTTGAGGGTTTGATCCAGGGCCGTGGCCGGGTATTCCAACGCCGCGATCGTTATGCGGGCGGCCGGCCCCAGCCCAACGCTGAACCCGCTGGGCAGGTTTAACACGACAAACCCCGAGGCCCCGCTCGAAGTGAGTTCGAGGCTCGAAAGTTGGAAGCAAAGATTCTGGATGCAATGCACCTCGGGCGAAGGGCCGTGGATATTCACGGTGGCGCCGGCTTTGAGCTGGCACGAACCGTTCACCAGGAGAGAGGCCGGGATGGCCGTGCCATCGCCATAGGTGTGGCCCGGGGCGTTTGGCAGCCAGCCGGCGTCGCTGCTGACATACAGCAGGCAGTCCAAGTGATCATTCGCCACCGTGTTCGTCACCACGGGCGGGCCGTCGAGATTGGTGAAATAGGTCAGCATTGGACCGGCGAACAACTGGCTGTTGAAATCAAAGAGCTGAAGCGGGCCGAGTGTGTTCGTGTGGTCAATCACCACGTTGTTGCCTTCCGTATGCGTCAGGGTGACCAGCACCTCGTAGGTTTTATCCACCGCATCCAGTTGCACCGCCGGAACCAGCGAGAAGGACGTTGTGACCGGAAGGGCGACGGGCTGAGGCGGCGAACTATTGTCGTGGCTTGCGATCGCGACGTTCACGACCGTTTGTGTGGACTGCAGCGGGACCGATGCCCCGGTGGACGTGTCGATCAAGGTGAAGTTGAACGCCAGGGTCGTGTTGGTGGTGGCCGGCGGCAGGGTAAAATCGTCGTAGCGGCGGACCGTTGCCCCGAGTTGCACCGGAAAGCCCCCTTGGCCCGGTGAGCCAGCAATCCGCCAGGTGCGGCCTAACGCGGCCGAATTCAACGTCACCAGCAGGTTCGGCGACGCATCCGGGCTGGCCGTGTTGGTAAAACTGTAGTACGTCCGCGGGCCGAAACTCGCGTTGGTGCCCGTGTAGGTGTAGAGGCCGGTGTCATGCGGACGGGCGAGGACCTCAAGCCGGGCGGTGTAGCCCTGGTAGGGGTCGAGTTGCGTCAAGGGTTGCAGTGGCGCTCCATTCGTCGTGAAAAAGGCGTGCAGGAGTCTGAGCGGAAAGAGCGAAAGGACAATCGGCAGGGTATTGGTCTGGAAAACGGAATAGGTCGTGTTGGTTTGGCCATTCTCGTCCAGGATGCTCACCGGCAACCCATGGCCATCGAGCAGCCGGTAGGCCAGTTGAAAATCCAGAGTTTCCGCCGTGGTGCCCGGATTATCGTAATACATGGCCGTCAGTGTGCGGATGGCCTGGCGTCCGCCGCTTCCCGCGTCGCCGTCGATGACGTAACCGGTGTAGTTGGTGACGGTGAAGTCCGCCACTGCAAACTGAAACTGCGCTTGGACGATGGCCGGGCAAATCACGAAAAGGAACAGCGCCAAACCGGAAGCCCGCCGAAGAAGAAATGGAAAAGCAGGCCGGCGGCGGCCAGCCGCGTCCGGCCAGCCAGTGTGTGTCCGCGACCCAGCGGGTTCGGAACGGCGCCGTTCCGGTCTGACAGACAGCAGCCCCCCTCGGCTCCCAGCTATAGTTTCAAGGACGCGCATCCGTGCATCGTCACACCAAGTAGCCCGCCGTATGGTGTATAACGCGGACTCTAATACCAAGGCCGCCCAATTTGCAAGTGAAAAAGTCGGCCGGCAGCGCGAGCGCGGCGCGCGCCCAAGTCCCAGCCTGGCCGCCGCGGTGACGAGGGCGATTTTCGAGCAAATCCAAACCCGCGATGCGCCACGTGACCTCGGCGGCTGCTTTGTCGCCTGTCGCGCGGGGGAAATGCGCGCGGATGGGCCTGGTCCTGAGAAACGGATCTGGTTATCGACATGCCGGCGAGATTCGGTAACCTCTTCCCGCCGGGCGCGGTCTTTATAGTAAAGTCGCGATGCGCGCCTCACGTTATGGGAAATAGAACTGGATTTCGGTGGATTAAACGGTTGCTGATCCTGGCGGTGCTGGCCGCCGCCGGAGGCGCTGCCTGGTGGTATTGGCACGGGCGCGGTGAAGGGGCCACGGAATATCAGACGGCCACGGTTTCGCGCGGGGACCTGACCCAGGTGGTGACGGCCACGGGCCAGCTTGGGCCGGTGGTCAACGTCCAAGTGGGCAGCCAGATCTCCGGCATCGTTAAGCGCATCCTCATCGACTACAATTCGGTGGTCAAATCCAACCAGATCATCGCGGAGATTGATCCCGCGACTTACGATCTGAGTGTGCTCCGAGCCGAAGCCCAGGTGGCGAACTCGAAGGCCAACCTGGCCCTGGCCCAGGTGCAGGCACGGCGCGCGGATGAGCTCTTCAAAGCCAGCCTGGTCTCCGGTTCCGACCACGACACCGCTATCGCCCAGTTGCAACAGGCGCAAGCTCAGGTCCAGAGCGACGAAGCCAATCTCAAGAGCGCCCAGGTGCAGCTCTCGTACTGCACGATTTATGCCCCGGTGGATGGGGTGGTCATTTCCCGCAATGTCGATGTCGGTCAGACGGTTGCGGCAAGCTTCAACACGCCGACCATCGCCGTCATCGCCAATGATCTGGCAAAAATGCAAATCGACGCCCTGGTTTCTGAGGCCGATATCGGCGGGGTGGCGGTGGGCCAGAACGTCAATTTCGGAGTCGATGCCTATCCCTACCGCACATTCCATGGCAAGCTCAACCAGGTCCGCTACGGCGCCATTACCAACCAGAATGTGATTAACTATGATTGTGTGATTGGCGTCGATAATTCCGATCTTAAGCTGTTGCCCGGCATGACCGCCAATGTCTCGATCATTACGGCCGAGAGAAAAGACGCGCTCAAGATTCCCAATGCCGCCTTCCGGTTCCGCCCGCCGGATGCCGGGGTTGGCGGCCCGACCAACGCCGGGTTTGCGGGGATGGGGCCGGGCGCAGGCGCGGGTTCCGGGTCCCGCGGGCCGGGAGCGCGTCCGCCGTCGGACGGTTCGGCGCGCGGTGGTCCTGGCGGGATGGGCGCGCAGGCTGGGAACCGTGGTGGATCGGGAAGCCGCCCGGGCCGGGCGGAACGGCAGCTCGTCCGCACGGTTTATATCCTGGCGGCCAATGGAGATTCGAAGGACAAAAACGATCCAAAACCCAAGCCGGTTCAAATTCGGGTGGGTATTAACGACGGCATCTCGACCGAGGTGCTGGACGGCTTGGCGGATGGCGCGCAGGTGGTTACGGGGGTGATTTCCACAGGCGATGGCGCCTCGGCCGGACCGCGCGGAAGTCCGTTCGGCGGGCCATTCCGCCGGTTCTAATTTCGTTCTGTTCCGAACGAATCATGCTTTAGGTTGGATGCAACATGCCGTCAAATCAGCGGAAGGAGTTTTCGGACGTTGCCAGCGTGCCGGAGGAGGTCACGGGCCAGCCGCGGCGGGTGGTCTTCGGGCAGAGTTTATGGCGGCACACCTTCGCGTCGCTCCGGCATCGGAACTTCCGCTTATTCTTCGCCGGCCAGCTTGTTTCGCTCATTGGGACCTGGATGCAGAACACCGCGCAGGGGTGGCTGGTGTATCAGCTCACCGGTTCGAAGTTGATGCTGGGGGTGGTGGCGGCGGTGGGTTCGCTGCCCATGATGCTCTTTTCGGTGTGGGGCGGGTCGGTGGCGGATCGGCATTCCAAGCGCCGGATCATCCTCTGCACGCAGGTCGGCATGATGGTGTTGGCGTTCCTTTTTGCCGGGCTGGTGTGGAGCGGGCGCATTCGCCCGTGGCACATCCTGGTGCTGGCGTCTCTGGGCGGGCTGGCGATGGCGTTCGATATGCCGGCGCGCCAGGCCTTCATGGTCGAGATGACCAGCCGCGAGGACCTCATCAACGCGATCTCGCTCAACAGCTCGATCGTCAACGGCGCCCGGGTGGTCGGTCCTTCGGTGGCGGGCCTGCTGATGGCCAGCGTCGGCATGGCCATGTGCTTTTTCCTCAACGGGCTCAGTTTCCTGGCCGTCCTGGCCGGCCTTTGGATGATGCGATTGCCCCGCTTTGTCCCGCCGCAACGCACCCAGTCAGCCTGGGCGCATGTTTTCGAGGGTTTCGCTTACGTCTGGGGTCAGCGGCGCATGCGGACAATTCTGCTCCTGTTCGCCGTCGTCGGCATTTTCGGCTGGTCCTATTCGGTGCTGATGCCGGCCTTTGCCCGGGATATCCTGGGTGTGGAACAGGCCCGGTATGGGATGCTGTTGAGCGCCAATGGCGTGGGCGCGCTGCTGGGCGCCCTGACGGTGGCCACCGTGGGCAAGCAGGCGAACCGCCGGAAGCTGGTCTTCGGCGGGTTATGGGTGTTCGCGGTGATGTTGCTGCTGCTGGCGTGGACGCGCGATTATTACCTGGCCCTGGTCTGCCTGGCGGTTGCCGGCTGGGGCATGCTGCTCTTTTTCTCGACCACCAACACGCTGCTCCAAACCAGCGCCTCCGACGAGATGCGGGGGCGAGTGATGGGGATTTGGGCGCTGGTTTTCGGCGGCATGACGCCGATCGGTGGAATCGAGGCCGGGGCGCTCTCTCATTTCCTGGGCATCCGCTGGGCCATCACTTCGGGGGCGATCGTCTGCGCCCTGGCGGCTTTGGTGACCTGGTTGCTTATTCCCCGGCGCACCCCGCCAACCGATACAGCTCATGAACGCGGTAATTAAACTCGAGCAAGTCCATAAAATCTATCGCACCGGCGGCGTGGATGTGCATGCGGTCCGCGGAGTGGCCTCCGAGATTGCCGCCGGTGAGTTCGTGGCCATCATGGGGGCCAGCGGTTCGGGAAAATCCACCCTGATGAACATCATCGGCTGCCTGGATCGGCCCACCGAAGGCCGCTATCTGCTCGACGATACGGATGTGTCCCAACTGGATCGAGACCAGCTCGCTGATATTCGCAACCAGAAGATCGGCTTCATTTTCCAGGGCTTCAATCTCCTCTCGCGCACTTCGGCGCTCGAAAACGTGGAGCTGCCCATGCTCTACTGGCATCGCCACCTCCCCGGCCGCGAGCAGCGGGAACGCGCCATGAAAGCGCTGGCCCTGGTCGGGCTGGGCGACCGGTCGGATCATCATCCCAACCAGCTCTCCGGCGGCCAGCAGCAGCGTGTGGCCATCGCCCGCGCCCTGGTCAACCAGCCGGCGCTGCTGCTGGCGGACGAGCCGACGGGCAACCTCGACAGCCAGACGAGCATTGAAATCATGGGGGTTTTTCAGAAGCTCAACCAGCAAGGCATCACCATCGTCATGGTGACGCATGAACTGGATATCGCCCGCTACACCAAGCGCAATTTGATCATGCGCGACGGACGGGTGGTCAGTGATGTGCCGGTGGCCGATCGGCTCGATGCCGAGACTGAGCTGCAGCGCTTGCGCGATGCGCAGCAAGCCGTGAAGCTAACCCTATGATGCGGATTGTCGCCACGATCAAAATCGCCCTGCGCGCCTTGCGCCGGAACAAACTCCGCACCCTGTTGACCATGCTTGGCATGATTATCGGCGTGGGCGCCGTGATTGCGATGGTCAGCATTGGCAACGGCGCCAAGGCGCAGATCGAGGCGCAAATCGCCAGCATGGGCCAGAACGTCGTGCTCGTTTTTTCGGGCAGCTTCAGCCGCGGCGGCGCGCGGTCCGGCTGGGGCGGGGCCGGCACCCTCACCGTGGAGGATTCGGAGGCGATCCAGCGTGAGATCCCGGGGGTCACCGTGCTCAGTCCCGAGATTCGGACGCGCACCCAGGTGGCCGCGGGCAATCAGAATTGGAATACCTCGATTCAAGGGGAAGGGCCGGAGTATTTTGAGATCCGCCAGTGGCCGGTCGTGAATGGTTCGCCCTTTACCGAGCAGGACGTGCGCAATGCCAGCAAGGTCGCGGTCATCGGTAAAACCATTGCCGACGAGCTTTATCCCGGGGAAGATCCCATCGGTCAGATCATCCGGATCAAGAACGTGCCGTTCATCATTACCGGCATGCTGCTGGCCAAGGGCCTTTCGGTGCAGGGCCAGGACCAGGATGATCTGATCATCGTGCCCTATACCAGCGCCATGAAGCGGGTGCAGCGGGTCACCACGCTCAATGCGATCATCGTCCAAGCCGCCAAACCGACCCTCCTGGTGCCCGTCCAGCAGCAGATCATCGAGTTGCTGCGTCAGCGGCACAAAATCACGCCGCCCAAAGACGACGACTTCACCGTGCGCAACCAGCAGGAAATCGCCGAAATGGCCACGGCCCAGTCGAAGACGATGACGGCGTTGCTGATGGGTGTGGCGGTCATCTCCCTCATCGTCGGCGGCATCGGCATCATGAATATCATGCTGGTCAGCGTGACCGAACGCACCCGCGAGATCGGCATCCGCATGGCCATCGGCGCCCGGGGCCGGGATATCCTCCTGCAGTTCCTGGTCGAAGCCATCACCTTGGGCGTCATTGGCGGCCTCGTCGGCATCGGGGGTGGCGTGCTGGCTTCCAAAGTGATTGCCGCCCAACAGAATTGGGCCACCCAGATTCCGCCCGAGTGGATCGTCTATGCGTTCCTTTTCAGCGCCGCAGTGGGCATCTTCTTCGGCTTTTACCCGGCGCGCAAGGCCTCCCGCCTGGATCCCATCGACGCCCTCCGTTACGAGTGAGGCCTGAGCGAGGGCGGTTCAGGGCGCCGCGTCTCCCAGCAGGCCGGCAAAATTCCCGAGCGTCTCGCAGCCCGCCGCAGCCCCGGAGTGCGGCGGAGCTTTCGGATTCGGCGGGGACGGTTTCCGGATGATGGCATCGAAGGTGCCCGCGGCGAAGGTTTGCCCGCCATCGGGCAGCGCGATAAAGATGCGGCCGGGCATTCTTCCATTGGCCGCCTGGCCAAAAACCAGCTTGAGCGCGTACCCGTTGTCGATGCGCTCGGTCATGGGTTGATGGTGGTCATCCTTCCACCGGATGACCACCTCGGGCAGGGGCGGCCGGCGCTCGGGTCCGACGATGATGGTCTTGCCGCTCAAATCCTCGCCTTGCTGCACAAAGAAACGAACGCTGATGCCCAGGTCCGGCGGCCAGATCTTCCCCTGTCGCAACGAGAGCAATCCCCCGCGCAGGATGGCGCGCTCGCACAAAAAGCCGCTCCCGTGCACCCGTCCCACCGCCGCGCCATCGGGGATGACGGCCTGCGCCAAATCCGTCGTCCAGGTGGTATTCGTGGGAACCGGGTAAACCGGGCTGGGTTCGCGCGCGGCCTCCGTTGTGCGGGGATCGCCTAGGAGCATTTCGCCCCGCCAATGCAGGAACGCCGTAGTCCCCGCCCCCAGGACGAGCAGGCAAAGCCCGAGGAAATAAACCGAGCTTCCGGGTTTTGCTCTCCGGAAGCGGGGCAGCTTCCGCGCCGCTGGCAAGTCCGGTCCGGGGTCCGGAGGCTTGAGCGGCGGCAAGGATCAACTTGGATTCCCCGACGGTGGGCGCCTGGGGGACGATCATCCGGCGGAAGCAGGTCGGGCATTCCAACGGAGTGCCACTGGCCGCCGAGTCCGCCGTGATGTGCTGGCCGCACACCGGACAGGCAAATTTAAACTCACTCATCCAAGGTTAAAATTCCACAGGCCCGGGCACGTGACAACCCATGGCCGCCATACAGGTTTCAGTCAGGACAGCCTTTGGCGCCGGCGGTTCAATCCTCTGCGAACAGGTATTCGAGATCGCCCTTCGAGAGGCTCCGCGCAAAGCCTTCCTCGCCCAGCACATCCTGGATTGTTTGGGCCTTGCTCTGCTGCAGCTCCCAAATCTTCTCTTCCACGGTTCCCGGAGAGATGAGCCGGTAGGCATTCACCGTCTGGGTCTGGCCGATGCGATGCGAGCGGTCGATGGCCTGGGCTTCGACGGCGGGATTCCACCAGGGGTCGTACAGGACGACGTAGCCCGCCGTGGTCAGGTTGAGCCCGGTGCCGGCAGCGCGCAGGCTGAGCAGGAATACGGACGCGTTGGGGTCGCCCTGGAACGCGTTGACCACCTCCTGGCGGTCTTTGGTCTGGCCGGTGAGCAGGTAGGTGGGAATCTGGTGCTGCCGGCATTCCTGTTCGAGCAATTCGAGCATCTGCACGAACTGGCTGAACAACAACACCTTTTGGCCTTGCGCCACCAGGGAGTCCAGCAGCTCGAACAAGGTCTCGGTCTTGCCGGAGAGCGCGTCGCTGCCGACCAGCCGGGGATGGCAGCAAATTTGGCGCAACCGCGTGAGGGCCGCCAGAACGTGGATCTTGCTCCGGTTCAGCCCCTTTTCCGCCACGGTCTTCATGACCTGTTCCCGGCTGCGGCGCAGCTCCGCCAGGTACAGCTTGCGCTGCTCTTCCCCGAGCTGGCAATCCCGCCGCTGCTCGATGCGATCCGGCAGATCTTTGGCCACGTGTTTCTTGAGCCGGCGCAGCAGCAGCGGGCGCAGTTTGGCCGACAGACGCTTGCGCGCGATCCGCTGGGCGGACTCGGCGTCTTCGCCGCGGGGCTCGTAGGTTTCGCTAAAGTGCTCCTGGGTCCCGAGGTAGTTCGGCTGGATGAAATCGACGATGCTCCACAAATCCAGCAAACGATTTTCCAGGGGCGTGCCCGTGAGCGCCAGCCGGTGCTCCGACTTCACCTGTTTGACCGACTGCGTCACCTGGGCGCCGGGATTTTTAATGAACTGCGCCTCATCCAGAATGACCGCGCGGAAGGCGAATTTTTGCAGCTCTTCCAGATCGCGGCGGAGCAGGGCGTAATTGGTGACGATGAGATCGTGCTGGGGGATCTGTTTGCGCAGGTTGTGGCGCGCGGCGCCGCTTTCCAGCACCAGCACCTTGAGCTGCGGGGTGAATCGGTTCGATTCCCGGCGCCAATTGTGCAGCACCGAAGCCGGGCAGATGACCAGCGAGGGTTTGGGGTTTTTGGTATGGCGCTCTTTCAACCAGGCGAGCCAGCCCAGCGTTTGGATCGTTTTGCCCAATCCCATGTCATCCGCCAGGATGCCGCCGAGCCGCACGTGCGCCAGGTGGCACAGGAAGTCGAAGCCCTCCTTCTGGTAGGGCCTGAGCTCGGCCTGCACGCTGGCGGGCAGCGCGGTCCCGGGAATCCCCCGGAAATCCTTCAGGCGTTCACGCAGCGCCTGGGCTTGCGCCGAATCGCCGAACCGCTGCAACGCCGTCTCGTCCAAATGCGCCACATTTTCGAGCCCAATCTTCTGCGCGACGGGAACCAACCCATCCACGCCCATATCGGCCATGGCTTCGTGGGCCGACTGCACCGCATCGGAATCCAGCTCGACCCAGCCCGCATCCGGCAGCTTCACGAAACGGCCGGTTGCGTTCTGCAGCCGCTGCAAATCCGCCGGGCTGAGTTTTTGGCTCTCTTGCTCCCACTCGGCGGAAACCGAGAGCCAATCGATGCCGCTGCCGCGGACCAGCAGGCGGGGCCGTAATTGGCGCGGATTCAGGAAGAGTCGGTGGAAGGCGGGATTGCCGAGGTAATCGGCTTCGGGCGGGCGTTCCGCCCAGGCTTGGGCCAGGGCGCCGAGAAACACTTCGGTGGCATCGCCCACCCACAGTCCCGGCTCGGGCGTAAACCAATCCAGTCTTCGGAGCCACAACGCCGCCGGCTCGAGCTGGGGGTCATCGAGGATCTCCGGTTTGTCCGTGGGTCGCTTGCGCGGCTCCTGCAACTGCCATTCGTGGCCGTTCCACAGCCACTGGCTTTGATCGCGCTCGCTCCGGGCCACCAAACGCAGGCGAACGGTTTCTTCGAGCAGCTCGAAAATGAACTGAGGCCGGGCGGGATGCGCGGTGCAAAGCTGCTCCCAATCCACCCCGTTCTCGGCCTGTGTCTTGCGCAACAAGGTGAGCAGACGGTGGCTCAGTTTGCGCACCGGCACCGCCGGTTGGCCCGCCCATCGTTCCACCAGCTCCGGCGGCGGCGCATTGCGCAACAGGTAGAATGTGGCGCCCGCCAGCGCCAGCGGCGGCCGCCGGTTGAAGAATTTCACGTCGGCCAAGGGATGATCGCGGCCCCCGGGCGCTGTCAGGCGATGGGTAAAGGAGAGTTCGCTGCTGCCGTTCTCGAGGTGCGGAGTGAGTTCGGCCACCTGGCCGTGGAAACTCAGGGTCCTGGGACCGTCGGGCGTCGCCAGTTCAAGCCGCGCGGTGTGTCCCCAGCGGGCCAGCCAATGCAGCAGTTCCAGGTCCGAGAGCACCATCTTCGGTTCTCCATCGGTCCGGCCGGCATGGGCTTCAGTGACCCACTGAATGAAATCCCAATCTTCCGTGGGGAACAACTCCTGTTCGTGAGCCGCCCGCGTCATGAGATCAAACAGTTCCTGCAGCGTCTTTGCCTTTTCGCCGGTGCGCGGCCGCTGCAGGACGAACTGCACGCTCAGGCGATGCCGCGCGAGATCCTGTTCGTCAGGTTCGGCCTGGCAGACCACCCGGAGCGACGCCCGCGGTGTGTCCAGGTGGGCCGGCCGCGGGGGGAAGAGCCAGCGCTCGAGGTGCTTCACCAGCTCCTGCTCTTGCGCGGCTTGTTCCACCTGGGCAAATCGGTCCAGGTTGGCGTAGGCGGACAATTCGGTCGGCAGCGAGCGTTTGGCGCGCAGGAACAGGAACGCCACCTCTTCCAGGCGCGCCTTGCCCTGGGCCGAAAGCAGCCGCGGCCACCAATTGGCGCTGGGGAAATCCTTCCGCGACAGCGACAGCTTCTCGAAGTAATCCTCGAGCAGCAGCCACGCCCGCTGGGAATCGGCGCACCCGGCGAAGACTTTTAGCAACTCCTCGCGTTCGGCGACCGCCGCCTTCGAATCCGAGAGCTCCCGGCGCAGGTCGGCCAGGGCGCCGTAGGTTTTGGAAAGTACGGTGTTGTGCGCGTCGTATTTCGACGCGGGGTTGGAACGTGAGCCGTTCCCATTTTTTAATAGGACTCTTGCCATCTGATTTCACCCGTCTATGGGTTCTATCATCCCGCCACAGAACACCCCTGGAGGTCAATAGAAATGTAAAGATTTTTGACACAGATCGCTTGACTTTAAGCGCTTGGTCACATGGCGAGCCCCCAAAACTGGTGCTGCGGAAAACCTGCGGGCTTCGCAGCACACTCGACAGCATCGCCACGCCTTACGTCCAGAGCTGACGGTCCAGCGAGCGGAACTGGATGGCTTCGGAGATATGGTCGCTGAGGATTTTTTCCGAGCCGGCCAAATCGGCGATGGTGAGCGCCACCTTCAAGACCCGGTCGTAGGCGCGCGCGCTCAGGTTGAGGTCGGCCATGGCGAACTTGAGCAGTTCCATGGTGGCCTCGTCGAGCGTGCAATACTGCTTCAATTCCCGGCTGCCCATGCGCGCGTTACAGGTGATTTTCGGCTTCCCTTTAAACCGCTCCTGCTGCCGTTTGCGCGCGGCGATCACGCGCGCCCGGATGTGCGCCGAGGTTTCGCCGGCCCGCGCGCTGGTGATGTCCTGGAATTTCACGGCCGGCACTTCGATGTGCAAATCGATCCGGTCCAGCAGCGGGCCGGAGATCCGGCCCAGGTAATTCTGGATATCCCGCGGGGAGCTGCGCGATTCGGCGGGCATTTTGCCGTCGGGAGTCGGGTTCATGGCGGCCACCAGCATGAACTGGGAGGGGAAGGTCATCGTGCCGGCGGCGCGGGAGATCGTGACGCGGCCTTCTTCGAGCGGTTGGCGCATGGTTTCCAGCACGCTGCGCTTGAACTCGGGCAATTCGTCCAGGAACAACACGCCGTGATGGGCGAGGGAGATTTCGCCGGGGGTGGGATTGATATTGCCGCCGAGCAAGCCGGCATCCGAGGCGGTGTGGTGCGGGGCCCGGAAGGGCCGCCGGGTCACCAGCGCCTGGCCCGGCGAGAGCAGGCCCACGATGCTGTGGATCTTGGTGGTCTCGAGGGCCTCTTCGAGGGTGAGCGGCGGCAGGATCGTGGCCAGGCGCTTGGCGAGCATCGATTTGCCCGTGCCCGGCGGACCGATCAGCAGCGCGTTGTGGCCGCCGCTGGCGGCGATTTCCAGGGCGCGCTTTACCGATTCCTGGCCCTTGACCTCGGCAAAATCCATGTCCTCTTCATGATCCGCCTCGAACATTTTGGATACATCGACCACGGTCGGAACGATTTTGAGTTCGCCTTCCAGGAAACCGACCGCCTCGCGCAAGTTGCGCACTGGAATCACCTGCAAGCCGGCCACCACCGCCGCCTCCGGCGCGTTCTCCGGCGGCACCAGCACGCCGCGCAGGCCATGTTGCCGCGCCTGAAGCGCGATCGCCAGGACGCCCTTGACCGGGCGCACCGCGCCGTCCAGGGCCAGCTCGCCGACCATGGAAAATTGTTCGAGCTGGGTGCTTTCCATCTGCTCGCTGGCGGCGGCCATCGCCACCGCGATGGGCAGGTCGAAGCTGGGCCCCTCCTTCTTCACGTCCGCGGGCGCCAGGTTGATCGTCGTGCGTCCGAACGTGAACGAAAACCCGGAATTCGTGAGCGCCGTCATCACCCGGTCGCGCGATTCTTTGACCGCGGCGTCCGGCAGGCCCACAATCACCAGCACGGTATCCCCGTAGCCGGCGTTGACTTCCACCTCGACGGGATAGGCTTCGATCCCATTCACCGCCGCCGAACAGACTTTCGCGAGCATCCGGCTCTTATGGTCAAGTTACACATAAAGTGCAATCAGGATCTTCAACCCTTCCGGTCCTTTTCCCGTGGTTTTGACCTCGACGGCCCTCGAGGGTGTGCCCGCAAATCACTTGTTAGGCCTAGGCCGCGTGCTGTAAGTTGGGGCCATGAACGAAACGGAGCTTTCCTCGGCTAAAATCAACACCGCGGCGAGCCAACGCCGGCTGGAGTTGGCACGGAAGGCGTTCAGGGAGTTCCATGCGCAGTGCTTCTGGTCGTATCGCGAGGACGCCGAAATCACCGAGGACAAAGTCCCGTTCGTGATCCGCGGCCTGCGCGAACACGGGGGCTTGCCCGGCTACCGGATCGCCGCCGAATTATGCCTTTAGGCGTCTTTGAGCGGGAAGTCCTGCGGCTGCTGGCCATCAACCGGAATCCCGACAGCTATGTGGCCGGGGCGACGGTCCTCAATCAGGACCCGACTTCCCCCCGCACATCCAAGGATGTGGACGTGTTTCACGATACCATCGAAAGTCTCACGCAATCGGCCGACCGCGACATCGCGACGCTCCGGGGCGCCGGTTACGAGGTGGAGGAAGTGGGCCGCCGGCACGAGACATTTTGTCGGGTGTTGGTCCGTGGTGCCGGATCGCAAACCAAGATCGAGTGGGTTTTTGACAGCGCTTTTCGTTTTTTCCCCGTGGAGCCAGACCCCGACCTGGGCTGGCGATTGAATTTCTGGGACGTTGCCGTCAACAAGGTCCTGGCCTTGGCGGGGCGTTCGGAGATCCGGGACTGGGTTGACGTTCTGCATCTCCACGGGAAGCACCTGCACTTGGGCGCACTGGCTTGGGCGGGGACTGGCAAAGACCCTGGCCTCTCTCCTGAAGCCATCATTCGATGGGGTGGCCGCCAAGCGGTATACCGACCGGAGGATCTGGCGGACCTCGCGATGTCCGAACCCGCCACGCTGCCGCAACTCAAAGAGCGATGGCTGGAAGCCTCGTCCTCCGCTCTCAAGCTCATCGATCGGCTTCCGCTCGAGGACGTGGGCTGCCTGTATCTAGACCGCGACTGCCACCCCGTTTGTCCTGATCCTGTCTCGGCGGAATTCACGCGCCTCACGCGCCATTTCGGCAGCGTCAAGGGCGCCTGGCCACGAGTCGCTGGGTGAAAAGGGGCTGGAGCGGGCTGGCGCAGGCCGCAGTAACGCTCTCCTCCGCACCCGGTAAGCCCGTCAGTCTCTTTGGCTTGTTCACCATGACGATGCTTGCGAGCGTTTATTTAGTTTGGCCTCCTCTCCCCTTCCCTCTCCCCGCATGGCCGGAGCCATCGCCCACACCTTCAACAACCAGCTCGCGGCGGTCATTGGGAATTTGGAGTTGGCCGCGGCGGAACTGCCCAAAGGGGAAGAAGCCTTCAATTGCCTGAAGGCAGCCTTGCAATCGGCCTGGGCGGCGGCGGCGGTAAGCGGCCAGATGCTGGGCGACTACTCCAATTGGCCTCATGTCTTTTTGGGCAAACCTTACACCCTCAAGGCGATCAGCGAGGCAATTGACCGGGCCATGATCAACCAGAAAAAATGAATGGTTGAGGAGGACGATCCTTCCGCTGTGGCTGGAACGGCGGCGGCATTAACAGTGAAGGGGGGCACCGGACTTTTGCACAATGTTGTTGGAGCAGAGGCCGGGGGGAGATTACAAGACAACGTTACGACAGTGGTGTCACCCCAACCGGAATCGACTTCGACTTCCGCGGGGTAGGCTTCGATGCCGTTGACGGCTGCGGAAAGAACTCGGGCGAGCATGCAGGCAGGGGGGGCGAGGTTTTTGACAGGATTAACAGGATTAACAGGATGCAAGCTGTCGGACCGGAATCGATGCAGGCATGCCGTGCCGGGTTGGGGTCCGGGTAATAGGCGCACGCGGCTGCCAAAACGCCGCCGGGCTCGCTCAAGGGGAGCGAGGTGGGCGGGCGCCGGGCGTGCTGGGTTGTGGCGTCCGGTTTGCCCACGGCGGCAAGGCGGGCTACACTGTGCCACAGCATCACACGAGCATCGCGGCATAGAAGGGCTCTGGAATGGTACCGGTCGGCTACACGTTGTTGGCTATGGGCGTCACTCTGAGCTTGTATGGGCAAGTCCGGTTCCTGGCGGTGGCCTACCGCCGGAGCGTTTGGTGGCTCCTGGGGTGCCTGTTCATACCGTTGGCCGATTGGGTTTTTATGCTGCTGAATTTCAAGGCCACCCGGAAAGCGTTTGCCCTGTCGTTGCTGGGTTTGGTCGTCGCCGGATTGGGCGCCTGGCTGGCCGGGGTCGTTTGGCCTGATTGAACTTGCATGCTCAACCTTTGATTTGCGTCCGGCCTTCGTGAAAAGCGGGTTAACCGAGCCACGCGTTCCCAAGGCCTCCCTCCGTGCCCAGCTCGGCGGTTTTACGCAACGGCCATTCCCCCCGGGGCCGTGTGTTCCTCTAATTCGATTGCCAAAGGGGGACCGCTCATTAGGATTAACGCTGGCTGAAAATGGATGATTAAAATCGATGGCGCCATTGAACGCAGCGGCGGGCGAATGATTCCAAGCAGGCATGTACTTTCCTTATTTGGTTTATTAATGATACCGAAAACTGACGGCGCAGACTTGCGCCCGGGCAAATCACAGGCAAACTATGGGCGGCAAAGCCCTTTGTTTTACTTAAGCGTTTTGCCCGCGTGTCGGGTGTAATAACTGAATCTTGGCTTTAAGAAAGCAATTGACGTTTACTGCAAATGCTCAACAATCACCGGCTTTCGAGTTTATGCTGAATTCGTGGACCACATTGACTCACTCGCCTGGCGGGCGCGCCGGGCGCGTATTTCCTCCCGCGCCGGCTTGCGCGCACGGGTTTCCCGGCTCATTTTAGCACCACCTCATGTCTGCCATTTTCCCCAAGTGGACGAACCGGCTGCCGGTGATGGTGATTGCCGGCGGGATTTTGCTGAGCGGCGCGGCCGTGGCCGGCGCCTGGTATTATCTGACGCCGAAGTACTCGACGCGTCGGCTATCAACCGGTGCAGCCGGTGGCCTTTTCCCACGCCACCCACGCCGGGCAGCTTGGCCTGGACTGCCGGTATTGCCACAATGCCGTCGAGAGCTCGTGGTATTCGAACATCCCTTCGAGTTCGACCTGCATGAACTGCCACAACCAGGTGCTCAAGGATGATCCGCGCCTGCAATTGGTTCGGGAGAGCGCCCAAAGCGGCCAGCCGATTCCGTGGATCCAGGTTCATCGGGTGCCGGACTTTGTCTATTTCAACCATTCCGTCCACGTGGATCGCGGCATCAGTTGCGTCGAGTGCCATGGCACGGTGAACCAGATGGACGAAATCTATCAATACCAGCCTCTGAGCATGACTTTTTGCCTGGATTGCCATCGGCATCCCGAAACCAAGCTGCGGCCTCTCGATAAGATCACCGATTTGAATTGGAAGCCGGCTTCGGCCGAAAAGCAGCTTGAGTTCGGCCAGCGCGCCATGAAGCAATGGCATGTGGAATCCCTTCAGAACTGCTCCGCCTGTCACCGATGAAATCGCCTCTTTCCCCACCCGCCGATCATCCCCGCAGCCCGGCTGAGCCGTCGGCGGCGCATGTTTCCCAGGACGGGCGCGTGTATTGGCGCAGCCTGGATCAGTTGGCCGAGACTCCCGAGTTTAGCCAGTGGATCGAACGGGAATTCCCCCAGGGCGCCAGCGAGTGGTCCGACCCGGTTTCACGCCGTCATTTCGTGAAGATCATGTCCGCCTCGTTTCTGCTGGCGGGTTTGGGCTTTGCCGGCAGCGGCTGCCGCCGGCCGGTGCAAAAGATCGAGCCGTTTGGGAAAATGCCGGAGAATTACGTGCATGGTCTGCCCCAGTTCTATGCCACGGCCATGCCCACCCAATCCGGCGCCATTCCCTTGGTGGCTAAATCGAACGACGGTCGTCCCACCAAAGTGGAAGGCAACGCGCTGCACCCCGATAGCAACGGGGGCACCGAGCGCTACGCGCAGGCCTCGATCCTGAACCTGTACGACCCGGATCGCGCTGGGCGTTTCACCAGCGGAGGCAAGAATTGCTCTCCCGAGGCGGCCATCGACACGTTGTCGCAGCTTTCCCGAACCGCGCAGGGCAATGGGGGCCAGGGTCTTTGCTTCCTGCTCGAACGGTCCAATGGTCCTTCGCGTCGGCGCCTGCAGGAACTCCTCCGGCAAAAACTTCCGCAAGCCACCTGGTACCTGCATGACCCGGTCGATCTCGACATTCATCGCCGCGCTGCCACCGAGGCCTTCGGCCAATCCGTTAAGCCGTATTACCTGTTCGACAAGGCCGACGTCATCGTTTCTCTGGACTGCGATTTCCTCGGGACCGAGCCCGAAGCCCAAAACCACATTCGCCGTTTTGCCAGCCGCCGGCATCTGAAAGGGCCTGGTGATTCCTTAAATCGGCTGTATGCGGTGGAGAGCCTGATGACCATCACCGGGTTCAATGCCGATCACCGCTTGCGTCTGTCCAGCAGCGCCGTGGTCCAACTGGCCGGCGCCCTGGCCGCTGAAGTGCTCAAGCAGGGTGGCATCGCCGGCCTGGAAGCCCTGGGCAAGCCGATGGGCGTCGATCCCAAATGGATCACCGAGTGCGCCCAGGACCTGCTGGCGAATGCCGGCAAGTCCCTGGTCGTCGCCGGGCATCGGCAACCGCTGGCGGTTCATCTTTTGGCTCACGCCATCAACAGCGCGCTCGGCAATAACGGCAAGACGGTTGCCTTCCACCAGATTCCCGAGTCCAAGGAAGCGGGCCTGCCGGAATTGGCTCAGGTGTTGAAGGCCGGGCAGGTGGAGACCCTCGTAATGCTCGGTGGCAATCCGGCCTACACGGCCCCCGCCGGACTCGACTGGGCCGGCGCCCAGCGCAAGGCCAAGACCGTCATCCGGCTGGGTTACTACGAAGACGAAACGTTTCCCAACTGCGATTGGCATATCCCCGCGGCGCATTACCTGGAATCCTGGGGGGACGCACTGACCAGCGACGGCACCCTGGTGCCGATCCAGCCGTTGATTGCGCCGCTCTTCGGCGGCCTCACCGAGCTCGAAGTGCTGGCCCGGATTGCGGGTCTCCCCACACCCGATCCGTATGCCATTGTCCGCGACACCTTTGCCCAGATTGTTTCCAACGGTGATATCGAAGCCGCCTGGCGCAAGTTCCTGCACGATGGTTTCCTCGCCAACTCGGGCGCGCAGCCCGTGGAAGTGACTTTGAACGCCCCCGCCGTTTCCCAGGCCATCGCCGCGGTGAAGCCGGTGGCGCCCTCGAAGGATAAGCTCGAAGTCGTCTTTCACCGGGACTACAGCCTCGATGACGGACGTTATAACAACAACGGCTGGCTGCAAGAGTTGCCCGATCCGGTGACCAAGATGGTTTGGGATAATGCGGTGCTGATCAGCCGCAAAACCGCGCAAGAGTTCGGCGTCAAAAACTCCGATGTGGTCGAAATTGCGCTGGGCGGACGCTCGATCCGCGGGCCGATTTGGGTTCAACCGGGGTTCGCCGATTATTCCCTGGGGCTGGCCTTGGGGTACGGCCGCGAGGCGACCGGGCGCGTGGGCCACGGCGCCGGGTTCAATGTCTATCCGTTGCGCACACTCGAAGCCCAGAACTTTGCGGTCGGCGCCACGCTCCGGGCCACCGGCCAGACCTACCCGATTTCCTGCACGCAAAATCATTGGTCGCTCGAAGGCCGTCCGATCGTCCGGGAAGCCAACCTCGAACAATATCGGGGACACCCGACCTTCGCCAAGCACATGGGGGTAGAAGAACCGGAGGGCGCGGCGCCGCTCTACCCCAATCCGTTCGACGAACTCAAGAAGAAGGGCATCCATCAGTGGGCGATGTCCATCGACCTGAACATGTGCGTGGGCTGTTCCGCGTGCATCATGGCGTGCCAGAGTGAGAACAACGTTCCGATTGTCGGCAAAGACCAGGTCAACCGCGGCCGTGAAATGCATTGGCTGCGCATCGACCGTTATTACGCCGGGAAGGCACTGGTCGCGCCGCACACGCCCGAGGCCCGGAAGCACTATTTTGAGACGTTCGAGGATGACGCGAAGCAGCAGTTTGACGACTGGATTGATAACCCGCAGGTCGTCACCCAACCGATGCTCTGCCAGCATTGCGAAGCCGCGCCATGCGAAAACGTCTGCCCGGTCAACGCGACCTCGCACGATCAAGAGGGTCTGAATGTCATGACCTATAACCGCTGCGTCGGCACGCGGTACTGCTCGAACAACTGCCCGTACAAGGTCCGGCGTTTCAATTTCTTCGATTATAACAAGCGCCCCATCGGCCAGTTCTACTGGGGACCGTTTGGCCACCGCCGTGACGACGAGTGGGACCTGATGAAGATGTCCAAGAACCCGGACGTCACCGTCCGCATGCGCGGGGTGATGGAGAAGTGCACGTATTGTCTGCAGCGGATCGAGCAAGCCAAGATTGCGCAGAAGCGCAAAGCGGGGGACTCGGGCGATGTGGTGGTGCCTTCGGACAGCTTCACGACGGCTTGCGCCCAAGCCTGCCCGGCGGGGGCGATTGTATTCGGGAACTTGAAGGACCCCGAGAGCCGCGTATCGAAACGCAAGGAACTGGACCGCGATTACCAGGTCCTGGATTCCCTGTCAACCAAGCCGCGCACGACCTACCTGGCGCGGATCCGTAATCCCAACCCAAACATGCCAGACGAATGCGTAAAGGCGCCGTTGAGCCTGCAGGAATACGAACAGAAGATGGGCGACCCGTTCAAGGAGGAAGCCGCGCCCGGGCACGCCCCAGGCCAGGCGGAGGGAGGGAATCGCTAATGGCTGCCGGTGTCTCGACTCTAAGGGCTGAGCCCGCCGGTCCGGTGACCGTGCCCAAGCCGCCGGCCGAACTGCAGCGCATCCCGCTGGTCGCGCATTATCGCGGTTTCGGCTGGATCTCCAATCGGGTCGCCTCGCTCATTGAAGATCAGGCGCCGGTCTGGTGGTGGGTCGTTGTTCGTTCCCAGTGTGCTTTGTCTGGGGATGTTGATGTTCATGCTCTGTACCAGATCTCTACCGGCGTCGGCGTCTGGGGCAACATGCAAACCGGTCATGTGGGCGTGGGACATCGTCAATTTCGTCTGGTGGATCGGCATTGGCCACGCCGGCACGTTGATCTCCGCCATTCTCTTCCTGCTGCGCCAGCGCTGGCGCACCGCGGTGAACCGCGCCGCCGAGGCCATGACCATTTTTGCGGTCATGTGCGCCGGTATTTATCCCGCCCTGCACGTCGGGCGCGCCTGGTACGATTGGTGGCTGTTCCCGATCCCCAACTCCAACTCGATTTGGCCGCAGTTTCGTTCCCCGCTGATGTGGGACGTCTTCGCCGTCTCGACCTATTTTACGGTCTCGGTGCTGTTTTGGTACATGGGGCTGATCCCGGACCTGGCGGTGATGCGCGACCGGGCCAGGACCCGAAGCTGCGCCAGTTCTTTTACGGCCTTTTTTCGCTGGGTTGGACCGGTTCCAACCGTCATTGGAGCAACTACGAGAAGGCCTACCTCATCCTCGCGGGCCTTTCAACGCCGCTGGTGCTCTCCGTGCACTCGATCGTCTCCCTCGACTTCTCGGTTTCCCAATTGCCCGGGTGGCACACGACCATCTTCCCGCCTTACTTTCGTCGCGGGCGCGGTTTTCTCCGGGTTCGGCATGGTGCTGACGCTGCTGATTCCGCTGCGCTCGATGTTCAAGCTGCAGGACATCATCACCATGCGGCACATCGATGTGATGTGCAAAGTGACTTTGGCCACGGGTTCGATTGTCGGCTACGCCTACACGATGGAGTTCTTCATCGCCTGGTACAGCGGCAATCCGAACGAACAGTTCCATTTTTGAACCGCGCGATGGGGCCGTATCAGTGGGCCTGGATCTCCGATGGTGTCGTGCAACGTGCTGGTGCCGCAGTTGTTCTGGTTCCGCAAATTGCGCCAGAACCTGGTGGTGGTCTTTATCATCTCGATCCTGGTCAACGTCGGGCATGTGGTTCGAGCGCTTCGTCATCATCGTGGTCTCGCTGCACCGTGATTTCCTCCCGTCGAGCTGGGGCTACTACCACCCGACCATCGGTGGATATCTGCACTTACATCGGGACCTTCGGCCTTTTCTTCACCATGTTTCCTGCTGTTCTTCCGGTTCATCCCGATGATTGCCATCTCGGAAGTCAAAGGCGTGACCCCGCAATCCGACCCGCACCACCCCATGGGCGGCGCGAAAGTGACGGAGAGCCTTGCGGATGAAGATTAACCGTCCAAACCCATTCAGGTCCTTTGATGCCGGGGCATCCGTCGCTCTGAACCCTTTCTTTACCAGCGAGGCTTCCGATGTCTGAATCACTCTCTGAACCCTACGGTATCGTGGCGGAATTCACCACGGCTGCCGCCGTGCTGCATGCGGCCGAGAAAGTGCGCAACGCGGGCTTCCGCAAATGGGATGTGTTCACGCCCTTCCCGGTGCACGGAATGGACCACGCCATGGGCCTGGGCAACTCGAAGGTGGGCTGGTTTGCTTTCCTCGGCGGGGTGGCCGGCTACACCACCGGCATGCTGATGATTTGGTTCATGAACGCGCTGGATTATCCCATCGTGATCGGCGGCAAACCGATGTTCAGCCCCTTCTCGGCGTTCCCGCCGTCCTATGAACTCACCATCCTGTTCGGCGCGTTTGGCTCCCTGTTCGGCATGTTGTTCCTCAATCGCCTTCCGCGCCTGCACCATCCACTGCTCAAGAACAAACGTTTTTCTCTTGTGACCCACGACCGCTTTTTTGTCGTTATCGAGTGCGCGGATCCCGAAGTACTCGGAAACCGAAACCCGCAAGCTGCTCGAGGACGCCGGCAGCCGGCACATCGAGGTGGTGGGGGAATAATGCGTTACTTTCTTGCCATTTTCGCTGTAACCGTCGCGGGTGTCGTTGGCCTGCTCGGGTTCCGGGGCACGCATTTTCGCAAGCCGTCGCTCTATATCTTTCCGGATATGGAATGGCAGCTCAAACTCCGGCCGCAGAAACCTAACGGTTTCTTCGCCAACGGGATCAGTTCGCAACTTCACGTTCCCGGGACCATTCCTCGCAGTGAGCCGATTCATACGGTGAGCGGCGAGGTCTATCCCTACGAGGACGCTCCGGTCAACACGGGTTTCATCACCGGCACCACCAACTTCGTGCCCATCAATCCGCTGCCGATCACCGCCGCGCTGGTCAAGCGGGGCCAGCAGCGGTTCACCATCAATTGTTCGCCCTGCCATGGCCAGCTCGCGGAGGGCAACGGCATCACCAAGAAGCTCGGCGCCATGGCCGTCGTGGCGAACCTCCATGACAAGCGCATCGTCGAGATGAACGACGGAGAGATTTTTTACGTCATCACCCACGGGCGGAACCTCATGGGGTCTTATGGCGCCAACGTGACCGTGCCCGACCGCTGGGCCATCGTGGCGTATCTGCGCGCGCTGCAGCTCAGCGAGTTGGGTTCCGTGGACGATTTGCCCCAGGAATTGCGCGCCAGCCTGACCAAGTAGATATGGACCACAAACCCTCGACCGCAGCGCCGACCCTGGATCTTTCGCGGTGGCGCAACGTGCCCATGCTGCTGATGGGCGCCGGCCTGCTGCTCAGCGTGATTGGCTTTTTTGCCGGGCGCGACCACATCGCCTTTGCCTATTCGTGGCTGCTGGCCTTCATGTTCTTCCTCAGCTTGTGCCTTGGCGCCCTGTTCCTGGTCATCGCTCATCACCTGTTTGACGCCGGGTGGTCCGTCCCCATCCGCCGCTTCAGCGAGCACATCGCCTCGCTGCTGTTCCCCTGGATGGCCATTCTATTCATCCCGATCGCGCTCCTGGCCAAAGTCATTTACCCGTGGATGGACGTTCCCAATCCGGCGGCGGATCACGCGCTGGCGGCCAAGCAGCCCTTGTTTTCCATGCCCATGTTTTACGTGGTCGCGGTCGTCCTTTTCGCCATTTGGTGGCTGCTGTCCAACCGGCTGCGCTACTGGTCACTGGTCCAGGACGTGACCGGTGAAGCCAAGCCCACCTACCGGATGCGCTTCTATTCTTCGATTGGGGTGGTACTGTTCGCCCTGACGCTCACGCTGGCTTCGATCATGTGGATGAAGGGGCTGCAGTACCAATGGTTCTCCACCATGTATGGTGTCTATTATTTCGCCGGCAGCGTTTGGCTTGCGCTGGCTACGATTTACGTCATTACGATGATCCTCGACCGGATGGGGGTCATCAGCGAGGCGATGCACGAGCACCAATACTATTTCCTGGGCTCGTTGCTCTTCGCGTTCACGGTCTTTTATGCCTACATTCACTTTGCCCAATACTTCATCATCTGGAACGGCAATATGCCCGAAGAGACTTTTTGGTATGTGGTGCGCGAAAAGGGCACCTGGTGGTGGGTGGGGATGGTGATCATTTTCGGTCACTTTTTCCTGCCGTTCCTGGCCCTGCTGCGGATCGATGTGAAGAATATTTTTTCATTCATGGTGCCGGTCTGTGTCTGGACCTGGCTGATGCACTGGGTGGACCTTTCGTTTAACATCCTGCCCATTCCCTATCCCAACGGCTTCCCGTTCGCCTGGATCTGGCTGCACTTCGGCTGCTGGGCATTCATGGCCGGGTTCCTGTCCTGGCGTTTTCTCAAGGAATACGCCAAGCACCCGCCGTACCCCATCCGGGATCCCCGCCTGAGCGAGGCCATGGGCTTTTATCACCCGGTGCCCACCCAAATCTCCGGCGGTGAACTGGATCAAACCGACGATTTGCGCGATGCGCCGCCCCAATTCCGAGGACAATGAATCCGCCAACTCCTAACCCACGCCCCGTCTGGCCCGCCGTGCTCGGCGTGCTGGGCGCGTTCCTGATCGTCGCCGCGCTGGTACGCGCCATGGTGCATTTCACGCAGCCTGCTCCATTGGGCCAGGAGCGCGCCGCCGAGCGCGCCAAGGCCCTCGGGGAACTGCGCGCCGCCGAGACCGAGGCCCTGCAGCATCCCGGTTGGTTGGATCAGCCTAAGGGTGTTGTCCGGCTCCCCATTGACGTGGCCATGCAAATGGTGGAGCGCGATTGGGGCCAGGATCCGGAGGCCGCCCGCTCCAATTTGATCGCGCGTGTCGAGAAGGCCACCGCGCTCCCGCCCAAGGCACCGGCTAAACCCAGCCCTTTCGAATAAGTGCAAGCCCCGGTTCAGACGACCCAGGCAGGCGCCCATGCCGCGCCCGACGAGATTAGCATCTCCTGTCGTGTGCCGCTGCTGGTCCTGTTCATCAGCGCCGCGGCGTGGCTGGTGGCCGGATCGGCCTTTGCCCTCATTGCTTCCATCAAGTTTCATGCGCCGGGTTTCCTGGCGGATTGTCCCTGGCTGACTTATGGCCGTGTGCATCCGGCCTGGTTGGATTCGGTCCTCTATGGCTTCTGCGTCCAGGCCGGCTTGGGGGTGACGCTCTGGCTCTTTGCGCGTCTCGGGCGGGCGCGCCTCGTCCAAAGCTGGCTGGTTGTGCTCGGGGCGGTGGCCTGGAATATGGGGGTGACCCTCGGCATCGGCGGCATCCTGATCGGAGATAGCACGGGCTTTGCGACCCTGGAAATGCCTGCTTATGCGGCGCTCCTGGCCTTCGTTGGATATCTGCTGGTGGGCGTCTCGGCCACGCTGACGCTGCGTCAGCGCCAGCAATCCTCCCTCTATGTTTCTCAATGGTTCCTGCTGGCGGCGCTCTTTTGGTTCCCGTGGATTTATTCCACCGCGGAGCTGCTGCTGGTGAAATTCCCCGTGCGCGGGGTCGCCCAGCCGGTCATTGCCTGGTGGTATGCGAATAATTTCCTGGCCGTTTGGCTCGCACTGGCCGGGCTCGCCACGGTGTTCTATTTCGTACCCAAGCTGATGAAGCGCGAGTTGCACAGCTACTACCTCGCCTTGTTCACGTTCTGGACCTTGATCCTGTTCACCAGTTGGGCCGGTATCCCGCAGACGGCGCCGGTGCCGGCGTGGATGCCGGCCATCAGCACCATCGCGAGCGTTTTGACCATCCTTCCCATCCTCTCCGTCGCGCTCAATGTTCACCACACCCTGGAGGGCAATTACTCTGGGTTGGCCTCGAACCCCACGTTGCTCTTCGTGGGTTTCGGTGCCTGTGCCTTTGTGGGCGCCGGGTTGATGCGGATTTTCGCCGTGTTCGTCAATTTCCAGCAGCAACTTTCCTTCACCTGGTTCGAGCCCGCGCGAAACCTGCTTGGCTTTTACGGCTTTTTCGCCATGGCGATGTTCGGCGCGATCTACTACATCCTGCCGCAACTGGTGGGAACGGATTTCCCTTTGCCTAAACTGGTGCGCGTTCACTTCTGGCTGGCGGGCTTGGGTGTGCTGCTGCTGGCGCTGCCGCTGGCGATCAGCGGGATCCTTCAGGCTGCCCAATTGCAGAATCCCGACGTTCCCTTTATCGACATCGTTAAATCCAGCTTGGCTTTCTTGCGGGTGAGCACCTTGGGCGACCTGTTGCTGCTCGCCGGCCACCTCATGCTCTTGGCGAACGCCGTTGGCCTGGCCGTGCGCCTCTACCGGTCCCGAGCCGTGGCTGCCTATTCCGAAGTCACCGCCGACCTCTTCAAACCTGTCGAGGTGAAAGCATGAATTACGGACCGCTGGTATTCCTGGCTGCCTTTTTCGCGCTGGCCGGTTCCTGGTTCGGCCTGGTGCTGACCCCGGCGGTGCAAATCGGCCGCTTGCAAGAGACCAATAGCGTTCCTGCCGGCGCAACCTACCCGCTGGCCCGGCCCGGGCTCGCTCGCCAGGGACTGGACGTCTATCGCGCCAGCGGCTGCGCCGAGTGTCACACCCAGCAAATCGACCAAGGCGGCACGGTTTGCGATGTCATGCTTTCCGAGTTGGGCACCAATCGCGCCGCGCTGGACGCCGCTCTGCTCAAAATTCAACCGGAAGCGGCGGGCTCAAAATCCGTCCAACCTGTCGCGGGCGAAACGGTGTTGAAAGGCAAAACCATCGAAGAAGCGGATGCGGCCAGCAAAGCCATTAACGCCACCAGCGCAAAATCCCAAGTCTGGATCGTTCCCGTCGGCCCCGACATCGCCCGGCACTGGGGCCTGCGCCGCTCCGTGGCGGAGGACTTTCTCTACGACGATCCCGTGATGCTGGGTTCACAGCGGGTGGGCCCGGACCTGGCGAATGTGGGCGTCCGCTTGCCCGATGCCAACTGGCAGTTGCTTCATCTTTACGCTCCTCAGGTTATGGTCAAAGGCTCGATCATGCCGCCCTATCGTTACCTGTTTGACAAGCGAAAAATCGAGCGCGCTCCTTCCCCGGATGCGCTAGTTCTGCCCCCGGAATTGGCGCCGCAACCGGGTTATGAGATTGTGCCTTCGGTGCAGGCCAAAGCCCTCGCCGCTTACCTGGTGAGCCTCCGCGCGGACATTCCGTTGTTCGACGCACCGGTGACCGTGGCGTCCGCTCCGCTTTTGGCTCCGACCAACGAGCCCGCGGGCGCCGCCTCGGGGCCTGGCACCGGCGCAACCAACGCTCCCGCCAAATGAGTCTCCCTTCCTCAACCGGATCTCCGATGATGCCGGATTCCGCCGAGCCCGGTGCGGCCAGGCGGGCGATTCCCGTCTGGCTGGTTATCCTGCTCTTTGTGCTGCTCTACTGGGCCATGGTCTATTTCGACCTCCGCAGCGGGTGGTTTAGCGAGCGTGTGTATGCCCCATACCATTCCGTCGAGCAAGTCGCCATGTTCCAGCCGATCAGCGGTGAAGGGGAGTTCATCCTCAAAGGCAAACAACTCTACGGAATGAACTGCGCGGTGTGCCACATGGAGACGGGCTCCGGCAACCCCGCGAACGGCTGCCCACCCCTGGTCGGTTCCGAATGGGTGGCCGCGCCCGGTCCCGGCCGCATTATCCGGATCGTGTCCAAAGGGGCCACGGGCCCCATCGACGTCAAGGGCACGGTGTATAGCACGGGTACCATGCTCGCCATCGGCGACCAAATGCCGGGCGACGAACAGCAAAAAGCGGAAAATATCGCCGCGATCATTTCTTATATCAGAAAGACCTTTGGCAATAACGCCAGCCCCGTGACTCCCGGGCAAGTCTTGAAGGTGCGCGGCGAAATCAAGGACCGCCACACGTACTTCTCCCCCGAAGAACTCAAGGCCGCCCCCGAAGCCCCCTGACCCACGGTCTCGCGAAGCGTATGGAGTGCGGCGGCTTGCCGCCGCTCTCGACCGCCGCGAGATCTCCGTTCACCCCACCGCGCCACAGTTGGTCTCCCCGTTCCCAACCTTCGCGAAGCGTATGGAGTGCGGACGGCTTGCCGCCGCTTTGAAAGGGAGCAAGCGGTTGAAAAGCGGTGGCGAGCCGACCGCACTCCATACGCTTCGCGATTGTCATAAGTGCAGTTGACGTAACGATGTCAATCTGTTAGCCGATCAAACCATGGATCGCTACCTGCCCCCCTCTCCAAGCAACTTCTCGATTAAGGCTCCCACCGAGGCCAGCCCGTCGATGCCATTGCCTTCCAAGGACTGGCCCCACGCTCCTATCCACCGGTTGAGCGAGTTCGGGATCTACATGGTCACTGCCGGGACCTTCGACAAGAAACGCCTGTTCGACAGCCCCGGCAAACTCGATTCCTTGGAACGCTTGCTTTTGTCGCTGGCGAAACGCGGCAACTGGCACATTGAGGCCTGGGCGGTGCTGAGCAACCACTACCATTTCGTCGCCCGTGGCGCGTCCGACTCGCTGGCCATGCCGGACCTTCTGAGGGAACTTCATTCGATTTCTGCGCGGGAGCTTAACCGGTTGGACAACGCGGAGGGCCGCCGGGTTTGGTTCAACTATTGGGATACGCGGCTGACCTACCAGCACTCCTATTTGGCCCGTCTGAATTACGTGCACCAGAACGCGGCGAGACACGGACTCGTTCCGGTGGCCAATCAGTACCGCTGGTGCTCGGCCGCCTGGTTCGAAAGAGTCGCCTCGGCCGCCCAGGTCAAGACCATCTATTCGGTGAAGATCGACAAGCTCAACGTCCGGGACGATTTCGACTGACTTGGAATGTTCGCGAAGCGTCTGGAGTGCGGCGGCTTGCCGCCGCTTTCGACTGCCGCCGGATCTCCGTCCACCCCACCGCGCTACAGTTGGTCTCCCCGTTCCCAACCTTCGCGAAGCGTTTGGAGTGCGGCCGGCTTGCCGCCGCTCTCGACCCCCGCGAATCTCCGTTCACCCCACCGCGCCGCAGTTGGTCTCCCCGTCCCCAACCTTCGCGAAGCGTATGGAGTGCGGCCGGCTTGCCGCCGCTTTGAAAAGGAGCAAGCGGTTGGAAAGCGGTGGCGAGCCGACCGCACTCCAAACGCTTCGCGCGGAGGGAGAGCGGTGGGGGCGCTGCGGGCAACATTGGGCTTGGGGTAAGGGGGCCGCACCCAATGCTTCTAGGCGGCCGTTTTTGTTTAAGGGGCTCGGTGTCCGAGACCAGGAGGCGGAGGTAGGCCTGGTAGGCGAAGACGCGATTGCGTTTACGCCCGGTGGTTTCAGTAACCAAGCCGAGGCGGATGAGGTTTTCCATTGCCTTGGTGATTGGCGGCATCGTGAGCTTGAGTTCGGCACTGCATTGCGTGATGGAGGCCAAGGGATGGCGCTGGAGGAACCGGTGGACACGCAGGGCTGAGCCGGCAGCTTTCGCCAACGGAACTCACTGGGACGTAATGACCTGTCAAACCGCGTCGCAGGTTGTTAAATGATGTTTAGCTGTCGCCTTTGCTATTAAACGATACTCAATCATCGTTTAATTGTGAAGGGCTTAATTCAATCCTGATGATCCGTGGCGAAGGCTCGTGCCGGCTAGGCCGGATGGCTATTGCGCCTCTGCGGCGATGCGCTCGATAGTGTGCTTGGAATAGAAGTCGCACTGTGGCGTGCCAGAACTCAAGGATGTTCCCGCTCGGGAAGCTGTGAGGGTCTGTAAATTACGAGGGTTCCAAGGGTTTTTCGAGTGGTGGGTTGGCTGGGACTTGAACCCAGGACCAACGGCTTAAAAGGCCGCTGCTCTACCGACTGAGCTACCAACCCACTTCGATCGGGTGCCTTGCGGCCGGGAGCAAGCCAGGAAGCATCGTTCGCCCAGCAAGCTCGGAAGCGTGGCGAAAACTAATCGAGGGTGGGTGCGGGCGCAAGAGATTTTGGCGAGGTGATGGAGGTTTAGGGGTGGTGGCAGGCCGTTTGCGGGGGCCGCCGGGCCCCGCGCGAACCGCGGGTCCAGCGAGCTCAATAGCGGATGGCGGCTCGACCGGCGATGCCGCTTTCCTGCAGGAGAAAATGCTGTTGGATCAGCGCGGGGTCCACACCCCACGCGGCGGCCAAGAGGGGGACCTTGGCTACATTGGCCTCGATCACCTGTGGTTCCTGGAGCGGAAGCCCCGGATGCAATTCGCCGTATTCAAAGCACTTCAAACCCAGATTCACTTCCCAGCGGGTGGGATCGCCCTGCTGCCACACGGTGGTTCCCGCCCAGGCGTAGGCCCGCTGGATCCGGCCCCTTTTGACTCTGACCCAGGCGTGGTGCTGCGAGATTTGATTGGCGCTAAAGAACTGCACCGAGCCCAATTTGCGGCTGAGCCCGAGCAGAAACCGAAAGCAGCCATCGACATCGTCCCAAGGTTGAGGCAGGCCGGCGCCGGTGACCAGGACCCAGCCTTTGACCGGCGGCGCGATGAAGAGCTGATCGGCGTTGGTCAAGCCTTCGAGCCAGGAGCACGGGCGTGGATTATGCAAGCTGAGCGCTGCTTGAACGGCAAGATTATCCGTTGTCTTGACCGCCAGCCAGGAATCCGGCCACAACCACGATCCATCGCTAAAGCGCAGGGGACCGTGGGATTTGGTCCTTTTGCGCCAGCACCCATGCCGACCGTCCGGTCCTCGCCACGCCGCCAGCATCCCTAAGATCCCTGCCAACAGCAGGGGCGCAACAACTATCAGCTCCCATGCACTCACCCTATGTCAAACGTATCCCTCTCCGGAGCGCGTTCAAATGGAATTTTAGGCAATTCGAGGCGTTAAATCCCTACCGATCGAGCGGTAAATCCTTGAAGCGCCGTTCCTGGTGGAACGACTGGATCCATCACCCACCGGCCGCAGTGGGTTTAGACCCCAATGGGGCTGGGGACCAGTTCTGTTCCCGGCGTGTGACCGCCGCTAAGTGGTCTAGTTAGGAAACAGAGCACCTAGGCTCCGGCGAGCGCCGAGTTCATGCGCTGGATCGCTTCGTCGATCTCGCTCCGGTTCTTGAAACCGATGACCACAGCGTCCAGCTCCGGACGGGACATGGCAAACCGGATGGATTTCTCGCGATCCTCGGCGTTGACGAACTCGCCGTTGCCGATGATTTTCATGCCGATCACGCCGCGGCCTTTGGCGCGCATGACCTTGAGCTGGTCCACGACGGGGGAAACGTCCTGCGCGGGGTCCTCGTTTCTCCACACCACTTCCTCCGGGCCGTCGATGCGCCGGCCTTGAGGATTGACGCGGACCAAGTGCACTTCGGCCCACGGGGAAGCGGCAGCGCCGCGCAGGGCCGGCAGGCTGTGGCAGGAAACGCCTTTGCTGCGGATCCAGCCTTTGGACTTGGCCTCGTCAAAACCTTCCATAATCCGCTGCCACTGGTCGGTCCAGCCGTCTTTGATCATGCAATGGATCAGCATGGTATCGACGTAGTCGGTGTCGAACACCTTGCGGTGATGGTCGATGACTTCCAGGATCTTCTCCGGCTGCCCGGGGATCTTGGATTGGATGAAGAGTTTTTCGCGGGGCAGTCCCTTGATGGCGCCGCCGAGCCAGTCGAAGGTCTGGTAGGTCTGGGAGCAATCAAAGTAAGTGATGCCCTGGTCGTAGGCGTATTTGACCAGGCTGTTGAAGCCTTCCTGCCCGAGCTCGCGCTGGATGTGGCCGCTATTGCTGCCTGTGCCCATCCCCAGGCGGCTGAGCTTGATGCCCGTCTGGCCGAGCGTGACCTGATCAATCGCCGTCCGTTTGGCCGTCGTTTTGCCCTGAGCGGACATCAGGGGTCCCGCGCCCAAGACCAGCGCGCTGGTGGCGGTGAGGGAGGTGTGGAGAAATTCGCGGCGGTTGATTCTCGAAGCGCTCATAATTGGTTTGGAGTTTGTCATCTAGTATCACAGGTGCGGCGGATTTTCAACGAGAATCGCCGGGGCGCCGGCCGTTCACCTGGGCGGTGGTTGGGAGACGAGGAACTGGTTGACAGCGGCGGGCACATGGTCCGCGTTGGCGAGCAATTGGCTGACCTGCCACAACTGGGTATTGCTCAAGGAGTCTTTGAAGCCGGGCATCCCGGTTAGGCGGATCCCATTGGCCGCTTTCCAATAGGTCTCTCCCACCGGATCATCGGTCACGCCTTTGCCTTCCAAAAGCTGTGGCGGTGGGGGATACATGCCCTTGGCAATGGCGGTTTTAGGCTGGTTCCTCGTCCCATGGCAGACCGCGCAGTTTTCCTGATAAAGGCGCGCGCCGGCCAGCAGATTCTCCTCGCTGGCGGGGATCGGACTTTCCCGCGGAGCCTCCCGGGTGATCCGCGCCCGCAGCGAGGTCGAGGCGAGCCATTTTTCGAGCGGGAGCGGAGGCCCGGCGGTGGCCACCGGAAAGTGCCCGGTCCAAACGTACAGAAACCCGCACAGGGGAAGAATTATAATCCCGATCACAAAACCCAGCACGCACGCTATTAGACCTTTCTTCACGTTTGGAATCCTTTCGCACAAGAGTAGCACAGGAATTCGAGGTGACCAACCACGACACGCTTTTCTCGATGCCTAATGAGCCTGGGTTTTCGCCGAGGATGCGACCGCGTTCATCCCGTCATCTTTGCCTTCGACAAACGGGGCTTCACGTTGCAAATTCCCGGCATGGCCGCGGTTAATTCCACAATGTTGCCGCTGGGAACAATGGCGCCGGATTTTCGGTTGCCGGATCCCGGCGGGAAGAGCGTCTCGCTCTCCGATTTCAAGGGCGCGCCCGCGCTGCTGGTGGCTTTTCTGTGCAACCATTGTCCGTATGTGAAGCATCTCCGTTCCGGCCTGGCGCAGCTTGCGCGGGACTACCAATCACGGGGCGTGGCCGTGGTTGGAATCAGCTCGAACGACGTGGCGAATTACCCGGCCGACAGCCCGGAAAAAATGGCGGAGGAAGCGCGCGCCGCCGGGTATGTGTTTCCCTATCTGTACGACGCGTCGCAATCGGTTGCGAAGGCCTATCGCGCCGCATGCACCCCGGATCTGTACCTGTTCGATGGCAATCAACGGCTCGTCTATCGCGGGCAGTTCGATGACAGCCGGCCCGGCAATGGCATTCCGGTGACCGGGAAAGACCTGCGCGCCGCCATCGATGCTGTCCTCTCCGGCAAACCGGTTTCTCCCGCCCAAAGACCCAGCATCGGCTGCAATATCAAATGGAAGCCCGGGAACGAGCCGGAGTATTTCTGAATGAGGCTCGGGATCGAAATTGGCGGAACGAAGCTGCAAATCGTCACCGGCGATTCCGGCGGGAAGATCCAGGAACGCCGCAAGCTGGCGGTTGAGCCGCGGCTGGGAGCGGCGGGAATTCGCGAACAGATCAAGGAGACCCTGGCTCAGTTGGCCACCCGCCAATCCATCGAGGCGATTGGGGTGGGTTTCGGCGGCCCGGTGGATTGGAAGACCGGGAGGATTTGCCGCTCGCACCAGATCGAGGGCTGGTCGGAGTTCGACCTGGCCGGCTGGCTGCATCAACTGACCGGCGCCAGGGTGGTGGTCGATAATGATGCCAATGTGGCAGCTTTGGGCGAGGCGATGCACGGCGCGGGTGCCGGCTTGGACCCGGCCTTCTATGTCACGCTGGGCAGCGGCGTCGGGGGCGGGTGCGTGGTCGGGGGAGCCATCTACCACGGGGCAAGTCCGGGTGAAGCCGAGATCGGCCATGTGCGGCTGGATCGCCGGGGCACGATTGTTGAAGCGCGCTGCTCGGGTTGGGCGGTGGACGCCCGGATTCGCGAGGTGACCAAGACCGAACCGGCAGGCGCGCTGGCCCGCTTGACCCTCGGGGTTAAAGGCGGCGAGGCCAGGTTTCTTGCGACCGCCGTGCAAGCGGGCGACGCGAGCGCGCGAAAAATCCTGGAGGAAACGGCCGAAGACCTGGCGTTCGGGTTGTCGCATGTCGCGCACCTGTTTCATCCGCAGATCATCATTCTCGGCGGAGGCTTGTCCGGCGTGGGCGAGCCATTGCGAGCGGTCGTGCAGCAGGCCTTGGCCGGTTTTATCATGGAAGCATTTGCGCCGGGACCGAAGGTGGTCCTGGCCGGACTCGGCGAGGACGCCGTCCCGGCCGGTGCAATCGAGTTGGCGAGGTCCAGGCCGGTGCGATAGTCCGGCTTTGGCTTGAATTCCTGCCGGCTTTGCCGCATCCAATGCTCGTGCGTTATCTTTATCGTTGGTTTCTCCCGGGGTGTATCGTTACGCGGTTGATGGGGGCGGAGCTGCCGCCACCTTTCCCGCTCGACCCGCAGCAGGATCTCGAGCGCACGTGCTTTCAAACCGGGCAGGCCTGGAGCAGCGCGGGGAATCTGCGGTCGGACGTGGCGATCGTTTATGGCATCGACCCGGGTCTGCCGGCGCGCATCGAAACGTGGCGGGCGCGCGGCTACGGCATTCACGTGATGACCGGCGTGTCCTGGGGGTCTTACCAGGATTACCTGTATGGGCGTTTTGACGGTGTGAACCACGAGGACGAGGCGCAAACCGAACGGGATGGACAGAAAGTCAGCCACGGGGGCGATGTCTATTACATGTGCCCCGGCACCAACTATGGGAAGTTCCTGTGTGTGGGGGTGCAGCGCGCGCTGGACGCCGGCGCGGCGGCGATTCATCTCGAAGAGCCGGAGTTTTGGGTGCGCAGCGGCTATTCCGAGGGTTTCAAACGGGAGTGGCACAATTATTACGGTGAGGATTGGCAGCCGCCCCACAGTTCAGTGGATGCTCAGTGGCGCGCCTCGAAGCTGAAATACTTTCTCTATCGGCGGGCCTTGCAACAGGTCTTTGACTACGTGCAGGCCTATAACCATCGCACCGGGCGCCAGGTCCATTGTTATGTCCCCACCCACAGCCTGCTGAATTATGCGCATTGGCATATCGTCAGCCCGGAATCCAGCCTCGCCCGGCTGAACGGCTGCGACGGCTACATCGCGCAGGTTTGGACGGGCACCTCGCGCACGCCGAATATGTACCGCGGACAGCTTAGGGAGCGCACATTTGACACCGCCTTTTTGGAATACGGCGCGATGCAAAACCTGGTTCGCGCCACCGGGCGGCGGGTGTGGTACCTGAACGATCCGGTGGAAGATAATCCGAACCACGACTGGGAAGATTACCGGGTCAACTGGGAATCGACCCTGACCGCGTCGCTGTTTCAACCCGAGATTTGGCGTTATGAAGTCGCCCCCTGGCCCGAGCGTGTTTTTGCCGGAAAATATCCGCGCCGCGCGCGCCCCGGCGAGCGGCATCCGATTCCTCCCGCCTATGCCACCGAGTTGCAGACGGTGATGAACGCGCTGAACGACATGAACCAAGCCCGGCAACGCTGGGAATGCGGTGCGGGCGGCTTGGGCGTGGTGGTCAGCGATTCCCTGATGTTCGAGCGTGGCGAGCCCCAGTCGAGCGACGAGCATCTCAGCCAGGTCTATGGCCTGGCGCTGCCGTTGCTCAAGCGCGGCATGCCCGTCACCCCGGTGCAGCTCGAAAACCTGGGCATCCCGCATTACCTGGACGGGTTCAAGCTGCTGCTGCTTTCCTACCACGGACAGAAGCCCCTGAGCCCGGAGGTCCACGGGCCTTTGGCGGCATGGGTGAAGGGGGGCGGCGCCTTGGTGGTGATCGACGACGACGCCGACCTGTACAACCAGGTGCGCGAGTGGTGGAACACCGGCGCGCTGAAGCTGAACACGCCCCGGGAACATCTGTTCCAACAACTCGGCCTGCAAACAGACCGTTTCGGCTCGGAGCCAAAGCCCATCCGCGCAGGCAAGGGATGGGTGACCTGGTTGCGGCGGGATCCCGCGGCGCTGGCCGCCAGCCCGGATGGCGATTCGGAGGTTTTGAACTGTGTTGCCACGACTGCCAAGGCTCTGGAACTGCCGCTCAAAGAAACCAATTATCTCCTGCTTCGGCGCGGACCGTATGTCATCGCGGCCGGTTTGGACGAGTCCATACCAGGCGACTCGAAAGTGTTGAAAGGCCGGTTCATCAACCTGTTCGACTCCGAGCTGCAGGTCCGGCAAACCGTGTCGCTCACGCCAGGTTCGCGAGCCCTGCTGATGGACCTGGACCTTGTCAAAGGACGGAAGCCGCAGGTGGTGGCCTCGGCCGGCAAAGCCCTGCCCATCCGGCAGGACAAGGGCAGCCTCGTGCTGGCGGTCGAGGGCGTCGCCGGAACGCCCGCCGTCGTCCTGCTCCATGCGCCGGCCGCGCCGCGCAGCGTCAGGCTCTCCGGCGATGTGCTGCCCGCGTGCGAGTATTCGCCGGAGAATCAACTGGCCTGGATTCGCTTTGCCCACGAGTCCACACCGCGCGAGTTGGTCATCCGCTTTTAGACGGTCCGCTTCCGCCAGCTCCAGAAAGGCTCGGTGGATCATCCCGGGGGCGCGGGTTGTGTTGCGACGCGGCCCGCCCCTCGGGCTCAGTACCAGTGCGGCTCTGCTGGGGGTGTCCACCATCCTGGGGCGGGGCGGCGATGGGTGGTTGGAGTAGAGGCGGTAAACTTCCCATTTGAACCAGCTAATAGGCCGAGTAGATTGCCCATAGGGTGAACGCGTGGGACCTCATGCCGGTTCTGCTTCTGTTGTTGCTGAGCATCGCGCTGAGCGTCGGCCTCAGCATCGTTGTCTTCCTGGTCCGCCATACGCCGCGGCAGGTTTCTCGCGCAGCCCCGGCGTGGGAAGGGTGCTCACCGGGCGCGATGGAACGCTCCGTGGTGTTTCACCGGCCAAGCTGCTGGCTGGCGATCAAGAGCCGGAGTTTGCATGCGGTGCAAGCGGCCCTCGATTTGCACAACCCCAAGCCCTGCTCCTGGACTCGGGGACTGGCCGGGGAGGAGAAACTCTTCATCGCTCCGCCGGTAAAAGGCTGGGTGCTGGTGATGGGGTCGGGCGTGCCGGACCCGAGCGACGACGTCGATGCCTGCTTTCGGTTCATGCTGGACGTGAGCCGGAAAGTGGGCCAAGTCCAGTTGTTCAGCGCCAACCGGGTGCTGCATTATCACGCCTGGGTTCGAGCGGAAGGTGGAAAGGTCGTGCGCGCTTATGCCTGGGCCGGGAGAACGCTCTGGCAGCAGGGAGCGCAGACCGCGGCGGAGCGAGAACTCGAGTTGAAATGCTTTGATTACACGGAAACGGCGGAGCGGATCTCGTTCAATCTTCCGGACCCGGCGTCCACCAATACGGATAAGGTGCCACTGCTGGCGGCACGCTGGAGCCTGGACCCGGCGCGGATTGACGAGGGGTTCCTGGAAACGGCCCCCGGCATCGCCGGCGAGCCCCCCCGCCGGCACCGAGCCTGAAAACGGGCGTAAAACGTAAAGACGTAACAACGTAACGAAGAAAGCGGCTTAGGGGTCAAGTCCTGAAATGAATTTGGTGCTTTTATTGGCCGTGCCGAAGGCACGGCGCGGCTGTTTTGGTTATGTGTTTCCCGGCTTCCACCGCGAGCTAAAACGAGCAGGGGGGCGGGCTGCGTGCTCTTTAGCACGCGCCCCCCTGCGGTCGAACGTGGTAGGGCTCCCATGGAGGGGGGCCGGGGGGAGGTCGGGCGGACAAAGTTATTCACAATGACCCCTTGTGGGCGCGCTACCTCGACTGGCTCCGGTTTTGCAGCCGGACTTGATGGCGCTGAGCGGGCGTCGAGCGGCTGAAGTTTTCGTGGTTCCTCAGCGGCCATGGTCTTTATGATCCCCTCATTTCCATTTTTTTATCCCAAGGTCGGAAATCCTTACGCGCTCATTGGGCCTATAAACGATTCTGGTGACTGGGGGAGGGGTGGGAGGTGGTTCTTTAATCAGCAGTTTGGCTATCATGGACCATTCCTGGCGTCTTAAATTTCAGCGCCGTGTGCGGCCGGCGGTAGTTATACAGATGGATGCCCTCAACGGTGGCCTTCCGGGCCTGCCCTTTAAATTCGAAATTTGCATCCAGCCAGTATTCCTGTTTCAAGATCCCATTCATCCGCTCCGCCAGTGCGTTCTCCGCGCTGTGATTCTTCTCGGTCATGCTCATGGTCAAGCCGGCTTGCTGCGCCGCCTTGACGTAGGCATGCGACGCATATTGGCACCCACGGTCGGAATGGTGGATGGGTCGCTCCCTCTGCTTCAGGCCTCCCAGCGCCATGGCCAGGGCTTTTAAGACGCTGCCCGTCTCCAAGGTCTCTCCCAAATGAAACCCCACGATCTTACGCGACCACTTGTCGGTAATCAGCCCCAAATACATAAACGCTTCATGCGTCCGAATGTAAGTGATGTCCGCCACCCAAACCTGGTTGCGACCGGTCAACGGGCGGCGTTGGATCAGGTTCTTAAAGACCGGCAGCGCCGGGTTGAAATTCGTGGTTTTGGGCCATTCCGAGGGTTTTCTCTCCACCAGCAACCCCGCTTTCTTCAGTTCTTCAAAGAGCCGATCCCGGCCCATCTTCACTCGGCCGCCTTCAACTCCACACCGATCAGGTGGTAGAGTTTTCTAACCCCCAAGCGCGGCTGATGCGCCCGTTCAGCCCGTGCCAGTTCCAGCATCAATTCAACATCCACTTCCTGCCGGCGCCAGGCGCGGCGGCGCGCGTAATAATTTTGCGGGGTCATGCCCGCCAGTTCGCACACCCCGATCACCTTCAACTCCGGGTCGGCTGCGACCGCCTGGTGCGCCGCCCGCCAGCGTGCTTTTTTTTAAAACTCTCCAAGCTCTGGTCTAGTTCCTCACAGGCCACCGCCAGGAACGCCTGCTCCAGCGCCAGTTCCATATGCGCGTCGGCCAGCGCCTCTTTGACCCGTCGCAGTTGGGTGCGCAGTTGGCCCGTTTCATTAACTTCATCAGCTTTTTCCACGCGAATGATCTTACCATATCGACCGCTGCCAAACTGCCGCACCCACCGCATAACCGTGGTCGTGCTCTTGATTTTGTATTTGCGCTGCACCGTGGACGCACAGGATGATTGCCTGATCCCACCTCTCGCACGCACTGCATTTTGAAGGCTTTACTGTAGCGAATTACTTTCATGGATACTTGGTTTTTTTTATTACCAATTACCAATCTATTTCAGGACGGGACCGTTTCAATCCTCACGCCTCACGCCTCACGCCTCACGCCTCACGCCTCACGTTATTACGTTATTACGTTGTTACGTCTTCCGCCCATCGTTTTCCGTTTCCCGGCCCTCTCCCCCCGCCTATACTCTTTCCCCGATGGCACCGTTGCCGCACACCACTACCACGACGAACTTGCAGATCCAGCTTCTGTCCACCGATTTTGACGGCACGCTGTTTGCCGAGTTTGAAAACCCGCCCATTCCGATTGCCTTGCAGGAGCTGATCGGAGGCCTGCAACGGCAGGGAGTGCGGTGGGTCATCAACACCGGGCGCGATCTGTCCAGTCTGATGGAGGCCCTGGGGCGCGCCGGCGTGCGGATCGAACCGGATTACCTGGTGCTCGTCGAGCGCGAGATTCACCAGCACCACCACTCCCAATACCTCGGTTTGGAGGACTGGAATAGCGCGTGCTCGCGCACGCACGCGGAACTCTTCGAGGGTATTCGCCAGGATCTGCCGCGGTTGGTGGAATGGATCAGCGCGCGATTTCACGCAACGATCTATGAAGACCCGTACTCGCCGCTTTGCCTGATCGCGGCCAACACCGCCGACATGGACGCCATTCACGGCTACCTGATTCAATACTGCCAGTCGGTTCCGCGTCTAACGGTTGTGCGCAACGATGTCTATGCGCGGTTCAGCCACGAGGCTTACAACAAGGGCACCGCGCTGGCCGAGGTGACGCGACGGCTGGGCCTGCACCGGGGCCTGGTTTTTGCCGCGGGCGATCATCTCAACGATCTGCCGATGCTCTCGAACCAGTATGCCCGGTTCCTGGCGGCCCCGGCCAACGCCGTCCCGGCGGTCCGGGAGGCGGTGCGCCGCGGCGGCGGCTATCTCAGCCGCGCCGCGCACGGGGCGGGGGTGGCGGAGGCAATAAAACATTATGTTGCGGGCGAGGGTGCCTGAGCATTCAATTTTATTTATAACCGGACCTAAATAAACCAAGGTAATCACGATTTAAGACGGAGACTGCCAGAACCAAATCTTTTCCCGCAAGCTGTTGTTATGGAAAGAAATACATTAACTCATTAGAAATTGACACCTTTCGGCAGCATGATACTGTTTTATAGCAACGGTAATTCGGCCTCACTGAACGCGACCAGGCGATGTGTCGTCCGGGGCCGAATCCGTGTTTGAAATACGAACTTTGAATTTTGAGAGCACCATGAGCGACGCGCTATCGTCCCCCCCTGAATCCGCGGGCCAGCCACCGATGATTTCGACCATTAACGAAGCGGTGATCCGCATCGCGGGCAATTCGCAGGATGGCATCCAGGCCATTGGCGGTTTTTTGGCCCGGCTGGCGGGCCGGAGCGAGCAGGAGGTCATGACGTTTATGACGATTCCCTCGACCATTTCGGGGGGGCCGTCCATTTTCCAGGTGCGCATCGGTTCGGGCGAGGTGGCCAGCGCGGGTGACGACGCGGATGTGTTGCTGGCCTTTTACCAGCATTCCTACGAAGACCATATTGGCTCCTTGAAGAAGGGGGGCATCGTGGTCTATGACGCGGACCATGTGGAACCGAAGGCGGAATGGCGGCAGGATTACCACCACTTGGGAGTGCCGATTTCGAGTTTGACCGTCGAGGCGATTGGTGGCACCGCGAAAGACAAGGGCAAAAACATTTACGCGTTGGGTTTGCTGGCCAAGATGTTTGATTTGAACCTGCCGAAGCTCGAGGCGTTGATTGGCGAACGGTTTGGCGGCAAGGACGCGAGCGTGCTGAACAACGCGCTGGCGGCATTCCATGCAGGCTATGCGCATTCGCCGGGGCGGGTGCTCGAGACTTTTAAATTTGCCGAAAGCCGGCGCCACGTCGGCCAGCAGGTGGTGACGAATGGCAACGAAGCTCTGGCCTATGGCATCATCGCAGCCGGCGTGCGGTTCGGCGCCGCCTATCCGATTACGCCCTGGTCCGATGTCATGGAGATCCTGCGGCGCGAGCTGCCGAAGTACGGCGGCACATTCGTGCAGTGCGAGGACGAGATCGCGGCGGTGTCGATGGCGAACGGGGCTGGTTTTGCGGGCCGTGTGGCCGTGACGGGTTCGAGCGGGCCGGGGATTTCGCTGAAGATGGAAGCGCTGGGCTGGGCGGTCATGGCGGAGGTTCCACTGGTCATCGTTGACGTGCAGCGGGGCGGTCCTTCGACGGGCATGCCCACGTCCGTCGAGCAGTCCGATCTGAACCTGGCCTGTTTTGGCAGTCACGGTGATGCGCCGCGGGTGGTGCTGGCGCCGGCCGACGTCGAGGATTGCTTCTATACGGCGATTGAAGCGGTCAACCTGGCGCGCAAGTACAACGTGCCGGTGTTCATCCTGAGCGACCAGGCCATCGCCACGCGGATCGAGGCTTTCCTGATGCCCGACCTCGAAAAAGTATGCCAGGATATCAGCCCGGATCTCTCCCCGGTTGCGGATTTCAAGCCCTACGACCTGTCCACCCCCGACGGCGTGACGCCGCGCGTGGTTCCCGGCACACCCATTCTCAGCGGCCGCTACCCGATCGCGGGTGGTTTGGAACATGACGAGTATGGCCATCCTACGGGCTCGCCGAAGCTGCACGCGCAGATGACGGCCAAGCGCCGCCGGAAGCTGCAGGCGCTCGCCGCCACTTTGCCCACCCCGAAGGTGTACGGGCCGCCCGAAGGCAATGTGCTGCTGGTCGGCTGGGGCTCGACCCGGGGTCCGATCCAGGAAGCCGTGGACCGCGCCCGCGCGGCGGGAGACAGCGTCTCGGCGGTGCATCTGAAGCATCTCAATCCGCTGCCGCCCGGCCTCGAGAATGTCTTCTCCGGCTTCAACACGATCCGCGTGGTGGAGATGAACGACGAGGGCCTGTATGGCTACGGCCAACTGGGCGGCCTGCTGCGGGCGCGTTTTTGCGATCCCAAGATCCGCGGCATCAATAAGACCGACGGCCTCACCTGGAAGGTGAAGGAAATCCTGGAACGCGCGAAGGCTGACATTTCGTCGGGCCTGCGCAAGCGCTAAGGTGCCGCGACACCTGAGCCAGCCAAAGTTGTCCGACGCATTGAACCGTTTACCGCTTATTCCCCAATATATGAGTGCTCCCACGATAGAACCCCCGCGACCGAGCGGCAATGGCCTGGCTTCCCCGGCCGCGCCGCCGGAACGAAAGCCCCTGACCAAGAAGGAAATCGCCTCCGATCACCCGACGTGGTGTCCCGGTTGCGGCGACTTTTCGGTGCTGGCGCTGTACTTCAAGCTGATCGAAAGACGCAAGCTCTGGCAGGAAAAGATCGCGACCATCTCGGGCATCGGCTGTTCGAGCCGGTTCCCGTATTTCGTCCAAGGCTATGGCGCGCATTACATTCACGGACGTTCGCTGGCTTTCGCCAGCGGGATTTCGCTTTCACGGCCGGACCTGCACGTGTTTGTGTTTGGCGGCGATGGCGACATGTTCTCGATTGGCGGCAACCACTTCAACCACGCCGCGCGCAAAAACATCAAGCTCACGTGCGTGGTCATGGATAATTGGGTTTACGGCCTGACCAAAAAGCAGACCTCGCCAACCTCCCCCTTGGGTTTCAAGAGCAAAACCGATACCTGGGGCGCGGTGGACTATCCCATCAACCCAATGAAACAGGCGATTGCCGCCGGGGCGACGTTCGTGGCGCGGACGACCCACACGAATCCGAACCATGTTCTGCAAATGATGGAGGCCGCCATGGATCACGACGGGTTCAGCTTCATCGAGTGTCTGAGCGAATGCGTCGAGTTTTACGAAGGCGCCTTTGACGCGTCCAACCCACGCAAAGGCGGAGTCTTTAACCTGGTCCCCGCCGGCCACGACGTAAGCGACGAGAGCGCAGCCTACAAGCTCGCGGATCAACCGTTCCCGGGGTCGTTTGGGATTTTCTACAACGTCACCCGGCCCACCAAAAATGCCAAAGAGGCCGCCGTCAACGCAGCCGCGAGGGAAAAGGTGAAGGGCCTCAAAGATTGGGAGATCCTGCGCAAATCGTTCGACCGAATGAAATGAGGCGCGAACAGGTATCCTCAGGATTCAGCCCCGGCAACCCGCTGGGGCTCTTTTTTTGAGAGGATAGGCGCCGTTCCTGGTCCCATAGTCTCGCTCGCCATGCCGTAGTGCCGGGAAGGCGGGTGGCCTTGTAGTCCCGCAGTCTGGTACTGTCCCGTTTTTGCGTGCTCGGACGATTTCGTGTATTTCGCGTATTTCGTGGTCCGGTAGTCTCATGGTCTCGTGGTCTCATGGTCTCGTAGTCCCGTAGTCCCGTAGTCTGGTGGTCCCGTAGTCTTGTGGTCTTGTGGTCTTGTGGTCTCGTGGTCTCGTGGTCCCGTGGTCTCGTCTAGCCTGCTACTTCAGCCCAAAGCTTACCCGGCGGTCTCGCGGGCGCCCCGCCTTTCTTGATTTCGTGGGAAGGATCGGGCACATTGCAGCCCAAGAACCCGGCAACACCTATGTCACTCGAATTCGAGCTTCAGCAGTATCCGAAAGAAATCACCCTCAAGGACGGCTCCCGGTGCCGGCTGCGTCCGTTGCGCCGGGACGATGAAAAGGGCTTTCACGCCTTTTTCCTGGCGGTGCCGGAGCCGGAGCGGATGTTCATTAAACACCGGGTGACACAGCCGGAGGTCATTCACGAATGGTGTCAGACCATTGATCTGGGGCGGAACCTGCCGTTGCTGGCGGTGATCGACGGCGGAATCGTGGGCGCGGCCACGCTGCATCAGCAGTTGGGGGGCTGGAAGCGTCACATTGGACGGGTGAGCGTGCTGGTGCTCCCGCAACACCGCGGCCGCGGTTTGGCGCGCGCGCTGGTGCAGGAGATCGCGGATCTGGCGCGCAGCGTCGGTCTGGAAAAAGTTGAAGCTGAGTTCATCGGCGAGCAGGAAGCCGCCATGAAGATGTTCGCGTTGTTGGGCTTCAGCAAGCTGATGCGGCTCGAGGAGTACGTGAAGGACATGCAGGGGATCACCCATGATTACATCCTCATGGGGCTGAGCCTCAAGACCGACGAGGAATATGCGGGCGTCGGTTAGGCTTCGGGGGATAGCGGCCCGCCGGCATCACGCTCGGGCGAGGCCTCGACTTCCCGGGCCAGCTCGCTCCGCCGGCCAATCTTATGGCTCCTGAGGTTTGTCCCAACTGCGGCGCCGAGGTGCCACCCCGCGCCCGGGCTTGTCCGGAGTGCGGGGCGGATGAGCACACCGGTTGGTCCCCGGAGGCCGAAGCCAGCGGCCTTGGCTTGCCCGAGGACCAGTTTGACTATGAGGGATTTGTCCAAAAGGAATTCGGTCCCAAGTCCCCGGTGCCGCGCGGGTTGCACTGGGCCTGGTGGGTCGTGGCAGTGCTGCTGCTCGCCGTGCTCCTGGTTTGGTGGCTGCGCTGAGGCGCTGCAAGGTGCTCCCCGTCACAACAAGTGCTCGAGACCGTTCTGCCGGGCGCACCGCTCCATCTTCCGCCCCAAAGCGTGCAACCGTTCCTCGCGGCGTTTGAGCCAGCCGGGAAGGAACTGCTCGATGCGCTCGCTGGCGGCGAGTGATTGCATATACTCGGGCAGCTGGTTCAGTCCGCAGATCCGTTCGCAGGCCGGCCAGTCTTCGAGGCGGCCCCGGAGCACGGCCAGGTCGCGCTGCACTTGTTCGAGGCATTGCCGGCCTGGGCGCGTGGAATTCGAGACCTGGCTCAGAGGCTGCCGAGTCCCGCGTTGCTTTCAATGATGCCTTTGGCGATGGCATGACGGGTGAGGCCGGCGATGTCATGAATGCCCAGCTTGTTCATGACCTGTTGCCGGTGTTTTTCCACCGTTTTGATGCTGATAAAAAGCTCGGCGGCAATCTGCTTGTTGGCCTGGCCTTCGGCAATGAGCTGGAGCACTTCGGCCTCGCGCGTGGTGAGGAAGTCGGTGCGCTTTTTGACCGGCTGGCCGCTGACAAAGGCCTCGCGGCACTGGTCGCGGAGCCGTTTGGCAATCGAGGGGCTGAAGAAGGCATTCCCTTTGCTGGCCTCGCGGATGGCCTTGAGGAGGTCGTTGGCGGCGGTTTGTTTCACCAGGTATCCCGCCGCGCCGGCGTCGGTCAACTGCTGCACGTATTCATCGTCGCTGTACGAGGAGAGGATCAGGACCTTGGTGGTGGGAACGGCGCGGGTGATTTGCCGGGTGGCCTCCAAGCCGTTGAGCACGGGCATCGCGATGTCAATCACGGCCACGTCCGGCAGGAGCTTCTTCACCAGTTGGATAGCCTGCCGGCCATTGTCCGCCTCGCCCACGATATCGATGTCTTCCTCGGCAATTAACAGCGCGCGCAAGCCCTGCCGGACTACGATGTGATCGTCGGCGAGTAGAACTTTGATTCTCTGCATAAATTCCTCACTGGGATAAGCGTTTATTCATTCAACCTTGCTGGCAACCTAATGCTAATTCGAGTTTGCGCCACCTGTTTTCAAGGGCACCCGCACCCGGACCACCGTTCCCTTGCCGGGCTCGGATTCCAGCGAGAAGTCCCCGTTGACCAGCCGGACGCGCTCCTGGATGCCGAGCAATCCCGAGCGGCGGCGGCCCTTGGCGCGGGCGACCCGTCCGATGCGGAACGCCTTGCCGTTGTCCTGGACTTCCATGACGATCACGCCCTGGAACCGGCGGAGGCTCACGGAGGCGCGGTTGGCGGCAGCGTGACGGGCGACGTTGGTCGAGCCTTCCTGGGTGACCCGGTAGAGCACGGTTTTTTCTAATGGCCACCGAGCCAAACCAAATGCTTGGGAACGTGATAGCTTTTGGGATGGTTCCTCGGTATGGGGTATTCTCCTACCCTGATGGTGCGTTTCAAGAATTCCCTCCATCCCAGTTTCGTGCTGGTTCTTGTCCCTGATTGTCATTGAACGATTTGATCTGACTCTCATGACGCTGGCCAAAGAGGACTTCGAACGTTCCTGGGCTCCGGACCCAGCGGCAGCCGTTTCGAGGACCACGCGATCCTGAGCGCCAGGCCGGCTCGCGTCCGCTCGCCGCGGAGGGTGCCCGAGCTTTTTCCTTCCCTTTTGGCCGCTGGGTTTTATACTGTGACTCGTGACAGCGGAAACCTTCAAACTCGAGATCACGGCAGCCGTGAAAGCATACGAGAAGTATGTGGTTTGTGTCGATAAGACGCCCGACGAGTTTTGCGCTTCACTGACCTCACTGCTGACCAAGGCGATCAAGGCTTACGAGAGCCGCGGTCCGCAGCTTCGCCACGGCATCGCTTTGGACCGCCAAATCACCGTCATCCTCAGCCAAAACGATAACCCCCGTCCGCTCTGCGGCATCTATTTCAACCTGCATTCACCCTACCAGAAGCAGCCCTCGGCCAAACCAGGCCAGCCCATCCGGGAAGCTATCAGTGGGAGCGGCGACGAATAGGAGGCCGCGCGGGGAGCGGCCACCGTTGCTCCACGGCGCGCGGCTCGAGCGGGATTGAAGCTTCGACGGCGCGTTCTCAGAACCTGCCCCCTCCGCGCGAAGGCGCATGGCGCCCAAGGCGGGCTCGAACGTGAGCTAGCTCGCCGCGCGCTGCAGCGGGAAGCTTCGGTGCTTGAGCCGGGCCGACAGACCGAACCAACACAGACCGGTCAGCAGAAGCTGACAAGGAAGCAAAAGCCCGGCCCCGAGAATATCCTGCTGGAGCGAGGCGCCTGCCAAGAAGTAAAGGTCCCACACCCAGGAGATCAAAGTGGCCAGAGCGGGCGCCGCGAGCAGGCCGATCGCCAGCGTGGCCACCAACGCGTTGAGGAAAGTGCGGCAGGCCAGGGAAAAGTATAAACCGATCACCGGCAAGCCGAAAAAGCCGGTGGCATAGTAGAGCGCGGCTTTCAGGTCGGGCCCCTCCCCGTAAAAATCCGAGAAACCAAACAGGCTCGTTAGAAAGCACCAAACCGCTAAAAGCAGTCCACCCGCCGGCAGGAACTGCGTCCAGAGTCCGCGCAAGCGGCCGAGGATGATTTCATCCTCGCCCAGCGGGGAAACCAGGAGCAGTTCGAGCACGCCGGATTCACGTTCGCGCCGGAAGCTGCCGGCTGCGCTGAGCGCGATGCTCACGCCCAGGAACCAGGCCATCGCCCGATGCATTTCCTGGTGCGTGGAACTACCCGCAGCGAGCATCGCGTGGTCGGTCAGCACGCCGCAATACAGAACTCCCACCACCCCCAGCCAGCCCCACGCCACTAATCGGCCGCTCCAACTCCGCAATTCCAGCCAGCCAACCGGGTTGCTTTCCAATTTTTGTTTTGACCAGCGTCGGAAGAAACCTTGAAAGAGAATGGGCCGGCAGAATTGGTCCCGCAGCCAGACCAGGCGCGGCGAAGGCGGTTCTTCGCGCCACAGGGTCCGCACGCGGCGGGCGGTGAGGTGAATTGCCAGGAAGAGCATCGCCAATGAAGTTAAGCTCGCCAGGGCCGAACCGGCCAGCCACCAGGCTCTCGCCCTCCTGCCAAAGCGGCCCAGGATCTGCGGCCAGCAGGCGTCCCAGTCGGTAGCCGCGCGGAAGGCCTCCATCCACCCAGCGAGCAGTGAGGAGTTGAGCAGGGTCCCGGCCAGCTTGGCGGGAGACAGGATCGAGAGAGAAACCAGGAGCAGGAAGATGAACACAAAAACCGCGCAAAAGGCGGCGCTCAAGATTCCTGCCCAGACCGCCGTCCGAGTCCACACCCGGCTCATGGAGGAAGCGAGCAACCCGGCCGCCAGCGCGAGGGAAATCGCGCTGGAATTGACAAACATCGAGGTCAGGGATTCGCCCCAGCTTACGCCGCCCAGGAGCAGGGGCACCGTTACCATGGGAAGCACCGCCAGCCACAGCGTCAGCGCGCGCAAACCCTGTGCAAGGCCCTTGGCGATGACCACATCGCGGGAATTCAGCCGGGTCAGGAACAACAGTCCGAGCGTGCCTTCCCGTCGTTCCTGGCTGATGCAATCGGCGGTGAGAAACGGGACGACGAGCCAGATGGCGCAAAAGAGCGAGAGATGAAGTTCGGCGAACAAGCGGGCGCCAAGATTCGGTTCGCCGCCGTGACGAAGCATGAAAACCGCCATGCCCAACAGCAACACCCCCACTCCGATCATCCGGAGATAATGCGTGAACTCCTGGCGCGCGGCGCTGCGGAGTTCGCGTTGAATGACGGGCACAAGGGTCATAGCGGACTCCGGCCTCTCCAAGTCACACCGGTGCTTCGAGGCTGGCCAGGGGCTGTATCCGCTGTGGATCCGCTCACCATTGTCGTGTCTTCAGGCCCTGGATGGCGCACAGGATGCTCGGGCCGAACTGGAAGGCGGGCGACTCGATGCCAGCCAACTCGCCCAGCAGCCGCTGCCGGGCCAAGCCGATGAGCCAAATGTAGTAGAGCAGAATAGCGAGTTCGGGAACCCAGGTGACCAGGCCGGATACCACCACCAGCGAAGCCCCGCTCGGAGGCGCCAGGATCGCGGTGCCCAGGACCGTGCCCAGGAGGCTGACTAAACAAGGAATCCCTTTGGCCAGACTCACCGTCCAAACGATCGCGCCCGCTTGCGTCCGCGCCCGCAGCCCAAACCACAGACCCAGCCAGCAAAGAGCGCATGCGCCCACGAAGGTGTTCGTTACGATCAGCAGCTTATAGAGCATGACCTGGCTTTGCCACGAGGCGGGCATGCCGTTGCCCAGGGACGATGCGGAAGCTAGAATCTGCGGGAGCATGGGCGCTTGCATCACCACCACCGGCAAGGCGAAAAAGCGTTTGAGAACGTTCCATTGCTCCGAAACAATCGTCTCGACGCCCAGGGGCGTGGTCATCAGCAGTTCGAGTTCTCCCGTGCGCCGGACACCTACAAAGAAGCGGCTGGCGACCCAAGCCACCACGGCGCCTCCGCACACCCCGCCGACCACCGCCAGTGCGCCCGCGAAGAACCAGGAGACCGATGCGCCGGGCGCACCCAGGGGCTGTCTCGCCAGCGGCACCCACCCTTCGTAGGCCAGCGCCAGCAGGGCGACCGCCCAGAGCCCGGCACTCACCCCGCTTTGGCGAAAGACCAGCCACTCGATCGGGCTCGATTCGCCTTTGACCGGCTGCCAGCTTCCCAGCCCCAAATCCCGTTCCGTCGCATTGGTGGCTGCGGCAGCCGAGGGTCGAGGACGAACTGGGCCGCCGCCGGGCTCGCGGTCCGCGCGGCCCAGCCGGATCCCGGCGGTGACGAGCAGCGCCCAGCTCAAGGTCTGCACCGCCAGGAGCGACGTCCAATAAAAGGCGCGCGCGCCGGTATAATGCAGCTCCCCGGCCGCGATGACCGTTACCAACGGGCTGAGTGCCGTGAACCAGTGAAATGGCCCGCCTAGCCCCACCGCGTAGGGCAGGAAGGGGATCACCAGGACCAATCCCACCAGCAGGACGGCTCCGCGCACCGCGTGGGATCGTTCCTGCCGGGCCGCCGACGCGCGGAGCCCGGCGATCAGGGCAAAGAACAGCGCGTTGAGCAGCGCCAACGCTTTGCGCGCGGCCTCGCCGCCGGTGACGCCGCCCGCCAGCACGGGGATCATCAGCACCGGTAGGAATGCCACCAGGGCGCAGAGGCTGATGATCCCCACCGACCCGAGTTTGCCCAGGAGCACGTCCAGGGCTTTGACCCGCGTGAGAAGGAGCAGGCCCAGAGTGCCCTCTCGCCGTTCGGCGCTAATCGCATCCGCCGCCAGCAAACACACACTGCAGCTCACCAGGAAGGCGGCGGCCACCACCGCATTGAAAACGTAGCGTCCCAGCGCGCCCGGGGCTCGCATCGGGGCCGACCCCATCGATTCCAGGCAAACCAGCACGCCCAACAGCGCTACGGCGAACCGCGCCCAGTACAGTCCCGCGGCTGCGCGAACGCGAAAGCAATTCGCGGCCGAGTATGGGAAGAAGCGTCATCGGCGATGATGCGTGACAAACGATCAGTACCACAGACGCTGCCAGCGATCAACCTTAGTGGTCATGAACATAAATACGATGGCGTTCGTTGCGCCCAATTTGGCCTGTGGCGAGGCCCGACGAGGGAGCATATCCGCGTGGATCTGTGACCGAGGAGCAACGAAGCCACAGGCCAAATTGGGCGCAACCCTCCGGGCGGCCGTGCTTTTTGGCGCAGGCTTCGTTGTTCGCTCCTTACAGACCCATGGCGGGTATGCTCGTCGCTCACGCCTCGCCTGCGCCAAAAATCCCTGGCCGCGAACGTCATCGTATTTATGTTCATGACCACTTAGCCATTGGCTCTTGCCGCTTGCTCGGGGACGCGGCGCGGATGCGGAGTTGACGCGGGCTGGCGTGCCGCCCTAAGCTGGCCTCCATCGGCAGGCGGCAAACGGGTTTGGGCCGAACGACCGGGACCGCTCTCCGAAACACACCTATGCCAAGCGAAATCTTTCGAGCCAGCCGCTGGACCCGGGGCAATTTTCTTTTTCCGACGCAAATCGAGGTCACAGACAAGTCGGTGGCCCGGCGGAAGCGCTCCTGGTTCAGCCAGGACGAAATGACTATCAGCATCACCAAGGTGGCGTCGGTTCACATTAAGACCGGGATGGTGTGGTCGGACATCCTGATTGAATCGTCCGGGGGAACGGACCCGTTGTCGAGCCACGGCCATCGCAAAGGCGATGCGATTCGGATCAAGGAACTTATCGAGGAAGCCCAGACCCGGTTTAGTGGGGCTGAAGCGGCTCGAGAGTGAATAGAGCGGGTGCGGCGTCCGGTCAAAGCTGCCGCAAACGCCGGCTCCCTTCGCGGTGGTCACGTTGCGTCCAGGCGACCGTATTTCCTGATTTCGGGCCAGATCACCGCTACGGCCAGCACGACCACCAGGGTTCCGATCCCCCCGGAGACCACCGAAACAACCGGGCCGAACCACTGCGCCACCGTCCCGGACTCGAAGCCGCCCAACTCGTTCGACGTGCCGATGAAGAGGCTGTTGACGGCGGAAACGCGGCCGCGCTTTTCGTCAGGCGTCAGCAGTTGCACCAGTGTGTGCCGGACCACCACGCTCACATTGTCCGCCGCCCCGCAGGCGAAGAGCATCAGGAGCGAGAACCAGAAGAAGCGGGACAGGCCGAAGCCGAGGGTGGCCAGGCCGAAAACCCCCACCGCCCACAGCATCGTCCGGCCGGCTTTTTGGAGCGGGGAACGATGGGCCAGCACCAGGGCGCAAGTCAGTGAGCCGAGGGGCAGCGCGGCTTGCAGGACCCCCAGGCCCGAGGGCCCCACGCGCAGGATGTCCTTGGCATAGACGGGCAGCAAGGCCGTGGCGCCGCCGAGCAGCACCGCGAACAAATCCAGCGTAATGGTTCCCAGGATTACCCGGCTGGCGAAGACGAATCGGAAACCCGTCACCAGGCTGCGGAGGGTCACTTTCTCTTTCAGCGCCACCACGTGACGGCGGCCCACCAGGCTGATCAGGGTGAGGCAGACCAGCGCCGCCGCCGCGTTGGCGGCATACACCGGGGCCGCGCGGTGCGCCAGGGCGATGATGGCTCCGCCCGCGGCCGGTCCCACGACCGACGAGAGTTGGAAGCTGCCGCTGCTCCACGTCACGGCTTTGGAAAACTCCTGCCGGGAAACCAGGTGCGGCATAAAGGCGGAACTGGCGGGCCACAGAAAGGTTCGCGCGCAGCCCGCCACGAACAGGCAGAAATAGATCCAGAATACATCCGCCTGCCGGCTGGAAATCCACGTCAGCGCCGCGCTGGCGCAGCCGATGACCAGGGTCGTCAGAATGATGATCCGTTTGCGATCGTGATTGTCCGCCACGTGCCCCGCCGGCAGCGTGAACAGGATCATGGGAATCATCTGGGTCAAGCCCACCAGGCCCAGGGCCAGCGACGAATTGGTCCGCTCGTAAAGCTCCCAGCCGACCGCCACCGTGAGCATCTGCTGGCCCAGGGAGGCCACGAAACGACCCACCAGGTACAGCAGCAAATCCCGGTTCCGCAGCACGGCATAGGGATCGAGCGGCGGCGCCAATAACGGCGCGTCCATCATGGGTTCGGGGGTGGTCCCGGGGTTATTCACGCTGGCGAGGATTATAGGTGTGCCGGCGAGCGCGCTTCAAAAGAAATCACGGAGAATGCGCGCCCGGGCTCCGCGGCGGCGGGGCCTAAATAATAAAGCGGCGGCACCTTTCAGTGCCGCCGCTTCTTCCCAACCACAACTCGCGCCCCCTTGGCGAGTCGCGCTCTCTTTTAGCAGGGTGGTGAAAGTTTAGAATGGGGCAGTGACCCCAATTTGCGCATGCGGCCACCGTAGTTGAGCCGGTGGGCGACGCGAGGGCGAGGACCGGCGGTCAGCCCCCGTCCCGGCCGGCGGGTTTGGACGGTTGGGCCTGGGAACGCGCGACGCTATCGCTTGAGTTCCTGCAATTCGAGGAAGCCGTGGAGTTGGCGGATGCGGGTGGGATGCCGCATTTTGCGGAGGGCCTTGGCTTCGATTTGGCGGATGCGCTCGCGCGTCACGCGGAATTGTCGGCCGACCTCTTCGAGGGTGCGTGAGTAGCCGTCGCCCAGGCCGAAGCGCAGTTCGAGCACTTTGCGTTCGCGTTCCGTAGAGACTGGCCAGCACGTCGCTGAGCTTGTCCTTCAGGAGGCTGAAGCTGGTCACTTCGGAGGGGCTTTCGGTGGTTTTGTCTTCGATGAAATCGCCGAAGCTGGTGTCCTCGCCGTCGCCGACGGGCGACTGCAGGGAGATGGGTTGCTGGGCCATCTTGAGGACGGCGCGGACGCGCTCGACGGGGATCTGCATTTCGTCGGCGATTTCCTCGGGGCTGGGTTCGCGGCCGAAGTCCTGCAGCAAGCGCTTTTGGGTGCGCATGAGCTTGTTGATCGTCTCGATCATGTGGACCGGGATGCGAATGGTGCGGGCCTGGTCGGCGATCGACCGGGTGATGGCCTGCCGGATCCACCAGGTGGCGTAGGTGGAGAATTTGTAGCCGCGGCGGTATTCGAACTTTTCCACCGCTTTCATCAGGCCCATGTTGCCTTCCTGGATGAGGTCGAGAAACGAGAGGCCGCGATTGGTATATTTTTTGGCGATGGAAATGACCAGGCGGAGATTGGCTTCGACCATTTCGGTTTTGGCTTGGAGCGCGCGGCTGGCGGCGAGCTGCATCCGCTGGTAGGCCTCGAGGTATTCGCGGCAGGGCATGCGCACGAAGCTTTCTAGCGCTTCCTGGGTCTTCTGCCCGGCGTCGGCCCAGGCCTGTTGCTGGGCGGTGGGGCAGGGCTCGGGTTCGCCGTCGGTGAGCGGGCGCAGGCTGGCCTCCAATTTGTCGTGGATGTTTTCGGCCACCAACGCCATTTCCTCGATCACCTTCTGCTTGTAAAAGAACTTGGCGAAGGCGCTTTGCAGCTTGCGATCCAGCTTTTTGAACCGGGCCAGCCATTTGCCGTAAGCCGGGGAGGCGGGGTCGCGCGGCCGGTTCGCGTAATGGGCATCGACCGTGTGGTCGAGCGGCTCAAGCGCCTTGATCAATTTGCGCAGCACCTTGATGTGGTTGTCGCGGCCTTCAACCTTCTTATCGATGATGACGCGGTCGAATCGTTCTTTGGGCGGGTCGGCCACCAGTTTTTCGGCCAGGGCGATGTGCTCTTTGCCGGCGAAGCCGAAGCTGTAAATGATGCGCTTCAGCTCATTCTCGGCGATCTCGATGCGCTTGGAAATTTCCACCTCCTGCTCCCGGGTCAGCAGCGGCACCTGCCCCATTTGTTTGAGGTACATGCGGACCGGGTCGTCCAGAATGTCCAGCCGCGATTTCTCCTCGTCTTCCTCGGGTTCGGGCTGTTTGACGCGATCCACCTCGGCCTGGTCAACGATATCGACTTCGAGATTGCGGAGCTTGATGTAAATCTCGTCGAGATCCTCGGGAGTGATCAGCGCATCCGGGAGCGCATCATTGATATCGTTATAGGTGAGGTAGCCCTGCTCCTGGGCGAGGCGCACCAGTTCTTTCACTTTTTCCGCGACCTCGATGGGGTGGCTTTTAGCGGGCTGATTCGCCAGGCCGGTGGGGTCTGGTTTCAGGGCGGCGGGGGGCGGGGCGCCGTTGGTCTCGACGCCGGGGCGCGCGGGCGCCGCGGCGTTTTCAGGAGGTGTGGAGGCCGGCTCGGAGGACGGTGCGGCTTGGCTGGCGCTCGAGTTCTCGGTGTGCCCCGGTGTTTCCTTCTTTCGTGGTTTCGACCCGGTCCTGCTCACCTTCGCTTTGGCCATAAAACTTCAAATGCTAAACATCACGAACTCGCTAGAATTGAGAATGCAATATGGGAAGCGATCTTAAGAGAGTCAAGCAGGTAACAAGAGCACGCCCGAGCGGTCCGCGCCACGCTTTATCCAAGCGTTGAAAAGCCGAAATCGCGCCGGGTGGCAGCGGCGCGCCAGACCCTGAACCACACCGGCGCTACGCGTCCTTCCCAGGCCGGGCGTGGGCGGGCAGCGGTGCGAGAAAGGATAAAACCGAGCTGAGGAAGGCGGCCGGGTTTTCGACGTGGACCAAGTGGCCGGACTGGGGGACGGTTTCGAGGATGGCGCGAGGAAACAGGCGGTGAATCGCCGGCAGGTCCTCTTCGAGGAGATAATCGGATCGTTCGCCGCGGACAAACAGAGTGGGTCCTTCAAAACGCGTGTCGCTGATTACCGCAGCCCGCAACGCGGGATAATTCTGGCGGATTTCTTGCAGCCCGATCCGCCACTGGAAAATCCCCTGGGGATCGCGCTGAACATTTTTGAGCAGGAACTGGCGGAGGGGAAGTTCCGGGATGGCGTTGGCCAGCGCCGCTTCCAGCGGGTGACGGCTCGGGAAATCGGGCAGCTGCAAGGCGCTCAGGGCTTCGAGAATTGCTTCGTGCCGCGGCGGGTAGGCTCGCGGGGCGATGTCCACGATGACCAATTTCTCCACGCGTTCGGGGAAGAGGAGCGCAAATTGCATGGCGGTCTTGCCGCCCATCGAATGGCCGATGAGGTGTGCCCTCGCCAGTCCCTGCGCGTCCAGGAGCTGGTTTAAATCCCGCGCCATCGCCGGGTAGTTCATCTCCTGGCTGTGGGGCGAATGTCCATGGTTGCGCTGGTCCACGGCCAGAACGTGAAACCGCTCTGCGAGTTTCCGGCTGAGGGCGTGCCAGTTATCGAGGGACCCGAACAGGCCATGCAGGATGAGCAGGGGATCTCCCTGGCCGTACGCTTTGAAATGCAATTGCATCGGGCGGTTAACGAGCGCGCTTCCTCGCGCGGAGCGCGGCAGCCTGCTGGTACACGCCGAGGGTTTCACGGGCGGCCTTTTCCCAATTGAATTTCCCGGCCTGAACCAAGCCGGCCGCCCGGAGATGATCGCGCACGTTCGCATCCGTGGCGAGCAGATAAAGTTGCCTGGCGACGGAATTGAATGGCCTCGGGGTCCACCAGCGCCGCGGCCGCTCACCGCACCTCCCCCAGGGAACCGCGCGCCGAGGCGATGACTGGGCAGCCGCAGGCCATGGCTTCGAGTGGAGGAGGTCCGAACCCCTCATATCAAATAGGGCCACATCATCCGCCACTACAAACAGGGGGAACGAGTGAGCGGGGCCAGAGCCGGCCAGGGCGCGCACGAGGCCAAAGACATAATGGCCGGCGCCGGTGGAGTCAAACGCCTTCGGCTAGTTCGCTCCCCACTTGGTGGCTTTGAGGAAAGCGACCAGGTCGGCTAAATCCTGGCGGCTCAACTGCTGTTCCAGGCCGGCGGGCATGACGGACACCATGCCAGGCCGCATGTCCGCGATCTCGGCTCGCGCGACCCGGACTTCGGTGGTTGGCCCGGTGACCAGGACAATTTCGTCGGGTGCGTCCTTGCGCAGGATGCCGCTGTAATCGTCGTCGGACTTGGTTTTCACGATGTACGGTTCGTAGCTGCGCACGAAGCTGGCGCTGGGATAGACAATGGACTCGAGCAAATCCCGCTCGGTTCGAACCTGGCCGATGGTGGTGAGGTCGGGCCCGACATGTCCGCCCAGGTAACCCATGGCATGACAGGACGAGCAGGCGGCCTTTTGGCTGTTGAAGACCGCCTGGCCACGCCGGACGTCGCCTTTGCCGAGGGAAGCCAGCAACGCCTCGAGATGGGCGCGCTGCCGGGCGGTATCGACCTGCAAGGACGCGAGCAGTGCCTGGCTTTTGTCCTGCACCGAGCGCGGATACCTGGCCGCCAGTTCCTGCAATAAATCCGGGCGCAAGCTCGAAAGGCTCTTCGCCTCCTTGAGCGCGCCGAGCAGCTTGAGGCCCACGGCCTCGTTGGTGGAACGGCCGAACGCGGCCAGCAGCCGGGTCATTTCGAGCGGGCCGGCACTGCGCACGGTGTCCGCCAGGGCAACCAGTTGCTCCTCGGTTAAATTCGCCCGGGCCAGGACGCTGACGGCATCCGCGCGCATTGCCACGGGCTGCGAGGGTTCAACGTTTTCACAGAGAAAAGAAAAGAGACCGGGTTCGACCTGAGCCAAACCCTCGGGCATGGCGGCGAGAGCGGCGAGGCGCAAGCCCGGGGAGCGCGATGGATCCACGGCGAGCTGATGAAGGGCAGGGGAGAAGTTCGGCGGATTCTCCTTCACGCGTCCCAGGACGCGGGCGGCCGCCACCGCCGAGCCCAGGAGCGTGTCGTTGGCGGCCGCGAGGCAGTTCGCGACGGCTTGGCTCCAGGTGGATGGCGGGGCGTTCAAATCGCTGCCCGCGATGACGTGCAGCAGCAGCTCCCGGGTGCCATCCGGGGCTGCTCCGTCGTTGAGCAGTGAGCCCACGAGTGCCTGGATGTCAGGCGATGCAGTGAACCGGACCAATTGACGCTCGAGATCCTCCTGCGCGGCCGACGGTTGGTTACTCATCAATAATTTGGTACGGAAAAAGCCGGCCAGCGCACCGCCCCACTCGGGATGATGGCCGGCGATCCAAGTAGCCGTCTGTCGGAGCAGCGGATCCAAGGATTCGAGCAGTGGCGTGACGGTGCCGGCGGACAACTCCCCATGGTCCATCTGGTCCAGGGCGATCAGCGCGGCGCGCAATTCGCGGGGGCTGTTGGCGTGCAAACCCGCTGCGGTTGCTTGAGGATTATCGATTTCGATGAGCGCATAGATCAACGAGTGTTCCAGAACGCGGTCACCGGGTTTGGCGGAAGCGGCCAGCAAGGCCGGCACGGCGGATTTGTCGCCCATCCGTCCCAAAGCTTCGGCGGCAACTCGCCGCAGCGGCCGTGAGCCGGAATCCAGGACGGGGAGCAGCGCGGACTCGGCGGCGCCATCACGCCAAAGGCTGATCGAGTGAATGGCGGCATGGCGGACGCTCTCGCTGGAATCGTTTAGGCCGGCCCGGACCGCCGCGCGTGCCGTCGCCGTGTCGATCCGGGTCAGCGCCCAGATGGCGGTCCGCCGTGCTTCGGCGGATCGCGCTGCCTTTCAGCACCTTGAAGAGCGCGGAGACTCCTGGCAAACCGAGTTTGCCGATCTGCTGGATCGCCCGGTTGCGCACCGCCGGGCGGGGATCGTCGAGGCGTTTTGCCAGATCCTCCGGCCCTAGATTCGCCCAGGCCAGCGCCAGCCCCCGCGGGTCCCGGACCGGCGGGGCGCTGGTGCGGCGTATGCGGTAGATGGCCCCCAGCACGTCGGGTTTGGACAGTTGCGACGTCGGGCAACAAAGCTTGTACCAGCCGCCGGTATCGATGACGATGAGGCTGCCGTCGGCATCCTCGATCACATCGGTGGGATGAAAGTCGGTGTTGTTGGAAACGAGGAAGTCGAGGTCTTTGGTCTTGAAGGTGGCGCCGTCGGGTTCGAGCACGTGACGCGTGACCTTGTGCATATTGAAATTGCAAACGAACAGGTTGTTTTTGTAATCCGGGCCGAACGCGTCCGCTTGATAGCGGATGACACTGCATGGCGCGGCCGCGCCGAGGTGCGTCATGATGGGCATCAGGTCGCCGGTTTTCGGATGGCCATCCAGCACGTCATGGTCCTTCCCGTACACCCCGCCATAGACGGCGTGAACAATGCCGTCACGCTGGCCGGCCGCCGGTTGGACCAGGAACGTGCCGCACATGAAACGTTCGCCCTCCGGCGAAAACGCCACGCCTACCGGGTTGTCCATCCCGGCGGTGAGCACCGGTTCGAGGTCTGCGTGATCCGGCGGGGCGCGGAAGATGTGCGAGGCGCGGGTGCTGAAGGGCTTCCGTCCGGGGTGTTCATAGGTCTGCTTGGCGAAGGCGCCTTTGCACCAGTAAATCCAGCCATCCAGCCCCAGGTAAGGTCCGTGCAAGTCGTTGGCGCAGCCGGTCAGCGTTTTGCCCTGGTGCCATTCGATCCGTTGGTTGGCGGTTCCATCGCCGGTGGTGTCGGTGAGCTTCCAGATGCTGGGCGGCGCGGCGACGTACAGCGAGCCGTCGAACCAGAGGCAGCCTTCGGGAAACATCAGGTGCTCGGCGAAGACGCGGCTCGCGGTGAATCGTCCGTCGGGACCGGCGGGGTCCAGGCGCATGATCCGGTGCGGCTTTTCGGCGAGTTGCTTGTCCACCTTGTCATTCGAGCCCGAGGAGTCAGTCACGTAAAACCGCCCGGCCTCGTCGAACGAGCCGGAGATGGGCCGCTCGACCAGGGGCGGCCCGGCGACTTGCTCGATTTCGAACCCGTCCGGGACGGTTAGCGTCTGGGTCGGGAACTGGAATTGGGCCGCGCCGGCGGCGGCGCAGAGGCAGGACACAAGCAGCGCGGAGCAACGGGTGGTAACGCTTTGCATAGCACGAGTAGGCGTGGAATTGTTATCCCATGATACCCATATTGGATTGGCGCTTCAAGTGCCGGCTTATCGAGTACATGAACTGCCTTTACGAGCCGGCGGCGCGGGGGTTACCCTGGGCGCGTGTCGGCACGCTCAGCCCCGGCCCGTCCGCGACGAACGACATGCTGACAAGCCAATGAATACGAACGACGAGATTTCAGCCTCCGATCCCTTCCGCGAGGCGCGCAAGGAAAAGGGCATCCTGGAATGCACTTTTCAGGGGGAAAAGGTCCCGATGATTCTGCGCCATGAGGAGCTGCGCCGGGCGGCGAAGGATTGGAAGACGTTCAGCTCGGATGCGCCTTTCCGCGTGCCGATTCCCTCGGAAGAGGACGTGCGCCGGATGCGGCAGTTGCCCATCGAGACCAACCCGCCCGAGCACACGGAGTACCGTGAGATTGTGGAGCCGTTTTTTCTGCGGGCAAAAGATCCGGCGATGGTGGCCCGGGTGGGGGCCCTGGTGCACGAATTGCTCACCGAAGCTCTCGGGCGGGAATCCATCGAGATCGTGCGCGAGTTCGCGCTCCCGCTGCAATCCCGCGCGCTGACCTACCTGCTCGATATGCCGGAGTCAGAGGCGAAGACCTGGATTAGCTGGGGCACGCATGTGTTTCGCGACGGCAGCTCCGGAGCCACCAAGGGCGTCGCGCTGGAAACGTACTTGCAGCAGCAGTTCGACCGCGCGGTCGCCCATCCCGGTTCGGACTTTTTCAGCGCCCTGACCCGCGCCAGCTTCCGCGGCCGCCCGCTGACGCGCGAGGAAATGATGGGTTTTGCCAACCTGACCTTCGCCGGGGGCCGCGACACGATCATTCACACCATCGCTTGCGTGGTGGCCTATGTGGGCCGGCACCCGGAAGTGTTGGATTTTTTGCGGCAGGATCCGGCCCGGGTGGTCCACGCCAGCGAGGAGTTCTTCCGCGTGATCTCGCCGCTCACCCATATCGGACGCGTGTGTCCGGTGGCGACGGATGTCCACGGCTTCCAGGTCAAACCGGCAGGCCGGGTTTCCCTCTGCTGGGCCTCGGCCAACCAGGACGAAACCGTGTTCGACGCGCCCGCCGAGGTGCGGCTCGACCGCAAACCTAACCCGCACCTGGCGTTTGGTTTTGGCGCCCATTTGTGCCTCGGCGCTGCGCACGCGCGATTGCTGCTGCGCACCTTTCTCCAAAAATGCTGTGAGCTCATCTCCGGCGTCGCGATTCTCCACGCGGAAGAGCGGGTCGAACGCGAGGCCACTTACCAGCGGTCGGTTGGGTACGAGTCGTTGTCGGTCCGGTTTAACCGCCGGTGAGTTCGGCCCACCGGCGTCGGGCTCTGATCGAGGCCGCCGGGCGTTTGCCGCTTGCGGTACGGCGTCGGGCGGCGTTCAGTCCCGCCAGGTGGCTGCAATGAGATCTTCCTCCTGCTCGGGAAACACTTTCCGGCGCCATTGAATCTGCTGGGCGTAAATGCAGGCGGTATATTTGCAAACGGCGACCTGGTTCAGGTTGAAGATTCGCACCAGGTCGGCCATCCAGTGCGGGGCCTGGATGTCGTATTTGAGTTCGAGAATGACGCCATCCTTGGGGAACGGCGCCAGGTAAGGAGGGAGGAAGGGGCGCCACCCCTTTTTGGGCACCCGCAGTTCGCCGCTCCCGTCGTAGCGGCTGCCGTGGACCTGGCGGTCGAAGGTGACGCGCAGTTCTTCGTCGAACGGGGCTTCCCAGATTTCCCGGATATAGGAAATATAAATGGCCCCGCGCGCTTTCGAGAGGTTGGCGAATCGCCAAAAATCGTCGCTCACATCCTCGCGGCGCCGCCCGTGCGGGAGATGATTGACGTCCGGCCAGAACGGTTGTCCGCTCAGGCCCCCGGTCAGAATCTGGCGCACGCCCTCTCGCGTGATCATCGCCCGATCCTTGCAGATGACTTCATGCACCCGGCGTTTGACTTCGAGAAAGGCCGGTCGCTTCCACTCGTCGTCATAAAAGCGGATGCGCAGCTTCATCCGGTTCAAATGGCCGGTGTAGGCCTGGCGAAAAAAGAAGAAATCCGGGGTGTCCATGTAGAGGCTGATCACCGGATGGCCACGGATCGGGCCGGAGGTATTGTGGACCGAGGGTTGCAGGTAACTGCTCAAATAGTCCGCAATGGCCAGGGCCCGTGACTCCTCGACAATGTACTTTCGCTCGTAACGCGCGCTATGGCCCATAATTTGGCTCTAATACAAACGATCGCCGACAGTCTAAAGCGGCCCCCTCGAGGGACAAGCCGAAACCGGTGAGGGCCAGGGGTCGCGAAGCTTCGGCTGTGTGACCGTGGTCCGGACGATGGCGCCCAGGTCCTCGATCGAACTCTCAGACCAGATCAGCTTGAAGTCCACGCCTCGAGCTTTTTCCTGACATCTCCGTTTGCAACCACTCGGCCCGACTGAATGTCTCGGTCCCCTTGCTCGAGGGCCGCCAAAAACGCCATCTCCTCCGCAATGGCATGTTAATCGACATCGTCGGGGAGCCGGTGAATCGCCTGCCGGACGGATTCTTTCGCGCTCATGCTCTCCGTACACCCCCTGGCATATTCGACGCAAGTCCGTCGCTCAGGCCGAACGCCGAGGCAACCGACAGTGGCGCTCACTGCCAGGCCGGGTATACAGATTGCCGTGCTCGTTTGGCTGCCGCGGTTGGTGCTTGGCGACGAAGCAGTCATACTCACACCGCACGTCAATGAAATGGATGCCTTGAAAAACCACGTGTGGAGGTTTGCTCGCCAAAGGCCCACCAGGCAAAGGAGAAGTATTGAACACCGTATTTGGGCCGGCCAGTCGGAATAATCCAAATAGTCCATATGATTAAAGGTGAGAATCAATGGTAATCAGACCGTTATAACATTCAGCAGCCGGTTGTGCCGATGATGGTGGAAAAGACCAAAGACTCCCTTTGAACAGCAACAGCAATCGTGCCAGAAAACCAGTTTATCGACCTTGCCAATCTATGGCGATTTTAAATGGTTTGTTCGCTTCATAGTCTCGCTTCTTAATTCGATTCATCGGCTCCCATAGCGACTCAGATATGCATTGGCGACCGCCATGCTGAGTCCTTGCAATGCCCGCAAGCTTTGGACTTCCGCCCCCACATTAGCGGCATCGCATCGACATATTCTTGCAAGTGTACATCGCCACGTCCTGCACGGATGGCCTCCGACGGGAAATATGGAACGAGAGCACCGCATTGGGCAAGCTTCTGCAAGCGAGCGCTTTTCAAGCCTCGTCCGGAAGATCGAAGGGCACCTTCTGGGCGGAAACTTCACTGATCTAGATGTGCCAGGGGCCATCCGGCGGAGTCCGGCGAAATTCCCCACCGTTCCGACGAAATTCTCGCGCAGCCCACAGGTCAGTACAGCTTCTGGGTGTTCGGTGAGCCCATAAATCGTGCAGCACCTTAACAAATTATTGAGCAGATCTGCCTATCTCCCCATTTTGGGGTGATATCCAAACGGCGCCCCAGTTCCTCTTTCACGACTCGAAACCCTGGTGCCCTGGCGCCCCCATGTAAAGCTTATTCGAGAAGGGTTATGGATGCCAGACCCGAACCTATCGCCCCCCGAAGGAGAGGACAGGATTTCCAGGATTTCCAGGATTTCAGATTCAAAAGTCGGGAGCGCCTTTGCCTGGCTGAGCCCGCGGGCAAAGTTCCCGGCCAAGTAAGCCGGCAGCTTCCACTCCCAGATCCGGTCATTGGCCTCCTCCCATCCTGTAAATCCTGTTCATCCTGTCTTAAATCTCAGAGAGATCAGCGCGTCTTTCAGCCGCTTGCGCGGTTGCCCAAGCCGTATCGCGGCCGGAATCTTCGAGTTTCTCGAGAGCCTCGGTCTCAGCGCCTTCGCGGGTTGCGGGTGTTGGAGGGTTTGAGGCGGGCGGGGTTGACAGCGGGTTCACTTTGTATTACAAAGTATATATGAACGCGAACAAACGCATCCTCGCCGCGGTTGAACTGTTCCTCGTTTTTCCCGCCACGCTCTTCATGACCTCGCTGTTTGTCCGGAGCATCCAGCCATCCCCGTACGAACCGGCGGAGACGGCCCGGCGCGTGGTGGATTGGTTTGGCGCCCGCCCGTTTCTGGGCCTGGACATTTGCCTGGTAGCCTTGCCGTTCATGGCGCTGGTGGTCGGGGCTGTGAGCGTCGTGCGGTACTGGCGGAACGATGAGGAGCTTCGGCGAACGGTGTTCGGCACGCTGGCGGCGGTTCGCGCGCACCTTGCCGCGCTGCTTATCGCCGGGGCCACTTTGGCCGCCGGAGGGATCCTGATGATCGTGGCTGTTCACGTGATGACGGACTGAGGTCTCGTGCCGCTGGAACGTCTGTCGCGTCTTCGGCCTTTGCGCGTTGCGGCGGCTGTTCTACTGCTTCCGGGCGCCACCAGCGTTCGCTCAACCTTCCAGCACCAAAGCCGGGGCGGAGGGATCCGCGGCCTCACCCGGCTTCAAGAATTTCGCGAGGTAAATGCAAATGAGGGCGCACACCACGGACAACCCGCCGATCAGGGGAAAGTGGGTGAGTTCGCCGGTGGGAGTTTGGCCCAGGATTTGGCCGCTGGCGTAGGCGGCCACCCCGCAGGCAAACTGTTGGACGGAGGAATTGATGCTCATAAAGCCCCCGCGGTAGCGTGACTCGATGCTGGCCGTCATCATGGCCATGGCGGGGACCATCCGGCCCGACATGCAGATCATCAAGAGCGTCGAGGTGGCGATGCCGGCCAGGAGGTGCACGCGTGGCAGGTTGGTGAGCAGGAGGATGGGGACAATCGCCGAGAGGGACGTGAGGGTGAACACGCGCAGTTTGCCCGCCCGGTCAGACCAGGTTCCAATCCAATTCAAACTGAAGACCGTGCAGAGCCCGCCCGCCAGATAGATGAGGGGCAATTGTTTTTCGCTCAGACCCACATTCCAGACCATGTAGCCGGCCAGGTTGGGAAAGATCAGGAACCCGGTGAAGGTGAGAATCGCCATGAAAAGGAACGCCATTTGGTGCGGGGTATGCGAGAGCACGCTCAAGAGGCGCGCCACCGGGTGCTGGTCGCCGGCATGTTCGAGGTGTCCGCGCAGCGGGGGCAGTACGCGGGCCGCGGCCGCCAGGATCACCAGGCTCAAACCCGCCAGCACAAAAAAGGGCACATGCCAGTTGAGCTGGGACGCCAGCAACAGGCCGATGGGGACACCACAGATCGAAGCTACCGAAAACGAGGACATGACCAGGCCCATGGCGGCGCCACGCCGTTCCTCCGGCACCACGTCCCCGATAATGGCCAGGATCAACGCCCCCGCCACGCCGCCGAACGCCCCTGCGACCACGCGGGCCGCGACCAACAGAGGATAGGTCGGCGCCAATGCGCAGCAGAACGTTCCGAGGGCGAATCCAAAGTAGAGCCCCAGCAAACCCGCCTTGCGGTCAAATCGATCCAGGAACAGCCCGGCGGCGATCCCGGAGATCCCGGCGCTGATGGCGTAAGCCGAAACGATGATGCCGAACTGGGCGGTGTTGATGTGAAATACCCGCATGTACTGCGGGCCGAGTGGCAGGATGATCAAAAAATCGACGATGGCGGTGAACTGGATCGCCGCCATGACCAAAAGCAACAGTCGTTCGTCGATGGGTTTCGGGCGCTGGCCCAAAACCGCGGTACGCTCAGGCATTTGGATTTATACTCCGTGCTCGGGTGGTTCGCAAACCTTTGGGAACGGCATCGATTGTGCCGGGCGCAGGACAGAGTTCTTCGGGGCGGGACCGAAACACCCCCGCCGGGGATTGGAGACGCCGAAGGCGTCACTTATACCAGCCCAGGGCAACGCCCTGGGTTCAGGGCTCGGTGTTTGGGGTTGCAGGCCAACGGCCTGCCTCACGATGTCCACTCGGTTCATCCAACACCCTCATTCAAGCCAAACACATCGGGATCACCAATCCCATGCCGCAATCCTTCAGCCACGGTGTGCCGTGATGGCGATTGCCAGGCCTGCCGGGTTGGCGGCGGTGCCATGCACGTCCACCTCGCCGCGCGCCTGGCCCGCGCCATCCGCCAGGCGGAGCCCCAGTATGACTTGCGCTTTCAGCGCTCAGATGGTTCTCCTGGAACCATGAACCCAGGGCGTTGCCCCGGGCTGGTAGGAGCCAGGCCTTTGGCCCGAAGGGCGGTGTGGCCAGCCCACGGATCACCCGTAGCGGTGGGCTTGAGGCCCATGCATTTACGGGCGAAGATCCAGAAATCACCCAAGCTCCCGGAGAACCGCAGCCTCCGAGGAAATCCGTCCACCCTGGCCCGGAGAGCCTTCCGACCGGAGCCGGATGCCGGCCGGGTTGTGCCGTTGCGCAGCGGGGTGCGGCAATCGCTGAGTTTCCGGGCCGAACAAGCATGGCTGCCGGCTCCGCCCAGAGGGATCGGCGCCTATTCGGCCTTGCCCGTGGCGGCCCAGAGGCTGCCGCGCTGGATGAGCTTCTGCACCGAAGGATTGCGAATGGCTTTGCCGTCGTGCCCGAAGGCTTCATGGAAGACGCGCCCGTTGCCATACGCCAGGGTGAAGGCGAGCGGTTCGGTCTTCTTGCTCCAATCCGAATCCGCCTCGACGAGCACGTTGATGGCGCCATCGCCCTGAAGCCCGGCGTAGAGTTCGTCATCGGCCTCGAAGTCTTCCAAGCCGCTGGTGATGGGATCAGACTTATTGATGACGCGAGCTTTGAAGACCGCGCGCGGGTTGTGGCCCGATTTGCCCATCACCCAGTAGCGGCCGCACATTTTGTGGAATTCGTCCCATTCCTTGAAGGAGGCGCTGGACAGGTGCGCCAAGGCCAGGCCTTTGCCTCCCTTGACGAACTGGACGAGGTTTTCCTTAGCGGTGGCCGAAAGCGTCGGGGTCTTGGCGTTGTAATAATCGAGGAAGATGAGGTCATAGCGCGCCAGGCTCGAAGCGGAATCCAGGACGCCCGGGTCCTCGCAAACACGGACATCGAATCGCCCGGTGGCTTCGAGTGTTTCTTTGATCGCCTGGGAGACCTCCGCCCAGTTGTGAACCGAGACATCCTCTCCGGTGACCAACAACACGCGGCTTTTTTGGACCGCCTCCGCCGCTTGGCCGTTGGGGGCCAAGGTGAATGCTGTTGAAAGGGCCAAGGTCATGAAGAACGATTTTAGCGAAAGATTTTTGCTCATAGATTCCAGTCTGATTGGTTCTGTCAGGAGCAGGAATCCTTGAGAACGACCTTCCTGTCAATCCCGGATTGATCCGCCAGAACAGGCGCACCAGGCTCAAAATCTACAGGAGGAGCCAGACCTTCCCGGGCTACGCGCCCCATTCTCATTATCCCCTGCCGCTAGCACGAGGACGCGTCCGCACCCCTCGGGCGTCGCTGCGCGGCGCATCTTCATACGCTGACGGGGTGCGTGGACTGAAGTCCACGCCTACCATCGGGTGCCGCTAGGCGGCGGCACAACCGAGGTCGCTCACCAACCAACGATGGTAGCTCAATCCTTGTAGCCTAGCGACGAAGGTGCTGTGATAGCCGGCAAAGTTCTGGCGAGGCTGGGCTCCAGGCCATTATTGCGCACGCTGGCCAAGCCGGCCCACCGCGCGCCCGGCGAGCGGGGGAAAAGCCGGCGTCCGAGCATTGCGCCCCGCGGTCAATGAGCAAAGCGCTGATCCATGGCTCGACCGGTCCGCTTGCGGCCCAGCTTGTCAAAGGAAAGGATGAGTTCCATGTCGGGAAAACCGGCCCGGGTGACGAATCGCATCGCCCGGTCAATGAGCCCGAAATCATGAGCTTTTTTAGGGCTCTTGGTCCACTTTTCCAGCGATTGGAAGTACTGTCCTGTGGGTTTGTGCCTGAGTAGCGTTCGCATAATGATTGGTCCGAGGGGGCAGGAACCGTGCCAGGGGCAAACCGGGTGGTGGGTTGGCCTACCTTTCGGATCCCGGGAGGTGGCGTGGCACGATCGCCGGCGCGAAGGGGCCGAACTCCTGGTCAACGTTCAAATTCCAACACTCTAGCAAGTTACGCTCGCCGAGGGGTTGCGCAATGGGGTATAGGGTAGCGGTCCATGAAATCATACGCAGCCATTTTGGTGGTGAGTCTTTGCGCAGTGGCGCCCGTTGTCCGGGCGGATTCGGACGCCGATACTTCGCCCCATGAAAGCCGGCGGGAGAATAACACGTTCGGTTTCGGAGAGCGTGCCTCACCCGCTCAATCCGGGGACACCATTGTCATCAATTGGGACCATGAAGGTGATGATTTCATCGTCGCGCTGGTGGACCGGGAACTGTTTCTCCGGACGGCTCACAACCTGTACCTGCATTTGCGAGCAACCTTGAGGTGCGCGCCGGGGAACATCGGATGAGCAAATATGAGTGATTGGATGCGAACCCAAGCGCGACCGGCATTGCTGGCCTGCTGCCTATTGGCCGGAATGGCCGCTGGAAGGGCCGCGGAGCCCATCCCGGCCGAGAAGTACCTGCATTTCGCCCTCCTGCGTGAGGGAGACCCGGTGCGCGGTCGTGAGCTGTTCCAATCCGAACAACGTTTGGCCTGCACTCGCTGCCACACCGTCGATGGCACCGCCGGCCGGGCCGGGCCGGACTTGTTCGCCATCGGGGATAAATTCGGCCGGCGCGAACTCATCGACGCGGTGTTGAATCCTTCGGCCAGCATTGCCGTGGGTTACAACACCACCACGATCGAGACCAAGTCCGGCGAAGATTATTCCGGCATTCTCAAGCAAGCGACGGATACCGAGATTGCCTTGATGGGCGCGGACGCGAAGCTGGTGAGGATTTCCATCGCGGACATTGCCAGCCGCCGCACCAGCGAGGTGTCATTGATGCCTCAGGGGCTGCAGAATGGACTTTCTTTGCAGGAGTTTGCCGATGTGATCGATTACCTGGTCAGTCTGAAGCAGCCGGATCATTCCGAACGCACCCAGCAAGGCATGCCCGATACCATCGGGATGGTCCAGGCGTCCGTGCGGCTTGTTCCCATCCACGGACCTGAGTTCCGGTTCGAACACCCCGTTTGGCTGGGCGCGGTTCCCGGCCAAATGAACGTGTTCCTCGTGGCCGAACATGAAACCGGCAAGGTCTGGCGGCTGCAATGCGGCGAGCACCCGAGCAAAACCCTGTTCTTGGACACGGGAGTCCACGATAGCGGGGCGCGCGGCCTGTTGGGTCTGGCTCTCCACCCCCGGTTTGCGGAAAACCGAAAGTATTATGTGATCAAGCAGGTCGGGGAAAATGGGCAGTTCGCCTCGGTGATGTGGGAGCGGGAGGCTGCGGCCGGCCTGGCTGCGGATTCGGGGCGGCCGGCGCGGCTGATCCTGCGAGTGAAAGGCTCGACCAACGGGAATCATGCGGGCGCCGCCATTTTCGGATCGGACGGCTATTTGTACCTCGGCGTGGGAGATTCCGGTCCCGGCGAGGATCCGCAAGGCCACGCCCAAGACCCCGGCCTGTTGCTGGGGAAGATGCTCCGCCTCGACATGGATCACGAGGCCCCGGGGCAACCCTACGCGGTCCCGCAAGATAATCCGTTCCTCGGCCGCCCGGAGTTCCGCCCCGAGATCTGGGCCTACGGCCTGCGCGAGCCCTGGCGTTTTAGCTTCGACCGCGTGAACGGCGACCTTTGGATCGGCGATGTCGGCCAGGATCGCTACGAGGAAATCGACCTGGTGCGCCGGGGAGAAAACTGTGGCTGGAACATCTACGAAGGGTTCGAGCCCTTTTCAAATCACTATCGGAGGGACAGCGAGAAGTACGTCGCGCCGGTTTTTTCGTACCGCCGCCGTTACGGGCCTTGCGTTACCGGTGGATACGTTTATCGGGCCGACCCGGGATCATCGTTTTACGGCGTTTACATTTTTGGAGATTATGAATCGCGCCGTCTGTTCGGATTGACGCACGCGGATCGCGTTCTCAAGGTCGTGCGGCAGATTGGCACGGCGCCGGAACGCATCGCCTCTTTCAGCCAGGATGCGGGCGGGCAACTCTTCGTGGTCGGTTACGAGGGGACGATCCTGAAGCTGGATTTCAGCGCGAGCCGCTTCCCGTGAAGCGGCACGGAGGCCTGCGATTCAATCGCCGGCGCAGTGCTGCTTGCCTGAAGATCGCGGTCGGGAGGCAGCGCGCCTGCCGGCCTCGGGCCTTCAGCACACCCGCTGCACTTTCATCCCCAGCAGCGCGCCCAGCTTCTCGAGTTTGTCGACCCATGTGGCCGATCCCCACGGCGCAATGATGCGCCGGACCGTGAGCGTTCCATTCGTTGACGAACTTCCGCGCCCCGATGGGGAAGCGGTAGCGGCTGTTGGTGTTGCCGATTTCCAGGATCGGGCCCGCCACCGACTCGCCTTCGGCCACCAGCAGTTTGCAGTCGGCCGTCCACGGTCTGCACCACCGAAAGCAGCGTCACCGGGCCCTGCTTCACCGACATCTCCACCGACAGCCCGCGGCCCACCTTGCCGTGATAGACCTTGAGCGGACGCACCTTGGTCTTGCCCTCGGCGATGGCGATGTGCCCCGGACCGTCGTGGCCCATCAGCACGACGTCGTCGTTGAAGTCCATCGCGTAGTATTCGGTGAACGAGCCGCCCGCGCCGAAGGTGTCCATGATCTTCATGGCCTGGACGTTCTTGATCTCCATACTCGCCGGCCACGGGAATGCCGCGCGCGGTCAGCAGCGTGTTGCCGAGGATGATCGAGCTGATGGCGTCCTCGTTGGCCGCGTTGCCCGTGCCCATGTAGTAATAAGCCAGCGAGCCCAGGTCGTGCTGCTCGACCAGCCGGTCCAGCGCCACCGACGTGCGCGCCGCGCGCGCCAGCTCGGCCGCGGGAACAGTCGGGCTGCACGTCGAACGCTTCTGGAAATAGCGCCACGCGCCGGCGTGATTTGCGTCGTCGGTTACCTCGCGTCGCAGCGCCGCCAGTTCGTCCACTTCGACCATCTCCATGTGCCCGCCGAAACTGGCGCACTGCTGGGTGAGGTCGGAATAGATGTCGAGCATGCCGCCGTAGTAATGGCCCATCACGCCCAGGCGGTTGTGGTCCATCACGTCGGCCACGCGCGCCGCTTCGACCCACTCGCGCGATCTCGTTCCAGCAGGCCGGATCGTCGTCGAGCATCCCGGTGACCTGAGAAAGGGAATCCGCGCGCGATTGAAGACGTTGGCGATCTCGGGCACCGGGACACGCCGCGCAGTAGGCCAGCCATTCGCCGGTCATGCGCGTGCGGTCGCCCATGCGGTTGAACGCGGCGTAGTCGATGGCCGCCTCGGGCGAGAGGTTCAGGATGATCACCGGCACCTTGGCGCGCCGCACCACCGGCAGCACCGTGGACGACAGGGCGTAGGTGGTGACGTGGAGGAAGATCAGGTCCACGTCCGCCTGCCGGAATCGATGGCCGGCCTCGAAGGCTTTGATGGGGTTGTCGATCAGGCCCAGATTGACGACCTCCACGCCGGGTTGGCGCAACTGCCGGTCCAATTCGCGCAGGTAGCCCTCGAGCCGTTGCTTGAGCCCCTTGAATTGTGGCCAATAAGCATCCAGGCCAATGCCGAAAAGGCCGATTCTGGTTGTTCTCATAATTCCGGTTGCTGCCGTTTGCGCCAACCCGGCTTAGGTTCGACTTCAGCGGTGATCCGGCATTCGATGCGTGTCGCACATCAGGCACTCCCGCACTGTCCAAATCACCTGGACCCCGGTCCAGGCCCGGGATTCGCCTCGACGCCGGGCGCCCGCGGGACCTCAGCCGCCTTTCAAGTAAGTCCCCCATCCGATGACCACCGTCGATAGGATGAGCAGCGCGATCCCCGCCCCGATCAGCGAATGCGTGCTCCGGCTCGATCCTTTCCATTCGTGGAGAATCCAGCCCCAGAGGGTGCTGAAAATGATGATGCTCGCCATGTGGAGCGTCCAGCTCGCGAAACCGTACTTGCCCATTTGCGTCTCGCCCATGGTATAAAAGAAAAATTGGAGGTACCAGGTCGTCCCGGCGAGGGCCGAAAACATATAATTCCGAAGGCGAGGGATCTGCTCGACGCGGACGAGCGGCGCCGTCGGGGATTCCAGGGCGAGCCCGCGTCCGCTGCCGGTACTCGGGACGTTGCCACCCGGCGTGTGCTCCGCATCCCGGACACCCACGTCCGTCGTCGAATCAAAATACTGCGTCCAGGTCCGATGTTTGAGACTGAGGAACGCGCACCAGAGGAAGTTGGTGGTAAAGCCGCCGGCCAGCACCACCACGAGTTTGGGCAGTCCGGACCAAACGGCCTTGGTTCCGGCATGGCGGGAAGCTTCGCTGATGGGATTGCCCGCGGTGAGGGCGAAAGCGAAACACGCGCTCATGATCCCGGAGAACGTGGCGACCAGCAAGCCCTTGCCGAAGTTGAACTCGGCGATGGTTTTCCGCTTCTCTGATTCCGGCAGCTCTCTCTCTTTGCGCAGCCCGGCCATCGCGGCGACCAGGATGCCCAGCAAACAGGCCGCAACTCCGGCCAGGGTGATCCTTCCGGGAGTGGAACTCATGATCTCTCCCAGGCTCGACTCGACGGGTATCCACGGGAAGAAGCTTTTGGCGGCGGGTGGGACCAGGGTCCCGAACGCCGCGCAATACCCAAGGGCTATTCCCATGCCTAACGACATCCCCAGGTATCGCATGCTCAGCCCGAACGTCAGACCGCCCAGGCCCCAAAGCGCTCCGAACCCGTAGGTCCACAGCAATGTCCCGGCGGATTGTTCCTTGAGCACGGGGATTAGATGCTGCGTTAGCAGCAAGGCCAGGAGGGAAGGGGCGATGAGCCAGGAGAAAACACCACCGACAAGCCAATACACCTCCCAGGCCCAGTGTCGCACGGCTTTATAGGGCACATAAAAGCTCCCGGCGGCCAAGCCGCCCAGCCAGTGAAACAAAACGCCAACAAATGCGTTGGAACCCATGCAGCTCGATTATGAGGCGGTCTCCCTCGGTTTGACCAGCTTGTCCTCGGAGCTCTCATTTCCGCCCGGCGCGGCACGCGCCGGGCCGGTCACGGACCGTCATCGCATCCAGATCGTGACCTGGTGCGCACCAGTGAGCGAGGCCGGAAACTCCGGTTTCGTGGCTTTTCCATCCAGTTCGAACCGGCGGACGCGGGTTCCGTGGCCTTGGACGAGGATGCTCAGTTGCGCATTCCGGTAGGGCACGTTATTGAGCGTCAACTTTTGGAATTGGTCGGGGACCACCGGGGCGAAGCGGATGCCGTCCTGGACAAAATCCATGCCGAAAAGTCCGTGGTAGATCATCGAGAGGAACCCCGAGGCGCTCCACAATTGGCGTGGGGAACCGTCGGGTCGGCCGTCTTCGGGACGGTAGAGTTCCATGAAGGTGTCGTTCTTTTCGGAGAGCTTCACCAGGGCATCGAGCTCGCGGCCGAAGGTGCCGGCATCCTGCATGCGGGCTGCCGCCCAGGCCCAGTATCCCTCGACGAAGGGCCAGATCATGCCGTTGTGGTAATAATGGGCGAAATCCCGCTTGTAATCCCGCCACTCCTCGAATTGCGGCCAAAGACAGGGAAAGCCCCAGGGGGTGGTGGGCGTGGAGCGCAGGATCCGGCGCGCGCGTTTGGCGTCGGCCACGCCTGTGAGGATGGCGAAGGCCTCCCCCAGCCCTTCCATCCTGGGGTTGAGCGTGCCGTTCTCATCGAGGAAGTAGCCGTAATATCCCTCCTTGGGCTGCCAGAAGCGGGTGTTGATGGCAGACTTGAGGCGAACCGCCTTTTCGCGCAACGGACGGACGTCTTCGCCCAGGATCTGCCCGGCGTCGGCGGCCACGATGTAGCCGCGATAGTACAGCAGGCAGGTGCTCAGCGCGCAGGTCCGGCCCACCAGTTCACCTTTCATTGCATACCGGGCCGGGTAGGCGCTGTTGGATTCCATAAAGCTCGAGCAACCCTTGAAGAGGCCGGTTTTGGGATCATAGGCATCCCGCTCGGCGCGCCGCAGGCTGCGCAACGTCCGCTCGTAAATCGGGCGCACCAGCTCCGGGTCCCCCGTCACGAGGTAAAGCGACCAGAGACCCGAGGCCCCTACGATGGCATCCGTCAAGTTGGGCCAACCCGCAAAATGGCCGCACTTGTCCTGGTACCAGCATTCGCCAATGCCTTCCACGTCTTGCGTGAGCCCCAAGAGCGTCGTTTTCGAAACATCCGGGTGCAACAGCGCACACGCCAGCTCGACCGAATACGAGGTGTCACGGGTCCAGACCTGGGCCCAGTTTTGCCCGGCAAGGAATTTGCCATCCTGGACGTCGGCGGCGATGACCCGGCGGGCTTTCTCGTAGGCCTGATCGTCGGCGGCCTGGCCGGAAGAAAACTGGAATGCAGCGGTCGTGCCACTCGGTTGGGCGCGCGCGTCGATGCGGGCGGTCAAGGCCGTGAAAACCAGGGCGACGATAAACACCAGCGAGGGGCGATAACGATTCATAATGTTTCTAATTCTAAAGCAATTATCAGATGAATGCCGCTTACCCCATTCAGGCTACCGGAACGCGGCGCAATGGCAATACCTGGCACTTGGCGCGCGGGCGCGGAACCGGGCTGGTCGGCAACGTCTTTCGAGGTTCAAGGGCTTTAGGGCCGTCCACGGAGTGTGTTCACCGTCGCGAGGCCTTCGAGCTTGATCTGCTGCCGGCCCGCGAGGTCAATCGCTTGCTCCCGAACCAACGTTTCAAACAGGTGCAATCTGGGGTCGCCGGACCGTACGAGGATCCGCTTCTCGGCCGGGTCATACGTGAACCGATCCCATGGCTGCCCGTCGCGGAGAATGCTTCGTGGGGCGGAGTCCAGTGGCGCGGACCAGCTTCCATCCGGTCGGTGTGTCCAGCCCTCGATGATATCCGCCCCGCTCAGAGTGACTGCTTCACCCTGCATGGCGCGGATGGTGAGCCCGTCGCACGCGGGGCGCAGGGTCTCACGATAGAGGCCGCCGCGGAGAACGATGGTGTCGCCGGTTTGCGCAAGGGCGCACGCCTTGGCCAGGGTGGCCAGGGGCACCGCCGGGTAGCCCCACGCCAGGTCGTCGTTTGCCGCGGGATGCCTGGGATCGACGTAATAGACGTTAGGAAACTCCAAGGCCCCGATGGTCATTCCCGCTTTGCCCGCGCCAATCGCCGGGCTGCCTTTTTGCAGGCGAAAGTTCCGGTGCGCGGCGTCCCGGAACCGCGGGTCCTTGCCATTGAGGTTGTTCTCGCCGGCGGCCGGCGAGGTTTTGAAGGTCAGGTTGTATTCGATCACCGGTTCGGAGGCTGCGAAATCCGAGTCGCCATCGATGACGGCGCGTTCGGCTTCCGCCAATATATTATTCTGGATCTGTCCGTTGGTGGATTCCTTGCCGCGGAGTCCGATGGCGGCCCAGCGCACGCCGTAGATCGTGTTATTGGCAATCGTCACGTTCAGCGTTTGGATAATATCGGGTCCCCAACCTCCGCTCATCGTGGGTGAGTTTGCCGAGACGATGTTGCCGCGGAGGGTCCAGTTACTCACGCTGCCGATGTGCGGGGCGCTTTCCACCATGCACAGTTGGTGAAAGTCGAAGCAGGTGTTGTCTTCGAATACCAGGTCCTGGGCGATCTCGCCGTTGACGGTGAAGGTTTGCAGGCAATCCACGTGAGCGACCCGGATCTCCGGCGCGGTGCTGCCGTGGTAATAGTTATACCGCTCGATGCAGCCTTTGCCGAAAAACCGCGAGTAATCGCAGTCGTCATACCGATTGCCCGGCGAGTACATGAAGAGCCGGTTGACCTCGTTGTTCTCCACCAGCCAATCGTTCCCGCCCAGGATGAATCCGTATTGGCTGTGATAGACCCGGTTGTACGCAATCCGGTTGTGCGCCACCGCCGAGTAATCGCGCGTGCCGCCGTCCGCGCCCGGCTTTCCCGTCGTGCCGGCGACCGCGACCGACATGTCGTGGATGTCATTGTCCACCACCTCGCAATGGCTGCCGTCCAATTGCACGGCCACGGCCGGCGTCCCCGCCGTGATCTCGAACCCCTCGACGCGGAGATAACTGCCGTGAAGGTCGAAGCCGCTCACCACCGCCGAGTGCCGCGGCAGCGCCCTGAGCGTGATGGGCTTGCCCTCCTCGCCGCTGGCTCGGATGCTGACTCGTTCCTGGTAATGGCCCGCCATCACGCAAAGGGTGTCGCCGGGTTGGGCGGCCTCGACGGCATGTTGGACCGTGCGGAATGGCCGGGCTTCCGTGCCCGGGTTCGCGTCCGAATTCTCCGGCGCCGCGGTGTCCACGACGTAGATCGCCGCGGTGGCAGGATCGGGGGCAAGCGCTGCGGCGGCCAGGAGTTGGAGCATCAAGCCCGCACGCATCGAGGTCTGCTTCATGCCGCGCCATCGTCGCCTAAATTGTCGGGCCTTGTCGAGCGCTGTTTTCCCTCATGCGCATTCCCCAACGCTCGATGGATCCCAAGCGAAATCCAAGGCTCCGTTCTCTGTTTGCCATCTCGCGACTCGAACTCGCGCGCATGGGGAGCGACGGAGCGGACTTACGACTGCGAGATTGCCTGCGTTTGGGTCCTGTGGTAAGCAGCACGAAGACACGCGCACACGATAACCATGAGAGGCCCCAGGACATGACCAAACGATTCTCCCGCTGCGGTTGGATGCTGCTCATCCCGTTCCTGGCTTCGTGCGCCGCGCCGAGGTTGCCCGGGGTAAACGAGGCCATGCTGAAGGCGGTGGATGACGGAGAGGTTTCCGGAGCCGTCACCGTGGTCGCGACCAAAGACAAAGTGCTGCATTGTGCCGCGACCGGTTGGGCAAACCTCGAAGGCAAGCAGCCGATGCGCACGGACACCCTCTTCTGGATCGCCTCGATGACCAAGCCCGTCACGGCGGTCGCGGTGCTGATGCTGCAGGACGAAGGCAAGCTCAACGTCGCCGATCCGGTGGCCAAGTATCTCCCCGAGTTCGCCGGACTCAAAACGCCCTCGGGCCAGCCCGCCAATCTGACGATTGCACAACTCCTGACGCACACCTCGGGTCTGGGGGAAGCTCCGAGCGAGGCGGCCGCCCAGGCACGGAGCTTGGCGGATTCTCATCCCCTTGTTCCTGGCTGCCCCGATGCAGTTCGAGCCGGGCAGCCGATGGCGCTACACCCAATCCGGCATCAATGTGGCGGGCCGGATTGTCGAGGTCGTCAGCGGCAAGCCGTTTGAGGTCTTCCTCCAAGAGCGCGTTTTCAATCCGTTGGGAATGAAGCACACCACGTTTTATCCTGCACGAAAGCCAAACCTTCGATTGGTGTCGGCCTACAAGAAAAACCGCGCCACGGGCGGGCTCGAGGAAGTTCCCCCGCGCGGTCCCATTGGGGTCGAGGGGCATGCGCCCCTGGCCAACGGCGGCCTGTTCTCAACCGGCCCCGACTACGCGCGGTTCTGCCAGATGCTCCTGGCGGGCGGAACCCTGCGCGGCAGGCGTTACCTGAGCCCGGCGGCGATGACGTATTTGCGGACGGTGCAGACGGGAGATTTACCTACGGGTTTCTTCCAATCGGATCAGTTCGGCAACCACGGCACCAATTACGGCTGGGGCATCGGCACCTGCATACTGCGGGCGCCGCATCCCGGCGTGGCGGCGATGCTCTCACCCGGGACCTTTGGTCACGGTGGTGCCTGGGGCACCCAGGCCTGGATCGATCCGGTGCGTGGCGTCGAATTCATCCTGATGGTGCAGCGCACCGATTTTCCGAACAGCGATGCGAGCGACGTTCGCCGGGCCTTTCAACAAGCCGCGGTGGACGCGCTGGGAAAGTAGCTTCGCACCCGAATGCCGGCGCACGTTTGTCCCGCGGCTGTTAACGGCATCGCGGCCCGCGTGGTGGCCCTCGGAGAACCGGCGCACGGCATGCGCGAACCGCTTGCCTTCCGCAACCGCCTCTTCAAGTTTCTTGTCGAGCAGATGGGGTTCGCGTGCGGGTATGGGCCAGCCTGCTCACCAGACCCCAAGCGGTGCTGGCGGAAACCCGGTCCTTGACGAATTTTAACAGCCCCCTACATTCGAAGAAGTGGTCCCGGTCATTGCCGCTGTCGCGCAGTGCCCGGGTTTTGTACTCAATCCGTAACCAAAAGGAACCTATGATCGCTCGTTACTTGGCTGTTGGTCTTTTCGCCTGCATGACATCCTTCGCCGCACACGCTCAAGGCTCGCTGGAGAGCCTCGTCTCCGAAGCAAAGGCGGATTGGATGTTCGGTCAATGGCAGGCCGAGTCGGAAAACGGAGAGCCGGTTTCCCTGAACATCTCGTGGGACCTGGACAAGCACGTCGTCCTTCTCCATGTAAAAATCGGCGAAGTGGAGTCGAAGGGCTATACCGTGATGGACCCTAAAGCCGAATTGCCCAAGTACTACTCCTTCGACAACCGGGGTTCGCTCGGTAAAGGCTCATGGAACACGGAAAACGGAGACCTGGTACTTCGTGTCGAGAGCGAAAGCCCGGATCGTGACCCGTGGAAAGCAGCCTTTGTTTTCACAGGAAGCGCGAGCACCGGTTTGCAGGTTCGGATGCACACCGTGGAAAGTTCCGGTGACCTGGCCACTCCGGCGCGGAGGATCTTCAAATTCAAAAAGAAGTAAGGCGTTCGCCATCCCGGTCCAGGATACCGAACACCACGTTGCTGCCGTGTAGATCCATTCCGGCGACCACTTTCTTCATCGGCCGCCCCTCGGTTTAATGGTTCGGTGTTCGCTTGATTTGGCTAGGTACCAAAGAATTTCAGACAACCTATCTCGAATCTCCCCGCTTTGTTCCCGCGTCAGGCGGGATGATCCAGACTCGGACGCTTTCGCAAGCAGCGATCCGATCTTGCCTGCTTCTTTCTGCAATCCCAAAACAGGAAAGTGTATCCGGTCCCGATTGTTCCGCAGAGAAAGTGGCAATTTGGCCGCGAGAGTCTGGTATTCTTCAAAAGTACTCACTTGTGATTCCCTCAAAAGCTCCACTTGCCAGCGCATGCTGGAATCCTCAGCCCACACGTTCAGGAACAGTGACGCCGCAAGCAGCGGCCTTCGACAGCAGCAAATCGAGATGCTCCAAGCAAAAACGGGACCATGATTCGTAACCTGACAAATCCTTCACGGCTTCAGCAATCGGGAGGAATTCAGGGCCCACAATGCCGCTGCGCCGGCCCACGATTGTCTCATTCGCCACATGCACGACATGCACGACACCAAAATGCACGTACCCGACTTCCGTGCTGTCGTCATTGATTACGGCAACGGCTGCCTCCTTGACTTCTTCGATCGCAACCTCCTCCATTAATTCGCGGCGCATTCCGTCCTGGTAACCGCGGTCGTTTGAAAACAGCCCATGATCCTCCTCGGAAATGTGCCCCCCGACGCCGACGGAATACAACCCGTGCAATCGGGTTTCCTGGCCACCGCGTCCGCGGCGGTATCGCAATATTTTGCCGTTGCTAATAATTAACACGTACGGGATAAGCTGTTTGTAACGCTTATCCTTTTCCGCATCGCTCCGGTTCAAGTACAGAATTTTTGAAGAGGAGGCGACAACCGGCAAATACTTCTCGATTTCTAGACTCAGGCCCTGAAACACCCCCAAGTCTTCGAGAGATTTTCGCTCAAAACAAAGCACACGTTCTTCAGTTGCCATTCTTACAATTGCCTTTCGGTATTACGATCCGCCGATAATGACCGGGATCCCGAATTTCCACGAGCAAAAAAAGGTGATTTTGTTAACGCATTATTCAACGGGTTATTCACATTTCACCGCATCGTCAGAAGGCAATCTGAAGCAATAGGGTCCACCTCCTCGCACGGTTCGAAGTTGCAGGGGCTCGGTGCGCCCGCTGGGAGCGGGTTGGTCGGCGGGTCATGCCAAGCCCCCCGGGTGGGGTAGAATCTTCTCCACCGCACGCCGCCTCCTTGTTCCGGTCCGCCTACCGACGATGTCAACGTGTGTCGCACTCAACGGCGACGGCGGACAAACCGGGTATTCTTACGTCGTGAGCTGAGACCGGCACCGGAAGGATCGTGACGCGCTGCGGTGTCTGCCAGTGATTCATCACGTCGGGCTGGCCCGCTTCGAGCGTGTCGCCGAGGGCTTCGGCAGCTTTCACGAACGCCGCGTGTCCGAACCCGTCGAACTCGATATTCAATCCCGCCGGTTCGGGCTTGAGATTGACAGCAAACACGACGGCGGAGGTTTTGTCCTCGGACCCGCAGGCGAAGAGATCCAAGCGGTCGCTGGACGGTTCGAGCCTGAGCGGAACGGGCCGGGCATGCAGCGCGTAGAGCTTCATCACATAAAAGCTCGGGCGCCGGAGAATTCCCAAGCCGGAAATGCCGGTCTCAAAAATCGCGCCGCAGTAGCTATTGGCAAGATTCGAGCGGCAGGCGATCCTGACTTTGTCCGAGTGGCGCATTAAGAGGTTCAGGTAGCGGGCGTTGAGCAACGCGGCTTCCAATGTCATTTGCTTCCCTCGTCCGAGGCCCCACGAGCCGCCATCGATGTTCCATTCCGTCACGGCTACTTTGATCTGGTCGCAGCCGGGAGAATGGTCAAGCATGGCGGCGAGGTTGTCCAAGTCGCGGTCACAAGCTGCGAAGTCAGTGGTGTAGTGGTGCGGGCAGACGTAGGCGATGTCCTTGCCGGCGCGATCGAGCAGCCGCTGAGACGGGAAGGAACTCATCAGCAACAAGGCCGGGTCGGCATGCTTCATGGCCGCGGCGAATTCGCCAAACTGCGCCAGATACTGTGGATTATCGCCGGCGATCTCGTTGCCCACCTGCCAGTACTTGACCCGGTACGGCGCCGGGTGGCCGTTCACGGCGCGCCTGGCGCCCCAGGGCGTGGTGGATGCGCCATTGCAGTACTCCACCAGGTCTCCGGCGTTCTGAGGACCATCAGCAAAGCTCACGCAGATCAGCGGCTCGACCTTCGTGAATTCACAAAACTGGCAGAACTCGTCAATGCCGACGTCATTCGAATCGAGCCTCCCCCAGTTCTCATTGCGCCAAGGAGTGCGCAGGTCGCGATCCCCGATGCCGGCTTTCCAGCGGTAATGGCCGGGATCAATGCTTGAACCGCCCCACCGGATCAGGGTGGGATGGACTTCCTCGACGGCCTGGACAACTTCCCGACGCCATCCACCGAGGTTGTCCTCGGGCATCAGCGACAGTTTATCCGCCCAAAGGACACCCGGGGTGTGGCACTGGAGCTCGAAAACCGCCCGATCCGTCGCGCCGCGGGTGGCCAGCCGGGCCGAGTATCTGCGCCATTCGGAGGTTAGCTCCGGAAGGTCCGCGGAAGCGAGGACGAGCCAATCCCCGGTGGGCAGCAGTGACTTGAGCAGGACGGTGGCTCGAGTCCCTGGGGTGCCGCGCAGATAGCCTGAAAAGGCGTATGTCATGTCCTTTTGCACACCCAGTCCCGACTGGGTCAGGCTGGCCAACTGGCCCGTGGCGTCCAGCCGGGCGGAACGCGCGCCGTTAAACGCGTTCTCGCTATCGCAGCGCCAGCTGGCATTGGTGTCCCATGGGCGGTCACAGATGTCCGGCGAGCCATCGTAGTAGCACCAGTTGGCCGCCGGGATCACGCCTTCGAATGACCGATCATTGAGCAGTTCGGCCCACATGCCGGGCACAACGTCATCGAGCAGTTCCACGAAGTTGCCAAACAGTTTTGGATCGATTCGTCCGGCGTGGAGCGGTCGAGCGTGGATCAGGGCATGGACCTGGGGCAGATCGGCTGCCGTGGCGAGCGCAGCCCAAGCAAGGCAGACACCCAGGATGGGGATCACCGCCCGGCGATTGGGCTTGAACACGGCGGAGTCAACTCCGCGGCGGGCGCAGGGCTGCCAGTGTCCACAAGGTTGTATGGGGTGCGGCAGGTATCGAAGCTGGCATGAGGCATGCATGGAAAAATCGAGTGATTACGAACGCCAGTGTGAGCCAACCCGGCGGGAAACGACAGCCTCAAATACATCCAGTCCTCAAAGCTCCAAAGCGTAATCCAATCTGGCTGGGGCTCAGACCCGCTGCGCGTCGTGGGGCAGTCGAAGGTTGGAGGCGCGCGAGAACGTCCGGGGTGGTGGATGGCTGATTGCTAACCAGTTTTGAACCCCCACCGCTGCTGCGAAGTTTCAGCCCCGCCTGGGGGGTGGTCGGCGGCCTGGATTGCGCCGTGGTGAGCAAAGCGCGTGCGCGTTTTGGCCAGCGACTTTGCCAGGAGGCAGGCGGGCGGGTTGCTCGAGCATTGTGGAAGTACGCTTGACCCGCCTGCTCAAGGCTGCTATCTAAGAATAAGATGAACCCCTTAAGCGGCTGGCAAACCCACGCTCTCGCCTGCACCATCTGCCTGGGGTCGCTGCAGGGGGCCGAACCGGGTTCGACCGGGCAGCAAGCAATCGCACCGGCCAAGGCGCAAAAATCCGCCAAGATTCTCTACAAGCGCTACGCGATCACCGACGAACAAGGGTTCAAGGACATGGAGATAGTGCGGGGAGTGCTGCCCAACGACTGGACCTGGAAGGGGGGCGTGAGCTGGCGGCGAGACCTGGCGCAGCCGTACCTGCTGCGTGTCCACTGGGGCGGCCCCCAGGACACACGCGCGTTCGACGTCTATCCGTACATGAGCTTTGCCTGGAGCAGCGACGCCGAGCGAGGGGTGTACCAGCCGGGACAGGTGGTGCTCTTCAACATCGCGGCCCGGCCGCCGGCCGACGTGTTCGAAGCCTTCGAGAAAGTGGTCATTCAGTTATACCGTCCAGACCTGGCCCAGGCCAAAATCATCAGCAAGGAAAGGATGCCGGAAGTGGCCAAGAAAATCTACGAGCAGGTCAACACCGACCCGAATAACGGCGTCCTGATTGCAGCGGGAAAGGAGACCTTCGAATACGAGCTCCATGGCCAGACCGTACAGGAGGTGCTCAGCGGGGTGCTCCAGGAGTCGCGCTACAAGATCAACAACCCGAAAGCGGTAACCTACTGGTCCCTGAGCTGCGCTTCCTCGCAGCGGGCACCCAAGGGCCAACTGGCACAACTGGACTCGCTCCGCGCGGTAATGGTCCAGTCTCTGGAGTTCAACCCGCTTTGGAGACAAAAGGTCGCCGAATTTGTGGAAGCGAGAAGACAGCGGTTCTTCGCCGCCCAACGCGCGCAGTTGGGCCGCCAGAAAGCCCAGTTCGACGCGACCGAGGCTCGGATAGGCGCCCAAACCAGCGCCAACGATGCGCAACACCAGGCCTACTGGCAACACTCCGCCAACCTGGCCGTGGAGTCGGAGAATCGAGCGGACGTGATGCGGGAGGTGAGCCCGTGGAAGACCAGCGATGGCTCGACTTATAAGCTCCCAACGCAGTACGGCCAGGCCTGGTCATCGGCCAATGGAGAGATCTTGATGAACAACGAGCCCGGCTACAACCCCAACAGCGACCCCACCCTGACGCCCACGCAGTGGACCCCGATGGAGCCGACGCACAACTGAGCCCTTGACTCTCCGCCACCTTCCTTTTGGAGCGATCCAACCCCGAAGTGAGACCGCGGCGGCGGAAACTGAAGTTGCGGGCATGCGTCTCACCACAACACCCGCAAGCGATAGAACCGATTCGGTGCCAAAACCACGTCCGGGTCCGTGATCAGAATGTTCGAGCCGGTGCCCTCCGGCAGCCATTCAGCCCCAAACGGAATAGTCATGTTCCCTTGCTCCATCACCTGAACGCATGCCATGCGGCGTCCGCTCACCGAGAGCGGGAACGCGACTACATGGCTTCAGGACCGCATTCTTCCGCCTTCGCCCAGCGGTTGTCAATGCTTGGCGGACCGGGGTCCCGAATGAGGCCGGGCGCCTGGATTCGCGCCGCCTGGTTTTGACGCGCGGGCCTTAAGATGGCAGTATTCTCCTCAGCATACCCCATATGATCCGTTGCTTAAACTCCGCGAGATGCCGGTTGGGAGCGTTTTGCCTGCTCACGCTGCTGGGCCTGGCGCCTGCGAACGCGTTCGCCACGCTTCACCTTTTCAGTATCGACCCCGCTTCGAGTTCCCTTGCGCTGCAAGGCAGCACGGGGCAGGGGATATGGCAAGAGCAAGCCACCGGGAGCCTGACCGCCGCGTTCAGCGGCTGGCTGGTTCTGGATATTCAGGCGGCTAGCATCCAGATTGTTTCGGGCGGCGCCATGGTGGCCATGCAAACCAATTCGTGGCAGCCCGGTCCGAGCGGGTCAATCCCGCCACAACCGGCCAGCTATGGCGGACAGACCACCGTGGGTAGCGGCATCGCGCGGACGAGCGTGGTGCTCGCGGTCCGGAACCTCAGCTTCGATCTGTTGAGTTCGCCGGTCACGATCGGGGGCGGCCCGCTCGACGCTTCGAGCGTGTCCCTGAGCACAGCGGCTTCGCCGAAGCCGGTGTTGGATTTCCGGGCCAATGGGCTGGTTATCGTTGGCGGAAGCAGGCCCCTGGACGGCTTGAGCGCCACCAATGCTCCCGGCAGCATGACGTTCGGGATCGCTACCGAGGTGCAGACGCTCACCCTCCCGGTCGATATTTCATTTACCAGCCAGGTGCTCGCTTCCAACGATACGACACTGCATTTTACCGGAATGGTGGTGGCGCGGCGCGGGTTAACCATCATCAACCGCCAACTCCTCTGGTTGCCTTCACCCACCAACGGCCCGGAATTCACTCTGATCTGGGACGGTTCATTGAATCTTCAGCAGGCGACCGTGCTGAGTCCCCCCAATTGGACCACGTTCTCAACCAATCCACCGGCCCTCATTTTGCCGACTAACCCCGCAGCTTTCTTCGAGGTCGGCGGGCCCTGACCGGTGGCCGGGCGCAGGCGGAGTTGGCTGGGAACGCGTCGCTCCCGCAAATTTGACGAGTGACTGGCACGCGGGAAGCGTCGGGGCCGCATGGGCGCTTCGATCCTCCGGGTGACCACGGTTGGTTTCGCTCTGCCCTTTGCTTCCAACGCCCGTTCTGGTAAACCACTTTCATCTGAAATGAAACCATACCTAAGCGTCCTGGCCTTTTGCGCTTGCACGGGCCTGGCTGTCACCGGGATCAAAGGAGAAACCGGGAGTTCCGAAATCGAGTGCGTCAAATCAGCATCGTTCCTGGCGGCGGGCGATTCCACCGCGCCACGCCATTACGCTCCGGACCGGGAGGTCCAGATGTTGCATGTGGCATTGGATATTACCCCGGATTTCAAACAAAGGACCATCGAGGCGACGGCCACGCTGACTTTCAAACCGCTCGCCAAGGCCGTGTCCGAACTCAAACTCAATGCGGTGGATTTCCAGGTGCGCTCGGTTACCGCCACGAGGAAGCTCGAGACCTACCACGTGGAGGACGATCAGATCATCGTCAACTTCGCCGAACCCATCGCGCCCGGCCAGGAAACCTCCGTGACCATCGCCTATTTCGCGGAGCCTTCGGGGGGCGTTTACTTTCGCACGCCGGAGATGGGCTACCGAGCGGGCGACACCCACCTGTTTACCCAGGGCGAGGCCATCGAAGCGCGGAAATGGTATCCGTGTTTGGATTCTCCCAATCAGCGGCTGACCTCGGAAGTCACGTGCCGCGTGCCGGAAGGCATGACCGTCGTTTCCAATGGACACCTGGTCTCCGAAGCCGCGGATCCGGCCACGGGCCTGCGGGTCTTCCATTGGTCGCAGGACAAACCGCATTCGAGCTATCTCCTCTCGTTGTGCGCCGGTTCATTCAAGAAGCTGGAAGACAAGTGCGGCGATATCCCGTTGACCTTTTATACCCCCGCCTCCGAGATCAAGGACGCCGCGAACTCGTTTCGGGACACGAAGGATATCATGGAATTCTACCAGCGCGAAATCGGGGTGCCCTACCCGTGGGATAAGTACGCCCAGGTTTGCGTGAACGATTTCGTAGCGGGCGGGATGGAAAACACCAGCGCGACCACCCTGACCGATAATACGCTCTTCACCGATGCCACGGAGAACCTGCGGACCAGCGAGGGCCTGATCGCGCATGAAATGGCGCATCAATGGTTTGGCGACCTGGTGACTTGCAAGGACTGGAGCCATCTCTGGTTGAACGAGGGATTCGCCACATTTTACGAAACGCTCTACACGGCGCATAAACACGGGCGCGAGGCCATGCTTTACGAGTGGTATGGGCGCGCGCGTCAGATTACGGCCAACACCGGCGATGACACCGCGATCGTCCGGCGCACATTTCAAAGCCCGGACGATTTGTTCGGCTACCTGGTCTATCCGAAGGCCGCCTGGGTCCTCCACATGCTCCGCTCGGAGTTGGGCGACGACTTGTATCGGAAATGCATCAAGACGTATCTCCAACGCCATGAGTTCGGGAATGTGGTCACTGAGGACCTCCGCGCCGTGATCGAGGAGATCTCGGGCCGTTCGTACGACCAGTTCTTTGACCAGTGGTTCTATCACGGCCGCTTCCCGGATTTGGAGGTGACCTATGGGTGGGACGAAGCCACGCGGCTGGCAAAAGTGTCCGTCCGGCAAACGCAAGAGACCAACGATAAAGTCCTGCTCTTTAACCTGCCGTTGTCGCTGCGATTCAAGGGTGATTTCGGCAGCCTCGATCGCACGGCCCAAATCACCCGGAAACAGGAAGACTTCTACTTCGCCCTTCCCTCCGCGCCTCGAATTGTGCGGGTCGATCCCGAATACACGCTGCTGGCCAAAATCAAATTCGACCCTTCCCGCGAGATGCTCGATGCCCAGCTTGCGGACCGGGAGGACATGATGGGCCGGCTGCTGGCGATTGAAAAGCTGACGGACAAGACCGACCATCGATCGATAGCCCAGCTTCGGGAGCGGCTGAACCAGGACTCGTTCTACGGCGTTCGCGTCGAGGCCTCGAAAGCCTTGCGCTCGATCCATACCGATGAGGCCCTCGAGGCCCTGCTCGCCTCCACCCGTCAAACCGATGCGCGCGTCCGCTTGCAGGTCGTGCAGGATATTGGAGGGTTTTATGAGGAAAAGGCCTTCGCCAATGCGCTCGAAACGGTCAACGGGGAGAAGAACCCCGGCATTGCTTCGGCGGCGTTGCGGGAGTTGGGCGGGTATGCCAAGCCGCGCGTCCAGGAGACGCTGACAAAGTTTCTCGACTCCGAATCCTACCGGAACGAGCTGGCGGATGCCGCCGTGGGCGCCTTGCGAGCCGAAGATGATCCGTCCGCCGTGCCGGTGCTGATGGAAACCTTGACGAAACGAGAACCCGCCTTCACCAGCCGCGGTTTTGGCCAGGCTTTGGAAGCGCTGGGTTACCTGGACCGAAATGAGGAGAAGCGGGATGTGATCCGCGACTTTTTGGTGGGCTATATCAACGCGCCGAAGAAGAGCGTCCAGCAGGCAAGCATCCGAGCCCTCGCCTTGCTGGGCGATCCCAAAGCGATCCCCGTTTTAGAGAAGCTCGCCTCCGCCTCGAAGACCAGCCCGGAACGAACCGCTGCCGAAACCGCCGTGACCCAGCTTCGCGCTACGCGCAAACCGGTGGATGATTTCAAGAACCTCCGCCAGGAGGTGCTGGATCTCGAAAAAGCCAACCGGGACGTGCGAAAGGAATTGGATGAATTGAAAACGAAGATCGCCACCGACCTGGACGTCCGTTCGGGCAGGCCGGGCGCGGGGCAGGGCAGAGGCGGGAAGCCCTTAGTCCCGGTGAAGGTGCCAAGCCCGAAAGCCGCGGAATAATTGAGCCAAACCTTGTTCCACTTTGACTTATGACAACTGAACCTCCGGGCGATTCCGCGATGCCGCGGCGCCGGTTTTTAAAACTCTCCGCCGCCAGCGTTGGGGCCGTGGGCAGCCTGGGCTCCGCTTCCGCCGCGGAACCTGTCTCCGCCGCTCCCGCCGCGGATCACGATCGCCGCCTCCGGCTTGCAGCCCGCCGAGCCGCGCGTCGTTTCAACGCCGAGTATTCGGGCGAATTTCTGAATCAAATCGCGTTTCCCATGGGAGGGATTGGCGCGGGGATGATTTGTCTCGAAGGCACCGGCGCCTTGTCTCACGTCTCACTTCGGAACCGTCCGGAAGTCTATAATGAACCGTGCATTTTCGCGGCGGTCTCGCTGAACGGCAAACCGGAGCTGGCGCGCGTGCTCGAAGGCCCCGTGCCGCCGCGCAAGATCTTCGGCCCGCCGGACACCGGCAACGGAGGGGGCGGCACCACGTATGGGCTGCCGCGTTTTGCCTCCGCCCAGTTCCAAGCCCATTTCCCGTTCGCAACGGTACGGCTTTCGGACCCGCGCCTTCCCCTTCGGGCGGAAGTTACCGGCTGGAGTCCATTCGTTCCCGGCGACGCGGACAACTCTAGCCTGCCCATGGCAGCGCTCGAGTACCGGTTCAGCAATCGCGCCAAAACGCAGGTTGACGGCGTGTTTTCCTTTCACTCGAAGAACTTTATGGCGTCGGGCGAGAACCCCCGCGCGGTGCGACCCATCAACGGCGGATACGTCCTGTGGGGTGGCGGCGCGCCGGAACGGCCCTGGGAGGAAGGGGCGTTTGCCGCCACGGTTTCGGAGGCCGAAGTTAGGGTCAACCACGCCTGGTTCCGCGGGGGTTGGTGGGACGCGCTGACCATGGCCTGGCGCGATGCCGCCGAGGGGCGTTGCTCCGCTGGGCCGGCGGTTACTGAAGGGCAGCCCAGCCCGGGCGCGAGCTTATTTGTGCCCTTCCAATTGGCGCCCGGGGCCAGCAGGACCATCACCCTGCGCCTGGCCTGGTTCGCGGGGCAGACGAATCTGAGGATAGGCAAAGATTTCTCGGGCGCCGCGCCGGCACAGGGGCCGGCCTCGAGCTTTCGGCCGTGGTACGCGGGGCGCTTCACGGATATCAACAGCGTGAGCTTTTATTGGCGGGACCGTTACGATGAACTGCGTGACAAGACAGTACGATTCAGCAAGTGCTTTTATGATTCGACCCTGCCGCCGGAGATCCTCGAAGCGGTTGCCGCCAACCTGACCATTCTGAAATCACCTACCGTGTTGCGCCAGACCGATGGCCGGCTCTGGTCGTGGGAGGGGTGCGGCGATAACTCAGGCTGTTGCCATGGTTCCTGCACGCATGTCTGGAACTATGCCCAGGCCATCCCGCATCTTTTCCCCAGCTTGGAGCGCACGTTGCGCGAAACGGAGTTCGGGCCGTCGCAAAATGAGGCGGGCCACCAGCAATTCCGCAGCGCGCTGCCGATCCGACCCGTGGACCACGACTTTTACGCTGCCGCGGACGGCCAATTGGGCGGCATCATGAAAGTGTTTCGGGAATGGCGGATGAGTGGCGACACCGAATGGCTCCGCGCGCTTTGGCCCAAGGTGAAGCGCAGTCTGGATTATTGCATCGCAACGTGGGATCCCGGCCACAAGGGTTGGGTGGAGGAGCCGCATCACAACACCTACGACATTGAATTCTGGGGGCCGGAGGGCATGTGTACCAGCTTCTACCTGGGGGCGCTGCAGGCCGCCTCGCTCATGGGCAAAGCCCTGGGGGATGAGCCGCCGCTCTATGCCCAACTCCTGTCGCTGGGCACCCCCAAAGCCGGGGCTGAGTTGTTCAACGGCGAATACTTTTTCCAGCGGATCGAGTGGAAAAACCTGCGCGCGAAGAATCCGCTCCAGAATAAAAGCATGGTGGGTGATTACTCGCCCGAAGCGGTGGCCCTGTTCGAAAAGGAGGGCCCCAAGTATCAATACGGCAATGGCTGCCTGTCGGACGGCGTTTTAGGCGCCTGGCTGGCACTGGTCTGCGGGGTCGGACCCGTGCTGGACCAGGACCACGTGCGCAGCCATCTCCGGGCCGTGCACCGCTACAACTTGAAGCGCGATCTTTCCGGATTCGCTAATCCCCAACGCCCGACTTACGCCTGTGGCCGTGAGGGCGGCCTGCTCTTGTGCACCTGGCCCCGGGGAGGGGAGCTGTCCCTGCCCTTTGTTTATTCCAATGAAGTCTGGACCGGAATTGAGTACCAGGCCGCCTCCCACCTGATGCGCTTGGGCCTGGTCAAGGAGGGCTTGGAGATCGTTCGCGTCTGCCGCGCCCGCTATGACGGCCGGGTGCGCAACCCGTTCAACGAATACGAATGCGGCCATTGGTACGCCCGGGCCATGTCCTCGTATGCTCTGCTCTACGGACTCAGCGGCGCGCGCTATGACGCCGTCGAAAAAGTTCTCTATCTCGAACCCTCGATTTCCGGGGACTTCCGTTGTTTCTTCTGCGCGGGCGATAGCTATGGGACGGTCGGTGTACAACAGGGAAAACCGTTCTACCATCCCCAATCCGGCAACCTCGAATTTCGCGAGCTCAAATACGTGCCGAAGGCATAGCTCAATCGGGTGGAGGATAATGGGATCGGGGGCGGGGACGGCTCGTCCCCGGGTGGATCGAATCGAGCAATACGGCGTGGGGACGAGCCGTCCCCACCCCGGGGCACTGTCCGGTGGCCTGGGTTCAAAATGCAGCGACGGATTTCGGCCTCGTTACTCCACCACTCTGAGCCGGAAGAATCGCGGCGTGGCTGAACTTACGGGCGTGAGATCCTGCACCGTCACAAGCTGGAATTGGGCGTCGAGCGGCGTCACACTCAGAGTTTGGACATGCCCGCTGTCGGAATACCAGCTGAGCTTGTCGCCGGAGACCTCGGGGACATATTGCAGCCAAGGGGCGGTGGTGCGTCGTTTAAAGGTGAGCGTTTGGTATCGGGCCGGCCCGTTCTGGACGACCGATAACGAAAAGGCCTGGCCGAGCGCGAGCGGGTTTTTGGGAGAGACCCCAAGCGCATAATTGACCAGGTTGGGGAAGCCGTCTCCGAAGGGATCGGCCACGGCCTGGACCGGGTCTTGCAGATTGATCCCGAGGTAGGCGCCGTTCACGATGACGCTGAAGGTATTGGTTGCGCTCAGCGGCGGAGGTCCGCTGTCCGTGACTACCGTGGTGACGAGGTTGGTGCTCCCACCCTGGGCCTGGGCAGGCGTCCACGTGATGATGCCGTGGGTGTCGATGACCATGCCGCCGGGCGGGCCGGCCAGTCGATAGGTCAAGGTCTCGGCCGGGATATCCGAGTCGTTGGCGGTGTTGGTCACGGTCAAGGTTGTCAGGACGTCGATGGTACGACCCGTTTGGGGCGGCAGGATTGGAGCGGTATTGCTGGTCACCATCAAGCGGACCACGGCGCTGGTCGCCGCCCCGCCGGCATTGGCAACGACCAATTGATAGTTACCGGCATCCGAGGCCTGAAGGTTGCTGATCGTCAGCGAACTGGTCGTGGCTCCGACAATCCGCGGAATCCCCGCGATGAGGGTTTCGAGCACGGCGGAACTCGAGACGCCGGAATGCACGCCACCCACCGCGGCATAGATGCGGTTGCCGAAGAGCACGGGATAAATGCCGTGGCGGGCGGTAGGCATGGGCGCGCCCAGGCGCCAGGTGTTCGAGGCCACATTGTAAATGTCCACCCGGTTGTAAACAAAATTGGTCGTCGCCCCCGCGCCGTTCAGGGTCTCCCCGCCCATAACATAGAACTCGCCGTTGTAATACACGGCATCACCCATGCCGCCGCGGGCCTGAGGCAAGGGGGCCAGCGTTGAACCCGGGTCCGTACTCGAGACCCAAGTGTTGCTGGCTGGGTCATAAATCTGAAGGGTATCGTATCCGTTGGCCACCACGTTCCCTCCATCACGGCCGCCAAAGACGTAGAGCTTCTTGCCATCCGTGCCGGAGGCCGTGTGGTTGCGGCCAACGGGCATCGGGGCCAGCATCGTCCAGGTGTTGGCGGGGGGATTGTACCGGGCTAAACCGTTGGTGGTGGCGCCGGGCGCGCCGAACAGCACGAAGCCCACGATGCCTCCCGCCACATAGATTTGCCCGTTGATGACCTGGACGGCGCAGCAGGAACCCGCGGCGAAGGGCATCGTGGCGCCCAGCGACCAGCCATTGGTGGAAGGGTCGTAAATTTGCACCTGGCCGCTTGCGCCCCCGCTCAAACCGCCCAGCAGGAACAGCCGCCCATTATACGTGATGGCTGCATGATGATCTCCAGGAAACGGACGCGGGCTGTTGACGTTGGTCCACGTATCGGACGGAATATCGTAAACCAGGGTGGGGGAATTGGGATCGGGCTGAGCGTAGCCATCGTGAACGCCGACGGTGTAGATTTTGCCTCCAATGACACCACAAGCCGATTCTTGCAGCGTCACCGGCGCCGGCGTCATGGTTTGCCAGGTATTGGTAATATCCGAACTGCTGGCCGGCGGGAGGCTCACCCCATTTAACGTCCACTCATATCTCAGCGGACCGGTGCCTGTCGCACCGGCGGAGAAGGTTGCGGTAGCGCCGGTAAAGTTGGTGAGGCCCACCGGTTGGGAGGTAATGGTCGGCGGCGTCAAGACGCTTAAGACAGCGACGGCGCTGGTTGCGGCACTGACGGAGTTGGTGACCACGACGGTGTAGTTTCCGCTGTTCGTGCCTTGCAGGTTGCCGAGCGTCAATGTGGCGGCGGTGGCGCCGCCGAGCGTCGAGCCGTTGAACCACCACTGATAGCCGAGCGAACCCGCCCCGGTAGCCGTGACGCTAAAGCCGGCGCTTCCACCCACGCCCGCCGTTTGGCTCACCGGCTGGTAAGTGATGACGACCGCGCCCGGCACTTTGCATTTGCCTGACGCACCCCGCATTGTAAATGGCCAGGATTTCGGAGGCCGAAAGCGCCCGGTTATAAAGCGAAACCTCGTCCAGCCTGCCCGCGAATTTGCCATCCCAGTACGATTGGCCGGAAGTGCCGAAAAACATGGGAAAGCTTCCGTAATCCTGGGGAAAGCTGACGTTGGTTTGAGCCGCGAGCTGGCCGTTGACATAGAGTTGGACGTAATCCGGTCCGCGCACGCCCGCGACATGATACCAAACCCCGGTCTGAATCATGGCCGCCGAATCGACTTCGGCCGGCACTCCGGCCGACGAGGTCACATCGAAAACGAAATAGTCTCCTGCCCCGTTGCGTTGCTTGCCCAGGTAAAATCCTTCGAAATCGCCGCTGCGGCTGTTTTGTTTGAATGCAATGTACTGCTGGCCTGCTGTCGCGTTGCCCGAAGAGCTTAATGAACTGAAATTCACCCAGGCCTCGATCGTCAGGTTGGTCGGCTGTAGTACGGACGCGTTGGGCACCTGCACATATCCGGCGTTGCCGTCCAGGCTGAAGGCCTGGCCAACTTCGCCCGCTCCCGTGGCGGTGGCGCCGCCTTGCAGCGTTCCGTTGTTGGCTCCCAGGAAATCGTTGGCGCTGCCGTCGCCCGTCCACCAGCCTAATAGGCCATAGGGCGGGGGCAAGCAGTTGGCGGCGATGGTCAGGCCTGGCCGCGCGAGGCCCAGGCAAATGCAGCCCCACAGCACGAGCCGGCCGGTCGATGCAAGAGCTGATCGAAGGCGGCCGGCTCTGATTTCCGGGCAACGGACCAAGGTCACGGGAGTTGGGGGTTTAAAAGCCATGGACTCTCAAAACATTCGCACATTTTAGGCTACGGTCAATTGCTGCGGAGCACATTGGCAGGTCAAACGCAGGCTGGTGCATGTCGCGCAGTGAGGGGCCAATCCCGAGGGCTTGGCGCACGGCAATTTGAATCCCGCAGGCTCGAAGTGATCGGCTGCCACCATGCATCCGCAACAGCACCTTGACAGCCCGATGGGCGATAAACCGGGCACCGGTTCACCGGCCTTTAAGGTGTGCTTGCAACGCTTTCCCCGTGTGCGACTGAGCGCACCGGGCGACGGCCTCCGGCGTGCCGGCGACCAGCAGACGTCCGCCTTGGTGTCCGCCTTCCAGCGCCGGGATATCAAATCGTGGGTGGAAGAGCTTCAAGCCTTCCAATCACCGCCGCTCCCGGCCCCGCTCGACGCCGCGGCGCATGATCTGCCGGGCCGTCTCCCCACCTCGCCAGGCGTCGGGTTGCCGGCAGGCGGAATGGAACTTGCCTTCACGAATTCGAGTTTTCGGTTCTTGCCATTTGGCCGAGGCCTCGGTTAGGTTGGTGGCGCCTTCAAGATGAACGCGCGCCTGCCCATGTCGGCCCTCGAATCTGGGCGTAATGCTCACCGTTACGCTCTCGGAGGCCGCGTACGCGGCGTTGTCGGAAATCAGGAGCCCGGTTTCAGCCGCCGGCCTTGGGTCGCGGCTTTTTGTCTTTCCGCGTCTCGGTGCGTTTCCCTGCGCAACAGCCGGACAAATCGGTAAATCTTTCGTGCCTCGGTAGCTCAATTGGCAGAGCAGTTGACTCTTAATCAATTGGTTGAAGGTTCAAGTCCTTCCCGGGGCACCACTTACACAAGCAGGTTTGATCGATATGCCATCCCCCGTACCCTTTCCGGAGCCGTAAGATCAAAAATGAAAAATCGAAAGACGGAGCGTTTGGAGTGCGGCTGGCTTGCCGCCGCTTTTTGGACGGGCTCTTTCTTTGCCTGCAAAGGCCGCATGATTTCGTCGGCAAACTCCTGCTTCGATTTCAAGCATTGCCCGATGACATCCTCGCCGGCGGGGCACACCGCCATGCAATAGACCGCTTTGTAATTGGCGCCAAAACTCAGGCTTTGCCATTTCGCCCCGCCCTGCTATGAACGGCCCATGCAGCATCCCACTTCCGCAACGGGCGACTGCTTTGGCGCGGCCAAATTCGGCCAGACGCAATGGAGCGTCGTCTTGTCGGCGGCGGGCCGGCGAAATCCCAGTCAGGCGGCGGAATCGCTCGAGAAGCTGTGCAGCCTCTATTGGCGTCCGCTCTATGCCTACCTCCGACACCAGGGCGAAAGTCCGCATGACGCCCAGGATTTGACGCAGGAATTTTTCTTTCGCCTGCTGAAGAAGGACTACCTCAACGCCGTGGACCAGGGCAAGGGACGCTTCCGCTCCTTCCTGCTCGCCGCCCTGAAACATTTCCTCGCCAATGAGCGTGACCGGGCGCGCGCGCAAAAACGCGGCGGCGGTCTTTCCCCTCTGTCCCTCGACTTCACCGGCGAAGAAACGCAGCTCGGTTTCCAGCCCACGGATAAAGTCACGCCAGAAACCCTGTTCGAACGGCGCTGGGCCACGACCTTGCTGGAACAGGCGCTGGCCCGGTTACGCCGGGAATATGCGGGCCAGGGCAAGGAACCCCTTTTCGAGCAGCTCAAGACGACCCTCACCGAAGGGCGCGGCAGCGTGGCTTACTCGGCCCTGGCGGCCAGCCTGAATATGAGCGAGGCGGCCGTGAAAATGGCCGTGCATCGCTTGCGCCAGCGCTATCGCGACTGTCTGCGAGCGGAAATCGCTCAGACGGTGGCCACTGCCGAGGAAGTTGAAGACGAACTGCGCCATGTCATGGGCGTCTTCGCCAGGTAAATTTTAAGAATGCCTGTTACCTTGGATGCGAATTCCTTCTGTATGGGGTGAACAGAGAAATGAAAGGCTGAAATATGAACGCCATGCGACTTTGCCAACAATGCCAGCAACCGCTGCCGGAGAACGCCCCTGAGGGACTTTGCCCTGCCTGCCTGGCCAAAGTGGCGCTGGGCAGCGAACCGGCAGCGCCGGGCGCCACCCTCAACGTCAACCCGCAGACCGAGGCCGCAGCGAACACCCGCGTGCCGCCAAGTGTGGCTGAACTGGCCGCGCAATTTCCGCAACTGGAAATCCTTGAACTGCTCGGCATGGGCGGCATGGGCATGGTCTATAAAGCGCGCCAGCCGCGTTTGGACCGATTCGTGGCCTTGAAAATCCTGCCGGTGGATTCCGCCGCGCATCCCTCCTTTGCCGAACGCTTCAACCGCGAGGCCAAGGCCCTGGCCAAACTCAATCATCCGGGCATCGTAGCCGTTTATGACTTCGGCCAGACCGGCCAGTATTACTACTTCGTGATGGAATACGTGGACGGGATGAACCTGCGGCAACTGCTCCGAGCCAAAACCCTGGAGCCGCGCCAGGCGCTGGAACTGGTCACCCAGATTTGCACGGCGCTCCAGTTCGCGCACGACGAAGGCGTCGTCCACCGCGACATCAAGCCGGAGAACATCCTGCTCAACAAGAAGGGGCAGGTGAAGATCGCCGACTTCGGCCTGGCCAAACTGCTGGGTGCGGCGCCGGACACGGCGTTGACGATGTCGCAGGCGGCGATGGGGACGTTCAACTACATGGCGCCGGAGCAACGGGAGAACGCGCAGAAGGTGGACCACCGGGCGGATATTTATTCCCTGGGCGTGGTGTTCTACGAGATGCTCACGGGCGAAGTGCCGATGGGCCGGTTCGAGCCGCCATCGAAGAAGGTGCAGATTGACGTGCGTTTGGATGAAGTGGTTCTCCACGCTTTGGAGCGCGAACCGGAGCGACGCTATCAACACGCAAGCGAGGTCGGGACGGATGTGCGAAACGTGACTGGCCCGCTGGACGCGGCTGGAGGAGCAGATGCCCGGCAAGCATCGCCCCAGCCGGAGGGAGGAAAACTGTGGCCCGCCTGGGTTTGGTGGGTGCTGCTGGTGCTGATTTCGCTGCCGTTTCTTCAAATCGCCGGATTGAACCGAGGCGAGGAAATATCAGGTCATGGCCCGAAATACGGTTTGCCGTGGATGTTGCCGCTCGTGCTGCTGGCGGTTGGCGGCTATGCGGTAATCAAGTTGATTGAATTGCGGCTTGTGAAAGCCGGACGAACAGCCGGCGCGCCGTGCTTGCAGCCGTGGTTGGGAATCATCCTTGCGCTGTTCGGCGTGTGCGTTCTTGCCATCGGCCCGTTCCCGTATGTCGAATGGCTGCACGAAACATTGAAGGTGTTTCCGGCCAAGGTTGTCAACGCCACCGGCGCAACCGTCGAGCTGGCGGGTTTCTCCGAGACTTTCGTGAAACATGGGGCCGAATTCTGGCAAGGCAGGATCATCGCTCTGGTCAGCGTCCTCGTGAGCGCATTTCTGTTGCTGGCGCCGCGCCGATTGGGCTGGCATGTCGCCCGCTCGATCCTGCTGCTGGTCGCTGGCGTGGCGATCGCGTTTCTCGCGGCGGAGTTTGAAGTGGAACGTCCGCGGGACTTCGCCGTGGCTGCGCCGGAAGTAACGGAGAAAACCGACCCCATGTTTCAACAATTTGTCCAGGACTTCAAGCATCACAAGGAGACGGAGGCCTCGGACAAAAACGTAACGGCGGAAGCGCTGGAGAAGCTGAAGTATTCATATGGGGGCGCTTGGGTCGAACACAAATCAGCCTACGGCCTCGCGGTGTGCTTTTATGCGGCGCTCGGGGTAGCTCTGCTTGGCGTGATCATGTTTCGGCAGACGATGAAGTCCCTGGGGGCGGCGTTCGCCGGCTGGCATCGCGGGGTGGAACGGTGGAGCAGCCTGCTTTTGCTGGCGCCGTGCCTGCTCTCGGTGCTGCCTTTATTCTATTTTAATTGTTGGGGGGAGAACGTGGCTTGGATTCCGCTCTTTGACGGGAAGGCTTGGATCGGGCACTGGATCAAGGGTAGCCGCCTGCCTCTGCCTGGCGTGGACTTCTGGCAGGGCCGGATCATCGCCGCGGTCTGTATCGCGGCAATTCTGGTGGTCGTGGCCACGGCGCTCCTGGGGTGGAAGCGCGGAGTGCGCGCGGCGACGTTGGGCCTTGCTGGATTGGTCTCCATCGCGTGCGCGATTGCCTTTGTTAACGGATCGGGCGGATGGTTGAGGGATACAGCGACAATTTCGTGGGACGACTTTCATTCCGTGGCGCAACATGGCGCGCAGGCGGCCGGGTCGGCCGAAACCCGTCGGTTTCTGGCCGAACACCCGCGCTACGTCGGGCAGCTCGTGGAATTGGAGGGAAATGTCCAAGCCCTGGCCGCGAAGCTCGCCGTTCCCGATCCTATGGAAATCTCGAAAACGAACATCACAAAAAGCGCCGATGGAAAGACGACGACGACCATAATCACGCCGGGGAACCCTTTCTTAACCGAGACAAGACAAGCCCAAGCGCGAAGGCTGGCCCAGGGTGGCGGCGTTGTCAGTCTTTACCAGAATTCCGTCAGCGGCCCGCTGTGGTCGTTGCTGTGCGGTTTGGGACTGGTTCTGCTGGGCCTTCGCGATGGATACCGGACGTGGCAACTACGTTCAGCACACCTCCGCCAGGCGAATTTTGGATGAGCTGCTACCTTGGGCGCGAAATTCTTCTGTAAGGGGCGGAAAGCACTAAAGCGAAAGAAATCCTATGGACACAACACGAGTTTGCCCGCAATGCCGGAAGTCGCCACCGGAAAATGCGCCTGAAGGGCTTTGCCCCGCGTGTCTGGCCAAAGTGGCGCCGGGCAGCGAACCGCGGCTCCGGGCGCCACCATGAACGTCAAGGCGCAATCGAGAAAACTTTCCCTCTATGCCAAAAGCCGCGACCAAAAAGTCAACCGTACCCAAAACACGATTCGTCAATTCCCGACCCAGAAATGCTCGTCCGAATTTTCAACGGAATTTACGACGTTAAGCGCCTTTCACCCGGCGTGGTGACTGAATCGACACCTAATCTTCTCAAGCATGACTGCTCTACTTTGGGTGGAAACTCCGGTTCGGTGATGATTAATCTAGCAACCGGCGAAGCCGTTGGCCTCCATTTCGGGGGCAGCTACAAAATCAGTAATCTTGCGGTTCCCGCGCCGGTAATCTCCGATTTGCTGACGAAGCTCGGACTTTAGGTGGCTTTTGGGAACTAAATATCGGAAAACGTCACAAATGTAGAAGAAAATCGGTGCCGCAGTCCTAGGAATACAGCTACATTCCCCACCGACACCCTCCGGCAGGCGGCAAATAAACTACCAGACATTTTCAAATGAAAGACGGGGCAGATGCCCGTGTTAATGGAAAAGTCCATGGCGACAGTTGATTACAATGTCTGGCATAGCAGACAGCTATTGACATTATGACAGATATGGCAGACACTATACTCATGTCGCAATCAGTCACATCCATGCCGCTGCCCGCCGAACGTGCGCTTCGGAAGTTGGGGCGTGACCTCGCGCTCGCGCGACGCAAGCGCGGTATCGCCACGAGCGACATGGCCGCGCGTCTCTTTGTCAGCCGTGATACGCTGTGGCGGCTTGAACGTGGCGACCCGACCGTCGCGCTCGGAACGTTGGTGACGGCCGCTTTTATCCTCAACCTACACGACCGTCTGGCCAATCTGGCCGCGCCTGCCAGCGATGATCTTGGCATGAGTCTGGATGAGCGCCGCGTGCCGCAGAGAATACGTCGTCCAAAAAAATCATGAGCCTGGAAGTCCATATTGATTGGCAAGGCCAAACCCTTTTGGTTGGACGGCTTCATGCCGCTGAACGCGGTTCATCCGTTTCGTTTGAGTATGACGCCGGATGGCTTCAACGTGACGCCGCCTTCGCGATTGATCCCACCTCGCTCCCCTTGCAACGCGGCGCACATCATGGGACAACGCTTTTTGGGGCGATACAGGATTGCGGACCAGACCGTTGGGGTCGCGTCTTGATCGAGCGGGCCGTCCGTAAAAAAGTTCTCACTCAAAAGCCGTATCACGAAATTGATTATGTGCTGGCGCTGGACGATGCGTCACGCATCGGTGCATTACGGTTCCGCCCTGATGCCGCCAGTCCGTTTCTCGCGGCCACCAGCGGGAAACTCCCTCCGTTGGTTCGACTCAACGCCCTTTTGTGTGCCACGGATGCGATTCACAGTGAGACGGAAACCGCCCAAGATTTACGCTTCCTGCTCGGCGCCGGTTCACCGCTTGGTGGTGCCCGGCCTAAATCAGCCATCGCCCTGGCCGACGACCGGCTCGCCATCGCGAAGTTTCCCAAGCCTGACGATACCCGAGACATCGCGGCGGGCGAAATTCTTGCCCTTACGCTGGCGGAACAGGCCGGCATTCAAGTCGCGGAACATCGGCTCGTGCCGGTGGGCAGCCAAAGTGTCGCCGTCATCACCCGCTTTGATCGAGCGGGAAAAATCCGCATCCCCTTTATCTCTGCGGCCAGTTTATTGGGTCTGCCTCAAGGCGAGCTGGGTGCATATACGATGCTGGCGGATGGCATCCGTCAATTCGGCAACGACGTGGCCGGCGACCTCCGGGAATTATGGCGTCGCCTCGTCTTCTCGCTGCTCGCCAGCAACTACGACGACCATTTACGCAATCATGGTTTCCTCATGCACGCACCGGGACGCTGGTCACTTTCGCCGGCCTATGACCTCAACCCGGTGCCGGAAATGGATCGTGCCCGCGTGAGCAAGACCGCCATCACTGAGGGACAGGAAGAACCGGCCATCGCTGGTGCTGTGGCGGCTGCCACCCGTTTTGGACTCAAAGCGTCCGAGTCGAAGAGAATACTCCGGGAAGTTCTCACGGTAGTCTCTGGCTGGCGCAAAACCGGAAAACAACTGCGACTCAAAGCTGCCACGCTCGACGGCTATGCCAGCGCCTTTGAGCACCCGCTCATGGAAGAAGCCGCAAGCATTATTGGAAAATAAATTTGGTTCCGCCGTGACCAGCGCGCTTTCTTGCTCCACTTCACCGACCGCTGTTCGGCCAAATCCCCTCACGACCGCGCCGGTTCCGTTCCACAAAAAAGCGCGCTCGTCACAAGCTGCATTGGAATGCCGAATTATCGGCGGACTTTCCGCCTGCGGTTCCGCGACGGTCGTTCTGCTCTGGCTACCGGCTGAACACGCGCTTCGCCCGTTTCATCAACGTGCCAGAGCTGATGCAGATGTTCCGCCAGTCCGCCGACGTGCAGACCGCCGCGATGCTGAATCTGCCGCGCCCGAAACTCGACGGCGAGAAGCCCAGCATCCGCAATGCGCCGGCTACCGAGGAGCTGAAAGAATTTGTGCAATCGCTCGCCGCGCGGGCCGAGCGATTGAAAAACGGTCGCGTTGATCCCAGCGAAGACAACATGCTCAAAATTACGCCGGAGGGAAGGAAGGCGGCTTTGGATCTTCGGCTGATGAAACCGGCCGCACCGGATGAACCGCAGGGCAAGGTGAATCTGGCTGTCGAAAAGATTTTCAACATCTGGCAGGAATCCAGGCCGGAGCGTTCCGCCCAGCTTGTGTTCTGCGACCTCTCCACGCCTAAAGACAAAGGTTTCTCCGTCTATAACGACATGGCGCAGAAGTTGGAAAAACTTGGCATTCCAAGTTCTGAAATCGCCTTCATTCAAGATTACGATTCGGATGTTTCCAAGCTGACGTTGTTCCGGGATGTGCGTGCGGGCAAAGTCCGCGTGCTTTTCGGCAGCACGCAGAAGATCGGGTCGGGGACGAACGTGCAAGAACGGTTGATTGCTCTGCATCGCTTAGACGCGCCGTGGCGACCGGCAGACGTGGAGCAACGCGAGGGACGGATTCTACGGCAGGGCAACAAAAATGCCGTGGTGCAGGTGTTCCGTTACGTCACCGAGGGCAGCTTCGATGCCTACATGTGGCAGAGGTTGGAGACGAAGGCAAAATTCATCGCGCAAGTGATGAGCGGCGACATGACGATCCGGCGGCTAGAAGATTTGGATTCAGCGGCTCTGACCTACGCCGAGGTGAAGGCCATCGCGTCGGGCAACCCGCTGGTAATTGAAAAAGCCCAGGTGGACGCCGAATTGATCCGCCTCACCCGGTTGCGTTCCGCCCATGCCGAGGAACAATATCGAATCCGTTCCAATCTCCGCCGCTCGCACGAGGACGCCGAAATCTTCACCACCCGTCTCGCCAATTTGCGGCAGGACTTGGGCGTCCGGCAAGACACGTCGGGGGACAAATTTCGAATTGAACTCGACGGACAGGAATCCAACAACCGGGGCATTGCGGGCGAACTAATTTTGCGCCGCGCTGAAAAACTCAAAGCACGGTTTGGGGAGGACGTTCGCCTGGGAAAATTCGCCGGCTTCGACTTGTTCATGCGTCCGAGTTTCAACAACACCACTGAAATGGTCTTGCGCGGCCAGAACAGTCACAGCGCGCGGGTCACGGACACGGCGCTTGGCACCATCCGTTCGCTGGAGGCAACGGTGCAAGGATTTGAAGAGCGCGCGGAGCGGTTGGAACTGGACATCACCGACGCCAACAAACGCATCGAAGAACTCGGTGAGAAAGTCGGGGCAAAATTTGAGCGGGAAGAGCGTTTTCAGGAGTTGACGCGCCGCCAAAGTGAGATTGAGGAAAAGCTGGACCTCACCAAAAACCAAGCCCCAAGCCAGGCCGAAGCGGCTGAAAATACCGTGACCGAGGCCGTGATTGAAAAGATTGAACCGGTTCAACGCCGGGCCACCAAACACAAACAAGGAGTGACCGTATGAAAACCGTTTTGGCGACACAGGAAAATGGCAGCCGTTCGCTGGCTCCGTCGGCGTCGCAAATCATGGCCGACCGGGAGGGCAGCTTGCCGGTCTGGGTGCGTGCGCCGAAGTGCGGACATGAGTTTTATTCCGGCTGCACCCGGCCAAAACTTTATGAATGGGCAGGGAAGAATTTCATTCGTTCCGTCTCAACCCGCGAACCCGGAAAAATTAAGGGCGTGAGGCTTTTCCATCTGGCCAGCATTCTCGCCTTCATTGAACGGTGTGAGAGCGAGGCCAAAGCCGAATTGAATCCAGAATGAAAAACACAACCGGTCGGTTGGACTTATTTGATTGCGCCAAACGCTGCGAAGCAACTGTTCTTGTGCAAAAGTTCGACTTGGCTGAAGCCGACCGAACGTAAAAGGTCCAATTGAAACATCAGCGGTCGCGGTGAATCTTCCTGCACGATGTAGTCAAAAACATGGTCGCGATAAGCCTCGTCCTTGAGTTGGGTTAAATAGTCCCCATAACGCTTCCACATGAGCGCCTGCACGCGGGCGTCAGTATGCTCAATCAAATCCGAAATCCAAATGGAACCGCCCGCTCTGAGTGATTGGTGAAACTTGGAGAACACGTTGCGCCACTCTTCGGTTTCCCGGAGATGATGCAAAACGGCGGCGGCGCAAATGATGTCGTAACGCGCTTCGCCAATGTGCAATTCTCGAACATCGCCTTGCAACGCGGTGACTCGGCCGGAGGTCACCCGACTGACCCGTTCGACGGCCCGGTCCAACATGGGCCGGCTGAGGTCGATCAATGTCACGTCAAGGTTGGGCAACCGCTCCAACACCTTCCACGTATAGTTGCCAGCACCGCAGCCAACATCCAGGAGCGATTTCGCGCGGGGTGTGACCCGCGCGGCTGCCTCGGCGATCAACGACAGCGACAATGGGGCGTCAATGGTGGCGGATTGCCCGGTCTCAAGGTTGGAAAACCGCTCCACGTCGCCGTCGAAGCGTTCTCGAATCTGATCTACGGTTGATTTGCTCATGGGTGAAGGTTTAACCAGCCATTCTGGCATTCATTTATTGGCGGGGAAAATAGGCGAAATCAGACATAAATGACCCCCGGAAATAACCCCAAATAAGGGTGGATTTGTTGTTACTAGGTGTTGTTACTAACCCCTACTTCTTCAAGAAATCCAATAAAATCAAAGTGGCGGAGAGAGGGGGATTCGAACCCCCGGTACGGCTTTTGACCGTACAACGGTTTAGCAAACCGCCGCCTTCAGCCACTCGGCCATCTCTCCCGCCTCGGTGTTATGCGGATCGAGTTGAGGTCGCTCTCTTTTTGGTGCTACCCGCTGGTGCTAACCATTGCCGGGTTTTGCCTTGCCGTGTGGCACCCTGCCGCCCTACCACGGCGGGTATCATGGCGACTCGATTTAAGCGCACAAACATACCGAATCTCGACTTCGCGATAGACTACGGCACCGGCCATGGCCGGGTCAAGCTTCACGGCAAGCTCATCCGCGGGAGCCCAGGGGAGACCAAGCGGGCAGCCGAGCAGAAGCTCCCCGGGTGACGCATCACCCGGCGCGGGGAGCAGCGCACCAAGAAGGGAACCTTGAACAGCCTGGCGGAGCGCTACCTCATCCGCCTGGCGGGCAAGGAGGCCTCCGGGGACCTGGATGAGGAATCGACCAAATACAAGCGCGAGTGCCTGAGCGCCAGCGCGCGCGCCCATGGATACGATTGAAGGTGAGGGACGAACCGAAGTACGGGCACGAGCATTGCCAAAACAAAGAGCCAGTTCCGCTTCAGAACGGTCACTCGATTGGAAACGATGGCCAGTCTCAGGCTGAAATAGAAAACGAACGACGCCCAGAGGACCGTGCCAAGGCCCTTCAAGAGCGGACCGGCACCATTGACCCGTTCGGTGACGATGACGAGAAACCATAAGAAGCCAAGAAGCAGCATGGGCCGGTCGAGCTTTCCGGGGAGCGAATGAAGAAAACCTGGCTTGGCAACAACGTGGTGTGAACCCGTAGATGATGTCACATCAGAATCCTCTCGGGAGGGATTTCAAATCCCACCGACGCTTCGCGTAGGGTTATTTACGGGTTTCATCTTTCCGAACCTCCCGCTCCGCCTGGTCCCAGTCCTGAGTTGCTCGACCGTCCTGGCGACCTCGCTGCTCGTATAATTCAAAGGCACGCTTGGCGATCTGCGGCGTCAAATCGGGCGCCGCCTTGGCTTTGATTGGATCAAAAATCCGATATGCGAGCAGCTTCACCCGGTCGTTCAGGAGGAACCATATTAGCGCGTAGCCCCAAACGAACAGCGCCCAACCCCAGCCGAGAGGCATCATAAAAACCCCATAAACCGCTATCAACGTTGCCACGATTTGCGTGCCGACCACCGCCACCCATAGAATCCGCGCTGGGCGGATCGACCAGAACGGACCGCGCGTGCGCGTCAGGAAAATCGTCAGGTGCCCCGCCACGGACAGCTTCAAATACATCAGCGTCTGGATGTGTGCGCGGTCGAGATGAAAGACGCGCTCACCGAGATAGAACAAGCCAAAGGCGGAGACCACGCCGATGACGCCCAGGGCCGAGGAAATCCCCAGCACCATGCGCATGTTCCAGGACTCGGGCTGGTCCTTGTAGTGAACGTTGTCATAGGCAATGGACAGGATGGCGCCGTCGTTAAGCAACGCCAGCATCACAATCATCACTGCCGTCAACGGATAAAAGTTAAAGACCAGGATCGCCAGCGTCATGAACAGGAGCACGCGGATCGTCTCGGCGATGCGGTAGATCGCGTAGCTGTTCATCCTCTGGAAGATTCTCCGGCTCTCCTTGATTGCATCGATGATCACCGAGAGGCCGGGCGTCAGCAGCACGATGGCCGCCGCTGCGCGCGCTGCGTCGGTGGCGCCCGAAACAGCGATGCCGCAATCGGCCTTCTTCAGCGCCGGCGCGTCGTTCACCCCGTCGCCGGTCATGCCGACGATGTGGCGGCGCTTTTGGAGGACGTCCACAATGTGAAACTTGTGTTCAGGGAACACTTGGGCAAACCCGTCGGCCCTCTCGATCGACTCCGCTACCGCCGCGGTCTCCTGCTGCTTTACGTCGCCCAGGGCGCTGGCATCGAGAATGTCTGCGCCCATCCCTAACTTCTTGGCCGTTTCCTGCGCGATGGCCAGTGCGTCGCCCGTTACCATCTTGACCTTCACGCCCATCTGCCGCGCGGTCTCAATGGTGGCTTTGGCATCTTCCCGTGGTGGATCGAACAGGGGCAACACGCCCAGAAACTGCCAGGGGCCCTCTCCCTCGGCCCGCGCCACGCCCAGCGAACGAAAGCCGCGCGCGGCGAATTCGTTGACCGCCTTCTCGACGGCGGCCTTCACCTGCCCGGCGTTGGCTGCCAATGCCAAAATCACCTGCGGCGCTCCCTTCGAGACCTTGAACATCTTTCCGTCCTTGCCCTTGACGGCGGCCTCCGTGCGCTTATGCACTGGGTCGAACGGCTGGAAATGGACCACCTCATAAGCCTTCAAAGCCTCTTTGTCTTTGACTCCACCCAGAACGGCCAAATCAATGGTATCGTTGTTTTCCGCGCGAGATGCCAGCGCGCCACTGAGGATAACTTGCTCGACGGGGACATGGTTCACGCTAAACGGATCGCCCAGCGTCAGCTTGTTCTGGGTCAGGGTGCCAGTCTTGTCCGAGCACAGCACATCCGTGCCCGCCAGTTCCTCGATGGCCACCAACCGGCTCACTATCGCCTCTTTCCTGGCCAGTTGGCGCGCCCCGACCGCCATCGTCACCGACAGCACCGTCGGCATCGCCACTGGAATCGCGGCCACGGTCAACACCAGGGCGAACTGCAACGTGGAAAGGAACGGATCCCCTCGGCAAATCGCGACGGTAATAATCAGAGCCACCAAGGCGACCGCGATGATGATCAAGTAATTGCCGATCTTCAAAACCGCCTTTTGAAAATGGCTGACCGTGTGCGCCTCCTGCACGAGTTGCGCCGTCTTGCCGAAGTAGGTTTTTTCGCCTGTGGCATAAACCAAGGCGCCGATTTCACCCTGCCGAATGATCGAACCGGAAAATACCGCCTCGCCCGATTTACGCTCAGCGGGCAACGACTCCCCCGTCAGCGCGGACTGGTCCACCTCCACCGGGTCGCCGTCCAACAGGCGCGCATCCGCCGGCACAATGTCGCCCAGTCGCAAACGGATGACATCGCCCGGCACCAACTCGCGCGCTGCCGGGTTGATCCACTTTCCATCACGTTTCACCCGGGCCTTGATCGCCAGTTTGGCCTTGAGGGCCTCGATGGCGTTGCCCGCCTCCCTTTCTTCCCAGAATCCGACCACGGAGTTCGCCACCAGCAACACCAGGATGATGAAGAAGTCCGGCCAGTGCCCAACCACGCCCGACAGGATCACCGCAATCTCAATCATCCAGGGGATGGGACCCCAAAAATAGGAGAGGAACTTCAGGAAGAGATTCGTCTTTTTTTCGGTGAGTTCGTTAGGCCCATACTGGGCCAACCGTTTCTGCGCCTCAGCTTGACTGAGGCCTTCTGGCGATGATCCCAATTGTTTCTCCACCTCTGCCAACGGCAGGGTTTTCAAATCGTCCTTCGGCTCGGGTTTGGCATTGGGCTTCGATCCCGGCTTGGATTCCATAGGCTTGGACTGGTCCGCATTCGCTCTCAGGGTGCAGGTCCTTTTACATCTTCATTTGTGGCAGTCACGGCCGAAGCGGCTACGCCTCTCCCAACCACTTCCGCGCCTCAGCGGCGTCGGCGTGATCGAAGTAACGAATCGTCGCTTTCGTGAACGGCCTGCAAAACGTCGTCATCCCTTCCTGCCATTTCTTTTCGCCGACCACCGCCAGGCGATCCATGTCGCTGAAGTGATGCATCGCAAACTTGGTGTCCTCCCACAACGCGCCGGCTGTCCAGCCGTGAAAGCCGGTCATGTCGAATAGCACGTGCACTTTTCCGTGCAGCCCGACGAGCCGCTCGAATTCGGGAACAAAGCGCTCGTAATCCACGGCGGTCAGCTTTCCGATGACGTGAACGGCGAGCAGTTTCCCTCCGTTTTCTTCATTGAGTTGAATGGGCATTTTTGACTCCTTTGGAGCAGGTTAATTGGTTTTCCATTTCCAGTCGCGAATCTCCGGCAGGTCCCGGCCGTGTTTGTCAATGTATTGCTTGTGTTCGATGAGCTTGTCCTTGAGTTGCTGCTTAAGGTAGATGCCTTTGTCGCCGGTCTGCGGCAGGCGATCAACGGTGTCCATCACGAGGTGGAAACGGTCCAGCTCGTTCAGCACCGTCATGTCGAAGGGCGTGGTAATCGTGCCCTCTTCCTTGTAGCCGCGGACGTGGATGTTGCCGTGATTGGTGCGGCGGTAAGTGAGCCGATGGATCAGCCACGGATACGCATGGAAGGCGAAGATGACCGGCTTGTCCTTCGTAAAGAGCTCGTCGAAATCCCTGTCGCTCAACCCGTGCGGATGCTCGCTTTGCGGCTGCAACCTCATCAGGTCAATGACGTTGACAACGCGGACTTTCAGGTCCGGCAGATGCTCGCGCAGGATCGAGACGGCGGCGAGCGTCTCCAGCGTGGGCACGTCGCCACAGCAGGCCATGACCACATCGGGGGAACTGTCCTGGTCGTTGCTCGCCCACTGCCAGATGCCGATGCCTTCAGTGCAGTGCTTGACGGCGGCGTCCATCGTCAGCCACTGTGGCGCCGGGTGTTTGCCGGCGATCACGACGTTGACGTAATGGCGGCTTCGCAGGCAATGATCCATCACCGACAGCAAACAATTGGCATCGGGCGGCAGATAGACACGCACGACGCTGGCCTTCTTGTTCACGACATGATCAATAAAGCCGGGATCCTGATGGGTGAAGCCGTTGTGATCCTGCCGCCAGACATGCGAGGCCAGCAGGTAGTTTAGAGAAGCAATCTTTCTCCGCCACGGCAGGCACGACGTGACCTTCAGCCACTTTGCGTGCTGGTTGAACATCGAATCGACGATGTGGATGAACGCCTCGTAGCAGTTGAAGAGTCCATGCCGTCCCGTGAGCAGGTAACCTTCGAGCCAGCCTTCGCATTGGTGTTCGCTTAACATCTCCATCACGCGTCCGGCGGGCGCGAGAAATTCGTCGTTCGGCACGGTCGCAGCGTCCCATTGGCGTTGGGTCGCTTCGAAGACAGCTTCGAGCCCATTGGAAAGTGTTTCATCCGGACCGAAGATGCGAAAATTTCTCTGGGTCTGATTTAGCTTCGCCACATCGCGCAGAAAAGGACCGAGCACGCGCGTGTCGCCAATGCCGCGCACTCCCGGCGACGACACGGCCGCTGCGTAGTCGCGAAAATCAGGCATGCGCAGGTCGCGCAGCAAAATGCCGCCGTTGGCATGAGGATTGGCGCCCATGCGCCGTTCGCCCTTGGGCGCGAGTTCGGCCAGTTCGGGTTTCAGGCGGCCCTGCTCATCGAACAGTTCCTCCGGCCGGTAGCTCTTCAGCCAATCTTCCAACAGCTTTAGATGTTCGGGGTGGGTAGCCGGGTCGGAAAGTGGCACTTGGTGCGCGCGGAAGGTTCCCTCCACTTGCAGGCCATCAACCACCTTCGGACCAGTCCAGCCTTTGGGTGAATTGAGGACGATCATTGGCCAACGCGGACGAGTGAGGTCGCCCTGGATGCGTGCTTTTTCCTGAATTGTCCTGATCTGCTCCACTGCCGTGTCAAGGGCCGTGGCCATGGCCTCGTGCATGAGCTCAGGTTCGTAGCCTTCCACGAACATGGGGGTCCATCCGTAGCCGCGAAGCAATTGTTCCAGTTCCTCGCGCGTGATCCGGGCAAGCAGCGTCGGATTGGAGATTTTGTAGCCGTTGAGATGCAGGATCGGCAGCACCGCGCCGTCCGTGGCCGGATCGAGGAATTTGTTGGAATGCCACGCCGTGGCGAGCGGCCCCGTTTCCGCCTCGCCATCACCAACGACGCAGGCGACAACGAGATCGGGGTTGTCGAAGACTGCCCCGAATGAATGGCTGAGCGAATAGCCTAACTCGCCCCCCTCGTGGATCGAGCCGGGCGTCTCCGGTGATGCGTGGCTGGGAATCCCGCCGGGAAATGAGAATTGAAGGAAGAGTCTTTGCAGCCCGGCCTCATCCTGACTGATGTTGGGGTAGATCTCACTATAGGTGCCCTCGAGGTAAGTGTTGCCCACGACCGCCGGTCCGCCGTGCCCCGGGCCGGAGACATAAATCATGTCGAGGTCATATTTTTTGATTACCCGGTTCAGGTGCACGTAAATGAAGTTCTGCCCGGGGGTCGTGCCCCAGTGTCCCAGCAGCATGTGTTTTACATCCCCAAGCGTCAGCGGCCGCTTCAGCAGCGGATTGTCGTAGAGATAAATCTGGCCGACCGACAGATAATTGGCGGCGCGCCAGTAGGCGTCCATCCTGTGGAGCAGTTCCGGGGAAAGAGTTTTGGTATTCATAGTTTAATTCTCCTTTTCTCGGCCAAAGCTGAGAACGCGGCAAACCGTCTTGGCTATTATATATTCTTCATCCGTGCGGAGCCAGTTTCGCGCGCTTGGTTACTGACCACGACGAGCCTTAATCCGCACTTCGACTTAAGCTTGCAGACCAACTCGATCGTCTCGGGATAGCGTTTTGATTGAGCGAACAGGAAGCGCTGAAACTGAGCCTGGGTGAACGATCGCTTTTGGCAAAAGACCACCCGGCTCGAAATATTCTTGAAGCGTGAGCTTTCCCTCCTCGTATATGCCGAAGTTCAGGCGATGCCGCTCCTCCATCTTGGCCCGCGGCAGCTTGAACTTGCGCGCTGCCCGTTTGCGAGCATGATGATGCCACCCGTCGGTGAGCAAAACGCCGCGCACATCCGCAAACAATGACGTGATGGGTGCGCGTCGTTTCATGCGGTCGGGAGCGGGGAAGGTTGGACAGTGGGCTTCGTCATGGCCTGATACATCATTTCCTCGCTCGAGAAAGGTGCGCCATATAGTTCGTAGCCGCTGCTCAGTTTCTCGTTCACTTTCCGCGCCAATTCCTCATGGGTTGCGGCATCAGCGTGAAACGGCACCGCGACGATTACGTATTCGATGGGAGGCTTCATTTCTGGTTGGCTCATGTCGGTACGCATCACCTCAGCCAGCGGATGCGTGAATCTTCCAGCGAGATCGCAACACCTTCGCAGTGCGGGATGATTCGCGCGGCATAGCCCCCCGCTTCGCGGACCGCAGACACGGCCGCGCAGTACCCGTAGCCGCCCGGCGCTCCCGGCAGTTGGCGGACGCGCTTCATCTCCTGTCGCACTGGGCTGCCCCCGTTAACTCCGTCGGCAGCAGGGTGTATATCGGGTGGCTCACACGTGTTTGTTTGCTCACTGGCTTTCCCGCAAGGGACCTCGTTTTCATGATTGGTCACAACACCTGCAGGCCCGGCCTTAAGCCAACTCCGCTACGAGCCTCTGGTGTTCTCCAGTGCCTCATCGGCGGTCTGGTCACTGATGATGCTCCGAGGTCTCCGGCGTTGTAGCAGCCGACTACAGGCTCATCGGTGTGATCGTCACGTCCAACCATCGACAGTTTCTTCATATCGAGACCGGATTGCTGTGGTTCTTTGATAGCCCCCTCGGCAGCCGTTGTGACAGATAGATCGCCACGACGGAATTGTTGCGGTTCATATTGTTCCTTTTGCTGTCGCGTTCATGCTTTTTCGCTTAAATCTTCTTTCTCCTCTAGCTTGGGGCGGCCCAAGCTGACGCCGCCGGGTCCAAGTCGTGCAATCCGCGTTAGTTACTGCGTTAATCGCCTTGTCAACACCGAGCGCTCGGAGACTAAAATCATTGCACACTGCACGAGCGCTGCCAGCCATCGTGCAATTTGCATGCGTGCGCAGAACAAACATTCAGCAGATTTTCCGTGCTGCCTGCTACTCTACCCAGCCGCCGAAAACCACCACCTCGGAGTTGCGAGACCCGCGTTGCCAGATGCCACCCGACGGCGCAATTCTTGGCTATAATGAACGCCGATTTTCTCACCCTCACCGCGCAAAACAACCCGCAGCCGGGCAAAGGAAAAGCCAGGTCCGCAAGGTCCAGCCTGACCGGCGGCTAATCCGACGAAGAGCGGGGCAGAAACGAGCTACATAGACGTCGTTTCCCTTTGAGATGATACACCGATCTCCGCGGGATAGGCGGATCGGTGAGAATGAGCGGTGATTGCCTCCCAAAAGGTTTTGCTCATTCGAGCCTCGGCTGGCGGCATCCCCGGACCGCCGTGCCACACGGCCAACTCTGAACTTCCGGACCACACGGGAATGTGGTTTGTGCACCCGTGACCCGCTCCGCCGCTTGCCTATCCTCGGCCCCCCACGTCCCGTGCCCCCTCAGCGCCGGTCCGAACCGCGATGGACGGCAGCTCAACCCAGAACCCGCTCCCTTGGCCTTCTTCGGATTCAACGCCCACTCTGCCGTTCATCCGCTCGACGACCTTTCGGACGATCAAAGCTGTCAGGTTCACCCAAGCGGAGAGGAGGGGTATTTTGACTGTCTGGACCCCGTCTTGGCATGGCCCTGCTTGATGATGACAGAACTGTCACGGAGGGTTCATGGTTGTGTCATCCTTTTCGGCTAGGCTGCACCACGTCGCGGACAACCAACGCAAGAATATGAAGCAAATAAAACTGAATATCATGGTCAGCGCATTGGCGGGCTTGGGTCTGGTGGGTGGGATCACTTCAAACGGCCTGGCGGCGGAAAAGGAAGCGCCCTCGCCCGAGGTGCAAGCGAAAGTCTCCCAAGCCATCAAGGACGTCTTTCCCGACGCCGTCATCGGGAGCATGGCGAAGGAACGTGAGGATGGCCTCGATCTCATTGGCGTGGGCTTCACCTCCAAGGGCGCCGAAATTGACGCCGACGTGACGCCCGATGGCATTCTGGTCGAAACCGAGCAAGCCGCCCGGCTCGAAACGTTCCCAAAGCCGGCAGCCAAAGCCCTGAAGAAGGCAACCAAAGGGATGAAGAGGAGTTTCGAGATCTTCCCGGACCTATGCCAAACCCCAGAAGGACGCCTCGGGAGCCCTGCAAGTCACCAAGCTGGCTGAACCGGCCACCGCCTACGAGGCCGATGTGGAGAAGGACGGAAACAAGGGCGAGTTTGCTTTCGACGCCCAAGGGAAGCTCCTGGAAAGCCCGAAGTGGGCCAAGGGTGGAACCGGTGAGCGCGGCGAGAAGGACGAAAAGGGTGAGAAAGAGGACAAGGACTAACTCCCTCGATGCGCTGCCGCCCCTTGTCTTGGTGGTGCAGAGAACCACTCTCCGCGCGCCTGCTCCTTTCGAGCACCAGCCGACGCGGGGAGAGCGATTGGGGGCCGAGCACACTGCATTGCGGCAAAGCCCGCCGCCCTCCAGGCGAAGCCTTTTCTCGAGCTTCAGAAAGCGACGCGTTCGTGCTGCCGCACCCCGGATTGACTGCCTTTCCCGGCGCACTGCAACCGCCGGTTGGCGGAACGCTGGGCGTTGGACTGTAACCGGAAAGCTTTTGAAAACGTCTGAACCAGAATACTCACCAAACCAGGGCGGAACGATCCACAGACGGTCACCTGCCCGCAAACGATAGAGGAAAAACGATGAAACCAATTACTCTGAAAGCGGGGGGCGCGATTGGCCTCGTTGCTCTCGCTTCACTTGCCGGCCCCCAACCCACCTCAGCCGCGGAGCCATACAAGGTCCTCGACACGACGCAGGTCATGGGCAGCGGCGGCATCGATTACGTCTATGCCGACAACGATGGCCGCCGCGTTTACGTGCCTCGCGGCGGGCAGACCTTTGTGTTTGATTTGGACACGCATAAGCTGGTCGGCTCCATCACCAATATCAGCGGCCACGGAGTGGCGATTGATACCCCATCCCACCACGGCTTTAGCAGCAGCAAACCCCTGGGCATGTTCGACACGCAGACGATGAGCAAAATCAAGAACATAGACGTCGAAGGCAGGCCCGATGGGATTCTCTATGAACCATTTACCCGGCGTGTTTACGTGTTCAGCCATCAAGCCCCCAGCATCACCGTGCTCGACCCCAAGGACGGGTCCATCGTCGGGACCATCGAGGTGGGTGGGGCGATGGAGCAGGCCCAGAGCGACGGCCAGGGAAAGCTGTATGTGGATGTTGAGAACCAGAAAAAAATCGCCGTGATCGACGTCAAAGCCCTCAAGGTGATTACCCGATACGATCTGGGTGAGAGCGCTGGCGAACCTGGCGGCCTTGGTCTGGATGCGAAGAACCACGTCCTCTTTGCCATGTGCGCCAATCCAGATGTCTGTGTCATCCTGGATGCGGATAAGGGAACCACCCTGGCCACACTACCCATCGGCCGGGGCACGGATGGCGGGGGTTTTAACCCCAACACGATGGAAGCGTTTAGTTCGCAGCGCGACGGCACGCTGACCATTATCAAAGAAAACAGCCCCACCAGCTTCGAGGTTGAACAAACCGTGCGGACCAAACCCGGCTGCAAGACCTGCTCGCTGGATTCAAAGAATAATTGCATTGTGACGATCTGCACCGAACGCGCTCCGCAAACGGCTTCCAGTCCCCCCGCTGGGGCGGAGACACCCCGGGAGGGACGGCGCGACAGAGGCGGCCCGGGCTACCTGGATGTTCTGGTGGTGGGGAGATGAGGCACGTCTCGGCCGCGGGCCAGCACCACATGTGTAAATGCCCGCCAGCCGCACCACTGAACTCCTTTGCCGAAAGCACTCCCGGAGCGTCGAGGATCTTTGGATGCTCTTTCTCGGTAACGTCCGCACCCTGCGGCCCTTTTGGGAGCAAACGACGCGTGTCTTTGCGGAACGCCTCGCAGTGCGCGCGGAGCGGGATTTTCATCTGAAGGTGTTTGCGGACGCGTTCGGAAGAATGGAGGACTGGTGGTTCTGCCTCATTGCCTACGTTAAAGTATGACTTAAGGCGCATCTTTTCTGGTCTCAAGGCATTTCATTGCGTCAAAATCCCTGAGCAGCGCAGATCTTTGCCTCTTGATGCACGTCCACCACCTCCCACAAGGCGATACGTTGTCCGAGGACATACGCTTCGCGGCCACCTGCCGCTCGGGTGAATACCCGCGCTTGCGCTGTGTTCTGAGAAACCGCCACGCTCGCCGTCATAAAGACATTCCCTCCCATCGGCCGAGGCGATAAATCCACGCTGTTGCGATTGCGACATAAGCAAACGCTGGGCCGAAGCCGAAGCTGAACCACGGCCGAATTGGGCTCTTCCGCTTCGGCCGGGCGAGCCTTTCAACCCCCGCCGCGAACAAGCACAGCGCGGCAGCAGGTCAACCGTCTTGCAAGAAATCACGCACGGTAGCCGGCTCCGAGTGCGAATCGCCGGCTTGAACGGCAGGTCCAGCGGTGGGAACATCCCCCGCGAGAAATGAGTAACAGGATACATCGCGGCATGCTGCTTTGGGTTTGCGGAACCTTGCTGAGTGGAAGGGCCGCCGCAGCCGGTCCAACGCGAAACGTCTATTCGCCGCACCCGCCGGTGACGAATCTCGTAGCGGGAATCTCATGGCCGAAAGGCCAGGCGCTACCGACATTTGCCACGCCCGCGCCGGTGCTCGATAGCATCGAAGTGCAGGCCCTCACCGGTGACGAGCAAATAACCTTCTCGGCTTTGCAGGGCCAGGTGAACCGGAAACAGCCAAGGATTTACCTGGTCGATGCCCGCGCGGGTGAAGGCCGGGATACCTGGGCAAACACTGCCACGGTTGGCCTCGGTTCCAGCAAACTCTTCACCAGCGAAAACTAAATACGATTTGGTGGCCAAATACGCCGGCGAGGTGCGGGGATTGGTGCTTTATGACCCCGTGGTCAGTCCGCACTACCGTAACCTGGCATGCACGGTCGCGGGATTGCGCCGAGCGTTGCCCGTGACGGCCGAGATCCGTGGGCGTCTCCAGGAACACGGAATTGCGCTGCCCGTGCTGGTAGACCTGACCCACCTCAAGTATTCGTCACCGATCGAGATCTACGAGCACCTGTTCCAGACCTATTGGCCAGATTGCGAGAAACGCTTGATGGTGAGCGCCCGGCCAACGGATCTCCACCATATCCGGGATATGGCGGCCGCGTGCGGGGCTGCCGTGGTGTGGCTGGACGATCGGATTCCGGCAGAACGCGAGTTGATGCGGAAATTCTTTCGCGACATGAAGGCCGGCGAAGCGGTCGTGCTGGGCTGGTATGCCACGGAGCGCTCCGGGATCACCACCGCGTCGGAGTTCGGGATCGGAACCATGGCCGCCGACTTCTACCTCAACGCGAGCGTCCACTCGGGGACGGATCATCACATTCAAATCCCGAAGGTTCCCCGCATGCCGGAGCTAACGAACAAGGTCTATGTCGCGATCTTCATCAGCGACGGCGACAATATTCAGTACGTGCAGCATGCGCTGAGGCGAATCTGGGACCGCTCGGCTTCCAGCCGCGGCAAGGTCCCCTTGAATTGGACGATTGCGCCGGGCCTGGTGGATGTCGGACCCGGGATCCTGAACTACTACTACACCACGGCCACGCCGAATGACTGCTTTGTCTGTGGCCCATCCGGAATGGGCTACATGATGCCTTGTAACACCCTGAATGAGCCCGGAGCTCCGGTGGGCGTGTACACCGAAGACCCGCTGCGAATGGATGGCTATACCCGGCTGACGGAAACCTACCTGGAACGCTCCGGGCTCAGAGCCGTGACGATTTGGGACGACGCCACTCCCCGGCAACGGGTGTCCTATGCGGACCAGTGCCGCTATCTCTACGGTGCCACCGTGCAAAATTTCAAAGACGTTCCCTCCGTGCAAAGCAGCGTCGAGCGTGACCGAATTCGATTCGACAAGCTGGTCATCCCCTACGGGACGGCCTACGCGCACCTCCGCGGCTCGTTGGCGGGCGAGATCCGCGGTTGGGATGGAAACGCGCCTCGGTTCCTCGCCTACCAGGTCAGTGTTTGGAGCGAAATGAAACCTGAGCGAATTGTCGCGCTGCAAGACGACCTGTGCGGGGAGTTTCCTGGCAAAGTGCAGTTCGTGAGGGCCGATCATTATTTCAATCTCTACAATCAAGCCACGGGCCGGCCGTTCAATCTCCTGCTCTCCGCGAAGACCTCGCTTAGAGGAAGCAGTGCATCCGCCGGTCTCGAACTGGCGGCCGACGGAACGCCCGCCACGCTTTGGAAGGCTTCGGAAGCCGGGACGCAATGGTTGGAAATCGATTTTGGGGAGGTTTATGAAATCAGCCGCTATGTTATCCGGCACGCCGGTGCGAACGGGCTGAGCCGTGATTTGAATACCCGGGATTTTATGGTGCAGGTGCGCGATCAGGGTGAAGCATGGACTACCCTCGATGAGGTAAAGGGCAACACCAGCGACGTGACGGACGTGGATCTGAAACCGGTGAAGGCAAGGTCTGTAAAGATCATCATGACCGATCCGGGGGCGGATTCCACGGCGAGAATCTCGGAAGTCGAGATCTTTGGAAAGAGAGCCCGCTAACCGTGGAAGAATTGGTCCGTTGGTGAATCCGTGGCAAGGGCGTTTTCCCAGAACCCCCACAAATGGACCCTCAAGAGCCCGGATTCGAACATCGATCATCGTCGGGTGCCGAAGCTGTTGAACATTCTCAGCCCCGGGGGCGGGCAGTTAATTCCAGCACGAAGATGGCCGACTTCAAAGCCGGGGCCATTGTGGTTTGAGGCCGGGATGGCAAAATCACGCACATGGGTTTGATGTCGGACCGTCAAACTGCTGAATCGACGCCACTGGCCTGCCGCGCGCTCTAGGCACCACCGTATCTATCGAAAGATCCGCGATGGCTTGATCCCCCCGCGGTGCCGGTATGCGCCGCCGCAGTATCGCTGCTCGTGGTGGTTGCCCTGCTCGCTGGCTGCCTGCCGGCACGACGCGCAACCAAAGTGGATCCCCCGCGAGCGCTCCGATCTGAAGGATCTGCCTTACGCCTTTCGCCCCCTCGCCAAACAACCCGGTTTCAGCGACGCGTCCATGCGCCCCCTCTCGCTGGCGCACGGTCAAATGATTCGAGCGAATGCCTTGAGTTATGAATTTCTTGCGGAATCGCAAGGAAGTGCATTTCTCGGTCATATCGAGGCTTTATAATCCACGAATGGTGTCTATCGCGAATGAATAGTGAACGAGAACGTCTGATTGGAGCTGCGATCGAACCTGATTTGGCCTTCGGATGCGAATCGTCCCTTACCGGTGTCGTGCCTCCACCGGTTGTCGTTGGGGTGGCACTGGTCCTAAGCATTCTGGCGCCGAATCACCTTCTCATACAGTTCACGGCGCAGGAAGCGGAACATTAACGAAGCACTTCGCTTCCAAGTCCAGCAGCGGAAGCGGGACCCTATCGCGACGAGAATGTCGAAGGACGAAGCAGACGGTGATGCAGGCAAGTGTTTCGGCAATTGGCAGAGCCCCCGCGAGGACGGCCGAGCGATTCGGGAAATTCTCTGGCCGGACTACCTTTTCCAGGATTTTAGCTTTGGATTTCGCATTTTGATTAAGCAGCCAGGTTCGCTCCTTGCGGCGCTGGCGGCATTGACGCTTGGCATTGGACTGGTCACGGTCATGTTCTCCGCGATCAACACACTGATGTTGCGAAGCCTGCCGCTCCCGGACCCCGAACGGCTGATTTCGACGACGGTTCCCGCCTGGGCGGTGCCAGAATTTCGCAAGCAACAGACGACGTTTGAAGGCCTGGTTTCTTTCGGCGACTTTCACGCGAATTTCCGATCGGCAGGAGCGCCATCCCGTCGTGAGGCCTGTTTCATTAGCGCCAACTTTCTGGATATCATGCGGGCAAAACCTCTGTTGGGACGCAGTTTTCGACCGGGAGAAGATGCAAGCGGCGCCGAAGCCGCAGCCATTCTCAGCTACAAATTATGGCAGGAGGAGTTCCAAGGTAATCGGGCGGTGCTGGGCTCGACGGTTTGGGTTGAGGGGTCGCCCAAGACGGTTGTCGGCGTGATGCCGGCGGAATTCAGGTTTGATCAAGATGACCTTGTCCCGAGGTGACCCCGGCGATGAACTCGTCGTCACGGATTTGTCTTCGCTTGTCCTGAGGACATTTTGCGGCGCTCGGGCCGAACTGAATACCATCTGGACGCGGTTGCAGCCGCCCCGAAGAAAGATGAACGGCCGGTGGAGCAAATCCGGGCAGGGGCTTATGTGGACGCTCTGACCGGTGCGCTGTATGGCAGGAACACAATCGGGAGCGCCATTCTGGGCATGCTACTGGTCACTCTGTTCGTTTTGTTCCTGGCGTGCGCAAATGTGGCCATGCTGACACTCGGCCGTGCTGTCAAACGGGGCCGCGAATTTGCCATCCGCGGCGCGCTGGGGGCTACCCGCCGACGTTTGGTGTTCCAGTTGCTCGCAGAAAACCTGCTGCTTTTCACCGGCGGAGCGGTTGGTGGAACACTGGCCGCCGGCTGCCTCCTGCACTGGCTGCTAGCCCGCATGCCGAGCGACACCACTCACTGGCGACTCTACGCTTCGTGGTGGCACTTTGAAATTGATGGCCACGTCCTCTTTCTGGTTGCCTGCCTGATCTTCCTGACCAATCTGGTGGCCGGACTTTGGCCTGCTCTCCAGGCAACCAAGCGGGACGTGAACGAATTGTTAAAGGGCCAAACGCTCCTTTCCTCCCATCTGGGCACCGCGGGATTCCAGCGGTTGCTCGTAATTTCCCAGGTCTCCGCCGCGCTGGTCATCCTGGTCGGGGCCTTTGCCCTCATCCGCCAGCGCCAGCACCTTAATGACGTGCGCTTGCCCTTTGACCCAAAATCGATGTTGACCGTAAACGTGGATCTCACGGGCGTAGAGGATGCTGGGCGGGTTTTCGAGGAATTGGATCGGGATCTGAATCAGGCGCCGGGGATTGAATCCGCCGCCTTGGCGAGCGACGGATTCGCTTTCTGGCATGGCGTGAGGTCGATCGAAATCGAGGGCCGATCTTATCCGCGTAAAGAGGATCATCCGCTGGTTCCCGCGAGGGTGGTCACGCCGGATTTCTTTCACACTGCAAATCTGGGATTGCTGCAGGGACGTGGTTTTGGAGACGGGGACAGCGTTGGTTCGGAGCGGGTCACAGTGGTGAATGCCACCTTTGCACGACAGTTTTTCCCACACGTGAATCCACTTGGGCGCCGCCTTCGCGAAGGAACCAACGGTCCCTGGTTCACCATAGTCGGCTGTGTGCCCGACGCGCTTAGCTATGGCAGGAATCGCCGTGAGCCCGTTTATTACCTGCCGTTGAGCCAGCATCCCACCACCTCGATGGAGGTGTTGCTTCGAGGCCGTGGACGGCCCCCCTCGGTTTGGTCAAAAATGGTGGATGCGGAAGTTGCGCGGTTGCACCCTGATTTGCCGGCTTTCGAGGCGGCCACGGTGCAGCAGGAGCTGGATGGCGTGGACGAGGGCGTGACCGCGAACAGCTTGTTGCTTGGGGCCTGCGGCACGGCATCGCTGTTTCTTGCAGCGGTGGGGGTGTTTGGATTGATCACGCTCTGGGTAAATCAGCGCACAAATGAAATTGGCGTACGCCTGGCCCTGGGCTCCACCAAGACCCGCGTCGTGATTTCGATCCTGAAGCAGGCTCTCCCGCAGATCGGGATCGGCCTGGCCGCCGGACTTCTGCTTTCTCTGGCTCTCGTGCGAATCCTCGGCAGTGTCCTGCCCGCGACAGCCAGCGAACCGGTGGTTTATGTTGGTGTACTGTTGCTGTTGGGCGGTGTCAGCCTTGGTGCGGTGCTGATCCCGGCCGTGCGGGGTGCTCGCGTCGAACCTATGCGGGCATTGCGATACGAATGACAAACCGATGAACCCCGTACTGTCCGGTCACTCGCGTTTCCGCGTGGGGCGTGCGCCCTAATCTCCAAGTCGGCTCTGATGCCCGTGTGCCCACCGGCTCCCAACTCCTGCGCGTTGACGCTGCTCCAGGTTCCAAAGCAGTTCTCTGCCAGCACCCTTCTGGTCACCATTCTGTGCTGGCCGCTCCGTCAAATCAAAGGCCGAAACCTGTAATCCTCTTCTCCGATCTCCCAACATGACCTGTGCTTTTGCGAACTCAATGCCATCAATCTGATTCGCTTTCGTCCAGAGCGGCCTGGATTATGATCTTGACGCACTTTGGTTTTGGGCGGAGCGTGAATGCAAGTGGGCGGGCCGGATCCCGTGGGATTCACTGAACCAAACCAATTCGTAATAACCTATGAAAACCAGTCCAGTTCGCAGGCGCAACGGTCGACGCTCTCTGAGGCTCGTGGGGATGCTCTTGACCCTGAGTTGCGCGTTTATTTCAAGCCAGGCCCAGCAAATCCAATGGGGGCTGATCGTTACCAACATCAACAACCCGATCGCGCCGATCGTGGTCACCAATGCCGATGGCTCGATCGCGATCACCGCGGGCGGGGGCGACACCTACGGCGCCCCGGACTCATTCACCTATGCGTACCAGCGGGTGACCGGTGACTTCGATATTCGGGTGCAAATCATCAATGTCACCGCCACCGATCCCCAGGGTCAAGACTCACCCAAGGCCTCCCTGATGGTGCGCGCCTCCCTGGACGGGAGCAGTGATGATTTTATGATCAACGCTTTGCCGCTGGCTCCCTCGGGTCGGGACGGTCAAATCGAGACCATCGGCCGGATCACCGGCCCACCGCCGGGAAATGACACCGATGACGTGCCTGGACGCGGTCTAAATTACGGCCCGGGCAACGGGGTGGCCGAGCCTTTCCAGGGAGACACCACCGACCACGGTTACTGCACCTATCCGGATCTGTGGTTGCGGGTGCAACGCCAGGGCGAGCGGTTGATGAGCTATTTCGCCACGACGAACACCACCGATGCGCCCACCGGCTGGGCCTCGAACCCGGGAAGCACCAACGGCTGGCAGTTGCTGGGGATCATTCATGCCGGGACCAACTTTCCCGCAACGCTCTACGTGGGCTTGAGCACCGTGGCCCACAACAGCGACATTACGGACACCTCGCACACCGTGACTTCGACTTACGCCAATTACGGCCCCACTCCCAACCCGCCCAGCAACCCCTCGGACAACGGTGCTGCGGCCCTGCCGGGGACCGGCCCCGGGGCGTTCCCGAACCGGCAGGTGCTGGCCGCCAACTTCGATGCCAGCCTGCCGGCCGACGGCATGGGCTATCCCCCGGACGTCGTTCAGTCCAATCAGGCTGCGCCTCAGCAGATCATTTGGAACAGCGGCGGCTATGGCGGGGTGGCGCGCGATATTATCGCCGGCATCAGCGGCGAGACCCCCGGTGGATTCTCCTTTGCCCGCTACCAGGCTGGCGCCTTCGATTTCCTGCTCAACCCCCGCGATCCGGTGGCAGCGCTGCAAAACCTCGGCCCCTATTCCAATCCTTTGCGCGAGCGCTACACCAGCGGCGACACGAACGTGCCGGCGTCCCAGGCCTGGGTTCCTTCGCCGAATTACGGCTTCGTTTTTACCACGGTCCACAAGAATGGCCAGCAATGGAACGACACCTCCCCGTACTTCTATTCCGCCACTTACGTCCAACTGGACGGCGTGGCTACCGGGCTGGGCTATGACATGATCGGGGGGCATTTCCGCGGTGGCCAGTTCTATACCCGCTCGACCAAGCTGGTCACCGGGTCCCCCACCGACCCGAGCAGCGCCCTAAACAATCTGCAGCGCTGCGCGATCCCTATCTCCATGGCCTGGTTCCCTTACGATCAAGGGTGGAAAGCCGGCTATTTCGACTCTCCCCAGTTCAACACCTCCACCGCGGGTCTCCCCTACTGGAAGCGGGGCAACGGGTGGGGCCTCAATAGCGGCACGGCGCTGGCGGGATTTCCGATCCTTGGCGGCCAGGCGCTCTATAACTCACCCACCAACCTGCTCACGTGGCTCGACATCCCCGCGGGCAGCGGCAACTACTCCGGACTGGCGCTACTGACTCTGGCCGGCGTGAACTCGAGCGCCGATGGAATGCTCTTCACTATCGGCAACGATGAGAACAACAGCGTTCGCGGGCCCTCAGCGAGCAATGCCGCGCTCGACGATGGCTCCGGCTGGTACGTTGCGGTACGCGACATGGAAACCAGCAAGGTGGACCCGACGGTTTATGCCACCGGCGGCGCGAGCGACGCCGGGGCCAGTTTTTCGTTCCTCTATGTCCCCTACGCCTCGGACAACCTGATCGGCGGACACATCGCTCCCGGCGGTTCCACGATCAAAGGCTCTGGCAATTTCAGTGTTTCCCACCTGTCCACCGGGCGCTATGCGCTGACCATCCCCGGCAAAACGGGAACCAATGGCGTGCTGCTGTTGCAGAACACCGGCTACCTCGCGACCCAGCCCTCCGGCCTGACGAACGTGGTGGATAACAGCTACCTTTCCTACGAGTACGGCGGAACCAACACCCCCGCCAATGCCTTCATCATCGAAACGCGCTACGTGGATGATTCGGGTGGCGGTGAAGGGGTGGTGAAGCTCCGGGATGCGGAGTTTAACTTCGTGTATGTGGATTTTCAAAACCCTCTGGCGCCACCAGGCACTACGGCGCCTGTCCTGGCCATTTCCAGAACCGGTGGCGACGTCGTGGTTTCCTGGAGCAACGGTCCGGGCTTCGTCCTGCAGAAAGCCAGCACCCTTTCCTCGAGCACGCAATGGACCGATGTCGGCACGGCCAATCCCTCCGCGCCCATCCCCATCTCCAACAGTGCCCTATTTTTCCGGGTCAAGAGTCCGTGAGGCGGCCGCCGCGGTTCAGCAGCTAGGAACGGCTGATCGATCGGAACCTCCTTTTTGGCGCGGGCTTTTGTTTGCCCCGCGCCAGTCAGGAGTGAACCGCGGAATGGGTACGAAGGGTACGGAGTGCGCCCGGTTTGCCGGGGAGCGACGGCTTGATGGCGAGGACGAAGCGGATCAGGCGGACGCCGACGATCGTGCGTCCACATGGAGCTTGGGCCTAAAGGGCCTGGGAAGCTTGCGTTGAACGATTTCGGGGTCGCCTCGAGAATCCGCCCCGGCCGCCGTTTGCTTACTCCGCAAACGACGGGCATGCGCATGGGTCAGCGCCTCGCTTTTCGGGCCTAAGAGTTGCCGCGCCAGTCGGCCCGCCTTTCTACCCGATACGCGCAGCTTGCACCGCCTCCGCCAAAAGCTGCGGCTCGACCGGCTGGCGTCTCGAAAGTCCGCGACACAGGCAGCGGCCTCTGCAAAATCCGCCGCCTGCCCCAATTCGCGAATGAATTCGAGATCGTGCTTGAGGAATTCCCTGCGAAGCGTGCGGATCACCGGAACCACAAGCCGAGCGTGCGGGAACAACAGTTTGCCAAGCGCCCGCTCGTCATAATCTGACGGCGCGCACCCGAAACGCTCGCAGAAGAGCGCCTGAAAATTCTGGGCAGCCATGCGCCTGATAGTAGCGCTTCACGCTGGAGATTTCCAGCTTGTTAGATCGGGCCCCGCCGGGACGACAGACCACATGCCCCTGCGATTTCCGCTTTGCGTCGCGTCCGCGTCTCCCTAACCTCCAGCGGCATGAGCTATTCTGGTTCCCGGTTCCCGAGCCGGATTTATTTGTTTGTCTGCGGCCTTTGGTTGCTGTGTTTGACTTCTTTTGAATTCCGCGCCCTGGCCGGCAGTGACTTCCGTCCGCCCGCCGTTCCGCTGGTGACCAGCGACCCTTACCTGAGCATCTGGTCCGAGGCCGACACCCTTTACGGGGATACGACCCGGCACTGGACGCGGCGCGAACATTCGTTGGTGAGCTTGATCCGGTGGATGGCCAAGTCTATCGGCTGATGGGGATCGAACCCAAAGATGCGCCCGCGCTCCCGCAGCGTAGTGTGTCGGTGCTGCCCACCCGCACCCTTTACGAGTTTGAGGACTCCCGGGTTCACGTCAGCATGACCTTTATGACCCCGGCGCTGCCGGACGACCTCGAGGCGTTTTCCCTGCCGCTGAGTTACCTCACCTGGCAGGTGAGATCGGTTGATGGCCAGGAGCACGCCGTCGCGCTTTATGCGAGCGCGAGCTCCCAACTTGTGGTCAACCGTTCTGACGAAAAGGTAGAATGGAAACGAGCCCGGGCGGGCACGCTGCTGACCCTGGCGATCGGCACGGTTTCACAACGAATCCTCGGCTCCTCCGGGGACGATCATCGCATCGACTGGGGGCAGGCCTATTTGGCCGCGGACCGCGGGGAAGCACAAGGGGCTATCGGAGCGTCGCGCGAATTGATCGGCTCCTTCGTGGCCCATGGAAGCCTGCCTTCGGTGGATGACACGCGCATGCCGCGGGCACCGAATCAGGACGAACCGGCCATGGCCGTCAGAGGCTCAGGCACGTGGGTGAAGCCGAGAGGCCGAAGAAAAAAACTCATGCCCGCCGAGCCTCGTTTCGGTGTTGTTCAGCACGGAGGGGCGGGTGTAGATTTCAAACATGCAGGCAATCGCGACGAGTGATTCGATGCTGGCTATTTTCAACCTGGGAGGGGGCGAAATAATCCTGATTCTCGCGTTGGTCCTGATTCTGTTGACCGTAGGAAAGGGGAAGCTACCGGACTTGGCCCGAGGTCTTTGGCTTGGAATTGATAAGGCTCGCGACGCCGTGGACGAAGCGTCGAAGGACGCAGGCCGAAGCGCAGGTGGAATCTATGGCAAACCGGCAGCCCAGGCGCTAACTCCAGACAATCAGGTCGCCGAATTGTATGACTCCCGCGTCTTTGAACGAGAACCGGAACCAAAACGCCGCAAGAGTGTGAGAGAGGTCCTCTTAAAGGTGTGGCGCTGGATACGAGTTCACGTGTGGAAGGTCGGCTAAATCCATAGCGTGTTTCGCAGTTTTTCCTTTGGTTGATTAAAGCGTTGCCGGTTTCCTTGCGGCGGGTAGGTTACCTGGCGAAATTCTCATGCTTTTTCGCCCAGTCCAAGAAGCATCCAAGGATGCATTCAAGCTTTGTTGGATCGCCTGCACCCTCAAAAACTTTGTCGTTAATTCTGCAATCCAGCCAATCTGTGTCTGTCCGACGCGCAACCAGCGGAACAAATGTGGCGTGTTCCAGCTCTGTGCCAGCCAGATTAATCTTTACCCACCAACCCGGATTATCGAGAGAATCAATCTTGATTCCACAAGCGTGTTCCCACTCGCCATTGCAACGCGAGGCATACCATCGCTGAAGCTGGGCTAATCTGTTCATGACCTCTAACGGGCGACTCATCGCCGGGGGAGAAGATTTTTCCACACCGCGTAATCCACGGAGTTCGATGCAGGCACATGGTTACGCATCTTCGACCATTTCAATCTTGGCGACCTTGATTTCGAGGCTGGCCCCGAGTCCGGCAAGCCCGCATACGCATCGGGCGTTAATCTGAGGTCCCGCGACGCCTGCAATCGTGGACTCCCAATAGATGGACACCGAGAAACACGGAATGGGCCTCAAATCCTCAATCCTGCTCTTGAGCGGCAGGAATACATTCAACAGGTGCCCCAAATGGTCATTGATATCGGAAGAGCTGACACGAGAAGATGTTCTGTAGCTCCACAAAGTGCATTCCTGCCCTCCCGCGACGCCGCAAGGCCCGAAGTTGGCAGGTTCGTGAGCGGTCTGGGCTTCTGTCGGCTCGATTCCAAGAGCCTCTGTAACCTGCTCGGCTGTCATACCAACACAGAAAAATCGCGCTGTCGCCTCAATTTTGCCAACGTGGCGCTCCCATTGCGGTTGAGATTCCATAAGTTTCGGGAACTTAAGGCTTGGGTTTACGGCTCATGTCTCTGGCGGATTAGATTACGGCTTCAGCTTGACCGCCAGTGCAATCATCCTGTCCCCAACTGAAATGGAGCAATGTTGACCGGGTTGGGCTGTTACTCGTGATCGTCCCAGTTCGGAGAACACCCCATCGGCATTGGTGACGCTAACCTGTATCTCCATCATGTTGTTCCCGTCGGCCAAGGCGGTGGGAGTCACGATACAATTCGTTCCCCCGCCAAGGTCAAACTGGACCGCAATACCATTCTGAAGCTCAAGCGAACCCAATTCCGTCTTGTAAGGATGTGGGCTGTCGGCAGTTGTTCCTGCCACCTCCGTTACAGCCGTCGCCTGCCCCTGCTCAGCGGGGGCCGCTGCTGCTTGCCATTGTCGCACTTGCACGGCTAATTGCTCACGGTCGGTTTTCAGTTGAGCGTTCTCCTGCTCAAGCTGTCGAACCCTCGAACTCTGACTTCGCAACCGGAGCAACTCATTCTGATTGGTCTGCGACGCAGCAATAGCGGCCTTCAATTGTTCACTCAAATGCTCATTGCTGTCGCGTAGCGATGCGATTTCACCGAGTTGAGTGCGAAGGTCAGCGCTTTCGGCCTCTAATCGTTCAATCTGCTGTTGCTTCATCAGCAACAGTGCGGCGACGCCCAATGTGACAACGACCAACGCCCCAACTTTTAGGTTCTTGCTCATAATGACTCAGAAGTGATTTGGGCAGTTCAATCTACAACTTTGGTTCCGGGTTTGCATCCGGCCGTTCGACCTTCTTTCCCGGACCCTGGTTTACCTCCAGGCGAATTCTCTCGTCGTCCACCCTCGTAATGGAAAGATTGTTCAGCGTGAAGGTGGTCTCGATGGCGTAGGCCAGTTCGGCTTTGCTCACCGGTGTCGTCACATGAAACCATATGAGCGAGTTCTCGAATTCAGCGGATGGCTCTGCCGCTTTGTCCGTTAAGCGGGCATAAAGCTCAAGCAAGCGTTGGGCGGAGGAGTCTCGCGTATTGTTCAATCGGATGAACTCGAAGAAAGCCTTTCGCCACCGTTCGAAATCACGCTCCAGTTTTGTTTGCGGCTGCGGCAAATCGTATTGGCCCACGGCGGGCACTTTTTTTGGGTCAAACCGCCTGGCGGAGGATTCCGGCCTGGGGGCATGAGCGTTTACCCGAGACCGTAGTTCTATCGGCACAATCTGCACGAATGTCTTGCCATCATCCACGGTGGCAATGCCGTTTAACGCCAGCACCGTTTCGAAAGCATATGTCAACTCCTCGCGAGTCAGGGAGCATTGGTTCTTCAAATGCACGACTGGCTGGGGAAGAAACCTGGTCCGTAAAACCGTCCGATTCTTTAAGGTGGCATAGAACCCGAGCACCTGGGTTAGTTGTGTTGCGGGGAAGTTCACCGCCCCCGCTTGGAAAACCTCTTGCTTCGACGAAGTCCCAAGTTGAGCCCCGCGTAAGGGAGCATTGGTCAGGTAAGCCTGCCATTTCTCAGTGGGCAAAAGCCGGATAAAAGAGGGGCCGTCCTGGACAACGTAAATGCCCCGCTTAGAAAACTCGCTCTCGATCGAGGCAATCGCGTTGGTCTTTTCGGCCGGAAGTTCAGAGACGATTGAGTCGGGCAACGATGGCAGGGTAGAGGGTGCAAGGATGGTCTTGCCTGTCAGTTCACCGTAAATGTCCAGGGTTGCCGCAGAAGCAAGGTGCGGAACAAGCAAACAAGTGACTGCGAAGAGCCACTGGACGCTGATGCGCTGTGCGGTTGCGGGACACCGCCGCACCGTGGATGACGGCCGATTTTCAGGCCGAACGAACGCACGTCCACTGAAGCAAAGGATTCGGTTTTTCATCTTGCCCCCTCGGACCATGCCCGTGTTACTCCAGACCAAACACCAGCGTTGTTCGTAAACGTATAGGTAATGCTGCGATAATTGCCATTCCAAATACGTCCATGGCATGTGGCCCTAACAATCTGCCCGTCGCTCGACACAATGCTCTCCAAGGGGCAGGAGTGAAGAAGCCGGGCCTCATTCCACACCATTTCCCAGCGAAAGTGACTCATCGCGTCGCCCAGGTCTTTGTGCCGCCAGTGCGTAACACCGCGGCGGATTGCCTCAACATCCTTGGCAGAAAGTTGCCCCCAAACCGCGACCTTGGCACTGGAGGCCGGAACATACACCCATACTGCAAACCCGATGAGAACGGGCACCAGTAAGAGCAACAGCGGCCACATACTGGGGAATCGTGAGGGTATCGGTCCTGGCGGCTCGTGTGTGGCAGTTTCGGCGGTCATATCCGCTGGGAGATGGCGATTGCCGGGCATTCGTAAGGAGATTGAGCCACGATGGATTCCGTTTCAACATGTTTGTTCGCGCGTTTCTTGGGCTGGAGCCTCTGTTCGCACCGCTACGGTGCTGTGGCACGATACCGCTCCCACGTCACCTAAATATCAGTTAATCTGCTCAGGAATAGTGGCCGGAAAGTGCGAACCCCTGTCTTTGACCTTCCCCCCTTCCCCTCTCCTGGTTTTGACGGCTGATGGACCATCGAACGGAATCGAGGCTGACGGCCAGAATGGGTTTGGAACGGGGAGAAATGGGTTTGGGGCGGTTCCGGCGACTTTGGATGGGGTCTGCTTACCCTTCTCGGGCCGTAAAGTGAAAAACATATTAGCGAGCAATTCGGTTGCTGGCCATCGCTGACGAGGGTGTCTTACCACATGTTACCACATCAAAAAACCGGTCCAATCCCCTCAGACGGGCTCGTGTAAGATGTTCTAAACAATAGCCTGGCAGAACAGTTAGATATTAGATGGGATTAGCAAACCGCCGCCTTCAGCCACTCGGCCATCTCTCCAACCATTGATTAGCAGCCACTTGCGCAGCCTGAGGTAGTTGGTGGTTGAACTACCCGTTGCCCATACCGACACCGCCATGACCAAGTCGAAACGAACGCAGACTTGGAAGTCAGCGGAAATACCCAATCGGTTTCTGCTCGATGAATCTGGCATTTATTATGGGCGGGTCAAGCCGAAAGGGGAACGCAATGGATCCCCTTTTATGCGTGCTCATGAGCGACCACCGCCGGGCTGGGCTTGTGTTCACGGCAGGGAGGCGCGTGATGCATAGGCCACTTAGCGTTCTCGCCGGCGTTGCCAAGCGTGGTGCCGTTTGGAATGATGTCGCAAACCGAATATGATTCGCATCCGGACTTTTTCACGAGGCGTCTGGCCAATCCTTCTGCTCTTTACCCAATGGGCGCCAGCCCAAACGGGGCCGCAGAACAGCGTCTCTCCATCCCAGACCGCGCCCGGGCATGCGGTCTCCCATGACTACTGGGCGGTGGAAGACCCGAAGGAACGGGAGAAGTTGCCGCTGTATAAAATCATTCCGGCGGCGAAGCCGGATGAATTGACGCCGGCCGATGGCTATCCCAAGCCCAAGACGTTTTTGACCTGGCATCGGTCGCACGGTGATAACGGCGGCATGCGGTATTCCGCGTTAAAGCAGATCAACACCGGAAATGTGACCAACCTGCAACAGGCCTGGATTTATCATTCAAACGACGCCAGCAATAATCTGCAGTGTAATCCGATCATCGTGCGCGAGTTGATGATCGCTCCCACGCCCGGGAATTTCATGGTCGGCATCCATGCGGAGAATGGCACGGAAGCGTGGCGCTTCAAACCGGAAGGGCGCCCGGCCTTTCGCGGGCTGATTTATTGGGAGGGCGGCCGGGGTGCAAAGGAACGGGTGATGTTTTGCGCCGGCAAATATCTCTATGCACTGGATCCGAACACCGGGAACGTGATCGCAACCTTTGGTGAAAATGGCCACACGCTGCTCCCCGGCCGGACGCAAGGAGGTTTTGGCGCGGCCACCGCCGGGCCCGCCATCTTCAAAAAGATTATCGTGGTGCCCGGTTTCGAAAAAGACGTCTGGGGATTTGATGTCGTGACGGGCAAGCTTTTGTGGACTTTTCACACCGTGCCGCACCCGGGGGAATTTGGTTATGAAACCTGGGACCGCACGGAAGAGTATGGCGCCAATTGCTGGACGGGCATGGCGCTGGATGAGGTGCGCGGCATTGCCTACATTTCCACGGGCGGGGCGAAGCCGAACTTCATCGGCGTGGGGCATCTCGGCGACAACCTCTTTGCGAATTGCCTGATTGCCTTGGATGCGAGGACGGGCAAGGCGCCTTTGGCATTTTCAGGAAATCCCCCACGATCTCTGGGATCGCGATATTTCCGCGCCCCCCAACCTCGCCACCATTACGCGCCAGGGCAAGCGGATCGACGTGGTCGCGGTCACCACCAAGAACGCCGACACCCTGTTACTGGACCGCGTCACCGGCAAGCCGATCTTCCCGTTTCGCATGCGGCGCGCGCCGACGAGCGATTTGCCCGGCGAAGTGACGGCGCCCTACCAGCCGGACCTGGAGTTGCCCGAGCGATTCGGCAAAATGGAATTCACTGCCGCGGACCTCACCGACCGCACGCCGGAAGCCGCAGAATTTGCCGCCGCCCGGTTCAAGAGCGTCACCACGGGGTTTTTTCGTCCCGCCTCGCTGGGGCACCCGAATTTGTATTGGGGCATGGACGGCGGCGCGGAATGGTCGGGGGCATGCGTCGATCCGGAGACCGGGCACCTCTATGTCAGCGCCAACCATCTCGGCTGGATGATTTCCGTGTTTCGCGACGACGACCCGCCGGACGATCCGTCCGCGCCAAAAACGCCGGGGCGGATCGTCTTCGAAACCGCGTGCGCGCAATGCCACGGGTTGAACAAACTGGGCATTGGGGTCGCGCCGCCGTTGCGCGGATTGCGGTTTCGATTGTCGGAGTCGGAGATTCGGCGGCAGGTTCGCACCGGCACCAATGGCATGACCGCTTTTCCCAACATGAGTGAGGCCGATCTCAAGGCCGTGACCGATTATTTGCTCCTGCGCGACCGGCCCACTCCGCCGCCGAACCTGAAAACCGAACGGCCCCGTTACAGCTTCACCGGTTATCCCAGGTTCCTCGACAACGAGGGCTATCCCGCGAGCAAGCCGCCTTGGGGCACGCTCAACTGTCTCGACCTCAACACCGGGAAACTGCTCTGGCAAGTGCCGCTGGGCGACTACCCGGCCCTCACTGCGGAGGGAGTTCCCAAGACCGGCACCGAAAACTACGGCGGGGCCATCGTCACCGCCGGCGGATTGCTTTTTTGTTCCGGCACGCGTGACGCCAAAATCCGCGCGTTCGACAAGCAGACCGGCGCGGAATTGTGGTCGGGCAAGCTGCCCTGGGTCGGGAGCGCGCCGCCGGCGACCTATTCGATCCATGGCCGCCAGTATGTGGTGATTGCCTCGACGGGAAACAAGCTCGGCCAACAGAGCGAGTATGGCGATGCCTATGTGGCCTTTGCGTTGCCTCAGGCCAAGTGAACGGATTCGGCGGGCATTAGGGCCGGCTTGGCGAAGCGGGGGAAGCGGCGCAATTCTGACGAGTGTAACGTTGGAGGCTGCTTGCGTGTCAGAACAACGAAAGAATTGATGTTCGACATCGCAGATTGCCTGGCGCGAGTGCGTGAGCAAGACCAGGATGCCGCCCGCTCGTTGGTGGAATTCCTGTATCCGTCGGTGATCCGGATCGTCCGTGGTAATCTGCCGCGCCGAGCGGCTGAGGAAGATTTGGCGCAGGAAATATTTGTGAAAATGTTCGCGAAACTGGACCAGTACGGAGGGGAAGTGCCTCTGGAACATTGGGTTTCGCGCATTGCCGTTAATCATTGTCTCAACGCTATCCGTGCGCAAAAGTCCCGCCCTGAATGGCGGATGGCTGACTTATCCGAAGAGCAGGCAGCGGCTCTGGAGGCAGTCACAAGTTCGGTCGGGCAGGATCCAGACCCCGCCCACATGATGGCCGCCGCCGAACTGGCCGAAAAGCTGCTGGAGCCCCTGTGCCCGGAGGATCGCCTTTTAATTCGCTTGCTGGAAATGGAGGATCGTTCGGTAGAGGAGATTCGGCAGGTCACCGGTTGGTCCTCCGCCGCCATCCGCGTCCGAGCTTTCCGGGCACGCCGGAAGCTGAACAAGCTCTTTGGGAATTTACGAAAAGAAGGATGTTTATGAACCAACTGGATCCCGGACTGAGGCGTTTGCTCCAATGGGCTCGCCAGGCGCCGCCGCCAAAGCCGGAAGGCGCCCCGTTCGGTTTCGCTGGCCGGGTTTTGGCCGCCAGAAAACCAGTCCCGGCCCCCACGATTTTTGAGGAATTGCAGCGGGCGGCCCTGGGCTTGAGTTGTGTGGCCGCTGCTTTGATCGTTTGCGGCGCGATTGTTCTGAGGAGCGAGCAATCTTCTCCGCCGCCGACCGAGGAGGTTTCCTCGGCACTGAACTTCCTCGCCAGCAACCTTGCGCGATGAAAATCCTAAAAAACTGGAAAGTCATTCTGGCGGTTGTCCTGGTGTTTAGTGCCGGTGCCGTCACGGGATCAGTGCTGACCTTCCTTAAATTCAAGTATGCTTTCGAGCGAGGCTTTTCGGTTGCGAATTACAACTCGATGACCATGCGATTTCTGCAAAAGGAGCTCAAGTTAACGCCCGAACAGGAGCCGAAGGTGCGGGCGATTGTGGAGGAGACCGGCCAGCAGTTTGGGAACACGTTCGGGCAGGCGATCTCTGTTTCGGGCACGAACCTGGTTACCTCCTGGCAACGCATTGACCAGGTCCTGACGCCGGACCAGCGCGGTATCTTCCGGGGCAAATGCGAGGAGTTCCGCGAAACCCTCAAGCGCGGGCCTAAAATCGAACTGCCGCCCGATCCTTGGCCGAAGCCACAGCAATAACTTTGGCGGGCTTAAAAAATGGTGCGGGCGAATAAACCCCAATTTGACCGCATCGAATTTTGGCCTGAATCCATCGGCTCTCGGCGTCCCGCTGAGCCTTTCGTATTCGGCCTTGCCCGATGTACGCCTCTAATCCGCGCCGTAATTAATCTCGAGTTTGCGGGCGCGAAAGGCCGCCCCCACGAGCACGAGCAGCGTGAAGATGAGGATGCCCCCAACCGCGGCTGCCGGGCTCGCCGGGTCGGTAGTGGAGGTCAGCAGCTTCCAGAGGGGAGGCAGTCTGACGTCCGGCGGCGGGATAACCGGGCACAAGGATTGCAGATAGAAAATCAAACTGACCTTCTTAAGGACAGCCGGCAGAAATACATTCACTCCTTCCCAAACCAACACGATGGCGATTGGAATGATAGGATTGCGAAAGAACATTCCCGCCGCGAGGAAAACGCTGCCGTAGCCCACGCAGGCCAGGGCGCTGATGGCCAGATACGAAAGGATCTCTCCCCAGCCCGGGCCGGCCAGGTACGCCGAAATGGCGGCGTGATCGAAGCGCGAGAGGATCGTCATTAATTGCAGACCCGCGCTGGCCGTGAAAATGACCGTGGTGGCGAGCAACCCGGCAAAGTATTTTCCCGCCAGCAGGACTTCCCGCCGCATCGGTGTGAGGAGGTAGAAATGCAGGCTCTTGTCGAGCATCTCGCCGCGAAACAGATTCACAAACACCCCGACGCAGCCGAAAAAGATGGCCAGCCGCAGGTAATAGACCTGAAAGGTGGTGGCGAAGATGATCGAATCGGTAGCCATTGTTTCGGGATTGTGGCGCTCGATGTGTTTCAGCTTTGCGTTCGCAAACAGAACCGTGTAGTCGGTCCGACCATCCGTGTAGCGATAAATGGTGTCGCCTCTCACCCCTTCGGTCTGAATGTGTCTCCCGCTGAACCGCTGGTAGGGCTCGCCCAGAAGCTTCACCACCTCTTCGCGGCTCATCCCCAACTGGATGGAACGGAAGACCCCGCTGTCAATCGTGTGCGAGTTGGCCAGCCGCGCCAGCCGCTGCTGTTCCCGCGGCGCGTAAATCGCGTGCACCCCGAAAAGCACGACCGGGGCGAAGGCCAGCAGGTACACCCACAAACCTCGCCGCGCGAAAAACGTTTTGCGCAGCTCCAGGCGGATCACCGCGAGGATTTGGACCAACCAAAGCTGGATCACGTTGTGCCCTCCTCGCCGCCGATCAAATACTCATAGACCGAATTGACGTTGTCATCCGCGGGCGCCACCCCTTCGATGCGAAGGCCGTCGAGGGCGAGGTGATTGAGCATCCGATAAAATCGATCGGCATCGCGGGTCTTCACCAGCAAACCCGTGCCGTCCGGGAGCAATTGAACCTCGACGACGTGGTCCTGCTCAAAAACCTTGGACGCCATCGCGCTCGGCTGATCGCAGCGAATGAGAATCTGCATCGGCTTCTCTCGAATTTCGCTGCGGACGCCGCGAATCTGGCCCTCCGCGACCACATAGCCGCTGCTCAACAGGATCACCTGGTCGGAGATCATGTCCACCTCGTGCAGGATATGACTCGAGACAATCACATGGCGGCCCTCGGCGGCGAACTGGCGGAACAGAGCGATGGTTTCGGCGCGCACCAGCGGATCCAATCCATTTAACGGTTCGTCGAGCACGAGCACCTGCGGATCGTGCGCGATCGCCTGTGCCAGCCGGATGCGTTGTCGCATGCCCTTGCTATAGCCCGCGACCTTGCGTTCGGCGGCCTCGCCGAGGCGTACGCGGGCGATCGCCTTGGCCGTCAAGTCAGCGCATTGGCCGGATGAGTAGCCAAACAGGCGCAGGAAAGAATAGATGAACTGAAATCCAGTCAGGCCCTTGGGGAAGGCATCGAACTGAGTTGCGTACCCCACCAACCGGAAGAGCTTTTCGGGCTCGGACGGTTTGATGCCCCGCACACGGATCGAGCCGCAACTGGGGCGCACCAGGCCGGTCATCAGGTTCATCAGCGTGGTCTTGCCCGCCCCATTGGGGCCGACCAGGCTCGTGATGCCCGGGGGTATCGAGAGCGTGACCCGATTCACACCGAGGACCTCGCCGTAAAAGCGCGACACATTTTCGAATTCAACCTGTCCGTCGCTCATTGAACCACCTCGAAGGGTCGAATCCGCTTCGCGAGCAGCCATAAGCAGACCAGCGCCGTCAAGCCGAGGACAGACCAAGCCTGGAACAACGTCAACTGCGCGCCCCAATCGTGGCGGAACAGTTCTCCCCAGATCGTATAAACCACCTGATTTAGGCTGATTAAGCCCCCGTAGGGCGTGCGGAGGACATTGTTGATCACCGCGCCGAAACCCGCGCCGGCAACGAACACCGCCAAGAGCAGCGCGCCGGCAGCAATTCTCCACTTCACCCAGGCGGACAGCGCCAGCGCGATCAGGGAGAGCAGCGTGATCCAAAGGGTCAGCCCGGCCAGGATCCCCCAGCCCAGCCACCAGTTGGTTTTCATCCAAGCCCACCCGGAGAGGCTCGCCTCCGTTCCAAACAGGATGAGACCGGGAACCCAGGTCACCAGGGAAAGCACCAACAGCAGCAAGGTCATTTTGCCGGCCACATACTCGGTTCGTGAAAAGGGGCGGCTGAAATAAAGCGGCATCGCGCCGTTCGCCAAATCAGGCGAGACCAGGCCAGGTCCCACCAGCGCGGTAAGGAGAAAAGCGAACTGGCCTTGAATTTTGCAAAAGGTGTAGAAGAACCGCCCGTCCACCGCCGGCAGTTTTGCGTTGCCCATGCTCAGCAGCGCCAGGAGCGGTTCATTGTGCGAGAAATAAATGAACGCGAGGCAAGCGACGGGATAAAACAGGCAGGCCGTTGCAAAGAGCACGATGAATTTCGATTGAAAGAGCCGCGTGGAACTGTAACGCGTGAGGATGAGAAAGCGCGACCAGGGAACCGTGCGTGGACCCGAATAGGTTCGGTAGGTGCGTTTATAGACTGCCATTGCTGTCCTCCATGGCTTTCAGAAAAATATCTTCGAGGGTGTCGCGCCGATGGCTCAAGCGCCGCAATTGCAGATCACGCGCCGCGGCCACGCGATAAATCTCCCGCAACTCAAATCCTTCCGGGATGACCATGCGGAAATGCCCCGCGCCGGCGGTGGTGCAGGTGCAGCCGAGGGACGAAAGCTCCTCGGCTAAACCCTGATCGTTGCCGACCGTCTCGATTTCGACAAAGCGTTTGTTTGCCCGCCGCTCCTCCTCGAGGTTTGAGTAATGGACAATCCGCCCTTGCTTGAGGATCAACACTTCCTCGCACGTTTCCTCCACGTCCCGCAGCAGATGAGAGCAGAGGAGCAGGCGCATTTCGCCGGAGTCCTTCATCTCGCGAATCAGCCGCAGCATTCGCTGCCGGGCGGCGGGATCCAGGCCGTTGGTCGGCTCATCCAGAATCAGCAACCGCGGCCCATGAACCAGCGCTTGCGCCAGTTTGGCCAGTTGTTTCATCCCGAGCGAATAGGTGCCCAGCGGCCGATAACGCGCTTCCCCCAGCCCAACGTAAAACAATACTTCATGCGCGCGTTCCAGCGCCGCTTCCGCCGGCAAGCCCGAAAGCTCGCCCATCATCCGGACAAACGATACCGCGCTCTGGTGGGCGATGAACGAGTCGTTCTCCGGCATGTATCCGACCAGCGCCCGAACCTGGTTTATCCCGCGGCGGACGTCCTGTCCGAATATCTTCGCGGTGCCCGCGCTCATGGGACAGAAGCCCATCAGCGTCTGGATCAGGGTGGACTTGCCGGCGCCATTCGGTCCGAGCAAGCCAATCGTACGACCGGCCAGGGCAACGCTGAGATCCTTCAGGATTTCACGCTTCCCGAAACTCACGCTCAATCCCGCAAGCTCGATCACCGGTTCCACAATTCAGCGCGGCGTGGGTTCTGCCGAGGATGCGGCGAGGTCTTCCGGCAGAAAACTTTGAGCGAGGGTACGGATCGCCACTTTGGCGTCATTAAGAACCAATTGCGTTTCATTTTCGAGCGGTGCGTCCAGGGTCTTGGTCCATTTCGCCACTTGCGCCGCATTCGGCAGTTGCACGTTCAAAACCGGTTCCGCGGGCGGTGCGGAGGCTTCCATGGCGTGGCTGGGGGCCGGCGGTTGACGCAGCCAAAATGTGGCTGCTGCAAGCAAACACGCCGTCCCCAAGGTCATCGCCCAAACCAACCGCCCGCGCGCGGGCTCAGTATCACCGTTCCGCTGTGCACGAACGTTTGCCATGATCTTGCTGTGGAGATATGGCGATGGGTGGGCTCGCTCCCGTTGTACGCACGCCTTTAGGTCCACGGCGATCGCCGCGCCGGATTCGTGGAAACTCCGGCAGCGCGGGCAGCACTCGAGGTGCCGTCGCGTCGAGTTCGCCAGCGGCATGTTCGCATCCAGGTGCGAGGAAATGTTTCGCTGATGAAGCCAGCAGATAATCATAAAAGACACTTTGATGGTTTAAAAATGGTCGGGGGCGGCGCGTTCCCGGAATCGTTTACCCCGCGAACCGGGGCCGTCTCCTGTCGCGCCAGCATCTTCGAGAGCGCTGAGCGGGCGCGGTGCAGGAGGACCTTCACGTGCACTTGGTTTGTGCTCATGATCCGAGCGGTTTCGGCCACAGAGAAACCCTCCGCGTAACGCAGCCAGATCGCCTCCGCCTGCTTCGGCTTGAGGGTGCGGACGAGCTTCCACAGTGAGTTCTGCTCGTCTCTCTCCTCCATCGCACTGGCCGGATTCCCTTGAGCGACCTCGCTGTCCGCCGGCAGTTCTTCGAACCGAACCGCGGATCGGAAATGGCTCGCGGCGGTTCGCCGCGCGATAATAAAGAGCCAGGGCGCAAACGCGAGCGAGGGCCGATAGCGATGCAGACTGCGATAGGCCTTGACAAAGGTTTCCTGGGTCAAATCTTCTGCATCCTGTTGGTGCCGCGTGAATCGCCGGAGAAAGTTGAAAATTGGATTCTCAAAACGACGGACCAATTGTTCGAAGGCTTCGAGCGAGCCTGCCTGGCAGCATTGCGCGAGTGCTTCAGCGCTCGGTTCGGGCGGCGAAGGCACGGTCACGGACTGATTTGCGCCCCGAGATTTTGCCCCCAGGGCCGCCGATGGACCAACGCACGACGCGGAGGGAGTTTTCGCTCCATCCGCGGCCGCTTCCCCAACTGCTCCATCGTCTGGAAGAACCACGTTCACTTCTCCTCAGCCGCGGGCGGCACCTCTTTCGCCTTGTGATGGGCGTGCTCGCTATCCTGGTGGGGCAAATGCTTGTCGAACAGGGCCAAAGCCTTGTCGGCCGGATAACTCAAATTGATGCTGACGACATCCCCCGCCGTGGACACTTTGGCCGAATCCGTCAACTGTTGAATGTCCTCGTCGGTCCCATGCATCAGCGCTGCCAGCGCGATCATCCCTTGCACCACCTGTTGCATCTGTTTCACCACCTCGGCGGATCTCGCTTTGAGCGACACCGTGAGAACAAGCTGGTCGCCCTCCTGACCCAGGGCGGCCTGACCACTTTCGGTCAGTTTCAGCATCCTCGCCTTTGGATTGCCCTCTTCGCCGGCTTCCGAGGTCAGCTCCCGGCTGGTGTTGAATCCCTCCGCGGCGCCCAGAAAGAAAGCCGACTTTTGCGGTTCGGGCAGGGCGGGGAAGCCGTGGCTTGAACTGAGATTGGGGGCTTTTCCCGAAAGCACATCGTCCGCCCTCCGGTTGGCATCGGAGGACTTGCTGAGGATTACGGTTTTGTCCGGCCGAATCCAAACCACCGCGTGGTCTCTGAGCTGATACGCAATGATCCCATCCTGAACGGTCTTGGCCACGTCCGAGGATTCGCTTTTGCCTTCCCGGCTCACGCGGGCGATGACTCCATCCAACGCTTTTTCCACATCCAGCGTCGTCTTCACCAGCAGGACGTTGTTGCTGCCGCTGAAGTCGCCATAAGCCGTGAGGGAGCTGATCTTGGTCAGGTCCAGGTCAAAGTCGGCCTCTCGTTTCATTGCGGCTTTCGGTTCAGCGAGCACTTTGTCGGCGATTTCGGTGATAACATAATCTCCCGCCGAAGTAGAGCGAAGTTTATCCATATCCAGGTGCAGCAACCATTTGGCGTCGGCGGCGATCTGCTTCTTTTGCAGCGGACCCGCCGCCGCGGGATCGGCCGAAGGCAGGATCAGCGCAAAAATGAGCGTGGAAAGTGCGGAGTATTTCATAAATTTCCAGAGCTTTATGCTTAGTTTTCGATTCAAAACCCGCGGCGTTTATCACGCCACCCACCCTTGTATTCGTCTCCGGAGGGGAAAAGGTTACAGTCAAACTACGGTGCGCGCCGAAGGGCGCCGGGACGGAACGAGGCCGGGGCGGCTTAGCTCAGGGCGATGCAACCCCGCGGAAGAAGCCCTCCGCGGTCCAATTGCGAAACCAAAGTTTTAATTGGATGGCGAGTTGGTCCAAGTCATCGTTCGAGGCCCGGGCCGCGTGTTCGATGGCCCGTCCCACCGGCATTCCTTGTTGGAGGGCGCCCAGCACTGCAAACTCCGCGCCCGAAAGCGGGTAGCGCCGGACCACAAAGTCCCGGCGGGAAAGAGCGACGAACGACTCGCCGGCCAAGGGCAGGGGGACGGATTCATCCGCTTCGGCTTGCCGCAAGCGGGTGAAGTAGTCGTTCACCGGGAAGCGGGTGGCCAGGAGTTGCAGGCAAGGCACGGTTTCAAGCCGAGCCTCAGCAAAGCGCTCGGGCGGGATCTTGAGCAGGTCGCCGGCCTCGAGGAGGGTTTGGCCTTCCACCCCCGGCCCGTCGAATACTTCGTAAATCCCCCATTCGAGCCGGGCGAGATCGATGAGGAATGCGGGCCAATCCCCCGCCATTTCCTCGGCGGATTCAGCGTCGGCGGAGCCGGGTTCCCGCTGGTCGGGGGCGGGGCGCGTTTCTTCGAGGTAAGCCGGGAAGCGTCTGCCCAGATCGTTGAGGGTGTAACTCCGCGGGGGATAGGCCTGCAGATAACCAAAGGCGAAGCCCTCGAAGGCCTCGCTTCCCAGGGCGCGTTTCAACATCGGGAATACCTCGCCCAAACATTCCAGCAGGCGCGCATGGTAGGCATTGGCGTAAATGGCGAGGCGCTCAGCGGCGGAGAGCGCGCGGGAGCGGGTGATCACCTTTTCGAGTTGGCCCGGACTGAGCTGGATCAGCCGCTGCGCTTCCTCCGAACTGGCGCCTGAATCCACGCCTTCAGCATGCGTGATGACGGCCTGAAACCAGCCCTGCAAGCGGCTGATTTCCTCCGGTCCGGATGGAGGTTGAGGCGTGGTCATTCGACCTCGGCGGCAGCGTGATGGAGCGGGTGGGGCACGGCGCCTTCCTTCCTCAACGCCTCGACGGCGTCGTCGCCCAGCCCGGACGGTTCTCCCTCGGCCGCCAAACCGGCCATCCGTTCGCCTGCCAGTTCTTCGCCGATGTGCTGTTTGGCCTTGAGCACTTCGGCGTGCAGCACCGGGAAGGGCGGAATCTTGGCGTCCCACTCGAGCAGGGTCGAGACTCCGCCGGTCAGTTCGTGGGCCAGGCGATAGAGCTTCCAGACCGGATCGATGACGTGATCGTCGTGGGTGTCGATCAGGTGCGTTTGGCAGTTGGTGTGGCCGGCCAGGTGAAATTGCACGACGCGCTGGTGTGGCACCGACCGGATGAAGGTCTCGGGATCGAAATCGTGGTTCACGCTCGAGACATAGACATTATTGACGTCCAGCAGCAGGCCGCAGTCCGCTTCCTCGGCCATTCGGTTGATGAATTCCCACTCGGTTAGGGTCGAGCCGGTAAAGCCGACATATGTGCTGGGGTTCTCGAGTACAAACGGGCGTTCCAAAAAGTCCTGCACTGTGCGAATGCGCTCGATCGACGTGATCGAGCGAGGCCTCGGTGAGCGGCATGGGCAGCAGGTCATGGGTGTTGCGCCCGGCCACACCCGTCCAGCAGACGTGATCGGAAATCCAAAGCGGGCGAATGTCGTTGGCCAGAGCTTTGAGTTTGCCCAGGTACTCGAAATTGAGCGGTTCGGTGCTGCCGATCGAGAGTGAAACCCCGTGCATCACGGTGGGATAACGCTCCGCGATCTTTTCCAGGACGTAGCGCGGACGGCCGCGCGAGTCCATAAAGTTCTCCGAAATGACCTCGAACCAATCCACCGGCGGAAAATTCCGCAGGAGGTAATCGAAATGGACGGTGCGCAACCCGACGCCCAATCCCAGATGCGGATAGCCTAAACGCTTACGGACCATGGCAGTGTCTTCCCGCGGACTGGCTCCGGCCCGGCCCGGCGGGTGCGGAAGGTGCCCGCACCCGCCGCGGCAGGCGGATCAGCGCGCAAATTCTCCCCGGGCTCTTTCAGGCGGCCTTGGGCGCGGCCCCAAAGGTCTTGTGCGCGATTTTCATTTGCTTCTCGAAGGCTTTTCGGGCCGCTTTCCAGGTCTTCTTTTCGAGCGGCACGCCGCAATCGCCATGCCCCTTGCACGAGTTTTGTCCGGCATATTCGCCGCAGCCACCCTTGCCTTTGCAGGCGTTTTCCCCTTTGCATGAATGCTCCTCGACGGTGGCGCAGTCGCCCATCCCGGCGCAGGCGTTCTTGCCGCCTTTGGATTTCCCTTTACACGTGTTCAAACCGCGGCACACGTGTTTCTCCCCCAGCAGCAGGGCAGGGTCGTGCGTGTCCTCGCCCCCCGCCGCGTGGCCGGTGACGGTCGCGCCGAGCACCAGGCCGCCAAAGGCCGCCATCGTCAGTTTGCCAAAATCGCGCCGCGACAGCGCGCTGTCTCCCGCTTGGTTTCGTTCTTGCATGTTCGTTGCTTTCGCCGGTTGTTGGGTGAATGAACGCGTTGAGCCAAACGCACCTCGTGCGCGGTTCACGTTTTCATCTCTCCGGAACCCGGCTTGCCCCGGAGAGAAAGCGTCCACGGTCTGATTGAGCGGACCCGGTGCGCGGGGTTCGGGCCACCGCGCGCTTCCATCAGTCGAACGCATCCAGAACCGTAGATATGCTTAAGCATACTCAAAGTGAGACACACCACGCACTCACTTTATTCCAACGCCGTTCCACCCCGCCGCGCCCCGGCCTTTCGATAAAGACCGGCCAGCCGTTCCGGGCGTACCCCGCCACGGTAGCCCAGGATCATGAGCCGGTTGAGCAATGTCGTCTTGAAAATGCCCAGGCGCTGCCAGCGACGGCCGGAGGTGAAGGCCTTCCCGGCGACCGTGACGATTCGGCCTCGCCGGCGCAGGCGGCGCACCAGTTCGTAGTCTTCCATGATGGGCAGGTCCGCGAAGCCACCCTCCTCCTCGAAGATCTCGCGTCTCAGAAAAAGGCCCTGATCACCGTAGGGCATTTGACACCAGTGGGAGCGCCGGTTGGTGGCCCATTCGAGGATGCGTTTGCCGGCCAGGTCCCCGGCGATGGCAAAGCCGAAGGCCCCGGCCGCCACCTCCCGCGGGCGCAGGGTTTCGATCGCCAGCCGGCTCCAGTCCCGGGGCGGGAGGGTGTCCGCATGAAGGAAAAGGAGCAGGTTTCCGCCCGCTTTGGCCGCGCCTGCGTTCATCTGCCGGGCGCGCCCGGCCTGGTTGGAGATCACTCTGGCGCCAAACGCGCTGGCCAGCGCGCGGGTTTTATCCGCGCTGCCGCCGTCGGCGACGATGATTTCGCGCGGCTGCCCCCGCGCGACGGATTCCAGGGTGGAAACGATGGCCCCCTCCTCGTTTAATGCCGGGATGATGACGGAGATTTCGGCTGGGCCTGAATCTCGGCCTCGGCGCATCGGCGCCAGACTTCGAGATCGGCGGGGCGGTCGATATCATCGAGCGGCGGCAGGAGGCCGGGAGTCATGCCGCCCGCTTTGAGGATTTCGAGCGACTCGGCCAGCACGCGATCGCCGCCCCAGGAAATACCGCGGAAGAGTTCCGGCATCGCCCGAACGAGTCCCACCAGATAGTAGCCACCGTCGGTTGCCGGGCCGAGGACGACCGGGTTTCTGGCCAGCGTTTCGAACGCAGTCGCCAGGATTTCCGGCGTCAACCCGGGGCAATCCCCGCCGATAATGACGGTTGCCGGCGAGCCGGCGTCGAAACTCTCGTCGAACGCCCGGGCCAGCCGCTGACCAAGATCGCCCTCGGCCTGCGGACGGCAGCGACAACCATCCCCCAGCCAATGATGCATCGCCTCCGCGCGCGCTCCGTCGAAATGCACCTCGAATTCCGCCTGGCACTTCCGGCAGGCGGCCTCGGCGGTGCGCAGAGTGCGCAGGACCAAACGCCGATGCACCCGGGCCGCCCCTTCCGCTCCGAGTGCGGGCATGAGGCGGGTCTTTACCCGCCCGGGCTCGGGAAACCGGGCGAACAGAATGAGGCGTCGGGACCCAGGCATGGCATCGGAAGCATAGCAGCATGAGCTTGCCTGTGCGAGCCATCGTCGGGACGGCTCCCGGGGGGGGCGACCTGGCGATTCGTTGAAAGCTGGCCGTGGAATCCAAGGGCGGAACGCCGAGTCATGGTTGGCGCGAGCCCGTCTCATGTGGCGGCGCCGCTGCGAGGCGCAAAAAACACTGTTACTTTTTCGCTTCTGCGGGGATGTATAGATGGAATGATCAGCGATGACATGGACCTGGTGCGGCAATACGCGCACGGCAAGTCCGAGGAGGCTTTCGCCGCCCTCGTCTCGAAGCATGTGAACCTGGTTTATTCCGTTGCGCTGCGGCAGGTTCGCGACCCGCACCTCGCGGAAGAGGTGACCCAGACGGTCTTCGTCATTCTAGCCCGCAAGGCCGGCTCGCTCGGCGCCCAGACCGTGGTTGCGGGCTGGCTTTATCGCACGACGCGGTATGTGGCGGCCAAAGCTTTGACCCTGCGCCGGCGCCGCCAGGACCGGGAACAGGAAGCCTTTATGCGATCGGAATTAAACCACCCTGAACCGGATACTTGGAGAGCGATTGAGCCCCTGCTGGAAACAGGCATGGGACAGCTCCCGGAAGGCGATCAGAACGCTTTGGTGCTGCGCTACTTTGAAGAACGGAGCTTCAAGGAGATCAGCTCGGCGCTGGGCACCACGGAAGCCGGCGCCAAAATGCGAGTAAACCGCGCGCTGGGGAAATTGCGAACGTTTTTCGCCAAGCGGGGGCTCATGTGGTCGGCTGCGGCCCTCGCCGGAGCGATCTCCGCCCACTCAGTCCAAGCCGCACCCGCCGGGCTGGCCGCCTCCATCACCGCCGCGGCGATCAAGGGAACAACCTTAACGACATCAACCTCAACCCTCATTGAAACGACATTGAAACTTATGGCATGGACGAAACTCAAAACCACACTCGTGGCGGGCGCGATCGCGCTTTTGGCCGACTGGAACCGCCACCGTCGCGATACAGCATGCCCGGGCGCATGCCGAGCCCACGGCCCTTGCGTTCGCGGGCTATGCCACGCCGGAAGCCTCCATCCAATCGATGATTTGGGCGGGCAGCCGTGGCGATTTCAAAGGCTATCTGGCAGGCTGCATGCCGGACCAGATCCAGCGGATCGAGGACAGAATGGCTGGGAAATCGGCTGAAGAGATAAGCCTCGATACAAAGGCATGGGCGAATGGCCTGAGGGATTACAAGATTGTGCAAACGGATGTTATTTCGGACCGTGAAGTTCACGTGCACATCCATGCGACGCCCTCGGCCGAAGCTCTCCATAGCGGCAAGGTGATCCTCGTCATGCAAAAAGTTGGCAACGAATGGAAACAGGCAGGTGATCTTTGACCGAGCCCCGCATGGCCTTCGTTGCGCTTGGCAGCCTATGAACCGAAACCGCCGCATCGAGAGTGCTCCGCCAGCCACGGGGAAGGCTTGGCACTTGGCCCGGTGCGCAAGCGCCGTGGAGTTGCCCCAACCCATCGGGCACAGGCGGCATGCCCGTCCGCTGAGCTACGCAGGCTTTACGCTGATCGAACTGCTGGTGGTCATCGCCATCATCGGAATCCTTGCGGCGCTCTTGTTGCCCGCCCTGGCCCGGGCCAAAGAGAAAGGGAAATTGGCGACCTGCGTCAACAACCTCAGGCAGGTCGGGCTGGCCATCCGCCTTTACGCGGACGATGACTCGGATTCCCTGCCGGTTTTGCCCACTCCGAACCCGTATCCCAACGGAGTTGGCGCGTATTACAAACAATTGGTGAAAGGGTATTTGGGACTGAGCGGGCCCGCCTCGCCGAACGAGAAGGTCTTCATCTGCCCGTCGGATCGGATCCTCTGGACCCAGGTGGGTCATGCCTTCACCAGTTACACCTTCAACGGTTACGAGGTGGGGCCGGGCGCCCTCGAACGCATCACCGGCAAAAAGCTGGGTGCGATCAAGCGCCCGAGCAAAGCCGTGCTGGTGGGTGAGTGGCCGGCATTCTTTGGGGGGGCATGGCATCCGGTGATGGATCACGACTATCCGGACGCGAAGAATGTCCTGAGCTTTGTGGATGGGCATGCGGGTCTGACCAGAATTTATTGGGATGGCGTGGTCGATTCCGATCCCAGCGCCTACGAGCCGCCTGCGGGCTATGATTATAACTGGGACGGAGAATGACCTGTGTGAAAGCTTTCGTGCCGCGACCGCGCGGCGATGGCACCGCGAAAGGGGTTCGGCGTACTTCGACCATGTTAGATTGCTCTGGAAAACTGACCGGCCCGCCGCTGGTTTCATCCCGGAGGGATGGTTGAGAATAGCCCAACGCTTCAGCGTTGGGTCGCGGCGTCGGCGGTGGCCGAGTTCCGAAGGGACGGCTGAGCATAGGTCCCACTTCAGCCGTCCCTTCGGGACTTATTCTATCTGGCGGCTAAACCCACCGATGAATCGGTGGGCTAGTGCGCTTGAGAGCGAGCGCGCACAGAGGGTGAGAGACCCTCCCTGGCGGAGCTTCCCGCCTGGAAGTTGAAAGTAACTGCGCCGTGGCGACACGGGGTGGAGAGCAACTGGAAACGAACGGATAGTCCGTAGAACGGCGGCGCAATCGAGCGCTGCAACACAAACTCGATACGGCCTGATGCGACTGATGAGACTGCTAGCCCTGAACGAAGTCCGAAGAACCGCCGATAGCCCAGAAAGGCGAATCGGGGGCCAAGCCCGCCCGGAACACGAAGTATCGCCGGAAGACGGGGGCGCATGGGGTGATTGGAGACGGAATGTCCGCAGGTGCGTGTTCGTGAATCAAGGAGACCTGCTCTGGTGCTGGAAGGAGCGGAGCAGGAGTCAGAGTCCCCGTAGTAGCGATGAAACGGGTAACGACCGTGGAGCCAAGGGGGACAGGAAGGTGGAAGCGTGAAGGAAACACAACTGCAAATCAACCTGCCGGGAGTGCCGAAAGCTAAGCAAGGCAGAGAAGTCGCCCAGCAATGGGAATGGACCGAAGCAAGCGTGTGGACCGAGCGCATGTTAGCGGCCCTCGAAAGAGGCGTCAAAGGAGGCAAATGGTTCAGTTTGATGGACAAAGTATGGAAGATGGAAAACCTGCAAAGCGCGATGAAACAGGTGATGCGCAATCAAGGAGGGGCAGGAGTCGACGGGCAAAGCTGTGAGGACTACCTCAAAGCCAGCCCCCAACGACTGCCAAGATTGCAGGACAAACTCAAACAAGGAAGCTACCAACCCAAACCGGTCAAACGGGTATGGATACCGAAACTGGGCAGCAAAGAACTTCGGCCGCTGGGCGTTCCCACGGTCGAGGACCGTGTCGTGCAGACGGCACTGCGCAACGTGCTCGAACCAATATTCGAGCGCACCTTTGCCGACCACAGCTATGGGTTCAGACCCGGGCGCGGGGCCAAGCAGGCACTGCGACGAGTGGACCAACTGCTCAAGACCGGACACCACTGGGTGGTAGATGCCGACCTCAAAGGCTACTTCGATAGCATTCCGCAAGATAAACTGAGGGAAGCCGTCGAAACGCAAATTGCCGACGGAGCGGTGCTCAAGTTAATTGAGCAGTTGCTCGGGCAGGGCGTAATGGAAAGCGGCAAAGGGTGGCAACCGACCGAGACCGGCACGCCGCAAGGCGCGGTTATCAGTCCACTGCTGGCCAACATTTACCTCAACCCGCTGGATCAGCTCATGGCTGGGCAGGGGCGGCAAATGGTGCGCTACGCGGATGACTTTGTCATCCTCTGCCAAAACCAACAGCAAGCCCAAGAGGTGCTGGAGCAACTGCGCCACTGGACGCAAGCAGCGGGACTGACGCTGCATCCGACCAAAACGCGCATCGTCGATGCCAGCCAAAAAGGCGGGTTCGACTTTCTGGGGTACCACTTCGAGCGAGGCTACCGTTGGCCCCGCAAGAAGAGCCTGGATAAGCTCAAAGAGACCATACGCGATAAGACCCAAAGCGGCAGACCCGGAAGCCTGAAAGATATTATCCGGGAAATCAATCGCTGCACGCGAGGCTGGTTTGAATATTTCAAGCACAGCCAGAATACCGTGTTCAAGCCGGTGGATGGGTGGATACGGCAACGCCTGCGGCGCATTCTGCGCCGGCGGCACATAGGCTCAAATCGTGCAGCCTGTCGCGACCATCAACGCTGGCCCATTGCCTACTTCGCGAAGCTCGGGTTAATCTCCTTAGCCTTAGCCCGAGTACAAGCGAGCTATGCTCACAACCGAGCCCACTGACTGGAGAGCCGGATGCGGGAAATCCGCCCGTCCGGTTCGGAGGGAGGGGTGGCGCACCCGCGCCATCCCTACCCCTATTTGTCGAATGTCCCTCCGGGACAGTGACTTATGCCGACAGCATCCCATGCGAGGCAGTCAGCATTCTGGGGCGAATCTAACATTGTCGAAGTACGACGTCCCGAGCGAGACTCCACCCCGACCGAGGCTTCATTGATCCGCTTCTAACCTGGATGCCCTTTTGCCCCGCTCCCACCGGCGCGGGCGGGGGGCGCGCTCGAACCATCGCCGGAGGGCGGACAGGGGCGTTCATCAAGCCGGAGCCGCCGCCATCCTGCGGGTTGGGGCTGACTTGGCCAGGAAGAGGCCGCAAAGGGAAAGGAGGAGGCCGGACACCATCAGGGCAAGCGCGCGCGGGCGATTGGGCGAGAATGGCCGGGTGGGAGGGAACGCTTCATCGACGATCTCAACTTCGGAAGGGAGCGGCAAATGGGTGTCGGTGCTTTCCTGGGCGATTTTTGTATACAGTATCTGGCGGAATCGTTGCCGCTCGTCGAGTTCGCGCTTCGCTTCGAAGTAGGGGCGGCTGGCCCGGGCTCGATCGATGTCGGATTGCGTGGCTTTGGCCACTTCCTCGCTTAAATCTTTGAGTGATTGTTCCAATGCGGACACCCGGGCATCAAGCCCGGCGAGGATCCCGTTTGCTCGTTCCTGGATTCTTTGGCTGAGGTCGCTGGCTTGGGCGCGCAGCTTGATGACTTCGGCGTACTGGGGGCCGAATTCCTTTCCGGTGGCAACGAGGTCTTGCTCGACGGACGTCTGCTGTTCGAGCAACTGGCTCAGCGTTGGATCCTGGATGCCGGCGGTGGGGATGGCCTGGGCCAGTTCCTGCGGATGGAGGGTCTTGAGTCTATCCAACAGTGTTTTCGAGCGGATGTATTCGGTTTGGCTTTCGAGGCGGAGTGATTCGATTCTGCGGAGGGTCTCCGCGGAGATTTGTGGAGGGGAATCGAGTGCGGACTCGGCCGAGGCGTCCGTGATGTGGAGCTGGCTACGCAAGCGGTCCACGTACGATTGTTGTTCAGCGATGGCCGCGTCCTGGATTTTCAGTCGAGCATCCAAGGCTTCGAGACCCGACCGGGTTGCCGTTTGGTGGCGCGCGGCCCGGTAATCGGCATACACCCGGGCAATGGTATTGGCGATTTGAGCGCCCTCGGCCGCATCTTCGTCCGAGACGCGGATCTCGATGATGCTGGTATTGCGAACGGGGCGCAGATCCATTTGCCGCTTGAGCAATTCTATAGTTTCTGCGGTCTTGAGAACCTGGCCGTAGCGGCGGCCCCACTCCCGGCAGAGAGCCAATCGGGCAACGACCTTGCCTAGAATCACCTGAGACTGGATCACCTCGAATTCGGTCTGGATGAAGTAGGGGTCGTACAGCTCGGGACAGCCTGGCCTGGGATGAGGGCGGCCACGGGCTGGGGCGCCCGCTCGATGCGGATGCGGGCGGGGCCGGAAAAGGTTTCTCGACTGAACATCAGGCATGCTCCGGTCAAAAGCAGGACGCACCCGACCGCCAGGAGGGTCAAACCGCTGAACTCACGCACGGTTACGGGCCAGGCCTCGGGGGCGCCCCCGGCCAGGCGGCGAATGCGCTGCAGCAGGGAGCCGCCGGTGGCGGCCAGGGCGAGCCGGGCGGGCGTGCCGCGTAGCTCCTCAAGGCGGACCAGCGCCCGCGCATAGACGAGGCGGTCCCGGCAAACCCGCACCACCAAGTCGTCGCAGCAGTGCTCGCGCTCTTGTCGGATGCAGCGCGAAATCCACCACACGGCGGGGTGGTAGAACATTAAGGTTTCGATGAGGCATTGCAGCGCGTTGACGACGTGATCATAGCGGCGCACGTGGGCCAGTTCGTGGGCCAGGATGGCTTCAAGCTGATCCGGAGTCAGGCCGGCCAGGGTGCTCGCCGGAAGCAAAATCACCGGCTTAAGCCAGCCTGCGACCATCGGCACTTCCGCCAGGGCGGATTGGACCAACCGCACGGGCCGCCTGATTTCGAAGCGGCATTTCAGATACTCCAAAACGGCGAGCCAGGCCGGGTCCACCGGTTCCACCTGCACCGTGCGCACCCGGCGCACCCATCGGCACCCTTGCAACCAGCGCCACGACAGCAGCGCGACGCCCAGGAGCCAGGCGGTAACGACCGAGGGCAGGGCTCCTTCGAGAGCGTTGCCGCACGTCAGCAGCCAACCCCAGGTGAGGCTTTCCGGGCCGGCCGACCGAGCGGCCGCGGCGCGGGCCGCAGCCGTCCCAGGTCCAGCCAGGGCCTGGTTGCCGGATTGGGCGTCCGACGAAGCGTGGAGTTTGAGCGGGCCATGAAGCGCCGTGGCAAGTGGGGCCGCGAGCAATGACAGCAGCATCGCGCAAGCCGCCAGGTAGCGAGCGTTGGCGGAGGATCGGCGGAGGGCTAGGCGCAGCAGGGCGAAGATCAGTGCGAGCACCGCGCCCTGCCACACCGAGTGGAACAAAGCCCATCCCAATCCTTCGACCAGCGCTGGATCGAATAAACCCCAGGGCGCGCTCATGGTTGCTTCCTTTCGATTTCGTCTAAAACCTTGCGAATCTCTTCGAGTTCCTCAGGCGAGGCCTTTTTCACCGCCAAGGCTTGCATGACCAGGTTGCGGGCGGAGCCGGCGAAAAGTCTTTCCAGCAAGAGACCGACGACTTGCCGTTGGGTTTGCTCCTCAGTTACAGCGGCTTCGTACACGTGCGAACGTGCCGTGTCGTTCCGCCTGACCAGTCGTTTGTCGAGCATGATCTGCAGGAGCTTCAGGACGGTTGTGTAGCCGGTCTGCTGGTCCGGGCTGGTTTGCTCCCAGAGCTCGCGCACGGTGCTGGGCCCCCGGGCCCAGAGGGCTTTTAGCAGGGTTAATTCGGCCTCCGTTGGCTTGGGTGGTTTGGTCTTTTTCATCAAGCGATGCGGATTATTACGAAATGATTCGTAGTTGTCAACGAAATCTTTCGTAGTTTGCGCGCCGCAGGCCTAAGACAAGAAACTTCATGTATGGATTTCCCAGCGTTTCTTGTTGCGGCGTGGGGGTTCGCGCTGCCAACAACCGGCAGGTTTTGGGGTGAGTCGGCCTGAGAAAATATCTTGGCGCTCCGCCGTTCCCACGCCATCCGCCGATTCGACCAGCGCTGGAGACAACCTCTTCGTTTCCTTCGTTTGCTTTTGTTCTTCGGTTTGGCCTTTCAGTTCGCACGCGGCGGGATCCCGCGTATCCGGCCATCCGTTCGCTTCATCCCGTGGAATTTGAGGCTGCTCAGCTCCCGGGGTATATCCGGCAGCTTCCTATAGCTCCGAAGCCGGGAAACCAGAATGCCTGGGCCGTGTTTGTACCCGGCAGGCAACTCATGAAAAACCCAGAGTTCTTTGTACACCAAGCAAACGAAGGCAACGAAGAATTCTGTCGAGCGCCCGAGCGCCGCAGCCTGGCTGGGGGCAGCGTGCCGAGGCCCCCCCGGCGGAGTCGCCGGTGTTGACATTGCCCGGTCGCTTCCGAATCCTTGCCGGTGTGTCGGAACTAAGATGGTTTGTGGCTCATACGCGGCCGCGCCGCGAAAAGAAGCTGGTGGAGTATTGCTTGCGGCAAACGCTGGCAACCACCCTGCCGTGTTACGATTCGGCTCACAAATACAGGGGCAAGACGGTGACGTTTCGCAAGCCGCTCTTTCCCGGCTACGTGTTTCTTCAGCTTTTGCCCGGTCAGGAAGCGGGGGTGCGTCAGAACGAGCACGTGGCGAACCTGCTTGAGGTGGTGGACCAGGAAACCTTCAAGCGGCAGTTGAACGACATCCTGCTGGCACTGGAATCCAACGTTGGCGTCCGGCTGGCGCCGATGATTGGGGAGGGGATGAAAGTGCGGATCAAGGCCGGGCCCCTCGAAGGCATCGAAGGATTGGTGGAGAAGCGGCAGGGCCTGACGACCGTGCTCCTGCGCCTGGATTTTATTAACCAGGCCGCGGCGGTGAAGCTGGATGCGGACATGCTCGAACCGGTTTGATCCGGGGCCGGTCCGGCGTGTGCCGCCCGGTATTTCAAACCTGCCGTGTCTCGCGCCCGGTCTGGAGTCGTTGAGCCCAACAAGGCGGCTGCCACCCCCTCCTGCTTATCTTCTTGAGCCCCCAACCTTCGACCACCCCACCACGCGCCGAGGCTCCGAGGGGGAGCCTCATTAGACCTTGGCGCTCCGCCGCCAACCTGCCGCCGGCGGCCTTTCACCTTCAGTTTTCTTTAAACTTCCGTAGTTCCACTGAACAGTTCTCCGTATTCGGCGGAGTTGAGAGTTTCATGGTCCAGACGATGATGACAGCGTGACAGCACCCAACTATGGAACGAGAGCGCATGCGGGAGTAACCCGGTGCGGCCGGAGCTGCGGGGGGCAGCGGGCCGTGATCGAGGATCGCGATTTCTGACCGGGTTGGGGGATGTTTCAGCGGGTGTGAGGCGGGCGACGCCAGCACAGGTTCCGAGACTTAATTTGTTCGTTTGTTTGATTGATTGATTTGGCCTATGAAGAATACAGCTCGAATGATCAAGGTAGGGGTGGTGGGGTGCGGCTATTGGGGGCCCAACCTGGTGCGCAACCTGCGCCAGGCGCCCGACTGCCAGCTCAAGGTGCTCTGCGACGCCAGCGAAAGCCGCTTGGCCCACATGCGGCGGCTCTACCCGGAGGTGGCCGGCACCCGGCAGTATGACGATTTGTTGCAGGATGCCGAGCTGGATGCGGTGGTGATTGCCACCCCGGTGCGCTTCCACTTCGCCATGGCCAAGGCGGCCCTGGCCGCCGGCAAGCACGTCTTTATCGAAAAGCCCCTGGCCCGCACGGTGGCCGAGGCGCAGGAATTGGTCAGCCTGGCCCGCAGCCAGGGCCTGATCCTGATGGTGGGGCACACCTTTTTATTCAGCCCGGCGGTGCGGCGGATGAAGGAGATTATCGACGCCGGAGACATTGGCCAGGTGCAATACATCGCGGCGCGCCGGCTCAACCTGGGGCTCTTCCAGAAGGACATCAATGTGGCGTGGGATTTAGCGCCGCACGACATTTCGATTTTGTTGTATTTATTGGAGGAATCGCCCCTGAATGTGTCCTGCCAGGGCAGCAGTCACGTGAGCCGCGGGATCGAGGACGTGACGATGATGTATTTGAACTTCCGCAAGAACCGCTGCGCCTTCATTCACAATAGCTGGCTGGACCCCAAGAAGGTGCGCCAGATGACGGTGGTGGGTTCGCAGCGGATGATTGTCTATGACGACACCGAGCCTTTGGAGAAGTTGAAGATCTATGACGCGCGGGTGGAAGTGCCGCCGCACTATGACACGTTTGCGGAGTTTACCTATTCCTATCACTACGGGGACGCGTATGTGCCGTATATCAAGCAGGACGAACCGTTGAAGCTGGAGTGCGCGAATTTCATCGAGAGCATCCGGGAGGGGCGGGAGCCTGTGACCCACGGGGGGTTGGGCTTGGAAGTGGTGCGCATCCTGGAAGCGGCCAACGAATCGCTCAGGCGACAGGGCGTGTCGGTGAGTTTGGAAGAGCCGGCTAGCGCCCGGAATGGCCACAGCCAGGCCCATCCAAAAACGAATGGGAATGGAAACGGTCATACCGTCCCAGCCGCTCAGGCTGCGGGGCTCGGTGGCGCCACCGCGTCCGAGTTGGAAACCGGGGTTGTCGCCGCATAGGTCCCCAGGATTTCAGCGACCCATCCAAAGACCCGATGCCAACCAACAGCCAACCCCAGGCCAAACCAGGTCCGCCCCCGCCTCCCGGCATGGGTTTGGACGATGTGCTGTTCACGGTGTTCCGGCACAAGTGGATCATTCTTGGATTCGTTTTGCTGGGCATTGCCGGCGCGGTCGTGGTGCGCATTGTGAAGCCGCCGCTTTACGTCTCCAAGGCCAAGTTAATGGTTCATTATGTGGTGGATTCCCGGGGGGCGGTCGATGCGAAGGATCCCGAGGCCCAGAACGTGCGCCAGACCATTGGCAACGCCGAGAGCATCATCAATTCCGAGATCGAGATTTTGACCAGCCTGGATATTGCCACGCAGGTGGTCGCGATGGTGGGCCCGGAAAAGATTCTGGCCAAGGTGGGCGGCGGCACGAATGCTCTGGCGGCCGCCGCGCTCATTAGCTCGGGCATCGAGGTCGTCCCGCCTCGCAGTTCGGTGATCACCGTTTCGTTCAAGCATCCGGACAAGGACATCGTCCAGCCCGTGCTCGATGCCATCATCCACTCCTATATGCATAAGCATTGGGAACTGCACACCGGCGCCGGCGTGCTGGACGAGTATTGGATCAAGGAAAAGGATGACCTGACCAAGAATCTCGCGAAGACCGAGGAAGCGCTGAAGAAGGCAAAGGCCGATGCCAAGGTGCTGTTTTTGGATGATTCCAAGCGCACCTACGAAACCCGCATCGCCAAGGCGCAGGATGAATTGGACACCGCCACGCGGGAATTGGTGGAACGGCAGGCCGTGCTCGGAAAAGACGGCACCCAGCTACTCTCGCAGAACTCCGGCCCGGGCGCGAACATACCGTCCGATAGCCTCAATGATTACAACGACATTCTCTCGGAAATCGAGAAGCTGAAAAAGCAGGAACGAGACTCATTCCGCCAGGGCTTCAAGGAAGCCCACCCGCTGGTACAAACGATCCGCGGGCAGCTTCGGGCGCTCTCCGCGCAAAAGAGTGATCTCGAGAAAACGTTTCCGGCTTTAAGAGAGCTGGCGGTGACGGGAACGAGCACCGGGACCAACTCGGTGGGCGGCGATATGGCGTCTCAGTTGATGGAAATCCGCAGATTGAACGCGCGGGTTTCCTTCCTGACAACGGCGGTAAGCAACTTGCAGGCGCAGGCGACACATGTCATGGATGCCGAGCCGAAGATTGCCGAGCTGGAGCGCCAACGAACCGAATATCAGCGGAGCTATGACTCGCTGGTCACGCGTCTCGCCAAGGTGAAGGAGGGTTCAGCCACCTCGGATGGCAACGTGATTAATATGAGCGTCGTGCAAAACCCGACCCCGCCGGGGCCGGATCTCAAGAAGATGTTAAAGCTCATCGGCGGCGTCCTCTTTGGCTGCATTGCGATGGGCTTTGGCCTGGCCTTCCTGCTGGATATGGTGCTCGACCGGAGCATCAAAAACCCGGTGGACGTGGAACGTCATTTGCACATGCCGGTTTTCCTCTCGATCCCCGATACCTCGTGGAAGGGACGTCTCCGTCTGCCTTGGCGTGCGGCGCGGGAGCAGAATTCAGGCTCCCAATCCTCGGCAGTCGGAGAATGGACTGGAGAGGACAATAATCTGGCGGTGGACGCTTGGGACCCGGCCCACCCCATGAAGGCTTATGCGGAGGGGTTGCGCGAGCGTGTGCGCACCTACTTCGAGGTCAACGACATGAATATGAAGAAGCCCAAGCTGGTGGCGGTGACCGGTTGCGGCAAAGGCACGGGCGTCACCACCCTGGCCAGCGGTTTGGCGGCCGAGCTGTCCAAAACCGGTGACGGCAACGTCCTGTTAGTGGATATGAACGGGGAGCAGGGCGCCGCGCATTCATTTTATATGGGCAAGCCCGGTTGCGGCGTGAGCGATGTCCTGAAACCGGACGGTCGGGCCGGGGCGCAGGTGCAGGAGAAGCTCTTTTACGCGTCGCTGGACAAGGGGACCGAGGCCGAGCTGGCAATGGTGTTGCCCAAGCGGTTCAACCACCTGGTCCCCAAGCTCAAAGCCAGCGACTACGACTATATCGTATTCGACATGCCGCCGGTGTCGCCCACCAGCCCGACGCCGCGCCTGGCCAGCCACATGGATCTCACGTTGCTCGTGGTGGAATCAGAGCGGACCGGGCAGAAAGCAGCCGCGCGCGCCAAGGAGTTGATGCGCGAATCACGGGCCAACGTGGCCACCGTGCTCAACAAGTGCCGCCAGCACGTGCCCGACGCGCTTTCGCAGGACCTGTAGGAACGATTTGGAAGATTTGGTTTTTGGTTCTCGGTGCGTGGGGGTGAGAATGGCTTCGCTCCTGCTCCCTGAGAACCCGTAAAAAGCATGTATTCGCCGGACAGCAGTCCGCCCGTTGATCGCACCCCGTGCGAATTGACCGGGACGAAGTCTGCCTGCCGCTGAGGCCGGCGCCTGAGGAAAAGGTTAAAGTGAAGATTTGGATCGATTTGGATAACACGCCGCACGTGCCCTTTTTCAAGCCCATCATTCGGGACCTTGAGCATCGAGGGTTTGTCACCGTGCTCACGGCGCGGGATGCCTTCCAGGTATGCGAATTAGCCGACGCGTCGGGGCTTCCCTACACGAAAGTGGGCCGCCATTACGGCAAGAACCGGTTTCTCAAGGTTTGGGGGCTGGGCTGGCGAAGTTTGCAGCTCCTGCCGTTTGTTATGCGAGAGCGGCCGGCGCTCGCACTCTCACACGGCTCGCGAGCCCAGATTTTGCTTTGTAACCTGCTCCGGATCCCGACCGTGATGGTCATGGATTACGAACACGCCCAGACACCGCCCCTGGTGCGGCCGCGTTGGGAGATCGTTCCCGAGGTGTTGCTCAACGAGGACCTGCACTGCAAAGCCCGCCGGCGGATTCGCTCCTATAGCGGAATCAAAGAGGATGTTTACGCGCCTGGCTTCAGGCCGGACCCGGCGTTGAGCAAGCTTCTGGGTTTGGAGACCGCCGCAATCGTCGTTACGGTGCGCCCGCCCGCCAGCGAGGCTCACTATCACAATCCCGAGAGCGAGGCCTTTTTCACTGAGTTTATGAACCGGGTTTGCGCCACCCCCGGGGTGCTGGCAGTGCTCCTGCCGCGCAACAAGAATCAGGAAGCTCAGATTCGTGCCGCCCATGCGGAGTGGTTCCGAGATGCGCGGGTCATCGTGCCGCGCCAGGCTGTCGATGGGCTCAACCTCCTCTGGCATTCCGACCTGGTGGTCAGCGGCGGGGGCACCATGAACCGCGAAGCCGCGGCTCTGGGGGTGCCCGTATATAGTATTTTTCGAGGCAAGATCGGCGCCGTGGACCGCCAGCTTCAGAACGAAGGCCGCTTGACCCTCATCGAGCGAGTGGAAGACGTCCATCGGAAAATACCGCTTCGCGCCCGCCGGAAGGACCTGGCAAACCATGTCAACCCAAGCCCGGCCCTGGCGCAAATCGTCAAACACATCGAGGATATTATCGAATCTGAGTGCGGTCCGCGCGCGGCCTTCCCCGTGGCAACTGAGGCGGTGAAATCGTGAGCTCGAGACTCAAATTGCTAATTATCGCCGGCGCGCGGCCGAACTTCATGAAGGTGGCGCCGATCATCAAAGAGATTCGGTCCCGCCAGGCGAACGGGCAAGCTGGCGAGGTTGGATTCGAGTATCTCCTCGTGCACACGGGGCAGCATTACGACGAGAAGATGTCGGACATTTTCTTCAGCGAATTGGGCATTCCGGCGCCGGACATCAACCTGGGTGTGGGCTCCGGTTCGCACGCGGTTCAAACCGCCACCGTGATGACCAAATTCGAGCCCGTGTGCGAAGAGCACCGGCCCGATTGGGTGGTGGTGGTGGGGGACGTTAACTCGACCATGGCCTGCACGCTGGTCTGCTCGAAGCTCGGCGTCAAGGTGGCCCATGTCGAAGCCGGTCTGCGCAGCTTCGATCGGACCATGCCCGAGGAAGTCAACCGCATCGTGACCGACTCGCTGGCGGATTTGCTGCTGACCCCTTCGGAGGACGCCAACGAAAACCTGCTCCGCGAGGGGGTGCCCGCGGAACGGATCCGGCTCGTCGGCAACGTGATGATCGACGCGGTGATGGCCAACCTGGACAAGGCCCGGGCGAGCCGGCTGGCTGAGAAGCTGGAGGCAAGGCCGGGGACCTTCGCCTATGTCACCCTGCACCGGCCTTCGAATGTGGATAACCGCGAGGCATTGGGAACCATCATGACGGAACTGCGGCACTTGGCGAAACAAATGCCCGTGATTTTTCCGATGCATCCCCGGACCCGTAAAATGTGCGGTCAATTTGGGATTTCTCTGAACGGTGAGACGGGGATGAAAGTGGTTGAGCCCATCGGTTACCACGACTCCCTCTACCTCACGGAACACGCGCGGCTGGTTCTGACCGACTCCGGCGGCCTCCAGGAAGAGAGCACCTTCTTTCGCACTCCGTGCCTCACGCTGCGGCCGAATACGGAACGTCCGGTGACCGTCGCACTCGGGAGTAATAAGCTGACGAGCCCGGAGCGCTTGGCGGGTGATATTCGTGAGGTGCTCAATCGCAGCGGGGTGGTGGGCAAGGTCCCTCCGCTGTGGGATGGTCGAACCGCGGAGCGCATCGTGAATGGACTCCTTTCGCAACGCGTCCGTTGACTGACGGAGTCATTGCCCCCCTCCTGAAACGTCCCGCTCGCTGCCCCTAGCCAGATACGATTGCATGCTGAAGGTTCTTTTCACGCTCGATTATGAAATCCATGGAAACGGGGAAGGGTGCCCGTACGAACTCATGGTCGAGCCTACAGCGCGGATGCTGGACCTCTTCGAACGCTATGGGGCCAAGCTCACCATCATGGCCGACGTGGCGGAGATACTCAAATTCCGGGAATACAAGGAGCAATACGGCCGGGATGATTATCACTATGAAGCCATCGCGGAGCAGTTGCGCGACGCCATCCGCCGGGGGCACGATGTGCAGCTCCACCTCCACTCCTCGTATTTCAACGCCACATACAAAGACGGCAGATGGGAGCAGGATTGGAAGGAATATAACTTTGCCGGGCTGCCCTTTGACCGAATGGACCACATGGTTCACAGCGGAAAAGCTTTTCTTGAAGAGCTGTTAAGGCCTGTAGATCCAGGCTACGAATGCTTCGCCTTTCGTGCCGCGAATTGGTCGGTCAGCCCCTCCACCCACGTTGTCCGCGCCCTCAGTAGAAACGGCATTCGAATTGACACGTCCGTATTCAAGTATGGCCGGCGCGAGGGTGTCGTGAGTTTTGACTACTCGAATGCACACAGCAACCTCCTCCCCTGGCCGGTGGATGAGAGGGATATTTGTCGTCGTGATGATTCGGGCATGCTGACCGAGGTGCCTATCTATTGTGAGCGTCGCTGGATAGGTGCTTTTCTGACTCGGAACCGGGTCCACCGGGCGCTTATGAGCCGCGCTCATCGGATTCCCAAAACATCCACGGTCGTATCCCAGGCCAATGAATCCTTAGGCCGTGGGAAGCACAAACTCACAGAAAGCATTCGCGGCCTTGCGCAAAAACACGCCTGGAAGGCAGATTTCAATCAGTGCACGGGGAGGCAGTTGGTGCGAGCTCTGAGGCGAGCTGTCGCCGATCATGAATACGTTCCGGAGGATCTGTGTTTCGTGCTCATCGGGCATTCAAAACTGTTCACGAGGGGAAACGAACGCGCTCTGGAGCCATTTTTGAAGCACGTGGCGGAAAGTCCTGGGGTTTGTGGCTTTGGAGTTTTCGACGCCGGTACGGCAGGGCGAGCAGTCGCAAGAGGTTGCTAGAGGATATGGTTTCGACGTCTCGGTTCGGCATCGCGAGATGGGCCATGGCCTTGGACATGGAGCTCGGGTAATGGTATGCTCAAAACCGCTCGGTTAAGCTACATCGTCGTCACGCCTGCTCACAACGAAGAGGCCTTCATTGAGCGAACGATTGCGTCCATGCTGAGCCAGTCGGTTCGGCCACAGCAGTGGGTCATCGTCAATGATTGTTCTTCCGATAACACCCAGAGCATTGTCGAACGATGCACGGCGGGAGAAGACTTCATTCGGGTGGTGAATTTGGCACGCCCCGGAGGTCGCCATTTTGGCAATAAGGTCAGGGCGTTCAATCGCGGCTTGGAGGAGGTGATCCATTCGGAGTATGATCTGATTGGAAACCTCGATGCGGATATTTCATTTAAGCCGGACTATTTTGAGAACATCATCCGCGAGTTTACCGCGGATCATCGGCTGGGAATTGCCGGAGGCATGGTCCACACTTGCATTGAGGGCACGTATGTTAGTCAAAAGGTTTCACTCGACAGCGTCGCCGGAGCGGTTCAACTGTTCCGCCGCGAGTGTTTTGAAGCCATCGGCGGCTACGTGCCCTTAGCCCGCGGGGGTATCGATGCTGCGGCCGAGATTACCGCGCGAATGAAAGGCTGGAAGGTCCGCACCCTGGCTGACCAACAGGTGCTGGAACACCGGCGCACGGGTTCGGCGGCCGCCGGGCCGGTTTTAGCCCGGCTCAAGGAAGGCCGGAGGATGCATTCGCTTGGCTATAGCTTTCCCTTTTTCCTGATGCGCTGCCTATATCGCTCACTGGAGCGGCCCATGGTGGTTGGAAGCACCGCCGCCCTGTTGGGCTTTATCATCAACGCCGCAGGCGGCAACGGGTGTGTGCTACCGCCCGAGGTTGTCCGCTTTCTCCGGCTGGAGCAACGGCAAAAACTCAAGCGCATGCTAGGCCTCGCCCCCTCAGTGGCTGGAACCGTCCAATCCTGAATATGTGTGGAATCTGTGGGATGTTTGAACCATCGGGGAAGCGCATCGAGGGGAGCACCCTGGAGCGGATGGTTGCGGTCATGAACCATCGCGGGCCGGATGGTGACGGCATGTTCGTGGATCATGAGGTGGGATTGGGGCATCGGCGCCTCAGCATCATCGATCTGGGAGGCGGGGCGCAACCTATCGGAAACGAAGACGGCTCGGTCCAAATCGTTTTTAACGGCGAGATCTACAATTACGTTGAGCTTCGAAAGGAATTACAGGCGTTCGGACATATTTTCAAAACGAAGTCGGACACCGAAGTTATCGTGCACGCCTACGAGCAATGGGGCGCGGCCTCGGTAAAGCGCTTTAACGGGATGTTTGCCTTTGCGATCTGGGATAAAGCGAAGCGCGAGTTATTTCTAGCCAGGGATCATCTCGGCATCAAACCCTTGTATTACACCCGGATTGGCGACCGTTTGGTTTTTGGATCGGAGATAAAGTGTCTGTTGGAGGATCCGGCGTGCCCGAGAGAGTTGGACGAGGATGCCCTGGCGGAGCTGTTCACCTTTCGCTACGTGCCATCTCCCAAGACCCTGTTTCGGGGGATTTACAAATTGCCGCCCGCGCACTGGATGCTCTGTAGCCGAGCAGGAACGAAAGTCGAGCGCTTCTGGAACTGGGTTCCACAGTTGCGGAAGCAATGGCGCGAGGAGGACTTGATCGAAGAATACCAGTTTTTGGTCGAGGATGCGATCCGTTTGCAAATGCGTAGCGACGTTCCGTTGGGCTTGTTCCTCAGCTCGGGGATTGATTCCGGGGCGCTGCTTGCGATCATGAGCAAGTACCGCTTCCGGGCCGGTACAGGCGTTCACCATCGGGTTCAAGGACGGTGAAAAGACCAATGAGGTTGAGGACGCTGCCGATGTTGCCCGCAGCTATGGCGCCGAGCACTTCAGCATGATGGTTGGAGCCGACGATTATGAAGGGTACTATCAGCGCTATATGCGGGACCTCGAGGAACCTGTTGGCCACGAACCGGCCGCCGCTTTCTACTTCGTCGCCAAGCTTACCCGCCAGCGGGTGAAGGTAGCTCTCACGGGTCAGGGGGCCGATGAGCCCTGGGCCGGCTATGATCGGTACAAAGGCATCAAGTTATCGGCCATTTACAGCCAAATGCCCGGCTTGCTCACCGAGCGGCTAGCACCAATCATTGCCAAGATGCCTGGACGGATGGAACGGCTCAAACGTGGAGTCGCTTCGTTGAGCGAGCCGGACATGCTGACCCGGTTCGCCAAAGTGTACTCATTCTTCGGCGCGGATATGAAGGCGCACCTGTTCAAGGGAGCGCTCAAGGAAGGGTTTGACCGCGATGCTTTTGGCACCCGGCTGGCGCTAAGCCGCCTTCAAGCGGATGTGAGCAACCTGGATCCGCTCACACAAATGTTGTATATCGACACTCGCGCGAACCTCCCCGATGATCTGCTCATGGTTGCGGACAAGACGTCCATGGCTAACTCCCTGGAGGTGCGGGTACCGTTCCTTGATTATCGTCTGGTGGAGTTTATTGAAAGCTTGCCCCCTTCCCTAAAGCTGCGCGGTTTCACGGGAAAGTACCTCCACAAAAAGGCAATGGCGAGATGGCTGCCGCCCGAAGTGGTTTACCGAAAGAAAAAGGGTTTCGCTCATCCGATCGCAAAGTGGCTTCGGACGTCGATGCGGCCCTTGGTCGAGGATTGTCTTTTAAGTTCTGGCTCCCTGGTCTCGAGGTATTTTGATCAGGGTTATATCCGCAAAATGCTTCAGCGAGACCGGGAGGGCAAGGAGCATTACATGCGCCATATCTACTTGCTACTCTCGCTGGAGCTCTGGGCGCGGGCCTTTAAACCCAAGTAGTACGTGGATCTCATTGCGGCCACATTCACGCTCTTGGTGGGCATCCTGGTCGTGCGACTGCCAAGGAGTTGGGCGGCGCTTCCCTTGCTGATGGGGGCGACGTACATGACTTTGGGTCAAAACATCGAGTTGGGCCCCTTCCATTTCACGGTAGTTCGCATCCTGATCGCAGTCGGTTTCATCAGAGTCCTTTCCAGGCATGAGCGCATAACGGGGGGCTGGACCAGGCTGGATCGGATGATCCTGGCTTGGGCGGTTTGGATGGTGATCAGCAGTTGCCTCCATGAGGATGTTGGCTCCACCTTGATCTCTCACCTCGGCCTGGCCTACGACGCGCTGGGCCTGTATTTTCTGTTGCGTGTCTTCATCGAGGATGAGGAGGGAATTCTGCACATCTGCAAGATCGTTTCCATTTTGCTCGTGCCGATCGCACTCGAAATGATTACGGAAAGCATCACGGGCAGGAACAGCTTCTCGATTTTCGGCGGCGTGCTTGTTGAATGTGAGGTGCGGGGTGGCAAGATCCGCGCCCAAGGACCCTTTGGCCATTCTATCCTCGCGGGCACGGTGGGCGCTGTCTGCCTGCCAATGGCAATGCTTCTATGGCGAAGAAGCAAGAAGTTAGCCATGCTGGGGCTAATAAGCTGCTGCTGCATCATCCTGACCAGTCGGTCCAGCGGGCCGATTATGACCGCAGCTTTTGTGATGTGCGGCCTAGCGCTCTGGAAAGCCAGAGAGCATATGCGACTCGTTCGTTGGGCGGCGGTTGCCGGGCTCGTCGCCTTGAATGCCATAATGAAGGCGCCGGTGTATTACATTTTAGCGAAGATCGACCTTACGGGGAGCAGTACGGGGTGGCACCGCGCGGCGTTGATTGAGTCGGCCATCAACCATTTCAATGAATGGTGGCTAGGGGGAACGGATTATACTCGGCATTGGATGCCTACCGGGGTCGATTGGAGCAAGAATCACACCGATATTACCAACCATTACATCAAGATGGGCGTGATCGGCGGCTTCCTCCTGATGCTCCTGTTCATTGGTGTGCTAGTTGTGGCCTTCGCCTCGGTCGGAAAGGCGATGCGGTCTCGATCGGACGAGCAGGGCGATAGATTGTTTTTGATGTGGACACTGGGCGCAATTCTGTTCGCACACACCGCCACCATGATGTCGGTTTCCTATTTTGATCAATCAATCGTCTTCCTTTATGTGATCCTTGCAGCAATTGCATCGCTCGGAACGATAGCGGTGACGACGCAACCGGCCCAGGCCTCTGAGCCGCTGTCATTTTCGACCCCCGTTGATGAAGGAAATCTCCATAGTCATTGTTAGCTGGAACGCCTTGGAATTTTTGCGAGGGTGTTTGCTCTCGGTGAGAGAGTCCGGGGGCTCCGCGATCCGCGAGGTCATCGTCGTGGACAATGCCTCGAGCGATGGATCGGCTGACATGGTGGCCAAGGAGTTTCCTGAGGTAATCCTGGTCCGGTCACACGAGAATCTGGGGTTCGCGCGCGCGAACAACCTGGGCCTGGCTCGGGCAAGCGGTCGATGGCTGGCGCTAGTCAACTCGGACGTCATCATCCATCCGGGCTGCTTCGAACGGTTGGTAAATGCGCTTGAGAAGGACGGCCGGGTGGCATTGGTGGGGCCCAAGGTTTTCGGCGCCGATGGGGGATTACAGCGAACGTGCCGGCGTTTGCCGACCCTATGGAATACGCTGTGCCGAACCCTTGCTTTGGATAGCGCGTTTCGACATTGGTCTCTTTTCTCCGGCCGTGAGATGCGCCACTGGAGTCAGAAGGAGCAATCGGAAGTCGAGGTGCTCAGCGGTTGCTTTTGGGTCGCCCGGCGTCAGGCGGTTGAGGAAGTTGGAGGTTTGGATGCGAGATTCTTTTTCTACGCTGAGGATGTGGACTGGTGCAAGCGCCTTCGGGCGGCGGGCTGGAGAGTGCTGTTCGTGCCCGAAGCCACCGCCACCCACTTTGGGGGAGGTAGTTCCGCTAACGCACCGCTTCGCTACAGCGTTGAGATGCTTCGAGCGAACCTGGCATATTGGAAAAAGCATCGCGGGCTGCCGGGGGTGGTGGCATTTTACGTTTTGTGCGTCCTCCACCATGGCCTGCGCTTTCTGCTGCAAGGGCTGAGGACGGTTATGCACCTCAACGCAGGCGATGAAACTGTGTACAAATGCCAGCGAAGCCGGGTCTGCTTGCGCTGGCTGCTCTCCGGCAGGGGGGTATAGAGATCTCGGCCGGGTTCGCGAGGGTGTCCAAGAAGGCACACGCGGAGTCCTGGAACGAGCCAGGTGACCCCGCCAAACGCCTCAGCTCTTCGTGTCCAAGATGAGCCCGGCTCCGCTCGGGTTGACCTGAACGGAGAGAGCATCGGAGGGGACTAGGAAGTTCCCAGTTGCCGATCCACGTCCCGAGGAGACAACCTGTGAATATGCATTCTATTCCCTTGAGAGCGGATTCAGGGCCGTCAGCAGGCAGAGCCTTTGAGAAGTCCACCGCGTCACTGATTCGGCCTGCGTCGGCGTGCTCGGGGAGCATTCCTGATTTGAGGGAGTCATGGTTGAGCCAGGCGTCCGTGGCAAAGCTCCTGAGACCCCCGACGGGACCGGGCATCGGTCCTGATGGTTCGGCGAACCCCACGCTGGGATTGGAGCCTGGAAGTGGCACGGTTCTTGATAACAAGTCGAGCATGATGAAGAGCAAATTCCTGTCCCTGCTCAGTGCTGCAGGGATACTGGTTTTGGGGGTTAACGTATCGAGCGCTGCAAACCACTATGTTCGATCGGGTGCTGCGGGGGCAAACAACGGAACGAGCTGGACTGATGCATTCACGGACATCCCGGCCACTTTGGTCCGAGGTGACACCTACTTCCTCGCGGGAGGGAGCTACGGGAGCCACTCGTTTAGCACGGCCGCCTCTGGATCGACGTACGTTTACATCAAGAAAGCCAATGCGGCCGATAATTCAAGCGACCCCGGGTGGAATCCGGCATATGCCTCAACACAAGCCGTATTCAACGGCAGCCCTACTTTTCACGTGGCGATGCCTTATTTGTCCATCGATGGCGTAACAGGTTCAGGCCAAAGTGGATATGGCATCGCTTTGATAACGACCGGGACCACGGAACCGGGGGGCGCCTGCATCTGGTTCAATGGGACGTCACCGAATTACTTCATCCTGAAGCATGTCGAGTGCTCGGCTCCGGCGCCCAATGGGAACCTTTCGAACTTCGTGATAGATTCGCAAATGTGGCCTGGCCCCACCGGCACATTGTATCAGAACTGTTATGTGCATGGCGGCCTGGTCTCGGTAAGGTTCACGGGCAGCAACGAGACGCTGGATCACTGCTATCTGTACAACTGTGGCGGTCAAGGACATGCGGAAATGATCTGCGATGCCAACGCGCAGAACCTGACCGTCCGCTACAGCGTTCTCCGGGATCTTCTTTCAGGGGCCACAACGTACATCGAACCGCAGGTCAACGGCGGCCAGGTTCCGAACGGGCTTTATGTGTACGGCAACGTGTTCTACGGCACGGCCGCGAACGAGGGCTGCCAAAACCCTGCTATGCTGTCCATGACTTCGGGGGAAATCATTCAGAATTGCTACATTTACAATAACACTATTTACGGATTGCATGATGCCGCCGGCGGTTACCAGGATACCGGTGTAGGAGCCTCTTCGGCCGGTAATAATTCGGTCAACGTTGTGGTGCGCAACAACCTCTGGCAGGCCTGTACCTACGGTCCGGGATTTGCCGGCGTGAGCACGCAGGATCATAATCTCCTGAACACCGGTGGAGCTTCTTTTGTCAACCCTTCTGCTGGCGATTTTCATCTGACCGCGAATACTTCACCCGGAGTAAACCTAGGAAGCCCGTATAATCTCGATCCCGACGGCAATGTACGAACTACTTGGAGCATGGGAGCTTACGAGTATGGATCGAGCACAAATCCGGTCATTGCGATCTCGTCTTCCTCACTTGCGTTCGGCTCGGTTCTCGTGGGTTCCTCCAGCAATTTGACACTCACAGGTACAGAACCTGGGCGGGGGCACGCTCGCGGGCACGGCTTCCGTCAGCGCCCCATATAGCGTCGTCGGAGGAGGAACCTATAGCTTAGGACCAAGCCAAAGCCAAAGTGTCACCATCAGCTTTAGTCCGGCTACGACCGGCAACACGAATGGCAGCGCGAGCTTTACGGGAGGGGGTGGCGCCACCGTCAGTCTCACCGGCCTGGGGGTGAGCGCAAATCAGGCGCCGACGGTTTCCCCAATTTCGCAGAACGCCGCCGACGTCGATCCCTCGCTCCCCGGACTCCAGGTTTATGAAGGAACAGCGGTTCAATATACGGGCTCCGCTTCTGACTCTGACGGGGATGTGCTCAATTGGCAGTGGATTTATACGGTGAATGGGGGCAGCGAGACCGTGGTGTCGAGCGGCAGCGGGCCCGTGACGCCGATTGGGTTTACCTACGGCTTGGGGACCGCTGGGTCAACCTATGTATGGAAGCTCCGCGTGAGCGACGGCTTTTCCACGGTGGAATCCGATACTACAGTTGGGGTGGAGGCCGCCCCCGCCTCTCCGGGCAATTTGACTTTTCAAGCGCCTGCGGGGACCATCAACCCCTCCTTCGTTGTGACGAACGGGGCGATCTATCAAACCACATTGACTGGCGTTACCAACGGCGGTCGAGCGACTTATGGCTTCACGCTGACGAATTCGGGCAGTTATGTGATACAAGCTATGGTGAGTGCTCCATCGCTATCGGAGAACTCTTTTTATGTCAACATTGATGCCGACCCTCAGGACCCATCCATGACTTGGGATATTAATCCGATTACGTCTGGGTTTGAACAACGATTTGTGGGATGGCGGGGCAACGGGACGTCTGAAGCGGATCAGTTCGTTCCCCAGATATTCCAACTGACAGCCGGCGCTCACCAACTGGTGATTTGTGGTCGTGAACCGAACACCTTCCTGCAGAGTTTTTCCATCGTGCAATTACCGCCACCCCCGCAAAATCTACGGGTCCTGGCGGGGTTTTAGGGATTGTTGGCACGTTTCCGAACGAGCTTGGAGTTGGGCATCGAATGGTTAGCTCCAGTTTCAATGTGGCTACCCCGGTAGCCCATCAGAACCGTTTGCAAGAGCGAAGGAAATTGCGGGTGCTGGTTGGCATTGCCAGCTACGGCCAGAAGAACCTTTCCTTCCTGAAGCGAATCATTGCGACGTACCAAGAGATGGAGATGGTCACCGAGATCATCGTGTTCTCGGAAGCGCCCAAGGAACTCGGTCCGGGAATCCGGGTGGCCGTTGGGTTGCCCGACTCCAATCCCTGGTCTTTGCCCTTCGCTCACAAAACTGCTTTTGCCCAGGAGGCTGACCACTTCGACCTTTTTGTTTACACAGAAGACGACATCTTTGTTACCGAGCAGCAGATTCGCCAGTTCCTGCTTGCGGCTCCCGAGATGGCGGACGACGAGATTCCCGGTTATCTTCGGTACGAACTGACGTCGGAGGGATCGAAGTTGTTGACCGATGTGCACGGCTCGTTCCATTGGAAGCCCGAAACGGTGGCCCGGCGCGGAGAATATACGATTGCGGAGTTCAGCAACGAGCATGCGGGGTTTTATATTCTCACGCAGGCTCAATTGAGACGGGCCATTGCTTCGGGAGGATTTCTGAAGGCGCCCTACGAGGGACGGTATGGTTTGCCGGAAACCGCGGCGACTGATCCCTATACGTGTTGTGGGTTTCGCAAGGTGATTTGCATCTCGCACCTGGACGATTTCCTGGTTCACCATATGTCGAATGTTTACGTCAATCGACATGGGGTCAGCCTGCCGTCCTTTCAAGAGCAGGTTCACACGCTCTTTGACATCGCCGCGGGTCATCACCCGGTGAGCCACCTGACGGTGGTAGAGCCTAAGGTCCTGCAGCGTAAGTTCTCAAAGCGATATTACGAGAAGCCGGGTGCGGATTTGCTCGAACTTTTGCCCACCGGAGCCGCGACCGTGCTCTCGCTGGGCACCGGTTGTTGCGCGCTCGAAACCGAGTTGCAACGCCGCGGATGCCAGGTGACCGCATTGCCGCTCGACACGGTGGTGCTGAGCGTGGCAAATCGCAAAGGGATCGAAACCATCGATGGCACGTGGCAGGAATGCTTCCGAAAACTGAACGGCAGGACCTTCGATTGCGTTTTGACGAGCAACGTGCTGCATCTGCAGGCCGATCCGGGGGAGATGCTCAAGGAATGCTGCCGGTGTGTCCGTTCCAACGGGACGCTGGTTCTGGCCGGTCCCAACTTCGGGCGTTTCCCGATCGTGATGAAGCGCGTGCTCAAGCAGGGCGATTACGGCAAGCTGCGCAGCTTCGAGGCAAGCGGAGTTAACCCCTGCGGGCCTTCCACGTTAGCCCGACCACTGCGTCGAGCGGGTCTGCGGATCTCCGACGTGCGTTGGATTAATCATGAATTCGGACGAGAGCCGCTCGCGCAGCTACACCTGTCCTGGGGACGACTGACGGCCAAGGAATGGGTTTTAAAGGCGAAGCGCGTTGAGTGCTGACCGGGCTGGGGCGGCAGGGGCTCCGCCGGAGCGCGGGCAACTCGAGCCTGTCCCAGGCGGGCGTTTCGGCCCAGGCCGGTTTTCCGAATTCTGTCGTCAACTTTAACCTGACCATTTTCATGGATTCTCCTTTAGTTTCGGCGGTTGTCTTGTGCTATAATCAGGCGCGCTTTGCCGTCGAATGCCTCGAGGGTATTCGACAGCAGGGGTATCCGAATTTGGAGATCGTCGTGAATGACGATGCCTCGCGTGATAACTCGGTTGAGGTGATTGAGACCTGGCTGAAGCACAGCGGGATACCCTATCAACTTCTGCGGAGCACGGCGAACCAGGGCATCTGCCGGAGTCTTAACAACGCGATTCGACATGCCCGGGGCAAGTATATCAGCGGGATCGCCGCCGACGATGTGTGGCTGCCCGGGAAGCTCGTAAGCCAGGTGCGCTTGATGGAAAGCCTGCCGGAGACAACGGGAGTGATTTATGCCGATGCCCTGCTGATGGATGAAAAGAGCCAACCGTTGCCGGGTAGTTTCATCGAAGCAGATGGGCGCAACCGGGGCTTTAAGGAAGTCCCGCGAGGCAACATTCAGCTCGCCCTGTGGGCCGATAACTTTATCGCTCCCATGACCACCCTCGTTCGCCGCGAGTGCTACGAGCGTGTGGGGTTGTTTGATGAAACCCTTTTTGCGGAGGATTGGGACATGTGGTTGCGAATCGCGCGGCATTATCAATTCGCGTATTCCTCCGAACCTGTCGCCAAGTACCGGATTGTAGGCACTTCCGCGACCCGGGCTCGATTTGGTGAACTCCTGGATGATATGTGCAAGACCTGTTTGAAACATCTGCGGAGCGGGGAACTCGATCGCCAAGCACGCCGGGCAGCGGCTCGAAGATTGCACGAGCTGGCCAGCAGTTCGTTCGTGCAGCGGTCGCCGCATCATCGAAAGAACTTGCTCCAAACGCTTCGGTATCAGCCGTCGTTTGGAATTGCTGGGCGCCTTCTATTGGCCGCCTGCGGCTCCGATCCCGCCGTGTTTGAGCGCATTCGGTGCCGGATCAAATCGGTGGCACCCGGCCAGGGTGCCGTGTCTTGCAAATAGGTTTGCCAATCAATCCCTGCCCGCGCGATGATCAACAATATCAAGAATATGGTGCCCCCGGCGTGGAGAAGATCCTACTGCGCACTGAGAGGGTGGTGTTTGAGTCTCGATCTTAACGGGAACGGCCCTTTCGTGATGTCTGAGCCGGAGCGAAAAGCGTCCGAAGCGTTGTCGATCGTTGTGGCGGTTCACGACGCCCCTGAGGTCACGGAGCGTTGCCTCAAAAGTTTGGAGCGGTTCAGCGGCAAGGCCGAGGTCATCATTATCGACGACGGCTCAAAACTCGAAACTACGAGGCAGGTCCTGGACGAGGCTTGCGCTCGGAACCCTTGGCGCCTGATCCGGAACGAGCGGGCTCAGGGACACAGCAGAGCATCCGAGGCTGGGGTCGCCGTAGCGGGGAGGGCTTACGTTTGCCTGTTGAATTCGGATACGGTCGCCACTCCGCATAGCTGGCACGCCATCATGAAGGCATTTGCGGTCTCTCCTCAAATTGCTATTGTCGGGCCTTCCACAAGCTATACGCCGACGCCCCAATGTGTGCCGCGCGCTTCGCGCTGCCGCACTTATTGGTCTGACGAACAGATCTGGCGATTCGCAGAAAAGTATGCCGCGAGGCATTCGGATGAGGGGATTGTGGACCTGCCGTTGGCGGGTGGCTTTGCCTTCTTTGTGCGGCGGAGTAGCTGGGATCAACTTGGGGGGTTCGATCGGAACCTGCCGGATTACGGTAACGAAACGGACCTTTGCCGGCGGGCGAAGGGGGCGGGCCTTCGCGTGGTTTGGGCCAAGGGAAGTTACATACACCATTTGGGTAGCGAATCCTACGGCAAAACGCTCGGGCTTAAGGAGATTAGCAGAAGGTGTGTGGCCGCCAAACACTACATCGAAGCCAAGATCAGTTGATTGACTGAGCCGGGCGAAACACCGATGGCCATGCCTTCCCAAGTTTCCTGTCCTCAGCCCCTGGATCCCGTATCGGGTCCCGACTTGGGGGAGAATGCTACCGTGAGCACTCCAAAGCAGACGTACGGGCAAATTCTGAAATCTTCTGCGACGATCGGAGGCTCGACGGTCTTCAATGTGGTTCTGGGGATTCTGCGAACTAAAGCGATGGCGTTGTTGTTGGGTCCGTCGGGCATGGGGTTGATGGGCCTATACGGCTCGATCGCTGATCTCGCCAAGACCGTTGCCGGAATGGGAATCAACACGAGTGGCGTGCGTCAGATTGCCGAGGCTGCAGCGACTGGTGATAGCGAGCGGATTGCTCGGACAATCACCACGCTCCGGCGTGTCGCTCTGCTCTTGGGAGTGGGGGGGGCGTTGTTGCTGCTCGTGTTCAGCAGCCCGATTTCGCTGCTGACCTTTGGAGATCTTCAACACACCGGGGCGGTGGCGCTCTTGGGGGTGGTCGTGCTTTTTTCGGCCGTTTCAGGCGCTCAGATGGCACTCGTGCAAGGGATGCGGCGGATAGCGGACCTGGCGTGCACGAATGTGTGGGGGGGAGTCTATGCGACGACCTTCAGCATCCTGATTATCTACTTTTCCCGCAACCGCGAGCGGGGCATTGTGGCAGCGCTCATCTGCGCTGCCGGGATGAGCATCGCCACCTCATGGTGGTATAGCCGCAAGATCAAGGTTGAGCGGGTGCGGCTAAGAACCGCGGAGGTCACCGCTGAGGTTTCCGCATTGCTAAAGCTGGGGTTCGTCTTCATGTCCTCAGCGCTGATGGCGATGGGGGCGGCCTATTTCGTGCGCATGATCGTGGCTCGGAGGATTGGCCTGGAGGCGGCGGGGTTCTATCAATCGGCTTGGACCCTCGGCGGGCTCTATATCGGAATTATCCTGCAGGCCATGGGTGCTGATTTTTTCCCCCGCCTGACTGCCGTGGCTCATCGGAATACGGAATGCAACCGCCTGGTTAATGAACAGGCGGAAGTGGGACTTTTGTTGGCGGGGCCAGGTCTGATAGCCACGTTGACGTTTGCTCCGCTTTTCATCGAACTCTTCTATTCCGCTCGATTTGGGGCCGCAGTTGAGGTTTTGCGTTGGATCTGCCTGGGAATGATGGTTCAGGTTGCGAGCTGGCCGATGGCCTTCATTATGGTGGCGAAGGGCTCTCGCAGGCCCTATTTTTGGTGCGAGTTGACCGGTATGGTCGCCCAGGTCGGGCTCGTGTGGCTGGGGGTTGACACGTTCGGTCTGTCGGGGACTGGCATCGCCTTCTTTGTCGGGCACGTGGTGTATTTTGTTCTGGTTTACATAGTCGTCCGTGCCCTGAGCGGCTTTCGGTGGTCTCGTGGGAACAAGCGTCTGGGCTTGATGTACGTGAGCGTGATCACGGGTATCTTTTTGAGCTGGTACTGGCTGCCCAAGATGGTCACCAACCTCAGCGGCGCCCTGCTTGCCCTGATCATGGGCATCCATTCCCTGAGGCGGCTGTGCGCGTTGGTCTCTATCGCTCGGCTGCCTCGGGCAGGCCAGCGGTTGCTCATTTTCTTAAGAATCGCAGCAAATTAATTCAAGTATCAACCAAAACAGGGAATCATGAAGATCGCAGTCGTTGGATTAGGTTATGTCGGTTTACCACTCTCTCTTCAGTTTGCGCGCTCGGGGGTCGTGGTGCTGGGGCTGGATTTGGACGTGAATAAAGTCGAGGCGCTCAATCGGCGCCAAAGTTATATCAAGCACATCACAAATGAAGCAGTTGCCGAGGTGGTTCAAGGCGGCAAGTTCCGCGCTTCGACTGACTTCAGCCAGACGAGTGAAGCGGAAGCCATCATCATCTGTGTGCCGACCCCGTTAAACAAGAACCGGGAGCCGGACATATCATACATATTGGAAACGGGGAAGAGCATCGGCCGATACCTAAAGCCCGGCACGCTGGTGGTGCTGGAATCGACCACCTACCCGGGGACCACCGATGAGGATTTGCGACGAGTTCTCGAGAGCGGCTCGGGGCTGAAGGCGGGCAAGGATTTTCATCTGGCGTTTTCACCCGAGCGCGAGGACCCTGGCAACCCCGACAGCAAGGTGGCCGTTATCCCAAAGGTGGTAGGCGGCTATACCCCCGCGTGCTTGGAACGGGCCATTCGTTTGTACTCGCATGCTATTAAAACTTTGGTTCCGGTCTCGTCTTGTCGGGCCGCGGAAGCGACGAAGCTGCTGGAGAATACCTTTCGCAGCGTGAACATTGCCTTGGTGAACGAGTTAAAGCTCGTGTATGGTGCCATGGGAATCGATGTTTGGGAGGTCATCGCCGCCGCGAAGACCAAACCGTTTGGTTTTATGCCTTTCTATCCCGGGCCCGGCTTGGGCGGTCATTGCATTCCGATCGATCCTTTCTACCTGACCTGGAAGGCCCGGGAATATGGTCAGAACACCCGGTTCATCGAGTTGGCCGGTGAAGTAAACACCTCGATGCCCGAACACGTTGTGCGGCGCGTGGCCGACGCGCTCAATGCGCAGTCAAAGGCCGTAAAGGGAAGTTCTGTGCTGGTGCTTGGTCTGGCATACAAGCCGAATGTCGATGACGAACGGGAATCTCCCAGCTATGTCCTCATGGAGATGCTCCATCAGCGAGGGGGCACCGTCGAATATTATGATCCCTACGTTCCAGCGATCAAGCAGACGCGCGAACACGGAAGCTGGGCGGGTACCGATCCGTGAATTGGTCACAGGAGACCGTCGAGAAGTTCGATGTAGTATTGATCGCCACCAACCACGCATGCGTGAATTATGCCGAGGTTGGCCAGTGGGCCAAGTGCATCGTGGACACGCGCAACGCCATGCACGGCATCCCGACGCGCCCGGGCCAAGTCTGGAAGGCGTGAGCTCAGTTGCTCTTGTGTGGAGCCGGCATCGAATTCTTGATTAAGTTGACTGTGGCGGGCTTATGCCTCAGGAAGGACTGGTTAGCAGGCCATGGACGTGGTGAGGATATGGCGCGAGGGGGCGGATTCCGTGCGGGGATTGCTGGCGGTGCTCGTCATGCTGTCACTCGCGCCCGGGCGGATCGAGGCTCAGACGGCGGTCACGTTCGTGGATGGCCAACTCGAGGCCGCGGTGCGGTCCGCCATCCAGAAGCCGTCCGGCGCACTCAATCCCGCCGATCTGGCCGGGCTCACTTCGTTATCGGCGCCGGGGCAGGGGATCGTGAGCCTGTCGGGCCTCGAATGGGCCACCAATCTTATCAGCCTGCGCCTGAGCGCGAACAAGATTCTTGATTTAGCTCCGTTGCAAAACCTGAGCCATCTGGCTCAGTTGAGCGTGGACAACAACCCCGTCAGCGACCTTTCGCCGCTGTCGGGGTTGAATGCATTGAACGGGCTGGATGCAAGCTGGGATCGTCTGTCCCAGGCGGGCGCAATCCGCGGTTTGACGAATTTGACGAGCCTGGCGTTGCGCGGGAATGCGCTCACCGACTCGGCATTCGTGCAGGGCTTGACGGATCTGACCTTTTTGAATTTGGAGGAGAATCAAATCACCAGCATCGCGCCTTTAGCCGGCCTGGGCGGCCTGACCTACCTCGGCCTCACGCAAAATCCCGTGGGCGACTGGTCGCCGCTGGCGACCCTGACGAGCCTGCAAAATCTGGAATTGCGGGGCAATTCCATCTCCAACCTGGCTTTTGCCGGTTCGTTGACCCAGTTGCGCTACCTGGACGCGGCGTATAACAGCATTGCCGACCTGACGCCGCTGGCCGGCCTCCAGAATTTGGCGCACCTGGTCCTGGGCGGGAACCCGGGGCTCGACCCGGCGGGATTGTCCGCGCTCACCAACGTGGCCGAGCTATGGCTGTTTGGGAATTCGCTGAGCAACATGGTTCCTCTGGCGGGGCTGACCCGGCTCCAATATCTGGATCTGAGTGGGAATGCGATCTCGGATGTTTCCCTGCTTTCCGGGCTGACCAACCTGACCGGGCTGGGCCTCAGCCAGAATCCCATCGCCGACCTGTCGGTGCTGGGGGATTTGACCGGGTTAACCACGCTGGCGCTGGACGACGAGCAACTGGGCACGGGCGCGGTGCTGGCGGGCCTGCCGCTGCTCAGCACGCTCAGCATTCAAGACGCGCAGTTATGGAACCTGTACCCGTTGAGCGGTCTTACCAACCTGGTCTCGCTCTATGCCGAAAACAACTTGCTGACGAATATCGACGCGCTGACAAATCTCGGCCGGCTGGCGCGCGTCGAGCTCACGGGGAACCTGCTGAATACAAACGCGCAATCGCAAGCGATGAGCGTTGTGGCTCAACTTCGTTCCCGCGGCGTCGTCGTGGCCTATGATCCGCAGAATCAGCCGCCGAAGATTTCGGTCCTCTCCAAATGGTATATCCCTGCCAACCAGGCTGCCTCCTTGACCTTTTACCTCTCGGACGATTTGAGTCCGGACGACCAGTTGTTCGTGACCGCGACCTGGTCGAACCCCGGACTCTTTACGAGCGTGGCGGTGGGCGCCGGCACGAACTTCATGAGGACACTGGACGTCACGCCCGCTCCCGATCAAGTCGGGGAAAGCCAGGTTACACTTACCGTGAGGGAAGATGGAACCGGGCTCACCACGACCGGTCTGGTAAACGTCGTGGTGATGTTCCCGACCAATGTGACGGTTGCAGACCCCGGGCTGGATGGCGCTATCCAAAACCTACTCGGTGCGGCGGGGGGCAATCTCACGAGTGTTGATATGCTGGGTCTCACGAATCTCTCCGTTGTGGGTTATGGGGTCAGTAATCTGGCCGGCTTGGAGTGGGCCAGCAATCTGACCGCGTTGAACCTGGATGGTGGGTCGGTTTCTGATCTGAGCCCGGTTCGGGACCTGCAGCAGCTCAGTTGGCTGTCGGCTTCCCAGAACTTGATCCAGGACATTTCGCCGCTGGCGGGCCTTACCAATCTTAGCTATCTGAACCTGAGCTGGAATCCGATCACCAACGACGCTCCCGTGCTGCCGAGTTTGCGCAGCCTCTCGACCCTGTTTCTGTTGGGTGACTCCCTTAGGGACTTAAGCTCTTTGTCGGGTTTAACGCAACTGACCTCACTCAATCTGGCGGACAATCTCGTCACCAATGCGGGGCCGCTGGCGCAGTTGACCAATCTCACCTTCTTGTCCTTACAGCAAAACGCTTTGCGGAGCCTGTCGGCGCTCACCAACCTGGCGCGCATGACCTTCCTGGACCTGAGCTACAACCTGCTCGAGACCAATGCGGATCCGTCCGTCATCACCGCGCTGGACGTGTTGCGCACCCAAGGAGCGACCGTGGTGGACGGGCCGCCCAGAACCCTGGCGCTATTGAATCTTCCCGGGCAGTGGTTCGTCTCCGCCAACGCGACTTCTCTGCTTCCGTTCGGCATCCTGGACAATGGCCCTTATGGCGGCGCTCTCAGCCTGAGCGCCACTTCCTCGAATACCAACTTGGTATCCTCGCAGGGGGTGACGGTGGGGTTGGATACCAATGGCGATTGGGCGCTGAGCGTGACGCCGGTCAGCAATCGCGTTGGCGTCACCGCGGTCACATTGACGGCGAGAAATGAGGTGGGAGTGAGCACGAATGCAACCCTGGCAATTTCGGTCATGGTGCCCCAAGTGGCCGCGCTTCCGGACGGGAATCTGGCTGGGGCAATTCTTTCGGCGGTCGGGCGGGTGGCTGGAAATGTGACGACGCTGGATCTCTTATCCTTGACCACTTTGGACGGGACCGGGCAAAGCATATCCAACCTGGCCGGTCTCGAAGTGGCGACCAACCTGACCAGTTTGTACCTCGATAATAATTGGATCGGCGATCTGACCCTGCTGAAACAAATGCCCCAACTGACGGTGCTGTCGGTCAGCAACAACACGGTGGCAGATCTGTCCCCCCTTGGTGCGCTCACCAATCTCGCGAGTTTGAGCCTGGGCAATAACCTGGTAACCAACTTTGACGCCTTCTTGACCGGATTTGGGCAGCTTGCCAGCTTGAATCTCGGCCAGAGCTTGATCCGCGAGGTTTCCTTTCTGACGAATCTGACGGGTCTGACGTCGCTGGATCTGGACAACAATCTGCTGACCGACCTGTCTCCGCTGGCGTCGCTCACCAACCTGTCGAGTTTGATTCTGCTGCAAAACCTCATCACGAACCTCGCGCCGCTGGCCGCTCTGCCGCGCTTATCCTATGTGGATGTGAGTTGGAACTTGTTGGACTTGAGCCCGGGCAGCGCCGCGAGCCTGGTCATTAGCAATTGGCAAAACGCCTCCGTGAGCGTGAACTTCCTACCGCAATGGGAGCCCCCGGTGATCCAAATGGGAACGAACTGGATCATCGCCGCCGATGGCACCTCTTCGCTCTTTTTTTACGTGCTCCAAAATGGGCAACCGACCACGACCGGGCTCACGCTGTCCGCGGAGGCTTCCGATACCAACCTGTTTCCAAGTGGAAGTTTGGCCTGGTATCCGGAGTGGTCGTCGGACTGGGTTTTGAGCGCGACGCCGAATGCGGCTCAAATGGGCGCGGCGACCGTGACTTTATGGGCCACCAACAGCGTCGGTTTGGTGGGAGCGCTTCCCCTGCTGCTTACCGTCGAGTTGCCGGGGGCGGTGAACAATCTGGTTCCGAACCTCACGCTGACCACCGGCGGTGGCGCGCCTTGGTTCGCCCAAACCAATGTCGCTTTCGCCGGGGGCGCTGCGGCCCAAACCGGCCGCATTGGCAGCGACACGAATTCATGGCTGGCCGCCCAGCTTCAAGGCCCGGGGCTTCTCTCCTTTTGGTGGAAGGTGTCCTCGGAAACCAATGCGGATTGGCTCGAATTCGACGGGCCGGGCCTTACGAACATGATTTCGGGCGAGGTCGATTGGCAGGAACAGGTCGTGCCGATCCCGCCCGGCGCCCAGACTGTGGTGTGGCAGTACACCAAAGATCCCTGTTGCGCCAGCGGGCAGGACGCCGGTTGGGTCGGGGGTATGAGCTTCCTGGCGGGAAGTTCGGTGGCGATCATTTCCGGCCCGGTGAACGGGCAATGCGGCCTCTCGTTGGAAGGCGCCCTCGGGCACACCTACGAGCTGCAGATTTCATCCGATTTAGTCCACTGGTCAGGACTGGCAAGCATGCGTATAACTAATGCTATCATGCCTTTTCTTGATACCAGTGCCTCCAACCTCTTCCGCTGCTACCGTCTCCTGGATCAGGGACCCTAGCGGCCCTTCCCGCCCGATCCCTTGCCTCCTGGCCCATCGCGCTCTCGCGCGCTTTTCCCGGGCCGTAGTTCCGTAATTCTCCCGATCAGATTTCCGTATTGACTGGAATGTCACCGGCCGCAGGTGTGCGCTAAGGTTCAATGCGATGCCTGACCAGTCTGACAGTGCGCCGAAGAAGTTGCACTCATTGCCGATGGGCGCGATCCGCGCTCGCCGTCTCGATTCTGTCGAGGCTTCCCCAGGCATCGTCGTTTCGGAATCAGCGAGGGTTGGCTCTTCCGGGCGAACAGGAACCACCAAGGCGTCTGCAGCGGGGAATGATCGAGGGAAACTATGATGTTATTGGAGATTATTACTGCAGTCATTGGGGCCGGCGACGTTTCATGGCCAGGCCGCCGCCAAGCCGGCACGGGCCGTTCAAAACACCGCGAGAACCCTTCCGACGGAGCGTCAGCCATGGGTAAAGTTCGGGTCGGGGCATTTGCCGCCCTTCTGGCCGGCGTACCGCTCTTCCCGCAGGTCGTTTCGGCCGCCGGCACGCAACCGGTGGTGGCCATTCACGATTCGGAGTTGACGCGGGCGCTCGAATCGGCAACGGCCACCGGAGTTACTCCGACCGGGCCTGGCACCACCGGTTTTCAGTGGTGGCCGACCAACTGGAATTACTTTGTCATGCCCGAGGCCGTGAAGGAGGCGTTGCGCTCGGATGGCACGGCCTTCACGGTGCTGGGCGATTCGAACATCAGCTCCGGAGCGCTATTGGATGGCAGCGGCAAGCCCATTTACCCGATCCTCATCAGCCTGGCCTCCGAAGCCATCAATGACAGCGAGATTGCCCAACTGACCAATTACGTGGCCGCCGGGGGTTACCTCCTGGTGGGTTCCTCGGCCTTTACCCGCAATCCGGATGGCAGTCCGCGGGGTGATTTTGCCATTGCGGCGCAAATGGGGCTGGATTCGGCCACGCCCAACCTGACCAACTGGGTGCTGGATTCGACCTTCACCAAGGTGGGAGACCACCGGTTGGTGTCGCATATCCCGGAGGGGACCCTGCACTGGAAGTGGCCGGTGTCGGCCGATGAGATTTCGCTGGGGGTCTCGCCGAACTTTGGGGGTCCGCTCAACCATTACATCTGGCAGGTGACGCCCAACGGGGCCACGGTGCTGGCCAATGGGGACAGCTCGCCCTACCTGCTGGTCCGGCCCTACGGCAAGGGATGGTTTATCTATCACGCGGCGATGCAGCCGCTGCTGGGCCACGGAGGCTATGACTCGGGGATGTATGCGTATGTGATTTTTCGGCGGGCCATCGAGTGGGCGTTTCAATCGGCAGGTTTGCCGGTGGCCAAGCTCAGCCCCTGGCCCTACAGCTACGATGCGGCGGTGCTGTTTCGGCACGACATGGAGGACTTTCCCTCCTTCATCAACTCGATAGAGGCCTCGGCGCAGTATGAGCACTCGATGGGGGCCAAGGGGGATTATTACTTTTGCACGGGGGCATTGCGCAACAATTACAGCGCCAGCGACCGGAGCAACGAAGTGGCGAGCCTGCAGCGGGCCATCGCGCAGTATGGGGCGACCATCGGGTCGCACAACGGGGGGTTGTCTAACTCCTACAACCTGACCTTGACGACCAATTCATATGATTTTTACCACTGGGGTCCGGACGAGGTGCTGGACTTTAGTCCGCCGGCGGGCTACGCCAGCGGGCAGGCCTATGCGCTGGCGTCGCTGTCCAAGTCCTTTGCGGACATCGAGGGCTGGGGTCTGACCAACGCCAGCGGTTTGCGATTTTTTACCGCCCCGAGCTTCAACGGGACGCGGGAGCGGAGCCTGGACCTGTTGCAACAATTGCACGTGGCTGCGGTGGGGGAGGAGAAGCTCTCGCCCTTTCCGCATTTCATCCGTTCGACCGAGACTCCGGGCAAGAGCTATTCGTTTGTGAACATGCCGGTCAGCGACTGGTATGTGGGAAACGCGGTGGCTCAATCCATGGAGTCGGGCCATACCACCAACACGATGGAGGCGGCGGTGGATTTCTACTATGGGCTGGGCACTTTGATCAATTTGTATTCGCACAGCTCCTCGGCCGGGGGAACCAATCTTTACGGCGACTTGGGTGAAGGATACTACCTCATAACTCAACCCACCGTCGAGCAGGCCTATGTGAATTACAGTTTGTCCAAGCCGCGGGTGTGGCCGGCCAATGCGGAGGGGATCTGCGACTGGTGGCTGGCGCGCAGCAACGCGCAAATCAGCGCCAGCACCAGCACCAGCGGGGAGTTATCGACCACGGTGCTGACGGTGAGCGGGGCGCGGGACCCCAACACGGCGGTGGAGGTGCTGGCTCCAGATACCGGCTTTAGCGGCCTGCAGGTGCGGACCAACGGGACGGTGGCTGGTGGCAATTACCGGGTCAACGGGCAGGTGGTCAAGGTGTGGGTGGGCACCAACGTGAGCACGGTGCAAGTTCAATATACGCTGAACCCGGCGGCCGTGGCGGACTACTACCAGGGAGTGGAAAACACGACGCTAAGCGTGGGCGCGCCGGGGGTGCTGACCAACGACACGACGGGGGCCAGCGGGGGAAGCTTAAGCGCGGTGCTGGTAAGCGGACCCGCGCACGGGAGCTTGACCCTCAATGCCGATGGGAGTTTTGCCTATACGCCGGTGACCAACTTTTCTGGGACGGACAGCTTTACCTACCAGGCCAGTGACGGGGTGGGAAATAGTGCGGCGACCGGGGTGACGATTTCGGTGTTCCCGCCGGGGGCATTGTTCTTCGATAATTTCACTCGGGCCACCGACCCGGGGCCATTAACCCCATGGACCAATGGTGTGGGCAACTGGACTGTGACGGGTGGGCAGTTGGTGGGAAGCGCGGCCTCAGGGTATGGCATGGCATATGTGGACCAGAGTTGGACGAACTTTTGGCTCGAGGCTCAGATCAAGTTTTCCGCGACGGGAACGGAAGGTGGTGGAATAGGTGGACGGTTTGATCCGGACACCGGGCAACAGTACGCTGCCTGGGTGTACCCTGAAGGCTCCACTCAGGGTCCTTCCGCGCTATTACAATTGGTGAAATATAACGATAACGCGTTCGATTACACGGTCATGCGGGAGGTCACACTCACCAATGGAGTCGGAACCAACTGGCACGACCTGAAGCTGAGATTCGAAGCGAATGCCATCCAGGTGTTTTTCGATCGATCCGAGATGATTAACGTCACGGACGATGGGAGTTTTGACCAACAACCCGCTTACGCCGCCGGCGGGATCAGCACCTTGCTCTATGAATCCGGCACTCCGTTTACCATGCTGGTGGACAACGTGGTGGTGACTCCGCTGGACGTGGCTCCCGTGCTCGTGGTGACCCCCGACAATCAGGTGCGGGCGTACGGGGCGACCAATCCTGCTCTGACAGGAACCATGGTTGGGCTTCAGGGGAGCGATACGATTAGCGCGACATATACCACGGTGGCCACTCCGGGCAGTCCTGTGGGCACCTACGCCATCGTGCCCGTGCTTCATGATCCAAATAACCAGCTTGGCAATTATCTGATCACGACCAACAGCGGCGTCTTGACCGTTACGCAGGCGGTGCTGACGGTCACCGCGAAGAATGCCAGCAAGACCTATGGGCAGACCTTAAGTTTCGCGGGGACCGAATTCACGACCAGCGGCCTTTTGAACGGGGATAGTGTGGCGAGTGTGAGCCTGAACAGTTCTGGATCAGCCCCGACTGCTACCGTTGCCAGCTCACCCTATCCGATCGTGCCGGCTTCCGCGGTGGGCACCGGTTTGACCAATTATACTATCAACTATGTTGACGGAGATTTGATTGTCACTCCCGCCCCGCTCGCCTGCACTCCGGCCAATGCGTCCCGGGCGTATGGCGCAGCGAATCCGGCATTCTCGGGAACGATCGTGGGCCTGGTCAACGGAGATAATATCACCGTGAACTATACCACGACCGCCACGGTGAACAGCCCCGTCGGAAATTACCCCATTGACCAAATCCTGAATGATCCGGGCAACCGGATCGGGAATTATAGCCTTACCCTCGGAAGTGGCACCCTGACGGTCACTCAAGCGGTGCTCACGGTCACCGCGACCTCGCAAAACAAAGTTTACGACGGGACCACCAGCGTGGGGGTGACTCTATCCGACAATCGCGTCCCGGGCGATAACCTGACCACAAGCTATGCGAGTGCTGCTTTCGCTGATAAGAAGGCCGGAACCGGCAAGACCGTGACCGTGAGCGGGATTAGCATCAGCGGCCCGGCGTCCGGCAACTACACTGCCAATACTTCGACGACGACCACCGCCAATATCACGCCTCTGGGCATCACGGGCAGTATAACAGCCAACAACAAGGTTTATGACGGCACCCCTTCCGCGACCATTGCGACCCGGACCCTCAGTGGCGTTCTTGGCACAGACAGCGTTAGTCTTTCCGGGGGCACGGCAAGTTTTGCCAACAAAAGCGTGGGTGTGGGGAAGACGGTAACCGCGAGTGGCCTAAGTCTATTGGGGGCCGATGCCGCCAATTATTCAGTCAACTCCACGGCGGCCACTACGGCCGACATCACGGCCCTGACTCTGACCATCATGGCTCACGGGGTGAACAAGGTGTATGACGGTGGCACCAACGCAACCGTGACCCTCTCGGATAACCGCTTGGCTGGGGACGTGTTCACCGACAGTTACGCCAGCGCGAGCTTCGCCGACAAGAAGGTGGGCAACGGGAAGCCGGTGAGTGTCAGTGGCATTACCATCAGCGGGACCGACGCGGCCAACTACAGTTATAATACTACCGCGGCCACCACGGCCAACATCACGGCCCTGACCCTGGCCATCACGGCGCAGGGAATTAGCAAGGTGTATGACGGTGGCACGAACGCGACGGTGAACCTCTCGGACAACCGCTTGGCTGGGGACGTGTTCACCGACGGTTACGCCAGCGCGAGTTTTGCCGACAAGAAGGTAGGCAACGGCAAGCCGGTCAGTGTGAGCGGCATTACCATCAGCGGGACCGATGCGGTCAACTACAGTTATAATACTACCGCGGCCACCACGGCCAACATCACGGCCCTGACCCTGGCCATCACGGCGCAGGGAATTAACAAGGTGTATGACGGTGGCACGAACGCGACGGTGACCCTTTCGGACAACCGGCTGGCCGGGGATGTGTTCACCGACAGTTACGCCAGCGCGAGCTTTGCCGACAAGAACGTGGGCACGGGCAAGCCGGTCAGTGTGAGCGGGATCACCATCAGCGGGACCGATGCGGCCAACTACAGCTTTAACAGCACGGCGGTTACGACGGCCAATATCACGGCCTTGACCCTGACCATTACGGCTCACGGGGTGAACAAGGTGTATGACGGCGGCACCAACGCGACGGTGACCCTCTCGGACAACCGCTTGGCTGGGGACGTGTTCACCGACAGTTACGCCGGCGCAAGCTTTGCCGATAAGAATGTGGGCACGGGCAAGCCGGTCAGTGTCAGTGGAATTACCATCAGCGGCACCGACGCGGCCAACTACAGCTTTAACAGCACGGCGGTTACGACGGCCAATATCACGGCCTTGACCCTGACTATCACGGCCCACGGCGTGAACAAGGTGTATGACGGTGGTACGAACGCGACGGTGACCCTCTCGGACAACCGCCTGGCTGGGGACGTGTTCACCGACAGCTACGCCAGCGCGAGCTTTGCCGACAAGAAGGTGGGCAACGGCAAGCCGGTGAGTGTGGGTGGCATCACCATCAGTGGCGCCGATGCGGCCAACTACAGTTATAATACTACCGCGGCCACCACGGCCAACATCACGGCCCTGACTCTGACTATCACGGCCCACGGCGTGAACAAGGTGTATGACGGTGGCACGAACGCAACGGTGACCCTGTCGGATAATCGCCTGGCCGGGGATGTGTTCACCGACAGCTACGCCAGCGCGAGCTTTGTCGACAAGAACGTGGGCAACGGCAAGCCGGTCAGTGTCAGTGGAATCACCATCAGCGGGACCGATGCGGCCAACTACAGCTTTAATACCAGCGCGGTTACCACGGCGGATGTCACGGCCCTGACCCTGACCATCACGGCTCACGGCGTGAACAAGGTGTATGACGGTGGTACGAACGCGACGGTGACCCTCTCGGACAACCGGTTGAGTGGCGACGTATTCACCGACAGCTACACCAGCGCGAGCTTTGCCGACAAGAACGTGGGCACGAGCAAGCCCGTGAGTGTGAGCGGCATCACCATCAGTGGCACCGACGCGGCCAACTACAGCTTTAACAGCACCGCGGCCACCACGGCCGACATCACGGCCGTGACCCTGACCATCACGGCGCAGGGCATCAACAAGGTGTATGACGGTGGCACGAACGCAACGGTGACCCTGTCGGATAATCGCCTGGCCGGTGATGTGTTTACCGACAGCTACGCCAGCGCGAGCTTTGCCGACAAGAATGTGGGCACGAGCAAGCCGGTGAGTGTCAGCGGAATCGCCATCAGCGGCACCGATGCGGCCAACTACAGTTTTAACACCAGCGCGGTTACCACGGCGGATATCACGGCCCTGACCCTGACCATTACGGCTCACGGGGTGAACAAGGTGTATGACGGCGGCACCAACGCGACGGTGACCCTCTCGGACAACCGCCTGGCTGGGGACGTATTCACCGACAGCTACGCCGGCGCGAGCTTTGCTGACAAGAACGTGGCCAACGGCAAGCCGGTTAGTGTGGGTGGCATCACCATCAGTGGCGCCGATGCGCCCAACTACAGTTATAATTCTACCGCGGCCACCACGGCCAATATCACGGCCTTGACCCTGACTATCACGGCCCACGGCGTGAACAAGGTGTATGACGGTGGTACGAACGCGACGGTGACCCTCTCGGACAACCGGTTGAGTGGCGACGTATTCACCGACAGCTACACCAGCGCGAGCTTTGCCGACAAGAACGTGGGCACGAGCAAGCCCGTGAGTGTGAGCGGCATCACCATCAGTGGCACCGACGCGGCCAACTACAGCTTTAACAGCACCGCGGCCACCACGGCCGACATCACGGCCGTGACCCTGACCATCACGGCGCAGGGCATCAACAAGGTGTATGACGGTGGCACCAACGCGACGGTGACCCTCTCGGACAATCGCTTGGCTGGGGACGTGTTCACCGACGGTTACGCCAGCGCGAGCTTTGCCGACAAGAAGGTAGGCAACGGCAAGCCGGTCAGTGTCAGCGGCATTACCATCAGCGGCACCGACGCGGCCAACTACAGCTTTAACAGCACCGCGGCCACCACGGCCGACATCACGGCCCTGACTCTGACCGTCACGGCTCACGGGGTGAACAAGGTGTATGACGGCGGCACCAACGCCACGGTGACCCTCTCCGACAACCGCCTGGCCGGTGACGTATTCACCGACAGCTACGCCAGCGCGAGCTTCGCCGACAAGAACGTGGCCAACGGCAAGCCGGTGAGTGTGAGCGGCATTGCCATCAGTGGCACCGACGCGGCCAACTACAGCTTTAACAGCACCGCGGCCACCACGGCCAACATCACGGCCCTGACCCTGACCATCACGGCGCAGGGAATCAACAAAGTGTATGACGGCGGCACCAACGCGACGGTGACCCTGTCCGATAATCGCTTGGCCGGTGATGGCTTTACCGACAGCTACGCCGGCGCGAGCTTCGCCGACAAGAACGTGGCCAACGGCAAGCCGGTGAGTGTGAGCGGCATTACCATCAGCGGCACCGACGCGGCCAACTACAGCTTTAACAGCACCGCGGCCACCACGGCCGACATCACGGCCCTGACCCTGACCATCACGGCGCAGGGAATTAACAAGGTGTATGACGGTGGCACGAACGCGACGGTGACGCTCTCGGACAACCGCCTGGCCGGCGACGTGTTCACCGACAGCTACGCCGGCGCGAGCTTTGCCGATAAGAACGTGGGCACGAGCAAGCCCGTGAGTGTGAAAGGCATCACCATCAGCGGCACCGACGCGGCCAATTACAGCTTTAACAGCACGGCGGCCACCACGGCCGACATCACGGCCCTGACCCTGACCATTACGGCTCACGGGGTAAACAAGGTGTATGACGGTGGCACCAACGCCACGGTGACCCTCTCCGACAACCGCCTAGCCGGTGACGTATTCACCGACAGCTACGCCAGCGCGAGCTTTGTCGACAAGAACGTGGGCAACGGCAAGCCGGTCAGCGTCAGTGGAATCACCATCAGCGGGACCGATGCGGCCAACTACAGTTTTAACAGCACCGCGGCCACCACGGCCGACATCACGGCCCTGACCCTGACCATCGCGGCGCAGGGGATCAACAAGGTGTATGACGGCGGCACCAACGCGACGGTGACCCTGTCCGATAATCGCTTGGCCGGTGATGTGTTTACCGACAGCTACGCCGGCGCGAGCTTCGCCGATAAGAACGTGGGCACGAGCAAGCCCGTGAGTGTGAACGGCATAACCATCAGCGGGACCGATGCGGCCAACTACAGCTTTAACACCACGGCGGCTACGACGGCCGACATCACGGCCCTGACCCTGACCATTACGGCTCACGGCGTGAACAAGGTGTATGACGGCGGCACGAACGCGACGGTGACCCTGTCCGATAATCGCCTTGCCGGTGATGTGTTTACCGACAGCTACGCCAACGCGAGCTTTGCCGACAAGAACGTGGGCACGAGCAAGCCGGTGAGCGTCGGCGGCATAACCATCAGCGGCACCGATGCGGCCAACTACAGCTTTAACAGCGCGGCGGCCACGACGGCCGATATCACGGCCCTGACCCTGACCATTACGGCGCAGGGAATCAACAAGGTGTATGACGGTGGCACGAACGCGACGGTGACCCTGTCCGATAATCGCCTTGCCGGTGATGTGTTTACCGACAGCTACGCCAGCGCGAGCTTTGCCGATAAGAACGTGGGCACGGGCAAGCCGGTCAGTGTCAGTGGAATCACCATCAGCGGGACCGACGCGGCCAACTACAGTTTTAACACCAGCGCGGCCACCACGGCCAGTATCACGGCCTTGACCCTGACTATCACGGCCCACGGCGTGAACAAGGTGTATGACGGTGGCACCAACGCCACGGTGACCCTCTCCGACAACCGCCTGGCCGGTGACGTATTCACCGACAGCTACGCCAGCGCGAGCTTTGCCGATAAGAATGTGGGCACGGGCAAGCCGGTCAGTGTCAGTGGCATTACCATCAGCGGGACCGATGCGGCCAACTACAGCTTTAACAGCACGGCGGCCACGACGGCCGATATCACGGCCCTGACCCTGACCATCACGGCGCAGGGAATTAACAAGGTGTATGACGGTGGCACGAACGCAACGGTGACCCTGTCGGACAACCGCCTGGCCGGCGACGTGTTTACCGACAGCTACGCGAACGCGAGCTTTGCCGACAAGAACGTGGGCACGAGCAAGCCGGTCAGTGTCAGTGGCATTACCATCAGCGGGACCGACGCGGCCAACTACAGTTTTAACACCAGCGCGGCCACCACGGCCAGTATCACGGCCTTGACCCTGACTATCACGGCCCACGGCGTGAACAAGGTGTATGACGGTGGCACCAACGCCACGGTGACCCTCTCCGACAACCGCCTGGCCGGTGACGTATTCACCGACAGCTACGCCAGCGCGAGCTTTGCCGATAAGAATGTGGGCACGGGCAAGCCGGTCAGTGTCAGTGGCATTACCATCAGCGGGACCGATGCGGCCAACTACAGCTTTAACAGCACGGCGGCCACGACGGCCGATATCACGGCCCTGACCCTGACCATCACGGCGCAGGGAATTAACAAGGTGTATGACGGTGGCACGAACGCAACGGTGACCCTGTCGGACAACCGCCTGGCCGGCGACGTGTTTACCGACAGCTACGCGAACGCGAGCTTTGCCGACAAGAACGTGGGCACGAGCAAGCCGGTCAGTGTCAGTGGCATTACCATCAGCGGGACCGACGCGGCCAACTACAGTTTTAACACCACAGCGGCCACGACCGCCGACATCACGGCCCTGACCCTGACCATCACGGCTCAGGGAATCGACAAGGTGTATGACGGTGGTACCAACGCAACGGTGACCCTGTCGGACAACCGGTTGAGTGGGGATGTGTTCACCGACACCTACGCGAACGCGAGTTTTGCCGACAAGAACGTGGGCAACGGCAAGCCGGTCAGTGTCAGTGGAATCACCATCAGCGGCACCGACGCGGCCAACTACAGCTTTAACAGCGCGGCGGCCACGACGGCCGATATCACGGCCCTGACCCTGACCATCACGGCGCAGGGCATCAACAAGGTGTATGACGGTGGCACGAACGCGACGGTGACGCTCTCGGACAACCGCCTGGCCGGTGACGTATTCACCGACAGCTACGCCAGCGCGAGCTTCGCCGATAAGAATGTGGGCACGGGCAAGCCCGTGAGTGTGAACGGCATAACCATCAGCGGGACCGATGCGGCCAACTACAGCTTTAACACCACGGCGGCTACGACGGCCGACATCACGGCCCTGACTCTGACCATCACAGCACAGGGCATCAACAAGGTGTATGACGGCGGCACCAACGCCACGGTAACCCTCTCGGACAACCGGTTGAGTGGCGACGTATTCACCGACAGCTATGCCAGCGCGAGCTTTGCCGACAAGAACGTGGGCACAAGCAAGCCGGTGAGTGTGAAAGGCATCACCATCAGCGGGCCCGATGCGGCCAACTACAGTTTTAACACCACAGCGGCCACGACCGCCGACATCACGGCCCTGACCCTGACCATTACGGCGCAGGGAATCAACAAGGTGTATGACGGTGGCACGAACGCGACGGTCACGTTGTCGGACAACCGGTTGAGCGGGGATGTGTTTACCGACAGCTACGCCGGCGCGAGTTTTGCCGATAAGAACGTGGGCACGAGCAAGCCGGTGAGTGTGAGCGGGATCACCATCAGCGGGCCCGATGCGGCCAACTACAGTTTTAACACCACAGCGGCCACGACCGCCGACATCACGGCCCTGACCCTGACCATTACGGCGCAGGGAATCAACAAGGTGTATGACGGTGGCACGAACGCGACGGTCACGTTGTCGGACAACCGGTTGAGCGGGGATGTGTTTACCGACAGCTACGCCGGCGCGAGTTTTGCCGATAAGAACGTGGGCAACGGCAAGCCGGTCAGTGTCAGTGGCATTACCATCAGCGGGACCGACGCGGCCAACTACAGCTTTAACAGCACGGCGGCCACGACGGCCAACATCACGGCCCTGACCCTGACCATTACGGCGCAGGGAATTAACAAGGTGTATGATGGTGGTACCAACGCGACGGTGGCCCTGTCGGACAACCGGTTGGCCGGTGATGTGTTCACCGACAGCTACGCCAGCGCGAGCTTTGCCGACAAGAACGTGGGCACAAGCAAGCCGGTGAGTGTGAGCGGGATCACCATCAGCGGGCCCGATGCGGCCAACTACAGCTTTAACACCACGGCAGTGACCACGGCCGACATCACTGCCTTGACCCTGACCATCACGGCCCAGGGAATCAACAAGGTGTATGACGGCGGCACGAACGCGACGGTGACCCTATCGGACAACCGGTTGGCCGGGGATGTGTTCACCGACAGCTACGCCAGCGCGAGCTTTGCCGACAAGAATGTGGGCAACGGCAAGCCGGTCAGTGTCAGCGGCATTACCATCAGCGGCACCGACGCGGCCAACTACAGTTTTAACACCAGCGCGGTTACCACGGCGGATGTCACGGCCCTGACCCTGACCATTACGGCTCACGGGTTAAACAAGGTGTATGACGGCGGCACGAACGCAACGGTGACCTTGTCGGACAACCGGTTGAGTGGCGATGTGTTCACCGACAGCTACGCCAGTGCGAGCTTTGCCGACAAGAACGTGGGCACGGGCAAGCCGGTCAGTGTCAGTGGAATCACCATCAGCGGGACCGATGCGGCCAACTACAGCTTTAACAGCACGGCGGTGACCACAGCAGATATCACGGCCCTGACCCTGACCATCACGGCGCAGGGCATCAACAAGGTGTATGACGCCACGACCAACGCGACGGTGACCCTGTCGGACAACCGGTTGAGTGGGGATGTGTTCACCGACAGCTACGCCAGTGCGAGCTTTGCCGATAAGAATGTGGCCAACGGCAAGCCGGTGAGTGTGAGCGGCATTACCATCAGCGGGACCGATGCGGCCAACTACAGCTTTAACAGCACCGCGGCCACCACGGCCAACATCACGGCCCTGACCCTGACCATCACGGCGCAGGGCATCAACAAGGTGTATGACGCCACGACCAACGCGACGGTGACCCTGTCGGACAACCGGTTGAGTGGGGATGTGTTCACCGACAGCTACGCCAGTGCGAGCTTTGCCGATAAGAACGTGGGCACGAGCAAGCCCGTGAGTGTGAAAGGCATCACCATCAGCGGGACCGATGCGGCCAACTACAGCTTTAACAGCACGGCGGCCACGACGGCCGACATCACGGCCCTGACCCTGACCATCACAGCACAGGGAATCAACAAGGTGTATGACGGTGGCACCAACGCCACGGTGACCCTCTCCGACAACCGCCTGGCCGGTGACGTATTCACCGACAGCTACGCCACTGCGAGCTTTGCCGATAAGAACGTGGGCACGGGCAAGCCGGTCAGTGTCAGTGGAATCACCATCAGCGGGACCGATGCGGCCAACTACAGCTTCAACACCACGGCGGCCACCACGGCCGACATCACGGCCCTGACCCTGACCATCACAGCACAGGGCATCAACAAGGTGTATGACGGTGGCACGAACGCAACGGTGACCTTGTCGGACAACCGGCTGAGTGGCGATGTGTTCACCGACAGCTACGCCAGTGCGAGCTTCGCCGACAAGAACGTGGGCACGAGCAAGCCGGTGAGTGTCAGCGGCATTACCATCAGCGGGACCGATGCGGCCAACTACAGCTTTAACAGCACGGCGGCCACGACGGCCGACATCACGGCCCTGACCCTGACCGTCACAGCACAGGGAATCAACAAGGTGTATGACGGCGGCACCAACGCAACGGTGACCCTGTCGGACAACCGGTTGAGCGGGGACGTGTTCACCGACAGCTACGCCAGCGCGAGCTTTGCCGACAAGAACGTGGGCAACGGCAAGCCGGTCAGTGTCAGTGGAATCACCATCAGCGGGACCGATGCGGCCAACTACAGCTTTAACAGCACGGCGGCCACGACGGCCGACATCACGGCCCTGACCCTGACCATTACGGCTCACGGCATGAACAAGGTGTATGACGGCGGCACCAACGCCACGGTGACCCTGTCGGACAACCGGTTGAGCGGGGATCTGTTCACCGACAGCTACGCCAGTGCGAGCTTTGCCGATAAGAACGTGGGCACGAGCAAGCCCGTGAGTGTGAAAGGCATCACCATCAGCGGCACCGATGCGGCCAACTACAGCTTTAACACCACCGCAGCCACGACTGCCGATATCACGGCCCTGACCCTGACCGTCACGGCTCACGGGGTAAACAAGGTGTATGACGGCGGCACCAACGCCACGGTGACCTTGTCGGACAACCGGCTGGGTGGCGACGTGTTCACCGACAGCTACGCCATTGCGAGCTTTGCCGACAAGAATGTGGGCACGAGCAAGCCGGTCAGTGTCAGCGGCATAACCATCAGTGGCACCGATGCGGCCAACTACAGCTTTAACAGCACGGCGGCCACGACCGCCGACATCACGGCCCTGACCCTGACCGTCACAGCACAGGGAATCAACAAGGTGTATGACGGCGGCACCAACGCAACGGTGACCCTGTCGGACAACCGGTTGAGCGGGGACGTGTTCACCGACAGCTACGCCAGCGCGAGCTTTGCCGACAAGAACGTGGGCAACGGCAAGCCGGTCAGTGTCAGTGGAATCACCATCAGCGGGACCGATGCGGCCAACTACAGCTTTAACATCACCGCGGCCACGACGGCGAACATCACCCCGGCTACCCTCACGGTGTCTGCGGACAACAAGTCCAAGTATTACGGGGCTACGAACCCCGTGCTCACGGCCACGGTCACCGGCTATGTCGATCCGGCTACGACCAACTCGGTCACCGGCAGCCCGAGCTTGAGCACAACGGCATCGGACAACAGCCCAGTCGGATCTTACCCCATCACTGCGGCTTTGGGCACGCTCAGTTCGCCGAACTACACCTTCACGTTCGTCCCGGGCGCTTTGACGGTAATGCCTCTCCCCAATACGCCGCCGGTATTGAGCGCTCAGCCTGACAGGAGCCTGGTGGATTTGACGACCCTGACGGTGGTCAATACGGGCACGGACTCGGATGTCCCGGCCCAGACCTTGACCTATCAGTTGTTGAACCCGGTCGCGGGCATGCAAATTACCGCAAATGGCGTGATTTCCTGGACACCTACCCTGGCCCAGAGTCCAAGCACCAACGTGATTACCACGGTGGTCACGGACAATGGAACACCTCCGATGAGCGCCACCAATCGCTTTACCGTGGTCGTGAGCGGCCCCTATGACGGGATTGATCTCACGGACCCGGCGCAAGCCTTGGCCGATCTGGACGGCGACGGTTTGAGCAACCTGATGGAGTATGGGCTGGGGACCGACCCGCGAAATTCCGGCGATGGCGCCAGCGCGCTGCAGTGGGGGATGATCTCGGACTCGGGCAACCGCTATGTCGCCCTCGAGTTTAAGCGGCGCAAGCAGAATGGCGGGATCAACATCCAATACATTCCCGAGGTCTCAGGCGACCCTCAGAATTGGCTTTCGGATGCCTCCCATGTGGTGCAACTCAGTGTGACACCTATCGACGCGCAGTTCGATTGGGTGACCGTCAGGGATACGACGCCGACCACGACGTCGGCACCCCGGTCGATCCGGGTGCGCATCGTCGAGAATTGAACCGGGGTGGACGCCCGTGGCGAGGAATGAAATAGCCGAAGCGGAACGAACTTTTGTAAACTGACCTGAGTCATGCAAATCAATGTCATAGAGTACCTCGAGCGGGGGCCTTTCCTGAACTGCCGGGACAAACTGGCCGTCAAGGACAAGACCTCGGAGTGCACCTTCGCCGACCTGGAGCGGTTCGCGAAGAACCTCGCCGCGCTCATTCTGCGGAAGACCAGTGAACTCAACCGTCCGGTCACGGTTTTTCTTCCTAAAAGCGTGAAGGCGGTGATCGCCAACCTGGGTATTCTCTACAGCGGCAACTGCTACGCCAACATCGATATCAAGTCACCCGCGCAGCGGCTCCGAGCCATGATTGAGAACCTGGGAGCCAGCGTCTTTGTCACCTCCTCCGAGCATGTTCCCGCGCTCCGCGCGCTGGATGTTCCCGACGAGCGCATCGTGCTGATCGAACAGGCCATGGTTCCGGAGGTCTTGCATGACTCGGGCGTGCTCCATAAGCGGCTCGAAAGCATCGTTGATACCGACCCGCTTTACATCATTTACACCTCGGGTTCGACCGGCGTGCCAAAAGGCGTGGTCATTCCCCACCGCGGAGTCATTGATTATATTGACTGGGCAAAACAATGCTACCAGATTTCCGAGCACGAGGTTATCGGAAACCAGGCTCCGTTCTTTTTCGACAACTCCACCCTGGATATCTACCTGAGCTTCTCCTGCGGAGCCACGCTGGTGTTGATTCCCGAGGAGCTATTTGCGTATCCGTTGAAGCTGGCCCAGTACCTGAGCGCAAACAAGATCACGACGATTTTCTGGGTGCCTTCCATCATGACGACGATGGCCACTTTCAGGATTTTTGATTCGACCGAGCTCCCGCCCCTTCGCAAGATTCTATTTGCGGGCGAGGTCATGCCGACGCGCACCCTGAATTACTGGCGCGATAAGTTCCCGGGAGCGCTATTTTCCAACCTCTATGGCCCGACCGAGATAACGGTCGATTGCACCTATTACATCGTTGACCGCCCGTTCACCGACGCCGAGCCCCTCCCGATTGGAATCCCGTGCCGGAACACGGATATTCTGATTCTTAACGAGCGAAACGAACCGGCCAAGAGCGGCGAACCCGGTGAACTCTGTGTTCGCGGCAGTTCCCTGGCCTTGGGCTATTGGAACAACCCCGAAAAGACAGCCCAGGCGTTTGTTCAAAACCCCTGCAATCCGCATTACCCCGAGCGCATTTACCGCACCGGCGATCTGGTTTGCCGCAGCGAGCGGGGAGAAATCATGTTTCTCGGGCGAAAGGATTTTCAAATTAAACACCTGGGGTACCGCATCGAGTTGGGAGAAATCGAGCACGCGGTATCCCAGGTGAATGGCGTTCACAACTGCTGTGTGCTTTATCACCAGGCCCGAAAAGAGATTACCTTGGTTTACGAATCGGACCAGGAGCTGGTGCCGGGCCAGCTTCGCGAGAAGCTGATGCCGCTGCTGCCCAAATATATGCTGCCGACCGCTTTTAAGCGGCTGCCCGAGTTGCCCCGCAACCCCAGCGGCAAAATCGATCGCCAGAAACTGCTTTCCAGCCTGGATTGAACGTCCATGAAGCGGGTCGAGACGCCAAGTTACGTCCTTGAAGCCATCGAGCGCACGAAGACCGGCGCAACCGGCTTTCGCACGAACCTCTTTCCCGACAGCCGGAAGCTGCAATGCTGGATCGCGCAGGGGCAACTGCAGGCCGAGGTGCACAACGGGTGCGCGCTCTTTTTCAGAACGGACAGGGATTTTTGCCACATGTATTTTTGCGCATCAGACGGGTGCGCGCTTGCGCGCGGCCTCGAGATCTCCGACACTCTCAGGTCAATGCCTGTCGTAATCGACGTGTTACAGAACCAGGGGGACGGAGCCAACATGGCACAAATCCTGGGGCAGGCGGGTTTCCGTCCTTACCAGCGCCTCCAAAGAATGACCCGAACTTCCTGTGGCACCGCTGCGGATCAACCTGCAGCCAGCGGCCTTGGTGAGGCCATCCCGGAGGATGTCCCGCGCATTGTTGAGCTGCTGGAGGGTTCTTTTGACCGCCATGCCAATCAATTGCCGATGGCTGGCGAGGTGGCAAGCGCGATCGCCAAGCGTCAAATTCTCACCTCGAAGACCGGGGGAGGCCTCGCGGCCTTGCTCTTCTATGAAACGCAAGGCCTGACGTCCACAATTCGATTTTGGCTGGCGGCCGAGGCTTTTCGAGGCCAGCGGCACGGTGCGGCGCTCATTCGGCATTATCTCGGGTCGCAACCCCAGGTCCGCCGCTTTACGCTTTGGGTGGTCACGGAGAATACGCCGGCCATCCGCAAGTACGAGCATTACGGTTATTCGCCGGACGGCTTGGTCGATCAGGTATTCGTTAACACTTTAATCACCTCATGAAATCGGTGCTCGAAATCCTGCAGGAAATCCGACCCGAGTTTGACTTCACCAGTTCGCGGGATTTTATGGCCGATGGCATGCTGGACTCCTTCGACATGGTGACCCTCGTGGCCGCGCTGGACAAGACCTATGGCATCTCGATCCCGGGGACGGACATCGTGCCCGAGAACTTTGCGAACCTGGAAGCTATTTCGAACCTGTTGCGGCGGTCCGGAGTTCAAATATGATTTTGAAGTTCAGAAACAAACGGGTAGCGGGTCTGCTCACGGTCGTGCCGGCGAACGAACGGCTCTTCCTTGACGAGATGCGGAACTTTAATTTCCCCGAGGCTCGTTCGCTGAAGTTGAAAGAGGTCATGGGCTATGATCGGCATCGGTTAGTGAAGCCCGGGGTGTGCGTCTCCGACCTGGCCGTGTTTGGCATGGAACACCTGTTCAAGCAGGGACTCCTGGACCGGAACCAGATCGACGCGGTCGTGCTGGTCACCACTTGCCCTGACCATTTCATGCCCCCAACGAGTTGCGTGATTCACGGCCGGTTGGGATTGCGCCAGGAGACGTTCTGCATGGACATTACGCAGGGCTGCGCGGGCTTTGTGGTCGGGCTCATGCAATCGTTTTTCTTGCTCGAACAGGAGCACATCCGCACCGTCGTCCTGATTAACGGCGATGTGCTCAGCCGGAAGACCTCGCCCAAGGATCGAAACAGCTATCCGCTGGTGGGTGACGCCGCCTCGATTACGGTGGTGGAGCGGGACCCGTCTGATTCGACCATTCACGCGAATATTAAAATGGACGGCTCGCGCTGCGAGGCGCTCATGATTCCCGCCGGCGCCTTCCGGTCGCCCTCCTCGCCGGAAACCGCCATCCTCGAAGACGCCGGCGACAACAATTTCCGGGCCAAAGACCATCTCCGAATGGACGGCACCGCTGTCTTCAATTTTGTCCAGGTGGAAGTTCCGCCCCTGATCGAGGACCTGCTTGCCTCCGCGGGCATGACCAAGGAAGCGGTGGACTACTTTCTCTGCCACCAACCCAATCGGTTCATGCTGCAAAAGCTGGCAGATAAGATGAAGGTGCCGCATGCCAAGATGCCGAGCAATGTGGTGGAGAAGTTCGGCAACAGCAGTGGGGTGACCATCCCGATGGCGATTAGCTTGAACCTTGCGGAGACGCTGATCAACGGCTCCATTTGCGCCTGCCTGGCGGGCTTTGGGGTGGGGCTGACCTGGAGTTCGATGTTGATGCGGTTGGGGAACTTGAAATTCTGCACAATGATTGATTATGAGTGATTCTGCTATAAATACCTTTCTGTCAAAAATGGCGGAGATCCTGGAGGAGAGCGCCTTGCAGCCGGGCGACGAGCTGCAGGCCTTCCCGCAATGGGATTCGCTTTCCGTCCTTTCGGTGATCGCGATGGTGGATGCCACCTATGGCATCAACCTCCGGGCGGCCGATCTGCAGCAAGCGGCCACGGTCGGCGACCTCTGGAACCTGGTGCAGGCCAAGATGCCGGCTTCGGCGGCGTGAACACGCAAGGAACAGCCATGGCCGCGAGCGAGGCAAGGGAGTTTCTTTTCACCGCGAAGGATGGGCGCCGGCTCACCGCGGAAGACCTGGTTAGCGCCCTGCGGGCCGTCGGCGCCCACGACTGCCAGGTGCTGTACATGCACACCGGCCTTGGCTTCGGCACTCCCAATCCGGCGTTGCGGCGCACCGAGCTCTTGCAGCAGCTTTACCGCGCTCTGTGCTCGCTCGGGGTGCCTACCCTTTGCGTGCCGACCTTCACCTTCAGCTTTTGTAACGGCGAAAACTACGACGTTCAGAAGTCCCGGAGCCGCATGGGGGCGCTCAACGAGTTTATCCGCCAGCAGCCGGGGACTCTGCGTTCCGTGGATCCGCTTCTCTCGGTGGCTCTGGTGGGCGCCGACCGGGACCTGGTGCAAAACCTGGGCCACGCTTCGATCGGTGCGAACTCCACGTTCGACAAGCTGGCGCGGCGCAACGGAGTGAAATTCCTGTTCCTGGGAGTTCCCTTGGGGGCTTGTTTCACCTATATGCACTACCTGGAATGGCTCGAAAAAACGCCCTACCGGTATGAGCGCGCCTTCTCCGGCCAAATCATCGAGGGAGAGAAGACCTACGAGGACACCTATCAACTCTTCGTCCGTTACCATAATGTCCGCGTGAGCCAGGGGAGTTTTCAGTACGGACAGATTCTTTCGGATAAGGCCCTGCTCCGGTCGGCGCCGTTCGGCGATGAAACCATTTCCTGCGTGAGCGAGCAGGACGCTCGACGGGTGTTCCTGGACCTGCTTCATGATCGCCCGGATTTCTTTACGGAAGCGCCGTTTTCAGCCGAGCAGGCGGACAGAACATTCCTCGCTCACAACATGGTTGCCCTTTAGGACTCGATGCGCCAACCACCGTCATGTTTCAAGGCCCGCGGGTTAAGTCTCCCCGAGGTGATGGGGCGCCGCCTCCAGGGCCGACGGCCGGATCTCATCCACAAGCCATCCCTTGCGCGTTTGTGAACTTGGTTTACTCCTCAACTACGCCAAAGGAATCACGCTTGGCTTTGGAGGATCTGCTGTTTTTCAACCCTGGCCAGCACCGCGTCCGGGAAGGCATCATTCACTCGCTCCAAGAGTTCGGCCATCCCCGGCTCCACGAGAGCAATGGCAGCCTTTCCTTGCGCGTCGGCGACCAGGAAGCTCAGACCCTCTTTGCTTACGACCGCGACCGGCGAGGAGAAGCGCCGATTGGGGTGGTAATCTTTCTCCGCACCTCTCCCGAGGAAATCGCCGTCCTGCATGTGGCTGTCCATCGTGACTACGCCCTGCAGGGAAAACGTGGGGGCCTAGGTCTCGGGGTTACGCTGATTGAGAAGGTCAAGGAAATCGCCGCGCGAATCGTGGGAGTGCGTCGCGTCGTCTTCTTCTACAAGCGCGAGGTCAGCCTCAGGGTCTGAAGCAGGTCATTGACCTTTTTGGCCTGCCCTCTATCCGCCCCGGAGTTTTGCCGCAAACCATTTGACCGAAGATGGTTAGGTTCGGCCTCATGATGCAACAGGCCAGCCCTGCTGAAGGGTTCGGACTCCGCCTTTGCCCCGTGGGCCAAGCACTGGCCCGGAGTCTGAGAGCGCTTGCCGCCAGCGCCGTTTTGCCCACTACCCAAGTTCAGGATAGGCAGGCGACCCATCGCCTTGCCGATCGGTAAAAAGGGTTCACGGGCGCCCGATGCTCTTTGCCGCAACCCAAGGTCTGACCCGATGAAACTAATCGATTGCCGAATCATCGAATTCCCCAAGATCAACGATCCGCGTGGCAATCTGACTTTTATTGAAAATGACCGTCATGTGCCCTTTGCGATCAAACGCGTGTTCTATCTCTACGATGTGCCGGGAGGGGCGGATCGCGCCGGCCACGCCCTGCGACGATGTCACCACTTCCTCATCGCGATGTCGGGCAGCTTCGACGTCGTGGTTTACGATGGCAAGGACAAGCAGCGATTTCATTTGAACCGTTCCTACTACGGTCTCCATCTGCCTCCGATGTTATGGCGCGAGATCGACAACTTCTACTCGGGCTCCGTGTGCCTGGCTTTGGCGTCCGAACTGTATGACGAGAAGGACAATTCCCGGGACTAGCATGATTACCTGCGCGCTATGGGAGGCCAGTCCGCGTGAAGCCGCCGCGCTTCCGTAGTTAGCCCGAAGGGCCGTCCGTAATCAATGGCTGCGCCTGACGCGGGATGTCACTTGAGGAGTTCCTCACCGTCTGTTAACACAAGGGTATCCACGAACGGGTGCGAAGCAGTGCCAGTCTGAATGGTGTACCGGTGGATACAGGACGTTGGAAGCACAACTAAAATGAAGAAACTCGTTTTCGGAGCTTTAGGTCTCCTTGCCGTGGTGGTTGGGGCGGTCGGGCAGACGACCCAACCCTTGGTAGCGATTCATGATTCCGAGCTGACTCGCGCGCTGCAAACCATGCCCGCGAGCGGGGCGACACCTACGGGTGCGGGGACTACGGGCTTCCAATGGTGGCCCACCAATTGGAACTATTTCGTCATGCCGGAGTCGGTGGAGGAAGCTCTGCGCTCGGACGGCACGGCGTTCGTGGTCGTCAAGGATGCGGATATTTCGGCTGGCCGCTTGCTGAATGCGAACGGGACACCCAAGTATCCCATTATGATCAGCCTGGCCTCGGAAGCGATCCGCGATGATGAGATCGGTCCGTTGACCAATTATGTAGCCGCTGGTGGCACCCTTTTGGTGGGGTCTTCCGCGTTCACCCGGAACCCCGACGGCACCTCGCGGGGTGACTTTGCCATCGCCAGCCAGATGGGGGTTCATATGCCCGCGCCCACTTTGGCGAATTGGGGGTACAACCAAACCTTCCTCAAGAACCTGGATCACCGCATCGTGTCCCATATCCCGTCGGGCGTTCTGGGCTGGCGGATGCCCTCGGCGGCCGATGAAATCTCGTTAGGTGTCTCTCCGAATTTTACTCCGCCTTCGGGTCATTTGCTCTGGCAGGTGACCGCCGGCGGAAGCAGCGTGGTCGCCAGTGGCGACAATTCCCCATACCTGGTGGTTAACAATTACGGCCAGGGGCGTTTCATCTATGATGCGTCCATGCAGCCGTTGATTGGGCACGGGGGATTCCAATCCGGCATGTACGCCTACGTGATCTTTCGCAAGTCCATCGAGTGGGCGTTCGAATCCGCGCGCTTGTCCGTCCCCAAGGTGAGTCCTTGGCCCTTTCCGTATGACGCCGCCGCAGTATTTCGCCATGATGAGGAGGATTTTCCGACCTTCATCAATACTATCGAATCCTCGGCCCAATACGAGAATTCCGTTGGCGCCAAAGGCGATTACTTCTTTTGCACCGGCGCCTTGTGGTCGAATTATACCGCCACGGCCCGATCGACCGAGATTGCCAGTATTAAGAGGGCAATGACACTCTACGGCGCGACGATCGGCTCGCACAATGGGGGGCTGCCCAATCCCTATAATCATAGTTTGGTCGTCACCGACTATGATTACTGGCATTGGGGCCCGGACGAATGCTTGGATTTCCCGGCTCCTCCGGGCTACGCCAGCAGCGCCGCCTATGCCTTGGCTTCCGTGTCGAAGTCCTTTGCCGACTTGGCGGGGTGGGGCTTTACCAATAGCAGCGGGCTGCGGCTGTGGGCCTGTCCCAGCTTCAATTCCACGCGCGAGGCATCCTATGATATTCTCCAGCAGGTCGGCGCCGTGACCGCCGGCGAGGAAAAGTTGTCGTGTTTCCCGCACTGGAGAAACTCCACGATCATTGACGGCAAACGCTATCCGTTCCTGGTGCTGCCCGTCAGTGACTGGTATGTGGGCACCGCGATGGCGCAGGATATCGAATCCGGTCACAATGCCCAGAGCGTGCAGGATTTGATTGACTTTTATTATAACATGGGCGCCTTGATCAACCTCTACGCCCATAGCCCATCCGACGGCTCCCCCAGCATTTCCGCGGGGCCGAACAACTTCCTGGTGACCCAGCCCACCCTCGAGCAGGAGAACGTAACCTACACCATGACCAAGCCCAGGGTCTGGTCCGCAAATGCCCTGGGGATTTATGGTTGGGCTCTGAAGCGAACGAACATGGCAGTGGTGCCGTCGTTCTCATCCACCGGCGATCAGTCCATCACCACACTCGCGGTCTCCGGCGCCGCGGATCCCAACGCAGCCGTCGAGGTGCTCACCCCCGATTTGGAGATCAGCGGTCTGCAGGTGCTGACCAACGGCGTCACGGTGGCTGCGGGCACGGGCTATCGCATCAACGGCCAGGTGGTTAAGGTGCTCGTGGGCACGTCCGTGACGAACGTCCAGGTGAAATATTTACTCGGTCCCACCGCTCAACCCGACGCTTATGCCGGGTTCGAGAACGCGCCGTTGTCCGCGCCTGCGCCCGGGGTGCTGGGCAATGACCTGCTCGGCACCGGGGGCGGCGCCTTGACCGCGATCCTGGCCAGCGGGCCCACGAACGGCAGCCTGACGCTGAACGCCGACGGCTCCTTCACCTACGCACCGAACGCGGGTTTTGTCGGGAATGACGCTTTCACTTACCAAGCCACGGATGGGTCCGTTGCTTCAAGTCCAGCAACGGTTACGATTTCCATTTACCCGTCGGTTTCCCCTGGAACCTGCGTTCCGCCCCCGTCGGGCCTGATCGGGTGGTGGCCGGGTGACGGAGCGGCCACGAACTATTTCGGCACCAACAATGGAGCGCTTCAGGGCGGGGCGACCGCTTCCGCGGCCGGCGAGGTTGGCCTTGCGTTTGGAATGAACGGGAGTTCGGCATTTGTGCAGGTCCCGGACTCGTCGTTTTTGAAACCGACGAACCTGACGGTCGAGGCCTGGGTGAATTTTAGCTCGCTTAACTCCTCGGGCAACGCCTCTCCGGGCGAACAATATATCGTGTTCAAACAGAACAGTCGGAGTGGGAACTTTGAGGGTTTCTTTTTGGGCAAAGCTCGCACCGGTGGAGGAGACTACTTTGTGTTCTCCGCCACCTCCGCAGCCGGTACATCAGCCGAGGTGGATTCGGCGCCGGGCATCCAGCCCAATGTCTGGTATCACGTCGCAGGCATGCGAGGCCCTAATTTTCTGCAATTGTATATCAATGGGCAGCTCGTCGGGCAAACCAGCATCAGCTTCCCTCAAGACTACGGCACGTTCCCCATGTATTTTGGAACGTCGGGCCAATCCTATTGGGATGGCAAGTTCAGTGGCACTCTCGACGAGGTGTCCCTCTATAACCGTGCGCTGTCCTCGAACGAAGTCGCGGCCATCTACCTGGCGGGTTCTGGAGGCAAGTGCAAAGGCAGCCTGAGCATCGCCTCTCAACCTCAAAGCCAGAGCGTGGCCGTTGGAAACCCCGCGATCTTCAACGTAACCGCCAATGGCGGTGCGCCGCTGAGCTATCAGTGGCGGTTCAACGGTTCGACGATTTCGGGAGCGACGACCACGATGCTGACGTTGAACAACGTCCAGACCTTTAACGCCGGCAATTATACGGTGGTGGTAACCAACACCAGTGGTTCGGTGACCAGCGCCGTGGCGGTGCTGACGGTGCTGACGCCGCCCTTGATCACCACCCAGCCGGTGGGCCAGACCAACGTGGCGGGGAGCACCTTGAATTTGAGCGCCAGTGCCAGCGGCAGCACGCCCCTGGGCTACCAGTGGCTCTTTAACGGGGCCGGCCTGGCCAATGGGGGCCGGGTGAGCGGGGCCACCAGCCCGGCGTTGGCAATAAGCGGTGTGCAGTCCACCGACGGGGGCAACTATGCGCTGGTGGTCAGCAATGCTGTGGGAGTGGTGACCAGCGCGGTAGCCAGTGTCACGGTGCTGGGGCCGCCGGTTATTACCGGCCCGCCGGCCAGCCAGAGCGTGGTAGCGGGCGCTAGCGCGAGCTTCAATGTGACGGCCACCGGAACCCCGCCCTTGAGCTATCAGTGGCGGTGGAACGGAGGGGGCCTGGCCGGGGCGAGTGGTTCGAGCTTGACGCTCAACAATGTGCAGCCGGCCAATGCGGGCAATTACACGGTGGTGGTGACCAACTCGGCCGGTTCTGTGACCAGCGCGGTGGCGGTGTTGACGGTGATTGTGCCGCCCAGCTTAAGTTCGCAGCCGCTAAGCCAGACCAATGTGTTGGGCAGCACGGCCAGTTTCAGTGCCGGTGCAAGCGGGACGGCGCCCTTGAGCTACCAGTGGCGGTTTAACGGGGCCAACCTGGCTAATGGCGGGCGATTGAGCGGGGTGAGCAGCAGTGCCTTGAGCATCAGCGGGGTGCAGAGCAGCGACGCGGGCGGCTACGCGCTGGTGGTGAGCAACAGCGGTGGTGCGGTGACCAGCGCGGTGGCGGTATTGACGGTGTTGGTGCCGCCTTCGTTGAGTGTGCAACCGACCAACCAGAGCGTGGCGGCGGGCAGTACGGTGAGTTTTAACGTGGGAGCTACGGGCACCATGCCGCTGAGTTACCAATGGCTCTTTAACGGGGCGGCCCTAAGCGATGGGAGCCAGTTTGGGGGTTCGGCGACGGCGAGCCTGTCGATCAACAATGTGCAGGGGACCAATGCCGGGGGCTACTCGGTGGTGGTGACCAATGTGGCCGGTTCGGTGACCAGCGCCGTGGCGGCGCTCAGTGTGAGTGTGCCGGGCAGTTGTGATCCGCCGCCCTCCGGGTTAGTGGGCTGGTGGACGGGGGATGGGAATGCCACGAACTATTTGGGGACTAACAATGGGACGTTGCAGGGCGGGGCCACGGCCAGTGCAGTCGGGATGGTGGGGCAGTGCTTCTCGCTGGATGGGACCAACGGGTATGTGAGCGTTGCGGATTCGGCGATCCTGCGGCCGACCAACGTGACGATTGAGGCCTGGGTGAACTTCAGTTCGCTGGACACGCCGGGCACAGCGTCGGTGGGCGAGCAATACATCGTCTTCAAGCAGAACAGCCAGAGCGGGAATTTTGAGGGCTATTTCCTGGGCAAGGCGCGCGGGGCCAATGGGGACTACTTTGTGTTTGGCGTGAGTTCGCCGGCAGGGGTGTCGGCCGAGGCGGACTCGACTCCGGGGCTGCAGACCGGGGTGTGGTATCACGTGGCGGCGGTGCGGGGCACGAACTTTTTGCAGCTCTACGTGAACGGGCAACTGGTCAGCCAGAGCAGTGTGGGCTTCCCACTGGATTACGGGACGTTGCCGTTGTATTTCGGCACGTCGGGTCAATCGTTTTGGGACCGGAAGTTTGCCGGGCTGCTGGACGAGGTGTCCATTTATAGCCGGGCCTTGTCCGCGGCGGAGATCCTGGCGATCTATAACGCGGGTTCGTCTGGCAAGTGCAAGCTGTCAAGCGGTCTGGCCATTACCGGCCAGCCGCAGAGTCAAACGGTGGCTGTGGGCAGCAACCCGGCTTTCAACGTAACCGCCAATGGCAGTGGGACGCTGAGCTATCAGTGGCGGTTCAACGGTTCGACGATTTCGGGAGCGACGACGACGATGCTGGCATTGAACAACGTGCAGACCTCCAACGCCGGCAATTATACAGTGGTGGTAACCAACACCAGTGGTTCGGTGACCAGCGCGGTGGCGGTGCTGACGGTGCTGACGCCGCCCTTGATCACCACCCAGCCGGTGGGCCAGACCAACGTGGCGGGGAGCACCTTGAATTTGAGCGCCAGTGCCAGCGGCAGCACGCCCCTGGGCTACCAGTGGCTCTTTAACGGGGCCGGCCTGGCCAATGGGGGCCGGGTGAGCGGGGCCACCAGCCCGGCGTTGGCAATAAGCGGTGTGCAGTCCACCGACGGGGGCAACTATGCGCTGGTGGTCAGCAATGCTGTGGGAGTGGTGACCAGCGCGGTAGCCAGTGTCACGGTGCTGGGGCCGCCGGTTATTACCGGCCCGCCGGCCAGCCAGAGCGTGGTAGCGGGCGCTAGCGCGAGCTTCAATGTGACGGCCACCGGAACCCCGCCCTTGAGCTATCAGTGGCGGTGGAACGGAGGGGGCCTGGCCGGGGCGAGTGGTTCGAGCTTGACGCTCAACAATGTGCAGCCGGCCAATGCGGGCAATTACACGGTGGTGGTGACCAACTCGGCCGGTTCTGTGACCAGCGCGGTGGCGGTGTTGACGGTGATTGTGCCGCCCAGCTTAAGTTCGCAGCCGCTAAGCCAGACCAATGTGTTGGGCAGCACGGCCAGTTTCAGTGCCGGTGCAAGCGGGACGGCGCCCTTGAGCTACCAGTGGCGGTTTAACGGGGCCAACCTGGCTAATGGCGGGCGATTGAGCGGGGTGAGCAGCAGTGCCTTGAGCATCAGCGGGGTGCAGAGCAGCGACGCGGGCGGCTACGCGCTGGTGGTGAGCAACAGCGGTGGTGCGGTGACCAGCGCGGTGGCGGTATTGACGGTGTTGGTGCCGCCTTCGTTGAGTGTGCAACCGACCAACCAGAGCGTGGCGGCGGGCAGTACGGTGAGTTTTAACGTGGGAGCTACGGGCACCATGCCGCTGAGTTACCAATGGCTCTTTAACGGGGCGGCCCTAAGCGATGGGAGCCAGTTTGGGGGTTCGGCGACGGCGAGCCTGTCGATCAACAATGTGCAGGGGACCAATGCCGGGGGCTACTCGGTGGTGGTGACCAATGTGGCCGGTTCGGTGACCAGCGCCGTGGCGGCGCTCAGTGTGAGTGTGCCGGGCAGTTGTGATCCGCCGCCCTCCGGGTTAGTGGGCTGGTGGACGGGGGATGGGAATGCCACGAACTATTTGGGGACTAACAATGGGACGTTGCAGGGCGGGGCCACGGCCAGTGCAGTCGGGATGGTGGGGCAGTGCTTCTCGCTGGATGGGACCAACGGGTATGTGAGCGTTGCGGATTCGGCGATCCTGCGGCCGACCAACGTGACGATTGAGGCCTGGGTGAACTTCAGTTCGCTGGACACGCCGGGCACAGCGTCGGTGGGCGAGCAATACATCGTCTTCAAGCAGAACAGCCAGAGCGGGAATTTTGAGGGCTATTTCCTGGGCAAGGCGCGCGGGGCCAATGGGGACTACTTTGTGTTTGGCGTGAGTTCGCCGGCAGGGGTGTCGGCCGAGGCGGACTCGACTCCGGGCCTGCAGACCGGGGTGTGGTATCACGTGGCGGCGGTGCGGGGCACGAACTTTTTGCAGCTCTACGTGAACGGGCAACTGGTCAGCCAGAGCAGTGTGGGCTTCCCACTGGATTACGGGACGTTGCCGTTGTATTTCGGCACGTCGGGTCAATCGTTTTGGGACCGGAAGTTTGCCGGGCTGCTGGACGAGGTGTCCATTTATAGCCGGGCCTTGTCCGCGGCGGAGATCCTGGCGATCTATAACGCGGGGTCGTCCGGCAAGTGCAAAGGGCCAGGTGGGGCACTGGTGGTGAGCGAATCGGTCGAGCCTGCCAAGGCCGGGGTGAATGGGCTCGGTTCGGCGGATCACTCCGTTAAGATTGCGGGGTCCTCCGTTCCATTCTCCGGTATCCGGCAGCCATCGATTCAGTCGGTGGTGTTGAAGCAGGACACGGCGGTGATCACATGGAGCGCAAGCACGGGCAGCCTTTACCGGGTGCAGTTCTGTGACGATCTGGGCCGTGGGAACTGGACCGATTTACAGCCGGACGTGCAGGCTGCCGGTCCGACGGCTTCAGCCACGGATCACCTGGGCCACTCGGCACAGCGTTTCTATCGAATCCTGCTCGTGAAGTGAACCCGTGGTGGGTAAATCGACCGAGATTGGGTCATTTGGCCACTTGGCCCAACGGATTCCATTGACGGCTTCGCGATCTCACCCCAGATTATTGCCCCGTTGAAGGCGCTTGACGTCTGCGGGCGGGGTCAACCCGGTCACACTCGGCGGCGCCGTGCGAGTTGAGTGCCTGGGGGAACATCCCCGCCTGGCAGGGCTGTGTCCGGTCTGCCTGCCGGCGCCGCTCGCGGTCGTCTGAACGCAGTGACTTGGCGCCGGGCTGCCGGTTTGCCAGGGTCGGGTTCTGACTGTCAGGCGATGGGTTCGAGAAGCCGGGATTACAGACGCCCGCAGTTGGCCAGGAACCGATAGGCTTAAAGCCAATTCCGGCGGCGGGCGCAACCAAACGAATAGGGAATGCAATGACGAGAATAGCGGTAGTTGGATTAGGTTACGTAGGGCTGCCTCTGTCGTTTCAGTTCGCCCGGAGCGGGATAACCGTTCTGGGCTTGGACATTGACACGACCAAGGTCGATGCGCTGAACCAGGGCAGGAGCTACATCAAGCACATCTCGCCCGAGTCCGTAGCCGAGATCATCCGTTCGGGGACATTCTCCGCTTCGAGCGATTTTAGCCGCATCCGCGAGGTCTCCGCGATTATCATCTGCGTGCCGACCCCGTTGAACAAGAACCGCGAACCGGATATTTCCTATATCCTTGAGACCGGCAAGAATATTGCCCGTTACCTGCAAAAGGGGACGCTGGTGGTTCTGGAATCGACGACGTATCCCGGAACGACCGATGAGGACCTGCGCGAGGTGCTCGAGATCGGCTCAGGGTTGGAAGCCGGCAGGGATTTTCACCTGGCTTTTTCGCCCGAACGGGAGGATCCGGGCAATCCCGATAGCAAAGTGGCGCTGATCCCGAAAGTTGTCGGCGGTTATACTCCGGCCTGTCAGGCCAAAGCCGTGGAACTCTACTCCCGAGCGGTCAAGACCATTGTGCCGGTATCGTCTTGCCGGGTGGCCGAGGCTACCAAACTGCTCGAGAATACATTCCGGGGTGTCAATATTGCTTTAGTCAACGAACTCAAGGTGGTTTATAGCGCCATGGGGATTGACGTATGGGAGGTCATCGCCGCGGCCAAGACCAAGCCATTCGGCTTCATGCCGTTCTATCCCGGGCCGGGTCTGGGAGGGCATTGTATTCCCATTGATCCGTTTTATTTGACGTGGAAAGCGCGCGAGTATGGGCAAAACACGCGGTTCATCGAACTTGCCGGAGAGGTGAATACCGGCATGCCGGCCTACGTGGTGCATCGCGTTGCCGACGCGCTCAACGACCGAGCCCGGTCCGTCAAAGGGAGTTCGATCCTGATTCTCGGATTGGCCTATAAGCCCAACGTCGATGATGAACGGGAGTCACCGAGCTACTCCCTGATGGAGATGTTGACCGACCGGGGAGCTCGCGTGGCCTACTACGACCCTTACGTGCCGATCATCCGGCCGACCCGCGAACATGCCCATTGGGCCGGTACCAAATCGGTGGAATGGAACCAGGAGACGATCGCCGGCTTTGATTTGGTGTTGATTGCCACGAACCATGCCTGCGTGAACTACCAACAGCTTGCGGATTGGGCCGCTTGCATTGTGGATACCAGGAACGCCATGGCTTCGCTCAAGACCCGGTCCGGCCAGGTGTGGAAAGCCTGAGGCGGGCGGAGGCCTTCCGGTCCCTGTCGGGCGAATCGCCAGCCAACAGACTTCAAGCCTCGCCGCTACGGCGGGCGTTAAAGCTCGTGAGCGCCATCCCCGCTCCCGCGGTGAACGTTATGCCCCGGTGGCGTCCGTGCCACGGAACCAGCTCAATGGTCTGGCTGCCGGGCTCTCTCCTCAGTGCACGCCCACGGGTACGCTCACGCCCACCGTCTGTATGCCTCCGGCGCGTGTGCCGGCGTTGGCTGCGACCGTCGAGATGAAGGTGCTCAGGACGGTGTTAAAGTAACGCTTGAGCGTGCTGTACGGGGCATTGGGCACATAGACGATGTCGCCGGGCTCGAGCGGCACGTCCGGTATGCGGCCTTTGATCACGGCAGCCGCATCCACGACCGTGAGTTCCGGTCGCGCCAAGGATCCGCGCACGATCGCCACGTGTGTCATGTACGCATCGGGAGCCAGGCCCGTGTAGCTCGGACTCAGCCAATCGATTTTAACCGCGCCGTTTGCCTCCGAGAGCGCTGAGATGAGGGTCATCCTCTCGGAGTAAGGCACGGCGCGCGGGAACCTCACGGCCCCCAATACGTACACCTGCTGATTCAGGGCCGAGGGCACATAAACGAAATCATCCGGTTGCAGGTAGATGTTCTGGGACATGTCGCCCTCGCGGAGTAACCGGTAAAAGTCAACCGGGAGGAGCTGGCCCTGGCGCATGACGAAGCTGTGACGGAGATCCGCGAGTTCCTGGGTGCCGGAGATGGCGATGGCTCGAGCGCTGCCGCCGGCGAGCGTGAGGGCCTCGAGCAGGGTCATCGGAGCGGTCATCGGATAAATGCCCGGCTTGCTGAGCCGGCCGAGCAGCCAGACATATTTGCTCGCCACTTCTCGCAAAGTAACCGTCACGTGTGGTTCGCTCAGGTATTTGGATAGGCCACTCTCGATCCGGTCGCGGCTTTGAGCGAGCGTCAGGCCCCACACATTCAGTCCCGGCAGCAGGCTGTAATAGAGCTTGCCATCCGGTCCCACGGTAGCCAGGGCCCGTGAAGCCGGCGTGCCGATAATCTCGATCTCGACGCGGTCTCCTGGTCCCAGGGTGAAGAAGTTCTCCGAGGGTCGAAGCAACTCCGGGTTAACCTGGTTGGTCAGGGTCAAGGTTGAAAAATTTGTATTGCCGCTCGCGATCGGCTCGAACGCGGAGCGTGGGTGATTTCCGGTGGCGCATCCGCCCAAAACGACGGCCAGAGCTCCCGCGCCCCAACAGGTCAAAAAGACTCTTCTCATATTATCGAATAAGCGGCTGGCTCAGGAACGGTCCGACCTTCCGAGTGGCCGTGCCCACGACCATGCCCTGAATGAACGCGGTAGCAGCCGAATCGATGATCTCCTCGGCGCGCACCCAAGGGTTCTGGCTGATGTAAACAATGTCCTTGGACTGCAACTTAAAGTCCGGGGCTTTGCCCGATAAGATGGCGGCTGTATCCACGACGAACGTCTGCGGGTGGACAAATGAACCGCGAACGACCAGCACCCGGCTCTTAAACGCCCGGATCGTGAAACCGCCGCGGGCGGAAACCGCGCCAATCACACTGCTTCGCGGCAGGAAAGTGGCCGTGCCAGGACTATTGACCTCGCCGAGCACATAGATTTCGTTCGCGCTGGCCAAGGCGAAATAGAGGTAATCATCGGGCGCCAGGGCCACATTTTGCGATAAGTCTCCTTGTTGGAATAATCGCTCGAAATCCAGTGGCAGCCGCTGGCCGTCTCGAACCAGGAAGCTGTGGCTTAAGTCCGCCAGTTCGACGGTGTCTCGGCCATAGAGTCCGGTCTCCAGCCCTCCCGCGCGTGCCAATCCTTCGATGATGGTCATGGGCCGATCCAGTGTGTACACCCCGCTCGCCGCCACCGCCCCGAGCACATAGTATTTCTTGCTCCGCAAGGCTGCCGGGATGACGATGGTGCGTGGGTTCTGGTAGAAGGGACCCAGTGCCTGGTCCAGCTTGGCTCTCAATTCATCAACGGTCAGCCCGGCCGCCCGGACATCCTTTGCCTGCAGAAACGTAATGCGGCCGTCGGGCCCGATAGGAACTTCGGTTTGGGCCGAATCAGGCATCTCAAACAACGAAATGTTGATTAAGTCCCCGGCGCCCAACGTCAGATGTTCCTGCCAAGGCGCCTGCTGGGCCCGCGCGGTCGCCGAAAGCGAGACGTTTGTCGAGGCGCCCTGCGGGCCGGTGGACGGCGGCTGGGCGTGCGCAGGGGGCAAGGCAACGCTCAGGGCCAAGATCGCGGCGGGCCAAACACAAACGCGAGCCCATCGTGGCAGTGTTGCTGTCCTGCTCAGCGCCGGGGGCTCCGGAGCGGTTGGGAAAGGATTCAGTCCAGTCCCGGGAGATTGTCCAAGCACGCGACACGCCTGGGTGCCGATGCCCTCGGCAAATGGCCAGGATTCGAACTTTGTCAGATTCTCAAGGAAACGCATGGCTCTGACCTGAGGCTAACCATGCGGTCCTTCAACAGCAAGGGTGAAACCGCTTTGGCGGCAGCCAATTAAAACGGACGCGATTCTCGGGCAAAATACGGACCACAGCCGCGCGCGGCTTGCGGGCGCCGGCGGGTTCCGTATTCAGCCCGAGGGCGGTCCGTACTCGTTGGAGTTCCGTTTAGGGATTCCCCGGGGTAGCATTCAAACACTCAGGTAGCTGCCAGGCGAGCCGTCGATGGGCCGCTTTTCAAAGATGCTGGCGAATCAAGTGTCACTTCGCGCGGAGCATTGATTGCCGCAAGCCCGCTTGCTTCAGGGGTCCTCTGGTTTGTGGTCTGGTTCAGGTTAGGATCGGGATGGGCAAGTGTCTTTGACCGCCGGTTCGTCGAACGGAATCCAGCGCTGCGGTTCGAGCGGTTCCGTGCCTTGGCGAAGATTTACACAGACCGAGGGTGCGTAGCACAGGCAGCGGACGGCTTACACCCGCGGAGCGCAATCGCGGATGCTTCGGCGCCCCTGGGTTGGAAATCGAGGGAAAGTTATGCAAAGGTCGGCTGATGGAATCCGGATGTGGTTGGGAATTCTCCTGACTGCCACAGGAATCATGGAGTCAACTCGTGCCGCCGGCACCCAGCCGGTGGTGGCCATTCACGATTCGGAATTGACGCGGGCGCTCGAATCGATGCCGGCCTCGGGACTGACCCCTCCAGGCAGCGAGGGCAACACTGGTTTCCAATGGTGGCTGACCAACTGGAACTACTTTGTCATGCCCGAGTCCATGAAGGAAGCCTTGCGCTCGGATGGCACGGCCTTCACGGTGCTGGGCGACTCGAACATCAGCTCCGGAGCGCTGTTGGATGGCAGCGGCAAGCCCATTTACCCGATCCTCATCAGCCTGGCCTCCGAAGCCATCAATGACAGCGAGATTGCCCAACTGACCAATTACGTGGCCGCCGGGGGTTACCTCCTGGTGGGTTCCTCGGCCTTTACCCGCAATCCGGATGGCAGTCCGCGGGGTGATTTTGCCATCGCGGCGCAAATGGGGCTGGATTCGGCCACGCCCAACCTGACCAACTGGGTGCTGGATTCGACCTTCACCAAGGTGGGGGACCACCGGTTGGTGTCGCACATCCCTGCGGGGACCTTGCACTGGAAGTGGCCGGTGTCGGCCGATGAGATTTCGCTGGGGGTTTCGCCGAATTTTGGGGGTCCGCTCAACCATTACATCTGGCAGGTGACCCCCAAGGGGGCCACGGTGCTGGCCAACGGGGACAGTTCGCCCTACCTGCTGGTCCAGCCCTACGGCAAGGGATGGTTTATCTATCACGCGGCGATGCAGCCGCTGCTGGGCCACGGAGGCTATGACTCGGGGATGTATGCGTATGTGATTTTTCGGCGGGCCATCGAGTGGGCGTTTCAATCGGCAGGTTTGCCGGTGGCCAAGCTCAGCCCCTGGCCCTACAGCTACGATGCGGCGGTGATGTTTCGGCATGACATGGAGGACTTTCCCTCCTTCATCAACTCGATAGAGGCCTCGGCGCAGTATGAGCACTCGATGGGGGCCAAGGGGGATTACTACTTCTGCACGGGGGCGCTGCGCAACAACTACAGTGCGAGCGACCAGAGCAACGAAGTGGCGAGCCTGCAACGGGCGATCACGCAGTATGGGGCGACCATTGGGTCGCACAACGGGGGGTTGTCTAACTCCTACAACCTGACCTTGACGACCAATTCATATGATTTTTACCACTGGGGCCCGGACGAGGTGCTGGACTTTAGCCCGCCGGCGGGCTACGCCAGCGGGCAGGCCTATGCGCTGGCGTCGCTGTCCAACTCCTTTGCGGACATCGAGGGCTGGGGATTGACCAATGGCAGCGGTTTGCGGTTTTTTGCCGCCCCGAGTTTCAACGGGACGCGGGAGCGGAGCCTGGACCTGCTGCAACAATTGCACGTGGCCACCACGGGGGAGGAGAAGCTCTCGCCCTTTCCGCACTTTATCCGTTCGACCGAGACGCCGGGCAAGAGCTATTCGTTTGTGAACATGCCGGTCAGCGACTGGTATGTGGGGAACGAGGTGGCTCAGTCCATGGAATCGGGGCACACGGTGAGCACCATGGAGGCGGCGGTGGATTTCTATTACGGGCTGGGCACTTTGATCAATTTGTATTCGCACAGCGCGGCTGCTGGGGCGAGCTTGGCCGGTGACTTGGGAGGCGGCGTTTTGCTGGTGACAGAGCCGGTCGTGGCGCAGGCCTACGTGAATTACAGTTTGTCCAAGCCGCGGGTGTGGTCAGCCAATGCGGAGGGGATTTACGATTGGTGGCTGGCGCGGAGCAACGCGCAAATCAGCGCCAGCGCCAGCACCAGCGGGGAATTATCCACCACGGTGCTCACGATTAGCGGGGCGCAGGACCCCAATACGGCGGTGGAGGTGCTGGCGCCTGATACCGGCTTTAGCGGGCTGCAAGTGCTGACGAATGGGATTGTGGCCGGTGGCAATTACCGGGTCAACGGGCAGGTGGTCAAGGTGTGGGTGGGCACCAACGTGAGCACGGTGCAAGTGCAATATACGCTGAACCCGGCGGCCGTGGCGGACTACTACCAGGGAGTGGAAAACACGACGCTAACCGTGGGCGCCCCAGGGGTGCTGACCAACGACACGACGGGGGCCAGCGCGGGGAGGTTGAGCGCGGTGTTGGTGAGCGGGCCGGCGCACGGGAGCTTGACCCTCAATGCCGATGGGAGTTTCGCCTATACGCCGGTGACCAACTTCTACGGAAGCGACAGCTTCACTTACCAGGCCAGCGACGGGGTGGGCAACAGCGCCGCTACCGGGGTGACCATTTCGGTGATTCCGACGGGGGCGCTGTTCTTTGATGATTTCACCCGGGCCACCGACCCGGGGCCGCTGACACCATGGACGGCTTTCGATGGTAACTGGACCGTCAGCGGGGGCCAACTTTCGGGCAACTCGGCCGGAGGCTACGCGATGGCTTATATCGGGGCGCCTTGGACGAATTACTCGGTGGAAGGGCAGGTCACCTTTTCGGCTGCCGGTGGCGAGGGCGGAGGCCTTGGCGGAAGATTCGATCCGGGTACCGGCAACCAGTACGTGGCCTGGGTGTACCCCGAAGGGTCCTCCCAGGGCCCAACGGCGAAGCTGCAGCTCGTAAAGTATTACAGCGAGTCGCCGTTTGGCTTCGCGCTGCTCCAAGAAGTGACTCTGCCAGGCGGAGTGGGCACGGGCACGCATGATCTCAGACTGAGTTTCTTCACCAATCAAATCCAGGTCTCTTTCGATGGAGCCCAGGTGATCAGTTTGGTCGATCCCTCTCCGTACCTCAGTGGGGGGATCAGCACCATTCTTTACGAGTCTGCCACCCCGTTCGTGATGTCGGTGCAGGACGTTCTTGTAATGCCCATCGATAACAAGCCAGTGCTCACGGTTACGGCGGACAACCAGGGCCGCGCCTACGGCGCCCCTAATCCCTCATTGTCCGGGACGCTCGCAGGGGTCCAGAACGGTGACAACATCACGGTCACTTACACGACGACCGCCGCCACGACCAGCCCCGTGGGGACCTACGCCATTCTGCCGGTCCTCAATGATCCCAATAATAAACTGGGCAACTACACGGTGCTCATCACCAACGGAATACTTACGATTACTCCCGCCGCTTTGACCGTCACCGCCACCGGCATTGATCGGGTCTATGACGGGACCTCGAACGCACTGGTAACACTATCCGACAACAAAGTGCCGGGAGACGACGTGACCCCCAACTACGCCAACGGGTTCTTCGCCGACAAGAACGCTGGCACGAACAAGACGGTGACCGTGACCGGCATTTCAATCTCCGGCAGCGCTTCCTCGAATTACACATTCAACGCCACCGCCACAACCACCGCCTCGATTACCCCCCTGGGCGTCGTGGGCAGTGTCACGGCGGCAGATAAACCCTATGACGGCACTGCGACCGCAATCATCACCAGCCGGACGCTGGCGGGGGTGCTGAGCGGTGATGATGTCAGTTACGTTGGCGGCAGCGCCACCTTCGCGGACAAGAATGTGGGGATGTCGAAAAAAGTAACGGCCATGGGCTTGGGTCTGCTCGGTGGCGACGCCGGCAATTACACCGCCAACTCGACCGCCACTACAACCGCCAGTATCACGGGCCGGCCCTTGGTGGTCAGCGCCCAAGGCGCAAACAAGCTCTATGACGGGACGCCGAGCGCGGCGGTGACGTTGTCGGACAACCGGGTTCCGGGCGACAGCCTGAGCGCTAGTTACGGCACGGCGAGTTTCGGTGATAAGAAGGTTGGGACCGCCAAAACCGTCAATGTCTCGGGCATTACCATCTCGGGCGGGGATGCGCCTAACTATTCCCTTCAGAACAGCACGACCACCACCACGGCGAATATTACGGCCCTGGGATTGACCGTAACCGCAATCGGCGTGAATAAAGTCTATGATGCGACCACCAATGCCACGACAGTTCTTTCGGACAATCGCCTGGCAGGCGATCAACTGACAGATAGTTATGCCAAGGCATTTTTTGCCGACAAAAACGTCGGTACAAACAAGCCGGTCACCGTGACGGGCATCGCCATCACCGGTCCGGATGCGGGCAACTACTCACTGCTAAACACTTCCGCCGTTACCACGGCCACGATCACCCCTCGGCCGCTGAACGTTTGGGTCATTCCCCCGCCTAAGGACGCCGCCTGGATGCAGCCATTCAGGACCTACGATGGCACCACGACGGCTTATGTCTATTTCGGATGCGATGTGCTGCCCGCCGAGCACATCACCTCGTATTATCGCGCCGCCAATTTCTCGGATAAAAATGTGGGCACCAATAAACTGGTGAGGGTCACCGGGATTTATACGACTGGCGCCGATGCGCCCAATTATGCCTTGCAGCAGAGCTCGCTCACCACCACCGGCAACATCAGCGTCCGCTCGTTGAAGGTCACGGCTAAGGGGCAGAATAAGGTCTATGACACCACGATCCGCGCAACGGCCACCCTGTCGAACAATAAGATCGCCGGTGACGTCGTCGCCAACGTTTACACCAACGCCTCCTTCGCCACTAAAACCGTCGGAACCAACAAGACTGTGACCGTGCTGGGGATATCCATCAGCGGTGCCGACGCCGCCAACTATTCGCTGGAGAATACGAGCGCCGGGGCAACCGCCAGCATCACCGGACGGGCCTTGGTGGTCAGCGCCCAGGGCGTGGACAAGCTCTATGACGGGACGTCGAGCGCGACGGTGACGTTGTCGGACAACCGGGTGGCGGGCGACAGCTTCGCGGACAACTACGGCAGCGCGAGCTTTGCCGACAAGAACGCAGGCATGGCTAAGCCGGTGAGTGTCAGCGCGATTACGATCACCGGCCCGGATGCGGGCAACTACAGCTTCAACACCACCGCTGCCACGAGCGCCAGTATCACGGCCCGGCCCCTCAGCGTTACCGCGGTGGCTGACAGCAAGACTTACGACGGGACCACCGGTTCGTCGGGGGTGCCCGCCCTGGTCGGGGGCCTGGGCAGCGGGGACCTGGGGGCCTTCACGCAGAGCTTTGACACCCGGAATGCCGGCACCAACAAGACCCTGATCGCGAGTGGCGTGGTGAGCGATGGCAATGGCGGCAACAACTACGCGGTAACCTTTGGCGACAACACCAACGGGGTGATCGGCGCGTTGGGGATTACGGGGAGCGTTACTGCGGCCAGCAAGGTCTATGACGGGACCACCGCGGCGACCATTACCAGCCGTACTTTGAGCGGGGTATTAGCGAACGATGAGGTCAGCTACGTGGGCGGCAACGCCGAGTTTGCGGATCCCGACGCGGGCGCGGACAAAACCGTCACCGCGACCGGTTTGAGCCTCTCCGGGACGGATGCCGGCAACTACGCGGTCAACCCTACTGCGGCGACCACCGCGGATATTACTCCCGCCATGCTGACCGTTGCGGCCGACAACAAATCGCGCACCTACGGTCAGCCTAATCCTCCCTTGACCGCGACGGTAAGCGGGCCCCTCAGCCCGGTTATATTTAGCGCCTTGGTGAGCCCAGACATGAGCGGCAGCCCCAGCCTCATCACTACGGCCACGCCTGCCAGTCCGGTGGGCACCTACCCGATTAACGTCAGCGTCGGAACGCTCAGCGCTCCCAACTACGAATTCACCTTCGTGCCGGGCGTCCTGACAATCCTGCCACCGCCGAACACACCGCCGGTCCTCCCGGCTCAGTCCGATCACACGCTGCTCGATTTGACCACCCTCACGGTGATCAACACCGGAACGGATTCGGATGTGCCAGCCCAGACCCTCAGTTATCAACTGCTCAACCCCCCGGCGGGAATGCAAATCGACGGCGTCGGCATCATCACCTGGACGCCTCTGCTGGCCCAAAGCCCCAGCACCAACGTGGTCGTTACCGTGGTGACCGATGACGGCATCCCGCCGTTAAGCGCCACCAACACTTTCCAGGTGATCGTCACCGGACCCTACGATGGAATCGACCTGACGGATCCAGTTAAGGCCTCGAACGACCTGGATCATGATGGATTGAGCAACCTGATGGAATACGGGCTGGGAACGGACCCGCGCAATCCAGCCGACGCTGCTGGCGCCCTGCAGATTGGAGTGGTGTCCAGCAACGGCAGCCAATACGTATCGCTGGAATTTCAGCGGCGCATTCAGGATGGAGGCATCAGCATCCAATACCTACCCGAAGTGTCGGCCGACGGGCAGACCTGGTATTCGGATAGCTCGCATGTGCTCGAGGTCAGTGCGACGCCTTTGAACGCCCAGTTTGACCTGGTGTTGGTGCGCGACCAGTCGCCCACCAGCGCGGCCGCGCCGCGCTATATCCGTTTGCGGATCCTGGAGAACTGACGTGCCCGAACCGGCATCTGAGGGTTTAAACCGCTTTCGTGACAGAAACTTGCGCGGTCGGGCCGCCCAGGCGAGACTCCAACGCATTACGAGTTCAAACCTGGCCTGTTCGGAGCTGCTGATCCGAACCTCTCCTCGGGCTTGCGCGGCGGCGCGTGGGCTCGCTGTCCTTTGCTTGGTCCTTTTGCTTGGCGGTGCGACCGCCCACGGGGCGGGGTATTGCTTCCCGGATTACCGGGCGCTGGCCAAGGGACCCTGGCAACCGGTCTTATTGCCAGGGCAAAGGGGCTGCGTGTTCACCATGTATGGGGCGCCCACCGACGTGAACGCGCTCCGCCAGGTGGTGACGGTCATGCGGGAGGAGAAGCTCGGCAACGGGTTTGATCCCGGTCCAGCAGCCCGCGCTGCAAGCAGACCCGCATTTGATTTTCTGGCGTCCGTGGGCTGGCCCGTCATGGCCTATCCCGGGTGCGCGGACATGCAGATTGATGGGGGTTGTGTGCTTGGCCCCGACGACCGGGCCGCTTTGGCGCCCCTGGACCGGGCCGGGGTATTCAATGCGGTGCAACTCGGTGAATGGGGCTATTACTTTCATAATCTGTCCTGGAACGAAGCGTGGTGGAGGGACGTGTATGGCCGCGATTTCGATGCGAAGAAGCACCTGATGAAGCCTGCCGGCCTGGCGGGCTATGAGCGCCGGCCCACCAGCCGGCAGGAATGTTTCGAGATCCTTCACCATTATTTCACCAACCGAAGCGGCGGCCTGCTAAACCGGGTCATCAGCGTAACCGGCCATTCGCACTACGAGGTCTATGCCGCTGAATGGGGCGCGCGCTGCGTCGGGCTGGAGGTCGGTGAGAATATCGCTTTCACTCAATCCAAACTCGCGTTTGCCCGAGGCGCATCCCGGCAATGGCGGTGCCCGTGGTCGGTGCAGGTTAGCCCCTGGTTCGCGGGAGCGTGTACCACGAGTGGGCCGTTGCGGCAAGAGGCGGGTGGGGCCAGAGGCCTGGAGGCCGGTCATTCTTTGAGTTTTTACGAAAGGATGTGGCTGCACGCCTGGTTTGCCGGAGCCGCCATGGTGACGCCCGAAAACAGCATGGCGATCTTTTTTGAATCGGCAGCCCGACCGGGCGCGCTTACTTCCCATGGTCGAAAGGCGGCGGAGGTGTTCGGGTTCATGAGCGAACACGAACGGGGGATTCCCTGGACGCCTGTGGCCATCGTGCTCGACCACCTGGCCGGGTACAACGCCTACATGGATAAGCCCTGGGGTATTCTTGAACCCTCCGCGGGCGACCGGGAGGTGCGCGACTTGTTCGATGATCAACTCTTTCCCGGCAGCGATCATATTCACCATCCGCCGGACCGGACGAATCCCGAGGCGAGCTACCTGAGGCCAACGCCCTACGGTGAGAGCTTCGACGTGCTTCTGAGCACCGCGCCGGCGGAACTGCTCTCGAGCTATCCCGTGATCCTGCTAGCCGGCGACATCGATTTTAACGGAACATTCCGCGCCGCGCTGGCGGCGGCGCTGCGACATGGCTCGCGGGTGCTGTTGAGCTCCCGGCACCGGGAAGCACTCGGCGCGCAGTTCGAAGCCCTCAAGCGCGCAGGGGCGGTCGAGGTGCTCGAAGGTTGGGTTAACCCGCAAACGGGCCGGAGCACCGCCATCTCCAACGCCGACCTGCAGCGTCTCACGCGGCAGTACCTGCCGATCGCGGTGAGCGGGGATCCGATAGAATATCAGATTAACCGCACTGACAGTGGCTGGGTCATCGAGTTGGTCAACAATGCCGGCGTTGTCAAGAAACCCAACGAGCCGGCGGTGATCGAATCTCGGGCGGTAGCGCACATCCACCTGGCGCCTCCAACGCCCTGTGTGGCTGCACAGGAATGGCGCTCGGGCCGGCGATTTGAAAACCCGAGAGCGATCGACTTGAGCTTGGGACCCGGCAAAAGCGAGTTTGTCTCCTTTGCCACCGTGAACCCTGCGATCCGGCGTGGTCACACGGGGGGGCTCCCGGAGTCATCGAGCGACCGTCGGGCAAGGGATTCCAGGCGCGAGTAAGGGCCAGCCCGGCTCGCGATGGATCGTCCGCGCACAAGAAAACGATCGTCGGATTGATGAAGTCGAGAGGAACAAACCGCTCGTGCCGAGCGGCACGCACCCAATTCGCTGGCCACACCCTCTACGGACTGCTAAAAGGCGCTCATGCCAAATCCATTGACTCGGCCCGCACTCCTGGCCACGACCGCCCGGAACGAAACCTTTGCCGGCCTGACCTACCACCTGGACGGTGAACTGGTGCCGGTATTGACCGTAGAATTAACCACAGGGATAGGAGTGTATTTTGAACATCACATTCTCCTTTGGAAAAACCCGGAGATCAACATCAGCCTCAAACCCATCAAAGGCGCCCTCAAGCGCATGATGGCTGGCATGCAGGTGTTCATTACCGAGGCTTCGGGGCAGGGGCAGATCGCTTTCAGCCGCGATGGGGTGGGCCACATCGCCCCCATTCACCTGCAACCAGGCCAGGAGTTGCACGTGCGCGAGCACCAGTTTCTGGCGGCGACGGCCGGAATCGAATACACCTTCGAGCGGGTCAAAGGCGTGTCCAATTTGCTCTTTGGCGGAACGGGCTTCTTTGTGGACAAATTCCATTGCACCCAAGGCGAGGGCATTTTGTGGCTGCACGGCTATGGGAACGTCTTTGAAAGGACGCTGGCGCCCGGCGAACAGATCGACGTGGAACCCGGCGGCTGGCTCTTCAAGGATCCCGGCGTGAGCATGGAAACCACGTTTCAGCGGTTGAGCACCGGGATGTTTGCCGGCATGAACCTCGCCCTGAACCGTTTCACGGGGCCGGGCCGAATCGCGCTCCAGTCCATGTATCTGCACACCCCAAGCGGTGAATAGATTGCTGGGCGGGTTGAACCGGGCGTTTCTGGTGTTGCCATGAAAAATGAGCCCTTCGCACGGTGTGTGCCGGCGTCGATTGCATCACGGCGCTCAACGTTTTCCCCGCCTCGTCTCCCCGTTCATGGCTGCGCGGGGCGCAAAGGCAGTGAGCCGTTTGCCCGCCCGAGGTTCTCGATCCCGCCAATCCTCGACCACCCTGCGGTGCGCGGAGGCTCGTGGCTGCGGATCAGGAACGGAAAGTGGCTGATGGAGGAAGCTCACTTAAAGTCGTTCGACTCTCTTGCAGCAGAAGCACGGGCCTGAGGCGTTCCGCTAATTCCCGCCCACGCGCCTGCGCTCAGCCCCTCGTGCCATGAGCTCGAGGCGTCGCCGCGCCGCGAGCGCCTGGGGCATGCGCGGCAAGTCCTTGGCTAATTGCTCGAGCACTTTCCGGCTGGCCTCGGGGTCCTGGCGGTACTTCAAGTGCCAGGCGGCGATCAGGCTCAGCCATTGCGCCCGTTGGATCTCGGGTTGGTCGGGCATGCCCAGGAGCAATTCGAGCTGCTCGATGGCCAACTCAGGCCGCCCCATGCGTTCGGCGAGGATTCGCGCGAACTTTTCGCGAACGGCCGTGTTGTTGGGGTTCAGCTCGAGCCTCTCCACATAGGCCTGGGCGATTGGCGCCGCTCGCTGGCGCTCCCGGCGGGTGAGCGGTGGGCTGGGGGTCTCGTCGAGCGCATCGCCCAAAGCGGGCAGGGGGATGGTCGTGGTGCTTTGCCCTTCGCGGAATTCTTCAGCCGTCGCGGGGATCTGGTCCATGCGCAGCAGGGCCATGCGCGCCAGGTGGGTGTCCTTGAGGCGCTCGGCAATTCGTTGCAGTGCGCGCCGCGCGGCCTGCGGGTTCTGGCCCAACTTCAGATGCCAATCCGCCAGCCGGTGCAGCGCGACGGAGATTTGAGAAGGTGTCACTTGGGGCTGGGCGCAGAGCTCGTGAATGGTCTTCTCGGCTTCCCGCAGATCGTCAAAGTGATGGGCGTAGAGTTCGGCCAGGAGCATCCACCCATCGAAATCGTCCTCATGATTCTCCAATTCTCGAATGATTTCCCATTCGGCCTCGGTGTATTTGCCGAATTTCATCCGGGCGATGGCTCGGGCGTACACTGGCGGGGGCCGGCGCGAGTTCAGCAGTGCTGCCGAGTAGCCCGCAATGGGACCCAGAACGAGCATGGTGGCGGCGCCCAGCCAAGGCCAGCCGCCGAGAAAACACATGGCCCCGGCGGGAACCATCAGGCCCAGAGTGCAGGCCCGGCACAGACACTTGAAATCCTCCAAGAAGCGAGGTTCCAGGGTTTGGGACGTGAGTGCGACCAGCCAGCCGAGCGTGACTCCGCTCCAGTAGGAACTCACGATCCAGAGACCGCGTCCCAGGACCTGGATCAAGGAAGGCGCCCAAGGCTCGCCGGCCCGCTGTGCGGCTTGGATTTGAGGCATGAAAGGCGGCAGCCACCAAAAAAGCCCGGCGTTCATCAGCGACCACAGCAACCAGGGGAGCAGCAAACCTTTGATGAACCAGGCGGTCAGCCAGCGCTGGCTCAGCGGCCGTTTGGGTTCCGGCGTCAGCCGCGTCGTGGTCAGCCACGTAAAGGCGACGAGCCCGGCACTCGCCAGAGCCAAGGCGATGAATTGGGCAATGACGCCAGCCATATGTCCGACCCGCGGTTGCGATGACCCGGGACTAAGTATCTTCCGGGGACGCGTGAAAGGAAACCACAAAGCGTTGAGCCCCCCAAACCGGACAAACCTCGCCGCCCCAACGGTGGCAGAGGCTTCGGTGGCACCTGTTCGGTCTCGGTCTTCAATGGCTCATGGAGGACCGTCACCCTCGGCAACTACTAACGCCTCCTCCGCGGCTGCAACCCAGCGAACCCGCCAGATGTGACCTTGCCACGACCCGCGCTCGCTGCGGAGGCAAAAGGTCGTTTGACCATAAGCTATGGTCCTGCTATAAATAAGCGTCTGCTTTTTCCCTGAGTCACCGGCGGTCCGCCATTTTGGCCGTCGGCGCGTACGCTACGTCCTGAATGCGGTTGCGAAGTACCATGAAGAGTAAAACCCTCGCCCTCTGGGGTGTCCTGCTGGCGGTTCCGGCCCTGACGCCCCTTTCCATCTCGAGAGCCGATACCATCGTGTCAGGAGAAAGCGCCAGCGGCGCCCTCACCGTCGGCCAGACGAATTCCTACACTTTCCAAGCGAACAGCGGGGACAGCCTGCTGCTGCGAGCCGGGGCCACCGGGTTCAACCCGCGCGTTCAACTTTACGGGCCCGGCGGAACGCTGGTTGGGCTCGCCGGGAGCGCCGCCTTCGGGGCGGTCGATGCTTTCCTGACGGCAACCGCCACCAACACCGGGACCTTCACGGTCGCGGTGAGTTCGGTTAACACAGGCCAGAGCGGGACCTACGCGCTGCACCTGGCACAAATCCCGGGAACATTTATCGTGTCGCCGGGCGACCAGGGTGGGGCGCTCACGAATGGCACCGCCAATCACGGCACCAACACCCTGGGGGATCTCGACATGTGGAGTTTTACTGCCAATGCCGGGGACAGCGTTCTCCTGCGCATGGGTGGCGTCGGGATTAACCCGCGGATCGACCTGTACGGCCCGTCGGGGCAATTGCTGGGCACAGCAGGCAGCGGGGCGTTTGGCGCGGTGGACGCCTTGCTCTCGTTGACGGTTACCAACAGCGGCACATTTACGGCGGTGACGAGCGCCTTTAACTTGAATCAAAGCGGCACCTACACGCTGCATCTGGCGCAGATCCCTGGCAATTTTGTGGTGTCTCCCGGAGAGCAGGGTGGGGCGCTGACCAACGGTACAGCGAATCCGGGCACCAACACACTGGGTGACTTGCAGATGTGGAGCTTTAGCGCGAATGCCGGGGACAGCATTCTCCTGCGCATGGGTGGCGTTGGGATTAACCCGCGCATCGACCTGTATGGTCCGGCCGGGCAGTTGCTGGGCACAGCGGGCAGCGGGGCGTTTGGCGCGGTGGATGCCTTGCTTTCGTTGACGGTCACCAACAGCGGCACGTTTACGGCGGTGACCAGCGCCTTTACCTTGAATCAAAGCGGCACCTACACGCTGCACCTGGCGCAGATTCCTGGCGTGTTTGTGGTTTCGCCGGGGGAACAGGGCGGAGCCCTGGTGAACGGGTCGGCCAACCACGGCACCAACACGCTGGGCGATTTGCAGATGTGGAGCTTCACGGCCAACGCGGGCGACAGCATCCTGCTGCGCATGGGCGCCTCCGGGCTCAACCCGCGCATCCAGCTTTATGGGCCCAGCGGGGTGTTGGTTGGGTCGGCCGGCAGCGGCGCGTTTGGGGCGGTCGATGCCCTCCTTGCGGCCACCGCCACCAACAGTGGCACCTTCACTGTCGTCAGCAGCGCTTTCAGCCTGAACCAAAGCGGCACCTACACCCTGCACCTGGCGCAAATACCGGGCACGTATGTCGTGTCTCCCGGGGAGCAGGGTGGCGCGCTCGTCAACGGCACCGCGAATGACGGCACCAACACGCTGGGCGATTTGCAAATGTGGAGCTTCCCGGCGAACGCTGGCGACACGATCCTTTTGCGGATGGGAGCATCGGGATTTAACCCGCGCATCGATATTTACGGGCCGACGGGAGAGTTGGTGGGCGCGGCGGGCAGCGGCGCGTTTGGCGCGGTGGATGCCAGCCTTTCGATCACGGCCACCAATAGCGGGACATTTACCGTGGTGGCCAGCGCGTTTAACCTGAACCAGAGCGGGACTTATACGCTGCACCTGGCACAAATTCCGGGGAGCTTCGTCATCTCGCCCGGGGAGCAGGGGGGGGTGTTGACGAATGGCATCACGAACCTTGGCACGAACACGCTCGGCAACCTGGATATGTGGAGCTTCACGGCCGGCGCCGGCGACAGCATTCTGTTGCGGATGGGGGCCAGTGGCTTCAATCCCCGCATGGATCTGTACGACCCCTCGGGTGTGTTGCAAAGCACCGCTGGGAGCGCCGCCTTTGGAGCAGTGGACGCGCTGCTCTCGGTCAGCGCGACCAACAGCGGAACCTTCACGGTCATCGCGAGTGCCTACAACCTGAATCAAAGCGGGACCTACGATTTGACCCTGGCGCACGCGCCGGGAGAAGCATTCGTCTCGCCAGGCCATCAAGGCGGGGCGATGGTCAACGGTTTCACGTACGCGGGCACCAATGCCTTGGGCAATATGGAGGTATGGGGCTTTTATGGCACGGTGGGCGACAGCAATGCGTTCCGCATCGCGACCACGAACTTTACGCCCGCGCTGCGGCTCTATGACCCGGCCGGGACACTGGTCGCCCAGGCCTTTGTGAATAACAACGGAAATCGGACTAACTTCATGCCTTGCGTGGTGACCAACGAGGGCAATTATACCCTGGTGGCCACCGCCGGTTTCCTGCAGCAATCCGGCACTTACAGCCTCAAGCAATCCCGCGTGCCTCCGGACTTGCTCCTGCCGGGCACCCAAACCATAACGGACGAGGGGCAGACGCTCACGGTTCCGGTCTCGGCCCAGGACCCGGACGACCCGAATAAGTCGCTCACTTTCCTGCTGGTTTCAGGGCCGCCCAACGCCGCCCTGACCACCCTGGGGCCGACCAATGCCTCTCTCTCGTGGACCACCACCGATGCCGACGGGCCGAGCACGAACGTGGTCCGGGTCAGCGTCACGGACGTGGTAAACGGCCAGTCGTTCATTCGCACCAACAACCTCACCATCATCGTGCGTGAGGTCAACAAGCCGCCGGTGCTCTCCCCGGTGGCTGCCCAGACAGTGAACGAATTGACCCTGCTTACGGTATCGAACGCTGCCACCGAGCCGGACCTGCACTCGGCCACGATCGGCTATGGCCTCCTGAACGCGCCCAACGGCGCCAGCATCGACGCGAGCGGGATTTTTACCTGGACACCGACGCAGATCGAAAGTCCTTCGACCAATGTCATCACCACGGTGGTCACTAACAACAATCCTTACGATGCCATCAACCCGCAGTTGACCGCCACCAACACCTTCCAGGTTATTGTCAAGGAAGTGAACATGCCGCCGGTGCTTCCGATCGTCCCGCCGCAGACCGTGAACGAGCTTGCGATGTTGACGGTGAGCGACACTGCCACCGAGCCCAACATCCACTCGGTGACAACCGGCTACGGACTGCTCAATCCGCCAGCCGGCGCCAGCATCAGCCCGAGTGGCGTGATTACCTGGACACCGAGCCAGGGCCAAAGTCCAGGCACCAACCTCCTGACGGTGGTGGTTACCAACAACAATCCCTATGACGCCCTCAACCCGCAACTCACCGCCACCAACAGTTTCACCGTGGTGGTCAGAGAGGTAAATACCGCTCCGAGCCTGGCAGTCATCGGTGCCCAGAACGTCGCCGAACTGACGCTGCTGAGCGTCACCAATGCTGCCAGCGAATCCAATATTCATTCCACCACGACCGGCTATGGCCTGCTGAATCCGCCGGCGGGTGCCACCATCAGTTCAAGCGGGGTCATCGCCTGGACACCGAGCCAGAGCCAGAGTCCTTCCACCAATATCATCACCACCGTGGTTACGAATGACAACCCGTACGACGCCATCAGTCCCCGATTGACCGCCACCAATTCCTTCACCGTCATCGTTCACGAGGTAAATTCCGCTCCCACGCTGCCGGTCATCGCACCCCAAACGGTGAACGAACTGGCGTTGCTGACCGTGACCAATTCCGCCTCCGAGCCGAACATTCACTCCACCACCGAAGGCTATGGATTGGTCAATCCTCCGCCCGGGGCGAGCATCAGCTCGAGTGGTATCGTCACCTGGACGCCCGGCCAGGCCCAGAGCCCGTCCACCAATGTGCTAACCACCGTCGTCACCAACAGCAATCCGTACGACAGTGCCAACCCGCATTTGACCGCGACCAACACCTTTGTGGTGGTGGTGAAAGAAGTGAATCTGCCGCCCGTTTTGCCGGCCATTCCCACGCAGACCATTGACGAACTCGCCTTGCTGATCGTGACTAACACCGCTACCGAACCGAATGTCCACGCGACCACTGCGGGCTACGTCCTCGTCAATCCGCCCGCGGGCGCCTCGATCGATGCCAGCGGCGTGATTACCTGGACGCCCAGCCGGGCCCAAAGTGCGACCACCAATACGATCACCACCGTGGTGACCAACTCCGACCCCTATGACACTATCAACCCGGACCTGGGCGCGACCAACAGCTTCCTGGTGATCGTGCGGCATACCAACGCGCCACCGGTCCTCCAGGCCATCACCGATCAAACCATCCATTACGGGCTGCCGTTCTCGGCCCAGGCGGTGGCTTCCGATCCGGATATCCCACCCGACACGCTCACCTTCAGCCTGGACCTGGCGCCTGCGAGCATGACCATCAACGCCGCCAGCGGACTCATCTCCTGGACACCCACCCTGGCCCAAACCGGCACCAACACCGTGACCGTTCGGGTGACCGACAATGGCCAGCCGCCCTTAAGTGCCACGACCACGTTCCACGTGCTGGTCCTGGGCAATCAACCACAGTTGTCGATCCAGCCCTTGGCTGGGGGCCTGGTGCAAATCAATATCATCGCCGACGTGGGCACCAGCTACGATTTGCAGATTTCCACAAACCTGCTCAATTGGAATAGTCTGCTGCCCATCACGCTTCCCTCTTCCCCCTATCCCTATATCGATCCGGGCTCATCTTCGGCCCCGCTCCGCTTTTATCGGCTCAAGGTGGGCGGTCCGTAAGGCGGGCTCGCCTCCGTCCTGGGCGCCCAAGCGGCGAGGGAGGATTACTATCGCCAATCAGGGCGGCCGGAATCGTTGCGCCATCATCGGACCCCGCACGACTTCAGGCTGCTTCGAGCCAGGTCCGGGCCTCGTTGGCCTGCGCGACATCGAAGTAGCGGATCTTGGCCGTGGTGAATGGCCTGCAGAATACACTCATGCTCTTCTCCCATTGCCTGTCTCCCACCATGGCCAGGCGCTCGATGTCTGAAAAGTGCCGGACGTCAAACTTGATGTCGTCCCAGACCGCTCCGGCTTTCCAGCCGTGAAAATCGGCCATCTCGAACAACACCCGTAGTTTTCCATGTGCTTCGAGCAACCGCTCGAACTCGGGGACAAAGTGTCTGTAGTCCTCATGCTCGAGCTTGCCGCTGACTTTCACCTCCAACACCTTTCCTTGGCTTTTCTCGGTCAGTTGAATTGCCATAATCTTTCTCCTGTTCCATTGGTTTGTGCCGATCGTGAGCCGACGGCCAACGGGGCCGCCGACTGTTTGGTCGTCAAATCGTTCATTGCGGACCGGCTGTCTCGGCGGACGGAAAACCGTCTCGCGTCGTGCCTCCGCCTTCCACCCACAATTTCGTGTTCGATTGCCTCGGCCGCAAGGGGGATTCGGCGCGTCACGGTTTTCGCGTGGCGAAAGTGCCGCGCTCAACGGACCTTCGGATTCGAATTCCGCCGGTGGGATACCGGCGGCATGCCTGCGGACTGGGGCCTAAACCCCGGTTGCCCGGCGGAGGTTTTGCGGGCATAGTAGTGGGCAAATGATGAGCCTAACGTCACGCAAAATTAAATGGCTGGCCGGAGGCGCCTTGGCGCTCGCCGCCGGCATTCTGATCCCCACATTTCTGTTTGCCGAACTCAAGCCTTGGATGCGTCACACCCAACCGCTGCCGGTCTATGGGCCGATCGCCGATTTCACGCTCACCAACCAGAACAGCCAGCCCATCTCGCTCGCCGATTTGCGCGGGCATGTCTGGGTGGCGGACGTTATCTTCACGCGCTGTGCCGGGTCCTGTCCGCAAATGACCCGCCAAATGCGCGCGCTGCAGCAAGCCCTCCCCACGGACAGCGACGTTCGGCTTGTCACCCTGACTACCGACCCGCAATTCGACACCCCGGCGGTTTTAGCGCGCTACGCCGAGCGGTTCGGAGCGGATCCGACCCGCTGGATGTTTCTGACGGGGACCAAAAAGCAAATCGCACGCCTGGCGGTCGGCTCGCTCAAACTCAGCGCCTTGCCCAAAGGGGCGGCTGAACGCACCTCCCCGGCGGACTTGTTTGTGCATAGCACCATTTTTGTAGTGGTCGGCAAACACGCCCAGTTGCGAGGGGTTTTTGAAACGACGGGGGAAGGGGTGAATCCGCGACAGGTCGAACCGTCGATCCTCGAGGCGGTGAGCCGGCTCGAGCGGGAGTCGTAGTGCGCTGCCCGCCGCGCAGCGTGCCGCGCCGTCCCTGGACACGCCAGGCGCCCGGGTGCAAAGGCAGCGATGCTTGAGTTGACTCCAATGTGGATTGAGGTCCGGCCATTCTAAGATCCCTCGCCCGCAGCGTCGTTCACATGCTCTGAGGCTCAGGAACGGTTTCGGCACGGGGGTGGGAGGGAAGTGTGAGCGTGAAGCGGCTCCTTTGGCCGGGCGCGGTTTCGATGGCGAGTTGTCCGCCCAGCGAGTCGAGTCGCTCACCCAGACCGAACAGCCCAAACCCTCCGGGCTGGCCCGCTATGCGATCGAGAAGCGGTTTTTAACCTCCAAGCGAACTGTGGGCGAAGAGCTCAAACCCTAATGGTTCTGGCCTGAGGGACCTAATTCCTTTCAAGACGACCCGGAAGGTCGCGAGGTTCCTGAGGAACCTTGGCTTGCCCGTTGACAAGCGGTCCGGGTGTCAGCAGCCTCTGCATATGTTCCTGGGAGAACCTGGTCGCAAACGCTTTCGGCTGGATTCACCCAATTGGGTCCGCGCATATGTGCCGAGACTTGAATGCATGCCGTAATTTGAACCTCGAGATGAAAGGCAAAACCACCTGCTTCGGATCGAACCTGAATCGGAGACAATTCATGCGGGTAATGGGGATTTCAGGTGGCGCCACGTTGACGGCCCCGTGGATCATCGCGGCCGAATCCCGTTCCAAACCCCCGATCGAGCAGCTCGTTCGCTTCCCCGAAAAAACCGGCCTCATCTTGCGGACCGATCGTCCGCCACAGTTGGAGACGCCGCTGAACTATTTCCGAGAGGACTTGACCCCCAACGAGGCCTTTTACGTCCGCTGGCACCTCGAAGGTATCCCGACCGCGATCGATTTGGATGCCTTTCGCTTGCAGATCGGCGGCCATGTGGGAAAGCCGCTGTCGCTCTCGGTCGCCGACCTGCGCCGTCAGTTCGAAGTGGTCTCCCTCATTGCCGTCAATCAGTGCTCGGGCAATTCAAGGAGCTTCTTCGAGCCGCGCGTGCCGGGAGGACAGTGGCGGAACGGCGCGATGGGCAACGCGCGCTGGACGGGGGTGCGCTTGCGCGAGGTGCTGGATCGTGCCGGGGTGAAGGCGGGGGCTGTGGATGTGGGGTTGAGCGGCTTGGACCGGGCGCCGATGGCCGCCACCCCGAGCTTCGCCAAAGCTCTCGGCATCGATCACGCCCGGGACGGCGAGGTGATGATTGCCTACGAGATGAACGGGGCGGATCTACCGATGCTCAATGGGTTTCCTTTGCGGCTCGTGGTTCCGGGATGGTATGCCACGTATTGGGTAAAGGCATTGAACCAGATCCAGGTGTTGCCGGAGAAATTTCATGGGTTTTGGATGGACAAGGCCTATCGGATACCCACCGCGCCGGACGGCAACGAATCCGCCGATCACCTCGCAGCGGAGACCATCCCCATCAATCGTTTAAGCCTGCGCTCGTTGTTTGTTCGGCCCGAACCGGGCGAGCAGATTTCTTCGAAGGGCACCTTCGAAATCCAGGGATTGGCCTTTGACAGCGGCAGCGGTATCCGGCGGGTCGAGGTCTCAACCGCTGCCGGCGGCGGCTGGCAGGTAGCCCAGCTCGACCCGGACTTGGGCAAATACTCGTGGCGTCGCTGGCGTCTGCGCTGGAATCCGCCGGGGGTTGGAAGGTATCAGCTCAGCGTCCGCGCCTTCAACCGGGCCGGCCAGCAACAAACGGCCAATCTCTGGAACCGCGGCGGCTATTTGCGCAATGTCATCGAACAAACCGAGGTCGAGGTCCTTTGATCCAGCAGGCTAATGAAAAGGATCCTCCACATTTTGGCTTTTGGGGTTGCGATGCTCCAGGGGAGCGTCGGCGAAACGGCGGAAACTCCATCCGAGGCTGCCAAGCCCTCGGGCTCTGAAGCGCACCAGCTCAACCGTGTGCGTTCGATCACCCTGCCGCATTTCGAACCGGACTTGCCCCTGGCGCCCGGACGCGACCAGTACCCGGTGGTTTGTGTCAGTTGTCATTCCCCGCGATATGTCACCATGCAACCGTTGTTCCCCCAGCGACAGTGGGAGGCGACGGTCGATAAAATGGCCAAAAATTATGGCGCGCAGATGGACCAGGGGCAGCGCCAGGCAATCGTTGGGTATCTGGTCACAATCCACGGTCCCGATTCGAAATCTGAAGATTCCGCCGCTCGTGACGACGACATGGACATCGCCTCCCCAGCTAAGCCCGCCTCTCCGCCCGAGACGGCGCCTTCTCTCGGGCTCGCTCCGGATGACCCGGGACGCGTGGCCGAGGCGGATCGTGGAGCGGTTCTGTTTAACCGGGACTGCGCGGCTTGTCACGGAACCGGCGGCGCCGGCGATGGCTGGGTTGGGCGGGTGCTGCTGCGCCGGCCGAAAAACCTGGCGGCGACGCGTTTCTCGATGCCATTGCTCAGCCAGGTGCTATGGAATGGGAAACGCGGCACCGCCATGCCCTCCTGGCGCGGGTTGTCAAAACCGGAATTGACCGCGCTGGCAGCCTATGTGCAAAGCCTGCACCAACCCGTCAAAGTCGAGGACGCGTCACCTGAAGTCCGCCAGCGCGGAGGCCAGGTTTTCCAACAGAACTGTGCTCCTTGTCACGGGGCGTCCGGTGATGGGAAGGGTCCCGCCGCAGCTACCCTGACTCCCGAGCCGGCGAACTTCAAGTTGAAGCAGCCGGACGTGGCGTACATCTTGCAGGTTCTGAGCGACGGCATACCGGGGACCGCCATGCCCGCATGGAAGAACCAAATCAAAGAATCCGATCGCCAGGCGCTCGCGGACTTCCTGCGGTCGCTTTTTGATCCCGTGGACGCGCATGAACCCTGAGGTCCATCCACTGTTGACCTGATGACCACCCGCGATGCCGCCCGTGCCGAGCCATCCGCGTTGCGCCCCGGAGGCCTCCCTCTCAGGCGGGCGCCTCGATGCGGTTCCACCCATCCTTGACCGCCTTAACCTCCACGACCGGTACTGAATCCGAAGCAGCCTCACCGGCGATGGTGGCGCGGTTGCGCGTGGGGCTGCGGGATCTCCATCCTGATGATTGGTGGGTTGGCTGGCCTGGTGCTCGTGTTTTTGGGGAGGGTTCCGAAGCATTACCCTCCCGTTGCCGAGCCCACGCCCCCGCCGGATGCAAGCGGGAAACTTGGCGGCGGTTTGGCCGGGTTCGATTCGCCCTATCTCGGCCACACCGGGAGTTGGGACGGCAAAGGGGGCGCGATGTTCGGGGCGTCAAAACTTCCTGACCTTGAGCGAGAGCGCTCGATGGGGCTTCGCTGGACCTTCATGCCGGTCTATTGGAGCGCCATGGAGCCCGATGGACCGGTGGACTTAGGGAGGGCAACTCCGCCCGCGTGGCAAGAGTTGGATGCGTTTGTGGTCGCCGCGCACGACCGGGGCTTGAACATTCTGATGCAAGCGCCCGTAATCGGGGGTAACGCCGGCGGTCCTCCAAAATGGGCGGGACGGCGCGAGCGAGACAGGTCCGCCCCCGAGAAGATGGACGCGGCGGCGGATTTTGCCGCCAAGCTGGCCACCCGATACAACCCGGACGGTACGCTGGCGAAGAAGCAGGGCTGGGGTGCCCGCTATGGGGTGCGAGCGTGGGAGTTGGATAACGAGCCGGAAAGCTATCGGACGAGCTGGCAGGGACAAGCGGCCGACTACGCGGAGTTTGTGACCCGGGTGGCCGGGCGCATGAAAGCGGTTGATCCGCAAGCGGTCATCCTTACGCCCGCCATTGCTGGCGGTGGCGGCGCTTTGAAATGGGTGGAGGAGGCGTTGAACGCACGGAGCCTGGCCGGTTCACCGGCGTTTCGCAAACGCGATATCCCCTATTCCATTGGCAAAGCCACGGATGCGGTGAGTTTCCATTGTTACGAAGGCCTCGAGACCGCATTTTCAAAAAGCGACTGGACCGTGGAGCGCGACTTCGAGGGGATTCGTTCGGTATTCCAGAAATGGGAACATCAAGCGCCCGAGTTCAGCTACCCGCGCACGCAGGAATACTGGCACACGGAAGGCAATTACGATTTCTTCGGAGTGCTGTCGGCCGAGCGCCGGGCGGCCTGGCGGATCCAGTTCTTCACGCGCGCGTTCACGGCGGGCATTCGCAAGGTTATGGTTATGGACGCCTCCCCGCCCGAGCAAGCTGCGGTTCGCGCCTATGTTCGCCTCCTACCCAATCCATTTCCTATGCTGCCGGCCATGCGAGGAATTTCGGTCCTGCGGGGTCAACCCGCCGTGTTCACGCACCTGGACGCACCCGAACCCAATGCGGGGCGGGTGTGGATTGCCTGGGCGCTGGCGGGCACCGGCGACGCCACCGTGGAGATCCCCGTGCTGAGGCAACACGCGGTGCTGGTGGGCGTGGAGGGACGCCGCGAGGAGCTGGCGGCCCCCACTTACCGAGTGCGCGTGGAGCTGACAGGTGACTCGAAGATGGCCTCTCCGGTGCTGCTGGTGGATCGCGGAGGCGGCGCTTGAACCACGAAGGATCTCATCGCTTCGGATGCCTGGTAAACCGGGGGGTATTACCTCGGGTCCCGAGATCCTCGCAGCTTGAAGTCTGCGGCGGTGGATCAGGGATGGGCAGGACATGCGGCCATGAACATGCCCCGGCTCACTGCTCTTTGCTCGGCGTCCAGCTCGGGTCCGGGGCATAGGTGGTGATGCCTTGGGCGATGGACGAAGTCTTGGGGCCGAGGTTCTTCTGATAGACTTTGCCTTGCTGATTCACCATGAAGGTCATGATCCCCGTGTTGCTCCACTGCGCAGGCCAGGCCACCAATGCAAAGCCTGCGATCATATGGCCGTTGATGAGGTAGCTGTACTTGCCGCCGGGAGCGTGTTTGCCTTGCCGGGTCAGGATCTTAAAATAATACCCGTGATATGGCGATTGCGCTTCAGTCAGGATCCGGGTTTCACGACGGTAGCCTTCGAAGTGCGCTTGGGCAACCAGCGGGCCCAACGGGCTGAGTTCATCACCGCCGCGCGTGGACCAATACAGCCCATCGTGCGTGCCCGGGGTGCTCCGCAGGTGCTGGGCGTATTCGAGCACTTGGTCCCCGTTGCGATCTTCGCTGGCATATTCCCGCTGGGCTTGCACGTAAGCCTGGCAAACATGAATCGCGCCGAGCTCATTGGCTCCGATTCGCCGGTCCAGGATCTCCTCCCGGCCCGCCGCGGCATCGAAGCGCCATTGGCCGTCCTGTTTGATCAACGGAATCGGGAAAGCCCAGCCATCCGCGCCCAGTTGGAGCACTTGCTGGGAGTCCGACTCGGGAACGAGTGAGACTTTTTCCTCGAGACGCTGTACGAAGACTTCACGCTCGCTCGCGGCTTCAACCACATCGGCTGACACCAGGTCGTGCGCGCCGGGGCCGAAGATGGCGCGCAGAGCGTTGGTGTCGCGCGCCTCGACGGCCACTTTGAGCGCGTCCACCGCCGCTTGCGGCGAGGTGAATTGATCCTGGGCACGGGCAGTGCTCCCCGGCAGCATTCCTCCGAGGCTGGTGACCAGAACCAGGGTGAGAGCCACCCGGCAGAAGCGGGGAGTGAAGCTAAACTGGGCGGGTTTCATCGACGGTTGTTCTGTTAAGGCAAATAATGGCAGCGCAGGTTACCGTTTCCCGGGCGCGGTGCCGGTCCTGGAAGCCGCGGGGCGTGCCGGCGCGCTGGGACGGCTTGGGCTTGCCGCCGGCCGGGCAACCGCCTGGCGGCTCTCCTGGCCGCGGGTGCTGAACTGGCGGGTTTGTTGTGAGCTTTGTACGCCGATCAGGGCGCCGGTGGCGCCCCGTGAACGCGGCGCCGCGGCCGCCTGCGGTGGGGCACTCGAGGCTGCTCTTCGAGCGGGGGCCGAGGGAGCTGGACGCTGATTAGCCGGGCCGGATTGACCTCCGATTCGGATGACGGTGCTCGGCGGCTGTCGAGTCTCCCAGCCGCGGTCCAGCCCGCGCGACGCGGGGCTGGGAGGATTGTGAGGTTGCCAGACCGCAGCGCGGGCGGCTTCCGCCGCCGGGCGCTGGCCCGGTCGGCGCGACCACCAATCAGCCGGCCGCGGCTGGTCATGGCCCCACACGATGAGATGGTGATCCTGCCAGTCGAAGTCATGATTCAACCATGCGCCGATGGCGAGCCCCACCCCGAAGGAGATGAACGAGCCGCTGTAGGAGCGCTGAGAATAGACAAGCGCCGGTTGATACACCGGCACGTAAACCACCTGCGGATTCGCCGGCAGAATCTCGATCGTCCCCGCATCCGCGAGCACCTCTTCTTGAGGCGTGGTCTGCAGGTTGCCCAGCGCCTGGGCTTGAGCGCGGAGCCGCTGGATCGAATCCATCACGTCCTGCTGTTGATTAAGAAACGCTTGGCCTACCGCCGAGGTCCAGGCCAGGTTATCATCCATCCACTTGAGCAGGCTCGGGTACCTGGCCAGTGCTTGGACACTCGGATCCCAGCCCTGCTGCTCGACCAGATTCGGGTCGCCGCCGCCCTCGAGATAGCGATCGGCGAGCACGATTTGCGAGGGCAAAGTTGCGGCCGGCAGAATCTCCGCGATCAGTGGGTCGGGGTAAAGCGCGATCGGCCCCAGCAGTTGGTCCAGGTCATCAGCGGACATCACCTGTGCCGCGGGAGCCGGCGGGGGCGCGGCTACTTGCGAGCGCGCGTTAAGCCCCAGTCCGACGCAGGCCAGGACCGTGCCGGCCCAGATCGAAATTCGTTTCATTTTGACGGCGCTTGACGGCTTTCGGTGCGAACAGTTATTCAGCAGAAGACTCTGCCCGTCACGCGCCGCAACCGCCAATGCCTTCGTCAGGTTGGACTGCTGCGGGCACGTGTCAAATTCAATCATTCGCAGGCCGCGGAGTGTCTTTGCGCGGCCGCCCTGGCGGGCGCCGCACTTGATCGATCACCGCCGTCCAGCATTAGCAACTTCTATGGAAAGGCTTGACTCCTCCTCCATTTCCTCGACCTTTCTCTTATGAACTTATTGCAATTGTCATCGGAACAATTACGTGACGCGGCCGATCTTCAGGACCAGATCGGCGAACTGAGGACCCAATTGAACCGGCTGCTGGAAGGTGAAGAGGTTCCGACCACCGCATCGATTGTCAGGTCTGGCCGGAAACATAAGAAATTTAGCGCGGCCGTTCGTGCAAGAATGGCGGCGGCTCAGCGAGCGAGAAGGGCTGCGGAGAAGACGGGGCCTGCCTCTGAGGAGGCCACGCCAGAGCCCGCGCAACCTAAGAGAAAGCGGACCATGACCCTGGCTTGGAAAAGGGCGTTAGCTCGCGCCCATGCCGCCAGGCGGGCGAAAGCCAAGGCCGCAAGGGCCGAGGTGAAATAGCGCCCGGGCTGTCGGGCAAATTCCTGAAGAGGATCGGTATAAGACCGGATTTTGTCCCGCGCCCAGTTATGTCATAGTGTGAGGTGCGAGCGGAACGAGGCTCGGGGAAAAGGTTAGGCTAAGGTTGTTTAACCTGCCCTTCACCCGGTTTGTTCCTCGCGCGCTTTATGCAACAATGCTCACAAGACCTATCACTGGCGATGGAGGAGAAATGCTCCTTTTGCCAAACCCTGATACCCGCCGGCCAGGCGCTGCTGTCTGATTCCGGCGGCCTCGTATGCGCGCAGTGCCAGGAAAGCTATTTCCGCAAGGCGAGAAGCTCGTTCACGGAGCCGGGGGTTCGGCGGCTGGATGGCTCCCGAGGTTAGGGCCGCGGTGATAGGGCGGACGGGCCGCCCAGCTTCGAGACTCAGGGTTTTGCTCGCCATCGAAGCCGGGTTTTGTGTTCCTTGAGGGATGTCACACGCCTTGGCTTTATCCCCGGGGGGCCGCCTTTATGTCCAACCAGACGAGCAGGCGGAGCCGGCCCTCGCCCCGGAGATTGCCGCGCGCCTCACGGACGGGTTCGCGGCTTCCACCGCGCGCGGATTGGAAATGCTCGCCTCGGGGCTTCTACACGAGCCGATGCCCGCCACGTTTGTCTTTTGGCGCGGCCTGGCCCAAAAATTCTTCACCGCGCTCTGCCATAACGTCCGTTTCGATGAGCCGTCCAGCTTAACCATCCCCAAACCTGCGGAGAGCGAGTTCGCGGCGCTGGTCGAGGCGGCCCCGCCCATGAACGGCCTCGAATACTTGAGCCAAGCCGGTACTGGCACGGTTTTGGGATGAGTTGGAGGCGCACGTGCGAGCGGCGAGCAGGCACCACCCCGGGGGCGTGGTCGCTTATCTCGAAAGTTGCAACCCCGTCTGGCACGCGGTGGGCCGGGTGACCTTTCACCTGGCGGAGAACAAACGCAACCCCGCCTATCCTTTTGCCTTCCTCGCTACATACACCCACCGTCTTTCCGAGCATGGCAAGGTGCAGCACCTGCCCTTGGGGCGGGCCTTGGAGGAATACGCCGGGGCGAAGAACCGCGCTGGGCTGGCTGCGCTGCTCTCCCCCGTGCAACGCGCCGCGGAACGGAGCCAAATGGCCCGTGAACTCCTCGAGTCACGCGCCATCTTTCATCCCCAGGTCTGGCGCCCGGACCAGGCTTTTAAGTTCCTCCAAAACGTCCCGTTCTTCGAGCAAAGCGGCTTGGTCGTGCGCATCCCGGATTGGTGGAGGGCAGGGCGTCCGCCGCGTCCGCAAGTCACCGTGCGCATTGGTGAAGCCAAAGGCCAATTGCTCGGCGCGGGCAGTTTGTTGGATTTCAAAGTGCAAATGACCCTCGAGGGTGAACCGCTCACCGAGGAGGAATTGAACGCCATCCTGCAATCCGCCAGCGGGTTGGTGATGCTCAAAGGCAAATGGGTCGAAGTGGATCCGGACAAGCTGCAAGAGGTCTTGAGCCACTGGCGCAAAGTGGAATCCGGCGCTGGGGCCGACGGGGTTGCGATTGCTGGAGGGACTTCGGTTGTTGTCTGGTTTTGACGCCCCACTGGCGAACGAGCCGGAAGCGCAACCGGCGCACGCGGCCTGGTCGGAGGTATTGGCTGGAAAGGCTCTTCAGAACGTCCTCGAGCAAATGCAGCAGCCCGAAGCCTCGGCGGACTCTGACCCCGGCCCCGAACTTCACGCGACCCTGCGTCCGTATCAACGTCAGGGCGCGCATTGGCTCTGGTTTATGAACCGGCTGGGACTGGGCGCCTGCCTGGCCGACGATATGGGGCTGGGCAAAACCATTCAGGTGCTTTCGCTCTTGCTGGTGCTCAAGAAAACAGGCCCGCGGGAGCAGCCTCCCGAGGAGGCCAGCGGCCCGAGCCTGCTGGTGGTGCCCGCCTCGCTGATCGCCAATTGGAAGGCTGAAATTCAAAAGTTTGCTCCGTCGCTCTCGGTCGTTTACGCCCATCCGGCGGAAACCTCGAGCCAGGAACTCAATCAGCTCGCGCGGGATCTCGACTCGGGCCCTGCGGGATCGGGACCTCGTGATCACGAGTTATTCGATGGTCACTCGGCTGGCCTGGCTCAAGGAGATGGGCTGGCGCGCTGGTCGTGCTGGACGAAGCGCAGGCCATCAAGAATGCCGGTGCGCAACAGAGCCGCGCGGTCAAGGGGCTGCGGTGCCGGCATCGCATCGCCCTCAGCGGCACGCCGATTGAAAACCGGCTTTCCGACCTTTGGTCGCTCTTCGATTTTCTTTGCCCGGGGCTGCTTGGCGGCGCGAAGGAGTTCTCAGCTTTTCTGAAGAGCCGTTCGCCAACGGACCCGAACCAGTTCGCGCCGCTCCGGCGCCTGGTGCGGCCCTACATCCTGCGACGGCTCAAGACCGACAAACGCATCATTACCGACCTTGCCGGACAAAACCGAGGTGACCGCCTTTTGTCCGCTCACGCGCCGGCAAGCGGCGTTGTACCAGCAAGCGGTGGCTGAATTGGCCGAGCGGCTCGAAGGGCCGGAGGTCGAAGGGATCCAACGGCGCGGCATCATCCTGGCCTTTCTCACCCGGTTCAAACAGATCTGCAATCACCCCTCGCAATGGTTGGGAGACGCGGCCTATTTGCCCGCGGAGAGCGGCAAGTTTCATCGGCTTGAAGAATTATGCGCAGGAGATCGCCTCCCGGCAGGAGAAGCTGCTGGTCTTTACCCAGTACCGCGCAGATGACCGAACCGCTGGCCCGGCACCTCGCCGGAGTTTTTGGCCAGTCCGGCCTGGTCCTCCACGGCGGAACCCCGGTCGCCAAACGCAAGGAACTGGTCGATGCCTTTCAGCGGGACGGCGGCCCGCCCTTTTTCGTGCTTTCCCTGAAAGCCGGTGGCACCGGTCTGAACCTCACCGCCGCCACCCATGTCATTCACTTCGACCGTTGGTGGAACCCGGCGGTGGAGAACCAGGCCACCGACCGCGCCTTCCGCATTGGACAAAAGAAGAACGTCATGGTGCATAAATTTGTTTGCCGCGGCACGCTCGAAGAGCGCATTGATGAACTCATCACCAGCAAGCGCGCCCTGGCCGCAGGGGGTCCTGGGCGAGGGCGGTGAACGGTTGCTGACCGAGATGAATAATTCCGAGCTGCTGCGGTTTGTGGCGCTGGATATTAATGCCACGGTCGCGGATTGACCCGCTGGCGCCCTCGGGGTGCCGGGGCTGGCTCATCCGGCCCAGATGCCGCTTGTGCCTTCCCGCTCGCAGCGATATAAGACAGGGATCTGGCGAGCGCGCGTCGGCGCTCGCAAAGACGCTTGAATTGAGCCGTTGAAACTTTATGAGTTGGGGATCCTATGGATGGCGCCCTTACGTGCCCGTGGCTGAGCGGCATGCGAGGGCGGCAAGAGAAATGGCCCGGCTGGCCAAGAAAACGGGGAAGACGGCTTCGCCCGTTATTTTGAACGCCCGAAAGATCGCCGCCACGTTCTGGGGCGGGGCGTGGTGCGACAATCTCGAGGCCTACAGTGACTTCGCCAACCGGTTGCCGCGCGGCCGCACGTACGTGCGCAACGGTTCGGTCGTGGACCTCCAGATTGGCCCCGGCACAGTGACGGCCCGAGTCTCGGGCTCCGAGCTTTACCGGGTGAAAATCCAAATCAAACCGCTGGCCTCGAAGGTGTGGAAGTCGATCCAGGGCGAGTGCGCGGGAAAGATTGATTCACTGCTTGAACTGCTGCAAGGGAAGCTCTCCTCCGCCGTCATGCAAGTCGTGACCCGGCAAGCCGGCGGACTGTTCCCGGCCCCGGGGGACATCGAGCTGGATTGCTCCTGCCCGGACTGGGCCGACCTGTGCAAGCATGTCGCCGCGGCCCTCTACGGGGTGGGCGCCCGACTCGATTCGAATCCCGAATTGCTCTTCGTGCTGCGCGGCGTTGACCCGGCCGATTTGATCAGCAAGGCCTCCGCGGCTGAAGCCGTCCGGCAGACCGTCGGCTCGGCTGCCGCTGCGCCGGTGATGAGCGAGGCGGAAATGGCCGATGTCTTTGGAATTGAGCTGGCAAACGATCCCGGGGGATCGGCCGTTGCCGGTGCGGACGCTCCGCCGGTTCCAGCCCCCGGTCCGGCTCGCTCCCGAAAGCGCCAGCCTAAGCGGGGACGGCTCGGCGCCCCTCCCCGAGCCCGATTTACCCCGGCCGCCAAAGCTAAATCGAAGCGTGTCAAGGCGCGAACAGGCAATAAACCACGCGCGGTTGAAGGCCAAGTCAGCGCCCGTGCGAAATCAGTGCGGACACAAAGCTGACCCAGGGATTGTTCCTCCGCAGGTGACGAGCAGGCGAAGCTCCAGGCCCTGCGGCCGAGGCGACAGTCTGGTTTTCGGACGAATTGCTTCGACCAGGGCGCCCCATGCGGCCCGCACCCGTCTTACCGCGCGCGCCCATGCAAGCCAACGTGGCTCTTTTCTTCAACCACCTTGCTCCAAGCGCTTGCACCCCGCCGAGGGCGGGCTAAACTGCCGTAAGTTGGGCCGCGCGGCGCAGGTCGAGCTGAATGAAGCGTTTTCACCTTATCGAGATCGAGGACCAGGAGTGGTGCCCGCGCACGCTCCGCAATGGAACCACCGACTTCCTTCAGTCGGCCTTGGGTGCGGCCAAGCCCTACGCGGCGGTGATTCCCATTCTGGCAACCGCCCTCGAACGCGCCGGCGCCAGCCGGGTGATTGACCTTTGTTCGGGCGCGGCTGGGCCCTGGATTTGGCTGCGTCCCGCCTTGGTCGAGCGGGGACTCAGCGTCTCGGTTTGTCTCACGGACAAGTACCCCAACCCCGAAGGATTTGCCGGGGCCAGCCGCAGGTCGAATCCGGCCATCCGCTATCACCCACAATCGGTGGATGCGACGCGGGTTCCACAAGACCTGCCAGGGTTCAGAACGATGTTCACCGGCTTCCATCACTTCCGGCCCGACCAGGCCCTGGCCGTGCTGGCGGATGCGGTCCGTACGCGGGAAGGCATTGCCGTCTTCGAGGCCACCCAGCGCCGGCCCGCGGCCTTGTTGCTCATGCTGGTGGCGCCGCTGGCGGTCCTGGTTATGACGCCGTGGATTCGCCCGTTCCGCTGGTCCAGGCTGTTGTGGACATATCTGTTGCCTATGCTGCCGCTGGTGACTCTATTTGACGCGCTGGTTTCCTGTCTGCGGACCTACAGTGTCCGGGAGTTGCACGAGCTGACGGCCAGGCTGGGCACCAACGGCTACCGGTGGGAGATTGGCACGCTCAAAGGCAGAATGACACCGATCCCCATCACCTACCTGATCGGGGTGCCAACCGAACCAGCCGATTAAACCCGTGCCAGGGTTCTCGAAGCTCGCCAGCATCCTTGAACCCCAAGATATCTTGTAATCAAGCCAGGTTTCGCTGCCTTTTCAGCATCGCGTCCAGCCTTTCCCCGGCCCCCTATTCGCGCTCGCCTCGCCCGAAGCACAACACTCATGAGCGTCTGCCACCCCAAAACCGCGCGCAGGCTCTGAGGCCGCGCCTTATCAGACACCGTTTTTAGCTTGATTTTATGAGGTTTCGCCAGTATCCACTGCGGCCTCATGTCTAAAGCATTAAGCAAATCACAAATCGCGGCCACGCTTGCTGAGCAAGTGGGCATTACTAAAAAACAAGCCGTCCAGGCACTGGACCTTATCGCGGACCTCGCCTACAAGCAGGCCAAGAACACCTTCACGCTGCCGGGTATCGGCAAGCTGGTGCTGGTGACGCGCCAAGCCCGCACCATGACCATGCAGTTTGGCCCCAAGAAAGGCCAGACCGTCAAAGTCCCGGCCAAACGCGTGGTCAAGTTCCGCGTTGCCAAAGCCGCCAAGGACGCAATCCTCGGCAGCAAGAAGTAACCGAATTCCGTTTGACCCCCGGAAAAGCGGAGGAGTTTTCCTCCGCTTTTCGCTTTCGGGCGGGATTCTTTTGGGCGTCTCGACGGTTACTGCGCGGTCAGGCCGCCATCGGCGGTTAGGGACAGACCTGTGACGAAGGAGGCCTTGTCCGAGCAGAGCCAAAGCACGGCTTCCGCAATTTCTTCCGGCCGACCCAGGCGGCCAATGGGATGCAGGCCCCTGAGTTGATTAAAGAAATCCGTCCCTGGCCCACCCGTGAAACGATGCAGCATCGCGGTCTCGATCGCGCCGGGGGAGACCGCATTGACGCGCACACCTTGCTTGGCGTACTCGAGCGCCGCAGTTCTCGTCAAACCCAGCACCGCGTGCTTGCTGGCGACATAAACGCTCGCGCCGGGAAAGCCCACCAAAGCGCCGACCGAGGCATTGTTGACGATGGCGCCGCCGCCGTTCTTTAACATGGCGGCGATCTCATGCTTCATGGCGAGCAGTACACCCAGCACGTTGGTGTCCATGACGGTCCGGTAATTTGCCAGCGATTGTTCGTGTGTCTGCTTTCCCACCTCGCCTTCGATGCCCGCGTTATTGAAGGCGGCATCGAGCCGGCCATAATGGGACAGCGTCCGCGCCACCAATTGCTCGACCTCCGCCTCTTGCGCAACGTCCGCCCGGACAAACAGGCCCTGCCCGCCGGCTTTTTGGATCAGCGCCACGGTCTCGAATGCTTCCTTTTCGCGCCGTCCGGACACCACCACTTTCGCACCCGCCTGGGCGAACGCCAGGGCCGAGGCACGGCCGATACCGCTGCCACCACCGGTGACCAGAGCGACTTTATCCTCGAATAATCGGTTCATAGAATTTTCCTCTGTATTCAAGATGCTGCCAGGACGTTCTTCTCCGCCGGGCGCACGGACGGTCCCGCCTTCGGTTCCTCGACTGGTGCGGGCTGGCGCCAGCGCCGCGCCGCTTGCGCCACACGCTGGCCAAGGCTTTCGGCGGTGAGTCTGTCCGCTGCGTTGGGCGCGACCTCCGGTTCCTCCTGTCGGGCCTGCCCCATCGCACCCGCATAGCTCGAGAGACGGTTCATCCCGTTCTCCGCCGGCAGTTCGTTGAGCCCGACCCAGACCATGCCGTGCTGCATGGCCAGGGTGAAAAAGTAATGCAGCGTCTCAAGCTTATCGCCACTGGGACCGCCCGAAACCGTGAACCCGGCGCCGACTTTGTTCGCCCACTTGCGCAGATACCATCGCTCGCCGGTCGCGTCCGCAAAGGCCTTGAACTGTGCGGCCGGACCGCCCATGTAAGTGGGGGAGCCAAAGATAATGCCATCGCTGGCATCCAGCTCGGCCATCAATTCGTCGTTGCCGAAGCGCCCTTCCTGGATGTCCTTGCCTTGAATCGGCAGGAGGTTGACCTTGGCGCCCGTGGCGGCAGCCCCGGCCGCGACGGCTTGGGCCATTTTTGTCGTGTGCCCGGAGCCGGAGAAGTAGAGAACAGAGATCTTGGTCATTCAGTTGGTGCTTTCGTTAATCATTTCGTGTTGATGGATTCGATGCCCGACACTTCAACCTCTATGCTAGCGCTGTGCCAGGCGCCCGTGCCGAGGGGCGTTCCAAGGTTAACCCCTTGAGAGATAGTATATTAATCTAATGAAGCGGATTAACTGAGCTGCCCCCGAATCGCCACGAATCCTCGTGTTCAACGCTCAATCGTGGCGAGGACAACGAGGACTCGTTGCGCCACGAGCCTCCATGAGCCATGTTGTGGCGCATGAATTCAGCCGCTTCGACAGCGACGACAGGCACATCCAGCCCGGTGGCTTTCGGTGTGGCCGACGGGTTTTACCGGACGGCGCTGGAAAGCCTCTCCGAGGGGGTGATGGTTTTGGACGACGATTGCCGGATTATCTACGCCAATCGTCTGGTCTCCGAGATCACCGGGTACGCGCCGGAAGAACTTTTGGGCCAGACGCCGGGTTTGCTGAAGGCGGATCCCAACGCGTTGCCCTGCGCGGCCAACGAAACCTCGGGCGAACAGCCCAAGCATTTCGAGTTCGAAATGAAGCGCAAGGATGGCCGCTTGCATTGGATCCACGTCAAATCCACTCCGTACCGCGGCCCGGAGGGCGGAGTGGCGGGGCGGGTCGTGGCCTTAAGCTGCATTGCCAGGCAGAAGAACCTCGAATTCGAAAACGAAATCCTCCAGGACGAGTTCCGCGCTGGCTTGGGGAACATCATCGGTCAAAGTCCCGCGCTCCAAAAGGTGCTGTCCCAGATCGCCACGGTGGCACCCACGGAAGCCAACGTGCTGGTGCTGGGGGAGTCCGGCACGGGCAAGGAATTGGTCGCCCGCGCCATTCACGATTTGAGCGTCCGCAAGCAACGTCCACTGGTGCGGGTCAACTGCGCCTCCATTCCGAAGGAACTCTTCGAGAGCGAGTTTTTTGGCCATGTCCGCGGCGCGTTTACCGGGGCCATCAAGGATCGGGTCGGGCGTTTCGAGTTGGCGGACGACGGCACGTTGTTTCTGGACGAAATCGGGGAAATTCCGCTCGACTTGCAAAGCAAGCTGCTGCGGGTTTTGCAGGAAGGCCAATTCGAGCGGGTGGGCGATGAGCGCACCCGGACCGTCAAAGTTCGTCTCATCACCGCCACCAATCGTGACCTGCTGGCGGAGGCTAAGGCCGGACGCTTTCGGCTCGACCTCTATTACCGGCTGAGCGTTTTCCCCATCGGAGTTCCGCCGCTGCGCGAGCGGTTGGAGGACATGGGAGCGTTGGCCGGGCACTTTATCCAGCAAGCTTCCCGGCGGCTCGGCGTGCCCCGGCTTCGGCTCACGCAGCTCCACGTTCAGGAGCTGCAAAGTTACGATTGGCCCGGCAACGTGCGCGAGTTGCAGAATGTGATCGAGCGCGCGGTCATCCTTGCCAAAGGCGGAAAGCTACAGTTCGACCTTCCGTACCGCACCGCTGCCGGCAATCTCTCGAACCGTTCCGGACCTGAGGCCGGGGCAGACGGCGAAGAGCTTTCTCTGGACGAACTGGCCGTGCGCGAGCGGGAAATTGTCGCCACGGCGTTGCGCCGCACCCATTGGAAAATCTACGGCGCTGACGGCGCGGCGGCTCTGCTGCAAATCAAGCCGACCACGCTGATGTCGAAGATGAAGCGGCTGAATCTTCAGAAGCCCGGCGGGTGAGTGTCGCCGGACGGCGCTCCGAGCGTCCGTGAGGGGTCGCCCGTGAGGAGGCGGCCGTGGTTTATCCCGGGGGTATTAAGCGCTCAGCCTTCGAGGGACCGCGAACCACACGAACCAGACGAAGGCTATCCCGACCCGAGTTGCACCATGAAGCAACTGCTACACGTTTCGAGTCGCTTCATCGGGATCTCGAGGCGGTTGAAAAGCCTGCGGATTTCAGGCGCGTCCCGGTACGGGTGCTTCTCCGCCGCGGCGCTGATGAATGACTCGGGGTTCGCCATCTTGCGAACGATCGTTCGCATCCTAAACGTCATCCTCCGTTCCTGGCGCGTGGTGAGCGCCGACAGCCGAAGCACCAGGGCTAGCGCGCGTAGTCGACTGACACCGGCTCGGTTCGCGACCCAGGTGACCATCCGAGCGGGGTTCAGCAGATAAAGCCCGAGGCTTTCCCTCAGGGCTATCACGTGGTTGCTGAGCAGTCCGACTTTCGAAAGGAAGTTTTCCTGTGCGGGACTGAATCGGTAGAACGCGACAAATACTTTCCCCGCCCCGGCCGCGATTCGTCTGCCTTCCGTCAGCATGGCACGGATTCCTGCCTCGTCATCGGTGAAATCAACCACGCCGGTTGCATAAATCACGGTTTGGTAGGTTCGGTCTGGGAACGGCATGGCCCGCGCGTCGGCCTGCACGAGCTGGATCCCTCGCCGCAGCTTGGCGTACCGAATCATCTCCGGGCTCAGATCCACGCCGTCACAGGGAAATCCTCTTTTCCGAATCTCGGCAACGATTAAACCCTGACCCGCCCCCACCACCACAACGGGTCCCTGGATTTCATGGATGATTTGACGCAGGCTCGGCAAATCGAGGTAGCTGTTCTCGATCGCGGCGTGGTATGGCGCCAAGGCGTCCCAAAACGCGGCAAAGCTCGAATGCTCTCCCGGCGATGAGATTGGCTCTTCACGCATAATGAATTGGTTCAGCCCAATAATACCCAAGGCGGCCATTCTGCGCAAACCAGCCGGATACTCCACCTCACGAGAGCCGGCTGCCGGCCCCGCCCGCGCCGTGGGATGGGGGCGGCGCGCGGATGCTTTCGGCTCGCTTGATTCCATGGCCGGAAGGCTTACTTTGAAATTAAGGTTCAGCCAACGAAAGGAGTCCAATATGCCAGTTCGAAAATTGAAAGAGTTTCTGGACCAGGAGAAAATCAAGTATGTGAGTATTGTTCATTCGCCGGCCTATACAGCGCAGGAAGTGGCAGCGTCGGCCCATATTCCCGGCAAAGAACTCGCCAAGACGGTAATCGTGGAGCTTGACGGAGAAATGGCCATGGCCGTCTTGCCGGCCAATCGCAAGATTGTGCTGCAGGATCTCCGCGAGGTGACCGGTTGCGATCAGGTTAAATTTGCCTCGGAGGAAGAATTCCGGCAGCGGTTTCCCGGCTGTGAGACGGGCGCCATGCCCCCCTTCGGGAATCTTTACGGCATGGAGGTGTACCTGGCTGAGGCGCTGACCCGGCAGGAGAACCTCGCTTTTAACGCCGGGTCACACACCGAGGTGATGCGCATGAGTTTCCGGGATTTCGACCGCCTGGTGCGTCCCCGGGTGATGAGCTTCACCACCTGAGTACCCCGGCTGCGTCGGGTTCCGGTTCTCGCCTTGTGCGGGAGCTGGGCGCTCGATTGAGATCGAAAAGGGCAGGGCGGCTATTGCTTGGTGGCCACACACTCCAAGTGGCGGCCACGCCATAAAGGTGAACTGCACCGGTGCGAGGCGACGCTGAATCTGTCAAAACAGGTGCGAGCCATTAAGTCCGCCAGTTGCCGCTGGTTCAGGGCGAAGAGCGGCGCGCGGTTCTCCCGTTCATCCAGAAGGCGGCGCCAGCGCTGGGTCAGGGCCGGGTAAATGATCCGCTTGAGCCGGCGGCGAGCCCGATGGCACGGGGCAAGCCTGAGAAATCCACGACGTTGAAGAGAAGCTTGCCCCCGGCTTTGAGCCATTGGCAAAAGCGATTGCAGACCTCCACGGTCACAGGGCAGCCGTGGCCGAACATGCCCAGGGAATAGATAAAGTGAAAAGACTGCGGCGGGAATGAACTCAAGTAAACGTTCTCCCGTCGCGGTTCGATCCGGGCGGCGGTGATCTGCTCCTTGCGCACGGGGTTCTGCGCCGCGGCCAGCATGTCTTCGGAAATCTCGAGGCCAACCAGGCGCTCGACGCTTTCGAGGCAGTGGAAATACCGCCCGGTTCCGCAGCCGGCACCCATCAAAGATCTCGCCGCGCTTGCGGCACGGTGCTCAGGGTTGCCGCAACCCCGTGTGCCCTCTCATCTCCGCGCGAAGCGCACAGCTAATGAGGCGTCTGCCAACCCCGACCTCCTCGAGCCCCCCCAACCCTCAACCACTCCACAACCCGCAGAAAGCCTCAAGCCCAGCCTCATTAGAATCAGTTCAGGGAAACGCCTCGCCGGATGTAGGTGGGCACATCCAAGTCCTCGCCTTTATGAATCGTCGGTTCACTTTTGTCGAACCGGCCCTTGGAAACAATTTCGAGGGGAAGCTGCGCTTGGCGGAAACGGGGCAGGGCCTTTCGCGAGCCTGGCCGCGTGGCGCCCTGCCGGGCCAGCATTTGTTGGACCTGATCCGGTGGCAAGGCCGGCGGTGGCGGAACAAACCGGGAACCCGGGCGCGGCCGGCCTGAGCCCTTGATGAGTTGCTGATCCAGGTTTTCCCCAGAGCGGCGCGACCCGCTCAGGCTTTCCGGGGACTCCGAAGGGGGCCGGACGGTGATGACCGTCACGGTGAGCCGCTCCCGGAAACTTTCATCGACGATTGCACCCATGATGACTTGAGCACTGCCGCATCGGCTGCTGAGTTCCTGCATGACCCGATCGATTTCCGTCATGGTCAGGTCCGGGCCGCCCATGAGGCTGACCAGCATCCCCTGGCATCCCGTCAGCATGCGGCCTTCCTCCAGGAGCGGATGGGCCAGCAGTTTGTCCACGACCTCCCTCGAACGGGTGGCGCCGGCGGCTTCGACGACCGCGAAGGCGCAGTCGGTATGCTCACCTCGGAGCAGGTCACAAAGATCCGGCCAATGGATTTCAATGGGACCGGAGTGGGTCAATAGCCGCCAGATGCTCCGTCCGCAATCCGCCAGCATTTGGTTGGTGAGGTTAAAAGCGTCGAGGACACAGGTCTGTTCCTGGAGCAAGCCAAAAACCCGCTGGTTCGGCAAGCAGATGAGGGCATCCACCACGTCCCGCAATTCTTCCGCGGCCTCCGCCGCCACCCCCCGCCGGCGGCTTCCCTCGCAATCGAACGGCAGGGTGACCAAGGCCAGGACCAAGGCTCCCGCGTCTTTGGCCAGGCGGGCGATCACCGGGCTGATCCCGCTGCCCGCGCCGCCGCCCAGGCCGGCGACGATGAAGATCACGTCCTTTTCCTGGCAATAGGCCTGAAGCTTTTCGGCGTGTTCCTCAGCCAGGGATCGGGCGCGCTCGGGATCACCGCCGGAACCCAGGCCGCGCAGTGGCCGGCTTTCCAGGTGAAGCTTTTCCGCTATGGAGGAGGCGGCGAGGCGCTGGGCGTCGGGGTTCACCGCGACAAAGGTCTCCGCGGCCGGGCCGTCCTCCGCCATCCGTTCAATAATGGTAATCCCGGCGTTGCCCACCCCGAAGACTCTCAGGGCGACGCGCTTTTTCGTTTCAACCGCGACTGCGGGCTTTGGCAGGGTGTCCATAGGGATTGGGTCAGGTTTACACGCGTTTGAACAACTGTCCGAGGGTCGTCCGCAGGCCGTCCTTCAACGAAGGCCGGGCGGCTCGTTTCCGATGCTGAAACGAGCCGAATTTGACCAAACCGATGGGGGTGGCGAATTCGGGCTGGTCGAGGGCGGACTTCAGGCCGCTGATGGAGTTGGCCTTGCCCAGGGAGACCGGCATTTGCAGGACCTGCTCGGCGAGCTTATCGATCTGGGAGATGCGGGAGCCGCCGCCGCAGAGGAAGGCCCCGCCGCGCAAATAATTGATGGCATTGGCCTGTTCGAGGTCTTGCAGGATAAGTTGAAAGATTTCTTCGAGGCGCAGGGCCATAATGCGGCGGAGGTTCTCCAGGTTAAGGGCTTTCGACGGCAGCCCCAGTTCGTTGGCCGGGGTAATGGTCTGACCGGCCGCCGACTCGTCCAAAAGGGCGGAGCCGTGCTCAATTTTGAGTTGTTCGGCGCGGCTCAGCGGCACCTTCAAACCATACGCCAGGTCGTTAGAGACATGGTCTCCACCCACCGCCAGCACCCCGGTATGCTTCACGATGCCGTTGGCGTAAACCACATACTCGGTGGTGCCACCGCCGATATCGATCACAATCGAACCCAGCTCTTTTTGCTCGTTGGTCAACAGCGAAAGCGCGGACGCCAGGCCGGTGAACACAATGTCATCCACTTCGAGCTGCAACCCCTTGACCATGCGAATGGCGTTTTGCAGCCGGTTCAGGCTGCCGTGGATCACGTGGACATCCACTTCCACGCGGGCGCCGAGCATGCCCACGGGGTTGGTGATGCCGTCCTGGCCATCGACCAGAAAGTGCTGCCGAATGGCATGCAGCACGTGGTTTTGCGCGGGAAGATTGATGGTCTTGGCGTTCTTGATGACGTCCTGCACATCGGCTTCCGAGATCTCGCGATCGGCGGAAACTACCGGGTGCACCCCCCGATTGTTGAACCCGCGCACGTGTCCGCCCGTCACGCCGAGATAAACGCTGCGAATCTCCACATCGGCCATTTGCTCGGCTTCGACAATGGCATGCCGCACGTCCTCCTCGGCCAGGGACGGATCGCTGATCTCTCCCTTGCGCACTCCGCGTGAGCGCGCCTGGCCCAGCCCCACAATGTTGAGCGCCCCGTCCGGCGCCAGTTCGCCCACCACGGCGCACACTTTCGAGGTGCCGACCTCCAGTCCCACGATGATCGAAGCAGCAGGGTCAAACATGTTTTCGTCTGTATGGTTTTATGGGTTTGGGAGTCGCCGGCGGCAGCGCGCTGGCGTCCTGAAATACGACCGGAATGCTGTTGGTAACCGCTAAATCCAGGCTCGCAATGGCCTGCTTGTTGCGCTGTCCATGCAGGAACACGGCCTGCCACCGGCGCAATTGCAGGTCCTGATCGCTCAAGCCGAACGTGACCTGGCTCCCTTGCGAGGTTGTGACCAGCAGGACTTCCGGCGCCGAGACATCGATGCTCTTCAGCTCGGCCAGGCTCTCCATCGGAGAGCGCTCGAACGCCACGACCAAATCCAGCGCGGCCCGGACTTGTGGCAGGTCGATCTTGCGTCCGGCCTGCACCTCGTTGGGGTTGAGGCCGCAAATGAGCGGCAACTGGTCTGCCGCCGGGTTGGGCGGAACGGCCCGCTGGCGCGGGTCCAGCGGCACCATCACATAACCGTCGGCATCCAGAAAGAAGATGGCCTTCTCGATGCCGCCGTTCGCCGCGGGGCGGAGCACGCTGACCTGGGCCACCGGTTCGCGCTCGACGACCTGAATGCGCAGCGTGTGAGGCAGAACCCGCTCGAGGGACACGGATTGAACGGTGGAAACCATCCTTAAATCCCGCCTCACCCGGCCCAGATCCAGCGCCAGCAGGTTCTCCCCGAGCCGCACTCCCGCCCAGCGCCGCAGTTGTTCGAGGGAGATCACCCCGTCGGTTTGGACCTCGAGCTTTTCGATCGCGAAGGCCTTGTTTTCATAGAGCACCTGGTTCATGAGCCATTGGCCGCCAAACCAAATCACGTAAAACCCGGCTCCGGCGCCAAGGACCAGGCTGAGCGACACCACGGCCAGGCGCACGCGGGCGGCGCGCAGCTTGTTGGAGCGCAGCTTCACGTCCAGGACGTGCTCGCGCCCCAACCGCCGGTTTTTCGGTTTTCGGTTAAACCAGATCATCGGCGGTGCCTTGCGAGAGCCAGTTCAACCATGCTCTGGCACAGCTCGGCATAACCCAGACCAAGAGCGGCCGCGGCTTTGGGCAGCAGGCTGGTTTCGGTCATGCCGGGCAGGGTGTTGACTTCGAGAACCAGGGGTTCGCCGCCGGGGCGCACCATGATGTCCACTCGTGAATAATCACGCCCGCCGATGGCTGCGAAGGCGCCGAGGGCGGCGGTTTGGATGCTGGCGGTAGTTTTGGCATCGAAGGGCGCAGGACAGAGGTACTCGGTTGCGCCCGCCGTGTATTTGCTCTGATAATCGTACACACCCGTGTGCGGTCGCACCTCGACAATGGGCAGCGGTTTGCCCGAGAGAATACCCACGGTCGTTTCGCGGCCGGCGATCTTTTCTTCGAGCAAAACCTGCGAATCGAAGCGCATGGTTTCTCCCAACGCCCTCGCCCAATCGGAAACGCGTTCGACAAATTGCAGTCCGACGCTTGAACCCTGCCGAACGGGCTTGAGCACGACCGGCGGGTTCCACCCCATGGGCCAACTGGCGTTGGGGGATGTGATCAGCTCGAAGCTCGGGGTGGGCACCCCAGCGGCGACGAATCGCTGTTTGCTGAGGAATTTGTCGAAGGCGATGCGGCTGGATTCCGCGTCACAACCGGTATAGGGAACCCCCAGCTTGTCGAGCCGGCGTTGCACCGTCCCGTCCTCGCCGTAGGATCCGTGCAAGGCCAGGAAGACGACCTCCTCTCCCGGCGGCAGTTCCCAATCGTCTGTTTTCGGGTCCAGTTCGTGGATCTCGTGGCCCAGGGTCCGCAGTGCTTGCGCCACCGCCGTGCCCGACCGCAGCGAGACTTCCCGCTCGGCACTTGGGCCGCCTAGCATCACCGTGATTCTTAAACGCCGCCCGTTCCTCATGCTCCGATAATCTCCACTTCGGTTTCCAATTCGAGGCCGCGCGCGGTTCGCGCCCGCTCCCGGATGCGTTCGATCAAAGCCAGCACATCCGCCGCCGTCGCGGTGCCATCGTTCACGATGAAATTCCCATGCTCGACGGATACCGCCGCTCCGCCGACGCGTGTTCCTTTCAACCCGAGTTCGTCGATGAGCTTGCCGGCGGAGATGGTGGCTGGGTTCTTAAAGATGCAACCGGCACTGGGAGCGGCGGGCTGGGATTGCCAGCGCTTCCGGCTGAACTCGTTCATCCGCTGCTCGATGGCCTGGCGGGCACCCGGTCGTCCTTCCAGAACGGCGCCGAGGGCGATTTGGGTTTTGAGGGTGGGACAGCTTCGGTATTGGACGTTGAGCTCCGCGGTGGCGCGTTCCTGCAGGATCCCGTCAAAACCCATCAACCGCACGGCTCGCACCACGTCGAAGATCACCCCGCCCATGGCGCCGGCGTTCATCCGCAAGCCGCCGCCCACGCTGCCCGGGATGCCTTCCAAAAACTCCAATCCTTCGAGGTTGCTCCGCTTGGCTTCGACGGCCACCGCCTTGAGCTTGGCGCCGGCACCGCACACCAGCCGGCCGGCCGACACCTCGATCCGGCTGAAATGCGGATGTGCCAGGCAAACGATCACGCCCCGAAAACCGCCGTCCTTCACCAGCAGGTTCGAGCCGCGACCCAGGACGAACAGCGGCAGCCGGTGCTCGGCGCAGAACCGGACGACCGTGCGCAGATCCTCCTCGGACGCCGGCTCGACATAGACATCGGCCGGTCCTCCCACGCGCAAAGTCGTGCGCCGGGCCAGCGGTTCATCCCGTCGGAAAACGCTTTGGGCCGACAATCCTCCTGCGAGTTCGGCCCACGTGCCGGTCGCGCTCGGGCCGGGTGCAGAGAAGGTGAGGTTTTCCGGGTTCATGCAAATCTGAGTCCCCGCGCCGCCTGGGCCTGGCCATCGCGCGATTGGGCCTGGCCGCCGAGCGGCTCCGAGGTTGCCTGGGGGGAGGACGCCTCCGTTGGAGCGTCCTGGACCTGGAAGCCGATCATGCGCAGAATTGCGCTCGCAATCTTGTCGGCGGCTTGCGGCGCGTGCCATTGGCCGAGCGAGGACTGCATGCGCGCGCGCGCGGCGGAATTCTCCACCAGGTTTCCGAGCAGGCCGGCCAACCGTTCGGCGGTGGCGTCGTGCTGCGCTAGCAACTCAGCCGCTCCCGAGTCGGCAAAGGCTCGCGCGTTGTGAAATTGGTGGTCGTCGGTCGCGGCGGGGAAGGGGATGAGCACAGCCGGCACGCGCATGGCGGCGAGTTCCGCCAGTGAGGAAGCCCCGGCGCGGCTGACTGCCGCGGTCGCCGCTCCCAAGGCCAGTTCCATTTCCGAGCAGAAGGGCAGCACCAGCGCGGTAGTTCCCGCGCTCTCGTAGGCCTGCTTCACCGCCATTTCATCCGCGGCCCCGCTGAGGTGGAGCCATTGCCACTGCGGCCGGGTTTTGGCCAGCAAGGGCAGGGACCGGGTGAGGAGTTGATTGATGCCCCGGGCGCCTTGGCTGCCGCCAACCACGACCACCACCGGACGAACGGGGTCCAGACCCAGGGCGCCACGGCATGCGGCGGCTTCCCGTGGCCGGAACTGCGGGCGAACCGGCGTCCCGGTCACCCGCACCAGGCGGGTGTGCAAGCGGGCCGCCGTCGTGGGAAAACCGACGAACGCCTCATCGACGATCCGCGACAGCCAGCGGTTGGCTCGTCCAGGAATCGTGTTGGATTCGTGCAGGAACGTTCGCGCCCGCAAACGCTTGGCCGCCAGGATGGGTCCCGTGCTGACGAATCCGCCCATCGCCAGCGCGGCTTGCGGGGGCTGAGCCTGGAACGCCCGCTTCGCCAGGCGGTACGAAGCCACTAAACCAGCGGCGAACGATGCGAATCGTCCGCCCGCCAAACCAACCGCCGGCAGCGTCAACACTTCCATGCGCTGGATTCCCCGCACGGCCGCCTGGTCCACTTGCTTGGGGGAGACCAGCAGCGTCACCCGGCAGCCGGATTGCAACAACTGTTCGCCCACCGCCAGGCCGGGAAACAGGTGGCCGCCCGTCCCGCCGCAGGCGATGGCAACATGCGGGCATGGTGGATGCGGGTTGTTCATCATGCGCCTGGGGCAGCCGGAGGTTGGTCCCAGTTTTGTCTGCCCTGGTAGCACGGGAGCTCGGTTCCGCCCGCGCCGGCAAGCCGCGAGTGGGCCGGGCGCTTGAAGGGATTGCCGCGCGAGCGTACCGAACCCATGGGCTCACTCTCGGCAGCTGCCTCCGCTTTTCGTTCTCCTCCGCGGGCGCGGCGCGCGATGCTCAACAGAATGCCGACGATGCCCAGCATGATCACCAGGTTCGAACCGCCGTAGCTAATGAAGGGCAGCGGCAGGCCCTTGTTGGGCAGAGTGCTGGTGACGACCCCGATATTGATGAACGCCTGCAGCCCAATCAGGAAGGAAATCCCCGACCCCAATAACATCCCAAAGGTATCCGGCGCATTCACCGAGATATACACTCCGCACACGACGATGGCGATGAATGCGGCGACGATCAGCAGGGTCGCGATCAGCCCCAACTCCTCCCCGATAATCGAGAGAATGAAATCTGTATGCTGCTCCGGCACGAAGCCAAGTTTTTGCAAGCCGTCGCCCAGACCTTTGCCGGCGAGTCCGCCGCTGCCCAGGGCGATCATCGCCTGGTAGGCCTGCTGGCCCTTGTCTTTCCGGGTCTCTTCCACGTGCAACCACGAATAGATGCGCTCGGAACGCATTTGATTATGGTAGATGAACAGCCCCACTCCCGCCGCGCACAGGATTGCCGGGGGCAGGAAATAGCTCAGCCGAATTCCGCCGATCAACAGCAATATGCCGCTGACCGCGCACAGGAGCAGTGCGTTGCCCACGTCCGGCTCCTTGAATATCAATCCCGCCGTGATCCCAATCAAAGCTCCCGGCACCAGGATTCCCCGGCCCCACTTGCGCATTTGCCGCTGGTGCCTTTCCCCGTACCAGGCCAGCACCATCAGGACCGCGACTTTGGCAAACTCGGATGGCTGCAGGGTGACTCGCCCCATGGCAAACCATCGGCGGGCATGCCCTCGCACCACCCCGATTTTTGGGATCAGCACGAGCACCAGCATCACGATCGCCGCGGCAAACAGGAACAAGGAAATCCGCCGCAGATGACGATAATCCAGGAGCGTCAGCAGAACGCACCCCACAATGCCGACCAGGCACCAGATGGCCTGCAGGACCAGGAACCGCGCCCCATCCTGCACCATGCTCGAGCTGTAGAGCATTACCATCCCCAGCGCCAAGAGCGCTGCTACGCAAAAGACCAGGATGCTGACGGCCACTTTCATGCCCAACGATTCGATCTGACCAAAGCGCTCTGCTGCCCCGTCGGTGCTTATTGTCCGGTTGGCGTGCTGGCGGGAGCGGCAGCCGGTTCCGCGGTTGCCGCACCCTTCACCGGTATCTTCAACTTCTGTCCGACGACGATCCGGTCGGTCTTGAGGTGATTGGCCGAGCGCAGCGCTTTGACACTGGTGCCAAAATGGTTGGCGATCCGGGTGAGGCTGTCGCCGGATTTTACGCTGTAAACCTGCTCCGCCGTGCCGCCCTCGGTGCCGGGAGCGGCGGGATTCGCAGTCGTCCCCGAGGCCGCCGAGGCCGCCGAAGCCGGAATATTGATCTTTTGCCCAATCTTGAGTTTTGTGGGCTGCGCCCCTGGATTGGCATCCATGAGAGCTTTCAGCGAAACGTGGAACTTTTTGGCGATGGCGCTGAAATTATCCCCGCTGGCGATGGTGTACTCGGTGGCGCCGAGGGCAGGACCGGGGCTTGTAGGTGCCGTCGGCGCCGGGGCCGTCTCGACGACTGCCGGAGGCGGCGGGTTGCTCGGCGCGCTGACTTCATTCGTTGCCCCGGCCGGGGCGTTGGTGGGCTCCGTGAACGTCACGGGCGGGGCATTCGTGGCTTCAGCCGCGCCGCCCGCGGTGCCGCCGGACGCATCGGGCTCCTTCTTGCAGCCTTGCATCAGCAAGGCCAGAAGACCGATGCCGTGGATGGCCAGGACGAGAAAAATCGCGATCTTTACTCGAGCGCGGTTCTGGCTTTTTTGTTCGAGGAGCGAGCCTTGTGGGACGAGGGGACTGGGATTGTTCATGGTAAGTGGCGCTGTTGCGCTGGTGGTTGAGGTATCATTCAAGGTTGTAGGTTTTTACCTCGGGTTTTTCCTCAAAAAAAACCGAGGTAAATTTAAAGATTTCCGGGCTGCGCGCCCGTTGAACTCAAGAGTCAGATTAATTACCGGTTATGTTGGGGTGCCCGGCCATGGCACCCCAACGTATTGATTTCAATGCCTGACAAATACCTTCACCGCGCTGCTGATGTTCTCGAAACTGATCGAAGCTCGAGTAAGCCGGTGAAGCAAGATTGTGCCGTCTGCGGCAGCCGCTATCGCTGCTTGCTGCTCTGCTTCTAACAGCGAAGCTGGGGTTGTGCAAGGAGTAAAGCGACTGCAAAGCGCCTCCGGTGGCGGACGCCCGCCACGGACGCATTTGGGCGCGGAATTCCTCGATCCGGAACCTGGCCTGGCTGCCTGTATATTTGAGGTTGAACATCACCGAATTTTCAAAGTGCTCAGCGCCACGACGGCGCAGAGGATGCCCAGGATGTAAAAGCGCATGACGACTTGGGACTCGTACCAGCCCTTCTTCTCGAAATGGTGATGGATGGGCGCCATCAGGAAGACCCGTTGTCCGGTCCCGTAACGCCGTTTGGTGTAACGGAACCACCCGGTCTGCAGGATCACCGAGACGGCTTCCATCACGAAGACGCCGCCCGCGATGACCAGCACAAACGGCTGATGAATCAGCACGGCGATAATGCCCAAGGCCCCGCCCAGGGCGAGCGAGCCGGTGTCCCCCATGAACACCTGGGCGGGGTGGCAGTTGTACCAAAGGAAGCCCAGACCCGCGCCGATCATTGCCGCGCAAAACACGGCCAGTTCACCCGCGCCGGCCACATAGGGAATCTGCAGATAGGCCGCGGCCTTGGAGTTGCCCGCCACATAGGTGAGGACGACAAAGACGAAAGAGACGATCAAGGTGCAGCCGACGGCCAGGCCATCCAGGCCGTCGGTCAGGTTGACCGCGTTGGAACTGCCGACGACGGTGAGCATGGTGATGAGCAGGCCGAGGAGACCGGCGCCGGTGGCCACTGGGAACTTGTAAAAGGGCACCATGACTTCGGTAATCAGCTTGCTGGTGGTGGGGACCAGCCACAGGTAAACGCCGATGAACAGCGCCAGCGCCACCTGGACCCAAAGCTTGACCCTCGATTTCGCGCCGCCCCCACTCTGTTGGCTGATCTTGGCGTAATCGTCATAGAAACCCAAACCGGCGAGCACGACCACCGAAAGCAGGGTCAGTTCGACGAGGATGTTCCATTGCGCCCAAATCAGGGTCGTGCAGTTGAGCGCCAGCACGATGAGGATGCCGCCCATGGTTGGGGTTCCGCGCTTGCTCAGCAACCGGGTCTTGATATCGCCGGCGGCCTCCGCCTTGTCGGAATATTCCTGGCCGAACTTAATTCGTTTCAGCCAGGCGATGACGGGTGGTCCGAGCCATAAGCTCATAGCCAGCGCCGTCAACGCGGCCCCGGCGCTCCGCACGGTGATGTAGCGAAACAGGCGGAGTGCGGAAAGCCGTTCTGCCCAGGCCGTTCCCGCCGCCCATTCCTGTATCTGTTGCGTGAGGTATAAAACCATTCAATTCTTTCGCGCGGCGCCCCCGGCTCGCAACACATCCCCGATTTGTTCCAGACGGGCGGCACGAGAGGCCTTGAGCAGCAGCAAATCTCCGTCCTTGATAAATTGCTTCACCGCGGCGGCCGCGGTCGCCACGTCGGAAAACTCAAAGACCCGGTTTAAACCCGCGCTCCGCGCTCCGCGGGCCATCACCGACGCCATCTTTCCCACGGCAAACAATTGCCCCACGCCCAACTCGGCGGCCTGCCGTCCCACCTCCTCGTGCGCGGCTTCGCTGTGAATCCCCAGTTCCCCCATGTCGCCCAGGACGGCCACGCGGCGGCCTTTGCAAGGCAGTTCCTGCAGGGTCCGCAACGCCGCCAGCATCGAATCCGAATTCGCATTGTACGCGTCGTCCAGCACCCGGATGCCATTCAACTCCCAAACTTGAAGGCGCATCTTGGGCGGCTTGCACTCCAACAGCCCTCGCGCGATCTCCTCCCGCCCGAGTCCCATTTCAGCCCCCAGGCAGATGGCGAAGAGGGCGTTGACGGCCTGGTGCCGTCCCAGGAGGTTGACCCGGTAGTCTCCCGAAAACGCAGAGTTCGGAGCTTCAACTCGAAAGGTGAGCCCCTGTTTGTCCGGTCGCATGGCGGCCACCCGCCAATCATTGGCCGCGCCACAGCCGACCCGCAGCACCGGCGCCGTGGACCTCCGTCCGATCGGCTCGCTCCACTCGCTGTCGCCATTGAGGAGCAGTTTTCCATCGGCGGGCAGGAGTTCGGCCAGATGCCCTTCCTCCAGGGCCACGCCTGCCAGATCGCCGAAAAACTCCAAATGCTCGCGCCCGATGGAGGTGATCACGCCATAGACTGGCCGAATCATCTGTACCAAGGGAACCAGTTCACCCGGATGGTTGGTGCCGGCTTCCAGCACCGCCGCCTGGTGCGCCGCTTCGAGGCCCAGCAACGTCAGCGGCACTCCAATCGCGTTGTTGAAACTCGCCTCGCTCCATAACGTCTTTCGCTTCTGTTTCAGGACCGAGGCCAGCAGCTCCTTGGTCGTCGTCTTTCCGTTGGACCCGGCAACCGCGATAATCGGCAAGGCGAAAGCCCGGCGATACTCTGCCGCCAGCCGCCCGAGGGCCTTCTGCGTATCATCCACCGCAATCACGGCGCAAGTGCCCGGCGCCACTGGGTCCCGCCCTCGCTGGACGACTACGGCCGCAGCCTTGCGGATCACCTCCTGCAGGAACACGTGTCCGTCGAAGCGCTCTCCGGGCAGCGCAAAAAACAAGTCGCCCGGCTGCAACTGCCGTGAATCGGTGCAGACTCTGCGAACCTGCGTGGCCGCTGAACCATTCACCAGTTCTCCGGCGCAACCGCTGGCAATAAACTGCAAGTCACGAGAGTCCATAAACATCTTCTCGCTATCGGATCCTACCTGAAACCGCGGGGTTGTCAGGTCCTGCTTAACAGTGCCGGGTCGGCGATGCCGCTGGCGACCGGAGCGAAGCGGTTCTGTCCCTGGGTCAAGGCTTCGTCCGCGGCCTCCCGGTTGGTCCCACTCTCGGCTCGAGAGCTGCCCCGGGCGCGTGCCAGCCTTGGCCGGGTTGGCCGTTCCTGGCCCACCGCGGCCACGAACAGGCGGTGTGATATCGATGGAAGTGAACTCATGTTGCCTTTCGGTTGTGGTTGATTCAAGGAGAGCGCAAGGCTGCGGCCTTGAGGGAACGCGCCTCGCTCGGCGCCGTGGCGTTGTCGGGCGCCTGCGGGGTTGCCTCGTCGTCCGGCCGGATATTCAGATAATTGGCGGCGCGCTCGGCGATTTGCTTGAACACCGGCGCCGCGACTTGTCCGCCGTAATATCCCTGCTTCGGTTCGTCCATGGTCACCGAAATGCAGAGCTCCGGGTTGTCGGCCGGGAAAAAGCCAATAAACGAGGAGAAGTATTTTCGCACGTACACGCCGTTCTCAACTTTCCATGCCGTGCCGGTCTTTCCGGCCGCCGTGTAATGGTCGAGGACGGCCTTTGGGGCGGTGCCGGTGGGTGAGACGACGGTTTTGAGGGCCTGGACCATCAGCTTGGCAGTGGCTTCACTGATGACCTGGCGCACCCGCTGGGGCGAATACTTGGCCACGACATTGTGGTCGTTGTCCTCGAGGCGGTCCACCAGCATCGGCCGCATCAACAGGCCATGATTGGCAATCGCGCACATGGCCATGATCATTTGCAGCCGGGTCACCGAAATGCCCTGGCCCATCGGGATCTGTGCAATGGAAACCTTGCTCCACTTCGGCAGGGGATGGACGATGCCGGACACTTCGCCCGGGAGCGGGATGCCGCTCTTGGTCCCGAAACCGTAGTTGCGGATGTAATCGTAGAGCCGCTGCTCGCCCATCTTCACCCCGATTTTGCCCGCCCCGATGTTCGACGAGCGGGTGATGATTTGCTCGACCGAAAGCACGCCCTCGGCTTCGTGATCATGCAGGGTGCGGCCCCCAAAATACCAATGCCCATGCTCGCAATCGAAGGTGTCCCCCAGCGTGACCGTGCTGTCGTTGAGGGCTCCGGACACGACCACGATTTTGAACGTGGAGCCCGGCTCGGCGATGTCTGTAATCACCCGGTTGCGGCGGTTGTCGGGCCCCCATTTGCCCGCCTCGTTCGGATCGAAATTCGGCAAGGTGGCCATGGCCAGGACCTCGCCCGTCCGCGGGCGAACGACAATGCCCGAAATGCTGATGGGCGAGTGTTTCTCCATGGCATCGGCCAGCTCGGACTCAACGATATGCTGCAGCACCGAATCGATCGTCAGCACGACGTTGAAGCCGTCGCGCGCCTCCACATCCTGCTCGCGGTACGCCACGAGTTCGCGTGACCGATGGTCTGTCTGGGTCAGCCGCCAGCCGCGCACCCCTTCGAGTTGCGTGTCGAATTTCCGTTCGATGCCCTCCTCCCCCACCGTCTCGTTAACCTTGAAATCGTCGATCTCGCGCTCCCGCGTGCTAACGAAGCCCAGGACATGAGAAGCCAGGGTTTTATTGGGATAGACCCGCATCTGGTCGTCCTCGGTAAAGAGCGCGCGCAGCCGCAGATCGAGGCAGGCGGCTCGTTCGGTTTTCGAGAGCCGCTTTTCTTCGAGCGCTCCGGTGAGATTGGTCATCGCGGCCTGAATTTTGGCCCACGTTTCGAGGGGGACGCGCCGTTTGAGGCAGATGTATTGATTGGTGATGGCCTCGCCCTTGTCGTTGCGCCGGGTGGCGGGGGTAAGGGTCTGGACCAGTTGATGCTCGGGAAGCCCGAGCAAGGGCGCGAGTGCGTGCGCCACCTCGGTGGCGTGGCCCACCATGCGGGAAGGATCGGCGCAGATCTTCTTGGTCAGCATGGTGGTGGCCAGCAGGTTCCCCTGGATATCCAGGATGTCGCCGCGGCGGGGTTCGAGGAGGAATTCGCGCTGGGTATTGGCTTGGGCTTTGGCGCTGAACTCGGCGTGACGGAGAATTTGGAGGTCCACCAGCCGGTAGCCCAGCCCCAGGAAGGCCACGCACAGCAGCAGGGCCATCCAGAGCAGCCTTCGGAGTTGTATTCGCTTTGCCATAACGCGTTTTCGTTGCGTGCCAAGCTTTGCCGGCCGCCCGCGGCGATCGGTTCCTCATCCGACGGCGTCACGGGCGGCGGCAAAAATTCGTTGTCTCAAGGCATAATCACAGTGTGTTGACTCTGACTTGCAAATTGGCGCCCGGGGCTGGGACTGGGCAGATCCGTGGGCTCGAGCAGATTCACCACTTGCGACTGCCGCGGCGCGATCAGGCCCAGTTTTAAGTCGATAATGCGTTGCTCGAGAAACTGGGGCCGGCACTGCAAGGCCAGTTGCTTGCGCAATCGCTGGTTCTGACGTTCCAGGGCCTCGAGCCGGTTCTCCCGGACCTTTTTCTGGTCGCCGAGCCGCACCAGTTGGTCCTTTTGCCACACGTAGCCTACGCCCGAGCCCCCGATCAGCAGGCACAGCACCGACGCCTTCAATGCCGGGCCAAAGCGAATCGCCGCCGATTGAGATTTCCGATTTCGTGCCATAAGATTCTCACCACAAACCCAGCCTGCTCCATTGTTCACTCGCGGACGGATTCAACGGCTCCGTCCCAAATCCGCTACCGAACCCGTTCCACCACCCGCAACTGCGCGCTGCGGCTGCGCGGGTTTTCCTCGAGCTCTGCCGCTCCCGGCTGAATCGCCCGCCGGCTCACCCAAACCAGCTCGGGCGCTCGCGGCTGGCGCAACTCCGGGACGTCCACGCTTCCGGCGAAGGTGTAATCCCGCGCCCGCTCGCGTCCAAAAGCCTTGACCAGCCGGTCTTCCGCCGAATGGAAAGTAATCACCGCGAGCCGTCCGCCCGGCCGCAGCAGTTCGAACATTCCAGTCAGGCCCCGTTGCAAAGAACTCAGTTCGTCGTTTACCGCGATGCGCAACGCTTGAAAGACCCGGGTCGCCGGGTGCGCTTTTCGGCCCATTCTGGGCGCCACCCGCTCGATCATTTCCGCCAACTGCCGGGTCGTTCTGAACGGGCGAACCTGCCGGTCCTGCTCGATGGCCCGCGCCAGCCGCCGGGCGTTGCGCTCGCCGCCCAGCTCCCAAAAAATCCGCGCCAGTTCGGCTTCGCCGGCCGTGTTCACCAATTCCGCCGCGGTCAAGCGCTGCCGCCGGTCCATCCGCATATCCAGCGGGCCTTCCTGCTGGAAACTGAAACCGCGTTCCGCTTCATCCAGTTGCGGCGAGCTCACACCCAAATCCAGGACGGCGCCGTCGCACGTCCGAACCGGCACCCACTCGGTCAGGTCCGCAAAATCGCCTTGCCGCAACTCGAACCTGCCGGCAAAGCCGCCCAGCCGCTGCCGCGCGGCCTCAATGGCGGCGCCATCGCGATCGCACCCATACAACCACCCAGTCGGCGAACTCGCGGCCAAAATGGCTCCCGCATGTCCACCCCCACCGAGCGTCCCGTCCACGTACCCCGGCCGCCGGATTTCGGCCCCAAGGCCGCCAGGACCTCTGCCACCATCACTGATTTGTGGACGAAGTCGGACACTGCGCATCGGTTCCTCGCAATTTCAGGATTTGCCCGCTCCTAAAAAACGTCCGGTCACCCGGCTCCACGTGGTTTCCGTCGGAGTGGCTTTTGGCAGATCGCTCGCCGCTGGCTTGGCGGCGGGCGCAGGCGTGGGTGGCTTAATCCGCACCACCTCGAGATCGCTGTCGCTCAAGTCATTGCGCATGACCTTGACCGCGTCCAGCGACAGCTCGCCCTGCAGCAGCGACCGGCCCAAGGGCATCGCGGCGGTCTTCGCCGGCTTTGGTTTCTGCCAAAACCAGACTTTCGCCCAGCGGGAGAACCCGCGAGCATTCGCGCCGGATCTCTTGGTTTGAATCTGGCTCGAGGTTCCGCCCGTCGAAACGCCTGCCGGACTCGGACACGAACCGGCCTCAGGGCCAGCGCTTTGCCGGCCCTCGGGAGCGCCCGCGGGGGCGCAGGCCCTATCGGCTTGAGGGGGCGGCTCGGTTGCCGCGGCGGGCTGGCGCAACCGTTCCAACTAAAATGGGTTCTTTTTCGGCCACCGAACCCTGTTCGGTGGGGGTGGTCGTGGCTCGGAACGGGTTCTTCTTGGAACCAAACTTCGGCAGCAACCCGTCTCGGGCCACATATCGGCTTTGGTAGTCGCCCAACCCCACGAGGCTCTTTCCGGCCGTTAGCAATCGCAACAAGCTCATACGTCACTCCATCATCCTGAAGGCTTCGGCTGTCATCACCGCGTCCGACCCCTGCACTTTCTCGTATCGATCGAGACCCCAGATTTCAAATCGATCGAGCAGCCCGACCAGCATGGCCTCGCTCCCAATCCCGGCTTCCTTGGCCATCTGCTCGGGCAGGCAGATCCGGCCCGACTTATCTACGGACGCCTGGATGGACTTGCCCCCGATGATGCGCTTCAACACCCCTTTTCTCGGATCCGTGCTGGGCATCGCGTCGATATCGCGCATCAAGGCCGCCATCTGTTTCGGGGGCAAGACACGCACGCACGGGCCCTCGGAGGCTTTTGGCCAGAGAATCAGAGTGAACTCGATTCCCGGTTTGCTCGGGCGCCATTTCGCAGGAATCTGCAGCCGCCGCTTCTCATCCACTCCATGTCGGTAGGAGGAATTGTAAATCGTCGGCTCTATGGTTTCGTCAGGTTCCATTCAGGTTATCCACAGCACAGCACAAGCGGCCACTCAGCCCCACAACGCCCCACTTTATCCCACTACCCCCCACTTCGTGTCAATAGCTATTTGCCGGAGTTATTCAAAACTTATTCACAATCTCCCTCCGCTGTGGAAAACTTCCGCCCGCGACCTATGTTTAACTACGCGGTTAACGCTAAAGACCCTTCTCTCCGAGAACCGCGTCGCCTCCGCGCAATCGCGGATGGATGGCCATGGCTCCCAATTTGAGAACTGCCGATTTCGATTTTTTTCTGCCTCCGGAACTCATCGCGCAAGCCCCGTTGCCCGAGCGGGACCAGTCTCGGCTGCTGGTGCTGCATCGCAAATCCTGGCGGATCGAGCATCGCGGGTTTGGCGACGTGGTGGATTACCTGGGTTCGGGAGACCTCCTTGTGATGAACGACTCGCGGGTCATTCGCGCGCGCTTGCGGGGAGCGAATGCAAGGACGGGCGGGGCATTTGAGGTTTTCCTTTTGCAGGAGCGGGGGCCCAACGACTGGTGGGCGATGCTGCGCCCGGGAAAGCGGGCCAGGGTTGGAACGGAGATTATTTTTCGGACCTCGACTTCGGGAGTGAGCGGCGTGCGGGCGGTGGTGGTTGAGGCTAACGAGGAGGGTCACCGTCGTTTGCACTTTAGCGGGACGGCAAATGTGCTGGACGAACTCGGCGATCTCGGTGAAGTGCCCTTGCCGCCGTATATCAAACGCTCTGGACCGGGGAGTTCCGAGGCGGACAAAGAGCGCTATCAAACGGTGTATGCGCGGCAGCCGGGTTCCGTGGCTGCGCCGACGGCGGGTCTGCACTTCACGGAACGGTTGATGGGTGTATTGGAGTCGCGAGGGGTGGGCGTTCATTTTCTGACGCTGCACGTTGGGCTCGGCACCTTTGCACCCGTGAAGGCGGAGACTCTCGAAGATCACCGGATGCACGAAGAGCATTACCACCTCGGTGCGGACACCGTCGAAGCCATACGCGCGGCGAAACGCGCGGGGCGGCGGGTGGTCGCGGTCGGGACCACCACGCTGCGGGTGCTGGAGAGTGTGGCTGCCAGCGAGGCGGGCGGGCTGGTGCCGGGGCATGGGAGCACGCGTATCTTCATCCATCCGCCGCACGATTTCAAAATCGTGGACGCGCTCCTGACCAATTTCCACCTGCCTCGCTCGACGCTGCTGATGCTGGCGAGCGCCTTTGCGGCTCCGGGTCAAACCACCGGTCGTGAAGCCGTTTTAGCCGCCTACGGCGAGGCGGTGGAAAAGAAATACCGGTTTTTCAGTTACGGGGATGCCATGCTGTTGCTGTGAACAAGACTCGAAAAAAGAGTGACGCGCCGGGCCCGCCTTTTGTTTTTCTCAACCTGGCCATGACGGCGGACGGCAAGATCGCCACGGCCAGCCGGCGGGTTTCTTCGTTCGGCAGCGCGCGGGACAGGACTCACTTGATGGAGTTGCGCGCCACCGCCGATGCGGTGATGTCCGGCGCGCGCACCGCCGATCTGAATCCCATCACGCTGGGTCCAGGTCCGGCGAAGTACCGTCGGCTGCGCGTGCGCAACGGACTGGCCGAGTACAATCTCCGGGTCGTCGTCAGCCGCGAAGGCTCCGTCAACCCCGGGGCTCTTCTGTTCAAGCGCCGCTTCTCCCCCATCATCATTCTGACCACGCAGCGGGCGTCACCGGACCGGCTCAACGCTCTGCGCGCGGTCGCGGATGAGGTCAAGGTTTTTGGCCGAGACGCAATCGATTTCCGCCGGGCCTTGCTCTGGCTGCGGCGGAAGTGGAACGTCCGGTGGCTGCTTTGTGAAGGGGGCGGCGAATTGGATGGAGCGCTGTTTGGCGCCGGTGTCGTGAACGAGTTGCACCTGACGATCTGCCCCTGGATCTTCGGTGGCCGGAGCGCGCCGACCATCGCGGATGGGCGCGGGGTTTCGAAGCTGGTGGACTCGACGCAACTGCGCCTGAAGTCCGCCCGGCGAGTGGGTAGCGAATTGTTCCTGGTTTACACGGTAACGCGGCCTGCCCGGGCTGGCCGGCGTGGAAATTGAGCGTTGCAGGTCGTGAGCCGGCCCGGCGCGATTTTCAGGCTTCAGCTTTTTGTTCCTCCCACCGTGCCAGCAGCCAGAGCACATCCGAGAGCCGGTTGAGGTAAACGATGATCTCGGCGTTTTTCAGTTCACCGCTTTCGTGCAGGCGGCACACGCCGCGTTCCGCGCGGCGGCACGTGGTTCGGGCCAGATCCAGCGCCGCCGAGGCCAGACCCGCCCCGGGCAATGTCCACCCGGTGAAGGTCAGGTGGTGGGCTTCGATTTCCTTAACCACCTTTTCCAGCTTCCCCGTCAGCTCCCCTCCCACGAGCGCGTGCCCATCCTTAACGTAGCGCCCGAGATCCTCGGTGGCCGTGGCCAGCTCGCCCATGACCGTGATGAGATCCTGCTGCACCTGTTGCACACCCTCACGGACGAAGCTGCTGCGCGCGGTGGCCCGGGCCAGACCCAGGGCCGCGTTGAGTTCGTCCACTGTCCCATAGGCCTCGACGCGCGGGTGGGTCTTGGACACACGGCGATTGTACATCAGGGCCGTCGTGCCCCGGTCGCCCGTCTTGGTGACAATGCTCATCGGGAAACCATCCTCGAAGCCCGGGGCGCTGACAACGCCAAACCGGATTCACTTTGCTTTCCGGGCGCCAATTTTCCATGCTCGAATCCGCATAATGTTATGAACACGAAGCTGCTGCTCAAGACACTGCTGCTTATCGCCATTCTTTTATTGCTGGTGATCATGGGCATGCACAACCGACAGACCGTTGAACTCACCATGCCGCCGATCCTGCCCAAGGTGCAACGGTTCCCCGCCGCTTTGATGTACTTCGGCTTCTTCGCCGTGGGCGTCCTCAGCGGGACATTGCTCACGGCCGGAGGCAAGGGCAGCCGCAGTGCCGGCAAGAGCAAACCCGAAAAGTAGAGGTCCAACGAGCCTGGGTCTCGGACCCTTGGCGCATATCGGAACCTGGACGAAGCCTGCCGCATCCAGCCTGCTTCATCCCAGCTTCAGCCACACCGTTTTCAAATAGGCCGGCTCGGATCGGGAGATGGGGAAGTCCGGTGGCTGCGGAACATAATGGCGTTGCAGGATCGGGCGCTTGGCCGCGGTCGCCGCCGCCTCGATGGCGCCCAGGAATTCTTCAGCCGGCCAGCGCGCGGCATTGCTCGAGGCAAACAGGACGCCCCCGCGCCGGAGCACACCCAGCGCGGACGCAACCAGCCGTCCATAATCCGACTCGGCCCGGAACGGACCCGATTGCCGGGACTGCGAGAACGTGGGCGGGTCGAGCAGGATGAGGTCAAAAACCCGTTGCTTTTTGGCCAGCCGATGCAGCCAGTCGAAGACATCGCCAAAAATGAAATCATGTCCCGACAAACCGAGTTCGTTCAGAGCGAAATTGCGTTTGCCCCAGTCCAGGTATTTTTTCGAGAGATCCAGGCTCGTGGTCTGAAACCCGGCCCGGGCGGCGCAAACCGAAAAACCACAGGTATAGGCGAACGTATTCAGCAGGGCGGGATAAGTGCCTGGCGACAGCGGAAAGTCAGCGGCAACGTGGCCTTTGAGCAGCCGGCGGCGATTATCGCGCTGGTCCAGAAAAAGTCCCACCGAGTAGCCTTCGGTGAGGCTGAGTTCAAAATTCAGGGAGTTCTCACGCACGAGGAAGCGCTCCGAGGCGGGCTCGCCGCTGAGGCGCTCGGGAGAAACCCGGGCGGGCGCGGTCTCGCGTACGCGGCGTGAGAGCGTCTTGTTATAAACGCCCAGGGCTCCCAACTTCCGTTCGAGATTTGCCAGCTCCCGGGTCTGTTCCGGGCTCAAGGCCTGTTCGGATTGGGACAGCAGATAATCTCCCAGTCGATCCACATACCAGCCCGGCCAGCTATCGCTGGCACCATGGATAATGCGGAACGCGCTGGTCTCCCCGGGATCGATCAAGCCGCGGCGCAGGGCCAGCCGCGGGTCCTCTTCAAACTTCGCCGCCGCCTGGAAAATGACCGCTTGCTCGCTGGCGGGATGTTTCAAGGTGAGCTCCGAGGCGTGCAAAAAGACGCGGCTCGCGGGGGTGCCGCCGTACAACACGTCGCCCAGAATGGGAAATCCGCTCTCGGCCGCGTGAACACGTATCTGATGTGTGCGGCCGGTTCGCGGGAGCGCCTCGATTACCACGAGCGGATCTCCCGGCTCTGGTTCCCATCGCCCTGCGGCCGGCCCTTTGACTTCGAAGTGGGTCTCCGCGGCCTCTCCCTGGCCGGCTTTCGTGACGCTCACATATTTCCCGCCGGAACGGGCCAGTGCGTTCCGTACCGTCAAGGTGTTCCGACCCGGGCGGCGGTCGGTGAGCAGCACATATTTTTTGCGTACCGATCGATTGGTGAACTGCGCGGTCAATGAGCGGCTGGCGAGGGGCGTTTTGGAGAAGACCATCACGCCGGAGGTTTCCTTATCGAGACGGTGGATGATGGCCAGGCCGGCCCAGCGTGGCTCCCGGTGGCGGAGCCAGTCGTACAGACCCTCCCCCGCATAAGGACTGGGCGCATGGGTGTTGAGGCCGGCGGGTTTGTTGACCACCAGCAAATGTTCATCCTCGAAAATCACGGCGGGCAGCACGCGCCCATGAAACCATAAAATGCGGAAATGTCGAACCCCGCGCCGGGGCGCGAAGTCCTCAGGCGTCCGCCCGCCGGCCAACACCCGCCGCGGTTACCAAAAGATCCACGCCCCTCTCCAGACGACCCAAATTCCCAACAGCAAGTTTGTGATGGCATGGGCGGTCATCGCGTCACCGAGCCGGTGCTTGCGGATCACGAGGCCCTGGTAGGCCAGCCCGCATAAAACGCCCGCCAGCCATTGGTAATGGGACAGGCCGAAAATCAGCGCGGTCACCACCAGCGAGAGCCAATGCAGCCGGCCAAGCGGCATGCTGGTGAAGTCGAGCTTTACAAAATAGCGATAGAGGAAGGACCGGTAAAAGGCCTCTTCAATCGGGGGCACGATCAGCGTGGACCCAAGCGTCCGCACGGCGACGAAGAACCAGGCCGCGCCGGAGCCGGCTCCGAACTGCTTGAACGGGTTCCATGGTTCGCCTTCCTTAAAGAGGACTTCGAGCTTGGGATAGTAGGGGTCCAACCCCACCCAAATAACAAATACAAAAACCCCCACCGCCACGGCTTCCCAGCTAAACGCCCAGCGCATCTCAGGCACCAGCCAGCGCATCTCCCAGACGCACCAGAGCCCCAGCAGTATCTTCCCGAAGTAAAGCCAGTAACGTTCCGGGCCTGCAAAGGAGTCCTGCGCTACCGTCAGTGCTACCAGCAGGATATAGGGCACCACTCGCGCGTGGATGGGCGAGGCTTTGAACTTCTTCGCTAGAACAGTCATCGATGGGCTTCTGTGGGGCTGTCCCGGGCAAGCGTGCCGTCCGCCGCGCGCCGCAGTCGTTCCCGGCGGGTCGGGAACCGCGCTGCCGGGAAAGGCCCTGTGGCGCCCGCAAAATTAAATGGGTGCGGCTCGCTAAAGTCAATTTGAGAAATGCTCGAATGAGGCTGGGCTCAGACCCTTTGCGCGGCGCGGGTCCGGCCGGCGGACCACCCTTCCCGATCCGAATCCTCGCGAAGCGCTTGGAGTGCGGCTGGCTTGCCGCCGCTTTTGGACCGCTTGCCCCGCTCTAAAGCGGCGGCAAGCCAGCCGCACTCCAAACGCTTCGCGACATACTCAGGGATCACCCCCCGCCGCGGCGGCAGGTGGAGCGCAGGAAAGCCATCACGAGCCGTATCTCGGCGTCAGCGAGCACAAGATGACATGATGATTGACGACCCCGTTCACGGACCTGGCCTTTGCTGCTGCGGATGGGGACTCTGCCCCCAGCAGTAGCTCTCGCGCCTGCATGAACGACGCTATTGCACCCGCTCAACAGGGGAGTATCTTGAACTCGCTACGCTTGAATGACGACGATGCGTCACTTGTTCCAACAGCCCTCGCCCCTGATGGGTGCATTCCTGGCCGGACTGGCGCTATTCGGTCCCGGCCCCGGCAGGGCATGGGCCCAAAATCCGAGCACCAATCCTCCCTGGACCTACTTGCTCCTCACCGACAGTTTCTTGCTCGACGACTGTCCGCTCTGCGACCGGCCAGCCATCGAGGTGCCGTTGCGCGGTTCTTTCGGGCTCAGGCTGATCGACGAGAATCCCATCTCCACTCGTTACGCAGTGGAGGACATTCAGTTCAGTGCTGGAACTCGGCCTTACCGCGTTACGGGTGGCGGCACGTTAGAAATCGGCGGCGAAGTGGCATTAACGGTTCGCCTGGACCTTCAGGTGGTGATTGATGACGGCGTCACGAACAAGGTCTGCTATTTCACAAACACGACGGGAACTCTAAATCGGCTGTGGCCCATGATCGACATTACCACGGGCCAGACGAACGGGACTTTCACCCAGGTCTATACACTGCGGATTGCCGCCGCGCCCGTGCGTGATATCTGGTTTTCGACGGTCAGTGGCTTCACCGCGACCGCCGGACAAAGCGCCTCGAATTACGTACAGGGCGGCGACTTGATCTCCACCTCTGGCCGCGTCGTCAAACGTAATGCAGATCTGTTCACCTCGGTTGGAGCCTTCCCCCCCGCCCCGGATCTCGGCCTGGACGCCGTGGACATGCTGCCCGGCGGCGAGATGGTTTTTTCTCTTGGAAGCGACATTTTCAGCGGCACACTCGGTCTGCTCCAACAGGGCGATCTGCTCTCGAACAGAGGTCGCATTGTGCGCCGCAACCAGGACTTGCTCGCCAGCTTCATCACCGACCCTTCGACGAACGATGTGGGCCTGGATGCCGTGCATGTCCGGGACACCGGCGAAATCCTTTTTTCGATCCGGACGAATGTCTTCTCCAAATCACTGAACGCCACGCTCCAACACGGGGACCTGCTCTCCAGCACCGGTACGATCGTGCGCCGCAACCAGGACTTGCTCGCCCGATTTCATCCCACCGACACGACTAACGACTACGGCCTCGATGCGCTCTACGTCTGGCCCAGCGGCGAAATCTGGTTCTCGACGGAAACCGGCTTCCAGGATCAGGTGCTCGGCTCCGTGCTGGGCGGCGATTTGCTCAGCGACCAGGGCTACATCGTATTCCGTAACTTGGAACTGCTGAACGCCTTCGCGCCGAAGGAGACCCTGGCGGACTTTGGGCTCGATGCCCTTTACGTGGTGACTGACGCCACGCCGTTCGCGCCGGCTCCGCTGCTTGCTGTCGCGCGCGACGGCGCCTCGGCCAGCGCCAGCCTGACGTGGCAAGGCCAAGGCCGCGTCTTCCAGGTCGAACGTGCCGAAACGGCGACCGGTCCTTTTCAGTCGTTGAGTCCCATACTGCCTGACCTGTTTTTCAGTGATTTGGGCTCACTCACCAACCGTCCCCAATCGTATTACCGACTCCGGCAGTGGTAAAGCCTGTGCCCGACGGATGGATGGCATCAAGGCTGGCGGACGCGCAACCAAGGTGCTTCGTCCACTAGCATTACGCTGAATCACAAAACAGGTGCCAAGGCGGCGGAGCGCAAGTTGCCAGCGAATGGTTCACGCAACCCCAATACCCGCAGATCACGCGGGCGCGGGTTGTCCAGGCCGACTGCGTCGTGGTGGTCCGCATGGTCGGTGGAGCCAGGCCGCATCCCGGCGTTGCGCTATCCTCCGCTGGAGCGCCTCAAGCAGCTCAGCCTTCAACCTCAGGACAAGAGGGCCAGGAAGAAGGCCGCTTTTGCTCGCACGTCCGGTTTTGCTCGCTACAGCCGTCCGGTTTTGCTCGCACCGCGACATAAGCAAAACCCCGGGGGCCTTGCCGTGCGGCGGGCCTTCTGCAAAGCTGCCCGCGTGAGCACTGATCCCAGCGGCACCAATCGAGAAGCTGTTTTTGTCACCACTCACTGGTCGCTTGTGCTCTCGGCCCGGGACAAGGACTCCCCCGCTTCACTCGAAGCACTCGAAGCCTTGTGCCGCGCTTACTGGTATCCTTTATACGCCTTCGCGCGCCGCCAAGGCCAGCGGTCCCATGACGCCCAGGACCTCACCCAGGAGTTTTTCGCCCGCCTGCTCAAAAAGGATTACCTCAAAGCTGCCGCGCGCGAAAAGGGCCGCTTCCGCACCTTTCTGCTCACCGCTTTCAAGCGCTTTCTCGCCGACGAATGGGACCGCCAGCACGCCCAAAAACGAGGCGGGTTTGCCACCATTGTCCCCATCGACCAGGACCTGGCCGAATCACGTTTCGCCGCCGAACCCGCGCACCGCCTGCAACCCGACGTCCTTTTCGACCGCCAATGGGCCGTGACCCTCCTTGAGCGCGTCATGGCCCGCCTTCAGGAAGAGTATCTCAACTCCGGCCGCGTCCGGCTCTTCGAGCGCCTTCGCCATTGTCTTGCCCGCGACGAATCGGCCCTGCCTTACGCCCAAATCGCCGCCGAATTGAACCTCACCGAAGCCGCCGTCAAGATGGCCGTCCACCGTCTCCGCGTGCGCTATCGCGAAATCCTCCACGGCGAAATCGCCCAAACCGTTTCTTCGCCGAGCGAAGTGCAGGAGGAGATCCGCCACCTTTTTTCCACGTTCGAATCGTGAACCTCACCCGTTACCTTCGCCCCGTTCTGCCTAAGAAAGAACGATGAGCGATATCCGTTCTCTTTCGCACAAATGTCCTCGCTGCGGCGCGGAACTGCCCCCGGGGCTGGCACAGGACCTCTGCCCGAAATGCCTCCTGCAAGCGGCGCTCGGCACCCAGCCTGGCGAGACCCGCGCACTGACCGCCGCCGGTTCGCCCGCTCCGTCGCATTCGCGCGCCATGCCCAAGCCCGGCGAACAACTCGGCCATTATCGCATCATGCACCTGCTTGGCGAAGGCGGGATGGGCGCGGTCTTTGATGCTGAAGACATCGACACCGGCCGCCGCGTTGCCCTCAAAGTCTTGAGCGAGAAGCTGGATTCACCCGAAGCCCGCCAGCGCTTTTTCCGCGAAGGCCGCCTCGCCGCCTCGATCAATCATCCCAACAGCGTCTATGTTTTCGGCACGGAGGAAATCGGCGGCATTCCAGCCATCGCCATGGAACTGGTTCCAGGCGGCACCCTTCAGGAACGCGTGCGCCAGCATGGGCCTTTGGGCGCCGCCGAAGCGGTGGACTGCATCCTCCAAATCATCGCTGGCCTCGAGGCGGCCCATGGTGTGGGCATTTTGCACCGCGACATCAAACCCTCCAACTGCTTCGTGGACTCCGACAACGCGGTCAAAATCGGCGATTTCGGCCTTTCCATTTCCACAACCATCCGCACCGAGCCGGCCATTACCGCCGCCGGCAACTTTATCGGCACCCCGGCCTTTTGTTCGCCCGAACAGCTCCGCGGCGACGAGCTGAACGTCCGCTCGGATATGTATTCGGTCGGTGCAACGCTTTTCTACATTCTCACCGGCCGGACGCCGTTCGAGGCCAGGGACCCGGTGAAGCTGCTGGCCACCGTGCTCGAACAAAAACCGCCCTCGCCGGCAAAATTCCGGCCCGCCATTCCCAAAGGCCTGGCCAAAGCGGTCTTGCGCTGTCTGGAAAAACAGCCCGGCGACCGGTTCCAAAACTGCCAGGAACTCCGTCAAGCACTGGGGCCATACGCCAGCGCCGCCCCCACCCCTGCCTCGCTTGGATTGCGCTTTGTCGCGGGCTTGATCGATCAAGTCTTCGTTGGCGCCATTTCGACCCTGATGGTGGCCCTGGCGGGGACAAGCCCGATCGATTTTCTGAATGTGGCCGGCAAAGCTTCGCTCAAAGCGCTGCCGATGGTTCTTCCCATGTTAGCCGGCCAAATCATTTACTTTGGCGTGCTCGAAGGCCATTGGGGCGCGGCGCTCGGCAAAGCCGTTTGCGGCCTGCGCCTCACCGGTCCCAATCGAAGCGCACCCGGCTTCGGCCGCGCGTTGGCGAGGGCGGCGATTTATGTCCTGCTGCCGCTGTTGCCGTTTTGGATGGTTAACCTGATCAATCCACGATTGTATGTGCAGTCTGCTTACGCGATGCAACTCGTCATGGGCGGGTCGATGTACGTCGTCCTGGCCCTGCTTTTCTGCGGAGCGCGCCGCCGCAACGGTTTTGCCGCCTTGCAGGACTTCATCACCAAAACTCGGGTCGTCTCGCGCTCGGTGCTCGAATCGCGTCCCCTTACCGCCCTGCCTGAAATTCAGCCTCTGGCTTCGCAAAGCCGTCGCACCGCCGGTCCGTATCAAGTGCTCGAAACTTTGGAAAAGACCGGCGCCGCCGAGTGGCTGCTGGGCTACGACCTGCGCCTGCTGCGCAAGGTCTGGATTCGCATGGTGCCGCCCGGCACACCGCCGGTGCCCGCCGCGTTGCGAAGGTTGGGCCGCGTTGGCCGGCTTCGCTGGCTCGCCGGACAGCGCTCTCCGGAAGCAAACTGGGACGCCTTCGAAGCCCCCACCGGCAGCCCGCTGGTGAACCTTGCTCCAACCCGCCCAAGCTGGGCGCGGGCGCGCTATTGGCTTTATGATCTTGCCAAAGAAATCAGCGCGGCCTCGAATGACGGCACCCTGCCGGAAAGTCTGACCCTGGATCACATCTGGATAACCGATGATGGCCGGGCCAAACTGCTTGACTTCCCCGCCCCCGGCGCTGGCGGCGCAACCGCTCCCCCCGAAGCGGCCCAATCCTGTGGCCAATTCCTGAGTCAAGCCGCCGCCGCCGGCGGAAGCACCCGCGTTCCCATGCCCGTCCATGCCCGGAGATTCCTCGAACACCTGCCGGCTCTCCCCGGCGCCGACTCCGTCATCAAGGAGTTGAAACCTCTGTTGCGGCGCGTCCCGGCGGTGACGCGCTGGCGGCGCGCGGCCATCGTCGCCGGTTGCGCTGCCGCGCCCTTCTTCATGGGCATCAGCTTCATTCTCGGCGCCAGGATGATGGAGCAGTGGAACCAGCAGAATCCCGGGATCATGGACCTGAGCCAAATACTGGCGCAGCACGCGATGCTGAATTCCCGCTTGATGAAAGCGCGTCCCCATCCCACCGACCGCCAGTTTTCCATCTACCTCGCCAGCCACTACCGGCCGGTCATAACGAATGATGCCGTGTGGACGGGCGCCTATACATTGATGCTGATCAAGGGCGACGACCGCAAATTCGCCGAGAGCAGCGTGGCCGAAGGCCCCGCGCCCTCGGCGGCGGAATTAACGGACGCGGAGTCGGCCCTGAAGAAGTATCTGCCGGATTCGCACATGTTCAACTTCTTGAAGCAGCCAGCGGAACCATTCCTTATGGCAGCCGGCGCGCTCGCGATTTATGTCTGCCTTCCAGCCATTGTCGCCGCTTTGCTCTTTCGCGGCGGGCTGGTCCTGCTGATCGCCGGGGTAACGTTTGTCCGCAAGGACGGCGCGCCCGCATCGCGTCTTCGGGTTTTCTGGCGCGCGCTGCTGACTTGGTCTCCGTTCCTTGTCGCGTTGGCCTGCAAGGGACTGTTTAGCGTGTCCACGGTTACGCTGTTTTCGCTGGCGGCCATTTGCGTCCTCACCGCCGTCTCCGTGGCTTTGCCCGAACGCGGCCTGGCCGACCGCCTCGCCGGCACCTGGCCTGTCCCCCGCTGAAATGCGCGTTACCTTTCGCCGTTTTGTCCTAAGAGAGGAGGAAAGGAACTATGAACACGATGAAAACACCAAGTTTGATACAGACGGCAACCCTCGCCTTGACACTGCTCGCCCCCGGCGCTTTGGCCGCGGAAGAACCGGACGCCGGCGAAATCATGCAAAAAACCCGCGCCGCCTATGCCGCTCTTTCCAGCTATAGCGACAGCGGGACAGTGGTCACGGTAATGTCAGGTCAAACGATTTCGCTCGAATTCAACACCCGGCTCCAGCGCCCAAGTCTCTATCGGATCAATTGGACCCAGAAAAAGGGCCTCATGCCCGGCCTGCCGGCTGATAACGGCATGGCGTGGTCCGATGGCGACGGTGATTTTTACCAGACCACTTCGTGGGTCGGCAACGGCCCGGTTGCCAGGAAGAAAATGCCCGGCACGAAAGACGCGCTCGGCGCGGCGAGCGGTTTCTCCATGTCCATCACCACCACCATTCCCAGTGCGTTCTTTGGCCGGAATTTGGGCGATCCGTTCGTCTATCCCGCCATCGCCGGGAAGTTCCCAATGACAAAGGAGAAGGACGAGAAAGTCGGCGACGTGGACTGCTATGTCATCGCCGCCGAAGCGGATTTGTCCAAAACCCCCGAGGCCGGGAAACCCGGCACGGTCTCGACCAAGCTTTGGATCGGCAAGAATGATTTTCTCATTCACAAAACCAGTGACCGATACTTCGAGAAAGTGACTCAAGACCTTTCCGCAAACGACGAAGTCATCGACCAGGCGGCGAAAAAGACCTTGGAAATGCAAAACCAACCGGTCACGCCGGAAGCCATCGCCGCCTTGCGGCCGAAGATGAGAGAAATGATGAAGCAAGTGCAAACCACCGTCAAAGCCGGCTTCAAAGAAGGCGTTCTCTACACCCAGACTCACAACGAGATCTCGGTCAACCAATCCTATGCCCCCGCGGACTTTCTGCCGTCCAAGAACTAATTGCCTGAATTGCTCATGGGAATTCGCTTTTTGGCGCATGCGTGGATGGGCACGCCGCGCGGGTGGGCACGTGGCAGGTGTTGGTGATGTCGCGGTGGTGGGCGTAGGCGGCGTGAGTCAGGTTGTTGTCTTGGTAGAGAGGGTGCGGGCGGCATCTGAACCTCTCACACGGTCGAGTCCTGGCCTTTCGCAACCCAGGCATCGCCCCCCAGCATCACCCCCACCGCTGGGGCCTCGATCCTCGCGCGCGGCCAAATGCAGTGGAAAGCCGCTCCACGGATATCCTCCTCCTGGGCTCGGCTGGCCTGGATCATCAAACAGCGGATCAGATTGTAGGCGATGAAAAACATTTCCAATTCTTTGTGGATCATTTTCGGGCTCTGGCAACGCAGCACCTCCATGCCCATGGAGGTTTTGATATCGCGAAACCACAGCTCGATTTGCCAGCGCCTGGCATAGAGCAGAGCGAGTTGCTCGGCCGGGTAACGCTCCGGATCCAGCAGCGTGGTAACCAGCGTCACCGAGCGAGTCCGGAAACCCCGACGTCGCAGCGTATAGCGCAAAATCCGTACGGATAACTCGGGACCCAGACACTTCCACAGCCTCAGGGGTAGATACCGGCGCTCGCAATTTTGCGGCTTGCGCCAGACGATTAGCCGGTCGTTTTTGCCCAAACGTTTGCCGCGACGCAAATCGGCGCTGCGCGCGTGGTGCAGGCGCATCAGCGCGGGAATCCCCTTGCGCCACCCCCGTTCAGGCTACCAATGGACCAGAAAGGTGGCCCAAAAAACGGTCACCGTCGCACTGAGCCCGGAGCAGTTCCAAGGGATTGGAAAGGCGATAGAGAATCGGCGTCGGTTAGCCAGAACCCTGATCAAAATGGAGAACCTATCCCGCAGGATACTCTTCGACTCCTTACCCGATACGCACCGACGCAAGCCCTTGAACAAAAATGTTTTGCGCGCTATTTAAGCGCCATTCTGGGTTGACCCCTTTTATCCCTTTTATGACTGCTTCGCCGAAACGTTTGAGCGGCACTTGCTGGACAATCCCCGCCGCCATCGGGTCGACCATCTCCTTGGGCATTCCCATTTTTCCAAGGATGGGCGTGGTGACCGGGCCGGGGCTGATAACGTTGACGCGGATTCGCCGTCCGGCAAGCTCAATGCCGAGTGTTTTGTGCTATTCTGTCCTCAGTTTCAGGTCGAAGTATGATCATTTCCTCTCGTTCATTCATCGTGCATGCAATCGAGTTCATCAACGATGGCGGCCGCTTTTGTTCGATCACTGTGGCTATGACTGATTTTCGCAAAGCGAACGATTCCTTTTTGATCCAAAATGAAAGTGGAGGGGTAAGACGTTTCGTTTGGTGCGTCCCAGCGCAAACCGTAAGCGTTAACCATGTTAAACGCTGGATCGATGACGAAGGTGAAATCCTTGGGCCAATCCTTGTTGTTGAGGAATTCTTTGGCGTGCGCTATTAGGGTATCCGCCGGTCCGGGGTAAACCATCAGGACTCGCGCATGGCTTCCCGCGAATTCAGATTCCGATTTGATGTAGTCTTGGACCTGTTGCGTGCAGAAAGGGCACTGGTAGCCGGGCCATCCACGCAAGACAATAAGAACAGTTTTGCCCTTGGGCGTTACGTCACTCAAGCGCACACTCTGACGGTCCAGGGTGTTGAGCGTGAAATCCGGCGCTTTGTCACCCACTTTAGGAGGAGTGGCAGCCATTAGGGTCATGGGCAATATGCAAACCAGGAAGACGATGCATAGGTGATGATGGAACGCGTTTTTCATAGTCGTTTTACTTGAGTTATGTTTTGCGGTGGGGAATGACAGCGATGGGCGGAAAGATCCAAAAGCGGGATTGGGCGGTTCTTCGGGACGACACCGTTCAGGTGTGACTCAGATATGAAGAACCACTACTTTTCAGGACTAATTTATGAAATGGTGAATTGCCTCGTTGGCGTTATCTTGAAATGAAGTATTTTTCAAATCCGTAAAAAAGGTGCTCTGGTCCACCATGTCCCCTGATAACTTACCTTCTTTACTGGCATAAAAAACGCCGCTTTTATACCGCTCATCCGAAATGGCATCTACAAAGCGTTTTGCACCTACTTCCAGCGTATGCACCATTCCCCCCATCAATGGGAATACAATAGGCATCATCACATACTTCAACATAAACCGCATTGCCGGGGGAAGACTATCTGGCGCCTGAGTTCCTTTTGTATTTCCCGGGCTCACAACAATAAACTTGAGCTTAGGATATTTTCTTGCCATTGATAACGTCCACATGGTTTCTGCATACTTGACGTATGCGTATGCTTGCAATGCATTGAACTTATTACCAAAATATGATCCATCAAGAACAGCAGCAAACTCATCTACAGAAGAAGTCCTCATTGAAACTGGTTTTACTCCGAGCATCTTTACTCCCGGAACAGCTTCCGCACTGACTGATAGAACTGTTTTCCTTAAACTGTCCCGTTTAATTAATTCCTCCGCTAAAATTACATTTCCCAAAATATTCGTAGCAGCTAATTGATTCATTCCGGAAGGCGTAGATTTCGCAGCCGTTTTCCCAATTACTCCACCTGCATTTAAAACTATTGCATCAACAGGTTCCTTTATTGTTTCTACTGCTTTTCTTACAGAATTTGCATCCGTAACATCCCCAATAATAATCTCAAAAATCTTTTTCCCCGTTTTCTCCTCAAGGTCTTTTTTTGCTGCCTCTGCCCTCGCTTGATTTCTGCAAAAAAGAATTACCTTTTTTGTTTCTTTTTTCAATGCTAACTGTCGGGCAGTCTCTTTCCCAAGCCCAGCATTTGCTCCGGTTATTAAGATACTTTCGTTCATTTTTCCTATCCTGTTTATAGTTGAGACCATCCTCCATCCACGGGAATCTCGGCGCCGGTCGTGAAGGTCGCATCGAACGCGAGGAAGAGGACGGCCTTGGCGATTTCCTCCGACGTCCCCCAGCGCTTCATCGGGACCATACCGATCATCTTCTCCCTCATCTGGGCGGCCTCGTCTTTACCAGTAAACACTTTAGCGATGATCGGCGTGTCGATGGGACCGGGCGTCACCGCGTTGACGCGAATCTCGCGAGGAAGCAACTCGGCGGCGAGCGTCCGAGCGAAGGATCGCACCGCGGCCTTGGCCGCTCCGTATGCGGCGTTGCCGGGCATTCCCTTGACGTTGGCGACCGAGGTCGTGAAGACGACAGAGCCTCCCCGGTTGATCAGCGGCGCGAGCTTCTGCACCGCGAAAAGCGGTCCCTTGGCGTTCAGGTTGAACATCTCATCGTAAACAGCCTCGGTTATGCTCTCAAGAGGCGCTCGGATGCTGAACCCGGCGCTGACGGAGAGCAGGTCGAAGGTGTCGAACTCGGCCTTCACCCGAGAGGCGAGGGCGTCGATGTCCGTCAACGACCGCGCGTCGCTCGAAACCACGAGGGCGTCCTTTCCAAGCGCTTTCTGCGCCGATTCCAGGCCGGCCTGCGACCGCCCCGTCACCAGAACACGCGCACCCCCATCGAGGAGCATCTTCGCCGTGGCGAGCCCCATGCCGCTGGTGCCGCCGATGATAACGGCAACCTTGCCACTAAACTTCCCGTCACCGGTTCCTGTTAATTTTTGCATAATTTTCCGCATGTTTCAATTCTGCGGTTGCGGGTTTGCTTCAAACGACGGCGCCTTCCTCACATTCGCAGCATCCGTTCAGTCGGCGGTCGTCGCAACTGAGTCAGGCAACTGACTGACTGGAAAGGTAAACGAGTTAATCGTGTTGTCAACGTCGAAATTAAAACTTCCTTTGGACCGAATTCAGAAAGTGAAAACTCGCCTTACAAAGAGCGAAGCCAGCCAACGATCCGTGTGGCCTCCATCTTAATCAAATCGGGATCTTTAGAGCAGTTAGCCAAGACAGATGCCCCTTGGAGCGCCGACACCAGATGCACCGCGTGCCCTCGCGCTTCATCCTTTGCACAAAACTCCAGGAATTGAGACTCGACCCACGCCAGGATGTCAGTAACGATCCGTGATGCCTTTTGGGCCAACGATCCTCCCCCCTTGTTTAATTCCGAGCAAAAAGTCCCAATCGGACATCCGTGTTGCGCCACGATTTCCCGCCCCTTGAGCGACATCAGGGCAAAACTGCAGAGGCGTTCTTTAGGGGAGACCACCTTGCCGAGTTCAGTTTTCATGGCGGACAATTCGGAGAGTCGTCGCTCCACAATTGCGTCGCCGATTTCGTCCTTCGTTTTGAAATAGTAATACAGGTTGCCTGGAGGAACTTTTGCCGCCTTGGCAATTTCTACCAGCGTGGTGTGTTCAAAACCATGCCGGTGGGCAAGGCTCACGGCGGCCTGAATCAGTCTTGTCCGAACCTTGGAATTTATTTGCTTCGCCATAGTTTTAAGACAGTCAGCCAACTAACTGCCACTCTAAAGCATCTCATGGGCCTTCGTCAATCCGGTCAGAAGAGTGCTTTTTGGCATTTCTTAAGGAGCATTGGCGGCAGCGCAACATTCCCCTGTTGACAAATGAATCTCTCCGCTTAATGATATTAAGAGAGTCAGTTGCCTGACTGATAGTGGCCGGTCAATGGCTGGCGAACGGTGTTGACTACTCAACCGGAAAGCGCAGCACCGATACCCAAACTAATTTCCATGCCAGCTTCCAAAATTGAAAACCCGGCGGCGTTCGAGGCGGACACTGCGGATTCCGCTGCCCGCACTCCCGGCGTCCCACGTTTACGAATCACTGTTGTTGTGACCATGGTCCTTTCCGTTTTGTTATCGGCCAATTGGTTTGTTTTTGCGACTTGGAATCATTTTCTGGGAATAACCGCAGTGCCGATGTGGGAGATTGTTCCCCCCGGACTGACTTTGGCGTTCATCACCACGACCTTTCTGGGACGGCGCTACTCCAGCTTTGGACTACGGCTGTTGTATCTGATTTCTGCGGTCTGGCTGGGGATCCTGAATTTCAGTTTTTTCGCAGCTTATTCAATCTGGATTGTTTCAGTAACAGCCACACTTTCGTCCTTCCATTTTGAACCGAAGATCGTCGCCGAAACATTTTTTGGCGGGGCGATGCTTGCCAGTATTTACGGACTTTGGAACGCGAGCCGGCTGAGAATCACAAGTATCTCCGTGAACCTGCCAAACCTGCCTGCCGCCTGGCGGGGTCGCACGGTGGCGCTCGTGACCGACCTGCATCTGGGCAGTGTCCGAAGTGCCCGCTTCGCCCGCAGCGTCGTCGCAAAGCTTCAAAGTTTGCAGCCCGACGCCGTCTTCATCAGTGGTGATTTGTTTGACGGGCCAGAGGCAAATCCCGACAAGTTGATCGAACCGTGGAAAACAATATCCGCCCCGGCTGGAATTTTTTATGTTACCGGCAATCATGAGGAATTCGGCGACCGCGCGAACCTAATCGCTGCCGTGCAGCGCGTCGGCATCCGCGTTTTGAATAACGAGAAAGTGGACGTTCATGGATTGCAGATCGTGGGCGTGCATGACGGCGAAGCCGACGATCCGCGACAGTTTCGCACGCTCTTACGACAGGCGGAACTGGATGGGAGCCGCGCCAGCATCTTGCTCGCGCATCAGCCGTCGAATTTGGCCATCCCCGACGAGGCGGGCATTTCACTGCAGCTTTCCGGCCACACCCACGGCGGACAGGTCTGGCCTTGGACGTGGGTGGCGGCGCTCGTTCACGGGCGGTTTAACAGCGGACTAAATCGTTTCGGCAAACTGCTGGTTTACACGAGCAGCGGCGCGGGAACTTGGGGCGTCCCAATGCGCGTTGGCACTAAATCCGAAATCGTTTTAATCCATTTCCGAGAGCGGTGACATCTACTCCGAAAACCTAGTGTGCTGTCCTTCAAATGCGTGATATTATAGGTTTTGGCGCGCTAACGCCTCCCGCGCCCGTTGAATCTCAAAAGCGGTCAACCCATAGTTTGGTTCGTTTCTCCACTTCACACCCTTGGGATGCCCGGCTGGGGCTGGTTTGTCTCGCCTGCCTTTGCCCGACGCATGTGGCGGTGGAGCTTCGCGTTCGCTGTTTTGGATGTTCCAAACCCCACGCGCGCGGCGATCGCCTTGATCGACAGCGTGGTTTCCCGTCGCAGCCGGGCCGATGTTCCGGCGACGCCAAGTACGCTCCGAAGCTGCTCCAGGGATAAGACAGGAGCCGGTCTTCGGCCTTGAGCATCCCAGCCCGCACCGGGTTGAGATGCACGTAGTCACAAGCGGTCCTGAGATAACCGTTGCCACTGCCCTCGACCAATTGAGCTCTATATCTTCCGCTGAACACGTGCCCGAAGAGTTGATGGCGATGGTTCAGCCGGATGGTGTAGGTGCTCTGCAGCCACGCCATCCCGGCTACTAAATTGGGTTCCGGGGTCTCGATGACCAAGTGATAGTGATTGGGCATGAGGCAGTAGGCGTGCACCTGCCAGCCGCTCTTCTGGCAGGCCTCGGCCAGAGTCTTGATGAAATCCTGCCGGTCCACCGCATCGAGGAAGATTCTCTCCTGACGGTCCCCTCTGCTCATGGCGTGATACATGGCCCCAGGGTATTGGAGACGCAGTTTGCGAGGCACGCGATCAGGCTGCTGAGGAACATAGACGCATTTCAATCGATAAAACGCACCAAACTATGGGTTGACCCATTTTCCATTTTCTGGTTTCCACCCTAATCCAGATGGAATGGCTTAATGATTCATGGCAGATAAACCCGGTAAAAGCGGCGGTTGGAGCCGCCGATGGCATTGCTCAATGTGATTGATCCACTCACAGGTATGGCGGAAGTGCTAACCGAACTCCAGTTGACCAGGTTCGTGGAGACTTGTAGCACGTAGCTGCTGCCGGAAGGACCGGAAAGCTGAAACGCAAAACTGTTATTGCCAACGGTTATTTGGGGAGTTGAAAGAACGATGGCAGGAAGCGTGATGGTCAGGTTTACCACGCTGCTCGTGACGCTGCCATAAGGGTTGGAAACAACCACGTCATACGCCCCAGCATTTCCGAAACCCACATCATTCAATATAAGTGTCGAACTTAAAAAGTACAAACTGACTTCGCGGATGCGGTTGTTACCCGCATCCGCGATGAACTCATTTCCGTTGGCGTCCACTGCCACGCCCACGGGATTCCACAATTCGGCATTAGTCGCCGCACCGCCATCGCCGGAATAACCGGCAACTCCGTTGCCTGACATGGTGGTGATAGTACCGTTGATGTCCACCTCGCGAATGACATTGTTGCCAGAATCCGCAATGAACAGGTTGCCATTGGCGTCCACTGCCACGCCGGAAGGGCTGGCGAGGCTGGCATTGGTCGCCGGGCCGCCGTCGCCGGAATAACCGTAAACTTCATTGCCTGCCATGGTGGTGATAATTCCATTGGTGCCCACCTCGCGGATGACGTTGTTGCCGAAGTCTGCAATGAACAAGTTGCCGCTGACGTCCACTGCCATGCCGGAAGGGCTGGCGAGGCTGGCATTGGTCGCCGGGCCGCCGTCGCCGGTGTAACTGTTTGTCCCGTTACCTGCCACGGTGGTAATAACCGCATTGGCGCTCACCTTGCGGATAACCTCGCTGCCAGCATCCGCAATGAACAGGTTGCCGTTGCCGTCCACCACAACGCCGGAAGGGAAAGCAAGGCTGGCATTGGTCGCAAGGCCGCCATCGCCGGGTTGGCTGGCTCCGCCGCCTGCCACCGTGGTGATAATGCCGTTGGTGTCCACCTCGCGGATGACGGTGTTATACGAATCCGCAATGAACAGGTTGCCGCTGACGTCTACCGCGACGCCGGAAGGGGTATGTAGGCTGGCATTGGTCGCCAGGCCGCCGTCGCCGGAATAACCGGCAACTCTGTTGCCTGCTATGGTGGTGATAACCCCGTATGTGTCCACCTCACGGACGACGTCGTTGCCAGAATCCGCAATGAACAGGTCGCCGCGGACGTCCACTGCCACGCCTAAAGGGTTAGTTAGAATAGCGTTGGTCGCTGGGACCCTGTTGCCAAAATATCCACCCGCTGCGGTATTGATAATTCCGTTCGTGCCCACCTCGCGGATGCGTATATTATCCGTAATGAACAGGTTGCCGCTGATGTCCACTGCCACGCCCGAAGGATTAGCTAGGCTGGCATTGGTCGCCAGGCCACTGTCGCCGGAGTAACCGCTCATCCTGTTGCCCGCCACCGTGGTGATGATGCCATTCGTGCCCACCTCGCGAATAAGGTTGTTATAGCGATCCGCAATGAACAGGTTGCCGCGGGCGTCCACCGCAACGCCTGAAGGGTTATATAGGCTGGCATTGGTCGCCAGGCCGCCGTTGCCGGAGTAACCGCTTATCCCGTTGCCCGCCACCGTGGTGATGATGCCATTCGTGCCCACCTCGCGAATAAGGCTGTGATAGCGATCCGCAATGAACAGGTTGCCGTTGGCGTCCACCGCAACGCCGGAAGGGGAAACGAGGCTGGCGTTGGTCGCCAGGCCGCCGTTGCCGGGATAGTTGGTTCCACCGCCTGCCACCATGCTGATAAGCCCGTTGGCGCTCACCTTGCGGACAAACACGGGTTCCGCAATGAACAGGTTGCCGCTGACGTCCACTGCCACGCCGGAAGGAGTACCTAGAACGGCATTGGTCGCCGGGCCGCCGTTGCCGAAATAGTTGCTTCCACCACCTGCCACCGTGGTGATAACCCCGTTGGGGCTCACCTTGCGGATGCGGCTGTTGCCTGAATCCGCAAAGAACAGGTTGCCGCTAGCGTCCACCGCAACGCCGGAAGGGAAAGCGAGGCTGGCGCTGGTCGCCGGGCCGCCGTCGCCGGAATAACCATAAACTCCGTTGCCTGCTACGGTGGTGATAATTCCGTTTGTGCCCACCTCACGGATGACGTTGTTGTAGTAATCCGCAACGAACAGGTTGCCCTTGGAGTCCACAGCCACGCCGGAATCGGAACTCAGACTGGCGTTGGTCGCCGGGACGCCGTTGCCCAGATATCCTCCCGCTGCCGTGACGATGATGCCGTTGGGGAGGTTGCTTCCATAGAACTGCCATAGGTAACTGAAGGGGCCGGTGCCCGTCACCGACACGCCAAAGCTCACACCGCTCCCCACCGGAATCGCGACCGAACTATTTGCAGGTGTAATCGTAGCGCTGGGGGGACTGCCAACTCTCAAGGTCAAAGGCTGCGTTGCTGTGCGGCTGGTGGCGTCGGTCACTTGGACCGAGAAATTAAAGGCGCCGTTGGTTGTCGGCATCCCGGAGATTAAGCCATTGGCAGCCAGAGTCAAACCAGGTGGCAAAGAACCGGATATCAACGACCAACTATAAGGCGGGTGTCCGCTTAGAGCAGACAATTGTTGACCATAGAAAAAACCGTCCACGCCGGTGGGGAGGGAAGTCGTGGTCACCGACAGTGGCGCGGGTCCCAACGTCACGACACTAATGTCATCCAGTGCGAATTCTTGAAAATCATCTTCAAACCCGATTTGAATTATGGTGTTGAGTCCCGTAGCCGTAGCCGTAAGTTGCTGGTACCCCCAACCTGATATGCTATAATTAGTTACATTGAAAAGGGCGTTTCCATTCCATGACACAAGGAAGCTTACAGGGTCTAAAAACCTGTTTTTGAGAAAAAATGATAGCAAATAACTTGTGCCGGGAGTCGTGGACAAGGTCTGAGAAATATAGCCGAGGTTTCCGGAGGTTCCCAATATTGCCAGATAACTGCCTGAGTGGGGGGTGAATCCAGATCGAGAGCCATCGTCCACAAAAGTGCGACTAATGTCGCCAGACAATGTCCAGTCGGTGAAATCTCCGGTTTCAAAACCGCCATTCAAGAGCAGATTGTTGGTAGCAATCACCGTCAGGGTCAACGCCAGCGACGCTGTGCTGTTGGTGGCATCCGTGACCCCGACGGTGAAATTGAACGTCCCGTTGGTCGTCGGCGTTCCCGAGATGATGCCATTGGTCGCGAGACTCAACCCCGGTGGCAAACCGCCGGAAATGTTCGTCCAACTGTAGGGAGTTTGTCCGCCGGATGCTGTCAACGTTTGGTTGTAGGACACGCCATTCGCTCCATTCGGTAGCGAAGTTGTTGTCACGCCTAGAGGAGTGCTGACTGACGACACGCTGACAGAAAAATTGCTTGCCGTAACCGTGCCCGCAGGGACATCTACAATCTCACCCGAGAAACAAAGGACGAGGAGAGTTAACGGCGGGTTGGATCCCCAATTGGTCAAAGAGTAACTTCCAACGGGAGCTCCATTATAATACGCCGTCACGGTAGCCCCTGACGCATTGTAACTGAGGGTCAGAACGCCTGTGGCCGCACCATAGAATTCAGTCGCAGACGAGGCGTTTGTTCCTCCGGATAAGAACAGAAAACTATCACCAGAGGCAAGATACTCACTGGTTCCCAACGGCGTGGTGACATCATTTGCCCGATTCGTCAGAGCGACAAATTGGGCAGCGGTTCCGTAAACGCCCGTCGGCCAATTCGCATTGAGCGATCCACCACCGAACCTTGGCTAATGTAGCCGATCCCGGCCAGGCTGCCGGATAGGCGCTGGTATTGGCGTTGGAGCGACTGCAGAAGACGGTCGCCTTGTCCGGGCCGCACAGCCACCATACGTCGGTCTTGATGGTGAGTGCAATGGAGAGGAGGTCGCGTTCGCCGTCGTCAAGATCCACGCGGCCTTGCAGCGCGTGGAGCAGGACCGCCCTTTGGGAGTCGGTGACGGCGTGAGCGAGAATCTCCTCTGTGAGATCGTCCCGGGGCCGGTCAACGAGGCGCTTGCCTTTCCGGTTCGGACGCAAGGCTTCTTCAATGCAGTGCTCGGCGGTTTCGAGTCGAAAGGACTTGTGCAGCGCCGCCCAACAGCCGTAGCGGTGGGCTGCCTGGAATGCGTTGGTGTCAACCAGGACTCTAGCCTGGTGCGGGGGCATTCGTTGGAAGGGTTGGGGCGCAAACGGGTGAAGGGTGCCCGTAGGCTGCGCAGATGGTGCGGAGATCGTCCGGGTCGCAGTCCAACAATTCGGACGCCTTGCGTGCGCTTAGAAGCCCGCGTTGAAGCACGGCGTGAAGGCGGCGGACGAAGTCAGCGTTGAAGAGATTTGGCCGGCCGGACGGGTCGTTGTCGTCCGGGCGGCTGAGTTTGTCGGTGTCAACGGATTCCTGCTCGGTGTTGCTGAGCAGGGAGGTGTTGACCAAGCGCCAGTACATAGCCGGGCCTGAAACGCGCAGTTCGTTCGCCAACGCCAGAATGGCGTCGTGAATGTCCTGGTTGGGTTGGCGGGACTGCCAGCCTTTCGACACGACCTCGTATGGCATGAGCAGGCCGGCGGTGAACGCGTCGGCGAGTTTCTCGATCTTTGGTTTTTCTTTGCCTTCCAACTCCGGGTCAAGCCGCTCGGGCGGCATTTCGATCCAGGTGAGGATGTGGAAAAACTCGTGCCCGAGGTCGAAATGGCGACGGAACGATACTTCGGTCCTGTTAATGAGGATGAAGTCGCCGTCAGCCAGGTGGCAGGCCGCGCCGGAAATACTTTGCGGCGCGTCCACGAAAAGCACCATGACTTTGCACGCGGTTTCGATGGCTTCCCGGAGTTTCACGGCTGGGGCGTCGCCGAGTCTGAGTGCCTTCGAGATTTGCTGGCCGAGGAGGGTGGCTTGGTAAAGCGTTGATTGGCGCGTGAGTCCTCGGAGTTGCTGTCCGATGGGCGCGGCGGGCTCGTCGAGGACTTCCCTGAAGCGCCGGTTCGCGGAGATAAGGTTATGGGCCTTCTTCTCGAAGGCGTCGATGTCCTGGGAGTTGGGCTTGGCCCGGTATGAAAAGGCCCTCGTTTCTGTGACTACGTACGGGTCGGTAAAAAACGAGAGGGGCTTTGCGAGGATTTGGCAGGCACGGGCGAGCTCTTCGGGCTGTAGCTGGCGGATGCCGGTTTCAATTGCGGAAACGGTTTGGTGATTGTTGTGGCCCAGTGCCTTGGCGAACGCCTCCTGCGTCACACCCTTGGCCTCACGGGCCAAACGGATACGCTCTCCGACTTGGCTGGCGAAATGGTTCATGCGCGGTTTGTGGTCGTGTTCGTTGCGATTCTAACTAGGCGGAGGAAAATAATCTTGCAAAACGAGAATTGCAAGATAAATCTCTCGGTTGGGGGTGGTTTTCTGCGCTTCCTGCCAGAAAAGTGGAATTTGGTTAAAAAAAGACTGTTGACAGCAGTAACAGGTCAAAGAAAAGGGGTGCCGTAACAAGCGTCGGTTTCTTTCATCAACGGAGTGTCGCCTGGGCAGTCTGCACAGGAACGAGGTGGCGCATAGGCGTGCACCTGCCACCCGGTTTTCTGACAGGCCTCGGCCAAGGTTTTCAAGAAGTCATGGCGGTCCACGTCATCCAGGAAAATGTCCTCTCGCCGATTGCCTCGGCTCATGACGCCTGTCCCGCCGTAGCCCACGGCGAAGGAGGATGGTACATCGCGCCGTGGTACTGGCTGCGCAATGGGCGCGGCATGAAATCCAGATTGACCAGAGCTGCTCGCCTCGTCAAACCCAATGCACTTTGTTAGGGGTTAACCCAATCTGTTAAGGCTTGACCCGTTTTTCGTGGCGCATTTGCTCCACTGGAGAAAGAAAGAACGTGAGAATTGAAATACTATGTTCCGGTGCCGCTACGCCCGACCCCGCGCCGCCTCGACGACCAGGCCCGGTTTGGAGGCTCAGATCCCTTCGGTTATCCTGAAAGGATAGGGAGCACTCAGCCCAGGGTTGCGAGTCCGCGAGCTACCCTGGGTTGGCGTGCCCAAACCAATGTCAACCCTGCAAAGGGTTGGAGCGAAGCCCCGGACCGGGGGTGCTGAAACCCTTTCAGGGTAAATAATCCTCAACGCCGTGTTGACCCAGGGTAGCCCCGCCCTTCCTGCGGAAGAGCGGGGCAACCCTGGGCTGAGTGCTCAGATCCCTTCGGGATAGACACCCAATTGCGCATCACACATCAGGCCGCCGCCGTCGGCGAGGCTGTCAAGGAAGACGCACTTTGTTAGGGCTTGACCCTTTTTCTGCCGGCCATGGTGGGCTAAATTCTGCGGAATAACCGAAGGGCGGATTGCAGGAGCAGGCCAAGGAGTGCGCCAAGGCAAGACCAGTATAAAAGCCAAACCAGGAAAAACACTAACACTGCTCCGAAGCCAAGCGCCGGAATTGAACGCTCGAGAACGCTCATGGCCCAGTTCACCGGGGCTTCAAGGAACGTGTCTTCGGTGGGTCTTGACTTGAGGCAAAGCAAGCAGAACGCCAAAACAATGCCCGCACCAAACCCCGCCAGGATGGGAACCCACCTCTTCATGGTTTCCTGGCGAGTTGAATCATAATCCGAGCTCGTGTTTGTGCGCTTGAATGAACTCTTGCAGGTGCTTCCGGCTTCCACGAAATACGAGGTGGAAATACAGGTTTGCGACGGCGACAGGCGCCAGGAGAATAACCGCCCGGGCGAGCCACGACCCGATCGTGCCGTCGTCCCAGGTTGGAACCAAAAGAGCCTCAATTATGGAAAGGGCAAGCAGGCCGACGAACATCAGGTAGTGGATGAGAAACCAATTGTAGCCGCGTGGATGACAGTGTTTGCAGACACGGAACAACTGCTGTCCATTGAATCCCCGCAGCTCGGGAATCGTGTAGGCGATCGGGAATGTCACCTTCATCACGGGGCATCAAGTTTCCCCGTGGGGTTCCGGCAAAGCGCCCGTCTTGTCCTCCAGGGGAACGGCCAGCGTCTTGGCAAACCGTTGCGCTGCTTGGAAGACGGGCAGGCCAGCCAATGCATCACAATACAGAAACCGCGGAACACCTGGTTCACGCCAGATGAGATAGGCGCGACGTAATTTGCCGCCGAAGCCTGTGCCCTGCCAAACGATGGCGACATGAGAGACTTCCGAAAGGGAGCCGTGCCAATCGCGGTAGAGGGGCCAAAGTCCCCGGCGGCGGTGAAAGAACCGGGCTTCCAGATTCACATAAAGTTCGTTTCTCCAGGCAGCGACACCGTAAATAGAACCGACAAGCATGAGTGAGAGGATCAACGCCGCAACGTTTGTTGGACCCGCCTGAATCAAGCTGAGAGCTGAAACCGCGGCCGCGAAAAGGCAACACACCCCCGCAAATACGACGCGTTCCAGGGGGGTTCGGAACGTGAGATGCCTGCCATCGTGCGAAGCGACGAGCAGATGCAAAAGACCTCGGGTCGTCCGGCGGGTGGTCGTCCCGCGGAACCGTTTGCGCAACCGGAGCAGTAGCACGACCACGAGCGACAGGTAAACCACTGTTACCAGGATGATCGGCAGCAGGTCGATCCGGTCTCTGTAGGTCAGATGGCCCGCCTCACCCGAAACCTTTCGGTGGTAGAAGGTCGCAAAGCAGATCATCATCAGCCCCCACCACAGGCAGCACACGGCCCAATAGAACATTACACCCCTGCCGGCGGGTGGCAGCTTCAAGCCAGTCGGTTGCGTTTGGATCAGATTTACCTCATTCATGGGAGTTCCACGGGTTTCCAAGTCGAGGTTTGAAAGAGAGCTTGCGGGGTTTCTTGTTTCCAATCCAAACCGTAAGAGCGGGACCCAAGCGATGAACCGATGCACCGGAACTTGCCTTTGGGTTCTTTCACTTACCAATTCTCTCGGTTTGGTTGAATGTGATGGCCCAAGCTCATTGGGTTTGGGTGATTGCTCGATATGATCGTTGCGGTGATGTCAATGCATTCGTGTCCAGCAAGGTCTGTGTTGTTTGGGTCATGGGGATGGAAAACAGGTTGGTCCAATTGATCAGATCGCTTGACGTTTGCACGACACAGTTGAGACCGGACGGCGAGGAGAGGGTTAGGTTTGCGCCTTCGTTTTGCCAGCCGACGGTGAGGTGCAGGATGGGTGCCGATTGCCAGACGACGCCGGACAGCCCAACCGCGACGAGCGAGCCGGTGCCAAAAGCAATCGCGTTTAGTGCCGCGGTGCCCGGTGACGACCGGGAAATCCAATTCAACCCATCTGGTGAGGTCAAAACCGTGCCGGAATCCCCGACAACCACAAAGAAACCGTCGCTGTAAACAATGCCATGGAAATTGATGTTTGTCTGGGTTAAGGCAGCCGGGACTTGAACTTTCGTCCAGGTAAGCGCATTGCTAGAGGTTATGACACCAGCAAGATCCCCAACTGCAACCCAGCGCCCCGCCCCATACGCCAAGTCATTGATGCCGCTGCCGGGCAATGGACTGAGGTGCGGGATCCAGTTTACACCATTGGTTGAGGTGAGGATGGCAGCGTTGTTCACCAAGCCGCCAGCCACGAACAAGCCATTATCGAAGTGAACTCGATCCATCTCGACAAAACTGGATCCTGACTGAAGCGTGCGGGTGACCCAATTGGTGCCATCCGCAGATACCAAGCAATTATTCCCCAGCAATCGGTCCATGGCCACGTAGGTCCCGTTACCGAAAGCAACGCCTCCCAGGGGATAGATATCGCTCGTGGCATTTTGGGCCGAACTGTTTTGGAGAGCCCAGGATACACCGTCGGGTGAAGCCATGATCAATCCGAAATCCCCAACCGCGATAAATCGGTCATTCACGCAAGAAACCCCGTAAAAGTTGGCGTTGGTTGGCAGGGCCAGCTTGGTCCAGGTAACTCCATCTGGGGAGCTGAGCAGGCTGGCCTGGATTGGTCCTGAAGGGTCGAACGGTGGCAAGCCACCAACGGCAACATAGGTTCCATGGCCATAAGCGACACCCAGTAAGTGCCATGTGGTCTCGCTGTTGCGCGAGGCCCAAAGGTCGAACGGATTGTGTTGAGCTTCGGCTGGTCCGATGAACACGAACAGGTTGACGACGAGGGCTAGAATCCATTTGTGCGCTTTCATAGTTTCAAAGGCTGGTCACGTTAAGTCGTATAGGAACGTCACCAGTATAGTCCAGGCGGGATAATGCGGAACATTGAAAAACCTGATACCCGCAGCATTCGAATCAATGCTTCCGAGCGCTCTTCCATCCGCTCTAACGCCCCCGGGTCACTCGGCCATGCTCAGGAGGTTGGTGTGGCCGGCGCCGACGAGGGTGGCGGTTCCTGAGGTGATGGCGACGACCCGCATTCCGTGGATACGGTCTCCGATAAAAACGGTCCGGCCATTGATGACGGCGGACGGCCGTTTGGGATCAAAAATGATGCCCTGCAGTTTCATGGCGGGCGGTTTGGGGGGTGCGGCGTCTCCAACGGGTGTGGCATTGCTGGTCACCAGCGCCACCGGCGATGCATTGGTGGCCAGCGGAGAAAGTGCGGCGGCAGGTGCGGAGCCGGTGCCGGCTGTGGCGGCCGGCGGCGCAGGCGCGACCGAGCTCGACTGCGGCAGGACTGCCCGCTGAGCGTTGCTTTCCGCGGACGGAGGTAGTGAGTGACTTGCGGTCACCGCCACGGAAGGGTCGATCGTCTGTGGTGCGGAGGGCGTCTTCGCGGCCGTTACCGGCTTGAGGATCGACTCCTGCGGTGATGCTGAGCGCGTCAGCGATGTATCCGGGGCACGGGCGAGCGGGTCCGTGGTGTCATGGGCCTGGTTGGCCGGAGGATCCGACTGCATCGTTTGCGCGCGGACCGGCACTGTGGCGGCCAAGTCGATTCGGCCACGCAGCGCCCAGACCAGGGCCAGAGCGAGGATTGCGCCGACGGCTAAACTCGTGGGTAACCACAGACTTTGCCCGTAAGCCACCGGGGTCGGGGCCTCGACGGGTTTCAAGCCCGGTCCGATCGCCGCCGAAGGGGGAGGTTGTTGCTGGGCGGCCTTGACGCGCTTGAGGGCATCATTGATCAGACTCATGAGTTGATGTTCCCTTCCAATTCCTGAACGGCATGGTTGACCAGGCGGAAATTGATGCGCTCCTGCTGCGCGACAAACCCGGCCAGCAGCGCTTTGTCGCAGATGGCATTGACCAGCCGCGGGATGCCCTTGCTGTAGCGATAGACGCGCCACATGGCGGGGCTGGTGAAGGCGGGGGTGCCGTTGCCGCCGCACAGATGGAGGCGATGCTGCACGTACTGGCTGACCTCCTGGCGGCTCAGGGGCTGCAGGTGATAGCGGACGGTAATGCGCTGGCGCAACTGGCGCAAACGCGGGTTGTTCAGGCGGTCGCGCAGTTCCGGTTGGCCCATGAGCACGATTTGCAGGAGCTTGCGATTGTCGGTTTCAAGGTTGGAGAGCAGCCGGACCTGTTCGAGCAGTTCGTCGGTGAGATCCTGCGCCTCGTCGATGATCAGCACGGCGTCCTTGCCGGCCTCGACTTGCTGCAGCAGGAACTGGTTGATGACCGCCACGGTGTCCAGGCGATCCAAACCGTGCACCGGCAGTCCGAATTCGAGCGCGATCGCCTTCATGAGTTCATCCGGACTCATCACCGGGTTCAGTATCAGCGCGGTGGCGAACTGGTCATCGAGCTGTTCCAGCATGGCCCGGCAGAGCGTTGTCTTGCCGGCGCCGACTTCCCCGGTGAGCTGCACAAACCCTTTCCGTTCTCGAATGCCGTAAACCAGGTGATTGTAAGCTTCCCGATGTTTCGCGCTGTAGAAGAGAAACCGCGGGTTCGGCGTGATATCGAACGGCGGTTCGTTCAAGCCATAATAGTCCAGGTACACGCCTACTGCGGAGCACAAATGGTGCCGGGTGCGGCGCATTCGGGCATCGGCCCGGCGGCTTTACACCCCGGTCCTCCTCGCCCGCGCCCGCCCCCTCACCGCACCGGTGACGGCCAAGGACGAGGATGGGGAGCGACGCGGCCGCGTTTCTTGTGTCTCAAAAAGCGACAGCGCGCGGGCTCTGCCTAACTTCCGGGGAACCGGCGACCGCTTCTCTTCCCGCTTATGTTGCTTCCTTTCCCGCTCGAATCCCGTTCTTGCTCCGGCTCCTTTGTCGTTAGGTCAAGTCCTGAACCAGGTTGGTGCTTGGTCATGAAAGAACCGAGCACCAACCTATTTCAGGACGGGACCTTGTCACGCATCACGCATCACGCATCACGTGCTCCCGGCAGGTCCGAATAGCTCCGAACCCCTGTCTAAGCTCTCGGCTCCCGCGCACTCTTGCCTCCTCGTATCTCGCGGACCGCACGCACCAAAGCCGCCGCCTGGCCCGGCGTGCCGATGGTGATCCGCAGATAATCCCGAACACCTGGCGAGGCAAACCAGCGCACCAGAATCTTCCGCTTCCGCAATTCCTTCAGCCAGCGTTCCGCAGGAAATCCCGGGGGCTTGGCCAAAATGAAATTGGTCTGGCTGGGCAGGACCTCGAACCCCAACCCGGCTAGATCGCGCGCGAGTTTTTCACGCGTGGCGATGATTTGCCGGAAATTCTCCCGGTAGTACGCCAAGTCGTCCAGGGTGGCTGCGGCCGCGATCTGGCCCAGGCCGTTGACGTTGTAGCTATCGCGGATTTTTTGCAGCGCGTGGATCAGGGCAGGGTGCCCGACCAGGTAACCGACGCGTTGAAAACACAGCGAGTAAGCTTTCGAGAAGGTTCGGGCGGCCAGCACATGCGGATATTTGAGGGCCAACCCGAGGGCGTGTTCGGCGGCGAAATCGACGTAGGCCTCGTCCAGCAACACCACTCCGTGCTGGGCCCGGCACAGCCGTTCCAGCTCGGCCGTGGCGTAGCCTCGGCCACTGGGGGCATTCGGCGTGGTGACCAAAGTCAGCGCAGCTTTAAAATCCCATTTCCGGCCGCGCTTGAGCTCCGGGAGCGACGGCAGGCTGAAATCCGCGCCGAGCGGCACGGGATTGCTTTGCGCGCCGTGAATCGCCGCGAGCACCGGATACAGGGAATAACTTGGCGAAAAGAACTGCACCCGGCTGCGCGCAGGTGACTTGCCGGGGCTGGCCGGGTCCACAAAGCACCGCACCGCCAGCGCCAGCAGTTCATCCGAACCGTTTCCCACGATGATATTCTTCGGTTGACAGCCGTGGAGGCGCGCCAGCTTTTCGCGCAGCGGCGCGGCGGTGGGGTCCGGGTAAAGGCGCAAGCGTTGATCGGTGGCGGCTCTCGTGGCGGCCAGGACCCTCGGCGATGGGGGATACGGATTTTCGTTGGTATTCAGCTTTACCAACCCGGGAAGTTTTGGTTGCTCTCCCGGGACGTAGGGGGCCAAGGCCTTGACGCGGGACGGAATGAGCCGGTTAAAGAGCCGGGGCGCTTTGGCGTGGGTTCTTCATGGGCGATTCGTCAGTGGCGGTCCGGTGTGGCGTTCAACCGAACCGGGCTTCAGCGCTCTTTCCGTGCGCATCCAAGCCCTCGAGCTCAGCGAACTTTTTCACCGCGCCCAGGGCCTTTCTCAAGGCCGTCCGATTGTATTCCACGACGCTGGTCCGCCGCTGGAATTGGTCCACTGTCAGGCCCGCAAAGGACCGTCCAGCTCCGCCGGTGGGGAGGGTATGGCTTGGACCGGCGACGTAATCGCCCAGGACGGTGGGCGACCAAGGCCCCAGGAAAATGGCGCCAGCGGTCAGGATCTGCTCGGACACCTTCCTGGCCTGGCGAACCATCACTTCGCAATGCTCCGGCGCAAGCTGGTTTGCCAGGGCAATCCCATCGTCCACCGATCGCACCTGAATCAGCCAGCCGTGGTCCAGAGCGCGTTGTGTGAATTCACGGCGCGTGAGCTTGGCCAACTGGCGGACGATTTGCTTGCGCGCCGCTTCGAGCAGCTTGCTTGAGGGCGTCACCAGCCAGACCCGTTCATGGCCGGAACCGTGCTCGGCCTGGGCCAGCAGGTCGGACGCCACGTGCGCAGGATGGGCGGTGTCATCGGCCAGCACCAGGAGTTCGCTCGGGCCCGGCAGCAGATCGATCGCCACGTGCCCGACTACCAACCGCTTGGCGGCGACGACATAGGCATTCCCGGGGCCAAAAATCTTTTGCACCCGCCGAATGGTCCGTGTGCCGTACGCCATGGCCGCGATGGCCTGGGCCCCGCCGACCCGGTAAATCTCGGTCGCGCCCGCGGCGCGCGCGGCGAACAGCAGCGCCGGGTTGACGCTGCCGTCCTTGCCGCAAGGCGTGCACACGACAATCTCGGGACAACCGGCCACCTTCGCCAGCGTCACGGTCATCAACGCTGTGGATACCAAGGGCGCTGTCCCGCCGGGGATATAAATCCCAACGCGTTGAAAAGGGTCGAACCGCTCGCCGACCCAGCCCCCGTGACTGTTTCGGGTCTGCCAGTTCCGGCGCAAGGATTTCGCGGCGAACCGTGCGATGTTGCGCTCCGCCTCCGTTACCGCCGCGCGCAGGGCCGTGTCAGCCTTCAGCGAGGCTGTGATCAGTTCGGCCCGCGTCAGCGCGAGGGCGTCGGGCAGCAGCCTGGCGCCGTCAAACCGTTCGGTCAACTCGAGCAGCGCCTGATCCCCGCGCTGGTAAACGTCGTCGAGGATCGCCTGGGTCCGCTGCTCGATGCCCGGGTCGAACAAGCTCGAGGGCGCCGTCACCTCGCGCACGCGCGCCGCGAAGTCTTTATCGGTGTGCCGTGTCACTTTCATCGGCTCCGAAGCTAGAAGCCCGCCGCCACCGGATCAAGTTCGCAAGCAGGGGTGGGCTCGAGGGCTTCGCCTTGTTCCCGCTCGGATACTTTTGGGCTATCATTCCCCAGTAGAACCTGCTTTCCCCGCCCATTTTTATTGGAACGCGCCGCTTTTTCGAGTAAGTCATCTCCATGCGCGAGCGGTTTTACTCGATTTACGCACACGGGTTTCTCAGGGCGGCCGTGTGTGTCCCCTCGTTGCGGGTAGCGGATCCCGATTTTAACGTCGAGCGGACCATGGGGCTGGCGCGACAAGCTTCCGAGGATCACGTCGCGGTCGCCTTATTCCCGGAGTTGGGGATTTCCGCTTATTCGAACGAGGATCTCTTTCACCAGGACGCCTTGCTGGAGGGCACCCGGAATGCGCTCGGGCGCCTGATAAAGGAAAGCGAGAAACTCTCACCCGTGCTGCTGGTCGGGGCGCCCTTGCAGTTTGACGCGAAGCTGTTCAATTGCGCCGTGGTGATTTATCGGGGGCGCGTGTTGGGATTGGTTCCGAAGAGTTACCTGCCCAACTACCGCGAATTCTACGAAAAGCGCCAGTTCACTTCGAACCGGGATGCCGTCAGCCGCGAGGTGACGTTCCTGGGAGCACGCGTTCCGTTCGGGAGCGACTTGGTATTCGAGGCCGGGGCCCTGCCCGGATTCCGATTGCATGTGGAGATCTGCGAGGACGTCTGGACGCCGATCCCCCCCAGCACCTATGCGGCGATGGCGGGCGCGACGGTCCTGGCCAATCTCTCGGCCAGCAACATCACCATCGGCAAGGCGGAGTATCGCCGCAATTTGTGCGCGTCACAGTCCGGTAAATGCATCGCGGCCTATCTCTATTCCGCGGCGGGGCCTGGCGAATCGACGACGGATTTGGCGTGGGACGGGCACGCTTTGATTTACGAGAACAATGATTTGCTGGCGGAGTCCGAGCGTTTTGCCGAGCACGAGCAGATGATTGTGGCGGACCTCGATCTCGAACGGTTGACGCAGGACCGGATGCGCAGCACGAGCTTCAACGAATCGGTGACCGACGCCCGGGAACGCGTGATGGCGATTCGCCACGTGCCATTCGAGTTTCAAGTGCCCGAAGGCGCGCGATTGTTGCGCCGGCCGGTGGCCCGCTTCCCCTACGTGCCCAACGATCCGCGGGAGCGCGACCAGCGCTGCTACGAGGCCTACAACATCCAGGTGCATAGCCTCATCAAGCGCCTGTCCAGCGCCGGAACGCAACGCGTGGTGATCGGCATTTCCGGCGGCCTGGATTCCACCCAAACTCTCATCGTCGCCGCCAAAGCCATGGACCGGATGCGCGCGCCCCGGACTAATATCCTGGCCTACACCATGCCGGGTTTCGCCACCAGCAACCTGACGCTGACCAACGCGCGAAACCTGATGAAAACGTTGGGGGTCACCGCCGGCGAGATTGATATCCGGCCAGCCTGCAAGCAAATGTTCCAGGACATTGGGCACCCGTTTGCGCGCGGAGAGCCCGCTTACGATGTCACGTTCGAAAACGTCCAGGCCGGCGAAAGGACCTCACACCTGTTCCGCCTGGCCAATTTGCACCAGGGCCTGGTCCTGGGGACGGGCGATTTGAGCGAGCTCGCCCTGGGCTGGATGACCTACGGCGTCGGGGATCACATGTCCCATTACAACGTCAACGTCTCGGTTTCCAAAACACTCATCCAATACCTGATTCGCTGGGTGATCTCCTCCGGGCAGTTCGACGCGGCCACCCATAAAACCCTGCACGCCATCCTCGACACGGAAATCTCACCCGAGTTGGTCCCACACGCCGACGGCGACGCGACGCGGCCGGCGCAAAAGACCTCGGAGAAGGTGGGGCCGTACGAACTCCAGGATTTCAACCTGTACTACATCACACGTTACGGCTTTCGGCCCAGCAAAGTGGCATTTCTAGCCTTCCAGGCCTGGGGCGATCGCAAACGCGGCGACTGGCCCGATCTGCTGCCGGAAGACAAACGCCTCGAATACGACCTGCCGGCCATTAAAAAATGGCTGGACGTGTTCCTCTACCGGTTCTTTAAGCTCAGCCAGTTTAAACGATCGGCCATTCCCAACGGCCCGAAAGTCGGCTCCGGCGGTTCGCTTTCCCCGCGGGGCGACTGGCGTGCGCCCAGCGACTCGGAAGCCGAGGTGTGGCTGAGGGAACTGCGGGAGAACGTGCCCGGAAGCGCCTGACCGCGCCGGTTCCTAATGAGGCTTAATGAGGTTCGGCTTCGGGCCCCGCGCACGTTGCGGCTTGGTTGAAGGTGGAGGGGGATCGAGATCATCAGGGGGTGGCAGACGCCTCATTCGTGGTGCGCTCTGCGCGGAGCTGAGCGGGGAGACGGGGACGAGGAAACGCTGGTCGCCGTGCTGCACGTGCAGCGAAGTGAGTCCATCGGGCAGGGCGATCTCGGAGCCTGGCCATCGTGCTTCTGCCTGGCGCTGCGGAGCTAACCCGGCTTTGCGCGCCCGGGCGCCTGGGCAGAGCCCGATCCCGCAAAAAACTGGCGCCACAGGCCGCTCGCTTGCTTCAACACCCTCCACCAGCTCCAGAGCTTGCCCGCGTTTCGCACCAGGCCGGTACCGCGTTTCCCGATGAGCAGGCCCAGCCCGGCTGCGGCCAGCGGCCACCAGGAGCGAAAGGAGCGCGCCCAGGAGTAGCCGGTATCGATCCAACCCGCGGCCCCGTGAAGATTCGAACACTCTTCGCCCAGCCGCTGGCGGATGGCGCCGCTCTGTTCCACGAGTGTTCTCCGGCGCTCGGCGATCCGGGCTAATTCGGAGGCTTGAGCCATTGGCGGTCCTTCTTGATCTCGGAAACGCTCCCTTCAAAAGGAGCCGGCGAGGCCCGGATCTCTTTCCGCAACATCAGGCCGGAGATCACGGCGGCCAGAACATAAAACACGCAGAGCCCGATGAGCACGGGCACCCGCGCGGCTTCGCCAGCCGCTATAACAATGGTCGCGGTGATGACCAGGATGGCCGTGTTGGCTAGGAACACGGCCGCCGCCACCAGCACCAGCACCCGGACCAATCGAACCTTCTGTTCCTCGAGCTCAACGGCGAATAACTCGATCCGGTTCTGCACCAGCCCAAGACCAAGATCGCAAATCCTCCGAAGCGAGGTAAAAATCCCCGGGCGCGGTGGCTCGTCCGAGGCCATTCTACTTGCGGCGAACCAACAGGCCAATGAGCAGACCCAGGCCGAACGCCAAACCGACGGTTTGGTAGGGATGATCGCGAATCACCCGGTCGGCTGCTTTAGCGCGCTCGACGGCGGTTTCCTCGGCGCGCTGGATCATGTTTTTGAGTTGTTCGACGATGCGGTCCGTGGAGAGACCTTCATTGTCCGGGGTGGTGCTGCTTTCAATTCTAGACTCCATAAACTTCTTTCATCTGAAAAGCCAACGAATTTAAGTATGTTCTAATAACCTGCCTTCAGACTATCCGCCGCGGATTCTGCGCTGTCAAGGCACAGCAAGCGCCATGCTCCCACGTTGATCCTGCCGAACCTCACCGCGGGCGCCATCGCCTGGAAATACGCCGGCCTGAACCCCGTCGCGATCACCGGCTCCCCAGGGGTTTCCTTCGGGTAGATCCTTCTGCGGTTTACCGGAGTTTCAGCGCGATCTCCTTCTCGAGTTCATGCGCCAGGTCGATGTCCGAACCGCCGCCCGGCGTCCGCGTCTGAACGGTGACCTCGGTCACCTTGGGATCGACAGCTTCGACCCGGACCCAGACGTTGCGCTCGTTGACCTTGCCCTCGACGGTTTTGACGAGATTCGTTTCGTTGTAGAGGACGCTTTCGTTGACCAGAACGCCATTGGCCCGGATGACGTCCTTGGCGGCCACGAAGATTTCCTCTACGGGCCGCTCGTAGCGGCCTTGGATCTTGTCTTTGACGAACGGCAAGCCCGGCGTGGTGCGCTCGCTGACGGTGCTGACACAGCCCGCACCCACTATCAGAAGCCCGGTTAAAATCGCAAAAATGATCGGTTTCATCACTGCTATGCAAACAGATTCGCCCGCCGGGTCAAGCCTGGACTGGGCCGCGGATCCCGGCAGGGTGCACGACAGAATTCTTCGTTGCCTTCGTTTGCCTGGTGTACCAAGAACTCCGGGTTTCCATGGCTTGCCCGCCGGGGGATTGGAGACGCCGAAGGCGTCATTTATACCAGCCCCGGGCACACGCCCGGGGTTCGAGGCGCGTCGTTTGGGGTTGCAGGCCAACGGCCTGCCTCATGAGCCCCGGGAGGACTCGCGCTTTCAGCGCTCAGAATGCACTCTTTGGCCTATGAACCCGGGGCGTTGCCCCGGTCTGGTATGACCCAGGCCTTTGGCCTGAAGGGCGGTGTGGCCAGCCGGGGATTACCCGTAGCGCCGGGCTTGAGGGCCAGGTATCTACGGGCGAGGATACACCAATTGCCCGCGCCCACGGAAAACCGCGGCCTCCGAAGAAATCCGTCCTCCACCTATCCCGGCAGCACTGCCACCGAACACCGCCAGACGCGGGAGCGCCGGCTTTGAGCCGGCTTAGCGTCTCCAAAATCCATCGGAGCACGATGAGAATCACGGAACGCTGTAAGCCGTCTCAGAGCCAGCGAACTGGGGGGGTACTGCCCGGACGCACCCTTGACCGGTCGTCCCAGCCTCGACATTGGGGGCCAGGAGTGCCATTTTGGCAATGTGGCAAGCGATAAGCTCGAACAATTGCGCAATTTGCTGGTTTCGTACGGCTCCTGCCTCGTGGCGTACTCCGGGGGGGTGGACTCGGTGTTTCTGGCCTGCGTGGCGCACCAGGTCCTGGGTGAGAAGTCATTGGCGGCGATTGCCGATTCACCCAGTTTACCGCGACGCGAGTTCGATGAAGCCCTGGCCATCGCCCGGCAGTTCAACTTTCCGGTCGAGATCGTCCGGACCCGGGAATTCGACAACTCGGACTACCTGGCTAATCCCACAAATCGGTGTTACTTCTGCAAACACGAGCTGTTCACCGAGTTGGTTCCGCTGGCCCGGGCCAGGGCATTTGCCGTGATTGCTTATGGTGAGAATGCGAGCGACGCAGGGGATTTTCGACCCGGGGCGCAGGCGGCGAGCGAATTCCAGGTTCGCGCTCCGCTCAAGGAGGCCGGGTTGACCAAAGCCGAGATTCGCGGGTTGTCCGCCCGCCTGGGATTGCCTACGGCGGATAAGCCACAAATGGCCTGTCTGAGTTCGCGGATTCCTTACGGCGAGGCGGTGACGCCCGAAAAGCTGCGAATGATCGAGCAGGCGGAAAATGTCCTGCGGGATCTGGGGTTCTACGATGTGCGCGTTCGGCACCATGAGTTGGTGTCCGCGTCCCGGTTGCCGGTCGGGGGATCGTTGCCCGGTGGCGCGGGCGCTCAGCCGGCCGTTTCATTCCCGGCGCCGGCCGTGGTGTTGCATTTGGCGCGGATCGAGGTGGGTGCGGGTGAGATGGCGAGAGTCCTTGAACCTGGTTTTTCGACCAGGATCGCCGAGGCTCTGAAGCGGATGGGCTATGCGCATGTGACCTTGGATCTGCAAGGCTACCGCCGGGGGAGCGTCAATGAACTGGCCCAAACCTCGGTCCCCAAAGGCCCGGCCTCGGCCCGGTTCGCCCCGGTTGCGTCCGGAAACCGGCAAGACGCCAAGAACCTGTCCCGGTAGCGCCCGCCGGGCGCACGCTGTTTTTGAACGGGGGTGACCGGCGCAGGGGTCGCCCTGCGTCATCCTCTGGCTTTTGCGGAAGTTCTTCCAAGGTTTCCACCCCGGCCCGGGTGGACGGCTTGAGCCTGCTTTGACTGGACATTGTTTCGCCGAGGGCCAATCCTGACTCCCATGACCCTTGAATGCTTACGGCGCGCAGGCGTGGAATGGCGGATTCGAGCTTTGTTACTGGGTTTGACTTTGGGCGCGGTCCACCTGCACGCCCAGGACGTGTTGCCCGGCACTTCCGGTTTGAACCTGGAAGGCGACCTTTCGGACCAGATGGTTTCCGGGATCGAGAGCTTCCTCAAACGCGAGACCGCCGACTCGGTGGCTGCGCGATCCCAATTCTGGCATCGGGATTTCTCGTCGAACGAGGCCTGGGAGCGCTCGGTTGGTCCGAATCGAGAGCGTTTGCGAACCCTCATTGGCCTGGTGGATACGCGCTTGCCGGTGACCGAATTGAGTTTCGTGACCAGCACGAAATCCCCGGCACTCGTCGCGGAGACCGATGCGTTCACTGTCCACGCCGTTCGCTGGCCGGTACTCGAGCGCGTATGCGGGGAGGGGTTGTGGCTGCGACCGAAAAACGCACCGGTGGCTCGTGTGATTGCGATTCCCGACGCCGGCCAAACGCCCGAAATGATTGCCGGCTTGACGCCGGGACTCATCCCGGAGCGGCAATTTGCCCGGCGTCTTGCCGAAAACGGCTGTGAGGTGCTGGTGCCGGTCCTGGTCAGCCGGGACGACACCTGGTCGGGCAACCCGGTTTTGAAGCGGTTCACCAACCAACCGCACCGCGAGTGGATTTACCGCCAGGCCTTCGAGATGGGCCGCCATGTGATCGGCTACGAGGTCCAAAAGGTAATGGCGGCGGTGGATTTCTTTAAAAGCGAGAACGGGTCGGGGCCGGGCCACGACTTGAAACTCGGAGTGGCCGGTTATGGCGAGGGCGGATTGCTCGCGATGTACAGCGCGGCGCTGGACCCGAGGCTCGATGCGGCGCTCGTCAGCGGCTATTTCGATTCCCGGCAGCAACTCTCTGAAGAGCCCATTTACCGCAATGTATTTGGACTGTTAAGAGAATTTGGCGATGCGGAAATCGCCAGCTTGATCGCGCCCCGGGCGTTGGTGGTGGAGTATAGCGCGGTTCCCAAGGTGGAGGGGCCGACGCCGGCACAGGAGGGGCGAGGCGGCGCCGCTCCGGGCAAGCTGAGCACACCGGACTACACGAGTGTCGAGGCTGAATTCGAGCGCGCGCGCGCGTTGCTCAAGGGGGGCGACCCCGCGCAGTTTGATCACCTCCAGCTCATCACTGGGGCCGAGGGCATGCTGACCGGGCCCGGCTCGGACCGAGCCCTTTCGGCATTGCTCAACGCGTTGGGCGTGACCGGCGAAGCGGTGAGGCAGCCTGGCACGCAACCGGTCGATCTGCGTCCGGGGTTCGATCCAAGCGAGCGACAGCATCGGCAGGTTTCGGAGTTGCAAGACTTCACTCAAGCGCGGTTGCGCGAGTCGGACCGGATTCGAGAGGAGTTTTTCTGGCGGCGCATCTCGGCAGGCTCACCGACTGAATGGGAGGCCTCGTGTGCTCCCTACCAGAAGGTGCTTTGGGAGGATGTCCTGGGCAAACTCCCCCCAAGCACGATTCCTATCAACCCCAGAACGCGTCGCTTGAACCTCGCTCCGGCGGGGCAGGGGACCAACACCCCGAGCCGGTGGACCGGCTATGAAGTGGTCCTGGATGTTGAGCCGGATGTCTTCGCCTGGGGGTATTTGCTGGTGCCGAAGGATTTGAAGCCGGGCGAACGGCGCCCGGTGGTGGTGTGTCAGCATGGCCTCGAGGGAGTTCCCGCGGATGTGATCAACCCGGATCCCGCTTCGCAGGCGTTTCACTATTACCACGCCTTCGCGGCCCGGTTGGCCGACCGGGGCTTTATCGTCTTTGCCCCGCATAATCCCTACCGGGGCGGCGACCGGTTCCGGCACCTGCAACGCCTGGCGAATCCCTTGGGCCAATCGCTCTTCTCGTTCATCATCGCCCAGCACGCGCGGCTTCTGGAATGGCTTGGCCAGCAGCCGTTTGTCGATCCCAAGCGGATTGCCTTTTATGGGCTGTCGTACGGCGGCAAGACGGCCATGCGCGTGCCGGCCGTCCTCGGAGGCTATGCGCTCTCGATTTGCTCGGGGGATTTCAACGATTGGGTCAGCAAGAATGCCTCGACCGATTTCCCGCTGAGCTACATGTTCATGAACGAGTATGAACTGCCCGAGTTTAACCTGGGTGAAACCTTCAACTATGCCGAGATGGCGGCGTTGATCGCCCCACGCCCGTTCATGGTCGAGCGGGGGCACAACGACGGGGTGGGCATCGATGAATGGGTGGCGAGCGAGTACGCCAAGGTTCGCCGGCTTTATGATCAACTGGGCATCGGGGACCGAACGGCGATCGAGTTCTTCAACGGCCCGCACACCATTCACGGGGTGGGCACTTTCGAGTTTCTCGAACGGCAACTCAACTGGCCCGATGCCAGCCCGAGGTAATCTCAGTCGGGCAACGTCCGCCACTGGCGCCGGGCGAGGTAGGGGTCAATTCTCACCAACAGGAAATAAGCCCAGTGCTGCTTCAGCCGGCGCCAAAGAGATCTCGATCGGCGCCAGTCCTGGGCGAGAACCGGCCGGCAATGTTCGAGGCAGCGGCCAAAGAACGCCCGGGCCTGGCGCGCCATATCCGGGTGTTCGAAGCGGATCATGAGTTCGTAATTGATGTTGAGGCTGCGCGGGTCGAGGTTGGCTGAACCGACATAGACAAAACCGTCCACAATCAGCAGCTTGGCATGCAGCACCTGCGGTTGGTATTCGTAGATTTCGATTTGGTCCTTTAGCAGGCGCCGATACAGGCTTTGGCCGGCCAAACGCGAAATCGCCACGTCGGTTTTTCCCGGCAGGATCAACTGCACCCGCCCTCCCCGGCGGGACACCCGGGCTAATTGCCGGCGCAAACTCCAGGTCGGCAAAAAGTACGCCGCGATGATCTGGACGGAGCGCGCGGTGGCCAGGTCATGAAACAGGGCGCGCTTGATCGGATTCACTCCCCGCCCGGGCCCGCTGAGCAGGAGTTGCTCCTGGTAGCCCGGAACGGTCCGCCGGGCCGGGGAGCGCCGCAGCCGGATAAAGGGGCGATGCTGAAAATCCGCCCGGGCAAACATCTCTTCAAAACTCACCGCGAGCTGTTCGGCGAGCGGGGCTTCCAGCCGCAGTCCCAGATCACACCAGCCAGACGTGACGCCGTCACCGTCATACTCCGGGGCAATGTTAAAACCGCCCACGAACGCCACGAGACGATCACAGACCAGCAGCTTTCGATGGTTGCGAATTCCCAGGCGGTTCCAGGAAAGGGGATTGAAAAAACGCGCCTCGCCGCCGAGAACCTTCAGTGGACGCCAAAAGGCCGCGGGGAGGGTGTACGACCCCAGGGCATCGATCAGGACGCGCACCTGCGCGCCCCGCTGTCGGGCGCGGCACAGCGCCTCACGGAAGCGCTCGCCGAGTTCGCCCGCGGAATACGTGTAGGTCTCGAGAAAAACAGAGTCTCGCGCGGCCTCGATTGCCGTGAGCATGGCGGCAAAAGCATCGCGCCCGGTCTGAAACCAGGTGTTGCTCGTGGCGGAACTCTGAGCCTGCATTAGGAACACTCTAATAACCGGGCGTGCGAAATCAATGAGGAGCATCGCTGCCGGAACAAAAACTGGTTTCCAATCCCCAAATGTAAGGCATCTTCCTTTCGTGCGACTCACCATGAGGATGCTGATTGCGATGCTGTTTTGCCTGGCGGGCTTTTCCGCGCAGGCCGCCCACACTCAGGCGCGCTTGGTGCTGAGTGCGGGAACGGCCACGCCGGGCGAGACGGTGCTGGCGGGCGTCGAGTTGCAGATGGACGACGGCTGGCACACCTATTGGAAGAACTCGGGTGATTCGGGCATGCCCACCACCATCGACTGGCAACTCCCACCCGGGGTCACCGCCGGTCCGGTCCAGTGGCCCACGCCGGACAAGTTGCCCGACCAGGAACTTACGACCTACGTGTACCGCAACGAGGCCGTCCTGTTGGTGCCTTTGAAGCTGGCGTCTGACCTGAAGCCCGGACCGTTGGATCTGCGCGCTCGAGTTTCCTGGCTCGAATGCAACATCCAGTGTGTCCCCGGCAAGGCCGAAGTGCAGGCCCGGCTCGATATCGGCGCTGAATCAAAACCTGCTCCCGAGAATGCCAAGCTGCTGGCGGAATGGCAAAAGAAGCTGCCCGGGCCCGGTGATAATATTGCCGCCCAGGCCCGATGGGGCAAACCCGCCACGGGGGACACGCGTCCTCTGTTGTTGCGCTGGAACTCGGCCCAGGCGGCCACGGAGGTGGATTTCTTTCCCGACAGCAGCGAGGACTTTGAGGTCCAGGGCGCCACCCAAAGGCTGCCGGCGGACAGTGGGAGCATTCTGATTCAAAAGCAGATCAAGAAGCTCGGCGCGGCTTGGCCGAGCCAGATTTCGGGCGTGTTGATCCAGTCCTCGGGCGGGGAGCGGACGGTGTACCAGGTGACGCTGGCCATCGGGGCCGAAGGCGAGCTTGCCGCCGCGCCGACGGCCTTGGCTATGGACGGAGGAGCGGGCCCCCTCGCTGGTCCGCCCCTGTGGCAGATGCTGGTCTATGCGTTGATCGGGGGTTTGATTTTGAACGTGATGCCCTGCGTTTTGCCGGTGATCGCGTTGAAGATCCTCGGCTTCGTCGGCCAGGCAAGCGAGGATCCCGCCCGGGCGCGGAAACTCAGCCTGATCTACGCCTTGGGCGTCCTGGTCTCATTCCTCGCGCTGGCGGGCCTGGTGCTCGGCATCAAGGCGGCGGGGCACAAAGCGGGCTGGGGCATTCAGTTCGGCAATCCCTATTTCCTGGTGGTGATGACGACGCTCGCGACGCTGATCGCTTTGAATTTATTCGGGGTCTTCGAGGTCCACCTCGGTGGACGGACCATGGGCGCGGCGGCTGGATTATCGGCCAAACACGGTGCGGCGGGGGCCTTCTTTAACGGCTTGCTGGCCACGGTCCTGGCCACCTCATGCACGGCTCCGTTCCTGGGCGCGGCGATTGGGTTCGCTTTCGCGCCGTCGCAGACCGCCCTCATCACCCTCCTGGTCTTTTTGACCATCGGGATCGGCTTGGCTCTGCCTTACGTCGTGCTGACCTGGCAGCCGGCCTGGCTGAAACTCCTCCCCAAACCGGGGCCATGGATGGAACGGTTCAAAGTGGCGATGGGTTTCCCGATGCTGGCTGCCGCCGTCTGGCTCTTCAGCCTGGTGTCACTGCATTACGGCGAACGCTCCTGGTGGCTCATCATCTTCCTTATCCTGGTGGCGGTGGCTGCCTGGATTTATGGTGAATTCATCCAGCGGAGCCGGGCCCATCCCGTCCTGGCAACCCTGGCCATCCTGTTCATCCTCGGTTCGGGCTACGCTTCGGTCATCGAGGGCCACCTGCGCTGGCGCGACCCCGTCGAGCAAGCGGGCTCCGGCGTGGCCGACGAGCGTGAGCCCAACGGGGTGCCCTGGCAACCCTGGACCCCGGCGGCCGTGGCGCAGGCCCGCGCCGAACACCGCCCCGTGGTTGTAGATTTCACCGCAAAATGGTGTCTGACCTGCAACACGATCGGTAAAACCCGCCTTGGAGAGTGCCTCGGTGCGCAAAAAGCTGCGCGAACTCAACGCGGTCGCCTTGCTGGCTGATTATACCGCGTTTCCGGACAACATCACCGAGGAGCTGAATCGCTTCGGCCGCGCCGGCGTGCCGCTGGTCCTGGTCTATCCCAAGAATCCCCAGGCCCCGCCTATCGTATTGCCCGAAGCCCTCACACCCGGCACGATCCTCGCCGCGCTGACTCGCGCGGAGCAGTAGCACGCGAGGTGCCGGTTTCGCGGTGGGCGGTCGGGCGGTCGGGCGGTCAGCGCAGGGTGTCGAACCAGGTCTTAGCCAAAAAGAGGCTGGGTTCGCTGCAACCCGCGTGATCCGCCGTGGGCAACGGGTCGAATAATTGGACTTGTGTCGCCCCTGCGGCTTGAAAGGCGGCCAAGGCCACTTGCGAGTTGGCGAAAATCACATCGCGATCCCCCGCGCAATGGTAGAGGTGCATCGGCGCGCGCGGCTTCCACTGGTAAACGTCGTTGTCTTCGAGCGCCAACCGGAGCGGATGGCGCGGATTGGTTCGAAAAGAGGCAAGGAATTCCGGCTTGAGGATCCCCAAAGGGATCATGTTGGTAGGCATGGCGTTATTAAGCACCGCACCGGTCGAACTCCCATAGATGAGGGGTGGCAGAATTGTGTTGTAGGGTGGGACCAGCACGTCGGAAAGGCTCGGCGCGAAATGGTAAATGTCCTGATACGCCGCCAGGATGTAGAGGAAATAGTACGGGTCGGGTTGTGCCACGCCCGCGAGGATATTGGAGGCAGTGACTCCCGAGAGGTCGTACGCTCCGGCCATCGGAGCGCAGGCGGTAACGGAGAATTCATTGGTGTGATACATTTCCAGCTCCCGCAGCAGGGCCATGGTGGCGTGGCCGCCCTGGGAATAACCGCAGAGGAAGAGCTTGTTGGTGAGTGCAAAGCCGTTCGTGGCGCAGAAGGTTTTCACCGCCCGGAGCATATCGATGCACGCCGTGGCTTCCGAGCGGGCATGGTGGTATGGGTGAAATCCGGGTGAATCGCCCAAACCGAGGTAATCCGGGACCGCGGCGGCGTAACCCGTCGAGGCGAACGCCACCCCGACACTGACCTCGCCGGTGAGATCCATGGCTGAAGGGGCGCCGTTGGTCTGGGTGATCGTGCCATGCTGATAACTCACCAGCGGCAGCAACTGGCCGGTGTTCTCCGGCAAGAGCAGCGCCCCGGAGGCCATTGTCCGCGCGCCCAAAGGCGTGATGGTTTCATAGTCGATCTTGTACTCGCGCACGTTGTACTGCGGCATGATTTGCACCCCGGCGCTATTGAAGAGGAATTTCAGCACGCTCACGGGCAGCGTGTTGCTGTAGTTGGCCGAAATCAGTTTGCCCCTGTCCGCCGCGGGAACCGCGATAACACGATAGAAGCGCGATGTGTTGGTGTTGACCGCATCGGACCAGGCGTTCGAACCGACCGGAAAGGGCGCTGGCGAGGCCGGCAGCCGCCAGATGCCGTCTTGGAGCGTGTCCTGGTACTGCACGGTATAGGCCGTGCCCGTGGTGGAGAGCTGCCACCCGAGCGACCAAGCGCCCGCCGCCTGCTCGAGGTTGGTGAGCTGCAAGGAGCCCGGGGTTTGGGCGGATGCTGAAAAGGCCGCAGTGGCCGCGAACCAGAGGGAGAGCCATCGCACTGTTCTTGGTCGGGTCATCAGCGCTCAAGATAACTTGCACTGGGATTGGCGTAAACCAAGAATCCGAATGCCGGCCGTCGCAGGGTGGGGGACCGGAGCTCTCGGTTTAGCCCATGGGCCATCATCGCGGAGACGGGATTTAGCGGGTGCTCGGGCAGTTTCGGTCGCCGCGGCATGATCTTCCGAGCGCTGTTTTGTCGCTTGTCGCGAGGTGTGGGGCGCCCCAATCGGGAGAAAACCCGAAGCCAGATATCCGTATTACCCGGAGTTGCTCGCCTCCAATTTTGCGCGAAGGTCTGGTTATAAGCCCTGTATGAAAATGTTGTTTTCCTCGTTCGACGGTTCGGAGCTCCGCTCGCTGCGCCAGCAGTTGTCCCGCGCCGGTATTCCCTGCCAGGTTAAGAAGAACCGGCTCGCCCACGGCGCTTTCGGCACGCCGCCTTTCCCCGAGCTGTGGATCAAACGTGACACGGATATTTTAAAGGCGCTCAGGAAGCTGGGCACCCGCCGATTGCGCGCCATGACCGTCATTGTTTCCAACTCGGTGGCGTAGGGCGCATCCCGGCCCGGAGACAGGGCCGAATGGGGTAGGGTCGTGAGGGCCACCGTTCTCCCGGCGGCCTGGGATCAGCGCGAGGCCCGGACCACCAGCCGTTCGATCCTCCACCGGTTTAACTCGATGTTCGAGGTTTCCCGCCGGCAACCGGTTGTTAGGGGTGAATGAGGATTGCCGCGCGATGAGTCGTGGCCTAACATTGCGCGATTATGGCCGAGCCAAAAACCTTTCCCGTGCCGCCGGTCCAGCGGGCCGACGGCCGCCGGGCCGGGCAATTGAGGCCGCTGCGGTTCCGCAACGATATCGCACCGTATGCGACCGGTTCCACGTTGATCGAGTGGGGCAACACGCGCGTCATCTGCGGGGTCAACGTCGAAGATACGATCCCCCGGTGGATGAAGGAGCAGGGTGTCACCGGCGGTTGGATCACCGCCGAATACTCGATGCTTCCCTACTCGACGCTGCAGCGCAAACCCCGTGACATTACCAAAGGGAAAATCGACGGGCGCTCCCAGGAAATCCAACGGTTGATTGGCCGCGCGATGCGGGCCGCCCTGGATCTCGAACGATTGGGGCCGCGGACAATCTGGGTCGATTGCGATGTGTTGCAAGCTGACGGCGGCACCCGGACAGCCGCCATCACCGGCGCGTACGTCGCCTTGAGCCTTGCGGTGCGCAAAATGCAAGCCGAAGGCAAGCTTTCCGCCAACCCGCTGCTCCACGGAGTGGCTGCGGTCAGCGTCGGGATCGTCGAGCAGCAATGTCTGTTGGATCTGTGCTATACTGAAGACGCCGCGGCGGCGGTGGACTTGAATCTCGTGATGAATTCCGAGGGTGAATTTATCGAAGTGCAAGGCACCGGTGAGGAAGCCACGTTCAGCGAGGCGCAACTTGCGGACCTGCTCCGCCTGGGCAAGGCGGGTATTCAGGAGTTGCTGCAAGCCCAGCAGGCCGCTTTGGCCTAGGCCATCGTCGCCGGTCCCGAGTTCGCCGTTCAGAATCCCAATGCTGTTTTGTTGAAATGCCGAGTCAAACTCCCCCAACGCAGGCCTCGCTCCCGGCGCCGTCTCCCGGCGTGAGGGTTTCCCTTCCCCCAACAACCCAGGTGACCACGCTCTGGCTGATCCGGCATGCCGAGGTCGAGGAGAAGTATCACAACGTTTTTGGCGGGCGCATTGACATGGACCTTTCGCCGCTGGGCAGGCGGCAAGCCGCGGCGCTGGCGGTCTACCTCGAAGGCAGGCCATTCCGCGCCGTCTATGCCAGCCCGATGAAGCGCGTGCAGCAGACCCTGGGTGCTTGCCTGGGCAACGGCCTGCCCGGGCCGGTGGTGCTGCCGGAACTGCGCGAGGTTGATTTTGGGGATTGGACGGGGTTGAGCTGGGAAGAAGTCGAGCTGAAGTATGGCATCAGCCCGCTCACCTGGCTGGATCAGCTCGAATGCCGGGGCATACAAAACGCCGAATGCGCCACCGACTTGCGGGCGCGCCTTGAACCCGCCCTGCGCGAGATCCTGCGCCGCCACGACGGCCAGCAGGTCGCCGTGTTTTGCCACGGCGGCGTGATTCGGATGCTGCTGGCCATCTTGCTGGATTGGCCGCTGTCTCGAATGGCCGCAGTTGAAATTGATTATGCCAGCCTCACCCAAGTCAACCGGGAACCCGACCGCTCCCGCCTGCAGTTGCTGAATTTCGCTCCGTGGCGCGATCTCGACCCATGAAGCGGGCGCCCCTGTGGAAGGTCTCGATCCGGACCACGCCCGCCGCCGAGGACCCGGTCACGGAGCTGCTGGCGCTGGTGCTGAGGGAACCCACGTTTTCCTACACGTCGTTGCGCACCGGCGCCACGACGGTGGCGGCGTATGTGCTTCGGAAACCGGACGACTTCCCGCTCCGGCTCGAGGCGCTTCGCGCAGGCCTGCGCGAGTTGAAAGCATCGGGCGTGGACATCGCCTCGGGCCGAATTTCGACCGCCCGGGTGCAACCGCAGAACTGGGCGGAGGTCTGGAAGCGGCACTTCAAACCGATCGCGATCGGGCGGGCTTTGCTCATTCGCCCAAGCTGGATCCGCCGGCGGCTCCGGCCCGGGCAGAAACTCATCGGTACTGGACCCGGGGCTCAGCTTTGGCACCGGCCAGCACCCGACGACTCGGTTTTGTCTGCGGCAGTTGGTCGCCTATCGAGACCCGGCACGGCGTCAATCGTTTCTGGATTTAGGGACCGGCTCCGGAATCCTGGCGCTCAGCGCCGCCCGGCTCGGCTACCAGCCGGTCGAGGCCCTCGACCATGATGCCGAGGCCGTCGGCATCGCCCGCGCCAATGCGCGGGTCAACCGGCTGTCGCAGCGGGTCCGGTTCCGCGTCGCGGACCTGACCCGGTTGGGACAGCGCGCGGCGCGCCGGCATTCGGTGATTTGCGCCAACCTGCTCACGCCTCTGCTCCTGGCCCAGCGCGACCGGATGGTGGCGCGGCTGGCGCCCGACGGTTTGCTGGTGCTGGCGGGGATTCTGGATCGGGAATTCGCCCAGGTCCGCGCCGCATACCGATCGGCGGGCTTAAACTGGTGGTTTCCAAGAAGGAGAAAGAGTGGTGCTCCGGAGCTTTCTGCTGGAAACCCGCGCGTTCGAGCCGTTGAATTCCCTACCCCGGGGTTGCTCCATCAGGCGTGGCGGGTATCGGCAAGGCCTTCCCGCCCCCGGCCGGCTATCCGTACTTTTTTGAATGGAATTCCTCGAAAATGGTCCTATACTTGAATTGCTTGAAGCAGCCGATGCCAATATCCAAGCATCATGGGCCGAACCAAGAGACGGCCGTTGGCATCCTTCACGCCTGGCTAAACTTGAACAAAGGAAATCAAGCTATGACCAAATCGTTGGAAGTCATCACCGAAGCTATCCGCAGCCCCAAACCTCCGTTCCGCAAAGTGGATAATCAGCCGAAAAAGCCACTGAAGCATCGTTATGAACGGCGGAAAATTAAAGAATACATGCATCTGGGAGATTGGATGGTTAGCGAGGGGACATAAAACGATAAGAACCTAACTCAATTAACTTGAACGAGCCACGCTGCGGCGTGGCTCTTTTTTTGGCTCCACCGCACTTTCCTGTTATCCTCGACTGCGCAGGCGGGTTTGGGAAATGGGTCTGAGGGATCACCGGCTGCGCAGCTTTGAACACGATACCAACTGCCCAGGCTGAGCTTGGCGAGAGCGCGCGAAACGAGCGTGCGGCGCCCTCGCCCCGATCGCCGCGCTACGAGAGTCTGACGGCTTGGCGCGGGCTCGCGTGCTTATGCGTATTGATTTTCCATTCGGTCTGCACCGGTTATGGCCTGACGTTTCCGGATGGTCCGGGACGGTTGGGCGTCGTGGTGGCCGTGGTGCGAAGACTCTGGATTGGTGTGCCGCTCTTCTTTGTGATCAGCGGTTACTGCGTGACCGCCAGCGCGGATGCGGTGCGGCGGCGGCCTCGGCCGGGGGCGAGTTTTTTCTGGCGGCGTTTCCGGCGGATTTACCCGCCTGTATTGGGCCTGGTTGGTTGCGGTCGCCGTCCTGGTCTGGGTGGGGGAAGCGGCGCATCGGGGGTTTTTTGAAGGCGCGTTCATTCCCAATCCCCGGGGTTTCAGTGGCGGCCAATGGCTGGGAAACCTCACGCTGACCGAGAGTTGGCGGTGGCATATCACCCATGGGGTCGAAAGCGAATTGCTCTCACCTTCCTGGACGCTCTGCTATGAGGAGCAGTTTTACGCGCTGGTGGGGTTGTCGCTGATCTTTGCCCGGCGCTTCCTTTTTACGGCGCTCACGCTGATCACGCTGGTGGTGCTGGGAGGGGGCATGCTGGTGCTTCCGGCCTTGGGCGTCAGCACCCTGGGCCTGTTCCTGGATGGACGGTGGCTGATGTTCGCGGCGGGTGTCCTGGTGTATTACGTGTTGAACTACGCGCCTGAGCGCTTTGTGGTTTGGTTTGGCGTGCCGCTGGGTCTGGGCGTGTTGTTCGCCGTGGCGGCCCCCGAGCACCTGTTGTCGGACCGGATCAACGAGCCGAACCAGAGCTATTTCACCGCGTTCGCGTTCGCCCTGGCTTTGTTAGGGCTGCATCGCTGGGACGGGAAGCTAGCCCGGGCCAGGCTCCTTCGGCCTTTAGTTTTTTGTGGTGAGATGTGTTACAGCCTCTACCTGATCCACTGGCCGGTGGTCACGATCGTGAGCTGGGGAGTGAATCACCTGGGGTTGAGAAACCCCCTGGCCATCCTCCTGGTGGGGCTCTCCTGTTGCCTGGCGGTGGCTCTGAGCGTGGCTCGTGTGTTTTATCAGTTGGTCGAGCGCCGGTTCTGGAATGCGAGTTACGCCCCGCGGAATGCGGCGAGCTGAGGTTCCCGCGGGTTGTCTGGGGCGGCTACCCGCCGACAACCACGTGCCAGGCGGCCTTGAGGGCATCCGGCAGGCCATACACGTCCATGGCGGTAATCAACAGCGCGCTGCCCCAGCCCGCCACCAGGAGGAAACGGCCATTTTTCCAGGAGCCCATCCGCGCGCGGCGAGCTGGTGAAATGGAGGAGCGGGAACATGGCAAAGGGGAGCTGCAGCGCGAGCACCACCTGGCTGAGCGTGAGCAGGTCGGTGACGCTGCTATCCCCGCGCAAGCCGATGACCAGGACGGCGGGCACGATGGCGAGCGAGCGGGTGATGAGGCGGCGCAGCCAGGGTTGAATGCGCCAGTGCATGAAGCCTTCCATCACCACCTGGCCGGCCAGGGTGCCGGTGATGGTGCTGCTTTGGCCCGCTGCCAGCAGCGCCACGGCGAAGAGCAGGCTGGCCGCCCCCGTGCCCAGCAAGGGCGCGAGCGTCAGATACGCCACGCGGATCCAGTCGCTGTCCCCGCTGAAGTGCACGACCTGCCCGCCGGCTACGGCCACGCTTTCCTTTCCGTAGAACACAACCGCGGCCAGCACCAGAATCGCCGCGTTGACGAAAAAGGCGATGGTCAGTGCGGTGGTGGCGTCAATGGTGTTGAAGAACAGCGCGCGGCGCATCGAGGGCCGGTCTTTCTGGAACCTGCGGCTCTGGACCAGCGCCGAGTGGAGATAGAGGTTGTGCGGCATGACGGTCGCGCCGATGATGCCGACGGCCACATAGATCATGCCTGGATGGGCGAAATTCGGAGAGACCAGCGCCTTGCCCATTTCCAGAAAGGCGGGTTGGGTGGGCGCCAGAACAAAGATTTCGAGGTAGTAACACACCGCCATGGTGGCGACCAGCAGCAGCACGACGGCTTCGATGGTGCGCATGCCAAACCGCTGCAGCCCCAGGAGCAGCAGCACATCGAGCCCCGTGATGATCACGGCCCACAGCAGGGGGATGTGGAACATCAGGTTGAGCGCCACCGCGCTGCCCAAAACCTCGGCCAAATCGCAAGCGCCGATGGCGATTTCACTCGAAAGCCAATTCGGCCAGCGGGTCCAGGCCGGGTACCAGTCGCGGCAGCATTGCGCGAGATCCCGCCCTGTCACCACGCCCAGCCGGGCGGAAATCACCTGCATGAAGATCGCCATGAGACTCGCCAGGGCCACCACCCAGAGCAGTCCATACTTGAATTGGGCGCCCCCCTGCAAATCCGTACCCCAGTTGCCCGGGTCCATGTAGCCGACGCTGATGAGGATTGCGGGCCCGACAAAGGCCCTCCATTGCTGCCAGAAACCCGCCGCGGCGTCGGGCACCGCGACGGAGCCGTGCAGCCCTTCCAGGGAACGATGGCCGCCTTGCGGATCGGATGGGGCGCCTCCGCGGGGCAGGGCACCAGCTTCCGCCAGCCCCAGCTTCACGGATTGCGGTGAAGGGTTCATCGCGGCAAGAACGAGCGGCCGGGGCGAAGCCCCGGTGCTTGAAGCGCCCGCTCTAATTCCATACTTTAGTCTCTATACACCAGCGACAATACTAAGTCAAAAATAATGTGTTAGGGAGAAAACTTTTGTTGAGCGCCTTTTGGCCCCCCGCGAACGGTGGGTGAGGCGGCACCCCCAGGCCGGGCCCCGCCCCTGGGTGTGCGAGGTCATCGGGGCGGCGCGGACAACCGGAACCGGACGGAGAGAACCCATGGCGCCTGGATGCCGACGGACCGTCGGGGGTGCGGCGGGTCCAAGCCAGGTCAAAGGGCGCCGGGGGACGGCGCGCTTGAGGGAGCGGTTGAGGCCAGGCCTCAGACCCGCTGCGCGTTGCCGGGCGGCAAAGCCCCCTGAATGAGGTATCCGTCAGGCGACGACGCTTTCGCGCAAGGCGGGAACCGTCGAGAACTCGGCGCGGACTTTGGCGGCGGCATTTTCGGCGGTGAGGCCGTATTTGCGGCGGAGGTCATCGACGCTCGAGGCATGCTCGATGAACTGGTCGGGCCAGCCGATGGGGATGACCGGCGTGGCGATGCGCTTTTCGTTGAGCAGTTCGAGCACCGCGCTGCCATAGCCGCCCATCAGCACATGATCTTCGAACGTGACCACGACCTCGGCGGCGCGGCTGAAGAATTCGGTGACGCCGGCGTCCAGCGGTTTGACGAAGCGCGGGTTTATCAGCGCGACGTCGTAGCCTTCGCGCAGCAACTGTTCGCGGGTCTGCTGGCCCAACCGCATCAGGTTGCCCAGCGCGAAGAGGGCGACCTTGCGTCCGCCCGCATTGGTGAAGCTATGAACGATCTCCGCCTTGCCCACCTCGAGCAGCCGCGGCTGTTCCTTGATCGGCACGCCCTCGGCGGGGCCGCGGGGGTAGCGGATAAAGGTCGGGTGACGCTCCTGGGTAGCGGTGAACATCATGTCCACCAATTCGTCCTCGTCTTTGGGCACCATGAGCGTGCAGTTGGGCACGTGACGAAGGTAGGCGATATCAAAGAGCCCGTGGTGGGTGGGGCCGTCCTGGGCCGAGAGCCCGGCGCGGTCCATGCAGAAAATCACGGGCAGGTCCTGCAAGGCCGCATCGTGGACGATGCAATCGTAGGCGCGCTGCAGGAAGGTGGAGTAAATGGCGCAGACCGGGTGAAAGCCCATGGTAGCCATGCCACACGCGAAGAGGACGGCGTGTTCTTCCGCGATGCCCACGTCGTAGTAGCGGTCGGGCATGGCCTTTTCGAGGATCTTCAAGCTCGTGCCGGTGGGCATGGCCGCCGTGATGCCCACGATGGTGTTGTCCTTTTGGCAGAGCCTCACCAGGGCCTGGCCGAAGACGTCCTGCCAGTTGGGCGGGGTCCCCGCCTTGGCCGGCAGGGTGGCGCCGGTGGCGGCGTCGTAGGGCCCCAGGCCGTGGAATTTTTCAGGGTTCTTCAGCGCGGCCTCGAAGCCTTTGCCCTTTTGCGTCAGCACATGAATCACGATGGGCTGGTCGTAGGTCTTGGCAAATTCGAGCGTGCTGATCAGCAGCGGCAGGTCGTGGCCGTCGATCGGGCCGAGGTAGCGCACCCCCATCTCTTCGAAAATCAAGCTGCTGCCATAGCCGCCGCGCCCATCGGTTTCCGCCGTGCTCGGGCTCTGCTTCAATCCCACCTCCGCCAGGGCGCCCTTGAAGCTCTCCTCGGCTTTATGGGCCAGCTTCAACGCGACTTCGCCCTTGGGGAGCCGGCGCAGGAAACGTTCGAAATCCTTCGCCAGCTTGTTGTACGACGGATGGGTAATCAGTTTGTTCAGGTAAGCGGAAATCGCGCCCACGTTCTTGGCAATGCTCCATTCGTTATCGTTGAGAATGGCGATAAAACGTTTGGTGGTTTGGGCGATGTTGTTGAGGGCTTCAAAGGAAATGCCGTTGGTCAACGCCGCGTCGCCGAAAATGGCCACCACGTTCTCGTCGCTGCCTCGCTGGTCCCGCGCGGCACAGATGCCCAGGGCCGCCGAAAGCGCCGTGCCGGCGTGAGCCGCCCCGTAGCAGTCGTGCTCGCTTTCCGAGCGCAGAGCAAACCCGCTCAGCCCGCCGGTGCTGCGTAAGGTGCCAAAGCGATTCTTGCGCCCCGTCAAAAGCTTGTGCACGTAGCACTGGTGGCTGACATCCCACACGAATTTGTCCTTGGGCGTGTTGAAGACGTAGTGCAGCGCAAGCGTCAACTCCACGACCCCCAGGTTGGGACCGAGGTGGCCACCGTTTTTCGATAACCCCGTGATGAGTTCCCGTCGGATCTCTTCCGCCAGGCGCTGCAATTGGTCGAGGCCCAGGTGCTTCATTTGCGCCGGGCTGTCCACCAGGTCAAGGTACTGACTCATAGCTGATAGCTTAATCCGATTCCGAGACTTCAGGCGGCAGGGGTTTGAGTTTGATCTCGCCCGCCGCGTTCTTTTCCAGTTCCTGAATTCTAAGCTCCGCATCGGCCAGCTTTTCCTGGCACATCCTGGCTAACTGCGTGCCTTCCTCATACTTCGCCAACAAGGCCTCGAGCGGAAGATCCTCAGATTCCATTGCCTCGACGATCGCTTCAAGCTTTTTTAGCGCATCTTCGAAAGGCAGCCCAACCAGTTTCGCGGGAGTGTTCTGGCCCGCATTCTTCGGCGAACTTGGCACGAGGCGAACCTAAGGCAAACCCCGAGGTCCGTCTAGTACGGAGTCAGGCGCGGGTGCGGCGAAAACAATTTGGTTGTCATTCCACCGCTCCCAGTTCATACTCCCGGTTCATGAAAGGGATGATCGGGCTCGGGGTTTGTTTGATTCTCTCCATGGCCTCGGCGGGCGAGCGCGGCTCCGCCAAATTTTCCGGGGAGGTGCTGTCCGGGGTTCCGCGGGCCGAATTGCCGGCGAAGGTAGCGGAGGTGATCAAGTCATCGAACGCATCTGAACGGGAGGCCAGAACCATCCGCGTGGTTAAGAACGCCATTCGGCTCAATCCCGCGGGTGCGGCCGCTATCGCGGGAGCGGCGGCGCAAGCGGCGCCGGACTTGGCTGCGGTGGTGGCCGGGACAGCCGCCCAGGCGCAGCCGCGCCAGGCCGCGGTCGTGGCCAAGGCAGTGGCCTCGGCAGTTCCATCCCAGGCCGGAGCCGTGGTGGTTGCGGTGTGCCGGAAGGTGCCGGCGGAATACCGGAACATCGCACTGGCGGTTGCGCGAGCGGTTCCCTCATCGATTCCAAAGATTTTGAGCGCCATCAGCGAGGTGTTTCCTGAGTTAAAGCCGGGGATTGAGAGGGCGATCGAGGCGTCAGGAGGCAGGCCGTTGTCGCTCGAAGGCGTGTTGGATTCGGCGAATCTCGCCGCCGCCCGTGCAACTGCCGCCGCGGATCCAGCCCTGGCGAAAAACGGAGTTTCCGCGAGCGCGCGCGTCAGCAAGCCACCTTTCATTCCACTTTCGGGCAATCCCGGGCGCTCGGGCACCGACACGGAAGTGGGGCGGAACTACGCGGCGCCATAAGGTGCGGACTTACCGGGCGCAGGAAGTTCTCACCGAACTGATCATCTACGGGATGGTCGTGTTCGGGCCTTGGGCGTTTGGCACAACCCAAAGCTGGTCGATTTGGACCATGAACAGCCTGGGCTACGCGCTGGGCGTTCTGTGGCTGGTTGGGCATGGGAGCCGTATCCGCACCGGCTATCACCCGCCGAGTTGGGGAGACGCATTAGGCGCTCCGCATGGTGGCGCGCCACGGAGTTGGACCAGGCACGTTACGCCACATCGGGCGGCCGTGGCACTGGGGGCGCTGACCGTGGCGATTCTGGCTTATTGCCTGGTGAGTGCGATCAATGCTCGCGCGACCTATCTGACCGGCCAGGGGCGGTTCGAATACTATCCGTGCATCGAGTGGCTGCCGCATAGTTTTGATCGCCGAAGCACGTGGAACGCTTTCTGGTCCTATCTGGCGCTTGCGTGCTCCTTTTGGGCGATTCGACAGTGGCTATGGGGTAAATCCACCCGTGAACAGATGGCGGTTTGTCCAGCCCCGCCGGGAGTCTGCAGAGTGCGGTCCGGAGCTTCTGCCGGATAGGTTGCGGCGACTGCTCTGGGTGATGTCAATGAACGGTGGGGTGCTGGCAATTGAAGGTATTGTCCAACGCCTGGCCGATAGCCCCCGGCTCCTCTTTCTGGTAAAACCCCAAATCCATCAGCTCGCCGAGTCACAATTCGGGCCTTTCGCCTATCGCGCGAATGCCGCCGCGTATTTTAATTTGTTGTGGCCGGTTTGCCTCGGGTTCTGGCTGATGATCTCCCGCGAGGGAGGGGGCGCCGTAGGGCACGCTACGGATTGGTTGCCTGCGCGGTGCTGATGGCGGCCTGTCCAATCGTTTCAGCCAGCCGGGGCGGGGCGTTGGTTTGCTTTGGGCTGTTGGCACTGGCAGCCGTTTATATTTGGGCCGGGGATCTCGCTACCTGGGTGCGGCGGAAATCGGGGCCGGCCCGCGTTGGAGGAATAACCTGGCCCTCGCGTTGTTTTTCCTCGGTGCGCCCGTGCTGGGCCTGGCGCTTGGCTGGAAAGCGCTCGGGCCGCGGCTGGCGGTGCTGGAACAGGGATTCGCGGATCGCGATCGCCTCAGCCGGGCTGCGGGCCGCATGGTGGGAGATTTTCCGATTTTTGGAAGCGGGCCCGGAACCTACGAGGCTGTATCCGCGTTGTACCGTCCGCAGGGGACCCGCTTTTGGCCCGCGCAAGCGCACAATGATTGGCTCGAATTTCGGATCACCTTTGGGGCGGCAGGTTGCGTCCTGCTGGGGTTGGCGCTCGCGGTCGTGGGGTTCCGTTGGCTGGTGCCGGGGGGCCTTCAGGGCGGGGACAAGTTAGCGCCGTTCCTCTGGCTGGCCATCGCCGGCTGCCTGGTGCATGCCCGGTTCGACTTCCCATTCCAGGTCCATTCCATCGTGTTCCTGGTCCTGGTGCTGACCGCGGTGCTGTTCACGTTCTCGCGCCGGTCCTTCAGGGGAAGTGAGTGTCCTTGGCGAAGTAGCTCTTGAACAACCGCAGCAGGGGGGTGTCGGGCTGATTCGTTTTGTCCGCGGGCTCGGCCGTGCGTTCGATGTTCATTACGTCCCACTCCCGGAAAGCCCAGTAAGCCCAGGACCAGCCGTATTGCTTGTAGGGATCCATCTGGTCACGAAACCACTGCTCGACTCCGGGGGCGTAGCGCGCGCAGCCGAATTCACCTACGAAAATGGGCACGTGGTATTTCTCCTGGAAGGCGCGCACGGGCGCCAGGTGGGCTTCGAGCGTGGCTTTGTCCCAGGGGCTGTCGTCGTGGCCGGGAACGCGAAATCCGGGGTAGCCGACTTTTTCCCCGGGCTTCTGGTGAGTGTAATAGTGCGGATCATAGAAATGCACCACATACACGGTGCGTGGATCGCCAGTGGGCCGCAGCGACTGAAATTGGTGGGGATAGGCCCAGCCAATCGAGTTGATCAAGATGGGGGTTTGTTGATCCACCTCACGAATGGCCGCGGTGATCCGTTTCGCCAGCGCGTTCCAGTCGCCCAGGGGCTGATCGGCGTATTGATCGGGGTGCGGTTCGCACATCAAATCGTAGCCAATGACCGAGGCGCGCCCGCGATAATGCCGGGCGATTTCGCCCCACATTTTCACGTAGGCCGCCTGGGCCGCGGCGTCCTGCCAGATCTCGTGGCTGCGGTTAAAATCCGGACGGCCCGGCCCCTCGCGGCAGGTCAGGGCCACGTAAAGATGAGCCGCCCCCGCCGCCGCCACCATTCGATCCAATTGGGCCAGATTCTCCGGCTGAAAAGCGTAGGGCGACGTCGGCGCATAAACGTTCAGCACGGGGATCTCCGCGAGGTTCGCGCCCCAGCTCCGCAGCACACGCAGATCTTCGACGGTGCATTGCGCCGGCATTACATTCGCGCCACGGAGCTCGCCCTGTTGCCAGAGGGTGAAAGGATCGGTTGAGGCCGCGAACGCGCTCCCCGCCCAGAGGCACAGAAACGAAAGGAGGACCAGGCTGTACTTGGTCATGTTCCGCACGGGGTTCAGGTCTAAAGTATCGCATCCGCTTGTCAATCGATTTTCCCGGCCTGCCCGCCCGCGGGAATTCACTGGCGTCACGGAGCGGCCAGGACGACAGTGGGCCATGCGCCGGATTTTCCGCCTCGCGCTGGTTGTGCTCGCCGTTCTGGCCGTGCTTTGGGGCGCCGCTGGGCTCCGCTCAACCGAGCCGGTTTATGCGGGGCGGCGGCTGAGCGACTGGCTGGATTCCGGAGGCGAACCTGCCGCGCTGGCCGTGCATGAGATCGGGCCCGCCGCCACGCCCTGGATCCTGAAGAAATTGCGGTGGGAACATCCCAGTTGGGGTTGGTGGGAGGAATACCAGCGGTTCTGGCGCCGCCTTCCCGAGCTGGTGCGGAAGGTATTGCCCAAACCGCACGCGGGCGGCTTCGACGAGTTCAAGGCCACGGCAGCTTTGCTCGAAGTCGGGCCGGCGGTGATTCCGCAATTGGCCGCGGCTTTGCGGGAGAAAGACCCCGCGGTGCGAATGGTCTGTGCGATGACTTTAGGCGCGTTGCGCGAGCGTGGATTCGCGGACCCTGGGGCGTTGGCCGCGTTGCGCGCGGATTCGCAGGACAAGCACCGGGAAGTGCGCGCCGCCATCGCCACGGCTATAGCAAAAGCCGGATGGCCGCCGCGACCGTGAGCAGCAAGGCCATGGCTTCGAAGGCACGCTGGTTGATGCGCTTCAGAATGATAGGGCCGAGCAGCGCGCCTGGGATCATGGGCGCCAACAGCAGCCCATCCAGCAACAGGGATTCGCGCGTAATCAATCCCAGGCGTGCGCTGAAAGGCACCTTGAAGGCATTGACCAGGAGATAAAACCAGGCGCCGGTGCCGATGAAACTGAGCTTGGGCAATCCCAGCGCGAGGAAGTACAGAATCATGATGGGACCGGCCGCGTTGGCCACCATGGTGGTAAAACCCGCCAGCACGCCTGTCAGCGCGGCGAACCACCAGGCGTGCGGCAGTTTTTCCCCCGCGGAACCCCCTTTCCGCTGCCGCCACAAATGTAGCGCCACCATGACCAAAAGAATTCCGCCAATCATCCGTTGCACCTGCGCGTTGCTGATTTTATCCAGCGCGAAGTAGCCACCCAGCACTCCGACCCCCACCCAGGGGAAGAGCCGCCACAAGTGCGGCCAACTGGCGTGCTTGCGGAAGAACGCAACGCCAAAGACGTCCGCGCACAACAGCAGCGGCAGCAGGGCGCCGGTTGAGGCGCGGGCGGGAATGGCGTTGGCGAAGAGCGCCACCGCGAGCACGCTGGCGCCGGCAATTCCGGTCTTGGAAAGGCCGGTAATCAGGGCGCCCAGGCAGAGCAAGACCCATTGAGCGGGCGTTAGGCTAAAGTCCAGCACAGCCGTTCAGCGCTGCTGCAGGCGAATGCGCCCGCCGGTCTGCCACCGCCCATCAGCGAACGTCGAATTCACCGCGATTCGGGTTGGCGCCGGCTCAAGCCGGCTTGGATTTCCGGGCTGCGCCCCATTTCCAATCCCGGATCTCGGGCATGTCCTGGCCATAGGTATGGATATATTTTTTATGGTCGATCAGCTTGTCGCGGATGGCTTGTTTGGCATAGGCGGCGCGCGCGCCGAGACTGGGGACCCGGTCGATGACATCAGCCACCAGGTGAAACCGGTCCAGTTCGTTGAGCACCACCATGTCAAACGGGGTCGTGGTGGTCCCTTCCTCTTTGTAACCGCGCACATGCAAATTGCGATGATTGGCGCGCCGATAGGTCAGGCGATGGATCAGCCAGGGATAACCGTGGTAGGCGAAGATGATGGGTTTATCGGACGTGAACAGTGCATCGAAGTCCCGGTCGCTCAAGCCATGCGGATGTTCGGTCTGAGGCTGGAGGGTCATGAGATCCACGACGTTGATGACCCGAATCTTGAGTTCCGGGAAATGCTGGCGGAGCATTTCCACCGCGGCCAGTGTCTCCAGCGTGGGCACATCGCCGGCGCAGGCCATCACCACATCCGGCTCGCACCCCTGGTCGTTGCTGGCCCAGGCCCAGATGCCGATGCCGGCCGTGCAGTGCTTAACCGCCGCGTCCATCTCGAGCCATTGCAAGGCTGGCTGCTTGCCGGCGACGATCACGTTGACGTAATGGCGGCTGCGCAGGCAGTGGTCGGCCACCGATAGCAAGGTATTGGCATCGGGCGGCAGATACACGCGGATGATATCGGCTTTCTTGTTGACCACGTGATCAATAAAGCCGGGGTCCTGGTGGCTGAAGCCATTATGGTCCTGGCGCCAAACGTGTGAGGTCAACAGATAATTCAGCGAGGCGATCGGCCGCCGCCAGCGAATGTGCTTGGTTACCTTCAGCCATTTGGCGTGCTGGTTGAACATCGAATCCACGATGTGGATAAAGGCCTCGTAACACGAAAAAAGACCATGGCGTCCGGTCAACAGATAGCCTTCCAGCCAGCCCTGGCATAAATGCTCGCTGAGGATTTCCAGGACCCGCCCGTCCGGCGCCGTATGGTCATCGGTCTTTTCGATCTCGCCCACAAAGGCCCGGTTGGTGACTTCGAACAGCGCGCCCAAACGGTTGGAGGCGGTTTCGTCCGGGCCAAACACCCGAAAGTTACGCTGCTCGGAGTTGAGCTTCATGACGTCGCGGAGGAAGGCCCCCAGGACGCGGGTCGCTTCGGCGGTTGTGGTTCCCGGGGCTTTGACGGCCACCGCGTAGCTTTGGAAGTCCGGGAGTTTAAGATCGCGCAACAGGAGCCCGCCGTTGGCATGCGGGCTGGCGCCCATGCGGCGGTCGCCGGCCGGCGCGAGTTCGGCCAGTTCGGGCCGGAGCCGGCCGTTTTCGGTGAAGAGTTCCTCGGGCTGGTAACTTTTCATCCAGGCTTCGAGCTGCTTGAGGTGAGCGGGTTTAGTGGCGATTTCCGACAGGGGCACCTGGTGAGCGCGCCAGGTGCCTTCGATTTGCACGCCATCGACGATCTTCGGCCCGGTCCAGCCTTTCGGGCTGCGCAACACGATCATCGGCCAGGCGGGGCGGATCTTGAATCCGCCGGTGCGCGCCTGGTTTTGAATTCTTTTAATCTCGCCTAGCACCTCGTCGAGGGTGGCGGCCATGCTTTGGTGCATGGCAGGGGGCTGATCGCCTTCGACGAAGTAAGGCCGATAGCCATAACCCCGCAGCAGTTCCTCGAGTTCACCCCGCGGGATGCGAGCCAGAACCGTCGAGTTGGCGATCTTGTAGCCGTTCAAATGCAGGATGGGCAGGACGGCTCCATCCCGCGCCGGGTTCAGAAATTTGTTAGCGTGCCAACTGGCCGCCAGCGGCCCCGTTTCGGCCTCGCCATCCCCGATCACGCAGGCGACGATGAGGTCCGGGTTGTCAAACGCGGCGCCGAAGGCGTGCGCGAGCGAATATCCCAGTTCGCCGCCCTCGTGGATCGAGCCCGGGGTTTCCGGGGCGGCATGGCTGGGGATGCCGCCCGGGAAGGAGAACTGTCGGAAAAGTTCCTTCAGCCCGGCTTCATCCTGCGACACGTTGGGATAGAGCTCGCTGTAGGTCCCCTCGAGGTACGTGTTGGCCACGACCGCCGGGCCGCCATGGCCGGGGCCCGCAATAAAGATCATGTCGAGGTTGAGCTCCCGAATCAGGCGGTTCAGATGAACATAAATGAAGTTCAAGCCGGGAGTGGTGCCCCAATGCCCCAGGAGTCGCGGCTTGACGTGCCCGACTTCGAGCGGTTTTTTCAGCAGCGGGTTGTCCAAGAGGTAGATTTGGCCCACGGACAGGTAATTGGCGGCGCGCCAGTAAGCGTCCATTTTCCGCAGCACATCCGGTGACAACGGTGGTTTGGGATCCTGGGTTTGACGGGTCTTCATAGGCGCATGCGTTAGGCAAGGTTGGAGATTTTGATTCGGAGCTTAAGGCAAGCAGCCCGGGCGATCATCAGTTCCTCGTCGGTGCGCATCACGCGAACGGTCACGCATCCGCCAGCGGGCGAAATGATTTCCGCGCCCGCCCGGTTCAGCCGGCGGTCAAGCTTGACGCCCAGGAATTCCAAGCCGTCGCAAATTCGGGCGCGCACCGGGGGCGCGTGCTCGCCGATTCCCCCGGAAAAGATGAGTGTGTCCAATCCGCCGAGCGCGGCGGCAAACCCGCCGATCCACTTCTTGACCTGGTAGCAAAACAGAGCCACCGCCTCAGCCGCGCGACGGTCCCGCGCCTCGCGTTGGAGCAAGTCGCGCATGTCCGAACTGGTCTCCGATACACCCAGCAACCCGGAGCGGAAGTTGACCATCTCGTTAAATTGTTTGGCGGTCATGTTCTCCGTCCGCGCCAAATACCAGACGAGGCCGGGGTCGAGATCGCCGGAACGGGTGCTCATGGGCACGCCCGCTGTGGGCGTGAGCGCCATGCTGGTGTCGATCGGCTGGCCGCGATGCACCGCCGCCAGGCTCGCGCCATTCCCCAGATGGGCCAGGATGATTCGCCCCCGGGCGGCGCGCCGGCCGGCCTTCCGGCCCAGCTCTTCCATCAGGAACGCGTACGACAGACCGTGAAAGCCGTAACGCCGGACGCCTTGCGCCTCATACCGGCGGGGCAGGGGCAGCAGCCGTGCCACGCGCGGCAGATCGTGATGGAATGCGGTATCGAAACAGGCAATTTGCGGCAGCTTGGGGAATCGCCGGGCAAAGGCCTCGGTGAGCAGAATTTCCTCGGGGAGATGCTCGGGGTCGAAGGGCGTTAACGCGCGCAGATCCCTCACGAGCCGTGGCGTAATCCTTTCCGGCGCGCTGTGCTTCGGGCCGCCATGCACCACCCGATGTCCCGCGGCGGCCAGCCCCCCGCGCGTGATGCGCTCGGAAAGCCAGTCCATCAGGACTTCTACCGCCGCAGTGTGGTTCGGGGCGGAAATTTTGCGCGAAAAGGTGTCGGAAGGCTCCGTGCCTTTGGCTTCGAGGGTGGCCCCGGGGAGACCGATTCGCTGCACACTTCCCTCGAGGGAGCGGCGCAAACGATCCTCCGGTTCGAACAAGGCAAACTTGATGCTCGAAGAGCCGCCATTGATGGTCAAGACGCTCCGCGAGACGGACCCGATTCTATGTTGTTTCCTCTCCATTGAGGCCGCCGGGAAAGCACTCTACCGGTTTGCCTCTCCGCGGCAATGGCAAACTCCGTAAAACATTTGACTCCGGAACGTTCTGTGACAACTTATCCGCAACCTAAACCACGTTTTTATGATGCGAAAAACCCTGGTTCTATGCAGCGCCGCCGGTCTCACGGTGGCTTGGCTGTCCCTTCATGCCGCCGAAAAGGTACATATCGATCCGGCCCAGCTCCCACCCGCGGCTGAAAAGCAGAACGTGACCTACGCCACGGATATCCAACCCATTCTTGAAAAATCCTGCGTCCGGTGTCACGGCGAGAAAAAGCCCAAAGGCAAACTGCGATTGGACAGCCTCGAGGGCATTCTCAAGGGCAGCGAAGACGGCAAGGTCATCGTGCCGGGCAAGAGCACCGAGAGCGTGCTCATGGCGAATATCGTTCACGTGGGCGATCCGGACGACTACATGCCGCCACCAAAGAACAAAGCCGGAATCGGACCTTTGACCAAGGAGCAAATGGGTCTCATTCGGGCCTGGATCGACCAGGGCGCGAAGTAGCTGGCCGGAGCGGACGGTGGGTGACGCCACCGCCCGGGTCAGCGATCGCCTCGGCGCCCCCGGCTCCCCGCAGCACCCCCCGCGTGAACACCGATCTCGAAGCGGTTGCGAACTCGCTGGGCCTGGCTCGATACCGGCGGCACATCTTCCTGTGCACCGACCCGGCGGAACCGAAATGCGCCCCGCGTGAGCGGAGCCTGGAATCGTGGGAGTTCCTCAAACGCCGGCTTAAAGAATTGAACCTGGCCGGTGCGGAACCGCTGGTCTATCGGACGAGGGCCAGCTGCCTGCGGGTCTGCACTCAAGGCCCCATCGCGGTGGTTTATCCGGAAGGCGTCTGGTATCATTCATGCACGCCCGAGGTCCTTGAACGCATCATCCAGGACCATCTCATCGGTGGACAGATCGTGCAGGAATTTGCCTTCGCGCGGAATCCCTTGGGTGGACCGGGCGCGGCGCTGCCCACGGTGCAACGCTAATCCTCTCGGTTAGGTCAGAGCCCGGCCGATGATCCCGAGGGCGGGGAGGCAATCAATCCGGGGGGATGAGATCCCGGTCCGGACGGGGCCTGCCTCATAAATGATCCACCTTGGCCGCCATGATGAAATCGCTCTCCGTCAGGCCATCGATCTTGTGCGTCCAAATGGTGAGCCGCACCTTGCCCCAGCTCAGATAAATGTCCGGGTGATGGCCCTGGGCCTCGGCCAACTCGCCTACGCGATTGGTGAATTCGAGGGCCTTACGGAAATCCTTGAACTTGAATTCTCGTTCGAGGTGATGTTCCTCCACGACCCTCCAGTCCGGTCCCAGCTCCCCGCGCAGGCGGGTCAGATCCCCGCCTTTCAAAGGCGGTACGCCGCCTTTGCAGGGCACACATGCTTTTTCCGCCAGCGCCGCCATAGTCAGTGCTCCTTCCCAGGTTAAGCAAAACTTAGCACATTATAAATATTTTGTCATGGTCCGCGATTATAGTGGACAGAGACGCCGGGAATCGGCTAAAAATCACGTACGTCAAGACAATATGGCGAGGCTCCAAATAGTTACGCCGGGATTCCACGACACCGTCATTGAGTTGCGGTTGGGCGTGAACCGCTTGGGCCGCGGCCCCGCCAATGATTTCCGAATCGAGCATCCCACCGTGTCCGGGATGCATTGCGAAATCGTGCTGAGCGAAGGCGAGATCCTGGTCCGGGACTGCGATTCGACCAATGGGACCTTTATTGCCAACGAGCCCATCACCAAGGCCCGGCTCGAAACCGGCCAGACCTTGCGGTTGGGCGACGTGGAATTGCTGGTGGATTCCACCGAGGTGAAAATTGCCATCCCACAAATCGACGTGCCGCGCCCTGCGCCGCCGGTGGTCCTTTGGGACGGTTCGATGCTTTGCCGGCGTCATCCCCAGGCTCGGGTGACCCACCAGTGCACCCACTGTAACGAGGTCCTTTGCGACGAATGCGTTCACCGCCTGCGCCGCCGGGGCGGAAAAGTTCTCAAGCTTTGTCCGTTGTGCAGCCATCCGTGCGAGCGGATTGGTGCCGAAAAGAAGAAGAAGAAGACCTTCCTGGGCTTCCTGCAAAAGACCGTCAAGCTGCCCTTCATGCGCACTCACGCAGAGGAGGAGGAGGACTAAGCAATTCCGATGGGTTCTCGGGCGCGCGCGATGCATGGACCGGGAATCCGCGGTTGCCCGGCCACCCCGCTCCGCCGCATCAAGCGGCCCAACGATGCCTGACGTGGGCACGATTGGGAATCTTCGAACCCAGAGCACGCTGTAACAAATCCAAGAGGAGAGCACAGACACCGATGCGGTCAGGGACTGCCCGCTGCGCGAATGCGGGCACCGCCAGGGGTGAGCGCATCCCGGCAGTCACCCCGGAGCGCCGGCTTTGAGCCGGCTTACGGGGTTCGGCGATTCTTATCGTGCTCCTGTGGATATGGGAGGCACTAAGTCGTCATGAACATAAATACGATGGCGTTCGTTGCGCCCCATTTGGCCTGTGGCGAGGCGCGACGAAGGAGCCTATCCGCATGGATCGGTGACCGAGGAGCAACGAAGCCACAGGCAAAACGGAGCGCAACCCTCCGGGCGGCCGTGCTTTTCGGCGCGGGCTTCTTTGTGCGCGCCCAAGGGTTGCGCTTGAAATTGTATCTTGGAATGCGGCAACTTTTTGCTAAACTAAGTGTTTAAGAACGAGTAGCTACGCTTTATGCCACAGTTTTCGTACAAAGCCCGGCGGCGCACGGGCGAGGTCGTGGAAGGGATGCTCGAAGTGGCTGACCGCTCCGCCGCCCTGATTCAGATCGAACGCCTGGGGCTCTTTCCCGTGGCCGTCGATGCCGCCAAAGGCGGGGTGGCGGTCGCCGCCACCGTTTCTACGCGTCAGAAGGCGGATTGGCTGGCGCTGCTGCCGCTGTCGTTGCGCGCCTCCCTTTCCCAGAAACGCAAGCCCAAGCTGCAGGAACTGGCCACGTTCACCCAGCAGTTGGCCAACTTGCTGCACTCGGGCATGCCGCTGACCGTGGCGCTCAACAGCATGACCCACCTCGAGACCAAAGGCATTTCCGCCGACGTCAGCCGGGAGCTGCGGCAGGACGTGATGGAGGGGCGCAGCCTTTCGGACGCGATGGCCAAGCAGTCGCGCATTTTTTCCGATTTATACGTCAACATGGTGCGCGCCGGAGAATCGAGCGGCGCGCTGGTGGAAGTTCTGCGGCGGATGGCCGACCATTTCGAGCGCTTTGCCAAGGTCCAGACCAAGTTCACCTCGGCCCTGGTCTATCCCTCGTTTGTCGGGGTCGTGGGCATCGGCATCATGTTCTTTTTCATGACGTACATGCTGCCCAAGTTCATGAGCATTTTTCAGGGCATGAACGTGCCGTTGCCCTTCATGACGCAGATCCTGATTGGGATCAGCCACGTCTTCGCGGCCTATTGGTGGCTCATGCTCCTGGTGGTGGCGGCACTGCTCATCCTGTTCAAGCGCTTTCAATCCAGCCCGGAGGGCCGCCGAAAACTCGATCAATGGAAAATGACCGCCCCAGTGGTTGGCAAAGTGATCAAGCTGAATCTCTTCGGCCAGTTCGCCCGAACCCTCTCCACCTTGCTCGAAAATGGCGTGCCCGTCCTCACGGCGCTCAAGATCACCGAGCAGATCATCCCCAACACGATGGTGAAGGATGCCATCGCCAAAACCCGCGAAGAGGTCACCGATGGCAAAACCATTGCCCAGCCTTTGGCCCGCAGCCGGATTTTTCCCCAGCTCATGGTGGACCTGGTCAAAATTGGCGAGGACACCGGAGACGTGCCCGGGGCGCTCAAAAACGTCGCGGACACCTATGAAAACGAGCTCAATATCGCGCTGCAGGTCATGATGAACATGATCGAACCGGTTATGATCATCGTCATGGCCGTCGGCGTCGGCTTCCTCCTGCTGAGTGTGCTTTCCGCCATGTTCGCGATGACCGCTAATATTGCCCGATGATGGCGAGCCCGAGATTTCAGATGGCCAGTTTCGGGACCGCCGGCGAGCGCCTTGGCGGCGGGGGGGCTGCGCGTCCGCACCGCGACCGTGGCGCCCGGTGGTATTCCGCCTTCACGCTCATCGAGATCATGATCGTCGTGGGGATCATGGGCATCATGCTGACCATCGGCGTGCCCATCGTGTACAAGGTCTGGCATCGCGAACCTTTGAACCAGGCCGTGAAAGATGCCGTCGAGGTCTTGAGCAACGCCCGCGCGCGCGCCATCCTGCAAGGCAGGGAGATGGACGTCGTTTTCCATCCTCGAGAGGGCCGTTTGGAAATCCGCGGCGCCGGCGGGGGCCAAGCCAGCAAGGGTCCGGTGACGGCGAGCATTTCGACCGCGGTGGGTTCCGGGACGAGCGCCCAGTTTTCGGGCCGGGTGACCATCGAAATGCTGGACATTAACAAGCTGCCCCACGATTTCCGCGACGATGAGCAGGCGGTCATCCGGTTCTTTCCGGATGGCACCAGCGATGAACTCACGCTGATCCTGGTTTCGGACCAGGCCCGACGCCTGGGCATCACCCTGGAAGTGACCACCGCCTTGGCTAGTGTGCTGACGGAAAACGACTTGCAGAATTTGCGTAACCGGGTCTCATGAAGCCGAGCGCCGACATCGCCGGGCGGCAGGGTGCGTTTTGTCCGCCCGATCGTCCGACCACCCCGATGCCCCGCGCCACGTGTCTTGCGGCGCGCGCGCCCGGCATCCGTTTAAGGACGCCGCGCGCCGTGCGCTTGGCCCCGAAGCACCCCCATGCGACGCCGCGCAGGGGGTTCACGCTCATGGAAGTCATGATTGCCTGCGGCCTTTTCTTCATGGCGACCTTTGCCATCCTGGCCCTGGTCTCGACGACGCTGCGGAACGCGCGAGCCCTGCAACGGCGCGACGTGGATGCCGGGATGGCCGCCTCGCAGGTGTATGAGACGCTGAAGACCAATCGAATGGACCAGGGCTCGCTGTCAGGTGATTTCGGCGACACCTATCCCGGCTATTCGTGGGATGCGTCCTGGGACGTGGACTGGGACTCGGGCGCCACCAACGGTCTGCTGAAGGTCGATATCGTCGTCAGCCGGCGCGGCAGCCCCAACCCCGTGGATAATCTGACCATCCGCATCTTTGCTCCCGATGCCAAGTCGGGCCTTGGCCAGCCGATTTTCAGGTGATTCACATGCTGCTGCCACGCGACGAGAAATTTCCGCCGGCCGGCCTCAGGGCTTTTGCTTCGGGCAAAGCTCGCGGCGCGCGTGCCGGGAGGTGCGTGAGGGCAGGAGTGGCCGCCCAATGGGCCTTCACCTTGATCGAGATTCTCATTGCGATGGGGATTCTCTCGCTGGTGCTGGCGGCGATCTACTCGAGTTGGACGGCCATTCTTCGAGCCTCGAAGGTGGGATTGGACGCCGCGGCGGCCGTGCAGCGCGCGCGTATCACGGGCCGGCTCATCGAGGAGTCGCTCGGCTCGGTGCAATCCTTCGCCGCGAACCAGCGCTATTACGCCTTTGTCGCGCAAAACGGCAACCAGGCTTCGCTGAGCTTTGTTTCCCATCTGTCTCCCTCGTTTCCCCGCAACGGCAAATTTGGGGGGCTGGACGTTCGGCGCGTGGTCTTTTCGGTCGATGGGCAACATGAGTTGGTGCTGCAACAGTACCCGCTGCTGATGGACATGGATGAGGACGAGAAGAATTATCCGTTGGTGCTGGCAAAGAACGTGAAGGAGTTCAAGACCGAGTTTTGGGATCCGCGGCTGGGCGATTGGACCGATGAATGGAAGCAGACCAACCAGATACCGGAGATGGTGAAGGTCACGCTGCAAATCGGCGACAACGCGTACTCGACCCAGGTGGGGGAGCAGATCTGCCGGATTGTCAGTTTGCCTTCGGTGATGGTCCAGCCGGGCTGGCAGATGCCGCGAGGCCTCCCCGGCGGCCCCATGAGCCCTGGGAACCCCGCCGCGCCGGGAGCCGGCCTTCCAGGCAATCCCGCATTCCCGGTGAATTCCGGTTATCCGGGTTCCGCTGGTTTTCCAGCAAACAACAATCCCGGCGGCCCGATGTTCCCTCAACAACCGCGATGAAACTGCCCCTTTCATCTGCCCCTGGTGCCGCCCGGCGATTGACGCTGCACCCTTTGCCTGCTCACGTTTTACGTCTTTACGGTTCACGGTTTGCCTCCCCGGCCTCCCCTCCGGCCCGGCCCGGTTCTCAGCGCGGCATCGCCCTGGTGATCGTCATGATCTCGATTTTTGTTTTGACCATCCTGGCCGGTGGATTTGCCTACTCGATGAAGGTGGAAACCAAGCTGGCCCGCAATGCCAATAGCGAGACCGAGCTGGAATGGCTCGGGCGGTCGGGCGTGGAAAAGGCGCGCTGGATTTTGTCGGAGCAACTGAAGATTTCGCAGGAGCCCTACGATGGACTGGATCAGGTCTGGGCCGGTGGGGCAGGTGGGATTGGCACCTCGAACAGTCCGCTGGCCCAGGTGCAGCTTAACCTCGACGTGCCCAACGGCCACGCGGATATCAGCATCGTGGACCTCGAACGCAAGGCCAACATCAACACCGCCTCCGAAGCCGTGTTGCAGCAAGCCCTGATGGTCATGGGCGTGGACGCGGGCGAGATGACCCCCATCGTCAATTCGATCCTCGATTGGATCGATCCCGACGACAATATCCGCGTCCAGGGCGCGGAATCCGAGGCGTACCAGAACTACATTCCCAATCATCCGTATGTGGCGAAGAACGGGCCGATTGACGACCTTTCCGAATTGCTGCTGATTAAGGGGATCACCCCGGAGCTGTATTACGGAGTGTCGGCGTCCAACTATACGCAGCGGGCGCTCCAGCCTCAGGGCGGCCGCTATGGGTCGGCGGTGGCGGCGGGGCCGGTGTTTGCCGTGGGTTTGACCAACCTGTTTACGCCCCTTTCGGATGGCAAGATCAACATCAACACGGCTTCCGCCGAAGTGCTTCAAACCATCCCCTTGGTCACTCCCGAAGCCGCCCAGGGCATTGTCGCCGCCCGGGCCGGAGCCGCTGACGGCAGCGGCCTCAACGGGCCCTACATGAACATCGCCCAGGTGCGGCGTGTCCCCGAGGTCAGCCTCCCCATGCAGGGCGCCATCCAGCAGTTCTGTGACGTGCGCAGCCGGACCTTCGAGGTGCATGTCAAGGCCACGGCCAACGGTTATACCCGCGATTTCGTGGGCATTCTCGGGCGCAATAATCCGCGGGATGTCCAAGTCCTCAGCTTCTACTGGACGGATTAAGATCGCCTTCATGACCGATCGCGATCGCAGGCCCAGAACGATTTTTGTCACCGGCACCGATACCGGCGTTGGCAAGACACTTTTGACGGCGCTCCTGCTGGCCCATGCGCGGCAAGGCCACGCGGGTGCTTGCGCGCTCAAACCGTTTTGTTCCGGCAGCCGGGCCGATGCCCAACTGCTGCATGGCCTGCAAGGGGGAGGCCTGGCCCTGGACGACATCAATCCCTTTTTCTTTCCCCAACCGCTGGCGCCTGCGGTGGCCGCTCGCGAGCGGGGGCGCCGCGGCCCTTCGCTGGGTGAAGTCGTCGGCCACATTCGATCCGTGAGCGCCACGCTCGATCGGTCCGCCTGCCTTTTCATTGAAGGCTCGGGTGGGCTGCTCGTGCCCCTGGGCGAGGGTTACACCGTGCTGGATCTCATCGTGGCGCTGCGTTGTGAAACGCTGTTGGTTTCCGCCAACCGGCTCGGCACGATCAATCATACGCTGCTCTCGGTCGAGGCTTTGCAGCGCGCCACCCGCGCCCTTCCGCGCGCGTTGCGCCGCCGCTCGCCCGCGAAGGTGGTGCTCATGGACCGGGGCGTTCGCGACTCCGCCACCGCTGCCAACCCCGCCGCGCTGGCCCGCCTGCTCGCTCCCGTGCCTCTGATCGGGCTGCCGTTTCTGGGACGTCGCGCGAGCACCGTCTCCGCCGTGGTGAGGCATGCAAAAATAATTAAAAAAACCCTTGCGCGGATTCTCAATTGATCTATTGTTCACGCCCTTGTTCTTTGCAAAGTCCGGTGACGAAAGCGTCGGTTCGGTTTCAGAAAAGAAAAGTTTTTGAAAAAAAGTATTGCGGCGTTTCCAGGATTCGCTAAGGTGTTCAAACGTTCTTTGTGAGTTGGAACCCGCGAGCGAAAAAGCGGCAAGATAAAAAAGTCTGTTGACACCCGCTCCGGAAATGAAAATTTCTAAATGTTGCTGAGGCAACACCGGCTAAAGAAAGTTGCAGAAAGTTGTTGACGGTCGGCGCAGTTCGGGTAAATTTAACTGCGAATTTAACTAAGGTCTGAGAGGCCGAGTTAGGAAGAATAAATCGGCCCTCGGATTTTTTGTCCCCTAAATGGGGGCATACCCCCCAGCCAACCTGGGAAAATCAATCCAAAACCGGCCGGAAACGGCGTGGCGGGATTGAATGATTTTCGGGTGATAACACCCGCTGCTCATTGAAAATTGAAATGTGCGATAAGTTAAGAGCCCCTTCGGGCTTGTCCTGTTAGTGGGACAACCTGAAGAGTTTTAAAGACAAAAGACCGTCCGGTTTAACGACCGGACAAATTAGTCAAATCAACTAACGTTTTTTAACGGAGAGTTTGATTCTGGCTCAGAACGAACGCTGGCGGCGTGGATAAGACATGCAAGTCGAGCGCTGATTTCGGGGTAGCAATATTCCGGAGTTGGAGCGGCGCAAGGGTGCGTAACACGTGGGTAATCTGCCGTGAAGTTGGGAATAACTCGCTGAAAGGCGAGCTAATACCGGATGTGACCATCGGGAGGCATCTCCTGATGTTCAAAGCTGGGGACCGCAAGGCCTGACGCTTCATGATGAACCCGCGGCCTATCAGCTAGTTGGTGAGGTAACGGCTCACCAAGGCTAAGACGGGTAGCTGGTCTGAGAGGACGACCAGCCACACTGGAACTGAGACACGGTCCAGACACCTACGGGTGGCAGCAGTCGAGAATTTTTCACAATGGGGGAAACCCTGATGGAGCGACGCCGCGTGGGGGATGAATGTCTTCGGACCGTAAACCCCTGTCATTCGCGATCAAACCGCGCTATTTAAAAGATGGTGCGCTGATAGTAGCGGAAGAGGAAGGGACGGCTAACTCTGTGCCAGCAGCCGCGGTAATACAGAGGTCCCAAGCGTTGTTCGGATTCATTGGGCGTAAAGGGTGCGTAGGTGGTCAGGTAAGTCGGATGTGAAATCTCGGAGCTCAACTCCGAAATGGCATTGGATACTACCTGGCTCGAGGAATGGAGGGGGGACTGGAATTCTCGGTGTAGCAGTGAAATGCGTAGATATCGAGAGGAACACCAGTGGCGAAGGCGAGTCCCTGGACATTTCCTGACACTGAGGCACGAAAGCTAGGGGAGCAAACGGGATTAGATACCCTGGTAGTCCTAGCCGTAAACGGTGCACGTTTGCTGTAAAAGGAATCGACCCCTTTTGTGGCGGAGCTAACGCGTTAAACGTGCCGCCTGGGAAGTACGGTCGCAAGATTAAAACTCAAAGAAATTGACGGGGGCCCGCACAAGCGGTGGAGTATGTGGCTCAATTCGATGCAACGCGAAGAACCTTACCTGGCCTTGACATGCAAGTAGTAGAAGGGTGAAAGCCTGACGAGGTAGCAATACCAGCTTGCACAGGTGCTGCATGGCTGTCGTCAGCTCGTGTCGTGAGATGTTGGGTTAAGTCCCGCAACGAGCGCAACCCCTGTGTCCTGTTGCCACCCCCACGCGAGTGGGGAGCACTCTGGACAGACTGCCTCGCTTAAACGAGGAGGAAGGTGGGGATGACGTCAAGTCAGTATGGCCCTTACGGCCAGGGCTGCACACGTACTACAATGCCCGGTACAAAGGGAAGCAAGACCGCCAGGTGGAGCAAATCCCCAAAAACCGGGCCCAGTTCAGATTGTCGTCTGCAACTCGACGACATGAAGCTGGAATCGCTAGTAATGGCGCATCAGCTACGGCGCCGTGAATACGTTCCCAGGCCTTGTACACACCGCCCGTCACATCATGAAAGCCGTTTGTACCCGAAGTCATCCCTTAAAAGGTGCCGAAGGTATGGGTGGTGATTGGGATGAAGTCGTAACAAGGTAGCCGTAGGGGAACCTGCGGCTGGATCACCTCCTTTCTAAGGAGAAACCACGGGTCCGCGATAAAAAGCGGACTTCCGAGGTCGAGCTGAAATCCTCAATCGCAAGATTGAAGTTTCAATACCGGCTCGAACTTATCGCACTTTTCAGTTTTCGTGAGCGGCTCTGCTCTTTGGCAAATGGTCGAGATCGATACTCCGTTAAAGGCCCGGTATTCCGCCTTTAGCCTGTTAGCCTTTCGGAAACGGGGCTGTAGCTCAGTTGGTAGAGCGGTAGCTTTGCAAGCTATAGGTCAGGAGTTCGAGTCTCCTCAGCTCCACCAGCCTTCGCCCGCAGCGAAGCCCGAGCGAGGCTGATCCGCCGCGGGAAACTTCAGGCGGGCGGTTGAGCGCACCCGGCGGTTTTCGGTGCTGCGAGCTTCGGCTCGGCAGGCCGGAAATTCCTGGGCGTGTAGCTCAGTTGGTTAGAGCACGCGCTTGATAAGCGCGGGGTCACTGGTTCAAATCCAGTCACGCCCACCATTTTTCGCACTGCGAAAATTGCCGCGGCGCAGCGAAGGCAAAGGCGGCCCCGAGAGCGACCCGTTTGCGATCATGATTTTCAGCTTTGAGGTCGAAAGATGTCCCCGCTGAAATTCGGACAATTTTGCCGGAACAAACCGGCCGGGTTTAAGACACCCGGACGGCGGAAGACGGTGGTGTTCTTTGACAACTGTACATAGGTAGATAACTAGGGCAAAAAATTACAGTTCGCTGAGTTCTTGTCATCCCTGTCGAGGGGGTGGCGAGGTAAACTTTGTGATCAAGCTACTAAGGGCTTATGGTGGATGCCTTGGTGCCAAGAGGCGATGAAGGACGTAGTAAGTTGCGATAAGCCACGGGAAGCCGCAAACAGGCTGTGATCCGTGGATCTCCGAATGGGATAACCCAGCCGAGTAACATCGGCGTATCGACCGGATGAATTCATAGTCCGGCGAGGCGAAACGGGGCGAAGTGAAACATCTCAGTAACCCCAGGAAAAGAAAACGAAGCGATTCCGTCAGTAGTGGCGAGCGAAAGCGGAACAGCCTAAACCGGGAAGACTTGTCTTTCCGGGGTTGTGGGACCTTGATGTGGGCGGTGGACGGTTAGCGTAACGATCTGGAAAGTTCGGCCATAGACCGTGACAGCCGGGTGCGCGAAAACTCGAAGCCCCCTAGAGGTATCCCAAGTAATGCGGTGCACGTGAAACTCTGCATGAATCAGTCCGGACCACGGGATAAGGCTAAATACTCCTTGGCAACCGATAGTGAACTAGTACCGCGAGGGAAAGGTGAAAAGAACCCCTGCTAGGGGAGTGAAATAGTACCTGCAACCATATGCCTACAATGTGTAGGAGCCGGCTCCATTCGGCCTCCGGCCGAACGGAGCGCTTATCAGCCAGAGGCCCAGATCAACGATCCTCTCACAGGGGTGGTTCGATTTGGGTTTCGGGAGGAAAAGGCCTCGTTCGACGGCAGTCGAATGGAGCCGGTGACTGCTTGCCTTTTGCATAATGAGTCTGCGAGTTATTGTCCGTGGCCAGCCTAAGGTGTTCTGCGGCGGAGGCGAAGGGAAACCGAGTGCCAACAGCGCGACCAAGTCGCTGGCAATAGACCCGAAGCGGAGGTGATCTACTCTTGAGCAGGTTGAAGCTGCGGTAACACGCAGTGAAGGACCGAACTCGTGGATGTTGAAAAATCCTGAGATGACTTGAGAGTAGGAGCGAAAGACTAATCAAACCCCGTGATAGCTGGTTCTCTCCGAAATCGCTTGAGGGCGAGTGTTGTGGAAGTACTCCTTGGAGGTAGAGCACTGAATGGCTTAGGGACCCCACCAGGTTACCAAAACCAATCAAACTCCGAATACCATGGATCTCAGTATCACAGCAATCAGGCAGTGGGGGATAAGCTTCATTGCCGAGAGGGCAACAGCCCAGACCATCAGCTAAGGTGCCTAAATGTGATTAAGTGGAAAGGATGTGACGTTGCACAGACAGTGAGGATGTTGGCTTAGAGGCAGCCATCATTTAAACAGTGCGTAATAGCTGACTCATCGAGCGATGTCGCGCCGAAAATGATTGGCGATTAAATCACATACCGAAGCTATGGATTCGAGAGGTCTTCGGACTTTTCGAGTGGTAGGAGAGCGTAATCAGTGCTGCGAAGCCGGACGGAAACGGACGGTGGAGCGCTGATTAGTGAGAATGCAGACACGAGTAGCGATAAACCAGGTGAGAATCCTGGTCGCCGTAAACCCAAGGTTTCCTGGGCCAGGTTCGTCCTCCCAGGGTTAGCCGGGAGCTAAGGCGAGGCCGTAAGGCGTAGCCGATGCACAGCAGGTTAAATATTCCTGCGCCACCGACATTTAACCAACAGGTGACGCATCAGAAAACATCCATTAGGCAATCGAATGCTGAGCTTAGGCTTCGGCCGAAGCGCATGGGTGGAGAAGGTGCCGAGAAAAGCTGTTGGGTATACTAAGGTGCCCGTACCGCAAACCGACACAGGTGGGTGAGTGTAAGCGCACTCAGGCGCGCGAGAGAAACCTCTCTAAGGAACTCGGCACATTAGCCCCGTAACTTCGGGAGAAGGGGTGCCCAAGGACATTGCAGCAATGTAGTGCCCGCGGGTCTCAGTAAATTGCGTTTAGCGACTGTTTAACAAAAACACAGCACTCTGCCAAGTCGTCAAGACGACGTATAGGGTGTGACACGTGACCAATGCGGAAAGATTAAGAGATCTTGTTAGCCGCAAGGCGAAGCTCGGACCTTAAGTCCCAGTGAATGTCGGCCGTAACTATAACGGTCCTAAGGTAGCGAAATTCCTTGTCGGGTAAGTTCCGACCTGCACGAATCGTGTAACGACTGAACGCTGTCTCGGAGAGGATCTCGGCGAAACTGTAACGGCGGTGAAGATGCCGCCTGCCCGCAGTAGGACGGAAAGACCCTATGCACCTTTACTGTAAGCTCGTATTGTGTTCTGGTTAGGGATGCTTAGCGTAAGTGGGAGACTTTGAAGCGGGAGCCTCGGTTCCCGTGGAGTCGCAATGTGAAACACCACTCTTCGCTAATTAGGATTCTAACCCCAAGCTGTTAGCCAGCTGGGGGACAGTGCGTGCGGGTCAGTTTGACTGGGGCGGTTTCCTCCCAAAGAGTAACGGAGGAGCGCGAAGCTTGGCTCAGCATGGTTGGCAACTATGCGTCGAGCGTATGGGTATAAGCCAGGTTAACTGTGAGACCTACAAGTCGAGCAGGTGCGAAAGCAGGCCCAAATGATCCGACGGTTGAATGTGGAATTGCCGTCGCTCAACGGACAAAAGGTACGCTAGGGATAACAGGCTGATCGAGTCCAAGAGTTCATATCGACGACTCGGTTTGGCACCTCGATGTCGGCTCATCGCATCCTGGGGCTGGAGAAGGTCCCAAGGGTCCGGCTGTTCGCCGGTTAAAGCGGTACGCGAGCTGGGTTCAGAACGTCGTGAGACAGTTCGGTCCTTATCCACTGTGGGCGCAGGAAACTTGAGGGGTTCTAACCTTAGTACGAGAGGACCGGGTTAGACGCACTTCTGGTGTGGCAGTTGTTCCGTCAGGGGCATCGCTGCGTAGCCATGTGCGGAAGAGATAAGCGCTGAAAGCATCTAAGTGCCAAGCTCCTCCCAAGATATTGTTTCCCGGACCGCAAGGTCCCTAAAGACCCCATCTAGACCAGGTGGTTGATAGGTTAGGCGTGTAAGCGGAGCAATCCGTTGAGCGGACTAATACTAATCGGTCGTGCGGCTTGATCGCTTTTTGCTTCGTTGGGGCCGTGCTCGCGTGAAAACGCGGCACGCCCGGCGATTTGAAAGCGATTTCAACTCGCGAATTGTAATCCTTGTTTTCTCCTATGTGCAGTTTTCAGAGAATCGCCGCTTCCCCGGCAGGTTCTTTAATAGCTCAAATTTGAAACCTCAAATTTGAAAATGTTTTTTGGTGGCCATAAAGCTGTGGTCCGACCCGTTCCCATTCCGAACACGGCCGTCAAACACAGTCTTGCCGATGGTAGTGGTTTTATAGACTCCGCGAGAGTAGGTTGCCGCCAGTTTTTCCTTAAGCCGAAACCTTGGGTTTCGGCTTTTTTTTATAATTGCTTCAAGGTGAACTTGAGCTTAAACGCGGATCTGCATGAAGACCGTGACGCTGCTCGAGTTCAGCAAGAATGCCGAAGGCATTCTGCGCCGGGTTGCGCAGGGTGAAAGATTTCTGCTTTCTCACCGGGGGCGTCTTGCCGCGAGGCTGGAACCCGTCACGTTTCCCATCGCGTCGGATTGTCTGGATGATCACTTTTTGACCAGCGCTCGCCGCGCGGTCCCAAGTCCCAAGGGAAAAACCAAGCATCAGGAAATCGACCTGGTTCTCTATGGCGGGCGGTTGACGGCTGGAGAGTCTGGCACCGCCACAGGATCGCTGCGCGCGCCGAGCTTGCCGGGGAGGAAAGGGCCCCAACCTTCCCTGTGGCGGAATTGCAAAAGCTCCTGGTCGAGGCAGGGCCGCAAGAACCGGGAAGACAAGCCCTGAGGCCATCCCATTTGCCCGGCAGAGGCTGAGGGGCAAACGCGGCGGTCTTGGGCAAGCGTGCCCGGTTCCCCCGCGGGGCTTGTTCCCGCTTGCCTCGGGGGAGCCCTGGTTCAACAGCCCGCGTAAGTACGGATTGCCAGCCCCGCTGGCAAGGCTCACACTGCCTGGGAGTTGAATCACTATGGCTTACCAGGAAAAACAACTGCAGGAGATCTCCCGCAAATTTCAAATCTACGGTGAGATACTCCACGCTGAAACGCTCAAGATCGGCCACATCAACGAAACCTATACGGCGACCTACGATCAGGGGGGCACCCGTGTCCGGTACATCCACCAGAAGATAAACCGGAACGTTTTTAAGAACCCGGTCGGGGTGATGAAGAATGTCATGCGGGTCACCACGCACATTCGCAAGCAGCAGGAGTCGCGCAACTTGCGCGATGCCACCCGCCGCTCGCTGATCGTGATCCCGACACGCGACGGCAAATCCTTTTATCAGAATGGCGACAAAGAGGTCTGGCGCACATTCGTATTCATCGAGGGCGTTGAGACCTACGAGGCAGTGCAATCGCCCCAGCAGGCCTATCAGGCCGGGCGCGCCTTTGGTGAATTCCAGCGGTTGCTGGTAGATTTGCCGGGTGAGCGGCTCTTCGAAACCATCCCCGATTTCCATCACACGCGAAAGCGGTTCGGCGCGCTGCAGAAGGCCGTGGCCGATGATCGTTATAACCGGGCGAAGGACGCCAAAGCGGAAATCGAGTTCGCTTTGAAACGCGAGCCTATCGTCGATATCATCCTTGCGGCCATGGCCAAGGGAAGGATTCCTGAGCGCATCACTCATAACGACACAAAATTCAACAATGTCATGCTGGACGTATTGACCGGTGAAGCCATGTGCATTGTGGACCTGGACACCGTCATGCCCGGCTGCGCCCTTTACGACTTTGGTGATATGGTGCGCACCACGACTAGTCCGACCTTGGAAGACGAACCCGATTTGGCCAAGGTCCGGATGCAGATGCCCATGTTTAAAAAGCTGGCCGAGGGCTACCTCTCGGCCGCCGGGCAGTTCCTTACCAAGGCCGAGCGGGCGCATATCGCCTTTGCCGGCAAACTCATTACCTTTGAAATCGGCCTGCGGTTCCTCACGGATTATCTGAGCGGCGACAGCTACTTCCGGATTCACCGTCCGGCCCACAACCTGGATCGGTGCCGGACGCAATTTAAACTGGTCGAGTCCATTGAGCGCCAGGAAGCGGCCATGCAAAAGCACGTGGACAAACTCTGAAGGAACGCGCCATCCGGATTCGAGGACGGCGCGAGTGGCTCGGGACAGAAAGCCGCACCCCTAATTGGCCGCGGTTTCGGGAATCTTCGGTTCGCTTGCCTCCGGGAGCAGCGTCAAATTCTCGGCTTCCGCGTCCGAGGTCGAAGAGGCCGGGAGCCGTTTCGACGCCTTGACCCCTAAGGCCCGGAGCTTCTCGACCTGGCCGATTAAATTGCCCGTGCCCTGGTGCAATTTCTTGCTCGCTTCCGCCCAGACCTGCTGCGCGTTGCCGAGGGCCGTGCCGATGCCTTCGAGGTCGGTGATAAAGCCGACGAACTTGTCGTACAACTTTCCCCCGCGTTCAGCGATTTCCAATGCATGCTTTTGCTGGTCGGCCAGTCGCCAGACATGAGCCACGGTCCGCAGCGTCGCCAGCAGGGTTGAATTCGTGATCAGGACCACGTTCCGTTCGAGGGCTTCGGAGAACAACTCCGGCTCCTGTCCCACGGCCAAAAAGAAAGCCGCTTCAATCGGGACGTACATCAGGACGAAATCCGGAGCGGCGATGCCGTGCGTATCGTGGTACCGCTTGGCGCCCAGGCCCCGAAAGTGGGCGCGCAGGGATTCGAGATGCCCTTCGAGGTGCGGACCGCGCGCGTCCTCGTCAGTGCAGTTGACGTACTGTTCGTAAGCCTTGAGCGAAACCTTCGAATCGATGACCAGGTGTTTGTCGTCGGGCAAATCGATGACCACGTCTAAAAAGCGTCGCTCGCCCGCGTCGTCCTTGGCCGGGCTTTGACGCCGGTAGTGCACGCCCAACTGCAGCCCGGACCGTTCGAGGATCTGGTCCAGCATGTTCTCACCCCAGTTGCCCAGGACTTTCACGTCACCCTTGAGTGCCTTCGAGAGATTGGCCGCTTCGGCGCCGATCCGCGCCACCTGGTCCTTCAGCAGCGCGCTCTGCGCCGCTGTATCATGCTGAACGGCCTCGAGTTTGGTGTTGAAGGCCTTCAGGTTCTCTTTGAGCGGCGCGAGCAATTTGTCGAGGCTTTCGGCGCTTTGCTGGCCGAAACGGCTCGAGTTTTCCACCAGCAATTTATGGGCAACGGCCTCGAATTCCTTTTGAAACCTCTGCTGCAGGCGCTCGATCTCCTGGCGTTCGGTGCCCAGCCGTTCCTCCAGGTAGCGGGCCTTTTCGCCCGACTCACCATTGAGGCGTTTGAGCGAGAGCAACTCGGACTGCAGGCGGTTCAGTTCGGTTTCCGCAGCCTCATGTTTCTGTGCGAGGCCGGCGTGCGCGCGGCACTCGGCTTCCCAACGGGCCAGGCTGGAAGCCAGTTCCACGGCGGTGTTCGCGAGTTTCTGGCGCTCCTCGGCCAGGCTTTTCTTGTTCCCTTCGAGCGCTTGCCGTTGTGTTTCGACCTGGGCCGCCAGGTGTCGGCACTGCTCTTCCGCAGCCGTCCGGGCGCTGGCCAGCTCGCGCAGTTGCGCGGCTATTTGGGCTTTTTCGTTGTCCTGAACCCCGAGCGTGGCCCGGAGTTGGACGATCTGTTCATCCCTCGACGCCACCCGTTCGGCCAGGGTGGCGAGTTGCGGCTGAACCTCGGCTTTGGCCTGCGCGGACGCCTCGGCGATCCGCGCCTTCAGGACCAGCCAGGCCCCAATGCTCCCGAGACACACCCCCGCCAGCAGCGCCAGGAACGGGAGCAGCAAGTTCATGTGGCCCGGCTCGGTTCAGAAGTGGGCGATCACTTCGATCTCGACGCTCGCGCCGCGGGGCAGAGCGGCGACCTGGATGGTGGAGCGTGCCGGAAAATCCGCGGTAAAATACCGGGCATATACTTCGTTCATTCCGGCGAAATCCGCCAGGTTGGTCAAAAACACGGTGCTCTTCACCACGTTGCCGAAGCTCAGCCGCTGGTCGTCGAGGATGGCTTTTACATTTTCCAACACGCGCTCGGTTTGGGCTTTGATGTCGCCGGCGACTAAACTGCCGGTCGCCGGATCCAGGGGAATCTGGCCCGCACAAAAGAGTAAATCGCCGACGCGGACGGCGTGATTGTACGGGCCGACCGCCGGGGCCGAGCGGGCCGGTTTGATGATAGTTTTATTAGGCATACGTGCTTGGTGAGGATGGTAGCGGTTTGGCGCGAGGGGTCAAGGCAGGGTCCGGGGCCGGCGTGCTCCCGTGCGAAAACGCGCGCGCTCGCGGAGCGGGGTGGGGTTTAACCCCATTGAGGCCGAGGGGCGCATCTGGCTAAGCTCTTCGTTGCCGCAGGGTCGCGGCATGCGCGTTTCGTTTCGAGGCGAGAGCAGGTCGTGCTGGCCTCTTTTGGCCCCTGGGCGTAAACCGGAAAACCTCAACCTCTGGAAGCAAGCTATGGCACAACGAATTGGAAATCATGACGGGAAACCAACCCACGAAGAAATTGCGCGGCGCGCCCGGGAAATCTACGAACGCAGCGGGCGGGTGCCCGGACGCGATCTCGAGAACTGGCTGGAAGCGGAAGCTCAGCTCTCGGCGGCGCGCAAAACCGAGCGGGAACCGAAACCGGCTGCCCTGGAGCAGCGGTCCGCCGCGCGGGTGCTGGCCAAGCCGGCCCAGCGGATTTGATTAGCCCAGGGGCGGCTTCGCCCGATGCCAGTCCGTGCTTTGTTCGTAGGCATAGGCTAGTCGCAGCAGCGTTTCTTCCCCGAAAGGTTTGCCGAGCAGTTGCAAACCGATCGGGAGCGCGGGGGAGCGCGTGTGGCCGCAGGGCACACTCAAACCGCAGATCCCCGCCAGGTTGGCGGAGATCGTAAAAATATCCGTCAGATACATCTGCAAGGGGTCCTTGACCTTTTCGCCAATTTTAAAGGCGGCCGTGGGTGAAGTTGGCGTCACCACGGCATCCACGGTTTCGAAAGCCTTGAGAAAATCGTTTCGGACCAGGGTGCGGACCTTTTGGGCGCGCAAATAGTAGGCATCGTAGTAGCCGCTGCTCAAAACGTAGGTGCCGAGAATGATGCGCCGCTTTACTTCGGGGCCGAACCCGGAGCCGCGGGTTTTGCTGTAGAGCGCGATGGGGTCGGCGGCATCGACCCGCGAGCCATAGCGAATGCCATCGAATCGGGCCAGGTTGGCGCTCGCTTCGGCGGTGGCGATGATGTAGTAGGTTGCGATCGCGTACTCGGTATGCGGGAGGGAGATTTCGACGACCTCGGCCCCCAATGCCTCGAGTTGCTTGACCGCCAGTTCGATCGCCTGCTTCACCTCGGGGTCCAGGCCGGCCACGAGGTACTCCTTAGGCAAACCAAGCTTCAGACCCCGGATGTCTCCCGTGAGGCTGGCCGTGTAGTCAGGCACGGGCTCAGGCACGCTGGTCGAGTCGCGGTGGTCCACCCCGCTGATGGCTTGCAGAACGGTGGCTACATCGCGCACCTCTTTGCCAAAGCAGCCGATTTGATCCAGGGAAGAGGCAAACGCCACCAGCCCATAGCGAGACACCCTGCCATAGGAAGGTTTCAGCCCTACGCAGCCGCACAGTGCCGCTGGTTGACGAATCGACCCCCCGGTGTCCGACCCCAAGGACGCCAGGCATTCGTCGGCGGCCACCGCCGCTGCCGAACCCCCTGACGAACCTCCGGGGATCCGGGAGAGGTCCCAAGGATTCCGGGTGGTTTGAAACGCGGAATTCTCGGTGGAACTGCCCATCGCAAACTCGTCCATGTTCAATCGTCCGAACACCACCGCGCCCGCGGCGCGCAACCGCTCGATAACCGTCGCATCATAGGGAGAGGCGAATTTGCCGAGAATTTTCGAGGCGCAGTTGAGGGGTTGGCCTTTGACCGCGATGACATCTTTGATGGCGATGGGCACGCCCAACAACGGTCGCGGGCGCGGTTGGGGTTGTTGCGCCAGTTCGCGATCGGCCGCTTCGGCCTGGGCCAGCGCATCAGCCGCATCGACACTCAGGAAGGCGCGAACTTCACCATCCACCCGCTTGATACGGTCCAAACACGCTTGCACCAGTGCCCGCGAGGAGATCTCCCGCCTGGCCAGCCGGTCCGACGCTTCCGAGATTGTCAGTTGGTTCAACATCGCCTCCCGCGCCGGCGTTCACGCGGCGCGGAGTGGAAAAATGACCGACGCGGTGGCAAAAGGCAAGCATCCCGCGCAACCAATCCGGGCGGATTGCAGGCCCTGGGTGGTTCCAGACGCCCGTGCGGCCAAGGTCAGACGATCCGCACGCGGTTGCGCAACAGCCCAATTCCGGTGATGTCGATCTCGACCGTATCTCCCGGCTTCAAGGTGAAGTCGTCCGGCGGCACGATGCCGGTGCCGGTCAGGAGAATGGCCCCATGCCGAAACGTCTGGCAACGGAAGAGAAAGCCGGCCAGGTCCCCAAACCGTCTTTTGATTTGATCGACCCGGGTGTCGCCGGAAAAAACCTTTGCGCCGTCGCGCCAGACGGCCAGGGTGATGGCCCACTCCCGGGCGTTGGATTCGCCGCAGCCCACGCGGATCCAGGGGCCCAGCGCGCAGGAATCGCGGTAGATCTTGGCCTGGGGCAGGTAGAGGAGGTTCTCGCCCTCGATGTCGCGCGAGCTCATGTCGTTGCCGATCGTGTATCCCGCGATCTCGCCCCGGGAATTCAGCACCAAGGCCAGCTCCGGCTCCGGGACGCTCCACCGTGCGTCCCGACGAATGCCAACCTCGCCGCCGGGCCCAACGATTTTTTCAGCCAAGCCCTTGAAGAATAGCTCCGGACGCTCGGCGGCATAAACCCGGTCGTAGGCCGTCGCGCTGAAATCCGACTCCTCCATCCGGGCGGCCTTGCTGCGCAGGTAAGTCACCCCGGCGGCCCAAACTTCCTGCTGTTCCACTGGCGCCAGCAATTGAACCTCGGACAACGGGAGCCGCGGCGGTTTCCGTGCTATCAGGGAGTTTAGATCGAAGACGAGATCAGCGCTCTCGATGAGCGACTGCAGTCGCGTGATCCCGGTCGCGGTCAAGTCGAACACGGCATCCGGTTCCGCGAGCGCGCCTACGCGCACTTCACCTTGTGGGTTCTGAAACCGGCAGAGTTTCATCATGCTTTATCGGGTGGTGGCGGCCCGTGGCGTCTCCGGAGCCGTGGGGGAGCCGGCGGCACCCGTGAAGCGGGGGCTTTTCGGCAGCAGGAAGGCCAGCCCGGCATTCACGAGCATTCCCGCTCCGAGCACATTGAAGGGGATGGCCGTGCTATGATAGATGCCGGAGAGCCAGCCGACGATATAGGGGCCGGCAAAACCTCCCACGTTGCCCACGGCGTTTACCAGTCCGATCAGCGGTCCCATCACCCCCCGTGGCAGGGTCTCACTGGGGATGGCCCAGAAAGGACCCATGGCGGCAAAGGGCCCCGGAATGGCCAGGCACATCAACGCGTAGGAAATCCAAAAATGATTGGTCAACGCGACGCTGAGGATCAGACTGGTCCCGCTCAGGGCATACACGGCCGCCACGTGCGCGCGGCGTTCATGTGTCTTGTCCGAATGCCGCGAGTTCACCACCATGATGACGGCGGTGACGGCGTAGGGAATGGCGAAGAGGATCCCGTATTGGAATGGACTGAACCCTCGCCCCTTCAGTCCGGTGGTGAAAAAGGTCATGCACCCGTAGGCCGCGCAGTTGTGCAAAAAATAAAGCAGCACCATCACGAACACCGTTGGTTCGCGGAACCTGGCCAATAACGAGCCTTTTTGTGCCGGTTTCAGATCGGTTGCCTCCTGTCGCGCGGAGGCCTCGAGGAAGGCCCGTTCCTCGCTGGTGATCCATCGCGCCTCGCTCGGGTGGTCGCGAATTCCAAACCACCAGATGGGCAGCCACACAAACGGCAGGATCCCCTCGAGGATGATCATCTGCTGCCACCCGTAAGCGCCGAGCAGCCAGCCGGTAATCGGGGCCGAACCCGCTACGGCCAGCGGCTGGCACAAATTCCAGTAAGCGTTCGCGCGCGCGCGCTCGGTCCGCGGGAACCAATTCGCCAGGAGCACCAAGGTGGCCGGAAATACACCGCTTTCCGCCACGCCGAGCAAAAATCGCGTCACCTCGAATTGCCGGAAAGTGTGGGAAAGGCCGCAGCCCACCGCGCAAAGTCCCCAGGCCACCAGGAACAGGCTGACCACCTTGCGGGCGCCCCAGCGTGTCGCCCAGTAGCCGCCCGGAATTTGCAGCAGCAGGTAGCCAAAGAAGAAGATCCCCGCCGCTTCACCCTTCATTCGATCGTCCATGACGAGGTCCTTCATCATGTTCGAGATCTTGGGGTCCAACGCCAGCGAGATGTTGGTGCGATCGATGTACGAGATGGTGTACATGATCAGCGCCACGGGGATGATGCGAAGCCAGCGTTGCGCGGTCATAGCTCGGACGGCGCGGCCATTGTTACCAGCACCGCCACGGCGCGTCGATAGGAAATCCTTTAGGCGGCGACGAACTGCTTGCGTTTTGGGATGCTGGGGTTCTCCAACCCAGCCTTCCGTCACCCGGCTCGGGGCGGGCGAGCGCCCGCTTTTGCGCGCCAATTCGCCCTCGACGGTACCTTCGCAGTGTTCTACGCTTAACCTGTGGGAAAAAAAATCGCTCGGATTCTCAAAAAGATCCGAACCGTCAGGGGCCTAAGCGCCGGCGAAAGATTTCTCTTCGCGCGCAGCCTGGCGGCCACCCCGGACGAGCGCTGGCGCCTGCACGAGACGTTTCTCCGCTCGCACGGGTTATACACGCGCTCGTCGAGGCAAAAATTCGGTTTCAAGTAGCCGGGATGAGTGCGGTGGCAGGGCAAGCTCGTGGCCGTTCTCCCCTTGGAGCGGATTTACCAAAGCAAAAAGCACGTAGGCCGTCCGAAAGACCTCGCCCATCTGCCGTTGCTGGCCCAGACGATCAAGCTCAAACGGCGAGCCTCCCGGTAAACCGCCGGCCCATTCGCGTTTGATCGTCCGGCTACTTTTCGCCGGCTGCGGAGTCCGTTTCGGGCGGTCCCGGCGCGACGGGAGCGTTCGTCGAGACCACAATTGGGGGTGGGGCATTCGTGATGCCGCTGCCCGGCGTATCCGCGCCCGCCATCGCTTCGGGAAGGATCGTAATAGCGATGCGGCGATTGCGCGCGCGTCCTTCGGGTGTCGAATTGTCGGCGAGGGGCCGAAACTCGCCGTAACCCACGGCGCCCAGACGCCGTGGATCCACGCCCGCCTTTTCGGAAAGAAAGCGCACGGCGGCGGTGGCGCGAGCCATCGAAAGCTCCCAGTTGCTGGGAAAGCGGCTTCTCGCGGTGGATCGAATGGGGACGTTATCGGTGTGCCCGATCACGTGAATTTGCAGATTCGGGTGCTGGGCCAGGACATCCGCAACTTTCCGCAGGACCGCCTCGCCTCCGGGCTTCAACTCGGCTTCGCCGGAGTCGAATAGGATGCGATCCAGGATGTTCACGGTGAGTTTGCCTTGCAGTTTTGAGATCGTCACGTCCTTCGATTCCAAGGCCGCGCGCATTTCGTCTTCGAGGCTTTTGCGGGTTTGCAGGGCCGCTTCCTTTTCCTTCTGCAACGAATCCATGCGGGCCTGGGTGTCGGCGAGTTGGCTTTTAAGGTCGACGGCTTCGGCCTCCGCCTTCGCCATCGCACTCTTGGCATCGCTCAGTTCCACCTGCGCCTGGTCCAGTCGCTGCTTTTTGTCCCAGGAGGAAAAGCCGAGCAAACCCAGCAGCAGGGCGAGGGTGAGCACGCTAGCAATGATCCAGGTCTCTTTTGGCATGGCCGAATTCTCTAAGCCGGAGCATAGCAACTCTGCCGCTGCTTCGGAAAGGGGGTTTTAAGGCGCGGTCGGCTTCAGGGCACCCGGGGCTTGGGTTTTTGGCGAGAAAAGGGGAGGTTTGGCTCAAAACCTGCTCCGTTTTAACCCGAATACTAGTGCGTTTTCTGGTCGGAACCTGTTTGCATCGCAAGAAAATACATGGCCAAACTGCCGGTAAATCTATTTGATGTCGCGCTCCTGGTGGTGCTCGTGCTGGGGATTATGCGTGGGCGCAAGCATGGCATGTCGGAAGAACTCATGAGCCTGCTCAAGTGGCTGGCCGTGCTGATCGGCTGTGCCTTTATGTATGAGCCGGCGGGCGCCTGGCTGGCCCAAGCCAGTCCTTTCAGCCTCCTGGGCTCCTTTTTGATCACTTATATAACGGGCGCATTGCTGATTCTCGGCGCTTTCTCCCTGGTGAAGCATCGGTTGGGCGGGAAGCTCATCGGGAGTGATATTTTTGGACGCGCCGAGTATTATTTGGGCATGGGCTCGGGCTTAATCCGTTTCGCCTGTATCCTGCTGGTCTGTCTGGCGGTTTTGAATGCGCGCTACTTCAGTCCCCAGGAAGTTCGCGCCATGGAGGCCTTTCAGAACGATGTCTATGGTAAAAACTATTTTCCCACCTGGCACACCGCCCAGGCTGAGGTTTTCGAGGAGTCCTTCAGCGGTCGCTGGATCAAGGACCATCTCGGCTTTCTGTTGATCAAGCCCACCCAGCCGGAAGAAAAGCAGTTCCACCAAAAGGACGCTAACCTTCCTTAAATCGCTGCCTGCGATCTCGGTGCGCCGCGGCAGAGCGCTTGGGAAAGCGGTGCGCCTCCACCGTACCGGAGGGATAAAGCTCGGGGTCCACCACTGGCGCCGCAGCCGCTGGTCGCTCGGTTCCGGAGCATTACGGACAGTCTTGTCGCTATAAGCTCGGACCGGTTGAACATTGCAACTTGGTGGATTTATTCTATCTTCCCGCGCTAATGAAAGGCATCATCCTCTCAGGCGGCGCCGGTTCGCGATTGTTTCCGCTGACGCTCGTGGCGAGCAAACAGCTCCAGCCGGTTTATGACAAGCCGATGGTGTATTACCCGCTGACGACGCTGATCGAAGGGGGCATCCGTGAACTGTGCCTTATTTCGACGCGGCATGACCTGCCCCGGTTCCGGCAATTGCTGGGGGACGGCTCGGCTTGGGGGTTGTCCATTGAATACCTGGAACAGGCCAAACCGGAAGGCATCGCGCAGGCATTTCTCATCGCAGAGTCCTTCATTGGCAAGGATGCCGTCACCCTCATATTGGGCGACAACGTGTTCTACGGGGGTGATATCTTCCACCGCGCGTTTGGGGATTTCAAGGGCGGCGCAACCATTTTCGGTTATCATGTGCACGATCCTGAGCGCTACGGGGTCGTTGAGTTTGACGGCACTGGCCAGGCGATTTCCATCGAGGAGAAGCCGCGCCAGCCGAAGAGCAACTACGCCGTGCCGGGCCTTTATATTTACGATAACAACGTCGTGACGATTACGAAGAACCTGAAGCCTTCGGCGCGGGGCGAGTTCGAGATCACCGATGTGAACGTGGAGTACCTCAAACGTGGTGAGTTGCGCGTTTGCCGACTGAGCCGTGGTTTTGCCTGGCTGGATGCGGGGACCAGCAATAGCCTGCACGAGGCCTCGGCCTATGTGCAGACGATCGAAAAGCGCCAGGGCATTAAGATCGGATGTCCCGAGGAGGCCGCGTTTCGGCGCGGGTTCCTTTCGCTGGGGCAATTGGACGCCCTGGCTTCCAAGATGCCGAAGTGTGAGTACCGGGATTACCTGGTGAATGAAGTCATTGCGGAGGCTAAGAGCCTCATGAAATAGCCATGCCGCGGCGTTGAGATTCCGAGCCCATGAACGTCATTGCTTGTGAACTGTCCGGCCTGCTCATTTTCGAACCCAAGGTGTTCGGAGATTCGCGCGGGTATTTCCTCGAGACCTGGAACCAGCGCCGGTACGCCGAAGCGGGCTTGAGCGCGGCCTTCGTCCAGGATAATATTTCAGTTTCACACCGGGGCACGCTCCGGGGGATGCACTTTCAGAACCCCTTCACCCAGGGCAAACTGGTTTCCGTCTGGGAGGGGGAGGTGTTCGATGTGGCCGTGGACCTGCGGCGGAGTTCCCCCACCTTTGGCAAATGGCACGGGTTGCGGCTTTCCGGGGAGAACAAACGCCAGTTCTATGTCCCGCCGGGCTTTGCCCATGGCTTCGCCGTGCTCAGCGAGACCGCCATGTTTCATTACAAGTGCACGGAGTTCTACTCCCCGAAGGACGAAGTGACCATTCGGTGGGATGACCCGGAAATCGGCATCGAGTGGCCTTTGACTGATCCCATCCTGTCCCCTAGAGACGCCCAGGGCCGGCTTTTGCGTGATGTGCCCAAAGAGCGCTTGTTCGCTTGAAATCCATCGGGTCGCGCCCACAGCCGCCCCGCGCCTCATCCATCGAAACCTAACATGACTCTCCCGGTAATTCTCGTCATCGGAAAAATAGGCCAGGTCGGCTGGGAACTCCGTCGAACCCTCGCCCCCCTGGGACGCTTGGTTTCGGTCGATTATCCTGAAATCGACCTGACCGACGCCGGCTCGATCCGCAAATGGGTTCGCGACTCCGGCGCCAACGTCATTGTCAACGCCGCGGCGTACACCGCGGTGGACAAAGCCGAAACGGATTTCGAACGTTGCTTGCAGATTAACGGCACGGCTCCGGGGATCCTCGCTGAGGAAGCCGGCCGCGCCCGGGCGCTCCTGGTCCATTATTCAACCGATTACGTTTATGACGGACACAAGGGCGCGCCGTACGTCGAGGACGATCCGCCGAATCCGCTTGGCGCTTACGGACGCTCGAAGCTGGCGGGTGATCAGGCGATCCAACAAGCCGGAATCGACCACGTGATCTTCCGCCTCTGCTGGGTCTATGGGGCGCGCGGCCAGAACTTCATGCTGACGATGATGCGGCTCGCGCGTGAGCGCGAGAAGTTGCGTATCGTCCGTGACCAGGTGGGCTGCCCGACCTGGTCCCGCATGATTGCTCAGACCACCGCCCTGGCTTTGAAACAGGCCCTGGCCGCGCCGGATCGTGGTGCGCTGAGCGGGGTTTACCACCTCGCCGCCTCCGGCCAGACCAGTTGGCATGGCTTTGCCGAGGCGATCATCGGCCTGATGCCCGAGGCGGAGCGCAAGTGCAAACTCGTCGAGCCGATCACCACCCCGGAATATCCGTTGCCCGCCCAGCGCCCGGCGTTTTCCGTGCTCGACTGCGACAAACTCAGGCGCACGTTCGGCCTCCAGCTTCCTTCGTGGGAGGAGAGCCTGAGGCAAGTCCTGGACAAAGATTAAGACCGCGACCCGCCTGAAGGCCCCACGAATCGAAGCCATATCCAATTCACCATTCGCATGAAACTTCTCATCACCGGCGGTGCCGGTTTTATCGGCTCAAACGTCATTCAGCACGTGATCGACCGTCCGGAAGTCGAACGGTTGGTTAACCTGGATTGCCTCACCTACGCCGGCCACCTGGCCAACCTCGAGAAAATCAAGGCCCACCCCAAATACGCTTTCGAGAAGGTTGACCTGCGCGAGAAGACGGCGGTCCTCGAAGTTGTTCGCCGCCATCAAATCACGCACGTGATGCACCTGGCGGCGGAGTCGCACGTGGATCGCTCGATCACCGGTCCCGGAGATTTTATTCACACCAATGTGGTGGGCACCTTCAACCTGCTGGAGGCCTGCCGTTCCGAGTGGCTCGGGAAGACGACGCCCGGCGCGACACGATTCCATCACGTTTCCACCGACGAAGTCTATGGCAGCCTCGGGCCATCCGGGCTCTTTACCGAGTCCACCCCGTATGCTCCCAACTCACCCTATTCTGCGAGCAAAGCTTCGAGCGACATGCTGGTGCGCGCCTATCACCACACCTATGGGCTGTCCGCGGTGATCACGAATTGCTCGAACAACTACGGGCCCTACCAATTTCCCGAGAAGCTGATTCCGGTGGTGATTCAAAGCGTGCTGGCGCGGCGGCCGGTGCCGGTTTATGGGGATGGACTGAACGTGCGGGACTGGTTGTACGTGCGGGACCACGCCGAGGCGCTGTGGCAGGTGCTCACGCGCGGCGCCGCCGGCGAGACTTATAACATTGGCGGACACAACGAATGGGCCAACATCCGGATCGTGGAACTCATTTGTGACCTGATCGATGAATTCGCCCCCCAGGCGGGCGGGCCGTCGCGCACGTTGATTACCTACGTCAAGGATCGCCTCGGCCATGATCGCCGGTATGCGATTGATGCCGGTAAAATCCAGAGGGAACTCGGGTGGGTGCCGGCTTACAAGTTCGAACAAGGAATTCGGGAAACCGTCCGCTGGTATTTAGATAACCAGGAATGGGTGCGGACCGTGCTCGGCCGCTGAGCCTCGGCCTCTGGTTAACCGCGGCGGGCCTGCAAGCTGCCAGTGCTTTCAGCCGGCGCGGTCGTGTCCGGTGAAACCGGGGGAGAGCTGACGTTGGCCATTTTCGCAGGCAAGGGCGGGGGGGCTGCCTGGGTCTGGGCTCGGCGGCGGAGCATGACCACGGCGGCGGTACACCCGGTCCAGGTCGGCAGCATGTCCGCCACCGGCAGCAATTCGATCACGAACGTCGGGAGCAACAGCATGTGGAACCCAATCGCAGCCGACGTCAGGATCATGGCCATGACATCCAGGACCTCATCGAAGCCGAGCCAGCCCACAAATCCCAGCAGGATTTGCAGCGTATCCGTGAGGCCGGCAACGATGAACGCAAACCAAATCCTCCTGCGGGTCAACTGAGGGGCAACAAAAACCTGGGATATTTTATCGGCAATGTTCATCCGGCCCAAACTTCATCAGGTACCATACACCCGGCGGTGGCGAGTTTGCCACAAGCTTTTGCGTCCGGCGAAACCAGGGGGCTAACCGCATCGCCGAGGCAAGGATCGGAGCCCGGCGGGTATCGAATCCAGACGTCCGCTTTACTCGGCCTGGGTTTTGGGTTAGTATAACCGCCAATGAAGCTTTCGGTGGACATATCGAATCCTGGCTCCGGGCGCGGAACCGCCGCCCGGCACGGCTTGCGATCGGGTCCGCTGACTCCACCCTAGATCCTCCGCCAACCTCGGTACCCCGGCGCCTTTTGGGCACTCCGCCCCCGCGGGCGCGTGCTGCGGCTTTTGGCATTTCCTTAGGATTTACGGTTTTTATCATTTTTAACCTGGATCATTTATGCAGAAAGAGATTTCTCGACGGCGAACCTTTGCGATTATTTCGCACCCCGACGCGGGCAAGACAACCTTGACCGAAAAGTTCCTGTTGTACGGCGGCGCCGTGCAACTGGCGGGCTCGGTCACCGCCCGCAAGAATCAGCGGGCGACCACCTCGGACTGGATGGAGCTGGAGCGGCAGCGCGGGATCTCGGTCAGTTCAACCGTGTTACAATTCGAGTACCGCGGGTATTGCGTCAACCTGCTGGATACGCCCGGTCACAAGGATTTTTCAGAGGATACCTACCGGGTATTGACCGCGGTGGATGCCGCAGTCATGGTCATCGATGCGGGCAAGGGCATCGAGACCCAGACGCGCAAGCTCTTCGAGGTGTGCCGGCAGCGGGGTGTGCCTATCTTCACCTTCATGAATAAAATGGATCGCCCCGCCCGCGACCCTTTGTTCCTGCTTGACGAGTTGGAGCGGGTGCTGGGTATCGCAGCTTATCCGGTGAACTGGCCGCTAGGGGATGGACAGGATTTCCGCGGCGTGTTCGATCGCCAAGGCAAGCTGGTTCATTTCTTTGACCGGGTGCCGGGCGGTGAGTATCGCGCGCCCGTCTCGGTGCACGGACTCTCCGATCCGGTGGTGAAGGATCAAATGGACCCCGGGGTTTATACCCGAACGGTCGATGAGCTGGCGATGCTCGACGGCGCGGGCGCGAGCTTTGACCCCCACGCGATCCTGGCGGGAGAGCTGACACCCGTCTTTTTCGGCAGCGCGGTCAACAACTTCGGCGTTCAGCTCTTGCTGGACGCGTTCCTCGAACTGGCGCCCGCGCCGCGGCCCCGCTCAGCCGACGGACGCATCATCCCCCCCGAGGAGCCGGTGTTCTCCGGGTTCATCTTCAAAATCCAGGCCAATATGGACCCGAAACACCGGGACCGGCTGGCGTTTGTCAGGATCTGTTCGGGCCGCTTCGAGCGCGACATGACGGTGGTGCATACGCGGACCGGCCGGAAGATCCGCTTGTCCAGCTCCCACAAGATCTTTGGGCGTGATCGGGAAACACTGGATGAGGCCTATCCCGGGGACGTGGTCGGATTGGTCGGTCACACCGATTTTCGGATCGGCGACACCCTGGCCGAGGATCCCTCTTTGGTGTATCGCGAAATTCCCCGGTTCACCCCCGAATGCTTCGCCTGGCTGCAGAGCCCCAGCACGGCGCAGTTTAAGCGCTTCCGCGAAGGGCTGGAACAATTGCTGCAGGAAGGCGTCGTCCAATCCTTCCTGATCAAAGATTCGGCCCAGCGCGTCCCGCTGTTGGGCGCGGTTGGACCCTTGCAGTTCGAGGTGGTCCAGTATCGAATGCAGACCGAATACGGCGCCGAGTCCCGGCTCGAGCAGGCTCCGTGGAAGGTCGTGCGCTGGGTGGTGTCCGAGAGCGGGGAGGGGCCGGAGGATTCGACGTTGCCCACGGGCGCCCGTGCGGCCACCGATGTCGCCGGCAAGCCGGTGCTCTTCTTCCCGGATCAGTGGAGTTGCGATTTCTTCGCGCAACGCAATCCCAAGGTGGTCCTCTCCGCGCTGCCCGTCGAGGCGCCGGCGGAAACCGAACCGTCCAAGGCCTGAGCCCGAGCAAATTCATCGACAACGCAGCGGGCCGGAGTAATCTCCCGGCGCATGAAAAAGACCGCATACGCCCGCGCGGGCGTGGATATTGATCTCGGCAACAAGGTGAAGTCCACCTTGCCCCGGTTGCTGGCGGCTACCCGGCGGCCGGGTGTTCTGGGCAAGGTCGGCGGGTTTGGCGGCCTCTTTTCCCTCGATCTCCGACGCTACCGGGAGCCGGTGCTGGTTTCGAGCGTGGATGGCGTGGGCACAAAACTCAAAATTGCCTTCGCCATGGATCGGCACGACACCATTGGCCAGGACCTGGTCAATCATTGCGTCAATGACATTGCCGTGCTGGGGGCCGAGGCTTTGTTTTTTCTCGATTACCTCGGAACCGGGAAGTTGGAAGCGCGTGTTTTTACCGAGATTATCCGCGGGTTTGCCCAAGCTTGCGCCGAGAATCGCTGCGCGCTGATCGGAGGCGAGACCGCCCAGATGCCCGGGTTTTACCAGAAAGGCGAGTACGATGTCAGTGGAACGATCGTCGGGGCCGTGGAGAAATCACGAATCCTGGACGGCAAAGCGATCCGTCCGGGAGACGGGGTGATTGGATTGGCGTCGAGCGGCCTGCACACCAACGGGTATTCCCTGGCTCGAAAGATCCTCTTGGAGCAGATGAAACTCAAGCTCTCGAGCTACGTGCCCGAGTTGCGCAATCGGCTCGGAGATGAATTGTTAAAAGTCCACCGGAGTTATGGTCCGCTGATTCAAAAACTTCTCAAGCGTTTCAATCACCAGGTTGCCTCCTCCGGAGGCCGTCCGGGCGCCAAACCATCACGCGCTCGGGGCCGGCCCGAGACCGTCCTCTCGATCAAAGGACTGGCGCATATCACGGGCGGCGGGTTTATTGACAACCTGCCACGCATCCTCCCGAGGAATTGCGATGTCCTGATCCGCAAAGGATCGTGGGATGTGCTGCCTATCTTTCAACTCATGGCAGAGCGGGGCGGGGTGCCGGACGCCGAGTTGTACCAGGTCTTTAACATGGGGATCGGCATGGTCCTGATCGTGGCCCCGGAGCGCCTGGCTGCGATTCACAAATTCATTCATTCCCAGGGCCACCAATCCTGGTCCATTGGGGAAGTGGTCAAGGGCGCGGGCCGGGCCAGGGTGAGCTGAGGTTCTCGAGGCCCCCAGGCTTCGACTGCTCCGCAAACCGCGGAGGGTCTGCGGCCGCGCTTCATTCCGGGTGCAGTCCGGCGTCCTCCCCCAAAACAGACGCCCCGAGCAGTGAGGCTGCGCGGGGCGTTCCGGCGCGGCCCAAACCAACGGGCCGCAAAGGTTTTGTTTACTGCTTGGTCTTACTGTCTCCCTGGGCCGCCTGTTTGGCGACATCCTCGGGCTTGATCACTTCGATCTTGGCGCCCTTCTTGAGTTCTTCGGCCGAGGGGACTTTGATGATGTCGCTGGTCAACGGTTGAGGATGCGCCATGCCGGCCACCGGGGGCGGTTTCGGCGCTTCGACTCCCAGGAGTTCCACTTCAAAAACCAGGGTCGAGCCGGGCTCGATGGTGGGTGTGCCGTGCTCGCCGTAGGCCAGGGCCGGGGGCAGATAGAGTTCCCACTTGGATCCGACCTTCATCATCTGCAAGGCTTCGGTCCAGCCGCGGATCAGTTGGTTGGCCGCCCGCTTGAGCGGAGCGCCGCCGTGCTTGGCCGAGCTGTCAAATTCCTTGCCGTCAATGAGTGTGCCGCGATACGTCACGCTGACCACGTCATTGCTTTTCGGGATTTCGCCGGTGCCCTCCGTGATGACCTTGTATTGCCATTCGGCAGTCTTGCCGTCGGGCAGGGTGACGGTCTGTGTTTTGACGCCGTCCTTCTTTTTATTCTCCGCGAGAAACTTCGCGCCTTCCGCCTCGTTCTTCTCGGCGAGCTTGCGCTTGCTCTCCATTTGATAGCTGCGGATGACCTGCATTCCTTCCTGGTCGGTGATGCGGGCTTCCTTTCCGGCCAGGATATCCTTCATCGCGCCGGCCACCACATCCGCATCCAAATCCAGGTTGCCGCGTTTGATCTGGTTGCCGAAATACATCCCGATGGCGTAGCTGGCCTTTTCCTTCTCGTCCTTGAACTGGGCCTTGTCTTCCGCGCGGACGGACGTTTGTACCAGGGCCAATATTAGCCCCGCCGAAAACACCAATTTTGATCCAATGCTCATACTGTTTCTTATCTAGACATTAATTTAGCGTAGTCTCGTTTACACGAACGGGTGGAAAAGTCCAGCACGAATCGCTCAAATTCCTTTTGCCTGCCTCAGGGCCTTAAGGTAAGAGTCCGGTGATGAGACTCCTGGTGATCGGTTCCGGTGGGCGCGAGCACGCCCTGGTTTGGAAGCTGGCGCAGTCGGCCCATGTCACGCGCATGTGGTGCGCGCCTGGCAACGCCGGCATTGCCCAGGAACGCCTGGCTCGGGGCGGGTTGGCGGTGGACTGCGTGAACCTGCGGGCGGAGGAATTGTCCCGGTTGCTGGCCTTCGCTCAGGATCAGAAAATCGATCTGACGGTGGTTGGGCCGGACAATCCGCTGGCCTTGGGCATCGTGGATCTGTTCCAGAAGAACGGGCTGCGCATTTGGGGGCCCAACCAGCAGGCGGCCCAGTTTGAAGCCTCGAAGGTGTTCGCCCAGGAGTTCATGGATCGCCACGGCATTCCCAGCGCGCGGTCCGGCACTTTTTCCGATCCCGCCGCCGCCCGGGCGTTTGCCGCGTCGCTCGCGGGCCGATGCGCTGTCAAAGCGGACGGTTTGGCGCTCGGCAAGGGCGTTTTGCTCTGTGGCAGCCCATCGGAAGCCGCTCAGGCCATCGATGAAATCCTGGTGCGGAGGACTTTCGGAAACGCGGGGGCGCGCATTGTCATCCAGGAGTTTCTCGAGGGAACCGAGGTTTCGCTGCACGCATTGTGCGACGGGCGAACGGCGAAGCTGTTCCCACCTTCCCAAGATCACAAGCGCGCATTGGATGGCGATGAGGGGCTCAATACCGGTGGCATGGGAGCGTATTGCCCGGCCCCGTTTCTGAGCGAGGCCGATCTGCTGGAGGTCGAGCAAAAGATTCTCGCTCCCTGGCTGCGCGGTTGCGCGGCCGAGGGAATCGATTTTCACGGTATTCTTTACCCGGGATTGATGCTGACCCGCTCGGGTCCGAAAGTGCTCGAATTCAATGCGCGCTTTGGCGATCCCGAGACCCAGGTTTATCTGACGCGTTTGGAAAATGATTTGCTAGAATTATTGGTCGCCAGCATGGCCGGGACTCTGAACCAGCTCGAATTGAAGTGGAACCCCATGCCCTCGGTCTGCGTCGTCATGGCCTCCGGCGGTTATCCCGGCAGCTACGCCAAAGGTAAGGAAATTCGCGGCCTGGACGCCGCGGCCTCGCTGCCGAACGTGAACGTTTTCCACGCCGGGACCGCGCGCGTTGGCGGGCAGGTGATGACCAGCGGCGGCCGAGTCCTGGGCGTGACCGCGCTCGGCAAGGACTTGGCCGCCGCGCGCGACCTGGCCTATTCGGCGGTGGAAAATATCCAATTCGAAGGCGCTCATTTCCGGCGCGATATCGGGGCCAAGGCGCTTTCCCTGCCGCAGTCTGGAACGAAGAATCTCTCCGCCCCGGTTTTTCCCTAACGTTCCGGTCGGATCGCCGTCAGGTCGTGCTGGGTTGGTCCAGAGCCTGTTCGCGCTCGATCAGCGCGCGCTTGCGCTTCGGGGCCCCAGCGGTAGCCGCAGAGGTCCCCGTCGGCGCGAACCACGCGATGGCAGGGAATGGCCAGGGCGAGATTGTTGGAGGCGACCGCGCCCGCGACCGCGCGCACCGCTCTGGGCGTGCCGATCCGCCGCGCGATCTCGGAATAGCTCGTGGTCGATCCGAGTGGTATCTCGACCAGTGCCGCCCACACTTTTTGTTGGAAAATTGTGCCGCGGACGTCCAGGGGCAAATCCAGGCCGAGCCGGGGCCGCTCAACCAGCCGAACCACTTTGGCCACAACTCCCCGGAGTTCCCGCTCTCCGGGCATCAAGTGCGCTTCGGGAAAGAGCGCGGGCAGTTCCCCGGCCAGTTTGGCTTTCGAGTCCCCCAGGGCGATGGCGCAAATGCCCTTTGCCGACGTGGCGACGAGAACAAACCCCAGCGAGCACGGGGCGATGGTGAATCGGATCGTCTCTCCCGGGGCGCCCTGGCTGAACTTTTTTGGGGTCATCCCCAGCAACCGCGAGCTTTCGGCGTAGAACCGTCCGTTGGAATTGAAGCCCGCCTCATAGATGGCCTCGGTCACCGTTGCTCGGTCCCGCAGGGTCTGGCGAACCCGTGTCGCGCGATGGGCCTTGGCGTACGCCTTTGGTGTCACCCCGGTGACTCGGGTGAATACCCGGTGAAAGTGGAACCGGCTCAGGCCGGCGGCTCTGGCCAGCGTGTCTAGGCTCGGCGGGGTGTCGGACGCCTCGATGCGGCGGCAGGCTTCCAGGACTTTCGCCGCATGCCCGTCACCCAGCCCCAATGCGCGCGGTTGACAGCGTTGGCAGGGCCGGAAACCCGCTGCTTCCGCTTCCGCGCACGAAGCAAAGAAGCGGACGTTCTCGCGCTTTGCACGTCGCGAGGCGCACGTCGGCCGGCAATAGACGCCCGTGGTGACCACCGCGTAATAGAATTTCCCCTCGGCTTTTGGGTCCCGGCGGAGGACGGCGTTCCAACGTTCCTCGCTGACTCCGCGCGGCGCTCCGGTAGTTGGCGATAGCGGCTTTGTTTTCATTTTTGTCCAGGCCAACATAGCAGGTGTCGGGAACCAAAGAACTCCGCTTCTTGCGCTTGAATCCGTGAGCCTCCCTGGATTATGCTTGTCAATAACCTGGGGACGGCGTTATAAATCCTCTTGCTTGACTTCCGGACGAAACTTGAGGCTTGAAGTCAAGGTTAAAAGGGGTATCTTATGGGTGATGAAGCTGAGATTCGATCTGCTGGAGCAACTGACCGAGCAGGACATGTTACGCGAAGTGGTCGCGAACAATCACCGCTACAAAGCCGAGCCGAATTTCTCAAAAACCGGAGTTGGGAGCTTGTCGTCGGCCTCAATCGAGGAGCGTGCGCAAGAGGAGGCGCGCAGCATGGCTTTAATAGCGAGACTCAAGCGACGATCGCGAAAGAGTGGGCAGAAAAGCAAAAGCTGACCCTCTCGTTCACCGAAACCTTGGATTTTCTAAGGCATTGTCACCGCGGTGCTCCTTTCCTGTTCTTTAATGGCAATACCTTTGCCGACGTAGGTCGGCAAATTACAACGGCCTTGCTTGCCGAATTGCCTACGGGCCGGAGGCGCCAAGCCGCCTCCGCTGTGGCGCACTATATCGCCGGTGTTCTCGACCGTGAGGCGATGGTCGATATCGTCGAGAGCCTCTGCCAGAGCGCGGACTTCAAGCCGGGGGATCGGGTCAAGACCTTGCGCGGCTCGACGCATGGCCGGGTGATTCGGTTGCTGGAGGACGGGCGAGTCGTCTGGCGGCCTGAGGGGAGCGACTCGGAATTGACCGCACTTCCGGAAAGTCTCAGGCCGGAGATTTCTTCGGCGTGATTTGTCTCACGCGTGCCGGCCGAAGAACCGCAACATATCCGCCAGGTGTGTTTCCCAATAGGGCCATTCGTGGCCGCCTGGAAACTCCTCATAACCGTGGGCGATCCCGGAGCGTTTTAATTGCTCCGAAAGTTCGCGGTTATGGCCTAGTAAAGGATCTTCCGTGCCGCAATCAAAGCGCAGCGGCGGAAGGCGGTCCCGATGACGCAACAAGGTTTCCAGGACCGACCGATCGTCCTTCGGACAAAAGTAACTATCGAGCGGCTCCTCGACGAACTGGCGATGCTGGTCGAAATGGGTCATCGAGGAGTGGCCGCCCGCGGCTCGGAATCTCTCCGGATACTTGGCCGCGAGCCGCAAGGCGCCAAACCCGCCCATGCTGAGACCGGAGATGAACAGTGGCGCGTCCGGGCCGGTGGTGCGAACCGCCTCGCGAACCGCGGCGGGAACATCCTCGACAATCCAGCGCTCGAAATCCTGGTCCGGGTGCGGCACATAACCCGAGCCGTCCCCCCACAAGCCGTCGCTGGGCATGGCGAGAATCAGCGGTGGAATCTCGCCCGCCTCGATCAGCCGCGCCGCCGTGCGGTGCGCCCCTCCCTTCAGCGCCCACGCCCAGTGGCTGCCATAGACGCCATGCAGGAGGATGACAAGGGGGAGCGCACGTGCGACCGCGGGTTGCGCCGGGACAAAGAGCGTGATATCCGCTCGCTGGCGCAAGGCCGGGCTCTTGACGGTGAGCCAGCAGAGTCCATCGGAGGCGAAGCGGGGATCAGAAACTTCGAGGGTGCGGAAGTGGGCGGGCATAGGAACTCTCAGGGATTCGCCGGTTCGTTCAGGGTGATGACGCCCTTGGCGTTGCGACCGGAAAGCATATCGTCCAAGGCGTCACCGAGTTTCTCCAGCGGGTAGCTGCGGGTGACCAGTTCATCGAGCTTCAGTTCTCCGCGGCGGTAGTGCTCGAAGATGCGCGGAAAATCACGCGATGGCACGCAGTCGCCGTAGAGCGGGGTGAGGTAGGTCTTGTTCCACATGAACCAGGGCATAGGAACAGTGACCGCCTCATTGATGCCGCTGACCTGCAGCGCCATCCCACCGTTGCGGACGAGCCGCAAGGGGGCGAAGGCTAGCGCAGGCATGGCGGTAGCCTCGAACGCGTAATCCGCGCCCCGGCCGCCGGTCAGCTTTCCAACCTCCTCGGACAAGCGCTCGAAGTCGCGATCGGCTGGATCCGCGACCAGCCCGTGCGTTGCACCAAACCGCTTTGCCTGGTCGAGGCGGTTTTCGTGCAAATCGATGGCGATGATCCGCTCTGCGCGGTTCAACCGGGCGCCCTGGATCACGTTCAGCCCCACGCCGCCACACCCCAGAACCGCCACCGAACTGCCCGGTGCGATTTGGGCAACATTCACCGCGGAGCCAAAGCCCGTCATTACGCCGCATCCGACGATGCAGGCGGAAGTGAACGGGACCCCCGGGGGCAAGAGGGTGACGGCAGGAGCGCGCACGAGGGTCAGCGAGGAGAGTGTTCCGATGTTGAAGGAGCGATCCACCGGCTGGCCTTTCCAAGTCGTACCCTCCGGGTGGGCATGAGCCTGGGATCGTGTCATCACGTAAGCCGGCCGGCTGATCTCACACAACACCGCGTGGCCATTCTGGCACTGAAAACATTGGCCGCAGGGCACCGCCCAGTTCAAGACGACCGGATCGCCCGGTCTTACGTGCCGCACCGCGGGTCCGGTTGCCCTGACGATACCCGCCCCTTCGTGACCCATAATCAGCGGGCGCTTCCACTTCAGCGAAGCCTGATCGGTGTGGCAAATACCCGCCGCTCGAACCTCGACCAGCACTTCATCGCCCATGGGCTGGCCCACCTCGATGACCTCGATGCTGAATTGACCCCTGCCATCGGCTATCGCTGCTCGGGCTTGCATGTGGCAATCATAGACATCGCTCCTGTTCCCAACAATCCCGGAGTGGACCAACCGGTGGCGCCAGGCGTTGGGCCACCCTGAGGCTTCTCGCGTGAGCAGCCGAGCGGAGCCTCCGGCCACGCGACTCCCGGGGTGTCCCGATGGACCGCGGGTCCTGCCGGGCTCACCGCAGGGCCGGCGAGCGGCCAATCGTGCACGCCGCTTTGCGCTGATTGGATTGGCAATTTCCTTCGAACGAGCGCATCCTGGCGCCATGATCCAACGCGTGAAACGAGTAATCGTGGGGGTAGTCGCGGGGATGACCGTTTTGATTCTGGGCACCTGGATTCTCATCCATGGTCTTGGCGAACACGAGGACCGCTACGGGGGGAAGCCGCTCATCTATTGGCAGGACCGAATGGACAGTCCAGTCCCGGCGGTCAGCAATGAAACCCGCGTCGTTATCGAGACGCGGGTAATTCCACGGCTCCGGGAGCAGATGTTCAACGACACTCGCGACTCCAAGTTCAGGCTCGCCGCCATCGATCAGTTGAACAAATTACCCGGCGTTACGATCTATTTCACTCCGGCGGAGGGCAGGCGAGCCCAGGCGGCTGGCGGGCTGGGTGCGTTGGGCCCTCACGCCCAGGCTGCCATCCCGGACTTAATCCAGGTGTATAAAGGCAGAGACGAGCCCGTTCGGATCGCTGCCATAACCGCGCTGGGCATGATGAAGAGTCAGCCTGACACGGTTATCCCATTACTGATTTCAGCACTCGATGATCCGCAGGATGGGTTGGCCGAGGCTGCGGTTGAATCATTGGGCGATTTTGGCGCGCGTTCGCGCGCGGCCTGGCCCAAGCTGGTTCCCTTGCTCAAGCTCCGTGATAAGGATATGCAGCGGGCGCTCAAAATCGCGCTCAAGCAGATCGACCCGGATGAGGCGGCCAAGCTGGGGATGAAGTAGGGGAGCCCAGTGGCCCGAGCGCCGGGTCCTCGACCCCGAATGCAGCACGCGGTCTGTGGAACCGAACTCAGCCGCGCTTGCCCCCGCGCAACACTTTCAGCGCTTCCGGGGTTTTGTAATGCCGCTTGAGCCCCGCCTCGCTCAGCATGCCCCCGGGCACGCGCGCGATGAACTCCGGAAAGCTTCTTTCCACCCGGTCCCGAATCAGTTTCTGTCCGGTCTTCGAGGCCCAAAAATCTTCCTCCGCCTTCGACAGCGCGATCCCGGCTTCATCGGGTGACAGGTTCTCGCGCTTGGCCAGCAGCCACACCAATTCCTTGTCGCCGGGCATGCAAATCGGGAACGGAATGAATTTCCACGTGATCTCCTGCTCTTCGCTGGCTTCAACGGCGCCGTCGGGGTTGACTTTGATTTCTCCGCTGAACTGGGTTCCGTCGGCGAGCGCCACCTCGACGGCCAGGGTCTTCTCTTTGCGGTTCGGCTTGAGCGTCACATCTGCCTGGCCGAACGAATCCGCCAGCTGGCGTTTGACAGACTCCAAGCTCTCGGGCTCCAAGTTCACCAACTCGACCCGGTTGCAGAATTTGTCGAAGGCGGCCGCGCGCGAGGTGGCCTGCAGTTCGAGTTCAATGGCTTCGTAGATTCTTCCCGCCAACTGGGGGTCATGAGTGGCCTTGGGCAGCACTTTCTTCAAAAGTGCCAGCAATTGAGTTTCCGTATTCTTCTTCGTTTCTTTTTTCATGTCAAAATTGGTCCATTCTTGTGTCAGATTCCGCGTTCGAGCGCAAGGCTGGCCGCAACTATCAGGCGGGAGCGCCGGCGAAAAGTGCTCGCTTTGCGGGCCGCAACCCCGTAGTAAAACTTGTCTCTGGTGAACACGACCACTTTCGAGAGCAGCGACAGCGTCCGGCACTCCCGAACGCTGCGCTACGCTCAATCCGTGACGTTCGAGCAGCCGCTCCAGCTCGAAAAAGGCGGCCATCTGCCCAGTGTCACCGTGGCCTACGAGGTTTACGGGAAGCTCGCCCCGGCTCGGGACAATGCCGTCCTGGTTTGCCACGCGATCAGCGGCGACTCGCATGTGGCGCGTCACGAGGACGGCGACGACCCGGGCTGGTGGGACATCGTGGTAGGCCCGGGAAAGCCCATCGATACCGATCGCCTGTTTGTCATCTGTCCCAACCTGCTGGGCGGGTGCCGCGGGACCACGGGCCCCGGCAGCACCAACCCAAAGACCGGCAAACCCTACGGGCGTGATTTCCCGACCATCACGGTCGCGGACATGGTGGGGGTCCAGCGCCGATTGATCGAGCATTTGGGCATCGAGCGATTGCTGGCGGTCGTGGGGGGCTCCCTGGGCGGTCATCAGGCCCTGACCTGGGCTACCCGCCACGCGGACTGCGTGCGCGGAGTGGTGGCGCTGGCCACTTCCCCACGCCTTACCACTCAGGCGCTGGCCTTCGACGTGGTGGGCCGCAACGCCATCCTGCGCGATCCCCATTTCCACGGCGGCCAGTATTACGACCAGCCGCACGGGCCGGACGTGGGCCTGGCCCTGGCGCGCATGATCGGGCATATCACCTATCTTTCGGCGCAGGCGATGCAAGCGAAATTCGAAGCGGATCGGTTCCATCCGCGCGATTTGGCCATCGAGTTTGAAAAGAAATTTTCGGTGGGTTCCTACCTCGGCTACCAAGGGGCGAAATTTGTCGAGCGGTTCGATGCCAACAGCTACGTCACCCTGTCACTGGCCATGGACCTCTTCGATCTGGGAGCCACCCCGGCTGAGCTGGCGGCCACCTTCGGTCCCGCTCGCTCCGGCTCGCTGGTGATCAGTTTTTCCAGTGATTGGCTGTTTCCCCCCGACCAGTCGCGCGACATCGTGAATGCCCTGATTGCCAATAACGCCCCCGTCAGCTACTGCAATGTGCAAAGTCCAGGCGGCCACGATGCGTTCCTGCTGGCGGACGAACTGGACGTTTACGGCGGCATGGTGCGGGCGTTCCTGAATAACCTCGGCCCCGCGGCCAGCGCCCAAGCCGGCCCCGAGAATGAGGAATCCCACGGCCCGACCAGCATCTTCCACCAGCATCGGCTGGATTACGACCGGATCGTCGAGTTGGTGCCGCCGGGCGCGAGTATTTTGGACCTGGGCTGCGGCTCGGGCGCGTTGCTGGCACGGCTGCGGGAAGGGGACCACCGCCGCCTGGTCGGGGTGGAACTGGACGAGCGCAAGATCCTGACCTGCATCGCCCGGGGCCTGGACGTCGTCCAGTTGGACCTGAACAAGGGCCTGGGGGTCTTTGGCGCGGGACAGTTTGACACGGTGATCCTGTCGCAAACCCTCCAAGCCGTGTATGATGTCGAGGGCGTGCTGGCGCACATGCTGCGCATCGGCCGCACCTGCATCGTGAGCATCCCCAATTTCGCCTACCGCCCGCTCCGGCAAATGATGGCCGAGCAGGGCCGCGCCCCGAAATCCGGCGGGGTCCTGCGCTATGAGTGGTACAACACCCCGAATATCCGGTTCTTTACCATTGCGGATTTCGAAGACTTCTGCCGAACCAAGGGCCTTCATGTGCATAAGCGAATTGCCCTCGATACCGAGGCGCGCGCCGAGGTGTTTGACGACCCCAACCTCAACGCCGACCTGGCCATCTTTGTGATTAGCCGGACGACTTGAACCCGTGGTGGATCCGGTGGCATGTTATCGGATGGTGATTGGGCGGATCGAGGATGGGCTTAATCGACCCCAACGACGCGCTGAGCGGGGGATGGGTTTATGTGTAGAGGTTGCCGCGCGGCAAAGGGGCCAGTGCCCGATCCTTCCGGCGCCACCGGTGTGCCCGGGAGGCCTCCCGGTCCGAAGAGTCCGCTGAACTGAGATTATGACGACGCCTTACCGAGCCTGGTTTCAATGCATTAACCCGCAGTGCGGCGCGACCTATCCGCTGAACTCCGTCGTGTACCAATGCGAACGGTGCCAGTCGCTGCTGGAAGTGCAGCATGACATGGCGGCGCTGGCCCGGCGGGGCGCCGCCGCCTGGATGAAGCTCTTTGAAGATCGCTATAAAAGCAACGAATGGCCGTACGGCTCGGGCGTTTGGGGCAAGAAGGAATGGATCCTCCCCGAGATCGCCCATCAGAACGTCGTGTCGCTCTATGAAGGTGGCACCAATCTCTTCTGGGCGGAGCGGTTCGGCCGGGTGATCGGCCTGAAGGATCTCTGGATCAAGCTGTGCGGCAACACGCACAGCGGTTCGTTCAAGGACTTGGGCATGACCGTCCTGGTTTCCCAGGTCAAGCAAATGATCGCTGATGGCGCCCCCATCAAAGCGGTAGCCTGCGCCTCCACGGGCGATACCTCGGCCGCCCTGGCCACCTACTGCGCCGCTGCAGGCATCCAATCCATCGTGCTCCTTCCCCGCGGCAAAATTTCGCTCGCTCAGCTCGTGCAACCGGTTTCCAATGACGCGCTGGTGCTTTACCTGGACACGGATTTTGACGGGTGCATGAAGCTGGTCCAGGAAATCACCAAAGACCCGACGCTCTACCTGGCCAACTCGATGAACTCCCTCCGCGTCGAGGGGCAAAAGACGGTCGGCATCGAAATCGTCCAGCAGTTTGACTGGGAAAGCCCGGACGTGATGATCATCCCGGGGGGCAACCTGGGCAATGTCTCCGCCCTGGGAAAGGGCTTGCTGATGATGCGAGACCTGGGTGTGATCGCCAGGCTCCCGCGCATTGTCGTGGCCCAGGCCGAACGGGCCAACCCCTTGTATCGCTCCTACCTGCGTAACTTTGAAGTTTTCGAACCCATCCGGGCTCAAAAGACGCTCGCGAGTGCCATCCAGATCGGCAATCCCGTCAGCTTCGAAAAAGCCGTTCGCACGTTGAAGCAATTCCAAGGCATCGTCGAGCAGGCCACCGAGGAGGAGTTGGCGGATGCCGCCGCGCTGGGCGATCGCACCGGCATGTTCAACTGCCCCCATACCGGCGTGGCGCTGGCAGTGATGCTGAAGCTGCTCAAAGCCGGGAAGATCGACAAGGGTGAGAGGGTTGTGGTCATCTCGACCGCCCACGGGCTGAAGTTCGTCGAGATGAAGGTGAAATACCACCAGAACGAACTGGGTTTTCCCAGCCGTCACGCCAATCAGCCCATCGAATTGCCCGCCCGTCTGGATGCGGTGAAAGACGCGTTGCACAGGGCCCTGGAGAGCCGCAGCAAGTTTGACGTTTAGCCCCGGGATCACGCGCCGCGCGGCGGAACGGCTCAGTCTGGCCGGGAGTTGCCGCCTCCCCAGAAAATCACCGGAGCGAGCAAGGGGGACCACGAACTACGCGAAACACACGAACGACAGACTTTAGTGTGCGACTGCGCGGTAGAATCGCTGAGTCGAGTAGGTGCGCGAAAAATCCGAGACCGTCAGGGTGCCTTGGAAACAAACGCCATTGGTGAGTAAAACCCAATTCCGGCAATCGGTGGAGATTTCGATATCATAAAGGTGGCCCGAGACGCCAGAAAAGCTGACGAGGAATTCGCCATACTGGCCTTTCTCGCTCTTGGTGAACTGCATCAGTCCTTCGACCCGCAACCGCGCGATGGAACTGAGGATCTGGCCGTTATCGGCTGTCACCCGAACGCTGTAGTCCGCTTCGTCCGCGGTCTCCGCAGCGCGGATTCGCAGGACAGGCTCATGGGATCCGGAGATTTTAGAAGTGTCCGCCAGCGGGTTCCCATTCTTGAGCCATTCGAACCGGGCGGAGATGGCGTTCGTAACTTCGATCCGGAAGCTCGCGTCATCCCCTTGGCGAATGGTTGCGCGCTCGGGTTGCCTAATAATCGCCGGGCCTTGGCTGGAGAGTTTGGCCACCATGACGTCCCAGCCGCCATAATTGGCCTGTTGATAGTTGTTGGCCGCTGAACCGTGATAGGTAAAGCCAGCAACCATAATGGTCCCGGAGCGATCCACCGCGATGTCTCCCGCCATTTCACCCTGCATATCGCCGATCTGCCAGGCGGAACGTCCGTTCCCCGCGGAATCATAGCGGCTCACAAAAATGTCCTGGTAACCCGAGGCCGTGAATGTCCGGCCCGCGAAGGTGCGTGTCGAACCGAGTGTGCTGGTTGCATAAACGTCGCCGTCCGGCCCCAGGGCGACGGACGATCCTCCCTCGTTGATGGCCCAAACTAAACCCCCGGAAGAATCAAACTTCGCCAGAAAGCAGTCGTTTTTGCCGGTGATTTCGATGCCGTCGAAGATCGCCGAATAATAGGGTTTCCCAAAGTTAGGGTACTGCATGGTTCCAGTCACATAAACCTCGCCGTTGGTCGCCACCGCCAAATCGGTGGCGGTTCCGCCGCCGCCCCTTGCCCAAAGGCACTTTCCACCAGAATCGTACTTGGCCAGGAACATCGCGCTTTGGCCCCCAGGCAAGCCCTCCAGATCGAAGCTCCCGTTCAGATTGCTGAGGGCAGGCACGGTGACACATCCCACGGAATTGCTCAGCACATAGGATGTTTGAGCGGTCAATACGTTTGAACATGTGACCTCAATCGGATCGACGTTGAAATTGGTCAGGCAAAGCACATTGGTCAGCCAATCCGTCTGGGCGACCAGCACTTGGTTGGTGGTGCAGACGGTATTCGTTACCGAAGCATAGGCGCCTTGCGGGAACGACATCGCGTCCACAAAACCTCCCGCCGCGAACAGGTTGTCCCCGGGGTCAATTGCCAGTTTGGGAAGGGTTGTGAGCCCGGTCATCGTCCCCGCGGCCCTGGCCCATTGGACCTCGCCGCTGCCGTCGAGTCCCGCCACCCAGAGCTGGACGGGGCCGCCGCCCGGCAGGAAAAAATCACCCAGCGTCGTGCTCGGTCCATAACCCCCGCAGAGGAACACGCTTCCCATCCGGCCGACCACCACACCCGAAGCCCGGGTGCCGCTATTGCCGCCGTATCGTTTTGCCCAGAGCAATCCGCCCTTCAAGTCGTACTTGGCCAGGAACACGTCCGGGTAACCCGGGGCGAGTGTCCCTAAGTGCGTGGCGCCGAACTCAGCGGTGCGATCGAAACACCCCGTGACATAGAGGAATCCAGCCGGATCGATCGCCAGGCCTGTGGGCTGGATGCTGAATGAACTGGTGATTGCATTGGCCCACTCGACTTCACCTCGTGAGTTCATTTTGGCCACGTACGCCGCGCTCCCCGGATCCTCGAGCGCCAGGCTGCCGAGAGTCATCTTGCCGGCATAATTGCCCACCAGGTAAACGTTCGCATCCGAATCCTCAGCAATGGCGATCACCGAATCATCTCCCGCGCTGCCGATTTGCCGAACCCAAGCCAACTCTTGGCTCTGGCCCAGGGTCGTGGTTGCCAGAAGGACAGAGGCGAGCCCCCAGAGCAGCCCGAGGCGAGGTTTCACATGAGAAGATGTGCTAAACAGGAAGTAAACGACTTGGCATAAGTTCATGAAAACTAATGTAAGTGGACTGTCGCCAGAGTCAAGACATGTTAAAAATAGCCCAGGATCTCGCGCCTATCCCGGAGACGTCTCAACCCATTCCTCTCCCCGGCCGAGGCTCGGGCCGCCGTCAGCGGCCTCGACCCCGCAGAATGGCGCCCAATTTGCCAGTTGTTTAACCCGCGAGGGCTGTTTAACCTGCAGGCTGGACACTGCAACCCGCAGCGGTGGTAAATGACCCCGACCTTGCTTATTGTCGATGATGAGAAGACGCAGCGCGAAGGCCTTCGCGCTGCGCTCGAAGATCATTACGACGTGTACCTGGCCGAGGATGCGAAGACCGCGATGGACCTGCTCGAAAAGGACCATTTCGACGTGCTGCTGACGGATTTCCGGCTGCCGTCCGAGGACGGGATGAAGCTCATCACCCGGGCCAAGTCGCTGTCCCGACCCCCGATTTGCATCCTCATGACCGCCTACGGTTCCGAGGAGCTGGCGGTCGATGCCATGAAACGGGGGGCGGACGATTATATTCCCAAGGCCCGGCTGCAAATCGACGAGCTGGACATGCGCATCGCGCGGTCGTTGCGCCAGCAGAATCTCGAAACGGAAAATGTCTCGCTGCGGCGGCAGCTTGATTCGAAGTTTCGCATGGAGAATGTGGTGGGCCACTCCCCGCCCATGCAGGAGGTGCTCGAGGTCGTCCAGCAAGTGGCGCCCACGCCCGCGACGGTCCTGCTCCAGGGCGAAAGCGGCACCGGCAAAGAACTCATCGCCAAAGTGCTCCACCAGCTCAGCCCGCGCGCGCAACAGCCCATGATCACGGTCCATTGCGCCGCGCTGACGCCTACCCTCCTGGAAAGCGAGTTGTTCGGCCACGAGAAAGGGGCGTTCACCGGGGCGCACGAGCGGCGGATCGGCCGTTTCGAGCAAGCCCAGGGGGGAACGCTGTTTCTGGATGAGATCGGCGAAATTGACGCCTCGACCCAAATCAAGTTGCTGCGCTTCCTGGGCGAACGAACCTTTGAACGCGTGGGCTCGAACAAAACCCTGACTGCCGACGTGCGCCTCATTGCGGCGACCAACAAAAACCTCGAGCAACTGGTCAAGGCGGGTTCATTCCGCGAGGATTTGTTTTTCCGCCTGCGGGTGGTGGAGATTTGGCTGCCGCCGCTGCGGGAACGGAAGGAGGACATTACCTTGCTGGCGCAATCCTTCCTGCGCGAGTTCGCGCAACAGAACCACAAAGTGGTGACAAGTTTTACCGCCGATGTGCTCGAGCTGCTGTTGCGTTATCCTTGGCCGGGCAACGTGCGCGAGTTGCGGACCGCCGTCGAGCATGCGGTGGTCCTGGCCCGCGGCGAGCGGATCACGCCGCGCGATTTGCCGCCCTGGGTGCGCAACCAGGAAGCTCCGTTGAGCTCCGGACCGCCAGCTCCGACGACCGAGCCGCTGAACGTGAAAGAAGCGGAGAAGGATTTGATCATTCGAGCGCTGAAGGACTCGAATGACCAGCGCACGCTCGCGGCCCGGAAGCTCGGGATGAGCCGTCGAACCCTTTATCGCAAGCTCAAGGAATACCATCTCGAAGATTTTTAGCTGGCTATGTTTTTACTGCAGACACTGATTCATTTCCTGGAGGTCGGAGCGGGCGGGCGCTTTTTTTCACGCGGCTTTCGCGTCCTGATGGCCGGACTGACCGTGGTGGTGCTGGCCCTGGGTTATGACCTGTGCGCCTACAAGAACTTCACCACCCAGGAGGCCATGGACTCGGCACAATTGGCCCGCAACCTGGCCGAGGGCAGGGGGTATACCACGCTGTTCATCCGTCCCTTGAGCCTGCGCCTCATCAAGCAGCACAATGAGAAGGCGAACCCGTCGCCCACGGCGGATTTGTGCCAGCTCCGCGGGATGCATCCGGACCTTGCCAACGCCCCGGTGTACCCTCTGGTCCTGGCGGGTTTGATGAAAGTCTGGCCCTTTCACTACGCGGTGGATACGACCCACGCTTTCTGGAGCCGCGTCAAGGACCAGAGCCAGCGCGAGTTCGTGCGTTATCAGCCGGACTTTATCATCGCCGTCTTCAACCAGATTCTCTTTGTGGGCGTGGCGATCCTCGTGTTCCTCCTGGCGCGGCGCCTCTTTGATCGCGAAGTCGCCTGGCTTTCCGCCTTGTTGTTGCTCGGCTCGGAATTTTTCTGGCGTTTTACTGTCTCGGGCCTTTCGACGGTGTTGTTATGTCTGATTTTCCTGGCCCTGGCCGGGAGCCTGGTCGGGCTCGAACATGAGGCTCGCGAACCCCAGCCCAGGGGAGTGCGCCTGTTCATTTGGGCGGGTCTTTGCGGCGCGCTGGCCGGTCTCGGCGGCCTGACCCGGTATTCGTTTGGCTGGCTCATTCTACCGGTGATCCTCTTCATCGTTCTGTTCACCGGCACGCGGCGAGCCGCCCTGGCGGCGACGGCGTTCGCTGTTTTTGCCGTCGTGCTGGCTCCGTGGATCACCCGCAACTACCTGGTGAGCGGGACGCCGTTCGGCACCGCCACCTATGCTCTGGTCGAAGGCAATTCCTTGTTCCCTGACCATCGTTTGCAGCGCGCCATGGACGTGGACTTTGGTGGGATCAACCTGCTGAATGCAGCGCGCCGCAAGTTGGTGGTCAACACCCGCCAGATCCTCCAAAATGATCTGCCGCGATTGGGCGGCACCTGGGTGTCGGCGTTCTTCCTCACCGGTCTGCTCATTGGGTTCAAGAATCCGGGAGTCAGGCGTCTGCGCTATTTCCTGCTGGCGTCGCTTGTGACGTTGATGGTCGTCCAGGCTCTGGGCCGAACGCAGCTCTCGGAGGATTCGCCGGACATCAACTCGGAGAACCTGCTGGTCCTCGTGGCGCCTTTGGTGCTTGTCTATGGCGTCAGTCTGTTCTTTCTCCTGCTGGATCAGATCGCTCTGCCGTTCTTGCAGTTCCGCTATGTGGTGATAGGCCTTTTCGGCGTGGTGGCCTCCCTGCCCATGCTGCTGACTTTGTTCCCCCCGCGCACCTCTCCGGTGGCCTATCCTCCCTATTACCCTCCGGCCATTCAACAGGTCGTGAGCTGGACCAAACCCGATGAACTCATCATGAGCGATATTCCTTGGGCCGTTGCCTGGTACGGACAATCCCAGTGCGTCTGGCTGACCCTGGATTGCCAATCCTCCTTTCTCGCCATCAATGATTTTGAAAAGCCCATTCAATCACTCTATATCAGCCGCCTGACGCTCGATGGCCGGTTCTTGTCCCAAATGCTGCGCTCCGACGACAAGGGCTGGGGCCAGTTCATTCTCAATTGCCTCTTCCGCAAAACCCAGGGCAAGCACGGGCCCCCGCCGGACTTCCCGCTTCAGTTCTGGCAATCCGGCTGGCCCGATCAGTTCTTCCTCACGTTCCGGGAGCACTGGCCCAGAGGTCAATAAGTCGGGAGGCTCGGTCCCAGCCCACGGGCGCATCGCGGCGCGGTCGGGCGTCCTGAGGGCTCGGCGGATATTGGCGGTGCCAGAGGCCTCGTTGATCGAGCGCTCCTTAAGCCCCTGTCTTCTGTCCTCCGTCCTCCGTCCTCTGCCCTCCGTCCACCGGTCCCGCCTTCCTCGACCCGGACGGCACGGGCCGTGACTCCCAATCGCAACACTCAATCTGATATATTTTGATGTCAAAAAAAGTATATCAAATGACAATTCCCGCGCAGCATTGCTTTTGGGCGCTGATAGTTTGAGCCTGGGATTTGAAGAGAGGCCCTTGCTGCGAGTCACTCGTGCGGGACGGCTCTAAATCCACGGACCCTTATGATCGCATCGCTCTCGGTGAAGAAGGCCAACCGCCTACCCCAAGTGTTGGAGCACGCCAGCGGGGACAAGCGCTTCAAGATCCTCGAAGCGCACATGAAGAAGCACCAGTTCAAGCAGGATGCACTCATCGAGGTGCTGCACAAGGCGCAGGAGCTGTTCGGCTATTTAGAGGACGACCTGCTCCTGTTCATCGCCTACAAACTCAAACTGCCCGCCAGCCGGGTTTACGGGGTGGCCACGTTCTACCATTTTTTCACCCTCAAGCCCAAAGGCCGGCATACGTGCGTGGTTTGCATGGGCACGGCCTGCTACGTCAGGGGCGCCGACCGCGTTCTGGCGGCGGTCGAGGCAGAGGCCCGGATCAAGGCCGGTGAAACCACGCCGGATAACCAACTCTCGCTGGTGACCGCCCGCTGCATCGGAGCGTGTGGGATCGCCCCGGCTGTGGTTTATGACGGCGCCGTCACGCCGCGCCAGAATCCCGAGACGGCGCTCGAACATGTGAAAGGATGGCTCGCCCATGGTCATTGATGATCTGATTGAAATCGCGCAGAAGGAACGAGCATCACGCAAGCGTTACACCCTGCGCTGTTGCCTGGCGGCGGGCTGCATGTCTTCGAATTCCAAAGGGGTGAAGGATGCCCTCGAAAAGGCCGTGAAGGAAGCCGGACTCGAGGACGCGGTCGAGGTGCGCGGTGTGGGCTGCATGAAGCTCTGCTGCCAGGGGCCGCTGGTCCAGGTGGATTCCGCGGAACCCGGTGCGACGGTGGAGATCCGCTCCGACGGGCAAGGCCCCCTTTACCAGAAGGTCACTCCCGAGGACGCCGCCTCCCTGGTGGGCACGCTTAAAGGTGGCGCGACCGCGGTGCAACTGGGCGACCCCCGTCATCCGTTCTTCACGGAACAGTTCTCGGTGGTTTTGGCCAATAGCGGTTTCATTGATCCGGAGCGCATCGAGTCCTACATCGCGGTCGAAGGTTATCACGGCCTGCACCATGTGCTGCGGGAAATGACCCCCAAAGAGGTGGTGGAAATGATGGTCAGGAGCAGTCTTCGGGGCCGCGGTGGCGCTGGTTATCCCACGGGCCTGAAGTGGGCCACCGTCGCCAAGACGGTCAGCCAGCAGAAATACGTGATTTGCAATGCCGACGAGGGGGACCCCGGGGCGTTCATGGACCGCAGCGTCCTCGAGAGCGATCCCCATAGCGTGCTCGAAGGCATGGCCATTGCCGCCTATGCGGTCGGCGCCAATCAAGGGTTTATTTACGTCCGCGCGGAGTATCCCCTGGCCATCGCGCGGCTGCAGATTGCGATCCGACAAGCCAAGCGATTTGGGTTGTTGGGCAGCGGCGTCTTTGAATCGCCTTTTAGTTTCAATATCGACCTGCGCATCGGGGCCGGGGCGTTCGTGTGTGGCGAGGAAACGGCGCTGATGGCCTCCGTCGAGGGCAAGCGGGGGACGCCGCGGCCCCGCCCGCCGTTCCCTGCCGAGAGCGGCCTCTATAACTGTCCCACACTGATCAACAACGTCGAGACCTTTGCCAATGTTCCGCCCATCGTGCGCAGGGGCGCCGATTGGTTTGCGAGCATCGGCACCGAAAAGAGCAAGGGCACCAAAGTCTTCGCCTTGGCCGGCAAGATCACCAATACCGGCCTCATCGAAGTCCCCATGGGCACAACCCTGCGCAAAATCGTCGAGCACATGGGCGGCGGCGCTCCCGAGGGCGGCCGGATTAAGGCCGTGCAGACCGGCGGCCCCTCAGGAGGCTGCATCCCCGCGGAAGCGCTCGATACCCCGGTCGATTATGAGTCCCTGACCAAGCTCGGCTCGATCATGGGCTCCGGCGGGATGATTGTCATGGACGATTCCACGCGCATGGTCGATGTCGCACGGTTCTTCATGGAATTCTGCATGGACGAATCCTGCGGCAAATGTGTTCCCTGCCGCGCCGGCACCGTGCAGATGCATCATTTGCTCACCAAGATTCTCGAACGCAAAGCCACCGCACGCGATCTGAAGCGGCTCGAAGAGACTCTGTTACATGGTTCGCAACACCAGCTTGTGCGGCCTGGGTCAAACGGCCCCCAACCCCGTGCTCAGCACGTTGCGGTATTTCCGGGAGGAATACACGGACCTGCTGCAAGAAGACCGGTTTGGCCCAAATGGCAACGGCAATGGCAATGGCAAGGCGGCGATTTCACCTATGATCTAATGATTACTCTTCCGCGCCCGTTCTATGGCAGCTAAAACCTTAACAATTGACGGCAAACAAGTCAGCGCCGACGAGAGCGCTTCCATCCTCGAAGCCGCGACCGATGCGGGCATCACCATACCGACCCTGTGCCATCTCGAGGGCGTTTATGATGTGGGTGCTTGCCGCCTTTGCCTGGTCGAGGTGGCCGGTGTTCCCAAGCTCCTGCCTGCCTGCACGACCAAAGTCGCGGAGGGCATGGAGATCCAAACCGACAGCGAGCGTCTTCGCAAATACCGGCGCATGATCGTCGAACTGCTGTTGGCCGAAAGGAATCACGTCTGCGCCGTGTGTGTGGCCAACGGGCATTGTGAACTCCAAACCCTCGCCTGCACCCTGGGCATCGATCATGTCCGCTACGACTACTGCTTCCCCCAGTGGGCAGTGGATGATACCCATCCGCTTTTCGGCATGGATCATAATCGCTGCATCCTCTGCACCCGTTGTGTCCGTGTCTGTTGGCACATCGAAGGCGCCGGCACTAAGAACGTCTCCGGGCGCGGGGCCAGGGCCCGCATCATCTCCGATCTCAATCAACCCTGGGGCGCTTCCGAGACCTGCACCAAATGCGGCAAATGCGTCATGGCCTGCCCCACGGGCGCCCTCTTCAACAAGGGTTCGACCATCGGCGAGATGGAGCGCGACCGCACAAAACTTGAGTTCATCGTCACCGCACGGGAGAAAAAACAATGGATCGCTTAAAAGTTGCCACCGTATGGCTGGGAGGATGCTCCGGGTGCCACATGTCTTTCCTGGACCTGGACGAGTTCTTGATCGAACTCGCTTCACAAATCGATCTGGTGTATAGCCCGATCATCGATGTCAAAGAATACCCCGAGGGCGTGGACTTGTGCCTGGTGGAAGGGGCGGTGTGCAACGAGGACAATCTGGAAATGATCCAGAACGTCCGGAAGCGGACGCGGATCGTGGTGTCCTTTGGCGACTGCGCGGTCACGGCCAATGTGCCGGCCATCCGCAATCAACTGGGGCTGAGCAGCGCCGAGAGCGTGCTTCAACGGGCCTACGTCGAGGGCGCGCAAACCAATCCCTCGGTGCCCCGGGAGCCGGGCATCGTTCCCGCGCTCTTGCCCCGCGTGATGCCACTCCACGAGGTGGTTCACGTGGATTATTTCATTCCCGGCTGTCCACCGGCCGTCGATCGCATCCGAGCATTCCTGGCCCAGGTGCTGAGCGGGGTCGAGCCGAAGTTGGAAGGGGCGCAGCTCAAGTTTGGCTAACTCCGATTGCCGATCGAGAAAGCAACCGCGAATGAAACCTGGATCTTCAACCTTCAACTTCACACGTTCCACTTTCCCGTATGGCCAAACGCGTCATCATTGATCCCGTCACCCGCATCGAGGGGCACGCTAAAATCAGCATCTTTCTGGACGATGCCGGCAATGTATCGGACGCCGAATTCCACGTGGTCGAGTTCCGCGGTTTCGAGAAGTTCTGCGAAGGCCGGCCGTTTTCAGAGATGCCGGGCATCACCCCACGCATTTGCGGCATCTGTCCGGTGAGCCATCTGCTGGCGTCGGCCAAGGCGGGCGATGCGATCATGGCGGTGAGCATCCCGCCCGCCGCCGACAAGCTCCGGCGCCTGATGAACCTCGGGCAAATGGTCCAGAGCCACGCGTTGAGTTTCTTTCATCTGAGCGCCCCCGACTTCCTGCTCGGCTGGGACACGCCCCAAGCCAAGCGGAACGTCTTTGGCCTCATGGCCGCCCATACGGATCTTGCGCGGGCCGGCATTCGCCTGCGTCAATTCGGCCAGGAAGTCATCGAGATTCTCGGCGGCAAGAAGATCCATCCGGCGTGGGCAGTGCCCGGGGGCGTGCGCGCTCCCTTGACCGAAAGCGGCCGCGCTCGCATCCGCGGCTGGCTCCCCGAGGCCTATGCCACCACAAAGATCGCTTTCGATCTCTTTAGGAAAACACTCGAGGCTCACAAAAGGGAGATCCAGATCTACGGCAATTTCCCGTCGCTTTTCCTCGGCCTGGTCGATGGCGAGGGCAACTGGGAACACCACGGCGGCAAACTCCGCTTCACGGATAGCACGGGCAGCGTGATCGCGGACCAACTCGACCCGCAAAAATATTACGAGCACATCGGCGAAGCCGTCCAAAGTGGTTCTTACCTGAAATCGCCCTATTACCTGCCGCTCGGGTTCCCGGATGGCATGTACCGCGTCGGGCCTTTGGCTCGGCTCAACGTGGCCGAGCACATGGGAACACCCAAGGCTGATGCCGAACTGAAGAAATTTAAGAAGATGGGCCGAGGCGCCGTCACCTCCTCCTTCCTCTACCATTACGCGCGCCTCATTGAAATCCTGGCCTCCATCGAGCGGATTGAACTTTGCCTGGACGACCCGGAACTCCTCAGCGATGAACTGCGGGCCGACGCCGGCATCAACAGCCTGCGCGGTGTCGGCGTGAGCGAGGCTCCGCGAGGGACCCTGTTCCACGATTACACGGTGGACCGCGACGGTTTGCTGAAGAAGGTCAATCTCATCGTGGCTACGGGGCAGAATAATCTGGCCATGAACCGCACGGTGGCGCAAATCGCCCAGCATTACGTGCATGGGAACGACATCCCCGAGCCGATGCTGAATCGCATCGAGCATGGTATCCGGTGCTACGATCCCTGCCTGAGTTGTTCGACGCATGCCGTGGGCCAGATGCCTCTGCACGTCCGGTGGTTGTCGCCGGAGGGCACGGTGGTGAGAGAAATCAGCCGGGGGTTGGGTTGAAAGCTTCCGGCGGGCGGGGTGATTGGCAGTGAGTGCGGGCCAATGCCAATCCCTGATTATCGGTTACGGCAATACGCTGCGCGGCGATGACGGGGTGGGACCCAGGTTGGCGGAAACTGTGGCTGGCTTGGAGTGGCATGGAATTCAGGCGCTGAGCTGTGCCCTGCTCACACCCGAATTGGCGGAACCGATCTCCCGGTCAAAACGAGTCGTTTTTGTCGATGCCTCCGTCGAAGTTCCGCGCGAGGTGCGATTCCGCCCGCTTCAACCCGCGGATTCCTCCCAGATCCTGGCCCACGCGGCCGATCCCCGGACATTGCTGGCGCTGGCCCGCGATGTCTTTGGTCATGTCCCCGAGGCTTGGTGGCTGACGATCCCAGCGGACGACCTCGGGATCGGTGAGACGCTGTCCCCCAAGGCGCAGCAAGGCCTCGACGCGGCCTTGGGCATGCTCCGCAAGTGGATGGGCCCAAATGGTCCTGCCAGGACCGGAGACTGATGAGAGCGCCTGAGAGCTTCGGCCTCCGGGCTGGTGTATTGATGAATTCCGTCGTTTCCGGGGAGCGGTTGTCCTGCTGCCCTGAAGCCGTGCGGAATTGAAACCCGCCAACGGGTTGCGCTGGCGGGTGGGGGTCAAGGCAGGACCGGTAGCCGGGGTCGCTGGTTATTCAGGTGACTCCGCGCTGTGGGATCCGGGCTGCTGGAGCCATGATGACGCCGGAGCTTGTGCCGATCAACCGTCGATGAGTGACAATCCTCGCGCTCGTAACCTCAAGTGCTCGCGCGGTGGGCGCAGCCGCTGCTCATAGGGACATTAGGAAGCGAGCGCCAAAAGGGGCGGGGACGACTCATCCCCCATGCGACACGGGACGAGCCGTCCCCGCCCCGGTCGCGAGCTCCGGTGGATTGATTTAGCCGGCCGTTTGAGCGGCTTGCCACACGACGCGCTGGGTCCAGGGGTGATTCCAGGCTTGGCGTCCAAGTTTTCGCAGTTCCTTGGCGGCCTGCGAGGTTTCACCCATGCGCAGCCATAGTTCGGCGCTTTTGATCCGCAGCGCGTCTTTTAAGCGGAGGTTAGTCTTCGCACGTTTCATCGTATAGGCGAGCTAGCATGACTCAGGAAGGCTATCCATGGTAATGGGTAAAAACCCTCCCTCGGCGAGGCGCCGCCCTTCGGTTGCTTGCTGTGGAGGAGCTCATTGTTTATTGTGGGTATCAAGCCCATGAAAACGCCGGCAGCAGACTTCTGGTTTCGGACTCGGTGGATGTTGATCCTGCTTCTGGGATTGTCCACCGCCTCGCTGAGAGCGGATCCGGGCGGGGAAGCGCGACAGGTCGTCTTCATCGTCGGCGAGAATGAGTATCATACCTGGGAAACGCTGCCCCAGTTTGCGCGCACGGAATTGGAGCCTCGCGGCTTGAAGTGTTCGTTCGTGGAAGCGAGTCCCAGGGAGGGGGACAACGTCTTCACCAATTTTGCGCTGATTCGAGAAGCCGATCTCCTCGTTATAAGCGTGCGCCGGCGGACACCTCCCAAGGAAATGATGGCGCTCATTCGCGCGCACCTGCAGGCCGGAAAGCCGTTAGTTGGCATTCGCACCGCCTGCCATGCGTTTGGCGCCCAGCCCCCGGACCAGGACCACGAAGGGTGGCCGGCCTTCGACGTGGATATCCTGGGGTGCAGCTACCAAGGGCATTACAATAATGTCCCGCCCAACGCCCCCCCCACACTCGTGTGGGTGCTGCCGGAAATCACGGGTCACCCGATCCTCGCCGGCATTTCCACCAACGTTTTCCGGGTCACTTCCCACCTTTACAAGTGCCGCGATCTGGCGGCCACCGTCACTCCCTTGATGGTCGGACGAGTGGAGAATCAATCCGCCGTCGAGCCGGTGGCCTGGGTCAACACGGATCAAAACCGGCGGGTGTTCTACACCTCGCTGGGGAGCCCGGATGATTTCCGGCAGCCCTTCTTTCGAGAGCTGTTGAGGAACGGGATCTTTTGGTCGCTCGATCTTCCCGCTCCAGGGGATCGGGCTTTGCGTGCCGGCAGCGCCGTGGCTGCCGGCAGCGGTGGCGCGCGACAGGATCATCCGCTCAGCCCGGCGGAGTCGCTGACACGGTTCAAAGTGCCGGCGGATTTGCAAATCGATCAGGTGCTGGCGGAGCCGGCCGTGCGCCAGCCCGTCTTCCTGAACTTCGATGAGCGCGGCCGCATGTGGGTGGTCGAATATCTGCAGTATCCCTTTCCGGCGGGGCTCAAAATGCTCAGCCATGACAGCGTGTGGCGCGCTGTCTATGACAAGGTGCCCCCTCCGCCGCCGCACCAATTCGTGGGGGCGGACCGGATCGAGATTTATGAGGATGCCGGCAACGGGCTATTCCGCAAATACAAGACCTTCGCCCAAGGGTTAAACATCGTGACCGCAGCAGTGAAAGGGCGCGGCGGAGTTTGGGTATTGAACCCGCCGTACCTGCTGTTTTACCCCGACAAGAACAACGATGATGTGCCAGATGGCGACCCCGTGGTAAAGCTGGAAGGGTTTGGGCTGGAAGACACCCATTCGGTAGTGAACAGTCTGCGCTGGGGCCCGGACGGCTGGCTCTACGGTTGTCAGGGAAGCACGGTGACCGCCAGCGTGCTGCGCCCCGGGCTGGACCGGGAACCCATCGCGCACACCATGGGCCAGCAGATCTGGCGCTATCATCCCGAAACCCAACATTTCGAGGTGTTTTCCGAAGGCGGCGGCAATGCGTTCGGCTGCGAGATCGACGAAAAGGGCCGGATTTTTTCCGGGCACAACGGTGGCAACACGCGCGGCTTTCATTATATGCAGGGCGCCTATTTGCAAAAAGGCTTCGATAAGCATGGCCCGCTGTCCAACCCGTACGCATTCGGTTATTTCCCGCCGATGCCGCATCCGGAGGCGGACCGGTTCACCCATAATTTCATCGTCTACGATGGCGGGGCCTTACCTGCTCGCTATAACGGGAGGTTGTTCGGCATCGAGCCGCTGCAGGGCCGGGTGGTCGAGAGCGATATCTCGCCCGATGGCTGCTCGTTCAAGACCTATGATCTCGGCTATCCGGTGACCACGACCGACCAATGGTTTCGCCCGGTGGATATCAAAGTGGGTCCGGACGGGGCCATTTATATCGCCGATTGGTACGATGCGCAGGTTAACCATTTTCGAAACCATGAAGGTCAAATTGATAAAAGCAACGGACGCATTTACCGGCTTCGGGCTCGGGATGCCAAACCTTTGCCGGCGTTCGACCTGGCCACCCTATCCACCGGCCAACTCGTCGGTTTACTCAGCCACACCAACAAATGGTTCCGGCAGGAGGCGCTGCGTCTCCTCGGAGATCGCAAGGATGCCTCCATCGTGCCCCTGCTCAGCGAGATGGTCCGGACCAACCAGGGCCAGCTCGCGCTGGAATCGCTTTGGGCCTTGAATCTGAGCGGCGGACTTACCGAGTCGGAGGCCTTGCAAACACTGGACCACGCCGACCCCTTCGTACGGCTGTGGACGGCGCGGTTGCTTTGCGACGCGGGTGACGTTTCGGCCCCGATAGCGCAAAAGCTCGTTTCCATGGCGCTGGCCGAGCCCAACGTCGAGGCGCGAGCCCAGTTGGCTTGCAGCGCGAGACGCCTGCCGGCCCGCAAAGGTTTGCCGATCGTGAAGGCGCTCCTGGGCCGGAGTGAGGATGCAACCGAAAAGCGGATTCCGCTCCTGCTCTGGTGGGCCATCGAGGCCCAATGCGAAAAGGATCGGGAGGCCGTGCTTAATTTATTTAGTGAACGGTCCCTTTGGCAATTGCCCTTGGTCCAGGATAACATTTTGGAGCGATTGATGCGCCGCTTCGCGCAGGCGGGTACGCGCCGGGACCTGGTCACGTGCGCCCGCCTGCTCGAGTTCTCGCCGGGACCCGCCTGCACCGCACAGCTCATCTCCGGTTTTGAGCTCGCCTTTCAAGGCCGCTCCGTGGCCGCTCTTCCCGACGAGTTGCTCACTGCCCTTAGCAAATCGGGCCGGATGCCGCTGGCGCTCCGGTTGCGGCGTGGCGACCCGGAAGCGGTGGCCGCTGCGCTGGCGCTGGCGGCCAACCCTTCCGCGCCCCTGGATCAGCGCCGCCAATGCCTGGATGTGTTTGGGGAGGTGAAGGAACCAAAGGCGCTGCCAGTCCTGCTGAAGCTGGCAGGTGACCCGGACGAAGGCGAGTTGCAGCCGGCAGTGTTGACCGCCCTTCAGCGGTTTGATGAGCCTGAGATTGGCGCGGCGGTGGTGAGCCGGTTCAACACGTTCACCAACAGCGCGCGGGCCGCGGCGCTGGGGCTGCTGGCGAGCCGGGCCGCCTGGTCCCGCCAACTGCTCGACGCGGTCAATGACGGCCACATCAACCGGGAGGCCGTTTCACAGGATGCTCTGCAAAAGATCCGGGCCTATTCTGATCCGGGCATGGTTCGATTAGTTCAAAAGCTCTGGGGTAAGGAACGCGTGGAGACCACCGCTGACATGCGGCGTCGAATCGAACAGTACGCCGCCACGATCCGAAACGGTTCGGGGGATCCTTATGAAGGGAGAAAACTTTTCGCCATGAGCTGTGGACTATGCCATAAACTCTTTGGACAAGGCGGCCAGATCGGTCCCGACCTGACTCCCTACAAACGTGATGACCTCGATACGATACTGCTTAACGTCGTGAACCCCAGCGCCGAAATCCGCGAAGGCTACGAGACCTATATCGTCACCACCAAGGACGGACGGACACTCTCGGGATTTCTCGCGGACAAGGATAACCGCGTGGTCGTCCTGCGCGGGGTGGATGGGGTGAACCTCGTGCTGCCACAGGAACAAATCGCGCAGATGAAATCCACCGGGGTGTCACTCATGCCCGTGGGGCTGCTCAAGGCCTTCCAGGAGCAACAAATTCGCGATCTTTTTGCGTATCTCCGCAGCACCGAACCGTTGGTCGGCCAGCGTGAGCCGGGCGCGCGCGCGCCAGGTGGGTAAGCGGTAAGACCTGATAAGGCTGGGCTTCAGACCCTCCGCTCGCTGTGGGGTGGTCGAAGGTTGGGGGGCTCGAGAACTTTGGGGGTGGCAGATGCCTCATGGGTTGCGCGCTTCGCGCTGAGTCGAGCATGAGGGCGGGGCCGGGGAAAGGCTGGTGGACCGGTATTTCTCTACCGATTGAGTCCGCTGACCTTGTGCAGGACTTCGGACAATTCGTGGCCCTTGATATTCACCCAGGCCTGGCAGCTTCGGCAGTTGAAATTCAGTTCGTTTTGAGGCGACCGCATCGGTTCGAGACAATTCGGGCAAAAGACCCCTTCATGAAAGCCGCCAGAATCGTTGCGCTTGAAGAGCGCGCCCCGGTACTCCACAAAGGCATCCCGGCCTTTCGGGGCCGCAAGCTGCCGCTGTAGTTCCAGAACGAGTTGGCGTAGAGAGGCGACTTCCCGTCGGAGTTGTGTTGTCTCTCGCTCGAGCGCGACGACCCGGTTGGTGGTGGATTGGGAGCGCTCCGCCATCCCCTCGATGGTGAGAGGGATTTCCTGGGCGAGCATTTCCTCGCCATGCTCTGAGGGGTCCATGTGCCTACCCTACCGCAAGCGGCGACGTAACTGCAAACAAAAAAAACTGCGAGAGGCCCCCGGCAGGGCTGCATCGAGCTCGTATTGGCGGGATGGGACAGCCTGTCTGCAACCACGGTGGATGCAGGATGGTGGGGACAGGCTGTCCCCACCCCACCCCACCCCACAGCGTCTTCCGACCGGAGCTTGATGCAGCCCGGAGCCCCCGGTGCGGCCAGAGTGCTGAAGGAACGGCGGTGACGGGTGCGGATAGGCCCTTGGTCTTACGGCATGGGGTCAGAACCGGGTTCCTGGCCCACGGAAACCCCGCTGCCGTGGCTGAGCTTGAAGCTCGCCCGCAAGGGCCGGATTCTAATGGTGCTCTGCCTGAGAAGGAGCCTTAGCCGGAGTTCGAAACGAACGCTCCGTCAGGTCGTGCGCATCATAGGACCTGGCGTAATCTCTCCAAAGCCACCGCATCATTTCGGGCAGCACCGCCCCGCCTTGCTTTTGCCCGTGGAGGCCGATGCCCCAGGTATAGTTGATGTCGTATCCCTTTTGCGTCAAGGCCTCCACCAGCCGGACATTTTGCAGATGCCAATCCATATTGGGGTCATACTGGCCGCCGCGGAATCCCCGGTTGTCATTGACGCCATCGACAAAAAACGCCCGGATGGGTTTGCGTTCGGTGGCCAGGACTTTTTCGGGATAGACCTGGCCTCCTCGCAGGTTGACGAAGCTGCCCACGATGCTGATGACCTTGCGGAATTGATCGGGCCGCTCCCAGGCCACCGTGAAGGCGGCGATGGCGCCCGAACTCGTTCCCGCGATGGCGTGCATGTCGGGATTGGGGTCGAGGTTGTACTTCTCGCGGAGCGCGGGCATCAGTTCGTCGATGATCACTCGCGCATACTTGTCATTCAGCCGATTGTATTCCTCGGGACGGTTCGTATGGCGGTCGCCCCAGTCGTGCGGGTTCGGCTCGGGCTGTTCCGGGGTCCGTCCGGGGTTGATGAAAGCCACGATGGTGACGGGGATTTCCCGACGCCAGATGAGGTTGTCCAGGACATTTTGTGCCCGGACGTCACCATTGGTGCCGATCATCGCCTGCCCGTCATTGAAGACCATCAGAGCCGCCGGCACCGCGGGGTCATACTGCGCCGGAACATAAACCCAATAGGTGTGCTGCGTGCCGGGAAAGACCTTCGAGGGCAACACCATGGGCCCCACCAGGCCGCCCTTCGGGACTCCCTCCTGGGGCAGTGAATCCGGTCCCAAGCGGTAAAAGCCATCCTCTCCAGTTGCGAAGAGCTGGCTGGCGGGAGAAGCCGCCAAGAGCAGCCAGGCCATGGCAACCGCGAGGCGCCGGCCGTCCCGCCCCAGCCTCCGCCGAGGTGTCAGTCTCGCTCGCTGGTCATTCGGGGCGGGGTTGCAGGCACGTCCATCCCGCGGCTGCGCGTGCATTGCCCGGAGTGCTGGTCCGGCTTCTACAGCCAAAGGGTGGCGAGCGTGGTTGAAATACGACAAGAAGGCAGGCATAGGAGCATTTCGTTATCCGGGCTGTTGAAGGGCAAACTAAGCGGATTTCAGGTCGCGGGCAAGCCTTCGCTCGTGCGCTGGACACTCAACGTCCCATCTGAAACACTCGCCGCCGTGAAACAGTCCATCGTAACCTTAGACATGGAGGGAGTGCTCACTCCAGAAATCTGGATTGCGGTGGCGGAAAAGACGGGGATCCCCGAGCTGCGCCGGACCACCCGTGACGAGCCCGACTATGACAAGTTGATGCGCGGGCGGCTGGAAATCCTGGATCGTCATGGCCTGAAGCTCTCGGACATCCAGAAGGTTATCGGGACGCTTCGGCCGCTGGCTGGCGCGAAGGAATTCCTGGATGAACTGCGCGCGGCCGTGCAAGTGCTCATTTTGTCGGACACCTTCGAGCAATTCGCCAGCCCGCTCTTGAGCCAGCTCGGCTGGCCAACACTCTTATGCCACCGGTTGGTGGTGGAAGCGGACCGCATCGTGAATTACCAATTGCGGGTTCCCGAGCAAAAGCAACGCGCGGTCGCCGCCTTCAAGCTGCTCAATTATTATGTGATTGCGGCCGGTGATTCGTTCAATGACACCGCCATGCTCAAGGAAGCCGACCGCGGGATTCTGTTCCGCGCGCCGGATAATGTCCGGGCGCAGTTTCCACAATTCACGGCGGTCGAGGAGTACCGCGACCTGATGCGGCTCATCCAGGCTGCGATGGAGTAGTTCCGGATTGACGGACGGTTGAAATTGCAGAACCGCGGCCTGGTGGGGGCCGGGGGTCAGTTTTCGGCCTTGGGATCCCGGGACATAAGGTCGCGCACCGCCTGCTGGACGTTCTTGCCTTCATAAAGCATGGCATACACCTCGTCGATCACCGGGGTGATCACGTTGTGCCTGCGGGCGAGACGATGGGCGGAGCGTGCCGTGGGATAACCCTCGGCAACTGCCAGGGTGCTGGCGGCAATGTCCGCGGGCTTTTCGCGTTTGCCCACGCGCTCGCCGAAACCGCGGTTGCGGCTCAGCCGGGAGAAACAAGTCACCATCAGATCTCCCAAACCGCTTAGGCCGGTGGAAGTTTCCGGCTGGGCGCCACAGGCCACCGCGAGGCGTCGTATCTCAACGACGGCCCGGGTGACCAAGGCCGCTTTCGAGTTGTCGCCAAAGCCCAGGCCGTCGCCAACGCCGGCGGCAATGGCAATTACATTTTTAAGCGCACCGCCAAATTCGACACCGAGCACGTCCGTGCTGGTGTAAACCCGGAAGGTCGGGCGGTTAAAAAGCGCCTGTACCAGGTCGGCGGTGGCGGAGTCACGGGAGGCGGCAACAATCGCGGTGGGGATGTCACGCGCGACTTCGATGGCAAAACTCGGTCCCGAGAGTGCCGTAGGCATGGCCCGCGGAGCGTTTTGGGCCAGGATGCCGCACATGGTGAGGCCGGTATCGTACTCGATGCCTTTGGTGACACTGACCACCGGACCTGAAAAACCGGCCAGCGACCGCGTGACCTCCCGGAATGGCTGGGACGGGACGGCTACCACCACGCACTCGGCTCCGGCCAGGGCCTGGGACAGGCTGCTTTCGAGCCGCAGGGCCGGCGGAAGCTCGATGCCCGGCAGGAAGCGTTCGTTTCGCCCGGCCAGCCGAATTTCCTCGACCCACTCCGGCATGTGCCCCCAGAGCGTCACCTGGTTATTGCCTAGTTGAAGCAGCCGCGCCAACGCGGTGCCCCAAGCGCCCGCGCCCAAAACAGTTATCTTCATGAGGATGGTTTGGCGCCTTCAGAGGGAGCGGATCGTCCGCCGATCCGGTGCTCCGTTCCTTTGAGCAGCCGTTGAATATTCGATTTATGTTTATACACCGCCAGCGCCGTCATTGCGGAGGTGATGACGATCAGGGTGGTGCTGCAGCCGGTGAGCCAGGTAGCCACCGGCAGAGTCAGCGAGGCGGCAATCGAAGCTAGCGAGACAATGCGCGAGAGCGCGAAGACCAGGATCCAGACCGCAAGAATGATTAAAAGCGCCCAGGGCACCAGGGCTGCCAGGACGCCGGCGGAAGTGGCGATGCCCTTGCCGCCCTTGAAGTGCAGCCAGCAGGTGTAATTGTGACCCAAAACGGCCGATACTCCCCCGAGAATCCTGAACCACTCGACCTCCTGCGCGGTGGCGCCCGGCCAAAGCCCTTGACCAACGAAATGGCCCACGACCGCAACCGCGATCCAGCCTTTAAAGGCGTCGGCCAAGAGCACCATGATGCCCGCCGGCACTCCCAGGCACCGGAGCACGTTGGTCGCTCCAATGTTGCCACTGCCAAACGTGCGGATATCGATCCCGCGCGCTTTGCCGACGAGAAAGCCAGTCGGCACAGAGCCCAGAAGATATCCGCACACGGCCGTCAGAATGCAGGCGGCAATTAACACGTGAATAATCTATGGGTGGAAAGCGCCCGAGTATAAAGTCCAAAGTTGCGGGTAGCGTCGTTTGGATGGCAGAATCCCCGGGATGGGTGCAAGCGATACGCAACAGGCCGCCAAACTTCTCCGAATCGGAGTTTTGGGCACGGGTTCCCTCGGCAAGGAGCATGTCCGAATCTACTCGGAGATGGCCTCGGCCGGGCTGGTCGATTTTGTCGGGGTGTATGATGTCGTCACCGAGCGCGCCCGCCGGCTCGCCGAAAAATATGGCGTTCGCTCGTTCGGTTCCGTCGCCGAAGCCGCGGAGTCGAGCGAGGCGCTGAGTGTGGTGACACCGACCCGCACGCATTTCGAGCTGGCCAAGGGCCTCCTCCAACAGGGCCGCCACGTGTTGCTTGAGAAGCCCATGACCGATGATACCACGCAGGCCGCGGAGTTGGTGCAACTGGCCCAGCACCATGCTTGCGTCCTGCAGGTGGGCCATGTCGAACGCTTCAATCCGGTGTTTACCTACCTCGAGACCGTGGCGACCGAGCCGCGCTTCATCGAAACCCATCGCCTCTCGCCCTATCCGGCCCGCAGCACGGACATCGGCGTCGTGCTCGACCTGATGATCCATGACCTGGACGTGGTGCTGGCCTTCGTGAAGTCGCCGGTAACCAGTGTCGATGCCGTCGGCATTCCGGTGCTCAGCAAATCCGAGGATATCGCCAACGCGCGGCTTCGGTTCGGCAACGGGTGCGTTGCCAACCTGACCGTCAGCCGCGTCAGCCCGGAGAAGATGCGAAAGATTCGGGTCTTCAGCGGCGGCCCGATGACGAGCTATATTTCGCTCGATTACCGGGCGCAGGAGGGTTTCATCTATCGAATCGCGCGCGAAGGGGAAGAGGAAAGTTCGCTGTTGAAGAAGCTGCTCCGCGCCAAGGACTCGGCCATCGTGAGCGAGTTTGGCGGCAAGCGGATCGTGCGCGAGCCGGTGCCGATTGCCAAGGAGGAGCCGCTGAAGATGGAGCTGAACCATTTTGTCGAATGCGTCCGGGCGCATCGCACGCCGTTGGTGAGCGGTGAATCGGCGAAGCGGGCGCTGGACCTGGCGTTGGAAATTACCCGTCAGATCTCCCGGGACGCAGTCCGGCTCTGATCCGTCGCCATGAAACCGAAGCGCTTCATGGTGATCGCCGGGGAGGCGAGCGGGGACCTGCTGGCTTCCGAATTGGTGCGAGCGATCCGCCGGGAATTGGCCGAGTCGGCCGACGTCCCGACCTCGGATTATCAGCCGCTGGTGACGAGTTTGGAGCCCCGGTTTTTCGGGGCGGGGGGGCCACACCTCGCGGCGGCGGGAGTTGACCTGGCGTTCGATCTCACGGTGCATTCGGTCACCGGGTTGTCCGATGTGCTGAAAAACTATTTCAAGTTTCGCCAGCTCTTCAAGCGGCTCTATGATTTAGCCCTGGAACGGGAACCGGACGGCATCATCTGCGTGGATTTTTCGGGGTTCAACCGCCGCTTGGCACACGCCATCAAGCAGCATGTCCGGGGGCGCTCCGGTTGGTTTCACGACTGGCAGCCCCGGATTGTCCAATACATCTCACCGCAGGTGTGGGCTTCGCGCGAGGGACGCGTTTTCCAGATCGCCAGGGATTATGACCTGGTGCTGAGCATTTTTCCCTTCGAGCAGGCCTGGTACGCCCGCCGCGTCCCGAAATTGCGCGTCGATTTTGTCGGCCACCCGATGCTCGATCGATACGGACAGCCGGAATCGGGGGAGCCGGCCCGCGCTGATGGCGGGGACCCCGCGGTGGTTTTGTTGCCGGGCAGCCGCGCGGGGGAGTTGAGCCGGCATTTGCCGGTCATCCTGGGGGCGCTGGCGCTGATGCGCGCGGAGTTGCCCGCGCTGCGGGCCGCCATGGTGCTGCCGAACGAGCGGTTGGCCCTCCAGGCGAGAGAGCTTGGATTGCCTGGCGACACGCGGATCCAGATCGGGGATTTGCCGGGGGCGTTGAGAGGGGCGGATTTGGCCATCGCCTCGACCGGAACCGTGACCATGGAATGCGCGTACTTTGGCGTCCCCACCGTTGCGTTGTACAAGACTTCCTGGCCGAATTATGAGATCGGCAAACGGATCATCCGGGTGAAGCACCTCGCCATGCCCAACTTGTTGGCCGGGGAAGAAATCGTCCCCGAGTTCATTCAGGGCGCCGCGACTGCCGGCCACCTGGCGGAGGCCGCCTTGCGCTTGTTGAAGGATGGACCGCGACGGCAGGCAATCCGGCAGCGGTTCGCGGAGATCATCAGCAAACTGGGCGGCCCCGGGGCCAATCGGCGGGCGGCTCAGGCCATCGTGCGGTTGGTCGAGCGCGCCGGACCCGTCCGCGCGGCGTTACCGGGATAGGTGATGATCGCGGGCGGCTGGAACGTCGATGCGCCCGATGGCCGCGAAGATGCCGTGCAGCAGGGCGTAGGGAGACGGGGGACAGCCGGGGATATACACATCGACGGGGAGCACCTTATCCACGCCGCCGAGCGAGGCATAGTTCTGGCCGAAGATTCCACCGCTGCAACCACAGGCGCCGACCGCCACTACCAACCGCGGTTCGGCGGTCGCGTCGTAAGTCTTTTTCAGCGCCAGCTCCATGTTGCGCGAAACCGGGCCGGTGACCAGGAGCATATCGGCATGGCGCGGAGAGGCGACGAAGTGAATGCCGAAGCGTTCGATGTCGTAGATGGGGCTGTTGAGGCCGGCAATCTCGATTTCACAGCCGTTGCAGGAGCCGGCATCGACCACGCGGATGTGCAACGAACGCCCCAGCGTTCTCCGGATCCGCTCGTGCAACGCGTGACCCACACCCTCAAGGGATTCCCCCCCTTGGCGAGCCGCTGCGGTGGGTGGCGCCTGGGTGGGCGCTTGCACGACCTGCCTCTGGGTGCCGTCAGGAGCGAGTTCGTAGCCGGTTGTGGTGATCAGTTCCTCGCGGCGATGGGTGGCGAGCATCGAGTCGCGAGACATCCGGATGGCGGGATCCGCCTCCGCGCATAAGCCGCAGAACGTGCACTTGCCTAAGTCCAGCGAAACCGTTCGAGTCGTTTGAGTATCGGCGCAGGCCAACGCGCCCGTCGGACACGCTGCCGCGGCGGGACGGGCGTCCTTCCAGGCGGCGAACTCGATCAGGGGCTGGCCGCGACCAGAGGGTTCCTCCGGTTTCTGCGGTTCGCCGGGAAAGGGTGTAGTCACTACCCCCGTCGCCAGGCTCTTGCGCAGGATATCGAACATAATCAGCGATCGGTGCCGGAGTAGGACAGGTTGAAGCTCTTATTCACCACGGGAAAATCAGGGATGATGTTCCCGAGGATGGCCTCGCTCAGGGCCGGCCAGTTTTGTAGCGAGGGATCTTTCACCTTGCAGCGGGCCAGCCGGTCGTTTCCTGCGGTGCGGATCCAGTGGAAGATCTCCCCCCGCCAGCCCTCCACGAACCCCAGAGCCACTCGATTGGGTGGCAGCTCGGGCATGGGCAGACGCACCGGTCCGGCGGGCACATCCCTGACTAGTTGGCCGAGGATCGAAAACGTTTGCCGGACTTCCTCGATCCTGACTTGCAGGCGGCGCAGCACATCACCTTCCGTGAAGACCGGGACGGTGAATTTCACCCGGTCGTAGGAGGCGTGGGGAAAGTCGCGCCGCAAGTCGTGGTCGAAACCCGAGGCGCGACCGGCGATACCAACGATGCCCAGGTCGCGAGCGGTTTTGGGGTTGAGCACGCCGGTGGTTTCGAGGCGGTCGCGCGTCGAGGAGGAGGTGTTGACGAGCTCAACGAGGGACTCGAAATCCGGGCTCAGTTGAGCACTGAACCGGGAGATGGCTTCGAATTGAGTACGGGTCCCAATCGATGCGCACGCCGCCCAGGCAGGCCATGCCTCGCAGGAGGCGGTTGCCGGTGAGTTGTTCGTTAAGGCGCAGGACGGATTCTTTCAGCCGCATGGCGTGGGCGTTGGCGACGGCGAAACCAACGTCCGTGGCGATGGCGCCAATATCCGCGATATGATTGTAAAGGCGTTCGAGTTCCAGGCAGATGCCCCGCAGCACGCGGGCGCGAGGGGAAGCATCGAGGCCGGCGGCACGCTCGACGGCGTGACAGAAGGCCGTAGCGTGGGCGAAACTGGAATCACCCGAAATGCTTTCCGCCAGTCGAACCCCATGGGCGAGGGGGATGTTCTCAAAAAGTTTTTCGGTGCCTTTATGGGTGTAGAACAGGCGGATTTGAAGGTAGAGCACCGGTTCACCGGCGACGCTGAAGAGAAAATGCCCGGGCTCGATGATTCCCGCGTGGACGGGGCCGACCGGGACTTGGAACACCCCTTCGCCTTCCACCTTGCGGAAGCGGTGGCGCTCTCCCATGAAGGGTGGCAGGACGGTTTTGAGTCCGAAATCTTTGCGCAGCGGGTGGACATCCGGCCAATCGTCATGCAAGGCACAGCGCCGGGGATTGGGGTGGCCTTCCAGCTTCAGGCCAAAGAGATCCTGAATCTCACGCTCCTGCCAATTGGCCGCGGGCAGGGCATTGGTCAGCGACATGAAGCTGGGTTGCTCCGGTGGCACGGGAATGCGCAATACAAAGAAGCCGTGAGCGGCGTCGAGGGCGAAAACGTAATAGATATGGAACACACCCGACTCGGCTCGGGCATCATCGGCAAAAAGGCTGACGAGCCGCGCGTTCCACTTTCTATAAAGCATCGCGCACAGGCCCGCCACCAGATCCTTCGGAACATCAAAATAAACCTCATCGGGTCGAGGCGCGAAAACGGCGCTGAGGCGGAGTCCGAAACGAGCGGTGAGGTCCGCGAACGGCGGTTCCAGCGAGGGCAGAAGCTTCATCGGGCGCCCCCGAGGATAAATGCGGATTCGCGCGCCAGTTGGTACAGCGGGCCTGGCAGCCAGAAGCCCAAGCCCGCAACGGCAAGCGCCACGCCCAGCATCGCGCCCATTTTCCAGGGGCATTCCGCCGCCCGCGGCGCTCCGTCCCTCGCCGGCCCCAGGTTCATTCTCGCCATGTGGATGAGAAACCCGGCAAAGATGGTCACCAGACCCGCGATCACCAAGGCCGCGGCCCAATTTCGGCCGCCCGCCACGGCGGCGCTCAGGGCAATAAATTCGCTTTGGAAGATGCTGAAAGGCGGAGTGCCGATGACGGCCAACGCGCTGGCCAGGAACAAGATTCCAGTCCAAGGCAGCCGGTGAATCACACCGCTGACATTGCGCAAATACGGCGAACCGTACTCCTGCTCCACATTGCCGGCGCAAAAGAACAGGAGTGGCTTGGTGAGCGCGTGGAAGAGCATGTGCAAGACGGCGGCCAAAGCCCCGAGCCTGCCGCCAAAGCCGAGCGCCGCGGCCATGATGCCCGCGTGGTCGATGCTCGAATAGGCCAGCAGGCGCCGGTAGTTTCGCTGGACCAGAACGAAGGGGGCGGCCAGCAATATGGAAAAGACGCCGAATCCGATCAGCAGTTGGCCGGGAAAATCAGGGCCGAGGGATTTCTGGCCAGGACATGGAACCGCATGATGGCGTACAGGGCGCAGTTGATTAGGCCGGCTCCGAGCAGCGCCGCGGCTGGGACGGGGGCTTCGGCGTAGGCATCCGGCTTCCAGGTATGCATGGGGGCCAGGCCGGCTTTGGTGCCGTAGCCCACAACGATCAGAATAAAGGCCAGCCGCATCGCGCTGGGATCGAGCCGGTCCGCGATGGGCACCAGGACCGACCAGTTCATCCCCTGGTGCGACCCTTGGCCCAGGACCCCGATGGCCGAGGAATAGGTCATGACCGTGCCGAACAGAGCCAGGGAAATCCCCACGCTGCCCAGGATGATATATTTCCAGCCGGCTTCGAACGAGGTCTTTTGGTTGTAGAACGTGACCAGCAGGACGGAGGCCAGGGTGGTGCTCTCGATGGCCACCCACATTACCCCGAGGTTATCCGCCAGCGGCGCCAGGAGCATGCCGCTGACAAATAGCGGGGTCAGAAAATAATACTGGCGCAACTGCTTCTCCGTGATGCGGCCTTCCTTCAAATCGCGCCGGAAATAGCCGACGGCGTAAATGCCGCAGACCAGCGCGACGAAAGCGATGATTCCGATCACCAACGCGCTCAAGGCATCCGCGCGCAGGAATCCGCCTAGCGCCGTGGTCGCGCCGTGGTCCGCGACCCGCAGTGCGGTGACGCCCGCCAGGGCGGCGACCGCGAGGAACGCCAGCAGGTTCAGCCGTTCCCACCATCGCCGTGCCGGAACGATCAGGCATGACAGCCCGGCGGCGAGCGGGATGAGAACGAGGAGCGCCAGTGCCATGATTCGATCAGCCTTTCAACTGGCTTAGTTTGCTGACGTCCATCGAGGCGAAGTTCTCGCGAATGCGATACACCAGGATGCCCAAGACCATGACGCCAACCAGGACGTCGAAGAAGATTCCGAGTTCGACCACCAGCGGCATGCCGTAGGTCGTCAGGGCCACGGCGGCCAGCATGATGCCGTTCTCGACCGTCAGCAGCGCCAGCACCTGCGAAATGGCTTTGCGGCGGTTGCACATCAGGAATAAGCCGGTCAGCAGGAGCGTCACCGCGATGGCGAGCGTATTGTTGCCCAAGCGCTCGAAGGAAGTGAACGGGCGCGCAACGACATAACCGAGTAGGGTCAAGCCGCCGCAGACCACCATTGAGGTGGTCGAGTTCAGGAGCGGCTCGATTTCCTGATGAATTTGAATGCGATGTACCAGCCGCTTGAGCAGCCACGGCAGGAAGACGGCTTTGCCCGCCAGGGTCAGGCCCGCGACCAGGTAAACGTCGATGGCCTGATTGAAATACGCCAGGATCGTGGCCAGCAAAGCCAGCATCAGGGATTGCAACGCGAAGAGGCGGATGGTGGTGAGCAACATGCGCTGCACAATCATCAGCAACTGAACGACCAACATGCCCACGGCCAGGAGCATAATCCACTGTGAAGCGAGTTCGGAGGAAGGCGGATTCATGCGGCTATTGGAAGAGAAACGTGCTGAACAAGGCCAGCGTGGCCAGGATGAAGGCGACGCTCAAAAGGTCGGGCACCCGGAACAGCCGGAGTTTCGCGTTGGTCGTTTCGACGATCACGACAACGGCGGCCAGTCCCAACAGCTTGGCGAGCAGCCACACCGCCGACACAGCCAGTCCCTGGAGGCTGGGGACCAGCGTGATGCCTAGCGGAAAAAAGACGTTCACCAACAGGCACATCAGGACCAGTTGCTTGATCGCGGCGCTCCATTCAACCAGTGCCAGGTAGCGTCCCGAGTATTCGAGGATCATGGCTTCGTGGATCATGGTGAGTTCCAGGTGCGTGGCCGGGTTGTCTATCGGAACACGCCCGGTTTCGGCGAGCAGCACGATAAACAACGCGGCGAAGGCCAGGAGATGGGCCGGATCCAGGAGTTTGGACACGGGGCCTTGAGCGGCCATGACGATTTGGCTCAAGTTGGTCGAGCCCGCTCCAATGGCAACCGTGAATAGGGCCAGCAGGAGCGCCGGTTCGGCCACAGCCGAAATGGTCATCTCCCGGCTGCTGCCCATGCCGCCAAAGGCGCTGGCGGGGTCGAGGCCGCCCAGGGCGAGAAAGAATCGGCCCAGGGCCAGCAACCCGATCACCGCGAGTGCGTCACCAAACATGCTTAAGGGAGCTTGGGCGCAGACCAGGGGAACCAGGAGACCGGCCGTGAGGGTGGAGAGCAGGAGCAGGTAGGGCACGAGCCGGAAGATCCACGAGGTGTGCTCGGAAATCACCATGTCCTTGCGCAGGAATTTGATTAGGTCCAGGTAGGGCTGCCAGATACGGGGCCCGCGCCGGTTCTGAAGTTTGGCCTTCCAATTCCTGATGCAACCGCTCACCAAAGGTGACAGCGCCAGGAGCAGCGCCAGTTGCAGCAGGATGTTGAAGAGGGCCGTCACGGTTTAAAGCGCAAAGATCAGCAGCAGTAGCAGGGTGATGAAGATGTAGATCAGGTAGGCGTGGATGCTGCCGGCCTGCAGCGCCCGCATGCGCCTCGACAGCCGCAGAACCGCCCGGTTGAGCGGTCGGTAAAGGCGGGACACGAAGGCCTCCTCGATGTGGCTCTCGAAACGGAGGGTCTTGGCGAAATAGGGCGAGTAATCGTACTCCCGCTGCACCTCGCGGCGCGGGCGGAACAGGGCCTTGAACACCATGCGGATCGGTTTGGAGAATCCGGTCGCGGTATATTCCATCAGGGGGGTGAGGCCTTGCAGGCCGCAATCCCAGGTCGGACCGATTCGCACTTTGCTGCGCCGCCCGAAGACCCACCACAGCCCCCAGGGGATGGGCAGGAGACAGACTGCGGTCAGCGCCAGGCCGGAAGTTGAAACGGCGCCGCCCAGCGGTTGGGTGTTGCCCAGGATCAAGCCATGATTGCGCGTGAGCGTCGTGCTCAACTGCTCACCGGTCAATTGGAAAGTCACCGGATCGAACAGCTTGAGGAACGTGCCGGGGAACAGCCCGAGGAAAATGCAGATTCCGGCCAGGAGGCTCATGCCCAGGAGCATGGCGGGGGGCGCCTCTTTGGCGTTCGCCGCCCGTTCACTCCTGGGCTGGGCGAGAAAGGTGATCCCAAACGCCTTGACGAAACAAGCCGCCGCCAGGGCGCCCGTGAGCGCCAGCATCGCGCCACTCAGCGGGAACATGGCTCGCACCAGGCTCGCCGTCGTGCCGAAGCCTTGCAGCAACGATTGGTACGTCAGCCATTCACTGACGAAGCCGTTGAGCGGCGGCAGAGCGGAAATCGCCACCGCGCCGATCAGAAAGAGGATTGCCGTCTTGGGCATCGCTTTTGCCAGGCCCCCCATTTCCTCCATGTTGCGCGTGTGGGTCGTGTGGACTACCGCGCCGGCGCCAAGGAAAAGCAGGGCTTTGAACACGGCATGGTTGATGGTGTGATACAGGCCGGCGATGAGAGCCAGGCCGGCCAGCACGGGATGGCCAGAATGCAGGAACATCAGCGCTGCGCCCAGACCCATCAGGATAATGCCAATGTTCTCAATACTGTGATAGGCGAGCAGCCGTTTCAGATCGTGCTCCATTAACGCGTAGAGCACCCCCAGCACGGCGGACACAGTGCCCAGGCTCAGCACCGTCACCCCCCACCAGTTCGAAGGCGGAGTCAAAAAATCGAATAGCACCCGCGTCAGGCCATAAACGCCAGTCTTAATGAGGGCTCCCGAGAGCAGCGCGGAGGCGTGACTGGGCGCGACCGGGTGCGCTTCGGGCAGCCAAATGTGCAACGGAACGATCCCGGCCTTCACTCCAAAGCCGATTAAGAACAGCAAGAACGTGGCGTTGCGCGTTCCCGACGGCAAAGATTGCCCGAGGCCCCGGAACCCGCTGAAGGCATAATCTCCCGAAGCCTGGTACAACAACAGGAAGGCCAGAATCAGGCAGCCGGTGCCGAGATGCGACATGATGAAAAAAAGGACGCCCGCCTTGCGGCTCTCGGCTTTCTCGTGCTCGAAGCTGATCAGAGCGTAGGCCGTGAGCGCCATGATTTCCCAGGCGATCAGAAAAAAGAACGCATCGGCGGCAATGAATACCACGGTGGTGGCCAAAAGAGTGGCGTTGTATGAAGCACCGAGGAGACCGACATTCTTCCGTCCGTAATACGCGGGCAAATAGCCCAGCGCGTAAATGGAGAGGCCGAGGGCCAGAACGGAAATCACCAGGACGAAGAAGGCGGCTAATGGATCCAGTTGAACGGTGAGTCGCAGGTACGGAATAAGCGATGGCCAAAGTTCAAAAGTCACGGGTGGTGGAGCGGCGCTGCCGGCTAGAACCAGGACCGACGCGACGATTCCGCAGGCGCCGGCGAGTGCGGCGGTGCCCGAGCCGATCCAGTTGGCGGCTCTTGGCTGTCCGCCGCTCACCAGGCTTCCCAGGCAGCCCACGCCGTATAACGACAGCGCGGTTTTGAGCAGAAATACCGGGGTGAACTCGAACATGGGTGGAAGGTGCGAACTCTCAGACTCGCCGGACGAGCCCCACCGCGGATGAACGCGAATAGACGCGCGTCACTCTCATGGAGTTAGCCCTGACGAACGACAATCCCCTCGAGCACGGCGTGGATGGCCTCGGAGGTAGGCGCCGAGCGCAGTTGAGTGAGATGATCCGCTTGGTGCCCCAGGCGTGCGAGTGTGGCCAGCAAATGGAGGTATCGCGCCGCGTCCGTGGCGGGCACGGCGAGAAGAAAAATGAACTGCACTGTCCAGGAGTTCTTGCATCCCCAAGTGATCGGGTGCGGAGTGCGTCCCAGGGCGAACTGCACCTGCTTGACGCCCGCCAGGCGCGCATGAGGGAAGGCAATGCCACACGGGAGAGCGGAGTTGGCCAGCAACTCCTGGTTCAGTGCCGCGTGATAAAAGGGCAGCATGTCCGGCAAACAGCCCTGGCGTTGGAGCGCCTGGCTTAACTCGCCGATGATCCCCGGCGTGTCGCGCTCCCGGAGTTGAGGCACGATCAACGGCGGGGCAGTGTAATCCCCCAGCGTGAGGATGCCTGCCGTACCGGGCATGACCTCAAACGGCGGCATGCGCGGGGGTCTTCCGTTTGCGCGGCTTGGGCGCAGGCTTGGCAGAGATTACGGGTTCGGCGGTTGGGGTCTCGGCGGGCTCGGGCAGGCACAGATAGCGACCGCACGTATCGCAGAGTTGGATGTCTTGGTCCTGCATCAACGTGTTGATGGTGCCGATGGGCAAGCGCATGTGGCACCCCGTGCAGACCTGGTTGCGCACGACCGCGACGCCCTTTTTACCCCGGGCGGTCAATCGGTCGTAGTGGCCAAGGATTGGCATCGGGATGAGGGCGCGCAATGCTTCCCGTTCGGCTGCTTTAGTTGATTTCAGCGCATCACTAAAATCGAGGGCTTGGAGCTTGAGGAGGTTGGTCAGCAGGTCGTTCATACGGTGTTTGATGCTAGTTCCATACCAACGCGGAATGGTGCGAGCCTAAGTCAATATGGCACAGCATCTTGAAAATGTTTTTCTCGTTTCACAAGCCGCGTCGTTTTCGCCTGACGTGACGCTTCGTGCAGGCTTTGCACTGGAGTGCTTGCGCGGCGTGCACAGCTCTCCACGCCGAACGCGTGCAGGGTTCAGACGTGGCAAGGGGAAGCGGATACTTGAACGCGTTCACGGACGGCTCTCTGTCTCGCGGGGGAGATTCGGGCACAGGTTGGCGCCGTGCGGTGTTCCCACGACGGCGCCAGGGTGTGTTTCATTTCACGGTGATCGTTGAATCACCGGCAGCGGGCTAGTGTTTCCGGAAGTTGCGCTTCGCGGGTTTGGGTGTGGTTGAGGGCGGCGCTCCAGCGGTTTGGGTTTGAGGCTGGGCGGCCGGCTGCGGGGCAGGCTGTGCCGGTGCAGCCGAACAGTTGCACTGAGTTGAGGGCGTACTGGTTGAGGTCGTTTTCGTTTCGCTCATAATCCGTCTATCTTGTTTTGGTTCGTCTAGTGGCTGCCTCGGTGTGGCAGCCACGTTGCGAGGTCTGACTAGGCATAGCCCATGCCAGGGTGTAACGTTCTGGCATAAGTGATTCCGGGCGATGGAGTTATTTGGCGATCATTACTGTTTCGAATTTGTTGGAAAGGAAGCGTTCGCGCAAATGATGCACTGAGTCTTGAAATTTGAGTGCAGCGAGTGCCCGCGAAACCGCGGCTCGGCAACTGGGTGCGCCGAGTTGGGAGAAAATAAGTTGCCAAGATACCCCAATTGGGAGAAAAATAGCGTGACTGACGAAATCGACGCGTGTTGGGAGAGAGGTTACTCCACCGCTGCAGGATTCAGCTTAGGACGCCGCCCGTCTCGTGCGTGGCGCCCGGTGGGGTGTTGTCGAAAGCAACGCCATCGACCAAAGAGCCAGGGGTGGCGTCGCGAGTCAGCATAAGCACTGAACCAGCATGAGCGCTGAAGTTGAGAACTGATATTGTGTCATCCGGCCGACCACAACCGCATACGAACCGTCCCGGGCGCAGCGACCTGAGGCCATCGACAGGCAGGCTGATCTCGCCCACAAAAGAACGGCGCGTGGTGCTGCGTGGGCGGATTACGAGGCTGATCGCGAGTTGTTGCATCGCTCGCGTGGTGGTGCTGGCAGCCGAGGACCAGGAGCGTCCGATCCTGGTGGTGGTTGATTCGCTTGGAGGCTCGGCCAGCGAAGCCATGGGGATCGTATCCACCATGAATGGGATCCGGTGTTCGATCCTCACGTTTTGCCGCGGTCCGGCGAATGGGCCGGCGGCGCTCATCGCGGCGCATGGAAGAAAGGGCTTTCGGACGGCCACGCCGGCGGCGCGCTTCTCGTTCAAGTTATCGAGTTTTAGCGACGCCGGAGAGGCGGATTTCGAGTCCATCAGCCGATGGATGGCCGAGTGGTTGGTCAAGGACACGGGCCGGACCAGTGCTGAAGTGATCGAGTGGTTCAAAGGCGGTGTGGAATTTGGTCCGCAAGAGGCGCTGCAACGCGGCCTGATCGATGTGATCGCCAACGAGCCGGTCTTTCCCAAGACCGGCTAGCGAAGCCGGCTTCCGGCCCGCTTCCGCGGGGGGCTCGGCGCCGTGCTTTGCGCCCGGGGCCGGGAAGGGCATTACTGCAGCTTGAAGGGCATGCCATTCACGACGGAATACAGCATGGCCAGCATGGCGCCGGTATGCTGGTCGCGGACGTCCCCGCTCAAGCGCAGTTTGGCGTTGCCCTCGAAATTCTGCAGCATCATGCAGTAGGCCCCGTTGGCCATGATGCCGATGAGCTCGCCGGTTTTGCTGAAAACCAGGTCTCCGCGGGAGGGATTAAACTTGCCAAAGAGGCCGTTGAGCACGCTGCGATCCAGGCGGACATATCCCGGCGTGCTGGTATCGATCTGGAACTTGCATTCGCCGTAGTAACTGTCTTCCGAGCCGATCAACACGGCGTCCTGAAACTTGTACGGATCCGAAGAAACCCGGTAGATTTTGCAGCCGAGTTGCTGAGCCTCCGCGTTCGTGAGGGGGATCAACACGAGCCGCGGATCCTGAAGACCAAAGACCACCTGGCCGATGGGCAGCGCCGTCGCGTTGCGGGTCAGCGTTCCGGTCAGGGTGTCCCAATCGGTGCCCGGGTTATAAAAGGCCAAGGGTGTATCCTGAACGTGGCACAAGGCGAAGGTATTGGCGCCGTTGCTCACCAGGACGGTCTGGGCGTCCTTGCGTTTGTTGGCGCCCAGCAGGCCGGTCCGAACGGCATTGAAACTGGCCTCAACCCGGTTGGTGAGGAACTCGAAGAAAATCATGTTCGGGGCCAGCGGACGATTGTCGCGAACCTCCTGGGCCAGGGCATCGGATTTGGAGGCGAGGGCTTTGACGCCTTCGACTAATTTGGCCTTCTCGGCGCGCTCAACCTTGACCTCCTCCTTCATGAGCGCGACCTGTTCGGCGGCGGAGCGCTTTTCGGCCGAGGCGACTTGCAGTTGGGTTGCCAACTGTTGCTTTTCGGACAGGACCATCGCGTTGCTCTGGGCCAGGAGGGCTAGCTGCTGCTGCAACGCCGCGGCTTGTTCGGATTGCTTCTTGGTCTCGGCTTCCATGGCCGCCAGCTTTTCCTTCGAGAGGAGGGCATCGACAGAACTGCTGCGGAGTTGTTCGGAAAGGGCCTGCAGGTTGGTTTGGGTGGCGCTGAACTGCTGTTCGAGATCCGTCTTCTGTTGTTGGAGCGCGATCCGTTGTTGTTCCAGCGCGGTTTTCTGCGCTTCCAATTGGGTGGCTTGCTGCTCCCGGTTTTGGAGTGCCTGCTGGAAGCTTTGCACTTGTTTTTCCCGTTCGGCGACGAGGTCCTGCTGTTTGGACACGGTGTCGCGGGCGCGCGTCAACTCGCTGAGCAGTTGCTCGCGGTTCCTTCGCTCCTCATCGAGCGCCAGGCGCATGACGGCGGTCACATCTTTGGCGCTATCCACCTGGTTGGTGGCCAGCTCGAATTTGAGATTGCGGGCCGCCAGCTCGTCGGTGGCCTTATTGATATCCGGGCTGGAGAAGACCAGCAGGCTCACCAGGAGGAAATCGCAAATGACGATGAGGATCGAGCGGTTCATGAGGGGGTGGCAAACGTGGGACGGCCGACCGGCACAACCGGTTCCGCCGGCGCGGCGGCTTCCGCTTCGAGGAGCAGTTGCCGGCGGGCGGGCCGCAGGTGAAAGATTTTGAAGACGGAAACGAAGATGATGCCGAACGAGGTCGAGGAATAGGCCGCCATGAGGCTGAACCTGGCGACGCCCAGTGACACCAGGATGAGCGAGATAATGGTCCCGACAAATCCCAGGTAGAGCCCGGCGTCGAACAAGTGATCTTCGTTTTCCAGCAGCTTAAGTTTCATGCGCGCCGGCACGCGCTGGCGGCGGATTTCGGCCAGCTTGACCAGGCAAGCGGTGTAGAGCAACCCCTGCAGCACGAAGAACAGCAGGAGGGTTAGCATATTCAGTTGGTTCATAAATGATGATTGACCTGGGGTGGTTCCTGCCGGGAGCAGCTTGCCCATGATGGGCAGCCGCAACCGAATGGGAAAATCCATTCTCTGGCTTTCCTGAGAGAGAAACGGCTCGCTCAGGAGCAGCACGACGAGCAGGAAACCGAAAGCAAACAAAACCTCGCGCGCGAGATGAAAGCCCCGCACCTGCAGCGGCTCTTGCAGGGCGGTCACGGCGGGCAGGGCAAAATGGACCGCCGCGGCCAGCAGAAATCCGGCGAGCAGATAGAGCGACCACTTCAATGCGAGCCCGAATTCCGGCGAGCGCCAGCTCAGGTCCTCGAGCATGGGATAAAGCGCGGCCAGCGGGCCGAACCCAGCCAGGCTCCCGCCGAGAGTTGAGGCGCACAGACGCTGGTTGCGGCGGAGCAACTCGCTGACGCCACCGGTGCCGTAGCGCAGACTGGCGCCGAGGTCTTTGAGGCCCGTTTGGCTGAACTCCACCAGGTAATTGGCCACCGCCTTTGGGTCGTGGGAAAGGTGCAGGGCCGAGAACAGGACTGGCACTTCCTTTCCCGAGCGGCGCGCAAAATTCGCCAGTCGCCGCAGGGTGGCCGTGTCTTGGACCTGATCGAGGAATACGACCAGGCGGCCCCAGTTAAAGCGCTGCCCCAGCGACATGAAGTCCACCAGCACCTCCTCGAAGGGCTGCGAATTGGCGCCGGCATTGGCTTGGGTGGTGAGGTTGAGCACCGCGTTGCTCAATCCGCTGGTCAGGTGCCCTGTCTCGGCCAGCAACCCACACACCGACAGCGCGGCGTCAAAGGCCTGACCCGCGGAGCTGGACGAAGGGGGCAGGATGACCGTGTGGTTCAGACCGCGCGTGCGGAGCAGTTCCTGGACGAGCGGGCGTGGAGAGCTTTGGAGCAGTTGCAGCACGCGCTCTCGATTCTCGAGGCGCAGGACATATTCCGTAAAATCCTCCGAACCGTCCTCAGGCAATCGGGAATCGCGCTGGAAAATGCTCTCGAAGGAGGGTTCGGGACCGCCCCAGGCCACCCAGCCCGGATGCTGCCGGGAGAGTTCGGTCACCGCCGCCTCCAGGTTCTCTCGCCCGGGAAGTTGGTCTTCCTGGGCCAACTGCAGCAGCACCTGGGCTGCGCCCAAGTTCTTGTCGGCGACGAGCGCCAGGCCGTCCTGGGCCAGGGTCGGTGTGTTCCTGCCCGCCTGCTGCAGGATGCTGACATCCACCGCCCGCAGATGGGCCGGGATCATCAAGCCGCACGCGAGCATCACCAGACCGAGAATGGCGCAAGCCAAAAACCATACCAGACGGTTCATTGCAAGTGCCAGGTTAGACGGAGCGGGTTCAATTCCTGTTCAACCCCGGTAGCTGGGAGTTTTGGTTGCAAACCGACGATTTTCAGCATATGCGATGCCACCGCGAGGTGGCCTCGCCGTATATACTTGCTGAGCAACCCGAGGGTGACAAGAAGGAAGTGGCGGGGGCATTTTCGGCTTTGCGTTTTTCCAGCGATTGGCCCTTAATTTGCCGCGATGAAAATTCTATTGGCATATTCGGGCGGCCTCGATACCTCGGTCATTCTATCCTGGGTAAAGGAAAAGTATCAGGCGGAGGTCATTGCGTTCTGCGCCAACATTGGGCAGGAGGAAGAACTCAAAGGGCTCGAGGCCAAAGCCCGGCGCACCGGCGCTTCGAAATGCTACATCGCGGATTTGCAGGAGGAATTCGCGAGGGATTTCATCTTTCCGATGCTGCAGGCGGGAGCCGTTTACGAAGGCCAGTACCTGCTCGGGACCAGCATTGCGCGGCCCTTGATCGCCAAAGGGATGATCGAGGTGGCGCGCAAGGAGAAGGCGAATGCGCTGGCTCATGGAGCGACCGGCAAGGGAAACGACCAGGTGCGGTTCGAGTTGACCGCCGCCGCGCTGGCGCCGGATCTCGAGGTGATCGCCCCCTGGCGCGATGCGACCTTCCGGGAGAGCTTTCCCGGCCGGGCCGAGATGATCGCTTATTGCGAAGAGAAAAGGATACCCGTCCAGGCCTCCGCCAAGAAACCCTATTCGATGGACCGCAACCTCCTGCATATTTCCTTTGAAGCCGGGATTCTGGAAGACCCGTGGATGGACGCGTTTGCCCCGGCCAATAAAGCGATGTTCAAACTCAGCGTCGCGCCCGAGGACGCGCCGGCCCGGCCCGAATATGTGACGCTGGATTTTGCGCAGGGCGATTGTGTGGCCGTCAACGGGAAGGCGCTGAACCCGCTGGAAGTCATGCGTACATTGAACAGGCTGGGCGGCAAGCACGGGGTCGGACGGGTGGACATGGTCGAGAATCGCTACGTGGGCATGAAATCGCGCGGGGTGTATGAGACTCCGGGGGGGGCCATCTTGCACTTCGCGCACCGCCAGATGGAAACCCTGACGATGGATCGCGAGGTAATGCATTTGCGGGACTCGCTGATACCGCGCTACGCGGAGTTGGTGTACTACGGCTATTGGTTTGCGCCGGAGCGGCTGGCCCTGCAGGCCCTGGTCACCGAGAGCCAGAAAAATGTCAGCGGAACGGTCCGGGTGAAACTGTATAAAGGCAATATTATGGTCGCGGGCCGCAAGTCGCCCGTAAGCCTGTACAACCCGGCGATCGCCACCATGGAGGCGGACCCGACCAAGGCGTACAACCAGGACGACGCGACCGGGTTTATTCGGTTAAATGCGCTGCGATTGAAGGTGGCGGCGAGGGTGAAAGCGCCGCGCTCATGACGAGCGCTGCGCAGGGTTGGCGCGGGTCCGCGCGCCCCCGCTGAGCTACCGCTTTTTCTTAAAGAGCTCGCTGGTGTCGGCGAGGTTCAGGACGGAGAGATCCAGCCCGGCCCCGGGGTCGCGCTCCTGGGCCACGATCATCTGCGCGGCGATCTGCTGGGCGGCGGGACCGGAGTAGTATTTGACGAAGCCGACGCTGACCGAGGCTTTGAAGATGACGACCAGGAGTGAGCTTTCATCAATGCAGACCACGAACATGCTATGCTTTTCGCCCTGCTGATAAACGCTGTTGAAATTGGTTTCATGAACGAGATTGGCGATGGTCTGGTTGGCCAGGTAAGCGCCGGAAGCCAGCGCGGCGATAGTGGTCAGATCGAATTGCCGGGTGTCACCCTGGCAGCCAATGAGAAAGCCGCCTTTGTCGATCACCAGCGCCGTGGTCGCGTCGCTCTTCTCGAGCAGTTCGCGCAAGGCGTCATCGAGGCGCTGAATGTCTTCCTCGACCAGTTGGGGCAGGGTACCCATGTCATGCGTACTGTGGAGTGCCCTGGCACACAAACTTGTGCAGCAACATGCGGGTGATCATGTTCAGCGTTTCGAAGACGCCTTCGCACTTGTGGGCGATCGAGCTGAAAGACGGCACCTGCACGTCGCGATTGTTCAGCAGAAACTCCATATACTCGAGCGGAGCGATGTTCGCCAAATCCCGCTTGTTGAACTGCAGGACGTATGGGATCTCCGCCAGGTTCAACTTGAGGGATTTTAGGTTCTCTTCCAGGTTCGTGAAGCTCTCGACGTTTTCCGCCATCTTTTCGTACTGCGAATCGGCGACGAAGACAATGCCATCCACTCCGCGCAACACGAGCTGGCGCGTCGTGTTGTAGATCACCTGGCCGGGAACCGTATAGAGCTGGAACTTGGTTTTAAAGCCCTTGATCGACATCGCTTCGATCGGCAGGAAGTCGAAAAACAAGGTGCGGTCGGAGCTGGTCGCCAGCGAGACGAGTTTGCCCTTGTTGCCGGCGGCGGTTTGGACGTGATCGTGGACCTGGACCAGGTTGGTGGTTTTGCCACCCATCGCGGGTCCATAATAGACGATCTTGACCTGCAGCTCCTTCGTTGCCTGATTAATAATGGCCATAAATTATTTCGGTTTGTGATCCAGTTCGGCCGCCAGTGAGCCGCGAGTTGCGCGGTGGGCAAAGGTTCCCCGGCCTGGCCGAACGCGGCGAAGAAGATCGCGTTCACGCGGAAAATCTTCCACGGAACATTGCCGACCGTGAAATTCAGGTTATTCAGCTCGCCCATCCGCAATTCCTTGGTGCACTGGCTGACCTTGCCGAAGATCTGCGGCAGGAACGCGGCGAGGGTGTCGGCGTTCACCTCGGGCGGCAGACGGTTGGCTACCATGAGGCCGTCGGGCAGCGCGATCAGCGCCCCGGCAACTCCATCCAGGCCCGCCGCGCGGGAAACCACTTCGTTGGGGGTGGCATACTTGGCAACGAATTTCGTGCCCGGTGTCGGTCCCCGCCTGGCTTCTGGCGGTTGCGCCTTAGGCAAGTCCGTATCTTCCTCCCACACGTAGTAGTTCGTGTCGGCGGAGCGGGGCGCCTGCGGCAGGGCGACCGCCGCTGGAGCGGCGGGGGCGGCAGGCTCGGGCTGCGGAAAGCCAAAAAATAAATTCGGGATTTCAGCGTCCACCGAAACTTTTTGCTTGGCCTGGGCATGCTCCTTTTGCCGGGCAAGAAACAGCGGCGCCACCACTTTTAACGGCAGTTCGAGCACCGCGCCGTCGTGGGCTGAAACCGACGGAAGCACGGCGGGTTTGATCCAGCCGCGAATGGTTTTCCACGCAAAGGAGATCCGGCCTTGTTTCAGGGCCTGTTCGACCGAACTGAAAGGCAGAGCCGTCCGGGCCTCCGCAAGGTTCAAGTCGATGATTTCTTTGCGAATCGCGTCCGGCCAATGCTCCGCCAGGGCAGCCAGGCCGACGAGGAGAGGCTCGATGCCAGGGACGGGTGTGGCGGGGTGAGGAACCGGAGGCGCCGCGGGCGGAGATTGGAATGAGCGGGCAGGGGCTTCGCGCGAGGGTTGGATGGCCAGGCCGGCCGAAGGGCTGGCCGGAGTTTGCGGCGCGGCCATGGACCCCCTCGAGAAGGGGATCGGCGCGGGTGAAGCCGAAACGCTGGGCAGAGTCAAGGCCGGCGCCGCAGGCGGCGGGGCTGGCGCAGTAAAGCGCGAGGGCGCCAATGCCGGGCTGATTGCCGCGGGCGCGGGTGTGGGGGCCTCGGCAAAAGCCGGCCGGAAAGTGAACGGTGATGGGACCGATGACGGCGGGGGACCACTGGGGGAGGCCGGCGCGGGAGACGGCGTGACAAAGGGTGGCGCCGCGCCGTTGTGACGCGCCGGGAGCGGGCGGGCCGGTTCCGGCTCGCGTTGGGCCGGCTCTGTGAACAAAGCAATGTTCCGTCCGTTGGCATCGAAGGGACTGCTGATCTCCTCTGGAACCTCGATGTGCCTCTGCGCCCGCCGCCGGGTAATCAGGGCGGGGTTGATCCGGGAAAGTATCTCGGACAAAGGCAGTGAGACCAACACCCGGTCACGGTCATTCTGCAGCGTGAAGGCCTCCGGCGCGACCTGCCGCAGTTCACCGAACGAAACCTTCACGGTGCCGCGGGAGAGTTGAGCGAGGACTTTCTCCAACGGAACGGAGATGCTCAGGTCGCCAACGTTGGATTGGGTGACTCGTGGTTTGAGCTCCAGAGGGAGGTTGTCGATGATTCTGCTGCAGCGGAATCTCGACCCCTTTGCCGTTGTGATGCGTGGGGTCCTTGCGCAAGGGCGAGGGTTTGGCACCCGGGGGCTGGTTCGCAGCGAGCCCCGGTTTTGCCGCTGGAACACTTTCGTGCGCAACCACCGGGTTGCGCTCAGCCGCCGCGTCGTGCGGCCTGCGCAATAGACTTTTGAAGAAGCCAAGCATAAGGGTCTAGTTCGATTTAAACTGCTTCGCCACAAGGGGTGGCAGGAACCGTGCCATGACGGACCCGCGGCGGGGTGTTTTGGCGCCGCCCCTGGGCGAGTAAGGCCGGGCATTTGGTGGGATATTCCGCCGGGGCCTTCGCCAAGTGAGGTTTCCGAGCCGGATGCCAGCCTCCCCGGATGTGGCCGAGCCGTCCCAACCCTAAACCACTCCACAACGCGCGGACGGCCAGCCGCTCAGCCTCGTTGGGTGTCTCACCGCTGGACTATTTGTCTTGGAGTTGCCCCTTTTTCGGGTGGGGCGGCGCGCGGCCGTAGTCCCGCGTGCAGGGGGGCCCGGGGGGGGATTGCCGCCTAACCTGCTGGAACGGATTATGCCAAGAGGCCAGTCGCCCCTATTTTCATGGGCCGAATAGACCATCGGAAGTGATCGAATTCACGCTCTGACCTCTCGGTTGGGTGGTTTCCACGCAAACGGCGGGGGGAGGGCCTTTACGGAACAAAGGATGCTGTGTTACCTCGGAAACCGATTTGCCTTGCGGCCAAAGCCGGTGTGAACACAGAATCAGCCGCTCGGCCGACGACTATGGAAACGCGCCACAAAGTCCTGATCGTGGACGATGATCCGGCCGTGTTGGAGCTTTACCGCGAGTTGCTCGCGCAGTTGCCCAGCCGGCCTGAGATCTTCGTCGCGGCTTCGGGCGCGCGCGCGCTGTCCCTGCTCCGGGGCCAGCCCTTCCGCTTGATGCTTTGCGACTTGAAGATGCCCAAGATGGACGGCTTGCAAGTCCTCGCGATCGTGCGGCGTCAATTCCCTGAATTGCGCACTGTGGTCATGACGGGCGTACAGGATGAGGAGTTCCGGTCTCGGGCTTATGGGCTGGGGGTGGATTTGTACTGGCTCAAGCCGGATACGCAGCAGAACATGGAAATGTTTCTGCAATGCATCGAATCCTTGTTAGGCCGGGACACCGAGGTCGGTGGTTTCCGCGGCATTCACAGCAAGGGCCTCATCGATTTGATTCAGATGGAGTGTTTGTCCCAGAGCTCAACCGTGCTGCGCGTGACTCGGGGAACCAACGTGGGACGGATTTGGATCCACGGCGGGGAACTGATGGACGCCGAAATTGAAGACCTCCGCGGGGAAGCCGCCTTCCGCAGGATTTTGGAATGGAAATCCGGGACGTTTGAAAACCTGCCGGCGGAGCCCGGGCGCGAACGAGCGATCACCAAGCCGGTCAACGCGCTTTTGCTCGAGATGGCCCAGGCGCTCGACGAGACCGCCTTGCCGGAGCACGAGGAATCCAGGGATGGCGCGGAAGCCCAGAAGATGGCCTGGCGTTTGGCGGCGCTGGCGCGCGCGGGTGCGGATTTTGTGATTGCCGCCGCGCCGGGCCCCCAGGCCGCGCTGGAGGGTTGGGGAACGGAGGCGGCGCAGGAGTTCGGCGGTTGGATGCGCCAGGTGCTTGAAGCGAGCCAGCAGATGACTCAGCGGCTTCAGGCCGGCCCGCTCCTGCACCTTGAAGGCACCGGCCTGGATTACCGTGTCGTGCTGCTGCCCGGTGAAGAAAAGAATTATCTCGTGGGGTGGCCCGCCGGCGCCAAGGCGGCGAAATTGAGCGAACCAAGCAAACAGTTGGTGGGATCATGGGACTCCTGAATCTCTTTTCGAAGGCCAGCCCGGCCGTGCAATGCCTGCCCTCGGGAACCCTGACGATTGATCGCAACCACCAGGTCCTGGCCTCCACAATTTCCTCGTCGTGCCCGCCCGAAATCGTTCAGGAGATCGGCATGTTCGTCCTGCGGATGTTCAGTGAAGCGCGCAAGGCCCAAATGCCACTTTCGGAGGTCACGCTCCAATTCGCCAGCCTGCAAATCACCGCGCGTGAGCTGCGCGGGGGCGCCATCATCTTCCTGAGTCCGAAACATGCCTTCACCCCCCCGCCCGAAATCTGATTTTTCAGCCTATGAGCACGAATAAGAAAGTCGAGCAACTGATTGTCCAGATGGAAAACTACCTGGAGTGCTGGAAGCAATTCAACCAGTTCATCAGCCTGGCGCGGGGCAAGAAGTTCAGCGCCGAGGACGAAAACCAATTTCTGGAAGTCAAGAGTGTGCTGGTGCAGGAGCTCGAACTGATCCTGTCGTCAGTCGAAGTCACCTCCCCCAGCCGCCAGGAGGTTCATGACCTGGTGGGCAACGCCCCTTCGCTGCGCTACCTCAGCGAAATGAACGAAGGGGTGCTGCGCAACCTGGAAAACTCGTGGCACAAGATTTACATCGGCTGGCACGCCATCCTGGGGCAGCTCAAAGTGCGCCAGCGTGAGGAGGATTCCCGTACCGGCTTCGGCGCGATGTTTGGCAAAAAGGACAAGTAGGCAGGAGCCCGCGGGCTCCCGCTGGATTCGGGGTTTGGTCTTGCTATTGGGGGGATTTTTTAGTTCCTACGCTGAATGCCAAATTGGATTGCAGTGATTGTGTTGGGCGTTATCGAGGGGATCACGGAATTCCTGCCCGTGTCCTCGACCGGCCATCTGCTGATCGCGGAACATCTGCTGCACGTGCACCAGAGCGATTTGTTCAACATCGTGATTCAGTGCGGCGCGGTAGTGGCGGTATTGCCGTTATTCCCGGACCGGCTACACCAGTTTGTATTCGAGTGGCGCCGGAAGGCCACCCAGCTTTACCTGGCCCAGATTCTGACGGCCTTCTGCATCACGGGCGCGTTTGGGTTCGTGCTCGATAAAAAGGGATTCAAACTCCCCGAGGAACTCGGGCCGATCGCCTGGGCCCTGCTCCTGGGCGGCATCGGGTTCGTGGCGGTGGAAACCTGGCTTCGAGGCCGGTCGCTCAAGAAGGAAATAACCTGGCCTATTGTGCTCGCGGTTGGATTTGGCCAACTCCTGGCCGCCGTGTTTCCAGGCACATCCCGCTCGGGCGCGACCATCCTGTTGGCCTTGATTCTGGGCCTGAACCGGGTGGCGGCCACAGAATTCACCTTCCTGGTCGGCATTCCGACCATGCTGGCGGCGGGAGGTTTGAAGATTTTCAAGGCGCTCCACCACAGCACAGGGGCCGGCGAGGAGAACTGGGCCATGGTCGCCCTGGCAACCATTGTGGCGGCGGTGGTTTCGTTCATCGCCGTGAAATGGCTGCTGCGCTATATTCAGACCCACACCTTCATCCTGTTCGGCTGGTACCGCATCGGCCTGGCCGGCTTTATCTGTATTCTGCTCTGGATGCACTAACCGGCCTCGCGCCGATTTGGGAAGCGGTCCGGGGCCGGGGAAGCGCGCGGTCGATCCCCAGGGTGGGCCATCGGGGCCGGGCCGGAGGCTGGAAATCGTCCCCGCGAGCAAATCATTTTGAACGAATTGCCGCTCACCCCCCTCGAAGAACCGAGGGTAAGGTTTAGGTTAGGTTGTGGTAAGAAGGGCGGTCCGATAGGCGGGCCGCCTTTCTTTCTTTAGGGGCCGGCCGATGAGGGCTTCAGCCGATTGGCAATTTCTTCCAATAACTGCTGGAAAGCATGGCTGCGCAGCCGGCTCAGCTTAATCTCCTCCTCGACTGGGCTGCCTCGATCCCGGACCATAAAAGCTTGGCATTGAAGTCGATACGTCCGTTCGCCGGCGGGCAAAATCTCGACTTTGACCCGGGTAAACAACGGGGTGTCGTCCGCCCAGTTGCCATAGGTTAGGTTGCTGATCCCTTTGGCTCGCTTCTCGAAGACAAGACTCGAAAGCTCCGTCTGGATCGCATCATACCCATGGTCATGAAACACTTGGACGGCAACGCTGCCGATTTGCCCGGGCGTATTACCGGTGATTTCGACGGCCGCGAAGCGTGCCGTGGCCGAGCTGCCGGTGGCAGCGCAGCCTGCGCACAGGAGGCTGGCTAAGCCGGTGGCGGCCAGACAGAAGGCCTGAACCGCGCGCATCGGTGTTCCTTGCTTGAAAGTCACCATGTTCATCTCAAAATCATCGCAGGATGAGGATGCCTGGGCGGGCCTCGAGAGTCGAAAACAATCTTGCTGGGATGCTGCCTGCTGCTGGTAACATGGCGCTCACCAGGCGGTGAGGGCGAACTGCGGATCCGCAGCGGTTTGCCGGACCCTCCCCGTTCTGTATTTGGTCTATTATGAGTTTAACAGCCGCCCAGAAGCGAGCCGTCGAGGCTCGGGGCAATGTGTTGGTGGTGGCCGGAGCCGGCACGGGCAAGACCCATACGTTGGTCGAGCGGTGCCTCGGCTGTCTCCTCGAAGAGCGACCGCGGGCCTCACTGGATGAGATCCTGATGGTCACGTTCACCGAGGCCGCCGCCGCGGAAATGCGGCAGCGCATCCGTGGCCGGCTTGAGGAAGAATTCGCCCGGGACCCGGCAGACAGCCACTGGCAGGAGCAACTCGCCTTGTTTGAGACCGCCCACATCGGGACCCTCCACAGTTTTTGCCTTAAACTGGTGCGCGAGCACTTTTACGAGCTCGGCCTGGATCCGCAATTGTCAGTCCTGGCGGAAGAGGAAGCCCGACTGCTGGCTGACGAGACCCTGGATACGGTGTTGCAACGGCATTATGCAGGCCGCGGCCCCATGGCCGCGGCGGTACAGGACCTAATCCAGTCCCAGGGGCGAGGCTGGGACAAGCCCATTCGGTCGCTGGTCCTGCGCCTGCACCACTTTACCCAGACGCTGCCTGATCCGGGCGCCTGGCTCGAGGGCCAACTGGCTGGCTTTGCGAGCCCCGCTCCGGCGGACTGGGAGCGATGGCTCGTCGAGGCCGTGGGTGAGTGGTGCGACCATTGGCGTCCGGCGCTTGAAAGCCTGCCCTCGGGCAACGAGGTCGCCGCTCGATGCGCCCGCGCGCTGCCGGCAGGCGAGGTCGTGACGTCGCGGGCCGCGGTTGGCACGGTGTTGGATGCCCTGTCCGCCGCCGCCAAGGAATGTCCTACGGGGAAAAAGGGGGCTTGGCTCGAGCCGCTCAAGGCCTTTCTGGAGGAGGCGCGCTTCCTTTCCTCGCTGGCGCGCTCGAACGCGGCGAGCGATCCCCTGGGCGAGGATTGGGCCTGGGTGCGCGGGCAAATGGGCGCTCTGCTGGGGCTGGCCGTCGAGTTCACGCGGGATTTCTCCGAGGCCAAGCACGAGCTGGGGATGGTCGATTTCCACGATCTCGAACAGCACGCGTTGCGGCTGCTGTGGGATCGTCCGGCCGGTGCCCAGCCGAGCCGGATTGCCCGGCAATGGCGTGAAAAACTTCGGTTCGTCTTCGTGGATGAGTACCAGGACATCAATGCCGCTCAAGACCGCATTATCCAGGCCCTGAGCCGCGAGGGGGAGCAGGCCAATCGGTTTCTGGTGGGCGATGTCAAGCAGAGCATCTACCGCTTTCGGCTGGCTAATCCGCGGATTTTCCAGGAATACGTGCGAAGCTGGGGGGGCGGCCAGGGCGTGGCCATTCCGTTAGTCGAGAATTTCCGCAGCCGGGAAGGCGTGCTGAACTTTATCAATTCGGTCTTCACGACCGTGATGCGCGCCGAGGCGGGGGGGGTGGCGTATGATGAACGAGCCCAACTGGTTTTCGGCGCGGCGCCGGCCCAGCCCGAGAGGGGCGCCGAGGCCGGCTCCTCGCCGCATGTCGAATTGCATCTGCGGGTGAAATCCAGCCCCGGCCAGCGGGAGGACGCGGACCAAAAACCCGGCGCGCCCGACGCGCTGCAAGACCTGGAAGCCGCGGATAAGGAAGCGCGGATTGTCGCCCTGCGGCTGCGCGCGTTGTATGCGAGCCGGCGAGAGGTGTGGGATGAGAATGCGCGCGCGTTTCGGCCGCTCGAGTGGCGAGACCTGGCCATCCTGCTCCGTTCGCCCGCCGGCAAAGTCGAGAGCTACGCCAAGGAGTTCGCCCGGCTGGAAATTCCGTTGCAGGTGGCGCGCGGTGGATTCTATCAGAGCTTGGAGATCTCGGACCTGGTGAATCTGCTCCGCATGCTCGACAACCCGTTGCAGGACATCCCCGTGCTGGCGGTACTGCATTCTCCCTTGGCGGGGCTGACGCTCAACGAACTGGCCGCCATCCGGCTGACCGTAATCAAGACCCACTTTTGGACGGCGCTGTTGCGCTGGTCCGAGCGGGGGCAAAGGACGGAGGCAGAGACGTATGAGAAGGTGCGGCTTTTCCTGGAACGCTTCACACGGTGGCGGCGGCTGGCGCGGCAAGTGTCGCTCTCTCGCTGCCTCGAGGCCGTGCTGACGGAGACCCGCTACGCAGACTGGCTGCTGACTCAGCCGCGCGGCGAGCAACGGCAGTCCAACGTGCAACGATTGGCCGGCCTAGCCGAACAGTTCGACCAATTTCAGCGGCAAGGCTTGTTCCGCTTCCTGCGCTTTATCGAGGCGCAGCAAGCCGCGGATGCGGAACCGCAGGTCGCGGCAGTGAGCGGCCAAAATGCCGTGCGGCTGATGAGCATTCACCAGAGCAAGGGCCTGGAGTTTCCGGTCGTGGTGGTGGCCGACTTGGGGAAGGCGTTCAACCTCGCCGATCTCCGGGCCGAAATCATCCTGGACGAACGCTACGGGCTCTGCCCCCAGGTCAAACCGCCGCATACCGGCCAGCGTTACCCCAGCCTGCCGTACTGGCTCGCGTGCCGCCGGCAGATCCGGGAACTATTGGGCGAGGAGACGCGCCTGCTCTATGTGGCTCTGACCCGGGCTCGTGACACTTTGATTCTGAGCGGAACGATCTCCGCCGCCAAACTGAACGGGATCTGGAAAAACACCGAGGAGCCTGCCCTCGATGCCATTTTGAGCGCCCGCAGCTTCGCCGATTGGCTCGGCCTCTGGTTCGCCCGGAACGGCGGCATGACGGACGGGGAGTCGCGGGGTGAGAATCGCTTTCTGCGCTGGTTCATGCATGATGATGCCAGCCTTGCAGGGCCGGCGGCGGATGGCTGCGGGGCCGCCACGGAACCCACAGACCGGCCGGCTGTCGAGCCGGAGGTTTGGCGCGGGCTTGAGCAAAGGCTCTCGTGGCAATATCCTTTTGTCTCCGCGACAAAACGTCCCGCAAAGGCCTCCGTCTCGGAACTGCGCCGGCGCGCATCCGAAGTGGCCGAGGAGGGTGATGAATTCTTTTTTCGGGCCGCAACGCCTGGTGCCGGCGTTGCGCCGATGTCGGCGGAAGCGGGCGTCGGCGCGGCCCCGGCAGGGCAGGGGACCAAGCCAGGCTCCCGGCTCCGAGCCGGTCGCGGTTCGGTCCCCGGAGGAATTCCAGCCCCAACGGGCCAGCCTCTCGGCGCCGCGGAGCTGGGGGTCCTCCATCATGTTTTCCTGCAACGAGCGTCTTTGAGCCAGACCGGCAGCCAGGCTGCACTGGTCGAGGAGGCGCGCCGGCTCGAGTCCGAAGGGGTCTTGCGGGCGGAAGAGATTGCTCAACTCGATTTCGCAGCGGTCGCGGCGTTTTGGGATTCGGCACTAGGCCGGACGATACGGGCGCAGGCCCCGTTCGTGCAACGCGAGCTTGCCTTTACGGCGCGATTCGAGCCCAAGGAACTTGCCGCCCTGACGGGCGAACCGGCGGACCCGAGCCTGGATGGCGAGTACGTGGTGGTCCAGGGCGTCGCTGATCTCGTTGTGCTGCTCCCGGAGGAGATCTGGCTGGTGGATTTCAAGACGGACGCGATTGCAAGCGGCGAGCTGGCGGACCGGGCCAGGCTTTACGGCCCGCAAGTCAGGCTCTATGCCGGGGCATTGTCACGGATCTATCGGCGTCCCGCGGCCCAGTGCTGGCTCTATTTCCTCGCTTGCAGCCAGGGGGTGCTGGTCGAAGGAGCGCGCCGGGAGTAACTCGTGGGACCGTGTTAGATTTCCTCGGAAAGAGGAGCAACTTTCCGTCCGTTTCATCCCGGAGGGCTGCCCGAGTTGACCGGTTCAAGGACGCCAGCGGAGGGAGTCGGGCGGGAGACACCGTACGTGGAAGAGGAGTGCTGGATGACACAAAGATCCAGCACTCCCGGACTCCGCAACGGAGTACGTTCCAATCAGGTATTGAAATTATTGTCGGGCACCACTTCCAGCGTATAACCCTGCACGCGGATTCTTCCTTCGAGGATGACTACTTTCCCTCCGATATCACCGGCGCCTGAAACGTACGCATCCAGTTGGGATCGCCCCGCCTGTGTGGCGGTGGACAGTGAGGTCTCCACCGCGATGCCGCGCACATCAAAATGCAGGGTCAGCGGCGTGACGCCTTGGGCATCCACCAGGGCGAGGTGTTGGATGCTGTAATCCGTTGTGCTGTTCCGGCCCGTTTTTAGGTTTAACTGCGAGCTGCCAACCGACCCGCTGGTTTGCTCATCCACAAAAAAGGCGGTTACGTCAACCGAGGTGGTGCCGTCGCGAACCGCGATGCTCGAGGTGCCGCCCCCCAAGGGAGTAATCACCACCAGCTTCGCGGTCGTTGAGAAGGATGAGCCGGTCGCGGTGCCCAGGGCCTCAATGACGTCCGCCGTTCGGATGTGTTGCGGTGTCGTATGCGTCGTGACCACGTTGCCGTTGGTCACGCTTTGCCCCTGCCCTAAACCGGACAGGTTGATGGTGAGATCCTGAACCACATTGGTCTGGTCCGCCATCACTGGCAGGCAGGCGGCCGCCAGGAGAATCGAGAGGGAAGTGAGTTTGAATAGCTGCTTCATGTTCATCCTTTTATGTTGCTCGTTGGGTCCGTAGAATTACAGACTCAGAAGTGTCCAAGCGGCTTCCATGCCAACTCAAGTTCGAGAAGGCACACCCCAGCAGCTCCCCCGCGGGATGTGGGATGGGGATCTTTTAGGCGGCCGAAGTATCCGCGGGAACCACCGGCTCCGGCTGAGGACTTGGGAGAGAAGCCAGCGAGCTTGACTTGGCCATGCCATCGAGTTCGGGCGCGGCCTGCAAGCGGACCAGCGCCGGACGCAGCAGGCGCCCCTGGAATGTGTAGCCGGTGGCGACCGTCTCCGCCACTTTGGCGTCGGTAGGCGTATCGCCGTTGCCATCGAGCACCTGGTGCCGCGCCGAATCGAACGCCTCGTCGGACTCCGCCAGGAACGCGGTCAGGCCGACGCGGCGGGCCACATCGCGGCAGGCGTTTTGGAAATGGGCCAATTGCTCAATGAGCTTCGGCTGGCCGGAGCGCGCGGCGCCCAGGTTCAAAGCGTAGATGTGGTCCATCACGCGCACCAGGACTTGCAGCCACTCGTTTTCGGCCCGGCGCAGCTTTTCCACTTCGAGCTTCAAGGTGGCCTTTTCGCTGTCGTTGACCCGCTGCATGAATTCGGTGAACGCCCGCACCTCGGCGCTCATCCGCTCGGCGATGCTCTTGGCGGCGGCGGTGACCTTTTCGGCTTCCTCGTGCGCGCTTTGCCAGCGGCCCGTGGCGCCGCTGATTTGAGTTCCGATCTTTTGGAGGTTCTCGATGGTGTCCACCGCGGTGGTGAGGGCCTTGCCTTCGGCCAGGCGGGCGGCAACGCGATACTCCATCGCAAAGGGCAGGATCGCCAGCACGGCTCCTCCGGCCACGCAAAGCACCAAAAGGCACGTGGACCCGATCCCCATCGGCACCCTGCTGGAAACCGAGATAAAATAAGCCGCCCCGAGCAGCGAGCCGTCCCCAACAAAAAACGGCCATTTCGGGATTCGAGGTTCCGTCAGATTCTGCATTGACTTACTTTGACAGGAACCATCCCGGGAGCGCAAGTTCCTGGTGTGGATGAACTGGGGGGCTGGGAAACGGGACCTCTCCTGCCCGGGGTGATCGAGAGCCAGTCGCGGGAGCGTCCTGGAGGCGCCGTTTAAAACGCCGGGTTTATCGGAACCTAATCCGACTGATTGACCAGCCGGATGTCCTGAGGTGCAACGGTCACTTACAGCTTATCCGAGAGCGGGCTGATGTGGAGTTCGCCCTTTCCATCGCTGGCCCGGAAGGTGGTGAAGATCGTGTTGAGCGCCTGGCAGCCGGTGTCAAAGACTTCGGGACTGCAAACCATCGAGAACTCGAGCAGGCTGTCATGCGACGGGATGAAGGCAACGCGCGCGCGCCGGGGGACCTTTCCGCCCTCGATCCATTCGACGTCGAACGCCGGACCGACGCGTCCATCTGCCACCCGTGACAGTTCTGCCAGAATCCGGGCTCCCGGGTGAGCCTCGAGAACCCGCTGGCGAAGGCCCTCAGGTCTGAGGGGTTGGTCCTCGCTGGCCAGGGGTTCGACCACGCGGAGAGCAAAAAGGCGGTCAAAGTTAGCGGTCACCAGAGTCATCCGGTTCGCCTCGGAGATATGGCCTCGGAAGCCGGAAGGCACCAGGAGGGCGAATTTCTCCTTGCCGAAGGTGATGTAAGCCCGTTCGGCGAGGGATTGGCCCAGGCCGGTTTCCTGACGCAATTCGGCCTGAATCACCAGCGCGTTGGTCTTCGAGTCGCTCGGGATGCTATCAGCCCTCGAAATCTGGGCGGCAAGTGCGAGGATCGCCGCGCTCGATTGGATCCACCGGCTGAGGTTAATTGCCCGCATAGGTGGTGACATTCGGAGGGGGCGTGGCCCATTTGGTGCGTTGGATGACGTCCAGGATCGGAGTTCCGGGGGGCAGCTTGGCCTGGCTCATGAAGTTCTGGTCGAAGCTGAACATACGGGTCGGCGCGTAGTAATAGACGCCCGGCTGTTGATACTGGGTGGTCGCCATCGTGCTGTTATAGAAATTCACAATCGAGGTATTGAGCGTCAGGACGACCGAGGGACTGCCATTCCCCCAGTCTTCGAGGAGGCGGGTCAGGTTCATCACCCCCCCGCTGAAAGTGCTCACGCTCGAGCCTGTGGAATAGACCACCCCGGTCAAAAGCGCGGCGTTGATGGTGGTGCTGACGGCTGCGTGCTTGCCACCGCTGCCCAGGCTCAGGGAGCTTTGGGAGTCGAGCCACTGCGAGGAAAGGATCGTGAACGCGTCGGAAATCAGCGAAGCCGGGAAGGTCGCGCTGGTATTGGTGCTACTCTGGACGCCGCTGGGGTTATTGTAATCGCCCTTCACGTACAGCGGATTGGGCGTCGCCAGGGTGAAGCCGCTCGGCACGCCCGAGGGGGTCATGTTGGTGGGAATGATCGAGCCATTATACAGGCGCACGGCGGGCAGCACCGTGCTGGAGCTCGGCCGCATATCCGCCACATACATGATGTTAGGAAAAACCCCGTGATCATAAACCCCGGCGGTATTGGGGAATTTCGCATTCACTATCGCGTTGGTCACCAGCCAGACTTCCAGCTTGCTGACGTCGATATCCGTCACCGTGACCGTTTTGCTCTCGCGCTGATCGGTGAAGGTATTGTTGACCGTAAGGAAGGGGAAGTTGGTGGTTACCCCGTTCAGGTTGGTCGAGCTGTAGATGCCGAGGATGGTTGCGGGAATATCCGAGGGTGAAGTGCGGAACATGGCCGTGACGGTGTTGTTGCTGACCAGGAGTATGACGCCCGCCTTGTTGAAGTAGCGCTGCTGACCCATGGCGGAGGTCGCACTCTCACCCAGCGGTGGCAGGTTGATGATTTCATGGACGGCGGCCGGGGTGTTATTCGTGCCCAGTGGCAATGTCAAGGCATTGGCGTTCGTGCTGTATCCCGGCGTGCCGCGATAGCTCACGGCACCCGTGTATTGGCCACTGGTCTTTCCGAACCAGGCGGGGGAGGTGATGGTTCCCACCGCTGTCACCACCGTGTTGAACGTCAGCGGCTGCGACGAACCGACAAAAATGTTGGTGTTTGAGTGGGTCCGTCCGTTAATGGTGAAGGGGGCCGCCCAGGTAAATTCGAGGAGGCTGTTGTAGAAGATGGCAAACTGAAAGACCGGGATGCCCACGAGCTGAACATCCTGTTGTACGGCCGAGGTCACGTGGTAGAGGCTATTGGTCTGGGTTACGTTGGACATCACCCGATAGGTGTTGGTCCAGCCATTGAGCCCCTGGTATTGCGATTGCAGCGGGCCCCAGCCCATGGCGGAGATGGCCTGCACGTAGGTTTGGTTGACATTCCCCTGGCCGTCGCTGAACTGGAAACTGCCCCAGAAAGGATCTTCAGCCGCCGTAGGTACATAGGAACGGTAGGTTGTCAGGTCGTTGGTGACGTAGGTCAGACTGCCATTGGCGAAGTCCACCTTCATGCGGGAGACGACTTTCTCCGTCGCCGCCTCTGCGGCGTAGAGGCCGGCGGTATATTGATTGTTGCGCTGGTTGAGATTGGCGGAGGTGCTGGTTCGGGCGAGTGTCGAGGCCATCACCAGGACAATAGCGGCGGTAAGCACGAGGACGATCAGCAGGGCGAATCCCTTTGCGGAACGAGACTTGGCGGAGGCTTGAGTGTTCATGGTTCAGTTAAAGTTGTGGGAACCGACGCGGAACTGAATTCGGTAATAATCATAATAATTTCCCGGCCCAACCCTGGTGAGCGGATATTGGTACTGGCAAAACTCGAGCGTGGTGAGGATCACGTATTTATATTGGAGATCGAACATATTGCTGCCCAGATAGTTCTGGGCGCGGAAGCTCATGCCCAGGCCGGAGGCGTTCGTCAGGCTTTGCGCCATGCTCACCGGCGCGGAGGCGCCACTGGCCAGCCGGTAAAGCTGGCCGGCATTCGTATCAAAGTAATAGCGCACCCAAGCATTGGTGTCACTGGTGGGGCAGAGTTGCAGCGCCGTGCCAACCTGGGCCAGAGTATTGCTGATGGCGGTGAAGTTCGTCCCTGACAGGTAGCCAATTTGCCAGACCTTGGCGGAGCGGATGTCAGCCGTCAGTTTGTCAAAGTTATGCCGGCCTTCATCGCTCGCCCCCATTTTGCTGCTGGCCAGTTCATTGAAGCGCATGCAGAAAATCTGGGTATAGACCGTGCCGAGGACCACCAGGCTGAAAACCGCCGAGGCCACCATGGCCTCGGTGAGCGTCATGCCCCATTGCCGGCACCTACGGCTCGCCCTGTCCTGCGCTCGGAATATTGGAATGCGGGTTCTCATCACTCAGGCGCGAAGTAATCAGCCACCGTGTTGGTGTAGTACCGGGTTTGGCTCCCCCATCGAAATGGCCACACGGTATCGACCTTGACCTTATACACCGACGCCCCCACCGCGTTAGAGAGGGTGATCGACTGGACCGTGGCGTAATTGGTCGCCCACACGTAGTTCGACCCCGATACCGGCAAATCCAGGATCGCGGAGCTGGTCGTTAGAATGTTGGTGATCTCGTTTTTCACCGGGACCTGTGTAGGGTCCCAAACTGCCGACCGTGCCTGCTCGAGTTGCTGAATCGCCAGCGCCTGTGCCGCCAACGAGTAACCCGTCCATTCGGATCGGTAGGCGGATTGCACGTAGGCGAGTATGGTGCCGCTGAACAGGAGAGTGGAGATGGCCACGCTCACGACCACTTCGGCCAGAGTAAAACCAGCGTGCGTTTTCCCCCTCGGTCGGCATACGACTGAACCCACGGCATTCAAAACAACCAGCCTCACAGCGTTCAATGAATTAACTCACCGCACAACCAGCGGCGGGACTATCAGTCCAAGCGATTCATAGCAACTCACATGCCACCAAGCAACAGCGCGTGCTTTCCCTGCGTAGTGTGCTGGAAAGCCACATGCGTGTCCAAAATTGAGGCAGGACGTGGACACTTCAGTCCCAGCAACCGCTTCGATGGGCAGCTTTGGTTCCGCAACGCGAGCGTGCGCACTGGAATGGCCGTCAACTGGCTGGCAGAGCGAGCTCGAGCAAGCCCGAGTTGGGCTCGTTCCGGCTGATCTGCTTTGGTTTCGGCGGTTTGGGCCACTAGGGGGGGCCTCATCCGAGAGCCTGCTGGATGGTGGTGATGAGGGTTCTGAAATCGACTGGTTTTCGCAGGAAAGCGAACGCACCCGCATCGAGCGCTTTTTGCTCGTATTCGGCTGCTTCGCCGCCCGAGATCAGTAGAACCGGGATGCGTGCCAGTTCCGGCCAATGGCGCAGCCATTGCATGACGGTGAAGCCACTCCATTCCATCATTCCGCTGGACGGAAAATTCACATCGAGAATGATGAGGTCCGCCCCATCTTCCGCAATGGCGCCGGTCACTCCCGCCGCGTTACTCAGTGTTCTTACATTGAACCCTTCATTCTTGAGTTTCAGCTCAAAGGCTTTGAGCACAACGGGGTTATCGTCAACCACCAGAAGCTTGCGGCCTTGGCCGACCGGCGTGCACTTTTGCTCCGCCAACTTCGGTTGGGTCTGGTCTTCCAAAAAGGGCGCCTTTTCCCGAGCCCTGGCTGTCCGGCCGGTGGGAGTGGCGGGGCTTGTATCCTTGGCCAGTCGAAGGCCAATTGGAACCTGCATAATATTGTTCGTTAGCTTTGGACAGCGGGCTGGGGCTGTTCGAGGTGGGCGCCCAGGGCGTGCTGAATCGCGGTTAGCAACTCATTCGTGTGGATGGGCTTGTGCAGGAGCGCCGACACCCCCGCCGCGAGCGCTTTTTCCATGTGGCTGGCCGGATCATCCGCAGTGATCAGAATGAACGGGATGCTTTTGACCCCATCGATTCGGCGAAGCCAATCCATTATAAGAAAGCCGTCCCAAGCCACTCCGCCCCCATGACCCACATCCGGCGGAAAACTGATATCGAGTAAAATGAGGGCCGGCTTGCCGGCTCGGACGGCGCTGGCCGCCTCGCCTGCGTCAGCAGCCGTAAGCGCTTCGTACCCGTTCGTGCGCAGCTTAAACGCGAGCGTGTTGAGAACAACTGAGTTATCGTCAACAATTAGGATCTTCTTTGCATTCATACCGGCGTCGCCGAAATACGGAACGAAGAGCAACCGCCCCTGTGTCTGGTGCATCCCGACGATGCTGCACACTTGAGGCCGCAATTAGACACCGTGATTTCAGTGACCCCTTATTCCAGCAGAAATCACGCCGGACGATTCTTGAATGGAGCGCCGGGGCGAGAGATGCCCAAGATGAACCAATTCCCCATCAAACCCACGGGTCAGGTCTCGTTTTTGGACAACCCCGCTGTCTCGGAGCATCGCAGGCCCGGTCACAAGCCGTCGTAGTACTCGTCTTCGTCAATAATGGTCAAAAGGTGATCGACCGATTTCCCGCTCTTTTTGAGGAGCTCGACCACCGTTTTGGAGGCCCAGACCTTGCCTTTGGGATCGATTTTGGGGATGGGCTTCAGACGATAGCGGCCCTCGTCATCGCTCTCGAGGATGCCACGTCCGGCCATTCGCAACAGCGCCGGCCTGGCCCAATCAGGGTTCCAACGGAACCGCCGCTTGCCCCCGGCGCGCTTGCAGACCTCGGATGCGGGGATAAAATCCCGCCCGTTGGCCTTCATGTAATAATAAATCTCGCGTTCGTCCGCGTCCACAGCAGCAATGCTAACCCCAATTCATTCAGTTGGATAGAACAGAACCGAATCTCGAACCCGTTGGTCCTCGACTCGGATTCCGCTACCCATCCAGCATGCCACTCGGCGCATCCCTGTCCCCCCCTCTCAGTTCCGCGCGAAGCGCACAGCTAATGAGGCGTCTGCTCACCCCGATCTTTTCGAGCCCCCAAAACCCTCGACTACCCCGCGACGCGCAGAGGCCCCCAAACCGAGCCTCATTAGGTTCAGTGCGCCGCGACCACGTTCCACTGGCCGCGCAACAACTGGCTGACCTGGGGGGTGACCGGAGGCAGGAGTTCAAAGTTCTTGAACGAGGCATTGAAAGCCCATTGGCGGGTGGGTGGGTTGTAGTAGGTGCCCGGGCTGACCCAAAAATTAGTGGCCGACTGGCTGGGGAACATGACCACCATCGAGCCGTTATACGTGAAGGTGGTGCCGGTCCAATTCTCGAGGAAGCGTGGAAAGTTTTCCAGGCCGCCGCTGTAGTGGCCCACGCCCAGCGAATCGGTGGTGGTGGGGACGATGCCGGCCAGGAAGGCCGCGTTGACGGTGGTATTGACGCCCGGTCGCAGGCTCAGTGCCGTGGTGCTGTTGGTATCCGCCCAACTGGCTGACAGCACGGTAATGGCATCTCCCACCAGCGATGCGGGGAGAACGGCGGATGTATTGGTCGAGCCCGGCGAAGTGTCGGGAGCGTTGAAATGGCCCTGAACATAGAGCGGCTGGCCCGTGGCTAGCGTCAGCCCCGCGGGGGGAAGTTGCTGGCCGTTCGAGACCCGGACCACGGCGAGGTAGCCGGCCTTGGTTCGTTGGTCATTCACATACAAAGAGTTCAGTGAATGTCCGAGCGTCGTCCGGGCTAGCGTGTTCAGCCCGGCGCCGCTGTTGGTTATCCAGCGTGCGAATCCGCCGACGTCGATATCGGTGGTCAGGGTGTTCTTGCCCTCGCGCTGATCAAAAAATGACGCATTCGTTCTGATGAAGGAATACGCGCCGGTCGAGTTGGTCCCGTCGGGGGAGACTGCGGCGAAGGTGTTCCACAGCCCGGCGGTCACCACGACATTGGAACTGGTGGTGGTAACGATCAAATCCACTTTGTTATAGTACCGGCTCTGGCCTGTGGACGAGGCGGGGCTTTCGCCGAAGGGCGGAGGCTGCAGGATTTGGGCAACAGCAGCGGGGCTGTTGGCTGAACCAAAGGGGAGTGACAGGGAACTGACGTGCTGAAGGTGCTGGGCGTCGAAGATCGGCGCCAAAATGGTCCCCGTCAGCGGATTAGCCGGAGCGCGCGTATTGTAGATCCCGCCCACCGCCGTCACGTCATCCACGAATTCGAGCGTTGCGCCGGGGGCCGTGTACAGGTTGGCATTGCTGTGAACCTTCCCGGTGATTTTCATCGCCGGGCCGGGGTCGATCTCCAAGTCCATGGCGTAAAAGGTGGCAAACTGAAAGACCGGTATCGAAGCGAGCTGAAGGCTTTGCTGGACTGCGGCGGCGGGATTGAACGGGGTTCCCAGCGCCTGCGCCTGGGAGGTAACGGTGCAGGGATACGTCAGCCCGTACAACCCGGCAAATTGGGAGTTGAGATTCGTGCTGAGTGTGAGCGCTCCGCTTTGCACGAATGTCTGGTTCAGGTTGCCGGCCCCGTCGCTGAACTGGTAGGCGGTGGCCCAGGTCTGGGTGGGGACCAGGGATTGGTAACCGCTCAAGTTTCCGGGGCTGAAACTCTGGTTATAAAAATCGCGCTCGATGTAGCTCAACGCGAGTTCGGAGGCGCCCTCCGCCGCCGCGACCGCCGCATTGTAGCGGTTGTTGCGCTCGTTTAGGGCCGACGAGCTCAGTGTGAATTGGGCCGCCGCAGCGTACAGCAGCAGCGCCACACCGGCGATGACCATCACCAGCAGGAGGGCATAGCCCCGTTCGGAGGTTGGGTTAAGAGTCTGGTTTGTCTTCATGCGTCCGGGTCTTTGCCGTTTATTGAATCGCGCGCCGGGTGACGCGGGTTTGCAGGTGATAATAGTCGTAGGCGGCCCCTGAGGCGGCTTGCGCCATGGGGAATTCCCACTGGTAAAACTCGAGGCTCATTCGAATCACCCGGTTGTTCTGATCATTCGTGAGCACATTGCCGGCGTAATCCTCCGCCTGGAAGACAAGCTGGTTGGTGACCGACGAGGCCAATACCGCCGCCGTGGCGCTTCCGTTGGTCATGCGTCGAAGCTGCTGGCTGGCCTGATCAAGGTAGTACACCACGAACGCGTTCGTGCTGGCCAGGGGGAAAATTTGCACCGCGTTCCCCGCTTGCGGAGCATTGGCTGGCAGGTTGGTGAAGCCGGCGCTGGTTGCGTTTCCCACATAGACGGTTTTTGCGGACCGGATATCGTCCCGCACCTGGTTCAAGACAGCGCGCGCGCCCCGGCTGGCGCCGAGTTTTGCCGAAGTGATGTTGAACAGGCGCATTCCGAATAATTGCGAATAAAGCAGAGCCACCGTCACCAGCGACAGCAGCGAAAGTGCGATCATGACTTCGGGCAGCGTGAATGCCGCGCGCGTCCGAGGGGGCCGCGCGCTCTGCGGCGCTGGAGGGGGAATTCGGTTCATTGGTCGGGCGCGCGCAGGGTGATGATCGTGTTGGTGAACGGGCCGCTGGTGCGGCTGTTCCGGTAGGGCAGCGACCACACGCAATCCGCGCGCAATTGCCGCAGCATGGGCGCGGTCGAGATCGTGGTGACGCTGACGTAGTTGGTGGCCAGCGTTGGGTTGCCGCCGGACACCGGGACATCGAGCGTGATTACCTGGTTGTAATTGGTGACTCCCAACTCATCCACGGGCGGCGCCGTGCGCGTGTCCCATTGGGCGGCGCGGGCCTGTTCGACGCCTTGCAAGGCCAGGGATTGGGCCGCCAGCGAATACGCGCTCCACTCGGCGCGATCGGTCGTCAGGGTGTAGCCCAGGAGAATGCCCCCGAAGACCACCGAGGCCACGGCCAGCGAGACGATCACCTCGGGCAGCGTGAAGCCGGGACATTGACCTTTGTTAGCGATGTTCATCTTTCGTTGGAGGTACTTTAGGGCCGTTAGGCCCCTGGGACTATCGGGGCGGCTAACGAACCGCCTCCCGGGGATGTTCCCGGAACGAAGCCCGGGGATTCCCCTGGGGGGTTGAGTCTCCGGACGGACCGCTACCCGGAGTGTTTGGCGTGAAGCACCGTACCCGCGGGCCCCGGCGTTTCCTTCCCGCCGCGGAGCACCGCAGGCGCCGTGACGCTGTCCAACCTGAAACGGACCCGACTTGAGCCCGCCTCAAGCGGCGCTAAAACCCGGCTACAACATTCGTTCCAAACGGAGAGGACATCCGCCAGCTTGAACGCACCAGGACGGTGAGGTCGGGAGTGGCCGGGGGAAGTTTGTCGCGGTACTGGTAGTTTTGGTCCCAGGCCCAGTTACGGTTGGGGGGATTATAGATGTCGTAAGTGCTGCCGATCCCGAGCCAGAGGCCGGTGGCAATCGAGCTGTAAAACATGCAAACCATGGAACCGTTGTAAGTCAGGGTGTGGCCCGTCCAATCTTCCAAGAAGCGCGGGAAGTTCTCGACGCCGCCGCTATCGCTCGCCGACGTGGTGGCGACGATTCCGGCGAGAAATGCCGCATTGACGGTGGTGTCCCCGGCGAGCCGAAAGGCAAGGAGCTTGGAGCTGTTCGCATCGCTCCAGGCCGTCGAGAGCACCGTGATGGCATCCGCCGCTATGCCGGCAGGCAGCGTGCTGGTGGTATTGGTCGTTCCTTTGGCGGCCACCGGCGCATTATAGTCGCCCCAAATGTAAAGCGGCGAGGAGGTGGCCACCGTCAGGCCTTGTGGCGGCAGCACGCCGCCGTTGACCAGCCGAACCCCCGACTCGTTGGTCGAAGCCATCGTCCGCTGATCGGCAACGTAAATGACACGCACATCCTGCAGTGGCAGTTTCGGTCGCACGGTGGTGTTGGTCGCGTTCCAGAGCACGAGTTTGGAGACGTCGATTTGAACCGCGCGAATGGTTTTGGCCTCACGCTTGTTGTAGAAGGACATATTGGTCGAGACAAACAGAAACAGTTCGTTGGTCGGAACCGAGAACGGGCTGGAGGCCAGCAGTCCGTTGGTCGCGATCACGGCGTTGTTTTGCACCAGGAGGATCAGGTCCGCCTGGTTATAGTACCGCTGCTGGCCCATGCTGGATTGAGGATCCTCGGAAGTGGGAGGGACCATCAGCACCTGCTGGACTGCGGCGGGGGAGCTGTTGGTGCCGATGGGCAGGCTGAGCGTGCTCACACCGCTATCGTGCTTGCCGAGGTAGGACACGCTCCCGCCCAAGCCCGGCAACGGGCCGGCGGGGTTCCGTCCGGCGACGATAGTTCCGCTCGAGGTCACGTCGCTGTTGAACGTCAGCGCCCCGGCTGGGTTCATGTAAATGTTGGTGTTGCAGTGTATCAGGCCGGTCACGTTCATGGGCGGCAGCGGCGTGAACTCCAGCGCCACATTGTAAAAGATGGCATACTGAAAAATGGGAATGCGGGTCAGATTGATGTCCTGGTAAACCGAACCGACGACGCCATCGCCCGAGTGGTTGCGGACGTTCGAGAGAATGCGGATTTGATCGTTGAACCCGCGCAGGGGGCCGTATTGGCCCCCGACCGAGGAGAAACCGTTGATCGAGGTCCAGTCCACCTCCACACGCCCGGCCTGTCCGGTCTGATCCAGGAAATCGAAGTTGGTCCACGAGGGAGATTCCGACACTGCCGGCGCCAGCCGGCGGTAGTTATCGAGGTGCTGCTGCAAATAGCCGTCCCCGTAGTCTCGAAAATCGCTGGTGATCTGGGCCAGGACCTTTTCCGTCGCCCCCTCCGCGGCCGACACCGCGGTGTAGTAATCGCTGTCGCGCTGATTGAGCTTGGAGGTGTTTTGGGCGTAGATGAACAACCCGCCCGCCAGCAGGGCGCTGATGGAGAGCATGACCATCGTGAGCAGCAGGACGTTCCCGCGGGTTCGGCGTGAAAAAGCCGGGTATAAATTCTTCATGGGCTACAGGAGGTTGCGGCGCGTAATCTTGGCGCGCACTTGATACCAATCGGGAGTGCGCGTCTTGGGTGAGATCGTGGTGATTTGCAGCAAAATGCTGGTCACCGCGTTGTTCTGGCTGTTGGTCTGGACCGTCCCAGAAAAGTCTTCCATCGTAAACACCGCTGCATTGGTGACCGAGGTCGCAATCGGGACGGCATTCGAGGAGTTCAATCCTACGCGGTTGAGGCTCTGCGAGGCGCTGTCCCAAAAGTAATAAACATACTGGGTGGTATTGGTTGAGGGGTAAATCTCCAAGGCGTTGCCGCTCTGCAGGTTCGTCGCCCCAACCGCGGTAAAGGAGGACCGTGTACCGGTGCCGATCTGGACGGAATTGGCCGAGCGCACCTCCTCGATAATCTTGCTGACGGTTTGGCGCACGTACTGAGCGTTTTGGAGTTTGGGCCCCAGCGCCTGATAGTACTGAAGACCGGTGATGTGGCAGGCCAGGACCCCGAGCATCACGAAGCTGAAGACCGACATGGCGGTTAAAACCTCCGTCAGGGTAAATCCGCCGCGGCCCGGCCTTGGCTTCCGCCACTCGTGTCCGATACCTGGGTTACTGATTGAGTTCATTATTGGTCCGCCGCCCGATAGGTGATGACCGTGTTGGTGAACAGCCCCCGTTGCGGGTGGCTCCAGGTGCAGTCCACCTCGATCATCTTTAAGGGCGGATTGGTGGACAGCGTCACGATCGTCGTGGTGTTGGTCGCGTAGGTGGTCTTGCCCAGCGACGTGCCTACGTCCAGGATATCGACTTTGACCGGAAAATTGCTGCTGACCAGTTGGTCCACCGGCGGTGCTCCCCGGGGATCAAACTTTGCCGCCCGGCATTGTTCGATGCCGCCCACCGCCCTGAACTGGGCGGCCAGTGAGTAGGCGGACCAGTCCGAACGCACCGCCGCCTGGCTGTACAGCGACAGAATACCGCCCATGCCCAGCCCCAGAAGGAGCAGCGAAACCAAGACTTCAGCCAGCGTGAACGCCGCTCGGGGACCCCTAAAGGCGGGTCGTGGCGAGCGGGCCGGTGGTTCCGCCCCGGGCGGCGCAATTCGTTGTCTTTTGATGTTCATGAGTCCGCGACTGTCGTTATCAGATCTTATATGAGCTATAATCAGGCCAGCGAGGCAACCGCGGGCTCGATTTTTCCCCGGCTTGGCCCCCGGGGATTCACCGGGTCCCGGACTGGTGCAGGGCGGTCTCGGTCGCAAGCAAAGGCCTTCGCCGACAGCGGGGACTTCGCGAGAGTGCCGCCGCGGCGTCCTTCAAGGCAGAATCACTTAACCCGGCAGGCCGGGCCGGTAGCCCGGATCTAGCCGCAGCGGCAGGCGGATGTCGAATTCGGGTTTCCCGAACACTAACACCAATTCGGCCTGGCGCAGGCGCAACTCCCGTGCCAGACGAATGGCCAGCTCGTGGTCCACCAAATCCTGGGCCGCTTCGCGGTCATCCGTCCAGCTCCGCGCATTTTTCAGATACGCGCCGGTTTCGAGGTGGCGGAGGAGGATTCGCATGGCAGAAGGGCCAGCCGGAGAGCCGGTTCCGTCGTGGGCAGACCCGAGCCCACCGGGCGGAACCGGCTCTAGTTGGCCGCGACGGTGCTCCACTGCCCGCGAACCAGCTTGCGTACCTGCGGCGTGGCGGGCGGCAGGCGATGATAGTCCAGGAAGTTGACATCGAAAGCCCATTGGCGGGTGGGAGCGTTGTAGTAGGTGCCCGGGCTGACCCAATAGTTGGTGGCGTATTGGCTGGGGAACATGACGACCATCGAATCCATTGTACGTGAGGGTCTTGCCGCTCCAGGTTTCAAGGAAACGCGGGAAATTCTCCACGCCCCCGCTATAGTGTCCCCCCGCGGCGTTGGTGGTTTGGACGATCCCGCCCAGGAAGGCGGCGTTTACGGTCGTATCCACAGCTAGCCGCTGGCTCATGGCTTTGCTGCTATTGGTATCCGCCCAATTACCCGACAAGACCGTGATCGCATCCCCCGCCAGCGAGGCCGGCAGGGTTCCAGAGGTGTTCGTGTAACCGGCCGTGGTATTGGTTGCGTTGAACTGCCCCTGCACATACAACGGGAGAGGCGTGGCCACCGTCAACCCGCCTGGGGGAAGCTGGCGTCCGTTTAAGACGCGAGCCACCGTCAGTTTTCCGGCGATGGCACGCTGGTCATTAATGAAAACCGAGCTGACCGGGTGGCCCAGGGTGGTTTGCGCCAGCGTGTTGAGACTCGCCCCGGCATTGGTCATCCAGCGGCCCAGCGCGGCAACATCCAGGTCCGTCGTCAAAGTGTACTTCCCTTCGCGCTGGTCGTAGAAGGAAGCATTGGTTTTAACGAACGAATACTGCGCGGGCGAGTTGGAGGTTGCCGCCACGTCGGTGGGCAGGACGATGAAGTTATTCCAGTTCCCGGCCTGGACCAGGACGTTGGTATCGGTGGCGGTGACGACCAGATCCGTTTTGTTGTAATAGCGCGCCTGGCCGGTTTGGGAGGCCGGGTTCTCGCCGAAGGGCGGAACTTGCAGGATTGCCCGGACGGCCTGCGGACTGTTGTTGGCGCCGATGGGCAGCGTCAAGGAACTCACTTTGTCCAGGCGCTCAGCGTCATATACCGGCGCCACTTTGCCACCGCCGGTCGGATCACCCGGGGCGCGATTATTATAGTTGGTTCCCACGGCGGTGACGTTGTCCACAAATTCGAGGCCGGAGACCGGGGCGGCGTAGATATTGGCGTTGCTGTGGACCTTGCCGGTGACCTTCATGGCCGGCCCGGGATTGATCTCGAGATCCATGGCGTAGAAAATGGCGAACTGGAATACCGGGATGGAGGCGAGCTGAACATCCTGCTCGACCGCCGCCGTCATGCGGTAGGGCGTATTCAGGGGCGTGGCGCAGGACTTGATCGAGCAGGCGTACACCAGGCCGTACAGGCCGGAGAACTGCGAATCCAGGTTCGTGAGCACCTGGGTCGGGGTCGTGGAAACCCAGGTCTGGTTCGAGCCGCCCGCCCCGTCGCTGAATTCGTAGGCGGCCGCCCAGGGCTCCGTGGGGATCAAGCTCCCATACGCGCTCACATTCGCCGGATTAAAGCTCTGGTTGGCGAAGTCGTGGGCGAGCTGGCTCAGGACCGTCTCGGACGCGCCCTCCGCCGCCGCGACCGCGCTGTTGTAGGTATTATTGCGATCGTTGAGCAGGGAGGTCGTGGCGGTCCATTTGGCCGCCCCGGCAAAGATCGTGAGGCTCACCCCCGTGATGATCATGACCGTTAATAGTGAATAAGCCTGTTGGGTGCGCCGGTTATCTCGCGGATGTGTTTTCATAGCGTTGCTCGATTTAAATTCTTGAGGGTTACTCGATCGTCCGCCGGGTCATGCGCGTTTGAAGCTGGTAATAGTCGTAGAAAGCGCCGACGCCCGCCTGGGCGACCGGAAATTCCCATTGATAAAAATCCAGGGTCATGTGCACGACGCGATCGTTGATGTCGGAGGTCAGCTCGTTGCCCGCATAATCCTCGGCCCGAAAGGGCACGGTGTTCGTGATGTAAGGGGCGATCACGAGCGGCGGGCCATTTCCATTATCGACTCGCTTGAGCTTTTGATCACTTAGATCGAGATCGTACCGGGTGAACAAATTTGTGCTGGCGGTGGGGTAAATCTGCAGGGCGTTGCCTTCGCGGGGGTTCGTGCCCGTGACGTTGGTAAATCCGGTGTTATCGCCGTTGCCGACGTAAAGCACTTTGGCCGAACGGATGTCGTCGCGGACCCGATCCAGGGCTGAGCGCGCGCCCTGGGAGGCGCCAAGCTTGGTCGCGGTGATATTGAACATTCTCAAGCCGAAGACGTGCGAGTAAATGACGCCGATCATGACCAGGGAAAAGATCGCCATCGTGGTCATCACCTCCGCCAGCGTGAAGGCGGCCTGGCCGCGGGCATGCCGGCCTTGTTGGCTCGAAGGGGTTGGAAGGAGCGCAGAAGATTTCATTGGTCGGCGGTCCGCAAGGTGATGACCGTGTTGGTGAAAGGCCCGCGAGTTTGGCTGTTGCGATAGGGCAGCGACCACACACAATCCGCGCGCAGTTGGCGGAGCGGGGGATTTGTGGAAATCGTGGTGATGCTCACGTAGTTGGTGGCAAAAGTGGCTTTGCCGCCGGCCACTGGCACATCGAGCGTGAGGGTCTGCGAGAAATTCGTTACTCCCAACTCGTCGATGCTCGGCCAGGCCTGGGGGTCCCATTTCGCCGCGCGAGCCTGTTCGACCCCCTGCATGGCCAAGGAGTGCGCCGCCAGCGAATACGAACTCCATTCGGCGTGATCCGCCGTGGCTACGTAACCGTACAGCACGCCCGCGAAAACCATCGCGGCAATGGCCATCGAGACCACAACTTCCGTGAGGGTGAATCCGAGATCCTTATTCTTTCCATACGAACAACACCAACAACAACACACAGTTCTCATGCCACAAACCGCGTAACCCGTTCCTAGCAGGCCCAGTGCCAAAAGACCCTAACCGACCGCGAGGCTTGCGCATTGCAACTGCGGCTGTCCGTCGAGGTCCATGGTTTCATGGTTCCAGTCGGAGCCCCTGACGCCCATCCCGGACCGCACCCTCCCGCTCCGCCCTGTCGCATAAGTGGGCAGAACACGCGGGGCGAGGGACACAACGGTCTCATCGCGAGGCACGGTTTCGACTCGACTGTCGGCGCGTGCTGGCACCAACTATGACGGGTGCGCGCATGTGTGATTTTTAACCCGGCGGCCAGGGGTGAGAAAGCCCGGCGGTTTCGCCGATATCTCGACGAGATCGCCTCGGAGAGCACGCTCAAGCTGACCACCGCGCCAGGCGACGCGCAACGTTTGGCAGCCGAAGCGGTGGCCGAGGGCTTCGCCACCGTGGTTGCCGCCGGGGGGGACGGCACGGTTAACGAGGTGCTCAATGGGATGGGGGATGTTCCTGGGGGATTCAGCAAGACGCGTCTCGGCGTGCTGCCGCTGGGCACGGTGAATGTCTTTGCGCGCGAGTTAAAGATTCCGGCGCGAATCCAACTCGCCTGGGAAACGATCCGCAAAGGCTGCGAGCGCCGCATTGATCTGCCGCGAGTGGATTATGGTTTGAACGGCGGAAGAAAATCCCGCTACTTTGCGCAGCTTGGCGGGGCCGGTTTGGATGCCCGGGCGATCGAGCTGGTCCATTGGGACCTGAAGAAGAAGATCGGACCCCTGGCGTACGTCATGGCCGGATTGCGCGCGCTGTGGGATGCGCCCTCACGCATCACTGCGACCGCCGGGCCACAGGCCTACACGGGCGGACTCGTTCTGATCGGCAACGGTACGTTGTATGGCGGACCATTTCGGATTTTTCCGGACGCCGACCTGTCGGATGGACTGCTCGAGGTTTGCGTCTTTCCCCGGGTCAATTGGCTGACCCTGGCCCGGTGCGGCCCGCAGTTGTTGCTGCGCGGCGATCTGCCTCGGTCGGCGATTCAATCCTTTCGCGCCGAGTCCCTGACCCTGACCAGCCCGACGCCGGCCCCGCTCGAAGTGGACGGGGAACTGATCGGCCATTTGCCGGCGACCTTCAACATCGGGCGGGGTGGCCTGCGCGTGATCGTGCCGAAGATTTAACGAACCCAGGCCTCAGACCATTTGCGCGCAATACCACAGGCAAACTCCCTGGTTCACGCCGGTCGCCCCAGCCGTTCCAAAAGTTTCGCGTGTATCCCGCCGAACCCGCCGTTGCTGAACACGACGACGACCTCTCCCCCCTCGGCATTCCGGGCCAGGTGCGAGACAATCGCGTCCACGTCGGGCAGGTACCAGGCGGCCTTGCCGGTGGACTTTAAATCTTCGATTAATCGCTCGGGGCTCAGCCGCTGATCGGGGCTCAACAGCTCCAAGCGCGCGATCTGTGCGATAATCACCGCGTCCGCGTCCGCAAACGACAGCGCCAGCTCGGTCTGAAACACGCTGCGCCGGGTGGTATTGCTGCGCGGTTCGAAAACCGCCCACAGCTTTTGCCGGGGATATTTGATCCGAATCGCCCGCAAGGTCTCCCGGATGGCGGTGGGATGATGTCCAAAATCATCCACCACCGTTATCCCGCCTACAATGCCCCGCACTTCCATTCGCCGCCGGATGCCCTTGAACGAATCAAAAGCCGACTGGATTTGATGGTTCTTGAGCCCGCAATGTTTGGCGCAGGCCACGACGGCCAGCGCGTTGCGCACATTTAATTCCCCAACGAGATTGGTGTGGAATTTGAAGCTGGGGATCTCAAATTCCGTGGCCGTGGGGCCGTAGCGGATGTTGAAGGCCTGGACCGAGTTGCCTTCCCCGAGTCCGAAGCGCTTCACCGGGCAATGCGTCACGTCGAGCAGGGGCGCGAGGTTTGGGTCATCTCCATTGGCCAGCAGCATCCCGTTGCGCGGAATCAGCCGGATGAAATGGCTGAAGGATGTTTTCACCGCTTGGAGGTCCGCGAAAATATCGGCGTGGTCGAATTCGAGATTGTTGACGAGCGCCACCTCCGGCAGGTAATGCACGAACTTGCTGCGCTTGTCGAAGAACGCCGTGTCGTATTCGTCTCCCTCGATGATGAACCAGGGGCTGTCGGTGAACCGTGCGCCTTGTCCCAGGTTGCTTGGGATGCCGCCAATCAGGTAGCTGGGATTCAATCCGTTGTGCTCGAAAACCCACGTCAGCAAGGCCGTGGTCGTGGTTTTGCCGTGCGTGCCCGCCACGACGATGGAGCGTTTACCACGAATGAAGAAATGCTTTAACAGCTCCGGCAATGAGCAGTGGGCCAGCTTGTGGTCGAGCACAAATTCCGCCTCCGGGTTGCCCCGCGAAATGGCGTTACCGATCACCACCAGGTCGGGCTTGCGCGCCAGGTTTTGTTCGGCGTACCCCGGGATCACCTCGATCTTCCGTTCCGCCAGAAAGGTGGACATGGGCGGGTAAACGTTTTGGTCGGACCCCGTTACCTCCACTCCTTTTTCTTTCAACGCGACCGCCGCGGACGCCATGGCGGTGCCGCAGATCCCGATAAAGTGCACCGAACGAATTTGCGAAAACATCGGATGCCATCATAATTCCGCCGCCGGGGCTGAAAAGCCAAAAGACAGAGCGCGGGTGAAGCGACGCGCGGATGTGCCCCTGCTGCCGGCAGGGCTGCATCAAGCTCGTATTGGCGGGGTGGGGACAGCCTGTCCCCACCAAGGGGGGACCAGAATTGTGAGGACAGCCTGTCCCCACCAGAGGGACGCAGGATTGTGGGGACAGGCTGTCCCCACCCCGCCCGGCGGCGCCTTCCGACCGAAGCTTGAGGCAGCGCTGTTGGGCTCGCGCGGGCGCGATTGCCCGCTTTCATTGTCCGAGGGTTTGTGGTAACAACCCCCTATCAACCACGTATGAAACGACGCGATTTTTTGCGGGTTGCTGGATTGGGCGCCGCCATCACGGCCAGCCCCCCCATGTTCAGCAAGGGGTTTGGCTCGATATTCTCTTCAGGCGAGGCGAGCCGGGTCAGGCCCTTTATTCTGGACGAAGTTTCCATTGCGGAACTTCAAGGGTGGATGGCGGCCGGACGCTTTTCAGCCGTGGATTTGGTGAAGAAGTATCTGGCTCGGATCGCGGCCGTGGACCGTCATGGGCCGTCGCTGAATGCGGTGATTGAGTTAAATCCCGATGCATTGTCCATCGCGGCGGCTCTCGACCGGGAGCGGCGGGCGAAAGGGCCACGAGGGTCATTGCACGGCATCCCGGTGCTGATCAAGGACAACATCGACACCCATGACCGCATGACGACCACGGCTGGGTCGCTCGCCTTGCAGGGATCCATCCCCCCACGGGATTCGTTTGTGGCCGAACGGCTGCGCGCCGCGGGCGCGGTGCTCCTGGGAAAAACCAATTTGAGCGAGTGGGCCAACTTTCGCGGTGAGTTGTCCACCAGCGGCTGGAGCGGCCGCGGCGGCCAAACGCGAAATCCCTACGTGCTAGATCGGAACCCTTCCGGCTCGAGTTCGGGCTCGGCGGTCGCGGTTTCCGCCAATCTCTGCGCCGTGGCCGTAGGCACGGAGACGGATGGGTCGATTCTCTCGCCCTCTTCGTACAACGGGATCGTGGGCATTAAACCCACGCTGGGGCTCATTAGCCGCGCGGGGATTATCCCCATTGCGCACAGCCAGGACACCGCAGGGCCCATGGCACGGAGTGTGGCGGACGCCGCGGCGTTGCTGGGCGCCCTGGCCGGAAGCGACCCCCGGGATCCTGCCACCGCGGAAAGTTCGGCCAAGCGCCTTCGCGATTACGGCGCTTGCCTGGACTCGGGCGGGCTGCGGGGCGCGCGGCTGGGTGTGGCCCGAAGTTGCTTCGCATCCCATCCCCGGGTCAATGCGTTGATGGAATCGGTGCTGGCGGGCCTGAAAGCGCAGGGGGCTGTGGTTATCGACCCCGTGGATCTCAAACGGCCGCCTGAAATGGGCGAAGCCGAGATCCAAGTGCTCCGCTATGAAATGAAGGCGGATATGAATGCGTACCTGGCGAGTTTGGGTCCCGCCGCCCCGGTGCGGACGCTTAAAGATATTATCGATTTCAACCAGCGCCACGCCGAAGCGGAGTTGCGTTGGTTCGGCCAGGAGGAACTGATCAAGTCCGAAGCCAAGGGGCCGCTGACGGACAAAGCGTATCTGGATGCGCTGGCAACGTCGAAGCGGCTGGCGCGCGCTGAAGGCATCGACGCGGTGATGGACCAGCACCAACTCGATGCGCTTTTGGCTCCAACGGATTCTCCCGCGCACGTCACAGATTGGGTCAACGGCGATCATGGCCTGGGAAACAGCACACCGCCGGCCGCGATTGCCGGGTATCCGAGCATCACGGTCCCCGCAGGCTTTGTTTCAGAACTGCCCGTAGGCATCTCCTTCTTTGGCCGGGCTTGGACGGAGCCGAAGCTGCTCCGGATCGCCTACGCCTTCGAGCAGGCCACCCGGGTGCGGCGGCCTCCGCGCTTTTCGCCCACGATTGGCAGTTAGGGCCTGTTCCGAAACTCGCCTCCCCTTGCGCCAGGTCTTGCCGCGCTGCGCGACGCCTGGAAGGAGCGAGGTCGCGGATCCATGGTCTGAAGTCCATGGCCGCCATCATTCGCCGCCACGCGATACCGCCATGGAGCTTTGACAAAACGGCCGGCCAAGGCATGATTTGAGGAGGAGCGGGGCGCACCTCCGGTCCACCAACGCGGATTATGCCGGTTCGATATAAAGATTATTACGAGATTTTGGGTGTGCCACGCACGGCGAGCGAAATTGAGATCAAGAAGGCCTTTCGCAAGCTCGCGCGGGAATTTCATCCCGACGTTGCCAAGAACAAAAAGCAAGCCGAGGAAAAGTTCAAGGAACTCAACGAGGCTTACGAGGTCCTGGGCAATCCAGCCAAGCGCAAGAAGTACGACGAGCTGGGGCCCAATTGGAGCTCCGGATCGGAGTTTCGTCCGCCGCCGGGTTGGGACTCCCACACCGCCCGCGGCGGCTTTCCCGGCCGCGGACCCCAGGGCGAAGAGTTCGAATTCCATTTCGGTGGCACCGGGTTCAGCGACTTCTTCGAGCAACTCTTCGGGGCTCGCGGTGCTCGCGGGGGTTTTGGCCGCCCGGGAGCCGGGACGGAAGAGGACCTCGGGTCGGAACGCGGTCGGGACATCGAGGGAGACATCATGGTTACGCTGGAAGAAGCGACGCGCGGGTCCGTGCGCTCGGTCAGCGTCCGGCACGGTGTTCCCTGCGAGCATTGCGGCGGCACGGGCCGGCGGGCCCGTCACGTGTGCAATGTCTGTGGTGGGACAGGGCAGGTGGCCAAGACCGATACCTATCAGGTCAAGATTCCCGCCGGGGTCACTGAAGGCCAGCGCTTGCGCGTGGCTGGGCGCGGCGAGGCCGGTGTGGGCGGGGGGGCTGCGGGCGACCTTTACCTGCGGGTGCGCTTCGCCAGGCATCCCGATTTCGAAGTGGAAGACCACAACCTGGTCTATGAAGCCGGCTTGGCGCCCTGGGAGGCCGTGCTGGGGACCAGTATTGCGGTTCCCACACTCAATGGGCGGGTGAACATCAAAATACCCGCCGGCACGCACAACGGCCAAAAGCTGCGGGTGCGGGGTCGCGGCCTGCCAAAGCGAGACGGCGGCAGCGGCGATCTCATTGTGGTGATGCGCATCGAGACGCCGGACCGGGTGACCGAGACCGAGCGGAAACTCTGGGAACAGCTTGCCAAGGAGTCGAAATTCAGCCCCAGGGATTGAAGGCTCCTCCCGGCAAAACGGGCGGTCCCGCGGGGATCCGGCGCCGGCACCCGGGTAAAAGCAGCGGCCGGTCTCCAACGTCCTTTGCGTCCGGGGCGCTTTGCGTTACCTTGGCGGGGTGAAAACCAGTCTTTTCGCTCGCTGGCAGGCCAATTTCTGGGCCGGTTTGGCCATTGTCCTGCCGGCGGTGATTTCCGTTGCGGTCGTGGGCTGGGTGTTTGGGACAGTGGCGAATATCACCGATACGCTCCTGCTTTTCCTGCCGCGCCGGCTGACGCACCATGACCAGGGGGTGGGGGTGATGTACTGGTATTGGAGCCTGGTCGCGCTGCTGTTGGCGATTTTTTTAATCGGGATCGTCGGCCTGCTGGCGCGCAATTACTTCGGCAAACGCATCATCGAGTGGGTGGATTCGGCGCTGCTGCGCATCCCTTTGTTGAATAAAATTTACGGGGCCACCAAGCAAGTCAACGACGCCTTTTCTTCCTCGAACAAAACGGCCTTCCGGACGGTGGTGCTGGTCGAGTTTCCCCGGGAAGGGATTTACTCGGTCGGCTTCATCACCAGCGAGCAACAGAACGAGATGCAGGCCAAAACCGCCGAGAACGTGGTGTGCGTTTTTATCCCCACCACACCCAACCCGACTTCGGGATTCCTGGTGCTGGTGCCCGAGGAAAAGGTGACCAAACTCGAAATGTCGGTGGCGGACGGCATCAAGTACATCATCAGCCTGGGGTCCATTGCGCCGGAGTACGCGCCGGGGCCCCCGCCGCGTCTGACGCCCGCGCCGGTTGACCTCACGGCAGCGGGCCATGGTTGAAACCACCACGGGCCTGGTGCTGCGCACGCGACCGCTCACCGAAACCAGCCTCATCATCAACTGGCTCACGCCGGATCATGGCCGCCTGTCCACCGTGGCCAAGGGAGCGCGCCGGCCCAAGTCGCCGTTTCTCGGCCGGCTGGATTTATTTTACCTCGCGGATTTCAGTTTCGCCCGCAGCCGCCGCTCGGAATTGCACACGCTGCGAGAGGTCAGCGTCCGCCGCACCCACGGCACGCTTCGCAAGGACCTCCGGCTGCTGCAACAAACCGCTTACTGCGCCGCATTGCTTGAACAAACCACCGAGACGGAAACGCCGCTTCCCGCCATTTTCAATCTTTTTGCGGGATTGCTCGAGTATCAACAGAGCGCCGCCCCGCAGCCCCAAACGGTATTCGCTTTCGAGCTTAAGCTCCTGAGTGAGTTGGGCCTGCAACCCGAGCTCGAACAGACCGGTCTGAGCGATGGGGCCAAACGGTTGGTCGAAGTTTTGACCACACAAGATTGGCCCGGCTTAGGCCGGCTTAAGCTCAGCGCAGCCCAGGCGGCCGAGCTTCGGCAGTTTTTGCACGGTTTTCTGATCTTTCATCTCGGAAGAGTACCGTCCGGCCGGGAAAACGCCTTGGCTGAATCGGCGTAGGCTGCATCAAGCCGGTCCCACCGCCCAACGCAAAGATTCAACGCGAAGGCGCAGAGACCTGAAGATTCAAACGCAAAGGCGCAAAGACGCCAAGGCGCAGAGACCCGAACATTCAACGCAAAGACGCAGAGACGCAGAGACGCAAAGAAGGGAACTGGGTCTAACCTCAGATGCTATGCCAACCTTCCGGTGAACTCAGCAGACTCTTCTCCTCCGATTCAAATCCTCAGACCCCTTCCTCTGTTCGCGTCTCCGCGTCTTTGCGCCTTTGCGTTTGAATCTTGTCTCTCCGTCTCTGCGTCTTTGCGTTTGAATCTTGCCGTTGCGTCTCGGCGTTAGGAGGGCGGGCCAGCCGGTTCCGCCCATTTGCCGTGCTCTTTGATCAAATCCACCAACCGGTCCACGGCTTCGGATTCGGGGATGTTGAACTTGATCGGGGTCTTGCCCACGTAAAGGTTGATCTTGCCGGGAGCTCCGCCGACATAACCAAAATCCGCGTCGGCCATTTCGCCGGGGCCATTTACAATGCAGCCCATAATGGCGATCTTCACCCCCTTGAGGTGTTCCGTGCGGGTCTTGATGCGCGCGGTCACCGTTTGCAGGTTGAACAGGGTGCGTCCGCAGGAAGGGCAGGCCACGTAATCGGTCTTGAACGACCGGCAGCCGGCCGCTTGCAAAATGTTGTACGCCAGCCGCAAGGATTGTCCGGCCCCGGATTCCCCGCGAACCAGGATGGCGTCGCCCAGGCCGTCCGCGAGCAACGAACCGATGACCACCGAGGCCCGCAGCAGGGCGATCTTCGGTTCGAGGGGCACTGGCTCGAAAGCGAGGCAGTCCTTGAGCAAAATCGGATTGTTCCTACCCAGCCGTTTCAGCCGGGAGGCCAGGAGCCGGAAGGCAGTGATCGCCGGCAAGCTCACTCCGTCCTTCACGCTGACCAACTGGGTCTCGCAGTTCACTCCAAAATCGGTTTCGGGATCGACTTCGAGCACGTTGAGTTCCTCGTAGATCGCCTCCGGTTTTACATCCGCTTTCGGGCCAATCTTCGGGGCCAGCTTGTCCCACGCCGACCGGGTCACCACGACGCGCACGGTTTGTTCGCCGCCGCAGGCCATCCCCGGGGCCAGCTCGATTTCTGGAGTCTCTCGCCGGGCGAAAGCGAAGGGGTCAAAGGGCCACTGCCGGGGCCATCCCGCCTCGCCTTGGCTTGCGGCGTCGCCGTGCCTGGTCAAGCGCGGGAGCTGGTCCAGCAAATCCCGGCAGACCTCGATCTCGCGCGGAGAATCTTCCGTCAGCGACACGCGGATGGTGTCGCCCAGGCCGTCACAGAGCAGCGACCCGATCCCGATGGCGCTCTTGATGCGTCCGTCTTCGCCTTCACCCGCTTCCGTCACCCCGAGGTGAATCGGATAGTTCCAATCCGGGCCTTCCTGCTCCAGGCGCGCGACCAGCAGCCGGTAGCACTCGATCATGACCTTGGGGTTGCTGGCCTTCATCGAGAATTTGAAGTTATGAAAGTCAAATTTGCGCGCAATGCGGGCAAATTCCAGCGCGCTCTCGACCATCCCCAGCGGCGTGTCGCCAAACCGGTTCATGATGCGGTCGCTGAGCGAGCCGTGGTTGGTTCCGATGCGAATCACCCGGCCCAGTTCCCGGCACAGTTTAACCAGCGGCGCGAACTTCTCCTCGATGCGCGCCAGCTCGGCCGCGTATTGCTCGTCGGTATATTCCTTGATCGCAAACTTCTTCGAGTCGGCGTAATTGCCGGGATTCACGCGGACCACTTCCACCCATTTGGCCGCTTCGAGCGCGGCTTCGGGCTTGAAGTGAATGTCGGCCACAATCGGCACCATGCAGCCGCGCGCGCGCAATTCGGCAACGATCGGCTTCAGGTTCGCGGCGTCTTTCACCGTCGGTGCGGTGATCCGCACGATTTGGCAGCCGGCCTCGACCAGTTCGAGCGTCTGCTTGACGCATTCGGCGGTGTCCATCGTGTCGCAGGTCAGCATCGACTGCACCACCACCGGATGCTCCCCGCCGATGACGACACCGCCCGCCCCCGGAACGCCGACCACGATTTCGCGCGTGCGCCGGCGCCGGTAAAAAAACGGAGATTCGCAATAGTTCATCACCAAAGCCTTTAAATTTCAGACACCCATGGCGCAAGTCAAGCGCCGCGGGTGATTCATGCTGGGCACGAAGGAATGTTTATTCAAGTCCGCCCTCGAGGCCGGGCGTGTGGCCAAGCTTAGGGCTTGGGGGCAAACACGATGGGCTCCTGGTGACTTTTCCGCGCGCTGCGCACCCAGTCGCCGGTGTCAAAAAACGCGATGAACAACATGAACCCAATCAGGACCACGGCGCACGCGGTCTGAAGGTACTGCAACACCGCGGCGCTGACAGGCCGGCGCCGAACCGCCTCGTAGAGCGCCAGGGCGACGTGGCCGCCGTCCAGGACCGGAAAGGGCAGGAGGTTGAGCAAGGCCAGGTTGACGTTGATGACCACGCTGAACCAGAGCACCAGCCGCCACCCGTTCTCGCTTTCAAACAGGTTGGTGTAGAGCCGGATGATCATCACCGCCCCGCCCAGTTGCTGGACGCCGATATCGCTCTTGTGCGAGAACACCGTGCCCAGGGTGGCGAAGATTTGTCCCGCGCTGTCCCGCAGTTGCTCGACCGGGCTGGGGTGCGCGAGTGTGATGTTGGTATTTCCCTGCCAGGCGATAATGCCGAAGGACGGCCCGCTTTGAGCCGGGCGCAGAGGTTTTTCGGGCGTCAGGACCCGGCTGAATTCGTTGGTGCCGCGCCGGAAGGTCATCGTGACGGGCGTGATCGGCCCGTTGGTCATCAAGTCTTCCTCGTGCAACACCGCCGCGTAATTGTAGATCTTCTGATCGTTGATGGCCAGCACCTCGTCGCCGCGTTGCAAGCCGGCCAGGGCGGCCGGGCTATTGGTGGCCACGTCATAAATAATAGGCCGGAAAACGGGTCGCACCAGGACCTGCCGCAGGGCCCGGCGCTCATACCAATGCGTCGGCCGCCGGTACGGCACCGCCTCGGCCACGTGCTCCTTGCCATCGCGCACGTACTTGAGTGTGATATTGGTATCCTGGCTGGTGATGATGCGCCACGTGATGCTGTCCTGCGCCGGCGGCGCAAAATGGTGGACCGGATGTCCGTCGATTTCGAGAATCTCGTCGCCCGGACGCAGCCCGGCGTTCCACGCCGGCCCGCCGGGGTCCACCCATCCGAGCTTGGTCGAATTATCGTCCTCGTTCACCGGCCGGCCCACGGCGAATACCACCACCGCGAAGGCCGCCGCCAGCAGGAAGCTGAAGAGCGGTCCGGCCACCGCCACGATAATCTTGTCCAGGGCCGAAATCGGGGGCAGGGGGACGCCGGAACTCTCGCCTTTGCCTTCGATGGCTTCCATCGTGGCCATTTGCGGCAGCGACACGTAACCGCCAGCCGGAATGGTCCCCAGCGCGTATTCCACGCCGTTGATTCTCGCCTTCCAAATCGGTTTGCCGAACCAAATGGCAAAACGATCCACCTTCAGGCCGCGCCAGCGCGCCGCCAGGAAATGCCCCAGTTCATGCACGAAGATGAGCAAGTTGAACAGAAGCAGCACTTCCAAAAAGATGCAAATAAACTTCAATATGGACATACGTTTAGCGAACTACCTAAAAATAGAACGCGCCGGAATATAGCAGCCCCCGCGCCAGGACCAAAGCACGAACTGTGGCCGGGCGCGGTTGGGGGTGCGTCCCGGCAGTGCCCCCGGAGCGCCGGCTTTGAGCCGGCTTACGGCGCTGGGCGATTTTTGTCGTGCGCCTCCGGATATGGGAGGCGCTAAGCCGGCTCAAAGCCGGCGCTCCCGCGCCTAGCCGTGTTCGGCGGGGGGTACTGCCGGGATGCGCTCTCAATGTTTTCCCGGCAAACGTCCGAGCCAAACGCCGGGCAGGGCATTGGTCCATTCCAGTCCCGGCAGGTCCGGCCGCGACCCGCACGGAATTTCCAGGCGGTCGCCCGCCCGCATCTTCTCCACCCAAGGCTCGTACGCGCTGACCGCAAACTGGCTCAGTTGGATGCGGCGGAAAATCCGCAAGTCATCGTCCCGCATCAAGGCGGGTTCCATTCCCAAAACGTAGCGCCAGTTGCCGGTGGGATTCTTATAGAATGTATCATAGAAGAACTCCATATGGGCGGTGTAGAAAATCCCGCGGGCGTCCGGCAGCCAGCCTTGGAGAGCTGGCGCTTTGGCGTCGAGGAATACCTCACCTAAACTCGAGGAGTAGCGCCGGTCCAGGTCATTGGTGGCGTGCAGGAACAAGGGCGCGGCCAACAGGCCGCCCGCCATGAGCCGCTTCCATGAGCCGGCATCCCAACCCTGGTCCATGAGTTGGTGGAATTGCACCGCGAGCCACACCAGCACGGCCGGCACGCCCCAGTCGGCCCAAAACCGATCCGCCTTGAATCCCAAAATCCAGCAAATCACTCCCAGGCAAAACACCGGGTCGCTCATCAGGCCGGGGGCCGCTTTGCCGCGCTCCCTCCGCCAGAGCCACACCACCGCCACCAGGATCAAAGTGGAAAACTCGCCCATGCTGGGACGGAATTCTCCCACCAGGAGCCATTGCGGGATGTGCTCTTTGGAGATGTCCGCCGCAATCAAGACCGCCTGTTTCAGAAACTCGATCGGCCGGCCGGTTAACATTGCGCCGCCAACTGTTCCGAGGCCCCAGCAGACACCCAGCCACAACCCGGTTCGCCACCAACCCGCCAGAAAGAACGCCGCCAGCGGCAGGACCCACAAATACCACGCGCCGTGGATCCATACGGAGGCCGCGATCGCCAGGCAGGTCAAGGCCAGCTTCCCTCGAGAGGGTTTGCCGGCTCGCTCCTTCGACCACGCCAAGAGCAGCGCGATGAGAATGCCCTCGGTCACGAGATACGGACGCGCCTGGGTGAGCCGCGTCATGAGTTCGGGGATGGCCACCATCTGCGCCAGCAACGCGGCCAGCCAGGCCTCCGGCCGTTTCAACCACGGCAACGGCGCGAATAACACGCAACCCATCGTGGCCAGGATCGAAAAGCTCATCAATGCGTCGCTCTCCCAACCGGCCCGCCGATGCAGTTCGCGCAACAGCCATTCCCAGCCCGGGCTATGGTCCATGGTGTAGTCCGGGCGCATGACGACGATTTCCGTGTACGGCTTGTCGGTAAAGGCTTTTGCCACGTGCCGGCGAGCGTCGCCTCCGGGCAGAAACCCCGTGCCGATAATCCGCAGCGAAATGAAATCAGCGTGGCCACGACCACCACCCAGGTGGCCAGGGGCGCATAGCGTTGCCCGATTCCCATGGACGGGGGCGGTCGGCCGATGCTTCCGGGCTGTTCGGAGGCGCCGTCGTCCGTGTCCAAAACTGATACACGCATCCGATCCGTTGCCCGCATGTTTGCTGACGTTTTGGTCATCAGTATGGTTGCCGCCACCTGGCAAATCGCCTCCGAGCGCTGCGTAACAGCCGGGCGGCGGGCCAAAATGGTCACAACCGTAACGGCACGAATCGTGCCAGAAGGCTCGTGCGCACGTTGGGAATACCTCCTGCTCTGAACTTGGCCAAACCGCTCGTCCAAACGCATAATCTGTGACCGGCTCGACCGACATTGTCCAAAGACCGAACGCGCCCGTATCCGCGGGGCCGACCGCCTGCGGAGGTGAAAGCGGCTTGAGGCGCAGAAGTTCTTCCCTGAGCGACCTCGATCCGTCCGGGTTCAAAAAGGGTTTGCTGATTCTCTTCCTCTTGGGCCTGCTGATCCGGGTAGGTTTTCTCCTCGAACACGCGCGCACCCCGTCGTTTGCCGTTCCTACCCTGGACCAGGTTTATTACGATACGGTGGCCAAAATGCTCCTGGCGGGCGATGACCTGCATGAGCTCCATGGGTTTCGGCCGCTGCTTTACCCGATGTTTCTGGCGGCTTGTTACCGGGTGGGTGGTTCCTGGGGGCCGGACCTGGCCATCGTGCTGCAGCATCTTTTCGGCGTGGGGACGGCTCTGGTGGTGGCCATTCTCGGCGCGCGCCTGTTTCGAAACCGCCTCAGCGGGCTGCTCGGTGGCGCGCTTTATCTGCTGGCTCCCGTGCCGCTGTATTTCGAAGGCGAATTGCTGATCGAACCGGCCTACGTCTTCCTGATTTGCCTGGCGCTCTTGCTCCACCTGGAAGCCGCGAAAAGGGCAGGGTGGGCCGGCGCCCTGCTTTGGCTTGGTGGCGGCGCCCTGATCGTTCTCGCCGCGCAGGCCCGTGCCAATATCATGGTCTTCCTCGCCCTTTACCCGATTTACGCGTTGTACCGCGGATGGCGGGCCACGCGCTGCTCGCCGCCGGCGGAGGCGCCGAGCTCGCCGCGCGGCGGCGGGGGCGCTCTCCGGGTGCTCACCGCCGGCGCGCTGCCGCTCTGCGGCGTGCTCGGCGCCATGCTCATGGCCGTGCCCTGGGCGATCTTCAACATGCGCCAATCCGATCATTTTCATCTCCTGCCCAACGCCGGCGGCGTGGCCCTTTACTGCGGCAACAAACGGTCCGCCGACGGCATGACTCCCGAACAGGAACGCCGCATCTACTCCGGCGACCGTTACCAGGACTCGATCGAGACGTCGGCCCGAGAGGACTATGAAACGTCCATGCGCGCGGAAGGCCGGGCTCCGGATCCCGATCCCATGGCCGTATCGAAATATTGGACGCGGCGGACGCTCGAGGAGATCAAAGCCGCGCCGGCGGCCTGGCTTCGACTCATGCTCAAGAAGACCTGGCTCACTTTTTGGAACGCCGAAGTGCCCAATAACAAAGCCTTTGCTTTTCTGCAGCAGGATTACTTTTGGCTTCGCGTGCTTCCGGTGCGCTGGGTTGTCCTGCTTGCATTCGCCCCCGCCGGCCTCTGGCTTGCCTTTCGCTCCGGCAATCGCAACGTCCTGTTGATCCTGTGCTCTTATGCCGCGCTTTATTCCGCCGCCAACATCGTCTTCTTCATCTGCGACCGCTACCGCTACCCCGTCTGGCCTGTGGCGGCCGTTTTTGCCGGGGGCGGCCTGCTCGCGTTCTTCGAGGCCTTCCGCCCGCGAGCGTCCCTCCGCCGCCTTCCGCTGGCCGCGTCCGCCTGCGTGATGGTCCTGGTGTCCCTCCCCAACTGGTGCCACGCCCGGCTGCCCTCTTTCTCACGGGACTACTTCTTTCGCTCGATCGCCTGGTATGAAAAAGGGCACTTTCCGGAGGCGCTCGCGGATGTTGATCGCAGCGTCGAATTGGACCCGGCCGAAGCGAGTGCACTGCATCATCGAGGCAATGTGCTCTTCGCCTTGAGCCGCTTTGCCGAAGCGGAGCGCGCCTACCGGCAAGCCCTGGCACTGAGCCCTGGGGAGGCCGGCCTTTGGAATAACCTGGGCGCCGCGCTCGCCGCCCTCGGCCGCGCCGAACCGGCGCTCGCGGCCTACCAGCGCGCCATCGCGAGCAGCCCTCCCAGCAAGAATGCCTTCCTCGGCGCGGCCCTGATCCAAATTCAACTCGGGCAATTGAACCAGGCCGCCGATACGCTGGCTCGCTTGCAGCGGGTGGTTCCCGGCCCGGAAGCGGCGGCCCTGGCCCTCGGCTCGATTCTGGCCCGCAAACAAGGCGACCTGGCCCAGGCCGGCAGCCTCGAACAAGCCGCCCGGCGCCTCGACCCTGACGCGGCCTCCTGGGCACTCGAGCGGGCCCGCGGTTACTGAATCCCGCGGCCGCTAAGCCGCGCCGGAGAGTCCACTTGGCGGCCCCGGGCATGGACACTTTTGTATCACAACCGGACACGCCGGTCCCGGCGCCTTCGAGCGGGCTAAATAGGGGTGCCAAAGTCTTTGCACAGAAGGTAACGGAGACCACGAAGAAGGACGCAGCCGAGCCCGATATAAACAGGCCCGACACGAGGTTTTCTTCGTTCCCTCCGTTTGCTTTTGTGAAAGAACTCTGGTGTGCCGCATAGAATCCACCGCGATTCGCCGTTCGTTCACGGGGTGGGCGGAAGGCCTTTCCGGAACGGCTCCTGCTCCGCATCCCCTGTAAATCTCGTGCCCAAACTCAGCGACAACCGCCGGGCCTGGCTCGTTTGCCTCGTCCTGATCTCGGTGACCCTGGCCCTTTACTGGCCGGTGCGCCACTACGATTTCGTCCAGTACGACGACCCGGATTACGTGTCGGAGAATCAGACCGTTCGCGATGGCTTGACCACCTACGGCCTGATGTGGTCCTTCGTCGATGTGCACGTGGCCAACTGGCATCCGGTCACCTGGATTTCCCACATGCTCGATTGCCAGCTTTTCGGCGTGAACCCCGGCGCCCATCACCTGGTCAACGCCGGCTTCCACTGCGCGAACGCCGCCCTGCTTTTCCTCCTGCTCCGAACCATGACCGGCGCCTTCTGGCGCAGCGCGTTTGTTGCCGCCCTTTTCGCCTGGCACCCCCTGCGCGTCGAATCCGTCGCCTGGATCTCCGAACGCAAAGACGTCCTCAGCGGCTTCTTCTTCCTGCTCACGCTGCTGGCCTATGTCCGTTTTGCGCGATCGCCATCCGCAGCCGCGCTGGGCCAAACCAACACTGTATCCGGCCCTGAGGGGTCTCCGGCGTCCCTGGCGCTTTCCGGGCGAGGCGGCCGGTGCGCCGGCCATGCGGTTTCGTTTGCCGAAATTCTCAAGCTGCAATTCTCAACGCGCGCCCGGCTTCCGGGATCTTCGATGTACCTCCTCAGCCTGGCCCTGTTCACCCTCGGCCTGCTGTCCAAAGCCATGCTGGTCACGGTGCCTTTGGTGCTCCTGCTGCTGGACTTCTGGCCCCTGCGCCGGTTTCAGCTCCCCGCGAATGGGGCCTTCCGTATTCGCCCCTCCGCCTCCACATTCTCCCCCGGCACCGCCGTGCTGCTTTTGGAAAAGCTCCCCTTTTTCCTGCTCTCCCTGGCGGTCGGGTTGATCACCGTTTTCGCACAGAAATCCGCCGGGGCCGTGGCCTCGCTGCGATCCGAGGGCCTGATGATGCGCTTGGCGGAGGCCGCGACCAACTATCTGTTGTATCTCGAAAAAATCCTTTGGCCGCGCGATCTCGCCTGCCTCTACCTGCGCCCACAGCACCCGTCGGTTCCGCTGGCCTTCTGCGCCGCATTGCTCATTTTGGCGGTGTCCTGGCTGGCGCTCCGGAACGCCGCGGCCAAACCCTACTTCCTGGTGGGCTGGTTTTGGTTCCTGATCATGCTGCTGCCCGTAATCGGCCTCGCGCAGATCGGCCTCCAATCCATCGCCGACCGATACACGTACCTCCCGGCCATTGGCCTGGCGCTCATAGCCACCTGGGCTGCAGGTGATTGGGTGCGGGGGCTCGCCCATGCGGGAGCCGTGTACGGTTCGGTCCTTGCCGCCGGCGCGGCGGTTCTGCTGCTGTGCCTGATGACTCGCGCGGCACCAACTCACCTATTGGCAGAACACCGTGACCTTGATGGAACACGCACTGGACGTTGACCCCAGTAACTACGTCGCGCACGAGGATCTGGCGGTCTATTTGACGAAAACAGGGCACCTCGCAACCGCGAGATTCCACCGGCATTGTGCGATCCAACTTGGCTCGGTCACGCGGGCAGACGGTCAGGCTGGCGCAACCAGCAACTGAGTCGCCCCACATGCAACCGGGCAATCTCTGTATCAGGCACATGCGTTCGAAACTGGGCTGCACCGCCTCCCATCGGGTTTTGGCTGGACACCTGCTGCGACATCTCAGCGGTTCGCTCCTCTCCTTAGGTTCAAGAGTTTGTTGGGCAGGTGTTTGCAAATGATACGGAAATCAACGCATCCCCGTCAGGTACGATAAATGCTTAGAGACCTCTCATTCAGAAATTGTCTTCGCACAAGCCGCCGCTGTGGGGCGTTGCTTTGGGCGGATTGTATTCAATATGGCTGACTACGAGAGCTTGGGAAGATGGATCGTGAGCACCGCTCGGGGGTGAGCGGCGGCTTAACCGGTGCACGGCACACGGAGCTCCATCCGATTAGGGTTCCGGGATTGCCGGTCATCTGGGAAAGCTTCAAGAAACCTGCGATGATCTTTGGAGTCATATTATTCCTGTCTCTGCCTCTGCAACTCATGGAGCTGCGGGGACCTCTTGCTGGGCAACATGAGTTCCGCCAAACCCAAACCGCACTCTCCGTCTGGGAAATCCGCGAGCATGGCCTGAGCCTGCTCCATCCACGCCTCCCCCTTTTCGGCCCCCCCTGGGAGTGCCCCTTTGAGTATCCCGTCTTCCAGATCGTCGCTGCCGGAGTGGACGCCGTGGCCCCTTGGCATGATCTTGGACCTCTCCATCCGGGTGACTAATTTGACTCTTCTTCTACCTCACTGCCGGGATGCTGTATTCACTTGTCCGGTTGGTCTTCAGACGTTCCGATCTGGCCCTATTTGCGGGGGCGGTCTTCCTCCTTTCCCCATACAATCTCTTTTGGAGCCGGACTTCGATGATCGAGTATGCGGCCGCCTTCTTTGGCTTAGCTTACCTGTTTTGGGTCATTCGATGGGCGTTGAACCCTGGCTACCTGAGTTTTGCTTTGTCCTTGGTGTTTGGGATCCTGGCATCGCTCGCGAAGATCACCTCCTTCGTCGTTCCCTTCTCAGTCACGGCGATGCTCTTCGGCCTACACGTGCTACGGGTGCTTTGGCCTGGGTCGCCACGGCAAACGAGGTGAGCCCGCGGAGGGGCGGGTTGGATCCGTTCAGGGCCGCATCGACCCGTGAGGCGGAGCAGTCTTATGTTTTCTTACTGGGTATCTTGTTGATGGCTCCCCTGCTGGTGGGTTATCTCTACGTAGTCCAGGGTGATCGGATCAAGGATCAGGCCCCCTTTACCGCTTGGCTGAGTTCCGCCCACCCATTTATGAAGGCTTGGACATACGGCACGCTGTCACAGCGGGAGAAGTGGGCAAGCTGGCGGACGATTATTTATCGTGTAAACGAAACCATTTGGCCTCTTCCGGGGATTTTGCTAATGGCGGGACTTCGTCATCCTGCCGTTTAAAGCGCGTGGTTTCGAAAAACTGATACGCGGAAATTTCTGGGTGGGTTTTAGCCTATCTCTAGCACCGTTCATACCCGTTCTTGCTTTCTTTCAACTTGTACTACGTGCACAGCTATTACTTCATTGCTGGCGTTCCACTGTTGGCCCTGGCTGCCGGAGCAGGACTGTGGTTCATTTTCAACCTTGTTCAAAGCCTATTGATTCGCGTTTCCTACCTCCTCTTTTTAGTAGGTGTTTGGTTGAACGCAGCAGTGCCGCGATTGACTTCTGACTTTTATGGCCATTCGCCAGACCCCCGTGTGGAGTACTCTCTCTGCGGCTTCTCGCTGTATCGGCAAGGATGAACCGGTCATCATCGTGTCAACGACAGAATGGAGCGCGTTCGCGCCTTACTACCTCAAACGGCGCGCGTTTATGGCGGCACTTTTTGACAAGCCCGTGGATATTCAGCCTCTACTTAACACCGGATACTTCAAACGGCACGGTTTCGGTGGCTCCTGGTTGAGGGCAACAGTCCCAGAGTTTCCGATTTGGCCACTTGCATCACGAGCGGGTGGAAAACAGTGCGGCAGGTCGCCGTGCGCGCACCCAAGGCATGTTATGCTTTGTATCGACTCTCAGATGATTGACGTGCCCCTCTCACCACTAACAATTGAGAAATGGCGAGTGCCAAAGCCCGGAGCAATGAGACCACATGAAAGGTTTGATCTTGTTCCGAACAAGCATTTTGGCTCCAAACTCCAACGAAGCATCGAGCGCGGGTATTATTCACACCACAGTTTGTCGCGTGCGTCTTGGCTGATAATACCTTCGGTCATGGTCGCCGATTTGACCGGTGGGTATTCCCGTTTCCAAGTAACAGCCGAACTGCTGTCAGGCTGGCTTTCCCCGAAGTTGGCCTGCGCTGCGCGCGCGCTTGGCAGCCGCTCGCACGTCGGCGCTGGACCGTTGCGACGTATTCAATTCCGGGGCGGCCAGGAATCAGCGCCTCAGACCGGAACGATCTAATGCGGTACAATCGCCCAGGATCGGAGATCATCCGATGTGAAGGGCCGTACAGGGGAGCAATCGAGTGAACCAAGCAGATCCCTTCAAATGCCTGAACTGCGGGTCAACTAACCCTCCTGAGCCTGTCTATAGAGGTTGCAAGGATTATTACCTCAAGAAGCCCTTCACGGTCGATTACTTTCGCTGCAGTGAGTGTGACCTTGTTCAACAATCACCCATCCCATCCGATGTGTCGGTATTTTACGAAGCCTACCCAGTCCACCAAAAAAAGTCGCGAATCCACGAACGGCTGCGCCGGCTCTTGATGGCCGCTTCCTATTTCGATATCGGGAGGCTTAAGCCTGGCGAGGTCGTTCTGGATTACGGCTGCGGAGATGGTTGGTTCCTCGAGGCCTGTGCCGAGCGCCAGGTCACGCCTATCGGCTTCGAGATGTCCCCCATTCAGGCCGCCAGTCTGTCCAGTCGACTCAAGTTGCCCGTGTATTCAGACCCAAAACTACTGCTCTCCGAATTCCAGGCCAAAATAGACCTTGTTACGATGCACTTCGTTGTGGAACACCTGACGGATCTCTCCGAGGGATTCAAGCGTGTAACACATCTTTTGAAGCCTGGAGGCATGTTTTTCTTCACTGTTCCAGATATCGACTCTTGGGAAGCCAAGCTGTTCGGGAAAAAATGGCATGGACTCGATCCACCGCGCCATATCAGCTTTCCAACGGAATCGGTCGTGACAGCGCTAGCGGAGCGAAATCAATTCGCATTACTCGAGAGCCGTCCCGTACCATTTCCGAATGGTGTTGCCGGGAGTGTTCCGGCAATCGCTTTGGGGCGATTTAATTACCTACTCTACGTGCTTTCCCTTCCATTGGGAGTCGCGGTATCTCGTCTTGCACCACAGGGTACTGTCTCCTACTTGCTGGGCAAGAAGTAGAGGCAGAGGGTTGGCTAAATTGTGACTTCCACCCTGGCCCGCCCCGTAAATTACCGGGCAGCCGGGCTCAATCGGGAGCATCAGCTTCTCGTCCTCGGTTCGGAGCACTGAGGAGATCAGCAGGGTTTTAGAGGCTTGGCATCCTTAAAGCTGTGTAGTTCGGGAACCACGTTGGCAACCGAAAACAAATGGACTCGCGGCCACTGATAAGTATTTGCATCCCGTGCTACAACGGCGCAGAGTTCATTGCCAGAACACTGCAAAGCGTTCTAACCCAAAGCCTTGATAATGTCGAAATCATCATCGGAGATAATAAATCAACCGACGATTCGGTAGCCATTGTCAGAGGATTTTCCGATCGAGAATTAAGCTCTTCCAAAACGAGGCCAATCTGGGCTTGGGAGGGAACTGGAACAGGATTCTGTCTAAAGCCACCGGCAGATATGTCAAAATTCTATGCGCCGATGATCTTTTATATCCGAACTGCCTCGCGCGACAGGCCGAGGTCCTCGAAGGAGCCTCCGAACGGGGGGTCGTGCTGGCGATTTGCAATCGGCATGTGATTGACGTCCGAGATCGAGTGGTTTTCCGCCGCAGGCTCCTTCTCCCTGCGGGTATAATAGGCGGTCCATCAGTAATTCGAAAGTGCGTTCGCTGGGGTACCAACCTCCTGGGAGAGCCTGCGGTCGGCTTATTTAGGCGTGAGGCCGTGAATGCGCTCGGCAAGTGGGACACCTCGAATCTTTACATGATGGATCTCGCATTCTGGGCCGAGTTGCTCAAGTGCGGGAATGCCTTCATCGATCCCGAATGCCTGGCAGCGTTCCGAGTCTCCCCCGAAGCCGCGACTGCCAAACTCGGGCATGCTCAGGCATCGTCTTTTCGTCGCTTCGTTCATCGCGTCAGTGGTGACCCGCTGTACCGCGTTGGCAAATTTGACATCCTCTCCGGGTAAGTCCTGTCGTACCAATGGTGCCTTCTTAGAAACACCCTGCTGCAAACCTATTTCGCCAAGGGGCGGACGAGGTTAAGGTCCGGAAGGTCCCCCTTACGTCCCTTCGAGAGCCTCCCTTCGGGCGTTTTGGTAAACTCCGCCGGCAGCCCCGATCACCCGCTGAAGACAAGTCCTTGCAGGACTACAGCATAGCCTGAAGCATAAAAATGATGTCCGACATCGCTTAGCCACACACTTCTCTTTCCATGTTAGTCTCTATCATCGTACCTTGCTTCAATGAGGAGAAAGTTCTCCAGAATACCTATGCCCGGGTACGCAGCGCGCTCGGTAGCCAGCCCGGATTTGATTTTGAACTGATCTTCATTGATGACGGAAGTAACGATGCGACTTACCGAATCCTCGGTGAGTTTGCCCAATCAGACGTTCGAGTAAATGTGATCCGCTTCTCGCGCAACTTTGGCCATCAGCCAGCGGTCAGCGCAGGGCTGCGCTATTGCCGGGGTGATTTGGCGGTGATTATCGACGCGGACCTGCAAGATCCTCCGGAGGTCATTCCCGAGATGATTGAATTGCTCCTCAGCACGCAATCCAACGTGGTGTACGGGGTGCGCAAAACCCGTAAAGGGGAGTCAGCCTTCAAGCTACTAACGGCGAAGCTGTTTTATGTGCTTTTGAGCAAGCTGTCCGAGGTGCCTCTCCCGCTTAACACGGGCGATTTTCGTGTCATTGATCGGAAAACCATCGATGTCTTTAACTCGCTGCAGGAGCACAATAAATATATACGCGGTCTGATAAGTTGGATTGGTTTTAAGCAAACCCCCTTTTATTACCAGCGTGAAGCGCGGTGTGGCGGCGCGACCAAATATACACTTCGGAAAATGGTTCGCTTCGCCTCTACCGGAATATTCTACTTTTCAAAGAGACCTCTCCAAATGGCGACGGCATTCGGCTTTCTTTCGGTCTTGGCGGGCCTCCTGCTTTCGGTTTGGCTCCTTTACAATAAGCTAGTTAACCCGCAATTCCTCGTTACCGGCTGGACATCGATCATTCTCGTCGTGGTTTATTTTGGCGGCGTCCAACTGCTGACCATCGGCATCCTCGGGCAGTACATCGGCAGCTTATTCGATGAGGTCAAAAAGCGACCCGAGTATATCGTAGATGAGGCTCTCGGCCTCACCTCTTTACCTCAGACACCGTATCCGTCTGACCTGCGCCTCGTCAGCACCTTGCGCAAGGCTCTGACAACATTTCCCGCAACTCACCGTGGCATGGCGGGCGATTCGGCCCAGATCATGAATCCTCGGCTAACCGAGCATCTTCAAGGCGATTAGCCGGCGACAGCGGACCTTGATGAGTGCACTTTCTCGGATAAAGCCCTCGCATTCTGACTTGCTCCGAGTCTACGGCGCCTGGTGCGATGCCCGAACCAGGGGGCCTTCCCAAGCTTGGTTCCATATCGGCAATTCCTCGGGCTCGAAACCCCGCTCAGCGCTTCTCAATCGGGCGTTGGGTAGGCACTGGGTTCCTGATCGTGGGCCTCGCAGTGTTAGCGTGGCTCACTTCTCAATTGGCCGCCACACGCATCTATCAAGTGGATGAATGCCAAAACATCTACATGTCTCGCGTCTTGGCCTCCGGGGAGACCGGGCATTTCTTTACCAACGGTTCCTTTTTTCTTCTTGGGCCGCTCTCATCGATCGTTGGCCGGGCCACCCAATCAGCGCAAGTATTCTCGAACGCGCGCCTCTTGTCCCTGGGCGTGTTCTGGTTCAACCTCGCATTGATGGCAGTGATCGCCTCGGGCCGCGGACCTTCCCGTTTAACCTTGTTGAGTTTGTTTGTCGGCGTCGACGCTGGCCCCGCTTTGGGACTACGGCTTCGAAATTCGCCACGACAACCTGGTTTTGACTGGTGTGCTTTTGACTTGGTGGATGGTTCGCGTTCGACCGATGGGCGTGATTTGGTACGTGCTTGCTGGGTCTCTCTCCATGGTGTTGCTATTTGTCGCCGTCAAATCGCTGGCTTACGTTGTTCCCCTGTCTCTGGCGATCTTGACCTTCCCTCCGCCTGCGTTCCGTGTCAAACGGTGGCGTTTGTTTCTTGGGATGGGGAGTGGAGTGCGCTCCTGAGTATCTTTTCGATCCGCCTGCTCTACGGGAGGAGCGGCGCCTGGGATATCTATCTCTCCGTTTTCAACCATGTCACTCAGTAATCCATAGGGCGGGGGCGGCCCAGGTTTCGCGCCGTGGACGACTTTGGCCCGGCTATTGACCCAGACGCCGCTTCTCTTGGCAGTCTTGGTGGCTGCCCTGTCCGCACAGATGGGCGCACTCGTCTCGCGGAAGCGCGCTGCGCTTACCTGGGAAGGTAATCTCCCTGAGGTCATGCTCGTCGCGGGAGTGCTGGGTGCTCTGGCGGTGAACCCCACTCCCTATCCCTATAACCTTCTGCACGTCGTTCCATACGCCTTCATTCTGGCTTTCCGTTATGTCAGTGGAATTTGGGACGAAATCTGGAGTCGTGTGTCGCTCCGACCACTGGTGATCGCGACAGTAATCTTTGCACATTTCATTCCCTTCGGGGTAGCGACTCGCAGACACTTTGATTTCGCGAATCTGCGCCAGGAACGCCTGATGAACCTGGCCGAGGATCTCACCGATCCCAGGTCAGATCCGGTTTACGATGGCATCGGGATGGTGCCGACGCGCTCCACGATCGGCTTTAATTGGTACCTGCACAGCCTCAACATCCAGAGTTTTACCACCGGCCCTGGGCCGCGAGTGCGTGACATGCTGGCGGCGCGGCCGGCGGCGGTGATCATTCCCAGTTATCGCACGGATTGGCTGCCCAAGGAGGATCACGCGTTTATCCGGAAGCACTATGTGCCGTTGGCGGATGATTTCTGGGTGCTGGGAAGCATCCTGCCCGCGGGCGGCGGCACGTTCGAGATCTCGCATCCGGGGCGGTATCGGATTTCCACCGTGCAAGGGTCGGATCTCGACGGCACCTACCAAAATGATTTTGCGGGTGTGTTCGTTCCGGAGCAGGACGGGAGCCTGGCCGGGACGATGGATGGCAAGCCCTTAACCCAGGCACCCGTGGAGTTGAGCATTGGCACGCATCGCATCGAATGCGCCTCGAATTGCCAGCCTGCGGTGGTGTGGATGGGGCCGCGGCTACAGCGCGTTCACCGGATCGGCCCGGGGGATCACCGGTTTCTATTCGTGAACTGGTATTAAGACGCGTTCCGCTTTCACGGCAAGGGCGGTCATGGTGCCGGCCTGGCCGGCCAGGCCCGCCGCGAGCGTTGCGGGCAAACTCATCGCGCCGAGCGCTGTTGCCAGGAGCAGCGACGCGGCCACCTGCCAGCTTTGGGTCCGCTCACCGTCGATCACCTTGGCGCGTTTGCCGCGCAGCACGTCATAGAGGAGATTGTGCCGCAACCCGAGTCTGTTGAGCGCCGATTGCACAAAGCTGAACGCGTCGTACTCGGGAGCAAAGCCAGACCAGCGCTTGGCGACGAAGCCATTCTCCGCCAGCGCCTGCCTGAGCATCGGCTGGGTGAGATGCGTAATGTGGCGCGGAACATCGAGGTGAAACCACTTGTCCCGGAAAACGCGCGCCTCAAATCCGCTGAAGTTCGGCACGCCCACCAGTAACACGCCGCCCGGTTTTAAAATGCGGTTCACCTCCGCCAGCACCACCCGCGGGTCATGGATGTGCTCGAGCACATGCCATAGGGTGACGGCTCCGAAGGAGTTGTCGGGAAACCCCAGGTCCTCGACGCGACCGATCTCGACGGGCACCCGGGCGACCTCACGAGCATACCGGGCGGCCGATTCGGAAAGTTCGGTTCCCTGTACCTCCCAACCCCGCCGCCGAAACGCGCTCAGCAGCAACCCGCGTCCGCAGCCGATGTCCAGCACCCGGTCGGGTCCGTGGCCGCCTACGGATTCGACCATCCGGGCGCGGTGGGTGTACAACGCCTGTTGCAGCCCTTCGATGATCCACGGAAATCTCCGTTTGCTCGCGTCGCCGTAATAACCGGGAGGGTAGTACTTCCCAATTTCGTCAGCGCTCGGTTGCGGTGAAGTGACGGCGAAACCGCAAGTTTGGCAAACCGCGATCTCAAAACCGTGGTGCGTGACAAAGTCGCGCGCGGGAAACAGGACGCTAAGCTGCGACGCGGGATGGGTGCAGGCCGCCGGCTTGCGCCGGAGGGGGAGTTCAAGAGGACGGGTAGGGCGCAGGTCCGCGGGGACGGAGGACGGTCCCGCGAACTCCACGGTGGACGGCAGGGCATGAGCCCCAGCCGAGCGAGCGACCGGATCGAGCGTTTCAGATTTTATCACGTGCACTTGAGGGCGCCCCGTTTAACGGGAACCGTCCGTTGATGTTTTCCCCGCGCGGGGGGCTGTGAGCGGCGTGATAGCTATCCCTGTTCCAAGAGATCGGCTCGACTGGGTTCACCCGTTGCATCGAACGTTTTTGCGGAGCCAAACGAGCATTCGATCGTTCTGCGATTCGCGACCGCAGGTGCGGTTTGGCCTCGAGCGGCAGCGGTCGGGGATTCTGTGTACCATTCAGGTTTCAGCCTGTCTCCGAACGGGACACCTCAAGCTCGAGGCGACCCTGGGAGCGGGGCGCGGGGAGGGGCCTTTACCCTGAAAGGGTTTGAGCCTATTTGGCTGGATTTGCGCTGCAACCCTTGCAGGGTTGACCTTCATTTCGGTGTGCAAACCCAGGGTAGCTCGCGGTCCTCGCAACCCTGGGCTGAGTGCTGGAATCCCTTCGGGATGGGCCGAACGGAGTCAGACCGGAGCTGAGGAATCCCTTCGGGATAGGCCGGACAGGGCCAGACCTGGGCTGGGGAAGGGTAACCTTTTGGGGCGAACCGGACGGGAGCCAGCACCAAATTGTGCGGGATTGGGCAAAACAGGCACGCTATCTGCGTCGATTGGGCCATCAATGTCGCATGTGGCGTCCAATTCCGGACTATCCGGAGCTTTGTCCCGCCCGGGCGGGCCCGCGTGCTCGCAGGTGGGGCGATCCTCGAGGGGGTGGCGTTCCGCGATTCCTTGGGCTTCCCGTCATGGTGTGGACCCGCCTGTTGGTTCTCTTCTTTGGCCTGGTTTTTATTAAGGCGGGTCTGCTGGCGGGCTTCCGCAAGCATCTGTATGAAATACACTGGCGGGTGGGCGGATTCCCTGACAACGGGTGGAACAATGTTGCCTACTACGCTTTTGCCGGCCTTGGGTTTCTCAGCCTCCTGCGGCTCGCTTTTGGCTGTCGAGCCGTCGGCCTCAAGGCCGTGCGGTCGGCGAATGCCGCCGTCCTGGTTCTCGGCCTGCTCTTCATCCTCCTGACGTTCCATATCGGCGACAAGAACTACTTCTATCCGATCATGACGGGCATCCTGGACTGGAACAGCCTGATCCCTTATCTAAGCCTAAACCTCTTCTTCGAGCCGCCCTTTCTGGCCGCCTGGATACTCGGCTACATTTTCGCCTATTACTTCCTGGCGCGGACCGGCCGCGAGGGGTGGACGTTGCATCTGACGGCCATTTGTGCGCTGGCCTATGTCCTGGTTTGTTTTCAGGACCTGGTCAAATTCAGGGATCAGCTCCTGGTGGCCGATGCGCTGGGGCTCGCCGGGTTGCTGGCTTCGCTGGCGTCCCCGAGCCGTTTTCGCCTGGGCTGGTTGCTCGCGCCATTGGCGTGGGTCACGTTTTTCTGCATCCTCTTCGGGCAGGTCTTCGCGGGAATGCCCGGGAAGGATCCCTACCTGTTCATACTCGCGGGCGAGACGGTTGTCCTCTTCGCCGCCGTGACGCTCTGGGCGCGGCGCCAGGGGTTCTTTGCCGTATGGAGTTGCGTGGTGCTGTTCTTTTTCGCCGCGTTCCTGCTGTTCACCAATGCCAATTACCCGCTGGCCGACAACTACAATAACCTGTTCTGTTTGGCGCTCGAATTTCCGCGGTACCTCGTTGGAGAATTGGCCGTCGTCGGCGGCATAACGCTCGTCGCGGGACTTTATTTTCGGGCCTGGCCCGAAGCCCGGGTCTGGTGGCTCGACGTGCTGAACTTCCTGGTCCTCTCCATTGCGCTGGTCGATCTCCGGCTCTCGCAGATCATGGGCGTGCGGCTCGGGTGGGATGTCCTCGAATTCGGCAACAGCCCGAAGATGATGTGGCGCATGGCCAAGCCATACCTGCCGGGCGCGTTGCTGGGCCTGGCCGCGGTGGCGCTGCTCTACGGCCTGGTCCTGTGGTGCCTCCACAAATGGCTCGGCCGGCCAGGAGTCATGCCGGTGCTCCATCCTTGCGAGGAGGGTATGCCGCCTGCCGGGCGCGTGGGGCCAATCAGTCGCTGTCGCCGCCCAACGCTCCGGCTCGGCAGGGCTGGTCCTTCGCCGAGGCTCTCCGGTCTTCGCCTGGTTTTTGCTTCGTCGCGCTGAGTTTTGTGCTCCTGGCCGTGGTCGGTTGGGCCTTCGCCGAACCGGACAAGGCCGAGGGTGAATCCTCCATCCGGCTGGTCACCTCGAGCCCGCTGTGGGCCCGCGCCGCCAACCATGTTTTGCCCCCGGACGAATTTGTGAAAGCCGCCGGTGACCTCAGGCTGGGCAACTTTGCGCACCCGGACGCTCCGCCGCCCGCGGCTTCGCCCCGCGAATCTCAACGTGGTCTTGGTGTTTCTTGAATCCACCTACAACAAGCACCTTTCCCTCTTCGGCAGTGACGAGCCGACCGAGCCGCTGCTCTCCGCCTATCGGGACCGCATGGAGTTGTTCCCGAATTTCTTCTCGGACTTTGCCGGTTCCATCTACGCCCGCTTCGCCACCTTCACCTCGCTCTATCCCGTGCGCGACTACAACGCCTTTACCCTCCACCGGGTCGAGGTGAAAAGTCTCTTCGAGGTGCTCCACGAGCGCGGTTACACCTGCTCGATGTTTTATTCGTCCTTTTTCGATTATACCGGCTTTGGCGATTTCCTAAGGCAACGGGGCATCGATGACCTGTTCGACGCCGACTCGATGCCCGGAACGCAGGGGGCCGAGCGGGTTTCCTGGGGCGTGCGCGAGGAGGACACCCTGGGCGCCATGCGCGCGCAAATCAAGAAATACGCCGCGGATGGCCGGCGTTTCTTTCTCACGTATGTTCCCGCGGCGCCGCATTATCCTTACGACAAAATCCCGCCACAATTCTGCAAGTACAAGATGACCGAGGTCGGGAACTTCACCCCGCTGTACCAGAACGAGCTGCTATACATCGACTGGGTGCTGGCCTCGATGGTGGACCAATTAAAAGCGTCGGGCGTGCTGGACAAGACCCTGGTCATCATCACCAACGATCACGGTGAGATGCTCGGCGACAACGGCGGTCCGATCGGCCATGGCTGGGTCGTCACGCCGGAGCTGGTCAACACGCCCTTGATCCTCATGGATCCGCAAAACCCAGGCTGCCATACCAATTACACCGTCGGCTCCCAAATCGATCTGCTCCCGACGGTGCTCGACCGATTGAACATTCCGCTGCCGCGCGACCAACTTTACCAGGGGCGGTCGTTAGCGCTGCCGCCGGACCCGGAGTCGAGGCTCACCTACCTGAATACCCTGCAGCAATACGGGGCGCTTTGGGGGAATCACCTGCTGGTGGGCAATCCGCCTTACGGTCATTCGCAAGCCACCGCTCCCGCGGGAACGATTTTCACCCTGTCGAATGAAGGCGCCAAAACCCTCTTCGCGGCGGACCCGGGCGCTTGGTTTCCGCCCGTCTCGATTGAAAAGTTTGAGACGTTCCAGGAGAACTTTTTGCGAAATTACAGCTTCTACTGCGAATCCCTCTGCGATCGGAAAGGACCCATCGCGAGCCGTTGAGGCGCCTTCCACCCACGATGCTTCGGAGCCTCCTCAACTCTCGACCCTCCCACGACGCGCAGCGGCTCCGAGGCCGAGCCGCATTCGCGCACGGCGCGAGTCACGGACAGGGAGCCGGTCCGATTTCCCATAGCGGTGATGGTCAACGAGGGCTCGCCGAGGCCTGGCTTGGACGAGAGGGCAGGGGAGAAGGGGCGAGCTGCGGCCACCCGAAGCGACTCGGGAGCCGCTGGCTTCGCGCTCGGGCTGGCGGGCGTGCTCGGGGTGCTGAGCTTCGGGGTGATGCTGGCCGCGCACAACATTGCCGACGGTGATCTGTGGGCCAAGCTCGCCTTGGGCGCTCACGTCTGGCATTTCGGTGCGCTGCCGCACCAGGAGCTATTTGCCTTCACGCCCGGGCTGCCCGAATACGTGGACCACGAATGGGGCGCGGGCGCGATTTTTTTTGGCCTGCTCAGGTTCCTGGGACCCAGCGCGCTGATGTGGCTGAAAATCCTGCTTTTTTTTGGCGCACTCGCCTGTGCCGTCGCGACCGGGCGCCGCGGCGGCTGCGCCTGGCCGGCCTTGTTGCTGCTGGCCATTCCCGCTGCGTTTTGTGTCCTTCTGGGCTACATCCCGGTGATTCGCAGCCACACCTTCACTTATTTCTTTTTCGCGGTCACGCTTCTTGGTCTTGAAATGATTTTTCACCCGGGTCGCACGCCGGCGTCCGCGTCGCACGAGGCCCCGGGAGGAGGGCCGGCTTTTCCCTCGACTGCACTCCGGTTCGTGCCTCCCTGCCTGCTCGTCGTGACCATGCTGGTCTGGGTCAATGTTCACGGCGGCTTCGTCGCCGGCCTGGGCATTATCGCCATCTATACGGTACTGGCTCTGTACGAAGAGGTGTTCGCCTCACCAGGACGAGGCCCCAAGTCCATGGCGGGTGGCGCAACAATTTGCGCGCCTCGGACAATCTCCGGCTCCGTGCTTGGCGGACGGTATCCGAAGTCAAAGCTCCTGCTCGCCGTCTTTGTCGGCAGCCTGGCGGTGACCTGCATCAACCCGTATGGCATCCGGTTCTGGGCGTATCTCCTGCCGGCTGTTCTGGCCAAGCGTCCGCTCATCACGGAATGGCAGCCTCTTCCGATCTGGGGTAACGACGCCTTCCTGCCGTTTCGCGTGCTTTTCCTTATGGTCGTCGTGATGCTGGTCATCGGGTGGAAAGGGACGCGGCCAAGATCCTGGACTGGCCTGCTCATGATGGCGGTCACGGCCTTCCTTGCCTGGCGCAGCCGCCGCCACGCGCCATTCTTTGGCGTGGCCGCCGCGGCCTTCGCTGGGCCTTACCTCGCGAGCACGTTCGAAAGACTGTGTGGCGGCGAAGGCAGCGGCAGACTCGGTTTCGACCCGGCAGGGCCGGGGATGCGGCCGCGTGCGGGCACGGTTGCTGCCCGTGCCCTCGGAACGTTCAACCCGCTGACGGGCTTGGTCGTCGTTTACGCTCTCATCGCGCTCTATGCCGCAATCCACTGGCTGCCGCTGGCCTCGTTCGAGGTGCTCGCGCCTGTGGGACACGATCCCGTCCGCGAAGCCGACATCCTGTCCTTGGGCGGGGCCAAGGGGAACCTCGCCACTCCATTCCACTGGGGCAGCTACTGTGCCTGGCGGCTTCATCCGGACATCAAGATTTCGATGGACGGACGCTACGAAGCCGCCTATCCGGAATCCACGTTTCAACTCAATACGCGGTTTTTCGATAAGGCCGGCCCCGATTGGGCTCGCCTGGTCCGCGAGTATCACGTGGACTACGTGCTCCTCGACCTCAGCGCGGGCGGCCTGAAGCCCGACAATCTGCGTCCCTACGGGTACACGCTCGTATGGGAATCCGAAGGCTCCTCCGCCCTCCTCGCGCTGGACCCGCACGCCGCCCGCCTCCGGGAGGTCGCCCGCCGGTTGCCACCGGCCACCATCAACCCGCTCGACGCGACGATCCCTGACCGTTGGTGGCCGGTTCCGTGAGCCCGGAGGGATGGGGTCAGTGGTCCGTTGTCAGTAGCCGGTAATCTCTGCCCGGCAACTGACCTTGCCGGTAAGCCGCCAGTTCCCTATCCAGGAGCGCGACGAGGGTTTCGGGACCCACTTTCATTGCCTGGCTCCGCGCCAGTTCGTCGGTAGTGATCGCCTTCGCGAATTGCTCGGCGGCGGCGTAGGCCACCCCGAGGGTCCGGAGGTACCCAGGCAACTGCTGGCGAGTTAATTCGACGGCACGTGATGCGAACTCGATTGCTTTGCTCGGGTCACGCCATTCCCTTTGGGGGCACGTGGCCAGCAGGAGGGCCAGTTTGTCGAGCGCCTCGGGCCACGCCGGATCCAGTTTCAACGCAGTATTGTAGTTGGTGACAGCCCCGCCCGGGTCGCCCAGGCTTTGGCAAGCCATGCCCAAGTTCAGGTAAGGCTTCGGATACTGGGGATTGAGTCTTATGGCCTGTTGGAACTGCTCGATGCCAGCCGTGAACTTTTTTTGTTGGACCAGAACTACCCCAAGATTGTTATGCAGGATCTCGTTCTGTGGATTGGAGGTTAGGGCTTCGGAAAAGTGGAGCGCCGCCTCACCTGGCCGTCCCGCCTCCGCGAGTTGAATGCCCAGGTTGTAATGCGCGCGTGGATAATCCGGCCTGAAGCGTAGCGCCTCCCGGTAATGACGTATCGCCTCGGTTTGCTGTCCTCGCTCGGCCAAGGCTACCCCCAGGTTGTTTTCAGCCACCGCGTTTTCGCCGGTCACGGACACCGCGCGCTCGCACAAGGTGACGCTGTCCTGCCAATACCCCAACTGGTGCCGGGTTAATCCGAGACACAAGGCGAGCGCGATGACAACGGCCGCGGCCGCGGATGCCGAACCAATCCGCGAGGCGGTCAATCGATGATCGATGGTCCACAGGCCCGCGACGAATACGCCGATCAGCGGGATGTAGGTATATCGATCCGCCATTGCCTGCGCGCCCACTTGAACCAGGCCGATCACCGGCACCAAGGTGCCCAGAAACCAAAGCCACCCGACCAGCACCCAGGGATAAGCCGCCCGGATTCGAACGGCCAGCCAGGTCACGCCCATCAGCGCGGCTGCGGAAAGGATGCCCGGTGCTATGGGCGGAGTTAGGCTCAAGGGGTAAAAGGCGCAAAGGCCGGAGGGATAAACAGCCTGGCCCAGATACCGCGCGTACGCTGTGAAGGCATTCAGCAGACGCAAGGTCACCGGAACCTCCTCGACCGACTTGATCGCCCCTCCCGCATGCTGAGCCATGATCGTGATCACACAGGATCCGAGAGCCAGGACGCAGAACGGCAACTTTTCCCAGAGCAGTCTAACCAACCTGGCCCGTTCTTGGGGGTTCAGCCAAAAGTGGGAGAGCGACAGTTCGCCAAAGCGCCGAAGCGGCCAAAAATCCAGGAGCAACAACACCAAGGGCGTGGTCACCAGCATCGGCTTCGACATCAGGCCAAGGGCGAAGAGCGACAAAGCCAGGAGGTAATAGGGCGCGGGGCGGGCGTTCGGGCGTGATGGATCGGGGGGGCGAGTCGTGGCATTCTCCTGTCCATGTTCCTCCTCTCGGGCCCGAGCCTGGGTCTCGGCGTATTTGGCGTAAGCGAGGAGCATCAGGAGGAAGAAGAAGGTGCTGAGGACATCCTTGCGTTCGGAAACCCAGGCGACGGATTCGACATGCAGTGGGTGCCAGGCGAAGAGCGCCGCAACCGTCCAGCTTAGCCAGGCTCGCCCCGTCAATCGCCTCCAAAGCAGGAACACCAGCAAGGCGTTGAGGGCATGGAAAACCACGTTCGTGAGGTGATGGCCTCCCGCGAACCGCCCGTATAATGAGGAATCCACCAGGTGCGAGATCCACGTCACCGGATGCCAATTGGCGGCGTCGGTAGTGGTAAGCGCCCATTTCACGCTTTCCCAGCACACCCCCTTCTGTACCCAGGCATTCTCGGTGACATACAGATTGTCATCCAGGACGACGAACTCATGCCCCACGACCGGCCAGTAGAGCGCCAGCGTGACCAGGGTCAGACCGGCCCCAAGCAGAAAGGTTCGGCGCTCTTTCATCCGTTGCATCGCGCCTTAGCGGCAATCCTCGTGCCACTTTACCCCCTCACTGAGCCCGTAACGCGGGTTCTGGCGGCCCCTTCAGCCCCCGTGTTTGGCGGGAGGCCCCGTCGGGTCCAGACCCGACCCCCCCGGGACAATTCCCGGTTGCTTCCCCGGGGTCGCCCCGGGTAAGATGTGGGCAGCGGTTGGCAGCCGGCAATTCGTGAACAAAAGTCGTATTCATAATAAACCGCCTGCTGCTTGGTTCACGCCGCCACAACAGAAAGGTTCAGTATGAAGATAGACTCGTCCCGCAAGGGAGGCTTCACCCTGGTGGAAATCATGATCGTCGTGGCCATTATCGGCCTGCTGGCGACCATCGCGATCCCCAACTTCGTGAAAGCCCGCAGCACGGCCCAAATGAACGCCTGTATCAACAACTTGCGCCAAATCGACGGCGCAATCCAAAACTGGGCGCTCGAAACCAAACAAGGCGACGCCACCCAAGTCCAGTTCTCGGACATCGCCAGTTACCTCAAGGGCCAGGTGGTCTGTCCTTCCGGCGGCAAGACCTTTGCCGATAGCTATCACCTCGGCACCGTGCAGGACAAACCCACCTGCACCCGGGTCCCGGATACCCATAAACTCCCGGCCGATACGACCAACTAAGCGGCCCTGTTTCCGTCACCACGGGCTTGGGATCCTTTTCCCAAGCCCTTTTTCTTCGTCTCCCCCCTCCGAAGCCCACTCGGCTTAAGCCCTCGTTCTCCCTCCATCGTCAGCCGCCCCGCAGCGGAACACACCCCGTTGATCTCCTCCCCCCCGAGCCAGCAGTCCGTGGTCAGCAATCAGTAGTCAGTAGTCAGTAGTCCCGTGGTCCCGTGGTCTCGTGGTCTCGTAGTCTCGTAGTCTCGTAGTCCCGTAGTCCCGTAGTCCCGTAGTCCCGTAGTCCCGTGGTCTTGTGGTCTTGTGGTCTTGTGGTCTTGTGGTCTCGTAGTCTTCGTGGTCTTGTGCGCCCTCCGCCCTCCGCCGCGCCTTCCCCCTGTCCCATCCCTGGACATGTCCACACAAAACAGGACAGTCAGGTCGGACCGTGTTTCGACCGACCGTGCTAACCGGCACCATTCCCCGTGCTAATCATCTATCCCCCTCTCGGGGTTTCTCCCAATTGCCATGGCACACGCGATGCTATTTCGCGTCTGCGGTTGCCACAGGCAATGTGTGAACACCTGAACGTAATAAATAATAACCCGCCTGTGGCTCGGTTCACACCGCAATAGAAAGAAAGGTAAGAAACAACATGCAGATTAAACGAACGAATCAAGCGGGCTTTACCCTGGTGGAAATCATGATCGTCGTGGCCATCATCGGCCTGCTGGCGGCAATTGCGATCCCCAACTTCGTGAAAGCGCGCACGACCTCGCAGGCCAACGCCTGCATCAACAACCTGCGCCAGATCGACGGCGCCAAGCAGCAATGGGCCCTCGAACAGAAGGCCTCCGTGACCGCGAGTCCCGGTAATTCGGCGCTCCAGCCGTACTTGGGACGCGGCAGCGCCGGAAGCGCATTCCCTACCTGCCCTGGCGGTGGCAGCTACACCGTTGGTAACATCCAGACCGCCCCCATTTGCAGTCTGAGCGGCAGCACGCCTGCTCACGCTCTGCAATAAGCGGTTCAGAGACTCCCCTTAAAAGGCCCGAAGCACGCGCTTCGGGCTTTTTTTTGTACCCTCACTCTGATGCCCTCTTTCGACAACCGCATCTAGCAGCCAGCCGTCAGACGCCGGAAGACGGAAGACGGAAGACGGAAGACGGTAGTCGGTGGTCAGTAGTCGGTAGTCAGTAGTCGGTAGTCGGTAGTCGGTAGTCGGTAGTCGGTAGTCGGTAGTCGGTGGTCAGTGGTCAGTGGTCAGTAGTCGGTGGTCAGTGGTCAGTGGTCAGTAGTCAGTAGTCAGTGGTCAGTAGTCGGTAGTCGGTAGTCGCGGTCACCTTCCTCCTTGGCATTTCTCCTGCTATCTCGTGCCTGCGGTCGCGACGGGCAATCAGTGAACAAAGCAGCACTAGTATTAACCCGCCTGTCGCTGGGTTCACGCCGCACGAACAGAACAACAAAAAAGCTAGTATGAAACTCAACACCTCGCGTAAATCGGGCTTCACCCTGGTGGAAATCATGATCGTCGTGGCCATCATCGGCCTCCTGGCGGCGATTGCCATTCCCAACTTCGTGAAAGCGCGTACGACCTCGCAGGCCAATGCCTGCATCAACAACCTGCGCCAGATTGACGGCGCCAAGCAGCAATGGGCCCTCGAACAGAAGGCCTCGGCGGCGGCTAGTCCTGGCAATTCGGCGCTTCAGCCGTATATGGGACGTGGCAGCGCCGGCAGTGCCTTCCCGGGTTGCCCTGGCGGTGGCACTTACACGGTGGGCAACATCCAGACGGCCCCCGTTTGCAGCCTGAGCGGTAACACGCCCGCGCACAAGCTGAACTAAGGTTTAAAATCATTTCGGTTCAGAGCCCGAGGCTTGTCGCTTCGGGCTTTTTTTGCTTTTTAGATCGGTGTCTCCGTTTGGCATTCCATGTGCTGAGATCGTGCTCGCGGTTGGCAACGGGCAATATGTGAACAGCTATCGTCATTATAATTATCCCGTCTGTCGCTGTGTTCACGCCGCAAAAGAGAAAGCAAACGCAGCATGAGAATTCGAAAATCGGCTCGATCCGGGTTCACCCTGATTGAGATCATGATCGTCGTGGCCATCATCGGCTTGTTGGCGGCCATCGCCCTTCCTAACTTTGTGCACGCACGAGAGACGTCGCAGTCGAAGGCTTGCATCGCCAACCTGCGGCAGATCGATAGTGCCGCGCAAACGTACGCGCTCGAGCAGAACCGCCAGCCTTCCGATACGTACGATCTCACCACCATCGCATCCTATCTCAATCAGAACATCCAGCCTCAGTGCCCCTCCGGGGGCCAGTACGGCCCGAATTTCAGTTTTGGCAGTCCGCCTACTTGCTCGGTCGGCGGCACGCACGTGCTGCCCTGACGCCGTGATTGTGGCAAGCTGAAGGCTGCGAGTGTCAAGTCGCGGACCATTCCTAGGAATTCGGTCACGGCTGCCGAAATCCTGGCGCGCAGGCTGGGGAGGGGATTCCGCGCGCGCCGGCGCCATTTGCGCGCTGCTGGCCTTGGTGACGGTTCTTACCTATTGGCCCATCACCACCTGCGGGTTCATCAACTACGATGATCCGTTGTATATCACTGACAACCCAGTGGTCAAGGCGGGCCTGAGCTGGCGGGGAGCGGCTTGGGCATTTACCACCGGGGCGGTTTGCAATTGGCATCCGCTGGCGTGGCTTTCGCACATGCTGGATTGCCAGCTCTACGGGCTCAACGCCGGCGGCCATCATCTCACGAGCCTGCTGCTGCACGCCGCCAACGTCCTGCTGCTTTTTCTGCTGCTGGACCGGATGACCGGCGCTCGATGGCGCAGCGTGCTGGTGGCCGCGCTTTTTGCTTTGCATCCACTTCACGTCGAATCCGTCGCCTGGGTGTCCGAGCGAAAAGACCTTCTCAGCACCTTCTTCTTTCTGCTTAGCCTCATGGCGTACGCAAACTACGCCAAAGCCAGGCCCTATCCCGAGACCGCCGGCGGTACTTTGGGTCCTCGAGCCGGCGGCTTCTTTGATCCCGCGCGTTATTACTTTTCAGCCCTGTGTTTTTTCGCGCTCGGGCTTATGTCCAAGCCGATGGTGGTCACGCTGCCGTTCGTGCTCCTCTTGCTCGATTACTGGCCTCTCCAACGGTTTCGAATCTCAAATCTGAAATCCGAGATCCCGGTCTTGCTTCGCCTCGTCGCCGAAAAGGCCCTCTTCTTCCTCCTCGCGATCGCCGCCAGTGTGGTGACGTTTCTCGTTCAGCGAGCGGGCGGCGCTGTTTCCTCGCTCGAAACCTCGCCGTTGACCGCTCGAACTGCCAACGCCTTGGTGTCCTACTTGCGGTATATCTCCAAAACCTTTTGGCCGGCAAATCTCTCGGTTTTTTATCCCTATCCCGACCATTGGTCCGGTTATCTCGTCCTGACGGCGTTGCTCCTGGTGACTGTTTGGACAGCCGTCGTTCTTGTGCTTGCGCGGCGGCGTGGCTATCTAGTCGTCGGCTGGCTATGGTTCCTGGGAACTTTGGTGCCCACGATCGGTCTGGTTCAAGTGGGGTCGCAATCGATCGCCGACCGTTACATGTACATTCCCAGCATTGGGCTGTTCGTCGCCCTGGTGTGGGGCCTTCATGACCTGCTGGCGCGAGTCCGAGCCGGCCGGCAGGCAGGTGTTGCTGTCGGGGTGATGGCCTCGCTGGCGTGTGCGGTGTGCACTGTGACGCAGGTGAGGTACTGGAAAACCGATGAAAAGCTTTTCCTGCATGCCATGCAGGTGACGACCGACAATTATCTGGCTTACGTCCATGTGCCTGACTCAGTGCTCTCGCCGCTGCAGAAGCGGCAAACCATCGATTACCTGTTTGAGACGGTGCGCTGGAACCCGCATTACGCGCAAGCGCAATACGATCTCGGCACGCGGCTGATGGAGTTCGGAAGAGCCGAAGAGGCAATCCCCCACCTCCGGTCGGCTCTCGAGATCGATCCGGCATTGTCGCGTGCCTGCAGGAATCTCGGCAAAGCCCTGCTCACCCAAGGGCGGGTGGAGGAGGCGATTTTGTACCTTTCCCGGGCGGTGGCGCTCGACCCTGATTCGCCGGAGGCGCACTATAATCTGGCGACCGCGATGCTGGGCACCGCTAACCCCGCGAATGCCATTGCCGAATTCTCCACGGCCTTGCGTCTGGACCCGAACTACGCCGAAGCCCACATGAACCTGGGCGTGGCGTTAATCCGTCAGGGCAAGCCCGCGGACGCGCTTGCCCATTTCGCGGAGGCGGTGCGCTTGGCGCCCGAAAATCCGGAGGCCCGCTTCAACTTTGGCCTCGCGTTGCTTGATCAAGGCCGTTCTGGTGAGGCGGCTGAACAATTCGCTGCGCAAGCGCGTTTGGCGCCTGCCGACCCTCGGGCGCATTACCACCTGGCCATCGCCCTGGCCCGCATCGACAGGCCGCAGGACGCCATTCTGCAATACCGCGAGACGCTGCGTCTGGCTCCTGACTCGCCTGAGATTGCCAAGGAACTCGCTTTGCTCGAGAAATCCCGCTAATGGGGCTGGGCATCCAGGCCTTGCGGAGCGTTGTGGGGTAGCCGAAGGGCGGGGGGATCAAGAACGTCTGGGGTGGCAAACGCCTCATTAGATTTGCGCTCCGCGCGGGGGTGGGAGGGGACAGAGGCAGGGGCAACGCCGAGCGCCGTGCTGCAAGCGCCGCCAAACTTGACTCGATCAGACCGTGTTTTCAGATCTGAGCCTTTCTCGGGCCATCCTGAAAGGATCGGGAGCACTTAGCCCAGGGTTGCGAGGTACGAGCTACCCTGGGTTAGCGCACCCGAAGAATGTGTTCTATCCTGAAAGGATTGCAGCGACTGCCCGCGCCAACAGCGCTGAAACCCTTTCAGGGTAAAGGACCCTTTCCGCAGCCTGCACCCAGGGTAGCTCGCCGACTCGCAACCCTGGGCTAAGTGCTGCAATCCTTTCAGGATAGAGTGCCTCGCAACCCTGGGCTGAGTGCTGCAATCCTTCCAGGATAGACGTGTCGCGGAATCCTGCCGGGAGCGTCAGAGCCCGCACGTTTCGAACGGGCGTGCCCGAGGTAGGGATCTCGCGCATTCGGTACGACGACCCCTGCCGAGGTCCGAAGACGCTTTGAACCTTGGCCGAACCGCGGTTAGGTTCTGTTGGGGGTTGGCAGGAACGTTCGGAGCGCGCTCGTTTTCCTCGACCGGCCCACGCGGTACCCGATGCGCCAGCTTTTATCCAGGAACCCCATTGCCGAGCGATTGTTTCTTCTGTCGCCGATTGCGAACGGGTTGGCGATTGCCCTCGGAGTTCTCACGCTGCTGGTGATGGAGGGGGAGGATGGGGGGTGAATTCGAGGATGACGTTTGCCTGGTCGCGATGAGCGCCCGGCGCATCGGCCAAATTCAAACCTGAGGCCTTTGCCTCGCCCGGCCGCGGCTACTTCACATGCCCGGCCACCAGCTTGGTCATTTCGAACATGCTGACCCGGTCTTTGCCGTCGAACACGGCCTTGAGCTTGTCATCGGCGCGGATGAAGGTTTTGTTTTCGGGATCCTGCAGGCTATGGCTGCGGATATAATCCCAAAGTTTGCGGGTGATCTCGGTTCGAGCAACCGGTTCAGCCCCGATCACCGCGGCGAGTTTTTCGTCCGGTTGGACCGGCTTCAGGAAGGCGCCTCCGGGCGCGCGCTTCGGCTTGGACTGGGGTGTAGGTTCGGCCATAAGGATCCTCTGTTTTCAACACGCTAATGAGGCTGAGCCTCGGATTTTTGTGCGCTGCAAGTGGGTCGCGAGCGGGGTGAAGTCAAGCACGCCGGGAGCGGCCGGCGCCCCGTTCGTTGTGCGCTTCGCGCATGGGGAGAAGCGACCCGGAGCGAGAGACGCGATGAAGCCTTGCCGCGAGCGCGGCGAGCCTGGAATGGTCTGCATCGTGTTTTCAGATTGAAGAAAGTAGAGGGGGCGTACCGCGCGTTCCATGGGGTATTCACCCAAGTTTGCGCCCCGGTTCACGACCGGTTGAGGGCGCTCAGGACAGCTTTGACGGAGGCCAGTTCGATGTTCGTATCGACACCGGCGCCCCAGCGCGATTGGCCGTGGCCGTGCTTGAGCTGGATGTAAGCGATGGCGGCGGCTTCCTCCCCCGCGCTCAGCGCATGCTCGCTGTAGGAGACGATCTCGAAGCGTGGCAATCCCGTCCGGCTGAAGCCGTGCACCAGTGCCGCCAGGGGACCGTTGCCCTCGCCATCGAAATCCACGGGCTTGCCCTCACGCAGCAAGCGCGCCCGGCACTTGACCAGTCCATTCCGGCTTTCGGTTTCAAACCCTTGCAGTTGCCAGGGGGAGTTGCGTTCGATGTATTCGCGCCAGAACATCGCTTTCAGCTCGGCGCCGCTGACCTCCCGTCCCAGGCGATCCACCTCCTCGTTGGCAATGGGACCAAAATCCCGCTGCAGGTCTTTGGGCAGCTCGATGCCGAACTCCGTTTCCAGCAGGTACGCCACGCCACCCTTGCCGGACTGGCTGTTGACGCGGATGACCTCGCGGTACTCGCGCCCGATGTCAGTGGGGTCAATCGTCAGGTACGGCACGTCCCAGCACTGCCCGTGGCCATTCTTGGCCCACTCGGCCAGCCCTTTCTTAATCGCGTCCTGGTGGGAGCCGCTAAAGGCCGTGAAGACCAGCTCGCCGCCATACGGTTGGCGCGCCGGCACCGTCATGCCCGTGCAGCGCTCATAGACTTCGCGGAGCGCGTTCAGATTGCTGAAATCCAATTTCGGATCGATGCCCTGCATGTAGAGATTCAGCGCGACTGTCACGATGTCGAGGTTGCCCGTCCGTTCGCCGTTTCCGAACAACGTGCCCTCGACCCGATCCGCTCCCGCGAGCAGCCCCAGTTCGGTGGCCGCCACGCCGGTGCAACGGTCGTTGTGGGTATGCAAGCTGATGATGAGCGAGTCGCGATTCCTGATGTTCCGGCAGATCCATTCAATCTGGTCCGCATAGACATTGGGGGTGGCCACTTCGACGGTGTCAGGCAGGTTTAAAATCATCTTGTGCTCCGGTGTCGGCTGCCACACTTCCATGACCGCCTCCGAGACCTCTTTGGCGAACTCGACCTCCGTGGCGCTAAAGCTTTCCGGCGAATACTGCAGCATAACCTCCGTCCCGGCGAGGCGCGGCAGACGCTCTCGGATCAGCGTCGCGCCCTTGACTGCCACGCCGATGATTTGGTCCTTGGTCATCCCGAAAACCACCCGCCTTTGAGCCGGCGAAGTCGAGTTATACATGTGAATGATCGCTTTCCGGGCGCCCACCAAGGATTGGAAGGTGCGCTCGATCAAGTCCTCGCGCGCCTGGACCAGCACTTGCAGCCACACATCTTCCGGCGCCCGCTTTTCCTCGATCAAACGACGGTTAAAGGTGAACTCCGTGTTTGACGCTGAGGGAAACCCAACTTCGATCTCCTTGAACCCGCATTTCACCAGGGTTTGGAACAACTCGAGCTTCTGGCTGACGTTCATCGGCACGGCCAGTGCCTGGTTGCCATCGCGCAGGTCCACGCTGCACCAGCGCGGGGCCGTCGTGAGGGTGCGGCCCGGCCACTGGCGCTCGCTCAAAGGGATGGGCGGGAACGGACGGTATTTCACCGAAGGGTTTTTAAGCATAACAGTTCGTGTTGTTGTTGGCGCCGCCCGGCGGCCGGGTAAACAAAAACCCCACCGCCGTTCTCGGCAGTGGGGTTCAGCAAATTCTCTTTAAGACACTAGAACCCGACCGCCGCGCGGCACAGCAGCAGCGCGCTCGATAGCAGCAGGTCCAGAATCCTGTTCACAACCACACATTAACAGCCGCTCCCCCTGGGGGTCAACACCCTTTTCAGCACGGAGCGGGCGCCGGGCGCCTTGCCAGATTCTGGGGATACGGGAGTCCGCAAAAGAGCGGATGTTCAGCCTGCCCCGGATGTGCCATAATCCATGCAGCGAGCTGGGATGCCGGCCGGGTGTTCTGGAAACATCCGGCTTCGACGGTGGCACTCCCGGCTTGCGCCAATTCTTTCCTTCTGGGGCGTTATCGATTCGCAAGTATCCGTGGTGGAGATAAGCACTGCCCCCCCGGTCAGGCCTTTGCGTCATCTGTTTTGACGACTCTCCGGTCCGCGGTGGACTTGGTATGTTGCCGTGGTTAGAACGTCATAGGCAGTGGGAGATGGTCATGGATCCTGGCGCACCCGCCTGAGGGTGCGCCGTTCCTCTGTTCTGGCTTGAGCGTGCGCACCGAGCTGCCAAGATGGCCTCTGTCATGCTGTGTTTGCTCGTCTTATGAGCCGCCTTTCCGGTCTGTTCACTCCTTGCGCCTGGCTGAGCCTGTGGGTTTGTCTTGGGCCGCCCCTCGCCGGGGCCCAGACGCCGATCCCCGTGTACACGGATCGCCTGGTCAATGGTTTTCAGGATTGGAGTTGGGGGACTCGTAATTTGGCCAACGCCGCCCCCGTGCATTCGGGGAGCAATTCGATCAGCGCGACACTCGGCGCCTGGGAGGCCCTGTCTTTCTACCATCCGGACTTCGATCCGTCGATATACGGGAGCATCAGTTTCTGGGCCCATGGCGGAGCGACCGGCGGCCAGCGCCTGCAGGTCGTGGGTGTTTATGGCACGAATACGGGGCCGGCCTATGCGCTGGCCGCCTTGACCGCCAATACCTGGCGGCAGTTTAGCGTTCCCCTGGCCGCCCTGGGCTTGAACGGCGTCACCAACTTCAACCGGTTCCACCTGCAGCTTACCGGGTCCGGAACGGCGGGGACCTTTTACCTGGATGATATCCAATTGACGGCCAAACCTGCCCCGGGCCTCGTCCACCTCAGCCTCGATGCCAGCCAGGCGGTGCGCGCCGTCGATGCCCGGTGGTCCGGGCTGAACACCGCCGTTTGGGACGGTAACTTTGACACGCCTGCGACCATCTCACTGCTCGGAGAAATGGGCGCGCGAATCCTGCGCTTTCCCGGGGGTTCGCTCTCGGATGAGTACCATTGGGCGTCGAATACCACCGGCACCAACACCTGGAAATGGGGCATCTCGTTTGCGAGTTTTGTGCATGTGGCCACCAACGCTGGCGCCCAAGCCTTCATCACGGTCAACTACGGGTCCGGCACCCCTGCGGAAGCCGCGGCCTGGGTGCGACAGGCGAACGTGACCAATCACCTGGGTTTTCATTACTGGGAAATCGGCAACGAGTGCTACGGCGATTGGGAGACGGACACCAACGCCAATCCGCATGACCCGTACACCTACGCCGTTCGGGCCGCCAATTACCTGCAGCAGATGAAAGCAGCCGACGCGGCCATCAAGATTGGCGTGGTGGCATCGTCCGGGGAGAACAGCTACTCGAACGTCTATTCCTCGAGCCACCCCGCCTTGAATCCTCGCACGGGCCAGATCAACTATGGGTGGACACCCATTCTACTGGCCACGCTGAAGAGCCTCGGGGTCACACCGGATTTCCTGATTTACCACGATTACCCCGAGTGGACCGGCCAGGAGAGTGACCCCTTCCTGCTGCAATACGCGGTGGCGTGGCCCGTGACCGCGGCGAATTTGCGCCAGATGATCACCGACTATTTCGGGTCTGGCGGCACGAACATCGAATTGGTTTGCACGGAGAACAACAGCAATTCCGGTGCGCAGGGCAAACAATCCACCAGCCTGGTCAACGGGTTATATTATGCCGACAGCCGGGGGCAACTCATGAAGACGGAGTTTAATGCGTTCGTTTGGTGGGACCTGCGCAATGGGAGCGATACTTCGGGCAGCTTCGACCCGGTGCTTTACGGGTGGCGAACGAATGGCGATTTGGGGATGATCGGCGGCGGCGCCACCCGCTACCCGCCGTTCTACGCCGCCAAGCTCATGCAATACCTGGCCCAACCCGGCGACACCATCCTCAACCCTGCCAGTGATTACCTCCTGCTTTCCACCTACGCGGCACGGCACGCCAGTGGCGCCGTGTCGATGCTGGTGCTTAACAAGGATCCCTCGACCAGTTTCAACGCCCAGATCGCCCTCACCGGGTTTGCCCCGGACGCAACCGCCGCGGTTCGTTCCTTTGGGATTCCGCAGGATGAAGCCGCGCGGACCAACGGCCCCGTTTCGGCCCAGGACATTGCGACGAACAGTTTCACCGGCGCAGGGGCTTCGTTCAACTATAGCTTCGCTCCCTTGTCGCTCACCCTGCTCACGCTGGCTCCGACTGCTCCCCGGCTTGAGGTGCTGGGCCAAAGCAGTGAACAGGTCGTGCTCGAATTGCACGGCCAGCCGAGCGTGCGTTATTTCACGCAGGTCACCACGGATCTGCGCACCTGGACCGATATTTCCACCAACACGCTCTCGGGTGCCACGCTGGTGCTGACCAATCGCGTACCGCCCGCGCCAGCTCCAACCTTCTGGCGCGCCGTTTGGCGCCCGTGAGACTATCCGCGTCCCTTGTCTCGTGGCCATGGCTCGTGTCGCTCGTCGCGAGGCCATGGATCGTGTCCCTTGTCGCGTAGCGACGAACGATGGTAGCCATGGACTTCAGTCCATGGATCCGAGCCTCCCAAATGCAAAGCGCCGCGTAGCGACGGATCGCCTCCCTCGCCGCATGGGCATGGACCGCGTCCCTTGTCGCGGAGCGACGAATGATGGTAGCCATGGACTTTAGTCCATGGATCCGCCGCCTGCCTGATGCGAAGCGTCGCGTAGCGACGCTCCAAGGGATGGCAAACCCCTCGAACCGGCACCTTCATCAAGCGGCCAACTCGGGCTTCGCTGCCCTTGCACCTCGACGCTCCGCTCCCCCCCGGCCCCCTCTCCCTTCCGCGCCGCGCCCGCGCATCAAAACGTGAACAAAACCTCCGCTCGCAGGAAGTCCACCAGTTGGTGGCTCACATAATAATCTCCCGGGAACAACATTTCCGCCCAAAGATGTCCGCTGACATGCCGGCTGAATCGGTATTTCAGGATCGCCTGCAGGTAATGGCCGCGGAAGCTGCCGCCGGTGGTTACACCCGGGTTGGCGCCGCTGAAAGGACTCAGCGCGTTCGGTCCGAGAAAATTGTGATCTAAATCCCGCGTCGGGACCACCTGGTCGGCGAACAGGGCGAAGTAGCTGGCGCTGAGATCCAAATCCTTGAGCGGGCTCATGGTCCACGTCGGACCCACGCGGTGCAGGTTCCCCGTCTGGCCGACCCGGGCTTCCTGAACGTAGCTGTAGATGTTGTACATTTCACTCCAGCTCGGCCAGCGCCCCCACGAAACATCGAACATCTCGTCCTGCTTGGTATTCGGATTGTCCCCCGAGAGAAACTCGTAACTCAAGCTGAGCTGATCGTTCCAGCGATCCTTGAAGGCATAGGTGAGCTTCGCCTTGGCGCCGACGGCGCTGAGGTCGCGATAGCCGGTGGTCTGGGCGCCGGGCGCCAGCAGCGGGTTGTCGCCCCCGGCCATGTTGAGCTCGGGATCCTGCTTGCGGCCGAACTGATACGCGGCCTCCGCGGAGTATTTCCAGTGCTCCTGAAACGGGCCCGACACCTGCCCGCCGACCGTGTAGATATCCGCGTTGTCACCAAAAGCGGCGAGCGGAGCCTGGTTGAGGCGCTCGTCATGCTTGTAGATGAAGAAGCCGTCGAGATTGGCCGACGGCAGGCTCTTGTTGGCCACCCACAGAATCGCTCCTTTTTCGTTCTGGTCGGTCAGCAGCAGCGGTTCCGGGTTGGCGCCCTGGCTGGTGGAAGGCCCGATCGTCGGCAGCCACCCATCCGGGCGGGCATCCTGGATAATCCCAATCGCGTCGATAGTGGTCTGGTAATCCTTGATCTCCCAATTCACCCGGGCGCCATCCAGAAAATAAGTGAACGAGCCGTCCTCCGGCGTCCCATCGCCCACCAGCCAGCCGTCCCCGAGAAAAATGTCCTGGCGCCCAACCGTCACCGTCATGGGCAGGCTCATGGGCTGTTTCCACTTTCACGTTCAGACTGTCGAAGATGCCGTAACGCCATTGCATCCCGGACCGGTCGTAGAACGTGTCCATCGTCGATGACTTCAGGAACTCGCGCGGTTCGGCGGACAGGCGCGCGTTCAGGCTCAGGCCGTCGGCCGGCATCACGCTGGCCCATACCCGCCCGCGGAACCGGAGGTATTCCTGTTCGTGGACGGGCGCAAAGAGCGGGCTATAGGCCGTGACGGTGGTCAGGCTGAGCGCGTTGTTGAAGTATTCATTCCGGAGCCGAAGATCGCCACCCCAATCGAGCCAGGACACCGGTTGCTTGATTTGTTGGAGCGTCGCTTCGAGACCGCTGGGGGCGGCCTGGTCGGCAAGCACGGCCCCCGGAGGCGGAACGGGCTGGATGGTTTGCGCCACGCTGGAAAGAGCGGCGGCGGTGAGACAAAGGGCTGCACTCAGGGTCGGGCGGGTCTTGCGCTTCATGATTGCGGTGGTCGGGGCCGGCGCACGCGGTTGGCGCGCGCGGGATTTCACATTCTGTTTAGGTTTCCATCCGCACCGGGCAGCCGCCGCGGAAGGGCCGGAGCCGTCCCGGTGAGACGCCCGCCACCTTAAGGGCGACACCAAAACCCTGTCCAGCTCGAATTAGTTAGTTATGAAAATATGTGGTATAATGATTATACACTTTAATTGTCTAGAGCGTGTCAACGTTCGGCCAGCCAACGCGCCCCGGCCGTGTGCGGTGACGAACGCCATCGTATTTATGTTCATGACCACTAAAGACCCCGGCCGGTTAGGATCGGCCGGGGGAAACACTGTCAAAACCGCGGACCGGGTGGCGCTTTAGGTAAGCCGCAATCGCACCGGGAGGCCGATCCGCAAGTCTGGAATAGCAAAATCGATGCCGACCTGAAATTTGCAGGTCTGGGAATTGGGTTGCCGCTCGCGCGTGATGTGGCAGTATTGAGGAGCACAAAAGGCCCGCGCTGATGCGAATGCCGGGCGGTTGGCACCCGGATGCCCCTGTAACTCAAATGGATAGAGTAGCGGTTTCCTAAACCGTAAATCCCGGTTCAATTCCGGGCGGGGGTACCAACCTTGTCAGAATCTGCCAGCCACCAAACCCCTGCTGCTCCTGTAGAGTTTGAAAAATGCCAAACTCATGATGCGGGACGAATTTGACAGTCTCCGTGACGGCGTCGGCACGCATGAAGAGCCTGCGGCGACTTGGTAATTCCGCCCCCCGCGGTTACTCAACCCTCAACCACCCGCGATAATGACCCGCTTGGAACGAGAGGAAATGCCCTCAGGCAGGCGAACCATCCAACGCCGCTCGTTCTGGTCCACGCGAAGCACGATGCTGCCTACAGAGGGCGGGTGGTCGCTAGGAGCATCGAGCAGCAGAAAGCCTGGTCCCAGTTGAGCCACAGGAATGGAACGTCCGTGAAGAAGGAGATCAATTCTAACGTCTGCGGAATGACCGCAGTGACTGCTGGACTGGAAATTAATGAGTGACATTGCTCTGACAAACGCCGCCGCTTACGCCGCCCGCTACCACCTGCGGTTGGTCGAACGGCTCGGTTTCGGAATCCACGGCACTGTACACGTCGCCGAGCACGAAGGCAACCAGGATCAATCAGCCATAAAGGCGTTTGATTCTATCGAGTTTTACCAGCGAGAGCGGGCGGCTTATGAGCGCCTCCGGGATGCGGACGTGAGCGAGGTATTGGGATTTCACGTGCCCCAGTTCATCCGAGCTGACGAGGACTTGAGGGTTATTGAAATGACGGTCGTAACCCGGCCGTTCGTGCTCGATTTCGCCGGCGCTTATCTGGATGCGCGGCCGGAGTTTTCGGAGGAAATCTGGACCGAATGGGAGCTGCAGAAGCGGGAGCAATTTGGAAACCATTGGAGAATCGTGGAAAAAGTTATGAGCACTTTTGAGGAGCGGGGCATCTATTTAGTGGATATCTCTCCGAGCAACATCGCGTTTGCGTAATGACTGTTTCTTGTCCCGGGGTCCAACTGGCCGCAGGTATTGGTTTTTGGATCGTTTCGCAATGCTTACCGCGCGTTCACTGGCTCAGCCGGAAGAACTGCTGTGCGCCCAGGAAGGGATTGGTCACGGTATTCAGCCCATTGACGATGACGGGACCGGGAGACACGGCCTGCCAATTTGGTGACATAATATTGATGGCGCTAATGGCCGTTGGCACCTGACATCCTGCTGTCGCATCATGGCGATCGCGCATTGACCGCTTGCTTCCGGCGGGATTTGTTTTAGATACAGGGATGGGTATGAGCATTGGCTTGAAGAAAATAAAAGGCCGCCGTGACGAATAGCACCGCCTTGCGCATCGCCGCGGGTCTCGGATTTCTCGCGGTCGCCCTGGGCGCTTTTGGCGCTCACGGGCTCAAGGATCTTTTGGCCCGCAACGGCACGGCGTCGATTTGGGAGAAGGCGGTTTTTTATCACTTCATCCACGCGGTGGTGCTGTTTGTGATCGCCGGGCGCTCACCGCTGCAAACGGGGCCGTGGGTCAGTTTCCTGATCGGGATTTTGATTTTCTCGGGTTCACTCTATGTGCTGGCGGTGACGAACCTGCGATGGTTCGGCGCCATCACGCCGTTCGGCGGGGTGAGCTTTCTGGTCGGCTGGGCCTGGCTGGCGATCGCGCCGTTGCGAAAGCCGTTGTAGGGCAGGGGCGCCCGCGACACACACCCGCGGCTCACCCGATGCTTTCCCAGAGAGTAATCTGGGGCGGTTCGGCGACCATCCGGCCGACACGGGCCAGGACGGCTTGCAGGCCGGGCTTTTGGAGGTGGCGGTCCAGGTCGGCCTTGCTCGTCCAGTTTTCGTGGAACATAAACCGGGTGGGATCATCGACCGCCTGGTGCAAATCATAGTTCAGGCACCCGGCATCCTTCCGGCTCGGTTCGACCAGGGATAGCAATTCCTTGCGCACTTCGGTTTCCTTGCCCGGTTGAGCCTTTACCAGGGCGACCACCGTCAGAGATTTGGCATTCATGAGGAGCGCATCATCGTGGGAAGGCGGTGGACTGGCAACGCTGTTTTTGGACAGAGGATGGGATCTCGGGCTCGCTCGGAATCAAATGGCCGATCACGATTGCGACGGCGCGGAGCCGCCCCATCCGGACACGCATCCCGGCAGGATTCCCGGAGCGCCGGCTTTGAGCCGGCTTACGGCGCTCGGCGGTTCCTTTCGTGCTCCTATGAGTATTGGACGCGTTAAGCCGGCTGCAAGCCGGCGCTCGTGCGCCTGGCCATGCTCGGCGCGAGGTACTGCCGGGCCGCTTTTGCCATTGCCATCCCGGCGCAAGATGGCTAAAAGGGCTGAGTCAGCTTAGCCGTGAACACCAGCGCGGGCTGATTCGTCTGATCTGTGTTTATGTGCTCTCAGCCATCCAAGAAGTTATGTTAACTCGCCGCTTATTTCTCAAACGAACCGCTCTCACCGCCGGCGCGCTGTCCGCCGCCCGCTTTTTGCCGGGCCCAAATTTGCTGGCCGCCGACGGCGCCGGCAACAAGCTGAACTGCGCGGTCATTGGCTGCGGCGGGCGCGGATTGTCCGCGCATATCGACTGGATCGTCAAGCAGAGCAAGGACAACCTGGTGGCGATTGTGGATCCGGATGAAAAGCGGCATGCGGAGGTCAAACGGTGGCTAAAGCGCGAGGGCCGGGACGCGGAAAACCTGCGGGAGTTCACCGACTACCGGGTGATGTTCGACCAAATGGCGAACCAGATCGACGCGGTGTTTGTTGCCGCGCCCAATCATCACCATGCGCCGGCGGCGATGCTCGCCATGGACTCGGGCAAGGGCGTTTATTGCGAGAAGCCGCTGTGCCACGACATTGCCGAAGCGCGGAAGTTGCGCGAGATGGCCCGGAGCGCGAAGGGGCCCACGCAGATGGGCAACCAGGGCCACTGCATGGACGGCTACCGGATGCTCTGCGAGTATGTCTGGGGCGGGAGCTGGTGGGCAACATCACCGAAACTCACAGTTGGACGGATCGCGCCAACGGCGGCGTAGGGCCCCGGCCTCCGGACTTGCCGACGCCCCCGGCGGGCTGCATTGGGATAACTGGATCGGCCCGGCGCCGTATCGCGATTATCACTCCGACCTGCACCCGCACGAGTGGCACGGCTGGTATGACTTCGGCAACGGCTCGCTCGGCAACATGGGCTGCCATGTGCTGGACGGCGTATTCTGGGCGCTCAAGCTCGGCCACCCGGACAGCATCGAACTCGAAGAGGTGCGCGGTGGCAGCGACGAGCGATACCCCGTGGGGAGCCGCATCCGTTTTGACTTTCCCGCCCGTAGCGAGATGCCGGCGATGAAGGCGTATTGGTACGAAGGGCTGAACAAGGACGCGCCGGAATCCGCCGTCAAGGGCAGCTTGCACGCCGCTACGGGCAAGGCCCGCAACCTGCCGCCTTTGCTGCTCGAATTGTGCAAGCAATACCCCGATGATGATTTGGATTCGAGCGACAGCGGGACGTTGTACGTCGGCGAAAAGGGGGTTCTCTACACCGCCACCTATGGGAACAAATTCCACGTGGTCCCGCGGGAGAAGATGCATTCCATCCCCCGCCCGCCGAAGGTGCTGCCCCGGCCCGAGGGCATCATGGCCGATTTTTTGGATGCCATTCGCTCGGGGAAGAAGGAAACCGCGGCGAGTTTCGAATACGGAGCGCAACTGACAGAATTCACGCTCCTGGGCAACCTGGCCCAGCATGCCGGGGTGGGCAAAAAGCTTCTCTGGGACGGTCCGAACATGCGCGCGACCAATGCGCCGGAACTGGAATGCTGGTTGAAGCGGACGCCACGCCAGGGATGGCCGGGGTAGCGATCGGAACCTCAAAACCCGGTCCACACGAGCCGGGCGTTGCCACGCTCGCGGTGAGTCACTCGGCGTTTGCCGCACCCCGCGGTCTTTCTCGCTCCTGCGCCAAGCAGCCGCCTACCGGGTTTCGTAATAGCGTCGGAAGCGGCTGGACTCGCGAGTTTGGATCTGGTCGCCGGGTTCGCGCATGATGCGAGCGGCGACATGCGGCGTGTGTTCGATGAAGCGCAGGCCCTTTTCCGGGCCGAGAACGCTGACGACCTTGGTGAGGCTGTCGGCCGTGATGCTATCCGGGGCGATCACGCTCACCAGGCTGTGGTCGGTCAAACCGATGCCGGTATGCGGATCCACGATGTGCGAGTAGCGTTTGCCGTCGATTTCGAGCCGTTGATAAAGGTCGCCCGAGGTGGAGATGGCGGCGTTTTTCAGCAGCAGGAACCGGTCGGGAGGCGCGTTCGAGACATCCAGCGAGGCGAGATCAAAGCGCCAGCCTTGCTTGCCCGGAGGTGAATCACTGACGCCGACGTCGCCACCGGCTTCGACCAGCGCGCGCTGGATGCCGGAGCCCTGCAGCGCCCGCAGGGCCTCGTCCACGGCGTAACCCTTGGCGATGCCACCCAGGTCCAGCCGCATGTTGGGGACCCGCAGTTCGACGGTGTGCTGTTTCGGGTTGAGTCGCACGTGCTGATAGCCAACAGCTTTCCGAGCTTCGGCCAAGCGCGCGGGGTCGGGCAAGTGATGCTGCCGCCGCGCCCTGCGCCAGAGATTGACGAACGGCCCCACTGTCACATCGAAAGACCCCTCGCTGCGCCGGGCCAAATCCTCCGCCCGCGACAGGACGAACCAGAGTTCGGGGCTGACCGGGACCTTCTTCCCTTGTCCGGAACTTTGCGACAGTTTGCTCAGCTCGCTGTCCGGATCGTAATCGCTCATGAGCTCATTGAGGTGCTGGACCCGCTGAAAGGCGGCCTCGGCCGCAGCGCGGGCGGACGTCTCATTGGTCGCATACAGCACGATGCGGAAAGGGACCCCCATCTCGGGCCGTTGAAATTCGTAGCGGTCGCCCGCCGGGACCTCGGTGTGGAGGGTCCGGCAGCCAGCGCCTAACAACACCACCCACAGCACGGCCAAAGGCATCCCGGCATTCTTCGTCACTAATAGCATCGGTCAAAACTATGAGTTTTGGCGTGCGGTGTAAACCGTTCCGAAATGCGTGTGAGCGCCCAGGCGGCGTGCTCGGCGATCAGCGGTTCCGGATCTGCCGCGGCCTTTTGCAGCGCCGGGATGGCGCGCTCGTCGCCGGTGTTGCCCAGCGCCACACAGACATTTCGCAAAAGCCCTCGGCGCTTGGTGCGGAGCATCGGCGTTCCCGCGAACCGGCGCTTAAAGCCAGGCTCGTCCAGGGCCAGCAGTTCGAGCAGGTCCGGTGTTTCCAGATCCCGGCGGGCGTGACTCCTCATCAGGCCGCCTTGTTGGGCAAACCGGTTCCAAGGACACGCCGCCAGGCAATCGTCGCAGCCATAGATGCGGTTGCCGATTGCCGGGCGCAGTGCCACGGGAATGGGGCCCTTCAACTCGATAGTGAGATAGGAAATGCAACGCCGGGCATCAAGTTGGAATGGCGCGCGGATCGCGCCCGTCGGGCAGGCGCTCAGGCAGCGCGTGCAGGAGCCGCAATGGTTCCGCTCGGGTGGATCCGGCGCCAGCGGCAGAGTCGTGAGGATCTCCGCCAGGAAAATCCAATTGCCCAGGCGGCGGCTGATTAGGTTGGTGTGTTTGCCTATGAAACCGGCGCCGGCGCGTTGGGCCAGGTCGCGTTCGAGCAAAGGCCCCGTGTCCACATACCACAGCGACCGAGTCTGTGGGCCTCCACAGCGATTCACGTACGTGGTGAGTTCCCTTAATCGCTCGCCCAGGACGTCGTGATAGTCGGAAAACCGTGCATAGCGAGCAATGAGGCCGGTGGGAGGATAGGTGCCGGCTGCGGGCTGTGGGAGGCCGTCCGTTGATTGTTGGACGTCGGACGTGCGTTGGGGAGGCTGCGGTTGCGACGCGGAAATGGAAGAGCGTTGCGTCCGCCCGTCCGCGGCGGCATCGGTCGAGTAGCTGGCCACCAGCACAATGATCGTCCTGGCTCCGGGCAGGACAAGCTGTGGCGCCGCCCGCTTTTGGGCGTTGCGCTCGAGGTAGCCCATTTCGCCATGCCGGCCCTCCGCCAGCCAGCGCTCAAGCTGTGCCGCCGATTCCGGCGGTTCCGCCGTCGTAAAGCGGCATTCATCGAACCCTGATTCCCGCGCCCGCTGCCGGATAGCTTCTCTCATCGATGGCCGCTTTGTGCCATGTGAAATTGATGAATGACCTGCGCGGCCACTTCCTTCACCGACCGCCATTCCGTATTCACCAGCACATCGGCCTGGCGATAATATGGCGCACGAATGGCCAAGAGTTCACGAATTTTTGTCAGCGGCTCCGGATGGTGGAGCAGCGGGCGATGACTATGCCCCCGCACGCGTTCGAAAATCGTCTCCGGCGAAGCCCATAGACAGACCACCAGGGCATGGTCTTTCAGGCTGGTCAGGTTGGCAGCGTGCACCGGCAGGCCGCCGCCGGTGGAAATCACGGTTTTTCGGCGGTGCGTCAGTTCCTCGACCACGCGCCGTTCCCAATCTCGAAAAATCGGTTCGCCGTCGTGGTCGAAAATTTCAGTAATGGGCTTGGCTGCGCGGGCTTCGATGACTTGATCGGTATCCAGGTAGGTGAAGCGCAGAAGGTCGGCCACCAGGCGCCCCACGCAGGACTTGCCGGTGCCCATGAACCCGATCAGGGCTAAGTTATCCATCCGACGCACTTGGGCCACTACGTTCCATTACCCAATTTATGGGCCGTGCGCAGTAAGTTTCTGCGGGAGGAGGGGGGGATGAGACCACGAGACTACGAGACCACGGGACCACGAGACCACGAGACCACGAGACTACGAGACTACGAGACACGGGACTACGGGACTACGGGACTACGGGACTACGGGACTACGGGACTACTACTGACCACTGACGATTGACTCGGAAGGAGAGACCGGCCTCCTTCGCTACGGTTCGGTGCGGCAGGCCCGGCGGCCGTGAACATTGTCGCGACCAGTCCAACTCCGTTACGTTTCGGACGGCCACGCAGCAAATCCCAAACGCTTTCAAGTCAGTTGTCAGTAGTCAGTAGTCAGTGGTCAGTGGTCAGTGGTCACTGGTCAGTGGTCCCGTGGTCCCGTAGCCCCGTAGCCCCTCTCACCTTCCTCGACACCGCCACAGGCTATCGAGCACCGGATGCCCTGCGGTGGCCTGGCTGTGGGCGATGGCTTGCGTAATGAACTCCTTTGCCTTGGTGACCGCACCGAGCAGCGTGCTCCCCCGCGCCAGGTACGCCGTGATCGCCGCCGAATACGTGCAGCCCGTGCCATGCGTACGGATGCCGCGCACCATCGGCGCGCTCAGCAGGACCTCTTCGCGTCCGTCATAAAAAATGTCCACGGCTTCCTTCAGCCCTCGCAGGTGGCCACCCTTGACCAGCACGGCGCAGCCGAAACTTTGGTGGATGCGTTTGGCGGCCCGGCGCAGATCCTCGACCGTGGCCAGGCTTTCGCCCACGAGCAACTCGGCCTCGGGCAAGTTCGGCGTGACCAACGCCGCCACCGGCAGAAGCTCGCGGCAGAGAATCGCCAGGGCGGACTGGCGCAACAGCCGCGTGCCACTGGTCGAGACGGCGACAGGATCGACCACCAGCGGCAGCGGGTGACCCCGAAAAAAAGCAGCCACGGTCCGGATGATCGATGAGGAATAAACCATTCCGGTCTTCGCCGCCGCCGGGCAGAGTTCCGCGCTTACAGCCTCGAGTTGCCGTTGGACCATGACGGCACTGCAGGGTTGAACAGCAACGACCGTTCGCGGGTTCTGGGCCGTGATGCAGGTAATCACGCTGACGCCATGCAAGCCCAGAGCGGCGAACGTCTTGAGATCGGCCTGCAAACCCGCTCCACCGCCGCTGTCCGAGCCGGCTACCGTGAGGGCGCAGGGGATGGTTTTGAGACGCTGCATCCGGCGAGTCTATCCGGGGCGACTACGGGCGAAAGCCCATAATGCTTATGAGGCTCGGTCTCTCGGCCTCAGACCCTCCGCCCGTCGTGGGTTGGTCGAGGGTTGGGAGTTCGAGAACGTCGGAGGCAGCAGACGCTTCAGGAGTTTGGGTGGGCTCGAAAATCCGCCTCGTCACTCTTGCGGCCGCGGCCAGGACAGGATGTTGTCACCCGTGCCGCCCGAAACTTGCAAAGGCCCACACACTTCTGGACAAAGGCATGGAGTTCGGTCAGTATGGGTGCGGGTCATCATCGGCGCGAGCCGATGGTCAGTTTACTTATGGAGCAGCCGCCGCCTTTGCCAGAGATGCAGTCCAAAGATTCGCGAGCGTCGCGGATGTCGCTGGCTGCTCGTTTGCTTAACGTCTTCGCCGTGCCGGGCGAAGTGTTTGCCGAGGTAAAGTCCGCCCCGGCGTCCACCCTCAATTGGCTGGTTCCGGTGCTGTGCTCGGCGGTCATCGGCGTGCTCTCGGCGATCATTATTTTCTCCCAGCCCGCCATCTTGCAGCAGATGCGGGAGCAGCAGGGCAAAGCGATTGATCGGCAAGTGCAAGCCGGCAAGCTTACCCAGGAGCAAGCTGACCAGTACCCTAAAGGTCATGGAGCGGTTCATGGGGCCGACGATGCTCAAGATCGCGGGGGGCGGCGGCGCCGTCGTGGTGAGTTTCATTCACGTGGTTTGGTGGGGCTTCGTGCTGTGGTTGTTGGGCCGATGGTTTTTGAAGGTGCCGGTTCCATATCCGAAGGCCCTTGAAGTGGCCGGCCTGGCCATGATGATCAATGTCCTGGGCGGGATCGTCGGGATGCTCTTGATTGTAAATTTTGGCCGCATGGGCGCGACGCCGAGCCTGGCTCTGGCGGTGAGCGATTTTGACGTGACCCGCAAGAGCCACCTGTTCCTGGGGGCCGCAAACGTGTTTTACTTCTGGCTCATCGGAGTCATGTCGGTAGGTTTGGCCAAGCTGGCGGGGGCGCCATTTCTGCGCGCCGCCTGGCTGGTGCTGACTTACTGGATCCTGCAAGAGTCGCTGCTGATCCTGGCCGGCATGGGGCAGTTCGCGCTCTGAACCGCCGTGGCATCGGCGGCCTTGGCGATTCGTGAAACAAAAACCCACCAGGGGTGTCTAACTTAGTATTGCGCATGGGTAAACCAAGTAAACGACGGAAGATTATTGTCTTCTCCCTGATTCTCGTGGCTTTGGCCGCGCTCACCACGGCGGCCATTCTGCGGAAGCGAGAGCCAGTGATCACCGTTCAGACCGAGAAAGTTGCTCGCCGCGATCTGGTGGAAAAAGTCGTGGCCAATGGGAAGATCCAACCGGTGCTCCAGGTCAAAATCAACCCGGAGGTCAGCGGCGAGATCATCGATTTGCCGATCAAGGAGGGTCAGGCGCTGGAAAAGGGAGAACTGATCGTCAAAATCAAACCCGATTTTTATACCGCCCAGGTTCACCAATGCCAGGCGACGTACGAAAGCGCTCTGGCCGGTGAGGCGCAGGCGAAGGCTAGCCTCGAAAAAGCCGAGGCCGACTACAAGCGGAACAAGGACCTGTTCAACCAAAAGCTGCTCTCCGAAGCCGATTTCATCGGTTTCAAAGCTAATTATGATGTGGCCCGGGCGCAGGTCGAGAGCGCGGAGCACCAGGTTGAAAGCGCCAAGGCAACCGTGGCCAGCGCCCAGGATTCCCTGGATAAAACCACCATCGTCTCGCCGCTCAAGGGGACGGTCAGCAAGTTGAACTCCCGCTTGGGCGAACGCGTGCTGGGCACCGTGCAGAATGTCGGCACCGAGATCATGACCATCGCCGATCTCAACGAAATGGAAGCGCGGGTGGATCTCGGCGAGGACGACGTGGTGCTGATCAGACCCGGCCAGAAAGCCACCTTGGAGGTGGATGCCTTCAAAGATCGCAAATTTCACGGCGTCGTGACGGAGATCGCCAACTCCTCGGAAGATGCGGGGGCGGCCACCAGCAGCAGTTCGAGCCAGGAGGCCACCAAATTCCAGGTGCGCATTCGCATCCAGGAAAGGGAGGACTTCCGCCCCGGCATGTCCGTGACGGCTGAGATCGAGACCCGCTATCGGACCAACGTGTTGACCGTGCCCATCGCCAGTGTGACGACGCGGTTGCCGAAAGAACCTGATAAGGGCCAGGCCAAGAACGGGGCTTTGAAGGAGCCCGCGGGCACAAACGCCTCGGCAATTACGAGCACGACGACTACCAACACCGCCAAAACCGACAAGAAGTCCAAGGAGCTGCCCAAGCCGATCGAAGTCGTATTCACCCGGGACGGCGACCATGCCAAGATGGTCCCGGTCAAGATCGGCATCAGCGACGACTCCTATTGGGAAATAACCAATGGACTGAAGGAAGGGGATGAGGTCGTGGTGGGAGGCTTCCGGGCGATTAGCCGAGATCTCGAGGATGGCAAGAAGATCAAGATCGGACCGTCGGCGGGTGAAAAGGAGAAAGAACAGGAGCAGGCCCAGAACAACTAAGTGGTCATGAACATAAATACGATGACGTTCGCGGCCAGGGATTTTTGGCGCGGGCGAGGCGTGCGCGACGAGCATACCCGCCCGGGGTCTGTAAGGAGCGCACCACGAAGCCCGCGCCAAAAAGCACGGCCGCCCGGAGGGTTGCGCCCCATTGGCCTGTGGCTTCGTTGCTCCTCGGTCACAGATCCCTGCGGATATGCTCCCTCGTCGCGCCTCGCCACAGGCCAAATGGGGCGCAACGAACGCCATCGTATTTATGTTCATGACCACTAACCCGGTCCCATGGCACTGATCCGACTCGAGAAGATTTCGCGGCGCTACCAGATGGGCGATGAGGTCATTCATGCCCTGCGGGAGGTCTCCCTCGAGATCCAGCGCGGTGAATATGTGGCCATCATGGGTCCGTCCGGTTCGGGAAAATCAACCCTGATGAACCTCATTGGCTGCCTGGACACGCCCACCTCCGGGGAGTACGAGCTGAACGGGGTGCAGGTCAGCCAGATGGATGACAACCGGCTGGCGGAAGTTCGCAACAAGGAGATCGGGTTCATTTTCCAAACCTTCAATTTGCTGCCGCGTTCCGATGCCTTGCGGAATGTGGAGCTTCCGCTCATTTACGCGGGGTACCGGCCGAGGAACGGCGTGAGGTAGCCCTTGAAGCTTTGAAGAACGTCGGGTTGGCCGAACGCATCCACCACAAGCCCAATGAGCTCTCCGGCGGCCAGCGCCAGCGCGTGGCGGTCGCGCGGGCCTTGGTGAACCAACCCTCGATCCTGCTGGCCGACGAACCCACCGGCAACCTGGACACCAAGACCGGCACGGAGATCCTCGCCTTGTTCGGGGAACTCTCCCGCCAGGGCAATACCATTATCGTGGTCACGCACGAAGAGGACGTGGCCCGCCATGCGCGCCGGATCATCCGCATCCGCGACGGACTCATCGCGAGCGATGAGCGGTTCAACGCCGGGGCCGTCCACACCGAACCGGCGACCACCGCCGCGGTGGGAGGCCGATAGCGAGGCCCGGAACGCCGCGTTCGCTCTGGAACAGGGGAAATCGAGATGTTCAACCGCCGCTCGCCAGGGATCGCCCGGTTAGGCCCGAACACGGATTTCGAGCTTCCCATGTCCCATCGGAGCGCTTCGGCGTCTCGCCGAATGCCCTGCTTCGTCCTATGACCGTCTTCACCGAGCTCAAAGAAGGCCTGGGCATCTCCTGGGGTGCGATTCGCGCAAATAAACTGCGCTCCATCCTGACGACGCTCGGCATCGTCATCGGCGTCGTCACCGTCACCCTCATGGGCACCGCCATTACCGGTTTGGATCGGGCGTTTCTGAAAGAATATTTCGACGATTGGGGCGGATGTGTTCTATGTCGAGCGGTTTGACTGGTTCGCCGGCTCGAACGAAGCCTGGATGAAAATGCAGAAGCGGCGGCGCATTACCCTGCCTCAAGTCGAAGCGTTGCGAAACCAGCTAACCATGGCCAAAGCGATAGCCCCGGTGACCGATGCCGAAGCTTCCGTCCGCTACGAAAAGAAAGGCTCCAGCAGCGTTCACATTATCGGGACCACCGAGGAGTACCTGGTGACCAGCAGCGTGGCTGTGTCACGGGGGCGGTTCATGACCGCCGGCGAGGCCTCCGGCGGGCGGCCCGTATGCATTCTCGGTTCCGAAGTGGCGTCGCATTTATTTGGACGCGAGTCGCCGCTAGCCAAACGGGTGAAGATCGGGGAAATGGCCTTCGAGGTGATCGGAGTCTTGGAGAAGCAGGGGACATTTCTGGGCATGTTCAGCCTGGACAACCAGGCCATCATTCCGCTGCCGCAGTTCACCTCGGGGTTTTGGAACCGTCCGGATTACCAGATCCAGGTCAAGGTCAAGGAGCTCCAGCAGTTGGATGAAGCCAAAGAAGAACTGCGCGCGGCGATGCGACGGGTGCGGCGCCTGGCCCCCAGTGATCCGGATGACTTCGGCATCAACCAGCAGGACCAGTTTATCAAGATGTTCCATAAGCTGGGCGGAACCATCGCGGCCGTGGGGATTTTCATCACCGGTTTGTCGCTCTTCGTCGGCGGCATCGGGATCATGAACATCATGTTTGTTTCGGTGGCGGAGCGGACCCGCGAAATTGGGATCCGCAAGGCCATCGGCGCCAAGCGCCGGACGATCCTGCTGCAGTTCCTGATTGAAGCCGCCTCCATCTGCCTGTTGGGCGGCTTAATCGGCTTGTCCATCGCCTGGCCCACCACGTTGCTGGTGCAGCGGTTTTTCCCCGCCACGATGTCGTTGATGATTGTCAGCATCGCGATCTCGGTTTCACTCTTGACGGGTGTCCTGTCCGGTTTTTTCCCGGCGTGGCGCGCCGCGCGGATGAACCCGGTCGATGCGCTGCGGAGCGGCGATTGATATGAAGGCGCCGGGATATCCAATGCTGGGGATGTGGCATGACGTCGGGCGGGCGGGGGACCGTGTGGCCGGCTGCGCGCTGCGAGAGGACCGCGGGTTCGGTGAAACGCGCGGCGCGGCATCACCGTCGGGCGTATGAAAGGGACGGCGGCCAACATTGTGCTGGGAGAAATCCGCGAGAGCTTCCTCATGGCCATGAGCGCTCTGGCGGGGCACAAGCTACGCTCGGCGCTCACGCTGCTGGGCGTGCTGGTAGGGGTGTTTTCAATCATCGTCGCGATGACGGCGATGCGGGTCCTGCAAAACGACGTGGACAAGGAGATGAGCCAGCTCGGCAGCCAGACCTTCATGATCCAAAAATGGCCGGCGGTTTATTTTGGCGGCCCGGAAGGTTTCGAGAAATTTTGGCGGCGCAAGAACATCCTGCTCTCCCAGGGCCTGCGCCTCGAACAGAAGGCGACGCTGGCGAAAAGCATTGGCCTTGAGGCGACCTTTTGGGGCGGCCAGGTCGAGAGCCGGTTCAAGAAGACCGCGCCCACGGTGCAGCTCTTTGGCGAAACCCCCGGCAGTTTTGGAGCGCGCAATTGGGAATTACAGGACGGGCGTTTGTTGCTCGAGGTGGACGTGGATGGTGCGCGCGACGTGTGTGTCCTGGGCAATGGCCTCGCCAAAACCGTTTTCCCGCAGGGCTCGGCCACCGGTGAACGGCTGAAGATCAATGGCATCAACTACCTCGTCGTCGGGGTGCTGGCGTCCAAGGGGGGACAACTGCGGGGCGACCAGGACAACTTCGCGATCGTGCCGGTAACCACCGGGTTGAACCGCTTCGGCCGCTGGCGCAGCCTGAGCATCCTGGTGCAGACGCGCGACCAGGCCAGCTATGATGACACCGTCGAGCAAGTCCGCGGCGCCTTGCGAGTCATCCGCAAAGTGCCGCCCGGCAAGGAGGATGACTTTGAGATTTTCTCGAATGATTCTCTCATCGCCCAGTTCAACTCCTTCACCCTGGCGGTGCGCATCGGGGTGATCGTCGTCAGTTCGATCGCGCTGCTGGCGGCCGGCATCGGCATCATGAACATCATGCTGGTCTCCGTCACTGAGCGTACCCGGGAGATCGGCATCCGCCGCGCCATCGGCGCCAAGAAGCGCAATATCATGACCCAGTTCATCATCGAAGCCATTGTCATTTGCGAGGTCGGCGGTGTCATCGGGGTCGTGCTGGGCATTCTCGGAGGCAATGCCACGGCCTATTTCTTGAAGCTCTCGCCGGTCATTCCCTTCGACTGGGTTTCGATCGGACTTATCATTTGCTCGATCGTGGGCATCGTCTTCGGCACCTACCCGGCTTACAAAGCGGCGAACCTCGACCCCATCGAGTCGCTGCGCTACGAATAGGCCGGATCCCGCCTCGTCATTCTTGGAGCGGGGCCGGACAACCATTGTCGCCCGAGCGACGATACAACGACACACACACACACACGCGCGAAGGGATCGAAGCGAGCCCTGCGAATCAGCGCGGCTTGCGCTGTTTTGCAGCGCGGAAAAAAATCCGTATAAGTACGGTTAGCCCGGCCCGTTGACATATCCAGGGTGGGAGTGCAGTCTCCTTGCAACAGCTTTTTTCCAATGACTCCAGCTATTTGTGTCACATTACGGCGTAGGCTTGTACGAGGGTATAGCTTATGGTACCTATTTGCATCGGTTATGATCGCAGGGTGCGGCCTTTCCGCCCGCGCGGCCAATTGCGATCCGCCGCCCTCGGGGATGGTGGGTTGGTGGCCCGGCGAGGGCAACGCCAGCGACATCGTCAGCAACCACAATGGCACCTTGCTCGGAGGCGCCACTGCCAACACCCCGGGCGTGGTTGGATTGGCCTTCAGTTTCGATGGGACCAATGGCTATGCCAGCATCCCCGACTCCCCTGCGCTGCGGCCGGCCAATGTTACCGTGGAATGCTGGATACGGTTTCGCTCGCTTTTGTCTCAGAGCAATGCCCGGCCGGGACATCAATACATTGTATTCAAGCAGAACACCCGGTCCGGAAATTTTGAGGGCTACGGATTGGGCAAGGACACGGACGGGCCGGGAGGACTGCATCGACTCTACTTCAATGCCAGTTCCGCGGGCGGCGTGGAAGCGGTTGCCAACTCGGTCACGGTCGTGACCACCAACGTTTGGTATTATGTGGCCGGGGTTCGCAGTTCCACCAGCATCGCCATTTATGTCAATGGGGTGCTCGAGGCCAGCACGCCGGATACGAATCCGCAAAACTACGGAACGCTGCCGCTCTACTTCGGGACCTCGGGCCAGAGCTATTGGAACGGCATGTTCAGCGGGGACCTGGACGAGGTTTCCATTTATAATCGGGCACTTTCGGCCAGCGAGATCGCGGCCATCTATGCCGCCGGGGCCGCAGGAAAGTGCAAGGGGCTAAGCGGACCCATCGTGCTGACGCCGCCCGCCAACCAGACGGCGGCCGTGGGTGCCAACACCGGTTTTAGCGTAACGGCGACCGGCAGCGCGCCGCTGAGCTATCAGTGGCAGTTCAACGGTTCGGCCATTTCCGCAGCGACCACGACGATTTTGAGCTTGAACAACGTGCAGACGTCGGATTCCGGCAACTACGCCGTGGTGGTGACCAACTCGGTGGGTTCGGTGACCAGCGCGGTGGCGGTGCTGACGGTGCTGATGCCGCCCGGCATCACGTCGCAGCCGGTGGGTCAGACCAACGCGGCGGGTGGCACGGTCAATCTGAGCGCCACGGCCAGCGGCAGCGCGCCGCTGGGCTACCAATGGCTCTTTAACGGGGCCAACGTGGTCAACGGGAGCCGGATCAGCGGAGCGACCAGCAGCGCGTTAGCCATCAGCAATCTGCAACCCACCGACGGAGGAAACTACGCGCTGGTGGTCAGCAATGCGGTCGGCGTGGTGACCAGTTCGGTGGCTAATGTGACGGTGCTGGGGCCGCCGGCAATCACCGGTCAGCCCGCCAGCCAAAGCGTGGCCGCCGGGAGCACGGTCGGTTTCAATGTGGTCGCGACCGGCACGCTGCCGCTGAGTTATCAGTGGCTCTTTAACGGCGTAACGCTGAGCGACGGCGGACAATATGGAGGTTCGGCCAGCAGCGCGTTATTCGTGACCAATGTGCAGCCGGCCAACGCGGGGAACTACTCGGTGGTGGTGACCAATGTGGCGGGTGCGGTGACCAGCGCGGTGGCCGTTCTCGGTGTGATTGTGCCGGGCAGTTGTGATCCACCGCCCTCCGGCCTGGTGGGTTGGTGGCCGGGCGATGGGAGTCCGACCAACTATTTTGGAACCAATAATGGGACGTTGCAGGGCGGGGCCACGGCCAGCGCCTCGGGGATGGTGAGTCAATGTTTTTCCTTGAACGGAACCAGCGCCTACGTCAGCGTTCCCGACTCCCCGATCCTGCGGCCGACCAACCTGACCATCGAGGCCTGGGTGAACTTCAGTTCTTTGAACTCCTCGGGCACCGCGCCCGCCGGCGAGCAGTACATGGTGTTCAAGCAGAACACAAGGAGTGGCAACTTCGAAGGTTATTTCCTCGGCAAGGCCCGCGGGGCGGGCGGGGATTACTTTGCGTTTTCGGTGAGTTCGTCCGCGGGTGTGACCGCGGAGGTGGATTCCGGGGCCATCATCCAGACCGGCGTTTGGTACCACGTTGCCGCTGTGCGTGGCAGCAACTTCGTGCAGCTCTACGTGAACGGTCAGATGGTGAGCCAGACCGCGGTCAGCTTCCCCCAGAATTACGGGACTTTGCCGTTGTATTTCGGCACCTCGGGCCAATCGTATTGGGATGGCAAGCTGGCGGGCCTTTTGGACGAGGTGTCCATCTATAACCGGCCCTTGTCTGCGGCGGAGATCCTGGCGATCTATAACGCGGGTTCGGCTGGCAAATGCAAGCTCTCCAGCGGTCTGGCCATTACCGGCCAGCCGCAGAGTCAAACGGTGGCTGTGGGTGCCAACCCCGCTTTCAACGTGACGGCCACCGGGAGCGCGCCATTCAGTTACCAGTGGCAGTTCAACGGTTCGGCGATTTCCGGAGCGACCACAACGATTTTGAGCCTGAACAACGTGCAGACCACCGATTCCGGAAACTATACCGTGGTGGTGACCAACACCGTGGGATCGGTGACCAGCGCGGTGGCGGTGCTGACGGTGCTGGTGCCGCCCTCGATCACCACCGAGCCGGTGGGCCAGACCAACGTGGCCGGAAGCATCCTGAATTTGGGCGCCAGCGCCAGCGGCAGCGCTCCCCTGGGCTATCAGTGGCTCTTTAACGGGGCCAACGTGGCCAATGGGGGCCGGGTGAGTGGGGCCACCAGCCCGGCCTTGGCGATTAGCAATGTGCAGTCCACCGACGGGGGCAACTACGCCCTGGTGGTCAGCAATGCGGTGGGAGTGGTGACCAGCGCGGTGGCTAGTGTCACGGTGCTGGGGCCGCCGGTCGTTACCGGCCCGCCGGCCAGCCAGAGCGTGACGGCGGGCGCCAGCGTGAGCTTCAATGTCACGGCCACCGGGACTCCGCCCCTGAGCTATCAATGGCTCTTTAACGGGGCGGCCCTAAGCGATGGGAGCCAGTTTGGGGGTTCGGCGACTGCGAGCCTGTCGATCATCAGTGTGCAGGGGACCAACGCGGGGAACTACTCAGTGGTGGTGACCAATGTGGCCGGTTCGGTGACCAGCGCCGTGGCGGTGCTCAGTGTGAGTGTGCCGGGCAGTTGTGATCCGCCGCCCTCCGGGTTAGTGGGCTGGTGGCCGGGCGATGGAAGCGCGACCAACTATTTGGGGACGAACAATGGGACCTTGCAGGGCGGGGCCAGTGCCGGCGCGGTCGGGATGGTGGCACAGTGCTTCTCGCTGGACGGGACCAACGGGTATGTGAGTGTGCCCGATTCGGCGATCCTGCGGCCGACCAACCTGACGATTGAAGCTTGGGTGAACTTCAGTTCGCTGGACACGCCGGGCACGGCGTCGGTGGGCGAGCAATACATCGTGTTCAAGCAGAACACCCGGAGCGGCAACTTCGAGGGTTATTTTCTGGGCAAGGCGCGGGGTGCCAATGGGGACTACTTTGTGTTCAACGTGAGTTCGTCGGCTGGCGTTTCGGTGGAAGTGGATTCCGCGCCGACCATTCAGACCGGGGTGTGGTATCATGTGGCCGGGATGCGGGACGCCAGCAATCTCTACCTGTATTTGAATGGGCAGTTGGTCAGCCAGACCCCAGTTGGCTTTCCCCAGAATTACGGAACTTTGCCCCTGTATTTCGGCAGCTCCGGTCAATCGTTTTGGGACCGGAAGTTTGCCGGGCTGCTGGACGAGGTTTCCATCTACAACCGGGCGTTGTCTGCGGCGGAGATACTTGCGATCTATAACGCGGGTTCAGCCGGCAAGTGCAAGGCGGCGGGCGTGCTGGCGATCACAGCCAGCCTCAGAGTCAAACGGTGCTGTGGGCAGCAACGCCACTTTCAGCGTGACGGCCACCGCGAGCGCGCCGCTCAGTTACCAGTGGCAGTTCAACGGTTCGACGATTTCGGGAGCGACGACCACGATCCTGACGTTGAACGGTGTGCAAACGACGGATGGTGGGAATTACACCGCGGTGGCCACCAGTTCGAGCGGTTCGGTGACAGCCCGTAACCGCCTGACCGAGGCTGCCGCCCCATCACCGCGCCGCGGAAACAATCTGGCGGGTCTCCCGGAGACCTTTAGCACCGCAGTCTAGGCACCCCGCCCGTTAGCTATACCTGGCTGCTTAATGGCTCAAACCTTCTGTCGTTCCCAGGTGCCGAGTTGACCAACACCTGGCAAACCAAGGCCCCGATGCCCACAACATTGCAGGAGGTGGCCTGTGGGGTGATTGGCTCGAAGATCTACACTGTGGGCGTCCACGATGGATATTCTCCTCCGGATACGAACTCCCCAACGCTGGTATATGACATTGTTTCCGATTCCTGGACTAATGTGAATAGCCCACGTCCATTGGTCGGGGATCACCACGCGGCTGTGGTCTATAACGGGCGGCTTTTCTTGATCGGAGGGTTGGGAGGTGGCGCCAGCGGCCAGGTGCAGATTTATGATCCTTCGACCAACGGCTGGTCGCTGGGCGCTCCGATGCCCTTCGCCGCGGGTTCGTGCTGCGTGGCGCTGGCTCTGAACGGAAAGATCTACGTGGCTGGCGGCATCACGGGCTTCGTGCTGTTTGGGGCCTCCGGAGCCACCACCAACGGCCTGGCGAGTTACGACCCCGTCTCGAATCAGTGGACGATGCTGGCCCCCATGCCTGTGGGACGCAACCATGCTGCGGGCGGGACGGATGGCCAGAAGCTCTATGTGTTCGGTGGCCGCGACGGTGGCAACGTTGTGGCCAACGGGTTCAACACGGTGCAAATCTATGATCCCCTCAGCAACACCTGGATCTCGAGCACCGACCCGGGTTCGACATTGGCACCCCTGCCCCAGGCCCGTGGCGGGATGGGCACTGCCGTTTACTACAATGGCGAGTTCTATGTCATGGGCGGAGAGACGCTCAACGGCGCCGGGGCTACGACGAATTTTGTGTATGATAGGGTTGATATCTATAATGTCGCGTCCAATACGTGGCGCCGGGGCGCGTCTATGCCGACTGCGCGGCATGGCATTTACCCCGTTCTTGGACGGCAACAAGATTTACGTCCCTGGAGGAGGGGTGCACTCCAGCGTATCCAGTTCGGCGGTGCTGGAAACCCTTGTGGTCGGTCCCGGACGCATTGGCGGCGCGAACACCAGCACCGTGACCATCAGCAACGTGCAACCTGCCGATGCCGGCAACTACACTCTGGTGATCAGCAACAGCGTCGGGTCGGTGACAAGCATCGTGGCTAGTTTGTCCGTGTCACTGACGCCATTGACTGCTTCGCGCACCGCCACACCTCAGGGAATTGTTGCCGGATCGGGCGGTGTCGTTCCGGGTGCCTCAATCGGGACGCCGTCGGCGGTTGCGGGCGCGCAGTCGGGCGCGGGAGGGGTGATCAGACTCTGCTGGCGCGGCGGGTGCTTTGGTGGGGATGGTCGGCTCTACCGCGTCCCTCTCGATCCAATCGATCACACTGAAACAAGGTGCGGCCGTGATCACATGGCATGCCATCCCCGGGCATACCTACCGGGTGCAGTCTATCGATGATTTGGCCCATGGCGCCTGGAAAGACGTGCAACCGGACGTGGCGGCAACCGGTCCGACTGCGACCTTGACCGATCGCCTGGGTAACGCTTCCCAGCGCTTCTACCGAGTCCTGGTCGTAAAATAGGGCGAACGGCTCAGGCGGCTCGGCGGGTTTACCCGCCAAGGTTTCCCATCCGAGCCGCAAGCAGGTTCGGCAATGTCTCGGCCGATCGAGGAAAGGATAGGGAGCGTGCAGCTCATTGCGATTGCGAGTCTGCGAACCGCCCTGGGTTGAGTATTGAAATCCCTCCGGGATAGCTTTCAGCATGGCGAACCAGGGAAAGTGCGCGCCCCGTGCAGAGCCGATGTCACACACCCCGCCCGCAGCCCCTTGGAGCGTTCCATGAATCGGGGGTCGATCCCGCATGGGTGTAGGATAAAGTTCTTCGTTGCCTTCGTTTGCTTGGTGTACAAAGAACCCTGCGTTCCCAGCTCGTGAGCTATCGGAAGCTGTTGGATAGACCCCTGGAGCGGATCAGCATCAACCTCCACGGGATGAAGCGGACGGGTGGACGGACACGCCGGATCCCGCCGCGTGCGAACTGAGGGGGCCAGACCGAAGAACAAAAGCAAACGAAGGAAACAAAGCGGTTGGCTCCAGAGCTGGTCGAGCCGGCGGCTGGCATGGGGAGAGCGGAGCGCCAAGACCTTTTTCCGGCTCGGAGCACCCCAAAACCTGCCTGGTTGTTTGCCGCGGGAACCCCTACGACGCCACAAGAAACGCTGGGAAATCTACGAAGGAAGGTTTTTGCCTTACGCCCGTGCGCCATCGCCACATCACACTTCAGTTGCCTTAGATTTACTGTTGTACTAAGCTGGCTTCCGTAAGACGTGATGACACCCATCGTTCTTCGAGCCCGTCCGCGTGTTTGGAGCCTGTTCGCGCTGGTGGCTGCGTTTTCCGCGCCGGTGATTCAGGCCGAGTCGCGCGCCGTTTCCACGGAGAACCCCGTTGGCCCGCTCCCGCTGCGAGCCCACATCAGCACACGCCTGCCTCCGCCGGCATGGCCCGCCCCGGGCTTGACGCTGCACGTGTCTCCGCACGGCAGCGACACGGGAAACGGCTCCGCCAGCGAGCCCTTCGCCACCCTCGAACGCGCGCGCGATGAAATTCGGGCGCTGCGCCGGAACGGCCCTCTACCCAGGGGCGGGATGGAAGTGCTGGTCCATGGCGGCGAATACACGGTCAGCCGCACCCTGTCGCTTTCCAAACCTGATTCGGGGACCGAAGCTGCGCCGGTGGTATTTCGGGCCGCGCCGGGAGAGCGCCCGATCTTTAGCGGGGGCAGCCGTTTGACAGGCTGGCGCAAGCTGGCGGAGTCCGACGGTTACCCGCTGGTTCCTTCCGAATCCCGCGACCGGATCTGGCTGTTGGATTTGCGGAGTTGTGGGATCACCAATCTCCTGCCTTTAAAACTGGGGGGCTTCGCCAGCGGCAATGGCTTTGTCACACATCCCGCCCACGAGTTGTTCTTCAACGGCCAAGCCATGTCGCTGGCACGCGGGCCCAACGAGGGTTTTCTCCACATCAGCCAGGTTTCCGTGAAGGACGGCACGAAGGGCTACGACCGCGAGGGCAGCAAGACCGGCGAGTTCTCCTACGAAGGCGACCGCCCGGCCCGCTGGGCTCGCGAACCGGACCTGCTGCTTTACGGTTATTGGTTTTGGGATTGGGCTGATTCCTATGAACGCGTGGCGAGCATCGATCCCGCCCGGCACCTGATCACACTGTCCAAGCCGTGGCATACCTTCGGCTTTAGCGTCGGCGCGCCATTTTACGCCGTGAATGCGTTGAGCGAACTGGATGCCCCAGGGGAATGGTACCTGGACCGCATCGGCGGCCGCGTGCTGTTCTATCCCCCCGCGGACCCGCGCAACGCCGAGGTCGAGTTGTCCCGATTCCCGGCGCCCATGGTAGAGCTCGAAAACGTGTCCTGGGTTTCGTTCACCGGTTTAACGTGGGAGTTGGGCAGCGCGGATGCCATCCATGTGCGCGGCGGCGAGCATTGCCTGTTTGCGGGCTGCGTGGTGCGCCATTTTGCCGGCAACGGCATCGAGATTGACGGGGGACGCCACCATGGGTTGGTCGCGTGCGACATCTACTCGATGGGCCGCGGCGGCGCCGTCGTTTCCGGTGGAGATCGCAAGACACTCGAACCCGGCGGGCACTTCGTCGAGAACTGCGACATCCACGATCTGTCCCGCATCGATCACACCTACACGCCGGCGATCATCCTCGACGGCGTCGGCAACCGGATCACCCACAACCGGATGCATGGCATTCGCAGCAGCGCCATGCGGGTTGGGGGCAACGATCACGTCATCGAATATAACGAAATCTACGATGCGGTTACCGAATCGGACGACCAGGGGGCGGTGGACATGTTTGGCAACCCCACGTTCCGCGGCAACGTCTTCCGATTCAATTATTTCCATCACATCGGTAACTGGCGCGGCCTGGGCGAGCAGCCGAAATGCGGCCAGGCGGGCATTCGACTCGATGACGCCATTTGCGGGACGCGGATTTTCGGGAACGTGTTCGAGCGCTGCTCCGCGGGAAAACTCGGCTTCGGCGGCGTGCAAATCCACGGCGGCAAAGACAACGTCGTCGAAAACAATCTCTTCATCGATTGCGCGGCCATGGTGAGCTGCTCGCCCTGGGACGACAAACGCTGGCGCAATTACGTGGCCAAGGCGATGGATTCCACAGAAATTGACCGGGTCATCTACGAGGAGAGGTACCCCGCATTAAGCGATCTGGCGGGCGATGCGAACCGAAATCATATCCGCCGGAACCTCGGCTGGCACTGCGGCGAACTGCTCCGCCGCGCCCCGTCGAACCTCGAAACCGCGGATAATGCGATGCTGAGCAGCACGGGCTTCACCTGGAACCCTGAGAATTTCCGCCTCGATTACCCGGGCTTCGACCGGATTCCTTTCGAAGAGATTGGCCTCTACCAGGACCCGCCGTTTCGGTTACCCTGAGCCGCGGGACGGGCGAGACAAGATCGTCATTTGTGGATTTCCCGGCATCGTTTGCGGCGTAGCGGGATTAGCGGCGTTTCCAACCCTCACGCAAATCGCGAATCGGCGTGTTTGCAACGCAGAGGACCCGGTCCCGCTCTTCTTCTACCATCCAGGGATCGTCAAAATGCGACGCGATCTCGACGTGTTGGCAGAACTTGCGGAGGTCGTCTGGCGGAATCCCGATGGTGACCACGGTCGTGCAGGAAGCATCCGGGGGCCACAGGAGAAAGTTGTCCGGGAGCATCACTCTCTTCGGCAGGCCATAGCGACTGCCATAGAATTCAAGCGCGCCCGCCTCGCCGTAATTGCGCGCGATGAGTCCGGCGTGGGCGCGCTCTTCGGCGGGGAGGGTGTTGAACACATGGGCGACGGCCTGGACCTGGCTTTCCCACCCCAGCATATCGGCGTAGTCCTGGGGCAGCGGCAGGTGGCGCCCGTGGTTGGTGGTCACGGCGGCTTGTATCCCCGCTCCCGCGCAATAGCGCGCCATCATGGGAGGCGGGAGCAGGGGCAACCCGAAGGGCAGGGCGAGCAGTCCCACGAGCGGCAGTACCACGGCGGCAACGCTCCGCACGATGCGCCCCCTCAGACCCTCCCGGTGGTCGAGCGCTACGCAGCCCGCCGCAAACAGAACCGGATAAATCGGCCCGACGTAATACGGCTTCCCCTGTAGCAACAGCAGCAGGAAAAACGGTGTGACACAAGCCACGGCGACGACCCGGAGCGCCCGGCCGTCTCAGCAGAAATACCAGGCCCGTCAACGCCAGCAGCAGCGCCGGCCCAAGCATCCAGACCTGGCCCATCAGGAATTCCCGCGCCGTCACGCGCTTCAACTGGTCGTTGCGCAGATCGGTCATGTGAATCACCACGGGAAAATGCAGACGAATCTGTCCCACCAGGGTTGGGCTGCCGATCACCAGGGCGATGCCTAGAGCGAGCCACGGCCCCGGCGTCGCGAGCCACCGGCGCTCGCGGAAGCACAACCATGCCATGAGCACCCCGAACCCAAAGAAGAGAATGCTGAACTTGGTTAACAGGCCGAACCCGCCTGCGACGCCAAGCAGCACCCACCATCGCCGACGCTCCTCCCGCAGCAACCTGACCAGCGCAAAGAACCCAAGGGTCCACCAAAGCTGATCCCAAACGACGGGCTGGAACAAAGCTGCGGGGCGGACGAAGAGCGGACAAAAGAACAGGGCCAGCATCGTCAGCGCCTGGGCCGTTCGCCCTCCGCCGAGTTCGCGGGCTAGCAGCGCGCCCAGGATGATGATACCCGTGCCGGCGAGGGCGGGGAATAAGCGCACGGCGAACAATGTGTTCCCGAACAGCCATCGCGCGCTCTCGGCCATCAAGGCAATCGCGGGTGGGAAATCCATCCCCCAGAATCGCAGATGCTCGCCCATGGCCCAGTAGAGGAACTCGTCCCGGTGGATTTCGTAAGGGGTCAGCGCCACCGTAAAAAAATGGGCCAGCAACTTGGCCAAGGCGAAGCCGATCAGCCATCCCATCGCAAGCTCCGGTCTCGGTCGCGCGAGTCGGCTGCCGGGTTGGGTGACCAGTGACAGGCTGCTCAGAGATTGGGCCATGGTTATCAGCGCTGTGTAACTCACCCTATCAGGCCTCCAATCCCGACACCATCAGAATTGGCAAGGCTCGCCGCCCGGGGTACAGGACAAAATCCTTCGTTGCCTTCGTTTGCTTGGCTTACAAAGAACACTGAGTTTCCATAGTTTGTCCGCCGGGCGCGAACTCGGCCCGGGCATTCTGTCTTCCCACCACCAGAGCTATCGGACGCTGCTGGATATGCCGCTGGAGCTCATCTTCATCAAATTCCACGAGATGAAGCGGTCGGATGGCCGGACACACAGGATCCCACCGCGTGCGAACTGAGGGGGCCAAACCGAAGAACAAAAGCAAACGAAGGAAACAAAGAGGTTGCCCCCGGAGCGCCGGCTTTGAGCCGGCTTACGGCCCTCGACGAGTCTTATCGTGCTCCTATGGATTCGAGAGGAGATAGTAAAGCGTGGCGGGTTGCAGCTTGATTTCGCTGGCGGTGCCGCATGGCCCGGTGGGATAGCCGTTAAAATCCAAAGCGGTGACCGTCATTTGCGGAGCGTCCGGACGCTTAAATCGAACCACCCCTTGGAGCTGTTTCACCTGCCAGGGATCCGTGCCGATGCTGAGGATGCGTTTTATGGTCGGGCTCACGGGTTCGGTTCGATGCCCGGTCTCTTGCTCCTCGGACATGACTTGTAATAAAACGCGGCGCGAAGTGGCCAGGGGCCGATCATCCAGGGCGACCGCGATAATATGGCCGAGCTCCAGATCGCTGGTGATGCTCAGGTCGCGAAGGTCCGTGGCGCCGGCGCGTTTCAGCGCGCCGCTTACACCCTGGGCGCGGGGCGCATTCAGCGTCAGCAGCCCTTTGCCGTAGTCGAGTTTCAGTTCTCCCGTGCTGCTGGTCACGGTCTTGCCCGTGTGATCGATGTAGCGGGCCAGCTCCGTCTCCGTGGTGGATGCCGGCTCATCGACAAAGCTGACGTTTACGCGTCCGGCGTAGTGGATCAGCGGATCGATCCGCTGGCCGGGCCGTACGTTGGCCCCTTCCGGCACGTCGGCGAGACGCAGTTCGTCGAGGGCGGCGTCCTGGGGCAGGGGGGTGCCAGTGAGGTGTGCGAGGCCGGCTTTGTTCAGTTTCACCTGGGCCAGCACTTGCCCGGCGCTGACGAGGCCGCGCCGATAGATCAAGGCGGCGGCGGGGAACTGGCCCATCATCGCGGGCGTCATCAAGGTCCAGGGCTGCATCCAGTACCCGGGCTTAACGGACCAATGGCTGCCATCGAATGCGAAATGCACAATCGCATCGCTGTCTTGGAGCGCGCCATAGGCCGCGAAGTAAAGCGGCGCTTCGGAGCGATAGCGGTTGGGCCGGCAAAAGGTCGTCTCGGAGATCATCGAGGGTTTAAGGTCATAGTGCGGGTCCATCACGGGGTTGATGAACTGCTTGGGTTTCGACGGATCGTCGGCGTCGAACCGCAGGGCGCTGCGGTCCGAATACGTGTGGCCGTCCCGCACCGACCACCCGGCGTTGTCGCCTTTGTGGTTGCACTCGAAATAGCCATGGCGATCGATGAAATCCCCTACGGTATAGCTGAGCTTTTCCAAGGGACCAAAAACCTCGGGACTGGCGGTGTACCAGTTGGACGGGGTGATCAGTCCCTTGAAGCCGAGCCCGCGCAAAAAGGCGATGGTCTCCCGGTAGAACCGCGTCTGGGTTTCCAGCAGGAAGGTGGCGGTGTCCTGGTCGCGCGCCGATTTCTCGCTGAACACATTCCACAGCGGACGGAATCCCACCCGGCCTTCCGCGGCGTTATCGCGCTCCATTCGCTGGTTCTTCCAGGCGGCGAACGCACTGTCCAGCGAGCCATATTTCTTTACCAGCCAATCGCCATACATTTTTTCCAGGAGGCGCAGTTGCGGCTCCGGGATGTTTTTGTCACTGAAGGTCCAGAAGAAGAAGGAATCTTCGTTTTGAAGTTCGAGGCCAAAGACCGCGGGCTCCGCGATCAAGGGCCGGCCGGTGGTTTCACTGGGCGTGGTCAGCAGGGCTCTCAACCAGGCACGGTAGTGCTCCTGGAATTGCGGATTGAACAGCAGCGCGGCGAACGGATGTGTCTTGCCATCATAACCGGGCAGCCACGAAAGGTCCGCGCGCGGGGTGAACCACAGCGGGAAATAAATCGAAAGGTGCGTATAGATGCCCTCGGCCTTCATCGCCTCGACGATGGCGATGGCGCGCTTGACCGCGGCGGGGTCCACCTCGCCATCCTTGTCGAAAATGGGGCCGTGGCGGCGAACCAGGTTGACGCCGTATTTGGCCAGCACACGGGCCGCGTGGCGCAGGGCAGGTCCTCCGGCATCCTCTGCGGGCGGGCCATTGACCGCCCAAAAACGCACTGGCTCGCCGTTGGAACTATGCACAAAATGACCGTCCCGGACGGTGATGAATCCCTGGTCACCGGCGGTCTTTTCGTTCAGGAACCGCAGATCGATGGGGCTTTCCGCAAAGGCATCGGGCTTTGGGTCAAAGGCAAACCAACCTCCCTCAGCGACGGGTTGGCTCGCACCCGCGGTTGCGGCTGGCGCTAAACGGGCAAGGTCGAGGCAGGCGGCCAGGGTTATCAGGTAACATAAACGCAATAAATGCACGCCGCCTTCGTACACCTTTCGGGGGAATAGGCAAGCACATGGTCGGCTGTGGATGAGCGCGGCAGGTTCCGCCGCTGCTCCGGGACCACTCGGACCGCGTCAGCAATACCCTTCCTCCCGCGCACTCCTCGCGATCCACCACGAAGTCCTCAGCGCGGTTACCACCGTCGGCAGGCCTGCCCGTCGGGCGGGACTAACCGCTCGAACCGGCTTGGCCGACCGCCGGAAAGCCCGTATTCGGATTATACTGCCAGCCGCTGGAATCCTGTTGGGCGCGCTGCGAAGCGCAGCCGCTGAGCAGGATCAGCCCGCTGAGGGCGCCAAGGACGGCAAGGCGTCCTGGCAAGCGACCGCTGGGGCGGATCGCGGGCAGAGGAATGGGGCCGGATCGTTTCGCTTGGTCATCAGCTTTCATACTGGGTTTATGTTGGCCGGGAACACCACACCGCGCCAATACCCTCCACCCGACACAGAAGGCACAGGCTGTGGTGAAACTATAGCTCGACCGGTCGCTCAACTCAACCGGTATGCGAGCGGCGCAAAAACCTCCGGGCCGCGCCTCTCCTGACTCGATGTCGCACCCGCCGCTTTTCCCCGCCCCGTATTTCGCACCGCGCAAGCCCGGTGGCGTGGGGACATCCCGGCCCGGCGTGCCATCGAACTTGGGCGCCCGATGGCGTGGCATCGGGTTCCAGGGGTGTTCGTTGCATCGGCGCCTGAGGGGAGGCCGTTCGTGCCCGAGCGGGCCTCTGTCCTCTCCGCGCCGCTTCGTTAGCCGCGTCCGTACACCGCCTGCATGGCGCACAATAAAACCAGCCCAATGACCGTGGTGAGCACCGTCACCGGAAGGCCGAAGCGCACGTAGTCCCAGAAGCCGATCTCGAGATGCGACTGCGCGGATTCGGCCACGATAATATTGGCTACCGAGCCCAGGAGGGTCAGGTTGCCGGCGAAGGTGGTGGCCAGGGCCATGACTTGCCACATCAGTTCGGGCTGGGCGAAGTTTTGGATCCATTTTCCGGCCACCAGCACGAAGGGAACATTGGAGAACACATTCGAGCCCAGGACGGAGAACCAGGTGAAGTTCCAGGCCTGGCTGATGGCCGAGTGGCCAAAGAGGACTCGCACCGATTGGTAGATTTGCCCGGGCAAACCCGTCGCGTTTAAGCCGCCCACGACGATGAAGAGCGCCGCGAAAAAGACCAGCAGATGCCAATCCACCAGCTTCAGCACCTCGTGCGTATCGCGCCGCGCCAGGACCATGAGGAGCGCGCCGCCCGCCAGGGCGGTCCATGACAAGTTCAACCCGGCCACGAATCCCGCAAACGTCAGGGCTAAGACCGCGACAGTCAGGAGCAAGAGCCGCCGGTCCAGTTTGGGCGGCGGGGTGCTGGGCCGGTGAATGACCGCGTCCTTAAGCGTCGTTCGAAAGCCCCAGCGCAGCACCCCGTAGAGCAGGGCTAATCCGGCCGCCGCGACGGGCAGCAACCCGGCCGTGAAACGCAGGAAGGGAATGTGCGACATGTGCCCGATGATCATGTTCTGGGGGTTGCCGACCAGCGTGGCCACGCTGCCGATGTTCGCGCTCATCGCCAGCCCGAGGAGGTACGGCATCAAGGGCAGCCGGCCGCGCACCATGACGGCGACGACCAGCGGGGTGAGCACCAGGCAAACGGAGTCATTGACCAGCAGCGCCGCGAGCACGCCTCCCGCCACAATCAAGTACAACAACAGCGCCTGGGGGCTGGGAGCCCGCCGCAAAATCCAATCCGCCGCCCAATCGAAAAACCCCGCCAGGTACAGGTACGCGCAGATGAGCATCATGCCCAGCAGCAGCACCAGCGTATCATAATCCACGGCGCGGTAGGCTTGCTCGGGCGTCATCACCTCGCTGGCGACCATGAGCACGGCGCCCAGCAGCGCCGCCGCCGGGCGGTTCAGCGGCAGCAACCTGAAGCGCCGGCCGCTGATGAGCGCGTAGGTGACGCAAAAAATCGCCACCGCCACAATCTCCTGGCGCCGTGCCAGGTTCGGCAGCTCCGCCAGCACCACCAGGCTTTTCAGGTGACTCAGTTCCATCCCGCCCGAGCATACCGAAAAGGTCCATGCAGGCAAATCCGCAGCGGATGCGCCCGCTTTGGCGCCCCGGGGTTGCGAAACCCGGTCCTTGAACGCTCGGTCAGCCCCGTTCATCCCGCGGCCCGCGTCCCGGGGGGCGGGCGGAGCGGTTGAAAGCGATTTCCCCCGGCGACGCGCCCGGGCGAACCGCCCGGCTGCAGAACTTGCGCCGGACGCTGATTCGTCGTATCTAATTCGACAATGTTAGATTCGCCCCAGAATGCTGACTGCCTCGCATGGGATGCTGTCGGCATAAGTTACTGTCCCGGAGGGACATTCGACAATAGCCCAACGCTTCAGCGTTGGGTTTGGCCGCCAGATAGAATAAGTCCCGAAGGGACGGCTGAGCCTAGGCCCCACTTCAGCCGTCCCTTCGGGACTCGGCCCCCGCCGACGCCGCGACCCAACGCTAAAGCTTTGGGCTATTCTCAAGCATCCCTCCGGGATGAAACCAGAGGCGGGCCGGCCAGTTTTCCAGAGCAATCTAACATGGTCGAACTAATTACAATGAGATTTCCTGTTACTGAAGGGGTCCATCCTCAGCCGGTGTGGGAAAGGACCGAATAATGGCTGCACGTGTGCCTCGAACCGAGCGCCTGGTTTGGCTGGGACTCGGGACAGCGACCGCCTTGTTGCTGCTGGCCTGTTTGCTGGGGCTCTTGAGAATCCGGGCGGGGTTCGGCAAGCCGCTGCCGGTGTATGGGCAGGTGGCGGATTTCAAACTGACCAACCAGGATAACCAGCCGGTTTCCCTGGCCGACCTGCGCGGGCATGTCTGGGTGGGCGACATCATTTTTACGCGTTGCCCGGGGCCCTGCCCGCAGATGACCCGGCAGATGAAAGAGCTGCAAGAGGCCTTGCCCAACCAGAGCCACGCCAGGCTGGTCACCTTGACCACCGACCCGGAATTCGACGTGCCCGCGGTGTTGAAGCGTTACGCGGAGCGCTTTGGCGCCGACCCGCAGCGCTGGATGTTTTTGACCGGAACCAAAAAGCAAATCGCGGCGCTGGCGATCGACTCGCTAAAATTGACCGCCATCGAGAAGAAGCCCGAGGACCGGCAATCCGCGGCTGACCTGTTCGTTCACAGCACGATTTTCGTCCTGGTGGACAAACGCGGCCAACTGCGGGGCGTGTTTGAAACGACCGGTGAGGGCACCAACCCGCGGCAGGTGAAATCCGATCTGCTGGCCGGGGTGCGGCGGTTGGAGCGTGAAGGATGAGTTTTCACGATCTGCCGGCCGTTAATGCCTGCTTGAACGGGCTCAGCGCGGTGCTGCTGGGCTTCGGGTATTACTACATTCGCCGAAAGGAGCAAAACGCGCATCGCAACTGCATGATCGCGGCCTTCGCCTCGTCCGTTCTTTTTCTGGCCTGCTATCTGACCTACCACGGATACCTGGCCTTGTATTTGCACCGGGGCCCGACGGTGTTTAAGAACCCGGCCTGGTTCCGGCCCATCTACCTCACCATCCTCCTGACCCACACGGTGCTGGCGGTGGCGATTGTGCCGCTGGCCATCATGACCTTGAACCGGGCGCTCCGGCAGCGCTTCGATCGTCACCGAAAGATTGCGCGTTGGACCTGGCCTTTGTGGATGTACGTCTCGGTCACCGGCGTGCTGATTTACTTTCTTCTCTACCAGATTTTCCCGCAGGTTTAGCCCCCGACCGCGCTCGCGTCCGTCATTCGCGGCCGGGGGCCGGTAAAAGGGCGACTCGCCGCCCAGGCCCAAGCGGTCGGAGGCCAAGCGTCGTCGCGCCGTGGTGTGCCGGGAAACGAATCGCCCCGGCTGGCGGCCCGGGTCTTCTCGGCCTTTTCTTTCTTCCCCGGCCGGTCGTGGGAGCAGGCTCGCTTCTGCTTTAAAGCTTGGTTTTGACCCCACAGGCGCGCATCAGACACCAGCCGCGCAGGGCTTCAAAAATCGCAAACAGCCCCGCGGCAACAAGAACAACGCAGATCCACCACGCGAACCTCAAACAAACAAGCCCCGTACAAATCAAAACAAGCCCGAACACCGCTCGCGCAACCCGTCCCCGCCGGTCTATATTGCGTTGAAAGAATCGCGCCATGCTAAGATGTAACACACTCAGGGCCGGGGGCAAGATGATGAACTGGTGACACCCAGGACGTTCCAATCCCAACAACGGCTACCCCGTTCCGCTGGGGAGATCTTTGCCTTCTTTGCCGACGCCCGGAATCTGCAACTCCTGACACCGGAGTGGCTGGATTTCTCCATCGTCACACCCATGCCTTTAGCGCTCCACCAGGGGAGCGTTATTGACTATAGGTTGCATCTACATGGGATCCCTTTGCGATGGCAAAGCGAGATTACAATCTGGGAGCCCCCTTGTCGTTTTGTGGACAAGCAGCGGCGGGGTCCGTATCGGCTTTGGGTTCACGAGCACAGCTTTGGCGCGTGCGATGGAGGCACCGAGGTGATCGACCGCGTCCAGTACATTCCAGCAGGCGGATGGCTTGTCGATCGGTTGTTCGTGCGTCGTGACCTTGAGCGGGTTTTTCGTTACCGACGCGAGAAACTCGGGGCACTGTTCGGCGCAAGCTGAGGGGGCGGGATTCTCCAACTCCATTTGAGGACTACCCCGGCTGCGGCGGTTCGTAGAATGTTCGTGCCCCGTTTTCCTGCATTCCCGCAACCTTTCTGGCAAATGTGGTGTTGGACAATCCACGCAACGGAAACGAAACGGGGTCAGTTGCCCGGATTTCCAGATTCTCCTTCCGGCCGGCGGATGTGCGTCCCCGCCAGCGGCGCTGCTCTTATATAATGTTTTGACAATCCGCGCCCGCTCGCCAAGCCTCCCCTCATGGCTCGCCCATGGCGCATCCAGTATCCCGGCGCCATGTATCACGCCGTGAGCAGAGGGGACCGTCAGGAGAGAATCTTCCTCGATGAAGTGGATCGGCAGGATTTCATCAAGACTCTGGCCGAGGCCTGTCAGAAGAGCGGCTGGCAGGTGCACGCCTACTGCCTCATGCCCAATCACTATCACTTGGTCATCGAGACCCGGAACCCAATTTAGCAGCCGGGATGGCGTGGCTGCAGAGCACCTACACCATCCGGCTTAACCATCGCCATCAACTGTTCGGGCACGTGTTCAGCGGAAGATATAAAGCTCAATGGGTCGAGGGCAGTGGCAACGGTTATCTCAGGACCGCTTGTGACTAAGTGCATCTCAACCCGGTGCGGGCTGGGATGCTCAAGGCCGAAGAGCGGCTCCTGTCTTATCCCTGGAGCAGCTTCGGAGCGTACTTGGCGTCGCCAGGACATCGGCCCGGGTGGATCCGGGTTGACCGGCTGCTGGGCGAGCACGGAATCCAGGAGGATACAGCGGCGGGCCGTGAGCGCTTTGAGCAAGGGATGGAGCAGCGGCGATGGGAGGAGACCGATCCGGAGGCGCTCCAGACGTTGCGCCGGGGCCGGTGTCTGGGCAGCGGTGGTTTCAAGCGGGAGATGCTGCTGCGGATGGAGGGCGGTCTGGGGGAGCATCATTCCGGTGAGCTGCACCAGGCGAGCGCTGCGGCTAAGGCGGAGCGGATTGTGGCGGAGGAACTCCAAAAGGCAGGGTGGCAGGAGGCGGATTTGATCACCCGGCGTAAGAACGATCCCGGCAAACTGGAGATGGCGGCCCGGCTGCGACGGGAAACCACGCTGTCGATCAAGGCCATCGCCGCGCGGGTGGGGTTGGGAACCTCCAAAACAGCGAACGCGAAGCTGCACCGCCACATGCGCCGGGCAAAGGCAGGCGAGACAAACCAGCCCCAGCCGGGCATCCCAAGGGTGTGAAGTGGAGAAGCGAACCCAACTATGGGTTGGCCCCTTTTATGACATGGCCTGCCGGGGTAACCATGCGCTGCGTCGGCGCGTTGGGAATCATGAGGCACTCACGGTTTGAACACATTGACGATGATCGGCACTTCAATCCTGGGTTGCGCCGCCACTGAGGTTTCAAACGACACATTGCCGCTGACGGTCCTTGCGGGCACATCATTCAGTCGGGCGATCAGTTCATAGACCTTGCCGGCCTCCTTTGGCACCAGTTCGACCTGGATTCCTTTGATCGTGCTTTGCAGATTCTTCAACTCAATCGCTCTGCCTTCGGCCGAACGAATCGTCACCCGCCGCAGGGTCGCCGACTCCGGACGTTCCGCCGGCGTATTCGGTGTTTCCGAGACGCTCCAATAGAGCGCTTCGGGGCTGAGGGAGACCTCGCCCATGACCTCGCCGTAGAGGTAAATGCCGGCTACCGGCGTATTGGTTTGATCCGCGGAATAGATTTGGACGTATTCGTTGAAGCGGCGTGGCGGCCCCTCCCGTTGAATGGCGACGCGAATGCGAGCGGTGGCCTCATTCGTTTTGACGCTCGGCTCCACGGTCGCCACGATCCATGGTTTGGAAGCCTCCAACCTTGCGATTCGCAGCGGTTTTCCGTCCGTGCGAGTGATGGTGGTGGATTGGGTGGTCGCTTTCATCCCGAACGCCAGGTTGGGGGTTAGTGTCATCGGATTGAGCTCGTAGAGCGGCGTGTAATCCACCTTAATGGTGAGCGAGACCTCGGGGGTCTGCGGATCATTCGAGCGGACCGCGATGTGCTTTTCCAGAATCCCTCGGTAAAGGCCAAGGTTCAATGTGAAGGGCAGTTCGCCAGCCGCTCCCGGAGGGAGTGTGTCAGGCTTTAACGCGGCGACCGTGCAGCCGCAGGAGGGCTTGGGCGGTTCCACTTTGAGGATGCCGTCACCGGTGTTCTTGAACTTGAAGATGCCGGAGACGGTGGCGACCTGGGAGGTCTTGCCGAAGTCATAGACCGTCTCGCTGAAATGGATTTTGGGCGTGCCCTCGGCCTGAGCCTCGATGCAGATGGCACCGGCCCATAAGCTTCCCGCTAATAGTATTAATGTTTTATTCATAATTGTTCGGCTCTCGTTTGTCGAAAACCCAGCCAAAGAAACTCTTCTTCGGCTGGGATAATGTCCTCGCTGGCTGCCGCTATTTCGGCACGATCATGATCCGATAGAACCGTTGCTTGCTTTGATCGACGACGTCCTTTTTCGAGGCGTTGGTTCCGCTGGCCGTTATGTTGCCAGGAAGAATGATCCAGGCTGCATCCTGCAAGCTCCCCTTACATTGCAGGCAATAGGTGGTCCCGGGCGTCGCCGTCCAGGAAACCGTGGCCAGGCCATTGGAATAAGTCACCGAGGTTAGCATGGGGAGGGCAAGCGGGATGGGGCCGGAACAATTTGCCTGTGCTGAAACGGTTCGTGCCTGGCACGTGTCGGTGCCTTGAGCGGTGACGGTGTCGGTCGCTGGATCGGATCCGGCTGCGACGGTGTAGCTGCCGGCGAAATCTTCTGATTCGCCGGGAGCCAGTTCAATGGGTCCAAGCAATCGTGGAATGCCGTTCGTCTGGCTGCTCATCACGATGACGTTCGTCAGGACGACGTCGCCCGTGTTGCTCACCGAGCCACTAAAGGTAAACAAACCGCCCACGGGCACAGTTGAGGCCGGGCAGACCTTGGTAATCGAGATGCCGGGTGTGCTGAGCAGCGGACATACGGCCGTGGCTGTGGCGGTGGCCAGGGTGCCTGCGCAGCGGTCGTGGCCGCTCGCGGTAAGAGTGTCAACGACCTCGCAGCAGCTCCACGGCGCGAGGTAGCTGCCACTAAAATTCACGGAGGCGCCAGGCGCCAGAGTAATGGGGCCAATCACCGGGCCGTTCGTGCGCAAGAAACAATCGACTTGGTAGTTGTTCACGACCATGACATCGATCAACGTGACATCCCCCGGATTACTGACCGTGCCTGTAAAGGTAAACACGCCGCCCCTGGGGGTGGGTTGCGCCGGGCAGTTCTTGGTCACCGCGATACGCGCCGTCGTGATGACCGGGCAGGTGGTCGTTGTACTGTTGACTACGGGGGCGAAGGTGCAAAGGTCAAGACCTTGGGCGGTGACCGTGTCCAGGCCGCAGAAGTCGGGTCCAACGAGGTAAGACGCGTAGTAGCTAACGGACTCGCCGGGTGCCAAGGCAATCGGTCCCAACACGGGCGAACCAGCGTTCGGCTGGGTATTCACGATCGTCACGCCGACCAGGGTGATGTTGCCGGCGTTACTGACGGTGCCGCTATATTGCAGCACTTCTCCCGTTCGCACCGGCGTTGGCGGGCACTCTTTGGTCACGACAATCTGTGGCAGGGTGAGCACTGGGCAAGTGGCCGTAAACGTGTCGGCCACGGTGGCGCCGGTGCAGATGTCCTGGCCCGTGGCTCCGACGGTGCTGGAACTCACACAACAATTCAAGGGCACTTGATAGCTGCCATTGAAGTTGGTCGCTGCGCCGGGCGCCAGCACCGCCACGGTGAAGATCACTGTGTTCGAGGCGGGTCGATTGTTGAAGACAACGATGTTGGTCAGCGTGATATTGCCGCTGTTGCTGACCGTGCCGCTGTACGTGAGGATGCCACCGGGCAACACGGAGATGGTGGGACACGTTTGGGTCACTTCGATGGCCGGGGCCGTTAGAATCGGACAGGTCGCGGAGGCACTCGCGGTGACTCCGGCGCCAGTGCAGGTGTCACCTGCGTTGGCCGTTACCGTCGAGTTGATGGAACAACCGCTGTTGGCGGGAACGGTGTAACTGCCGGTGAAGTCTGCGGACGCTCCGGGGGCAAGCGTCGCGGCGGTGAAGACGGGAGTGGCGCCGCTGTGGTCACTGGTTACCACCACGTTGCTCAGCGTGATGTTGCCCGTGTTCATGACGGCGCCGCTGTAAGTGAGGATGCCGCCAGGACTCGCCGCATTGGCGGGACAGTTCTGCGTTACGACGATGTGCGGAGCGGTGACCAGCGGACAAGTCGCCGATGCGGTGTTGGAAACACTGATCGAGGTGCAGGCATCGCTGCCGCTGGCGGTCACCGTGCTGCTGACGGAGCACGCGTCAGCGGGTGCGTTGAAGCTCGCCGTAAAGTTCGCGGATGCGCCGGGCAAGAGGCTGGGCACGGTCAGGACCGTGCTGGGCACGGTTTGGCTATTGACGACGGTGACGTTATTTAAAGTGACATTGCCGGAATTCCTGACCGTCCCGGCGTAGGTGATTGCACCACCGGGGGCCACGGGCACAGCAGGACATGCGAGCGTGACTGCGATCTGCGGGATCGTGATCACGGGGCAGATCGTGGTCGTGGAGTTGGAAGACACGATGCCGGTGCATTTATCCAGGCCGCTCGCCAACAGAGTATCAGTGACCGAGCAGGCATTCAACGGTGCGGTGTAACTGCCAGTGAAGTTGGTCCCCGCGCCGGGAGCCAGCGTGATCGGGCCCAGCACCCTGGTATTGGCGACGGGGTGATCATTTACGACCAGGACGTTGGTCAGTGTGACGTTGCCCGTGTTGGTGACGGTGCCGGTGAACACGAGCAAGCCGCCTTCGATAACCGGTGTGACAGGGCAAGTCTTAGTCATCCTGATTTGGGGAGCGGTCCCCAAAGGACAAGTGGTCGTCACGCTGTTGTTAACGGTATTGCCGTTGCACCGGTTCTGGCCGGTGGCCGTCAACGCCGCGGTCGCAGAACAGGCGTCCAGGGGAGCATTGAAACTGCTGCTGAAACTGGCCGAGGCGCCGGGAGCCAGTGAGCCCAGTGTGAACACCACGGTGTTGGCAGCCGGCTGGCTGCTCACCACGGTAATGTTCGTGAGCGTGATATTCCCGGCGTTATTGACGCTGCCGCTGTAAACGATCAGTCCTCCGGGCATTACCGAAGTGTCCGGGCAGGCCTGCGTCACCACAATGCGCGGCGCGGCGACCAGCGGACAATCGATGGTAGCGCCGGCGATAACAGCCGAACCGGCGCATTGGTCATTGGCGCTGGCGCTGACTGAGGTGGTGACCGAGCAGGCATCGATACTCGGCACAGTGTAGCTGCCGGTGAAATTGGCCGAGGCGCCAGGGGCCAGGGTGGCCACGCTGAAGACCACGGTGCTGGGAGTTGGGGTAACTTGCCTCACGACCACGTTGGTCACTGTGACATTGCCCGCATTGCGGACGGTGCCGCTGAAGGTCAGCACACCGCCCAAAGGTGTCGGCGTGACCGGGCAGGCCAGCGTTACGGCGATATTGGGCGCGCCCTGCACCGAGCAGGTGGCCGTCGCGTTGGCAGTGACCGGCGTACCGGTGCATTTGTCTTGCGCATTCGCCGTCAGGGTGGAGGTGATGGAGCAACCGCTGTTGCCCATCACGGTGTAACTGCCGGTGAAATCTGCCGACGCGCCGGGGGCCAGCGTGGCGACGGTAAAGACTGGAGTGGCCCCGCTGCGGTCATTGGTCACCACCACATTGGTGAGGGTGATGTTGCCCGCGTTCATGACGTTGCCGCTGTAGGTGAGAACCCCGCCCAGGCTGGTCGCGTTCGCCGGACAGTTCTGGGTGACGACAATCCGCGGAGCGGTGACCAGCGTGCAGGTGGCCGACGCGATGGTTGAAACCTGAACCGCGGTGCAGTTATCGCTACCCCTGGCGGTCACCGTGCTGCTGACGGAGCACGCATCCGCGGGCGCGGTGGCACTCGAGGTAAAGTTTGTGGACGCGCCAGGCACCAGGCTCGCCACGGTCAGGACGGTGGTTGGCACGGCTTCATCGTTGACGACGGTGATGTTATTCAAGGTGACGTCGCCGGAATTCCTGACTGTGCCGGTGTAGGCAAGCATAGCTCCGGGCGCAACGGGCGCGTCGGGACAAGCCAGAGTGACAACCATGGCCGGGGCGGTCTGGACAGGGCAAGTGGCCGAGGCTGTGTTGGTAACGGGGAGGCTGGAGCAATGATCCCGGCCCGTAGCCATGACGTTGGCGGTTACCGAGCACGTTTGCGCCACCGCTTCGCTGAGTGTAAAGTCCGCCGAGGCTCCAACAGCCAGGCTAGCTGTCGAAAACAGGAGAGAACTGCCCGATAGGGAGGCAATCTCGGCCCCGCTTAAGGCTCGGTTGTACAGGCGCGCTTCATCGATCAGGCCGTTAAAAAAGTGCTCGCCGCCGCCGCCTCGGGCGCCGATCCCCCAGTTCGCGTTCACCGCCATCGGGGCCAAGCCGGCGCTATTCGACCCGATCGCTACCCCATTCCGATAGAGAGTCCAGGTCGAGCCATCGAAAGTGGCGGCCAGGTGAACCCAGGTGCCAACATCGCCGGCGGGCATCGCCACCGACAACCAAGGGGCGCTCGCGCCGTTCCACGCCAGGGCCTGGTACCTGTCCGTCCACAATCCGCAAGAAAACTCCGAACGTAGGAGAGGTGGTTTGGCCGTGCGCGAAAATATTCTGAATCCCGGCACTCGATCGCGGCTGGATCCACGCTGCCATCGTCAGGGCGCCCGCGAAATTTACGCTCGGGCTATTCGCGATATCGACGTAAGCACTTGTGCCGTCAAAGTTCAGTCCATTGCCGGATTCCCCCGGGACCCGGGTGGCATTGATAATGTTACCGTTGTTTCCGCTGCCGGAACTGTCGGTGGCGACGCTGCCGCTCGCTTCATCAAACGCCCAGTAACCCACGAGGCCAGAGGTGGGCGCCATCGATTGAGCGTTGACGGTCACATTATCCAATGTGACGTTTCCCGAATTTCTCACCGTTCCAGTGTAGGTTGCGATCCCCTGGGAAACGATCGGACCAGCGGGACAACTCAAGGTCACCGCGACTGCCGGAGCGGTGGTGATGGGGCAGGTTGCGCTGGCAAAACTAGTGACCGCCGCGCCGCAAAGGCTCGAAGCGCTCGCGGTCAAGGTGTCCGCCACGGAGCAATCCGCCGGCGCTGTGTAGCTGCCGGTGAAGTTGGCCGCTTCGCCGGGTGCCAGCGAGGCCTTCGTGAAGACGGCTGTATTGGCCGCAGGTTGATTATCGACGACGACGATATTGGTCAATGTTACGTTGCCGGTGTTGCTGACGCTGCCTGAGAAAGTGAGTAACTGGCCGGGAGCGACCGGCTGTGCCGGACACTCCTTGGTTACTTTGATCCCCGGGGTCAGGGTGTTCTGACACGTGATGGTGTAGAAACTCGTCACCGTCCGGGGAGTGGATGTGAACTGGTCGGTAGCCAGGACAGTCAGCGTAGCCGTGCTTGGAAGACAAGCATTCAACGGGACCCAGCTTCCGCTAAACGCGGCGGCCTGCCCGATGGCCAGGTTCGTGGGAAACAGCACGGTGTAAGAGCCCGCGTCGTAAAAATTCGTTACCGTCACTCCGACGAGCGTGTTATTGCCGCAATTGGTGACCGTGCCGGTGAAGGTAATCGCGCCTTTTTCTCCCACACTGCCGACGCATTGCGCGGTGATCAGGACACAGGGCAAATTGACTTGCGTGTTCACTCCCTGGTTGCCGCCACCGGAGCTATTGACGTCGTTTTGGTGAATATCACCTTGGTCCACTGCCGTGGCCCGCACCGTGCCGTCGGAGCGTATATCCTGGGCGCGGACAACATAACTGACGACATTGGTATAGGAATCCGAATCTCCCGGAGCCAGAAAGGTTCGCCGCAATGTGATGTTGTTGGTGACACCATCCGGCGTGACCACGAATGCTTTAATCGCTCCGGCGAACGCCGGATTGGTCTCGCCGGCGTTGCAGGCGGGGAAGGGCGCGTTGAACACAGTGATGCTGTAAGAAATCGTATCGCCGATGTGGACGTCGGGAAGGCTCGTGAAGAGGTTGATCCCCAAACCGCTCCCGAGACATCCCGGGGGATTCCGGTCGGCGCGGGCCACCGGCGCGCTGAATAAGAGGAAAAGCAATCCTGCCAGCAATCCCACCCAAGCCAACGGCTCGCTCCGGTGTCTCAAGTGGTAAAGTTGCGCGTCGGTCAGCGGCTGATCGGCGGACATTCGAAGTATGCCCCTCGACTCGGGATGTTGGATGGAGGTATTCATGGACTTGGTTGGTTGCTGGATTAAGGTGTCGGTTTCAACTGCGTGAGGTTGGCGACCCCGACGGATTTGCTGTCGGTGCCCAGAAGGGCATCCACAGCCTGAGTCCATTTGCAGTTTTATTTATTTCTCACTCGAAAATAATAAGTACGCAGTCATGGATCCGCTACGTGGGGGTGCACCGGGGGGGATTTCCCCAAGGAAGAGGATCATCGTCCAGCCCGGCATGACCCGTTGGGGTGACCTCGCGCTCGACTTTGAACCGGAAGAGAAGCCTGACGGTTTGTTGTGGCTAGTCACGTGGATGTCGGGAAGGCATTGGTGAACTTGCCGGGTGGCCTCCCACCCATTCAGCAGGGGCATGGCGATGTCCATCACCCAAACGTTGAAATACCAATCCGCGTTGGAGAACGACCGGTCTTTGGGCGAACGCTTTCCGCTTCCGCCGGGTCTCAAGGAGAAATTGAGGCTCACCGAAGCGCAGAGAGATCAGCTCAAGCCAATGGAGAGAGATTTCGCCAAAAGAAGCCGGGAATACAAGGCCGCCAACCAACCTCGGATCGACGCCGCCCATTGAAGCGTATCGTTCAATTTGCGCCGCAAATTGCACGAGCCTATGCGGGCGTTCGTGCAAATCGCGCTGGTTTTACCTCCATCAGCGTTCACCAAACGCGGCCCCAAAGACCTTAAAACAGCCTGGAGCCAAAAGGTTAGGACACGAGCCGGCAGGTTGGCCCGCCGTTAGCTGGGAGAAGAGAAACTCGAGTGCATGCGCATTATGTGGTGCCTTCGAGAAGGAAAGCAAAGCAGTGAAGCAGCCCTAGAGACTTAGGAAACTTAAACAAAAGAGATAAACGGAAACATGAATCGAAGAATTCAAATTATCCTCAGCGCCTCGACCGCTTCGGTCCTGGCGCTTTCGGCTCTGGCGCAAGACTCACCGAATACCAAAATCGATGGAGCGGACTACACGCGAGACAGCCTGTCCCATGCCCAACGCCCGGCTCGACTAAACGACGCAGCCAAAGCGAGCGACCTCATCGGGATGACCGTCAAAAACAACCAGAACGAGAAACTCGGCAAAGTGGAAGACCTCGCGTTGGATGTGGAATCCGGGCGGGTTCTCCAGGTGATCCTGTCAACCGGTGGGTTTCTGGGCATCGGCGATACCCTGTCCGCGGTGCCGCCGGAAGCCTTCCAGCGGGACGTCGCCAACGACGTCCTTCATTTGGATGCCGATAAAGCAAAGCTAACGGGTGCGCCTAAATTCGAGATGTCCAACTGGGCCGAATGCTGCGACTCCAATCATCTGGCCGATGTTTATAGCTATTACGGCCAGGAACGCGCCTTCGGGTTTATCCAAACCGGAGATGTGGTCCAGGATGGCCAGCGCAACACCGCCGCCTCGCCCAACACCGTTTCCAGCCGCGGCGCGGATGGGACCCGCGACAAAGACCGCGTCTCGAGTGACAGCCCATGGATGATTCCGGCATCACGCCTGGGCCAGGTCCAAAAGGCAAGCAAGCTGATAGGCACAACGGTTGACAACCTGCAGAATGAGAAGCTGGGCAAGGTGGAAAACCTTCTGGTGGATCTTCCCTCAGGCCGGGTCGTGGCAATCGTCGTTTCCTCCGGCGGATTCCTCGGGATGGGCGACGAACTGAGCGCCATTCCGCCCACCGCACTCCGATTCACTACGGATCGGGACACCCTGCAGCTTGACACTTCCAAGGAAATGTTGAGCAGCGCACCGCATTTCAAGGCCAATCAATGGCCCGAATTCAGCCAGCCCGGCTATGCCGGCAGCGTTTATCGCGCCTACGGAGTGGAGCCCTACTTCACCACCAACGCGACGATGGAAGCGGACACCACGGCGGTAATTGTTCGGGACCGCGATAGCAGCACCGTGACCACCCTCGGTCAGGGCAAAAACCAGGTTGACTTGGACACCACGGCACGGATTCGCAAAGAAATCGTCGCTGGGAAGAACATGTCCGTAAACGCCAGGCACGTGAAGATTGTCACTAAAGACGGACAAGTCACCCTGCGTGGTCCGGTCAATTCCGCCGAGGAAAAACGTCTCATCGGTGAAATCGCCGATCGCATCGCGCACTCTGGGAATGTGGACAACCAACTCGAAGTGAGACTCACCACTACCAGCAGCAACAACTAATTCGGATAGGGCCCATGGCCCTGCGATCGCCCCGCGGCGGTGGCAGGGCTTTCAATCATTTATCGATTTATCGGGTTATGACCGGATTCAGAACACGACTCCTATTTGCCGACGCGGGTGACTCCTGGATCGCTCTTCTCGGGGTGGCCTTTTCGGCTTTTCGGAGCACTCGTCATCTTCCTCGAAGCAGCAATGTTTGGCAGATGGATTCCGCCTACGAACCCGATTAAACGCATCTCTATGAAACACAATCGTAATCATGACAATGTCCGAAGCGCCGGCCCCGAACTCGTGCCCGTTCGTTTTGAATTCACTCATCCAACGGCCACTACCGTTTGCGTCGCGGGAGCTTTCAACCACTGGCAGCCCGAAGCCAAGACGCTGCATCCCGCAGGGGGCGGCCGCTGGCTGAAGGAAACGGCTTTGGCGCCCGGCATCTATGAATACTGCCTGGTCGTGGACGGCCAATGGATCCCCGACCCGCTGGCCAAAGAAACCGTGCCCAACCCGTTTGGCGGAAGAAACTCTGTTCTGAGAGTGGCTAACTCGCCGGAAGCAGCCCACCTCGCCGACGCGGAAACGCTACCACTAAAAAACGCAAACAAATAGAAAGCATCCCAAATCTGAATATCCACACACAAGCACCCGGCAATGACATGGGCGCGCTTGCCAACGGCGCGCGCGCCCTGATGGCCGCCTCCGCCGACGTGGCCGGAGAAAAAGTCGGGGAAGCCCGCAAGTGTGTGGTCTGCTCGCTGGAGCGGCGCTCATGGGCGCCATCGTGCTTTTGTTGAGGGAAGTCTCGAGGGTGGCGGCGGTTTGTCTTTACCGGCGACTCAGGTTGCTGCTGCGTGACTGGCAGAATCTTCCCGCCACCCTTGATCAATCCCGTAAGGACCGCGCATGTTTGGAACAGCCTCTCACGTAACCCCGCTCGAATTGCGGAAGCAACGGTTGATCACGGAAAGTGAACTCAACCGCGCCCAGTTGTCCGAGGAATGGCAGACAATGGCGTGCGGTGTTCGCGACCTTGCCCACCGGGCCAAAGCCATTGCCGCTAGGGCCCCCTCGGCAGCCTTGCTGGCAGCCGGTCTGGCGGCATTCCGGCGCCGCCAGCCCGCGGCTACAAAATCTTCCTGGTGCCAAAGAATTCTGAACGGCGTGCGCTTGGCCACGACGGTCTGGTTCGCGTTTCGCACCCGTGGCCACCAGGAGCAACGCGAGCCACTTTCGGCAAAGCCGGAGGCTTGCAAGGTTGCAGGCGGCCTAATCTCGCGGCACTTCTTCACCACGCTGGCCGGTCTGCTGTTGGTGGTTGGAGGTTTCATTCCAGGCCCGCGGCTGGCCGGCGCGCCATTAGTCCCACCCCCGGGAAAAACCGAGGCCAGCTCTGCGCCCGAGTCCCCCGGGCCAACGCTCCGCCTGGACTATGGCGGTGGCGGATCGCCCGGCAATCCGGTTGCCGAATTCATGTATTTCGTGCCACTGATCTCGCTGGAGCCGGTTTCCGTCGTCAAAAGCCCCGGCAACACGCAACGCGCGCGGATGGTGTCCGCGACGCGGTCCTTCACGGCCAAGTCATTCCTGGTGACCTGCGAATTCGAGTTCGTCGGTCAAGGCAGTCAGCAAGAGGTATTTGACCATACCGAGAAAATCCACCGGCGCGAGCAAGTGCTTAAAGAAGGCGGCGCGCTCGACCATCAGCTTGGTTCCATCAACGTCGGGGGAGCCGGCCGTGTGAGCATCGAGGTGGCGGGGACGATGACCGACCGGGTTCCGACCGTTACGGAGGTGCGGCTGCGATTCAATGTCCGCGGACAGCCAAGCCCGGTGACCATAGGTCTCTACGACATCCTGTATTCCGGCGGCTCATTCCGGCGTCAGAACGAAAAGGTTGCCCGAGTCAACACACTGGTTTTTCAAAGAAAACCAGGTCCGGACAAAATGGGTATCACGGTGGCGTCGGTAAAACGGAAGGATGCGGGCAACAATTTTCTGCAAAACCTCATAGGCGGCCTGAAGGGGACTGCGGCGAACCTGTTTATCCAGCCGATTGCGGTGGCACCAGCAGGCAACGAAGCGATGCTCAATTTCGGTCTCGCCCTGGCATTAAAAGCGCCCGCGTTCACCTTCCCACGCGCCAAAAACCTGAAAGCGGGCGGGCAACCGAGTCAATCATTCGAGTCACGCGCTATGGGATTCGAGCCGGGAGACGCCACCACGCTCGCTGGGTCAATACACCGTGGAGCGGCGCGAACATCGGAATGAAGCAGTTCATTGAACTTTCGAGGGCGCTGGAGCCTCCCGCCTCCTCCCCCGGGATGCTCGAGGCTCCGGTTAGCGCTGCGCCCGGCAGCGAACCACCGCCCGCTCCATCGAGCGCCGCCACGGCGACCAAAATGATACCGCTCGAAATCGTCGTCATTGTGTTGGGAACGATTGCCTTCCTATATTTCGCCCGTCCCGTGGCCTTGCCTGTCTTCCTGGCGTTTGTGTCCGGCATGGCCCTGAAACCGCTGATCCGCTGGTTGTCGTACTGCCACATTCCGCCAGCGCTCTCCGCCGCCGTCGTGCTTTCCTTCCTGGTGGCCGCCGTCGGGATTGGCTTCTTCCAATTGGGCCGTCCGGCGCTGACGTGGATGAACAATGCGCCGGCACACATGGCCGAGCTGAGGGAACGGGTTCAGAGAATGTTCCCGCGTATGGCACGCTTCAACCAGGCTGCGGATGCGGTGAACAACCTGGGAGCGGCGGAGGTAGAACAGAAGAAGGTGACGATAGTGGAACTCAAAACCAGCCGTGTCCCCGGCACCTTCATTAACTGGACTGGAACTTTCCTGGCAGGCGTGGGGGAGACTTTGATTTTGCTTTACCTGATGCTCGCCTCGGGCGACTTGTTCCTGCAAAAACTGGTCCGCGTGATGCCGACTTTGAGCAACAAGAAGCGGGCGGTTGAGATCAGCCACGAGGTTCAGCAGAACATTTCTAATTACCTGTTCTCCGTGTCCCTGATCAACATCGGCTTGGGTGCGCTCGTGTGCGGTGGCCTCTACTTGTTGGGTGTGCCCAACGCCGTAATGTGGGGAGTGCTCGTGGCGGTGCTGAATTTTATTCCCTACTTCGGCCCCGTCGCCGGAATCCTCCTGCTGGCCGCGGTCGGCCTCCTCACGTTCGACTCGCCATGGAAAGGGCTGCTTCCCCCCACCTGGTACCTGGTGCTCCACCTTTTGGAAGCGAACCTCATCACCCCGGTCTTGCTGGGACGCCGCTTCACGCTCAATCCAGTGGTCATTTTTGTTTCCTTGATTTTTTGGACCTGGCTTTGGGGTGTTCCCGGAGCCTTGTTGTCCGTGCCGATCCTGGTCTCGATCAAAGTCATTTGTGACCGAGTCCCCACCCTGTCATCCGTCAGTGAACTGCTCACGAGTTGAACCAAACGATCGAAGCGCCATGAACCCGATCAAATTTGAATGTCCTCATTGTCATGAAATAATCATCGGCGATGAATCGCTATTTGGCTAACGAGTCAAGTGCCGCAACCGTCAGGCAGAGATTCTCGTCCCTGAGGCGCCCGCCACCACGGAGCCCCAAGCCGCTCGGTTGATTCGGGAACCGTTGGCCAGCGCCCCGGTTGTCCCGGCTCCGGGTGACCAGGAAACCGAAATCTTCAAGTTGTCGCCGGTCGCGCGCGCCTTTCCTGGGCGGATCCTTCTCGGAGTGATTTTCATTGCCATGGCGATTGGTCTTGCGATTCGTGCTCAAGATTTATCATGGCCACGCTGGTGGCGCTGGTCCCGCTCGCTCTCGGTCTGCTCCTGCTGTTGCTGCTTTGGATTTATCTTTCCGGATGCGTTTTCATCTTCGGCGCCTGCGTCTGTGCCGGCCAGGCCGAAGTACTTGGACAACCACCGCCCCGATGACCTCATCGCGCTGTTGGCCCGGGGTGGACCGGCTTATGAGCAAGGTCACGAACTGCGTACGCCATCGTTTCCAAGCCGATCGCCCACTGTGCAAAGTGCGGGGGCCAGAGGCGGTGGTCGTGCAAGTTGCGATGCTTTTACCTTCTGTTGACCGCATACCAAAAGTTACCTCAAGCACCTTAATAGGCTGGACGGAAGAGGTTAGGGCGCCGGACGCCAGCTTGGCCCGCCGCTAGCTAAAGACGAAATAGATATTACGGAAACAAGTATATCGAAGTTACGAAAGACAAAACAAAGCATTATGAACACACTCGAAACCAAGGGGGACTGGAACATCATCAAAGGCAAGCTGAAACAGAAGTGGGCCAAGCTCACGGATGACGATCTGCAATGCGCCGAGGGCAAGCACGATGAACTGTTGGGCCGCATTCAGAAGCGCACCGGCGAAACCCGGGAAGCGGTCGAAAAGGCCCTCAAGGAAGCTTCGACCTGCGGCTGCAAATAAGCTGTTCACCGCACGGGCAAACTGGAGAAGTGAGCCAAGGTCCAGCGCCCGCGCGGGAAACCGGCGGTTGGGGACAGGAGCAACGGCGAGTATGAGCATTTCCCGATTGCTAGCAGCGCCTGGTTCGACGAAGGTGATGCGGTGAAGCACAGCGGGAAGGTTTCGCTGTGGAGAGTGTCGGCCTGCGTGGGCGTTTGCCTTGGTGGGGTCCTCCTCGCCACCGCGCTGCTCATCGTTATGTTCGGTGGTGCGCTCCTCAACAGCTATGGCAAAGCGAAGATAGAGCGAGTATTTGCCAGAGCGCATCCAGAGGTACGCGTTGCGGATCGGCGAACTGGATTATTCAGTGGTTGCCGATCGCTGGGTCGCGCAAACTGTCAGACTGAGTTCAACCAACACGACGCTCGAGATCGGCCGGATTTCGCTGACAGGCATTCGCTTGGCGCAGCTTCTTTGGGGCACTGCCGCTCCGGCGGATGTCCTCGCCAAGGCCAGTCTCGAGGCGACGAATCTGGACTGGGAATTTCCCCGGGCGAAATATGGCCTCCACTGCGCGCGGCTGCGAGCATCCGTGCCGGGTTTGGAACTGGCCGCCGAAGGGATAGAGCTTCGGACGTTGGTCGGGGACGAAGCATTCTTCGCAGCGCACGATTTTCGTACGACACGCTTTCATGTGGTCGTGCCTGAGTGCAGGGTGTTGGGTCTGGCGTATGGCGAGCTGTTGCAGGGAAAATCGTACCGAGCCAGGTCCATTGAATTGTCCCGACCCTCCTTCGATGCGTTGGTCAATTGTGACAAAAAGCTAGATCCGTTCAGGAAGCGTCCGCTCATGGTAAACGAGGTGCTGGCCGCGATCGCACAACCCCTGCGGGTCGATCGCCTGAGCATCGCCAACGGGCACCTGACCTACTCCGAGCGGGTGGTCGCTGGAGCCGCTCCCGGCGTGCTCAGGGTCGAGGCGGTGAATCTGTCCGTCGAAGGCATCGCCAACCGCGGCGAATCGTCGGCCGTCATGCGGCTCCGCGGGCAGGGTGACCTGATGAACGCGGGAACGGTGAAGGTGCAGATGACAATTCCGGTCGATTCACCGGACTGCTCGTTCCACTATTCTGGCTCGCTCGGCGCGATGGATCTCACCCGGTTTGATGCGTTCCTCGATGTTGCCGAACGCACGCGGATTACGTCCGGCAGCGTGCAATCGGCGTCGTTCGATATCGAGGTCACTGCCGGCCAGGCGCGCGGGAATGTCCGCGCGATCTACCAGGATTTGGCGATTGCCGTGCTCGACAAACAAACCGACACCGCGAAGGGACTGGACAATCGCCTGGCCTCCTTCCTGGCCAACGCGTTGAAAATTCGGAATTCCAACGTTCCTGACGCATCGGGCTCGATGAAAGAGGGCGCTGTCACTTATACGAGACGACCGGAGGACGAGTTTCTGCAATTTGCGTGGTTCGCCGTGCGGAGCGGTGTCCTGGATGTGATCAGCCATTGACTCGTTTCCCCCCAAACCGCTTCATGGCGGGGGTGTTCCGCGTGGTGATGTTGTCCTTGCTGGCCCACGTTGCGTGAATCGTGCCGGTGACCCCTGGGCCGAGCGGATTGCGGATGAACCTCAGCGGAGGCACCTGTGAGACCAACGTGCCGCTCTGCCCGCATGCGCCATGAACGATATTGGTTGCCGTTTATGGTTTCGCACACGCCGTAGAGCAATGCAAAGGAGGCTAAAAACCAAAACCGCGCGGGGAAATCGGGTCTCCAGTTCCGGCGAATTCCTCGGCGGAAAACGGTTGGCAATACAGGCCGTCTGACCTCGCGGTTTCCCGGTCGATCAAGTGTTTTGGCATTGCATCCCCGATAACACTCGCGGGAGCGGGAAGGCAATGCCAGGCATGACGCCGATGCCAGCCAGCCGACTAAGCGCGAAAGACACGGGCCAAGTTCAACCCTCCGAGACCGGCTCCAAACTTTGACGCTAGGCCTTCCGGACGGAAAATCCCTGGTTCGCTAGGTCGGCATTGATCTCAGCTGCATCAGGACGTAATAATGGATCACTTAAGTCGCGGGTTTTCAAGAACACGGCGCACCCCAGTCCACTCAGAATCTCATTGGGCACGGTTTCTAATGCCGAGTCCCGTGGCAGCAGCAGGAACGTATTTGCTGTCTGGGTTCTGTAAATATCGGCGAACATGATGTTAAAATACAGAATATCGGTGAACCTTGTAACCGGGGGGAATCCCCCAGGCAACCGGGGAATCGCGCGGCATAGATTTTGTCTTGGCTCAATCACTTTCATTCCGTCCGATAACGAGACCAGCGGCAACGAAAGCGGGCTGTCTCTTGGATTTTGATCCGATAGGGGGAAAATGCGAGTTTCCAAGAGCCATACTGAAATCGTGAGCTGCGGTCCTGAGAAACACAGCGACCTTAGTAAAGCCGAAAGCTCGTGAAAGGTGACACAAATGAAAACACATGAAAGCGCGACTCCAGTAAGAGCCTTTGATCGCGCCTATATCAATGGCCAGTTCGTCACACCCCATGGAACCCAGGTCGTCGATCTGGTGAACCCGACCGACAACAAGGTTATCGGCAAGGTCACCATGGCAGACGAAATCGACACCCGAAAAGCCATCGGTGCTGCGAAAGAGGCCTTCAACACCTTTTCGCAAAGTAGCAAGGAACACCGGATGGACTGCCTGCAGCGATTGCACGACGCCGTGGCCAAGCGAATGGATCAACTCGTTGAGGCGACGGTCGTGGAATACGGCGCACCGCAAGACCGTGCGAAGGGCTCCAACAACCTCGCGGCGGACATTTTCCTGCACTTCAAGAAGGTCCTCGAGGATTTCGACCTGGTCAAAACTGTCGGCACATCCAAGGTCGTGATGGAGCCGGCCGGCGTGGTGGGCATATTTACGCCATGGAATTCGAGCGCCGGCTCGATCGCGATCAAGGTGGCACCGGCAATCGCCGCCGGATGCACGGTCGTCATCAAGCCCAGCGAGATGAGTGCGATGCAAACGGAAGTGTTGATGGACGCCTTTCATGAAGCGGGGTTGCCTCCTGGCGTTATCAATGTCGTGACGGGGCTCGGCGAAGTCGTCGGGACGGAGTTAACGAAAAGTCCCTACATTCAGAAAATCGCTTTCACCGGTTCAACGCAGATCGGAAGACTGGTCGCCAAGAACTCACTGGACACAATGAAACGCTTCACGCTCGAGCTCGGGGGCAAGTCGCCTAACATCATTCTGGACGACGCCGATCTCTCCACGGCGATCCCGATGGCCATCAACGCCTGCTATCTGAATAACGGACAGGCCTGCATTGCGGCCTCGCGTCTGATCGTGCCGGAAGACCGCCTCGACGAAGTGAAGCGATTGGCCAAGGCGGCCGTCGAAAAAATCAAAATGGGCGATCCAAAGGATCAGGACGTCACCCTCGGCCCACTGGCCAGCACAAAGCAGTACCAGCGCGTGCAGGAGTACATCAAGTCTGGCGTCGAGGAGGGTGCGGAGCTCGTCATCGGCGGGGAAGGTCATCCCCAAGGACTTGAGCGTGGGAATTTCATCAAGCCCACCGTGTTCGCAAAAGTCATCCGCGAAATGCGTATCGCGAAGGAAGAAATCTTCGGCCCCGTCTTGTCGATACTGACGTACAAGACGGAAGCCGAGGCCATTGAAATCGCCAACGACACCGAATTCGGCCTTATCGCCTACGTGAGCTCGGCGGACCCTGAAAGGGCCTACCGGGTGGCGCGAAAACTCGCCGCCGGCCGCGTCCTGATCAACACAGTAAGTCACGATCCGTTTGCTCCCTTCGGTGGGTTCAAACAGTCGGGGATCGGTCGGGAAGGCGGGATCTTCGGGCTGCAGGAGTACCTTCGAACCCAAAGCGATAATCGGCTAACCCGAGAAATGTCCTGACAGCGCGATTGCTTCCATACGAAATGCCAGTGAGATAAAAATAGTGACCCTCCGCGTGCCAGACCGTTTCATCAATGGGGTCAGAAAATGAAAAGGGGTCAATCCAAACTATGGATTGACCCGAATGGCGCTTAAATTAGGCCCTTGTTTTCCTGGGTTTGTTTTTCCAATAGCGGTTGCGGTGTTGAGAGTCTTTGAATTTGTGGCGCGGCTGGGTGAGCCAAGCGCCGGGCTTGGGCCGCCGTTTGACGGCCCGAGGCTCGCGGCGACCCGGACGCTCCGGGACTGAATCCGCGGCAATGGTTTGGAGCAGTTTATCCATGAGTTCCCTTTGTTTCTTCTGCGAACGGGCCTGGGCAATGGCCATGCTGAATTGACGCACCGCATCGACCGTGCCTTTGAAACTGAGCCGTTGGATAGCCTCCTCCTGGGCTCGGCTGGCCTGGATCATCCAACAGCGGATCAGATTGTAGGCGATGAAAAACATTTCCAATTCTTTGTGGATCATTTTCGGGCTCTGGCAACGCAGCACCTCCATGCCCATGGAGGTTTTGATATCGCGAAACCACAACTCGATCTGCCAGCGCCTGGCATAGACCAGAGCGAGTTGCTCGGCCGGGTAGCGCTCCGGATCCAGCAGCGTGGTAACCCATCCATAACTCCTCGGCTTTGCCAGCGTGCGCCGCTACGGCGCAACGCAAGCGTGCCAGAATATCCAGGGGGAGGCGAGCGCGCGCGACGCAATAGGCACCGGTACGCACGTTCACCTTGCGCGAGCTAAAGAGCCCGAAGAGCGATTGGACTTGGCGCACGACCTCCCGGCAGGGGCAATCGGGATTAAGGACTTGGTAAAGAAAGCCAAAGAAGGTACGGCGAATCGAATAGATCTGTTCCCGGCTGTTGGGTCCGTCATCGGCTTGCGCCAGGAGCCAGGCCGGCAGAAGCGGGCCGAATAAGAGGTCCAGGTGCATCAGACTTTGACGGCGGAGATGCTCAACGCGTTGGCCCATGGGTGCGAGCCGTGGGCGCCAGGCGGGGAAGAAAGGAGTAGTGGCCATGACACGTTCACATACTTGTCTCAGCTTGACAGCCAGTCTAAACTAGAGCTATGAGCAAGAAAAAAGCCGCCCTCCTGGAGTCGCTAGAACGGGAATACCAGCGCCTGTCCCGCCGCCTGGCGGGTATCGGCTACATTAGCCAAGGTTCGGTGGTGGATCGCTCAAGGTTGCGCCACCCCCGTTCAGGCTACCAATGGACCAGAAAGGTGGCCCAAAAAACTGTTACCGTCGCACTGAGCCCGGAGCAGTTCCAAGGGATTGGAAAGGCGATAGAGAATCGGCATCGGTTAGCCAGAACCCTGATCAAAATGGAGAACCTATCCCGCAGGATACTCTTCGACTCCTTACCCGATACGCACCGACGCAAGCCCTTGAACAAAAATGTTTTACGCGCTATTTAAGCGCCATTCTGGATTGACCCCTTTTCGGTGAATCCGGCTGCCGGGAAAAAATCTGTGGCATGCGTCAAATGCCGCCGGTGAAAACGCCGCAAGGTTGCTGGTGAAGTAGCGCAACGACGACGGAATGAAGCCTGATTTGATGACGGACGCTGTTCTCTGTTACGAGCCAAATTGTTATCGTAAAAATGGCCGAAGTGGCATCACAAGGTTTTTGCCAATTTGCCGTGCTCGCGTCGTACTGTGGAGTCTGATTGCCACGCTGCCATCGTAGCGTTACGACCTGCAGGGTCATAACGCTGGCGAAGGAGCACGGGAACAGGCGTGCCACACTGTCATCCGCCTTCGCTCAGCGCTACGGCGGGACAAGTCGCACCGGGCCGTTTTGGAGCGTGCCGGCCAAATTGCGGTCGTAAAATCTGGATAGCAACCCATCGGCCACACTGCGGTCGTACGGTTACGGTGCCGAAGGGGCTTTTGCTATGGTTGAGTGATTTGGCACATCGCATCGTTGAAGGTCGGGCCGAGCACCTGGACGAAGAAGTCGATGGTATTGCCAGCGAGTTGACGCTGCGGCCAACGCCAATAGCTGTGTTTGATGAGCAGGCCTTTCTGAGGTCGTAGCGGTTTGAGCATTTGTCCGGAACTGGCAATGTAACTTGCGCCCAAATTGGCGCGCTCTGGTCGTAGCGCTATGACCGGGTCAGGCAGATGCAGCGGTTGAGTGGGGAGCCTGGGACTTTCTCCAATTGGTATCGAAGGCTCCGGGTGAGGGTGTGGATTCCCAGGCTCACATCGTACGCGATGCGATGGAAGTGTGTTCCCACATTGCTATCGAACGAGGCAGCGCGGCACGGCAAACATTGTGGTCTTGCCTAAACTCCGGTCAAAGCTACCGATCTGGGGTGCTGGCCGAGTTGCAGGAATGGATCTGACACTTGTCGGCCGCGGTTATTTTTCCTCGCTGACTGGTCGGACGGTCCTGGCACTGAATGCCTGGCTCACAACCCCATCGATCATGAGCTTCAGGTAAATGCGATAATTGGGCAGGCCCACGAGGTCGGGGATCACCCGCGCAGCGCTCAGTACATGGTGCAGCCAAAAAAGCAATTGCTTATCAGTTTAAGTTAAGGTGCTTTTCTGTGAATCTAGAATTGCGCGGTTACTTACTTTGCGGAACCAGCCTTAAATGCAGAACCTAAATCAATGTGGCGGCTAACAGGCTAACCCTTTGCGCCTTAAGTATTACCCAGTTCAATAATGAGGAGCGTGCTAATACTCTAGAAGAGGGGGGCTAATTAGGTAGTCCCTGGACAACCCCGTTATCACTTGACGTCCTTTTCAGACAAAGGTACTTTGCCGCACGGATGAAAAGAACGTCATCTTCTAAATAATGTTAACATGAAAGCCTTTTTTTTGATGCTTGTCGTTACTGGCCGTGCGTTTTGTTGCTTTTCACAGGGCACGCTCAACTTCGCCAATCTTGCCGCGGATGTGGACGCACAGATTCGAGCTCCTGGCTGCAGCGATCCCGTGTATACAACGAGCTCAGGTTCAATTTGGAGAGCCGAGCTGTATTACGGACCAGTTGGAGCCCCGGAATGTCTCTTAAAGCCAAGTTCGATGCCCGGCGTGGTTAACACCGGAAGTATCATCCATAACGGGTATTTTGACGCGGGGACAATAGCGATTGACGGCTTTTTACCTGGGGAGACCATCACAACGCAAGTGCGTGTCTGGGATGAGACGATTGGCCATACGTGGGACCAGGTAGTTCGTGTACTCGCCCCCACCAATATGGTCGGAGCTTCATCTTTGTTCCAGGTTACGCTGTCCTCCCCTTGGGAGGAGTCGCAGGATTTGACAGGGTTGAAGTCTTTCTGTCTCTATTTTGCTGAACTCACGGAGCCACATCCAAGTTTGCGTGTGACTAGTCCGACAACTAATAATATTGTTTTGACATGGCCAGGAGGAGCAAGAGACAATTTTCTGGTGCAGCAGGCTTCCGCGATTGATTTCACTAACTGGATTACGATCCGCAACGATCCCTGGACGGATTGGAAGCAAAAGCAGTTGGCGCTGCCTACCCCCGCCGATAATAGGTTTTTTCGTCTGATACTGAATCAGTGAAGTAGTGGATTAGTAGTTGAGGTTGCCTCGAAGTGACAGATGAAAACGGACACATCGTGCATGAGCAAATCCGAGGTTCTTCGCGGATCATAGTGGGTAGAGATTGAGCTTTCCGCAAAAGAACAGGATGCGAACCCGGTAGTTGCGGAAGTTGCGAAAGCCCCGGGCGGCGGATTTGAGGCTCTGGATTTTCGAATTCAAGCCTTCGGTCACCGCGTTGGTAATCGGGTGCTTGAGGTATGTCAGCAGGTTGTCCAAATGTCGCTTGAGCATTTGGGCTACCTCCACCAGCGGCTTGAGCTGGCTGCGGCTCACCCACCCAAACCAATCCTCAAAGAAGCGGCGCGCCCAGCCCTCCTCCTGATAGTTCCAGAACTTGCAGAACAGTTCCTTGGCCGCCCAGGCCCGCCCCACTTTGAGCGCCAAATCCTTCAACCCGCAAAACTCCTCGCGTTGCTCCGGGCTGAAATTCTCCGGGTTATACAACCACAGTTGCCGCGTGCCTTTGAGCGTCTCGTCGCCCTGGGCCATCAGCTCCTTGTGCTCCGCTCGCCGGACTTTGTCCACCGCCTCACCCAGATATTTGCTGACGTGAAATTTGTCATGCACGATGGCCGCCCCAGGCACCTGCTTTTCAATCGTCCGGATAAAGGGCTCCCACATGTCCACGGCCACCGCTTCAACCGTCTGCTTTTGTTCCGGGGTCAGGCTCGCCCACAACTGGTCGGACGCCTCGCTCGTGCGCTCCTGCACCACATCCAGCACGCGCGACTGGTCCAAGTCCGTCAGCAGCGTGACGTAGGACTGCCCGCGCCGGAAGCTCTTTTCGTCCATCCCCAAATGCTTCAAGTCTTCCAATTGCCGCCGCTCCAGGCCCCGCTCCACGGCCCGAGCCATGATCTCCTGGACCGTCTCCCAATGGATCCCCAGCAACTCACAGGCCTGGCTGATGCTGCCACTGGCCAGGAGCACCTCCACGGCAAAGCGCTCGAACAAGAGCGTGAAGCGCCCCTGGGGCGCGGCCCAGGGAACCGCCATCGTTTTGACCCCGTGTTCCGGGCAGTCCGAGCGCGGCGCGCGCGCCCGAATCAAGGTGGTAAACTGCATCGTGTCCAGATGCCGCCAGGTGCGCTCCGGCGCGCAATCATGAATCGAACACTCCCGTCCGCACTCCGGGCACTTGGCCGAGGCTCCCCATTGCCAGCCCAGCTCAATCTCGACCTTCTTTTCCCCCAGCTTGAGTTCCACGTTCTTGACCTCCACAGGACTGCCCACGCCTAAAAGCAACGCGTAATGTTTCTGTAGTTCGGTATCGATGTTCATGTTGCGCGCCAGCCTGCAAAAAGCCTCCCCGCCCGACGAGCTTCTTCTCCAAAGGGGCCCGACCGGCGTAGCGCAGCGGAGCGGAGCGAAGTCCGGCGCGGAGCGCTTCAATCTCAGTTCCGACTCTCAAAGCCACAGCATGAAATCAACCCCAGCCAACGGTCTTCACTCTAAAAGCTCTTCCCTTTTTGCCCATCCCAGCCACTAAATTCCGCGAATATCCAATACCTGGAAGAGTCAAAAGGACAATGGCCAAGTTTGGACAAGAAGGGGCAAGTGGCGCCAGCCGCACCAGACAGCTTTAAGAGGGTACTTTGGGCGATCGAAACACGGCCGCTGATGTACCTAAGGGAGCCTGAAGTTTCACACCTTAAGGCATTCCTGGACGGATCCTGCTTTGCGGATGCCCACATTTCGGGTCGTTGCATTGTTGCTGACTTTAACGAATTTGAAAAATGGCTCCGTGACCGCATTCAACCGACGACTAGGTGCTCGTGGGACATGCTTTTAACGTCCGTGTGCGGTGGTGACGGGGTTCAAGCCTTCTTGAGGTTCTTCAATGAGTTACGGGAGTTTGAGGAGAAACAGCACCTGGATTCTGATAAAGGCTCCTAAGTGTTTACTGCGCACGGTGGTTCTGGACGCTTGATACCTTCACCCGCGCAGCGCTCAGTAGGGGCGGCCGCGCGAAAAGCAAATTCCTATCAATTCAATGAGCTACCCTGGGTCGGGGCGCCGGAAGGAGCCTCAACCCTGCAAGGGTTGCAGCGGACGCCGTGCTCAAACCTTTTCAGGGTAAGGACGTTTTCTGGGGCGAGTGGACCCAGGGTAGCTCGCCGACTCGCAACCCTGGGCTGAGTGCTCAAATCCCTTCGGGATAAGGGCCTCTGCCCCGCGAACAAACCTGGATTTGCACCCGAAAGTCCAGCGGGATAAACGCCCTCTGGCCCACGAACGAACGTGGGTCTGGACGCGAACCTTCGGGATGGACACGTCCGCCGCCAACGAACCAACGCCGGGTTTGCAGGCCTGAATCCGATTCGGTCTATCCTGAAAGGATAGGAAGCACTTAGCCCAGGGTTGCGAGTCCGCGAGCTACCCTGGGTTGGCGCACCCAAATCAATGTCAACCCTGCAAAGGTTTGGAGCGAAGTCCCGGACCGGTGGTGCTAAAACCCTTTCAGGGTGAATAACCCTCATCGCCGCGTTGACCCAGGGTAGCCCCGCTCTTCCTGCGGAAGCGCGGGGCAACCCTGGGCTGAGTGCTCGAATCCCTTCGGGATAGACGCCGCATCGCGCAAGAATGGGTGACCCCTTTTTTTCGCCCGACATTAAATAGGGAAATCTGTGCAACTGACCGCGTCATGACCCCGTCATGAAGGAAATCGGCGCCGCCGTGGAGGCATCAGGTTCAATTCCTGGTTTGTTTGATGGTAACGGGGCCTGCGGTCAATGCGATCATGCCCTTCGATATTCTCAATTCCACCGGCACAGCCTCCGGTATCCTATTCCAAGGCGCGCTGTCAATCCGCACCCGTGCGTGCTCAACCGTTACCGTGCCGAAGGCACTGGTGATCGTCGCTCGCTCCGGCTGGGTGTCGATGGAATGATTTCCCGCGATGACGGCCCGGATTGGATGGCCGCCCCCTCGGGTGGTAATGACGCTGGAATGGCCACAACCGGTGACGGCCAGCAAAGCGCCCAGCATCGCGCACAGGGGTTGGAACATGGGGTGTTTTGGTAATCTGCCAGGAATACGCCTTTTCAGTGGTTCTAGTTTGAGCATAGGAGTGCTTGGAGTTAAAGGCTGGCTAGCTTCGGACTTCATTCGTTCCGCAACGCCACCATCGGATCGACTCTCGATGCGCGCCGGGCGGGCAGCCAACAAGCAAAGAGAGTGATGGCCATGAGCAACAAGGCCACCAGGGCAATGACCCATGGGTTGGGGGCCGGAAGTTCCGACATGACCGAGGCGAGCAACCGCGTGATCGCGCAGGCGCCCACAAGGCCGATCCCGGTTCCGATGAGCGACAATCGCAGGCCGGTTTTCAGCACCAGCCACAGCACGTCGCGGATCTGTGCTCCGAGCGCCATGCGCACTCCAATCTCGCCCGTTCGACGAACGACGAAACCGGAGATCACTCCGTAGATTCCCAAGGCGGCCAGTGAGAGACCCAACAATGCGAAGACACTGAGCACCTTTCCGCCCACGGCGAAGTTGCCGAGCGTGCCGTTCACGACTGAGCTGAGCGGCCCGGGATTGCCGACCGGTTGATCCGGATCCACCTGAGCCACGGTGCGCCGCAGGGTCTCGGCCGTGAGGCGGCCACGAATGGCAACGGCAAATGTCAGGCCCGGCGATTGCGCAAACGGCCGGTAGGTTTGATAAGGCGTGGGCTGTTGGGATGGATTTGCCGGGAATCGGACATCGCTGACAACGCCAACGATCTCGCTGCCGTTGAGGTGTGCGCCCACCGGCGAGGCGCCGGGCCAAAACGCGCGAGCCATCGCTTCATTGATGATGACGACCGCAGGGCGGTTGGTTGAATCGTCGAAAGTGAAATCGCGGCCAGACTGCACCCGGATTCCCAACGTTTCGAAGAAGCCCGGCGTGATCCCGTCCATGCAGCAATTCTGGAAAGTGCCTTTCGGAGGTTCGGGCCGGCCATCGATGTTGAAACTGCCGCCCTGGTTAAACTGTCCGACCGGTAGCGACCATGCCATCGCAACGTGGTCCACGCCTGGAAGCGCGTTCAGTTTTTCCTGGAGGCGGCCCGTGAACGCCCTGATCGCATCGTCATTGCCATACTTGCTCTCGGGCAAGGTCAGATAACCCACGGTCAATCCTTTCACCTGCCAGCCTGGATCACGTTCGGCGAAACTTCGCAGCCCGCTCACAACCAATCCCGCGCCCGCGAGCAGCATCATGGCGAGCGCCACTTCGGCAACGATGAGCGAGTGTTGCAGCCGGTGCTGGGTGCGGTCGCCCGTGGTTCCGCGCGCGCCCTGCTTGAGCGCGTCATTCACGTCCGTGCGTGAGGCCAGCCAGGCGGGGGCGAGACCAAATACCAGGCCTGAGGCCGTCGCGGCGGCAAACGCGAACAAGAGTATCCGCAATTTCAATCGCAGGTTCAAAAACGTTTCGCCGTCGGCGACAAACTGTCGTTGGAGCAACTCGTTGCTCCAGTGCGCAACGAAAATCCCGAGCCCGCCCCCGATCAATGCGATCAACAAACTCTCGACCAACAATTGCCGGAGCAATCGTCCCCGTGGAGCGCCCAGAGCGCCGCGAATGGCAAACTCGCGTCCGCGCGCCGCGGTCCGGGCGAACTGGAGATTGGCGAGGTTGGCGCACGCGATCAGCAGCACGAAGCCCGCGAGCGCCATGATCGACCAAACGATCGTCCGCGCCTCCGGCGGCAGGCTGGCTGCCGCGAGTGCCACGAGGCGCAATCCGTCCGCCGAATTGTCAGGATGATCTTTGAGCTGGGTTGCGGCAAGGAGGTCGGTGGCGGCCTGCGCCTGCTTCAGCGACATGCCGGGTTTGATCCGGGCGATGCATTTGAGATAATTCTTGCCCCGATCCGCGCGCTCCCCGTCACTGAACGCAATGGGCCGCCACAGGTAGGCCGGCCCCATCAACATCACGTCGTGGAACCGGGCCGGCATCACGCCCACCACCGTCACCGCTTCTCCGTCCAGGCGGATAGCGCGGCCGATGATATTCGTGGCGCCGGAGAATCGTCGCTGCCAGAAACCGTAGTCCAATAGGACGACGTTGTTGCGGCCGGGCGTGTCTTCCTGGCGTGTGAACCAGCGCCCGAGCGCGGGCTGGACTCCGAACATTGGGAAGAGATCGGCGGAAACCTGGAGCCCGCGCACCCGTTCGGCGGGCTGCCCCGGCTCGGCCAGGTTGAACGGCTTGTCGTTCACCGCTGCCAGGAATTCGAAGGCGCCACTCTGCTGGTAATCGAGAAAATTGGCCGCCGAGTGATGCGGCTCGTGTTGCGACTGAGGCGAGGTCTGGAACAACTGCACCAGACCCGCGGGGTCTCTGTAGGGCAAGGGCCGTGCTACCAACGCCTGGAGCGCGCTGAACATGGACGTGTTCACGCCGATGCCCAGCGCCAGAGTCAGCACCGCCACCGCGGTGAATCCAGGATTCTTTCGCAGCATCCGCAGTCCCATGCGAAGATCCTTCAGCGTCGCCTCGCCAAGGCTCAGTCCACGGGTTTCCCGACAGTCCTCGCGGACGGTTTGGATGTTGCCGAACCGCTTCCGCGCCTCGCGTTCCGCCTGGTCCGGCGCCATGCCGGCGGCGATGTTGTCCAGGGTGCGCTGCTCGATGTGAAAGCCCAGTTCCTCGTCAATCTCCCGCTTTACTTCGCCTCGGTGCCGAAGTGACCGGATTCGCAAGAAGAAGGTTCGTAGTATTTTCATGGTTCGCGCCTCACGCCTCACGCTTCACTTTGCAAAATCCAGGTTGCCCACGCCAACGCCTTCCCCGGTTCACGCCGGCTGTAGCACCAACGTGATCGCGCGACGAACCCGCTCCCAAATGGCGGTCTCCTCCTCCAGTTGTTTGCGGCCGGACCGGGTCAGCTCATAAAACTTGGCCCGGCGGTTGTTCTCCGATTTACCCCACTGCGCCTTGATCCACCCTTTTTCCTCCATGCGATAGAGGCAGGGATAGAGCGAGCCTTCCTCGACCACGAGCACGTCTTCAGAGCGCTGCTGGATGCGTTGCGCGATGGAGAATCCGTGCATCGGTCCGGCGGTGAGAGTTTTCAGGATGAGGAGGTCGAGCGTGCCCTGCAATAGTTCGGCTTTGGTGGTTGGCATCATAGCATTGTCATAGAGGTTCTAGGGGAGAGTAGCGCCTTCACATAGATTGTCAAGGGGAAGAGGTGAAAAACATCGTCTCCCGGCCGAATCACGAGGCAAGACTGGGAAAAGCTCAAGGTCCTCGTATTGGATTTGCGATCCATGTTCGACCATGCGGTCCGCGCCGTCTTTTGGAGACCGTTTTCCGAAGCCGCGAGGAGTTCGAGCGGAGAAATGGGTTCGTCGAATGCGGCAGGACGGAAATTTAGAGTCCGGCAAGCGCTGGCGGCGAGGTCCCGGGAGGGATCGGACCGGTGCTAGACGAGAATGGAATGTGAAGGCTTAGGACACGTTCGACGACTTCGGCCAATCCGAGAAGCAGGTCAGCCGCGTTCGCGGTTCAACAAGAACGTTATACTGCTAGACCTGCAGAGAACGACAGGGCCTGGCAAGCCCAACCGCGTTCAGCCTCAAGGGCGGTGGGGCACGGCCTACCGAGGCCGCGGGAGTGCGGGTTTTCTGCAATGGGTTGAGTTATCGGGGACGCCCCATGGTTTCACGGATAACCCGGCGGAAGGCTGAACGCGCCGGGAACGAGGTAGGACTGGGTCCAATCCGGGGAAGCGGGTTTCTGTCCGCCATTGAGTTCGGCTTGCCAGTCGGCGTCGGAGAGGCGATTGACCCCGGGAACTTCGAATTCGTAATGGCTCAAGACCGGACCGGCATAGACCATTCGGTCCGGGCCGTTGTCCACGGCGATCAGCATGAGATGAACGTTGCCGGTGGCTTCATGGATGACGGCGCCCGGATCACCGACGACCGGGTCGGGGAGGTCGGTATGCACGTCCGCGACTGAGGGGTCCCAGAGATCGCAGCCGGGTTGCTGCGGGCTGTTCGAGCCGGACAAGCCGTTGGCGTAAAAGAGGCCGGGGTACCACCCATTCCACTGGCGCTCGCCGGTGTAAGTCAAGGTTCGCTCGACCACGTCTTTGAGCAGCCCGGACTCGTAAGCGGAGAAGGGCTGCTGAGCCAGTTCTTCGCGGGCCATTTGTTGCAGTGTGGCCATGTGGCTGGAAAAGTTGTTCAAAAATGAGACTTGAGTTTGGCGGAGTGCGGTGAGGTCAAAGGTCACTGTGGCTGGCGGAAACACCGATCGGCTAGGCACGCTGACCGTCCCGTTGAGCGGGAGGGCCGAAATCGCCTGGGCCGCGACGTCAGCCAGGCGCTGCATTTGCAGCCAGAATTCCGGGCGCGGTTCGACGAAGCCGGCGGGATAGCCACACAGCAGAGGTTCGGTGTAGGATTGTTTGGCGTAGAGCAGCGTGTCATGGCGCAGTTCGGTCCAGGAGGCGAGTTGGGTGTTCAGCGTTTTCATGGCCCAAGCCCGGGTGCGCATGGCTTCCGGATACATCGGGTCGGTGGTGGGGGCGGAGAGCGCCCGGAGCGCAGCCAGCCAGGCATTGTAGATGTTGTTGGTCCAAACGCCCGGGTCCTGGCGGTCGAGCACCTGGCGGACGGCGAGCAGGTTATGCTGGTAGGGCAAGCCGTCGCGGAACGGCACACCGTTGGTGTTCTGGATGCGGCTGACGATGTCCGGGACGGTTTGGTCATTGCCGAGGGTGGAGAAGGCCACATCCAGACAGGTCGGTTTGCGGCGGATGACTTTGCCGAAAATGATCCGGGGCGGATCATCGGGCGACCAGAGGATCCGGTCAAAGACCACCTGCGAAAACGCCCAACTGTCCATTACGAACTTCTGGCCACAGACCGTGAACGAGCGCGGCAGCTTCACCTGTTCCGGGCTGAGCGGGGAATAAAAGAAGTCGCTATGGATGCTCTGCACCCCGAGTTCGCCCGTGAGCAGGCGGGTTTGCAGGTTGGTCAGGGTGACGAGATCGGGCACATCCGCGGGCGAATGGATGTTGGCGGCGGCGAGCAGATGATCCAATTGGGCGAAGGTCATCGAATCGGTGGTTCCTACGAAGGCGCGAGTGACTTGTTCGAGGGCTGACCAATCCTGAAATTCACCCGATTGGCCGAGCAGGTAGCGGAGCACGAGCGCCGTGCCCAGTTGGCGAATGTCATTTTCAAGATTGGGCGGGAAGGTGGCCAGGCGCAGGTCCACCCGGCCGCACCACATCGTGGTGCGGAAATAGCGGCGCAGGCGCTCCGATGCATCATAATGACCCCGGACGGTGAACTGGGAGAAATCGATCACCCGATCCGCACCGAAAATCGGGACCTTTTGCAAGGCGAGTCCGTTAATAGCGGTGAGGAGCAGGCTGGCCTGCTGCTCGACTCCCGCGTCACCGAGTGCGCTGGGCACCTGCTGCCCCGCCCACAGGCTGCGGGCCACGGTGAGGTAGAGATCGGCGTCGAGGATGCTGTCGTGAAGCGGACCTTGCCCGAACGTCTGCCAGGTCTGTGGCAGTTGAAGGGACATGTTGCTCAAAATGCCGCTCAGGAGGGTCGAGAGTTCCAGTTCTTCCATTTCCTCGAGCATGCTCTGGTAGGAGCGATGCCAGGCATGCAGCGCGGAGTCGGCGCTGATAAACACCGGCAGGTCCGCATTGAAGATCCGATAATAAGCATCCCCGAACGTGGCGTTGCCCAGCCGCTCGCTCACCACAAATCCGTTGGTCAGAAATCGTGGGAGTTCGTTCGTATCGAGTTGGAAGTTGTAGGCCAGGTTGGTGGCGTTACCGACCCCGCCATAATAGGAGTAATGCAGATTGGTCGAGCTGAAGTTCGTCCAGAACTGGGCCGTGGTGGGATCCCAGGTCAGCTTGGGGAGGTAAGTGATCTCGGCGCCGTTGGTGGCGAAATCCTCAATCGACAATTGATCCAATGCCTGAATTTGCAGGCCGAATTGCCCATCGTACCCGAAGATCTCGGCGCCCCCATCCCCGGTCTCGCTGGGCGCCTGCGAGCTCAAGTCGGCGCTCAACCGGTAATAGACCGGACTGGCTTCTTTGTCCAGAGTCAGGCTGAGCAACGGACCGGAGCGGCCGCTGATGCCGCGCAACTTGCCGGCCAAGGGTTTCCAGGACACCAGGTCGGTGCTGTACTGGACTTCGTATTCCGGAAACACAGGCGGTTGAGCAACGTTGGTGAGGGCGGTCGGCCACGAGAGCTCGACCTGTGGTCCGCTTGGCCGGAGTGCCAGGGCTAGCGGTTGAGCGTCAGCGACCGAAGCCAGAGAACCGGTCGCAAGGATCGAGAGAAGAGATACCCTGAAGCGAAGACCCACTTTCATGGCGCAAGCTAATCAAACGGCATGGCCGGCTGTCAAGCACGAACCCGTTCTTCGGACAGCGTTGCCAGTCGGTTATCCTGAACTCCCTTCGGGATAACCAAACGGACCTTGATGTACCACACGGGCAGGGTCATACCACCCGCGCTCACTCGCGGAGGTGCACCGGACGGTTATCCCGATGCTTTACGAGCTGGGAAAGGAGGTTTGTGTTCACCACCGGACCGGGACCGGTCAAGGTCTGTTCGCGCGGCGGCAGGGCCGTGGCATTTGCGCGCCACAACGCCAAGGCCCGTTGGTTGGATTCGGCTTGCTGGCGGGGCGTGGATTCGAAGTCGTAGGGGAACGTTTCGAAGCCGGGTAGATGCGTGAGCGAACGGTGCGAGATGAAGCGGATGGCCGCGTACCGGTCTTCGAGGGCGGAGGCCAGCAGGGGCGCTTCCCAATCCTTTCCCGAGGCCGCCAAGGCCGGTTCCCAGCCCAGGCTGAAGGCAGCGAGCGCGCGCTGGCCGGTGTCGCCGCTGAGCAGGAGTTTGACCATGGTTGAAATTCTTTTATCGGCTTCCGGCAGGGCGGGCACGGGTTGGCCGTACCATTTTGACAGGTATTGGGCCGTCCATTGCAAGGTCTTGTCCAGGTGACAGAGGTTGCAAGCATTGGGCCGTCCGACCTTGAGATCGGTGAGCACGGTTGGGTGGTCGATCTGGTGGGAGCGGACGGCGCGGAGCAGGCCATACGAGGTATAGGGCATATGGCAATTGTAGCAGAGGGAGCCGGAGGAATCTGCCGCATGGTGCGTGTGCTGAGCCAGGGCCTGCTGGTACTTGGGGTGGCACGTCAAACAGGCCTGGTTGCCGCTCAATCCCTCCTTGAGCTGCTTGTCGGGATCGCTTTTATGCATCGAGTGGCAGGTCACGCACGCAAGTTGTCCCTTTTGGTAGCAGACGCTCTCGAGCAGCCCGTTGAACTCACGCCCGGTAACCCGGACCATGCCGTCAGGCCAAAAGAACTCATCCAGAATCCCGGGATTTTTGGCCACAACCTCCGCCAGCCAGGGCTGCTCGGCCAGCTTCGTCGGACGCATCATGGGCGTGGTCTGTTCCAAATCGTCGCCCGGCCGGTAGGTGAACCCGTTTTGGTACCAGCTCGGGGTTTTATCGAACCACTTCATCCCATGGCAAAACCCGCAGACTTGAGAGGACCGAACGTGATCCAGGCTGGCGGGCTGCACGATGCCTGAGGGAATCTCGCGTGCGCCCTTTGGTTTGCCTTGGTGTGCCCGTTCAGCCCGGACGTGTTCCTCCCCTGGTCCGTGGCAGGCCTCACAGGCGATGCCCAGTTCGGCCACGTGGGTGTCAAAGCGCTTTTCGGCGGGGATCGGCATCGGGCGCGCACCGGTGGCGTGGCAGCGGATGCAGACCATGTTCCATTGCTCGGGCCGCGGTTCGGTATCGGGGTCGCGGATGAAGGCGTCATTGCGAGGGACCCAATGTTTCTCGGCTACCAGCCAGGTGAAGGGGAATCCCACCTGCCGATTGCCGTGGCCGGTGGGGAGCCAAAACACCTGGAAATAGTGAGAGCCGGTGACCATTTCCATCGGGAGCCGCACCGGTTGCGGCGGCGGGCCATGGGTGAGCTGTGCGGCCTCGAGTTCCTCGATTGGCTGAACGTCCACCCAGAAGTGGTTGGCGGACTGATGCAGGCTGAAGCGCGCGCCTTGGTAATCCATGACTACGCCCTCGAACCGCGCCTGCACGGTATTAGTGTTCATCACCTGTGTCATCTGGCGATGGTGGGAATGCCACCAGGTCTCGAACTGCTTGGCGTGGCATTCCTTGCAGGCGGGGGAGCTAACGAAGCCGGGTGGGCCGCCGGCCTTCGGCAGAGAGTCTGGGGGTGGCAGGATACCCGTGCTGGCTGCAGCCGGTTCGTCGGCGCGCGCGGTTGGCTTGGGAGGATGCGAATTCCTGAGGTGGGCGAGTCGGAAGCCGTAGGCCGCCCCAACGATCAAAAGGAGCGCCGACAACCCGATCAACCGGGTCGGGAACTTCGGTGTGGATTTCGCGGTCATCGATCGGTGGATTCAACGCATATCGGCGCCGGGTTCCGCGATCCATGGTGGTGCGCCCGGAGGAGAGTTTTTGGGTCGCGCGGCGCCACTTGATGCGGCGCTTCAAGGCAGTTGGATAAGTCGATAATAGCGCGCGGGGAAGTTGGTGGCCCTGTTGTCCAGGAGATTGAAAACGTTAGCCGGGGCGACATTGGTACTCAGCGACACCCAATTCGAGAAGTCGGTGGTGGCCTCGAGCAGGTAGCTCTTGCCCAGCAGGCCGGAGGCCTGCATCTGGAACGCGCCGTTGGCGAAAAAGGCGGAGGGCGTAAAGAACACGCTCGCAGGCAGGTTGAAGAGCGCGCGCGCTGCGACGCTTTCGTTGTAGCCGGTGTCGAAGGCTTTCGCCATCAGGGCGGCGCTGCCGTTCAAAAGAAACGGTCCGGTGTACAGGACTGAGTTCGTCGTTGGCAGGCTGCCGTCCAGGGGGTAGGAGAAGAGCTTGCCGAAGCTGTTGACGTTCACGTCCGCCGGGGTGAGGACGGTCTCGTTGGTGTTGGCGCCCTGCCGCGTGTTGTCATAGTGCCAGGTGAGCGACGAGACCAGGGCGGAGGCGCTCAGCGTGTGGAAACTCACGGACGGGGCCGCCCAGGCGGTTCCCGCGGAATTGGCGGCCGCGGCATTGGTTGCACCGCTGCTCGCATTGAGCACCGTGGAGGCCACCACCGGCTGGGCCAAAGCCAGATTGACCCCGGGCCCGTATCCAAAGAATCTCAGCTCCGCGATGTTGCCGTAGCCGCCACTGGGCGCCAGGTACCGCGCATAGCGAAATGGAGTCGTGGAACTGACCGCCTGCGTGGTCATCAGACCTTCGGTGGGCCCCCCATTCAGGGTAAACAGTGTCACCGCATCGCTGAAGTCTGCCGCGTTGGCGCCCTGGAACAGGCCCCCCACCATGCGCCCGGAAAAGGTGCTGCGGGGACAGTAGGCAATTGCGGTTATGACGTCGCTTGCGCCGGCGCCAAAATCCAGTCCCGCCCAGTCCAGGTTGCCCGGATCGGGCGCGTCAAAGAACGTGGTGAGATCCCCGTCAAAGACGTTCGTGATGGTGTTGCCGCTGTTGTTCCACGAACCCGGTGTGCCGATAATCACGCCGGTCAACAACGCGGCCGAGGCGGAACACATCCCTGCGACCAGCGCGACCGCAGCGAACCAGGGGGCCAAAAAGGGTAAAAAGGACCGTGGCTTGTGCATAGGGGGGAAAGGGAACCCAAGCTGATATTCAGAAGCGGCCAGTGCGACATACCGACAGGGGCGTTCAATGACACGCCGGGGCCTGTCGTCAACGCGGATCCGCACAACATGCTCATGTGGACAGCCCACGCTACCACGGAATGTAAGAGAGTCAAATAATTTGTATTAGGAAAATGGGGAGCAACGCCCGTCGGCTCGCATTTGCGTCTTTTGGTCGAGCCGGGCTCATGTTAAACGTTAGGGCATCAAGCTATGAAGAATTATTCTGGTTCAGCCGCTTTGGCTTTGCTGTGGGTCACCGCGTGCACCGGGGCCGTCTCCGCCCGCGCGGTGGCCGACGACGCGTACGTCGTTTGTGTTTCCAACGAAAGATCGGGCGATATCAGCGTCATTGATCCGTCTTCGCGGACGGTGATGGCCACGATTCCCGTCGGCAAGCGACCGCGGGGCATTACCGCCAGCCCGGACGGCAAGACCGTTTACGTGGCTCTGAGCGGCACCCCGATCTCGGGTCCGCCGGCATTGGACGCTCAGGGAAACCCGATTCTGCACAAGGGCGGCGATGACGATGACGCGGACAGCAAAGCGGATAAGGCCGCCGACGGGATCGCGGTGGTGGACCTCGCGGAAAGGAAGGTCCTTCGCAAAATCTCCGCGGGCTCGGATCCCGAGCAGTTCGCCCTCAGCAAGGATGGCACCCGCCTCTACATTTCCAATGAGGACGTGGCCACCGCGACCGTGCTGAACATCGCTACCGGCAAGCGGGAACACATCATTCCCGTGAGGCGCGAACCCGAAGGCGTGCGGACGAGTCCGGACGGCAAGTTCTTCTATGTCACCTGTGAAAGCGACGGCGAGATTTTTGCGGTCAATGCCATGACCGGCGACGTGATTTCACATTTCAATGTAGGCGGACGCCCGCGCTCGGCGGATTTCCTTCCAGACGGTTCGCGCGCGTTTATTCCGTCGGAATCCGCCGGGCAACTGCATTTGATCGATGCCGTCAATCACCGGCCGCTTAAGACCATTGCCCTGCCGAAGGGTTCGCGGCCGATGTGCGTGAAGGTGGCGCCCGACGGCAAGAAGGTTTACGTCAGCACCGGACGAGCCGGTACGGTATGCGTGCTCGATTCGGCGACGGCCGAGGTGCTGGGGACGATTCCAGTGGGCAAGCGGCCGTGGGGCATCGCGATTTCTCCCGACGGTCGTTTTTTGTATTCCGCCAACGGCCCCTCGGACGACGTGTCCATCGTGGACCTGAGCGCCGGGAAAGAAGTGGCACGGGTGAAAGCGGGCGCCAGTCCCTGGGGTGTGGTGTTGGTGCCGCGATCGATGTGAGGCTGGCGCGCCGCGGCCGGGGCGGCCCGACCGGCCCGCTCTGCATAAGCGATATCAGGTTACCGGGCCGGCTCGATCATGAATGTAGCCTGAACCGTAATGCTTCGGGTAAAACCTTTTTTGAAAGCTTTCGCCCGGACGGTGGTTGGCTCGGTCAACCGGATGGGCCCCTGGTAGAGTAGGTCGGAGGTCGTAGGAACGCTGCCATCGAGTGTGTATCGAATGGCGACGCCGGGTTCGTCCTGTGCAATCGTCACTTCAAGTGGTCCTGCGTACTTGCCCGCACCCGGAGAGAAGGTGGGGGGGGCCAGGACCGGAGGACCCGGCAAGCTTTCGATCCACTCCCGAAGCAACATCATCCCGCGCTGGTCCAGGGTTTCGTGGGCCAGGGGCGGCATTTTCATGGCTTCGAGCGTGTTGGCGCGCAGAAAGGCAATCGAGCGCCAGATGTCGTTCGGCGCGATCACGCGCGGCCGGTCAATCCCCTGATCGATCAGCACCGGACCGTCGATGAGTTCCTGCCGGGCCAGCGGTGTATCATAGCGTGCGTCAAAATAAGCGACCGTCCCGCCGGGCCGGTGACAGTGGGCGCAATTGGCATCCAGGTAGGATCGAGCCCGGTCCTCCAGGCTCCGCGTCAAATCATCCGGGGGCGCCAGGCGGGCCAAGCGCAGCAGATCCTCGCTTCGCAAGCGGGGTGCGAACAGCCCCAGGCGATTCCAGACGCTGAGTTGATCTTCGATGGAACCCGCGGGCGAGCGGAAATCGCGATTGATTTGGCGGGTTTTGACCCCGAGAACGCCGCCCGCCTTTTCGGTGTGACAAACCCGGCAATCCTGCCGGCTCGGATAATACCAGGTTTGCGTTCTGACCCCGGTGGCGGTTTTAATCAGCAGGGTCTCGGTGAGATTCGAGGCCAGCAATTCGGCGTCGCTGTTGTCGGGCCACCATTTATAGGTCACGCCATAGACGCCGCCCGAGGCGTCGCGCACCAGCAAACGGGTTTCCAAACGCCGCCGCAATTCAGGCCGGGTTTCGTCCACGGCCATTTCAAAGTGCTTCACGAAAACCGTGCCGTTGGGAAACGCCCACTCACCCTCGGGTCGGAAGCGGATCTTCGCCTGGGGCGAGGTGCGGTCGTTGGGCACACAGATCCAGCGCGACTTGGCGGCCCCATCGGACCAGAAGGGGACGTTGATATCGTAAGGGATCAAGCCCTCGCTCGGTGCCAGGGTGCGGGTGTCTTTGAACGCGCCGGTTTGAGAGAGCAAGCGGGGGAGCGTTCCGCCGTCATGCTCGGGCATGAGCAGGTAAGCCTTGGCGTGCGGGCGGGTATCCGTGTCATTGGGGCCGCTCAGTTCACGAGCTTCGGAGCAGGTGTAAAGCAGCAGCGAGAGGCCGGCCAAAAATACCAAGGCCATGGCGGGCCAAACCCGCCCTGGAACCGTGCGCCGCAGGTCGGGCAGAGCCGGGTGGCGGGGCGGGTCGAGCTGGCCTGGGGAGGCCTCCGCAACGGGCCTATTTTTCATCGGCGGCCAGGTTGGTGTTGACCGCGCGTTCAAGACTCGCGGAAAACCGGCGCAGCTTTTTGCTCACTCCGGGCACGGGGGTGTAAACCTTTTCGCCCATGGGGTAGCCATGAAGGACGACATAGTCGTAGGGCTTGACGGCGGGGCGCTTGGGGATGTTGCCGAGGAACACCAACCCGACGCAGACTGCGTCCGGCTTTTTCTCTTCGATAAGACTGGGGCTTTTGGACACGGAAACGTTGCCATGGACCAGCCAGGAATGGTTGAACGGCGGGTTGAGCAGCGTGGTGTAACCACTATCCACCACCAGGCCATCCGGGAGGACGCCCATCACTCGGCCGCAGATGTAGCGCCGGCCTTGGATTCCCTCCAAGCGGAGTTGCTCGGCGCGCTGGGCCAGGGCCTTCCGTGCGGCCTGCGCTGCCGCCGGATCTTGGCCGGGTTTGTCTGACAGGTTGGTCGAGCTGACTTGATTGGTGCCGCCCAGGCAGGTCAGCGTGGCCAGCAGCGCAAGTACGGTCAATCGATATTGCATTGTAGCAGCATAGCGGGATCCTCCGAAAAAAGCGACAGAGGAGAGGTGCCCCAAACCGGAAAGGACGAACCTTCTTCCACCCTTGATTGCACGCCACTCGAGAGCCGAACCTGCGCCGCTGCCGAATCGGCGGGTTCGTGGGGAGGGGCGCATCCCGGCAATACCCGCGCCGAACATGGTCAGGTGCCGGAGCGCCGGCTTTCAGCCGGCTTAGAGCGTCCAATCTCCAACGGAGCACGATAAGAATCGCCGAGCGCCGTAAGCCGGCTCCAAGCCAGCGCTCCGCGGGGTATTGCCGGGATGCGCTCCGTGGGGAGCAGGTTCTACTTTCCGAGCAGGGACCTAAGGAACTCGGCGGCCGCGGAAATCCCCACGCCCCAGTCCGCGTAATTCGAATGGTCGCTGAGCGGGGCGGGGTCCCAGGAAGTGGCCATCTGGGCGGTTTTGACCTGGCGGCGCTCGGCCTCGAGGTCGGCGAGCTCTCGGGCGCGGGCGGCTTCGAGGCCGCCCGCGCGGATGAATTCGACGATGTGGCGCAGTTCATCGCGGTCGAACCACGTGCCATGTTGGGAGCAGACATCGACGACGACGTGGGAACAATGGGCGAAGTTGACCCGGTTCATCAGCTTGTTGCAAACGGGGCAGGGGACGTAGCGGATCTTTGCTTCGAGCTCCTGGGTTTCAGCCTCAGGCAGCGGGTTCGCCATGCCGAGCACCGCCGCCTGCTTCTCGCGGTCGGTGCAGATCTGCTGGAGCGAAGCCGCATCCGCCCAAATCCCTTCGCAGCGCGGGCATTCCCGCAGGTTCGTGCCGCCGATCGCGACGGCGGTCATGTCCACCCGGCAGCGTGGGCAGGGTTGATGGCTCGCGCTATCGACTTCCGTGCGGTCGGCGCGCGCGCCGCAATGCGAGCAGAACTTCGCGCCGACGAACATCATCCCGAAGCACGAGGGACAGGCAACGGTGGCGAGCCGCGCGCCGCAATGCTCGCAACACGTGGCCTCGGAAGACGCGGGCGCGCCGCACATCGGGCAGTTCAAGGTTTCGGCGGGCATGCGGCCATTTTACCGAGGGCTGGGCAGGCTGGCAAAGGGAAACGCGGGCCAAGGGCGCGTGACCACGGACCTCAGTCCGCCGTTGGCGGGTGCGGCTCGAACCGTCCGTAACGGAGCGCCAGGGTGGGGAGCACCAGCAAGTTCAAGAGGGTGGAGGTTATGAGTCCGCCCAGGATCACGATGGCCATGGGACCTTCGATTTCGCGGCCGGCTTCGCCGGAGCCCAGAGCCAGCGGCAGGAGGCCCAGGCCCGTCACGGTGGCGGTCATGACGATGGGCATGAGCCGCTCGGAGGCCCCGCGCATGACCGCTTCCGGGCCCCAAACCATGCCTTCCTGGGTGACGAGGTGTTCGAAGTGCGAAATCATCATGATCGAGTTGCGCGTCGTGATGCCGAAGAGCGTTACGAAACCCACCAGCGAACCGATGGTGAGCGAGCTCTCTCCGGGATTCAACACGCTGCTGAGCCACACGGCCAGCACACCACCCACCAGCGCAAAAGGAACGTTGGCCAGAACCAGGAACAGGTTCCGCCAACTGTGGAAAACGATGGACAGCAGCAGGAGAATTCCCACCGCGGCAATCGCCGAGTGGATCAGCAGCTCGCGTTGCGCTTTCTCCTTGGCCTGCGCGGTCCCGCTGAAGACGGCGTAGGTTCCGGGAGGGAAATTGACCTTGGCCGACACTTGACGCCTTGCCTCGTCCACGAAGGAACTCACATCCCGGCCGCTGGTGGCGCAGGTGACGGTCTGGCGGCGTCGCGCGCCTTCGTGCAAAATGGACGGACGCCCGCTGGTGTCATAAACCTCGGCCAGCTCTCGGAGCGGCAGCCGGGGGCCTGACGGGCTGGCGAGAAGCAAGGAACCCAAAGTCTCCGGGTTCTGACGGTCAGCCGGGTCCAGGATTACCGCGACGTCAATGGTTTGGTTTCCCAGATGGGTCTGGGCTACGACAGCGCCCTGGTAAGCCGTCTGAATGGCTTCCAGCACATCGACCGGCCGGAACCCAAACTCGGTCAAGCGGTCCGGGCGCAGTCGAATCGCCACTCGCGGCGCTCCGGGTGGGGCTTTGATTTTGACATCGACGTGGCCGGGGATCGAGTTCAAGACCTGGGCAATTTCCTGGGCCTTGGCGTCCAGGATGTCCAGATTATCTCCAAAGACATTCACCACAATCGGCGCGACTTCCCCGCTGATGGTTTCGCTGAGGCGATCGCCGAGAAAGGTGACCACTTCCGACTGCAATCCCGGAAACTCGTTCAGGGCGTCGCGGATTTGGTCGGCGACCTTCGCCTGGTCTTGTCCGGGAACGGGCTTAAGCTCAACATGGAATTCGCAGCGGTTCGGGTCCCAGGTATCTTCGCCCAACTCGGCGCGACCGATCTGCTGCTCGACCGTGGCGATGTTGGTGTTCTGCAGCAACCGCTCGGATACGCGGGTGCCCAGGCGCACCATCTCGGGCAGGGACGTCCCCGGCGCCGCCGTAAGCTGCAGGACATAATGGCCCTCGCGAAAATCCGGCAGAAAATCGCCGCCGAGAAACTGCAGGCGCGTGGCGGTAAGAATGCAGAGCAGGGCGACGACGCCGATGAGGAGGCGCGGCCAGCGAGCCACAAATCCGAGCACCGCCCGGTAGCCGCTCTTGAGCCAGCGCTGCAAGCGCGGTTCTTCGGTTTTAATGACTCCCCGCTCGAAGACCAGGTAAGCCAAGGCGGGGGTTACGGTCAGCGCCACCAGCAGCGAAGCCAGGATGGCCAGTACATAGCTCAGGGCCAGCGGGGCAAAAAAACTGCCTTGCAGCCCGCTCAAGGTCAGCACCGGGAGGAAAATCAAGATGACGACGAAGGTCGCAAAGACGACGGCGCGACGGACTTCGAGTGAAGCGTCGAGGACTACGTGGAAGGCCGAGCGCGGGCGTGGTTGATCGCGGTTCTCGCGGAGCCGGCGGAAGATGTTTTCAACATCAATGATGGAATCATCCACGACCTCGCCCAGGGCGATGGCCAGTCCGCCGAGGGTGATGGTGTTGATGGTGATCCCGAGCTTTTCGAGCACAATTACGGCCGTAAGGAGCGACAAAGGGATGGCGGTGAGCGAAATCCCCGCCGTGCGCACATTGCCGAGGAGGAGGAACAGCACCACCGCCACCAGGATGCCACCGACCATCAGTGAGTGCCGCATGTTGCCCAACGCGGTTTCGATAAACGTCGCGGGACGGTGCAGCCGGGGGTAAAGCTGGATGCCCTCCTTTTGGAGCACCGGCTTCATTTCGTCCAGCGCCGCTTCCAAGGCCTTGGTCACTTCCACTGTATTGGCGCCATACTGACTCGACATGGTCATGAGGACACCCTTGCGGCCCTGAATGACCGCATCCCCGAATTTGGGCTCCGGGGCCTGGACTACGTGGGCGATATCCTTGAGCCGGACACTGAAGCCATTGGTGTTGGCGATCACGACCTCGCCCAGGATTTCCGGTGTCAGCGCCTGTCCCTCGGTCTGCAGCGCGATCCGCTGGTTTGGCGTCTCGACGTATCCCGCGCCCATGACGCCGGTCGAGACCCGCGCCGCAGCCAGCACGTCCGACAGGCTCAAATTGTAAGCCAGCAAGCGCTCCGGGATGATTTGGATCTGGAACTGCCGGACTTCCCCGCCGAAAGTGCTGCACTTGGCCACACCGGGAACCGAGAGCAGGCGGGGCTTGAGAGTCCAATCGGCAAAGGTGCGCAGAGCCATCGGGCTCATCGTGTCGGAGAGCAGGCCGATCTTCAGCAGATCCATCGTTGAAGACGTTAGCGGGCTCATGCGCGGAGTCTTGACGAAGGCCGGCAAGGTCCCCCCGGTTTCGGCCAGTTTCTCTCCCAGCATTTGGCGGGCGCGGAAAACATCCGTGCCCTCTTTGAAAACGGCGGTAATCACCGAGAGCCCTTGGATGGATTCGGAGCGGAGCGATTCCATATCGCCCAGCCCATTGATCATGGTTTCGAGTGGGAGAGTGACCAGCAGTTCGACCTGCTCGGGCGCCAGGCCGGGGCACTCGGTCTGAATATCGACCTGGGGCTGAACGAAATTCGGGAAGACGTCGAGCTTGGCATTGTTGACCGCGTAGATCCCGTAACCGATCGCCACGCACGCCAGCACCAGGACGACGCCGCGAAACTTAAGCGAGAATCTGACCAGGGCTTGGATCATGCGTCAGCGCGGGAGAATCCCGAGGACAACCCATAGAGTCCGCGCGCGATGGCATGCGCGGCCCGGACGAAAAATGCTTTCATTCTCCGCCTTGCCCTTTCAACTCTTCGGACAGCAGATCCTGGGCGCCGACGGTGACCACTTTGTCGCCGGCGTTCAGGCCATGCTGCACGAAGGCGCCGTTCTCAAGGGGCGCAGCCGGTTGAATTTCAACGCGCCGGAATTTGTCGTCAGCGGTTTGGAGATACACCCATTTCGCGCCGTTAAACTGCACGATGGCGGCGCGAGGGACAGCGACGCCGGTCTGTGGCTCGCCGGGGAGCAGCAGAAAGCCGCTCACCGCGTCACCAGGCGCCAGACGTGCGGTATTCGGTTTGACCAGGAGAAAGAAGCCACGGTTCTGCATTTGGGGATCGGTCAAGGGAGCAGGGCCGAGCAGTTGCGCTGGGATAGGGGTGGGGGCAGCGGCGAGGGTCAGCAACCGCGCTCCGGTGGGCGCGCCGGACAATGCCTCACCGGCAGCCAGGTTGAGCTGAACGAGGGCGGAGTCAAGCGAGGCAAGGTTCTGCACAAAGCCGGGCAGGTCCTGGTGTTCGGCGATGGCGCCGCCCCAATTGGCCAATAACCTCAGGCGGAGCGCGCCCACCTGGGTGTTGTCGCGAATGGCGGCGGCCTGGGCGGTTTGGAGGGCGCGTTGGGAGGCGTTGTCCTGCGCGGTCAACGCTTGCAGCCGTTTGAGCTCGGCATCGGAAGCCGCTGCAGCCGCTTGCGCCGCGAGGAGATCGGCCGCCAACGAGCCTAAAGGCGATGCATCGAGCACGTGACCATAGCCTTGGATCTCGGGGCTCAGTTCGGCTTTCTCCAACGGGGCGGTTTGGAGGCCCATGACCTTTTGCGTGGCGGCATCCAGGGTGATGGTGACCTCGTCGTTCGGGCCGCGCTTGACCCGCGATTCACTGTCCGCCTTCTTCTCGGTATCCGGCGCGCCGGCCGAATCGCCGCCCTTTGGGGAACAGCCGCTTGGCAGGCCGAGGGCCAAGGTCAGGGCGCAGAGCCAGCCCGCAATCCTCAGAACCGGCTTTAATGTGATGCCAGGCGGAGCGCGCAAGAGATCGCGCGGCTCACCACGAGTGGGGCGCTTCATAGAGCAGGTGAATTCAACGTGCATCGCTTTGACTGGATTGGAAAATGGCTTGGGGTAATTCGAACGGGCGTTGGACCGCGTTTTCAAGCGCGCCCAGCGCCTGTTGGAGCTTGAGCTGCCCTTCGAAGCGGGCAAGTTCGGCGGTATCCAGCTCGATCTGTGAGGTCACCACGTCCAGGCGGTTGAGCGCCCCGGCTTGGAACTGGGAGGCGACGAGTTGCTGCTGCCGCGTCTCGGCGGCGGTTACGGCATCCAGAGTGCTCACATTGGTGCGGGTGGCACGGAAGGAAGCGATGGCGAAATCGATCTCCCCCAGAGTCTTTGCTTGAAGTGCCAGGAACCGGGCCGCGCTGGCATTGCGCCGCGCTGCGGCCTCCGCGATGGCTCCCCGATGACGATTGAGCACGGGCAATTCGATGGTCGCGCCAAGCTGCCAATCGTGTTCCCCGGTGCTGCCTGCGTTCCACAAGTAACCCGGTGTAAGATGGACGTCAGGGTATTGCCGGGCGATCTCCAACTGCAGCGCCGATTGCGAGGCGGCATAGTCTGCCAGCGCGCCGAGGATGTCGCTCCTGCCCTGCAACGCCAGCTCGCGAACCTGGCGCGACGTGAGATTTTCGGCGGTGGGCGGGATCTCCCAATCAAAGCGGAAGCGGGCCTCTTCGAGGGCATGGTCGGGCAGTCCGAGCGCGTCGGCCAGGATTGGCCGTGCCTCGGCCAGCAGCCGTTGGGCGTCGGTCTGATCGGTTCGGGCCCGCAACAAGGTGACGCGGGCAGTGTTCAATTCGGCGCGGGAAATTGCACCGGCATTGTATTGGTTTTCCAGGCGGCTCGCGAGTTCCCCGCGCAAACGGACCAGGCGCTCCAGGATTTCCACGCGTTGTCGAGCGGAGGTGAAATTCAGCAAACCAGCTCGCAAGTTGCTGCGCACCTGCCACGCGGTGGTGGCGATGTTTAACCTGGCGGCATTCGAAAGCTGGGTTGCTTGCTGGATTCGTTTCTGTCGTTTGCCGGCCGTTTCGAGGGGAAGGTCGAAGACCAGGGCGGGTATCCAGGGGCTGAAGGCGCCCGCCGCGGGTTCATAGGCCGCCGAGGGAGTGACGGTCGGATTCGGACGCTCGGCGGCGGTGCGTTCGCCGGCCGTGAGTACGTGCCAATCGGCTCGGGCCACTTCAAGACTGGGGTGGTAATAAAATGCCACCAGGGTGAGGGTTTCCAAATCCCACGCGGGCAGCGGCCAGACACCTACCTCACGATGCAAATTCTTTTCGAGGAAGACCTTGAGCTCCGCGTTCGTGAGCGAGCGATTTTCCAGGGCCGCAGCCGTTTTCCCGGGTGCCAGGGGCTGAGGCTGGAAACGAACACAGCCGGCCGCGAGGAAAACCATGACGGAAAGGCGAGTTAAACTTCCCAGGCTCATGATTTGCGACATCTTGCGAAACCCAAACGGTGCGCGGACGGCATGGAGCCGACGATGCCAGCGTTTGCTCGAATCGGCAAAGGGTAAAATCCGGTAGGTGCCGCCGCCACTCCGAAAAGTTGAGAGCATGCCGCCATTGATCGCGCTCGCTCAATTCCATCCGTGTTGCCCGGAAGCGAAGCGATGGTTTCGGGACGGCGATGGTGCGGGCGCGGGCGGTTTGCGCTCATACCGGTTTCCCCTCCAGCGCTAGCGGGAGACGCACCGTTACCGTGGTCCGCTTGTTGGGAGTCGAATCCATGTGGATGCTGCCGTGGTGCGCGGACACGATCCATTGCGCGATGCTCAGACCCAGTCCGCAGCCTTCCACGTCGGTGTTGTGGGCGGCGTCTCCGCGAAAAAAGCGATCGAACACTCGCGGAAGCGCCTCGGGTGGGATTCCGGGGCCGGTATTGGAGATGGTGAACTCTGCTTGGTTTCCGGCGCGGGCCAAGGCCATGAGGATCGTGCCGCCCGGTCGATTGTACTTCACCGCGTTGTCGGCCAGGTTGAGGAGCAATTGCCGCAACCGATGGGCGTCGCCCAAAACTTGCGCCGTTTCACAGCGCGGCAGGCTCACTTCGAGTCCGGCGGCTTCGGCCAGGATTTGCGCGTCAGCGAAGCTGTCCTGGACCAAGGCATCGAGTGGGACCGGATTCAAAGTCAAATGAATCAGACCGGCGTCGGCTTTCGCCAGCAGCGTCAGGCCATCGACGATTCGGCTCAAGCGGCGCAGTTCGTCCAATCGGCTGACCAGGCGTTCCCGGGCCGCGGGAGACAACGCTTCGTCGCGGGCCTCGGTCTCCGTCTCGCCGCACAAAATCGTGAGCGGGGTCTTGAGCTCGTGCGAAGCATGCAACGTGAAATCCCGGATGCGGGTAAAGGAATCGTTCAGCCGGGCGGTCATGGCGTTAAGGACCTCGGCGAGCTGATCCAGTTCGTCATGGTTGTGGGTGCGGGGGAGTTCCTGCTGCAAGTTCCGTTCGTTGACGTTTTTGGCGGCTTCCGTGAGGGCCGTCACCGGCGCCAGGGCCTTGCGCATCAGCCACCAGCCGCCCCCAATGCTGAGCAACACGGCGGGAGCGCCCACCCACAGGACAATGCCGAGAATCTCTTCCATCCCCCGGTAAGCCCGGCGCGGGCCTTGATGCCGTTCGTGTAACTCGTCCAGCGAGAGCACCGCAATCAGGATGGTCGAGAGCAACAGGACGCAGGCGTACCACAAGGTCATGCGCGTGCGGATGGTCATGCCGGGTCCTCCAACGTGTAACCGCTGCCGCGCACGGTGTGAAGCAGCTTCGGTTCAAAGGCCGCGTCAATTTTCTCACGCAGCCGCTTGATGTACACATCCACCAGGTTCGTGCCGGGATCGAAGTCATAATCCCAGACCTTTTCCAAAATCATCATGCGCCCGCAGAGTCGTCCGGCTGAGCGCATCAGGAATTCCAGCAGGCGATACTCCCGCGCGGTCAGTTCGATATCGGTTTCACCCCGGCGGGCGCGATGACTGACGGTGTCCAACGTCAGATCCGCCACCCGCAGCACCGGGGATTTGTTCTCGCCGCCCCGGCGGGTCAGGGCGCGCACCCGCGCGGCCAGTTCCACCAGGGCGAACGGTTTGGGAAGATAATCGTCCGCGCCCGCATCCAGGCCCTCGACGCGTTCGTTGACCTCGCCGCGGGCCGAAAGCAACAGGACGGGTATGCGGTTGCGCTGCTGGCGCCACTGGCGCAGGATGCTCAAGCCGTCGCGCCCCGGCAGCATAATGTCCAACACGATGGCATCATAGGGAGTGGCGCTGGGCGCCGATAAGGCTTCCGTCCCCGTGCGACAGACATCGACCGCATAACCTTCCGCCTGCAAGGCCTTGCGAATGAACGAAGCCGTCTTCTTCTCGTCTTCAACAACCAGAACGCGCATCACGCTGAATTATGAGGGGCCAGTGCCTGCGGGCAAGCTCATCGAGCGGGAGCAGTAGGGTTCAAACCTTTCGGATCGCTTCAGCGCGCATCCATACCGTACACCAGGATTTTGAAGCTGCCCGGAACGATCCGGGGCCGGCGCCGCTCGCCGCTGTCGGGGCTCGGGGCCTCGAACTTTGCCGACGCAAGATAGATGCGGTGGGTTTGCGGGTCCAGTGTCATGGTACGGGCGCGCGGTTCGGTCTTCAACACCTGCACGACCGTGAGCTTGTGCGGGGCATCCTCATGCGCGATGGTGACCGTACCTTCCCCGCAGGAGGCGAAGGCCAGTTGCGTGCCCGGGTCAAACGCGTTGGCATCGACCCCTTGGCCGATGGGCACCTCGCCGACCACTTTGCCGTTCGTGCTGTCCACCATGACCATCTTCCGGTTGCCGCAACCGAGGAATAACCGGTGATGGGCCACGTCGATCGCCATGCCGGAAGCTTCCTCGCCCGGGGCAATCGGCCAGCGATTGACCACCTGGTGCGTGCTGGTATCGATGGCCACCAGTTCGCTTTTGTCTTCGAGATTATCATACACGCGCCCGGCCTGGGCGTCGGCGGTGGCGAACTCGGGTTTGCCTTGCAGTTCGATGGTGCCCACGACTTCGCCCGACTTTGCGCTGATCACCGTGGCTGACTGGCTGCGGCCATTGAAAAAATACACTTCCTGCTTTCCAGGTTCATAGAGCATTCCGTCCGGATTCTTCCCGGTCTCGACTTTTGAAAGGGTTCGCAGGCTCTTCAAATCGATGATGCTGGCCTTGTTTTCCTGGCCGTTGCTCGAGAAGCCGCGTCCCAAGTCGGCGGCCACCGCCATCCCGTGCACCCCCGGCGTGTCCGCAACCTCGCCAACGACCGCGTCCTTATCGATATCAATGACCACCACTTTGGTCCCGTGGCTGACGTACAGCCGCCGCCCGATGGGATCCACGCTCAGGTAATCCCATCCCCCGTCTCCGCCGATGGGTATTTCTTTAATAAAATGGTAAGGACCTTCGGCATGGATCGGGGTGGTTGGCAGGATGTTGAGCAAACCGGATAGTCCAAGGGCAAATAGTGCGGGGCAGGTTTTCATAAGCGTGTTTTCGGTTCAGCCTCGGGGGCTTCCCGGACCATTAAGGCAAGCCAACATGAACTGACCATGAACCGCAAATGACAGTTTCGTCATTATTGAGGGTGAAGCGGACGAGTGGGCCGCGGGATACTCGATAAGTATAAGTGAGTATAAAGCCATGTGCATGGTTACTCTTCTAATGCAATGTCGAGGCCAATAAATGGTCAGCAATTGACACCTTTTGTGTGGCTGGAATGGGCGTTTGCCTTTGAAATTAGCGCGCTATGGACGACATGTCATCTGGCGATTTGGTCTATGTTTTCGCGTTCTGCGTTGCCGGGCTGGCTTTTGCCCTGGGACCCATCGTGCTGGTGCAGTTCCTGGCGGCGCGCAAGACCCGGAACTACGCGCATAAAACCGAGCAGTTCATCGAGTGCGGGATGGAGCCGATCGGGGATGCCTGGATCCGTTACAGCGCCGTCTATTATTTGTATGCGCTGGTGTTCGTCGCCTTCGCGGTGGATGTGCTTTTCCTGGTGCCGGTGGCGCTGGTCTATAATCGGGTGAAGGGCTTGGTGGTGGGAGATTTCGTCGAGTTGCTGATTTTCGTGGGGATTCTGTCCCTGGTGATCGTGTACGCGTGGAAGAAAGGCGTGTTTGAATGGAAGCCCAAGAAGATCAACTCCTGAAAGACTGCGCTCCGTACGTCAAGTTCGCCAAGCTGGACGAATTGTTGTCGCTGGGGCGGGCGAACTCGCTGTGGCCGCTGACCTTTGGGCTGGCGTGTTGCGCGATCGAGATGATGGCGGCGGGGGCTTCGAGGTTCGATCTCGCGCGTTTTGGCGCGGAAGTGTTTCGCCCCTCCCCCCGGCAGGCGGACGTCATGATCGTGGCGGGGACGATCAACAAGAAAATGGCCGAGGCGGTGAAAACGCTCTACGACCAGATGCCCGAGCCGAAGTGGGTCATCGCCATGGGTAATTGCGCCATTTCGGGCGGTCCTTTTGTTTTTCCAGGCCAGTACGCGGTGATCGAGGGTGTGGATAAACTCTTCCCGGTGGATGTGTACATCCCCGGCTGTCCGCCGCGTCCGGAAGCGCTCATCGAGGGGATCCTGAAGCTGGAAGAGAAACTCACCGGCAAGCGGCGATGGCCGGTGGTTAAACCCGAGTAGAGCTCGAACACAAGAATCCCATGAGCAGCGACAACCCAAGCAAGAGTGTGCCCGCGGGGCCTGGCCCGGCCACGGCGCCTGCAACCGTCTCACCGGCAGTCCCGCCGCCGGCTGCCGCGGCTCCGGCTCCAGCTCCACTGCCGCCCAACCCGTTGGCCCATCTGCCGGTTCCTTTCCAGGGAGCCAATTATGTCTTGAAGGGATTTCACGCGGAAGCCAGCGTCGAGCCCCAGCAGGTGGTCTGGGCCGCCGAGCAACTGGATTTAGAAGGGTTTGCCCTGGATACCATCACCGGGGTGGACTGGCTGGCCAACGGACAAATCGAGGTCGTCTATGATTATTTCCACCTGCTCAAGCCCTTGCGGGTGGTGGTCCGCACCCGCGTTCCGCGCGACCATCCCGAGGTCCCGACGATTTCCGGCCTGTTTCCCGGGGCCAACTGGCACGAGCGTGAGGCTCACGATTTTTTCGGCATCCACTTCCTGGGGCATCCGAACCTGATGCCGTTTTTGTTGCCAGAGGATGCCACGTATCATCCGCTCAGAAAGGATTACACGGCGTGAGCATGGGGCAGGAAATAGATACGACGGCCACGTGCGAGCCGCTGCGAGAGACCTTCGTGTTGAATCTCGGGCCGCAGCATCCGGCGACCCACGGCGTCCTGCGGGTGAAGCTGACGATGGACGGCGAGTATATCGTCCGGGCCGAGCCGGTGTGCGGCTACATCCATCGCATGCAGGAAAAGATGGCCGAGAATCGCACCTACGCCCAGTACCTGCCCAACACCAGCCGCATCGATTACCTCTCGGCGATGACCTACACCCACGCCTTTGTGGGTGCGGTGGAACGCGCGGCCAAGCTCCAAGTGCCGCCCCGCGCCGAATATATTCGCGTCATCACCTCCGAGCTGAACCGGATTTCGAGCCACCTGGTTTGGTGGGGCGCCTTCCTGCTGGATCTCGGCGGCTTCACCCCGCTCCTCTATGCGTTCGATGACCGGGAAAAGATTCTCGACCTGCTCGAAGGGATCACCGGCGCGCGGCTGACCTATTGCTATTACCGCTTCGGCGGATTGTACAACGATGTCGATGACGCCTTTCTGAAGGGCACCCGCGAGTTCGTCGCGCATATGCGACCGCGGCTCAAGATGTATCGCAGCCTGGTTACCGATAACATAATCCTGCGCAAGCGCCTGATCGGCATCGGGCCTATCAGCCAGGAAATGTGCCGGAAATACGGCGCCACCGGGGCGGTGGTGCGCGGTTCCGGGATCGCCTACGACGTCCGCAAGGCCGAGCCGTATTCGGCGTATTCGGAATTCGATTTTGATATCCCGCATTTTCCGGAGGGCGACTCGATGGCGCGCTACCTGGTCCGCATGGAAGAACTGGTCCAGAGCTTGCGGATCATTGAGCAGGCCCTGGACAAACTTCCCGCCGGTCCGGTGATGGCGGAGAAGGTCCCGCGCGTTTTGAAACTGCCGGCCGGTGACTACTGTTACGCGGTCGAAGCCGCCCGCGGCCGATTCATGGTTCGGATTGTGAGCGATAACAAAGAAATTCCCTACCGGGTCAAGTTGCGCACGCCCTGTCTCTCGAATCTCAGCCTGTTCGAGGAGGCCAGCCGGGGGATGTTGCTGGCCGACGCGCTGGCGGTGATGGGGAGTTTGGATTTGGTCATCCCGGACATTGACAGGTGAACAACGTGACACGCGTGAACCACGATTTCCATTTCCACAGCCATCGAATCCGGGACGGAGTCTCCGGGCCTGGGCTTTTGGCCGCAACCCCGGAATCACACCTCCGCTCGGCCGAAGCGGGTAGGGCGGGGATACCGCTGCGAAAGGGCTCGCTATGATGCACGCGACGGGAGCATTCATGGCGCGATTTTGGCCCGAGCCGCTGCGGCTGCTGCTCTTCCTCATGGGAATCATGGCCTTCGTCGGACTCAACGCGGCCTATTTGGTGTGGGTCGAGAGAAAAGGGGCGGGGCGATTTCAACGCCGGCCCGGTCCGACCGAGGTCGGGCCCGCCGGTCTGTTGCAGCCGATTGCCGACGCCATCAAGCTGCTCTCGAAACAGTTGATCATTCCGGCCGGGGTGGACGGCAGCCTGTTCCGCCTGGCTCCGCTGCTGGTGATGTCGCCGGTGCTGGCCGGGCTGGCGGTTATTCCGTTTAGCCAAAGCCTGGCGGCGCGGAACATCAATGTTGGGCTGTTGATGATCTTTGCCTTCGGCTCCATCAACGTGATGGCCATCATGCTGGGCGGTTGGTCGTCGCGGAACAAATACGCCATCATTTCCGCCGCGCGGGTGGTGTCCCAAAATGTCGCCTACGAAATTCCCATGCTCCTGGTAGTCATCACCGTAATCCTGGTCAGCGGCACGATGAACCTTAATGAAATCATCCAGGACCAGGCGGGCGGCTTTTGGCATTGGAACCTGTTCCGGGTTTGGATTAACCCGTTGATGCCGGCGACCTTCCTCATCTTTTACATTTGCATGCTGGCGGAAACCAACCGGGCGCCCTTTGACATGGCGGAAGCCGAGAGCGAACTGGTGGCCGGGGTGTACACCGAGTACTCGGGCATGGGCTTCGGCGTGTTCTTCATGGCGGAGTACGCGAATATCCTGCTGGGTTGCAGCCTGGCGACGGTGCTGTTTCTCGGAGGCTGGCAGGCCCCGCTGGGTTTCCTGCCCACCCTCGGCCCGCTGTGGTTCCTGCTCAAGATGTATTTCCTGGTCTTCTCCGTCGTTTGGGTGCGCTGGACTTTCCCGCGCACGCAGTTCTACGGGTTGCTGAACCTTTCCTGGAAGATCCTGATCCCGGTTTCGTTGCTAACGCTGGTGTTGACGAGCGCGATGGTGAAGCTGCTATGAGGAATGCTCTAACAGAAATTTTTACCGGATTAAAAAGCCTGTTTATCGGGATGCGGATCACGATCGGTGAGTTCTTCAAACCGACCGTCACCATCCGGTATCCGCATCAGACGCTAAAAATGCCGGCGCGTTTTCGCGGGCATATCGAGCTGGTTAGCGACCCGGAGACGGGCAAACCCAAGTGCTTCGTCTGCAAACTGTGCGAGAAAGCCTGTCCCAGCGATTGCATCACCGTGGACGGCGTCAAACCCGAAGGGGCCAGGCGCAAAACCGTCACGACCTACCGCCTGGATTTCACCAAGTGCAGTTTGTGCGGCTCCTGCGTCGAGGCCTGCCGCGACGGGGCGATTCGCTTCTCCCGGGATTACAACCTGGCGGCGTTGAACAAGGAAGAGTTCATCATGGACCTCTTTAAACGGTTGGAATCCGAAGGCGCCGGTTTGCCCGCCGCCGATGCCTCACAAAGCGCGGACCAAGTGTTGGCGAATGCGCCCGGGCCAAGCGCCGCCTCCGCGGCAGCGAACCCGGGGGCTGTTCTGGCGCAAGCGTCGGCTCCGGTGTTGCCGGCGGTTAGCTGCGAATCGAACCTGAAACCCGTGGCGCCCGAGGCCTTGAAAGTGGAGGTCAAATGAGCGCTTTTCCGGCTGCGAACCTTTTATTGACGGGGATTTTCCTGTTCTGCCTGGGGACACTGGCCGCGGGTGCGCTGCTCGCGGTGTGCAGCGCCCGGCTGATCCGCAGCGTGTCCGGGCTGGCGTTGTGCTGCATTGGCCTGGCAGGGTTGTACTACTTCCTGCACAGCCCGTTTCTCGCGCTGATGGAGATTCTGATTTATGTCGGCGCCGTTTGCGTGACGATTATGTTCGCCATCATGCTGGCGGAGCCGGAGGAGCCGGCGAGCCGGCAAACGCTCGGCGGGAAGCTGGCCTGGGGCGGAATGGCGGTGGCCGTGGCGCTGGCGATTTTTGGCGGCCTGGCCTGGCTGGGAACGCAGCGAAACTGGACCGCGCCCGCGGCGCGGGTCAATGACGGTTCGATCCAGGCCATCGGGATTGCGTTGCTTACGACCTATAGCCTGGCGTTCGAACTCATTTCACTGGCCTTGTTGGTGGCGATTTTGGGCGCGCTGGCCATCGCCCGGACCGGCCGCACCACTCAGCCCGGCGCATCCGCCTTCGTCCAATCCGGCGGCCAACGGCCCCGGACCTCGCCCGAGAAGAGCATTAACGGACGGCAGCCGTCCGCGGAGGTTGAACCCTCGGGGGTGCTGGCGGGCGTTGCCGTGTCGGGGCGCGCTTCCGAGACCGAGTCCGTGCCGGCAAACCGAGCCTTCGAGGAGTCCCGGTCGCTATGAACCTGACCTCACCACTACTCTACGATCGCCTGGATATCTATCTCTGCGCCGCCGCTTTCCTGCTGGCGATTGGCATTTTCGGCCTGATCCGGCGGCGCACGCTGATCGGCATGTTGATCTCCGGGGAGCTCATTTTCTCGGCAGCCTCGCTCAACCTGATGGCCTTCAATCGGTTCACCGCCCCCGACCCAACGGTCGGCCAAATCTTTGTGCTGTTCATCATGGGCCTGGCGGCCGCCGAAGTGGCCATTGCCCTGAGCATTATCATCGCCGTCTATCGCAACTACCGGTCGGTGAAAACCTCGGAACTCTCGGAGTTGCAGGGTTAGACTTATGGAACCGACACACGATATTCGACTTCTGGTGGCGATCTTGGCGCCGCTCATCGGCGCCGGGTTGGTCATGGCGGCTGGCAAGCGCCCGAACCTGCGCGAAACCTGCTCTTTCCTCGCCGCCGCGGTTCTGTTCGTGGTCACCGCCTCGATGGTGCCGTCGATCCTCGAAGGCAAGCGCCTGCACTACACCCTGTTCCAGCTCCTGCCCGGCGCCAACGGATCGAGCGGCCTGAGCATTTCCCTGCGCGCCGACGCGCTCTCGATGGTTTTCGCCATCTCCGCTTCGTTTCTCTGGCTGCTCACCATCTTTTATTCCGCCGGTTACATGCGGGGCTTGGAGGAGCATGCGCAGACGCGGTTCAACACCTGTTTTGCCCTGGCGCTGTTCGGCGCCATGGGCTGCGCCTTCTCGGATAATCTGCTGACTCTGTATCTCTTCTACGAGATCGTCAGCATTTGCACCTACCCGTTGGTGGCCCATCACCAGGATGAGGAGAGTTACCAAGGGGCTCAGAAGTACCTGACCTATCTGACCGCCACCGCCAAGGGCCTGGTGCTGCCCGCCATGGTGCTCATTTACGTGCTGAGCGGCACCCTGGATTTCGCCACCAACATACACACCGGCATCATCCCGCCGAACGTGCACCACGGAATTATCGCGGCGCTCTACGCCTGCTGCATCCTTGGCTTCGCCAAGAACGGCGTGATGCCGTTCCACAACTGGTTGCCCAGCGCGATGGTGGCCCCGACGCCCGTGAGCGCCCTGCTCCACGCGGTGGCGGTGGTGAAGGTGGGGGTGTTTTCGACCGTGCGCGTGATGCTGTATGTCTTTGGGGTTGACCTGATGCACGCGCTCAACCTGGGCGTGCCCACCGCCTACTTCGTTTCTTTCACGATTATCGTCGGTTCGATCATTGCCCTGAGCAAGGACAACCTCAAGGCGCGGCTGGCCTATTCGACGGTCAGCCAGCTTTCCTACATTATTCTGGGCGTGGCGCTGCTGACCCCGGCAGGCATTGAAGGCGGTTTGATTCACATTGCCAACCACGCCTTTTCTAAAATCACACTGTTCTTCTGCGCCGGCGCAATTTACGTGGTGACGCACAAGAAAAACATTTCGGAGATGAGCGGCTTGGGCCGCGCAATGCCTTTCACCTTCGGGGCGTTTGCGCTGGCGTCGCTCAGCATGATCGGCGCTCCGCCGGTCGCCGGGTTTGTGACCAAATGGTATTTGCTCAACGGCGCGTTCGACGCCGGGTCCATCGGCATCATCGCGGTGTTGCTGGTCAGCACGCTGCTCAACGCGGCGTATTTTGCCCCGGTGGTGTATCGGGGCTTCTTCGGCAAACCGCCCGCCGGCGACCACGTCCACGCGTATCGCGAGGCCCACCCGGCCATGGTGATCCCCTTGAGCATTACGGCGGCGATCTCGGTGTTGATCGGGCTTTACCCGAACTTCCTCATGCACCTGGTGCAATTTGTGACCAAGCAACCCCTCTCATGAAACTGCTCAAGTTCATCGAATTTCTCCGCGCCCGGCTGAAATGGCTGGTGAGGATTTCCCTGGGAATCCTGGCCCTGCTGATTCTGGCGGACGCCCTGTTTGTGAACAAGGAACATGCCCACACGGGGCTGGAGCGCATCCCCGGATTTTGGGCCGCGTTCGGTTTTGTCGGGTGCGTGCTGATTATCATCCTCTCCAAGTGGTATGGCCATTCGGGGATTATGACCCGGGAGGATTACTACGATGAGTAGCTTTTGGCTTCATCCGGCGCTGATCCTGATGGCCGGCGCGCTGGTGCTCCCGCTGCTTCCGTCCCGCTGGCGCACGCTCAAGCAGGGCTTCCTGCTGCTGGTGCCGATCCTGGTTTTCATCCGCACCCTGACCCTGGCCAAGGGCACGTTCGGGGAAGTGCCCTTCCTGAGCTGGACCCTGGTCTTTGGCCGGGTGGACGCGCTGAGCCTGGTCTTTGGGTATATCATGAGCCTGATGTGCATCATCGGCACGTTGTATGGCTTGCACGTCAAGGAGGATGCTCAACACGTTGCCGCCTGGTTCTACGTTGCGGGCTCCATCGGCGCCATTTACGCCGGTGACTTCATCACCCTGTTTCTGTTCTGGGAATTGATGGCCTTCTCGTCGGTCTTCCTGATCTGGTTCCGCGGCCGGAAGGAATCGGCGGGCGCCGGGTTCCGTTACCTGTTGGTGCACGTGGCGGGTGGATTGGTTCTGTTGGCGGGGATAGTCTTGCATTGCCGGGCGCAGGGCAGTTGGGCCTTTGGTGCGCTCGACGTTCACCACCCGACACCGGCCATTTACTTGATCATGGCCGGCTTCCTGTTGAATGCGGCGGTGCCACCGCTGCATGCCTGGCTGCCGGACGCGTATGGCGAGGCCACGTTCAACGGGTCGGTTTTCATGTGCGCGTTCACCACCAAGACCGCCGTCTATGCGCTCTGCCGTGGATTTGCGGGCATGGAAATCCTGGTGCCTTTGGGCGTCATCATGGCGCTGTATGGCGTGGTCTATGCCGTGCTGGAAAACGACTGCCGCCGGCTTTTGGCCTACCACATCATCAGCCAGGTCGGCTACATGGTTGCCGGTGTCGGCCTCGGCACCGAGATGGCCATTAACGGCGCCTGCGCCCACGCTTTCGCTCACATTCTTTACAAGGGCCTGTTGTTCATGGGCTGCGGCTCCGTCCTGCACATGACCGGCGAGAGCAAGTTTAGCGAGTTGGGCGGTTTGTGGCGCAAAATGCCGCGGACGTTCGTTTTCACTTTGATCGGCGGGCTTTCGATCTCCGCGTTCCCGCTCTTCAGCGGGTTTGTCAGCAAGTCCATGATTGTCTCCGCGGGCTTCGAGGAGCACAAGCTGTGGGTCGGCTTCCTGCTGTTGCTGGCTTCCGCCGGAACCTTCCTGCACACCGGCTTGAAAGTGCCCTACTTCATCTGGTTCGGAAAAAACCGGCCTAAACCCGAGGTGTGGAACCGGGCGGCCGAGCCGCCGTGGAATATGGGCCTGGCGATGCTGGTCGCCGCGGCACTCTGCATCTTCATCGGGTGTTACACGCCGTATCTCTACAAGATGCTGCCGTATCCCGAGGAGGCGATGAAGTATGCGCCTTATACCGCCTATCACGTTTCCGAAACGCTGCAGATTCTGCTGTTCACCGGCCTGGGCTTCTTCCTGCTCCTGAAGAAACTCGAGCCGGAAGCCAAAATCAGCTTCGACCTGGATTGGTTCTACCGCAAGGGCGGCCGCGCCTTCCAGCGCTTTGCCTCGGGACCGGTTCAGGCGGTGGATACATTTGTTGGAGAACTCTACCGGCTGGCCGGGTTGCTCCCGCTGATGATCACGGCCCAGGTCGCCGCGTTTTTTGATAACACGGTCATCGACGGGATGGTCGATGGCCTGGCCCGGAGTGTTCGGGGCGTTGGCCGCCGGTTGCGCTCGACCCAGCGCGGCCAAATGCAGGAAAGCCTGACATTCGCCTTTGCCGTAGCCGCCGTGCTGATTGTGGCCTTTATCATTTATTCCAACCGATGAGCCTTCTCGATTACAACCAGAGCGTGCTGACCGTGCTGATCTTCAGCCCGCTCCTTGCGGCGGCGGTGGCGGCCTGCCTGAAAAGCGAGAACTTGTTGCGCTGGTGGACGCTGGCCTTCACGACCGTGCTGGCGCTCTACTCCCTGCCGCTGTACGCCCGGTTTGACGTGGTCTCGCCGGATTTCCAGTTCCAGGCGGCCGCGGCCTGGATTCCCGCGTTGAAGATTCACTACGCCGTCGGGGTGGATGGGATCAGTTTGCTGTTGGTATTGCTGACGACCCTGATCATGCCGCTGTGCGTGCTGGCTTCCTGGCGCTACATCCAGACCCGCGTCAAGGAGTTCATGATCTGCCTGCTCATCATGGAGACGGCGATGGTGGGTGTGTTCTGCGCGCTGGACCTGGTCCTGTTCTTCGCGTTTTGGGAGGCCATGCTCATCCCCATGGCGCTGCTGATTGGAATCTGGGGCGGACCCCGCAAGCTCTACGCCGCGCTGAAGTTTTTCGTTTATACCATGGCCGGCTCGGTGTTCCTGCTGGTGGCGATCATTGCCCTGTATTTCAAGGTGGGCAGCTTCAGCATTCCGGAAATGATGCGGCAATCCTTTTCCCACGACTTCCAAGTCTGGATTTTCCTGGCCTTCTTCATCTCCTTTGCCATCAAAGTGCCCATGTTCCCCTTCCACACCTGGTTGCCGGCGGCGCACGTGGAAGCGCCCACGGCCGGCAGCGTCTTGCTGGCGAGCATTTTGCTCAAAATGGGGACCTACGGGTTTCTGCGTTTTTCGCTGCCCATGGCGCCTTACGCCACGCATGTTTTCACGCCCTATATTCTGGGGTTATCGGTGATCGCCATCGTCTATGGCGGCTTGACGGCGCTGGGGCAGACGGATCTCAAGAAGCTCGTGGCCTATTCGAGTGTGGCGCACATGGGGTTTGCCACGCTGGGCATTTTCGCTCTGAACCAGGTGGGGGTCGAGGGCGCGGTGCTCGTGATGATCAACCACGGCATCACCACGGGCGCCTTGTTCATCGTCGTCGGCATCATCTACGAGCGGTTGCACAGCCGCGACCTGGGGCAAGCGTCCGGCATGGGCCAGACGATGCCGATCTTCGCGCTGTTTGCCGGTGTGTTTGCGCTTTCATCCCTGGCGTTTCCCGGTACGAACAGTTTCATCGGCGAGTTCCTGGTCATGAGCGGGGGCTTTGCCGTCTCCAAAGGCATGATGGTCTGCATCGTGCCGGGGGTCATCCTGGCCGCGGCGTACATGCTGCGGATGCTGCAAAAAGTAGCCTATGGCGGCACCCGCAACCCGGATCATTCACAGCTCCGCGATTTGGGGTTTCGGGAAATCGTGACGCTCGTGCCGTTGCTGGTATTTGTGTTCTGGATCGGGCTGCATCCCGAGCCCTTCACCCGCGTGCTGCACGCCAGCGTTCAACATCTGCTGCAACAGACTCAACAAGCTTCCGCGTATGCTGTCGTCCCATAAAGTATTCGCCTTTCTGCCCGAGTTGGTGCTGCTGGCCGGGGGCCTGGTTTTGTTCGTGATCACCCTGCGGGACTCGCGTGGCGGCGAGGCGCGGAAGGCTGCCCTCCTGGTTGCCTTTGGAACGTTTCTGGCCGCGATCCTCTGCCTGGGTCAGGAGCGGGTCCTTTTCTCCGGGGCTTACCGGGTGGATCTGTTTTCGCAGGTGTTGAAGCTGGTATTCGCCGGGGGCTTTTTCCTGATTCTGTTGCTCAGCGGCAAGCTGGGCGACATCCGGGAGGAGGTTAAACCGGAGTATTACCTGTTTCTCAGCATCAGCGTGTGCGGCTTGATGATGCTGGTCAGCAGCGTGGACCTGATCACCCTGGTTGTGGCCCTCGAAGTTTCCGCCTTCCCGCTGTATCTGATGGTGCCCATGCGCCGTGAACGCAAGGGGCAGCGGACGCAAATGGAATCCGCCATCAAGTACCTCATGTTCGGTGTGGCCGCCAACGGCCTCATGTTCTTCGGGATGAGCTATCTGTTCGGCCTCACCGGAACGACCTCGCTGCCGGTGCTCATGACCCAGCTCCCACCCATGCTCCACTCCCCGCTGGCGATCGCCGGCCTGGCCTTAACGCTCTGCGGCTTGTTCTATAAGCTGGCGATTTTTCCCTTTCACTTCTGGACGCCTGATGTCTATCAGGGCGCCTCGAACGAGACGGCCGGCTTGATCGCTTCCTTGCCCAAGGTCGGCGGCGTGGCGGTCCTGTTCCGGTTGGTGTCGCTCGCCCCGGGTGATTGTTCGGCGTTGGCGATGCTGCTGGCCACACTGGCCGCGGGGTCGATGTTCTATGGGAACCTGATCGCGCTCATGCAGAAAGATTTCAAGCGCCTGCTCGGGTTCTCCGGGATCGCCCACGCGGGTTACGCGCTGGTGGGCTTTGTGGCGCTGAGCAGTTTCGGCTACGCCGCCGCCCTGTATTATATCATCGGCTACCTGTTGATGGTCCTGGCGTGCTTTGTGGTGATTTGTCACGTCTCGCGCGATGGCGCCAATGTGGGCATCGAGGAACTGGCCGGTTTGCATCGGCGCTCGCCTCTGCTGGCGGTCACGCTGGCGGTGGGGGTTTTCGCTTTGGCGGGCATCCCGCCCTTCGTCGGGTTCATGGGCAAGCTGAGCTTGCTGACCGCGGCGTGGCAAAAGGGTCACTCGACCCTGGTGATTCTGGCGATGATCAATGCGGCCATCGCGGTGTATTACTATTTGTCCGTCGTGCGCGAGGCCTGGTTTCGGGATCCCGGCGATTTGCCGCCGATCCGGCTGGACTGGCCGGCCCGGGCGCTCTGCCTGTTGTTAATCACCGGCATCATTGCCTTGGGCATCGCTCCAGGGCGGGTGCTCGATGCCATTTCCCGGTCAGTCAGCCCGGGGGCGCTCGTTCCCTCCAACCCGCCGAGTTTGGCGGCCACTTTTACCGCCCATGAATCTCAGAAAGGAACGCCGGATGGAAGCAGATGAATATGAATGAATCCAGATGAACACGGGGCAGGCAGGCCGGACCGGAAGGAGCCTGCCGCCGTCCGAGGTTGAAGATTGCGAGCTGCAGGCTGGCTCCGACGCCGTCGCGCTCGACGTTCAACCTTCCGCCTTGGACGACCCAGGGGCCCAAGTCGTGTTCATCGGTGGCCGATAACCATGGTGAACGTATGAATGACGCCGGTGCCGGGAATCCAAACTCCAAGTACGCGTGGCGCGAGTTGGCCCAGCGAGAACTTCCCAAACGCTCGGCCCGGGAGCGAGCCTCCGATTTTCTCGAGATCTATGGCCTCTATGACGCGGCCAGCGCGCGCGAGCAAGCCAGCCGCTGCATCCAGTGTCCCAACCCCACGTGCGTCGCCGGCTGTCCCCTGTGCAATCCCATCCCCCAGTGGCTGCTGCTGACCGCCGAAGGCCGCTTTTTGGAGGCGGCGGCCCTCTTGGGCTCCGTGACCAACATGGCGGAGATTTGCGCGCGGGTGTGCCCGAGCGATCACCTGTGCGAGGGGGCTTGCCTGCTGGACTCGATTTCCGAACCGGTGCCCATCCAGGCGATCGAGGAGTTCCTCATGGAATACGGCTTCGCTCACGGCCAAGTCGATGCCAGCACCCAGCCACCTAACGGCGGCAAGGTGGCCGTGGCGGGCTCAGGACCGGGCGGCATGGCTTGCGCCGAAGAGTTGGCGAAGCGGGGATACGCCGTGACGGTGTTTGATTCGGCGCTGATCCCGGGCGGTTTGCTGGTGAATGAGGTCCCGGCCTTTCGGCTCGACAAAACCATCGTCCAGCGCCGGGTCGAGATCCTGCAAAAGCGCGGCGTGGTTTTCCGTTTGGGCGCGCGGCTCTGGCAGGAGGTTACCCTGGCTCAGTTGCGCAAGGATTTTGACGCGGTCTTTCTTGGCTGGGACGCGCGCCAGGCACGGTGCCTGAACCTTCCCGGCGCTGGCAGCAAAGGGGTGGTGCCCGCCGTGCCGTTCCTGTTGCAGAAAACCACCCCGGTGCCGCTCGACCTGCCGAAAATCGAGGTGGCCGGCAAACGCGTCGTCGTCATCGGCGGGGGTGATACCGCCATGGATTGTTTGCGGGCGGCCATCCGCTACGGCGCCAAAGACGCTGTTTGCGTCTATCGACGCGATGAACAGGATATGCCCTGCGCCCGGCGCGAATACCGGAACGCGATCGAGGAGGGCGCCGCCTTCCTGTTCTGCGCCGCGCCGCTCGAAATTCTAAGCGCCCAGGGCCAGGTTTCCGGCTTGCGCCTGATTCGCACCGAAATGGCCCTGGCCGAGAATGCGCCGCGTCCCTATCTGCTGCTCCCTGGAACCGAATTTGACCTCGAGGCCGACCTGATCATTCCCGCCCTGGGGTTTGACCCGCTGCCCTGTCCGCAAACAGATGATTTCCGCGACCTCTCCTTCAATGATTGGGGTGGCATCGTCGTGGACGACCACCAGATGACGAGCCTGCCCGGTGTGTTCGCCGGTGGCGATATTGTTCGCGGTCCGGTCTTGGTCCTGCACACCGTGCGGGATGCCCGCGCGGCCGCGGAGCAGATCCATGCCTATCTGTCCGGCGCGCGTAACAATGCGGGAAAGAGTTGAGGGTGCCTTCGGTTGGCGGAGTCGCGCTGGCGCAGGCACTCCGTAGATTGCGCGGGGAGATCCCAGGCCGCCGGCCTGTGCGTCAGGCTCCCCGAGCGCGGGATCCCCCTTGAGCCGCTGCCGCGCGGTGGCGCCAGTTCCCATCTCGATTGACTTTGCCGCGCGGTGACGCCATTTATTTCCGCATGAATGAAATGATCTATCCGCGCAGCCCGCGCGAGACCATGTGCGGTTGGACGCATCTGCCCCGGTTCATCGACAAGATCCGGCTCCGGGCCGCGGGCAAGCTGCACTCCGATTACCAGGCGAATTTCTGCAAGGGCTTCGACGGCCTGTGGCTCGAGACCGCCGGCGTGGATCCCAAATCCTTTATTGAGTTGGTCGAGAAGACCATCACCGACGGCGAGGTCAGCGACTGGGTGCTGCATCACGTCAAAAAGCCCGAATCCGTCAAGGCGGCCCATCGGGATCGAATGCTGAATTATCCCAAACCGGAGGACCCGGAAATGCAGGCCCGCCTGAAGATGCGCAAGGAACAGGCCGGCATGGCCCATCGCGACGACGTCCGGACCTTCGTCGATTTCATCGACGCCGACGAGAAACGGATTTGAGGGCTGCTGTGTGGGGAAAGCCCGCGCGGCTCCCTGGGATCATTTCGTGTTCGATCTTTCTTCGGCGGTTGCCCTCGCGGTCGAGGTGGGCTCCGGGTCGGCGATCCAAACTCATGTCTGCTGCCTCGTGGTGGGGGTGCGCGGACCGGACTTCATACAGCTTCGCGTCAGCGCCGAGCTTATCAGCCCAGGTGAGCGTTTTCGTTCCGTGGGTTCGCGGGACTCTGCCGCATTATTTCGGCACGTCAGGCCAATCGTAATGGCAGGGCAAATTCAGCGGTCTGACGGACCCGGATGAGGGTCGCTTTACAACAAACCGGGCCTTCCAACGAACCAACGGTGGCACAGCTTCCTGGTGGACTCGGGCGGAAAGCGCCAAAGATAAGAGAAAGCATCGCCCCAGTCGCGCCATTTTCATGTAACATATGTTACATGAAACTGTCCAAGACAACCCCCCGTCGGCGGGGAGGGCTCTAGTCGCAGGCCGCAAGTCATGGCCGGGGATGCGGGTTCCCCACCGGTTTCAGACCTTAGCGGGAACGACGAAGGGCTTCCGGTATTCGGAGGTCAGGAGTTGATTGGCATGGCGATTGCCTTTGAAGCGCTCGGATTTCGGATCCATTTTCAGCAGCACCCCAAGCGTTGCGGGGGAGGTGTGCAGATCGATGTTGTTGGCGCCGAGGTGCTGTTCCATCCGCCCGAGGGCTTCGGCCAAGTCGGGCAGGGAGCGAACGGTATCGCGGATTTCCTCGGGGGAGTGCGTTTTGCCGAGGCGATAGGAGATGTTGCCGGTGTGGCAAAGGGCGCTCGAGAGGTGGCCTTCCAGAACCTCGGCCTTGAGGTCGGCTTGGCGGCGGCTGCGCACAGCGCCGATGAAGTTGGCGAAATGGCTCGAACTACCCTCGAACTTTTTAATCTCTTTGCCCTCGCGATCGACGATTTTGGCGCTGCGATAATCGCCGATTAACATCGAACCGCCTTCGCAATCGGCAATGGCCCCGATATCGATGCCGTGGTAGCGGTCCATCTCGCGCGAACCGGCGGCGGTGGGGAGGCCGCGGACTTCAAAGATGAGCGGCGCGCGTTCGTAATCGTGGAACACAATTAGCGTGTTCGGCGTGGTGCCGTCATCGATGTACCCCAGCCGGCCGCCCACGCTGAGGATGCGGGGAGAGAGTTCGGGCTCGCCGAGAATCCAGCGGCAAAGGTCCATCTGGTGGATTCCTTGGTTGCCCAGGTCTCCGTTGCCGGTGGGCCAGACCCAGTGCCAGTCATAGTGCAAGTGCTTGCGCATGAGCGGGCCCTTGGGCGCGGGGCCGCACCAAAGATCGTAATCGATGGACGGGGGAATGGGCTGCGGGCCATCCACCTTGCCGATACTGGGGCGGCGTTTGTAACAGAAGCCCCGGGCCCGAAGGATTTTGCCCAGATTCCCCTGTCGAAGAAACTCGATGCCCTCTTGAATTCCGCTGCTCGAGCGGCATTGGGTGCCGGCCTGGACAATGCGGTTATGCACGCGTGCCGCTTTGACCAACTGGCTTCCTTCCCAAACGTTGTGGGAAACGGGTTTTTCGACATAGACATCCTTGCCCGCCTGAATCGCCCAGATGGCGCCCAACGAATGCCAGTGATTGGGCGTGGCGAACGTGACGACGTCGATCTCGGGGTTCTCGAGCAGCTTGCGCACGTCCGTGTAGCCTTGAACTTTCTCACCCCGGTTTTCGCATTGCTGAAGTTCCCGGTCCAGCACGGTCCGGTCCACATCACAGAGCGCCGCTAAGCGCGTGCCGGGGACTTCGCGCATTTCCTTGAGATGATCCCGTCCGCGACCGTTGAAGCCAACCACCGCATAGCGGATGTCGGAATTGGCTCCCTGTGCGCGGGCCCGGGTAAAGGCTGGCAGCACGGCCAGACCGGCGCCGGCGAGGATGGAGTGCTGAAGAAACTGCCTGCGAGTGAACGTTTTCATAATTGGTTCAGGTCGAGTCTTGTCTAGTGCCCGTAAGGCGGGCTGGGGACGCCCATGCCCTACCGGCTTACGGCGTTGGCATAGTCCTGGTATCGTTCGGCGACTTTGGCTTGCTGGTCATCGCCTTCGTGAAAATAAAAGCGGTAGCGAAACGTGAGGCTTTGGCCGGCGGGAATGGTCAGATTTCCGGCGGTCTTATCGGGCAGATGTTCGAAGTCATGCTCGCCGAAGGGATTGGCCGCGAACAAACCGTAGTCCCGCACGTGCCACCACGTGGGGTGGCGCGGGTTTTGCGGATGATCAAAGATGGCGACCCCGACCGTTTTGCCTTCGACCGGCCCGTAGTAGTCGCACCAATCGGCGCGCTTGCCCCAGGTGCTGCCGTCGCGAACACCGGTGCTCAGCACGATGTGCCCCTGGCCGACCTTGCCCTTGAGCCGCAGCGTGGGCGCCAAGCGCATGGCCATGGTGCCCTCCTTGGTATCGCCCAGTGTGACCGTTCCGTGGGATGCGCGCAGCGTCACTTCATAATCGAGCACACGTTCATTGGCCTGGCCGGGATTGTAAAAGCGCAGCGTCCGGTCGTCCGTGCAAACCACAGTTCCATCGGCCGCCACCCATTTATTCCGCGAGCGAATCACCCCCTCGGATTTGCCGGATTTGATCTGGGTGAAACGCTCGTGCACCGTCCGCCCATGCCCCTTTTCTTCGGACCAGAAATCCTGGCCGTTAACCGAGCCATGGGCGAACCAGAGCGAGCGGTGATGCGGATGGTCATGCTCCTCGTTGGCGCCATTCTCCATCGGCCAGTTGCGTGTCATGGGCAGGTCATCCGGACCGAGCACCGGGTAGCAGAATGGGCGCGGAACGTCTTTGAAGTGGTACTCGGTAAACAAGTGTCCGTTAATCTCGACGCGGAGCCGATCCGGGAGCTTGGTGATATGAACTCCCTCGGGGGACGAGGCGGATACCAGGGGGCTAAAAGCGGGGAACGCAGCGCACGCCAGCAAGGCAACGGCCCCTCTGAACCGTGGAAGGCTTAACATGGTGCCGCCACTGTGGCGAGTGCTCCGAGCGGGGTCAATAGAAAATAATTCGGACGTCAACCGGCCAGCATGCGCCGAGTCGCGCCCCGAAACGGCCCGCTTTTCGGCGAGAGCCGGGAGTCATTCGGATAGAACTGTGGCGCATGGATCCCGGCGCTTCCCGCAGGCGCGCCGCCCTCAGAGGTCCGCGGCGCCATCGCGCGCCTGACACCAAAGCGTTCGTCGATGGGCAGCGCGAGGTTGTAGCGGGGGTCCTCGAAGCCGAACACCAATTCCACGTTATCGGGTTCAAGTTCCGCCGCCCGGACAAATCGGACCAGGCGTTCGGGGACCGAAAGTCGAAGGCGCGTTCCAGGCTGTCGGTCCAAGCGGCGACGCCTTGAAAATACAGTCCGGTAACAGAATTCTTCAAAAGCGTTTTCATAAGAACTCATGCGACGCAAGGAATGGAAGCAGATTCCGCCAAAGTCCACAGTAGGGTGAGACCCTACCACGCACCCGGGGGGCCGCCATCGGTGGAAACCCGTGAGGTCGAGCCTACGAACCGGACCGGGCCGTGCTGCCGGCCTTGCCGCCCTTCGCGCGGCGGGGTGCGGGTGCAGGCGCTGTCTCGGCTCGCTTTTGCAGTTTGTGGCCGTACCGGCGTTTGAAGCGGAAGCAGGAGTCCATCTCGGTCCGGCCTTCGTCATTCTCCCAGACCTCGTGGAAACGAGGGTCCTTGGGTTGGCTGGGCAACCGGCGTTGCTTGTGGATATTACCCTCCGCGTCACAATCCAATTCCAGGAACCGGGGTTTTTGACTCGGGTTCCAACGATTGGAAAGAATCACCAAAATTTTTCGCTGTTTCTGTCTCAAAGCGCGCACAGATATGAAAAATGGCCGGGGAGCCGTCAATGCTTTTGTTCGGGAGAGTGGGGCGGGATCGCCGGTGGCAGTGCCGCCCGAGGAGCTGGCCAAGCCTCGCCCGCCACGGTCTGTGCCCTCTTCGGGGCCGGACGAGAGTGCTTTTTGGAAGCGTTCCGGCATCGCAGGGTTCGGAGCGGCTGAGCCTTGCCGGGAATGAACTTCTGGCGTACATACCAGCCCATGATCACCGAATTTGCTTTCACCGGGACACCCGTCACCGACATGAAACGGGCGCGGAGCTTTTACGAGGGCCTGCTGGGCCTTAAGCCCACCATGGAATCCGCAGGCGGTATGTGGGTGGAATATGATATCGGAGGCGCCACTTTTGGCCTCGGGTGCTACGGCGAGGCCTGGAAGCCATCGCCCGACGGCACGTGTGCGGCCTTTGAGGTCGATGATGTGGCGGCCGAAGTGGCCCGCCTGAAATCTCAAGGCGTGCCGGTTCACATGGACATCATGGATACTCCGATGTGCCATTTCGCAATCGTGAGCGATCCGGACGGAAACCGGATCCTGCTGCACAAACGCAAGCAAAGCTGAGCCCGCGCGGGGAAGCCGGCTCCGCCGCGGGGTGGTTTCAACGAGCCGCAATCGACTCAGGGTCGCGGGTGTTCCCTACCGGATCTCGCCGGGCGTTTATGGGGCGGTGCGCCTGCCTGCCAGTTCACGGGCGCGTTCCAGGGCGCTCCGGGCTGATTTGTCGGTTGGGTCCAGCTTCAGGGTAGCCTCGAACTCGGTGATAGCTTCGGCAAAGCGGCGTGCATTGGCGAGGCAGATGCCGTAGTTAAATCGCGCATCGATCCAGTTGGGCGCGAGCCTGGCGGCTTCAGCGAACCGGGGCATCGCTTCGGAAACTCTGCCGAGTTGGGCAAGTTCGAGTCCGAACCCGAGCTGTGCCTGGGCAAAATCCGGTCGCGCCCGCAGCGCGGCCTCGAAGTGGGCGAGCGCTTCGGGGTGCTGTCCTTGCCTCGCTAGCAAGCGGGCCAGGTCCAGGTGCGTCTGCGCATGGGTAGGGTCGAGGCGGAGCGCTTGCTCGAAGAGTTTGACCGCTTCCCGCGTTTCACCTTGGCGGCTGAGCAGCATCCCGAGGTTGTCCCGGGCGGCGATGCTGGTGTCGTCGCGGCGGATCGCTTCGCGGTATTGGGCGGTGGCGCCCGGGATGTCGCCCGCATCGGCCAACTCCGCCGCCAGGTTGACCCTGGGCGCGCTGGCGCCCGGCCTGAATCGCAGCGCCTGGCGGAAGAAGCGCTGGGCGTCAGCGTGGCGGCCGGTTGCCGCGGCCAGCAAACCGAATTCGTTCCACACCTTCATCGGGTCGGCGTGAAGCTTCAAGGCCTTTTCGTAGAACCCCTCGGCTTCGCTGTAGCGCCGCGCTTGCGTGGCGGCGCTTCCCAGGCTGAGCCAGGCATCGGGGTATTGCGGCACCAACCGGGTCACGGCCTCCCATTGAAGGAGTGCGACGGGCGAATCCCCCGCAGCTTCCAGGAGCCCCGCAAAGTTTGCGTGCAGGACCCAGTCGTTCGTCGCCAGGCCGAGCGCGGCTTCATACGCGGGCGCGAACTCGCGCGGCGCGGTTTGCGATCCCTCGATCAGGCCGGTGAGATGCTCATCCCGGCTTTGGAAGTTGCTTTGCTGGTTAAAGGGCGGCAATCGAAGCCGCGCTCGCATTTCCATGGCAATCCGGCGGCGATCGAAGTCTGTATAGGCCAGCCGCCGGGCAACTTCCGCCTCCGGCATGAGATCGGTCGAGGCTTGAACCTTGCTCCCTCCCAGCAGTTCCCGCACCTGCTGTGCGAGAAGGTTTGCGACCACAAAGTTGCCGTGAAAGTTCAGGTGCACGTGATCGACGAATAAGTCGTCTCCCGGCGCTCCGGCGATCGATTCACGGGCGCATTGGGCTTCGGTGTCCACCAGCACCAGGTGCTGAGTGGCCGCGGTATCCCGGATGATGCGATTCAGCCGGGAATCGGCGCGAAACCGCAACGTATCCAGGTCTTTGGCCAGTCCGAAGTCGGCCAAGGCTTTGGCTTTTTGACCCACCGCCAGTTCGCAGCGGGCGCGTTGGAAGACCAGTTCAGCGTGATGGGCATCGATTTTGGAAGCTCGCTGGAAATCGGTGAGTGCCTCCTCGAACCGGCCCGCGGTTTCCGACCGGGTCCCCTGGGTAAACGCGGCGTCCCAAGCGGCCTGGTCCGCGGGAGCGAGCCCGGCCGGAGGTCGTGAAACGAACGGCGGACAATCCTTCAAATTCACCGGCATGGTGGCCAGGATGACTTTAGCGCCGGACCGGCGCCCGAGTTCGGCCACTTCCGCCAGGTTGAGGGCGAAGTTTTTGTAGATGGGTTCCAGGCGGGGATCGCTTTGGGAAAGCTGCAGTGCCAGGAAGGTCTCCATGCCTTTCCACTCCGGGGCCTCTTTACCGAGCCGGCTCAGGGCCTCGATTGCCTCCCAAACTCGCGTGCGTTTCAACGCGAGGATCGTTCGCACGACACCTCGTCCCAGGCGTTGCGGACGCAACCGTCCGCCGGCGCCGAAAGGTCCGATCACTTCATTGTTGCCCGCATAAATGACCCAAAAATCGCTTTCGATCCCGCGGCAGTCGCGCGCGATTTCGAGCATGACCTCGGAATCGATGGCGGTCATTCCCAGGCTGATGACTTCGACGATTTGGTTGGATTGGCCCGCGCTCAGGATCCGCTCGAGCTGCCGGGCCAGGCCGAAGCTCGGTTCCGGATCGCCCATGGCGGCCGATTCGCCAAAGACAAAAATGCGCACTGGGCCGGGAGGCTTCCTGGCCGTGAATAAAAAGGGTTGAGGCGTCCGAGCCATCGTGGGCGGAAAAAAACGCCAGCCGAATCTCGGGTTGTCCACCAGCACGGTTTGGCCGTTGTGACGGGATGGGAGGAAGAAGGAAGCGGGATAACCCCAGCCGCAGAGGCGCAAGGTGATTTCGGCCAAGCCCAGCGCGCCGAGCGGCAGTAAGAGCGCCGCGACGCGGAACCAGCGCGCCCGGGCCCGGGGTGCGCCCGGACTAGGAACCGCTTTCTTCATAGACGGCCCTCGCCAGCCAAATTCCTTCTATTTTAAAACGCCTCGTAAGCGGTTAAGTTCGCTATTTGTTAAAACGGAAATTCACCAGGTCATAGTCCTGCATGATGTACTGCTTGGTTTCGAGCCGTTGCTTGCCCGCGCGTTTGGCCTGGGCTTCGCCGCCGGCGGCGAGAAAATCTTCGAAACTGGTGACCTCGGCCCGGATGAACCCCTTTTGCAGATCGGTGTGGATGGTGCCGGCCGCCTCCCAGGCAGTGATGCCCTTGCGGATGGGCCAGGCGCGATTCTCTTTGCCCCCCACCGTCAGGAAGGAAATGTAGCCCGCCTCGGCAAACGCTCGGAGCAGCAGCGCGTCGGGATTTTGCAGGTCTTCGGGTGAGGCCACGGTGATGGGTTTATTGGTGTAGAAGCTGTGAGCGGCCACCGCTTGCAGAATCTCGGGCGCCAGCCCCGCTTGAAAGAGAAAATGCTCGCTTTCCAGCAGCTTTTGAATGGTTTCCAGCGCGGCGCGCTCTCCCGGTTGGGGGTCGCGCCCCAAGCGCGTCTCGACGAATTCGAGATCTTTCAAGATAAGATCCGCCTTGTTATCCGTCAGGGCCAGGATGGCGTCGGCGTCGAGCAATTCCTCCTCGCCAATCACGTCCAACTGGGCGTGAGCTTTCTTGTCCGCCTCGACCAGTTTGTCCGCCTGGTCCAGCCGGGGATCCTTGAGGTTATGTTTGCCGAGCTTGAGTTGGGAGATCCCGAAAAGTGCGAGTTTCATAAGGATGGGGGTTGGGGTGTGGGGACTGCGTTCGTTATAGGTTGAGGATGGGTTGGAGGTATTGACCGGTATGGCTGGCGGCGCTTTTGGCCACGGTTTCCGGGGTTCCCTGAGCGACGATTTGACCGCCGGCTTCACCGCCTTCGGGGCCCAGGTCAATGATCCAATCCGCGGTTTTGATGACATCGAGATTGTGCTCGATGACCAGCAGCGTGTTGCCCGAGGCGCGGAGTTTGAAGAGGACTTCGAGCAGTTTGGCGACATCGTGGAAATGGAGCCCGGTCGTGGGTTCATCGAGGATGTAGAGGGTGTGCCCGGTGGCTTTGCGGCTGAGTTCGGCCGCCAGTTTGACCCGCTGGGCTTCGCCCCCGCTCAACGTCGTGCCGGGCTGGCCGAGCCGGATGTAGCCCAAGCCAACCTCCGCCAGCGTGAGGAGCGGTTCGTAAATCTGCGGCACGGCGCGGAAAAAAGTGGCCGCTTCATCGACCGTCAAATCGAGCACATCGGCAATGTTCAGTCCCTTGTAGCTGATTTCGAGGGTTTCGCGATTATAGCGGCGGCCATTGCAGGCCTCGCAGGTCACGTACACGGGCGGGAGGAAATGCATCTCGATGCGGATCAGGCCGTCCCCCTGGCATTTCTCGCAGCGCCCTCCCTTCACGTTGAAGCTGAACCGCCCGGATTCGTAACCTCGAATCCGGGCCGAGGGCAGCCGCGCGAACAGGTCGCGGATGTGGTTGAACATGCCGGTGTACGTGGCCGGATTGCTGCGCGGGGTTCGGCCGATCGGGGTTTGATCGATGACGATGACCTTGTCGAGGTTTTCGAACCCTTTCAGCGCCCGGTGCGCGCCGGGACGTTCTTTCGAGCCAAAGAACTTCCGAAACAGCGCCCGGCGCAGAATGTCATCCACCAGCGTGCTTTTGCCCGAGCCGCTCACGCCGGTGACGCAAGTCAGGGTGCCCAGCGGAATCCGGGCGTCGATCTGCTTCAGGTTGTTCTCGGAAGCGCCCAGCACTTCCAGCCAGCCGCGTTCCGGCGTGGGCTTAACCCGCTGGCGGGGCACCGGTATGGAGAGTTCACCGTTAAGGTACTTGGCGGTGAGCGAGTGCGGATGGGCCATGAGTTCGGCCAGCGTGCCCGCGGCGACCAGTTCCCCGCCGCGCACGCCGGCGCCCGGGCCGAGATCCAGGATGTAATCCGCCTGCCGGATCGTGTCGGCATCGTGCTCGACCACCAGCACCGAGTTTCCCAGGTTGCGCAGGCCTTCGAGAGTCTTCAACAGGCGGGCGTTATCGCGTTGATGCAGCCCGATGCTCGGTTCGTCCAGGATGTAGAGTACGCCCACCAGGCCGGCGCCGATTTGCGTGGCTAACCGGATGCGTTGCGCCTCGCCGCCGCTCAAGGTGCCGCTTTCGCGATCCAGGGTCAGGTATCCCAACCCCACGTTCTTCAGGAAGCCGAGCCGCGCGCGGATCTCCTTGATAATGTCATGGGCGATCTTTTCCTGGAAATCCGACAGCTTTAAGTTCGCAAAGAACGCGTCCGCTCGATCCACCGACAGAGCGCACACATCCATGATGGAGAGGCCCGGGATGCGGGGTTGCGGCGCGGGGGGAGCGTTCGTGCCCTTGGACGCGCTCTGGCTCGAGGCAGCGGGGGCCGGAGTTTGGCCATTGCTGAGTGGGCCGCCGAGAACGACCGACAGAATCTCAGGCTTCAGGCGCTTGCCGTTGCAGGCATCGCAAAACTCCGGGCTCATAAAGCCCTTGAGGCGATTGCGGGTGAATTCGCTTTCGCTTTCCTGGTACAGGCGCGCGAGGTTGGGAATCACGCCCTCGAACGGACGGGTCACTTTACTGACCTTGCCGGCGCGCCAGAAGGAAAAGGTAAGCTCGGTCTCGCCCGAGCCGTGGAGCAGGACTTTCTTGAAATCTTCCGGCAGGTCCTGGTAGGGCTTTTCCATGCTTTGCCCGTAGTGGGCCGCGATGCCGCGCAGCATGGCTTTGTAGTAAACCACCATTCGTTTGCCGCCGCGCCGCCAGGGCAGGACGGCGCCCGCTTCGAGCGTCTTCTCCGGGTCCGGCACGATTAGCCCCTCGTCGAACACCATCTTTTGCCCCAATCCGTGGCACACCGGGCACGCGCCGGCCGGGGCATTGAAGGAAAAATGCTTCGGGGTGAGCGGTTCGTAGCTTTTTCCAGTGGCCGGACTGAGGTTCCGGTTGGAGTGCAGAGTTTCCGTCCACGTGGCGGCGCTGCCCGCGGCGGAGGCGGCCTCCGAGGCGGTGTCGGGCGCCTGGTGCAGAATCCGCAGCACGCCTTCCCCCCATTTAAGGGCGGTCTCGACGGAATCACTCAGCCGTACGCGCACTTTTTCGTCGATCACCAACCGATCGACGATCGCCTCGATATTATGGCGCTGCTTGGGATCCAGTTTGAACCGGGCGCCGTTTGCCAGCTCGACCAGCGTGCCATCGATCCGGGCCCGCACAAACCCCTCGCGCGACAAGCGTTCGAGCACGTCGCGAAATTCCCCCTTTTGCTCGCGGACGACCGGCGCCAGGACCATCACGCGCGTGCGTGCGGGCAGGGCCAGGATCTTATCGACGATGTCGCTGGTGGTTTGCTTGACGATGGGGACGCCGGTCTCGGGACAGTAGGGCTGGCCGACGTGGGCATAGAGGAGCCGGAGGTAATCGTAAATTTCGGTGGTAGTGGCGATAATGGACCGGGGGCTCGAGCCGGAACTCCGCTGCTCGATGGCAATCGCGGGCGACAGGCCCTCGATGAAATCCACGTCCGGCTTCCGCATCTGGTCCAGGAACTGCCGGGCGTAAGCCGAGAGGGACTCGACATATTTCCGCTGTCCCTCGGCGTAGATGGTGTCGAACGCGAGCGAGGATTTTCCCGAGCCGCTCAAGCCGGTAATCACCACCAGCTTGTCTCGCGGAATGCTCAGGGTGAGGTCCTTGAGGTTATGCTCACGGGCGCCACCGATTCTAATGAAGTCTTTGCTCACGAACTCAAAATTCTCGAATTCGACAATCGGAAAACCTACCCGTTATCCAGCGGGAATCAAAGCAGAAGTGCGACACGGATCGAATTCGCCCGGGCCGCGGTGCGCCAGGCCGGCCGCGTAGCGCGCCAGCGCGGCGGGGAGGGTCGTATGGAACCTGAAGCTTATCGCGCCGAGCGCCAGGGTCCGTAGCCGCCGCGCTGGGTTGCCATTCAGCTTCACCAAAGCGGGCCGCGGGAACAATAGCTGGACGAACCAGTGGACACCGGCTGCGGGGTAGGCGAGATTGAGGACGCACTTTATGAGCGACACGTGCGTACTGCTGGTCGAGGATGAGGCGAATGATGTTTTCCTGTTGCAGCGGGCCTTCCGGGAGGTGGCGATCAGCAACCCGGTACGGGTCGTCACCGACGGGCAGATGGCGATCGATTATCTCTCCGGAGCCGGAATGTTCGCCAACCGCGCCGAGTTTCCCGTGCCCGGCCTGGTGTTGCTGGACCTGAAGTTGCCCCACCGATCCGGGCGCGAGGTGCTGCAATGGGTGCGCGCGCAGCCCCATTTCCGCCGGATTATTGTCATCGTGTTCACAGCCGGCCAGTACGTGGGCGATATCGGCTTGGCTTACGATTTGGGGGCGAATGCGTTCTTGCTCAAGCCCCAGGATTTTTCGCAGTACGTCGGCGTTGCCCGGTTGCTGAAAGATTGGCTGCGACACAATCTATTTGCCCCCGTGCTCGAGGGGAATTGGCCGGCGGCCCTCCAGCCGTCAGAAGCCCCACGCTTGTGGGGTAACATGGGCAACCCGAGTTGACCGGAACATCCTCAACATTGCGTAAAGCGTGCGACTCAAGGGCTCCCAACCCCATCTCTGCCGCGAGGTTTTCTTGGCGCTCGGACTCGGCTCTTTCCACGCCTTTCGTCCAACGGCTTATCCGGGACTTTCAGCCGTCGCTCCACGGGGCATTTCCCATTGGGTGAACGGAGTTCGCGGACTGAAGTTTACGGCTCTACGGCCTCAGATGCGGGGGTCGCGTAACGATTCACAGGCCAACGGTTCGCCAAACTTCGACCATCGCGCAACCCACTCAGGATCGGACGCGAAGCCTGGTTAGCTTACTTCACCAACCGGAGAGTCAGAGGATAGTGGTAGCACTGACCGTCGGCGGCTTTGACCGCGCCGATGATCGCCAGGACCAGGGAACCGACGCCGATAAGTATCGCCAATGGGATTCCGATCAGGATGAACATCAGCGGCACGCAGCACAGGACGTAAATGATAATTGAGATGTGAAAATTGAGGGCTTCGCGGGCATTGCATGCCACATACTCGGAATCTTTTCGCATGGCCAGGTACACGACCAGCGGCAGAATGAGGCCCACCCCCAAAAGGGCCGAGAGGTGGCTGAGCATGCTCCAAATCTTGTCATTCCCGGTTGGTGGAACCGGTGAGGGCGTGAGTTCCTGGGTATCCATAGTGTTCCTTATCGGTTCATCGGATCGGCCATTCTAACCCTACATAACATATCGGCGGGCGAGCTCCATTACAAATCTGGATGCGTTCTGTAAGCGCGCGTCCAGCCGCCCTCGATGGGATTGAGCCACCCCGTCTCCCAGCGGTCCCCCCCAACGCACTCACCGCCGAATTCGAGATCGCGCCCGGGAAAATCCCCGAAGCGGCGGGGAGCTTACAGCGCGTTAGCGGTGGTAGCCGCAACCGAAGCGGTCGGTAATCGGCCAATAAACGAAGAAGGATTTGCCGATGACGTTGGTGGCGGGAAAGTCACCCCACGTGCGGGAGTCCAGGCTGTTCATGGTATTATCGCCCATGACCATGTAATGATCGGGGCGGACTTCGAACACCGCCGAGGCATCCGGAAAAAGTGGCGCGAGTTCGCCGCGGAACTCGGGCGCCAGTTCGGCAGTTTTCTCGTTGACGTGCCCGGAATACCGGCTGTCGCGCGGCGGCAATTTCGGGTCAAAGCTATATACCTTCTCGAAATGAGGGGTGGCGGCGTCCAGCCGACGGCCGTCGATAATCAGGTGTCGATCGTCCCCGATCTGCACCTTCTCGCCCCCCAGGGCGACGAGCCGTTTGATGTAAAACTGGTCCTGACGCAACCCGGGGATGCCGCGGGTCTCGAAAACGATGATCTCACCACGGTGGGGTGGGCGGAAGTTGTAGCTCATGCGATCGACAAACAAGTGGTCACCCGTGCCCACCCGGAGCTTGACGATATCCTCGCCTTTGTGGAAGGGCTGTCCGGGCAGCAGACCCGCCCGTTGCTGGAGGCTCTGTTCGCCATAATCCGGGGGGAACCAAATGGTGTAGGTTTTGCCTCCCACCACGAGCGTTTGCCAGATATTGAAAATCAAGATCCGGAAGGGCGCATCGACGGCTTCCAAGGTGCCGTCGTTCTCGGCCACCTTATGGACATAGGAAACGCCGGCAAACCAATCGCGCACCGCCGCCAGGCCCGTGGGGATTTTGAAATCCGGTTGGCGGATCAGATTGGCCGAGGTCACGCCGAAAAGCGTCGGCTGCATCGAGCCGGTGGGAATCTTGAACGGCTGCAGGAAAAAGGTGCGGATGCCCATCGCGACTGTTAAGGCGACCAGCAGCACCTCGATGTTTTCGCGCCAGGCGGCATGGGGATAGGGCTTGAGCCATTTGTTGGCGGTCAGTTCCAGGCTCTCCATCTGCTTGCCGAGCGCCGCCTTGTCAGCGCCACGCGCGGCGGCGTCTCTCAGTTCCTCGATCGAGCCCTCGATGGCCTGGATGGCCTGCGGGCTGAGAATATCCCACTGATGGTTCAAAAGTTTCCGGACGTGTTTTCGCATGGCCACCGCATGGCGGAAACTGCGCGAGCAAAACCAGCGCAAGGCCAGGCCGAAGGAGGAGGCCGGTGGCGCGCCAGGCGGAACGGACGTGTCTGGAGCTCGAGGGGGCGTGGGAGCGGCGGGTTTTGGCGTCTTGGGCTCGCGGTTCTTGGTATTGGACATACGATGCAGCGGCGAGAAAGAGAGGGGTCAGGCCTTGAGCACCTCGATGAAGGCTTCCTGTGGGATGTTCACCGAGCCGAAGGCTTTCATGCGTTTCTTGCCTTCTTTTTGTTTCTCGAGCAGTTTCCGCTTGCGCGAGATGTCGCCGCCGTAACATTTGGCGGTCACATCCTTGCGCAAGGCGCCCACGGTCTCCCGGGCGACCACTTTGCCGCCGATCGCGGCCTGGATGGCGACGGCGTATTGCTGGCGGGGAATGACTTCTTTGAGCTTGGCGGCGAGGGCGCGTCCGCGGCCTTCGGCTTTGTCACGGTGCACAATACACGAGAAGGCATCGACCGCCTCGGTATTCACCAGCATGTCGAGCTTGACCATGTCGGATTCACGGTAGCCGGCGTGCTCGTAATCCATGGAGCCGTAGCCGCGCGTGATGCTCTTAATGCGGTCGTGAAAGTCGATCAAAATTTCATTCAAGGGCAGCAGGCTGGTCAGCATCACCCGGCGGGAATCCAAAGTCTCGGTGTGGTCCACCGCGCCGCGTTTCTCCGAGATTAAGGCCATCATGTCGCCGATGTATTCATTGGGGCAAATGACGAACGCTTTGACCATGGGCTCTTCGATGGTTTCGATGTAGGTCACTTCCGGCAGGTAGGCGGGGTTATCCACGCTTTTCCAGGTGCCATCCGTGAGTTTGACACGGTAGATCACGCTGGGGTAGGTGGCAATGATGTCCATGCCGTATTCCCGGCGAAGGCGTTCCTGCACGATCTCGAGGTGCAACAGGCCCAGGAAGCCGCAGCGGAACCCAAAGCCCAGCGCCACCGAAGTTTCCGGCTGGAAGACAAACGCGGAGTCGTTCAACTGCAGTTTGGCCAGGTTGGCCTTGAGGTGTTCGTAATCGGAGGTGTTGATGGGGTAAATCCCGCTGAACACCATCGGATGAATCTCCTTGAAGCCCGGCAAGCTGGGCGCCGGATGGCGCGTATCCGTCAGGGTGTCCCCCATCTTCACCTCGAGCGGGCTCTTGATGTTGGCCGTCAGATAACCCGTCTCGCCCACTTCCAGCTTTTCACGCACGTAGGGTTTGGGGTTGAAGCTGCCGACCTCCTTGATCTCGACGTTCTTGCCGGAGTGCAGCAACTTGACCGAGACCCCCGGCTTCAGCTCGCCATTGAAGACGCGCACATGGATCACCACGCCTTTATAGGTGTCGAAATAGGAATCAAACACCAGCGCTTGCACGGAGGCTTCGCCGGTCGGTTTGGGCGCGGGAACGCGTTCGACGATGGCTTCCAGGATGTCGTCGATCCCGATGCCTTCCTTGGCGCTGGCCAGAATGGCCGATTCGCCGGGGATGGCCAGGATATCTTCCAACTGTTGTTTGGTTTGCGGGATATTGGCGTGGGGCAAATCGATTTTGTTGATGACAGGGATGATCGCGAGGTTCTGCTTCATGGCCAGGTGAACGTTCGCGACGGTCTGGGCCTCGACGCCCTGGGCGGCATCGATGATGAGCAAGGCACCTTCGCATGCGCTCAGGCTGCGCGAGACCTCATAAGAGAAATCCACGTGGCCGGGCGTGTCGATCAGGTTGAGTTCGTAGGTCTCCCCATTCTTGGCCTGGTAGCGCATGGTCACCGGGTGGGCCTTGATAGTAATCCCCCGCTCCTTTTCCAGGTCCATCGAGTCGAGCAGTTGATCCTCCATGTCCCGCGTGGAAATGGTGCCGGTCCGGTGCAACAGCCGGTCCGAAAGCGTCGTCTTCCCATGGTCGATATGGGCGATGATGCTGAAATTTCTAATATGCGCTATGTCCATCAGTTCAACGGGCCAGCCAGCCACCGGGAAAAAGCCTCAGGCCCGGAAGGAAATGCGGGCAGTGCTCCGCGAGAAAAGGGGACGCCCGATCTCCGCGCAGAGCAGGAGCTCCGCGCTCCGTTCCGATAGCCTGAGTCACCCAATTGGATGACTCGAGTGTCAGAGGAACATACGGCTTTTTGGCCTGAAGGAAAGGAAATTCCCAGTCATATCAAGGGCGCTCCGCGCGGCAGTTTCAACACCACGGTGCCCGCGATTTTGTCATGCCAGCCCTGCTTGTCTTTATCCCACGCAATCCAAAGAAAGCCCAGGAACAACACAAAAATGGAAAAGCCCGCCGCCAGGGCGCGGACCAGGGCCACGGTGAAGCTGACTTGGCCGCCATCCAGGCGCGCGACTTTCAATCCCAAAACAATCCCGCCAATCGTCGTTTGTTTCCAAGCCCACATCCCGGAGAAGTAGGCCAGGGCCACTACGGGCGCAAACGGGCCGACCCATGCGGCCAGGACGCAGATGAGGACCACGTCCAGGAAGCCTGCTCCCATGCGTTCCCAAAAGCCGGCATGGGGGTAGGCCAGGGTGTCAGGCATCGGCGGCGGAACGGTGGGAGCGGTGGGTGGGTTTGGTGGCGTTGGCGCGGTTGGTGGCGGGGGAGGCACGGTGGCGTTCTCTTGCTTGGGAGCCTCGGTGACGGTGGCGGTCTCCGCCGAGGTTGCACCGCCGAGAGCGGGCTGGGCGGCCAGCGGAGCCGCAGCCGCCAGGGCTGGCTCCACAGCCGAAAACGTCGGCGCCGGAGCCGGTTCCGGCGCCGGAGGGGGTTGGACGGGTTTCTCCGGCATTTCTCGCCGCAAACCGCTGAGTCCGGCCAGGACCGCCGCGCCCAGGCCCCAAACCCGGGTAAGGGCGAATGTCGCGAGTCCCAGGACCGGCACCAGGTAGAGCAACAGAATAATGACCGTACCGAGGATCAGGGCTGGAACTGGTTTTTGCAGCGACTCGCTGCCGAACTGGCGTCCGATTTTGAAGCCCAGCCACTCGAGCATGCCCACCTTGCCCACCACGGTTCCGATAAACAGGGCGGCAAAGACGAAGGGCAGCACGATCACGCCCACACCGGTCACCGCCAAGAGCAGGATCAGGAACGGGACCAGCAGAATGGTCAGCAGGCCTGCCAGGAAGCTGGTGGCGGGACGGTTGAGCAACTCGGTCGCGCAGGCCTGGACGGGCCGCGGAAAGACCGCCGCTACCAGCAGGTAGAGAAGGAATACGGCTCCGGCGACCCACCACACCCACCCCACTTGGAAGGAGAGCGGGCGCAGCAGCAACGCGCAATGGACAAACCAGTTCCTCAGCCAGCGCAGATCCGGCAGTTGCACCGCCTGCTGCGTCCGGCTCACTTTGGCTCCCGGCGCCACGTTCACCCGCCCGCCGACGGCCACCGCGTCCCCATTGATTCTTGCTCCGGGCCGGGCATCGATGTTGCCCAGCACCGCCACCGCTGCTTCCCCGACTTCCCCGTCGATCTCGATATCACCGCCGATGGCCACCACGGCTTCGCGCACCTTGCCATGGATTTTGGCTGAACCGCCGATGACGACCACCGTCTCGGCAGTTTGGCCGGCCGGGAGTTCGGCGTCCCGGCCGATCACCACCATGGGCGCGCCGTCGTTCACGGATTCGGAGGCGGCCGCGGCCGGCTCGCTCGCCTTTCCGAGGGTGTTGGTATCTTCCGCGAGGGTTTCGGAGGAGGGTTTGGTGGCGGATTCGGCTTCACTGGCCCGCGTCTGGAAGGCGGCCACGAGTGTGCTCGCGAGGGCCAGGCCGCATCCGATGACACGGCAGGCGAGCCAGGTTTTCTTGCTTAACGTCATAATGTTGGTTCTTATTTTCTAGCGTAGGCCAGCCGGATGCACGCGGTCCCCAAAGCGATGCATACGGCATATCCCAGCAGCCCGGCGAAGGCGCAGGCCAGGAGGAATCCGGCGCCCAGATGTTTGATCACTAAAACAGCCGCTCCCCCGAGGGTCGCCAGCACATTCCAGAGTGAGCCGAGCCAGGAGAGGCTTTGGGCGAGTTCCTGCAGGGCGAGGGTGAATCCCGCGGCCCGGGTTAATTGAAAGGAGGCGAGGCAAAGGCAGCCGAAGGAAGCCAGGAGGAACGTCAGAGCCGCTACTCGCCACCCCAGGGGCCAGGCCGGCCAGGGTTGGCGATACCAGGGCACCGCCGCGCGGGCCGCCAGGGCCGCCAGCACCCGCGGCATGAGCGTGCGGGGGGCCTGGAGCTCAGGCAGTGCTTTCAATGCTTGATCCACCTGGATCTCGAGGTTGCGGTCGGTTTCCGGGTTCATGTGCTAAAGCAATTCTTCCGCGAGCTTCACGCGCAGCTTCTTGCGGAGGGTTTCGCGTGCGCGAAAGATATCGGTCTTTACCTTGCCGAGCGAGACCTTGAGTTGGGCGGCGATTTCCTCGTAACGCAGGCCTTCGAGGTGGTAGAGCACCAGCGGCACGCGCTGGGCGGGGGGCAGCTTTTGGAGGGCTTGCTCGACGAGTTGATGGCGATCGGCCGCTTCGAGGGCCTCGCCCAGGTTGTCGGGGGCGGCAAAGTCCACTTGCCTTTCGGACTCCTCGTCCGAGCTTCCCGGCGAGAGCTCCGAGAAGAAGCTCCAGCGCGCGCGATAGCGCGTGAGGTGGTTCAGACTGAGATTGGTCGCGACCCGCTTGAGCCAGCCGCCCGCGGTCGGGCTCTCTCGCAGCTCGCCGAAATGTTCGAAGGCTCGCAGAAAAACCTCCTGCGCGACATCTTCCGCTTCCGTTTGATTGGCAAGCAAGCGCATGGCCGTGCTAAATACCATGTTTTGGTACCGCTGCATGAACGCCTCGAACTGTTGTGCGTCTGACATCGATTCGCCGCGCCGGCTCGGGGGCCATCCTACTCCTCAGATCATAGTGAACGCAAAACTCTAGCATAACGGACTGGACAAGGGTTGAGCGCGCGCATTACGGGTGGATTCGCGGGCAAGCCGGCGGCCCTGCCATCGACATCGCATTCATTTTCATTCTGCTACCAATACCCCGCATCCGCGTCGTTTGTTTCAGGAATATGGGGTGGGGAAGGGAGGCAGGCTCGGGGATCAGCGGGATTATGTTGGCAAAAAGGGAAGGACCGCGCCTTCTGCCACCAGGGGTCTTGGGTCCGGCGCCGGAACGCGACGTTCCGCATCCGTCAGGTGACAGATCCCGGGGCTGAGGTCCACGGTTGAAGCCTTCGCCCAGCAACGCCCACGGGATGCGCATCAGCTATCGAGCCCGAGGCTGACTTGCCCCGCCAGGAAAGCCTCGCCGCCGCGGCGCCGCTCGCTCCCAGGAGCAAGCCGCTGGCGCCAGCGCTCGACGCGGCCTTCTTCAGGTTGGGCGTCCTGCGCCGCCAGGTCCGCGCAGACGCGGAGCATGGCCTTGAGGGGAACCGGCTTGGTGACCATGGCATTGTCGTTGCCCCAGGCCTCCTCGAAAACTTGGGCCGCGGCTTTCAGAAAATCGCGTCCTTCTGTCGAATCTGTGTTGCCATCATGACCAGCACCTTTCCTTTCCATAGGGGTCAAGATCCTGCCGAATGGTCACGTAATACCTACACCCGCTCCCGGGTGAAGACAAGGGATGGGAAACCGGGGAGCAATTTGTTGACATATAAACAATAGCGTGCTAAACAATCTCCATGGATGCCCATGCCAAAGGCGGCCAGGCCCGCTACCGGGCCCTCTTGCAGGTCCTCCGCACCGCGGATACGCTCTGGAACGCGAGCCGCCTCTTCTTCCAGCGTTGGGGCATCAGCCCGAGCCAATTCAACGTGCTCAACGTGTTGCACACCGAGGCCGGGGGCCTCTCCCAAGTCGAACTCAGCCGCCAATTGATTATGCACCGCTCCAACGTGACCGGCCTGGTGGACCGTTTGGAGCGGCGGGGGTTGGTCAAGCGCCAGGACGCGGCCTCGGACCGAAGGGCGTATCGCGTCGTGCTGAGCGCGGAAGGCGCCGCGCTTCTGGACCAGATCCTGCCCGAGTACCATCGGGGCGCGGAGGGGCTTTGGGAAGGCATTCCGACAGCCCGCGTTGACGGGTTGACCCGGGATTTGCGGCGCGTGGCGGATAATGTGGGGCGCGTGGCCGCACGCGGAGCCCCGGCGGGAAAGGGGCGGGGCAGGGGGTTGGCAGGGTGAGCGCGCGAACCGTCATGAAAACCATAAAATCGTTCTGGTGGACACTGGCTTGGGTGGTGGCCGCCGCCTCCGCATTCCATTTGGCGTACGCCGTTCCCCACGGGGCTTATTTCACCGTGCTATACCTGTTTGCGTTGATGCGGTTGGCGGAGGCTGACACCTGGCGGAAGGCATTCTATGCGGGGCTGGCCGTGGGTTTGTTGATAGCGAGCGTGCGGCTGGCTTTCTTTTGGAATGTATTTGGCGCCGGCGCGCTGGCGCTCTGGCTGGTTTTTGCGTTCTGGATCGGGCTTTTTGTGGTCCTGGCCAGGCTCTGCCTGGTCCGGTTGAATTCGGTGTGGCGTTGGGCGCTGCCTCCAATTATTTGGTGCGGGCTTGAGTATTTCAGGAGTGAACTGTACTACCTGCGCTTTTCCTGGTTGAGTCCCGGCTTTGCCTTTGGACTCGATCCGGCGGATGTTCCGGCGCGTTACCTCGGCGTTTACGGGATGGGCTTCCTGTTGATGGGAGTGGCATGCGGTGCGGCTTTTCTCTGGACGAAGTCCAAGCGCGCAGGCATTGCGTTGCTGGTGTTGGGCCCGGCGAGTTTGCTGGCCTGGGCCCGCATCTCGGCGCGAGTTCCCGACGCGTCTCCGCAGACCGTGGTTCACGTGGCAGGCGTGCAGATGGAGTTTCCCACCGAGCAGGAGGTTCTGCTTCGTCTCAACGCGTTGGTGCGAGCGCATCCCGAGGCCGAGTTGCTGGTCCTCTGCGAGTACACGTTTGCGGAGCCGGTTCCTGAACGAGTGAAGCAGTGGTGCCGGGAGCATCAGCGTTACCTCATTGTTGGCGGAAAGGATCCTGTCCGACGGGACCAATTCTACGACACGGGCTTCGTGGTTTCTCCGGCTGGTGAGATCGTTTTCCGGCAGGCCAAAAGTGTGCCCATCCAATTCTTTAAGGATGGGCTGCCGGCGGCCACGCAGAGCGTCTGGCAGTCGCCCTGGGGAAAAATTGGCATCTGCATTTGCTACGATTTAAGCTATAGCCGGGTGACCGACCGGTTAGTGAAGTCAGGCGTCCAGGCGCTGATCGTACCTACCATGGATGTGGCCGATTGGGGTATGGCTCAGCATGAGTTGCACGCCCGGGTAGCTCCGTTGCGCGCGAGTGAGTATCGGATACCGATCTGCCGGGTGGCGAGTTCGGGCATCTCGCAGTTGGTCGATAAGACGGGGACCGTCAAGGCCCAGGCGCCGTGCCCGGGTGAAGGCGCGATCATCTCGGGCGTGTTGGAGATGGGCAATCCGGGCACGCGGCCGCTGGACCGGTGGTTCGCCCCGGCGGCGGCGATGGCAACGGCGTTTGTCACCCTGGGGTTGATCGTGTGGCGGCGACCGAGCGGGAAGGCTCCCGGCTGGCACAAGCCGGAGCGCGTGGCGGACGAAGTTTCCGGTTTTATGGCATGAAGAGGATTTTGCGTGGTTTAGTGAGATTGCTTTACGGGTTTCGTTCGTATAACGAGCAGGCGCTGGCCGGGCCCGGGCCGGTGTTGTTGCTTCCCAATCACGTTTCGTGGCTGGACTGGTTGTTTCTCGGGGTGTGTTTGGAGGATGACTGGCGCTTTGTGACGTCGAGCACCACGGCCCAGATTAGCTGGTTGCACCGTCGGATCATGGTCAATCGGCGTACCTTTCCCGTGGATGTGAACTCGCCCTACGCCGTCAAGCACATGGCGGAGTACTTGCAGCAAGGGGGGCGGTTGGTGCTTTTCCCGGAGGGACGCCTCTCTTGCACCGGCTCGTTGATGAAGCTCTTCGATGGCACCGGCTTTCTTATTTGCAAGACCCACGCCCGGGTGCTGACGGCGTATATTCGCGGGGCCGACCGATTGCCCCTGTCGCCGAATCCGAACCGGAAGCAGTGGTTTCCGCGGGTGTCGGTGCACTTTAGCGACGTGTTGCCGCCGCCGGATTGCGGCTCGCTGAGTGCCAGTGGGACGCGCGTTCGGCTGACGGAGTGGGTGCGCGAGCAGATGGTCCGACAGCGGTTCGAGACGGAAATGGCCGTTGGGGCCACGACGGTTCCGGCGGCGATCCTGGCGACTGCGCGGCAACGCCGGGGACAGCTTGCGGTGCAGGATGTGACGCTTGAGGGGTTGACCTATCGGCGGTTGCTGATCGGCGCCGAGGCCCTGGCTGGGCAGTGGCGAACTCTGCTGACCGGTTCACCGGCGCGCGTGGGGGTGCTGCTGCCGAATACGAATGCGTTCCCCATCGTGCTGCTCAGCCTTTGGGCCGAAAACAAGGTTCCAGCGGTGCTGAATTACACGATGGGACCGGCGGTGCTCGAGGCCTGCGTGAGGCTGGCGGGGCTCAAGCAGGTGATTACCTCGAAGACCTTCGTGGCCCGCGCCAGGCTGGATTTGGAACCCCTCGCCCGGGCCGGTGTCGGGGTGGTCTTTCTCGAAGACGTGCGTGCGCGCATCACGCGCGGCCAGCGGGTGGCGGCCTTCCTGCGCCAGGCCTGGCGGACCGTGCCCCGGGGCGATCCACAACCCGGCGATGTGGCGGTCGTCCTGTTTACCAGCGGCTCCGAGGGGGATCCCAAAGGCGTCGAATTAACGCACCGCAACCTGTTGGCCAACATGCGGCAAATGGTGTCCGTGATCGACGTGATGGACACAGACCGTTTCTTCAACGCGCTGCCGTTGTTCCATTGTTTCGGCCTGACCGTGGGGCTGTTGCTGCCGCTGGTCGCGGGTTCCCGCGTTGTGCTGTACGTTTCCCCGCTGCATTATCGCGTCGTGCCCGCCGCCTGTTACAATCTCGATTGCACGATCCTTTTCGGCACCAACACCCTGCTCAACGGCTATGCCAGGAAGGCGCACCCCTATGACTTTCGCACCGTGCGCTACGTGTTTGCCGGCGCCGAAAAGCTCCAAGAGAGCACCAGCGCCCTCTGGATGCAAAAGTTCGGCGTCCGAATCCTGGAAGGTTATGGGGCGACCGAGTGCAGCCCCTGCCTCACGGTCAACGTCCCGATGCATCCGCGCCAGGGCTCGCCCGGTCAGTTTCTCCCGGGCATCGAATTTAAGCTCGAGCCTGTGCCGGGCATCGGGGGAGCGGCGCCAGCCGCCTCGCCCGTGGCCACCCCCGCAGGGGAGGACGCCGCCCATCCGGCATCCGCTGCGCCGGTGCCGCGCTCGGACGGGGCCGGAGCGCGGGAGCCGGCTGCGGCCGGCGCGCCGGCGGGCCGGCTCTTCGTGCGCGGCCCCAACGTGATGCGTGGGTATCTGAACGCGGCGGCGAACGAGCGGTTCCAAGCGCTCGGCGGTTGGTATGACACCGGCGATATCGCCCGGGTGGACGGGGATGGCTTCGTCTATATCCTTGGACGCTTAAAGCGCTTCGCCAAGATCAGCGGCGAGATGATCAGTCTGACCGCGCTCGAAGACGCGCTGGCGGGGGCGTTCCCGGAATTTGGTCCCAAGTTCGCCATCGCGGTCGTTTCCCGGCCGGATCCCATCAAAGGCGAGAAATTGATCGCGGTCAGCAACGAGCCCCAATTGACCATCGAGCGAATTCGCGAAGCCCTTCGAGCACGCGGCTTCAGCAACCTGGCGGCGCCGAAAGCCGTCAGATGCGTTCACGAGCTTCCCCGGTTGGGGACGGGCAAGATCGATCATCGGCGGTTGGAAGCCATCGAGGGGTGAAGCGTGAAGGCCCGGGCGTCGGACGTGCTCCAAGAACCGGCCGGCTTCCTTCAGGCCGGGCTGGCGAACCCCGAGTCGGTCATCCACTCCGTGTGGGGTGCCGTGTTTTCACCGAACACCACGCCTGCAACCCCCACGATAATCAACAACCCTGGAGCGATTCACCTTGGAGGACTTCGGCCTCCGCAGCACTCCAGGAACGAGTCCACACGCGCGCTCCGGAATTTGGCGGACGAGTGGCCGCTACGGGCAGCGGTGCAAAATCTGGCGAGACCGACGGCGCGGCACCAGCCCGAGCGCCTCCGGGCTCAGGCGTCCGCCCGTTTGATCCAGGCAATCCAACAGCGAGCGAGCCTGAGCCAGAACGGCCCCAGCCTCCCGCAAAATCCGCTGACGCTCCGACACCCCTGGCAGAGCCCTCTCCTGGACGAATTTAGATGCCATGCGTGCCTTATAGCACGTGACGCGTCGCTTGGAACGGGGGTGAACACCCCAAGGGGCGTAGAACGTACAAAACGCAAAACGTAACACGTAACACGTAACACGTAACACGTAACACGTAACACGTAACACGAAACTTGATGCGTGATGCGGACGGGGCGGGGGATCAGGAGGAGGCGAGGATGCGTTGGGCGGCCAGGCGGACGGAGCGGGCGAGTTCTTTGGGACGGACCACGGTGGCGTTGCCGCCCCAGCTCAGGACCCAGCGCTCGACTTCTTCGAGACTTGAAAGCTTGAGGGAGAGTTCCACGGCGCCGCCTTTCCGTTCGCGTATTCGTTGGGATTCATGCCATTTTTTTTCCCGGACGTAATCGGCCACCTTTTGGTTGAAGCGGAGGAGGACGTCGAACTGGCCCTGCCCGGAATGGACACCGAAGCTGTCGCGGAGGCGGTTTTCGAGGGAAAACTTATGAGACCGTACAAAGGACTTGCCGGTGGGCCTGATGGCTTTAATGCGCACCGGAACGAACGTGCGGATATCCTGGCGCAGGTGATCGTAGGCGAAGAGGAACCACTCGCCGTTGATGTTGGCCAGGTGGTAGGGATCGACGATGCGCAGTTCGGCCTTGGGTTGGCCCGGCTTGCGATAGGTCAACTCGATTTGCCGCCGCTGCGCGGTGGCTTTGGCCAGCGCATCAAAAATGTTGAGATCCAGGATAGGTTCCGCCCGGGTTCGAAACGAAATGGTGCGCTCCACGTCCGCGAGGTCCAGCGAGATGGTCTCGGGCAGGGCCTGCTGCATTTTCTGAAGAGCGCTGATCAGCGGTCGTTCGAAGCTGGTGCCACGGTATTGCTGGAGTGCCTTCTCAGCCACCACGAGGGCGAAGAGTTCGCCCTCGCTGATTTGCATCGTGGGAAACGCGGTGACTTCCTCGGTGTAATGAAAGCCGAACCGCCGGCGGTCAAACTCCAGCGGCAAACCCAGCCGCTCCCGCATGAATTCCAGGTCGCGGTAGATGGATTTCGCACAGACCTCCAAGTCAGCCGCCAGCCAGGTGGCGGTCGGGTATCGCCGGCCTGGAGGGCCTGATGGATGCGCAGCATGCGCTCGAGTGGGGGGCGAGCGCTGGTGCCAACGGACTTGTGATACCGCTTGCGCTTCAAAGCACGTTGTTATCAAGCCGAGTTTTGCCGTACTGGGGGGCGGTGTCCAGCCCGCCATCGGCGCCCGGCGCCCTTCACGTCCGGGTGCAGCACAAAGAGAATGCGGCGTCTGCTACCCCTGGCGGGCTCAAGCCCCTCCAACCTTCGGCTGTGCCAGAACGCGCGGCGGGCCTGAGGCCCAGCCTGATTAGACGAGCTTGGCCAGCAATTCTTCGTTGGTCTTATGCTTCTTGAGCGCGGCGACCAATGTCTCCATGGCTTCGACCGGGTTGAGATCGACCATCATGCGCCGCAGCTTGCGGACGGCCTCGATCTGGTTTTTCGGAAAGAGCTTTTCCTCTTTGCGCGTGCCGCTTTTCGGGATGTCGATGGCGGGGAACAACCGGCGGTCCGAGAGCTTGCGCTCCAGGATCAACTCCATATTACCGGTGCCCTTGAATTCCTGGAAGATCAGTTCGTCCATGCGCGAGCCGGTATCGACCAAGGCCGTGGCCAGAATGGTCAGCGAGCCGCCCTCCTCGATCTTTCGAGCGGACGCGAACATCTTGCGGGGGATTTCCAGGGCGCGGGCGTCCACACCGCCGGTCATGGTCCGCCCGCTGCCGCCGTGCACGCTGTTATAGGCGCGGGCGACGCGGGTAATGGAATCGAGCAGGACGAAGACATCTTTGCCGGCCTCGACCATTCGCCGGCAGCGTTCGATCATGAAACGGGAAAGGCGGACGTGGGTTTCGAGGTCCTGGTCGTTCGAGGAAGCGACGACCTCGGCCTTGACGGAACGCTGGAAATCGGTGACTTCCTCGGGACGCTCATCAATCAACAAGACGAGCACGTGCACCTCGGGATGGTTGGCGGTGATCGCGTTGGCGATTTGCTTCAGCACGGTGGTCTTGCCCGTGCGCGGCGGGGCCACAATCAGGCCGCGAGTCCCTTTGCCCAACGGCGTCACCATGTCGATCACCCGGGTCTCAATGAGGTCCGGGCTGGTCTCGAGTTTGAATTTCTCGATGGGGTCGATGGTGGTCAGATTTTCGAAACGGACGGACTTGGTGTAATCCTCGAAGAGCATTCCGTTGACCCGCTCGACGCTTTTTAACTGGGGGCTGTTGCCCCGATGCGGCGGTTGGGTGGAACCCTCGACCAGGCTGCCTTCCCGGAGAAAACTTGCGTTTGATGGTGTCCGGGGTGACAAAGATGTCACTGGGTTTCGGGTGGAAATGGTTTTCGGATGTCCGAAGAAAGCCGAACCCCTTTTCGGAGATTTCCAGGTAGCCGGAACCCGCATCGGTAGCCGTAGCGTTGTGACTGGTGTCGCTTTTGGTTGCTGTGCTCATACTGTATGTGTGTTGCGAAGGTGTTTCAGAATAAATCCCCGAAAACCACTAAGAACTTTGAATTTTTGGGAAGCTGCTGCTTGGCAAACAAGAGTTACCGCCCGCAGCGACAGACCTTCGATCTGTCTATTACTTAGCGGCAAACAGGATTGAACGCAACTAATTTTTTTGACCATCCTGAACAAGGATAAACACCGCCTGCGGCGCCCCGTCCCCAATCCCGGCCAATGAGCATGGGCCAAACGCAGCCAATCTCGCGAATCGCGAGCAAAGCCGGTTCCTCGTCGAGCAGGCCGGCTCCGGCGCTGCGGGCCCCAGCCCCCTTGGGGTGCCTTCCCAGGCGGTGGGGCAGGGAACCTAGTGCCGCTCTACCCTCCGACCTGGGCGCGCGCTTCCGCGGCCAGGGGCGTGCTGAGGTAACGCTCCCCGGTCGAGCAGGCCACCGTCACGATCATCTTCCCCTTGTTTTCCGGGCGTTTGGCTAACTCGATGGCAGCCCAGACATTGGCCCCTGAGGAGATGCCCGCCAGAATGCCTTCCTCCTTGGCCAGCCGCCGGGCCATGGCGAAGGAATCATCGTTGGTCACCTGGACGCATTCCACAATCTGGGGATTGCCTTTGGAATCTTTCAGGTGGAGATTTTTGGGGATGAAACCCGCACCGGTTCCCTGAATTTTGTGTGGTCCCGGCTTGACTGGCTGGCCCGCCAGGGTTTGGGAAATGACTGGGGAGTCTTTGGGCTCGACCGCAACGGCCTGAAACGAGGGCTTGCGTGCTTTGATCACCTCGCAGCACCCGGTTATCGTACCTCCGGTGCCCACCGCCGACACCAGGATATCGACTTTCCCGTCCGTGTCCTGCCAAATTTCCTCGGCGGTGGTTTTGCGGTGGATCTCAGGGTTGGCCGGGTTTTCGAACTGCTGTGGAATCCAGGCGTTCGGGGTTTCCTTGGCCAATTGCTCCGCCTTGGCAATCGCGCCTTTCATTCCCTCGGAGCCGGGGGTCAACACGAGCTTGGCCCCGAGCATCGCCAGCAGCGTGCGACGTTCCAACGACATGGTCTCGGGCATCGTCAGGACCAATTGATAGCCCTTAGCCGCCGCCACAAAGGCCAGGGCAATCCCCGTGTTGCCGCTGGTCGGCTCGATAATGACCGTGTCCCGCTTCAGAATCCCCCGGTGCTCGGCCTCCTCGATCATGGCCATCCCGATGCGGTCCTTGACACTGCCTAATGGGTTAAAGAACTCGCACTTCAGGAGAATGGTAGCCGGCACGCCCTCGGTGACTTTGTTCAAACGCACCAGCGGGGTGCGTCCGACGGTTTCGACGATGTTGTTGTAGATGCGTCCCATAAAATGTGCAATGGTTTGGTTCTGCTGAGCAGAGAATGAAAGGAATGTGATGCAGGGCACGGCGCAAAGCAAGCGGTTTGCGCATGTAATTTGCGTTGGATACTCAAGTATCTCTCCGCCTTCGTTCGCTTTAGCTTATCCTCTGGGAAAAACAAGCCTGACTTTTAAACATTTTGTTCACCGCCTCGCAGCGGTGAATAGGATGTGAACAACACGCTATTTGGCGCGGAAATCAGGCGATTCGACGGTGCGCGGGTAAGGGTTGTTATCCCGCTAAACCCCCGCCGGGGCAGGGTGGTGAACAACTATTGAATGGGAAGGCTAAACTGCGGGGTTGAACCCGGAAGCCCTGAAAAGCAAGGCGTGCAGTTCTCGGGGCGGTGTGGCAGGCGCGAAGCTGCGTGGAAACTCGCGCCATTCTCCACTCAAAGTGGGCACGGGACTTTGTGCTCGGCCCACAGGCTCGAATCAGGCGGCCGTTTCGGCTTTCGTGCCGGCTTGAGTGGAAGGAGATTTGGCTTTGGCGTGGCTCTTCCGGCGCTTGAGGTAAGCGTTGCGGCGTTTGCGTTTTTCGGCTTTGTTGTATTGCTTGCTCATAGTTCTTTACTTAAGGCGCGTAAACCGTTTCTCTATGCACTATGAAGATTTGTAGGCGTGGGTTCAACATGTATTTAGCCATGTTCGTGACCCTGGGCTTGATTTGTGGCTGTCAAAGCGAGAAGAGCAGTCGCAAGCATCCGTTGAGCACGTTCCGGATGCATCAGGAGATGAAACAGGACCCCATGGGCAATGCCGAAGTGGCCTCGGTTTTTCGCGAGCACCCCGTCATGATGACCGTGGCCCGGGCGCCGTTTTTGACCGAAGCCAACGTGCAGGGCGCCCGAGTGATTGACGCGCTTGGGGGATTTGCCTTGAGTGTGCAGTTCGACCGCGAGGGCAGTTGGCTTTTGGAGCAGTTCACGGCGGCTAATCGGGGCCGGCACCTGGTCATTTTCAGCCAGTTCGTCAACCCGAAGGAAGACAAGTTGAACCAGGGCCGCTGGCTGGCAGCGCCCAGGATTCAAGCCAACATTTCAGATGGCTTGCTCATCTTCACTCCGGATGCCACCCGGGAGGAGGCCGAGCAGATTGCGCTCGGGCTGAATAACGTGGCCAAGAAGTTGCAGACGGGCAAAGAGCCGAACTGGTAAGGGCTCGGCCCGGGGTCTGCTCTGGAAAGTGCTTCGCGGGCGCCCATTGCGGGGGGCCAGCGGCGAGTGGGTAGCTGAAGATTGCGGGTAAGTAAGTGTATGTTCCGCGCACACAAGCCGGATGATCCTCAGACATCAGACATGTGCGGTTGCCGGCCGGAGGGGTGGCTATGCCAGCACTCGGCCGTGCCGGGGCGGTTTTACCTTAATCGAGTTGCTCGTGGTCATCGCCATCATCGCCATCCTGGCGGCCCTTTTGTTGCCAGGGTTGGGCCGGGCAAAGGAAAAGGCGCTGGCAGCGAACTGCTTGAATAACCTCAAACAACTGAGTGTCTGCTGGGCCATGTACACTCATGACAACGGGGATTTCGTGCCGCCGAACAATTCGGTTTATGACATCAACACCGGGCAGCCTATCCCCGGCCTGGACCTGAGCGAGACCTGGTGTCCCGGAAATGCCAGGGCGGACACCAATACGCTGAACATTCAAAAGGGCTACTTGTTTCCCTATAACCGCAATGCGTCCATTTACCATTGCCCGTCGGATCGGGGCCAGGTTGTTACCCTGGAGGGTGTGCAGCTTGCCATGCTGCACACGCGCAGCTACAACATGAGCGAGTCAATCAACGGACTGGGCGGCCCCGACAACAGCCTGTTCTGGATCCCCAGCTTTCAAAAATCCACGGAAATCCGGAACCCGAACCCCAGCCAATGCTTCGTGTTCATCGACGTCCACGAGGACGAAATCCTGGATGCGTTGTTTGGCCTGCCGACGGTGGGCAGTCCGTTCGATGGCGAATGGTTTGACTTGCCCGCCAACCGGCATAGCCAGGGAGCGTGCTTGTCATTCGCGGACGGCCACGTCGAGCGCTGGAGCTGGAAAGTGCCCAAGATCGTCACCAGCCTCGGACAATCCGTGCTGCCGCAGGAATTTCCCGATTACCGGCGGCTCCAAGGCACGATCCGGGCCTCGTGGGACTGACGCCTCGGGCGGAAGCACGGCCTGGCGCCGCGGCGTCAGGCGAGCAGATGCGGGCGCTCGTGATAGGTCTTGAGCACCAGTTCGCCGAAGATGGTGTTGGCCCAGGCAAACCAGGAGCGGGTAAATTTCTTCGGGTCATCCTTGTTAAAGGCCTCATGCATGAACCCGGTGCCGGCGTGGGTGCGGCGGAGGGTGTCGAGGCATTGGCGGATTTCCTGATCGCTGGTGCTGGTCAAACCCTGAACGATGAGCCCGAGGGGCCAGATCATGTCCATGCCGACGTGCGGCCCTCCCGGCCCGCTGGCCGCGGTGCCCTGGCAATAATAGGGATTTTCCGGTGACAGGACCAGGTGGCGGGTGTTGAGGTAGATCTTGTCGGAGGGCTTGAGCACGTCGATGTAGGGAAGCGAGAGCAGGCTCGGCACGTTCCCGTCATCGATGCAGTAAAAGTTTCCAAACGCGTCCACCTCGTAGGCATAAACACGGCCAAGTTTCGGGTGGCGCACGATGGCGTGCTCCCGCAGGGCGTGCTCGACCTCCGTCGCGAGGGCGCGGCACTGGGAAGCCGTATCCCCATCGCGGTGAACGTGTTCGAGGATCTCCGCCGCCTGGCGCAGGCTGACCACGGCAAAAAAGTTCGAGGGCACCAGGAAGGGGAAAACCGTGGCGTCGTCACTCGGGCGGAACATCGAAAAGATCATTCCGACCGGTTTGGCCGGGAAGCCATAACCGCCGCCGGCGAGGGTATCGGTTTGGACCTCGGTGCGGCGTTGGAAGCGGTAGGGCCCCTTGTTTGTTTTGCGCTGTTGCTCGCGGAAGGTGCGCAGCGTGGCGAGGATGGCCTCGCGCCAGGCGGCATCCAGCGGGGTCGTGTCGCCGGTGTGCTTCCAGTAGTGATAGGCGAGGCGTACCGGGTAGCAGAGCGAGTCGATTTCCCATTTCCGCTCGTGGACGCCGGGTTTCATTTCCGTCCGATCGCTCTTCCACTGGCTGATCTGGTTTTCGTCCTTGTAAAAGGCATTGGCGTAGGGGTCCTTGAGGATGCAGCGGGTTTGGCGGTTGATCACGCCGGCGATCAACTGCTGCAGTTGGGGATCCTCCTTCATGAGCGGAAGATACGGCCAGACCTGCGCCGTGCTGTCCCGCAGCCACATCGCGTCGATGTCCCCGGTGATGACATAGGTATCCGGCCGGCCGTCGATCATTTCGAAATCCACTGTGGTATCCAGCGTGTTCGGGAAGCAATTCTCGAACATCCACGCCAACTCCGGGTTGCCGCAGGCGGCCTTGATCTGTGCGATGGCGCGCTCGACAGCCGGGCTGGTGAATTTGCGTTTTGCCTCCGGGGTCCGAACGACGGGAAACCCGGCATCGGCGGCGAGGCTGACGGAACTGAGCAGCACGCCCGTGGCGGCAAGCGAGGTGGTGCGGACGAATTCTCTTCGATTCATTGGATTTAAACTTTGTTGTTGGTTGTGCGAAGTGGTCATGAACATAAATACGATGACGTTCGCGGCCAGGGATTTTTGGCGCAGGCGAGGCGTGAGCGACGAGCATACCCGCCATGGGTCTGTAAGGAGCGAACAACGAAGCCTGCGCCAAAAAGCACGGCCGCCCGGAGGGTTGCGCCCCATTTGGCCTGTGGCTTCGTTGCTCCTCGGTCACAGATCCACGCGAATAGGCTCCCTCGTCGCGCCTCGCCACAGGCCAAATGGGGCGCAACGAACGCCATCGTATTTATGTTCATGACCACTCAATTGACCGGCTTGATCGATCAGACATACGTATCGACCAGGCTCCGGACGCGGAGGTTTTGTTCGAATTCCGCCGCGCCCAGGGATTTGGCGGGATGCACCAGGATCTGCGCCGTGCCTCCGGCACTGAGTTGGACGAAGTTGTCGGAGAACCGCGCATCCACTCCCTCCAATTCGAGCCAGACCCACAGCGCGGGTTTTTCCGCGCTGACGGTAACGAGGAATGCCCCCGTCGATTTCTCGATTGTTGTTTTCAGGTTCGGATTGGGGAGCTTCATGTCTTTGGGCGGGACGAGAGTGACCAGGTTTTCAGATACCACCTGGCCGTCGATGACCAGTTTGAGCCACGCTAAAAGGTTATTCGCCCCGGCTTTCTGTACCTGGGGATTCAGGTCGAGTGTCTTGGCTTTAACACTGGTCCGGGCCGGGATATCCAGCGCGAGGGATTCCTGCGCCAGGGCTGTCCCCTCGAGGTCGGTCACCGTGCAGCTCAACGTTCCCTGGCAAGCCGCCAGCCGGTCGCTGGTGACATAAACGTCGATCGTCCCATTCTTTGGATCTTCGAGCCCCGAGACCAGGATGGGCGCGTAAAATCGGCGGGCCAGGTAGTGGAGCGCCTTCCAGCGCCCGAAGTAATCGACCGACGACCAACTGGCCACGGGCCAGCAGTCGTTGTATTGCCAGTAAACACAGGCCATGGATTTCGGCATCGTCTGGCGCCAGTATTCCGCGCCGATCTTGATCCCATACGCCTGGACGATTTGACTGAGCCAAAGGGTGCTGTCGAAATCCTTCGGCGGATTGAAGTAGCGGGGGATCATGTCCCGGATCTTTTCGTTGCCTTTGGGCGAACGCTGATGCCACTCCATGACAGGCGTGACCACCGAGGCCCGGTCCGCCTCCGTGGTGTAGGCCCGCACGGTCTTAGGCTCCGGGAACGATTGAAACCCGAATTCGCTGGGGAAACCGGTGAAGCTCCGGTAAGCGTCAAAGGTCTTTCCCCCGTGCCAGACCAGCCAGTAATGGGTATCGCCACAGTCGGGACTGCCGGAGACGTAGTTGGCTTGTGGCGCGAGTTCTTTCACCTGGTCCGCCAGCAGGTTCTTGAAGAGCTTGTCATAATCGGCCCGGCCCATGGAGCTATCCGACCATTGATCCTTCACCATCAAACCGATCTCGTTATTGCCGCACCAGACGGCGATGCAGGGATGGTGGCGCAGGCGGCGCAGATTATCCCGGGCTTCGAGCCGGACATTTTCCATGAACGCATCGTCGAAGGCGGGATAGCTCGAGCACCCGAATTTGAAATCGAGCCAGACGCACACGCCCAGTTCGTCACAGGCGTTGAACAACTCCTCCTCTTCATAATAGCCCCCGCCCCAGAAACGGAGCGTGTTCATGTTGACGGCGACGGCGTCCTGGACGTAGCGCCGCAGGATCTCCGGCGTCACCCGGTTGGCGAACGCATCGGCGGGAATCCAGTTGGCGCCTTTGGCGAAGAAGGAAACCCCGTTGACTTCGAAACGCAGCGGGTTTTCGGTGTCGGGCGGCAGCAGCTTGAGCGTTCGCAAGCCGATCCGGCGTTCGACATGATCGAGCATTTTGCCGCGCTCTTCCAGCAACCGCGCGCTGACCTCGTAGAGCGGCTGCCGGCCCATGCCCGCGGGCCACCACAGCTCGGGGTGGGGGACGCCCAGGGTGGCCGAGGCCTTTCCGCCCTGCAACGTGACCTGGCGCGAGGCAATCGTCTTGCCCTCGCGGCTGAGCGAAACCATCGCGGTGAGCGGGGTGGGGCGGACGACTTCCGCCGAGAGCTGAACTTCGAGCTCGACCTCGCCGCCGGTGTGGTGCTGCAAAATCACGACCTCCTGGAAGCGGGCTTTGTTGAACGCTTCGAGGCCGATGTTTCGCCAGATGCCGCAGGTGACCAGCACGGGACCCCAATCCCAGCCAAAATTGCAGGGTTCCTTGCGCACCCAGGCGCGGCCCTTGGGCTCATGTTCGCCCGCCCATTCGTAGAGCACGCGTTTGGCCTGATGCTCGCGGATATAAGGCATCGGCGAAGTGAAGGTAATCTCGATGGTGTTCTGACCGGCGCGCAGGACGGGCTTGGCATCGAATTCCCACGCGCGGAACATATTGTCGGCGCGGCCCACTTCCTGACCGTTGATCTTGACGTCGGCAAACGTATCGAGGCCCTCACAGCGCAGCAGCACCCGGTCGCTCTTCAGGACGGATTCGGGGACGGGAAAGCTCCGTTGATACACCCAGTCTGCTTCACCCACCCATTGCACATCCTTTTCGTTCTCGCGGTAGAACGGGTCCGGGATCTTGCCGGCGGCCAGCAAGTCGGTGTGGATGCAGCCGGGCACCGTGGCGGGCAGAGATTCGCCGGAAGCGGCTTTGGCTACCTGCCACGGTCCGTCGAGATTGAGGCGCCAGCCCGTTGGCGTCTTGGTTCGACCGAGGACAAAAATCGGTTCCCAGGCGCAAACCGCGGCGGTTGCGGCCACCGTGCGGAGGAGGAACTGGCGTTTGTTTAAGGTATAGGTTTTCATCTTGATTAAAGCGGTCGGAGTGAACTGCCGGGCCGGGTCCACAGTCATCATCCGCTGGCCCGGGTGCTCCGGCGCTGGCAGGTCCGGCACAAGCCAACCGCGGCGCGGAGCCCCGCCTCCGGCCGCACGACACACATTTCCCGCACGGCGCGCCTCAAGCCGGTTCTGTCCCTCTGCCGATGCGGTGCCCTTTCAGGCCGTAAAACGCGACGTAGGCATAGGCGATGAGGGGGACCACGAAGGAGATTTGCAGATTATGCGTCACATCGGCGATCTTGCCTTGCAGCGGCGGCAGGATGGCCCCTCCGAGGATGGCCATGACCAGCAGCGAGGACACCTGGCTTTTGTAAACGCCGGTGCCTTCGAGCGCGAGGGAGAAGGTATTGGACCACCCAATCGAGGTGAACAGGCCCACGGCCACCACGCACCACATCGCCACCTTGCCCCCAAACAGAATGGCGGTGATCAACAGCACGACAACGGTGCCCGAGAAAATCGCCAGCGTGCGGCCGGCGAGCGACCGTCCGAACTGGAACAGCACCCAGCACAGGCCGACGAACGGAAGATAGGTTCTGAACACCGGCCAATTAGCGGCGAACTGTTCCCGCCAGAGCTCGAAGACGGGCTGACCCGAGCCGCCGCGCAGGGCATCCAGCGGCGCGCTCTTGGCGATCCAGAGCAGGAGGTAGGCGAGCAGGGGGATCACGATGAGGAGGACCCGCTTTCTGGCCCGCTTCATTTCACTGAGTTCCACCGCGCCCATGAAACGGCCGATCATCAAGCCGCCCCAGTAAATCGAAACATACTTGCTGGCTTCCAGCTCCGACAAACCGGCCACGGTAGGCTGGCCGAGAAAATTGATGATCGCGCTGCCCACCGATACCTCGCCTCCCACATACATGAAAATCGCGATCACACCCAGCACGACGTGCGGGTACTTGAGCGCCCCGGCGCCCGCCTCGATCTTGCCTTCGCCGATGTGTGGCAAATGGATGAAGAAGAAGATCGCCGCCAGCAACATGAAGATGACGCAGAAGCCCAGATACGGCATCCTCACCGATTCCGCCCCGTGCGCGCCGGCCTTGGCGAAATAATGAAAAATCAGGTATCCGCCAATAATCGGTCCGATGGTGGTGCCGATGGAATTGAACCCTTGCGCCAGGTTCAGGCGGCTGGACGCGGTCTTTTCGGGGCCCAGGATGGTGACGTAGGGATTGGCGGCGATTTGCAGCATGGCAAAGCCCACTCCGACGATAAACAGCGCGGCGAGAAACATCGGATAGGACGTGGCGCCGGCGGCAGGCCAAAACAGGGCGCTGCCTGCGGCCGAGATGAGCAGGCCAAGTGACCACGCCGTTTTTGTAGCCGATCTTTGCGATGGGATCCCCCGCCTTCGCGGAAATTATGAAGTAGAGCAGGGACCCGATGAAGTAGGCGCCGAAGAAGGCGAACTGCACCAGCATGGCATGAAAGTAATCCAGGGTGAATGCTTCCCTGAACCGTGGTATGAGGATGTCATTGAAAACCGTCATGAATCCCCACATGAAGAAGAGGACGGTCATGATCGCAAACGGCCCCCGGTAGGTCTGGCCATTGGTTTGCGATGGGGAACTGCTGGAGGTTTGGGCGCTCGGACTGATGCTTGCCATATCGCGGTGTGTTAGAACATGAATTCGCGGCGGTGTCCAGCCATCACTGCCCCCGGCCGGCTTCGGCGGGCCGGGAGACCAACGGCGGGGGACAACTCCCCGGGCCCACGCCCCATTTGGGGTTGGGAGTGGAACTCATGTCAAAGACGATCTCCCCTCCGGCGACCAGCTCACCATGGCTCAAAAACACCCTGGTCCAGTGGCGCCCCATTGATGGTGGCGCTCCGAATGTAAGGGTGCTGCGGGCCATTCTCCCGCGCGATTAACTTGAGCTGTTTGCCGCCCGCCAGCGTGAGCGTCACCTTGTCGAACAGCGGGCTGCCGATGCAGTAGTTGGTGTCTCCCGGGCAGACCGGGTAAAAACCCAGCGCGCTAAACACATACCAGGCGGACATCTGGCCGGTATCCTCGTCCCCGCACAAACCGTCGGGGGTGGCCTGGTAGAGCTTGTTCATCGCCAGCCGGATTCGTGACTGCGTCTTCCAGGGTTGTCCGGCGTAATCGTAGAGATAAATCATGTGGTGGATGGGTTCGTTGCCGTGCGCATACTGACCCATGTCAATGGCCGCCATTTCGGTCATTTCATGAATCGGGTTTCCGTAGGTGCCTGGCTTGAACGTATTCGGGGAGGTAAAAACCTCGTCCAGTTTCGCGGCGAAGGGTTTCTCACCGCCCATCAGATCCATGAGCCCGGGGATATCCTGGAAAACGCTCCACGTCCAATGCCAGGGGCAGCCTTCAGTGAAGGGACCGCCCCATTCGGTGGGATCGAAGGGCTCACACCAGGAACCGTCGGCCTGGCGGCCCCGCACAAACCCGGTCTTCACATCGAACACATTCGTGTAATTCATCGATTTCCGGGCGAACTCTTCCGCCACTTGCTGGTTCCCCACGGCCCGCGCAAGTTGCGCCGCGCAGAAGTCGTCGTAGGCATATTCCAGGGTTTTGGCGGTGGCTTCCGCAAAGCTGGGCTGGCCGTGCTGGTAGGAATAGGGCACGTAGCCGATCTTGTCGTAATACGCGGCGCCGTCGCGGCCAATCGAGCCGCAGCTTGCCGGCGCCTGGGTATTGGCGTCGTGCACCATGGCCGCCAGGGCTTTGTTGGGGTCGAAACTGCGGATGCCTTTGGCCCAGCCGTCCGCCAGGAGCGAGAAGGCGTGGTTGCCGATCATGCAGGCGCGGTGGCCCGGGCTGGCCCATTCGGGCAGCCAGCCGCTTTGGTCATACGCATTCATCAGCCCTTGGAGAATTTCGGCGCTCACCTCCGGGAAGAGCAGGTTGTAAAGGGGATGGGCGGCGCGGAAGGTGTCCCAAAAGCCGGTATCGGTGTAGAGCACGCCCTCGTGGACCTTGCCGTCGTAGGGGCTGAAATAAACCGGTTGGCCCTGGGGGTTGAACTCGTAAAATTTGTGCGGAAAGAGAATCGCCCGATATAGCGCGCTGTAAAAGGTCTTTTGCTGATCTTCCAGCCCGCCTTCGACGGCCGCGCGGCCCAGCGCTTCGTTCCACCGCTGCTCGGCCCGCTGCCGGATGGTGTTGAAGTCCGCGTCGCCGATTTCGCGCTGAAGGTTTTGCAGGGCCTGCTCGGGGCTGATGAATGACGAAGCCACTTTGCATTCCACCGTTTGGCCGGCACTGCCGTCAAACTTCACGAACGCCCCCACCTGCGGGCCGGAGAGCTTTTGTTCACCGGAACGAATCCCGTCGGGCGACCAGACTCCGTGCGCGGAGAACGGGCGGTCAAAGACGATGACGAAATAATTGGCGAAGCCGTCGGGCACACCCCCATGGTTGTAGCGGCTGATGCCCACGATCTTGCGCTCGCCGGGCACGATCTCGACTTCGGACCCTCCGGTGAAGGCGTCCAGGATGACGTAGGCATCCTGGTCCGAGTCGAAGGTGAATCGAAACCGGGCGCACCGCTCGGTGGGGGTCACCTCGGCGACGGCTTTCCAGGTATCGAGGCGCACGCGGTAGTAGCTTGGCTGGGCCGTCTCCTCTTCGTGCCGGAATTCGGAAGCTCTTTCATCTTCGTTGACCACCAACTTGCCCGAGACCGGCATCAGTGAAAACGCCGCATAATCCGCAATCCACGGGCTGGGCTGGTGCGTCTGGCGGATCCCGCGGATTCGGGATTGGCGGTAATTGTAAAAGAAGGAATCGCGCAGGGGCTGGGTGTAGGGCGCCCAGGTGTTCATCGGGAAGGGCAGGGCGATGGCCGGGTACTCGTTGCCATGCGAATAGGCAAAGGTGGAATCGGTCCCTTGCATGGGATTGGCCAGCAGCACCGGAGCCGTGTCCCGCCCCGCAGCCAAACAGATGGACCCCGCCAGAACCATCCAGCAGCAAGCTCCGCTTATCCGGGTGTACCGGCGGTTTTCTGAAAACATATGAACGCGCATAGGCTCCATATTCCGAAATGGGGCGGGCATGTCAAGTCACTTGTCAATCACAGGAACCACACGCCAGGCCTGCATCCAGCTCGTGCAGGGGGGTGGGGACAGCCTGTCCCCACCAGGGCGGACGCAAGATTGTGGGGGCAGGCTGTCCCCACCCCTGCGCAGCGCCTTCCGAACGGCTCCCCGGTTCATCGACCCCAGGGACGCTTGCCCGCGTCTCTCGCTCGGCCCGGGCCTTGAACCCCCAAAAAGCCAAAAATCTCATCCATTGGCGGCATGATCGCTTGACCCGCTGGTGACCGGCCGCGCCGAAACTTGCCTTTCAGCCCTTTTGCGGCAAAGTGCGCCCGGTGAACAGTCTCTGGGGAAACCCAATTTTCCGCAGCCGGTATCCGCTCGCGATTGCCGCGGGGCTGCTGCTGGCGGCGGCTTTTCCCGACGTGGGGATTGCGGGGCTGGCGTGGGTGGCGCCGGGCTTGATGATCGCGGCCACGCTGGGCAAGGCCGGGGCGGAATCCTTCCGCATCGGCTACGTGGCCGGGCTCGCGCATTACCTGAGCATGTTGTATTGGTTGCTGCTCATTCCCTATCGCTGGCATGGCCTTCCGCTGGCGCCGGCTTTGGGATGGCTGTCGCTAAGCGCGTTCCTGGCGCTCTTTCCGGCCACTTGGGTATGGCTGGTGGGCAGCGCTCGGGTTTCGAAGGCGGTCGCCCCTTCGCCGGGGGCTGACGACCAACCGGAGCGCGCGATTCCGCCTCGCGCCTGGCTGGGCCGGATGATTTGGGCGCTTGGCGGCGCGGCGGTATGGGTGGCTCTGGAAATGGTGCTGGCTCGGATCCTGGGCGGGTTTCCCTGGGACCTCCTGGGCGTATCACAATTCCGGATGCTGCCCTTGATCCAGGTCGCCTCGGTGACCGGCGTTTACGGGGTGTCGTTCCTGGTGGTCTGGCTCTCGCTCTCGCTCCTTTCCGCCGGGCTGATGGTCATCCGCCGGCCCACCGCGCGCTCGGTTTGGGTGGGGGAGATTTTCTTGCCCGTCGTGGTGATCGCCGTGCTGTTCAACATCGGGCTTCGCAAGATCGCCCATGAGCCGCCTCCCGCCCGGACGCTCACGGCCGCCCTGGTGCAGCCCAGCATACCCCAAACGCTCATTTGGGATGCCAGCAAGGATTCGGAGCGTTTCCAGCAATTGCTTGGCCTGTCCGAGGAAGCCCTGAACGTGCATCCCGCCGGCCTGATGATCTGGCCCGAAGCGGCGCTGCCCAAGATGCTGCGCTACGATCCCGAGACTTACGACGCCATTGCCGGCCTGGCACGGCGGCATCACGTCTGGCTGATCGTGGGTTCGGACGACGCCGAGCCGCGACGCCATGCCACCAATCCGGAGGACGTGGACTATTTCAACGCCAGCTTCCTGATCAGCCCCCAAGGCCGGATCGTTGAGCGCTACATCAAACGTGACCTGGTGATCTTTGGCGAATATATCCCCTTCCGGCACTGGCTCCCTTTCCTGAAGTATTTTACCCCCATCCAAGGCGGGTTCACCCCGGGTTCAAAACCGATCCAGTTCAACCTGCAAGGCCTGGACGTCCAGACTTCCGTGCTCATCTGCTTCGAAGATGTCTTTCCCCAACTTGCCCGCTCCGATGTCACGCCCCAGACCGATTTCCTGGTGAACATCACCAATGACGGCTGGTTTGGCGAAGCCAACGCCCAGTGGCAGCACGCCGCCACGTCCGTGTTTCGCGCGGTGGAAAACAACCTGCCCCTCGTTACGTTGCTCCAACACCGGCCTGACGTGTTGGATCGATGCGGTCGGCCGCATCCGCGAGGTTTTTCGCGATCGACAGGGCACAATCTACGGTCCCGGCTATTTGATGGCGGAGATTCCCTTGCCGGCGGCCGGGCAGAAACTTTCTCTGACGTTTTACACTCGGCACGGGGATTGGTTTGGCTGGGGTTGCGTCGGGGTGGCCGGATTGCTCCTGGCGGCGCGATGGTGGCGGCGAAACCCGGGCGCTTGAGTGCTTGGACAGGATTGGATCTGTTTCGGATTCGTCCGGAGTGGTGCGGAATGGTGAAGGTCAACGTGGGATCTGTCTCGACCCGATGCTTTGTCCCGGAGGGACATGCGAGAATAGCCCAACGTCCCAACCTTGGGTTCGCTCACCGCAACCGCCGAGCCCCGGCGGGACTGGTGGGGCTGGTCGATGGGTCATGGAAACGCACTTTGTTAAGGCTTGACCCGAATGGCAAGGATGACCCGAATCGCGAGGAATTCGCTTGCAGCTCTTAAAGCCCGCGTGCGAGGCTGCGTTGGCGATCGGAACCGGATGGGCGCATGTCTAAAATAGTCCCTGTTTTACGCAGCAGACCCGATTCGAGCGGATCTCCACGGGTCTCGAGCCGAATCCCCGCTTTTGCTCGGCGCTGCTGCAGGGCGCCCGGCTCCGGACTGGCTTTGCTCCTTGGCCTATTTGTCCTGCTCCATCCCCTTCTCCCCTTGGCAACGGCGGTCAAGATTGGGGCTGACGAGGATTTCGAACTCTCCAAAGCTACGCTGTGCCTCAAGGGGTTTCACCTGTACACCGAAATCTGGAATGACCAGCCGCCCCTGGACACATTCATTATCACCCAAGTTCTGAAGCACATTTCGCTTTCGGTTTTGGGCCCGCGGTTGCTCACGGTAGGTTTCTCCATGCTGCTCCTGGCCTCAAGCTTCGTGCTGGTGCGCCGGGTGAGCGGACGTCTGGCCGCCGCTTTGGCCACGGGCCTGTTGCTTGCCTCGCCCGGCTTCCTGGAACTGAGCAGCTCCTGCATGCAGGAGGTTCCCGCTCTGGGACCGGCGGTTGCCGGACTTGCCGTTCTGTGGACCGGCCGGCGGGAAAAGCCGAGGCTCACCCAACTCATGGGTGGGCTTCTTTTTGGTTTTGCCCTGCAGATGAAGCTGCTCGACGCCTTTTACCTGCCTATCGCCGCCCTGGTCATGTGGCTCCGATGCCGGGAGGCGGACTTGAACCTCAGAGATGTCGTAAGCGCCTGGACTGTCTTTGGGGTCGCGGTTGTGGCGAGCTTCGTAGCACTCAACTACCTCACCGGCAACTCGCTCCTCATCCAGTTCCGGGAATCCTGGGCAGCTCATTTTGCATCGAGCCGAATCCTTCGAGTATGGCTCTCCGGCTGATAGGCCGTTCGATTGGGCTGTGCTGCTTCGGAATTGGGACACCACGGTTCCCGCTCTGGTTGGAATTGCGGTGCTGCTTCGGGAGGCTCGAGCCTGTCCGGCAGCCCTCTTGCCCTTGGGATGGCTTGCTTTGACCCTGGTCATCTTTCCATTTCACAAGCCGTGGTGGGCTTACTACTACGTGCACAATGCCCTGCCGCTGTGCTGGTGCGCGGGCATCGGACTGGGCCGAGCATGGGACTACGTGCGGTTGGAGCGGGCCAGGGGCAGGGCTATGCTCTTGGCGGTATTCACCCTCTGTGCGGCTGGCTGGATGGGCGCCCGGGTTTACCTGGAGGAATCGAGCGTGCGAGCGTCTCCTCGGCTCTACAGTTGCCTCGTGCTTAAGGAAATTGAGCGCTTCAAGCCTTACACCACCTTCATGTTCAGCGATCAGCCCATTTTTACTTTTCACGCGCAAATCCCCATGCCGCCCCACCTTGCGGTAATCTCTTTAAAGCGCCTCTGGTCTGGCGACATGAGCAACCGTCGTTTGACGGCGGAGATCGAGTCCGTTAAGCCCGGGCTCATTCTCCTTGGCAACAACGGGTTGGAAGTGCCCTATCAAGCCCTGCTCAACCGCGAATATCGCCTGGTTTACCGGGACAGCGCCAGCCTGCTTTACGCTCACCAAAGCATCGCGAGAAAACCCGGATTCTGACTCGTTATTGACGCGAAATCCCGTTGCAGAGCACTTCGGGCGCGCACGGAGGAATCGGTTGCTCCTGGCTTGCGAAACCCATCAACCCGCGGACTATCCAGCGGGGCCGTTGCTTAACCTCGGTGTAGATCCTGCCGATATACTCGCCGATGCAACCCAGGATCAGCAGTTGCACTCCGCCAAAAAAGAACATGCCGCACGCCAGTGTGGCCCAGCCCGGCAGTTCGGAGGCTGTGTGCCCCATGAGCCGGAAGCCACAAATCCTCAGGCCACATGCAAAAGGCCCCACGCTCCCGCGAACATCGTGGTGACAAAGCCCAGGTAAACCGCCAGTCGAAGGGGTAACGTTGAAAACGAGAACAGTCCGTCAGCGGCCAGTCGCACGAGCTTGGCGAGTCGATACTTGGTCCGGCCGGCTGCCCTCGGGTGCCGGTCGTATTCCAAACCGACTTGGCGAAAGCCCGTCCAAGCCCGTAATCCGCGCAAAAAAAGGCTTCGTTCTGGCAGTTGCTTGAGGACATCGACCACGGGCCGGCGCATGAGACAGAAGTCTCCGGCGTCCAGGGGAATGTCCGGTTCGGCCAGAAGCCGCATCAGCCGGTAAAACAGCGCGTATCCCATGCGGAGCAAAACAGTCTCTCTGCGCCGGCGCCTCACCGCGTACACCACATCGTAGCCCTCGCGCAGTCTTTCCAAGCAGTCCGGAAATAATTCCGGTGGATCTTGCAGGTCAGCATCCATGATCCCCACCAAGTCACCCGAGGCAAAGGACAAACCGGCTGAAATGGCGGCTTGATGACCGAAATTCCGGGAAAAGGTGATCACTTTGAAACGCGGCTCGTGGCCGTGAAGTTCACTCAACTGATCCGGCGTAGCATCGGCGGAACCATCATCCACGAAGATCACCTCCCAAGTTATGCTCATTTTCTCAAGCACCCCTTCCACTCTTGCCCGCAGCAGGGGTAACACGTCAGCCTCGTTGTAACAAGGTATGACCAAGCTCAGTTGTGGAGGCGTGATTTCACTCATCGTTGGTCAGCGATTTCTTGCAAATACTTGGCTATGCCAGGCAGCCTGGCAATGAGAAATGCGACGGAATTCCACAAAGCGCAAGTTGAGAGCAGGTTATATCTCCAAAAAGACAATGAGAAAAACTATTGACTTCCGCCTCGGCTGGTGATTGAATCTTCCCCACAGGTTGTGGGAGTGGGGTTCATCAGAGGGCCTCTCCCTTGACCTAATGTAAGGGACACATGATGAAGCGCGAATTGGCTGGCTGCGAGGTGGGCGCTACTTTTGCCCGGCTACGTAGCATCCCATTCCTCAGTCCACATTGTGTCGCCTAAAATCCCCAGCATTTAACCCAAATGCCCCGCTGTTCTTCCAAGGAAACCCAAAGTGAAAATCTCTATCGGAACCCAGCGACTTATCGTCATCCTGATCGCAGTTGGTAACCTGTTCTGCCCAGCCAATAAACCCCTTGCCGCTACTATTTCCGCCCCCCCTCCGTTTGCCGGCCCGCCCACCGATATTCGGCCCAACCATCGAACATGGATCCCAACCACTGCCAACGCTTTGGGCCAACGGACCCTCAACGCCCCCATAGTCGAGGTCGAAACCGGAATGAATTATTACGATCCGGCCAATGGTTGGATGCCGAGTTCGCCCGGTTTTGAAATCACTAACGGAGGCTTTGTTGCGTCGCGGGTTCAGCACCGCATCAGGCTGAACGGTGACCTGAACGCGCAGGGTGCGGTAAGTGTTACCACTCCGGATGGCCTGCTCGTCCAATCCACCCCGGTGGCGATCGTGCTTTACGATCCGGTCGATGGTTCTTCATCCATTATCGGCACGATCACCAACACGCCGGGCGTGCAGACCGGAGATAAGGAAGTCGTTTTTGAAAATGCTTTCTCCGGGGTTTGCGCCGATGTGATCTACTCTGTGGAAAAGGCATCCTTTTCTCAAGACATCGTGTTCACCGGGAGAATTGACCCGGCCGACTGGGGATTCCCGGCGGACCATCCGATGCGGATCGAAATCTGGACCGAACTCTACCAAATGCCGCAGCCGGACGTGATCAAGCAACCTCTTTACATTGAGCAAAATGCGACGATTCGCAGTCAGATGGCTGACCCTGATATGATGGATGAGACCATCGGCTTTGGAGAATTCGTTCTGGGCCACGGGGCGGCCTACACCATCCCCACCCCATCGAATCCTGGCGGTGCGGCCGGTCTTGTGGCAAAGCAGCTCATTCAGACGCCCGAGGGCAGGGTATTTTTGGTCGAGTCGGTGGCCCATTCCACCATTGCCAGGGGCCTGCAATCGCTGGCGGATTGCGTTCCTCGTGGGGGAGGGGCAAACGTGATCCGCAAGCAAAGCCGGCAAAGCCTTCTGGCCGCGATTCCCTCGCCCGCACCCGCAACGCAGGCACGAGCGGCCTCGCCACAGCCATCCAGGCGACTCGCCAAAATTTCGACCAAAACGCCGTGCGTGGTCGTCGATTATGTGGCGACCATCGGCGGCGGGGTTTACAGCACGACCACCTTTCAGTCGAGCACGAACTGGTTCATTAATGGCGCCGCCATTTATAACGGCCAGGTAACCATAGAAGGCGGGACGGTTTTCAGTTTCAAACCAACGCTTCGATGAAAATCGACAGCACGCTCATCTGCAAAGGATCGAGCTATCGTCCCATAATTTTCTCCGGAGTTGATGATGACACGGTGGGCGACAGCCTGGCTGGGGTGCCTGGCTCCTATTACACGGGCACCATCAATCCAAACGGCTATGCCAATCCCGCCATTTACATGGGAGCAAACTCTTTGACGCTCAGCAACTGCTGCTTCCGTTATGCCCAGCAGGCCATCCGCTACCTTAATCTCGGCTCGTCGGCCACGCTCAACTTGAGCCACTCGCAATTGGTGAAGTGCATCCGCGGAATAGAACTCGACACCAGCGGGTGTGGCTCCGGTTGCTGCGGCACACTGACCATAAATCTCAACAACGATCTGATAGCTTCGGTGCAAAACCCGGTCATGATTTCGTCCTTCCCCTTCCCGATGAATTTCAACCTGGTCAATTGCACCGTCGATCAAGCTACCCGGATCGTGGGCGGAACTCTCCTCGGGAGTCCATACGTGGTTTCGACCAACTCGATTTTTGCCAATATTACCAATTCCTCAATCAGCGGAGTGACGTTTAACTCCTGCAGCTACAACGGATTTTACAATAGCGCGCAGACCTTTGGGACCGCACAGACGACCGCGAGCACCTCGCCTTTCCAAACCGTCGGTGCAAGCACGCACTATCTCGCCAGCGCATCCAACTTCCGGCAGGCGGGGACGACAAATCGAATCTCCACAGGACTGCTGTCAGACTTGAGCAGGCGAACGACATTTCCTCCTATCGTTTATGCGCGAGTTGCTATCAGCACGAATCTGACATTAACGCCACAAGCCGCAAGGGATACCGGAGGATCGACATTGGATTTGGGCTATCATCTTGATCCGATTGATTACGCGTTTGGAAATGTAACGTTAACCAACGCAACGCTGTCGGTTTATGGAGGATGTGTTCTTGGAGCCTTCAATACAAACGGTGGCGCCTACGCTTTGGGAGTTGGTGCAGGCGGGCGATTTCTCTGCACGGGCTTGGCAACCAACCGCAATTGGTTTGTGCGATATAACACGGTTCAAGAGCAGGCCAACACCAACTGGAGCGGCTTGCCTGCGGCAATGTCATTGGTTGCTGAGTTGGACAACGGCAGCCCTGCCCCTACGTCCAACTGCCGATTTACTGACTTCTCGACACTCTCATTGGATGGGTACCATTTTTTTGCCTTCACCAATAACCCGTCAACCCTCCCCGTGAATTTCCAGGACTGCCAATTCCATGGTGGCAAGCTCGCTTCGGCCTTCCCCACGATAAATCTGACCAACAATCTTTTTGAGCGAGTCAGCGTGGTCCTCACGAACCAAGATCTCAACGTGCCGTATATTCAGAATAATCTATTCTGGAATGGATCGGTTGCGCTCTACCTGAAAGGATCCACCAATGGAGTGATTCGCGAGAACCTGTTTGATGGAGCATCGATCACCGATTCAGGGAACATTTATACGGGAGGCTACAACGGATACATAACAAACGCCAATCGCCTCGCTATGTCCGGCTCGACAGATGTAATCCTGGCCAGCTCGCCTACTTACCAGGCAGGGCCCCTTGGAAGCTATTATCTGCCCGCCACCAGCCCACTTATCAATGCGGGAAGCCAACCTGCTGATTATTCCGGCCTCGACTACTACTGCACTACCACAAATGAAGTGCCAGAGACTAACTCGATTGTAGATATAAGTTATCATTACGCAGTCTCCAGCTACTCGCAGTTCTTGGATTCTGACGGTGATGGATTACCGGACTGGTGGGAAGTCAAATATGGTTACGACCCGAATAATCCTGACACCGGAAGCAAGGGAACTGCGGACGGATATAAGTCGGATGCGTCTGGCGATGGGTGGACCCTCCTCCAAGATTACCAGAACGGCACCAATCCAAACCAATTTAATATACCCCCCGCACCCACGGGTTTAGCTGCGGTCTATCTTAGTGCCGCTCCAACCATTTCCTGGAACGCTTCGCCTGGACCCGTTACCGGTTATTTATTGCAGAAGTACGATCCATCCAGCGGCGTAACGAATAGCTACGCATTTTCCAGCGCGACTCTTCATTACGTTGACTCTGGGCAGCTGGTGCTCGATGATTACTTGGTGGACGGCTCACTGAACTATCGCCTCCAAGCGCAGTATGGTGCGAACGGTTCCGCCTGGTCTGTTTGGGTCCCACTCGACACAACTGACCCAGGGGGACAATTTAATGCTTCAGGCCAGATAATCCGGGGGCTCCAAGGACAGATGTATTTGGCCCTGCCGGCTCTGCCGACCAACGCATCGACCGTGCGCATAGTTTTTGCCAATGCCGCTTCAGACACCAACTGGACAGTCGCGGTGAGTAGTTTCACGAATAATTGTTACGCAATTCCGCCTCAGTCAATGCCTGCTAATCCCGCGATCGGAAACTGGTTCGCCGAGGTCAACCGAGCCGACGGCGCCCTGCTGGATATAATCTTCGTCGGTCTGGGCTCCATGAGGCCCTTCTATGATGGCCGGCAGCAGCTTCAACAGAATCTTTCCTTCTTGCTGCGCGCCGCGGATGAATCGATTCCGTTCCAATTCACGTGGCATGTCACAACCGACATATTCTATGGCTGCTCGAGTAACTACGCCGTGGCCTCATTCGCGGATTATGATGACCCTTTCGATCCCGACATCCCGGTCTTGGACGAATACGGGCCATTCGACTATAATTTCCTATATCGCAACTTCGTTTTCTCCACCAACGATCTGAACCTGAATGGGACCTTAAGTTCCGCGCCCTTCTACGACGCGGGTATTGGACCGTCCCTTCCGAGTACGCCTGTTCACCTGTTTCTAGGCCCGACAAATGGCACCCAGATCGCCCCGGTTCTTTCGGCCACCACTTATCCATGGACGTTTTTCCGTCCGTACCACACAACCAACGCCAGCGAACTGAACCGGATTGGCGTAACATACGGTTCCTCGGGATTTACACTCCTGGCGAATAATTCAAATATATTCGGGCTCCGATATCAGTCCGACCAGACCGCGTATCTCACCAATGGAGGGAGCGTTTACACTCTCATACTGAACGCAGGGACTACAACTCCGGATTGGAATAATGTCCTTTATCCCGGCACCGCACAGCCGGCACTCACAACAACCAATTACTACTTCGGGGTCCCAAACGTCGATCCTCTGCCAGGGGATTCCGTGTTCTCTCCCACGAACAATACTCCTGCCCTGTTCGCCTCGTTAGGGGAGCCCTTTTGGCTTGCCGGTTATGCCAAGCAAACGATTTCTAACGGCGACCCAAATAAATACGGCTACATCGGACAGTACTTTTCCCAAGCGGACAAGATTGACTCAACAGGTCATATCACGACAAATCGGACTGGTATCCTTTCGGAATACGGAGAATTTTTCCCAACTGAGGCCGGTCAGGTTGCTTTAATTACCATGACTAATTGGGGCGTAAACGAGAGTGGTACGGCTGTAGTGAATGTGATCTCGATCGCGCTAGACGGAAATCATGATGGAAATATGGACCTTACCCTTGCAGGCCCTGATACCACCTCCTTCCTAAAGCCTTTCCCATTTTGGGTCAACAACGACTTTGACCGTTCGGAGTGGGATTCCTCTGACAAGACCAATTATGATGACTCGGTAAATGGGTTCTCACAGGCAAACTTCTGGCAGCGTCTTTTGAATTGGCCTATCCCGGCAGATTGCCAATATCAGCGGAGTGGAGTCCGCGCAATTCCCACGATTCGGGATTTGGAGGATTACGCAAGACTGTGGATCTGTGGCATATCTACAAACGCGCTTACAAATTTGGCAACTGGTACTACGATTACCCTCAGTTGGGGAGATGTTGGCAATCCAAACACAAACAACCCTACCATCGACCTGTTCCAGGCCGCAGATACTGACGGCGGGATCGGATATCTAACGAGCGCTACCACGGGAGCATCGCAAACCAATGCCAGCTATGTTGGCAGGGTTGGGCCAGGGCAGAGCATCCAATTGAATGGAAATCAGTTCATCGGCAATTGGGCAGGCAACTATTTCATTTGGTGCGGCGTAGCCCCTGGAAGCGGGGTTCTCACGCTCAGTATCGTGCGGGGAGGGACCAATTTGGTAGCCCGGACTGGAGCATACATAACCCTTCAGGATATCAAACAGATGTATGAACGCTGGACAGTCGGAGACGTATATGGCGTCTCGCCCACAAATACCGCGTATCTGGCTCAGGAAGGCATTGTAGAGCCTTTTCAGTACAGTGCAACGCCAGACACTAACACCTCTTACATCCTTTATGTTCATGGTTGGAATATGGATACTTGGTTAAAGGATAGGTGGGCTGAGCGCGCCTTCAAGCGTCTCTATTGGCAAGGTTATCAGGGTCGCGTAGGCAGTTTCCGCTGGCCTACCTGCTCCGGGTTCACAGGTGCGAAGCTCCAACTATTCCTCGACAACAACCAGAAAGACAACTTCGACCTGAGCGAGTACCAGGCCTGGCAGTCTGGAAGCGGATTGCGCAACTTGCTTACACTTCTCAACGGGGAGTATCCCGGGCATGTTTATCTGCTTGGCCACAGCATGGGTAACGTCACTGTAGGCGAGGCTCTTCGCCTCTCTGGAGCCACGCGACTGGTAAATACATATGTTTCCAGCCAAGCGGCACTAAGCGCTCACACGTACGATGGGACGATACCAAACTACTCATTTTTCTTTTCTGGCATTTCATCCTCCGCAAAGACCCCCAATATTTACACCAACCGGTTCGCCGGGATCAATGGCAACGCCGCAGGTGCTGTCGTCAGCTTTTATAACACCAATGATTACGCGCTACAGCGATCGGTGTGGCAGCTTGACCAACTCTTTAAGCCGGATCAGGTTGTCTGGGAAGGAGACGTGAGTTGGAGCTATGCCTATTCAGGCAGCCCCAACGACCCTCCACCCTGGAACAACTTTAGCAAGTCCTACGCTTCATACGGAATGAATCCCACAGTCACACTTGATATCGTGAACAACCTCTTCAACAGGTACGAAGTGATGTCCCTCGCTGCTGAATCCTGGACGACGGCACTGGGCGCAACTCCAAGCGTATTGAACCTGGTCGGGAATGTCAACCTCGGGCGCAGTTCACCCACTCGGATTTGGCCGATTGATGCACAGAATCCAAGTTCTCCATATGGTGAACACTTTTACCATAGTGCAGAGTTCCGCGGTGGTTATTGGCAGCAGCAGGGCTACTGGAACGAGCTCCTCGGGGCTGAGGGATTCCATCTTAAGTGAACATGAAAGCTCGTCCTTCAATCATCCTGATGGTTTTCGTGGCACTAGTGCTGTCGCTCTTACTTGTAGTTTTCGGCCGAGGCGAAAGGCGTAGCTCGAAAAGCCTGTCCGCAACGGAGGCAACCCCGGAGCTGAGCACTCAGAACGTCTCAGACCGAGATATCGACTCGTCTCCCGTCAGGGCCAGTCGAAGCCGGCTAGCAAATCGGATGACAACGGCGCCAGGTACACTTGGACAGCCTAAGTCGGATCGGATCCGGGAAGCTCTCTCCAAGTATAACGATCAACCCATAGTCTTTTATGGCAGACTCGTGGACCAGTTCGGAGAGCCGGTTTCAAGCGCGGTTGTGGACTTTGTGGTTAGGGTAATTAATGGCGATGAGAGGACAACAGATCGGGGCAGGACCACCTCCGATGCCTCCGGGCAATTTGCAATCTCCGGCTACAGAGGCCAGGATTTAAGCGTCAATCCAAGCAAACCAGGTTACGCTCTGAGAACTACGCGCGGTGCGTTCAATTACTCCCATCTGTTTCCGGATGAGGAACGCGTTCATCCGGATCCAAGGAACCCAATCGTAATCGAAATGTGGAGATTGCAAGGTGCGGAGCCTTTGATACATTTTCAGGGCGAGGTTTCGCTTCCTATCAATGCCCAACTCAGGTTTGATCTCATGACGGGTAAGACTGTGGAAACGGGTGGCGACCTGCTGATTTACGTTCAAAGTCCGGTCACCCCGGACGTGCGCGCCAAATACGACTGGTCGGTCAGGCTTGGAGTGGTTGGCGGGGGCTTATTGCCTGTCACTGAGGATTTTGAGCAAATGTACCAAGCCCCGGCGGACGGCTACAACATCGAGTATAATGCAGCTTATGCAAAGGATGACCCTCGCTGGATCACGACCTACAACGGGGTCTTTTACCTGATGAGCAGGGACTCGCGATGCTATGGCAAAATATCGATCGAAGTACTCTCCTATCAGGCAAGAGAAGGGAAGGTTATGCTTATCATGGATAGCTACGTTAATCCCCGTGGATCTCGGAACCTGGAGGTCGACCCCAAACTCGTGACGGCCGCCAATTGATGCGTTTTGCTGCCCAATCCAATCTTATGCGGTGATGATTTCTTTTATCTGCTGCTTGGTCCCGGTAGAAGCCTCGACGTCAAGAATTGAAAGAGTAGCGGGTAACTAAACTCAACGCTTAGGCAGTGTCAATAAATAACATTTACAAGTGCAATGCCCTATCGATGCCGCCGAACCGAAGTCCCATCGGTCAAAATAGACAACAGAGCTCTGCCGACATGTATAGGTTATTTGTTGACGGTTCCTTAGTCATGCTGCTTACAAAACTATGGATAATAGGGGTCGTGTTGGACGTCGTGGGCTTCATTCTTTTCCAAGAAGTTTCCAATAACAAAATGGTTAACCCGCGTCTGGGCTTCGTTCTTACTGGTCTCCATTTTAGGTACTTTATGCTTTCTTTATGCAGGTATATCGGCCTTTGATGTTTCAGGGGATGCTGCTGGAGGGGGGGGGTAAAACTCTTTCTGTAAATGTCTCTTCTTCTTTCCTGCGCCTCCAGCCCTTCCGGGGCTGGCGGAGCGATGGCGAGCGTAGCGAGCCGAGCGCAGCCGGCCCCGGAAGGGCTGGAGGCGCTCCGCGCGCGAAAAACTGGTCGAGGGCGGGGCATCATGGTTTCCTGTTGGGGTGTCACCAAACACATCCAAAGCAAATCCATGACGACCCACCAAACCAATCCTGAACTCTTGAACACCGTTCTGCAACTCCTCACTGAGCAAGGCACCTCCGGCTTCGCCGAAGGCATCCGCCTCCTGGTCAACGAGGCGATGTGTCAGGAGCGCTCTCAAACCCTCCAGGCCCAACCCTACCAGCGCACGGAGTCCCGCCAGGGCCACGCCAACGGCTTCAAACCCAAGACTCTGGATACCCGCGTCGGCCCCATCCAGTTCCGTGTCCCTCAGGTCCGCGGGCAGGTCGAGTTCTATCCCAGCGCCCTGGAAAAGGGCCTCCGCAGCGAACAGGCCCTCAAACTGGCCCTGGCCGAAATGTATGTCCAAGGCGTCTCCACCCGCAAAGTCTCCGCCATCGTCGAGCAGCTCTGCGGTTGCTCGGTCAGCTCGACTCAGGTCAGCCAATGCGCCGCCAACCTGGATGGCCAGCTCCAAGCCTGGCGCTCCCGTCCCCTGGGCTCTTTTCCCTACGTGGTGCTCGACGCCCGCTACGAAAAAGTTCGCCAGGGCGGCCAACTCCTGGATTGCGCCGTGCTCATTGCCCTGGGCATCGATCCCAAGGGTAAACGCTCCATCCTGGGCGTCAGCGTGGCCCTCAGTGAAGCCGAAGTCCATTGGCGAACTTTCCTCCAGAGTCTCCAGCAGCGGGGCCTCTGCGGCGTCCAGTTCGTCGTCAGCGACGCTCATGCCGGCCTGGCTGCCGCACGCACCGCGGTCTTCCCCTCCGTGCCCTGGCAACGCTGCCAGTTCCACCTCCAGCAAAATGCCCAGGCCTTTGTCCCGCGACTGGACCAGCGCGCCGCGGTCGCCGAAGCCATCCGCAGCGTATTCAGCAGCCCTGACCGCCCGGCCGCCGAGCGCCGCCTCAAGGAAGTCGTCGCGCTCTATGCCCAGACCGCTCCCAAGCTCTCCGTCTGGATGGAAACCAACCTGCCGCAGGGCCTGGCCGTCTTCGCTTTGCCCATGGCCCACCAGCGACGAATGCGCACCAGCAACGCCCTGGAACGGGTCAACCAGGAACTCAAACGCCGAACCCGGGTCGCCAGCCTCTTCCCAAACGAGGCATCCCTCTTGCGCCTAACCTCCGCGCTGCTCAACGAAATCGACGACGAGTGGCAATCCGCTAAAGTTTACCTCAACATGGATAACCACCCCCAGCCCTCAGTTTAACGTGATTAAACATTTTACAGAAAAAAACTTGCGCCGCCGCTGGAGGATTTTTTGGGCTTGGTCTGGTCCTGTTGGCGTTGAATTCGCTTCCATTCTTAATATTGCTAGGCATTTGTATAAAATATAGACCCAGGAAGCCAGCTGATCGTCCACACTAACCAATATACTTCAGGGAAGCAGAGGGGGAAGGCAAAGGGGTCGCGTCTCAACTGTTGACAATTGAAGCTTGACCGTGTCAGATGTTGCGTGCGGCGCCGCCGGACCTCCTCCTAATCGCCAACCGCATCGGCACCAACAAGGTTGTGGCTGCCGAAATTATTAATCATGCGCCTGATTATGATGTGGAGAGCATCGTCGGTGAGCATCGATGAGGCACCCGTCTGGCGAAATAGAGGCCCGCAGGCGGGCGGCCTCGCGGTCCGAGGGGAAACCGAGGCCATGGATAATCTCATTGGGCCATTTGAGTCCCGGGCGCGCCTCCCCCGCTATAAGCGCCGGCGCCAAGGCCCGTGTGGTTGCCCGTGGCCCGGTTATTGGGCGAATGGGGAAAGCCCGAGGCCAGCGCGTCCGGGCGAGCCCGGCTTGGATTCGCGAAGCGTCTGGAGTGCGGCCGGCTTGCCGCCGCTTTTGGACGTGTGGGCGCGTTCGAAAGCGCCGCCCCGCCCGGGGCGCTCCCTTGCCCCCGGCCGGATTGGCTTGTGCCCTCGGCCTCGTTCCTGGCGGTCGCGCCCATGCTGGTCGGGTACCTGGTCACTGCGGCCGTTTCCGCGGCGGGTTTTCTTGCTGGACCCTGAGCCCACCGAGGCTTAACCACCGCAGGCTGCGGACCCCGCGATTTCGATTTGCTTGCATATCACGCCAGTGGCGCGGGGCGGCTGCTGCGGAACGTTAAATTGCGCGTGCGATGACGCCGCATTGCCGCATATCCTTGGTGTTTGCTTGCAGCGAGCCAAGCTGAAGTCCCGTAGGGACGATATGATAATAGCCCCGGACAAGCGAAGCGCCGCCCGGGGTTACGGGCGCGAAATGATTATCTCTTTTTTCCAATCGGGTTTGGCGCGCTCCAGCGCGCCAAACCCGATTGGAAAAAAGAGAGTTTGGGTGGGTGGTGGTTTACCTAGGGCCGCGGCCTCGGCGGCCTTGCCCTAGGCTGGTGTCATGCCGCCCTTATCAGGACTCCGGAGGCCGCATGAATGACCAGCGACTCAGAGGATTGGGCTGTCTTTGGGCGAACCATCAGCTCCAGGTCAGGCGGGGTTTAGCCATTCGATTTGTCATGAGCCAAGGCCTTGAGCTTCTTGTGCTCCTCGTCACTGATGTCAATGGAGAGTCTGCTCATATCATCCAATATAGCCCGAAAACCCACATTTGTGCAATCGGCACAAATGTGGGCGGAAGCGGCACCATCGATGGTCAGGAAGCCGGGGATTGGCACCCGGAACGTCTCCTCCACCGGGAGAGATGCTGCCCGGCAGACACAAACCCGCACGTTCAACGGTCTTGGGCCGGCCCACTTGAGCGCATCCGGGCAGTGTCCCCGGAGCGCCGGCTTTCAGCCGGCTTACGGCGCTCGGCGATTTTTATCGTGGCGCGTTGGATATTGGACGCGCTCAGCCGGCTCAAAGCCAGCTCTCCGGCGTCCGGCCGTGTTCGGCGGGGGGGGGTTGCCGGGAGGCGCTCGCCCGCTTTCGACCGCCCCGCGATTTGAGGCCGGGCCTCGATAGCGGGGGAGCGTTCCCGAGGTTGTGACTTGCTTCAGGCGGCTTTATCCACCATCTTTTCGAGGCGTTTTCTTAAGATGACTATCAGCCTTTCGATTCTCAGCATCGTGCTTGGCCTTGGTCTGGGGCTGCCCCAGGTTTATGGCCTGCTCAAGCCGGCGGCGTACGGAACCGCGGTGCGGAAGTTTCCGCGCTCGCTGCCGTGGGGTTGCGCCCTGATGCTCCTGGGGACCGTCTGGTTCGTTTACAATTTAAGCCAGGAATCCATCTCGGATTTTGCCGCCTGCAAGAACATTTTGTTTTTGGGGTTTGCCGCAATCGGGATTGGGAGCTGCATTTTTGTGCAGGATTTTTTGGCGGTTCGCGGCCTGGCGGTGGTCCTCCTGCTGCTGGCCAAGCTCATGGTCGATACCGGGCGTCCGCACCTCGAACAGAGCCCGCTGGTGCTGGTGATTCAAACCTGGGCCTACTTGCTGGTGGTGGCGGGGATTTGGCTGACGGTTTCGCCGTGGCGTTTGCGGGATTTCCTGAACTGGTGCACCGCCACCGAGAAGCGGATCAAGATCGGTTGCGGTCTCACCCGCGCAGCGCTCAGTTTATGGTGCAGCCAAAAAAGCAATTTCTTATCAGTAACACCCTTCTTGGCCTCAAGCGTGGTCAGCTCCTCCTCGGCTCAGACAACGTCCGCAAACTCGAACGCGAACTCACCCGCGCAGCGCTCAGTTTATGGTGCAGCCAAAAAAGCAATTTCTTATCAGTAAAACAGGGTGGCGTCGAGTTGCGCGCGGATTGGTATCTCAAAAACCGAGTCGATCCAGAATTGCTCCCAACGCCGCGCCCCTTTCGTCCGTCGCCAGGCTCGGGCATGCAACAAGTTCGCGTTGAGGTTTACAACCAGGTTTACGGAAGGTTCGAATACCTCTTTCACACCGAAAAGCTGGCGTGGGAGCCGATTCTTGACGAACAGGCGCCTGTCCAAGTCCCGCCCGAAGACGTCCGCCTCCTTCAATCACTTGATCTTGTTCCTCCGGAAGACAAACCCTGGTTTGCCGTTCGGGGCCTAAAACCCGCTGGCGCCAAAGGCAGTGCTGCTTATCTCAAGGCGATCGAAAGAGTCCTCCCCCGAATCCGGCAGCTTCATTCTTTTGTCCATGCGGCGTCGCAAACTCGATCACGAAGACGGCCCTGCGGGTCACGATTCGTGACCACACCGGCAGTGATGAGGGTTGCCGTCAGGGTCACGGGGTCCGGAATCGGGGGTTGAGGTTGCCTAAAGTCCGTCGATCCATTTTGGTCGCCTTGCACTCTGAAATTGCTACTGTTGGCTGCCCAAAGGGCTCAGATGAGAATCAATCGGCTCAGAATCAAGAACTTTCGTTCGATAAAAGACCTCGACCTCGAATTGGGTGAAACGACCGTTTTTATCGGACCAAACAACTGCGGGAAAACCGCGATCCTAGAAGCAGTAAGAATTGCGCTCACTCGGCGGTGGGGCCAACGAGGGACCGGATTCACCGAATATGACGTCCATATGGCCACCCAAGCGGACGATCCCAAATCGTCGCCGGGCATCGAGATCGAGATCCGCCTGGAGGAAGCACGCGCTGGGGAATGGCCAGATGATATGGTGCAGGATTTGGATGATATCGTGCAAACAAATCCGGCCACAGGTCTAAACTCGATAACCCTCTCGTCCAAGTGCGCATGGAACGCCGGGGAAAAATGCTTCGACCCTTCGTGGACATTCCTGAACGCAGCCGCCGTCCCCCTCGTGGGTGCTTCGGCGCGGAGCATCAATTTGCAAAAATTCTGGCAGTACCTGCCCGTATTCTACCTTGGCGCGCTCCGTGATGTAGCTGACGAGTTTTCCACGCGTTCACAGTTTTGGGGCCGGCTCCTCAAAGAGATGGAAATCCCTGAAGCACTCGAAGCCAGGACACAGAGGGTTCTGGATCTTCTCAACGGGAAGCTTTTGAGAGCAGATCCTAGGCTCGCTCAAGTCGCCGAGACACTGTCCGGAGTGACCCGAATCGCCGCTTCGGACCGGGCGGGGGGAGTCGATCTGCGATTAGTGCCGTTGAAAGCCTGGGACATCCTCTCCAAAGCCCAAATTATTTTGCGAAATGAAACAGATCGACCTTGGCTTCCTCTTCAGCATCACGGGCAGGGCATCCAAAGCCTGTCCGTCATCTTCCTTTTTCACGCTTTTGTGCAACATCTGCTTGCTGAATTATATGAGCCAAATAGCACTGCGGTGTTGGCGTTGGAGGAACCCGAGACTCACCTCCACCCACAAGCCGCAAGGACCCTCTGGCGCCACGTGAGCGCGTTACCTGGTCAGAAGCTGATCACTACGCACTCGCCCTATTTCGTGCAACATGTCCCGTTCCGCGACTTACGCCTAGTGCGACTTGGCCAGAATGGAACCGAAGTTAGGTTTCTCCCGGCCAACTTCTCGGCGAAAGTCCCACACGTTGCGACGCTCGATCCCGTAATAGCAGGGGCGGGCGGACGATTGGTATATGAGCGTGCTTCGCAGCAGTTGACCGTGAATGGAAAGCTGGATCAAGACGATTACCGCCGTTTGCTGACCTGCTACACGACCCCCGCTCACCGGGAATCTGTCCACCCGGTCCTTCGCAAGCTTCACGATCAATCGGCCCTTTACGTAAGCGACGATGAACTGAATGCTCTCGAGACTTTTGCGCGTCGCATCCGAGGCGAAATCTTCTTCGCACGGAAATGGATGTTGGTCGAGGGTCAGAGCGAGTACCTGCTCGTGCAGGCTTTGGCGCGATCGCTGGGTTACTCCTTTGATGAGCATGGTATCGCTCTGATTGATGCCGTGAACAACGGATCCCCAACGACATTCGCGGTTCTTGCTCGAGCGCTTGGAATCCCATGGTGTGCTGTTTTTGATGGTGACGACGAAGGGAGGCGCTACGTGCAATCCATCGGAGGCCGGGGATTTGATCCGGGTTTTCTCGCACAAAACTGCACAACTTTACCGCGGGGGGATCTCGAAGAGCAACTTGTGAGTGACGGGTTGCTCGATGAATTGCGGGCCATTCTTGATGAACTCGATATCCCTGGCGCGGCAACTCTTGAGCCGCCAGCTTTGCAGGGAACAATGCGCAGCCACAAGACTGGATATGCTGCAAAACTGGCATTACGCTTAGGAAGCGACGCCACGCTGGCCCCGAGAATGCCGGAAGCATTTAGACAGGCAATTGCCAACATTAGGAATCTCGCATGACGAGCCCGGAATTGATTCAAGCGACGGGAAGGCTGACGGACATTCAAAGGGAAGCCGTGGTCTATTCCAGCGGCGCATTGTTGGTGCTGGCGGGGCCCGGCTCGGGTAAAACCCAAGTGCTCACTTGCCGCATCGCGAGGCTTCTTGACGAATCTCACGATAAGAGTTTTCGCGTCCTTGCCCTCACGTTTACCAACAAGGCTGCGGATGAAATGATCGACCGGGTCAAATCCTTCGTGCCAGGGCTGGAGGAACGAGCAACAATCGGCACGTTTCACAGCTTTTGCGCCCAGGTTCTTCGACAACATGGCGTCCATCTTGGAATTAAGCCGGATTTTGCGATCTACTCTCTTGAGTCGGACCGCCATGCGGTCCTTGAATCTGCCTTGGCACGTGCCGAACAAACCGGTGCGGCGGTTTCAGCGGATGACACAAAGCTGCTCGTGCTGATTGATAAGCTGAAATCCAGATTGATTTCCCCTGATAGCGCTGTGTCGGCGCTGAAGGGTTATGAAGACCCCCAAAGAATTGCGCAAATTTATCAGGTATACGAGGAGGAATTGCGTGCAGTCAATGCACTGGATTTCAACTCCCTTATTTTCGAGGCACACCGATTGGTGCTCGCTTTCCCCGCGATTGCGGCGCGTTATCGACGCTCACACCCCTATTGGTTGGTCGATGAATTCCAAGATACTAACCATGCACAATATGCATTCCTGAAAGCCCTTGCGGGCGGGGAGTTCAAGAACGTATTTGCCGTCGCGGATGATGACCAAATAATATACCAATGGAACGGTGCAAGTTATCGGCACATTCAACAGTTCACCTCAGACTTCTCTGCTCAGCTGATTCAGCTTCCGACTAACTACCGTTGTCCTCCGGCCATTGTCGATGCCGCCAATCACCTCGTAGTCTATAATGCGCAACGCACCGCGGCGAAGCGGCCGCTCGTTTGCGGCAAGACCCAGAGCCGACTTCCAGCAGAGGAACATATCACCGTCCTCGAATTTGAGGACGAGGATGAAGAAGCTAAGGGCATCGCTTCAGGCAATATTTGAGCGAGGGAGGGAGACTTGGGGACAAACGGCCGTATTAGCGCGCACCCGAGCCATTTTGGATGAGCGCATGCCGCGCTCCAATCCGCGGGCGTTCCATCGGCCATTGCTCAGCGGAGGGACGATTTCCTGTCCCCCCGAGTTTCGATGGCTCGTCGGGGTCTTGAAACAGAGGATAAGGCCATTGGATAAGAGAAACCTCACGGTTATCAGTGACGCATTTAACCGCGCAGTCGAGAGTTCCCTTTCTAAGTGACCAGATCATCGTGGACGCGGAGGCTCGGGGGACGCCTATCTCGATCGATGGTTTAATGCCGCGAGAGGCCTCGACCTCGGACCCGCAACCGTCCTTTTGGATATCGTATAACCTTTATCGAGCAATTCCTCGGAGTTTCGCAACGTCGTGAGCGCTTTTTTTCGGAATGTGAAAAGCGCTCTGAGGCTTTGGATTTGTCTGAGGATGTTGCTGCTTGGCGGGAGATCTAGAGGGAAATCGCAACCACGGTGGGGAGAAACCTGCCTCTGGATCAATTTTTACAGGAACTTCAGCTCCGCTCCAAGGAACCTAGCCCCAAGCGCGATACTGTCCGGCTGATGACGATCCATTCCTCAAAAGGTCGTGAATTCGATTTTGTTTATCTTCTGGGCCTGGCGGAAGATGTGCTTCCGTCTTTTCAGAGCATCCGAAAAGGAGAGGGAAGTCCAGAAATGGAAGAGGAGCGACGAAACTGCTCTGTCGCAATAACTCGCACAAAAGAATGCCTGGTGCTCAGCCGTGCAAAGCGGTACCGAGGATATTCAAAGAAGCCTCCAGAATTTCTGCACGAAATGGGCTTGGACCCTAAAACATAATTTGTCCCAACTGTTGATTCCTCACCCGCGCAGCGCTCAGTTTATGGTGCAGCCAAAAAAGCAATTTCTTATCAGTTGCCTGGCCGGTAGTGCCGGCGACGAAGGTGCTCACAGGCAGATCCGATGGAAGGAGCCCACCGTAGGCAATCACCTACTGTCCGCCGAAAGTCCTCGGTTTAGCCTGCTCTCCATGTCACCCCAGCTCGAAGCTGCCTAATAACGAAACTTGCACGACACCCATGACCAACCTCTTTTCCGATGACGTCCGGCGAAATCCGTATCCCGCTTACGCGCAAATCCGTAAAACCTACCGGTTTTCAACGATCCAAACATGGGCTTGTGGCTGATCCTCGATTACGACGGAGTTAAACGAGCTCTCTCCGACCAGGAAACGTTCAGCTCCCGGCACGGACCGGCCGAGTGGATAGATCTTCTCGATCACCCAGGCACACCAAGCTCCGCGCGCTGGTTTCCCAGGCTTTCGCCCCTCGGTCGGTCGCCAGCCTCGAACCGCGGATACCGTGAATTGGCCAACGGGTTGTTGAATCCGCGCTGCCACGCGGGCAGATGGATATGGCGGCGGATTTTTCGGTGCCCCTGCCGATGCTGGTCATCGCCGAAATGTTAGGCGTGCCTCCCGAGGATCGAGCCGATTTTCAGCGCTGGAATGACGCCATTCTCCGGATGAGTTATACCGTCCCCGGCGGCCCGGGAGCCGCCGCCGCGGTAAAAGATTCGCTGCGTCACCCTCGAGATGGACGGCTATCTCACCGGGTTGCTCGAAGCGCGGCGGAGCGCTCCGCGGAACGACCTTTTGACGCGCCTCGTCCAGCCGAGGTGGAAGGTGAGCGACTCTCCCAGCCAGAGATCGTGGGGTTCTTCCAATTGCTCCTCCTGGCCGGGAGTGAGACCACCACCAACCTGCTCAACAACGCCATCCTCGCCTTCATCGAAAACCCCGAACAACTCGCCCGGCTCCGGGCCGCCCCGGAACTGCTGCCCTCCGCCATTGAGGAGGTGTTGCGGTACGTTTCGCCCCTGCAATGGATGTTTCGGCTCACTCGCACCGACGTCCAGCTCCACGGACAAACGATCCCCGCTGGCAAGTTGGTGCTCGCGATGGTCGGCTCGGCCAATCGCGACCCACGGCAATTCCCTGACGCTGAGCGATTCGACATAACACGCGATCCCAATCCCCACGTCGCATTTGGACACGGCATGATTTCTGCCTCGGCGCTGCGCTTGCCCGCCTGGAAGCGCGCCTCGCGCTCACCGCGTTCCTGGATCGCGTCGTGCATTTTGAACCCGCCACGGCCGAGCCCTGGACTCCGCGGGAAGGATTGCACGTCCACGGCCCGACCCATCTGCCGTTGCATCTCCAGGTCCGCGGTTCACCCGCGCAGCGCTCAGTTTATGGTGCAGCCAGAAAAGGGGTCGGTCCCGGAATTGGGAATATATTCGCTTGACCAGGCTGACCGTTCTGCGAATTATGGATCGCATGGCTCGGAAAATTCGCATCGAGTACGCCGGTGCCACTTATCACGTGATGGCCCGCGGCAATCAGGGCCGCGACATCTATGCCGACGAACCCGACCGCGAGTTGTGGCTGGAGACTCTGGCCGAGGCCTGCGCAAAGACCGGTTGGCGCATTCACGCCTGGGTCATGATGGGAAATCACTTCCACCTGTTGCTGGACACGCCGGAGCCCAACCTGGTCGCCGGTATGAAGTGGTTGCAGGCCACCTACACCCAGCGCTACAACTCCCGGCACAGGCTTTTTGGCCATCTCTACCAAGGCCGCTACAAAGCGCTGGTAGTTGACGGGACACAAGGCAATTACCTGGCGGTGGTCAGCACCTACATTCATCTCAATCCAGCCCGGGCGGGACTGATTCGGATAGGCCGGGAGCCTTTGGACTCTTACCGGTGGAGCAGCTATCGGCTTTACGCGCGCAAGTCGGTTGCACGCCCCGGCTGGTTGGTGAGGGAGCGAGTACCTGGGCAGCCACGGTCTGGGACCCGAAGACCAGTCGGGCTACCGGGCGTATATTGAGGGGCGGGTGCTGGAACTGGGAATGGAGCGGGGCCGCAAGGAACTGGAGCAGCAGTGGAAAGCGCTGCGCCGGGGGTGGTATCTTGGTGGATCGGAATTTCGGGAGCGGATGCTGGCGTTAGTGGGCCGGCGGTTGACGAAAGCGGGGCGCGGTTCGCACAGCGGCGAGGCCAAACGCGAGCACGGGGAAGCTCAAGCCGAGCGTTTGGTGCGGCTGGGCTTGGCGGTGATGGGACTGCAGGAGAGCCAGCTTGAGGGCCGCCCCAAGGGAGCGATGGAGAAGCAGGTGCTGGCGTGGTGGTTGTGTCAGCACACCACGGTGAGACGCCGCTGGGTCAGCGAGCGCTTGGGCATGGGAGACGAGTCGCGCGTGACACAAGCCATCCGCCGGGTAAGGGCCTCCGAAGCCGGGGTTGAGCGGCTCAGAATGCGGTTGGAAAAAACCTATGAGACCAGCGTGCCAGCCCAGGTATGAAGTTCGGATCAGAATTCCGGGACCGACCCCTTTCCGGTCACGGCTGAAAGGGGGTTTGTTCTCGCAACCGAGAAGACTGCCGCGATCATAGACGCGCTCGGTGCACAAGGGGCACAAATCTTCGGCTATTGAGTTATGACTATTGAAAAAGCAATCCAGGTTATCCGGGACAAGGACGCACCGTGGGTCAGGAAAGTAGATGCTCCCGGGTGGTTGATGGACTCACCAAACACTCCTCTTTCTTATCTGGTGGAGTGTCTAGCTATCCGGGGGCTTCCTCAGGAGAACGCCGCCATATCTCTACACAAACGGACAAAGCGCCCGCCTGTCGGAAAAGGACCAGAGTCCATAATCACGGACGCCGATGATTGGAAGGCTTATTTGGTCGAGCGCAACCTACTGTAGCCGCATCACCCGCGCAGCGCTCAGTTTATGGTGCAGCCAAAAAAGCAATTTCTTATCAGTAATTATGTCTTATGGGGACGAATGTTCCGTTTGGCTCACGAGCTTTCCCGTAATGTGCCTTTCAACTTCTCCTTCACAAAGACCGAGGCTGTTGAAACAGCTAGATTTTACAAGGCTGTTTTTCGCCACGACGTCTTCAACAATACGCGAGTGAGGCCGCAGCATTCGTAAAATTTGGCTACGACGGAGACGATCCGTTCAGCACAGCCTTGCCATTGGCGGCTAGCCCCGGAAACGTTGCCTCGGTGCAGAGATTCAAATGGAAGTGGATTGGACTGCATGACGACGAGCAATAAGATAAGTCTGTTCATCGGTGGCTTTGCAATTGTTGCTGCCCTTGTGGCCGGCTTCCTGCTGTGGGCGTGGCACCTCACCCAGACGGACATCGAGCAGGCGAAACCTTACGTGACATACTCAAAGTTACTCTACGCTGCTGAAGTCTGCGAGAGGTACAAAGCGCAGTACGGTGTTTGGCCGGCCAACTTCGTCCAGTTGTCCGAGGGAAGGCCCGAGATTGGTGATCCACTGGACAAGGATGCATGGGGACGCCAATTTATGTTCATCCCTTTCAGCCCTGTGCGTGAATATGGTTCGTTACTAAGCTTAGGTCGAGACGGCAAACCGGGCGGGACTGGTCCAGACCGAGACCTAGAAATTCGATTCCCAACCGCGCCGAACGCAGAGCGAAACAAGGAGGAAGGGGTGGGGCTAAAGCCTCCACGGTTCAACCCATAACTGAGTAAGCAATCA
>CAWELO010000012.1:0-215847 GCA_963809845.1 uncultured Verrucomicrobiae bacterium | reverse complement strand
ACCCCCTTTGCTCACCTTGCAGAGGGGTCACATCTGAATGGCGGTTAGTTAAGCCTTCGAAGATTTACGGTATTTAGCGCCGAACATGCTGTTCTTATAGTAGCGGTTCTGGTGCGGGATCTCCAACCACTTGTGTCGGTCATTCATCAGCCGCGGATACGGCTTAGGGCGACGTTTCACGGCTCTGGGCTCGCGACGCCCTGGACGATCCGGCACTAAATCGGCAGCTAACACGGCGAACAATTCGTTCATCAGTTGTTGGCGCTTTGGTTTGGAGCGTGCCTGTAAGAGCGCTTCTCCGTATCGACGCGCGGTGGCCAAGCTGCCGGCAAAGCTGACCCGTTCCAAGGGTATTCCGTGGCGGCGAGCGGCTTCGAGCATGAGCCGGCGCACCAGGTTATGCACTAAGAAGTGCATGCGGATTTCACGTTCCAGGTTTTCGGGGTTCTTGCAGCTCAACTGATCCATCTGGAGAGTGATTTTGATATTGCGCAGGGTCAATTCCATGGCCCAACGCCGGAAATAGAGCTGTGAGAGCGCCTCGGGTGGATACTTGTCGGAATCCAGCAGCGTAGTTACCAGGATGACCTGCCGATTACGAAAGCCGGGCAGGGCGAGTCGGCAGCGGACCAAGCGCAAGGTGAGCACCTCCGGTAGGAGCGCCCAGGCTTTAGCCTCCACCGTTGTGGCGCGCTGGGTGGGCTTGCGCCACTGGACCAGCCGTTCGTCACGACTAATGCGTTTGCCTTGTCGGAAGTCGCGGCGGCGAACCCCCTTGACCCGGAAGACGGCGTGGAGCTTGCGCTCAAGACATTGCGCCAGCAGCGCCCAGTTGCAGAAGCCGCGGTCGGCCAACAAAACATCGCCGGCGCGCAAACAATCCCACAGCGTTTGCAGCAGCGCCACTTCGTGCTGGGACCAACTGCCCGTCGCCCAAGCGGTGAGCATGCCGGTGGCTAAGCTCAGCAGGGCGACTAGGCGGATAATGGGAAAGCCGCACCCGGGCTTCTGCACTTTTTGTTGTGGGAAGGCCTTCTGATTGGCCGGGGTATCGGGGGCAGTGACGCAGGAACCGTCGGCCACCAGGACGTGATGTCCACACCAGAGGTCCTTGGTGGGCACGGCCTGGTAAGCCTCAGCGCACAAGCCATCGTGGATCTCCTGGAGACGCTCCAGCGGCAGGCCGCCGCGGGCTTGGCAGTAGGGGCTATCGGTATCGGGCGGTGGGGGACGTCCGGTGTTGTGGCATAAGGCCTGAGCCTGGCGGATCGCCTCACGGCAGGAGGTGCCGGCCTGGGCGACTTGCCATAAGAAAGTCCAAAACACCAAGCGCAGGTTCCAGCGTCGGTTACGCGAGTGAGCACCTTCATCTTGCTGGGCCATGCGCCAGTGAGGAATCCACGGCGCGAAGAGCAATTCGAACTGGTGCAAGGTGGGAGCGGCGGAGGCGCGCAGTTTTCGAAGCTGGTGGGCGAAGCCACCGGCCCAATCGGGAAAATCGGGTGTTGTCATGGACAGTGCTTATACTGTCCTATTGACAGCTATGCTAGCTTTTTCTTGATGACTAAGCTCAAAAGCAGCCACAACCTGCCCAGGCAATATCAACAACTGCGGCAGAAACTCTCTCGCATTGGCTGGATCGCCTTGGGCAGCCTGGTCGAACGGAACAAACCAGGCCAAGGCGGACCACGCTACCAATGGTCCAGGCGGCTCGGGCCCAAGACGGTCACAGTGGCCTTAAGTGCCGAGCAATTTAGCTGGCTCAAACAGGCGATCGGCAACCAACGAGAAGTGTGGGATATACTCATGCAGCTTCAGCAACTCACGGCGCAACATGCGCTGGAAAACCTCCCCGGACCGCCTCGGCGCAAGCGCCTCAGCAAGAAGCGCTTGGGCCTTAACTAACGGCCATTCGGGTCACATCTCAACACTTGACATTTAAGGCTTGACCTTTTGTTCGTTTGGCTCTTCCCTGGGGTCATGGCACGAGCCTTGCGCTTCGAGCGGGCCGGGGGACGCTATCACGTCACCGCCCGCGGCAACGAACGAAAGCCCATTTACCGGCAGGATTCCGACCGCGCCCACTTCCTGGAGCTGCTGGCCGAGGCTACGGATCGTTTTGCCCTGCGCGTGCAGGCCTACGTGCTGATGGACAACCATTATCATCTGCTGCTCGAAACGCCCCGGGCCAACCTGAGCCAGGCCATGCAGTGGATCAACGCCAGCTACAGCCTCTGGTTTAATCGCCGGCACGACCGGGCGGGACATCTGTTTCAGGGCCGATTTAAAGCCGTGGTGGTGGAGGATGACGCCGGCTGGCAGGAAGTGGCGCGCTATGTTCATCTAAATCCGGTGCGCGTGGGCGGCCTGGGGTTGGGCAAAGGGCAGCGAGCGGAGTCGCGGCGGGGATTGGCCCGGCCGCCCAAGGCGGCGTTGATCGGGGAGCGGCTGCGCCGGCTGCGGGAGTTCCGGTGGAGTTCGTACCGGGCTTACGCGGGCTATGGGGGCGGGGCGGGCTGGCTCTGGCGTGAGCCATTGGACCGGCTTTGCGGCGGCAAAACTCCCGGGCAACGGCGCGCGGCCTTGCGTGCCTACACCGAGGAACCGGTGCGCCAGGGAGGAGTCGAGCGGCCCTGGGAACGCCTGGTCGGGGGCCTGGTGCTGGGCAGCGTGGCCTTCGCGCGGGCCTTGCGGCAGGCGGGTGGGGGCAACCCTCGCGAGCAGCCGGCGCTCAAGCGGCTGGCCCCGAGAACAAGCTGGGCCGAGATTGTGCGCGCGTTGGAGCAGCTCAGGGGCCAGGGTTGGGAACAGTTCTGCCGGCGGCACGGGGACTGGGGGCGGGACGCCGCGCTCTGGCTGGGGCGCCGGCGCGGGGGTTATCGCCTGGGCGAACTGGGGGAATGGGCCGGAGGGTTGGACTATGCGGCGGTGGGGCAGGCGGTGAGCCGCTTTGGCAAACGCCTCGAGCACGACCGCGCCCTGCGCCGCCAGGTCGCAGAAATCGAACGCTTATTGTCAAATGTTGAGATTTGACCCAATGGACTTAGGCCGCCGCTGCTGAACGGTGAAATCTCCGTGAGCAACTGGTTGCCGGGGGTGTAACGGTACCTCGTGGTCCCCGCGGCGTCAACCATGTTGGTCAGGCGGTTGAGAATGTCCTATTGGAGGCGGAGGCTGGCAAAGCGGGCTCTGGAGTGAACCAAACCAACAGCCGACCCTATTTCCCGGTTCAAAATCCCTCGCTCGGAACCTGCTTTCTCCGAATCCTCATCCATCAATTGTCAAACGTTGAGACGTGACCCCTATGGCTTCCTTGGCGGTCGCGGCGATTGAGGACGTGGCAGATCGCTCCCGGATACCGCACTCGCAGCTTGTGCGCCGTACACCCGAGGCGATCCGGTACAACCGGCACGGGCCGTCGAGGGCTTTAAACGCGTCGTTCCGACCCCGTTCTCCCCGACGCGGTCAGGCGTCCATTGTCAAAAGTTGAGATACGGCCCCGCTGCCTCCTAAAGGATTTCAGCACCGCCGGTCCGGGTCTATGCTCCAACCCTTTGCAGGGTTGACGTTGGTTTGGGTGCGCGGACCCAGGGTAGCTCGCCGACTCGCAACCCTGGGCTGAGTGCCCGCTATCCTTTCAGGATAGCCCAAGGGTCTGGGCCTCCGATCCGGGCTGTGTCGTTGCGGCGGCTGCGTCCATCCCGCAGGGGTCTTAGCATTCACCCGAGCCGGCGACGGCCGCCTTGTGTGTTATGCCCAACGCGGCGTTTATCCCGAAGGGATTTGAGCACTCAGCCCAGGGTTGCCCCGCGCTTCCGCAGGAAGTGCGGAGCTACCCTGGGTCAACGCGGCATTAAGGATTGTTTACCCTGGAAGGGTTTCAGCACCGCCGGCCCGGGGTCTCTGCTCCAACCCTTTGCGGGGTTGACATTCGTACGGGGTGCGCGAACCCAGGGCAGCTCGCGGGCTCGCAACCCCGGGCTGAGTGCTCAAATCCCTTCGGGATGGACACCGCCCCCAAACCAGCAGGAGGCTCGGGCGTTTGACTCAGCAGATGGTAATCCGTGTCCGGCAGGACGCGGGGGCGGAGGCGCCAACCAGTCCTCGGGCTGGGTTCGGCCAATGTTTCGAGCAACACCTCGCCGTCCCGGCCGGCGGGTCACCGCTTTGCAATTGATTTCAGGCCGATTTGCGGCGAGGGTGTTCGCACCATTAAACACATCGCATTTATGAGCTGGAGCCGCGAAGCGGGAGTTCAGTTAGCTGCGGTTGGGGCACACTGTCAAAATCCTCACGGGAGCCGTGGGATGGCATTGCGGCGCCGCCCGAGGATCCGCCGTTTGTTTCTGCCAGCTTTCCTGGTGCTGGCGATTTTGGGTCGGGACGCCGCGCAGCGAGTGGAAGCGCAGGGCGATATTTACGAGAGAATAGCAGATTTTAATGCCTTCGCACTTGCCGGCGGAACGAACAACGTCGGAAGCAACTATGGTGGCGGTGCCGCGCTGGCCGTACTGATCTTCGAGCTTCACAACCCGTTTCCGCCGCTGAAAAGGCCGTCCGTCGGCGGCAGTTTGGACCAAGGCACGCTTTTTGGGACCGCATCGCTGGGCGGCGTTGCGGGCGAGGGCACGGTGTTTACCGTCAATACCGATGGCACGGGTTTTAGTGTGCTCCATAATTTTACCAACCTCGACGGAGCTTTTCCGGCGGCCGGTTTGGTTTTATCAGGTGACACGCTGTATGGGACGACGGTCAATGGCGGCAGTTCAGACAATGGCGCCGTGTTCGCCGTGAGTACCAATGGCACGGGCTTCAGAGTTCTGCATAACTTCACCGCGCGCCGAGCGCCCTATTACACCAACAGCGATGGAGGTAATCCGTATGCCGCGTTGATTCTATCCGGCGACACGCTTTATGGGACCGCGCAGGGTGGCGGCAGCGCGAACGCGGGCACGGTATTCGCCCTGAATACCAACAGCCTGGTTTTTACGGTTTTGCATAGTTTCACGGCCGCGGCATACGACTCCAATTTCAATTTGACGAACAGCGACGGGGCTAATCCGAGTGCCCGATTGGTTGTCTCCGGCGATACGCTGTATGGGACAGCGAGCAGGGGTGGCAACGGGGGCGCGGGCGCGGTGTTCGCCGTGAGCACCAACGGCACCGGGTTCAAGGTGCTACATGCTTTCGCCGGGGCCGATCCTTTGACGCTCACCAACAGCGACGGGGTTTCTCCATCCGCCGGATTGATTTTATCCGGTGACGTGCTGTATGGGACGGCGTCTCAGGGCGGCAGTGCGAATAGTGGCGCGGTGTTCGCCGTGAACACCAATGGCACGTTGTTTACGAATCTTTATAGTTTTACCGGTGGCGGCGATGGAGCCAGGCCTGCCTCTGAATTGGTTTTATTGACCAACACGCTGATCGGAACGGCCAGCGGAGGCGGCAATACCGGGGGCGAAGGCACGGTGTTCAGCATCAACACCAATGGCACGGGTTTTACGGTGATCTATAGTTTTCAGTACCTGTAGCTTACGATTCCAACTCCAACGCGACCAACAGCGATGGGGCCAATCCCCAAGCCGGATTGGTTTTTTCGGGCGACGCGCTGTATGGAACGGCGAGCGGTGGCGGCAGCGGGGGTAATGGCACGGTGTTCGGTCTCTCCTTTCAGCCCGCGCCGGAACTGACCATCCTCAGCGCGACGCTATCGGGGACGAACCTGGTGATCACCGGCGCCAATGGTCAAGCGGGCGGAGCGTATGTGACGTTGCTGAGCCCGGAGGTCACACTGCCGCTGAGCCAATGGACGCCGGCGGCGACGAACATCCTGAGCGTGAGCGGAGATTTCACCTTCACCGCTACCAACGTGGTGGATGTCAAAGCACCGCAACGCTTTTACAGGCTCCGGGGCCAATGAGAGCCGCAACCTCATCGTCGAACCGAGACTGCGAACGAAAGGCCCGCGGCGCCCGGAGTGGCGCCGGCCGGACCGGGTTATCGTAGCCAAGCTGGCGCTCACGCGCGGGGTGCGCCGGATTTTCGTGAGCTCGCACCGGAGGTCTTCACCGCGTTGCGGCCCTCTTGAAATGCGCTACCTTGGGTCAGCCCGAACGGACGCTCAAAGATTGTGGACGAGCCGCGTCGCGGGTTTCAAACGCAAAACATGAATCCTTCGAATGAACCCGCCGCCTTCGGCGCACCGGGGATCGAACCGCGGTGGACCCGCAGCACCAAAGAAGGGCTGGGCACGGCCTACCACACCAGTTGCCGCGTCTGGTTTACCCTCAGCCACGGCATCGTCAACGAGATCTACTATCCCAATGTCGATTGCCCCAATACCCGGGATCTTCAGTTCCTGATTACCGACGGCGAGAGCTTCTGCCACGAGGAACGCCGCGATCTCGATCACCGGCTGGAATACCCGGAAAAAGGAACGCTGTTTTACCGGCTCATCAACTCCGACCGCGACGGGCGCTACCGGCTGGTCAAAGAGGTCATCACCGACCCGCACGCTTCGGTGTTCCTCATGCGCACCCGGGTGGAGATCATGGACGAGCGCCTCCGGTCCAAGCTGCGCCTGTTTGCCCTGGTGGCCCCGCATATGAAGGGCTTGGGGCAGCACAATTCCGGGTGGTGGTATGACGTGGACTGCCGCCCGGTGTTCCACGTGCAGCGGGAAGACCTGCACATGGTGCTGGGCGCCACGCCGGACTTCACCCGGCGCTCGGTGGGCTATGTGGGCCTGAGCGACGGCTGGCAGGACCTGATGCAAGACTTCCACATGGATTGGGAATTCCAAAACGCCGTGGACGGGAACATCGCCCTGACCGCCGAAATCGATTTGTCGCGCGGAACGGAATTTGTCCTGGGCGCGGCCTTTGGACGCAGTTCCCAAAGCGCTTCGACCAAGCTGCTGCTCTCGCTGTCGGTTCCCTTCGAGCACCACTTGAAGCATTATGTCGAACAGTGGAGACGGACGCTGCATGAGCAGGATACTGAGGTGGCGGGCTGCACCGGCGACGAAGGGCATCTGTACCGCTTAAGCCGGCTGGTCCTGCTGGCCCATGAGGACAAGATTTACCCCGGCGCGCTGGTGGCTTCCATGAGCATTCCCTGGGGTGAGGACAAGGGCGACACCGATTTGGGCGGCTACCACCTGGTGTGGACGCGCGACCTGGTCAAGAGCGCTTCCGCACTGCTGGCCAGCGGTCAAACCGGCACGCCACTGCGCTCCCTGATCTGGCTGGCCTGCGTCCAGGCGCGGGATGGGGCGGTGCCGCAGAATAGCTGGATCAACGGGGACGCCTACTGGCGCGGCAAACAACTCGATGAAGTCGCGGCGCCCATCCTGCTGGCCTGGAGGCTCAAACGGGCCGGCGCCCTCGGTCTCTTCGATCCCTGGACCCTGGTCCTGCGGGCCACGCGTTACCTGCTCTTGCACGGGCCCGTGACCGGGCAGGAGCGTTGGGAAGAAAACTCCGGCTACTCCCCGTCCACCCTGGCCTGGATCATTGCCGCCCTGGTCTGCGCGGCCGAGTTCGCCCGCAAAGCCGCCAACCCCGGCACCGCTGACTTTATCCTGGATTATGCCGATTGGCTCTCGGACCACGTCGAGGAATGGACCGTCACCGGCCGGGGTGAATTGGTCCCCGGCAAGCCTCGCCATTACGTCCGGATTAACCCGTCCGACCCCGACCAACCGGACCAAGTGGCGGACCCGGATACAGCGATGCTCCAGGTGGCCAATGGCGGGGGAGTGCACCCGGCGCGGAATGTGGTGAGCCTGGAATTTCTGGACCTGGTGCGCCTGGGAGTGCGCGACGCCCGGGATCCGGTGATCGCGGATACGGTGGCCGTCATCGACCAGGTGCTCAAGGTGGATCTGCCCCAGGGCCCCTGCTGGCGGCGCTACAACCATGATGGCTACGGTCAAAAAGAAGATGGCGGGGCCTTTGATGGCACGGGCATGGGCCGCTGCTGGCCGCTGCTGACGGGTGAGCGCGGCCACTATGAACTGGCTGCGGGACGGGACCCTTCCCCTTTATCCGCGCGATGGAAGGGTTTGCCAACGAAGGCGGCATGCTGCCCGAGCAAGTCTGGGATGCCGACGACTTGCCCGCGGCCCGCATGACGCGCGGCGGACCGACCGGCTCCGCCATGCCGCTGTGCTGGACGCACGGCGAATACGTGACGCTCGTGCGCAGCCAGAAGGATGGGACCGGGTTTGACCGCGTTCCGGAAGCCTACGAGCGCTATGTTCGCCAGGGGAGGCACGGCGCGGTCGAAATGCGGGCCCTCACCCACCAACCCCAGCGCATCCCGCCGGGAAAGACGCTGCGCATCCTGCTGGGCTCGCCCGCCACGGTGCGCTGGAGCTTCGACGATTGGCAGAGCACTCGGGACGAACCGGCCCGCGACAACGGGTTGGGCTGCTGGTTTGCCGACCTGCCATCCCAGCCGCTGGCAAGCGGCTCGCGAATCGTATTTACGTTCCAGTGGCAGGACCGCTGGGAGGGCCGCGAATTTCGCGTGACCGTTGGTTGAGCCGCGGGTTGAATCATCCCTTGCGCAGGGGTTTGTGAGATCCAATGAGCAAGGATTGCTTATGTCAAAACGCACCTTCGAAGCCTGGCGTGGCGGCAAATTGTTTGAGACGGGAATGGCTCAGGTGGTGATCTGCCGGCACAAACCCGGCGGTGATACCGAAGCCGGAGTATTCCTGCTCGACATCTACTGCCTGGGGGTCAAGAACGCCTTCTACACCGCCTTCGCCACCTCACGCCTTGGCGAGATCCTCGAACGGGTTTTCCAGAACGAGGGACGGGAGGCGCTCAGCCCCGCGTGTGGCCGGAAGCTGGTCGAGGATTCCACCGCCTACGCCCGGCGCCTCGGGTTTGCTCCGCATCCCGACTACAAGCACGCCGCGCGCGTGCTGGGCGGGATCGATGCCCGGGATTGTCAAACCGAGTTCAAGTTTGGTTTCGAGGGAAAGCCGCTCTATGTGGCAGGTCCGAACGATTCCCCCCGGGTTCAGGAGTTGGTCTTGGCCACGTTGCGCAGGCTGGGCGAGGGAAATTATCATTTCATCATCGGCGGACCGGCAGGCGGAAACATGGAAGACCAACCGGCGGAGGAAGCGCCCCCACCGGCAACGTGAAGCTCAGAACCCCCGGCAGACCGAGTCCAGCTTTTCCGCACCGGCAACCCGCGGGCTTTTGACTCGGGAAGTTTTGTCGCGGAGCGAGCAACGGTGGAAAGCGCGGGCTGACGGCGTCCTGGGCCACAGCCGGCGAGGCGTCCGGCACCTCGATGCTCTTCAGGCCCACCGAACCCCCGGCCACGCCGCAACGCCGGCGCGGTCGGAAGACGAGCCTCATGAGGACCGTTACTGGTCCGAGACGCGCAAGGTGTATTCCGGTGACAACGCGCTATCACCCTTCGGCGTGCCAAAGGTGTTATAGTCGTAGTCGAACTTATAACGGTAGCGAACGACTTTTTGGTCCGCGGGCACCGGCACGAAGCCTTCCCACCGGTTGGTCATCAGCGGGGTGGCATGCATCAGGTAGGCCTCGCTGCCCACGATAATCCGCGGCTGGATGGTGTCCCAGCGCAGGGCTTGCTGGCGGGTTGTCAAGGCAACCTCGACGGGATACAAATTGTTCGCATTGCGGCTCTGCTGGGTGGGGGTCAAATTAGTGAAGGTGGCGGTGCAGCCGGCAAGCAGCAGCGGCGCAAATAGCAGCGGCAGAAATTTCTTCAACATACCCTGGCAGCCTGACAAACGGTCCCCGGCTTGTAAAGACGATTTGCGCTTGCGTGGCCGGCGCGCGTTCGGGCGTTTTTTTCAATTTGACCGGGGGCCATCGCCGGGGTTAGTGTGCCCGTTCTTAAGATATGTTTGGGACCATCCGAAAGCATCAAACCTGGCTGTGGGCTGTGATCATCACGCTGACGGTGATCAGCTTTGTCATCTACTTTTCGCCCAGTTCGAAGCTGAATGGTGGCAGCGACCGCTCCGCCAACAATTACGGCTCGATCAACGGGCAAAAGATCAGCCAGCAAGACTACGCCGATGCGTATCGGGAGGTGGACCTGCATTTTTTCCTGACCACCGGCCATTGGCTCAACGAGGACCGGAAGCGCACGGAACTCGAAATCCAGCGCGAGGTGTATAACTGGCTGCTGCTGATTCAAAAGCAGAACCAGCTCGGAATCCATATCAGCGACGAGGCGGCCGCGGAGATGGGCCGCCAGATGACACGCCCCTTCGAACGCATGGGGATCACCTCGCCGGCCGTATTTATCGAGAAGGTCCTCCCGCAGCACAACCTGCAGGTGTCCGACTTCGAGCGTTACCTGCGGCACTTTGTGGGCATCCAGGAACTGATCAGCACCTTCGGGCTCAGCGGGAAACTCATCACCCCCCAGGAGGGCAAGGAACTCTACCAGCGTGAATACCAGGAGATGGCGACCGAAGGCGTGTTCTTCAACGCCTCCAACTACCTGTCGTCCGTCATGGCGAGCCCCGAGGCCGTTACTCAGTTTTATTCAAACCGGGTGGCGATGTACATGATTCCCGATCGCGTGCAGGTCAGCTACGTCCAATTCCGGGCCACGAACTTTTTGTCCCAAGCCCAGACGGAGTTGGGCACCAACCTGAATGACATGGTCGAAGCCAATTTCGAACGTTTGGGGACCAACGTCACGACGGTGTTCCCTGAGGCTACGACTCCCGAGGCGCAAAAGGCCAAAATCCGCGAGCACGTGATCCTGCAACGCGCCCTGGCCGACGCAACCCAACAAGCCAATGACTTCGCCCATGTCCTGATTGACAACGCCTCGACCCCTCCGCCGAGCTTCGAGGCCACGGCCAAAGCGAAAGGCTATGCCGTCGAGGTGAGCAAGCCCTTTGATCGCGACACGGGGCCGGAAGGCATCGATGTCGGGAGCGAGTTTGTCAAAGCGGCCTTCGATTTGACCCCGGAAGAACCGTTCGCGGGCCCCTTCACCGGAGCAGATGCCGCCTACGTCATCGCTTTCAACAAGCGTATTCCGCATGACATTCCGCCGCTGGCCCAGATCCGCGACCGGGTGGTCGAGGATTACAAACATGCGCAAGCTGTCCAATTGGCGCGCCGGGCGGGTGAAAACTTTTACCATACCGTGACCAATCAACTCGCCCAGGGGACGGCTTTTGCCAGCATCTGCGCCACCGCCAAGGTCAACCCGGTCACGCTGCCCCCGTTCTCGTTGAGCACCCGGGATTTGCCCGCAATCGAGAGCCTCGCCAGCGTCAACCAGCTTAAGCAGGCCGCCTTCAGCACGCCACCCGGGAAAGTCAGCTCCTTCGAAGCCACCGCGGAAGGCGGCATGTTCCTCTTCGTCCAGGCGAGGCTGCCCATCAGCCAGGAGAAAATGGATGCCGACTTCCCGCGCTACCTGGCCAGTCTCCGATCCAGCCGCCAATCCGAGGCCTTCAATGATTGGCTCCGCCGTGAGGCCGAAAAAGGGCTGCGTGATACTCCCATTGCGCGCCCCACACCGCCCCCGAGCATGGGCTCCGCGGCCGCCAAGTCCTGAGCCCCGCCCTCAAACTCTCTGCCCCCGCGACTCAGGAGTTCTGGGAAATCCCGGTCCTCTACGAGGATGAATTCCTGCTGGCGGTGGACAAGCCCAGCGGCCTGCTCAGCTCACCGGACCGCGAGGATCCCAGCCGCCCCAACCTGATGCAACTCGTGCACGCCGGCATCGCCCAGGGAAAGCCCTGGGCCCGCGAGCGCGGCCTGGGCTATCTCATGCATGCGCACCGGCTCGATTTCGAAACCAGCGGCGTCATGCTGCTGGCCAGGGCCAAGCCCGTGCTGATCACTCTGGCCAACATGTTCGGCTCGGAAAAACCCTGCAACAAATACCTCACCCTGGCGGCGGGCGCCCCCGGGGAGGACTCCTTCGAGGTCGAAGCCAAGCTGGCGCCGCATCCGGCTCACCTTGGACTGATGCGGGTGGACTCTCGCCAGGGCAAACGGGCGCGCACGCTCTTTAGGGTCCGTGAACGGTTCGCCGGCTGGACGCTGCTCGAGGCTGAAGCTTTGACCACCCGCACCCATCAGATCCGGGCCCACCTGCGCCACGTCGGGCTTCCTTTAGCGGGAGATCCTCTCTACGGCGGAAAGCCCTTATTACTCTCAAGACTCAAGCCAGCCTACCGGTTGAAGTCCGGGCAAAGCGAGCGTCCGCTGCTGAGCCGTGTCGCCCTGCACGCGGAGTCCATCGGCTTGCCACATCCGGTCACGGGCGAACCCCTGGCGATCCGCTCACCCTGGCCCAAAGACCTGATGGTGGCTGTGAAATACCTGCGGCGATATGCCGCGGTGCCCAACTCAAATCTGAACGCGGTTTGACTTGTTCCCAGGGCAGGATCCTTCGCCCGCCACCAGGTTCTCACTCGGGGCTCGCATTGAGCGTGAGCCAATAGGAAATAGTCGCCCGCGCTATCTCCACGAGGGCGTTGAAGTCCACAGGTTTGACCAGGTAAGAGTTAGCCCCGGCATCGTAGGCCCCCTGAATATCCACGCTGTGATTCGACGAACTGAGCACCACGACCGGCACGCGCTTGATTCGCTCGTTGCCGCGGATCCAGGCCAGGGCATCGAGGCCGTTGAGTCGCGGCATCTTCAAATCCAGCAGAACGAGCTGCGGAAGCGGGAACCGGGCACGGTCGCTATATTTTCCGGCGCCGCTGAGATACGCCACGGCTTCGTCGCCGTCGGAGACCAGTTGCAAATCGCACCGAGCTTCAGCCTTTTGGCATGCGTGCTGGAACAGGAGGACATCATTGGGATCATCCTCGATGTGCAGAACGGTCGGTTGGCTCATCGCTCACTCATAGAGCACTTTCGCGGGCTAAAGGTTCTCCCGAGTTGAGAAACGCGCAAGGTCCGAAGGTTACGGAGGAGGTGTCCGCAAAAACCCTCACTCCCCCCCCGGAAAGCGCCACAGGGAAACCAGCCAGGACACGAGGATCGGGGCAAGCCGGGCGTCGCGCTGCCAGGGCCTGAGAGCTACGCAATCGGAATCTGGCCTGTCAATGGACCGGCGGAGCCCGAAGCCCCCTTTCCCCTGGCTTCGGCGCTCCGCCGCTCGAGCGGTGATGTTCCGCTCAACTTTGAGTTACTGACCGCTTGAGGATCCCGGGGTTTCCGGCGCCGTGCCGCCCGGGGTCGCCGCGCCGCCTGTGGCCGTGCCCATGCTCATGCCAAAGTAGGAATAAACGCTGTGACGCCAGCCCGGCTGGGTGAGGTCGGTGCTGGACTCGAAGGCCGGAGCGGATTCCAGTTTGGAGGAATCGCCATTGAAGACAAACGCGGGCTGCGGTACGCTCGTACTGGCCGCCCCGGTCCCGCCCATGCTGGTGGACGAAGGACGCAAAAGCGCCCAAGGAACTGCGACTTCTTTGCCGCCGGTGGCTGAAGCGCCAGTGCTGGAAGAGCCGCCCGGAGTGCTGGCTCCGCCACTGGCAGTGCCGCCCCCCAACGCGGAAGAGCTGTCCGGACTCGATGCGCCGCTCGAGCTGCTGCTCCCACCCGGAGTGGTTGCACTGCCCGTGCTCGAGCTGCCGCTTGGGCTGAGCGAGACGATGGCAAAGTCAATTTTGCCACGCTGCGGGTCAATAATGACATCACTAATGGTACCCAACTCGCTCCCTGAGCTGCTCGTCAATTGAGCGCCAGTCAATTGACTGGCCCGAATTTCTTCGTGACCCATGCGGCCCGTGGGACTCAACTGCCCGCTGGTCCAACCCGACTGGCTGCCTGGGGTGCTCGATAGACCCGAGGAGGATCCGCTGCTGGTTCCCGACGAGCCCCCTGCTGATCCCGTTGTATCCGACGACGTTTGAGCCTGCGCCCCTAAAACCAGGCACGCAGCACTAAACACCACGATCCTGAGTAGTTGTTTTCTCATAAACCTGCCTTTCTTGTGTTATGGGGCAATCAGCGCCGGACGGCGCCGTGTTGCCACCGAGGTAACTCTACCTTCTGAGGAGGGGTTCACCAATGGGGCAAATTACCATTCGCGACGGAGTTAACCGCTCCCTCCATCCCAGACCCGGCCCGGCGGCCAAACTCCCGTGGGGCTCTCAGGCCGACCGGCGTCAGGCCTCGCGGAATCGCAACGCCGCCAGGGCATCCACGAAATCCGCCGGCCGGGGGGCCTGGAAACTTAACCGCCGGCCCGTGCGGGGATGAACGAAGGCCAGGTGAAAGGCGTGGAGCATCTGGCGCGGGGCCGTGTAACCCGTCAGTTCCGAGAGGCGCACGTTCTGGCGATGGCCGTAGGTTGCATCCCCCACCAGGGGATACCCGAGGAACTTGAAGTGGACGCGAATTTGATGCGTGCGGCCCGTGTGCAGGCGAGCCTCGGCCAGGGTTGCGCCCTGCAACCGCTCCATCACCTGGTAGCTGGTGTGGGCTTCCCGCCCGAATTCGTCATCCACCGTCATGCACTTGCGGTGAGAGCAATGCCGGGCGATGGCCGCGTGGATCTCGCCCCGCTCACGCGCGATTTCGCCACAAACAATGGCATGATACGTCTTCTCCACCTTCCGGCTGGCAAACTGCATGGACAACGCCAGGTGGGCGTCGTCGCATTTGGCCGCCACCATGCACCCGCTGGTGTCCTTGTCCAGCCGATGCACAATGCCCGGGCGCGCCACGCCCCCGATCCCGCTCAATCGGCCCTGGCAATGATGCAATAACGCGTTGACCAGGGTGCGCGTTTCATGGCCGGAAGCGGGATGCACCACCAGACCCGGCGGCTTGTTGAGGACCACCAGCGCGTCGTCCTCGTAAAGGATATCCAGGGGAATGGCCTCGGGCTGCGCTTCCGCCGGCCGGGCCTCGGGCCAGCAGACCTGGACCTGTTCGCCCGCTCGAGGGGCGTGGGTCGGCTTGACCGTCCGTCCGTTAATCCGGATATGACCTTCTTCGAGCAGGCGCTGGATCGCGCCGCGGGATAATTCCGGGAAACGGCCGCGCAGCCAGGTGTCCAAGCGCTCGGCAGGCAGGGAATGCTCAATGGTGAAGACCTCAGTCCGCTCGCCACTCATTTTCCGGGAACCGGCTCGGCGGAACGCATGTCACGTTCGTTTTTCCAGGTAATCAGAAAAATCAGGCCCACTCCGGTGCAGATGGCACTGTCGGCCACATTGAACGCGGGAAAGCCAATGTCACCGCCCCCGCGCTGCACCAGGTAAAAATAGATGAAATCGATAACATGACCGCGCCATAAACGATCGATCAGGTTTCCCACAATCCCGCCGAAAATCAAACCAAAGGCCACCTGGCCCAAGACCGTGCGTGACTCAAAGTGGTGCCGGCTGAGGACCAGGACCACTAAAGCCACCAGCGCGACCAGGGCCAAGAGGTAATTATTCCCTCGAAACAAGCTCCACGCCGCCCCCGTATTCTGCCAGTGCACGAACTTGAAAAAGCCCTCCACCACCACCTTTTCCTGGGAATAACCCAAGAGCCGCAGCACCAAACCCTTGGTGAATTGGTCCATCGCAACCACGGCCATCGCAATCAGCGCAACGCGACGATTCGGCGGTCGCAGAATCGAATCCAGTAAATTCATTGCCAACGAGTAGATGATGTAATCAAGTCCTGTGCCAATAAACAATTCATTTTGCCCCAAAAAGGCCGCTTTGTCCAAAGCCTCTCCATCCCAAGCCCCATTCCCAACCGCCCAACAATCTTATTTGTAACCACTTACGCATTACGCATTACGCATTACGTTTTACGCCTTACGTCTCACGCCTTACTCACCCCCCTCCTTAACCGCTAACCGCCGTTGCCTCCGCGACCTGAACCTCGCTACAATGGCTCCGTGAGTCCGTTGGCACTTGCAGCTCGGCAATGGCAATTGGACAGCCGGGCGCCGCGTTTTTCCAACTGTTCACCGCCACGAACCCCGGAACGCATGCCGTCTGGTTGCCGGTCACTAATGCCCCCACGGTAACCGCAACACGATGGAGCCTGACCCTGCCCGTGCCAGTGCACGAGCGGCGCTATTTTCGGCTGAAGGCGAACTGACCCAACGCCGCTTCAGACCATTCGCGTTGTCGGGAGCGCATCCCGTCATTACCCCCGCGGAACACCGTCAGACGGGAGCGCCGTAAGCCGGCTCAAAGCCGGCGCTCCGGGGTACTGCCGGGACGCACCCCGTTGTCGGGGTGGCTCGTTCGAGGGATTGCTCGTGAACACGGCTCCGGGTAAGCTGGGCCAAATTGCATGAAACCGAAAGGCCACGCCACGCTCGCCCCGGAGCGTTCCCGAACCAAGACCTGGATCTTCCGGCTGTTGGGCCTGGTGGTGCTGCCCTTGGGGTTGCTGGCCGGCGCGGAAGCGGGTTTGCGCCTGGCGGGCTATGGCTATTCCACGTCTTATTTTAAGCCGGCCCGCATCGGCGGCGTTGATTACCTGGTCGAGAATGACAAGTTCGGCTTGAGGTTTTTCCCCCCGGAAGTTGCCCGGAGTCCACCCCCGCTGATCATGGAGGCGAAAAAGCCGCCGGGGCTATTCCGGATCTTCGTTCTGGGAGAATCCGCCGCGCTGGGGGATCCGCGGCCAGCCTATGGCGCGGCGCGTTACCTTCAAACCCTGTTGCGGGAGCGTTACCCCGCCGCCAAATTCGAGGTGATCTGCGGCGCGGTGACGGCCATCGATTCCCACGCGATCTTGCCGATAGCGCGCGAATGCGCCCGGCACCAGGGCGACTTCTGGATCGTTTACATGGGCAACAACGAGATGATCGGCCCGTTTGGCGCCACGACTGTCTTCGGTTCGCAATCCCCGTCACTTGGCTATGTGCGTTTCATTCTGGCGCTGCAAGAAACCCGGGTCGGGCAATGGCTGATGTCGGTTGGCCGAAAACTGGCCGGTGCCGCGCACCATGGCACTGCCTGGGGCGGGATGAAAATGTTTCTAGAAAACCAGGTTGCCCCTGGCGACCGCCGCAGGGAAGTGGTCTATGCCAGCTTTCAGCGAAACCTCGAGGACATTCTCGCTGTGGCGCGGCACTCAAGCGTGCCGGTCCTCCTCAGCACGGTGGCCGTGAATCTCAAGGACTGCTCCCCTTTCGCCTCAGTGATCGACACCAATCGCCCGGCGGCTGACCAGACCGCTTTCAGCCAAACCCTGGCCGCCGGATCCAAGGCCGAGGGCGAGGGCAATTTTGCGGACGCGGCCTCCCTGGACGAAAAGGCCGCCGGCATCGAACCAGACTCCGCCGAAGCCCAATTCCGCTGGGGCGCCTGCCTGCTCGCTCAGACCAATAGCCCGGCCGCACGCGAGCATTTCGAGCGGGCCCGGGACCTGGATGCGCTGCCGTTCCGCGCGGATTCCCGCATCAACCGGATCATTACCGAGACCGCGACCCGGCAGGCCGGTCCGGGCCTGGTTTTCGGCGATGCGGTCGGCCTCGCGTCCAGCAACAGCCCAGCCGGAATCCCCGGCGCCGAGTGGTTCTACGAGCATGTTCACCTGAATTGCGATGGGAATTATCGCCTGGCGCTTGCCTGGGCGCCCCAGGTCGCGCGATTTTTGCCCGCCTCCCTGACCAACGGAACGGCCGCCCACTGGGCGTCACAGGCGATCTGCGAGCGCCGTCTGGGATTGACCGATTGGAATCGCATCTCCGTGCTCGAAGATATGCTCGGCCGGCTGTCACAGCCTCCCTTCACCGCTCAATCCACCCACCCAGCCCAAATGGACGCGCTGCGGGCTCAAGTCCGCCAACTGCGGAGCAGCCTGAGTCGTCCCGCCGCAGACCAGGCGAAGCGCCTCTATCAGGAGGACCTCGCGGCGTACCCAAACGACCATCGGCTGCACGAGAATTTCGCCGAGTTTCTCGAAATGACAGGCGAATTGGAACCCGCCGCGGCCGAGTGGAAGCGCGTCACCGAACTCATCCCCCAGCACCACTTGGCATACTTCCAAAGCGGCCGGCTCCTGCGCCGCCTGGGGCGTTTGGACGAGGCCAGGAGTTGGATGGATAAAGCCCTGGCTTTGCGGCCTGACCTGGCGGAGGGCTGGCTCGAACTGGGCAATATCAGTGCCCTGCAAGGCAAGCCGGAAGAAGCGTTGCGGGAGTACGCGCGCGAACGGGCTCTGGTGCCTCAGGATTACCGGGTCTATTACCATACCGGCAAGGCGCTGTCCAAGCTGCACCGGGGCGACGAGGCGATGCAGAACTTCCGACGCGCCCTCGAACTTCGTCCCAACTTCTGGGAAGCCCGCTATGCCCTGGGCGAGGAACTCGCCTTCGCCCACCAAACCGCCGAGGCTGGCCGCGAGTTCGCAGCCGTGATCCGCGAACAGCCCGACTATCCCCTGGCCCGCCTTAATCTCGGAGTGGCCATGGTGCAACTCGGTGACTTTGATGGCGCGCTGCTGCAGTTCCAGGAGGCACAGCGGCTCGACCCGCAAAACCCGACGATTGCCGACTATATCGAAAAGCTGCGCCTGGCTCGCAAGCGCAAGTAAGCGGAGCGCTGCGCCCCGGCGGCGTAACTATCAGGCCGCCCCATCGCGAATGGGACCGATCGAGCACGGGAGCAATAAGCGCTTCGACAAGACGTGGGTTTGCCCGGAAGCGGTCTGGCACCCAGGCTTGAGAGAGGGTGCTCCTCGTATAAAGGAAGAGGCCGGGCCTTGCGGCCCGGCCTCCTGTGATACTTCAGTGTGGAAGCGGCGCGTTAGTTACGCGCGCGATAGAACTGCATCACCGCCGCGCCGGTGGGCACGGAATAAGGGCTGGCGGCGCCCTGAACGTCGGTGAAGGTGCCATCAACCTTGGGGCTGGCTTGCAGCGTGCCGGTGTAGGTGATCTTGGTCGCCCCGCCCAGTGAGCTGACGCTCAATGTGGGGAGACTGGCAACCGTCCGACTGATCCAGGCCTTAACCGGGCTGTTCGGCGCGTTGATCAGCGTCTTGACGCCGGTGGCCGAGTCCTGGACGAACCATTCGCAGTTGACGTCGCCGCCGCCGTTTTCATAGATCAGCCGCAGCGGGTACAAGCCGGCTTGGGGCACCCTGACGCCAAACATGACGTCCGACGACCCCTTGCCGAGGTTGGCTTCGCCCAGCTTGAGGCTGCTGTCATCGGCGATTTGCAGGGTGACCGGGCTGGTCGCATCCTTGGTCGCATGCGCGATCAGGTTGGTCCCGTCCTTGTGCGTCATGGTCAGGACCGGGATGGTGACATTGGCCGAGCCTGTCCAAACCCCCGGCTGGTTGGCATCGCCTTCCCCATCGGCGAAGATCACCACCACGGCGATCGCACCGGCCTGCTGGGCGTTGATGGCGTGGGTGGCGGTGCCACCGGTGGCATCGCGCTGCAGGATGGCGATTTTGCCGGCAAGCGCGCTGGCATTGTTCGGCACATCGGTGGGCCAGAGCGGGTCGCAGACGACGGCCTGCGCGACCATCGGCGGGACCGGCAGCGGACCGCCGAAGCTCGAGCCGTCCATGCCGGAGATATTGGCCATGGCGGAGAGGGAGCCGGCGATACTGGCGGGGGCCACCACGGTCAGCATGCTCTTCGGGTTGTTCGCTTCGCCTTGAGTCACCCGGAAGCCGTCATCGCTGTTGACGCCCATCAGGTAAAAGCCGGCGTTGGGGAATTCCACATAGGCGACGGCCGACATGGCCGCGTTGTCAGCGGGGTTGACCCCCGTGGGAGCCGCCCACACACCGATGCCAGGGAAGGCGATGTCCGGTTTGGAAGGCACGCTGTTGCTCTGAAAATCACCGTTGTCCGTGACGGCGCCGGCACTGTTCTGCGAGTAGTTGATGACACCCGTTTCCCAATACTCACCGGCATGGGTGAAGCTGGTCAGGACGGCCACATTGTCGTTGTAGAACCCGTTGATGGCCTGGTTGGCCATTTGAATCGTGTTCTTCCAGCCGTTGAGAATATTGGTGTTGGGACTCTGATAGACCTTCATCCGGAAGCCAGCGGTGCTGCCCGAGCCCGTGGCGCTCCACTGGTCGGTCGTCAGTGTGGCATACGGTGCGATCACGAAGGTGTACCGGTAATTGTAGTTCGTGTCCGCCGAGTCTTTGAAGGTCAGTTGGACCGTGTTGGTGCCGATCGGCCAGAGAACCGCCGGAGCCGGTTGGGTGATCGTTGTCACCGCGCCGGACTTGGCGATCGATGCCGACTGGGTCACGCCGTTCACGGTCAGGACAACGGAACCGGAGTTCACGGTCGTGCTGCCGTCCGTGAGCTGGTAGCGAAGGGTCTGGTTCGGATAGACCTGGTCATCATCCAACGGCGGATCCGCAAAGCTGACGTACGGCGGGGCCGCCGAGCTGACCTGGTAGGCTTTGATGGCCGTGTTCGGGTTGTTCAGGACATCGTTGATCAGCACATTGGTCGTGCCGGACGGCGTGGATTTGAAGTACCATTCCAAGGCGCATCCGCCATTGCCGTTCTCGAACAGCAACCGGAACCCATAATAGCCCGGAGTATCCACGATCAGCGCGCCAACGTTCTCGTCGTTGGAAATGCCGCGCCCAGTGTCCGCAAAAAGCCCCTGCACCCGGCTGCCCAGGAGGTCATGCGCGTTTTTGGCCACCGTGACCCGCAGGCTGTCATCGCTGTTGCCACCCATAATGTAGGTGCCAGCCTTGTCCAAATACAGATAGGTCATGACCGCGACCGCGGCGTTGTCATCGACGGTCAGGCCGGTTCCGGGGATTCCGAAATACGACCACTCGCGATCGGGGGTGAACTGGCCGCTGGCGCCGCCGCTGTTGCCGAAGTCGATCAAATCGGTCCAGGGGATCTCCCCGTTCACAGGGTTGAGCATGGCATAATCAATATAATTGGTGCCATGCAACCCTTCGAGTTGTTGATCCGCCCAGTACATCCGGTTCGGTTGAACCTGGGTCGTTTGGTGTGACACCACGCGGAAACCCTGCTGGTTCAGATCGATCGAAGAGGCCGGCACGGCCAGGCTCGCGGACAAGACCGTCCAGTTCATCGTCGTAAAGCTGGGGGCCGGTGACACCGAGAGCGTTTGTCCCAATGCCGTCTGCCACGTAACCGCCACCGTATGCTGCGAGGCGGAGCCGAACCGGTTCGGTCCGGTATAGACGCCCGTGGTCGTCCCTCCGGATTTGGTAACGCTCACCTGTGCCGTGACGTCCACGCCGTCCAATTGTACTGCGGACACATTGGTCACCACGCTGCTCCCATTGTCGCTAATCGTGAAGGTGAACTGGTTCAAACCCGGGCCGCCTTGCAGGTTGCCGAAGGTGGCTTCCAGCGCCGGCACCGTCACCAGGTGAATATTGTCAAAATGCACGTTCTGGCCATTACCGCCCGTGCGGCCCATGAGCACCAACCGCCCGCGATGGCTGCTGTAGCTCGCCAATTGATAATGGTCGAGGAGTGTATGCCCTTTCCAGATCACCGTGACCTGCCGGTTGGTATCCAACTCGACGTCCAACGGCGCCCAGCACAACGGCGCCGGCGATCCGCCATCGCCAACCCACGGCCCGGTCTGCTCGGTGTTGAAGTCGCCGCAAACATTGTTCGAGCAAGCGCTGATATCATTCGTCGCCGCCACCGAGCAGCCACCGTTCCGGTCGGACGACATGTCCAGTTGCTTGAGCGTGCGGTCGTCCACGCGGACTTCGATGCCTTCGGTGTCCGAACCGGGAGTTCCGCCGGCGCCGGTGTCCGGCAGCCAATTCCCCGCCCAGGCGTCAAAGCAGATCGCCACGCCCGTCTTGGTGCCATTTTCGAAATCGCCGCCGCCCGCGGGATCGATCGCCGCCGCGGCGCTGTCGCCGCCCGCCGCGCCATTGGCGGTTCCGTTGGTCGCATTGATCAGGATCGGATCGCCCTCACGGCAATACGATATGCTAAAACCGTCGGCCGGACGCTCCGTTCCGCCGTTGCCCGCCCGCACATCCATCGTCAGGTGGAACGCCTTCACCGGGTAGCCCTGGTCGATATCGGGAAATACAACCACCAGGGCCTTGCCCGGGTTGTATTCGGTGCCGTCGCAGACCGACAAATAGCCTCCGCTCTCCGGGTTGCCCCCGGTCGCGTTATAGAAGTTGGCGTGAGTCCCGACAATGGCAAACCCGTTGGTCGGGTTCGCCGCGTCATCGAAGTTCCAGGTCTGGTCCGCCGCGAAGGCGCCGCCCGCCGACAACCCCAGCACCAGGGTGCCGAGGGATGCCAGGTTTATGCTTAGTTTTGGTTTCATTTCACTTTGTATTTCTCAGGTAGGTCTTAACCGTTTTGATTCACATGGGCCGAAGGGTGTATCCCCCAAACCGGGAACCGATCAAATGACAGCAAAGCCATCCGAAGCGCCTCACGTTTGGGAATGCGTCGACCCACGACGGGCAGGATTATGAATCAGGGCGGAACGGAGGCGCAATAGCAAATTTGCTTGATTTTGAGTAGAAGACCTGAAATTAAGCATTAACTCCGTTGCTCAATGTCAACCTGATGTTGGTTGATTTTGACGGAAAGCCGGGACTCGCCCGTGTGCGGCGGGATCCTGCGTATCCGGCCATCCGTCCGCTTCATCCCGTGGAGGTTGAGGCGGCTCAACTCTCGGGGTATATCCGGCGGCTTCCCCTAGCTCCGCAACTGGGAAAACAGAATGCCTGGGCCGTGTTTGTACCCGGCAGGCAACTCATGAACACCCAGAGTCCTGTGTACACCAAGCAAACGAAGGCAACGAAGAATTCTGTGGTGCACCCAACTTCGCAAAATCGGCAAAAACTCTTATTGACTTCAATCGGGTGTTTGCTAGGTTCCCTTCTCTTTTGATCGGGATTTTGAGATGAAAACACATCTGCCGAAAGTGAATTTGGATCAGCGCAAATGGCATGTTATCAATGCCGACGGCGCCGTGCTGGGCCGCCTGGCGGCGCAGGTGGCCGACGTTTTGCGCGGCAAGAACAAGCCGGTTTACACCCCGCACCTGGACGCCGGCGATTTCGTGGTGGTCATTAACGCCGAAAAGGTCATGGTCACCGGCAAGAAGGAAGACAATAAAAAGTACATGAGTTACTCCGGCTGGAAGGGCGGAGAAAAATACACGTCCGTCGCGCAGCTTCGCGCGCGGCATCCGGAGAAGCTGATTACGCACGCGGTGCGCGGGATGGTGCCGAAGAACCGGCTCGGACGGGTGCTGATGACCAAGCTGAAAGTGTACAAGGGCCAAGAGCATCCGCATGCGGCCCAACAACCGGAACCCCTGGCCCCCGCAAAATGAGTGCGGGAGGGTTAATTCGCAACGGGCGAGCCGCCCATTGAAAGCTTCACCTCGGCACGTTCAACCGCTAAATCGCTTAGACCTTTTTCTTTATGTCCGACGCCAAAATTCCTGAGCCCAAAATGCCCCAACACCTCGGCACCGGCCGGCGGAAAACCGCGGTTGCCCGGGTGCGCCTGGCCACCGGCACCGGCAAAATCCAGATCAATGGCCGGAACCTCGAGAGCTACTTTCCGGTCGAGTCACACCGCGCCATGGTCGCGCAGCCGCTGACAGTTACGGGCACGATGGAAAAGTTCGACGCGCAGATTACCGTCACGGGTGGCGGCCCCAACGGCCAGGCGGGCGCGGTCCGACACGGCGTAGCTCGCGCTTTGTTGACTGTGGACGTAAACCTGCGACCAATTTTGAAGGCCGAGGGGCTGCTGACGCGCGACCCGCGTATGCGCGAGCGCAAGAAGTACGGCCAGCCCGGCGCCCGCAAACGCTTCCAGTACAGCAAGCGTTAGACCGGCAGTGGATTTGCGAAGCCCCGCTGGCCCTCCGGCGGGGTTTTTTTGTTTGGACGCTCAACGCTTGACCGGGAAACTTGAGAACATGAACACGACCAGGGTCGCCATTGTTGGCGCTTCGGGCTATTCGGGTGAAGAGTTGGTGCGGCTGCTGCTTTCCCACCCCCATGTAGAACTGACAGCCGTCACCTCACGGCAACACGCCGGGCAGCCGCTGGCCCAGGTCTTTCCCAAGTTCGGCCACCTGGCGCGCGCCCGGGCGCTGCGCTTCACCGAGCCCAAGGTTGAACTCCTGGCCCGCGAGGCCCAAATCGTATTCCTGGCACTGCCGCATGGCGTGGCGGCGGAGTTCGCCGCCCCCTTGCTTCAACTGGGCTGCCGGGTGATCGACTTGAGCGCGGACTTCCGGCTCCGCAGCCCGGCCGTGTACCAGGAGTTTTACGCCCACGAACACCCGGCGCCGGATCTGCTCTCCCAAGCGGTCTATGGCCTGCCCGAAATCTACCGCGACGCCATCAAAGGCGCGCGCCTGGTGGCTTCGCCCGGGTGCTATCCCACCAGCATCCTGCTGCCGCTGATTCCCTTGCTGAAAGCGGGCCTCATTCAGCCCGCCGGCATCATCGCCGACTCGCTCAGCGGAGTCAGCGGGGCCGGACGAAAGGCCGAACTCGATTACCTCTTTGTCGAGTGCAACGAAAGCGTGCGCCCGTATGGCCTGCCCAAACACCGGCACCTTTCCGAAATCGAACAGGAGCTTTCGCTGGCGGCAAACCAGCCGGTCATTTTGCAGTTCACACCGCACCTCATCCCCGTGAACCGCGGCATCCTTTCAACCCTGTACGCAATGCCGTCGGCGGTGCGGCCCGAGCTTTCAACGTTCACGGAAGCCTACCGCTCCGCCTATAGCCAGGAACCGTTCGTTCGCTTGCTCGACGGCAAAGCCCTCCCCGACACCAAAAACGTGGTTGGCACCAATGTCATCGAGATCGCCTGGCGGCTCGACCCGCGGACAGGACGCCTGATTATCATGAGCGCCGAAGACAACCTGGTGAAAGGCGCCAGCGGCCAGGCCGTCCAAAGCATGAACCTGCTCTGCGGCTTCCCGGAAACCGCCGGGCTTTAAAGCCCGCCCGCAGCGGGCAAAATCTGTTTGACCCGGCGAGGGCGATGGCAGATAATAATGTGAATTAGCACTGCCTATGAAAAAAGCGAAGAAGCAATGGAAAAAGCCCCAGGTTAAATTCGTTCAGCTCTGCTGCGAGGCCACGGCCTACGTGGTGGAGGCCGATTAAGCCCGCCGCCACGCAACGCTGGGGAGGGCGGCTATTCGCGTTCGACTGTTAGGCACCGCCGCGGGCGGAGGCCTGCCGCAGTGGAACTGCACCTGCCCGAACTGCCGGGCTGCCCGGGCGGGGAAGATCCCGGCCCGGACCCAATCTTCTGTCGCTGTCGCCAGCGGGATGGAATGCTGGCTGGTCAATGCTTCTCCGGATCTCAGGAGTCAGATCGAGTCGGACTCCACCCTTCAGCCCCACTTTCAGACTTCGCGTAATTCTCCTGTCCGGGGCGTGCTGCTAACGAACGCGGACTTGGATCATTTGCTGGGACTGTTTGGGTTGCGCGAAGGCGAGCGGCTGCGCATTTACGCTACCGCGGCGGTGAGGAGGGCGGCGGACGAAGGCCTGGGTCTGGCCAGGGTGTTGAGCTCGTTTTGCGGGGCCTCCTGGGATGAGCCGCCGTTGGACTTCGCCCCGCTCGCCGCCCAGGGAGGCAGAGCCGGCCCGGTTCTGTTTCGAGCCATCCCGCTGGTGGGCAAGCCGCCTCCGTTTGCCCGTGACTCCCGGGGGGAGGCCCCGGACATCCATAGCGTCGCGTACCAATTTCTAGATCCGGCCACAGGCGGACGTTTGCTGGTAGCGCCCGACGTGGCGGCCGTGAACGCCGGGTTGCAGCAAGCCCTCGAAGAGTCCGAAGCCGTGCTTTTCGACGGAACCTTCTGGTCGAGCGACGAATTGGCGGGAGTCAAATCCGGCGCTTTAACGGCAGACCAGATGGGGCACCTGCCGATCCGGGATTGCAGCCTGGAATTATTGCGCAAGCTGCCCGCGCGCCATAAGATTTATCTCCATATAAATAATACCAATCCCATCCTGGCACCGGGTTCAGCCGAACGGGCCGCGGTCGAAGCGGCCGGGATCGTGGTGGGCGAGGATGGAATGGAGTTTGAGGTATGACGAACCGGGCGCCGTGGGACCGGAAGACCTTCATCGGCAAGCTGCGAGAGGTCGGCACCACCTCGTATCACAATCAGCACCCGTTTCATCTCTCGATGAACTCGGGCCAACTCGGACGCAAGGCCATCCAAACGTGGGTGGCCAACCGACTCTACTACCAGACCAGCATCCCCATCAAAGACGCGGTCCTGATGTCCAACTGCCCGGTGCGCGAGGTCCGGCGGCTGTGGCTGCATCGGATCGTGGACCATGACGGGACGCAAGGCGATGAGGGAGGCATCGGCGCGTGGCTGCGGTTGGGCGAGGCCTGCGGCCTCTCGCGCCGGGAACTCCTGGCCGGGACCCTGATCGTTCCCGGGGTTCGCTTCGCCGTCGATGCCTACGTGAACTTCGCGCGCACCCAACCCTGGCCCATCACGGTTGCGTCCTCGCTCACCGAATTGTTCGCGCCCAGCCTCATGGCCAGGCGCCTCGAGGCCTTCCAACGCTTTTACCCTTGGGTCGAACCGCGCGGGCTCGAGTATTTCAAAAACCGTCTCACCCAGGCGCCGCGGGATTCCGGCGAGGCACTGGAGTTGACCGTGCGCTACTGCGCCACGCGGGAGCTGCAGGAAGCGGCCCTCAAAGCCCTGGTGTTCAAATGCGATCTGTTGTGGGCCATGCTGGACGCGATTCACCTGGCTTGCGCGGAAGATCCGCCAGCAAAGGAGCTCCAGCGCCCGCACGGGCCAAACGCCGCCCGCAAAAGCCCGCGCCGGATGGGCTCCGCCCGCTCAACCCATCGGGCACGCCATGGATAACGCCTCTCGACCTGCCCTGGCCCGCGGAACACGGCTCACCACCGATAAGGCTACCGGCCAGCCGGTCCTCCTCTTTCCGGAAGGGGTGGTCCACCTCAGCGCGACCGCGGAGGCAATCCTTAACCGGTGCACCGGACAGGTCACCGTCGAGACGTTGGTCAAAGGGCTGGCGGAGGAGTTCGAGGCCGATGAGGCGGCCCTGCGCCAGGACGTGCTCGAGTGCCTTGCCCAACTCCACCAACGCAAACTTGTCGATTGGGTCTGATTTGTGGATCACCGGCCTTACCTCCTGCTCGCGGAACTGACCCATCGCTGTCCGTTGCATTGTCCCTACTGTTCGAACCCCGCTCAATATCCGAGCGGAGAAGAACTGAGCACGGCGGAGTGGCGCCGGGTATTCGCCGAGGCCGCGGAGATGGGCGTGCTGCATGCGGGGTTGTCCGGCGGCGAACCCTTGCAGCGGGCGGACCTGGCGGACTTGGTGGCGGCGGCCCGGACCGCGGGGCTCTACACCAACCTCATCACCAGCGCCTTGGGGCTCTCCGAGCGTCGCGCCAATGAACTCCAAGCCGCCGGCCTGGACAGCATCCAGATCAGCTTCCAATCCGACCAGGAAGCGCACGGTGACAGGATCGCCGGAACGCCGGCCCACGTTAAAAAACTCGAAGCCGCGCGCTTGGTCCGGGCCCTGGGCTTTCCCCTGACGATCAACGTGGTCTTGCACCGTGGAAACATCGACCGGCTCGAAGCGCTGGTCGGCCTGGCGCAGGACCTGGGCGCGGAGCGGCTCGAATTGGCCAACACACAGTATTACGGGTGGGCCTTCCGGAACCGCGCGGCCCTCTTGCCCACACGGGCGCAAATCGAAGGAGCGACTGAAGCGGCCGCGAGAGCGAAACAGCGGCTGGCGGGCAAAATGGAGATCCTCTTCGTCACCCCGGATTATTACAGCGAACGCCCCAAGCCCTGCATGCACGGCTGGGGCCGGCGCTTTCTTACCGTAAACCCAATGGGCCAGGTGTTGCCTTGTCCCACCGCGTCGGAAATCCGCGGCCTGACCTTCGAGAATGTGCGCACCCATTCCTTGGCCTGGATCTGGGCCGAGTCGGCCGCCTTCAACCGGTTTCGCGGGACACAGTGGATGCCCGAACCCTGCCGGTCCTGCGAGTTCCGGGAGGTTGACTTTGGGGGCTGCCGCTGCCAGGCCGCGCTGATCACGGGTGACGCGGGCGCAACCGATCCGGCTTGCTCGCTCTCACCGCAACGCGAGAAGCTCGTGGCCTTTGTCGAATCCTGCCAGGAAACGAGTACCGCTCCCTTGGACGGGCAAATCGCCCCCGGGAGTTTGGTTTATCGGAACAATCCCGGCGCCCAGGCCGGCAAGGGAACCCGGCCAGCCGCGCATCCAGGCAGAGGCGGCCCGGACTCCTAGGCCGCCCACCTTGAGAATCCGGATTACCGGATTATTCGAGCAACTGTCCACCTGGGATGCTCTCGCGAAATTTACTTCCCGGTTTTTGGCATGTTTGCGCTTCCCGAAGGGCTCAACTCCAAACTCCAGAGCCAAGAGGCTGACGCCCGGGGCTTTCGCATCTTCCGGATTCGCAATCTCTTCCTTTGCGGCAAGCCCAATTGCTGTCACTGCGATCCCGAAGGGAACATTTTGATTGACCGCGACCCCAACAAAGTGTTTGAATGGCTAATGTGCAATGCACTCCACTGATGTGTAACTAATGATTCAGACGAAAATACTAACTATCTCTCTGCTCGCGTTCACAGCATTTAGCCTTCGCGTAAACGCTCAGCTAGGCATACCGGATGGATTAAAGCCGACGCCCGCTAGTCAGGTACCGAACCTTGGCACCTTTTGGTATCTGAACAGCCCCGACGGTCACTTGCTCCCCCCTTGGCCGTGTCCACCCCAGCCTAGCCTCGGCCTCCCGATCTACGCTCTCGGAGATGGGCAATTCGTTGTTGATAACTCTTCAGTCGATTATTTCAGCGCTACTGTGTCCTCCGGTAAAATGGGGGCGCAGCCTGCTAGCTCACCTCCCCCGCCTCCGGGGGGTGGCGGTGGGGGCGGGGGATACTGGCCCACCAACGATGCGCGCAGGAATCTCGGGAAGTTCGCTCTTGACCAGTTTGGTGTTGTGGACACCAATAACGCAGCTGCGAACGACCCGACCCTATATGCGGCGTGCAGCTCCTTTCCCCGGAGCACGAACACCGGTCCCAATCTGCAAATCCGTGCTTACGGAAAATATGGCGCCCTGCTGAAAGCGAACCATTTTAACTATTCCGGCGAAACGGTTCGGGACTTTGCTCTGCTCGTCGGAAACAAAGTGGAAACGGCCACCTGGAAGAGCATAGACATTCTCGGGTCCTCCGACTCGCAAGACGGCTGGTTGGTTCAGGGCATTGTTCCTCATTGGCAAGTTGCAGACCCCATGTTCTTGCTCGTGACCAATTTCCAGACCTGGACTCCGATATTCTTCAAGGTGGTTCCTTACGGCGGACCTCTGGTCCAGCTCACCGGTCCGGCCCCCAATTCTTGGGTCAGCAACACAATCACACTCCACGCCTCAATCACCGACCTGAGCGGAGTCACCAATGAGCAGTTTGAAGTGGATGTCAATGGGGACCCCACGCGAACCAATTTCAGTAGCGGGAACACCATCACCCTCGACACCCATTACAACGTCGCTGGTCCGGAGAATGTTAACTTCAACGTGGCGGGCTCTCCGGTTCCGTTTATCCCAACAAACCCTCCCGAAGACGCGAAACTCATCTTCACTGGGTCTGCGACCCTCCCGCTGAATTTCACCAACGCCACATACCTCTGGTCAGCCAGCGATATGTGTTCGCCCGATGTTGGAACAAACTACATTGTGTTCGGCGTAAAGGCACCGGTTTCCATTTCAGGAACGATCAAAGATATTTACACGGGCACAACATTGAAAACCTATTCCGGATCAATACCCGCGGGTTATACCGCTGCGTCACTACCCTGGGATTTTACGGACACAAGCCATAGGTCATACGCTGGCAGTAACTACAGTGTCAGTTTTGCGGCTTCAGGCACGACCCTGACGATAACCAATCAGATCGACCGACAGGGGGTGAGGACTGCAGCCGCTAACATTCTCGCTTACGAGCAGGAAGATCCCAGCGCCTCGGCTGGGCCGTATCTGAACTCCGAAGCCGACAAATACATTCCTTCGCTCGCTACCGCTCTCTTCGCGGACCTATACTCAACCGATTTTGCTTCTCAGACGCAATACTCGCCTTCTGATATTGGTCTGAACCGAGACATTCCGGCCTGGGCGATGATGCCTTTGGAGGAAGTCGCGGGGAGTGAAGCTGCTTGGGCGCATAGTTTGGTTTATGACCTGACAAACACAGCGTTCTCTGATTTCGGATATTATGCTGGTCATGCCAACGGCGTGGGAATCGGCGGCAACGCTCCAGGTTCACATTGGATGGTGACGGGTGGCTGGATAGATTCCGGCACCGTGAAAGCCTATGCCCAGGGGAAATACACTGGTTGGCCAAACTGGCGACTGCGAAAAGTTGTAATGTGGGCCTGCTACACAACTTCGCCGGATTGGACAACAGCTAGTGGGACCTATCCTACATGGCCAGCCGCTTTCGGCATTCGAGGCACGCACCAACAACTCGCGAGCTGGATGAAGAAGAACGTCGGCCTGTTCTTCAATGCAGAGCTTCCGCAGGCTGGTTTCTCCGGCACGCTCGGCGGCACTTCTGCAGAAGTCGCCTGCGACTTTGACATCCTTTGGGTCGGAGGACCGAACGGTTTCCCGGGCGGTTGTGATCCGACCTATACCTTCAACTGGGCATTTTCTCAAATCGAAAACAATAGCCCTGAGATCCTGAAAGGTGTGCCGATTATCACCGGCTTTGGCTACTTGCCTTTTACAGGGATCTATGACATGAATTTGATGACGAACGATATTAGCCATGTGAAATACTGACCCCAACAACAACGGGACGAGTGGCTACGCCCTCGTCCCGGTCGAGGTGATATGAGCTTCAAACGAATCCTCCTAGTGGCACTCCTGGTTACCACTGTCATTACGATTGCCCTCTGGCCTCGACCACGCCCCAACAGAAGTGGGTATCCCGACGGGCATCTTCCTATGCTCGTGCCTCAGGAAACAAACATGGAACCGGAGCCAACGCCCCCGCCGGTCAGCACTCAGGCAGTTCAGCGAGTCCCCCCCCTGCTCTCCAGGATAAAAACCAGGCTTTCGGGGTTCACCACTGCTGAGAAGGAGCAGTTCGAAGCGAATTTCCGGGAAAAGTATCAACCGGCGGTCCAGAAGTGGTGCAAGGCCTACGAGGGCCGCGTCCCGTTCGATGCTTACGACGTGACGATTGATCAATTCGTCGAACGGATCGGTACCCAGGATCGTTACCGAGAATATATTTTCGTGGTGAACGGGATCACCCTCGGTGTCCGGGATTCGGTAGCCAGTGGCATCCGGGTGGATTACCTGAATGTGCCAACTCAAACGCGAAAAATGGCTATGATGCCTGAGGGAGGCACGCCACCCGTCGTAACGTCGATGCCGGTCACCCGGGAACAGGTTGCAGACATGCTCCGAGCCGATGGAGGCCTTGACCCAAACGATAAAATCGACTTCATCCCGAGCGGGTTATCGGGATCACTGAACGGCGGAGCCATAGTCAATGTCGGCCCCGACCCTGAGAACGGCGCTTCTTTGAATTACAGCCTTGTGTTCGGCCCCGACGGCAAGCTGGCCTACTATCTTAAGGGCCGGGAGCCTTATCGCCCGGGGGGTTGAGTAGCGTGGGCGCACCCAACGAGTGCGCCTACCCCTGTTTTAGACCTCTGCCCAGAAACCCCCCACAAGCCCTGAAGTCTGAAATCCTGTAAATCCTGTTCATCCTGTCCGCTCCTTCGGGGGGCGACAGGTTCGGGTCTGGCGTTGGTGGCGCTTTTGTTTAGACAGGATGACCAGGATTTCCAGGATGAGAAAAGACCGAAGACGGCGCCGCCGAAGTCAACCCCGCGCGAAGCGATCATCCCGCAAGGTGCAACTTCACTGCACGGTTTCGACCTGGATGCGTTTGAGGTCGTTGACGCCCAGTTCGAGCAACGCGGCGTTGCTATAGAGTTCGAGGTTGGGCTTGCCGGGCGGCGCGTTGGCGGCCTGGCGCTCGCGCTCTAATTCCTGTATTGAGAGGACATCCAGCGCCACCGGGTCGCGGCTAAACCGCAGCTCGTTCAGGGTGGTGGAATAATGCAGCAGCCCGCGGTCTTCCCCTTCATATTGGCAGATCAGCGCATCCACAATATTCAGCACCACATGATCGCTGAGCGCGGGCAGGGCGTAAATCTCCGGAATGGCCCGCGCCAGCCGGCCGGCGTCGGGCTCAAAACGCGCCAGGTTATCGACGCTGCCGATGGCCAGGGTGTACAAGTTGCCCGAAACTCCGGCCAGATTATGGTTCAAGAGCGGGCTGATGTTGATGATCTTCGTCATCTCCTGGCTGACCAGTTTGGATACAAAGGATTTTCTGCCCACGCCCGGGCCTTTCTTGCCGAACTCGTAGTCGCCCCAAATCAAGTTCCCGATCAGGGGCGTATCATAAAATGCCTTTTCGTCGTAACCGGCCTGGGCGCTGCCGGCCACCCGCACGCCGAAGTGTTCGGCCAGGTCATAAAAGCCGGCCAGGCGCAGGTCCGTGCTTTGCTTGTCCCAAATGATGATATTCCTCGGCGGCAGGCCGGCGGCGAGCAAGCCCTGGATCACCGCGGACACAACCGCCGGACGCGTCCCGCTGTTCGGGCCGGGAACGGAAAAAACCTTGAGCCCGACGACATCCTGGGTCGAGACGAGACTGCGCCAGGCCTCTCGCACGCTGGATTTGCCCGTCAGGTTGGTAATGGCCCGGTCCACCATCGAGCGCACAATCTGCGGCCGCGGGCTGAACGCGTCCGTGGCTTCAGGGTTGCAGACCGTGACGACGCGGGCCACCGGGCCGAAGCCACCATTGGTGGCAAGGACGTCGGCAGAAGCGGGCTGGCAGCAGATCCAGGCCAGGAGCGGCAACCACAAAATCGAGCCCGGCGAAAGCGGGAATGGGGGCTGAAGGCGCAGCCTCGAACACGGAGGAGAGGTTACAAACCGCAGTCCACCCCCCGGCACCCGCGCCGCCTCCGCTTCAGGCCGGAGGTTAGCCGCTGCCGTCGATTTTTTGAAAGGCGCGTTTCTTGACACTGCTTTGAGTGGATGTTACCACCACAACCGATGCTAACCATCAAAGGCCGGGCGGGCAAAGAGATTACGCTCCTCCTGGCGGCTGTCACGCTCTTTGCCGGGTGCAGCCCACCGGGCGCCCGCGCACTCCTGCAGGGCAAAAAGTTGCTCGAACAGGGACGCTATCCGCTGGCGGTCGAACAGCTAAAGATGGCGACGGTGCTGCTGGGCAACACCAATGCCCCGGCCTTCAATTATTTGGGTTTGGCCTGCCATCAGGCCGGCCAGTTCGCCGAGGCCGAGCGCGCCTACCGCCGCGCGCTGGCGTTAAACCCGGACCTCGCCGAGGCGCGCTACAACCTCGGCTGCCTGCTGGTGTCGGAGAATAAATTCGATCAGGCAAAGGCGGAACTGACGGCCTTCACCCTGCAACGGGGCAACGCCATCGATGGCTGGATCCAGCTCGCCTCCGCCCAGTTGCGCTCGCGCGAGTTCAACGCCGCAGAGCGAAGTTTTGGCGAAGTCCTGCGCTTCAGTCCGCAAAACCCCGAGGCGCTGACGGGCATGGGCGTGATCCGCTTGGAACATAACCATTCGGCACGAGAGGCGGGGGAATGCTTTTCCAGGGCGCTGAAGGCACAGCCCAACTACGGCCCGGCACTGCTCGACCTGGCGATCGTCGCGCAAGAACACCTCAAGGACCGTCCACTCGCCCTGCGCACCTATCGCGAGTATCTCAACCTGAAGCCGGTGCCCGAAAATGCGCCGGCGGTGCAGGCCATCGTCCGCCAACTCGAACAGGAGCTGGCCCCGCCGCGACCCGTGGCCGCGGTTGCCAGTGCCGAGACCCGCCCCCCGCCGCCGACGCCCAAGCCTGCCTCGACTGAAACGGTTCGCACCTCAACGCCGGCTAAGTCCTTTCTCGCCGAAGTCCCGCGTTCCATCCCGCCTCCGAAATCCGAACCCTCCAACAATTCTGCCAGGACCGGGCCGGTGCTGAACCTCTCCAAATCGCCCGCCTCGGCCCCGGCTGCTGTCCAGCCGGCCTACCAGGTGGAAAAGGTCCCGTCCGAGCCCACCCTTAGACCGGCCGAGGATGTGGCGTCACCGCCCGCCGCGCCACCACGAGCACCCGTCCAGGCATTGAACGAACCTTCGATGCCCACGGAGCGCGCGCCGGCCGGAAGAGCGCCCAAACGCGGATTTTTTCAACGGATCAATCCCATTAACTTGTTCAGCGGAGGGAGCAAAGCGCCACCCGCCGCACCGCCCCCATTGTCCGAGCCGGCGGCTCTCGCTCGCGAGACCGAGGTCTCGGACAACGCCGCCGCCGGGGAAGCGCCCAGGTCCTCGGAGGCGGGAAATGTGGCCCGTTACAAGTACCGCGCCTTCGCTCCGCTCGAAGCGGGGAACCGCGCCCAAGCTGAAACCTTCTTTGCCCAGGGGATCCGGGAGCAGCAGGCGCGGCATTTGACCGATGCGATCCGAGCCTATAGCCGGGCGGTGGAGGTGGACCAAAGCTTTTTTGACGCTCAGTATAACCTTGGCCTGGCGGCTTTCCAGGCCGGCAGCCTGCCGCTGGCGCTGTCGGCCTATGAGAACGCCCTGGCGGTGGTTCCGGAATCGGAGGAGGCGCGCTATAACTTCGCGCTGGCGCTGAAACAAGCCAACTACACGGCGGACGCGGCCAATGAACTCGAAAAAGTGGTGGCTCGATACCCGAACGACAGCCCCGCCCACCTGGCGCTGGGAAACCTCTACGCCCAGCAATTGAACCAACCCGCCAAGGCGCGCCTGCACTACCGGAAGCTGCTTGAAATCGACCCGCGCAATCCCCAAGCCGCGGCGGTGCAATCCTGGCTGATGGCCCACTCGAGAAACCTCCAACCTCAAAACCAATGAGGCGTCCGCCAACCCCCTCGGCGCTCGATCTCCCTCCCCACCGCTCGACGAGCCCACAACGCGCGGATGGTCTGGGGCCGAGCCTGATTCGGCGCGGGGCGGCCGGTGCCCGCGTTGACATGCCCGGAGTGTTTGTGTAGCTTGGCGCCAGTTCGATCGGTTATGAGTTCGATGCTGAACCAGCACGTTTTGGTGCTCAACCGGCTTTGGCAGGCGGTCAATGTGTGCACGGCTCGCCGGGCCTTGACGCTCCTGTTCCAGGGGCACGCTCATGCTGTGCTCAACCGGAACGACGGATCGTTTCAGACCTTTAATTTCTCCGAATGGCAGGACTTTTCCCAACAGGACGCCCATCCTGAATCGGTCCGAACCATCACCTTTCGCTTGCGCGTGCCCCGGGTCATTCTCCTGCTGGTTTACGACCATCTGCCCAAGAAGGAGGTCAAATTCACCCGGCACAATATTTTCGAGCGCGACAAGAATACCTGCCAGTATTGCGGCCAGACCTGCGACCGCAAGGACCTCAACCTCGACCATGTGATGCCCCGCGACCGGGGAGGTCCGACGACCTGGGAAAACATTGTTTGTTCCTGCATCGAGTGCAATACGCTCAAGGCCAACCGCACGCCCCAAGAGGCGGGCATGCACCTGATTCGCAAACCGAAGCGTCCCAAGTGGCGGCCTTTTGTCCAAATTAGCTTCACGCTCCACCAGCACGATAGCTGGAAACACTTCATCGACCTGGCCTACTGGAACGTCGAACTCGGCGAAGGGGTTTGAGGCGGTCGGCAGGCGTTATCGTACCAGAGGGCGGGGCTTCTCGCGAGAACCCCAACTCGCGCACTCCGTTCGAAACCCGCGGGCTCTGACGGTCCCGGACGAACATTCGGGATAAACACCGCTCCCCAACGAGGGAACCCGAATTGGCTGCTGAAATCCCTTCGGGCTATCCTGAAGGGTTAGCGGGCACTCAGCCCAGGGTTGCGAGTCCGCGAGCTACCCTGGGTTTGGCCACCGAAAGGATTGCCAACCCTGCAAGGGTTGGAGCGACGACCCGGGCCGGCGGCGCTGAAACCCTTGCAGGTCATTCCCCCTCAGCGCGCGGAGAGTCTGGGGCCCAGGCACAATAGAATATGCATTAAGGCTGGCTTGACCCCCAAAACTGCCCCTATTATCAAGAAAAGGGCTTATGCCGACATACGAATACATCTGTGACAAGTGCGGACATCAGTTCGAGCAGGTTCAATCGATCTCCGCCCCCTCGTTGACCGTGTGCCCGAAAGAACTCTGCTCTCAACGGCGCTGGGGAAAAGGAAAAGTCCGGCGCGCCATCAGCGGAGGCGCGGGTTTGTTATTCAAGGGCAGCGGCTTCTACATCACGGACTACCGGAGCGACAGCTACAAAGCGGCGGCCAAAAAGGACGCCTCCGCTCCAACCAAAAGCGACTCTAAACCCGCCGGTGGCGAATCGAAACCCGCGCCGGCCAAGACGGAAACCGGTGGCACGAAGTCTCCGCCCGCCAAGACCTAGCGGGTTTCAGCCTCAATCCAGGTCCAGAACAACTTACCGCGCATGCAGGCGAATGAACGCGGCGGAAGAAAACGGGCTCTCCAGCCCGGGCGTCCGCTGCTCGTCGCGCTGCTGGTTTTCTCGGTGACAACCGGAGCCGCAATTCACGTGGCACGCGGACAGTTCGCAACTCCCGGCGCGATTCTGACCCGGAGCTATTCAGGCCAATTTTTTATCTGTGCCGTGAGGGCGGGCGCGCTTTCGCCGCGGTTCACCTACTGGGAAACCAACCGGAACCTGGCCCGGCTCCAGCCGATGTTGCTGCCGACCTCCTGTGAGCGGATCAAACAAGTCCTTTGGCGCGAATTGGGCGCTAGCGGCCCGTGGCGAGGCAGGGTCTTTCTCACCTTGCGCGCGGCCAACTCGGCCGATGATCCGGTGACCATCACGTCGGAACAGTTTCTGGACGGCTGGCGCTACCGCGTCGAGCTGCCCGATATCCTCGATCGCACCCGCTACGTGCGCGCCATGGTCCAGGTGCTGTTGCTGGAAATGGCCAACCGCAATGCCGGAACACACTCCGCGGAAATCCCGACCTGGCTCCTCGAGGGTCTGACTCAGGAGTTGCTCATCTCCAGCACCAAGGATGAGCTCATCCCACCGCCCCCGCAGCCCGGTTCCGATTTCATGCGCCCCGCGGCAAGTTTCACCGAGGTGAATACGCTCCGGACAAACCCCCTCGAACAGGCCCACCAAAAGCTGTGCCAGTCCCCCCCGCTCACTTTCCAGGAGTTAAGCTGGCCGTCCGCGGACCAGGTGGGCGCCACCGTCAGCGAGGTCTATCGCGATAGCGCCCAGTTGCTCGTGGACCAACTCTTGTCCTTAAGAGATGGGCGCGCCTGCTTGCGCGCCATGCTCGATGCGCTCCCGGAGCATTACAACTGGCAGTTCGCCTTCCTGAGGGCGTTCCACGAGTACTTCCAGCGGCCGCTCGACGTTGAGAAGTGGTGGGCGCTTCAGGTGGTCCAGTTCACCGGACGCGATCTGAACCAAGCCTGGACACGGGATGAGAGCTGGCAAAAGCTCGAGGACGTAATCCAGTCGGCAGTCCAGGTGCGACTTGGGACCAACGACCTGCCGATGCGCGCCGAGGTCACGTTGCAAACGATTATCGGAGAATGGGCCGAACCGCAGCAGACCCAGGCGCTGAAAGCGAAAACCGAGGAGCTGCAATTGCTCGAGTCGCGCGTGGCCCCCGAACTGGTGCCGGTAGTCGAGGAGTACCACCGGCTGATCGCCACCTACCTGGACCGCCGGGATCACCCCGGCGGCGTCCTTCCCTTCCGCAAAAAGGCCGCGCGGCAGCGCCTGACGGATGAAACCCTCCAACAACTGGCGGCGCTGGACCAGCGTCGCCTGGCCCTCAGACCGCCTGCTTCAAAGCCGGACAAGCCGCCATCCACCCCGGAGGCCCCCCGACGGAATCCAGGTCTGGATTATCTCAATCAAGCCCGGTTTACCCGCTAATGCGGCTCGGCCCAAGCCACCGCGCCTTGTGGGTGTCGAAGGTGGGTGGGGGGCGCGAGCGCCCCGGGGGGTGGCAGTCCTTCTCTTGACAGCTTTTTGATCGAACCTATAGTGCGCTTATTGTCTTTTTAGGGAAAATGCACAACGAAACCCCATCAGGGAACAGCGAGGACCCGCCATCGCAACGGCGGCTTAAACATTTAAAGGCCTTTCATTCAGCGGGCCGCGGCTATTGGAAAGACGTGCCGGAGACGGATTGGAACGACTGGCATTGGCAGCTCAAACACCGCATTTCGACGGTCGAGCAATTGCGGCGGCTCATGCCGACGCTGACGCCGGAGGAAGACGCCGGCACGGCTCTGGCCAATCACAAGCTGGCACTGGGTATCACCCCGTATTTCTTTAATCTGATCGACCCGGCCGACGAGGCGTGCCCGATCCGCTGGCAAGTCATTCCCCGTATCGAGGAAACCCACACGGCGTCCTGGGAAATGAGCGATCCGTGCGGGGAGGATGCGCATTCACCCGTGCCGGGCCTGGTCCACCGGTATCCGGACCGCGTGTTGTTCCTGGTGACCGACCGTTGCGCGGCCTATTGCCGATACTGCACCCGGTCGCGCCTGGTAAGCAACGCGAGCGGTTATGATTTTCACGCGGACTTCGACCGCCAAATCGACTACATCCGCCGCACGCCGGCGATTCGTGACGTGCTGTTGAGCGGCGGCGACCCGCTCCTGTTGAGCGATGACAAGCTTGAAGCGCTGCTCGGCCGGCTCCGCTCAATTCCGCACGTGGAGTTTCTCCGCATCGGCACCCGCATACCGGTGTTCCTGCCGCAGCGCATCACCCCGGGGCTTTGCGGGATGCTGAAAAAGTATCATCCCCTGTTCGTGAGCATTCATTCCAATCACCCGCGCGAGCTGACCACGGAAGTGCGCGAGGCGCTGGGGCGGCTGGCCGATGCCGGAATTCCGCTGGGCAACCAATCGGTCCTGCTGCGACACGTCAATGATCATCCCGAGATCATGAAGGCCCACGTGCAGAAGCTGCTGATGTGCCGGGTCAAACCCTACTACATTTATCAGTGTGATCTCATCGCCGGCTCGGCGCATTTGCGGACCAGCGTGCGCGCGGGACTCGAGATCATGGAGCAGCTCCGCGGATACACCTCCGGTTACGCCGTGCCGCAATACGTGATCGACGCGCCCGGCGGCGGCGGCAAAGTCCCGGTCAATCCCGAGTACGTGCTGAGCCGGAACGCCGATCGGGTGGTGATTCGGAACTACGAGGGCAAGGTCTTCGAGTACACGGAAGACGCCGCCGGAACGCCGCGCACCGCTCCGCCACGTCAGATCGAGGAACCGGAGCTGGTGTAGCAGCGTCGCGACTGCCGTTTGCGGGAGCCGGGAGAGCGTGCCGTGGGAATGGACCTGGACTCCAAACCGCTCCGCGCGGACAAACTAACGTATCTTCAGGGCCGCGGAGCGTTTGGCCTGCAGGGTTAGGCGGGACTTAAAGTACAATTTTTCACCTCTTAAAGCATTCCTTTTCCTTAGCTGAGTACCGGGACGCGCGGGTCATGGCGTGGAATTTGCAAATCCTGACAAATGGGCTCAGTGGCGCGCCGCCAGCGATGCAGGAATGCAGACGGAACCGAATCGGCGGATCACTCTGATCAAGTCTGCCGGTAAACCGTTTGAGCACGTGCGATGCCATGAGCTGCAGAGTGGGGTGCGGTGTTGCCTATATTTCGCGTCACGGGCGTGTGGATCAACGCCGGACAAACACGGATCGGTGTGCTGCTTAACGGGTGCCGCCACAGCCAAGCGCCGCCATAGGGCAGATGCTCCGCAAACTCCCCGGTGTCATCGCTCGCCCACAGATCGGGACGCGCCCCGACGCAATGGGCCTCGGGGTCAGCGCACAGAATTTGCATGGCATATCCCAATCCTGCATCCGCATCCAGCAGGATTCCCTTTGCTTGAGCGCCGTTCAAAAACTGAAAGGCATATTCAAATACAGCACTGATCGCCTCGCGATTTACGATCCAGAAGGCGCTCTGAGAAAGATAAACCTGATTGGCAATGCCCGCCTCCCGGTAAAGTTCAAGCAGCCTTCCGCACGCAATGCCCTTTAGCTCCGCATCGGCGGGTATCTCCGACAGGTTCGCCTCGAGCGGGACGTGGATCGGCGACCGGCTCAATGCTCCCAGCGGGTCCACCGGGTTGCGCACAAAGACGGTATCCGAGTCGATCCATATAAAATAATCGAAAGGCAGGCGGCTCATGCCGACCTTTAGGTAATGCAGCTTGAAAAGTCCGCGGTCCTTGTCGCAATTGCAGGCATCATAGCACTCGCATCCTTCGAGGGGTCTATCCGTCAACACATGGAACTCCTTAAACACACCGGCTGCACGAGCGCTGCGCACGCAAGACTCCATGAGTGCGCCATAAGTGCCGGTGGCGACAGTCCAGTAACAGTACGATTCTCTCATTTGCTATGGTCCCACCGGGGATCACGCTTCGCCACTGGTGGCGAAGCACGAGTTGCCAAAGGGCGCGGGTTTGGGTTTCTCAATCAAAGCTGAGTGCTTCGATCCATTTTTTGCGGTGTGCTTCGGGGTTGCAAAGGTGCTCCCGGGCATGCTCCGCCCCCTGACGGCTCATCTTGAGGCGAAGTGGATAATTCTCGTAAAGTTCGCGCACGGCCTCTTTGAACTCGCGGAATTCCTTACAGATAAAACCGGTTTCGCCGTGGACCAAGAGGTTGTGGAACTGGTGCCCGGCGGGGACCACGGGCACACAGCCGGTGAGCAGCGCTTCAACCACGGCTCGGCCCCAGGACTCCTTGATTCGGTGACCCAGCGGATATAGGAAGACATCGAGGGTGTAGAGAAAACTCAAGGCGGACTGCCTGTTGGCGGGCAACAATTCCCATTCAGGACCGAACCGATGCCAGCGATATTGCTTTTGCAACTCCAGGTTCCAAGCCATCACCCGGTATCGAACATCCTTCAACGCGAGTTCCTCGTAAAACACAGGGAAATCTAAGGGGTATTTCATCGGATCGGGCCGCGAGAGTCGGCCCAAAGTAAACACCGGGTGCTTCCGCTCCCTCCAGACATAATCGTCCGGATCGATGTAGTTGCCAACGTTCATCGAGGGAACCCCCCGATAAATCTCGGCAAACACGGCCGCCTGAAATTCGGAAACGAACAGCACTCGGTCAATCAGGCCCTGCTTCGCCGCCTCTGCCTCTCCCTTAAACGGAAACATCATCTCGTTGGACCAGACCAACCTGAGCCCTCGCTCCTTAAGCTGGCGAGCACGGCAAGATATGAAGAACTCCTCGTCGCAAACAGCCAAGGCAACCCCCTCCAACCGCTTCGGGAGGTCCTTCGTTAGCATGCATGGTATTCCATGCTGGCTCGCAATCTGCCGAACACCCTTGTCTTTGAAGACGGAAGACTCGGGTGCAACCAGGGTCACAGACCGCTCCGTCTTCAGTAGCCGGATTAGGTGGACAATTTTAGTTGATGCGCCGCCCATCTTTCCGGGTATGCCGATCAGGTACAGCGGAGGAAGAGTTCTGGCCAAAGTCTGTGTCATAGCCGGCTGGCATGAACTACAGAGAGCAAAAGTCGATGCGACCAAAGAAACCCGATCAAAAGGCAAAAGTTCCTTGTGCCCACTGATGACTTTCAAGAGGGGGAGCCACTCCGTTCAGCCGGCACCTGCCCCCTCCCGTGCCTACGAGCTAATTACAGGTACACCAACCCCAGCATTTCGCCGGTGGACCAGCAGTGCCGGCGAGCGAACCACAACCATCCAGGCGCGGGCAGCACCAATAGACGGTTTCGCCCAGCCAGATGCTTTGGCACCCTGGAACGCCAGTGCTGTTCCGGCTACATTGGTTTGGATAGTTCATGTCGCCACATCCGTTCGCATTTGAGACCGCGACCGAGAGGCAGTTCATCCCCCAGGCAACGCTCGCATGCACGAGCAGCGCCGTCCCGACTGTCGTTGCTAATGCCTTTGGCCCAAACAGCTTCTTCAATTTGTTCATGTCTTTCCTTTCTTATCGGCTTGCCCCGGCCATTACGGCAAAACACTCCGCACGTGGTGCTGAGGTCGCCGGGCGGGATGCAGCCAAAGTTACAAGTCGCTGAAAATCACGGTGCCCATACCTCGGGATGTAATTGATGGTCATTGTTCCACCTTCGTGCACAGCTTTGCGCGTCGAATAGGATCGCCGGATCCTCGCCTTCAGTGTGGCCGTCGTAGCAAACGGCGTTGTAGTTGCGCCCGTGTCTCGGCAGATTGCGAAGGCTGGCACCGCCACCGGTAAAGCCGATTACTATATCATCGCGTCCAACCCAGGCATCCATCCCGAAATTATTCGGGAGAAGGTGTTCGCGGGAGTCAGCCAAAATGTACATTTCGGCTGGCGAAATGATTTGGGACTCGGAAACCGGCCCATACGTTGGGTCATCCCCTAAACCGAGCTGTTCACTTGTGGACTCGAATTTGAAGACAGCACCTCTGTCGTTGTAACTATAGCTGCCAACCAGTGCGCCATTATACCAATCCGAGGAGGTGGGTCCCTTGTATCCGGGACAATGGTAATCCCGATTGGTCCAGGAAATCGGATAGTACAGCGCCAGGGCCTGTTCCCAATGGACATTTGGGGCAGATTGACGAGACAAAACCCAGTAATATGGAAAGTCATGCGCTTTATCGTCCATCGCATAAAGCTGCAAGGCCAGGCCCATCTGTTTCAGGTGGTTTTTGCAGACTGCCGAATCGGCCTGGGCCTTGGCCCGCGAGAGCGCCGGGAGAAGCATCGCCGCCAAGATGGCAATGATGGCGATGACGACCAACAGCTCAATGAGCGTAAACGCTATCCACGTTCTCCTTCCGGCAAACCCACCTGTTTCTCCCCCGATGGTTATCATGCTCGACGCCCTATGCAGGACTCCAATGCTGGACCAGCTTCAGACTGAGCCCCGCAAAAGTAATCACAAGCCCGCCTGGATCCCCACAAAATCGCGCGGTTTCCAGATAACCCGGCGTAAGCAGCCTCTTTCGCTGAGCCCAACCTGCCGGTCAACCCCATACGACCACAGGCTGGCGGATGAGCTATGCGGGCCAGATACCAACATAAGATGTTAAAGCAGAGCATGACGATCGTGCTTGCAGCCAGCCCGAGGTTGGTGTTGGGGTGTGCCAGCAGGATCCAGCTTACTTAGGCAGAGATCAGTGCCGGTGGCGCGGACGCCACCATGTAAGCCTCGCCGTAGTCCGAGGCGGAGCGAAGCCAAAGCGCAAGCTGGTTGGCCAGGGTGGAATCTTTTCTCAATGGGGTCTAATTGCAAGTCACACCAACCCCAACAACTGGCTGGAGGCCCGTCAACGCCCTGAAGTGAACCACAGCCGTCGGCTGCGGGGCAGCACCAGTACACAGTTTCATTCGGGAACAACACCCTGCAACCGGCGATGCCATAGCTATACTCGGAGCATTGCGTAGGATAATTGGAGTCGTTGCATCCTTTGGCGTTCGAAACAGCGACGGAGAGGCAATTCATTCCCCAGGCCACCGTCGCATGCGCTAGCAGTGCGGTTCCGACTGTCGCAGCCAAAGCTCTAGGTCCGAACAATTTCTTCAGGCTATTCATTTGTGTTTCCTTTCTATCGGCTGGCCGACCGTCCAACTGAACCTCGCACCCCTCAGTGACGAGGCCGGGAGCCGGCACCCAGCCAAAGTTAAACTGTTTCCGTGCCCACCTCATTACCACTCCTCCGAGTGCGGTTGGTGGTCGTTGTTCCATCGTTGGGCGGAACTCTCCGGCTTGAAAAGGATGGCCGGTGCCGTTCCCTCCACGTGACCGTCACAGCAAACGCCGTTATAATTCCGCCCGTGCCTGGGCGAATCTCGAAACTGGGCCGAACTTCCTGTAAAGCCGATTTGCACGACTGCCAATCCAGCCCACGCGGTTATGCCCGAGTCGGACGGAACCAAGGTTTCCCTCGCATCACTCATGGCAAACATTTCCGAAGGCGCAAACACATCGGACTCCGAGATGGGTGGCAGATCCGCATCGAAACCCAGTCCCAACTGCGGGTTGAAGTTGGCTCTAAAGGCGGCACCCATGCCGTTATATGCATAACTGCCCACCGGTGCTTGGTTCACCCAGGTGCGGGAAATCGGGCCTGTGTAGCCAGGGCAATGGTACGCCCGGTTGGTCCATGAAACCGGGTAATAAAGTAGGAGGGCATCCTCCCAAAAGAGGTTTGTTCCCCCTGTCTCAGATTCAAATGGAATATAATCATGCCGCTTGTCGTCGTTGACATAAAGCTGCAAGGCCAAGCCCATCTGTTTGAGGTGGTTCTTGCAGACTGCGGAATTGGCCTGGGCCTTCGCCCGCGAGAGCGCCGGGAGAAGCATCGCCGCCAAGATGGCAATGATGGCGATGACGACCAAAAGTTCGATGAGTGTAAAGGCTGTTCTGGCTTGAAATAGTCGTGCCACGCCAACCTTGGCGCGGCGGCAAAGGCCAGCAGGCCCGCGAAGACCGTGACATGCCCTGTTAAACTCATGGGAGCCCTTGGATCGGGTTCTGAGAATCCACCGTGCGCCCAACGTTACATCGGCACCGTGATTGCCCCCCAGTTGGCCGACCTCAGCCAGAGTGGAAGAGCGGTACCCGGAGCGGGAAAGGGTTGCCAGCCTGGAACTTTCCATATTCTTACGTTCACCGTACCCACAGCGATGGTCCCGAGCCCAGTTTCTCTCCTGAAGAACAGCCGTGGGTCTCGTAAGCTACTCTTACGCGAGGCAGAAGAGAATTCAAGGAGAAAAGCTGTCCAAATCGGACATGTCAACCACATGTTTTTCAAGATTCCTCGGGTCCTCGGGGCACGCTCCGCCGCGAGATCGCGTTCGGCTTCCATCGGAAACTTAGCCGGGTCTCCGCAGCGAACTCGGGAGTACACCGTAATGTTTCTTGAACGTGCGTGAGAAGTGCTCGGGCGTGCTGAACTTGAGTTGACCAGCAACCTCCTTAACCCGTGCGCCTTCCGCAAGCAGTCTGGGCGCCTCTCGGAGCCGTTGCTTCATTATCCACACGTGCGGCGGCTGTCCAAAGTGCGCTTCAATGTGGCGCCGCAGTTGGCGCTCGCTTACCCCGCACGCGGCGGCGAGCACCGGGATTTGAAATCCTGCCCTCGCGCCCCGTTCATACCAGTCCGGAACCCGGTCCAGTCGGCTATTCATCCGTCGTATGCCCAAATGCCCGCTAGTGAGCCCGCTTACACCCCGGCTGTTTGATGCCCCGCGACGAGCACAGAGCACCCACCACCTTGTACAGCGTTTTTTTGGGGAAAATCGGTGCATTTTTTGGCGAAAATCTCTCGAACGGGAAGTTTCTTTCCCGGAAGGGGTTGGAAGCGAAATCGGAGAACTAAAAGGGCGCGCGCAAAGAAAGTTTGACGCAGGTAACACACCAAGTTTCTTACGAACCCGGCGAGCGTGTAACCCATACCCGGCCTTCGACCACCCGGCGCCTCACCAACGCTCCTGAGACCGAGCGGGAGTGAGACAAAACTCTTCGGAAACCGAGTTCGACAACCAACCGCGAGACTTTTCTCCCTACAGGCTGGTCACTGCCAGGAGCGCCGCCGCCCGCGAGTATTTCCGCAACCAGACCACTTTCGCACCGACGCGCCCGGCGGCGGCGGCAAAGTCCCGGTGAATCCCGAATATGTGCTGAGCCGGAACGCCGATCGGGTGGTGATTCGGAACTACGAGGGCAAGGTCTTCGAGTACACAGAAGACGCTGCGGGAACGCCGCGCACCGCTCCGCCACGTCAGATCGAGGAACCGGAGCTGGTGTAGCAGCGTCGCGACTGCCGTTTGCGGGAGCCGTTCGGGAAGTTCCTGAACCAAAAGCTCAAGCCGCTTGAGTATGTCGCGAAGCGTTTGGAGTGCGGCTGGCTTGCCGCCGCTTTGGAGAGCCATAACTGGTCCGAAAGTGGCCGCAAGCCGCCTCCTTTTGCGGAATCCTCACCCCTGCGGACTGAACCGCCACCTTCCAAAGAGAGAGCCTTTCCGCGCATCGACGAGCCACCCCTCTTGCGCGGGCCTACACGCTGACCTGAGAAGTTCGATCTGGTCTTTCAACCGATCGAAATCCCCGTCGCGAATCAGGATTTTATCTCGGCGAGCCAACACCGTGGCAGCGCACCGGATGGCGGGCGCGGCTTTTGGGTTTCCGCCCCAGCGCCCCAAGCGCCCGGCCCAGTCTCAACCAGGGACACCCCAGCAGGCTGCCCAACGCCTGCTCTCGCTCCCCGGGTTGGGTCTCCGTTTCCCGTAATTTTCCCGAGACAAAATCCAACCGGGCGCCGAGCTCCCGCGAAAACTTCGCGGTTTCACCCAACTGGCTCAGGCTTTCCAGATAGGCCTGGTGAAAACGCGCCGCGCTTGCCGCCAATGCCACCAGCATGCCGGGCTCGACGGCCGGCGCCGGACTCAGCGGATAGTCCAACTCGCGCATCACCTCGCCGTGCACCGCATTGAACAATCCCATCTGGCCCGGGGTCCATTGCGACAAAAATCCTCGTTTTGTCCCCGGCGGAAGAAGGCCGGGTAACGCTGCTTAAGCTCCGGGAAGGTTGGGAGCAATCCCTCGGCCGGCGGCGCGCCCAGGAACTCGGCCAGTTGCGGGAGCAGCTCGGCAGGCGAAAAATATTTTGCAGGACAATCCGCAGGAAGGTGTTGCCGGAGCGCGGGTAGGAAGCGAGCCAGATGGGACGTATTTGCTTGGGGGTGGACGGCGCCGGCATACGCGGGTCTCAGGCGGCCGGAGCGGCGGCCTGCATCGCACCACCCGGCTGGGGTTGGGCCCCGATCCGGCTGCGCCACGAAGCGTGGATTTCCTCGAAGGTCTGCCGCAGGTCCCGCGTGATGTCCCACTTCGGATAGTGCGCTTTGATCTTGGCCAGGTTCGAGATGTAGCAGATATGGTCCCCCTTGCGATTCTCCTCGCGATACTCGTAGCGCATGGGCTGGCCGCTGATGCTTTCGGCGAGCCGAAAGGCCTCGAGGATGGAAATCGAGTTGGGCCGGCCCCCACCAAGATTATACACCTCTCCGCACCGCGGTTGCTCGATGAACCGCGCCATGAATTGGGCTACGTCGTAGGAATGGATATTGTCCCGCACTTGTTTGCCCTTGTAGCCATAGATCTTATACACCTTCCCTTCGAGGTTGCATTTCACTAGGTAGCTGAGAAAGCCATGCAGCTCGACGCCGGAATGGTTCGGCCCGGTCAGGCATCCGCCGCGCAGGCAGCAGGTCGGCATCTGGAAGTAACGTCCGTATTCCTGCACCATCACGTCTGCGGCGGCTTTTGAAGCACCGAAGACCGAGTGCAGGGATTGGTCAATGGAGAAGGATTCAGCAATGCCATCCGCATAAGCCGGGTCCGCGTAATCCCAGCGCGTTTCCAGCTCGCGCAGTGCCACCCGGTTCGGGGCATCGCCATACACCTTGTTGGTGGACATGTGGATGAAGGCCGACTCGGGGCAAATTCGCCGCGCGGATTCCAGGAGGTTCAGGGTGCCCACGGCGTTGACATCAAAATCATCCCAGGGGCGGCTGGCGGCCAGATCATGGCTGGGCTGGGCCGCCGTGTGAACGATGGCGTCAGGCTTGAGTTCGGTCATGAGGCCCAGCACCGCCGCGCGGTCGCGGATGTCCAGCTCGTGGTGGATGTAGTTGGGGTATTGCTTCTCGATCCGGCCTCGGTTCCATCGCGTGTCACCCGAGGCGCCAAAGAAATCGGCGCGCATATTGTTATCAATCCCGAACACGCGCCAGCCGGATTCGCAGAAGAACGCAGTCACTTCACTGCCGATTAAGCCGCTGGAACCGGTGACCAGCAGCTTGCGCGCCGGGTTCGCCGATAAGGAAGATTTGCCGCTCGCACGGCCTGCCCCTGGGATGGAAGAGTCTGTCATATACTGCCAAACACTACCTAGGGGGTTTTCCACTGACAAGGACGGCCGAGGCCATTTTTCCGACCCGGCGTGAGGGAGACCCCCGCATCGAGGCAGCGGAACAGCGTTTTATCGGAGGGACTGCGGTTGCATTGCTGAACGGTTTGCATTGTGCGGGGTCTGTTACGTTCCGAAAATAGGGTGTTCACCCCCTCTCGCAGCTCTCCGGCGGCGAGGAGGCGCAAATGCCGTTGCCGACAGGGCGCTACCTCAGCCCCGGGTAGGGGGTGCGATTGCGCCAAAAGATCCAAAAGGCCCCGGCCAGCAGGCCCACCCCGGCAAGATAACAGCCGGCCGGCAGGCCGGTTTCCGGAATCTGCTGTTGGTACACGAGAATGCCCGCCGCGTTATTCAGGCAGTGCCACAGCATCGCCGGGTAAATCGAACCCGTGAGCAGGGTCACCGCGGCCAGCATCGTGCCCAGGCAGGCGGTCGGCACAAAGCGGAAGAGGGCCATGTGAAAGAAGCCAAAGGCCAGCCCCACCGCCGGAGCCAGGAGCGCGGGAGGCAGCCGCCGCCGCAAGCCGTGCAGGAGCAAACCCCGGAAGGCAATCTCTTCGAAGAACCCTGGCAGGATGGCCAAAAAGAAGACGAGCTGCCCCCAGGACATCCCCGGTGGAATCACGCTACGGCTAAAATCCTCGGTCAACTTCACCGGCACCGGCAGGACCATGCCGGCCAGCCAGTTCAGGCCCAGAGCGGTGAGGAGCCCGCCCGGCACGGCGGCCAGGACGCCCACCCAAACCGCCGGCCGTGGGGCGCGCAAGGCCAGGGCCTTCCGCGGGTCCAAACGGTAGCGCCAGATCATCAGGCACGACGCGCCGAAGAACAGACCCGGCAGGTTAACCCCCACCTGGATGCGCAGGTCGGCCTTTTCCAGATAGTTGCCGGCCACCAGCAGCACGGCCCAAAGCAATCCAAACCAGCGCAGCACCCGGCGTTCGAACAAAGCCGGGCCGCCCTGAAAATCGGCGGCATCGGTGTCCGTAGTGGTAATTAATCGCTCGGCCGAGAGAAATCCCACTCCCCAGCGGATCATCCCTGCCGCCGTGGCGGCAGTGACGAGCCAGGCAAGGCCAATCATGGGCCAATCAAACGACCCGACGAGGATCTCTTTGACCGCGAGGGCGATGTTGGCCACCGGCACCAGCACGAGGATCGAACGCAAAGAAACGCCCGGCAAAAACGGAGCCAGCGCCGGCATCAACCCCAGCAACAAGGCCGGCAGGAAATACATCTGGGCCTCGCGGTAGCTTCGCGCGTAGCCCGAAATCAACAGCAAACCAATAGCCGCCAGGACCATCACCGGCAGGAACAGGACGATGAGCAACAGACCGACCGACGGTGAAACCGCCGCGGCCAAATTGGGGGGAACGGGGATGAGCTTGAAACCCACGTACACCAGCAGGTTACCGGTCTGAATCAACGTGATCAGCAGGGCAATGGCGAGGATAACCAGGCTTTTTGCCGTGAGAATCTCCGTGCGGCTCACCGCGCTGGTAAGCAGCGTTTCCAGCGTTCCCCGCTCCTTTTCTCCGGCGATGGAATCGGTGGCGACCACCGTCCCGCTGGTAAGGATAAACACCAGCACGAGAAGAGTCAGCCCGCGCCCCAGCGCCAATCCCGCCACTTGTTTGGTAGTCGCAACGTCGGATTCACTCACCGACCCCAGCCGCTCCGGCACGGTCGGAAAGCCCCGTTCGCGGAGTAAAAATGTCCGTTCCGCCTGGCGCACCCCTTCGAGGGCCTGCCGCATTTCTGCCATGGCGGCGGAAGAATCGTCGCGGTCCGCGCGATAGATCAACCGCACGATGGGCACTCCGGCTTCGGCCGCCGCGTCCAGTCCGACCTCGGCCTCGCCGGACCCGGCCGGAATATGCGAGTCGGCGCTCCCAGCGCGGGCGCGGGCCTCAGCGGGTGTCAGAACCTCGATGACCAGTTGCACCTCGCGTTGCTTCAAAGCGGCCAGCGCGTCCGGACACCGCACCTCGTAAAACCTGAACCGGGCGGGTGTGCCACCCGGTTTGCGGCGATGCCGGCCGGGCGTCATTTTCGGAGGGGCGCTTCCGCCGGCCTCCCCGGGGTGGCCAAGGTCGCGCGCGGCGGCCACGAAGGACCGCGCCAGCTCGGTTTGCGGCCCGGCAACCGCGTAGCGATATTCCATTTCACCCAGGGCCCACTCCCGCTTCTTGATGCTCCAGTCCGACCCCAGGAACATGAGGGGCGTCACCAGCAGGGGCAGGAGAATCGAACTCACCAGGATGCGGCGGTCGCGAAAGACCATCCGCATTTCGGCGCGGAAGAGGGTCGCAACGATGGCGGGGTTCAGGTTCATCCGGCACTCGGGTCCGTCCGGCTGCCCGGTCCGGGCCCGTGTTCCCGCGCCTGTTCCACGTAATGCACAAAAATATCTTCCAGGTAATGGCGGCCGGTGGCGGCGCGCAGGTTTTCCAGCGTGTCGCACGCGTGGATTTTGCCCTGGTGGATGATCGCGATGCGGTCGCAGAGTTTTTCCGCCTCGCTCATGATGTGGGTTGAAAAGATGATCGTCTTGCCCTCGGCGCGGAATTCGGCGATGAGCTTCTGCATTTCCAGCGCGTTGAGCACATCCAGGCCGACGGTCGGCTCGTCAAAAATCAGCACCGGCGGGTCGTGCGCCACGGTCCGGGCCACCGAGACCTTCTGCTTCATTCCCTGCGACAGCTTGTCCACGCGCGCATTCGCATATTCGCCGAGACCGAAACGCTCGATCAAACGCTCGACGCGCTGCGCGGCTTGGGTTTCCGGCACGCCGTTGATCCGGGCAAAAAAATCCAGCGTTTCGCGCGCCGTCAACCGCGGATAGAGCGCCGTGGTCGAGGAGCAGAAGCCAAGATTCCGGCGGACCGCCTCGGGCGCGGCCACCACATCGTAGCCCATCAGGCGAGCGCTCCCTGAGGTCGGCTTCAGAATCGTGGAGAGCATGCGCAGGGTCGTGGTCTTGCCGGCCCCGTTGGCCCCCAGCAAGCCGAAGATCTCGCCCGCCCGGCACTCGAAATCAATCCCATCCACCGCCCGCAGCTCGCCGCGACCCTCATCGTAGAAAATGCGGGTGAGCCCGCACACCGAGACGGGCAGGGTCATGAGCCGGCCTCCGCTGATCGCCCGCGAACGATGCGTTCTTTGAGGAACCGCAGCAGGCTGCCGCGATAGGTTCCGGTCACCACCTCCTCGAACCGCAGGATGAAGGTCGCCACGCGGAGGCACAGGGCGATGACCACCACCGACACGAGCACCGTCACCCCGGTCGTCGTCCAATTCAGCGGGCCCGAAAGCGCCTGGCGCACCAGCAGGGTCAGGTTGACGATCGGCACGAAGGCCAGGCCGAGCGAGAACTGCAGTCCCGGGGCTTGCAGGAAAACGATCGGCACCAGGATGAGCATGTAAAAGGGCATGATCATGGACTGGCCTTCCTTGAAGTTGCGGGCGAACACGGCGAAAATCATCATGCCCGCCGCCACGAAGCCGGCCAGCAGAAAGGCGGCCAGCGCGGCAATGGGAAAGGCGGTCGCCGGAAGCGTGTATTCAAGGCTCTGCCCGGCTTTGCCCAATAGCGGCCCAAAAATCGGCTTTAAGGTCAAGAGCACGGCCAAGAGGTTTAACACACCTGCCAGGCCGCCCATCGTCGCGACGTAGAGGTATTTTGCCACCACGATATTGGCCCGCGTGGCGGCTGTGGACATGAGGGTTTCCCAGGTGCAGCGCTCCCGCTCGCCGGCCGTGGCATCGACCGCCGGATAGAAGCAGCCCACCGCCACCATCACGATAAAAATGACCGGCGCAATCATGCCCATGATGAACGACCCCATCTCCCTCCCCGAGGCCACATTTCGCATCGAAATCGTAAACTCCTCCCATTGAGCCTTCGGCACCCCGCGCCGCCGGGCTTCTCGCCGCAGCCAGTCCGCACGGTAGTCCTCCACTGCCGCCTGGAGCCGGTCCCTCGCTTGAGCACTGCGGTCCTGAGCCTGATTGTACGTAATGTGAGCCTTGAAATTGCCGGCCACGGCCGAGTTGGTTCCGTCGGCCGGCAGGAAGGTCATCCGCGCGTCGAGGGTCCCTTCCTGGATGCGTTTCTCCGCGGCCGCCACCGCAACCGGCGTCGCGAGGAGCTGTATTTGAGGGTCGCGCTCGATTTTGAGCCGCAGCCCGGGATGTCCCGCCGGCCACGCCGGCACCAGCACGCGAGAGACAAACCCTTCGGTCTGGCCCATGACAAAGGTCAGTCCGGTAAAAGCCGCCCAGAGCAGAAAGGGATACAGGAAAACGGGAATCAGGATGCTGTTCAGCACGATGGCCTTCTCACGCAGAGCGGAGCGCATTTCCCGCACATAAAGCACGCGCACCTGGCGCCAATCGAGCGGCCATCGCCGGGGATCCGGTTCCGTCCGGGAAGGCGTCATGCAGCGGGTGCGAGCGGGGGCATGACGGGTCAGCGTTGGCCGTGTCGCGCCGGTTCGGCCACCGGCCCGGCCCCGTTCCGTTGAAATACCCGCAACAGTTCGCGAGGGGCCACGTTGAGGTCGGCCACGGCCCAATCCGGACGGAGTGCTTGGAGTTGCTCCAGGCTCGCGCCGCCGGTAGCCACCGCCAGCATCCGGGCCCGAATGGCGCGCGCGCAACGGATATCCAGCGGGGTGTCACCGATGACCAGCACCTGGTCATCCCGCAGATCCTCGTCCACCAGGCAACGGCCCCGTTCCCGTGCGATCCTCGCGATGTGGTCCCGGTCTTCCGCGTCATCCGCAAATGCGCCGGTTTTGAACGGTTCCCAGAGTTGAAAGTGGCGCAGTTTGATTTCCGCGCCCAGCCGGATATTGCCAGTAAGCAATCCCAGCACCGGCGCCGGGCAAAGCGATTGCAGCCGGTGAATGAACTCGTGAACCCCGGGACACAACTCGGTCCGGCTCTCCTGAAGGATGTGGTCGAGCCAGAAAACATAACGCTCAAAAAAACGTTCGAAGTTCTCTGGCGTGGCCGCGATTTGGTGAACCCCGAAGAACTCCCGGACCAGGCTCACATCTGTGCGGCCGGCAAACTTCAAACGTTCGAACCCGTCCCGAGCGCCGAATTCGGCGTCGAACACTTTGGCGAAAGCCTTCACCCCCGCGCCGCCGGTGTGGATCAGCGTGCCGTCAATATCGAACAGAACCAGGCGCACCATGGCGTCAAGCATAGGGGGGACCGGCCTCACTGGCAATCTTCCCCGCCCGAAGGGCCCCCAAGCGCCCGGTGAGCTTGGGACGCCGGCGCCGCCTCAGGAGATCGTCCGGTTCAGACCGGCCTGCGGGCTCGCCTTGGCTTGGGGGAACCGACTAATCGCTTGAATCGCCCTGCGGTTTGGGTTGGAATCGCGCTCGGATATGATGAGAAGTCGATTCGAGCTGCTCCGGGCGGGAGGCGCACGGCCCGGCGTGCGCCCGGAAGGGTCGCCGGGACATAACGCCGCCCTGGTGATGCTGGCGATCTCCCTCAGTGCGGCCTGGTGCCGGGGCCAGGCAGCCGCACCCGTGTTCAATCCGTACGAGGCCAAGCTGGTGGCCAAGGAAACGGCCAATCCCCGGCCGGCGCGAATTTACACCAAAGACGCCCCGCCCCCCACACCGAAGCTCGGCGAACTGGCCCTCCGGCAGAGCATTTCCCAATACGGCATCACCTGGACTTTTGACCGCCCGGCCCATGTCGGACAGTTCGTAAACGGGGATTGGTACGTGGCCGGGCCGGTCACCATCAAGACCATCGATCCCAAGCCGCTTTACGGCAAAGACATTCCCGCCGGCCAATTGGACCCCATCGATTTGGAACGAAAAGAAACCGAGCGCGTGCGCAACGGGTTCATGTTGAATCCTCCCCCGCAAATGCGGGTGGCCTACGATAGCGGGGTGCGAAATTGGTTTGACCCGACGTTGATCCAAAAACTGCCCGTCAAGCTGCGTCCGGGCGATTCGCTGGTGTCCACCATCAGCCTCCCCAAAGGGCTGATCGTCCGCGCCCAATTGCGGAATGATATCGAGCGCGGGGCCGAGGACAGCAGCCCGATTCAAGCCGCGGCCGTCCTCACCTGCGTGAGCCAGCCACTGCCGCCGGATGCCTTCCGCCCCGCCTTTTGCGATCGCACCCAGCGGATTTACCTCGCCCGCGATCTCAGGCGCGAACTGCTGCCAAAGGCGGCCGCGACCAAGAGCACGCCCCCGGTCGAACTGTATGTGCGCTTCACTCAGCGGCCCTGGGTGGGCACCTGCTTTTTCGGTTTCGAAGAACCGGTCGAGAACATGCCGCAATACGGGTTGGAATATGGTCGCGTGGCCGGCATCTCCGCCCTGCTGTTGTGCACCGACCTGGCGCCCTGGCTGAAAGAGCCGCTGCTGGTCAACTACGTGCAGATCGGCATCGATTTGGGCGGGATGTTACGCGCGGGCCACCCCGGGTGGACCGCGTGGGGCGGCCACGGCAGCGGACGCAAGCTGCCGATCGTTTTCGCCGGGCTCCTCCTCGGGGACGATTCGTTGGCCAATATTAACCGCTACCTGCCCCGGGTGAGCTTTGGCGAAGACGAACAAACCGCGGATGGCCCATCGTGGACGGGCGCCAGCGTGGTGTTCGCGGGGCATTCCGGGATCGACGTGGCCACCGGCGCGGGCCGGGACCGGGGCAACGGCTGGGGCCCCTATGAGCACACGCCGCCTTCGGAATGGAAGGACGGGCAAAACACCAGCGAGGCCTACCGCCGCTGTTGCACCAGCGTGGGCTGGGTCGCCCAGGCACTGGCGCTCCGCTTGATGCACGCCGAGAAGCAATGGAACCACCCCGCGTTCTTCGATTACGTGGACCGCTGGATGTACGAGGATGACACCCAATCGATCCGAACGATCAAAGCGGTCACCGGCCGCGACTACGACCGGGATTGGTCCCGGCAAGGCCAGGCCTGGGACCCCTTCGTGAACGAGATGTGGGCCAGGCACCGCATGACCCTCCCCGAACCGGCGGACGGCTGGAAGCACCGGCACGATGACCGGCTCTACCGGATCGCGATCCAGAAGATGAAAGCGGAGACCACCAAATGAAAAGGCGGCCACTCCGGGAGGAGGTCGAGCAGCGCGCAGACCGGCCCGGTCCCGGCCAAGCCCTGGCCATCCCCCGCGTCAGGTCCTAAAGAAAAGCCACCAAACAATCACCAGCATCGGCAGCATGAACGGCACGGTGTATTTCACGATGTAGCCCAGAAAGGTTGGAGTGTGGGCGTGCTGCTGATCCGCGATGGCTTTCACCATGAAATTCGGGCCGTTGCCAATGTAGGTATTGGCGCCAAAAAACACCGAGCCGACGCTCACCGCGGTAATGAACAAGCTGAGCTTGGAGCTGCCCAGCAGATAGGCCGCCTGGAGCTGGTCCTGCGTCACGCAAGCGCCAGCGAGTTCAGCCGGGTGGTATTTCTGCAACGCGGCGAAGGCCTGTTGAATGCCGTCCGCATGGGCGCCGGTCAGGCTCGCCAGGCCGGCCCCCTGGCTTTGCGCCAGTTGAGTCAGTTGAGCCAGGAGGTCCGGGGTCAGGAATCGACCGACCGTCGCTTTGAAAAAGCACAGGTAAGTTGGCGCATTGTCCAGCACACTCGACAGGGCGCCGGAACCCCAATAAAAGAAACTTGGCGACGCCGCGTCCAGGCGCGCGGCGTTGGCTTGCAGCCAATCCAGCGCCGGCATCATGGTCCCGAAAATCCCCAGGAACAGCACGGCCACCTCGCGGATGGGGTGCAAGTTGAAATGATTGGACTCATGGATGGGCTTGGGGGTTGCAAAATAGGAGCCCAGGGCGGCGGCGAGCATCAAGCCCTCGCGCAGGAAGGGCGGCTGATGGATAAAAACGGCACCAATGATCACGGCCAGGAAAAAGAGATTCCGGAGCCCCGCGAAATGCCAGTGTTCATGGTGGCCGGCCATCTCGGTGCGGACCGGCGCCGGGGCCCGCAGGAAGTTGCGCTGGTCCACGACATAGAACATGAGCAGGAGCAGGCCCACGGCGACTCCCCAGATGGGCAGGCAGCGCTCGACAACCCAGTAAAAGGGCACCCCCATGAGGTAGCCCAGAAACAGGGGAGGATCCCCAATCGGGGTCAGACATCCGCCCACATTCGATACCAGGAAAATGAAGAACACAATATGGTGCCCGGTGAGCCGGTATTTGTTCATGCGCAGCCAGGGCCGGATCAGCAGCATGGAGGCGCCGGTGGTGCCGAGCAGATTGGCCACCGCCGCGCCAATCAATAAGAACACCACGTTGGCAAAGGGTGTCCCCTCGCCCTTAACGTTGATGTGGATGCCGCCGGAAACGACAAAGAGCGAGCCGATCAGCGCAATAAAGCTGAAGTAATCACGCGCGGTGCGGGACACACTCTCTCCCGCGTGCAGTCCGACCAGGTAATAAAGCACGACCCCCCCCGCCAACCCGCAGGCCACTTTCGGGTAGTGTTTGCCCCACCAATCGGCAAAGAAGAACGGCGCCAGGGCCACCGCCGCCAGCAGCAGGATGAACGGCAGGATCATCCACGGATTGACCAGCACCAAATCAGGTTTCATAGCGGTCCGGCACCCAGCGATGTTTGGAGAAAAAGGCGGCGTGAATTACTCTCCGAGCAATCCACGCCGCTGAATACTGTGTTTTCGTGGCAAACGCGACACAAAATCGCGCCTGCTTCACACCGCTTTTTCGCCCTTTTCCTCCGTCCGGATCCGGACGGCCTCGTCCACCGGGAAGACAAAGATTTTGCCATCACCGATCTTGTTGGTTTTCGCGGCGGCGATAATCGCCGCAATCGCCGGCTCCACGAGGTGATCCGCCAGGACCACTTCCAGCTTAATCTTGGGCAGGAAATCCACCGTGTACTCGCTGCCGCGGTAGATCTCCGTGTGGCCTCGCTGGCGGCCGAAGCCCTTGACCTCGGTCACGGTCATGCCGTCGATGCCCAACCCGGCCAGGGCCTCTTTGACTTCCTCGAGCTTGAAGGGTTTGATGATGGCGTCGATTTTCTTCATAGTGAGTTGGAGTGGTTCGCCAGACGGCGGCGCATTTGGAGGAAGAGCGCGGTCCCGTAGCCCAGGGCGACTCCGCCGGAAACCCACCATTGGAGGCCGTTGGCGAAGAGGGTGGGAAGGGCGAATTGCAGCACGGCCAGCGCCGCCAGGAAATAGGCCACGCGGGTCATCGAGCCGGGCACAATGGCCCAGCCGCTATTGAGGTTGCCGGCTTGCTCGCGCTTTCGGTAGCGGCGCAGCGCCGCGTGCTGAATCGCGGCGAACGTTGTCCCGATCAGCGCCCCGGCGGCCAGCGCGGCTGCCGAGGCGAGAACGGAGGTCAGAAGGTTTTGCATGGGTTTGATATTTGAGGTGATCCCAACTTAGGCCTTGCCCGCGGCAACCGGTGATTTGCCGATCGGAATGTGCTCCCCTTTGGGCATGGGCGTTTCCGATTGTTTGTCCATGACCATGCCGCAGTAGCCGCTAATGCCCATTTCCGGCACGTCCAAACCTTCGATTTCAACCTCAGCGCTGACGCGATGGGTGCCGACGATGGCCTTGACGAGGTAGAACACCACCACCGAGAGCAGGGCCAGGGTGATGAAGCACGTCAACACGCCGACGAACTCCGCCATGAGCTGGCTGAAGCCACCGCCATAGAACAGGCCCAGCACGCCCATTTCGGTCGAGCCCTTCGGGGCAGCGGTCGGATCCATCATCTTGTAGGTACCATCGGCCAGTTTGAACCAATGCGCCCCGTTCCAGCCCTGGCCATAACTGCCATCACCAAACAAGCCTACCGACAGGCACCCCCAGGCGCCGCACACACCGTGCACCGAGATGGCGCCCACCGGATCATCAATTTTGATGCGGTCGAAGAAGAAGACCGATTCCACCACCAGGATGCCCGCGACCAGTCCCAGGGCACAGGCACCCAAGGAGGTTACGAACGCGCAGGGACAGGTAATCGCGACCAGACCGGCCAACATGCCGTTGCACGCCATGCTGGGGTCGGGCTTCTTGGTGCGGAACCACCACATCCACAGCACCGAGCCCATACAGCCGGTCGCCGAGGCCAGCATCGTGTTGGTCGCCACGGTGGCGATGCGCAGATCCGTGCCGGCCAGGGTCGAGCCCGGGTTAAACCCGAACCAGCCGAAGGCCAGAATGAAGGTGCCGGCGATCGCCATGGGGATACTGTGCGGGGGCATGGGATTCACGCTGCCGTCCTTGTTGAACTTTCCGATCCGCGGGCCGAGCAGCCAGGCGAAGACGAGCCCGATGACACCCCCCTGCATATGAACGACAGACGAACCGGCGAAATCGACATGACCATGGCCGAGGCCGAAGTTGACACCCAATTGAGAGAGCCAGCCCCCACCCCACACCCAGTTGCCGAAAACCGGGTACATCACCGAACCAACACAGCAGCCGTAAAGGCAGAATGCGGAGAATTTCCATCGTTCCGCGCAGGCGCCGGTGGGGATCGTGGCGGTCGTGTCCATGAACACCATCTGGAACAGGAAGAGACAAAAGACGCCGACGTCGTAGGCATCCCACGAGAGGAAGAACCCTTTCAAGCCGATAATCCCCCAATCATGCCCGAACAAATGCCAGGTCCATTCATGGTTCAGACTCGATGCCGTACCCAGCGTGCCGGCGCCCGGCGCGCCCACGCCGCCGAACATAAAAGCAAATCCGCACACCCAGAATCCCAACATGCCGAGGGGATAAACCAACATATTCATAGTCATGGTGTGAGCCGCGTTCTTGGCGCGCGTCAGGCCCGTCTCCACCATCGCAAAGCCTGCCTGCATGAACATCACCAGGAACCCGGTGATCAGCGTCCAGACGAAGTTAATCGAGATGCGATTATGCCCCACCGCATCGGCCAGCTTTACCGCCAGCGGTTCGGCTTTGGCCTGCGTCGTGTAATCCGTGAAGGCCTTCTTTGCGTCTTCGTAGGCCGCCACTTTGTTGGTGTCCTTGCTGTCATCGCCGCTCAAAGCCGTCGGCTCGGTGACCTGGAACGTCTGATACGTGTAGGCCCCCGCCGAACCGGCGGCATCGCCGATGGTGCCGGTGGCCCCGCCGCTGGGATCAAAAGTGGTGGCGCTGGCCGGGGCGGCGTTGGTACCAGCGTCTGCGCCCGCTGCCGCATTCGTCGAGGCGGCCGCGCTATTCGTATCCTGGGCCGGCGCAATCTGGGCCGTGGCGAATAACAATGCGGCCAGCACTGGGGCGAGGCCCCCGGTGATTCGTCGTGGACTAAGTATCGATTTTAGGTTCATGAATGGACGTATCCTTTTCGGTTGGGTTTACACGGCCCGACCCGCCAGGGTTGGCCTTCAGACGAGCACCAACCCCCAGATTCTGTGGGTTCTCTGCGCTCCCAGGCCGGCGCGATGACACGCGCCCGGGGCTTGTTTGATCGGTGCCAAACCATCTGGCGTTGTCCCAAGCAGGGACAGTGCCAGTGGCCGGGGCCAATTAATTCTGCATTAATATTGCCGCTCGTTCCGCAGGATCACAGCGCGGAGCGGCTGGTTTAGGTTTTTGGAAAGGTTCGGCGGGCTGTAGCAATTTGAACACGGTGGTTAGAAATTAAAAACCTATTAAAATGCAATAACGCCTCTCGACGCACCAGCAACCGCTGCCCCTGGCGCATCCGGCTTTCGGAGCCTCGGGTGAAAACCAAAAGTTCCTGCTGGCCCCCAACCTCGGCGGCGCCCGAACGAACCACTCCGCATCCCGGGCGTGGCCCTGGTAACTTCCCCTGCCCTGGTGTTGCACGACTCCGCGCCCCCCCCGTTGGCCGGCGGCTACGCCAAACCCCGCGCATCACCCGGAGCGATGAAGTCTTGAGGCATCGGGCTTCAGGTCATTCAGGCAATGATGCCCGGGGCTCGCGGGACTTCGCAGTCCTCTTTGAGAAGGCCGCGTCTTAAGAAATTGAGCGGCAGACCTTGCAAATAGCGGTTCTGCGGAACCACAAAGCGCCCCCCGTCTCCTGCGTAATGCCAAGGTCCTGATCCGTTATCCAGGCACGATGGGATTGGTCGCGATGAAATTGGTGGCCACCAGAGCCGCCTGCGGGGCTGGGTTCGTAGTGCGGAGCACGACTTGATCCTGGTCCATCATCCAGCGCGCCGCGGCCACCAGCGTCCGCCCGTCGGCCCTCCACTGGCTCGACTTGAAGTACCAAAACCCATCCAGCTTCCCGGTTCGCCTCGAGTGAATTGCCGGACGGCTGGCGAACCGGCAGAGCATGGGCGTGCCGATAGCGACGACCAAAATCAGCGCCGCGGAGAGTGCGCGCACGGACCACGCGCGGGCTCGAGGAGGGCGGTTAAGTTTCATATCGATCCCATTCCGGGTTCAACGATGACGAGCAAAGCAAAGCTTATCGCGTCCATCATGCTTTGCCATCAATGTTACCCAGGGCTGCAGCTCCCGCAAGTGGCCATCTGCCGAGCGTTTGGTTCGAAACAGCTCTCATTTGGATGCTCCCGAGCAATCAACCAAGGGTCTCCCAATCTCCCAGTGGTGGCCAAAGGGATCAACGATGCGCCCGACGCGCCACCCGTAGGGCTGATCCGCAACCGGCCAGACCACCGAAGCACCAGCCGCGACGGCCCGCTCGAAGGCGGCGTCAGGATTCTCAACGGTCAGCACCATTCTCACCGAGCCACCGCCCAGAGACTCCGGGCCGAAGTTAAAATGCTGGGGCGACTCGTCGGCAAGCCAGAACTCGGCTCCATCCACCGCCATCCGCGCAACAACCTCTCCCGTGTCGCTTTCGATGCGAAACAACTCCTCGGCTCCCAAGGCTCGCTTGTAGAATTCAATCGCACGGGTGCCCCGTCGAACCGAGAGTAGCGGCGCGAGAGAGGTCTTAAGGTGGATGTTGGGTTGGTCTTGCTCGTTCATATGCATGGTGAATCCACTGATAAAAGTTAACGATAGGGGCGGCCCACAACGCTGCCAAATCCAAAAAGTGCCCGCCCGGCGCTATTCGCTCCACGGCCTCGCTCGCCCAGGCCTTCAGTCCGAAGCTCATCATCGTCTGCATATTTCTGGATAATTTCGACGCGGCGGCGCAGCAGGTCCCCCAACTCGGGCCACTGGTCGGGCGTGTCAATACGATAACCGGGGTGCCGCTCCCTGCGCATCGCGAATCCCGAAACTTCCTGCCTCTGTCGGGCGAACTATCAACCTGCCCCGGACGCGCAGCCGGGCATGGTATTTGCCCGATGGCCGCAGCGGATCAGGCTTGGCTCGGCGGTCAAGGGAGGCCTCGCCGCACAGCTCGCAAGAGCCAATGCCCGTACACATCAATCTCTGGCTGTTCAAGGGAGTGGCCCCGAAGCATAGTCAGGAGGTCGAGGTGGTCATCCACGATTTCAGGTTCACACCGGAATGATCGATCACCGGCGGCCCCCGGCGAATCTGTTGGACAAAGCGACGGGCAAATGAGATAAGCAGCTGACAAGATTCCTCAGCCGAGCGGTGTTTCTTTTCTAGCCCGGGCGGCTGGAACTTGGTTCGCGGTCATTTTTTTCGGACCCCTACCTCGCCACGCCCGGTGAGTTGTCTTCGCAGTGAACCGAAAGCAGCCAATTATGAGCTTCTTAAATCGCTTGTTTCACCGCCAACAACAACAAACTGGGATCGCTTCCTCGTCTTCCATCGACTGGGTTGGGCAATCGGGTACGCAATACCCCTACGAAATCCATCCCCTCGACACACAGTTTCAGGCAGTGCCGGCCAACTATATTTATGCCGGACAAGCCGAGGACGGAACCTGGGTGCCAATCTATATCGCCCAGACCCGGGCTTTACAGCAGCGCCTGGAGGGGCACGTGAGCGTGGCAGACGCCATGGCGCAGGGCGCTACTCATATCCATGTTCATTTTTCGACCCTCGGTCAAGGGGCACGCTGCTCTGAAGAGCACGACCTCCTCGAACACTGGCACCCGGCCTGCAACGACGCGGTAGGGAATTAGCCCAACTCAGACCCTCTTCGCCGATTTCGAGGGTGGTTTCGAGGCGTTGAGCCCCGACATTTAGACCACGTTTCTGAGCGGTTGTGACCAATGGTCGTGTTCTGGCAACGGGACCTGGTTGGGGAAGGAATCGCCACTTTCTGCTGGAATCCGGGTTTGCGTGCTGGTGGTTGAATTGGTCGCAACTTGAATCCCCGCGATGATGGCGATGACCACCAAGAGTTCGATCAAGGTGAAGGCAACCCTTCCGGGTATGCCTCGCCAGGATTTCCACAGGACGCCACCCCGTTCTTCCCGGTAATCCTTAGACCGGGGCTTGGGGTGAACATCAGGCTTGAGGCGTTCCCTGAACAGCCCGACAGCTTCCGAGAACGTCATCTTGCCGGTCGCCGCCGCGCCCCGGCTCTCCACTCTGCGGCGTTCTTCCTTCTCTAAATCCGCGAGACGGAGCTTCGCGACCAAGATACGGTCGGTCTTGAGCGACTGGCGAATCAACTTGCCTTGGACTCGAATCCGGGCAAAGTATTTGCCCGATGGATTGTAGCGGATCAGGTTCGCGTACTGTGTTGTGGCCCAGCGGGGCTTTCGCCGGGCTCGCGCCTGGATTTCATGCGAGCAGTACCAAAAATCAGTATCACATGGTCGACGACAATCTTTCAGAACAAGCATAAGTGCTTGATTACAAACGGTGGGAAGGGTGGCTGAGTGGTTAAAGGCACCTGACTCGAAATCAGGCGTAGGGGTAACCCTACCGGAGGTTCGAATCCTCTCCCTTCCGCCAATGTTAAAAAGGAGCCGTAAAATGGGGTATTTCTGAACTTTTCACTTCCTCAAAAAATGCCAAGTATGCCTAACCGGGCCCAAAACGAGCGCTAGCGTTCACCTCCGTTCAGGTTTCTTTCCCAGCCTCCGCTTGAGACCCTCGCGGCACCCGAAGGCGCCGGAGTATTGCCGACAAGCGGCGGTTGCTCCAATAATGGAGAACAAATGCCCCACCGGAACTCGCCACGAAATTAATCCACAGCCTGGCCCAACTCCAGAAAGAACATGTCGTGCTGGAACTCGAATGCATCAACCGAATGTATTTGAACGCCTACGTGCCCAGGCTCGCCAGCGAGGCTGGCATCGCCGCTTTCTGACGGGGTTATCTTCATTCTGGTTCAGTGTTTGAGGCGATAAAAGTGGGCACTGTTGGTCGACGGGGCGAACGCTTGGTTCTGGAGATTTGTCAGATTCAGGACCGGCGGTAGGGTCACGTCGGTCCAGTTCGTGGTGGTCAGATCGGAATTCTGTTGCAGCGTGAAATCCATCGAGGGGATTGGCCAGGAAAGGATCGCGTTGCCGCCGGAGGGGGCAATGCTCAGAATCGGGGTCGGTGTGGTTTGCAAAGTGTAAATCGAGCCCATCGTGATCGCATTGTGTCCACCCACAGCTGCCATCAATCTCCCGCCGTCGGCCGAAGTGGCGATGGAGGACCAATACCCGACATGGGCGGTGCTCGTCCAGGTCGCTCCCGAGTCAATCGAGGTGAAGATCGCGCCTCCTGCGCTTCCTGTAAACACTGATCCTCCACCTGCCACCGCAGCCAACTTGGTGCCGTCCGCAGAGGCGGCCACTGAGGTCCACCACTGCCACGGGACATTCGCGGCCGACCAGGTTGCGCCGGAATCGGTTGAGACGCTAATCAGGCCGGGGTATTCGGCCGCCACCAATACGCTTCCATCGGCAGAAGAGGCTACAGCCTCCCAAAATCCATAAACTGCGCTGGCCTCTGTCCAGGTGGCGCCCGAATCCACCGACGTGTAAATCGGCCCGGGGGAATTGTTCCGGCCCGCCACCGCCACCATCTTAGTCCCGTCCGCTGACAGGGCGACGGACGACCACATGGCAATGGGCGCGCTGGCCTCCGCCCAAGTCGCCCCCGAATCCATCGAAGTATAGATGGGGCCTGGAGAATAAACTCCGCTGACAACCGCTGCCAGTATGGTGCCGTCAGCCGAAGAGGCGACGGAAAACCAGTTCGTGGCGGGAGCGCTGGTCGCCGTCCAGGTGACGCCAAAGTCCGTTGAAGCGGAAATCAGGCCGCCTTCAAGGGAGCCGCTGAAGTTTGCGACCGCAACCAATTTGCTGCCGTCCGCCGAAGAGGTCAGCGCTTGCCAACCTGTGTTGGGGTGGGTAGTTGACCTCCAAGTTGCGCCCGAGTTCGTCGAGGTGTAAATCAGGCCGAGATAATCACTCTGGTAGTAAGGGGCAACCACCGCCGCTATTTTGATGCCGTCCGCCGAGGAGGTGACGGCTGACCAATTTGTCACCGGCGCGCTGGTCGCGCTCCAAGTTTGTCCCACCAGCGCAGAGGTGTAGATGAGACCGTTGGTGGAGCCGGAGCCGAGCCCTCCCCCGACAACGCAGTGGTTGCCATCCGCTGAGGAGGCCACACAGCTCCAGTACGCGTTGAGCGCGCTCGTCTCGGTCCAAGTGGCGCCTGAATTCGTCGAGGTGTAAACCGGACCGTTCCCTGCCGCGGCCGTCAATTTGGTTCCATCCACCGAAGAGGCGACCAGGAACGAGTCCCCAGCCACGCTATTGGACGCCCAAGTAATACCCGCATTGGTCGAGGTGTAAATATACCGAAATCCGCCCGCCACCAGTTTGGTTCCATCGGCCGAAGAAGCGACCGCATACGCGCTCTCGGGCGCAATGTTAGAGGCCCAGGTGGCGCCCGAATCCGCCGAGGTATAAATGCCGGCGCCGCCGACGGCCACAAGTCTGATCCCATCGGCGGAAGAAGCAACTGAGTACCAGTTGGTGCTGGGTCCGCTGGCCGCAGTCCAGTCAGTGCCGGAATTCGTGGAGATGTAGATCGGGCCGCCGGTTGAATCGCCCCAATTCCCGGCCACCGCCACCAGCCTGGTTCCATCTGCCGACGAAGCGACTGAATACCAGGAACCGCTGGGCGCGCTGGTTGCCACCCATGTCGCTCCCGAATCGGCCGAGGTGTAGATCGGGCCGCCGTTCTGCTGCGGACTGCCAGCGAAGCCTTCCGACCTTACCGCCGCGACCAATTTGGTGCCATCCGCCGAGGAAGCAACCGCGCACCAGAGCGCACCGGGCGCGCTGGTCTCGGTCCACGTTGCTCCCGAATCCGTCGAGGTGTACACCAGCCCAAGAAAGAGCGGGAAGGGATAAGAGCCTTGCTCCGCTGCGACCAGTTTTGTCCCATCGTTTGAGGCGGCGATGGCAACCCACTGCCTCCTGGGCGCGGAGGTCGCCGTCCAGTTTTGAGCCGCAGCGGGATACCTGCCACCGAACCAACCTCCTAGGGTGGCAATAATCAGTAAAAGGAGTTTTGCGTTCATAGTTTGAGTCTGTCGGATGAGTTGATTGCTGCCCCCTCGGTGGTTCAATAACCTGGCCACAGGAGGCGCGAGATCCATCACGAGGGGTTTGCCGATGCACCCTGCCACGGATACGGCTATGGCGTCGAGCGGACACGATAGAACCGGTTGGAGAGCGGGGCAGATTGCACTTCCGTGAAGGAAAACCGGGCGGCGCCCAGGGTGTTGGTTTGCACGGGGGTCCAGGTGTACAGGTCCTCGGAGGCCTCTATGACCACCAACTGGCCTGCCGAACCCGTGAGCGTAAACCCGAACCGGCTATTGGCGTCGTAGAAGGGGGCGGAAAGGAGGAGGGGTTGAAGCCACACGGTGAGTAGTGCGTTGCTGCTCCCCACGCTCCCAAAGGCATTCGTCACCAGCACGCTATGAAGGCCGGCGCTGGCCGGGGTAACGTTCGTCAGAGCGAGTACCCGCGTTGGTTGCATCGGGCAATTTCGTGCCGTCGAACTCCCACTGGTAGAGGACTGGGGTGGCGCCGCGAATCGATACACTGAAGGTGGCGTTGCTCCCTGCCAACACGATCTGGCTAGCGGGTTGGCCGATAATCCTGGGTACCGGAGTGGTCTGCAACGTGTAGATGCCCTTGGTGCCCGCCGCCACGAATTGACTGCCATCCGCCGAGACGGCGACGGCGGACCAATTGTCGGCCGGAGCGCTGGCCAACTGCCAGTTGGTGCCCGAATCGCTGGAGGAGTAAATGCCCGGGCTGCCCGCCACGATGATTTGCGCCCCATCGGCCGAGCAAGCAACGTAGCCTCCGGCCGGGGCGCCGGTCGCGGCCCACGTTCGTCCCGAGTCGGTGGAGCGGTAAACCAAACCGTAAACATCCGCAACTACCAGTTTATCGCCATCCGCGGAGGACGCGACAGAGGGCGACTGAAGCCACTTGATACTGGCCCCTTGCCAGGTCACTCCCGAATTCGTGGACGTATAGAGGCCACTATTCATCCCCGCCACCACCAACTTGCTCCCATCCGCGGAAGAAGCGATCGTGGACCATAAGCCGAGTGGTGCACTCGTCGTTGTCCACGTGGCGCCAGAATCGGTCGAAACACCAATCGGGCCTGGGGTTTCATAGTAATCATAGACCCCCCAGGTAGGGTCCCAGGACCTTCCGACCTGCTGGGCTCCTGCGACCAGTTTCGACCCATCAGCGGACGAGGCCACGCAGCTCGCGAACGGCCCCCAGTTTCTATTCGTCCAGGTGGCACCCGAGTCTGTGGATGTGTAAATCTCGCCTTCGGAGCCATACTCATCATCCAGGGAATACACTGCCGCCGCCACCAACTTGCTCCCATCGGTGGACGACGCGAGGGCCTTGCACCCCCCAGGTGGCCCGGTGCGGACCGGTGTCCAGTCCCCACCTGAATTTGCCGAGGTGAAGAGCGTTCCACCATAGTCTAGCGCCGTCAATTTCACACCATCGGCTGATGAACCGACGGCGCCCCACCCATCCCAGAACGCAGTGGTCTCAACGAAAGGCGGATAGGAGACAAAGCTGACATCGCCTCCCTGGGCCGTGCCCAAGGAGTTCGACCCGAGTGCCCGGTAATGGTAAAGTGTGCCCCAGGCCAGCCCGGTGATGGAACTTTCGAAATTGGCTAGGGCGGAGCCTGCACCCACGACCCCGGCCGGAGCTACGTTGCCGTAATTCGTATTCGTTCCCCACTCGAACCATAGCGTCGTGTCGTTCAGGCCGGGCGACGCCTGGCCGTTAAGGACGGCCATCGGGTTGGCAATCCCGCTCGCCGGTTGGGTTGCTATCCACACCGGCAGGACCGTAAGCATGGCATTACTGCTCAGAACACTGCCGAATGCATTGCTCACCAAAACGGTGTAAATTCCGGAATCTGATGGAACAGCATTGGTAATCGCCACTGTGGCGTTGGTCGCATCGAGCAGATTCGTGCCGTCGAGCCGCCACTGAAAGGCGAGCGGGCTGGCGCCAGAGGCATCGATGCGCAAGATGACGTTGGTCCCGGCCAGGACGGTTTGACCTTCCGGTTGGGTGGTTATCAACGCCGGGAAAACCGTGAGCAACGCGTTGCTGCTCAAAACGCTGCCGAGACTGTTAGTCACCAGGAGGGCATAAAACCCCGCGTTGGACACGTTGACGTTCGTGAGCGTGAGAGTGGCATTGGTCGTATCCACCAAATTCGTGCCGTTGAACTGCCATTGGAAGGAAAGCGGCAGCGCGCCGATGACATCAACCCCGAGCATCACATCCGTCCCGGCCAAGACGGCCTGGCTCTCTGGTTGGGTCGAAACAACAGGGATCGTGGCTTTCCAAGTGTAAATTTTTCCACCTTCCAACGCCACCAATTTAGTCCCATCTGCGGAAGAGGCGACGGCTCCCCACCAAGTCCGATTGGGCACGCTATTCGATGTCCAAGTTGCTCCCGAGTCTCTCGATGTGTAAATCGAGCCAATCGCCACGCTATTTGAGAAATGATAACTCGCCGCCACCAGTTGGTTGCCATCCGCTGAAGAGGCGAAGGAGGTCCAGCCATTGGGAATCGTTCTGGTCCGCACCCGCCAGTCAACCCCTGAATCAACCGAAGTCCAGATCCCGTACTCGCCGGCGGCTGCCAACTTGGTGCCGTCCGCCGACGAGGCGACGCAAGACCAATTCCCAGGCACGGGCGCGCCGCTGACCGCTTTCCAGGTGACTCCTGAATCGGTTGATGTGTATAGGCCCCAGTTGCCTGCCAGTATGAGTTTGGCGCCATCCGCGGAACAGGCGACCGAGGTATAGCTATCAGAGTAGGGGCCGCTGCTCGAACTCCAGGCCGTTCCTGAGTTCGTGGAGGTAGCAATCCCGCTGCTGGCGGCCGCGACCAATTTGGTTCCATCGGCCGACGAGGCCACGGAAGTCCAGTTGGCCGTAGGCGCGCCGGTGGCCAACCAGGAGTTGCCCGAATCGTACGAAATGTAAATGGGGCCGGTCTGGCCGAACATCTCAGGACCACCTGCGGCTGCAACGACTTTGGTCCCATCGGACGAGGAGGCGACTGACCCCCAATGCAAACTGGGCGCGCTGGTCGGCGTCCAGGTTGCCCCGGAGTCCGTCGAGATGTAAATCGAGCCGGAAATAAAGCCGCCGGCAGCCACCAATGTGGTTCCATCCGCGGATGAGGCCACGCACACGCAATTCGTGCCGGGCATCCCTGCCGACACCCAGTCTTGGGTGAAGGCTGGACGAATCACGGCGAACAGGGCGGCAAGCACCGTTGCAGTTAACAACAGAAATCTAGTTTCCATATTTGAGGTTCAATGTTTGAGCCGATAGAAGACGTTGCCTTTAGCCGGCGACACCAGCACTTGACCAAGGAGGTTCGTGAGATTAAAAACGGGAGGCGTCGCTACGTCCGTCCAGTTTGTCGTGGTCAAATCGGAGTTCTGTTGCAACACGCAATCCATTGAGGGAATGGTCCAGGAAATGAGAGATATGCCACCCGACGGCGCAAGGCTCAATAACGGTGTTGGCTTGGATTGCGACGTGTAAATGCCGCCGCCCAGGGTCACCGCCACTAATTTGCACCCATCGGCCGAAGAGGTGACGGAACTCCAACTGAGATTGGGCGGCGCAGTCAAGCGCACCGAGGCCGGGACCCAACTCGCTCCGGAATTCAGCGAGACGTAAATAACCCCGGAAGCGTTGTAAGGGTAACGAGCCGCTGCAACGAGCTTAACCCCGTCCGCCGAGGAGGCGACGGCCCGCCAGTCCTTCATCGGGGCGGTGGTCGGGTTCCAGGTTAGATCCGAGTCCGTCGAGGTGTAAATCGGGCCAAAGCCACCGCTCAGGGATAGCCCGACTGCGCCTAACCATTTGGTGCCGTCCGCCGAAAGGGCCACGGAACTCCACATCTCACCAGCGCGAGCGAAGCTTGACCACGTAGCTCCGGAATTCGTCGAGGTATAAAGAACCGACAAATAAGAATCGGGTGCAGAGAAACCCTGAGCCTCGTAGTTGGCCAAGGCCACCAGTTTGCTGCCATCGGCTGAAGCGGCGGCGGCAACCCATCGCTTGCTCCATATTGTAAACGGCGAACCGAAGTCGGTTGGCACGATGGCCGCTGACCAAATGACTCCCGCATTCGTCGAGGTGTAAATCAGGCCAACCGCAGCACTCACTGCCACAATGGTTGCACCGTCCGCTGAAGCGGCGGCGGAAACCCAATTCGTGCTGGGCGCGGTGGTCGAGGCCCATGTGGCTCCGGAATCCGATGACGTGAAGATGCCGCTGCCATTTGCCGCCGCGACCAATTTGGTTCCATCCGCGGAGGAAGCGACGGAACTCCAATCATTGGTGGGGGCGCCGGTCAATACCCAGGTGTTGCCCGCATTGGCCGAGACATAATTCACGCCGATGGTCTGACCGTGATTGAAATAGCCTCCCGCCGCCGCCAATTTGGCTCCATCGGCAGATGAGGCGATAGAATTCCAACCCTCCTGGGGCGCGCTCGTCAGGGTCCAGTCTTGGCCCAGCACGGGATGAGCCGCGCCAAACCAGAGACCCAAAGCGGTCAGACCGAGCACCCGGGAAAAGCCGTTGAAACGGTTAGTTGACTTGTCGAATTGCCTAGTTGAATAGATCATCATCGTCTTCTTGAATAGAAAGTTGTTTCTGGTCACGCGGTTGGTAGAGGGCCACGCCTCACGGTACCCAGGCCGCGCGATAGTAGGCCGCTGAGTTGGTCAGGTTGTTGTCCTGGTAAGTGAAGTCTCCGGCGGCCGGCATCGTAATCGTCGCCACCACCGACCAGTGGTTAAGGTCGGCCGAGCGCAGCACCTGGTATTGGTGGCCGCTGATCCCGGCAAAATGCACCAATGCGCTGGCGCCCGTCACGGTCACGCCAAGCATGTCCGGAGTCTCCGGCGGCCACAACTTGAACACTGTCCCGTAGTTCAGTTCGCCGCCGGTGGAGGTCGTGCCGTAAAATGCGCCATCGCTGCCAAGGACGAGCGCGGCGAAGGGCCCGAGACCATCACCATCGGTGCTGCCAAAACTGCAGAGGACGGTGTAGCCACTCCCATCCAGGTTGATCTGGAAAACGGTGCCCGCGTAGTTCGTGCCACCCAGGTAGGTGGTGCCATAAAGCGCCCCGTCGGCACCCACCACCAACCCTTCGGGGGACCAACCGTCGCTTGGGCCGCCGAAACTGTGTAGAGTTTGGTACCGACCACCATCAGAGTTCAATTTGAAGACCGTTCCGCCTTGCCAGCCATCGGCACCGCCACTGGCAGTCGTGCCATAAAGGGCTCCGTCACTTCCCGCGACCAGGGCAGAGTTAGGACTAGTCCCGTCGTTGGTGCTGGAGCCAAAGTTGTACAGAGTAGTGTACGTAAATCCAACCGTGTCGAATTTGAACACCGTTCCACCTCCGTTGGTGCCGCCCCGAGCGGTCGTGCCGTACAACACCCGGTTGGTCCCTGCCAATAGCCCGGCATGCGGACTCGTGCCATCGTCGGTGCCATTGCCAAGCCGATTGCCAAATTCATGCAGTACCCGAGCAGGCGATCCCATTGGTGTTGATTCTAAACAGCGTGCCCGCGCCATTTCCGCCGCCGCTTGAGGTCACGCCGTAAAGCGCCCCGTCGCTCCCGGCCACCAACTCGGCGATGGGATAGGCGCCATCGTTGGCGTTAGGAAGGCTGCCGAACCGGTACAACACCTCGTAAGCGCTTCCATCGGGGTTCAGGCTGTAAACTGTGCCCGCGAAGTTACCCCCGCCTGCTCCGGTGGTGCTGTAAAGCACTCCACCGCTTCCGGCCAGCATACCCGCGGACGGCCCCAAGCCATCAAGTCCGCTGCCGAAATCGTGCACGGTGCCGTACCCGCTCCCATCCTGGTTCATTTTGAAAATCGTGCCACCACCATTGAGACCGCCTTTTCCCGTGGTCCCATACAGCGTCCCATCGCCCGTGGGCAGCAGCCGTGCCGGGCTCTCGGACCCGACCCCATCCCCGCCGGCCGGGAGTCCGGGAAACCGATGCAGAACGCTGTAACCGCTCCCATCCGGGTTGAGCTTGAAAATCGTCCCCGCGTTGTTGCTGCCGCCAGCCACAGTCGTGCCATACAGCGCTCCGTCACTCCCGACCACCAGTGCCGCGGATGGTCCCGTACCCTCGTTGGTGCTGCTCCCAAAGGTATGCAAGACGGCGTACCCGCTTCCATCTTCGCTCAGCTTGAAGACGGTGCCGTAGTTGCCGCCAAAAGTCGTCGTTCCATACAGGTCACCGCCGGCGCCTCGTATCAGCCCCGCGTAGGGACCCATGCCGGCGCCGGTGGGGCTGGCGAAATAGTGAACCACGCGATAGCCACTCCCATCCGGCTCCAACTTGAAGACCGTGCCGGCCACGGAGTTGCTGCCGCCCTGTTCGGTTACGCCGTACAGTGCACCATCGCTCCCCACCACAAGGGCGCCGGTGGGAGTCGTGCCATCCGACAAGGTGCCACGGTTGCCTGCGGGCCCGAAGTTGTGCAGGACGCCATAGGCGCTGCCGTCCTTGTTGAGCATGAATAGAGTGCCGGCCACATTAGGGCCGTTCGTCCCGCCAAGGGCGGTGGTACCATACAGGGCTCCATCGCTCCCTTCGAAAAGTCCCGCCGCGGGTCCGGAGCCGTCACCTGGGCTACCGGCGAAATCATGAATGACACTATAGCCGCTCCCATCCTTGCTCATCGTGAACACCGTGCCATAGCCACCCCAGTTGGTGTTGCCAAAGGCGCCGCCCGACCAGGTCGTGCCGTACAGCGCGCCATCGCTCGCTTCCATCAACTCGGCCGCCGGGTTCCAGCCATCGAATCCACTGCCGAAATTGTGCAAGATATGGTAGCCGCTGCCGTCCTTGTTCAATTTGAAGACCGTGCCCGCGCCGTTCGCACCGCCCTGGCTCGTCGTGCCGTAAAGCACACCGTCGCTCCCTTCGACCAACGCACTCTTCGGCTCCACCCCGTCCTCCAGGTTGCTGCCGAACACATGCAAGATATGGAAACTACTTCCATCCGCGCTCGTTCTGTACACCGTGCCTCCGCCATCGGCGTTATTGGCGCTGCAAAACGAGGTCGTGCCGTACAAAAACCCGTCACTTGCTTGAATCACCGGCGCCTGCGGGAGCGCTCCCAACTGATCACGAAACCCAAACGATCGCACGGTTTGGTAGTGCACGCTACCTCGCACCAGCGACGCCGCCAACAAGCTCGCCAAGAGGATGGACCCAAGGCATTGGCCCGCGCGCTGTCGCTCCACCAACTTTCGAGACCAGTTCAGATCGTTCATATACGTGTTGCTTCGGAGCCAAGTAACTCAGTTTCAGTGCTTGAGCTGATAGAAGTTATTTCCTCTCGTTGGTGACACCAGCACTTGATCAATGAGGTTCATGAGATTTAGAGCGGGAGGCGTCGCCACGTCGGTCCTGGTTGCCGTCCAGCTGGCGCCCCAATGATGCGAAGTGCAAATGAAACCTCCCTGCTGCGGGCCGTGGCCGGAGCCTTCTGACCGGACTGCCGCCACCAGCCCGCTGCCATTCGCCGAGGAAGAAACCGCGTGCCAGTGCGCACCGAGCGCGCTGGTCGCACTCGAGGTTGCTGCCGAATGCCTCGAGGTGCAAATGGGACCGTTCCTGAAAGGCAAACCGCGCGAAGCGGCGACGAGGTTTCCGTTATCGTCTGGCACGTTGGTCAGCCTCGAGTTTCGAGCAGAGGCGGAATAAACAGCGGCGAACAGACCGCTGAAGGCGGCTATGGCCGGGTGGAGAGGTTTTATTTTCATCACGGCCGGGGTGAGACAAGACGGTAAAACTGCCGTGTGCCGGAAATGCGATTGGTCTGGGCGTTCTGGCCGTCCACGACACCTTGTGGCGCCGAATTGCCAGTCCAGACTGCCGACGACTCAAGGTCGGAACTGGTTTGCAGACCGAACCCGGTGTAATCGAATCCGGCGAAATGCGTCGGCCAAGTCAAAATCACATTGGGGCCAGAGGGAGTGATGGTCAATTGCGGTGGAAACGAGAGACTGAATATCATGCCATTGTTCGCACTGCCTCCACCAACCGTCGCACCATAGAGAGTGTTAACGGATAAAACCACACCAGCATTCGGAATAGATCCATCGCTGGCGCTTGGCGGGTTCGGGAAGCTATGCAGGTTTGTGAAACCCGTGCCATCGGTATTGACGCTGAATACTGTGCCAGCGCCCAAGTTGCCGCCGTCAAACGCCGTTCCGTATAGGCTGCTGCCCGACAAAATCAAGCCGGCATTCGGACGGTCTCCGTCGCTGTTGGTATTCAACCCCGCAGAGGTAGGGGTGAAACTATAGAGGTTTGAAAAGTCCGTGCCATCGATGTTGACCTTGAATACCGACCCATGATCATGACTTCCGCCACCCTTCGCTGTGCCGTACAGGGTGTTTCCGGATGAGACGGATACTTCGGACCCTCCAGACCTTTCGCTGCCGAGAGGAAAATTATACAGGACCCTGAAGCCCGTGCCGTTGGTGTTGACGGCGAAGACAGTGCCGGCGCCAAAACTGCCACCACTGGCCGCCGTCCCATAGAGAGTATTGCCCAACAAAAGCAAACCGTTACTTGGAACAGCGCCGTCGCTATTCGCAAAGAGAGGCCCAGACTCAGCCGTAAAAGTACGCAGGTTCGTAAACCCCGTTCCGTCCGTGTTGATCGTGAACACCGTGCCTGAGCCGAAAGTGCCGCCTCGGCTTGCCGTTCCATAGAGCGTGTTGCCTGATAGAATCAATCCCCCAGACGGTGCAAATCCTTCGTTGTTCGTATAAGACGGAAAGCCAGACGTTATTTCAAAACTATGCAGAACCGTAAAGCCCACCCCGTTGGTGTCTATTTTGAACACCGTGCCAGCGCCGAAAATGCCGCCTTGGCTTGCCGTTCCATACAAGGTGTTGTCCGATAAAACTAACCTCCCCCCGGACCAGCTCCGTCGCTGTTCGTGTTTCCAGGCCCAGACTCAGCCGTAAAACTATGCAGGGTCGTAAAGCTTGTGCCGTCGGTGTTGATTTTGAACACCGTGCCAAGGCCCCAACTGCCGCCTTGGATGGTCGACCCGTAGAGAGTCCTGCCGGATAAAAGCAATCCGGCAATCGGGGTGGCTCCGTCGCTATTGGTGCCAGCAGTGACCTCCACCCCATTAGTATATATTGGATTAAAGAGCACCGTGAAACTATGCAAAGGCGTGAAAGTCTGCGCCGGGCCGCTGGTAGTCAACAAGCCAAGCAGCACGAAGTGAGCAAAGAAACAAGCAGCACGCCGACGCGACGCCAGAATTCGGGAACGGTTTAGGCCAATCATAACGGTGCGAGTTCAGCAAAAGGTCGTTGTCAGTTCGCGAGCCGATTTGACCGGCCAGCTACCAGTGCGAGATTTCGAAGCAAAAGTGCGCAAGTTATTCATGTCATGTTTTGTTCTTTAGTGCTCAAGGCGGTAAAAGCCGACGGGGTTTGTCGGGGACAGTATCACTTGATTTTGGAGGTTGCTGAGATTCAGGACCGGAGGCGTCGCCACGTTCGTCCAGTTTGTCGTGGCCAAATCGGAGTTCTGCTGGAGCGTGAAATCTATCGCGGGGATGGTCCAGGAAAGGACGAAACTGCTGCCCGCCGGCCAGAGGGTCAAGCGCGGCGCGGGCGCGGTCTGTGAAACATAGATCGGACCGGGGCTGCTGTTGGGATCATTCAGGGCGGCGGCGATCCATTTCTTTCCATCGGCCGAGGCGGCCACGGAATTCCATTCGTAGATAGGCAAGTTGTTCAGCGTCCAGGTTGCGCCAGAATCCACCGAGATGTAAATGGGATAGCTGATGGTGGGGGAACTGATAAATCCGACAACCAGCAAGGCCGTCCCATCGGCCGAACCAGCAAGGGGGCCCCAATCGCCGGAGGGCGCGCCGGAGGCCCGCCAAGTGGCCCCGGAATTGGTGGAAACGTAAATGACGCCGCTGCTCCCCGAGGACGCAGCGAGCTTGGAACCGTCGGCCGAGGAAACGACCGAGTACCAGTCCGCATTCGGCGCGCTGGAGGCCATCCAGTCGGCGCCCGCATTGGTCGAGGTATAAATCAGTCCACCGGACGACGCCGCGGCCACTTTCAAACCATCGGCGGAACAGGCGACGCAATTCCAGTGGACGCGGGGCGCGCTCGTCAAGGTCCACGTCGCTCCCGAATCCGGAGAGGTGCAGATTGGGCCCGGATTGTTGCTGGGATCCCAGGTGGAGACAGCCACCAGCTTCGTGCCGTCCGCTGAAGCGGCGAGAGCGGTCCACTCCAAATTTGGCGCATTGGCGGGGTTCCATGTAGCGCCCGAATCGGTCGACACATAGATCGGGTAAGCATTGCCGGTAAATCCGACCGCCGCCATGGTGGTTCCATCGGCCGAGCAGGCAACCGGGCCCCAGTTGATGGAAGGCGCGCTGGCAGGCGCCCAAGTGGCTCCGCCATCGGCTGAGGTGTAGATGAGGTCCTGCTGGCTCGCGGAGGCCACGAGGTTGCTTCCGTTCGCCGAGCAGGCGACGGCATACCAGTTGGCGAAAGGAGCGCCACTGACATTCCAGTCTAGAGCCGGGGCAGCTCCGGGAAAGATGAACTGGCCGGTGAGGGCAGCAGCATAGACCAAAGGGGCGAAAGATTTCATAGCTCAAATGGCAATGACGTTAGCTTGGATGAACCCAATCTCCAGAATCGTCGACTCTTGGGCTCTTCACGGATTTTAGTGGGTAGAAGAAAGGGCAATTTTCGCGGGACCCGCGCAGAATCCCCCGTTTTTGTCGGCTTCCTGCGCTCCTTGAGCCACGCGCGCCGTTGAATTTTTGTGGGCGGGCGAGCGGCGGCAACGGACTTCCGAACTCCAGTTCGCGTTGTCGTCGGTCGCCATGCGTAACGGACTCGCCTCGCCCACAAAAATAGGCGCGATCACCCGGCAAATATGGTCGTTTTCTTCTTTGGAGCGGGCAAGCGGGGCCCGGTTCGCGCCCCGATGGACCGCGCCTCCCGCTCTTTATTCGTAAATTGCCGATTTTCCTAGCCACTAAATTCCGCGAATATCCGACTCTTGCCTGTGAGCCAGAAGTGATGATGACGGACAACATAAATGATGGGATGGATGCCGTTTTAGTTTACCCGCAGCCGAATGCAAACTGCGTCACCACTCCTCGTAACCGCTTTCCATTCAGCCTGGCGATTACGCGGAGGGTGTTGGCTGCTTATTCGCCGTCTTGGTCTTCCTTGCCCGGGGCTACCGTGATGTTGTAGGTGATGTCTTTGAAGAAGAATGGGGTGGCTATGGGGCCGACCACGCCGACGAAATGAATCGTGTGCTGCCCGACCGACAGCGGCGCCACCATCAGAAACACTCCATCCGACACGGCCGGGGCCACGGTGATGCCGTCCGGGATGCAAGGCCCGTCGAAGATCGCCGCCAGCAGGTTGTTGTGGGAAGCCACTGTGTAGGTGAAGGCGGGCGATTGCACGCGATAAGGCGAGTGCTGCGGATCGGCCATGCCCTGAACGGGGACGCCGTCAATGGTGCAGGTCGTTTCCGACACGGCGGTGAAGATGTCCGCCGCCTGCGCGGCCAGTTGGTCCGCGGTCAGCAGCGGATTGTTGTAGGTGGGACAGCCGGTGTTGTCGTCAATGACGGCGAGCATGGGGAAGAATAACGCCTTGCCGTGCGGCAGCGTCAAGCTGCGGGTAACCGTGGCGCTGCCGCCGACGGTCACACTCCCGTGGGCAGTGGCCAGGAACCAGACTTTGCCGGATTGGGCCGAGTCCGGGGGCGCGGTGTTGCTGGCCGGATCGGCGGTTGAGGGAAAGGCCATCGTCCACTGCCACCATTTGGCCGACCATTCGCCGTAGGTTTTGCCGTAGGGCCGGGTTTCGGCGAGCGGCGGCTTGATGCCATCCGGGTTCGTGGGGCTGCCGTCCTCGGCCACGGCCACCCAGGGCGCGGCGAGCAGCAGCGCCAGGGCTGCCGCCGCGCAGGTTTTACCGCCGGCCAGGGGGATGCGATTTGTTCGTGTGCTGTGATGTTGCATGCTTTTTCTTTCTCTTATGCAGGCGCCACGCGCCTGCTGGTTCTTGGTTGTTTCTTTTTAAGCGGGGCGAGCCGATCTCCTCCCCCATCAACCAGTGCGAAGTTCCGGGAACAAAACGCCGGATTAATTCCAACAATTATCGCGCCTGAATGGGGCGAGCGACCGATCCAGGCTAAAAATGGACGACGGATTACAGGCATTTCACGCGTGAACAGAGCAACTTGACGAGTGCCGTCGAGGCGGTTGCTTTCACCAATTAGCGGGTCAACGCTGGTTCATCAAGTGATCCCCGTTCGCTTCCGTAAAAACAGCGAACTCCTTGGCCAATCAATGGGAAATCCGCGATCGTCTCCTGGCTCGCGGAGATCAATTCACCTTTTGTTTGATCTCGCGAAAGAGCCAGGCGCGGGCGTAGGCCCACTGGCGGCGGGCGGCAGGCTCGGAGAGGCCGAGGGTTTCGGCGGCTTCGGCGATGGTCATGCCGACGAAGTACCGCAGCTTCACCAATTCCGCTTTTTCCGGGTTTTGCGCGGCGAATTTATCGAGCGCCTCGTTGACGGCAAATAACTGCTCATCGCCATTGGCGGTAGCGATGTCCAGCATGGAAATGTCCACTCGCTCGAGGCCGCCACCATGGCGTTGGGCGGTTCGGCGCCGGGCTTTTTCGATCAGGATGCGGCGCATGGCTTCGGCGGCGGCGCCGAAGAAGTGAGCCCGGCCATTCCACTGGTGGTTACCATTCCCGACTAGCCGCAACCAGGCTTCATGCACCAGCGCCGTAGGCTGCAAGGTTTGGCCGGGGGCTTCGTGAGCCATCTTGGACGCAGCGAGTTTCCGCAATTCCCCATAGACGAGTGGCAGCAGCTCATCGGCGGCCTTGGAGTCGCCCTGGTGAATGGCTTCCAGGATGTGGGTGACGTGGCTGATGCGGAAAGCATAGCATTCTTTTGCGCATTCAGCGAGGAAATTGGGCGTCGGCGATGCGCCCGATTCCGCTTGGGAGACGGTCGATGATGAGGAGGAGGAGACCGAGGTCGAAACCCCGTCATTTTGCCAGAGGAACGGCCTCAATCAAGGCCTTTGCCTCGCGCAAGAGGATGTGCGCAATGAGCCAGTCCGGCCACTCACGGCCCAAGTCTCCGCTGTTCGCCTGCGGAAACTGGTTCTGCATGATGCTGGCGGCTTTGATCAGGGTGACGGCCGCGTCGGTGGGATGCTTCAGTCGCTGATGGGCCATGGCCTGGACCAGGTAAATGGCCGCAGCCCGGTTCCTTTCCCGCTCGTGGTTCCAGCCAGGCAAGTCCGATCGGGCGCCGGTCAGGAGGCTTTTGTCCAGCCACATTACCGCTGCCGCAAAGCGGTCCTGCCGGTATTCCGCCAGCCCTTTCGCCCATTGCCGCGAAGCCAGACCGCCATCTGGATACTCTGCAGCGGCGGCTTTATCAGCCAGCGTAGCCGCCGCTTGCAGCGCTGGCCCATCCGTGGCAACGAGCAAACCGAGCACGGCGCCGCGCTCGGCCACGTTCGGGTCTGCCGATTTGGCAAAACCATCAAGCGCGGTCAAGCGCAGGCGCTGATACCCCGGCAAATCGGCGGCCTCGACCAGCAATGGCGCCAACTGATACCAGCATGCGAACGTCGAGGGATTCAATTCGACGGCTCTCGTCAAGTCGGCCCCAGCCTCATTCCAACGACCGAGGCGCGCGAACGCGCCGGCGCGTCCGGCATACAACTCGGCGCGGTTCGGCTCGTTCGTTAACCATTGATCGAACACGGCTATCAGTTGCCTCCTGCCGACCGTGGGGTCTTGAGTTGAATAAAGCCCGACGCCAATGGATGCGCCGCCATCCGCGTCCTGGCAATGGATGGCCAGGATGTTGCGGCCGCGAACGAGGGCGGCCAGGCCGCCGTCCCAACAGGGAATAAGCGTCTCGGTATCGGTCCATGCGGCACTGGGCGCGGCGGGGACTCCATTCAAGAAAACCTCTCCGTCCTGGCTGCGGTTCAAGCGCAACATGAGTTTTCCTGCCGGGAGGTCCGCAAGGTCGAACTCCCGCCGAAGCCAGAAGTTGGTGAGAGGTGTCGAAGCATGTTCCGAGCGGGGAGCATAGGCCGGGTGCGCGGCGAGGGCAGGATTAGAACGCCAGGTCGCGTCGGAAAAACTGGTCGCGGGCCAATCCGAGGCTGGTTGGGCCAGGGTATAGCGCCAAGGGGTTGGAGTGGTCTTCGCGGTGGTGGCCAGCGGTTCGAGGGAGGGGCTGGCCAGTGCGCAAGCCAAAGCATCGGCAGCAAGCGCATCGGTTGGATTCAGTTGCAGGGCCTCGCGCAATAGGTCGGCGTTCCCTGAGAGCCCCCCGCTCCGGCGGAGGATGGTGGCGAGGTTTTTGCGCACCGAGGCCGTATTCGGGTGGTCGGGACCCACGATTTTCGTCATCAGGGCGAGCGCCTGGCGCTGTACCGTTTCGGCCCCAGCCAAGTCGCCGCGGTCGCGCAGGACCAGGCCGAGCGTGTTGAGCGGGCTGGCTATGGCGGGGTCTTCCTGTCCGCTTTTGATTTTCTCTCTCAGGGTCAGCGCCTGGTGCGCGGCGGCCTCCGCCTCGGCCAGGTCGCCGAGTTCCCACTTCACCAGGGCGAGGTTGGCTAGCACCGAAGCCCCTCTCGATGGATCGCGTTCTCCCTGTTTCGTCTGCCGGACCACGGCTTCCTTGAACGAGGCGCTTGCGCCAGCGAGATCCCCGCTTCCCCACTGCGCCAGGGCGAGGTTATTGAGCGCCCGAGCGACATTGGTTTGTTGCAGCTCCGGCAATTTCTTCAATCGCGCAAGCACTTGCTGGTTTGCGGCGACGGCCCCGAGCAGATCGCCGCGATCCCGCAAGATTAAGCCGAGGCCGTTGAGCAACTCCGTCATCGCGGGGTGGTCCTCTCCCGCAGCGGATTGCTCGAGCTGCAGTGCCTTTCGCATCATTTCCTCGGCTCGTGCATAATCGCCGAGCTGGTCATAGATGCCGGCGATTGTCGAGCGCAGCACAGCTTCGGCCTGGGGCTGGCCTTTCAACTCCGCTCCCATCTGCCGCTCGGTGTTCTCCAGGATTTCCCTCATCATGGCAGTGTCGCGGCCCCGTGCCTTTGCTGGTCCGACGCCATCAAGCATATTTTGGAGGAAAGCGAAGGCCTGCTCGCTTTTGACCGCTTCGGTTATAGCAGCCCGCTTGGCAGCTTTTTCCTGGATGAACAAATAGGTCGAGACGCCAAAACCCGCAATGAGTGCCGCCAGCACGGCCGCCCCCGCCGCAAACACCAGTTTGTTGCGCCGGACCATTTTCTGCAACCGGTACGCCCGGCTTGGGGGACACGCGTCGACAGGTTCGTCACTAAGGTAGCGTTGGACATCCATCGCCAGCCCGTTGGCGGTTGCATAGCGGCGTGCGCGTTCTTTCTCGAGCGCCTTCATTACTATCCAGTCCAGGTCTCCCCGGATCAGGTGGATAAGTCTGGGCGGGTCGGCCCGCCGATGTTGGGCCGCGGCGGTCAACTCGCCGGCGACCATCGTGCTGAGCCGAGTTGAAGGCCGCACCGGCTCCTCCTCGCGAATGATGCGCCGGATTTCGTCCAGCCCGGCTTGCAGCAGGTCCTTGGTGCCGAAGGGAGTTCGCCCGGTCAGCAACTCATAAAGCAGCACCCCCAGCGAATAAATGTCGCTGCGGGTGTCGATGCCCAGGGCACTCATCTCAGCTTGTTCCGGGCTCATGTAGGCCGGCGTGCCAATGAACTGGGCAAACTGCGTGAACACCGTCTTGTCGGTCAGCCGTTGCTCGCTCGTCGCCTTGGCGATGCCAAAATCGATCACCTTAGGCACGGGCACGCCATCGTACAGGGTGACCAGGATGTTCGAGGGCTTGAGGTCGCGATGAATCACCCCTTTCTGGTGCGCGTGCTGGATGGCCTGGCAGACCTGGACGAAAAGGCCGAGCCGGTCGGTTGTGGGAAGGTTGTTCTGGTCGCAGTGGTCGGTAATCTTAAAACCCTTCACCAGTTCCATGACGAAATAAGGCCGGCCAGTCTCGGTCGCGCCGACATCGAGCACCCTGGCAATGTTCGGATGGTCCATCAGTGCCAGGGCTTGGCGTTCAGCCTCGAACCGGGCGATGACGCTCTTGGTGTCCATACCCAGCTTGATGACTTTAAGCGCCACGCGGCGACGCACCGGCTCTTCCTGCTCGGCCATATAAACGACCCCGCAGCCGCCTTCGCCGATTTGTTCGAGCAGTTTGTAGCGGCCGATGCGGTCACCGGGTTTTTCGCTCGAGGCGCTCGCGGTCGCCGAGCTACGACCGGTGCCTTGGGGATTCACGGCCGCCGTCCGCTCCGCCCCTGGCGCCGGGTTTTCGAGGAATTCACCGGCCTCCTCGTTAGCCTCAAGCAAGGCCTCAACCAGTTGTCGAAGGCCGTCATTTCCGCCGCAGGCCCGATCAAGAAAAGCGGCACGTTCGGACGCTGGCAAAGCGAAGGCAGCCTCGAAAATGGCCTCTTCGGGTTGGGCTGGATCATTCATCGGCGCATAGAGCTTACACCAGACAGTGCGAAATCGACGGGGAAAGATGCTCAAGAAAATCGAGAATACCCTTAAGGCTGGTTGTTTGGCTCAACGGGTTGCCATGCTGCAGGGGGCCGTTTCCCGGCGGGTGCTATAGCCAAACAGGCTTTTTGAATATTGTCAGGAACAATACTGTCGAACGATTAAATCAAAAAATCCAGGTGGGGTGTATTGAATTCACCAAGAGGGACCCATTTCGACCCGAGGGGATCCCTTTTGATCGGATCGGCGACAATCCTGCCTTTGGGTGTCATAGCCCGCATCACCGACACATGGTCATGTGTCTGCCATTCCCTTTGTATCGGCCTGCGTCCTCTCGGGGCGTAAGTCCGGACAACTTCTGGCAGCAGGTAAAACCTAGATTCGTCAGTAACGACAAGGGTCCGGCGCTTTCGGCAGGCTCGCTTCTTAACCTCGGGCCATGTCTCCTGGCACCAAAGGTGCATGGCTGCTTCGTCCCGTTGGATAGCTCGTTTCAGAGGAATTTGCGGCCCCCAACCCAGGTCCTTGAGCAGACGCGAGACTTGGCTGGGGCTATAGCGGCACCGAGAGAATCTTCAGGGTATGGTATCTGCCGGTATAGCAGAAGGCGCGTCCTTACCGAGGCCTGAGTGTCTCATCATCCGTTTCCCCGGAAGGAACTGTGCCGTCTGTCCCCTCCTCGTGCCTGAACCTGATTGCCGCACTTCTCAGGATTCCGTCGATGCCCCGTGCTGTCCGCTGCCTGCTGACTCGCTTGCGAGACGTATAATTTTTTAGTTTGAGTTCTAAATGGATATAGTTTGTAGCTCCCGGTGGCCCTGCCCCTAGGTGTATATGGACCCTGCCCTCAGGTCCCCCTGACATGCCCGCAGGTGCCCGGGCAACCGATGTTTCGGTCCTATCCGAGGAGGCCGTCTGAAGGTCCGTGGCAGGGGTGGCGACGCGTATCCGGTACACGTTCGAAGACCACCCGCCCCTTTCGGATCGGCGGGCCTTGGTCATAATCAATCCCTTGGATTCGAGGCGTTTGAGCAAGCGCCTTATGCCTGTTAGCGAGATTCCCGAGTGCCTGGCCAGGGCGGAGTGCGAAGGAAAACAGATGCGGTTCGCATCCGCAAAACTGGATAGCCATAGAAACACTGCCTGGTCTACCGGTTTCACGCCGCGAAGTAATTGGCGGTTGGGCACGACAACAGAGGTTCCTTTCGCATATTTGGTCTGGCTGCCAATGGGGGGGTGCAAGACTCGCTTGGAGACAAGCCCGGGTGTTAACGGGTTTTCGACCTTCTGTCAGGCGCCAGATCGCGCTCCTGCGGGAGTTCACACCGTTCGTGGATCAATTTGATGTGCTCGGGATTAAGTTCGATGAGCACCGCACGCCGGCCGAGTTCAAAGGCAACCTGCCCCGTCGTGCCGCTACGGGCAAAAAAATCCAGTACCGTGCAAGGGATCGGTTCACCTTTGCTGCACCGGCACGACGGCGTCCAGCCAAGGGTCCGGATCTCGCGCACGCCTTCGAGTATGCGGGCCTTCTCCGCCACGCGCTGCTGACCTCGATTCCTATCATCTCCTATTTGATTACAACACCCTGTGGCATCCCGATGAGTTTGGGCAACGCATGGGCCACCTCCATCGCTACCACCAGACCAGAGCCCCGCCAGATTTTCCTCGTGCCGGGCGGGTTAGCCGGTCTAATCTGCAAGCCGGAATCTATGAATACGGAGCAACTCTGCCAACAGCGGCTGAACCGGTATGTGACCGCGATGCGGAATGAAAAGCCGGACAGGGTGCCGGTCCGTCCCTTTGTCGCCGAGTTTACCGCCAAATACGCCGGCTACACCTGCCAGGAGGTGGCGCATGATTACCACAAGGCCTTCGACGCCGCGATTAAGACGGCCCGCGATTTCGATTGGGACGCCGTGGTGCCGAACATGGTGTATGTCTGGACCGGTTTGGCGCAGGCGGTGGGGCTCCGCTATTACGGCATTCCCGGCCTCGGGATCCCGCACACGACGGGCTTCAACTACATCGAGCCTCCCGAAGACCAGGCCTTCATGCGCGCCGACGAGTATGACGCGCTGATCGCGGACCCGACCGCGTTTCTCTACGAAACCTGGCTCCCCCGCGTTTCGACCGAGGTGAGCCGGAGCGGGGAGCCGGCCACCTATCGCAACCAGCTCTCCCTCGTGAAAGGGGCGATGGCGATGCTGTCGTATTTTTACGCGTTCGGCCCCCAAATCGCCCGCTTGCGGGCGGAGTGCGGCGTGGCGTCCGCCATCGCGGGGATCTTCAAGGCGCCCTTCGACATCCTCGCGGACAAACTCCGCGGCTATGTCGGGCTCACCATGGATATGCACACGCAGCCGGACAAAGTGCTCAAAGCGTGCGAGGCGCTCATGCCCCACCTGTGCCACGTGGGCTTGACCACCGCGGACCCGGCCAAGCTCGTGCCGATTGGCTTCTGGATGCACCGCGGCTGTGTCCCCTTCGTGAACCCGCGGCAGTTCGCATCCCACAACTGGCCGACGCTCAAGCCGATCATCGAGGAGTTCTGGAAACACGGACACCAGACCCTCTTCTATGCCGAAGGCAAGTGGAAGCATCACCTCGGCACATTCCGCGAACTCCCGGATCTCAGCATTGTCTTTCACTGCGACCAGGACGACATCTTCCACGTCCACCGGACTCTCCATGACAAATTCGCCCTCAGCGGCGGCGTTCCCAACGTGATGCTGAGCTTCGGCAAGCCGGAAGAAGTCCGCGCTCATTGCCGCCGCGTCATCGAGGAGGTCGCCCAAAATGGCGGCTACATCATGGATGCCGGCGCGATCATGCAGGACGACACGGATATCGAGAACCTCCGCGTCATGACCCAGACCGCCCGCGAATACGGAGCCTATGCCGCCGGCACCTGCCAAACCCCGCTGGCCACCCCGCCCTGCGAACTCCCCGCCTCGGTCGCCAGCCGTGAGCAAGCCTCCGGACTCGCGGGCCGGCCTCAGCCCCGAATCCGACCCGGCGTCTGCTTCCCCTGGGAAGAGCGCGTCAAGGACCTGCCGGAAATCTCCGGCAGCCCGGAACTCATCCGCCGGATTTGGGAGGATATCGATGCGTTCGGCAACATGTACATCTGGCAGTTGCTCTTGAGCTTCTAACGGGGCTTGGGCTGAGAGCGTTGGTGCGTTGAGGGGTGGTCGATGGGTTGTTGGGCTAAAGAATGTTAGGGTCGGCAGGCGCCCCGTTAGTGGTGCGCTCCGCGCGGGAATGAGAATGGGATACGGCAAGAAAAGCGCAGAGTGGCTGGCGGCGAGCCCAGCAGACTTGTTCTTTGCAATGTGCATTTGATCCAAATCTCACACGATATTTTTTAATTTGTACACTGTTAAACAATAATAACTTACACATCAATACAATTAACTCTATTGACATAGTAGAGTTTGTCGGTAGGATGGTCCCTATCGGCGGTTTCCGGATGGCGTTGGATCAATAAAGCGCGGCAATTGAGCGAGCACAAAACGAAAGGGCAACTGAATGAGATTACGTCGAGCGGCGGTTTTGTCAGTCGTAGTTTTGGGCGTGGGAGCAGTCGGTGAGGTAGCCAGAGCGCAGGACACCGACACCAAAGAGATCATCAAACAGCTTCAAAAGCGGGTTGAGGAATTAGAGCAAAAGGTCAAAACGCTCGAGGTCGGCCCGAGTTCCACGGCCACAACCAACGAGGCGGCCCCCAAGGAAAAGCTGGAAGAACTGGACCAGAAGGTGAAGGTGCTCGAGCGGAACCGGGAACTGGCGGCGGAAGCAGAGGAGGCGCGAGCGAAGACCGCCCCGAGGGTAAGCATCGGGGATCAGGGCTTCTCCTTCGCCTCCGCCAATGGAAACTTTGGCGTGCAGCTCAAAGGGGTGCTGCAAGTGGACTCGAGATCCTTTTTTGCGGATCACGGGATCGTGGGCAACGATGGCTTTTTGTTGCGGCGGGCGCGGCCCATTTTGCAGGGAACGGTCTTCCGCGACTTCGATTTTCTTTTCCTTCCTGATTTTGGGACGGGCAATAACGGCGGGAATGGCGGCACCACCACCACCCCGCAGATTTATGATGCCTATTTGAACTATCGCTATAGTCCGGAGCTCCAATTTCAAGCCGGCAAATTCAAATCGCCGGTGGGATTGGAGCAATTGCAAGCGGATCGTGACATCCTCTTTAACGAGCGGGCGCTGCCGACGGACCTGGTGCCCAACCGGGACATTGGTTTTGAGTTGCACGGAGACCTGTTCGAAGGGACGGCCAGTTATGCGGCCGGCATTTTCAACGGCGTGGGGGATGCGCGGGTATCGAGCAACTCGGCGTTCGAGGACAACAAGGCCTTTGCCGGGCGGCTGTTCTTTCAACCATTCAAGAAGCTGGAATTCGAGCCGCTGTCGGGCTTTGGCTTCGGCCTGGGCGGAAGCTTCGACTCGATGCAAGGGACGAACACGGCGGGATTGCCGAACACCACCGGGGGCTCGGCGCCGGGTTTTGCCACCGTGGGCCAGCAGCAGTTCTTTGCTTACAACCCGACCAACGCAGCCGTGGTAGCGAATGGCGAGCACTGGCGGCTTTCGCCGCAAGGCTACTATTTTTACGGCCCGTTCGGGTTCCTGGGCGAGTATGTCATTTCGGACCAGGCGGTGAAGCGGACCGGGGCCGGCCCGCAGCCAAGCGCGCGCCTCGAAAATACGGGCTGGCAGATCAGCGGGTCGTGGCTGTTGACGGGGGAAGACGCCACCTTCGGAACGGTGGTGCCGCGCCACCCGTTCAACCCGAAGGAGGGCGGCTGGGGGGCGTGGCAGATCGCCGCGCGTTACTCGGTCCTGGACATCGATCCGAACGCGTTCCCTCTCTTTTCCAATCCGGCCACTTCCGCGCGCTCGGCCCAGGAATGGTCGGTGGGTTTGAACTGGTATCTGAATCGCGATGTGCGGGTGAACTTCAGCTATTCGCAAACCGGTTTCGACGGGGGCGGCGGCAGCGGCAGTTCGGCTCCCGCCATCGTGACGCGTCAGATGGAGCGGGTGCTGTTCACACGAATTCAGTTGGCATTTTAGTGAGCGGCTGGCAAAGGGAAAGGCGAACACATGAACGGGCGTATCCACAGGCTAAGAATCCATCGCGGCAGCGCGCGCCGAAGACCGCGCATGGTGCCGGGCCTGGCGTTGACCGGGCTGCTCGGGCTGCTCGGGTTGGCCGCGGCGGCGAGCAGTGTTTCCGCCAAGGAAATCACGCTCCTCAACGCGTCCTACGATCCGACGCGGGAGTTTTACCAGGAATTTAACGCGGCCTTTTCGAGGTTCTGGCAGGCCAAGACCGGGGATCAGGTCACCCTCCAGCAATCCCACGGCGGCTCCGGCAAGCAGGCCCGTGCCGTGATTGATGGCCTGGACGCGGATGTCGTCACGCTGGCGCTGGCGTATGACATCGACGCGATTGCCGAAAAGGGGCGGCGGCTGGCGCGGGACTGGCAAACGCGGTTGCCGGACCATAGCTGCCCCTACACCTCGACCATCGTATTCCTGGTCCGCAAAGGGAATCCGAAAGGAATCAAGGACTGGGACGACCTGGTCAAACCCGGGGTTTCGGTCGTCACTCCGAATCCGAAGACCTCCGGCGGAGCTCGCTGGAATTACCTCGCGGCTTGGGGTTATGCGCTCGAAAAGAACGGCAATGACGAAGCCAAGGCCCGCGAGTTTGTGACCCGGCTCTTCCGTAACGTACCGGTGCTGGATACGGGGGCGCGCGGCGCCACGACCACATTCGTGCAGCGCGGCATCGGCGACGTGCTGATCGCCTGGGAAAACGAGGCGCTTTTGTCCCTCAAAGAATCCGGCGCGGGGACGGTGGAATTGGTAGCCCCTTCGACCAGCATCCTAGCCGAGCCTCCGGTGGCGTGGGTGGATCGGGTGGTCGAGCGCCACCACACCCGGGAAGTCGCGGAGGCCTACCTGAGGTATCTCTATACGCCCGAGGGCCAGGAGATCGCCGCCCGGCACTACTACCGGCCACGCCTGCCGCAGGTGGCCGAGAAGTTTGCTTCCCAGTTCCCCAAATTGAAACTGTTTACCATCGACGCGGTCTTCGGCGGCTGGCAGAAGGCGCAGAAGATCCACTTCAGCGAGGGTGGAATTTTCGATCAAATCCAGGGGGAAAATCGATGAACTGGCGAACACCGAGGCCGGTTGGGAAGCACGCGTCGCCCAGGATCGGGCAAGGCTGCATCAAGGCTAGGTCAGAGGGCGCTACGGGCCGGGGTGGGGACAGCCTGTCCCCACAATCCCGCGTCCACCCTGGTGGGGACAGGCTGTCCCCACCCCGTTCATACGAGCTCGATACGGTTCTGAGGATCGGGGCCGTGGCCGATGCGCGCATTGCCTCGAACCCGCTTCTGCATTACCCTCGCGGCCATATTAAGCCGCCGACAACGATTCGAGCACAGCGCCCCGGTCGCTAATCACGCATGGCACAAAAGAAATTTAACGCGCTTCCCGGGTTCGGTCTGACGCTCGGTTTTACGCTGCTGTATTTGAGCGCGCTGGTGCTGATTCCCTTCGCGGGCCTGGTGATTCGCTCGTGCGAACTGTCCTGGCCCCAGTTCTGGCGGCTGGCCACCAACGAGCGGGCCATGGCCGCGTACCGGCTTACTTTTGGCGCCTCCTTCGCAGCGGCGGTGGCCAACGCCCTGTTCGGCACCCTGCTCGCCTGGGTGCTGGTGCGTTACAAGTTTCCCGGCCGCCGCTTCATCGATGCGATGGTCGATTTCCCCTTTGCGCTGCCGACGGCAGTGGCGGGTTTGACGCTTGCCAGCTTGTTCGCGGCCAACGGCTGGCTGGGCCGATTCCTGACACCCCTGGGCATCAAAGGCGCCTACACACCCCTGGGTGTGGTCATCGCGCTGACCTTTGTCGGCATGCCGTTCGTGGTGCGCACGCTGCAACCGGTCCTGGAAAACCTGGAGCGCGACGTGGAAGAAGCCGCGGCCACGCTGGGCGCCAGCCGGTTGCGCACCTTTGCCACGGTGATCGCGCCATCCTTGATGCCGGCGGTGATGACGGGTTTCGCGCTGGCGTTCGCGCGCGCCGTTGGGGAATACGGCTCCATCGTCTTCATTTCAGGCAATCAACCCTTCAAGACCGAGATCGCGCCCTACCTGATTTTTGTGCGATTGGAGGAATACGATTATACGGGCGCCATCGCGCTGGCCCTGGTGCTGCTGGTCTTTTCGTTTGTGCTCCTGGCGTTGATTAACGTGCTCGAACAATGGGCCGGCAAATTTCAGCAGTAACATGGCCGCGAAAATCCAGAGCCGTTTGAGCCCGCAGCGCCGGCCGTCGCAGCGGGGCACGGAAGAGTCCCCGGTGACGAAGTGGGTGCTGATTCTGATTGCCCTGGCTTTCAGCCTGGTCTTCCTGCTGCTGCCGCTGGCCAACGTGTTTGCCCAGGCGCTCTCCAAGGGATGGGAATATTATCTGAAGGCGCTTTCCGAGCCGGACTCCTGGGCCGCCATCCGCCTTACCCTCATAGTGGCCGCGATCACCGTCCCCTTGAACGTCCTTTTTGGACTGGCGGCGGCCTGGACAATTGCCAAGTTCGAATTCCGTGGCAAGTCGCTCCTCATCACCCTGATCGATCTACCGTTTTCGGTGTCGCCCGTGGTGGCGGGTTTGATGTTCGTGGTGCTGTTCGGGCTGCAAGGATTTTTTGGGCAATGGCTGGACGACCACGATATTAAAATCATCTTCGCGGTCCCAGGCATTGTGCTGGCAACGGTATTCGTCACCTTCCCCTTCGTCGCGCGCGAGCTGATTCCGGTCATGCAGGCCACCGGCACCGAGCAGGAGCAGGCAGCCCTGACCCTGGGAGCCAACGGCTGGCAGACGTTCTGGCATGTCACCCTGCCCTCCGTCAAATGGGGATTGATCTACGGCATCATCCTGTGCAACGCGCGGGCCATGGGTGAGTTCGGCGCCGTGTCGGTGGTGTCCGGCCATATCGCGGGATTGACCGATACCATGCCGCTGCGGGTAGAAAAGCTCTATAACGAGTATAATGCCCCGGCCGCGTTCGCGATCGCGAGCCTGCTCGCGCTGCTGGCCCTCTTAACCCTCGCCGTCAAAACCCTGCTGGAATGGCAGCAAGCCCGCGAGTACGAACGGGCGCAGCGTCCCAGGGATATCCAGTGAGCATCCAACTTAAAAATGTCACCAAGAAGTTCGGCGAGGTGTCCGCCGTCAGCAACGTCACCTTTTCGGTTCACGACGGCGAGCTGATGGCGCTGCTGGGCCCCAGCGGGGGCGGCAAAACCACCGTGTTGCGGATGATCGCCGGGCTGGAAATGCCCACCAGCGGCGACGTGTTCATTCGCGGGCAGCGGGTGAATGATCTCTCAGTGCAGCAGCGCAACATCGGCTTCGTCTTTCAGAACTACGCGCTGTTCAAGAACATGAATGTGTTCAAGAACATCGCCTTTGGACTAAAGATTAAGAAATGGAAGCGGTCGGACATCAAGGCGCGCATCGCCGAGTTGGTCGCGCTCTTCGGGCTTGAAGGTCTCGAGACGCGGTATCCGCACCAGCTTTCCGGCGGGCAACGGCAGCGCGTGGCCATCGCGCGGGCCCTGGCGCCCAAGCCGAGCGTGCTCCTGCTGGACGAACCCTTTGGAGCGGTGGATGCCAAAATCCGCCAGGAACTCCGCGAATGGCTGGTGACCCTGCACCACGACCTGAACGTGACCACCATCTTCGTCACCCACGACCAGGAGGAAGCGATGGAAGTGGCCAATCGGATCGTCATCTTTTCGCGGGGGCTGCTCGAACAAGTGGGGGCTCCGCGCGAAGTCTATGAGCAGCCGGCCAACGAGTTTGTGGCGCGCTTTATCGGCGTGATGAATGTGCTCGAGCCCGAAGTCCAAAATGGTGTCGCCCGGCTCGGCGAACTCGAGTTTCCCTCGCACGGATTGTCCACCGGCCAGAAGCTGCGCATCGGCTTTCGTCCCTACGCCGTGCAAATCTCGTCCGATCTCACCCAATACCGGTACCGCGCCGTGCTGCGGCGCACGTTTTTCCTGGGGGTGATGTTGCGGGTCGAGCTCGAGCTGCCCAGCGGGCTGGTGATTCGAGCCCGGATGAGCAAGGAAGATTACGCGCACCAGTGCCTGGAAGATGGGAGGGAGGTTTCGTTCCAGATCCGGCAATACCGCGTCCTGGCACGGGAACAGAGCGCGCTGCCGCCTGAACGAGAGCTCGGGTATCAACCGCCCGCGGCAATAGGCGAGAACATCTGACGGACGGGCGCTCGAACGCCCAGGCAGCACAGCAAGCCCGGGCGCGGGTTAAAACCGCAGCCCCACCACTCCGCCAGCCACCCAGCCGCTGGCATCGAGGCTCAGAACGTTCGGCCCGGCTGACACATCGACCTTTTGGGCAATCCAATCATAGCCGCCGAAGCCCCCCGCGTAAAACCCCCGGCCCAGCTCCACGTCGAATCCACCGACCGCACCCAGGCCCATGCTGAGGCCCACGCGGTGGCCCTGGTCCGACCAGCGATCCAGCACCGTGCTGCTCCCGCCCGCAGGCGTTTGGATAAAGACCTCCGTTCGTTGCACATTCGCATCGATGATATTAGCTGAAACCGAGGGCTGTAGATAGAGCTTCACGCCCCGATCCTTCAGGATCGTCAACCGCGGTCCGAGGCTGAACTGATAAAGGTTTTGGGTCAGATCGAAGCCGATCTGGTTATAGCTGCTCGAAATCGGCGAGGAGGTGGCAACCTGTCGCTGGCCGGGGATTTCCGGGATCTGAGGGCTGGGCACCACCGGCGGCGTGTCGAAAGGCCCCAGAAAGGTGCCGTGAAAGCCACCGGCCGGGAAGCTCGAAGCCGGGACGCCCGAGACATCATAGACATCGGTCACGGTCATCTGTTGCACCCCTTCGCTATAAGTCGAGGTGGTGAATTTCTCGGTGGCATTCCAAATCCCCTGGAAACCGAGGCACAAATCCAGGGACCAGCTCTCCGCTTCCTTGAGCTGGACACCGGCCGTGATTTGCAGTCCCGGTCCGAAGAACGCGTCGCTGCCACTGGGTGGCTGGGCCACGCTATTATAGCCCAGCGCACCTTGCTTTTGAAAGCTGAGGGTTTGGGCGGTGGAATTATACTGGCCGGGATCGCTAAAACCCCAGTTCCAGGTCCCATTCGGGTTGGGGGACGACGGATTGCCGGTCTGGGAACCAAGGTTCACATACCCATTGTCATAGGTCCGGTTGGCCAGCCCGTTGGTTGGCCCAATGCCGGCCGGAAAGGTCAATGGGCCGGAGGCGCTGGGATCGTGCAGGCCCAGGAGTTGAACGTAGGACGACCCTTCAACGTGGACGCGCATGCCTCCGCGCACGACCGGGCCGGCCTCGAACCAAATGCCCGAGCCGCTGGCGCTCTCGTCGTCGGAGGCCCGCAGGGAATGCCTCGGGCCAATCCATCCCGCCATCAACAGGCAGGCCAGCAGGCATCGAGAACCGCGCGACAGCCCGCCCGTCAAGGAGGCGCGGCAAGCCTGGCCGCGTCCAAAAGCAATGAGGGCATGTTCGGGTCGCGGAGCCTCGCCGTGGGAAAAGAGAGTGGAAGTTCCAAAATTCATAAAACCGTTAGCTCGTGTACATGTTCTGTAATTTACCCGCCCGCGAAGGTGCCCGACTGTTCGGGTCATTTATGGGTGCGGAATCAGCCGCGAGTCCAGCACAAAACGCGCTCCAGCAACCTTCATAGAGCAGTGAGCCCAGGCCGAGCGCGCCCAGGTCGAGCGAGCGCTTGCACTTTCAGCGCGCCTCGCGTTACTGCGGCACGGCCCGGTAAAATCTCTGGACATGATTTGTCGCCGGTTCATCGATAAAAAAGAAGGGACTGGCTTGCACCGCAGCCAAGGTGAGCAACTGCCAGTTTGGAGCCAGCGGATCGTCGGTGAATTCCAAGCGGTAGCTGCTGCCAGGCGCGGCGTCGAGGATGAGCAACGGAAGGGGCCCATCCGTGGCGGGGGACAATTCGAGTTCCAAGAGGCCGATCAAGGCGCCGGCGCTGGTCACCGTGCCGGCGGGGTTGGTGACCACGACGTCGTAGAGGCCCGCTTGCGCGTTGCCGGCCCGCGTCAACAGCAACTGCGGGCTGGTTTGGCCCGCCAGCGGCGAACCGTTCAAACGCCACTGGTAACTAAATGGTGGCTCGCCGCTGACCTGGACAGCCAGCAGGGCGCTGCTCCCCAGGCTCAAGGTCGCGCTCGACGGCTGCTGCGTGATGCTTGGCGGGTTGGTGGAAGGCTCGAAGGTAAACGTCGCGGTGATCTGTTCGCTCTGGTCAAGCTGCAACACCAGCGGGTTCTGAGTGCCCGAAGCATCTCCGCCCCAGCCGGCAAACAGGTAATTGGTTCCCGGCACCGCGGTCAGAATCACGGTGTCGCCATTCGTAAAGACCGTCTGGCCTGGGCTGACGGCCACCTGGCCGCCGTCGCCGGCCAGAACCGTGAGGGCCACCTCGTTCGTCTTGAGCACTCCAAACAAGGCCGTGATCCCCGTGGCATCGGTAGTCTGAACCCATACGGGATCTTCCGAACCCGTCACGGCGCCGGCCCAACCGAAGAAATAATAGCCGGGCTCGGGCAGCGCCGTGAGCTGCACGGTCGAGCCATACGCGTACGGCCCCACCGGCGGGTCTGCAAGGATCTGCCCCTGGCCGTTGGTGAAAAGGTTCAATGACGTGCCAAACACCGCTTGCACCTGGGCCAGGCCGCTCATCAGCACACTCGCGACATTCGTCTGAGTTCCATCCAGTCCCGCCCCGCTCCACCCCATAAATGACCACCCATTGGAGGGCGTCGCCGTGAGCGTGACGACACTATTGCTCAGATATAGATTGCTGGTGTAGGGAAAGGGGGTTGCGCTCACCGTGCCCCCGCCCGGGGTCCCCGCGTCGAGCGGGTAAATCGGCCACACCTGCAAGTTGATGGGCGCTGATTCAGCCCAATCCGAGTAGGCGGGATTGTACGCAATGGCGCGAAGCATTGCGCTGTTGGTCAGGGTAAAAGGACCCGTGTAAGCGGTCGCGGTGAAATCAGGCTCACTCCCATCCAACGTATAATAGAGGCTGGCCGCCGGACCCAACGCGCTGCTCATGGATACCTGCGTCGAACTGACGCGCGTCACCACGCCACCCCCCACGTCGATCCCGTCCAACTCGACCACCGGGCTGTTCGTCAGGCGGAGCACCGCCACGGTTCGAGTCACCGCGCCAGCCTGGTTCTGGATCTGGACCGAATAGACACCCGCCGCCCCCAAGTCAAAATCAGTGATCACCAGGTTGGTTCCCGTCGCCCCGGCCAGCGGGGATCCATCCAGCAACCACTGCGCCCGGAAACCTCCCGGGCTGGCGACCGCCACGCCGAGATGGGTCCCGCCCCCGGGCGCAAGCGCGATGGCCATTACCGCATTCGACCAAACCACCGGCCCGCGCGCCACCACCGCCAGCCCGTGGTAATATCCGGCCCCGATCTGCACCACGTTGGTCGCACTCACCGGCACATTGGTCTGACCGTTCAGGTCGGAACCCCACGCCACCAACGTCGTGTCCGCCCGCAACACCATCGAGTAGCTCTCTCCCGCGGCAATCTCGACCGCATTGGTCAGACCCGGCGGCAGGTTGGTTTGGCCATACGGCGCAAATCCCCAAGCCACGACCGTGCCGCCGGCCTCGAGAGCCAAACTGTGGCTCGCCCCACCTGCGATCCCCACCACGTTGCTGAGTCCAACCGGCAAAAAGGCCGGAACGAACGCCGACCCGTCAAAGTACCTGTCCCCAGGCCGCCAACCCTCCGTTCGCCGTGAGCGCCAGGCTCGACCGCTCCCCGGCGGCTACCGCCACCACATTGCTCAGGCCCGCGGGCACATCCGTCTGGCCATACGTGTCGTCGCCCCAGGCGGTCACCGTCCCATCCCCGCGGAGCGCGAGTCCGTGCCCCGCGCCGGCGCTGATGGCAACTGCATTGGTCAGGTCTCCGGGAACCGAAACCGGCACAAAGGACGTTCCATCGTAATACTCGCCCCATCCAACCACCGTCCCGTCCACTCGCAACGCCAGGCTGAAGTACTGCCCGCAGGCAATCGCCGTGACGTCATCCAGCCCGGCAGGCACGTTGGTCTGCCCGTAGTAATCAAATCCCCAGGCGCTCACGGTGCCATCCGACAGCAACGCGACGCTGTGCCCGGCCCCGCCCGCCACGGCCACCACGTTGGTCAGGCCAGGCGGCGCGGATACCGGCGCAAACGCCGACCCGTCATAGTAACTGCCCCAAACCACCACGCTGCCGGGTTGGCCGCCGGTTTGGGCCAGGGCCCCACCGGTCAGGCCCAAGGCCATCACGACTTGACCCATCCAGTGTCGAAACAGATTCACCGGTGACCAGCTTGATCCGGCGGGGAGGAAAATCAAACCTAAAGTCCGGGAGCGCTCACCGTAGGCGGCAAGCGGCATTTGACAGGCATGGAGCCGGGCCAAAGCAGCCCAAAGCCGCGCAAACGGAGGTGCAAGCCCTCCTGGATCGCGCCGAGCAACCTCAGCTATCGAACCGCCCGCCCGGACGGGCCGCGCTCCCGCTAAGGATCCAGCAGGATCACGTGATAGAACCGCTGCTGCTCAGTCCCCAACGTGCTGTCGGGCTCGGAAGTCACAAAAGCCGAGGCCGCCAAGGGGCCGCCGATGCTGGTCCAGTTCGGGTCGGCCAGGTCGTTTTTGAACTGCAACTGATAGTGCTTGCCGATGGCCGAACGCCAGAAAACCAAGGCGGTACCTGCAGTTTTCTGCACCGTGATCATAATGGGCGCCGCCACCACCGCGATCGTCACGCTCTGTGCGGCACTCAGGCTCGGCGTGCCGTTGTTCGTCACCCGCACCACCACATTGGTCACCAGCGAGAACCCCGTCCCCGGTGGGATCCAAGCAAAAGCCCCGCTTGCGGGGTCGATGCTGGCTCCGGGGGGAGCGCCGGGATCCAGGCTGAAGGCCAGCGCATTATTTCCAGGATCCGTTGCCTGGGCGGTGAAGGTCAGCAAGGAGCCTTCACCGGTAATCTGGTCCGGAATGTGGCTCAACGACGGCGCTCGGTTGACTTGCACCGGCTCGCCGAAGTTGAAGGAGTTGACCTCGAAGACCACAGGCGCGGCGGTGGCGCTATAGCTGCCGAGCACCAGGGTATAAGTGCCGTTCATTGCGAGTACCACTTCAAAATCTCCGCCCAGGCTGCTCGCGCCGACATAATTGTTGTTGGGATCGTAGAGGGTCCATGTACCCCCGGCATTGCCCGGTTGCCCGTGGAAATACAAGTGCTCACCCGCCAGGCCCGTGTGACGGTAAACAATCTCCGAATAGACATCCAACGTGTTGGTCACGGCAGTGTTAAACGGCAGGTCCGGCTGAGCCGAAATATCCAGCAACTGAAAGGCGAAGGGGCCCACTCCCGCCTGGCTGCCATCCACCCACAACGTGTAGGTCCCCGACTCCTGCAGAGTGAAGGGCCCGCGGTCAAAGGAGAATCGACCGTTGATCGGGCCCTCCGGCTGTCCCTGGGGGTTGAGCAATTGGACCGTGATGGCATTGGGATAGGGTGGATCATTGGTCAGCGCGTCATAGATGAGCCGCTGGCCGATCGTGCCGGTGAAGGTGTAGGCCCGGCGCTCCCCGGGGCGACTGATTGCGTCCACCAGGGCAGTGCCTATGGTATAACTATTGGTGAAGTAGGCGTAGTCATTAACCTGAAACAATTCCGGGCTCGTGGCACTGTAATTGTTCAGGATCAAGGCGTAAGTCCCCGGGGTGCTCAAGGTTACTTCGAAATCCCCTCCCAGGCTCGTATTCCCGACCGGATTGTTGTTCGGATCATATAATGCCCAGCTACCGCTGGGGTTAACCCCTTGCCCCCGGAAATAGAGTTGCTCCCCATTGGTGCCGGCCAGTTGGTACGTCAGCGCGGCGTAAGCGTCCAGTGAGTTGCTCACGACCACATTGAGGGGCAATGCGGGCAGGGCCGATACATCCAACAGCCGAAAGGCAAACGTACCCACGCTGGCCACGCTCCCGTCAAACACCAGGGAATAGGTTCCGGACTGTTGCAGTGTGAAGGGGCCGCGATCGTACGAAAAGCGGCCGGCGATAGGCCCTTCAGGCAGTCCCTCGGGATTCAGCAATTGGACAGTAATGCTGTTCGGGGACGGGGGATCGTTGGTCAGCGCGTCGTAAGTCAGGTCCTGGCCGACCGTGCCCGCAAACGTATAGACGTGTCGCTCTCCGGGGCGGGCGATGGCATCGACCACCGGATTCCCCAGGGTATAGGCGTTGGTAAAGTAGGCGTAATCGCTCACTTGGAATACCTCCGGACCCGGGCTGCTGCTCGAACTGCTCAGCACGAGCGCGTAGGTTCCGTTGGCCGGCAAGGTCACCTCGAAATCACCCCCCAGGCTCGCGCTCCCTGCCGACACAGCGGTGTTATTGGGATCGTAAAGTATCCAGGACCCACTGGGATCGCCCGGGAGCCCGTGGAAATAGAGCGATTGCCCCGCCGATCCGGCATACCGGTAAACCAGAAGCGGGTACACGTTCAGGGTGTTCGTCACCGCCGCGTTGACCGGCAAGCTCGCCTGGCTGGCGACGTCGAGCATTTGAAAGGCGTACGTGCTGGCGGCAGGTTTGTTATTCCGCATGAGCAGGTAACACGTGCCCGTGTATTGGACCCCGAAGGGACCCCGATCGTTGCCGAAATCTCCGGCCGGACCAATACTTTGCCCATTGGGATCCAATAATTGCACATACACAGAAGGATAATTAACGTCGTTGGTGAGTGCGTCGTAGATGAGCGCCTGGCCGGAGGTGCTGGTGAATTGGTAAACATCCGTTTGATAGGGGTTGGCGAGGGCATTGCTCACCGCCGTGTTGAGAGCCAAAGCCGGGCTGGCCGTCAAATCCAACAGGCGAAAACTGTAGTTGCCGCTCACCGTCCCGTTATAACCCCGTACCGACAAGGTATAGGCGCCGGAACGGGGCAGAACGTACGGGCCGGAATCGGAGGTCTCACCCACCGTAAACACGGCGTTGCCGTCCGGACCAATGAGATCCGCCACCAGGTTCTGTCCGCTGGCGTCCTGGCTATCGAAAAACACCGGCAATCCGGCGGGCGCCGTATAGGCAAAGCTGTTGGTCTGGCCGGTGGCAATCGTGCCTGAATTTACGGCGCCAAACCCGCTGGCGCTCACGCTCGCATCGCTGACATCGGTCACGCCCAGTTGATAACTGACCGGTGTGCCGGCCGAACCTGTGCCGATCACGGCCACGGTATAGGTACCCGTCGCCGGCAGGGTCGCGGTGCCGGGGCTCTGCGAGATGTACGAGTTCAACAGGAGCCCGCGATCGGTCGGCCCCCAAAGGTTCCAAACCGCCTGGTTGCCGGAAGCACTCAAGCTTGAAAGTTGCACCCGCTGTCCCCGGGTGCCGACGAAACGGTAAACCCGGGTTTCCGTCTGGTCGTCGAGTGAATCGGCAAAGGTGGACCCGACGCTGATCGGTGCCGCGGCGGCGAGATCCAGCAACTGGAACGAGACCGTCCCGGTGGCATCTCCCGAACCGCTCAGGATGAGCGTGTAGGTCCCATTCTGTGTCAGCGTGAACGGGCCTTGATCGTAAGCTGAATTCACGGAAAACAGCGTCACGCCGGTGGGGGAAACCATGCTCGCCTGGCAGCTCGCGCTGTTGGTCTGGCGCGAATCATAGTAAAGCCGCTGGCCCGCCGTGCCCACGAACGTGTAGAATACCTGGTCGCCGGGATGCACAATGGCGCTCAACGTTTGCGTCCCCAGGGCCAGCGGGTTGGTGGTGTAACTGAACGTATTCACCTGGTTGGTGTAGCTCACGCTGCCCGCGCCACCCGACAAAATCAGCGCATAATTCCCCGCATAGGGCAGGGTGACAGCGAAATCACCTGCCAGGCTCTGCGCCGCGACCGCGCTGTTTTTCAGGTCGTACAAAGTCCAGTACGCCCCTCCGCCGGCCACGCCTTTGCTATTGAAAAAAAGCTGTTCCCCCGTGGCCCCGGATAACTGATAAATCAAGCAGGTGTTGGCGGGCAGGTTCCCGCTCATATCCGTATTCAACGGCAGCGGCGGTTGCGACCCAATATCGAGCAACTGAAAACTCAGCGAACCGGTCGTGTGACCGCTGCCGGCAAAAGTCAGCGTATAGGTTCCCGACTGGATTAAAGTATAGGGGCCGGTGTCGGAAGTGGGACTGGCGTTAAAGACACTCAGCCCGCTGGGGGAAACCAGGGTCACCGTTCCGGAGAAGGAGGTCACGCTTAGGGCGTCAAAGAAGACCCTTTGCCCCGCGGTGCCATTAAAGTTGTAAGACACCTGGTCTCCGGGGTGGGTGACCGTCGCGGTGGTTGCGCTCCCCAGGGTCAGGAGATTGGTCGCAAATGAGAAGCTATTGACCTGGTTGCTATAGCTCAGCGGGTTTGCGGCCGCTTGCAAAACCAAAACGTAGGTGCCGGTGTAAGGCAGGCGGAGGGAGAAATCGCCAGCGATATTTGCTGCGCCGGCCTGTGAGTTCTTCGGGTCGTACAGGGTCCAATAGGCCCCTCCAGAGGCGGCGGTCTTGCTCTGGAAATACAGTGGCTCCCCATTCGTGCCGGCCAACTGGTACACAGCCGACGCATAGCCTGCCAGGGAGCCCGCGAAATCCGCGTTTAGCGGCAAAACCGGTTGCGCGCCCGCATCGAGCAACACAAAGTTGATTCCGCCGGTGGTATGCGTGCTGGCGTTGAACACGAGCGTGTAGGTTCCCGTCTGCGGCAGGGTCATCGGCCCCGCGTCGGCACTGGCATTTCCGGAAAAAACGTTCACACCCAGGGGAGAGAGCAGCGCGACGTTGATCGGCAGATAATTGCCGTTGAGCGCGTCATAAAAGAGCCTCTGACCGGCGGTTCCCGAGAAGGTATAGACCAACTGGTCCCCGGGGTTGAAAATCGTGTTTGTCACCACGGCGCCCAGGACCAGCGTATTCGTGAGGAAGCTGAACGAACTCACCTCATTGGTGTAAAGGGCCGGACTGGCTCCCGCGCTCATGAGTAGAGCAAATGTCCCCGAGTAAGGCAGCGTCAGCTCAAAATCCGAAGTCAGGTTCGCCGAGCCCACCACCGCATTTTTGGCATCGGTACAACGTCCAATAGGCGCCACCCATAAACGACGCTTTTCCGTAGAAATAAAGCTGCTCTCCCTGGCTGCCCGAGAGCTGATACAAAGCCGCCGTGTTGGCCGGAAGTATTCCGGTAAAGTTCGTATTCATCGGCACCGCTGCCTGCGCCGCCAGATCGAGCATCTGAAAAGCATAGCTGGTGGCGCCCGCCAACCCACTCTGCACCATGAAATAATAAACGCCCGCAAAGGGCAGCGTCACCGGCCCCGCATCATAGTTGACGCTGCCGTTAATTAAACTTTGGCCATCGGGGCCAAGCAGCTGGATTTGCGCGTTGGGTGCGCCAACGGCCCAGGAATCATAATAGAGCCTTTGGCCGGCGGCTCCGTTCAACTGGTAAATATCCGTCTGGTACGGCGTCGCGAGCGAGTTGCTCACCGCCGCATTCAAGGGCAGAACGGGGCTCGCGCTGCAATCCAGCAACCGAAAGCCAAAGTTGCCGCTGGCTCCGCTGGCCCCGCGCACATTCAGGGTGTAAGTCCCCGAGCGAGGTAAAACATAAGGGCCCGCGTCGGTCGTCTCTGCCACCGAGAAAACCGCATTCCCGTTCGGATCGAGCAAATCCACCACCAAGGACTGCCCGCTACGGTCCAGACTGTCGAAATAGACCGGCAGACCCGCCGGCGCCGCGTAGGTAAAGCTATTGGTCTGGTTGGCGTTCACCGTTCCCGTATAGGGGTTCCCAAACCCGCTCGCCGCCAGCGGCCCATCGCTCACGTCCTGAGCCAGGACGCTAAAACTCACGGGCGTGAGCCCAGGCGATGCGCCGCTCACCAGGAGCACGTAAGGGCCGCTCACGGGCAGCGTAAGGGTTCCCAGGTTTTGGTAGATTTGACCCGAAGCGAGCACCACGTCCGCCGGGCTCAACAACTCCCATCGAGTTTGCGAGGACGAATACGCCAGACTCTGCAGGCTGATTCTCTGCCCACGCGTCCCGTCGAACTGATAGACATTGCAGGCCAAGCCCGGGTCCAATTGGCCCGCCAGCGGACTGCCTAGCGTCACCGGCGCTGCTTGGGACAAGTCCAGCATCCGGAATTCGTAGCTCCCAGTCGTCGCGGCATTCCCGGTTAGCGTTAAGGTATAGGCGCCGGACTCGATCAGCACCATCACTCCGGAGTCGTAATCATCGTTTGCCTGATAAAGCAGCATCCCGCTGGGGGAGTAGAGCGCCGCCTGCATCGGCAAACCATTCCCTTCCAGCGAATCCAGGTACAGTCGCTGGCCGGGGCTGCCGCTGAACGTGTAGTTATGCGTTTCCCCGGGCAGCGCGATGGTACCGGCGTAGGTTTGGCCCAGCGTCAATGGAATGGGCGCGCCGTGCAGGCCGGTGGCAGCCAGCAGACCCGCGGCTAAGAGAGGGTAAATCGATTTGATCGAAAACATAGGTGGGTTAAAAGACAGGGATTTCCTGGTCGAGAGATCAGGATGGCGCCTAATCACATTCTGGTTCGAGCATGGCAAAAAATGATCACCTGTCCGCCGCATCACGTCAAACGAAATGTCCCGTGGAATCACGCGCGGCGGCGCGGGCTTCGCCCCTGCCCCACGCCCGGAAAGCGTCAAGCCGGTTTAAAGCGGCGGGTTAGTAGGATACCGCCGAACTGCGGGAGGTGTGGAAGGAAAGCCAATGGAGATCGGGATCCGAGGTGGGGTTGACCGGGTGGCGCAGGGAGCCGGTCCAGACATGGAGTTGAGTGTGGCCGTCGGCAAACGAGAACGTAGCCGCGCCGTTGTGGCGGGTAGCCGGGATGTCGGCCAAGGACGTGGCATTGGGGCTTGAAAACGCGGGATCGTTGATCGAATCCGCGTCTTCGTCGAGGTGAACAAAGGTCTCGGCGGGGCTCGGGAAGCGGAGATCGGAAATCTTGATCATTTGGGGATAAAGGCTGTTCCACGGTCCCGCTTGGAGATTGCCTGGGCCGAGCGATGCGGCGGCGGAATAGCTGCGCACTCGCCGGGTCCAACCCCGGGCTTGCTGAGCGGGGCTGAGGCGGGTGTCGGAGGGGCACTTGAACAGATTGGTATTCGCGCCGGTATAACCGGCCAAGGCGGCATATCTCGGGTTTACCAGGAACAAAAGGTTCGTGTTGTCGGGACTCGTCGTCCAGTCCAGCCAACCCGCCGCCCAACCGGGACCGATGGCCCCCGGAAAGTTCCCACCCTGGGCAGAGCTGCCATTTAGGATCGGGACGAGCCTACCCTGGTTGTCATCCGCGTACATCTGCCAGGCCTGAACGAGCCGTTGGAGATTCTCGAGGCAGCGAACGGTTTGCGTGTTCGGCCGCGTCCGGGCCAGCGCGGGGGCCAGGATCGACAGCCCGAGGAACGCGAGCGCGAGCAGGGCGAGGAGTTCGAGGAAGGTGAAGGCACGGCAGGAGCGGCGTTTGCAGGACTGGTTCATACACGTTTTAAAGCTGAGGTTGAAAGGGTTCCGGAGGTCCGGCTTTAGGGTGGTCCATCGCTTTTGTTGCGATCAAACGGTGGTTCAATAGATGACGATTCGGTAAAACCGCTGTGCGGCGGGAGTCGAGTCTCGCAGCCAGGCCCGGTTTCCGTAATTGGTTATGGTTCCGGAAAGGTCCTGCCAGCGGGGATCAGCGAGGGTGTTCCGGAACTGCACGCGGTAGTTTTGTCCGGGAGCGTAGGGCCACGACAGGAGAGGCCCCTGGCCGCTTGAAGGACTGGGCACAATATCCGCAAAGAGGAAGTTAAACGCGAACACATCGCTGTTTTGGTTGAAGTCCTGCCCGGTTAAATCCGAAGCCCAGCTCGAGAAGCAGAGCGTGCGTCCGTCGCCGCTGAAGACCGGCAGGAGCGACCGGTTATCGCCTGCGTCGCCGGATGGGCTGACACTGAACAGGGTGTTGGTCCCTGTCCACGCGTCATAAAGGAAGATTTGCGGGTTGCCTGCAAGGTTGCCGGGAACAAGATCCGTTGCCGCGCTCCGGTACGCCAGGAAGCGGCCGTCGGGGGTAAGGTCGGGAGAATCGGACGCGTCGTTGGCAGGCCCACCCGAGGCCGCGCTGCGGCTGACCAGCGTGGGCCGTCCGGTCACCGTGTCGAACAAATAGACCTGGGCGGGACCCGGAGAAGATGGCGCGCGGGCGCAGGCCAGCGAGCGCCCGTCGCGGCTCAAGTGGAGTCCTGTGTAAACAAACGCGCCTGAATCCAGCAGCGTATTGGATTGAGTCGTCAAATTGGCGGTGTAGAGCGTGCCGGATGGGCCGACCGACAGACCAAAAGAGATCGTCGTCCCATCAGCGCTGATGGCCAGACTGGTCAGGGCCGCCAGGCTCCGGACCAGGAGGTTCGTATAGACAACCGAGGCGGCCTGGGAATCCCACACGTAAAGAGCATAAACGAACGAACTCGTGGTGGCGGTTCCGAATAGAATCGACCGGCCGTCCGGTGTCATGGCGGCCAGCAAGCCGCCGCTTTGGCTCAGCGCATACGTCTTTGCCGCCTGGCGGTCGCGCAGGAAAACATTCTCGCCCAGCAGAGGAGCCGAGACCAGATCGCCGGCACCGCTGTGGAACAGCACAAAACGACCATCGCCGCTGATCGATGGCGAAAACGAAGCCGCTCGGCCCGGACTGGTCCCAGCGGCGCTCACACTGACCAGCGTGGTGGTTCCGGTTTGCAAGTCGCGCACGAAGACATCCTGGGCGTGGTTGGTGTCACCGGGGACCAGGTCATCGGCGCTGCTCTCGAACGCGATGAAACGTCCATCGCCGCTGATCGCGGGGTCGGTCGAACTGCCATCCCCGGCCAATCCAGCCGGATTCACGCTGACCAGCACGTTCGAGCCGGCCAGCAGGTCGCGGGCATAGACGTTGCGAAAACCGCCGGTTAAGCCGGCGGTGAGATTGTCCGCGTCGCTCTCGAAGGCGACCAGGCGGCCGTCGAGGCTCAAGGAACTGCCGGAGATACTGCTGCCGGCGTTGGCGGTGAGCGAAGGAAGCGCGGGGTCATGTCCCGAGACGAGCTCGGTCGTGCCGGATTGGATATCACGCACGAACACATCCGAAGCGTGGTTTCGATCATCGGGCACAAGGGAACTGTCATTGCAGTCGAAAGCCACCACCTGCCCGTCAGCACTGAGCGACGGCATCGAGTCGGGGCTGGTGAGCGAGCCGATGCCATTGGTATCGGCATTTACCAGCGTGGTGACGCCGGACTGAAGATCGTGCAAGTAGAGGCTGAGGTCACCCGGAGTGTCGTTGGTTACCAAACCCGGGGCACTGCTCAGGAACAGAACATAGCGGCCATCCGGCGTGATCGACGGCCATTCGCATACGGAAAGCGCGGGTACGGCGCCGGTCAAATCGCCACTGACGAGCGTCGCGACACCGCTCTGTGCATCCCAAACCTCGACACACGTCGCCGGTCCGGAACTATCGTTGGTATTGGCGAGGAAACTGACATACCTGCCGTCGGGGGTCAGACACAGGCTCTGAATATCCTGGTAGATCGTTCCGTCCACGGCGCCGTTGGTGTGAATCACCCCCGTCTGCCCTGCCCCGAGATCATAGCGCAGGATAAGGCCCGTGGCGCTATTCAACGGGCTCGCTTCGTAAGCCACGAATCGCCCGTCGGCGCTGATGGCCTGGTTGAAGGAGACCACGTTCGAAATGCCCAAGGCTGCTTGCGCCGCGGCGCGCGCCCCGGCGCTGGCCCACGTCGTGGTGCCACCCACTAAATCCCGCACGTAAACGTCCCCGGCAACGGACACCCCAGGCACCAGGTTCGTCGCGGTGCTGTGGAACACCACGTAGCGGCCGTCGGGCGTGATCTCGGGCGCCGCGGAACCGCCGGTGGGCAAGGTGGCTGAACTCGAAGCCGCGCCGGGGCTGGCCAGCACCGTCGTGCCGGTTTGAAGGTCCCGCACAAAGACATCCGGTATGCCGTTGGTGTCACCCGGCACGAGATCACTGGCCATGCTCACGAAAGCCACATAACGGCCATCCGGAGTTATGGCCGAACTCGCGGAGGCCCCATTGGCGGGAAGGCCATTGGTGTTGGCGCTGACAAGGAGGGTGACGCCCGCGAGCAGGTCGCGGACGAATACGTCGCCGACGCCGTTGGTATCACCGGGCACGAGATCGCCGGCGCTGCTCTCGAACAAGGCATACCGGCCGTTGGTCGAGATGTCGATCGGCAAGGAATCCCCATCCCCTCCCGCCACACCGGACAGGTTCACACTGACCAGGCGGGTGGCGGCTGCGGCCCGGTCGCGCAGGAAGGCGTTGAGCACCGCCGGAAATCGCGGGGGAATGGGTTGGCCATTTGTCGCCAGCAGCAGGTTGTCAGCCGTGCTGGAAAACAGCACAAACCGCCCGTCTCGGCTAACCGTTGGCCCCCAGGAATCGCCACCGGCGGAAGCCGGGGGCGGCAGGGCGGGATCCGCCAGCGAGATGGGCTGCAGGGTTTGGGCTGAGTTTGAAAGGCAGACGCCCGCGGCGAGTACCAGCACCACCTTCCCGATCGACAAGTCACACATAGCTTTGCCTCTTATTCGTTGACAAATAGTTTACCCGGATGCGCTTGCTTGTCTGTCGGGGCGAACACCAATCGCGGCGTAAGGGTTTACACTACAGCGAACGAGGCTCGAGCGGCGCCGCCAGCCTAGCCGCCCGAGGCGCGATCCTGGTTCCAGCGGATCGCCAGCTTCAAGAGTTCGCTTCCATCGCTGAGCTTGAGCTTCTCTTTCAGCCGGGCTCGGTAGGTTTCGACGGTTTTGACATCGATACGCAGGCGCTCGGCGATCTCACGGGTGCCCAAGCCCAGCCCGGTCAACTCGAAGACTTGAAGTTCGCGGTCGCTGAGGGCGTCGGCCACCGAATCGCCCGCCGCCTGTGGCTGGGCCGTCAACCGCTGGATCACGGTGGCCGCCATGGTGCCACTGAGGTAAATCTCCCCGTTCAGAACGCGGCGGATGGCGGCGACAATCTCGCGTGTGGCCCTCTGTTTGGTGATGTAACCGCGAGCCCCCGCCCGGAGGACGCGCTCGGCATAAACGGACTCTTCCTGCATCGAGACCACGAGCATGAGCAGTTTTGGCCAGCGCGCGTGCAGGTCCTTAATCAGCTCCAAGCCACTGGAACTCTTCAGAAGCAGGTCAATGACCGCCAAATCGGGCCGGGCGGTTTCCGCGGCTTGAAACGCTTCGTGACGGTCCTCGGCCATGCCGCATACTTCAAACCCGGGTTCCTGCGCGAGGGCCTCCGCCAGGCCCTCGCGAACCAGTGGATGATCGTCCACCAGCAGAATACGGACGGTTTTAGGCGGCTCCGGCGGATGCGTCATAACGTCAGTGGCATGCGGCAAGTGATGACGGTCCCCCGTCCGTCATTATCCCGCAGGTGCAGGCTGCCCCCAATAAGCCGGGCGCGGTACTCCATAATATGAAGGCCCATGCCGCCCTCGCGGCGCGAACGGTGATCGAAGCCCCGGCCATCATCGCTGATTTCCAGAACGATCGTCCCGGCGGCCTGCGTCAACCGGAGCAGAACCGTTTTCGCGCCGCTATGTTTAACGGCATTGTTTACCGCTTCCTGGGCGATGCGGTAAAGGTGGGTGGCCGTAGCCACATCGCAGCGGGGCGCGTCCTCCCCGGCCTCGCAGGCACAATGGATCCCGGATCGTTCGTAGGTGGCCACCGCCAGCTCTTCCAGGGCAGCCCGCAGCCCCTGCGTGCTGAGCCGGATCGGATACAGGCCGCGGCAGACACCGCGCACCTCGTCAATCGCTTCGTCCAACCGAGCACGGAGCTTGGCCGCAGAGGACGCCTCGGCGCGGTGATGCTCGGCGAGGGATTTCTCCAAGGAACCCAGGGCGAAGCCCAGGCCGATAAGCTGCTGGCACAAACCATCGTGCAGGTCCTGTCCCATCCGGGCTTGTTCGCGGTCAGAGATTTCCAATAGCTGCCGCTGCAGGCGGGAACGTTCGGTGACATCGGTGGCCACCGCGATGAAGCCGGCGGGTTTGCCCGCCTCCTCGGGCAGCGGGGTGAATTGGCTCTCGAACACCGAGGAAACAAACTCGATCACGGAAGTGAACCCCTCACCGGCCATCGCCCGTTGAATGTTTTCCAACATGAGCGGAAAGTCCTGGTACACCGTCGCGGCGGGTCTTCCGACATGTTCGCCCGGTTTCGCTCCCCAGGCGCCCAGGGCCTGCCCGTCCTCGAAAGTAATTCGGCCGTTCGGATCCACCGCGAGCAGGGCAATGGGCGCGCTGTTGATCACTGTGCGCACATGCGCCTCGCTGCGCCGCAGCGCCGCCTCCGCGCGAATCCGGGCGATGGCGCCGGCAACCTGCGTGGCGATCATCTCGATGCCGATTCGGGTTCGGGCGGGGATCTCCGCCACCCGGTAGGAGCCCAGGTTGAGCATCCCGATGATGGTTCCGTGGCTTTGGAGGGGAACCGACGCCAGCGCTTGCAGTCCCTGGCTACCCCAAAGCACCTCCAGATCCCGCGGAATCTGGTCCTGCCGCATGTAGTTGGCTTTGCCGGTCCGGGCCAGGCGGGCTTCCAGCGCATTGGATTGGTATCGGGAAATGCGTTCGACAAATGCTGTGGAAAGACCGCGGTTGGCCTGCAGGTGCAGCTCACCGGTCTCCGGGTCGAGGAGATAAATGCCGCCGCAATCGAGCGCTTCGAGTTGCAAGGCCACGTCGAGCAGCCGTTCCAGCGCAAAGGCAAGATCACTGGTGGCTCCCAGGGCCACGCCGATGTCGCGCTCGGCTTGGAGCAGTTGTTCGGCGCGTTTGCGCTCGGTGATGTCCTCCGCGATCCCCAGGATGTGATGGACCCCGCCGGCGGCGGCCTTGAGCGGGAAGGCACGGTCATGAACCCAATGCACCGACCCGTCCGCCTGCACCACCCGGTACTCCTCGTCATAGTCGCCACTGATTTGCCGGGTCAGCAGGCTGCGCGTGACCCGTTCACGGTCCTCGGGGTGGATCGCTTCAAGCCACACACTGGGTGAAGCGTACAACGCCTGGCAGGACCTCCCCCACAGCTTCTCGAACCCGGGACTGACGTACTCGACTTCGCGCTTCAGCGGGTCCGTGACCCAAAACACGTCGGCGATATTGCCCGTGACCTGTTGAAAAAGCTGCGTGGCCTCGCTGAGCCACTCCGAGGTTTGCTCGTGTTGCGCCACCTCCGACCGCAGCCGGGTCGTGCGCTGCGCCAAGACACGTTCGAGGCGCCGTGATCGCTGCCCCGCCCGCGCGGCCAGCCAGCACAGCAGCGCAAAGGCAGTCACCCGCTCCAGCGAGTCGGCGGCGAAAATCCAGGACCCCGCCGCCGCCTGGCCGCCCAGGATTTCGCCGCAGCTCAACAGCACCACCGAGAGGGTTACCGAGGCGAAAGCAGCCCGCGCGCCGGCCACCCAGGCGGTGAGAATGCAGCACAGGAGAAAGACAAACTGCAAACCGGGTGCGGGGACACGGCTGAGCCTGAGCCCGCCAAGTCCGCCCAGGACGGCGAGCGCCACAACGGTGGCGACCCGGGGATGTTGTGAGCCGGCGTGCGCGGCGCGTTGGATCCCCAGCGAGAGCCCGCGCGCGAGCGCATCGAAAGAGACCCTTCCCGATCGGGTTCGCGGGTCGTGCAGGTTGTTACGCGTTCGCATCGGCGGCGGCTTTACCCCTGGCTCCTGGGAAGGTCCTTTGGTTCCGCCAAACCTGACGCTAGCAAAATATCCGAAGCGCTGAAGCAAAATTCGGGCGCCGGGGAACCCGCGGGCGGAACGGCGTGGCTTTCGTGCCCCGGTCAATAGACATCTTGACGTCGTCCATTAGCAGGTGTTTACTCCAAACCGGAGTCAGGAGTTATGGCAAAACATCAAACTTCGGACGATCGTTCCGGACGGCGCGCGGGCCGGGCCGGCAGGATCGCCTTCACGCTCATCGAACTGCTGGTGGTCATCGCCATCATTGCCATTCTGGCCGCGATGCTGTTGCCGGCCCTGGCCCGGGCCAAGGCCAAGGGACAACGCACAGTGTGCCTGAATAACCTGCGGCAGATCGGCCTGTTCATGCAGCTTTATACCGAGGATAACACCGACACTTTTCCCGCGCACCGGAACCAAGGGCTGAACTCGGCGGATGCGGGCCCTTCGATCACCAACTGGTGGGGCACCACCATCGTCACCTACGGCGGAGGGCGCAGCAATCTCTTCCACGATCCTTCCATCCAGGGAAAGCGCCTCGATGACGGCACGATTTGGCAATGGAACTTCGACTGCCACCTGGTCGGGTATGGCTACAACGGATACTTCCTGGGCCATCATCCCTATGACCCGGATTCTCTGAGGGTTGGCGGCGTCACCTTTACCACCACCGTCAGCTTCAAACGAACCAGCGTGCTGCGGCCCTCGGACAACCTGGTTGTGGCGGACAAGGAACCCTACGGCAACCCACCCATGTGGAGCAGCAGCTTGTGGTGGGAATCCTCCTGCATGGACCCCGCCGTCGTCATGCACAGTTCGTTCCCGACCTACGAGGGAGTCGAGCCCAAACGCCACCTGGGCGCGGCCGTCGTGTCATTCAACGACGGCCATTCCGAAGTCCGCAAGAGCGCCAGCATCAACCCTCCGGCCAACCCCGCCGACGGCACCGCCAAGGGGTTGGTCAACTCCCAATATTGGGACCCGCTCCAGCGCGCCGGGCAGCTCTAACGCCCCTTCCGTCCTCCCGATCTGCCTCCGCGCGAAGCGTTTGGAGTGCGGCCGGAAAGCGGCGGCAAGCCAGCCGTACTCCAAACGGTTCGCGACCTGCTCGGCCGTCCCTTTTGCACTTTCGCACCTCCGGGACCGCTGGCAGACTTGGCGGGATGGGCATCACGCCACAGCAATTCAAGCAGCTTGAACGGCGCCTGGGTTCCTCCGGGCGGGGTCCGGCCCCGGTCCTCGAGCGGACTCCGTCGGCGAGGGTGGGGGTCCATCAAGTCCTGCTGGGTTTGGATCCTTCGCTGCGGGGCACGGGTTACGGAGTCATTCGCCTTGCCAAACCAGCGCCCCAGGCGCTGGCCTATGGGACGATTGTCTGTTCGCCGACCTGGGAACGATCCCGTTGCCTGGCTAAAATTGTGCAAGAGCTGCGGACCGTACTCCGGGAGCATCATCCGGCGGTCTGTGTGGTGGAAGGGCTCTTTTACGCGCAGAACCTGCAAACGGCGCTCATCATGGGGGAAGCCCGCGGCGCGGCCCTGGCGACCGTGGCGGAAGCGGGGCTCGATATCTACGAACTGGCGCCGCGCAAGGTCAAGCAGGCGATCGTGGGCTATGGCGCCGCGCAGAAATCGGCGGTGGCCAAGATGGTGCAACGCATGTTGCGCCTGGCCGAGCTGCCCGAGCCGGACGCGGCGGATGCCCTGGCTTTGGCTCTGGCCCACGCGCAGGAACAAAGCCGTTACTCCTTGACGCCTCCGCGCCGGGTCTGAGAGGTTGCCCAGTGATTACCTTTCTCCACGGCACGTTGGTCGAGGCGCTTCCCACCCAGGTGATCGTCGAAGTCCACGGGGTCGGTTATGAGGTCCTCATCCCGCTGTCGTCCTATGACAAGCTGCCCCAGCCGGGCCAGGAGATAAAACTGCTCACGCATTTGGTGGTGCGCGAGGATGCGCACACGCTGTATGGTTTCATGAGTTCGGCGGAGCGTGATTTGTTCCGCCTGCTGATCAACACCGTGAGCGGCATCGGCCCCAAGATCGCGCTGAACGTGCTCAGCGGCATCAGTGTCGTCGCGTTTCGGGGCGCCGTGGCCAATGGCGATGTCAAAGCGCTTTCACAAGTATCCGGCGTGGGACGCAAGACCGCCGAGCGAATCGTGGTCGAGTTGAAAGACAAAGTCGGCGCGGCCGGGGCCTGGGAAGCGGCCAGTGCGCAACGGACGCTCTCCGCCGAGGATCAGCGGGTCAATGATGCCGTGCTGGCGTTAATGGCCCTGGGCTTCAAGCAAATCGAGGCCCACGACGCGGTGCGCAAGGCCCAGGCGTCGCTCGGCGCGCAGGCCATGCTGGAAGACCTGGTGCGCGCATGTCTCAAGAAGGGGGTTTAAGCACCCCAGCCACAATCCCTGAACCGCAAGACCAGGCTGTGAACAAGTATCCCTCCGCCCGTGACGTGCCACGCTCAATCCGCAACCGGCGACCCGGCGGGTCCGTGGCGCCGCACGCGCCGCGGTGGAGTCAACGGCTCGCCGCGCGCTTGGTTTTTGCGCTGGTGCGAGGGGTTACCACCACGCTGCGGTATCGCTGGCATGACGGGTCCGGCTTCTTCGATAACCCGCCGGCCGGCCCAGCCATTTACTGCGTTTGGCATAACCGCCTGGTCCTGTCGCTGCCCTCCTACTTTATGTATGCCAGGAAACGCAATTCAACCGCGGGCCTGGCTGCTCTGGTCAGTGCCAGCCGGGACGGTGGGTTCCTGACGGCCATTTTGGAATGTTTTAGGGTCCACCCGGTGCGTGGCTCGTCGAGCCGACGAGGGCCGCAAGCTTTGATTGAGCTAACCACCTGTGCGGAGCGCGGCTATGACCTGGCCATCACACCCGATGGCCCCCGGGGGCCCCGCTATGTGATCCAGGAAGGCATTATCTCCCTCGCCCAAGTCACCGGCTTGCCCATTATTCCATGTTCCTACGACATCGGCTGGAAGATCCAGTTGCAGACCTGGGATGGCTTTCAGATTCCACTGCCTTTCGCCCGCTGCGACGTCCGGGTCGCCCGGCCTGTCCGGGTGCCCCGCGAGGCCACAGAAGAGGAGCGGGAACGCCTTCGCCAGCAATTGGAGCGTACCCTGAGGGGATTGAGCGCGGAATGAAGCGCGTCCATCGGGGGGCTTCCCACCGGGCGGATTGCACTGGACACACCGCGGGTCAAAACTGACATTGCGCAGCGTCGTTTATGATCGCTCGTGTCACCCTGGAACTCGCCTTGCGGAAAGAGTTCGATTACCTGATCCCACCGGAATTAATCACCCAAATTGATGTGGGCAGCCGGGTCCAGGTCCCGCTCGGGGCGAGAAAGGTGCTGGGGTGCGTCACGGCCGTCGCCGAGGAATCCGCGCAGCCCAGGCTCAAGGCGATCCTCAAGGTGATCGGCGCGCAAGCCCTGGTTACCCCTAAGATTCTCAAGCTGGCCCGCTGGATTGGCGAGTATTATTGCTGCGCGCCGGAGATTGCCTTGAAGGCGGTGCTGCCGGACTCGGTGCGCCACGAGCAAGCGGGCTGGCGCGAGCGGTTGCACGTGCGGGCGCTGCCCTTTTCCGGTGAATTGCCCAAGCTGCCCAAACGGCAGCGCGAGGTGTGGAACATCATCGAAGAGCGGCGCGAGCTGCCGCTGAAGGAACTGCTCGAGCTGGCCGAAACGACGGCCGCCACGGTCCGGCGGCTGGAGGATCGGGGCTTGGTGGCGGTCGCCGCCGAAATTTCCGAGCGTGACCCCTATGCGCACGAGCACATCCTGCCCAGCCAGCCTCTGCCGCTGAATGCCGACCAGGGCGCGGCCTTGGCCGCCATCCTCGAAGCCATGGACGGAAAGGCCGCCCGAGACGCCGCGGCCGCGGTTCCCGGGCTGGATTTGCCCCCTGCCGGCGGCCAGGCTCCGGCTCTGCCTTCCTCGGTTTTTCTCCTCCATGGGGTGACGGGCAGCGGAAAGACCGAAGTTTACCTCCAGGCCATCGCGCACGCACTGGAACGGGGCCGGGGAGCCATCGTCCTGGTGCCCGAAATCTCGTTGACGCCCCAAACGGTCGAACGTTTCAAGGCACGCTTCAGTTCCGGTCCCTTGCAAACCCTGGTGGCGGTGCTGCACAGCCACCTCTCCGCCGGCGAGCGCCATGATGAATGGCATAAGATTCGCCAGGGACGGGCGCGGATCGTCATCGGCGCCCGCTCGGCCATTTTTGCGCCGGTGGACCCCTTGGGACTGATCATCGTGGACGAGGAACACGAGCATACCTACAAGCAGGAGGAATCCCCGCGCTACCATGCGCGCGATGTGGCGATTGTGCGAGGGCAAATGGAGGGAGCCACGGTAGTGCTGGGTTCGGCGACCCCTTCCATGGAAAGCTTCTACAACTGCGGCCGGGGCAAGTACGCGTTGCTCGAGCTGCCCGAACGTGCCGACGACAAGAAAATGCCGGTGGTTCGAATCATCGACATGCGACAAACACTGCGGCGCGGAAAGGTCATCCCGATCTTCTCACCGCAACTCAAGGAAGCCATTACGCAGCGCCTGGAACGGAAGGAGCAGGTCATTTTATTCCTCAACCGGCGCGGCTATTCCACCTCGCTGCAGTGTCCCCTCTGTGGTTATGTGGCCGGCTGTCCCAACTGCAGCGTGTCGCTCACCTACCATCGCCAGGAACCCAAACTCTGCTGCCATATTTGCGGTCACACCGAACCCGTCCCCAATGCCTGCCCGAACTCCGCCTGCCGCAACCCGCAGATCCGGTACGCGGGGTTGGGCACACAAAAGGTCGAGGACACCCTGTCCAAACTCTTTCCCCAGGCCCGGACCGTGCGGATGGACTCGGATGCGCTCAAACGCAAGGATGATTTCCGGCGCATCCTCGGCGATTTCCGCACGGGCAAGATCGATATTCTTCTCGGCACGCAGATGATCGCCAAGGGGTTGCATTTTCCTAACGTGACCCTGGTGGGCATTATCTACGCCGACCTGGCCTTGCATCAGCCGGACTTCCGCGCGGGAGAACGGACCTTCCAGCTCTTGACCCAGGTGTCGGGCCGTGCCGGACGCGGAGACATCGAAGGCCAGGTTTTCGTCCAGGCCTTCACCCCGTTCCACCCGGCCATCCAGTACGCCCGCCGGCACGATTTCGTCGGATTTTACCACCAGGAATTGGAGTTCCGCGAGCAGCTCAAGTATCCACCCTTCAGCCGCATCGCACTGCTCACCCTCAAGGGGCGCAACGAGGAGAAAGTGAAATTCTCCGCCGACCACCTCAAGCGCGAATTGGACAAGGTCGTGGCGGATTTTCGGGACTGCATCATCGCCGGGCCCGCGCCCGCGCCGTTGCTGCGCGCCGAAACCTATTATCGCTACCAAATCATGCTGCGCCTGCAACGGATGAGCGCGCTCAGCCGGCGCCTGGCCGGGCTGGTTCAGGCACTGACGCTCCCCGATGATGTATTGCTTACGGTGGATGTGGACCCGGTGGATTTGGGGTGAGGCGAGGGGCGTAAAACGTAACAACGTAACAACGTAATAACGTAATAACGTAAGAAGCAGCGGGGTGAGGACTATCAGGAGCGTTGGCAGCTCCAGCCTCTTACGTTGTTACGTTGTTACGCTTTACGTTTTACGCATTAGGTCCCCTGACCGCCCGACCGTCCGACCGCCCTTCACCTACGCCTCGCTACCTGCTCCATCTCTTTCGCCAAATCCTCGCTGCCCCATTCGTTGCCCTGGAATACATCACGGACCCGGCCGGAAGGGTCCAGCAGGATGGTGCGCAAGTTATGGCTGATGCTGCCGTTGTCGTGCCAGAACGCCAGGCCGAATTCGTCGCCCAGCGCCGTGATATCGGCCAGCGCGCCAGTGGCAAAAGTCCAGTGCTTGGGCTTGCAATTGTGGGCTTCGGCGTAAGCTTTCAACACGTCGGGTGTATCGAATGCAGGATCGAAAGAAATGGTCAACAGGTGCCAGTTGGTGGGTGCGTCGGGGGTGGTGAGGAGCTTCTGCTGGACCTCAGCAAAGTTGGTGGCCATGCGCGGGCAAAACGTGGGGTAAGGACACCGTGTGAAGAGAAAGGTAATCGCCAGCGCCTGCCCTCGAAATTGCTTGGTGCTAAAAGCCTGGCCGAACTGGTTGGTGAAGTGGTATTCCGGGAGCGCGTCACCAACCTTTAGTTGCGGAACATCCCTGAGCACCACAACGGGGGGCGATGCCGGCAGAGGATCGGTCACGGCGATAAGCTTATGGATCTGGTCAACCCAACCGGTCGTGGCCGTCACCGTCAGGCGGAAAACCACAGTGTCACCAGGCGCCAAACCGGCCAGTTCGTTTGTGTCCTTCACATCAAAAGGCATGGTCATCCCGAGCATGTAGTTGGGAATGGCCTCGTGCTTGATTTCGATGATTTTCTGCCGAGGTTTTAGGGATATGACCACGCCTTTGACCTGAAAGACCCGCTGAGCGTCCGCGAGATGTGCCTGGGCCGAAGCGGGAATCACTGGTTGAGCGAGCGCCTGAGCCTGGCAAAGCATCAGCAAGAGAGCACCCAGGACCAGGCTACCCCGAGTCCGCTGAGCGAAGGCGGCGATGGCAGCGCCGGAAGGGAACGCCGCCCCGACGCGCCGCCCCGCCGCGCAGCGGTGTGCGATGGCCGCCGTGGACTTCCGTCCACGGACCCCCGGCCGCCCAATTGAAATGGGCGGCGTCGCGACGCCCGAGCGGGTGCGGGTTAGCCATCGAAATAAAGCCGAGGCGAAGCGCCGCGTTTCCGGGCATGCTGAACGCCGGTAGAAGCAGAGGTTGGAACCGCTCACGGGAATAACCCTCGCATGCGTTTGGCCTCCTGGACGCGTTTGATGCCGAGGCTCAGAGCGGCCAGGCGCATGGACAGTTTCTGTTTGCGACCCATGGTCACGACCTGGGTGAAGGCGGTTTCCAGGATCCGGAACAGCTTGTCCACCACTTCCGTTTCCCCCCAAAAGAAACTTTGAAGATCCTGCACCCACTCGAAATAAGAGACAATCACGCCTCCCGCATTGCAGAGCACGTCGGGGATAACAAAGATCTCGGGGCGTTGGTCGAGAATGACGTCGGCTTCGGGTGTGGTGGGCCCGTTGGCGGCTTCGGCCAGAATGCGGCATTGGATCTTGCCGGCGTTATTGCCGGTGATTTGGCGTTCGAGCGCCGCCGGCACCAGGATATCGCAGGGCAACACGAGGAGTTGTTCGTTGGAGATCGGTTCGCCTCCGGGAAAGCCCGCGACCGTCTTGGTTTGCGCGACATGCTTTTCCAGTTCCCAGAGGTTTAATCCCTTCGGATTGAAGACCCCTCCAAACGCGTCGGTAACCGCCAGGATGCGAACCCCGTACCGCGCGAGGGACAGCGCGGCCACCGAGCCCACATTGCCGAACCCCTGGACCGCGGCGGTGGCCTTGCTGACGTCGAGACCGACGGTGTCCGCGGCGCGGTTGACGAGGTAGCCCACTCCCCGGCCGGTCGCCTCGCGGCGGCCGAGCGAGCCGCCCAGGCCGACCGGTTTGCCCGTAACGATGCTGGGGACGGTATAGCCCATGTGGACGGAATAGGTGTCCATCACCCAAGCCATCACCTGCTCGTTGGTGCCGAGGTCCGGTGCCATCACATCGATCTGCGGGCCAATGAATGGAATCATCTCCTGCGTGTACCGGCGGGTCATACGTTCCAGTTCGTCTTTGGACATCTGCCCCGGATCACAGGCAATACCCCCCTTGGCGCCGCCATAAGGCAATCCGGTCAGCGCGCATTTCCAGCTCATCCACATGGCCAGGGCTGCCACTTCGCCCAGGGTGACGTCCGGATGATAGCGCAGTCCGCCTTTGGTTGGGCCGAGCGTTAAATGGTGCTGTACGCGGTAGCCCGTGAATACCTGGGTGGAACCGTCATCGCGATGAATCGGCAAGGCGACAGTCATCGAACGCTTGGGAAACTTGATCCGGCCGCGTTCGGAGTCCGGGATTTCCAGGTGGTCCGCGACCAGGTCGAACTGTTGGCTGGCCATCCGGAACGTAGGATGATCGTAAATTTCCATGCACCCGAACATAACAATACCTGGGTGAGGCGTCCACTCCGCGAGCCCGCTCCAGGACACGGTGGACCGGGATTCGGAGCCATTCGGACCTGTCGGGAGCGCGTGATGCGTGAGGCGTGACGAGCACCGAATATGGCATAACTTTTGAACTGGCGTCGAATGGACGCCTCTCGGGTCACGAAGCGGCGCGCATTGTCGCTGGGCCGGATCGGAATCAACCCGGGACTTGCACCACAACCGAGCCCTTCTAGAATCCGGCCATGAGAACGCGCATCTTCTTCTGGTCGATCACCTCCGCCCTGGCCGGTTTTCTCTTCGGGTTCGACACCGTGGTGATCTCCGGAGCGGAACAGAAGATCCAAGCGCTTTGGGGGTTAAGCGCGGGCATTCACGGCGTGGCCATGGCGGCGGCGCTTTACGGCACTGTCCTGGGCTCGCTCCTGGGCGGCTGGCCGACCGACCGCTTCGGGCGCAAGCCCACCCTGCTGGCAATCGGGATTCTCTACGTGCTCTCGGCCGTGGGTTGCGGTTTCGCCACGGGCGTCGGCTGGTTCATCGCCGCTCGTTTTGTGGGGGGGGTGGGCATCGGCATCTCGACGGTGGTGGCTCCCCTGTACATCTCGGAGATTGCCCCGCCGGCGTATCGCGGACGCCTGGCCGGCATGTTCCAATTCAACATCGTCTTTGGCATTGTCGTTGCCTTCCTCTCGAATTACCTGCTGCGGGATGTGGGTGAAAATAGCTGGCGCTGGATGCTGGGCATCGCCGCCTTTCCGTCCTTGTTCTACACGGTGATGTGCCTGGCTCTGCCCGAGAGCCCGCGCTGGCTTCTGAGCCGGCAACGGAACCTAGACGCCGGGCTGAAGGTCCTTCGCTTAATCGAACCGGAAGCCGAGCCCGCCCAGCTCCAAGCGCAGGCCGAGGCCATCATGGCCGGTTCCGCGGAACGGGCCGGCGGCGGGCAGTTTTGGACCTGGCGGTTGCGCATCCCGATTCTGCTGGCGTTTCTCATCGCTTTCTTCAATCAGCTCTCGGGCATTAACGCGGTGCTCTATTTCGCGCCGCGCATTTTCGAGCTTACGGGCCTGGGGGCCAAGGCGGCTTTTCTGCAATCGGTGGGGATTGGCATCACCAATCTCATTTTCACCTTTGTGGGCCTGTGGCTTATCGACCGGCTGGGCCGGCGCACACTGCTCTTTATTGGGTCTTTTGGCTATATCTTCTCGCTCGGCCTCACGGCCTGGGCCTTCTTCACCCATCACTTCAGCATCGTGCCGGCTTGCATTTTCGCGTTTATCGCCGCCCACGCCGTCGGCCAGGGCGCCGTCATCTGGGTTTTTATCGCGGAGATTTTCCCCAACCGGCAGCGCGCCGAAGGCCAGGCGCTTGGCAGTTTCACGCATTGGATGTTCGCCGCCCTGCTGACCACGTTTTTCCCCCAGATGGTGACCGTGTTCGCGCCGGGTTACGTTTTCCTCTTTTTCTGTGGCATGATGGTGCTCCAGCTCGTTTGGGTGACCCTCATGGTGCCGGAGACCAAAGGCGTGCCCCTCGAGCAAATCCAGGAGAAACTAGGGATTCAAATGGCCGAGCCGGGTGCCGGAGCGGACCGGCCTACGATCCAAACGTCGTAACCGTGGCGCCCGGCTGCCGAGACGCTGAATCGCGTTCGCGTCATCGATGGTCCCCGGCACGGCGAAGGAAATGGTTCATCCGCTCCGGCCCCGGCCCGCTCCACCCTGGGGGGGGTCAGTGTGAGCCCGGCAACGCCCCCTTTGCTGGCCGGCAAAACCAGACGAGCAGGACCGCCCCAAGCAGAAGTGCTCCCAGGAGGTAGAAGCAATCCCCGTAGGCCATAACGCCGGCCTCACGTCGGACGGTCGCCGCCAGCGCATCGAGGGCTTGCGCGCCGGCGGTCACCGGCTCGCTCCCGCGCGCGGTGAACAGCTCCGTCAGCCCAATCAACCGCTGCGAGGTTTCGGGGTTGAATGCGGTGACCCCCTCGCCGAGCCTGACGGAGTGCAGCTTCTCCCGCAGGTCCAACTGGGTGGCCAGCAGCGCAATCCCGATGCTGCCCCCGAGATTGCGGAACATGTTGAACAGGGCTGAGGCCGAGCCGGCTTGCCGCGGAGCGATCGCGCCCGTGGCGAGGGTGGTGATGGGCACAATGACCAGCGGCATGCCGAGAGCCCGGACGACCTGGCTCAGCCGAAGCTGATCATAGGCCGTCAGGTTGGTCAGCATCGCGTTCATAAAGCTGCTCCCGCTGAACAGAACCAGACCGAGCGTGAGCAGGATCCGGGCATCGACCTTTCGCAACAGGAGCACCGCTATCGGCATCATGAAAACCTGCGGCACACCGCTCCACATGATCGTCTCGCCGATGCTCAGGGCATTATAGCCCTGCACCTGCGCGAGGTACAGCGGAAGCAGGTAAGTCGCCCCGTACATCCCGGCGCCGAAGGCCACCCCGACCATCGAGCCCAGCCCGAAATTGCGGTCGCCGAGCAAGCGCAGATTGATGAATGGTTTGCACCGTCTCAGTTCAATCGCCACACAAGCCGCCAGGGACACTCCGGCCAGGAAGCTCAGCGCAACGATGAACCGGGAATTGAACCAGTCGTTCCGGTTACCCTCCTCAAGGACCACGATCATCGACCCGAGGCCCAGCGCCATCGCGCCGATCCCCCACCAATCCCCGTGTCGCAGCAGGCTGAACTGAGCCGGCTCGGGGGCGAGGCCATAGGCTACCGCGGCGATGAGCAGGAGGCCGGGCACCAGGTTTAGGTAAAAGATGGCCGGCCAGGCGTAGTGGTCGGTCAGCCAGCCGCCAATAGTCGGGCCGATCGCCGGGGCAAACGTTGCCGTCATCCCGAATAAGGCGAAGCCAAGCCCGCGTTTCGCCGGGGGCAAGAGCCGGAGGACCAAATTGAATGCGAGGGGAATCAGCACCCCACCGGTCAAGCCTTGCAACGCTCGAAAGGCGATCATGCTCCCGAGGTTCCACGACCAGGCGCACGCAATCGAGAACACCAGAAACAGCGCTGCATTTACCAGCAGGTAGCGGCGCAGGGAGAAGACGTCGGAAAGCCAGCCGGTGAGCGGGATGGCGATGATTTCGGCGACGAGGTAGCTGGTCGAGACCCAGGAGCCTTCGTCGAGCGTGGCGCCCAGCGAGCCGAGGATGTCGTTCAACGAGGCGTTGGTAATCTGAATGTCCAGCACCGCCATGAAGGCACCCAGCATCGCGCCCAGAAGGGCGATCCAGGTACGGATCGTGACCCCGCCGTCGCCGCCGGAGCGGTCTGAAGTTCGCCGGACCCGTTCATTCACGGACCCTCACCTCCGCCACGGCGGACATCCCGGGAGCGATCCCCCCCCCCGCACTCGGCCACCATGGCCGGTTCCAACACAATCTTCACCGGCACGCGCTGGACGATTTTCGTGAAATTGCCGGTGGCGTTGTCCGGCGGCAGCAAGGCAAATTGCGCGCCGCTGGCCGGTGAAAGGCTTTCCAGGTGACCGGGGAAGCAGCGACCGGGGAAAGCGTCGATTTGGACACGGGCGAGCTGTCCCGGTTTGAAGTGGGCGAGCTGGGTTTCCTTGAAGTTGGCCGTGACCCAGATGGCCGGCTCGACCAACGCCAGGAGCGGCTGCCCAGGCTGGATCCGGTTGCCGGTTTCGAGGTTCCGCTTGCCGATTCGTCCCGCGGCCGGCGCGCGGATCGTGGCGTACGCAGAGCTGCAGCCTGGCATCGCTCAGGTCTGCCCTGGCCGCATTTGCCTGCGCCCGAGCCGCCAGGCCCCCGGCCTGGGCGGAAACCAAGGCGGCCCGGGCCGCCTGTACGCTGGCTTGCGCGGCTTCGGCCTCGGTTTTAGCCTGGTCAAATTCCTGCCGGGAAATCGCACCCGCCGCCCCGCGAAAGAGCGAATCCGCGCGCGCCAGGTCAGCCTCCGCCTTATGGGCGCGGGCCTCCTCGCGAGCAAGTTGGGCGCGCGCTTGCGCCACTGCGGCCTCGGCCTGCTGAATTTGGGCGGTGGCTTGAGCCAGGTGTGCCTCGGCCTGCTCGCGCTTGACTTCAAATTCGCTCGGGTCCAACCGGGCCAGCACGCTTCCCGCCGCGACCGGTTGGTTTTCCTCGACGAGGACCTCTTCGACCGTCCCGGCCACACGCGCGCTCACGGTATGGATATGCGCGGCAACAAAAGCATTGTCCGTCTTGACCCAGCGTCCAGCCGTATTCCACCACGTGTGTCCGCCGGCGCCAACCAGAAGCAGGGCAAACAGGCCGGCCACCCCCGAGAGCTTTCGCACCTGGCGTCCGCTTGGCCGCTTGGGAACTTCGGACGTGGGACTCGGGACAGGCGACCGCGGGCTTGGAATCTCTACCCCCGTCGTTAATGTCCTGGTCGTGATCATCGTCCTATCTTCTTACGGCCTCCGGGGTCCATTCGCCCAATACTTTGTTGCTTGGTTCAGCGATAAGTTTTGGATATAGGAGCGAAATGGAATTGCGACACCTGCGTTACTTCACGGCCGTGGCGGAAGAGCTGAACTTCACGCGTGCGGCGGCCCGTCTGCGGGTGGCGCAACCTGCTTTAAGCAGCCAGATCCGCGATCTCGAGTCTGAGCTCCAGGTCACCCTCTTCGAACGCGGGCGAGCCGGGGTCCAGCTCACCCGTCCGGGGAAGGTCTTCTACCGGCGCGCCCGCGCGATCCTCAAGGCGGCGGCCGAGGCGTCCAACGAGGTTCGGACCGCCGCGGGAACGATCACCGGCAGCCTGGTCATCGGCTTCCTCAGCGGGTTGCACCTGAATTACCTGGCCCCGGTCATCCGGGCCTTTCGGCGCAGCCACCCCAAAGTCGAACTGGATTATCTCCAGGGCTTGCAGGCCGAACAACTGAAGGCCTTGCGGGAGGGTCGCGTGGATATCGGGTTCGTAACGGTGCCGGCCGCCGCGGAAGGGCTCGAATGCCAAACCATCTGGCGGGTTCCGTTCGAAGTCGTGTTGCCGCGAAAGCACCCGCTGGCCCGGAAGGCCGTTTTCGACCTGATCGACCTGCGCGGCGAAGATTTCGTGTTTTGCACCCGTGAATCCCGTCCTGAATTCTACGATGAGTTTTTCCGCCAATGCGCCAACGCCGGGTTTCGGCCTCGAGTGGTGAAGGAGGTTGGGGGCTACCCCACCAATATGCTCGGCCTGGTCTCCATCGGGGCTGGTTTGAGCGTGTTGCCTCACTTCGAGCAAGTCGAGCGCATCCAGGGAATCGTCTGGCGCACGTTGGCCAAGCCCAAGCTCTGGTGGGACTTCGTCCTGGTCTGGCGTCCGGCAGCCTCATCCCGCGTCGTCGAGGAGTTCGTGGCCTTGGCGGCACGGCAGTTCCCGCCACCCGAGACGAACCAGGCTGAGGTGTAGCGAGGAATTGCGTTGCTGGGTCTTGACTTTTTTCCCGATTGCGCCCAATCTCGCCACAGACTCCGGCATGAGGAATAAGCGGCTTAGCACCACACAGGCGGCGGCCAGGCAGGTCCCCTCTGGGATAGCCATCGTTGTCACCTTGCTGGCCCTCCTTTTGTCCCCCCTCAGGGTTTCGGCGGCTGAAACCAATACCCCACCGGCCGTCGCCGGGAGCATCGGCGAAACCAATTCCCAGGAAATTCTCCGGGCCTACTTGCAGCTACAGGAGCAGCTTCGCTCAACCCAACTGGCGATCGAGCAGAACCGGAAGGAAGCCCGGGAGGCCGCCGCGCAGAATGCGGAGGTTCTTTCCGAGCGCTTGCGTGGGATCGAGCAGGCCCTGGCCACCCAGCGTTCCCGCGAGCTGGAGGCCATGCAGAGCTCCAACCGAGCGATGCTCATGGTGGCCGGCGCTTTTGCCGGGGTGGGCTGCTTGGTCATGATGCTCGGCGCTTACTTCCAATGGCGGACCACCCAGGGGTTAACGGGCCTGACTGGAATACTGCCCCGCGCGCTGCCTTCCAGTCCAACCCTCGCGGCCCTCGGGCCGGGCGAAACCCAGTTGGTGGGCGGCGGCCCGGCGGGACAATCCAGTCTGCGGCTGCTCGGCGCGCTGGAACAGCTCGAAAAACGCATTTACGAACTCGAACACACCACCCGAACTCCGCTCAACGACCCCTTGACCACCGGCGACGATGCCAAGGGCGGCCCCCCACAACGGGAAACCGAAACGGGGTTGCCGAGAGCGAATGGCAAATCCGCCGAAAGAGGCGAGTCCGCTGACTCCGAGAACCATGCGCGGGTGGAGATGCTCCTGGGCAAGGGGATCTCGATGCTCAATCTCGACCAGGCCGAGGCGGCGATTGAATGTTTTGACGAAGTCCTGGCGCTGGACCCTCAAAATGCGGAGGTGTTGGTAAGAAAGGGCCTGGCCCTCGAGCGCCTGCAACTGCTGGACAAAGCCATTGAATGCTACGACGGCGCGATCGCCGCCAACGGGTCCTTGACCGTCGCTTACCTCCACAAGGGTGGCTTGTTCAATCGCATGCAGCGTTACGACGAAGCCTTGGCCTGCTACGAACAGGCGCTGCGCACCCAGGAGCGAAGAGAATCCTGAGCGGGAGCCGGCTTCCAGGTCGAACCGGGGTAGTCCCTCGGCTCGCGGCAGTTTGCGCTAATTCCGTTGGACACATCGCCTCGCTCTGCTAAACCTTTGCCCAGGAACCTATGAGAACGCTCTTACTCGGAATCGACAGCGGCACCCAATCCACCAAAGTCCTCGTCGTGGACGCGCGCGACGGCAAAGTGCTGGCTTCGGCGGCGCAGGAATATGATTTGATTCCCGGCCTGCCGCCCGGCGCCAAGGAACAGCACCCGCACACCTGGCGCGACGCCACGGCCAGCGCCATCCGCAGGGCCTTGCGCCAGGCAAAAGCCGCGGGTGCTGAAGTCAAAGCCGTCGGCGTCAGCGGCCAGCAACATGGCTTCGTGCCGCTCGATGCCGCCGGCGAAGTGATCCGGCCCGCCAAGCTTTGGTGCGATACCTCCACCGCGGCCGAGTGCGAGGAAATCATGGCGCGACTCGGGGGGCTCAAGAAAACCATCCGCGCGCTGGGCAATGCCGTCTTGCCCGGCTTCACCGCCTCCAAAATTCTCTGGCTCAAGAAGCATGAACCCAAAAACTACGCGCGCCTGGCTACCGTGCTGTTGCCTCACGATTACCTGAATTTCTGGCTTACCGGCCAAAGGGTCATGGAATACGGGGACGCCAGCGGCACGGCGCTGATGGATGTGCGCAAACGCAAATGGTCCAGCGCGGTCCTGGACGCAATCGATCCCGGGTTGGGAGACCGATTGCCGCCGCTGAACGGAAGCGAGACCCCGGCCGGCAAGTTGCAGCCCTCGACGGCGAAAATGCTGGATCTCAACCCCGGCACCCTGGTCAGCGCCGGCGGCGGGGACAACATGATGGGCGCCATCGGCACGGGCAACACCCGCGCCGGCGTCATCACCGCCAGCTTCGGCACCAGCGGCACCATCTATGCCTGCGCCGAAAAGCCGGTCGTGGATCCCCAGGGCGAAATCGCCGCGTTCTGCGACTCGACCAATCGCTGGCTGCCACTGCTCTGCACGATGAATGTCACTGTGGCCACCGAAATGGTGCGCGCCGATTTCGGCTGGTCGCACGAAAAATACGCCGCTGAATCCGCTCGCATTCCCGCCGGTTCGAACGGTCTGGTCCTGCTCCCCTACTTCGAAGGCGAACGCACCCCCAACGTCCCCGACGGCACCGGCGTATGGTTCGGCGTCAATCAAAAGACGTTTGAAGCCGGCCATTTCGCTCGCGCCGCCATGGAAGGCGCAACCCTGGGCATGAACTACGGCCTGCGCCGCCTGGCCGAACTCGGGGTCAAGCCGGCCCAAATCCGCGCGACCGGCGGCGGGGCCAAGTCCAAGGTCTGGCGGCAGATCATGGCGGACGTCTTCGACGCGGAAGTCGTCACGTTGAAAGTGAGCGAGGGCGCGGCTTACGGGGCGGCACTCCAAGCGCTCTGGTGCTGGCGCTCGCAACAAGGCGACAAGGTTTCCATCAGCGAGATTACCGATCGGTTCGTCGAGTTGAATAGCTCTGAAACGGCCGAACCGAACAAAGCCGGCGTGGAAGTTTACCGTGAACTCCAGGGCTTGCAGGATGAATTGTCGGTGGCGCTGCGCGACAGCTTTGCCCGCCACCGCCGGTTTGTGCTCGGGAAAGCCTGATTTTTCGGCGCCGAGGGAGAGATGGCAGGCCGTGTATGTCTTAGTTTACGATAAGGGGAAAGCCGCTGAGATTCATTTTGAGGGCGTGTCCGGTGACTAAGTCTTCTGACGACAGCACGCAGAGGACGGGAGCCAGCCGTCCAGCTCAGTTCCAATTCCTGCGGCGTCAGCGACTGGCTCCCGCCGCTGATGCGGGTCGTTATGCCGTTGTTTGACCCAGGCGCATGCTGTAGTGTTCACTCATGCCGGAGATTTCAATATTTCTGGGAATCGTAATCGCTATGTATTACGACGATCATGCGCCGCCGCATTTTCATGCCAAGTACGGAGAGTATGAAATGACGCCGGACCTGCAGTCCGGCGTGGTGAAGGGTGAATTTCCGCGGCGGGGACTTGCACATGTCCTGGAGTGGCACCAACTTCATCGGGAAGAATTGATCGAGAACTGGAACCTGGCGCAGGCCCGGAGGCCGTTGCGCCGGATCGCGCCCGTGGAGTTAATTTATGTTTCCACGCGTTACCGAGGCACGTCACGTGAGAGATTACATCGTTTTTGTGCGGTTTCAGGACGGCATTGAGGGGGAGGTGGACCTGGGGCCGCAGCTCTATGGCGAGGTCTTCGAACCACTCAAGGCCGTGGATTATTTTCCCCAATTTCGAGTGGACCCCGACTTGCACACGTTGGTGTGGCCCAATGGGGCTGATTTCGCACCCGAGTTTCTTTATGAGCGGGCGCAGGTCACGGCCTAACCCTCGCGCTGCACTCGCCGCCGCGAGCGCGGTCTGGCTGCCTTCGTTGCGATGTTGGCGCGGCGCGAGTGAGCACGAGCGTTCGGCGGAAAGATGTCGCGGTGGCGCGTTGCACATGGTAAACGAGTCCCATGCCGACGGTCCTGCGAATCGGATCATTCAGGTTTCACTTCTACTCGGATGAGTGACAGGAGCCAGCGCACATTCACGTGCGGACTCCCGACGGGGAGTGTAAGTTCTGGCTGGGACCGGCCATCCGGCTGGCCGGCAGCCGGGGAGTGCGACCTCAAGAGCTGCGACGCATTGAGCAGTTGGTTTTTGAACATCATGACATTCTGAGAAGGGCATACGATGAGTACCATAACCGGTAAGCCACGGCTGGCCGTGGAGCCTGCCGCCTTGCGGGCCTGGGCGGAGGGGCGAATGATCTACGTAGAGCTTCACGACGGACGGATCGTCGGCTTTCCGGCCGACCGGTTCCGTCTTTTGGCGGCGGCCACCGAGGAGCAACTCGCACGAGTTCAAGTTGAAGTTAATGGATATGCCTTGCGCTGGGAGGAGTTGGATGAGGACATCACGGTTCCCGGAATTGTGGCCGGCCACTTCCAATTACCACCGAAATGAATGCCGAACGAGCGGGCTGCACTGGACGCCGCGGGCGCGTTCAGTTTCTATCGCGAGGTTCATTGGCGCGGCGCCAGTGAGCCCGAGCGTTGACGGTCTATTGGTTTTTCACAAACAGCTTGCCCGGCAACTGCCGAATCAGCCGTTTCATTTCCAGGCTCAGCAGCGCCACCGAGGCGGCGGAGGGAGGAAGGCCGCTGTGGCAAATGACATCATCGATGCCGACCTCCTCGTTGCTCAGTGTGGCGTAAACCTGCTGCTCGTTCGCGCTGAGCTCCAGCGCGGGCAGCACGCCGGTCTCGGCGGCCGAGCGTGGTTTATTGCTCGCCGGAAACAGGTATTCGAATTCGCTCAAGATATCTTCAGCCCCTTCGCAGAGCTTGGCCCCCTTTTTGATCAGGTCATGGCAGCCCTTGCTGCGCGGCGAATCGATGCGGCCCGGCACGGCGAAGACCTGGCGCCCATATTCGTTGGCGAAGTTGGCGGTGATGAGCGCGCCGCTGCTGAGATTGGCTTCCACAACCACCGTGCCCAGCGTCATGCCGGCGACGATCCGGTTGCGAATCGGAAACGTCTGCTTGTCCCCGGGCCGGTTGAACGGGAATTGCGAAATCAGCGCGCCGTTGGCGGCAATCCGCTCGTACAGTTCCCGGTTCTCGGGCGGAAACACCAGGTTGATGCCCGTGCCCAAGACGGCGATGGTGCGGCCTTTGCCGTTGAGCGCGCCCTGGTGCGCCGCCGAGTCAATGCCGCGGGCGCCACCGCTGACAACCGTCACCCCAAGATAAGCAAGCTGATACGCCAACCGCCGGGTCGTCTCGATTCCGTAATGCGTGGTCATCCGCGACCCCACCATGGCCACCGAGTTCTTGTCCTTGGCCAGCAGCTCGCCCTTCACATACAGGACCACGGGCGGGTCGTAAATCTGCCGGAGCAATTCCGGGTACTCCGGGTCGGCTTGAGTTATGATCCGGCAGCCAAAATCCGCGATGCGCTTAAGTTCCGCTCCCAGGTCAATCGTCTTTTCCCAGGAAGCGATGGCCTCGGCCACCTCCTGGCCAACGCCGCGAACCTGCATGAGTTGCTGGCGCGAGGCCCCCAAAATCGCCGGCCCCTCGCCAAAATGTTCGAGCAACTGGCGCACCCGAACCGGGCCCACCCCATCGATCAGGTTCAACGCCACCAACGCCTCGCGAGAGTCCATCAGGGAGGGATAGGGGGTTGGCGGATAAAGTCAAGCGATGAGTGGGGATAGGCCGCAGTCTTTTGTCACAATTCTTTGATTGCTTTTTGAGACCGGGCTATGGCATGTTCTGCGCGTTAAGCCGGGAGTTTGGAAGCGGCGAGGAAAAATACTTGGCACAAATCCGTTGAGCAAATAACCCACCACACCAGGGAACCAATGAACCCTCGTTTCGCCGCCAGAGCGGCCCGCCACCTTCGGTCCGCTTTAGTTTCAGCCGGCATCACCCTTCATGCCGTGCTCGCCTGCGCTCAGAGCGCCACCTCTGATCCTCCCTATTCGGTTGTGGATAGTGGTCCTTTTTACCGTGTCCTCCAAAGAACCGTTTTGTTGACGAACAACGCCACGGGCGATGTTTCACAGCAGGTGCAGAGTTATACCGAACTGGAAGACGGCATGAATTACCTCAGCCAGGGCCAGTGGGTGCCCGCCCAGGATCTCATCGAGGTCACGCCCGGCGGCGCCCAGGCCGCCCATGGGCAGATGACCGCCACCTTCAGCAGCGATATCACGGCTCAAGGGGCCATCAGCCTCACCACCCCAGCCGGGGAAGTGTTCCAATCCCATCCGATTGGACTGTTCTACGCCGATTCGGCTTCCGGCAAGGTGGCACGGATTGGGGCGGCGCAGGCCAGCGTGGGAACGCTTTACCCGCCCAACGTCATCGTGTTCTCGAACATCCTCTCGGGAGTGCGGGCGGATCTGATGCTGGTCTGGGCCAAAAACGGCTTGGAACAAAACCTGGTCATCAAACAATCCCCGCCTCCGCCCGGCTCGTTCGGTTTGTCGAGCAGCACGACGACCCTCCAACTCTGGACGGCCATGGACAGTGTGCCCGTTCCACAGGAAGTGCGGCCCGTTCCGCTGGACTCGGGCCTGGAGGACCATATCCTAATTTTCCAGAGCGCCTGGTTTCCGGTCGGCGCGGCCTTTGCTTTCGGAGCTACCGCCTTGCCGCCTTCGGGCCAAGCCGCTCAGGTTCGGTTGATGCGGCCTTCCGAACCCGGCACGGTGCCGACCGCCAAGAGCTTGGTGAACATTTCGGGCCAGCAAGTCCTGATCGAGGAAGTCCGATTCAGTGATTTGGCCGCGGCTTTGAGCCAACTGCCCCAGGCTTCCCTTTACCCCAAGCCCAGCCAGGCAGTTGAACTGGCCGAGCGGGCAAGGTTTCTCAGCCCATCGGCAAGGGCAAGTCCTGCAAGGCGGACAATTCAGATCGCCTCGACACAGTACAGCCCGAGGGGTGTGGTGCTCGATTATACCCAGCTATCGGGCGCTGCCAACACGTACACCTTCACGAACGGTAACACCTACCATATCCCGAGCAGTTTTGAGGTCGGACCAGGCACTGCTTACTTTCAGCAGAATGCTTGCGTGAAACTAGCCACCAACGCGTACCTGCTCCTTTATGGCAGGACTTCGTGCTCAACCAGTGGTCCACCGACGGTAGTGACCTCGAAAGACGATAACAGCTATGGGACGATTATAACCAACAGCACCGCCAATCCCGGCTATGCCGCAGCAGAGGGGATCTGGATGTACTACCACAACTTCCAAACGACGCTTCAGAATCTGCGTGTTCGCTGGGCACAAACGGACATTCGCTACGATTCAAACTCAGCGCGTCATTAGCCGACCCCAATTGTACACCACCTCTCTGGAAGACAGCACTATTGGCATCTTCCTGAACATCACCACCGATTCGCTGTATTTGACACAAGTTTCAGAATGCAATGTGGCGACCCCGGTTTATCGCTACAATCCCTACAGCTCCGTTTCCGGCACCGTAACGACCAACTGCGGGGTGGTCTCGGTGGCAATGGTCAACGACCCCAACCGGGACCTGTACGATTACGACACCAACAAGAACAGCCAGACCGAGTGCAGTTTTGTCGTGTGTGACAGCACCAACATCGTGGCGGCCTTTATGAATACCCACCTTAGCGAATGGGGTTTGGCAGCGGACGGGCAAAACTTTCCTGGCGTGCCATCGCCTCGGATGACAAGTTGGGCGGTATCGACGAACGCTGGGACGAACTTTACGGATAAGGGACCACTTCTGCCGATCTCCACGATTACCGAGGGCTCCACAGTCATCACAAATGGAGCATCCAATCCGATGCACGGGGACGTGGGGGATACGACGATGACCTATGATTCAGCAAGCAATGTGATTTATCTGTTTGTGAACACATCTCGGGAGAGCACAAATTATTATGGTGGGCGTCTTTGGACCTCGACTGACAAGGGAAGGACATTCAATCCAGTCAACCTGGACGTGCCGGGTCTGGACGGTGGTGGAAATCACATGGTGCATAGCGAGGATAAGCCCATGATCAGAGTCAATTCTTCTAACCACAAAGTCTATGCGGCTGGGAGTGGGAGCGATGGCACAAATTATGTATGGGGAGCGGTTTCTTCAGATGGGGGCACAAATTGGAGTCTGTTTAACATTCTGGAAAGGGTTTACGGCGGGAAACCTCACGCGGTGGATATTGCTATTGTTCCTGACGGGACAGTGTACTTCTTTTGGTTGCATATGGATGATGGACCCAGCCAACGCGTGACCAACTACTTCAGGTACGCTTGGCTTTCCACGAACAGCACATGGAGTTCAGTGGCCACTATCGGGCCCATCCTCAACTCGACAAATTCAGAAGGTCGTGGGACGCTGCTCCGTACAAAAAGGGGTGAGTTCGCTCGACTATTTTGAAGATAATGCTTTTCCGCGAGTGGCCTACGCGAACGGGAACATTTACATCGCCTATGCAGACCTACCGACAACAAATAACGGAATGACTGACCAGGGGGATATCTTCCTCATTGAGGCGAGTGTCAATTGGTCGACTCACGCACTCACTCTGAGTTCCGGTCCCCGAAGGGTGAACAATGACGGGACCCAGACCGATCAATGGAACCCTTCGATTGCCGCAAATCCCTTGGGAACTGAGCTGTTTATTGGGTATTACAGCCGGCAAAACGATCCTGATACGAATTCCTGGTTCATGGCCTACGGTGCAAAGACCTTTATTACGAATGGCCTGGCGTTTGCTACGTTTGATTGTTTTCCAGTAAGTCAGACTCAATTTCAGCCAATGTTCGCGGGGACCAATGCCGCAGCCAGCGTTTGGGCGTTTGATCCAGTCTGGCCCCCGGGCTGCGTCTGCCTGGATGCGAATGGTGTATATGATGGGGGCACCGCGTGCTTCATCCTCGACTGCCCGCCATCCTCTTATCTGAGCACTGCATCAGCCTATGAAAGCTTTTCTGCGGATGATTATACCTGGTCAAATTCTGACAGCAATTACTTTTACTTTGCTTGGTGCGACCGCTCACGAACGAATGGAACCACTCCACACGCACGCCCCGATGCAGATATCAAACTTGCCAAGATCCGTCAGTGATCGCTTGTGTCAGAGGCCCATCATTAGGCGACCCTGCGGAGCTTTTACCACACGGTAGTGTTTTGGATCTATTAAAAAATAATCCTAGTTATGAAGCAAATACTTGTTCCTCTAATTATCGTTCTCTGTGCCGAGAGCTCATTCGCCCAAGGAACATTGAATTTCGCTAACCTTTATCCGAATTTAGCGAGTCCCGTGGTGAACGCCCCGGTTTACGAATCGGACGGTTTAACAAAACTTTCCGGCCCACAGTTTACGGCCGAACTTCTTGCTGGTCCGAGCATTGATGGTCTTGCATCCGTTGCATCAACGGGGTTCCTAACCGGCAATGGTGCTGGGTATTTCAGCGGCGGAGCCGTAACAGTGCCTGGCATTCTAGAAGGTTCGCTCGCGTGGGTTCAAGTAGATGTTTGGAAGACGGCTTCGGGATCCACCTTCAGTCAAGCCAGAGCATCCGGGTTACCAGACTCGTGGTGGCAATCCTCGGCCTTTTCCCTGATGCTCGGCGGAGGAGGCGTGAACCCTAATCCGCCTGCTCTCCTCACCGGCCTCGGCACCTCACCCGTCTATCTCAACTCCGTTCCCGAGCCCGCCACCTTAGCTTTGGTCGGCCTCGGTGCGGCTTTGGCGTTGTTCCAGTTTCGGCGACGTGATCGGTCGGCGGTATCAAACCGTTGAACTGATACCGCCTTCGCGATCTGGAACAAAACCCCTGCCACCTCACCCCAAATTACCAGTTATTCCGGTCACGTAATCGAGGTCGGAAAGTGGGATGTCAGCGGTTTTGACATGGACGACGGTCGAGCGGTGTCAAAGCGGGTCGGTTGTGGTTTCGGTCAGTCGAGGGGGGCTGGAAGGGGTCTTCGGGTCGGTCTCGACCGATCCACGTTGTCGGCCGGAAGGGGTCTGGGAAGGGCGGAAATGGGTCTGCAGACGGTTTTCACCCACTGGAACGATTTGGAACTAAGGCCCGATCACTCCAAACTCTCGGAAAACTTAGGAATATTCAGGTGTTGGCCGTTGTTTGTGGGACTGGTAAGGTGGTCTTGATGCCCGTGCCCAAGACGGCGATGGTGCGGCCTTTGCCGTTGAGCGCGCCTTGGTGCGCCGCCGAGTCAATGCCGCGGGCGCCACCGCTGACGACCGTCACCCCAAGATAGGCAAGCTGATACGCCAATCGCCGGGTCGTCTCGATTCCGTAATGCGTGGTCATCCGCGACCCCACCATGGCCACCGAGTTCTTGTCCTTGGCCAGCAGCTCGCCCTTCACATACAGAACCACGGGCGGGTCGTAAATCTGCCGGAGCAGTTCCGGGTACTCCGGCTCGGCTTGAGTTATGATCCGGCAGCCAAAATCCGTGATCCGCTTAAGTTCCGCTCCCAGGTCAATCGTCTTTTCCCAGGAAGCGATGGCCTCGGCCACCTCCTGGCCAACGCCGCGAACCTGCATGAGTTGCTGGCGCGAGGCCCCCAAAATCGCCGGCCCCTCGCCAAAATGTTCGAGCAACTGGCGCACCCGAACCGGGCCCACCCCATCGATCAGGTTCAACGCCACCAACGCCTCGCGAGAGTCCATCAGGGAGGGATAAGGGGTCTGCGGATAAAGTCAAGTGATGAAGAAGCGTCGGCGGTGGGTTTTCCGCCTGACCGGTGGTTCACATCGGAAACCTTCCTCCGGAGCGCCGTTGTGCCCGGTCCCGGGCATTGATCGGCTTCAAGGCTTGGGTGAGCCGGGGGCGGGTCGATCCGCGGTTGCCTGAGCGGCCAGCGCGCGGCGCAGGTTGTTGCTGGCTTCGGTGTTGTCCGGTTTGAGTTGGAGCGCCCGCTCGAAGTGATGGATGGCTTCCTCGACCTCGCCCTGCGCCGCCAGCGCGACGCCTAAATTATTGTGGCCGTCGCTGTAATCTGGCTTAAGTTCGAGGGCGCGCCTGAGATGTTGAATCGCTGGGGCAAACTTCCCCTGGCGAGCCAGCGCGAGGCCCAAACTCGCCTCGGCCTCGCTGTAGTTCGGTTTCAGTTCGAGGGCGCGCTGGTAGTGTTCGATGGCTTGAGCCGATTTCCCCTGGGCGGCCAGGGCGAGGCCCAAGTGGAACTGGGCGTCACCGTCATCCGGTTGGAGCCGCAGCGCCTGCTCGAAGTGTTCCATGGCTGGAACAAGTTTGCCTTGGGCCGCCAGCGCGATGCCTAAATTCAGGTGAGCCTTGGCCAGGTCCGGCTTGAGTTCGAGCGCCCGGGTGCACTCTTGAATGGCCTGCGCCCACTTTCCCTGGGCGGCGTAGGCGAAGCCCAAATTGCTGTAGGCTTCGCTGTCGCCGGGTTTAGCGCCAATCGCGCGTTCAAAATGGCGCATGGCCTCATCGAGCTTCCCCTTGGCGGCCAGCGCGGCGCCCAGGTTGTTATGGGCGACATAATCCTCCGGCGTGCACGCGAGGCAGTGTGTCCACAGGGAAACGCTATCTTTCCAGTAGGTGGTCTGAACCCGGGCTGCGCCTATCAAAGCGGCGAGGATCACCCCCGCCGCCAAGCCGAGCGCGACCCGGCGGTATCGCCAGGCGCCACACAGTTCCACCGCGGTCCAGGCGGCCGCGAGATACAACCCGATTTGCGGCAGGTAGGTGTAGCGGTCGGCTCGCGCCTCGTGGCCTGCTTGCATGATGTCGATGACGGGCACGAGCATTCCCAGATACCAGAGCCAGCCCACCAGCAGCCAGGGACGCCTTCGACGCCAGACCACCGCGCCCACAGTAATCAAGAGCAGGACCGCCGCCGACCACACAACCTTCCAGCCCGGCAGGTGATCCCTTGGGTCGGGATAGCCCACCGCCAACCCAACGGGATAAAACATGTGCCCCAGGTAATCCACATAACCCACCAGGGCGTTGCCGATGCGATAGGGGAAGCTTAAACCCTGGACTGCCACCATCGATTCCACCTTTCTGGCGGCCAGGAACGTAGCCGCACAGCCGGCCCCGGCGAGCAGCAGCAGCGGAATCTTTTCGATCAGGAGCCACCCGATCCGAACGCGTTGGCTCGGATCGTTCCTGGGCCGTTCCGGCCCGGGCGGACTTCCCGCGCCTGGTGGCCACCGCCGCAGCGGCCAATAATCCAGCAGCAGCAAGACGAACGGCAACGTCACGACCATGGCTTTGGAAAGCAGTCCCAGCGTGAAGAGCGTCAGCATCAGCAGGTAAGGACCCGTCTTGAATGGCCGCCGCACGTAGCGGACATACGCACCCAACGTGAGCACGAAAAAAAGTCCGCTCAACACGTCCTTGCGTTCGCTCACCCAGGCCACCGATTCAACGCGCAGCGGATGGATGGCGAACACGGCGGCCACAAAGGCGCTGCGCCAGAATGCGCCGGTCAGGTTCCGCAGCACTAGAAACAGGCAGATAGCCGTTGCGGCGTGCAGCAGAACATTGGTCAGATGATGGCCGCCGGCATTCAGTCCATAGAGCTGGCAATCCAGCATATGCGAAATGGAGGTGAGCGGGTACCATTCGAAATTATTGACGTGTGAGAAGGCCCGGACGACTCCGCTCCACTTTAGCCCCTGAGTGATGGCTGGGTTTCCATAGACGCAAACGTCATCGTCATAGTTGACGAATTCAGAGTGAAGGGTTTGGCCAAAAACGACACCGATCGCCACCGCCAGGAAGCCGCAAACGAAGAAGGACCGCCAATGATTGGGCGATGGCGCTTCGGCCGGGGATACGCCGCCGGTCTGCCCGGACATGGGACCGGGAGGCGTGGCCGGCACTGCACCGCCGCGGGTTCCGGGTCCAAAGCGCCAGCTCATGGGATTAGCGAGCCTGATACTATCCGGGTAGCTCGGTTCGTCAAGCGCCGAATTCCGGGCCCGGTTCGCGTGGTGGAGCTATCCCCGGGGCCGATGGGGCGGGGAAAGGACTAATGCTTCAACCAACCGCTGAACACCTCGTTCGTGCCGAGCTGTTCGGCGAGGAGTTGGTAGCCTTGGGTGAGCGGGTGGCTGGCATCGGCATAGAGAGGACTGGGCAAGGTTTCGGGGACTACATGGGGAAAGCTATTCTGTTGAAGCCAGGCCTCGATGCCGTTTCGAATCTTGCGATACGCCGGCCGGTTATCCTCGGCCATGATGTGCTCGTTGAAGGGACCGAGCACGACCAGGACATCGTTGCCGCGCTCGCGCAACAGGCGGACGACCCGTTGGAACGCCCCCCACTGCAGGGATTTGTCCAAGTCCACCCAGTCGAAGCGGGTGCTGCCCTGGCCGGTGGCGGACCAGGGCTTATGGCGGGGGCTGCGCGGTCCGCGCTGCGGATCGTCGCTGGGCGCGGAGGGAACCCGCAGGGTGATCTGCGACAGCGGATTCTTCCAAGCATTCGGATAGCGAGGCGGGCTGCCGCCGTCGTCCTCGAGGGTCCAGGCGAGAATGCTCTTTTGCTCGAAGTAGGCATTCTGCAAGTGCCCCACCCAGGAAAGAAAATTCACGTTCCGCTCGAGGACGGCGCTCAGGCGCTCGTTGGCACCGGCGCGATAGCAGGGAATGCGCGGGAAGAATTGCGGCACCAGGGGCGCATGATTGAATTGCTCCTCTTTTTCCGAACTGAGATCGGCTTTGGGGCTGGTGAGCCAGAGGACGTTGCACAGCACGATCAGTTTTTGGTGGTGGAGCGGTTTGCTGTAGCAGGAGACCAGGCCTTGTTCGGCCAGCGGGAACAGGCCGTTCAGCCCGCCGTTGATGAAGCGATCCGTCGCCCCGGCTTGCTGGTTGAGGAAATGCGACAGGGTGCCGTCGGGCAGCACGTATTCGCCCCAGACCACCGAATCCCCAAGCAACACGACTTTGCCCGGGCGGGCGACTTCCCCCATCCGCCGCGCGTACAGCCAATAATCTTTGCTGAGCGAATACGGAATGCGGTAATCGGGGCCGGTTTCAAAACGCTCGATTTTTTCCCAAACCCTGGGGGTGAGGAACAAGGCCAGCCCGACGATGCCGAGCGCCGCCAGCCATTGGCGGGCGTTGAGCCGCATTTCGTTGACCCCGAAGGCCGGTTCCTTGGCCGCCGGGGCGGGTTGGGCGGCGGGCTTGGCAATCAGCGGTTCGGCTCCCATATCAGAATTGGAAGTAAATGAACGCCCCGCCGCCGGAAGAGCAGAGGCAAAGGTACAGCACCATGCAGGCCGCCACCGCGATGCGGACGGTGCCGGCCTTGAGGACTTCGCGGAACCGGGATTCGTAGGCAAACTCGTACAACCAGATCATGGCTATCAGCAGGAGCATTAAGGCTGGGATCTGAGGGTCATGCCAGGCGGCGGTGAAAATGCGCCGCACGATCAGCAGCGCATCGCTGAGGGATTCCGCGCGAAAAAAGATCCAGGTGAACGAGACAAAGAGGAAGACCCCGGCCTGTTTGAGCAGCTTCGGCACCCGCTCGCGGTAGGCGGCGCTGCGTTCCAGTTCCCGCGTGATCAGCACTCCCAGGCCGTGCAGCGCGCCCCAGATCGCAAACGTCCAGGCCGCGCCGTGCCAAATTCCGGAGATAAAGAACGTGATGAAGAGATTGCGGTAGGTGTTGAAGACCCCCTTCCGATTGCCCCCCAGGGGAATGTACACATAATCCCGGAACCAGCTCGACAGGCTGATGTGCCAGCGCGACCAAAACTCACCCAACCCGGTCGCGAGGTATGGATTGTTGAAATTCAAGATGAGATGGAAGCCCATTAACTTCGCCACGCCCCGGGCCATATCCGTGTAGCCGCTGAAATCGAAGAAGATCTGCCAGCCGAAAGCCACGGTGGCCAGCACCAGGGCGGGAGCTCCAAAGTCCTTCGGGTTGTCATAGACCCGTTCGACGTAGAATGAGAGATAATTGGCCAGCGCCAGTTTTTTGAATAGTCCCACCAGGAACAGCGAGGCGCCGTCGGTGAAGTTTTGCAGGCGAACGGGCGGGAACTGGTTGAATTGGGGGAGCAAGTGACGGGCGCGTTCGATGGGCCCCGCCATCAGTTGGGGGAAGAAGCACACGAACGTGGCGAACCGCAGAAAGTTGCGCTCGCGATGCACATTGCCAAAGTAAAAGTCGATGGTGTAGCTCAGTGATTGGAACGTGAAAAAGGAGATGCCTACCGGGAGAAGATAATCGAACCCCAAGGGCATCAGCGTGGAAGGATCGGCCAATTTAAACGGAGAATGCAGCCAGGCCGCCACGGCATTGAGGTTTTCGACCGCGAACCGGGCGTATTTGAAAAACAGGAGCAGGGCGAGGTTGTTGACGAGGCTGATCAAGAGCCAGATGCGCCGGCTGCTATAGAGCGCGCCCAATCCCATCAGAAACACGATTACACCAAACGCTGCCATCGTGGGCCGGAGTGTCCGCGGGCCGAACACGGCCAGGGCGCTGATTCCCAGCGCCCCGGCGATCGAGACCAGGAAAGCGGCCTTGAGCACCCCATCGCCAAATTCCAACCGAGTCAAGCGCGCGGCGATATTCACCTTCTGACCTTCCCGCGGACAATGATCCATCAGGGCAACCAGAAAAAAGTCCAGCACCGTGGAATAGAAAACCAGGAAGAGGTAGTACGGGTTCCACCAGCCGTAAAAAAAGTAGGAGGCCAAGGTGAGCCACGGCAGCCACAGCACTGTCTTGCGCAAGGCAAAATAGATCGGCAGAACGATCGCCAGGAAAATCAGGAAGGGCCAGGTATGAAAAAGCATTTAGCAAATCGGGCTTAGCCCAAACAGGAAGGCCTCCGCAAGCCAGACCGCGCCCGGGCCACGCTCGGAACCCCGCGCGCCAACCCGGACGATTGCCTCTGCGCGTCCCCGCGCGCGCCTGGGCCCGCTGCGTCTCTGCGCCTTTGCGTCTCCGCGTCTTTGCGTTGTTCCGGTGAGCCATTCCCAAAGCCCCGCGCACATCTGGGCTCTTCGCGCCTCTGCGTTGTTCTCGCACGCTCCGGTCATGGTCCCGGTTTTTTCGCGCCTGCCAATTGCCGGATCTCCTCCGGCGTGGCTCGGCGCACGCAGCGGAAGCCGCAAAAGTCCGTGGAAAAGCAGGCATCGGTGTCACCGGTCCGTTCCCCCTGGCGGGCGGAGGCCCGGCACTGATCGGTGCTGGATTTCCAGCTACCCCCGCGAATAACGCGTTTGACGTCGCGACCGGGGTTCGGTGGACCGGCCGGGTCGTTGGCGGGGCTGTCCTTGTAGTACGTGGGACTATAGACGTCCTCGCACCATTCGGATACGTTGCCGTAGAGATCATAGATGCCGAAGCCGTTCGGCTTTTTTTGACCGTCAGGGTGGGTCTTCTGCTCCGAGTTCTCTCCTGTACCAGGCGTACTGGCGGAGCTTGTCGGCGGCGCCGAAATCAAAGTCGCCCTCGGTGCCCGCGCGGCAGGCGTATTCCCACTCGGCTTCGGTTGGCAGGCGGTAGCCGCTGGCGGTGTAATCGCAGTTCCACTCGGGGGTTTTCTCGTCGTAGCAGGGTTTTAGTCCTTCGAACCGCGAACGCTCGTTACAATAAGCCTTGGCGTCGCGCCAGCGGACGCGTTCGACCGGCCCCTTGGAATTGTCCTGCCAGTGCGAAGGATCGGGTAACTGCACCTTCGCGAACATCTCGTGGGTGACCTCGAAGGTATCCATTAAAAAGGGGCTGACCTTGACTTTGTGCGCGGGCGCTTCGTCGGGATTTGCGCGATCGCTGCCCATGGTGAACTCGCCCCCGGGCAGAGAAACCATGGCGACCCCCGATTTTGTGGTCACGTCGAGCGGAGTGGAGAGATTCACCGTGCCCGGAGTCGAGGGCTGTCCTTCCGAAGTCGAATTCGAACCGGACTTCTCGCAAGCTCCAAAGAGGATGCAGCCGGCGAATAACGAAAGTAAACGAATCAGGGTTTTCATCATCTCGCGAAGCGTGAGAAGTCCGGCGCGCTGCCCGCGGCTTTTAGAGGCGAATCAGTCACGGCCCATCGGCAGGCGCGGCGCACCCCGAACCCTTGATGCCTCCGGGCGGACAGACCGTGCGGGGCCAGGGAGACAACAATTACCGTGTGAGTTCCGGGCACGGAAGTAATGGCTCAGCGCCCGGGTTTAAACCAGGCCGGTTCCTTATTGCTGCACCCATTCGTCGTGAGCATTAGGAAGTCCGTTTCCGCCGGGTTATTCAGGTCCAAGATCCCGTGGCGGGTGGCCGGCACGGCGCAAAGGTTCCAGCCGGTGGCATACACCCCGACGATTTCGCAAGCGGCCTGGAAAGTGCAGGTCTTGGTCAAATCGCCCTCGCCATCGGGTCCGCGGCTAATGGCGAGGAACCGGCTGTCCGGCGACCAATCGACGTGATAGATCTTGTTGGTTTCATCCTTCACCCGGAGGCTCCAGTCGCCCACGGCAGGTCGAGCGGCATCCAGATCGATGGGGGCGGCGGCGATTTCATGGTCCCCGGCGCCCCAGGCAACCTGCTTCCCATCCGGGCTGAAGCAGGGCCGGCAGCCGGGAATCTGGAGATTGATAATATTGGTGCCATGAGCCTCGATCAGCAGGATGGCGTGTCCGACACCCATGCCGGCGTGTACGGTGGCCACAATCCACCGGCCATTCCTGGACCAGGAGGGATTGTATAAGTGGTGAAGGTTGGCCGAATTCACGTGCGGCTCGATGTGGCCGGTGGCCAGATCGTAAAAATTCATGCCCTTGGTATAGTAATCCATGACGTTGAACTTGGGATATTCCTGCGAGAGGAACCCAATGGTCTTGGAGTCCGGGCTCCAGAACGGTTCCCGTGCGTGATCGACCAATTTCCGGCGATGCCGTCCGTCGATGTCCATGACATAAAGGCTCCGCACCGCTTCCCGGCCCTCGCCTTGATCCACCGAAAAGGCGATCTTGGTTCCGTCGGGGGATATCTGGGGGTAATGCTCATGCTCCTGCGGTGTCTTGGTCAGGTTGACCGGATGCGAACCATCGGCGTTCATGACGAAGATTTCCCAGTTATTGTTGACGTAGGTTTCGTAAGCGATTTTGAACCTCGAATCCTTCAGTTCCTCGCGAAAGGAGGTCTGGGCCTGGACCACACCAGCCGTTAGGGCCGTTAAGATGAGCAACACCCGTCCAAACGCGAGTCGTTGCGAGACAAGGATTTTATCCGGGTTAAACACGCGGTTAGACTACGGAACCGGCTGGTAATTTTCAACTGCGTTTTGCAGCGCGCGGCACCCGCGCGATCGGGCGCGAGTATCGGGCCCCGCCGGATCCCGGCGCCCGGCGCATATTCCCGTCCCGCAAGGCGTCGTGTCCTCACTGAGAGCTTGATCCCGCACCGGCCATCCCGTATCACCTCTGCGGCATGAATCCACTCGCCAACCAAATCGCGGTCGTCACCGGTGCCGGACGAGGCATCGGGCGCGCGATTGCACTGAAGCTCGCCGAGGCCGGGGCGGATGTGGCTTGTGTCTCGCGCACGGCGGAGAACGCCGAGAAGGTCGCCCAGGAGGTCCGGGCGCTGGGCCGGCGGGCCTGGCCGCACGCCGTGGATGTGGCGGACAGCGCGGCGGTCGGCAAATGTGCGGAAACCATCCTGGGGGAAGCCGGGCGGGTGGACATCCTGGTCAATAACGCCGGGATCACCCGCGACGGCCTGCTGATGCGCATGAGCGAGGCCGACTGGGACATCGTGCTGGATACGAATCTCAAGGGGGCATTCCTCTTCACCAAGGCGTTCACGCGCACCTTCCTCAAACAGAGGTCGGGCCGGATTATTAACCTTGCGTCGATTGTTGGGTTGATCGGCAACGCCGGCCAATGCAATTATGCGGCGAGCAAAGCCGCCCTGATAGGCTTTACGAAGTCCGTGGCCCGGGAACTGTCATCCCGGGGCATTACGGCCAACGCGGTGGCCCCGGGTTTTGTCGAGACCGACATGACGGCGGGGTTGACCGAGCCGGTGCGAGCCGAGATGCTGAAAAACATTCCCCTGGCTGCTTTTGGCCAGCCCGAGGACGTGGCGGGCGTGGCCCTGTTCCTGGCCAGCCCCGCCGCGCGCTACATTACCGGCCAGGTACTGGCGGTGGACGGCGGCATGACCATGTAAAAAATTTCGTATTTCGGGGCTTGACGGGTCCCCCCAACGTAGCATAGACACACTGCAAACGTAGTTTGAACCGGAGTAAACCATGGCTGAGAAATCTATTGAGCAACGAGTCAAAGACATTATTGTCGAGCAACTGGGTGTAAATCCGGATCAGGTCACGCCGGACGCCAAGTTCATCGAGGATCTGGGCGCAGATTCGCTCGACACAGTGGAATTGGTCATGGCCCTGGAAGAGGAATTTGGCCATGAGATTCCCGACGAGCAGGCGGAGAAACTCCAGAGCGTGGGCGATGTTATCAAATACATCGAAGACATGCAGCAGAAGTAAGGCCGGCTTGAACACTTTCGGGGCAGCTCGGACCGCCAAAAGGCTCTGCTGCCCCGTTTGATTTTTATGGGTGGTAACTGGACAGATCGCAAAGTCGTCATCACGGGCTTAGGCGTCGTTTCCGCACTGGGTCAGGACGTGGAGAGCTTCTGGGCTCAAATCCTGGCTGGCCAATGCGGCATCGGCGCCATTACCTCTTTCGACGCATCCGGTTTCGCCACCCGGATCGCGGCCCAGGTGAAGAACTTCGACCCCACCCCGGCCTTTCCTTCGCCGAAGGAGATCCGCCGCGCCGATCGCTTCTCCCAGTTTGGCGTGCACGCCGGCTGGCAGGCTTTGCGCGACTCGGGGCTGGATTTCAACCGCGTCAACCGGGACGAGGTCGGGGTTTTTATCGGTTCGGGCATCGGCGGTTTGGAGACCGTCACCCAGCAACACAAGATCCTGATCGAGAAAGGTCCCAACCGCGTCTCGCCCTTCATGATCCCGATGCTCATCTCGAACATGGCCTCGGGCATGTTTTCGATGTATTACGATCTGCGCGGCCCCAATTTCGCCACCTGCTCGGCTTGCGCCACCGCCAACCATGCGCTGGGAGAGGCCTGGCGCACCATCAAGATGGGTGATGCCAAGGTCATGCTCGCCGGCGGGGCGGAAGCCACCGTGGTTCCCATTGGCATTGGCGGCTTTTGCGCGATGAAGGCCATGAGCACGCGCAACGACGACCCCAAACGCGCCTCACGCCCGTTCGATAAAGAACGCGATGGGTTCGTCATGGGTGAGGGCGCGGGGGTGCTCGTGCTCGAAGACCTCGAACACGCTCGGGCGCGTGGCGCCCGGATTTACTGCGAACTGGCCGGCTACGGCAATACCGCCGACGCCTATCACCTCACCGCCCCTTCCCCCGGAGGCGAAGGTGCCGTTCGCTGCATGCGCATGGCGCTCCGGAACGCCGGCCTCAACCCTCAAGACATCTCCTACATCAACGCCCACGGAACTTCGACGCCCCAAGGCGATATCGCGGAAACTGAGGCGATCAAAACCGTGTTCGGTGATTCGGCGCGCAAAATTCCGGTGAGTTCCACCAAGGGCGCCACCGGGCACATGCTCGGCGCCGCCGGCGCCGTGGAAATGATCGTGTGTGCCAAGGCCATCCAGACCGACACCGTCCCGCCGACGATCAATTACGAGGTGCCTGATCCGGCCTGCGACCTGGATTACGTGCCCAACACCGCCCGGCAGTTGAAAGTGACGGCGGCACTCAACAACTCGTTTGGTTTTGGTGGCCACAACGCCAGCCTGATAGCAAAGAAGCTGGCCCTCTGAGTGTCCGCCCGCAGCCGTTCCCTGGACGGCGGCCCCTGGCGCCCATTGTTTGTCGCAGCCGGCGAGCTTCGGACCGAAGCCCGAGCAGGGCGGGTCAGCCTCGGAACCAGCTAGGGCCTTAATACGATCTTTCCCGCCAGCGCCCCGGACTTGCCGATGGTGCTTGCCTCCTGCAAACGATGCGCTTGGGCCGTTTCGGCCAGCGGCAGGACGCGATCGACTCGCGCCTTGAGTTTGCCCTCGGCCATCCAGCGGTTCATATCCTCGGCGGCCACGCGTTGTTCGCGCGGGGTGGCATTGAACATGGCGAATCCGTGGAGTGAGCAATCCTTCACATAAAACGGCCCCACCGGGAATGAGGGGCGGGCATCGCGTCCAGCCATCACGACCATGCGCCCGCGCATCGCCAGCAGCGGAATCACGCGCTCGAAATTCGGCTCCCGGAGCGTTTCCCACCACACATCCAGCCCGCCGGGTGCGAACGCTTTGACCGCCGCGTCCACATCTTCCGTTTTGTAGTTGATGACCCGGTCGGCGCCCAGTTCCTGGCAAATCCGAACTTTCTCCTCGCTGCCCGCGGTGGCGATCACGCGCGCGCCCATCATTTTGGCCATCTGCAACACGCTCGAGCCCACCCCGCCGGAACCTCCGTTTACGAACAGCGTTTCGCCGGCTTCCAATTCCGCGTGCCGGACCAATCCCAGGTGGGCGGTAATGCCCACCAGCGATAGGGCCGCCGCCTGCTCGTCGCTCACATTCGGCGGCGTCGGGTTGAGCCATCGCTCGTCCACCGCAGCCAGCTCGCAAAAAGTGCCGGGTCGGCCGTCGGTCCCCTGGTTCGAGGCCCAGACGCGATCGCCGACCTTAAAACGTTTCACCCGCGGACCGGCTTCAATCACGGTTCCGGCGAGATCCCGGCCGGGAATCCAGGGGAAGACCAGCTTGGCTGGAATCATTCCGGCGCGGATATAGATATCGATCGGGTTGACGTCCACGGCGCCGACCTTGACCAGGCATTGGGTCGCGGTGGGCTTGGGGGCGGGCAAATCGCCGCAGGTGATCACTTCGGGCGGTCCCGTCTGGTTGATAAAAACAGCGTTCATCATTCCTTTCGTGCTTAATTGCGGAGAATCTAGGCCGTACTGGGGGGCTTGACAATCCTGGAACTCGCGCCCCCTCGGCCGCCCTTTATGAGCGGGTAAACACCCCATTACTACGGGGGAATTCAATGGCAGGTTAAAATTGAACTATGAAATCGAGCATCAAAAACAGGGCCAAAGGCATCGCCAAAGAAGTCAAAGGCCGAACCAAAGAAGTTGCGGGGCACGCTACCCGGAGCCGCCGCTTGGCGGCGAAAGGTCGCGACGAGGCCACCCAGGGTCGTGTGCGGTGAAAAGTCGGCGAGGTTCAGCCCGACGTCGAGGAAACCGTCGAGGAACCCTGACGAGGTTCAGCTTCAGGCCCTGAGCGCTCTTTGCGTCTTCGCGGCCTCGCGTCTTTGCGTTTCGAGACCGGCTCCACTAATTCGGTTTGGCGACGGCCTGGGCCGGCGCGGCGTTGGTTTTGGCCGCTTGCTCCCGCAGGTTGAGGTTTCGCGTCAGGCGGCCTTTGAGTTGTCCATACATTTCGTTGGTGATCGCGCTTAGGTGAGCGCGGGCCTCGTCGAAACGGCCCGCCAGCAGTTTGATGCGGGCAAAATGCACATAGACCCCTTCCCGCTCGATCTCGTCGTGCGCGATGTGGAGGGCGTTGGTCCAGGCTCGGAGGGCCTCCTCGGTCCGGAGCGGCTGGATCCCGTAGTAGGTCTGCGCGATATCCGACGCGAGCGGGAAATTGTCCGGATCCAAGCGCATGGCATTGCTGTAGAGCTCGAAGGTTTTGTCAAACACCTGCGGCTGGGTAATCTTGTAATACTCCATCGCGTCGTTGCGGAAGAGGTACACCGTGGTCCCGAGGTTGTGATAATAGACGGGTTCGAGGGGATTCAACTGAATGGCCTTGTCATAGTACTCGAAGGCCTTCTTCACCGGTCCGATGTGACCGTAGATATTCGCCAGGTTGTTGTAAATGGCGGGGCTGTTGGTGTCCAGGGCCAGCGCTTTCTCCAACTGCTCCTCGGCGCTTTCCTCGTCCTTCGTATCCCCGAGGAAACTCGCATAAGCCACTCGAGCGCGGACATATTGGGGATGAAGTTCGATAAAGTCCTCATAGGCCTTGCGGACCGGTTCGAGGCGCAACTGAATCCGGCGCTTGAGTTGGGCCGCAGGCATGCCCGCGTCTTTGGCCGCGAATTCTTCGTTCTCCCGAATCCAACGATCAATTTCCGTCTGGGCGGCGTCATCCTGGTCCATGACCTTTTGAAACTCCTTTTCCAACGGATCGTTTGGATCCGGCACGGAAACCGAGACGCCCGCCGCCCTGAGCACCAAGTTGCTAACCGCCGCCGGCTGGTTGGTCGCCAGCAACGCGCCCAGTAATCCGAGTAGCAGATTGCTCACCGGCGAAACCTACCATGCGCGCTGCGAACGCCAAAGCTCATTTAGCTGTTGCGGTGAGAGGCCGGCCTCCCAAGGCCCAGCCTGGTTGTCGCAGCCGAGCCGGAGCTCGCCTTAACGCAAAGAGGCGCACCTTGTGAGTGCGCCTCTGTTGCTCAAACCCTTCTGAGCACCTTGCCCCTGTAGCGCAGACAGAATGCCGCATTGCCCAACCGCCGGGAAGTCATCTGAATTAACGACAAGCCTCTCCCGGGTGGGCGAGGGAAGCGGCCAGGGCCCGGAAGACAGCCCGTGGCCGGCGAGGCAGCCGCACGGATTGGCCCCGGCGCTGTAACCAACAAGTAACAATTGGGGCCTTGAGGTTCGGTGATTCCCAGGCAACCCTGGAAACTGTGGGCCGGAACCCCGGCGGGCTTTCCAAATCATCTGCAGCCCAACCCCGCCACCGGCCCGCGCTCTTTTTCCGCGCTGCCCCGCCCCGCCCCGGACCGACCGCCCGGGGCCGGGCGCAGACCGGTCAGGATCGGCAACCAGACGCCCCGCCCCGCCGTCCGAACCCCGAAGCGCCCCCCCGGCATGCAAGCACCGATTTAACCCGCTGGCCGTACGCGGCGCCGGCGATATAATCCGCCCATGCTCATACTCACAAAGACCGGCGGGGTAGCGGAAACGAATTGTTTCTTGGTCGCTGACGAAAAGACGGGGCAAGCGGTGCTGTTCGACGCGCCCGATCACACCACCGGCCCCCTCCTCGAGCAGGCGGCGCAACGCGGCTGGGAAATTGTCGGATTATGGCTGACTCACGGTCATTTCGATCATTTCGCCGACCACGCCGTCGTTCGCCAACGGTTTCCGGACGTGAAAGTCCTGATTCACACGCTGGACGAACCCAAGGTTCGGCATCCCGAATTGCAGACGCGGCAATTCGGTCTCCCGTTTGTGATTCCACCCTTGCAGCCGGAGGGGAACGTTGCGGATAATGACGCGCTGAAAATCGGCTCGCTGAGGGTCGCCGTCATCCACACGCCCGGCCATGCGCCCGGCCACGTGGCCTACCACCTCCCGGACGAGGGCGTGCTCATCGGCGGAGATCTAATCATCGGCGGCTCGGTCGGCCGGACCGATCTGCCGGACTCCGACCCGAAGCAGCTCGAAGCCTCGATTCGCAGGGTGATGACACTGCCGCCAGCCACGCGGCTGTTTGGCGGGCACGGGCCGCCGACCACCCTGGGCGAAGAACGCAAACAGAACTGGTTCGTGCGCGAGATCCTGCGTGAGGGGTAAGGCGCCGGGATAAATTCCGGCTTTGGAACCGTGGCGCGACCTGCTAATTTACGGGCATGCATTCCGAGTATTTAGAGAAGATCGTGGATCTGACCGATCCGGCGGCCAACCGGATTTTGAACATGAGCGTCGAGGAGGCGCGTGCGCGGATTCTGCGGGGCCCCCTGGAAGGCGTGCGTCAGATTGAAGGATCCTTCGCCCTGGTTGCGCGGGAGGGCAAGACCGTTCGATTGGCGCGGTCGCTCGATCGTCCGCTGCGGTATTTTTTGGCCAAGCGCCAGGAAGGGCCGGCGTTGATTGTGGCCAACCGGATTGACGTCATCCGGGAGTGGCTGAGGGAAAGCGGATTCGAGTATCAGTTCCATCCGCAATACACGCGGATGGTTCCCGCCCATTACGTCGTTCAGATTCACCTGATCGGCTGTCCGGATCCTGATCCCATCTACGAACGGTTCTTCGCGCCGAAACGCAACGCGTTTCCCACCGATATCGACCCATTGGGCGCGCGCTATCTCGCCGCGCTCTCCGGCGAAATCCAGCAATGGCTTGCCAGCCTCCCTTCGGAGGCGCCCATCGGGGTTTGCTTTTCCGGGGGCATCGACAGCGGGGCGGTGTTCCTCCTCACCTATCACAACTTGCTCAAGCTCGGGCTGAACCCGGCGCGGTTAAAGGCCTTTACCCTCGCCATCGAGGGCGGCCCGGACCTCGCGCAGGCCCGGGAGTTTCTTGAACGGCTGGATCTCGGACTGTTTCTTGAACCGATTGAGGCCGAGGCCGCGACGCTCGACCCGCGCGAGACCATTGCCATCACTGAAGATTACAAACCCCTCGACCTCGAGTCCGCGACCATGGCCCTGGCCCTGTGCCGTGGTATTCGCCGCCGATATCCCGATTGGAGATTCCTCATCGACGGCGACGGCGGCGATGAAAATCTGAAGGACTATCCCATCGAGGAAAACCCCGAGCTGACGATCAAGAGCGTGGTGAATAACCGGATGCTTTACCAGGAAGGCTGGGGCGTGGGCACCATCAAGCATTCGCTGACCTATTCCGGAGGGCTGAGCCGTTCCTACACGCGCACTTACGCTCCGGCCCGCCATTGCGGTTTCGAGGGCTTTAGCCCCTTCACCCGGCCCGGGGTGATCGAGCAGGCCGAGGGTATTCCGTTCATCGCCTTGACGGATTACGACGTGGGAAGGCTCTACGCACTCAAAGGCAAAGTCGTTGCCTCTGGCGTAAAATTCGTCACCGGCTTCGATATGCCCGTGTTTCCAAAGCGCCGATTCCAGCATGGCGCCCTGCCGGTGGAACGTATGCGCCAGCGCCTGGCTGGCCGGGAACCGGAATATCGGAAGTGGTTTCTTGAACTCTATGCCTGACGCGGGGCCGATTGGCCGCTCGCGCCGCGCGGCGCCCACCCGTCACCAGCCGTGGCCCAGAGCAACGTAGCCTCCGTTTTCCCGGACACGGGCCGGACGGAATGGATTATCCGTCATCGCCCGCCGCCCACCGCCCAGCAGGCCTTTAAGCCGCACGGCTTCTTTCTCGAAGACGAGCGGTCGGCCTCCGGCCGGGTGGCGCGCTCGGGCACGATCCTCCTGACGAACAAGGAATGTCCCTGGCATTGCTTGATGTGCGATTTGTGGAAGACCACGCTCCCCCAGACGGTCCCGCCGGGCGCCATCCCGCGCCAAATCGATCATGCCCTCGATGGGTTTGGCTGTCGTCCCGAGCAAATCAAGCTCTACAACGGCGGCAGCTTTTTTGATCCCGCCGCGATCCCGCGGGCCGATTATGCCGAGATCGCGTCGCTAGTCGCCTTTGCCCGGCACATCATTGTCGAGTCGCACCCACGGCTGATCGGAACGAGCGCCGTCGACTTCCGTGATCTCCTGGCGGGCACGCTCGAAATCGGGATAGGCCTCGAGACCGTTCATCCGACGGTTCTGCCCCGGCTGAACAAAAATTTCACCTTGGCCCACTTCGCGTCCGCCTCCGAACGGCTGCGACGGCAGTCGATTGGGGTGCGTGCGTTCGTGCTGGTCAAACCACCCTTCCTGGACGAAGCGGAAGGGCTGGAATGGGCGGTGAAATCCGCGCGATTCGCATTCGATTGCGGCGCGACCGTCGTGAGCTTGATCCCCACACGAGCGGGCAACGGAGCGATGGAAGCGTTGATGCGGACCGGGGAGTTTTCTCCCCCGCGCCTGTCCACCCTCGAACAGGCCTTGGAGCATGCGCTGGACCTTCGAGCCGGCAGGGTGTTTGCCGACACCTGGAATCTTGAATTGTTCGCCTCCTGTACCGTGTGCCTCGAAGAGCGGCGGCAACGATTGCAGCGGATGAATCTGACGCAACAACTGCTTCCGCCGGCCGCGTGCCGGGCTTGCGGCGGAACCTGAGCCATGGGATCCGGAGATTTTCAGGTAGCCGTCCTCGGTTCTGGCTTTGGCGGCTCGTTGATGGCGCTGATTGCCCGGCGGCTGGGCTATTCCACCGTGCTCCTGGAACGGGGAAAACACCCTCGCTTCACCATCGGCGAATCCACCACGCCGCTCACCAATTTACTCCTTGAAGAACTCTCGACGGATTACGGCCTGTCCGCCATCCGCCCCTTATGCAAATGGGGCACCTGGCAGGCAGCCACCCCCCAGCTCGCCTGCGGGCTCAAACGCGGCTTCACGTTTTATCACCACGACCTGGACCGTCCATTCGAGCCGGATACCGAGGGTCGCCGCCAGCTCCTGGTTGCCGCCAGCCCTGACGATGCGGTGGCCGATACGCACTGGTACCGGCCCCAGTTCGACCATTACCTGGTCCAGCAGGCGGTCGCCTCGGGCGTCGAGTATCTCGATGAAACTGAACTCTCCGAAGTGGAAGAGCGGAGTGCCGGAATGCGACTCGCAGGCACGCGTCGAGGCGAGCGGCTCAATCTGACCGCGGACTTTGTCATCGATGCCACCGGCCCGCGAGGGCTGCTGTTCCGGACCTTGAACCTCGGGGAAGCACCGCTCGCCGAGTTGCCCCCCACGCAGGGCTTGTTCTCGCATTTCGAACAGGTCTCCCCCCTGCCGGAGGCCCTGCTGCAATTCCAGGGCCGCACCCCGCCCTATCCGCCGGAGAGCGCCGCCGTGCATCATATATTTCCCGGCGGTTGGATTTGGGTGCTCAAGTTTAACAACGGCATCACCAGCGCGGGCGTGGCGGCGACGGATCCGCTCGCCCAAGCTCTGAATCTGCGAGCCGGCGCCTCCGGGTGGGGCAGGCTGCTCAAACGCTTGCCGGTGTTGGAGGGCATCTTCAGGCCCGCCAACGCCATCATGCCCTTTGTTCACCAACCGAGAATCGCTTTCCAGTGCGCCCGGATTACCGGCCGGCACTGGGCGCTCCTGCCTTCGGCAGCGGGCGTGATCGATCCCCTGCTCTCGACCGGGTTTCCCTTGAGCTTGCTGGGCATCTGCAGGCTGGCGCGGATGCTGCAATTCGACCGGGATCCCGCTTTGCTCGGAGCGGCCTTGGAACACTACGGACGAATCACGAAACTCGAACTCGAGACCACCGCCCGGCTGGTGGGCGCCATGTACGGCGCCATGGACTGCTTCGAAGTCTTCAAGGCTTTGAGCCTCCTCTACTTCGCGGCCGCCAGTTTTTCGGAAATCGCGCGCCGGCTCGGCAAACCGCACTTGGCTGATTCATTCCTGCTCTCGACGAACCGGGAATTCTCGTCCGCCCTGAGGGAACTCTGCCTGGGGGCAAGCAAGCCGCTCTCCGAGGCCGACAGAGCGGCGTGGAAGCAGCGGCTGATCGAGGCGATCACCCCGTTCGATCTCATCGGGCTCACCGACCGGCAACGGGATCCCTGGTATCCAGCTCGCGCGGAAGACATCTCACGCAACCTGGCCAAACTGGGGGTTGCCTCGGGCAACGGGGGCTGAGTTGCCTCGCCGGCTCAGCGCGTGACCCGGCGAGCCTCACTCGACCCGTTTTAAGACCGCCAGCCACGCCGTTTCGTTGGGGGCATCGCCGCCGGGAACGAGAATCTCGCCTTTGCGCAACGCTTGTTTGACCCGGGCGACTTCTTTCCCCTTGCCGATTAGAACCACCTCGACGTTGGAATCGCCGAGGTCCCGCACGTGCAGCTCACATTTTTCACTGATGGCCACCCTCTTGCCCGAGCCCACAGGCACAACAAAATCCACTCGCCTGACTTCGAAATAGTTCTTCCACTTCAGGGCCTTGATTTGCCGGCGCAAACCCGGTTCCAGAGGCTTATAGTCCTTCCCGGCGGGGGGTGAAGCATCGTCCGTAGCCCAGACCAGTCGCACCTGGAATTTAAGATCCGCAGCTTGGGCGCACAAACCCAACCCACCTGTCAGGACCAGGAAAGCCAAGGCGCGAGGCAGGAGGCCTGCCGGAAACTGCTTGAGTATCATGGGCCGAATGTATCCAGGTCGTCGTTATCCGCAATCTCCTTGTCTGCCGGATAAGACAGCCAGACGAAGGTCGCCCCGGCGGAATAATCATGATAGACCATGGCTCCCGAGTCCGCCAGCGAGGTTTCGACGGCCGCCGGAGCGGGGCGTAGCTCCCTGGTAGCTACCAGCGCGGCCACGACCGCCAAGGCCACCCCCGTAAGGGGGAGCAGAAATCGACGGAGGCGGGCAAATGGGAACCCGGCCCCCTGGGAGCGGGGAGCGGCTTGCGCCTGGACCTGACGTTGAATCTTCGACCAATAAAAGTCTCGGGATTCAGGCAGCTTGAGGCCGGCCTCGAACCCGGTCATTGCCTCGCGAGTCTGGCGCAGCTCCGTCAGCAGAGCTGTGGCCCCCGGATCTCGAGCCAGCCGGCCGGCCAGCTCGCGGGATTCGCTCTCCGGCAATTCCCCGTCGAGGTAAGCCTGCAGCTTCAGTTCATCCTCATGGTTCATGATTTCCAATTCTCTTTTTTCAAATCGTTCAGCAAGGCCGCCATTTTGCGGCGTGCATAAAAAAGCCGGGACATGACGGTTCCGATGGAACAGCCCATGACCTTGGCAATCTCTTTATATTCCAATTCTTCAAATTCGTGCAGCACCAGCACCGTGCGGTGTTCATAGGACAATTGCCCCAAAGCGCGGTCGATGCGCTGGCGGAGCTCGGTTTTTTCCAGCCCGGCCGTGGGGTTTATGGTAACCACCGGCATTTGCCGCTCCACCCCACCGGATTCTTCGCTGAGTTCTTCCATGGACTCGGTCCGGTGCCGCTTCTGCTTGCGCAACTGGTCGAGGCAGAGATTGATGACGATCCGCGTCATCCAGGTGCCGAAACTCGAATCGCCCTGGAACTGACTCAACCGCTGCCAGCCCTTCACCCAAGCTTCCTGAGAAAGATCAACGGCTTCCTCTTCGTTGCGCATCATACTATACGCGCGGGCGTAAAGCTTGTCGCGGTGCCGGGCGACCAACTCCTCGAAGGCGTCCATATCGCCTTGTCGCGCCGCGTGCACCAACGCTTTGTCCTCGAGCGAGGAATGCTCGTTCTTTGTCATGGGTTCGACGGGACCTCAGCCATGGCTATTCAATCCGTCCCCCCTCGAGGGGCGCCGTTCGGGGCCGGATGGATGGGGTTGCATGTCGCCGGGTGGAGGGGCCTTACAATTTGCCCTTGGTTGAGGGTAACCGTCCGGCGAGCCGGGGATCCCGCTGACAGGCGAGATCCAACGCCTTGGCAAAGGCCTTGAACAGGGCTTCGACGATGTGATGGGGTTCATCCCCATAAAGGAGTTCGAGGTGGAGGTTGCAACGGGCTTCGTTGGTGAAGGCCTGGAAAAACTCCCGCGCCAGGCCAAACCTGAACGCGCTTGACATGTCTTGCTTGCGTTCGGCCTTGCTCACCCGTTTGTAGGCGAACGCGTCGAGCCCGCGCCACACCAAATAGGGCCGTCCGCTCAGATCGATCACACAGCGGGCCAGGCATTCGTCCATGGGCACGAAGGCTTCGGCGCTGAGGGGGTTGCGCGGGTCGAAACCGGCGCCGTAGCGGCGAATGCCCCGCTTATCGCCGATCGCCTCGCGCAGGGCTTGCCCCAGGGCCAGGCCGCAGTCCTCAACCGTATGATGCGCATCCACTTCCAGGTCACCCCGGCAGTGCAGGTTCAGATCAAAGACCGCATGCTTCGCCAGCAGGGTCAGCATGTGGTCAAAAAAATGGATTCCGGTGTTCACGGAGGCTTTGCCGACGCCGTCGAGGCAAAGCTTGAGCGTGATGCGTGTCTCTTTCGTGATCCGCCGAATCTGGGCCCCGCGCTTTGTCATCGCGCAGAGTTTAACCAAAAGCCCGCGCGAAGACAATTTAAGGTTGAAAGCCGCAAATCACGCCCGCGGGACCAACCCGAACCGTCAAGCCCTCACCTGCACCCTCTCCCCGCGGTTTAAGCGGCGACGACCCTCGCGGAGCGGGATTGGGCAGCACGTTTGCGCTGGTTTTCATCCAGGATCTTCTTCCGCAGACGCAGGTTCTTCGGGGTGGCTTCGACGTATTCGTCGGAGCCGATGTATTCGAGAGCTCGTTCGAGCGAGAGTTTGAGCGGCGGATTGAGTTGGATGCCCTTGCCATCGCCCTGGGAACGCATATTGGTCAGTTTCTTGGCCTTGCAGGGATTGACGGGAATATCGTTTTCGCGCGCGTTCTCGCCGACGATCATACCGGCATAAATGCCGTCGCCCGGTTCCACCATCAGCCGACCCCGCTCCTGGATCATGTTGAGCGCATAGGCCATCGCTTCTCCACTTTCCATGCTGACCAGCGAGCCATTCTTGCGAGCGGCGATTTCCCCGCGGTCGGGGCCGTATTCATGAAAGAGATGGCTCATAACCCCCAGGCCGCGGGTTTGGTTGACCAGGTCGGTTTCGAAACCGATGAGTCCGCGGGTCGGCGCCAGGGCCTCGATGCTGACCTCATCTCCGTGATGACTCATGGCGGTGATTTCGGCCTTACGACCGGCGAGATTCTCCATGATGCTGCCCATGGATTCCTTGGGGATTTCCACGAACAGTTGTTCGATGGGTTCGAGGAGGTTGCCCTGCGGGTCCTTGCGGTAAATGACTTCGGGGCGGGAGACGAGCACTTCGTGGCCTTCGCGGCGCATCTGCTCGACCAGGATGGCGATCTGCATTTCTCCACGCCCGCTGACGTTAAAGATGTTGGGAGCATCCGTTTGCTCGATGCGCAGCGCCACGTTGGTTCGCACCTCTTTGACCAGGCGCTCCCAGATGTGGCGGGCGGTCACCAACTGACCATCGATGCCGGCCAGCGGTCCGTCGTTGACGGCAAATTGCATCTGGATCGTGGGCGGATCGATGGGGACAAAGGGCAGCGGCAGGCGGTCTTCCGAATCGGTGATCGTCTCGCCAATAAACACGTCCTCGAATCCTGTCAGGCCGACGACGTCGCCGGCGTGAGCTTCTTGAACTTCGATGCGTTTGAGGCCTTCGAAGTGGAAAATGGCGGTAATTTTTGCCTTGCTCTTGCGGCCGTCCCCGTGAATGCACACCGAGGTTTCGCCCACTTTCACTTTGCCGCTGTAGATCTTTCCAAAGGCGATTCGGCCGAGGTAATCGGAGTAATCGAGGTTGGCCACCAGCAGTTTGAAGCCTTCGCCGGCGTGCGCCCGGGGCGGGGGGATATGCTTGATGATGGCGTCGAAGAGCGGCTCCATAGTGCCGCTGGCATGTTTCAAATCCACTTTCGCGTAGCCGTCTTTCGCGCTGGCATAGATCACCGGAAAGTCCATCTGCTCATCGGTGGCGTGCAGGGAAATAAACAGCTCCCAAACGGCGTCCAGCACCTTGGCGGGCAAGGCGTTTTCGCGGTCGATTTTGTTGATGACCACGATCGGCTTGGCGCCGGCTTCGAGGGCTTTGCGCAGCACAAAGCGGGTTTGAGCCTGGGGGCCTTCGGCCGCATCGACTACCAGCAGCACCCCGTCGATCATGTTCATGATCCGCTCGACTTCCCCGCCGAAATCCGCGTGGCCCGGAGTGTCCACGATGTTCACATGGTAATCCTTGTATTTGAAAGCGGCGTTCTTGGCCCGGATGGTAATCCCTTTCTCGCGTTCGAGATCCATCGAATCCATGATGCGCTCCTCGGTAGAGATGGCCTGGTTGGCGCGGAAGGTGCCGGATTGCTTGAGCAAACAATCGACCAGCGTCGTCTTGCCGTGATCGACGTGGGCGATAATGGCGATATTTCGTATGTGTTCCATGTGCGTCGTTATCTATTAATTTAACACAGGACGCGGTGTCATTACCACCTCCGGCCCGGCCAACAAAGCCGGGTAATGTGCCTGACCCACGCCAAAGGTCAAGCCGGGAGAAATTTAAGATGGCCTCCACCAGGCGGCTGGCCTATGGTCGGGCCGGTTATGAACACGCGGGTTGAGGAAGAGCGCCACCTCGCTCTGGTGAAGGAGGTCCGCGCGATCGTCCTAGCCCAGCCCGTGGTGGATGTCCACACGCACCTGTACGAGCCGGCGTTCCGGGATTTGCTGCTTTGGGGCATCGACGATCTGCTCGTCTATCATTACCTCGTGGCGGAGGGTTTCCGTTACCTGGACATTCCCTATGACAAATTCTGGTCGCTTTCCAAGACCCACCAGGCCGACCAGATCTGGCAGGCGCTTTTCCTCGAACGTTCCCCTATCTCCGAGGCCTGCCGTGGGGTGCTCACCACCCTTCAATCCCTGGGGTTGGACGTAAAGCGGCGTGATCTGCCTGCCCTGCGCGGCTGGTTCGCCAATCAACGGGTCGAAGAGCACATCGGTAAATGCATGGCCCTGGCCGGCGTGCGGAAAATCTACATGACCAATTCCCCCTTCGACGAGGGGGAACGCCCGGTTTGGGAAAAGGGGTTCGCCCGCGACCCGCGGTTCGAGGCCGGTTTGCGGCTAGACCCCCTGTTGCTGGCCTGGGCGGATACCGCCCCCAGACTGGCGGGTTGGGGATACCAGGTGCGGGTCGAAGCGCCCTCGCAGAAAACCTTCGACGAGGTGCGACGGTTTTTGGCGGATTGGACCCAACGCATCCAGGCGCGCTATGTGATGGTTTCGCTGCCGCCGGAATTCAGGTTTCCGGCCGGGGACATCACGACGAGCCTGCTGGAAAAGGCGCTGCTGCCCCATTGCCGGGAGCACGGCTTGCCTTTTGCCCTCATGCCGGGGGTGAAGCGCGCGGTTAATCCGCAACTGAAACTCGCGGGCGATGGCGTGGGCTTAACTGATCTGACCGCCCTGCAAAACCTGTGTGCCGGTTATCCTCAGAACCGTTTTATGGCCACCATCCTGGCTCGGGAGAACCAGCACGAGGCCTGCGTCCTGGCGCGGAAATTTCGCAACCTCCACCTGTTCGGTTGCTGGTGGTTTACCAATGTGCCCTCCCTGGTGGACGAGATCACCCGCCTCCGGGTGGAACTGTTGGGCTTGAGCTTCACGCCCCAACACTCCGATGCGCGTGTGCTCGAGCAGATCATTTATAAATGGCGCCATTCACGCCAGGTCATCGCCACTGTGCTACAAGAGAAATATCTGGCCCTTTCCCAGACCGGTTGGCAGGTCACGCGCCCGGAAATCGAACGGGACGTGGCGGAGTTGTTCGGCGGGGCATTCGAGCGGTTTTGCTCGAGTTGCTGACGCGACTCGGCGCCAGACCGTTGGTGGGGTGCGTGGTGGTCGAAGATTCGGTGGGGTCAAGCATCCGGCCGGGAAGGTTTCGTTGAAGTGGCGAAAAGGTGATACTATATCTTGTATTAAGAGTGTCTGAAGCCTACAACCTTTTGCGTGTGCTGCCGATTTCTCATCTGGATGTTCAGGCCAAGTCCCGAGGGCGTTGACTTGGGTTGCGCGCATTCGAGGCCTCCGGCCTCAGGCCCTCACCGGCCGAGACGCCTCCTCGAACCCCAAACGCGGTTTGCCTCCACATGCGATTATCCCTCATCCCGAGCCAAGTAGCCGCCTTCAGCACCGGCATCGAACGCCCCATCCCCTGCTCCTCCCCATGTCTCCCATCATCGCCATCGTAGGCCGTCCCAATGTCGGCAAGTCCGCCCTGTTTAACCGCATCGTGGGCAGGCGCATTGCCATCGTGCACGATCAACCCGGTGTGACGCGCGACCGGGTGGCTGCGGAAGCCGAATGGCGAGGCCGTCCGTTTACGCTCGTGGATACCGGCGGCATCGGGTTGTTGCGCGGCGAGAAAGCCGGCGACGTGATTACCGAGGCCGCGCTCGCCCAGGTGGAACTTGCCATCGAGTCGGCCGGCCTGATCATCCTGGTCGTTAATGTTCAAGAAGGCATCACCCCGTTGGACCGCGAAGCTGCGGTGCGACTGCGGCGCAGCGGCAAGCCTGTCCTGGTCGCCGTCAATAAGGTGGATACCGGGCGCATTGAGAATGAGGCCCTGGAATTCACCGCGCTGGGGTTCGACAAGCTCTTTCCGGTGAGCGCCATTCACGGCGAGGGGATCGAGCCCCTGATGGATGCCGCGCAGGCCTGGCTGCCGGGGCCGGAGCTGCCAGCTCCCGGCGAGGAGGTCCAACCCGGCGCTCCCGCACCCACGCCTCCCGCGGCGCCGCTAAAGCTGGCCATCATCGGACGACCCAACGTCGGCAAGTCCTCGATCGTCAACACGCTTACCCAGTCCGAGCGCGTGGTGGTCAGCCCCATCCCGGGCACCACGCGCGACGCGGTGGATGTGCCCTTCGAGGTGGTGACCGAGGGCGTGCGGCAGTCCTATGTGCTGATCGATACCGCGGGCATGCGCAAGACCCGGCGGGTCAACGATTCCATCGAGTTCTTCAGCGTCAAACGCGCCGAGGAGTCCATTGCCCGGTGCGATATCGCCATCCTGGTCCTGGATGCCGAGGCAGGCATTACCGAACAGGACAAAAAGGTGGCCGACAAGATCGTGGAGGCAAAGCGGGCCTGCATTGTAGTGGTCAACAAATGGGATCTGATGGACGCGTCCGTCCGCAAGGCCCGCGAGGAAGAGATCGGCCGGCGCAACCGCAAGGAGACCCAGCACGGGCACGAGCCGATGACCACGCTGTCCGAATTCGGCCAGTGGGTGCAGGACCATTTGTTCTTCCTGGATTACGCCCCGGTGATTTTTACCTCAGCTAAATCCGGGTTCCACATGGACCGGCTGCTGGAGGCCGTGCGTTATGTGGCCGCGCAGTTGCAGCAAAAAATCCCCACCGCGATCCTGAACCGCACCTTGCAGGATGCCATCGAACGCCGTCAACCGATCAGCTCCCACGGCCATCGGTTGAAATTCTTTTACGCCACCCAGGTGAGGTCGGCCCCGCCCACGTTCCTGCTCTTTGTAAACCGCGAGGAACTCTTCTCGCCGCAATACAAGAAATACCTGGGCGATCAGCTCCGGAGTGCCTTCGGCTATGAAGGTTGCCCCGTGATCCTGGTCCCCAAAGCCCGGCCCAAGAGCATTGAACCGGTCCGCAAACCCAGGCCCCGCAGTCAAAAACGTTCCTGAAAAGTGTCGAATCTGCCAATCGCATAACGATTGCGTAAATTCTTTGAAAATTTTCTTGCTGCCCCCAATATGTGGGGTGTAGGTTTAAATTGTTCCCCTACTAATGGGGTTTGCGGGTCTCGACTCGAGATCCACAAGTTTACGGACTAAACCGAAATCTAACCATCATTTGGCCGGGCGTCGCTCTCCCCGAAACTCTGGGGCGGGCCGGTTCGGCATGAATCCAGCGAAAGCAAAGCCATGATTGACTTAAGCGGAGATGTTTTGTCCTCCTCTTCCCAAAAAGCACCGCGACGCGGCGCCTCCGCCTCAGTGGCCCGGAGCTCGCGGCGCGCGGACGCAGCCTCGAAGAAATCCCTCGCGCTCGAACGCGTTTTCAGCGCTCCGGGCGTGGATCCCTTCGGGCAAATCGAGTGGGAACGGCGCACGGCTGAAATCACCGACGATGCCGGGAAAGTGATTTTCAAGCAGGAGAACGTCGAGGTCCCCAAGCCCTGGTCTTTGCTGGCCACCAAGGTCGTGGTCTCCAAATACTTTTACGGCGAACAGGGGACGGCGGAGCGCGAATTTTCCGTGCGTCAGCTCATCCATCGGATTTGCCGGACGATTGCCGATTGGGGGATCAAGGATGGGTATTTTAACGAGGCGGAAGGCGAGACGTTTTACAACGAGCTGACGTGGCTGTGCGTCAATCAGTATGGCGCGTTCAATTCGCCGGTTTGGTTCAACGTCGGCTTGTTCCATGAGTACGGGGTGGGCAGTGAATCCAGTCGCGGGAATTGGTATTACAACCCCAAGACGGAGCAGACCGAGCGCGGCAAGACCCAATACGAATATCCCCAGTGCAGCGCCTGCTTCATCCAGTCGGTGGATGACAACATGGAGTCCATTATGCACCTGGCCCACAGCGAGGCCATGCTGTTCAAATTTGGTTCGGGCACCGGCACCGACCTTTCGCCGATCCGTTCGAGCAAGGAAAAGCTCAGCGGCGGCGGGCGCCCCAGCGGCCCGTTGTCCTTCCTGAAAGTGTACGACCAGGTGGCCAATGTCGTGAAGTCCGGCGGCAAAACCCGCCGCGCGGCCAAGATGAACACCCTGCGGGACTGGCACGGCGACATCGAGGAATTCATCGACGCCAAGCAGAAGGAGGAAAAGAAGGCCTGGGCGCTCATCGAGCAAGGCTACGATGGCTCCTACAACGGCGACGCCTACGGCAGCGTGATGTACCAGAATGAGAACCTTTCGGTCCGCGTCAGCGACGAATTCATGCAGGCCGCACTGGACGGCCGGGAATGGTGGACGCGCGCGGTGACCAGCGGCAACCCGCTCGAAAAGAAGGATGCGGCCTCGCTGCTCAACAAGATTGCCGAAGGCACCTGGACCTGCGGCGACCCCGGGCTGCAATACGACGGCGCCATCCAAAAGTGGCATACGTGCAAAGGCACCGAGCCCATCCACTCCACCAATCCCTGCTCGGAATACGTCTTCCTCAACAACACCGCCTGCAACCTCGCCTCGCTCAACCTGATGAAGTTCAAGAGCGCGGACGGACGGTTTGACCTCGAGCGTTTCAAAGCCGCGGTGCGCGTGTTCATTACCGCGCAGGAAATCCTGGTCGATAACGCCAGCTACCCCACGGCCGCCATCGCGGAGAATTCCCATATCTTTCGCACCCTGGGCCTGGGCTACGCCAATCTGGGCTCGCTGATTATGAGCTACGGTTTGCCCTACGATTCCAACGAGGGCCGCGCGCTGGCCGGCGCCATCACCGCCATCATGACCGGCCACGCGTATGCGCAATCGGCCGAGATCGCCAGCGTGATCGGGCCCTTCAAGGGCTACCGCGACGCCCATTGCGCCCATGTGCCCAAACCCTCGGCGCCCACCAATGTCGAGTCCATGCTGGGCGTGATCCAACAGCATCGCGAGGCCGTCGAGGCCATTCAACCCAGCGAGGATTTCCATTATCTGAAAGAGGAAGCCCGCAAAACCTGGGACCAGGCCCTCGAACTTGGACGCCAGGCCGGCTACCGGAATGCCCAGGTCACCGTCCTGGCCCCCACCGGCACCATCGCCTTCCTCATGGACTGCGACACGACCGGCATCGAGCCCGACATCGCGCTGGTCAAATACAAGCTGCTGGCCGGCGGCGGCCTGTTGAAGATCGTGAATCGCACCGTGCCCGAGGCCCTGCGCCGCCTGGGCTATACCGCCCAGGAAATCGACCGGATCGTCGCGCACGTGGAAAAGTACGACACCATCGAAGACGTCCAGGAAAGCGGCAGCGACACCTCCGCGGGCCCTCAGACCGTGCACAGCGGGGTCAAGCCCGAGCATTTGCCGGTGTTCGATTGCGCGTTCAAAGCCTACCGCGGACGGCGCAGCATCCAGGCCCTGGCCCATCTGAAAATGATGGGCGCCGCCCAGCCCTTCATTAGCGGCGCGATCTCCAAGACTGTCAACATGCCCAAAGACAGCACCGTCGAGGACATTCGCGACGCTTACGTCCAGGCCTGGAAGATGGGGCTCAAGTGCGTGGCCATTTATCGCGACAGCTCCAAGCGCTCGCAGCCGCTCAATACCAAGCGCACCAACGAGGGCGGGGACAAAGCCGCCACCACCACCCCCGCGCTCGAAGCGCGCATCAAAGAACTCGAAGCCCAGGTCGCCGCGATGCAACAGAAAAACGGCAAGCCGCTGCGCCGGCGCCTGCTGGACACCCGCAAGTCCATCACGCACAAATTCGATATCGCAGGCCACGAAGGCTATCTCACCGTCGGCCTCTTTGAAGATGAGCACCCGGGTGAACTGTTCATTACCATGGCCAAGGAAGGCTCGACCATCGGCGGCCTGATGGATGGCATCGGCACCCTGACCAGCATGGCCTTGCAGTACGGCGTTCCCCTCGAAGCCCTGGTGCGCAAGTTCGCCCACGTCCGCTTCGAGCCCTCCGGCTTCACCAAGAACCCCGATATCCGCAGCGCCGCCTCGATCACCGACTATGTCTTCCGCTGGATGGGCGTCCAGTTCATCCCCGGTTATCGCGAGCAGAACTCACCCAATCGCAATCAGCCGGAGCTGGCGATGCCCGGGTTGCTCGAAGAGGTAAAAAAAAACGTGAATCGTCCGGTGCCTGAGCTGGCGCTGGCGGAGGACCTCGAAGCCGCGGAAGGCCCCGCCGATCCCGGACACAACGGCAACGGCAACGGCAATGGCAATGGTCACGGCCCCGCCAACGCCGCCGAATATTACGCCGTCAAAAGCCTCAACGACGCCGTCGCCCATTTCCAGTTGGACGCCCCCACCTGCCCCAACTGCGGCCACGTCGCCGTCCGCAACGGCGCCTGCTACAAATGCCTCAACTGCGGCGAAAGCCTGGGGTGCAGTTAGCATAATCAATATAATTGTAGCACGGGCAAACCTCTTGTTTGCCCGTTTTTTGTTGAGGAGCAATTCTCTGGTAGATAGTTTAATTACCGAGTGTGGAAGCGCGCTAACTAGGCGTACTACCCGCTACGCTTCGGGATGAGTGAGTGAGGGCCAAGGCGAAAAACGTTTATTCGAGTTGGGAAGCGGCTTTGGTGGCATCCGCATTTGAATTCCTTCAGACCTTGGGCGAGCCAATCCCGAAAGAAATGTCTGGATCGCTCATCCACTTGGTTCGGCTTATCGATCAGGCGCATACCGCAGCGACGCAAGCCGCGCAATTCGACTGTCACTCGGGGGCTTTTGTGGCGTAGCCGTTGCGGAAGTGGATGACCTCATAGTGCCGGTCCTCCAACCGCTTCTTCCAGTAGGGCGTCTGGTCCCGATACTCAATGCGTTTGGTTTTGGCTGCGATAGGCATGGGGCTTATCGGACTCTTTTCAAAAACTCCTGCACCAGTTCAAACGCCCGCCGGGCCTGCCGTTCCTGCTCTTCCGCGCCGGCTGAATTGTAAAACTCCACCACCTGACCGGGGCCATACGAATCAACGGCAGCAAATTTGTCTTTCAATATTGCGATGGCCTTGATGACGTCCTTTTTGCCTGCCCGCTTTTTCCAGTTCGCTGCCAGCTTGTTCCGACCGCCAGGATAATTGTCGAGGCAGAAACAGATGTCGTAAGCGTCCTTGGGCTTGTCCCGGTTCGCCAGGGCGTAGGACTTCATGATCAGAAAATCCGCGATGGAAGCCACGAGGAATCGAACCCGGTTGGCTTTACCCTTAATCATCTTTCCGGTGATCACAACCAGTTCTGGACTTTCAAAGGCGGCACTACATCCGTTTGCATCCAGGGGTCGGAAATTGTTCGTGAATGTGGGTTTGTTCTTCTTTGTCTTGGCGTCGGGCGACTTTAAGAAGTCTACATCCACACGGACCGGCAGCAGGCCGTCTTCCAGATCAACGTCGGCATAAAGCTTGAATGGCTCCTCGGCTTGTTTGTATCGGCGTGTGTTAAGCAAGGTTTTCAGCAGCTCGGCATATCTCCCATCAGCCAGCTTTTGAGCGTCGAGCGCGAGATCCACGTCAATGCTGCCCACATGCGCTTCTTCGGCCTTTTCCATCAGGAGGTCTGGCACCCAGCCGCCGACGACGACCAGACAATCTTCGAACGAGGCTAACACCTGCCCTAAATCAACGAGCACCCGATGGGCGGCTTCGATTTGCCGGCCGCTGTAATCCTCGCGCTGGCGTGGTTCGTGGTTCACACTTTCAACCCTCTAACTTTCCATTCCGGCTGCAGGCGTTGTTTCAGCAGCGCCTCGGCGGCCTCCTGACCGCGCCCGCCGGCGTGCCACAAGTCCACATAGGTTTGCACCGGATTGGTGCAGGCCATCCGGTTGTCCCCCATCACGCCGCCATCGCCAAGGTAAAAGACACCCTCATCATCGGGAATGAGGACGACCAGGTTCTCACCGGAGTCGACCGGCTTGGCCTCGACCAATGGCTCGAACTTTGCGAGGTCCTGTTCGCAGATATAAAGCCAGGTCTTGGATTGGCGGACGTGGGGGGCTTGAAATTCCGCGGCTGAGAACGCCGCGTAAACGGCGAACCCGCCGGTCCGCAACCCAAGGTTGGCGAGCGCATCGCGCAATTTCCGGCTCGACAACAAGGTGAAATAACTTCGCCGGTCATGCCGGTCAAAACGATACACGTCGCGCCAGGCAAACAGCAGCTTGAGTGGATCGCGCAAACGAAAGCCCCCGTCCGGCAGTTCCTCGATAAACGCCTGCTCCCGCAAATGGCGAACGACCTTGTTCACCAGCCCCAGGCTTGGCCCGGGGATGGGTTTATTGAGCTCGCCAAAGTGCTCCGCCATGTGGCGCTGCGTCCAGCGCTTTCCTGCGTTGTCCGGCAGGAGCAAGGCGCGGACGACACGACCAGCTTCCGGCGTGCTCAGGTTCGCGGTCGGGCGCGGGCGCGCATGCACCGGCTCGTTGCCCGTGTGTTCGAGATGCAGCAGACCGGGAACATCCAGCCGGTGATTCCCGGCAAGGTCGAACCAGCTCCAGCCGTGTTCGGCGCAAAGTTCGGCGATCCGCGGCGAAACCCAGGGTAGCCCCAGCACGCGCACGACCGCCTCCGGCTTGCCGGCGAGCGAGAACCTCCGGTCTGCCAACTGTCGGAAGAGGCTGGGGCGCAATTCGCTTTTGCACTCCACACACAAAGCCGCCTTGCTTCCGTCGGCCAACGGCAAGGTGGCCAACAAATCAAAACCGGAGACCGGAGAGGCGATCTCGACACGGGCCTCGTGCAGCCATTCCACTTGGGAAAGCAGTTCCTTAAGCTTGGCCGCCAAGGCTTGCTCCAGCTCGACAGGGGAAAACGGCTTCATGTTCATGAAAACAGCGCTGTTCACGATTCCGTGAACATGCCATTAGTCGTGAACATTGGCAACCTCATTTCTTGGTCTTTCTCGCGTAGGCGGATGCTCCTCTAAGATGGCAATCTTGGAACGGTAATCATCGATGAATTCGCGTAGCTCAATGGTTTGAGGAAACCTTTCGGATTTGCTGAAATGGCTTTGAGCTGCTTCTTTGTCACCCAAAGCAGCGTTAATGACTGCCAGATACCCATGCGCCAGCAAAATGGCCGGCTCGTAGGCGAAATAATTGCGTTTTGGGTGGCTTTCACATCCTGTCAAAATAACTTTCCGTTCACACTGGCAACGATGCCTGCAACTTCATTTGTTAATTCCCTTGGAAAAGTAAACATCAGATTCAACGTCATAAAGCCGCCGCCTCCCGCACCGACAACCACTGGCTCGCGGAGTTGGCGAATCGAGGTGCCGTCAGGGCGCAAAAGCCATACCTGCCGATGCAATTCGTTCGCTTTCAGGAAGGTATGTTCTTCATCATTCCGATACGTAGCTACCGCCATTTGCACGGTAAACTGCTCCGACTGCTCACTGAAAGACATGGGCTCATTAAAGCCACGCACGGTGATATCCCGCGTCCAGCCATCAACAATCCTAACTGTCTGATTCACCTTCGCTACAGGATTGGTGGCAAAATCGCGCAGGTAAAACCAGTAACCAACGGAGCCGGCCAGCCATGGTCCGTGGCCGGGCCTCGTTACGACATGAGCAGCATTTGTTTGGGGGTCAGGAGCCATTCCAACGCGGCGCAGCGGCCGTGTTCGAGTGTTTCCGCGCTTAATTTGCAGAGACCGCCTTTTTTCATCACGACGGGGAGGCCGGGGCCGCCCGCCACCAGCACCGAAATGAGATCGCTCAGCAGCGGCTCGTGACCCACCAGCAAAACCTCGCGCGGGTTCGGATGCATCAGCCGGAGCAGATCGACGAGTTTGCGCGTCTGGCCCCCGGGGACCAGGGCCTCGGTGAACTCGACCCGCTTGCGCATGCCGAGCGCCTCGGCCACAATCTCGGCGGTTTGGCGCGCGCGCACATAGGGGCTGGAGAGGATGAGGTCGAACGACAGCCCCTGTGCTCCCATCGCGGCGGCAATTTGCGAGAGCTTCGCCTTTCCCTTGGGGGTCAACGCCCGCTCGGCATCTTTGGTGACCCCGTGTTCGCCGAGTTCGGCGGCCAGCCCGTGGCGCAGCAGGTAAAGGTTCATGCGGTGGCGGACCTGGGGGAAGTCCGGCTCGAAGAGCGGGGCTGGGGACCGTGCGGGCGCGCGGCGGGCGTGGTGGTTCGTGGGCGCCTGACGCTCCGGGGCGCGGGCTGAGGCCAGAAATCCAGCAGTTGGTCCGCCGCATCCAGATAGACCTGGATCAGGAACTCCGCGCGAGCGTGAAGCTCGCGTCTCAGCCGGCGCGCCGCGCTCGCGAGCATGCTTTCCCTGTCGAGGAAACGATCCAGGCAGCGCCGGAGCACCTCGGCATCCTGGATCTCGCCCATCATCGTCTGGTAATGATGCATCGCGTCGAGCAGCTTGTCGTTAGCGTTGGGCAGGTGATCCGCCAGCGTTTCGATCATGTAACGCAACCGTTTGAACGACACCCGGGTGCGGTGGATCGTGTCCGTGTCCTTGGGATCGATTCGCCGCCGCAACTGAATCGTCCGCGCAAAGGCGTGGTTGATGCAATCCAGCAGCATCGCGTTGGCCTCGTTCGCGCCCGTATCCGCACGCCAGCATTTCACGTCCTCGCGGCAGGTCACGATCAATTTTGCGAGCCGCTTGGTTTTTATGCGTTTAACGGTTTTGCGGGTTTGGCGAGTGAACCGATCCAGGCGTTTTGCCAGGTGCTCGTAAAACGGAGCGGCGGCCGGGTAGGCGCGCAGCATTTTGCCCACCGCGGCCAATTGCACCTGGGTATCGCGCAAATCATCGAAGGTATCCAAGTGTTCCTTAAGCAGGGTCTCCACCTTTTGGAAACGGCCGCGGGCCAGAAAGGGGTTGAGCAATCCCAGGATGGCGAGGAGCCGGCGCGTTTCCACGCGTGATTCATGCACGGCATCCTCGGAGAACCGCTCCTGGCAGCGCTTCAGGCCCTTCCGGTAGCGCTTCCATTGTTGCTTGAGGGAAGTGGCGAGAAAACGCAACGTGCCGGGCGGCAGCTCGGGTTGGGCCCGGTCGCTCACGGCGCCAACCAATCCATTGGGGCTCCCATTGGCCAGCGGTCGTTTCACGGTAGTGTGTGGCGGCAGCACAAATCGGCAGGCGCGAGCCTCCGAAAGGGTCTATCGGCCCCGCTAAAATGCATGAAAAGTCCGCCCCGGTCAATGGGGCGGCGGCGCGGGATTAAGCGCTTGTCCCGGGAAAGCGTGGTGACGTAGGCTTCCGCGGCGATGCGAGTGAAATTCCAGACGTTGTACCGGGTGCTGTTGGCGCTGCTGGCGGCCTTGTGGATGTGGGCCTTATGGGCCGGCGCGGCGGTCTCGACCAACCCGGCCCCCGTCCTGACCAATGAACCTTCGGCGCTGGTCCGGAAAGTCGAACAGTTCCAAGCCCATCCGCTGACCTTTCGGCTGGATGAAGTCGCGGCGTTGCGAGACCACACGCTGCTGGGGGAGCCCCTGTGGAAATACGTGGCGTCGATCGCCTATGTCGTGCTGGCGTTTGTCATCGCCCGGCTCATTGACCTGGCGGCCAATCTCTGGCTCAGGCGGCTGGCTTCGCGTCCGGGTGCCAGCCTCGACGATTTGTTCATCGAACTGCTGCGCGGCCCGATCAAGCTGGTGGCGTTTGTTCTGCTGCTCAACATCGGTTTGAATTTTTTCGATTGGCCGTCCCGGGCCAAGATTTATTTCTCGAAAGGCCTCATCCTGGTCGTGGCGGCGTCGCTGACCTACCTGGCCGTGCGCGTGATGGATGCGCTGCTGGTGGGGTGGAGAAAGCGGCATGCCCAGGAAGGTGACCGGCGTTTCCACGACCAGCTCTTTTCGGTCATTCGCGTCAGCCTGAACACCTTCCTGGTCGTGGTGGCCGTGCTGGTCACCGCGCAGAACATGGATGTCAATATCACCGCCGCCATCGCCTCGCTGTCGATTGGCGGCCTGGCCGTCGGCCTGGCCGCCCAGGACACCCTCGCCAACCTCTTTGGCGCCCTGGCCGTGTTCGTGGATAAACCGTTCGGCGTCGGGGATCAGATCAAGCTCGATGGCGCCGAGGGCACGGTGGAGATCGTGGGCCTGCGCAGCACACGGGTCCGCAGCCCGGAAGGTCACCTCGTGGCGGTGCCCAACAAGACCATCGGGAACGCGACCATCACCAACCTGAGCCGGCGCCCGCACATCAAAACAAACGTCAATTTCGTCCTGCCGCACGATCTGCCGGTGTCGAAGGTCAAACGAGCCATCGCCCTGCTGGAAGAAATCTACCGGCATCACCCCATGACCGACCATGTCTGGGTGACCTTCAATCAGTTCTCGGGCGCCAACGTCAATATTCTCGTTCAACATTGGTGGCGGGGGAACAATTACCAGCCATACCTGGCGGGCCTGCAGGAGCTGAACCTCGAAGTGAAGGAAAAGCTCGATGCCGAGGGGATTAGCCTGGTTCTGACCCAAACCCCCGGGCCGCAGCTCCGGCTGCGCCGGTGGACCGAAGCCTCAGACCTGCGCGATTTTCTTCAGCAGTCCAGTAGTCGATTTTCCCTGCACAAACGGAATGAAATGGATGACGCCGCCCGCCCGCTCGACCGCGCGCCGCTCGTCCTGGTTGACGGTTTCGAGGGTGTAATCGCCGCCCTTCACGTAGATATCCGGTTGTGCGCGCTCCAAAAAGCGGGTGGCCGCGCGCTCCGCAAAAATGCATACCCCCGTCACGCTCTCGAGCGCCGCCAGGACGGCGGCCCGGTCCTGCTGCGCGTTGAGTGGACGGCCCTCGCCCTTGAGCTGGCGCACCGAATCATCCCCGTTCAAACCAATCAGCAGGGCGTCGCCGAGGTTGCGCGCGGTTTCCAGGTACGTGACGTGTCCCAAATGGAGCAGATCGAAGCAGCCGTTCGTGACCACCAGCCGCTTTCCCCCGGCGCGCAAGTGCGTCCGCCATTGCGGCAGGTCCTCCCAGGAAATGACTTTTTCTCGAAAATTCACCGCGCCATTCTGGTCAAGGGAGTTCGGCCTTGGCAACTACGAAGCCGCCGTTTCTGCGTAATTCACCGTCATGATGCCGCCGAGAAAATTGACGATGCGCACCTGGGTAAAACCGAGATCCCGCATGGCGGCCGCCACCCCGTGCTGGGCGGGGTAATGCCGCAAGGATTCCAGTATGTATGCGTAGGCGCCGGCGCTGCCGCAAAAGACCCGGCCCAGGACCGGCACGAACAACCTGAGGTAACCGAAATACAGGGTCCGCCACAGCGCGTTGTCCGGTTTGCCAAAATCCAGTATGACCAGCCGTCCGCCAGGGCGCAGCACGCGCCGCATTTCGCCCAATCCCGAGCGCCAGTCGGCCAGGTTCCTCAGCCCATAACCCACCGTCACGATATCGAAGGAATGGTCCCGAAACGGGATTCGCTGGGCGTCCCCGCGCGCAAACCGGGGCGTGTGGGGGTCCGCGGCAGACCCGGCTGCCAACTCCGCCGGTGCCCGACGCTGCCTGTGTTCGCCGGCGCCCACGCCCGCCAGCGCTCTGCGCCGGGCGACTCCCAGCATCCCTTCGCTGAAGTCGAGCCCCACCGCGGCTGCCCCCCGCGCCGCGAAGGCGAATGTGAGATCGCCCGTCCCACAGCAGAGATCGAGTACCAACTGACCGGCACCCGGTCGGGCCAGGCCAACCACCCGCCGTTTCCAGTAACGATGCAAGCCGAAGCTTTGCAGGTCGTTGATCAGGTCGTACCGAGGCGCAATCCGCGCGAAAAGTTCCTTCACCTTCGCCGCGCGTTGCTCGCCCGGATCAAAATAGACGTTGCTCATCCGAACACCCGCGCGAGGTATTCCAGGCTCCGGGCCGCAATCGTCTCCGCCCCCTCCTCGAAGTTGAACACCTCCACCGAGACATAGCCGGTATAACCCACCTCTTTCAAAGCCGCCGCAATCGGCTGGAAATCGACCTCCCCGAACCCCGGCCCTTTGAGGTTCTTATCATTCGCGTGGAAATGAGCGAATCGAGGCCAGGACTCCCGGATGATTTGCGGGATCGGCGTGCTTTCCGAACACATCGCTTTCACGTCCAGGATGATCTCGAAGCGCGGCGACCCCAGCCGCCGGGTGAATCGGATGGCCTCGGCGGCGGTGTTGATGAAGTTGGTCTCAACCGGCGCGAGTGGCTCGAAGCAAATGGTGACCCCTCGATCCTCCGCCAGTTTCACCGAGGGACGGAACGTGTCCAGCGCCCATGCTTCAGCCTGCTCCGAGGCGACACCCGGCAGCAGATGGCGCTGTTTGGGCGAGCCGACCACCATCACGCGGCCGCCCAGGTCGGCGCAGAAGTTTACCAGGTCGCAAAAATACTCGGACGTCCGGCGGCGAATACCGGGCTCGGGATGATTGATATAGAGGCCCTCCGGTTTGACCAGCACCCAGTGGATCCCTACGATTTCCACAGCGTGTTGCGCCGCGCTCTGGCGGATCCGGCTGCGCTCCGCGGCGGGGATGTCGGTGACCGAATTTGCCAGGGTGAAGGGCGCGATCTCTACACCGTGATAACCGAGCCGGGAGGCGCGGGCGAATACATCTTCGATTTTCCAGCCGCTAAAAATCTCGTTGCAAATGGCGAAATTCATGCCGGTCAGGGTCGGAGCTTAGGGGGGCTAATTCAAGAGGAATGGTATGTCGTCACCGGCGTCGCGGAGGAAGAGCCCGGGAGAGCATGGAGGCGGCTCCGCACTTGCAACGGGCCATTCCGCATCCTACATTCCGCCGTCATGTTTGATACCATTCGAGCTGAGTTGACTACCGCCGCCGATAAATTGTCGCATCTGCGGAGGTTTCTTTGACGTACCCAGCGCGCAAAAACGTCTGGGCGAACTCAACGCCTTGATGGCGGCGGAGAATTTCTGGAATAACCGCGACCAGGCACAGAAGCTGATCGAGGAGGCCAATTCCCTCCGTACGCGGATCGAGCCACTGCTGCAGGCGGAAAAGGAGCTGGAAGACTTCCGGGTCATGGTGGAGCTGGGTGAGTCGGAACCCGAGGCTGCCCAGCCGAAGCTGCAACAGGAAATCGAAGGCGACCTGTCCCGCTATTTCAAGGGGTTGGACGCGCTTGAACTGAAGGTTTTCCTCAAAGGCCCGCACGATCGCAGCAACTGCATCCTGAGCATCAATGCCGGGGCCGGCGGCACCGAGTCCTGCGACTGGGCGAACATGCTCATGCGCATGTATCAGCGCTGGGCCGAAGCCCGCGGCTGGCAAATCGATTTGACCGATGTCCTCCAGGGCGAGTCGGCGGGGATCAAAAGCGCCACGCTGCTTATAACCGGCGAGAATGCCTACGGCTTTTCCAAGGCGGAACGCGGCGTCCACCGCCTGGTCCGGATTTCTCCGTTCGACTCGAACAAGCGGCGGCACACCAGCTTTGCCAGCGTGGATGTGATCGCCGAAATCGAAGAGACCTCGAACGAGATCGTCATTCCGCCCGCAGAGCTTCGAGTCGATACCTATCGCTCCGGCGGCAAAGGCGGCCAGAATGTCAACAAGGTCGAAACCGCCGTGCGCATCACCCACTTGCCCACCGGGACAGTCGCGGCTTCGCAGAGCCAGCGTTCCCAGCATCAAAACCGCGCCACGGCCATGAAGATGCTGCTTTCAAAGCTCTTCGCCCAGCGCCAGGACGCGCAAAAGGCCGAGATGGAACGGTTTTACGGTGAAAAGGGGAGCATCTCCTGGGGCAACCAGATCCGCAGCTACGTGTTCCAGCCGTACCGGATGGTGAAGGACCTGCGCACCGGGGTTGAGACCAGCAACGTGCAGGCGGTGATGGATGGCGACTTGGATCCCTTTGTCAACGGCTGGCTGCGCGCCGGCGGCCCGAGCAAACGCATGCAAGGTCTCAAGGACGAGGAGGAGTGATCGTGCGCCACGCTTTTGCACTGAAGCCGGCCGGGGCCACGGCACGTCCGCCGACCTCGCCGCCCGGCCGGGCACATCGACGGTTCCTTCGCTCCCCTCGGTGACGCTGGCCTTCCCCGCATGACGATTCTTGATACTATTGTTCAGGAGAAACAAGCCGAGGTCGCCAAACTGCCCCGGCAGAAGATCTCCGTCCACGAGCTGAAAGCCGCGCTCGATGCCCGAGGCGGCCGCCGCGATTTTTTGGCGGCCCTGCGCTCGCCCAGGGCCGGTTCCGTCGCGCTCATTGCCGAAGTCAAAAAGGCCTCTCCTTCGGCTGGAATCATCCGGCCGGATTTCGACCCCGTTCGAATCGCGCTCGAATACGAACGCGCCGGCGCGAGCTGTTTGTCCGTGCTCACGGACCAGAAGTTCTTTCAGGGCTCGCTCGATTACTTGAAACAGATTCGCCAGGCCGTCCAATTGCCGCTGCTGCGAAAGGATTTTATTATCGACGAGCGCCAGCTCCTGGAAGCCGTTCATTGGGGCGCCGACGCGGTCTTGCTGATCGCCGCCATTTTGACCGACGCGCAACTGGGGGATTTTCACGCGCTGGCAACCGAGGCCGGGTTGAGCGCCCTGGTGGAAGTCCACAACGAGGCCGAGTTGGATCGAGTCCTGGCGGCAGGCGCCCGATTGGTCGGGGTCAACAACCGTGATTTGAAGACGTTCAAAGTGGATTTGGCCACCACCGAACGCCTGGCCCGCCGGTTGTCTGCCTGTACCCCGCCGGGACGCCCGGCGCCCTTGTTAGTCGCCGAAAGCGGCATCCACACCGCCGCGGATGTCCAGCGCCTCGCCGCCTGCGGCGCCGGCGCGATTCTGGTCGGGGAATCCTTGATGCGGGAAAAGGACATGGGCGCAAAGATCGCGGAGTTGCTCGGCTCGGTCCCCGGATAGCGCTCGCTCCCGCCAGTTCCTCGGGGTTTCGCAACGGCTAACGTGGTGTCTGCCAACGTCAAGGTTCTTGAGCCCATTCCATCTTCAGCCACCCCGCAGCGCCCGAGCGGTCTCAGGCCGAGACTCGTGGGGTCACCCTGCGCGGCTCGCCCTTGCCGCCGCGCGCGAGGGGCGATCCTCGTCCGTGCGCCGCTGCCAAAGCAGCGCGCTGGCGATGTCCCCGGCGCCGCCAGCCGCAAGGAAACCCAGCCGAGCGGTTTCCACCGTGTGGTGGAGCTGCCAGGATGCTTCGGTCCAATCAAGGGCGGCCGCCCAGTTTGCGGCCCGGAGGCAGGCCTTGGCGGTCTCGAGCGCATGCGCCGCCGCGGTCAGCACCGCGCGCAACTCTGTCAGGTCACAGCCGCACCGCGCGCATGCCGGCTCCTCGGGGTTCGCTTTGCCACAGGCTGGGCAGGTGATGGTCATGGAGGTCGTATCGCGGCAGATGGTTCGCCAGGCTCAAGGTTTATCGGTCGTGCATTCGGGCTTAGTCTTCGAGATAAAACAGCAAGTCCGCGAGCGCGTCGTTCTTCTCTTCGAGCCCATCCCAATCCGCGTCCTTGATGGCGACGGTGCTTTGGTGAATGAGTTCGCGGATCTCGCTGGCATCTTCCGGGCTGATGGTCTTCTGCAACAGCAACTCGCCCCGCTTGCGCAGATCTTTGGCCGTATTCAGGAGTTCTTCGGGTTCGACTTCGACTTCCCCGTCCTCCTGCGGTGCCGCCCCTGGCGCCGCGCCTGCGGCGGCGGGCTCGCCTACCAGCGAAGCCACATTGCGGCGGGCGGCTTCGACATCAAGCGGGTGCTGCCCTTTGGTGTCGAGTGTGACCGATTTGGCCAGGCCGGTCGCCTTTTCCGTCGCTGTGACTTTGATCATGCCATTCAAATCGAGATCGAAGTGAATGACAATCGGGTTGCCCTCCGGCGCCTTGCTCAGCCCCTCGACCAGAAAGTCGCCGATGAACAGGTTCTGCTGCGGGTATTCACTCTCCCCCTGGTACACCTCGACTCGGGCCGAGGGCTGGTTGTCGTACAGGGTATAAACCATCTCGGAACGGCTGGCCGGCAGCGGCGTGTTTCGCGGGATGATGGGGACACAAAAAAGCCCCTCCTCCCCATGGCGGACCGACAACGCGCTCGTGCTGTAGGTATGCGGAGTAATATCGACCAGCACACTATGCCGCTTCCCACCGGAGATGACCGCGCCCTGGACGGCCGCGCCCATGGCGACAATGAGATCGGGATTAATCTCAAACCGCGGTTCGAGCTGCAGGCGCTCTTTGAGCAGTCGGTGGACCAGGGGCGTCCGTGTGGCACCCCCGACGAGCATCACCTTCTTGATGTCCTTCGGCGCGAGCCGGGCATCGTTGAGCGACTGGTGGACGCAGTCAAGCGTCCGTTCGAGCAACGGCAGGATCAGGCCTTCGTAATCATCTCGCAGCAGTTCCCATTCAAGATGATGCTGGCCGTCCAGGTACTCCTCGCGCACCTGAACAAAAGGTTCGTCCGATAGGGTGCGCTTGGCGCGCTCGAGAGCAACCTTGAGCCGGCGGAGCGTTTTGGGATCTTGAACCAAATCGACATTGTGCTGCCGTTTGAATTCGAGCACGGCGCGATCCACCAGCAATTGGTCGAAGTCGTCGCCGCCCAGGTGGGTGTCCCCGTGGCTCGCCTTGACTTCGACCACCCCCCGTTCGACCACGACCACGGAGACGTCGAAGGTGCCGCCCCCCAAATCATAAACCAGCATCGTCTCACCCTCGGTTGCGCCGGCGCCGTAGGCCAGGGCGGCGGACGTCGGTTCATTGATGATGCGCACCACCTCTAACCCGGCCAGGTCACCGGCCACCTGCGTGGCCTTGCGCTGCCGCTCGTTGAAAAACGCCGGAACGGTAATCACCGCTTTCCGAACCGGCTGGTTGAGTTGCCGTTCGGCCTCCTGCTTGAGTTCGCGCAGAATGAACGAAGAGATTTCTTCGGGCGAAAACTCCCGCTCGCCCAGCTTCACTTTGGTCTCCTCTCCCATCCGGCGTTTGATGGAGAGGAGGGTATGCTCTGGGGCGGCGACCAGTTGGTTCTTGGCGGCCTGGCCGACCACCAGTTTTCCACTGGCATCCAGCCCCACGCACGAGGGCATAATGGGATGGCCATGGATGGGCAGAACTTTGACCTGCTCGTCCGAACTGAGGGCCAGCTCGGAGTTGGTGGTTCCGAGGTCGATGCCAACGATGAGATCGCTCATATGCGGTAAAAAAATGATGTGCTGGAGGGTGGGAGGGGTGGGAGAAACAAAGCTGGGGGTTTCACCTTTAAGGTTTGCGGCTGACTTTGACTTGGGCGGAGCGCAGCAATTCGCCATTGTGGCGATAGCCCGCGGCCAGTTCTTCGAGCACCGTCTGCGCGGGATGGACCGCATTCGGCTCGACCGCCACCGCGCTCATCGTGGCCGGGTCGAAAGGGCGGCCTTCGGTTTCCAATCGTGTCACCCCTTCCTTCTTCAAGAAGGCTTCAATATGACTGATGACAATGCTCAGCGCCTGCTTCTGGTTTTCCCAGGCTCGGCGCCAGCCACGGTCGTTCCCACCCCACCAAGGGGTCTTGGCGGGTGCGACGCCAAACGCCTGGTGAATCCGATAAAGCCGATCCAGCCATTCCGCCAGCACCAGGCAATGCGCGCGAGACAGTTCCGTACCCTTGGGTTGGGCGGCCACCAACTCGGAGACGGTCTCGCGCAACGGCTCGAGGCTGGCGTCAAAACGGGAAAGCGTGTCACCCCACTGGCTGATCGCCTCGGCGGTTCGGCGGTTGGCTTTGCGCGACTCCGCCGTGGCGGCCGCGAGTTGCTCATAAAACGAGTATAGGTCAGGGGCTTCCGCGGGCTCGAGCTCGAGGCTCTCTGCGTCCGGCACCTCCTCCACCGCCGCCAGCCACTGCTCGAAATCGTGGCGCAACGCGTCCTTCCACCGCTCCAATTCCGCGGCTTGCTCCGGCTCTTCGGAAGGGCCCTCCTCCCCGGCGGCAGGCTCGGACGACACCGTTTCCGACCGTGTGCCATTCTGGGGCTTCGGAGCGCCTTCCGGGGGCGTCACTTCGTCGTGTGCTTCCGGCTCGGCCATCTCCGGAAAAAGGCCGGGTTGTCTCTCCCCGGATTTGGGATTTACGTCTTCGAACATGCGCGTAAGAACTCCTTCATGGCTTCGTGGGACAGGGGACGCGGCTGCGCGGAAACCTGCAGATGACGCAGAAACACGTCGAGCGGCGACTCGCCCGGCGCCTCGGTATGGAACAGCTCATAACGGCACCGAGCGGTTTCGTCTTTGATTTTCTCGTAAGCTTCGGACACCGCTTTGAAGCGAACGGGATCCGATTCCGGTGTGGCCAGTTTTACGGCTTCCAGATAGGAGCGGCGGATGGTCGCGTTATCGGCGTTTTTAGGCACCCCGAGTATCAGGTACGGATTCATGAGCTCGATTCAGAACAGTTGCCCCTGGTTTGGATCCTGCGGAGCGGCAGGTTTGGGTTGGGGCGGTTTTGGCGTCTTGGGGGGTGCGGGTTCGAGGGGCCCCGGGAGCGGGCCTTTGCCTTTCGCGGCCGCCAGCAGCATGTCGAACATGAAATCCGGCATGTCCTTGGGCTTGGTTTTCCGCAGTCGCTGGACATCCGCCTCCGAGGCATTGGCCAACATTTCCAGCATCTCAGCGAACAGGTCCTGATCGGCGGCTGCCATCGGCGGGAGCATCGCTTCCGGCAGGCCGCCCCCGGCATCGTCAAAGTCTTCTTCATCCTCGAAATCCATCGCCTCCGGCCCTGCCGGAACGGGCGGTGGGTGATGGAGGCTGCGGACCATGCCCTGCAATTTCTGGATCATCTCCTGGTCGCCCCGCCGCTGCGCTTCTTCGAGGATTTGCCCGAGCCACTCCTCCTTTTCCTCAGGGCCAAGTTCCCAGGGCGATTTCAGATAGTAATCGAACAGCCTGAAAGACGGGTCGCCCGGATCCTGTTTCAGCATCACTTTGACGAAGCGGGCCGCAGAGTCTTTGAACTGCATTTGAGAACACAACTCCACTACCGATTTGGCTTCCGCGCGCGTACAGGCGCGCTTGGCAGCACTCTGCAAATAGTTCCGGAGCAGGGCCACTTCACCTTCGAGCGGGGGGCGATCCGGGGCCTGGTCCCAGTAGTGAAACATGAGCATCAGGAGAACGCCGTTGGCCGCCGAAGGCGCCCGTTTGAGTTCAGTGCGCAACTCGGGCAAGAACGGGGAGTCGCTGCGTGGCGGTCTGGCATAGACGCGGTAGGTCAGGTGGGCGAAGAACAGAAACGCGGCGGGGAACGGGCTGGCCGCGCGGGCTTGCGCCAGCAGCGCCCCGGCCCGTTCCGATTCGCCGAACAACCGCTCCATGAGTCCTTGCCGGAGGAACGCCGTCCAGCGGCTTCTTTGGAAGTCCTGGGGTTTATCCGTCAGGAATTCCTCAATTGGGGCGAGCGATTGGCGTGCCTTTTCGAGTTGATGTTGCTCGTATTGTTGTCGCGCCAGGCGCCGCCGCGCCACCACAATTTGTTCCGGGATTTGCGGATCGAGCCGATCGAGGCGCCGGGCGCTTTCGAGCAACGTCAGCGCTTTGTTATAGGCTTTGCGTGCGATGCAGCCCTGGGCGTTTTGCACCAGCACGGGTTTCTCTTGCGGAAATTCCCGGGCCATCTTGTCGAGCAGCCGGTTACGTTCGCTGTTTCGGTTCAATATCCCATAAACCGCTGCCAGCAAGAGATGCGCTTCCAGGTTTCGCGGATCAAGCTGAATGGCCTTTTCGAGGCAGTCGCGCGCCCCGGCAGCATCCCGCAATCGGGGCTCCGGGCCGCCCGGTCCAAAATACGAACCGGCCCGGGGCCGGGACAGTTGCTCCCCCAGCCAGCCGTAGGCCAAGGATTCCAGGCGCGGATTGGGGCCGTAGGTCTGCCGATGTGCCTGGATGAAACCCTCCCAATCCATGCGCAGATCCCACCCGCTCATGACCTGTTGTTCTAAGAGTGAAAACAGCCTGAGTATCCGCATCTCCTCGATTTGGCTCTTGGCCGCCTTCCGGTGCAGTAACCCATCGAGATAACCCATGTATGGGTCCCGCTGGGCTTCGGACATGGCAAAGGGAGCCTGGAAATAAAAGTCGCTTAACGATCCGACCCAGTCGAGCCCGTCACCTGGGAACTGCGCCACGCCATCACGGAAAACACGGTAGGAATCGGCATAGCGGCCTTGCTTCCATAATCGGTCCGCCGTCAGGAGCCAGCGACCGACTCCCACGAGGCCGGCCAGGTGGCAGGCGCCATCCAGCGCCGCTTCGGTCGGTTCCGGGACAGCGTTTGAGGGATTGGCGGGCCGGCCAAGGATACGGTAGGCCAGGCTGGCTTTGGCCGGGACGGAGGTCGCCGGAAGCCCGGAAAAGAAGCGCTCGGCCCGCTCACGCTCGCCATTGTGAAAGGCCGCCACGCCCTTAAGAAAGGCGGCCCAATGGCTGAAAGAAGACCGATGTGGAACGCTGCGCAGCAATTCAGCCGCCTTGGCCCACTGCTGCTCACAAGCCGCCCGCAGCGCCTCATGCACCGCGCGCAGTTCGCCGCCCAGCCCAGGCTTGTCGGGCACGGGCTCGAACGCCAGCACCAACTGGTCCGCCAATCGAAGCCGTTCCCCTTGGGGCAAACCCGCCGCCCCGTCGGCCAAGGCTGAGGCAAACTTGGCCGTAAACCCACCGCTCTTGCCCGAGCGCGCCGCCACCTCGGCTTCCAAGCTCACCAACTGCTGCGCCGGCGCTATGGTCCCAAGGTAGGCCAACACCTGGCGGGCCTCTTCCGTCTGCCCTTTGGTGATCATCTCGCGAGCCAAACCCAGGTTCGCCTCGATGAGCAGCGGCAAATACCGCGCTCGATCCGCCTTCACTAACGGCTTCAGCTCGTCCCTGGCCTTCCGCCACTTGGCTTGGCCCAGGAACTCACGTGCCCGTTGCTCGGCGGCCGCCAGGGCCGGAGTCATCCCGGAATTCGTTTTGAGTGTCGAATCAGTCGCCACGGATTTAATTGAAATGAGTAAAATAGGAAATGCAACTCGTTTCCGTCTTTCATTTAAAAGTCCATCGGGCGGCGTCCATGCCCAGCTCATCGAAGAGGAACGCGTACCCATCCGCCTGTTCGGTAATCCGCTCCCGCAGCGACGTGCCGATGCCGTGGCCGGCGCTGGCAGCGCTGCGGAACAGGATGGGCAAGCCGGACCCGGTGTCGGCCTGCAAGATGGCCGCCATTTTCCGGGATTGCGCCGGGTTGACGCGCCCATCGTTCTCGCCGGTCATCAACAGCACGGCGGGGTATTTCACCCCGGGACGCACATGGTGGTAGGGGGAGTAGGCGTAAAGCGCCTTGAATTGCTCCGGGTTTTTTACCGTGCCGAACTCTGTGACGTTGAACTGCCCATTGGGGTCCAACTCGACCCGTAACATATCGTAAATCCCGACGTGCGAGACCACCGCGCGGGCCAGGTCCGGTCGCTGTGTCAAAAAGGCGCCCATCAGCAAGCCGCCATTGCTGCCGCCCTCGACCGCCAATTTCGAAGGCTCCGTGTAATGACGTTGGATGAGGTGCTCGGCCGCGGCGATGAAATCATCAAATACATTCTGTTTGCGCGTCAAGTTGCCCGCCTTGTGCCAGGCTTCTCCGTACTCGCCCCCGCCACGAAGGTTGGCGACCACATAGACGCCCCCGGCGTCGAACCAAACGCGCCGCGTCGAGTCGAAGCTGGGCGTCAAGCTGATGTCATAGCCCCCGTAGCCGTAAAGCAGGGTGGGGTTCCGTCCGTCCCGCTTCGGCTCCTTCTTACGCAGAATGTTCAACGGGACCTGGGTGCCGTCCTTTGAGGTGGCAAACTCACGCACGACTTCAATATCGTCGAAATTGGCCGGCGAGGTCATATACAGCCCCGTGCGCTCGGGTTGAGCCATCGACGGATCAAACCTGAACCAGGCAAACGGCTTGAGGTAGCTGACATTGCCGAAGATCAACTGATCCCCCTGCCATGAATCCAAACCGGCCACGGTGGAAATCGGCAAAATGGGAATGCTGTGCGGATGGGTGCTGCCCCGGGGAAAGCACGCCAACTCCGATGGCCCGCCGAAAATGTAAGCCACATAGACGCCATGGTCATAGGGGGCGAATTCCTCGATCACACCTTTGCGCTCCGGGACGATGACCGCGGCCTGGGCCAGGCGGGGATCGCTCAGCGGCAGGCGCAGGAGCTTGCCCCGCGGAGCGTCCTGCTTGGAGAGCAGATAGAGGGCCCCGTCCCGGCCAAATTTCACTTGCTTGATCCCGTCCTCGAAATGCGTCACCGGTTGCCATTTGCCGGCCGCATCACGCAGGAACTGCTCATAATCCCCTCCGTCCCCGTTGGCCACGGATGCCAGGATCCATTGTCCGTCCTCGCTGCCCGACAGCTCGATCTCTGCGATCCGCGGAAAGTCTTTTCCGATTTCGAGCCGGTCTTCGCTGACGGGAGTCCCCAGCCGGTGAAACCAGACTTGTTGATAAAAGTGCAGATCCGCCTCCGGCCGTTCCCCGGCCTGTGGGTAACGCGTGTAGAGAACGCCCGTGCCGTCGGCGGTCCAGGCCGCACTCCCGCCGGCCGTCGGGTACTGCACCCGCGGAATGACATCGGACAGCTCCCGGCCTGAATCGGCCTCGAAAAAGTGAAGGGTTCCCCGCTCGCTGCCGCCTTCCGACAAGGAAACCGCGATCCGCCGGCCGTCGGGCGAGGGCGCATACCAGTCAATCGCGGTTGTGCCATTGGTATTGTACTGATTGGGGTCGAACACGGTTCGCCACAAGGCCGGCGGCTCGACCGAGGAAAGCCGTACCAGGATCGGTTGCTGAGCGGGAGGCTTGAAGCGCAACGCGAAAATCCGTCCTCGTTTCCATTGTAATCCATAATAGCGGGCCGACTCCTCGCTGCGGAGTTGCATCAACTGCTGGGCAATTCCTTCCCGGAAGGGAAGACGGGAAAAGTACGCCTCGGTCCGCTCGTTTTCCCTGGCAGTCCACTGGCGAACGGCTGGCGTCGAAGCGTCCTCCAGCCATTGGTACGGATCGATCACGGCCACGCCGTGATAGACATTCGTAACCGGCTCTTGCGGTGTTGGGACCTCCGGCAGCGGCGCCGCGTTCGCGCCGGCGGCGAGAAGCAGCGGGGCCGGGAACAGGCAAAGGAGCACAGTCAACCGGAAAGCGAACTTTGAACTCATGGCGGCAAACTAGGCGGAGATGACCGGTGGGGCAAGCCTCCTGGCCCCCCGGGCGGAGCGGGGCGAAATCGCAGCCCGCTTTGCTTATGGACTAGCCGTGTCCCCTTCGCGAAATAGCCGGCTGGCCTCTGGCCGGAGGCGTGGGGCCTTCGAGGCATCCGTGTTCGCAAGCGCCGCCGGGCGTCCGGCCAGGCTCAGGAAAGCGGGCTCGAGTGGGTCACCGGTTCGGTTTCCACCTCCTCAACCCCTCCTCGCGAACCCGAAGCCGCCGCACGCTGAACGACACGGTGAACCAGCCGCGTCCCGCCCTTAACCGGGAGGGAACAGGCGACCACCGTGCCGCCTTTTTCCAGCGGCTTGATTTCAAGCGAGCCGCCAATGGTGCTGGCGCGGTAATGCATGATGCGCAAACCCATCCGGTTCTTTGATCCCGCGGGCTGGGTGAAGGGCAGCCCATCGTTCCGGATGGTCAGCAATAATTGGTCGTTGTCGCAATCCAGGTGGAGGAGGACCTGGCTGGCCTTGCCGTGCTTAATGGCGTTGCTCACCGCTTCCTGGGAGATTTTGTAAAGCTGCAACATCGTGTGCTGCGGCAGCTCCGGCAGGGTCCCTTTGACGCTGAATCCGCAGGAGATGCCGAACATTTTCTTCACATTGGCGGCCAGGCCCCGGAGCAGGCTCGACACGTCGTCGCCTTTGACGTCGAGCGAGCTGAACTGGCGGGCCAGGTTGTGGGTGAAGTGCACGATCTCGTCCATCAAGGATTGCACGTTGTGAGCCTCCTCGAGGCAATGGTGCTTTTCGTTGGCGAGCTTCTGCTCGAGCCCTTTGATCATCAGGGACAGCCCGGTCAATTTCTGGCCCAAGTCGTCGTGCAGGTCAAAACCAATGCGACGCCGCTCGTTCTCCGCGATCTCGAGCAGCTCGTTTTCCAGCCGCCGGCGTTCCTCGATGACATTCTCCAGTTTGCGGTTCGCGGCGCGCAAATCCGCGGTGCGCTCCCGCACCCGCAGTTCGAGTTCCTCGTGGGCGCGAAGCAATTGGGCTTCCGATTCCCGCCGCGCGCGCCGGACCTCGGCATCGCGCAACTCGCGTTCGACGGCGGGCACGAGGCGGGCCAGGCGGTCCTTCATGATATAGTCGTGGGCGCCGGCCTTCATGGCCGACACCGCCGTCTCCTCCTCGATATAGCCTGAAACAATGATGAACGGGATGTCCAGGTTGTGCCTCTGGACGAGTTCGAGCGCCTGCGGAGCGCTGAAATGGGGCATGGCGTGGTCGCAGAGGATAAAATCCCAAGCCGCCTGGAACAGGGCCTGCTCCAACCCTTCGGCGGTATCGACCCTCCGGGTGACAGTGGTGAAGCCCCCGCGTTCGAGCGCCCGGGTGAGGAGCACGGCGTCCGGCTGTGAGTCTTCCACCAGCAATACCCGCAGCGTCCGTTTCGACCGGCCGGGCGTCGCGTTCGGGGCTCTCTCGCTCAAGCTCATAAAGTCGCAAGTCTGACTTCGAACGCAATTCGGCGATACAAACCACACATCAGCTCCCCGCATCGTTCCATGGCATAACTCATCGCCCGGCCTGGTGGCGTTCGCAAGTCAAGAATGTGAGCTAATGTGACGAAAAAGGTTATGGGGAGAAACCCGTAGAAGGCGCCGGCGGCGCCGCTGGTCGTGGAATCGTAGAAGGTTTTTTCCGCGGCCCATCCGCCCATCAGGACCAGCAACTCCTCCAAAAGGAACTTTTTGCTTTGCAGATTCTGATCCTCGTCCGGCAAGAGAGTGGTGACGCCCAGGGCTTGGCCGCGGGGCACGATGCTGACTTTGTAGCGCGGTGGCAGCAACGCGGTCTGCAAATGCAGAATCGTACGGCTGGCCTCGTGGAAGACGATCATCTCCCGTTCCTGCTGCCTGAGCACCATCGATCTGTGCTCCTTGCAAAACCGCACTTTGTCCCGGGCGGCTTCGAGATCGGCCAGCGTAATCTCCGCCGCGTTGCGCTGCGCGCAGAGGATGGCCGCCTCGTTGAGCAGGTTTGCCAGGTCCGCCCCGGACATTCCCGGCGTGGTTTGAGCGATGATTTCGAGCGCCCGGCCGGCCTCGGCCAGCGGTTTGCCCGTTGCGTGCGCCTGGAGGATCGCGCGGCGGCCTTTCATACCCGGGTAGGGCACAAACACCTTGCTATCGAAGCGGCGGGCCGTAGCAAGGCGTCGTCGAGATCCTCGGCGCGGGTGGTCGGACACCCGGCACCCCGCGAAAGCCTCACGCCACCCTCCCGTCCAAGGCGGGGCCCAAATCTCGGGTGGCTGGGCGGGGCGGTTGGTGCAAGATTTGTTTGAAGAATCGCAATAGATGCGTCGTGGACCCAACTCCCGCCGCGTTAATATCACCCTCGAAATCGCAGCGTCGAGCCGTCCCCGTGCGGAACGCCGGTCCGCGCTCGCGGCCTGCGCTCAACACCTTGGTGATCTATGCCAGCAACCTTGAACCGCCCGCCCGCCGAGAAGCTTCGTACCCTCCCCAACGATGAGGTCCGCCAGGTCATGTGGCGTTTTCCCGAACGCTACGAATTGCATATGCTGGTGCAAGCCGCACGCGGTGTGGCCCGCGGCCCGGTGGCCCGGTTGGTCGCTGCGGGCGGGCGCAATTCCCACGACTGGACCCCCGGCAAGGCCGGGCTGCTGGCGCACTTCGACGAAAGCGGCATCACGGCGGCATCCCTGGAACCCGAGCAGGGCGGATTCATCGCCGGCCCGAAGAACCTGGCGCTGGCCCTGATCGCTTTTGAACTGGCGTGGGTGGACGCGGGCGCGGCGACGGGGAGCCTGGCGGGCAATCTGGGCCTGGCGCCGATCTGCGAGCGCGGCACGCCGGAACAGCGAGCCCGGTACGTAAGCGGCGCCGCGCCATTGCGGCCCGGAGAGCAGCGCAAACAGGTGCGCGCCGCGTTTGCTTTAACCGAACCGCTTCCGTTTGCGGGCGTCGAGACGGGTATGCTCGCCGGCCGAGTGCGCATCGCCGAATGGCCGGAAGGCCGGGAGCCGCTCCTCCAGGTCGAAAAGCGCGGACGTTTCATTACGAACATGGGATTTGCCAACGTCGTCACCGCCGCCGTGGAATCCGATGATCCGCACCTCAAGGGCAGTTGCATGGTGATCCTCGAAGACACCGATCCCGGCACCTGGGACCGGGGAACCCCGGCCAAGAAACTCGTCCATCAGCTTTCCTCCACCAACGACCCGATCTTCAACCTGCAGGTTCCGGCCAGCCGCATCATCGGCGGTTATACGGTCAAGGATGGGGTGCTCCTCCCCAATTATTCGCACAGCGAGATTATCGAGGCGGTGTTCCGCCGCACCCGTGTCACCGTGGGGCTGATGACTGCCGCCAAATTGCTTTCTGCCGTCGAACCGATCATTCTCTATCAGCGCCGCCGGTTCCGCGGTGGCCAGGGTTCCCCCGGCACGCCACGGTACGAACTCGGCATCCAGCAAAAGCAGGACGCGCTTCACCGCCTGGTGGATATCTGGGCCGCCGGTGAAGCCAGCGCCTCGCTGGGCTTCGCCGCCGCACGCCTGTTCGATGAACTCGACCCGCTCGAAAAGGAAAAGGACCGGCTCCTGACCGAACGAAAATTGAGCGGCCGGGCGGCCCTCAAGGAATTGGCCGCAGCGCAGCAGGAAGCGATGCGGCTCCTGGCTGGACACCAGGCGATTGAGGCGCCGCTGGCGCGTTTCGCCCAGTTGGATTCGGTCGCCAACGTGCTCTGCCCGGCGTGCAAGCTCTGGAACACCGGCCACGGCGCGAACATGATGCGCGAGGCGGTCAGCCTCATGGGCGGGTACGGCGTGACCGAGGATTGTCCCGGGTTCCTCGGGCAGAAATGGATGGATGCCCAGCTCGAGGCCACCTACGAAGGACCCGAGGCTGTCCAGCGCCTGCAACTTTCCATGACCATGACCAATGAGCTATTCCTCGCGCAGTTCACGCTCTGGATCCTTGAGATGAAACGTCTCGCCGCCGAGCGCCCCGGCACCGGCGCCTGCGCGCTCGGCACCGCCATGAAATTGTGGCTCTGGACGCTGCGGCACGCGCAGACGGCCACGGATGCCGACGGGGCCAGGCTTTACCACAAAAGCCGCCAAGGCGTCACCTTCCCGCTGGCCGACGCGCTCTGCTGGCTGCTTGCCGCTCGCCAGCTCATTCTGGACGTCCTCGAGCTCGAGACCCAGGGCTCGGCGCGCCCCGGCCTGAGCGCTGGCCTGGCCGGCACCATCGCGTTTCTTACCGATCTTTGCCATGTCCAAGCGGCTCGGGCCGCCGGCGAAGTGGGGCGCATTGCGGCCGAGCTGGTGCATGGCTACAATCGCCATCCCGCCTGGGACGATGAAAGCTGCCGGGCCTGCTACACGGCCGGGGAGCTCACGACCCTCGAGGGTCTCATCCCGGGCATCGATGGAACCGCCCGCAATCACTCGGAAGTCTCGGAGCCGGGCCAGCCGCACCCGGCCAAAGCCGGGCCCTGTGTGACCTGTGCGGGGCTGGAACCCTTCATCGGGCTCCGCGCCCGGCTCGACACCTGCCTCACCGGCGCCCGGCTGGCAAAAGACCGCGCGGCCGAGGCCCTGACCGGCGTTATGACACGCGAAGCTCTGGATTATCCGGCATGATCGCGGCCCAAGCCCAAGCCCTTCCCCGCAAGAGCGCGCCACGGGTGCTCCCTGGCCGCTCCCCCGGCAAGCAGGGGCCGGCGAACGGAGGACAACCCTTCCCGCCCGGGGTACCGCCTCCGTGCAAATCCCCCCTTCGCCGTGAAGGAATCTGAGCCCCAGACTCTAGCTCCGCCCCGCCCCCGCATGGACGCGGATATTGTCTGCGTGGGGTTCGGCCCGGCCACCGCAGGGTTCCTGGCAACGCTTTCGAGCCAACTCGTCAACCCGGACGGCTCTCCCGCGATTGAAAGTGTCGTTGCCCCTGGTCTGCCGCTTCAAGTCCTCTGTTACGAGCGCGCCGATGGCCTGGGCTTTGGCGTTTCCGGAGTGGTAACGAAAGGACGGGCGCTGGGCGCGAGCTTTCCGGAAATCGAGACGGCGGGCATTCCGATGGCCACGCCGGTCACACAGGAGAAGGTTCTGTATTTGCTTGACCCGCGGGGCGCGAGCCGCCGGTCGCTGGCGTTGCGGTTGGGCGATGAGGTCATCCGTGCCTTTCACTGGGCATTGCCCGTGGAAGAGCACGCGCTCGAGATACCCTGGACGCCGGGTTTCCTGCATAAACAAGGCGGGATGGTCCTGTCGATGGGCCAATTCATGCAGTGGGTGGGCGCCCGGGTGCAGAGCACGGGCGCAGTCCAGATCTGGCCCGGCACACCGGTTGCCGAAGCACTGGTCGAAGGCGGCAGGGTGCGCGGCGTCCGCCTGCTCGACCAAGGCGTGGACCGGAGTGGCACGCCGGGCGAGGGCTTCACGCCGGGCATGGACATCCATGCAGCTCTCACGGTGGTGGGAGACGGACCGGTCGGAACAGTCGGTCGCCAACTGGATGAACTCTTCGGCGCGCCGCCCGCGCAGGCCAAGGGCGACTGGGCCGTCGGGATGAAGTTCGTTGTGGATTTGCCCCGAGAGACTCCCCTCGAACCTGGCACCGTCCTCCACACGTTCGGCTATCCTGAACCGGAGATTTTTGGATTCCTATACGTCCACCCGGAGCGAGTCGCCTCCCTGGGCATTTTCGTACCTTCGTGGTTCGACAGCCCGGTGCGCACCGCTTATCGCTACCTGCAACATTGGATGTTGCATCCCTACCTCTGGCGCTTTCTTCAAGGTGGAAAGCTCCGTTCCTGGGGCGCCAAGACGCTCGGCGAAGCCGGCCGGCGCGGAGAACCCCGCCTGGCCGGCGACGGTTACGCGCGCATTGGCGAGGGCAGCGGCTCGACCAACGTGCTGACCGGTTCCGGAGTGGATGAAGCCTGGGCCACGGGGGCGCAACTGGCCGAGGCGGTGGCCGAACTGCTCAGAGCCGGGCAGCCCTTGAATCGGGAAAACCTCGAGGCCACGTACGTACGGCGTCGCCGGTCGAGTTGGACGGAAGCCGAAGCCCGGGTTGCGGAGAAATCGCGAGACGGCTTTCATCACGGCGCCGTCAGCGGATGGATCGGCATGGCGCTTGCCGGGCTGAGCGGCGGGCGGCTGTCTTTTCCTGGCAAACCACAACGGCCCTGGGAGCGCATCCCGTCGCTCGAAGATTATTATCGCGGGCGCATCCCGCCAGGCGAGGTGGTCCGGATACGCGACGCGTGTTATTCGCGCGGGGTGTCGGCTCATGCCGCGCTCATGGAACGCGCCGGCTGGCCGCCTATCCCCTATGACGGCCAGCTTCTGGTCTCACAGCAAGACGCCCTGCTGCTCGGCGGGAAAGTGCAAGCCCCGCCGGGTTACGCCGACCACGTCGCCTTCCCCTTTCCGGACCAATGCCGAACCTGCGGCACCAAGTTGTGTGTCGAAGCGTGTTCGGGCCAGGCCCTCACGCCGGGCGAGGATGGCCGGCCGAATTTTGATCGCGAAAAATGTGTCCATTGTGGCGCCTGCTTGTGGAACTGTGTCTCGCCCGCGCCGGACCATCCCGATCACGCCGCGGTTGCCTTCCGCGCCGGCGCCGGCGGACTGCACTCGGCTGAGAATTAACCCCCTATGAGCATCCCCTACCAAATCGTCGTCTGTGCCGGAATCGTGCCCGACCCGCTCCAAACGCTCGAGCCGCTCGCCTCGCCTTCCGGGCCGGCCCTGAAAAATGAAATGATGCTGCCCGCGATCCTCGACCCCTGGGCCAGCCACGCCTTGTACGAGGCCGCCCACCTCGCGCGCAAGTCACCCGGGAGCAAAGTTTGGCTGGTCAGCCTCAGCCCAAAAGCGAAGCTGCAACAGGTCATGATGACCGTCGCCCAGAAGGTCCCCTTCGAGTTGGTGGCCTTGGATGGACCGGCCAGTGGTTTCACCGAGGCGGCCGAGACCGCCGCCGCTTTAGCTCAGGCCATACGCTCCATTGCGGGCCTGGACCTATCAAGGCTGCTGCTCTTTGGCGGCTGGGAATCCGCCTCGCGCGGCGCTGGTGTCACCCTGCAAATGGCAGGCGAGCAACTGGGCATCGTGGACCAGTTCCAGGGAGTCGATGAACTGCGCATCACCCCGACTGGTTCACTCGAAATCCTCGAGCGCATCGAGGGCGGCAAACACCTGGCCTCCGAATGTCTCGGCCCTCCCGCGCTGCTCGGTTGGGCCACCGGTGGCTTGCCCGAGCCCAAAAGCAATCCCCAGATCGGGATGACCAACATGCGTTCCGTCATGCCCGCCTTGCAGCGCGCCAGCCCGATAAAACTCCCGGGTGAAGGACTGACTTTCACCCGCGCCGCCTTGCCTAAACAGCTCCGCCAAACCCAGATCGTTAAAGACCAATCTCCCGAGGCGATCGCACAGGAAATCGTTGAGTGGATGCGATCTTAATCAGCGGCCTCCGAATCCAGGCGCTCGCCGCTCCGCCGGATGAACCGCGCGGCTCAACCGACGCCACGCGCCACCCGCAACCTCCCTAACCCCCATGGAAATCATTCTCATACTCAATCACACCGAACCCGACGGAACCCTGGCCGGTTCCGGGCGCGAAGCCCTAGGCGCCGGTCGAACTTTGCAGCAAGCCTGCCCCGGTTCGAGCCTCGTCCTGGGATTCATCGGCGAAGCGGTCCAAGCGGCGGCGGATTCCATCGCCGCGTGCCCGGCGGCGAGGTGCTTCGGTGTCGTGGGCGAACCCTTCGCCCACCCGCGGTATGCCACGGATGCAGCCGCCGCCACGGCCCTGTGCCAGGCGGCGGGCGCCACCCTGGTCATTGCTCCCGCCACCTCCCGCTGGGCCCGGGTGCTGCCCGGCGTCGCCCAGCGGCTCGGCGGGCGCGTGGACACCCATATCACCGGCTTGGCCCGGGACCAGGGCCAGCCGGCGATCACCCGCTGGTATTATCGCCAGCGCATCGAAGCTACGCTGACCCGCACGCAGCGCCCCTGGTTCATGCTGGTGGACCCCGGCAGCCTCCCCGCTTGCGAATGCGCACCGGGCGCCGCCCGCGTGGAACTCGTCCCGGTCGAGCTGCCAGCGTCGGCCAAACGCACCCAATCGCTCGGGATCCGCAACCCAAATACCGGGGTGCAAACCATCCGGCCGGATGCGAAGCTGCTCTTTGTAGTCGGAGCGGGCTGGACCAAGATGCAGGCCGACGGCCAGTCCCACGTCCCCGCGGCGGAAAAGCTGATTCTCGACTTTCTCACCCGCGCCGGCGCTTCGCTGGGCAGCAGCAAGTCCCTGGTCGATCTGAGTGGCGAAGGCCAGCAGGTGCTCTCCTTTCTTTCCCACCTCAACCAAATCGGCCAGACCGGCTCGACGCCAAGGCACCCCAAGGGCCTGGCGACGTGTTGTCACGGCGAGGAGCCCCACACTGTAGGCTGGCGCTTCGTCGGCGCGCGCCGCGCGATCAGCCTGGACCCAAACTGCGGTTGGGCGCGCGGCAAGGCGGACATCCTCTACGTGGCGGACGCGTTCCAGGTTATGGCCCGGGTGAACGAACGGCTGGCGCAGGCCGCAGGCGGCCCCGCTTGAGCCGTCCCCAAGCGGGAAGAATCAAATAGATGCACAATGCTTATGCAAATGCCAGCGTGATAGTATGTGCACTTACTATACCTAGGGGTTTTCCCTGAATCCCAATAAGGGCGGCCCCTAATTGTCTTGACGCGGCATTTCTCCTAAATTGCCCGCATGGAAACAACATATGTCAGGCCAGCTTCCGAGGCGAAAAGCATGCTGAATGAGCCGGCCGGCCTGTCCGCCCGGCGCCTCGCGTCCAACCCGCTGGCCGTGCGCGCTCGTCCGGGCGGCTTCAAGGCCCGGGCCAACGGGCAGTCCCCGTTCGGCGGAGACCGCGCGCTGATCGAGGCGCTGGTCAACTCCAAGGTGTTTCAGGACTACGAAAAGGCATTCAACGAGGCCACGGGCCTGCCGGTGGCGCTGCGACCGGTCGAGATGTGGCAACTGCCGCACCACGGCAAGCGCAACGAGGGGCCCTTCTGCTCGATTGTCTCGGAAAAAAGCCGCTCCTGCGCCTCCTGCCTGTCGGTCCAGGAGAAGCTTTCCCAATTGGCGACCAATGAGCCGCACACCCTGAACTGCCCCAACGGGCTGAGCGATACGGCGGTGCCGGTGCGCCTGGGAGACCGGCTGATCGGATTTTTGCAGACCGGCCAGGTGTTCCGCAAGAAGCCCTCGGACAGCCAGTTTGACCGGGTGGCCAAACAAGTGGCCGATTGGGGCGTCGAGGTGGACCGGGAGTTGTTGCGGCAGGCCTACTTCGCCACCCGCCTGGTTCCCGCCCGGCAGCACGAAGCGGTCGTCAAACTCTTGACAATTTTTGCCCAGCACTTGGCCATGCTCAGCAACCAGGTGGTGGTGCAGCATCACAACGCCGAACCGCCGGTCATCACCAAAGCGAAGGAATACATCCAGGAGCATCAAACCGAGAATCTCCGGCTGGGACACGTAGCCAAGGCGTGCAACACGAGCACCTTCTACTTTTGCAAGATGTTCAAGAAAATCACCGGCATCAACTTCACCGACTATCTCTCCCGGATTCGCATCGAAAAATCCAAAAATCTCCTGCTCAACCCCAACCTGCGCGTCAGCGAGATCGCCTTCGAGGTCGGCTTCCAATCCCTCACGCATTTTAACCGGGTATTCAAAAAGATCCTCGGCCAATCCCCCACCGAGTACCGCGCCCAGTTGCTCGGCGCCCGGAGCTAGGGCGCGGGAGGGGAGCGAGGACCACGGCGCGCCGCGGTTCGGGCGCCCGAACCTTTGCCGCGGCGGGAGGCCTTCGCCGATTCCACAGTCGCGCCGCGCCGCGCCGGGCGGTCCGCGCGGCGCGGGCAAAAGCAGGTTTGATTTAATCAGGGATTAGGGAAATACTTCACCCATTGCCGGCATGCCCGACTACGCCACATTGACAAAAGCAGAGCTTATTGAGCGAATTCGCTCCCTTGAGGCCCGCGCCGCCGCGCGGCGGGCCGCCGATTCCGCGCCTGCAGCTCGCGCCGCCCCCCGCCGCGCCCTCGCCCGCCCTCCAGGATACCGAGGAACGGCTGCGGGCCATTCTGCAAACCGCCGTCGAGGGCATCATCACGATCGACGAGCGGGGGCGGATTGAATCGATGAACCCGGCGGCGGAGCGCACCTTTGGCTTCACGGCGGCGGAAGTGGTGGGCCAGAACGTCAACTGCCTGATGCCCTCGCCCTATCGGGAGGAGCATGACGGTTACATGGCCAACTACGCGCGCACCGGACAGGCCCGGATTATCGGCATTGGCCGCGAGGTCCTGGGGCGCCGCAAAGACGGCTCGGTTTTTCCCCTGGACCTCGCGGTGAGCGAAGTGCGCCTGGCCGGCCGCCGGATCTTCACAGGGTTCATCCGTGACATCACGGAACGGAAGAAGGCCGAGGCGCGCCTGGCGGAGCTGGCGCAAACTCTGGCCGAGAAGAACAAGGAGCTGGAGACGATTGTCTATGTGGCCTCGCATGATCTCCGTTCGCCGCTGGTCAACATCCAAGGGTTCAGCCAGGAACTGGCGCGGGCTTGCGAACAACTGCAGGCCAGGCTGGGCGGGGGCGCCCTCGAGGCCGCGGCGCGGACGGCGGCCGGGTCTGGCGCTTTAAACGATGGCGGCCAGGAAATCCGGCTGCTGTTGCGAGAGGAGATTCCGGAAGCCCTCGATTTTATCCAGGCGGGGGTGGCCAAAATTGACGGTCTCCTGTCAGGTTTCCTGCGTTATTCCCGGCTGGGGCGCGCCGCCCTCCGCATCGAGCGGCTCGATATGAACCGGATGCTCGCGGCCATCCTCCGCTCGATGGAATTCCAGATTCAGCGCGCGGGCGCGCGGCTCGACATCGGGGAGCTGCCCGAGTGTTGGGGGGATGCGACCCAGGTGAACCAGGTGTTCTCGAACCTGCTGGACAACGCGGTGAAATATCTCGACCCGAAACGTCCGGGAGTCATCACGGTTGGCGGCCACAAAGACGGGACGGCCTCCGTGTTTACGGTCCGGGACAATGGCATCGGCATCGCTCCCGAGCACCAACACAAGATTTTCGAAATCTTCCACCGTCTCAACCCCGCCGCCGGTGAAGGTGAAGGCCTCGGCCTGACCATCGCGCAGCGCATCCTCGAACGGCAGGGCGGCCGGATCTGGGTCGAATCCGAACCCGCAAAGGGCAGTGCGTTTTTTGTTTCCTTGCCCGGCGACAAGCAGGCTAATTTGAGGGCATGAACGAGCACTGTCGTGAAGTGGTCCTCCTCATCGCCGAGGACGACGCAGGCCATGCCCGGTTGATCGAAAAAAATCTCACCCGGGCCGGGTTGCGCAACCGGATCGAGCGATTTGACAACGGACAGGCCGTTTTGGACTTTCTGTTCCGAAAAGGGTCCGGGCCGCATCGCGAATCCGAAACCCCCTACCTCCTGCTGCTGGACATTCGCATGCCGCGGGTGGATGGCATCGAGGTGTTGCGCCATGTGAAGCAGGACGAGGAGCTGCGGAAGATCCCCGTGATTATGCTGACCACCACCGACGATCCCGCGCGAGGTGGAACGCTGCCACGCAATCGGGTGCTCCTCCTACATCGTCAAACCCGTGGATTACGAAAAGTTTGCCGAGGCGATCAAGAGCCTGGGCCTGTACTTATCCCTGGTCAAGGTTCCGGAAATCAATGGCATAGGATGAGCTCCGAGCCGGCCAAACCCGCCGTTTTGGTGGTCGATGACGATCGGGGGCTGGTTCAGCTCATCAAGCGAGCCCTCGAGCGAGAGGGATTTTCCGCGCCCACCGCTCCCTCGGGGGCGGCGGCGCTGGCTTGGCTCGAAGGGCATTCCGTCGGCCTGATGCTGCTCGATTTGAAATTGCAGGACCTCGAGGGACGGGACCTGGTCGAGCAGCTTGCCCAACGCGGTCGCTGCCCCCCCTTCATCGTAATCACGGGCCAGGGGGACGAGCGCGTGGCCGTGGACATGATGAAGCGCGGCGCGAGGGATTACCTCATCAAGGACGCCGGCTTTTTGCAGTTCCTGCCGGCGGTTGTCAAACGGGCCCTCGGCCAACTGGATAACGAACGCCGCCTGGCGGAGGCCGAGCAGCAGGTTCGCCTCATCCGGACGGTAGTGGACCAGGGCTTCAGCGCCGTTCTCATCACGGGAACCGATTTGCCCGATCCCGAAATCATCTACATCAATCCCGCTTTCGCGCAGGCCACGGGTTGTTCCCAGGCGCAAGTCGTTGGCCGGCCCCTCAGCACGGTGGCCAGCCTGGCCGATGTTCAGCGGCAATTGCAGGCGGGCCTGCCCGAGGGCGCCACGTTCGTCGAGCGAATTTCGACGTTTCAAACGCCCCACGGGGAGCGCTGGGGCGAGTGGCGCGTGGGTCCGGTCCAGGACAAGGCTGGCAAAATTACCCACTGGCTCATCATCTTCCGCGATATCACACAGCGGAAATTGCTCGAGAAAGAAGTGCTCGAAATCAGCGACCAGGAGCGGCGTCGGATCGGCCAGGATTTGCATGACGGCCTGTGCCAGCACCTGGCGGGCATTGAGTTGATGAGCCAGGTGCTCGAGCAAAAACTGGCCGCCAAATCCAAACCGGACGCCGTTCGCGCCGGGGAGATCGCCCGGCACGTGCGGGAAGCCATCGGGCAAACCCGCTCCCTGGCCCGCGGCCTCTCCCCGGTCACGCTGGAATCGGAGGGGCTCGTGTCCGCGCTCCGGGAATTGGCGGCCAATACGGAACGAATGTTTGGCCTGGCGTGCCACGTTGTCTCGCCCCAGGAGGTCACGATCCAGACGCCGGCAGTGGCCACCCATCTGTATCGGATCGCCCAGGAAGCCGTTTCCAACGCCTTCAAGCACGGAAAAGCCTCGGATATCCTCATCCGGCTCGAATCGAGCGCCGGTCTTGCCGTCCTAAGCATCACAGATAATGGAGCCGGCTTCGACGTGGCCCGCCGCCCATCGGACGGCATGGGGTTGCGCATCATGGAATACCGCTCCGGGATGATTGGGGGGGTTCTTTCCATCACCAAACACCCACGCGGTGGGATCATGGTGCAGTGCAGCGTGCCCAACCTCGCCCACCCGGCCGAACCCCGTGCGCCCAGCCATCGTCCACTTCCCTAAACAGCCATGGCCCGTTTGTGTCCGTTCCACTAAGTCGATGAAAGCTGCCGACAAAACCCAAAAGCGAATCCTGATCGTTGATGACCACCCCATGATGCGGGAAGGTCTGGCCCAACTCATCGAGCATGAGTCCGATCTCTCGGGAGCGTTGCAGGCGAATTCCGCAGCGCAAGCCCTCGACACCGTCGCCCGGCAAATGCCCGACCTGGCTTTGGTAGATATCTCTCTGCCGGATAAGAGCGGATTGGAGCTGATCAAGGACTTCCAGACGTTGTATCCCGCCTTGCCGATTCTGGTGGTCTCCATGCACGATGAGTCCCTGTATGCCGAGCGGGTTCTTCGCGCCGGCGGCCGTGGCTACATTATGAAGCAGGAGGGGGGCAAAAAGCTCATGCAGGCCATTCGTCAGGTCCTCAGCGGCCAAATTTATGTCAGTGAAAAGATTTCCTCCAAGATTCTGGAAGGCTTCTCCGGGCGCCGGCCGGACACGGTTCATTCGCCCGTCGAGCGGCTTTCCGACCGTGAATTCGAGGTGTTCCAGCTTATCGGCCAGGGCCAGGGAACGCGCCAAATTGCGGAGCATCTGCATCTGAGCGTCAAAACGGTCGAGGTCCATCGCGCGAACATCAAACGCAAGCTCGAGCTCCACAGCGCGGCGGACCTGGTCCGTTATGCCATCCGCTGGACCGAGGCCCAGCACCCCTGAATTGCGTCCGGGCAGTTACGCCCGTTTGGACGCAAGCCCAAACGGCGCCTGCCAAGGGACATTACGGGTTGGAGCCATCCGCCGGCCCATCCTCGTCCGCCTCGACATCGATGGGATGATCGAACCTCTTGCCGCTTTTCTCGAGAATCTTTTGAATATGCGGCGCTACCCAGCGCTTCTGCTTCTCTTTTTTGCCGCGAGGTTTGAGCCGGTAATGGCCCGTCGAGTCCGATTCCAAAACCCCCTTTTCCACCATCCGAAGCAGGATGGGGACCGCCCAGTTGGGATCGTCGCGGTACCGCCTCTTTCCCCCGGCGCGCCGAGTGATTTCCGCGAGCGAAACGAACTGACCCGGGCATCCCTTCAGGTAAAGGTTTATCTCTCTCTCGTCGGGATCCATCGTTAATCAGGCTTTAAGGCTGTAGGTTGCCGGGAAAGCCGGTGCAAGTCCATGCAAAAAAGGGATTTCCGCCCAATGACGCTTTTCATTGCGGACCCGTGCCGACCTTCGGATAATCAAGGCTGCGAACGCCTTTCGGGAGATCGACCATCTCCCTCGGTGGCGGCGGCTCATCAACCGCCGCCGGAAGGGCGGGCGCATGCGGGACGCCCGATGAGATGACATTCTGGCAAAAATGGGTTTGCTTCGCCGTTGCACTATTCGCCGCGGAAGAAATCAGTTGGGGTCAGAAGGTGCTGGATTGGCGGGTGTATCGAATGGCGGATGGGCTTCCTGAATCGGCTTGCCTATCGGCAACCCTCTCGGCGCAAGGCAAGGTCATGGCCCGGCACCTGAATCTGGCTCTGGCCAGCGAATTGGACGGATACAACATTTCGGTCAAGCCGCTGCCGGAACGGGGCAAGGGGCGTGTGTATGAGAGCCCCGGCGGCCAGCTTTGGATGGTGGACCCGGAAGGCCTGCGCGAATTCAAGGATGGCGCCTGGATGTTGCACCCGGTGCCCGAGATCGCGGCCGAACCGCACATCAGCACGGTGCTCGATTCCGTGCCGCTCTGTCCCATCAAACAGGGCCTGGTGGTCTTTCTCCTTCCAGACCGGCTGCTGGAATTCAACTCGGCGGGCGCCGGACCTCCCCGGGTCCGTGCCTTGCACTCGGTGGCCCAGAGCCGGCTGGGTCGATTTACCGGCATGACTCCGGCCCGGGATGGCGGGCTGTGGGTCAGCGGTGATCGCGGCGTGGCCAAAGTGCCCGGGCCTCTGCGCAGTCTTAAAGGCGAGACGCCCTGGATCGAGTATTTGGTTCCCGAGTCGCTGGGGATCTCCGGCCTGCAGGGACCCCACGACACCCCGCGCCCCGAGACCCTCGACCAGCCGCAACCGATCCTGGTGGCGATGGCTGAATCTGTGACCAATCATCAAAAGGTCATGGCCCTTTTCGACGGACAGGACTGGACGGTGGACCGGCTGCCTCCCGGAAGGCCCCGGCAGGTGTGGTGCGGACCGGACCAGACGCGGTGGGCCATGACCATCGACTCGTTATTCGAATGGGACGCGGGACCTCGAACCGAACCGGCTGAAAGCGACGAAATCTTCGCGCGCCAATACTTCGATCTCGCCGTCGAACCGGGCGGAGATTTTTGGCTCGCGACCTCCGACGGTCTATTTCGATACTCGCCGCCGCTTTGGCGGACACCCCGGGTCGTGCGCCAGGTCAACGCGCTGGTCCCGTGTGTGACCGGTGACGCGGACGGCCGGCTCTGGTTCATTTCCGGCACTCGCATCTATGGCTTGCAGGACGGGCGGCTCGATTCTTATGTGATCCCGGTTCGCGGCAACCGCGTTTTGCAAGGGAGTTCCGTATTCTGCCTGAAAAATCGGACACTCGTTCTGACCACCGAAGACCCTGAATCGAGCGCCGGCAGCCAGGTCTGGACCCTGGATCCCCTTCAGGGTCGTGTCCAGCCTCTGGCTTCGCCGAACCCGGCTACCGGCCTGAGGCCGCTGGGGCTGCTGGCCGATGGCAGCCTGTGCTTCCAGACGCTCACATCGCCCGGCAGCGCGGCAACCTGGTCGCTCACCAAGTACCGATGGCGTGAGCTTTGCGCCGTTGGCCGACGCACCGCCGGCACCGGTTCTGGGAACGAACCTGTACGCGCTCTTTGCGGCCCAGAACGGGGACGTGTGGCTCAGCGAGGGCGCCGGCACCGCCTGCTACCATGATAAGAAATGGCTGGCCTTCACCTCGACCGATAACTCCACCCCCGAGGCTCCGATCGCTTTTGCCGAACTCGCCGATGGCCGGATCTGGTGCGCCGACCGGGAGCAAATCTGGGAATTCGATGGACATGCCTGGTCGGTCGTGCGCCGCGGGTTTAACCGGATCAACGCCATGGTGCGCGCCCGCGATGGCACCATTTGGGTCGCCTGCAACAACGGATTGCAGCGCTTTGCTCAAACGATATGGCTGGAGAATAGTATCGAAGAGGGCTTGCCCAGCGTTGCCGTGCGCGGCCTGTATGAAAACCAGCGCGGCCTTTGGGCGGCCACGACTCACGGCTTGAGCCTCTTCCATCCCCAAGCCGATACCGACCCGCCCACCGTCTCGATTCAAAAGCTCGCGAACCTCGGTAATGGATCTGCGGAGGCAAATGTCATTACGCTCTACTTTGTCGGTGAGGACAAATGGCATTATACCCCCGCCAACCGGCTGCTCTATTCCTATCGGCTGGATGATGGGGACTGGTCGGCTTACCAGGAGATGGATCGCGTGACTTACACCGATCTTACCCCCGGCACGCATGCCTTCAAAGTGCGCGCCCTGGACCGAAACGGCAATCAGTCCCGCGAGCCTGGGCAGCTTGAATTCGCCGTCGTCCTGCCGTGGTATAAGGAAACCCGGCTGGTCCTGATCTCGTCGGCTGGCCTGGCGACGGCCTTGTTTTTTGCCGCCCTGGCCTTTAATCGTCATCGCCAATTAGTGCGGAGCTACGCCGAAGTCGAGAGCAAGGTCGCCGAACGCACCCTGCAGTTGGAAATGGCCCATCACGAACTGCTGCAAAGCCAGAAGATGCGGGCCCTGGGGACTTTGGCCGCGGGCATTGCGCACGATTTCAATAACATTCTATCGATTGTCAAAGGCTCCGCCCAGATTATCGAGGACAATGTCGATAACCCGGAGAAGGTCAAGAGCCGGGCTGATCGCATCAAAATCGTCGTCGATCAGGGCGCGGGCATTGTGCGAGCGATGCTGGGGTTCAGTCGTGATTCCGGCCAGGAGACCGCTCCGTGCGAGATCAACGCGGTGGTGGGGGACACCCTGAAACTGCTCGGGGATCGGTTTTTGCGCGAGGTTCAGGTGAAGCATCAACCCAGCGACGGGTTGCCCACGGTGATGGCCTCGAAGGATTTCATCCAGCAGATCTTGCTCAACTTTATCTTCAACGCAGCGGAATCCATGGCCGTGAACAAGGAGATCCTGGTCAGCGCGCGGAAGTTGGACCGGCTCCCCCAGGATTTGGTCTTGTTGCCTATCTCGGCCGCGGCTTATGTGGCCATCGCCGTGCAGGACTTTGGATCGGGTATCGCCCCGGAACTCCTGCCGCGAATTTTTGAGCCGTTTTTCACCACGAAAGCGCGTTCGAGCCAGCGCGGCACCGGCTTGGGGCTCTCGATGGTCTATGAGCTCGCTAAACGGCTGGGGGCCGGCCTGTGCGTCGAGTCCATCCTGGATCAGGGCAGCACCTTTACCCTGATCTTGCCGGTCCAGGCGGGCGCGCCTGCCCAGCCACCGGAAACCCAAACCTGAACCCAACCCGCTTCTATGGAACACCCCACACTCTTGGTGATCGAGGATGATGATTTCCAATACGAGATCTACGAAGAAGCGCTCGCGAACTACAAATTGATCCGGGTCGAGAGCGGCAGCGAAGCTCTGGCCGTCATTCCGCGGGCTCCCCCGGATGTGGTGATTCTCGACCATGTTCTGGCCAAAGGTGAGCTGGGGTTGGATTTCCTTCCCGAACTCAAAGAGCTGCTCCCCTTCGTGCCCATCATTATTGTCTCGGGCGCGCTGGAAGTGCATCAGCAACTGCAGGCACTCCAAGGCCCGCGCCGCGCGCATTATTGCCTCCCCAAGCCCATCGACATCCGGCTCCTGAAAAAAACCGTCGAAACCGCGCTGAAACATTGTGGCGAAACCGAAGTCGTCCGCCAATTCGAGGCGCTCGAACGTTCGCACCGGATGGATGCCCTTGACCTGTTCACCCGTTCCACCGACCGGCTCAGCCGTCAGACCCATATCCGAGAGCGCCTCGCCAAATCCCGCGAGCGCCCAAACATCTCGGCCCTGGCCCGCGAATTCGGAGTCGCCCGCCGCACCATCATCCGGGATCTCCAGGAGCTCATCCGCCGCGGCCAGCTCAAACCCGATGTTTATCCGGAATGGGAGGACCCGCCGGAAGCCGATTGAGGTTACGCGCTAAGTTTTACGGTTTATGTGTTAGCCGATCCGTAAAGCGTAAAACGTAAAACGTGATGCGTGATGCGTGATGCGTGAGATATAACACGTAACACGTAACATCTGACAAGCAACACGGCCTCATTTCGTGGCTGCGCTGTCGTCTTTTTTTCCATCCAGGAACGCCAGGGATTGGCGCAGTGGCCCGATTCCCGGCATCCCCTGCTGCAGACCCGGCACATCGAGGAAGCGCACCTGCTTGAAGCCGTCCCGCAAAAAGCCGTTCTCGACCACCAGGCGCATGATTTCGCGGTTCGGATCCCCTTCGCCGGTCACCAGCACGTATTTGTCAAAGCGCCGCGCGGCGTAAAGGATTTCGGCGTTCGGAAAGAACGCGGAGGGATAATATAGATTCCCGCCGGCGGGGACCTGAAGGTAAAAATTGGCGCCGCCGACACAAAGCGTGCCGACGAAGATGTCGCCGCAGCCGATGCCGATCATGCTGGCCAGGCGCGCGCCTTCCGAGAATCCACCCACATAAATACGTTTGCGCTCGATGCGGAATCTCCGGCAAGTGTTCGAGGCCGCATCCAAGGCCAGCCGTAGCCGATCGATGGGATGGCGCGCGCTCCCGGCGTTCAAAGGCGCCACCACGATAATGTTCTGCCGGGCGAGTTCATCCGCCCAGTCGGGCGTCAGGTAACCGTCATCTCCGGGACTCAGCCAGACCAACAACCCCCAGGCCCGGTTGGTGGAATAATCCGCGGGCAGCCGCAGCCGGAACTTTTCCTGGTTGATATCATAATCCGGGAAAGGGGGCCGGAAGCCAAAGCGCCGGCCGATTTCGTCATCCGAAGAATACGGGGCCGAGACCTTGAATCGGACGAGGTTGGTCTCCTCCCCCTGGACGGAGTGAGCACAGCCCCAGCTCCAAAAGATGATCAGCGCCAGACAGGTGGTTCGGTACACCATGCTGGCAGTCTGTATCAATCCCCCGAAATTGCAAAGCCTGGACTCCTTCGAAGCTCCGAGTCCGGGCTCGCGCCCGCCCGCGTCGCCGCCGGGCGCGCGGGACTTTGCGTTCTCCCCGGCCAGGCTCACCTCAACTCGAGTGCGGAGGGGGGCACGCCCTTCTTAAACTGGCCGAATCCGAACCAGGTGGGCTTGTAGTCGCCCACATAAGCCACATTGGCCGCCGGAGGCATGCGATCTTCCAACCCGACGGCCCAATAGCAGGCATTGACCAGGAGCCGCCGCAGGCCCTCGTTTTCCAGATCCACCGCGGCGCCCATGGTGGTGGTGACGATTTTGGAAATCTGGCCGCCGGGGCCGGTGTAGTTTCGCACCCAAACAACCGGCATAAGCGGGTTGTTTTTCGAGTTTTCGACCGGCGGGTCCTCGGGTTTCATCCCGGAAAGCACTTGGCCCCAAACCAGGACTTTGGCGTCCGCCGGCAGATGCGTGACGGTATAAACGTCGGTAGGCGCCCATATCCTGGACACGCCGCGCAGGATGGGATGGCTGGCGTAAGCGGGATTGATGAGGCCGCGGGTGCTCTCTTTGCCGTGCTCCCCGTGGTGGCTGACCCAGGTCTCGCCGAGGACTTGCTGCCCGAATCCGCCCGGCCACTCGCGGTTGCGCCAGTCGTATTTCGCATACGGGCTGTGCGGATTGAGCTGGTACTGAAACGCGTGGGTGCTGGTGCGCAAGGCGATGATGGGCTTGCCGGCATCCAGGTAATCCACGAAATGCTTCATCTGCGCGTCGGGCAGTTCCCGAAAGCGCAGGCCCATCACGCAGAGATCGGCGGTGTCGAGCGCTTCCATGCCCGGGATGTTGGTCAGCGTATTGGGATCGATGGCGCCGCTCGCGGGATTGATCGGAAAGAGCACGGTGCACTTGAAGCCATGGCGCACCGCCAGGATCTTGGCCAGCATCGGCAGGCCCTCTTCCGAACGATACTCCTCGTCACCACAGAGGAAGACAATCTGCTTGGCCTGGCCCGGCCCGGGCTGGCCCTCGTAAACGACGTGGTCCACCGTTTGCCCCCAACCCGTCAGAGCGGGCGGGGTTAAAAGGGCTGCGGCGAACAGAATCCGTAGGGGTTTTATGACGCGCATACTTGAGGCCAGAAATAGCCACTCCCCGGGTCCCTGACAACCCCAAAGCGTCGGCTCGCGGCGATCCCGCGGGCGCAGCCTTCCGCCCGCGGGGGCCTACACCACAAACCGGGGCTCGTGTACCGGGTTGGTTCCGTGCTTGCGCAGGAGTTCGATGAACCGGGCCAGGCCTCGCTTCTCATCGGTCCCCAGGTGAAAATGGATGTGCCAGCCCAGATAATCCCGCCGGAAATCCTCGCTGTATTCCGTGCGGGTGCGAATGGTCGATTCCAGCGTGTCCAGACCGAAGTCACGCGCTTCCCGGAGTTGGCGCCGCAGGGCGGAGTTCTCGAGGCCCCGGCGCAAAGCCCAAACGGCATAAACAAACGGAAGCCGGGTCAATTCGGACCAGGCCGCGCCCAGGTCCCAAATCTCGTGGTCATGGGGGCCCAGCAACAAATCCAGCGCTCGGTCGCCAATCAGGAGCGCGCAATCCGGCAGCCGTGAAAAATCATAATCCGCCAGCCCTTTGAACTGAGGTCTCAGGCCGCGCTCGGCCAGCAGCACCCGGGCCAGCTCGACGCTGGTGAGGGATGCGGGATCGCAGTGGACTTCACGGATTTCTTCGAGGGGCCCGCGGTGTGCCAGCAAGACGCTTTTCACCTCGCCTAACGAGGCGATGGCAATGCCATCCAGCACATCATACCGATCGGTGAACAGCACCTCGACCACGCTCACCAGCGCGGCATCCAGTTCGTCGCGCCGCAACTTCTCCGCCAACTTGGACGGCGTGTCGAACACCACCTCGTCCTCGATCCCCCGGGTGAGCGGCACGGCGTTGAGATAGGAAACCGAGCCGACACGAAACGGCGCGAGCGATTGCTCGAGGTCGCACTCGCGCCGCAGTTGAACGGCGCGCTGCTCGCGTTCGAGCCGATGTCCGATGGCCTCGGGCAGTTCCCTCGGGGCCATGCGCAGTTTAAGCGGGTCGGGTTCCATTTAGATTCGGTGATCGCGGCGCGGGGCGGTTTCCTTTGCCGGGACACTCATTTTCATTGGCCGAAAGTACTGTGGGCGCTCGGGTATCGTCAAACCTTCTGGAACCCTGGCTGGGGCGGGAAGTCCGGCCTCAGCTCGCCGTAACGGCTCGCCCGGAGACTTTTTGGGCGAGCGTCGCCTCGACTTTTTCCCGCGCTGGATCGAGAATCACGCAGTGGCGCGTATCGTTATCGAGCATCTGAGCAAGACATTCGTGGGGCCGGGGGGTGAGCGTATTTGCGCGTTGAAAGACGTGAGCCTGGCGATCGATGCTGGGGAGTTAATGGTCCTGGTGGGACCCTCGGGATGTGGGAAGACCACCGCGCTGCGGCTCGTAGCCGGCCTGGACAACCCATCGTCGGGGGGCATCGCCATCGATGGCCAGCCCATGAATGGCGTGGCCCCCAAGGCGCGTGACGTCGCCATGGTTTTTCAAAACCCAGCGCTTTATCCGCACCTGACGGTGTGGGAGAACCTGGCTTTCGGGCTCAAAGTTCGGAGGTATCCGGCCCCGGAAGTCGCCCAGCGGGTGCGGGAGGTGGCGGCGATGCTGGGGCTGGAAGGCTGCATGGAACGCCGGCCCGCCGAACTCTCGGGCGGCCAATGTCAGCGGGTGGCGGTGGGACGAGCCCTCGTACGCCGGCCGAAGATTCTACTATTTGACGAGCCGTTCTCGAATTTGGACCCCCAGTTGCGCAGCCAAATGCGCCTCGAGATCTCCCGGCTCCATCGGCGGCTCTCGACCACTATCCTTTACGTCACCCACGATCAAATCGAGGCCATGACCCTCGGCCAGCGCGTGGCTGTCCTGTGCCATGGTGAACTGCACCAAGCCGGCCCGCCGGACGAACTTTGCCGGCGCCCGGCCACCGCGTTCGTCGCCGGTTTTATCGGAAGTCCGCCCATGAATCTGCTGGGGGGAACGATTGAGTCAAAGGACGGGAAAACCTTTTTTCAATCACTCCCCGGCGAAGGCGCGCCGGGCTCGGGCGGGCTGCGCTTGCAACTCCACGCGGGCGTGAACGCGGGGTTGACTGCCCAGGCCGGCAGAAGAATCATCATGGGCGTCCGGCCCCAGGATATCCTGCTGGGTGGCGCCCCCGGGACCAAACCGAATGCGACTGCGCAAGCTGTGGTGGAACTTGTCGAGAGGACGGGCGCGGATTCGTGGCTTCACCTGAGCTGTGCCGGACATCGTTTTATCGCACGCGCGGGCACAGGGGCGGAGCCCTCCCTCGGGGATGAGGTGGCTGCGTCATTCGACCTGAGCCATGTCCAATGGTTTGATCACCAGGGCGGCCGGGCACTGTTATGCGCGTCCTGATTATCGGCTGCGGCTATGTCGGGGTGCCCTTGGGCGCGAAGTTGGCGCGCGCAGGGCACGAGGTTCACGGGTTGCGACGTTCCAGCGCCGCCGTTCCTGAACTCTCAGCCGCGGGCATTACCCCGATTGTGGCCGACATCACCCGCCCGGAAACGCTGGACCGGCGGCCTGCCGCGTATGACTGGGTCGTCTTGTGCGCCGCCTCGGCCGGCGGTGGCGCGGCGGATTACCGGCGCGTTTACCTGGAAGGCTCGCAAAACGTGCTGGAATGGCTCGCGCCCTCGGCACCCCGGAAGTTGGTTTATACCAGCAGCACCAGCGTCTATGGGCAAACCGACGGTTCGTTGGTCGATGAAACCAGCCCCGCGGAGCCGGCCACCGAAACCGCCCAGGTGCTGCTGCAGACCGAAGCGCTCTGGGTCGAGGCCGCGCGACAGGGCGAACTGCCGGCCGTGGTTTTGCGCCTGGCGGGGATTTACGGCCCGAGCCGCGGCTATTGGCTAAAGCAGTATTTGAAGGGGGAAGCCTCCATCGAAGGGCGTGGCGAGCGTTTCTTGAATATGATCCATCGTGACGATGTGGTCGGCGCGGTTGAGAGCGCGCTGCAAGCGGCCCAACCGGGTGAGATTTTCAATGTCGTCGATAATGAACCGGTGCGCTTGCTGGACTATTTCCAATGGTTATCGCAGCGATTGGGGGGCCCCTTGCCACCATTCATACCCGAGGGTTCCGGCGCGGCTCGCAAGCGTGGCGCGACCAACAAGCGGGTGAGCAATGCCAAACTCACCCATCAACTCGACTGCCACCTCAAATACCCGACCTTCCGCGAAGGGCACGAGGTCGAGATTCCAAGCCTATGCTGCTAAACGGGTCCCTCCATCACCGGTTAGGAAGCCCATGCGGGCAACTGCTTTTTCTGCTGGTCGCCGGTATCCCCCTGGCCCTGGCCGGTTGCGGCCAGGGCGCAACCGCACCGGGGCAGAACACCGCGCCGCCGGGCATTCAATCCGTTCAACCGCTGGCGGCCAACCCCGCTTCCGGCGCGGAACTGAAACGAGGCGCCCCCGTGCTCTACACCTACGAGATCGTCAACGTGTGGCCCCATGACCGCGGGGCTTTTACCGAAGGCTTGGTTTTTCTCGACGGTCAATTGTTCGAGAGCACGGGTTTGAACGGCCAATCCACGTTGCGCCGGGTGGATTTGAAAACCGGCCAGGTCGCCCAGCAGGTGGAAGTCTCCCCCGAGTATTTTGGCGAGGGGTTGGCCGTGCTGGCCGGCAAGGCCTATCAACTCACGTGGCGGAATCACCAAGGATTCGTCTATGATCTCAAGACCTTTCGGCAGGAACGCGATTTCGCGTACCAGGGCGAAGGCTGGGGGTTGACCACCGATGGCCATCAATTGATTATGAGCGACGGGACGGCCCGGATTCGCTTTCTTGACCCAGCCACCTTTGCCGTTACCCGCACCCTGAGCGTCTCGGACCGCAATTGGCCGGTGGACCGGCTGAACGAATTGGAATACGTCAAAGGCGAGATTTATGCCAACATCTGGGGCGCGGATTACGTCGTGCGCATCGATCCGGCCACGGGCACGGTGACAGGGGTGATCGACTTCACGGGCCTGCTCCCGCGGCAGGATCGCAGCTTCGATACCGACGTGCTCAATGGCATCGCCTACGATCCCAAGGCGGACCGCCTGTTCGTCACCGGCAAACGCTGGCCGAAGCTCTTCGAGGTTCGGTTGAAGCCGAAATGACCCCCGCCTGGGCCCGCCCTCTCCGTCAGGGCGACCCGCGCGCGGCAAGCAGCCGGGAGCGATTTGGGGCGATCAACCCCAGGCCAGGATGATCGCGCCGGCGACCACCAACCCGCCTCCGATCCACTGCTGCCAGGTGAGCCGCTCGTGGAGCCATATCCCCGCGAAGACAATGGCGAACACGACGCTCAATTTGTCCACTGGCGCCACCCGCGAGGCTTCTCCGAGCTGCAGCGCCCTGAAATAGCAGAGCCAGGAAAGGCCGGTGGCCAGGCCCGAGAGCACGAGAAAGACCCAGGTCCGCTGGCCCAGGCCGGAAACCGATAGCCGCGGGTTGGCCATAAACGCCAGCGTCCAGGTGAAGATTAGAACCACGCCGGTGCGGATCGCGGTGGCCAGGTTCGAGTCCACCCCGGTGACCCCGACCTTGGCCAATACGGCTGTGATCCCGGCGAAAAAGGCGGAGAGCAGGGCCCAGAGCATCCAATTCATAAGCAATCCATTTCGCGAGCAGAATCTGAACGAATAGATTATATTACGTGCACTATGCACTAAACCTTTTGGACGCGGCTCGTTGGGGAACAAATGGGTGAGCCGGTCCTCATATAATCGAACAAACGCTATGCAACAAACCGCATCATCCTCCCAGGTTAGGCAAGTCCTCCCCCTTTTCAATCTTCACTGCGGTGGCTTCATCGGCGCACTGGTGGCGCTGGCCGCGTTTTTCGGCGCCTCGGCCAGCGGAGCCGATTTTACCGTCACCACACCCGGCGGCGTATTGGCCTTTACCATCAACAACCTGCAGCCGAATCCGACGCTCACGCTCGTCCGCGGGCAAACTTACACTTTCGCGGTAAACACTTCCACCAACCCGAATCACCCGTTCTTCATCCTGAGCGCCGGGGTGCAGAACAATCGCATCAACCTGGGAACTGTAACCTACACCGTTCCGAATGTGGCCTCGAACTACATCTACAAGTGCCCGATCCATGGGTTCTTTGGTCAGATTGTCACCGTGGCTCCGCCGCCGCCGCCACCCACGATTACCATCCTCAGCCTGTCGGTCAGCACCAACGTCCTGCTCCGCTCCACCGGCACCAATACCTGGAGCGTCAACCCGGAGTACTCCACCAACCTCACCGCCACCAACTGGTTCGCCCTGACGGTGGTGACCAATAGCTTCCTCAACGGCGTCAATGAAACCCTCTGCGGTCGCCCGGACGGCACCAACCTCTTTTTCCGAATTCGCTCGCAGCCGAACTAATGGGGCGTGCGTAACACCCGAGGTTCTCGAACTTCCCATCAGGGAGACTTTTCCCCGGCTGCGGCCAGATAGGACTTGGCGTCGCCCGAGCCGTTCTGGGCGGCTTTGGTCATCCATTCCCGTCCGAGTTTTTCATCTTTGGGCGTCCCTTTGCCTTCGAGGTAGCAGCGGGCGACCAGGTATTGCTGGTAGGGATTATTGTCGGTGGCCCTGGCCTTTTGGTCTTCGAAGTCCTCCTTGGCCTTGAGGCCGGCCAGCGCCTGCGCCAGGGTTGCGGCCTCTTTTTGAAATGCGGCCACGACACGGTTCAGAACGACTGTCTCCTCGGGGCTCAGCCCGACCAGGGCAAACGCATCGACCCGCTTATACTGGCCGGGCGCCGTGGCGAAGGCTCGCTCGCCTTCCTTGATCAAGCACAAGTTGGTGCTCGGCAGTTGAGCCGCATGGCGGGTGAAATCCATGACCAAACATTCGCCGCTGGCGTCCCGGATCAAAGCGTCTCCACCTTCGAGGGTTTGTGACACCTGGTAGGCATCGATCACCTGGACGGGGCGGTTCACCGTCGGCGTCAGATTTGGACTGGCGTCGGAGTAGGGCAGCAGAAGTTTCTTTTGCCAGGTCTCATCCAGGCCGCTTGCGGTGATGGTTCTGGCGGCCAAATCGTGCCTCTCCGCCCGATCGGTGAAGGCGACGTAGTTGGACCGCGCGGTGATCAGGGCCTGGACCTGGTGCAGTTGGGCTTCGTCCTTGGGAGCAAAATAGAGCGAACCTTTGTAGCTGATCCACAGGGCCGGACTATAAATATAGGCCAGGCACTGGGCGAAGTGCTTCTCTTCGAGGAGCATCCGTTCGCTCGGGGCTTTCGGCAACGCGGTGGCGGCGGCTGCGCACACCGGCATCCCCAGCCGCCACAGCACATACGCCACCAAAAGGAAGCCGGTTTTCATCCGAACATGAATTCAACAGATGTAGCCGGTGCTGTCAAGCGGGGTGCGGCCACCCAAAACCGCGCTGGCGAGCCCATGAGGGCAAGGCGGGCCGGGGACATTTTTGAGTGGAAAACGCCTCGTTCGCGGGAATCCCGCCGCTTGCGGCCGGTTCCAGCTCAACTTTGCATTTGCGGTGTCGCCTAACAAACGGCACGTTAAGGTCAGTCAGAAGCGCGATTCTTCACGGCTTGGCAAATCCGAGCACAGAAGCAGAAAGGCCGACTATGGCGCAGGCAATCATGGATCCCGAGCAGGTGAGGCGTTTCGCCGACGAATTGAAGCGCTTCAACGCCGATCTCCAGGACCGAATCGCTTCGTTGCAGACGCGGTTTGCCGCCTTGGGTGATAGCTGGCAGGACCAGGAGCAGGCCAAATTTGCCGAGGAGTTCGCCCAGATCATGAAGGCGCTCAAAAAATTCGTCGAGGTGTCCAACCAGCAAACCCCCTATCTCCTTCGCAAAGCTCAGCGCATCGAAGAGTATCTGAACCAGCGCTAGTCCCACATGCCCGAACAAGCCCGTGTCACCTCGCTTGAAGCCTTGGAGGCTTTCCGGTCCCACCTCATCGTTTACCTGAGCCAGGTCCGCCCGGTGTTGGAGGAGGTCACTTCGGAGGTGGTTCGCACCCGGATTTGGATCGAGAGCGACCGGCGGACTCATTGGGAACACGAAATCCGGCGCCGACAGAAGGAGTTGCAGGAAGCGCAACAGGCTCTGTTCAGCGCCCGCCTCGGCACCCTCCGGCAGCAGACCTCGGCCGAATACCTGCTGGTGCAGCGCGCCAAGCGGCAACTCGAGGAGGCCGACGCCAAACTGCGAATCCTGAAGAAATGGGACCGTGAATATGACGGAAGAACGCAGCCCCCGGTCAAGCAAATGGAGAAGCTCCATACCGTTCTGTCCAACGACATGGTCAAAGCCGTCGCTTCCCTCACCCAAACTATCAACACCCTGGCGGCCTACGCCGAGGTGAAGAAGCCAACCAGCCCGGAGACGCCATGAAACGTTGCGATTCCGCCCGCCCGCGCTGCACCGCATGAACGCCAGCGGAGCCCGATTGGAAGCCCTGACCCGGGAACTGCGCCTGCAGTGGCAGCACACCCGGGAGTCGTGGAATGACGCCAAGAGCCTCGAATTCGAACAGAAGTATCTGCCAGGAGTTGTTTGGCGCCGTGGACCGTTCGGTGGCGGCGATTGACGCCTTGGACAAGCTGGTAACGAAGATAAGGAAGGATTGTGAGTAGCATTTTGGCAGCAGATAAGACCCTCGATTTGCTCGAACGCCTCAAATCGACCGTCGAGGAATTCGCCGGCCGCGCGGACAAATTGACCGAGGCGCAGCGCGCGCAAGCGGCCAAAGAGCGCCAGCGCTCGACGATGGCGGCCGCCGAATTGCGCCAGCGCCATCTGGCCGCGGCCGCCGAGGCCGAAACCGCCTTCCAGAATGCCAAAGCCGCCGCGCTGGCTCGCTATGAACGGCGCAAGATACACATCGGCGAGGCCTACCAGGCCAGCAAGGAAGCGGGGCTGCACCGGATTGACAGCGACATTGGCGCGCGACGGTATGATCTCCAGAGACGCGTGTTGCACGCGGAGAAGGATCGTGAGGCGGGCCTCCTCAAGGCCAACACCCGTTTCGAGGAGTTCAAACGCGACCTGGAAGCGGCTCAGGAGGAATTAGCCGGCTCCGAGCGCGCCGCGCAGGCCCTCTTCAAAGGTTATCCAGGCCTCCGCCGCCTGTTCTTTAAGGCCTACGAGGAGGCGCAACCTGGCCTCTCGACCGACGAAAGTCAATTGCTCGCCGAATTGAAGGATGCGACGGCCAAAGCTGCGGCGGATCTGCAGTCGTTTCGTGAACGCTGGCTCCTTCGAATCTTGCGGCCGGTGCTGGGCTGGCTGGTCCTCGGCCTCGGCCTTGTTGTCCTGCCGGGCTTGCTCCCGCGCCTGGAAGCCGCCGGCTTTGGCTGGCAGCGCGCCCTCGAAATCGCGGGCGCGGGCGTCGTGGGGGTTCTTGCCTTGCGCGCTTTCGCCGCGCGCGGGGCCAGGCCATTGGCGCTCAAGATATCGCAGACGCTGGCGTCGGGGCGGCGCTTCCATGAGCGTGCCAAGGAGCAAGGCGAGAGCCATTACCAACAGGCGCTCGAACGGATCAAGCAGGCCTTCGAGGGCACGGCTCGAACCGGGGAGGGGCAATTGAAACAGGCACTGGCCGGCGCTGGTGATTTGCGGGTGCAATGCCGGATGGAATGTGATCGGCGGGCGGTGCGCGCCAACGCCAGCAACGAGCGGCTTTTTCGCCTCAGCCTGGAACGGCTCGAACGCCGCTACGCCGAGCACCTGCGGCTACAAAAACAGGCCGAGGAAATCAGCCTCCGGTCCCACACGGACGCTCTGGATCAAAAGCTCCGCCTGCTGACAGCGGACTCCGAGGCCGCCTGGTCGGCGTTGGAACTCGAGTGGAAGACCCGCCTCACTCCCCTCGACGAAGCGCTCCGCTCGCTCCAATCCGCCGCCGGGGAGGCGTTCCTGCCCTGGGACGCGCCGGCCTGGCGCACCTGGAATGCGCCCGCACAATTTGGGCGCGCGGCTCGCTTTGCGGAACTCAAGGTCAACTTGGCCGCGTGGTGCCAGCCACTGCCGGCCGACAAGCGGCTCGCCTGGGCGGGTCCCGCGGAATTCCTCGTTCCGCTCTGCCTAACTTACCCGGAGTGTGGCTGCTTGCTCATCGAGACCGCCCAACCCGGCCACGACCAGGCCATCGGCGCGCTGAACAATCTCATGCTGCGCCTGCTCTCGGTTTCACCGCCCGGACGGCTCAGCTTTACCATTCTCGATCCGGTGGGGCTGGGCCAGAATTTCGCCGGTGTGATGCATTTGGCGGATTACGAGGAGCAGATCATCAATAGCCGCATCTGGACGCAGTCCGGTCAAATCGAACAACGACTGGCCGACCTCAACGAACACATGGAGAAGGTCATCCAGATGTACCTGCGCAATGAATACCGGACCATCGCGGAGTACAACGAGCGCGCGGGCGTCATCGCGGAGAAATATCATTTCCTGGTCGTCGCGGATTTCCCGGCGGGCTTCACCGAGACCTCCGCCCGGCGGCTGATGAGCATCGCGGCCAGTGGCGCCCGGTGCGGAGTTTACACGCTCATTCATTGGGACACGCGCCAGCCAGTGCCCCCGGAATTCATCCCCGACGAACTGCGGAAGAGCAGTTTCTGTGTCACGGCGGCGGGCGGGGAATTCCGGGTGGCGGGCAAAATCAGGCCCGGGCTCGAACTCGCGTTGGACGCGCCGCCGGGGCCTGAAGCCGCCACCGAATTTATCCAGCGGGTAGGCCGGCAGAGCCGCGATTCCAGCCGGGTCGAGGTGCCCTTCGAGCAGGTGGCCCCGCCGGAAGCCGAGATGTGGAGCGAAGATTCCTCGGCCGAGCTGCGCGTGCCCATTGGCCGGACGGGCGCCACCAAACTGCAATACCTGGCGATCGGGAAAGGCACCCGGCAGCATGGGCTGATCGCCGGCAAGACCGGTTCCGGCAAGTCCACTCTGTTCCACGTGGTGATCACCAACCTCGCGCTCTGGTGCAGCCCCGAGCAGGTCGAGTTCTACCTGGTCGATTTTAAGAAGGGCGTCGAGTTCAAGTGCTACGGCACCCAGCGCCTGCCCCACGCCCGGGTCGTGGCCATCGAAAGTGACCGTGAGTTCGGACTCAGCGTGCTGCAGCGGGTGGATGACGAACTGCGCCGCCGTGGGGATTGGTTCCGCCAGCTCGGGGCCCAGGACGTCGCCGGCTACAAGCGCGCGGGCGGCAAGGAGCCGATTCCTCGCACCCTCCTGCTCATCGATGAATTCCAGGAGTTCTTTGTCGAAGACGACAAGATTGCCCAAACGGCCTCGCTGCTGCTGGATCGCATCGTGCGCCAGGGGCGCGCCTTTGGCATTCACGTCCTGCTCGGCTCGCAAACGCTGGGCGGCGCCTACACCGTGGCGCGCACCACGCTCGGTCAGATGGTCATCCGCATCGCGCTGCAATGCAACGAGGCGGATGCCTATCTCATCATGGACGACAATAACCCGGCGCCGCGGTTGTTGTCGCGCCCGGGCGAAGGCATCTATAACGACATGGCGGGTGCGCTTGAAGGCAATAGCCCGTTCCAAGTCGTCTGGCTCTCGGAAGACGTCCGAGACCGATCCCTGGCTAAAATCCGCGAACGGGCCGACCGTGAAGGTTTTCTCTCCCTGGCCCCGATCGTCTTCGAAGGCAATGCTCCCGCCGAAGTGCGCGAGAACGCCGCGTTGCGCGCGGCTCTCGCCGCCAAAGCGGCGGCTCCCCCGCGCATCGCCCGCCTGTGGCTTGGCGCTCCCAACTCGATTAAAGGGCCGACCGAGGCCGCCTTCCACCGGCAAAGCGGCACGCATCTGCTGATCGTGGGTCAGCGTGACGAGGCGGTCCTCGCGATTCTATCGATTGGCCTGATTTCCCTGGCCGCGCAGTACCCCGCCGGGGCGGCCCGCTTTATTCTCTGCGACGCCACGCTGGCCGGCACGCCCGAGCGCGAATACCTCGAACGCACCGCGGGCGCCATCCCGCACGAAATCGAGCTGGTCAAGCCCGGTGACCTTGGACCCATCATGCAAGGGCTCGCCACCGCGCTGAAGGCCCGGGTCGAGGACCGGGGCGCGGAGACCGCGCCGGAGGTCTTCCTGGTCATTCACGGTTTGCAGAAGTTCGGCAAGCTGCGCTTCGAGGAAGAGTTCGGCTTTTCTTCGGGCGACGCCGGCGCCGAGGCCAAGCCGGGCGCAATTCTCAACGATCTGATCTGCGAAGGCGCGCGGCTGGGGTTTCATGTCATCGCCACCTGCGATAGCTACAACAACGTGAGCCGCTTCTTGAGTCGCAAGGCCGTGAGCGAATTCGAGATGCGGGTGCTCTTCCAGATGAGCGCGAACGACTCCGCCAGCCTCATCGACAGCCCCAAAGCCGGCCTGCTCGGCCTGCACCGGGCCCTCTTCTTCAATGCTCAGGAAGGCTATCTCGAGACGTTCCGCCCCTACGCCTTGCCCGGCCGCGAGTGGCTGGACGAAGCCGCGCGCAGCCTCGCCCGGCTGAACACCCCGCCGCCGGGACCGGAGGAATCTCCGGCCTCGGCCTGAGGCCCAGAGCGAACGAGGCAGCCGGCACCCCCGGGTTCTCAAGCCCCCAACCCTCAAGCGCTCCACAACACGCGCAGCGTGTGAGGCCGAGCCACTTGAGCGGCTCACGGCGAACTGTCCGCCGGTTCTTGCAGGGCCAGCGACGACAGCCGCGAGCCCGAATCGCTCAGTTCGGAAATCAGGGCTCTGAGCGCCACTTGCACTTTCGTAGCATTGACATCGGCGTTCCGCACGATGCCCTTCATCGACTCGAGCCCCGCCGGGGTCAGATCCGCCCCGAGCGCCTTATGGATGTCCTGCAAATAGACGATCAACGGCTGCACGGCTTCTTGCGCTTCGGCGTAGCGCCAATTGACCTCATCCTAACGGCGCGAAACTTCGGTCCGGCGCGTCTGACCCTGGTCACGAACATGCTGGTAGGCGATCGCGGACAACTGCCGATCCCAGGTCTGCAAATACACCGCGTCCCGTTCCGCCATGCGCTTGCCCGTGCTGGCCGTGCGCCGGGCCGCGCCCGCCAAGTGGACCAAGGTAGCGGAAAAATGCTGGTAGGGCCTCTGCAAGTCCGCCCCCGGATCATTCACCAGGTCTTTCAACGTGCCGACCGTGACATCGATGGCCCGGCTCTCCGCCTGGACCTCGGCCGCGGCGCTCTGCATGCTCAACGCCGCCGCATTCCCCTGGTGATAACCGGCCGAACTGCACCCGGCCAGTCCCAGCCCGGATAAGGCCAGAACCCAAGCCCCCAACTGGAACCGGTTTCGACCGGGCGCGAATTCGATGGCCCGCCGCCGCGAATCCGGACGGCCGGCGCGGGCATGATCCCCGGGGAACCGGCCGGCGGCCCCGGGGGTCAAGCGCCCGCACTTCCTCGCTCTTGCCTCATTTGCAATGTCCATAGTTCACTCCTGTTCCTTGGTTAAAGCCTCCAGATGGTGATTTGAGATTATATCACCAACTCCCCCGCCTGTCGAACCGCGGCAACGGGACGCCGCGCTCTGGCTGGGGCGCCGGCGCGGGGGTTACCGACTGGGCGAACTGGGGGAATGGGCCGGAGGGATGGACTATGCGGCGGTGGGGCAGGCGGTCAGCCGCTTCGGCAAACGTCTCGAGCACGACCTCGCCCTGCGCCGCCAAATCGCGGAAATCGAACGCTTATTGTCAAATGTTGAGATTTGACCCCATGGAATTAGCCGTGGCCGATGTTGTCGTAGCTGTACTGGACGTAGGTGCCGGCGGCGTTGGTGAAGGTGGTGCGCTGGCTGGCCTTGTTGTAGCCATAGGTGGAGGAGTCCAGCACCGTGTTGCCGCTGTTGTCCAGGAACGTCCCGGCGAGCCGGGCCACGCTGTCGTAGGTGTTGGTGATGTAGCTGGTGTTGGGCAGCAGGAGCTTGATCGGCTCCCGCGAGGCGCTGCCGGCGCGGTAAAGGTACCCGAAGGCGCCGGCGTGCGAGGTCACGTTGGTCAGGCGCTGGGCGGCGTCATAGACAAACCTGTTAGTCCACGTGCCCGTGGGCTGCTGCAAACTCAGGCTGATCCGCAATCGGTTCACGTACGTGTTGGTCAGGCCGCCGCTGCTGAACGGTGAAATCTCCGTCAGCAACTGGTTGCCGAGGGTGTAACTGTTCTTCGTGGTGCCCGCCGCGTCAACCATGTTGGTCAGGCGGTTGAGGGCGTCGTATTGGAGGGTCACGCCGGTGCCGAAGGGGTACCTCACGTTGGTCAGGTTGCCGGCCGGGTCGTTGGTGTAGTACGTCGTGCCCATGGCGCTGCTCCAGCGACTGGCCAGGCGATCATCGGCGTCGTACGTGTACTTGAGGATGACGCCTCCCGCCTGGTCAACCTTTCGTGGCTCCCGCCGCGTCCACCATGTTTGTGAGGCGTGTGAGCCGATTCAAGCGCATCTCAATGTCAAATGTGGAGATGCGACCCCGCTGGTTTCCCACGCTGCCTTTACCGCATTGTCCTTACGGCCAGAATCCGGCGACAACACTTTCGCGGTCATCGGGTGTTTTTTGCGAACCCCCTAATTTGGCAAAGACGTTGCCGAATTCCCCAAAACAAGGCCGTCTTTCGCAGCCATCCTGGTCGTACTTTCGGGCGGTGCTATTTTCGCTCCACTTTTTACGACCGCTCAGGCTTTTCCTCGCCGCTTTTGCGACGCCAGTTCGGCCAAAAATACGATGTTAAATTGGCTCGTAACACCTGGTTGCGTATTCCAACGAAAGCGGACACCTGTTCCAATTCAAATCGGACAGGCATTCCAATTGATATCGGACAGTTGTCGGAGCGAAGCGACGCTCTGGGTTTAGTCATAAATAAGTGTCCGATATGAGTCAAGTTTTCACCGTGGTTTTCGGAGCTCTGAAAGAGCGACGCTTCTGCCGGAGCACCAAAGACGTTATCGCGCCGTCTATTTGCGCGGGCGGGCGAGCGGCGGGACGGACTTCGAACTCCAGTTCGCGTCTCCCGCCGGTCGCCACGCGTAACGGACTCGCCCCGCCCGCGCAAATAGGCGCGCCACTGATCCCCGAAGTCATCATTCCGAAGGCGTCTGTTTTTCGGGCTCGGCCCCGGGGTTTTTGCGCATCGTCTCGCCCTTGAGTTCGAGCCGATAGGCGTTATGGACCAGGCGGTCCAGGATGGCGTCGGCCACGGTGGCATCGGCAATGACCTGGTGCCATTCTTTAACGGGAAACTGGCTGGTCATGAGGGTAGCGCCCTGGCCGTGGCGGTCGTCGAGGATCTCCAGTAAGTCGCGATAGGCTTTGCCACTGACGCTGGCAATACCCAGGTCATCAATGATCAGTAGCGGGGCGCGGGCCATCTTCTTGAGCAAGGCCAGCAGGCTGCCATCGGCCTGGGCGGTTGCCAGCGCGCGAAAGAGTTTGGGCGCGTAATAGTAGAGGGTCCGGTGTCCGTCCCGGCAGGCCTGATGCCCCAAGGCGCAGGCCAGGTAGGTTTTTCCGATGCCCGCCGGGCCGGTGATGAGGCAGTTGCGCTTTTCCTGGATCCAGCGCGAAGCGCGCAGTTGGTCGATCTGCGCCCGCTTGAGCCCGCGAGGGTGACGATAATCGATGTCCTCCAGGCTGGCGGGGATTTTGAGTTGGGCCGAGTGGAGGCGCCGCGCAAACGAGCGATTTTCGTTCCAGCTC
>CAWELO010000011.1:0-359838 GCA_963809845.1 uncultured Verrucomicrobiae bacterium | reverse complement strand
CGGGAGCAACTACATCGCTCCGCTAGGCCCGATGGTGGATGCGTTCGAGCGGGAGTTCGCCGCTTATGTGGGGATTCCGCATTGCCTGGCTTTGGCGAGCGGCACCGCCGCCATGCACCTGGCGATGCGGGAGTTCGGGCTTGGGTTGGGCGATGAGATGGTGGCCTCAACGCTCACGTTCATCGGGAGTGTGAGCCCGGCGGTACATCTGGGCGCTTCCGTGCGTTTTGTTGATTCGGACCCGGAAAGCTGGAACATGGCCCCCGAGTTGTTGGCGGAGGAACTGGCCGAGCGCGCCCGGTGCGGCAAGCTTCCCAAGCTGGTGGCGCCAACGGATCTTTATGGACGCTGCGCCGACCTGGTGCGGATTCGGGAGATTTGCCAGCAGTATGGGATACCGGTGGTTTCGGATTCGGCGGAGGCGATGGGAGCGCGGTATGAGGACTGCGGGACTGACGGGACCGCGAGACCATGGGACCACGGGACCACGAGACTACGGGACTACGGGACCACGAGACCACGGGACCACGAGACCACGGGACTACGGGACTACAGGACTACGGGACTGCGGGGCTGCGGGGCTGCGGGACGACGGGGCGGTGATGCGGCATGCGGGGTTTTCGGCGGACGCGGCGGTGTATTCGTTCAATGGGAATAAGATTATTACGACCTCGGGCGGCGGGATGCTGGCGAGCCACGATGAGAAGCTCATCGAGCATGCGCGCAAGCTCTCGCAGCAGGCCCGCGACCACGCGCCGCACTACCAGCACAGCGAAATCGGCTACAATTATCGGATGAGCAACATCCTGGCGGCGATTGGCCGGGGGCAGCTCAAGGTCCTGGACCAACGGGTGGAACGAAAGAGGGAGATTTTCGATCTTTACCGACGACTCCTCGGGGACATGGACGGAATCCAGTTCATGCCCGAGTCGCCGCAGGGCCGGTGCAATCGGTGGCTGACGGTGGTGCTGGTGGATCCGGCCGCCTTTGGCGTTAGCAACGACGCCATCCGGCTGAAACTGGAGTCGGAGAACATCGAATCGCGCCCGGTCTGGAAGCCGATGCATCTGCAGCCGGTATTCGCGGGGTGCCCGGTCCGGGGCGGCGCGGTGAGCGAACGGCTCTTTCGCGACGGCTTGTGCCTGCCCAGCGGCACCGCCATGACCGATGAGGATGTGGAACGGGTGGCCGGGCTGATCCGGGATTGCGCCCGGGGGCGGGGAGTAATCGCCGGCTCGGGCAACGGCCCGACCGCTGAACGGGTAATAGCCCTGCCGGCCTCGAACGGAGCAGCGCCGGAAATGAAGGTTCCGTTTTCCCGGCCGAGCATTACGCAGGCGGAATTGGATGAAGTCGCGGACGCCTTGCGTTCCGGCTGGCTGACGACGGGGCCGAAGACGAAGAAATTCGAGCGGGACTTTGCGGATTACGTGGGCCAGAAGCATGGGGTGGCGTTGAATTCCTGCACGGCGGCGCTGCACCTGGCGTTGGAAGCCATTGGGCTTAAAGAAGGCGACGTGGCGGTGGTGCCGACGATGACGTTCGCGGCCACGGCGGAGGTGGTCCGCTATTTCAATGCCACGCCGTTGCTGGTGGATTGCCGGGAGTCGGATTTTAATTTGGATGTGGGGGATGCGGGGAGACGGATGAGGACGGAGGACGGAGGACGGAAGGCGGAGGGCGGGGGGCGGAGGACGGAGGACGGAGGGCGGAAGGGCGGAGGGGGGGAGGGTCGTGGCGATTTTGCCGGTGCATTATGGGGGGCAGATTGGGGATGTGGAGGGGGTGCGGGGGCTGGCGGCTAGGTACGGGCTGAGGGTTGTGGAGGATGCGGCGCATTGTTGTCCCTCCTATTACCGGACCACGGGACCACGAGACCACGGAAACGGAGGGACCACGGGACCACGAGACCACGAGACTACGGGACCTCGGAAAAGACTATGACCACCGACCACTGACTACTGACCACGGAAACGGAGGGACCACGGGACCACGAGACCACGAGACCACGGGACCTCGGAAGGGACTACGGACGGAGGACGGGGGGCGGAGGACGGTCGGGCAGTCGGACAGTCGGACGGTCGGGCAGTCGGACCGCCAGACCGCCAGACCGTCCGGACCGCCGGACCGGCAGACCGCCGGACCGTCCGACTGGCGCCCCGTCGGGGCGGAGGCGGATGTTACTTGTTTTTCGTTTTATGCGAACAAGTGCATCACGACGGGTGAGGGGGGGATGGCGTGCACCCAGAATGAGGCGTATGCGGAGCGGATGCGGGTGATGTCGCTGCACGGGATTTCGAAGGATGCCTGGAAGCGGTTCACGGCGGAGGGTTCGTGGTATTACGAGATCGTGGCGCCGGGGTTCAAGTATAACATGACGGATATCGCGGCGGCGATCGGGATCCACCAGTTGCGCCGGGCCGATGAGCTGCATCGGATGCGCCAGCAATGGGCGGCGTTGTATTCGGAGCTGCTGGGGGATATCGAGGAGTTGATTTTGCCGGCGCAACAGCCGGACCGGATCCATTCGTGGCATCTGTACGTGATTCGGCTGCGGCTGGACCGCCTGGGGATCGACCGGGCCGAGATGATCGAGGAACTGAAGCGCAAGGGGATCACCACGAGCGTCCACTGGATGCCCTTGCATCTGCACCCGTATTATCGCGAGAAATATGGGTACCGGCCCGAGGATTTTCCGGTGGCGACGAGGTTGTGGCGCGAGATGATTACGCTGCCGCTGTATCCGGGGATGTCGGAGGCGGAGGTGCGGTATGTGTGCGAGGCGGTGAGGGAGTGTGTGGGAAGGGCGCGGAGGACGAAGGGACTACGGACTACGGACTACTGACTCCAAGACCACGAGACCACGAGACCACGAGACCACTGACCACTGACCACTGACCACTGACTACTGACTACTGACCACAAGACCACAAGACCACAAGACCACAAGACCACGGGACCACTGACCACTGACCACTCACCACTGACCACTGACTACTGACCACAAGACCACGAGACCACGGGACTACGGGACCACCCGCCTTCGCTACGGTACGGCGCGGCGAGCGGGGCCTCGATTACGAACTGCGGACGGCTTGCTTCGAGGGGGGATTGGACCTAATTTTGGCTGAATGGATATCAAACTGCCACTGGACGAGATGACGACAGCGGAGAAGCTCCGTGCAATGGAAGCGCTGTGGGAGAATCTTTGCCGCCGGGATGAAGACGTTCCGGTGCCGCAGTGGCACAAGGACCTGCTGGACGAACGCGAGCGGTTGGTGCGTGACGGGAAGGCGCGTTTCATCGACTGGGAGACAGCAAAGAAACAGATCGCTGAGAAAACCTCATGCGAATAGAAATTCTGGATCAGGCCGCCCAGGAGGGGAGAGAAGGACCACGGGACTACGAGACCACGGGACCACGAGACCACTGACTTTCGAAAAAGACCGATATGCCCGAAGTTCATTTTTTCCGTCGCAGGTCCGCACTGTGTGGCCAGAGGCCGGAGGCCGGAGGTCAGAGGTCGGAAGCCGGAGGTCAGTAGTCAGTGGTCATGTGGTCTCGTGGTCGTCCGTGGTCCGTAGTCAGTGGTCTCGTGGTCTCAGTGGTCTCGTGGTCTCATGGTCTCGTGGTCCCGTGGTCTCGCTCGCCGCGCCGTAGCGTAGCGAAGGCGGGTCCCCTTCCCCAATGAAACGTCTCTTCGACCTCACCTTCGCCTTGCTGGGCCTGGCCGTGCTCTGGCCGGCTTTCGCCATTCTGGCACTGGTGATCAAGGTGTCCGACGGGGGAAATGTGCTTTTCCGGCAGGAGCGCGTGGGGCTTCGGGGAAGGCGGTTCACGATTTTGAAGTTCAGGTCAATGATGCCAAGGGACGGAGGATGAGGGATTGAGCATAACGCAGGAAGGAGATCCGCGAATAACGCCCGTGGGCCGCTTCATGCGGAGACTGAAGCTCGATGAGCTTCCGCAGCTCTGGAATGTGCTGGTGGGAGAGATGAGCTTCGTTGGCCCCCGCCCCGAGGTGCCGGTTTATGTCAATAAGTACACCGATCAGCAGCGAAGGATCCTGGAACTCAAACCCGGAATAACCGATCCTGCTACCCTGGAGTTTAGAGAACGAGGAGCAGTTGCTGAGTAAAGCTGGCGATACCGAGCGGTTCTACTTGAATAACTGCGTGCCACAGAAGATCGAGCTGAGTCTGGCATATGCGGCGAGGGCGAATCTGTGGACGGATGTTGGGGTGATCGTGAGGACGGTGCTGAATAGACCAATGACAACGGACCACGAGACCACGAGACCACGGGACCATAAGACTGTAAGACCAGTGACTACTGACTACTGACTACTGACTACGAGACCACTGACTACTGACTACTGACTACTGACTACTGACTACTGACTACCAGACCTGCGACTGCGACCTCGGCGCGGACAAGCGAGACCACGGGACCACGGGACCACGGGACCACGAGACCACTGACCACTGACTACTGACCGACTGACGACTGAACGGCACGCGACCACTTACCGCATCAACGATGAAAGAATTCCTCATGCCACTCACGGAGCCTGTAGGCGCGGTGTGGGCCGTCATGGCGCTCGGGCTCGTTTGGCTGCTGATCCGGCGGAGATGGCAGGGGGCCATCGTGCTGGGGGTGCCCACGGTGCTGCTGTTCGTGCTGGGAAGCACCTCGCTGGTCGAAGGTCTGGTCGAGAAGGAGGAAGCGCAGTGGGAATACCAGAGTTTGTGGAATATTTTGCAGAGGCCGGAGCTGAAGAACCAGGGACCACGGACCACGGGACTGAGTCGGGCAGTCACGACCGCCTCCGCTACGCTACGGCGCGGCGGGCAAGACCATGGGACTGCGGAGACTGCGGCCAGGACCGGACGCACGGGTGGCGGACGTCGTGGTCGTGCTGGGCGGGGGGACGAGGATGTCGCACTTTGACGGGTACCAGTTCGCGCCGATGGATGCGTTCAGCCGGATATTGACGGGGATCGAACTGGTGCGCGCCGGGCGCGCGAAGGCCTTGGTGCTCGGGGGAAGCTATCCCATGCCGGGTAAGGCCGGAGGAGCCGGGGATGATGGCGATCCAGAATTGGGTGCAGGCGTGGGGATTGGGTGGGGGGGGGAGAAGAGACTACTGACTACTGACTACGGACTACTGACTACGGAGGGGAAGGGACTACGGGACGGGGATGTGGGACCACGAGACCACGGGACCACGGGACCACGAGACCACGAGACCACGGGACCACAAGACCACGGGACCACAAGACCACAAGACCACGGGACCATGGGACTACGGGATCATGGGACTGCGGGACTACAGGACCACGGGACTGCGGGGCTGGGGGAATAGTGCGCGGTGACGAATTTGGGGATTTGCTTGAACACGCATGATGAGGCGCTGGCGTTCAAGAAGATGAAACGGTTCGAGGATTGGAACTCGGTGATTTTGGTGACGTCGGCGCTGCATATGCGGCGGTCGGTGGCGTTGTTCCAAAAGCTGGGGATCAAGGTGGAACCGGTGGCGTCGGATTTCCAGGTGTTCGGGGTGTCGCAGGACGAGCCGTTCAGTGTGTTCCCGCGGGAGCGGCGGCTGCGGCTGTGGGGCCTCTATCTGCATGAGAAGATCGGGATGGTGGTGTACGGGCGGCGGGGGTGGATTTGAGGAGACTGACCACTGACTACTGACCACGAGACCACAAGACCACGAGACCACGAGACCACGGGACTACGGGACTACGGGACTACGGGACCACGGGACTACGGGACTACGGGACCACGGGACTACGGGACTACGGGACTACGGGACTACGGGACTACGGGACTACGAGACCACGAGACCACGAGACCACAAGACCACTGACTACTGACTACGGGACCGGATTTAGGGACGGCATTCTTTTTCGACGGCGGTGATGAGACCGTGCAGACAGCCAAAGGTGGTCCTCAGTTGGGCGTTCAGACCCTGTGCGACGGAGTCATCCAAATAACGCAACCGGCGGGCGAGATGGACAAAATATTGGGTTTCACTCAAGGACCCGCGGGCGATGTACAGGAAATGCAGGTAGTCCCGTTTGGTGCCCCGAGAGGCGCCTTCCGAAATGTTCGCGGGAACTGAGAATGAGGCGCGCCGAATCTGGCTGGTCAGTCCGTAAAGCTCTTCCTTGGGAAACTTCTTCGTAAGCTCATAAACGGCGACGGTCAGGTCGTCGGCCAGCTTCCAGGCAGCAATTTTAGTGTAATCCCTCATGGGATCGGAGCCTGGGCAGTGAGATGGACAATGTCAAGTTTGATGGAGATCGGGAACACACGCCATGGAAAACCCGGACGCTCGGGCGCCAATTCTGGAGTCCTGTGGTCCCGTGGTCCCGTGGTCAGTGGTCTTGCTCGCCGCGCCGTAGCGCAGCGAAGGCGGGTGGTCTCGTGGTCCCAGTGGTCTTGCTCGCCGCGCCGTAGCGCAGCGAAGGCGGGTGGTCAGTGGTCTCGTGGTCTCGTGGTCCCATCTGTCCAGTAGCCCGTAGTCTCATTTTCCAAGCTTCTCTTAGATTTCAGAACGCAGTTAACCATTAAGAAACGCCACACCCGAATACGCGGTCGGGCGCTGGCAGGGGGATCAATATGCAAAAGGTACAGGGAATCAATACGGGGGCGCTGTCAAGAGGCATCGAGGCGGATGCGGCGGCGGAGAGACAGATCGGGGGGCAGCAGCAGAACACAGGACCACGAGACCACGAGACCACGAGACCACAAGACCACCGGACTGCGGGACTACGAGACCACCCGCCTTCGCTACGCTACGGCGCGGCAAGCGGGACTGCGGGACTACGGGACCACGGGACCACGAGACCACAAGACCACGGGACTGCGGGACTGCGGGACCATACGGCTTCGCTGGGCTGCGGCGCGACAGGCGGGGGGTTCCGGGCGAGGACGGCGGGATTGAGGATGGAGCATTTGATGCGGCGGGGGATGGTGGTGGCGCTGGCGGCTGCGGTGCTGATGGCCACCCGCTGGCTGGCGTACCAGTTAAGGTTCGATTTCAATGTGCCGCTCCAATACCAGGATCAGTTGTCCTGGCAATGGGCGTGGGTGGTGCCGATGCAGTTGGGATGGCTGCTGGTGTTCAAACAGTTTTCCGGGATCTACAAGTATTTCAGCCTGCCGGAAATTCGGTCGCTGGGTGCGGCGGTGCTCTGCTCGGGGGCGTGCCTGTTCGCCGCGCGCTTCGTCGATCTCGGGTATTACCCGCCGCTGGGCGTGATCGTGGGCGAATGCACCTTTGCCTTCGTGGGACTGGGCATGATGCGCACGGGCTGGCGGCTGGTGCACGAGCGCTACCTCTCGCGCCGGCACGGCGTGGCCCAGCGGGCGCGCAAGATCGCCATCCTCGGCGCGGGCGACGCGGGCGCGAGCCTGGTCCGCGAGCTGAGCATGCGGCCCGAACCTGGGCCTGGTGCCGGTGGCGTTCCTGGATGATGACCAGGGCAAGTGGGGCTCCCACCTGCACGATGTGCCGGTCGTCGGGGGGCCGGAAGATATCGAACGGCAAAAGGAGAAGCTTGGCCTCGAAGAAGTCGTGATCGCGATGCCGTCGGCCTCGCCGAAGCGGCTGGGCGAGGTGGTCGGGCTATTGCAAAAGGCCGGGTTAAAATACGTGACCGTGCCGAGCGTCGATCAACTGACCTCGGGAGCGGTGACCATCAGCCAGTTGCGCCCGGTCAACCTCGAAGATTTGCTGGGGCGCGAATCCATCGATTTGCGGCTCGATGAAATCCGCGGCGTGCTCAAGGGCCGGACGGTGCTGGTGACCGGGGCCGGGCGGAAGCATCGGGAGCGAGCTGTGCCGGCAGGTGGCGTCCTTCGATCCGTGGCGGTTGCTGCTGGTCGAGCAGTCGGAGGTGCAGTTATTTCAAATCGAGCAGCAGCTCATCAAACAGGGATACGGCGGCATCATTGTGCCCGTGATTGCGGATATCCTGGATCGCCCGCGCATGAAGGCCGTGATGCGCGAGCACGGACCGGACGTGATCTTCCACGCGGCGGCCCACAAGCACGTGCACATGATGGAGATCCAGCCGGGCGAAGCGGTCAAGAACAACACGCTGGGCACGGCGTGCCTGGCCGAGCTCGCGGTCGAGGAAGGCGTCGAGCGGTTTGTGATGATCTCGACCGACAAAGCCGTCAACCCGACCAGCGTGATGGGGGCGACCAAGCGCCTGGCGGAGATTTCGCTGCAAGCGGTGGCGCAGGACCACCCGGGCAAGACGAAATTCGTGGCGGTGCGCTTTGGCAATGTGCTGGGCTCCTCCGGCAGCGTGGTGCCCATCTTCGAACGGCAGATCGCCGAGGGCGGACCGGTGACGGTGACCGACCCGGAGGTGACGCGCTATTTCATGACCATCCCCGAGGCCGCGGGGCTGGTGTTGCAAAGCTGCGCGCTGGGCCAGGGCGGCGAGGTCTTCATCCTCGACATGGGCAAGCCGATGAAAATCGTCGAGCTGGCGCGTCAGATGATCCGCCTCTCGGGGCTGCAACCCGATCGCGATATCGAGATCCGGTTTACCGGGCTGCGTCCGGGCGAAAAGCTCTACGAGGAGCTGCGGCATTTGCAGGCGAATTGCACCTCGACCGCCCACCCGCGCATCCTGAGGTTGACGGGCGAAAAGGTCGAGTTCCGGAAGGTCTGCGAGCAGCTCGGGAACTTGCAGCAGCGGTTGAATAGCGCGTCGGCGGAGGAGCTGAAGCTTTTGATGAAGGGCATGCTGCCGGAGTATGTGCCAGCGCTCGAGAAGACGGGACTGCGGGACCACGGGACTACGGAACGGCAGGACCACGAGACCACGAGACCACAAGACCACGGGACCACTGAGAAAAACGGCCAGGGGAATGGGGCGGCGGGGTTGCCGGACTACGAGACGACTACGTTTGCGAAGGTGGTTGGGGAGGGACCTTAGGGGGGAGAACGCGGGACCACGAGACCACAAGACCATGAGACCACAGGACTACGGGACCACAGAGACTACGGGACCACAGGACTACGGGACCACAGGACTGCGGGACTACGGGACTACGGGACCACGAGACCACGAGACCACGAGACCACGAGACCACGAGACCACGGGACCACGAGACCACGGGACCACAAGACTACGGGACTACTGACTACTGACTACTGACTACTGACTACTGACTACTGACTACGGGACCGGATTTATGGGCGGCATTCTTTTTCGACGGCGGTGATGAGACCGTGCAAACAGCCAAAGGTGGTCCTCAGTTGGGCGTTCAGGCCCTGCGCGACCGAATCCTCCAAATAGCGCAACCGGCGGGCGAGATGGACAAAATATTGGGTTTCACTCAAGGACCCTCGGGCGATGTACAGGAAATGCAGATAGTCCCGCTTCGTGCCCCGAGAGGCGCCTTCCGAAATGTTCGCGGGAACTGAGAACGAGGCGCGCCGAATCTGGCTCGTGAGTCCGTAGAGTTCTTCCTTGGGAAATTTCTTCGTAAGCTCATAAACGGCGACGGTCAGGTCGTCGGCCAGTTTCCAGGCAGCAATTTTAGTGTAATCCCTCATGGGATTGGAGCGTGAGCCGTGAGCTGGGCAATGTCAAGTTTGATGGAGAACGGGAACACACGCCATGGAAAACCCGAACGCTGGGGCGCCAATTCTGGAGTCCTGTGGTCTCGTAGTCTCGTGGTCTCGTAGTCTCGTGGTCTCGTAGTCTCGTGGTCTCGTGGTCTCAGTGGTCTTGTGGTCAGTGGTCTTGTGGTCAGTGGTCTTGTGGTCAGTGGTCTCGTGGTCAGTGGTCTCGTAGTCCCGTGGTCTCGTAGTCCCCCCTTCCCCGTCCCATTCCTGGACACTTTGGGCGCTCGGGGCTCATCAGCGAGACTGGCACGAAAAACGCGGCTGCACAGGCGGTCGCTTTCAGTTCCTGGTGGGTTTCGAGCCTTTTTGCGCACCAGAGGTGACGATTTATTCCGATAAGAGAGAAAGATGGATTGTTTAATAAGACAGTTCGGCTGCCGCGAACGCCCTAAGTCCGACTTGGTCGATCAGGGCCGGTCTCATCGTACCGGCTCATCGCCCTCCGTCCCTCCGTCGTTCCGTCCTTCCGTCCTCCGTCCTTCCGTCCTCCGCCCTCCGTCCTCCGTCCTCCGTCCTCCGCCCTCCGTCCTCCTGCTCGCGGTCGTATTGCTTCTCGCGATCGTCCCCTCTCGACGCGGCCGAGTACCCTGACGCCGAACGACGTAGTCCTGCCGTCGGAGACGGCAGCGGCGGAGACCGTGTTGCAGTCGGCGGGCAAAACCAGCTTGCGGGTGCTGGGGCTGGATGTGTTTCCGCACGCGGCGGTTTCGGGGATGTATGACGATAATGTTTTGATTACGCACTCCAACGCGATCAGCGATGTGGAGTGGACCTTGTTGCCGGGATTAACCGTGGTGGCGGGCGATGTAAGCACGGCGTTCCCGGGATCGGTCACGCTCGAACAATTGCGCGACTTGCTGCGGTATTCGCTGGTGACGGACGAGGACAAGCCCTCCCGGTTTCTGGGCGTGGACTTCACGCCGGGAATCAACCTGTTCACCGAAAACAGCCGGCTCAACAACGTGGATTACAACGCGGGGATGACGGCGGGATACGCCTTCAGCCGGCTGTCGCTGGGCTTGGACCAGGATTTCTCGCGGGTGGCTTACAAGGATAACGAGATCGGCGCGCGGATCACTTACATCAATTTCAAGACGAACCTGCGCGCGCGGTACCAATTGACCGACCGGACTCTGTTCGAGATGGACGCCAGATTTGTGCGGAGTTATTACGGAATCAGCGTGTACCAGGGTTACGAGGAGTTTCGGAACGAGGATTGGGCGGATCGCCGGATCGGGGGAAAAATGGAGGTGGGCGTCGGCGCGGCGTTCGGGTTTGTGTACCCGGACATCAACCCACAGCAGACCTATCAGCAGTTGCTGGTACGCGGGATTTACCAAATCAGCGGCAAGCTCGATATCCGGACCTATCTTGGCGGCGAAGTCCGCGAATACAGCGGAGGCGCCAGCGACACGCTTGACCCAGTGTTTAACCTCGCGTTGATCTACCAATTTCGTCCGCCGACCACGTTCACCTTGGAAGCGCACCGGCAGGATCAGCCTTCACCTGAAGGCTACTACAATTACCAGACTTTCGGGTTCAGCGGCGGGGTGAAGGAGAAGCTCTTTGATCGGCTATCCGTGAACCTGAGCGCGGGTTATGACAACGTCAATTATGCATCGCTGAGTTCGGCGGCTCCAATCAACCGCGGCGACAACTACTATTCGGTGAGAACGGGCTTTGATTACGAGGTGGACCAGCACCTGACGGCCAGTCTGTTCTACATCTACCAGGCGGATGCATCGAATCTCAGCCAATATACTTACTCGGATAATATGGTGGGTGTGCGGGTGGGGTGGAGGTATTGAAGAAGACTACTGACTACTGACTACTGACCACAGACCACGAGACCATGAGACCACGAGACCACGAGACCACGGGACTACGGGACTACCCGGCTTCGATGCGCTACGGCGCGGCGGCAGGCGGGACTACGGATTAAAGATTGAGTGACAATGGTGTGCGGAAGGAACAATTTATGAGAATGAGAATAATGGGATTGACGATGATGGCGGTGGCGCTGGCGCTGGCCGCCGGGAGCGCATGGGCGCAGAACGGGGACACCTCCTCCGGGGGCGGCACCGCCGGGCCGGCACCCACCGCCCCCAGGGCGGGAGGCGATTCCGGGCCGCCGACGGCCACCTCGCCACAGTACGTGCTCCAGCCCGGAGACGTGGTGCAGGTGAAAGTTTACCAGGAGGACGACCTGACCTCCGTCTCGCGCATCGGCAAGGACGGGACCATCTCGATGCCGCTACTGGGATCGGTGAAGGTGGTGAGCAACAGCCTGGAGACCGCCACGATCATCGTCCGCGACTTATTGGCCAAAGATTACCTGGTGGATCCGCAAGTGAACTTGAACGTGACCGAGTTCGCCAAGCGCCACTTCACGGTGCTGGGCCAGGTGCAAAAGCCGGGCACCTACGATATGCCGTCCGACGAGGCGGTGTCGCTCCTGCAAGCCATCGCGACGGCCGGCGGCTACACGCGCATCGCCAATTCGCACCGCATCACCGTCCAACGCATGGAGGGCAAGGAGAAAAAGCTCATCCGCCTGGACGCGGAGGCGCTGGCGGCGGACAAGACGCAGAAGCCGTTCAACATATTGTCCGACGACGTGATCGTCGTGGGTGAGAGGTGGTTATAATTTCGGAAAGGTAAACCTATGCAATCCAAGAGAACACAACCTCCCGGCGAAGGCGCGCCCCCGCAGCCGGGCCAGCCCTCGGGCAACGGGCCGGCCAACGCCTACAACTACGGGACCGGTTACGGCTCCGGGTATGCCAGCCCCGGGGCGGCGGATTTCGCCAAGACCTGGCACCTGTTTTTGGAGAAGGGCTGGATCATTGCGGTAGCGCTGGCGATCTGCCTGGGCCTGGGCTTTGCCTATCTAAAAACCGCCCCCATCCTCTTCACCGCGACCACCACCATCCAGGCCGAGCAGGACCAGCCGAATATCCTCAAGATGCAGATGGTCCAGATCAAAGATCTGCAAGCGGTGGATTACCTGCAAACCGTCGCGCAGAGCTTGACCAACCGCCCGCTCTTCGAGCGCATCGCCGAGACCAACCACCTCTACACCGACCGGCGGCTGATGCTCGATACCAACAAGCCCCCGACGCACAACCAGGTCATCACCATGCTGAGCAGAATGGTGAAGGTGAAATTGCGCCGCACCACGCGGCTCATCGACATCAGCGTCACCAGCCGCGACGCCGAGCTGTCCTCGCTGATTGCCAACTCCATCGTGACGGAATACCTCAACACGGGCGCGGAACGGGAGGACACGGCGATCGGGATGGCCAGCCGCAGCCTGGCGGGCCAGGCGGAGCGCTTGAAGAAAAAGCTCGAGGAATCCGAAAACGCGCTGGAAGCTTACAAGGAGCAGCACAACGCGGCGTCCTTCGATGACAAGGAAAACACCGTCGTGGCGAAGCTGAAAGAGCTGAGCAGCCGGGCGACGGAGGCCAAGTCGGCGCGGATCAAGATCGAGACCGATTACGATCAGGCGCTGAAGCTGGGGTCCAATGTCGATGCGCTGTTGAACGTGTCCACGGTGTCCAAGGACCCGGCGGTGGTGGGGTTGGAGCTGAGTTTAACCAAGGCCGAAGACGATTTTGCGGCGTTGTGCAAACGGTACAAACCGAAGCACCCGAAATATATCCAGGCGGTGACGCAGCTCGGAGAATTGAAGGGGGACATCACCAACGCGGTGTTCAGCGCGGTGCAAACGCTCAAGTCGAGCCTCGACGCCGCCCGCACCAGCGAAGAAGCCCTGAACGACGCGATGCAAACGCAGGAGGAGGCGGCCCTCGCGCTGGGCAAGTTGTCCGTGCAATACACCGTGCTGGCGCGCGACGTGGAATCCGACCGTGTCCTGTATGACGCGGTGTTGAACGGGATGAAGGAAGCCGTGGTCACCCGGGACACGCAGCAAACGGGCATCGTGCGCGTCATCGAACCGGCGTATCCGCCGGAGCTGCCCAGCTCGCCCAAGAAAGCGGCAATCCTGGCCATGAGCGGGATCGCGGGCGCGTTCCTGGGCGTGTTCATCGTGATGGGGCTCAAGATTTCCGACACCTCGATCAAGACCGTGGATGACGCGGAAGTCATGCTGGGGCTGTCGGTTTTCAGCGCGGTGCCGTCCATGGGCGGCATCCGCAACGGGCACGTGCCGCTGCTGGTTTTGGAGAAAGCGCAGTCGGAGGGGGCGGAGGCGTTTCGGACGCTGCGGGCCTCGCTGCTGACCATGCACAAGATGGAGGAGAAGCGGGTGATTCTCTTCACCAGCGCCATGCCGTCGGAGGGCAAGACGTTTTGCTCGATGAACTACGCGGCCAGCCTGTCGCAGGTGGGTTTCCGGACGCTGCTCATCGACGCGGACATGCGCCGGCCCTGCGTCGAGACCGACATGATGGGCAAGGCCACCGACCATCCCGGGGTAACGGATTATTTGCTCGGCAAAAAGAAATTCGATGAAGTGGTGCAACCCACCAAGATGGACAACCTGTTCCTCATCTCGGGCGGCAGCGTCGCGACCAACCCGGCCGAACTGCTGGCCAAGGACGGCTTGAGCGGGCTCATCCAGGAGGCCCTGAAGCATTACGACCGGGTGGTGCTGGACTCGGCGCCGATCAACGCCGTCAGCGACACGCTGATGATGATGAAAAACGTGGAGACCCTGTGCCTGGTGGTCAAAGCCGCGAGCACGTCGAGCCGCTATGTGCTGCGCTGCGTGCAGCTCCTGCAAGGGGTCGAGGCGCCGCTGGCGGGGATCATCCTCAACCAAATGCCGCGCCGGCGCGGGCCGGGCTACGGGGCTTATTACGATTACCAGTATCACGGCAAATACTCGAAGAAGGGTGTGTACGGGGCGAAGTAAGCATACTGCCACCGACCCCGATTCGAGATTTCCGAACCCCGCCAAAGCGATGGCATTTTCAGGGATGCGTGGAGCGAGGCTTCTGACAAGAGCGCAAAAGGGGCGGTGGGGCGCTTATGACAGAAGCTGGCTCCGCGCATTCCCCACGATTTCTGTGGAGGGGATGGCTCCTTTTCCGGAGGCGCCCTCCCCTGCCCCGCCCGCGGCGGCCCTGGTCTGAACGCCTCGCTAAACACCACCCGCGCATGATGCCCAGGCTGATACGGCCCCGGCCCAGGCCATCCGGCCAGATGCTCGAAAACCGGGCGCTCCGCAAGAAGCGCTCGGCGGAGGCGCGGAAGAGGGCGTGGTGGCTGGGCGGAGCGACCACGCTTTGCGCGTCTTATATTGTGGCGTCACAGGCGCTGGTGGATTTGCCCGGGTGGTCGTCGCTGGGGTTCGCCTTCGCGCTGCTCCTGGCCGGGGTGCTGGTCTTCGGCCACGCATTCCAGGTGTGGAAACTCAGGCCCGGCAAGTGGCTTTGGATCCCGGGCGCCTTCATGGCCTACTGCCTGTTGCGGAGCTTTTCGGGCGTGGGCGAGTCCAAGCCCTGGGACGTGATGTTGATGCTGGTCAGCGCGTTCCTGGGTGGGATCGCGGTGGCCATGGCGCTCCAGATGGGAGTGCGATTTCGCTGGCTGGTATTTGCCCAGGTGGCCAGCAACCTCTTGCAGATCTTAATCATCCTCATTGGTCTGGGCCCGGAACCAGAACTTGGGGAGGACACGTTTCGTTACGCGGGAATTACGGGCAACCCAAACCAGCTCGCCCTGCAACTGACGCTGGGCGCATGCATGATCTGGCTCCTGCCCCGGAAGTCCGGCCTGGTGCCCTGCGTGTTCTCGTTCATCGCGGTGGGTTTCGCGCTCGCGGTGACCGGCTCGCGCAAGGCGCTGCTGACCGCGTTCTTTTTCCTGGTCATGGTGCTGATCCAAAGCCGGGAGCTGGTGCCCCGGCACAAGCGGCGGATGTTTTACAAGTGGGCGATCGGCGCGCCTTGCCTGCTGGCACTGCTGCTCTCGCCGCTGCTCTTCAAATATGGGGAGGACGTCCTGGCGGTGCGCCGGGCGGTGGAATACAGCCAGGATAGCTCGTACCTCACGCGCACCGAAATGATCCAGCAAGGCCTGCAGTTGTGGAAACAAGCGCCGCTTTTCGGCAACGGGATGGACGCCTTCCGCGGGCTGTCCGGGCGCGGCACCTATTCGCATAACAACTACGTCGAGCTCCTCTGCGACCTGGGGCTCATCGGCGTGGTGCTCTTTTATGCCTTGCACGCGCAGGTCGTGGTCCACGCGCTGCGGGTGCACCGGACCTTGAAGTTTTACTGCTGCGCCTTCGTGGCGATGATGGTTTTGACCGACGTGGGCTATGTCAGCTACACCAGCAAGCAGGCCATCCTGCTCCTGATGCTGCTCATGGTGGCCACCACCTCGCGCTACGCGGTGCGCGAAAAACCGGCGATGGTGGCGAGCAAGTCCTCTTCGGCGAAAGGCTTCAAAGTCCGGCCCCGGCGGTTCCTGATGCAATCCTGAATGAAACGCGAGGCAGCCATCCTCATGGCGCTGCTGGCGTGTTGCGGCCAGCGGACCGTGATCGCCCGCGATGCGACCGGGTCGCGCGCTCCCCGGGAGTTTTTCGTATCCCCCACCGGGTGTGAGACCAACGCCGGAACCGAATCGGCGCCGTTGGGCAGCATCGCGGCGGCGCTCCGGCAAGCCTCCGGCGGAGACGTCATCACGCTCCTGCCCGGGACGTATGCCGAAGCCGTCGTGGTGGAGGTTTCGGGCACGGCCAAACACCCCACCACCATCCGCAGCCAGCGCAAGTGGGAGGCCATCATCAAGCCGCCGGCAGGCCACGGCGTCTATACCGCTGACGGCGTAACCCATGTGCTCATCGACGGCTTGCAGGTGTCGGGGGCGATGATCGACGGCATCAAGGTGGGCAGCTACGCCACGGTGCGCAACTGCTGGATTCACCACGCGGCGCACCAGGGACTGGCCGCGCACAACACGCGGGAGACCGTGGTCGAGTATAACCTGATCGAGCACAACGGAACCGACAATCGGCTCGACCATGGGATTTACCTCAACGGCACCAACGACATCGTGCGGGGCAACGTGGTCCGCTGGAACAAAACCTACGGGTGCCAGATTTACTACGACCCGCCGTACAGCTCGGCGAACTGTCAGTTTTATAACAACCTGGTCTATGGCAACCGCGACGCGCTGACCGTTTGGTCGCCCGCCGGCCAGACCAACTATGTCTTCAACAACACGCTGGTCGCGGGAAACTATGTCATCCTGGCGGATTTCGGGACCGTCTGCGTCACCAATAACATCCTGGTGGGCGCCAGCCCCAAGCGCTTGCTCCACGCCGACGATGAAGCGCGCATCTGGGACGATTACAACCTGATGTCGATCCGTCCCCCCTCGCGAGGGCCGCATGATCTCACCGTGTCCAGCCCGGGGTTCCTGAACCCGCGGGCGGGCTTGTTCTGGCTGCGCTGGGACAGCCCGGCCAGGGGCGCCGCGGCCAAGTCCACTGTGCCGCCGGTGGATTTTTTCGGGCGCGCCGAGCACAAAGCTTACGATCTCGGGGCAATGCAGTACCGCGCCCGCTACACCAACGACCGGCGAATGCTGGACCCGGCCGCGTGTCCGGATTACTGGAGCACCAATGCGTTCACGCTCCGATGAAGCAGCGCCCCGGCTCATGAGCCCTCAGCCTCACACCCTGCCGAACGCGAGCATGGGCAACAGGGTTTCACGCATGCCCTCGGCGTTTCTATTTGGATTGCCCAAGGCCGCGCGCCGGCAGATCAGCTTCAAACGCCTGCGCCAGCGCGGCTTTTTGGCCAACGTCATGGTAGTGATGACCAGCACGGGGCTGGCACAGTTGCTGACGGTGCTTTTTTCGCCCGTGCTGAGCCGGTTATACGGGCCGGGGGATTTTGGACTGTACGGAACGTTCCTTTCCCTGGTCGGCGTGCTGAGCGCGGCCGTGACGCTGCAATACAGCGAGGCGCTCATGCTGCCGCACAAGGACGACGAGGCCGTGGGCCTGTTCTGGGCGGCCACACTCTCGGCGGTGGGCATCACCGCGCTGGCGAGCCTGTCATGGATATTATTCCCGAGCTGGTGGCTGGCTTTATTGGGGGTGCCGCAGCTTAAGGTGTGGATGTGGCTGGTGCCGGTGGCCGCCCTGGTCACCGGGCTCAACCAAACCCTTACCGCCTGGTGCGCGCGCCGCAAAGCCTTCAAGCGGTCGGCCGCGGCGCAGGTGGCCCGCTCCTTGACCGCCAACTCCGGCCAGACCAGTGCGGGGGCGTTGGGCTGGGGACCCAGTGGTCTGATTGGCGGTGGGTTGCTCGGCGATTTTCTGGCTAACCTGGGCCTCTTCTGGTGGGTCATGCGCGAAGATGGCGCGTTGCTCCGGGAGGGCGCCAATAAGGAGCAGGTGCTGGTCGCCGCCCGGGACCACAAGGACTTCGCACTCTACAGCACGCCCCAGAACGTGATGAACGCCGTGTCGCAAGGCGCCCCCATCATCCTCCTCATCCATTATTTCGGGGCGTCGATCGGAGGTTTGTACGCCTTCGCCATTCGCGTGCTGCAGCTCCCGATGAACTTCGTCCTGACCTCCGTGCGCCAGGTGCTCTTCCAGCGTTTGAGCGAGGTCCAGAACCACGGCGGGGACCTGAGGGGACTGTTCCTCGAGACCACGACCATGCTGCTGGGCCTTTCGGTCGTGCCGGCGGGCCTGGGATTCATCCTGGCGCCCTGGCTCTTTGGCGTGGTCTTTGGCCGGGAGTGGCTGGTGGCCGGTGAATACGCACGCTGGTTGTTGATTTGGCTCGTGCCGGGGTTTTGCAACATGCCGGCGGTGCTGGCCGGGCGCATTTTGCGCCAGCAGCGTAATTTGTTGTTCTTCGACATGGCCCTGCTGATCTCGCGGGTCAGCGTGCTGGTGGCCGGCGGCCTTTACTTCACCCCGCTGCAGACGATTATCTCTTTTAGCGTGGTGGGGGCCGTCTTCAACACCTTCCTGATTTTGTTTATCTGGCGGTTGCTCAAGAATTGGGACTCAAGCGGGCCAAAGCCAGAGACAGCTGGTGCATCATTGGAGCCGCATTAACGAGCCCCGCATTGACCATGATCGGAATTCACGATTCACGCGGCAGTTTCTCGGACCGCTGGATTGAATGGTGCCAGGAGCATGCGGTGCCCTTTAAGCGCCTGAACTGCCTGGCCACCGACGTGGTCGAGCAATGCGCGGAGCTGAGCGCCGTGCTGTGGCATTGGACACTGGTGAGCCTCGAGGAACTGCTGGTGGCGCGACAAGTACTCACCGCCCTCGAACACCGCGGCATCCTGGTGTATCCGAACGTGGCAACCTGCTGGCATTATGATGACAAAGTGGGCCAGAAATACCTGCTCGAATCGGTCAACGCGCCGCTCATCCCGACCTGGGTTTTCACCGACCCTGGCGCGGCCCTCGATTGGGTGGCCACGGCCACCTGGCCCAAGGTCTTCAAGCTGCGCTGCGGCGCCGGCTCGGACAACGTGCGCCTGGTCCGAAGCCGCGCGGAGGCCGAGGCGATCTGCCGCCAGGCTTTCGGTCCCGGGTTTGCCGCCGCACCCGGATACCTGAAGGACGCGAAAACGCGCCTGCGGCACCTCGGGGGCTGGAAGGAGTTCTGTCAAAAGGTCAAGCGGGCGCCCGAGAGCCTCGTTTCCACCCTCCGTTACAAGCGCTACGGGCCACGCCAGCGCGGCTACGTGCTGTTCCAGGAATTCATGGCGGGCAACGATTTCGACACCCGGGTGACGGTCATCGGCAACCGCGCCTTCGGGGCCATGCGCCGGAACCGGCCCAACGACTTCAGAGCCTCGGGCAGCGGCGATTGCATCTTTGACCCGGACCGGGTGGACCGGCGGTGCGTGGCGATCGCCTGCGAGGTGACCGAGAGGCTCCACACCCAGAGCATGGCGGTGGATTTCCTGTTCGATGCCGCGCGCGAGCCCAAAGTCTGTGAAATTAGTTACTGCTCGGTGGCCTCGCCGGTCTATGACTGCCCAGGGTACTGGGACCGAACCTTCGGCTGGCACGCGGGTCACTTCTGGCCGCAGGACCTGATCCTCGAGGACATCGTGACCACCCTGCGGGCGCAGGAGTCTCCCTCGCCCGAGGTCCTGTCGCTCAAGGCATGAACCGGACGCTGGAAGCACCCTCCTTCGGCCGGGTCCCCATCCGGCAACAGTCGGATCTGCGGCTGCACGAGCCGTTCCTCGACCAGGTCAACCTGCACGCCCGGCGGCTGGGTTGGGCCACGCTCGGCGCCCTGGCCCGGCCACCCGAAGAGAAGGAATGGATCCAGGTCCAGTTCTACCACTGGGTCCTGGACGACCAGCGCGCGGTCTTCCGCAAGCAACTCGCATCGCTGAGCCGCTACGGGGATTTCATCAGCCTGGATGACGCGGTCCAACTCCTGCGTTCCGGACGGCCCATCGGTGGACGTTACTTCTGCATCACCTTCGACGACGGTTTCAAGAATTGCCTCACGAATGCCGCCTCGGTTCTGAGCGAGCTCGGAATCCCGGCGGCGTTTTTTATCCCGACGCGCTTCATCGGCTTGCGCCTCGAAGAGGATTGGGAACAGATCGCTCCGTTTTTCCAGCGGTCCTGGTCGGAGTTCGCGGGCGCCTTCGAGTTTCTTGACTGGGAGGATTGCCGGCTGCTGACCGAGGCGGGCTTCACTCTGGGGTCCCACACGCACACCCACCGGCGGCTCACCTCGCTGACGCCTGTCGAAGCCGAGGCCGAACTCAGGCTTTCCAAAGGGGAGATCGAAACGCGGCTGGGCCTGATCTGCCGCCATTTCTGCTGTCCCTGGGGCAAAACGGATCGGGATTTCGACCCGGCGGTCCATCCGGCGATGGCCCGCGCTATCGGCTACGAGTCCTTCCTGACCACGGAGGAGGGCCTGAATTTGAACGGGGATTCCCCCTTCTACCTGCGCCGCTCGGGCTGCGAGCCCGACCACAGTCCCGCCATGTTGAAGTATGCGCTCTTCACCGCGCCGGGCTCCCCGAGGAAAGAGAAGCTCGAGGAACCCGCTCCCGACCCGGCCCGTTCCGCCATCCGCGTCGTCGAGCCCGACCTGATCCGGGTGCGAAAGTTCCCGTATCCTTACCAGGCCGCCTTCTCCCTGGCCTCCGATATCGACAGCGCCAGCATTGCTCGCTTCGAAGCTATCCACACTTTGGTTTGCAGCCAACAGATCCTCCGGCCCGACAGCGTCCACTGGCACACCCTCGGTCTGGATCCCACGTTCCCTAGATTTGATCAAAACCTCTTGGGAATTTCCGGCCTGGGCCTGGATTTCGCCGATTCGTTCTTCCTGGTGGGCGACCCCACCACCTTCGGCATGTACCGCCATGCGAGCGGGGATGGTCGTTTCGTCGAGGACCAGGAGGAGGGAATCAGCGGCAAGGCCTTTATCCAGGAGCGGCTCAAGCGAGGGGAGATCGACTCGTTCCACGCCTTCCTGCACTACCGGCGCGACCAGATTGAGCCTCTGCTGAGGGAGTTCTACGGCTGGTGTGAACAGGAAGCGGTTCAGAAGCCGCGGGTTTGGATTAACCACTCGCTGGCGGTCACGCCGACGGGGCTGTGTCCCGCTGAGCTGCAGCCCAACCGGTTCTTCCGGCTCGCCCGCCTCTCCGGCCGGGCGGTCGTCGGACCCATGCTCGGTCGAAAGCGGCTGGCGCTCCGCTCCGCCTTCGCGCGCTACCAAGGCGATCATCCCTCGAGCCCGTATTACATCAACGATTTGCTCGCCGACAATGGCCTGCGTTACGTCTGGCTCAACATGGACGACTTGGCTTGCAACCGCGTCGCCCTGCCCGAGCGAATACTCAACGGGCGAGATACCTTCCTCGAGCCCATCACGATGGAGGACGGTGTTCGCTATTACCGTTTCTCGCGCTGCTATGGAAAACCCGCCGGGCGACCCGGAGGAGAATCCTATCTGCGGGAATCACCGGACGGATTCGACGGGTCGTGTTTAATCACCGAAGGCAACCTGGCCAAACTGTGCCAGTCCGAAGGCACGTGCATTCTCTACACGCACTGGGCGCATTTCCGGTCGTTCCCGATCAGCCACGAAACCATGGGCCACTTTGCCATGCTGCAGCGGTGGCGGGATGAGGGCAAGGTCTGGGTCACCGGCACCGCGCGGCTGCTCGAGTGGACCCGGAAACGCACCTTCCTGGACCTCTCGGCGACGCGCCAGGCCAAAGGCTGGACCATCGAACTGCTCGGCGTGGACGATCCGGTCTTCGGCCGCGAGCCCGTCACCCCGTCCGACCTGGACGGCCTGTGCCTCGAATTGCCTGAACCTTGCGAGGAGCTGCGGCTGGCTGTGGCCGGGGTACCCCTGGACGCCAGCCAGATCCATCGAGCGGGAAACCTGTGCTGGCTCAGCACGGCTGGCGGTGCCGAAGCGGACCGCCATTAGCGGGCACTCGCGTATGATTTCGGAGCGATATATTGAGGGCGCGATGAAGACGCGGCAGGAGGAAAAGACCGCCGGGGCGGACCCACGGCCGCAAAGCCTCGTGGCTGACTTTTCCTCGACCAAGATCTGCTTCATAGCCGGGACGTTGCGCCAGGGCGGAGCCGAACGTCAGTTGTTTCACATCCTGAACGCGCTGCGCCGGAACGGGGCCCTGCCGCGGGTCCTGTGTTTGGAGCAGGCCGGTTTTTGGGAAGACCGCATTCGCCAACTCGGCGTGCCGGTGACCTGGATTGGCCAATCGAGTTCCAGACTGCTTCGGGTGATGAAAATCCTGCGTGAGTTGTGGAGCGAGCGCCCGCACTTCATCCAGAGCCAGCACTTCTTCACAAACTCCTACGCCGCAGTCTCCGCCCGGATGCTCGGTTCGGGGAGCATCGGTGCGCTCCGCAGCAACGGAGCGATGGAGGCTCAGGATTGCGGCCGGCTCGGCGGCTGGCTGAACCTGCGCACGCCCGAACTTCTGGCGGCCAACTCGAGTGCCGCCCTGCGTTACGCCTTGGAACGGGGCCGGCTCCCCAACCGGCTCTTTCTGCTTCCGAGCGTGGTCGATACGGCTCAAATCAAGCCGGCCCCGGGCCCCGCCCCGGGCACGCTGCGGTTGCTCGCCGTGGGCCGTCTGGTTCAAGCCAAGCGGTTCGACCGCTTTCTCACGGTGCTGGCCCGGCTTCGCAAACAATTCGATGAGGACGTCAAAGGCATCCTGGTCGGGGAAGGCCCGCTAAGGCCCGAACTCGAAGCACAGGCCGCCCAGTTGGGGCTGACGCCCTCAGTCATGGAGTTCCGAGGCGCCGCCGCCGAAATCGCTCCCTTCTACAGCCAGGCCGACATCCTGGTGATGACCTCCGACTACGAAGGAACCCCCAATGTGCTCCTGGAAGGCATGGCCGCGGGGTTGCCGATAGTATCCAGCCGCGTGGGCGGCGTACCAGAGGTGCTGCACTCCGGGGAGAATGGAATCACGGTGGCATCCGAAGACCTCGACGGACTGCAACGCGCGTTAACGGATTTGATTTCAAACCCGCAGTTGCGCCAGCGCCTGGGCAAGAACGCGCGCGCCTACGTCGAGCGGCACCACTCACTCGAACGGCTGCCGGTCCGGCTGAGCCAGCTTTATGGTTTAACCGCTCCCCGCGAGGCCCGTGTCGGGCAGTACGGTGCTCCCCAGCCACCGCCAACGCCATCGCCGGCGGCGCTTCAGCCCAGCCGCCAGTCCTCGCTTGTCGATCCTTGAGCGACGCCATGCAGCAACCTCTCTCCATACTGGCGGTCACCAATATCTACCCAAGCCCCGCGCGGCCGACCCTCGGGGTCTTTGTCGAGCAGCAGATTAAGGGGCTGCGCGACCTGGGTCTCGTCGTAAACATTTTCTACGTGGATCGCGCGGCTCAAGGCATGGGCGCCTATTTCCGAATGTTGAAGCCATTAACCGCCGCGGTCGAGAAGGCCAAACCCGCCCTCATCCATCTAATGTACGGCGGGATCATGGCGGATCGGGTGACCGCGTGGAACCGGCGGGTTCCCAAGGTGGTGACGTTCCACGGCTCCGATCTGCTGGGTGAAAATCTTTCGGGATGGAGGCGCAAATTCCTCTCCCGATTGGGCACCTGGTGTTCGCGGCGGGCAGCCGCTCGTGCCGACGGGGTGGTGGTCGTGTCGTCCTCGCTCAAGCAGTCACTGCCGGCGCATCTGAATGCCGCCAAGGTCCGCGTCATCCCCTGCGGAATTGATCTCGACCGGTTTCAGCCGATCAACCGGGCCGCCTGCCAGCGGGAGCTGAGCTGGAAACCTGACCGCTTCCACGTCGTGTTCGCCTCGAACAATGGCGACCCGGTCAAGCGCCCTGCCCTGGCCACGGCATCCGTCCAAGCCCTTAAATCCCTGGGAGTGCCGGCCGAAATGCACCTCCTGCAGGGCGTCCCCAACGCCCAGGTCCCGATCTGGATGAATGCGGGCGACGCCCTCCTGCTCACCTCCCTCCACGAAGGCTCCCCCACGGTGGTGAAGGAGGCGCTGGCCTGTGGACTGCCCGTGGTCGCGGTCGATGTCGGCGATGTGGCCGAGCGCACAAAACCCATCGAAGGCTGCTACCTTGCTCTGGCCGATCCCGCGGACCTGGCCGCCAAACTGGCGTTGGTCAGCCATTCAGGCCGCCGCGTCAACGCGCGCGAACAGGTCCGGGATTTGAGCCTGCAAAATGTGGCCATCCGGCTGGAAACGTTTTATCGGGAGACCCTGGCCTGCTCGGGCCAGGCCAGTGCGTGCCGAAGGTTTTCTGCCACCCTGCCTGCGCAATGTTAACACCCCGGCAACCCAGCGGCTCAGCCGCCACCTCGGAAGCGCTCCCCGACGATAGACAGGGGGCGCCGCCCATCGTGTCGGTCATCCTGGCCTGTCGCTGCGAGGCGGAGCACATCCAATCGGTGCTCGGCTCGATCCTCGCGCAGGAAGAGCCCGAAGGCGGTCTCGAGATCATTGTCGCCGATGGCATGTCCGAAGACGGTACCCGGGGGATCGTCGAGGAGTTGGTCAACTCCGAGCCCCGGGTGAAAGTGATTGATAATCCCGCAAAGATTACCTCCGCAGGGTTGAATGCGGCCATCCGCGCGGCACGGGGGCGGATTATCATCCGGATGGACGCCCATACCCGCTACGCGCCCGATTACATCCGCCAGTGCGTGGCGGTCTTGCAGCGAACAGGAGCGGACAACGTGGGAGGTCCCTGGGTGGCGCAAGCCCAAGGGTACCTGGGGGAAGCCATCGCGGCGGCCTTCCAGTCCCGTTTTGCCGTTGGCGGTGCGCGGGGCCACCGCCCCGAATACGAGGGCCCGGTGGACACCGTGTACCTGGGCTGCTGGCGGAAAGAAGCATTCGAGCGGTTTGGTAATTTCGACGAGAACCTGGTCCGCAACCAGGACGACGAGCACAACTTGCGCATTGTCCGCGGCGGCGGACGGGTCTGGCAGAGCCCAAAGATCCGCAGTTGGTATCACTCCCGGACTTCCCTCAAGGGGCTCTTCGAGCAGTACATGCAATACGGCTACTGGAAGGTGCACATCATCGGAAAGCACCGGCTGCCCGCCTCGGTCCGGCACCTGGTACCCGGCGCCTTCCTGCTCAGCCTGATCCTCCTCGTGCTGGCCTGGGATCTCTGCCTGGTCACCCTGCCCTTCCTGGCTCCCGGGTCGGCGCTCGCCTCGGCGCTGATGGGCTTGCGTCAGCTCGCTACCTTCGGTCTGACCTCGATCCTCTCCGCGTATGGTCTGGCGCTGCTCGTGGCGTCGGGGCAAGCGGCCCGCCGGACCCAGTGGTCCTTGTTGCCAGTGCTGCCGGTCATCTTCTGCTGCTATCACCTCGGCTACGGCTGGGGCTTTCTGCGCGGCGTGCTGGACTTTGCCGTGCTGCGCCGCGGCGCCTCCGCCATGTTCACGCGATTGACGAGGCTGAGCGCCCCCCAAACGCCGCCGCCGAAAAACGCACCCGCCGCCACGCCTTCAGAACCCCGCTTGACGGTTTCAAAATAAGCCGCACTCCCATTTGCTCGCCTTGTGATCAAAGGCCGACCTTCCCTGGTCGGCCTTTGTTGCGTTATAAACCGATCGAGGCCAAGTCCAAAAGTGGCGGTTGTTCGCTCCCAGTGGCGAAAGTCGGTAAAATGGCTGACTCTCCGGGTGCCTATGCTTGAGAAAACTGCGATTTTTGACCCGAGCTGTCGGTTGAGCGGTGTGGAACAGTGCGACGCGGTGCTATTTTACGGCCGGATTTTGGTCCCGGAACTTCCGGCTCCTGCCCGGCAATCGGTACACACGACGTCAATTACTGATCAAGCGGAAGAATGGCGCAGAAGCTGTCGTCGCGTTTGTATAGGGGCTGCTTGCGCCGGAGATCGTCGTAAATGTGCCGCCCACGTCGGTCGCTGATTGAAGCGAAAATCCAACGACTCGGCGCTGAGATTGGGGATTTCCGCGCTGGCCTTGGCCGCAAAATCCGAACGTCTCAAAATTCAGGGGCCGCCCTACTCGCTGGGGTCAACGGGAGGCTGCTGGAGGAGCGCTTTCAATCCCTCTATTGGTGCCAGGCGTGCCGGAATAGGTTGACGGCCGCAGCAAAAGTCTCTATGACTTTGTACATTAGTCCATTTACTGGCAAGCAATCTCCCTTGGAAAGGAAAGTATGAATCGGCGTATTATTTCCGCGTGGTGCTGCCTTCTGGCCCTGGGTCTCGCGCAAAGCCTCCTCGCCCAAGCTCCGCCTCTCTCGAAGGCCCTTACCGATCACGGCGCGGCTTCCATACGCTTGGAACGGATCGGAGCAGTGGCCGGGAAACAATACTCGGGGGATGGCCTGGCCGTCGCGTCCGGGCCCGATGGAGCGATGTTGCGGTGTGCTCTTCAGAGGTTAAGCGCCCGGGTTACCACCGAAGGACTATGGCTCGTCTCGACCGTGGACGGCGCCACCGGCGAACCTTTCCGGGTGATTGCGCGCACACTGGGCCCGAGGATGAGGAGGTGCTGCCGCGTTCTGGCAAGGTGGCAGTGGACGGCCAGATGGCGCGGTTTATTCGGACCGGGTTGATGGAAGAATACACGGTGAACATGGACGGGGTGCGACAGGATTTTGTGATTGAACTGCGGCCACAGGGAACAGGACCGGTGCGGCTGGAACTGGAAGTGGATGGGGCAAAGGCGGAGGCGATGGGCGATGGGGTGCGAATGGTGCTGGCGGACGGCGGACGGGACCTGGTCTATGGCCGGCTGAAAGCGCAGGATGCGCGGGGCAAAGCGCTGAAGGCGAGCATGGAAGTGGTGTCGGCGGCCCGCGTGGCGGTGGTGGTGAATGATGCGGACGCGGTGTATCCCGTGCGCATTGACCCGACCTTCAGTGATGCCAACTGGATCATCATGAATCCGGGCATTCCAGGCGCCAGCGGCCCGGTTAGGGCGATGGCGCTGGATGATTCGGGCAATCTCTATATCGGCGGCCTCTTTACCCTCGTCGGAGATGTGGTTGCCAATGACATCGCCAAATGGGACGGGAGCCATTGGTCGGCGCTCGGCTCGGGGATGAATGGCGCGGTATATGCCCTCGCCGTGTCGGGCAACAACCTTTACGCGGGGGGCTATTTCACCATGGCAGGCGGCAGCGTCGCCAATGGCATCGCCCAATGGGACGGCACCAACTGGACGGCGATGGGTTCGGGGGCGGGCGGCGCCACTCCCTATGTGTTGGCGCTGGCGGCCTCGGGCAGCAGCGTGTATGCGGGAGGCAGATTCACGGTGGCGGGCGGCATCGCGACCAATTACATCGCCAAATGGGACGGGAGCAGTTGGTCGGCGCTAGGTTCGGGAATGGGTAGCCCGGTGGCGGGTGGCCTTGTCGAAGTGGATGCACTCGCGGCTTCGGGCGCCAACTTGTATGTAGGGGGCTTGTTCGAGACGGCGGGCGGCATCGCGGCCACCAACATCGCCAAATGGGATGGGAGCGGTTGGTCGGCGCTGGGTTCGGGATTGAACAACGGTGTGTCTGCGCTGACAGCATCGGGCACCGACATCTACGCAGCGGGCGCGTTCGCGACGGCGGGCGGCATCGCGGCCAAGGACATCGCCAAATGGGACGGGAGCAGTTGGTCGGCGCTAGGTTCGGGGTTGGGCGGCGTTGATGTGTATGCGCTGACGGTGTCAGGCGAAAACGTGTATGCGGGGGGCCATTTCACGACGGCGGGTGGCAACCCGGCCAACCGCGTCGCCAAATGGGACGGGAGCACTTGGTCGGCGCTGGGTTCGGGGATGGACAGCGATGTGCTGGCCTTCGCGGTGTCGGGCACGAACGTCTATGCAGGTGGCTCGTTCCTGGTGTCGGGCGGCAGCCATGCCAATTACATCGCCACATGGGACGGGAGCACCTGGTCGGCGCTGGCTTCGGGCTCCGGGATGAACAGCGAGGTGCTTGCCTTGGCGACGTCGGGCACCAACCTGTACGCGGGGGGTGCGTTCACGACGGCGGGCGGCATCGCGACCAATTACATCGCCAAATGGGACGGCAGCGGCTGGTCGGCACTGGGTTCGGGGGTGGGCAACCAGGTCCATGCAATGGCGGTATCGGGCGCCAACGTGTATATCGGTGGCGCGTTCACGACGGCGGGCGGCAGCGCGGCCAAGTTCATCGCCAAATGGGATGGGAGCGGTTGGTCGGCGCTCGGTTCGGGGCTGAACGGTCTAGTTTACGCTTTGGCAATGTCGGGCACCAATCTGTATGTGGGAGGCGCGTTCACGACGGCGGGTGGCATCACGGCCACAAACATCGCCCAATGGGACGGGAGCAGTTGGTCGGCGCTGGGTTCGGGGCTGGGAGGCGGACTTGCCGGCACCTCGGTCGGTGTGTACGCGCTCGCGGTGTCGGGCTCCAACCTGTATGCGGGGGGCAATTTCTCGACCGTGGGCGGCAGCGCGGTCACTAACATCGCCCAATGGGATGGGAGCAGTTGGACGCCGCTGGGTTCGGGGTTGAGCGGCACCTTCCCCAATGTGCTTGCGCTGGCGGTGTCGGGCAGCGACCTGTATGCGGGAGGCGTTTTCACGACGGCCGGCGGCGGCAACGCCAACTACATCGCCAAGTGGGACGGGAGCAATTGGTCGGCGCTGGGTTCGGGATTAAATAGCACGGTCTATTCGCTGGCGGCTTCGGGGGGCAACCTGTATGCGGGGGGCCATTTCACGACGGCGGGCGGCAATGCGGCCAATCGGATTGTCAAATGGGATGGGAACAGTTGGACGGCGATGGGTTCGGGGATGGACAACACTGTGGATGCGCTGGCGGTGTCGGGAAGCGACTTGTATGCGGGGGGCTATTTCGGGACGGCGGGTGGCAAGGTGTCCCCATACATTGCTCGTGCCAGCCTGCTGACGCTCCCCGCTCTTCCCACGGCTACCCTGCTTCTCTCAGGAGCGAATGTTATTCTGCAGTGGCCGGCCAATGCCATCGGATACACGTTGCAGTCCACGACGAACTTGATTTCGCCAGTGGTTTGGACCACGAATTCTCCCGCGCCGGTCGTCCTTAACGGGCAGAACACTGTCACCGATCTCATCTCCGGCGGCCAAAAGTTTTACCGCCTAATTCAGTAATCCGTACGAATCACCAAATACCCGCCGTGTTGATTACCGGCGGGCCTCCATCAACAAACTCAGCCAAGCCTGCAAACCAGTGCCTCATGCGGCCTCCCGATAGGAATAATTCAACATTCCACCGAGCTTTTTCCGGCGGGTTTTGGTGATCGGGAAATTACAAGAAAATATTGCGGTTGCCCAAACAACAGTCCCCATCTCAACCCGATGGATCGGCTGTGGGGTAAGGGCGAAATGAGGTTTGTGCCAACCTCCAGCAGAACCCGATTGAGGTCCAGGCGGACCAGTGTATCGAGTGTTACCAACAACTCTCGCCCATGGAGCGATTGCGCAAAGCGGGCATGTTTTCCCGCAGTTTCTGGCGACACAACATATAACCTGAATTCGAGCAGCCGGGCGCCCATAGTCGGTCAATACACTTTGTCGGATTTATGATGCCTGCCCGCTTAGGACTCAAAGCCGTGTTTGCAGTTCGGAACTGCCCCCCCCCCGCGGAAACCGAGGGAGAAAATCGGTACCGTGTGCGTCATTGCAGCCCATCAGCCAGTTGACAATGGCCGTGTTGAGCAACGCCAGCAGGTCAATGACCGGGGTGGAAGACGCCGCACCGACCAATTCAAAACACGGTTTGAGGGAGGGTCCGCCTTCATTTTGATATTTGTGTTCCGGCACAATCCTTAGCGGCTGGTAGCGACCGGGAGGGCAGCGATTGAGTTTTTGTGTGGGGGCCCGGGGGAGTTCGGCGACCGGGAAAAGTATCCGGTGCCCTCCGTGGTGTTGCTGGATTTAAGCCTGCCACAGGTATCAGGATTTGGGGTACTGGGGCGGATCCGGAACCACCCGGATTACACGCGGTTGCCGGTGGTGGTGTTCTCCTCCTCGACACGAGCGGATGATCGGACGAAGGCACGCGACCTGCGGGCTGATGAGTTCATCGCACAACCGAGCTCGGGGCTGAAGTTTGGAGAGGTTGTGCAGCAATGATAGAGGAAGTGGCTGGGAAGAACGTGATGCTCTTCGAGCGGGCGGCGTGCAAGGCCGCAGAGTTAGCCACTGCGTGATCGCGGGGCTTGTTTCTTTCGCCATCTCGTTTTCCAGGTGCCCGCCCAATCAGGAGGTTCGTCTCTCTGAGCTGCCAAGCAACTCGGCGAGCGCTTCAAAGAGGCCGCTCACGGTCGATACCTGTTCCCATTCCTCGTCGGGAATGCAGAGGTTGAAGTGCTCCTCGAGGGCGAGCGTAATTTCGGCGATGGTGAGTGAATCCGCGCCCAGATCTTCCTGGAGCCTTGCCCGAGGGGTCAATTGACTCCTCTCCACCCCGAGTTGTTCAACCAGGATATCCAGCACGGCCTTCGTATCGGTTTCAGATAATAGATTGTTCATAGGGATTCACTGTAACGCGCACCAGGCCGGACTTGATAGGTGGAATGCCGCATTCTACATTACTGGACAGTCATGTTTGCCAAACTCTTCACCGAACGGGGGTTTTCCTTGGATCGTCTGCGCGCGCTCCTGGAAGTGGGCGCCGCCGGTAGCATCGTGAAGGCTGCCGGTGGCGATGCCGTTCGGCAAAGCCAGTACAGCCGTCAGATTAAGGAGCTGGAGGACTTCTTTCGCACACGGCTGATTGAACGACATGGCAAAGGAACGCGGCTTACGGCCAGCGGCCGGGAACTCGCGCGCATCTCAAGGTTCTTCATGATGGGCCTCTCCAACTTCCAACGCGGCTGCCTGGCCGAGGAGCAAGCGTTCCGTATCGGCGCCAGCGCCACGTTCAACCGCCAATTCCTGCTCCCGGCGCTCTCGAGCTCTGCGTTGCGCCAGAGCGGCACCCGCTATGCCAGCGAGGTTACCCGGGATGAGGAGATTGAACGCCGGCTTCATGATTTGACCCTGGATTTCGGCATCGTCGGGCGTTCTGACCTGAGCCGGCCATTGCAAACCAAGGTCTTGGGAGAATGGAAACTGGAATTGTGGTTGCCCCGAGCCTTGCGGTTGAGCGAGACCAAAGCCGCTGAGGCCTTTGAGCACGGGCAACTGCCGCTGGTGTTGGCCAGGGAATTGGACGGCTTGGGCGTGGTGCCGAATAAGTGGAAGGCGACTTTGGTGTGCGACAGCTTCCTGGATGCGCGCGTGGCGTTGGCCGGGCAAGGAATCGCCGGCCTGCTGCCCAGCTTTCTGGCGCCACTACCGGGTGCGCGCACCTTTCTTCGGATCCACCTCCCGCAGATGAAGTCCCGGACTTTTCACTTTCACCTGGCGTGGAACCCGCGACTGTTGCGGCTCAATCCCCATGCGGTGCCCAGGCGCGATTGGCTGGCGGATACCCTGATCCAACAAATGGCCGGCTGAAGTTTCGGGAAGATGTCGGCGAGTTCGAACGGCCGATTGGGGCGCATCAGACGCCCATTCGCATTCGCTTGCGCTGCTGAACACCAGCGCCCCGAACGCCTCAGAAAAGCCAGCGCAAGCCAACGCAAAATAAGCCGCAAATGAGCACCCCAAGGCCGAGAGCAACCGCGCCCGGAAGGCGTTTCTGCGGCAGCTCCAACCACATATACCAACTGCTGAGCGTCATGAAAATCAGCCCCGCGGCAACGGCATCCATCGAATAGGCCCACACCGTGGTCAGCGCCCAGTCACGGCGGTTGCGGGGGTCGTCCATCTGAACGCCCGTGAACGAGTGAAGAGCTTGGATCACTCCCCAAAGATTGACCTCATCCTGCTGCACGGTAACGCGCTCGCGCGCCCAATCGGCTTTGATGAAGAAGAAATGGCCCGGACGCCTGACTTGGAACTCGAACGGGTTGGGGTCCATCCGGGTGGTCGTCCACAAGATCTCACCCTTGATGTTCAGTTGTCGCATAAGCTCACGCGCCTGCGCCAGGTCGCCCTTGAACTCGATCACCGGGCCAGCGATCTCGCGCTCATAATTCGTCTGTTTTCGGCTCTTCCAGAATTGCGTAAAGCTCCAACCCGGATGATTCAGGAGGAGGCCGCTAAAAGCAAACAGCCACACGAAGAACAGCAGAAATAATCCGGTGTAAAAGTGCAGCTTGCGATTCCAGCGCTCGAATCCGGCTCGGAACCGAGCGACCTTCGGCGGTTTGCCTGGACCGATCGGTTCAGTGAATGAGGGCATACGTCATTCCAAAAAACGATAACGCCCCCGCGAGGAGCAGGACCACCCCCACCGTCCGTTCAGCACGCAGCACATACCAAAGATAAAGACCGCTGACCAGGACAAGCAGGACCAGGTAAACGGTTGCGTCGACCATCCAACGCCACGCCCGCATGTAAAACCAATTCATCCGGATAGCAGGCCCGTGGGGACCGGGAGATTTGTGGAGGGTTACCAGGGCATCCGCCAGACCGGTTTCACGGGTCACGATGGTCGCCTCCCGGCTGGAGATGCTGATGCTCACGGTCGTCTCGCGCCCAGGGAGCGTTACGGGGATGATGAGCCTTTCCTCTTGGACCAGATGCCGAACAAATCCAACCTCACCCCGGACGCCCGCTTTCTCCAGAGCCGGCTTGAGCGCATCGATGAGCGGGCGCCCCGAGAGCGTCGCCCAGTCGCCCGGAAGCGGCCAGGCTGTGACAACGCGGGTGGTGGACGTTTCTGAACCGATCCTCGGCAGCCAGGAGTGCACCAGAAAGAACACACTGAGGGAGAAGACGAGCACAAAAGGGCTGATGAAAAGTCCGGAGTACAGGTGAAGGTCTCGCGTGAGTCGATAAAACCGCAGGCTTATTGCGCCAGGGCCCTTTCAAAAACTGAAGCTCCTGGAAGCGCGCCACGGCAGGACCCTCTCGTCTCAGGTTGTTGAATGCCGGTGAGGTTCACAGTCGCAAGTTACAACGACCGACCGGATGTAAACCATTAAAAATCCCGAGGCCCATTTGTAGCTGGGTTCACGAAAGGGCAAAGGACCCAAGGGCACGGCTGTGACGAGGGTGAGGATTGTCGTGTTCGACCGACCCGCAAGGCCACGGTCAGTCTCTGTCATCGTGCATCCAGGACGCTCGAGCAACTGACGGAGGCCTCGCTGGGGCCAGCCTTAATGCCAACACGAACTCGGGAGCCGCCCCGGCCGGACCGGGTGCCGCCGGCAGAAGCGCCACGACAAATCGGCTCATGGAGAACCCGGAATATGCATCGGCAATACATAAGTTGCATACATAGGAATGACACCGATCCATTATGCGGTGATGACAGACTTGCCTTCGAAAGGCCCCTCGGGATATCATCGGATTCATGAGATTCAACCCGCTGGAGGTCTTGGCCGGATTATGGTGGATGAGCAACTTGGCGGCCCTTGGGCTGCCCGCGTCGGGGGATCAGCACTGGGACTCAGAATTCGGGCCAGTAGGAGTTAATGATTTAGTCTATAGCGTGACTTGCGTTACAGATAAATTGTACGTTGGAGGGCAGTTCAGCGCGGCGGGCAATTCGCGGGCGAATTTCATTGCCGGGTACGATGGGACGAACTGGTTCCCGCTCAACAAAGGTGTTAGTGGCGGGCTGAACACCACCTACATCTTCGCGTTAGCTCACGACAACCAGTACGTCTATGCGGGTGGTTGGTTCACTAACGCAGACAACCTGAGCGCCGCCAACATCGCGCGCTGGGACGGGAGTAACTGGTCCGTGATGGGCGACGGATTTGTTAACGGCGTAGTCCTCACCCTCAAGATGCTGGGAACAAACCTGTATGCGGCCGGCATTTTCCAAAGCACCAACGGAACCACCATCAACTGCCTGGCCCGGTGGACGGGCTCGACCTGGTCAATTGTGCCAGGGGACTTTAACGGCTCACCGCCCGTGACTGTCGAGGCGGTTGAAACGGACGGGACCAACATCTTCGTTGGGGGCCAGTTCGCTGGCGTGGCCGGGATGAGTTCCGTCAATGCGGCGTCTTGGAATGGGAGCACCTGGACGCCCATGTCGTTGGGTACGAGCGGACTGGTAAGAACGCTGCTGTTCCAGGGGAACCGACTCTACGCTGGTGGCGATTTCACCAATACAACTGCAAGTTTTACTAATACAGCCGTCTGGAATGGAACCTCCTGGTCGCCCTGGGCCAACGCAAACCACCCGGTTTACGACCTGATTTCCGATGGCACTTCCATTTATATCGGCGGCCAGTTCACAACCATAGGACCTATCGCGGCCAGCGGTATCGCCAAATGGGACGGTGCCAACTGGTCCACGCTGGGCGCCGGCGTGCAGGGCTTCGGCATCGGTTTGGGCCGCGGCGTGTTCAAAATGGCGTTCGACCCCGGAGGCCGGCTGGTTGCTGCGGGCAACTTCAATCTGGTTGATGGAGTTGGCGCCAGTCATGTTGCGATTTGGGATGGAAACCATTGGTCAGCCTTGGGTGCCGGCACCAGCAAGGGCCTCACCCATAGCCTTGGACAGGTGTACACGCTGTACGCCAATGGCAACACACTTTACGCCGGTGGATACTTCACCGAGGCCGGCGACCGGAGCGTCAATCACATCGCGGCTTGGGATGGCACTCAGTGGGCGGCGGTCGGCGGCGGAGTTTCAAGCTCCTCAACATCGGGCTTCGCCCCGAACGTCCGGTGCTTTGTCTCTCTGGCCGGAGATCTCTATGCCGCAGGCAGCTTCGCTAATGCCGGTCCGGTTCCGGCCAACAACATCGCGCGGTGGGACGGTGCCTCCTGGTGGCCACTTGGAAATGGCCCCGACTCCACCGTTCGCGCCTTGGCGACGGACGGCACGCTTCTCTACGCGGGTGGCCCCTTCACGAACGTCGATGGCCTGTTTTCGCCCGGCCTGGCTATCTGGGATGGAACCGCCTGGGCCAGCCTTGGCGCGCTGAGCGGCGGCGGACGGAATGTCGCGGCCATTGCTGTGGACGGCACCGATATTTACGTGGGCGGAAGCTTCACCGCGATCGGCGGCTTGAGCCTGGTCAACATTGCCCGCTGGGACGGCTCCCAATGGTATCCTCTGGGCAGTGGAATGAATGGATCCGTGACGGCTCTCGCGGTCACCAACGGTGTTTTATACGCCGGCGGAGGATTCACAAGCGCCGGCGGTGTTCCAGCAAACGGCATCGCAAAGTGGGATGGAGCCAGTTGGACGGCTTTGGGCAGCGGCGTAACGGGCCTCGCGAGTTTTGTGGCCGTCGGAGGTATTGCTCTTCGAGGTAATGACATTTTTGTTGGCGGCTCGTTCACCAATGCCGGTGGCGTTCTGGCCACGGGCGTCGCCAGGTGGGACGGCTCGAACTGGTCCGCTCTGGGGAGCGGGCTGGACGTAGGCTTCGGCACTCCCAGTGCGGGTACGCTGGCTCTCATCGGTAACGACCTTTACGTCGGCGGCAATCTCAGCTTCGCAGGCGACAAGCCTTCCATGTTCATAGCCCGCTGGAACGATCAGCTCAACTTCTATCCGCCGTCGCACCCGCGTTTAATCAACGCCTCATTTCTGCCCAATGGCCAATTCCAGTTCCGCCTCTCCGGCACCAGTGGTGAACAGTCACGTCCTCGAAGCTTCAACTGACCTTACCACTTGGACGCCGCTGCTGACCAATACCGCCACCTTGTACGACTACACGGATGCCGCCGTGGCCAGTTTACCCGCACGTCTCTATCGGGCTGTCTTAGCACCCTGAGTCTCCAAGACCCCCACGGACACCCCATGACCACAAAATCATCTGAGATCCCTGTGCTCCCACTACTTGCGTACCTGACATTCTTCCTGCTGTCCTCTTGTGGCCTGAGTCAGGATTTCGCTTACACGACAAACAAGGGCATGATCACTATTACGGGCTACACCGGACCGGGCGGCCCGGTCACCATACCCGACGCCATCGACCGCTTGCCCGTTGCGGCCATCGGTGACGCCGTGTTCAAGCAGCAATTCAACATCACAAGCATGACTCTCTCCAGCAACATCACCAGCATCGGCAACTGGGCGTTCGCCTTCACTTCAGTCACGAACCTGGTGATACCCAACTCGGTCACGAACCTGGGCGATTACGTAGCTTACTCCTGCTACTCGCTGCTGAGCCTTGTCGTCCCGGGGAGCGTCGGCAATATCGGGGCATTTGCGTTTTCCGATTGCACCCACCTCGGGAGCATCACCCTGCTCGACGGAGTGAGCAGCATAGGCACAAATGCATTTGCATCGGACAACTTCGGCAGCATGATCTTACCGGCCAGCGTCACAAATCTCGCCTACGAATCGTTCGGCGGCTGCTATAGTCTGAGCAGTCTCTATTTCAAAGGGGACGCGCCTTACGCCGATACTTATGCGTTTTATAGCACCCCGAGGCAAGTTACGGCATATTACCTGCCCGGTGCCAATGGATGGGGATCCACTTTAGGCGCTAATCCCGCCATGCCGACCGGGATTTGGCTCCCGCTCCAAGTGGTTACTGATGATGGGAACTTTGGCATACGGACCAATCGGTTCAGTTTTACCGTCACCGGCTCGACCAACGACGTGGTGGCCGTAGATGGCTGCACCAACTTAGCCGACCCCGCATGGTCCTACGTCAACGTGCTGACTCTCTCCGGCGGCGCCGCCCGCTTCACCGATCCCCGGTGGACGAATTATCCTGGGCGCTTTTATCGCGTGCGATCACGTTGAAGTTGGGAGTTGACGTGGCGTGCCCTGGCCGACCATTCGAAATGGACGGTTCGGGCGAAGACATGCCGCGCTCACGTCAGGGCTGCGGGAGAAAATATTTCTTTGCTTTGGAGGACGGCGTTGTGGTTGGATTGACCCGCGCAAGCGCACCAACGATCGAAATTGTCCTGCTTATGAATCAGAAAACCTCAATTTCCGCTCCGCTCAAAACCACCCGGCGTGAATTCCTCAAAGCGGCCGGCCTGGCCTCCACTGCCCTGGCCCTGCCCACATTTATCCCGGCTAGCGCCCTCGGCCGGGACGGCGCTGTCGCGCCGAGTGAACGCATTGTTCTGGGCGGCATTGGCTTGGGGAACCAGGGGGGCTCGGACTTCGGCGGTTTTCTGGGTCGAGGGGAGGTGCAATACGTCGCCGTGTGCGACGTCCGCAGGAACGTTCGCGAGGAGAAAAAGGCCCGGGTGGACGAGCATTACAAGAGCCATGACTGCACTGCCTATAACGACTTCCGCGAACTGCTGGCCCGCGAGGACCTCGAGGCTGTCCACGTGGCCACGCCGGACCATTGGCACGCGCTGGTCGTGACGGAGGCCTGCCGGCGCGGCAAGGATGTGTTTTGCCAGAAGCCGGAGACGCTGACGTTGCGCGAAGGCCCGCTGATGATCGGATCCGCGCGGCGCTTCGGCCGGGTGGTTTCGGGTGGCAGCCAGCGCGTGCTCGAGGATTACCGCGGCATCGTTGACATGTGCTGGGGGGGCAAGCTGGGCCAGGTCTTGTCGATCAATGTCCAAACCAACAATCTCTCGCACGCCTGCAATCTGCCCCCGGAGCCGGTGCCTGAAGGATTTGACTGGGAGATGTGGCTCGGGCCTGCGCCGTGGGCGCCCTTCAACTCCAAACGCTGCGATGGCAACTTCAGCACGGTCGAAAACTCCTGGCGCTCCTACTGGGACTATTCGGGCGGAGAGATCACCGATTGGGGCGCGCACCACTTCGGCGGTGCCACATTCGCAGTGGATGTCCGCGAATTGCAGCCCCAGGAGGTCATTTACCATGCCCCTGAGGCAGGCCAGCGCGCGCACCTCGAATTCGTTTATCCGAACGGCATGAAAATCACCCACTGCAAACCCGGCAAGGCCAACATGGAAGTGGAGAGCAACGAACGCGAAACCCGCGCCCCCAAGCCGGTCCCCGGCTATAAAGGGAACGGTGGCATCATCGGGGATTTCCTCCATTGTGTCCGGACCCGCGAAAAACCATTCCGCGACATCGAGCTGGCGGTCAATACCATGAGCCTGTGCCATCTCGGCACGATGGCTTATCGGCTGGAGCGCTCGCTCAAGTGGGACGCCGCGAAACAGATCTTCCCGGGCGATGCGGAAGCCAATCGGTTCATAGACCGGGCTCGGCGCCAGCCCTGGCAATTGTGACCCCGTGACGACCGGACCAGGAATCCACCCAACGAGAAAGGACCGACGATTATGTTAGAACAAGCTTTTGAGGCTCTGAAGACTTACGACTATGGCATGGACCGCCACGCGCTCGACCCCATCGACCAGGCCGCTGTCAGCACGCGCGATGACTCCGCTGCCCGCCAGGACCTCGAGTCCCGGCTGCTGGCGGTGCTGCAAAGCACTGCGCCCCGGGACGCCAAGGACTATGTCTGCCGGCAGTTGCGCACGATCGGCACGGCAACTTCTGTACCGGTGTTAGAGGGACTGCTGGGGGACGCGGAACTCTCCCACATGGCCCGCTACGCCCTGGAGCGCATTCCCGAGCCCCAGGCCGGCCAAGCCCTGGAACACCAACTCCGCAAGCTGAGCGGCCCACTGAAGATCGGCGTCATCTCCTCCCTGGGCACCCGCGGCCAGGGAGTCGGATTGCTGCGACCGCTGCTGCACGACTCCGATCCATCCATCGCTCGTGCCGCTGCCATCGCCCTCGGCCGTATTGCGTCTGTCGAAGCGAACAAGGCCCTGGGTTCAGCCAAACCCCAGCCTGCGCTGGAAGTCGTATTTGCCGACGCCTCGATGTCGTGCGCCGAGAAGTTGCTGGCGAACGGTCATGCGAAGGAGGCCAAGGCCACGTACCAGCGGCTGCTGAAAAGCAACCCTCCGAAGCTGATCCGCCTGGCGGCCGAACGCGGTCTCAAGGCCTGCCCGGCAGCCTGAATCTGGTGACCTGCGGTTCTTTTGGGTTCCTCCGGGCCAGGATTGCCTACCGTGGTCTCAGACGGCCCGGGGTACTTTTTGTGACAACCCCCTCCCCGTAACTTTATGAGATATACGGGGAGGCATATGAACACGGGCCACCTCCTTTTCCGGTTGCACAGTCTGACAGGATCCTCTGTGCACCCCTCCCATGGCCTCGCTCTGAAAACCGGCCCTTAATGCAGGAAGGCCAGGCTTGGAGCCTATCGGGAAAGTCCCCTGCCCCGCCGACGTGAGGACGTAGAGAGCTTGGGCGGTGGTGGGCGGTGCATTCGTTGGACTGGAAGAGGGGCAATCTGGGCTTCAGCGCAATCGCCTTTGGCGCTGACCTCGTGGAAGGCATCCTCCGGCGTCAGGGCCTGCTTCGGGCATCGTCAATCCTTGGCGGTGCCTGAGACTCTCGCATCACGAGCCGAGCCGCCCAGGATTGCCCCATACGCTGCTGGTTCAAGGTGCGATTGTGCTTTGTGGGGGATTGGTTCAAGCTCTGAATTCGCTCACCGGGCGAATCGCAGCCTCGGGTGTGGCAATCTTCTGCCGGAGGTTCCGTCCGTGGGACCCGGAAGGGAAAAACTGAACGGGTCAGGATTATTCCGGGGAGATCACTCCCGTCCGCAAGGCGAAGCGGACCAATCCCGGGAGGTCGAAAATGTTCAGGCGCACCATCAGTTTCGCGCGATGGTATTCGACGGTTTTATCGCTGACTTTCAGGACCAGGGCGATGGCCTTGGTCGTTTGACCTTCGGCCAGCAATTGCAGGATTTCACGCTGGCGTAGGGTCAGTTGATCGAGCGGGCTAAGGGAATGGGCGATTTGTTGCAGGGGGAACTTGGTGCGGAACTGAGTGGCAATTTCCCGACTAAGATAGATTTCACCGCCGATTACGGTTGTGAGAGCCACTGGCAATTCGGTGGTGGCAGCGCGTTTGAGCAAGTAGCCGGAAGCGCCGGATTTCAATGCTTGCCACACGTACTCATCGTTGTGGTGCATGGAAAGGATGATAACCCGCACGAGCGGGAAGTCCCTGGTAATATGCGCCAAGGCTTGGAGGCCATTCAGGCCGGGCATGGAAATATCCAATAGCACCACCTCGGGCTGTTGTATTTTGATGAGGTCAAGGACCTGGCGGCCATCACTGGCCTCACCCACGACTTCGATTTCCGGAATCTTCTCGAGTAGCGCTCGGATGCCGGCGCGCACCAGTGTGTGGTCATCGGCCAAAAGGACACGCATGCGTTTGACAGAGACGTTCAGATTATTGGGAGTGTTCATATTGGTCCGATCAGGACTGCCGGTTGTGCCCACTTTAAGGGGAACCAGGCGTGGACCTCGGTGCCTTGGCCTGGGGTAGCATGGTACTGGAGGCCGCCGCCGGCCAGCGCCGCGCGTTCTTCCATGCTCAATATGCCCAGACTGGCGCCGCGCACGGCTTGTTCCCGAACCCTGGCCACATCAAAACCCACCCCATCATCGCGCACGGACAAGTGGAGGTGTTCGCCGTTCTGGCTCAATTCCACCATCACGGTGTGGGCTTTGGCGTGTTTCACCACGTTCGTCAGTGCTTCCTGGGCCACGCGAAAACATTCGGTTTCGATCATGGGATCCAAGCGCCGCTCCATGGGCTTGGCCCGTATTTCAGCGTGCAGCCCGGCCAGCGCGGCCTGCCGGTTGGCGTACCAGCGCAAGGCCGGCTCCAAACCCAGATCATCAAGCATGGTCGGTCGCAAGTTCAGCGAAAGGTCGTGCACTTGCTCCAGCACGCGGTCCACCAGGTCGAGGCTCTCTTTCAGCCGCGGCGCCAGGGCCTCGGTGCCGGGTGACTCCAATACCGCCTGCAAGTTCATTTCGGCAGCGGTCAAGGCCTGGCCAATCTCATCGTGGAGCTCGCGCGCAAGGTGCCGGCGCTCGGTCTCTTGCACCTCCACGAGCCGGCGGGAAAGCACCTGAAGTCTTTGGCGGGATTCCTTGAGTTTTTCCTCGGCTTGCGTGCGCTTGGTAATGTCGCGGTAGTTGAAGACAATCCCGCCAATGGCCGGATCATCCAGATGGTTCGAGCTGATGGATTCGATAAACCGGCACGACCCGTCTTTATGACGAAGCCGATATTCGTCCCGTTGCGTGTCGCCCGAAGCATGAGTCAGCTCCGCGAGCCTCCGCTGCGCCCGCGGCCGGTCCTCCATCCAGAAATAGTCAAAGATATTCGTTCCCAACACGTCCCCCACCTCATAGCCCAGGGTGGTCAGAAGATTCGGGCTGCGATAGAGAATGAGGCCATCTTTGTCCGTGATCCCGGTCACGTCGGTTGAGTTTTGCACGAGCGCGCGAAATCGTTCCTCGCTCTGGCGGAGTTCCGTTTCGCGGTGCTGCAATGCCTCCGCCATCTGGTCAAAAGCACACACCAGTTGTCTCAGTTCATCGCGGGCCCGGGGCAAACCCGTGCGAGCGATCTTGTCGCCCGCGGCCAGCCGCTCAGTGAAATTCACGAGCGCCTGGATGGGGCCCAAGACCAGGTAGCGGCCGCCGATCCAGCCGACCACCAGGACCAGACCGGCAACAATCCCCACGCAGGTGAGATTGCTTATCATCATCCGATCCGGCTCAGCAAAGAGGACCTTCCGGGGAATGCCCAGGATGCTAATCACATCCCCAGCCACAAGTGCGCTGCGGCTGGAGGTAAAGTCATAGAAAATGGAAACACCACTTGGATCCACGATCTCCATGACACCATTTTTTTGAGTCAGAAAGGCTTTCAAAAGCGCCTTTTCCGGCAGGGGTTTGCCAACCAGCCATTTAGCCTTTTCCGGATACCGTGACGAGGATCGTTCCATTACCGTCGATCTTGGTCCACGTGGCCCCCACGGGGAGCAGCTTCTGGATCGCATAATCGGACTGGTTGACCCAGTCCAAATCCAGCGCGGCGAAGACCACGGCTTGGATCCGCCCGGAGGAATCGAGAACTGGATAGCCGAGGTTGAAACTGGGCTTGCCGGAGACGCGGCCGACCTGGTAATCACCGATGGACAAATTGCGCGTGGAGAGCGCGCGTTGGAAGAACGAACGGTCTGCCACGTTGACCGCCTGTGCCAGCGGCAGAGCGCTGGCCAGGACATCTCCATTGGTCTTAATCACTCCCAGGTTGGCATATCGTGGGTTCTCGGCGAATAGCGTGCGCACCAATTGGGTGCAGTTGGCCTCCCGCCCCAATTTCACCTGTGAAGACTCCGCCACCGCGCGCAACAATTGCCGTGTCCCGGCGATCATCTCGTCCTCCTTCCGCGCCGCGAGCTTGACCATGTCTTGCGAACGTTGCCGCAAAGCCAGCTTCTGGCGTTCACGGTCCTGCCGCGCAACGTGCAGGGTCAGCACCACCGGCGGGAGGGACGCCAGTAACACCAGGAGCGCCAGACGGAAACGCAACCCCGAGAAAAGCTGACTCATAGTGCGCACCAAATGTTTTGCTGCGTTTCGTTAGTCTTTAACCGTGAGGTCGTTTTGGACACGTTTCACACCCACGACTTTGCTGGCGACCTCGCCGGCGCGGTTCCTCTGAACGCTTGTGTTCACGAAGCCGCTTAATTGAACGACGCCATCGCGGGCTGCGACCTTTACCGCATCGTATTTGTAATCACCACCCGCCGCCAGAGCTTCCCGGACACGCTCGGCCGTGCGGCTCTCTTCCATACGCTGGTCGGAGCGCTGAGGGTATGCGGGTTCAGTTGTCCGATCGCTCTCAATCGGGTGGCCCGTGCTCTGAGGGTACCAGTAGCTGGCACAGCCCGTGAGACTAACCATCAACAGTGGAGCGCTACCGCTGGCGATCACAGTCAAGGCCGTGACAGAGGCTCTCTTCAAACCCCCTTGAACGCGGAGTATGCTCACTTGGTGCCATTTGGAATGCTTTCGCCGACGTTTTGGACGTCCTTGCCAAAGCCGTGGCCAGTGTTGCAGCTCACCCCGAAAATCGCTGGCAAGGCGGCCCCGAATAGCAGAATCCCTATGCCTCCGATGGATATAATCATATTAGCGTGCTCTCGCGTGTACACAGACATGATTAGCAGATATAAGACCGCTCCGCTTAGCACGCCGCAAGCTATTGCGGTTTAGTCTCTTGACCTTCTTGCAACCCAGCAAACTGCCGCCCCCTGCCCGGCTATCTCATGCAAACTGCGCGACTCCGATTCGAGCGGTCATGCAATTTGCATAGAATTCATTCCCGGCGATCACTCGCATGACACCAGCGGTGTTGCGGATGACCACCAGGATCGAGGATCGAGTGGCTTCTGAAAAGGATCAATCCGGTCCGGAACCAGCCCAGACTCGAGAGGCTTTCCCTGGCCTGAGGATTATCGCGAAGCGCATGAAGTGGCGGGGTCTCAGGAACAGTGAGCAAAAGCTCAAGAGTGAGCGCTCGGTGCGCGCCGGGGTATTGGATGCGCAGCGTGCGCGCCACGGGGCAGCCTGCTCCTGGAACCGCGGTTGAGCCAAAAGGATTTTGATCGCGACGCGTCCTCCTGCCGGCCCGCTTCCTCATCCATCGGCGCCGGAATCGGCGAAGTTTGACAACCTCCTTCACTGACCCCGTTCCGGTCTCGTTTTGCAGCGACCCGTGACCGGCTACTTTTTTAATGCCCCGAAGACTTTTTGAAGCAGGTCGGTCGTCCGCGCCACCGGGTTCCGCCGTATCTGCTGCTCTTCCGCCGCGACCATTTTGAACAACCCGTCCATCGCTTTGTCGGTGACGTAAGCATCAATATCCATCGAATCCTTGCCCAGCAGCGAGCCGCCCAAAGCGCTGCCAAAGCTCCCCAGACCCTGGGTGGCATTCGCCTTGTCCATCAGGTTTTTATATGCCGCCGTAACGCCCGTCTCCGCCGTCGCCTTTTGAACGATGGGGTAGAACTTGGCATAAAGACTGGTTTGCGTGGTCTTTTGAAAATACTGCGTGGCAGCGTCGTTGGTACCGCTGAGAATGGACTTTGCGTCTTCGATGGTCATTTGCTTGAGGGCATCCGCAAAAACACTCCCGGCTTCCGGAACCGCTTGCTCCGCAGCATGGTTCATCGTTGTGACAAAATCATCCGCCAGCTTGTCTTGCTTCATTGCCCGCAGGACCTTTTGTACCGTCTGCAGTTTCTCCGGCATAGGGATTTTGACATTCAAGTTCGTCAGAAACCCGCCGTCGTGGCCCAGTCCGGCGATGGCTTGTTGCAGCCCTTTTGCCAAAGCATCCTTCAATCCTTGCACCATCTGGTCCTGCGAAAGACTTGCCAAAGTGGTTTGGGCCTGACTCACCACGCCCTGCGGCTTATCCGGTGGCGGGTTGGCGGCGGCCACTGCTTTTGGAACAGCATCTGTCATCGGAGCCACCACCGTCTCCGCAGGCTTTGTCCCCGCGTCCAGCGTCGTTTTGGCCGCGTTCGTCACAGCGGCCACAAAGCTAGTTGCCGGCGCCAACGGCTTTTCCGTCGCCTGCGCTGGCGCCGCTTTGGCCACACTGGCCGCGTTGTCGGCTTGTTTTGTCGAAGGGGGTGGATTCTCTGTCTTTCCGCACCCGGCAGCGAATGCCAGCAAGCCGCCCACCGTGAGCCACAGGCTCGCTTTGTTAGTCATACGCGTTTTCGGTCATTCGGGGAAGTTAGTGGTTAGGGATCCGAAAAGACAGCTTTTAGAGGGGAAAACATGAAATCTGCGGCTCATTTTGTGAGGCGGCTCGGTGAGCTGACGTGCAGCCCGGAGTTGCACAAACGCGCGGCGTGTCGAGCGATTGGCCTGAACGTAACGGGGTCAGAACGGGGTCAGTTAAGGAGGTTATCACATCGCAGAACGGGGTCAGTTAAGGAGGTTATCACATCGCAAGCAGTGTCTGGCCTGGCCGTTCGGGCTGCGCTGGCTTGCCGGTGTTGCGGACTTTGAGCAGCCACGCCAAATGCCCCCGACTGCCCAGGCTCAAGCGCCGGGCTACCCACGCCACTGAAAGGGTGGTTCGAGCCCGGAGTTGATGGGCCAATTCCAACTCGGCCGGATCACCTTTGGGCCGGTTCGCCCGATCCAGCTCCGTCCAGCCCAGGCGCTCCAGACCCTGCGCGATCAATGGCAAAAGGCATGCACTCGCCAATTGGTCTTGGCGCAGGTTTCCCCAAGGGTGCTTAGGAAACGATGCCGATCCTGCTCGGATTCGAAGATGACCTCCCGGCAATCCCCACGATTCATGACGTGAGACAGCGCGCCGGGGTATTGGGTGAGCGGGTTGCGCACCATGGCGCAGGCTCCTCCTGGAACGGCGGTTGAGTCCAGAGGATTTTGATCGCGGCGCGCCCCCCTGCCGACCGGCTTCCGCATCCATCGGCGCCAGAATCGGCGAAGTATGACAACCTCCTTAGCTGACCCCGTTCCCTTCACGTTCTCAAACCCAGGCAGGCCGGCTTTACCTCGCCGCCATCCTGGACCTCGACCGCCGCCGCACCGCGGGCTGGCCGGTGTAACAAATCCGCGTCAATGTCCCACCCGCGAATTCAGATAGACCTCCAGTTCGGTATATCCTTCGGCGTTTATGGCATTGGCGACATTCGGATCGGTCAAAGAGAGCCCGTGTGCCTGCTTCCATTGGTCCGGAATGCCGTCGTTCGCGCTGCACACCGGAGGGTTACTCGACTTGTAATCCGGCCAGCCACCGACCTCATTCTCGTTGTTGATGATTTTGCCGGTGCCGTTGCGCGCATCCGAGACGATTCGAGCATCCACGGCATCGCGTTCGGGTAGATTCGCCCCAGCGTTTTGAAGCACCCGTTCAAACGCCTCTTGCGCCGACTGCGTCCGCACAGGGGGCGCGGGGAACGGTGACGACGCCTGTAACCTCCGGTCTCCTTTGACGCCCTTCCAATTGTCGCCAGACACATCCGCATTTCCGAGCATGACGTTGCCGTCCAAATATAAGGAGGCTGGCAGGGCGACTTTTGGGTCAATAATGAAGTACGGCGGGCGTTGGGTGGTTGAGCGGCCTGGGCGAAGGTAATTATTGACGTAATTCAAGGTGCGAATGTCCCCATAACCACACGTATGGCCCCAGTCATAGATGACGTTATTGCGAAAGTCGCACTCCACCGTGATGTCTCCCCATCGTGGAACGCGGCTGAGCATGTGCGCGAAGAGATTGTGGTGCCACGTTGTGCGGTCTCCCGCGATGATGGTCGAAAAGGCGTGCCGTTGCGCGTCGTTGCCTTCGGACATGATGCACCATTGCACGGTGCAACGGTCCACTGTTCCCGCAGCGGAGAAGGTTTCCGGATTGCCCCAACTGCTCGAACAATGGTCCACAATGACATTGTCGCTATCGGTGATGCGGAAAGACTCGCATCGCACTTCGCCCGTGTTGTTGCCGGCGCGAAAACGCAGATACCGTAGTATCACATCATGCGTCCGTGAGACATCGAATGCGTTGGCGTTGCCCGCGCCTTTCTTGATGCAAATTCCATCGCCGGGAGCTGTCTGGCCGGCGATGGTGAGGTAAGGTTCGCGGACGTCGAGGCCGGTGGTCTCGATGATGCCACCCACTCTGAAAATCACCGTGCGCGGTCCCTTTGCCTCGACGGCTTCTCTCAGGCTGCCGGGTCCGGAGTCCTTGAGATTGGTCACGAGGAAGATTCTCCCGCCTCGCCCCCCTTTCGTAAAGGCCCCGTAACCTTCGGCTCCGGGAAATGCCAATGTGCCGCTGCCCATCGGGGGTGCCTGGGCATCCCATTGCCGATAAAACGCCCGGTAACTGGATTGCACCATGGCCGGGTCGAAGCGGAATACCTTGGCCGGCTTTCCAGTCACGTAAGGAATCATTTCGCCTCCGGCATCGGCAACCCGCCCGTGGGTTAAGAGGATGTCGCACCTCCTGGGACCGCCTCGATAGGTAAGCGTCCACTCGTAAATCTTGTCCGCGAACTGCGCCCGCACCTCCGCACCCTCTGCCAATCCGGTGAACGCGCCCCGGCACGGGTTGGCCGAACCGACCAACAGAATGTCGCCCGAGGGCGGCGTGGCCCGCAGGCCAATCCGCAATCGACATGTCCCCACGCCGTTGCCTTTGCCATCCGGGACGGGAAAATAAACGCGGCCTTCGGTCTTGCCCCAGGTGAAGACGGGTGTGACGCCCTCCGCATCCAGCTCGAAGTCCAATTCGGTCGTACTCGGCGGGGGATTGCTCTCCAGGCTCAGGTAGTTATAGACACCGATTTGTAAGCCATCTTCCACCGTCACCCCCGAGGCTTTTGAGCCGACCATGCGCAGTGTGCATTGGCTGCCGGAGGAAAGACCCAGTTCGATGAGCTTGGTGACCATACTGCCGTCCTGAATCTCGACTGTGCCGCGGCCTTTCATGCCGGGACCGCCACCACCGGAAACGAAGATCGTATTGACAAATAATTCGCCGGACTTCACGAGGAGTTTACCTTCCGAGCCATCGTACTTGCCCACATCAATGCCGGCGGTGACCGCCAGTGTCCGGCCATCGAGCACCAGGGACGCCTCGCTGTTGCCCCCATCCCCGACGCCCAAGTGGCTCACCAGCACATCCGAGCGTGATACCGTCACCTCGCTGGGCCGCGCTCGCGTGCCGTTAATCCACGCCTCGGCGGTCCGCCACGGCAGCGTGCCGCCCCATTTGGCCGCGTCATCCCAATCCCCGCTGCCGCCTTTCCATTCGACCGTGGTGTCCGCTCTCGACGCAGATGCGCCTAACAGCACCATGCCCAGCAGCCAAGCCACCAGCAAAAGATTGCCGGGCCAACAGGCTGGGAGAATTGAATTACGGTTTGGAGCGGCCATAGCGGAAATTATGCGAAAGCCAATTTATCGGCAACTTTTCCCGCTCGCATGAACACATCGGAAAACCTCTTTTGGATGACGAAGACATGTTACGGTTTGAATCAACGTCGTTGTCGGAGTTGCAAGACCGCAAAATTAGTCAAGCGGCTCATAACCGCGTTTGCTAGTTTAGTCTGCAAATGAGCGCCGCACGGCCAAAGCACAAGGCAACATGGAACGATTATAGGGGGCGCATCCTGCGCGTGTTGACGCATATCCAGCAGCATCTGGATGGGGCGTTGGATTTGGCGGAGTTGGCGCAAGTGGCCTGTTTCTCGAGCTTTCATTTTCATCGCATCTTTGCGGGGATGACCGGTGAGACGATTGCAGACCATGTGCGGCGGCTGCGGTTGGAACGGGCGGCGGTGGAATTGAGATCCGGCGCGAAACAGGTGATTCAAGTGGCCCTGGACGCGGGTTATGAAGCGCATGAGGCGTTCACGCGGGCGTTCAAGGCGGCGTACGGAGTTTCGCCGACGGAGTTTCGGCGCGCGACGGGGCCCATCGCCATGCCCGCCGCGCCGTCCGGCGTGCATTTTCAGCCGGGAGTTTCTTTGACCACGTTCAACACGGATCACATCACAACTAAAGTTATGAAAGTCATTACCAAGAGAATCAAACCGCTGCGCGTGGCTTATTTGCGGCACGTCGGGCCATACCAAGATACCAAGCAAACGTGGTTTGAACTGATGGCCCGCCTCTCGACGGACAGGCAGGTTCGCAAACGGTCGGTGTTCATCGGCATTGGGCACGATAATCCAGCTGTGACACCGGCTGCGGAGCTTCGTTACGATGCGTGCATCACGGTGGGTGAAAATTATGCGCCCAAGAAGCCGGTTCGGTTGCAGACCATCGTCGGCGGCGATTACGCCGTGGCGGAAAACTGCCCCGTCGGGAAAATCAAGGACGCCTACCAGTATCTGTTCGGCAAATGGCTCGCGCGCAGTGCCCGGGAGTTGCGGCATGCGCCCAGCTTTGTGATGCTGGTGGATGCTCAGGATGTGGTCGCGCGTAAGAAAAAGCGTGTGAATATTGTGGATATTTATATGCCGTTGCAACCGAAGCGGCCCCTGCAAAAAGAGGAGCAAATGCGCATCGAAGTCACGACGCTGAAACCGCGGCGGGTCGCGTATATGCGACATTGGGGGCCGTATGATGGGTCGTATCGGAAATGGCTGGATTTCACGACGAGGCTGAAGAAGGACGGGCTGCCGCGCAAGAATTCCTTGTTCATCGGCGTGCCCATGGATAATCCGAAGGTCACACCACCGGAGAAATTGCGTTCCGACACCTGCGTTACGGTGGATGAGAAGTATGTGCCAACCAGGCCGGTGCGTGTGCGAACCATACCCGGCGGCGATTATGTGGTGGCGAGGAATTGTCCGAGATGGGCGATCGCCCAGGGCTACGAGAAATTGTTCCACGCTTGGCTGCCCAAAAGCGGCCGTAGAGTGCGGAAGGCCCCGTCATTTTTGGAGGCTGTGAATGGTCTGGAGGGGATGCAGACGGCGTTTGGGGTCACGGATATTTATGTGCCATTGGAAAGGACAACTGAACCCTTGGGCGTCAAACGCGAGTTCAGGCGCCAGCCACGCAGGGAGGCACGTGGGAAATCGCGGGCGTTCCGAAAGATTATTCAGCGAAGACCGCGACCAGCCCGGCCGGTCTGACAGGCGGTGCGCCCCCCCGCCGGTCGGCTTCCTCATCCATCGGCGCCAGAATCGGCGAAGTTTGACAACCTCCTTAACTGACCCCGTTCTGAAACTCCTAACTGACCCCGTTCTGAAACGTTCTGAAAAGTGAGGACCGACAGTTGCTACGGATGCCCAAGACTAATTGACGCTCACTGGGCGCTGGCCTAGGACATCGGACGGCGCCAGGGGACAGAACCGGCGGCGGAGCAGGGCGATCGTCAGGGCCGCGAAACCGAGGGTCTCGGCAAACCGAAAAAGCGAACCGGATAGAGCCTGGCACAAGGAAATGGCCCCAACCTCTGGCGGGGAACAGTGTCGAAAGATGAGCATCTGCTCCACTGGGCCGACCGCCGACATGACCAACAATATCAAAACCGCACCTGCCCCCAAGAGGACAGGCCGCCTCAGGGCACGGGCAAGGAAGTCATTCGCGTCCATTTCCTTGGCGCGGATGATCCGCCACAACCCCGCAAGGATCCCGCCCAGCACCAGGAGGTGTACCAGGCTCACGAGCGTGGCGGGAAGCATGGCGCGGCTCCAGGTCAAGCCCCACTGGCTGGACGGAGTTTGAAGTCCCAGGCCCCACCAACCGCCCACTACCAGCGCATTGGTCAAAAACTTCGACACCATTGTGATTACCCCCCACACCTGCAGGCCAATGAGCATCCAGAGCAGGCGGTTCAACCAAACTTCCGCGCGGTTTACCTTGGCAAACTCCGGCTCCAATTTGGCGGCTTTCCCCAGCCGACGCGTCGCGAGCAGGAAGCCTTCTTCCTCCGACAGCCCCTTGGCTTGAAGGGCGGTGATCGAGTCGCGCACGTGCGCTTCCAATTCCGCCAGGTCCTCCTCACGGAGGTGAGGCGAGTAGCGCAGGGACTCTCGCCAGCTACGAAGCGCCTGTTTCAGGTTAAATGAGGTTGGGTCTTCCATAATTTTGTCAGGCTTTCGTGTACCGTCAACCATTGCTCCCGCTCGGTAACGAGCGCCTGGTTGCCTTTCGCCTTCAATCGATAATATTTGCGCTTCCTCCCGGTTTCCACCTCGCGCCACTCCGAGGCGACCAACCCCTCCGCCTCCAACCAATGTAGCACCGGGTAAAGCATCCCTTCGGTCCAGGCGATCTTTCCTTCGGAAAGCGCCTGGACGCGCTGGATGAGCGCGTAGCCGTAACTCTCTCCTTCTCGGAGGATAGACAGGACCAGTGGGATGGTCGAAGCGCCGATCAATTCTCGCGAAAGCATAGTGCCATTATGCCTAATGCCGTTATGCCTGTCAACAGAAAAAGGCGCCCTCCGAGAGTTCGAGTTCGAGTGCCCAACCACTGTGTCATGCTGCCCAGCTGGTCGGAAATCGCTTTTCGCGGCCCGGCTCGTACTGAGCGCTGCGCGGGTGAATCAATTGTCAAAAGTTGAGATGTGACCCGAATGGCCGTTAGTTAAGGCCCAAGCGCTTCTTGCTGAGGCGCTTGCGCCGAGGCGGTCCGGGGAGGTTTTCCAGCGCATGTTGCGCCGTGAGTTGCTGAAGCTGCATGAGTATATCCCACACTTCTCGTTGGTTGCCGATCGCCTGTTTGAGCCAGCTAAATTGCTCGGCACTTAAGGCCACTGTGACCGTCTTGGGCCCGAGCCGCCTGGACCATTGGTAGCGTGGTCCGCCTTGGCCTGGTTTGTTCCGTTCGACCAGGCTGCCCAAGGCGATCCAGCCAATGCGAGAGAGTTTCTGCCGCAGTTGTTGATATTGCCTGGGCAGGTTGTGGCTGCTTTTGAGCTTAGTCATCAAGAAAAAGCTAGCATAGCTGTCAATAGGACAGTATAGGCACTGTCCATGACAACACCCGATTTTCCCGATTGGGCCGGTGGCTTCGCCCACCAGCTTCGAAAACTGCGCGCCTCCGCCGCTCCCACCTTGCACCAGTTCGAATTGCTCTTCGCGCCGTGGATTCCTCACTGGCGCATGGCCCAGCAAGATGAAGGTGCTCACTCGCGTAACCGACGCTGGAACCTGCGCTTGGTGTTTTGGACTTTCTTATGGCAAGTCGCCCAGGCCGGCACCTCCTGCCGTGAGGCGATCCGCCAGGCTCAGGCCTTATGCCACAACACCGGACGTCCCCCACCGCCCGATACCGATAGCCCCTACTGCCAAGCCCGCGGCGGCCTGCCGCTGGAGCGTCTCCAGGAGATCCACGATGGCTTGTGCGCTGAGGCTTACCAGGCCGTGCCCACCAAGGACCTCTGGTGTGGACATCACGTCCTGGTGGCCGACGGTTCCTGCGTCACTGCCCCCGATACCCCGGCCAATCAGAAGGCCTTCCCACAACAAAAAGTGCAGAAGCCCGGGTGCGGCTTTCCCATTATCCGCCTAGTCGCCCTGCTGAGCTTAGCCACCGGCATGCTCACCGCTTGGGCGACGGGCAGTTGGTCCCAGCACGAAGTGGCGCTGCTGCAAACGCTGTGGGATTGTTTGCGCGCCGGCGATGTTTTGTTGGCCGACCGCGGCTTCTGCAACTGGGCGCTGCTGGCGCAATGTCTTGAGCGCAAGCTCCACGCCGTCTTCCGGGTCAAGGGGGTTCGCCGCCGCGACTTCCGACAAGGCAAACGCATTAGTCGTGACGAACGGCTGGTCCAGTGGCGCAAGCCCACCCAGCGCGCCACAACGGTGGAGGCTAAAGCCTGGGCGCTCCTACCGGAGGTGCTCACCTTGCGCTTGGTCCGCTGCCGACTCGCCCTGCCCGGCTTTCGTAATCGGCAGGTCATCCTGGTAACTACGCTGCTGGATTCCGACAAGTATCCACCCGAGGCGCTCTCACAGCTCTATTTCCGGCGTTGGGCCATGGAATTGACCCTGCGCAATATCAAAATCACTCTCCAGATGGATCAGTTGAGCTGCAAGAACCCCGAAAACCTGGAACGTGAAATCCGCATGCACTTCTTAGTGCATAACCTGGTGCGCCGGCTCATGCTCGAAGCCGCTCGCCGCCACGGGATACCCTTGGAACGGGTCAGCTTTGCCGGCAGCTTGGCCACCGCGCGTCGATACGGAGAAGCGCTCTTACAGGCACGCTCCAAACCAAAGCGCCAACAACTGATGAACGAATTGTTCGCCGTGTTAGCTGCCGATTTAGTGCCGGATCGTCCAGGGCGTCGCGAGCCCAGAGCCGTGAAACGTCGCCCTAAGCCGTATCCGCGGCTGATGAATGACCGACACAAGTGGTTGGAGATCCCGCACCAGAACCGCTACTATAAGAACAGCATGTTCGGCGCTAAATACCGTAAATCTTCGAAGGCTTAACTAACCGCCATTCAGATGTGACCCCGTTGCCTTCGAGACCGCAGACCCGTCGAGCCTCGGAGGCAAATAGCCGCAGGGCACGGCGCGTTCCGGCGGAAGAAGTTCGACCCAATGGCCCGATGAATCGGCCATGCACAACGGCGAGCACCCCCGGCCCGGAAATGAGGTCGTCGCGTCGAAACTTCGCGCCGGCAACCAGAAGCCAGCACTTTCACGACCGCGCGGAGCCGCCCAGTTGGCGAAAGCGGAAGCAAGTGGTGAGGTGGTCGTTGACCAGGCCGACGGCTTGCATGAAGGCATAGCAGATGGTTGGGCCAACGAACTTAAACCCCCGTCGTGTGAGATCCTTGCTCAGGGCTTCGGCTTCGGAGCTTTTGGCGGGGATGTCGCGCATGGTTTGGCGGCGATTCTGGATCGGGTTGTTCCTGACGAACTGCCAGAGGTAAGCTGAGAAGGAGCCGAACTCCTTTTGGACCGCCAGCACGGCGCGGGCATTCGTCACCGCGGAATTCACTTTCAGCTTATTGCGCACGATCCCTGGGTCCTGGAGCAGGCCGGCGATGCGTTGGGCGTTATACCTGGCCACCTTGGCGGCATCAAAGTTGTCGAACGCGGCGCGATAGGCGGCGCGTTTTTTCAGGATGGTTGACCAGCTCAAACCGGCTTGTGCGCCCTCGAGCACCAGGAACTCAAATAAGGATCGGTCGTCACGGAGCGGGACACCCCACTCCTCGTCGTGATAGGCGATCATCAGCGGGTCATTGCCGGCCCAGGCGCATCGCACGGTGTTTGTCATCGGGAGCGAGCATAGGGTCAGGCAATGAAAATGTCGAACTGGTTGAACCCTTGGACGGCACAGCCCAGAGCGCCAGATACGGATGCGCGTGACACGCCGGAAACTCCCCGGCTCCGAAATGCTCGACGCGCTGTTCAGGCAAGTAGCGCTCCGCTTGGTTCCGTTCGGCCTCGATCCCTCGATCCTCGTCGTCAGGCGTGGCGTGCGATGTGGCCTAATGGGAAGGATATGCGACCGCCGATGAGAGTGAGGCAGGAGCGTGGCCCGACGTCGCGACCTCTCTTTCCAGGTCGAGCGGAATTGGACAGCGGCGGTTCCTTATCAGCGAGTCGTTGAGCTATCCGATTCTCCTCCTTCTGGCCCATAAAAAACAACCCACACCACGAAGTCGCACGAAAAGTCCTCGAAGCGGTGGACCTGACCAGCGGGAACGAACAAGAATGAACCCGCCGCAACCGAATGACGTCGCTCTCCATCAAAGAAGAAACCCTGGCCGCGAGTTACGAAATAGACCTCGTCTCGCGTGTGCGGCTTTTGTGGGTCCTGACCCGCCGGCGCGTAAAGCTCAACCACGAGGGAGCCGTGCGAAAAAATTGGAATGGCGAGGTTGCCAGGGGGTGGCGGGCCCTTGGTCAAGGCGTCCCCCAGACCAACATGGACAATTCGTGAGGATGCGTTCATGGCTTGGAGGGCGAACACCCGGCCTCGCTGGCGGCGGGCCAGCGGGCCAAAGAGGTCAACAGAACCGGACTCCCGTTGTGCAGTGGAGCCGCCTGGTTCGCTATGTGTAGTCCCATAGAAGCTCCTCCTCGGCATCTCGCATTCTGTCCGATGTGTCCAGGACGAATCCCTCGGCAAACATGTGCCCGTAGCCAAGGAAAATGCGTCGCTTGCATTGCACGACGACGATGTCCTCACCTTTGGGCGTCTTGTCGTGATAAAAGCCAAGCCCCTGCGGTTTACCACCGGCAGTGAACGGCTCGGGCGTATAGAGGGGAAGGCGGCGCAACGCTTCTGGGCTCAGTGCCATAAGCTCCTGCTTTCGGGCTGCCACCTTGTCCTTGATGGCTTGGTCGATTGGGTGCATACGGCCTATAGGGAACGATCCGGCTTAGGCCAGCCGGGCCGCGGGCGCAGGACAACCAACCCGGCGAAACCCGGCCTGACCTGAAGCCGATGGTTCGCCCAAAGGCGGCCAAATCCGTTGAGTGCTTGGTCATTCATGCAACCTCCGAAGCCCTGATAAGGGCGGCATGATAACAGCCCGGGGCAAGGCCGCCGAGGCCGCCGCCCCGGGTAAAACGCCACCCCACCCAACCTCTCCTTTTTCCAATCGGGTTTGGCGCGCGGGAGCGCGCCAAACCCGATTGGAAAAAGGAGAGAGAGTCACTTCATGTCGCTCACCCAGGGCGGCGCTCGTTCCTCGCTTGCCCAGGGCGATTGTCGCGTCGTCCTCACAGGACTTCAGCCGGACTCGCTCCGGTTGCGTGTTCGGCTTCGGGTAGAACCTACATCGTAAGCCGCTCAGGGAGAAAAACAGCATGGAGTCAACCTCCTGTTTTTTGAGCGTTCGCCTGGCACAGTGAACTAACGGTTTGTCGATCCAGATTGTAACGCATTCGTGGTCAACTTCCGCATACCCGCAGCCTACGCCTCCCGATTCGCTGCTTGCAAGCCGCTTTTCCGGGAGTGGGGTCAGTTAAGGAGGTTATCACATCGCAAGCAGTGTATGTCTGAGCCGGCCGTTCGGGCGGCGTGGGCTTGCTGGTTTTGCCGCCTTGGAGCCAGCCTCGCCAAATGCGCCCGACTGCCCAGACTCAAGTGCTGCGCTACCCACGCCACTGAAAGGGTCGTTCGAGCCCGGAGTTGATGGGCCAGTTCCAACTTGGGCGGATCACCTTTGGGCCGGTCTGCCAGATCCCACTCCGTCCAGCCCAGGCGCTCCAGGCCCTGTGCGATCAACCGCAAGAGGCGTGCACTCGCCAATGGGTCTTGGCGCAGGTTTTCCCCCGGGTGCTCAGGAAACGATGCCGATCCTAGTCGTCTTCGAAGATGGCCCCCCGGCTATCCCCACGATTCATGAGGTGATACGTCGCGCGGGGTATTGGATACGCGGGTTGCGCACCATGGGCCAGCCTGCTCCTGGAACCGCGGTTGAGCCAGAAGGATTTTGATCGCGGCGCGCCCCCCTGCCAGCTACCTTCGTCATCCATCGGCGCCAGAATCGGCGAAGTGTGACACCCTGACCCCGTTCCAACCTCCTTAACTGACCCCGTTCCGTTCACGGATCCGGGCCAATGGCGTCCAGCAAAAACGAGCGCGCTCTCCCGGCGTCAACTGCTGCGTCGGACTAGGTCACACGGTCATAAATCACTTCGCTTTCTCCCTTTGAGGCTCATACCAATACTCCAATCCCTTGCGACTCCGAAGCGCGAGAGAACGATGAAGAATTAAATGCATGCACAGCCTGGCTAGGCTCCAGAAAGAATGCTCGCGAAACTTGCGCCCGGAAGTGACCACCGTCTCGGCCAAAATGGCAAACCGCCCCTGACGCTTGAGAGCAGCGACAAACCACACCTCTTCCCACGCGAAATAATTCTCATCGAAACCGCCGGTCTTCCGAAAGGCGCTGCGAGTGCAGAAAAGGAAGGTTCCACTCGGCAAAAAGCGCGCCAGTCGCATCGCAGGCCCTATCAACGGTTCTGTCATTCTGCCCCACCAAGGCAGCCATCCCTCGAACCGCGGCACACAACCACCGCCCACCGCGCCAGCGCGAATGCTGCGCAAAGCCGATTGAATGGCCGAGGCGTTCGCCAATGTGTCGGCGTCCACAAAAAATAGAATTTCACCGTGAGCCTGCTGCGCGCCAGTATTGCGAGTGGCCGCGATCTGCCGGTGCTCCACGCGAACCACCTGCGCGCCCTGCTGTTGGGCAATCGAGGCTGTGGCGTCACTGGAACCATCATCCACCACAATGATCTCATGCGGCTCACCAAGAGATCCCGCCCCGTTGCGAATGGCGGAAACACATCGACCAACCCAAGCTTCCTCGTTGTGCGCTGGAATAATGAACGAAACCATTGATTAGCCTGCAGTTTGGCCTAGCCCACAGCGCAGCCACGCCGGGCCACTGGCGCTCGATGGCAACCGAGACGGACTCCCGGCGTTGGCTGACGCGATTGGTTCGGTCATCAACTTATCTACGGGTTGGCCTCCACAAAGAGAATCACCTCCCGAGGGATCCACTTCGGACGATCTTCAGGCCCAACGACGATCCCAGTGCGCTCAACCTGCAGCAGCTTGCCAACCACGGCGGTCGAAGCTCCGTTGATCTCACTTGTCGTTGGGGGAACCGGGAGTAAGGCCGCCGTCCCAAGGGCATCCCGCCGGAACTGTACCCTCACGTTCTTGCCGGCCCACAAGCGAAGCTCACCGGTGGACATATCGGGACCGGATGGGGAACAACCTGCCGATAGGCTAATCACCCCGGTCAGGGCGAACAACCATAATGCAGCGCTTTTCATGTCTTCCTTTTGCTTCCGACCGAACCACCGGATCTGGGAACCGGTGGTCTGCGTATCCAAACGCTCGTTTTCTTCGGGTAAAACTTACATCGTAAGCCGCTTAGGGAGAAAAACAGCATGGGGTCAACCTCCTCTTTTAGCGCGTTCGCCTGGCAGAGCCCACCAACCGTTTGTTGATCCAGATTCTAAGGCATTCGTGGTCAACTTCCGCATACCCGTAGCCTACGCCTCCCGATTCGCTTTCTGCAAGCCGAAAGCCTTCCACGTAGCGCAGGAAAACGAAGCCACAAATACTCCGCCTCGGGTTCCCGATAAACGATGAGGCTCGTCCGGTGCCAGTCGCTCCAAATCATGGCTTGCCGACCCCCGACCCTGGATCGCCGCTGCCCAGCCAAAAGATCCACCTGACGGGTTGATGCTCGTGAATCCGGAGGAATCTCGCACACGGCCACGAGCTCGCCGCCGTAGCGTTTCATGCGGCCAAAATACACGATGGTGTGAAGGCTCTCCTGCTCGCGCTCAACGCTAAACGCCAAGGTTCTCATCGAAGTTGATGGGCGAGCGCGCATACAAGTCATCGGCCTGGTGCCACTCGTGAGGCAGATTCCGCATGACCAGCCCATGGTCAAACTCGATGGATCCTTGCGGGAAGCGCTCCGGGTCACCGAAGAAGCTCGAATGGACGGATGTGACCTCCAGGGCGTGGACCCGCCAGCCCTGGGTGCGCAGCAAAAGACCGTCCATGCGGTTGCCGTCCCGCGTGACTGAATACCCGAGACTCCCGCCCTCGAAAAAGGCTGAAGCCTCTGCAAGCGACGCAAAACACGAAGATGATGGCAGCGATTCGGTTTCATCGCCCACCACCTTGACGCGAACCTGCCCATCGTCGGATTCCATGGCGAAATCGATGTGCGGTGGACGCTCGGCAATCTGAAACCGAGCCGCGTGATGTTCCCCCGGAAATAGCCACCCACCCGCCAACCGGTTTAGCAGGGCATCCGTGTCCCGGCGCGGGATGAAGACTCCCTCTTTTTCCACCCCTTGCTCGCCTCGCCACTGGACTGCGATGCGGTGGGCCGCATTCTCGCTGGACAAGCCCACGATTTCGGGAAAACCGGCAGGCCGGATCTTCTCCAGGCGTATCAGGCAGACCCCGACAATCGCCTGCCCGGCATGGAGCTTGGGCTGGAAAGGCTCGGGAAGTATCCGCTGGACGACCCGCGGGTCTGCGCGAAAGTTCACGAGCAGCCGCCGCTTGATCATTCCTCGAATGACAGGTATGCGCATCGCGTTCAGGTCTCGCTTTAGCCGCAAACTTTCGCCTCAACAGCCGGGCTATTCTGCTTTCTCGTGCTCAATGTTTGCGACCTCACCGGTGACTGCGTCCAGGTTGACGTCGGTGATGTCCTTGGTATCGGGGGTGTTAATCTCAAAGGACCAGATGAGCTTGCCATGTTCTTTCTCCAGCGCGCGTTCCTGCCAGTTGGCTGAGCCGTTTTTTCTCAGCACAGGGTTTAGCCGCCAGTGGCATCGATCCAACCGGAACGCTGGCCAAGCGCCTTTGCCACTGTAAACACCAAGACAGTTGTCCATTTAGACTTCGCGACTTAATCCGCTGGCAGTAGTGCCAGCGCGGCAAAGGCCGTCGCTGCGTCGGACATGAACATCCGCCGCCAGGGTTCGCCATCCTCACCGCCATGTTCGGTATCGAAATTGAGCGAATAAGTCCGCCAGCATTTCCAGTGATTTTCATCGACCTGGTATTCCCGCTGGTTGGCCTCCAGCCATGCAGTGGCCCGCTCCAGGCTCGATTGGGCGACGGGTAATTTTGCCTGGCGCAGCACGTAGGCGATTAAGCCGGTGGCATACGCATCGGACCTGGCCAGCACCGCGACATCGGGGTTTCCTTTTGGTTTATAGGGCGGCCGGGCCTTCGACCACGTCCACGGTCCCAACAGGTAAACGGACCAACCGCCATCGGCGTTTTGCTTGCTCTGGAAGTCGGCAGCCAAGGCAACAGCCTGTTTATGGCTCAGCAAGCCCGTCAAACGAGTGGATGCCAACAGTGCCCAAGCTTTGTTGTAGAGATTCTGCCCGGGGTAGTTCGCGTTCAAGTAGGAGCGCAACTTACGGATGCCTCCCCACACGTCCTGCCCCGCGCTCTCGTCATAGCCAGCAGCGGTTCCCACCGCAATCGCCGCCAGGGCCGCACCGTAGTAAAAGCTGTCGCTGGACTCGTAAGGCTCCATCCCGGTATCCAGCCAATTCCACGCCCCGTCCGCACGCTGCGCGGCCCAAAGCTCGTTGAGCGCTCGGCGGGTTGCCCCACCGGGCAAAGGTTCGTTCTGGCGGGCCTGGGCGCTGGCCAGAATCAAAACATTGAGCACTACCTCACTCCCGCGTGACTGCTCGTCCTCGCTTTTGACCTTCTGCTGGGGGCTGCCATACGTCTGCACCCGGCGAAGCGTTTGGTCCAGCAGCCTCGCCTCCTGGGGCGTCGGTTGGCTCACGCCTGCCGCTTCGCGCAAGGCCGGGCGGGCCAGCGCGTAAGGGACCGTGGTGTGGCACGAAACACACGCGGTCGTGCCTTGGCCAGTTCGCAGCTTGCTTGCCCTGTCGAACCACAAATCCATTCGGTCATCGAGGTATTTTGCCGCCGCCTGCTGGTCCCAGGCGATTGATTTGTTCTGCACAGTGGACACCGGCGAAATCGGTTGGGACGGCACCGGGTCAGCGATGGCCGCGAGGACCGAGGACGAGCAAACAACAAGGAACGGCAAGGCGAACACCAATCCCATGGATTTCATGCTTTACCGTGTAGCGCCCGCGAGTCTGCCGGTCAAGGCTCCTTTCCCTGAGCCGCAGTCGCGGGAGACTGAGAACACGCGAACCGAGCGAGCAGCGAATCTCGCATCGCGACCACAAACCAAAGGCCAGGCGGCTGTCGGTTCCCGCGAAAAGTTAGTGGTCGCCATTCGGCCTCTCTTTTACTCCCCTGCCGGGCCGGGGGGTGCAAAGCTTCACGGCCTCATCATTGAAATCACCATCCTCTGGCAGTGAATTCCCTGGCTCACGTTCAAACTCAAACAAATCGTTGAGACATTCCTCACAGGTAGATTGCTCGCTGAGCTTTCCGTCCAACCACATGCTGCTGTTCAGGACAGCTTGCCCGCCGCAATACGCGCGATTCGCATCGCGATCAGAAGTCGTCGCCTGCTGTTTCAAATTAATCATAACCGCTAAGTTCTTGCACCTTTAAGGCAACTGGATTCCGCGCTTCCTGAAAGCGACGAAATCGCTCATACGAGTCCTGCCGCCCAACACCACAGTAACCGACATCGGCCCGCTGCGGCATCCAAAACAGGTAAAACTCGGTCCGCCGCTGTTCGGTTCAGTGTCGGGTTAGTCGTCAAGGTCCTCGGAAGATGAAATTGGTGTTCTGAAAGCATGAATTATGAAACACCCCCCAGCTTTGATAAGTTTTTTGGTCAGAGGCACTATCCGGCAAAAGGACCCAGTGCCTCCTGAAGACAAGCACGCTCATTTCTGCTCTGGGACGGTCGAGCACTCCGCCCTGCCTTGTAGGCTTAAACACAACCCTGGAATTGGCCAGCGACCATGTTCCGGTGGAACGGCCATCATTTCCAAACTCGCCCCAAAGTTCCATCGTGTAGGTCGCGTCTGGCCTGAGGTCGAGGTCGCAATGGGCCTGTCCATCTCCTTTGAAGTAGTGCCCAGTCAGTTCCCTTGGGTCAGCGGGACTGGCGACAATGCCTCTCGGTGGCTGAAATCCCCGTGCCTCGGGTCGAACTAACGCGCAAAGAAGCGGAGCCCCTAACGCTAGCCCCAAAAGTAAAGTTAATTGTATGGTGCGCGACATGCGACTAACGAAACAATTCAGGCGCTCCGGGCACCTGGCTCAGGATCAACAGAAAGGCGAAAACCGGAGTCGCCAGCAGCAAATCGTTATGTCCCGGTTTTTTCACGTGCTCGTTTCGACAGATTTGGTCGCAATGTCTTTAGCGCCCCGAGTTGTCCTAGATGCTCCAAGAGGCAAGTGCCAAACGCATTCTCCAGCTCGCCACCACCTTCCACCGCCGCATTCACCAGGTTTGCGAACGCGAGGAGTTGGGGTTTCGAGCAAGTGCTGAGTGCAGTTGCGACGAACGGGTTAAAGCCAATCAGAACGGAATGGAAGGTGGGCACATCATCATGAACGGGCCTGTAGGGAGAACGGCACTCCGGGAAAATCTCGAACAACGCCTCCAAGAGCTGCTCGGGACTGTCTGGAACTTGTCGCACTTTAGGCATACCCGTAGCCTACGCCTCCCGATTTGCTGGTTGCAACCCGAAAGCCTCCCCCGTCTCGCAGGAAAACGAAGCCACAAATACTCCGCCTGGGGTTCCCGATAAACGACGAGGCGCGTCCGGTGCCAGTCGCTGTAAATCATCGCGCGCCGACCCTCCCACGCCCGGGAACGGAACGTGGCCAGTTAAGGAGGTGATCACATCGCAAGCAGTGGCTGAGCCGGCTGTGCGGGCTGCGTGGGCTTGTTGGTGTTGCGGCCTTGGAGCAGCCATGCCAAATGCGCCCGGCTGCCCAGGCTCAAGCGCCGGGCAACCCACGCCACTGAAAGGATCGTTCGAGGCCGGATTTGCTGGGCCAGTTCCAACTTGGCCCGATCACCTTTGGGCCGGTTCACCCGATCCAACCCCGTCCAGCCCAGGCGCTCCAGACCCTGCGCGATTAACCGCAAAAGGCCTGCACTCGCCAATCGGTCTTGGCGCAGGTTTCCCCAAGGGTGCTTAGGAAACGATGCCGAGCCTGGTCGTCGTCGAAAATGGCCTCCCGGCGATCCCCACGATTCATGACGTGATACATCGCGCCGGAGTATTGGATGCGCAGCTTGCGCGCCATGGGGCAGGCTCCTCCTGGAACCGTGGTTGAGTCAAGAGGATTTTGATCGCGGCGCGCCCCCCTGCCGGCTGGCCTCCGCATCCATCGGCACCAGAATCGGCGAAGTTTGACAACCTCCTTAACTGACCCCGTTCTGACCCCGTTCACGAGGGCTAAGGCGGATTCGCCCTGAGCCGGAAGAACTGTTGGGTACCCATGATGAGGTTGGTGTAAGGACTGCTCGCGTTGGGGATATTCGTAAACACCCCCGCTAACATAGGCGCGGATTGGAGGGAAAATGCCGACGCGGTGTCATTCCAACTTAAGATCAGACTTCCGTTCTCCAACTGAACGTTCAAGGGAATGGGGGCGGTTGCTGAGCCGGGTACAGGCAAGACAAACACAGTGCCAAAGCCGTTGGTGCCACCGCCTCTCGCCGTTCCATAGAGCAGGTTGCCCGACAAAATCAAACCGGGTTGCGGGTTTGCTCCGTCGCTGTTGGTGCCATTAGCATTAGCCGTGGGGCTAAAAGCATAAAGCGTATTAAAGCCGGAACCTTGAGTGCCGAGCCCAAGGCTGAAGATCGTGCCATTGCCCGCAGCGCCGCCGCCCGACGCGACTCCGTAGAGCGTCTCGCCCGAGTTAGTGAAACTGGCACTTGGATAAGCGCCGTCGGCGCCGCCGGTGAAACTATAAAGGCTCCTAAAATTGGAGCCATTGGTGCTGAGGCTGAACACGGTGCCATAGCCGCTGCGGTCATAGCCGTTGCTGCCGCCATAATCCGCCGCCCCATACAGCGTGTTGCTCCATAGAAGCAAACTACCGGGTGATGGATCAGCGCCGTCGGCGCCGCCAGTGAAGCTATGAAGGTTCGTAAAATTGGAGCCGCTGGTGCTCAGACTGAACACGGTGCCAAAGCCGTTGCTGCCGCCTTGCTGCGCCGTTCCATACAGAGTATTGCCCGAGACGATCAAATCGCCCGCCGGTGAAGCTCCGTCGTTGCCGCCGGTGAAGGCGTAAATGGTCGTAAAATTTGAGTTCAAGGTGTTGTAACTGAACACGGTGCCGTAGCCGTTGACGCCCCCTACTGGCGTCGTCCCAAACAGTGTGTTGCCCGCCCAAACTAAAGCGGCGGACGGATGGAATCCGTCGCCGTTGTTCGTCGTCTGCGTGGTGGAGTTGTAGGCAGGGGAAGTGAAAGGATGCAGATCAATAAACTCGGCGGTTTGGGTATTGAACCTGAACACGTCGCCATAGCCGAAATGGGCGCCGGCAGCAGCCGTGCCATACAAAGTGCCACCAACCAGGATCAATCGAGCCAACGGATAGGCTCCCTCGTAGTTCTCAACCCCGGGTGAGTTAAAATTTCCAAAACGGTTCAGGTCGCTAAAGTTCAAGGTTGCGTCATTGAGACTGAACACGGTGCCATTGAGGGGCTTTAAACTGGACGACGTCGTCCCATAGAGCGTGTTGCCGGATAGGATCGGGCCGGCAGACGGATTAGCTCCGTCGAGATCGGTAAAAGTATGCAGCACGGTGAAGTTGGTGTACACCGGAACCGGCAAGAGGGCGCTCACTGAAGCGGGGCCGGAGCCGATCACCGCGAGGCCAAGGTTGTTGGTCGCGGTGAGAGCGACGAGGTAAGAGCCCGGGATGGTGTAGGTGTAAGAGGGATTTTGAGCGGCGCTGGTAGCGCCATCCCCAAAACTCCAGTTCCAACTGGTGAGGGTGTTGCCGCCGTCGTCAACACCCGCGGAAGTGAAGCTCACCGTGAGAGGAACCAGGGCGCTGGTTGGATTGGCGGCGTACACGACGGTGAGCGGGGACGCCGTGATGGACGGGCCCGAGCCGGTAACCGCGAGGCCGAAGTTGTTGGTCGCGATCAGAGCGGCGGAGAAAGCGCCCGGGATGGTGTAGGTGTGGGAGGGATTCTGAGCGGTGCTGGTCGCACCATCTCCAAAGCTCCAGTTCCAATTGGTGAGGGCATTGCCGCCGATGTCAGCGCCCGGAGAAGTGAAGTCCACCGTAAGCGCCTCGAGACCGTTGGTTGGATTGGCGCTGAATGCAACCGTGAGCGGGGTCACCATGACGGCTGCAGTTGCTCCGGCAACCAGGCCGCCGCCGCTGTTGTTCTCAACCAGCGTGACGGAGAAAGTGGCAGGGTTGGTGTAAGTGGTGTAGGTATGGGTTGGATTCTGAGCGGTGCTGGTCGCGCCATCACCAAAACTCCAGTTCCAGTTGTTGATGGGATTGCCGGCGCCGTCAACACCCGCGGAGGCGAAGCTGACCGTAAGAGGCTCCAGGCCGTTGGTGGGATTGGCGGTGATGGTAATCGGGGTCAACTCCGCGACCAGAACACCGTCAACGTAGATCCCTCCCCACTGGCTGGTGCCAGCCAAATTATAGGCCTTCGCGTTATCCTGCGAGAACACAACCAGACCAAAGGTGGGAAGGTTGTCCTCGAAATACACGCTGCGCAGGCTGGTGCAGTAAGCGAACCCGTAGTCTCCAATATTGGTGACGCCGGCGGGAATCGAAACAGTGGTCAGGCCGATATCATTTGCGAACGCATACCCTCCGATGCTGGCAACGCTGCCGGGAATCGAAACGCTGGTGATGCCAGGCAGATTTTGGAACGCTGCAGCCCCGATGCCGGTCACGGGCAAGCCGTTGAGTGTACTGGGGATGGTCACCGCCCCGCCCGAACCTGTGTAGCCGGTGATGGTGATTGTCCCGTTGGTGATGGTGTAGGTCAATTGGAGGGGGGCTGGCTGAGTTGCCAGGACCGAAGCAGGGCCGACGCCGGTAATCGTTTCCCCAAGGTTGTTGGTCGCCCTCAGAGCGAGCAGGAAAGTGCCGGTGTTGGTATAGACATGGGAGGGATTCTGAGCGGTGCTGGTTGCGCCATCGCCAAAGCTCCAGTTCCAGTTGGTGATGGTCTTGCCGGCGCTGTCAACGACCGCGGAGCTGAAGCTTACCGTGAGAGGAACCACGCCGGTGGTCGGATTTGCCGTGAACACAACGCTGAATGGGGTGAACGGGGACACCATGACGGACGCGACTGCTCCGGCAATCGGGGCGCCGCTGTTGTTGGTCTCGACGAGATCGACAGAGAAAGCGCCACTGTTGGTATAGCCATGGGAGGGATTCTGAGCGATGCTGGTTGAGCCATCGCCAAAACTCCAGTTCCAGTTGCTGATGGGATTGCCGGCGGCGTCAACGCCCGCGGAGGTGAAATCCACCGTAAGAGGCTCCAGGCCGTTGGTCGGATTGGCGGTGATGGCAATCCCGATCAGCTCCTTGGTCGGAGCGCCCTCACCAATCGCAACACCCCAGCCGGTCGTGCCAGGTAGATAATAAACCGTCGGGGTGACGCCGTACAAGCTGTCAGAAAAGAATACATGCGAACCAACGCTCGGAGCATTGCCCCAAAAAAACAGGCTCGGCAGGCTGTAGTTAAACTCGAATGCATAATCCCCGATAGTGGTGACGCTGCCGGGAATTGTCATCGTGATAGCGGTTTTGAACAAGTCTGAGATCGCATAAGCCGCGATGCCGGTCACCGGCAGGCCGTGGATCGAACTGGGGATGGTCACTGCTCCACCCGACCCGGTGTAGCTGGCGATGGTGATCGTTCCGTTGTTGGTCGTGTACGTGAATTGGGCTTGCGCCGCGGTGGGCAGCGCCAATAACAGCACCAGCAGGCCTGAGGTGATGATGGTTCTTGAGCGCCTGGCCGTCGTCCTTGGACAGACCGTTCGGGCAATCGAGGTCTCGGTTCTCATACTTTTCCGCGCAGGGAATTTATAGCCGATAAGCCGTTGGGAAGCGCGCAGGCGCTCAACCGAGCCGGCGGCCAGGAAAGGGGAAATCACAGAACTATTTAACACATAAGCCATCCGAACTCAATTGTTCAGCGGACCTTTGCCGGGGCCGGCTTAACCACAATGATGTTCAGGATTTGAGGAATCGAGAGGAAATGATGATGCATAACTTCTTACCAGGCAATATCTTGCTTGTATTGTGACGCAATTTGGCACATTGGACTGCGGTGCGAAACAAAACTGCGCCTCCCACCCCCACATTCAAGGCGCTCTTTAACGAGCTGGTCCCATGGTCTGGCCCGAGGTCGAGGTCGCAATGGGCCTGTCCATCTCCTTTGAAGTAGTGCCCAGCCAGTTCCCTTGGGTCAGCGGGACTGGCGACAATGCCTCTCGGTGGCTGAAATCCGCGTGCCTCGGGTCGAACTAACGCGCAAAGAAGCGGAGCCCCTAATCGCTAGCCCCAAAAGTAAAGTTAATTGCATGGTGCGCGACATGCGACTAACGAAAGAATTCAGGCACTCCGGGCACCTGGCTCAGGATCAACAGAAAGGCGAAAACCGGAGTCCCCGTCACGAAATTGTTAGGGTTCATTAGCGTGGTCCCAGCGCCACAGAAACCACGTGATCATGAAGGGTAGTCCGAGGGCGACGGTTATGAGGCAAGCCCACGAGAGCCAGACCTTCCAAGCTGACGCGTGATAAACATCGTCAGTGCCGGCGTGAACGAATGGCGGGATGATGTCCAAAATCCAAAACCAGGATCGGTGCAACGGTAGAGAATATCGGTTGCCCAGCATGTCCAAGCCAGTGCTGCCAGCAGAAGCGAGATTGCGAGCAAAAAGAAATAGAATGCAACCGCATCAAATACAATCGGGGTTGCGGTCTTCACAGCGTGCATAGAACCCTAACATTCAGGGTGAGGGACGGGAGCAGCCGCCGCTAACGTCTGACTTGTCTCTGAGCTGAACGGCTGGCTCCCGTTCGCTCCACCCTGCGGGTCGGGCGCGGAAGCTACTGGTGTCGTCATTGGGAAAAAGCTGTCGCATTGGTTATCACGGGGCTCTCGACCCATATCGCCTCGGGGCTATTGTTGACGAAGTGACGCGAATCCAGCCATTTCATATCCCGGAATTTCCAAGCGTCACGAAGCCGTTGCTTCAGCCCGATATTGAATTCCACGCTCACTCCGATTCTCCACAGCGGCTGGTTCGTGGGCACGGGGATTATGAGGTTAGTTGGATCGGGACTGGTTCGTGTGGGCTCCGGAGGCAGATACTGCCGCAGGTCCACGGACGATTTACCCCACCGGTTGGATGCGGCCTGATCTGAGCACTCCCAGGCGCCCGCTGGCTCCCCAAATGTCTCACCCGCGAGGTAGTTGCAGTGCCGCAGCCATATTCGGCGGCTTTGGTTGTTCTGAACCATAAACAAGCCCATGTTGGTCCCGTTCACGTTGGTATATCCCACAAAACTCAAACCCACGGCCATCTCGCCTGCGCGTCTGCGGCTAATATTCAGCCCGATAACCACCACAGTGAGGATGAACAGGATCGCGAAGCCAATGATGACTCCATTTTGCTTCATGTTCGCGCTCTATCCGGCGCAACGACCGCGCTCACTCGCACCGCGCCGCTGGTGTCCGATATGTAAACAGAGTGTCATCGCGGCGTCGAGTGAAGCGCGGTAGTTATGCCCGGGTTTCATGGCTAAACTGCTCAATGATGTGCGCCATCCCGAGCTTGAAAGGTCCGACGCGCCCAGCGTCATGGCCAGGGAGCCTGTAGGTGGCATGGTCACCAAAGGCGCATGGCTGATAGCCAGCACGATACCCCCGGAGATGCAGGAGGCCATCAGGTCGCAGGCGCTCCAAAAAGAGGTCGAAACAGGGAGAAATGTGCCCAGCGTCCACATAGGTCAGGCCGACGAGGAACTCGGCAACGTCGCCCTCAGCGATAACGTCGTCACCTGCCAGCCAACTGAAACAGTAGGCGCGGGGAAGCGACCGGCCAGTCGCCGCCTCAGCGCGCTGGGTGAGCTGCTCAATCGCTTCCTGAGCTACCGGTTTGAACTCCTCGCGGGTCATGGTTTACTCTGCGGCATGACCACTGGATCTGCGAACCGATGGTCTGCGTGTACAAACGCTCATCTTCTTCGAGTAAAACTCACATCGTAAGCCGCTTAGGGAGAAAAACAGCATTGAGTCAACCTCCTGCTTTTTGAGCGTTCGCCCGGCACAACGAACCAGCCGTTGGTTGATCCAGATGGTAAGGCGCTCGTGGTCAACTTCCGCATACCCGTAGCCTACGCTTCCCGATTCGCTGGTTGCAAGCCGAAAGCCTCCCCCGTCTCGCAGGAAAACGAAGCCACAAATACTCCGCCTTGGGTTCCCGATAGATGATGAAGCTCGTCCGGGGCCAGTCGCTCTAAATCATGGCGCGCGGATACCCCCACGCCCGTTCCGTTCCGGGCTTTGTCGGCCAGCATTGCCCCCGTCCGCCACCGGCTTCGCTACATGTTCAATGCTCAATTGGCATGGCATACATCTTTCATTTTGCTGGTCCATTCGGTCTTTCATGACGCACCGAAGGCAACGAAGGATTGTGTCCTGCGCCCTCCCTACCGTCGTCCCAGGTTTTCGCTGGCTCCCGCTCTCAGCGCTTGGTTAAATCGCCTTGGTTGATCTGACCCGAATGATGGGAACAAGCGCTGGGGGGTCGCTCCGCGCTGAGAGTTACTCGGTTTCCCTCCGGGTTGATCGGCCCCGATTATGAACCGTGCTGCTGCCCTGCTCCTCGTCCTGTTCCTGCTGCCCGCAATCGGCCTTCCGGCCCGGGACCGAAACTTCGCCTCGGCCAATAACCTGACCTGGGACTCGCTCGGGACAGACCAGAACAGTTCGATGCCGCTCGGCAACGGCGACCTCGCGCTCAACGTTTGGACGGAGCAGAACGGAGACATCGTGCTGCTCGTGGCCAAGGCCGACGCTTGGAGCGAGAACGGGCAGTTGCTCAAGCTGGGGCGAGTGCGCGTGACGCTAACGCCGAATCCATTCACCGCGAACTCTCCCTTCGCGCAGACGCTTCGATTGGAAACGGGCGAGGTTCAGATCCAAGCCGGCCAGAGCCGGGCGCGCATTTGGGTGGATGCCAATCACCCGGTGGCGCATCTGGAAATCCAGACGCCACAGCCGGTTCAAATTCGGGCCCGGTCGGAAGTGTGGCGCACCACGACGTACCACCTCGATCAACAGGCCGTAGGGCGGGCGGGCTTTTTTGAATGGGGCAATAACCCCGAGGGGCTGACCTTCGGGCCGGATCTAATTCTGCCACCACAGCCCGATCGGATCGCGTGGTGTCATTTCAACTCCAACAGCATCTATCCGCTCGTCTTCGAACGCGAGCATTTGGAGTCGCTGCTGCCCAAATACCCGGACCCGCTGCTGCACCGCTGTTTTGGTTTCGTCCTGAAAGGCGCCGGCTTGGTGAGCCGGGACGGTCAAACGCTCGAATCCGCGAACGCCGCACGTTCCTGCCGCCTGGATCTCGTGGCGCTCACCGAGCAGGCCCAGAGCCCCGAGGCGTGGCGCGCCGACCTGGGCCGAATCACCGCTGCAACCGATGCCGTGGGATTCGAGGCCGCGCGCAAAGCCCACCAGCGCTGGTGGGAAGGCTTTTGGAACCGGAGTTGGCTTCATGTCGATGGCACTCCGGAGGCGGCGGAGGTTTCACAAAGCTACGCCATGCAGAGGTACTTAACCGCATGCGCCGGACGCGGCGCCCAGCCGATTAAGTTCAATGGCTCGCTCTTCACCGTGGGACACGATTTGCCGGCGGGCGCCGGTTCGACCGAAGCGGCTCACGATCCGGATTACCGGGCCTGGGGGGCAAGCTACTGGAATCAAAATACCCGCTGGATCTACTGGCCACTCTTGGCGGCAGGGGATTACGACCTGCTGGCGCCCTGGTTCAATATGTACGTGCAGGCGCTTCCCCTCGCGCGCGATCGCACACGGCTCTACTTCCACCATGAGGGGGGCGCGTTCATCGAAACCATTTACTTCTGGGGCCTGCCCAACGTGAATGATTTCGGCTGGAACAATCCAGGCCCCGAATTGGAAAGCGAATGGATGCGCTATCATGTTCAAGGGGGGCTCGAGGTCCTGGCGCAAATGCTCGACGAATACGACGACACCCAGGATGCCCGGTTCGCACGGCACGATCTGTTGCCCATGGCAGATGCCACGATTGCCTATTACGCGCAACATTGGCGCCGCGGGCCTGACGGCAAACTGCGGCTGGAACCGGCCCAGGCGATCGAGACGTATCAACGGACGGCGGTCAACCCCACGCCGGACATTGCCGGCCTTCTGAGCGTGCTACCTCGGCTCGAAGCGCTCCCAGCCGATTTAACCACCGAGAACCAACGCGCTCTCTGGACGAGCGTCCTGAACGAACTCCCCGCGCTGCCTCTGGGCACGACCGCGGGCGGAAAGCTGCCACCCAGGGGACAGGGCGATCCTGATGGCCGGCCGACCATCCTGCCGGCGCAGCAATACGGCGAGCCGAGAAACCGGGAGAATCCCGAGCTGTACGCCGTGTTCCCCTACCGGCTCTTCGGGGTAGGCAAACCCGACTTGGAACTGGCCAGGAATACCTACGCGGCCCGGCTCTATCCGTTTGCCAAATGCTGGGGTCAGGACGGAGCGGAAGCCGCCCTCCTGGGCCTGACGGACGAAGCCCAACGAGTCGTGCTCCAGGAATCGACCTCCTATGGAAACCAGCGGTTCAAATGGTTTTGGTCCAAAAATAGCGATTGGATTCCGGATATGGACAATGGTGGCGCCGGGATGATGACCCTGCAACTGATGTTGCTGCAATGCGACGGGAAGCGGATTCAGCTCCTGCCGGCCTGGCCACGCGATTGGACGGCTGATTTCAAGCTGCATGCTCCATTTCAGACCACCATCGAGGGACGCGTGGAAGGCGGCAAAATCACCCGGCTGAAAGTCACTCCCAAAGCGAGGGCCAAAGACGTCGTCGTGGCGGAGTAACCTGCGCTGAACCTCGCCGCCACTTTCCGCTCCGGAACAATGCTGAGCCCGGACAGCCTGGCTGCCTCAATTCCGGCTGAGCACCAGCAGCACCACTGCTTGCCGCGCGACTCCCAGATCGAGGTCCCAGACCCCCTGCTCCACCGTCACACTCTGCGGCGGACCTACTTGTGCCAGTTGGCCGGCCGCTTGGAGCTGTGCGTATTGTTCGGCGCTGGGCTGGGCAGGTGACCCCATTCCCCGCCAGCGCGTGAACGCGTTGCTGTGTTCGGAGTCAATGGCGTAACACGTCAACCTGGCCGTGCCGGACGGAAACGGAATGCCGCGCACCGAGAGTCGCACGTCCGCCTCGGGACCGGGAACGTCGTCGTCGTGATACTGCCAGAGCAGGATGACCAATTGTTGCGAGTCGAGGCTGGCAAGCGCGGAGACGTCCGGCCGCCCCCTCACGCCGGTTGCTTCCATCTCTTGCAGGGGCACGGCGCCATCGCTGGTGACCGTGAGCTGCCGACCGCCCATCCGGCTGAACATGCGGAAGACGTTCAGAACCGGCAAATCGACACCGCCGGTCGCGAGTTGACGGAACCCCGCGAAGAGCGGCTGGTCTTCGAAGGTGAAAGCCCACGTGAGTGCCGCGTCCAGGTTCACCCCGTCGCGGCGCGCAAGCTCCAAGGTGCGCGCGAAGCAGGCGGCGGTGTAGCTGGAATACATCGTGCCGTTGCGGTATCCCAGTTGCGGCCCCTGGCAGGCGGCGCAGCCCTCAGGATCGCATTCGCCGATGACCACCGGGATGTGTTTCAAACCGGGGTAGGACTGAACAAGGCTGAACCCTGCGTCAATCGTGCGCAATTGATTGGCGATGCCCATCCGCACATAGCCGTTCGTATAAACCGGCGCGCCCTTGGCGTGGAACGAGACAAAATCCAGCGGCGTGCCAACCTGGCCGGTGGCATAGTTCGTCCCGCGCAGGCAATGATCGAGGAAATGGCGCGTCCAGTCCCCGCCCGAACCCGCCGAGTCAGGGCCGCCCACCCGCGCGGTAGGTAATGCGCGTCGGACGCCATCGATGGCATAATCGTGCAGCTTGTAAAACTCCTCCGGTGCGGCTTTCCAGTAAGCACCATTGGCCTCGTTCCACACCTCCCAGTACCAGGTCTCGACTTCGGCCCTGCCATAGCGTGCGACGCAGTGGCTCACCCATTGGAATGCCAAGTCTCGCCATTTATCATAATCCTTCGGCGGATAGGCCCAGCCGGTTTCGATCGCGCTGTACTTGGCCGCGGGGGTCCACCGATGCTGGTAAGGCTGTGGATGGGTGGAGAGCGCTTCGGGCATAAAACCAATCTGCGCGTAAGGCCGGACCCCGTTGGTAAAGTACGTGTCAAAAATGGCATCGAGAATCCCCCAACGGTAGATCGGCTGGCCATCCGCTCCCTCGGAATAGACCCCGGTGGAACCCCATTTGAGCGCCGGTGTGCCGTCCCCCGAGCAAAGAAGATTGTGCGCGCGGAAAAACACCTGCTTCGGCCGGAGTGCCCCGAGTTCGCCGATGAGCCTGCGACCGTTTGGCATGGTGGCGTAATTCGGTTCGTCGGCCCCGAACATGCGCCAGATCGGCTTCCATTCCCCGACGGGCCGGCTCGCATCCACGGTGATGGAAACCGGGAATGCCCCCGAAGCGTCCGTTCCCGCGGCGGCAGGCTCGCCCTCAAGGGACAGGACGCAGACCATGGCGGTGAGCAGGCGCGGCCAATCGGTCATAAAGTGGGCGCTCGCACTCACCGCTGGCTGAGATCCGGGCGATGCCACCACCCTCCGCCCAGCGCCTGAAAGAGCGCCGCCGTGTCCGCATAGCGGTTGGCCTGTGCCAGCACCAGGTTCATTGACGCCTGTTGGTACGCCTGCTCCGCCGTCAGAAGCGACAAGTAGCCCGAGTAGCCGGATTCAAATTGCTTCCCGGCCAAATCCAAGCTGACTTTGGCCGCGTCGCGCGCGGTCGCCGCCGTCTTGAGGCCCCGGGCATCCTGATCCAGGGCATTCAAGGTGTCCGCCACATTTTGAAAGGCGGCCAGAACGGTTGCTCGGTACTGCTCGGCGGCCACCGTGAATGCGGCCCGGGCCGCACGCTCCCGGTGCAGCAGAGCCCCCCCTTGGAAAATAGGTTGCGTCAGGGTCCCGGCCAGGCCCCAAAAACCGGCGCCGCTGGAAAAAATCTGCCCCGCCTCGAGGGCCATGGTCCCGGCATCGGCAGTCAGTGTGATATTCGGCAGGCGATTGGCCACGGCAATCCCGACCTGGGCGCTGGCAGCGTGCAGGCTCTCCTCAGCCTGCCGCACGTCCGGGCGCTGGGCCACCAACTGTGAGGGGAGACTCACGGGCAATTCCTCCGGCAATTGCAGGCTGGACAGCTCGAACCGCCCGGTGAGCGCCTGGCTGGGGAAGCGCCCGGCCAGGGCCGCCAGGAGGTCGCGCTGCTGGGCCAATTGTTTCAGCAACGGCGGCAGGGTGGCGGCAACTTGTGCGAGCTGTGACTCCTGGGTTGCCACATCCAGCCGCGCGGCGTACCCCCGGGCATACTGCTCACGCAAGGTTTGCAGCATGTTTGAATTGATCGTCACGAGCTGGCGCGTGGCCTCGATTTGCCCCCGCAAGGCAGCTTCCTGGATGGCCGCCGCCACAACATTCGCGCTCAGGGTGATATGCGTCGCCACCAGCGCAAAGCGGGCCTGCCCCTCCTCCGCCTTCACGGACTCCACCGTCCGGCGGTTGAGTCCAAACACATCCGGCATGTACGCCACGCTGACTTGCGGCGTGTAGAGGCTGAAATACAGCGCCCCGGAATTCGGCGTGGGGGAAATCAACGGCGAAGTCTTTTGGCGCGCCGCCGAAAAGCTCGCCCCGATGCTAGGGTAGTAAATTCCCCGCTGCGCCAGCACATTCTCGCGGGCCACGGTGAGCGCGGCTTGCGCAGCTTTGAGGGTGGGATTGTTGCTGAGCGACAGTTCGATGAGCTCGTTGAGCGGCTGCGAATGAAACAACGTCCACCATTCCCCAGGAATATCACCGCCGTTCGAAAAATGCTGGGCCGCTCCCCCCGCCACATTTGTGGTTCCGGCGGTTGTCTTCAGGGGGGCGGTCGTATAGTCGGTGACGTCGGGGGGCGCGGGCTTTTGGAAATTGGGGCCCACCGCGCACCCGGCGAGGAAGACGGTCAACGGGAGGACTAGCCAGGTCTTTAGGAACCTGAGCCGGCCGGCCAGCCACAAGGTGATCCCGGGCGCGGCGCCGGGAAGCCTCTGCCGCTCTGCAGCCGCCTTGCGCAAGCTGTGGCCGGGGCGAACGTTATTCATTTGGAATCGCAGGCTCATCTCACACCTCCAATCGATCGGCCGGCCGCGCCACAATAACATAGAGCGCCGGCATCAAAAAAACGCTAATGAGCAGCCGCGTGAAGAGGCCGCTGACGATCACCAGCGCAAACGGCCGCTGCGAGTCGGTGCCCACGCCGGTGGCAATCGCGGCGGGCAAGAGGCCCAAGGCAGCCACCAGGGCGGTCATCATGATCGGGCGCAGCCGCAGGATCGCACCGTCCCGGATGGCCTGTTGGAATTCCATGCCACCGACACGCAACTCATTAACATACGAGATGTAAACCACCGCGGTCTGGACCGAGACTCCGAACAGTGCCAGAAACCCGATGCCCGAGGACACCGAAAACGGCGTATGGGTCAGCCAGAGCGCCACGATGCCTCCGACCGGTGCGGACAACAGCACGCCGAGAACCGTGATCAACGGGAACTTAAAATTGCGGTAGAGGGCGAAGAGCAGCAGAAAGATGGCGAATAATGTCAACGGCAGCACCACGTTCAACTGCCGGCGGGAGGCCGTGTAATCTTTATACTCACCCCCCCAGTCCAGCCGGTAGCCTTCCGGCAGTGGAACCTGTTCCTGAACTTTTTGACGCGCCTCTTCCACCGCACCGGCCAGGTCGCGGCCTTCCACCGAAAACTGCACCCCAATATAGCGCGAGTTGTCCTCACGATAGATGAAGGAGGCCCCGTTTTGCACCTGAATGTCGGCCAGCTCCTTCAACGGAATTTGCGAGCCATCCGGCGCGGCGACGAGAAGATTCCGGATCTGCTCCGGGTTGTCGCGGAATTGTTGTTCGAGGCGTACAGACCAGGTCGAACTGCTTTTCGCCCTGGACCACTTGCGTGGCGGCAGCGCCACCCACCGCCGCCTCGATCAGCCCGTTGATGTCTGAAACGTTCAAGCCATAGCGGGCGATCCGGGCGCGGTCAATATTCACCGTCAGGCTCGGCTGGCCGAGCTCCTGGACCAGCGTAATCTCCTTGATCCCACGCACGCCTTGCAGGACACGTTTAATGGCCTTGCCCCGGGATTCCAAGGTATCCAAATCGGATCCAAAGACCTTCACCGCCAGGGCGCTTTTCAAACCGGTTTCGGCCTCATCCACGGCGTCCTCAGCCGGTTGCGTGTAATTGAACACGATGCCGGGGAAGGCCTCGAGCTTCTCGTTGATGGCTTCGATCAGTTGCGCTTTCGAACGATAGGCGCCCTTCCACTCACGGTAGGGCTTGAGCCCGACGAAGAACTCGACGTTGAAGAAGCCGGTGGGGTCCGTCCCATCGTCCGGTCGGCCATGTTCGGAAGCCACCACTGTGACCTCGGGGAATGAGCGAAGAATTTGCCGGACCTGCGGGGCAATCTTGCGGGATTCCTCAAACGAGATGGTGTAGGGCATGGTGGCGCGAATCCACAACGCGCCTTCGTCCAGGTGCGGCATGAACTCAGCCCCGATGGCCGGGAGGAGCAGCAGCGAGGCGCCCAGCACCAGGACCGAGGCTGCCGTGGTCGCCCAGGGATGGGCGAGGCACAGGTCGAGACCCTTGGTGTAGGCTGATTTGATGGCTTCAAAGCCGGGGTTGCGCCGCTCGCGCACGCCGTTGCGGAACGCCCACGAACAGAGCACGGGCAGCAGCGTCAGCGTGAGCACCAAGGCGCCGAGCAGTGCGAAGATCATCGTATCAGCCATCGGTGTGAACAGCTTGCCCGAAGGGCCGGACAAGACATAAATCGGCAAAAAGCCAGCGACGATGATCGCCACCGCATAGAAGATTGGGCGGTCCACTTCGGCCGCCGCATCCCCGATCACCTCCAGGATCTCAAAGGGTTCTCCCTTGCGCGCGGCGAGGTGGCGGAAGATGTTCTCCACCATCACCACCGCGCCATCCACCAGGATCCCAAAATCCACAGCTCCGATCGAGAGCAGGTTGGCCGAGACGCCGCGCAGGTCCAGACAGATGAACGCAAACAACAGTGCCAGGGGTATCGTGGTGGCCACGATGAGCCCGGCGCGAACATCATACAAAAAAAACACCAGCACGAGGATCACGAGCACCATGCCTCGGAGCAGGTTGGCCTCAACCGTTTCGGTGGTCAGCGAAATGAGATCGCTGCGGTCGTAGAACGTGTGGACCTTGACATCTTTCGGTAGAATATTCCGGTTCAGCTCCCGCGTCTTGGCTTCCACGCGCCGGAGCACTTCCTGGGTCTTTTCTCCGGTCCGCATCAGGATGACGCCTTCGACCGCGTCATCCTGGTCTTGATAGCCAAACTCGCCCAACCGCGGCGCGTGGCCGATCTCGACCCGGCCGATGTTCTTGACCAGGACGGGAATCCCGTTCTGCACTGCCAGCACCACATTGCCGATGTCTTCGGGTGTCCGCAACCGGCCCAGACCGCGCACATAATAAAACTGGCCGCCCTCAGAGTAGAACCCACCACCCGCATTGCCGTTGTTCGCGGCCAGCGCAGTCACAATTTGGGGGACCGACAGCCCGGCCCCGGCAATTTTCGCCGGATCCAACAGCACCTGGTATTGCATCGTCTCGCCGCCCAACCCGGAATCGTCCGCCACCCCGGGAACGGACTTGTATTCGCGCTCAACAATCCAGTCTTCGATAGTTTTCAACTCGAGGGGCGAGCGATCCGGACTTTGCAGCACATAACGGTAGATGAGCCCCGAGGGCGAGAAGAGCGGCGCCACCGAGGGCGATACGCCGGTGGGCAGGCTCAGATCCGAGATGCGCTGGAACACCTGCTGGCGCGCGAAGTAGTTATCGGTGCCATTGCCAAAGGTCAATCGCACATCCGAAAGCCCATAAAGCGAGATCGAACGCACCGTTGCCATCTGCGGGATACCGTTCATTTCAACCTCGATCGGCACCGTGATGAGCCGCTCGACTTCCTCGGCGGCGCGGCCCGGCCATTGGCTGATGATCTCGACCATCGGCGGCGAAAGGTCGGGGTACGCCTCGACCGGCAGGCGGTTCAACGACCACGTCCCCGTGGCCAGGAGCAGCAACGTGGCCAGGAGCACAAGGAACCGCTGCCGCAGCGAAGACCCAACGACGCGATTAATCGTCGAGCGGGAACGCCGCAAACCTTCAGGCGGTGGGAGGACAGGCTCGTTCACTGGTTTTGGAGGAATTGGAGGAACAGGCCGCCCTCGATGACCACCTGGTCACCACTGGCCAGGCCGGCGGTGGTCTCATACCGGTCGCCCACACGATCGCCGATCGTGATTCGCCGCCGCGAAAAACTGCCATCCGCATTGGCCAGGTAAACGAAAGGCAGGTCCTCATCGTCGCGCAAAACCGCCGCGACGGGCGCCAGCAGTCCGGTCTCTTCCCGTTGGGAGTGAATGAGCACCCGGACATACATCTGCTTTTTGAGGATGTCCTTCGGGTTGTTCGCGACGATGCGCACCCCGATCGCGCGCGTGGTGGGATCCACCAGGGCCGAGATATAATCCACGGTGCCAGGCAAACGGGTCGCTGAAGCTCGGGTGACGATCTCGGCCGAGTCGCCTTCCTCCACCGCCGCGAGGTCCGATTCGAAAAGGTTCGCCATGACCCAAACCTGCGACAAATCGGCGACGGTAAAGCACGGGGTGGTGCCCACCTGCAGGAGTTGGCCCGGGGTCACCAACTTCTCGACGACCGTACCGGCGAGGGGCGCGCGAATCGCCCCGGTGAGATCGGCCACGGCCCCTTTCTCCTGGAGCGTCCGGATCGTCCCCGTATCCACCCCCAGGGAGTGAAGCTGTTCCAACGCGGCCTCGCGGTCGGCCTCGGCATTGGCTGCATCGGTCTGCGCCTGCTCAACCTCCTTCCGGGACAGATTGTTATGGGATAACTCCTGGGCCAGGTCGGCGATGCGCCTCGTATTCTTCGCCGTCGCCACCGCCTTGCGATAGGCGCTGATCGCGGTGGCGTAATCTGCCGAGGCCACGGTGGCCAAAATGTCCCCGGCCTTGACCTTGGCGCCGAGCGAGACCGCGAGCCGTGTCACCGGCCCCGAGACGGGCGCCAGAATGGTTGTCGCCCGATCATTGTTGAAGCTCACCGTGCCCGTCGTTTCGACCGTGCGATGGAACTTGGCCGGTTTGATCGTCTCGGTGTGAAGTTTTTGCCGCTGCGCCGCGGTCAGGGTGATGTTGGTAGCCACGGCGGCGCGGTCGGGCGCGGCCTCCGCGGCAGGCGATGGCGCAGCCATGCCTGCAAGGCCGGCGAGGAGCGCGTCCAAAACGAGGATCGCGCGCATGCGACGGCAGCGCCACCTCAGGAGTGTTCTGGCATTCATATGTTGTTGCTAACGGGCAATCGATAGCCCGCATTGGGAGCTTGGACTCTAAAAACCCGGAAACCAAAGACCAGGCCGGAAGCCTGGCAACGAACTGCGGAGTCTTTCGACTCGACTTAAGCCACGACCGACGAAAGCTCAGAACACGCCGGCGGAGCCCGGGGAGCGAAGGCGAGCTGCGTGGAGTCCAGAATGAGAGTGGATTCCACCCGCGGGACGATGACGAACGAGGTCCAAACCGGCGCGGCAAGGACTGGGAGGGAGGGAGGTGAGTCCAATTGGCCGCTCATCAGCGCGCATAGCACACATGAACTCGGAGCGACGTCGCCCCCGCGATGGAGTGTCTGATGGAAATCGGTATCCGCTGCCAGTAATGCGAACAGAAGAACTGCCTCGGCCAACAAAACCGCTAAAACCCGGCCCAAGCCAGATAAACCGTTTGCTTTGAAACGCAACACGCTGAGGCTAAAAGAATCAGATTGCGCCTCGCCGCGCAAGGCCGATCGCCAGGCAGAGAATGAGACTGCCCGATAAATCTCGCTCTACCCTGACTGGCCAGAACCATGCCCGGCGCGGCGCGAGCATTGCCCGCATCCGCCGCGCCCGAATGGCTGTCCCCGCTCGAACCTCGGAGCGCCCGCTCCGGTTAGAGCAGACCCGATAAGGAGGCGATAGCTTCCTGGCGCGCTGTCAGAACAGCTCGCAGGGCTGTTTGCGCTCTCTCCAAGTCAGCCTGTTTGACCTTTCGATCCTCGACATACTTGGCCAAGAGCGTCTTGAGCTCGGACGCCGGCGCTTTTGCGTCGATGGCCTTCTGTAATGCCTCGGCCGCCGGGTTTGACCGGGCACGGTCCGAAGGCTGGCTTGGGCTCGCGGCATTCCCGTTCCCGCCCCTCCGACCGCCCCGGGCGAATCCCCCCCGCCCGCCCTGCCCCACCGCCATGCGGGCCTGCACCACGCTCTGCACGAGTGGTTCGATGGCTTTCCATTCTGTATCATCCGTGATCTCGAGTCGTTCGCGGTAACGCTCCATCATCCGCTGCTGGAATTGGGCCGGGTCAAAGGTGCCCTGGCGCTGGCGGCGTCCCCGCTGGGGTTGTCCCCCGGCGGTCGGATCGTTTTGTGCCGCGGCATTCCCGGCCGTCAGCAGCACCGAAGCGGCCACAGTGATCGTCAACAATATGTGCTTTAATCCTCGCATAATCGGTATGGGTTCATCGCGTTCAATTCAACGGCCGAGCATCCGGGGGACGCGGCGGAGTCCGCTCCCTTCCTGGCTTTCAGACGCCCGGCGGCCACGATTGGTTACAGGGGATCGGAGATGGAGAATCCTGTTCCGACGAGGCGTCGCTTGCCCCCAGCGTTCTTGAGCCCACCTAACCCTTGACCACCTCGAGACGCAAATCGGTCTCAGGCCGAGCCTCGTGAGGCTCATCCCCGACAGGGATCAGGGTGTTGCGGGACGCTCCTTCTCGCTTTGGCGCATCCGCAACTCCTCATCATGCTGCACCTCGCGCTCCATCTGCCTCACCCCCGGCATCTTCCGCTTTTCGGCCGACGTCGTCAGCGCAGCCACTTCCGGCGTCGGCAGCACCGTGGGTCGAATCAGCACGATGAGTTCGCTGTTCGCGTCATCCCGGTGGCTGCTGCGAAACAGATTTCCCAGCACCGGAATGTCCTTGAGGAATGGCACCCCCGAGTTGTTGTCGTTCTTGTCGGTTTCAATCAGCCCCCCCAGCATGATGGTGTCGCGATCGCGCACGGCCACCTTGGCGGAAGCTTCCTTTTCACTGGTCACCGGGACGTCACCGACACCCTGGATCGTGACATTGCCCGTGAAGCTTTCGATCCGTTGATGGATGTCCATCACCACCAGCCCATCGGGGTTGATTAAGGGGGTCACTTCGAGCGTGACACCGATTTGGAGCTGCTGGATGGTCGAGTAACCGCCAAAAGACCCGCCCCCGTAGTAACTGCCCTGGGGGTAGGGACGGGACTGACCGACGAAGATGGACGCCGGGACGGCATCAGAGGTTTGGATGCGCGGGCGCTGCAGGATGCGAGCGCGGCTGTTGGCGCCCAGCGCCGTCAGGGAAACATCCAGGTCATTGCCCAGCGAGGCCAGGTAGCTGAAGCCGCTCGGCAAACTTCCGGCGGCGTTGGTCGCGGCGTTAACCGCATTAAAGCTGCTCGAAGACAGAATGTTGTTGTTATTAACCGCGCCAATGCCTCGAAAGTAATTCCCCGGACCTTGAGCCGTCTGCTGGAGGTAGCTCACGCCGAGGTCCCGCGAACTGGTCAAATCGACTTCGACGATCACCGCCTCGATCAACACCTGCGCCAGGACGATATCGAGCTTGGACACGATCTCTTTAATCTGCTTCATGTCTGCTCGCGACGCGAAGATGAGCAGGGAATTGGTGCGTTCATCGGCAACGATCTTGGTCTGGCCCAGGACCTGAATTTCTCCCTCTGTGGCGGCCCGGTTGATGATGTTCTGCAGGCGCTGGGTGAAGCTGCCCTGGTTGCCGGCCGGTACACCGCCGATCGCGGCTTGAGGGGTCATTCCGTAGGAACTGCCGCCCATGCCACCCATCCCACCCATGCCGCCCATCCCACCCATGCCGCTGCGACTGGCCCCGCGCGCAGCACCGCCGGTCGTACGGGCGCCAATCGAGGTGCTGCCGCCACCGCTGCTCAAGCTGTTGAGTGCACTGGCAATATCGGCCGCCATCGCGTACTTGATCGGGATGACCTCCTGGATGAACTCCGGCGGGACCGACACGTCGATCTTCTTAATCATCTCGAGCATGCGCTTGACGTTCTCGCTGTAGTCGCGCAGGACCAGGATGTGGCTCGGGTCGATGGGCAAAATGCCGTTCGCCAACCCAGGGCTGGCAAAGGGCGTGAGCGCCTGGACCAGGTCGCTGGGTTTGAGGTAGGTGGTTTGCACCACGTGCGTCACAAACTGTCCCAAATCCGAGAGCTGATCGGCGGTTTCCTTGTTGAAAGGTGCGCCCACCTGCCCCGCCTGGGCGCTGGGCACGACTTTGACAAACTTCTCCCCCACGTTGACCACGGTAATGCCGTTGAGCGCCAGCACCGCATCAAAGGCCTGGATGGCCTCGTGGCGGGTTAGCGGGGTCTGGGTCCTCAGGGTGATCGTGGGCGCGGGGAGCGAGGTGGGCCGCAGAACGGTGCGTCCAACCAACTCGGAATAAATCTGCAAGACCTGGTTGAGATCGGTCGCCGGAAAATTGATGGTACCGGCGGGTAATAGTTCATCCGGCGGGGCATTCGTCGCGGAATACTGGCGGAGCCTACTCCGGGTTGCGGCCTCATCGGCGGAGGCTGCCGCCGCGACCGCACTCACCGGCGCCGCGCCGCTCGCGGTCGGGCCGGGATCGCTTCCGGAAACTTCGGCGGGCGATGCCCCGCCTCCGCGCCTGCTGCCACGCCGCTGGCGTGGAACCGCTTTGAACGGTTCCGTCCGATTGCTGTCACCGGAGGGACTTGGCGGTTGCGCGAAGGCGCCCGCCGCGGCGAGCAAAATCGCAACCAGCATGGTCCGGTTCGCCGCCTGCCGCAGGCAGCCGCACGCCGGAAAGCGAGCGCGTGGAGCCGACGCGCGCCCCCCGGTCCAGAGGGCCGCCTGAACCCCAGAGCGCCGCGTCGGCGTGTGACGCCGCATACAAGCGCGATATACCAGGTCAGCGGCGGCGCTCGCGCCCGTTTCTCGATATGAGTTGGCAGTTTTCAAAATGTCGTCATCCACAGCGCCAGCCAAGCCACCGCGGCGCGTTCGCATCGACTTTACCCCTCAACCGGCTGAGAAGGACTCGAAGCCCTGCTCGGATGCGCACCAATGATTCCAGACACCGCGCTCCGCATTTAGTTGTGCGCCGTGGGATGAATACGGGTTTAAATGAGATGGAAGCCGCGGCAGAGGGGATGATTCACCGATACGGGGGAAACCGTTATTTTGCACACCGGGCTGCCCGACCACGAGTCTTTCGCATGCCTGGTCCGCGGTTTTTCACCTGAGAGGCAAACCCGGTGAAGGTGGGACCTCGAACTTCTCAACCGGCTCCACTCGACCCCAGGCAGGCGAGCCGGGGCGGACAGTCACGCCTTCGCTCGGTGTCGCGCGCCTTGCGGGAGCAAGCAAGGTCGAGTATTATTCGCTATAATGTCAAAGCACGAGCCGAGAAACGGTCCACCGGGGCATCAACTCCGGCCGGGGCGAAGATTGACGCCACGGGCGATTTGCCAGGGCCGATCCAGCCCATTTGGCGGATTCGTCGATTGCCAGGTTGAGGATCCCAGCCCTTGCCTCTATGCCCTCAAGTATGATCGGGGGTTTTTATGCCTCCATCCCGCAAGCAAAACAATTACCGAACGAACCCGGCGGCAACGAAGCCCGGGTTCGCCGAGGGTGGCGCTGCGCTTGCCAAGGCCCTCAAAAGACATCGTGCCGTTGACTTTTCGCCGGGGGACAGAAGCGGATTGCGGCTTGCTGGGCAGGCTCAATTACCAACTCATTCACGACCTCGGACTGCCTCACCACATGAGCCGCGCAGCAATGGTCGAGCGGATGCGAGCGTTGCTCACCTCGGATCACCAGGCGATCGTGTTCATGCTCGGCCGGCGAGTGGTGGCCTACGCCCTGTACCACGAGTCGCCGACGGAGATTTACCTGCGCCAATTTCTCGTGGTGCGCCGTCAGCGGCGGCATGGGGTGGGGCGGCGCGCGGTGGCGATTCTTCGCTCGCAGGTCTGGGCGAGGGACAAGCGGTTAAGCGTGGAAGTGCTGGTGGCCAACCGAAGAGCCATGGAGTTCTGGCGCAACGCGGGCTACAACGACCATTCGCTAAGGTTGGAGATTCAACCGCTTGAACCTCGGGACAATCCCCACGGCCAACCCGGACCGCGGTCCGGGAAACCGGGCGTTGACAAGTGAGCCCCGCGACCGCGCCGCGGCCGGAGTTGAACCCCGTCGCCCGGAGCGCGACGGAAAGTCCGGAACGGCCACGACTCCGGTCTGGGAACGCCGTCGCGGGGAGCGTGCTTACACCAATTCAGCGCAAGCCCTCAACGTCGAAGCCCCAATGCAAGGGCGCGACTCGGCAGCCTGCCAGTCTCTGCGAAGCAGGGAGAAACAACGCAGGTCTTTGAACTCGCCTTTCCAGCAGGCCCAGTCCCGCAGAATCCCTTCCTCCTGAAACCCCAAACGCCTGAGCACCCGCATCGATGCGTGATTGTCCACCAACGTGGTGGCGCTGATGCGGTTGACACCCCCCGGCCTCAGGACGTAATCGGCCACGGCGCGCAGCGATTCGGTCATGATTCCGCGTCCCCAGTAATCGGGGTGGAGATCGTAGCTCAGCAGGGCTGAACAATTATGCCGATACCACCCGACCCCGCACAGACCAATCAGGCCGGGCGCCCCCTTTCGAGTGATCGCCCATCGGATGCCGCAATGATTCTCAAACTCACCGGCGAAGGCGCTCACCAACCGGCCGGCTTGCCCGGGATCGGACAAGGTGGGCACATCACAAAACCGTGTCACCTCGGTCCGAGAGTAGATCGCTAATACTCCGGCTTCGTCGCTGACCTCGAGCCGGCGCAAGACCAAACGCTCGGTTTCGAGAATCGGAAATTCGTTCATAGCGCGTTCGCTAAGCGTGGCGATGTGCCGCCGGGCGGGCTGGCGTACGTTACGGGATGGCTTCGATTGCCCTCTCCGTTGGAAGCCGGAGCGCATGCCACCGCCTTCCGATCAACCGCTCAGGCCTGGGCGTTTAGCAGCGCCGAGGCGGCGGAGGCCGTCGAGACGCCGGCCGAGGCAGGCGCGGAAACGGGGTTCGGATTGTTCGATGTCCCAATCCCTCCTGGATGACGATGGTGATGGGCCCGGTGCACGCCACTCGAGCTCTGCAAATCCTGGCGCAATGTGGCGAAAGCGCTCTGCGCTCCCGAGAGATCACCTGATTGCAGGGCGCTTTGGAGCGCCTGAAGATCCCCGGCCAGGGGACTGTTCTGGGAGGTCGGTTTAGAGGTGGAGGTGGTGGCCAAGGGAACTGGGCTTTGCGCATCTTTTTGCAAGTTGGCAAAGGCCTGTTGGGCGGCGGATAAATCGCCGGACCGCAGGGCGCTCCCCAGCGCTTTGAAATCCAGGGCCGGCTGCTGAAGACCGCCCTGTGGTCCGGTTGGGTACGCGGCGGTAGCGGGATTGGCAAACGATACATTCATAATGTTTTTGGAACGGTCTTTAAGCTGCCCGCTGAGTTTATATCGGCAGGAAAACCGGGAACTTTAGCACGTTCTTGCCCCGGCCCAAAACCCGCCCCCCGAAGGGCGCAGACGCCTCATTCACCGCACCGTTTATCGCGCGTTTTTCCTGCTGGTTTCGCCTGGGGGCGGCGCCGCGGCGCCTTTTCGCTTGAGCACCGCCTGCTTGAGCAAGTACTCGATCTGTCCATTGACGCTGCGCAGTTCCTCCGCCGCCCAGGTTTCCAGTTCCACCCATAGCTTGGGATCGATCCGGATCAGGAATGATTTGCGTTCCGCCATGGGCTTTGGCCGCTCGGCTCAGGTGTAGAGGGTCCCCGCATTGACGACGGGATGGACCTCCGACTCGCCGCACAGCACCACCATCAAATTGCTCACCATGGCAGCCCGGCGTTCGTCGTCGAGTTGGACCACCTGCCGCTCAGCCAGATCCCTCAGCGCCATGTCCACCATGCTGACCGCCCCTTGAACGATCTTCTGCCGGGCGGCAATTACCGCTTCGGCCTGCTGGCGCCGCAGCATGGCCTGCGCGATCTCCGGCGCGTACGCCAGGTGGGTCAATCGGGCTTCCTCGACGGCCACCCCCGCCTTTTCGAGCCGCTCCTGCAGTTCCTTCCGCAGTGCGACGGACACTTCGTCCACGCCGCTGCGCAAGGTGGTTTCGTTCTCCTCGCCGTTGTCGTACGCGTAAGCGCTGGCGACATGCCGGATGGCGGATTCACTTTGGATCCGCACGTACCGCTCGTAATCGTCCACGTCAAAGGTCGCCTGGGCCGTGTCCTGCACCCGCCACACAATCACCGCCGCAATCTCTATCGGGTTCCCTCGCTTATCGTTCACCTTGAGCCGGTCGCTGTTCAAATTGCGCACACGCAATGAGATCTTGTTGCGACGGCCCCGAAAATCCGGCATCGGCTGCTCGGCCCCTTTTTCCTTGGCCGCTGCCGCCCGCAGATTGGCCCTCCAGCCACCCCCGCTCGATCCGTTGGAATAAAAGGGGTTGCCCCAGTGAAATCCACTCTCCCGCACGGTCCCCTTGTAGCGCCCAAAGAGCAGCAAAACGCGCGCCTCGTTCGGCTGCAGCGTAAAAAGGCCCGGCATTAATATAACCGCCAAGATCATCCCGAAGAGCCCGAGGGCGAACCACGGCCACCCGGGGTGCCCGAGGGGCCCGTTGGCCAGAGAAACCGAGTAGATGAATACAGCGATACTGCCCAACTCCAAACCAACCGCGGCCGGCAACATGACCCAGCCGCTGTGGACCTTGACTGTTTGCTCCTGATTCGTGCTTAGCGTGGTTCCGTTCATAGCTGTCCCTTTCTCAATGGCAGTGTTTTGACTGCTATCTTTATGATATCACATTGAAATCATGTGTCAACCGCCCTTTGGACCCGCCTCCGGGCGGGAGCGCATCCCGTCATTACCCCCGCGGAACACCGTCAGACGGGAGCGCCGGCTTGCAGCCGGCTTAACGCCTCCAACGTCCACCGGAGCACGATAAGAATCGCCGAGCGCCGTAAGCCGGCTCAAAGCCGGCGCTCCGGGGTACTGCCGGGACGCACCCTCCGGGCCGGGCAAACCCGCCTCGCGGCTGTGAATGAAGTGATTTCGCATGATTGCCCGCCAGGCGCGATTCTGTCATGCTGCGGCGATGAGATTCGACGCGGGCGACTCAACTCCGTCGTCCTCACGTCAACCGCGCACAGAAGAAACCGACCCTGATATGAAACTGAGAATCCGCTCCGCCGTCGTGCTGCTGGCGTCCGCCGTCGCGCTCCACGCCCAACCGGCCAAAATCACTGTGGACGCAGCACACCCTGCTCACTCGATCTCGCCGACGCTGTGGGGAATCTTCTTCGAAGATATTAACCTGTCGGCGGACGGCGGCATTTACCCCGAGTTGGTGCGCAACCGTTCGTTCGAAGATGCGGGCACCCCCGAGCACTGGAATTTCTCGAATAGCGGCGGGGGCAAGAGCGAGGCATCCGTGATCACGGCCGACGTCCAGGCCCGGCCGCCGGTGCCGCCGCTCAATCCCTTCAATCGCCAATCGCTCCGCATCAAGGCGGATGGCAGGTTTAGTCTTCAAAACGAAGGTTACTGGGGAATGAACATGGTCAGAGGTGAAGCTTACACCCTGAAACTGGCAGCCCGCGGCGAGGGATGGAACGGAAAACTGACCGCGCGAATCCTGGGGAAGGATGGCACGGTGCTGGCCAGCGGGGAGATTTCCGGCATCAGCGGCCACTGGCACTATCACGAACTGCAACTGGCGGCCAGCGGAGGGGATGCCAAGGCCAAGCTCGAACTGGCCGGGGAAGGCCGGGGGGTTTTGTTCCTGGATATGGTATCGCTGCTGCCGGACCGGACCTGGAAGAATCACGGTCTGCGGGCGGACATTGCGCAATCGCTCGACGGGCTGCATCCGTCGTTCATGCGTTTTCCCGGTGGGTGCTGGGTCGAGGGCGACGACTTTGCGCACATGAACCATTGGAAGAACACTATCGGCAACATCGATACGCGGACGCCGCTATGGAATATTTGGGGTTACAACGCCACGCACGGTCTGGGCTTTCATGAATACCTTCAGCTCGCGGAAGACCTCGGGGCCGAACCGCTGTTCTGCATCAATGTCGGCATGTCGCACAAGGAATCCATCCCGCTCGACCGCATGGCGCAGTGGGTGCAGGACGCGCTCGACGCGGTGGAATACGCGAATGGTCCGACTGATTCGGTCTGGGGCGCGATGCGGGCGCGAGCCGGCCATCCCGCCCCCTTCCACTTGAAATACATGGAGATTGGAAATGAAAACGGCGGCGCGACCTATCGCGAGCGCTGGCCGCTGTTCGTCAACGCCATCCATGCCAGATACCCTGAAATCCAATTCGTTGCCGACCAATGGCAGGGAGGCCATCCCGCCGACCCCAAGCCGAACATCGTCGATGAGCACTTTTACGACACGCCCGAGTGGTTTATGCGGCACGCGACGTACTTCGATCACTATGACCGCAATGGGCCGAAGATTTTTGTTGGCGAATACGCCGTCACCCGCGACTGCGGCCTGGGCAATCTTCGCGGCGCCATTGGCGAAGCCGCGTTTATGACCGGCCTCGAACGCAACGCCGACCACGTGATCATGGCGAGTTACGCCCCGCTGCTCGTGAACCTCAATCACCGCGCGTGGAACCCGGACCTGATCAATTTCGACAGCTCCCGGTGGTATGGGTTGCCCAGCTACTATGTTCAAAAGATGTTTGCCGAAAATCGCGGCGACGTTTACCTCCCGACCGAGGTGCAATCGCCGGCGACCGAAGCGGAGATCGCTGGCGGGCGCATCGGTGTGGGCACCTGGAATACGGCCGCGGAGTTCAAAGATCTCAAGGTCACCGGGGCCCAGGGGGAGGTCCTGCTCCAATCCGATTTCGGCAGTGGCACGGCGGGTTGGAAGCTGCTGGGCGCCGGCGCGGATTGGCAGGCGCAAGACGGGGCATTGCGGCAAACCGCTCAGAAAGAGTTCATTCGCGCATTGGCTGGCAAGCCGGAATGGACGGACTACACCCTCACGTTGAAGGCGCGGAAGCTTTCGGGCGCGGAAGGATTCCTCATCCTGTTCCGCATCCGAGGCGATGAAGACCGCACCTGGTGGAACATCGGGGGATGGAACAACACGGCCGACGCCATCGAGAGCGGTGGAACGCTCGACTCTAAACCGAGCCGCATCGAGGCCGGGCGCTGGTATGATCTCAAACTGACGGTCCGAGGCCGGAACGTGCAATGCTGGATCGATGGGGAAAAGATCCACGACCTGGATCTCGACACCGGCGGCAAGGTGATGAGTCTCTACGCCGCCGCCTCGTTCGAGCAGGCCTCCGGTGATCTGATCGTCAAGGTGGTGAACGCCAGCGCCACGCCGGTCGAAACGGAACTGGACCTGGCCGGCGCACGCAGCCTCTCCGGAAAGGCCAGCGCCGCTGTGCTCACTTCCGGGAGCGGGACGGACGAAAATACCATCGAGGATCCGATGAAGGTCTCACCTAAAACCGAATCCCTCTCGTTCATGGGCACGGAGCTACGGCGATCCTTCCCCGGAAACTCGCTTACCATTCTGCGGTTCAACACCGCGCGATGAACCGGAAGCATCGGCAAGCTTCCTGGCGCCTCCCGGCGGCCGAAGCCAGGATCGAGCATCAAGGACGGGGGGCGGATGCCAATTTCGCGCCCAGGCAGGTGTAATGGTAAGTGGCCAGGTACACGAGATCGTCCTCCGGCAATGCCCTCAACCAGCGCACGCGCTGCGGTCGCGACAGGCCGCGCAGCGCGGACAACGGGCAGTCCTCGGGATTGCACCGGTCGAAGGGGCACGCCCCGGTGAGTTCCAGGAGGCCGGCCAGGAGTTCCTTTCGCTGCTTGGGACTCATGCGACATGGAGCCCTGCATCGGGAGGGCTTCGGTGGAGATGAGAATCGCTCGGCCCTGACAAAAGAGAACTTCGACATCGCTCCCGCATTTTTAACCGCCCGCGTTAACCACCTTGCCCGGTATAGTCCATACCTTCAAAACCCAGCCAACGCTAAACCCTCTCGCCCCTCGAATCGCTACCCCTTTTTTGGCAAAGAACGGGCCTCTTTTGGCCCACCGACCGCGGGTCTGCCGGTTTCTCTCAATTTGGCTTGCGTCCCATAGCGGGGCTGAGTTCGCTTGAGCGGTGAAAAAGGCGCAGGCCATGTTCGTCTCCGCGCTCGCGGTCTGGCTGCTGTTGACTACTTCAGCCGTAACCGTAGCGACGTGGAGAAATCCCAGGATGCGGGCGGTGCTCGGCATGGGCTGGGGCTTGATCCTGCTCTGGATCGGGATTGGCGGAGCGCTGATGTACCGTTTTCGAGAGCCGATCCGCGCGGCCGTGCTGAGCATCCGTTTGGGCTGGCGTTGGAAATTCATCCTCTTTGCCACTTTGCTCGCTCTGCTCGAAGAGGTGGTTACCACGACCATGACCAATCTGGCGCCACTGTTCGGCGTGAAGGTTGGGGAGGCTTACATCACCGCCTCGACGAACTACCTGGACGTTGTCGCGCTCCATAGCGTCGTCATGTTTGTGCCCCTGTTCGTGGGCTGGGCTCTGATCCTCTCGCGTTACGACTTCAGCCCCTTTGCTGTGTTCTTGCTCTTCGGACTGACGGGAACCGCGATGGAAACCAACCTGGGCACGAAGAATCCCATGGAATTCGGGCTGTGGATTTTTGTCTATGGCCTGATGGTTTTCCTGCCGGCGTACTGCGTTCCTGCCGACAGAAAGGCCCGGCCGGTACGTTGGTGGCACTACCCCCTGGCGGTGTTTGTGCCTTTTCTGTTCATCCCGATCGTGCCCTTGCCTTTAGTTGCCGGCCTCCTGTTTCCTCATCACCCGAAGATCCATTTCCCGCCCATCGGGTCATAGCCTCCGCGCAGCCCGGCTCGCAGGCAAATGCATCGCGGGCCTCGACCTCGTCGCCGCCCCCCTGCGCGGGACCTGCCCGTGCGGCTCTCAGCGGGACGAAGCGGCGGGGTCGTCGATGCTCACAACCCGATCCCCAAGGGTGACTGCGACCGGGCAGCCGTAGCCCGTTTGGTGCTCGGTTAATGGAAAATCGACGTAGGTGGAAGCCTCATAACGCGCCAGGTCGCGCTCGGTATCAAAATCCGCGCGGACGTATGGACCTTGAGGGCTGGTCTTTTCCAGGCAGACCCACTTGCCATCATGCCGCAGGCATACAAACGCATGGTCTGCGGCTATGGCGTGCCCTTTGAAGTCGGCAACCAAAACAAGGCCAAGGCGTAGCTTCCCATGGCAGGAAAAACCAAATCGCTCCATGGACCGGAATAGCGCCGCGAGCGCCGCGTTGATATCGCTTTTATGGCCGGCCTCGGTCCCGTCGAGCGCGCGCGGAGCGATGAGGCTGAGTGCGAGTTCGGTCTCCGCCTGTGTCCGGGTTCGCCCGGTCAGCCGCAAAAAATCGGCCTCGGAACAGAGCGCCAACAAGTACGCATCGTGAAACAGCCGGTATTGAGGGTCCCGGACCGGCCCGCCCGGGATCGGCAGGACGATTCCGCTCCCGCTGAACGCCTGCTCGAGTTGGGGCGCGCCGTAGCCGGCGCCCGCGAGCAGGATCGAGGCGACATCAAAACACATGAGCGTCCGGATTTCGGGCGTGCCATCAGGAATGCCGCGCCCGAGCGGACGCGACAAGTGGTTCGTGAACTCCCGGGTGCTTTCGAATGGATAAAAGCCACCTCGTCGCTTGGGCAAGCGAGCGTCATCCACGCCGCTCGCGACCTGGTTATGGTGGTTCACGAGGGCGCGAAACGTCGCTACCGTCTGCTTCGAGACCCCGGCGTCCTCCAGGACCCGGCACGTATCCCCCAACGATTCCGGTTGGTCCAAAAGACTCAGACGGAATCCGCCTCCGCAAGCCCGCGACACGAGCAGGCTGAAGGCCAGCGTAAGAAACAGGACCGTTCTTACCTCACACTCCCGATGCTGGCACTCGATCGTCATCACTTGATCAGACACCGCGCGGGGGAATTTTGTATAGCAAAATCCCGCGAAACCAATCGACGCGGGGCGATGCGGGCGCTGCTTGCGCCGGAAACGCGGCCGTTTCGAGTGGAACCAACCGCTTGTCTCGGAGGGCCGTACAGGGCAAGATGAATCAACAACCGCTCTCCAATTATGAAAAGAAAAACTCTAGCCCTCCTCGGGTGCGCGCTGGTGACGCTGAGCGCGTCCAGCGCCGAACTTAAAGCAAACTGGGTTTCACTTTTTAATGGCAAAGATCTTACCGGCTGGACGCCGCACGGCAAGGCCACCTGGTCCGTGCAGGACGGCGTCCTGGTCGGCATTGGTGGCATGGGACATCTGTATAGCGATGTGGCGTGCTCGGATTTCGAAGCGAAAGGCATGTTCCGCGTCACGAACCTCGGCGCGACGCCTAATAGCGGGTTTTATTTTCGCGCCCACCCGCCCGCCGATAATGTGGACGACTTCCCCCGCGGTTACGAGGCCCAGATTTGCAACCATGGCGACGGTTACACGGGCTGGCTGTGGAAACCGGGAACGCCCACTGGAAAAGCGACGGAACTCCTAACCAAGGACGGCGAGTGGTTCAGCTATCGCATCCGGGCGGTAGGAACGCACATCCAGTTTTGGATCAACGACAAATCGGTGATGCAGTATGACGATGCGGAATACAAGGAAGGCCACTTTGCCATCCAGGGCCACAACCCCGGCATGAAGGTCGAAGCCAAAGATCTGTATTATCGGGACCTGAGCCAATAGCGCCGCCCCTGCGAACCGGCGCTCCAAGGTCGCACTTGAAAGCGTGCCTGAGAATTGCAGCCGCTGACGCGAGGAGGCCGAGCGCGAGATCCACTCTCTGCGATCCGCCTGCTCACGCCGGCGGCTGCCGATCAATCGGAATTCTCAGACGCGTTCCAAGAACGGCTCGATCCATGGCCCGGGTTGAGTTCGGGGATCTCACCCTGCGACGCCACACCTAGGAACAGATTCCCACCGGAACTGGGCGGCCTTAGCCGTACCAGCTCTCGCGGCGCGAACCACAGCACACCCGGCCTCTGGTTCGTGTGTTTCGCGTTTTTCGTGGTGCCATTGGGGAGGAGGTCCCGCGGTTTAGGGCTGCCACCACTGTTGACCAGGAAGATCCGGGGGGCTACAACACGGAGCTGTGATGCAGATACAACGACGCGGGTTCACTCTGATGGTCCTGGTCCTTACGCTGCGGGCGGCAGCGAGCCCTTATTACACGCACCGACTCGAAGATCCTCGGGCGGTGTATGTCACGAACTCCGGACCCGGGGACGCCACGACCACATTGCAGGAGGCCATCAATCACGTGCAGGAGACGACCGGGCAAGGAATTGTGTTCCTCGCCCAAGGCCGCTACGAGATTACCAACACGCTCTTCGTCTGGCCAAGCATCCGAGTCATCGGGTTCGGCCCGGCGCGGCCGGTGATCGTTCTTCCCGCCAACACGCCCGGTTTTCAAGATGCTTCGCGCGAGAAGGTCTTATTCTTCTTTGCGGGCGCCCGACCGGGGTTCGGGCGCGGCGGCGCGCGCAATCCGGCGGCCAACCGGTTGAAAGGACCGGTCCCGGACGCCAATCCCGGCACCTTCTATTCCGCGCTCGCCAACCTCGATATCGAGATCGGCGAGGGAAATTCCGGGGCCGTCGGCGTCCGGGCGCGTTATGCGCAGCATTGTTTTCTCGCGCATATGGATCTTCGGATCGGGCCCGGATTGGCCGCCGTTCATGAGGCGGGCAACGTGGCGGAGGACATCCGCTGCTATGGGGCGCGCTACGGAATCTGGACCTCGAAGCCTTCGCCCGGCTGGCAACTGACCGTGATCGATTGCCAGTTCGAAGGCCAGCGGGAAGCCTCGATCCGGGAGCGTGAGGCAGGGCTGACCCTCATCCGCCCCCAGTTCCGGCGGGTACCCACAGCCGTAACGATTGAGCCTGGTTGTGCGGACGAACTTTGGATGAAGGACGCGCGTCTGGAAGACATCACCGGGCCGGCGATCGAGTTCGGCGTCGAGAACAACCCTCGCAACGAAATCAACATTGAAGACGCGGCCTGCCGTTCGGTCCCCCTCTTTGCCGCCCTGCGGGAGAGTGGCCGGCGTTTCGTTGCGCCGGGGCCTCAGGCGGCGGACCGCCGCGCCCATGCCTCGTCAGAAACCTACGTCGTTCAGAAGTTCAGCCACGGGCTGCATTACGCTGACCTCGGCGGAGCCCCCGAGATGATCACGCGCTTCGACGCAACCCCCTGCCCGGCTTTGCCGGCGCCGACTCCCTCCGACCTGCCCGGCCTTCCGGCAGGTGATACGTGGGTGAACGCGCGTGACTTGGGCGCCAAGGGCGACGGCGTCGCCGACGACACCGAGGCGCTTCAAAAAGCGATTGCCCATCACCGGACGATCTACTTTCCGTCGGGCTTTTACCTGGTACGGCACACGCTGGCGCTGCGTCCGGACAGCGTCCTGATCGGACTCCATCCCGGTGCCACCCAGATTATTCTTCCGGACGGAACCCCGGGATATGAAGGGGTCGGCGGTCCCCATCCGTTGCTCGAGACCCCGTCGGGAGGCAGCAACATTGTTCAGGGAGTGGGCCTTTACACCAGCGGCAACAACCCGCGCGCGGTCGGAGCCCTTTGGAGGAGCGGTCCGAAGTCGCTCATGAACGATGTGCGCTTCCTGGGCGGCCACGGCACTCCGAAACCGGACGGCTCGCGCGAGAACCCTTATAACCCCGGCCACACGGCCGATCCCGATCCCAATCGCCGCTGGGATAGCCAGTACCCCAGCCTCTGGGTCACCGAGGGCGGGGGCGGCACCTTCCTCGATATCTGGACGCCCTCGACCTTCGCCGAGGCCGGCATGCTCGTTTCCGATACCGAGACGGAGGGCCGCGTTTACCATATGTCCAGCGAACATCACGTCCGGCATGAAGTCCAACTCCGCAACGTCGCGCACTGGCGCTTCTACGCGCTTCAGACGGAGGGCGAGCGTGGCGAAAGCGGGTTCGACCTCCCGCTCGAAATCCAGGGCTGTCGCGACATCACCGTCGCAAACTTCCACATCTACCGCGTCATCAGTTCGTTTCAGCCTTTCCCCTGGGCGGTCAAGGTTTCCAGCTCGCAGGACCTGCGCTTCCGCAATCTGCATTGTTACAGCAATAGCAAGGCGAGCTTCGACGCGGCGGTTTACGACCAAACCCACGACGTACAACTCCGCCAAAGGGAAATCGCCTGGCTCGATGTCTCGGGGCGCTCACCGCGGCGCCGGGCTCCCATCCGGTCCACGGTCATGGCCCACGGCGCAAAAGTCGAGAAGCTCGCGGCTGGCTTTTTCAACATATCCGGGGGTGTTGCCGGGTTGAAGGATGATTTCTACTTTGTCGATGCCCATTGGAGCCGCATTTACCATTGGGATGACGCTTCCCGTGAGCTCTCGACGCTGAGCGACTTTCCGCTTCAACCGGTGAACCTGGCGATCGACCGCGCGGGTGACCTGCTGGTCGTGTCGTACGGCGGCCAGGGCACCGTCTGCGTGCTTGGGCCCGGCCGCGACATCACTTTGCTCAAACCCGGAACCACCACCGCCCGGCCTGAGGCGACGTTCTTCCTGCCGGTAAGCGACTGGCGCCTCAACCGCCCTGCCCTCAGTCAGCCGGCGGCTCACTTCATTTCCCCCGATGGCACGACGGTGATTCCGGCGGGCCAGGACTTCCTCGAGGGCGCGACGAGTTGGGGCGTCAAATCCAGCCCGCAGATTCGCTCCTTCGGCCTCGCTCCGGCTGTGCCCGGGAAGGTCTTCTACGTCACCGACGAAGCCGAACTGACCACCTGGGCGGCGCGCGTAGCGCCTGATGGAGGCCTGAGCGGCTTCCGCCTTTTCGCCGAACAGGGAGGGGAAGGAGTTGTGGCCGATTCGCAGGGTCACGTCTTCGTCGCGGACGGCCAGATCTTTGTGTACACCCCTTCCGGACAGTTAATCGAGACGATCGAAGTGCCCGAGAGGCCCGTGCAGTTGGTGCTGGGGGGTTCCGATCATAAGACATTGTTCATTCCGGCCCGGACGTCACTTTATTCGGTGCGCCTGCGATGAGATGGCCTGCCTAACAATCGCGAAGTTGGAACCGGGTCGAAAAAGTTCAGTTGCATCCCGTGGGCGCGAAACCTTCACGGCTTGCATCACACCTGGCGCCACGAGGCCCCACTGCGGAGTGGTGCAGCCTCCGAGGATACCCCTCGTCACGGGTCGGTGGCGTTGAGCCCGCCGGGTGGAGCCCCCGCGTATTCCAGGGAAATCCAGCTCGAAATCCCCTCGCGCCCGGTGATGTTCCGGGGCCGCACGCGCAGTTGGTTCTGGCCCGGATGCAAGGTCCAGGTGAACCCTGAGGAGACGGACCGCTTCGGGCCGCCGTCAGTCTCGGCGAGAAACGTGTCGAAGCTGGGAGTCACAGTATCGAGGTGGACCTTGAACCGGCCCGGTTGACGGGCTGGCTCGAGCAAGTAGTGCGCCTGGTTGAGCGTCCACTCGAAATCGCCGTGTTTGCCGACGCGGTTTCCAAACAGCCATCCGGCCGGCACCGCGGCGTCCGTCCAGACGTAGTGCCCGGTCCAGGACCATTCGTCGGTTCCCTGGTTGAGGGGCAGGGGCGATTGCTCCTGCAGGAAATTGCTGCGGGGAATCATTCTGAGTTCGAGGTACCAATTGAGCGGCGCCGGCCAGAGTCCGCTCCACGGCCATTGCCGGTTCCGGGTCCGTTGGGCCTCGACGACCCGAACCGCCGGGTTGGGTTTGCCCTGCAAGCCAAGCACCTGACGCCGGCGCAACTCCCAAACCGAGAGCGGCGTGCCCGTCGCTTCATCGACGACGTACCACGCCAGTGCGCCATCGACATACACCCATTTCTTCCATTCATTCGACCAAAGCTCGACAATCTCGTGCCCTCCGCCCGGATGCTGTGTTTGCTCACGGCCCTGGCTGATCGAAATCGCGCGGCCCGGAATCCCGAAGCTCTCGCAAGCTTGCAGGAAGACCAGGTTAAACTGCAGGCAGAAGCCGCCGGTGGGTTTTCCATCAGCATAAGGCCGCAGAATCTCAAGCGCATCCCAGCGAGGGTAGCAATCTCCGATGTGATTGGGCCAATCCCAGTAATTGCAGGCCCATTGCGCCAGCCGCAACATGAGTTCCAGTTCCCCCTTGGCGCCTCGGACCACCTCATCCAGCTTGTAATCCTGGCGCAATTTCCGGAGACGGGGATGATCCAGTGGTTCGTATTCGAACGGAATGGCGGTGCGCACAATCTGCTCGTTGTGTTCTTCCTCGACGCGAACCCGCCGGGTCCAGTCCGGCCCAAAAGCAGGATTCGTCGCCACCCGCAAACCGGTTAATCGCGGACTTTGCAAAGGATCGCGCGTGAATAGCTCCAGGGCGACCTGCAAGTAACGCCCGCGAGGACGCTCGATCGTGCCGCCCGGTTCTCCCAGCACCTGCCAATCCGACCAGTGCCCCTCATCTGCCGGGTACGCGTCACCCGTCCGGGCCCGAATCAAAATGCGGCCCGCGTCACCGGGTTGACCCGCCGCCGACACCTGGATCGGCCACGTTTGCGCCAGCGGCCGCCCGACGGCCGCACCTTCGAGGTTGCCCACGTCCAAGACGTCCGTCGTCAGCGATCCCTGGGAACGATAATGATCGAGAAAGATCCGAACTCCGTACTCGCCTTCGAGTTTGCCCCCTGGCCCGAGGTGCGCATCGTCCCACGTTCTGCCGCCATCGGTGCTCTTGGCGCTGCGTTTCGGGTGATGGGTGCGGGTGCGCGAGCCCAAAGCAAATTCATCATCGCGGGCGATGGACACGCTGCCCGAGTTTCGCAAAATGATTGCATTGGTTCCGGCCCGCAGCATCCTGGGATCAAAACTAAAGGCCCGGTGCAGTTTCCGTCCGCTCAGGTTTTCCCCGAGCGTTTGTGGCGTGCCATTAATCAAGGCTGCAAACGGCTGCTCCGACAACACGACCAGCCAAGCAGCCCTGGCTTGAGGATGTGGAATCACCAACTCCTTTTTTATCCACGTCCGGGTCGTAACCGTTTCACGATTCTCGGGCTTTTGATAAGAATGGCCGGAGGCGGGCCCATCGTCCTCGTAAAGTTCGCCCGACTGCAATTCGATCTCGCCGGTTTTGGACAAACTGAGATCGTGGGTGACGGAATGCTCGAACAGGCTCGACGCCCCAAACTGCACCACCGATTCCCCGGCCCCGGCCGGGGAAAGCGGCCCGAGCAGCACCACCGCCATGATAGCGGGCAGTCGGTTGATCATTCCCGGTAGACTAACCTTCCCGAATCCACCAGTCGAGCTTGGCGATTCAGCGCATACCTGATCGCAGGTCGCGTCGCATCGGATACGCACTACCACGCTTTGTTCAATGTCCTCGAGCGCCATCATCCAGTGCAACCACCCTGGTGGCAAAAAACCTCACCGGACCCAACAGGCCGGATTCCCGCAGCGGATCCTCCTTCTTCCAAAGCCGCCAACTCGTGAACGTATAGCGTCCCCCGGGACTCGGCTGGCCACTTTGGAGCCAGCCAGGCCATTGCTTAAGCGTGCCGTTCGCCTTGCGGTCGCTGTCTTCGGGAAGGGCCTCGTCGCCGATCATCCGGTTAGGCCAGAGGTTGACCACGTCCACCGCCAGCAGGTTCTCACCCGGCTTCACCACTCCTGTGACATCGACGCAAAACGGCGGCTTCCACAGAGTGCCGACCTCCCGGCCGTTGATTTTGACCTGGGCAGTGACCTCCACCTTGCCGAGGTCCAAATACAGGCGGCGGCCGAACCCGAACCAATCCGGTGGAACGGTGAATGACTTGGTGTAGGTGGCCGTTCCACTGAAGTGCCTCACCCCTGGGTTTGGATGCTCGCTCCAAGAAATCAGGTGGTCGAGCTTGACCTCCTCGGGGGCGCCCCAGTCCGGAGGAAATCGCACGTCCCAGCACCCCGCCAACTCCAAAGGTGGCGGAACGGGCGCCATCGCGAAGCGCAGCCGCTCTCCACGAGCCGTCACCGCGACATAATCACCGGGTTCCCAGACCTCCGCCGCCAACGCGCCCTCCGTGGTGCGGACGATCTGCACGCTGCGCCGGGGCGGAGGGTCGGGGATGGGCATGAGTTTGGCCAACCGGTCAATCGCCGGAGGCATGAGCGCTTGATGGACGTTGAAGAAATCGCCGAGGTCACCCTGAAACGGCGCGGGGCGGCGCCAGTGCGCCACGCCGACACCGGAGTGGACAGTGAAGGTGCTCTGCTGCCCCTGGTGAACGAAGGCGCCGTTTAAAAACAGGCTGGGCCTGCCTCCCGAATAGACCACCGCAACGTGCGTCCAATGGGTCAACGGTGCGGCAAAGGCAAGCACAGGCGCGAAGTAATACGCGGTGTGTTCGAACACGCAGACCCCGTTTCGTCCAATCGAAAGTCCAGCGCCGGCTTGTTCCGGGCTGTGATAAACCTCGTGGCCGGGCGGAGGGTACAGGGCGTCATTACGTTCCGCGGCAAACCCCGATTTGCCGAAATTCGACTCCGGCAAGAGTTCAATATCCGCTTCAGGCTTGGCCCAAACGGCGATGGTAAAAGTGTTCGTCCCGTCCACCGTGCTTGCGGGAAACCCAGGAATCTGGCGATTGGAACGAGCCGTTTCCAAACGAGTGTCCCGAAGGCGCGTCCGCGCCGAACTTGCATCCCACAGTGTCTGCCCATTTCGCCGAATCGTGACCACCCGGTCCCCTTCAGCTTTAGGGTCGGCACGGAAGACAACGAAGACCGAGCCGAAGGGATCTAATCGCATCGGCACCTGCACGGTCTGTCCGTCGGTGTCATACGCCGCGATTCGTTCGAGACGGCCCGTGTCCGGCCACCACAACTCGGGGTGAGCTCCGTGGACGCGGAAGGCACATGCGGAGTCAACCACCTGGGAGCTTCGGTTTGCGACGAAAAACACCTCCGCGCCGGGCAGAGTCCGGTGGAGGTAGCGCAGGCTGGCCCGGGCCGGAGCGGTGGCCGGCTCGAAGTCGGGCGGCACGCCTGAGTCCATCAACACCTGCCGCGCGGTCTTGCCGCAAATGACGCGGCCTTTGCCCAAGCGGTGCTCCGTAACGTGCAGGCCATCGCAATCCCCCCAAAGCTCGCTCGCCTCCCGGGCGAGCTCGACGTCGCATCGCGGGTACCCCTCGAGACTCGGCGATTTGATGGGTTTGGGGCCCACAATGGTGGCGCCCGCCCGAACGAGTGCTTTGAGCTTGGCCAGCAACCGCGGGGTCATGGTCTCGGAGTCGGGCAGGACCAGCACCCGGTAGGCGGCGCCATCGGGAAGCACAATCCTGCCATCCGTGACGCTCATCCGAGCCATCGCCGCGTTGGCGGGGCAAAGATCGAAGCTGTAGCCCACGCGTTCTCGGGAGGAAAGCGGCGGCTTTGAATGTTGGGGCGAGTCCTCGGGTGCAAGATAGCAAATATCGGCCACGAACCGCCCCTGCTGCAGGGGTACTGACAGCGTGCCGGGTCCTCGTGCCACGACTTGGACTGCTGCCACCAGGTCTGTGTCCGCTCGTAGTGCAAGCCGAACGGCCCCATGGACATACCGGGCTTCCGGTCGGGGGTGACCCACGGTTGCAGGGCGTAGCGGTGGATAACGAACCGATTAATGCCTTCGCAAAACGCCCAGTCCCCGTAACTCTTGAGCAGCCAAGGGTGCGCCAGCCAGCGTTCGGCTGCCGTAGCCGTGAAGGCCTCGGCCCCGACCACTTGCCGGCCATACACATGAGCCGCTGAGGCCATCTCGGTGCAACTGTAGTCCATCTCGTACGGAGGCAAGATCCAGAACTCAGCCATGGGCACGTCCGCCTGCTGGGCATAATCGAGATCGCTGCCGGGCTCGCCATCGTATGCCTCGATCGACAGTTGCAGGCCGCTTTGCCGCGCCAGCTTATGCAAGTGTCCGGCGTAGTTCTTCACCAGCAACTCCGAGATCGTCCGGCGAAAATCCCAAAGGAAGCGCTCCGATATTTCAAGGCTGCCCACAACCCGACCGGTCAGCACGGGCAGGAACCTCAGCAGGTCATAGCCTCGCCGACGGCGAAATTCTGCCCGAAAGTTCTCGGTCCAGTTCTGCGAACCGACTTCCCAGCTATCGATATGGGTCGAAGTTAAGGTTCCGGGCGCAAGACCTCCCGCCTGGTGGATCGTTTTGCGCAGAAACCCATCGAAGACAGCCGCCACGCCGTTTGGGCTGAGCTTATCGCATTCGAGCCCGTGGCCTCCTTGCGGGGCCGGGTGGTTGTCGGTTCCGTTGCTGGTGTGGCCGAATCGCAGCACGGTCCAGGAACCGGGCGGTGCGTCCCAGACCAGGCGCCCGCCCGGTTCCAGCCGGTCCGAAAGGTCGAAGATGCGGGAACGGTCCAACGTCAGGTCCGATGCCACGGAGCGATAGTTCGCATGACCCGGGAACTCGTTGGGACCAGGGTACGCGTTCTTGCGCACAAACATGGCCTTGGCATCGACCTGGTTGATGCGTTCGCGTGGGCTGAATTGGAGGTCAGTGACCGCGAGTTGCTCGAGGCCGGGAGTGCGGATGGGAAACAACAAGCGAAAGTATCGCGCGGTGACCTCGGGAAAATTCAGTTGAAGAACCGAATCCTCGGCATCGAACTCACGAACCGTTTTGAATACGGAGCCATCGTCGGAGGACTGCAGGATTCCGTGGCAGACTTGATCCTCCGCCAGGTCCAGGTTGAGCACCATTTGGCGCGCGGTAAAAGGGCGTGCGAAGCCGGCCTGGAGCCATGCAGGTTGACCCGGTGACGGCTGCGGCAGCAAAACGCGGGTCTTGGGGTCGTCATCGAGCAACACGGCGGGATCAATGGGGGCTTGCTCACCGCTGGTACTAAACCGGGGCAGAAAATCCGCCATCTTCACCTGATCCGCCTCGGGCGTCGGGAACGCCAGCACGGCGATGTCACGATAGAAACCTTGGAAGGCCTCCGGCTTCGGCAGTTGCGCGTCGAAACGGCACGCGCCCCGCACTTGGATCTCTGTCCACACCACCTTTTGCATGGATAGTTCGGGGGTAACCCAAGGGCCGCCGCTCCCGCACCAGCCGGGATCATTGTTGAGGTTGACCTGCAAGCCCAAGCGATGCGCCTCGCCGCAGGTGTGCTGAAACAGGCGCCGCCACTCGGGCGACGCGCAGGTCACCGGCCCCGGTGGGGTGCCCTGATCGACGTCCATCACCAGCACACCGCCAATGCCGGCCTGCTTCATGGCCTCCAAATCCGCCGTAATGCCGTTGCTGGTGACATTCCCGTTGAGCCAGAACCAATAGACCCAAGGTCTGGCTGAGTCCGGTGGTTGTCGGAAGCCTTCTTCGAGAGCCAAACCTGGCGGGGTTCGGCCAGAGACTGGCGCCGCGTGCGTCAAAACCACCCACGCCACCGCGGCCGCGATCCGGGCAATCTCCCTCGCCGATCGAACGCTCATTGCGTCCTTCCCAAATCCAAAGCGGTTCTGTTCAGCATGACAGATAATCGGAATGCGGGTTGCCCGTGTCAATCTTTCGAGCCGGCGAACCCGGCCAGCCGGCCCGGAATTCCACGAGGAGCAAGCGGAGTGCGTTGGGCGGCGGCTTCCCATCCAATCGAGCATTCCGATGAAAGCGCCGCCACTAAATCGGTTCCCCCGGAGGGGAGCGCGATGGCCGCAAGGGGATCGTGGTCTCAGCTCGGAGCGGCCGGCTCAGCCAATTGCTTCCGCGTCGCGTCGTCGAGTTCAGCGATCATTCGGTCCAGCGACGTCGAAAAGCGAATTTGTTTCCCCAGTCCCACAGCGATGGTATAGGGATGGATATGAAGCTCGGCGGAATGAGACACAGGCGTTTTCTGCTTCCGCTTCGAGACTTTGGCGGGACGCGCGCGGCTGGGCAACCGCTGGCCGGCGTTCCGGGCGTCGTTCATCATGCCATCGTACAGCCCCATGACAAAGGCGGACCGATCATCGATGCCCACGCCTTCCACCGCGCTAAATCGCTCGAGCAGGGCGCGGAAGCTTTGGGCGATGTGAAGGGCGATTCCGGCGAGCTGTTTCGCCGTGTCCGGCGCCGCTTCGGCCAACAGTTGCCCGTCCCGATAAAGGCATTTGATCGGAGTCGCGGATTCGATCGCCCACTTCACGGAATTGGCCACATCGAATTCATTGCGTTCGAAGGTGCAGATCCGCTTGGCCTTGGCCGAAGGCTTGAACGCGCCCGCAAACAGATTCGGAGTGTCCGAAGGGTCAGGCCCGCCGAAGTCGAGCCGTGCCTTCAACCGGGCGATCTTTTTGAGCGCCGACAATCTCTCGCCATCGATGCCGCGTTCGGCCAGCGCCTCGAGCTTTTTGAGCAAGGCGCGCGCCTTTGAACCGGCTGGTTTCAAATTCGCTTTCACGGCGCCACTTTGTCAGCCCGGCTCGCGGTGCGCAACCGCGAAGCTGACTCCGCATGAGGCTCGGCCTCGGCTCCTCCGCGCGCTCTGGGATGGTCGCGGGAGGTGGGTGTCCGTGGCTTCCCCGGGCTACTCCTCCGGGAAGGTATCCAGCGAAAAGCTGCCATCCTTGCGGTTCATGTCGAAGAAAATGAACCCGGGGATTTTCGCTCCGGGCGACGATCCTTTTCCGGCGGCGAAAGTGAGGGATTGGGGGAACTGGTTGGAGCTCAACGGCACGGCGCTCACGACATACTGGCCGCCTTCCAAACTGTGAAACGTTCCCAGCTTGTCACCGTCAATTCTCAAGCGCAGTGGAGTCTTCCCCGCAAACACGTCGTTGGTGCGGACCGTTACCCCCGGCTCGGAGGACTCAATGCGCACGTAGAATGGCTTGGTGCCTTTGGGCCCCTTGGTCGTATTCGAGTCCGTCGCGCATCCGGCGAGGACGAGGGCCGCGACCACCAGCGGAAGGGTTAGGACGATTTTCATTTAAAGAGGAGCGGTTACGGTTTGAAAAGGTGAGCCCTTGGGCCTGGCTCAGCTTCAATGACCATGGTCAATCCGGCGGCATCCCTTGGGTCCCCCAATCACGGTTGGGCTGTGGCCCCAGGTTAAAGACGAGTGTCCCCCCGCGCTTTACTTCACGCCAGGGCAGGAATGGACTGTTCCAATCCTTCCCATTCAGGTTGACCGATTGCACGTAGATATTCTGCTCGGAAAGGTTGTTCGCCACCATCGTGAATTTCTTCCCGTTCGAGAGATGCACCACCGCCCGGCTCACGGCCGGACTGCCGATGACATAATAATCACTTGCGGGGCAGACCGGGTAAAACCCCAGGGCGGTGAAGATGTACCAGGCGGACATCTGACCGCAGTCGTCGTTTCCGCTGAGCGAGTTGGGCTGATTGCCGTATTGGGTGCGGATGACCTGGTGGAGTCGTTCCGCGGTTTTCCAAGGCTGCCCGGCATAGCTGTAGAGGTAAATAATGTGGTGGCTCGGTTCGTTGCCGTGCCAGTACTCCCCTATCCGGCCCTGAATGTCCTCCGCCGCCTGGGTCTTGACCGGTTCCTGGTAGGCGAAGAGCGCGTCCAATTGCGCCACGAATTTCTCACGACCGCCCATGAGAGCGATCATGGCCGGCACGTCCTGGGGATTGTAAAACGAGTATTGGGTGGCCGTGGCCTCGGTGAAATCGGCCTGGGCGCCTTCGCCGTACGCGTGGGAATCGAACGGCGAGCGCCAGCGCCCTTGCGCATCCCGGCCCCGAACCTGGCGGGTCGAGGGGTCGAAGACATTCTGGTAGCTTCCCGCTCGTTTCTGGAAATACTCGTAATCCTCGCGATGGCCCAGGGCGCGGGCCATTCGGGAAATGCAATAATCATCAAAGGCGTACTCCAGGGTCTTGGAAACCGACTCATTTTCCTGGTCACAGGGAACCCAGCCGAGCCGCGCGTAGGCGGCCACGCTGTCGTAGTCAGGATTCATCGCCGTCGTCTTGATCGCCTGGTAGGCGCGGTTCGGGTCGAAACCCCGGACACCCTTCAGATAGCCGTCCACGATCACCGGCACTGAATGGTAGCCGATCATGCACCAGGTCTCGTTGCCTTGCAGGGACCATATCGGGAGCAGGTGATCGACGCTCTGGTCGTAGTGCGCGAGCATCGAGTTAATCATGTCCGCATCGCGCGGGGCCTGGATCAGCGCGAAGAGCGGATGGGTGGCGCGGAAGGTGTCCCAGGTCGAGAACACCGCGTAGTTCTTGAATCCTTTGGCTCGATGGATATTCGAGTCCAATCCCCGGTACTCGCCGGTCACGTCCTCGTACAGGTTCGGGGCCAGGAACGCGTGATACATCCCGGTGTAAAAGGTTTCCTTGTCCTGCTTGGACCCTTCAATCTCGATGCGGCTCAGCTCCCGGTCCCACTGGTCCCGGGTCCGCTGACGCAGCTTCTCGAAGTCCCAGTTGTCCCTCGGGATCTCCGAATCCAGGTTTTGCAGCGCGTTGGCCGCGCTGACGGCGGAGACGGCTACCTTCACCAGGATGGGTTCATCCGCCCGGGTGTGATACTCCGCCAGGAACTGCAGATTGGTGCCCGCCGCCTCGTTCCGGCTACGAAAGCGGTAGGTCTTCGCGCTGACGTACCCGACCTCGTTGCCGTTGCTCATGATGCGGTAGTGGTCGAAGGGCCGGGAATAGCGCGCCGCGAAATACAAATACCGTTCCTTCGCCCAGCCGTTGACCAAGTGAAAACCGGTAATCGTCGCCGGGTCTTCAACGCGCAGGTGGGACCAGATCAGCTTGAAGCGATTGCCGCTCAGGAAGTGCTGCAGGTCCGTCATGATGGATGCCTGGTCGCTTTGGGGAAAAGTGAAACGCATCATGCCGGCCCGTTCGCCGGTGGTTAATTCGACCGTGACGCCGTTATTCAACAGCTTTACGCGGTAGTAGCCCGCCGAGGCCGCCTCCTGCGCGTGTGAATACCGCGCTCGATATCCGAGATCGGGGCTTTCCTTGGTGCCGGCTACGAGCTTCGGCTCTCCCACCTGCGGTATGAACAAGAAGTCGCCCAGGTCGGGAATCCCCGTCCCCGTGAGATGCGTGAGGGTGAACCCCATGATCGAGGTATCCGAATACTCGTAGCCGGAGGCCGTTTCCCACAGGTCGCGGTCGGTATCGGGGCCGAGTTGGACCATGCCGAAGGGCGCTGATGGCCCGGGGTAGGTATTGCCTTCACCCTGGGTGCCAACGAACGGCCGGATATAGTCTGAAAGGTGGGATTCCACCGCGCACCAACCCCTACTGGAAGCCGCGCCCATGAGGCACCCGCACAGCAAAGGCCCAAACGCCTGTCGCAGACGGCGGAACATCCCAGTGCCACTGCGCAATAGCAAATAATTCAGATCCAGGTTCATACTTACTCGGCGATTTGCTTTTGCACGGCAGCCTTCCACTCCTCATTCAGCTCCGGGAGCGATTTGCCGGTCATCTCCTGCCACAGCGCATCGGTGTACTTCCCCTGGCGGCAAGCGGCGTTGACTCGGGCCAGCAGGTCCTGACCCTGGCCGTACTTTTCAAAAACATAATTCAGGAAATTGGCGGAGATGCGATAGAGCCCGTCGTAGTTGAGCTTGAGATTGGGACGCTTTCGGAAGAAGACGGCATCCGCGCCGTGACTTTGCGGCTCATACCGGAACCAGCGGATGTAATCCGGAATGCCTTCGACCAGCCAGCCGGGCGCCCGCTTGAAATCGGGGTTGTTGCGGCGTCCGCCGCGGTACTGCTGGACCACGTGCACCTCCTCGTGCAACAGCGCGCCCAGAGCCTCGCCGTCGAGTTCCCGCTTGAACCAGGTCGAGTTGCCCGTAATCCGGTTCCCGCCCGTGGCGGCGACGCCCTCGCCCGGCCGGAGGGTCACACTGAAGTTGGTCGGGGCGCTGTAGCCATCGCTCGGGAGCATGGCCACAAGCTTCGGGTACCGCTCGGCCAGGAGCGGTGCCAGCTTCTTCTCGGCCCAATCCTTCAACTCCGGAGCCGCCGAGGTGTCGATTGCGATCGCGCAATAGCCATCGGTCGAGCGGGTGAGGAACGCATCCGGGCGGGGCTCGGCGCCGTCAGCCATGGGCGGCGCGCCCGTGCTCGTGCCCGCGAGCGATTGCACATACTCCTGCCAAAGCTCTTGAATGCTCATCCCCGCGCACTCCCGCCACAGCCCGGCGTTGTAGCGACCCTGGCGCATCGCGGCATTGAGCTTCACCACGAACTCGTGGTCGTGGTTCCGGGCCACATATTCGAGAAATCCCGCGGTGGTTTTGTAACTGTCCGAATACCTGGCGCGGGCCGGATTCCTCAGCTTGGGGCGATGCTCGACCGGCTCGAAATGGAACCAGCGCAAATAATCCGCCACGCCTTCCACCAAATACCCGGGGTTGCCGGCGCCCTTGTACTGCTGCACCACGTGCACCAGCTCATGGATGATCGAGCCGACCGCCTCGTTCCACTCGGGCCGTTTGAGTTGCGAACGGATCCACTCGGCGCTCACCTCGACGGAGGTGCCCATCGTGCCGGCCACCCCCTCCATGGGCTTGATGGTAATGCTGAACTGCTTGGGCGCGGTGAAACCGTCGCTGGCCAGGCTATCCCTCAAGATGGGATACCAGGCATCGATTGCCGGACGCAACCGCTCCTCCGCCCATGCTTTCAAATCCGGGGCTTGAGCCAGGTCCAGGGTATAGTCGAAATCCTTGACCGCAGCCGCCTGGGCGCTGGCCGCCACCTCGGGCTGCGCCGGTTCCATCACCCGCACATCGATTTCGCTATAAAACGTGTTGCCAAACGGATCGCGGTTTTCGGTCCGGGAAATGTCGAACAAAAGATAGCGATACCTGCCCAGCGCGCCGGCGGGGTCGGAGATGCTCACGCCGTACTGGCCGCCCGGTTCACCGGCGGACGGCCGCGTGTCCACGCTGGCCAGAAGCCGCCAGCCGCAGGCATCCAATCGCGTGCCGCGACCGGGCGCCGGATTAAAATCCTCGCCCGTGCCATCGGAGGCGTAGAGCTGATAAACCTGGGGAGCGCGATCCGAAGTATGCCAGGAATAGGAGTTGACCTGCTTAATCTCCACCACGCTGCCCAGGTCCAACCGCAGCCGGCCGCCATCCTCGCCCGCGCTGAAGAAGAAGTTCCTGCCCGGCTGGTCTTCCTCCTCCGGCAATTGGCCGTCGTTGAGCGCGCCCAGATTAGCGCCATTCGGGTCGCCCGTTCCCTCGATTACAGTAAACTTGCCGTTTGCGGCAAAATCGTTCCTCAACGGACCCGGGATGGTGTTGAATTTGAATGCCTCCGTGGCCTCCCGGTTGTGCTCGACCGTCACCTTGATTTCGGCTCGCGCGGCCAACGCGGCCAAACTCATAACAAGAACTCCAACGATTCTGCTGCTCGGTTTCATACAATTTTCAGGCCGGCCGGACTCTGGGTTTTGATGGAAGCAACGGCGTTTTTGACGCAGCCGGTCGTTGTGCGTCAGGCCGGGATCAGGGGCGCCGGCAAAACTAGCATGGCCCGCGCCCAAGCCGCCCCTGCTTCCCACAATCTCCTTGTACCCAAGCGCGGCGCGTCAATCAAGGTTTCATACGGCGCAAGCGGGCCGGGGGCCGACCGGATTTGATCCATGGCCGGCCAGATCGCTGACCCTTTCAGCCCCCCCGGCTCGCGAAGCGTTTGGAGTGCGGCAGCTTGCTGCCGCTTTTCGAACGGGTCGCGCGCTCAAAAGCCGAAGCGAGCTATCCGCACTCCAAACGCTTCGCGACCTTTACGCCGGCCTTTGCCTCGCGCAACCGTCGAGTCACGGCTGGCGGACGTAGTTGGTCACAGGCAGAATGGCAGTTTGGAGGCGGCGCAGGTCGGTAAGATCGGCGGGGTTTTCGGCGCTTTTCCAATAGCTTTGCTTCTTCCTGAATTGCTTGGGCCAGCGCCAGCGCCAAAGTTCGGCATGGCCGTCGGCAAAGGAGAGGACGCCGGCCTGGGCGTGCCGGTCGGCGGGCAGATTGACCCAGCGGTCGTCGGGCGCGGGCCACGTCAGGAAATGCGCGTCGTCAATGCTGTCCTCATTCTCATCGATAAAGACGAAGAGACGGGCGGCATCGGGGATTTCGCCGGTGCGCTGGACGGTGGCCTGGACCTCGTTGGTCCGTCCGCCCAGGCAGCCGCTCATCGAATAGCTGCGGGTGCGCAGGCGGCCGGTCGAGCGGATCGAGGAGCGGTCGGCGGGGCAGTGATACGAGCCCAATGAACGGTTGTAATCGTATTTGAAGAGGAGCCCCTGCTGAATAGCGGTAAAATCGGTGTCGAGGGGTGCGCTGCTGTTGCCGATCCAGGAATCCGGCGTGCTGCGCCAGGCCCCGTTGGTCAGGACGGATTTGTTCGGCGGCACAAAGCCGTTATGGTCATCGACGTAAAGCTGCCAGCAGGTTTGGAGTTGTTTGAGATTGTTCACGCAGACTACGCCCGTAGCCTTGGCCTTGGCCCGGTTGAGGGCGGGCAGCAGCAGGGCGGCCAGGATGGCGATAACGGCGATGGTGGCCAGCAGTTCGAGCAGGGTGAAGGCGCGAACGGCGGCGGCAAATGAATCGCCCGATGCTTCCGCCTCCAGCAGGCCATTCTGCCCGTGACCAACTATGTTCGCCGGCCGTGACTCGATGGTTGCGCGAGGCAAACGCCGGCTTAAACGGCGCGAAGCGTTTGGAGTGCGGATAGCTTGCTTCCGCTTTTGAACGCGCGACCGTTTCGAAAAGCGCCGGCACGCCGAGCGCACTCCAGACGCTTCGCGACCCGGCGGGCCTGAAAGGGTCAGAGATCGGGCCGGCCAAGTCCCAAGCGGCCGGCGGTTACCGATGCGATTGGCATTCATGGGGGCGCAGTGCGGGCTCGACCGGCCCGGGTCCGCCGGCACGGCCGGACCCGAGCCCGGCGTAGGCCCGTCGGCGGAGGTTGCGCCGTATGCGAACCAAGCCTTTGAGATCGTGCCAGGCGGTCGAAAAGATCCGGACCCGGCTGTCCGGGTCGTCGATCCATTTGACCGGCAGATCCAGGACGCGGTAGCCGCATTTTTCGGCCACCAGCAGCAGTTCGGTGTCAAAAAACCAGCCGGGATCCTCCACAGCGGGGAGAAGGCGGCCGGCCGCCTCGCGAGTGATCCCCTTGAAGCCGCACTGGGCGTCGGAGAACTTGGCATGGAACAGGCACTTCACCAATGCATTATAGCAGCGGGAAATGATGTCACGTTTCCAACTTCGCTGTGTTTGCGAGCCCCGGAGCAGACGCGAACCGGTCACCAAATCAAATTGGCCTGAGACCAACGCTTCGACCAGCGGCGGAAAGGCCCTCATGTCGGTGGATAGATCCACGTCCATGTAGGTCAGGATATCAGCCTCGGCTTCGGACCAGACCCTTTTCAGAGCGCGGCCCCGGCCTTTAAGGTCCAAGTGTACCACCCGGATCTCAGCATGAAGTTCGCACAGCGAGCGGGCGATGGCTAGCGTGCCGTCCGTCGAGCCGTTGTCGGCAATGACGATCCGGGTCTCGAACGGACAGTTGGCTTTCAGAAAATGGCGGAGCGCGCCGATGCTGCCCGCCAGTTGCGCCTCTTCGTTGTAAACCGGAATGGCCAGCAGGACTTTCATAGCGCGGCTTTGGCAGTGGGCTGAGGCACGGGGGCCGGGTGGACGGACTCGCCGCGGCGAAGGCGCGGCTCCAGCAGGATCCACTCGAAGGCCAAAACGACCGCCACGGGCGGCAGGTATTCGGCGACGGGAACGGCGCCAAAGAGGAACGGGCAGTAAGCCGAGGCGGAGGCGAACTGCATCAGGAGGGCGACCACCCAGCCGCGCGGGACCGAGAGGGCATAGACCAGGGCCAGGATGTCAGCGGCGAAGAAATAGCGCTCGTGCATGCCGGGTAGAAAAAAAGGCGGGAACAGCACCGAGATCAAGGCCGCCCATACCAGCCAGCCGGGATAATTCCACCCTCTCGGCGGGCCTTTGTGGAACATCCACAGGAAGAGGACGCCCCCCAGTATCGTCAGCGCCACGCCCGCCCACCACCAGCCGCTCGAATCTTGAGTCCCCACCCATTGATACCAGTTGGGCGCGTGCAAGCTGAGCCCGGGCAAGTTCTTCACCATGGCCCAGTGGCCCAGCACATGCAGCACCGGCTGGCCGGCCAGCATGGAGGGAACCCCGCACGCGGCATAGACCGCGGCCGGCACCCAGAACCATTTCCAAGGCATCCTGCGGCTCAGCAAGAGCCCCGCCAGAAGCGGGCACCAGAAGATCGCCTGCGGCTTAAGCGCGCAGGAAAAGCCGAAAGCCACCAGCGCGGCCACCGGCCGGCCTTCGAGCAGATACAGCAGCGAGGCCAGGAAGCCGGTGGTGTACATGATGTCGCACTGTCCCCAGACCGCGCCGTTCAGAATGATGGTCGGCAGGAACAGGAACAGGATGGGCGCTGCCAGCGTTAGCAGTTGGTGTTTCGGACAGATCTTGCGTGCCAACTGCCAAATGAACCAAGCGGCGAGATAGTCGCAGGCGATCGAGAGCAATTTGATGGCGTACAGCTTGGGAACGGGCAATAGGGTGCTTAATGAAACAAGGTACAGGTAGAGCGGCGGGTAGTTGGCAAACTCGATGGTAATCCCGCCCAACCCGCGCCAGCGGCCGTGCTCGACAAAAAAGTCGTACCACCGGCTCAGGAATTGCTGATAATCCACGCTTTGAAAATCGAACAGGCTGAGGCGCAAAGCGAGCGACGCCACGATGGCAAGCCACAGCCAAACCAGGCCCGGGCGAAAAGAAATAGCACCGTGGACACCCCGGCTCGCGCGTTCCCTTGCCGGAGCCGTCCGCGCCCCGGGCGCCGGGAGAGCTTCCACCGAGTACTTTACCACACAATACAGCGCCCGCAGTCCGTCTCGAAGCTTGATCTTCTTGCCTGCCTGGCGCGCGCGTGGCTGGTAGGAGACGGGCACCTCGACCAGCTTAAGCCCCGGCATCCGCGCCAGCTTGGCTGTGACTTCGGGGCAAAAGCCGAACCGGTCCTCTTTCAGATCGATTTGCTTCAAGATCCCCGCTCGGAAGAGCTTCAGGCAGGTATGAACGTCCGTCAGGCGCAATCGCGTGAAACGGTTGGCAAAGAACGTCAGGCCCCAATTGATGAAGCGGTGGCCGGGCGTGGTGACCCGTTTGCCGGCCAGGAACCGCGAGCCATAGACGACGTCGGCTTCCCGGTCGAGCAGTGCCTGGACCATGTGCTGGTAGTCCCGCGGATCGTATTCGAGGTCGGCGTCCTGGATGAGAATGGCATCGCCTGTAGCCACAGCGACACCCAAACGGATGCAGGCGCCTTTGCCGCGGTTGGCGGGCTGTTCGAGGTAGCGCACTGAACAGCCCCTAACGACTTCCGAGCGAAACTCTTCCACAATCTGCTTCGTGCCGTCAGTGGAACTATCGTTTACCACGATGAGTTCCTTTTCCCAGCCCGAGGGCAGAGGCGCTTCCTGAATCCGGCGCAGCACCTCGGCGATGGTTGGCGCTTCGTTAAAAACCGGGATAATGATCGAGAGAGTGGCCATGGCAGCTCAGCGCGGTGGGAAGGGTTCGGCGTGTGGATTCTCAGGCATACCCTTGCGGCTGCGCTCCACCGGCGCGGAAGGGGCCCGCTGCGCATCATCCTCGTGCTCCCGCGGCTTGCGGATCCAGATATCGTTTCCCGTATCCTCGTAATGAGCCTGGACGAAAACCAGGAAGCGGTCGGACAACTGCCGCAGGTTATTGTCCATCACCACGATTTTGGGTCGGACCTCGCCGGATTCCAGCCGGCGCAGGAAGGCCTCCAACTCGGCGGGCGGCAGCATCGCGCGCACTTCGGGGTGCAGGAAATAGTAGTACCAGGCGTGCGGGCGGAACACGCCGAGGCCGCGCCAGCCATCCATGACCTGCTCGGTAGGTGAAGCCTGGTCCATGACAGACCTCAGCTCGGCCAATTGCCCGTCGTTCCTGAAATTTCGGCAATGCAAAGCATACCCGACGGGTTGGATTTGGAGCAGCGCCAGCCCGGCGGGAACATAGAAGATGCGGAAGAGAGGAGGCAGTTGGCCGGCCAGGAACGAAACGAAATGTCCGGCGAACAAGGCGATCAAGGGCAGGAGCATGAGGTAGTACTGCGCCATGGCCACCGGGATGATCAGCAGGCCGGCTAGCAACCCTAGTCCTGCGGCAAGGAAGATCAGGCCGGCAAAGTCCCGTTGCTTGCCCGTGAGGAAGCCCCAACCCAGCAGGGCGATCCCCCCGCCAGCCAGCAGCAGCACCGGCCAGCTATCCTCGGCGATTCTCTCGAGGAAAGGCTGCGGCGGCTCGGCGGCTTGCCAGTGAGCGTTCAGCAGAAAATTGTTGTAGATAAAGGCGAAACCCGCGCCGCGGAATGCGAATGCCGCCCACGTCAGGACCAAGGGCAACACCAGCCCCACGGACCACCAAGCCAGCAGCCGCAGTTTTTGACTGTTAACACCTGGCTGTATCGCCCCCCGAGCCGCCGGGTCGCGCAGCGTTTGGAGTGCGGCAGCTCGCTGCCGCTTTTCGATGCCCGCAAGCCGTCCGAAAAGCGCCCCCGGCCGGTCGGGAGACGCGCTCCCAACGGTTCGCGCAGTCCCGCCGCCCCGCTCCCGCGCCGATCCCTCCGTCTGTCGCCGCGCCCCCAAAACCAGCCACGCACCCAGCCCTAGCCCGAGGCCCGGCAGCGTAAAGAGCATTTTCTGCGTGAACATGATCGCGCCCCCGAGACACAAAGCGCTGGCGAAGAACCACAGGCGTCCCCGCTGGCCTGCTCCGCACCGCATGCCCCATATGAGGAATGCCAGGCAGCACATCCACAACCCCATCGCCGGAACGTCCGGGCGCACCTCGATCGTCTTATCCAGGAACATCGGCATCGCCGCCAAAAGCAGCGACGCAGCCAATCCGCAAAGCAAGCCGGTCCATACCCGCCCAACCCAGACCAGGGCCGCCAGGGCCGCCGCCGTGAGAACCAAGGTAACCCCTCGAGCCGCACCCAATGCCGCCACAGCCGAGTCGTAGCTCTCGCCCGCCTTGCTCACGAATGGGGCCAGCAGCCAGTAGAACCACGGCGTGTGGTGCTCGAAAAAGTTGGAATACGGGATCCCTCCGTGCGACACGCGCCACGCCGCGTGCAGGTGCTCGAATTCATCCGGATTGAACCAGCGGCCTTTAAACAGATCCCATCGGAGTGAAAACAGCGCGACCAGACCACTCGCAACAAACCAACAGGCCGCCCGCGCCACGAGCGATTCGGGCGGCCACTTGCCTGTTCGCTGCGCGAAGGGCAACCTGCGGAAGAGGCTCCTCATTCGAACCAGTTGCATTTGCTGCGCGGTTGCCACGGCGGCCGTGTAAGCCTGCGCCTACGACCTAAGGTGGAATTAGGTCTATAGTTCCTGCAAATCTCTGGGCCTTAACCGAGAGGTACTCCGAGCGTTTCTGCATGATGCCCCTCGGTACGGGATCCGAGGTCCGGTCACTTTTTTCATTGTGGAATTAGCGCGGCCCGTCCACTCCCGGCCCTGAGGTTTTCTACCAGCCATCGGGATAGATTCTTAAGCACTCGCGCAAATTCGGGGAATCCTGACGTTCGTTAGGGTGTAAGGGTGGGTTGCGGCAGCTGCCCCGCACTCAGCAGGATTCCTTGCCGCTGGTGGTGCTTAAAGTGTTGCGCGAGCCCGTCCAGGCCCATCGGCCCATCGCTAGCCAGCAAGCCCCGGCTATGGAGGCGTTGGCGTTGGAGGAAAAGCGCATTATTGAGGGGAGCTGTCGCATCGCCAACCTGATCGGTTTTTATGAGAACCTGCCGCCAGCCGAGGCTTTCGCGCTGGCCCGGCGCTTCGCGTTTTACTACACACCCAAGCGCGGAAGTTGGCTCAATATGATCGAGATCGAATCCTAAGCTGTAGCCCGGCAGTATTTGAACCGGCTCAGCCCCACCGGGGAGCAACACGAACGAGAAGTCCTGCAGTGCCTCCGAGAGCGGACCGAGAAAGAGATTCCGATTGATTGGCACTTCTGGCCGGAAAAGGCACGCAGCAAACTCAACTGACACTACGAGCGAGACCGGCAAACTGGCGAAACTTCCGGCGAACAGCAGAAATCCTAAGAGCTTCCTGCTTTTCTAACTCCAGCCAACCGCTAAATTCCCGTAATGTCCTGGAAATGAAAACGCGGCATATTTATGAGATGTGGAAACCTGGAAGGCTTATTTTCGGCGGATAGGCCGGACCGCTCGACGCCATGAGGTTTCTGCCCATCGTCCAGCGTGAATTGAGAACGGCGGCCCGGCGCCGAAGCACGTTCCGTATTCGGCTCTGGGCGGCGGTCATCGCCATAGCGGCAGGTGTCGTGGCGCTGACTCTGTCCTGGACAGTTCGCGGCCGCCCCAGCCTTGGCAACCCGGTCTTCAACCTGCTCACGGGGTATGTTTTTGGGCTCTGTCTCCTTTCCGGAGTGTTGCTCAGCGCTGATTCGCTCAGTGAAGAAATGCGAGCCGGGACCCTGGACTTGCTGTTCCTGAGCAATCTGAAGGGCTATGATATCGTTTTGGGCAAGTTCATCGCCCGTTCGCTAAGCGCGCTTTACGGCCTCCTAGCCCAGCTCCCAGTGATCGGGATCTCGCTAGTGTTGGGGGGAGTCACCGGAGCTGAGTTCTGCCGCATGGCACTGGCGCTGGTAAATGTCGTGTTCTTCTCACTGGCGACGGGTCTGGGGATCTCGGCGTTTGTGCGGGACTCTCAGCGAGCCAGGGGCAACACGTTGGGGGTGCTGCTCCTGCTGGCGGGAGTTGCACCGGCGCTGGTGTCGGCGGGTGTTTCGACGGCCGGACGGGTGTGGATCTGGTTGAGCCCGTTCTACCCCTACTGGCACGCCGATGAGGCAAGGTATAGGCTGAATGCGGCGACTTTCTGGGGGGCTTTGCTCGGTTCGCATTTGCTCGGCTGGACATTCCTGGCTGTAGCCAGTGTGGCCTTGCCGTGGCGTTGGCGGGAGCGGGCACGTCGGCCGCCAAGCATGGCGCTGCCCCGGCAACAGTGTGGCGGGCGAAGCCTCGCGAGGCGAGTTCAGGCACGCCGGGAACTCCTGGCCAAAAACCCGGTTTGGTGGCTGCAGAACCAAGCGATCGGCTGTCAATGGGGTGCTTGGGCTGTCGTCCTGGCCTGGGCCATGACGGTTCTGGCCGGCACCCTCCTTCTGCCCCGAGGACAGTCGTATCCGGCTTTATACGTGCTGCCGTTCGGCTTTTTACTGAAAGCCATGTTCGCCTTTGAGGCCTGCCGCTTCTTTGCCGATGGCCGACGCACGGGCGCGCTGGAACTCTTGCTCTGTACCCCGTTGACTAACAGGGAACTCACCTTGGGCCACCTGTTGGCCATGTGGCGGAGCTTCCTTTGGCCGGTGATCGCCTTTGTCGGGCTGCTCTTTCTGTCGGCTGGCACCCGGGCCATCGCCGCGTTGTCCAGCGACGCTTCTGGCATGGCAATCCAAGAGCTGTCCGGCTGGATGTCTGTCTTGCTCTACTGCGCGTGCCTAGCGGCCGACCTGTTGGCGGTCTCCTGGTTTGGCATGTGGTTGGCTCTCTCGATGAGAAACCCCCGGCTCGCGCCGGCGGCGACGATCATTCTGGTGCTGATGCTTCCCGCGCTTTTTGGTCCCGGCAGGATCCTGGTGGACCTTTTCCTTATCGCCTGGGGGGAGCAAAAACTGCAGCACGACCTGCGGTGGCAGCTAGCCCCGCCCGACGACCGGCCCGCAACGCCCAGCCTCACTCCGCCGCTCCGCTAACTGCCCTCGCCCTTTGCGGGCCCGGCATCCGTCCCGTTCTTAAAGAACTGAAAGGCGGAGGCCGACAAAATGAAGGATGCGCCAACGAAGCAGGTGAACGAGAGTTGCCCAGGATCCCAAAAGCAGATATGCCAAGACCAGCTTGAGGGCATTGTCGGCCGTTTGAGCCGGGATATGTAAGGCATCCGTAAGATTGCCCATGCACATGCACGGCCTATGATAACCGATCCAGATCAAGGCCAGCCGGTAGATCAGAAACGCCGTGGACAGCCAAGCGACTATCGCCGCTTGAATCATAGTTCTACCGCCGACGAAGCAGAAAAGCCCAACGACACATTCACCGCCCCCTACAAACCAGAGTAGATGGCGAAACGAAATGTTGAAAAGTGGGTCCCAGAATTGTAAAATCGGTGCACCGCCACAAGCACTTATAAATTTGCACATGCCTGTAAACAACAGGATAACACCAGCCGATTGGATGTATTTCTTTTCCATTGCTAAAAACAGCCAACCAGATCCAAGTTCATCGCGTCACGCGATTCGCTGACAGCAGAACCCACGCAAACCAGGATGGCCATTGTGTTGGCCACGCCCTTGTTCCGCCTAGAATTCATGCCTTGTTCACGGCCTGCAAGGCAATCTGAAGCAAAGGCTCTGGTTGAGAAAATGCGTCTGCCAGACTGCGTGATGTCGGGTTCAAATTAGGGGCACGAGCCTTGCGGCGAGTCGACGGTACAATCCCAGCTCCACATATAGTTCGGATCCTCCGTCACACACAGACAATAGCTTAAAACCTGCGAACATGCCTTTTGAGTGACGGTGCCCCATTGCTGCTGCTGCTGCGAAAGGCAATTTGTTCCGCCGGTCTCCGCCGGAAGGCAGCTATCGCTGTACGTAGTCTGGTTGTAATAATAGTCGTAGTCGTGGCACGCGAATACCGACGGACTGGCGAGCGCGCCTGCAGTTGAGCACGCGGCGCAACCTGAGCAGACGCGCACGCACGCCAATGCCGCGCCTAGAGAGCTGCCAAGTATGAGCAGCACTAACGGCCATCGCGCGTCCAAGCGCGCCCAGATATATGCTTGTTTGTGTAGTTTTTTCATAAACTTCATTTGTTTTGTTGTATCTTTTTCGCTTTCCTGGCTGCAAGTTCTGACCTTGAGATTATCCAAACAAAGGGGATAACCGTGAAAACCAGCACAAATAATATGACATCGCGTTTTGTTGCATTTACCGCAGACGAACTCAGAATGGAACCGGTGTTTAGCGTTGTCTTTGTGAAATGGACCTTTCGCGCCTTTGGAAAGAGTACCTCGGGATTGAAGTCTGAAGCCGCCAATCGAGCTTTGGTATCCCATTCGTTAATCCTGAACACCATTAAGGGATGGTTGCCAATCTGACCAAAACCGTAAACAACAATCTGCTCCGGGAACTCCGCGCTCGCGCTGTTGTAAGCATATTGTATGTGATACGAAGTGTTGGTTATTACCCAACTGTAGTTGAGGCCGACTACTTGCTGTGCGGCTGGATCCAGTATCAGGTTGCCTTTTATCTCTAGTTCTTGATTGCTAAGTGCAATCCGGGCCTTAAATGCATCGCCGTTCCAAACGACGGAGTTTGGCACTAAGGTTTGCACCCCCAGGTGAAGCAGGGTGTAGAAAATAAACCGGCCTCCAATCGAATTATCGAAAAGTCGAGCATCATTATCGTACAAGGTGAGGCGGTCTGCAGAATACTGCCAACTATGGTCATGGTAGTCGCCTTGCACCAGGATGTTGCCAACCGCAGGCCCCCTGTCGAGCGGGTGCGCCGGCAAAGCTTGGCCTATTACAACGTTGTTTCCAGACCATCTGATGTCGAACTCTGTTGTTGCTGCGATTAGTCCATTCGTGTCCGCCAGTTGGTGTGCTCCGGCGAACTCGACAATCGTTTTCCCTTCGCGAGGCGGCTGTGACAAAAGGGTTTTGAACGCCGTCGAGGTTAGAGCGCTGGCCGTTTGTGTCAGGAAAAGAGTGCAGAGAACGCCAAGGCAGCATGCGCTGAGCGCTGGCATGGCGGACCGGCGGGCAGCGGCTCTCGACCTTGGGTCACACTCCCGCGGCGTTGGGGCTGTAGCTCCATGCCATATGGCACACTCAGACGATGATGAAGTCAGGAGTCCGTAGGGTCGAGTCTGGCTGTTTGGCCGACAGCGAGGGTTGTGCCTCGTGTCCATCAGCACGCCCCACGGACGCCGGACAACACTCCGGGGTACGCGATAGATTGAGTTGGCATACCCACCGTGGCTGGCGGCGTTTGAGAATTGGGCCGACCTTTTCGAATGGGCAGCGGTGCCACCATGCTGGCGGCGACTCCCTCGGTTTCCCCAAATATTCATCTTTGAAAAGCGAAATCTCCGGCGTGAAGGATGGTACACGTACAGCCAGCCAAGTGCTCTCGGTTTTAAACTGAGCATTGAAGTGACGGCCTCACTTCTTGCTAAGGAAACTCGCGATGGCTTGCGCATCTTTTGCTGATGGAAACAGGAGCTCAAGGTTTGGACCTGGAATCTCCGCTCGAATGACGGGCTCCTCGACAATGTTCGTCCCCACCATAACCTGAATCCTGTGGTTCACGTGAGCTCGCGTGAAGTCTCGGAACTGGGCTGCCTTGGTGCCGGAAAGCCGCAGTTGGAGGATCGCGGTCTCCTGTGTCGGCGAGGATGGGATTCTGCCGGTGACTACAGAGACCCAGGTCGTGGAGACATCGGCAGGGGCGATCGCGAACTGGGGCGTACCGCCCGTGGCCACCACAGTGCGTTGGGCCTCCTGGGAACAGGCCGCAACGAGTAGGAGAAGGATTAGATTCAGTGCTGCGGCTTTCATACCGACGCGTGTCTGCGGCAAGAGGCAACCTAATGCAAGTATTGTACCCTGGCGTTGGGGGAAATCCGGGCGGGGTGGGTGCGTTCGCTGGCCCTCCTTCCGACCCGAGGCCGGACACGCAAGCGCAACGCGAGCAGTGAATCGGTAATCGTGGCGTGGCGGAGTCGCGGTAGGAAAGGGGTCGATTGTTGGTGCCGTGTAGTTGCTCATCGGCGTCCGGCTTTCTCCTGTTCGTGCCGAGGCGGCACGCCGACGCGCATCCCAACTTCGACCCGAATCGGCGAATCCTGCTGCCTTCGGGAAGCGGCCAGCCGAGCCAAGTCGGCGCAGCTCCGATACGTTGCCGTGGGTTCTGTGGATCCGTGGTTCATTCTTGGGCCGCTTCGCTAAGGTTTACGCCTCTGGCAATCATCGTGACTGAATCCTGAACTCGTTCGCACGTTCGGGCAACCCTGACGTTCATTGGGGTGTCGAGCTTTCTAATGCTAGTTCCGGATGGCCGCCGGCCAGAAGAAGCGCAGTCAAAGCTGCTCGCGAGTGTACGGCGCACCCCCGGTAGATGCGGTCCATGTACCAGCCGACGGTTGATTCGGTCAGCCCGAGCTGGTTGGCGATCTCCTTATCACTGTTCCCTGATGCGACCAGCCACGCTATCTGCCTCTCGCGCGGGGCGAGCCAGATCGTCTCGGGATTCTGCCCGTCCCCAGCATGGGCTGGTAGCGGGGGAGTGTGGAAAGGTTCGGGGCAGCCACTCCTTTTCGGCACCTGCGGCGGCCCGGCTGGAATGGCCCCTGAACTGCGGTGCGAAATGCGGCGGGTACGCGATTTTGTGTCCTTCCCTTGTTCCATGCCGGACAGCACGATAAGATAACCTCCATGTTTGTTCGCAAGCAATGAGTCTTGCTCCCTCCGCTCTACTGCTGCTCCCCTCGCATCGGCGCGCGAACGCTGACCCGCACCGTGATCTCCTGATGAACTGTTCATTCCTGAGCCGCATTCTCGCCGATGTTGGGTTCGGATTGGAAGGGAAATAGAAGGGTAGGCCGCAGGGTAGGAAGTTTTTAACAATTTTGCGGCTTCCCATAGGCTGCCCACGGAAGTGCGTGGCGGCGGCTACGCTGAGCGCTGTCATCAGCGGCGAGTTCGAAGATTCTCGCTCGGCCGCCGGCGATGCCCGGCGCCGGAAAGAGTTTTTATCCCGCAAAAGTGGCGCCGCCACTGGGGATGACCTGAAGTCTCGCACCATTTCTGAGCAAGCTTCCCCGCACATCTCCGTGACTCGGCCGGCATTTCAGCCAGGAGAAAATCAAGGGGTTCGTCGATTCGGAAGGACCCGCAAGCGCAACGGAACTGTAACGGTCTTGGCGGGCTCATCCTTTGGAGGAAAGGCTGCGGCGGTTCGGCGGCTTGCCAGTGTGCGTTCAGCAGAAAATTGTTGTAGATAAAGGCGAAACCCGCGCCGCGGAATGCGAATGCCGCCCACGTCAGGACCAAGGGCAACACCAGCCCCACGGACCACCAAGCCAGCAGACGGAGTTTTTGACTGTTAACACCTGGCTGTATCGCCCCCCGAGCCGCCGGGTCGCGCAGCGTTTGGAGTGCGGCAGCTCGCTGCCGCTTTTCGATGCCCGCAAGCCGTCCGAAAAGCGCCCCCGGCCGGTCGGGAGACGCGCTCCGAACGCTTCGCGCAATCCCGCCGCCCCGCTCCCGCGCCGATCCCTCCGTCTGTCGCCGCGCCCCCAAAACCAGCCACGCACCCAGCCCTAGCCCGAGGCCCGGCAGCGTAAAGAGCATTTTCTGCGTGAACATGATCGCGCCCCCGAGACACAAACCGCTGGCGAAGAACCACAGGCGTCCTCGCTGGCCTGCTCCGCGCTGCACACCCCGTATGAGGAATGCCAGGCAGCACATCCACAACCCCATCGCCGGAACGTCCGGGCGCACCTCGATCGTCTTATCCAGGAACGTCGGCATCCCCGCCAAAAGCAGCGCCGCAGCCAATCCGCAAAGCAAGCCGGTCCATACCCGCCCAACCCAGACCAGGGCCACCAGGGCCGCCGCCGTGAGAACCAAGGTAACCCCTCGAGCCGCACCCAATGCCGCCACAGCCGAGTCATAACTGTCGCCCGCCTGGCTCACGAATGGGGCCAGCAGCCAGTAGAACCACGGCGTGTGGTGCTCAAAAAAGTTGGAATACGGGATCCCTCCGTGCGACACGCACCACGCCGCGTGCAAATGCTCGAATTCATCCGGATTGAACCCGCGGCCTTTGAAGAGATCCAATCGGAGTGAAAATAGCGCGACCAGACCACTCGCAACAAACCAACAGGCCGCCCGCGCCACGAGCGATTCGGGCGGCCACTTGCCTGTTCGCTGCGCGAAGGGCAACCTGCGGAAGAGGCCCCTCATTCGAACCGGTTGCATTTGCTGCGCGGTTGCCACGGCGGCCGTGTAAGCCTGCGCGGCCGGCCTAAAGCGCTCATTTAACTTTTTCACATCGAGCTTGCGGTATTGAATACCCGTGTGCGCATAAGGCAAAGGCGATAAAGCACAGACCTATCAAGGAGGCAGGCAGTCGTTCGTAATCGTTCGGGCCAACTGCCTAAACCGTGGCAGTCAAGCGAAACTGCGCTCGACTACCCAGCGGCACCGCAGCGGTCCAAAGCCCCGCTTGGCCTGCGGGCAGCAACCCACCTCGAGTTCCACCCAGTTGGCCTGCTCCGCCAACGCGTGGCCCAGGGTATCCACCGGTCTATGCACTTCGCTCCATTACGGCGCTTGTGCCCATCGCAGCCTGCACGAGCACCACTCTCGACGGTGCTCTGGGGCATGCAACCATTGAACACCACGCGATGGATTCCAGGGCCTAGCCCTGCGCATGGCGCAACACGCCTCGTAAATCATGAACCATCGGCTCAAAGCACGCCGCCTTGATCCAGCGCCGCACTTGTTGATAATCCACGTGCCAAGGCGGAGAATCGTGCGGCAAGTTAAAGGCCGTCCGCAACGGATACTCCCGCTGCGGCGCTCCCCGGTCGTCAAGGTTAACTACGGTGCTACCAAGGATGACTCCTCATCACTCGACAAATCCTACGATCTTTCGACTCCTGAATTCTTCAACTATCCACCCAAACAGTTAAGTACCCGCGCTAGGCGTTGCGGTCCTGCTGCCCACCACGCGCCCTTGCTCGTCTCCAACCAGCGAGGACTATTGGAGTTAACGAGACCACGGACAGCAAAAGCACCAGCACTACTCTGGCTTTCGAATGCGTTTGCAGGCTGCCTTCGTCGAAAACCCAAGTGCCGTTCGGCATCCCGGCGACCGTGACACCGTCCTTGACGAGGAATTCGCGAATTGGCTGCCCCGATTTGGCAAAGTATCGCGGAGCGAGGCGGTCCAAATCCGCTTCGCTTGGGGTGGTTCGCGCGTCTGCGAGCTCGAAGGCATCCACCCGGTCGGCGGTCTCGTGGCCATCGGGATGAATGGTAAAGGACTCAGAGCTGATTTCACTCGGGAAGGGCAACTCGAAGCTTTGTGTATAGGAATAGGTCAATTCCACCCGTCGGACGCCGCCAACGCGGTACGAGATGTGCACCGGAAGCCCGTTCGCCAGGAAGATTCTGCCTTGAACGGGCCGCCCCTGTGTACCTCTGGAGTGCGGGTCGGCTTGTGTCCGAGTTACTCCGCGAAACTCGTCCTGATGCCAAAACACGGACCCAGGGCGTAGATCGACACCCAACGTGAGCAGAGCCGCCACCTCGGGGAAGCCGCTCGACAACCCCCGCGCCTCGCCTCCGATGCCCTTCGAACTCAGAGGCGTAGGAACCAAAGCACGATGCAACTGCCCGGCTGCTGAGAGGGTCCAGTTCGTCCCCTTAAAAATTCCAGCGGCCGAAAACCCAGTCCCCAACTGAAAACCCGCAACCAACGGAGCCATTGACCGCGCTAACGTCACATCCTCTCCCAAGTGTGTGTAGGAACAGTAGAAACGGGCGTGCGTGGGAACTCTGAGAACTCCGCCCAGCCGGTCGGTTGCCACAATACCGCCCTCCGGCCAGCCTAGTAACTTGTTGGTATAAGTAAAGGATATGATGATATTCGAGGGGGCGCTGATCCAAAGGCTCTTAAGAAGAGCAAACTCTGGCGTGTCCGCCCTCCCGGTCGCCACACCGATCACCATCACCCCGATGGCAATCAAGACATGCAGCACTGAGCTCAATCCGTCGGGCCTCATAAAGGTGTGGAGTCTAAGTTAGGGCGGATTCCCGGGACACCTTCTCATGGACAACCATCATCGGTAACGTATGTCTGTACGCATGTTCTTTGGTACTCCCCGATATCGAGATAATAGATTCCTGTGCAATCTGAACTACCAAACTCATACACGAGGCAGCTGACCGTGCAGCTGGTGGTTGATGGGGTGCTGCACGTGTCGGATTGGTTTCCGTAGGGAGCGCAGAACATAACAGTGCATGAACTGGTAGCCACGATATAATACGAGCCGCCACCTGTTCCAGCCCTGCAGGGGCTAGTATAGCCCGCTGCGACGCAGTTTGGGTATGTTTGATTATAGCACATCCCAAGTCCAAGAACGGACGCTGCGAGCAGCGGTATTACTCCTAAGGCGAATGTCATTTGGATCTTCATGTATTTTCTAGTGTTTGATTGAGTGACTGTTGCTTTCTGCTGGTTTTGTGACATTGAGCTCCAACTTTGGACCCCCGAGAGGGCAACGCGCGGTAAGAGTTCGAGCGGTTTGTTAGCATCAGGAAAATTGTGCTTACCGCCGCAAGGTATCCGATGATAACCTTGAGCGCCCAATCCACCACCGCACCGTGCCGGAGCGCCCAAGCCAACGTCCCTCCCAAACAAGGACAAACCCGGTGTGAACCGGTGAGCACGAGTCCAACACGCCAAATTGCAAACAAGCAGGCGATCCAAAGGGTTAACCACAACTTGAGTTGCGAACTCCGATGGGTCAGAATCACGGCTGCCAGGCCTAATTCAAGCATCCCCACCGTGATCATGATTTGCCTGTTGGTAAGGAAGCTCAGAACGGGATCATCACCACTCAAAAATGGGGCCTCCTGAGAGGCCCCAAGAATCTTTAGGACTCCAGTCAGCGTGAACAAACAAGCAACGCTTAGGAGGAACAGTTTGATTTGGGATTCACGCGTGAACAAGGGGGTAGTCGTTGGTCTTCTGAAGTTGGTCGTCATGCTTTCCCTTTCCCGCTTTCTAGTCGAAACGGAACCCTAAAGGAAATCCCGCCTGAGAGCCCATTCAATGTTAACGGGGCGGTTCTTGATTCCGCGCCCTTCCCCTGTTCCGTCTTGGACAGCACGCTAGAATAGCTTCCATGTTTGTTCGCAAGCAACGAGTCTTGCTCCCTGCCCTCCACCGCTGGTTCGCTCGCATCGGATCGCGAATGGTGACCCACACCATGATCTCCTGATCTGCTGTTCATTGCTGAGCCACATTCTCGCCGATGTTGGGTTCGGATTGGAAGGGAAATAGAAGGGTAGGCCGCAGGGTAGGCCGCAGGGTAGGAAGTTTTTAACAATTTTGCGGCTTCCCATAGGCTGCCCACGGAAGTGCCTGGCGGCGGCTACGCTGAGCGCTGTCATCAGCGGCAAGTTCAAAGATTCTCGCTCGGCCGCCGGCGATGCCCGGCGCCGGAAAGAGTTTTTATCCCGCAAAAGTGGCGCCGCCACTGGGGATGACCTGAAGTCTCGCACCATTTCTGAGCAAGCTTCCCCGCACATCTCCGTGACTCGGCCGGCATTTCGGCCAGGAGAAAATCAAGGGGTTCGTCGATTCGGAAGGACCCGCAAGCGCAGGGGAACTGTGACGGTCTTGGCGGGCTCATCCTTTGGAGGAAAGGCTGCGGCGGCTCGGCGGCTTGCCAGTGTGCGTTCAGCAGAAAATTGTTGTAGATAAAGGCGAAACCCGCGCCGCGGAATGCGAATGCCGCCCACGTCAGGACCAAGGGCAACACCAGCCCCACGGACCACCAAGCCAGCAGCCGGAGTTTTTGACTGTTAACACCTGGCTGTATCGCCCCCTGAGCCGCCGGGTCGCGCAGCGTTTGGAGTGCGGCAGCTCGCTGCCGCTTTTCGATGCCCGCAAGCCGTCCGAAAAGCGCCCCCGGCCGGTCGGGAGACGCGCTCCCAACGGTTCGCGCAGTCCCGCCGCCCCGCTCCCGCGCCGATCCCTCCGTCTGTCGCCGCGCCCCCAAAACCAGCCACGCACCCAGCCCTAGCCCGAGGCCCGGCAGCGTAAAGAGCATTTTCTGCGTGAACATGATCGCGCCCCCGAGACACAAAGCGCTGGCGAAGAACCACAGGCGTCCCCGCTGGCCTGCTCCGCACCGCATGCCCCAGACCAGAAATGCCAGGCAGCACATCCACAACCCCATCACCGGAACGTCCGGGCGCACCTCGATCGTCTTATCCAGGAACATCGGCATCCCCGCCAAAAGCAGCGACGCAGCCAATCCGCAAAGCAAGCCGGTCCATACCCGCCCAACCCAGACCAGGGCCACCAGGGCCGCCGCCGTGAGAACCAAGGTAACCCCTCGAGCCGCACCCAATGCCGCCACAGCCGAGTCGTAGCTCTCGCCCGCCTTGCTCGCAAGTGGGGCCAGCAGCCAGTAGAACCACGGCGTGTGGTGCTCGAAAAAGTTGGAATACGGGATCCCTCCGTGCGACACGCACCACGCCGCGTGCAGGTGCTCGAATTCATCCGGATTGAACCAGCGGCTCCCATGGAGGCCGACTCGGATGCAAAAGACCGCGACAAGCGTCGCAGCGGAGAGCCCGCGAACCGCCTGCTCGGCGAGCAGTTCGCCCCCCCTTTCTGACAACCGCTCGGGCGGTGTCGATGCGCGCAAAAGAGTCCTCATTCGGATCCCCACCCTGCCCTCAGGCGTTCGCCCACCAAGATCCTCTCCGCATCACTTAGAGCCTCTTCGCCGCTTCCAATGGTGAAAAACGCTGGCATAGCTCCCGATGAGCAGATAAACTAGCAACAACTTGGCAGCATTGTCGGCCAACTCGGGCGAGACGTGAAGCGCGTCAGTCAGATTCCCCAGGCAGGCGCAGGGGCGATGCCACCCGGCCAGCCATAAACCCGTGCGGTAGGCCAAAAACCCCGTGGCGAGCCACGCCACCAAAGCGGCAGCGAGCGTCCGGTCCTCCATTTGCAAGATAACCAGTGCCGCGATGGCCTCTATCAACCCGACCAGGAGCATCAGGTGTCCGAACGTGATACCAAAGATGGGATCGTCGATTGCCAGAAGCTTTGCGTGACCGAATCCGCTCCAGAGCTTGGCGGAGCCGGTGATGAGCAGACACACGCTGGCGCTCCTGACAAACCATTCCGGCCAACCGCCTCCAGGGTCATGCCGAAGATTAATGGCTGTGTGTTCCTCGACTGTCTTCACGGTTCATAATTTCGAGTACCCGGGATCCACCGCTCGCTAGCGAACCCCGACAGGGAGCGACAACGTTTCGATTCCCTTGAACCATTCCGGGAAACTGCGGGTGCCAACGCTCGAAAAACGGTCGAGATCCCCTGATCAGTGAATGTTGGAGAAGCGCCGTGCATAACTTGTATTTGTTTGCCAGGTAAAATGAAAGTATTTCCACCTGCAAAGGCCATCACTGATGCCACAAACGGTTAGTTACAGGTATAAGCGTTTAGGGTCGTCGGATTGCCGTCGTAGCTACAATAGCACTGAGCACCGTTGGGAGGACATCCGGGTCCCCAATTGCAGCCAATCCCGGGAGGGACCCACCCGAGATAGCCATGGACATATATCTTCGTGCCATTGCAGGCGCAGGTCCCGTAGCATGGCCAGCAATAGCTGTTTCCGGTAGGTAAATCCGTGTATGCAGCACAGGTCCGCGTGTACGGTTTGCAGGTGGTGCTTCGAAGACGCATGCACGTATCCACCAGATTCCTGCAGTCAACATCGGAGGTGGTAACGGTAGAACAATCCCAACCCGAGCCAGGGTCTCCCATTGCAGGCAAGGCGAGAGCGCATCCCAAAGCAATGACACAAGCTGTCCGGAGCACGGAGCCAAGGCAGGATCGGACGTTCGGCATTTTTTTCGTATTGTAACTCATAATCACTTTCTGTTTATGTTGTTCGTGTTAATGGCTTATGAAACCTCTTGGAAAGCAAGCTCCATAGCGGCAGGGCAGTCGCGAGCACGAGGACTAAAGCCGTCATGATCCTTGCTGTCCTCCTGCGAATCCAGAAAGGCGCTGGCGCGCGCCTTACCACAGCGGCGAACTTCGCCTGAAGGCTAGGGTTATTGGTTGGTGCAACGAACGCGTTCGGCCAAGGGTAGATGATTGCGTTCACTTCCTTGGATTCGTGCCGGAACCGCCAGTCAACGACGGTCTGATTCAAACTTGGATCAAAAATGCCGCTTGGTGCAGACGACTCACTAACGGCAATCACCTTGCCGTGTCCGTAACGGCTTCTGCGTTCGTTACCGAACCGCTCTGGTACCTCCTCATCAAAGTCGAATGCAAGAGGAAGATTCCAGCCTAGAAAATTCGTTGAAACTGTCACTACGTAAACAAATTTGAGGAGCCCGTCAGGAAATCCGGATTTAGGTAATTCATAGGGCCCCCTCCAGAATGCCTTCTGGATCTCTCTCGCGGAGGAGCTATAAAGCGATTCAGATGTAAAAAGCTCTATTTTACGAGGCAGACCCAATTCATCATCGAACACCTGTGTCTTGTCGGTGTAAGCGAACGAATCAGGCGAATGGCCAAGGATAGCGACAGGATACGGGATGGTTCGGCCGCTCCGCTTAAGAAAGCTCCCTGAGCAAAGCGCTAGCCAAGGAATATTTTGACTCGCGTCACCGGGTAGATATCCTCCAGGCGTCACGTGGATGTTAATGGTCATGTTGGTTTCATCCGAGGAGCTAAGTGACAACGCTGGGCCAAGAAGTCCAGGGCCATTGGTGTTGCCGTGGTTCGCCGACTCCGCGGGGCCAGTCATTCGAATACTGTTGAGCACGTTCGTACCGTCGAACAGCCAGCAATCTCTGCTATTCCGTGAGAAATTCCCTTCGAGCCTCCACTCTTTCGTCCCCACAATGGCGGAGAAGGCAATCTTCCACTCGTTAGTCGAAGGAGGCCGAACCTGCGATTTTGCGCTGGGCTCAGGCTCTAGCCACTTAACCTCGAGGATTTGCAGCTCGGCTTCAACTTTGACAAATTGGTCCGCGCTAATGTCATGGCAACCTAAAGCGAAAAGAACTGCACCGAATTGAAAACACCTGCGGTGCCACCTGGGAATTTGTCGAACCCGTCCGGTTCTGAAATTGGCGTATGACATTCTCATAGGAATATTAGCATTTCACGAGGGGAGTATTCAATTGCCTAAAGGGCAGAGGTTTGCCAGAGGCGGGGCCGCGATCGGTTAGCGTGTTTCATGGAAAGGGCTCGGTACCACGCAAGCGCATAAGTTGGATTACTGCGGTTCATTGCTGAGCCGCATTCTTGCCAGTGTTCAGCTCAGATTGGAAGGGAAATAAAAGGGTAGCTCGCAGGGTAGGCGACAGGGTAGGCATTTTTGTACTTCAGCTGGGCCGGCCTCCCGCTTGCCGTTTGGGGCAGCGCAGGAAGGCGGCTGCGCCCAAGGTGAGGTGCGGGTAGTTGGCGTGCCGGGACCAGCTAACCGGCGCCGTTGCGTCGGCTCCGCGGGGGCACCAATGCCCGCAGTTGTTGTTGATGTCCTTGCAGTTCGTCTCAGTCAAGTCGCAGTTCGTTCAGTGGATATGCACGATGTCTCCGCCATAGTCGCAGCCCGTTGGAGTCTCATTGTCCTCGCAATTCGGTTCGTCCCGATTGCAACCGGTGCAGGTTACCCCGTTATTGATTTTCCTTTATGCATCACCAACTTGCTTCGAGGTTCGCCGAAGAACTCTGACAACCGGTGGAAGGATCAAACAACCAAGAATGACGTACAGGATGACCCTCTTCAACGGACGCCGCGGATGCAGTCCGGCCTTGGCAAACGCTCGTTGCTAAGCCGGCAGGGCTCGCACCTCCGCCACGGCCAAGAGATCTCGATTTGTTGTCACGTACGCCACCTGGGGAATGAAAGGACTTTGGCGTGAAAACAGCTTCTCAATAACTTCGGTTTTGGCCTCAAAAGGTATTGCAAATTCCTCCGCTGAGGGCTCAGGAAGGATAGTGGTTGTCACCCCTTCGTAAATTGACACCGTCTGGAGCTCGCTTGCCTTGAGCCCCCCGCCGACCGGTTTGAAAACCGATAGACGAAAGACAGCCGGCAAATTGAACCCGAAGGCATTTGTCCATCTAACGACCGCGAAAATCGTCGACGGACATGGTGCCGAGAATCCGCGGGCGGCCGGAGACAAGGGAGTCGATCCGCGTTATGTTGGTGACAGTATCAGAGAAAAACTCAGCGACGCCGCGATTGGTAGCACTGGTGCCCAAACCAGGCCACAAGACCTCCAAACGATATTGCAGGGTGATGCGCGATCGATGGAATACCGCGCAGCCAGGTGGCCGGGTTCCATTGCTCGGACTTTCTTTTCTTCGCGCTCCCGACGCGCCAGGAAGGTCTCACTGTTCGGCACCAAAAGATCGAATGCCTCATCAGCTTTTGGCGCAGAGCTGGTGAAGAGCTCCGCCTTCAAAGGCGCGTGTGGCCAGCTCGAATCCTGCTCCACCACGTTGGTAAAGCTATATGCCAACAATTCGAGCCGCGGGTTCCGCCAGGGAGCCGGCATCTTTCTGGAGCGGGTGTCCGAAAGGTACGGGCCCGAGGCCAGCGCTAACCGTATCATTCGCTCTGTGGGAAAAAGGTCGAGGGGGTACGGGCCGAACGACACGGAAGCCAATTGGTTAGCCTGTTCAACCGGGGTGGGTGGGGTCAGTTCAGCACCTCCGGGGCTCTTTGAAAAGCGGGTGGAACAGACTATTGTGAAATGATTCGTTCCGTCAAAGGCAGCTACGTAGTAGCCATTTGTGTTGACAGTGCTGGAAACCGTTAGAAGCCAAGTACCCCCCCCCGGTCCAGTTCGAGGTCGAAACCACCCTGGTGTGCCGTTATTACCCTGTCACCGGCTCGATTATAAAAACGATATTCCGTGCTCCCCTGCAGCCGCAAACCCTCGGCACGGGAGGCTCCAATGGACCCGAGACAAAGCGCACCCATGACTAGGGAGACGGCCCACATCCCGGGTCGGAGACGCATGCTGCTTAGGTACAATGCCGTATAGGAATTCCCTCGTGAAATCGCCGGAAGACCCGTATCGGCCGAGCGACCCTCTGCTGGATGGTGTCGGGATTCCTTGGATTTTCGGCTATTTTCGAGGTTTTCGCCACGATTTGGACGTAATGGTAGGCGAGTTGGTGTGGTGCGCCGGACAGAAGCGCAGGTGAGTTACGCGAGGAAATTCGCATGAACGTATTCCTTGTAGCGAATCGCAGGCTATTCTGTCGCAGGAGCTTATGTTGCAGCTCATTTTGAATTCCTATACGGCGTTGTGCTTAGGTACGCGCCTTCCGTCGCGGTGGCGAGGCGGTCAAGCAGCCTTCTGCGGCCGTGCACGCCCAGCTTCTTGTATATAGCCTTGGCGTGGGTGTGCACGGTTTGGACTGAGATTTTTAACCCCCGAGCGACCCCCTTTTCGTCCCGTGAACAGAGCCATACGCAGATTTCGCGCTCGCGATCGGTGAGCACGGGCGCGGACTCGAAACGCCGGATGTATTCCATCGCGGCCCATCGGGCCTGAACCCCAAGAAAGAGGCGCCCCTCGGAGACATCATGCACCGCCCGGATAAGTTGGTCGATGGGCGAAGAAGCGACTACATAGGCCAAGGCGCCGGCTGCCAGCGCGAGCAGGATGGACTCCGGCTCGCGGCAGGCGCTGAACAGCACAATAGCCACACGGGGTGCGATGGTGTTCAGCTTGCGGATATCCGCGCAGGCACCCTCAGGCCGGTCATGGTGGAGGATGACGACCGATATCTTCAGGCCGAGGAGGTTGGGGCGAGCCGAGTCGATGCTGGGGTGCTCGCACCGCAAATCGAGCCCCGCTGCCCCGCGTAGCCTAGCGCGCAGCTCATCGCGCGGCGCTTTAGTGGAACAGATGACAGCCACTGGACGTTTCCCCACCGCAGCCATGCCTTGGTCCCTTTGGCGCTCTCCAACTGATCCCATAGCAGTTCTCTTCCTCAGCAAATCCTTGTGCGAGCATTATCCCCCCGGGGGAATGCTGTCAACGGAAAAATGATGGTCTGGTCCCGCTCCGCTGTCCCGCTGCGCGCCAAAGCCAGGCGATGACAACGACGAGAAAGCCGTAGAAAAGAGCGGCCGAGAGGCAGGGAGGCATGCCGAGCATCAGGCCAAGATTAGGTGTGAGTTCCCCTTTGAGCAGGAGCGGAAGCTGAAGCTCGGTGAGCGGGTTGTAGTAGCTGGAAGCGGGGCTGGCGTTGGTGAGGGTGGCCAGCGTGGTGATGAGGATCGAGTAGGCCGCGAGGAGCGTTCCGATTCGAGGGAACCGTCGAAGCCCCAAGGCGCAAGGTAAGGCCAGCAATGGGAGGATGGGCGCAAGGTATCTCGGGCCCAGGGTCGGTCCGGCGGGCCAGTCCCAGGTGCGTCCGGAAATGACGACGATCTGGAGCAGAGGCAAGGCGTACATGAGCCAAAACTTGCCACGGTCAAGTTGGATAAGACGCCAATAGCCGGCACCAGCCATTGCCAGGAAAGGTGTCCAGAAGAAGAGGCCGCGTGTGGGGGTAAACAGCAGGTTGAAAGCGGTCTCCGGGTCGGGCCATTTGATGGCGTAGAGGCCATGTTTCATCTCGGGGAAGGAGGCATTGAGGCTGTAGGGCAAAATGAAAGCGTTGTGAAAGCAGAGCCAGCTATAGAGAGGTATCAAGAGCAAGGGTGGAACTGCGGCAAGGCAGAAGGGGAGGGCGTGGGACCAGAGCCGCGTGAGTAAGGCCCGCCTGGTTGCAGGGGCGATTGGAGATCGCGCAATCGGTTGTTCAGAGAGTGGCTGGGGATTTTCGGAGGGCGAAATCGGCGCTCCCCGTTTTAGTGAGGCACGGGACAGGTACCAGAGGAACAGCGCCACGACAACAAGGCCGACTGTGTACTCGCTCGCCAAGGCCAGGCCGCAGCAAAAGCCGGCGAGCATACCCCAGCGCCGGGGGTAGAACCACCTCGCGATGGAGGTGAACAGGCCCGCCTTGGAGTGCCGCCTAAGCAGGTACCCAGACGTTTTTCCACAGAAGGTAACGAAGGAAACAAAAAATTCCGCAGTTTTGCCGGTCTGTTCTTCGTTTCCTCCCTGGTCCATGGCCCAAATGGCGATGGCGAGCAGGCCCACAACCAGCGCATGGGAGAACATCATGGTGGCGTAGGACAGCGGGGCGGCGCCGAGGAAGAGGGCCAGGGTTGTAACGAGAGCGTCCCGGGTTGGAACGTAATTGGCAAGCCAGAGGAACATCAGCGAAGCGCCAAGTGCGGTGACAACGCCGAGGGATCCGGCACAGGCGATCCAGCTTGAAATCAGCCAGCCGCGCTCGGAATCCAGGCCCTCGGCCGACGCCTTGAGCGTGACGGCGCCAGCGACGAAAGCAGGGAGTGCCAGGGCAACAGTCCCAGGCGCCTTATCACTATAAAAGTGTCCTTTGTAACCCGACTTATCTGGTGTGTTTTCGTGATAGTTATCTATGGCCACAGTATGATGGACAAGAATAGCATGGAGGAGATCGAGCCGGGAGATAGGCGTAGGGCAGCGCGAAGGCATCTGATGCATGTACGCCGAAGCGAGAAAAAACAGGAGGCCGGCGCCGAAAGCGAGCTTTAGCCGTGACCGGGGCTCTCGTCCTGGGGGCGCGGGTGAGGCGTCGTGATCGACTGGCCGAGCGCCGGTAGTGGAAGGGTTCGTAGCCATCCTGATCGGAATTCCCGCCAAGCGTTATAGCGGGCCGAATGTGAAGTGTCGAGGGCTCTTTTGGGGCCGTTGAACCCCTATAGGCTCCGACAAGCCACGCTGAAACGGTACCCATAGCCGCTGTCCAATGAAAACTGAACAGTGACGATAAGAATTCCCCCGCGTGTTGCTTCACGAAAAAATGTTACCGAAATCTTCCGCGAAACGAAGCGCTAGAGCCAGGTGTTCAGCACTGGGGTAGACCCGGTGCCGACCCGAGCGGAGCGAACCTTCGGTTGGGGTCGGCAGCGGAGCGATGGAGGCCATTGCTGAGGGCCTGGCGTCCGTGAAGAGGAACGGTCCCATCTGATATGCTTTGTTGTCCACAGGCCGACCCAACTGTTGGTAACATTGCCTTGACGCAACGCAACGCTCCACTGCCAACAAGTTTGGATGACTGCGTGTTCGATAGACGATTTTTCGCGTGGAGTTCTGAAAGTGATGGGAGCGATTCAACGAAGGCTTCCGCCTAGGTACCTGGCGCGCTGGCTGCTTCGTCACGGGGATACCCATGAAGAGCTTACCGATGGCTGTTACGAGCAACACGAAGCTGACGGAAAAGCAAAACGCGCGTTCTGACCGCCTCGCAGCCGAACCGAACCTGCTGTTTAGTGTGGCCAACGCCGCGTTTGCGCGATCGCTAAGGAGGCTACCAACACCACTTGGATTCCTTATAGTTCTCCACATCATTTCGCTCACCAGCCGACTTTGCACGTTAGGAACACCACATGGGGTTTGAATTTTCCCAAACCGAGCTGAGCACATACCCGGGGCCTGAAAGAGAAAAAGGGTCGAAAAAGGGTCGGTTCTGGTTGAAAAAGGGTCGGTTCTTAGTTTCGTGGCCTTCTCCTTTCCCTTTTCCGTGTAGAGACGAAACGCTGACCTGACTCCCACCTTGGATCCGATGCCATGAACCTTGCTCCCTCCCGAGCGCTGCTGGCCGAATCAGATCGGCGCATCTTTGATACGTCTCCAGAGATTCTGTGGATCTGTAGTTCACCGCTGAGCCGCATTCTCGCCGATGTTGGGTTCGGATTGGAATGGAAATAGAAGGGTAGGCCGGAGGGTAGGCCGCAGGGTAGGAAGTTTTTAACAATTTTGCGGCTTCCCACAAGCTGCCCACGGAGGTGCGGGGCGGCGGCTACGCTGAGCGCTGTCATCAGCGGCAAGTTCAAAGATTCTCGCTCGGCCGCCGGCGATGCCCGGCGCCGGAAAGAGTTTTTATCCCGCAAAAGTGGCGCCGCCACTGGGGATGACCTGAAGTCTCGCGCCATCCCTGACCAACTCTCCCGGTCGCTCGACAGGGGTCTTTGGCGCTAGAATAGGGAAGATCTGGTTGATTGGACGGGACCCGCAAAGGCAGGCAGAGATAGCCCGTAGGGTTCAGGGAGGCTGAATAACAGAGTGTTATAGCTGCTCCAGGACCAAAGGGGGATGGTTGGGATCGAGGTGGGATGAGATGGACAATCGCTCAAGCAGCCCTTGCCGGCCATGCACTCCCAGCTTTTTGTAAATGGCTTTGGCGTGGGTGTGGACGGTTTGAACGGACAGCGCCAGCCCTCGAGCGACAGCCTTATCGCCACGTGAACAGAGCCACACACAGATTTCGCGCTGGCGACCGGTGAGTGGCGGGCCGCATTCGATTTGGCTGATGTGCTCGCTCACGGCCAATCCGGCCTGAAGGTCGAGGAAGAGGCGATCCTTGGCGACCTCGCCGACCGCGCGCGTCAGGTGCTCGGGCGGCGATGAGGCGGCGATGTAGCCGGCGGCGCCCGACGCCAGCAATCGCAGAATGGACCGAGGCTCGGAGCAGGGGCTGAGGAGGAGGGTGGCGGTGGCGGGCGCGAGCGCGTTGACCTTTCGAATCGCGGTGCAAGCCGACTCAGGCCGGTCACCCCAAAAGACCAGTACAGAAATCTTCAGGCGCAGGAGATCAGGCAGCGTCGATTCGAGGGTGGAACTTTCGCAGAGCAGGCGGATTTCGTTGCTCCGCCGCAGGAGGCCGCACAGTTTGCTCCGGACGGTTCCGTTTGGATGGACGACCGCCACGGACACGGGTGGTTTGCTCACAGCAACAGCGGTATGCGGTTCGGCGATTGGCATAATGGTGTTCGGACCCTCGGAGACCTTGTCGCGATGATTATGCATCGTTGTGCGCTTGTCAATAGAAAATAATGCTTTGCGCACGCGAAGTTAGCACGGGCGATGGGGCGGTGGAGGGATGGCGGAGTTGGAGTTATGCAGTGTTGGTTTTCCGCGCTCTAATACTCGGGCACTCCAGCATTCCGGCTGATCTCTCGCCAGCCGGATCAGGGGTTTGAGTTTGCGATGATCCGCCCGCCGCGGGCACGCGCTGTTCCGAAGGGACAAGCGACAAAAAGCCCAACGCTTCAATGTTGGAATGGTCGTGTCCGGATCAAGGAGTCCCGACGGGACGTTCGAAGGGGCGGGTTTTCGCAGCCCGGTCAGCCGTCCATTCGGGACTTAACGTGATGCCGCAGCCGACCCAACGCTGAGGCGTGGGGCTATTCTCGAAGGTCCCTTCAGGACAGAGCGTTTCTGGATTGCCGGAAGGCAATGGGATTATGGGCGGGGTGTTTGCACTCGAGCGGCTTCGCGCCAAAGCCAGACGATGGCCGCGATAAGGAGCAGGTAAAAGATGGCGACGGAGAGCCAGGGCGGGAGGCCGAGCATCAGGGCGAGATTGGGCGAGAGCTGGCCTTTGAGGAGGAGCGGAAGCTGGAATTCCGCGAGCGGGTTGTAATAGCTGGCGGGGGGACTTGCATTGGTGAGCGTGGCCAGGGTGGTGATGAGGATGGAATAGCCGGCCAGGAATGCGCCGAGGCGCGGGAAGCGCCGAACGCCCAGGGCGCAAGGCAGGGCGAGGAGCGGGAGCATCGGAGCGAGGTACCGCGGCCCGAGTGTGGGCCCAGCGGGCCAATCCCAAGTGCGTCCGGAGATGACGATGATTTGCAGCAGCGGCACAGCGTACATCAGCCAGAATTTGGGCCGATTGGTTTGGATGAGAGTCCAATAGCCGGCTGCGGCCAGGGCGAGGAACGGCGTCCAAAAGAAGAGGCCGCGGGTGGGGCTGAAGAGGAGGTTGAAAGCGGTTTCGGCGTCGGGCCATTTGATGGCGTAGAGACCCTGTTTCATTTCCGGGAAGGAGGTGTTGAGGCTGTAAGGCAGGATGAAAGGATTGTGGAAGCAGAGCCAACTGTAGAGGGGAATCAAGAGCAACGGGGGCACTGCGGCGAGGCAGAAGGGCAGCGCGCGCCGCCCGAGGCGGCCGAGAATCGAAGGAGCTGGGGAAGGGACGCCTCGGGTGGCGGCCTCGACAACTGCCGGGCGCGGCGCCGAAGCTCCCGGACCGGGCGGCACCGGCGAAAGGAGCCACAGAAAAAGCCCCGCGACCACCAGCCCGGCCGTGTATTCGCTAGCCAAAGCCCAGCCGCAGGCGAAGCCGGCCAGCAGTTCCCAGCGATTCGAGCCTAGCCAACAGCCCATGTGCTGCCGGACCTCTGATGGAATGAGACGCCGCCGCCGGTCCCCTCCCCTCCCCGGCGGGCCGGCAGCAGCAGGAGGGACAGAAAACTGCGAAGCTAGGGAGGGAGGCCGGTCGAGAGCCCAAACGGCGACGGCCAGCAGGCCGACCGCCAGGGAATGGGAGAACATCATGGTGGCGTACGGCAAAGGAGCCGCGCCGAGGAAAAGCGCCAGCGTGGTCAACAAAGCGTACTGGGGCGGAACGTAACGGGCCAGCCAGGCGAACAGGAACGAGGCGCCCAGCGCCGTGACCAGGCCGATCGAGCCGGCGCAGGCGATCCAACTCGAGACGAGCCAGCCGCCCTCGGAGTCCACCGTGTCGCCGGAGGCCTTGAGCGCGAGGGCGCCGGCCGCAAAGGCGGGGAGCGCCAAAGCGACGGTCCCGGGGGCTTTGTCACTGTAGAAATGTCCTTGGTAGCCCGACTTATCCGGTGTGTTTTCGTGATACGCATCGATGGTCACGGTGTGGTGGACCACCAGGGCGTGCAGGAGGTCGAGCCGCGAGAGAGGCGTAGGACAGTGGGCGGGCGCTTGATGAATGTAAGCTGAGGCGAGGAAGACCAGCAGGCCGAGGGCCACGAGAAGCCGCTGCCGAGACCGGTGGCTTGCCGACCGCAGACAAGCCGCGACCGCCACCCCGGCGGCCGGGTCCGAGCCAGTATAAGCGCCCGCTGTCATTTTCATTCCATGTCCTTTGCGGGCTTATACCCTCCGCGGGCAAAACTGTCCAGCCCAAGCGCCTGATACCGTAAGGCCACGAATTGCGCGCGCCTGATCCACCGGATCGCGAAGCGTTTGGAGTGCGCCCGGTTTTGCTGCCGCTTTTCGAACGGGTCGCGCGTTCAAAAGCGGAAGCAAGCTATCCGCACTCCAAACGCTTCGCGACCCGGCGGCCCGTGCTCGCACAGAACCGCGCCCGGGTTGGCAGCTCACTTTTTGGTCTCACTCAGCCGGCGCGTGATTTCCCCTTGAATGACCTGAGCCTCGGTCTGATAGCGGTCACCGACCAAGAGGCGGCCCAGGATGGCCCAATCGCTGCCGACGAATTGATAGGGTGTAATGCTGACGGCCGGCTCGCCCCCGGGCGCCACGCGGACATCGACCCGGTCGAGGCTTTGCTGCGGGCCGGGGCGGTCGTCGGTGAACCACACGGCCCCGTCTGAACCTCGGAGTATCCTCATGGGATAGGTGAACCGGTGCTGCCGGAGCGCGTCCTGCACCGCGAGCGCCAGGGAGTCCGGGTAATCTCCCCGGCGGAGAAACGGGCCGGACGCTTCGACCGGGCCCGGCGCGGCCGCGGCGCCTGGCAGGGCGGCCGGTGGCGTCGGCGGCCCGCCAATCGCCCCGACGTAACGTCCCAACCAATAGCCGAGGAGGAATTCGTCGCCGGGAAAGTCCGTAGCATCGTCGCCCTGGTCGAGGATGAAAGGCTGGGTGTTGATGCGCGCCATGAGACGTTCGCCGGGCGGGAGCAATTCCTTCAATTCACGCGCCATAAAATTCGGCGGCAGCCGGGTGAGATCGCGCCGGTGGGAGTTGGTGACGCGCCAGGCAATGGTGTCCAGGGGCGTGCCGCGCAGGGTCCAGACCGAGCCGGGCGCATCGACGCCGCCCAGGCCGCAAGCCGCGGCGATGAAGTTCCAGATGGGGTAACGTTCCGGTCGCTCGATGTCCAGGTGCTCCCGCACCAATCCCAGGTACTTGGCGCGCAATTCGTCGTTGAAGGCGAAACGCACCAGGGGCCAATAGGTAAAGAAGCTCAGCTCGTCGTCGCTGTGGTTCCAGCCGTCGCCCATATCATTGCCTTGATGCACGTAGCCGGTGGTGGGGGCGATGAGTTTCAGGGAGCTGAGAATGTTGGTGAGGTAGCCGTAGCGGTCAAACATCTCGAAGGCTTTGTCCCGGTACCGCGCGTTGCCGGTCATGGCAAAGGCGAGCTCCAGGCTGGCGGTGAGTTCCGCGCTGTTGAGCTGGCGATCATGGATGGTGGGCGGGTACCAGTTGACATACTCCGGGTTCCATCGGCCCCAGAGGGTCGGTTTGCCATCCACATCCACCAGGTACAGGTTGTGCCCGAGAATATGGTCCACGATGCGAACGAAATTGGTGGCAATGCGCGCCCGCTCGGCGTCATTGGTGGCCACCAGTTCCCACATCACGGCATGGGCAAAGGTCTGCGAGCAGACCTCGTCGCTGCTGGTATGGCCCTTCCAATCCCAACCCGGGACCCGGGCGTCGCGCCAGCGGTCGGGGTCGGAAAACTTGAAACCTTTGCGCTCGAAAGTGCGCGCGGGGAAACCGGTGTTGGTGTGGAGGCTCTGCAATAATTCGAGCGCGGCGAAGGATTCCCAGGCCTCCTGCCGGATACTTTCCTCGCGCGTCACGGCGTAACGAACACCCAGCGAGCCGATGTAGTAGCTGGTCCAGCCCCCGTCGTTATCCGTATCGATCATCTCGCTCGAGGTGATCTCACCGGGCACCAACAATCGGCGCTCGGCCGTAAAGCCGTAGCGCATATTCCGCGAGCGAATCTTGCGATGGAACCAGTCCGCTTTCGCGGCGAGCGTCATCGGACGGAACTCGATTTTGTTCAAGCCCGTTTGCGTGAGCACCCAGACCTGCCCGTCACGGTCCACCGCGACATCCAGAACGTGATCGTCCCGCAGCCATCGCTTGCTGGCATAATACCGGAAGCGCGGCGGTTCGATGCCGGGCGCGGACGGCGTGGCATACCGGGACTCGACGCCGTCGCGCTCAAAAAATGCGCCCCGAGTGGTGCCGTACCAAGCGCCGCCCGGAACGGCAGCCCGGGCGGTCAACTCCGGCCAGGGCGCATCGGGCCTGGCTTGAAGGGGTGATCGCCGGGCCAGGTCGGAGGGGTCGAAGTTCAAGCCCAGAAGATCATGGACACCGTTGGATATCCAGCCGTCGTCGAATTGGCAGACCAGGTCGCCTCGCGGTGTGAGCGCGATGTCTTTGGCAACCTTGCCGGCGAACGGGCGATAGCTGTGGTCCAGGGCCAGGGTATTGTCGTAAACCCGGGCAACCCCCTTGTCGGTCAGGACATACACGGTGTTCTCCTTGTCCACGCAGAGCTTTTTGAAGACGGCGTTGGTCAACTCCGGCGCGTGCTGAATGCGCACGGCGACGTCCTGCCAAAAGGGCGCGTCGGGAATCGGTGCGGCGCCCAGGGCGGCGGGCAGCAACCACAGCATGATCGAGCGCAAGCGAACTGGCGAATGTTGCATGCGCGCAAGCATAGCAGGACGGGCGTTTTGAGGGAGACAAAAGCATCGGGCCGTGTGGAGCGCGTGATGCATGACGGCACCAAGATCAAGGCTTTGGCCAGCGGCAAGGGCTTTCGGCGCGAAGGCGGCCTGACCGAGCACCTCCAAGCCGCGCGCATGGCTAGGCGCTCCCGTGCCGGTATTACTACCATCTGTGCTAAATCGGGCAATATCCCCCAAAAACAATTCTTTCGCTCCTTCGTAGCGACGCCTGAGCGGTTGATTGGTGCTCGGCGAGGGAATCCCATGGGGGGCGTCGCGACGCGACGCTCGGCATGGGGAAGGCTGCGGATCCATGGACTGAAGTCCATGGCTACCATCAGATGTCGCTCCGTTGTCCGAACCCACGCCCCCGCCTATGGGCCGCCGGCAAAATCACCCGTGCCGACGCCCCAATCCTCGCCGAAGAACCCGGCCAACCGGATTCCCGCAATGCCCCGGGACAGCATATCGGGTCCAATGACCAAGCAATCCGGAAACCCGGCCCCGGAGAGAAAATAGGGGAGCCGTTCGGAGAGCCTCAGTCCGGCGACGCCGGAACCAGCCACCACTCCGACCAAACCCTGGTCGTCTCCCGGAAATGGCCGGAGGAACAGGCAGGCCAGATCTGCTCCCGACCACTCGCGCTCGCCAACTTTGACGGAGCCGCGGTGAACTTGCACCGGGCTATCGGCCAGCAACAAAGGCCACGCCGCATTATCCTCGGCATTTCCATAGAGGATCACATTGTGGCTTTCGCGCTTCCCCTTTTGCAGATGCAGGTAGTCGTCGTCCGACAACACCTCGACCGCGCCGTTTCCGCGGTACCAAAAGGTCTCGGCATCGTAGCGGGCCTTGGCAAACGTCAACCCGTTCTCACCGGCAGCGCCGTGGGTGCCATACACAAACAGCATATGCCGGTTGAAGGCCTGGCGGAACGGACCGGAACGATGCGGGTTCTTCATCCCTGCGGAAGGGGGCTGGCCTAAAGCCCATTGGCCTCGATCATGCACCAGGCAGACCATGGGTCTGGGGCTTAGCCCCGCGGCCCGGGAGATGAAACCGCAGTCCACATCGCTGGGCCAGGGGACGCTTTCCAGCTTCTGCCCATCCAATTCGATGGTCAACGGCGAACCCGGCGCCAGTTCGGGAAGTTCGAAAGCGATGGTCCCGATGTTAGCGGTAGTCCCGACCAACCGGCGCTTCAACGGGTCGCACCGAACTTCGACCCGGCTCGGTTCGAGCGCGTGTTCCTGCGCGAGAACGGTCACCCAATGACAGTGAGCTGAAACCGCCGGGTTGAGCGTGACGAAGCGGACTTGCCGCAGGCTCACATCCCGCGGGACCACGTGATGCGCAAAAAAATCGAACATCGGCGCCCAGTCCACGCAATCCGCGCCGGGTTCGTCCGAGGCATCCCACCAATGGCCGGCACCGGGCTGTTCATGAAAGTCGAAGTCGTGGTGGAACCCGGCGAGCACTTTTCGCATCTGCCGGGCTTCCCGGATAGGCACGTTATCGTCCGCGTCACCGTGGAGGATATAGACCCCTTCCTGCAGGTAATTGGTGGCCAGGAGCAGGGTATCACTCGAACCGTTGGCGCGCGCCAGGATTTGCTCGATGGGATCGGCCGGCGAGGAACGGTTGGTCTCCACATAGGAGGTGAAACTAATCCAGCCCGCGCTGGCTCCAATGGCGGCGAAGCGGTCCGGGTAAATCGCGCCCAATTGCCACGTGCCGTGGCCGCCCATGGAATGGCCGGTGAGATAAACGCGGGTGGGGTCGGGCCGGAACAGGGCCTCGGCCTGGGCGAGCACTTCGAGAGCATCCAGGCGGCCCCATTCTTCCCAATCAAAGCCGTAGGGCCGGCGGTTGGTGGGGCACACCAGGTTGCCCCAGGGCTTGGGGGAATAGGCATCCGCCTGGCCGATGGCCTCGACGCTGGCGCCGTGCAAGGAAAGGAACAAGGCCGAGGCCGGTGAATCGGAACTGCCGCGCGAAGCGGGGTTGACGGCGTAATACTGCACGCTGCCATCGATGGCGCTGATGAAGGTTCGTTTGTAAGTCTGATCTGAACGGCGCACTCTGAGTTTGAGTTGAGCCCGGGCGATCACTTTCGATCGGCTATGCCGCTCGGTAGCTTCGAGGGTCACCGGGCATTCTCCCGGTTCGGTGGATCGAGGAGGGTAGAAGACAAATCCGACCTTTCTCACACTGAGCGGGGGGATGCGAGTAACGGTTTCGGCGGCTTTGGCACCGCGGGTGCGCAGAACCGCCTCGATCGGATGCGTGGTGCTGTTGAGTGCCACCACCGCTCCCCGCAGCGGTCCTCTTTCGCCAAGGACGATATCGGGAAGCGTCGTGTCCTCGGTATTGAGAGAAAGTGGTCCTTCCGGCGGCACGAGTTTGGCCCGGAACCGGCCTCGAGAGCATTGGAAGAGCAGGTCGTTGGTGCCGGCGTGCAGCAGAACCGGGAGGTGCACATAACCGTAAGCGTAAGGATCACCCGTGCGAATTTCGCCGTTCACGTAGGCCAGGTTGTGCCCGGCGGCTTCCAGGATCATCACCCGCTCTTCCGGGCTGTAAACCGCCCAATCAATGTAGCCCCCGCGCAGGTTTGCCGGCGCCAGCCAACCGTCGTCACCGGCTCGACTCGACTCCCAGGTCCGGTCACCCCCGGGAGTGGCGATGACCTCGCCGGAGGCGGGGGCGTGCCACTGGCCTGAGACAATGAGGGCCTCGACCGGGTCCGAGTGCACCGCCGACCGGCCAGCCCGGGTGACGGATTTAAGCACCAGGACATCTCGCATTGCAATTTCGCCCGCGGTGGGTTCCGCCGACAGGCCGGTGCCCATTGCCACAAAGAGAGGGCCAAGAAGTAAGATTGTACGGACTCGCACTTGCATCCCCGAGCGTTACCCGGTTTGCAACCGTGGGGCAAACCAAAATCGAGGTTCCTGGTTTCTGGCCGAATGAGGCGTCTGCCACCCATCAGGCTCTCGAGCCCCCCTGCCCTTGACCACCCCACAACGCGCCGAGGGTCTGAGACTCAGTCTGATTGGAACCTTGAGCGTTGTTCGCCGCTGTCCCCGGCTTGAAACACCTCGGCGACCGTGACCCGGAAGTCCGGCAGCAATTTTTCGGTCAAAGCCTCGGCGCCGGCCAGGATGCCTTGCAGGACCAGTCCATAGGGGCCGCCGTGGTAAACCTCAACATTGTCATAGCGCGGATCGATCATCCACAACCGCGGGAGCTTGATGTCCTCGTAGATTTGCTTTTTGACCACGGTATCGGGGGCGTGATCCGCCGAGTTGACGATTTCGGCGGCGAGCCAAAGCTTTCCGGTCGCAGTGGCAACCAGGGCGAGATCGGGGCGGAGCACATTTTCGCGGGAGAGCTTGAGCTCGAATCGAGGTTCGAGCACGCGGGTGCTCTTGAGGTTGGCCGTGCTGACCAGCAGAGCGCGGTAGAGGCGGGCACAGATGGCCTCGTGCCGCTCGCCGGGCGCTTGGCGCAACAGGGGCATGCCGTGCAGCATTTCTTGGTAGGGCCGGGTCATCTGGGCGTTGTTTTAGGCGATTGCGAAGCTATAGAACAGTGAATTCTCACCAAGCTCCGGGTCAGAGCTTTAGTGCGATGTGGCATGGTCGATAATCGGAAGGGCTCAAGAACGTTCAGGATTCGCGAACGCCTCGTTAAGCCGAAACCGGATCCGGCCGCGCACCAGACGATAGAGCACCGTGCAACACCGAGACCTACCCGTGCGAGGCCAAGATTTTGCGCGCTTGGCGCTCCCTCCTGCAGAATACAGTTTTCGTGTATTTCGCGTGTTTCGTGGCCCCCCTGCACGGCACGTCTTTCGTGTATTTCGCGTGTTTCGTGGTCTCCCCTGCACGACGCATCTTTCGTGTATTTCGCGTGTTTCGTGGTCTCCCCCTGCACTGGGTATATTTCGCTTATCCTGCGTGTTTCGTGGTCTCCCCTCCGCGGTGCACTTTTCGGGTGTTTCATGGCCTCTCCTCCATGGCTGGCTCGCGGCTTTCCCATGCTGGAATCACATTGACGCTCGCATCGCCTTCCTCGCATCATGCGGCCTGATTCGAGGCGGCCCCTCGAGGGCTGCGGATTCGAATCACGACTTTAACCGACTTTTGATCATGAATCTGGACAAGCTCTACTCGGAATTGACTTTGAAGACCGGCGCCAAGCTGGTGCTGCTGGTGCTCGATGGACTCGGGGACGTGGCGACCCGCGAGCAAGGCTACCTGACACCCCTGGAGGCGGCCAAGACCCCCAATCTGGATGCGCTGAGCAAAGACTCCGCTCAAGGCCGCATGGTGCCGGTGGCCCCAGGCATCACCCCGGGCAGCGGTCCCGGCCACCTGGCCCTCTTCGGTTACGACCCCCTCGAATTTCAGGTTGGCCGAGGCGTCATCGAGGCCCTGGGCCTGGGTCTGGAATTGCGCGCGGGCGACGTGGCGGCGCGCGCCAACTTCTGCACGCTCGATGCTAAAGGCATCGTCACCGACCGGCGCGCGGGCCGCATCGATACCTCGGTCTGCGAGGAACTCTGCGCCCTGCTGTCGCAAAAGGTCAAAAAGGTGGGCGATGCGCAGGTCATCATCAAGGCGGGCAAGGGCCATCGGTTCGTCGTGATTTTCCGGGGCACCGGCCTGGAAGGGCCGCTGACCGATGCCGACCCGCACCGCGAAGGATTGGCTGTCCCCAAGAGCGAGCCCGTGAACCCGAAGTCCGCCAAGGCGAAAAAAGCGGCCAAATGGGTGGCCGATTTCTACAAGGCGGCGCTTCCGGTCATTGCGCACAAGAAACCCGCCAACGGCTTCCTCATGCGCGGCATTGCGCACCAGCCGGAAATCCCCTCCTTCCAGGATCGCTATGGTCTGCGGCCCGGGTGCATCGCGGTTTATCCCATGTATAAAGGCCTGGCCCAACTGGTTGGCATGACCAAACTCGAAGGCCCGCAAACCATTTCCGAACAGTTCGAACGCTACCTCGCCGAGTACGATAATTACGACTTTTTCTTCCTGCACTACAAGTACACGGACATGTATGGCGAAGACGGCAATTTCGCCGCCAAAGCCAAAGCCATCGAGGACCTGGACGCGGCGCTGCCGATCCTGTTCAAGAAACGGCCGGATGTGCTGGCCATCACCGGCGATCACTCGACGCCCTGCGTACTCAAGGGACACTCCTGGCACCCGCAACCGGTGCTGCTCCATTCCTCCTGCTCGGGCTCGGACAAACTCGAGCGGTTTACCGAAACGGGCGCCAATACCGGCTCGCTCGGCGTGTTCGAGGCGAAGCACCTCATCCGCCTGATGCAGGCCAACGCCAAGATGTTCGACAAGTTCGGGGCTTGATGGCCAAACTGGTTTTCGACATCGAAACTTCGACGCTGCCGCTCGAGCACTTTGACGAGGCGCAGCAGGAATATTTGTTCCGTGAATGCGAGCGCATCAGCGATGAAACCGCGCGCGCGACCCGCCGGGCGGAGATCCTGAAACAATTCAACTTATGGCCGTTCACCGCGCAGGTGGTGTGCATCGCCATGCTCAATGCCGAGACGTCCCGCGGCCAGGTGCTCTTTACGGCGGAAGACTACGAGGACGACAGCAGTGAGGCGGGACCGGTCGAGTTCGTGCCTTGCATGGATGAGGTGGAACTCCTGACCGCCTTCTGGGATGTGGCCCGGCACTACGACCACATCGCCACCTTCAACGGACGCGGCTTTGATGTGCCGTTCATCTACCTCCGTTCGGCATTGTTGAACGTGCCGATCTCCCGCAAGAACTGGCTCGGTTATCGCTACCAAACCGAACCCCACTGCGACCTGGCCGAACAATTGACCTTTTACGGGGTCAGCGGCCGCGACGGAGCGGCGCGCCGGTTTAACCTGGATTTCTATTGCAAAGCCTTTGGGATCGAATCCCCCAAAAGCCACGGCGTGACGGGAAACGACGTCAACACCCTGCTGGCCGAGGGCCGCTACCGCGAGATTGCCGAGTATTGCCTGAGGGACGTGCGGGCAACGGTGCTGCTCTACCAGATTTGGAGTGAGCGATTGGCCGGGATTAAATAGCCGATTATTCCTGCGTACGACCCTGGCTCGAAAGCCTGGTGTGGCCCCCGGCAGCGGATCGGTCATTCGTTGGACATCACGGAATTGCCAGCGCATTAAAAGCGGGGCAGGATGGAAACGTGCATGCGCCCCCAGAATTGCTGGTTTGCTTTGCGGTCAAAGAAGAGGCTCAAGCCTTTGCCCGCGAAACAGCGCTTCCGCCCCAGGTTGAGGTGCTGATCACCGGAATGGGGCGGCACAACGCGGAGCGCGGCGCTCGGGCGGCGCTGGCTCGCCGCAAACCCGCCCTGGTGGTAACGGCCGGTTTCGCGGGCGGCCTGCGGCCCGGCTTGAAGCGCGGCACAGTTGTCTTTTCGTCCTCCGACAACACCGGGTTGGAACCCGCCCTGCTCGGTGCCGGCGCTCAGCCGGTGCGATTCCACGTCTCCGATCGCGTGATCAGCCGCGCGGCGGAGAAACAGACCCTGTTCCGGGACACCGGCGCCGATGTGGTGGAAATGGAGTCCTTCGCCATCCGCGCCGTATGCCAGGAACACGGCATCCCCTGCGCCATCGTGCGGGTGGTGCTCGATACCGCGGAAGAGGAATTGCCGCTGGATTTCAACTCTGTGCTGACGGAGGACCTGCGGATCCACGGCGGCAAACTGGCGCTGGCGCTGGCAAAATCCCCGGGCAAAATCGCCGGGCTCCTGCGGTTGCGCCAGCACGGAAAGGTCGCGGGCGCGGAACTGGCGCGGGTATTAAGCGCCGTGCTGCGCGACTCCGCCGGCCGTTGAACATTCTCCCGGGCACGAGCCGCAGCGCGTGGAGGATCGGAACCCGGAGCGCCCATCAATGGCCAGGTTCCGCCGCCGACGCGGTCAGCGGGGGCTTCTCCTTGATATGCTCGCTATAGCTGATTAGGGCGGCCCCGATCATGATAAGGACGACACCGGCCCAGCGAACCAGCGAGACCTGCTCGTGCAGGAACCACATCGCCGCCACTGTGGCGAAGACAAAGCTCAGGGCCGTCAAGGGCCACAGAAAGCTGATTTCACTCCGAGCCATCAGGATCAGCAGGCAGATAAAAAACAGGGCCTCGAAGAAAATCCCCAGAAGAATCTGCGGATTGGAAGCCCCCGTTTTGACCAGGCGCGGGACATCGGCCAGGCCGGCGACGTGCGCGTCGCCGATCCGGGTCATGCCCTTCTTCAACAGCACGATCCCCGTGCTTTCAAACACCAGACCGATCAACAGAATCAAAAGCAATTTGGCCATTTTACAAATCCCGATAACGAATCAATTCAATGCCCAGGGCTTTCACCTCCCGGCACACGCGCGGGCTGACCAGCGCATCGAACTCCTGTTTAAACTCGTCGAGCGACGGATGGGAGTAAAGCTCGGAATCACCCGGCGGCAGCCGGGGCAGCAAGGCGCGGACATAGGCTTCGTCAACGCGCGCGTTCTGAAGCAAGCCAAAGACCCGGTCCGTGTGGTGAAATCCGCGGCGCCGCAGGACCGGCCGAGCCCGCGCCGCGAGGCTGTGAAAAATCAGCGCGTGGATGGTGCGATAGCCGAGTTGGCCGGATGCAAGGCGGAGGTTGAGCCAGAACGGGTCGAACGTCAGACGCACGCGCTCCACCCCGAGCTGCGCGGCGTCCGCCATGAGCAAGCCGAACACCGCCGGGTGCAGATGCAGGTGCAAATGGCCATTCACATGGTCCAAGGGCAGCCCCGTAGCCCGGAACCTTTCGAACTGAGCACGAATTTCCGCCCGCAACTGCTCGCGCAGGCTGCGCTGGAAAAAATAACGAAAACCCGCGCCTGCCGGATTATTCGTGAATTCTCCGGTCGGATTGACCAGGCCGGGAATCTGCCCGGGTGGCAACGCTGACCGGCCGCACAGAAACGTCAGGTGCAGCCCCACCCCGAGCGTCGGATTTTGCCGCGCCAACTCGACGGCTTCAGCGCAGGCCGGTTCATTCACCATCAGGCTGGCCGTGGTTAAGATGCCCTCGCGATGGGCGCGGATGACGGCCTGGTTGATCGAGCTCGAGCGACCGAAATCATCCGCATTGACGATCAACCTGCGCGAGGATCGGCTCATGGGTCCAGGGTTCGTTGATGGCGGTCGAGGGAGCGGAGGGGGCGCATCCCCCTACAGCCGTGGTTCAGGCGCCGTAGGCGGGCGCGGTGGCGCCCAAGGTGAACCGCCACCAGGCGCGGACAATGAGCAGAAGCTTCTGCCCTTTGCCCAGCCGTGGCGGCGTGGGCCCGAAGACGTTGAACCGGCGTCGCTCCAATTCCCGCAACAAACGCCAATAGACCGATCCCATCAACTCCGCGGCGACCATTGCGCGCCGATCCGCCTGCGGGAGGGTCTGGCGCGCCAGGCGGTAAAAATGCCGGGCGCGTTGGGCGACACTGTTTGCCAGCGAATAAAATCGTTCGGAATACTCGAAGCCCAGGATCTCCTCCGGCCGGACGTGATACCGTTGCAGCTCGGACAGGGGGAGGTAAATCCGCCCGCGCTCGGCGTCCGCGCGGACATCGCGCAAGATATTGGTAAATTGCAGGGCCTTGCCGAGATAGACCGCGTAGTCGCGGCAAGCCGGGTCCGAATACCGGAAAATCTCGATGCTCAAGAGGCCGACCACGGAGGCCACGCGGTAGCAGTAGAGTTCGAGCTGTTCGTAGCCGGCATAACGGTTGCAATCCAGGTCCGTCTCGACGCCTTGAAGCAGCGCGTCGAAATGGTCGAACGGCAGATGGTATTCGCGAATGACCCCTTGCAACTCGCGATTAACCGAAAACCTTGGCGTCTCCGAACCGCACGCCCGCTGAACATCCGCGCGCCACTCCGCCAGTTTGCTCCGCCGTTCACCGAGCGGGACCGCGTCGTCGTCGGCAATATCATCCACCGCGCGACAGAATGCGTACAGCGCTGACATGCCGTCCCGCTTGGTCTTGGGCAACAAGACGAAGGCCAGCGCCAGGTTGGAGGCGCTCTTACGCGTTATGGCACGGCTCTCTTCCATGGCTCAAGGCTACGGATCGGGTGGACGTCCCGCCCGCAACGGCGGCAATCCCCCGGTCTCCGCCAGGGTCGGGTTGCGCGGACGGTGTTCGCGCCGGCGACGGTGCCGCCGCCCCTTTCGACCCGTCTCCGGCTCGGAGGCGCCCTCCTCCTCGGTCTTTGGCTCCGGCGCGCTCTCGCGAGCGGAGTGGTGGTGGTGGTGCGAGTGGCGGCGCGAACGCTGGCCGCCCTTTTTACGGAAAACCAGCACCCACATGAGAGCCAGCAAGGTGACTCCCGCAACCGCCCCCAGGATGATTAAAATTTCCTGGGTGGCGGCGTCCATTTGCTGCCAGGGCGCCTGCACCACATCGATGGGGAGGCTCTGCTGGGCGAAGAGGGGATGAATCGTCGTCATGATGAAATGTCTTTGCCCGCGGGCTGGCCGGGTTCGTCGCCGGCTTCCGCGCCGTCCGCAATACTCAACCGCTGCATGCGATAACGCAAGGCATGACGGCTAATCTTCAAGCGCTCGGCGGTTTTGGCGAGGTTAAAGTGGTTCTGTTCGAGAAGCGAGCCGATCAAGTCCTTCTCGTACCTGGGCCATGATCTCGTCCAGCGAACCCGCGGGGAGCGCTTTGGGACCGGCATCTTTGAAGAGGCGGCTTTCGAGCTGGAAATCGGGCAGACTGTTTGGCTGAATTTCGGGCAGGGTCTCGAGAATCAGCGCCCGCTCGATCACGTTGCGCAATTCGCGCACATTACCCGGCCAGCGATGCTCCAATAACTTCTGGCCCGCCGCGCGCGACAGCGTATGGGTGGTTTTATTAAGCGAGAGGCTGAAGGTTCTCAGGAAATGATCCGCCAGGAGCAGGATGTCCTCACCCCGCTCGCGCAGGGGCGGCAGGCGCATCTGTACGACATTGAGCCGGTGGAACAAATCCTCGCGAAACTGATCGGCGGCGATGGCGTTGACGATGTCGCGATTGGTGGCGGCGATTAGCCGGACATTGACCCGGAGCTCCTGGGTGCCACCCACGCGCGTGAAGGTTCCGTCTTCGAGGAAGCGCAGGAGCTTGGCCTGCAAGGGCCGGCTCATGTCGGCAATTTCATCCAAAAATATCGTGCCGCCATCGGCTTCCTCGACCCGCCCCAGCTTCTGCTTGAGCGCGCCCGTAAAGGCGCCCTTTTCGTGGCCGAACAACTCGCTTTCCAGCAGGGTTTCGGGAATGGCCGCGCAGTTGATGCGGACGTAATTCGCCTGGCCGCGCTGGCTTAAGCTGTGCAGCGCGCCGGCCACCAGTTCCTTGCCCGTGCCACTTTCGCCGAGGATGAGCACCCGGGCGTCCGTGGGGGCCACCGTTTGGAGCATCTGGCGCATCTCGCGGATCTTGGAGCATTGGCCGACAATTTGTGCCAGGCCATAGACCTCGCCGGCCCGGGCTCGCAAACTCGCATTGTCCAGCAGGAGACGATAGCGTTCGGCGCAGCGCGCCACGGCGTGGAGCAGTTCCTCGGGCGCAAACGGCTTGGCCAGGTAGTCCATGGCCCCGGCTTTGATGGCTTCGACGGCGAGCTTGGGTGTGGGGTAGGCCGTGATCATCAGCACGGGCAGCTCGGGCTTCTGGCTGCGGATCCTGGACAGCAGTTCGTACCCGCTCATTCCCCCCAGGCGTCCGTCCGTGATCACCATGAGGAACTCCTCCCGGGCCAAGGCTTCGAGAGCTTGCTCGGCGGATTCCACGATGTGCACCGAATAACGCTCGTCCGTCAGCACCGTCTTGAGCGACAGGCGCATGTTCTTCTCGTCATCGACGACGAGCACGGGTGGCAGGGGGCGATTCATCAACAACCGGTTGCCGGTACCGGGGCCCAGAGCCCGAGACCCGCACCACAGGCTCCCCGTCGAGCGCGAGGCGGGCGGACCCGCTTCGGCGCCCGGGACCTGGGGCTGCGGGCTGGGAATTCGATACTTGTATTCACGTCGTCTTCGCCATCTTCATCAACATTTTCACGGGGAATTGTAAGGTAAAGCGGGCGCCCTTTCCAAGCTCTGATTCGACCTTGATCGAGCCGCCATACAGCTCGACGTTATGTTTAACGGTCGCCAGGCCCAGGCCGCTGCCCTTTTGTTTGGTGGTGTAATACGCCTCGAAAATCTTCACCTGTTTGTCCGGCGGGATGCCCGGGCCATCATCACGGATCGAGACCTCGATGGACAGATCCTCCAGGCAGCGAGCCTGCACGAAGACATTTCCGCCCCTGAGTTCGAGGACCTCGCGCGCATTTTGCAGGACGTTGATGAACGTCTCGGTGGCATGGTGTCGCTGCATCAGCAGGGGCGGAAAGCTCGAGGTGTAGTCCCGATGCACCTGGATGGGGTACGCGGCAGCGGGTGGGAACACGCGGCTGATGGCGTAATTGAGCTCGTCCACCACATTAAGTTTCTCGACATGGCCCTCGCTGAGCTGAGCGTACCCCATCACTTGCGTGATGATCCGATCGGCCCGTTCGACTTCCTCCTGGATCATCTCGATTTGGGCCGCCGGTCCGGCCTTGCCATCCTTGAGGGCTCGCTGGAGGGAAAACGCGGCGTTGTTGATGATGGCCAGGGGATTTTTGATCTGGTGGGCGAACTCGGCGGCGAGCCGTCCAGCGGCGCGGAGTTGAACTTCGCGCACCGCCAGTTCGCGGGCTTCGTCCGCAGCCTGACGCTGGCGTTCCAGCATCACCTGGATGGCGTAACAGCCAAACGTCATGAGGAGCAGCAGCGCCAGGCGAAGCACCAGGGGTTCCGGGTTGGGCGGCCCATACAAATCCAGGATGGCGCGGTCGCGCGGATCGAACCGTTGATAGATCAATGAATCCATGACGCCCGCCAGCAGGTAGCAGGTGCTCAAGGTCATGTTCAACACCAACTGCGTTGCGGCGCGCGGGACGCTCACGGCGGTGCGGGCGATGAGACCCAGGAAGAGCCAATACAGAATGCTGTTATACCCGCCGGTGACAAGGGTCAGCACCCCCAGAAAGATGCCGTCCGCCAGGTTCATGACGAAAACCGACCACTCGACAACCGCCAGCTTCAGCCGGCGAATGGCCAGGATGACCCAGGCATAGGCCACACTGACTGCAAAGTAGAACCAGAAAAAGTAACGCGCGTCGTCGATCGAGATCTCCAGCAGACCGGAGGTTTCCCGGATCCACGAGGAAAAAACAAAGTAGCGCAGCAGCATCGCGAGTCCCGCGATCTTGATCGGCAGTGCGATATCCAGCTCCATGATTTGGATCCGGCGCAGCGTCTGCAGGCTGTCCGGGGCGGGGATGCTCAGCAACTCCACCAACTGCCCCAGCAACCGGTTGACCGGCGCGACCCATTTCGCAAACGGCCCACCCCCATCCGAGGGATGGAACGGGGGCGGGGTGACGGGCCGCTGGATCTTCCGGCGCGGCGGGAGCGGAATCGCCTGGGTGGACTTCGGGGCCCTCATGAGATCAATCTCCGCATCCCCGACCGCGCGCGGCGCACCCGGGCCGGGCCGGCCCGGAACCGCGGGCGTGCGGCCGTGAACCAAGCCGTTCCGGCGGGATCCGCGTCCGGCTCACCGTTGAGCGAGAATTTCCACCGCACGTTCCACCACCTTCTCCACCGGCCACAGCCGGCCCAGACCCTCGTAACCGCACGAGAGTAATCCTTCCTCGGGACCGATGAATTCGGCCCCTCGGGACTTGAGGGTCGCGACATTTTGTTGGGTGGCCGGATGCAGCCACATCTTGCCATTCATGGCGGGAGCAATCAGGGTTTTCGCCTGGGGATTGAGCGCCAGGGCGACACAACTGAGGGCATCGTTGGCCAAACCCATGGCCAGTTTGGCCAGCGTATTCGCCGTGGCCGGGGCCAGCAACAGCAGGTCGGCCTCGTCGGCCAGCTTGATGTGCGTGGGCTGCCAGCCCTCTTCTTCGTCGTAAAGGTCGGTAATGACCGGGTGCCGGGACAAGGTCTTGAACGGAAGTGGGGTGATAAAGCGCAGGGCGTCGGCCGTCATGACGACGTGCACCTCGCATCCGTGTTTGGTGAGCTGACTGGCCAGCTCGGCGGCCTTGTAGGCGGCAATCGAACCGGTAACCCCTAAAACGATGTTCCGTGTCATACCCAGGCTGGGTTTCAGGCCAGTCCCGCCGGTCCCTCCAAGCGCGCCGTGCGCATTTTCTCGGCCTCGACGATCGCCAGCATGCGGTGGAGATCCTCGGCGATGCTGCCGCTCACGAGCAGATAATCGAAATTCTTCCATTGGGCGATTTCCTGGCGAGCCACGCTCAGTCGCTTCTGGATGACGGCCTCGGAGTCGGTGCCCCGCCGGCGCAGGCGCGCCTCGAGGACCGTCATCGAGGAGGGGGTCAGGAAGACAGAAATCAGGGTATGCTTGAGTTCCGGGTCTTCGATGGCCCGTTGCCGGATGGTGGCGGCACCCTGGACATCCACGTTGAGGAGGACATCCTGGCCATTGCGAAGTTTGCCCAGCACTTCGGACTTGAGCGTCCCATAACTATTTCCATAAACCGTTGCATGTTCCAGGAAGTTGCCCGCCTGGACCCGCTTGAGAAACGAGGCGGCGTCGAGAAAATAGTAGTCAATCCCTTCCTGCTCACCCTCGCGCGGGGCGCGCGTGGTGCAGGTGACCACCCGAGCCATGCCGGGCCTGGCCGCGAGCAACTGCTGGCACAGGGTGGTTTTGCCCCCGCCCGAAGGGGCGGAGATCAGAATCAGAAGCGGGCTGGTCATAGGCAGGGCCGATCGCGGGGCGTGTCGGGTTGCTTCCTGGGTGGTCGCGCTCATCATTCCACATTCTGAGCCTGTTCGCGAAATCTTTCCAGCTCAGCCTTCAAAGTCACGACCTGCCGGGAGATCAGGCTGTCATTGGCTTTCGAACCGATCGTGTTGACTTCCCGGTTCATCTCCTGCGCCAAAAAATCCAGGGTCCGGCCAACCGGCTCGCGCGCTTTTTGGCAGTCCTGAAACTGCTGAAAGTGACTCTGCAGCCGCGTTAACTCTTCCGCGATGTCGGAACGGTCGGCAAAATAGACGATCTCCTTGAGCAACCGGTCATCTTCGGCTCCCGGCGCTTCGAGCCCGGCCCCCTTGATGCGCTCGATCAGTTGCTCCCGATATCGTTCGGCGACTTTTGGGGCTTGCCGCTGAACCCGGTGGGCAGCCTTGCGCATTGCGGCGATGCGTTTGGCCAGGTCACGTGCCAGGTGCACTCCTTCCCGTTCCCGCATCTTCACCAAAGTCGCCAGGGCTCGACGGAGCGCCTTGTGGATCGCCGGCCAGAAATCCCTTTCTTCAACGAGTTCTTCGTCGGTTTGAAAGACACCGGGCGCCCGGGCCAGGTGATCCAAGGTAACAGGCCCTTCCAGCTTGAGCTGGCGCGAGAGCCGGTCTAACTCCCGGGCGTAGGCCTTGGCCAGGGGAATGTTGAGGTGCATGCGGGCCGAAAGCTTGCTGGCCCCGGCATGCAACCCCACTCGGACATTGAGCCGCCCCCGCGAAACATGCCGGTTGATGAGATCGCGCATCGGGGCCTCGAGCATTTCCATCTCCCGGGGGAGCGCAAAAGAAATCTCGGTCTGCTTCCGGTTCACGGAGCTCAGCTCGACGGTGATCTTGAAGCCGCTCTGGGAGCACTCACCCCGACCGTATCCCGTCATCGATTTCATCCCCGGAATTATGGGTACAACCGCCGGGGATGTCGAATCCGGAGTTGGCGCCCACGGTCGGCGATGAGCCCGACAGGCCCGCCAGCCGCGGACTGGCGATGCCAGCCCGCGGCTGCGGGACCCGGGAGAACACCTATTTCGCCAGGCGGAAGTAGGCCTGGCCGGGGCGGACCGCGACGGTCATCGAGTAGGTGTTGCCGGTTTGCTGCGTCGCGGGCTGCGGGCTGACCGGGGTCCAGTTGGCCGGCACGACGGCCGGCGTGGATTCAAGCGTGAACAAGCCGCTATCCACCGCCCAGGAAATGACCAGCAGGTTGGTGGTCCCGCTGGTGAGCTTGCTCGCGGTGATCTGCGGCGCGCCGGCCACGGCCGCCGGGTGGTTGATCACGGTGTAGAGGGTCGTCTCCGCGCTCGTGTCCGGACCGCCGGCCGGATTGTTCGTGCTGTTGATCGTGCCCTTGGCCGCAATGCAGATTTGCCGGGTAGTCATCGCGATGCTCGGGTTGATGGTGGTAAGCCCCAGGATACTCGCCGGGTTACTCTCCGAGTTGACGAAGGGGTAGAACGAGTGGGTCAGATAGGTGATATTCGTCCCGTCAAAGGCCATCACCCGGGCGGCCACTTGCTTTTGGAAGCTCGAATTGGGCTGGAACACAAAGGCGACGCAGAAGCGGTCCAGCGCATCCACGGCCACCACCACCCGGTCGGTGAGGTAAACGGCGGGATTACCGTCGGTGACCGTCGCCTGCGTCACAAAATTGCCCGTGCGCGAATCCCAGATGGCCACGTTGACCGGGCCGGTGCTGGTCTCCGGGCTTTGGCCGGCGAGATAGACATAGTAACTCCGGATATCCGAGCCGATGCGGGAGGAATCCTCACGCCCGGTGCCGAAGGATAATCCGCTGCTGATGTTGATGTCATTGGTGTGCATCAAATTGCCGTTGTCATCGTAGAAGTACAGCATGTTATGCAAGCGGATGGCGAACCCGCCTTTGTATGCCGCCATGTTGTCCCAGATGTTGAGGGCATCGACCAGCGTGGGCCCCTTCACAACCGTGCCGTCCGGCTTGATGATGGCGAACGTGGTCGATTCGCTCGCACTCAGCAGCGCCGTTTTGTCGTCGATCATGACCACAATGTTGCCGTTGTCCAGGAACTCGGGCCGGCCACCGGTGCGCGAAATCTCACCTGTTTCGGGAGTGCTCGCCGGGAACGGTCCATAAACATAATCCCAGGCATTGGTCACCGGTGTCTGGCTCAAAGAGACCGGGTCGATGGAGAAGATCTGCTCGGTGCAGTATCGGTTATCGCCCTGGTAAATGGCGTTACTACTCCAGCGGCTGACCGTTTGGAAATTGGCGATTTGGCCGATCGAAGTCTCCGCTTCCGTAATGAAGTTGACGGCGCCGGTCCGCTTGTCACCCGCCACGCGCTCCGGGTTGCCGTTCTGGCGGGAGAGGTTGATCTGGCCTTGGAACGGCTTGCCGCTGTCGTCGTAAAACTCGTAATCGAGCTTGGCCGCTCCACCGGCGGCCGGTTGCTTGGCCACAACGTAGTTTTGATTGGCAAAGGTCCCGTCGTTGGCGAACGTGTTGAAACCAATCAGGAACGTCGAGTCACCCACCACGCTGGTGTAAGGCTCCCAATTCCCGAGGGTTGGTTGCACTTCGGCCAGCTTGACGGGCCCGTTGGTTACAAAATTGCCCGCGTTATCATACCACATGGCGACATCGGGGACGATGTGGGTCAACCCGACGGAGGCGATTCCGCCGGGGCTTACGGTAATGGGCATGGAGAAGTCGCTGGTGTGGGTTCGACCGTGCGCGGTGCCGGCCCGATCGGCCGAGTAATTTGCCGTGACGGTTACCCAGCCGAGCCCGAGGTCCAATCCGGAGATGTCCACGTTGAAGTTCCCAGTGTTGGGAACCGGGAACGAGCCGAGGTATTTGGAGCCCTGGGGGAAGCCATTGGTGTAGGTGGCGTTGTCGGTCAACTCGAGTTCGTCGAAGGCGATCCCGTTGGTCCAGCCTTCCTGGTCGAGCTGATAAACATCAATCGTCACATTGGTGTAAGGGGCGATCCCCGGAGCAAAAGTGCCGGCCAAGCGCGGATAAATGCTGTTGGTGGAGTCCAACGCCGGAATGATGGCCACGTTGGTGTCCATGTAGGCCGCTTCGTAATTGGTGAAGCTATCGAATCGCGTGTTCGCGCCGCTGGCCCAGGTGAAGGGAACCAGGTTGTTGTTGATCAACGCGTTGCCACGCATCGAGATCCGGGCCCCAGCGCTCACGTCAAAGAACAGCGGCTCCGAGTTGACAATCGGGGGCGGGTAGAGGACCGAAAAGGGATTGTTGTTGAGGACGAGGTTGGCTTCGAGGGCGTCGCTGGTACCGTTGAGATCCGAACCAAACTGGATGGCGGCGGTGCTGGGGATACCGTGAACGATCACGGAGCTGTTGGTAAAGCGCGTCATGCCGTCCACGCCCACGCCATACCAGTTGCCGGCAATCACCACATTCGTGGCATCCGAACTCCAAAGGTAGAGATTGGACCAGGAAGAACTGGCCACCCCGCCAAAGAGGTTGCCCTCGTCGGCATCATTGACGCCGTCGCCGTCGGTGCCAATCACCAGGTTATCCCCGACGCGGCCCACTTCGAGATAGCCGTCGCCCTGCTGGTTGCCACTGTTGGCGGTGGACGGGTCGAAATTATGCAGCCCATCGGGCAGCACATTGAAAAAATTGCCGGAAATGCGGTACGCGAGCCCTTCGGAGTCGAAGCCGTACCCGGTGACAAACACGTTGAACTCCGCGCGCGGATTTGGGGAGCCGGCGGCGACCCCGATCGTTCCCGGCTGCGGGTAGGTCGCGCCGCTGCCATCATTGTTGCGGGTGCGGTAGGCGGCGATACAGATGACGGGCATGGCGACGGTCGTTTTATCGGGCATATAAGCCACCTGGCCGGTGCCAGGATCGATGCCGAACCAGCAACCGCTCACATGCCAGCCCGCGGCGGTGCCCGCGCTGACCTCCGGCGAATCCGAGCAAAACGCGATGGTCTTCATATCACCCGAGGCACCGGACCCGCTGACCTGGGGCGCACTGATGAACGCCAACCCCTTGACGGTGGCGTTACTCCCCCGAAAGAACCCGAGAATCGCCAATTCCGTATCGCCAAACCCCAAGTTGTTGTACGCAGAGGCCCGTAAAGTTGGCCACGGCGATCCCCATCGACAAGCCGTTTCCATTGGTTGAGGTCAAGGCGATCTTCAGTTGCGCATTGTTGGCGGCGTGAAGCGGGTTCGAGTTGGCTGCGGCCCCCGGCTGACTGTAGCCGTCAATAGTTATATTGTTCTTGGTGATGAGCGGATAACCGTCGGTTGGGGTGTCAAGGTAGTGGACCCCCGAACCCGGAATGTTGAACTGGATGGTATCACCATCTTGCAACAGGTTGATGGCCTGGACGAGATTGGTCTGTCCAGCAGGGGGCGACACATTGTCTGTGGTCGTCACGACAATAACCTTCGCCCGCGCGGAAATCGCCAGCGCGAGCAGTGAAATGAGCACGGCAATGGAGAGAAGTTTTTTCATAGGTTTCGTCCGGTTTGGGATTGTGAGAAGTGCTTAACGGATTCGAGGCGGCATTGCAAGCAAATTATTGCTTTACCGAAACGATTTTTGAGGGAAGACGGTGAGGTCCCTTTCCGAGTCCATTCTGGCGCGTGCGCTTAACCGGCTCGCCCGGGTCATCGAGCGACGATCTCGCTTGCGGGTCTGACCCCAATTCCTGCTGGAGGGGTTTTGCATTTTTTATGCGGTGCACCGCCTCGAACTCGATATGAATCGGGACAACCTCATTGGCGCGAGCTTCAAATCCCACCAGATTTACCTGGCCTTCGAAAAGGAGTTCCCGAACCAGGGGGATGAATTGGTAGTCGTTCTCGAAAGTGCCCGGAGCGAGCGCAACCGCCAATTCATCGAGCGTCTGCGTCAGTTGATGAGCGAAACCCAGGCCGAGGTGCCGGGAGTGGATGTGGGATTGACCGGCGGGCCAGCGCCGTTTGCAAATCGAATTCCTCTGGCTGCGCCACCCGGCGTTCATGTTGACCGCCCTTGCCGGTTTTGGCGGCCTGATCCTCGCCAGCCACCAGGGAATTCGCAGCCTGGGAATTGTGATGAACGTCGGGATAGCGGCTTGCATGGTGGCGGCGCTGACGGTGCTGCCGGCGTTGCTGCGCCTGGTGGTGCGGGGAGGCTGGGCGGCCGTGGCGGCAGGCGCACGATGATTTCTCATTTCACTTTTACCGAACTTCAGTTAAAGTGCGCCCATGCCGGAAATCGTAGAATTCGTAAATCGTGGCGCGGCATCAATTACACCCGCCGTGGCGGACAAAACGCTTAGGCATTTGCCGCAGTGGAAACTGGAGTTTACCCAGATCTACGAGCCTTTGTTCCCACACTTGGTTGACCAACTTGAGTTTTTGGCCAACGCCGTCGAAGACATGGCCGAAGGAGCCTATAGGGACTTGCCCTACCTCGCCTTCGCCCAAGCCGTCTTTGCGCTGATTTACTCCCACAAAAAAGTCGGCATCATTCCTGATTCCGTCCTCAACCTCGGCCGCGCCGACGACTCGAGCGTGGTGCGCGCCGTCCTGATACAAAACGAGAAGGTGTTCGCCATCTACGCGGCCTCGCAGAACCTCGAATGGTCGCGGATCACCAGCCAGCCCTAGGAGGCTGGCGGCGCCACCCGGAGGAACCAGACCCTCCCCCCCATCCTCGCGAAGCGTTTGGAGTGCGGCTGGCTTGCCGCCGCTTTGGAAAGCGGCGGGCGGTTAAAAAGCGGCGGCAAGCCAGCCGCACTCCAAACGCTTCGCGACATACGCATGCATCAGCCACCGCCGCTCCCATTATTGCGGGCCGCTCGGCCGCCGAAAGCGCTTTGCTTGGCTGGCGTCTCGCTTAGAATACGTCCACCTGGCACGCCGGGCGAATCTGCCTATGAAGAGCACTGAGTGGTTGATCGTCGATACCGAAACCGATGGACTGATGGATCCCATCCATGTCGTCGAGATCGCGGCTCAGCGGATGAGAGGATGGGAGCCCGTCGGCGAGAAATTCAGGGTGCTCCTGAACCATAATGTCCGAATCCCTGCGGCGGCAGTGGCGATACACGGCTACACGGAGGCGTTCCTTCGCAAAAACGGGGAAGCGCCACTGGCCGCCCACAACAGATTCCGCGACTTTGCCGGAGATCTTCCCATGGTGGCGCACAATCTGAGCTTTGACTGGAATCGAGCCCTGCACCCGGAGTGGCAGCGCCTGCGCCTGGCGCCGATTGGCCGCAGGGGGTTCTGTTCATTGATGCTGAGCCGCAGAGTCGTTGACGAGACAGCGAGCTACACTCTCGACGCGCTGCGCATGCGCTTCGGCCTCAGCGGACGTTTCGCGCATCGGGCCTTCGGCGACGTGGACACGCTCGTAACGCTGTTCGACCGCGTGTTCCGCCCCCGGCTCGAGGCAGCCGGCATCGCCTCGTTCGACACACTATCAAAGTTTGCCTGCAAAACCCCCGTTGCCCGGTGCCTGTCGCTGGTAAAGTCCAAGGCGCTACGACCGGACTAACCCAGGACAGCAAACCAGCCGACGCCGGTGTCACTGGCAGAAGCGATCCCCCTGCCGGGCCATCTTCTCACGGCATTCCGGTGCCGTCCCGACGAACCGCCCCCGATCCGCGTCCTCGCGAAGCGTTTGGAGTGCGGCTGGCTTGCCGCCGCTTTGGAAAGCGGCGGGCGGTTAAAAAGCGGCGGCAAGCCAGCCGCACTCCAAACGCTTCGCGAGATACGCAGGCATCACCGACCGCTGCTCCCGTCATTGCGGGCTGCTCACGGGCTTGAGCCGGATCGATTTGACGTTGATCGGGTGCCAGCCTTCGGGGACACCATGCAGGGCGATGGAGATCTTGCCGGTGGATTGAATCTGCAGATTCCCAAGCTTGACCCGGCGGAACCGTCCGTAGTCACCCGTAACCGGGCCCTCGGCGCGAACTTTCTGATCCCCGGCCGAGACCTGGAGCGTGGCGGATTCGGTTCCGGCGACTTCGGCGCTCACTTCAAAAGTTCCCGGCTTGGTGATTTGCACGTCCCAATCCGCCCATTCGGCCGGATCGAACCAGAAACCAATGTTATCACGCTGATCACCGGACTCATACTTGATTTGTTCCCCGTGGAGCTGGGCCTCACTGGCAGGCAGGAGAAGGGTTCCGTCGAAATCCTGGCAAATTCCAACCGTCTCGACCTCGGGAGCGCCTTTGATCCGCAGCACGACCGTCGAGGAAATGGGATCGGGCGCGACGGCGGGGACGGCGATCTCGATCCCCCCAGGAACCGATGTGGCTGGCAGCGCGTGTCGCTTATCCGCGAGGAGGTACGCCTTTAGCACCGGGTTTTTGAGGCCGGGCACGAGCAACTTGCCGTCGCTGGGCCAGTCGAAGACGTGCAAATAGAGGGTGGTCTCAGAACCCTTTACCTTTTTCGTGGCGCGCCCCCAGGGCAGCCGCTTGAAGGGACTGGCGGTGGAGGCATAGATGGCTTCATGATTGACCTTCATCCATTGGCCGATGGCTTTGAGGCGCTCGACCGAGGCTTCAGGGATCTCCCCTTCCGAGGTGGGTCCGACGTTGAGCAGGTAGTTGCCGCCCTTGCTGGCAATATCGACCAAATTGTGAATGAGGGTGGCCGTGGATTTCCAGTCATGGTCGTAGCTCTTGTAACCCCAGGTGTCGTTCATAGTCATGCAGGTCTCCCAATCACGCCCGGGAAAGCCGGTGGCAGGCACATACTGCTCGGGGGTTTCCGTGTCGCCTTTGTATCCGCCGCCCAGCCGGTTGTTATAGATAATGCCAGGCTGCAAACGGAGCTCCGGCAGCAGCAGGTTGGCCCGCTCCCGCGTCATGTCCACCGGCGTATCCCACCAGAGCACCGAGATACGGCCGTAATGGCTCAGGATCTCCCGAACCTGCGGCGCCGCCACCTTCTTGATGTATTGCGTCATGTCCCCGTCCTGGGCCGGATCCCAATGCCCCCCGGCCGCCGCGCCGCCCGGATTATTCCAATCCTGCGCCTGCGAATAATAGAAGCCCAGCTTGAGCCCATATTTCCGGCATGCGGCCGCCAGTTCCTTGAGCGGGTCGCGGCCAAAGGGCGAGGCCTTGGCGATGTTCCAGTCCGAGGCCTTCGAGTCGAACATGGCGAAGCCGTCGTGATGCTTGGAAGTGATGACGATATACTTCATGCCGGCTTCCTTGGCCAGGCGCACCCATTCGTCCGCATCGTATTTCACGGGATTGAACTGCTTCGCGAACTCGCGGTACTCGGCGACGGGGATCTTGGCGTTGTGCATGATCCACTCGCCAATGCCCGGCACCTGCTGGCCGTGGTAGGTCCCGGCCGGCACGGAATACACGCCCCAATGAATGAACATGCCGAAGCGGGCCTCGCGCCACCACTTCATCCGCGCGTCTCGATGGGCGGGAGTCTCGCCGGCATACGGGTCGGGTTTGATGATTTCCGGCTTGCCTTTGATATCCACCACGACCACGGAAGCGATCTTGTTGGGGGCGTTTTCCGGGAGGGAAACCGTCACCTCATGGCCGGCGGCGGCGACTTCGAGGGGTTGGCCGCCCTCGAGCAAAAAGGCCTTGACGGGCTTGTTGGCCAGCCCGGGCAAGACCAGTTTTCGATCCGCCGGCCAATCGAACACATGCAGGTAGAGCCGGGTTTGGCCACGCGCCAAGGGCTTCTGCGTGCAGCGCCCCCAGGCGAGCCCTTCAAACGGGCTGGCTTGCGTGCCGTAAATGGCCTCGCTGTTAACCTTCATCCAGTCGCCGATCTCGGTCAGGCGCTCGATGCTGGCAGCGGGAAAAACCCCTTCCGACGTGGGACCGATGTTGAGCAAATAATTGCCGCCTTTGCTGGCGCAATCGATCAGGTTGCGGACCAGGGTGGTGCTGGATTTCCAGTTTTGGTCGTTCTTGTTGTAGCCCCAGTGATTGTTCATCGTCATGCAGGATTCCCAATCGACGCCCGGGCCAAAACCGGTTGCCGGAATCTCCTGTTCCGGAGTGCCATAGTCACCGATGCGCTCGGCGCCCTGGTCCATGCCGTTCATGCCCGCCCGGGCTTTGCCGACGCGGTTATTGATGATGATATTGGGCTGCAAGCTGCGGACGTAGTTGTAGAGATCCACGCCGCGTTCATGAGTCCAGGGGCTCTCCCACTCGCCGTCGAACCACAGAATCCCGATGGGTCCATAGCGGGTGAGGAGTTCCTTGAGCTCGCCTTTCATGTAGGCCACGTAGCGATCCATGTCCGGCGTGCCGGAAGCTTTGTCGTTCCAGGGGCGGCGCGTGCCCCAATCCGGGTGATGCCAGTCCATGATGGAATAATAGAAGCAGAGTTTTATTCCCTGTTCCTGGCAGGCCTCGGAGAGCTCCTTGAGCGGGTCGCGCTGGAACGGCGTGGACTTGATGCACCAATCCGTCAGGTCGGACCGGAACATGCCGAAACCATCGTGGTGCTTCGAGGTGATGACGATGTATTTCATGCCGGCCTGCTTGGCCAGGCGCACCCACTCGCGGGCATCGAACTTTTCGGGATCGAATTGCGAGGCGAACTTTTCGTACTGGGACACGGGCATCTTGGTCTCTTCGAGGAACCACTCGCCGTAGTTCTTGTTGGTCCCCCATTCGCCGGCGGGGACTGAATACACGCCCCAATGGAGGAACAGTCCGAACCGCGCCTCACGGAACCAGGCCATGCGCTGATCGTGATCGGCTTGCGTTTCCGCCTGGATCGACGATGCGAGGATCAAGAGATTGAACAAGGCCAGCAGCAGGGTCAGCGGGCGGAGATGCCAAATTTTCATGAGGCGAATTGTTGCGCTACAACCAGCCGCTAGGCAACTCCTAATCCATCGCGACCAGCGGAGGATGCGGCCAAGCTTCTTCGTTGGCTTCGTTTGCTTGGTGTAGAAAGCGGCCCAAGCCAATGCACCTCAGAAAACGAAGGAAAGAAAGAGTTCCTTCCCGAAAGGAGCGAGTTGGCGCATCCGCTCACCGCCCCCACCCCCAAGCACGGGCGCGGCTCGTCAGGCGTAGAGTGGCAGGGGAGAAAGCGCGAAGTCTGGAAAGACCTGGGGCAATGCGTTACCGGCCCCATGGCGAACCAGGATGGGGGCCAGCACGTTCCGATAATTATTCTCGACGGGCAAATCTCCGGGGCCTTCGAGCACCTCGCGCGTCAGCCCCGGCCATTTGCCGAGCACCCGGCCGCCCCGCACACCGCCGCCCAGGACGAACATGACGCTGCCACGCCCGTGGTCGGTGCCGAAGGCCGAGTTTTCCGCCACGCGCCGGCCAAACTCGGTCATGACCACAACGGTCGTATGTTCGAGCTCTTTGCCCAAATCGCGATAAAACGCGCCCAGACCCTGCCCCAGGCCTTTCATCAGCGGATCCATGATCGTGGATTGGCCGAAATGCGAATCCCATCCGTTCAAATCCAGCGACGCGGCTTCCAGCCCGATGCGGGCTTTGATCAACCGCGCGATCTGCACCAGTCCCTGTGAAAAATCGTCGGCGCCATACGCGGCGCCGTTGGCCGGGCGATACGCCACCGCCCGGAGATTGGCCAGGCGCCGCACGGCCTCGATCGTGTCACGCCCCGCTTGACCGAGCGTGTCGGTTTCCATCCCGTACAAGCGCGCGAGCGAATGGATGAGCCGCTGGGGATCCTGCCCCAACGAGAAGTCATCGAGCGACTTGAAGACCGTGGCCGCGGGCGCCCCGCGCAGGCATTCCGGCACCGTTTTGCCCACCGCCACAGCGGCCAGAGGTCCGGAACTGGCCGCAGGCTGACCGAGCAAGAACCTGCCCAACCATCCACCGCCCGTGATCCCCGCGTGCTCCATGAGATCCTGCGCTTCGAAATGCGACCGCGTGCCATCCTCCGAGCCCGCGGCATGGATGATAGCGAGCGCTCCGTCCCGGTACGGGACTTCGAGATCTTTCAACAGTGGATTCAGACCGTAGATGCCATCGAGCGGGACGGCCTCGGACTTGCCGATGGCAATCCGCGGACGCGCGCGGTAATAGCCGTCGTCCTGCAGCGGCGCCACCATATTCAACCCGTCGGCGCCGCCGCGGAGGAATATCACCACGAGCGTCCGGCGCCAATCGCCGTTCCCGCTCACGAAACCTTGTGCTTCCATCATACGACTGTTCAAACCCACACCCATCTCTTGCCTTACGTTATTACGTTATTACGTTGTTACGTTTTACGTTCAGCACCGCTGGAAACCCGGCGCGGCCAGGAGCAACGCCAGTCCAGCCCCGGATTCCCGATACGCCTGGGCCTCTTCCGGTCGCGGTTCCCGGCCCAGGAAGTGGCTCATGAGTTTTTGGTCATCCCCGGCGGCGCGGCGCAGTGCCGAAAGATCCACCTGGGTGCCTTTGATCCGGTTGTCACTCAACGCCGCGGCAAAATTCCAGCGCCACAAGAGCGTTCCCAGCCATGGCGCCTCCTTGACCGGGTAACCCTCCGGCGTGGGGTAGTTGAACGGGGCCTGTCCCATGCGCTTCAGGTAACTCACCACCTCGAGGCTGCCGTCCGTACGCGCGCCGGTGGCCCGCAGGGCGCTGACGACAAAGTCGAACGGACGCTTGAACTTGTTGCCCCGCGTCGTTTGGAATTCACCGGTGGCGAACAGCGCGCGCAACGTGGCGCGAATATCGCCTTCGGTGCGGGAGAAAGTTACGGCGACCGACTTGATGGCCTCCGCCGGAGGATCATCGGCAATGAACCGCCGGCAGAGCTTCGTCGCCAAATGCCGGGCCGTGGCCGGGTGGCGGGTGACGATCTGGAGCACCTGGTCGAGTTCGCCGCGGCCGAGGCGTTCCCGTTCCTTCTGGCCCACAGCCAACCCCGTCGCGCCAATCCTTTCGCCGAGCACGGCTTTGGCTCCAAAATCGTGCAACTCGCTTTTGAACTCGACCTGGCCAATATGGAAATACGGCGGCTGGTCCTTCGAACGCACGGTCCACCCGGTCAGGCAGCGGGCGACTTCCATGACGTCTTTCTGCGTGTACCCGCCGTGCACTCCCAAGGTGTGGAGTTCCAGCAATTCCCGGGCGTAATTCTCGTTTGGCTTGTCGGCGCCGGACTGGCGCCGGTTAACGCGCCCGTCGAGGTACCACAGCATGGCGGGGCTCAGCGCCGAGGCGCGCAGCATCTCGTGGAATTTCCCCAGCGCGTGCTTGCGAATCACCTCCCGATCGTCCGTCACTTTCAGCCATTTGCAGTCCCCTTTCGAGGGATCAATGTTGAAATGTTCGGACCAGAACTGAACCATGACCTCATAAAGCTGGCGCTCGGAGAGCACAGCCCGGAGCAGCGTCGCCCGCATCAGCTCGTCCTGCAGCAATTCCGGTTGGTATTCGAACAATTCACCCAGGGGCTCGCTCAAGGTCTCGAACCGCCGAACCGCGTACTCGGCCGCGTCATCTTCGATGCGTTCAGGCTGAAGCTGCCCTTCGAGGTAAGTCGCGGCGGCTTGCTCGGGCGTCGCGGCCAGCTTGAGGATTCGGCCATAGTCTCCCGGGCGAGGGCCGAAGGCGGTGCGGTTGAGCGCGTGGATGACCGGGTCGATCGCCGTCTGCCTCGGGGCCGCGAAAGGCCCGTCGGTCTCGGGAGGCGCCAACGCCAGGAACTGCCGCACTTCCCGAGGCCCCTGGTCGCAACCCGTCACCGCGAGCAACGCGATGCCCCCGGCCCCAACTCGAAGAAACTTGCGCCGAGGCAGGTTCATCGGGGGTTCAGCTAGCCGGGAGCAAATCTCCGGCGGGTCGCACGGGGTGCTCGCGCTTCCTCTCGGCCAGGCACAGGATAAAGGCCCCAAACCCGCTGAACAGCACCCAAAGCGGCAACACCACCCAGCCCACCACTGGAAGCAAAAATGAGCAGGCGAGCAACACGCCGCCTCGAAACACACGGCGCCACGGCTGCGCCTCATCCACCGGGGAAGGCAAGCCCTCGCCAATCCGCAAGGTCAGCCCCGCCGACCCGGCCAGGCCCAGCAAGGCCGGAACAATCACGCAGGTGAGCCCCGCCAGCTTCAGCAGCGGGTTGGCTGCGCGGGAAAGGATTAGCCCACCCACCACCGGAATGGCCGCCGCGGCGAACCCGAGCACGGTAATCCGGAATGGTTTGCGGTAGTGGCGGCTGGCCTGTTCTACAAGTGATGGGAATAAGGCCTCCGCCAGCAGCCAGTAGCTGACATAGACGACAAGGATGCCAAGGACGATCAGCAGGATCTTCAGAATATCGGCCATTATCATAAGTCACCACATCTTCAGTAAACCAAACGCCGAACCTTTCAACGTCCACCCAATTCGCCTAACATTCAAGCGCCGGGTACAAGACACGCGGACGCGCGAATTGTTTCGGGGATTCGGGCAGCCGGTTGCGCAGCGAAGTGGGGCACAAAATCGCTCGCAAGCCGCGCCTCGTGGCCTATCATTCCGGGCCATGCCGCAGAGTGAAACGCACCATATGAAGCCGGAGGAGTTTCGGCGATGGGGACACGCCCTGGTGGATTGGGTGGCGGATTACCAGGAACGGGTGGCGTCGCTCCCGGTGCTGTCACAGGTTCAACCGGGCCAAATCAGGGCGGCCTTGCCGGTGGAACCGCCCGAGCAAGGGGAAGCCTTCGATGCCATACTCCGCGATATCGATCGGTTGATTTTGCCGGGGATCACGCATTGGCAGTCGCCGAATTTCTTCGCGTATTTCCCCGCCAACAACTCGGGCCCCTCCATTCTGGGCGAATTGTTGTCGGCGGGTTTGGGCGTGCAAGGGATGCTTTGGGCAACCAGCCCGGCCTGCACGGAGCTTGAAACGCATGTGCTCGACTGGGTGGCGGACATGCTGGGGCTGCCAGCCAAATTCAAATCGTCGAGCGCCGGGGGCGGCGTCATCCAGGATAGCGCTTCGAGCGCGGTGCTGTGCGCCCTGCTGGCGGCGCGCGAGCGGGCCAGCGGCTTTGAAACCAACCGGCGGGGCGCGGACGGCAGACTGACCGCCTACACCTCTCCGCACGCCCATTCGTCCGTCGAGAAGGCCGTGAAGGTCGCGGGATTGGGACGCGAGAATCTGCGCCTGGTCGAGACGGACCAGACCTCCGGGATGAAGGCGGAAGACCTCCGTGCCTGCATTCTCCGGGACAGGGCGGCGGGGCGGCAGCCCTGTTTTGTGTCCGCCACCGTGGGGACGACCTCGTCCAACGCCTTTGATCCCCTGCCGGCCATTGGCCGGATTTGCCGCGAATTCGGGATTTGGCTGCACGTCGATGGCGCGATGTGCGGAACGGCAGCCTTGTGCCCCGAGTTCCGCTACCTCCACGAGGGCTTGGACCTGGCGGACTCTTACGCTTTCAATCCGCACAAGTGGATGTTCACAAATTTCGATTGTGACTGCTTCTACGTCGCGGATCGCGCGGCCTTGATCAACACGCTGAGCGTGCTGCCGGAATACCTGCGCAACCGCGCCACGGAATCGGGCGCGGTCATTGACTATCGTGATTGGCAGGTGCCGCTCGGCCGGCGGTTTCGGGCCCTGAAATTGTGGTTTGTCATCCGGCATTACGGCGTGGAGGGGCTGCGCTTTCACATTCGACGACACGTCGAACTGGCGCAGGAGTTTGCGCGATGGGTGGCAGCCTCGCCGGATTTTGAATGGGTGGCGCCGGCCCCCTTGAACCTGGTGTGTTTTGCGCATCGAGGCGGAGACGACCTGAACCGCGAGCTGCTGGAAGCCATCAACCACAGCGGAAAGCTGTATCTGACCCACACGGTCTTGAACGGACGGTTTGTCCTGCGATTGTGTGTGGGGCAAACCCACACCGAGAAATCGCACGTGCAGGCCGCCTGGGACTTTATCCAGGCCGCCGCGGCCCAGATCTCCAGGCCCGGTTAACCAAACCCTTTTTTTCAATGACCAACCTCGGCCCTCCGACCGCACCGGGACCGCATTTCAGCGCCGCCAGGAAGCCCGCCCGCAGCCCCGGAGCACAACCCCTGCCCTGCCCTGCCCCCGTGTCCGAAGGCGCGGGGTCATTGGGAGAAACCAGGATCGCGGTTCCATTTCCCAGCTCCGGGCTTTTGCTCTGCGGTTTGATGCTCGCCAGCCTCCTGGCGAACCACCCCGCCATGGCCGACGCGGTGGACGACTACATGCGGACCGAAATGGAGGAGCGGCAGATTCCGGGCGCCGCACTGGCCATTGTTCAGAACGGAGAGGTGAAGAAAACCGCCGCCTATGGTTTGGCCAACATCGAGCTTCAGGTCCCCGTCAAGCTCGAGACCGTGTTCGAGATTGGGTCGCTGACCAAGCAACTCACTGCCGCCGGCATTCTCCTGCTCCAACAGGAAGGCAAACTCCACGTCGATGACCGGATTAGCCGCTACCTCAAAGGGGTGCCGGAATCCTGGCAAGGCATCACCGTGCGCCATCTGCTAACCCATACCTCCGGCATAAAGACCTACACTGGGCTCGATGGTTTCGAACTCCGGCGCCATTTGACCCAGGCGCAATTCCTCGAGACGATTGGCGCGCAACCGCTGGACTTTCAGCCCGGCGATGCCTGGAAGTACAGCAATACGGGTACAGCCTGCTCGGGTACATCATCGAGAATGTCACCGGCCAGAATTATTGGGATTTCATGAGCCAGCACCTGTTCCGCCCGTTGCACATGGATCACACCACCAACCGGCTCCCCGCCCGCATTATCCCCAATCGCGCGGCGGGCTATGAACAAACCAACCATGTCCTGAGGAACCGCGACTACGATCTAACGGACGTCTTTTCCGCCGGCGCGGTGGCTTCCACCGTGTTAGACCTGATGAAGTGGAGCGCGGCCCTGGACGAGGGAGCGATCCTGAACGCCACGAGCCGTGAAGAAATGTGGAGCCCGGCGAAGCTCAACGACGGAAAACCAACCCAATACGGCTTCGGCTGGCGCATTGATACGCTGGACGGGCACAGGAATATCGGGCACGGCGGCGCGACCTCCGGCTTCTCGGCTACCCTCCAAAGGTTTCCCGACGACAAGCTGACCATAATCATTCTCACCAACACCGACGAGCAGATCGCCACCACGCTGGCCAAACGGATCGCCCGGTTGTATTTCGCAAAGCACCTGTGAGGGGGATTAAGGAAGCCGTACCGGATCGCTGGGGCGCGCCACGCTTTAAGGTTGCAAAACCCACCGCCTGTGCAGAAGATGAAGGACTTATGAGCACAACGCCCATTCGAGTTGCCGTTACCGGCGCCGCCGGTCAGATCGGATATTCCTTGTTGTTCCGCATTGCCTCCGGCGCGATGTTCGGACCGAACCAACCGGTGATTCTACACCTGCTGGAAATCGAGCCGGCACTGCCCGCGCTGGGCGGGGTGGTGATGGAACTGGACGATTGCGCCTTCCCGCTGCTCAAAGGGATCGTGCCGACCGCCAGCCTGGATGAAGGCTTTCGCGGCGTCCACTGGGCCCTGCTGGTCGGCAGTGTGCCGCGCAAAGCTGGCATGGAGCGCAAGGACTTGCTCGGGATCAACGGCAAAATATTTATCGGCCAGGGCCGCGCCATCCAGAAGAATGCCGCCCCCGAGGTTCGCGTCCTGGTCGTCGGCAATCCTTGCAACACCAATTGCTTGATTGCCATGAACAACGCGCGCGATCTTCCCCGTGACCGCTTTTTCGCCATGACCCGTTTGGATGAGAACCGCGCCAAATCGCAACTCGCGCGCAAAGCCGGAGTCGAGGTCACGTCCGTGACGCATCTGGGAATTTGGGGTAACCATTCCTCGACCCAGTATCCGGATTTTTACAACGCCAAGATCAACGGCAGCCCGGTCACCCAGGCCATTCAGGATGAGACGTGGCTCAAGGGCGAGTTCATCGCCTCCGTCCAGCAACGCGGATCGGCGATCATCAAGGCGCGCGGTGCTTCCAGCGCCGCGAGTGCCGCCAATGCTGTCGTGGATAGCGTCCGCTCGATCTGCGAACCGACACCGGCCGGCGATTGGCACAGCGTCTGCCTGTGTTCGGACGGCAGCTACGGGGTCGAGTCGGGCTTGATTACCTCCTTCCCGGTCCGGAGCGACGGACAAAAGCTTCACATTGTGCCAGGCTTGCCCATCAATGAGTTCAGCCGCGCTAAAATTGACGCCACGGTCAATGAACTCAAAGAAGAAAAGGCGCTGGTGGGCGAGTTGCTGAAATAGGAGGCCGCCAGTCCCGGCTGCAGGTTTGTCCGCTGAGCCATGCCCGGCTCGTGGGTGCGGTCGTTTTTGCCCGTGGGAGCCCCTTCGCATGGCTCGCCTTCAGTTGCGAATTGCATCGACTGCACCGCCCAAGCCCTCGCCTTCGAGCCGGCGGAATTCACGTTCACGGGTCCGCTGGTTGATTTTAATTGCGCGAACGGAGGTTCGAAGTATGACCTGATCCGCAGGCATGCCCCGCGCCGGAAGCAACCGATTGAAGCCGCGCGCGTGAACTGACGGGTGATTCGAACGGCCGCAGTCCGCAGAGGAAACCCGTTGATTCGAAATGGCTTGCGGATGCGACCCCGACGATTGCCGAGGCCGGTTACGGTCGTGGTCCCGGCACCTTAATCTCCCGTAGCGCTGCGGCCGGTGGCCCTGGGCGCCTTGGAAATCCTCGGCACACCAAAAAACAAGCTTCTTCCTCCGGGGGGGAACGTGGTAGTATGGTACTGTGAGAAGCTGGTTTGGTTCTTTGGCGCAGGTGTTCTCAGGCTTGCGCTTCCGTCTGCTGCTGCTGGTGCTATTGGTGTGCGCCCCGCTGGTCGTGCTCATTCTCCATACCGCGGATGCGGATCGCCGCCGCGCCATGTCCGATTGGCAGTCTCGCTCGGCGGAGATGCGGCAAATCGCGAAGACCGAAGAAGACGAGATGGTGGATGGCACGCGCCAGTTTCTGCTGGCGCTCTCGGAGTCATCCACAGTGCGGTCGCTCAAGGCGCGCCGTTGCCAGGAATTTCTGCGTGAGGAACTCCGCTATTACCCGCGCTATTCGCTGCTGGGGATCATGCGCACCAACGGCCAGCTTGTGGCTACCGCCGCGCGCGCGTCGCAATCGAGTCCGTCGCCGGACCAGAGCTTTTTCGAGCGAACCATCGAGACCCGCGCCTTTGCCACCGGTGACTTCCCCGCCATCCCCGCCGATGGCAAGCCGGCGATTACCTTTGGCTATCCCGTGCTCGATCGAGCGGGCCGGGTGCTGGCGGTGATCTTTGCCGAGTTGGACCATCCCTGGTTTTCGCGGCTGGGCTCGGAGTTTACCGTCCCCTTCCCGAAGGGGGCCACCTGGACCGAAATCAATGCGAGCGGCAACATGGTGACGTGCTACCCGGCGAACCAAGACTGGTTTGGCCACTGCATTCCAGAACCGGGGTTGTTGCCCATCGTGCTGAACCGCCGCCAGGGGGCGATTGAAATGCCCGATCATCGGGGCATCCCCTATTTTTATGCCTTTAATGCGCGGCCAAGCCGCCTGGCTTCGGGAGAAATTATCAGCATTCTCGGAATTCCGCGCACGGTGCTGTTCGCCGGAGCCGATCGCTTGCTGCAACAAAACCTCACCCTGCTCGGGGTAGCCGCAGCCCTCGCCTTTGCCCTGGGCTGGGTGGGCAGCCGGATCCTGGTCCTGCGCCCGGTTCGAGCACTGGCCAAATCCACCACCCGCCTGGCCGCCGGCGATCTCTCGGTGCGCACGGGGCTCGCCCCGAGCCACGATGAACTCGGCCAGCTCACGCGCGCTTTCGATCACATGGTTCAGACCCTCGAACAGCGCGAACTCGAACGGAAGCGCGCCAGTCAGAAACTCCAACTCCTTTCCCATCGCCTGGTGGAAGTTCAGGAGACCGAACGGCGCCACATCGCGCGCGAGCTGCACGACGAGATTGGCCAGAGCCTCACCGCTACGGAGATCAACCTGCAAGCGGCCCTGCAATTGCCGGGAAACGCCGCCATGGAACGGCGCTTGGAAGACAGCATTCAAGCGGTCGAGCGCGTGCTCGAACAGGTGCACGATCTGTCGCTGAGTCTGCGGCCCTCGATGCTCGACGACCTGGGCCTCGAACCCGCCCTGCGCTCCTACACGCAGCGTCAATCCGAGTTGACGGGCATGAAGGCCGAGTTCCGCGCCGAACCCCTCGATAGCCGCCTCGACCCGGTCATCGAAACGGAATGCTTCCGCGTGGCCCAGGAAGCCCTCAATAACGTCGTGCGCCACGCCCGCGCCAAGAACGTCACCGTGGCCCTGGCCCGCCGGAACGGACACCTGCACTTGTCCGTGCGCGACGATGGGATTGGCTTTAACGTCGCCAGCCTCCGCGAGGAGGCCGTGCGCGGCGCCAGCCTCGGGCTGCTGAGCATGGAGGAACGCGCCGCCCTGGCGGGGGGCGGCATCCAATTCCATTCCAATCCGGGCACCGGCACCGAAGTGCAGGCCTGGTTCCCGCTCAAATGGCGCTCGAACGCATCCCATCCCGAGACCCCTCATGAATAGTACCCCCAAAACCATCCGTGTCCTCCTAACCGACGACCACCCCGTGGTCCGCGCCGGCATCCGCGCCGAACTGGAAAAACTCAAGGGCGTGGAAGTCATCGCCGAAGCCAGTGACGGCCGCCAGGCCCTCGAACTCAGCCTCGCCCAAAAACCCGACGTCGTGTTCATGGACATTTCCATGCGCGGACTCAACGGCCTCGAAGCAACCGCGCGCATCACCAAGGAGGTTCCCGGCGTGCGAGTCATTGTTCTCTCGGTTCACCAGAGCGAGGAATACTTCTGGGGCGCGCTCAAGGCTGGGGCTTCGGGTTATCTGCTCAAAAAGGCGGCCACGGCTGAATTGGCGTCCGCCCTGCAGCGGGTGATGGCGGGGGAAATCTATCTCGCACGCGAGATTTCAAACCGCCTGGTCACCAAATTCCCACTGCAGCAACTGGCCCATCAGCGCAGCCCGCTCGAAAAGCTGACCGACCGGCAGCGGGAGATCCTGCAGTTGATCGCCGAGGGCCAGACCACCAAGGCGATCGGGATGATCCTCAAGGTCAGCCCGAAAACTATCGAATACCACCGCGCCAAGCTGATGGAGAGCCTCAAAATCTACGACATCCCGGGCCTGGTGCGCTTCGCCCTCCAATCCGGGCTCATCTCGCAGGACTGAGCCAGACCGGGACCTCGCGCCGGGCGCGCTGAAAGAGGAACCCCAACCCTTGCCGGGGCAGCTACGCGCCCCTCCCCGCCTACCTTCCAATTCCCGCCGCCGCGCCATTTGAGCCCCGCGGCTTCTTAGTACATTTTTGACAATGCGGGTCGGGGTTTTAATTACCCGTCCAGCAGCCAAGGTGTCAGGTTGAGCCTGCAAAACGAACCGGTAACCGAAAACGATATGACGGACCTTATCTATATTGCAGTGGTAACGCTGTTTTTCCTGGTGAGCGGGTGGTATGTCCACCTGTGCGAGAAAATGTAAAGGAGCGCGCATGGAAAACCTCATTGTCGGCATCGTCGCCTTGCTTTTGTTCATCTACCTGCTCGTGGCCATGATTCGGCCGGAGAAATTCTGAAGGCATTATGCATTCTATCGATTGGTTGCAACTCAGCGTGTACGTCCTCCTCCTGGCGCTCCTCACCAAGCCCATGGGGCTGTACCTGGTCCAGGTGCTCGACGCGAATGGGCGGACCTGGCTGGACCCCGTGCTTAAACCTTTGGAGCGGCTCACCTATCGGCTGACGGGTGTCCGCTCGGACCGGGAACAAGATTGGAAAAACTATGCGTTTGCCATGCTGCTCTTCAGCCTGGTGAGTTGCCTGTTCACCTACGCGATCCTGCGGCTGCAGCAGGTGCTCCCCCTGAACCCCCAGGGCCTAGCCTCTTTGAGCCCGGACCTGGCCTTCAATACCGCCACCAGTTTCACCACCAACACCAACTGGCAAAGCTACGGCGGCGAATCCACGATGTCCTATCTCTCGCAGATGGTCGCGCTGGCCATCCACAACTTCGCTTCGGCGGCGGTCGGCATCGCCATTGCCGCCGCGCTGGTTCGCGGCATCGCCCGGCATTCGGCCCACACGCTCGGCAACTTCTGGGTGGACCTCGTGCGCACGACTTACTACCTGCTGCTGCCCATCTGTCTGGTGTTTGCGGTGTTCCTGGTGTCCCAGGGCATGATTCAGAACTTCAAGCCCTACACCACGGCGAAGCTGGTCGAACCGATGAAAATCCAGGTCGAGAAAAAGAACGACAAGGGCGAAACGGTCAAAGGCCCGGATGGCAAGCCGGTGATGGAAGAACAGACGGTCACCGAGCAGGTGATCCCGCAGGGCCCCATGGCTTCCCAAGTGGCCATTAAGATGCTGGGCACCAATGGCGGCGGCTACACCAACGCCAACGCATCGCACCCCTTCGAAAACCCAACGCCCCTGTCGAACTTCATCCAAATGCTTTCCATTTTCGCCATCGGCAGCGGGCTGACGTACTACCTGGGACGGATGGTCAAAAACCAGGCCCATGGCTGGTCGGTCTGGGCGGCGATGATGGTGCTGTTCCTGGCCGGTGTGGTGCTGTGCTGGCACTCCGAGGCGGCCGGCAACCCCATCCTCCACCACCTCGGCGTTCCCGGCGGCAACATGGAGGGCAAGGAAGTGCGCTTTGGCATCTTCAACTCCGCTTTGTTCGCCACCATCACCACGGACGCTTCCTGCGGCGCGGTCAATTGCATGCACGATTCGTTGACCGCCCTGGGAGGTTTTGTTCCGCTATTCAATATCCAACTGGGCGAGATCATCATCGGCGGCGTGGGCGCCGGCCTCTACGGCATGCTGGTGTTCGTGGTGCTGGCGGTCTTCATCGCCGGGCTGATGGTCGGGCGCACGCCGGAGTATCTGGGAAAGAAGATCCAATCCTACGAGGTGAAGATGGCCATGCTGGCGCTCTTGATCCTGGCGGTCTCGATCCTGGGCTTCGCCGCCTGGGCCTCCGTCAGCACCTGGGGCCTGGCCAGCTTGAACAATGCCGGCCCGCACGGTTTGAGTGAGATTCTCTACGCCTTCAGCTCGGCCAACGGCAACAATGGCAGCGCCTTCGCCGGGTTGAACACGAACACGCCCTGGTACAATACGACCATGGGGCTGGCCATGTTGATCGGACGCTTCCTGATGATCATCCCCATCATGGCCCTGGCCGGATCGCTGGCGCAAAAGAAAATCGCGCCGCCGAATGCCGGCTCATTCCCCGTCGCCGGCTTCACCTTCGTCGTCCTGCTGTTGGGCACCGTCCTGCTGGTCGGCGCCCTGAATTTCCTCCCCGGCCTCACGCTGGGCCCGATCGTGGAACACTTCCTCGCCGCGCAGGGAAAAGTGTACTAATGCGCGCCACCCGTCACCCATCAGGGATTAGGGTTATCATTCATCCTTCACTCTTTACGCCTCATGACTCACAAAGCGCCTTCTCTCTTTGATTGGACCATTGTCGGCCCGGCCATCGGGGACTCCTTCAAGAAACTGGACCCGCGGCTGATGGTCAAAAACCCGGTCATGTTCGTCACCATGGTTGGCGCCGCCTTGACCACCGCGGGCATCTTTACCTCGCCCGGGGAGCGTGGCTTCATCATTCAACTCGCCGTATGGCTCTGGTTCACGGTGCTCTTCGCCAACTTTGCCGAAGCGGTGGCCGAAGGCCGGGGCAAAGCGCAGGCGGAAAGTTTGCGCAAAGCGCGCAAAGACACCATCGCCCGGCGGCTGCGCAACGGACAAGAAGAGAAGGTGCCCGCGCCCCAACTCCAAAAGGGAGACCTGGTGGTGTGCGAAGCGGGCGACATCATCCCGGCCGATGGCGAGGTCGCCGAGGGCATCGCCAGTGTGGACGAATCCGCCATCACCGGCGAATCCGCACCGGTCATCCGCGAGAGCGGCGGCGACCGCAGCGCCGTCACCGGCGGCACGCGGGTGATTAGCGATCGCATCGTCATTCGCGTGACCCAGGAAAAGGGGCGGGCCTTTCTCGACCGGATGATCGCGATGGTGGAAGGCGCGCGCCGTCAAAAGACCCCCAACGAAATCGCTCTGACGATCCTCCTGGCCGCTTTGACCTTCATCTTTCTGCTGGTCTGCGTGACGCTCAAGCCCTTCGGCATTTACTCCGGCGTCGTGTTCACGGTGCCCGTGCTGGTCGCGCTGCTGGTCTGCCTGATACCCACCACCATCGGAGGCCTGCTCAGCGCCATCGGCATCAGCGGCATCGACCGCCTGATCCGGCGCAACGTCATGGCCACCAGCGGCCGAGCGGTGGAGGCCGCCGGGGACGTGGACGTGTTGCTGCTCGACAAGACCGGCACCATCACACTGGGAAACCGCATGGCCACCGAGTTCATTCCGGCGCCCGGCGTGACGCCCGAACGCCTGGCCGACGCCGCCCAACTGGCCTCCCTGGCCGACGAGACCCCGGAGGGGCGCTCGATTGTTGTGCTGGCAAAACAAAAGTTCAACCTCCGCGCCCGCGAAGTCGCCGCACCCCATGCCCGCTTTGTGCCCTTCACGGCCCAAACCCGGATGAGCGGCGTCGATTTCTTCAGCGAAACGGCCCTGGCCGAAGCCGCGGACGAACCTGTCCGCGTCGCCGCGCTGGCGGGCGAGCGCAGTCCGGCGCCGGCGGTCCGGTCCGGCGCCGGCCCAGTGGCCGCGCTGCACGTCCTGCCCGAACTCAAGCCCATTCGCTCGATTCGCAAAGGCGCCACCGAGGCCATGCGCACATTGGTCGAGCAGCGCGGAGGCAGGTTTCCCGAGCGCGTCAGCCTGAGCGTCGAGGAGATCTCCCGCTCCGGCGGCACCCCCCTGGTCGTGGCCGAAGGCGCTGAAGTGCTCGGGGTGGTCCAACTCAAGGACGTGGTCAAGGGCGGTATCAAGGAACGATTTGCGCAATTGCGCAAGATGGGCATCCGCACCGTGATGATTACCGGTGACAATCCCCTAACGGCCGCCGCGATCGCGGCCGAAGCCGGCGTGGATGATTTCCTGGCGCAAGCGACGCCCGAGGCCAAGCTCAAACGCATCCGGTCGGAGCAGGAAGCCGGTCATCTGGTGGCCATGACCGGCGACGGCACGAACGACGCCCCGGCGCTGGCCCAGGCCGATGTTGGGGTGGCGATGAACACGGGCACCCAGGCCGCCCGTGAGGCCGGCAACATGGTGGACCTGGACAGCAACCCGACCAAGCTGATTGAAATCGTCGAGATCGGAAAGCAATTGCTGATTACGCGCGGTTCGCTCACCACCTTCAGCATCGCGAATGACGTGGCGAAGTACTTTGCAATCATCCCGGCAATGCTCATGGCCACCTTCCCGGAAATCGCTCCCCTCAACATCATGGGCCTGCATAGTCCGTCCAGCGCCATCCTCAGCGCGGTGATTTTCAACGCCCTGGTCATTATCGCCCTCATCCCTCTGGCCCTCCGCGGCGTCGCTTACAAGCCCCTCGGCGCGCTGGCCATTCTGCAACGCAACCTGCTCATCTATGGGCTGGGCGGCGTGATCGTCCCTTTCGTGGGGATCAAGCTGATCGATCTCCTCATCACCGGCCTTAAACTGATTTGAGCCTATGAAAAATCTATTAACCGAAATTCGCAGCGCGGTCGTCGTCACCCTCATGTTGGCCCTCGTGTGCTGCGGTCTCTACCCGCTCATCGTTTTTGCCCTCGCCCAGGCCCTCTTCCCGCATCAGGCCAACGGCAGCCTCATCGTGAATGCCCAAGGCCAGGTGCGGGGGTCGGAGCTGCTCGGACAGTCGTTCACCGCCGACACCTACTTCCATCCCCGTCCCTCAGATGCCGGCAACGGATATGACGCCCTGAATTCGGGCGGCAGCAACCTGGGGCCCACTTCGCAAAAACTCCGCGACGCGGTGGCCCAAAACGCCGCCGATTACCGCGCCCAAAACGGCCTGGCCACCAACGCGCCCGTTCCCCCCGATGCCGTGACGGCCTCCGCCAGCGGACTGGATCCCCAGATCAGTCCGGAGAACGCCGAAATCCAAGCCCCGCGCGTGGCCAAGGCTCGGGGCTTGCCGTTGGAAAAGGTGAAGACATTGGTGGACACGTGCACGGAGCAGCCCCAATGGGGTTTCCTCGGGGAGACCCGGGTCAATGTTTTGGCCCTGAACCTGGCGTTGGATGAGCTAACCTCGGGACGCAAGCCCGGCACGGTGGCCGCCAACCACGCGCAATCCCGCTAACGCGGCGGGAGCATCCCCCGCCCCGTCGAACGCGACGCGCCTCAGAATTGCGAACGAGTCCGTGTTAACGGCGCTGCCTTTCGCCGTAAAGTGCCCCATAAAACCGCTATTCCTCGCATACCCACAACGTGCGGAGGGTCAGAGGCCGGCCTCATTCGGTCTCCTCGGTCACCCGGCCCAGAATTCGCCGGCCCATCGCGGCGTTCCCCGGGTGGTTACTCAACCCGGTATCCAACAGTGTCACGCCGAAGAGGATCGCCCAGCCCTTGGCCCGTTGCCGGCTCGGCACTGAAACCGCCCCATAGGCGTGCCAAAATGCTTCTCGGGAGCGTCGGTCGGCGAAGAGCATCCAGTTGGAGGCGAGGTCGGTGGCGGGATCGCCGGCGCAGACGTCGCCCCAATCGATCACCGCGGTGATCGTTCCCTGGTCCACCAGCACGTTGCGCGGGTGTAGATCTCCATGCAGCCAGGTGGGGGAAAAGTCCGGAATTGCCTCCAAGGCGTGTTCCCAGCTCTGGCGAACCTCCCGGGTGATCAGCGCCGTGCGTCCGGCCAGTCGATCCAGTCTGGCCTTCATCGAACCGGCGCGCCGGCTGAGCGGCACGCCTCGCACCTCGCTGGCCGGGGCATCCGCGGGCGCAGGAACGTGCAGTGAGCGCAAGAATTCTCCGAACACGGCGGCTTGAGTCGCGGCGGGCTCGACCTGGTCCGCGGTCGAGCCCTTCAGCCAGGGCGTCACGCTCCAGCACCAGGGATAACCGAGGGCCGGTTTGCCGACTCGATACGGCGCGGGCACCGGGAGCGATACTTGCCTGGATAACACCGGCAGCCACCGTTGCTCGCGGGTGATCAGGATCGCCGAGGCCGTGCGGCGCGGCAATCGGACCGCGAGGCGATCCCCAAGTCGAAATATTGCATTATCCCACCCTTCACCGACTGCTCGTAACGGCAGATCCGCCAGGTCCGGATGCTGATCGACTAACAGCCGCCGGACGAGGCCCTCGTCGATCCGGTATTCGGCCGCGGGGGTTTCATCATGATCCGGTTGGGCTCCGTGGATAGGCACGTTCATTGGCTATTCAGCTCATCGATTTTCGGTTGAACGTCAGTGTACCCAGGAAGTTCGGCGCGAACCAGCTCGCCTTGGCGGTGAGGATCGACCATTCTCAGCCCATGCACGCGACTACGATATCGCCGTTGACTTTGAATCCCGTCAGGCTGGGTGGGCTTCGGCTCAGCAAGGCGAGCCTCGAACGCGGCGGCTCACAACGCAGCCGCCGAGGATTTTCTTTGTGAAAAGCATCCAGGTACTCTTGGGGTTCATGGTGATCGGTTGGGCTGCTTCCGCTTGGGCGGGCCGGCCCGATCTCGTCATCAGCGATTTCGGAACCGCGGGGTATAAAGGTTGGACGGTTACGGGAACAGCCTTTGGCCCGGGTTCGACAGGAGGTGGAGCCGCCGCACCCCGCTTACCCATCGAAGACGCGCTCGACCGGGCCGCCGCCAGCAGCAACGCGGGTGGCGACGCCCCGACCGGGACGCTTACCTCGCCCGAGTTCCGGATCGCGCGGCCCTATATCTCGTTTCACATTGCCGGCGGCGACTACGAGCGTGACACCTGTGTGAACCTGCTCATCCGGGGCAAGGTGGTTCGCAGTGCGACGGGATGGCGCAGCGATCGCCTCGTCCCAGCCAGTTGGGACGTGCGCTCGTTCCGCGGGCAGAAAGCGCGCGTGCAAATCGTGGATGCGGCCAGCGGAGCCTGGGGCCACATTCGCGTGAGCCGCATCGTACAGACGGACGCCCCGGAACGCTTGCCCGTGGCGGTTGAGCCCTTGTACGGCGAGTCGCTGCGCCCGCAGTTTCATTTCACCGCGCGCCAGTGGACCATGGATCGCCTCAATCCCGCCGAGCGGCAGGAGGGGTGGTTGAACGACCTCAACGGCCTCATTTACTACGATGGTGAGTATCACCTTTTTGCGCAGCGCTGGGCCAAATGCTGGGTACATGCGATTAGCCGGGACCTGATTCACTGGACCGAGCTCGAACCGGCATTTTGGGAGGAAACGCTGGACAGCGGCGTGCAATCGGGAACGTGCGTCGTGGACTATCAGAACACGTCTGGCCTGAGCCCGGCCAAGGCCAACCCCCCGATGGTTGCTTTTTGGTCGCGCTTCGATAACCGCAGCCAATGCCTGTCTTATAGCTTGGATCACGGACGCACCTGGAAGTTCTACGACAAAAATCCCCTCATGGATTACCCGGAGCGCGATCCCAAGGTCTTCTGGTACGCCCCCAGCAATCATTGGGTCATGATGCTCTACGGCGGCAACCAGTACCACATCCTCACCTCGACCAACTTGTTGAACTGGAAAGATGAGCGGAAGCCAATTCGGGACAGTTTTGAATGCCCGGATTTCTTCGAGCTCCCCGTCGATGGCAACCGTCAGGTGAAGAAATGGGTTTTGATCCAGGGCAGCGGCAACTACTCGGTGGGCAGCTTTGATGGCACTGAGTTCCGGGAGGAGACGGGGCGGTATCCCTGTGATCTTGGCGACTTCTATGCCACCCAAACCTGGGGCAATACCGAGACCGGCGATGGCCGGAGAATTCAGGCCGCTTGGATGCGGCTCTCGCACTTCCCCGATATGCCATTCAATCAGGAGGTGACCTTTCCTTGTGAACTCACGTTACGCACGACGCCCGGCGCCTTGCGGATATTTCGCAACCCCATCCGTGAAATCGCCTTGCTCCATCGTGGACAGGATACCTGGTCAGAGCGGCGCCTGAATTCGGACGATTCCCTCCTGCTCGAACCCTCGGGGCGCCTATTCCATATCCAAGCGGAGTTCAGCATTGCGGACGGCGCGAGGCTTGCTTTCAATCTGCGCGGCATCCCGCTGGTCCTCGGCTCCGGGACCATCGTCCTGGGCTCGCGCAAGGCTGCCGTCGCCGGCCCGATTCGTTCGGTGGAGATCCTGGTGGACCGCACTTCAATCGAGGCCTTTGTCAACGAGGGCGAAGTTTCACTGACCAAGTTTGTGTTGCCCTCGGAGAACGGCCTGTCGGTTAAGGCGGAGGGCGGGGCCGCGACCATTCATTCACTGAAGGTGTATCCTCTCGCCTCGGCCTGGAAGGGTCCTTGAGCGCGGGCTGATGAACTGGATTGTTGCCAGCCTGTTGTCGGCGTTCTTCCTTGGTCTGTACGAGCTTTGCACCAAGCATGCGGTGCACGGCAACGCGGTCCTGCCGGTGCTCTTTTTCAGCACCTGTTGCGGCGCCGCAGTCTGGGCATTCCTGATGCTCGTCGCCGCCGTCCATCCGGGGTTGCTCCCGGCGGCCCTGGTGACCAGCCCGCTCTCTCCCACCCAACACCTGCAGTTGTTGCTCAAGTCGGCCATCGTCGCGGCCTCGTGGGTCTTCACCTACTTCGCGTTTAAGCACCTGCCCCTGTCCCTGGGGTCGCCGATCCGCGCCACCAGCCCGCTCTGGACGCTGTTGGGCGCGATCGCATTTTTGAGCGAGCGCCCGACGCTGCTCCAAACCGCCGGGATCCTGTTGACGCTCGGCGCTTTCCTGGGACTGTCGCTGGCCGGAGCCAAGGAGGGCGTGCATTTCCACCGGAACAAGTGGGTGGGCTACCTGATGGCGGGTACGCTCCTGGGCGCGGTGAGTTCTTTATATGACCGCTACTTGCTGGGCCGGGTGCATTTAACCGTGCCCACGGTGCAGGCGTGGTTCTTGTATTACCTGGTGATTTTGTTCCTGCCGCTGGTCATCGGCTGGCATCGCCGGTGGTGGACGCGCAACGAGTTCGAATGGCGCTGGAGCATTCCCGGCCTCGCGCTTTTCCTGTTGATTGCCGACTACATTTACTTCGGCGCGGTGCGCGCTCCGGACGCCTTGGTCTCCGTAGTCATGAGCCTGCGGCGGGGCAGTGCCTTGGTTGGGTTTGGCGGAGGGTTGCTGCTGTTTGGCGAAACGCAGGGATGGAAGAAGCTGCCGGCGGTGCTGGGCATCTTGGCAGGGATCGCCTTGACGGTGCTGGGCTAGAGGCGCTGAACCTGAAAACCCGTTGTAAACGGTCCAGGTTGTGCCTAACAACGCCTGAACGCTTGATTGGTGCTCGGCGAGGGAATCCCGTGGGGGCGTCGCTACGGAGCTGTGAAAAAATTGACAATCGCAAAAAATCGCGGTTGCAAGCCCTTGATTATCAACGAGCCCATTTTCCGTTTTCGGGCGCTTTGTCAATTTTTTCACACCTTCTACGCGACGCTTGGCATGGGAGGGGCGCGGATCCATGGACTGAAGTCCATGGCTACCATCAGATGTCGCTACGCGACACGCGCATCGTTTCCGCTACGCGACACGCGCATCGTCCGCATCCACCGCCCACACGACACGACATACGCATCGTTCCCGCCACACGACACAACCATCGAACGCCGCGCACGGGATACCGTTTGCGGGGCGGGCTCTTGGAGCCGTTAACTCGCCGCCGGTTGGGGGGCGGGCGTCGGGCCCGGTCCGGCAGTTGAAGGAGCGGGTGTCCGGCCGCGAAAGCTGCGCCACAGGTGCAGCGGCAGGAGTCCCAGCGCGATGAGGAAGACCTGGCTGCCGATGAAAAACATCAACCATTTAAAGGCGGCATCCATAAATCCATACGAGTGCAGTCCAATCCCCAGCATATTGACGCCAAACCACGAGAAGCTGGTGACAATGTTGCCGAACACCGCCAGGTTCATAATCCCGCGCTCCCGCACCAAACCGCCCCACCGGGCGTGGAGGATGATCGCGTTCCAGAGCACGATGAGCAGCGCCCCGTTCTCCTTGGGGTCCCAGCCCCAAAAGCGGCCCCAGGATTGATCGGCCCAGATTCCGCCCAGGACAGTGCCCACGAAGCTGAACAGCGTGGCGAAGCAAACTACCCCGTAAACCATCTTGCCCAAGGTCTTGCCGAGATCCACCGGCGCGGCAGTTTTGGCGCTTCGAGGCGCACCCGGACGGTTCGCCGGCTGCAGCTTATGACTCAGCAGCGGCGTGAACACTCCCAGGAAGATGTAAATAATTGCCAGCAAGCCGGCGAAGAACGTCGCAGCGTAGCCCAGGGTCACCACGACGACGTGGGTCGCGAGCCAGAAGTTGGTGTCCAGCACGGCGCGCAGCATTTCCATCGTGTCGCCACCCAGCGCCAGGTTATGGGCAATGAGCAACGTCACGAACCCCGCCATGGAAGCGACCATGCTGCCAAGGCCCACCCGGTAGATGCGCTCGATAATGATCCCCAACACCATTGCCGCCCACCCGATAAAGATGGCCGAGGAATACAGGTTGGTTACCGGCGGACGGCCTTCGAGGGCCATCCGGTAGATCAGGCCAAACGTGTGCACGAACCCCGCCAGGATAATGAGATAAAACGCCGAACGCCGCAGCGACTCGGACAGCCCGGGCATGACGGCGAACGCCAGGATCGAGCCGCAGGCCAGCATGAAGGCAAACAGGTAAATGATCATCGCGTGCAGGAACGCATTGACATCATTGTAATAGAACTCGGCGGTGCCTTTCCTGAGTTCTTTTTGAAAATGCGGCGTCAGCCAGGCCTTGTAATCGTCCACCGCCTGATTGAACGCGTCGGGCCGTTGCGCCCGATAGGCGCTGGTCATGGTCGCCAGGTAGGTCATCGCCGGGTGAATGCCGTTATTGCGGAAGGACTCGAGCAAACTCGTGCCGGCCGTTTCCCAATGGTCGCGCCCGGCCGCCGGGTCCAGGGGCGGCACCACCATCGCATAGCCCAACTGCGCCATGGCCCGGAACTCCTCGATGGGCTGCCGGACGCGCTCGATGGCCGTCTTATCAAAATCCTTGCTGCCTTCGCCGGCTTGCGCCGCCGCCTGCGCCGGACCCATGTCCTTCTGGAATTGGACCAGTTCCCGCTCAAAGTCGTCGGTCCCCTCAGGCTGGACCGTGAATTTCAGACGCCGGTACAGGCTGACCGCATTGGCCAGCTTGAGCACCTGCTTTTGGAAGGTGGTCTGTTGCTCGGCTTTGACTTCGCTGGCTTTCTCACCCTGCTTGAGGATGTCGTCCAGCACGGGCGCGACTTGATTGAAGGTGTAGTACCGCAACCCGGACTTTTCGACGCCCTGGTTTTGCAGTTTCAACTCACTCAATAGATCCGAAAAATGGATGAGAAAAATTGGCCGGGTGTCCGCCACCTCGGGCCGGGCAATGACTTCCAGCAGCCACTCGGTCGCCTTCAATTTCTTCGGATGGTGCCAGAATTTCCAGGAAGGGACTTCTTCGAGCGGGACATCGCCGGTGCTGCGGATTTGGAGCAGCGCATTCCGGGCGACCGAGTCAAAGGGTTGAATGCGCCCGCCCAACAGCACTGGCAGCGCCCCAAACTCGCGGACGTGGTAGGTGCCGTCCTTCTTGGGCATCATGACGGCCACGATTTCACTCGCGAAGAGCGCTACAAAAAACCACGGGAGCAGTCTCAATGGCCATTTCATGCTTTCTTCCTCTTAAAAGTAAAACCCAACAAGTGCGTCGAAAACTGCACGATCAGGCCCAGGCCGACCAGCACGCAGGAGAGATACGGCGTGAGCCAGCTCGGGTTGTGCACCACTTGCAACACGGTTCCATGATCATCCTTGTCCCAGTCCGCCTGGTAATACGTCTCGCCCGCATACCGCAGCGGGTTGTTCATATAGATGTCCACCTCGCGGCTTTCGCCCGTATCCGGCCGCTTCAATGCGACCCGGCTGGAAAAGTTCTTCGGAATATCCGTTCCCAGATACACGTCGTGGCGGAACTTCAAAAGCTGAAGGCTGTAGGGCTTGTAATAGCGCCGCAGCCGCATTGCCAGGTTATAGGTATGATTGTTCCAGGAAAAACTCTGCGGTCGATCGATAAACTCCGAAACCAGCCAGGTTCCCAGCGAAGCCCCCTCGGGCGTCACCACTTCGACGACGGCGCTGGGGACGTCCCGATGATCCATATCCGTCACCCGCGGCACCCCTTTCACCACCAGTTGCGGCCCAACGCCCTGGCTGGCCGGCGGCGGTGCGGCCGAGTCCGCCGTCCGGTTATCCACGACGGAATTGGGAAAGAACTCCTTTACGCGGAGGCTAAACGGCAGCTCCGCGCGGTGAATGTCCTTGTGGCGAATCAAGAAGCCCTGCGGAATCGCCACCACCTTTTGTACGTCCGGGTCGGTGGTATCGATCACCGCCAGTTCGTTTTCACGAGTGGCCTCGGTGTAGTTTTTGGCTTCGCCTTCGCGCAGGTGCAGGATGCTCTCGCGCGAAAGCATGTCCGTCAGCAGTTGGCCCAGCAAAAGCAAGATCAAGCCGATATGGATCAGCCAAATGCCCACCTTTTCGCGCGTCAATTTGAAGCGCATGAAATGGGCCGCCACCAGGTTGATCAGGAGCACGCCGCCCACCAGGTAACCCCCGGGAAAAATGGGGATCCGCCAAGCGGCGGATTTTGGACCCCAAAAGATAAAGAAGCTGCGGAAGAACTCATTCTGGGCTTTGAACAGCCCCATGTCCACCTGCGCCATCGTGCCCCAGAACACCAGCACGATCCCCAGTCCCAGGCAAACGACCGTGAGCCGCAAGGAAGCAAAGAACTTGATCACCTGGTCCAGCAGGAGGCCCAGACCATCCGGCGGCTCTTTGGCAGGCGTGGAGGGGACGCCGCGCGCTTTGGAGGGTGGAGCGATTGTCACCCGCGCAGGGTTGGCCGGAGCCGCCGCCGCGAGCTTGCTGGTGGGTGTCAGCCTGGCCTGCGTGCTCATGGCTGGTATTTCACCGACTTGATGAATTGCGTGAACGCATCCTTCTGACCATCCACGACCTGCTCGTTGCCCATCAGCTTGTAAAACCAGGTTTGGCCTCCCTGCGGAATAATGGCCGCCATCAAACGCGCCTTCTGTCCCGACCTCGCATCGGTGCCGGTCATGTCGAATACCATCGCCTTGCCACCGCTGGTGTCCAGCGATGTCGCCTCCTTGGTGATGTCCTCGTCCGAAAGCGGCGCCAGGCCAAGCTGTCCCCGCCAACGGTTCACGTTCATCAGGACGCCCCCGCCTTCGCCGGGGGAACGGCTGACGTTGACGGTGGTTTGCGGAGTGCCGCCAACCTCAAACTTTGCCAGGAGAAACGCGCCCCCGGGAATCTCCTTCCACCCTGTGGGCACCTGCCAATTCGGCTTGTCTCCGCCGGCACCTGCCATCGGCATTCCCGGCATGCTCATGGCGTCGGCGCCGCCGATGGGCGGATGAGACGGCGGCAAGCCCGCCTGGTCAGGTGAGGTCTCGAACGTCACCGATTTCAGGAAGTCGATCAGCGCCGGCTTCTGCTGGGCCACCAACTCATCGTCCCCGCTCATTTTGAAAAACCACGCGATCCCGTCATGGCGCGCGATGGCCACCAAAATCCGGCTCTTCTCGCCCGAGCCCGGGTTCTCGCCCGCCTGGTCGTACAATTGGCCCGGCTGCCCTCCCACATCCACATTCTGGGCCAGTTGGGCCAGGTCGGCCTCCGCCACCGGCTTCAGACCGACATTCTCGCGCCAGCGATTCACGTTATCCACATCGTGGCCCATCGAGCCCGGCATGGGAATGACTCCCAGATCCGCTTGCTTGCCATCCTTGCCTTGCACCCGAAACGCCGCCACCCGCATCTGCCCCGGAGGCGACTCTTCCCAGCCGGCGGGCAGGCTCTTCCACTTCAAACTGGGCGGACCCCCGGGCGCTTCCGGATGGCCGGGCGGCATCGTGTCCGGGGGGCTTTGCGCGGGCGTCGAGGCTTGCTCTTTCTCCACTCGATAGACCTGCACGTCATTCCGGCCGCACCCGGCGAGCAGAACGGCTGCGCACAAACCCAACCCGGTTGCGAGTCGGTGGGAACAGCCATTAGAACACAAGAATTTCACGCTACCTTCTTACAGTTTTTCACCGCGGAATGCAAGCGGTTGTCCTGCCTTTGACAAGAAATGGCAAGGCTTCGACAAGAAAAGTCTCGGGCTGGGACAGTGCGTCTCGGGACCTGTCCGGACCTGGGACGGCCGCGGCCCGGCGGCCCTCGCGGGCGAGTGGTTCGCTGCTCGCGCGGCGCCAAGCGCCGGGCGGTTCGAGCGCATAGCGGCTTGACACGGAGGGTGCCAGCGCCAAGGCTGAGCCAGAACATGAAACCGGACGGCCCGTGGAAACATTTTATTATCGCCTTCCTGCTGGCGGCCGCCTGCTATGCTCTGTTCTATCCGACGATTGAATACCGTCGCACGCGGAAGGGACCCTGGGAAGTCTCGTTCACCAACGACACGGAGGGACACCCCGCCTTGGTCATTAACCAGACCAAGTTGGCCATCACGAACGTGCAGATCAGTTTTCCCGATCAGCCGGCGGTTCCGGTGCCGGACCGGACCAACGTTTTTTTCAGCCAACCTCGCCCGGTGCCGTTCAAGGTGCCGCTGGGTGAATGTGTGTTCATGGATACCACGTTTCTGCCGGGGACGCTCACCTTCGAAATGTACGGACACGAGATCGAGCTGCTGCCGCGGGTGTTGATCATTGATCGCCAGGAGCGGCTCTGGCTGCCCAACGACCTCATCACCCTGCACGCCGCGCAGGTCGTTCCCTCCTCCGCCCACCACGACTAACCCCGCGGCCCGCCACGCCGCCCGGGATTCTTTCCATTAGACCTCGGTCAACAGGGGTTCCGAAATTCGCTGGATGCCACCCGCCCGTCCCGTTCCCTCATCGATTTGCAGCAGCGCCCCTTGCAGCAACACCCGGTCTTTGCCGACCTCAAACCGCTGGGGCATGCCGGTGAGAAACCGGCGCACGATCGGTTCGATTTCCCGGCCGATCACGCTCTCATGCGGTCCGGTGAACCCAGCGTCGCACAGGAAAGCGGTGCCGCCGGGAAAGATCTGCTCGTCGGCGGTCTGCACGTGCGTATGGGTGCCGACGACCGCGCTCACCCGCCCGTCCAGCATGCGGGCCAGCGCGACTTTTTCGGAAGTGGCTTCCGCGTGGAAATCGATGAAGATGCAGTGGACAACCGGGCGGAGCTTCTGAATTTCGGCGAGCACCGCCAGGAAGGGACTTTCCAGCGGGGGCATGAACGTGCGGCCTTGCAGGTTCACGATGGCCACGGGCGGCAAGCCTTCGCGCTGGAAAATAAACGTGCCGTGCCCGGGAGTTCCCGGCGGGTAGTTCAGCGGCCGGACGAACCTCGGTTCATTCGCCAGCAACCCCATCACTTCCTTTTGATCCCAGAGATGATCCCCGCTGGTGATGACATCCACTTCGGACGCGAAAATCTCTTCGGCGGTCTTGACGGTGATTCCCGAGCCGCCCGCCGAGTTTTCGCCGTTGGCCACCACCAGGTCGATCCGGTGCCGCTCCCGTAATTTCGGAACCAATTCCCGGACGGCCCGGCGTCCCGGCTGGCCGACAATGTCCCCGATGAAGAGTAGATTCACCGCCCCACAGTAGTTCCCCGCTCGAAACCAGCAAGCGCTTTCACCTTATCGAGGAACCTCGTGGACGAGTCGGCGAGCAACACGGCGCTGAGGTTCTATCGCGCGCGTTCGGCGGGCCAACGAGTGCCGAGCTTTCAGCCAAGGATGCACCCTTGCGCATGAATGCGCTTTCAGGCCTACCCGAGAACCAGGTTGTGCCTGAAAGGGGGGCCTTCAAGTGGGTTCGCACGCCGGGCTCTCCAGATGCGAATGTGCGCCAGCGACCGGTTGTCCCCCTTTTCCTGTATTCATCCGGAAGGGATTTGAGCATCCCATCGGGGTTTGCTGGGCTGAGGGCCAAAGACCCTTCGGCACGGGGCACCCGTTCAGGCCAAGGGAGCGTTCAGCTTGGTAACTTCCGGGGATAGTGTGGCTGACGGATTTGTAGTGCTCTCGCCGAGGCGACCGGGAATAGCCGGTCGGTTACCACGGCCCGGGCGGCACGTCGCCGGGCCGCACGTAATACTTGTAGCTGCCGTTATCCACGCCCACGGCGATGGTATTGGTGTTGCCGGGAATGAACTTTCGCCAGCTCACGTGGCCGTCCTCATAGGCGAAGTTGGAGCCTTGAGGCGCGTTGGCGTAGCCGCGATGAGCACAGGTCGGTTCGGATATGCCCAAACCGGGATCCATCCAGCCGCCCGGGGTTCGCCACTGCAAGACGTCGCTGATCGTGGGGGCATTCCGGTACTCCATGCCGAGCTTCTTGCGGTAAAACCACTGGCCCAGCCCGGCGACCTCGTATTCGCTGTTCTTGGCCCGGCCGGGATAATAATCGTAACCAATGAGGTTGATGGCATTCTCGTCTCCCTCGTAGATCCGGTGCCAGATCTCGGTGGGGCAGTAGAGGACATCATTCATTGAGCGCTGGCCGAGTTTCGTGGAGCCCGGGGTGTTTTTGTAAAGGTATTGGGGGTAAAAGTTGGTGTTGAAGGCTACGTTCATCCAGGCGAGGTCCTGGGCGTTTCCGGTGGTATTATCCGGAAAATAATCCCGGTTATCATTGCCGTACATCACCAGGGCCACCCCCCATTGCTTGAGGTTGTTGGCGCATTGGGTCCGGAGCGATTTGGCCTTGGCGGCGGAAAGTGCCGGCAAGAGCATCGCGGCCAGGATGGCGATGATCGCGATGACGACGAGCAACTCGATTAGAGTGAAGGCTGCCCGGCGCCGGGCCGGCCGCGCGTGAAAAACGGAATTCATAGAGATTTCCTAAAATGCCGAGCCGTATGCTGCTGCAACCACGGAGAACGCACTCAGGGGTGTACACCAACGCCGCTCGGCGTCAACCCGGATTTTAGGTAATCCGCGTGGACGCGAGCCCCTACCGCCCCGAGGAACCAATCAAGGCTTCCTGCCAAACCGAGCGGGTAGCGGTTCCGATGCGGACCTTTTCGTTGCCGAAGGCGTGATACACGCGAATCTCGCGGGAGTTGGCGAAAGGCTTACGGTCCATCGTGCGCAACGTGAACAGCGGGGGTGAATCGTAATCGATGCCATTCCAGCTCAAGGCGTGAAACGCGACAAACGTGGGACACTCCACCACGAATCCATACGGCGGCAGCAGGACGGCGCCGCCAAACTTTGAGTTCCAAGCGAAGTTCGTGCTGCCGGCATTGACGACCACCTCGACCTGGTCGGCGCCCTTGGCGAAGACGGTGCGCTGGACCTTGCGGTCGGGCGTCAGGAATTCATGCTGGGAGATTTGCATCCGGGCCGTCAGTTCGTTCAGTGGCGAAAGGATCTCGTAGGTGTTTTTGACGAAGCGATCGATCAGCGGCCGGCCGGCCGCCCAGCCGTTATCGGCGCGCGTAAAGAGCGCGGGATCACCCGGATTGGCAGCGTCCTGGTCCGCGGCGCGTTGATCCTCGGGCGCCTGCGGGGTCTTCCAGTAGAGATGGTGGGGGATCGAATGATAGTTCAGCGGGCGGCCCAGGCTGATATGGTGGAGGACGTAATCGGCGGCCTGCCGGGGGTCGTAGCCGTATTTGCCGTACATGGCGATGCAATCGCGATACACAAGATCGAACAGCGGGACGACCGTGGCGCCGAGGCTGGCCGGCAGCTTCGCGTCGTGATAATCATGGCCGCTTACGCCGGTGAGGCCCTCGAAGAAATCGCTATGCGGAATGGCCCATTCGCGCCCGCACTCGCTGCCGAAGATCCCGAAAAGCTCCCGGGCATAATCTGACAGGGCTTGTTTGTATTTCATGTCGTCGCCGCGGGTCAGGGCGTGGGCGGGATCAAAGCATTCCTGCAGGCCGGCGGCGTAGGTGGTGTCGATAAAATAGGCGTTGGCATGGGAGAGGCCGGCGACCGCGGGCAGGTTTTGAGGGCGTTTGGCCAGTTCCAGGCCCATTTGCGAGCAAATCAGGAAGGCCTGGCCGCCGGCCCATTGTCCGCCGCGCGCCAGGCGGCCGTCCTCGGTTTTCATGATATACCGTTCGCTCCACGAAGGTGAGTCGCGGTAGATATCCTGATAATTGTCGTGCAGGCAGCAGAGGTAGCCGAGGTTCAGCACGCGCTGGACGCAGTTCGAGAAGGCCAGGTCGCCGCCGCATTCCGGGGCGGTGGGCAAAATGTCGGGATGCTGGTTATCATAGCCGCGGTGGATCCAGCCGCCCATGGTGAACAGGACTCGATCCAGCTTGAGATCACGCTTGAGATGTTCGGCGACCTGCGCCGCTTCATCGAAGGTCCAGTTCAGGTGCACCGCCTCTTCCTTGGTGCTCGCCGCATTCATCCGGCGATCCAGCAAGCTCCACAGCTTGAAATTCACCGCCCCGAAAAGCCGGGCGCGGTCCGGGTCGGCCCTCAACTTCTGGTCCCAGGTGACCACCCAGCCTTTCTGCTGAGCAATCGTCCGATACGCCCGGGCGATGGTGACGTAATCGCCTTTGCCCAGGAATTGAAGCCGGAAGGTGCGCGCGGATTTCCGCAGTACGAGCGAAGCAGTCAGTCTCTGTTTTTCAGGGAAAACCTCGTTGGTGTTCAGGACGCTTTTCACTTCGGCGGCGACGTAGGGATCGTTCCACGTCAGCAGGGCGGCGGAGCCGCCGTGAACCGCGCCGAGCATTTCCATGTGACACCCTTCGTACGCATAGGTGTCGAAGCCGTGAGTGAAGGCGAGTCCGCTGTCCGCGGGGATGAGCAGTCCCTCGCGCACCGGGACCAGCACGTAGCCGTTGGCGCGGTCCGTGGTGCCGAAGAGCCCTTCGAGGAGCGTGAGGTGATCCACATCGAGCTCGCGGTCCGGTTCATAGCTTAGTTCCAGCGTGCGTTGATCGGGCAGCGCGCGGATTTTGACCTTGAGCAGCACCGTGGGGTCGGATTCAAGCGGGTGGAACACTGCCAGCAACTCGTCTCCGGAGGCGCGGGCTTCGCAAGCGGCCAGGTTCACCTGGCGCGGCTCGTTCCTCAGGAACAGGGTGGCTTCGCCGAACCGGGTTTGCTCCGGTGGCGGCCGCCAAATCACCTGCGTTTCCTTGTCCAGGATTTCACAATGGCCGGTGATCCCGGAGAGGGTCAGGCGGAGGTAGCGCGTCTCGATCTTCGTGGGTTGGAGGGAGGTGTCAGCCGCGGCGAGCGTGAGCGTGAGCGTGGTCAACAGGGGCAAAACCGCCGCCAGAAGCTTGGGAAGTCGAAACGTCATGAAAGTGGTTCGCGGGAACCAGCGCTGGTTCATACGAAGAGAAAACAGGAAAAGGGTGAATTTGCGAGCCAAATTTGCGGGACTTGCCCCCTCGAAATCCCCCTCCCAAAACCGAAGCGCCGGGCTATGTTCAGGCTGCTCTCCGCGACAAGCCCTGGCATCCGCTGGTCCAACTCGCGAGCGCCACCGTAACTCGGCGGGCCGGGTGCCGCTCCGAGCACCGTTGGCCTAAGCGGCGCGGCTCGAGCCGGTCAGGCGCATTCGGAACTCGGTGGGGGATTGGCCCAGAACGCGCCGGAACACCCGGTTGAAATGGGTCAAGGATTGGAACCCGACCTCGTAGGCAATTTCGCTGATGCGCAGGTTGGGATTGAGCAGGAGATCCCGCGACTTCTCGATGCGTATTCGCGAGAGATAGTCGGTGAAGTTCAGGCGGGTGGCCTTTTTGAACATCTTGCAGAAATAAAAACTGCTGGTGTTCACCGCCTTGGCCACGTCTCCCAGGCGCAACTGCTCGGTTTGGTGATCCTTGATGTACTGTTTGGCCTTGGTAATGGCGATGGGTTCCGCGTTCTCTTGCCGCACCACCAACTGGTTGCTGAGCATCGACAGGTGATGCGCGAAGATCTTCAACAACGTGGCCGCTGACTCCTGTTGGTGTTGCGAAACCACGCGGGTCGCGAAATACGCCTCTTTCAGCTCAGCTCGATCCACCTCGACGCCCAGGCCCTCGACCATCGCCGCCGTGCGCTCGAATTGGCTCCCGGTCGGGCGCTTGCGAAACACCTGGCCCGTTTGCAGAAACCCCACCAACCGATTCCCCAGGCGCACCGGCACTGCCGTCTCGCATAATCCCGAGGGGCAGACCGCCGTCCGCGGCTCGTCCGTCGCGTCGCGCGAGAGCCTTTCCTGCATCTGCAAACAGGAGGCGCAAAACCGGCTCTTCTGGGACATCAACGCGCAATACGGTGACTCGTGGCGTTTGCCGTGCAGCGGGAGTTGCCAGGATTCCACCGGGCGCAGCGCCACCGGCAAGCCCGTCATATCCGTGAACGCGCGCGCATAGTCCTGGAAGACCTTGGATTGGATCAACGCCTCGACCAGGCCGTGGTCCGTGCGAGGGCCGTGGTTGGCCACCGGGGCTGCCGGAGCGGGCTGGGGCGCCGGGCGGGACGCCGCCGGAGGCGGGAGCACGCGCAGGCTCGAGGAGCGGTTGTTCAACCCGAACGCAATCGGGGTGGTGGTGAGTCCCGGGGCGGGCTGGTCAGATATTGCTTGCATGAGAGCAAAATAAGGCAAGTGATGGCTCGGCGACAATTGGGACGCACCCTGATTGTGTACTGCCGCATTCTGTTAGCCTGCCTAAGGGAATCCCCTAGGGAAGCTCGGGCTCGGATACGCTGTGCGTCGCGGGGTGATTGTGGGTTGGAAGAGCTCGAGCAGACCGGGTGAGGCAGACGCCTGATGAGTTGTGTGTTTCGTGTGTTTCGTGGTCTGGAGGTTTTTGGGCGTTCGCCATCGCGGTTCACTTTTCTGAAACACTTTGCCGTTTAGGGTGTCTTTGTATCAGGTATGCGGACGCTCATCTTTCTGGTCTTTTGGTGCATTTTGTTCGTCCTGTGCTGGCCCCTGGCGTTGCTGGCGCTGGTGCTCTTTCCTTTGGTCTGGCTGCTTTCCTTGCCCCTGCGCCTCATCGGGATCACCGTCGGGGCGGCCTTCGCCTTGCTCCGGGCCGTCCTGTTCCTGCCCGCGCGGGTGCTGGGTTACCGGAAGTGCCGGTGTTAGGCAGCGCTCGCGGGACTGGCGGTTTTAGGGGTGCCAGGTGTCAGGTAGGCCTGGATCGGTTCGGCCCCGATCGTGCCCCGCAGTTTTTCGAGATACGCCGGCGCTTGAGCCTCCTCCAAGGTCTGGCGGGCCTGAGCCAGGCGGGCGGAGATGCCGAGCCGTACGGCTTCATCGGCGTAGATGGTTTTCTTGAGGAAGCGATTCAGATAATCGACATGACGACGCCACAGGCGCTGGTCAAGCTGCTGCTTGGCGGCTAAACGTTCGGTGTACCACGCGCTGCCGAGCAGCGAGGGTCGAGTGAACAAGGCTCGCAACTCGGGATGTTTGAGATCCTTGCCCTCCCAGGTATCGTCCCGCATGACGTGCAACAGGGCTTTCAGTGGCGGGCAGGCCTGGGTGATGCTGCCGTCCGCGAAGTACATGCCGGCGACGCGTTTCTGAGTCGCGACGATGTTGTCCATGCCGTCGGCGAATATTTCCATCGACTGCAGCTCGGGTTTGAGCATTTCCTCGGTCAGGACGGCGTGGGGATGGCTGAAAACGCGGCCAAAAAAGGCGTGGACGAAGCGTGCGCTGATTCGGTACCCGAGCCGGCCGGCGAGCACACGACGGCCTTGCCAATCAAAGTCTTTGCAGGGCTCGAGATAACCGTTGGCGATGAGGAACCCGGGCGCGCGTTCCTCGGGCGCCATGCGGCACCAGACCTCCGGCACCAGCAGGCTGATATCGTGATCGACGCGGCAGTGGGGTCCGACGTAGCCCGCCGCCGTGACGAACCCGTTATGGCCGGTGAGAATCCAGGAGACGAGCGCATTATTCAGGTCGATAATGCCGGGCAAGGCGTTGAACGGACCTTTGGTGAGGGCGCCTTCGGAGCCGGCGCCGGTGGTCGAGGGCGACTTGCCGGTCATGCTGCAAATGAACTCCAAGAACAATTCCGGCAGCTCGAAATAGTGGATGGGGTTGTAAACGGCGAGCGAGCGGATGTCGCCTTCCGGCGGGTTGTTGCGCCGTCCGGGCAGCACGGCGGCCACGGGGTTGAAAACCGGCTTGGTGGCCGGCAGGCGGCGGCATAGCCGGATCCCCATCTCCGACAGGTACGAGCCGCGTTCATCCAGCAAATCGGGACGGGTTTGCAGGTACCGAGGATTCTTGCTAGGTTTGCCGTCCACGATTCGGGGCTGGGAGGACGATACGAAGAATCCGGCATTCCCATTGGCCACCACTTCCCGGATCACCGACTGCATCGGCTCGGTGAATTGGTAAAAGGTAATCGAGTCTTCGACCATCTCGCGGGCGCGCCCCGGCGGGAGCGGTTCATAGTTGGAAAAGAAGTTATCGCGGCGGGCAAAATCGGATTCGGTTTGCTTGTCGTACCCGGGATGGATGGCATCGTCCGGGCGCTGAAAGAGCCGGCGTTCGACGTTTTTGACGAACTTGAGCGAGGCGCCCTCCTCCGGGGCCGGGGCTTCGGGCACGGCGGCGGGCGGCACCACCACCGAAGCGGTGATGTCGTCCTCGAACTGCCGTTTGACGGCGGGATGGAAATCGGTTCGCAGCCCGAAGGTGCGCCACGAGCCGTCGGTTTCAAACCCGACGCGCAAGTAGGTGGTGATGAGCTTGCGATTGTGGCACTTGAGCTCGTTGGCCGGGGCGCCGTTGATGATATCGACGCTGAAATGGTCCCGCCAGCGGGCGCCCCATTCGGGTTTGTAGTAGCGCTTGACGACGAAAACCAGTTTTTTGATGTGTTGTGGAATGGACTCGAATCCATCGGTTGTACTCGGGTTGGTAGTCCCGCTCGTCGGGGGTGAGCAACTTGATTACCGAGCCCAGGGAGCGCTCCGCGCTGAGAATGGGGCGCTTGTCGATTTTCTCCCGGCTCTTAAATCGCCCGCTGTAATCGTGCTCGAGCAGGCCTTGAACCGCGTCGAAGTCGTTTTGGAAATCCGCCACAAAAACCGGGCCGGTGAGAATGGCATCGGTGATGGGCTTGGAGATTTCGGATTTACCGCCGCCCGAAACGGTGCAGGGCTTGTGGCACAAAGTGCCCTCGGCCACGGTGCCCACCAGCCGCCAGGAGCGGCCCTTGGAGGGTTTTAACATGCGCACCTTGTAGCCGGAGGGGCGGACATACACCTTGCCGGGCAGCAGCTTGATGGCGCGTTCCTTGGCGCCGCCGGCCCAGGAGATTCGCTGCTTGTGCAAATCGAAACGCGCATCCTCGGGAACGTAAAGGATGTCGGGGAATTTTTTATCGACCGCATAACCATCCGGGTGAAATTCCATCGCGTCACCGTAGAGCGAGACGGCCTCGTTCAGAGAATGACCCCTGGTTTTGACGTGGAGTTCACCGCTGAAATCCTCGCCGAGATCGTAGCTGGTGAACACCAGCGCGCCGCCGGAATGCTCTTCCTCGCACAGTCCAAAAAGGTTGGCCGCGAAGCTGAGCTGGGTTTTGACCTCCTTCTTGCAGTAGCCGAAGTAGTTGTCGGCGATGATGGTGACAATGACGCCGCTCTCATCCCGGCAGGTGAGCTTGAAGGCCCGGCCGTCGTTGTAGAACTCCCACTCATCCCGCCAGCACATGCCATCGCGCCGCTGTTGTTCGCTGGCGGCGTCCCAGTGAGGCAGCCCGACGGCCTTCTTGCTCAGCTTCGTCAGGTGCGGGGCGAGAATCACGCAGCCGGTGTGCCCGGTCCAGTGCTCGGTATCCAGGCCCGCATCGTTTTCCGGCAAGCCCGGATCTCCGGCGTTGCCGAAGATGCTCTCCACAAAATCCAGGTTGCTGACCAGGCTGGCGGGCGCAAAAAAGCGGATTTCCATCGTTTTTTCGCGGGAAAATCCGGGCACCTCGGGACAGACGATCGGGCGCAGGAGCAAAGAAACCAGGCATTCGGTGGGTTGGGGCTGGCCCACGGTGAAAGGCAGGCGCAGCAACTCGCGCGGCGGGAGCAGCGCCTGCGCCAGCATTTTCCCAAAGGTGGCCTTCGGCACGGCGAGCTTGTCACCCGGAATGGGAAGGCCGCCTTCGGCCACATGGAAGATGCCTTGGGTGGTACGGCGGTCACTGCGCGGATTGTGCAGCACGCCCTGGCGCACGCGGTAGGAGCTGAGGATGCTGGAAGCGAACTCGTCGCGGTCGATCGGCAGGGAGAGGATTCGGGCCATGCCGGGCCGATCCAGCACAAAGGTGTGGCCGGGCAAGCGGGGCACGGCAAGATCCTGCAAGTAATCGAACAGGAAGGTCTGGATCCGGTGATCGGCCGGGCAGAGATGGTTGGCCAGCAGGCGTTCCTGCTGGCGAAATTGCGCCACTAGCGGGGCCAGGGTGTCATTGAGACCGGAGACGCCGTCGCGGGCGACCGGTGTCCAGCCCAGCAGGGCGAGCTTTAAATTGATGTAGTCCAGCAGTTGTGCCGTGGTGGGAGCAGCGGGTGGATTCAAGAGACCTCCGATTCCAGGTAACGAATGCGCTTATGCACGTCGGTATTGATCGAGTGATACGGCTGGGCGAGATTGCCCGCCGCAAAGAGTGTTTGCCGGGTGTGTTCCATGTCATCCTCGCCGATGGCGCCCGTGAAGATCGGCAGCAGGTATTCCATGCCCAGCCGGGAAGGTTTCATCAGTTTGGGGTCGTAGAGCTGCGGGTGCATTTGCCGGGCGTGGATGAGCCCCCAGCGATCACGAAAGCGGTTGGCGTCGTAGCCCTCGACGTGAAAGCCTCGGGTCTTGTCGTACCTGCAGCACCGAGACGGCGTTGTTGCGCCCCTCGACCAGCAGTTCGACGGCCCGGGCGCCGAGTTGAGCGGCATAAAACCGGTCAAAAAGAATGGGCCGTCCGCCCCGTTGGGTATGTCCCACTTTGCGGATGAAGATGGATTCCTTGGCGGATTCGCCGCGCCGGTACAATTTGAAATACCGGTCCCCCATCATCTCGATGAGCTTCGAGCGCAGCGCCTCCGCCGCCCCGCTCAGCACGATGTTTCCGGCGGGATCGGTGGATTTTGTCTCCGCTCCGAGTTCGCGACCCTGCTCATCGACGATGCCTTCGCCGCACACGATGACGACATTCTTCTGGAGGTCATAGAGGTGTTTAACGCGCTCGGCGAGCTGTTCGAGGTCGGGCGCGTGCTCCGGCACCAGGATGATATCGGGCCGGCCATACGCCGAGCCCAAGGCAATATACCCGGAGTGGCGGCCCATCACCTCGATGATCGCGATCCGGCGGTGGCTTTCCGCCGTGCTCCGGATGCGTTCGATGCCGCTCGCGGACACGAACACCGCCGTGGCGTAGCCGGGAGTGGCGTAATTGACCATCTGTTCGAGGTCGAAAACGGCGTCGGAAGGCGCCCGCTTGTAATTGTATCCATGGGGCGCGGACGGGTCATTAACGCGCACCCACTCGTCGGGTTCGCTCGGGTAATTGAGGCCCAGGTCGTTGTCGATAGTCTTGGGCGCCAGCACGGTCGGCAGGCGCTCGGCCAGGGGTTGCAGGCCGTTGAGGGTTCCGTCCCCGCCGATGCAGATTAGCCCCTCGATGCCCAGCGTCTTCAATCGCTTTTCGATCAGGTCCAGTTCTTCCGTCTTGCCGGGATCCACGTAATCACGCGACGACCCGATCAAAGTGCCGCCCTTGGTGGGGTCAAGCTCGGGAATCGTCTGGTATAAGGGGTTGAGTTGCACATGCGGCACACGGGGGTTGAAGAGGCAATTGAATCCTTTAATCAGGCCCCAGAGTTCAATTCTCAATTGATTGGCGCGCACCACGGCGCCGTGAATGGTGGCGTTGAGCGCCGGGGTGTCGCCGCCGGCAGTCAGGATTCCAATTCGTTTCATCAGTCAGTGTTTAAAGCAAAGAGAATACCGCAAAACCGCTCGCACGCCAGAGCCGATTGAAGCGTCCTGTCTGCGGTGGAGCAGACCGAGCGCCACTTTCCCATCCAGGCATTCCCGCGCGAGAGAAATGGCTAAAACTCACGCCAGGCCGCGCCGCCTTCGCCATTCCGCCATCCCGCCCCCTTAAGAGCATGACCCTCCCGGTAAAGGTTTCCAGGAGCCGCTGTCTGAATTTGCGCGCGGTGATAAAAAGTGTGCCGGACCCGAACCGAATCACCTCAGAAGCATGGTCCGGGGTCACTGCCGGTCCCCTGACAATTTTAGCCGCGGGTCGGACAAATCGAGGCGGTACATGATCTGGTTGTATTCGTAATACGGGGTGGGATGCGGGTTGCCCGAGAAGGTGTTGACGTAGGTGCCTTCGAGGTAAATGAGCCGCCCACCATCCTGATCGAAAAAGGGATGCTGCGCGGGATTGTAAAAGTCATGGGCGTCCCCCTTCTTGTTTGCGTGCGTAATAATCTTCACGGCCCGGTGCCACGGCCCCTCAGGCTTGTCGGCTTCGCTATACCAAATTTCCCCGAGCACCGTGGCGCCGCGGACCTGGGAGCCGATCAACACATAACGCTTTCGGTATTCATTCCAAAAGCAGGAGGAGGTGTTTAGTAAAACCGTTTGGCCGGTGTCAGGATCCTGCAGCCGAAAGGGTGTCTCCTCCGGCTTCATGGCACCGCTGCGGATGAGTTCTTCCTGCGCTCGGGGCGGGAGCGGGGGCGTATTCGGTTTCCAGGCCCACCTGAGCTGTCCGCGGTCATCGCGATCGAGTTGGACCGGGTCTTTGGCCGAGTATCGCGCGCCGGGCTTGAGGCAGGTGAAGCCTTCGTACGCACTCAAGTCGAGGCAGGACGACCAGTCGGCCTTGACCCGGAGCGCTGGGTAGGGGGCGGTGAAATAGAGGTAAGAACGGTCTTGCGAGGAACGGAAGGGATGCCCCTGGGGAAACACCGGCGGGTCGAGGGGAAGAGTTTTGAGCTTTTCGAACACGTCCTTTTGGTCGTTGTAGGCGACAAACCCGTTTTCCAGAAGGGCGCCCAGGCCGCGCCGCCGTTGGAACCAGGCCACCATTCGCTCCTGACCGGATGCGTCCGGCAGCACCATCAACCCGGAGAGCCACACCACACCCTCTCCTGCCATCGGCGCCATCGGTCGCGAGAAGCCGTCCGGGCCGGCAAAGTATTTCAAATTGAATCCCACGGCTGGATCGATGTTTTGGGGAAGCTCAGTCGTCGCACCGCTGGTGGCAAAGTTGCCCAGCCCGTAAGACAGCCGGGAGGTGTCGCCGAAGAACCAGTACAGTTTGCCGCGGTAAATCGCATTGAGCACGCTGTCCTGCCCGGTCACGAAAGCGTTCAACAGTGGGTGGGCGATCGGAGGCTTGCGCCCCAGCAGCACGGTATCACGATAGATTCCCTGGCCGGTAATCCGGTACAGCCGCTCGGCGAGGTTGAGCCGTTTGATTTTGAGCCGAGTGATGACGCCGGGCTGGGTTTGCAGCCGGGCTCCGCGCAGACCAAAGCCGTCAGCCGGGAACTCATAGCCGGGCGCGGAAATCGCAAACCACACGCTTTGGTCCATCAGCCCCGGTTCATAGAACGCGACCAGGCCGTTCGAGTCGGTGTAATAACGGGCGCCGCTGGTGGTTTCCAGTTCGACCAGGGGCACACCGCGCAACGTTTGATCATCCACCACCTCGATGCCGAAGTACATCGCGGGCGAGGGACGCAGTGGAGCCCCGAAAACTCCAGGCCCGGCGAGCCCAAAGATGAGAAGCATGGCCCAACGGTTCATCACGCTTATCGTGGAGAAGATGCGCGAGGGACGCAATACATGTCAGCCGGTCCAGGAATCCGGTGTGACAACTCACGGCCCCTCGCAGCATCCGGAGGCCGAGGGTGGGAACCAATCGGGAAATCTCGCGCGCTCGGAGCCATTGCCTTTGCCCTTGTCACGGGTTGGCTGGATTTCTAAAATGAACGCGCCAAATGTGGCGATTGTTCAAAGAGTTCCTGCTGTTCGCCCGGCAGGAGAAGAAATGGTGGCTCATCCCGCTGGTGGTGATGTTGCTGGTCCTGGGTGCTGTCCTCGTCTTCGCGTCCAGTTCAGGCATCGCCTGGGCTTTATACCCGTTCTTCTGATTCATGCCCGGCCTGCGGCATATTCTGGGCATCTCGGCCTTTTATCACGATGCCGCCGCGGCTTTGGTGTGTGACGGACAGATCGCCGCCGCCGCCCAGGAGGAGCGCTTCAGCCGGCGGAAAAATGACCCCGATTTTCCGCTGCACGCCATCGAGTATTGCCTGCAACACGCCGGTCTGACTCTCGGGCAACTGGATGCGGTCGCTTTTTACGACAAGCCCATCCTGAAGTTTGCCCGGATGCTCGAGACCTACCTGGCGGTGGCCCCGTCCGGATGGCGGACCTTCCCGGCAATCCTCCCCTCCTGGCTTGGCGAGAAGCTTAACCTGCGCAAGACCATCCGCGAAGAGCTGCCCGGATTGAGCCCGGGTTGTCCCATCCTGTTTACCGAACACCATCAGTCGCACGCGGCCAGTGCGTTTTATCCGTCGCCTTTTAGCGAAGCGGCGATCCTGACCATCGACGGCGTGGGCGAGTGGGCCACGACGACCATTGGGATGGGCCAGGGCAACACGATCACGCTGCTGAAAGAGTTGCGTTTCCCCCATTCGCTCGGGTTGCTTTATTCCGCTTTTACCTCGTATTGCGGTTTCCGGATAAACTCCGGCGAATACAAGCTGATGGGTCTCGCCCCGTACGGCGAACCGAAATACGTGGACGCGATCTACCGCGAACTGCTGGATCTCAAGCCCGACGGCTCGTTTTGGCTGAACCTGGATTACTTCGATTTCCTGCGCGGCACCACGATGTTCAACGCAAAGTTCGAACGGCTGTTCGGGGGACCCCCACGCGATCCCGAGTCGCCCATCGAAGCGCGCCACATGGATGTGGCGCGTTCCGTCCAGGTCGTTACCGAGGAAATCATGCTGCGACTGGCGCGGCAGGCGCGCGAGGTGACCGGGCAAAGGGCCTTGTGCCTGGCCGGGGGCGTGGCCCTGAATTGCGTGGCGAACGGGCGAATCCTCCGGGAGAAGATCTTTGACCGAATGTGGATCCAACCCGCTGCCGGCGATGCCGGTGGCGCGCTGGGCGCGGCCCTGGCCGCCTGGCACGGCCGGGATGCGGCGCCCGCCGCTCCGCGCGACAAGGCTACTTCGGCGGGGCGCGACGCCATGCAAGGTTCGCTCCTGGGGCCTTCCTATTCGGATGAACAAATCAAGACCGTGTTGGATTCCTACCAGGCGGTTTATCGGCGACTCGAGCACGACGCCATGCTCGAAGCGACGGTGGATTTGCTAAAAGCGGAGAAAGTGGTCGGCTGGTTCCAGGGGCGAATGGAATTTGGGCCGCGCGCGCTGGGCAATCGCTCGATCCTCGGTGACGCCCGCTCGCCCCGGATGCAATCCGTCATGAACCTGAAGGTCAAATTCCGGGAATCGTTCCGTCCTTTTGCGCCCATCGTGCGGCGGGAGCGGGTGAGCGATTACTTCGAGTTGGACACCGAGTCACCCTACATGCTGCTGGTAGCGCCGATCCGAGCCGAGCTGCGCAGTCCGCTCCCGCCGGGTGTCCAGGGCCTCGAGTTGCTGAAGGCAAAGCGCTCGACATTGCCCGCGGTGACGCATGTCGATTACTCCGCCCGAATCCAGACCGTAAGCAAGGAGGATCACCCGCTGATGTACGAGTTGTTATTGCGATTCGAGCACGCGACCGGCTGCGGCGTATTGGTCAATACCTCCTTTAACGTGCGGGGCGAGCCCATCGTGTGTACGCCGGAAGATGCGTATCGCTGTTTCGTGAATACCGAAATGGATTACCTGGTGCTCGGGAGCTTTGTCCTCGAGCGCACGGCCCAACCGCATCGGCGCCTCGAGCGCCCGGCGCCGCTGCAATGGGACTGAACGGCGACCATCGATTATGAAAGTCCGGCTCAAGGAAGATCCCAAGGAATGGCGCAAGTCGGTATTGCTGACGTTCTTGGGGGTGGCGATGCTCAGCTCGGTACTCCGCTGGCGGCACGTCATTCCCGGATCTGTCTGGCGGCTCCTGCTCGTGGTCGCGGCCGTGGGGAGCGCGGCGGCTTGTCTGTACCCGCGCGGGTTCCGAGGCTACTATCGTCTTTCCACTCGGGCCGGCTTTTGGCTGAGCCAGGTGGTCGCACGGGTGGTTTTGGCATTGCTGTTCATTGTATTGATTACCCCGCTGGGCGTGCTGCTTCGGCTTTTGGGCAAAGACCCGCTGCGCTTGAAGCGCTCGCGGACGGCGACTACCTACTGGACCGACGCGAAAAAGCGCAGTTCGCTCGACCAGATGTTTTGACGCTTGCCGGCTCTCGAACGGCGCCTGAAATTCAAGGATTCCGCGCCGGGGCGTTGCGCGCCGTCATGGTTTAAGCCACCACGCGCAGGATTTCATGCATGCGAGTGAACGGGAGCGAGAAGTGCCCGTCTTCGGGGTAGAACGATGCCTCGCAATGCGGGATGTGTTCCGCCAGGTAGTGCCCCATGGAAGGCGGCACGATATTATCCTGTTCGCCGTGCCAGAGGTGGACGGGCACGTGGATTGTCTCGAGGCGAAAGTCCCAGGGCCGGGAGTAAAGGAACCCGTCCCACGCGGCGCCCTCTACTCCCGGCCGCAAGCCTTCGCGGGAGCTGTCGGTCAGGATGCCGCGGAGGCGTTGGTCCGACAGGGTTTGCTGGTCTCGCTGGGGAAGGTAGGCTTCGACCTGTTCGGGGATGACTTGATCGCCGGTGCCCCACAACGCGCGCAGGCACACTCGGGCCAGCCGTTGCGCCAGCCACGGTGTGGCCTTGGCGAAGGACAACAGCCAGCGGTTGAGCGGCACCATTCCATCGATGGCCTCGGGGGTGTCCGTCGGTCCCATGGCGCACACTAGGAGCACCCGGGAGAGTTGCTCGGGGAGGAGCGCCGCGCAGGCCGCGGCGTAAGGGCCTCCGCCTGAGATTCCGAGGATGCTGAACCGATTCCACGAAAGCTGTTCAGCTAACTCGCGCACGTCATCGGCCCAACTCGCGATCGTCCGGTCCTCCTTGAAATCGGACAGGCCGTATCCCGGCCGGTCGGGGGCGACGACGTGCAGACCCAAGTTCGCCACCGCGTCCCGCATGGCAGCGGCCTCGAGCCGCGAGCTTGGCCACCCGTGAAAATAGAGCAAGGGCGTTCCCTCACTCGGCCCGAATTCAGCGTAGCCGAGGCGGCGGCCATCGCGCAGCGTGACCTGTTGGTTGAGTCGTTCTCTGCCCATGGTTCGTTGGTCGCTCATTCTGGATCATTATTCCGATGCAAGCCTTCGCCCGCTGGGTGGCTCAAGACCCTGTTGCGGACGAATCGGGCTCTGCTATCTTACCTCGTTACTGCGCCGTTTCCTATCATGGAATGCATCCGGGTGGTGTGTGGTTCGCTTATGAAACGACAGTTTCTCTTGTTTGCAGCCGCGGGGTTGGTTCTATGTGGTTGCCGCTCGTATGTTTATCGCGTGGTTCAACCGGCGGGCGTTGGCCAAGTCATCGGGGACCAACCGGTGATTATCCGCTACGATCCCCTCGAATACCGGCTCGTGCGGCATCGAGATCGACTGGCAATGCGGATCATCAATTCCACCACCCTGCCCGTCGTGCTCGATGGCGCGCGCAGTTACGTGGTCGATCCCGAGGGCGAGAGCCACCCCGTTCGCACCCATGTGATGGCGCCGAACAGCTACACGCGCATGCTCCTGCCCCCGGTCCCCTTCATGATCGCGTATCCGGATTATTACGCGGGCCGGGCTTGGGGCTGGGGTTGGGGCCCGTACGACCCCTTCTGGGGGCCGTTCTACGGACCGGCTTTCTTTGGACCGCCTCCGGTCTCATATGCGCGGGTGTTGACCCGATACGATTGGCAATGGAAAACCGGACCGGCTCGGATTCATTTCACTTACCAACAGCCTACGAACACCTTCGAACAGCAGTTCGAGATCGTCCGCGAACCCGCGAAGTAGCCCTTTAGGGCTCAGCCACGGGACCGTGCGTCCCCAGCCGGGCGCAAAGTGGCTTCCGCTTGGGCATTGCTCTTCGGCATTTTCAGGGCCGGAACAATTCGCGTTTGTGCCCGTTCCACGCGGCTGCTATATTTTCGCCACCAACAAAAATGAACCGCCAGCAGTTGCTCGATCTGTATTTCCTCAGCGCGCGCGCCCAACTGATTGATCTGGCCGCCTGCCTGGATCGCATCGAGCGCGCCCCAGGCGCGGCCGATTTCCGTTTGGACGCCCTCTCCCAAGCTCTCCAGCAACTCGACCGCACCGACGATCGCCGGGCCGAGCACGTGCTGCTGGCCCTGAGCGATCCGACCACCGAACCGATCCCCGCGGCGACCACCAAGGCCGCTTGCGGCGCGTGGCCGGGGAAAGCTTAACCTCATGCGTTACATCGAACCCCACGCTCACATGGTCAGCCGGGTGACTGACGATTACCGCGACCTGGCCGCGGCCGGCTGCGCGGCCGTTTGCGAACCGGCCTTCTGGGCCGGATTCGATCGCAGTTCGCCCGCGGGCTTTTACGACTATTTCAGCCAGCTTACCGAACATGAACCCCGTCGCGCCGCCAAATTTGGGCTGCCGCATTACTGCTGGTTGTGCATCAATCCGAAGGAATCCGAAAACGTCGGTTTTGCGCGCGAGGTGATCGCGTTGATTCCGAGTTTCCTGGACCGTCCGAACGTGCTCGGGATTGGGGAGATCGGGTTAAACAAGAATTCCCGGAACGAGCGCGAGGTGCTCGAACTGCACGTGGATCTGGCCGCCCGTCATCAGCAGCTCATCCTGGTGCACACGCCGCACCTCGAAGACAAGCATAAGGGCACGCGCCTTATCTTGGACGTGCTGCGCAACGATCCCCGGATCCAACCTGGCCGATGCATTATTGATCATGTCGAGGAACACACCATCCAGATGGTGCTGGACGCCGGTTTTTGGGCCGGCATGACCCTGTATCCCGAGAGCAAATGCACCGCCGCCCGCGCTGTCGATATGATCGAGCGGTACGGACCGGACCGGCTTTGGATGAACAGCGCCTGCGATTGGGGGGTGAGCGTGCCCTTGGCCGTGCCCTATGCCGCCTTGGAAATGCGCCGCCGCGGCCATAGCCCCGAAGCGGTCGATCAACTCATTTACCAAAGCCCGCTCCGGTTCCTCAGCCAATCCCCGAATTTCGTTCCCCCGCCCACCGGCGAGGCGGCGCCCAAGTCCACGGTGACCCCGCGCCCGGCCTCGATGCCCGCTCCCTTGCGAGCGGCGCCCGGCGCCGCCTGAGCTCCCCATGACACTCGATCACGGCCTCCACCTGGCCTACTGCACGAACGTCCATCCCGGCCAGGACTGGCCGGAAACCCTCGACTCACTCAATCGCTATACCTTGGCGGTGAAGCGCCGGCTTGGCCGCCCCGGTCCCTTTGCCGTAGGTCTGCGGCTGAGCGATCACGCCGCGCGGGACCTGTCCGAGCCCGGCTGCTTGCTGGAATTTCAACGCTGGCTCGAAACCAACGACTGCTACGTTTTTACCATTAATGGCTTTCCCTTCGGCAGCTTTCACGGCGGACGCGTGAAGGAAAATGTCTATCTGCCGGATTGGACCGATCCGCGCCGGGGAGAGTACACCAACCGCCTGTTTGATCTGTTGATCCAGCTCCTGCCGGCCGGGGTTGCCGGGAGTGTCAGCACCTTGCCTGGCTCCTTCAAAGAGTTCATCCGCACGGACGAGCAGCGGAAGCTCATCCGTGATAACATCTGGCGCTGCGTCGAGCATATCGCCCGGGCCTCCGAGCGCTCCGGCCGAGACTTGCATCTGGGCCTCGAACCGGAACCGCTTTGCCTGCTCGAAAATAGCGTTGAAACCGCAGAGTTTTTCGATCAGCTCCGCGACGAACACCCGCGCGACCCCCGCTTGGATCAGCACCTCGGGGTCAATTATGATGCCTGCCACTTTGCCATCGAGTTCGAGGAACCCCAAACAGCCTTGGCGCGTTTTGAGCAGCACGGCATCAGGCTGAGCAAAGTCCACATCAGCAACGCGCTGAAATTGAGGCCCAGCCCCGCTAATCTCAAACAGTTGGCCGCCTTCGCCGACCCGGTGTACCTGCACCAGGTCATCGTGCGGCGCCAGGACGGAGCCCTGGTCCGTTTCAAGGATCTGGACGCCGCCCTGGAAAGTCCGCTGGCACACGCGCCTCACGCCGCCGACGAATGGCGCGTGCATTTCCATATTCCGTTGCAGAGCCGGCCGCCCGGAGACTTTCAGAGCACGGCGGATCATGTCTCCGGCCTGTTCCAGATCCTGCGCGCCGCCCCAAAACGGTGCTCGCATTTTGAAATGGAGACCTACACCTGGGCCGTGCTGCCGGAATCCCTCAAGACCGCCCATGTCGCCGACCAGATCGTTGCCGAGTACCACTGGACGCTCAATTTGCTGGCCGCTGATGGGTTGGCCGGAACGCACAGCGTCAGCCCGGCAACGGGCAATTGAGGTGCCGCCCCATTCCGGATGCGATCGCCTCCCTCTCCCTCCGTGCTCGTGACTCCCGGGCGAAACCCCTTGGCCAGAAACGTCCGGGCCTTGCTCGTGCTCGGGCGTGTCTCGAACTTGCCGACGGTGTGGTCGAACTGCCTGGCGGCCTGGCTGCTTGGTGGCGGCGGGCCTTCGAGTTCCTTAATCCTGCTGTGCCTTGGAGCCACGCTGATGTATTCGGGCGGCATGTTTCTCAACGATGCCTGGGATGTTGAGTTCGATCGCGAAGTACCGGCCCGAGAGGCCGATTGTTTCCGGCCAGCTTGGCGCCAGCTTCGTATGGGTCGGCGGTTCGGCCCTTTTAGCATTGGGCTGGGCCTGCCTCGTGCCTCTGGGGAGGGAGGCTTCGTTCCTGGGTTTGCTGCTGGCTGCAACGATCGTCCTCTATGATGCCATTCACAAGCGGACGAGCCTGGCTCCGGTTCTGATGGCCGCGTGCCGTTTCCTCCTTTACCTCACGGCCGCCGCGGCCGCGGTGGGCCGGGGCTCCTTCCCGGCGCTGTGGCCGGCGGCAGCACTGGCTGCCTATGTTCTGGGCTTGAGCTTTGTGGCCCGCCGCGAAAGCACCAGCGGCAGGCCGCCGCGCTGGCCGATCCCGTTTCTGTTTGTGCCGATCGCCCTGGCGCTCGTTCGGCATCCATCGCTTCAGGGCTGCGCCTGGGTTCCCGGGCTTTGTTTGGGTCTCTGGATTTCCTGGTGCCTGCTGGCGGGACGGTGGCGGGGTCTTTCCTTCCTGCCCGGCGGAGTGGCGGGTTTGCTGGCCGGAATCGCGCTGGTGGATTGGCTGGCCGCAAGCGCGACCGCCTGCCAGCAGGGGTTGCCGTTTGCGGGTCTCTTCCTTTTGGCCCTGCTGCTGCAGCGCGTGGCGCCGGCAACCTGAAGCGCTCCGCGCGAGCGCGTCTTCGCCGCCTGGATCACCCCGAAGGGATTCAGCACCGCCGGCCGGGGCCGGAATGGAATTCAGGCGCGCTTGCGCGCGACCCCGGCTTTGATGGCGGCTCGTTTAACTCCCTCGGCGACGCGCTGGGCCACCTCGCGGTTAAACACGCTGGGGATGATATACTCCGCGCTCAACTCGCGGGGCGCGATGCAACCCGCAATGGCACGGGCCGCGGCCTGCTTCATGCTCTCTGTAATTTGGCGCGCCCGCACATCCAGCGCGCCACGGAAAATGCCGGGGAACGCCAGGACGTTGTTGATCTGGTTTGGATAATCACTGCGCCCGGTGGCCATGATAAACGCGATGCGCCCGACCTCCTCCGGCATGATCTCGGGGGTAGGATTCGCGAGGGCGAAAATGATCGGCTTGCCCGCCATGCGCTTCAAATGGCGCGCTTCGACCGTGCCGGGACCGGAGACGCCGATAAAGACATGAGCCCCGCGCAGGGCGTCGGCGCATTTGCCCGACACCTTCCGCGGGTTGGTGTGGTGGACCAGCCAGGCCTTGCTGTCGTTCAGACCCGGCAGGCGGCCTTCGTGGAGGACGCCTTCGCGGTCGCAAACGATGATATCGACCGCGCCGGCCCGCAGCAGCATCCGCGTCACGGCCATGCCCGCCGCGCCGGCGCCGGAGACAACGATGCGCGCCTGGTCGAGGCGCTGCCGCGTCAGCTTCAAGGCGTTGAGCAAAGCCGCCAGGACCACGACCGCCGTGCCGTGCTGGTCGTCGTGAAAGACGGGGATATCCAATTCTTCCTGAAGCCGCCGCTCGACTTCAAAGCAGCGAGGCGCGGAGATGTCTTCGAGGTTGATGCCGCCGAACCCAACCGACAAATGCTTTACGGTCGCGACGATTTCGTCCGGGTCTTTGGTCCTCAAGCAGATGGGGTAGGCGTCGATGCCGCCGAATTCTTTGAACAGCATCGCCTTGCCCTCCATAACGGGCATCGCGGCTTCGGGCCCGATATCGCCCAGGCCAAGCACCGCGGTGCCGTCGCTCACCACGGCCACGGAGTTGCATTTGATGGTCAACTGCCAGGCTTTGCGGGCATCCGCGGCGATGGCTTCGCAGACCCGCGCCACTCCGGGCGTGTAAGCCATCGAAAGGGTGTCGCGCGTGGTGACGGCCACCTTGTTGCGAATGCCCAGTTTGCCGCCGAGGTGCAGCAGAAAGACGCGGTCGGAAACATTGACGATCTTGATTTGGGGCAAGCTTCGAATCGAGGCAACCAATTCCTCCTGGTGCTGAGCATCGCGCGCGCGCACGGTGATGTCGCGCGTCATGACCTTGGCATCGGGCGTGACAATGTCCACGGCGCCCAGGTCACCTCCGTGCCGGCCGATGGTGCTGACTACGCGGGCGAACATGCCGACGCGGTTCGGATAGGCCAGCCGGATGGTGAAGCTGTGACTGACGGAAGGGGTGAGGGGGTGATGATTTTTCAATTGAGTTGCGCGGGATGTTTGTCGGTTTCAGGAGCGGCGCCGGAATGCGTGCCATTCCGAGCGGGAGCCGGCGAGTTCAGAACGTGGTTCACGCGATCCAGGGCGCTGGTCAGTTCCACGCGCACGGCTTCCAGTTTCTTCTTCTCTTCGTGATTCGGATCGGTGGGTTGGGCCGGCGGCAAGCCGAGAATCTCGCGCGCTCGATCGAGCGCGGCGTCGATATGCGGGCAGACATTCTCCCGGCCCAGGCGATCAATAAAGCCCGCCTTTTCCATCACCATCAGCGGATTGGTGTGCGGGGCGCTCAAGACCAAATATTTGCCCCGGCGGCGGAGCTTTTCGTAGAGATCTTCGAGCGCATTCAAGCCGGTGGCATCCATCGCCACCACTTTTCGCATCCGCAGAATGAGCACCTCGGGCTCCTGGCTGACCCGCTTGAGCACGCTTTCGAGCTTGTCCACCGCCCCGAAGAAAAACGCGCCCATCATCCGGTAAATCATCACCTCCTTGGGCACTTCCTTGCCCAAAAGCGAATGATGCGAGCCTTCGGTCTCCGTGCTCTCGTCCACCGCCATGATTTGCGTCGTCTCCGACGAACGCTTGATAAACAGGATGGCGGCCAGGACCATGCCGATCTCGACCGCGACGGTCAGATCGACCACCACCGTCAACGCGAAGGCCGACAAAAAGACGGCGGTGTCGCAGATGGGCCATTTGCGCAGGCGCGTGAAGTTGTGCCATTCGCCCATATGAAAGGCGACGGTGACCAGCACCGCGCTGAGCGTCGCCAGCGGAACGAATTTGGCCAGCGGCGCGGCGACGAGGATGATCACCAGCAGCGTCAGGGCGTGAACCATCCCGGCCACCGGCGTGCGCGCGCCGCTCTTAACGTTCGTGGCGGTGCGGGCGATGGCCCCCGTGGCGGCGATCCCACCGAATAGCGGGCTGACGATGTTGGCCAGGCCCTGGGCAATCAACTCCTGGTTGGCATCGTGCCGATCATCGATCATGCCGTCGGCGACCACCGCGCAGAGCAGTGACTCGATGGCGGCCAGCAGGGCGATAGTCACGGCTGGCTGGAACAAATGCTGGATCGTCTCCCACGAAAGCGCGGGCAGGTGCGGCTTGGGCAAGCCCTGGGGAATGCCACCGAAACGGCTGCCGATCGTCTCGACCGGCAGGCTGAACAATCCCACCACCAGCGTGCCCAACAGCAACGCGACGATCGAACCCGGCACCCGCCGCTGCCACTTCTTCGGCCAGAACAGAATGATCCCCAATGAAACCGCCGCCAAGGCAAACGTCGGCCACTGGACCGTGCCGAGATTCTCCCCCAGGACTTTCATCTTTTCGATGAACTCCGACGGCATTTTCTCCACCTGCAACCCCAGGAAATCCTTGATTTGCGTGCTGAAAATCAAAACGGCGATGCCGCTGGTAAAACCCATGGTGACCGGATAGGGGATGTACTTGATCATCGTGCCCATCCGGGCGATGCCCATGGTCAGGAGCAAACCCCCGGCCATGATAGTGCAGATCAGCAGATTATCGAATCCGTATTTGCTCCCGATGCCAAATAAAATGACGATGAACGCCCCCGTCGGTCCGCCGATGGAAACCTTGGTCCCGCCCAGGCCCGAGATGATGAAACCCGCAATGACCGCGGTAAAAATTCCGGCTTCCGGCTTCACCCCCGAGGCGATCGCAAAGGCCATCGCGAGCGGAAGCGCCACAATACCCACCGTTATCCCGGCCACCACGTCCGGGCCCAAGTCCTTCCTCGAGTACCCTCTTAAGGTCTCGAAGAGACGTGGACGAAACGGAATATTCAGATTCATAAATTCAATTGCGGACAGGGACGGCTGATCCCATCCCCACTTTGGACGCCGTGGGTCCGCCGCCTGCGGTGTGGGAACGACCCAGCGAGACCTCCCCTAAAACGGCGAACATCGAGTCGGCGTCCGGCGCATGCTGCAATCGCTCCACCAGCGCCGAGCTCTGGCTCAACCGCGCCACGGCGCAAATCAGGTCGAGATAAGTCCGGGCTTCCATTTCCGGAACCGCGAAGAGCAGGACGGTGTGCACCGAGGATTTCGCCTGGGCGGACCAGGCGAATGGGTGTGCGATTCGCGCCAGGGTAAATGAGAGCTGCCCCAATCCCGGGAGCCGCCCATGCGGCAGCGCCCAACCCATGGGCAGGCAGGTGGAACTCAGTTGCTCGCGTTTCATCACCGCGGCGTAAAACGCGGCCGAATTCGGCACCCGGCCTTCGTGTTCGAGCCGGGCGCAGAGTTCGCCAAGCACAGCGGCCACCCCCTGACCCTCCAACCGCGGCACCATGAGGGCCGGTGCGGTGTAGTCGGCCAGCGTCCGGCACGATTCGTTGGCAAGCACTCGAGACATTCTAAATTCTATCAATCAATATAAGGGTAGGGCGTAAAGCAAACGTCGTGCCGCGGGAACGGCCGGATCACGTTAAGCGTTTTGTTTGAACTGCTTACGAAGAGACATGCGGCTTGGAGCGACCCCCAAAAAAATGCCGTTCGCGCATTTGTGCAGTTGTTGCACCGCCCCTATTCCGAGCGTGCAGGACTCCGTGCGGGGGATGTGAAACGCAAAGACGCGGAGACGCGAAGCCGCAAAGAAGTGAACTAAAGGCTCTTCCCCGTTGCGTCTTTGCGTCTTTGCGTCTTTGCGTCTTTGCGTCTCTGCGTCTCTGCGTCTTCGCGTCTTTGCGTCTTTGCGTGCACCCTCTCAGTGCCGACGCCCGATATTCCCGCTCCCCCACCTTAGAATTTTAGCGTTCCTCCCAACGAGATGAGGTTGCGGTTGTACTCGCGCGTTTGCGGGTCGGCGATGCCGTCCATCGCGTTGCGTCCCATATCGCGCGAATAAGCGACGGTTAGGCTGGCGTGATCCCCCAGGGCGTAGCTCAGTCCGCAGGCGGCAGTGTATTGCACGTCATTGCGCCGGCAGGTGGGGAGATTCCCGAGGGTGTAGTCGGCGGAGATGATCCGGCCGGTGAGGTCCAGGGTCAGCCGCCCAAGCAACCGGCGCTGATAGGTCAGAGCGTAGGCGCTGTCGAAGTAGGGCACTTTCCCAATGCTCGAGACCCAAAGGAATTGTTTGTACTTGAAGGCCAAGGTGTCCTTGGCCGTGGGTTTGACCGCCACGCTGGCTTCGCCGTAATGTGTCATCAGATGCTTGTTATCGACGGGGGTGATCTCGGTGGAGGTATCGCCCGGGTAGGCACGAAAGTCCGGACCGCCCTGGAGATCGAATTCCAGCCAGGGCCAGGGATGGCCGGAGATACCCAGAAGCAGGCGCTGGTAATCGCAGGAGGAAGCGTAGGGTGAGAAATCCAGCTTTTGCTGGTATTGATGGCCATAGCGATAGCCGAGGTCGATCGCCAGCCCGGGACCCAGCCGGTACCCGAGATCGGCGCCACCATTGACATCGTAGCGGTCCACGTAGTTCATGTACCCCGCCACATTCTTCAGCGATGTCATCAGGTCATAATAAAGCAGCGAGGCGACGGGCCGGGCGAACCACGGACCCCAGCGATACTGCAAAGCCAGGGCGGCGCGGTCCTGAATCTGCTCGCGTCTCTCCCGGGGCGCGGCGATGCCGATGGCGCTCAGCAGGTTCCCCGGGTAAAAGGGTCCGGTGTCGCTCCCGTGCACATAGGTGAACGCATTGTCAGCCGTGAAGGCGTACGAGTCGCCCTTGGCTTGGGCCGAAGTAGCGAACCGATGCGCCTGGAACGTTTCCGAAGGTTCCTCGTGGTAGATGGAAAAATCCGGCGCGTAAACGAGGGACAATGTCTTCAGGTCCCCGATTCCCAGGAGCAGGGCGGATTCGAGCGCGATTTTCGGGGAGACCGTGGTGACCCAGGAGGATTGGTTTCTCAGGGCCGCGACACTCCCGGGTGGCACGGTGTAGGACAACGGCAAGGAACCCGGCGCCGCCCCCGCGAGAAAGACGTTGTCATCATAGCTCTCTTTTAGACCCAGCGAAATCTCCGCCAGCCATGGGGGCTTCACAGGCAGTGCCGCCTTGCTGGTTCCCGGGCCCGCCGCAGCGCGGGGATCACAGCCTCGTTTCCAAGGCCCGCGAAAACCTGGCACCAAAAGAATAACGTCGTCGCCCCCACGATCAACCGCACCGAGCACGGGCGACGGCTGGGCGCGGAGCGCTGCCGGTGGAGTTCCTGGCTAAAGGTGGCTTGGTGGCGTGGGCACTGCTGAGTCATACACAAACGAGAACCTGGGGCATCATTTTAGCTACGCTTGCTCCCGGAAGAGAGTCCAGGGAAGCGCCGTGGCGCAGCGCGCGACGTCCTCATCCACGCCGTGGCAACGGCGCGGACTGCAAATCGGCCGCACCGCTCGGCTGGAAATTGGCCCCGAACCCGAGGTGGCGGCGGCGTGTCTGGTGGCGCGCAAGCGGGGAGAATCCTGCAAACTCAACGCTCGGGCTCACCTTCTTTTGCCTTTGGTTTTACCGGGTTTGGAGGTGGGCGAATGATTTTCCCATGGCCCCTCGTCGCGTAGCGACGAACGAAGGTAGCCATGGACTTCAGTCCATGGATCCGCCGTCTCCCGGTTGCGAAGCGTCGCGTAGCGACGCACCACGGGTCCGAGGTCGCGCCTCGCTAGCGGCCCTCTGTGGGTTTGGATTGGCTTTTGGCCCGGGATTCCAGTTGGTCCAGTTCGCGTCGCGCCGCTTCAAGGCGCCCGGAGGCGATAGCGGTGAAGATCTCATCCAGTTGCGGCGCCAGTTCCGCCGCCCCGGCGGATTCACGGCGGAGCTTGTAGAGGCGGAGCGGTAGTTCGAGATCGCCGATTTGAAAGGAAAAGGTGCTATCCAGGTAAAGCCGGCGTTGCTCCTGGATGATGCCCAGGTCCCGGAACCCATATTCAACGGTCGGCTCGACCATGGTGCCCTCGGCAAAATCGTTCCAGGTGACCACCATGGCCATCGCCGAACTGTTGGTCAGGGCACGCGACAGGGTCTGCCGAAGCGTGTAGCCCTTGCTGTCCCCCAGGTAACCCCAGGAGCCGCCCACGCCCGCGGCCTGGTAGATATCGTGGAATCGCGGAAAGGCGGTGCTAATGAAGGCCGGCCATGATTTCGCGCGATCCTCAAACCGGGCGAAGTAATCCTCCAAAGCCGAGGACGACAAGATCCCGCGGGCGCCGCCGGCCAGGCTGAGCCACATGGGCGGCCAATCGAAGGCGCCCAAGCCACTGGTCAGGCGGTAGTCTTCAGTGAAAAAGGCGGGTCGATTCGTTGGATCGAGCTCCGAAAAGATATTGTCCCACGGCGCGTCCTCCTTGAAGTACTGGGGACCGAAATTGAGCAGCACCGGGCGGTTGGTCAAGCGGAGGTAAGCCGGGTCTTCGAAAAAGTGTTGCTCGGCGTACCGCATGGTCTGCCGCGCGCGGGCCAGGGCCTCGCCGGCCGCCAGGCTCCCGCCGGCGACTTGCCGTTGGATGCTTTGGTCCTCGTAACACAGGGCGAACTTCAGGCCCGCTTTGCGCGCATACGCGCAGATGGCTTGGGCTCGTTCGTTGTTGACGGCATAATCCAGGAAGTTGTCCGGGCCGTACCAGTTGACGACCAGGCCATCGAAGCCGGCCAGCTTCATGAGGAGCACGTGATATTCCAGGACGGCTGGATCCGCCGAATCGTACGGGCCAATCAACGGGCGATACCAGGAAGCGATTTGCCGCTGGCCGGAGGCGTCGATGTGGTCCGGGTTGAAGTGGTCCATGGTCCAGTGCCATCCCCAGGCGGCGCTATAGGGTTTGGCCACAAACCAGGGGCGGTAATAGACCAGCAAGTACTTGGGGGGCGCGCACGAGGCGGAGCCGGCCAGGCCGGCCAGCATCGCCAGAACGAGACAAAGGGGCCGGTATGGTTTCATGACGGAGCGGGAAATTAACGCCGCAGGTACTTGGCCACCGCCTCGGTGCGGGAACGCACGTGCAGCTTGTGGTAAACCCGTTTCAAATGGGTGCGAATGGTCTCGATGCTGATGCCCAACTGATCGGCAATCCCCTTGTAGGTGAGACCCCGGGTCAGGCATTCCAGCACCGCCTGTTCCCGCGGAGAAAGGTGCGCTTCGGGCGCGGCGGCGGGCGGCGGCCTCTGGAACGACGCGACGACTTTGCGGGCAATCGAGCTGGTCATGGCGGAACCGCCGGCGTGTACCTCGCAAATGGCTTCGAGAAGTTTCGCCGGGGCGACGCGTTTTAACAGGTAGCCATTGGCCCCGGCGGAGAGTGCCCGGAAGATCTTATCCGTGTCCTCGTAAACGGTCAGCATGACGATTTGCACCTCGGGCATTCGAGCTTTGAGTTTCTCGACACACTCGATGCCGTCCATGATCGCCATGTTGATGTCCATCAACACCACGTCGGGCTTGTCAGCAGGCAGCCCTTCGAGGGCCGCGACGCCGTTGCCATAGGCGCTGACGCAGCGAACCTCCGAAGAGCCGTTGATGAAGGCCGCGATGGATTCCCGCAGCAGTTTGTCGTCGTCAACAATGGATAGGGTGATCATGACTTTGATTCCTGAGTATGGAGCGCCAGGTTCAGCACAAACTGAATCGTCGCGCCCTGGCCGGGCGTCGAAATAACCGCACACCGGCCGCCGACGGCTTCGATGCGCTCGCGCATATTCCGCAGGCCGTTGCCGGCTTTCTCCGCGCCGGGGGCGTCCGGCGATCCGGCCGGAGGGATAAAACCGCGGCCGTTGTCTTCGATCTGGATTCGCAACTCCCGGCGGGTGCAGGACACCACAACATTTACTGAGGTGGCGCCGGAATGCTTCAGCACATTGGTCAGGGCCTCGTGCGCCGCCAGGAACACCTGGTGGCGGGTTTGGGAGGAGATTGCCAGCGATGGAAAAGCCGTCGGCACTTCGAGCGCGCACGCGATGCCAGTGTGCTGGAAATATTCCTGGGCGTATTGCCCGAGGTAAGAGCCGACGTGTTCGAGCGTGTCGTTGTGGGGATTGACCGCCCAGACGATCTCGTCGAGGGACAGCAGCAATTCCCGGGAGTCGTGGGCGATCGTGGCCACCTGCTCCTTCAGTTGGCCGGACCCCGGCTCCAATCGGTTCGCATGCTCGCTTAAAAATGAAATGCGGCACAGCTTCGCCCCCATTTCGTCGTGCAGATCCTGCGCAATTCGAATCCGCTCGCTCTCCAACAGGTGTTGCTGCTCGAGCCGCCGCAATTGCCCTTTCACCCGCCGCTGCTCCGCGAGGCGCACACCGCCACCGCTGGCGGCCAGCAGGCCAATCGCGGTCGCCACGATGACCCAGGGACGCTGCCAAAAACGGGGGGCGAGGGAGAGGCGAATTGCGGCCTGCTGGAATCCACCATCCGGTCGGCGCAACTCGACCGCGAAACGGTAATCGCCAGGCGGGACATAAGCGTACTGTGCCGCGCGGGTCGTCCCGGCTTCCACCCAGGCCGGATCCAATCCTTCGAGGCGGTACCGGAACCGCAGCGTTTCGGGGGCGCGAAATTGCGGACTGGTGAAACGCAAATCCAGCCGGTGCCGGCCCGGTCCAATCCGGAGCGCCGGCACCGCGGCCACGTCACTCCGAACCAGGCGGGGCCCGGTCAGGATGGGCTGGAAACCGGGCGCGGGAGTGCCGTCCACCAGTACATCTTCGAGGATCAAGGCGGGCGCGCTGGGGTTGGTCGCGACGCCGTCCGGCTCGACCACGGTGATCCCGTCGAGACCCCCGAACCAGAGCCGTCCGGTCAGGCTCTCCCGCAGTTCGGGGAGAACGGGAAAGCTGGCATAGCTCGTGGACGAATCGTCAACGCGGCCCAAGGCCGAAGGATAAAACCCCAGAACATCGCAGGCCGCGCCGCCCGGGGCAGGTTGGGCGATACAAGCCAATCCCGCGGCATCGTTCAGCCATAAACGGCCGAAGCGATCTTCCAAAAAGCCTCGCACGTTGTGGTCCGGCGGCCCGGCGGAAACCGAGATCGCCGTGCAGACCTGGTTGGATAGGACGAATACTCCGCCGCTCCCGGAGCCAATCCACAACCGGCCCCGGCTGTCACGACATAAGGCGCGTACGGAATCCGCCGCCAAACCACGATGCCGGTCATCATGCGCGCTGACGGAGTTGTCCATTGAGTACAAGCCGCCGCCCTCGGTGCCGACCCAAAGCTTCCCGTTAGGCTCGCTTACCAGTGCGGTAATAGCGAAGGCAGTCTCAGGTTTCTCGTGCAACCGCCAGTTCCCCGCTTGCAGTTGCCACAACCGCCCTTGCCGGGTTCCCGCCCAGATGCTTCCGTCCGGGGCTTCCGCCAGCGCCGTAATCTGCGCCTGAGGCAGCTCGAAAAGCCGCCCTTCATCCGCCGCCACCTGCGGATCACGAAATAGGACCAGGCCGTTGCTGCAGGCCACCCAGCAGGCGTGGTTGCTCGTCACCAACATGGGTCCCAGGGTCGTGTCCGCGGGTGACACCCCGGAGACGGTCAGGCGGCGGAAGACGTCGCCTTCCCAGCGATACAGGCCGTGCCCGGGTTGAGCAACCCAGATCACGCCCGGCGAAACCTCGGCCAGGCCGCTCACGATGCCCGGAGCCAGGCCTTCCGCCTGGCCGAGTTCGAAGCAGTGCTTGCGCCTCAACAGGTGCAGACCCGAGCCGCCACCCACCCAAAGGTCCCCTTCCCTATCCACCAGCAAGGCTGAAACCTGGGCTTCGGGCGAGGCTCCGTTGGAGTTGAGCGCGGCCAGCTTGCCCCGCTGGAACCGGAACAGGCCATCGTTGGGTGAGCCAGCCCAGACGGTGCCGTCCGGAGTGGCGGCCAGCACGCGCACGGGTGAGGTCGTGGCTTGCCGCGGAGTGCGATACCGGCGCCAGTCCGCACCTTCACGGCAAAGCACAAAGTCATCGCCGGCGCCAATCCAGAGCCGGCCGTTTTGCTCCCGCAACAGGCATTGGGCGCCGGCCAAAAGCGGGGCTACCCGCGAATCCGTCAACGGCGACAAAACGCCGTCTTTGAATTGAAACACGCCCGTTCCCGCCGCAACGATCCAAAGCACCCCGAGTTCGTCCTGGAACAAGGTCCTGATTTCGCATTGCTCAAGTGGACCGAGGGCCTTGGCCCTATGGAAACCCTGGTGTTCCCATACAAATATCCCCTTAGTTGTGCCAATCCAAAGCACGCCGTCTCGGCCTTCGGCCATCGCCACCACGCCGCCGGCCGGCGACCCGGGTTTAGCGTTGAACGCGTCGAACCGGCCGTCCCGATACCGGGCCAATCCGCGGCTCCGGGTGCCGATCCAAAGCGCGCCGTCGGAAGCGGCGAACAAGGCGGTGATCGTGTCCCCCGCGATGTCAGCCGGCAGGCTCACGCGGACGAAGCGCAGACCGTCAAAGCGCGCTAACTGACTGCCCCCGGCCAGCCAGAGATAGCCGTCGGCGGTTTGGGCCAAAGCGTCAATGCGGGTTTGGGGCATGCCGGGATCACGCCGCCAGGCGTCGAAGCTAAAGGGCTGCAGATCGAAGAACCGGCCGGGATCGATGGCAGCGAACATGGCCCGGCCGGGATCGACAAAATCGGCGAACGACGTGGCGATGGCCAATTCGGTGAACACCCATCCGTCGCCTCGTCCTGCATGGCGAAGGCGCAACTCATCAAAGGAAGCATTGGCGCTAAAACGCGTGGTCAGGGTTTCCGGTTGATGAATCTCAGTGGCGCCCGCGCTCAAATCGGGATTCAACCAGACCGTAATGAGATCGTCCCCGTTGGGGACATATTGCACCTTGAAGACAATGGTCCGCTCCTGGCCGCGGCGGGGCAGCTCGTAGCTGGACGCCACCCCCTGCCCGGAGGGTTCCACGCTCGAAGAGCGCAAGTCCACGTAGCCGCCCGCGGAATTCACCCCCCCGGACTCGGGTGTTTTGAAAAAGGCGCTGTAGGCGTAGGCCTCGAGGGCATTGCCTATGCCCAGCCGCTCGGTGTCTCCCTCGAAAAGCTCGAACCCCGCGAAATACTCCTCGGTGCTAAAATCGGAAAGCGGCGAGACGTGGAACCTGAAGTACAAGGTATCCCGAGAGGAATCGTCGCGCTTGAGCGCGCCGTTGAGGAGGTCGCGGCCGGAACCGGAATCATGGGCGAGAATCGCCCCGGGATCGCTCCACAGTATGGCGCCCGGCAGAGCGGGCACGCAGCCCAGCAGCACCAGCAAGACCGTCCCGAGGAGCTTATGCGCAAGCACGGCCCCGGCTAGAAACGCCCGGGGGCGAACCATCGAATTTCCGCATCGCCCTCGAATGGAAGGGGACAAACACATCAAGAGACCGCGGTGGATTATGCCAGCGACCGCGATCAAAGCAATGCGGGGGTGATTGCCGCTCCAAGCAACGGCCAACCCCTAACGCAGCCGAGCTCAGGAATTACCAGGTGGGTGCGCGGCTTCGAGTTGGGTCAACCGCCGATCGGCCGCTTGGCAGTCGCCCGACACCACCGCCTCGAAGACTTGATCTAACTCCGCGGAAACCCTGCGATCGGCCCCACAACGGCGCCGCAGGGTGTACAGCCGCATCGCTAATTTCAGCTCGGCGGCTTGGGAGCGAAACCCGGGGTCGAGATAACGCCGGCGAAAATCCTGGATGACTTCGAGATCCCGATAACCATGCTCGACGGTCGGCTCGATCACGGTGCCTTCACCAAAATCATTCCAGGTCACCAACTGAACCAGGCAGGAGTTATTCGTCAGCGCGCGCGCCAGGGTCGAGCGGAAGGTCGCACCGTCCGCGTCATCGAGATAACCATACGAGGAGCCGGCGCCAGCCTGGGAGTAGATGTCGTGGAACCGCGGGAAAGTGCTGCTAATGAACGCCGGCCACCCGCCGGCGTCCCGCTCGAAGGCGCTCAAGTAATCCTTCAGCGCTGCGGGCGAAAGCGTGCCCCCCGCCCTCCGGCTCAAATGCATCGGCGGCCAGTCAAACGCGCCCGCGCCGGCGTCCAAGCGGCGATCGAGGCTGAAGAATAACGGCTGGTTGGTTGGGCTCAAGACGGAGAAGATCGAGCGCCATTGATCGCTTTCGCCGAAATAGACGAGGCCGAAATTCAACAGGACCGGTTTTTGACCGGCTTGCCGCAAATACGCCGGATGGTTGAAGTAGTGGCTCTGAGCATAGAGCATGGCCTCTTGCGCGCGAGAAACCGCCTCGGATGCCGGAAAGCGTCCGGCTTTCACCGCCGCCTGGATCGACCGGTCCTCGTAACACAAACAGAACTTGAGCCCGGCGCGGGCGGCGAATTTCAGAAGCGCCGAGGCGCGCTGGTCGATGAGCGCGTAATCGTTGACGTGATCCATGCCATACCAATCCACGATGACCCCATCAATCCCAGCCAGCTTCATCAACAGGACGTGGTATTCGAGCACGACCTCGTCGGCGGAATCGTAGGGCCCGATCAGCGGATAGTACCACGACGCGATTTCGCGCCGGCCCGCCCCGTTGGTCTGGTCGGGGCTGTAGTGGTTCATGGTCCAGTGCCAGCCCCACTCCGGGCTGAACGGCTTGGCCTCGAACCACGGCATGTAATGGACCATGAGGGGTTTAATCGCGGCAGCCTGAGCAAGGCACAACCCCAGCAGGGTGGCCAGCACCGTCATTCCGGTGGCCAAACCCGACCGGCGATGGCGAGCCCCGGCTCCTGGTTTGGGCGCCGACGCGCGCCTCGGCCACCCAACCTCTCTCATGAAACGGCAGTCCATGCCGGCGATTATCCCGGCTCCGGAGGTCCCGGGTAGTCCCATGAAACGGGGACCGGTGAGCTACCCCATGCGGTTGGGTTGGGTTGGCGTTTTACCCGGGGCGGCGGCCTCGGCGGCCTTGCCCCGGGCTGGTATCATGCCGCCCTTGTCAGGGCTCCGGAGGCTGAATCAATGACGAACGACTCAGAAGATTTGGCCGCCTTTGGGCAAACCATCGGCTTCAGGCCAGGCCGGCCTGAGCCGGATGGTTCGGCACGGGGCGCCGAGCCCCCGCGGAGCCGTCTTCGGCCTTCTCTCATCCTGTCCATCCTGTTCATCCTGTCTAAATGGAAGCGCCGCCAACGCCAAACCCCAACCCGTTGCCCCCGAAGCAGACAGGATGAACAGGATTTACAGGATGCCGGAATTCAGGCGTCGGGTGTGAGCGTGCTCGACGCCGGTGTCGCGGCCCAGGTGAGTGTTTTCGTTGTGCGAGCGGAGCGAGCCAAACCAAGCGCAGCGCCGTCCTGGGTTACGGACCCAAGATGGACTCCGCTATTTTTCCTTCCGGTCGGGGCAAGGTTAAGGCGAGACCGACCGATAATACCGCGGGCTGGGGCCGAGCGGGGTCGGGTCGATGAACGTCACCGAGCCCGCGGTTGCGTTGGTGACGCTGCCGGTGAGCGGAGCCCATCCGGGCGGAGCGAGGCTGGTCGTGCTCTCGAGATGATAAGGGAAGCCGGGGGTGGTCGCATAAGTCACCGCCGCCGTCGATCCGGCGCTGATGACGAGGCCCAGGATGGCTTGCGGCGGCGCGGCGGCCGTGACGAAATTGAAGGTGAACGCGGTCGAATCGTTCCGGTATTCCACAATCGCGCAATTGCTCAAGGTCAGGCTGCCGCGGGTATTGGCCTCCGCCCACAAGCCGTTCCGCCCGCCGGCGCCGATCCCGTAGTTGGGGATGCTCAGGTTGGCGGCCACCGCGCTCGAGAGCGGCCCGGCGTTGCCAATAACACTTAGACCGTCGGAAATACTGTTCGTGATGGTCAGGTGGTTGAGGTTAACGCCCGTAATGCCGTTGTAGTTATCCATGCAGAGCTGGACGGCTGCGCGCCATTGGTAGCCCCCGTCGTATCCGCCGCAGCGGTCGAGGTCGCAACGCTGGGCTACGGTGGTGCCGCTAAACGTCGCCGCCACGGGGAAGGTCGTGCTCAAGAGAATGCCGCAGCCGTACGGCAGGTCCTGGAACAGGCAATCCTCGATGCGATTGGCGGCGCCCCCATAAATCGCCCCGCCGTTGGCCAGAAACGGACATTGCGCCGTGCAATGGGTGATCACGTTGGAGCCCGGCGAATAGATCTGCGCCGCATAGTTCGCCGGCCAGACGGCAAAACAATCGTCCCCGGTTCCCCGAGCCGTGCAATTGGTAACGACGGTGCCCTGCATTCCCACACAGAGATTGATTCCGTCGGCCAGGGTGTCGCGAAACCGGCAACTGTCCACCACCAACCCCTGCGAATTCACGAGCCAGGCGCCGGTCTTGGTGTGTTCCACCCAAAGGCGGCTCATGGTCGAACCGGCGCCGTAGGAGCCGCCCAGTCCATCGTTCGGTTCGCTGTCGTTGCGGTAATTCAATTGGCCGAGGATGGAAAAATCCGCCAGGTGAATATGGCTGCCGCTGCCGTTGAGCGCCACGCGGCGGGCGGCGCTCGGGTATAAGGCCGGGTCCCCGGCCAGCGTAGTGTGCCACATCCCCGCGCCCTGGAGGGTGAGGTTGGACGGGAGATTGATGGCGCTCGTGATTTTGTAAGTTCCGGCCGGCAGCCACACGATTTTGCCCTGGTTCGCGGCGGCGGCGATGCAAGCGTTCAGCGCGGCGGTATCATCCGTGACGCCGTTGCCCCCCGCTCCATAGTTCATGACGGAAAGCGAATTCGCCGGCTGGGTGAGCGGCGCGGCGACGTCTTCCAACTCCACCAGGTCGATGACATAATACGAGGCGGTGTCCGCGGTGTCCCTTTGCAGGCGCACGGTGTCTCCGGCCCGGATCACCAAGCCCTTCAAGCGCGCTTCATCAAAGAAATTTCTCGGGGAACCGGCGGCTGGATTATTCGTGAACGGGTAGCTCCCGTAGAGCCACGAGTACCGGGAAGTCACGGGCAATTTGCCGGCAAACACCGCGTTGGTGTACACGCTGAGGGTCGAGTCGAGCCCTTTTCCATCCGCCGAATCCGGCACGCTGTAGCGCACGACCAAGGCGTTGGCCGGCGCCTGGGCGGTAAACTGTACGTATTGTCCAGTCGAGTTCAACCGCGCATATCTTCGCCCCGAAGCTTCGGTGCCCATGAGCCCGGGCGTGTAATCCGGTCCCAGGAGGCTCCCGTTGATAGTCATGGCCTCAGCCTCGTATCGCGTCCAGGGCGCCGCCGCCCCGGGAGCGGCGAGCGCCGGCGGCAGGACCGAAATAAAAACCACGAGCGCGACAATGGCACGCATTGGCATGGCGTTCATTGCCTCGGGCAAAGCCGGGCCGAAGGTTCTCTTCACGCGAAAAAAAGGCACGCGCACATTTTTCTAACGAGGCACGGTCTCGAACTCCCGGTGCTTCGCGACAACAATCGATTTGTTCACGTCTGGTTTTGGATTTCAAGAATTCCAGCGGCCCTGAATTTCGAAACACGCCGCGGACAAGTCAAGTTCTGCCGCGCCGCCCGAATCCTTTTGGGAGGCACTTCGATGACCACGAAACACGCGAACCACACGAAAGCGAATGCCCCTCTCCGAATGGTTCCCGCAAATCGCAATCCCGTTCATGCATTTCGTGTGGTTCGCATATTTCGTGGTCCAATTCCCGTAATTCGCGTCTTTCGTGGTCCCATTCCCGCGGTTTTGGGAGCATGCTTGTCAGTGGCAAACAAAGCTGGTTTCCTTGTCCGGGTTGAGTTCCCGCAACCGAAAGAACATTTCACCTCGTGCCGGCCGGCAAAACGACGGAAAGCCGGTCTCCCCCCAGCGCCTGTGGTGCTTCCGCCTCACGCTGCTCTTGCTGCCCTTCCTCCTGCTCGGCGCCGCCGAATTCGCCCTGCGGCTTGCCGGTTACGGGTATGACCCGCACTTTTTCAAGCGCCTCAAAATTGGCGGTGAAGAATTCTTCGTTCAGAACGAGGATTTCAGCCGCCGGTTTTTCCCCCAGGCGATTGCGCGGAACCCGGGTCCGATCCGATTTCCCGTTGGCAAAGCGCCCGGAACATTCCGGATTTTTATCCTCGGCGAGTCGGCGGCCATGGGCGACCCCGCGCAGAGCGCCGCGCCGGATCGCTACCTGGAAGCGCTGTTGCGGGCAAAATACCCGGCCCGGAAATTTGAGATCATCAACGCGGCCTTTACGGCGATTAACTCGAACGTCATCCTGCCCATCGCCCGCGAGTGCGCCGCGCACGAAGGGGATTTGTGGATTCTCTACCTGGGCAACAACGAGATGGTGGGGCCGTTTGGAGCGGCCACCGTATTCGGCAGGCGCGCGGCGCCGCTGCCCTATGTGCGGCTGGTCACGGAACTGCAGCGGTTGCGAACCGGCCAGTGGCTCGTGGAGTTCGGCCGCAGGTTGACGGGCCAGAGCGGCCCCGTCACCGCCTGGGGAGGGATGGGAATGTTTCTGCACAACCAGATCGCCCCGGATAGCCCGCTGCGCGAAACTGTTTACCGCAATTTCAGAAGCAACCTCCATCATATCGTCCGCGCCGGGCTCGATTCGGGCGCGAAGGTTTTGCTCAATACCGTCGCGGTGAACCTCAAGGACTGCCCGCCGTTTGCCTCGATGACCGGCGAGCGGCTTTCGCCGGCGGACCGCGCGCAGTTCGATCAGCTCTGCACCCAGGGGATGCGGGCGGCCGGCCAGGAAGGATTTGCCGAGGCGGCGGCGCTCTTTGAACGCGCCGCTCGATTGGACGCGCGGTCGGCCAACTTGCAATATCAATGGGGCCTAGCCTGCCTGGCCCAAACCAATTGGGCCGGCGCGCGGGAGCATTTGCAACTCGCCTGTGACGACGACGCGCTGCCGTTCCGCACCGACTCGAGGCTCAATGCGGCCATCCGCGCCGAATGGGAGAGGTCGCGCGGCCCGGGGATGATCCCGTGCGATGCGCCATCCGCGCTTGCCGGCGACTCGGGCATTTGCGGTCAGGAAACCTTCTTCGAGCACGTTCATTTTGATTTTGAGGGTCGGTACCGCCTGGCGCGGGCCTGGGCGGAACACATCGAGCCGCTCCTCGGGTCCAACACCCAGGCATGGATTTCGCAGGCCGCGTGCGAACAATGGCTTGACCTGTCCGAGTGGAACCGCGCGCAGATCCTTCACCTCGTGGTCGAGCGGATGCAAATGCCGCCTTTGAGCAGCCAGGCCAATAATGCGCGGCGCCGCGAGGCCTTGGAAGCGAGGATAACCCAATTGCGGGCGCGGATGACGGCGGAGCGCGCCGCGAGCACGCGCCAGGAGTTTCTAAAACTGCTCGAACAGCGTCCGGAAGATTATTTTCTGCGTGAAAACTTCGCCGTGTTTCTCGAGTTGGCCGGCGATCCGGTGGCCGCCGCCACCGCCTGGCAGCGCTTCCGCGAACTGCTGCCGCACGACAGTCTCGGCTATTACCAGGCCGGGCGCCTGCTGATTCCTCAGCGGCGGTATGCCGACGCCGAGGCCCTGCTCCGCGTTTCCCTGGCCATTCGCCCGAGCCGCACCGAGGGGTGGATCGAACTCGGCAATGCGCTGGCCTTGCAACAGAAATACCCGGAGGCACTCGCCTGCTATTCCACCGCCTTGGAAAAGGATCCGCAGAATCCGCAGACCTTGCTGCGCCGCGGCCGCGTGCTCGCGCACTTGAACCTCCATTCCCAGGCGATGGAGAGCTACCGCACGGCCCTCCAGCTCAACCCAGACGACGCCCTGTCCCATTACGAACTGGGCCTCGAATTGCTCGCCGCGTCGCAAATCGATGCAGCCGGGAAGGAATTCGGGGAAGCGGCCCGCCTGGACCCGGGCAGGGTCGGGGCGCGGTTTAATTACGGGGCCTGGCTGATGAGGCAAAAGCGGTGGGACGAAGCCCAGCGCGAGTTCGAAGCTGTCGTTCGGCTCGAGCCGGCCAACGCCCGGGCGCAAAAAAACCTCGCCTGGCTGCAAGCGATGACCGGCCGCTCGCCATAAGCGGCCTCCTCCGGACCCCTGCTAACCCGTAAAATCCATATCGGGCGCGATGTCCCCAATTCATGTGACTATGCCACCCCCGCCAATTTGCCTAATGTTCGGTCGATGCTGGCAGACTGGCGGCACCGCTGACGACGGCGGCGCGGGCACTCAGCCCGGCCAACTCGAGCACCGATGAAATTTGAACCCAGAAGAACCGCCTGCCTGTTATGCGAAATTCCAAAATAGTTATGATTAAAAACTCGATAAGGCCGCTCATCGCTGTGCACTGGATCGCTGCGGCGTTTGTGCTCGGCCAGCTCCCCTCCCAGGCCGCCACGATTAACGTGTACGTCGATCCGGCTCAGACCTGGAACGGCTACGAGACGGTGTTCACCAACGGCATTGCCAATACCACCGGTCAATCCTACCTCTCCACCTGGCTGGGCACGGGCAACACCTTCGGCAACCAGTCGAGCATTGACGCCTCGGGGAACGTCACCTGCGCGCCTGACATCCGGCTGGATCAGGTGTCCCCGACGGACCCGCTGATCTGGCACGATGCCTCGACCACGAGCACCAGCATCTGCGATGTCATCAGCGATTTTTACGTGGATAGCACCAGTATCGCGGCTGGGGGAGATACGGTAGTGTTCTCGGGCACGCTGGTGACCAACGGCCTGGCGGCCCCCTACTCGAACAACGTCGTGGCTTTCATCAAGGACTTCACTTCGAGTTGGGGCTACAACGGCATTTCCTCGGTGAATCTGAATACGCTGACCAATGGCGAGTCCTTCACCATCCAGATGACCATCGGCGCCTCGGGCGACCACGTTCAGTGGGGCTTCGAGTGGTCTGGTCAACCGGCCCGCGCCGCCACGGTCGCCGACTTAGGCTCCATTCTGATTTCCAGTAATGCGGCGGCGGGCCCGTCCGGCCCCAAGACCGTGAATGTGTATATCGACCCCGCCCAGCAGTGGGTCGGCTATGAGAACTTTTATAACCAGGGCGGCCTCAATCCCGGCGGTTATTGGTACGGCGCCGGCGTGGCTCCGGCTGACGTTCAAGGCAGCATCTCTCCCTCAGGCACGGTCCTGTGCGCGCCTGACATTCATGTGGACAAGACCTTTCCGCTGGACACGAATTACTGGTATGACAGCACGGGCACGAGCACGGGCGCATGCTCCGTCACCAGCACGTTCTATGTGGATCGGACCGGCTTGGTGACCTCCGGCGACCAGTTGATTTTCACCGGCACGTTCGTGACCAACGGCCTGGCGGACCCCTACACCAACACGATCATCGCGTTCATCAAAGAATACAATTCAACCTGGGGCGGGTTCAGCATGGCCTCCGTGAATCTCAATACCCTGACCAATGGGGAGCAGTTTACCATTTCGAAAACCATCAACAACGACGCGACCGGCCACTTCCAATGGGGCTTTGAATGGTCCGGGCCGCCGGCGCGAACGAACGACGTGGCCAGCTTGGGCTATGCCGTTCTTTCCAGCAATAGCGTGGCCGTCAACGGCCCGCAGATTCTGGCGATTGTCCCGGCGAGAGCCGACGTGCTGCTCGGTTCCAACGCGACCTTCACCGCCACGGCCACCGGCTCGGGTTTGAGCTATCAATGGGCCAAGGGCGACATCAATTTGACCAATGGCGCCGGGATCTCGGGGGCCACCGCCAGCGCGCTGAGCCTGACCGCCGTGCGAGGCGACCAGGAAGGAACCTATAGCCTGGTGGTGACCGACTCGGGCGGTCTCAAGGCAACGAACCAAGCGTCCATGGTGGTCTATAACCCCGGGTGGCTCTACTTTGACCGGGCCTTGGCGCCGTTTTACGGCTATATCAACGTCTGGAACGGTGCTAACCTGCTCACCGCTCCCGCCCCCAGCGGCGCCGCGGGAACCAACCCACGCGCCAGCCTGGGCTTCGGAGTTAGCCCCACGTCGCTGGTGCGAGCCGGCATGGATCTGGCCACGGACACCATCACCCTGCAACCGAACACGTCCGTCTATGATGGCGCCATCAGCACCATGGACGCCAACTACATCAACCCCGACGGCACGCCAGCCGCATATCTTGAACAAGACTTTTACGTTCAGAACGACGGCTTGGTTGGGGACAGCCTGATCTTCGCTGGTTATTGCGTGAGCAACAGCCTGAACTCAGCCTATACCGCCACCGCGTGGATCAAGGATGGCAGCTCCGATTGGAGCGTCGAACACCGCTACGACACCAACCTCGTGAGCGGGCAGCCCTTTTTCCTGAAGCTGCCCACGCCCGCCCCGGCCGGCGATCATATCCAGTTTGGGTTCGCCATCTGGGGCCCGGATAATTCCTCGACCAATCCCATCACCCAAGGAGCCGCAGTGGTCCGAGTCTATTCGCCTTTCTCGGCCGCCCGGTCTGGAAGCAACATCAACCTGGAATTCCCGACGGTAATCAATCATGCCTATACGGTCCAGTACAAGACCAACTTGACTGACGCCTCCTGGCTGAACTTGAGCACCAACAACGGTACCGGCTCGGCCGTCACCGTCCCGGATACGACGGGAACCAGCCACCGGTTCTACCGTTTGGAGATTCAATAGCGCGAACGAGGCCAAGCCTCCGACGTTTTTACATTCGTAAGCCCCGAACGCATCCGTCGAGCCTGTGCGCGAGCGCAGACTCGACGGATTTCCGTTTGGCTCCGGCGTTGCCCACCCTCCTCCGAGCCTGTCTTCGCCGCCCCGCCAGGGCGCCGACAGCGACCCCGCCCCTCCGAACTCACCCCGGCATCGCGACTTCCCTTACGTTTTACGTTTTACGTTTTACGCTTCACGCATCACGCATCACGACTCCCGGCATCCCCGAATAGCTCCAAGGTTTAGATCTTCGTCACTTTTTTTGGCTGTCACTCTTTTTTGCTTGCTTTTCCAGCCCGACTTGTGGCATCGTTTCTTCGTTACGCTGGGAGCAGCTAGGGAGCGGGTAAAACAAAAACGTCAGCTTGAATCTTTTAAAGCATGTTAGTCTTTCAAGGAGCCTATGAACGCTTGTTTCGCAGCTAGGGCAGCTTGTCGTCTCCAGCCCATTTTAGTAGCAACCCTCGCCACGTTTCCGGCCTTGTTCGGCGTCGCTCAAACTGCCGCCGCCGATCCTCCCTATTCGGTTGTGGATAGTGGTCCTTTTTACCGCGTCCTCCAAAGAACCGTTTCGCTGACGAACAACACCACGGGCGAGGTTTCACCGCAGGTGCAGAGTTACACCGAACTGGAAGACGGCATGAACTACCTCAGCCAAGACCAGTGGGTGCCCGCCCAGGATCTCATCGAGGTCACCCCCGGCGGCGCCGAGGCCGTCCATGGCCAAATGACCGCCGCCTTCAGCAGCGATATCACGGCTCAAGGTGCTATCAGCCTTACCACCGCAGCCGGCGAAGTGTTCCAATCCCATCCGATTGGACTGTTCTACGCCGATTCGGCTTCCGGCAACGTGGCAAGATTGGGGCGGCGCAGGCCGGTGTGGGAACGCTTTACCCGCCCAACGTCATCGTGTTCTCGAACATCCTCTCGGGAGTGCGGGCAGACCTGATGCTGGTCTGGGCCAAAAACGGCTTTGAACAAAACCTGGTCATCAAACAATCCCCGCCTCCGCCCGGTTCGTTCGGTTTGTCGAGTAGCACCACGACACTTCAACTCTGGACCGCGATGGACAATGTGCCCGTTTCACAGGAAGTGCGGCCCGTTCGGCTGGACTCGGGCCTGGAGGATCACATCCTAATTTTCCAGAGCGCCTGGTTTCCGGTCGGTGCGGCCTTTGCCTTCGGAGATACGCCTTTGCCACCCGCCGGGCAGGCGGCTGCGGTTCGCCCGCTCCGGCCTTCCGAACCGGGCACGGTGCCGACCGCCAAGAGCTTGGTGAACATTTCGGGCCAGCAAGTCCTGATCGAGGAAGTCCGATTCAGTGATTTGGCCGGGGCTTTGAGCCAACTGCCTCAGGCATCGGTTTCTCCCCGGCCCAACCAGGCCGTCCAAGTGGCGGAGCGAGGGATGTTCCTTAAACCGAACGCCAAGCCCATCCCTGCCCGCCAGCCCATGGAGGTGGCTTCCAGCCAATACCATCCCCGGGGCGTGGTCCTGGATTACATCGAACTGACCGGCGGCGCCAGCAGCTATACCTTTGCCAGCAACAGCACCTACCATATCGCCAGCGGTTTTGAAGTGGGTTCCGGCACGGCCACTTTCCAGCAAAATACCTGCATCAAGCTCGACACCAACGCCTACCTGCTGGTCTATGGCGGGGTGAGCTGTCCGGGGAGCGGGCCGCCGGCCGTCCTGACCAGCCGGGACGACAACGGCTACGGAGCCATCATCACCAACAGCACGGCCAACCCGGGGTATGCGGCGGCCCAGGCTCTGTGGATGTATTACGAGCAATCCGGCACGGTGCTCAACGACCTGCTGGTCCGCTGGGCGCAGCGGGGAGTTCAGTATGACACAGCGGCGGTCGATTACCCACAGTTGAGCTCTTCGGCGTTGCAGGACTGCAAGGTGGGCGTGGATTTAAACACCGGGTCGGACACGTTGAATCTGTACCAGGTGACCGAATGCAACGTCCTGACGCCCATATCCAACCCGCGCGGGTGGCTGATCGCAGGGAGCATCACGACCAATTGCGGGGTGGTATCGGTGGCAATGGTCAACGACCCCAACCGCGATTTGAGCGGCCTCGACACCAACAAGAACAGCCAAACCGAGTGCAGCTTCGTTGTGTGCGACAGCACGAACATCGTGGCCGCGTTTATGAATACGCATTTGAGCGAGTATGACTTAGCAGGAGGCGGACAATACTTCCCAGGCATACCATCTCCCAGAATGACAAGTTGGGCCGTCTCAACGAACGCCGGAACATACTTTGCTGATAAAGGCCCTCTGCTTCCGATCTCCACAGTGACAATCGGCGGAACCGTGATCACCAACGGCGCCTCCAACCCCATGCACGGAGACGACGGCGATACGACGATGGCCTATGACTTAATAAGCAATGTCGTTTACCTGCTTGTGAACACATCACGCGAGGACACGAATTATTATGGCTTTCGTCTCTGGAGTTCTGGAGACAAAGGCCAGAGCTTTAATCCTGTAAATATGGACGTTCCGGGCAAGGATCTAGCGGGAAATCATCTCGTCGAATCCTCCGATAAGCCGATGATCAAGGTGAATTCGACGAATCTATATGTTGCAGGCTTTGGAATTGTTTCGAATATCGGTGGCGTATGGGCGGCATGCTCAACCAATCGAGGGACAAACTGGGGCCTATTCCAGCGACTGGGCGACCGCCCTACAGGAGGTTATGCTTCGGGAACTGACATCGTTGTCGTGCCCGACGGTTCGGTTTACGTCTTTTGGCTGCAAACCGCCGGGAATACGAACCGGTTTCGCTATGCTTGGCTTTCAACCAACAGCCTCTGGAGCTACGCGACCAACTTTGGGCCACGCCTCAACTCTACAAATACAGCCGGTGATGCACAGCCCCTTCGAGCCAATGAGGTGGATCCAGGGGACCATTTTAGTGACAATGCTTGGCCCCGAGTAGCCTATGCGCACGGCAAAATTTACATTGCCTACGCCGACCTACCAACAACCAACAACGGGACGACTGATAGAGGCGACATTTTTTTAATGGAGGCCAGCATTAACTGGGCGAATCATTGGCTGAACCTTAGCTCAGGGCCGCGTAAAGTCAACAATGACGCCACTCAAACGGACCAGTGGAACCCTTCAATTGCGGCCAATCCTGCCGGCACAGAGCTATTCATCGGTTACTACAGTCGCCAGAATGACCCGACGACTAATTCGTGGATAATGGCGTATGGGGCGAAGTGCTTGATCACAAACGGGCTGCCCCTTGCCACGTTTGACTGCATCCCAATAAGTCCTACAAACTTTCTTCCTATGTTCGCCGGGACCAACGCAGCGAACACCACTTGGGCATTTGATCCAGTTTGGCCACAGGCGTGCGTCTGCCTTGACACGAATGCCGGTTATGCCACTGGCGACAACAGTTGTAACATTCTCTCTTGCCCGAACTGGCCCGGTCAGTTTTACGGCTACTCAACCGTGAATACGTATGTGAACTTCTGTGCGGATGACTACTCTTGGTCCTCCTCCGACAGTAACTACTTTTATTTCGCCTGGTCGGATCGCTCCCGCACATTTGGCACCGCCCCGAAAGTGCGGCCTGACTCAGATGTAAATCTAGGCAAGATAAAGCAGTAACGGTTCACCGCTAAAGGCATTCAGCTTATGAGGACATTAACATTCACCGCCATGCTAAGTTTGACGTCACTCGTCACCTCCTTAGCCCAAGGCACCTTAGAATTCCAAAACGTCAACGCAGCCGCCGGCGTAAATGCTCCAGTTTACGGGTCTGATAGGGTTACCAAACTGTCTGGTTCTCAATTCCAGGCCGAGTTGCTCGTCGGAAGCGATGCGAGCAGCCTCGTTTCAATCGCAACAACCGGCTTTCTTACGGGCAACGGAGCCGGTTACTTCATCGCTCCAGTTCAAACTATCCCCAATACTGGGCCCGGGGCTTCCGCGTTCGTTCAGGTGGAAGTTTGGAACACGGCCACAGGTTCGTCGTTTTCCCAAGCTGAAGTCTCTGGACTGCCGAATTCATGGTGGGCTTCATCGACTTTCAAAGTCACCTTGGGCGGGGGCGTCATAAACCCCCTGGCACCTACTGCCTTGATCGGCCTTGGAAACTCCCCCGTTTACCTGAATTCTGTTCCAGAACCCTCCGCAGTGGTTTTGGCTGGGCTTGGTGCGGGTTTGGCGTGGTTGGGTGCCTGGCGACGAAGGGGAGCGGGCTTGCCGTAATTCGCCGCGGGTATGTTTCTTATGCCGAATGTTTCACCTGGTCTGCTGGGGATAGCAACTACTTTTGCTTAGCTGGGTGCGACCGCAGCCGGAGGTTTGCAAATACGCGGCCTGACGCAGACATTAAGCTCGCAAAAATCAAACGTTAGAACATGAGACTTCCAACCAAACCCATGAAGAGATTGATCCGAATCTGGTTATTGATGTGCGCACCGGTCCTTGCCGATGCACAAGGGACCGTCAATTTCGCGAATCTTTTTCCTAACCTCGTAAATCCAGTTGTGAACGCCCCTGTTTACGAATCGGACCGCAATACACCTCTCTCCGGCTCACAGTTTATGGCAGAACTGCTCGGTGGCCCTTCGACCGATGCTCTTGCGTCGATTGCCACAGCCGGTTTTCTCATTGGCGCAGGGGCGGGCTACTTTAATGGCGGGGCTCAGGTAATTGGCACTGTTCCTCCCGGCAGTACGGCTTGGATCCAAATTCGTGTGTGGAACACAGCCTCGGGTAATTCTTACCCTCAGGCAGTGGCCTCGGGACTTCCTAATTCATGGTGGCAATCCGCAGTGTTCATGGTAATCGCCGGCGGTGGTTTCCAAGGTCCGCCGCCCACTCCTTTGGCCGGCCTTGGCACTTCCCCCGTCTATCTCAACGGATTTGTCCCCGAACCCTCCACGTTGGCTTTGGCCAGCATTGGTGCGGCTTTGGCGTTGTTCGGTGTCCGGCGACGGAGAGGATTGGGCTTGGGCTGAGTGGCTGCGGGGGCATTTCTTATGCCGACAATCACAGGTCGGGGGCTGCCGACAATAACTACTTCTATTTTGCATGGTGCGACCGCAGCCGAAAACACCAAAACACCCGACCGGATGCGGATATTGATCTTGCCAAGATCAAGCAGTACCCACCACCGCTCTTCATGAAATACCTTTGAGATTAACCAAACCAAGTGGCTTATGAAGTTGAGCTTGTTTTCCCTTTTATCCACACTCGGAATTGCTTACAGCCAAGGCACCCTTGATTTTGTCAACATCGGCCCCACAGGGTCGGGCCTGAATGCTCCCGTGTATCAGTCTGATGGCCTGACACCACTCTCTGGGGCGCAATTTATGGCCGAGCTATTGGCTGGCCCCACAGCAAATAGCCTCGCCTCAATCGCCACGACAGGTTTCCTCGAGGGGGCAGGAGCGGGCTATTTTAACGCAGGTCCGGTGTTTGTGAACAGTGTTGTACCTGGCTCGCCTGCATGGGTTCAAATCAACGTCTGGAGCGGAGCTTCGGGCCATTCATTTGCCCAGGCCAAGGCCTCGGGCTCAGACAACTCGTGGTGGCAGTCATCGGTCTTCAGCGTAATAACTGGTAATCCCAATGTAAACCCCACCCCACCGGCACTGCTAACCGGCCTGGGAAACTCCCCCGTTTACCTCAACTCCGTTCCCGAGCCCTCCGCGTTCGGCTTGGCTGCCCTTGGTGCGGCTGTGATGTTGTCCCGGTTTGGACGACGTGATGGGTCTGCGGTATCAAACCGGTGAACCGGCACCGCTTTTGTCTTCGGACCCGAAACCGCTGCCACCCCCAATAACTACTAATTCCGATCACGGATGGTGGCCGGAAAGCAGCATACCAGCGGCTTTGATGTTCTTCACTCGATGCGTCCTGCCTTCGTTGGCCGGTGCAGGTCGAGACCGGCGTGTTCACTGCCCCTTTTTAATCTCAGAACCTCGAAACCTTGAAGACGGTCACGATGCGGCAGATGGTCACGATTCCAACGGACCAAGGCCCCATCACTGGCGTCTTCGAAAATAAATTTCAATGCCGATGATTCAACGTAGCCATCGCAAACGAGACTTTCGCTTTGCCGCCATGACGAGATAGGAAGTTTCCAAAATATTGTGCTTTAACCAATTTATCGCGGTCTCAACGACGTGATGGCCCCCGCCCGGTGCGGCGATTGCGATTGCCAGGCCTGCTAGGCTGGCGGCGCTGCCGACCATGTCCATCTCGCCTCGCGCTTGGGCCGCACCATCGGCCAGGCGGAGTCCCAGGATGGATCGCGCCTTCAGCGCTCAGCATGTTTCCTCGAGGTCATGAACCCAGGGCGTGTGCCCTGGGCTGATATGACCCAGGCCTTCGGCCTGAACAGCAGCGTGCCCAGCCCACGGATTGCCCGTAACGGTGGGCTCGAGGGCTATGTATCCGCAGGCAAAGATGCGGGAATCGTCCAAACTCCGGCAGAACTGCGGCTTCCGAAGGAATCTGTCCCGCACCCCAAACCCCGGCGCCGCTTGAGTTATTGTTTCCCGCAGGGTGAACCGGTGCTATTCTGAGTTTTCCGCATGTCAGGCGCCCGGATTCAAGAATTGAAGGACCTGCTGCCGCAGTGTCTCTTGCCCGACTGGGTGCGACTGGGGCGGCGGCTGGCCCGGCTGTTGCGCGACCATCATCATCCCGGGCAGCGGGAGGCCCTTCTGGAACGGTTGCATCAGGAGGTCCTCGTCTCGGTGGCACTCTGTGCCGAGCGCCGGGCACAGGTCCCCCGCCCCGCCTACCCACCCGGCCTGCCCATCACGGCCCGGAAAGATGAAATTGTCGAGGCGATCCGGACGCACCCGGTGGTGGTGATCGCCGGGGAAACCGGGTCGGGAAAAACGACGCAACTTCCCAAGATGTGCCTCGAAGCCGGCCTGGGCATCCAGGCAAAGATCGGCTGCACGCAGCCCAGGCGCGTCGCGGCCCTTTCCATCTCCCGCCGCATTGCCGAAGAGTTGAATGTCGCCTGGGGCCAGGAAGTCGGCTGCAAGATCCGGTTTGATGATCGTTCCAGCGTCCACACGTACATCAAGCTGATGACCGACGGCATTCTGCTGGCGGAAACCCAGGGCGACCCGACCCTGTCCGAGTACAACGCGATCATCATCGATGAAGCACACGAACGGAGCCTGAACATCGATTTTTTGCTGGGACATTTGAAGGGCCTGCTCGCCCGCCGCGCGGATCTGAAGTTGATCGTTACCTCGGCGACAATCGATACGCAGGCCTTTTCCAGGCATTTCGGCGACGCGCCCATCATCGAGGTTTCCGGGCGGCTCTATCCGGTGGAGGTCGTATATCAGCCGTTGGATGCCGCCTCCGAGGAACGGGGCGAGATCAACTATGTCGATGCCGCGGTGCAAGCCGCCGAACGGCTCCTCTGCGAAACCGGTTCCGGGGATTTGCTGATCTTCATGCCGGGCGAGCGGGACATCCGCGAAACCGCCGACCAACTCAACGACCGCTTCCGCGGGGAAGCTGAGATCATTCCGCTTTTTGGACGGTTAACCGCGGGCGAGCAGCAGCGCGTCTTCGCGCCCGCACCGCGGCGCAAAGTGGTGATCGCGACCAATATCGCCGAAACCTCGCTGACGATCCCGGGCATCCGCTATGTCATTGACTCGGGGTTGGTGAGGATCAGCCGGTACAACCCCCGGGCGCGGATCCGGCGCCTGCCCATCGAGCCGATTTCCCAGAGCAGCGCCAACCAGCGCAAAGGCCGCGCCGGCCGGATCGAGGCGGGCGTGTGCCTCCGGCTGTTTTCCGAAGAAGATTTTCAAGGCCGGCCTTTATTCACCCAGCCGGAGATCCAGCGCGCCAATCTCGCCGAGGTGATTCTGCGGATGAAGGCGTTCCACCTCGGCGACGTGGAAACCTTTCCCTTCCTGCAACCGCCCGCGCCCGCCGCGATTGCCGGCGGCTATGCCCTGCTGCAGGAACTCGGCGCCTTGGACGCGCAGCGCGGACTCACGCCCCTGGGCGCCGATTTGGCCCGCTTGCCCATCGATCCGACGCTCGGCCGCATGCTGCTCCAATCCCAATCCGAGCACGCCACCGCCGAACTGTTGATCATCGCCGCCGGGTTGAGCATCCAGGACCCGCGCGAACGTCCGCTGGATCAAAGGGACGCCGCCGCCGCCGCGCACCGGGGATTCGCGGATCCGCAGTCGGACTTCCTCACGCTGCTCAATATCTGGAACGCCGTGCATGAGGAATGGGACCGGCTGAGAACGCAAGGTCAGCGGCGGAAGTTCTGCAAGCAACGCTTTCTCTCCTACACCCGGATGCGCGAGTGGCAGGATGTGTACAGTCAGTTGCGGGAAGCCCTCGAAGATCTCGGGACGGTGAAGCTCAACGAAAGCAACGCGTCGTACGATGCCATTCATCGCAGCGTCCTGGCCGGGCTAATCGGCCACGTGGCGCAATTTGAAGAGCGCAACCAATACAAAATGGCCGGGAACCGGATGGCCGCCGTCTTTCCCGGTTCCGTGCTCCACGCGCGGGGTGAACCGGCACGCAAGCCGCGGTTGAAGGGCAACACGCCCCCGCCCAAGCCCAGGTCGAACCAGCCGGAATGGATTGTGGCGGGTGAAATCGTCGAGACCTCCCAGTTATTCGCGCGGACGCTGGCCGGGATTGATCCACAATGGATCTACCGGCTGGCGCCGCATTGCTGCAAAATCACGCATCAGAACCCGCGGTGGGACGCGTCCGCCGGCAACGTTCTGGTCGATGAAATCATCACGCTGCACGGACTGGAAGTGCAGCGGCGAAAAACTTCGTATGGCACCGTGAATCCGCAGGAGGCCACCGCGATCTTCATCCGTTCCGCCCTGGTCGAGGAGCACCTAAGTCCGGGCCGGAAGGCTGGCCCCGGGGAGGGCGACGCGGATCGCGATGAGGTGCGGGTTTTGAGCGCGCAGCGCCTGCCCGAGTCCAAACTGCCCCCTGCTTATCGCTTCGTGGAGCACAACCGTCGAATTCGGGAAAAAATCGAGAATTGGCGCACCCGCGTTCGCCACCACGGGATGGATCTCGATGAAACGTTGGCGAACTTCTACCGGCAACACATTACCGGGGTGTCGTCCTTGCATGAGCTAAACCGGGCTTTAGGAGAGCCGGGAATGGTCGAGCGGCTCTGCATTACCGAGGCGGAGCTGGCGGGAGGCCAGGCCACGGGCTACGACGCGGCGGCTTTCCCCGATGCCGTGCCGGTAGCCGGCCAACCCGTCGGGCTGGCCTATGCCTACGCCCCGGGCGAGGACCATGACGGGGTGACCATCGAGCTTCCATCCACGATCGTGCAGGCGGCGTCCGCCGCTTTATTGGAATGGGCGGTGCCCGGCCTCCGTGAGGAGATGGTGAACCAATTGTTGCGCGCCCTGCCGAAATCCATTCGGCGCGAGCTCATGCCTTTTCCGCCAAAGATTCCCGAGATTACCAGGGAATTTCAACCGGCCGGCACATCGCTCCTCCATGATTTTGCCGGGTTCCTGAAACGCCGGTATGGCGTCGAGGTCAAGGCCGGCGATTGGCCGGCCGATGCGTTGCCGCAACATTTGCGCCCCCGGATCGCCATCGTGGACCAGGGCAAGACGCTCGGCATGAGCCGCGATCTGGCGCAGTTGCAGCGGCAGTTGAAACAGGAAAAGCCGGTGCCCCCCGGCAAAAGCCATAGCGCCGAGTGGGCCGGGGCGGCGCAGCGGTGGGAACGGTTTGGCGTCGCCGGCTGGACCTTTGACGATCTGCCCGAGCGCCTCACCATTACGCACCAGGGAGACCTGCCCGTTTATGCCTGGCCCGGAGTTGAATATGTGGACGGGAATGTCAACGTGCGCTTGTTTGGCAATCGGGAGCAGGCGCGCGAAGCTTCGCTGACCGGGGTGCGGCGGTTGATCGAACTTGCGGTGCAGAAGGACCTGGGCTGGCTTGAAAAGGATTTGCGCGCGCTGAGCAAACTCGATTCCTTGTATGCCCCCATCGGCGATAGCGCCGAACTGCGCGAGACTTCTCTCGAGCATCTAAAACGCCACATTCTTTGCTGCGAGCCCTTGAGCGCACTGACGCGTTTGCATTTCGAGTCCGCCGTAGCCCAGGCGCGCCAACGATTCCCCGGGCTGGCGGTCCAGTTCATGGATCGGCTGCAATTGGTTCTACACGTGCGCCAGCAGGTGCAGCAGCGCCTCGGCGCGACGGCTCCCGCACGGTCCGCCGGCCAAACGCTGTCGTCCCTGAGCCAATTGGGAGCACCCGCCCCCGCGCCAAGCACCCATCCGCTCGCGGCCGAGCTGACGCATCTGGCGCCCGCCCGCTTTTTGGAGCGGCTAACCTACGAGCGGTTGGCCGAGCTGCCGCGCTACCTTAAAGCCCTGCTGGTGCGGATCGAACGCGCGAGCCATAACCCGGCCAAAAACCAGGAACGACTCCGCCAGTTGGCTCCCTATGCGGCGGAGCTGAAGCGGCTTCAAGCGGAGCCTGCAAAATCGGCGGAAATCCGAGCGGAGATCGAGAAACTCCGCTGGATGGTGGAAGAGTTCAAAGTCTCGCTTTTCGCGCAGGAACTGGGCACGCCGGCCCCAATCTCGCCCAAACGATTGGACCAACAGTTGGAGATCGTCCGCAACGCTCTGGCGTTGCATGCACCCTCCCCGCCCAGGAAGCCGTAGCTCTGCCGCAACGGAATTCCCCTCACCTTCCAACCCGCGACGCCGCCGCTTTCTCGACCTCCCCGAGATCCAATGGCTCGCCAGGCTTGAGTGTGAACTTGCGCTGGAGCTGGGTGGTCCAGCCCGAGCTGGTTCCGAGCATCACCCGGGTTTGTAATTCCAGTTCACCCGGTGGCAGATAATCGATCGTAAAGTTCCCCTGATCATCGGTGCGCGTGCCGTGCAGGTTGAACCACGGACGATCCATCGAACCGTGGATGCCCCAGCCCGCATCCACCGCTTCGCCAGCCACCGGCTTCGAGCTTTGCAGCAATCGCCCATGCACGCTCCCCCACGGCTGCAACGTCAGGGTTCGTTGGCCGGCAAGTTTCGAGGCACGGCAATGGGCGAACCCCCGGGCGCCGGCGGCATAAACATCCCCTTCCCCCAACTTGGGTGCGAAATCAAATTGCCCGTCGGGATCGGTAATGGTGAGCGAGGCTTCCCGATTTTGGAACATGGAAATAAGCCCCTTGCTGGTGAGCGAGGCCTGCTCGCGGCCGACAAGGTAGCAGACTGTCACACCATCAGCGGGCTTGCCGTCCGGCAGCAACAACTGGCCGCTGGGTCCGTTGCCACGCTGAAGCTCGATGGTGCTGGTGGTCTTGCCTTTGGTCAGCGGGGGCGAGAGCGCGGGAAGATAACCTTCGGCTTGAGCTTCGACCACCAGCGCCCCGCTCTTCAGGGCGAAATCCAGGCTGAACGTGCCATTGGTGCCCTGAACCGATTTCCCACGATACCATTCGACCCACTTCTGCATGCTGGGGTTCCGCTGCCAGCCCGGGGTGACCCGAAACTCCGGCAGAGGCGCCTTGGTGGCCGCATCCAGTACCCGGCCGGAAAAGGTCACGGCGCCAGGAATAACCCGTTTGGCCTCCGCCCCGCCGAGCGGCATGTCGTTGGGCCGCTCTCCCTCTGGAGACATGGTGTAGTCCGGCCTCAGATTCTCGCCCGGTTCGAGCAGCATCACCAGGTTGGTGGTGTCGCCATTCAAACGCCCGACCAGTTGGAACGGGTTGAGGGAGTCCAGGCTGGCATTGCGCCGGGAGAACCGGTAGCCATTGACGCGGGTGTCCAGCGTCACGGCTTCCGGAGGCACATTGGTGAATTCAAAGTGCCCGTCGGCTGCCAGTTCCAGCGTTAAGGTGTCCCAGGCCGCAGGCCGGCCCAGTAGCAACCGGGTGTGGTCGGGAAGCGGTGCTCCGTCGGATAACATCACCTGACCGCCGACTCTAAAGCCGGGCGCCACGACCAGATCGCCGGCATCCGTCTCGGAACCATCGCTCCCCAACCGGATGCTCCGGACCGGCAGCGACCCGAACGCCTGCACCGAAGCCATCTCGCCGTAAAGATCATAACTGCGATTCGGCGGCAAGTTGACGAGCAGGAATCGCCCGGTCTCGGTTGTGCGAATGACAAACTCACCGGTGAAGTGGCCCATGGACCGATCCGATCCGACCACCCCGATGGTAATATCCCCGAGCGGTCGATTCCCAAACAGCACCCGCCCGGTCAGGCTGGCGCCGGCCGTCAGGATGAATTCTTTTCGCACCGGACTCGGGCGCACCTCGGCGAAGTTGCCCACGGCCAATTGCTGCGCTTCGATCCGGAGACTCATGGCGTCGAACTTGCCTCGGCTTTGGATCACAAAATTCCCGTGCTCGTCGGTGATGGCCAACGGATCGGTGCCGTCCGGCGGACGACTCGAGGTGGTTTCGCCGACGGTCGTACTGTTGACCGAGACCACGGCGTTATGGACGGGTTCCCTCCGCGAATCGAGCACTTGTCCCAGAATGGTCTGGCTGGCGGGCACAAGGATCGCCGGGCGCTGCTTCAGCATGGCTTCCAACGGGCCCTTGAGTGGGTCCACCTTGTTGAAAAAGGTGGGCACGTGCCCCGGCGCCACCACCAGCACCTGAAACACCAGGTTCGATGCCAGCGATTCGATCCTAAATTCGCCGTGCGGACCGGACTTTGCCGTTTTGCGGCAATCCGCGTAACACGAGGGACAGAGAATGCCGGCACCTACACGAGGGCCGGCGGTGTAGATGAAGATCGAAGCATTGGTCAAGGCGGCGTGGTCCTTGTCCTGCACCGTTCCTTTCAAATCCACCCCGGCTTCGCCGGCCATCGCGGGAGGCCACGGCCGACCCAGGATGGCGCCGCAAATGCCAAGCAATAGAACCAAAGCCGCCCCCGGTTTCGATCGCAAGCAGGAGACCCTTTCCATGGCTGCTTACTTTACCAGAAAGCGGCCCGAAGAAAAGAAAACAATCGTCCGGCAGGCTCCACGCCACCGCTATCCCTCGCGGAACCAAGCGCTCACGCGCGCGCCATCACGATGGTGTGGGGACTCGACTCGATCGGGTGCGCGGTGACGCCTTTGAACCCGGCGTCGTGGTACATGGCCGTGAGTTCGCTCAGCGTGTAGGCGTCGCCCGCAATCGTCGAGGTGAGCATGGTCATACTGAAGGCCGCAGGCATGGGCGGAGACACCCGGTCTTCATTCGGAACGAACTCGAGCGCCGCCGCGCGCCCCCCAGGCCGGAGCGCCTGGCGGACTTTTTTCAGCAGCCCCACACAGGCCGAGTGGTCGAAATGATGAAGAAAGTTGGTGAGCAACACCGCGTCGTACGGCCCGGGGAAGTCCACCTCGAACGCGCTGCCGGGCAGCATCTCGTAGCGATCGTGCACTCCGGCCCTGCGGGCATTTTCGAGCGCCACCCGCAGCACCGGCGCCCAGTCCAGACCGGTAACCCGGGCCCGGGGATTCTGCTTGGCGATCTCGATGCCGAACAAACCGTGACCGGCGGCGATATCCAGCACACGCATGGGACCGGTGTGTCCCTCCAACACCACCGCCCCGAGCGGACCGGCCATCGGCGCCATCATCGGGCCCATGGTCTCGGCAAACTGTACCCAGATGGGGTTCTCCGGCTCAACACTGCCCGCTCCCGGCATCACCGTCCGGCCCGTGCGCACGATCTCCGCCAGGTGCTCGTACGGTTCGCGCATGGCGGCGTTCCCGAGAAATTCGGCGATCGACGCCAGCGACGAGGGCGACCGCGGGTCCAGGAAGGCGGCACTGGTGGGACTGTGCCGGTAGCACCCCCCTTCCTTGACCAGGACCCCGTAAATCGTAAGAAAATCGCACAAAATGCGGATCCCCCGCTCGGAGGCCGCGCACCGACGGGCCAGGGAAGCCACGTCTCCCGGCCCTTCCCCGACGGCGCGAAAGAGGTCCAACTCGATGGCGGCCTTTAAAGCCGCGGTCCGCTGATGCGCCAGCAGCATATCGAAAACCAAGCCGGGTGTTAGCGGGGCCGGGTGGTCGTGGTCAGCGGACATAGGCAGCCTCCGGTCGATGGACGCCAAAACTCAGCGCCCAGCCGAACCTGTTCACGGACGTTTCGCAGGGATTAGTCATGTAGTGCTTGAGAATTAGTAGGGATTAACCTGATTGTCAAGACCTCCAAAAGGCGCCGAAGCCGTGCCCAGACGCTTCCGAAGGGACCACGAAACACGCGAAAAACTAACCCGTATTCGCACGGTTCCAACCACGCCGCCGCGCGGATCAGGTCCCTGGTGGCGCCCGAACAACTCCGGGCGTCAAGGCGCGAGCTCGATCCGATAGAAAGCGTGCGAGGCGGCGGGGTTGAGGGCGTTCGTGGTGATGAGGGTGAAGTTCCCGTCCGCGCTCAAGGCGTTGGTGGCGATCGGGGTCCATTGCAGGGATGACCCCACCGCATTGGAACTCGTCAAAGTATAGTACGTTCTGCCCGCGATTCCGTAGCCACCATCGAGCCTCAAGTTCAGTCCCGACACGGCGAGGCTGGCGATGGCGGGCGCCGCCGGAACGACGCGGACATCGTCCAGGCCCAGCCAGGTCGCATCGTCGCGAAACCCGAACTGCAGCACGGTGTTCGTTCCCGTGGCGGTGACCAGAAACTGCAGGTTGGTCCAGCCAATCGCCGCGAGGTTGGTCAGATCGGCGAGTGTGGTCCCGTTCCACGACACCTGAAATTCATTGGGATTTCCCCCGTCCGGGCTATCCAGCCACAAGGACAGCAGGTAACTCGCCCCCGCGGTGGTCGGGAGTGCCTGGGACAAAAAGCCCAGCGACCCGTTGGGACCCAGTTCAGCCCCGTACCAGCCCAGGTGGGCATACAGCGAATTGGTATCGACCGCGCAGGCCTTGAAGTTGCCGCCCGTGGTCCAGCCGAGAAAATCCCCGGTATCAAAGTTTCCATTAAAGAGCACCAGGGGGGCAACCTGCTGTGGCGTGAGGGTGAAGCAATTGCCGTTATAGCTCTCCAAACCCATGGCCCAAAGACTGCCGTCGGCTTTTAAAAACAGGCTGCTGCTACCCCCGCCGGAGATCGCCTTGACCCCGCTGGGCACAATCTGCTCGGGGCCGGGACGGTTGAAGGTTGAGCCATCGCGGGTGTCGATCAACGTTCCGTCACCCAATTGGCCGGCCCAGTTGTCACCCATGGCCCACAAACTGCCGGCGGACGCCCAGTCATTCGACATGAGAAACAGCGTATGGAACTCCCCGCCGGCCACGGCGGTAACATTGCTACTGACGATCTGAAAAGGAACGCTGCCCCCGCCATTTCCCAACTGGCCCCAATAATTGGCGCCCATGCCCCAAAGGCTGCCGTCGGACTTAATGAAAAGGCTGTCGTCTTCCTCGGCGGTGATCAGGGTCACATTGCTCGAGATGATTTGTTCAGGGACGTGACTGTCGTTGTAGGTGCCATCACCCAGCTCGCCATCACGGTTCCAGCCCATGGCCCACAGGCTGCCGTCGGACTTTAGAAACAGGCTGTGGAACACGCCCGCGGCAATCGCCGTGACGTTGGTGGCCACGATTTTCTCGGGTTTGCTGCGGCTCGTGGTGGTGCCGTCGCCTATTTGGCCATACGCGTTATACCCCATGGCCCACAGGCTGCCATCGGATTTCAAGAACAGGCTATGATATTGGCCGACCGCGATGGCCGTGACGTTGCTGGACACGATCAGCTCCGGCGTGTTGGTGCCGGAACCGGTCGTACCGTCACCCAATTCACCATACCAGTTGGCTCCGAAAGCCCAAAGGCTGCCGTCCGTCTCCAGGAGCAGCGTATGGTCGTTGCGGGGATTGGTAGCGACCGCGGCAATATTCGTGTAAAGGATTTGGTTATAAGCATGGTTGTAGGCAATGCTGCTGATGTAGCCAATGCTCCACAGGGATCCGTCATCCTCTAAATAATATCCGCCTGAAATATAAACACCCGCGCTGATCCGCGTTACCGACGCCGCCTGGGTTGCGGTGGCGAGTGCGAGCAAGGCGGAGCAAGTTAACAGGAACGTAAGCAGCGATTTCAATCTTCCGGCTCCGAGAACCCCAAGCAGCGCGGACAACAGAGCCATAGGCATCGGCAAAAAGTAGGTTCGTTTCTTTTAAAGTCAAGCACAGCTCCTCCTCGGAACCGGGATTTCCGACCCGAGACACCTTGGCCGCCGCACGACGGTGGGGAAGACCGGGAGCGATGAGGAGGGACCACGAACCACACGAAAGCTATTCCGGCGGAATTTGGTGCTCGAATCCAGGGGGACCACAAAACCCACGAGGCGCGCGAATGTTATCCCGAAGGGATTCCAGCACTCAGCCCTGGGTCAACGCGGCATTGAGGATTGTTTACCCTGAAAGGGTTTCAGCGCGGCCGCTCCCAGAGTCTCTGCTCCAACCCTTTGCAGGGTTGACGTTGGTTTGGGTGCGTGAACCCAGGGTAGCTCGCGGACTCGCAACCCTGGGCTGAGCGCTCACTATCCTTTCAGGATAGCCGAAGGGATCCGGGCCTCGAATCCGGGCTGTGTCGTCGCGGCGGCCCCGTCCATCCCGCGGAGGTCTCAGCACTCTCCCAAACTCTGCAAAACCGTCCTGCGGGCTATTCTCCGGAGTTCGGATCCGATACGATAATCAGCTTGCGCCCAGCTTATCCCGGTGTTTAATTACCTTTCAGCTTGAGCCTCTTGACCACATGGCAGCTCCGCGCCGCGCGCCGGTTCACGGCAGTGGCGGTGATGCTGCTATTATGGCTCGGGATCTGCGCCCTGGAGGTCTCCCCGGCAGCGCACCAGTTTTTCCACAAGGACGCGCAAGCCCCCGGCCATAACTGTTTGGTCACGCAGCTACAGCATCACTCGATTTTTCCCGTCGCCGCCCAGCCCGTTATTCCCGTAGCGGCGGCTTGCTGGAGCCCGCTGGTGCGGTCCCCCGAATTTCAGTTCCTGCCTGCTTGCAACTACCGGCTCTCCCCGAGCCGTGCGCCCCCTCGGGTTTAGCGCCTCTCCGCGCCAGCTTCTGGTCGTGCCTTCAGGCCCGCTGCTCGCGTGGATTCCCTAAACTGACCCGCCTGGCGCCACCCCGGTTTTCGGGCTTTTTCCCAGGCGGAAATCCGTTGGAGCGTGATTATCACCCACAACAACCTTGAATCGTAGATGCAAGAAAGATCAAACACCTGTATGAAACAGAATCTCCATCCCCCGGGCGCCCAAACCGCCCGTTCCTCGATCGATCGCCGAAACGCCCGTTTTTATCGAGCCGCCATTGTCCTGGCTTCCTTAACCTGTGGCGAGGCCGCCATGGCTCAATCGGCCGACGCCCCCGCCGCCGGTGGCGCCGCGAACTCCGGCAGCTCAACCAACGTCGTTAAACTGGGAACCACCACCGTCGTAGGCAAGTTGGACATCGCGCGCGAGCAGATCTCGCCCAAGTTGGGCGCCACTAGCTACGGCTTCAACCAGACACAAATCCAGGCCCTCCCGGGAGGCGACAACGCTTCCCTGGGCCAGGTGCTGCTGCGGGCGCCGGGCGCGGCGGAGGATTCGGAAATCAACGGCGGGCTGCACCTGCGCGGCGAGCACGCCAATCTGCAGTACCGCATCAACGACGTCCTCCTGCCGGAGGGCGTCACGGGCTTTGGCCAGGAACTCAGCCCGAGATTCGTGGACCGGATGCAACTGATTACCGGCTCGCTGCCCGCGCAATACGGTTTCCGGACGGCGGGAGTGGTGGATATTCACACCAAGAACGGAGCGCTGGAGCCCGGTGGCGACGTGTCGATGTACGGGGGCCAGTACGAAACCATCAACCCCAGCTTCGATTACGGCGGCTCGCAGGGGAACTTCAACTATTTCGTCGATGGGAGCTATGATCATAATGGGATTGGCATCGAGAATCCCACGTCGAGCTGGGCGCCCATTCACGACATCACGGATCAATACAAGGAATTCACCTATCTGTCTTACGTATTGGACGACACCAGCCGGATTACCGCCATGGGCAGCCTCGCGTACAGCAGTTTCGAAATCCCGAATACTCCGAGCCTCTCCGCGGGCACGGCGCCCAACGGCAATCCCTGGCTGCCCGGCAATTTCGATTCCTCGAACCTGAACGAGAAACAGAACGAGCAAAACTACTATGGAGTCGTCGCCTACCAGAAATCCTTGGGTGATCTGAACTTCCAGGTCGCGGCGTTCGGCCGCCAAAGTGGGGTGCACTTTCGGCCGGACGTGGCGGGTGATCTGTTCTTCAACGGCGTGGCGGACGACGTGAGCCGGCAGCTCTACTCGGGCGGCATCCAGGCGGACGCCAGCTACGCCCTGGGGGACAAGCACACGTTGCGCGGAGGCGTGATGGTGTTCGAAGAGGCCCTCAGCCTGGACTCGACCACCACCGTCTTTCCGGTGGATGGGAGCGGCAACCCCACCGGACCCGCTTTCCCCATCGTCGATAACAACGCTTCCCGTGCCCTCTTCGCGGGGATTTATCTGCAGGACGAATGGAAAATCCTGCCCAAAGTCACTCTGAACTACGGCGCGCGGTGGGACCTTTATTACGGGACCTTTGACAAGGAAAACCAACCCAGCCCCCGCGTAAACCTCATCTATCAACCCACCGACGCGACAACCTTGCATGCCGGTTATTCGCGCTACTTTACGCCGCCACCGCTCGAAAACGTGAATGCAAGCACGATCCAGAAGTTCGCCGGCACCTCCAATGCCTCGTCGGTGACCCAAAACGACCCGGTCAAAGCCGAGCGCTCGAACTATTTCGACGCCGGGGTGAGTCAAAAAATCGTCAAGGGCCTTCAGGCCGGGGTGGATGGCTATTACAAACGCGCGCAGAACCAGCTCGACGATGGCGCGTTTGGCCAGACCTTCATCGAGTCCGCCTTCAACTACCAGGACGGAAGGGTCTATGGGGTGGAGTTCACCACCAGTTACAATGCCGGGGGCTTTTCGACCTACGCCAACGTCGCGTATTCGGTGGCCCAAGGCAAGAACTGGAACTCAGCCCAGTTCCTGTTCGATCCGGCGGGCCTTGCGTACGTGCAGAACCACTGGATCTACCTGGATCACGATCAACGCGTCACCGGGTCCTTTGGCAGCTCCTACCTCTGGCGGCGCTCCGATGGCAGCACCCGGGTCTATGTCGATGCCCTCTACGGCAGCGGATTGCGCACCGACGGCACCGCACCGGACGGCACGGTCATTCCCAACGGCGCCGCTGTGCCTTCCTATTTCTCCGTGAGCATGGGAGTCGAGGAGGGCTTCAAGATCCACGGCAAAGAGCATGTTAAAGCGCGGTTCGACGTGGTGAACATCACGGATAATATCTACCAACTCCGCAACGGAGCCGGCGTAGGCGTAAATGCCGCTCAATACGGCGCGCGCCTGGGCTTCTTCGCCGGAGTCAGTTACGTGTTCTGAAACGATGAACGGGGCGGAGATCATAAGCGCGCGGATCGGGTGCGGGCTGGACTTCCCTCCGGTCCCACCCCACCCGCCCCGCGGAACGCGCCCGCGGCGCGGTGTCCGGCAAGGACGGCTTGGGGCGGCCACCCAGGGTCACAGAATGTATTCATGTCAATACTTTGTATTTGACAACGCATCCATAAATTGCTTTGTTGGAAGCAATTTATGCACACTCACGCGCCGCGGGTTCGTTGCTTGGATTGGACCGCCAGCCCGGAGCCTGACCCGGCCGGCCCGGCCAGGCCCCGGCGCGGCGGGAGGGCTATGCTCCCGTCGAAGCGCGCTCCCAGCTCGTGGTTCGCACGCTCCACGATGAGGCGAATGTCCATCGGTGGTTGTCTTTGCGCCGCCCTCGCCGGCCCGGGCCCGGGCGCCCGGGCGGAGGAGCCAGCCGCACCGCCCGCCGCGTCATCGCCGGCACCCGGCGCCCCTACGCCTCCCCCGGCCGCGCGGAAGGGTGCGGAGCCGGCCACGAACTCCGCCATCGAACTGCCGGCAACAACGGTCACAGCGGACCTGGACAAGGCGCGCGACCGCATTGCGCCCAGTCTTGGAGCCGTCACTTACACAATTGGCCCCAACCAAATTCAAGCGCTGCCGCAAGGGGAAAACGCTCCGTTCAGCCAGGTGTTGCTGCGCGCTCCCGGCGTGGTGGCAGATTCTTTCGGCGAGGTCCATGTGCGGGGTGAGCACGGCGACCTGACATATCGGCTCAATGGCGTGCTGCTCCCGGAGGGGCTCAACGGCTTCGGGCAAGAACTCGATACCCGCCTCATCAAATCGGTGACGTTAATCGATGGCAGTTTGCCCGCCCAGTTTGGGTTTCGGACGGCGGGCATCGTGGATGTATCCACCAAGAGCGGCAGCCAGCTTAGCGGCGGCGAACTCTCCCTGTACGGGGGCGGCAATGAGACCCTCAATCCCTCGCTCCAATTTGGCGGCACGAAAGGGAACGTGGATTACTTTGTCACCGGCTCTTTCCTGCACGACCAAATTGGGATCGAAAACCCGACCTCGAGCGACGAACCCATTCACGACACCACCGACCAGAAAAAGCTTTTCGCGTACTCATCCTATCGGATCGACGACACCAGCCGTCTCAGCGTGCTCTTGAACAGCTCGTATGCGGATTTTCAACTGCCCAACACCCCTGGACTCCCCACGCGGTACGAGCTGGCTGGAATCCCACCGGCGAATTCCGCCAACGTGAACGAAAACCAAAACGAACAGAACTATTACGCGGTTCTGTCCTATCAAAAAGAAATCGGGGAGGTCAGCTTGCAGGCCTCGGCATACACCCGCTACGGCCAGATTCACTTCCGCCCCGATCCCATCAATGATCTGCTGTTCCAGGGAGTTGCGGGACAGGTGCAAAACAGCTTCTTGGCCAACGGCCTGCAAGCTGGACGCCTCCGCCGCCGCGGGGGATCGGCACACGCTCCGCACTGGCCTGGTGGCCGACCACACCGATGAGCGGCTGGACACCACCGCTTTGGTCTTTCCAGTAAATGCCAATGGCCTGCAAGCCTCGGATCAGCCGATCAGCATTAGCGACCGGACCTCCAATGAAGGTTCCAGCATCGGGATTTACGTGCAGGACGAGTGGCGCCTGGCCGAGGCGCTGACCCTCAACTACGGCGCCCGATACGACCAATTCGACGCTTCCTTCGAAAACGAAGGCCAGTTGAGCCCCCGCGCCAACCTGGTCTGGCAGATCAATACCCAGACCTCCGCCCACCTCGGCTATGCCCGATATTTCACTCCCCCTTCGGTGCAATACATCCCGCCTGCCACCATCCAAAAGTTCCGCGGCACAAGCAACGCGCCGTTGAACGGACAGGACGACCCCACGCCATGTGAACGCTCGCATTATTTCGACGCCGGCATCTCCCGGCAGTTCACCCCCGCCTGGCAGGCCACGGTAGATGCCTTTTATAAACAGGCCAAAAACCTCATCGACCTTGGCCAGTTTGGCAGCGCGGTCATCCTGTCGCCCTTCAGCTACCGCGAAGGCACGGTATATGGCTCCGAACTCAGCACGACCTATAAACAAGGGCCCTTTTCGGCCTTCGCGAATTTCTCTTTCGTCGCCACCAGCGCCCGGGAAATCAACTCCTCGCAATTCGAGTTCCCTCAAGCCGAGCTCGACTACATCGCTACCCACGACATCCAACTGGACCACGAAGGGCGCTACACCGCCTCGGCTGGGGCATCCTATGTCTGGCAGAAGAACACCCATTTTTATGCGGACTTTCTCTATGGCTACGGTTTGCGGGAAGGCTTCGCCAACCTCGGCAAGCTCCCGGATTATTACCCGGTCAGCCTGGGTGTGGAACACAGGTTCAACGCAAACTGGAAAGGGATCCGGCAGATCAAGCTGCGTTTGGATTGCATGAACGTGTTCGACCAGGTGTACCAGCTTCGCAATGGCACCGGCCTGGGCATTTCCGCATCCCAATACGGGCGGCGCCGCACCTTTCTCGCCGGCCTGACGCTGGTTTTCTAAAAGCCACTCGAACTTGTGTGATTAGCCAAAGACGGATCAAAGCGTGATGAAGCAAAAGACTAGCATGACCTGCGCGCTCACCATGGGCGCTCAACCGGCTCCCCGCTATGAGCTGGAATCCGAACTGGCACGGCTGGGACTTCACGCCGCAGACCGGGATCCGAACCGCAAGCTGGCCTGGGTCAATTCGATCTGCATCCTGCTTTTGGTCATCGGCGTTTTTGGTTCCAGGCCGGCGGCCATCCGGATCAAGCCGCTGCCGCCCTCGGAGGATGTGAACGCGGCGATTGTCGAGCCACTGCCACCGCCTCCAACCGCCCAGCCCGAGCCGCAGGAACAGGAGCAAAACAACGACCAGACGCCCGATACACCGCAGGTCGTTGTGGTGACCCCGCCTTCGCCTAGCATCAACTTTGCCATCCCCACCGTCGGCAATCTCCTGGTGCCCGCCGGCCTCGCCCAGGCCCCACCGTTGGCGCCGCTGAAGCAGGTGGCGCCGTTGCGCCTGCAGCCCTCGGTCATTAACAGCACCGGCCGGTCCGGGCAGCGCCCCCAGCCCCCCTACCCTCAAATCGCCCTCGACCAGGGCCAGCAGGGCTCGGTCACCCTCCGCATGACGGTGGATGACGAGGGCGCGATCCAGACCATCGAAATCGCGCAATCCTCCGGCTTTCCGCTTCTGGACCGCGGCGCCCTGGACTTTGTCCGGCGGCATTGGACCGTCCCGTCGGGCAAAGGCACTCGCATTTATGAAGCAACGATTAACTACAAACTGCAAATCGATTAGCCCCCGGGCAAAATCTGGACTCCAAATGATTCTCTTATGATCGCGAACATTGTCTTTCAATTCTTTCTCCAGGGCGGTCCGGTGATGTGGCCGATCCTGGCGTGTGCCCTGACGGCGGTGGCGGTGGTGGGGGAGCGCGTGTTTTGGTGGTGGCGCGAGAGCCTGAAACGGGACCTCCCGCGCCGAGAACAGCTTCTGGCCGCCTTGGAGCATTCGGATCTCGACCAAGCGCAGAAGCTGGCGGAAGGCGCCGAAGACCCCGTCATCCGCATGATTCGCCACAGCCTCAACCACGAGCACACCTCCATCCCGGTGGCCTTGCAGATGTCGGCCGGGATCGAATTGGAGCGGGCCGGCCGGTTTCTGAATGTTTTGGATACACTGGTGACGCTGGCCCCGTTGCTGGGATTGCTGGGCACCGTTACCGGCCTCATGCGCGCCTTCCTGAAGGTGGGCAGCGCCGAACTGTCGGTCACGGCGGTGACCGGTGGCATTGGCGAAGCCCTCATCGCCACGGCCTGCGGCCTGTTGATCGCCATCGTCTCCCTGGTGCCGCTCAACTACTTCTCGGGAAGACTGGCGCGCTTGCAATTCGAGCTCGAAACGGCCGCCAGCAATGTCGAAGTGCTCGCCGTGGCCGGCAAACTCAACCGGGAGGAGGTCAAATGAAGCTGGGTTCTCCCGTCCGCAAGAAACACTCGCGCATCGAGATCATCCCACTGATCGACATCATGTTCTTCCTTTTGGCTTCCTTCATGATGGTCAGCCTGAGCATGGACCAGACCCAAAATATCAAGGTGGACCTCCCGGATGCCACGCTGGCCCAGCATGATTTCAAGCCGGACATGCTCAACATCGCCGTGGACAAGGCGGGCAAGGTCTGGTTTGCCAAACACGAGATTTCCCTGCCGGACCTCGGCATCCTGCTGAGCAACCGGTTCCGCGTGGATACCAACCTGCCGGTCTATATCAGCGGCGACCGCGCCACGCTCCACGGCGCCATGGCCGATGTGTATGAAGTCGTACGCGGCGCCGGCGTGCAAAAGGTGGCCTTCGCCGTGGCGGATAAGGGTTCCTGACCCGCCGGATGCCCCCGCTCTGCTATGAAGCTCCGCTCCCCACTACGACGCCGCCGGACCCGGCTCGAAATCATCCCGCTGATCGATATCATGTTTTTCCTGCTGGCTTCCTTCATGATGGTGAGCCTGCAAATGCAGAAGGTGCGCACTTTGAAGGCCAGCCTCCCCACCGCCACCCTGGCCACTACCACGGCCAAACCCGATATGATCACCCTGACCGTGGACCGCAGCGGGCAGGTGGCCACGGACAACAAACCGATTTCCTTTCCCGACCTGCAGACCTTGTTGACCAAGCGCCTGGGCGCCAATACCAACCTGCCGGTCTATATCACAGGCACGCGCGACGCGACCCACGGCTCCGTCATGTATGTCCTGGATTTCGTCAGACGCGCCGGCATTCAGCGGGTCGCCATTGCCGTCAAAACCGCCCCGGCCCATTCCTGAGATCCCCATGAAGAACTTGCAGCAGAACCTGTTGATCCTTCTGGCCCTGGGCCTGTGCGGGCTGTGCGTCTATCAATGGTATGGGCAGACCTTGCAGCGCCGGGACATCCAAAAGCTCGAACAGATGGTCTTCGAGGGCGCCTCGGCCATCCAGGGCTACACCAACTCGATTCGCACCATGGACCGGCAGATCGCGCAGATGGACGCCCGGATCACCGAACTCAAAAGCGAAGCCAAGACCAACGCCACCCTGGCCGCCAGCCAGCGGGAAGACATCAACCGCTTAACGGCCCTGACGGGCGGCTTAACCAACCAGGTCACCGCTTACAAGAGCGCAGTGGCGAGCCTGGAAGGGAAACTCAAGGACGCCTACGACGGCATTCAAAAGCAAAACGACGCGATGAAGGATCTGGTGGCCCAGCGGGACGATTTTGTGAAGAAATACAACGACAGCATCAAAGACCGCAATGACGTCGTCAATAAATACAACGACCTGGTAAAGCGCGTGGAGGAGAGCCAGGCGAAGAAGTAGCCGGCGCGGCGGGGCACTCTGCTCCGAGCCAACCCTCGACCACTCGTGAACGCACGAACGGTCTGAAGGCAGGCCTGGTTAGGGCGGCGGGTTGGCCAGCGCCCCTCGAACCTGGTGATCGGGGAATTGGTCGTACCGGGCCTTGCTCCAAGGCAGATTCTCAACGTGGTCGTCCACGTAAAGGTAATTGGCCCGGTTTTCGTGACGATTGTAGCGCAGCCATCCTTGATCGGCGTATGGGCCGCCGCCCCACCGCACCAGCGCTCCTTCACCCACCCAGGTGTCATAGTCGTCCTGGTTCACATTGCCAAACTGCGCGTTATCCGGGGCGTCCAGCGCCTCACAGTTGCGCTCCGAGAACAGGATGATGTTGCGATTCGGCAACCGGCTGATAGCGCTGTCGGTGGCAAATCCGTAGAGCGCCCCTTCCAGAGCGTAGCGCGCGGATTTATGGGTGAAAATCGAGTTCAACGCATAGCTCTCGATGGTCAAGTATTCGCTCTGCGCGATGGCTTGTTCCGAGCCGGGCGGCGGCGCTTGGCTGGTGCTGGTGATGCCCCCATTGTAACCTTTGAGATCGGTAGCCAGAACGCGCGACCGCGGGGTGCGATCGTCCGGACAAAAGGCGGCCAGACGGCTGTGCAAATACGGTTGAAAGAAAATGACCCAAGGCTTCTCGGCCTGGCTGTTGCCCATCCCGCCGCCCACCACGCCACTCAGATCGGAGGGCAGCGTATCGACTTGCGTCCCGTCATCGAGCACCCAGCCCTCATGGTGGTGGAAGAGCCCGCCATTGTAATCATCCATGTAGAGCCGGGCCGCCAGCCCAATCTGCCGCAGGTTGGAGAAACAGGCGGTTTGCCGGCCCCGTTGCTGGGCTCGGGCCATCGCGGGCAGGAGCAGCGCCGCCAAAATTGCGATGATCGCAATTACCACCAAGAGCTCGATCAAGGTAAAGCCGTCCAAGCCGCGGTCACTCGAGCACCGTGTAGGCGCAGCTCGGCGCAACACCTGGGTGTGGCCCCGCGACACGGAGGTTTCATCATGGGTCATCAGGAGAGGCAAGATATTCTCCCTCAGCACTCAGTCAAGTGCAAGGGGTCTGGCCCAAGAGCGCGGTCGTTCGAGAAATCCCGCCATCCGGACCAATTCCGCCAAGGACGCGGGGAACTACAGCAAGCAAGTAGCGCCCGGATGCGCGAGACAACTTCGCTGGTACGGCTGGCGTCGCTGGCGAGGTCGGAGAGCGCTTCGCGGATTATCTCCGGCAAGGGGAGGCTTGCTATTGTGAATCCCCGTGACAATCCTCGGCACTCCGATCTACCTTCCGGTCTGAAGGTGCGATTCGTTGTGTCAAGCCATCCAGAAGCGAAATAAGCAAATGGTGATACTCTATTGCCGATGGAACTGAAGGAAGAAGCGTCCGCATGCACTTTGGCCCGCAGGCTGGGGGACACCACCCACGTCTCGGGCTTGGCCATCCGATTGGCGCGGTTGAGCGGGGCTGGGGATCGCCTGCCCGAATGGCTCCTGAGAACCGCGGTGGCGCGGGGCGCTAAACATTACCAACGCGACTTCGATCCCTTACTCCCGCCGGACAACCCGGCCATCTCCGACGAAGAAATTGGCATCGCTCTCTGCCTTGGGCAAATGCCGGACGATCCTTGGTTCATTCGCGCCGCGGCCCAATTGGTCTCCTCGCCGCGTGTGGATCCGCAGCGTCTCGCCCGCCTGGCGAAGATGGAACGTGTCGAACCCATTCTCCTCCACATCGCCGCCGCTTGTGCGCGGGTGGGCGAACCGTCGGAGCCCTGGGTCACCTTGCGACTGCAACTCCATCCACGGCGCGCCGTCCGCACGGAAGCCCTCCCGCACTGGACGCGCTTTGCGATTTTGCCGGGCCTCACGCGCGATGGCTATGCGCCACCGCAGTGGCTTAAACGCCATGAATAATCCCCTAGACAAGGCTGAATGGCGCTGCTGATGTCCACGTCGGACGCCGGATGGGAACGACATCCGGATGGAACCTGAGAAAGACGCTAGCATATGTGTTACTGCCCGGCTTGTGTGGCGGGGGACAATAGGACCGCGGCCAGAGCGGGCGCGTTGTGTGACGATGGCACGCGGGCAAGTTCGGCAGCCGCACCGGGCTCCAGACAGGAACCATGAAGTTCACCGCCATTTTGGGCCGGGCCCTCCTAATTCTGGGGATCCTGCTTTGCGGCTTTGGGCTCTGGGTGATGTTCGGCCCGGCCCGTTATCGAGCCTCAGCGGTCGTGGAAGTCCAACACAAAAGCGCTCTCGGCGGTTATGATCCCTGGTTCATCCAGACGGAATTTGAGTTGATCCAGTCCGATCTCATTCTGAGCAACGCGATCGAAAGGCCGAATCTGGCCGCGAAGGCGGACGTCAAGAAGGCCGGTGTCGGCGAAGCGCTTCTCCTGCTTCGAAAACGGTTGATTCTTCGAGCGTTTGGACAGGATATTCTTGAGATTTCCGTGGTTGATAAAAGCCCAAAGGAAGCGGCCAGAATAGCCAACGCCATCGCCGAAACCTACCTCGCTTACCAAACTGAACAAAAGCTCAAACGCTTGGAATACGCTGCAAAATCGAAGACATCCACAGGCGGTGACGACGCGGTGTCAGGAGGAGAAACGGCTCGGCTTGTTGCTGCTGCCCTTCCACCGAAAGCTGCAATGGGTCCAAGCCAATTATTGGGGGTGGGCTCGTTGTTGTGCGGACTGGCGACGTCGGTTGCCGGCTGTGCCTTGATATTTAAGCAAACGTCCCCTTTTTTGGGAGCCCCCCCGGTGAGCCCGAACCGGCGCTGACCAGCTTTCATTCCGGCGTTCATTTTCCCTTGCCTCCCCTGCCCTGCCTGTTAGAGTTCACTCCGCACTGTCCACCCCTGAGGTGGATTTTTGCTTTTGACCAGTCGAATCAACGCATTGTGAAGATTTTCAGCGGCACTTCAAACCAGCCCTTGGCCGAGGCCATCTGCGCCTACATTGGCATTGGTCTGGGCCGGTCCACCATCAAGCCCTTTCCTGACGGGGAGACGTTCGTGAAGATCGAAGAGAACGTCCGGGGCGAAGACGTTTTCCTGGTTCAATCCACCAGCCCGCCCACCAACCATCACCTGATGGAGATGTTCATCATGATCGACGCCTTGCGCCGGGCCAGCGCCGCGCGCATCACGACGGTCATCCCGTTCTACGGGTATGCCCGGCAAGACCGCAAAGACCAGCCGCGGGTACCCATCACCGCCAAGCTGATTGCGAACCTGCTGGTGGCGGCCGGCGCCAACCGCATCCTGACCATGGACCTGCATGCCCAGCAGATCCAGGGCTTCTTCGACATCCCGGTCGATCACCTCTACGCGGCGCCGGTGATGTATGAGTATTTAAAAACCAAGAAGCTGCGCAACCTGGTGGTGGTCAGCCCCGACGTCGGCGGCTTGAAGATGGCCTACGCCTACTCGCAGGTGCTCGATGCGGGCCTGGCGATTGTCGCCAAGCGCCGCAAAAGCGCCAGCGAGGTCGAGTCCATTGCCCTCATCGGCGAAACGCGCGGCAAAGACATCCTGCTGGTGGATGACTTGACTGAGACCGCCGGCACGCTGACCCAAGCGGCCAGCTTGATCAAGAAAAAGGGCGCCCGCAAGATCCTGGCTTGTGTTTCGCATGCCGTGCTCAACGAAGTCGGCATCGAAAGATTGCGAAAATCCGCTATTGACGAACTGGTCACAACTGATACTGTCCTACGCCCTGCGATCAGCGGCGTGAAGATTGCGACGCTTTCAGTAGCGGGCCTTTTAGGCGAAGCCATCAAGCGGATTCATAGTAATTCGTCGGTTACTTCGCTGTTTGAATTTAAAGGCGGACGCACCAGTTAACGGGTAGCGCGCCGGTTTAACGACTTAAGACAATGAAATCAGTACCTCTCAACGCGTTTGCCCGGGCGCTGGCTCGCCGCGCCGGTGCCAAGAAACTTCGCGCCAACGGGCGCATCCCGGCAGTCATTTATGGCCGCCAGGCCCAGCCCCAAAATCTCGAAGTCAATGCCAAGGAAATGGAGGATTTGATCCATCATTCCATCTCCGAAAACCTCCTGATCGACCTGGCCGTCAAGGACGATTCCCGCCCCCAGCGCCTCGCCCTGGTCCAGGAAGTTCAACACCATCCTCTGACCGGCAAGGTCCTCCACGTCGATTTTCACGAAATTGCCGAAACCGAAAAGGTCACCGTCAGCATCCCCGTCGAGACGGTCGGCGAAGCCGTGGGCGTTAAGACCGATGGCGGCGTCCTGGAACACGTGCTCTTCAAGGTCAAGGCGCGGGGTTTGGCCAAGGACCTGCCGGAAATCATCCGCTTGGATGTCACGCATTTGAAAATTGGCGAAGCCATCCACCTCGGCGAAATCAAGCCGCCGGACGGCGTCGAGATACTCGGTGAGAAGCAGATCCCCGTGATCGCCGTCGCCGCGCCGCGCACGGAGGAAGAAGAAGCCGCCGCGGCCGCCGAAGCCGCCGCTCCGGGCGAGGTCGAGATGATCAAGGAAAAGAAAGAAGAAGGCGCCGAGGGTGCGCCTGCCGCCAAGGGCGCCGAAAAGCCGGGGGCGCCGGCCAAAGCGGGCGAGAAGGGCGCTCCCGCCGCTGGCCAGAAAGCGGCTCCCGCCGCGGACAAGAAGGCCGCGCCGGCCGAAAAGAAGAAGTAATTTGGGCCCTCCCCTGGCTCTGGCCAGATGGGCGCCCCGTCCTCCCCCGTGGAGAACCTGTATCTCATCGTGGGATTGGGCAATCCCGGCGCCGAATACAGCCGGACGCGGCACAATGCCGGCTTTCTGGCGGTCGAACGCCTGGCCGAACGCTGGCGCGCGGATTGGACCTGTGAAAAGAAGTTTGATGCCCTGCTGGCGCGGACCGACCGTCACGGACACCGGGTGCTGTTATGCCGCCCGCAGACGTTCATGAACGCCAGCGGCGAAGCCGTTGGGACGGTCAAAGAGTTTTTTCGAGTGGCCTTGACGCGGATGCTGGTCATCGTGGACGACGCGGACCTTCCCCTGGGCCGGCTCCGCTTGCGGCCCGACGGCAGCAGCGGCGGCCATCACGGGCTCGAATCCATCGAGCAGCACCTGGGGACTCGCGGGTATGCGCGTCTGCGCATCGGCATCGGCCGGCTGGACGGCGCCCGGGAAATCACCGGCCACGTGCTCGGTCGATTTGGTTCGACGGAAGCCGCCTTGGCGGATAAGGTTTTATCGGTAGCTGCCGACCAGGCCGAGACCTGGTTGGAAGCCGGAATACAAAAAGCAATGAATCAGTTTAACAGAGTCTCGCTCGAGCGAGATCTCGGGAACGAAGGAAAAGCGCAGTGAAACGATACGAAGGCTTGTTCATATTAGACACGGCCGGCAAAGAAGAAGGCCTCAAGGATACCATCGACAAGATCTCCGCCGAGATCACGACGGCGGGCGGGAAGGTCGAGACGGTGCAAAAGATGGATAAACGGAGTTTTCTGCGGGTCGCGGACAAAAAGCACAACGCCGGCTTCTATGTGAATGTCATTTTCGAGAGCCAACCCTCGGTCATCGACCAGTTGAAGCATCGCTTTGCGATGAACGATGACGTTTTCCGGGTCATGTTTACAAGTGCCCCGGCTCCAAAACCAACAACAACGCCGGCATAAATAGAACGGACTACTATGGCCAACTTCAACAAAGTCATCCTGGCGGGCAATCTGACCCGCGATCCCGAGATGCGGTACACCCCCAAGGGCACCGCCGTCGCGCAATTCGGTCTGGCGATCAACCGCCGATGGAAGAGCGAGACCGGAGAGACGAAAGAGGAAGTGACCTTTGTTGACGTGGATGCCTTCGGCCGTCAGGCCGAGGTCATCTGTCAGTACATGAAAAAGGGCCGCCCTTTTCTCATGGAAGGCCGGCTCAAGCTCAATGAGTGGGAGGACAAGACCACGCACCAGAAAGTGAGCAAGCTGCGGGTCGTCCTCGAATCCTTTTCCTTTATTGACTCGAATCGCGGCGACACCGCCGTGCCTGCTGACGCCCAACGCACCCGCACCGCCGCCGCTCCGTCCGCCGCCCCGGCGGCGGCGCCCGCCGAGGCCGCCGGAACGGAAAGCGCCCCGCCGGAAGAAGATGATGTGCCTTTTTAAGGCTGAAGAACGTTTGAACGCGCGCCCGGAGGCAAGCCTCCGCGCGTCCCATGTAACAGGATTTTCGTATGGCAAAAACTGAAGTTATTCTTACCCACAATATCGTTGGCCTCGGCGGGGAATCCGACCAGGTGAAGGTCGCCGCCGGCTACGCCCGCAATTACTTGTTCCCGCAGGGCCTGGCCATTCCGCTCACCGGCGCCAATAAGCGCCGCCTGGAGGCGCTCCGGCAGCGCCGCGCCGAGCGCGAGGCCCACGAACTCAACACCATGACCGAGCTGGCCAAGAGCATCTCCAAGCTCGTCGCCCTCATCACCGTCAAGACCGGCGAGGACGGCAAGATGTTCGGCACCGTGACCTCCGGCATGATTGCCGACCAGCTCAAAACCCAGTTCGAGATCTCCCTCGATAAGCGGAAGATTCATCTCGAACAGCCCATCCGGGCCTTGGGCGAACACGAAGTCGAACTGCGCCTGCACGCCGATGTGACCACCACGATGAAGGTCCGCGTCGAGAGCACCACGCCCTTGGCCGCTCCGGTGCCGGAAACCGGCCCCGAGACCAGGAAAGATGACACCAGGACCGAAAAGCGCGGCCGCCGCCCGGAAGCCGCCCCTGACAAAGCCGCCAAAGCTGAAACCGGTGACGCGAAGGCCCGGCCGGCCAAAGGCGAGCGTCCCCCGCGCCCTGACCGCCCGGCCCGGCCCGAAAAGGCTCCGAAGGCCTAGAAGTAATGTTGATTTATCCGGAGCATGGCGGCTTTGCCCCATGCTCTGCCGGGTGTCCAACGCAAAGACGCGAAGACGCCAAGGCGCAAAGGCTCAGATCGCGAGCCCGACTCGCTGAGTGAGTGCGGCGCGTGCATCGGCCGGATTCCCACCGAACGCAAACCTTCGGGTTGGGCTTTTCTATGGTGCAAACCGGTGGTTCCACAGGGGACGGGACGCGGTTTGCCGGCTTAACGCTTTTGATTTCGACACACCGTGAGGGCGGTGCGCAGGCGCCCGCGCAGCACAGGATCGGTGGCGGTTTCCAAGAGTCGCGCCAAGCGAGAGGGCCTTACCAGCTTGTGGCGCAGCAAGGCCGAGACAAACTTGAGATCCTTTTCCCGGCCAGCCGCCAGTTTGCTGAACGCCAGGTCGTAAGGATCGAGGCACCAACCCGTGGCGCCACCGGTGTTTTCGTTGCACACGGGGATCAAGCGTGTCTCCCAGCCGCCGGGAAGGCTGGCCGTTTCGGGAGAAACTCCATCGGCAAAATAGCCGAAGGTGTTATGGAACATCGAGAGCTCGCCCAAACTCCCCTCCAGAAGCAAGCTCAAATCGGGCCGGTGCCTGGCGTAGAGATCGGCTTCCACAGATTCCCTGAGCTCTCGAGGCGCGTCGGGATGCCGTCCAAGGATGGATTGGCTCCCAATCACAATGAACTCGCTTTCGCCAGTCACCCCGCTAGCTGCGCGTAGGATGTGTTCGAGGTCGACGCGTTTCATAGCGGTGGAGGATCTCCAGACGTTTATCCTGCGGCATCAGGACGGCGAACGGGCTGTTCTGCCTCATCCTCGTGGCCTCCTCTCCATGATCGTCGAGCACTTCGAGCACACCTTTCACTCCACGACCTCGGATCAATTCCAGCCATTCGGTCAGATCGTCCTTGGAATGTATCGAGTAATCAGGATCAGCGAGGAACTTTTCAATCCAGGCGACCGCGAGATCTAATTTGTCCGGCTCCGATCGCAGAATGTGTGCGATCACCTGATGCATCTCGTAATTGCGCTCATCGATGACCTCGTGCCAATTCATCAGGGGAAACTTAATCACTGAACCGCGGCCCTGGCAAGGCGGCGAATTCGTGGAAGGTGACTGCCGGGCCGGTGAATCGCCCCCCTCGCGAGCTACAATGGCCGGTGCGGCGGGGGCCTCGGCGATGCGGAAACCCGGCGGTTGCCATGCCCTGAATTCCAGGGCTCATCCGAGCCCCTCGGACACCGCGATGGGCCGGTGCCGCGTCTCGCGGGTTACCAATCCTTGACGGGCCGGTTGGGATCTCCCGGCTTTCCCTCCGGCTGGGGCTGCAGCATCTTTTCATCCGCCCGCTGCTCGTCCAGTAACTGCTGCGCCTGTTCCGGAGTCATTTCCCCGGCCGCGGCCGCGGCGGCATCCTCCTGGTCTTTTTGGTCCTGGCCGGCCTTCGCCTGGGCCCCCGGTTGACCGGATTGTTCGGGTTGCTTTTCCTTTTGCTGCACGTCCTTCCGGGCGGCCTGTTGTTGCTGCTGATCCTGCTTCTGCTGGGCGGTTTGCTGATCCTGCTGCGAAGAGTCCTTTTTCTCGGACGATTGCTGCTTGGCTTGCTGCTGCTGCTTTTGATCCTGTTTCGAGGAATCGCTCTGCTGGCTTTGCTGCTGCTTCTGGTCCTGGTTCTGGTTTTGATCCGATTTGTTTTGCTTGGACTGCTGTTGCTGCTGCTGCTGTTGTTTGAGTTCCTCGAGGCGCTTCTTCACAAATTCGTGGTTAAACTTCGCGTCCGGGTCCTGCGCATCGAGCTTCAGGCTGAGTTCGTAATCCTTGAGGGCCTTTTCCCAGGCCTCGGTGCGTTTGGAGGGATCGGGGGCTCCTTCGCCGAGCCAGTACCTGCGAATTGCCCCGGTTGTAGTACGCCCGGCTTTGCAGCTTCAGATCGGGGGATGCCAGGGCCTGATCGAACTGCTTCGCCGCCTCGTCGAATTGGCGGTTGCGGTAAGCCGCGGCGCCCGCGTTGAAGTGCAGCCTGGGATCCTCGCTGTTCTTGTGCAGCAACTGCTCGTATTCCTTGAGCGACTGTTCGTATTCGCCGGCCTTGTATTCCTTGAGCGCACTGGATGGAGAAGCTGAAACGGGACGCGCGAAGGCCAGGACCAGCACCAGGGCCGTCGCGGCCGGCAACGCGGGATTCGGAAAACGGCGCGCCTCCGGCGACAGCGGCCCGGTCTCGCGTTTTCTTTCCGGCAGCAGCATCTCGATCGCTAACAGCACGATCGCCAGGCCCAAGGGCCAATGGTAGCGGTCGTGATACTGTTTCACCAACCGCTCCTGGTGCTCAGATTTTGGGAGTTTTGCCAGACCCTCCGAATAGAGCGCGTCGATTGTCTTTGCCCCGCGCAGAGGGAGGTAAAAGCCACCGTCCGTCGCCCCGGCAATCTCCTGCAACAAACGCTCGTCCAGGTGCGATTTATGCACATTCCCCTGCTCGTCCCGGATGTAGTCGGTGTTCCCCTGAGCATCCTTGATGGGGATCAACTCGCCTTCCGCGGTGCCGATGCCGATCGTATAAATTCGCAGGCCGGTTTGCGCCGCTTTTTGGGCCGCTTCCACGGCCCCGGAATCCTGGTCCTCGCCATCTGTCATTAACACCAGCACGCGATGGTTATCCCCCTCCTTAAAGGCGGTCTGCGCGGTCTCGATCGCCTCGGCCAGCGCGGTGCCGCCCTGCGGGATCGTATTGACGTCCAGTCCTTCCACGCTTTGGCGAAAGGCCACGTCATCAACCGTGAGCGGGCACTGCAAAAACGCGTTGCCGGCAAAAGCCACCAATCCCAGCCGATCGCCTCTCGCGAGCTGCATCAGGTCGAGAGCCGCCAGTTTGGCGCGGGCCAATCGATTGGGCGCGATATCCTGAGCCAGCATGCTTTTCGAGGTGTCGATCGCAACCACAATATCCACGCCACGCTGTTTGACTTCCTGCCAAACAAAGCCCCACTGGGGCCGGGCCAGCGCCAGAATCAGGCAAACCGCGGCCAGCACCAGGCAGCCCAGCCGGACCCGCTGCCGGGAAGGTGAAAGGCCGGCCAGCAACCCCGGCAGCAACCGGGATTGAATGAATTTCGTCATCAGGAATTGCTGCTTCCGCCAAGACCACCAGAAGAACCCAATCAGCGCCGGCGGAAAGACCAGGAGCAGCCAAAGAATATATGGACGGGCGAAAAACATGGCTAACGAGGCCCGGCGTCAGACCCTCCGCGCGTTGCGGGGGTATCGAGGGCTGAGGGCCTCAAGCACACCGAGGGCGGGAGCCGCCTCATGGGTTTTGGGTTTTCAAGCATCATGGCAGCCGCCTCCAGGCGGTGTGGCGCAACAGGATCTCGAGCAGCAGGAGTCCAAAGCCCGGGGTGATGGCCCAGGCAAAGAGTTCCCGGTGCTGGGAAAATTTTTTGACCTCTTTCTCGGTCTTTTCGAGCTTGTCGATGTCGGCGTAAATGGCCTGGAATCGTGCCGTGTTATCGGCCCGATAATACTTGCCGTGGGTGCGGTCGGCGATTTTTTGCAGCGTGTCCTCGTCGATGTCCACGGGCTCCATTTGTTCCCCGACCCGGCGCCCGCCGAAAAAGACGGGCATGGGCGCCATCCCCCGCATCCCGACGCCGATGGTGTACACTTTGACCTTGAGCGCCTCCGCCGCCTCCGCCGCCGTGAGGGGCGCGATTTTGCCGGAGTTGTTCTGGCCATCGGTCATCAGGATGACGATCTTGCTCTTGGATTTAACCTCGCGCAGGCGATTCACGGCCGTGCTCAGTGCCGAGCCGATAGCCGTGCGATTCTCGTCGATCACCCCGATGCGCAGCCGGTCCAGGTTTTCGTTCAGGAAATCGTGATCCAGCGTCAGCGGTGTCGCGATAAAGGCCTGCGAAGCGAACACCACCAGGCCGATCCGGTCATTCGGGCGCTTGTCGATGAACTGCCGGAGCACCGCCCGCGCCATGTTGAAGCGGTTCACTCGCTGGCCGCCGACTTCGAAATCCTCCGAAATCATGCTGCCCGACATGTCGAGCGCCACGACGATGTCCACGCCGCTGGCCGTGACCCGGGTTTCGCTCTTGGTCAGCCGGGGCTGGGCCAGGGCGGCGATGAAAAGGCACAGCGCAAGCCAGCGGAGCGCCGAAAGGAACCCGCCCGGCTTGGCTGGCGTGATGTTGAGAATGCCGCGCACCAACTGCACGGAGGAATAGACGAAAGCGGGCGGGTCGCCGCGCCGGCCCTTCAGCCAGGCCAGCGCCGGCAGCACGAGCAACAGCAGCAGGAGATAGGGATGGCCGAAGCTCATTTCAAAACGGGAGTCGTGTCGCGGGCCTCCGGAGGCGCGGCCGAGGGCAAAGGCGTCACGGGCTCCGTTTCCTCGACCAACCGCAAGGCCGCATCATGCAGGTCGTGCAGCTCGGGCTCTCTGGGTTCATACCGGGCGAATTTCACCAGGTCGCAGCGGTTCAGGAACTCGCTCAAGCTGTCCTTTTGATCCCGGGTCAGGAGATCGCTGGACTGAAGCTCATGCAGGAATTCTTCCGTCGTGCGCTCCGGCGCGTGAAAATCGAAGCGTTCCTCGAGTACCAACGGAGCGTATCGGACACCGCGATGCAAAACTCTTTGGGCTGGCCGATCAGGGCCAGAGCCTCGCGCAGCCGCTGCTTGGCCCGGAGATGCGGCGGGATGACGGGCACCGGCGGCGCCTCGGCCTTCTGCTTTTGGGAATGCCGCCACCACCAAAATAACAGCCCCGCGAGCACGAGCGCCCCCAAGCCCGACCATACCCATAACCACGGGTTGGGAATCTCCACCGGCGGCTTGATATCCCGCAGCCGGTTCGTCGTCCCGCTACTGCCGGCCGCCAGATGAACGTTGGTCGCAATCATGAATCACAGCCCCTCCGGCTGGCACACTCCGCAAATCCTCTCCCGGCTCGGAGCGCAGCTCTGCCCGGGCATGCCGGAACTCCCGGTCTGGAATCGCGCTCCCGCTCGATACCCCGGCTCATCCGCGCAACCTCCGCTTCTCTCGGGTCTCAAAAAATCGGCCCAACTCCGCGGAATACGGCTGATCCGTCCGCAGCCGAATCGCGTCGATCCCTGCGGAGCGGAAAATCCGGGCCAAATCGCCCTGCGCACGGGTCTGCCGTTCAGCGAAGGCAGCACGCTTGCGGCGGTCGCCGGTGTTGATCTCGACAATTTCGCCCGTCTCGGCGTCCTGCAGCACCAACCGTCCCAGCTCCGGCAGCTCCAACTCGAAGGGATCGGTGATTTGAACCGCGACGACATCATGACGGCGGTTGGCGTGGCGCAGCATGGGGTAAGCCGCCTGCGCCAAGGACTCCAGGAGCATCATTTGCGAGCGTAGATGCCGTTGGCCGGCGCGGCCGGTGGCGGAGGAACCCAGAAAATCCGAGATCACCACCGCGATGGCTTTGTGCGGCGTCACCCGCAGCAAAAACTCGAGGGCTCCGTTCAGATCTGTTCCCTGTCGTTTGGGCGTGAAGAACAGCACTTCGCGGATCACGCGCAATACGTGCCGGCGGCCCTTGCGGGGCGGAATGAACTTCTCCACCTCGTCGCTAAACAAGATCAAGCCGACCTTGTCATTGTTCCGGATGGCCGAGAATGCCAGGACCGAGGCGATTTCCGCGGCCAGCTCCCGCTTGGACTGCGCGCGGGAGCCGAACACCCCCGAACCGCTCACATCGACCATCAGCATCAAGGTCAGCTCGCGCTCCTCGACGAACTTCTTCACGAACGGATGATTCATCCGCGCGGTGACGTTCCAATCGATGGTGCGAACCTCGTCGCCCGGCTGGTATTCGCGCACCTCGTCGAAGTTCATTCCCTGGCCCTTGAAGACACTGTGGTACTGCCCGGCCAGGGTCTCGCTGACCAGGCGGTTGGTGCGAAGCTCGATCTGCCGAATCTTTTTGAGAATTTCGCGGGGAATCATTCCGTCGGGGGCCGCCGCTCAAGGCACGGGCAGCTCGTCAAAGATCTTCTGGATGATGGTCTCGCTGGTCTGGTCCTCGGCTTCGGCCTCGTAGGTGATCGCCACCCGGTGGCGCAGCACGTCCATGCCGATGCTCTTGACATCCTGCGGCGTGACATACCCGCGCCCGCGCAGAAACGCGTAGGCCTTGGCCGCCAGGGTCAGCGCAATCGTGGCGCGGGGCGACGCCCCGAGCTGGATGAATTCCTTGACCTGGATCTTGTGCGCTTCCGGTTCGCGCGTGGCGCAGACCAGGTCCACGATGTAGTCCTTTACCTTGTCATCCACGTAAACGTCGTTGATGACCTGCCGCGCCCGCAGAATCTGCTCGGGCTCGACCACCGGCTTGGCCACGGGCGTGTCGCCCGTGCGCGCCATCAGGTCCAAAATTTGCCGCTCCTCCGCCCGCGAGGGATAGCCGATCTTTAGCTTGAGCATGAAGCGATCGACTTGCGCTTCCGGCAGCGGATAGGTGCCTTCCTGCTCGATAGGGTTTTGGGTCGCCAGGACCAGGAACGGCTCGGCCAGCTTGAAGGTCTGCTCCCCGATGGTGACCTGCTTCTCCTGCATGGCCTCGAGCAAGGCGCTTTGCACCTTCGCCGGCGCCCGGTTGATTTCGTCGGCCAGCACCAGGTTCGCGAAAATGGGCCCCCGGCGCGTGGTAAACGCGCCGGATTGCGGATTATAGATCTGGGTGCCGACGACGTCCGCAGGGAGCATGTCCGGGGTGAATTGCAGCCGCGAAAACTTGACGTTCAGACAACTGGCCAGCGACTTGACCGAGAGGGTCTTGGCCAGCCCGGGCACACCCTCGAGCAGGACGTGGCCGTTGGCCAGCAGGCCGATGGTCAACCGCTCGACCAAATAGGCCTGCCCGACGATGACTTTTCCCAATTCGCTAAACAGCGGGCGCACGAAGGCGCCGGCTTCCTGCACCGCGTCGTTGATGGCGCTGATTCCTGTGTTCATGAGCCTGAAATCTTACTGTCCGATGGACAAAAAAACCAGGAAATGCGTTCAAAAAGCGGCGGCGCCCGCCCCTGCCCTCGGAACGCCGGAAGCCTTAAAACCCCTTCCGCGCGGCCGCGATATCCTGGGTGATCTGCACTTGAAGCTCAGGCAGCGACCCAAATTTCTTTTCGTCCCTCAGCTTTCCCAGGAACGCGATCCCGAGGGTCCGCCCATAAAGGTCGCCGGAAAAGTCCAGCAGGTGCGCCTCGACGCGCAACTGCGGGTGGACGCTCTCGATGGTCGGACGGTAGCCGATGTTCAAGACCGCCCGGTGACGGCATCCGTTGAACTCGGCGTGTACCGCATAGACCCCGCTGGGGGGCAACACCAAGCCGTTCGCCTCAAGGTTCGCCGTGGGGAAGCCAAGCTGCCGGCCCAAGCCGTCGCCTCGAACCACCGGGCCGATCAATTGGTAGATACGCCCGAGCATCTGGCTGGCCGCATCCAGATTCCCGGCCCGGATCGCCTCCCGAATCCGGGTGCTGCTGACCGTCTTGCCATCCAGCGATACCGCGGCGACCGCCAGCACCGCAAAACCCAATTCCGCACCCAGTTTGCGCAACAACTCGACATCGCCGCTGCGTTTGAAACCAAAGGTGAAATTCGCGCCCACGCAAATGCTTCGGATCGAAGGCAACTCGCGGGCCAGATCGCGAACGAAATCTTCGCCCGTTCGCAGGCTGAAAGCCTTGTCAAAATGAACCAGCAGCAGGGCACCGGCTCCCAGCGACTCAATGGTCCGGAGCTTTTGCGGCAGCGGGTAGATGAGCGGGGGAACGCGGGCCGGAGCCACCACCGTGTTCGGGTGCTGATCGAAGGTCATCACCAGGGCCAGGCCCTCGTGCTGCCGCGCGTCGGCGATCGTCTGCCGGATCAACTGCTGGTGCCCGAGATGGACCCCGTCAAAAAAGCCGATGGCCAGGCACACCCGCCTGCCGCCGGCGTTCAGCTCCCGTGCCGCGTGAATGACGTCCATAGGTTAACCGATGCCGGGCCGAAGCGCCGCCCCGCCGCGGTCATGCCGCTCAACCCTGTGCCAGCTTAAGAAACGGGATGACATGCCGCTCCAACTCCCGTGGCTCCAGTTTCATCAATTCCTCGAACTGGATGGCCTGGGCCACATCGAATTTTCCGGAAACGACCCGCCGCAGGGCCGCCAGGTGCGCGCCACAGCCCAATTTTTCGCCGAGATCATGCGCCACGCTGCGCACGTAGGTGCCCTTGGTGCAGGCCAGGCGGAACGTCCCCACCGGCTCCTCATAGGCGCTGAACCGGAAATTGTAAATGTGAACCAGCCTCGCCTCACGCTCGATCTCGATTCCCTTGCGGGCCAGTTTGTAGAGCGGCACGCCGCCCTTTTTTATGGCGGAAACCATTGGGGGAATTTGCATCAGGTCGCCCACGAATTCTGTGGCCGCCTGGTTGATCGCTTCCAGGCTCAACGGGGGCACGGGCAGAGAGGCGACGAGTTCCCCGGCGGCATCATAGCTGTCGGTGGTCTCCCCCAGCTTGATGGAGCCCTCGTACACTTTGTCGTCGGCCATCAGCTTCTCCGAGAGCTTGGTGCCGCGCCCCAGCACAATGATCAGCAGGCCGGTGGCGTTGGGATCGAGCGTCCCGCAATGGCCCACCTTCTTGAGCAGAAACTGTCGGCGAATCGCATCGACCAAATCATGCGACGTCGGCCCGGCGGGCTTATCCACCAGCACCGCGCCATCGAAAGCGGAAAACTCCTGCATCATCTTCACCTCAAATGGGAAAGCTTCACGGCGGCGCTCGCAGGGCCCGCCCGGCGGTTCACGCGAGCGCCTTCTTGACCGCCGCAAGCACCTGGCGCTGCACCGACAGGGGTTTGCCGGGTATCCGAGCGCCGGCGGCCGCGATATGGCCCCCGCCCCCAAACTGGGCGGCGATTTCGTTCACGTTCACCCGCGGGCTCTTTGACCGGAGACTGACGCGGGTGAGCTGAGGCTCAATTTCTTCAAAGACACAGGCCACGACGACCGGCGCGATGGCCCGGATATGATCGATCAACCCCTCGGAATCGCAACTATCCGCGCCCGAACGCGCAAAGTCGGATTTCTTCAACCAAAAATAGGCGATCTGGTTTTGGTGCGTCAGCCGGAAGTGGTTGTACACATGACGCAGGAGCCGGACGCGCGACACCGGATAGGATTGGTACACCTCCTGGCAGATCGTGGCCAAATCCGCGCCCCGGCTGACCAGGTCTCCGGCCGCGTGATAGGTGGCCGGGCGCGTGGTCGCGTATTGGAAGGAACCGGTGTCAGTGGAGACCGCCGTGAACAGGCAATCCGCAATGGGTTTGGTGATGGGCCACTTGGCCACCTTGAGCAGCCGAAAAATCAATTCGCCGGCCGAAGGTTCGCGGGCCGAGACCCAGTTCAGATCCCCGTACCGGGTGTTGCTCGCGTGATGGTCGATGTTGATGAGCAGCTTCCGCCGGCTGACGCAGGCCCCCACCTTGCCCAACCGTTCAAAGCTCGCCGCGTCCGTCGCAAGGACACAATCGAATTCCTCGCCGGTCTTGGGCCGCTCAAACAGGTGGTCTGGATCCAAGAATTCATACTTCTGAGGCATGCAGTCCTCGTTCCAGCAAACCACCTGCTTGCCCTGGTTCTTGAGGGCCAGTGTCAGCCCCAACTGCGACCCGACGCAATCGCCATCCGGCCGCACATGGCCGACGACGCAAAAGGTCTTGCTGCTGCGAATGGCCTCGAGGATGCGGTCGATGATTTTAGGATGTTGTTTCACAAATAAAGAAAGCCGGGAAGACGCGTCGGGCGGATAGTCCTCCACTCTCCGCCGAGCGCGGCGGTCCGCAGGCCCCGCCGGGAGGGGCTCGGGGCCGGATTTCATGGCTACGTCCGGGTGGGACACAAGGCTATTCCGCCGGGTTGGGATTGGATTTCTCCAACTCCTCGATGATTTGAAGCACGCGGTTGCCGCGCACGACCGAATCGTCGATGACGAATTTCAGAGTTGGGGTGTATTTGAGGACGACCGCGCGCCCCACCAGCCCTTGGATCCGCTTGCGATGCCGGGTGAGCATCAACAACCCGCGCTTTTGCTGCTCGGCCGTCCCCAGGATGCTGATAAAGACAACGGCCGAATGCAAATCCCCCGCCACATCGACATCATTGACCGAAATCAAGCCCGCTTCGCTGACGGGAAATTCGCGGCGGATGACTTCGCCGATCTCGCGCTTCAACAATTCGCGCACCCGCTGGAGTCTCAGGGAGGGCATGGCGCTTCAAGACCTGTCCTCGTCGCCAGGGGGGCCCCATCGTTTTGCCGCCCGGCGGTTTCCGAGCCGGGCCGCCACCTGATCCGCAGGCACAGACCTCGGCTTTCTCATAGTTTCTGCGCCACCTTCTCGACCGCGTAGCATTCAATGTTGTCGCCCACCTGGAAGTCGCTGAAGCCCTCGATGCGGATGCCACATTCCATCCCCGCCCGCACCTCGTTGACCTCGTCCTGGAAACGCCGCAGGGACTGGGTCAGGCCCTCGTAGATGATTTCCTTGCGCCGCCGCACCCGGACCTTGCCCTTGACGATCCGCCCGCTGGTGACCATGCACCCGGCCACGGGCGCGCCCTTGGACAACTCAAAAATCTTGCGCACCTCGGCGACACCGACGGTGACGTCCTTAAGCAGCGGTTCGAGCAGGCCCGCCATTGAATCCTTCACCTGGTCGATGAGTTCGTAGATGATCGCGTAAAGTTTGATTTGCACGCCCTCGTGCTTGGCCTTGTCCGCCACGCCGCTGTCCACCCGGGTGTGAAACCCGAGGATGACCGCGCTGGAAGCCGACGCCAAAGCAACATCCGATTCGGTGATCGTTCCGACGGCGCTGTGGATAATCTCGAGGGCCACTTTGTCGGACTCGATCTTTTTCAGCGCCTCGACGATGGCCTCGACCGAACCCTGGGTGTCGGCTTTGACCACCACTTTCAACACCTTCGAGGAGGTGGATTCCAACTGGGCGAACAGATTTTCCAAGGTGACCTTGGCGCGGGAATGTTCCTGGCCCAGGGCCTTGGCTTCCTGGGCGCGTTGTTCGCCCAACTCTCGTGCGGCCCGTTCATCCTCCACCACGCTGAACTCCAATCCGGCCTCCGGCACCCCGTTCAACCCCAGCACCTTGACCGCCACCGATGGACCGGCTTCTTTCTGCCGCTTGCTCTCCTCGTTAATTAACGCCCGCACCCGGCCGTAATACTGGCCGCAGATGATGATGTCACCCACGCGCAACGTGCCCTTGCGCACCAGGACCGTGGCGGTCGGCCCGCCCGGTTCCAGCCCGGATTCGATAATGTTCCCTTTGGCGCGGCGGTTCGGGTTGGCCTTGAGTTCCAAAAGGTCCGCCTGCAGCAGAATCATCTCGATAAGCTTATCGACCCCTTGCTTGGTCAGCCCCGAAACCTCCACGAAAATCGTGTCCCCACCCCAATCATCCGGCACCAAGCCCTTATCCTGCAGTTGCTGCCGCACCTTCAGCGAGTTGGCGTTGGGATGGTCCATTTTGCTGACCGCGACCAGAATCGGCACTTTGGCAGCACGAGCGTGGTTGAGGGCTTCCAGGGTTTGGGGCATGACCCCGTCGTTGGCCGCGACCACCAAGACCACCAGGTCGGTCACATTCGCGCCGCGCGCGCGCATCGAACTGAAGGCCGCGTGGCCCGGCGTGTCCAGGAACGTGATCTGGGCCAGCTCGTCCTTGCGTTCCGGATGCGGGAAGGAAATGGTATAGGCCCCGATGTGCTGGGTAATCCCCCCCGCTTCACCGGCCGCAACATTGGATTTGCGGATCACGTCGAGCAAGGTCGTCTTGCCGTGATCGACGTGGCCCATAATGGTCACAACCGGCGCCCGCGCGGCCAGATCCTCCGTCGGGTCCTCGACGTCCAATTCGACCTTCTTGACCGGCGCGTGAACCAGACCGCTGCCCCGCTCCCGCTTTTCGACCTCAAACCGGAACCCATACTTCGCGCACACCTTTTGCGCCACGGCTTCGTCGATGGCCTGGTTGACATTGGCAAAAACCCCCACCTCCATGAGGTCGGCGATAATCTTAAACGGCTTTTGCTTCAGTTGATCCGCCAACTCGCGGACCACGATTGGCGGCTTGATCGTGATCACCTGGGCGTCCGCAGGCAAAACAATCTTGGCCGGCGCCGGCGGAGCCGCTGTGCCTTTTCCGCCGCCCTTGTGCGAGGAGAATCTTGCGCCCCCAAAGGACGGTCCCGTGGGAGCGGGCGCCCCGCGCACACTCCGGATATCTCCGCGCTTGGAAAACTCGGTCCGCCTTGGCTCCGCCGGGCGCGGCGGCAGCTTAACCCCGCCCGGTTTGTCCACGGGCTTGGGTCCCGGCTTTGGCGGCAAATGAATGAACCCCACTTTGTCTCCGACCTTGGGGCCGACAGGCGCAGGGGGAGGGGGTGGCGGCAGGGGGGCAGGCGCCGGCGCCGCCGCGGGAGGTTCGAGCACTTGGGCGGCAGGTTCGGGTTGAACCGGGGTGGGCGGTTCCTTGGCCTCGGCGACCGGGCTGACGGGCTCGGCCGTTGCCTCTGGCAATGCGGGCTGCGGAGCAGGCGGCTCGGGTTGAATCACCACGCCGGAAGTCGCCGTGACGGTGGTGGGTCCCTGGATCTGGATAGCTCTGCACCTCGGGCGTCGGCTTTGAGATTCTGGATTCCCGGTTCGATCACGGCTATCGGAGCCACGGCGGGCTCTGGGATCGGCAGCGGGACTTCGGGGGGCGCCTGGGGCGGCGAGGCCTGGGCTGGTGCCGGGGGCGGAGGGGCGCTGCGCTCCGGGTGGGCTTGCTTGAGCTGGTCTTCGAGGTACTCGGCGGTAATCTTATCCAACGAACTGGACGCCACGCGCGCGGCGGCAATGCCCAGTTCTTTCGCCTTGGAGAGCACTTCTTTGTTCTCCAAGCCGAGTTTCTTTGAAATATCGTAAATACGAACGGGCATAAATCTCTAACGCTTCGGGCCTGAATGGGCGTAAAGCCTTCATAGGCTCGATTCTAATACCGAAACACTGCTCTAGCCGGGGACATAGTCAACCGGACACGGGCGCTTCACCGACCTTCAATGTCTTTCGGGCGGCTTCGGCGCGAGCGGCTTCCAGGATGGCTCCCGCCTGATCCCCCAATTGGGGGATCCCTGCCAAGTCGCTCACGTCCGCCTGCAACAAATCTTCCAAACGCGTCAAGCCGTGATGCACCAGCACGTCGGCCTGCTCCCGCGTGATCCCGGGAATGGCCGCCAGGGAATCCACCGCCTCGGCCACTTTTTCCTCGAAACCCTTGGTGACCACGACTTCCGCCTCGATGTCCACCTGCCAGCCGGTGAGCTTGGAGGTAAGCCGCGCGTTCTGGCCCCGCTTCCCGATGGCCAGCGAGAGTTGATCCTCGCTGACGATAATCTTCACCCGTTTGCTGGCTTCGTCGATCTCGAAAGCCTTCAACTTCGCGGGCGCCAGGGCGTTGGTGATAAAGTTCCGCACGTTGGGATCCCAGCGGATGATATCGACTTTTTCGTTGTTCAGCTCGCGAACGATATTCTTCACGCGCTGGCCCCGCAGCCCCACACAGGCGCCCACGGGATCCACCTTTTCATCCCGCGTCCATACCGCCAGCTTGGTGCGGAAACCCGGCTCGCGGGCGATGCCCTTAATCTCGATGGTCCCATCGTTGATTTCCGAAACTTCGAGCTGGAACAGCTTGAGCACGAACCGGGGGTCCGAGCGCGACAAAATGATCTCCGGGCCATGGGGCCCTTGCTCGACGGCCTTGACGTAACAGCGGATGCGCTCGCCCACCTGGTACTCCTCGGTGGGAACCCGCTCCCGATTGGGGAGCAGGGCTTCATACTTGCCCAGATCCACCAGCACGTCCGAGCGGTCAAACCGCCGCACCGTGCCGCTGATAATGTCTCCCACCCGATCCTTGAACTCCGTGAAAATCAAGGCCTTCTCCGCCCGCCGAATCTGCATCATCAGCGCCTGTTTGGCATACTGGGCCGCAATGCGCCCAAAATCCACCGGCGTTACTTCGACTTCCAATTCTTCCCCAACTTGCGCCTCCGGCCTGATCCGCCGGGCGTCGAAAACCGAGATTTGATCGTGTTTGGAAATGACCTTCTCCGAGACGATCAGCTTGGCGTAGGCCCGAATATCCCCGTTCTTTTGGTCAATCGCCACCCGCAATTCCCGGGCGGGGCCCACCGCTTTTTTCGCGGCGGACAAAATCGCCTCGTGTACAGCCCCCATCAGGACATCCCGGTTGATGCCTTTCTCGCGTTCCCAAAACTCCAATACTGCTAAAAAGTCAGCGTTCATACTTCTTCGGCGACGACATCCCTCGTGGGGAACAAAAAAGTCGGCAGATTAAGCTCTTCCGACTTTGGCGCGCTGGTGAACCAGCAATCTTTACCGTTCTATACTTAAACTAGTAATTAGGTCGAAAAGAGTCAAGCCCTAAACCTTGCCCGCCATGGCGGGCTTTCCCGGGGCCAACCCGCCGGATAGGCCCGGGCTCCTCCCCATCCTGGGCAAGCCACAGTCCCTCGCCCGGCCGCCCGACGCCTTCGCCTCGACGGGCTTCTGAGACGAAACCAATTGAAACCCTTTGCAATTTAAAACAGCCTGTTCCAAGGTGATCCCATGACACAACCGCTCGCGCTCGTTCTCTATGAAAAACTATTGCCGGGCAGCCAGCTTGTCAACCGCCTCCAAGACCTGAATTACCGGGTGCAAACCGTAACCGACCCCAAGCTGCTCGTTCCCTGCGCTGAGCAGGTTAAACCGCTAATCATCCTGGCCGATCTGGACTCCACCCGAAGCGACGTTAACTCGGCCATCTTGAGCCTGCGGCAGCATGCGGCCACCAGCCACCTGCCGGTGATTGGCTTTGGCAGTGAACCGTCCCCCGCCTCTCTTTCCGCCGCCGGCGCCGCCGGCGCCACCCTGGTCGTCAGTGATACGGCGGTGCTGAACCATCTGGCCGAATGCCTCGAACAGGCCCTCCGGGTGGAGTGAATGCCGCGCCGCCTCCCGGGGACGCCTTTGCCCGGACTGCGGGCCGCCATTTCTTCCCAGCCCGGCGCGACGTTGTTTATCCCTGAAATCGGATCCGTCCGCCGACAAAAAAAAGACAATGCTTGACGACCGTCCGCGACAAACGTAAGCTCCGGTCAAACTTGAGGCGAATGAAGTTCCTGAGATGATTTAGCAGGCCAGCCATGTGGCGAGGCCTATTCTGTCATCTTTAAGTGACGCGCGCCCTCAAGGATTCAGGAGAGACGGTATATGGCTAAAGGCAAAGTCAAATGGTGGGACAATAAAAAGGGTTTAGGGTTTATTGCTCAGGACGGCGGTCAGGATGTCTTTGTCCACCACACCGCCATCATGGGAGAGGGTTTCAAAACCCTGCATGAGGGCGAGGAGGTCACCTTCGAGATCGTTTCCGGCGAAAAGGGTCCCAAGGCCGAAAACGTTCAACGGCCGCACGCAAGCTAGCTCGGCGGGTTCCTGCCCGGGGTCAACCGGGTCAGGCGGGGCCTCACCCGCCTCTGTGATTAGCGCCGCCGGCTCGGTGTGCACCAGCGCATCCCTCCCGGCGGGGACATGCTGCCGCAGCCAGCACCAGGAGCGTCTAAGGGGCCGGCGTCGTGTGGGAATGCACGACCTCAAGCACCGCCGAGAGGCAAATCCGGCAGGCGACAATCAGCAATCTCCCGGCAACAATCACCGCCGCATCAGGTTCCGCCTTCCCATGACCACAAGGATGGTCCTCGTCCGCCGGCGCCGCCGCCAAGCCGCGCCAGACCCCGATCGAACCGAACCGATCGGCCAGGGATTCAACTCCGTTGATTTTCTGTGGGCTGGAAACTCAAACCTGAACGAACGCGCCCGAGGAATTCCAAAAAACGCGATGTCCAGGATTTTGTCCAGGGAATTCAAGCTTGAACCGACCAATGCGCACGACACAGTTGCTGGGTCAACAACTCATGCCCATCAGCGCGGCAATTTTTCCCTGGCGCTGATCAAAAGTCAAAAAGACCCCGGCCGACAAAGACCAGGCTGCTGCCAGGTGCCAGAGGCCAAAGGTGGTGTGTCTTTCCTGCCAACCGTGCGTCTCCCCCAGCGAGCGGGCCATGGCTACTGAATCTTTAATGTCCAACTCTTTGCGAAGCAGGATTTTTCCGGTCACGGCGCGGTCGAACCGATTGATGACGCGGCGAGCCACATGTTCAGGCACAGGGTCCTGGTCACGATGGGTGGCCGCCCTGATGGCAGCCGGCAACTCAAGCAAGTGCACCTCGCAGACCACAAAATCGTGCCCCGTCCACTTCGCGGCCGCCGCGCGGGAGCTGGTGTGATTCTCGTCGTCTTCGTTCAAATAGCTCAACAGCCAACTGGTGTCGCTATAGACAATCACTCCCGATCCTCCGACAGCATGCGGGCCAGGTTCGTCTTGACGCGCTTCCCTTCCGGCGGAATCTGCCGGAAAATCTGATCCATCTGTTCATTGAAGTTGGCCGGGCCGGTATCAATTCGGGTCAACTCGAACCGTTTGCCGCCACGCTTCTCGATCACCAAGGATTGCCCTGGCGAAAGGCTTTCCTCGGGCGCGCCATGTCTTAATTGCCTTCCGGATATGCGTTTGCTTGCCATTGTGCTAACACCCTATGTTAGACAAGCAACCGTGTCAATGGATTGGAATCTGGCACAGCCGCAGAATGGTGGTCTAGCCCCAATTGGCATTTCCAGGTTCTGGTTCGGCTTCTGCAGTTCAGGTTTGAAATTCCAGGCCACATTCTCTCGAAAACTCCGACCCGCTGATTGGAACCCTCGCGGAGACTTGCCCCGCTCAAACCGCCGTCCAGGCGTCAACCATGGCCTATGCCAAAAAGGCTCAATTCCGGCCCTGTTTTTACGGCAAAATGTTGAAAAGCCGGCGTTTCGAATCAGGACGCTGCCTCGCCCCTTGTCCCCAGAACTGGTGACTGGCCGGTTCCCGCCCTTAGGGTATGGTGTAGGCGTGTTAACGATGCAAAAATGCAGTAATCAGACCGTGTGTGGCTGATGGGCGTAGATCTGCGGCGCCGCATCGATGACGATTTAAGTTCTCGTTTGTAAAATGTGGCAGCGAGGCCGGGTGAATAACCCGGCCTCGCTGTTTTTGGACGGGGTGAGCGGGGGCAAACGGTTGGCCCGCGCAAGACCCGTGCGGAAAGGCGGCGCGGGGTGCTCGTCAAATCAGGTGACAGAACATGGCATCGCGGAGCTTCGGCTCGAACCACGTGCTCTTGGGGGGCATGATCCCGCCCGCATCGGCCACGGCCATGAGATCCTCGATGCGGGTGGGAAACATCGAGAAGGCGCAGGCGTACTGGCCGTCATCCACCAACTTCTCCAACTCGGTCGTGCCGCGGATGCCGCCCACGAAGTTGATCCGCTTGCTCGTCCGGGGATCCTCGATGCCAAAGATCGGATCCAGCACATACTTTTGCAGCAATGTGACATCCAGCCCTTCGACCGGATCGGTCGTGGCGGCGAAGCGCGGACGAAAGTGCAGCGTCCGCCAGACCCCGTCGAGGTACAGCCCCAACTCGTGCTTGCGCGCTGGGACCACTCCGGAACCAGGAACCGCGGCGGGGCTGTCCTGGATAACGAACACGCCGTCGAGCTTCGCGAGCAGGTTCGATGGGGACAGCCCGTTGAGGTCCTTCAACACTCGATTGTAGGGCAGGATCCGCACCTGGTTATGCGGGAAAATAACACTCAAAAACAATCCGCTCTCGCCCGCTCCGTTCCGGGACTGAAACACGCGCGCCGCGGCCGCGCATCGATGATGCCCGTCGGCGATGTAGAGCGCTGGCAAGGCGGCAAACGCAGCGGAGACAAACTCGATATCCTGCCGACTGCCCAGCGCCCAGGCGGTATGCCGAATCCCATCCGCCGCGGCAAAATCGATATCCGGAGGCCCAGCCGTCCGCTGGCCAATCAGCTCGTCCAGAGCGGGCTGCGCGCGATACACCAGGAACACGGGACCGGTCTGGGAATTGAGGGTTTCGATGTGCCGGACACGGTCATCTTCCTTGTCGGGCCGGGTAAGTTCGTGCTTCTTGATGAGGCCACGCAGGTAGTCCTCGCAGCTCGCGGCCGCCACCAGTCCGGTCTGGGTGTGCCGGCCCATGACCTGACGATAGAGGTAGAACGAAGCCGCGCCATCCTTTCGCAGGGCACCCGAGGAGATCAGCCGCTGAAAGTTTTCCCGGCCCTTGGCATAGACCTCCGGGGAATAGACCTCCGTTCCAAGCGGCAAATCGATTTCCGGCTTGCTGACGTGGAGGAAGCTTAGCGGATTCCCCCCGGCCATGGTCCTGGCCTCTTCGGAGGACATGACATCGTAAGGCAGCTCACAGATTCGAGCGGACAGCTCCGGCAGCGGCCGCAACGCGGGAAAGGGTCTGATCAGGGCCATAAATTCGGCGGAAGATAGCCCAGGTGGTTCAGAACGCACGCGCAAAGTTCCGCGAAATGGAGCTTGCGGGACACCTCGTATCCACGTAGATTCTCCGTTCTTTAACCAGGAAACTGAGTTCGTATGGCAAGAATTTGTGAATTGACCGGCAAGCGCCCGATGAAGGGCAGCATCATCTGGCGCAGTGGTAAATCCAAGAAGAGCGGTGGTATCGGCACGCACGTGACCGCCATCACCAAGCGGCGTTTTTTTCCCAACCTCCAGCGGGTCAAAGCCCTGATCGATGGTGAAGTCCGCTACGTGCGTGTCTCCGCCGCCGCGCTCAAACAGGGTTTGGTGGTCAAAGCCCCCAAACGCACTTGGAAAAAGGGCGAGCCGGCCAAGGCCTGAGACGGCTCGCCGCGGCGGCTTGGGCTGGGCTTCCGGCCCGGTTCAGAACACCCGGCCCGGACCGGGTTTTGGAGTCCCCGGCCAGCTTCACGGTGTCCTGAGAGCTTCCGGATCAATCAACCGCGTCCAGCGCTCCTGCTCGGAGATGGGGATAAGCCCGCGCTGAACTTTCAGCCAAGCCATTTCGCGCAGTGAGCGCCAACCAAGTTTCCGCGCCTCACGCCCGCAGTTCACCCGTTTTAAGCCCGGGCTCAATCAGGTCGGCGATGGCTTCGCTGACGAGGAAAATTTCATAAATGGCAACGCGTCCGCGGTGGCCTCGTTGGTTGCACTCGACGCAGCCGCGACCCTTGCAAGCCTTGACCTGCTCGGCGGGCAGAACCCCCAGCGAGGCGGCCATCTCCTCGCGGATGGCCGGGGGATAATCCCGGATCCTCCTGGCGCAGTGGCGGCAGATGCGCCGGGCCAGGCGCTGGGAGATGCTGCACACCAGGGAGGAGGCAATCAAGTAAGGCTCGATGCGCATTTCCAGCAAACGAGTGACCGCGCTGATGCTGTCGTTGGTGTGCAACGTCGAAAACACCAGATGGCCGGTCTGCGCGGCCCGCACGGCGATTTCAGCGGTTTCGAAATCCCGAATTTCACCGACCAGGACCACATCCGGATCATGACGCAGAACCGAACGGAATCCGGACGCAAAAGTCAGCCCGATCTGCTTCCCGGACCTGGATTTGGACGGTGCCCTTCGAGCTGGTACTCGATGGGGTCCTCGAAGGTGATCACCTTGCGGTCCTTCGCATTCGCCTGGGCGAGGGCGGTGTAGAGCGTGGTGGTTTTCCCGCTGCCAGTCGGGCCGGTCAAGCAACACCAATCCCTGAGGGAACTGGGTTAATTGGCCGAAGACCCTCTCCTGGTGGGGTTCCATGCCGAGTTGGCCCAGGTCGAGAAAGAGGCTTTGCCGGCCCAGAATCCGCAAACATACCCCCTCCCCGTATTTGGTCGGCACGATGGAGACGCGCAGATCATATTCCTCGGCCCCGGTCTTCATGGCGATGCGTCCATCGTGCGGCAGCCGTTTTTCGGCAATATTGAGTCCCGCCATGATTTTCAGCCGGGACACGACTGCCGAATGGAGGTGGCGCATGTCCGCGGGGACGGGATGGTTCAAGCATGCCGTCCATCGCGGTAGCGCAAACGGATCGAGTTCACGTAGGGTTCGAGGTGGATATCCGTCGCGTTCAAGCCGCAGGGCTTCCTGCAGGATCTGATCGACAAAGGCCGAGACGGTGGACTTCGAGTGCGGAGTCGGTATCCTTCCCTTGGACGTCAAACACGATTTCCTGGCTAGATCGGCGGTCCCGCCACGCTCTTCCCGGAGCTTTTGAATGTCTCGGCGCCCAGGCCGAAGTTCTTCTTGATGACGGCGTGGATGGCGCTGGGGGTCGCCAGGACGATCTTGAATCGTTTTCCCAGCAACAGGCGGAGGTTGCCTTGTTCCATCTGCCGGGGCGGTTCGCTAAAGGCCAGCACCAAGCTGTCGTCTTCGATGCCCAGCGGCAGCAGACGATAAAGAAAGATCAATTTGATCGGAACCAGTTCCAGCGTCTCGCGCGTCAGTTCCAGGGCCAGCGGATCGACAAATTCCAGGCCGTTGGCCCGGGCCAAGGCCCGCCAGGTGTCCTCCTCCGAAGCGAAATTCAGATCCACGATCGCCCGGTGCTGCGGGACCTTGAGCCGCTGCTGCCGGCGCCGGACCTGTTCGAGCTGCGGCTCCGCCATCTTGCCCTCTTCCAGCAACAGGTCGCCGGTTTCTTTGCCGAGAATCGAGGGAATCGGGTTCACTTGATCGGCACCTCGATTTCCTTCTTCGTGTTCAAGGGCAAAATCGTGGTCTGCGCCGCCGAATTCGTCAACGGCAGACTCTGCATAGTCGCCTCCGCGACGAAATAATTCGTCTCGACGGCGACGCCGATCGGCACCGACACAAACGCATCCGCCACCTTGATGATGGCGTGGCGCGTACCGCCGTCGGGCTCGTAGTAGCCCTGGTAGGTAACCTCGATCTTGCGCGTGGTCGGCGGTGGCGGCGCCGGGGAAGGCACCGGCACGAAGTGACGGGTAAAGAACGGACTCGATTCCGCCGTGGCAGGCAGGGGCTTGGGCCACTGCGCCGGCTCGAAGAGGGAGGTCAGCCTGGCGATGGGGGCCAGGCTTTTCGGGGGGACGGCAAACGACTCGGCTTCGCGAAAACTAGGTGCCCGGCCTCCCACTTTGAGGATCACCAGGATGAGCAGCAGCCACAGCGCGGCATGCACCGTGAGCGCAAACGAGCGGCTCCGCAGATTTCCGATGAGCGCGGTAGTCATATCATTCCCGAAGCACAAACCCCACCGCCCGCAACCAAACCCGCACCTCGTCCAGTTTTTCCGGAGTTTGCTTGCGGACAATCAAACGGTCAATCAGCAGCGGGGCCTTATCCGGCGGCGCCTCCGGCAAACCCGCCGCGTGAATCTCGTCCGCCCGCAAGGGCAGGCTCTGGATGACTTTGGCGGCGCTCTCGGTTGAAGCGGTAAACTCCACCTGGATCGGGATTTCGGTCCATCGACCGCTGTTATCGGAGGGAGGAGCGTTGGTCAGCTCCAGTCCGACTTCGAGTGAATGGATCGCGCTGACCTTGCTGCGCACGGCCGTGTCCAGGAGGTTTTCGGTCAAAGCCAGCGCGGGCCAGAGCAAGGAAGGGTCCTGGATATCCACGGTGTGTTCGGGGAAACCGGAATAAACCGCCGGATCCACCGAAACCTGCTGTTGCTTGGCCTGTTGATCCAGGTCATCGATCTCTTTGCTACGCTCGTTCTGATAATCCACCAGTTGAAACGGCGCATTGAGCCGGGCGCGCACGGCTTCGGAAAGTTCGAGCCGGACCGCCGCCTTTTTTTTGGCGTCTTCGAGAATCGCGAGTGCCTGCCGGGTTTCACTGAGCTGGCTGGTGATTTGCGGGAAGTCGATGGCCATGGTATTGGTCTGCCCGAGGGAGACCGCCAAGGTGCGCCAGGCATTGGTCAGCGGTCCATCCAGTTGGGAGGCGCGCCGGGCCAGGGGCAGGAAACCCAAAAGATAGAACAACACCAGCCCAGCTCCCGCCAGGGGCAATAACGAGCGGCGTCGAATTTCCTGGAAGGAACTCATGGCATGGTCTGGATGACGCCCGGGTCAGCGTCCGGCGCGAGCCCGCCGGTGCGGCTCGCCCGGCGATTGGACTTTGTGGGACCGGCATTCGGGGGCCGCTTCAGGCGGACCGGCTGCTGGAAGTCCGTCTGGGAAAAGTCCAACGACAGGGCAAAGTAGCGGTCGGTTAAAATGACCTTGGGATCGGCCAGATTCCGCCGCAGATCGTCCGAAAGCAGGTCCACCTTGGAAAAGAGCAACTGTTGTTTGAGGCTGTTGACCAATTCGCTGAGCACCTGGCGCGCGGTTTCGGCATCGCCCGGCACACAGAGTTCCGCGATGAGCCCGGGTTTTGCCAAGGCCGTGTTGGTCAGCGCCATCAGCGGCGACCTGAGGGCCAGCGGGGTGGACTGGGCGGCTTCGAGCGCGGCCCCGATCAGGTTGGTCTTGGCCGGGCGGTTGGTCGAGAGCAGCGCCGGGGGCATGGTAAAATAACTCTGCTGGTCCGCCAGCAGCACGAACCAGAAACTGTGGTTGGTGCGCGACTGTTGCAACAAAGCGAACGTCTTCAAGGTATCCAGCGTATTCTGCTGGGCCGCACACATGGGGCGCAGGTTTTCGTACTCGCTGACCAGGTCCTCGGTCAGCGCGGCGTTTTCCTCGAACGCCTTCTGGCTGGCCCTGACCTTGTCGAGCAAACCTTGTTTGGCACGGATCAGCGCGAGCTTATGCCAGGTGCCGAACCCCAGGAGGATCGCGCAGGCCGCGATGAGGACCAGGCTGGCCATGTCAATCCGCTGCCGGCTCAGGCGCTTTTGCCAAGCCTGCCGGTAGTCGTCGGGGAGCAAGGAAACGGGCTGTGGACTATACCCCAGCGCCTGAAGCGCCGTCCCCATGGCAACCTCAAATCCTTTTTCGGGCGTGGCCGCTTCGGCGCCTGCCGGGGGCCAGGGCTGGAACACCAAACCGGCGGAGGTTTCGAGGTACTTTGCCAAGCCGGGCTGGTCGAAGCCGCCGCCGCTGGCCACTAACCGGAAGGTGGGGACCTCGGAAACCAGGGCTGGATTGGCCTGAAACCACTCGTTCAACTGCCGCTTCAGCTCCGCAACCCAGCCCTCGACCACGGCCACAAACTCCGCCAACGCGTCCGCGCCTCCCAGGAGATCCTTCTTCCGCTTCAAACTCTCGGCGGCTTCCGTCGAAGAGTTCTCGATCCGCGCCAGCGCGCGCGTGAAAAAGTCGCCGCCCATTTGGAAAGCGGTGGCGAAAGCTCCCCGGCCCGCCAGCAGGATGACGATCACCGTGGTCTGCGCGCCGAGGTGGACAAGGATGGCGCGCTGGGAATCCGGGGCTGAGGTCCGGTAGGCGGCGATCAGCGCGTTGGCTGTGGTCGTGACATCACAGATATCTTCCCGCTCGATGCCCAACCGCACGATTCGCTCCCGGATGTCGCTCTCCTGGCACAGCGTCACCCAGAACTGCTGGCGGTTGCCCGCCGGCGGGCCGCTGGGCACGAAATCATAGACAATCCGGCTCTCGGTCACGCCGCTGAGCTTCACGGTCTCATCGGCGATTAACTTCTCGACCTCACCTTCCGAAGTCAAAGGCAGGTCCAGCACCTGGGAAATGGACACATGCTGCGGGAGCACCACCGCCAAGGGCGGGTTGCCCCACCGCGCCAGGAGCATCTGCAGATGCGTCTTGATCTCCTCGGGCGAAACCAACCCTTCGGCTGGCAGGTCGATCAGCTCCTGCTTCAGGATGCGCAGCCGCCCAAAATCGCTCTCGGCCAACAGCAGTTTAAACCGCCGGTTCCCGCCATCCAGCGCCAGGACGCGCCGCACGGGTGGGCGCACGCGATCCAGCTTGGCGTGGGAAGAGGAGCGGGGCATCGCACTAATGGAGCTCGGCCTCAGCCCCTGCGCCCGTTGCGAAGTGGCCGAGAGTAGGGGGGCTCAAGAACAGCGGGGCTGGCAAACGCCTCATTCGTTGTGACACTGGCGAGATGCACCCGGGATAAGGCCCCGTTGTCATTTCGGCCCAACCATCGAGTTGGTCGTCGCCGATCCATTGTCATCGTACACCAGGAACTCCCCGGTGTCTTTGACGATGGTGGCGGTGACAAAGATAAGCAGGTAACGCGGAGAGTCGTATTCCGTTCGGCGGCGAAAGAGGCTTCCCAGGATGGGGATATCTCCCAACACCGGCACGGACTCGACGTAGGTGCTCCGGTCGCGCTCGAGGACACCGCCCATGACCACGGTTTGGCCGGAACTGACCGCCACCCGGGTGGACAACTCGTCGGTTCGGTATTGCGGCAAATTGATGTCAAAGGTGCTCTGGACATTTCCCGTCGCGCCATATTGGCTGAGCGTGGCGTACTTTACCAATTGGACATCCGAATTCACGATAGGGTTTAAGGCCAGCACGATATTTCTGCCGTCGCCGCTGATGCTGGCCAGCACGTTCAGAATCGCGCCGGCGGTAATCTTCGTTGGCGTTCCACTGGGAACGAAAGACGAGGCGGTATAATACTGCTGGACCGTCGAAGCCACCGTGTATTGCTCGTAATAGTACTGGACCTTGCCGTCGCTGATGCTGGCCGGCCGGTTGTTCAGCACCGTCAGGCGGGGAGCGCTCAACGTCTGGCTCTCGCCGCTTTGTTCCAGGGCGCTCACCGTCGCGCTCAACTGGTTGGCCCCAAGCACCCGCGTGAAAGCGTTTTGAATCCCGATGCCCACCGCCGGCCCGGCCCCGCCCGAAGCGTTGACCGCCTCCGGAAAGTTCTGACTGCTGATGATCCCGGTAAAATCCTGCGGCAAATTCGACGAGGGCGCATTCTGGCCGGTTTGCCACAAGACCCCGAGTTGAAGGAACGCGGGTTTGGAAATGGTGACAAATTTCGCCTCGATCAGCACCTGCTGGATCGGGCGGTCAAACTCTTTGATAATTTGCTCCATCACATCCAATTGCTCGGGTGTGCCGCGTGCCACAATCAAATTGTGCTCGTAATCGATAAAGGCTTTCGACCCGGTGAACAGGTTGGTAATCGCCCGCTCGATCGACGGCAAACTCGGGGCCTCGTCATTGACGAATTTGTTGAACTTTTGGACCTCCGTCACGGTCGTGGCATTGTTGGCGGTGGTCGTGGTTTTGGTCGCGTCGGGAGCGCCAAACTCCGCCGGCAGCACAAACCCCTTGCGTAACCGGTAAAACCGCGTGACCTCCATGAGCTTGTTGGTGTCCTTCCCGTCCACGACCCACACCAAGTCCGGGCCCACCTGAAACTGCAGTGAATAATTTCGCGCCGTGTACCGCAGGAACTCGTCCAACCGGACGTTGTCGAGGTTGACGGCCAGCACCTGCTTAAGCGCGGGAATGGATTTGTCGGCCACGATGTTGACGCCACTGCTCTGGCTGAGGTTGACCAGGATGGTTTCCAGGGGAACATTGTCCAGGTGGATGGACACCTTCTTCTCCAGGATTTTGGCCATGCTCCCTTTGGCGCTCTCGAAGTCAAACAGCGGCCCCTCTTCATGAACCGTCTTGCCGTAGGTATCCGGGATGTATGGGGTATTCTCGATCCGGTCCACGGCGTCCCGGACGTCTTTCCGCGCGGGCAAGCCCCGATCCTTTTGCTCGGTGGCCAGGCTCTTCAGGGTCGGGTTAAACACTGAATTCTTGGCATCGATGCTTCGAATTTCGTCTTCCAGGGCCTGCGCCCGGCGTTGTTGCGCCGATTGATCCACCCAGCTTTTCACCCGGGTCAGGATCGGGCTCAGCGGATCCTGCAAATAGAGCGCGTCGCTTTCCCGCTTGGCCTCCTCCCAGCGGTTCGCGTTGGCCAACTCCATGATGTGCTTGATCTCCTTATCGTAGGTCGCGTTGTACTTGACGGGTGGGGGCTCCCTGAGCGGTGGCGCCTGCGGGTGTTGACAAGCCGTCAGCAGCGGCAGCAGCAAAGCGATTGCCGCGGTCGTTTTCATCATGGTGGTCAGCTCGGTTCGCGGAAGCATGAAAAAAACTATGAATGAACTGCCATATTAGACCCGGGCACCCCGTCCTATTGCAACACAATTTTTAGTCCCTGAAAAATCCAGGTCCGGAGCCGGCGTGAGTGCCGATCGCTCGGGCGGGCGAATTCCAGACTCGACAGCGCGGGCTTACCGGGCCCGTTTCATCGTGGCGCGCTTGAGCTCGCGCTCCGCTTCCCGCGTTTTGAGATCTTCCCGTTTGTCGTACTCCGCTTTGCCCTTCCCGACGGCCAGGGCAACTTTTACCTTCCCGTTCTTCCAATAAAACGACAGCGGCAGCAAGGCATTGCCCTTCACCGCGGCCAAATCGAACAGCTTGCGAATTTCGGATTTGTGCAGCAGCAGCTTGCGAACGGCTTTGGGCTGGTGATTTTGCAGGTTCCCGAAGGAATACTCGTCGATATGGACATTGTACAGGTTGACCTCGCCATTTTCGACCCGGGCGAAGGCATCCGCGATTTGGCCTTTGCCCGCGCGAAGCGACTTGACTTCGGTGCCATGGAGAACAATGCCCGCCTCGAATGTTTCCAGGATGTGGTAATCCCTGCGAGCTTTCGGGTTGGTTATAATATCGGCCATGAGAACTTTCTAGGGACGGCGAGGCGCCCGGCTCTGGACGCCATGGGGGACAAAATCCAAACCGGAACCCGATCGGCCCTCAGCCCCGGAGAGGCCTGAAGCCGAACCGCGTCAGATTGCAGAGTGCCCGGGTCCGCACCGGCCAGCTCCAACAGGCTCGAGCCACTCAACCTTCAATGCTCCCCCCAGCGCACTTTTGGTCTGAGCTGAGGCCAGGCCGTGTCAGTGCTTCTTGCGCTTTTTGCCGACCGGCCGGGTCAATTCCACCAGTTCGGGCATTTCGAACCCGATTTTCTCCTCGATAATCTCGAGCAGCGCAATGTCGGCAGCTCCCATGTTCCCGGTTTCCGCCACCAGGGGACGGCTCAAAGCGCCGGATCCCGAGTTAAGCTGGCGGACACGCCGTGAAATCAGGTTGACCAGAACGTTGGGATTGCCAACCTTCTCGAGTGCTTTCTTTGTCAGTTCAGCGTTCAAAAATTTTTCCCAGGTAGTAGGTCGAGCTGGATAAGTTAGTGGTTTGAAAGCTAAACGCAATATCAAAGTTGGCAAATCCGCTTGCGTCGCTGAGGCTCATTGCTTAAAAGAAACGCCGCATGTCTCTGAGGAAACCAGGCCGGAAGATCGGTTCCACTCCACGTTTTGACTTGGAACGTTTCCTGACCAGCCGGTCGGCGGCGGTCAATAAAGCTCTGGATCGGTATTTGCCGGCGGCCACAGCCCGCCCCTCGACGATCCATAAAGCGATGCGCTATTCGCTTTTCGCAGGCGGGAAGCGGATGCGTCCGGCCTTGTGCCTGGCGGCCGCCGCGGCTTGCCAGGGAGACGAGGCGGAGGCCATGCCGCTGGCCTGCGCGGTGGAATGCATCCATACCTACTCACTGGTCCACGATGACCTCCCCGCGATGGACAATGACGATTACCGGAGAGGCAAATTGACCAATCACAAGGTCTTCGGCGAGGGCATCGCCGTGCTCGCGGGAGACGCCCTCCTCACCCAGGCGTTTGAAATCGCAGCCCAAGCTGCCGGCTGGCCGCGCTATCCTCACCCCACGCTGGTTTTGGAACTGGCCCGAGCCGCCGGGTCTCTGCAGTTAATCGCCGGCCAGGTCGCCGACCTCGAAGCGGAAGGCCGCCGCATCTCCGCCAAGCACCTTCAATACATTCACGAACGCAAAACCTCCGCCCTGCTCTGCTGCTCAGTCCGCCTGGGCGGCATGAGCGCCAACTGCTCGCCGGCTCAACTCGAGGCGCTGACCGACTTTGGGTACCACGTCGGATTGGCCTTCCAAATCATCGACGATATTTTGGATGTGACGCAAAGCAGCGAACAACTTGGCAAGACCGCTGGGAAAGACACAAAAGCCCGGAAAGCCACCTATCCCTCGATTGTCGGCCTGGAACGGTCTCGCAGCATCGCCGAACGGCTCACGGTTCGCGCCTTTAACGCGCTCCGCCCGCTTGGCGCCAAAGCCGTGGCCTTGAACAGCCTGGCCGAATTCCTTCTCAAGCGCGACCGGTAACCGCCGTCCAAGGGGGTGAGGGCGGAGCAAATCTGCAATTCCTGGCGCCGGTGAGTGGGTGCCCTCGGCCTTCAGCCCTGTCCGCCGTAATAGCCTTCCACCTTCGCCGCCACGTCCTTGTAGGAGCTGTCGATTTCGTAGATCAGTTTGAATTGTTCGATCGCGTCTTCCCGCTTGTTCATCGCCTCGAACACGGCGCCAAGGTTATAGACCAACTCCTTCTTCTCCTCGTCAAACACCACTTTCTCCTTAATCGCATCCTGCAGCCGCCGGGCGGCCAGGTCGTACATCTTCCGCTTGGCAAAACATTGGGCCAGGAGGTTCATGGCGGCGATTCTCCGGTGCGGGCTGGCGATGGCTTTTTGGAATTCCTGGGTGGCCTCGCTAATCTTGCCGGCCTGGAAATAGAGCTGGCCCATTTCAAAACGAATCTGCAGATCGGTCGGGAACCGCTCGGCCCGCTTTTGACATTCCGCCAGCAGGTACGCCTGTTTTTCGGCCTGCAGATCCGCCATGCGCTCGGCATAATCCGGCGCGGTGCCGTCCAGTGCGGCCATCTGGCGGTCCAGCTTTTTGGCAATGGTCTCCGAGATCGCCCGGTCCAAAGAGGCGTCGTTGCCCAGATCGGAGGCCTTGAGGCGATCATAGCAACTCAACGCCTTGTCGAATTGCTTCTTTTCCGCGTACAACTCCGCCAGATTGCGCACCAGCTTCAGATTGCCCGGTTCACCCTCCAGCCGCGCCTCGTATTCCTGGATCAGTTTCTGCGTAACGTCTTCGCTCTTCTCGACCCGATTCTGCTGCTCGAGCGACACCGCTTCCGCTTTGTTCTTCAAAATGTCGCGGTAGGACCCGCTCCCGTCTGCCAGCGCCTCATAGCCGCCTTCGTTCAAAGTCTTGCGCGCCGAAAGGTCCTTCAACGCCTGGGCCAAATCGTTGTCGTGGGGAAATTCCCGCCCGAGTTCACCGAGGATTCTTTCACCGCGGGAAACCTCGCCGATCTGGGCCAGGGCATTGGCCAGCTTGATGGCGATGACCTTGTCTTTTGGCGCATTCTTGAAGAGAAGCTCCAGGGACAACACCGCGGTGCGAGGCAGTTCGAGGGCTTCGGCCGCCTCGACGATCAACCGGTGGGCGGGCGAGTTCATCGGATCGCTGTTCAAGATGTGCTCCGCGATGGCCAGGGCCTCGGCCGGATTGCGCCGCAAAGCCATCTGCCCTTTGCCGATCTGGGGCGTGGCCGTGGCGCTGCTCCACAGCCGCTTCATGCTCATAAAGCCGCCGCCGGACCCCGCCTTGCGCAGTTGGGCGATGCGCAGTTCCTTGCGGCATTCGTGCAATCCCGGTTCCCGGGCGAGCACCTGGTTATACAGATCGATCGCGTAGTCCAAATTGTCCCGCTGAAACGCTTCGTGACCTTTGGTGAAGAGCACGCGAACGTCACGTGGAAGGTCATTCAGGCTTTTTTCTGCCATGCATCAGTCTAGCCTCTTTTTGCTCAAAAAAAGCCAACTGCAAATCGCGCGTGGGGCTACTCCGATGCTTTGAGCTTGCGCGCGGCCCCCGGAGTTCGGCAAAGTTTTGGCCGTTCTGATGAAATGAAAGCTCAATTCGTTCCATCCGCCGGTTTTCGCGCCGCTCCGTTTTGGCTGATCCTGGCGCTGGTTTCCGCCGTCACGAGCGCGCCCACGACACGCCAGCACCAATCCGCCAGCCCCGGGCGCGGCGGCCCTGACGACCAATCAGCCCGCCGTCACCAACGCGCCGGTGGCGGTCATCGAGCGCGCACCCGAGTTGAAGGTCGCCGACCGCTTCTTCCTGGCCATCCCCAAGGCCGGCTTCGGCAAAGAGTATCTCTTCAACGCCTCGCTCATCCCGCAAGCGCAGGCGCCGACCAGCACCGGCCTGGCGGCCAAAATCGTGAAATTCGAGCTGTTCCCCGACGGAGTGGATATGTACGAATCCACCCAGGGCCTGGTGGTGACCGAGGATTTGCCCGCGCGGCGGTTGCTGGCCACCTTCCCCATCGTCCGCCAGGACGCGGACCAGGTCGTGGTTGATTTTAACCGCGGCATGCGCCGGGTCTTCACCCAGCCCTGGCTCGACAGCGGCCTGGGCGCCGAGCGCGACCGGGTGCTGGAAGTGCCCGAGGGCCGCGTCTTCGAAATGCGCCCCGAGCCGGGCAGGCTGGTTGTGCGCCAGAGCGTTCAGGTTCGGAATCGCGAAGACGACCAAAATCTTGAACAACGCTTCGAAGTTCGTTACTTCCTGGCGCCTTACCAGCAGGGCGCCTGCGCCGCCAAAGAGCCCAATGCAACGGACAATCGCTATGAGCGGTTCTTCGAAACTGAAGGACGGTACGAACCGGTGACGGGCCGGGTGTCGTCGAAGATCGCCCGCTTTGACATCCGCCAGCCCATCATCTTCAATTATTCCGCCAACACGCCGCCGGATTACGTTCAGGCGGTCAAGGACGGCATTCTTTATTGGAACCGCGCCTTCGGCAAAGAGATCGTGCAGGCCAGGCAGGCGCCCGAGGGGGTCACCGCCCCCGACGCGCAACTGAATGTCATTCAATGGGTGCCCTGGGACAACGCGGGCTTCGCGTATGCGGACGTGTTGCTGGACCCGCTCACCGGCGAGTCCGGGCACGGCCAGGCCTACATTACCAGCGTGTTTGCGTTCGCCGGAAAATCCCGCGCGCGGGCGCTGCTTCGCGCCATGCTCGACCTGGCCGAACCCAAAAAGGATGACAAGAAGACCCGCGCGGACATGTCCTTCGGGCTGCCCTTTATGGGCGCCGCCCCCGCGTGCGAGGTGGACCCGCGGGCTTTCGCCCTGCAGATGGCGCATGGGTTGGAAGAGGTTTTGGCCAGCGATCAGCTTACGGACGAAGCCGTGCTGCGAGTTTCGCAGGATTACGTCCGCGAAGTCGTGTCCCACGAGGTCGGACACATTCTGGGGCTTCGCCACAACTTCGCTGGCAGTCTCGCCGCCACGCTCAGCCGCAAAGACCTGGACGAGTGGTTCAAGGCCTACATCGCCGGCAAGCCGACCGACGCCTATACCAATAGAATCGCTTCCAGCTCGATGATGGAGTACACCGCCTTCAAAGGCGCCGTGTTCACCGGTTGGTTGATGCGCACCACCAAAACCGTCCTGCCGCACGATCACGCCGCCATCACCTGGGGCTACTTCGACAGCTCCGAGGCGCGCGACAAAAAAATGTTGTTCGCTACCGACCAGGACATCGGCGAGTACGGCGACGTGCGCCAATTTGACTACGGCACCAACCCCGTCGTCAATGCCTACTCTGAAATCGGCCAGACGATCGATTTGCTGCCCAACAACATCATTGAAACCTTCATCAGCGCGCGCGCCCCGCGCAATGCCCACGACCGCGTCCCGGTGGCCGAGGTCAACCTCAACTACTCCCGCTACGCCTCCCAGTTAGCCGGCCAGTTCGCCGACATGCTCTACTGGTTCCGGGCCGATGCGCGGTCCCTCAGCGTCGAAAACCAATTCGATTTTGTCGGTGATCTCAATCATAAGGAGCGTCTCCAAGCGCATTTGAAATACCTCAATACGCAAATCGAACAGCTCGGTGGCGTCGATCGCGCCATCTTTTCCTTCCTCCCGCTGGATCTCAAGCTCGAGCTCAAACAGGAGCCCACCGGCGGCATCGCCACCGTCCAGCGCCTCAGCGCGACAAACCTGACGGCCCGACTCGAAAAGCTGCTGGATTCGCCGGCGTACCAAACGTTCGTGGGGCTGGATGAAAAGAAGTATAGCTTCACCAAGGAAGAGCATGACCTCATCGTGAAACGGGCGGGCAAATTCTTCGAAGAACTCGAGAAGGACGTCGTGAAGCAGGTGTGCCAGCGGCTGACCAGCGCGCCGCGCACCCTCGGCATCGAGGCCAGCGGCGCCGCCGGGGAGGACGATAACGTCGCCAAGGTCGAGCAGCGCATCATTGAGCTGGCCAAGCTCGTGATCACCTCCAAGGAGGATTCCAAACGCCTCGCCGGCAAGGTGGACAAAGGCTATGTCGAGGTAGTGGAATACAAATACGATCAAGACACCCGGCTGGCCGCCGCCCGCGCGCTGGACGACAAAACCGGCTCCTTCAAAGGCTGGGCGGAGGATGCCAAGTCGGACATTAACACCCAATTGAAGAACGATGTCGAAGGGGCGCTCAACCTCTCCCATTTCAAGGACTTTAAGGTCTCACTGCTCTCGCGGTCCATGCGCGAGTGGTACCAGAAGCAACAGGAAGTCCTGGGACTGCTCCCGCCGGCGCCCGGCAGCTCGACGCTGCCCGCGAGATAGACCTGCCGAGACTCGGCCTCCCCTCGCGTACCCACCGCCAGGCTCCGCAGGACTTCGCGCTCCCGCCTCAGGCAGTTGGCGGCCGGTCCGGAGGGGGAGGATTCTTTTGGTCCTTGCAGGCTGAAGGCGCCGCGGCTTCCCATGTCGCCACCGGCAACCTTCAACCCGAAGTTTGAACCCAAATCCCCAGGTGCCCGGGAGGCTACTTGTCGCTGAGCAGCTTGGTCTTTTGGGATTGGTATTCGGCGTCGCTCAGGGCACCCGACTCTTTGGCCTTCTGCAGGTCGATGAGTTGTTGGCCGAGCGTGGGGCCGCCGGAGCCATGCCGCCCGTCCCGGTTGCCGATCGCCGCCACGCAACCGCTGAGCAGAAGCATGCTAGCGAGCCCAATTGCTGTAGGAACCAATAGTCTTTTCATGTTGTCTTGCTGTGCTGGCACTGATTCTCGAGGCTGAACCACTCAGCCTTGCGGTTGGACGGCATCTCCCTGCGCTCATTCAACCCCTGATTGGCTAAGCTTACCCATTTGGATTCAGCAATTTGCGGAGGTTATTCTCTCCGATTCCAAAATCAAGCGGGATTTGGAACCAGTGAAGCACAAAGCGACTGCACCTGCCGGCGAGCGAGCCGGGGGCCGGCACTCTCTCAAACCTTGAGGGAAAACCGCGCTGATGGGGGCCGAAGGACGCCGGGCCGAATACCCGCGCTCATCCGGTCACATGCCGGGCGAGCAGATCGAAGACCTCCGTGGACTCCACGGCGCCCTGCCCGAGGAGATCCGGCCTCGACGTCATCAGCAAAGGCCACTCCTGGCGGGATTCCGGACGCCGCCCATGCGACCCCTTCACCAACGAAGCATCCAGTGGGATAACGTCCATGAGCATGCGAAATCCCAGGCGCTTTCGCAGCAACCGCCAGGCGATTTTCCCCCGGATAAAGGGCGTCTCGGGATTCAGGAAAAGCTCGACGGGATCGTAACCGGGTTTGCGATGAATATCGACGGTTCGGGCGAAGTCCGGCGCGCGCTGGTCATCCAGCCAGTAGTAATAGGTAAACCAAGCCCGCTCGCCGGCCACGGCGACCAGGTCACCCGAGCGGGGATGATCGAGACCCAGCGCGCGTTTGGCTCCCGCGTCGAGCACTTGCTGAATCCCCGGTTGCTTTTCGAGCAGCGTACGGACTGCGCTTTCAACCCCGCGGTCGTTGCAATACACGTGAGCCACCTGGTGGTCGGCCACGGCGAAAACCCGGCTGGCGCCATAATCCAGCAATTCATGCCCGAGTTCGTCCCTGATCGCGAGCCAGCCCTGCTCCCGGAAAAGCCGGTTCAAATGAACCGGCGTTTCCACCGCGCTGATGCCATATTCGGAAAGCAGCACCACCTGCACAGACTGTTGGGCAAAGAAATCGATCAGCTCTCCCGCAATTTCATCAATCCGTGCAAGGTCCCGGGCGATCCGTGGACGATCCGGCCCGTACCGTTGCAGGTTGTAGTCCAGGTGGGGCAAGTACACCAAATTGAGAACCGGGTTGAATCTCCGTTCCATCCATTTCGCGGATGCCGCAATCCAACGCGACACGGCGTCCTCGGCGCCTTGGGGAGATCGTACGCCGGCCGCCGGGCCCCAAAACGCGGGAAAGGGGAATTCCCCGAGCTCGCGTTTGACCTCGTCGCGGACTGCGTATGGCCAGGCGTAGATGTCGAACACTTTCCGCCCGTCGGCGGGATACGACGGCCGGGGGGTAATCGACCAGTCCACGCCGGCGTACATGTTAAACCACCAAAAAAGCTGGGCGCAGGTGAAGCCCGGTTGCTGTTCGCGGAGCACATCCCAAAGCTTCCTCCCCCGCACCAGGTGGTTGGACTGCTTCCAGAAATGCACCTCGGCCAATTCGCGGTGATACCACCCGTTGCCCACCACGCCATGTTCGGAGGGCGGCCCGCCGGTCAGATAATTGGCTTGGGCGGTGCAGGTGACCGCGGGGAGAGCGGGTGCAATATGACAGCACCCGCCCTTCTGGCGAAAGGCATTCAACCGCGGGGTTTCCGGGCCCAGCAAGGACTCGGAAAGGCCGACGATATCAATGACCGCCGTGCGGTTCACGCTCCGATCAGTTGCCCGGCCGGAGCGCGTCGCGACTCGCGAACCGCGAGTTCGTGAATCGACTCTGCCACACAACCGGGATCCATCTCGTGGACCTCAAACCCCGCGCCGATCTGCCGCGGCAACGTGATGGCCAGCCCGCCGCCCAGATGCTCCCGGAATTCTTCCAGGCCCTCGAGGACCAAAAACTTCTCGCGCGAGCCGGGACACAGCAACTCGGGCGCGAAGAGGCGAAAGCCCAGCTTCTCGAGCAAGCCCACCACCCGCTCGGCGGCGGCTGGTTCCAAGTATCCCTTGCGGCGGGAATAAATCACATCCAAGGCCATGCCGACCGCCACGGCTTCACCGTGGCGGAGGCGGAAGTTCGAGAGGTGCTCGAGCTTGTGCGCCGCCCAGTGGCCGAAATCCAGCGGGCGCGCGGACCCGGTCTCGAAGGGATCGCCTCCGGCGGCGATGTGGTTCACATGGACTTCGGCGCAACGCCGGATCAGCCGGCGCATGGCCCCGGGCTCAAATTCGCGCAGGGCCTCCGCATCCCCTTCGAGGGCGCCGAAGAATGCCGCATCGCGGATGCAGGCGACTTTGACCGCCTCGGCAAACCCGGCGCGCTTATCCCGCGGCCCCAGCGTGCCCAGCAACTCGAAGTCATTGATCACCGCGAAGGGAGGCGCAAAGGTCCCCAGGAAGTTCTTCTTGCCGAAAGCGTTCACCCCGTTCTTGACCCCCACCCCCGAGTCGCATTGGCTGAGCGTTGTGGTTGGAACCCGCACATGCCGCACACCCCGATGAGCGGTGGCGGCCGCCAGCCCGGCGACATCCAGCAAGGCCCCCCCGCCCACGGCCACCAGGTAGGAGTGGCGGTCGATATGGTAATGTTCGATCGCTTTGTGCAGATCCGCCACGTTCGTCCAGGCATTCTTCGCGGCCTCGCCCCCGGGCGATGCCAGCGGCGGACAGACCAGGCGCAGCTTCTGGCTGTGCGCGGCAAAATAAGCGGAGATTTTGCCGGACAACCCGGGCTGAGCTTCAGCCAGCGATTGATCGAGCACGACCAGCGTCTTTCCAAGGACGCCCCGTTCCCGATCGGTCAGGAGATCGGCCAGCGCGGGATTTGCCGAATCAAAAAGCCTGTCCGTGAACAAGACGCGATGACGCCAGGTCACCTGAATAGAGCGTTCTATGGAATCCATCTACGAAGCGGATTATACAGCGGGTTTCATTTTTCTGTCTCCATATTTTTAGACTCGGGTTCGGAGCTATGGGGACATGCCGGGGGCGCGTGATGCGTGATGCGTGACGGATATCGCATGCCGGAGCGCTTCAGAACCGGAGCCCGACGATGGCCGGATACAGGCAATGCCGCGAGGTGGCTGCGGTGGAACCAAGAGCCCATTCCGGGCAGCCGATGGGCAAAACCATGGCGCCGGGAAGGTTCTCCATCCGGCGGGTCCGACGCCCGCGCGGCGGCGGATCTCGAGGCGCCTCCCGTTTAGATCTCTTCGTCACTCGTTTTTGCTTGGTTTTCCAGCCCGGCTTGTGGCATGGTCTCTTCGTTACGCTGGGAGCAGCTAGGGAGCGGGCAAAACAACAACGTCAGCTTGAAGCTTTTAAAGCATGTTAGTCTTTCAAGGAGCCTATGAATGCTTATTTCGCAGCCAGAGCGGCTTGCCGTGTCCGACCCATTTTGGTAGCAACCCTCGCCACGCTGCCGGCCTTGTTCGGGGTCGCTCAACCCGCCACCTCCGATCCTCCATATTCGGTTGTGGATAGCGGTCCTTTTTACCGTGTCCTGCAAAGAACCGTTTCGCTGACGAACAACGGCACGGGCGAAGTTTCACAGCAGGTGCAGAGTTACACCGAACTGGAAGACGGCATGAACTACCTCAGCCAAGGCCAGTGGGGCGCCCGCCCAGGATCTCATCGAGGTCACTCCCGGCGGCGCCCAGGCCGTCCATGGCCAAATGACCGCCGCCTTCAGCAGCGATATCACGGCTCAAGGGGCTATCAGCCTCACCACCGCAGCCGGGGAAGTGTTCCAATCCCATCCGATTGGACTGTTCTACGCCGATTCGGCCTCCGGCAAGGTGGCACAGATTGGGGCGGCGCAGGCCAGCGTGGGAACGCTTTACCCGCCCAACGTCATCGTGTTCTCGAACATCCTCTCGGGAGTGCGGGCGGACCTGATGCTGGTCTGGGCCAAAAACGGCTTTGAACAAAACCTGGTCATCAAACAATCCCCGCCTCCGCCCGGCTCGTTCGGTTTGTCGAGTAGCACCACGACACTCCAACTCTGGACGGCCATGGACAGTGTGCCAGTTCCACAGGAAGTGCGGCCCGTTCCGCTGGACTCGGGCCTGGAGGATCACATCCTAATTTTCCAGAGCGCCTGGTTTCCGGTCGGTGCGGCCTTTGCCTTTGGGGACACGTCCTTGCCGCCCGCCGGGCAAGCGGCTGCGGTTCGCCCGCTCCGGCCTTCCGAACCCGGCACGGTGCCGACCGCCAAGAGCCTGGTGAACATTTCGGGCCAGCAAGTCCTGATCGAGGAAGTCCGATTCAGTGATTTGGCGGCGGCCTTGAGCCAGTTGCCTCAGGCATCGCTTTCTTCCCGGCCCAACCAGGCCGTCCAAGTGGCGGAGCGAGGGATGTTCCTTAAACCGAACGCCAAACCCATCCCTGCCCGCCAGCCCATGGAGGTGGCCTCCAGCCAATACCATCCCCAGGGCGTGGTCCTGGATTACATCGAACTCACCGGCGGCGCCAGCAGCTACACCTTTGCCAGCAACAGCACCTACCATATCGCCAGCGGCTTTGAAGTGGGTTCCGGCACGGCCACTTTCCAGCAAAATACCTGCATCAAGCTCGACACCAACGCCTACCTGCTGGTCTATGGCGGGGTGAGCTGTCCGGGGAGCGGCCCACCGGCCGTCCTGACCAGCCGGGACGACAACGGCTACGGAGCCATCATCACCAACAGCACGGCCAACCCGGGGTATGCGGCGGCCCAGGCTCTGTGGATGTATTACGAGTCCTCCGGCACGGTGCTCAACGACCTGCTGGTCCGCTGGGCGCAGCGGGGGGTTCAGTATGACACCGCCGCGGTCGATTACCCGCAGTTGAGCTCTTCGGCGTTGCAGGACTGCAAGGTGGGCGTGGATTTAAACACCGGGTTGGATACGTTGAATCTGTACCAGGTGACCGAGTGCAACGTCCTGACGCCCATATCCAACCCGCGCGGGTGGCTGATCGCAGGGAGCATCACGACCAATTGCGGGGTGGTATCGGTGGCGATGGTCAACGACCCCAACCAGGATTTGAGCGGCCTGGATACCAACAAGAACAGCCAAACCGAGTGCAGCTTCGTTGTGTGCGACAGCACGAACATCGTGGCCGCGTTTATGAATACGCATTTGAGCGAATACGTGTTGGGTGAAGACACGTTTTCGGGAATTCAATCGCCCCGCACAACCAGTTGGGGGATATCCACAAATGGCGGAACAAACTTCACGGACCAAGGGCCGCTCCTGCCTCTATCTACCATCACGAGCGGTTCCACCGTTATCACAAATGGCGCGTCCGACCCTATGCATGGAGATGCCGGAGACACGACGATGGCTTACGACTCTGGCAGTAACGTGGTTTACCTGTTCCTAAACACATCGCGAGAGCACACCAATTGGTATGGCGGCCGCTTGTGGGCCTCAACTGACAAGGGCAAGACTTTTAACCCTATCAATATGGACGTGCCAGGATTAGATACCAACGGTCAACACCGAGTCATGTGGGAGGATAAGCCGATGATCAAGGTCAGCTCCGTGAATCACAATGCCTACGTTGCGGCTACTGGGGTTACCAACGGAACGAAGTATCTGTGGGCAGCGGTTTCTTCGAACGGCGGCACCAATTGGAGCTTGTTTCAGATGCTTGAGCGGGTGACCAACGGAGATGCTCGTGGTGTGGACATTGTCATCGTTCCTGATGGAACAGTGTATTTTGTTTGGCTCCACCAGGATAACGGGCCGAGTGGAGCCGTGACGAACTCCTTCCACTACGCCTGGCTTTCCACCAACAACACATGGAGTGCGTTGGCTAGGATTGGACCATCTCTCAATTCCACCAACGCAAACGCTAGTGGACGGCTGTTCCGTTCGAGCGGTGCCGACTCGCTCGACTACCTTGATGATAATGCATTTCCACGGGTTGCTTACGCAAATGGGAATATCTACATCACTTATGCTGACCTGCCGTCAGCCAACAACAGAACGAAAGATCGGGGTGACATCTTTCTCATCGAGGCCTCAGTGAACTGGTCCACGCACGCACTCTCTTTAAATTATGGCCCACGAGTGGTGAACAACGATAGCACTCAGACCGATCAATGGAATCCTTCAATCGCAGCAAATCCGTCGGGCACGGAGTTGTTCATCGGATATTACAGCCGGCAAAATGACCCGACTACGAACTCGCGGGCTATGTCGTACGCGGCGAAGGCATTTATCACTAACGGCCTCTCGCTTGCCACTTTCGAATGTATTCCCGTCAGTTCCACGAACTTTTTGCTCTTGTTCAACGGCACGACCAACAGCACGCCTCCCTGGGAGTCCTGGCTCTTTGATGACACATGGGCGCAGGGCCTCGTGTGTCTAAATGGTAGTAACGCTGTTTATGACGGATACGCCACCAACTCCCTTTGCTTCAACCTCACGGATGACGACACAACCACCGTTTACATGCACTTCTGTGCCGACGATTACACATGGTCATCCGCGGATTCAAATTTCTTTTATTTTGCATGGTGTGATCGTAGTCGAATCTTTGGGACGCTACCAAACGCCCGTCCCGACGCAGATGTTAGGTTCGCTAAAATCAAGCCTTAACGAAAATCCGGCGGTCACATTAACAATCCTGAGCCACTATGAAAGCACTGGTCATTCTCCCATTAATTGTCGGCGTTTCTTCCTGCGGCCTTTACGCTCAGGGAACGATAAACTTCGTAAACATCTATTCCGGCAAAATCAATGCTCCGGTTTACGAATCCGACGGCATCACCAAACTTTCCGGATCACAGTTCATGGCTGAGCTTCTAGCGGGCCCCACAGCCGACAGCCTAGCCTCAGTCGCGACAACAGGGTTTCTGACAGGCAACGCCGCCGGCTACTTTAACGCTGGGGCGGTAACTGTGAGCGGTATGTCTCAAGGTTCTCCCGCCTGGGTCCAGGTAGCTGTTTGGAACACCGCTTCTGGAACGTCCTTTGGGCAGGCGCAGGCCTCTGGGCTACCCAACTCCTGGTGGCAATCATCCCTTTTTTCGGTCCAACTGGGCGGTGGAACTGTTAACCCTACGGAAGCAGCAGTTCTAACCGGCCTCGGCACCTCACCCGTTTACCTCAACTCCGTTCCCGAGCCGTCCACGCTCGCCTTGGCTGCCCTCGGTGCAGTTGTGGTGGTGTCGCATTTTCGCCGACGTGATCGGTCCGCGGTATCAAACGGGTGAACCGGCACCGCTTTTGTCTTCGGACTCGAAACCGCTGCGAGTAAGGAAGTCTCCAGAACATTGTGCTTTAGCCAGGCCAGGTATCCGCCCATGGCGGCGGGACCTTTGGGACTGGCGAAAGTGATTGCAATTTTTTAATGACCCGGTATCCCGGCCTTGGGATGAGAACGAAATCCGTCGTCATCGGGGCGGTAGTAATCGCTTTTCTGATCACGCTCATTCTGCTGAGCGTTCGCCCCGCCGCCAGCGGCATCACCCTTCGTCAACTGAAGAACACCCAGTCAGGCAATGAGTTTGTTCTGACCTTTGAGCTCTCGAATCACACGGCTCACGCCTTTTTGTTCTACCCTTTCGAATTGCAGGTCAATGAAGGCACCGCGTGGGGAAGATGCTCCAGGTTCCAAAATGACTTTCGCCGGCTCACGCCAACCCTGGGCGCCTACGCGGTGACCAACTGCACGTTTGAGTTGACCAATCCTCCCACGGGAGTTCCCTTGCGGGTCGTCATGCACGTCCAGGAGACATTGACGGGCGTCAGCGGGTTTCTGAGGCGTTGCGACTTAAGATGGAAGCGCCGCGGCCGTACCGCCGTGTCGTTGAACCCGTTCGGGAGCGGCAGGGTTTTCGGATATCCCAGCGAGATCCTAAGCCCGGCCTTCGTTGAACCGGGTCCGGACGAGAAACGCTAAGGGCCTCTGGCTTGCGGTCGCGATGATCGCGGTCTCAACGACGCGATGGCCGCCCGGTGCGACGGTTCCGATTGCCAGGCCTGCCTCGCTGGCGGCGCTGCCGCCCAGGTCCGTCTCGCGGCGCGCTTGGCCCGCACCATCAGCCAGGCGGAGTCCCGGCATGGATCGCGCCTTCAGCGCTCAGGAGGTTTTCTGGAACCCATGAACCCAGGGCACCTTCCCTGGGCTGGTATGACCCAGGCCTTCGGCCTGAATAGCAGCGTGCCCAGCCCACGGATTACCCGCAGCGGTGGGCTCGAGGGCCAGGTATCTATGGGCAAAAATCCAGGAATCGTCCAAACTCCCGCAGGACCGCGGCCGGTGCGGGACAGAATTCTTCGGTCCGAAGAAATCCGTCCCGCACCTCCCGCTCTGCGCCGCTCAATTTGCTATTGGCGGGAGGCTCAAAATCTGTTCTTTTGGTGTTTTATGAGATATTTGCTAACGAGAATCATTCCGGCGTTGCTGCTGCTTTCATTCCTGGGCAGTTCGGCGATGGCCCAGAGCCGCATCGGCACGGTCGATGTGAAGAAAGTTTTCGAGGGTTACTGGAAGAAAAAGCAAGCCGAGGCCCAACTTAAGGACCGGCAGGCGGACATGGAGAAAGAGGACAAGAACATGCTCGATGATTACCGGAAGATGAAGGATGATTATCAAGGTCTCTTGACCAGCGCCAGCGACCAGGCCGCCTCGTCCGAGGAACGCGACAAACGCAAGAAAGCCGCCGAGGACAAGCTCAAACAGGTCAAGGATCTCGAGGATACCATCCGCCAATACGAAACCCAGGCCCGCAACACCTTGCTCGATCAAAGCCAGCGCACCCGGGCGAAAATCATCGACGAAATTCGCAACGTGGTGAGCGCCCGAGCCAAGGCCGCCGGCTTTTCGCTGGTCATCGACACCGCCGCCGAGAGCGCCAACGCCACCCCCGTCGTTCTCTTCACCAATAACGAGAACGACATCACCGACGTCGTGCTCAAGGATCTCAACGCCGCCGCTCCGGCCGACGCCCTGAAGACCGACGACAAGGTTCCCGATAAGACCGAAGGCAAGAAGTAAGGAACCTCGATCCGCACCGCGACGCCGGATCGCCGAGCGCAACCAGGCCGGTTCTCGGGTCAGCTTTTGCTCAACCGCCGCACCGGCGCTTCGAACAACAGCGCGTGCGCTTCCCGGAGGATCTCCGGAATCCGGTCCGCGAACGGGCTGTGGCGCAGGCAGCCATCCAAGGTCGCGCGTCCGATCTTGGCCGCGTTCTCGCCGGGAAACCAATGGTCGCCCTGGCCGAGCAAATTGTAGCGCATCCGGCCCCAGCCCACGAGGTCCAGCGCTTTGGCGTAGGTCCACAGGCGGAGGATTTCCAGGATGTTGATCTGCCCGGGCACATCGACATATTCGGGCAAACCCTCGAACCAGCGCGCGCACCAATCGGCGCCGAGGACTCGGCGCATCTCGGCCCGGAGACGGTCCTCGACCGGTCCTATCACCTCCGGGAGCCGGTCGTAATGGGCCAGCGCCCGGATGTGCTCGTCGAAGTCGCCGGGCCGCGCCACGCCGCAGCTCAAGGTGTGCACTTCGTGCCGCGCGAGGCAATAGAGGTCGTTGAACTGGATGGGAGTCAGGGGCGCGCACAACTCGGCCAGCTTCGGCGGAGGCTCATATAACTTTCCGCCTTTGTCGTTTGGGCTGATGATGAACACGCCCATATCCTGCGCGCGCGCCGCCACAATGGCCGGCCAGTTCAGGTCATTGACGAAGTACCAGTGGAGGTTCACATAATCAAACGCCCCGCTCTGGACGGCTTCGAGGATGATGTCGGTGGTGGCGTGGGTGGAGAAGCCGATGAACCGGACGCGGCCTTCACGCTGAAGTTTTCGGGCGGCCGCGAGGCAGCCCTCCTTCTGCAAGGCAAAGCGCAGGAGTTCGCGATTATTTATTCCATGCAACGCCAGCAAATCCACATGCTCGAGCCCCAGATTGCCCATCGAGGTCTCGAACACGGAGAGAAACTGGCTGGCACTGGGCTGCGGCGCCACTTTGGTTTGCACGATCAGCTTCTCCCGCGGCAGGCTCGGGAGGATGCGGCCCAGTTGCATTTCGGAGGTGCCGTAGCCCCGCGCGGTCTCGATATGGTTGATGCCCAATTCGAGGGCGCGGTGAATGCAGGCCTCCAGATTGGCCTGATTTTCCGCCGGAATCTCGCCCGGCGCCACGTCGCTCCACTTGAACTGGTAGCGCATTCCCCCGCACGAGATCACGGGCATGGCCAGCTCCGTTCGTCCAAAGCGGCGATAGTTCATGCGCGCCAGCTTAGAGCGCGCCGGTTCCGCTCGCAAGCCGGGCGAGGCGCCGTGCCCGCCCGGCTCTGTAGGGAAACGGACTACCGGAAAAGACGGATTTCGACTACGGACGAATCAGCTTTTCGTTTAATCAAACATCGTTGACATACCGGTACGGAATCAATAGTCTGGGCTTCGACAATTCAATCGAGAACGAGACCATGTTGCTTCGAATCAGTCTTATCGTGGCCATCCTTGCTGGTTTAGCGGTGGGCGGCCTCAACTTCGTCAAAGTCAAAGAAAAGGTCACCAACCTGGCGACTGATCGTGACAATGAGAAAAAAATGAAGGAGCAGGCCCAGACCGAGCTCCGCAGCACCAAGTCGCAACTGGCCAAGACCACTTCCGAACTGGCGACCACCAAGGCCACCCTCGAAGCGACGAGCACCGAGCGCGACAAGGCCGTTTCGGATCTGACCGCCAAGACCAAGGAAGCCGACCGGCTGAGTACCCGATCTGGCCAAGACCCGCAAGGAGCGCGACGACGCCCAGGCCGATCTGGCGGCGTACAAGGAGACGGATCTCACCCCGCCGCAGATCATCGCCATCAACAAGCAATACAAGGATCTCCAAAAATCGCTCCTGGGCGCCCAGGACGAAAACAAATTGCTCGGTCAGAAGATCGTGAAGCTGCAAACCTCGCTGGACCGCTATATTAGCCCGGACAAGCCGGTTTATCTGCCCGCAAGCTTGACGGGCAAGGTTTTGGTCATCGACCCCAAATGGAACTTCGTGGTTTTGAACATTGGTTTGGACCAGGGCGTAAAGGAATACGGCGAACTGCTGGTGAATCGCAACGGCAAGCTTGTAGCCAAGGTGATCATCACCAGCGCGCAAAAAAATCGCTGTGTCGCCAACGTGATGCCCGGCTGGCAGTTGGGCGAAGTCATGGAGGGCGATCAGGTCACCCCCGCTTTTCCCGAATCATGAAAGCGCTTTTTCTGAAGCCCCGCACCGTTCTTCTAGCCTTGCTCGCGTTCGTCGCCCTCGGGGTCACGGCCTGCGCCACCACCCAGGATTCTGACAACGCTTCCGTTCGTCCTTGGAACGCGCCCAAAGGCTGGGAAAACGGCCTGCCGAGCACCATGACAGAAGGCCGGTAAGCGGCCCTCCGTCAGCTCTCGCAAAACCGCGAGCCAACGGGAGCGTTGGCGCATTCACGCCATTGCTCCGCCTCTCTCCCCTCGACCACAAAGCGTGGTAGGCCATTCCTCATTTGCCGCGAACCAGTCCACTCACGGACGGATTCCGCGGAGTGGAGCCTGCGGCGGCGTGGGGCCTACTTGGCTACCTCGACGCACCGCGTCTCACGAATGACCGTGATCCGGATCTGACCCGGGTACTGAAGTTCGTTCTCGATCCGGGAAGCCAAATTGCGCGCCAAGCCGAAGGCCGCTTCGTCATCGATCTGGTCGGGTTGCACAAACACTCGCAACTCCCTGCCGGCCTGAACGGCGAAGGCCTTCTCGACCCCGGCAACCGAATTGGCAATCCGCTCGAGGTCCTCGACCCGTTTCAAATACGTGGTGAGATTCTCGGAACGGGCGCCCGGGCGCGAAGCGCTAATCGCATCGGCCGCGCTGACCAGCGTTCCCAGCGGCCCGATAGGCGCCACATCGTTGTGGTGGGAGGCGACGCCATTCACGACGGCATCGGATTCGCCATGGCGCTTGATAAAATCGGCTCCAACCAGGGCGTGGGGACCTTCGGCTTCATGGTTGATGGCTTTGCCAATGTCGTGCAACAAGCCGGCGCGCTTGGCCGCCGCCACATCCAGGCCCATCTCGGCCGCCATCAGTCCCATGAGGTGCGCCACTTCGACGGAGTGATCCAAAATGTTCTGTGAGAAACTGTGGCGGAAGTGCAGGCGCCCCAGGACTTTGACGATTTCCGGATGCATGGGTCCCAAGCCGGCCTTGAGCACGGCTTCTTCGCCGAGGCGCACGATCGTTTCATCCATCTCCTGGCTCACGGCCGCGACCACCTCCTCGATTCGGTTCGGATGGATCCGGCCATCGGTGATCAGGCGCACCATGGCCTCGCGCGCGATCTCCCGTCGAACGGGATCAAAGCCCGAAAGCAAAACGGCTCCGGGCGTGTCATCGATGAGCACGGTAACGCCGGTGGCCGCTTCGAACGCCCGGATGTTCCGCCCTTCTCGCCCGATGATGCGGCCTTTGATGTCTTCGCCGCTGGGCAGGGCGATGCTGGCGGTCGTCGTTTCGAAAGTGTGCTCGCCGGCATAGCGTTGAATGGCCAGGCTCAGCACCCGCCGCGCCTTTTCTTCGGCCCGGCCTTTGGCGTCTTCCAGGATATGCCGCGTCAGCGTATTGGCATCGCGCAGGGCCTCCTGCTCGATCCGCTTCAGCAGGGCCTCCCGGGCGTCGGTCTCGCTCAACCCGGCAAGCTTCTGCAGTTGCTCTCGCCCCTGCTGGCCGAGTTCAGCGATCTCCCGTTCCCTGGCCAGGATGGCCTCGGAGCGCTGTCGCAACGCCTCCTTTTCGAGACTCAATTGCTTTTCGGTATCGACGATGCGCTCGAGTTGTGAGTTGATCAAACCCTCGCGATCCGCCAACCGACGCTCCAATTCGAGGCGCTCCGCGCGCCGTGCGGCCATCGCCTGCTCCATTTCCGCATGCGCTTTCACGGCCTCCTCGCTGGCGGTCAACCGGGCATCGCGCAGGAGCATTTCGGCCTGCTGCCGGGCCTGATCCAGGAGCGAGCCCGATGCGGTCGCCTGGGCGCGCCGGGCTCCGCGCTTTTTCCACAGCATGATGACATAGCACAACGCTGCGCCCGTCACGACCAACCCGGCGTGTTCAAGAGTGTCAACTAACGAGCTCATTCAAAACCGCGCGCCACTTACAACTCGATCCAGCGCGTCGGCGTCAGGATGCAATTCAAAGACGTATCATGCGGCTCGACGGGGACCTCGCGAACGATTTGCAGGTCGAAAGCCACGCCGCATTTTATGCCACCCGCGGACGCCAGCAATGGGTCGTAATACCCTTTACCCCGGCCCAGCCGGCGGCCACGCAAGTCGAATGCTACTCCGGGCGCGAGCACCAAGTCCAGCCGGTTTAATGGAACCGTCGCGCAGCGCGCCAACGGCTCGCGAATGTTCAAATAACCTCGAACCACGTCCCGCTCGTGGTCGCGGATCTCGCAAGCGATGTATCGCTGGCTTTCCTGGTCAAACCTGGGCAGCGCAACGCGTTTGCCCCGCGCCAGGGCGGACGGCAGCAGCGGCCACAGGTCCAACTCGCCGGGCAGCGGGGCAAAGAAAAGAATGAGCTTGGCGGTTTGCCAGGCCCGCTGGCCTTCCAGCCGGCTGCAGGCCCGGCTGGATACCTCGGCCTGGATTTCGGGGGACATCGAGGCCAAGGCGGCACGGACCTGCCGGCGTAGCACGGCTTTGAGTTCCTTGATCTTGGTGTCCATCATTCGGTTCGATCGGGGCGGCCGGGCCTTCGGCCCCCGAGCCATCCAGGCCGGCCTGTGCTTCAGCGGGAAACCCCTTTCGAGCCCAGCCCTTCCCGTTCCGAACCCGTCCCATCCGCCCCCGGCGGTGAGCCGTGAGTCTCCGAGGGCGTGCCTCCGGCTGTGGCGGATGCGCTCCGCGCGGCGGCCTGCGCTCGCCATTTATCCAGCCGTTCCTTGATCTTTTTTTCCACCCCCTGCTCGGTGGGTTCGTAATAGCGTTTATCGGTCCCCAAGTAATCCTGGGCCACGAAGTGCCCGGGATAATCATGCGCGTATTTGTATCCCTCTCCGTGGCCGAGCCGCTTGGCCCCCAGTACTGCGCATCCCTGAGGTGCTCGGGCACGGGCAGGGTCCGGCCGGATTCGACATCCTTGGCGGCTGCGCCGATGGCCTTGACGGTGCTGTTGCTTTTCGGAGCGGTGGCGATGTAGATGGTGGCTTCCGCCAGCGGAATGCGGGCTTCCGGCCAGCCGATAAACTCGGCGGCTTGGAACGCCGCGCTGGCCAGGACGAGCGCCATCGGGTCGGCCAGGCCCACGTCCTCGGCGGCGTGGATCACTATCCGCCGCGCAATGAACCGTGGATCTTCGCCGGCATGAATCATTTTCGCCAGCCAGTAGAGCGCGGCGTCTGGATCGCTGCCGCGCATCGACTTGATGAAGGCGGAGACGGTGTCGAAATGCGCGTCCTCATCATCATACACGACCGCTTTCTTTTGAATGCTCTGCTCGGCCACCGCCAGGCCGATGTGGATGACCCCGCCTTCATCGGGCGCGGTCGTCAGCGCGGCGATTTCGAGGGCGTTCAAGGCCTTGCGGGCATCTCCATCGGAAATCCTCGCCAGGTGCGCCAGCGCGGCTGGCTCCGCTTTCAGCTTCAGGAAACCCAGCCCGCGCTCCCCATCCGCCAGCGCCCGCTCCAGCAACGCCCCGAGCTCCCCTTCGCTCAACGGCCGCAACTCGAAGATTTGTGAACGCGAGACCAGGGGCGAGTTGACGAAAAAGAACGGGTTGTGCGTGGTGGCGCCGATAAGCTTCACCACGCCGGCCTCGACGTCGGGCAGCAGCACATCCTGTTGCGCCTTGTTGAACCGATGGATCTCATCGATAAACAGGATCGTGGGCTGGCCGGTATTCTCCATGCGGTTGGCGGCCGCCGACAACACCCGTCTCATGTCCGCCACGTTGGATTCGACACCGCTGAGGTGCTCGAATTTGCTGCGGGTCTGGCGGGCAATGATTTGCGCCAGCGAGGTCTTGCCCGTGCCGGGCGGGCCGTAAAAGATAAGCGACTGAACGCGATCGGCTTCGATCGCCCGGCGCAACAACTGGCCCGGGCCGAGCACGTGGGTTTGCCCCACAAATTCGCTCAGATCCCTCGGGCGCATCCGCGCGGCCAGCGGTCCTCGAGGGGGCGGCTCCGCCTCGCGCGATCCTGGCTCCGCCGGGGTGGAGCTGTTGGAAAATAAGTCGTCTCGCGCCATATCTGGAAGATAACAGCTCCGGAAACGCGGCCCAATGCAAATCACTCCCCACTGCTGGCTCGGCCCCCGCCAGACCCGAGCCTATCGCCCCCGAAGGAGAGGACAGGATGAGCAGGATTTACAGGATTTCAGAATTTAGGAGTCGGAGGCGCGTCCGATTGGATGAGCCGCCAGCAGAGTTCCTTGGCGGTGAGGAGGCCCAGGGGGCGAGTTTAGCGACTTCCCTTCAGGGGTCCGGTGATCGGTTTTCACTCAGCCTGTCAGAAATCAGAGGCATAAGCAGTGGGTCATTGAGCCGCTCCCGCGGTTGCGGCGTTATCGCTCCGGAATCTCCGGACTCACCCGCGGCTCGAGCCAGTGCCGCGTTGGGAAAAAAAGCCCCGCCAGTGCCGTGTGTAACAGTTCCTTTGAACTTATTTTGAAACAGGTGGGACCCGCCGGGCTGCTTTCGACTTCCAGTCAAGGCCTGTCGGCTGCAACCACAACTCTGATCCCGTGAGTTATTAACTACGGTTCAAGGACATAGTTTCCAGTCACGTGCATAGGCAGGGTAAAGTGATAAACCCAAATCCTGCTCTGCCAAAGAACCGGCGGCGCCAGCTACTTGCTCCGTCTTCCCGCGTCGCCTTGCGGAAATACTCTTCGCTACCTTCGCTGATTTCTCAAGAAAAAAATCTTCAAATCGCCTCCGACCGAACCGGGCCCGAGGCGTTCTCCTCCGCTCCGCCGGAGGCCGCTTCACTACCCCGCGACCCGAGCCAATGCTCAATTCGGGACAGCAGCTCCTCCGAGGTGAACGGTTTCGTGACATATTCGCTTGCTCCGGACTCGATGCCGGCGTAGCGCGTCATTGTGCTGGTCAGGCCGCTGAGCACAATAATGGGAATGGCTGCGGTCGCCGGATCCCGACGCAGGCATTCGCACACAGCAAAACCGTCCATTTCGGGCAGGACCAGGTCGAGGAGAATCAAATCGGGCGAACCGGATCGCGCCTTTTTGAGCGCCTCGATCCCGTTGGTCGCCGTCAGCGTTGAATAGCCTGCCTGCCGCAAATTCGAGCGCATCAGTTCCAGCAACTCCGTATTGTCCTCAACAATCAATAACTTCTTGCGCATAAAGACCGTGCGCCCCCCTCCGGAACCACGGCACAGCAGAACCGTCGAGAGACTTGTTCGCGGATATCATGAGCACAAACGATGCCGTGAGGCCGCTCTGAAATCTTGCCAGCGCCCTCGTTACGCGACACAATTCAGGCTGTGTCGGTGTTGTGCGCACGCTGGATCGCGCCCGGCCGCCTGAGCTTTGTGGCCGGCGCCCTGCTCTTGGGTTTTTTCCCACCGCCCCCCGCCCTGCGGGCCGGTCCCAGCCATGGGCTGTCCCACGAACTATTTGATATCTGGCCTGTGGATCGCGACTGGCAGCAGAATGCCGTGACGGCCATCGTTCAAACTCGGGACGGCTATCTCTGGCTGGGCACCTATCACGGCCTGACGCGGTTTGACGGCGTCCGCTTTACCGTCTTTGATTCCGGCAATACGCCCGGCCTGCAAAACAGCCTCATTACCAGCTTGTATGAGGACGGAGAAGGCGTGCTCTGGATCGGGCATGAGACGGGCCATTTGACCCGACTGGCGGACGGTGAGTTCCGTCCGGCACCGCTCGGCCAAAAGTGGCCGGGGGGCAACATCGAAGCCATCACCTCCGACGCCTCAGGCGATCTGTGGCTGCTCAACGACACTGGCTTGCTCTTCCGTGTCCGCGACGGCGCCTGCGTCCAGGCGCCCGGAGGCGCTTCGCCGACCCGCAAGGTCGAACTCGCTCGGGAGTCGGACGGCCATGTATGGGTGGTGGCCAACGGCCTTCTCGCCCGCCTCGAACGCGGACGGATCATTCCCTTCGCCTGTGCCGGGATCCAGGCCGCCGATTTTGTTGAGCGTGTTCTACCCTCCGCCGACGGGGGCCTGTGGGTGCTGGCTAACCAGCGCCTGCGCAAGTGGAAGGACGGGCGCTGGACGGCGGAGTTCGCCACCGGCACGCCCGCGCCGGGTTCCATCAGTGTCTTGCTGGAGACCAAAAGCGGCGATGTGCTCGCGGGGACGCTGCGCGAGGGCTTGTTCCTGCTGCGGACGGGCGAACCACCGCGCCACTTTACCCGCGACGACGGCCTCTCGCATCATTGGGTGCGCGCGCTCTGTGAAGATCAGGAAGGGAACGTCTGGATCGGCACCGGCGCCGGTTTTGACAGCTTGCGCCGGCGCAAGGTGGAGATGTTGAATCCTCCGGACGGCTGGCAAGGCTGTGCGGTGTTGTCGCTGGCCCTGGAACCCGATGGCTCGGCCTGGATCGGCACGGAAGGGGCGGGTTTGTACCACTACGACCAGCGGCACTGGACCACTTACGGTGAGGGCGGCGGCATCACCAATCCCTATGTGTGGTCGGTGCTGGGAACCCGCTCGGGTGAACTCTTCGCCGGCACCTACGGCGGCGGTTTGCTGGTCAAACACGGCAGCCGTTTCGGGCCACGTGCCGAACTCGACACGATCACGGCCCCGATCGTCTCACTGTACGAAGGGCGGCATAACGAACTCTGGATCGGGACAACCATCGGGCTTTACCGGTATAAGTCGGGCAAACTAGCCTTGTTGGCCGGAAAGGATAACCTGGCGTTTCCCGATGTCCGCGCCATCACGGAAACTCCGGACGGCACCCTCTGGCTGGGGCTGTCGGGCGGCGGTCTTGGATGTCTGAAGGAGGGGACTTTAACGCAGTATCGCAAGACCGATGGGGTCGGCAGCGATTTCGTGGTGTGTTTGTACGCGCAATCCGACGGCACCCTGTGGCTGGGCACCTCGGACCATGGGCTGACGCGCCTGCGCGATGGAAAATTCGCATCGATCACCACCGCCCAGGGGCTGCCCAGCAGCATTATCACCCACGTGGTGGACGACGGCGCGGGCAACCTGTGGCTGGGTTCCCATCGCGGGATTCTGCGCGCCAGCCTGGCCGACCTGAATCGATGCGCCGATGGTTTGGCCCCTTCGGTCCGTTTTCTCAGCTACGGCCAGGCCGAAGGCTTAAGCAGCCAGACCTGCTCGGGAGGGTTTCAGCCCGGGGCGGCCAGGGATGCGAAAGGACGGCTTTGGTTTCCCACCGCCAAGGGTTTGGCGCTGGTGGATCCCGCCACGGTCTCCACCAATGCCGTTCCGCCCCCGGTGGTCATCGAGCAGATGCTCGTCGATGGCCGGCCCATCTCGCTCCACCAGGCCGGCTCGCAACACCTGGCCCGGATGGGTCCGACTCCCCTCGAGATTCCCCCCGGCAACCACCGTTTTGAACTCCGGTACACCGGGCTGAGCTTTGTCGCGCCCGAGAAGGTTCATTTCAAATACCAACTCGAAGGCCTCGAAGAGCAGTGGCGCGACGTGGGGCCGGAACGCTTTGCCGAATACAGCTACCTGCGGCCGGGCGACTATGCTTTCCATGTCATCGCGGCCAACAATGACGGGGTCTGGAATGACACCGGCGCCGTGCTGGGCTTCACCGTGCTGCCGTTTTTTTGGCAGACCTGGTGGTTTCAAACCGGCTCGATGACGGGCGGCGCCGGGTTGATCGGAGCGGCCGCCCTGTGGATCAGCCGCCGGCGGGTGCGCCTGAAACTCGAACAACTCGAACGCCAGCGCGCCCTCGAACGCGAACGGGCCCGCATCGCCCGGGACATCCACGACGACCTCGGCGCCAGCCTGACGCGCATCTCGATGCTCAGCCAATCGGTGCGGAGCGAAATCGAAGGCCAGCCCGAGGCAGCGGAGGATGTTGACCGCATCTATTCCACCGCGCGAGAGCTGACCCGGGCGATGGACGAAATCGTGTGGGCCGTCAATCCGAAGCACGACACGCTGGACAGCCTGGTCACCTACCTGGGGCGCTTCGCCCAGCAGTTCCTCAGCGCCGCGTCCATCCGATGCCGCCTGGATGTGCCGGTCCAGCTACCCGCCTGCGCGCTGACCGCCGAAGTGCGGCACAACGTGTTCCTCGCGTTCAAAGAAGCACTCCACAATGTCTTGAAGCACGCCCACGCCACCGAGGTGCGCGTCTCTCTGGAAGTACACCCCGAAGGGTTTGTCCTGGTCGCGGCCGACAACGGCCGCGGCTTCGACCCCCAAGCAACCCAGGGCCTCGCCCGGTCCACAGGCGACGGAACCCGGCTCCTGGCCGGCAACGGACTTCAAAACATGAAAAAGCGCCTCGAAGAAATCGGCGGACGCTGCGAATGGGATTCGGCTCCGGGTGAAGGGACACGCGTCAAGCTCCACGTTCATCTGGGAGGTCGTCCTTGAGCGGTGCCGTCCCGTCATTAAAACACACGACGCCCCCTGCCCGGCGCGATGGTCTATAACAGACCCATGGCCATTGCCGTTTCAATTGTAGAGGACGACGCTCAAACGCGGAAGATCCTCGCCGGCTGGATCAGCCGGAGCCCGGGTTTCCGTCTGGCCGGCGAGTGGGGTGACGCTGAGAGCGCGCTGGCCGCGCTGGATGAAAAGAAGCCGAACGTGGTGCTCATGGACATCAACCTTCCCGGCATGAGCGGGGTGGAAGCCGTTAAACGGCTCAAGCCCGTGATGACGCAAACCCAATTCGTCATGCTCACGGTGTATGAGGATTCGGATCATATCTACAATGCCCTGGCGGCGGGGGCGACCGGCTATCTCCTCAAACAAACCCCGCGCCAGGAACTGCTCGGCGCCATCGAGGAGGTTCACCGGGGCGGTTCCCCCATGACCAGCAACATCGCACGCCTGGTCGTCCAGTCTTTCCGCCAACCACTCCCCGCGAGCTCCGGCGGCGAGGATCTGTCCCCCCGCGAGCAGGAAGTGCTCGATCTCCTGTCTCGCGGCTATCTCTACAAAGAAATTGCCGAACGGCTCAACATCAGCATCCCCACCGTCAACACCTACGTTCGCCGCATGTACGAAAAGCTCCATGTGCGCTCGCGCGCGCAGGCGGTGGCCAAGTACGCGCACCTGGACCAGGTCCGCACCCGGCCCACTAAATCCTCCCAGACACCTGGGTCGCGCTCCGCTTGATGCGCATTGTCATGCATTTTAATGACATGCCCTTCCCGGCCTGATTGCTAATGTGGGCCGTAGTTGAGTGTTCGTCCTTATGAAACGTATTCGGTTCTTCAAGCAGCAGTCGGTCTGTAACCCCCGCAAAGCATCAAACATATGACACAAAAACCTAAAACGCAGCCGTGGCTCCGCGCCGCGGCCATTGCCCTGATCGCCGCCGGCTCGGCCGGCGTGAGCCAAACGCTGCCCAGCACCAACGTGGTCGTGGCCCAGTTCGATACGGCCTCCGACCCCTTCTCCACCATGTACGAGTGGTGGGGCGGACCCGTTTATGCCACCGAATGGGACGGGACCCAGAATAACCCCACCACGCTGGGGCCCAACAACCCCGGGTCGGGGGCGCTCAAACTGACCGCCGACTGGTCCGTGGTGAATACGACCGGCGGCCCGCAGCCGCAACTTATGCTGATCAATGCCTTCAGCGGCACCGAGTGGAATCAGAACGTAACCGCCAGCGGCTTCTACTATGACCTGAATTTTGACATCAAGTTCGATCCCGCCTCCGGCAAAACCGCGAATGGCGATTTTGGGCATTTGCAGGCCTTTGTGACTGACACCTCCTGGAACCGGATTCAAGTCTGGGATGATCCAGCATTTACCAACAGCGGCTGGACCCATATCCACGGATATGTTGATCCCGCGGCCGTAGGGGCGGACACGATCACCGGCTTCGCGCTGTCCTGGCCCTGGCAAACCTCCGATACCAACGGAGCCATCTCCGGCGTGCAAACGGTCTGGCTGGACAATATCATCCTGAGCACGAACCTGACGAAACCCCTCAACCCCCCCACGCTGACCGTCAAGCCGGCTCCGCCCGCCTCTCCCGGTTTGAATATCACCAGCGTCGGCGGAGCCCAGTATGACCGTAACAACATCGCCACGCTGGCGGATGAGTCCTGGATCTACGGTTCAACCCCGGTGACGTATTCCCTGACGATCGCGCAGTATCCGGATGCGACCAAATATAGCAGCTACCAAACGCATATCATGCTGGTCACAGCACCCGGAACCGAAGCGGGTCCCGACTGGAATGAACCGAACGTAATCTTCCTCGATATCGAGAACCAGAGTGACGGGATGGCCACCGCCGCCTTGCGCTACAAGACCAACTCACCGAACGCCAATGGCATGTTTTACGCCGGTGGCTATCTGGGTTCGGTGACCAGCACCAACGGCCCGTTGGGCACCTGGTCGATGACCTGGGACAACATCACCAATGTCACCGTCACCGCCCCCGGCGGCGCCACCCTTTCGACCAACGTCCCCCTCGATGTGGCCAATCTTTTCGGCAGCCCGTTGATTGCATACTTCGGCGCTCAGCCCAACTCCACCGCCGACGTCGGCCAAGGCATCGTTCTAAGCAATGTAAAAGTCACCGGGACCACGAGTCCGATCAACGACAGCTTCGCCGGGCCGGCCATTGACACCAACAACACCTGGGTGATCCGCGCCTCACAACCCGCCGACGTCTTCATTCCCGGGAGCGATAGCGCGTACGGTACTGAGCTGGAGCCTGCCGGACGTGCACTTCAAGCTGGAAACGGCCTCCAGCATCACCGGGCCGTGGACCGATCCGGGCCTGACCAACACCACGACCATCGGCGCAGTTAAGTCGGTCACCATTCCCAAGAGCAAGCTTCCCTCCGCCGCCGCCGGTTACTTTCGCATGGTGAAGCCCGTGGCCACCCAGTTGCAGGTGCTGATGCCCGGCGAAACCAACGCTCCCGGCACGACGACCGGAAAAATCGGCACACCGACGCCCCAGCCGGCCAACGTGACGTTCAACTTCACCGTCAACGCCGTCGATAACAACTGGAACGTGATTAATTACGTCAATGACACCGTGGCGATCAGCAGCAGCGACCCCAACGCGTTCCTGCCCGTGAACGCGGCTCTGGCCAATGGAACCGGGACCTTCGGCATCTCCTTCAGCGCTGCCGGCTCCTACACAGTCACGGCCACCGATGTATCGGACCCGAACAAAAAGCCCAACACGGGCACGACCACGAGCGTTACTCCGTAACCGAGACGCAGAACGTAATACGTAACACGTAACACGTGATGCGTGATGCGTGATGTTTGACGGATAGCTTCTGAACTGAAGATTAGTGGATCATCAAGGCGCCGGGTCCCCCGGCGCCTTTTTTTGTCCTAATCGGGCTCGGACTCAAACCGTCCGTGCGTTGTGGGGTAGGCTGGGGGAACTCTCACCCGGCCAGCGTTCCCAAAACCTCTCGCAGAACCTGGTCCGGCACCGCGTGGCCGAATTCGACGCTGCCGAGGTTTCTGGCCAGCACAAATTTCACTTCTCCGGCGCTGACTTTCTTATCGAGCCTCATCGCCTGGAAGAGTTTGTCCATTTGCTGGGTCCTCAGTTTGAGAGCGGCCGGCAAACCCGCCCGCTGGAAAAGCCGCTCAATCCGGTCCGCTTCCGCGCCGGGCAGCCCAGTTAAGCGCGCGGAAAGCCGTGCGGCTGCTACTTGGCCAATCGAGATCGCCTCCCCGTGGAGGAATTTTCCATAATGAGAAATCGCTTCGAGCGCGTGCCCGACGGTGTGGCCAAAATTCAGTATGGCCCGCACGCCAGCCTCGGTTTCATCCTGGCCGACGATTTTGGCCTTGATTTCGCAACAGCGGGCGACGATCTCGGTTAAGACCTTTGGCTCGCGTTGCAGGATCGAGGCCAGATGGCGCTCGAGCTTCGCAAAGAGGGCCGCATCATAAATAATTCCGTACTTGATGACTTCGGCCAGTCCGGCGCGAAATTCCCGGCCCGGCAGCGTCTGCAACACCCGAAGATCGCAGAGGACCAGCTTCGGCTGATAGAAGGCGCCCACCAGGTTCTTCCCGGCCCGCAGATTGACCCCCACCTTGCCGCCCACCGAACTATCCACTTGCGCCAGCAGCGTCGTCGGCACCTGGATGAAGCGGATCCCGCGCAAATAGGTCGCGGCCACGAAACCGGCCAGATCGCCGACCACTCCGCCACCGAGAGCAACAATGAAGGATTGTCGTTCGAGTCGATGCCCGGCAAGAAAATCATAGCATCCCTGCACGGTCTTGAGGCTCTTGGCGGTTTCGCCCGCGGGGACGGTGAGCAACACAGGCTCGAACCCGGCGCGGAGCAGAGCGGTTTTGACACGATGCCCATAACGCGGCCCCACGTGGCGATCCGTGATGATGGCGCACCGCTTCCCCAACTGGCGGCGGGCGCATTCCGGCCCCAACCGGGCCAGGAGGCCGGCGCCAATTTGAATCTCGTAGCTGCGATCACCGAGCGTTACAGGGACAATGCGCACGGGTCCCAGCATAAAGATCGCGCGCAGGCTGTCAAAGACTTGGCGCGGCGGCTCTGTTCCTCGATATGAGCGCGGCCATTTCGGTCGCATTCGTTCGGGTCTGCACCCGAGGCGGATCCGTAACCTTTGGAGAGGATCGCAGCGGGACCGGGTCGTATGCTGGTCCTGGCCATGCAAGTCATACGACGTGAACTAAACCAACCGTTCGCCTGCAGGATCTGGGACCCAGCCCGGAAATGCTTTTCCTTTACCGACGGCGCTTGCGCCCAAGACCCGTCGGTCGATCGCTGGACCGGTCTGTTCGACCGGCAGGGATTGCCTCTCTACGAGCGGGATATCATCCGGGCTCACTACGACTGGAAGCTGGGTTGGGTTTCCGGTTTGATCGTCCGCCATCCCGAGCGCGCCCAGTTTGCCGCGCGCGCCACCGCGGCCACCGGAGCGGTGTTCTATTTGGGCTTTTATTGCTTTGCGGACGCTTACCTGGCGGGGAACCTGCACCAACATCCTGGCAAACTTAGACCCGCCTGTGAGCAGTTTCAGGAGCAACCCGTCCAACCGTGGTGGCTCTCGGAAGCTGTGTTCGGACGCACCACCCGGTTGCAACACAATTAGCGCGGCCAGGCCGCAGCGCACGAACCGACCGGGGCCAAGCCTCGCCAGAGCGCTACCACGCCAGGGCCTCGAGGTAACGGAGGCTCTGGGGAATCTGCACGGTCGAGATGGGCGATTCGTCTTCGATAAAGAAGTGCTTTACGCCGACTGCTTGAGCCGTGCGCAGGACGGCCGGAATATCGATCAGGCCCGAGCCAATCTCGACATCATTGCGCACATCTTCACTCCCGGTCAGGAGGCCGGTCTTGGTGCCCTTGCGGATGTCTTTCACGTGCATTAGCACCCAGCGATCGGGGTACTTTTTGAGCAGCTTCACGGGGTCCTGTCCGGGGTGTACCGTCCAGAAGATGTCCATCTCAAAGCTGACCCACTCGGGCTTGGTTTCGGTCATCAAGAGGTCGAAGAGCGTGCCGTCGCCGTGAGGAACGAACTCGAACCCGTGGTTGTGGTAAAAGAATTTTAAGCCGGCTTTGGCCATCGCCTCACCCGTCCGGTTAAAAACCTCCGCCGCCTGTTTCGCCTCGGATTCGGTCAGTGTGCCCTGGTGGGGTAAGCCCGCGGTGCCGACGTATCGAATCCCGAGGGCTTTGGCTTCGTCGATGATCTTCTCCGGCTCATTGACGAACCGGTCATAATCATAGATCGCGGAAATCGGCTTGAGTTGAAAGCGATCGAGGGCGGCACGAAAAGCCCGGGGCTCCATGCCATAAGTGCCGGCCAACTCGACCTCGCGGAAGCCAAAGTTGCGCGCGTATTGCAGGCCGAGCCCGACATTTTGGCCCAGGATATCGCGCAAGCTGTATAGTTCGAGGCCGACCGGACCGTGGAAGCTGCGGTTGGTACCCACGCCCTTGGCGCCGGGACGCGTGCCATTGTTGAGCCAGACATCCACGCGCGGTGCGTCCCAGTTATAGGGCTTGTTGAGCACATCGAGATCCCCGTCCCCATCGAGGTCCGCTAACTGCGCCACATGCCAGCCGTGGCCGACCACCAATTCGGTCTTGGTAAAATGGCCCTGGCCGTCGCCGTAGAAAACCCAGGCCGTCGCTGCCGGATTGTCGCGCTCCGGTTGATTTTCGCTCCATTTGGCCATTTCGGCGGCGAAGATGTCCAGGTGCCCGTCGCGGTTGATGTCGCCGAGCTGGAGGCTGTGTCCGTGAATGATAGGACGGTCGAGCAAGTCGTGTCCCACCCAAGCCCTGGGGTCCTCCGGGTCACCGTTGCACTCGTACCACCGGAGCGGGCCGTTGCCATCGCCGGGGGAGATGACGATCTGGGCCACTTTCGAGGGTTTGAAGTACCCGGCGAAGATCAGGCCGCCTTCTTCGGCGATTTTGATGGGTTTGAAGCGCTTGCCGCCGACGTGCTTGTACCAGGTATTGTAAGCCAGCAAATCCACCTGGCCGTCGCCATCGACATCGAAAGCCGATATGCCTTCGGTATAAGGTGTCGAACCGGAATTGACGCCGGATGCAATCTCGGTGAGCGGCCAGGACTCCGCAGTGCGTGGGTTCTTGGGGATTTCCGCCAGGTAAAGCGTCTTGGCCTGTTGGTTCCAAAAAGCGAGCTGCGGTTTGCCGGTGCCCAGGAAGTCGCCGAACACCTGGTCATGGTGCTGCGTCTTGCCGCCCTTCTTGATGAGGTGGCGCTTCCAGGGCACCTGGGGATCGAAGTTCGGCGCGGGATTCTCCCACCACCAGACTTCATCGCTCTGCCAGTCGCCCCCAAACACTACGTCGAGATCGCCATCGCCGTCGATGTCGCAGACCGCGCCGCCGGCTTCAATGGTCAGATAGTCCTTGTCGATCACATATTGATCCCAGCCGGCAGCGGTGCGCCGGTACCACACCAGGGCGGGCGCTTTCTGGCGAAAGCTCAAAATGAAGTCGTTCACACCATCCCCGTCGAAATCGGCCACGACCGCGCCGGTCTGCTGAGTGGAACCGCCGGCGGGCGCGGGCAGATCACCTCGCTTGCTGGAAAGGTTTTGCCAGACCGGGTCGATGGCTGCACCGGCTCGAACCACGACCGCCTCCATAATGAGCGCGACCAATAAGATCCGCCACGAGAGGCGGCGAAAGGAGTTTGAAGGGAACGACAGCCTCATAGGCAGATTCGGGTTTTGCGATAAACGAGCGGCTTCATGCGCCGGTGGGGAACAGGCTAAACTCCTGGAATTTCAAGACAAGCTGTAAACAAACCGAGCTTCGCCGCATCTACAGCACAGCGCTCGACGCGTCCCCGGTCCCGTATCCCCTCTCATCCGTGCGCGAAGCGCACGACGAATGAAGCGTCTTCCACCCCCGAGGTTCTCGAAACCCTCCAACCTTAGTGGTCATGACCACTTAGCCCTCAAACTCGCGGACGGTCTGAAACCCAGCCTCAATCGGCCTCTTAATCTGGCAAAGGTTTGCCCTTGGTTTCAGGGGCGAGCCACACAATGCCCAGGCCGAGCGCATAGACCAGCGTGATAGTGGCCCCCGCTCTGGCATAGCTGCCCGAATACAAACGCAGGAGGTAACCCATTTGCACCGCGCCCGCGGCCGCCAGGACGCGACCAGCGTTGTAGCACAGGCCCTGGCCGGTGGCGCGAACATGCGTGGGAAACAGTTCGGGCAAATACAACGGGAGCCAGCCGTAGAACGCGCCGGTGGCGGTACCGACCGCCAGGACTAAGACGAGGAACGTTGGCCCGTAATGCCCCACCAAGCGGAAAAGGCAGCCGCAGGCCGTTAACGAAGCCAGGCAGAGAAGGAAATACGCCGGACGGCGGCCCATCCTGCCGCCAAGCCAGGGACCGAGCAGACACCCAAGCACCGCGCCCAGAGCACTAAGAATTTGGGTCGTTCCTTTTGCGCCCGGGTCGCTGCTCCCCGCCAACTGATCCGCCCAAGCGGGCAGCCATTGAACCGAACCCCAAGTCCCGATGAGCGCGATCGCGGCGAAGAGGAAACCCAGCACCGTGTTCCGGCGGAGGCCGTGGGAGAAGATGTGTTTCAGCGGGTTCAGCGGTTGGCTCTTCACCGAGTGCTTCCACCGCTCGGATTCGGGGACATATCTCACGATAAAGAGACATAACAGGGCGGGCGCCGCCCCGGCCAGCATCACCCAGCGCCAGGACCCTTTGGCGACGGGGAAGAGCGCCCCCAGCACCCCCACCAGGCCAAATCCAACGTTCGAGGCCGCGCCAATCGCGCCCGCCAGTAATGGGCGCCGCCGCTCGGGCCAACACTCCATCACCAACGCCACCCCCAGCGACCATTCGCCACCCATGCCAATGGCCGCCAGGAACCGAAACAGGCCCAGTTGCCAAGGAGTTTGAACGAGATAGCAACAACCTGTAAACATCGAGTAGGCCAGGATGCTGAAACTCATGGATCGAACACGGCCGAAGCGGTCTCCCAGCCAACCGAAGCACAGCCCCCCGCACGCCGCGCCGAGCAGGAATAACGCCGTAATATAGCCCATCCAGGGCCCAATCAGCCCATCCGAGTTCATCCCCAGCAGATCTTGCAGCGCAGGGCGGGCGACCAACGGAAATACGCCTTGCTCGACTCCGTCGAACATCCAGCCGAGGAACGCCGCGATAAGCACCAGCCATTGCGCGCGACTGGGCGAGCCCTGTGCGGACGGAGTGAAGACAGCCGGGGCGCTGGTTCTCAGATCGGGCATGGACGTGATAGTGACAGGGATAGGGTTGGCAAGGCAAGGCGCGGACACCGCAGCCGGCGAGTCCCGACGGGACGGCTGAAGCGGCGAGCCATCTCGGCCGTCCCTTCGGGACTTGGCCGCTCCAAATCCTCGATCCCAACGCTGAAGCGTTGGGCTATTCTCAACCATCCCTACGGGATGGAACTGCCGGCGAGTGGCTCATCTTTCCGAGGAAATCTGACAGCGTCGAACTATGTACCCTGCTCGAGGCGGGCGATGCGTTCTTCCAGCGGGGGATGGGAGGCGAACAACCGCATGAAACCGCCTTGGGGGCCGGAGATTTTGAGCGATTGAAAGGCCTGGTGTTGCTGGGCTTCGGCGGCCACCACCCCGGGCTCGTAGAGCCGTTGCAGCGCCCGCAGCGCATTGATCATATTTTGCCGTCCGGCCAGGCGCGCGCCGCCGGCGTCGGCCCGAAACTCCCGTTGCCGCGAGAACCAGAAGACGACGATTGAACCGAGGATCGAGAATACGACCTGGAACAACATGACGAAGAGGAATTGGAAAGCGCCGCCGCCGTTGCCGCGGTCGTCCCGGGAGCGCAGGGCCTGGCTGAGGGCAAAGGCCAGGATGCGGGAGAGAAACAGCACGAAGGCGTTAATCACGCCCTGAATCAAGGTCATCGTCACCATGTCGCCGTTGGCCACGTGTGTGATTTCGTGGCCGAGCACGCCTTCAACGTCTTTGGAGCCCATGCGTTGGAGCAACCCGGAAGACACCGCCACGAGCGCCCGGGAGCGAGTAGGGCCGGTGGCGAAAGCGTTCACTTCGTCCGACTGATAGATCCCCACCTCGGGAAGCTTCGGCAGCCCGGCGGCGCGGGCCAAACCGTGAACGGTCTGAACCAATTGACTGAGCGTGGGGTCGGTCGTTTCGGGCGGGATGATTTGGACCCCCATCGTCCATTTGGCCATGATCTTCGAGAGGGCCAAAGAAATCAAAGCCCCCGCAAAACCCCAAACCAGGCAGAGCACCGCCAGGCCGGCCAAGCCCCCCTGCGGGAAGTAATTGCCCACCCTGAGAATCCCCAGGATGAACGTGACGGTGACCATCACCAGGATGTTCACCACCACGAACAAGAACACGCGTTTTGTCATCTGTGCCATCTTCATAGTGCTCATGCCAGGACCCGGCGGAAATTCGGCCCGGAATCCAGCCCAGGACCTTTGCCGACACCGTAAGCCCTTCGGCTTGGGAACATTCCACGACGGACACATCATTGCACGTCCTGCCGAAAGGCCCGTCAGGGCCCCCTGGTCGGACCCCGAGCCTTTCGTCCCGGGTCCCCAGGGGTTGCCAAAGCACAGAATAGCAGGTTCCCGGGATTTTGCAATGCGGAGTCAATTAGTTGTCTGCATCGTACACGGCTAATCAATTTGCAAAGTGCATGCGATCCAATCCCGGACCTGGGGGGACGCCAAAAGCTCCGCAGCGAGGATTAAGTGGAAGGATTCCGCCCTAATAGTCGGAATAACCAACCCGCCAGGGGGGGGTAATTCACCCACCTGCAATGTTCGCAAACCCCGCGTATTCTCAAAAAAATAAAGCACACCATGGTGACGGAAATTCTCTCCCGGAAGCTGCTGCTGATCTATCAAATGCCCAAGACCGGCTCGCAGACCGTGGAAGCGACCCTCCAACAATGTCACTTGCCACACCAGGTGCTACGCCTCCATTTCCTTTCAGGGACGATCGCCCGCACCATGCGCAAGGCGCTTCGGTCCAGGCATGCCAGCCCACAGTGGGAGGCGGATGCGCGCAAACAATTGCAACTGATCTCGCGGGTGGGCCGGATAATCTACCTTCGCCGCCTTCTTTCGTGGTTCCGGGTTCGTTTGCCGAAGATCGACGTCATCACGGGCGTGCGGGAGCCCATCGGACTCGGACTGTCTTCGGTTTTCGAGAATCATGCCTATCTGTTCCCGAATCTGGCGGCGGCGACTGTCGAGGCCTGTCGCACCGAATTGGTGCGCCCCAAAGCGCTGTCCTATATCCAGGACTGGTTCGACCTGGAAATCAGGAGCCTGCTGGGGATCGATGTGTTTCGAAAGCCTTTCCCCCACCACAAGGGCTATGTCATCTGCGAGAATGGGTTTGCGCGTGTTCTGGTGTACCGCAGCGATTTCCTCCGTAACCTGCCCGTCATGGTAAGGGAATTCCTCGGATGCGAGGTCCCCAATATCATCAATCGCAATCTCGGGGTGGCTAAGGATTATGGACCGGCTTACGCCGAAGTGAAGGCGCGCCTGCGCTTGCCCGCGGATTTCGTGGCAGCCCAGTATCGACGGAAGCTGGTGAGTCACTTTTTCTCGAAGGAAGAGCGCCAGCGGCTGGTGCTGCGCTGGGCCGAGGAACCCAGGAGAATACAATCGCCGGGGATATTTGACCAAGCCGCAGCCCTTCGCCATTGGATGGACCAGCTCGAGGATCCCGAAACCTGCGAAGCAGCCGGGATAACGGTGGCCGGGGACGCGGACCATGGATCCGTCCTCGGAATGGATGCGCTCGTGCCGCCGCCGGCCAATCAACAACAGCCAGCCACCCCGGGCAACCCGGAGTGAGAACCGGATCAGCCAATCAGGCGTCGGCTACCCCGAGGTGCTCGAGCCCACCCCTCGACCACCGACGACGCTCAGGCGGTCTGGAGCCGGCCCTCTTTAGCTTTTCCTTTGCATTTCGAGGCGCACTTAGGCATCAATGCCGAAACCGAATCTTCATTGAACTATGAAAGCGAAGACCTTCCTGCCTGCCATTCCCGCGCTGCTTTGTTTGTGCTTTTCTCTGGCCACCTCGACCCTGGGGGCCGGCCTGGCGGAATTGCCCTTGGTTCATCCGCTCTTCTCGGACCACGTCGTTTTGCAGCGGCAAATCAAAGTGCCGGTTTGGGGATGGGCCAACCCGGGCACGAAGGTGACGGTGCAGTTTGCCGGGCAAACGAAGCGGGCGGTGGCGGAAGCCAGTGGCCGATGGCAGGTCCACCTGGATTCCATGCCGGCTTCGAGCGATCCGCGAACCTTGGTCATCACCGCGGGCGAGAACGAGCGCACGGTCACGGTCAACGACGTGCTCGTCGGCGATGTCTGGCTTTGCTCGGGTCAATCCAACATGGAGATGGGGATTGGCGTTTGTAACGCCACCAGTGATATCGCGGCGGCGGATTTCCCGGAAATCCGGCTGCTTACGGTTCCGCGGCGAATCGCAACCGAGCCGGTTGCCTCGACGGACGTCCATTGGCTGCCGTGCAGTCCGGTCAACGTCATGCAGGGCCTCTGGGGAGGCTTTTCGGCCGCCGGTTACTATTTCGGGCGCGACCTTTACACCCAACTCCGAATTCCGATCGGGCTGATTCATAGCTCGTGGGGCGGCACGGTGGCGGAGGCCTGGACCAGCGCCGAGGGTTTGGAGCCGCTGGGTGATTTCGCGGACCGGCTCGGGCAGGTGGCGGCCAACAAGCCGGGGGAAAAGCTCGACTTCAATGCCGAATACGAGCAGTGGTGCCAGCGCCATGACCCGGGAACTCAGCAAGGCTGGGACCGGGCGGAGTGCGACACTTCGGCCTGGAAGACCGTGAACATGCCGCAGGCGTTCGAGAAGGCGGGTCTGCCGGATTTCGACGGCATCGTGTGGTTCCGGCGCCACTTCGAGCTTCCGGCGGACTGGACTGGCAAGAAGCTGACGCTGGGACTCGGCCCGGTCGATGACATCGACACGACCTGGGTCAATGGCGTCAAGGTGGGCCAGATGAACCGCTACGATCTCAACCGTGTTTACCCGGTGGCGGCGGAAGCGCTCAAGCCGGGGGTCAACACCGTGGCCGTGCGGGTACTGGACACCGGCGGCGACGGCGGCCTGATCGGAAAACCGGAGCAACTGTTCCTCAAGCCTTCAGACGCCGGTGCCGGTGAGCCCATCTCCTTGGCGGGCGCCTGGCAGATGCGTGACTCGGCCCCGTTGTCCAAGCTGCCCGCCCCGCCGGTGGTCCCCGACGTCAATAATCCGAACATGGTCACGGTGCTGTACAACGGGATGATCGCCCCGCTGCTGCCCTTCGCGATCAAGGGCGCCATTTGGTACCAGGGCGAGTCCAATGCCGGCCGGGCCGAGCAGTATCGCAAGCTGCTTCCCGCGATGATCGAAGACTGGCGCCGGCGTTTCGGCGTCGGCGAGTTCCCGTTTTACATTGTGCAACTGGCCGCGTTTCAGCCGGTGTACGATCACCCCCGCGACAATGACTGGGCGGAGCTCCGGGAAGCACAGGCGCTCACCGCCCGGCACGTGCCCCACTGCGGCCTGGCCGTGGCCATCGACATCGGCGAGGCCAACGATATCCATCCCAAAAACAAGGCCGAGGTGGGGCGGCGGCTCGCTCTCTGCGCCCTGGGCGAGAGCTATGGAAGGAAAACCGAGTATTCCGGACCCTGGTACCACAGCATGAAAGTCACCGGCAACGAGATTCGACTCAGCTTCGATCACCTGGACGGAGGTCTGGCGGCCAAGGGCGGCGAACTGCACGGTTTCGCGATCGCGGGCGAAGACCGCAACTTTGTCTGGGCAAACGCCAGTATCGACGGCAACCACGTGCTCGTGTCGTCTCCCGCGGTGCCCAAGCCCGTCGCCGTCCGCTACGGATGGGATATCAACCCGGTCTGTAATCTCTACAATCACGCCGGCCTGCCGGCGGTGCCCTTCCGCACCGATGACTGGCCCATGATCACGCGGGACAAAAAGTAGGCCAGCCGCGCCAACGAGCGCGTGCTCCCAGGAACCTGGCCGGTTCTATCGAGCCGGGTTAGTTCTTAAGCACGAATACCAGGCTGGGATCAACCGGATACCGCCCGAACCGCTCACCGTAAATGGCCAGGCCGCCGGGCAGGCCGGGATCGACTTCAAAGCGAATCACGATTTCTTTGCTCGCGGCCGCTTTTTGCAGGGTAGCCGCGGGGATCTCCGCGGTGACCAGTACCCGTACGCAGCCCGCTTCGTGGAGCTGGCGATCGTGCTTTTGCGCGTGCCAGGAGAGAATGCCGCGATGGTCCGCCGGATCATCCGGCAAGTCGAACTGGCCTACTGAATCCCCGGCCACCCGGACGCGCACGGCACTCGGGAATTTCACCGTGTCGGTCATCGGATAAGAATTGGGGTTCAAGCTCGGGTCCTGGGTGCCCTTGCCGCGCATGAAATCGCCATCCTGCTTGGCCGCGCCTTCCTTATCCTTGCCGAAAAGCTGCTTGGCCGAGGCCTCGAACACCAGTGAAGCGCCGCTCACTTCGGCGGCCTTGAGGCCCTCCGGCCAGGGCACATGGTATTCGAAAAAGCCCGCCCCGGCCCCGTCCACCTTCAGGCCACCCATCACGTTCCACTGTTTGCTGGACCACTGGGCCGATTTAAAAGTATCCGGGGCGAACCGGACAATACGCGCGCGGGCCTCCGCGAGTTGCGTCTGTTCATCCCGCGGAGCGGAGCCATCCGCCACCAGGAAAGTGGTGAAGTTCCGCTGCAGGATCGAACCGGCCTCGTCTTCGAGACTCAAGCTGAGCACAGCCAAAGCCGGGTGGTTGGGCATGGTGATGCGGAGCGGCTCGAGCGATTTGGACATCCACGGCTCGAACGGGATGGATTGCTCACTCTGCGAAAACCATTCCGATTGCCCGAGCGTGTTCCAGCCCATCAACCGCGCGCGCAGCCGCAACGTGGTCGAGGGAGCTCGGTCGGTCATGAAGGAAGCCCACAGCGGCACGGTCACTTCCTCGCCGGGTTTGACTTCCCGGCACAGGTCGCTGCCGGTCGAGATATACAAAGGAGCGTGGAGATCGCGCAGGCTCATGCCGGCGGCCAATTCATCGAGGCCGGTAAATTTTTCTGAACGATCGAAACGGTAATAACCATTCCACTCGTTGATGACGTCATGATGCTCCGTGTAGAGCCAGCCGCAGATCTTGGGATGACGCCGAAATTCATTCATCATGATGTGGTAATCCCAGCTCCAATCGCAGTCGCCCGTGCTGCCCTCGTAGCCCCAGACATTGCCGCATTCGCTGTTGAGCAGGGGCTGGTCACCCTCGGTGCGACCGCCGATAAAATTCCATTTCGAGCCCGGGCAGGCATCCTGAGTCACCTGGTCCAGGTGCTCGCGCCAGGCGTAGCCGGGAAGGTAGGAATGCCAGGAATTGATGTCGGTGACGACGTGGTCGTTGTTGCAGGCCGAATTGTCCTCGACCAGCCGGGTGGGATCGAGCGCTTTGCCAAGATGGTAAACGGAAGCCACCCAATCCTGGGTTTCGGGCAGGTACTTGCGCTCCTTGCCCTGGCCGCTAAAAAGACCCCAGGTTTCATTGAACGGCACCCAGGCAAAGATGGCGGGATGATTGAAGTCGCGCTGGATCATGCCACGCAGGGTCTGCTCGATTTCCTGGTGCATCTCGGGGGTCGGCTCCCCCCAGCTATTCGGCACGTCAGCCATCAGGAGCAGACCCAGTCGATCCGCCCAGTAAAGCTTGCGCGGCACATCGACCTTCACGTGCAGGCGGTTGGCGTTGAGACCGATCCGGCGCGACCGCAGGATCTCGTCGCGCATAAAGGCATCGCTCGGAAACGTGTAAAAACCCTCCGGATGATACGATTGATCCAGCGTGATCTGCAGATAAATGGGCTTATTGTTCAGCGCGATGTACGGGAAGCCCAGGCCCGGCACGTTCATGACACTGATTTTTCTCATCCCGAAGTAGGAACGCACCCGGTCCTCGGCCCCGTTACCCGCGAGGGAGACTTCGACCTCATACAGAAATGGATCATCGAGCGACCAGAGATGTTCGCGGGGGATTGGCACGTCGAACTGGGCTTCGGTGGCGCCCGCCGGGATGGCCTGCGTCACCTCGGGCACATCCCCGGACGCAAAGCGCAGCTTCACCTCGGCGCCCGCAGCCGCGGGCGCATTGAAGGCCGCCCGGACCGTTACCTTTCCCTGATCGATGTCCGGCACGAAATGGATAGTCTGGAAGAACGTTTGCGGCCGCGCTTCCAGGTACACCGTCTGCCAAATGCCGCGCGCATTACCATAGCCTTGCTTGCCCTCGAGCTTGAAGGCGCGCGGGCTGTCATCCACCCGCAGAACCAGGCGATGATCGCGTCCGGCGGTCAGGTACTGGGTCAACTCGAACTCGAACGGGATGTAGCCGCCTCGATGAGTGCCGAGGGGATGCCCATCGAGCCACGCCTGGGTTTCCCAATCGCAGGCCCCAATCACGAGGAACACCCGCTGGTTCTGCCAATCGGCGGGCAAACTCAACGTGCGCGCATACCAGGCAATCGTGGCCTTGTCCTCGACCCGCGACAACGGTGACCCCCACGGGAACGGGACTAAAATGCTCTGGGCGAAATTGCCGCTGTTCTCGAACCACTTGGCGTCCAGGCCGGCGTTTTCCTTGTCAAACTGAAATTCCCACGGCCCGTTCAAATTCACCCAACCGGCCCGCTGGAAATCCGGTCGCGGATGCTCCGGGAGGGGGATGGGTTCGCCGAAGACCCCCGACGGTATCTGGCAGGCGATGCATAACCCGGCAATCCCAAGCCAGCGAACAAAACGCGTCGTCATCATCGGATTAGCCTAGGAGAGCGAGAGCGCAAGTAAAGAAAAGTTGACACGCTCTGGCAGGCCCTCAAGGAAGCCGCTCACCCCGCTTCCCCGCGGCGCTTTCGCGCACTCCGCACGTTTCTTGGGTCCTGCCTCAGGACCCGCCCGCGGCTGGGGCGCGTCGAGCGCATCCCGGCAGTACCCCCCGCAGAACAGGGCCGGACGCCGGAGAGCCGGCTTGGAGCCGGCTTAGCGCGTCCAATATCCATCGGAGCACGATAAGAATCGCCGAGCGCCGTAAGCCGGCTCCAAGCCGGCGCTCAGGGGGTGCGGCCGGGATGCGCTCGGACGGGGTCGGGGCGCGTCTTCCTGCCTTGTCAATGCGCGCGCGCGGAGTAGAATTATGCTAATGCTCACGTCAAGCCGCTCTAACGCACAGCCACGCCGGCGCAACGCCAGGGGGCAACGACGCGAAGACGCACAAGCAAGCTGCTCGAGCAAACGTTCCGCGCCGGAACGCACCGTCCGCCACGGGCTCGTGGCCGGGAGCGCCGGCTTCGTCGCTTTGCAGCGCGTCGTTGTCCGGTTGCTCGCCGCGTGCGCCTCGATTGCTTTTTTGTCTGATCGCTATGGGCGGGGAAATCGGGCGGGATTTCTGCCCTGGCCCTGCCTGCTCGCGGTTTGGCTTGGAATTTTCGGGGAGTGCCGCCCGGCTTCGGCGGCGACGAACCGGCTGGATTTCAATTTCCAGATTCGACCGCTGCTGGCGGATCGCTGCTTCAAGTGCCATGGGCCGGACGAGAAAGCGCGCAAGGCAAAGCTGCGGCTGGATTTGCCGGAGACGGCCTATGAGTTCCGCGACAAGGACACCGGCAAGGCGGCGATCGTTCCCGGCCACCCGGAGCAGAGCGAGTTGTGCCGGCGGATTCTCGTGGCGGATGACGACGATGATAGAATGCCACCCGCCGCCAGCAGGCTGAGTCTCACGACGGAGGAAAAGCAACTGCTCAAGACATGGGTGGCCCAGGGAGCCCAATACAAGCCGCACTGGGCTTTTATGCCCGTTGCGGAAGTCCCGGTGCCGAAACTGGGGGATAATTCACAGGTGCGGAATCCAGTTGATGCGTTGGTCCTGGAGCGGCTCCAACCCGAGGGCTTGAAGCTGGCGCCGCGAGCTTCGCGCGAGACGTTGATTCGCCGGCTCAGCTTCGACCTGCGCGGCCTGCCGCCCACCTTGAAGGAAATCGATGCGTTTCTGGCGGACACCTCGCCCGGGGCGTATGGCAAGCTGGTGGATCGGCTGCTGGCCTCTCCGGCCTATGGCGAAGAGCAGGCCTGCGTCTGGCTGGATCTCGCCCGGTTTGCCGATACCTACGGTTATCAAAACGATGTCGAACGCGACATGTCACCCTGGCGCGACTGGGTCATTCGCGCCTTCAACGAGAACCTGCCTTACGACCAATTCATCACGTGGCAACTCGCCGGTGATCTGTTGCCCCACCCCAGCCGGGACCAAATCCTGGCGACGGCCTTCAACCGCCTCCATCGCCAAACCAATGAGGGCGGAAGCGTCGAGGAGGAGTTTCGCGTCGAATACGTGTCGGACCGCGTCTCCACCGCGGGCACGGCGTTTCTGGGGCTGACCCTCGGGTGCGCGCGCTGTCACGACCACAAATACGACCCGATCTCGCAGAAGGACTTCTATGGCATGTCGGCCTTCTTCAACAATATCGACGAATCCGGGCTCTATTCGCATTTCACGCACGCGACGCCCTCGCCGACGCTGCTGCTCTATCGCCCGGGCGAAGAGGCGAAGCAGAAAGCGCTCGATCATCAGATCCAGGTCGCTGAGGAAGAACTCGCCCTCGAAGCCGTTCTTGCCCACGGCCGGTTCGAGAACGCGAAGGCGTCCCGCACGCGCTCGATTCCCGCGCCGGAGCCGGTGGCGGCATTTTCCTTCGAGCAAATTACAAACAATTCCACGCCGGACCGCGTCACCACCAATCGCGCGGTGCTGGTGGACGGACCCCAACCGGTCGAAGGCAAGGCGGGCCAGGCCCTCAAGTTCAGCGGCGACAATTCGCTCGTGTGCAAAGGCGCCGGCGCCTTCAATCGCACCCATCCCTTCAGCTTCAGCTTGTGGCTGAAGCCCACGGAGCGCCAGGAGCGCGCCGTGGTATTTCATCGCTCGCGCTCGTGGACGGATTCGGGCAGCCGGGGATATGAACTGCTCCTCGAAGACGGACGGCCTTCCTTCAGTCTCATCCACTTTTGGCCAGGCAACGCCTTGAAAGTCGAAGCCGAGTCCGTGCTCCCCACCAATGAATGGTCGCACCTGGCAGTCACTTATGATGGCTCGAGCCGCGCGGCGGGCGTTCATCTCTATCTCAACGGCGCACCGATGGCCGTGAAGGTGATCCGCGACCATCTCTTCAAGGATATCCTGCACCGGGAAGCCTGGGGGGACGCCGACATCCAGGAGGTGCAACTGACTTTGGCCGGACGGTTTCGCGACTCGGGATTTAAAAATGGATTGATTGACGAGTTTGAAGTGTTTGATCGCTGCCTGACTCCGTTCGAGGTCCGGATGGTGGCCGGGACCGCCCCGGCGGCACCAGATGGCCGGGCGCTCTTCGATTACTACCTGGCCCAACGGGATGCGCCCTCCGCCGCGGCCCGGGCCCAACTGCACGAACTGCGCGAAGCGGAGAACGGGTTGGTTGATGACGTGCCGGAAATCAGTGTCATGAAGGAAATGGCCACACGGCGTCCGACCTTCGTGCTGAAGCGCGGGGCTTATGACGCACACGGCCCGCGCGTCGAACCGGATACGCCCGAGAGGATTTTTCCCTTTGCGAAGGACCTGCCGCGGAATCGCCTGGGTTTGGCGAAATGGGTGGTGGATCCGCACAACCCGCTCACCGCGCGGGTGGCAGTGAACCGGATCTGGCGGATGCATTTCGGCCGCGGCCTGGTCGAGACCGAGGAGGATTTTGGCACCCAGGGAAAACTGCCGGCGTATCCGGAGTTGCTGGACTGGCTGGCGCGGGAATTCGTGGAGAGCGGCTGGGATGTCAAGGCCCTCCACAAGTTGATCGTCTCCTCTGCCACCTACCAGCAAACCTCAGAGGCCACCCCTGAACTCCTGGCCCGGGACCCCGACAATCGCCTGCTGGCGCGCGGCCCCAAACACCGGCTTCGCGCTGAGGAAATCCGCGACAACGCGCTGGAAGTCAGCGGCCTGCTCTCGCCCCGCGTGGGCGGACCCAGCGTCCGGCCGTACCAGCCGGCGGGCGTGTGGGAGGAGGCCGGAACCGGCAAGCATTACGTCCAGGATAAGGGTGAGGGGCTCTACCGGCGCAGCCTCTATACCTTTTGGCGGCGCACCTCGCCACCGCCCTCGATGCTCGCCTTCGATGCCCCCTCGCGCGAGGTTTGCACGGCCCGCCGCGAGACCACGACCACCCCGCTGCAGGCGCTGGTGCTGCTCGATGACACCCAGTTTGTGGAAGCCGCGCGCGTGCTTGCCGAACGATTGGTGCGCCAATGCGGCACGGACATTAATGCCCGGATCATCCGCGGCTTTCGCGCGACGACCGGCCGTGAACCCAAGCCCCGCGAGCAGGAGATCCTTCGCCAGCTTTACGAGGAGCAGTTCAACGCCTTCGCGGCCGATCCCTCGGCGGCGGCGAAGTATCTAAAAACGGGGGATCAGCCCGAGGACGCCGCGCTTCCCGCCCCTGAAGTGGCCGCCACGACGGTCCTGGCCAGCGCCCTGATGAATCTCGATGAATTTGTAACTGAACGATGAAAACTCTCGAACGCTCCGCCGGGATCGGCGCCTCTCCCGTGTGCACCGGCCCCTTGCCCGCACTCGGCCTGACCCGCCGCCACTTCCTGAATCGTTTCGGCATGGGCCTGGGCGGCATCGCCCTGGCCCAGTTGTTGGGCGGCACCGAGGCGGCGGCCGCGGCCGCCCCAAACCCAGCCCATGGCGGCATTCTGGCCGCCACGCATTTCCCGCCGAAGGCCAAACGGGTGATTTATTTGTTCATGGCCGGCGGTCCGTCGCAGCTCGAGACCTTCGACTACAAACCCCTGCTCAACCAGCGCAATGGCGAAGACCTGCCGGAATCTGTGCGCATGGGTCAACGGCTCACCGGCATGTCGGGCAACCAGGCCATCCTGCCCCTGGCCGGATCCATTTTCAAATTTCAGCAGCATGGCAAATCCGGGGCTTGGGTCAGCGAACTGCTGCCGCACACGGCCAAAGTCGTGGATGATCTCTGCATCGTTCGCTCGATGTACACGGAAGCCATCAACCATGACCCGGCCATTACGTTCATGCAGACGGGCTCGCAACTCTCGGGCCGTCCGAGCATCGGCGCCTGGCTGACCTACGGACTGGGCACCGATAACGAAAACCTGCCGTCGTTTGTCGTCCTCATCACGCCGGGCAAAGTGGACCAACCGCTGTACTCCCGCCTGTGGGGCAGCGGCTTCCTGCCGTCCGAATATCAAGGCGTTCAATTCCGCTCGGGCAAAGAGCCCGTGCTGTACCTGGACAACCCCGCCGGAATTTCCGCCCAGGCCCGGCGCTTGATGCTCGATCGCCTGCGCGAACTGGACGAGTTTCAACGCCAGCAGTTCGGCGACCCCGAACTCGACGCGCACATCAAGCAGTACGAAATGGCCTTCCGCCTCCAGTCTTCCGTGCCTGAGGTCATGGACAATTCCAAGGAGCCGGCCAGCGTTTTCGATTTGTACGGGCCCGACGCCAAAAAACCGGGGACCTTCGCTTCGAATTGTTTGCTCGCCCGGCGCCTGGCCGAGCGGGGGGTGAAGTTTATTCAGCTTTATCACCAGGGCTGGGATCAGCACGGCAACCTGCCCGCGGGCATCAGCAATCAATGCCGGGAAACCGACCAGGCCGCCGCGGCCCTGGTCACCGACCTCAAGCAGCGCGGCCTGCTGGAAGACACCCTTGTCGTTTGGGGCGGCGAGTTCGGCCGAACCAACTATTCGCAGGGCAAACTCACCAGCACCGATTACGGACGGGATCATCACCCGCGCTGTTTCACCACCTGGATGGCCGGGGGTGGAGTTAAGCCTGGCTTGATTTACGGCCAAACCTGCGAGTTCGGGTACAACATTGTGAAGGATCCAGTGCACGTCCACGATCTCCACGCCACCATGCTTCGCCTGCTGGGGATCGATCACGAGCGATTGACCTTCAAGTACCAAGGCCGGCGATTTCGGCTGACCGATGTCTCGGGCCGCGTGGTAGAAGACATCATGGGTTGAAGACCGGGGAGGGGCGATCACGGAGGCGCGCGGGCGAAGGCACCGCGCCCGGTTCAAGGCGCCCGAACGCGGCGAGTCCTGGACGGTTGATTTCAATCGGCAACGGGTTAAGCTCCCTTGTGCTTCAGCCTCCTGCCTCCCTCCCGGGGAGATCAATCCCGGCCGCGCGCACTCCTTTCCGGGTGCCAACGCGAGCGTAACCTCGGCGGCACGAAGCGCTTAAACTTTGGCAACCATGATGAAAACCAACACACAGCTCGGACCGACCATTTTCGCCATCTTTGGCGGCGGCGGCGACCTGGCTTGGAGGAAACTGATACCGGCCCTGTTTGATCTCTCCCAGGACCGGAGCCTGCCCGACTCGTTTGCGATCATCGGCGTGGATCGCGTGGCGACGGATGAGGAAAAGCTGCGGCAGCGGTTATACGAAGGGGTGAAGCAATTTTCACGGCGTCCCGGCGTGAGCCCGTCCGACTGGGAAACGTTTGCGCAGCATATCCACTATCTCGAAGGCGATTTTAAAAAATTGGAAACTTACACGGCACTCGACGAGCGCTGCGCGCGCCTCGAAAAGGAGTGGGGCGCCAAGGCCGGCCGCATCTATTATATGGCCACCCCGCCGAGCATGTTTGGCGAAATCCCGAAATACCTCGGCCAGGCCGGATTGTCCCACGACCGGGAGCGAGCCCGGCTGGTAGTGGAAAAGCCCATCGGTTACGACCTGGAATCCGCCAACGTCCTCAACCGCATCCTGGCGGCCAACTTCGACGAATCGCAAGTCTTCCGGATCGATCATTACCTCGGCAAGGAAACGGTGCAAAACATCCTGGCGTTCCGGTTTGCCAATCCGCTCTTCGAGCCGATCTGGAACCGCCGCTATGTGGATTATGTCACCATCACTGTCGCGGAAGAAGTGGGCGTCGGGCATCGGGGCGGCTATTACGATCGGGCGGGCGCGTTGCGGGACATGGTGCAAAACCATCTCATGCAACTGCTCTGCCTGGTCGCCATGGAACCGATGGTCTCGTTCGACGCGGACGAGATCCGCAACAAGAAGGTGGACGTGCTGCACGCCGTGCGCCCCATTTCACATGAAGCGGTTCACCAATACGCCGTGCGGGGGCAGTACTCCAAAGGCTGGATGGGCGGAAAAGAAGTCCCCGGCTATCGCCAGGAACAGGATGTGTCGCCCGAGTCACAGACCGAAACGTTTGTGGCTCTAAAACTGTTCCTGGACAACTGGCGCTGGCAAGACGTCCCTTTCTATCTGCGCACGGGCAAGCGCCTGGCCCGGCAGGTGTCCGAAGTGGCGATTCAGTTCCGCCCGGTGCCACACCAATCATTTCCACCCGAGGCCACGCTCGATTGGCAGTCGTCGCGCCTGGTGATCTCGATTCAGCCCGATGAAGGCATTATCCTGCGGTTTCAGGCCAAACATCCCGGGCCCAAGGTGCATCTTCGTTCCGTCGAGATGAAATTCAATTATCAGGAGGCCTTTGCCGAACGTTCGCCCGAAGCCTATGAGACGCTGCTCTGGGATGTCATGAACAATGACCCGACGCTCTTCATGCGCGCCGACCAGGTCGAAGCGGCCTGGCGCGTCCTCATGCCCATCCTCGAAGTCTGGGCCGTGGCGCCACCGACGGATTTTCCTAATTACGCGGCCGGCACGTGGGGTCCCGAGGCGACACAATCGTTGCTGGTCCAGCAGGGGCACCGCTGGCCCTTGCCGGCCGAATTGGTCAGCCACCCCGGCAAGAAGCGCCGCCTCGCGTGATCCGCGCGGGATCGAACGGGGCCGGCGTTTCCACGTTCGAGGATCCCGCCCTGCCCGCCGCCGCGCCGGCGCACCGGCCGGATTCGGCGGTCAACCTCTGGGTTTCGAAAGATTGGTAATCGACCCCGCGGCGGCCTTGAGTTTGAGCTCGGCGATTTGCTGGCGCAGGACGGCGGCGTTGGGCGAGCACTTGGTAGCCAGTTCGAGGTAATGGGCGGCCACCCCAGGGTTGCCCGTGCGTTCTTCGAGACGGGCCAGATGAATGAGGATTTTCTCGAGGCCAATGAGGTCGGGGTCTTTCGGCGGGGGCTCTTGTTCCCGCCAGCGCCGCAGGGCCAGTTCCCAGACGTGGCGCGCCCGGACTTCGTCCTGGTAGTTTTCCTCGTAGAGGCGTCCGAGTTCGAAGAGGATTTCGTAGCTGCTCGGGTTGTTCCGCAAGCCATCCCGCAGGAATTGTTCGGCCTCGGACACTTTGCCGAGCCGCTTGCGCAACCAGTAAGCCGCCACCGTGTAGGTGTCGATTCGCTGCGGATCCAGCTCCGCCGAAAGTTTCAGCCACGGCAGGATCTCGCGCTCATTGCCCCCAGACAAATGCGTATGCTCGGTGATGAGGAAATGGCGTCCAAATCGCTCGACCCAATCCCTCGGTTTGCCGAGAAAGTTCATGCTCCGTTCGTGGGCCTCCTCTTCGGGACTGCCCTCCTCGCTGGTCATGTGCTGGCTATCCTTGGGCGCCAGGGCCTGGTCGAAGATCGAGGGATAGTAGCCGCTGTGAAAATAAACGTCGGCCTCGACAAAAGCGTGATTGGCGAACAAGCGCCGGCTGTCCCCCAACAGCACGTCGAGCACACTGGCCGAACCCGCCTGCCGGTTCCAGGCCTCCGCGCGCGGCTGAAACAGCGTCGCCAGCCCGAAGGTGGCCACCAACACCAAAACCAGCACCAGCACCCGAGTCGAGGTCCGGCTCATAGGTTGAGCGGTTTGCGCCGGAAAACCAGCCAGGCCACCAGCAACAGCAGGCCGCTATACGCAGCCGCATAGGCCGTCGCCAAGGCGCAGGCTCCCCACCCGATCATCGGGTGATCGAAAATCACAAAGTCGCGCACGTCGTACCATTCCAGGTGCGGGATGAGGAAATAAAGCGTATAGAGCACGGTGCCGAATGGCTCCGGCTCGCGCAGGGCGACCTGGTTCAGATGGCGGCCCAGCAGGAGGATGCCCACCACCACGATGAAGCAAATGGTGGAGTTGGAGGAGGGGGCGGTAAAGACGACGGAGCCGCACAGGACCATGGCCACGACGATCCCCAGCATCATCCAGTGCAGCCAAAGCACCTGGAGATATTCGGCCACCGGCCAATGCCCGGTCCGCGAGCCGCTGATCACGCCGAAGAACAAATAGAAAAACACCAGCGCGATCCCGCACGCCAGCCAGCAGCCCGCGAACTTGCCCAACACGACCTGCCAGCGGGTCACGGGCTTCGCCAGCAACGGAAAGATGGTCCGGTTTTCTCGCTCGGCCGGGAGTTGCCGCGCGCTGGTGGCGATGGCGATCACCAGGGCCGACACCCACACCAGGAGCAAACAGATCTCCTTAAGATAACGGGCGATTTTTGCATCATGGAAAAAGGTCACCGATCCCATCATCAGTGTGATGAGGGCCGTGAGAATAAAGAGGACATAAAAGTCCTTGCGCCGGTAGAGTTCCTTGATGACCACCTGGGTCAGAGCCGCGACGGTATTCATCAGGCCGCCTCCTTGGCCAGGGCAGGCTCGTAGCCGATAATTTTCAGGAAGATCATTTCGAGATTGGCTTGATAGTGCTCGAGCAGGTCGGCGACCCGGCCCTCGACCTTCAACTCGCCGCGGTGAATGATGGCGACGCGATCGCAGACCGTCTCGACTTCGCCGAGTTCATGCGAGGAGAAGAACACCGTTTTGCCTTCCTGCTTCAGGCGCTGGATAATCTCGCGCACCTTCATGCGGCCCAGCGGATCCAGGCCGCTGGTCGGCTCGTCCAGGATCAGCAGGTCCGGATTGTTAATGAGCGCCTGGGCCAGGCCCACCCGCTGTTGCATGCCCTTGGAATAGGTTTTGATCGGGCGCTTCCGCGCGTGATCCAACTCGACCAGCTTCAGCAACTGATCAATTCGCTTTTCCGTCTGGTCTTTGGGAATGCGAAAGATGCGCGCGTAAAAGCGCAGGAGTTCCTCCGCGGTCAGGAACTTGTAATAGTAGGTCAGTTCCGGCAGATAGCCGATGCGCTGGCGGGCGATCGGTTCGCGCACGTTGACACCGAAAAGAAATGCTTCACCCGCGGTGGCGTTCAAAAAGCCCAGCAGCACGTTCATGGTCGTCGTTTTGCCGGCCCCGTTCGGACCGAGAAAGCCGAACACCTCGCCGGCATTGACCCTTAAGTTGAGGTCTTTGACGGCCAACTTGCGGCCTTCACTGGACGCCTGGGCTTTGTATTCAACCCGCAGGTCTTTCGTCTCAAGAATCGTTTCCATGGATGGACACTATGTTCGACTCTAACAATATATTTGCCTTGGTTTCTAAACAAAGCCTTGATAGCAGGACGATTGCCAGAAGACTTTCTATACTATAACACCAAAATCAGCAAACCCGTAGTCCCGCGGGCCTGGGGCGGGATGGGGCCTTTTCCAAGCCAATCGGCACTTGATAATATTCCGCGCGGAGGCGGCATTTGGCCCTCTGCTGGCCTGTGCGATCAAGGCGAAGCCGATCTTGGGTCGGACGGTCTGCCCCCGGTCCACGTTCGCGGTGTCCTGTTTTAACCCCGAAGTGTCCCAAGTGCTGGCAAAAAAGCGCCGCTCGCAACCATCTGGCGAAGGTCGTCTCCGTGTGGAAATGCGTGGGCACAACGCCATCCTTGCCATAACGTTCCGGACTCCGCCCAGCCTCCCGCCCGGCGGATTACTTGAGGATAATCGGAGGCAGACTCGCGGGCGGGGCCGGCGACGCACGTGGCGGCACGGGCCAAACCGGCGGGATGGCCGAGAGGTATTCCCGGGCTACAAGCTGGCGAAGGTCCTGTCGCAGTTTGGCTCTGCCCCAGGCGATGAAAAAAATGTCCGCCACGATATCCAGCCAGCAGAAGGAGAAGAGCGAAGGCAGGATCAAAACGAACAGCACGGTCGTCGCCGCCGCCAGGCTCGGCCGCCGCGAAGTTAAGGCCAAGGCCATGCCAAACCAACAAACCGCAACCAGATCCATCCCGAGGCGGATGGCAAATAATCCCGCGAGAAACGAACCCGAGGCGGCGGCCAGGACCGGGTCGAGATTTCTTGCGAACAGCGCTTCCGTCAACCGGATGGTGACGGGAGCCAACAGCAGGGCAACAAAAACGATCAAAGGCCAGAGGAATACGTTCCATAATGCCTTGGCCTGGCCATCGACGATCTCACGGTTGGTCAACGGGGTGCAAAGCAGGAAGTCCAGCGCACCGTTCCGGCGGCCCTCGCCGAAGAAGCGAGTGGCTTGCACCGCGAAAAGCAGCTTCAGAAAGAAGCCGAACGGCAGCACGAAATAGCCGGTGACCAGCGGTGAACTGGCGGCGCTCGCGCCGAATGCCAGGGCGGCCAGCACCACCAACCCCCAGGCCGCCACGATCACCCAGGCACCCCATTGCGTGCCCAGTTGCTGGCCCGTCAGCCATTGCACCGGGTTGCGCGTCAATAATTCAGCCCGGGCGGCGGTGCGCTGGACCACGCGCGCGGGCGAAGGGCTGGGCCGGGCGAACATCACGCCTGCCTTCCGAGGCGCTCGTCCCCTCTCCCGCCACCCGCGGGGCAAGACCACACTCGCAAGACCAAGCAAGGCGCAGCCACACAACCCCGAGGTCACCAGCGCCGGCCAGAAGCCACTCGCCGGGCCCGTATAATTTGCCTCGGCCGAATACGAAACCGCATAGAACGGGCTCAAGTGGGCGACCGCGATCCAGGCCGGTGACGGCAGCAACTTGCCGATAACCACGGCGCCCAGGGGGAGGCCCGCGGCCAAAAAGAGCAGCAGGGCCAGCGCCGCGCTGGTGCTGCGTTGAGCCTGGCGGCCGAAGGCCGAAACGGCCATGCCGGCGGCCAGCGAAAAGAACAGCGCATTCCCCAAAGCCAGGGCGCCACGCCAGAGCTGGCCGGCGGTAACCCCTCCCAGCAGGAGGCATAACGCGGCCGACGGCAATAACGCGAGCAGGCAGTAAAAGGCGTTGAGCCCCAGCGCCATGAACTTCCCTAACACGACATCGTAGCCCTTCAAATGACTGAGGAAAAGCAAGCCCAGTGTGCCCTCGCGCTTTTCGGCGCTGAGCGAATCCGCAGAAAGAAAAACCCCCGAAAGCACGCAGAGTCCGAAGGCATACCAGCAGATCAGCCCAAAGAGAGGGGCGCCCACGCCGCGAAGGTGCGTGGAGGTTTCAAAAATGCCCAAAGACACCAGGCTGCACGCCATGGCCAGGGCGGTGGTCCACCAACGAACGCGGAACGTGCTCCGGCGCCGGGCAGCCACCCCCAACTCGCGCTGAACTATCGGCAGGAAGGTCATGTTCGAACGCGGAACGAGGATAGCCACAAGGCCGGCCTGCGGCTATGGCGAAGCAGCCAGCGGGGTCCAGGGGTAAACGTTGTGCTTCCTCCTCGAAGCGGTCCGCGCGCACTACGCGCTGCTGGTTGGCGGCGATCGCTCAACTCCGGACTCCCGCCACGCGGGGCGCTGGCGTTGGTTCGCGAGCCGCACCGCCGAACAGTCGAGCCCACCAGTGGGCCGGGGTGGCGTACCGTTGCTGGGCGGCCAGGCGAAATTCGGTGAGCAGCTTGTGCCGGGCCTGCCCGGCAAAGGCGAAGTCGGCCACCAGGCCCAGGATCAGCCAGAGCACGACGAAGAAGGCCGGCGAAGCCTCGAGCCCGCGGCCCGCGCCGGCGGACATGAGCACCATGATCACCACGACGTAGGTGATCCAGGGCACGACCAGGATGCGACCTAAGGACCCGGTTGTGGCGCGCCCGACATGCTTTGCCGTGAGTCCTTGCCACATGCCCACCCAGTAAAGGGCGGCCAGATCGGCGATCAGCATCAGCATGCCCGCCATCCAAAGCAGAACCCAGAAGGCCCGATCCGTGATCGATGGCTCCGCCAAGGTGCCCATCAGGAACAGGCACTCGGCTCCCAGCACGACCAGCACGGGGCCCAGGAATTGCCGCAGGAGTGAAAGGAGTTGCCCGTGGAGAATTTCTTCCACCGTCAGCGGCGTCGAGAGCAGCAACTCCAGCGTCCCGGCCTTCCGGTCCTCGGCGAGCCGGCCGGTGGCTTGGCTGGTAAACCATAACTTAAGGACAAGGTTCAGCCCGAGCGCCGTGATGATGTAAACTCCGGAGTTGAGCCAGTCCCCGCGGTGCCTGGCCAAACCCCACACCCAACCGCAGGCCACCAACCCCAGGAATCCCCAGACCAGGGCCGGGGTCAGCCGTGCTCGAGCGGCGAGCCAAAAAAAAGCGTTCTGCGAGAGCAGTTGCTGGCGGAAGGCTCTCCGCTCGGCCAGGCTGCCAAAGGTCCACAACCGCCATCGCTCGCGCCACTTCAACGTCTCGGCTCCCGCCGGTTTGTCCTGCCACGCACGCGGGGCAACGATGCTGGCGAGAACGAGGCAACCCCACCCCGCCAAATGCAAACAGAGAACCGAATACCAAAAGAACCGCGCCTGCAAACGATAGCTCGCGTCCCAAGCCAGATAATAGCTGAAGCCAGGGCTGGGAAGCAGCAAAGCCGATGCTACGCCGCGCAGCTTTCCGAGGCTCACGGCGAACTCCACACACGCGGGCAGCAACGCGGTGAACGCCAATACCACCAGCAGGGTCGCCACCATAGCCTTTTGCGCGGACCGGCTCAGCGCCGAGATGCCAAGCCCCAGTGCCAGCGAGAAAAAAAGCGAGTTCAAAGCGACAAGCGCCATGCGGCCAAATTCTCCCGGCGTCAGCCCGCCCATGAGCAGTGGAATGGCCAAAACGGGCACCACCGCCACCACGCTGTAGATGGCATTGACCGAGTTGGCCGCCAGCTTGCCTAATACCACGTCGTAGCCTTTCAAATCCGTCAGAAACAGCAGGCCAAGCGTTCCTTCTCGCTTCTCCTCGCTGAGACAATCGGCGGTGGCCCGGACCCCGCTCAACAGCGCGTACAGGACGGCGCCACCGGTGAGTGTTCCGAAAAGATAGGTCGAGAGTTCGCGCGGCGGCTCATCTTTCATCAGCAGGAATAACCATGTTCCTAGGAAGATCACCGCCAGCGTGGCCCCCGTGCGCAGCCAGTAGGTGCTGCGACGGCGCGAGGCCACCCGCAACTCCCGGGTGACGATGGGTAACAGGATCACCAGGAAGGAGGATTAGGGTTCCCGCACCTCGTCCCCTGCTTGCGCGGTTCCGTTCACCAGATCGCCCACGATGTTATCCTCCATTTGCGGCCCGCTGACCCGGACTTCACCCACTTTCAAACCCGAATGATAGACATTCAGCCGCGCGTCCACCTCCGGCAGATGCCCGAGAGGAAAGCTCAGAACCGTGAACCTTCCGCTGGCATTGACTTTGACGACCCGGCCGGCGAACGACGTTTCGGGGGTTACGATTAAATTCGGAGGAGTGAGGGAGATGGCTGGGCGAGATCCTTTTGCCGAGGGGAGGTCGCTGAAGCCTTGGGAACTATATCCATCCGGTTTGTGGGCGCACCCGGCCCAGGCCAGGGCGCCAAACAAAATGGTGGACCACAGTCGTCGCATCCGGCCAGTAAAAGCTGGCGCCCGGATGAGGTCAACTCGCAATTGGGGCGTGGAGGCCGCAGCCATGCCGGAGACTGCCACCGGCCCGCCTGCGGGCTCACTCCGTGATCACCGTATCCGCATGCTCATAGGCCGGGGAGCAACAGCAAAGCAGCCGCAAGGGAACCGAACCGGTGTTCCAGAGCTTGTGCCTCCGCCCGGGCGGGATGGCAATGGCATCGCCCGGATGCACCTCGAAGACTTCGCCCTCGATCCGGATCCGACCGGCGCCATGCGTGATGTAGTAGATCTCCTCAGTCCGAAGGTGATAGTGTTCCTGCGTGCTCCCGCCCACGGCCAACCGCGCCTCGGCCAGGCTCTGGTTGCGGATGGCAGAATTGCGATGGGCCAGCAATTCACGGATTTCCGACCCGTCCTTGGTGGTAAATGAGGGAACCTGTTCAAGGTTTTTTATATCCATAAGACATCTCCGCGGGTGAACGAAACGGCCTACCCGCGGCACGCCGTCCCGGGCACGCCGCGGCTGTTCCAGCCGCGGTCGGCCATCCAGGACGTTGACCACGCGCACGGTTGCGTTAGATTTTGAGCATGGATCATTCGCCCGGGTTTTTAAAACTGGTGACCGAGAAGCGGCCGTATGTCAAAGAGATTACCATCGAACACGCCCGCGAACTGCTTGCCCGAAACCCTAAAGCCGCGTTACTGGATGTGCGCGAGGACGGTGAATGGGGGAAGGGCCACGCCGCCGAAGCCGTGCATCTGGGCAAAGGCGTGCTCGAACGCGACCTCGAGAAGATGTTCCCCGATCCCAATCAGGAGATCATCATGTACTGCGGCGGCGGGTACCGGTCGGTATTAACCGCGGCGGTCGCGCAGGAGATGGGCTACCCGAAGGTGTACTCTCTCATCGGCGGCTATAAAGCCTTGGTGCAGGCAAATTGGCCCATGAAACCCGGCGCCTGAACCAATTCGCCCGGACAGAACACCAGGCTGATTGGCCCCAGCACGAAGCGACGGTCGTCCTGCTCGGCGCGATAAGAATGGACGACCCCGTTGAGTTCCAGCCGCTCGAACGTGGCCGCATTTTCCGGCGGGTCAAAGGAGCAGGACTCCGCGGCCCCAGGCGCGACAGTTCCCAGGCTGCGGTGTCGGTTGCCATACGACTGACCCACGGTAGGCGGTGGCCTTGGCCCGGGTAAGTGGGTAAAGACCTAAATCGTCAAAGCCCAATTTCCCCAGGTTCCCCTTGACCCGTTCGCCGTCACCACGGATGTTGGAGTCATCAGGATGTAACCCAGCGGGGAAATGGCTTGAGCGGGGTCAGTTGCCAAGTCAGTTCGATTTCAGGCTTATCGAGAAGAAATTGCGCATCCTGATGGTCGAGGACGAGGCTCGCGACGCCGCCCTCGTGGAACATTCCTTGAGAGAAGGCGGGTTTGATTTCACGCTCAAGCGGGTGGAAACCGAACAGGCCTATCTGAGGGAACTCGAACGCTTTCACCCGGCGGTCATTCTTTCCGACCATGGATTGCCGGCCTTCGACGGCTTCAGCGCGTTGTGCATCGCCCAGAAACAGGCTCCGGATGTGCCGTTCATTTTCGTTACCGGCTCCCTTGGTGAGGAAATGACGATCCAAGCGCTGAAGAGTGGCGCGACGGACTTCGTGCTCAAACATCGCTTGAGCACCCTGCCCCCGGCGGTGCATCGAGCCCTCCGCCAGGCGGAGTTTCGGCTCCAGCGCAAGCAGGCGGAGGAGGAGATCCGCCGTCTGAATATCGACCTCGAACGGCGGGTGCGCGAACGCACGGGGGAACTCGAGATGGCCAACAAGGAACTCGAGGCCTTCAGCTATTCGGTTTCACATGATCTCCGCGCCCCCCTGCGGCATATCGAAGGCTTTGTCGAGATCCTGACCTGCTCCTGCACCCAGTTGGATGAGGAGGCCCGGGGTCACCTCCAAACCATTACCGCTTCCGCTAAACAGATGGGGCAATTGATCGATGACCTCCTGGCCTTTTCCCGGACCGCGCGCGCGGAGTTGACCAAGGGGGCCGTGCCACTGGATTCCGTGGTCCGGACCGTCACTCGCGAACTCCAAAGCGAAATCGCAGGCCGCCCGGTGGAGTGGATCATCGGTGAACTGCCCGTCATCGAAGCGGACCCCTCGCTGCTGCGGCAGGTGGTGGTCAATTTGCTCACCAACGCCGTTAAATATACCCGGGGGCGCAACCCGGCTCGCATTGAAGTAGGCTGCATGGCGGATCCCGCGGAGACCGTCATTTTCGTGCGCGACAACGGGGTGGGCTTTGACCCGCGGTACGTCCACAAACTCTTCGGGGTGTTTCAACGGCTGCACCGGGCTTCCGATTTTGAAGGCACCGGAGTCGGTCTGGCCAATGTCCGGCGGATCATCCATCGCCACGGCGGTCGCACCTGGGCCGAGGGCGCAATCGACAAAGGCGCTACTTTCTACTTTTCCCTGCCCAACCCGCCTAGCGGATAAAGGACTTGCTGAAATCCTCGTTGGAAACCTCACGCACGCGCTTTTCAAAGCGTGAACCGGCGATCAGTTCCTCGAGCTTGCGAGCATAGGCCGCGCTATCCAGCGGTAACTCGATGGTCTCGCTCATTAGCGACGAATAGAGCATCACATTGGCCAGTTCCACCGAGTGGATGCCTTCCGCACCAGGCGCCACCAGCGGCTCGCCGTCCAGGATGGCATTGACGAAATTCTGCATCAGCACCGAATGGGTGTTCGGCGCGTCAAGAAAGGGGATTTCAGCATTCCAGATTTCCGGTTTGGCGAAACCGAGCTTGGCGGATTTGCTAAACTCGATCATGTCGGTTTCGTTGCGGGTAAAGAGAAGCTTTTCGCGTTCCAGCACCAACCGGCCCCGGGTGCCCACGATCTCGAAGCGATTGGCCCCCGGAGCTTCGCCGGTGGACGACACGAACGTGCCGGTTGCTCCGTTAGGATATTCCAAGTAGGCGGTGACATTATCCTCGACCTCGATCTGATGGAAACGCCCGAGCTGGCAAAAACCTCGAACGCGCTTGGGCATGCCAAGCAGCCATTGCAGGATGTCGAGATTATGCAGGCACTGGTTGAGCAACACGCCCCCGCCTTCGCCCTTCCACGTCGCCCGCCAGCCTCCGCTCGCGTAGTAGGCCTCCGTCCGAAACCAATCGGTCATGATCCAGCTCATCCGCACCACCTCGCCCAATTCTCCCGACTGAATGAGGTGCTTCATCCGCAGGTAGCGCGGTTCCACCCGGAGCTGAAACATGCCCGCGAAGACGAGCGACGGATTTTTCCGGTGCGCCGCCAGCAGGCGTTCCGCGTCTGCTTTGTGAGCTGAAATAGGCTTTTCGACCATGACATGCAGCCCGTGATCGAGCGCGGCTATCCCCAAGGTGGTATGCTGGAAATGGGGAGTGGCGATGATCACCGCATCGACCCGTCCGGACCGGATGAGTTCCTCGGCATCGGTAAATACGCTCAAGGGCTTGTAACGCTCCAATTTGGATGCCACCGCATCGGAAACCGCGACCAGTTCAGCCCGGCTGACCTTGCCCGCCGCGAGGTAATTGGCGTGGTGCTGCCCGATATTGCCCAAACCAATGAGGCCCAGTCGTACTTTGGTCATGCAGGGCAGTTTAATAGCCGCGCCGAGGGTGACGAGGGGAAAATGCGCGGTGCTGGCGCGGGTCCCACGCTGCACTCATCCGGTTGACCAATTCGGCGGCCACCTCCAATTCGCGTGCGCCCACGTCCATTTTGCCGGGAATCGCCAAAACACTGGGCGACAACAGTTCCTCGGCGAGGTACATCACCTCGAGCACCAGAGCGTCAGGCTGAAGCTGATAGAATCGTTCCAAATCGGTCGCATCAGCCCGTTACCCTGAGGAGCCCGGCCCTCGAATCCTTTGTGCGTGGCGAAACGGTCGCGGGCGGCGCCGCTTGGGGGGCGAGAAATCACTCGTTTATGCCCCAATGGGGGACGGGGAATTCGCGCTGCACCACGCCGGCCAGGGTGGACGAGTAGTTTCTGCCATTCAGACCCGCGCTCGCGGAAGCGGCGATCTGGGCCGGCAGCGCGGCTTTTTCGGGCCAATCCTGAGATTGCGCAAAGAACTCCATCTGCCCTCGTTGGGCAACCCCGGCCAGGTACGCTCGAACGGCCTTGCTCCTGCGCGTGTCCTCGACGGCGCGATCAAAGAGCGCCACCAGAGCGAGGGGATTGAGCGACTGTTCGAGCCATGACTCGATCCAGCATTCCACCTGCTCCGGCAGTTCATCGCCATGACTCGAGATGATGACAATGTCGGCCTTGGCGGCGTCCTCGACGGCGATTTCGCGCAGTTTCGGAATGCTCAAGACGTCAAACTTCCACATCTGATTGACGAATTGGCAGTCCCGGCCAAGGTTCTCGACCAGAAAATCGTAGGTCCGTTTGGCATGCTTTCCAGTTTCGAAATCTTCATACGCGATCACGACGGCAAACGCGGGGTTGGATTCCAGGCCCGAGGCGCTCAGAGGGGGACAATACAGCATGTGTTGCATAGGTCACACGTTGTGGCCAGCCCGCCTGGTTCTCAATGGGGTCTTGACCCCAACGGGCGCGCGTGAAAGCAGTAAATCGCGGCGGATGCGGACCCCAGGGGGGTGAAACGTAACAACGTAACAACGTAACAACGTAACAACGTAATAACGTAATAACGTAGGATGTAAGGCGTAAGGCGTAAGCTCGGAGGCGGGTCGCCCAGGCGATTGCGCCTTCCCTGTTTACCCCACGCCGCTGTAAGTATCCCGCTTCACGTATCACGCTTCACGCTTCACGTTGTTACGTTGTTACGTTTTACGTTATTACGCTCTACGCTCCCCGTCTCAACGGAACGCCCAAGTCAGCAATGGAGCGATCGCCAGGCTGGGCAGGTAGTCGGTCAATTCGACGCGCTTGAGACCCAGCATGATCAGGGCGACGGAGAAGACGAGGATGCCGGCCACACAGTTCACCGGGTCGATTAGACCTCGCGCGGCCAGGAAGGGCTCGAGCAAGTGGGAACTTAGCAATGTGATGGTGCCTTGGACCGCCAGCAGTGGGATCACCGCCAGGAGCACCCCCCAGCCCAGCATCAATACAAGCCCCATGGCCGCCAAGCCGTCGATGACCGCCTTGACCGCCAGCGGATAAAAGTACCTGCGAAAGCGACAGGCCATCCACGACCGCACCCACAATCCCCAAAGGCGCCAGACAGAACAGGATCGTGGAGGTTTTGAAAGCCGAACCGATCCGCCCTTCCTTCGGCGGAGTTTTCGCCAGCATGTGTTCGTGCGCGCGCTGCCCCAGAGAATTCGAGAGTCGTTGAAGATGCAGCAACCGCCCCAACATTTTCCCGAGCGACAAGGCTACCATCAGGACGAGGCCTTGCTTCAGGCTCTGGATCAACGAACCGTTAAAACTCAGCCAGGTGAGCCGCAACCCATAAAAGACGATTAAGGCCGCCAAACCGATCTTGAGGTAGGATTCCACCGCGAGGGACAGGACTTTGGCCCGCATTAACCCGGCGCATCCCCCCACCAGAATTCCGGCGGCATTCAAAAGCGTTCCGATCATCGCACCCGATCATAAGAACGAACCTGGCGGTGCAAAGTTTAAACTGCCGGATTCTGAAAGGGCGAAGGCGGCGAGGACCGCAGAATACGAGCCCTCGAATTCGCGGAGAGGCGTCTGCCAGCCGCCGGTCTTCTCGAATCCCCCAACCCTCGACCACCCCACAGCGCCCTGCAACCCTGAGGCCCGCCTCGTTAGGGTTTAGAGTGCAATTCCGCGTGCGCGTGGTTAAATGAAGCGCAGTTATGGGCAAAGAATTCAGCCTGACGCCGCGGCTCGTGCCCCGGGTGGAAACCAAGCATCGCCGCATTTCCGGCACGCTGCCGCATCCCGGTTCCCTTTCCACGCTCGAACTCCTGCGTCAGTTCGAGCCGCAATCCATGCGCGGACAGCCCCCCCTGGTTTGGGATCGCGCGGAGGACATTTACGTCTGGGATAAGCACGGAAACCAATGGCTGGACTGGAGCAGCGGCGTGTTGGTGGCCAATTGCGGCCATGGCGCCCCCGAGGTGCGCCGCGCGATTATCGAGCAAGTCCACAGCGGGTTGCTGCACAACTATGCATTTCCCAGCGAGGAGCGCGCCGCGCTGGTGTCCGAACTGGCCCGGGTGACGCCTCCCGGCCTGGACAAAGTCTTCCTCTTGAGCACGGGTTCTGAAGCGACCGAGTGCGCTATCAAACTCATCCGCACCCATGGCCTGCGAGCCGGGGGCGCAAAAAGATCTTCGTGTTGGGGGCCGAACGCGGTTTTCACGGACGGACATTGGGCGCGCAGCAGGCCGGGGGCATCCCCGGCCAAAAGCAATGGATCGTCAATGAGGACCCCGCCATTGTGCAGGTTCCCTTCCCTGACGGCTATTGGACGACGGACACCTCCTTCGACCGGTTCCTCGCCACGTTGCAGGAGAAGCGCATCGAACCGGCCCACGTGGCCGGCGTCCTCCTCGAAACTTACCAGGGCGTCGGGCCTGACTTCGCCCCGGTGGACTATATCCAGCGCCTGGCCGAGTGGTGCAAAACAAACCAGGCCCTGCTGGTCTTCGATGAAGTCCAGTCCGGGTTCGGCCGCACCGGCAAATTCTGGGCCTTCGAGCATTACGGCGTGAACCCGGACCTGATCTGCTGCGGAAAAGGCATCAGCAGCTCGTTGCCGCTTTCCGCCGTCATCGGCCGGCCGGAAATCATGGACCTGCTCCCGCCGGGCTCGATGACCAGCACGCACGGGGGAAACCCGGTTTGCTGTGCCGCCGCGCTCGCCAGTCTCAAAGTCACGGTGGGCCGCCGTCTGGCTGCGAATGCGGAGGCCATGGGCCAAATCCTGGCACCAGGCCTGACGGACATCCAGCATCGGCACCCGGAGATCGTGGGCCGGACGAGCTGCCGGGGATTGGTTGGCGGATTGCAAATGATTCTGCCCGGGCGGAAGGAACCGAACCCCGAACTGGCGCACGAAGTGGTCGAGCGCTGCTTCTACAAGGGGCTGTTGTTTTTCGCCCCGGTGGGCGCTTGGGGACAAACAGTCAAAATCGCTCCCCCGCTGACCATTACCGAGAGCGCCATTCGAGAAGGTTTGGCCGTGCTGGCCGAGGCCGTGGCGGAGGCGGCCCAGGCCGGGCCACGGACTATTGCACGTAGAGAGCCGCCTGAAGCTCCCGCACCATGATCCCAATAAACGGATAGCGCCGGCCGGGATCCTGTTCCAAACACCGGAGAATGACTCGCTCGAGGCCGGCTGGGATATCGGCGTTGAACTCGCGCGGCGTGACAAAACCCGAGCGGTCAAGCTGCTTGCCGAGGATCTCCGCCGGGGTGTCTCCCGGAAATGGTTTCTGGTTGGTCAGGAGCTCGAACGCGGTCGCGCCATACGAGAACAGATCGGCGTGGTGTGAGAGCGGCTGGCCGAGGAGTTGTTCCGGAGCCATGTAGGCCGGCGTGCCGGGATTCTTCTTGGAAAATTTTACCGGCTTCTCCGGAATTTCCTGGGCGAGATCGAAATCGATCAAGCGCAGCTTGCCATTCGGCGTGACCAAAACGTTCTCCGGCTTGAAGTCCAGGTGCATGAACCCGTTGTTGTGCATGTGTTCGAGCGCCCCGGCCATATCGAGCAGGATCTGGGCGACATTCTCCACCAGCACGGGGTCTTGCCGCGCATAGAGATCCTTCAAATTGTCCGCCTCGACATATTCCATGAGCAGGTAAAGCTGGCCCTTAATCTTTCCATGCTCGACATACCCGATAATGCCGTCGTGATCGCCGATCTTCGACAAGATCTCGCAGCCGCGCACAAACCGCCGGCGGGCCGCAAAGTTGAACTTGAACCGATCATGCATGAGCCGGAGGGCGTACGGCTTGCTGCGCTCGTCGGTCGCCAGCCAAATCTCGGCCATCCCTCCGCTGTTGATCGGTTCCTGCAAATAGAAGCGTCCAAACGGTCCGGGGACGGCGGACCATTCCGCGCCTGATTGATTCGCTGATCCAAACACGGCTGCTATTTAGCATGCGCCCACCTCAATCGCCACTCGTTTCTACCCGCAAACCTTCCCGGCCCGGGGCAAAAGCATGGGATATTTGGAGCGGCAGAAAGCATCGAAACCACCCGCGTCGATTGCGAGTTGGCGGGCTCGGCTCCGGCGCGAGCCTGGGAGAGCCCTCGATTACGCTTGACTATTCACCACGACACCGCATGCTCGCCCACGACTCCGGCCGGCGTCGATGCGCGTTATGAACACCATGGTTGGCGCAGTCAAAAGTTGGGTGAATGCGGGCTTGGCCTTTTTTTATCCAGAGGTCTGCCAGCTCTGCAAAGCGTCCCGAGCCACCCCCGCCCAAGGCTTCGTGTGTTTGGATTGCCGGGCGCGGGTGCGGTATATCGAGCGGCCGTTTTGCGAGCGGTGCGGTTATCCCTACCAAGGCGCGCTCTCAAACCCTTTCGAGTGCGGTAATTGCCGGGGAATGGACCTTTGCTTCCAAAGCGCCCGTTCGGCCGTCGCCGCCCGGGACAAGGTCCTGGAAATCCTGCACCAGTACAAATACCACCGTGGTTTCTGGTTCGAGCCGTTTTTGGTCGAAGTGTTCCTCGAACGCGCCGTCCCCGAATTGCGGGCTTCGGATTGGGACCGCATCGTTCCGGTTCCGTTGCACCCGGTCAAGCAACGGGAACGGGAATTCAACCAGGCGGAGCGGCTGGCGCGAGCCTTGAGCCGGGCCACCGGCATTCCCCTGGATTCGCGGCTGCTCCGGCGTGACCGGGCGACCCGGACCCAGACCCGGCTCAGCCGCGAGGAGCGGCAGGCCAATGTGCGCCGGGCGTTCAGCTTGCGGCATGCCGGGCAGTTGGACGGGCGCCGGTATGTGCTGGTGGATGACGTATTTACCACCGGCGCCACCACCAATGCCTGCGCCCGGATCCTTAAAGAGGCTGGGGCGGCCAACGTTTGCGTCTGGACAGTTGCCCGGGGAATCTGAATATTAGGACTTGAAGCTTGAAATGATGCGGCGCTTGAATCTGATGGATGGTTCGACGGACCAGGAAACTCACCCGGTCGTGGCGCACCGCGTGGCAATCCATCCCCGGGAGTTGTAACCATGGCCACTTCGTTCAACAAAAAGACACTGCACCTGGAAGCGATGGAACCCGGCGTGACCCCGCCACCCTCGGGGTCGCATACGACCTTCGCCAAAAAGCCCAAGCTCGCCTCCTCTAAATCCAAGAAGCGGGAGATTCCCGAGGGGCTCTGGACCAAATGCCCAAAGTGCGGCACGATGGTTTTTGACAAGGAACTCGACGAAAACCTCAAGGTCTGCACGCATTGCCAGAACCATTTCCCCATCAGCTCACGCGAGCGCATCCATTCGCTGGTCGAGACGTGCACCTTCGAGGAGATGGACGCGGACATGACCAGTGTGGACGCGCTGCAGTTCACCGGCGTGGCCTCGTACACGAGCAAGCTGCAAAAATACCAGCAGGACACCGGCCTGAAGGACGCCGTGATCACCGGCCTGGCAAAGATGGGCGAACATCGGGTGGCATTGGGTGTGATGGATTTCAAGTTCCTCGGCGGCTCGATGGGCTCCGTGGTGGGAGAAAAGCTGACCCGGCTCATCGAACGAGCGACCGAGAAGGCCCTGCCGCTCATCATCATCTCCGCCAGCGGCGGCGCTCGCATGTACGAAGGCATGTTCAGCCTGATGCAGATGGCCAAGACCTGCGGCGCCTTGGCGTACCATGCCCAGGCCCGCCTGCCCTACCTCAGCGTGCTCACCGATCCCACCACCGCCGGCGTTATGGCCAGCTTCGCCACCGTCGGCGACCTCATCATTGCCGAGCCCGGAGCCATGATCGGTTTCGCCGGTCCGCGCGTTATCAAGGATACCACCCAGGCCGAATTGCCTCCCGGCTTTCAGACGGCGGAGTTCCTCCTGGATCGCGGCCTCATTGACGCCATCGTTCCGCGCAAAGAAATGAAGCCGAAACTAATGGAATACCTGAGCTACCTGGGCGCGGGCCAAAAGCTCGACGGGACGGCCTGAGTCCCGGCGGTTCAAACGGCGTCGCCGGGCCGCCCCCCGGGGCGCGGGCGTTCGGAAAACGTGAACCTGCGATGCGACCCGGAACCTTCAACCTTGAAGCGGTGAGGCCCCCCGCCCTTCCCGGCTAACCACGCTCTGCTCTTCCGCGGCGCTTATGGCCGGTCTCTTTTCTCAAACCACGCTCGAACAAATCCGGGCGGCCAGCGACATCGTCGATGTCATCGGCGCCTGCATTCCCCTGAAACGGGCTGGGGCGAACTTCGTGGCCCTCTGCCCATTCCACAAGGAAAAGTCCCCGAGTTTCAACGTCAACCCCCAGCGCCAAATCTTCCATTGTTTTGGCTGTCATAAGGGCGGCGACGTCTTCAGCTTCGTCCGGGAATACGAGAACATTGATTTCGTCGAAGCGGTCCGACGCCTCGCCGACCGGGCGAAGATTCCGCTCGAATACGAACGCTCGGGGGCGGGCGCGCAGTTGCACCCGTTGAAGGAAAAGCTGCTGCAGCTCCACGAGCAGATCACCCAGCGCTGGCAGACCGCACTAGCCAATGAGGCCTGCGGTCAGATCGCGCGCGATTACCTGGCCCGCCGCGGCGTCTCCGCCGAAGCCATCCAGCTTTTCCGCCTCGGCTACGCCCCCGATCTCTGGGACGACACGGTGAATTGGGCCCGCGGCAAAAGCCATGACCTCGCCACCGTCGAGGCGGGCGGCCTCATTCTGCGCAAAGAGGGCGCCGATCATTATTATGACCGCTTCCGCGGACGGTTGATGTTTCCCATTTGCGACGAACAGGGCCGCGTGGTGGGATTCAGTGGACGCATCCTGGCCGGCGACGAAAAAACCGCCAAATACGTCAACTCGCCCGAGACCCCCATCTTTACCAAAAGCAAAATCTTTTTCGGCCTGGATAAATCCAAACGCGCTCTGCTCGACGCCGGTTACGCCGTGGTTTGCGAAGGGCAGATCGATCTCATCGCGTGCTTCATGGGCGGCGTGCAAAATGTGGTCGCACCCCAGGGCACGGCCTTCACCGCCGACCACGCCCGCATCCTCCGGCGCTACGTCGAGGAAGTGGTCCTCTGCTTTGATTCCGATGCCGCGGGCCAGAACGCCTCGGTCCGCGCGCTCGACCATTTGCTCGCCTCAAACCTCGCGGTGCGCGTAGCTATCGTTCCCGCGCCCCATGACCCCGACAGCTACATCAAAGAGTCCGGCCCCGCCGCCTTTAAGCAACTCATCGAGCGGGCGGAAGGGTTTTTCGACTATTACCTGTCCCGCCTGTGCGCCACCAACGACGTGACGACGGACAAGGGCCGCCTGGTCGTGCTCCGCGAAATGGCGGGCGCCGTGCACAAAACCCAAAACGGAGTGCTCATCGACAAGCACGCCCAAAAAACCGCCTTGCGACTGGGCGTGACCCCCGATGCCGTCCGCGCCGAATTCAAGAAACTGTCCGGAGCCAGGACGCACCCCGCGCCTGCCGCCGAGGAGCCGGCGCCGGACCAAACCGCGCCCGAACCGCCCGCCGCCCCCGAGGCCTGGCTGCTCAAGCTGGTGCTGTTGCACGATGACCTGGTGGAGTGGGCCGCTCTGCACCTGGATCCGCAGTGGATTCAACACCCGCTGGTCAGCCGGATCATCAGCGCCCGGCTCGAAGCTCACCAAACCCAGAGCTGGACGAGCCTGGCCGCCTTCCTCGATCAGTTCGACAATCCCGCGCTTGCAGAACCTCGTAACCGAAGCCACCGCCGAGGGCCGCCCGCTGCCCAACCCCGCCCAACAACTCGCGGACGTTTCGCTGCGCCTGCGCAACCAGCACCTCGACCGCCAAATCGCCGCGTTTCTCCAGCAACTCAGCCATCCCGAAATCACCGACGACCAGCGCCTCGACCTCATGCGCCGGCAACAAGCCCTGCGCACCCTCAAGCGCCAACCCCTCGCCCCCCTTCACCCCTGAACTGATGCGGTTCGTCACTGAAGTCCTATTGGTCTCATCGACGGCCGGATAAGCCGGCGCTTCGATTCCGCATTGCGGTCCGGGCCTGTCCTTTATGAGTTGAACCGCGTGCTCGGTGAGACCGAATGGCCTGATTGAAAATGACCACCTCAAGCCGGTGAACGCCGGTCGCGCGTTGCCCGAGGCGCATCCTCGCGAAGCGTTTGGAGCGCGGCCGGCTTGCCGCCGCTTTGGGAAGGCATCGTCACTGACCACTCCCCACTTTCTTGGGTGCAAACGATTCGGCGATTGGGTAAACGAGCACGAAACCGGCTAAGCCCGACAGCAACACGAGGCCACTGCGGACTTTTCCGCTGCCCTCATCGGGGACTGAGTGGCTGCTTGAGAAGGGAGGTTAGGGAAAAAGCGTCGGGGGCGGCCCAGGATTTAGGTTCTCCCGACATGTTGTCGCTTATACCTACGCTCTTGTAAGAAAAGGTGCCCAGCTTAATTTGCAGAAGCGAATCGACCGTTGGGTCCACAGGAGCCTTCTCAATGACAATTGGCTCGTCCGGAGCCAAGCTGCTAATCGGCCCGGTCTTCACGAGTTGATACCGTTGGAGGATGGAATCGTCGATCGGTGCTCCACCGTCCGGGAGGGACGTGTCTCCCCGACTGAAGTACGGCAGGAGTTCTTGCAGAGAATTGGGCAAGACCCCTGCGTTCGCCAAAAGAAATCCGCTCAGGGCGTGACCAAGGCTTCGCGCAAACCTGTTCTTGGCCGTTTCGCGCAAGTCCGATGCGATCATCGCAAACGTGTTGTGATCCGCTTTCTGCAAATCGTTCGTAGCCACCTCCAGATTTCTGCTGGCCGTGAACAACCAGTTGTCCTCGTCCAGCAGGCGCAGTTCGGGGATGGCCTTGTCCGGGTGTTCTTGAAACCACCTTTTGAGAGAATCGGCTCTCCGGCTCCAGGCGTCCTGCACCGCCGCATCAGGACTAGCTTCGACGTCGTTTCCCGCTCTCAATTGGGCAAGCTGGAACAAGGCCCGTCGCAGATCGCCGCGCAACTTCGAGTCTTGAGCGGAGTCGCGGCGCAGCCGTTCCATTTCCGCGAGCAACCCAACGACTCGATTGGTGGAATCCTCGTGCGCTCGCGCCAACTGCTGGATCTGTTCAGCCAGGGGCGCCCGGGCCTGCTTCAGCCGTTGATTCTGAAGCCGTAAGACCGAGACTTGATGCCCTTGATAAACTGCGGCACCGAGTGCCGCGATCACGGTGGTGGCGACTAATCCCTTCTGAAGTGTTGTCATGATCATGAGCTTGGCTGCGGTTGTGGTCGCGCTTGCAGTTGTGGCAGCGGTGGTTCCAGCAACGATGGCACTGGATGCAATGGCGGCTACCAATCCGGCCGGCGCGGCCTTGATGGCATTGGCGGAGAGCACTATGGCCAGAGAACCAGCCGTGGCCTTGAGGCCGTGACGAGCCAGTTCTTCGCGCAGTCTTCCCAGGCCGCGTGAGACCCGCTTTTGGGCGGCATCATCACTGATCCCCAGCGCCGCCCCCACAGCCCGGAAGTCCCGGTTCTGGAAAAAGCGCAGGAGCAGGGCGTCGCGGTCTAGTTCGGACAGATTGGACATGGCTGCATCGAGGAAGGGCCGGACTTCTTCCCAATCTCCCGAGGACCCGGAGGTGTGGCTGAGGGCTTCCAGTTGTTCCATAGCCTGTCTTTCCCGCGATTGGCGGCGGCGCTCATCCCGCAGCAACTTCAATACCGCAAAGCGAGTACTCTGGTAGAGCCATCCAATCAGTAAACCATCTTGAGTTAGTTTGCCGGCCAGGGATTTAGCCTTGCGCGCAAGGTCGATGAACACGCCTTGAGCAACATCTCTTGCAAGATCGGACGAACACAACTGCCGCAGTGCGGAGGAATAAACCAGGTTGGCGTGCCGGCTCACAATCTCCCGGAATGCTCCTTCCGAACCGTTATCAGCGTAATCGCCGAGTAGCTGCGCGTCAGAACGTTCGTTCATCTTATCTATTTAACACCCGATTCAGGGAAAATCCGACAAAGTTTCTGACGGTGCGAGATGCTCGACAAATTGGTCAGGCCTCCACCTTGATCGCGCGACCGTGGCTGCCTTTGGCAGAGACCCACCAGGGCGCGGAATGGTGCGCACCGAGTATCCCGGTGCGATGTGCCGCGTCACAAGCTGTAGGAACCGCCGACAGGACAGCTTTTCGGAAGACGTGGATCGGCGGGATTCCCGCAAGGCCGTGGCTGAGGCGTGCCGGAAGACCCATTGACGGATGCCGGCCGACGGCCCAATGCTCGTTTGCCGGCGTGCCCCGGGAGCGCCTTGGGGCGCTACTGGGCAACCCCGGCGCCTCAGCCGGGGTGGATGCAGGTGGAGCGTCTTTTGGGCGAGCATGGGGCGCGACAAAACAGCCCTGCGGCCCGGGAGGGATGCGAGCGCATCCTCAGTGAGGAACTGCGCCGCCGGGTTGGCAGGAAGCGGACCCGGCCTCGTGGCGCAAACACGACCCCGGCAAGGTGGAGTTAGCCGCCCTGGTGCGCAACGAAACTACTCTCTCAGAGCCAAGCAAATCGCCGCTCGGCTTCATGTCGGCACGCGGGGCGGCGCGAGCGTCTGCCCGCGGTCAGCGAGGCGAAAAGACCGTGTCCAGAGCTCCCAGTGCCCCCGCAGGGCGCCGCCTGCCAATCTAAAAGCACATGCAAAGCAGACGCATGGCCCTAAGG
>CAWELO010000010.1:0-1010199 GCA_963809845.1 uncultured Verrucomicrobiae bacterium | reverse complement strand
TTGAAGATTCCACCGCTTGAGTTGGTCCACCCACCAGTTGATCCAGTCGGTGACTGCATGGTCAAAGGCAGGCGTTCCCATTGCTAATCCCGCGAAGCTTGACTTCACGTCAGCGAACACGCAATAAAGCCGAGCCTCCGGCCATCGTAGAGCCAGGTCCGGAAGGCGGCGGCGTCTGGCGTCTGTAGCATCTTGCCGCTCGCATGGTCCTTGCCGGTGGCCAGCACCCCGGACGTAGCCCAAGGTGAATCGACAAAATGCTCGCGCAAGATGCGAATCAGGGCGGCCCGATTGCCTTGATGTCAGGTCGAAAGAGTGATCACGGTCGGTGTAGTCCCAGCCACATAAATGGAGCGAGGGTTGGTCCGGGAATCTGAGCGGGTAGATTTCGAGGCGGAGGGGGACTTGCTTGGTGATGCCGCTGGATTCCACCAAAACTCGTCCAGTATAGGTCCCAGCCGGCACGTTTGTCGGATGGAGAGTAATCCAGACCTGGCGAGTGAGGCCGGGGCGGTGTCGGAGATCATAGCGCTCCCCTACTGCCGTAAGTGGCACGAGCGCTGCCGCCACCGGCACCCCGGATTGGGTGTCAGTAAATGGCACCTCGTAAGGAGTAGCGTATTCGGGGTTCGCGCCACCAGGCAAGCCATTGAGAATCAGGGTGACGTGGGCGTTGGTTCCGCCAGCGTTGCTCAAATTGAAAGCGTCCGCGCGAAACTCGTTGCTCATCATGGGCACGTCAAGGACCGGGTTACCCGGTAAGGGAATACCCGTTGGGCTAAGCATGTCCCACCGGTTGGATTGCCACAGCACGATTCCGCTCAACCCCTTTGCGCGCCAGATGGCGGCTGGGACTGCGAATATGCGGCTGTGCAGAGGGTTTATCGGGAAAACAGTCGTGAATGTTTCCGGGGCTCTATGGTGACCGACGGAATGGCAGCGGCAATTGAGTCGAGTTCTTTTTTGAGGAGACCTGAGACGGTCTGGGTCAGGTCAGCAGATCCCAATTCGACGGCTACCGCTAAGCAGATCGTTCGCAATCGCCGTTGGAGGCAATTTTCCATGCGGAGTTGACGGAAGAGGGCGTTGACATTCGTAGTGGCCAGTTGGGAAGGTCCAGTGGGGACAGCCGCTCCAGGAGGAGGGATAGATTTCGATTTCATCGGCGAATGTATACCCACCAGACGGAGCCACCATCAATTTAACGAATCGTCCGTGTATGGAAAGGCCTGCGGCCTCGAACCGGTGCACAGCATACCCCGAACGCGGCAGAGTGGAGTTTTTCGAACTCAAAGCAACGAGGTCTCCGGCATAATTCCACACCTTGCCATCATCGCTCACCAAAATGAGGATGCTGATCGGCCAATCTACGCCAGCGGTTCCGGCTGCCGTGTTGAACGAGAGACCGCCAATCGGCTGAGATTTTTCCAGGTCGATGGTGATCGAAACGGGCGACTTATTCTGCCAGCCCACCGTCCCCTTCTGTGACCAGAAGCGCCCACTGACATATTGTCCGTCAGTCAATTGAGTGGCATCGCCCGGATCCGTGCAACCGGCATAATTCGGCGCAGGGTCCAAAGTGTATTTTTTTCCAGCGGCCAAATTGGTCCCTCCAAGCGCAACACCGCCCAGTGCGAAATTCAGCCAGGCAGTGGCCAACAGAACCCCAAGCGCATGCGTGGCAAACTTCACGGCGCGCTCGTCTGAAAGTATTTGCCAGAGTTGACGCCAGTTCCGGGGCAAACGACTCGACATTTTGCAGAAAGGAGCTCCGATACCAGGCCGAGAACCTCTGTACACCTCTCTTCGATTGGAGTGGCCGGCTTGAACCCCACATCCCTCATCAAGTCATCCACATCCGCCCAAGCCGCTGGGATATCCCCCGGCTGCATGGGCAGCATTCGTTTTTTGGCTTTTTTGCCGAGGCATTGCTCGATGACCTCGACGAAGTGGAGGAGTTCGACGGGGTTGTTGTTGCCGATGTTGTAGAGGCGGTAGGGGGCAGAGGGAGGGACCACGGGACCACAGACCACGAGACCACTGACCTCGGAATGGGGACCACTGACCGCGGGATCACTGACCACGGGACTACTGACCATGGGACCACGGGACCACGAGACCACGGGACCACTGACCTCGGACTGGGGACCACTGACCTCGGGACCACTGACTACGGGACCACGGACCTCGGAATGGGGACTACTGACTACTGACGACGGACTACTGACTGAAGATGGAGCACTGAGAGGGGTGGGAATCCGGTCGAGGACGCGGGTGACGCCTTCGATGATGTCGTCGATGTAGGTGAAGTCGCGTTGCATGCGGCCTTCATTGTAGAGATCGATGGGGCGGTCCTCAAGGATGGCCTTGGTGAAGAGGAACAGGGCCATGTCGGGGCGGCCCCAGGGGCCGTACACGGTGAAAAAGCGGAGGCCGGTGGTGGGCAGGCGGTAGAGATGGCTGTAGGTGTGGGCCATGAGTTCATTGGCCTTTTTGGTCGCCGCGTAGAGGCTGAGGGGGTGATCGACATTCTGGTGGACGGAGAAGGGCATCTGGGTGTTCCCGCCATAGACGGAGCTCGAGGAGGCATAGACCAGGTGCTCGACGGCGTGGTGGCGGCAGCCTTCGAGGATGTTCACAAAGCCGACGAGGTTGCTATCGACATAGGCGTGGGGGTTCGTGAGGGAATAACGCACGCCGGCCTGGGCGGCCAGGTTCACGACGCGCTGGGGCCGGGTGTCCCGGAACAAGGCGGGCACGGCGGCGCGATCCGCGATGTCCAGCTTCAAAAAGCGGAACCCGGGGCGGCCTTCGAGCTGGCGCAGGCGGGCGAGCTTGAGGTTGACGTCGTAGTAGTCGTTGAGGTTGTCGATGCCGATGACTTCGTCGCCGCGCTCGAGCAAGCGTTTGCTGAGGTGGAAGCCGATGAAGCCGGCGGCGCCGGTGACGAGGATGCGCATGGCTGGTTAAGAGGAAAGGACTACGAGACCACGAGACCACGAGACCACGAGACCACGAGACCACGGAACGGAAAGAGACTACGGACTACTGACTACTGACTACGGGGAAAGGGACCACGGGACCACGGGACCACGGGACCACGAGACTACGGACTACTGACTACTGACTACGGGGAAAGGACCACGGGACCACGGGACTACGAGACCACGAGACCACGAGACCACAGAGACCACGGGACCACGAGACTACGAGACCACGAGACCACGAGACTACTGACTACTGACTACAGCCTAGAAACGGCGCGGCGAGGCCGGCTCCGCTGCGCTTCGGCGCCACGAGCAGGACTGCGGACTGGCGATGTTCATGCGTTTTCAAGTCAGTCGTCAGTGGTCAGTGGTCTCGTAGTCCTGTGGTCTCGTGGTCCCGTGGTCAGTGGTCCCGTGGTCAGTGGTCCCGTGGTCAGTGGTCTGCGCGCTTCGCGCGCTGCGCGCTTCGCGCTTCGCGCGCCCAGACTTCGTCCCGGTCAATTCGCAGGCCGGAGTCCCTTTGGCCGGCGAATCTAGCGGCTACAGTCCAAGACACTGTCTCGATTGCCAACAGAATGCAGATTATCCCGGGGAGACACCCTCGCGGCACCCTGGCCGCAGGCATCTCAACCCGTTGATAAACCGCTACTTAAAAAATCGCTTACCTGGTGCGTGGACCTTGGGTTTGACCCTTGGGCGCGCACATCCGGAAACAAGCACTCCATATGCACGTTCTGTGCCGGTTTGGCCGCGACGGAGGACGGAGGGACGGAGGACGGAGGGCGGAGGACGGAAGACGGAGGACGGAGGACGGAGGGCGGAGGACGGAGGAACCGTCCGACCGTCCGACCGCCCGACCGCCCGACTGCCCGACCGCCCGACCGGCTGACCGCCCGACCGGCTGACCGCCCGACCGGCAACCCGCGAAACAGCCAGTGGGAACAACCTTATCCACTTCGCGGGACGCCCTGATTGACCCAAATGTCCCACAACATGCATGATGACATAACGCGGCTCAGGCACCAGCCTGCTGATTACGGAGTACCTCGTAATACCTCATACGGATGATGCGTTCCGTGAGAATGCCTAATCGGAAATTGCTCGGGGCAGGGCAAGGAATGTCCGGAGCGTGGGGCTGCGGAAAGAGGGACTACGTGAAAAAGGGACCACGAGACCACGAGACCACGAGACCACGGGACCACTGACTACGGGACCACGAGACCACGAGACCACGAGACCACGAGACTACGAGACTACGAGACCACGAGACTACGAGACTACGAGACTACGAGACTACGAGACCACTGACCACTGACTTTCAAAAGGGACCATCCGCCTGCGCTGCGCTACGGCGCGGCGAGCAAGACCACGGGACCATGAGACCACGGGACCACGGGACCATGAGACCACTGACCACTGACTACTGACTACTGACTACTGACTACGGGGAAAAGGGACCACGAGACCACTGACCACGGGACCACTGACTACGGGACCACTGACTACGGGACCACGGAACGGAAAAGACTACTGACTACGAGACCACAGGACCACAGGACTACTGACTACGGACTGGAAGCGGAACTGCCTGCCTTCGCTTCGCTATGGCGCGGCGAGCAAGACTGCGGACGACGGGAGGATGGGCGGACGGCGGTTTCATCCCGGAGGGATGGCTGGGTGCGGTGCCTCAACCCAACGTTGAAACGTTGGGCCATTGCCGGATGTCCCTTCGGGACAAAAGCTTGGTCCGCGGCAAATCCCATCTTCACGTTCACCATCGCGAAACGAATCTAACTTTGTCGAAACAGCCGGAGGACGGAGGACGGAAGACGGAGGGCGGAGGGCCGGAAGCCGGTGGTCTCGCTCGTCCACCGTAGCGCAACGAGGGCGGGTGGTCTCTTCTTCTCTCAAGTCAGTAGTCGGTAGTCAGTGGTCAGTGGTCAGTGGTCCTGTGGTCCCGTGGTCCCGTGGTCTCGTGGTCCCGGGTCCTGCTTGCCGCGCCGTAGCGTAGCGTAGGCGGGTGGTCCCTTTTCCTCTCCAGTCAGTAGTCAGCAGTCGGTAGTCAGTGGTCAGTGGTCAGTGGTCAGTGGTCAGTGGTCAGTGGTCTCGTGGTCCTCGTGGTCTCGTGGTCTCGTGGTCCCTCCGCCCTGCGTCCCTAATTCCCCTTCACCCTATAAAACCCCCAATCCCCCGTGGCTCCTACGGTCACGGTGAACAGGTCGGTCGGCGCGGTGTTGGTCTGCACGGGGGTCCAGGTTTTCAGGTCGGACGAAAACTCGACGGTATAGGATTGGCCGGTGGTGCCTTCGACCTGGAAGCGGAATTGTCCGCTGGGCGACCAATCCGGCGCGCCGACGGCGAGGCCGGGGTTGACGAGGATGCTCAGGAGTTGGGTGCCGGTCGTTGAATTCGCATCGGTGGCTTGCACCACGAAGCTGAACAACCCGGCGGTGTCCGGCGTGCCCGAGATCGCGCCGGTCGAGGAAAGCGTGAGGCCCGAGGGCAGGCCGGTGGATCCGCCGGCGAGGTCCCAGCCGTAGGGTGGCTGGCCGCCACTGGCGCCGAGTTGCGCCAGGTAGGGCAGGCCCACGGTGGCGTTCGGGAGGGACATGTTGGTGACGGTCAACGCATTGTTGGTGACCACCAGCGAAAGCGATCCCACCGCGTTTGAGCCACGCGCATCCGTCACTTGAACATCGAAATAGAACGTCGCGCCCAGGGTAGGGGAGCCCGAGAGGAGGCCGCTGGGGCTGAGCGTGAGGCCGGGAGGCAGGTTGCCGGAGTTGGTGTCCGCCGCCCAGGCATAGGGCAGGGTGCCGCCGGAGGCGCTGAGCTGCTGGCTGTAGCTGGCGCCGGTCTGGGTGCCGGGCAAATTCGTGGTCACCACTTGGAGGGGGGTCGCCGCGATGGCGAGGGAGAACGCCTGGTCGAGGTGGTTCGAGCTGCTGTCGCTCACGCGCACGGTGAAGCTGGAGGTGCCGCTGGCGGTCGGATACCCGGAAAGTGTGCCATCCGATCCCAGGCTGAGGCCCGCGGGAGGCGGTTGCGAGCCGGGGGCTATGGCCCAGGTGAACGGCTGGTTGCAACCGGCGGCTTGGAGCACTTCTTCGTAGTAGAGGCTGATGCTTCCGGGCGGCAGCGGCGAGGGGGTGGTGACGACGAGTTGGCCGCAGGCTTTGACGGTGAAGTTCGTGGTGGCGTTGCCGGTGGAAATGGTGATCGGCACCTCGTTCACGCACTCGTATTTCAAGGCGCTCAAGCTGTCGGCGCTGCCGCTGCAATTCACCCCGATATTCCACGCGCCGGGCGACACATTAAAACTCCACGAGCCGTCCGCGGCGGTGTCCGTATATTGGCTGAAGGTGGTGCCGTTGATGGTCGCGTAGCCATAGACCCCGACGTTGGCCACCGGGCTGTTGCTCACGTCCAGGACCAGGCCGCTGATCTGGTTGGTCGCCAGCAGCGCGACAAAATCCTCCCGCACGGCTTGCCCGGTGTTCAGCGTGAAATTGGCGCCTTCGGAAACGATGAAGCTGGCCAGCGAGGGATCCGTGCGGTCCGGGCTGACATACCAGCTCCCGGTGGACACAGCGGTGACGTAGTTGCCATTGGCGTCGGTAGTGCCGAGGCCCTCGTAGGTGCTGGAATCGTCATCGGCGAAGAGGTTCACCCCGGCGATGGGATGACCTCTGCGCGTCCTTCAAAGTGCCGTAAATCAGGGCCGTGCCTTTGGGGAAGGCGATGCCCAGGCCGGTGACATTGCCGGCGGTGGTATCGACCGTAGGCTGGTTCAGCAGATCCACGTAGCCCAGCACTTCGAGGACGCCGCTTTCCCAACCGATCTGCCATTGGCTGGCGGTGACCGGCACCGAGAAGACGCCCGTGGGATCCGTGGTGCCGATGGCCATCAGGCCATCGACCGATTCGCAAATCACCAGCATCCCGCCCAGGCCAGGCCCCAGCGGGGCGGCATCGACAAACCGGCCGGTGATGTTCTGCGTGGCCGGCATGACGGGCACATTCGTGCTGACCGTTTGGCCCGCCGACAGCGTGACCACCGCCGCGTTCCCGGTGTCCGTCACGAATCCCGGCTTAAGCGGGATTACATTGTAAGTGCCGGGAGGCGCGCCGACTACGAAGCTTCCGGAGGCGTCCGCCACGGTCCCGGCCGTGAAGCTCGAACCGCCCACCGAACCCGCGAAAAGCAGGACGGCGGCGTTGGGCACGTTGACCCCGTTTTCCTGAACTGTGCCGGTAAAATGCTGCGCGGTGGCCGAGTTGGTAATCGTCAGCACCGTGGTCGCGGAAAAGCCCGATGCCGAGACGCTGAAAAGGTATTTGCCCGCGAAGCGCTGCTCGAGGCCGCTGCTGTGCAGGTTCCAATTGGCCGTGATGCTGCCCGCCACCGTATCGAGGTCCGCGGCGACATTGATATTCGTCACGCCGCCGATGACGCTGGCCTGGCCATCGGTCAACGGGAACTGCTGAACCAGCCAATCGCCGCCATCGACCACACCGTTCGCATTGGCGTCGAGGTACTTGCGAACTGTGACCGATTCGCCGGGGGTCAAGCCGCTGATGTGCAGCGTGACATTTCCCGCGAAATCGTCGCCGACGGTGGCCGGATCGATGCTGAAGTTAACGGCTGCTTGGAGGCCCGAAGCCGCCACCAGAAAGGAGGCGGCAAGAATTGCCTGTTTTTTGAGGTTCATGAGTGCGTATGGTCGATGAGCGAGCTTCTGAATGGGACTAAGCGCGAACTGTCGTCTGGCCGAATGCCAGTCTGTATCGTTAAATGAAGGTAAGACAACCCGCGAACCGGCCAATTCGCCGGTCACGGACACAACTTAGACCCCGCGGCGTGCGCCGAGTCATTCGAGTCGGCTAGCGCAGCAGGATCTGATCCCGGGGGAGCGTGGGAACCTAGTTCGACAATGTTAGATTGCTCTGGAAAACTGACCGGCCCGCCTCTGGTTTCATCCCGGAGGGATGCTTGAGAATAGCCCAACGCTTCAGCGTTGGGCTAGTGTCGAATATCCCTACGGGACAGGGACTTATGCCGACAGTATCCCCTGCGAGGCAGTCAGCATTCTGGAACGAATCTAACATTGTCGAACTAGTCAAGGGAGGGGCGTGGTTCGGACGCAGACTTCGTCCCCGTCAGTTCGCAGATCGGTTTGCCATCGGCCAGAGAAACACCACCCGCACCCTGACCAAGCAGATCGCGACCCCAACGTCCACGCTTGCCAGAAACCAGTAGGTTCCCGCGCAGGAACTCGACACCGTGCCCCCTTGAGGGGCCCAAGCCATAGGGTTATTTTAACCACGGAGTCTCATCCTACGCTATTAATCGTAACACAACAACCTTGACGATCAAGTTGAAAAGATGCTGTGCAAGAGGGTTTCTTATGGGGGATGGGGCCGGCTCATGCGCCGCTACGCGGCGCATAGCCCGCAGGGAGGTCGCCAATCCATGGACTGAAGTCGATGGCTGCCATCATTTGTCGCTCTGCGACAAGGTTTTGCGCCGGCATCGTTTGTGGCCATGTGAGGATGTTTTGGGGTGGCATCGTTTGTCCCCGTGCGACGAGGTTCCGGCTGCCGCGTAGCGGCATCCGATGGTAGCCGTGGACTTTCAGTCCACGGACCCCGGTGACCGCGCGCGGATGCGTCGCGTAGCGCCGCCCCGAAAACGCCAGAAACCTGAATTGGTTCCACGGCTTTAATCGGCTGATACGCCGCCTCCGGCTGACAATGCCGGGCGGTGCGGGTCGTAACGATACGCGTATTCGTGGTAGGCGTTGTAGCCGGCGCTACGGCGCCGGACCCGGTTCAAGACGACCCCCGCCAGGGGAGCGTCGGCGCTTTGGAGAAGGTGGATGCAGCGGCGGACGTAACGCGCCGAAGTGTGCGCGGCCCGCACCACCAGGCAGAGTGTGTCCACGCTCTTGACGAGCAGGAGCGTGTCGCTCACCGCGCTGATGGGGGCCGAGTCCAGGACAATCCGGTCATAGTGTTCGAGCGCTTCGTTTATAAAGCCTCGCAAACCATCTTTCGCCAGAAGCTCCGCCGGGTTCAGCGCCGTGGCACCGGCCGCGGCGAAGTACAGGTTGTGGGTTTTGGCGGTTTGCACCACTTCGGCTAGCTTTTTCTGGCCGAGCAAGAACTCACTGAGCCCGGGCCCGTGGCTGCCCGTCAGCGCGGCCTCGACGGAGGGACGGCGCAGGTCGGCATCGACCAGCAGGGTTTTGAAGCCGGCCTGTGCAAGGCTGGCGGCGTAGTTGAGCGCACAGAGCGTCTTGCCCTCGTTGGGCAGAGCGCTGGTGAAGAGCAGCACGCGGCTTTCCTGCTTGCGGCAATGGGTGGAGAGTGAAGCGCGCAGCGTGCGAAAGGCCTCGGCGCCTTCGGACTTCGCCTGGTCCACGACGGCCAGGGGATAACGACCTCCCCGCGCACCGCGCAGTTGAGGGACGGCGCTGAAGACCGCTAGGCCCAACGCCGCCTCGGCTTCGTCCACGGAGGTTATCGAGGTGTCGGTGACGCGCGCACCCAGGACGCCGAGCAAGCCGAGAATCAGGCCGCCGAGGCCGCTCAGAGCGAGGACGACCGGCGGGTTCGGTGAGGCGGGGACATCGGGGGTGACAGCCGGCTCGACCACCCGCACAATGCCCGCCTGCTGCATTTGTTCGTTGACCGCAGTCTCTTTGGTGCCCCGCAAGACGGCGTCGTAGAGCAATCGGTCGGACTCCACCTCGCGCGTCAGGACGGTGTATGGGACCGAGAGTTTGCTGAGCTTGAGGGCGGAATCTTGCTGCGAGAGCATCGCCTGGTTGAGGGCGGATTCGGTGGCCCGCGCATTGCGCAGTTCGCCCTGGAGGGTTTGGGCGGCACTCATCACGGTGTTGGAGAGGTGGCGCTTGAGTTCGGTGATAACGGTGGCGGCTTCGATATATTTTGGGTGCTTATGCTTGTAGCGCTTGCCCAAGGCCGCAAAATCGTCCTCCGCTTTGGTGAGGGTGAGCAGCAGGGCCTGGACGGCGGGGTCATGGGCGACGGTGGGCACATTCAAGAGCGCCGTCGTGTCCGTGCCCAGGCTGGCCGCCTGCGCGCAGTCGGTCTCAAGTTTAATGCGGATGGACTTGGCCTCAGTGGCCTTGGTACTGAGTTCCCCGAGCTCGGCCGCCACGGTGTTTTGCTGGTCATCGAGCGAAGCGGCCTGGTTCTGTTCGCGATAGGTTTGGAGCGCCTGCTCCGAGCTTTCAAGTTTGGCACGCAGGACTTCGGCTTGCCTGCCGAGCCCCTGGCTGATCAGGCCCAGAGCGGAGTCTTGCCGCTCGGTCCCGGAGCGGACATATTCATTGACGATGGAGTTGGCGATGGCATCCGTGAGCTCGGGAACGCGGTGCGTGACGGTCAAGTCGATGAGCCGGGTGCTGCGGCGCAGGTGGACGTTTACCATGTGTTCCAGGGCCGCCAGCACCTCGTTTGTGGTCAAAGGCTTGCCGAAGCTTCGCCGCGAGGCGAGGATCATTCCAGAGGTGGTTGACCTCCGCGACGCGCTCGAGCAAGGGGCGGTTGGTCAGGCTTTGGGCGACGGTCTGGAGGTAATCCGGAGTCTGGACGTCCTTCAAATCCACCATTTGCATTTTCAGGATGTTTGGTTGGTCGGGGTCGGCAACGATGGTAACCGTGGAGCGGTAGAGCACGGGGGCGGTCCGGAGGTAAGCCCACCCCAGACAGAGGCAGGCGCCGATCGACAGCGCCAGGACCCAGGATTTTTCGAGCAGCAAGCGCCCGGTGCGGCTGAAGCCGCCGGCTCCGTTTGCGGCGGAACCGTAAGGGTATCCGTAGCCGTAGCTATTGCCGTTGGCGGTGGGGTTGGTCTTGCGGGTTCCACGCGGGTCCGGGCTGGGGTCGTTGAGTTGGGTAGGTACCGACATAGTGTTAAGGAGCCGGTCATGGCTCCGGATCTCGTTGTTTGTGTCGTCTTTGTGAGGGTGCAAGCGCGTTTTGTGCGCAGGCTTCGCCCCCGTCAGTTCGCAGTGGTCTCCGCCGTCGGCCCCTGAGGAAGCATCAGGACCCAGCTCGAACACAACTGCCACCTTGTTCCGTCCTGGCCTGTTCGCAGACCGAACCGCAGGCGTATGGCCCCCGTTTTGAAACGGACTCTTGGCCCTGCGATCCTTCAGAACATCCCGGATTTAGCGGAGAGGTGATGGCCGAGCGTGCCAGCCACAGAAAGTGGTTCGCATCCAAAACGTGGGTTGTCCTCCATGGCTCCGGACTGAAACGTCCAGTGCCTGGCACCTGTAAACCAACGGCTTGCTCGTCCTCACCAATAGCTTCTCATAGAGGCCTCGCTATGGTGAACAACTACACCCAATTCGGACGCCGCGGTCTATACACAAATCGGCCAGAAACATTCACTTTTCAGACAAAGCGGCCGTGCGGCTGCGAAGAACGCCGCGTACGCGGCGGGTTACGGCGGGCAAAGGCCATCTACAATTCTCACCCGCAACGTTTGATGGTGCGGAGAATCAGCGATGACCGTCGCGTGGGGCGGGGCGGAGTTGGGGAGAGCGCTCGAAGGCGGGACGGGTGTCAATTGGTCCAGCCAGGGGCATACGCCCTCGACGAGGGTTCGGCAGAGTTGGGCGGCAGCCCGGTCGGCTGGCAGAAGCGGCGCGTGCGTGGCGTTCTTGCGCCACTGTCCCGGGCTGATGCCGAATCGGCGCTTGAAGCAGCTATTGAACAGCCCCAGATGGTTAAAGCCGCATTTTTCGGCGACCACGATGACCTTGGGCTCCGGGTTGCGCAAAAGCGAGAGGGCTTTGAGCAGGCGCAATTCCATGCGCACCGCGCCGGCGGACAAACCGAAATGATGATGGAAGATGCGGTTGAGATGGCGCTGGCTGCACCGCAGACGCGACGCCAGTCCGCTGACGGAGTGATTGAGCAAGTCCTCGATGGTGAGCTGGTCCAGGGGCGAAGCGCCCCGCGGCTTGCCGGGGGAGGGAGGCACCTCCCGGGAAGCCGCCACGCGGCTCACCTCGGTGAGCACCGCGGCGGCGATCCGGACCAACTCCCCGGCATGGGCCAGGTTGAATTCGGGCGAGACGCTTTCGACCTGCCGGTGCCATTCCTGGGCGGAGGCGGAATGCGCGGGGAAATGGTGCGCGCACCTGGAAGCGTGGACCAGCCGCTGGAAGGTTGTAAGCGTCCCGTTGGCCAGGAGAGATAAAAGTTGCTCCTGAGAGATGGAAAAAGCCCGGTAGAGCAGGGGCGACCTGCTTCCTGCGCCGATGCGCGCGTCGCTTTCGGAGGACACGAGCAAAACCTCGCCCGGCAATATCGGCTGGCTGGCTCGACCGGACAGGTAGCCGCCTTGACCCTCCGTGGGAAAGACAAAGTGGAGCGCGTCCCTCGTGGGCGTCCAAGCCTCTCCCGGGTTCAGGTGAGTACGGTAGAGCTTCAGGTGTGCCTCAACATCCATGGCAAAACTCCTGAGATGCGCCGGGACTCAAGCAGGCCCCGATACCGATCCGCGCTTGAAAAAACATCCGCTGGTGAGCGTGCGCCCCACCTGAGCACCCGGCAATACGAATTATTACGGATAAATGGTTCCAAAGGAATGTTACAACGTGTCCCTTGACTTCGGAGGCCTCCGGGCGAAACTCCCATCGCAGCGGAATTTGCTCTGAACCGTCTGGCCGGGCTCCTTCGGGCGTGGCGGCGGTTGAAAGGATCCAACCAGAGCCAAACTCCTCTCGGCCGGCTCAACCCCATAGACGACGATTGCAGGTCTCGGGTGCGAGTCGTTCGAGAGCCCACATGTCAAACACAGGCAAGTCCGGTAAAAAGCAGCCTCGCCCGGCCAGAGTTTTTCTGGTTGGAGAAAGTGCTGCGTTCAGGCAGCGATTGGCCCGGGAAATCAGAGGCGCGACTGAGCTCATGGTGTGCGGCGATGCCGATTCGCTTTCCTCAGCCTTAAGCTGCCTGCCTCGATTGAAGCCCCACCTGGTTGTGGCCTGTCTTCCGCAGGCGCGTGAAGCCGGGTTGGTGTGGATCAGGCGCCTGCACGCCGCCCTGGCCAGCGCCAGGATCCTGGTGGTTTCAGTTCACGCCCATGCGGCCTACGCCAGCCGGGTTCTCCAAGCGGGCGCCGATGGCTGCGTTCTGAAGCAGGAGGATCTCGAAGAGGTGGTTTTGGCCGTGTGCGATATCTTGAGCGGGGCCATTTACCTCAGCGAGACGGTCCTGGCAAGCAAACCCAACAAAGCGGTGGTTAAGCCCGGCAAACGCCCGCCGCCGCGCCGTGGCCGGTAGCGTCGAGGTCAAAACCCAGACGCGTCCAGAACCTTTTCCACATTCTTGGGCACCCCGAGCCGCGGGCACTGCTGCTGGTCAGTCCCGAAATAACCGCTGGACACTTCCGCGTGCTTTTGGTGTACTTCCAATCACCCGAGGGGCACTTTCCATAATCACGAACTGAGCCCCTGTGGGTACGAGATCCTCTCAACCTAAGAGGCAAGCGTCGGGCGGGCGTCAGAACGGGAATCTTTTTGGGAATACAACGTTACCGGTGTGAACGGAGACGAGGTGGCGAGGGCTACTTTTGGCGCCTGCTCGCCGCATTGTTTTCATACGCGCGGCACTCGGCGCACCCTGTGGCCACGAGCGAGCCGCTCGCTGGCTTTTGGTTTGTCGGTGGCTTGGCGTTGCCGCTCACGTGGGTTTCCGCGTATCGATGAGATTGCCCGATCTCCATGCCATTCTGTGAAGCGGAACTCTGCCATGAAAACTGAACTTCTGGTGGAAGTCTTGGAAAGACTCTCGTTGGAGGAGTTCCTGGACTTGCCGGTCGGCGAGTTGGCCCGGAATTTCGGGTGCGACTCGAAGAGTCTCAACCAGGCCTTTCGTCAGCATTTCCGTCTCTCCGTGGCCGGGCTCAAGCTCGAGATCCGTCTTCTCATGGCCGCGTCCCTGCTCAAGAACCCGGAAGCCAAGGTGATCAACGTGGCGGCGAAGTGCGGCTTTAACCATCCGGGCCTCTTCAGGGCCTGCTTTCGGAAGAGCTTCGGCCATAGCCCGACTGAGTGGAGGAAGAACCGTGGCCTGACCGAGAGCTCGCGTCGCCTCTTCAAAGCGGAACGGGGCGCAGAACTCCAAGACCGAGCGTCCATGCTGAAGGCGTTGGTCGCGCCCCAGTATAGGCTCTGAGAAATGGGCGGTTGAATCTCCCCAACTGGCGCTCCATTCTTTCTCTCCCCTTGGTCGCCTGGCACCCGGTCATCGTGGGCGCGGCGCCGACCCAGCGCGGGGGTGGTCTGCGCGGACGGCTATGAGGCGCGGGAGTTCGGTATGTGCTCGGCCAGGCCGTGTGGCAAGGCGCGATGGCTTTGTCCCAGGGGCAAATTCGGGCGCCCGCGGATGGACCATTGCCGGGAGGAATCGTGGCAGATCGTAAAGATCGTCGCCGTGATGGGAGCCGTCCTCGAGCAGATGTCCACCGACGAATCCTGCCTTGAGCTCTCCACGCTCTCCGAGGCCGCCCGCCCCAGCAGGCCGAGGACATTGCCCCCAGCTCAAAAGCCGGTTCTTGGGAGGGCACCCGGCTAGCGGTTTCCTTGCGCTGCGGCCAGATTCGTCCGAACGGCTTTGTCCAGATTCGCGGAGAACTTTCTTACCGTTTTGCGGAGCTGACCCCACCGAAGCTATACGTGAATTCGCCGGTCGGGTAGCCGGCGATGACCACGTAATCATACTGGCGCGGTTTGCCGCGCGGCAGATTGGTCAAAAAAACCGTTCCGACGCACAGTGCCCCTGGCTCCCGGGTCTCGACCAGATTCTCGCCGCGTGCCGCCGTGACGGTGCCCGGGATCAGCCAGGATCTCGTCAGCGGGGCGCGCGCCAAATTCGTATAACCGCTCTCCACCAGGATACCCTTGGGAAAAATCCGGAGAATCTTTCCGCGTATCGAGCGCCGCCCGGCGATGCATTCGGCGCGCAGTTGTTCGCTTAGTTCCTGAGTCGCCAGCCGATGGCTCTCCACCCCGGGAGCGGTCCCCGTGGTGTTGGTTTCGGCCGCACCGCAAAAGCCAGCCGCCGAGCACAACACCGCGAGGGCGATAGGAAGCGTGCGAATCATGCGCTCCATCGTAGCCGGACACGCGGGCGAAGGCAACCCGCGGCGGAACGAGCGATTCCGCGCGGGGAAGGACACGGCGCGGGGCGGTGTTATCGAGATGCGAAATGTCAAAATCGCGCTTGTAGGCGCAGCAAGTGTATGAGATTATTGCATTAAATTATTAAAGTCCACTAACTCTATTTGTGTCACATGACGCGGGCCCACCCGTAATGAAACCATTGTCCCCCAACTTTTCCCAACGCTCCTTTCTTTTCGTCAAAGTTCTTTCTTTGCTCTGGATGGTCCTGCTCGCCGGCCAAACCGGCGCTGGCGGCACTGCCGCCCGGTTGGAGCGATGCGGACATAGGTTCACCCGGGCTGGCAGGCTCCGCGGGTGACACGAATGGCCTATGGACGGTCAGCGGCGGCGGCTCGGACATTTGGAACAACGCGGATCAATTTAATTTTGCCAGCACCACGTCGTACAGCGACGGCACCCTCACTGCCCAGGTTGCCAGCCTTCAAAACAGCGATCCCGGGTCAGGGTGGTCCAAGGCTGGACTGATGTTCCGCAACGACAGCACCGCCGGTTCGGTCAACGTGAGCATCGTTGCCACGGCCGGCCAGGGCCTCAGTTTCCAATGGCGGCCCACGGCTGGGGGCGCTTGTTCCAACACCCAGGTCTCCGGCATCTCCGTGCCGGTGTGGCTGCAATTGATCCGCTCCGGCCAGACGTTCACCGGCTCCTACAGCACGGATGGAATCAACTGGATACAGGTATCAAGCCAGCAGATTCCGATGAACAGCACGGTGCTGGCGGGGCTGGATGTGACCGCGCACAACAACTCGGCGCTGAACACCGCCACCTACCCGAACGTCAGCTTTGCGGCCGTCACCAATCTCGTGATCATCAACCAGCCCGCGTCCGTGCTCGCCACTTCCGCGACCCTCTACGGCCAGGTGGTTTCGCCGGGCGCCGCCACTCCGCTGGTCACGATTTACTACGGGACCAGCGACGGCCAAACCAATCCGGCCTCCTGGGGGCACAGCATTCCGATCGGACTGGCCAATGGAAGTTTCAGCGCGACGGTTACCGGCCTGGCGACGAACGCCACCTATTATTTCACGGCGTTCGCCTCGAATTCGGCGGCGGTCTCCTGGGCTCAGCCGTCCCTGAGCTTCACCACGCTTTCGCTCACTCCGTCCATTACCCGCGTCTCGGTCACGACCTATCACTATGACAACACGCGCCAGGGCGCGAATACCAACGAGACCTGGCTTACGCCGGCCAGCGTGAACGTCAACACCTTCGGCAAATTGTTTTCATATGCGCTGGACGGCTACGTTTACGCCGAACCGCTCCTCCTGACCAACGTGACGATTCCCGGGTTGGGCGTCCACAACGCCGTGTTCGTCGCGACCGAGCACGACACCTTGTATGCGCTCGATGCCGATGACAATTCCGGCGCCCAAGGCGGCGTTCTGTGGACGAACAACTTCGGGTTTTCCGCCAACAGCGCGGGCGCGCCCTTCGGCTACCGGTACAGCGGTGGGGGATACACGGACATTGTCCCGGAAGTCGGCATGACCGGAACCCCGGTCATCGATCCGACGAGCGGCACGATTTACGTGGACGCCTTCACACGCGACATCCTGGGCACGACGACCAATTACGTTCATAGGATACACGCCCTCGACGTCACGACCGGAGCCGAGCGCCCCTACAGCCCCGTCATCGTTGCCGGCTCGGTGCCCGGCACCGGCGTCGGCAGCAGCGGCGGGGTGCAGATATTTTCCGCCGTGCAACACGGCGAGCGCCCGGCGCTGTGCCTGGCCAACGGCCTGTTGGTCGTGGCCTATGCCAGCTACGCCGATACGGATCCGTACCACGGCTGGGTCTTTGCCTATAACGCGACGAACCTCGCGTTGAAAGGTGTCTTCAATACCACGCCTAACGCCAGCGTCGCAACCTTCGGTGCGAATGCGGCCGAGGGCGGCATCTGGATGGGCGGCGCCGGGATCTGCGTTGATGCGAACAACAACCTGTTTTTCGAAACCGGCAACGGCTCCTTTAGCGCCAACAATAATGGTGGCGATTACGCCGATAGTTTCCTGAAACTTTCGACGACCAACACCCTGACGACCAATATCCTGGCGGTCGCCGATTACTTCACTCCCTTCGATCAGCAGACGCTTGCGAATAACGATACCGACCTCGGTTCCTGCGGCCCGGTGTTACTGCCGGATTCCGTCGGCAGCGCCACCCATCGGCATCTGATCGTCGGCCCGGGCAAGTCCGGCAAAATCTATCTCGTGGATCGCGACAGCATGGGCCAATTCCAAAACGGCAGCGACAGTCAAATCGTCCAGTCTTTCTACGGGATTAGCGGTTCCTGGAGCCCGCCCGGTGTATTGGAACAACTTGCTTTTCTTCCAGGCGAGTTCGGCTGCGCTCAAAGCCTTTAGCATCACCAACGCGCTCATCAACCAAACCGCCATCACCGCGCCGGTTTCTTTTGGCGGGCTGAATGGCAGCCCGGTGGTTTCCGCCAACGGCAACAATAACGGCATCGTCTGGGTGATTAATAATAATTCCGGCAACAGCGGCAGCCCGGGGACCCTCTACGCGTTCAATGCCGCCAATATTTCGCAAATGCTCTGGAATAGCGGGCAGGTGGCCTCGCGCGACAGCTTGGGGCCGGCCGTGAAAATGACCACCCCGATGGTCGCCGGCGGCAAGGTCTATGTCGGCGGGCAATACACGCTCTCGGTTTATGGGTTGGCCACGTTCCTTTCGGCCCCCGTCATAGCGCCCAGCGGGGGCGTGTTCACCAACTCCGTCGCGGTGGCCATCAGCAACACCAGCCCCGCGGCTGTGGTTTATTACACCACGGATGGCACGCCGCCGACAACCAATTCCACGGTGTACACGGGACCATTCGTGCTCACGAAGACCGCGACCGTGCAGGCCATTGCCGCCGAACCCGGGTATGTGAACAGCGCGGTTGCCAGCGCGAGTTTCGTCAACAACCTCAGCTTGCCGCCGGCACCGTGGCAGACCAGCGACATCGGCTCGGTCGCCGCTGTCGGCAGCGCCTTTTTCTCGAACGGCGTTTTCATCGTGACTGGTTCCGGCGCCGACATCTGGAACACCGCGGATGCTTTCCGGTATCTCTATGAACCTTTGTCGAATGGCTGCGACATTCGCGCGCGGGTCACCTCCCAAGGGGACACCGATCCCTGGGCCAAGGCCGGCGTAATGATCCGGGATTCCCTCGACCCCGGCGCCGCCTACGGATGCATGGTCATCACGCCGGGCAACGGCATGGATTTTCAGTACCGCACCCCGAATGGGGTCGCCGCCAGCGGCAACGTTTCCGGCGGCGGCTTGCAGCCGGCGCCCAACAACTGGGTCCGGTTAACGCGCACCAACACCACGTTTACCGCCTACACCAGCCCTGACGGCGTGAACTGGACCCCAGTCGGGTCGGCCACCACGCTCGCGCTGACCAACACCACCTATTACGTCGGACTGGCCGTGACGGCGCACAACGACGGCGCCTTGAGCACCGCGACGATCGACAACGTTACCCTCAACGGTTTCACTTACGCCAATCCCCCACCTTCGGTGGCGCTGACCGCACCCGCCGGGAACTCGACGTACGCCGCCGCCGCCAGTGTCACAATCAGCGCTGAGGCCGACGCGCTCTATGACACGATCACCCGCGTTGATTTTTACGCCAACTCGGCGTTCCTGGGCAGTGTGAGCAATGTTCCCTATGTCCTGACCGCCACCGGCCTGGGCGCCGGTAACTACGCGCTCACGGCCGTGGCCCTGAGCAGCAGCAGCTTATTCGGCACCTCCGCGCCGGTGAACATCACGGTCACCAGCGGCAGCGGGCAACTCTATGGTTTGACCGGCCGCCCCACCACAGCCGCTTTTCTAAATATGCCGCCTGCTTCCAGCGGTTCTCTGCCGGCAGTCCTGTCGGGCACCGGGGTTTACGCCGATACGGCCAGCCGCACGCCGGCGAGCGGGTTGATTCCTTACGCGCCGAACGCGCCGCAGTGGAAAGACAACGCCTCCAGCAGTTGGTTCATGTCGGTGCCTTACAACGGCAGCCCCACCACGCCCGACGAACAGATTCAGTTCCAGCCGTCGAACTCCTGGACCTTCCCCGCGGGGACGGTGTTTGTGAAGAATTTTGACCTGGTGGTCAACGAGACCAACTCGACCGTGCGGCGGCTCGAGACACAGCTCCTGGTGCGCGACAACAATGGCGTGGTTTACGGCGTCACCTACAAGTGGCGGCCGGACAACAGCGACGCGGATCTGCTGGCCAGCAGCTTGTCGGAAGGCATTTTGATCACCAACGCTTTCCGGCGTGCGGACCCAGACCTGGACCTATCCGAGTCCCTCGGACTGTCTGAGCTGCCACACGCCGGTGGCGAATTATGTGCTTGGCGTCAATGCCCGCCAATTAAACGGCAACCTGACGTACGCCTCGACCGGCGTAACCGACAACCAGATTCGGACCTTGAACCGGCTTGGCCTGTTGAACCCGGCAATCAACGAGAGCAGCATCGGCGCCTACGCCCAACTCTCCTCGATGACCAATCTGAGCGCGTCACTCGAGCAACGCGTCCGATCCTATTTGGATGCCAACTGTCAGGCCTGTCATCAGCCCGGTGGCGACGGCCCCACTTGGGACGCCCGCTATGACACACGCACTGGCCCAGCAACACATCACCAATTACCCCGCTCTGTTCACGCTCGGCATCTCGGACAATGCCTGCGTCGTGAAATCGAAGGACATTTGGCGCTCGGTGCTCCTGGCTCGCATCAACACCACCAATCAAGACATCCAAATGCCGGATTTCAGGAACCTGATCGATACGAATGCCGTGCAAACCCTCATCGACTGGATCAACAGCCTGCCCGGCACGCCCGCGCTCACCCCGCCCACCATCACGCCCAGCGGGGGCACCTTCTACAACCAGGTCGGTGTCACCCTACAACAGCCCGACCCCAATGCGTCGATCTTTTACACCCTCGACGGCACGCGGCCGACAACCAATTCGCTCCCCTACGCCGGCGGGCTGCTGCTGACAAGCAGCGCCGTCCTTTCCGCGGCCGCATTCGAAACGAACTACGACAACAGCGCCGCCGTCAGCGCCCAGTTCTTTCTCTCGCCGTTCCGATTTGCGGCTGAGCGTTTCACGAACGGAATGCTGCAAATGACGTTCCTGGGCAGCCCTGGCAGTAACTACGTGCTCCAAGCATCAACAAATCTCCATGATTGGGTCTTCTTGCTCACCAATTCGGCCCCGACCAACGTGCTGTTCTTCGTCGACCCGAAAGCGGGGAGCTATCCCAACCGCTTCTATCGCGTGCTGCAGCAATAAACCTCGCAAATCCTTTCCGTGGCGCGAGGATTCGAGTGCGCGAGCATCGGGCGCCTGGTCCCACAGTGCCCGGGAAATCATGAGCAATCAACTGAACGGAAAGGTCGCCCTGGTCACCGGGGCCAGTCGGGGCATCGGGCGCGCTGTTGCCGTGGCGCTGGCCAAGGCCGGTGCCGACGTGGCGGTAAACTTTCAACACCGCGAGGCTGACGCCCAGAGCGTTTGCTGGGAGGTCGAGGGGGCTGGCCGGCACGCCCTGGCGATCCGGGCCGATGTCTCAAAAGCCGCTGAGGTCGCCCGCGTGGTCGCGGCGGTGGAGAAGGGTCTGGGCGGCATCGACATCTTGATCAACAACGCGGGTATCGGTCCGCCTCGAACTCTATCGGAGATCACAGAACAGGACTGGGACGAGGTTCTGGCCATCAACTTGAAATCCATGTTCCTGGTCACCCAGGCGGTGATGCCGGGGATGCGCCAGCGCAAGTGGGGCCGGATCATCAATCTGTCTTCGGTGGCCGCGCAACTGGGCGGCGTCATCGGCCCGCATTACGCCGCGTCCAAGGCGGGAGCCATTGGCCTGACGCACTCGTACGCCGCGCTCCTGGCCAAAGAAGGCATCACGGCAAACGCTATTGCCCCGGCGCTGGTCGAAACGGAGATGATCACCAGCATTCCCAAGGCTCGTCCCGACATTGTTCCTGTGGGCCGGTTCGGGAAAGTGGAGGAAGTCGCCGAGGTAGTCGTGATGCTGGCCAGCAACGGCTACATCACCGGCCAAACAATCAGCGTGAATGGCGGCTGGTACATGACCTGAGCCGAAGCGGTTGGGAATTCGGATTAATCTCGGTAAGCGGCGAGCGCTGCGAATGGGAGCCTGCCTGACGGATATGCTGATCAGGCAGAACGACTTTAACCCGTAAAGGCAGTCATGAGCACCCGCATTTCCTGCTCCAGCGTGGCCGGGTCGCTGAGGGTCCGGCGGATTTCCTCACGCAGTAACTCCCGATACCGGCGGCGCAATCGGTGCACCGCCACGCGGACGGCGCCTTCGCTCAGGTTCAGAATCCCGGCGGTCTGCGCGTAGGGAATTTCTCCTTTAGCCAGCATGAGGAATGGTCGCAAGTGTTCAAAAGCCGCCCCCTTGCCTTCAGCGGCATTTTCGGCACCCAACCGGCTAATCACCGATTCCAATAGGGTGACCGCCCAAGCCCGATCGTAGAGCTTGTCCGGACTTAACTCGTTCGCGGGTTCGATGTGATACCTTTCTGCGGCGCTCTGCCAATCAAGGGCAAGCGTCTGCGTGCCCCCGCCTCGCTTGAGTCGGCGAGAGTAATCGCGCGCATTGGCCAGGAAATGCTTGAGAGCAGCGAGGAGGAAGGCGCGGAAGCGGCCTTTTTCACTGCTGACCTCTTCGAGATAATTACCTCTGAGGAAGCGTTCAAAGAAGCTCTGGGTCAAATCCTCAGCGTCCTCTTTCGAATGACCACGCCGCCGCACGTAAGCGTAAAGCGGATACCAATAAGTCCGGCACAACTCTTCGAGCGCTTTCTCGGCTTCCACCGCGTGTGCCTGCCCGGCATTCACGACGACTGTCCACCGGGTGGTTGCAAAGTAGTCCGTGCGTGCGGTGGTTGGGCTGGTTGATGTTGTCATGAGGACCGTCATCGCTGGATATTTGTATCCGAAGCCCGAGAACGGAGGCTCGTTCCAGGTGGCACGCTCGCGAGAGAGACCTCAGTCAGATGACCCGGCTGCAAGGAAATGTCTTTCAACTCCTGCCACTGGCAAGGCCGAATCTGGAAGCGAAATTCTCTCACCCGCGAGCTGGCCAATCCTCCAAAGGTAAGCGCGTGCACGCGCACCTGGTTGGGAGCCGGCAGATCTTCAAGCATAGTCCAACCATACATATTGCCATCGGGGAAGTGAATAGCGCCCGAATCATCCACGGCCACCAACCGGCCCACCCAATTACTGGGAAAAGATTGGCTATACCAGCAGGCGGCAAGACCTGGTTGAGGCGAGTCATCCGAAACCTGGTTCAACCTCACCGATACGCTCTGCCCCGAAACGTCGAAGGTGCGAGCAGAGTGTTTAGGGATTTTGCCGTTCCAAACCCAGCCCACATAGACGTCCTGCCATGGTCCGGCCGGAGCACCGACACGAAAATCGAGAGTCACCGCTTCGCCTCCGGCACGGAACAGAATGAATTCATTGTTCTCGCTGCACGCCCACGACAGTGGGGCGACAGGCTTTCCGGCCAGGCCGAGTGTGTACGGCAGGTAGGGCATCCCGTCATACAGCGAGGCAACCTGTTTCAAATTCTTTCGGGAGAACTTGCCTTTCACCACCGTCGCGGAGGCCTTGGAGCCCGGCAAGGCAACGGTGAGCGCGAGTGAGCGAGGACTGCGCAATCCGCCGGGCATGCTTACGGGCAGCTTTCCCACTGGCGTTCCGTCAGGCAGCCACTCCATAGGGGTGCCCGAACTCAGGTCGGACACCGCCATGAGCTGCAGTTTGTCGCCATCTAGAGGAAGAACAAAGGCATTGGTCGCCTGAACGTTGCCCAACGCCTGTATGCGCCAATGGTCAATGGCCGACATCAATTGCGCATGATAGTCCGGATCGGGATTAGAGCCGATATGTCGAAGCGCGGAGGCCAGCGTCATCCCCAGTGCGCATACTGATATTGTCCGTGCCAGCCAAAGTCGGGGGTCAAAATGAAACCCCGCCCTGGTTCTGCTGAAATGGATCCATCGACCTTGCCGCGTTTCCCGGCGATGGACCCAGAAAGCAACCCCGGTGCAGAGCGCGAGGGCAATCAACTGTGAAGTTAATGCGTAGCCGGACTGTTCAACGGTGCTGTCTTCGGTCCAGTTCGCGCTCGGGGCAACGGCCGATCCCAGTACCCACGCGCATGGAAAGAGCAAAATCGGGAATAGGGCTAGTCCCGCGCCCCGGGCTGCGCGACCACGATGAATTTCCTCCAGGGAAATCCAGCCCAGCACAAGCGCCGCCAGCGGTGCCCAGCCCTGAATGCCCAGAATCAGAAACAGCATGCTCCGGCCGCCCGAGGGATTGGATAGGTCCGTGAACCGGTCGAGAAAAATGGGCAGCGCGATGGCCAGGCACGGGAAGACCGCCAGAGCTGCTGCGACCCATGCCACGCGCGAGATTCTAGGCTCTTCTGAAGGCGAACCGGTCACCGCCGGGAGATCGAACTCTTTCCGAACCCGGTTTTGGCTCAAGACCAATAGGCTCCACAGGCCCAGAGGTACACCTACCGGCTGGAAAGGAAGAACCGTCATGGCTAAAATCGCTCCCAGTACGGGCGAGCCGGTAATTTTGCAGCCGCCTCATCTGAATGGCCCCGAACACGATGAGGAGATGCAGCACGGGCATGAGCGATGAAAGCCAAAAGACAGCCGAGGACCAGGCTTGAGGCACCCTAACTTTAAAGTCGCCAAAGCCGAGCACGCTAAAGTCGATCGAGCCCAGCCCAAGTCCATGCACTGGAAGGAACAGTTGGAATAAGAGCCCGACCACACCCAAGCCGAGGAGGCCACTGGCCGGGGCGCGTACCCTGCGGCAGGCCGCTTCCCGGGAGGGGTTGGGCGGGCTCGAAGGTGAAGCGGGGGCGGTCGCGAGGTTCTGGGCGATCGTTTGGACATCGGCTTTCACCTCGCTGACGTGCTGATAGCGGTGGGCTGGTTCCTTCTCCAACGCGTGCAGCACCACTTCATCCAGGCGGACATCGATCTGCACCTTGCAGGACGGCGAAGGAAATTTTCCGAGCGGCAGTTCTCCGGTGAGCATCTCATAGAGCACAACTCCCAGGGAGAAAATATCTGCCCGGTGATCCACCTCCAACGGGCGCTCGACTTGTTCCGGCGCCATGTAATGAGGCGTGCCCATCACCTGGCCTTCACCGGTAATCCGCAAATCCTCACGGTTAAGGATCTTTGCCAGGCCAAAGTCGGCCACTTTAACCCGCCCCTTGCGGTCGACCAAAACGTTCTCTGGCTTGATGTCACGATGGACGACGCCCTCGTCATGAGCGTATTGCAGGGCATCGCAGATTTGGGGGATGATTTGAAGGGCTTCGCGCGGGGTCAGGCGTCGGACGCGTTCCAACTGCCGCAGGTTGACCCCATCGACAAATTCCATGATGAAATAGTGCAGGCCCTCGACTCGGCCAAAGTCGTAGACCGCTACGATGTTCGGGTGGCTCAGGCGGGCCAGGGCGCGTGCTTCCCGGTTGAATCGCTCCGCAAACCCGGATTCCGGGCCGTTTCGGGCGGGTAAAACCTTGAGCGCCACGGAACGGTCGAGCGCCGGTTGGCGCGCCTTGTACACCGCCCCCATGCCGCCTTGGCCAAGGAGACTCACGATCTCTAACTGCGGAAAAAGGCGGGCGAGGTCGGAGAGTGAGGGTGGCTTGAAGTGTCTGTCTTCCGCCGGGGCCGCCGTATCAGCCGCGCCCTGCCTGAGGAGGCAGGCCGGGCACAGTTCTCCTAACGCCCCTCGCGCCAGCGAGGCGCCACACTGCGGGCAATGGCTGGCCTTCGGATTCACTTCAGCTGCATTCATATACTACCCCCAGAAGCAAATCGCCGAAAATGTTACACAGAAAATGCATGGCGAGGCCCTCCAACTCGGCCGGTGGGGCGACAGGCTTTCCGGCGACGCTCAGTGCGTACGGCAGATGGGCATCGCCCAACAACACAGCCGCTACGAGTCTGATTGTCCGAGCAACTAAGGGCTCAGCTCTCGCCGAGAATTTCCCGCATCCAGACCGGCGACGATTCCGACAGGAAATCCGCTTCTCCGTTGTGAAAAACTGCAATCCGTCGGTAAGGATCCGAGAGATCGTTATTATCGAACACAAACACGTGCGGCAGTGTGCGAATGCTCTTCCTCAGATTCTCCAGCGTCCTTGGAAAGCGGGTCGCTAGTTTCTCGGTCGGAACATCGTGCCCCCCTTGAGTGACGCGCATGGCCACTCTTTCTTCAGCCATCGCCGGATCGGAAATTCCGATGAAACAAAGAATGACGTTGTAACCAGCCCGGGCTGCCCTTTGAAGAAAACTGAGCTTATCACCTACCGGATCCGAAAAGACTGTCTCGAAGACAAAGCTCTCGTGTTGCTCGAGGAGTTTCTCTCGCAGAGCCCCGGCCATTTCCGCAGCACGATACGCATCGACCTCTAGTTCTCTCGCTAGAACATCAGCATTCACCATGCGAAGACCGGTCGCTTGCAAGTGGGCCCCATAAAACGTGGACTTGCCAGCACCGTTGGGTCCCGCTAATGCAACAACGACCGGGCGTTGGTTCAACCCGGGTATCACTTTTGGGCCATTTTCACACGCCGAGCAGCCACGGCCTGGAATTTTCGGTTCACGAATTTTCCAATCGTGCGCTTTCCGTCAGCCTCAATCCGCACTAACAACCCCGGTGCTCCCTTGGCCTGTTGGTAATGCGGATATGGCTGGGTCTCCAAGTATTTCCTGACGCGATCTTTTCCTTCCGGTGTATCAACCGTTTCGAGACATTCCGAAAGCGGACGTGCGCTTGCCTTCTTGCACAACGCCAATGCTTGTGTCCCCTGCAAAAGAGGATCGATTGCCCGGCCCAAATTCGCCCAGTACTCGATTTGACCCGCAATGGAGCGTTCCGCAACTTCACCGATCAATCGAGCATCGAGCACCAGAACATCCGAGAGCTTTACAGGCTGACTCATAGACCTAAGGTAGCATTTTGCCACCCACCCGCAACAAGAATGGCAAGCTTCCGATTCCAAAAACCCTCAAAGTCAAAGGCATCCGCACAGGTTCTGCCAAGTTCAAGGCCATCCGCACCTTCCTGGAGTTTGCCTTCCGAGACGGAGAGGTCTTTGTGTCTGACCAACCCGACGTGCCTTATGCCCCAGGCAAGTGGGTATCCATGCAATCAGATGCACCCAAGGTGGTGTCGCCACGACACCATGTGCAAAAGCCAAGCAACCTCACCTTGTAGTGTTAAAGCTTACAGCAGAATGCATGTTTCCCCTGACAGACAAACGGGAGCCCAACCGCGAGTCTGAACTGCGTGGCGGCCTCGGATGGGAAAAATCGGCAGCCTGCCGTTGGACTGGTATGAAGACATTTCAGAACATTAGCCTCGTAGCGCTGGCCTTGTTGGCTAACACCTCACTGCCGGCCTTCGCGCAGACTTGGGTGGGCGTAAGCGCGCCCCTGGACAACTGGACCGCGATCGCCGCCTCGGCAGATGGGAGAAAGCTGGTGGCCGCTGCCGCGCTCGACTCGGTTTATACTTCAATGGATGCGGGAGCCACCTGGACTTTCACTGGCCTTCCCCCGGCTGGTTGGGTGGGGGTAGCTGCTTCGGCCGACGGGACGATTTTAGCGGCACTGGCCACAGGGGATTGCCCCGCGTGTTCCGCCAAATTCGGTGGACTCTATCTCTCGACTGATTCGGGAATGACTTGGACAACGAATCGGACGGGCTCAACGGCTTGGCACTCCTTAGCCTCTTCTGCCGACGGCGTCAAACTCGTGGCCGGGAGCCTGGATCAAATCTATGTCTCGACCAATTCTGGAACCACGTGGAAGGCAACCGGCGCGCCGAACGGTGCCTTTTCCCTCGCCTCTTCTGCGGATGGAGCCGTCCTGGTAGCCGCGGCAGCCGGTTCCAACCCGATCTTCATTTCTACTGACGGGGGGCAGAGCTGGAATGCTGCTCAATTGCCACCTGCAAATTGGAACTCGGTCGCGTGCTCGTCTGACGGGACGAAGATCGTCGCCGTGAATAATTTGAGCTGTGGCTGTTCGGGGCTGATTTACACTTCGACAAACTCAGGAGCCGCTTGGCTTTTGACGACTGCCCCGACGAATCTGCAGTGGGCACGGGTCACTTGCTCGGCGGAGGGAACCCAACTAACGGCTGCGGTCGGCTACCCCGGTTCTATTCCACTCGGCCCGATCTACGTCTCGGCTGATTCGGGAGTCACTTGGGTGGCGACAATCATCCCCGAGCAGTCTTGGGGTTGTCTTGCCTCATCTGCCGATGGAAGTGAATTGGTTGCGGCGGCGGCATATGGGGGGATCTTCATGTCGCAAAGCATTCCCAATCCGCCCGTATTGCACATCACATTATCGGGAGCAAACGCGGTGGTTTCCTGGGTCATTCCCACGATAGATTTCGTATTACAGCAGAACTCGGACGTGACCACGACCAACTGGGCAACGGTGACGACGCCCCCAACGCTTAACTCCACGAACGTCCGATACCAAGTGACGGTCCCTGCGCGACTGGGGCCGGCATTTTACCGATTAATATCCCAGTAGAAGGGTGCTGCTCGCGCGCTCCCCAGCTTGTTGGTTGGTTCTGGCCCTGAGCACACCTCTGGCTGGGACGCGTAAGCCATCGGCTGCTCGCCGGTCGGATCCGGGTGGGGGTGCTTGTCTTCAAACTCTCTCGGGGTCGGCTTTTCGCCAAGCCAGAAACCACCTTGCATCATTCGGACCCGCTGCCGCAGCGTTCTCTTCAGGCGCTTTGGCGCATCACGCCGGGGTTCACGTTTTCACACCCTCAGCCGGACCCTCCCTGGCCTGCAGCCCGGTTTTACCTCGACGCATCGACGGGTTCCAATTCGAGTGTGCTCATTGCGGAGCTTTACCAGGCTGGCGGAAACTGCGAGGAACGGCAGGGCGGCGCCAACTTGGACGGCGGGGTCGATCGGGTGCTTTCCAGAGCCGAGAGGCGGGTCGCAGTCCAGTGCAAATATCGAAGGATTGGAAAGGTTCGCCCCAAGGCCGGAGCCAGTTCCTCGGGACTTTTGAGGAAGGTGGTGAAGCGGTGGGGCCAGTGGATATAGGATTTCTCCGTCGTGAGGGGGAAATGTCGGAGGGCCCAAGTAGCGAGTAACAAAGAGATTGCGTCTTGGATTTGGACGATTGGATCAACCAACCGCGGCCGGTTGTGCGGCGGGAATGATTGCATTTTTCAGGGTTGACTGGTTGTGGAATTCCGACGTAAGGTAAGCAAAGCGAAGGATTTGTATGAGGAAAGCTAGTGTCTGGATCGACAGACCACGGGTCTGCCCGTTCGATCGTTAAGCATCAAGACAAACTATGGAAACACCAACTCAGTACACCCCATCGAAACTGCTCACCGGAGAGGTTGAGCTTTTGCGACAGCACACGTTGACCCGCTGGTTGTCCCGCGACCTGACTCAGGCTGCCGTGGACTTCTGTCGGAATCTGGGGCTCGTTCCCATCTATAGCGAGTGTTCGCCTGATCATTTGACGCGCTACCTTTTCTGGAGGCCTCCGACCGGTGCATTGATTGAAGTGCGGTCTGGCCGAACCAAAGACAAGTTTGAGGAGTTCGATCGTGTCAATCGGGATAAGAATTGGCGGTTGCTGTCATTGCACATCAACGAGAGCGAGGTTTATTCGGCGGTGTGGATTTCCTCCGATCATTTTGAGACTGCCAAAGCTTATCTTGCGGCGCACGGTATCACCACGGCAGCCATGTGGAGAGTCTAACCTTGAAGCACGGCGAACAGGTGCCGCAAATCCTCATCAATTTCGGTATTGGTGCGCACGGCTTGGCCGATTTCCTCACAAACCATTTCCCGATGACGCTGCCGCAGCCGAGGGATCCTGGCCTTGAGCGCGCTCTCACTGATCCCCAAGCGGATCACGCGGCGGGTCATTTCGATGGCTTGGTGCAGATTCATCATTGAAGGGGAGTCCAGCCGAGCTACACGGACAGAAACTGTCCACGCAGAAGAAATGATAAAGACAATCATTTTTAACTTGGATCAACGAACTGGACAGCGTAAGCTACTTTTGTGTGGAGTTGGTAATGAACAACTTACAAAAAGGAAACGCGGAGGGAGTCTGGCAAAAACCCAACGGAGCGAGCTTGGTGGATCGGATTTCAAAGACCTTGACCCGCAATGGCTTACAACCTCAACCGGCCTGCAAACCCTTGATTCTGCTCCACGACGGGCCGTCGTTGCATCCCAGTTGGGCGGGAGTCGCGCATGAGCACCAAAGGTCAACTGATCTTCGTTAATATCTGGATCGTCTTTTGGGTGTGGTGGTGTCTCGCGAACATCTACGGTCAAATGGCAGACCGCACGTACAGCGCGAGGATGTCCACGCCGCTGCGCTTTTGCCTGATGCCGGGGCGGCTGCGCGAGAGGGCCGTCTGGGTCAGACAGCAGAAAGCCTTGGCTTGGTTCGGTCTGGTGCTCGGAGTGGTGGGCTATGTGTCCGTTATGGTAAAGATTCTCGCATGACCGCCCCGCCCAACAAGTCGCGCCAGCCGACGCCGGTAGACTGTCAGTTTGCCTGCTCAGAGTCAGCGCCCCGGCGCGGCTGCGCTCTACGTTCAGTGGCCTCCCGCAGAACTGCATGAAGCGGAACATGTACGGCTTGCTGAAGATAGCTTTCGGAGCATCCCTGCTCGTAAGTGGGGTCGCGTTGGGATTTTTCAAATTAACAGGCCGTCATTTTCCGGACTCCTTGGAATGGCTTTGGGGCACCATCAGCTGCTCGGCATTCTTTGGGACCATGCGTATTATTCTCGACTTGCTGTTTGGTGCCGCGCTCGTCTGGGCTGGGGTTTTACCCGGGGCGGCGGCCTCGGCGGCCTTGCCCCGGGCTATTGTCATGCCGCCCTAATCAGGGCTTCGGATACCATGGTTTCCATGGCGGTCGCAGGTTTTCTCGCAGGCAACTTAAGCAATCAATGAAGAGGAAGCGCCCTGCACGTCCCTGCTCCAAGTCGCGAAGACACTTGGAGCAGCCCGAAACGCTTCGGATTCAGGGCCCGGAACACCAGGGCAAAGTCCTCCGGCGACCAAGGCGCTCAAAGGCCAAGTTGTGCGTATTATGAATCGACCGGTGAAATGGGTCGCAGAGCTCGCCCATGTGCGCGAGGCCAAAGCCGTCACAACACCTAACGCCGGCAGATCGCGCCGCGTCTGGCTGGGCGTCGGCGGTCCGGCGGAGCTGCGTTGGCTGACGAAGCACGAGCCATTGCAGATGCTTTGAGTAAGAAATGAGACCGTGGAGTGCGGAGCATGATCGGGGATCCAGCCCACGCGCACGGCATCACCGCCAGGATCGCTTTGAGCTTCAATTCAAGCCCGGCGCAGGCTAGTTTGGATCCATGAAGAGGATTCTGGCGGGTGGCTCGGCAATTGTTCTCCTGATGCTTCTGCTCCGGCCCCACCCCGCTGTGACCGTTCGCAGCTTGGACCCCCGCCTCCATATTTTTAACGTGCGTTATTTTCCGACCACCAACGCATTCGATTATTGGTACCTGCCTCCCGCGCGCGCCGTCGTTTACCGCGCACAACGCGCTAGTGAGAGATTTGGCATCAGCCACAGCAGTTGGGTCTATCGATGGCTCCAAAGGGGTGCCCAGCAGCCCATCACCGCAGGTAGCCTCACCGGCGGCCCCGCCTTGGTGCTTTATCGGACGCGCCTGGCGCACGAGGCCGAGTTTGTGCTCATGACTGATGGCGGCCAGCGTTTCCAGGAATCTCATCACGATGGGGACGTGCCCCCGTTCCACACCAATGAAACGGTTGACGTTTACCATGGGCATCTTACCAACGGCTGGTATCATTTGCGTGAGTATGGCCGTGTGACAAACATTGCTGATATCCGGGTTGTGTGGTAGGACCAGCTCCGGCCCTGCCGCCTGTCGTTTTAAACTTCAATTCAGACACGCCGCAGGCTATTACAATGAATCCATGAAAAAGGCCCTGGCGGGTATCGCCGTCGTCACTACACTCCTCTGGGTGGTCTGGCCTTATCGTTCCCAGCTCAATGCTGAGCCCACCGCCCCCGGCTTCAAGATCTACCGGGCTGCCTGGTTTGACTCCGCCGTCGAGGGCGACGCCTCGCCCAATATCTTCACACACTCCGCGGCCCGGCTGAATGTGTTCGCTAGAAAGCATGGGAGTCCGGAATGGATGTTCCACATCACCGGCTGGGTATTTACGCATGCCGGATTCCCTTATGCCGTTGTCCCTTCAACTGACTCTGGGTTGATTATTTATTCCTCGGGCCGCGGACTTGACCACGACTCCGCCCCGAATCTTCTCGACGATTACGGGCATACAGTTTGCCAGAATATCAACAGTCACCAATGGCAGTTGGTGGATCCAAATGGTCCAGAGGATGGTCCAAGGGTTACCATCACCTTTTGCCGGATGGCCCAACTCACCAACGGCTTGTATCATCTGCGCCATGGCACGACCAATCTGGCTAATATTCGGGTGAAGCTGTGGCGGGGCGGCCCCCGCCACAACCAGTGATCCTGGCTACGGTTGGCAGGGGCGATGGTTCGAGTGCCGGCAGCAGTCCCAACGCCGTTATCCGGACAAGCGCAACGCGGAGGAGAGCGTTGCGCCGTTTGCGAGTAAAGGAACTATAGCCTCGACCGGCCCGCTGCCTTTGCTTTCTGCCACCGCGCTTTGGCCGCGGCAGATAGTTTGGCTTTGGCTGCCGCGCTCATCTTACTTTTGGGCTTGGTCGCGGATTCGGATGCTGGTTTGGTCCCGGATTGACCGCGCATCTTTGCCCATCGTGCCCTTTGAGCTGCTGCAATTCTCGCTCGGCCTGCTGCACTTATCTTCCCCCTCCCGGCCTTTGGTGCCGGAGCGGTTTCATGTACAACCGATGCGGGGACTTCGCCGCCAAGGATCTCGTTGAGTTGAGCTTGCAGCCGGTCAATGTGCTCCTTGAGATCCGCCGCCTGACGTAACTGTTGTGATGATAAGCGGGTAAGGTTCATAAACGGGTGCTCGCTTACTTCTTCGCTCCGAGAATCGCGTCCTTGGCGGCTTTGGCCACCCGGAACTTCACCACCCGCCGGGCGGGGACTTTAATGGTCTGGCCCTTCTTGGGACCAAACTGCATGGTCATGGTTCGAGCCGGCCGATTCACCAACACGAGCTTGCCGATTCCGGGCACCGTGAAGGTATTCTTGGCCTGCTTATATGCCAATGCAGCGAAGAGATCCAAAACCTGAACAACTTGCTTTTTAGTGATGCCAACCTGTTCAGCGAGGGTGGCGGCAACTTCGGATTTAGTTAATGCTTTTGCCATAAGGCCACATTCAGTAACCGGAATACTCGGCGAGTTCAAGTGCGAAAGATTGCAGGGTCAATCCGGCACTTGGACATACTCGCTCAGCTTGGCTTTCAATTCGTCGATCAAAGCCGGTTCCAGGTAACGGTAATCATCGGGTATGTGCAGGCAGATAACCGCCTTTCCATCCAAGGCTTCACCGAACTTGTCCCTCAATAACCGGGCACCTTCGACGGTCTCCCTGACCTCCCGCTCAAACCATTGGAAAGAAGGCTTGTGCTTGGAACAGAATAAATGACTGGACCGGCTCCGATGGCAATCTGAGGAGCCAAATCGAGGAATGGGCACGTGAAACAATTTCGAATCCTGCTGTAGTCCGCCCAATGTTGTTCGAGTTTCCCGGTCGCCGTCGAATGCCAAAGTTCAACCGGGAGGGCGATTTGGAGCAGATAATCTACGTGCCAGTGCGGTTCTGCTGTTGATTCCAGATGGTGGCCAATACGAGCACGCAACCCACCGGATCCAAACGCACTCCCCACGTACGCGTAAAATCCAGGAGCAAGGTTGAAGTTGCCGAGCCTTCCGACCGCCAGGCGCTTCATCCGCGACACTTGGGCAATGAGGATGTAGGTGCCCTTTTCTTCGGGAAGATCCATTGAGCTGAGGGATTTAGCGCCTTTTCGTTCGTCTGCCCAAAAACCGATCCCGCAAGAATTCAATCGCGCCCGGCGTCTCAGTCCAATGTCTCCCGTTTTCCTTCCAATAAAGATAGGCCTGGTCCGGACCTCCCAGAGTGACATACTCCGCTTGGGTTCCCTTCGGCTTCCTGTGCTTGGTAATCAGAAGTTCCGCGGCGATGAGCGGGTAATTTCCTATCGCCAGATCCAACGCTTTGCCGGCCTCCTTGAACCTGCCCAACTGGAATAGCGCCAGAGGCCGGCCATATAACAGGTGCTCCAGGATTTCTTCGGGATATTGGCGACACAACGAGAGCACTTCTTCCGGTCGTTTCAAAATAAAATAGCATTCCACCGCCAGGCCCCGAGCACCCTGGTTGTCGTTTGGATTGAGGGCGAGCATGCTCTCCAATACATCCAACGCCTTCTCCGTCTCGCCCCGCTTCATCAGCGCTAATCCAAAGGAATAATAAAGTCGAAGGAATGGCCGGTTTTCCACAAATCCCCAGCCGAGCCGGTCGTATTCGAAGGAGAAATGCTCGGGGAAGAACTTGAGCGCCGCATCGACTGCCAGCTTCCAGGTCTGAAACGCTTCCTCACCCTTGCCCATCCGATCCAGGGTCAACGCCAGGTGATGGTAGGCGTCCATGTGCTCCGGGTATTTGTCGATCAACTTCATGAAAATGGAAGCGGCGCGTTTGGGGTCTGCGTCGATCCAATCGATGCCCTCGTCCAGTTGGTCATCCACTTCCTCGGTCTTTCGAGGCATTCTCATGATCCACTCGTGCTTCTGGATCTGCTGCACGATGATGATGGGCGCGGGTCTTGAGGGTTTGCCGGTTCGTCGCATGTCCCGGAGATAATCTCGCCGGGCAGGGGTGTCAATTGCGAAGCCAGAATCGCCGACCGGTCCCGCCGGGAACGGCCAACCTACTTCTCTGTTTCGGTCAGCCCGGTTTCCACGTCTAAGGCCCACTGCTTGGGTTCAGGCAACCACAGTCTGCCCTCGCCGATCTCCAACGGCATCCACAGATACCGTGAATCCCATTGGGTTCCGGGCTTCCAAATGTCACCCATGAAAATCACCGTGGTCGTTTTGGTGCCCACCACCTTGAGCATCATGGTGGATTGGGAGCCATAGGTCTTGGCCTGGGCGGGGGCAATGTCCTTGAACGCGGACCAGGGGCCTTCCAGGCGAGGCGCCGTGGCGTATTTGTTGGGGTTGGGATCCCAGCCCGTCAGCGCCGAGCCGATGGCGTAATACAGACCATTGAGATGCACCAGGGCTCCGCCTTCCATGTGTTCCTTGATCAGGCAGACCTCCCTTTCCACATTCAGGTAATCCGCCGAAAGGCTGGCGATACGAAAGCCAAAGGGCCGATCCTCAAAGATCAGGTAAGCACTGCCATCATCATCAATGAACTGCCCAATGTCGCGGCTCTCGTGGCCCAACGGGCGGAAGCTCCGGAGATACCGGTAATCGCCATCCACCCGATCGCAGGTGGCCACTCCGACCCGAGCCACCTTGTAGGCGCCGTCATCGACGTGCAGGTACATGACGCAGGTCCCGGTTTTGGCGTTGAAGAAGACCTTGGGCCGTTCCACGACCCGCCTGGGGCCAAAGTTCTCCGGATCATCCAGCTTGAGGACTTGGTTGTGGAAGGTCCAGTTGGCCAAATCCTGGGAGGCGTAGCAACTGACATATCGTTTGGTCCGATCCAGTCCTTGCGACCGATCCTCGCCAAACCAATAATAGGTGTCGCCCAGTTTGATGATCCCGCCGCCATGAGCCTGGATATGCCGCCCCCGATCGTCCAACCATAGCGCACCAGGTCTGATCGTGTGGGGCGCGGCGAACGTATCGGCTGCAATGAGGAGAGATGCCGCCAGGGCCAAAGCCTTCCATGTCCTGAGCTCAATCATGCCGCGAGGATAATCTGGCAAACCAGCTTGCCCAGGACTTTCAGTGTGAATGGTTCAGGCAAAGGATGGCCCGTTAAGGGCGGCTCGGACCTGGTCCGAGGCGTTCGGTTTGAAATTCTACAGTTCCGGTTTCTAAATCGGACCGCAGAAGAGGGGCATGGATCGGTTTCTTCGCGCAGACCGATTCACGGGTAGGCGGGAGGTGATACCGGTGTTCGGTGGGGGAGCCTCTTCGCTTTCCGTTGCAGCTATTTTTTGCGAAGATAGGTGACGAGCGCCGCCAACCCGCCGAGCACAATCACGGCGCGGATGACGCGAAGCAAGCTTATCACCCAAGCGAACCCGATTCCGAGCGCGGCCCATTGAACCCACCAATGACCAGGTGAGGTCATTAAGTTAATGATTACCAGCATCACCAGGACCAGCGGTCCTACGAACAAGAACCTGAATGCGCGGATAGTTGGTGCAAACATAAACAGTGTTCCTTTCAATGCGCGGAGAGAGTGCCACGTCTCAATTCTCTTTCCGTTTGACCAGAGGATGCCATTCAAAGCCTGCGTTTGCGATTACAAATCGGTTCCGCCTTTGGAGAACCGGCAGACACCGGCTTCCGGTCACCCCGCCGGAGGAGGAGGTCCGCTTGCTGAAAAGGTCGTTGCTGGGCAAACCGCATCGCCTTGCGGCCCGATACTCCGAGGCGCATCGGGTTGAGGCTGAATTGAAGAGATGAATAGCCGGGCGAAATCAGTTCTTGGAATAATTTGCTTCCAACGTGATCATGATGTTTGTGCCCTATATTCTGGTTCGGTTTGCTGGAGATCAAAAGGACCAGCCGTTATGAATTCGCTGAGGTGCGTTTGAATCGGGGTCCTCCAAAAGCGTCCAGCATTAATAATGGCTTCAAAGCCGCCGTGGGCACATTCTAACCGCGTTATGATCAATCAAACGATGAAGTGCCAGAAATGCGGCGGGAGCATGACCCAGGGCTTTGTGCCGGACTACACATATGGAGGCAGGCTGGTAGCGAATTGGCATGAGGGTGAGCCGAAGAAATCCTTTTGGACTCAAACCAAAGAGCCATGTACCCAGGGTTTGCCCATTGGGGCCTTCCGCTGCGGGAAATGTGGTTACCTGGAGTTCTATGCAGATCAGAATTCGCAGCCCAATGAACACCGAACCCGAAGAGGCAAGAGCTCCTTCTTAGCCTTCCAGGGTTCGAGGTCATAGATACAGCAGGCCCAGCCCCCCGGAGGGACATGAGCCGGCTGTTCTCGGTTCCGTGTCGGTTATCTCGTCTGCTATTCGGTTTCCCCGTCGGTTATTCATGCCGGTGGTGTTTCGCTCGATGGGGAAGAGCCCACTGCTGGGGTGGCTTGAGCCCGTCAAGCCCCTGCGAAGTTTCACATTCCGGCGCTGATCTTTGCGATTAATAGACTCTCAACGTCAGCGGACCGGTCCCGGGATTCTCGAACGGGCCGGGGGTGGGATTGGCGCGGTTCCTCTTCTTGCCAAAATAGTCGGTGTCGATTTTCACCGGCGAGCCGTCAGGGTTCTCGTAGGGCGCCTGGGGCACCTTGGCCTCGCCCAGCAGGGCGGTCGTCACGAGCCGGCGCTTTTGTTCCGTGACCCAGGCTTTGTCGAACGTGAGATCGAGGAGCCAGCCTTTCGACGTTTCCGTCAATTTCAACCCGGGGTCGAAGTTAGGCTTGAGCAGGGCGCCGGTATCGAATTTCGATGGCTGCGCGCTTCGAGTGAAAACATTTCCGGCAGCCAGGCAGGGCAGGGCCGAGTTGTCCACCGCGTTGAGACTGGCGGGCGCGACGAACAGGTTGTTGTAGAACCGGTGATCGCCGCTGTCATTGGTGTGCGAGCCGGCGCACATGCCGGCAATCGCGGTGGAATGCGCCGCGTGGAAGGGCGTGGTGCGCGTGTCCGAACGCATGTTGGTGATCGGACCGGTTAACAGGTTGTGCACGGCGGCGATGCCCTGGGAGTTCAGGGCGAATGACCCGCGCGGGGACAACAGGAGATTGTTGGCAATGAGGATGGGGCCGTGTTGCATCTCCAGGAAAATGTCTCCGAGAGAGCCGAAGTTGTCGTGGAGCAGGTTGCCCGTCACCTGCGCGCCTTGCGCCATCCAGTCGAGCCAGATGCCGCTGACGTCGCCACAGCGGTAGATGTGATTCTGGCTGATCACCACGTCGATCGCCCCATGGAATTTGATGCCGGCCATCTCCGCGCCGCCGAATAGTTGGTGAACATGAATGTCGTGGATGACGTTTCCGGTGACCGTGCTGAACGAGCAGCCCAGGCTGCCGATCATGCCGGCTTGTTCACAGTTCGAGATGTGGTTGCCGCGGACAACGTGGTGGCCAATGTTTTCACGGGTCCAGGGGATGCGAAACGCCTGGGCGCGCTGGATTGTCGCCACGTAACCCTCGGCGCTGTCGGCCGAAGTATTGTCATACGCGTCGCCATACTTGCCGAGCGCGACGCCGCAGCACTTGGAATAGCGGACGGTATTGCCCTCAATGAGCCAGCCTTTGCTCCAATGGGTGCCGACCAGGCCGATCTGCTCCGCGGTGGGCGGAGCCCAGGGCGTGGCCGCCTGCTCCATCGTGAAGCCTCGCACGGTGATGAAATTGCGCCCCGGTTGGTCGGGATAAAACACGGTCTTTCGGACGTTGATCTCAACGAACTGCTCGTTGGGATTGACGCCTTTGAACTGCGCCCAGATGGCGGTGCTGTCCTGGTCCACCGCGCCGAACCACAGTGAATTTGACGGGGCCTTGGCCGCGGGCGGGAGGAACACCAGGCAAACAGTCTTCACGCCGCTGGTTGGTTTGATGGCCGCGTGAAAGGAATCCCAGGCCTGCCAATCCCCGGTGTCGGTAACCGCGCACGTGCCCAACAACTCGCCGTCCGGCGCGTCGAGGCGCAGCTCAATTCGCCCGCCGCCGGTGGGCGACGCGGCGTGAATCTCCACGCTTTCGCTGTGATTGCCGAAGTCCACTCCGTCGTATTTGACCCAGGCGCCCTCTTCGATCCAGCCGAGGCACTGACCGCCTTCCGAGCACGCCGCCGTGCGCGGACCCTGCTTGGCACGGTATTGGTCCGCGGGCAGCCGCCCGGCTGGGCCGCCGTTCTCGCCCGGGCGGAACCACGCCATATTCAGCAAATAACCGGCCCCGCCGCCGGCTGGGACCGTTCCCGCGGGCTGGAGAACAGCCTCCACGCGGGCCGCCTCGATCAGCCAATCCCCGTTCAGATAGACCGCGCCGGTGTGATGCTGGCGGCCCTTGGCGTCAAACCAATCGCCATGGATGAGGTCGCGGTAGGGATTGAACGTGCCGAAGAAACGGTTCGGCAGCGTGACCTTCCAGGTGTCGTTCGAGATCCGCACCCAGTTTTTCACGACCTCCGAGCCTTTGATCGCGACCTGCTCGCCGCGCGCCGCCTGATAAACGATGCGCTTCGCGTCAGACGCGCCACCTCGCGGCGGATTGACCCGCTCGCGGTAAACGCCTTCATGTACGGTGATCACATCGCCGGGGCGAGCAAGATCGGCCGCGTGTTGAATCGTGCGGAAGGGCGCTCCCTGGGTTCCCGCGTTCGCGTCGCTACCGTTGGTGGCGACCTGGAACTCGGCAGCGGGCAGGGTGAGCGCGGGTGCGGCAAGGCTCAACCAGGCAATGACGGCCATTTTCATACCGCGATCGTGTGGTATTCCATAATCGATGTTCTCGGGCCGGCCCTGTGTCGCCGACCGTTTGTCGGAGCGCCGGCCCTTAGCCGTGAACGAGTGGTGCGTAGCGCCGAACGATGTGTTCGCCACCTCCGGCGCGACTTTAATTCGCAGTTCTCCGGGCAACATGCCAGGCAAAAAGCCACAGCAAGAAACCCCGAACCAGCCAAGTGTCCAGCCAGCGACCGAAGCCGCCCCGGAATCCGGCGCTTCCTTTGGGTGCTGGTCAGCCCCAAAAAAAGCGCTCGCCACCGGGCCTCCGCGTATCGATGGGAGTGCCCGATCGCCATCCCATTCTGTGAAACGGATCGTCGGTTGAATCACGGTGCTCGGGTCCGGAAGCTGAACGAGACGGGATTGAGAGGAACACCCTCGGCGCTGCGGAAATTTCTGAACGAGGGACTGTTCAGGCCCAGGTGATATTCCCAGTCGGGCTTGAGTTCGACAGGCAACACGCACGTCTTGCGATCGTCCGTCCAGTGCGGCTTTTGGTCCGTGGCTATAGCTGGAAAGTGCTCTCCACCGCCTGTCCAGGAGAACCCGCCGGCCATGGGCATGTTGAAGGTGACGCGAAGTTCCGCCAGGTGCGGATCCACATCCCGTGCTCCGTTCCGGGGATTCATTTCAACAATCTCTGGTTTGACCGCTGCATCGGCAGCCGCGAACGCAGTGGCGTCCTCCTTTTGCGGCACGAATGCCGGCCCGGCAATAGGCTGCTCTGGCAAGGGGGCGTTGCGCAGGCGTTCCAGGGCGGCGGTCAGCAGGTCGTCACGCGAACCCTCGAAGGCGCCGGGTGAAGGGTCGAAAACGATTTGCGGTTGGAAACCGCGTTCATCCAGCGGAGTCCCGTCGGGCAAATAATCGATCCATCGCGGCACGCTCACCGTCATGTCCAATGGCAGGTGAATGATCTCCGGGTTCCCGCTCGAGCCGCACGTATGGTCGCCCATGACCGTGACCTGCCGGGCGCCGCTCATCATGGCGACGAAGGATTCATTGCTGCTCATGCATTTTTGGCCGATCAGCAGGACGACCGGACGATCGTACCGCCACGGTCCTCCCGGGGATACCCGGCGCTCGAGCCTGGCCGTCAAATTCGTATGGCTCGGCCCGTTGCGAAACTGGCTGAATGCATACACGAATTCTTTCCCGAGAAACCGGCCGGCCACCTCCTCGGCCAGGTCCTCGCTGCCGCCTCCGTTGAGCCGCACATCAACGATTAAACCACGGGTGTTGCGCATCTGTTCCAGGACCTGGTGGCACAGCGCCGGAATGTGCCGGTCGCTCCACCCGTAAATTGCCAGAAACCCCATTTTGTCCGGCGTAACGGCCCATTGCACCTGTCCGGCTTCGTGGAGTTGGCCCAGAATCGCTGCGTACGCTCCCGGATTGGCATTGGCTGTCCGCGGCCGATTGAACACCGGCACGTACTCCCCCGCCACTGTCACCCAGATATGCAGGTCGCGCAGCGGTTTGAGCATTTCCGCGCAGACCGCGGCAAACTCGTTGGTGGATCGGCTGGCCAACGCCTTGGGCCGATAGAGCTCCCGGAGCCGGTTCCAATCCACTTCGGGGCGCAAGACGAACATGGCGTAGTCGCGGTCAAAGGCCTCCCATACCTGATCAAAGGCTGCCGCGGTGAGGGCCGGCGGCAGACTCGACGCCGCTTCGGCCTCATGGCCCGGAGCATTCGATCCCTGGCAGAGCGCGGCACGGGTGGCCAGTCCCAGCCCGAGACCGATTAGGAATAGGAGCTTCATCGTCCAAGCCATCTCTTTAGCCTTCCGGCCGAGCTGCCAGCACCCGCTTATTTCGTCCTAAAGTGATAGGAGACCGGATCCAGCGGCACGCCGGTGGCACTTTGAAAGCCCCTGAACGATGGACTATTCAGGCCCAGCCGATAATCCGAGCTGGGCTGCAGTTGCACGGGCAGCACGCAGGTCAGATGGTCCTCCGTCCAATACGGTTTTTTGCCGGGCGGAACGTTCGGATACTCCGGCCCGCCGCCCGTCCAGGAAAAGCCCTCGCCCATCGGCACATTGAACGTGACCCGAAGTTCAGTGAGGCCGGGGTCCACGTCCCGAGCGCCATTCTTGGGCGTCAGCGCGACGATTTGAGGGTGAGTCGCCTTGCGTTTGAGTTCGAGACTGGCCCCTTTGGTGGTGAAGTGAATCGCGGTGGGAATGACAGCCACGCCCGTGGCGCTGCGGAAACTGCGGAAGCTGGGAGCATTGATGCCGACCCGATAATAGAGAGCCGCCTCGAGTTTAACGGGCAGCACACAGGTGCGAGGGTCGCGCCACCGGGGGCTTTGGTCCTCGCGCCCCGGAAATTCCGGCCCACCGCCGGTGAAGGAGTAACCGCCCGTATCCATGTCCCGGTCAAAAGTGATCCTCACTTCCTGGAGCCCGGGATCGACCTCCGTATCCCCGGTGTGCGGGCTGCTCGAGAGGATGCGCGGAGGGCCGCTGGGATTGGAGGGACCGGCCTCGCCCGCGCCGTTCCCGGCGGGCGGATCGGTGAGCGTCACCAGGGCCAGACCCGCCAGAGCCGTCACGGCCACAACGGACCACTGATTAGTTCTTTTGAATTTCGCGATCATATGGATTCTCCGTTTCATCTGAGTTTTGTTTTCCAGAATGCCTGCCAGGCCGGGCGCCACCGCCGGCCGGGTGAAGCCCTCCAGCAATTTGATCATCGTCTGGCCATACGGACGGTTCTCGGCCTCACCCGCCCGCCCCAAGGCCAGCGCGTCGCAGGCCAGCTCTCGCTCCACCCGCATGCGGCTGTACGCATACCAGACCAAAGGATTAAACCAATGGAGCATCAGCGTCAGGGTCATCAGCCAGTTCATCGGGATATCTCCGCGCTTCACGTGAGCCAGTTCGTGCAGAAATACGTACCGCAATTCCCCCAACGAGAAGCTCCGCATCAGCCCATTCGGAAGTAATAACCGCGGCCGGATGAACCCAAACAACGACGGGCTGGCGGCCAGGTTCGTCTCGACCACCACCAACGGCGTGCCCACTCCCATCTCCTGCTTGCAGTCCTCGAGCAAACTCAGCACGGCGCCATCGGTCACCAACCGTTGCTGCCGCACCTTACGACCCAGCCGATAATTACCCAGGATCAGGCAAGGTGGCAGCGCCAACGCCCCGACCAGCCAGGCCCAGCGCAACACCGGCCCGGCGTGCGCTTTTGCCAGAGTCAGATTGGGAACGGCGGCAAGCGAGTCAGGCACCTTCGCCCCCAACGACGCTGCATCCCCGGCGCGGGGGGCCGCCTCGGCCGGCGATTGGGATTCAAACCAACTGAAAAGGCTGATCGGGCTGTGCACCGAGCAGGGCAAAGCCAGGCGCAGCACTACCAGCACCCATAGCCCGTGGCGCCAGCGCGGCGTCAGTTGCCGGCGCAATAACCATTGCACCAACAACACCAGCACGACCATCACCGAGGCTTCCCACGAGGCCCGACAAAGCCAGTTGAAGAACCCATTCACAGCGTCCGGCACGGTTTGCACGATTATTCCTCCGCTTCCAGGAGTTGTTTCAGTTCACGGATTTCTGCCGCAGAAAGTTTCTTGTGCTCGACGAAGTGCGCCAGCATTGGCTTGAGCGAGCCGCCGAAGACCCGCTCCAGAAAGCTCTCGCTGGCGGCATCCACACACTGCGGTTCGGTCACCCGCGGGCAATAGAGGTAGGCGCGACCTTCCTTGCTGAAGGACAGCGCCCGCTTACTCACCAGGCGTGTGAGGAACGTCTTGATGGTCTTCGGGTGCCACGTCGCATCGGCGCGGCTCAGGGTTTCGATTACCTCAGCAGCAGAGCATGGGGCCTTGGCCCAGACCACCTTCATGATCTCCCACTCGGTTTCGGAGATGCGCGGTACTTTATTCATGAGGATGACTTAACGTTTACGATTGTAATCGTGCGATAAAGTTACAGTGGTAGTCGATACGCGTCAACGGCTTTTTTAAGTCACTCCGAAGGGTCCAAACCATCGCCCGACCCTGCGCGCTTTAAGAGGGCTCTAAAAAACCAGCACACACGGCCTCCGCCGGACGTGAGCCATTGGCGGCTCGGAGGGGGAGTTCCAGGATGAAGGTCGCGCCTTGGTTTATGCCGGCGCTCTGAACTCGCAGGGACCCGCCCAGCTCGCGGGCGGTCAGCGCTCCACTGTGCAAGCCGAAGCCGTGGCCGCCTTTCTTGGTGGTGAAACCGTGCGAAAAAATCCGGGTCAGATTCTCAGGCGGAATTCCGATTCCATTGTCAGAAATCGAAACCGAGATCCACGTTTCCTCACGCCGGCCAACGCGAAGCGTGAGCGCGGGCGCCTGAGATGGATGGCTGGCCATCGCCTGGACGGCGTTGCCAACGAGGTTGATGAGAATCTGAAGCACCCGGTGCTTGTCGGTGAGAATCCGCGGCACGGGTTCGAACACCCGGTCGAGTTGGATGTGCTGCCGGCCCAAGGCGGTGGCGTGAATACGCAGCGCGTCCTCCACCAGGTCCGGAATGGACTCCGCATCGATTAACCCGGAGGTTTTGGCGAAGCTCTGCTGGCGGGCGACGATGTCTTTGATGTGATCGATATTCGAGGAAAGTCCGCTCAACTCAGAAAGCACTTTGGTTTGTTCGGAGGCGAGCTGGTCGGTAATGTTCCGAAGATAGGAGAGCACCAACTCAGCGCGGTTTTCCTGCGCAAGAAAACCGACCAAGTCCTCGCGATGCCCTTCGAGCAGTTCCGTCAGCTTTTTTACCCGCCCGATGGCGGATCCGCGCAACTGCTCCGAGATAACACCCGCCGAGACGTTGACGCTGTTGAGGACATTGCCCACATTATGCAGCACGCTCGTGGCGACCTCGGCCATCCCGGCCTGGCGGGAGGTTTGGAGCAGTTGCTGATGCAGACTGCTGAGCTTGGCTTCGGCCTCCTTGATCGCCGTTAGATCCTTGGACGTGCCGCATGTCCCGATGATGTTCCCGGCCGGATCCCGCCACGGCATCTTCGTGGTCAGCAGCCACAGCATCTCCCCATTCTTACCCCAGGTTTGTTCCAGCTTGCCCACCAGCGGCCGCCCGGTGCGAATAATCTCCTGCTCGTCCTGGAAGGCGGCGCGCGCCCGTTCTTCCGGGTAAAAATCAAAGTCCGTTTTACCGATGAGGAAATTGCCTCCCGCTTCCGCGTCGGCGGGTTGCAAGGGCGATCCGCTCACGCCGGGAGGTTTCCCGTTGACGTGGCCGTTGGTCGCAGCCGGTCCATTTCCGTTTTGGCCCAAACGATAGTGGCCTCGGAGCAGGTCGGCCACGCATTGCAAATGGGAGCGGCTGGTGCGAACAAACCTGGATTGCAGGTCTTTGAAATAAATCAGGTCCGGCAGGTTATCCAGCAGGCTGTTTAACAAATCGCGTTCATAGGCCAGCTCCCGCGTGCGTTCCTCGACGCGCCGCTCCAGTTTCTGGTGCGCGACTTGCAGTTCGTCCCGGGCCTGCCTCAGAAGCTTGTTCTTGCGGGCGATGGTGAGAGTCCAGACCAGGCCTGCGCCCGACAGGGCCGAGAAGAGCAGAAATGCCCCCAGAAACCGGGCCGGGGTCCACCAGGCGGGCTGGGCCAGGACCACCACGTCGGAAGGTTGATTGAGGAACATCTCGAACCCGCTGATCGTTTGGTTCAAATCCGGCCCCAACTCGGTACGTGCCTTGTAGGCGCCCTCCAAGCGCAGCCGGCTTCCGATCGGAATGGCGGATAAGGCCAGGTTGGTATCGGACAAATAGGCGTATAAGGTTCGGCGCGTGTGGTCCAGCTCCAGGTGCAGGGTTTGTTCGGCGTCTTTGGCCGCGTAGCCCACCAGGACCCCCTCCATTTGCACGCGCATTGCGTCCAGATCTTCCTCGGCCCCCCGGGTTTCCTCGCCTGCGGGGTCGAGCCGGCGGGCCGGGGCAAAGCCGCCGGGCCAACCCGGCGGACCATCGCCTGGACAAGTTGCGCGGAGACGCCGTCCCGCCTGATCAAACCGGCCACCTCGACCAGGCTTCCCACGGGAAGGTTGGAATCCTGCTGCGCCAGGACGCGGATTCCATCGTTTTCGTCTTGCACGAACCAAGCCCGCGGTTTGGCATGGGTTAGCACACCGCAGATCTTCACCAATCCAGTCCGGGATAGGTTGCCGCCGGCATCCGTTTGAATAAGGTTTTGAATCGGGATGGCGGGCAGTGAAAAGGGATCCTTGGGAGCGGGCTGGACTATTTGAATGTATTCGCCCGAAGGGACCAGCAATCTCTGCCCCAGCCGCTGACTCCGGCTGTTGAAGGCCGGGGAGCAAACCCCTTGGGCCCGGATCAGGCTCCCCAGCAGCCTCTCCCGTTCACCTTGGCCAAGGTCATTGACCCAGGCGGTGACCTCCCCGCCTTTGGCTGTGATCGTCAGGCGCTGCTTCTCGGCAAGCGCGACCACGCCCTCGATCTCGACCCACTGGCCGTCATCCCGGCCGGTCATGAGGTACTCGAGGGGATGTTGAAGGGGTCTCGGCATTTCGCCATGGCCGAGCACGCGGATGAATTGTCCGGCGAACACCTGGCCTTGGTGAACGGTTCCGCTGAGTTCGACGAAAAGGCCTTCCATGCGCTGTTGCGGGGAGATCCCTGCGCCGAATTGGCTGGCCACGTTGATACTCTCCGACCCATCGGAGAGGTAAAAACTTGCATAGTCGAGATCCACATACGTGATGACGCCACGCAGTTTGATGGGGAAATCTTCCCCGGGATGGCTCTCCTCGTAATCGTGGATACTCTTGATTGTGGCCAGGCTCTGGGATCCGGTTGAATCCGGCAAGATGCTGGCGGCTGCGGTTGGCCACGCGTCCGCAGGCTGCCGGGCCCGGGCAAACTCGAGCGCCGGCATCGAGCCTGACTTGGTGAAAAGTCCCACGCATTCCACCTCGGTTGCTTCCTGCCCGACCATCGGGCGTGCCAGGACAAGCTTCAAGCGGTTGGTTCCTTCACGCAGGATCTGTTCGCCACTGTCGGTCTGAGCCAGCGCCTGGCCTCGCACCCGGACGACGCGAGGGTCGGAGTTGGTCTGGAGCAAGCTCGAGATCGTGCAGCTGGAGATGGAATTCCAGGCCGCCTGGTTGGGCGGATCGATCTCGATTTCTTGGGGGCTGCTGGCCCACACGATGCCGGGAACCAGGCCGCCGCCTTCGGCGAAGACGGGCTCGAGAATCCCGTGGACCTGAATTTGCGAATTCCAAAGCGCGTCCAGCGATGCGCCGGAGGGATCAAAGATTCCCGCCATCACGCGCCTCTTCTCTCCGCCGGTGAGCAGCACCAAGGTCGTAAAGAACTTATGCCGGACCATCTCCACAACCCTCCCCGTGAGGAAACCGGCGGTGAACTCCTGCGAGACAGGACCCTCGGCTGCCCGGTACACTGCGGCCTGCTGCGGCACCCGCCCCAGCCTCTCGATTGCCGGGTTGACCAGAACAGGCAGTGCTTGCCGTGCCAGCAGCACCCCTTGGATTCTCACACGCTCTCCCGGTTCCAGCGGCGGCGAATTGGACGAAACGGCGAACATTTGGAACCCACTCTGATCCAGCAACCCAACGAGCGGCCCAGATGGATCAAACGCCACGACGACCGCGCTGAGGTTGACCCGCATGTCCCTGCGCGTCGGTGATGCGGCCAGGTTGAGTCGATCCAGATTAATCGCTTTCCGGTCTCGCCAGGGGACGTAGCGCCACTCCACCCAGCTCCCACGGTTGGTGGTGGCCTCGGCGAAGTCCAGCCATTTGGTCGCGGGATCGCCATCGAAGAGCATGTCCGAGGTTTCGGTGGGCGGATTTTCGGCCTGCGAAGTCGTCACCACCGAGTAATCCGCGCCAGGGCCGGACTCTGCGCGGAGGGGCTCGAGTTCGGCCAATTGTACCGATCTGCCGCTCGCGGGGTCGGCGATCGAGGTAATTCGAAGTTGGTATCGCTCGTAACGGGCCGCGCGTTTGAGGGTGAATACTTTGCGTTCGAACCGCCGAGTGAAGACTTGGTTTTGTCGTTCATCGAGCACGGCCCACGTTTGGCCGCCGTCGTTGGATCCCAGGAGTTGCCAGTCTCGCGGGTCTCTTCCAGGAAAATCGTTCGCTGCGGTGAGCGCGTAACCCGTGAGTTTCTGCGCCGGCGGCTCAGGATGGGAGCGCAGCCAGTTGAGTTCCAACTCGTCGCTCAAGCGTTCGAGCGCATGCCGATCCACCACTGGGAGGCCGGGTTGTGCCGGGATGTATTGCCACTGGATCCAGTTCGGGGCTTGGGGGCTGGCCTGCACCATCGATAGCCACTTGGTCTTGGGATCGGCGTCAAAAGCCATTTCGGTTCCTTCGGCGGGGGGATTGTCGGTTTTGGCCGAAACGATCACCGAACGCGCCATCGATGCCTCCCCGAGCGCATACAGCGGCTCGATCTCGGCCAGTTGGACCATATTGTCGGACTGGCGGAGGGCCGTGATCTCGAGTCGAAACATGGAGCAAGGCATTTGATTCGTAATGACAAACACACGCCTCTGGAAGCGAGTGGAGAACAGCTCATTGCTGCGGACGTCCAGAGTTTTCCAGGTTTGACCTCCGTCATTGGAACCAAGCAGACTCCAATCCCGCGGATCCCGGCCGGGAGCATCATTGGCGGAGACCAGGGCGTAGCCACTCAGGCGCAGCTTGACCGTCGCGGTCTTCTTTCGCAAATCTGCCAGGATCTCCGGAACGTGGGCCCGCAATGCTTCATTTTGGCCGACCACCCGGCTTATTCCCTGCACCTGCGCGATGTTGGTGAGCAGCAGTCCCCGATCCGTGGTGTATTCGCATTGAACCCAGCTTTTTTTGTGGTGCCAAAGAGCCATATCCATCCAGCGCGTTTCCGGGTCATTGTCGAACGCGTTCTCCGCCGGCCCGAGCAGAGGGTGCGCTTCGGATGCGGTAGCGATGCACTGAAGTTCCTTTCCCTCACCAAGGCCGACGGTTGGACCCATGAGCTCCAGATCCGCCAATTGGACGTTGAGATTGTCATCGAAGAGATCCACGCCCCTGGCATTCAGCTCAGAGATCTCCAATCGGTAGGTATTATACGGCTGGCGGTTGGATATCCGGAAAACGCGACGTTGCTGCCGGGCGGAAAAATCCTCATTCGTCCGCACATCGAGCACATCCCAGGAACGACCTTTGTCATTGGAGGCCAGCAACCGCCAGCTCTTCGGGTCATGCATCGGCAGATCATGGGTGGAGGTGATCGCGTAACGGGTGACGATGCGCGCAGGCTCCGCGCCATCCCAGGGCTGGCCTCCGTAGCCGGCTTGGCTCGTGGCCATGAGTGCCAGCCAGCAAAGCGCCATTACGGCACGAATAGCCCACCGGTCGCGGGCAAGAGGGCACCATTCCAGGCTTGGCAGGTGGGCCGCCAGCCGGTTCGATTTTCCCGCAAATAGCGAGAGAGAGGCAGTACAAAAACGCGACACTCGAATGGTTTGCCCTTGCTCGAAACCCTCTCGGCAGGAGCGGTTTATGAGCGAGAACAACCCCCTGGAGAGCTAACCGTGTGCCAAATGACCGGCGCGATACGCGCCCCGAACCGGGAATGGGTGGTTGCGCCACCGACTGAACTGGGGGATTTGGCAAAACTACAAAAGCTTCACCCTGAGTAAGTTAGCCGATCCGTTGCCGGCGAGACCTGGTGCTGGGCATACAACGCCCGCCGACGTTGCGGCCCTCTCGCCTGCCGAAAGTGTCCCATCGACGAGCAGGTTTAGAGCAGGGAGCCGAAACAAGGGTCGATGCCCTGGGAATTACGCGTCACCCACCCCCATGCCCGGCAAATATACTGGCAGCACTGATTCGCCCTTAACGGTGGACGCTAAAACACCGCGGAAGCACTAAACGGAGAAAGTCGGGAGCGGGAAGGGAAAGCACTCCGACTGCCTGGATTTTGGCCTTCGCCAGCGGCGGCTCGATCCGGGGCCTTGGGGCTACGCGCTGGGTCGCAAGGCCCGGTCGAGCGCGTCAGCCGCCGTGCGCAGGTTCTGCTCGTCCTGACTGCGGACGCGCTCCTTCACTATGTCAACGAGCTTGGGACGGAAGGCCGGATCGCGGGCGGCTTCACGCGGGGTGCGGTTGTCCAAAGCCGCCAGTGTCAGGCCGGCTCCACATTAAGGTTGCACGCCAATCGAGACTCTGAAAAATGGGCGGATGAATCTCCCCAAGTGGCTTTGTCTTTTTTCTCTCCCCTTGATCGCCGGCTTGACCGGTTGCGGCAGTCCCTCCCGTCAGGCCGCATCGATGCCTTTGGGCGCCGCCCCGGGCGGGCTGGCCAGCTTGCCCTGGTTGAACGCGGCGCGGACTCGCTCGATATCGGCCGAAAACCTCACCGGCGGGAAGGGCCGCGGCGGGATGGCGATTCCCAACCCGGGCGAGCCTAAACCCGCCGCCAGCGCGAGAGCGGCCGATGACCTGGGACAAGGTTGGAAGGTGAAGCCCTTCCTCCGCGTCAACGCCGGACAGACGGTGGTGCTGATGGATGTGGACGGGCCCGGTGCCATCCAACACATCTGGATGGTGGAGGGTCTGAGCCGGGCGCATATCCTCCGGTTCTACTGGGACGGGGAAGCCACGCCGTCGGTGGAGGTCCCCGCGCCTGATTTTTTTGCGGTCGGACATGAAAAGTTTGCTCGGGTGAATTCCCAAGCGGTCGTGGTCAACCCGGCCAATGCGATGAACTGCTACTGGCCCATGCCCTTCAAGCATCACGCCCGAGTCACCTTCACCAACGAGGCGGACAAAGACCTGGAGCTGCTGGCCTTCCAGATCACCTACGCGCTGCAACCGTTGCCCGCGGCAACGGCTTACTTCCATGCCCAATGGCGCAGGGCCGATACATCGAAACAAAACCCTTACGTCATCCTGGACGGGGTCAAAGGCAAGGGGCGCTATGCGGGCACCTTCCTGGCGTGGACCCAAAGGCGCAAAGGCTGGTTCGGCGAAGGCGAGATCAAGTTCTTCCTGGATGGTGACAGCTCCTTTCCCACCATTTGTGGCACCGGAACGGAAGACTATTTCTGCGGCAGCTACGGATTCCAGGAGCCCTACACCTCCGCTTACAGCGGGACGACACTCCCGGCCAATGCGGATCACGAGCCCCCGAATTATTGGAGCCTTTATCGCTGGCACCTGATGGACCCGATCTGTTTTGACCACGACCTGAAAGTCACCATCCAGGCCCTGGGCTGGGGAGACGACGGCAAATACAAACGGCTCTCCGATGACATTGCTTCGGTGGCCTATTGGTATCAGGTGGAGCCGCACGCGCCATTTCCCTCGCTCATTCCACTCGCCCGGCGGGGACTTGCGAAGTGATGTGGCTTTGATGCTCGGCGGAAGGGAGCCGGGCGAGAAATGAGAACCATTTGCCGTCGATGCGGCGCACATCGGAAAACCCGGCCTGCTCCAGGAGGCGCATAAGCTTGGTCATCGGCACGGCGCGGTATGTCGCTTGACTTGCGTGCGTGACTGGCTGTGCTCCCTCGCGATGCTCAAGGAAACCCGCGGGTCCTCAAGACAACAACCCGCGAGTATCGAAAGGCGGGTTAGGCGCTGTGTTTGCGCATCAGGTTTCAATTTCCCATCCATGCTCCGGTGTGCGGATCATGATCGCGGTTCCACCGCTGCGTCACGTCCACGGTTGTCCCAAAGAGCTTGGGGATCTTGAGCGATTCGACATGAGCGTCACAGAAGACCACGTTAAACAGCCCGTGGTGGCGGTTGGACTCCAAAGACAGCCCCGCAAGGCGTTGCGGCGTCTTCGCGTCCTTTTGATACTCTGGGAAATTGAAATGGCCGGCCAAATTCCTCATAAATGGCGGGTCTCCCGGCCGGGCAGGAACTGCTGCGAGGTCTTCTAAGGCGACATCCCCGAAGGCAATCAGGTCACTGGCCGCTCGGATGTCCGACTCCCGTATCGCAGGGATTGCGCCTGGTAGCGGGGTTGGCGGTTCGGGGAAATCACCCGCCAGGCCCCGTGGGGTGACAGCGTCGGTGCCCTGGCAGTTCATTCCGTAATCCGGTGTGCCGCCGTAGCCCATAAACGTTCCACGAAAAGAGATGGTCAGGCTGCCACCCAAAGGCCGATTCGGAGCGCCGGGACAATGATACACACCGGTGTCCCATACGGCGGGAATGTATGGACCAAGCGCAGGGAGCCAATCTGTGGGGTCCCAGCCTGGCCCGTCCTGAATGAAGCCACCCGGGTAGGCGGCGTTATCGGCCACGTAGAGAGTCGTCCCCAGTCCAATCTGCCGCAGGTTGCTCACACATTTGGCCAATTGCGCCGATTGCTTGGCGCTGTTCAACGCGGGCAAAAGCATCGCCGCCAGAATGGCGATGATGGCAATGACGACCAGAAGTTCAATCAGTGTGAACCCCACCCGGGCTCCCGCTTCGCGCTTCTCCGAAAGCGGTTCTGCCAGGCCATAGGCGAGCTTCCTGTTCATGGCTGTCGGATATGTTAACCCCGACGGGGCCTCCTGTCGATGGCGGGCGGCTTCGCCGAACGTTCGGCATCAGGGGTGCCGGGCCAGTGCCATAGAAATACAAACAGAAGCGCACGCCCGGCATCCACTGCCTGCCGTTGTTCGGCCGTTCAGGACAGTTTCTTCAGAATGGACCTGGCAAGAAATTCTTTGATCTCCCGGTGCCGAGGCACCTCGTTGCGCCATGCGTGTGAGTGGATTCTGATACCCATCGTGTTTCCCGCCATGTCGGATGAGGATGCATCCCATCTCCTCGAGCTTCTGCACGAGGTCCCGGCGCCTCACGCCAACTCCAACTCCGCCACTTTGCGGACGGCCGGGATGTGCCCGCCCGACAAATCTGCGTACAAATCGCGTAGGTGCTCCTGGAGATCCTCCAGCGATTCGCCCTGGGTCAGATAATCCGGGTATTCCTCAAGATAACCGAGCCAGAACTGGCCATCCTGCCAGTAAGTGTATCGAAGACCTTTCACGCCCTGAAGGTACCTCTCTACGGCAGACCGGGCACCGACGTTGTTTTGGCCGAACAAGTCATTGAGCAGATCTGCCTATCTCCCCATTTTGGGGCGATATCCAAACGGCGTCCCAGTGCCTCTTTCACACCTCCGAACCCTTCCGCCCCGGCGCCCGCAGGTCCACCAGCCGCCCAGCGAGCCGTGTTCGCTCCGCCGATTCGGTCGGCCCCCGCCCAAATACCTGATCTGCCTCGGCGCCCGGAATCGGCGGGCCAAGAGATGTGCTCGCAGGCGGCTGGGTTCGGAACCTGATGGATTGGGCCGGCGGGGTTTCGAGTTGAAGGGGCTGGCCCGGTATGGTTTCAATACTTCGGTGCTAATGAAGGGTCGCAATGACGGGAACCGACAGCAGGTATGGCAAGCCTAAGTCCATTGTTCGAGTCGGTGGCTGCCGCAGGCGTTGGGCTCCTGGCCTTCCTGTTGGGGCGTTGGTCCTCACGACTGCCCAAGCCTTACTGGGTGCTCGGGTACGTGCTCCCGTTATCACTGATTGTTCTTTACGGCGTTGCAGCATTCGAACCCGGAGTTGCCATGGTTCCGCCCCTGTCCTGGATGACGGCAGGGCGGACCAGATTCGTATGTTTTAATTTTGTTACGACGATGGTGTTAAGCGCGCCTTTGGCCCGGTTGCCCCAGCGACGTACTCGGATGGTGGTGTGCGCGCTAATTGTCGTCTTGACCTTGGTATCCATCGTGCCTTTCGCCGCGCCGGCATTCAACCACAGCTATTTGGCCGGCCTGAAGACTCGGGTAGATGGCGACGGCGTTTGTCGGCAGAGCAGCGATTACACTTGCGGACCCGCAGCGGCGGTGACGGTCTTGCGGAGGCTCGGGCTCCCGGCTGACGAGGGGGAAATTGCGATCCTGTCGCACAGCAGCTCGTTGGCGGGCACGGAGCCGGATGTCCTGGCCAGGGTGCTGCAAAAGCGCTATGGGGCCAAGGGTTTGGTCGCGGAATATCGTGGGTTCAAGAGCGTGGATGAGCTGAGGGACGCCGGGCTGACTGTGGCGGTGATGAAGTTTAATGCCTTGCAGGACCATTGCGTGGCGATCCTTGGAGTGGAAACGAACCGGGTGCTGGTCGGTGACCCGCTGAGCGGGCTGAACTCCTGTTCGATTGAGGATTTCGAGGAGAAGTGGTTGTTTGTGGGCATCGTGCTGAAGCGGGGCACTGTGGAGAGCAAGGAGACGAGATGATTAAACGACGCTGGAGAATCCTGGCGGCGCTGGCGGTGCTGGCGATGATTGCTGATGGATGACGAAGCCAGCCGGCAGGGGGGCGCGCTGCGATCAAAATCCTCCGTACCGAAACGCAGCTCCAGGAGGAGCCTGCCCCATTGTGCGTAACCCGCGCATCCAATACCCCGGCGCGATGTATCACGTAATGAATCGTGAGGACGGCCGGGAGCCCATCTTCGAAGACGGCCAGGATCGGCATCGTTTCCTGAGCACCCGGGTGGATACCTGCGCCAAGACCGATTGGCAAATGCAGGCCTTCTGCGGCTGATCGCGCAGGGTCTAGGGCGCCTCGGCTGGACGGCGTGGGATCTGGCGAACCGGCCCAACGGTGATCCGGCCAAGCGGGAACTGGCCCATCAACTCCGGGCTCGAACGACCCTTTCAGTGGCGTGGGTAGCGCAGCGCTTGAGCCTGGGCAGCCGGGCGCATCTGGCATGGCTGCTCCAAGGCGGCAAAACCAGCAAGCCCACGCAGTCCAAACAGCCAGGCCAGACACTGCTGGCGATGTGATAACCTCCTTAACTGACCCCGTTCCGGCGGCCGGGACCACCAGGAGCCTGGTTTGTTCGTGCTTCGCGCGCCGCAGCCTGTTCCTTCCGCAATGCCGTGACAGGATTATGGTGTTCATTACCAGGAATTACCGGTTCAATATGGCCATGTTGCGCCTGGCTTCAAACCCGCTCTCAGCGCGGCGGTACCGCGTCGAGTTGATTACCGCCGAGTCTGAAGCTTCCCTCTTTGTGCGCCACCGGCGATTGATTCGATTCCCGCAACTCACCATGCCTCTGCTCGCGGCCTGGACACCGCCGAATTGGGAGGTCAGCCACACCGATGAGATTGTCCAACGGGTGGATCTCGACAAACCGGTCGATCTGGTTGGCATCACCGCCAATACACCCGCCGCTCCGCACGCTTACTCCCTGGCGCGGGAATTTCGTCGCCGCGGCGTCGCCGCGGTCATTGGCGGGCCCCATGCAACCTTGCTGCCTGAGGAGGTAGCCCAACACGCCGACGCTGTCGTTGTCGGCGAGGGGGAGCTCGTTTGGCCACAACTGTTGGCCGATTTTGAACGGGGTGAACTCAAACGCATTTACAACTCCCGCCTGCTGCCGGATCTCGCCAACATGCCGGCGCCGCGTTGGGACCTAATCGAGGGACGGGCCTATGGCAAAGGCGTGACCATCTCTTCGCGCGGCTGCCCGTTCGCCTGCGACTACTGCACAATCCCGCAAATGTATCAGCGCCGCATGCGTTATCGGCCCGTCGGCGAAGTCGTGGACGAAATCCGCAAAATGCCCGGCCGCGCCCTGGTTTTCTGGGACGACAACATCGGAGCGAACCGTTCCTGGACGAAAGAACTGCTGGCCGCGATCACCCCCTTGAACCGCTGGTGGACCAGTCAATCGACCGCTGACGTGGCATTCGACGACGAATTCATGTCCCTCGCGGCCCGGAGCGGATGCAAAGCCCTCTTCCTCGGGCTCGAGACCATCTCGCAAGCCAGCCTTGACGTTGCCAACAAACGCCACAATCGCGCCGCCGAATACCGCGAGGTCATCCGCCGCTTTCACCACCACGGCATCGCGGTGCAGGCAGGCGTCGTATTCGGCTTCGATCATGACGACCGAACGATTTTTCGCTCCACCGTCGAATTCTATCGCTCGGCGGGGCTCGACTCCGCGACCGTGAGCGTCCTCATCCCATTTCCCAACACCCCCTTGTTTCAGCGGCTCGATGCCGAGGGCCGAATCCTGACGCGCGATTGGTCGAAGTACAACGGCAAGAAGGATGTCGTCTTTCAACCGGCGCTCATGTCCCCGCGTGAACTGCTCATGGGCATGGAATGGGCCGCGCGACAATTTTACTCCCTGGCTTCGATTTGCGAACGCATGGCCCGCTCACGGACCGGTTTATGGTGGAACATCGCGCGAAACCTCGGCTATCATTTGGCGTTGCGAAAATTCGGTCCGTTGGGATTCGATCCCGTCCCGTAACGCTGCCGTCCCTCCCGCTCCATATCGAACCGTCAAATTTGCCTTTGCTCAGCGGGACTCCCGGTTCGGCGGACGCGAGCACTAGCTCAATGTCTCGAAGATCGGGGCCCTGGGCGACTGGCCTGTGGGACTGGTTCAAACAAGGAAGTGATTGCTTTTATCAACTGAGGCGTGAGGCCGCAGGGGACTCACTTTGCTTTCCGGGCAATGACTTGGCCAGGCTCTCCTCAGCAACGGATCGGCAAGCAAAATGAATCCGGCGATTTCGTCAGGCTTGGCGGGGCTGAAGGGGAGAGAAGCCATCACTGGTCTCTACGTGTCGATCCACGCTGGTCAGGCGCAGCGCGGCAAGAGCATTCGACTCGGAACCGCGCCGCCTCGTGCCGTTGCCTGAAGCCGGCTGGTTCGGTCTTTTCGTTTTCTGGCGGCACGCGCTACTCCTTCGCCCGCTGGTAAGTCACTAAATAAAGCTGCGTTCCCGCGACAGTCGCGAACGTGATCGGACGTTTCGTCCCGGAAAGGTCATAGCAAATGCGAAGCGTGTCCCCCTTGAGCTCGTAGATCGCGGGAAAGGTTTTGCCTTGGTTCGGTCCCTCCGTGCCGGTAATCGTCATGCTCTTGGGCTTGCTGATGGGATCGATGGTGTAAGTGCCCCGGTCGGGATGCTTCCCGACAAAAACCTCATATTTACCCTTATCGAGTTTGAGGCTGATGGTCTTTATGACCGCCTCGGGCATGGGCTTTCCGGCCAGCTCGGCGGTGATAGGCCTCCAGCTCCCCTGCACGGCTTGGGCATCGTTGCGCGAGTCGGCAGCGAATGCCGTCAGTGCTGTGGCGAGAGTTAGACCGATGTAGAGGCCAATTGTTCTCATGCGAGGAATCGTGACAGGGTATAAATCAGGCGACAAGCATAGACGCGGAACGATGGCGGTTAGGCGCTGCGCGTGCGGGGCCTCGGAATGGCCTGCGGGGCTTTACCGCGCCGTCGCCTGCCGTAGCTTGGTTGAACCCGGCCATCAGGTCATCTGAGGCCGATTCCGGCGTGGAAGCACATACCGCAAGCCAAAAGTGCATACCGGCACGTCATCGATGTCGACTTGCCGAAATGTTCGCCGGAGCCGAAACGAGCTATTCAAATTGTCCGCCAAGCGGCATAGGTGCGAATCACGCCGAAAGGGATCTCAACGCTGAGATGGTCGCTTTCGCGCTTCCCGTTCACGCCTAAATCTAAATGCCAGCCAAAGCAACAAGACCAGCAGCATCAGCAGCGCCAGCAGATACCACCAGAAAAGCAGATCATGGAAATCGACTCCGAGCTTGCGGTCTAAAAGGGATGTGCCCACCAAGGCGTCGTTCGTTCCCACCGCCGTCCTGGGGACGGATCGCGGCCGCATGCCGGCCCGGGTTTGATCTCCGAAAGCGGATGGGTTTGTCTCCGGACCGGTCGCGAGGAGATTTCCACCAGCATTCGCACCGGCGGAAAACGTCGCCACTTGCGAACGGGCAGGAGTATTGGTGCCGTTCGGGCTGATTGGCGTGGAGTTTTTGTGTGGTGGGTTGCCATCGTTTACCGTCCCGCCACTTGGGGGCGATTTGGGTCCGACGGGTCCCACGCTTGGCGCAGTTACCGCGGGAACGTTTGGGGAAGTGGATCCCCTCATCAGCGAACGGCTGCCACCGGCATTGCCGAGAGACGGGAAGTCCCCCATGGTTCCCTGCACATCGGGATAAACCACATCTTCAACCACGGTGATTTGTGAAGGGAAAACTGCATCATAAGATTGCTCCACATGCCCGTCCGAGAATAGAATGTCTCCCTTCCGGGAATGGAAATCAGACGGCCAATACGAACGCGGAAGCGGGGGGAAGAGGCTCATTTGCAAGCGCCCTAAAGTTGGGTTGGGCGTGCAGCTATGGCAGGACGGAAGGTTGCGATCCCCGGCCAGAACCGCCATCGGATTGTTGGGATCGGCCACGAGCCCGAGGGCGTAGCTTAAATTCCAGTTGTTGAACCGGGTAAAATTTGTGGCCGACCGGCGCTGCCGATCGGCAGGACACGCGAGCGGCTTAGGGGTGGTCAACGCGCCGGCCAACGGCAGGAAATGTCTATAAGAAAAATAAAAATGCTGGTTGGGGTTGGCAATTTTGTAACCGGCGGTGACGAATTCCAGCGAGCCGCCGTCGTTGGTTGAGACGTGCGCCGGGTATTTTCCATCGTGATCGTTCGCAAACATATGAACCGCGAGACCCGTTTCTCGCATGTTGCCAACGCATTGAATGCGCCGGGCCCGGGCTTTGCCTTGTTGTAGAACGGGGAGCACCAACGCGGCCAGGATACCAATGATTGCGATGACCACCAGTAACTCGATCAACGTGAATGCGCCCTCCGCTACGCGTGAGCGTTTCTGCCCAGGCACCTCTGCTCGACGGTTTGCGAGCTTCCGTTTCATGGCTGGCGGATCGAGTAATCCGGTTGCGGCAATCGGTCGTTGGCCTGCGAGTCCGGCGACCGCGCCGAACGCGCTCCTGAGCGACCGCCGCCGAAAATGGAGGAGGCCAAGCGTAAACAATCCGTGCGAACTGCACCTGACACCGAGCGCAAAGCCGGGGAGGCGGTTCGTCTCCAGGAGATGGTTCGACCATTCATTCACCCTTCACCCAATCACTTCTCCGAGAGTCGCATCGCACGCCGCGCAGAGACGAAGGAATGTATTTTGACCAAGCGTACCCTCCCACAAAGTCGCTGAATCTGGAGCGTAGGCTGGTTGGCGAAAATGAAAATACCACTCGCCACGGTCCTTGGTTAGTCGGCTTCTGAAATACTACAGTTTCACCTTCCCCGGGTCCTAAGAATTTATTTGCCTGGAACAGGACGCATACCCTGGTGCCGGTTCCTTGATCTTCCACCTCGATCATAGGCCATCTCTTCACGAAAAAACTGCTTTTATTGGTAACTCCAAAGAAAGAACACGGGCCCCAATGCTTGTAATTTCCTGTGCCAAGGTACGATACAGACGCGTCAATCGACCGCGGGCTTTTGCCTGCACAAACAGCGAGCAGCAAATTCGTTGCGACCAGCAAAACAATAACCCAAATTAAGCTTCGCGTGTGCGGCGCCATTTTTAGGTCCTCAGGTCCAACAATTAATTATGCAGATCTGCCTATCTCCCCGTTTCGGGGTGATATCCAAGCGACGTCCCAGTGCCTCTTTCACACCTCCGAACCGTACCGTCCGGGCGCCCGAATGTAAAGCTTATTCGAGAGGGGTGCTCATTGGCTGCCATAGGCCCGTCTCTCGCTTTAGTTCGGACCCCGTGCCGTAGAAGCTGGGGGCGGCCACGCTCAAGGCGTGCGGAGCCGGTAGAAGCGCGCAGCATAGTTCGTCCCCTGGCACTGGAAAACCTTGGGTTATTGCTCTCCATGGTGATGGCGGCCGGAGCCGTGCAATTGTTAAGTGCCCCTGTATCGCTGGGGTTTCATGCCGGTGATGCCTTCACTGCTCACATTCCAGGGAACGATCGGATCCGAACCGGTCCGTCGGTATATTCTGAACCTGCAATGTCTTAAGCACGACTCATGCCAAAGGAATTCCAGGGCTATTCCGGCTTATGTGCGGTGCTCAAGCCTCGCATGGCGACGTGAGATTCACGCATCATGCGTGAATCTCACGCCTGGGGGGCGGAGACTCGGTGCCCCTTCGCGCACGCTTAGCGCACAACCTGGCACTCAAGAACGATGGCACTGTGGTCGGTTGGGGAGACAATACCTTCGGTCAAGTCAGCCCGCCGCCAGGTCTGAGCAATGTCGTGGCCGTAGCGGTGTTTGGAAATTGCAAAAAGAGTCGAGAACACCTGAGGGGTAAACCAGATAGCGAAGCCCATTAGGCTAACGCCAAAACCAACCATCCGCAAAATGACATCCGCAAATGGCGTTGATGCCGGTGGTCAAGGCAACTATACTACCGCCACAAGCGCAATGAGTCAAAGCAGCCTCGATAGAACTGAGTGGATCGAGAAGTTCCTCGCCATCGACGAAAGTTTGGTGCGCCAAGGGGCAAGCGCACGTTTGATGATAATCGGCAGCGTGATCGGAATTTTTGCCGGCCAACCGGAGCGAACTTCCATCGATCTTGATGTCTGGAAGCCAAAATCTCGTTATCAGTTGCAGGCACTGAAGAAGGCGGTTGAGGATGCCGGCATGCTGTTTGACCCCAAATCTACATTGGAGCCAGACACACCCTATGTCCAACTGGTCGAACCCGGGGTGGCGGAAATCGGCAAGTTTGAAGAACCTGAGGTACTTGAGCAATTTCAGGCGCTGACACTCGAACGTCCGCCAATTGCCAACGTTGTGGCTGCCAAGCTCATTCGGGCCGAAGCGAAGGATTTGCAGGATATCGCCTTCTTGATGCAGAAGTACAGGCCGTCCGAGGAGGACATCAAGGCTGCAATCGAGTCCATGCCCAAAGGCGCGCGCGACCGGGCGAGCGAAAACATGGTATATTTAAGCACGATGAGCGGACCCGGCATGGATCTCTGATGACCCCCCGTCAAAAAGAACTCGTTGCCCGGCGTCTGCTTGCGCATCAAGCAGAAATACCGGCGTATCTCAAAGCCCACCGGTGGGAGGAATTGGCGGCTTTAGTCGAATTTGCTAACAACGACGCCCCCCCATCGTTGATCCCTACGGACCCTGCCCTATATCAAACCCTTCGTCAGCAGATCACCAAGTATCGTCTGAGTGGCTGGTCCTGCCTTAACCTACGGCGTTTGCGGGAACTCGCTACGAACCAGGCAGAGCCACCAGCAATATCGCATGCAGAACACGAGAATTCGCGCCTCGTTTGAGGTCTGCCCACGGGTCCGAGACGGGCCACGACCCAGAGACTAGCAACCGTGCGCTCGCCTCCTCCAAAGCAGTGCTCACCTTCAGGTTTGCCTGCAGTTCCGGCCTGAGCCCCGCTTGTGCTACGAATTCCTACAATTCCAAGCGCCGCCCCTCGGTCAGGCACCTGTAGGCCAACTGTCTCACCCGCCGGCAGGCAAATTCTTCACGATCCTCCACTACCCGCAACAGCTTCGTCCGGCTCCGAGGAAGTTTATCGCGGTGATGGAGCCAAGGGAGGCGGCCAGCCTGTTCGCGATATACGTATCCTGTTCCCAACATTTGCCGGCTGTTCGCGACTCCTTTTGCAGGGGACATTCATGCCATGAGTAGGGAATGAGGGCAGGGCTTTCCGCCACCAGGACAGTCCGGGAGGGGTTTCTGATGGAACTCGATGTGCGTCCGCACCGAAGGGTAGCGGCGCGACTCCGAGACGTACATGTTCAAAGCGATCCCGATTTGCCGGAGGTGGTTTTTGCAGACGATGGAGTGGGCTTGAGCCTTGGCCCTCGAAAGAGCCGGGGGCAGCAACGCGGCCAGGATGCCGATAATTGCGATCACCACCAGCAGTTCGACGAGGGTAAAACCCGAAAACGCCCGACGCAGCTTTTGACCGACGCGCCCCATTTGAAACTCATGTCATTGTCTGCACATTCAGGTCCAATTGGCTGGGCTCGGTCATATCGGTCCTGGCCAATTTTCGCAGTTTCGTCTGCCCGCCTGCATGAGCGTCACACCCGGGCAATGCAAGCGCGCCAATCCCTAGTCCAATCTGGCTGAGTCGCTTTGAGAATTCTCTTCGAGTGAGCTCTTCGCGATCTGAGTCGTTGTGGATGCAGCCGGAAATGTATATGTCGCCGATTCGGGCAATTCCATCGTACGCAAGTACGCGCCCCTCGAACTTACTCCACCGCGCCTCGAGTTTTGGCCTGCCAACACCGGTTTGGTTCTGTCCTGGAGTTCCTTATGGCAACAATACGCTTTGGAGCAGCAAGCCGCCTTGAATCCCCGCGCGCCCTGGACCCCAGTATCGGGGGTCCCTGTCAACATTGGCGGCACGCTCTTCCTCACCAACTCGCCCAACCAACCCATCGGCCTTTTCCGCCGGCGAAAACAGTAGCTCGGAGAAGCCCCTGCCACGACACGCGGCCCGCCTGTAAACATGAATCCGCTATCCATGCGGGATGGTGGCGATTCGGTCTTTGCCTCGCTTGGGCGAAGCGTCGCTCAGGGGAACCAGGGCGCATGGGAGCAGGCGTGCCCCATTTTAAATCCGGCTTGGCTCAAAGCAACGGCGGGCAGGGTCAGTGATTCGGTGCGTGGCGTCGTGGAAGGTCAGGCGGAGCTCCGTGATTAGTAGCAATGAACCCCCTTTCTCTGTCTGCTTTATCGAAGCGAGCCCAAAGTTAAGCAAGGCTGCCTTGATGAAACCCAGTGCCGAAGCAGGGCATCGCTGAACAAATTCACGGGAGAATTGTCACTTAATAAACGAAAAGTTTGCACCCGACGCCCCAAAACGCGGCGCAGCGACTTGTTAAGGTAGCCAGCCACTGGCTTCAATGGCTGGGTGCAATCCTGATCCTCGCCGGGTGCGCGACCAAGCCGCCCCCGGCGGATCGCTCGATCGATGCCCGGCTCGCGGGATTCCAGATCGCCCCCGGTCCGATCCTCATCCTTTCGCCGCCACAGACCGCCACCATTCACGTGGACGCGGGCGAGGCGCGCCTGGAATTTGCTGGCGAGGGAGCGGCCAGCGCCGCGCGAGCCGTCCTGAACACGCCGGATTTGCATCATGCGCAATTGGAAGCGGTGGTGAGCGTGCTCGGCTTTGCGGCCGCTCCGTTCGCGGCGGCCTACGGGGCCGTGCGGTCCAGCCAGCAGAAGCTGTCTCCGAGCGAGGTGCGCGAGGTCCAAGAGCGAATGGTGACGAACATGAGGGCGAACGCCGGATCCGAGCCGCTGCGAGACAAGGTCGCGGAAGCCGCTCGCCAAAGAACCCGCCGCACGATCCTCTGCGAGGGCGGGGATTCGGATAAATCCGCACGGAGCGCCGAGCCGAGCGCGCGCCTGGAAGTCCTGGTCGAGCAGCTCGCCCTGAGGCGCAGCCCAGCGGAAAAGCGCGAGCACACCCTGGAGGTGCGCGCCCGGGCGCGTTTGATTCGCTGTTCCGACGGCGCAGTGCTGGTTGACCGCCCGTATCGGTTTCAGAGCGGGCCGGCGCTCTTCATTGATTGGGCCGAGTATGGGGGCCTTGAGAGTGTGGCGCAAACGGCTTACCAATCCATCGCCGATCAAATCGCGGACCAGATTTTTCAACCCGTGTCGGAACCACCACTGCTGATTGGCCCCGGGCAAGCGCACACGCGGACCCTGCGGCTGCCGGTCCATGAGCAGGCCGCCAAAGGCGCGACCGCGGGCTGGGCCGTATCTTCGAGTCACACCGCCAGAGGGTCGTTCCACCCCATTGCCGCCGCGAAATCAGAGCAACAGACTTCGGGACACGTCCAGTCCGGCGGCGGCGCGCAGAGGACTGCGCACCCTACCGCCGTCGCTGGCAGCCCGCACCGTCCTCTGCGCGCCTACCCCCACCGGCTCGTGTCCCAATCTCGCATGGTGCGATTTAGCCTCGGCAGGGTTTGTCCAAAACGCACGCGTTCGGAAAGGCACATACGCGTGCTATGCCAGGCTGCCGTGCCAGGCGCACGGGAGGGGACGGACGGCGCAACGGTCACCAATTTTCCGCCGGCTGCCAGCGGCGTGACAAATGTCGTCGTGAATGAACCGGCCTTTATCGAAGTTTATGCCGGCAAGCCGGGCGAGCACCTGCGGCTCCGATCACCGCCGGGCAGCGAGAATTCAGCCGGCCCGGGCGCCGCCCAGACGGACACCGAGTGGAAAATGGATGGTTTGGAAAATGACCGCAACGCGGTGGTGCAGGCGGTGAGTTGTGTCGCGGCGGTCCCGATGGGGCTCTGGGAACAAACCTTTGGGGCCTTCCACCGTGGCTTGCGCGAACGGAACGAGGCGCTCACCAGAACGCTTGAAGAGATTCCCCGGCGCCAGCACCTCGAGATCGGAATGGCTGACACGGTCGCCCGCCAACTGCGCCTGGTCATCATCAACCCCGTCCTCCGGACGGAGGCCCCCGCGCCCCTGGCCCTTTCCGGTCCAGCCGCGCCGGGGCAGTCAGCCCGGGCGCGGGACGCATCGGCCGGCGCCGGCGGGCTCGCGCTCGATCTCCAGGTGGTGGATGTGAGATTGGCGGGCCGGCACAAGCACAGCCAGTCTTGCTCGTTGTGCGTCGAGGTCCAGGCCACGGTCGTCCGGACCGCTGACGGCCAGGAGCTCTATTCACGGCCGATTCGCTACCAGAGCAGTTCGAGGCGTCTCGAAGATTGGGCGGCTTCCGATGCCGCTTTATTCCGGCATGAGTTGGAAGCGTGTTCAACCGAAACCGCCCAGGCCGTCACCCGTGAGTTGGTCGGCCGAGGGTTCGTAACCCGGAGTGCGGACCGCCGGGATGATTCTCGGGAGGCAGCCACGCCACGGGAATCCCAGGGTAATCGGCAGCCTCCGCAGGCGCGATAACACTGCTCCAGAGGTGATAGCGTCCGCCGCGGACCAGTGATGCGCGCCAGTCTTGTAACAAATGCGTGGGCGTTTCTGACGGCATTTGAATTCTACGGAGGTGCCGGGGAGCACTGTCACAGGCATAGGCCACGGGGTTGCTCCGGTAGTTCCCCAAGGCGATAGTGCCACGGGCGGTAGCTGTCATCCCCACGGTTGCGCGGCCAAAAGCCGAATGCGGGGATGGCCGAATGAGGACGATCGGCGGAGGTCGGGCCGGCACCGTCGGATCGAGCGATCCGATCACTCCGCCCGGAGACGGGGAGTTTGCAACGTGCGTGGAAGGCGCCTGCTGGCGTCTGCTGAAGGAGGCTCGGGTTCAATTGTCCAGGCTGCTCGCCTGCTCGGTGTGTCCAGGACGACCGTGTGGCGCCGGTGGCGGGGCCACCGGATCCTGGCGTGGAAGCACGGTGGGTTCGCGCGGGGTCCAGTGTGGCAATAGGCCGGACGGCGGTGTTCAGCCGTCACACTTGCGAAACACATTCTTAACCTTCGAAGTGCTTGCGTTAATCCTAATTGAGCCTAAGATTGCCCGCTCGAAGTCCGAACGCATCGTTCCGGGGGAGGGATCTGAAAGGATCCAGGTTGACGGAGGACTTCATGAAAGTGCTAATGAGAGCCGAGAACCCAGTAGCGAACAATTAACGAACATTTGATGAAAAACATAATCTGGATACTCAGCGGGACCCGAATTGGGCTGGTCGTCGTGGCGGGATCGGCGTTACTGCTTGCCCGACCGGCGCGGGCTGATTACCAATCGGCGGTGCTCGCGGACCATCCGCAGGCGTTTTACCGGTTCAACGACAATTCCACCCGGAATTTGATCAACGTCAACATCGGAAGCCTGGGGACGACCGGAAATGCCAGCAACGATTTGGCGTCCGTGACCGGCGGCAGGGTGCATCCGATGCCCGGCGCCATCGCCGGGGACCCCGATTCAGCGGAATTCTTTGATTACACGGTCCGAACCGAGATTCCATTTAACTCGGCCATCAACACGCCGAATACCCAGCCGTTCACGATCGAGTCCTGGATTTATCCGGTGAGCGATCAGGCCAGCACCGGAATGGGAGTGTGGTGCAATCGCTACACCCAGGGCGCCACCCGGCAAGGCTGGGTGATGTACCAACGGGGCGCCAACACGAACACCACCGGATACACTTCCGGCCCGGGTGTCGGCTGGGAGTTCCGCATGTACAACAACCAGGACACCAGCGGCCACCTGGATGTCACCAGCGGAGTTCCTTTCACCCTGGGCAAATGGCAGCATGTCGCTGTCGTTTATGATCCCGTCCAGGTGACCAACGCGACGCTGACGATCTACATCGACGGCCTTCCCGCCAACACCAACATCTGGGCGGCGACCGACGGCGTAACGCCAGGCTATTCCCCCTGCCTCGGTGACAATGCCACCCAGCCCAACGGACCTCCTGCAATGTCGGTGGGCGGCTACAACAACGCCAACGGTGGCACGTACGGCTTCGAGAATCCGTGGACCGGCGGGATCGACGAGTTCGCCTGGTACAACGCCAAGCTGACTCCGGCGCAAATTCTGGCGCATTATCAGAATGGGACGAACGCAAATCGGGGCCAGTCCTACAGCTCGCTGATCAAAACCGACAACCCGGTGGCTTACCTCCGGCTCAACGAACGCGGTGCCAGCCCGGACGTGGCGGTGAACTTTGGCGACCTGCGCGGCAGCGCCACCGGCACCAACTCGCCCGACGTGCGGCACCCCGCTTTCAGCGCCCTGGCCGGGCGCACAACCGGCGGAGCCGCGGCGTATCACCAACGGAATGGCAGCTCGACGACCGATATCCCGTGGCTGGCCGATAACAACCCCAACGCCGGCGTTCCCTTCACCTTCGAGACCTGGTTTCGCCCCACCAGCGACCGCCAGAACCCCGGCGCGGCCCCGGTCAACAACCGCTATGTCAGCTCGGGCAATCGGACGGGCTGGGTGATTTTTCAACGCGCGCCCAATACCAACTACAACACCGGTATTTCGGGCTATTCGGGCGTGGGCTGGACCTTCCGGATGTATTCGGGCCTTGGGAGCGGCGGCCAGGACGTGCTGACGGATGTGCCTTACAACGTGGGGAAATGGCAGCACCTGGTGGTTACTTGGGCACCCACGACCGACAATGGAGACCAGGGCAACGGCAATGATCAATGGGCCGGCGTGTTGACGGCTTATGTCGATGGAGTGGCCGTGGCTACCAATGCCACCGCCCTTTACGCCGCGAATGTGAGCCCGACGGAGGACGCGAGCGTGCCTGCCGATTTGGCCATCGGCGCGTACAACATCGCCTCGGGGCTCGGCGATAACCCGTACGAAGGAGATGTCGATCACCTGGCCCTTTACAACAACGTCCTCCTCACGCCGGCTCAAATCCTGGCCCACTATGAGGCCGGCACCAACGCGGTTTCCGGCGCCGATTACGAATCGCTGGTGTTCAACGCGGGGGGAGATTCCTACCTCACAAATTCGGGGCCGCCGATTCCGGAAGGCACCACCATTCCCAAAACCTATTTAACCTTCAATGATCCGGCGGCTTGGGCGGCAACCAACAGCGGGGCTCTGGGCTTTATTGCCGATGGCAACCTGACGGACACCACCAACACGGCCGCCGGACCGCAGCCTCCCGCCTATGTCGGATTCGAGGCCTCCAACACCGCACTGGCCTTAAACGGAACCACCGGCTGGGCCAGTTTCAACAACCCCGCGGGCCTGAATATTTCAAACCAAATCAGTTTGGAAGCCTGGGTGAAGCCCGCCGCGGTCCAAGGGCCGGTGGCGCGGATCCTCTCGCACGGGCCGCAAACCATCAGCAGCTATGAGGCCTTTGTGGGAACGGTGGATCCTGCCGGCTCGGATTTTCTTGGGGCGACGACCAATACCAGTGAAGTCTTCCTCAGCATCGATGGCACGGGTTCAACCTACTCGGTGGGTTCGGCTCAATACGACGACGGGACCGGAACGACCAACATCTTCGCCGCGAGCTACCCTGTGCCGGCCGGAGATCTCGGAGGCTCGAATTGGATTTACCTGGTGGGCACCTTCGACGGCGCCAACTGGAAGCTTTACCGCAACGGCAGCCTGGTGGCCACTCAAGCCAGCGCGACCGGCGCGTTGCCGGTGGATCTCGGTGATTGGGCGGTCGGTGCGACCGGAGAGGGCTGGGCCGAGAACTTCAGCGGCGCGATCGATGAAGCCGCCATCTACAACACCGCTCTTTCGGCCGGCAGTATTACCACTCATTACCTGGCCGCAACCATCGGAGCAACGCCCGCCTTCAGCATACAGCCCGCCGCGGGAAACCGGGTGACCATCTCCTGGCCCCCTGGGGCGACGCTCCAGCAGTCCACGACCGTGAACGGAACCTATACCGATGTGCCGGGTTCACCCGCGTCGCCGCTGACGATTCCCGCCTCCGGAGCCATGTTCTTCCGCTGGCGGATGTGATCGGGAGAGCCGGCGGGTGGCTGGCTTGTTGGAGCTGACCTGCGGGTCAACGACACGGACAGCGCGGTGATTGAGCCGGCGACGCCGGCATCACCGCCTTGCTGTTCAACTGGCGCCGCGGCGCTCGGGGGCTTGGCCGCTACCTTTTCCAGTTTCGCTTTCCGGCCCAGCAGCTCGGCCCGAGTTGTGGCCCTCGCCCATCAGGCAGGCAATGGCTTGGAGGCCGTTGTTTACGAGATGGACGGGCCCCGGCGGGCCGATGCTCCGGAACGCGGCTTCGATCAAGAGGCGATCATTGGGGTCGTCTTCCACGACCAGAATTGTGGAATCATGTTTTCTCATAAAACAGGATCGGAAATCGCTCCGTACACCCTTGGCCGAGCCGCACGGACATGCAAGAACGATCCCCCACCGAGTTGGCTCATTTGTACGTGACCACCACGTTAGCCCCGGAGAGAGTGAGTTTCGTAATGGTGAGCGCTGTCGCGGCCCGGACGCGATAGAACCGCTGGTTCCCTGACCGTGGAGCCGTGATGGTCTTCGTCGAGGAATTCAGTGATTGCCCGAGCGCGTCCACGTACGGACCCTTGACCACGCTTGCCGATACCAGCGTGGTCGCGGCTGCCACTGCGGGACTTGTGACCGTGCTCCCGTCGAGGGTGATCGCCGTTTGGGCCAAGAGCCGGCCGGTAATAGAGGCGCCAGTCGCCAGGCTGATCGCCGTTTGGCACAGGATGATCCCCTCAGAGTGAGCCGTCGTTCCCAGGGAGACCTCTCCGGAGGACTGCCAGAAAATGTTTTTGGCCAGCGCGCCACCTGACAGGAAGACGCTGGTCCCATTCGCCTGGATGAGTTTGCCCGCGATCTGAAAAATCCATACATCGGTGGGACTTCCGTTGAGCGTGACGTCTGACGAGATTAGAACATCGGTGCCCCACTTGTAGAGGCCGGGGGCGAGGGTTAGCCCGCCGAGCTGCCCGGCCCCCAGCTCGCTGAAATCGGGGGTCGTTCGTCCGGCGGCGTCCGTAAAGGCGGTTTGCATATCCCCGATGGCCGTGGTGAGATTGACCGGAGTAGGAACCGCATAGTCGGAGGCGTAAACGTGTCCGGTTACCTGGGGTGATGTGGCAAATTGACCGGTAGCGTCAGCGCTGAGCGAAAACCCGGTCAGGGCGGTCGAGTCGATGGGGCTCACGCCAATGTCTCCCGTAATCGCGGAAGTCGGAACCGTGGAGATGCCTGATTTCGCTAGAATCACGAAATTGCCCGCCGTTCGCAGGTTGACGGGCGCTGGGGCTGCCGCCGCGTCCTGTCGCGCGAACACCGCGGCCACCGCGAGGCACAGGACCATGCGCCAAAAATTCGAAGTCGCGGTGTGATTTACAGATGTTTTCGTCATTGAACTTTCCTTTGTTGGTTATGTTTAGTTGTCCGCGGTCGCACCTATGGCGCGATGTTATCGCTCACCCATGGGCGTGCTTGCTGAAATCCATCCTTCGCTGAATCGAAAGCTCTTTTGGAACTGCCTCTCGCACTGTCCCAGGTGGACTCGGTGTCGTTCCGCGTGATATCCAATCGTTTAGTCATGGGGCCGACGGGCCGGCCAAGGCTTTGAGCGGTTTTTGCTTGGTAAGGTTTTCCATCGCAGCAAGCGTAGGCCGGAACTCGGGCCGGAGATAGGACGGGGTACACCGCGGGGACTTCCCCCTCGTCGCGGGATTTCCGCGTCTGCGGCTGGAACCTGCTCCGCTCTGCTCAGCCGAGCGTCGCTGTTAGCGTGCTGGTTCCCGGGCAGACCAGCGACGGGCATCGACCCAATCGTGACATGTCGATACGAATCAACGTCTGAGTAATCGGATTCTGACGCGTTGTTGCCCGGGTGGTGGACCACCGCAGGCAGACGCCGGAACTCCTGACGCAGCAGCGGCGATGGTATGGGTTTTAGGGCATTGTTAGGGATTTGACTTCGGGTTCGTCCGCGGCATCTCCACTTGATGATCAGCTCAAGAGGCTTGCCAGCATCCGGCAGAAATGCTCCTGCATTTCACAACTGCCCGCCTGCATCTGACAATAGACCGCCGCGCCCTGCAGAGGCCGGATTCCCAGCAGCGGCAGTTCACAATTTCGAGCCGCCATGCGATAAATATCTCGCCGCAGAGCGCACAGCTCTGCCTGCGCTTTCCAGAGTCGAGCTTGCGCCCGCCAGAAATCCATACCGATTTGGTTCATCTGCTATTCGTTAAGCTTTGGGAGGACCAAAGCAAGTGGGGGTGTTACCCAAGGAACCCGGATAAATGCCCGGCGTCGGAACTCCGAACATTTCTCCCCCTTGCGCGCCTCGTTTGACCCGTGCCGCTGCGGGCCATGTGAGAAAATCCCGATTCTGCTTTTGAGCGGGTTTACCATAACTGGCGCATTCGCGTTTGCGACTGGGGTTTGCCCGGAGCTAGCGGTCCATAGAAGGTTCAGGCTCCGCTGTAGAGGAATTACTCGCCAAATTGCAGCCCATTTCCGACCCTGAGCGGGTGAACCCGTTTCGTTGTCTGCTCCTGTGCTTGGCCGGCTCGGTCAACCGTAACCACCCACTTATGATGGAGCACCTCCGGGAGCTGGTCCGGGGGCTCAAAGACCCGCTGGGCAGGCCGCCCCGCTTCCATGCCGACGACCGCCGAAAACGTGCCTCCAAGGCCAGGGTAATCGGCCTCAAATGGCTCCAAGCGTTCGCCCGCATCGTCACCCTGCGCACACTTTCGGATCGGCATCAGCGTCGGCTCGGCCGCAAATACAGTGGCCGCGGCGCCTTCAGTGAGGTGGTGACGGCTGCAGTTCTATGCTACGCGTCAGGCCAAATTCAAATTCCAGCGCAGCAAGCCAAGCTACCTCCGACGGCCCTGGCCCGTACGGATCTGCGCTTCGGCCAAGCGGCCCCGTATTCGGATGCGGAAGGTATTACGAAACATTTCGGGTTCACGGTTCCGATGCCGGAGTATTCCATCACGAATGAATCGTTCGAGCTGAGAGCGCCGGAAACCTTGGCGGCGAATGAGGCCTGGGGATTGCTGGTTTGGATCAGTCCGGACGATGATCCGACGACTCCCGGGGACTGGGACAGCGAACTTTCGAAGCAGCACCTGCTTCTTGTCAGCGCCCATCGCTGCGGCAACACGCGCCACCCGCTGGACCGGTTTCGCTTGGCCCTGGACGCGACCTCCAACATGTGTCGTCGCTACAAAGTGGATCGTCAGCGAATCTACATAGGAGGGTTTTCCGGCGGAGCCCGGATCGCGAGCATGCTGGGTGTGGCGTACGCCGATGTGTTTACCGGAACACTCTGCGTCTGCGGCGCAAACTTTTACAGGGATATCCCAGCGTCCGGCGGCCAATATTACCTGGCCACTTTCACGCCGAACCCGGGCGTTTTGCTGCAGGCCAAGCGCGGTGGCCGCTTCGTGTTAGTGACGGGCGACCACGATGAGAACCGTGACAGTATGTCGCGAATTGCCACCCGAGGATTTAAAGGCGAAGGATTCCGGCACGTGCTCTATCTCGAAGCTCCCGGGCTGGGACATGAGATGCCCTCCGCCAAAGCACTGGCAACGGCCCTCGAATACCTCGCCGATAACCACCGCGATCGGCACTGACCAAGGAACCGGCTCGCATCTCCGCATGTGGGTCCTGCCAGCCAACCGCCTTGGACCCGGAAAGAGCGAGTCCCATCACAACGGATTCTGGACCGAGCGGTGACGTTTTAGCCTAAGTTCCCGCACCATTTGCAACATCACGGCCCTGCCGCCCGAGACCCGGCAACTCATCGCCCTGTCCCTGCGCGGCCAGAGCTTTGTCCCCGGCCAAGAACTGGAACTGGCCGAGGCCTTGAGCTTTGGTGGCTTGGCCGTCTTGCATCAGGCTTGGCAAGAGCTTGGACTGGGGCGGCTCTTTGCTGGTCTGGAGGAGCCACGCACCGTCGGCCTGCTCCAGGCGATGATCTTTGGCCGCATTCTCTTTCCCAGCGCCAAGCTGGCTTTGGTTGATCAGGCCCGCGGCACGCTCCTGGCCGCCGCCTGCGGCCTGGATCAGGCCAGCGAGGACTTCGATGAGGACGACTTGTATGAGGCGATGGACCAACTGAGCGGGCGGTGGGTCGGCATGGAAAAAGAGCTCTACGCCCGGAGCTTTGCCCAGGGCGCCTCCCTGGTGCTCTATGATCTGAGCAGCGTGTATTTTGAAGGCGAGGGACCTTCGGGCATCAGCCAGTACGGCCACAGCCGCGACCATCGCTCCGACCGGCCGCAAGTCATCCTGGCGGTGGCCACCGATGCCCGGGGGGTTCCCCTGCATCTGGAGGTGCTGCGAGGCAATCGCGCCGATACCACCACCCTGCAGGGATTGCTGAGCACCCTGCGGCGGCGTTTTGGCATTCGGGAAGCGGTCTTTGTCATTGATGGGGGCATGAGCAGCAAGCTCAACCTGGAGGCCCTGGAGGCGCTGCAACTCAAGTACGTGACCCGCTTTAGCGCCGCGACGCTGGAAGGCTTGCTCGAGCACTTACCCGCCGAGCAGTCGCCCGAACTGTGGGACCGCACCCAAGTCATGGAGATCGTGCGGGAGGGCAAACGTTACGTGATTGCCGGTGGGCCCTGGCGAGGGCAGCGGGATCAGCAACGACGAGAGGCCCGCTTGGCCAAAGCCGAGGCCGAACTCCAGCGGATCGCGGCGGTCAAACGCAAGCAGGTCAATGCGCAGAAGCTGGCCAGCCAGGTGGGCCGGGCGCTCCAACGACTCAAAGCCCACAAGTATTTCGACTACTCGGTGGATGTCCAAGGCCAGCTCCAGTGGAGCCGGCGTGCCCAGACCATCCGGGCTGAAACCCTGCAGGATGGTCTCTACCTGTTGGGCACCAACACCACCGCCCACGAAGTGGCTGCCGCCGGCGTGCTGGCCCACTACAAGAATCTCCTGGAAGTGGAAGCTGCCTTCTGCCACTTGAAATCTTATCTGCGCGTGCGTCCGGTCTTTCACCGCCGGCCCGATCGGGTGCGCAATCACGTGCGGCTTTGCTTCATCGCTTACTGGCTGAGCGCCAAACTGGAATTGCAATGGCGGCAAAAAGACCAATCTATCGAGGTGCATAACCTGCTGCGCCAACTCCAATGCGTCCGTCTGGGCCGCCTGGAACTGGCAGGCAAGGCGTTCAAAACCATGGTCACGCAGGTGCCCAAGGATCTGAACGGCACGCTCGACAAACTGGGCCTGCTGCCACTCTTTGCGGCACCGCCAGCCTGGGCGGCCAGCGGTTGTAGCAAGTGAACGGAAAGCCGAGGCTTGCAAATCAATGGCTTACGCGTGAGCCACGGGAAAGTCAGGTTAATTTCTCTCCCTTTTGCCCGTTCAAATCCGCGTGTGTGGGAACACAAAAGAAAAGCTGCATCATCTACGGGGATTCGCCCCGCATAAGCTTGTGAAAGCGCTCTCGGGGAGTCATTTGTTGGTCGGCCATATGCCCATCGCCATCAGCAGCCGGGCTCCGCATTTGTGCAGCCAACAATTCCGCTTGCGCGGCGGCGACCCCGTCCATAGAAATTTTTCCGCCCCCTCCATTCATCCAGGCCATGACTGCCGACAGACACAGCTCTTTCAGATAGGCAAACGAAAAGGCGTTGGTTGCCTGTGCGACCGCGTCGAGCCCGGCAGCGGTGAGCCGAAGCTCGGCCGCTTGCTGATCGTTCCACATCTTGAGATAGGCGGTTCGTTCGGCAATTTGAGGTGATTCAAACGGATATTTTCGGTCGAAGCGGGACGGTCGCTCAAGGATCGAAGCATCCAGCCGTTCGGGATAGTTTGTGGTCGCCACCACAAAAATCCCTGTGTTTGCAGAAAAACCGTCCAGTTCGTTCAGAACAAACGAGCGGTTGGTCGGTTTGATCAGCGCGTCCAAGTCTTCGAGGATGAGCAGGCATGGCGCTGTCTTCCTGGCCAGGTCAAAAACGCTGCTGATGTTGGCGTGCTCACTCCCGTGGAACATTCCCTGCGGTTCCAGGCTGCGGACATACAAAGCCGGAACCCCGATCTCGTGGCAGAGGGCTTTCACGGCATGGGTCTTGCCGTTCCCCGGCGGTCCGACCAGGAGGATTCCGCGTTTCCATGGAACACCGTAACGGGAATACACCTCACGCCGCGAAAAGAACTGGCTCACATCCTCCCGCAAGGATTCCTTTAGACCCGGCACCAAGACCAGGTTTCCAAAGCTCGAGAGCCGAATGGCCGCAAACAAATGACGATCTTTGCGCCACGTGCCTTGTTCAAACACGAGCACCTCTCCATGGGGCACCGATGACCACTCGCAGACTGCGGTGTAGAACGCTTCCGCCACGGCTTCCGACTCGGCCACCAGAAAGCAGGCGTGCTGAGCCGACATCATCTCCATCCAGCGAAGCCGTAATGCTTCCAGAGTCTTGCCCTGCCATTCCAATCGCACGAAGCCGTTCAGCAGCTTGCGCGCGACTCCTTCCTCTCCGGTGGCACAGGAGCCGAACGGAAGACGCACCCCCGTCCCGTCCTCCGTCTGACAACCGCGCCAGTTGACAACCATCTGGTTGTGGCCAAGCTCGATCAAAGGAGCCAGGCTTGCGTGTCCCGCATCCACAAATCCGTCCAGGTCGAAGCCACAGCCGTTACACTCGAGGATCGTTTTGTTGGGCCGAAGCTCTTTCAAGCGAGCTCCCGCATAATGGGCGATCGCCGCGGAAGGCAGGCGCAATGCGGACTCGATGAGGTTCAATGCAGCTTCCATGAACAGACATCGCACGGGCGACGGCGAAAGGCAAGTCGGCGCTGAGCAAATGCGCTTCCGGGCGTAAAACGGAGCAACCCGGGCCGGCCCCGGCAACGTGGTTATGAGCATCCGTGCCGCCAACCAGGCCGAATCATGTGAAGAATCAAACAAATCCAAGTATCAGCACGCGCGCGAAACCGAAGCAATCTTTCGGCATTCGACTTTTGGGAGGTCAGGGGATCACACGCAACCGGTAGAAGCGCTGGGCTGGGAACGTGAGATTGTTCGTTAGGGCAAGTGGCGTGCCGGTGCCGGTGACAAGAGGGCCTAAGGCGACCCAACTGGCCGTGTTCAGATCGTCCTTGTATTCGATTTGGTACTCGTAGCCCGGGAGGGTTGGCCAACTTATAACGAAGGCCGGGCCCAGAACTTGCGCGCTCAAAACGGGGTCTAGGTCTCCCAGCGGCTGGTCAGAGGCTGAGAAGAGCACGTTATCAATAGCCACACCCTGGGATTTGCCCGCCGGATTAGCCATTTCCCACACCAGCCATAGGGCCCCACCAGGGAACCAGTTGGTGATTGCCAGGTTGACCACAGCCAGGTTGGTCTGATTGACCGCTGCCGTGCCATCGACAGCCACTCCGCCCACGGCTGCCGCACTGGTAGCGAAACTCACGTTCAAACTGGGAATCAAGGCGCTCATGCTCGTCGAGAAGGGGGCGGTGCCGCTGGGGTCGATGAAGTAATGAAATTCCAGGCTCTTAGCCAGGTCGGATTGGCGCCACAGTTCCCCGGTAAACTGCAGGCTGAGATAATTGAGGGTCCGCCCCGTTTGATTGATGAATTTGGCTCCGAAAGCTGTCCCGCCCGTGCTGCTGGTGGCCAGGAGCCCCAGCGCCCGGTTGGAACCCGCGGGCGCGCCAAAGCTGATGACCCCGCCGGTGGTCTGGTCCCCGTCGGTGGCGCCGAATTTGGAGCCCACGCTGCCCAAGCCATACCACCCGGAGAGGCCAATCAGGCCCAAACCACCACTGCCACTCGCCTGGACCGAAGCCGCAAAATCAAATGGATCGCCAAGAGCATAAGTCATCCCGTCGATCGTCACGGGGTTGGCCGTGTTGACCGAGTTCAGCCCCGGATCGGGCAACGCGTCGAAGTCCTGGCTGTAAAGCCAACCCGCCGTGTTGTAGCCAATAAAGGAAGGCGGGTTCGTCGCGGTGTTGGGTGCTCCGGGGGTCGCCAGCGCCATCTCCTGTCGATCGAAACTCTGGCCATCGGGCACCGAACCGTAGGAATGGTCAGGAGCCAGGTTGGTGTAATCGAGGTAATCGAGCACTTGGGGCTGGCCCTGTAACACCCGAGTCAAGGCCAGCGAGCCTGAACTGCGGCCCAAGGTGAAGCTGGTGTGTAATTCGTTGGAAGTCGAAAGATCGGCCTGTCCATCCGCAAAGATGATCTTGAACTCCGAGGGATTAATCGCCGTTCCCTCTGGGAATGACCATCCGCTCAGGTCGTTGTAGTTGGTGCTCAGATACAGGCCACCGAGCGGGACCACGTTGGGGCTGGGGTTGTACAGCTCCAGCCAGCCGCTGCGTCCCCCCGCGCGCGTGGTAATACCCGTCCGATCATCGGCCTGGACCTCGTTAATCCAGAGCGGCGGGAAAGGTGGGAGCACCGCCACGCTACCGTTGGCGGCTCCCGGCGTGGCCGGAGCGAATACCTGGCCCGCTCCGCCCAGGCTCGTATTGATGGGTCCGCTGCTGAGGCCCGAGCCGGAGAGCTCGATCGTGAGAACCGGCGCATGGGGAGCGGCCGTTTGCAGATACCAGAAGCTCAATGTGTACGTCTGGCCCGGCGTCAACGCCGGGGTGATATCCTGGTAGATGGGATCCCCGCTGCCGCTGCCCGCGCCGGTGTTGGCCACCTGCAAACTCCAGGTGCCCGAGTGAACCACATTGCTCACCAGGCTCGAGGCGTCAAAGTCCGCTCCCAGATTCCAACTGCCCGCTAGCGGCAATTCAAAATCACCATTGGTCAGGAGATTGGCCCCGCTTTGGGGCACCGCACCCGCCACCAACTCCAGGTCATCGATGTAGGCCAATCCGGGCTGCTGCAAATAGAGGTTAAGCCGCGAGCTCGCGGCCGTCCCCGTCACTGCAAAATAAGTCCATTGCGCTCCCAGGCCGTTCGAGCTGGCGCCCAGGCTGGCCGCCCAGTTGCCCACCCGCCAGTTGTCTTGATGCGTATCGATTAACTGCAGCGAACTGCCCGGGGTGTTGGCCGGTGTGGGCCAGGGCATGTGGCTGCTGTAGCGCACCTTGGCGACTACCGACCCGGGAGAGCCGTTGGTGTTCGGCGCCAGGAGCGTCAGCGTCTCGCCCTCGGGTTGGAGGGTCCCGCTAAATGTGTCAAACACCAGGTTGGTCGCGCCATAAGCAGCGGCAAAGGCCACCCGATTGGCGGCCAGAACCAGATACCGATTCGGGCCCAGCAGCGCCCCGGCCGGGAAAGTGTACCCCAGGCCCTGGAACCGCCAGCCCGACAAATCAAAACTCAGGTTGCTGGAGTTATTGGACAATTCGACATACTGCGCCCCGGCCAGGCTCGGGTTATACATGATCTCGTTCATCACCACCTGGCCTGCCGGTGAAGGTACCGGCCCGCTATACACTGCATTGACCAGGTTGCTGGCCCCGGCCACCGGCTGACCTTGCGGGTTCATTCCCACCACGTTCCACTGATTGGTGCCGGGCTGCAGAACCACCGTCGCCATCCAGTTGGTCACACTCGTCCAAAGGACCGGCCACTGGGCCCCGTTAAACCAGATGTTTTGAACTTCCACCGGCGCGGTCCCGCTGACCAGGGCCACATTGTTGCTAAGAACAACCGAGCGCACGCCAAAGGGCGAGGCCACCGTAGCCAGTTGCCCCTGCAAGGCCGCGCGGCGCTGGCTAAACCACGTCTTGACCTGGGCAGCGCCCGTTAACGGCTGCCCGTCACACCATTGAATCCCGTTGGCAAAGAGCGAGCGGGATTTGGCGTCGATCACTGGATTACAGTTGGCGGGGTCAAATGGCCCGTTGACCGCGTTCTGGACGGCCCGCCAATACGCCCGCACAAACGGCGCAAACCCAAACATCCGCGTAATCGTCGGGTCTTCGGCATTAAAGAGCGGCCCGGCACTGGCAGTGTAAATAGAGCTATAGATGGGCGCGGCCAACATCGCCCAGTCCAGGTCGAAGAGGTAGAGTTGCCACTTGCCGCTGGGCGCCAGATACGCATACATGTTCTTGCCGATCTCATGCCCATAGGCATCGAAATTCTCGATGATGTGTTCGGTGGCGAATATCCCCATCCACTCTTCCATATCCACCAGGCCGAGCGTGCCACTGGTGTAGGGCTCCGGCGCGGCCGCATTGACCGCATCGACTAATGCGAAAATGTTCGTGTAGTCATCCCGGCGGTCGGTAGTCCGGAACATGAAGTTCCAGCGGTAGTGTTCCCGTTTCTTGACCCCACCGGTGGTCGTGTAGGGTTGCAAGCGCGGTTCCGGGTCCGCCACTAATCCGTCCGAGTCATTGAACTCGAAGGCACGCTCGATTTTAAACAGCTCCCCACTGGTGTCGCCGGGCGACCATTCGCCGACAAAGCCGCCCGCCGGCTGCACCACTGCTTCGAAGGTCGCCTGCCGCATCTCGTCGGTTACCCCGTTGATGTGCAGTCGAATCGTGTGCCGATGACTCCAGGGCAGGTTGAGCCGGTCGGCTATCCAGTAACACATTTGCTCCTGCAAAGCCGTGGTCTCCCCGCCATGCCCCCCGGGCCAGTCGATGACAAGTTCTTCATCCGCCAGGAACTGGTCATCCGTCGGAAAGCTTAACGAGTAGCCGCACCGGCCACAGCTCGGTCCACAGTAGCCCGGCGAAATGTACGGACTGCCTTTGTAACGAGCCGCCGCATTGTAAATCACCCGCTTATCTCCCAGCACAAACGTCACGTCGTAATACGTATTATCCAGCTTGGGATTGCTATTCCAGGTATTGTATGTCGCTTGCGTCATCCACACCCGATAGACCGGGTAATTGCCCGTGGGCTGGACCTCACCCACCCGCACCAGGCACTCCCGCACCGGGGCGTCATTGGGAAAGGTGCTGGTCGCCGGCGCGGCCGCCCTGTCCGTAGCCTGCACATAAAACGCGATCATCGTCCCAGCCGCCTGGCCCGGGATGGTCGCGCTATATTTCCCGTCTCCCGCCACGACGTCGCCTCCGGAGCCGTCATCCGTCATGGGGACGCTCGTGTAAGTGCTCGCCGGGTCGAGGCGATACTTCAGCACTACCGCGGAAACCCCATCCGGGTCAGTCACCTGGGCCGTGACCACAATCGGTTGGCTGGTTTGGGGCAGGATGGGTGAGTGGTTCACTCCCACAATGGCCGGGGGTGCGTTGCTGATGGAGCGGCTGTTGCGCATCCCCGGGGTGCCCAGGTTGGCCGAGGTCGGCAACTCGGCCGCGCATTCCAGCCAGTTGCCCCGCAAGCGCAGAAGGATTTCCGGGTCGCCTTTGAGCCACCGCACTGCCGCCCGGATCGTCACATTGGCGCTGCCTGCCGCCAGTGCGCTGGTTAGGGGCGTGTGCACCCGGTTGACCTGGTTATCGGCCTTCTCCACCGCCCGGACGTGATAGCTTTGGCTGCTGTTATTGTAACCCTCGGTGGTCTCCAGCGTAGAGGTCTTCTCCGTGCCTTCCGCCGTCCAGCCACCGGCTCCCGCCTCGAAGGTGCCATTGGCTATCCGATTTTGGCCACTGCTGTCGATCACTTGCACATTGTCAATCAGCGCCTCGCCCACCCCTTGCACGAGCACTTGCAACTCATCGGCGGTCACATCCCCGTTATCGATCGTGCCCGTGGCCGAGACGATCGTCCAGGGTGCCTTGTGCGTCTCGTCGCTGTCGGCCCAATTGGGCGCCAGCGTGTTGTCCGCGTTCGGATCGATGAGTTCCAGGCTGCTGCCGCCGGCATGTGACCACTCGCCCCAGCGCCCCCCCACTCCATACGTCACCTCATTGACCACCACGCTGATCGCGTTGGTTTGCACCACCCCCAGGCTGTTCGTCACCAAAACCGTGTCGGGCTTGGCCAAGGTCAACTGCTCCCCTTTGTGCGCCAGTGTGCCCCCAAAGTTGCCGATGAGGTTTCCGCTGTTGAGATTGGGGTAATTGGCCTGCAACCGTGCCGCATTGCGTGCCACGACCAGGTAGCCGTCGGGCGGAATCACCTGGTTGGTGGGGAACGTGAAACTGATGCCCGAAACGAACTGCCAGCCCCCAACGTCCACCGCTTGACCGCTCCGATTGTAAAGCTCCACATACTGATCATCGTCATTGAGCGACACCGGCGCGTACATGATTTCGTTGATGACAATATCGCCCAGCCGGATCGGCCCGTTGGCCGCTCCGGGACTCTTGACCGCCAACCGGTAAAAGTGGTCTCCGCCATCGGGATAACGGCCCCAGGCCACCCCCTGTTCCTGACCGCCAAAGCGCACCGCGTCCAGCACCCGCCGCTGTGCCGGGTCCTGAAAATAGACCGTTTCGCCCGCGGCATTCAGGACAAAGTTGAGATTGCTCTCGCCGTAGGATACAAAACCGTGCGCTGCGATAAGGGTGCCGGCCGGCACCACAAATCTGTTGCTGAGCGCGTTGTCCGTCAGAACACAGCCGGAGATATCCACCGGCTGGCTGCTGTGGTTGTAGAGTTCGAGGTAAGCGGCATCGGGCGGGTCCGGGCGGACGAGCAACTCGTTGATGACCACGTGACGCAGCGGGTCCAGGGTGACCGGGTCCAGCCGGCCCGGAGAGCCCCCCACCGCATCGCTGGCCGCCCAGGCCAGGACATTAGCCACTCCATAAGACGGCCGGGCCAGCACCAGCGAGTGCCCCGCGCCATCGGGCGACACCGGCCAGGGCGCGCTCGTGCCATAATTGACTTCCAGTAGCAGACCACCGCCCTGGCTGGTTAAACTCAGCGTGCCCCCTTTGCCCGGTAGATGGCCCGCATACGGACCATACACATTGCTGATTCCATAGGCATTCTGCAAACTGCCGGGGTCGGCGCCGACCACCACAAAACCGCCCCCGGCGATTACGCTCCCAGCCGGAAACGTGTATGCGATATTCCCACCCAGTTGGTACCCGCTCAGATCCTGGGGCTCGCCTCGCGAGTTGAATAATTCCACATACTCCAGGCTGGCATTGGTCGGATGGTACATGATCTCGCTAATCACCAGGCTGGTCGTCCGGCTCCCTTGGCCCAGACCTTCAACCTGGGGCAAGACCCCGGTGCCCACGCTGGTCACTGGCCCAAAATCCCGAAACGCGGCCGTGCTCACCTGGTTGGTGTTGCCGCTGGACACCACAAAGCCAAAGTACGCGTCAGGTCCGAAGCTCAGGCTCACGCTGCCCAAAGCTGCCCAGTTGGCTCCGTCAACACTTCCAAAACCACTAAACACATTGCCCGTTCGCTTGAGCCGCAGCCACAGGTTGGGATAGTTTACCGGCAATGAGCCCGATCGGCTGGCGGCGCCGTTGGTAGCGCCCCGCCATTCAAAGAACGCTCCACTGATACTGGGGGTCGCCAGCACACCGGCGAAACGCGCGCCCGCACTCAAGTCCTCCCGCACGACCAAACCCGCCTCCGACCACGCATCCGCCAAACCCAAGGAATCCAGCCGCACCTCCAGGTCGAAATCCCCACTCCGCGACTGGTAGCTGAAAGTGCCTTGGTCGTTGGTGCCGCCGACACCGGCACCCCCGGCGCTGATGTTGTAGCCATTGCCGGCCGCCACCTGGCTACCGGGAGGCTGCGGATTGCCGATGGCCAACATCACGTAGCTGCCGGACTCGAACTGCGCCTGCGAGTTGGAGGCCATGACGTTGGCGGCATGCGACTGGTCGGTCAGATTGTTGACCGTCAGTATGTAGAGGCCGCCATCGGTCAAAGCGCTGGTGGCCAGCAGCACATTGGTCTGGGAGAAGTCCAGGGTGGCGCTATTAATCGTCACCGGCCCATTGGTGGAGCTCAGGGTGTAATTGGCCACGTTGGTGGCGCTGGCCGGCGTTAACCGCTCGGAGAAGCTGACCTGCACTTGGCTCAGACCCAGAGCCTGAGCGCCCAAAAGGACCGGGGGATTGGTATCCGCTATCACGGTCAGGCTCACCACGCTGCTGGTCACCGCATAGGTCACATTGCTCACGATGTTCTGGACCATCACATCGAACTGCGCTCCGTTGTCCGTGTAGGCGGCGGAGTCGATGGTGTAATTGCTGTTGGTCGCTCCCCCCACGGCGCTGCCGCCGCGATACCATTGGCAGGCGGGGGCGGGATTACCGGTCGTGCCGACGCTAAAGGTGGCCGGGGCAAGTTCGAGCACCGTTTGGTTTTGCGGCTGACGGGTGATCGCGGCCGGTGCGGGTGCCGGCACGGTAACGTTGAATGCCTGGATCCCATCGTCGGTAGCCATGACGTAGAGGGTCGCCGTGTTTCCGGAAACTTTGCCCCAGGCCACGGCGCCGGTGCTGTGCGAATCGGCGGGCAAAGCGCCCGTGGTGGCGTTGGCCTGCCCGACCAGGACCGGTTGGGCCGGATTGGTCAGGGCATAGAGACTGACATGGTTATCGGTGGTGCTGACGGTCGCCAGAAGCGGGACGCCGGCCACGACGGCGAAGCTCATCGGCCTTTCGTCCGTGGACGCGAGTGAGGCCGCCCCCACCACGGTCCCGCTGCTCCCGGAGAAGCTGGTGTACAAGAACGGGCTGCTGCCTCCGCCCTGAGTGCCCGCGACGTGGCTGGGGTCGATAAAGGTTAGCGCCAGGCGAAAATCACCCGCATTGGGAGGGGAGCCGTTGAAGGAGACAACGGCTGCGGTGCCGGCGGTGGGATCGAGGATCGTGTAGCCATTGTCGCCGGCCACCGCGGGGATACTGTTAAACCCGGCGGCCAGGCGCGTTGCACTGCCACTGCCCATCGCGGCCAGGCTGTCCCCCACGCGCGCGCCCGGCAGGGGAACGTTGCTGTACACAACAGTCGGTGTGGTGGTCGAAAGATCATTTGCCCAGCGATAAACTCGGAATGGATCCGGCCCGATCGCAAGGTTGCCGACATAGATAGCGCCGTCTCCGTCAACGGCCACCATGTTAATATCGAATGTGCCCCCGCTCACGACGCCGGTACCCAGGTTGAGCGCGCCCAGGTCCGCACCGGTCTGTGGATCGAGGATACGGATGAAGTCACCGCCATTCCGGCTGGCCAGGTAGAGATGGTTGTTTCCGTAAGCCAACCCGCGCTCCGTGTCCCCCGTGGTGAGATACGCATAGGTGCTGCCGTTGACGCCATTGGGGGACAACCACCCCTGATTGCCGAAAGTTGTCAGAGGGCTGATGTTCACCTGGCCTTGGGCCAGTACGGTGGCTAACAGAGCGAACAGGCAGGTGATCGCCCGAAGCGCCGGGGGAGTGCGTTGGCCGATTTCGGCGACCGCACCTGTGAAGGATCGCCGTGTGCGAGCCCGAGGCTCCCGGACCGAGGGGGCGATTGGCTTGCGGTTACCCCTGAACACAAGAAAGGGGCACGGGGTGGGTCGAAGGCTCATATGACGCGTCATGACATCCTCATCGATCGCGCCGGACGGGGGGGCGTTCCTTCAGGGCGTGGAGGCATCGCCACCCGGCGAACTGGAACAAACGGCAGGCAATGGCGTTCCGGGGGACGGATTAATTCCGGGGTCATGCGCGGATGCTACCAGGGTGCGCGCCAAAGGGCCAGCGGGCTCTCGCTGAGGATTCTGGAATCGCAGGCTACCACGCATTTGGAGGGTGGCCCGGTATTAAGATTCCAGCCCCTGGCCCAGGCCCACAACCCTTTGGCGAATTGCGAACCGGCACTCAGCCTCCTTTGACAGTCCAACCTTCGCCTCCGATCGCGGTTGAACCGAAAGGGCCAGTCGGACCGGTCCCTTCAACTTTCTTTTCCAACACTGCGTGGTCACGGACGGCCTCCCGTATCTGGGGCCACGTGATGGAGCCAAGCCGGACCTTCATGCGCCGCAGGCAAACCCAGCCCGGCACAGCCGGACCGCCGGGGCGCCAATCCTTCGGCCTCCAACTTAAATACAAAAATCGATCCGCGGTTCCGCCGTGGACAAAGGGTCCTAAAAAGTTCGGTTTGGCATTAGCGGGATTTCGCCGAACCCGGCACTCGCACTCAAAGTGAACATCGCCGTTGGCCTGGCCTTCTCCCGGATGGAGCACCCATTCCTTCGTAGTGGAATTATCCTGCAAGCCAAATGCCGCTCCGTGCGTTTCCGGGTCCGGGGGTGCAAGGCAGATGATGCGCAGGTGGACAAGCCACTCTTCTGGCTTGCCATTTTTCGCGGGCCGCTTTGGTTTCGCCATCATAAATCCCCGGCGGGGATCCAGAGAAAGTCACCGCATCTGCCCCATTGCGCAAGCACCGCAGAATCGACAGAACCGGCGCAGCCTGTAAGGGTTTTCCGCCGGGGGTTGAAGCGACCAACTTCAAAGGCAAGGGGTCAGGAGGAAACGCCGAATGTCAAGCCGGGCTTCGAGATCAGAAAGACCAGTCAAACTACCTTGACCTCCCCCCTTTTCGCGGCAGGAAAATCCGCACCGCTTGACGGGGTACGAACCGTTTTGAACGCGTCAAACAAGCCTTGGGAGTGAGCTTGCGCGAGACGGTCAGTGGCCATGGTTCCGGCCTCGCCGTGGCGGGTCACTTGCTCACGGGTTGATTCGCCAAAGCGGCCCCCTCGGTTTGAAGCCCTGAGTTCATCTTGCCGAGTGCGGGGCGGTCGAAGTTCAGCGCCTGCGCCCAATCGTTGCCGATTTGGACAAATGTCAAGGGACCGGCGCTCGTGCTGCCGTCGGCCCAGTTATATTCGATCTGCAAAACTGCTTCCTGCCCGGAAACAGTCTGGTCCAGGATGCGGGAGGAGATGAGGGTGTGCCGGTCGTCTTGCGGTCCGGAATGATCAAAGAGACTTAGCATATACTCGTCCGCTGAACCGTACTTTGCCCGCACAGCATCCGGTGCGGCCGCGAAGATGGCCTCGACCGCGGCTCGGGAGCGTTCATCTCCCCAGGCCACCGCGTTGAAGATCACGTTCGTGTCTCCTTTCATTTTTGCCCACTGTAAAGTCTGATACGCGGAGGCGGGGTCTGCAAATCCGACGTTCCTCATCTGCCCGGCAAGCAGGAGATTCCCGGTGCTCGCCTGGGCGGCACCCGGTGCTTTTGATTCGGCCGTCGCCGGAGCTTTAGCCCTGCTCGCGGCCTCGGCTTTGAGCGCCGCCACCTCGCCGCGCAGGCGGGCCAATTCTGTCTCCTCCTTGACCCGCTGGCCCTCCGATGCCTGCGCCTCTGCCCTCAACCGGTCTCCTTCCCCACGCAGGTGCTCCGTTTCCACGGTCTGCTGCCGCAGAACCGCCACGGTTTCTTTGAGACGCTGGTTGGCGAGGTGTTGAAGAACGATCGGGGTGGTTACGCTCGCCGCCATCAGGGCGGCAATTCCGATCTTTGCTTGGGTCGAAGCCATAATCAGTTGAATGGTTGATGTGGTCGTGAGCGATGCCAGATTATTAACCGCCGCAATGGCCGCCACGGTCAGGCCGGCAGGCGCCGCTTTCACCGCCTCTGCCGACAGGAAGGCAGCCAGAATCGCAACGGAAATGGTAATGCCGCGCTTTGCGAAGATGGCCCGCAAGTGGTCCATCGCGCGCGCCACCCGCTTTTGTGCCGCACCCGGACCCAGCCCCAGTCGAACGCCAATCTGTTCGGCCGTCTTGTGCTCGAAGTAGCGCCAGAGAATCACTTCGCGCTCGCCACGCTTGAGCTGAGCAATCGCTTCATCCAAGTGCGGGGCCAAGAGGTGCCAGGTTTCCTGGGATTCATCCACAATGAGTGTCTTCATGTTCGCAGCCTCGGATTCGCGTTGGCGCCGGCGCTCCTCGCTCCGGACCGTATTAATCGAAAGGTTGCGAGTCGTCTCGTAGAGCCATCCGGTCAAGGAGGAGCGTCCCTGCAACTGAGCGGAATGCCGGGCCAGAGCCAGAAATACACCTTGAGTGACTTCTTCGGCCAGTGCCGCTGCCCGCACTATCCGCAGCGCCGTAGAGTGGACCAGATTGACATGACGACCCACCAACTCCGCAAACGACTGCTCGCACCGGCGGCAGACGTATGCACGAATGAGCGTTTGGTCAGTCTCATCTAGCATTCAAGGATAATACACCGCCGGACCGGAAACCGGACAGTGATTCATTTGATCCGATCGGAGTGATCTCCTTGCCTCGAGCCGGGGGCCCCGGTGGCTCAACTCCAAGCTCCGGTTGCCGAGCGCGCGCTTCCCACCATTGCGACTACTGTCCGGCTCCGGAAACCAGCTTCTACTTCCCCTTTGCGGCAGAGCCCACGGCTGGAGTGATGTGCTCACCGCCATCACCGCCCGCGAGCGCGCTACCGGTGAATGTCTGGTATTCATGGAAGGAGACTACCGAGCTGAGGTATTCAAGCATCGTTGGGACGTCCAAGGCCAAGGAAACTCCCCCTCTTGCGCCTGGCTACGGCGCTCGCCGGTGCGCCGTTCTCCCTGCGTAAAGGCTCGACCTCCATCCGGCAGTCGGCGGACTGTGGACCGATGCTAATGCACGCTCTTACCTTCTTTAACCAGCTCTTCGTCCGAACGGTTTAAGTTGTGGCTCTGGTATTGTTGATAAATCTGCTGAACTTGATCGAGCCGGATTACGGCGCTGTCGTCCAGGCGATCTTCGGACATGAGGTTCTTAACATCACGATAGAAATCGCTGAGCCCAAGATCGTGGCCGAGTTCATGTGCGCCCACGGTCTGCGGGCTCTCATACGCCCGTGCATAACCCTTGTTCCCGGGCAGACTTTCATCGACTTCGCTGGGCAATTTCTGCGTGAACGTGGCGACACCAATGTTCATCACCCGCCCCCCAACATTTGCCGTTCCGGCGGCTGAGCCCTTGGCGTGGTTGTGCTCGTCTGTGTTTACGTCAACGATCCGAAACACGTGACGGGGGTCGTCCGGCTTGAGCGTGCTGGGATCCGCAATGACCTCAATGGAAACGGTGGTGCTCCAGGAAATCGTGCCTTTCCGGCCATGAAATTTTCCGTCGAACTTGCCACTGATTGAACCGCTGTAACTTTTTTTAATCGTGTCTTCGAGGCTGCTGGCATAATTCTGCAAATCCTGCCTTGAAAAGGGGTGGGAAGACGCGTTCACAACAACCGCTTTGACGTCGATGTGATAAACCCCCTTATTGCCTGATTCTTTGTAACTGACTTTAACCTCCGCTCCGTTCGGGTCGTAGTACTTGAGCGGGTTTTCGTTGGCATAGGCATAGAGATTGAGCCCTCCACCCTGCTCCTGGATGGGGTCGGCGGAGGCCCACTTGCCGATCATTGAATCGTAGAACCGCTTGCCAAAATAGTGGAGCCCGCTCTCGGTATCGCGTTCTTTCTGGCTAAACTGATAAGGATCCGCGACGAGGCGAGGTGTGGACTCATGGCGGGAGTGGCCAAAAGGATAAAAGGCGGTTTCCTGGACGAGGTTGCCGGCTTGGTCCGTGATGACACTGGAGGAGCCGAGGTGGTCTTCGTGGTAATACCGGATCCGGAGGCTGGGGTCGGGAACGCTCAAAACCATAGGCGCATCGGCTTTAACGTACATCGCCTGCCCCGGTGCCAGGGTCCAGGGCGGGCTAGATGCGGTGGCGATCGGACCTGCAAGTTGCTCTTGCCACAGATTCGTTTGGGCGACGTAAAACCAGCCGGAGGCGGTCGGCGGAAGCGACGGGGTCCAGGCCTCGAGACCACTCCCGGGGACGTAGCTTCCAGCCGCCGGGACCAGAAGGTCGGAGGGATCGGAGTAGGTCCCGATAATCCCAACAGTAACATTCGTGTCAGCCTTTACCCAAAGCACCGCACCCGCTCCAATCGATTGACCAGGCGTTACGGCGGAGGACTGGCCGGTGACCGGGAGCCATTGGTAGATGGCATCCACACCCGCCGGAAAGTTTTGCGCCAACTGGCCTGCCAGATCATCGGCACCCACGGCGAGGGAAATGAGGTTCCAGCCTGTATAGAGGCGAATCCGCTGAATCCGATGGTTCGCCGAGAGCGAACCGGTGATTTCCGCAACTCGGGTCGCCCCATCGAATACATACTTGGTGGGTTGGTCATGGTCGCGCACTTCAAAATGGGAGCCCACGTAGAAGGTGGTGGTGATTGGCTGGCTTGCCACCTCGAAAGCCGGGGTTAACAACGCCAGGGCAGCGATGGCGACCAGACCTCGAGGGCCCACGGCCGCAAGATATCCTTCGCCGGCGGCAACCGCTTGAGGGAGGGGATCCGCCTTCATTTCTTGCCCAACGAGGTACTCTCTCCGATTTTCTCATCAGCGGACAGTGCAGGTGACGCCGGGGCCAGGGATCGTGCGGCGCCGGCGAAGGGCGCCGGTGGCTGACCTGCTTTCCAAAGCACCCGTTTGATGACGCGCCGATCCGTGTAGTCATAGGTGTACTCCGCGCGCATGGTGTTGTCCTCGGCGGCGACCAGGCGGTCTTTGAAGTCCCAGGTGCAAACCAGGCCGTCGAGGGTGGTCATGTTCCCGTTGGCGTCATAGGCGTACACCCGGTTGGTGATAGTGGATTGGAGATTTGAAATCTGAGAGAGCGCGTGGGGCCCGGGCGGGTCGCTGGCCTGCCGCCCGGAGCGGTTGGAAGCGCCCAGGCTGCCACCGTAACTTAACGCGCCGAGATTGGCTACGGGAAGGCCATTCTCCTGCTGATTCATGGTGGAGGTCTGGGAGAGCAGGTTGCCGATCCGATCATAGCGGTAATCGATCTCCCCGCCGTTGCTGCTCGAAGGGTTCGGCACATTATATTGGACTTGGATGAGTCGGTAGAGGTCGTCGTAATTGAAATTCTGCGTGTTTCGCCGGAGGTCGTTTGCGGGCACGGCCGAGGTCGGGCGCTGATCCTGGATCGACTTGATATTCGAAACGCCATCGAAAGTATAGGCGAAGTTGATCAGTTGATTGGTGGGCTGAGCCACCTGAAAGGTGAGCAGCGAAACCAACCGTCGCCGATTGTCATAACCATACGCCGTGCGGAGACCGTTGCCATAATCGATTTGTTGCTGCTGCGCCGACGGGGCATAGACCACGTTGGACAAAATGCTGCCATTGGGTCCGCCCGGAATGCGGGCCAGCAAACCACGGTCATTGTACTGATAAGAGATTTGGTCATTGTCGGGATAAACCATCGTCGTTACGCGGTCCATCGAATCGTATTGGAAAGCGGTGCGGTACCAGACCAGCCGGCCCGGATCGCGGATTCCTGATTTGGGGTCCAACGGTGCGTCGGGGATGCGTTTGACGGTCCAGGCCGTGCGGCCGCGGGCGTCATAGGAAATATGCTCCTCGCCCGAGAGATCCCAAACGTAGGCGAGTGCGCCCTCGGTGTTCCGGGCGGTGTCGGTCGTGCCGTCGCCCAAGGGCAAGCCGCTGACGGGCACATCGTAAAAATAGGCGACGTCGGGACGATTCGTGCGGCTGAGGGGCTGGGTGGGATCGTAGGCAAAGTTGGCCGAGAAGGCCAGGCCTTCGTCGTGGTAATCCTCGCTCACGAGCCGGTTTGCGCCATCGTAGGTGTAAGTGATCCGCTGGCCCTTGGCATCAACGGTTGCCCGGAGGTTCGAGGCATCATCATACGTGTAAGTCATGATTCCCCGGTCCAGGTCATTCATCGACGTTTTGCGCCTCAAACCGTCGTAGGCGAGCGTTTTGATGTTGCCCTGCGAATCGGTAAGCTGGGTCAGCCGATCGTTGACGTCGTACTGGTAGCTGGTGGTCCAGGTTTGCGGTGCGCTGGCGGGCGTGCCATCGTCGTTCAACCGGCAAATTTCATCGGTTCGAATGACCCGGCCCAACCCATCGCGATACTGAACCGTCGGAGTGTCGTAAGACGGGGAGGTTGGATCGGAGTCGTTTTCATCGTAGGCGCGGGTGACTAAAGGTTCATAGATGGTCTGGCTGAAAGTGTGATCCGGGTTGGTTGCTTGCACCGGGCGGAGGGTCGCGTCGTAGGTCATTACGGCCTGGTGAGCGGTCTGCCGGCCCAAGTTCACCAACTGACCGTATTCGTGAAAAGCCCCCTGCCACCCGGGATCCTCAAGGCTCTCGTAGCCGAGGAGCTGATCCAGCGTGTTGCCCGCCTGAAGAGTGAAATACGGATCGAACGTGTGGCTGGGCCTCGCGCGCGCGTTGAACAACACGGCGTCGCTGACGACCACCCGGGGCACCGTGCTTCCCGGAGCCGGTTCGGCTTCCTGCTTGGTCATAAGCGCGCGTCCCAACCCATCGCTGAATTGCCGGCTAATGAGATAATAGTCTCGTGGGTTGGTTCCCGCTGAGCCCGGCGCCTTATCCAGTTGCCGCGTTTCGACGTAGTTTACGAGACCCCCGGCGCCATAAGGCACCGCCAGGGCGTAGTCATATTCGGTCGTGGGGAAATCCGCGGTGTCATAGGGCTTAAGGACCCGGATGAGCCGCGCAAACGCATCGTACCCGTAGCTTGTGGTGTGGGCGTTAAAATCGCTGGCGGCGAGGACCGTTCCGAAGCCCTGGTCGTAAGCGGCCCGATAGACGAGAGCCGAGCTCCCCACGTGGATCGTCTCGGTGATCGGGTAGGACTCGAAGGGAGCATCGTACACGATCTCGCGGGCATGGCCGGAGGAGAAGTCCACCATGCCGCCCGAGGCGGCCGCTAACGGGTCCAACAGGACGATGGGATTGCCGTAGCGGTCGTATTTGGTGCGACTCGATTGCACGTAGGCGTTCGGGTCAGCGGCATTGGTCCAGGCACGAGTCAGAGTCAGATTACCGACGGTGACAACCCCAAAACTATTGCCGGAGAACGTTTCGTCATCGTAGTAGCTTTCCAGGCGGGAGAGGACTACGCCGGAATAGTCGGCAACTTCTTGCCGGGCTGGATGGCGCAGCAACCAAGAGTTGGTGTTGATGGCGTACTGAGTGGTGGTGACTCGCTCGTCGTGGTACGCCGAGCGGTCTCCGTTGACAACAATCCCGTAGTCGGCCTGGCGCGTCTGGTTCCCATACGTGTCGTAACTCATTTCCGACTCCAGTGTCTGCGGGGTCCCCCGCCCCAGTTCCAGGATCTGAGTCGTGCGAGCGAGCGGATGCGCGTAACTGACGTTGGTTCCATCGGTGCCAATCATCAGCACAACCGGCGGGATCGTCCAGGTGGTGACCGCATCGTCGAACACAGTCCCATCCGCCTGCATGGTCGTCGTTCGCAGCAGCTTGCCTTTCATCACCTCATATTGGCTGCCGGTATCGAAATAGGAACGCGTCACCAGGGTGGGGGCGGTATCGTCCCCGACATCGACCTGCTCCGCTCGCCCGAAACCGCGGAACTGCTTCTGCACCGGATCGTAGTAACCGTTATGATACGCGTAGCGCGTGACATATTGATGTCCCAGTGAATCGAGGTTGGTGACCTCTGAAACCACTGGAACCGGAAAAGGCAAAGGGTCGGGCCAGGGATTGCCCTCGGCGCTGTCCTGGATCCGGAACGCGGTGGAAGCGGAATAGCTGACCAGGGTCACTTGCCCCAGGCCGTTGGAAATGGCCTGGAGCAGGTTGGGGCCCAGGTTCCCGTTGATCAACTGGCCGACATCCACCGCCCGCAAACGCGGCGTGGATTGGGAATCGGCGTAGATCAGGTCGCTGGTCCCGTTGCCATTGAGGTCGGCCCACCGCACCACCGCGTTGGCGCCAATACCCGTCGGCATGTCGGTGATGACTTTGCGGGTGCTGAAGCTGTAATTGCCCAGGTTTACCCAGTACCAGAGCTGGCCTGGAGCCGCCCGCTCGATGACCAGGTCCGCCAGCCCGTCGCCGGTGATGTCCATGAGCTTTGCCTGCGCGATTTGGGTGTCGGTCAGCACATAATCAGGAAGGCTGACGGTCACCGGATCGGCGAAGTTCCCATAACCAAGGCCGGCGGTGACGATCACCCCCGTAGGCCGGACTTGGGCGATGTCCGGGACCCGGTCCCCGTTCATGTCGGCGATTTGCACCCCCGCAGCCGAAAACACGAAGCCAAAGTTCTGCGGCACGGTGACGCCGGGCGAATAGGTCTGGTCGCCCAGGTTGAACCAGATCCGGTATTCGACGTTCCCAGCCCCGAGATCGATGCTCTGGATGATGTCGATGCGTTTATCGAAATCGATGTCGGCGGTCCGGACATTGGGATCACTTCCAAAAGGGCTCGGGGGCGGAAAGTCCTGCACGGACATCAGCTCTCGGGGACCCCACGCCACGCCGTTGAGATTCTCGAAATGGTACACATTGCCGTCGGGCGTGGTATAGACCAAGTCGGCGGCGCCATCGCCGGTCATATCGGCCAGATGGGCAATCTGGGTCGTGTTCTGGAGATCCACGTCGTAAGCGAGGCCATCGGCGCTGGCCACATTCGTCACCGCGCCCCACACGATGTAACTGCCCCCAGGCGCATCCAACTCCCCTTGGTTCAAATAGGCGGTTTGCTGGCCGCCGCCGGCGTCCGTCTTCAGAATATCCGGCAGACCATCACCATTGAGGTCCACCAGATCGACCAACGGGTTGTCCATGACAAAAGGCGGCTCGTTGGTGCCGTCCAGTTCATACCCAACGGCGGACAGCGTATCAGGTGGGTTGCACAAGCTGTACCCACAGCTCACCGGCGGCAGGCCGCTGGTGCCATCGGCGCCGAACACCGTGACCCTGGCCAGGAGCGACCAATGAGAATTGGTCCCGGCGTAGTTCAAATAATCCAACACGTATTTGCGGTCCAGGTAATCGGGCTGCCCGTCGCCGTTGAAATCGCCTGCCAGATGGTTGGTCAACTCCGGACCTTGAGTGCCCACCACGATTTGCGAAAGCCGCTTGCCTGTCCGCACGATGAAGCCGGCTCGGCAATCCTCAAACCAGTCCGGTCGGTCCTGATAGGTAAACGTGGCGAAGTGGAAGCTCTGCCAGGGTGGCGCGCCCGCGCCATAAGCGATTGTGGCCGGATATTTTTGGTTCAGGTTGTTGCTGTCCGGGAAGTTGGTATAAGTGTAGAGGATGACATTGCCGTGGATATCCGTCTCCCGTTCGAGCAGCCAACAGAACACGTGGTTAGTAAAGGCCGGATCTTCGATGCGTGCGGAATCCGTCAGGCCAAAGTCCATCCGGGTGCCATTGGGCAGAGTCCCCTCCCAATGCCCGTTGACTTGGCGATACCGGATAAAGGCGCCCTCGTCCATGTGAAACCAATCCCCATTGCTCTGGGGAACGAGTGGCTCTCTACTGTCATCGATGTAGGCATCGACGCGGCCGATGGGGTCGCCGGACGGCAACGAATCCAGGTAGCGGGGGATACCCAAATCCGAACGGCGCTGGACGTAAGCCAGGGGCAAGCGCCAGCCGAAACCCAACGGGCCGTTGGCGCCTCCCCCATCGTAGGCCAATCCGATACTCGGGGCGTGCCCGGCCGTGCCGGGCGGGACTTTGAGACCGATACCATCGTGCGCCGTGCCGGTGTTGAGCGCGGCTTGGAAGGACTCGCCCAAGCCCTCGAGAGCCCGGGTCCCTTGGGCACGGAAATGGTATTGGGCGTGACGCCGCTCTTATCCTCGGCCCGGCAGGCCGAGGTGAGCAGGGCGAGTGCCGTGAGGAGTGTTGGCACCACCCTCGAGCATGTCAGAGCTGGGATCATGGATAGGGCGATGCCGGGTTGCGTCCGCCGCGGGCTCACTGACCCGTGTAGGTGTAGGTTTGGAAAAGCAGCTTGATGTCGCTGATGCCATTGCCGTTGCGCTGCGCCCCGTTAATGAAGGTTTGCATCGCGTTCTGCAACGCATTGGTATCCGTGGGTGGGCCGCCCAGGCTGACGGCAGGGATCACGAGCATCCAGCGGGTGTTCCACACCGAGCGGCCAACCAAGCGTGTGCTGCTGGTCGCTTGGGCGATGCTCCACTGCCCCGAGTCGGGATAGGCCTGGAATTCGTCGAATTGGCGCAGCTTGGCAAAGACCTCGGACATGCTGTCGATCGGAATCCAGTTTGGAGTGTTGGTGCTCAGGTCGCTGGCGCTGAGGGCCGGCGTCGGCAGCGCCTGATCCAGAACTGTGAACTGCCGGGTCACTCCGCTGCTGCCGGGAGCATAAAAGACGTCATCGCCCACCGGGATGAGATACACGTTCGGCGTGTTGGGGAGAGAGGTCGAGTCGTAATTGTCGAACCAAATTCCCGTCGCCGCCACCTTCGTGGCGTACGCCGAAGGGTTGAAATAGCTGTCCCCACCACCCAAGGGCCAACCGAAGAAATTCTCGCCCGCTTTGATCGTCGTGCCGAAGAAAAGCACGATCCCCGGGGAGGGCGAAACCGCTCCTACCGGCGGGCTGCCGTAACGTTGAAACTCCGGCACGGAGAAGATGTCGGGCACCACCGCCTGGGAGAGGATCTGCCGCCAGAGCTTGCTCGAGACAGTATTATTCTGGTTGGTTTGCACCCGGAACAACTCGCTTCTCAGGGAGAAGCGCTCGGTCAAATGATCCTGATTGTTTATGCCCAATTGCCCGTTTAAGTTGAAATACCAGTTGTTCCACATCCGCGCCAACGGGTCCGCCAGGCCGGGGTCCCCCGTCGGCCCGGCCGGAATGGGTGTGCCGTTGCTAATCAGCCCAATGGAACGCGTCCGGATGATCTCCTGCATGAAATTCTCTCCCGGCCCACGTGGGTCTCCCGGCAGAAAGCAGGTCTCAAAGTCATAAGCCTTGGCCGCCAGATAGACGTAAAGTGCGGCCATGTCATACTGGGCATCGAATTTCGACAGGCCGTCGTTGCGGAAGATCCGGAAGGCCATGTCCTTGTAACGATATTCCTGGACCTGCTGGGCCGTCTGGGCCCGGAAGCGCGCACGATCGTCCAGCAATCGCACGCCGGAGCTCACGGTACTACGGTAGTTCTCGCCGGCTTCGGTAACCGCCTCCCGCAGGTTGTCCAGTTCCAATCGCTGAACGGGTTCTTGCCTGACTAATTGCTGGAGCTGGAGGATTTGGTTGGTGATGCCCTGGACTTGCTGGCTCACCGCCAAAGAAATATTGTTCGCCGCTTGCGCTAATTGTGCGTCTTGCTGGTCTTGCAATTCGGCCTGGCTGGCCTGGTTGCCTTGGTCGCCCAAGGTAGAGGCCATGAGCGCGGCCTCGAGTTCAATCCCTCCACGCATGGGCGCGGTCACGTCGTCCGAAAGCCCCGTAACCGTGGGGAGCATCGTGGCCGTGGCGTTGCCAATGGCGGTGACCAGTGTGGCTTGAAGGCCGAAGCTCAACTGGTTTTGCCGGTCGTTGTAGATCTGTTGGTTCAGGGTGGTTTGTGTGTTCAGTCCCTGGTTGAGAATCGAGATCTGGTTTGCGTTCACAGCGTACCTGGGATTCCAGGAGATCGGCTTGATCCTGGATTTGATTCAGCAGGCCGTCATACTGGAGCAAACCGGTTTGCAATTTCTGGCGAGCCTGGAGCAAATCCCCCAACGCCCGTTGAATGGACCCGGGCGACTGCCGGGGTTGGGTCCAGTTGGCTGGCTTGACGAACTGCAGGCCGTCGTTGGCCAGCGTGAGCACCAGGGCGTTGGTTGTCAGGATCGGGACACCGTTCGGGCCGGGGTTGGACGTGAAGAAAAGATTCGTGATGGTGCCTGTGGTCGGGGGCGCCACTCCAGCAATGGGCTGGTAATCAATATAATTAAAATCCAGGCCGTTGATATCGGGGCCGTTGTAGCCGGGCGGGTAATTGGGGTCTTGCGGGTAAGGCGTGCCAAAGATGGTGATGAGCTGGTTGTCAAAGCTGGCTTCCTGGTTCGCCACTTGATTTTGAAATTGTTGCACGGTATCGGCTTGCTGACGCAAGGCCGCGGTGGACTGCTCGGCGTAATCAAACACAGCCAGGGCGTTGTTCATCGCCGCCACCGCTTTGTTATAAACTTGCTGAAAATGGCTTACTCCCTGGCTGACCTGCGTGGGGTCAATATCCATTGGCACGATGTCCTTGGCCACCCCCAGCGGATTCAGGCCCTGATCCGCGTTGTCCAGCTGGGACTGGATGGCGCCGGCCGTGGAAGCAATTTGGCCTAACTCGCTCACCGTAGTCCGGTCCACTTGCGCAACCGTGCCGGCGTCCGCTGGGTTGGTGTCCTGGTGCGGTAGAATGGCGTTGGCCGTCACCCAATCGAAATAGGCCGCCTGCCCTGCCCGCATGCCCCACTCAGACACTCCCCACGCCCGATTCGTGTTCGAGTCATAGTAGCCCCTCCACTGGTTGGCCGGGTCCTCTTGGTAGAGATTCCGGTATGTCAAATTAACAATCTCCAAACCGGTTTGAGCTCGCGCTGCGGCCGCGGCAGCAAACTTCCGTTCGTGCATCAAGCCCTCATCCACCGTCACGCCGCCCACCAGGACCGCCTCGACATCCAGGGCGGGGATCATGCTGAACTTCGGGTTTCGAAACAGCCCGTAATAGTCCGTGAGCGCGGTGAGATAATGGCCCCAGGCATCACCATGCCCTTGCGGAAAATAGCTCGGCGCGTTGGTCGGCTGCCCGCCGCAATAGGTGTTCACGTAGGCAACCGTGCCCTCCACGTTGGCTCCGGAAGTGTTCCACCAGAGCCGGTTATACACCGGATAGGTTCCCACCGGCGGCAGGTAGCTATCATCCCGCCCGCGCAGCAAGGCCAGCTCCTGAGCCAGGAGGTTCGGCGCATTCGCGTCTCCTTCGAAACAAAAGATGGAAGAAGCCGCCGTAGCGTAAGTGGTGGACTGGTCTCCGAAGGAAACGGTGGGATCGGTTGCCTCGGCATACGCTTCGTTTCCGAAGAGCATGTAGAGATCCGCCAGTTTCCCCGCCGCATCCATCAACGCGGAATCCACTGCCGCTGATAAATTTGGGTCGGAGGCATTATAGGTTGGGTTGGCGATACTCAGTTGCTCACCGACCTTGAGAATGGTTTCGTATATCTGGATCAGGCCCAGGTCGGAGGCGTTCTGGGTGAGCGGAACATTGCCGATCCAGCGCGGCCCGGCTTGGGCCAGCGCGCTGACAATCGTATCGATTTGGTTCTGTGAATAGTTCGAAAACCGCTGGTCGAACAGGTTGATCTTGCCCAAAATATTCCCAATCCAGCCAGGGGCCAGCGTGTTCCCGTCCGACCACGCGCTCCACCCCGAGCCGCACGGAGTGATCGTCAACGGTTCATACCGGCACCGGTAGAAGTGGTCCACCAGCACGTCGGGCCCCGCGCCCTCGATCGTCGTGTTCACCAACCCCGGCCCGAGAGCAATATCCGTCCACCCGTTCGTATCGGGTTTCCCGCCCACGGAAAGCGTCCGTTGCCATTCGAAGTTGTAATTGCCTGCGTTGCCGCCGAAATCGCCGCTGTACCTGCAGCGTCTGCTTCACATCGAACGGATTGGGGGATTGTATGTCCTCGACGTCGCCCTGGTAGGTGGGGCAACCGACCTGAATCAGCTCAAGGAAGGGCACCGTACTCGGACTGTTGTCGAAAGCCAGCGTAACATAACCGCCCGCGCGCGCATTTGCCGCTGTCAAGGCCAGGCTGTCGTCCGGGCTCTCATTCGCCGCCCCGGGCAGCATCACCGGCCCGGCCACCCTGGCCAGCGCCTTGACCGCACTCTGAAACGCGAGGTCCGCGGGTGTGCTATTGGTCGAGAGAGCCAGCAGTTCCGCTTCGTCCCTTGAGGTGATCACGTTCAACAGCAGATAGCCCAAGGGCTCGGCAACCGCGTGCAGGCCGCTGGTGACCCAAACTCCTCTCAACGCCAGAGCCTGCAGGTTTCCGTCCCACCAGACGCGCTGCCGTAAATCCGGCGGCAAACCGGGAAAGAGGACGGTATAATCCAAATTCGTGATTCCCAGAATACCGGTGGGCAACTGGTTCAAGCTCACTGACACCGCGTTTGTGGGGAGGATGAGCTGGACGCTATGCCCGTTGCCGGTCGCAAACGTTTGCTCGTAAATGACCCCCACATTGGTTCCGTTCCCGGCGATGGCCGGCAGAAAGCCGCCCCCAATCGCCGGCTTTTCCGCAAACAGAGTTTCACCGAAGCTCAGCACGGGCGGCGGGTTTGTTGGCCAGGCAACAACGAAGGTCACGTTCTGCGGGATGCCTGGCGTGCCCGCGTACAGATCCAACCAGGGGAAACAAGTGTTCGCAGGCGGGGTGTTCGTCTTTGGGACGCCGGCCGGAAAGTAGTTGGCCACGTAATCCTCAGGGAAGTAAAAACCGGCCTGGCTCCGATAAAAATACTGCATGACCAGATTGGCCGCTGAATGGCCGTCATCGGCGCCCGCTTTGGCAAAAAAGAAATTCGTGTTATACCCCTGCCACCACGGACCGGACACGGCTCTGGTTCCGGCCGCGACCGGCGAGTCCAGGCTGCTGAGAGGTGCCGGCTCAATAATTTCCAAGCCCGCCAATGCGGGATAACTGAACTTGTAGCTCGCTCCGGTCCAATCGGTGCCTTCGGCCAAAACTCCAAACACACTGTATTGCCAGAGGTTGGGATTGAGCGGCAGGGGGGACTTGATGAGCAGGTACGGAGCAGACGTGTAATTATCGCTGTTGGTCCGGTTAAGGTCGCTGCGCAACGCATAAAACCGGGTCCCGGACGGCGGCCACACGTGCTCCTCGTTCGGATTGAACCCGATGCCGGTGGGATCGTTCTGGTAATAGGCATAGGCCTGGCCGTTGGTGAAGAGCGGCGTGCCATTCTGGCTGGCGATGACAACGCCTGGTGGATTGGCCGGCCACCCGTTGGTGTACAGCAGAACGATCGTCGGCCAGGCCGTGCTGTTGGCATCGGTCGTGGACCACCAGATTTCGAGTTTTCCCTGGTTGACGGCGAAGATCTGCCCCGTAGGGTTGTTGGTTCCGCCGTACGTCTGGAAGTCATAACGGTCCCAATCGTGCGGGTTCGCCGGCGCAGGTGGAGCGTAAATGTACCCGAAGCGGGAGGCCGCCGGATTGGCGCTATCCACGATCTCCCGGCCAATATCCCACGGATGGAGGGAGACATCGAAGAAGGCGGGATCGTTGTGCGCCACCGAGCGCACGACCTGGAAAGCCACCATGTTGCCGGGTGCATACTTGATTAAAGACCACCCGGATCCACCGGGGTTGCTGGGCTGACGGGTGAGGAACGTCGTCCCGTTCAGACCGGCGTGGCCAGGGGGATCCATATAGGGCATGAGGGTGGGATTCAAAGCCGAGGCCAGGGAGACACTTTCACCTGGGTTGCCTAAGGACCCACGTGCATAAATTTGATACTTCGCCGGCAGGTTGGTGGGCCAGCGCGCGGTGTATTGGTGCATTTCGTACGGCCAAACCAATCCCAGAAAGTTGGTCCGCTCCCAAAACAGCTCCACATTATCGTTGCCCGCGGTCGGCTTGATCACGAACACATCGCCATTCATTGGACTGGCATTGTCATTGTGTTGATAGACATATCCGCCGTTATTGAGCTGGAGCCCTTTCCTGACCAGCGGAGAGAGCGTCATATCGGTGTGGTTCGTCGCCGGCAGGAGTTGGTCGCCTACATACCAACTCCCCGGACTGCCCGCTGTCCAGTCGTCCACCACGTCGGGGGCATACGGCACGACCCGCACATACTCGATGCCCACGAATGAGTTGGCCTGGTCCTGACTGGTCGTGTAGTGCAGCAGCACCCGCCCGTCGGCGATCCGGGCGTGCAATTCCCCGAGAGTCTTATCCACCTCCAGCGTGTTGGTAACTACGCCGGTCAGGGGGTCGGCTTCCGTTGAAGGAACTTCCCCGCTCCAGTCGATGGTGACTGCGACCCCAACGTTGAGATTGCTTAACACCACCGGCGGGCCCATTTGCCCCAGACCGGTTCCGTCCGCGTTCCACGTCCAGTAAATCTTCCGCGCGACTTGCTCGAAGTCCGCCGGCCAATCCGCCGCATAATCATCCATCTCATCGGGCCAGGACATTCCGTCGAGCTGACCGCGCGCATACCAAAACACGACGAGTTGTCCTGGTCCAGCCGTTGGTTGGGTGGCCAACACGTCGCCGCTATGCAGGTCCGCCGGATAGCCATGGTATTGAACCGCATAGTACGTGTTGCCGGGGCCTGTCGCGCCCAAGCCGGAGGCCACAAAAGGTGTAATATGGCCGGCGTGGGGCTGCACGGGCGCCAAAAAAGTACCGACGCCCACACTAGGTTCATAGTTCGCCCCGGGCAATCTCACTTGGAGCACCTCCACACCTGCAAAAGCGCCGTTGGTGCGGACCTCCAGCACCATGCTGCCCACGTTGCTATTGGCCCGCCAGGCATTGTTCACCAGCACCAGATTCGCCGCTAGGATTGTGCTATTAGGGTGCGGAACCAGGCTCACACCGGTCACCACGTTGACCGCCGGTGCGCCCGTCGGCACGCCGTTGGTATCCGTGAGATACATTGAAACCTGGGGCGTTCCGGCCGCGGGCACGCTCGAGATCAAATACGTATTCGTAGGGCCACCCGCCGTCCACACAATATCAATGAAACCTCCCTCCCCGGCATACACGTGGTTGCCCCCTGCAATAAAGACCTTGTTGGAATCGCCACACCAGAAAAAGGCCTGATTGGCCATTAAATCGCCCACGTGATAATCCGGGTTGCGCAGGATCACCGTTTGCACGGGTTGGCCAAAGCCCGAGGCGATGAGATAGTTGTGTCCATCATTGGGTACGCTGCCCGTCGAACCAATGCTGCCGCTGAAGCAGGCTGCCGCACCGTTGGTCGCCACCACGTTGGTCACCACGGTGTTCCCGTTGGTGACGGGCAAGGCAATGTAGCCGTTCGTAGCCATGCGGTTTAGATAATCCGCCGTGCCGAGATAAATCTGGTTGCCTTGAGCGCGCAGCACCTGAGGGCTGGCCAGGGCCAATGCGCAGCCCAAAAGCGCCACGGCGCAGTGCCATTTCTTCCATCGCGTCTTCATGGCCTCCTGGATGTTCATCTCATGCCTGCGGTCTAAGTCGTTGGAAACGAATCCGGTTAGAGTCCTCCATTAAGCACCCCGACGTTGGAGGCTAGGCTCAGGCGAAAGTTTCCTTGCACGTGCAACGGCACGCTGTATAGACCGGTGATCGTTTCATTGTAAATGCCGCCCACCTGGTTATCCCCCCAGCCTGACAATGCCAGCCCGTTCGGATCGCTCGCCGTGAACCGCAGGCTTATCTGACGCGTGATCGTCGGGCATTCCACACCGTCGGCCAACAGGGTGGTGCGGGAATCGTCGTAGTTGTCGTGGTCTGGGTGATAGTGGTGAACGAACGGATTGAGGACGTTCGTGTACGACAAAACGTTCGTGCAGACAAACACGCTATTGCTGCCACCGAAAGCCCCGGAGCCCGCCAAAGCCACAGGCGCACTCAGAGCAAAACTGGCACTGCTGAAGCGGCGCGCCACCGCCTGCCCATTACGCAAGGCCGCGCCGGAGAACTGCGGGATGAGGGAGTCATCCGTCACCAAAACGTAGGTTCCCGGTTGATCGGTCGCCTGCATCCCGTTGGGCGCGTTCGTGTAGGTGCCATTTTGCCACATCATTAACACCTTTTGCAGCAGCCGCACCTGGCCGCTGTTATCCACGTGTAGCAGCAGCCTCAGGGGAAAACCCTGCGCCGTCGGCGTCGGAGTGGTGTTGTCCACAACGTTGGCGGGCTCGCTTACGGCGCCCAGGACGGCGCTGCCAACCCACAAACCGGCGTGCGGGTCGGCCGGCGAATTCGTTTGGCTACCCTTAGGCAAACGAAGCAGAGCCGCCGCGATGGCAGCCGTTTGCTTGCCTTGGGACGTCACCGGCACCCGCCAGAGCGTGCCCGCCCCGTCATTGACCTCAAGCAAGCTTTCATAAAAAGGCTCGACCGGGCCCGAAGTGCCCGAGGGCGGGGCCATGTCGGGACGCCGCACCGCCAACCGGATAACCCAACTGCCACCCGCAGGGATCAAGTTGCTCAACGGTGCGTTCAGAGGCTGAAAACCGAAGTTGGTGGGGAAAATCGTCCGCCAGTAGGAAAGTGGCACCGGCCCGGCCAGCGGCGCGACACCCGTTGGGGGCGGCAGCGAGGGCAACTCTGCGATCGTCACCGTGCGCGCATTGGTGCTGGTGTTTTGAATGGTCAGCGTTTGCTCCGTTAACGAGAGCCCGTAATCGAGGGAACGGCCCTGTCCGAACAAGATCCCCAGTGGCCCGGGATAGGTCGAGGGGCCGCTGGACTGAATCCAGTAGGCCACGCCCGGACTGATCCGATCGGAAGCGGGGTTAACCGGCACCCACGCGCCGGTGGGAATCAGCCGAAGCATGGCGTGCCCGCTCTGGCCTGGCGAACTCGCGAAAAAATCGTGGAACGTCGGCGGTGCGTTTGAGTCCACGTGAAAGCCATATAAATTGAATGAGTCCGGCAGCCAGGCCGGCCCGCGAGGCGCCGGTTGCCCAAGAATCTTCCACGTAGTGGGCGCGGCGTTTGTGGCGAGCTTGATCAGGTACGCGTGCTCGGCCAAAAGAGTAAAAAGGGTTGAGACTGCCCGGTTCATGCTGCCAGGGGGCAAGTAGGTGAGCCAATCCGGCTGGCCCGGGAGCAGGGAGTTCGGATCCTGAATGTATTGGACGGTCGAGAATTGGCGGTTCCAGCACCAGACGCTTTCCACGGGGATCCCCGAGAAGAGGGTGTCACAATCCCGGGGCGTGGGCTGAATTTCCAAAAACACCGCGTTCCAGCCCGGCTGGAGGCTGATGGTTTGGGTCGTCCACTGCGCGAACCCGCCCGTGGGCAAAAGCCAGCACCCAACCACGAGGGCGGCCTTTCTCAACGTTCCTAAAACGCTCATAGCATTCTTCATGGCGCGGAAGCAATCGATCCTCCGTCACCGCGCGGCTTGGGCCGCCGCATGACGCGCCTTGCGGACATTGTTCTCCTGGGAATGCCCGAACAACTCCGGGGCCAGATAGTAACCGCGTTCCGATTCTGGCTTCATCTCTTCGACCGGAATCCGGTGGGCGTTGGCCCACGCGTCATGCCTGGTACCGGTCACCTGCCAGGACACCTTCCCGCCCGCAGCGCCGCCGGCGATCTTGAAATTGTTCCCCGAGACCTCCGCGGCGATGTACAGGCTGGGCCCAGGAGCACCCATCGCGGTCAGTTGGTACCGAAAGTCCTTGTTCAATGCCTCGAACCACTCGGGCAGGCGCACCGTGGCCTCTCCCTGCGCGTCGAGCGTCACCACGCCGTCATAGACATTTTTCATGTCTGGCGATTCAACAAACGAATGCGACAAATACTTGTTGGCCGGGTCCAGGGGGTGGTCGATCTTGAACGACCCTCCGCTCTTGCTCAAGGTGCCGCTCACGCTCACATTTCCATAGAAGTCAGCCGCGTCGGACCCGCTCGCGATATACGCACTCGCGCCCGCCTGGCTGAAAGCCTCCATGGCGGTCGTCCCGCCCGCAAGAATTCCCACCCCACCAAAGAACCTGAAAGGAAAACCGGAACTCGGGGTGGCGGTATTGGTAACGGCCAGGACGGCGGGAATCGTATAGCTTGAGCCCACGATGTGTATGGTTCCATTCGCATAACCGCTCAGGTCCAGCGGCAAGCCGATCTGCGCGGGTCCAACCGCCCCTGGCGCAATCTGATCCGAAGTCACCGCGTTCGATGCGATTTCTTGCGTCCCAACCGCACCATCCGCAATTTGCATCGTGCCCACCGCTCCGTTCGCGAGTTGTCCCGTCCCCACGGCACCGGCGGCGATCTGCGTTGTGCCCACCGCACCATCCGCAATCTGCGCCGTGCCCACCGCTCCCCCGGCGATCTGAACTGTCCCAACCGCCCCAGCCGAAATGTTGGCCGCGGTCACGGCGCCGTTTCCCAGTTGAGACGCGGTGACCGCTCCAGGGCCGATCTGGGTGGAGGTAATGCTCCCGTTCGCGATCTTGGCCCCGGGGATATGGCCGGTGTCGGGCCGGCCGGTGTCAGTAAACAGGGCGTTCCAGCCATACCCGGCCAGGAAATCCGCGTTCTCGGCCTGCAGGGCATAGGGAGCGCTCAGGATCTGTTGCCGCGGTGAGATCGGGCTGTTGGCACCGACCTGAATCTCCAGGTACGTGGCGGAGCTCGAAAACGCGGTGGTCACCGCCTGGCCGTTGCCGTCCGTCGGGCCAAGAATCACGTTGAATCGACCTCCCACCAGCGGAACGCTGGGCACCACCTGGGGTCCCCACAGGACGCTGCCTCCGGGATCCATGGAATAAATCCTGAAGGTCAGCTGATAATTGCCATTGGGCAGCGGCGTCCCGGTGCCATCCACAAGCTGGCCTTGGTAATTGATCATCGCTGGGACGCCTTGGGCCCGAGCACCCCCGGCCAATGCGAGCAGAATGATCACCGTCAGGTTAGGGAGCTGCTTCATAAATCTGAATTCTTTCTTCTGCTTTTCGAGGGTTCCTGCGCGCGATCCTTGTGCGCCGTCGGTTTATGGCTGTTCCACGAGCACTCGGTAGAACCTGGCGGCTCCGCTTGCCACGGCCGGATCCACGTACATGTTGAGCGGCGGAGAAGCGGCGATGTGTTGCTGCAGCGCCGTAAACCCGCCGCTCACTACTGGCGAGGATTCCAGCGTGTACACCCGGCCGATAAAGCTGGTCCAGACCAGGTTCAGCCCTTGTGGGGTTGGCTTGATATCCACAAATTCGAATACGGAGTTCTTGTCCAGCGGGTCGGTCCCGGCGATGAATTGCTGGTAATAGGTCATCCCCTTGCCGAGAGGATCGGCATTTGGATCGGTTGTGGCCGGCAAGCCCCAACTGGTCAACCACTGGTTAAACGTCTGCTGCGAAACCGTCCCGACAGCCAGGTCCACACGCTCAATCAACCCGCGCGCACCGGGGCCAAGCACGAACGTGTTCGACAGCCCAAGCGACGAGAAGACAATGGCCGCGTTGGTCCCGCCCACCAGCGCCACTCGCCCGCAGGCCGTGGGGACAGCCGGCAATCCGAGTGTGTTGGTGGACGCCGGGAACGCCTGGCCCCCGGCAACGCGCGTCTCCAACGGGATAAAGGCGACGTAGAAGAATTGGGTGTTGATCCCAATGATGGCAGCCGTTACCGAAACCGAATCGGTCTGGTTGGTGATGGTCCAGGTCACCTGCCCCGCGCTCAGCGGCTGGCTCGTGTTGCCATTAAACACCGAGCCGTAAAGCACCAGGCTCGGCTCCGGAATCCCCTGTGCCAGCCCTCGGGCGAGAGCCAGCCAAAGCACCGCCCCCAACCGCAACCAAACCCGCGCGGACGCCAAAGCCCGGCCGGGAACGGGCGTCAGCGGGCTAGCGACCCTGACCGCCGGGCGGTGCGGGCCATTGACCCGAGAACAGCTGGAATAATGCATAGACTAATTCGGGCTTATCTTTGCGTCCATCCTTGAGTTCGTGCCTCCCCGCCGAATCTTGCAAGCGAACGTCACATTATCTTCCCGGCGAATGCCGGGTCTCCAAGCCACCCGACGGTCTGAGCGGTCAGCCCCCCCCAGAGCCCCAAGCCGGCCTGGGCCGGCCTTTCAAATGCGCCTTGACCCGGCGGGATCCCGGGACCATAGTAACTCCATTCCAGTTTGTGAACGCGCAGACGTTTTATATCGCGGCCGCGCCGGTGATCGCGTACGACAGCGTGCCGACGAGAGCCAGTCTGCTCAGCCGGCTGCGCGACGTGGGGGACGATGCCAGTTGGCGGGTCTTCTTTGAGACGTACTGGCGGTTAATCTACAACCTGGCCCGTCGGAGCGGTTTAGCGGACTCCGACGCGCAGGACATTGTGCAGGAAACGGTGATTTCGGTGGCACGCCGAATACCGGAGTTCCGATACGATCCGCGGAAGGGGTCCTTCAAGCACTGGCTCTTGCTCATTGCCCGGCGGCGGATTCAGGATCATCTGCGGACATCTTACCGCGCCCAGTCGCTGGTGGCGAATGCCCGGGAGGCGGAACGTTTCGGCGCAGACGAGCTGCCCGAGGTGCCCTCGCCCGTTTTGGCTCCGGATGCGGCGGTGGCGGCGGCCTGGGAGGCCGACTGGCGCGAACACTTTTTCCAGGCAGCCCTGGCGACCGTTCGAAGCCGGGCCAATCCAAAGAGTTACCAGGCTTTCGACTATTGCGTGCTCCAGGGCATAAAGCCGTCTCAGGTGGCACGCATGCTCGGCTGGAGCGCGGCGCAGGTCTATCTGGCCAAGCATCGGATGAGCGCGGAGGTCAGGCGGGTCGCCAAGTCGATGGAGACGCGGGCCACCCGCTCGGCCGGCGCGAACCTTTGAAAGATTTCGCGGGCTGGCGCGAACTCATCTTAAGCGTGCCCGACTCTGCCAACAAATCGTTCGGCTCCAACCCCGCGCCGACGGATCCAGCCCAGGCGATTCGGGCCGCACTGGAGCAGGAACTGGAGGAGCGCCCCCCCGCCGAGCCAAAGCCCGCTTCCCCAACCATCCCGGATCACACGCTGATTGGACGCATTGGCGCCGGCGCCTACGGCGAGGTCTTCCTGGCGCGCAGCGCTCTGGGCAGCCTGCGGGCGGTCAAAGTGGTCTATCGCGAAAAATTTGAGGACCATCACCCTTATGAACGGGAGTTCAATGGAATCGTAAGCTACGAGCCGATCTCGCGCACCCACGAGGGACTGGTGGCGGTGCTGCATGCCGGGTGCAACGACGCGGCGGGCTACTTCTATTATGTAATGGAGTTAGCGGACAACGCGAGTGCGGACTGCCGAACGCGGGCCGCAGCGTCCAAGGCGGGCGGCAAACGTCCAACTTCTCATTCGTTCGGAGTGGAATCCACGCCCGCCACGGGCAGTCCTCTGCCGGACGCCGCACACCGCGCTGCGCCTTGGTATGCGCCCCGCACCTTGCGGGAGGAGTTGCAGCATCGGGGTCCGTTGCCGGCGGCGGACGCGGCGCGGATCGCGGCGCGGATCGCCACCGCGCTGGCACACCTGCACGCCCACGGCTTGGTCCATCGGGATATCAAGCCGAGCAACATCGTGTTCATCCAGGGCCAGCCCAAGCTGGCGGACATCGGTCTGGTGGCTGGCGCCGGTGATTCACGGAGCTTCGTCGGCACCGAGGGCTTTATTCCACCGGAGGGTCCGGGCACCGTGCAGGCGGACCTCTACGGTTTGGGCAAGCTGCTTTACGAGCTGGCGACCGGGCGTGACCGGCTGGACTTCCCACAACTGCCGCTTGGCCTGACTGACACGTCCTCGGGTGAGAGCCTGCTCGAGTTAAACGAGGTGATTACCCGCGCCTGCGCCCCGGACGCGCAGGACCGGTACCGAACCGCGACGGAGATGCTGGCTGATTTGAACCTGTTCCTGGCGGGCCGCAGCCTCCGTGAAGCGGGCAAACTTCAGCGTCGCGTGGCTTGGCTGAAGCGGTTCGTAGCAGCGGCCTGCGTCGGCCTGGTGCTCGCCGGGGCTGCCGTATGGGCCGCCCGCGAGAGCGAGCGGCAATCCCAGGCGCAGGCACGCGTGGAATCCGTCTTGCGACAGCGCGCGGAGGCTGCGGAGCGAGATTCGCGCCAGCAACTTTACGCGGCCCTGCTCGAGGAGGCCCGAGGGCTGACCCACAGCGGCCAGATGGGCCAACGCGTCCGCACCCTGGAGGTAATTCGGCGCGCGGCCGGCATCTCGAACTCTCCCGCCCTCCGCGCAGTGGCATTGGCGGCGCTGGCACTTCCTGACCTTCGATTCACGCGGGAAGTGCCACAGGATCCAGACATTGTCGGAGCCGAGCTGTCGCCGGCTTTCGACCGCGTCGCCCTGTGCCACCGAAGCGGTCCGGTTCAATCCGGTCGAGCTTGAACGGCCAATTGCTGGCGACCTTGCCGCCCGAAGCCAATCTGCCTTCTTTCGGCACCAAGTGGAGCCCCGACGGCCGGTTTGTCGCCGTCAAGCGCAATCGCGCCGGCTTCGGCGAAGTGGCGGATTTGGAGGTCTGGGACTTGCCGACCCGGCTTCGAAGCCTCCTCATCGAGAACGTGCCTTGGGGCGCCGCCGCATTTCACCCGCGCCAGCCTCAACTGGCGTCTGGCCGGCGCGGCGGAGCGGTCACCCTCTGGAATCTCGAAACCGGCAAACAAATGGGCCAGTTCCCCCTTGGGGGCGAGCCGACCGTGCTGGCGTTCTCGGCAGAGGGGGACCGCTTGGCGGCAGCTTGGGAGGGAACCGCGGGCTGGACGCTTTCCGTGCATGGAGTTCAAGGGGAGCGTTTGGCGAGCTGCCAGGTAACCGACCAGGTATCGTGGCTTGATTGGGACCCAAGCGGTCGTTGGATCGCGGTCGCGGATTACGGCGGGCTGATCCAATTGGTGGATTCGCACAGCGGCGCCTCCCGGAAACTCGGCTACCACAAGGCCCAGGCGGTCCTGGCGGACTTCAGCTCCGAAGGCCGCTATCTCCTGACCGGCGGGTGGGAGCGGGAGATGATTTGCTGGGATGTTCACACCATGACGCCCGCCTTTAGGATCAGTTTGAACGGCTTCACGGGCCGGTTTCGCAACGATGGGCTGGAGTGCGCGATTAGCACCGAATCTGGAATCCGAATCCATGCCGTTGAATCGCCGGCTTGCCATCGCGAATTTGCTGAGGAATTCGGCGGGCGCATTCCCCACGCCGTCTTTTCGGCCGACGGCCGGTGGCTGGTCGCGGCCGGCAAAGAGCGGCTCGGAGTCTGGGACTTAACCAGCCAGGCTCCGGGCGCGTTTGTGGCCGTCCCGACCGAGGACGTTGCCCGCTTGTTCCTCACTGCCGATGGTACCCGAGCTGTTCGCCATGTTCGACGACCGCTACTTCCGCTGGGGAGTGGCCCCCGGCACCAACGCCACCTCCCCGCCCAGGCTGGAGCCGCTTGCCATTCAAGACCCTCGAGGGTTTGTCTCGTTCTCCGAAGGTTCCAACACCGTCGTGTTCACGACCAATCGCGGTTCGCGGCTGGCGACGCCGGGCGACCCCTCGACCGCCGCGGGCGGGTGGGCCAAAACCACCCTGGGCGTGAGCGGTTCCTCGCGGGACGGCCGTTGGCTGGCGACGTTTGAGCCCTTTTCCACCGAACTGCACCTGTATCGGCTGCCGGACTTCGCACCCGTCGCCACCCTCAACGCCCGGGCCAGCATTGGGAGCTTCGAGTTCTCCCCCACCGGAGACGAGGTCGCCATCGCCTCGACTCGGCGCGTGCAATTCTGGAGCACCTCAACCTGGCAGCGCACCCGGGAGATTACCAACTTCATGGGCATCATCTTTTCACCCGATCGCCAATCCTGCTGGCTGACCAAGGATTTTCACCAGGCTGGGCTGTATGATTCCCGCACCCTTGAGCCGGTGCTGCCACTGCCGCCGGGAATGCTGCCGCTGGCGCTCAGTCCGGACGGCCGTTTCCTGGCCGTGAGTGTCGAGGCGCAGCGCGTGCAGGTCTGGGACTTGGCCCAAGTGAGAAAGCGGTTCCGCCAACTTGGGATCGATTGGCCGGCGGATTAACACGTCTTGGTTTTCGTAGTGGTTCATCCCGCGGGAGCTTCTCCAGTATCAGATCCAATTCCGCCGCGCTCCAAAAGCACAGACGATTCTACTGCCTGCGGCTCGACCACACCGGCGTCAACAGCTATCTCAATGTCGTCACCGCTCAACCCACGCTGCTGGCGAACCGTCAAACCCTCGTCAGCATTCAACTGCAGCAACGCACCGCCAGCGCAACCTTGACCAGCGCGTACCCGATTGGGATGCACGTAGTCACAGGCCGCACGCAGATAGCCTTTGCCGCTGCCCCCCACCCATTGGGCCTGGTAGCGGCCGCTCAGCACGTAGCCGATCAGTTGGTGCCGGCTATTGAGCCGGATAGTGTAGGTGCTTTGCAGCCAGGCCATGCCCGCCACCCGATTGGCGTCGGGTGTTTCGAGCACGAGAGCGTAGCGGTTGGACCTCAGGCAATCGACGTGGCGACCCCGCGCACGGGTGTGAACCTGGGGGCCCGGTTCGCATCCCCGTCCCCGGAACCGGGGATAGACAGGCTCCCGCGACCCTGGCTACCTCGGTGAACGACTCAACCGCATCGCCCGTTAAATTTAACCCACTCGGAAAATGAATGCTTGGATCAACCACCAGCTCGTAGGGCTAGTCGTCTGCGCCTCTGTTTTCAGCGGCACGCTTCGAGCCGCCGACCCGCCCGTGGCTGGAACCGGGCCCAACGTGGCGGAAAGGGCGAGTTGGCAGGGAGAGCTTCTCGCCGGAACCACCAAAATCAGCATCACCCCCGAAAACCCAAACCAGCCGGTCCACGACCAGGTTGATGCCCTAGTGCTGGTGCTCGAGATTGGGGGCAAGCGCCTGGCCTTCGTTTCAGTGGTTCGGCGCAATCGCGCGCCATCGACAGATCGCCTGATCGGGGTTAATCTATCCGACAGCCATGAAAAGGAAGCTCGCAGGCAGTCGAGCAGAGCCACGTTGCCACAAGTGCAGAGCGGAAGGGGAGGTTGCGTTCACACTCATCGAACTTTTGGTGGTCATCGCAATCATCGCCATTCTAGCGGCGTTGCTATTCCCCGCTCTCAATCGGGCTAAAGCCGCAGCGGATTCAGCCGTGTGCAAGAGCAATTTGCGGCAAATCGGCCTGGCTATCGGCGCTTACACTCACGAGACCGGCACTTATCCGGAGTGGGACGTTTCCTGGGTGACCGCGATCCGGCCGCAGATAGGCGTGTCGTGGCCCGCAACAAATTATGCCAGCTTTGACGCCGATGGCCTCCCGCAAACCTATTTGGGGCCGAGGCAAAGCGTTTATGCCTGTCCAAGCTACAATCGCATGCAGGGCGCCTTTTCCAGTCCTTCAGGTCGCCTCAACGACGAATATACCTTCTACCGATGGGCGTGGAATGGAAGCTACGGCTACAACTACCGTGGAACTTCCGGCCGTGGCCAGGGGCTTCCTGGCTCGAATGCACATTTGGCAGGGTTCGGATTGGGGGGGCAGGTTGGGGTCTATCAACCGCTACGGGACGCGGCGGTGGTCAAGCCCACTGATATGATTGAGGTTGGTGACGCCTTTTTCTTTCCGCTTCCTGCTGATGCCAGTGCTCCTAACGTCCAGGAGCCGCCACAAGGTAGCTTTGATTTGAGCCAGTGTTTTGCTGATACATGGGTGCAGAACGGGCATTTTGTGGGTGGCGGCACCGGCGGGACTATTACGATTTATGGTAATCAGCAGGATCCATCCGTGAAGGCGATGGAACGCCGGCACAATGGTCTTTGGAACCTCACGTTCTGCGACGGTCATGTTGAAACCCTGAAAGCGAGTCAGTTATTCGACATCCAGAACACTGCTGTAGCACAACGATGGAATTATGATAATCAGGCACCGTAGCCGCCAACGGAAAAGGCCCAGGAGCCGAACCAACCATCGCAGCAAAACCGGCGATGACATCCCAAGGTAGAGCCGAAAGCCAGGGGCGCCGGTTTGCCGGACGGGACCGTTCGGCGGCGGATACGCCCGCAGTGCCGGGTAAGTTAAACTCAGGGATGAGGCACTACGACCTCAGAGGCACCTGGAATCACGCCTGCCGTTGTCACCTTGCCCCCTGGCCAGCGCACCCAAACCTTGACCGGCATCTGGTGGAAGCCCATCACCTGAACGGCTCCATCTTGCGACCAATACCCGGACCCGGCGTGGATCTCCCGCGCCGGTCCCATGTGGCTTCCGTAATCCAGGCGGATCACGGCGCCGATGCCCCAGGGGTTGCCGGCCGGACCGGATAGCTTCACGCGCAGCCCAGGCTTCGCTCCGACGTTGTGGAAAAGCCGCGTCTGGGCCCCGTTTTGCGTCACCACCAGGTCCACCCGTCCGTCGTGGTCATAGTCGCATAAGGCCGCCCCCCGTTGCTCCCCATAAACCAGGACGCCGCTCTGCTGAGCGGGTACCGCGTGCAAGCCGCCGCTGCCATCCCCGCGCAACCACAGCCCGCGACCGGCATCGCACCTCGGCGTTTTGAGCTCGGTCGCAAAGAAATTCTGGCTCAAAAAGACGTCCTCCCGGCCGTCTCCGTCAAAATCGCCGACGCAGGCCGCGAAGGCCGGAGAAAACTGAGCTTCGCGCGGCAGCGGAACGGCGACGAACCGATTCGAGCGATTCAACAACAGCATCGAATCGAGCGAAGCGGCTTCGACTTTCCCTGCCGTTTTGAGCGCCTCGCCCAGGATCGCCGCCACGTCCGCTTTGCCGTAGGCGGCGTAGGTCGGAAAGCGCCCACGGACAAATCCAAGCCCCTCACCCAGGGCGTCCAAATCCCGCTCGGGAAACTCCTTCCCGGAAGCCGGGTCGCGCCTGGCTTCAACCAGGTTCCATACGCCATCCTGATTAAAATCGCCGTAATAGATTCGCTGGGGCGAGCTGCGGCTGGCCCGATACTTGGTGTTGAGTCCCCAGTTAAGTGCGATGAGGTCGAGCCGCCCGTCGCCATCGATGTCGCCGGACGTAATCCCGTTCCACCAGCCCGTGAGTTGGTCCAGCGTGCCAGGCGTAACATTTGTGGCGAAGGACTGGACCGGCAGAATTACGGGGGCGAGCCGGCCATGGTCGTTGTGGAAAATGCGGATCGGGCCCCACTCGCAGGCCAGGATGAGTTCTGGAAAGCCGTCCCCGTCCAGGTCGCTCCAGAGCGCCCCGCTGACCAGCCCGACATCACGCAGGAGAGCGGAGTTGGCTTCGTCCAGAACCAGTTTGCCCCCTTGTTGTCGGTAGAGCCGGGAACTGGCGGGCGCGGGATATTCGCCAGGTCGAACTCGCCCTCCGACGAACAGGTCCAGGAAGCCGTCCCCGTCGTAATCGGCGACCGCCAAAGCGCCCACGCTCGAGCCATCGGCCGGGACCAACTGCGTCGCCTGAGACTGGCCGGCCTGATACAGATTCACCGCGCTCCCCGTGGCCAATCCGTCCTCGTAATTCGCACTGCCAACCAAGACGGCTCCCGGCCCCCAGCCCACCACGCTGGTCTGGTCCCGGAGCGCCGGGGTTGTCCAGGGAGGCTGGTCCAGTCTCTCGAATCCGCCGTTGTGGTCGTTTCGGTAACAAGCCAGTTGACCGCCTTTGCCGCTGGCGATGAGGAGGTCTTCCCAGCCGTCCCCGTCCACGTCCCACCACCCGACACCCGGGCCCAGTTGGCTCAAGCGTTTGGGCAACAAGGGCTGGCGCGCAAAGTCGTTAAACGGATCCTCGTGATGCGTGTGGTCGAGTCGAGCGCTTACGTCCTCAAACACGGCCCGAGCGGGCCGGACCGCGGGCTGGCTCTCGGGAGCCGCTGCGGCGCCGCTTCCTCGATCTCATAAAGGCAGTTGGGCTTGGCCTCGGGAACCACGCTGCGGCGGCCGCTGCGCCAGCGCACCTCGAGGCGCAACCGGTTGGTCAGCGTCCCTGCCGCGAATACGCGCATCGCATCATCGCAGGAAAGATAGCGCCCGCCGCACATCATTTCCTGGCTTTGGGGCACGGGCGCCGCCGGTGACCAGTATCCGGGCGCCGATGCCTCGCGTATTGGGTGGCAGGCCTTTCAGTCGCACGGCCACACGGGGGGCACTCGCTTCGTTGCGATAGACGCCCAGCGCGCCGTTCAGGTTGTTCACCACCACGTCCAGGTCGCCATCGTTGTCCAGGTCGGCCAGGGCCATGCCATGGGAGACACCAACCTGGTTAAAGCCCCAGGCGGCGCCACACTCTTCGAAGGTCAGATCCCTCCGATTGCGGAAAGCCAGTTTGGCCTCGCGCAGCGAGGGGAGCAAGAGGAGCTTCCCGGGAGCTTTCTCTCGCGGGAACGGGCCCAACGCCCTGATGCGCGCCTGGGCGTCGAGATCCTGCGTATCGAACATGTGCCCCGTGGTGGCCAGCACGTCCTCGAAACCGTCCAGGTCCACATCGAGAAAAACCACGGACCAGTTCCACTCGGAGTCCTCCAAGCCGGCGTAGTGGGCCACCTCGGCGTACGTGCCGTCGCCCCGGTTCCATTGCAGCACCGTGCGGTCCAGTTGCGGTCGATCGGCAAACTGGCCAATCCCGATGTCATTGGGCGCCATCCCTGCGATCTGCATCAGGCGCCGTCCGTGCCGGCGGCTGGTCATGTCCGAAACCAGGATGTCGTCATGTCCGTCCCGGTCCACATCCGCAAAATCCACCGACATCGAGAAGGTCGCCGTGTGACGGATGGCCAGGGTGGGGAGTGCCCGGAAGTGTCCGTGGCCGTCGTTAATCCAGATGCGGTCCGGGGAATGGAAATCGTTGCACACGTAGAGGTCGGGAAAGCCATCGCCATTCAGGTCGCGGAACGCTGCGGTCAGCCCCCAGTCCAGGGGGGGGCCGCTGAGCGGGCGGCCGTCTTCATCCAAAAAAGTCCCGCCGGTCCAGGGAACCGGGGTGAAGTGACCGTGCCCGTCGTTGCGATAGAGGATGTGTGGCTCGCCGTTTTCCAGCACGCGCCCCGCGGGGGTAATTTCGAGGTGGCCCCGGTCCTCGGGCCGAATCATGCGGTGGCCATCCACGTTGAGCAAAGCGAAACCCGTGGTGCGCACGGTCGTGGTCCTGTAGTTGGCGACATAAAGGTCGAGCGTGCCGTTGCCATCGATGTCCGCCAGGGCGCAGGTCATCGCTCCGTACTCGTGCGCGAGCCCCGAATCCATGGCCTCGGTGAAATGTCCCCGGCCGTCATTGAGGAAGAGCCGTGTGCCCGTGCCGATGCCGTTGACGAGGAGGTCCAGGGACCCGTCCCCGTCCACGTCGGCCAGCGTGGCGCCGGTCGAAAAGTTGCCCGGCAGGTCCAGCCCGGCCGCCGCAGTCACGTTGGTGAAACGCCAGCCGCCCAGGTTCCGGTAGAGCGCCAGATGGCCTTCGATCGAGCAGACGAATAGGTCGCACCAGCCGTCCCCGTCGATGTCGCCTAGGGCGACTCCAGAGCCGTTGAGCCGGATTTGATTCTGGGCGGCGTTTTCGTTGCTCAAGGTATTGGTGAAGTCGATGCCGGTCTGCGCCGGGTCCAGCAAGGTGAACCCCGCGTGACCTCCGCCCGGCACCCGAAGCGGGATGCAGCGGTAGCCTGGGCCGCTGTCGGCTGCCCAGGCCCCGAGGGCGAGGACGAGCCAGATCAAGAACGACAGCCGGTATTTCATCGGACCTTCCGCACGTTGCCTTGCGGATCGAGGATAATCTCGCGGGCGTTTGGGGGCAGGTCGGCCTGCACGCTCTTGCCCCCGGGCCAGCGAACCGAAATCTGAGTGGGCGGGCTGGGAGTCGCCAACACCAGCACGGGGCTGTCCTGGGACCAATAGCCTGAGCCACCGTGGAGCTCGCGGGCGGGTCCGAACCGGTCGCCGAATTTGAGTCGCACAACCGCGCCGATGCCCCAGGGATTTCCCTCCGGTCCCTGCAGCCGGACCCGCAACCCAGGCTTCCCGCCTCGGTTGTGGAAAAGCATGGTCTGGCCCCGGTTCTGGGTCACCACGAGGTCCACGCGTCCGTCCGCGTCGAAATCACCTATCGCCGCCCCGCGTTGTTCGCCGTACACGCGGATGCCGCTCTCCTGCCCCGGCACAGCCAGAAAGCTTCCGTGGCCGTCTCCCTTGAGCCACAAGCCTCGGCCCGCGTCATACCGGGAGGTCTCCGCCGCCACGGCAAAAAAGTTCTGGCTCAAAAACAGATCCTCGTTGCCATCCCCGTCAAAGTCCGCGACGCAGACCGCGAAAGCCGGCGTGAACTGCGCCTCCATCGGAAGGATGCGCGGTTCGAAGTGTCCGTTCCGGTTGAGGAACACGGTAGATTCGAGCCAGTTTGCTTCACAGAAGTTGGGGCGTTGCGGTAGCGCGGCCAGCACCGCCTCCATATCGGCCTGCGCCCAGGCTTCGTTGGACGGGAATCGACCGGCGAGAAAGGGGCAGCCTTTGGTAACGCTTTCGAGCCTGCGGAGGGGCACGTACTTCTGAAGCTGGGGATCGAAGCCGGCCTCGATCAACTGTGTGGAGCCGTCTCCTGCGAAGTCGCCGTAATACAGCCGCAAAGGTTTCTGGCGGTAACGCTCGTATTTCGTGTTGCGGCCCCAATTGCCGGCAATGATGTCGGGCCGGCCGTCGCCATCGACGTCCGCGGTCGTTACCCCGTTCCACCAGCCGGTAAAGTCAGCCAGGCCGAGCTCGCGAGTGATCTCCGTCAGAACCCCTCGCTCGTTGTGGAACACGCGGATCGGTCCCCACTCGCAGGCCAGGATCAACTCGGGCCAGCCATCCCCATCCAGATCACTCCACACCGCCCCGTTGACCAATCCCACATCCCGCAGCCGGGCGGTGTTGACCTCATCCAGCACCAACTGGCCTCGCCGCTGGTGGTACAGCCGCGAGCTGGCTGCCAGGGGATAGCGTCCAGGCTTGACTCGCCCGCCCACGAACAGATCCAGCGCCCCGTCCCCATCGTAATCCGCGACCGCCAACGGACCGACGCTCGAGTCGTCGGCTGGCACGGCTTCGGTCACCAGCCGCTGGGCGACCTGATACGTGCTCACGGCGGCGCCCGTAGCCGACCCATCCTCGTAATTGGAAGCACCGACGAGGACGGTTCCGCGCCCCCAACCCACGACCGCGGCTTGCGCCCGGGTTAGCGCGGTCGCCCAAGGCCCGTCTGTGATCGGTCGAAAACCGCCCTGGCCGTCATTCTGATAGCAAGCCAGTCGTCCCTCCTTCCCGCCGCCAATAACCAGGTCGTCCCGGCCGTTCCCCGCGAGATCCCACCAGCAGACCCCCGGCCCGGATGGGCTCAGGCTCCTGGGCAGCAACGGCTGGCGCGCGAAGTCGTCGAAGGAATCCCCCTGGTGTACGTGGCCCAATCGTGCGCTGGCGTCCTCGAAAAGGGGTTCGGACGGCCCGCCGACGGTGCGAGCTGGCGCGGGAGCTTGGGCGCCGGCTTCGTCAACCTCATAGAGGCAATTGGGGAGGGCATCGGCGACGAGGCTGTGCTTGCCGCCGCGCCAGGCCACTTCAATGCGCAGGCGATTGGTCAGGCTGCCGGCGGCAAACACCCGGATCGTGTCGTCGCAGGAAAGGTAGCGCCCGCCGCACACCATTTCCTGGCTCTGCGCCACCGGACCGCCCAGGACACGAATACGCGCGCCTATCCCCCGCGTGTTGGGGGCCAGGCCCTTCAAGCGAACCGCCACCCGGGGTGCCGAAGAATTATTCCGGTACAAGCCGGCGGGTCCGTTCAGATTGTTTACGATGACATCCAGGTCACCATCGCCGTCCAGGTCCGCCAGGCAGGTGCCTTGCGAAATCGCGGCGGTGTCGAACCCCCACTCATGGCCGGCCTCTGCGAAGCGCAAATCCCCGCGGTTTCGAAAGGCGACATTTGGCGTGACCAGTGGCGGGAACCATTGGCGCAACGAAAGCGCCTCGACCGATAACATGCGCCTGCCCGCGCTGGCCTGTTTAATTCGGTTTTGAATGTCCAGGTTCATATTGTCCCGCACAAACCCGTTGGAGATCAGCACGTCCTCGTAGCCGTCCAGATCGACGTCCAGGAAGAGGGGGGCCCAGGACCACTCCGAAGCTTCGACTCCCGCGTACTGCGCGATTTCGGCGTAGGTGCCGTCGCCCCGGCTCAGAAAAAGCGTGTTGCGCGGATACTGGGGACGGTCGTCCGACGCATCCGCTGCAGTCATCGCCGGTTGCATGGCATTGTGCTGAACCAGGCGGCGCCGATGGTCGCGGCTGAGCATGTCCACCACCAAGAAGTCGTCGGAGCCGTCCCGGTTCAGATCGGCTACGTCGATACCCATCGAGGAGAAGCTCATCTCGCGGAGTGCTGGCCGCGGCACGGCCCGGAAGCGCCCCCGGCCGTCGTTGAGCCAGAGGCGATCGGGGGTGAGAAAATCGTTGCAGACATAGAGATCCGGGCTGCCATCCCCGTTAAAGTCACGGAAGCTGACCGACAACCCCCAATCCGGTGGCGCTGAACTGAGCGGCTTCCCCGCTTCATCCAGAAACGCTCCCCCAGTCCATGGCACCGGTGTGAAGTGGCCTTTACCATCATTGCGGCAGAACACATCGGGTTCTCCCAGCTCTTCTCGGAAAAACCGGCCCCGGCCTTGCTCATCCAGTTCGGTCCGGAAGCGAAACCGGTTGGTCCATTCCGGATCGGTCAGGGGCCGTCCGTTGATGGCGACGACCTCGGCGTGATGGTTGACGACTTTCATGCTCATGCGAGTGCCCGGGCTGTCCAGGATGGTGGAAGCCCGGTAATTCGCGATGTAAAGATCCAGGCGGCCCGTGCCGGCACTGTCAGCCAGAGCGAGGCCGGTGCCCCCCCGGTCCGGGTTGAGCACCTGCGCGCTTCGAGTGAAATGGCCGCTTCCATCGTTCAGGAAGATATGCGTGCCTCCGCCGATGGAGTTCACCAGTAGATCTACATGGCCGTCCCCGTCGATATCGGCAAACACCGCTCCGGTGGCATCGAGGTTGGAGCAGGTGACACCCGCCTTTTCGGTGATGTCTTCAAACTTCCAGTCACCCAGGTTGCGATAAAGCCGGCTCGCCCCACCCAGCCCGCAGAAGAAGAGGTCGCATCGCCCGTCACCGTCCACGTCGGCGGCCGCAACGCCCGAACCGTTCGGCAAAATGGTGTTCGTCAGAGAACGAGACTCCGGGAGATCGTTGGTGAACCAAACGCCGGTCTGCTGAGCGGGCAGGAGCGAAAACCCGGGTTTGCCACCCATGGGTACGGTAAGCGGCTTAAAGCGATAGCCGGGTCCCTCCTGCCAGGACTGGGCGTGCACCCAGCCTCCGACCGCAAGGTTCAACAGGCCCAGGCAGAGGCCCAGTTTGACAACCCGGTTGAAATTCTCCGCGTGCAGGCTCACTGTGGCGAACCGGTCGATTGCGGCGTGGCCTGGCCCGCCTCCAGCCGCCCGATGGTGCTGACAAATTCCCGCGCTTTCGGGTTCCGCGGGTCTAGACGCAACACCGTTTGGAACTCTGCGAGCGCCGCGTCGTAGCGCTTCTGGCGAGCCAGAGATATTCCGAGGTTCAAGTGCCCGTCGGCCTCCTCCGGCCTCAGCCGCACGACCTCCTCAAACTGGGCCTGGGCTTCGGGAAGTTTACCCTTCAAACCCAGTTCGATGCCCAGCAAGTCATGGGCTTCGCGGTAGGACGGTTGCAGTCGAACGGCTTCCCGCAAGCTCTGGATGGCTTGGTCTCGCTTGTTCTGCCGCTCGAGGATTTGCGCCCGGAGGAGCCGCACTCCGGCATGATCCGGTTGAGCGCGCAGCACGATGGCGTATTGCTCGAGCGCGAGATCGAGTTTGCCTTGGCGAGAATAGACCTGCCCGAGCTCCAAATAAATGTCGGCCGCGTCGGGTCGCAAGCGGGACGCAGCTTGAAGCGAGCGCAATGCCTCGTCATAGCGCTTTTGCACGACAAGTAACCGGCCCAACTGCAGGTAAGCCGCGTAATGTTGGGGCAGCAGATCGCGCACCGCTTCGAGTTGGGTTGTGGCCTGAGCCAGGTCGCCGCAGGCCGTGAGGAACTCGGCGTAGTTATGGTGGAGCCAGGGGTCGCGGGGCCGCCGTTGGAGCGCCTCCTCATAGGCGAGCCGGGCGGCGGGGGCGGCGTCGGGCTGCAGCCGCCGTTTGAGATCGGCCAACTGTTGATGGAGGTCCTGGAGGCGCCGCGCCGCATCGAGTTGGTTGGTATAGGGCGCATCGGAAAGACGCCGGCTGATCTCCTCCAAAGCCGCATAACGATTCCAGTCGGTCAGACCCAGGTCACGGGCGCAGGTCTCCGGATCCGCCCAGCCGGCGGTTTGACTGCGAAGCACGTCCGGAGGCAGGCGGTTCGCGACCTGGTCGGCGAAAGCGCGGGCCAGGCAGTAGTTTCCTGAGGGGTTCAGGTGCACGTGCTCATAAAAGCACTCGCCTCCCGGGATTTGGCAGGGGCTAAGCCGCGCCAGGGCCTGTTCCGCATCGATATAGCCAACCCCCTTGCCTTCATAGCGGCTGGCCGCATCGGCGATGATGCGGTTGAGCCGGGTATCGGCGCGGAAGGGCAAGGCATCCCAATCCCGAGCTCGCGCGAAGCCCTGCGCCGCGGCTCCGAGGTTGGTCATGGCGAGAAAACACTGGCTCAGGCGAAACTGCAATTCCGCGTCGCGCGGGGCGATTTCGAGGGCCTCGGTATAGGGCTTGAGGGCTTCGGCAAAGCGCTTTTCCTGGGCCAGGGACGCGCCCTGTTCGCAGAGCTGCTTCCAGCGGGCTTGCGAGGTGGCCTCCAAGCCCACGGGTTCGAGGGAACTGAACGGCGGGCAATCCTTCAGATTGGACGCGACGCTGCTGAGGATAACCCGCGCACCCGAGCGCGTTCCAGCCTGGAGAATATCGAAGACATTTTGCCGAAAATTCTCGTAAACACGCTCCCTGCGAGGGTCGGTCGGTGAAAGCTGATGGTGCAGAAACATTCTTAAGCCGCCCCAAGCCGCCGGCGTACCGTTCGCCCCCTGCAAGTATCGCGCCAGCGCGACTAATCCCTGGCCGACTCGGGTCCGTTGCAACGCAAGATAACCTCGCACGAGGGCGCCAGGCGGGGCCTGCGGTCCAAAGACCGTATTGGCTCCGAACGGCCCGGCGAACTCGTTATTGCCCATGTAGATAATCCAGAAGTCTCCCTGGTATCGGGCGCACTCGCGGGCAATGGGCAGAATGGCGTGTGAATTGATGGCCGTCATGGCCACGCACACCACCTCAAACTCACGACCAGGGAAGCGCCGCCGCAACAACGTCTCGAGGTAACGGCCCACGCCGTAGGCCGGACGCGGGTCCCCGAGCGCGGCTGACCCGCCAAAAAGGAAGATACGACACATTCCCGGGGGCTTCTGGGCCTCAATTACGATGGGGTTGGGGCTCCGAGCCAGCGCCGGCGGAAAAAAACTCAATCCGAACCATGGGTTCTCAACCAGCACGGGCTTGTCCGCGATGCGGCTCGGGACGAAGAAGTCTGTGGGGTGACCGAAGCCCAGGATCCGAAGGAGCAGTTCCGCGGCCAGGAGCGCGCTGAAGGGCAAACCCACCACCACCATGCCGCGATAGAACCACCGACGGCCACGGGGGACAATCACGGCCCCGGCCCCACCGGTCGCAGGCTGGCTTGGCTTGGTCTCTGGCGCCGCCGATTGGATCGGCGGTTTGGCTTGCTTCCGGCTCAACGGTGGCATCATAGCTGCCCTGCGCTTCGACAACAAATAACTTCGACACGCGGCGGGGCTTGCGAAACCGACGGGAACGCCTTCGTTCGGTTGCCCGTACACAAACAGGACCGGGCGGTCGCCCGGTCCTGCGTTATGATGGGTCGGTCAGCCCGCGCCTATTGCATGACGCGGTAGTACATCGCCCCTGACCGCGGTGGCGTGAATGCGTAGGGACTGGCCGCGCCCGCCACCGGCGAGTACGGGCCCTGGACGACCGGAGCGGAGACCAAGGTTCCGACGGCCCAACTGATCGTCAGCTTGCCGGTTGAATCTGTTGTCACTTGCAACTGCGGACTGAAAGATGCGACGTAATCGCCGTAATCCCGGAACTTGGCTACGAAGATGCCTTGGTCCGCAGGCAGAGTAATGTTCCCATTTTCCGGGCTGTATTCCGGGCCGACATACACCGTGTTGGGCATATTGGTTTTGCTCTGGTCGTCAACGCCCCAGGTTGTTGCCCCCAACTCAAGCCATTTCACGCCATCATCGCTGCGATACAGCGTGAAGGTCTGGCCAACGCGCTTGATGCGGCACCAGGCGTTCGGGTAGAGCGGAGTGGCGTTGTTCGACGAAAGCGCGGTGGTGCATCCGCCCCCGGTGTCCAACCGCCGGTTCCCTTCCCACGAGGCGTTGCCGAGAGCTCCCGGCCCCGTCAGGGTAGGGCCCACCGGGTTCACATGGCACTTCTGGTAGCGGCCCGCCAGGCCGTCGTACGGGAAGGTGGGGGTATTGCCCGGTTGCGTGCCCTCTTGGGTGTTAGCGTCCACTCCGAAGTTGGTCACGTCACGCACCACGATGCCGGCGCGCGCCCACTCGCTGGACGCATCCTGGTACTCGACACGCACTTTCTTGTCGAAGTCGCCGCTCACCTGCTCATAAACAAACGTGGTCTCGTCGTAGTTGCCCCACTCACCGATGCCGTCGCTGTAGATATCAAATGCGTTGGTGCCCACGGCCACAACCCCGCTGCCGAACTGAAGCTGATCGGCCCCGACAATGCCCCACCGCATCGCCGACACGGTCAATGACAAGTTGGTTGTGGGGACCGCGTTTCCGACTTGGTCCGTCAGGCCGCTTACGGTCAGGGTGTAAGTGCTGCCGACCTTCAGGCCGGTGGTTTGCAGCACCACCTCGGGCGAGTTGGTAAACAACAGGATCCCCGTGATGGTTCCGCCCGAGAGGGTGTAATGCGCGGTGTTGATGGCCGAGGCCTGGTTGGGAAGGATTGAAAAGCCCACACCCACGTCGAACGAGGTCCCGTTGGTGGCCGTCAAGGCGCCGGCCCCGGTGACGTTGAGCACGGGGCTCGTAAACGTCATCTGGCTGTTGGGCGCAATCGGGTTGCCGGTTGTGGTTTGATCCTTGACGTTATTCACCACCAGCGTGTACGGGGTGCCCTCCTTCTGAGCCGAGGTGGTGAGGACGACTACGGCCGGGTTATTCGTGCTTTGCACAGCCGACTGGATGGTCAGGCCGGCGATCGCATAATTGCCAGCGCTCTGGGCGCTCGCCGGGGTCACGGGCCGCGAGAAGGTCACCGTCACATGCGTGAAATCCGGGGCGTCAACCACCGACACCAGCGCGGGACGGTTCGTGTCCGCAATCACGGTCAGGGTGCCGGCTTGGGAGGTCACGAACCCCTGCGCGTTGGTCAGGGCCACGCTATAGGCGGAACCGTTCGCCGTGAGCGGCACGTTCGTCAAGGTCAGCACGTCGTTGGTGCCGTCTGGAAGGGCCACGCTGTTGCTGAACCACTGGAACGTGAAGGGCGGCGTACCCGTGTAGTCCACCGTGAAGGTCGTGGACCCGGACTCCGGCACCGACGCGTTTTGCGGCGAGGTGACGAGGCCCGGCCCGGTCGGGGTGAGGGGAGCTAACGAGGTCGTGACATTCAGGTTTTTAAGGAAGCACATTTGATTGAGCCCGCCGGTGCGGGCGCCAAAGCCGAACTGGCCCTGGCTGGGGGCCCAGCCGACCACCGCGCGGTTGGTGCAGATCACAATGTTGTTCCAGACTACCGACAACGTGCCATTGGGCTTCAGTTGGATGAACACGTCGTGCGTCTGGCTGTCCACGAGCACGGCGCTGCTGAACGGAACTTGCACGATGTTGATGTAGCCCGCCGCGTTGCCCGACCACGCTTCGATGGCGACGGGGTCGGTCGGCAGCCCATTTTGAGAGTTGTTGTTATTATACGTATCCCACGTCACCGCCACGCCGCCATTCGGCTGCCCGCTGCCCAGGCCCTCCTCCTGAATGACCGTCGCACCCGCCACATCGGGCCCAAACACAAAACCGAAGCCGTCCGCCGGCGAGGAAGTGCCCGGCCCGAACTGGATCTGGAACCGCGCGGTGAAACTGTCAATCACGCCCCCGGCATCCAGGTCATCCATGATGGCGTAGCTCGCTTCGCCGTTGTCGGGGTAGGTCAGGATGAGTTCCGCGTTGGTGATCACCGGATAAAGCAGCCCCAGGTAGGCCGACCCGACGGTATTGTCCGTTTGCGCCGGACTGAGCGTAATTCCCGGTTGATTGGGATCGCTGAAGTTATTGGTGTACGAGCCGGCGAAAGCGCTGGCTCCGCAAAGCAAAACTACGGCGATCGCTTTTAGGTGTGTTGCTCTCATAACTTTGGCTGATTCATTTGATAGGTTTGGCTGATGGTCGGCATTCTGCGCTTCAAGGCCGCACTGTCAAGGACAAAAGTGAACGCGCCGAGAGAGCCAAACCTCGACCCTGCTCGACCTGCTTTCCGCTTGACCTCGATCCTGCCCGCGCGCCATCGTCCGTGCGAACACGCGTCGCTCTCGATGAGACTTCTCTCCTTTCACCAGCCTCGGTTCCTTCTGTTGGTCGTGGCGCTGCTCCGGAACGCCGGGGCGTGCGCGGCCACCGGGACACCGGCCACAGGCCAAAACATCCCTGTTCCCGGGGCGACCGAGGGTGCCACGTCCGGAGGTAAGTCGATACGCGTGATCGCCCCAGCGGAGAATGGCTTCTTCGCCAAAGCCCTGGACTTCGACGGCATCCTCATCAAGGCACCCACCAATGTCGTTGATGCGGCACTCTTTGCCGCGCGCGAGCGCCTTTCGATGATGCTGAGCAATGTGCCCAGCGTGCGGGCAAACCTGCGCACCGCAGGCGCCGAACTCCACATCATCGGACGCGACCAGGTGACGACGGATTTGCCGGAATGGCACCAGGACAAGGGCAAACCTCTGGCCGAGTATCACGGCCTGACCCGCGATGAGCGGACACGCGGGATGGGTGGTTTGCTGACCTCCTGCGGGGAGGAAAACCTGCTTAGACTCGAAAAGGATCGCTATCGTGGCCGTGACATCTGCGTCCACGAGTTTGCACACGACATTCTTGGGTACGGGGTTTCGCCTGCTGTCCGGGAAAAAGTCCGGCAGCAGTACCGGCGGTCGCTCGAGCATGGGCTGTGGGTGGGGTCCTACGCCGCCTCCAACTACGACGAGTTCTTTGCTGAGCTGACGATGTGGTATTTCGGCACGCACGGCGATCGGGAGATGAAGGGGCTAAAGCCGGCGGGTGGCAGGGAAGGTCTGAAAACGTATGACCTGGAAGCGTTCACTTTGCTGGACAATTTCTATAGCGGCCGCATGGAATCGCCTGGCTCAAAGACGGGTTCAAAACCATAAAACCCTCCCCCCCAAGGCCGCGATTTTCCTCATGGGTTGCGTGCTGTCGAATTGCTGCCCGGGAATGGATTTCGATGCTCCTTTCATGCGGGAAGTTCCCTGGCTCTCGACGCTCGGTGTTGCCCCAGTTCAGTTTGTCTTGGTTGTCCCCAGCGAAACCCGGCTCTGCTCGGCGGTGGCGGCCGAGGGCCATAGTGCATCCCGGCCATCCCAAATCTGGCGGTAGGTCTCTCGCTCGGTTCGGGGAGCGGGATCGCCCCCGTCGTCCCTCCCGTCATAACCGACCGAGTGGAGCAGGAACTCGCCGTTCTCACCCGCAAGCCGGTAGCACATCTGCTGCTGGGTCTGGTTGGACAGGGTCCTGCGGATGATAACATCGGTGATAGAGAAATCCTCGCCCGAAAGGAGAAACCGCCACCGGTCATTTGTGGCTCCAAAAGGGTGTGACCCTGTCGGCCATGTGAGATCTCGGGGCCGGAAAAGCGACTTGCCGGGGATGGTCACCGGGTGCGACCATGAATCCAGTGGGTTGCGAAGCGGAGACGTGCTGTGGCTAAAACACTGTTTGAAGCGATTGGATATCGGCTGGGTCAAAAAGCCGCGCAGGCGAAAAACGCCTTCGACCTGATGGGTGGAACGGAGGAAGAGTCCTTGCGGGCTGAGATTCGTCTGGGGCGCGACCTAGCGGCAGCCCTCCTCGAAAGAACGCCCCTGATCGAGGAGAACGAACTCACCCGATTCGCCGAACAAATCGGGTGCTGGCTAGCCGCGAGCGTGAAAACAGGAAAGCGGCCCATCAAGGTCCGAGTCACGGCCGAGAACGAACCCAATGCGTTTGCGCTTCCGGGGGGACCTGTCTTTATGAGCTGGCCGCTGTTGGAAATGTGCGGTGGGGAGCGGGACCGGATTGGGTTCTTGATTGGCCACGAAATTGCCCACATCGTGCTCCGCCACACCCTGGATAGGCTGGTGAAGGACGCGGCGTTTTCCCTGCTGATGCGCCAAACCTCCGGCCGGCTGGCCGCGGGTGCCTGGCTGGGGCGCGCAGGCGCGCAGGTGCTCAGCCGCACCTACTCGACCGAAGACGAACTGCAGGCAGATACCTTCGCGGCGGGCTTGGTCGCCACTGCCGGTGGTGACGCGGGAGCCGGAGAACGCCTGCTCTCGGAACTCGACGAGCGGGGCAGGGGAGATGCAGTTCTCCTTGGGGGAAGTTACTTTGGTACCCATCCGCCGTTGGCAGAGAGGCTCGCCAACTTGCGGACCCAGCGGCCGCGCTAGCCGGCCGCATTGCTCGTCGCTTGGAACGCTTTTGCCAAGACTATGCAGCAATTCGCGCCTGAGCACCGGATGTCCGTTTTCTCTGACCTTGCCATGAGATCTCGACTGTTTTTCCTGGTTTCAGTCTGTGCGGCGCTGGCCTTCGATGGGTTCGCGGCGATGCCCGCGCCGCAAATGACCTTCCTGGACAACGGCCAGGTCCGGGTGGGCATGGACCTGGCCTTGGGTGGCGCGGTAACCTTCATTTCCAGCCGCGATCACCCGGGCAATATTATCAACAGCGCCGACCTGGGCCGCCAGATTCAGATGTCCCATTACTCGGGCCCCTGGCCTTTTGCACCGGGCGGTAAACAGCCGCGCAAGGAATGGGCCGGCCTGGGTTGGAATCCGATTCAGACGGGCGACTGCTCGGGCCATCCGTCCCGGGTCCTGGAGCACCGGAATAACGGGAAGCAGATTTACATCAAGTGCATTCCCATGCAGTGGCCGCTCGAGGATGTACCCGGCGATTGCATTTTTGAGACCTGGACCTCGCTGGAGGGGCCGGTCATCCATATGCGGTATCGTTGCACCAACCGGCGCTCGGACACCACCGCCTATCATCCTTGCGCGCAGGAATTGCCGGCCGTTTACACGATTTCGAAGCTTTGCCATCTGGTGTCTTATACCGGCAATAAACCCCTGACCCAGGACACCCTGACTTGGGTCACCAATGATTGGAAAAAGCCTTGGCCCTGGACCCGGTTTGTGGGAACGGAGCGCTGGGCGGCCCTGGTGGATGACCAAGGGTGGGGGTTGGGCGTGTTCAAGGATGACGGCGGCCAGTTTGATGGCGGGATTTACGGCGATGGACGCTCGGAAGATCCCAAGGATAGTTCCACCGGCTATGTCGCGCCGATTCACGTGGAGAATTTCGACTATAACATTGTTTACGAACACCGGACCGATTTCATGGTCGGCAGGCTTTCCGATATACGCCGGCGCTTCAACCGCATGGCGACCACGTCGCCGCCTGCGTGGCATTTTGCCAAAGACCGGCAGCACTGGACGGTGCGCGAGGCGGTCGATCAGGGCTTTCCCTTGAACGGGGCCTGGCGCATCACGTTTGGCACGAGCAAGCCGCTGCTCGAGAGCGGCGTTCGGTGCTGGCGGGCTGAAGCGGCTCCCTGGCTCATCCTGAAGCTCGCCTGCACGGGGCAGGGCATGAAGGCGCGGATTTCCTGGAAGCGCCTGGATCAAGCCACCTACGATCCCGCCAGCGCCTGCCTGGTAAACCTGAAGCCGGATGGCCGGTTCCACACCTATCGCCTAAACCTGTCCTCCATGGCTCAATACCATGACCTCATCATCGGCCTGGCTTTGGAACCCGAAACCCAACCTCGCCCGGGAGAGCAGTGGGCCATCAAGTCTATTGCGCTGACTGGTGCGTAACGATCGGGACATAGCCCACCTCCATACCGGTGGGCGGGGTCACGACCAGCGCAGGATCGAGTGTCGCCAGTGTGCCACGGCCGGGAAGCGCCATGTACTCGCGGTCAATGGGCCAGTTCGCATGCAGCTTTTCCACGAAGGCCTGCAACCGCTCTTTCTTGTCCTCGCTCCAGGCATACTGCTGCAACGACGGCTGATCGATGAAACGATACCAGTAGTAGGTCACCACCGAACCGTCGGTCAGCTTGACGGTGAAGGGTCCGCTCTTCGGCCCCGGTTTGACCCAGGCCCCGCTGCTCGGGGAGTGGTAGGGCGTACCCCGGCCCGCCAAGGCAAACTGCTGATCGAGCAACCGCGTCTCGGCCGGGACTTCCCCGACCGGGATGGCTGCGCGCGTGTCTCCGACCTGCTTGTAATACTGGGGGAACACGCCCTGCGGGCTGATATCGTTCGTAAACCATTGGAGACCCCAAACGTTGCCTTCGAAGATCCGGGTGTTAAAAACGCGTTCCACGCCGGTGATTCGCTTGCCGGCCTGGTCGTAGTGCGTGGTGCGCGTATTTAGCTTGGGCTTCCAGGCCCCCTTCGGGTCGAGTTGACCCGAGCAGGCGGGGCCGCCGTCCCGCCAGGCCTTGAAACCATCATAAAGCGCCGCCTTCGAATAGTAGGTCACGTCCTGCACCAAAAATGCCCGGCCATCGGCATCCACCGGAAACCGCAGCTTCGGCAGTTTTGCATAAACCGTCCCGCGCGCGTCTGTGACCTCGGATCTGGGGACGGTGTTTATTTCCATGGCGCCGCCGCCCATGATGCCCGGGCGGGCATCCAGGCCGCGTCCATAGAGAAACGGATCCTTAAAGAGCCTGCCGATCTTGCTCCACGTTTCCGGGATGTAGTAGGCAATCGGCCCTTTGAAATTGGCCGCGCTCAGAAAGCAGGTCCAGCTCTGATCGCCGGTCGGCGGGTCGCCCGTCGTGGGTTCCGTGAACGGCAATGCCATCCAGGTATAGCCCAGAAACTGACCGTTCGGATTGCCCTCGAAGGGAAGTGCGTCCGGCGGGATGAGCAGCCGGTTGCTGAGTTGGGCGATGCCCAGGCGGTTGTCCGGCAGTGCTTCGCTGCTGTAAAAAAATGACCAGCCCGGCGAGCCGACCTCGTAGTCATAGCATTGCGGTGTGGCGTTCATGCTGAATTTGGGGGGCCCATACCGGAAGTGGTTCCCCGCCCAGTAACCCAGCCCGCCTTCCACGGTCTGGAACACGCTGCTCCAGGTGGGGCCGCGCTCCTTCCAGGTGCGGGCCAGGGTGCCCTCCGGGGCGAGCGGTTTGTCCGCGTTGTCACTGTTATCGGGGAGGATCCAGGAGCCGGGCAGACCGATCTGAAAATTTGCCAGGGGCTGTTTGACCAGCGGCCAAACCGCCGCATAAAAGCCCATGCCTGCATTGTAGCTCGATCCGGGGGGAGGCTTCTCGTGCCCAAAACCGATGTAGCCGTGAAGACCGTCGGAGTACGTCGTCACCGTGCCGGGCAGTGCCTTGGTTTGCGGCTGCGCGGGCTGCGCCTGTCCGGAACCGGTCCCGGAGAGGAAGGCGATCCCAACCATGGAAAGCAGGAAAGATTTCACTTGGAAGTCGCCGGAGAGGCTGCGGCATGGCCCGTGGTGCGCAGGAAATTGCAGCGGTGCTGGAACCCCGTGTCATTCATAGATGCAGGCCCTTCGGTTCGGATCCAATTTGGTTGTTCGCAGCGGATTCTGGAGCTTTCGCAGCCGGACGCAACTCCCTTTCGCGGACGAATCCGAGCTGGTCTTCTGGCTTGGGTGCGGCGAAGATTTAAATGTTCCACGCCCACAGTTATCCGGCGGATCATGAAACAGAATATTCGGACGCGCCGCAGAGCAGGGGTGAAGGCCGCCCTCTACCCCTGGGTCTTGTTGGGTTGGTTTTCCTTTGTCGCGTCAGGGTGCGCCGCGGAGGCTCCTGCGCGTGAGTGGAACGCGCCCAACTCCACGAACCTCCCGGCTCGACTGGCGGTGGGCCCGGGGCGGGGTGCCGGGGGCGAGTTCAGCTCCCAGGCCGTTCCCGAGACTTTGGACGCCGCGGCGGCCTGGCTCCAAAGGCGCGCGTCGGAGATGATCCGCGCCTGTCGCCGTAGCACCCAAAGCGGCATCTCGGCCTTCCCGCCTCAAGTCGGCGGCGGTTATGAGGCCTTCTGGCTTCGGGATTACGCTTACATGCTCGAAGGCGACCGAGCGGCTTTCAGCGCGCAGGAACTCAAGGATTCCTACCGCTTTTTCCTGGCGGGCCAGCGCGCGGACGGCGCCATGGTGGACTGCATCAAATTCGACGGCACGCCGTGCTACATGCCAGGATACGGGACCCTGGGCCGCAATCCGGTGGCGGACGGCTCGCAATTCATGGTGGACGTGGCGTGGCACACCTATCAGCAAACCCAGGATCGGAACCTCGTCGCCGCGACGGTGGATGCCCTGATCAAAGGCATGAAGGCCATGCCGCTGAATCCGGCAACCGGGTTGGTTTATATCAAGCCGGGTCCGGAACACGACCGCTGCCCCTATGGCTTCACCGATGCCATCCGCAAACAGGGCGATGAGCTTTTCTGCTCGCTCCTACTGGTGCAGGCCAGCCGGCAATTGGGTGATTTGTTAGAGGCGGTGAACCGGCGGGAGGAAGCTGCGCTTTGGCGCCGCCAGGCGCGACAGGTCACCGCGAAGATCCGCCAGGTATTCTGGGACCCCAACTCCGGCCTGTTCCGCGCGGCCACCGTGGTCTGTAATCAGCCCGACATCTGGGGTTCCGCCTTCGCCGTGTATCTGGGCGTGGCGACCCCGCATCAGGCGCGGGTTATTTCCCGCTACTTTAGAGACCATTACCGGGAGATCGTCAAACGCGGCCAGCTTCGCCATTTGCCAGCCGGGACCTTCTGGGAGCAGACCATCGGCGTGAAGCCGGGCACGTATCAGAATGGAGCCTATTGGGCAACGCCGGTCGGTTGGTTCGCTTACGCTCTCGATCTTGCCGCGCCCGCGCTTGCCGACCAGAGCATTGTGGACATGGTGCGGGATTTTATCACCACCGGCGATGAAAACGAGTGCGTCAATGACGGCTACGCCAACGTCTCCCATTATGTAGCCAGCGTGGCTTTGCCCTTGGCCGGCATCCGGGCCATGCAGCAGCGGCGGCAGGATCACCACCGCAGAGGAAGGGCCCCAAGCGAATCCGCGCCACGGCCATGAGCAGCATCGCGAGTCCGCCAAACCTATACCCCGACAGGCTGCCGGGTCCTCAACCTTGACCAAACTCCTCATTGACGCGGGCGGCGTGTCCTGCGAAGGGTATAGCGACACCCGTGAATCGTCTGCCCTCAGCCAGTGGACATGTCATGGCCATTCTTGGCCTGCTCTCAGTTTTGGGCCCCAGCCTGGGAAACGCCGACCCCGGTCAATCATTTGAGGACGCGCGGAAGCACTGGGCCTACCGCCCCATCACCCATCCGTCACCTCCGGAAGTGCGGGGAACGCGCCGCGTGGAATCGCCGGTGGACGCTTTCCTGCTCGCCAAGCTCGAGGAAAAGGGCATGGAGTTTGCCCCTCCAGCCGACCGCCGCACCCTTTTGCGGCGCGTTTACTACGACCTGATCGGGTTGCCTCCGACCCTCGAAGAAATTCGCGCCTTCGAACAGGACAATTCACCGGCCGCCTTTGCCCGGGTGGTCGATCGATTGCTCGATTCTCCGCGCTACGGAGAGCGCTGGGGCCGGCATTGGCTGGACGTGGCGCGCTACGCCGATACCAAGGATTTAGTCCTGGCCTACGGCAAGGACGCGTTAAGGCCGTACGCCTACACGTACCGCGACTACGTCATTCGCGCCTTCAATGAAGACCTGCCGTACAACCGGTTCGTCGAGGACCAGCTCAGCGCCGATTTGGCCGGGCCATCACTCCCCAGGTGGCGGCTGGCCGCACTCGGGTTTTTGACACTGGGACGCCTGTTCGATAACAACCCTCATGACCAGATCGATGACCAAATTGACACCACAACGCGCGGCTTCCTGGGCTTGACCGTCGCCTGCGCCCGGTGCCATGACCATAAGTACGACGCGATCACCCAAAAGGACTACTACGGGCTCTACGGCGTCTTCGCCAGCACCGAGCGGCCCTACGACCTTCCGCTGCTGGAAGACCCGGAAAAAGTCCCCGGCGGCCCCGAGTTTGAAAAGAAGCTTGCCCAGGCTCGAAAGGAACTCGAACAGCACATCGACACCGAGTTCGCGCGCCTGACCGAAAACTTCCGCCAACGCTTCGGCGATTACTTGTTCCGAGCGGCGACGACCGTGCCCGACATCACCGAGACCTCGCAATTCGCTCTCTCGCTGACCCCTGAGGATTTCCGGCCCAGCCTAATGCTGCGGACTCGCCGTTGGCTCGATCGACGCGCCACCGCCGAGGATCCGGTTTTCGGCCCGTGGGCCCGGCTGATGGACTTGCCCGATGAAGATTTCCGCGCAAAAGCCACCGCAACCATCCGCCAGGTTTGCCATCCCTCTCCGGCTGCCGAAAACCCTCCACGCTACAACGCCTTCGGTACTGTCAGCGCTCGAAAAGGGCACTTTAACGAATAAAACCGCGGTTGCCGGGCTCTATGCTCAACTGTTCCGGGACGTTTATGAGGAGTCGAAAAAGCCCGCGGCCGGCAGCCCGAACGGCGGCCTGACCGGCGACCAACGGGAGTTGTTCGAGATGATTGCCGGGGCTGACAGCCCGATCGCCTTCGCCCGGCGTGAGACGCCGAACCTGATGTCGCGCCCCGAAAAGGACCGCTACGGCGCACTGGTGTCGAACCTGGATAAGATCCCGGCGGAGGCCACCAACCGCCCTCCCGCCCGAGCGATGGTCGTGGCGGATTTGCCCGAACCGTACGACGCTCATGTCTTCAAACGAGGAAACCCATCCCGCCCGACCGACCCGGCTCCTCGCGCGTTCCTGCAGGTGTTGAGTCCCGGCGGGGTCCGGCCCTTCACGAATGGCAGTGGCCGCTTGGAACTGGCCCGAGCCATCACCAGCCCTGAAAACCCGCTCACCGCCCGGGTATTTGTCAATCGAGTGTGGATGCTTCATTTCGGCGAACCGCTCGCCGGCTCGACCACGGATTTTGGCGTCCGCAGCGACCCGCCGACCCACCCTGAGTTGCTCGATTGGCTGGCTTCGGAATTCATCCGCTCGGGTTGGAGTATCAAGCACCTGCACCGGCTGATGTTGCTCACCAGCGCCTATCAACAGTCCTCCACGCCATCGCCCGGCAAATCCCCCGGCCCGGACGAGGCCGATCCGGAAAACAAATGGCTGAGCCATTACCCTCGGCGCCGGCTGGATTTCGAAGCCCGGCGGGATACCTTGCTCTTTGTCTCCGGCCAAATCGATTTGGGAACGGGAGGCCGCTCGATCGATTTAACCGTGGAGCCTTTAAGCCGTCGCCGGGCCGTCTATGCGCTCATCAACCGCCAGGATCTCCCGGCGATGTTCCGTGCGTATGATTTTCCCGTGCCGGATCAATGCCTCGAGCGCCGCCCCCGCACCACGGTCCCGCAGCAGGCGCTTTTCGAGCTGAACTCACCCTTCGTGATGGAGCAGGCCCGAGCGCTCGCGGCCTGTCCCGAGGTCGCCTGCGCCGTTGAGCCCGCCCAGCGCGTCGAGGTTCTTTTCGGCAAGGTTCTGGGCCGATTGCCCACCGAGAGCGAACTCTCGTCGGCCCTCCAGTTTGTTCAAGCTGCGGGAACGGAGCGCGCCCCGGACCAGGGTCTGACCGCCTGGGAACAGTTTGCGCAGGTGTTGCTCATCTCCAACGAAGCGGTATTCGTCGATTAACCCCCAACCCTCCATGAACCCACTCGAACACTTTCCCACACGACTCCTGACGCGGCGCCACATGCTTCGCCAAATGGGCACCGGCCTGGGGATGCTCGGCCTGGCGTCACTGCTGCAGGAGGCCGGCCTGTTGGCCCCGGCGGCGGCCGCTTCCACTCTGAACCCGCTCGCCGCGCGGCAGCCTCCCCTCCCGGCCCGCGCCAAGCGCATCCTGCATATTTACCTCAACGGCGGCCCTTCCCAGGTCGATACGTTCGACCCCAAACCGGCTTTGGCAAAATGGGCCGAAAAGGCCATTCCCAGCGGCAATCTCACGACTGAACGTCCTACGGGCACCGCCCTGCCTTCGCCGTTTAAATTCCAAAAGTACGGCCAAAGTGGCATCGAGGTCAGCGAAATCTTCAGCCGCACGGCTCAGCACGTCGATGACCTGTGCTTTATCCGGTCGATGTACGCCAATACACCGAATCACGAGCAATCCATGCGGCTCATGAACTGCGGGGATGAGCGCCTCTCACGGCCCAGTTACGGGGCCTGGATTACCTATGGACTCGGCACGGAGAACCTGAACCTGCCGGGCTTCATCGCGATGTGCCCCGGCCTGCCGGTGGCGGATGTCTCCAACTGGCGGTCGGCGTTTCTGCCGGGCATTTACCAGGGCACCCACATTAATACCCGGAAGACCCGGCCCGAGGACCTGATCGAGAATATCATCAACCATCGCGTCACGCGCACGGCGCAGCGCCGGCAGTTGGATTTGCTCGCGGCATTTAACGCCGAGCACCAGCGCGCCCGCGGAGACGATCCTCAACTGGAAGCGCGGATCCAATCCTTCGAGCTGGCCTACCGCATGCAACTCGAAGCCACCGACGCCTTCGATATCTCCAAAGAACCCGCGCACATCCGTGAGCTGTACGGCGATTCTCTCCAAGCGCGCCAACTGCTCATTGCGCGCCGCCTCCTCGAACGCGGCGTCCGCGTCGTCCAATGCTACCACGGCGACGTGCAGCCCTGGGACAGTCACGAGCTCATCGAAGACAACCATCGCCGGCTCGCCGGCGAAGTGGACCAGGGCATCTCGGCGCTGCTCACCGACCTTAAACAGCGCGGAATGCTGGAAGACACGCTGGTCCTGTGCGGCGGTGAATTTGGACGAACGCCGGCCGTGGAAATCCCCGCTCCGGGCACCCCGGGCAAGGGCAAGGGCCGGGATCATAACCACTATGGATTTACGGTCTGGCTTGCCGGTGGCGGAGTGAAGGGAGGCACCGTTTATGGCGCCACCGACGAGTTCGGGTTCCGCGCGGTCGAGAACCCGGTGCATGTTCACGATCTCCATGCCACCATGCTGAGGCTGCTCGGCTTTGACCACGAGAAACTCACCTACCGCTACTCCGGTCGCGACTTCAGGCTCACCGATGTGAGCGGCGAGGTGATAAAGGAAATCATCGCCTGACCATCCTGGTCGCCCCGCGTGAGCCGGAAGTCCGCAATGGTGGATCGAGGCCGGGGAACGGTACACCTGCTCGAGTTTCACTGCTGACCGGTTTGAAATTGTCGCGGACCAAGCTCAAAGTCCCCGCCACCAATGTTCCCACACTTGGTGCCATTCGCAGAAACGAGGTTCTGGTGGTCAGGACTTTCCCCACTCGCACGATAGCCAAGGAATTCTCATTGATCCCACAACTCCGGGTGTGACTGGTGATCGATGTTCCACCTCGCCGCCATGCGGATCGGATCAAAAAGAATCAGCGGTGGTATCGCTCCCACATGACCATCGCAGCAGAGTATGTTGTAATCTTGGCCGTGTCGGGGAGGAAATGGCATGTCTGCTGGGCCAGTGCCCAGCCCGTACTTGCCCACGAAATACCAGTCCATGCCTGCCCACGGGGGACCCGGCTGCATCAGATTGGGCATGAGCCGAGACTCTCCAATTGCGAACATATCCGTTGGACTGACAACCTCAGAGAGGCGCTTCGGGAGGTCATTCCCCGAACGCCAGCTCCAGCCAAGCCCCAACTCCGGAAAGGGGCGATGATCTGTCCCTTGGCAGTTATAGGCATAGCTTCCCTCGAACTGGTTGGTTTGTCCGTTCCAAGACTCAGCAATTAAGCCCTTGTACCCTGGACATTGATAGGTAGAATTGGTCCATGAGACCGGATAATAAGATTGGAGAGCGAGTTCCCAGGTGTCCACGACCTTCTCCGAAGCATCAGTCCATTCCGAAAACGGGTAGCCGTCCTGGTTGTCATGCAAGTAGAGTTGGAGCGCCACCCCCATCTGTTCGAGGTGATTTTTGCAGACGGCGGAATCGGCCTGGGCCTTGGCCCGCGAGAGCGCCGGGAGAAGCATCGCCGCCAAGATGGCAATGATGGCGATGACGACGAGCAATTCGATGAGAGTGAAACCGCGCTTGGAATTCAAGATGTTCATTTGGACTCTCCGCCTCTATCCTGCGTCCAAGTTGTCACGTTGTCAAACCTCGGTGTTGTCGGGCGATGGCTCGGTGCAGGTGCCTCATTGAAGGCGAGCCGAGTCGAGCGACCCAGATTAAAACTGTCCATGACCAAAACAAATAGAAAGACAATCATTTTTAACTTGGAGCAATGAACCGGGCTGGGCATACTTCATTCAGGTGGAGTTGGTGATGAGCAACTTAGAAAATGGGGACTGGAGCATGAGGGGCCTGCGTAACCAGCCACCGGCAGCGAACCCGGCGAGATGGACCCGTTGCCAAGCCGACCACCGAGCAGACCGGTTCGCTGAGAGGCGCTCGTAGTTCACAACACGCCATGCGCACACTGTTAATCGCCTTTTTTCTGCTACCGCTCGCCGGATTCGCGGACGAAGTTCGCATCGCGGTTGGTCAGAGCCGGGACGAGGCAGTTGCCGCCATGAAGCAGCATGGCGGCATCGATATCACTTCCGATCTGGAGGTCGTTGGACCAAAAGGCGAGCACCCATTGACGGGCATTTACTGGGGTTTCCGGGACTACGATGCCATTATTGTTCTGACGACGAAGGACGCCAAGGTGGCGGGAATGACTTTCTGGACCAGGAGGGATTTTGGCGAGAGCAAGCTTCACCGCGCCGAGAGAGCGCGGAGCATCACCGTCCTGAAGCTCGACACAAATACCAAAGGAGTTTCGATTGAGAAAAGGGACGGAAAGGGCTAACCAGGCTGCGGCACTGGACGCGCCGATGGCAATTGGCTTGCATTATTACCGCTGCGCCACTGCGCAGCGGCGTAAACCCGAAACGTTTATCCTATGCGACCGCGTATTTTTGGGATATTCGCGGAATTTAGTGGCTGGGATGGGCAAAAAGGGAAGAGCTTTTAGAGTGAAGGCTGTTGGCTGGGATTGATTTCATGTTGTGGCGTCGTGGTCGGAACTGGGATCCAAGCGCTCCGCGCCGGACTTCGCTCCGCTCCGCTGCGCTACGCCGGTCGGACGTCTTTGGCGAAGAAGCTGGCCGGGTGGCTAGGCTTTTTGCAGGCGGGCGCGCAACATGAACATCGATACCGAACTACAGAAACATTACGCGTTGCTTTTAGGCGTGGGCAGTCCTTGGGAGGTCAACAACGTGGAACTCAAGCTGGGGGAAAAGAAGGTCGAGATTGAGCTGGGCTGGCAATGGGGAGCCTCGGCCAAGTGCCCGGAGTGCGGACGGGAGTGTTCGAGTTCCTGAGGGACTTGAACCGGGCGCCGGGAGATTACTTTCAGATCATCCAAACCGCGGCGCCCGAAACCGCCGGTTCGGCGCATTAAGGGCCTGGTGGGGACAGGTTGTTTCCACCCCGTAAATGCGAGCTTGATGCAGCCCTCGCAGTCAGTCAATCGAGCGCGCCCTTGACCGCGGGACACTCGGTGTGTAGCGTGCGGCATGAGACAGGTGCTTATTTATCCCGGTGAGAATGGCTATTGGGTGGCCGAGTGTCCCAGTTTGCCGGGCTGCGTCTCTCAGGGGACTACGCGCGAACAAGCCGTCGCCAACATTAGAGAGGCCATCGAAGGTTACGTGCAGGTGTTGAAGGAAGATGGCTTGGCGGTCCCCGAAGAGAAGTTCGAGGCTTTGATTGTGGCGGTATGAGCCGTGTGCCGCGGGTTTCCGGGCGGGAAATCGTGGCCGCGTTGACGCGCATTGGATTTCGTGTGCGCCGCCAGCATGGCAGCCACATGATCCTGCGCCGGGACGAGCCGTTCGCGCAGACGGTTGTGCCAAACCACTCCGAAATCGACACGGGCACGCTACGGGCCATTCTTCGCCAAGTCGGGCTGGGGGTTGATGAGTTCAAGAAACTGCTGTGAAAGGCCCAACAAATCGCTCCCCACGAATCGCCGGCGCGCTCAGGGTTTTCGGTGGTCTGGGTGGGCCCGACGCCTGGTTCCAGCGGGGGGCGGCGGGCTCAATCGTTGCGCTACCCTTTCCAATCTTTCCAGTCCGCCATGGTCGCCTTGGTCATGGCCGACGCCGCGTTGAGCAGCCACTTCGGATTCCGCGCGCGCAAGTCCTTCCGGATTTGTGGCACCGCTCCTCTGGTCCCGAGATGGACGTTTGCCGTTTCCCAGCCCATGGCGTGGAGCAGTTTTAATTCCTCTTTGGCTACCGGTAGCGACCCCAGCTCGATCCGGCTGCAATCCGGCGCCAGCCGCCGTATGAGCCAACGGCCTCGCATTTTAAGGAATGGGTCGGCCACGCGCACCGCCTGCCGGATGACTTCCAAGTAGAGCGGTGCCAGAGCGCGCTTTTCGGGCGCTTCCCAGTGCCAGGCGGTGGTGCGCAGTTCCTTGGCCTCGCGAGCGATCAAGCCGCCGTGCCACTCGGCCAAGGCGGTGAAGCGTCTTCTCCCGAGGCTGCCCAAGCCTGCCTGACGATGCACCACTCGGAATTCCAAGCCGGGCTCGGGCAGATTCTGCCTGAGCGCTTTCTGGACGTCCGGAGGCACCGATTCGCCTGCTCCTTTCCATTGACCGAGCTTGTCCCAAAACTCGGCTGGGTCACGCAGGTTGTTCATCGCCGTGCGGCGCAACCAACCGTGGTGCTCGGCCAAAACAAAGGGCCTTCCGCCCGTCCGTAGCGCCTCTTCATATCCGGCGAGAACAGCAGCGCAGATGGAGGGTGGGTCACAGGACAATGGGTTGGCCTGTGCCGCAAGTTGGGCGCTGACCGCCAACCGTACCAGATCGTTTGCATACGGAAGCCGGCAGGCTTCATCAAAGTCGTTGACGCCCCAAATCAATCGGCCCTCGGCATCCCGCCACGTGCCGAAGTTCTCGACGTGCAAGTCACCTACGCCAAGCACCTTGGGGGCTGAAGCGAGGTCGGGGCATGCTTCAGGCCAAAGCTGGCTCCAACGATAGAACGTGGCGCGGAGAAAGGGAAACGGGCTTTGCGCCATGCGCTGATGCTTCAGCTTTAGATCAGCGGAAACCAAGGGCAATTGCTTGCCCAGCCAGGCTTCGTAAGCTCGGGTCGATTGCCGGATGTCCATGGGTGCAAGGGCAGGGGATACAGGAGGACCACCGCAGGGTCAAGGCATCAAGGGCATTTATCCCTTCGGCGGGGGAAGGGAGCCGTTCGACCCTCGCGCCTTAGAGCGCCTGATAGACCCGGAGGGCCTCTTCGGCTGTCCGCCTGGCATTCTGGCGATCCGGCTCGTTCACGAAGGCTGGATTGGTCCCCAGCCAATGCAGCACCCCTTGGACGTATTTGCAGAGGTAGGCAATCGAGGCCGCTTCGCGGACTTTGCGGCCGTCCTGCAGGAAATAGATCGGTGCGGTGTGGGCGAACACCGAAAGGCCGCGCGGGAGGATGTGGCTCCTCAGGTCTGGGTGCTCCACGACGCGAGCGGCCACCCAGGCGCTTCGGGCCAGCTCAATGGTGGTTTCAACTTCCATCGAGTAGATCCCCTCGACCGCGGGATTGTTGGGAATGGCGATGGTCTTGTGCGCGACGGTCTCGCCGTTCACCACGATTTCGAGGGTGGTGAAGGGAAGAATGGAACGGGCGGTAACGCGGGCCCGGAACGCGTTGGTTCCATGAAACTCGACCACCTCCCCCGACTGATGCCCCCCGGCGTCGAACTCGAGCAGGGGGCCGTTGCTGACAAACGCCCGGCCGGCCTTGATCGCCTCGATCCACGCGGCGTAATTGGCCGGTTCTTTAACCCGCGCATAGGTGCGGTTGCTGCCGAATGGAATATCCTCGGCGAATTTGTCCGTCCCGGCGGCGATCGGCACGCGAAACCCGGCGTTGAGATACTGATAGTAGAGGTCCAGCGGGCGCATGATGGGGAACTCGGCCTGGGACATGCCCGAGTTTTGCCACGGACTCCAATGGTTTGGAAGCTGTGTCGGATCATTCCAGGTGATCAACTCGATCCCATCAACCAGGCCCAGGGCAATGCCGATGGGCGATTGCGCTCCCGGAAGCGAAGCGAAGTGCGACCAGAACACGAGGCCGCCTTGTTCGCGGGCGGCTTTCATCGCCCGCACCAGGTCCCAATGCGGCGTGCTGCGATAGTATTCCATCGTCCCGCCAACGTCCGGATATCCGGGAACCAAATGGGTCAGGTTAACCAAGGTGACGTGTCCCATCTGCCAATCTCGGACCTCCTGGCTGACCCGGATTTCGCAACCCGGGCTCGAAATCGGATCCATCCGGCCAATAAAGCAGTCATTGATAGGGCACGGAGATTGCGAGTCGGTCACGTGCAGGAGAGTCAGGGCGTCGAGGTCCTCGGCCTTCATTTGGGGGCGGGCCTCCCGTGGGACCGGAAGATGCGCATGAAAATCGCCGCAGACGTAGCCCTGCTGCCGCAGGTTGATCCAGCGGCGCAACCGGAAAGTCCTCCGGATCTCCGCCCCGCCCGGATCGGGAGCGATGGTGAAGGTCAGAGGACGGGTTTCGAGCCCTCGCCGGATTTCGACCAGAACGCCGCGGTTCGGCAGGGTCAAACTGAACCCCCCATCCACATAGCACCAGCGCTTATCGAGGTATTGGACATGGGCGTGCTCACCCGCAAGCTCGACGGGTTTGCCGTCGGTATCAGTGAGCGCAACCCGGGCCGCCAGCGGTTGACCGGTCGCGTCGTCCACGACGCGCCCCTCCATCCGGGTCGCTCCGACGGAAAGTTGGACGGACAGGCTAAGGATGGCCCCGAGGCCGGCTGCGGGAAGAGGAATAGCATTCATAATATTGATGCCATGACGGTGTGTCTTTCATATGGCTTATTCACATCGGGGCACTCTGTCAAGCACACGCTCGGCGCCCGAGTGGCGATGACTCATGGCGACGCCGTCAACCGGCGCGGTTTACACCGGGAGCGGCACATGCGCTCCGGCGATTCGGGGTCCAGCCGAGCCTGCGAGGTCGTCAACCAGGTTGGAAATGGACGCTGAGGCAAAGAGCCGCATGTGTGACACGCCTGCGACCTCACACGAGCACGCGCCGCCCAAGTGCATTTTCCCCGAAAAGAGTTCCTGGGGCTTTGCGTTTAAGCGTTGTGCCGGCCCGGCCGGTCACTGCGATCTTAGACGATAAAAAGTCGGCCGTGACGGCAAGGGGAGAATCACGCGGTTGTGGAGTTGATTGTAGTCGAGGGCAGGGGCAGCGCCGACACTCAGCCACTGGGTTGCTGTTAGGTCGGAAGTCTGCTCCAGGAAGAACTGAGTCGAGGGAATGAGCCAGGAGAGCTGGAGGCCTCCGCCTGAAGTCGTCAGGCTCAACGCAGGCTGGGAGAGGGATTGCATGGCGTAGATTCCATTGCGGTACCCTGCGGCGAATAATTTGCCACCATCTGCCGAGCAAGCCACCGAGTGACAATCTGTGCTGGTCCAGGCGTTTGAGGACCAGGTCAATCCTGAGTCCTTAGAAGTGTAAATCATATGGCCGCCATATCGGGCATCGCCGGCGGCGGCCAGCCTCGTGCCGTCGGCGGAGGAGGCTACCGCGTACCAAAGCCCACTCGGTGCGGCGGTTTGATGCCACGAATCTCCGCCATCAGGCGAAATGGAGATGCCGCCGTTCGTTTCGGTTGAACTCCAGGAGCTGGAGGTTGCAACCAGTTGACGTCCGTCCGCCGTGGATGTGACGGCCGTCCAATTGTTGGAGCGGGCGCCGGTTGGATACCAACTCGTCCCGCCGTTCGATGACACAAAGATGCGGCCAGGCTCCTGGACTGCAACCAGGCGCTGGCCGTCGGCGGAACAGGCCACCCCGGCCCAATTATTCGAGCCCGTGTCCGTCTGACTCCAACGGATTCCGGCATTGGTAGAAAGGTAAACGGGAAGCCCATTCCCGGCGGCCAGCATACGGTTCCCATCGCTTGAGCAGGCAACGGCGTTCCAATCAGCAGCCGGGGGGGCAAAGGAGGCCCAGGTTACCCCACCATCGGTGGAGCTGTAAATTGGGCCTTGTTGGCCGATTCGCAGCTAGCCGGTTTCCTTCGGCGGAGGAGGCAATGGACCAGAGGTTTGAGCCGGGTGGGCTGGCCGGGGCCCAGGTAGCGCCTGAATTAGTGGAAACGTAAATGGGGCCGCCCTCGAAGACGGGAAACACCTGCCCCCCAGCCACCGCGGCCACTCTGGTTCCGTCAGCCGAGCACGCGACCGCGCGCCCATTTACAGCGGGGGCGCTGGTAAGCTGCCATTCTTGCGCCAAGACTAAATGGCCAAGATTGACGAGTGCGGCAATCGTCGCGAGGGCAATCGTGGTGCATTTCCGTTTCATCAATTTTGGAGGAGCCCGAGTGGTCAAGGCTCTCAGGCCTGGCCGAAGAATCTTCCGAGCATTATTCACGCCAGCCAGGAGCGACCACGATTGGCGGCAGAACCCCTCGCGTTTCGCGTGAGAATTGCGCAAAAAGCGTGAATCTCACACCTCCGCACGCTTGCTAGCCGCCGTGCGCGCTGGTGGTTGGCGGCGGCAGAACCCGCCAAATAAAGGTGGCCGAGGTTGCAACCGCCGACAGCGCGTTGCCGTCGGGAGAAAAGGTCACGTCACTGATAGTGTCGGCGACGGGCGCTTTGAATTTAGCGACGACTTGTTGGGAGGCCATATCCCAAACGAACACATCCCCATCGTCACTGCCCCCAGCCAGGCGGTTGCCATCGGGGGAAAAGCCCACGCACCAGATCGGGTAAACCCCCGCGTCCAAGTCCGCGAGCCGGCGGCCGGGGGTTCGATTGTCCCAAACGGTGACCCGGCCTTCGGCGGAGGATACCGCCAGCCGGGAGGCATCGCGCGAAAAACTCAGACCGGTAGGAACCCCTCGCGATGCCTCGAGGTGTGCGCGGAGCCGGAACGGCTCGAGGTCCCACACGGTGAGATCCCCGCGGAGTGTCGCCATGGCCAGAAACCGTCCGTCGCTGGAAAAGGCCGGCAGCAGCCATGGCGAACCGGGTTTGCCCTCGACGACCAATTGACGCCTGGCACCGAGCCGGTAGAGGCTGAAGGAGGCGAGTTGATCTGCGCTGCTCCTCCAAGCCGCCCAGCGTCCGTTAGGCGAAGCCAAGGGTTGAATGATGGGACCGTGTGAGAGCTCAATCGGTGGTTGAGTCGGGGCGCCCGTTCGGTCGAAGCGCCTCAGCACCGATCCCGGACCAAAGACCAGGAACCCATCCGAGAGCACGCCCACGACCACATTGGTGGCACGCAACTCGGGCGGGAGGGGTACGTGGAGCGTTGGGTCCGCCCCCCCGCCGCTCCACCCACCAGGCCAATCACAAAACCTGAGATTCGGCCAGTATCCATCTTTGCCAGTCAAGCTGGGCCAATCCCGCCGCGCGGGATTTTGCCGGTTCGCCGGCGGCCTGCCTGGATCCCATAATCGGACGGTGCCATCGGCGGACGCCGTAGCCATCGAGCGCCCATCGGACGAGAAGACGGCCCAATTGATCAGCCCATGGTGCCCGCGATAGATCGCGAGCAAGCGCCCCGTTGAGGCTTCCCAGATCCTCAAGGCCGAATCCCGTCCGGCCGAAGCTAGCTGGTAACCATCGGGAGACCAGGCAAGGGTTCGGACATTGCCCGCGCCTGTGGGGATGCTGATGAGCTGGTGGAGGTCGCTGGTTCTCCAGATGCGGAGCAGGCCATCGAGCTGGCCGGCCGCCAGGAACCGGTTGTCCGGGGAGAAGGCCGTGGCCACGGAGAGTTCGCCCACGAACCCACGGTCCCGCCAGGCGGGAACATTCCAGAGCCTCACTCCCACATAGCCGGGCATGGGCAAGGCCAGGTTCGAAAGGTCCGGAGAAACACTTCCGTAAAACCATGCGGAGGGCGTAAGTGCCTGACGACGAATAGCCGTCCAGGTTCCGACATCCCACAGCGCCAATTCCTGGCGGGCCACCGCCAGCAGGTTCGAACCCGAGACGCTAAAGGCCAGCACCGCCAAAGCCGAGTTATGGTGCAGGCCCGATCCGATCGGAGCCAGGTTGCGCGGATTCCACAAACGAACCATTTGGTCGTCCCCACCGGTGGCAAGGAATCGGTCATCGGGCGAAAAGCAGACCGTCAAGGCTCGCGTCCCAAGCCGGGCCTCGCCCAGGAGCGCATGGCTGGCAGTGTCCCAGAGCCGGATCTCGCCATCGCTGGACGCGCTGGCGACTCGATCCCCGTGCGGTGAAAAGGCCACCCGGAGGACGCGATCCTGATGCCGTCCGAGCACACATTGTTCGTCACCCTGGCAGAGGCCGGAAAAGTAATGCCATTCAAAGCCGCGGAGATCCTCCGGGGAGGCGGAAAACCCCGCAGGCCGGGCGGGCTGAGTTCCGGGGTCCCATTTGTCGAGCAGCGAGGCGGCCTGGCCCAGGTTGTCCTCCTGGATCGCGCGCTCCACCAGGCGCATATCGGCGACATAGTCCTTGCGCCGGACCACCCGGAGGTCTTCCAGGAGGCGGGCTCGGGCATAAATCGTCTCGCCGAGAACGAGGAGGAGCAGCAGTCCGGAAAGAACGATGAGGGCGGCCACTCGGGGCCGGCGGCGCGACCAGCGCCAGAGGCGCTTGGGTGCGCCGATCGGCCGGGCATGAATGGGAGCGCCGTCGAGGAATCGCTGCAAATCCTGAGCCAGATCGCGCGCGGTGGCATACCGATGCCTCGGCTCTTTGGCCAGGCACTTTAGACAAACGGTTTCGAGATCCGCCGGCACGCTGGCATTGAGCAGGCGCGGGCCGACCGGGTCCTGTTCTTCGACCTGGCGCAGCACCAGTGTGGGGGTCTCGCCCACGAACGGCGCCCGTCCAGTGAGCAGATGATACAACAACGCGCCTAGTGAATAGATATCAGTCGCCGGCCCTACGTCTCGTTTCGCGCCCGCCTGCTCGGGAGACATGTAGCCTGGTGTGCCCATCACCTGGCCGCTGGCGGTTAGATCGGCGGGGCGCTCAGGCCGGGGTTCGGCTCCTTCCATCCGCTTGGCCAAACCGAAATCCGTCACATGCGGCTCCCCCAAGGCGTCCACCAGCACGTTGGACGGCTTCAAATCCCGGTGCAAGATCCCGCGCTCATGGCAATGATGGACGGCATCGGCGACCTTGAGCACCAGGTGGGCAGCCTCCCGTGCCGGCAGGGGCCGGTCCCGGGTCAGTTCGGCAAGATCTTTGCCCGCAACGAAATCCATCGAGAAGAACCGCTGGCCGCCGGCCTCGCCGATCTCGTGGATGGCTACGATGTTGGGGTGGCGGAGGGCTCCCGCCGCAGCCGCCTCCGCTTTGAACCTCGCCAGTTGTTCGGCGCTGGCGAACACCGGGTCCAGCAGCACCTTGACCGCGACCTCACGGTTGAGGCTGGTTTGGCGCGCACGATAGACCACTCCCATTCCACCGCGGGCAACATACTCGAGCAATTCATAATCCCCGATCCGCTGCAGGACGTCGGGCGCCTCCAAGACCGCAGCGGGCTCGCTACCTTGGCGGGCAAAAATCGACTCGGTCAGGCAGTGCGGACAGAGCCCCTCGGCCAGCGCGGCACTGAGCCGGGTGCCGCAACGAGAACACCGTTCAACTGGATCACGGGCTTGGATCATCCGCTATTCAAATAAAACGCAACCTGCCAGCCAGAATTTCAGGGAACTGGAAAAACAGGTCATTTCGACCAGATGGAAAGAAAGTAATCGAGCTCCGCCGCCAGGTCCTCGTTGGCGCCCACGGTTTGTGAGAGTTCATCCAGCACCAGCTCCCGCAGCCGCCGTCGGAGGCGGTGGACGGCCAGAGCCAGGGCGGGAGGCGTCAGCCCCGTATCGGCTGCAATCTGCGAGGAGACCTCCTTGGAGTACTCGGTCAGCGCGCGCTTGAGCGCCTCGAAGAGCGGCTCCTTTCCCCGCGCCCGTTGCTCCTCCCGCAGCCGGGCCAGGGCGCGGCTCCACACCGTATGAGCCCACTGCCGGTCATAAGCCGCGCGCGGGGAAAGGCTCTCGTCGGCCAGACTCTGGAACATCTCCTCCGCCTGCTGGGTGTCCATCGGCACGAACTCCGCCTGGCCGCCGCGCTTGAGCGCCCCCTCCTTGCGGGCCTGGCTCACCAGGTAATTTCGCAAGCTGCCCAGGAGAAAATACCGAAACCGTCCCTGGTCGGGAGCGCCGCGTCCAAAGCCGCCGTGAGAGAGGAAGTGGGCAAGAAAGCCCTGCACGGTGTCCTTGGCCGCCTCGTTATCCAAGCCACTGCGCCGCAGATAGATGTACAGGGGCTGCCAATAAACCCGGCACAGCTCATTCAGCGCCTGGCCCGCCGAAGCCTGATCCTCAGGCCGATGCACCTGCAAAATAAGACTCCACCGCGTATCTGGAAAAATGCCGGCCTGCGGTGCGAGTAACATGAGTTGACCTATTATACTCCATATCCCTTCCTGGGCCAGCCGTTTCGCGCGGCCGAGCAGCGCCTCAACGCAACGCCGGCTGGTGAAAGCCGCCACCGGGAGGCCGAATTTGAAATAAAAACAAAAAATACTTCACATGAGTTGAAATAAAGTCCCGCTGTTTGCGTTTCCTTTGGTAAGACCTGATATGATCATCCACCTGGTTCCGCATTGGGCTCACCACGCGCGCCGCCCAATAGTTCATAATCGTTTTCCCGGCCCAGCGCCGCACGCCGCAGCGGTGATGCTCAAGCCGCCTGCCGTACGGGGAACACGAGCGTGATCGTAGTTCACCCGCGTCCGAGGTCGTCACCCCTCATGGCGCCCGGTGATCAGCTCGTTGCTTCACTTGTCCGCTCGCCTCAGCCCCGTGGTTGACCCAATGATGTCAGTACCCACGCTTCGCCTCAGCGCTTTACGCACCGCCTATCGAGCCGGTGTGCTGCTGACCCGATCGGGCCGGCAGGCCGCATTTTGGGCTGGTATCCTGCTCTCCGTGGCTTCGGCCCTGGGCCAAGGGACCATGGACACGGTGCTGCAAACCGGCGGCGGCCAGCCGTTGGTCAGCGATCAACAGACCTTAACTTTGAGCGGGGTGAGCGACCCGGAGGTGGTCTTTAGTTTTGGGTTCATCACGGCAGAAGTGCCCAGTCCGGGGGCCTTTCTGGACTCCTTCACGGTGAGTTTTGGCAGTCCGGCGCTGAGCACCGTGGCGGTGCTGGCGACCCTGGATGCCAGCGGGCCGGTGTGGCTGCCCAATACCCCCGGCGGGCTGGTGCTGCCTGATGGCCAGGTGCTGCGGCAGGCCATCACTCCCCCCAGCGCGTCCCCCATCCTGGGCCAGGGGGTGGCCTACACGGTCACGGTGCCACTGCCGGCTCAACTGCTGGGGCCGACGTTGAACGTGACCTTTGATTTGTTCGATAACCAAAACGGGATCAATTCGCTGGCCTGGTATGGGGGGTTGCAGGTGGTGTCGGTGCCCGAACCCCAGGCCGGGGTGCTGGTGCTGGCGGGCTTGTTAATAGCGGGCGGCAAACGATGGCGCACACGATGAGATTTGGATTGGCAAAGCGAGCCGGCCTTTGGGCCTGGTTGACTATCGGCGTCCTGTTGGTCAGCGGACTGGCTGGGCCGGCGTGGGCCTATGAGTTTACTTTGGGGGGCGTGAACCTGGATTTGCAGGATGTGAGCACCAATGTGAGCGTGTATTTCACCTCGATGCGGCTGAATCGCGCGAGACAGCAGTGGAACGTGGATGTGACTGTATCGAACCAATCGCCAACCGCACTGAGTGGGCCGATGGTGCTGATGGTGGATTCGTTCACGGGGACGAGCGGGTTGGTCGGCGCGGATGGCACGAACAACGGGAAAGCGTTTGTGAACCTGACCGGAGACTTGCAACAGAACGCTTTGTATCTCGGGCAGCGCACGATCAAACAAACGCTGACGCTGGGCTATACGGGCGAGTCGCCAAAACTGACGACAAGCGTCTTCGCGATGCTGCCAGGTGGGGTGTTTGGCTTTGTGCACACTTTGGACGGGTTGGGCCAGCCGCTTCCGAGCGTGACGATCAACGAGACCGGCCCACAGGGCCAGGCGACGACTCAGACGGACCCCGCTTTTGGGGTGGCAACTGTCGGTGGAGTCTCCGGGAATTATTCATGGCAGTTTTCCGCTCCGGGCTATCTGCCGGTTTGGAGGTTGCAAACACTGACCACGGGCATACAAAAAATCTTCTCTCCGCGCCTAAGCAGCCGCAACCCCAATGCGGTATCGGTCAATCCCCTCGGCGGTTCGGTAACCAACACCGGTATTTCCATCACTTTCGCGCCCGGAGCGGTTTCGTCCAGTCAAAGCGTCACACTCACGCCACTCACGGCGCAAACCCTGCCGGCCCTCTTGCCTGTGGGTTGGAGTCCATTGCAAGCGTTCTGGCTTGAGTCACCCGCCGGTTTTTCCGTCCTGCCGGCTGCGACTTTGCGGCTTTGGAGTCCGTTGAACAGCGGTGACAACGCGGCCCTGGCCCAGTGGAATCAGCAAACGCTCGCATGGCAGGTTCAACAACTGTTCACCGGCACCACGGGCGGTGTCTTAACGGTCAGCTTGCCCGGGCCGGGCGCGTATGCTCTGGTCGTCGGCGACTTTCCGCCCAACGCCCCTCCCACTCCTGTCCTCGGCCAACTGCTTCCTTCCGGCCCGCTGCCGTTGCCGGACCCTTCCACCCTGTCGGCGACTGGCTCAGTGAACCCCGGCACCAGCGCCGCCAGCTCCAATCCCGCCCTGGTCACGGGCTCGGCCTCGATCACGCTGACGCCCACAAATGGCGCCACCGAGCTGCCCAGCGGCCTGCAGCTTGAAGGTGATGTCATGGAAGAGTACGTGGTTAGCGGCGGCCTGGCCCCCGTTACACCCGAGTACGAGCAAATGATTTGCGCCTACCAGCGGCCGGGCACAAACCCCGCCATGCTGCAAGCCACTTTCCCGATGCGGCCGCTGCAGATCGTGGACCCATCGGTGCTCGAGGACACAATCGTGAGCGTCGGCGTCCTGGCGCCAACCGAATTTGACGGAACTCTTCTCACCACCAATGGCGGCGGCCTGACCAGCGGCGGCGTGGAATTGATTGCAGGGGCAGGGGCGGTGGCCAGTTCGCAGTGCCTGCTGCTCCGGTCGCTGACACCCACAAATTTCAGCGGCCTGGCGGGCGGTTTGCCGGTGCTGGATGCCTTCGAGGTGGCCGCCAACGGCATTTTGCCTGGCCAAAGCTTGTCGCTTCAAGTGACCAATGGCCTCCCCAACGCGCTCCTCGTGGTGGCGCGCGTCTTGCAGGAGCCGGGACAGTATGGGCTTGGCCTCCAACCCGTTGCGCGGCTGATCAGCGATAGCCTGGGGCACATCACCAGTCTGGAAACCAACGTGGATCAGTTGCCCGGCATCAACAGCTCCGGCCAATACCTGCTCGCCCAGGTCGGGCAACCCCAAACTCTGGTTAAAGGTACCGCCGACAATACCCAGGGACAGCCAACCGGCGGTCTGCTGGTCCATTTGGGACCGTGGACCACTTTCTCGGCTTCGCCCGGCGGCCAATTTCTTCTCCTTGCCCCCGGCGGAACCAACCAACTGACCGTCAACAATCCGACCACTGGCGACACCGGGAACAGTCCCTTGGTCATTTCTTCAGGCACGGGCGAGACTACGACCACCATTGGCACTACCGTCAGCACTCTCCAAATTGTCTCCGTCAGCCCGGCGCCGGGCACCAATCAAGTGGCCCTCGAAACCGGCATGGTGCTGACCTTCAGCCATGCGGTCGCGTCGGCGTCCGTTTCGACCAACAGCATCGAATTGCTCGATGCAAGTAATAACGTTGTTTCCGCCCAACTGATTCTCAATCTGGCAGGCACGACCGCCACGCTGCTCCCCAGCTCCCAATTGCTGCCTGCGACTACCTACACCATCGCCGTCTCCACCAACATCGGCGATGCTTTGGGCCGCACACTTCAGGGCTCGAATCAGTTCGTTTTCACGACTATTCCCAACTCCACCCGGAGCGCCGCTGGGCAGTTGGTAATTTATGAACCAGGCGCGACCAACGTGCCCAATGCGCTCCTGAAGCAGGTCCCCGGTTACGCCCCCGGCACATCAAACCTGATTGTGGTTCACGGCACTCCCGGCGCGGCCGATCCGGGCGTGCCGGTGATCATCATCAATCAGTCCTTGGGCACGACGACGACTGTCATTTCCGGCACTGACGGCAGCTTTGTCGCAACCATCCAGGGAGCAGAGTCAGACCTGATATCCGCTTCGCTGGTGGCGCTCAATGGCACGCGGCTTAACATCCCGGCGGTCGAACAATTGTACGATGATGGCAGCGTCGGTCTTTATCAACAGGGCGGGACCGTTGCGGCCACAGGCGATGGCGGCCAGATTCAAATGACCGTGCCGCCCAACGCATTGTCGGGCCGGACAAAATTCAAGCTGGCGTCCGTCACCGTTTCCGAACTCTCCACTCAACTGAGCAACGTCATGCCCTCGAACGGAGTGGTGGCCGGCAGCGCGTTGAACCTGTCCATCTCAGGAACGCCGCCGACGCTCCCGGTGCAATTTAGCTTCCCGGTGGACCTCTCGACGCTGGATTATCCGACCAACGAAGCGGGCACGAATGCATGCGCAGCGGTCGCGGTGGTGGCCGATACGCAGGATGTGACCTCTTTCCGGATACTGGACCAGTTGAGTTTTGTGCCGCAGTCCTCCTCTGCTTTGTCCCGCCCCTCCCGCCAATCCCTCCTGCCAAGACCGAAAGGTGGAGGCGGCGGCGGCGAGTTGGCCGGTGCTCTGGATACATCCACCGGCCTGCTGATTGGTTCGCTCGGGCCGGTTGGCCTGGCGGCCCAAATCGGCTTCAATCAGATCTTGGTTCCGCTGCTCTTCGGCGCACGCCCCGTCGCCATCAAGGGCTCGGTGTCGGCGGTGCCCATAGCCATTGCCGAACAACTGGAGCAGGCGGGCGTAGCCAACGCGATCTTCAGTTTCAATCCCAGCCAAATCGCAAGTAGTGCGGGCGCTTCGTCCTCCACGGTCCAGGGCGCCCAAACCTTAAACATTCCGCTCCAACTCGCTCAAGCCATGGGGCTGGTTCGGGGCAATGTGCTCGGGAATGGTATTCTCGGCACGGTTGCCGGCGCTGTTGCTTCCCTTTCGATCCAGGCCCTGGCGCTCCAGGAGCAGAAGATTGCCACCCCATTGAGCGGGGCCTTCATCACCGTTTCGCTGTCGGGCGGACCATTGGTGGATGTTCCCGGGCAAATCAATCCCGGGATGGTCTATGCCACGAGCGGTCAGAATGGCACGTTCCTGACCGTCGCGCCGGCGGCAGGGGCAAATTACATCGCTCGATGCACCCATCCGCTCTATTCGCAAATCCTCCAGAACCCGGTCGCGCCGATCAATGCTTTCCCCGGACAGCAGGGCCAGTTAAGCCTGGCCGGCGCGGTCTATGAGCAGTTCTTCTTCCAGTTGGCCAACCCGAACGAGATCATTCCTTCGGCTCAGGTCGGCATACAACCCGTCCAGCCCGCGGCGGGCCAACCTTGCACGATCGTTGTCACGGCCACGCAACCATCCGGGCCGCCCAACATCGGTGTCAATGTCGCCACCGTCGGCCAGACCAGCCTGATTGACGGCAAACCTGTCGTGGCAAACGTGACACTCAATCCGCAAGGCCAGGCTGGAACGACCAACACTTCCTCAGTCAGTTCCCAATGGACAGGGGTCCTGACGTGCGACCAGCCGGTGCTGGTCACGCTTAAAGTTGTCGTGCAGAATCCCAATGCCGGGGGCGTTAACGGGACGACCATTCCGTATCGGATCGCGTTCACTGGCCCACTGCCACCGACGCCCGCGTCCATCCCGCCCCCACCCACCAACGATTTTCATGGCCCGGTGGTCGTCGAAACCGACCCTCCCTACAACGGCTTTATCGGCGAAGACAACCGGATCACGATTGCTTTCAATAAGCCGATTGACACGATGGTCACCAACAACCTGGCTGGGATCAATCTGAATAGCGTGGGCACCTCCCTGAGCGCGCCCATTCCACCCGTCGTCCAGCTCAGCCCCAACCAGCAGGTGCTCACCTTGGAATTCCCCGGCTTGCCTCCCAGCACCACCTTTCAACTCACCCTGACCAGCCAATCCATACAGGATTTGGCGGGGAACCCTTTGAACCAGCAGCCGAGCGCCAAGACGCCCGTCAGTTTCTCCACCACTTTCCGCACGATCGCCAACGCGGTCGCCACCGTCCCATTCGGCACGCTTGCAAACGGGCGCGGGGTGGCCATCAGCGGCACTAAAATGTACGCCCTGGATCAGGCTCCTCAGGGCAATTACCTCGACTCCTTCGATATCACCGATCCCTTGCAGCCGGTCCTTATCAACCAGTATCGGTTGGTGGGCGCGCCGCGCGACCTGGTCCTCGTTCCGCAGTACACGTATGTGCGCAATATCAAGGACATCGCCCAGGGCACCATTCAGACCAACGATCTCGTGGCGGTGGTGGGCGGCGACCTCAACGCCCTCATCGACACGAACGCGGGCCCGACGGTCTCCCAACCGGGGCAGTACCTGTGGGTCTTCAACATGGGCGATCCGACCAATCCTGTAGTTCTGGCATCGCCTTATGTCACTCTAACCGTCGGCTCGGCGGTGACCAAGATCGTCTGGGCCAAACCGTACCTGGTCTATGAAACCTTCGGGTCGGACCTTCAATCGCTCGGCTTCGTCAATTTGCAGGAGATGATTTACGGCTATAACTCTACCCTGGCCAACCAACAGGCGTTCGGACCGGGCCGCGCGGGGATCGACGCCAACCATGATGGCGAATACATAGACCCGGGAGACAGACCTCCACTCCCGCCGACCTATCCGCCCGGAGGTTTCTTCGGGCTGGATTTCAGCCTGGTTCTCCAGGGCACCACGCAGAAGATCCTGGACTTCTCCGTAACCCCGTTTGCCCAGACCGTGGGCGTGACACTCACCGACGGCGTGCTGCTGGATACTAACGGCGCGCCTAAAGGCCCACATGTCCCCGCGATGTACCGCACGTTCATCAGCTCAGGACAGTTCATGAATTTCGGCGCTCCTACCGATTCAGCGTTCAATTTCTCTGGCGCCTATCCGCGCTGGGTGACGGTCTTTGATGCGCTTCAAATTCCGGTCAAGGGGACGGTGACAACGATTGCGGCCGCCTTGGTTTCGCAACAGCCCGACGCCAACGGCAATCAATCTCTGGCGCTGCTCAACATCTCCTTCCCCGAGTCGCCGACCCTGGTTAGCACAATTCCGATTCCCGCCACGTTGCTGGGCGGTAATATCGAGTCGGTCTGGTTGCGCGCCGACGGCATGCTTGAGGTGGACGGCCAGCAGAACGTCGTGGTGCTCAACCCGGCCTTGCTGACCGCGACCAATGCCCCGTTTGGCCAACTGTCACCCGCCATCGTGGATGTGATTCCCGGGGCCGGCGGTATCCAGCGCAGCCAGGGCACCTCCAGCTTCGGCGTTCATGCCGTCGCCGACGGCGGAAAGGTCGAGGTCGTGGAATCCCCGCCGCAGATGCAATTCATCAGCTTCCCTTACAGCACCGCCGGCTTGGTTGATCCCACGACGCTCAACAGCATGGGCGACGATGCACTCCAGCGGTTGTTCGCGGGGAAGATTACACTGGGTGGCCTGGCGCCCGCGAACATACAATCCAATGGCGGGTTCCAGTCCGATTTAGAGCCAACCAAGGGCGCGCCAAACCCCGCCCTGCATTATTACGTTTTGATGTTCGCCCCGGGCGGATTTCCCAACAATAGCGAAATTGACCTTGGCTTGGAATCGTTGAACCAGGCCGGCCGGCCGCTCTCGAACCTGGGCGCCGGTTTTGCCCCGGTCCGCGCCGTCTCGGATTTCACGCAGGGGGGCATCGGCCAAACGCCCAGGCCCGGATGCGGCGCCCCTATCCGCGCGCTGCCCGCCTATCGCGTCAGCAACAACCAAAACAGCATCTATTACCATTGGTGGCTGTCCCGGCCCTTTGCGCTGATCACCGAAGCCGCAACCGCCGATGACGTCGCCCGTCTGCAGGCAGATAGCGGCACCGCCGACGGGCGGGAGATTCTCTTCAGCGGCGCTAATTTGCGCGCGTTCATTGATCCGGACCAAATCACCAACGTGATCCTTGGCAGCTTTGCAGGCCAGATTGATTACTCCCGCCAGGTTATCTATCCGATTTCCGTTGCCGAAGCCCTGACCGTCGATCGCTCTTATCTGCCCGGCGCAAATCCACCGCCCACCGGCCCAACCGCTCCATTTGAAGACAGCTACGGCACCATCCTTTCCCACAGCGGCGAGACGCGCATCCAGGATCCGGACATGGTCCTGCCCAGCCCCCGGATGCCCATTGAGATTATTCGGAGTGTCGGCAACCAGGACAGCTATGAAGGTCCGTTCGGCGTGGGCTGGGATTTCAACTATAACCAGCGTCTGACCGTTCTGGATCCACTCACCTTCCCGGCCGGATTGCAGATGCCGATCGTGATCCGCGACAACACCAATGACAGTGAGATTGCGAGCAGTCAGGATATTCTCTTCAACTCCGGAGACGGCCGGACCTGGCATTACACCTGGGGGGGTAATACCATGCCTGACGGCTACAAGAACGACCCGCTGGTCCTGCAATTCGCTTACCAGGATCTGGTCTCTGATTACTACCTTCCGCAGCACGGAATATTCGATCTGTTGGTCAGATACAAGGATGGCCGCTTCGAGCGCTTGACCCCAAGTGGCGCACGCTATCGCTACCGGTTCGACGGCAAGCTCGAAACCATCCTGGACCGCTATCCGAACAACCGGCATGACCTTACCTACGATGCCAATAATAGCGATCTGCTGAGACGAATTGATGATCATTCAGTCTCCGGCCCGCGCTACGTCCAGTTCGGCTACTACCTGCGTCAGGGCGCCGACTTCAGCTTCACCCCCGGCCTCGACAAGAACACAACCGATGCCTGGCTGGAACACAAAATCTGCCAGATCGTCGATTACACCGGTCGGAACGTGCTCTTCAATTACACTTCGGACGGCTTTCTCACCAACCGCTTGGGTGTCCTGGTGAACGGCGAAAATGGCGGTTACGCCGGACGCAATCACACCTTCTATTCCTACAGCAATTGCCGCCTCACCCAGGTTGCCACCACCGTCAACGCCGTGCCCCTTGTCTCCGCCGTCAACACGATCAATAGCGTCGGCCAGCCGGTCGCCACTGCCAGCACGGGTAGCAGGGGTACCGATAATTACTCGATTCCTGTCAATAATTCAGCCTCGACTCTCAAGGGCCTGAAGACCGGCGTCAGCCTGCCTGATGGCTCCAGCACGCAACGCCAGTTCGACAACCTGGGACATGTCGCTTCAGTCACGGTTACCGGCACCCACGGCCCTCCGGCTACCGCCATCTTCTCCAATAACGCTGACGGTCTGCGATGGTACGCTCAATATCCCGAGGGCGATTCCCAAACTCTGACCTACGACACCAACAATCCGTTTCTGCGCGCGCGCGGGAATCTGGTCTCTGCCCAAGTCAATCCCGGGCCGCGTGGCGGCCCGAGCTATACCCTCTCGTACCACTACGACCCGAATTATAACCTGCCTTCCGGCCCGCAGGTGGATGCAAACGGCAATACGATCACCTACGCGCTGACCTCCGATTCGCGTGACATCCAGACCATCACTTTCGCGTCCGCCGGCACGAAAACCCTCAAATACAACAGCAGCGGCCAGCTGACGGGCACGGTGCAACCGGATGGCCGCCAGGCCACCACCGAGTATGATTCGACCACTGGCTTCGTCACGAGCCAGAGCCAGGGAGATATAACCTACACATACGCTTACGACGGCAGCATCCCGTCGCAACTGGGTCTGCCGGCCTCGATCGCCCCCCTCTGGGAGCCCCGACCACCTTTACATACAATAATGCGTTGCAGGAGGTGGAAATAGACAGAGGCCCTTCCATCAATTTGTCCGCCTATGACGAACTGGGAAGGGCGATCTATCACCAGCAACAGGTCGGAGGCGGCAAACAATGGACCAGCCGGCTTTTCTTTGACGAACGAGGTTTCGTCACCAATAGCTTCATGTCCGGCCTGGAAATTAACGGAACCGTTGGTTCCGTCTCGTATAACTATACCGCCGACCCGCGCTTGCGTGTCCAGAGCATCCAGTTTCCTGACGGCGCCACCCAGAATTTTACGTATGACGACCGTGGCAACGCATCGCAAATGACCTTCGGCCCGTATACCGAGCAATATACCCACGATCTCAACAATAACCTGACAGGCGTTATTCAGGGCGGTCAACAGGTTGAAGCGCTCCAGGACGACGGCTTGGATCGCGCCACCAACGTCCTCCTCTTCAGCGGCAACGGAACCAGCCAAATCAACCTGGCCTACTACAATGGGGGCGAATTGGCTTCCTCGACGGTCTCCGACGACAAGTACGGCATCGTCAAGCAGGAAACCGCGGATAAGATTGACGCGCTGGGCCGCACGCTGATAGCCACCGTCCACGGCGGGGTTATTTCTCCTCAGTACCAGTACGCTTTCAATCCTCTCACCGCCACCGTCACCGCGCCGCTGATGACCGCCACGCGCAACTGGGACACCGCAGGCAACCAGATCCAGTTTTCCAATCCGGATATCACGGTGGTCCTTCAACGGGACGCCAACGGTCGCGTGTATGAGAAGGACAGACGCGAGGACGGCGCCACGTTCTCCGAGTTCATGGCCTACAATGAGCTGGATTATCAGACCAACCTCAACGATTTGGCGGGCGAGATATTTTCCACCTCCCCCCGCGCCGACGGACTGTTCCTGGGCATCACCGACGCTCGAGGAAATAAAACGACTTACGATTACAGTGCCCGGGGAGAAATGGAGGACAAGTTGCGCGCCGACGGCATGGAAATGCGCACACTCTACGACGCCCAACGCCAAGTCACTTACACCGGCGACCCGACAGCCGGGTTCAATTATGCATTTGATCCCACGTTGCGCCTGACTAACAGCACTCTGCGCAACGGTGCGTCGCTCGGTTATAGCGCGTTCAATCCGCAAAACATGCCCACCAGCATTTCCCTGCCGGGCGGCGGCACGGAAACCATCGCGTACGACCTCCAAAAGCGCGTAACCAGCCGCAGTGTTACTTACGGAACAAGCGCCTTCGCCGAAGATTATACCTACGACGCAGTCGGTCGCGTTCGTTTGGAAGGTTACCAACAGAACAACGGCAGCAGAAACACAGCGTCCTTCGATTATGACCGCGCCGGAGTATTGCTGGCGTCGCATTTCAACGAGGACGGCGCCAGCTTTAATGTCTCTTACAGCTATTATGCGGACGGGAGCTGCCAATCCATTACCTATCCCTCCGGCGTGGTCATTACGGAAGCTCGTGACAACGCGGGGCGACTGACCGGGATCTCGGACACCAGCGGCAACATCGTCAAGGCCCTATCGTGGCAGGGAAACCTGCAACCCGCTGGGATACAACTTGGCGCCAATATCGGCCTTACCAATCTTTATGATCGGCGCGGGCGAGTGACATGCAGCCGCGCCACTCGCTCCAGCGACGGGTCCGTCATGACCCATTTGCGCTATCAATATGACGCGGACAACAACGTCCAGGTCCGCCAGTTCGTTCACCGCAACGGCAAAGCCGACAATTTATCCTTCGATGCCGCCGAGCGCCTGAGCCGTGAACAAATCAGCACCGTTCCACTGGCCGGAGGTCAATTCGCCACGCCTTTATATGATCTCACCTATAATTACAACTCCCGTGGCCTGGATTACCTGACGAGTACCGAGATCGCGACCAACCTGGCCCCCAATTCCCTGGTCTTTGCCACCAATTGGTCTGGTCAGGACAATTTCCTGCTCCCGCAGACCGTGGATGACTTCGATCGGCAGGCCGATCCCATGGGAAATGTTCTTAAGGCAAGGCTTTGGGTCCGGCCGCCGGGCGCGTCTGCGCCTCAGTCCGTGTCCGCTGTTCTGGAGCACGATGGTCTAGGTCACTTGGTCAGCGTCACGCGCCTCGATGGGGTCACTATCCAGAACAAGTTTCAACCAGGCGGCTTGCGCTACTCCCGGCAGGTTTCCCAAAACGGCCAACTCCTCTCGTACTCAGCCTACGTCTATGACAATTTCGGCCGAATGATCGAGGAATACGATCGCACCGGTGCTCAGCCCGTCCTCATCGGCCGCTATTATTATGCCAGCGGGGACGCTCCCGCCGCCGCGGATCTGCTCAACCCGTCCACTGGCTTGCTCGAGCGCTATTTCCTCCTTAGAGACTCCAGCCAATCTGTACTGGCCATCGCCGACACCAACGGCGTCGTCCTCGAACGCGCCCGGTACGATTCCTTCGGCCAACCGACGATTGAAGAACGCAACGCGAGCGCGCCGAATTTGGCGACCGTAATGGACGCGGGTTCAGGTTCGTTGCTGATCGCTTTTTCCGAACCCGTTTGGGCTCCAACGGTTGACCCGGGACCCGGGGACGGGATCGTTGAATATCCGCCTCTGCCCACAAATGCCATCACCGTTTCGTTGTCTTCGAGCAATGTGCCGGGCAGCTACCAATGGCTGCCGTATGTCCCGGGCTTCCCGCCATATTCAGTCGTTCAGTTCACCCCAAGCCAGCCCTACAGGGGACCGCCGCCGTCGGGTTTTGTCGGTTGGTGGCCCGCCAGTGGCACAACGGCGGATGTGCAGGGGGGGCATGATGGCGCTCTCAAAGGTGGAGCGACCTATGGGCCCGGACTGAGCGGCGAAGCCTTCCTCCTGAACGGGACCAGCGCCTATGTGCAAGTGCCGGACGCGCCGGCTTTGAACTTCGCCACGAACGATTTCACCGCTTGTCTCTGGGTCAATTTCAACAATACGGCCGGTGAGCAGGTCTTGATCGAAAAGTGGATTGATGGTGGGCCCTCGGGTTGGTCATTGATCAAGATGCCGGGCGGAAACCTCCGCATGGCGATGAGCAACGGCAGCGGTGGTGAAGTGGACGTGAATTCCGGGCCGCTGACCATTCCGACGACCAACTGGATCCATTACGCCGTCCGCCGCCAGGCCGGCCAGATTACCATCTTCACCAATGGCGTCTCGGTCGCCTCCGGTGTTAGCACCGCGAACTTAAGCGCTGCAACCTCGCTCCTGTTTGGCAGCCGCGGCGCAACAAACTTCTTCCTGAATGGTTCGATTGACGAACTCACCCTTTATAGTCGTGCGCTCTCAGACGCTGAGATCACCGCTGTGGCCGGTGGCGTTTCCGACCCGGGGCCAGTAACTGTTTCGGTAGTGGGCGGCGCGCTGGCCGACGAATGGGGCAACACCAACCTGGCCGAAGACGTCTCGTTCGAGGTGTACGATCAAACCGGCTTGGTCTATTACGCCTTCGCGCCGGCGCCCTCGATGGGGGCGGAAACGGTCGCCCGAAGCGCTCTGAATCTTCCCTTCCTCTTCCAAGGCCAATACTTCGACTACGACAGCGGACTTATCTATCTCCGCTCTCGATTCTATGATCCCTATTCAGGCATGTTCTTCGAGCCGGACCCGCTCGGCTACGAAGACAGCGTCAACCACTACGCCGGTTTAGGTAATAACCCCGCGACGCTGCGCGACCCAACAGGGCTGGCGTCCGGCAAGAACAAGGTGAATCAGGTAGCCGAGAATTACACGAGAAGGAGCGCCACCGAGGAACCGGTCTCCCGTCCGGAGGAAAGCCCCGGCACCTTAGCTGCCGTCGGAAGGGAGCAGAACAATTCGGAGGTCAGCCAGGCGGTTCCGGGAAACAATTTCTTCCGCGCTGTCGTTGGCGCCATGGGAACCTTCCTGCCAAAAAATGGCCGCGGGCAGGTTTCGTTTGGTTTTAAAACCACTGGGAACATCGAAAACGTTGCTGAATATGTTTCCATGGGCGTGCCGACCAAGATTGAGGAAATCCAAGGCAAGACAGGCCCGGGCGGAGGGCTGGTTCACTACTTGAATGAGCTTTACGCAGCGGATCTAGACGGCCTCTTTTTTCAGATCGGGGACCGATTCGCCAAGATGTCCGAGGTCTTTAAGTTTGAGAAGCGCGCCAATGAAGCGGCCATCAGGCTGGGCAGGGAGGAGCTGGCACAGCGCGCGGCGGAAGGCAAGGAAATCTATTCGGAGGACCCAAGTTATCCCTTCAACCATTTGATGACCGCGCACATTCAGGAAGAAATTGCCTATATGAATCCCAAGAAAGTGGCCGGGTTCCTCAAGAAGCTTGGCGAAAAACAGCCCAGCGTGCCTGATGGCTGGCTCCTGACAATCGAAGGCAATCAAGATAACTTCACGTTGTCTCTCAAGAGAGTCTCTTCCGAAGAGGTGGGGAAAGCCTTCTCCGATGCGAGCAGTCAATTCCAGAAGCGCTTGAGTCCCGAGAGCAATTTATATGACAGGCGCTTGGACAATGTGGTCAGCAGGAGTATAGGTGGGAGCCGGAGTGAGTCCTGGATCTCGCACAACCCAACCGTTCCAGGTCTCTAAAATCGCCTTTACATGAAAACCCCAGGAGAACTGCACGTGATTAAAAAGCGGCGGATCGCGCTCCGGCACTTCTTTGCCCTGGGTTGTCTCCTCATGACCCCCGCGATTCAACTCAAAGCCGCTCCCCTCGTTACACTCCAATACCACATCACCGGCACCAGCTTGCAAGTCATGCCCGCTACGCTCGCGGTGCCTAAAGGCATCCCGGGTTCGGTGCTGGTTTCGGTTTATTCGGGTGGTGCTACCAATACTCCTGCAGCCGTGCAGTTAAGCACCGGCGCCTACGTGCGAGCGGTCCTTCGAGGGCCGGCATTTCCCCAGCCTTATATTCTCTCGGGGCCGCCGAATCGGCCGCTGATTTTTCCTCCAATCAACCTGGTCGGCAATTACGAACTGGACAACATCCAGTTGGTGGATGCGGTGACCGGCGCGGTTCGGATGGAGGGCTCACCGTCCAGCGTGCCGATCCAGGTCTTCGCCAATGTGTTGGTCAGCCAGGTGACCTCCACCCCGCTGACTCTCGACCAAATTCAGCAGTTGGGAATTGATATCGATGAGCAGGATTTCAGCGCCATCCAGTTCAATATCTCCTTCACCGTCAACGGAGAAACCATTCCGATTTCGATGCCGGTTGTGGCGCCGAAATTCACGCAATCCACCGAGTTGATCCCTTCCGACCAGTTGCAGGCTCAGTTGACTCAGGCGGCTTTGATCAATCAGCAACTTTCAAAGACCATCCAATTGCCGCCCCAACTGACTCTGCCCCAGCTCAACTTCCAGGTCCAGGGCATCAATTTTCAACCCGTGGACGCTACCGGCAACGGCTTGAATCTCCAAATCCCGCCCATTCCGGCAGTTATGGTCATCCCGGGAAACATCGGGTTCCTGGACCAGTTTTTCAGCGTCCAGATTTTCACCGAAAACGGGTCCCCGCAAGGCTCCAACTTGATTGTCAGCAACTGCCAGGCGACGCTCGATTTACCAGTCGGTCCGAGCGGCATTCCCGTGACGAATGTTGATTATCCGGGTGACGCCCCCCTGAACTATGCGCACATCGGTCCCAACCACGTGATCGAGCCAATTCAGTCCATCCTCAAACCAGGGCCGGATGGGCAATTGAACGACGGCTCGCCCTTGCTGAATCCGGGCGATACCGGCCAGGCCGAATTCCTGGTCGTCGGCCAGCAGGAAGGCACATGGTTGATGAATATCAATTTGACAGCCCAACTTTATGGACTGGAGGCAGGGCCGGTGACCGTCCGAGGCCAGGCGGCGGGTTCGGTGCTGGTGCAAAACCCAAAATTCTCGATTTCATTCACCGTGCCTTCCGTCGTCAGGTCCGGCAATCCTTTTCAAGCCAGCGCGACTTTGTTCAATACCGGCACCACGCCGGCCAACCTGGTTTCCATCACCCTGTACAGTAATTCGCTCAGCGGTGTCGTCTTCGCCCCAGGCCAGGGTCAGACCTACCAAATTAGAACCTTGGAGCCCGGCCAATCCTTTACCGTCACCTACAATCTGATCTCGGAGGTGACCGGGGCGGTAGGTTTCAGCGACATCTCGACCAGCAACGATCATCTCAATGGTCAGTTCAGTCTGAGCCTGGCGGTTGACCAGAGAGGCGTTGCACTCTCGCCAAACTCACTGGCCCTCCCCAGCGCCGTCAACCTGCTTCCGCCTCAAGTCCTGGCTGCCGCAAATGCGGTCCTCGGCCAGGCGCTTGGGGTCTCGACTGCCGCCCAGCTGCCACTCGGCGTGTTGCCAATCCAGAGCGCCACGGTCACCGAGCGCGCCCTTGAGTTGGCCGAGGCGGGCCAGCGCCTGCAATACGGTGATTTGCTCAAACGGGTGCTTCCCGATCTACTCCGCGACTGGCAAGGTGGCCGCGCTTCCGATGATGGTTTTGATCAGCTTATCCGCCGGACCGATGCTGGATCGCAATGGGCTTCGGCGCTCTTCGGTGCGATGGAAACCAACGCCATGCTCACCGGCGTCGGGCAGCTCCTGGATCGAGCGGCGGACCTGGCGGGTCTAGACCAGCAGTTCGTTGTCGCCGCCGCCAATCCCGGCCAGTTGCGCGCCGATTTCACCAGCGGCACCAACGAGGCGATCGTCGGGTCCAGTTCCCAGCCCTACGCCCTGATTTATCCTGGCACAAACGGCGTCTGGGCGGTGACGGAGGACGAACTGGACGCGGTGTACACCTGGAGCTTCACCAACGGTCTTGCGACCGCCGACATGGCCGTGCTGATCGTTAGCTCCAACGGCAGTGCTCAGTCGCTTCGCTGGACGGTTCAAAACCCGCCCGTCACAGCCCTCTACCATTTCGCGTTGAGCGATCCAACGAAGAGTTTGCAAGTGGACACCAACGGCGATGGAACGGTTGATTTCACGCTGCCAGCGACACAAAGCACATTTAACGAGTTGCCGCCCACGTTGATCGCGGTTCAGCAGGATCTGACCGTCAATGCCGGCAGACCAGCCATTCCTTGCATCGGGCCGAATTACCTCAACTATGGGACCGTTCTGGCAGTAGTCTATTCCAAGCCCGTCAACCAGGCCGGCGCGGGAACGCCCAGCTCTTATACCTTGGACGGAAATAATGGGGCTGATTCGGCCCAAATCCAACCCAATGGGCGCGTGGCCCTGCTCAATCTCTACAAAGGCATCAGCGACATCATCCCCCGTACCTTGACCATCACCAACGTGACCGATCCTCACGGCAACCCCTTGACCGCCGGGGTCTCGCCTGTCCTGTGTTTGGATCCCGAGAACGGCGAGCAACCATTCAAAAACGGCGTAGCGGTCATCGGCCGCGTCTTGCACAGCGACGGCACGGCCGCCCCGGGCATTCCGGTCACCCTCACCATGAACGACCGGGCTAACAGCGGCACGTGTCAACCGTTCATTGTTCGTGTCAGCCAGGTGCTGACGGATACGAACGGGAATTTCAATTTCGATTTTGTCATGGCCGGCATTCCCTACACCATTTCCGCGACCGACACCGGAGGCTTGAGTTCGAACGCATTGGCCATCATCGAACAGGCCACCATCGGACAGGGTGCGGACGCGGGACTGCTCATGGCGGCGGCAAACGCTTCTCCACAGGCGCAGCAGCAGTTGCTTGGGCTCTTCGACGCCGGCAGTCTCCAGCAAGCCGTCATTGTTGTCCAGGGCCTGCAGCGCGTGGTCCTCAATGATGTTGTGGGCCTGGGTTCCGGTCGCGTGGGCCAGACTGTTCCCTTCGCGCTTAGGTTCCGGGGCCAGGGCATCGTTGATGGCCAAGTGGTCGCCGCTGACGGTGTCACCGGCGTTCGCAATGCGGCCGTCAACTTGTTCCCGGATCCCACATCGCTCATACAGGGCTCGGGGGTCTTTTCGGACGTGAATGGAGATTTTTCTTTCGTCGGAATACCGCTCGGGCCTTTCTCGATTTCAGTCGCCACATCCGATGGTCGCCAGGCCCAGCTCGTCGGCATCCTCTCCGTGCCCGGCCAAATAACCAATATCACGGTAGTGCTGCCGAATGTAGCCACCCCGGTCGGGACGTTGGCCGGAGAGGTGTTCAATGCGGATAACCTTACTCCGAACGGCAACGGCACTGTCTATATCGGAAAATACACGGGTAAGATCGTCGCCGGCCTGATTGCTGCCGTGCCTGTGGACGCAAACGGTTTCTGGATCGCCACAAATTTGCCGGTCCAGCCATGGGACCTCGTGGCCATCACCGCTGACCACTCGACCATCGGCGTCCGCACCACCATCACGCCGGTCGCAAACCAGGTCACCTATGCGAATATCACGCTCCAGGCCGCCACCGTTGTCTATGGCCGGGTTCAATTCGCGGATGGCCGTCCTGCGTCAGGGGCGCTTGTCGCCGGCGGCATCGCTCTAGCCACAGCCGATACCAACGGGGATTTCACTCTGCAAGGGGTACCTGTCGGTTCGGCCACGATCAGCGCCGGACTCGCTCCCAGCGCCAGCCTCGGCGTTGACTTTCCACGCCTGGGCAGTGCCGTCGTCAATGTCATCGCAGGCCAGGACAATTATGTCGTGGTCAGCCTCAATGCCGCGGGCAGGCTCTACGGCCGGGTCCTCGACACCCAAGGCAACCCCGTCGGTGGCGTCCGGGTTGCCATTCCTCAACCAGCCTCGGGCGGGTTCCTCTACACCTCCGCGGACGGCAACGGCAATTATTCCTTCGACGACCTCGGGCTGGGCTCTTACGTTGTGAGCGCTCCGGCCAACGCGACGGAAGCCCAACTCGATGTGCCCGCTCTGGACGCCATGATCGCCAGTGGGGACCAGCAGCAAATCCTGCTTGCCATGCAGCAGGCCGTCAATGTCTATTCCGGCGCCGCCGATCCCAATCTCACCGGTCAGGAAGCTAACTTTTCGCCTCCGGAATGGGGTTATAACTCGGCTACCCTTTTGTTCGACGGCCAATCTGTAAACGCCGACATCCATTACTTGCCCATCGGCAGCATCAGCGGCAAAGTCGTTAACGGTCAGGGTATTCCCATCAGCGCGGTCGTCCAGTTGAGTGGCTTGGGCTCCGATGCCTTTGGTGATCCGTCCATGTCGGTCAGGGGCCAGACGATCAGCGATCCGAGCACGGGCCAGTTTGTTTTCACAAACGATCTATTCATTGGATCCTGGGTGCTGCAGGCTGCCTCCCCCTTCTACCCGGTAATCATCCAGACCAACGGCTTCACTGATTTCCTGGCGCCGAACGTGACGGGCGTTGTACTGGCATTCCCGGCGCAGCAGGACGTCAATGGGGTTATCGCAGGTCACGTTTATTATTCGGACGGGTCTCCACTCGGCGCAGGGGCTCAGGTTCATATCAGCCTCTCCTCCACCTATCAGATTCAGACGGATACCAACGGCATTTATAACACCCAGATCCAAGTCCCTGAAGGCGAGTACTCGATCCGGGTTTTCGATCCGGTGACCGGCCTGCAAGGCCAGGGAGATGTTCAGGTCCGCCCGGGAATTACGAACTGGGCTGACATCCATCTCCTCTCGCGAAACTCATCCGTCACCGTCCATGTCTTGCAAGGAAACGGCCAACCGGCTGTCGGCGCCGATGTCGAGTTGGATTCAGGCAGCTTCCCTTACCCGTCGCCAGTTTACCTGAACACCGATACGAACGGCCTGGTCACTTTCATTGGGCTTTGGGAAGGCTCGTATGCGGCCAAGACCTCATTTGCCGCAGGCTCCAGTCTTTTCTATGCGCGTGCTGGCGGCAATGTCGGCCCTAACCAGGCGATCGCCCTCACCCTCCAGTTGGGCGATAGCGGTTCCGTCCAGGGGAGATTCGTGGCCGGTGACGGCATAACACCCATCTATGGTGCTGAAGTGGCCATCGGAAATCTCGGCTATGCCACCACCGACACTAACGGTTTCTTCGAATTCGATGGTGTGCCACTCGGAACTTTCACGATCACAAGCATGGACCCCGTCACGGGGGGCAATGCTGAAACCACGGCCACCATTTCTTCGCAGGGCCAGGTTGCCACCGTCGAATTAGTTGAGGCCATTCTGGGCACCATCAAGGGCATTGTGTTCGATAGTTACGGTACCGGCCATGCCGCAGGCGCCGTCGTCACAGCCAATTTCAGCAGCAGCTTTACCCCCAGCCGCACGGTGACAACCGATCCTTCCGGGTCCTTCTCCCTGCCGGGGTCTCCGATGGGCCAATTTTCCTTGAGGGCCACTTATGTGTTGCCGGATGGCAGCGGCGTCCAGGTTTCGGGCAGCGGCAACGGTTCCCTTTCACCAGCCACGCCAACTGCCAGCGTGCAAATCCGGCTCCAGGTCGTCGGTTCCTTGCCCGTCCGGGTCGTCCGCAGCGACGGCGTCACGCCCGCCACGAATGCGACCGTCTATTTGTCTGGCGCAGGCCGTTCGCAACAGCAGGACACCGACCTCAATGGCCAGGTGTTGTTCACGGACCTGCTCGTGGGTGGTTCCTGTACGCTTACCGCTTATTCCCGAACCGGCGGGGACCTGAGTGATGCGGTGCAGGCAAGCGCGTTCATTGCCGCGGTCGGCACCAACCCGATTATTGTCCTCGATCTGCCGGGTGTGGGCGCAGTGCGGGGCACCTTGTTTGCCAGCGACGGGGTCACGCCTGTGTCTGACGGCCAGATTACTTTGACTTTCCAGGGCGGCCTCTTTGCGGGCAACCAGCTTTACGCGCTGGCCGGGCCCCAGGGCCAATTCAACTTCGTTGATGTCCCCGTCGGCCCTTACCGCTTGACCGCCGAAAGTATTTCGCTGGCCGCCTCGATCAACGACGCGATCCCAGGCCCAGGCGTGACCAATACCGACAAGCTTACCCTGGGCGCGAGCGGAACGATCAAAGGTTATGCCCTTCGCCCGGATGATGTCACCCCGGTGACGAACGTCGCGGTTGTCATTACCTATGCCTCGCAGAGCGCCAACCCAGGCATCGCCTTCTATTATACCACCACCAACGGCTACTTCGAATTCGACGATGTCCCTGTCGGCGCGGTGCACCTTTCTTCTGCGGATGTGGCCACCGGCGGAATTATTTCCACTAACGTGGTGCTGGCCAGCAATGGTGAAGTGATGAACTTGGGCAATGTCCTTTATAACGAAACCATCCCAGCGGTCGTCCAGGTCACCCCGGCAAACAACGCGATTGGCGTGCCGATCACCAACATCGCTGAGCTTGTGTTCAACCAAGCCATGGATCCGGCAACGATTCAGACTAATGGCATCTTTATCGAAGGCACCAACGGTGTGATTGACTCGACCGTCATCCTCCTATCGGACAGCAATGGCGTCCAACGCATTGTGGACATCGTGCCGACTCACCCCCTGCAAAGTCTTTCGACCTATGAAGTTGTGGTTTTGAGCGGCCAATTGTCCCTGCCAAACGGCACGATCGGCAGCGGCCCTACCGATCTTGTCGGCCGCAATACTGACTCGCCCTTTACCTCCCAATTCACGACCGCCGACGACACGCCCCCCGTCCTGCTCTCGATCTTCCCGAGCAACAACGCCGTGCAGATCGACCCGGCGTCGGTGCCGCGGCTCACGTTTAACAAAACACTCAACCCAGCCTCCTTCGTGTTTATGGTGAGCGGTCCCAGCGGACCGGTGGCTGGAAGCGCGGCGGTCGGGGTCAACGGCCAGGTGCTGAGTTTTGTGCCCACGGTGCTCTTGCAGGCCAATGCCACCTATTCCATGGTGGTGAGCAATGTGTTCGACCTGGCGGGCAACCGCGCCGCCGGCGAACCCTTTACGTCGCGATTTGCCACCCTCGATACCATCGGGCCGGTCATTGCGATATTGAAGCTTGCCAGCAACGTCCCGCCGACGGCGGGGTCGTTGGTGCCGATCGAAGCCGACCTGGCCACCAATGAAGTGGGCGCCAGCGTTCGCTTCACGCAGGACTTTAACCCGGTGGGCTCGGCCACTCGCCTTCCATACCAGGTCATGGTGCGGTTGCCTGCCAGCGGCAGCACGACCATTCGGGCCATTGCCACCGACCAATACGGCAACGACGGGCAGTTTACCCAGTTGGTCGTGAACGTACAGGCGGCCGCACCGCCCACGCTTCAGTTTAGCCTGGTCTCGCCCACCAACGGGCCGGTGCCGACCGGTTCGTCGCTGGTGGTGGATGTGACGGCTGCGGCCGACACGGGCATTTCGAATCTGACGGCGGTGGCGGGCGGGGCGGCCACCGGGCCGGTGTTGAGCACCAACGGCGCGCAATTGCGGGTGACGGGCCTGGTGCCCACCAACGCCATTGCGGGCCAGCCGGCAGAGATCTTCGCCCAGGTCATCGATAACGTGGGCCTGTCCAGCGGGCAGCAGGTCTTGAGCGTGCCCACGGTGGATGCCACCCCGCCCAGCCTGGCGATTCTGGGGCCGACGAATAACGCCGTGTTCAATGCGGGCGGGCTGCTGAGCCTGGCGGTGACGGCTGCGGACAACAGCACCAATGTGACGGTAAACCTGGCGGTCTTTGGGAGCCTGACAGCCACTCAAACCGTGGTGCTGCCTTGACACCCAACACCCCGCTGACCAATGTCTTTACGCTGTTCCTGACCAACGGTTCGGCGCTGGGCGGTCCGTTTACGGCCCTGCTGCGGGCCACCGACCAGGCGAGCAACAGCACCGTGATTTCACGCAGCTTCCAGTTGCGCGGTCCTCCGCCGAGCTTGCAAATCGTGCGGGTGGCGCCGGTGAGCGGGCCGGTGCCGAGCGGTTCGTTGCTGGTGGTCGATGTGCTGGCGTCCAGCGGCAACGGCATTGGACAACTCAGCGCCAGCGTGACGGGGGTGCTGACCAATGCGGTGAGCACCAATGGGGCGAGTTTGCGGCTCCAACTGCCCGTGCCGGCCGGCGCGTTGGCGGGACAGACGCTGCACGTTGCGGCCCAGGTCACCGATCTCCTGGGCCAGACCAGCGCTCCGGTGAGCCTGGATCTGGTCTTGAGCGACGGCACCCCGCCGGCGCTGTTGGTGACGGGCCCGACCAACAACACGCTCTTCCTGGTGGGCCAGGAGCTGGACCTCTCGAGCGTTACCTCGGATAACAGCAGCAATGTGCTGCTGAGCGTGGTGCTCTCGGGCAGCGTGTCGGCGACGCAAGCGCTGGCCCTGAGCCTCACCCCCAATGTGGCGGTAACCAATGCCTTTGCGCTGGTGCTGACCAACGCCTCGCTGCTGGGCGGCCCCTTCACGGCCACCGTCACGGCCACCGACCTGTCGAGCAACAGCACGGTGGTGTCCGGCACCTATCAATTGAAAGGGCCCGGACCGACCTTGCAGTTTACGCGGGTGACCCCGGCCAGCGGGCCGGTGCCCAGTGGTTCGAGTTTCAGCGTGCAGGTCAGCGCCCAGAGCGGCAACGGGATTTCGCAGTTGAGCGCCAGTGTCTCGGGGGCGGTGAGCAACGCCCCGGTGAACACCCAGGGGCCGAGCCTGCTGGTGCAGGGACTGGTGCCCTCCACGGCGCTGGCCGGGGAGCAGATTCAAATCAGCGCCCAGGCTACCGACACGCTGGGCCGTTCGAGCGGGGTGGCGGTCTTTACGTTAAGTGTGAGCGATGGGACGGCCCCGGCCCTGGCCATCTTGAGTCCGCCGGAGAACACGCGCCTGACGCTGGCGCAGCCGCTGGACCTGGCGGTGGTGACCTCCGACAACAGCAGCAACGTGCTCTTGAGCCTGGCGGTTTCGGGCAGCCTGGTGGCCACCCAAACCGTGAGCCTGAACCTGGCGCCCAACAGTCCGGCGAGCAACGTGTTCGTGGTGCCCTTGTCCGGTGGGTTGCCCGGCGGGGGCCTGCTGACCGCCAATGTGAGTGCGACCGATGGGGCGGGCAACGTGGTGGCGCTGGCGCGCAACTTTTATCTGCCGCCCTTGGCGACCAGTGTCGTCACCTGGGAGCGCCAGGCCCTGGGCCAGACCTTTAGCTGCACCAACGGGGCCGGGTCCTACAGTTGGCCCAACAACAATAACTGGAGCCAATCGGCCCAGTTTGGCGCCCCCTGCGCTAGCGGCCAGTTGGTGGAAACGGCGCCCAGCAATTGGAGCAGCACCAATTACCCCAGCGGCACCACCAATGACGTGGTGCTGGGCGGCTTGGGCGGAGCGCCGGCCAACCTGGACGTCAGTGTTGCGCTCAACAGCCTGACCATGCAGAGCAACGGGGGGCTGAACTTGCAGTTGGGCACGACCTTGACGGCCAACGGATTTGATTTCCAGGGGGACTCGGGCATCAGCATTGGGGGCGGGGGCGGCGCGGCGCCAGCCCTGGTGTTGACTCTGGGCGGCACGCTGGCCAAATCGGCTGGGACGGGGGTCTTTGTTATCAGCCCGGGGGCTGGGCTGAGCGTGGTGGACGGAACGATCTCGGTGGCCTCGGGCACCTTGGCGCTGCCTGGGGGCGGGAGTTTTTATTCCAATGACACGTTTACGGCAGGAGCCGGGGCGGTATTGGACCTGGTGCCTACGAACATCAGTGTGAACTTTGCTGGCGCGTTCAGCGGAACGGGAGCGGGGCAGGTGCAACTCAATTACGGCGCGCTGGTGGGTGTGCCGGCGAGCCTGAATTTTGGCTCGGGGCTCTTCCAGTGGAGCGGGGGCCGGATGAACCACGTATTGACCAATGCGGGGGAGATGACGCTGGTCAGCACCAACAACCATCAGTTGTGGGACAACCCGGGGGTCGGCGGGACGGACTTCTCGAATGCGGGCCAGGTGCGGCAAGCGGGTGGGACGCTGGACCTGCAAAGCCAGTATGTCCATTTCCACAACCTGGCTTCGGGCACGTATGACTTCACGGGCGATGGCAGCATCATCAGCACCTTGTGGAACGGAACCGGGACGTTCGACAACGCGGGCCTGGTGCGCAAGAGCGGAGGCACCAACTCGGTCATTGCGGTGCCCTTTAGCAACCTGGGCGGCACGATCGAGGTGGATAGCGGCAGTTTGGGGCTGTCGGGCGGGGGAGGGGGCAGCAACGGGACTATCAACGTCGCGGCCAACGCGGTGCTGGCCTTCAATGGGGGCGCGTTTTGGACTTGGAGCGGCAACCTCAGTGGCACGGGCGCGGGGCAGGTGCAGTGGGTAAGCGGCGCGTTGGTGGGCAGTCCGGTGAGCTTGAACTTCCCGCCGGGGATGTTTCAGTGGGTGGCGGATCGGATCAACGGAGTAGTCACCAATACGGGCGCGATCACGCTCGTCAGCACCAACAATCACCGTTTGTGGGACAACCCGGGGGTCGGCGGGACGGACTTCTCGAATGCGGGCCAGGTGCGGCAAGCGGGTGGGACGCTGGACCTGCAAAGCCAATATGTGCACTTCCACAACCTGGCTTCGGGCACGTATGACTTCACGGGCGATGGCAGCATCATCAGCACCTTGTGGAACGGAACCGGGACGTTCGACAACGCGGGCCTGCTGCGCAAGAGCGGAGGCACCAACTCGGTCATTGCGGTGCCCTTTAGCAACCTGGGCGGCACGATCGAGGTGGATAGCGGAACGCTGGCACTGACCAGCGGTAATTTCGCGCAGAACGGGGGCGGCCTCAACCTGGTGCTGGGCGGGCGCGGCGCGGGGCAGTTTGGTCAGTTGGCCATCAGCGGCCAGGCGGCCTTGTCCGGGTCCTTGAACGTGACACTGGGCAACGGGTTTAGTCCGGTGGCCGGAGATCAGTTCCCGGTGCTTACCAGTGCTGGCTTGAGCGGCGCCTTTGATTCGGTGAGTGTGCCGGCCGGAGCGTTTCTCTACTACACCAACGGGACGGTGCTGCTGGCCTTTACCGGGCAGCCGAATTTGCCGCCCAGCGTCCAGTTTGTGCTGGTCTCGCCCACCAATGGCCCGGTGCCCAGTGGTTCGGCCTTCGAAGTGGATGCCCTGGGCAGCGGGAATGATGGGATTAGCCGGATGACGGCCAGTGTAAGCGGGGTGGTGAGCAATGCGCTGAGCACCAATGGCAATGTTTTGCGCATCCAGGGTGTGGTGCCGCCCACCGCGGTGGCCGGTCAGACCGTGCAGGTGGTGGCGCAAGCCTTTGACAACATTGGGCAGGCCAGCTCCGAGCAGGGGTTGACGTTGAGCGTAAGCGATGGCACGCCGCCGGTCCTGGTGTTGCTTGGCCCGGCGGCCAACAGCCTGTTGCCGGTGGGCCAGGGGCTGAGCCTGAGCGCGCTGGTGTCGGATAACAGCACCAATGTCACGCTCAACCTGGCGGTGTTTGGGAGCCTGGCGGCCACCCAAAGCGTGGCGCTGCCGCTAGTGCCCAATGCGGCGGTAACCAACGGGTTCACCGTGCCGGCGGATCCCAACACGCCCGGAGGCGTGCTCACGGCGGTATTGACGGCCACCGACGCGGCGACCAACACGACGACCATTACTCGCAACTTCTTCCTGCCGCCGGCCACACCCATCCCGATTTCCTGGCAGAACTGGAGCGCCAACAATTTCCCCAGCGGCAATGGATACCAGGTGATGGTGAGCACAGGCGGCTTCACGCTCAACGCCTCCGCCACGATTGACAGCTTGATCTTCCAGCCTGGCGCGACTCTGGCCATGAGCCGGAATGGTCCCGGCAGTTCCATTACGGCGATGAACTACCTCTTCCAGGGTGACGGCTCGATTTCAGCCGCTGGTTGCTGCAGCGCCCTATCCCTGACATTAAATGGTGGCACGATGGAAAAGACGGGCGGTACCAATGTTTTTGGTATCGATCCTTCAATCACGCTCAACAGTTTCGATGGCACCCTGGCGGTGGATTCGGGTACGCTGGCTTTGCCGGGCAACAACTCGTCCTACGTGGACGGCAGTTTCCGGGTCGCGTCGAATGCCACGCTCAACCTGGTGCCGGCCGGGAACACCGCCAATTTCAGCGGGTTGTTCACCGGTTCGGGTGCGGGCACGGTGTCGATGAACACCGGCACGCTCAACGCCGGGTCGGGTGGGCTGACGTTCAACCTGCCTCCGTCCCTCTTCCAGTGGACCGGCGGCATGCTCAGCGGCTACAATCCCATAACCAACGCCGGGACCCTCACGGTCGCGGGGACGGGGGGAACTGCCGTGGTCGGCACATTCGAGAATTCGGGACAGGTTGCTCACCTAAGCTCGGGGGACTTGAATCTCTACTCGGCGGGCTCGGGCGCCCACTTTCAGAACTTAAGCTCGGGCACCTATGCCCTCCAGACGGACGCCGGCATTTCATCTGTGAGTTGCTGCAGCCCCACCATTTTTGACAACTTCGGGCTTTTTCAAAAGACGGGCGGAACGGGAAATTCGGTGATCTCGGTTCCCTTCAATGATTACGGCGGCACGATTGATGTGGAAACGGGCACATTGACGCTCGCCAACAACGGCAGCCTCACCGCCGGTTCGCTCAATGTTGCGGCCGGCGCCACGCTCGATGTCACTGGCGGGCACACCCCGACCTGGTCCGGGCAGGTCAATGGCTCGGGCGCCGGGACTGTCCTCTTAGCGAGCGGCACCGTGGCTGCAGGCTCAGACCTGGGCCTGAATTTCCCGCCCGGCTTGTTTCAGTGGGCTGGGGGCACGCTGCAAGGCCCGATGACCAACCTTCAGGACATCACGATTTCCGGCACCAGCGCCAGTTTTCTAAGCTCCCGGTTCGAGAATCTTGGCCTGGTCCGAAATACGGGCGCCGGCGGCCTCGGGTTCGTTTCGGCCGGCCCGGGCGCCTATTTTGATAATTTCGCCGGGGCCACCTATCAGATCGAGAACGACGGCGGGATTTTTATCAGTAGCTGCTGCTCGCCGACGGTGTTCTCGAATTGGGGCCTGGTTCGCAAGAGTGGCGGAACCAACGAATCGCAGATTGCCAGTGTGGTTTTCAACAACCTGGGAGGCGCCATCGAGGTGGACACCGGGCGGTTGACGCTGGCCAATAACGGCAGCAGTTCCAACGCGACCATTTCAGTGTCGGCCGGTGCGCTGCTGGATCTGACGGGCGGCCACTCACCGACCTGGGCGGGAACCATTACCGGCACTGGCGCGGGCCAAATCGAGTTGAACAGCGGCCAGATCGTAGCCAGTCCCTCGCTGGTGTTGAATTGTTTGCCGGGGCTCTTCCAATGGACCGGGGGCGAACTCAACGGCACGGTGGTCAATAACAATCGAATCGACATCGCCGGCGCCGGTGATGTTCAGCTCTCCGGTGTGCTGACCAATGCCGGGATCCTCCGGCATGCGGGTGCTGGCAGCCTGGCGCTCGTGTCGGCTGGACCCGGCGCCCGATTCGAAAACCTCCCCGCCGCCACGTACCTGCTGGAATCCGCCGCCGGCATCTATGTCTCGAGCTGCTGTACGCCGGTGGCCTTCGATAATTTCGGCACGTTCATCAAAATGGGCGACCCGGGCGCTTCGGTTATTTCGGTTCCCTTCAACAACCTGGGCGCCGTTTTCGACGTCGAGACCGGCACGCTTACCCTGGCCAACAGCGGCGTCAGCGCGAACGCCAACCTGTTTGTAGCCGCCGGCGCCGCCTTGGACATCACCGGCGGGGCCCAACCGACGTGGTCGGGTCAGATGAATGGCTTTGGTGGTGGCACGGTGCTCTTGGCCTCGGGCACACTCAATGCCAGCCCTTCCCTGGCGTTGAACTTTACCAATGACATGTTCCAGTGGGGGGCTGGGGCCTTGAGCGGGTTGGTCACCAATGTCAACGTGATGACTCTTTCGGACGTGAATGACCGCCAGTTCAGCGGCCGGTTTGTTAACGCCGGATTGGTGCGCCACAGCGGCGCCGGCCGGCTGGCCCTCAACTCGTCCGGTGCCGGGGCCCTGGTGCAAAATCTTCCGGGAGCGATTTATCAATTCGAGACCGACAGCTCGATCTATGTCATTTCGTGCTGCACTCCAAGCGCTTTTGAAAATGATGGTCTGCTGCGGAAAGTGGGCGGGACCAATACCACCACGATCGCAGCCGGCTTCAACAACCTCGGAGGCACGGTCGAAGTGGATGCGGGCCGCCTCGCCTTGGCCAATGGCGGCAGCAGTTCCAATGGCACGTTCATCGTCGCGGCCGGTGCCAGCGTCGATCTCACCGGCGGCAGCCAGCCCGCCTGGACGGGGCGCCTGACGGGCACGGGCGCGGGCCGCATCGAGTTTGCGGCCGGGCAAATCTCTGCGGCGGGCCTGACGCTGGATTGCGCGCCAGGGATGTTCCAGTGGCTTGGCGGCACGTTTTACGGCACCGTGACCAATGTCAACGAGGTGGATTTCTCGAGCGGCACCCTCATCTCGAGCTTTTTTAACAACGGCCTCCTCCGGCACATCGGTTCGGGCACGCTCACGATGTCCTCGTCCGGAGCGGGCTCGCAATTCTATAATCTTGCCGGCGCCGAATACCGGTTCGAAGGGGACGGCACCATCGTTCCCTCGAGCTGTTGTTCGCCGGTGACCTTCAACAACGCGGGTTTGCTGCATAAGGCCAGCGGAACCAACTCGGTGGTTTCTATTGCCTTGAACAACCTTGGCGGCTCGATCCAAATCGATTCGGGCGCCCTGACGCTAGGCAAGGGAGATTTTACTCAAAGCGGGGGCATGTTCGGCGTGGCGTTAGGCGGCGCGCTTCCGGGGCAATTTGGGCAAATGAACGTGAGCGGCAACGTTGCGTTGTCCGGTCCGCTCACCGTGGTTTTGGCCAACGGGTTCAAGCCCTCTCTGGGCGCCCAGTTCCCCATCCTCTCCGGCGCAAGCGTCAGCGGGACCTTCACCACCGCCAGCCTGCCGAGCGGTTTTGACATCACTTACAGCCCCACCGCCGTCACGCTGGTGGTCACCAACACGGCTCTGATCGCCCCGCTGCTGGTCGCCCAACCGCCCAACCCCGCGAGCGATTTTCATTTCTCCTTCCAGAGCATCCGGGGAGTCAGCTACGTCATCGAGCGCAGCGCCGACTTGAGCCAGAGCAACTGGGTGTTCTACGCGACCTTTGCCGGCAACGGCGCCTTGATCCAGGTCAATGCCCCGATAACCAACGGCGCCCGGAGCTTCTTCCGCGTCCGCGCGCGCTGAGCGTTACGGGCCAAATTGTTGTCGTAAGAATGGCCGAACTGGCGTCACCAGGCTTTTGCTTAATTGCCCTGCTCGTGGGGAGACGTTGGGGTCGCATCTTGTCATTGGTCATTTGGGATGGGTCGCGCCAGTATCGCCTAATATTCCCTAATTAAAGTGCTTGACCGAAACCGACCACAAGTTTAGATGGCTTTATGGCACGCGCTCTGCCAATGTCCCGGTGGTCATTATCACGTTACCGCCCGCGGCAACGAACGCGGGAAAATCTTTGGGGACGATGCCGACCGCTTTCACTTTTTGGAACTGCTGGGCGACTTAGGGCAGCGCTTTGGCGCCAGGTTGCATGCCGATGTGCTGATGGACAACCATTACCACCTGCTGGTGGAAACCCCGGAGCCGAACCTGAGCCGGGCCATGCAGTGGTGCCACGCAAGCTATTCGGTCTGGTTCAACCTCCGGCATCGGCGCAGTGGGCACTTGTTCCCGGGGCGCTTCGGTGCCGACCTGGTACAGGATGATGCCGGGTGGCAGCAGCTCGCCCGCTACGTGCATCTCAACCCGGTGCGCGTGGCGCGCCTCGGCCTGGACAAATCCGCGCGGGCCGCTTCCCACGCTGGTCCGATTGCCAGGCCACCGGCCGAGTTGGTCGCCCAGCGCCTGCGGACCCTGCGCGAGTATCGCTGGAGCTCCTACCCCGGCTATGCGGGTTATCGCCAGCCACTGGCTTGGGTCTGGCGCGAGCCGCTCGGGAGATTGTGCGGCGGCAACACCGATGAGCAGCGCCGGGCGGCGTTGCGGGAATACACCGAAGGGCCGGCGCGGCAGGGCGTGCTGGAGCCGCCCTGGCGGCAACGGGTCGGCGGAGTGGTGCTCGGCACGGTCCAAGTTCGCGGAGAAGCTTCGGCGCCAGGCGCGCGGCAATCCACGGGAGCAGAAACCGCTTGAGGCCCCCACTCGCGCAGCCCGTTGGGAGCAAATCATAGCGGCCCTGGAGCAGATCAAAGGAGAAAAGTGGCACGAGTTCGCCGAGCGGCATGGCGATTGGGGCCGGGATGGGCCGCTTTGGCTGGGCCGCCGTGCCGGAGGGTTGCGTCTGGCGGAATTGGGCCAACGGGTTGGGAACTTGGATTACGCGGTGGTCAGCAAAGCGATCGCGCGCTTTGAGCAACGCCTGCGGGGCGACTCGCACTTGCGCAACCAACTGACAAACACTCAACTCCAACTGTCCAAATGACCAATGACAAGATACGACCCCAATGATTTCTTCGATTTGTGGGTTCGCCAGCTAACAGGGTTACTTTCCGGGGCGGGTTCAGGGTTGGTTGATCTCCGCTTTCTCTTTTGCCTCCGCTGCGGCGATTTCCTCCCACGATGGCGCGCGCCACGCCTGCCACGCTTGCCCTTGGCTGCCGACGACAACTGTGCCGCCATCAGCGCTCCATAACGCTCGCCAAAGAAGAGGGCCGGTTCCAGTGAGGTTCAACAGTTCCTGCCGTGTGCCAACATCCAGCACCTTGACGGCATGGCGCCCGCCACCGGCGGAAATCAATCGGCGTCCGTCTTTCGAGAAGGCGACGCCGAACCCATAGCCGCGCAGGTCAGCGATCAATTCGCCGGTGACGGCATCGCACAACCGCACCTGACCGCCTTGGGTCGAGGCGGCCACGACTCGGCCGTCCGGTGAGATGGCGAGCGTCGAGGCCTCTTGTTTACCTTGAACACGCCGCGGCGCGCGGTTGGGGTGTTCGAGATCATAGAACCGGATTTCATGACCTGCATCAATGTTAATAGCTGCCACCAACACTCGTCCCCCGTCAGCGAAAGCCACATCTACGACCGTCTCGCTGGAAGTCACAACGCTCTGACCTGTGTCCACCTTCCAGACGTGGAGCGCGTCCCTTTGTGGCCTGAGGGCCGCCAGGTACTTTCCATCGTCGCTAAAGCGGTAAGGGGAAAGCCCGGCGACCTTACTTTTGAGTTCAATGCGTTGTCCAGGTGTGGCAAGGTTGGCGAGGAAGACGCCGTTGGACGCCGCCGGTTCATTCCATGCCACCAATTGCCTGGCCGGGTTAAAGTCCGCATCGATCGGACGTGTCCCCGAATCCAGGGTGACGGCGCCGCGCCGGACAAACCGCGAGCCGTTCCATTCATTTACTAGGATCTGATTGGTGGCGTTCCAGCAGCAAAGCCAAGTGGTGCCGTAACCACATACCGACAGGGTGATTGAGGAGTCAAGCCCGGGCACCGACCCCAGGGAAACACCCCGCTGGAGATCGAACAACATTGACGGATTGTCCGGGTCGATCAACATCACCCGCGAGCCATCCAGCGGCATGACCGCGGTGAGGCTATCCGGCAGGTGCAAGTAGCCAACGTTGGCTTGTTTTCCTTCATCGTTCCACAACATGAGGTCCCCATCGTTGCTCGCGCTGGCGACAAGATGTCCGGTTTCCGAGAATGCGACGGCCTTAACCTCGCCCCGGTGGCCACGAAGCACCTTTACCTCGGTCCAGGTATCCGTGTCCCAGATGCGGATGGATTGATCTGCTGCCGCCGAGATCAAATGTCGTCCGTTCCCGGAAAACACCAGCTTGCAAACCCAATGGGTGTGGCCCTCGAGCCGCACGAGGAGTCGGCCAGTGGCGGCCTCCCAGACGCGGATGTCATTGTCTTCATATCCTGAGGCCGAAGCAAGCACCCGTCCGTCTGGCGAGATGGCCAGCGTGGTTAGCCCGGAGTCCCGGAGGCTTTCGGTCTGCCAAAGTTGCTGGCCGGTGGCAAGGGCGAGGCACTCGATGCTATAGCGAAGATTCGATCCATCAGAACGGGCCAGGTACAACCGCTGATTATCGGAGGAAAGCTGGGCGGCTCCAAAGTGTTCGTAAAAGCTGTAACCGGTCGGATGGTGGAGTTCGATCTTGGCAGAGGATACATGCACCACCCAGACCGCGTCGCCGTGTTTGTCATTCGAATTGGCGTAGATGACCACCCTGGAACCATCCGGCGAAAACACCAAGTCACGGACACCCCATTCGCCTTCGCCGGGCGACTGCCAGAGGATGGATTCCCGGCCCGAGTCGAGGTCATACAGGAAGACCGCATTGGTCTCGGTCTCGGAGCTGGCCGCCAGAAGATTGCGAACCGGCGAGAAGGCAACGCGTGCGTGGGTTAAGTTTCTCTTGCCGTCCGTCAGGGTCCGAATCAATCGCCGTCCGAGCACATCCCATAAGTCCACGCGTCCTTCCGACCAACCCACCGCCAGGCGGGAACCATCCGGGGAAAAGCTGACGGACCATCCGCCCTCCGGCCGGTTGGTGAGTGTGACCAGGGCGGTGCTGCGGGTCAGTTGCCAGAGGTAACGCCATTCCCATCCGCGCAGGTCTTCCTCGCCGGGCTTCGGCCGGTGCCGGTCCAGCAACCGGCGCGTTTGGCCCAGGTTGTTGTCCTTCAGCTCCTGCTGGGCCAGATACATGTCGGCGGCGTAGGCTTCCCGGCGCGCGGTCAGTTCGCTCTCGGCAGCGCGCTGCCGTTGTTCTTGGGCGACGGCGGCTGCTCTTGTCGCCGCACGCTCGGCCCGCTTGAGGCGGCGCGCTTCCAGCACGCTCGCTGTCAGGCCCAGCAGCAACGCCGCCGCCACGGCCGCAGTGGCGCCAAAAGCCAGCGTGTTCCGCCGAATCAGTTTTTGGAAGCGGTAGGCCGCGGTAGGTGGACGGGCCGCGACCGGCTCGTCCTGGAGGTGACGCTGCAGGTCCATCGCCAGCCCATTAACTGTCTCGTAGCGGCGCGTCCGGTCCTTTTCCAGCGCCTTCATCACGATCCAGTCAAGGTCACCGCGCAAAAGGATCGCCAACTTGGCCGGGTCGGTTTGGCGGCATTGGGCAACGGTCGTGCGGTCCCGCTCGGCCAGACTCGTGAGCCGCGCCGATGGTCGTGACGCTTCGGTCTCGCGGATCGTGCGGCAAACTTGGTCCAGCGCGGCCTTGGCCAGCTTCTCCTTGTCAAACGGCGGCCGGCCGGTGAGCAGTTCGTAGAGCAGCACGCCGAGCGAATAGACGTCACTGCGCGTATCAACGTCCAATTTGCCCAGTCCGGCCTGTTCGGGACTCATGTAAGCGGGCGTGCCGATGAACTGCTCAAGGGCGGTAAAGACGGTCTTGTCAGTCAAACTCTGGCCCGTGGTGGCCTTGGCGATCCCGAAGTCAATGATTCTAGGCATGGGAGCGCCGTCCTGCTCCGTGACCAGAATGTTGGAGGGTTTGAGGTCGCGGTGGATGATGCCCTTCTGGTGGGCGTGCTGGACGCCCTGGCAAACCTGGATGAACAGGCCAAGACGCTGCCGGGTGGATAGTTTCTGCTGGTCGCAGTAGTTGGTGATCGTGACGCCGCACACCAGCTCCATGACAAAATAGGGTCGCCCGCCACCGGTAGTGCCGGCATCAAAGACCTTGGCAATGTTGGGGTGATCCATGAGCGCCAGTGCCTGACGCTCGGCCTCGAAGCGGGCCACCACCTGCCGGGTATCCATGCCCAGCTTGATGATCTTGAGCGCCACCCGGCGGCGCACGGGCGACTCCTGCTCGGCCATATAGACCACCCCAGCGCCGCCTTCGCCGATTTCCTGGAGCAGCTTGTAGCGGCCAATGCGATCACCGGGTTCGCTTGGGGACAAGGCTGCTGGCGGCGGGGCGGATTCATTGGCCGCCAAACCGAGTTGCAGCAGACAGGCCAGGCAATGGTCACCGGGCGCACGGGCGGGCAACACCGCCCCGCAGCGGGAACATTTTGGCGCTCCAGCCATTTCTAAACCCACGTTCACACTCGTTTCTCAAGCAATCCGGCCCGGATGTTACAGAAAATGCGGGCCGACACTGACGCGCGGCCAAGGCTTCAGGCCGAGATGGCGGCAAAGAGATGCCGAATTTCTTCGTCCACCTCCGCCGGGTTGGCGACGGTCTGAGCGATCTCCTCGCGCAGCAATTCACCAAATCGCCGGCGCAGGCGGTGCAGCGCGACTCTGACCGCCCCTTCGCTCAAGCCCAACCCGCCGGCCCAATCGGGATAACGCCCCGGGGCTGCTTCCTGCGTCAGGCCCGGCTCCAGTTGTGCCAGCAAATCCGCTTTGCCCGCCGCGCGGTATTCCGCTCGCAGGCGGGTGAGGGCTTCATTGACCAGCGTGAGGGCCCAGCGGCGGTCAAAGAGCTTTTCCGGCGAACTGGGCTCAACCGCTTCCAGGCGGTAAGACTCCTCAGCCGCCGCTTCGTCCAGCGAAATGATCTGGCGCCGGCCGCCGCGCTTGAGCGTTTGCCGTTTGTCGCGTTCGTTGCTCAAATACTTGGTCAACACAGACAGCAAAAAGGTGCGAAACTTTCCCTTCCGCCGGTCCACCTTTGCCAGGGTATCCATCTCGAGCAAATGGGAGAAGAACCCCTGGGTTAGGTCCTCGGCTTCCTGCCTGTCCGAACCGCGCCGCCGCACGAACGCATAGATGGGGTACCAATACTTGCGGCAAAGCTGCTCCAGGGCGGCCGCTGTCCCGGCCAGATCGCTCTGCCCCGCGGTAAGCACCACGCTCCAGCTCGTCGTGGAAAAGGCGCCGGCTTGGCCTTTCCCAATCAATGGGTAGCGCGTCCCAGGCGAATGATCATCTGACTGAACCATGGGCTTCTGAGAAAGGTTGGCACGCGTTGCGCCCGTGGGCAACTGAATTGGGGAAGGGCCAATCTCCCTCTGTAACAATTCCCAAACAATCCGTGTGAATACGTGTGGTGGTCAGTATTGCCACCCGTCTAACGCGAGATGGTGCTCTAAAATACGATTAAAGTGACGAATTCTATGAAAATGAAACGCTTTTGCCTCATAACGTGGGCCATGGCGGCGACGGCAGCGCATCTGACGGCGCAATCCTTCACGACCCTGTATAGTTTCACTGACGGCAGCGACGGAGGTTTTCCGGGGACCGGATTGGTTTTGTCGGGCAAGACCCTGTATGGGACGACACAAAATGGCGGCAGTCCGCAATGGGGCACGGTGTTCGCCGTCAACACCGATGGGACCGGTTTTACCATGCTATATAGTTTTAGTGGCCCCGACGGAACAAAACCAACAGCCGGCTTGGTTTTAAAAGGCAACACCCTGTATGGGACTACCCGGACTGGCGGCAGCGGGGCCTGGGGCACGGTGTTCGCCATCAACACCGATGGAGCGGGTTTTACGACCTTATATAGTTTCACGGCTACGAATAATAACGGCATTATTACCAACAGCGAAGGAGCTGAGCCTTGGTGCGAATTGGCATTATCGGGCAACACCTTATATGGGACGGCGACGCTCGGCGGCAGCGGGCTCGACGGCACGGTGTTCGCCGTCAACACCGATGGCACTGGGTTCACGACTATCCATATTTTCACGGCAAGAACGGGCACCTCGGGTGTGTCGGGATACGGCAGCAACGGCGACGGAGCTATTCCGCGTGCCGGATTGATTCTAGCGGGCAATACCCTGTATGGCACGGCCGCTGGAGGGGGCAGTTCGGGCAATGGCACGGTGTTCGCCGTGAACACCGATGGCACGGGTTTTACGACCCTGCATAGTTTCACGACCACCACTGGCACTTCGGGCTGGGCCGAAAGCGGTGCCAACATTGACGGAGCTGGGCCGATTGGCGGATTAATCCTATCTGGGGACACCCTATATGGGACGACCCATTACGGCGGCAGTTCGGGCGATGGCACAGTGTTCGCCGTCAGGACCAATGGCACGGGTTTTACCACCCTGTACAGTTTCTCGGCAGCCACTGGTCCTGATCCTGGAACTTATTCCTTCTCGGGTCCCAACAGTGATGGAGTTGGACCGGAAGCCAGCTTGATTCTGTCGGGCGACACCTTGTATGGGACAGCGACCGCCGGCGGCAGTTCAGGCGATGGGACTGTGTTCGCCCTCAACACCGACGGCACGGGATTTACGAACCTGTATAGTTTCACATCACGCAATGGCTCTCCCGTTGCCAACAGTGACGGAGCTGCTCCCCGTGGCGGATTGGTTTTAGCGGACAACACCCTGTATGGGACGGCCTCCGCTGGCGGCAGTTCGGACGCTGGCACGTTGTTTAGTCTTTCGTTGCCCGTCAGCGCGCCGCAACTGACCCTAATTCCTTCAGGAGGCAATGTTGTTTTGACGTGGCCTGCCACTGCCGCCGGGTTCGCTCTGCTATCCACCACGAACCTTGGTCCATCGGCGGTCTGGATTACTAATCCTCCGGCACCGGTCGTCGTTAACGGCCAGAACGTCGTCACTAATCCCATCGTCGGCACCCAGCAGTTTTTCCGGTTGAGTCAGTAAAACAGTCCTGAAGTCTGATGACCAACCACAACCACCTGGTGGTGGAGACCCCCAAGGCGAACCTGGTGGCCGGCATGGCCTGGTTGCAGAGCGCCTACACCATCCGGCTCAACCACCGCCACCAGCTCGTGGGTCACGGAACGGGGTCAGTTAAGGAGGTTGTCAAACTTCGCCGATTCGGGCACCGATGGATGAGGAAGATGGTCGGCAGGGCGCGCGCCGCGATCAAAAGCCTCTTGGCTCAACCGCAGTTCCAGGAGCGGCCTGCTCCATGGCGCGCAAGCTGCGCATCCAATACCCCGGCGCGCTGTATCACGTCATGAATCGCAGGGATCGCCGGGAGGCCATCTTCGAAGACGACCAGGATCGGCATCGTTTCCTAAGCACCATTGGGGAAACCTGCCCCAAGACCGGTGGGCGAGTGCATGCTTTTTGCGGTTAATCGCGCAGGGTCTGGAGCGCCTGGGCTGGACGGAGTTGGATCGGGTGAACCGGCCCATGGGTGATCCGGCCAAGTTGGAACTGGCCCATCAACTCCGGGGGTCGAACGACCCTCTCAGTGGCGCGGGTAGCCCGGGGCTTGAGCCTGGGCAGCCGGGCGCGTTTGGCATGGCTGCTCAAAAGCCGCAACACCAGCAAGCCCACGCAGCCCGCACAGCCGGCTCAGACACTGCTTGCGATGTGATAACCTCCTTAACTGATAAACATTAAAGGCGTTAGCGGTCGTTAGCCGTTGAGCAAGTGGGCCGCCTCACGGTAAAAGAGTTGTCGTTCGCTAGACAAATAAAGTGAACCACAAACAAATCAACCGAAAGGCGACCGATGAAGAAAGTAGTAGCTGGAATGGATCTGCACAGCAACAATGTTGTGATCGACATCATGGATCTGGATGGCCAACGGGTGGCCAGCCGCAAAGTGGCTTGCGAGCTCAAAGAGGTCGTGAAGTTTTTGGCCCCGTTCGAGAAGCGCCTGGAGAAGGTAGCCGTCGAGTCGACCTATAACTGGTATTGGCTGGTCGACGGATTGGCGGCACTAAAATATCCGGTGGTGCTGGCCAACCCGGCGGGCATGCAACAGTACAACGGGATCAAGCACGCCGGTGACACCAACGACGCGTTCTTTTTGGCCGAACTGCTGCGCTTGAAGATTTTGCCCACCGGCCACATCTACGATGCGCAGTTGCGGCCGGTGCGCGATCTACTGCGGCGCCGGCTGACCTTGGTGCATCAGCGCACGGCCCTGATGCTCAGTTTCAAGAGCCTCTACACGCGCACTACCGGTCAGGAGATGACACTGAGTCAGCTCAAGGAAATAGAGATCAAAGAGGCCCAGCAACTCTACGAGCATCCGGCCAACCAACTGATTGCCGGGATGCAAATTCAGCACATCGAACAACTGAGCCTGAGCATCCAGAAGATTGAGAAAGGGGTGTTGGGTTCAGCGCGCGAGTTGCCCTGCTACACCAAGCTGCTGAGCTTGCCGGGAGTGGGCAAAATTCTGGGGATGACCATTACTATGGAAGTGGGGGAGATCAAGCGCTTTGCCGATCCCGGAAACTTCGCCAGCTATTGCCGCACGGTAGAGGCCAAGCGCACGTCCAACGACAAGAAGAAAGGGGCCAACAACTCCAAATGCGGCAACAAGTATTTGGCCTGGGCGTTTGTGGAAGCGGCCAATTTTGCCAAGCGCTACGACGAGCAGTGCCGCCGCTGGTACGCGAGAAGACCCAAAGCGGCAGACCCGGAAGCCTGAAAGATATTATCCGGGAAATCAACCAATGCACGCGAGGCTGGTTTGAATACTTCAAGCACAGCCAGAATACCGTGTTCAAACCGCTGGATGGTTGGATACGGCAACGCCTGCGGCGCGTCCTGCGCCGGCGGCATAACGGTTCCAACCGTGCAGCCTGTCGCGACCATCAACGCTGGCCCGTCGCCTACTTCGCGAAACTCGGGTTAATCTCCTTAGCCTTAGCCCGAGTACCAAGCGAGCCATGCTCACAACCGAGCCCACTGACTGGAGAGCCGGATGCGGGAAATCCGCCCGTCCGGTTCGGAGGGAGGGGTGGCGCACACGCGCCATCCCTACCCCTATCCATCGTTTGTCGCTACGCGACATGTCCTGGCGCTGCGCGACTCCGCCCGCCACCACGCGACCCCACAAGGCAACGGGGTCAAGGCAACGGGGTCACATTTCAACTGTTGACAATGGAGGCTTGAGTAGGTCAGCTTTGCCGGCCATCCCTTAGTGTAACAGTTTAGCTCGTATCCCTGGCGAGGGTTTTCAGCGGGAGCCTTTCAACAGCGCAATATCGCGCGTCGGTTGGGTTTGACGGGCGGATTTCGGTAGAGAGCCGCCTGAGCCAGGGCGGGATCTTTGGTGAAGAGATCCAGCAAGAAGTTCTGGGCCTTCTTGCCTTGGCGCTTGGCGGTCTCCAAGAGGCTGCGCAGGACACTATGATTTTCTAGTCCCTTTTCCGAGCGCGTGCCCTGGATGACTTTGCGCATGATGACAACCGGACGCAGACTCTGTTCGGCCTGATTATTGGTGGGCGGGACGCCGGAACGACGGAAGCAAGTGAAGAGTAGTTTGTGCTCCGGACCGAGCAAGCGCTGCCGGAACTTTTCGGCTTTGGGGTAGCGCAGCGACTGAGCGCAGAGTTTGCGGAGTCGTTTTTTGAGTTTTCGCTCCTGAACTTTGGCGGGCTTGGCGCGCCAGGGTCGGGCCGTCAATTGATGGTGAGCCTGACAGGCGTCGTGAACCCATCCCTGGATATCCTGGCAAAACTTTCGGGCCTTGGGATCGGCTGCGCGGCCGGTGAGCAAGGCTAACTCCTGTTCGAGTTCCTTGGCCTTGGTTTTGATGTGCGAAAGGCAGGACTGGCGCGCTTTGGGTTCCACGCCATTGTAGGAGGCAAAGGCGTCGGCAACGAGCACACCGTCGAACTTTTCCCCAAGCAGTTTTTGCGCGGCTTCGCTGGAGCGGTGCGGGTCCAGGAGAAAGGCCGCCAGATCTTTGTTGCCCGCATACCAAACCCAGTAGTTCTGGCCGTCGTGCCGCCAAGAGGTCTCATCGGCATGAACGACGGCCAAGGAGCGGACTTTCTCCAGCAAATCGGCGTAGAGCGGTTGGCCCCGGCGCACCGCTTGGCGTTCAAAGCCGTAGGCGCTGGCGGGCACGAATTTCAGACCAAAGAAATCCGCGAAAAAGCGGCTGATTTTACGGTCCGAGACGTTGAGCTCGTAGCGCAGATAAATGGCCGTCGCTTTGGCCGCCGGACCGATGTAAGAGCCCATCAATTCCCCCGGACCGGGCAGGATGACCTCGCGCTCACAATGAGGGCAGTAAGCCAGCTGATGCACATAGCACGTAGTCACGACACGCGGCTCCAGCACGATGTCCTCCTGCACATGCTCGCGCCGTTGCTGGACCGGCTGCAGATCCGTGCTGCGGCAGTCTGGACAACACCGGGGTGCGGGAACTTCGAGGCGAAGATGAATTTGCTTGGGCTTGGGACGCATCCAAGGCGGATGCCCCAGAGGAGCGCCGCGCTTTTTGCGTTGCTCCGACCGACACTGCTGACTGGAACCTGCCGCTGGGTGGCGTCCTTTGAACTGTCGGCGATGCAGAGCCTGGAGCTGAGCCCGGAGTTGCTGATTTTCCAGCTCCACCTGCTTGGAATGCTGGCATTGCTCCCGCAGTTCCTTGTGGAGCTCTTCGAGTTGATATTCGTAGTGGCATTCGGTGCCGGCGACCTCCTGATAACGATGGAAGACCCAACTGGTAGAGAGTCCTTCCAGATACGGGCACCCATCCCGGTAAGGGCAGCGAAAGTCCTCTGGCAGGTCTTTAAATTCGGGCATCGTCAATCTGGGGGCGGCAGTTGGAGCAGCCGCCAGTTAGTTTCCGAGAGCCGCTGGAGCAGTTTGCGCACTTTAAGGTGATTGCGGGTCATGGCGCGGACCTGAGGGACCAACTCCTGACGGACATATTTGGTGACGGTCTTTTGGTCCACCTTGGTGGTGAGATGATAACCGCGCTGAGAGGGGTTTTTGTGGAGGGAGCCCTGGAGGAGCTCCAGGGCATCGTTGATTTGGCGCTGGAGTTGTTCCTTGCGGAACTGGAGAACCTCGGTTTGTTTGCTCATAAGAATGCGTATATATACGCACACTTTAAGGCATGGAAATCAGGCCGTCAAGAGGTAAATGTGAAAATTAATGCAAAAAAGTGCTCCTAGGAGCTAAACTGTTACCCCTTAGTCGCCAAGGCAAAGGGGCCGCATCTCAACTATTGACAATTGATTCACCCGGGCAGTGCTCAGCAGGAGCGGAGCCGCGAAAAGCGATTTCCTATCAGCCGGTTGATCGCGCAGGGCCTGGAGCGCTTGGGCTGGACGGAGCTGGATCTGGTGAGCCGGCCCAAAGGTGATCCGGCCAAGTTGGAACTGGCCCACCATCCCCGTGCTCGAACCACCCTTTCAGTGGCGTGGGTGGCCCAGCGCTTGAGCATGGGCAGCCGACACGGGGTCAGTTGCGCAGATTTACAGATTCTGCTTTGGGCCAGCGGATGTGCGTCCCAGTCAGCGGCGGTGCTCTTCTGATAAAAGGTTCTGACAATCCGCGCCCGCTCGCCAAGCCGCCCCTGATGCCGCGCCCATTGCGCATCCAGTATCCCGGTGCCAGGTACCATCCTCCTTCGCCGTGGGCTACGGCGGGACAGGCGTCATGAGCCGAGGCAATCGGCGCGAGGACATTTTCCGGGACGATGTGGATCGCCAGGACTTCCTCAAAACCCTGGCCGAGATCTGCCAAAAGACCGACTGGCAGGTACATGCCTGCTGCCTCATGCGCCTCCTCGTTCCTGTGCAGACTGCCCAGGCGACACTCCGTTGCTGAAAGAAAACGAACCTTGTTACGGCTTGACCCATTGTTTCGCCGGCCACTACGGGGGTTGAACCCCATTTACCCCTGCGCTCCATCCTCGCACCATCAGCTCCATGAATCGTGAAGTCGGAAGACGATAGCGGCTAAGGATCACGACGCCCTGGCGGGGATCTCTTTTTCGTGTTGAATCCTCAAGAGCAAAGCTCCGTCCGGCGGCGCAGCCCGCTGAAAACGCAACCCGAATTAAAACATGAACGTGCTCGAAGACCACCAACTCACAACTGCAAAACCGTTTGGACCCTCGGGCATCAATGGTTGCCTCTTGGTCCAGTTACCGAAGGTCCAGGACACTCGCGGCAACCTGACTTTCATCGAGGGCGGCCGGCATGTGCCGTTCCAGATCGAGCGCGTTTTTTATCTCTACGATGTGCCTGGCGGCGCCGCACGCGCGGGCCACGCCCTCAAGACCTGTTATCAATTCCTCGTCGCCATGTCGGGCAGTTTTGATGTGGTTGCCTTCGACGGGGTTGAGACGCGACGCTTTCATCTTTGTCGGTCCTATTATGGCTTGCTCGTGCCCCCGCTCATTTGGCGCGCGCTTGACAACTTCTCGTCCGGGTCCGTTTGTCTGGCGTTGGCTTCGGGCCGTTATGACGAGTCCGACTATTTCCGGGACCAGTCAGATTATTTGCGCGCGCGGCAGCAGCGCGTGGTTTTGCCCCGCGCCCGGCCTTGAGGTGGACCTTGAAAATCCCTCCCGGGTGGCCCTCAGCGGATGACTGGGTGTGAGCGCGGGAGCTGGGGCGCGCAAGTGAGCGTTAAAGGGCGGAGCCAGGTGGGTTCGCCCCGCTTCCTCGATCGACGCGAGTCATCTGAGGCGGCGCATGGAACCGCAGCCAGTAATCTTTGAGGCATTTGGCGAAGTCGGCCCGTTCCTGGAGGCCAGACGGCTTGACGACATAGGAATTGGCGCCCAGGCGGTAAGCCATTTCGATTTCCTCTTGCCGCCCCGAGGAGGAAAACACGATCACCGTCAAGCAAGGCAAGCCGGACTCCTGGCGCAGCCAGCGCAGGACTTCCAGCCCGCCGCACCGCGGCAGCTTCAGGTCCAGGAGGATCAAACAGGGAAGTCGAAATTGCTGTGGGTCGGAAAACTCCCCGGCTTTGGATAAATACGCGATCGCCTCCCGTCCATCACGCGCCACGTGAACGGGATTGGTTATCCCGGCGGTTTCGAGGGCGATTTGCAGAAACAAAACGTCATGCTCTTCGTCCTCCACCTGCAGAATCGGGAGTGTGTTCATGACTGGATGCGGCCTCGGCTCGTTTCCTTTGTTGATTCAGCACCGGCCAACTCTACCCAAAAGCGGCTGCCTTTCCCCGGCTCGGATTCGACCCCTACCTTGCCGCCCATGCGCTCGACCGCTTTGGATACAATCGCCAGGCCCGCACCCACTCCTTCATACTGGCTGGACGGCTGGCCCCGCTCGAAAAGCTGGAAGATTCTCCCCCGCGCGGCCTCCTCGATTCCAATTCCATTATCCTCGACCCAAACGCGCACGGTGTCGTGGTTCTTCTCACTATAGATCCGGACCCGTGGGGTGACTCCCGCCGGCACGAACTTTACCGCGTTGGCCAGCAGGTTCGCAAAGCATTGGGTCAAGGACGTTGGGTCGCCCGTGACCGGCGGCAGCGCGCCCTCGATCCGGATTTCGGCAGCGGGAGGTTGGAGTTCCGGCTGGGCTCGGATGAGTTCCTGCAAGACTTCGTCAATGTCCACCGGTTGAATCTCCAGCTTCGCGCGTGAAATCCGGGTAAAGGCCAGCACGTCCTGGATGAGGCGGTCGAGCCGGCGGGCGGAGGCGGTAACCCGCTGGAGAAAACCCTTGGACTCCGGCGTGAGCTCCCGGACGGAATCCCGCAGCGCAAGCTCGGTAAAGCTCACAATGGCCCGAAGCGGGCTGCGCATGTCGTGGGACAAGCTGTAGCAAAAAGCTTCCATTTCGGAGTTGGCTTGGACCAAACTGGCGGTGCGTTCCCGCACCTTTTTCTCGAGGTCGAGGTTCGTTTGGCTCAGTTGCGCCCGAACTTGTGTCAGTGCGATCTCGGTCTCCTTGCGCTCCGTAATGTCCTGCAATACGCCCAGAAACTTCAGAGGACGCGGGGGGTGAACGGAATTGTCGAATACCACACGCCCGCGCCCGGCCAGCCAGCGAACCTCCCCATTGGGTCTGACGATGCGAAAATCCGCCCCGACGACCTCCTGCAATTGAGGATCAAAGGCGCGCGCGATCAGGCCAAGAACCCGCTTGCGATCTTCCGGCCAGAGAGACTGCGGCGCGAAATCGGTCGTGGGTTCGCCCTCCGGCAGGCCCATGATGATCCGCCAATTTGAATCCACCGTAATGCGGTTCGAAATCAAGTTGCGCTCATAAAAACCCAAGGCCGCCGTCTCCAAGGCAAGTCGCAGTCGCTCTTCGCTTTCCTGCAACGCCGTATCCGCCGTTTTGCGCAGCGTGATATCCCGAAGAATCACGGTGAACACCTTCTTGCCGCGCATTTCGACCTGGGAGCTGGATGCTTCAATGGGAAACTCTTCCCCATTGGCTCGCACACCAACGACATTGCCCAGTGCGCCCAGGTGGCGAGTGCTGACGCCGGTCCGGCCAAATTGCTCGACCTCGTGTTGATGAGCGGCGCGGAGCCGTTCCGGGATGAAACGCTCGATACCTCCGCCGATGGCCTCCGGGGCGGATACTCCGAACATCCGTTCCGCCGCGGGGTTGAACAGGAGGACCCGCTGGTCCTCGTCGATGGAGATGATGGCGTCCATCGCGGAGGCAATAATGGCGTTCAGAGGCGAATTAGCCTCCCCCGACGGCTCCAATCTGTGCTGCTGGTCACCACCCATCGCGTTATTTCTCATGAACCGTGCGGTTGAAACCCGCCCGGGAAACTCCTCCCAGACGCATTGCGAAACCGCGCCCTGCGATAGATAACCCAACGCGGGGGCATGTCAAAGGTTGGTTTCGCCCCCTGGCGGAGCGTCCGAGTCAACCAATGAGCCCTGCCTCCATACACAATGGCTGGTTCGCGCATTCCGAAACCGAATCCCCGAGGCCGAGAGGCCGTCGAGTTGAGATGGGGAAACCTGCGACGGGAGGAAACGTTCCGCTCCCGGACTGGAATCCTGTAGCCTCAAGCCACTTTGCCTGGGCCTAGGCTCAAGTTGACATCGCACCGTATTGCCTGACAATTGCCAGCCTCGACTATGACACACCGGTCCATCATTTCTGAGAGCGAAGCGCTGCAAATTCTCAGGAACGACCTTCGGCGGCGCGCCTTGGAGGGCCGGGCCGCAGATTTGAACCTCGCGTCGAAAGAGCGGCGCGCGGAAATCCTCGCGCAGATCGAGCAGGACGTCGCGAATGAAATCCGCAAACGCGCCCGGCGGGCCGGGTGGACCGTCTTCCTCCGCTAAGCTGTGCCTGCGATGCTTCCGAAGCTGCGGCACCTGACCTGTTGTCGGGGGCGGGCGATGACCTGGCGCGCGTTTTGGGCTTTGGATCTTTCTCGCGCGAGGCTTCTGCTCCAGATCCTGGTGCTGGGTTTGCTCTGGGTATGCGTGGGCGCGCGGTCTCCCGCCGGCGAGCCTCCACCCGAGAACCTGGTCCGGGAGTTGGCCGATAGCGCTCAGGAGAAAGCGCGGCGGCTCGCGGCCAGGCTGGAGACTTGCCGTGCCGCGGGCCACGACATCGCCGATCCCGATGCCGCTCTGGCTGTAGCCGAACTCTTCTGCGGCTTTTCACGCCGCGACGCCACCCAGCCTGGTCTCCGGGAATCGGCCGTCCGCTCCATGGTCTATATCAACCAAATGCTCGAAGGAGAGCTGCACCGGGCCGACGCGGTGCTGGGGGGGCGAACCCATTATCCGGTCATCCCGCCCTGGCAGAGCGCCATGGGCGTAAGCTGGGAGCCACACTGCGCTGCAGAAATGATATGCTGACATCGATCAACTGCCGTCCTTCAGGGTTCCGCCGCCTCCCCTTGTCCACGGCCCTGGCGCGAACCTGGTTCCTGCTGCTGCTCTTGGGCCCGGGCCTGAGCCTGGCGCAGCAGAAGCCTCTCGTCCAACTGCAACAGGAGTTTATCGACTTGCGGTTCGGCCTGTTCATCCATTTCAACATGCCCACGTTCTCGACGGACGACTGGCCCGACCCGCAAATGCCCGCGGCCGTATTTAACCCCACGCAACTGGACTGCCGCCAGTGGGCGGCGGCCGCGAAATCGGCCCACATGACTTACGGCTGCCTCACTGCCAAGCATCACAGCGGGTTCTGCATTTGGGATACCAAATCCACGGACTACAATGTGATGAACAGCCCCCTCAAGCGGGACGTGGTCAGAGAATATGCCGATGCCTTTCGTGCGGCCGGGTTAAAGGTGATGATGTACTATTCCATTCTGGACACGCATCATGACCTGCGCCGCGGACACGTCACAGCGCGTCACATCGCGCTCGTTAAGCAGCAACTGACCGAGCTGTTCTCCAACTACGGCGAGATCACCGCGCTGTTTATCGACGGCTGGGAATCTCCCTGGGCCAGGATCTCCTACGATGAAATCCCGTTCGAGGACGTGTACCGGCTGATCAAATCACTGCAGCCCAACTGCCTGGTCATGGACCTCAACGCTTCCAAATACCCTCCGACGGCGCTGTTCTACGGCGACATCAAGTCGTACGAGCAAAATGCCGGCGAGAGCGTTGACCGCGAAGGCAACCGCCTGGCGTCCATGGCCTGCCTGCCCGTGAACCAACAATGGTTTTGGAAGGCGGATTATCCGTCGCGTCCGGTGAAGAGCGCCGACACCATCGTTGATTCCAACCTGATCCCCCTGAACCGGGCCTACTGCAATTTCATCCTGAATGTGGCTCCCAACCGACAGGGGCTGATTGACGACAATGCCCTCGCCCTGCTGAAGGAGATCGGCGACCGGTGGAAACCGGAGGGGAAAATGCCCGTGCTCGAGGCCCCGGAGCCCCCGATCATTTCTCGGAATATCGCCAAGTTCAAACCGGCGAACTCTTCCTGGAGCTGGGATACCCAAATATCTGATTTCGGAAACGATGACGATTTCAAAACCTGCTGGGAATCCAACATCCATGTCAAAGAGCCCTGGTACGAGGTTGACCTGGTGACCGAGCAGCCGTTCAACCTGGTGGTCTTGACCGTCCCCCGAAAGGGCATCCGGGAGTACCGTCTCCAGTATTTTGCGACCGGGGCCTGGAAGGACCTCCCCTCGGAGCCGAACGACAAATTGGTAAAGATCCATAGGTTCGACCGCGTCTGGGGCAGCCGGGTAAGGGTCCTTTTCCCCAACAACGGCGTCCAGCCTGCCATTGCTGAGCTGGGCGTTTACGACGAAAGGCGTTGATCGTTGCGTGGACGAGGTTCGGCCACTGACCGGCTGAGGTCGCACCGTCTCATGACAGCGGCGAAGGGCCAAACCCATCATCCTTGGTTAAGCGCGATCGGGATGAGCTCAGGCGTGCTAAAGGAGACTCACGACACTGAAACAATGTGGTATTTCACCATCGAGCCACCCAGTTTGGCCGTCCAACCCTGGCCCGCCGTCTTGCCCATCAAACTTTGGCCCAGGGGCGATTGAGGCGTAATCACCGTGATTTCCTTGCGCTGGCATTCGACCTCCAGGCCGCCGTTCCTCGGCCCGATGAAATAGAGGCTGCGCGTGCCATCAGCGTCCAATGCCACCAGCGCGGTTAGATCGATGGGCTCGTGGCGGGCAAAATCCCTGGTCGCCAGGGCGCCGTAAAGCTCGATCGAGTCCAGGATTTCTTTCGCCTGCCGGGCCTGGCCGCCGGCCAGATAAGCCGCTTCGAGCCCCCGGGTGTCGTATTTGCTTTCCGCCTTGCTGCTCTCGTGCGTGGCCTCTGCGTGAGAAGCTCGAGCGGCTTTTTCCAGCACGGTGAGCCTCTCGCTCAGGCTGGCTACGATGAGCTTGATCAAGTGGTCTTTGTTCATTTCGGAATTGCTGGATCCATTGGCTCCCACGGCCGGGCATCGGAGACAAAAAGGTCCACGCGCGGCTGAAACCAGCTTGGATGATCCAGGTTGGCCGCCGTGATGCCAATCAATCCGGTGGACCGTTCATGGAGAGGCCAGTTTATCCTCAACGCTTTTGGTCTTCTCATCCATGGTCTGAGTCCGATCCGTTCGGGTCCCCACCTTCATCACGGTGAAGACCCTGGGAGCTCCCATTTCGTGAACCACTTCGTGACAGCGGCGAACGGCGGCAAATACTTTGTCCCATTCCCCTTCGATGTTCGTGCCGTTGGGGTGCAGCACCGACTTCAGCCCCGCTTCACGCAGCACCCTCTCGCAGGCTGCCACATACGAGGACAAGGAAACGCCCACGCCGATTGGGACCAGGCATAAATCAACAATCACGTTCATGGCCGCTATACGTCTGCCATCTTTTGGCCAGTGTCCAGCTTGCATTTTTACCGAGACCCCCATTCGAGTCGGGTGCGATCCCGGAATCAACGCGGACGAGCAGCGGCGTCGATTCCATTGGAACAGTCACCCCGTTGAAGCCGGCGACCGCGGTCGAACGGCGGCTTGCCGAGGCTCTGAAAAGAGGCTCAACGCTTGCCTTCGGGCGAGAATACGACAGGGTATGACCGGCATGTTCAATCCACGAGCCGCACGGTGGCGAGGCGCGATTGCGTCCGGTTTGTTCTTGCTGTGCTCCTTTGCGGCGGCGGCCTCCACCAACGATTACGTGGTGCTGATCACCATCGACGGCCTGGGGGCTTTCTACCTGTCCGACGCCCGGGCGGTGTTGCCCACGCTGCGCAAGATGGCGGCCGAAGGGGGTTGCGCGGACGGGTTGCGGGTGTCCAATCCGGCGACCACGTGGCCAAACCACACCACCTTGATCACGGGAGTGAGCCCGGCAAAGCACTCCGTGCTGTTTAACGGATTGCTGGTCCGCGGCAAGCCAGGGGACCCCGTATGGATCCAGGGTGACCGGAACCAGCCCGAGCTGATCGCCGTGCCGACGATTTATGACCGGCTGCACCCTGCCGGCTACCGCACGGCGGCGCTGAATTGGCCCTGCACCCGAGGGGCTGCCACGCTGGACGACAATATTCCCGATGCACCCGATGGGTGGCAACAGGCCACGCCCCGACTGCGGGCCGAACTCGTGCGCGACGGAATTCTTGACCACCCCGAAGCGTCCGGGGCCGCGGAACAGAGCGCCACAGCCTTCGACCGGGCGTGGACCAAAGCGGCCATTCACCTGCTTCGAGTGCGGCCTCCCAACCTCTTGCTGCTCCACCTGGTGGCTACCGACGCCGTTCAACATCGGCACGGCCCTCAATCGCCGGCGGCCTACGCCGCACTTTCCGCCGCCGACGAGCAAGTCGGCCAGGTCCTGCGCGGCATCGAAGCGTCGGGGTTGCTTGCGCGAACCACGGTTCTGGTTGCTTCCGATCACGGTTTCGTGCGGCCGGTTAAGCTCATCAACCCAAACGTTCTGTTGCGCAAGGCGGGACTCCTGCGTCCCGCCCCGCGGCGGCGGGCGCAATCGATCTCGGAAGGCGGAATCGCGTTTGTCTTTCTGACCCAGCCCGCGACAGCCGCGCGGGACCGCGAGAAAGTGATTGAACTCCTGCGCCCGCTGGAGGGCGTTGCCGCAATCCTGCGGCCCGAGGATTATCCGGCTCTGCACTTGCCCGCTCCTTCCAGTAATCCGCAGGCCGGGGACCTCCTCCTGGTCGCCAAAGCAGGTTACACTTTTTCGGACGAATCTTTCGATGATGAGGCGATCACCCCCATTCCGATCCCACTCGGCAGCCATGGGTGCCTGGCGAGCGACCCGCGCATGAACGGAGTGCTGATCGCCTGGGGTCGTGGGATCCGGCCCGGCGTAAAACTCGGCGTGGTCGATATTCGCGATGTGGCGCCGACGATCACCGCTTTGCTGGGAGAAAATCTTCCGGGCGCGGAGGGCCACGTACTGACCGCCTTGCTTCTGCCCCAGAGAGGATCGCCAATAAAATGAAGACTGCTACTTCAACCCACCTCTTCGCTGCCGCCGCACTGGTCTTGATGGTCCACCCCATCGCCTGGGCTCAGAGCGCGGGCGCGCCCAACGGAGACACGGTCCGCCCCGCACAGGCTGCTTCGCCCGGAACCCGCGCCGCCAGGAACGTGGCCGGCACCCTTCTGCCTGCAGGCTTTCTGAGCGCGCGCGGGAGTCAAATCGTCGGGTCAGATGGCGCACCCGTCCGCATCGCCAGCGTGGGGTTGACCGGGATGAACGTGATCGGCGGGCGGCTGCAACTGGCGGGTCCCTTCCATGGCATCGACGGCCACGTCACCGCCATGCGACGCTTCGGATTCAACTGCGTGCGCGTGGATTGGATCGACAAGACGCTCGAAGACCCTGCGGCGATGGCCCAACTCGATGCCTTCGTGGCCGCCTGCAAGAAGCTGGGGCTGAAGGTGATTTTCGACAACCACAACAACGAAGCCACGCCAGCCGATTGGGAAAATGCCGCCCAGCAGAAGAACGGGCTGTGGTTCGACACGGGCCCGGGCACGGACGGGACCGATGGCGCCGGCAACCGGGGGACCGTCAGCGCCGCGAAGTTCCAGGACGATTGGGTCGCTTTCGCCCGGCATTGGTCGGGCGACTCAACGGTGATCGGCTTCGACCTTCGCAATGAGCCTTGTGCCCACACAAAAACTCCGGCGCTCTGGGGCGGCGGCGGGCCGACCGACATCCACGCCATGTACCAGGCCGTCGGCAACGCCGTCCTGGCGGCGAATCCCGATGCGCTGATCATCTGCGAGGCGGTCATCGACTACCGGATTGGCGCGTTCGAAGGCGACCTTTCGGTGGTGCGCAAACTCCCCGTCGCGCTGAGCAATCCGGCCAAGCTGGTTTACTCGGTCCATGAGTACCCGCGCGAGATCGGCGGCTACAAGGGGCCGGAGTCGGGCGCGGGGTATATCGAGCGGATGAACACGATGTGGGGTTGGCTCGTCCGGGAGAACGTTGCGCCCGTTTGGATTGGGGAAATGGGCGCCTCGATGAGCTCGCCAGCCAGCCGTGCGTGGGGCCAGACGCTCCTGGAGGTACTTGAACGGGAAGGCGCCCGGCGGACTGACGTTCATCGGCGTCCAGCAGCCTGTGGGCGGCGACTGGTGGGCTTGGGGCTGTCTCACGGGGCAGAACCCGAATGGCTGCGTGGATGAAAACGGTGGCATTCGCCCCGAGCAGGCACCGTTCATCGATCAAATGCTGTTCCGTCCCCGCCCGTGATTGTCCGCGGAATTCCGACTCCACCTCCCGGCCGCGCGGGCCAGAGGGCCAGGCCCCGAGCTATTGCCCCCCGAAGGAGAAGACAGGACGGACAGGATTTTCAGGATGTCGGAATTTGGAATTCGGGAGCACATCGGCCTGCCGGGTTGAATGTCCAAAGGGTTCCTTGCCGGTAATCGCCGTTTCAAGGCACGGCAAGCGCGGCGGCGAGCATTTCAGGGTCCGGTCACCCGTTTTCTCCCATCCTGTCTGCTGAGCCGGCTTGTTCGTTCGCGCCGCCGGGGCTGGCATTGCCGGAGTTCAGGCCAGGCGCCAGGGGGCGCGATAGGGCCGGGTCAGGAGCAGGGCGGCGTCCGGGTCCCCGATGATTTGCTCGCTTGCGACGTCCCACTTGAGCTTGCGACCGGTCAACATGGAGATCAGCGCGAGGTGTCCGGGAATCGCCGAGTGGTGGGCGGTTTCGGCCGGGGTAATGGCCGGCTGCCGCGATTTGACGCAGGCCAGGAAGTTGCGCCAATGATTGGTTGAACGGTAGAGCTGGACCTTGCGCAAATTCTCGGGCAACTCCTTCTGCTTCTGCCAGCGGGGGTCTGAGGATTCAAAACCACCTCGATCCACCCAAACCCAGCCTTCGGAGCCGATCCACTTGCAGCCCATCCGGATCTCGGGATAGCTCTCGGCTCCGGTGCCGGCGAGGGTCATCTCGACATCATTCGCGTAACCGGTGACGCTGCTCAGGTACTTGGCCGAGACTCGATATTTGGGGGCGGTATTCCAGATCGCATGGGAGGGTGGGAACTCGGCGTGCACGACCTCGACTTCGCTGGGTCCGGTATGGTCGAAGCCCAGCCCCCAGTGCGCAATATCGCAATGGTGTCCGATCCAGTCCATGAGCTGGCCGCCGCCGGTGTTGTAATTCCAGCGCCAGTTGCCATGCACCCGGCATTCGACGTACGGCACCATCGAGGAGGGGCCGACCCAGAAATCATAGTCCAACTCCGAGGGCGGCGTCGCGCAGGTGTTTTGGTCGGGCAAACCGCCAAAGCCGGGATGGCCGCTGTTTTGACCCCCGGGCAGGCCGACTTCAACGTGCGTGACGTTGCCGATCAAACCGTTGCGAACAATCTCACAGGCGTACCAGAAATTATCAATCGACCGCTGCCACGATCCCGTCTGCCAGATCCGGTTGTTCTGCTGGACGGCGCGGACGATGGCCTGCTGTTCGGCGATGGTGCGGGCCAGCGGCTTCTCGCCATAGATGTCCTTCTTGTGGCTGGCGGCCTCGGTCGCCACCAGGCCGTGCCAATGATCCGGGACGGCCAGCATGACTGCGTCAATGTCGTCGCGGGCCATCACTTCACGGTAATCGTGGTAGGCCCGGCAGTCCTGGTTGTCGTAGTGCGCGTTGATGATTTTGACGGCGTGGCGCAGGTGGCCCTTGTCCACGTCACACGCGGCGACCATCTGGCAGATCGGGTCCTTCATCAACTCGTCCGTATCCCAGGGCCCTTGTCCGCCATAGCCGACGGCGGCCATAACCACCCGCTCCGACGGGGGCGTTTGGCCATTGGCGCCCAACACGCTGCCGGGCACAATCAGCGGCACGGCCAGTGCGGTGCCCGTGGTAGCGAGAAATTGACGACGCGAAAGACTTGAACCGGCAACAGGAGTGTTCATAAGGTTTATGACCGCACGAGCCGCCAACATATTCAAGCATTGTTTTTCGGCGGCATCCGGTCGAGCGGCGGGCTTGCGGGCGGTTCCCTGATCACCGGGATATCAGCCAGGTCCCAGGGGCCGGAGTTTAGTTCGCGCCGGCGATCTTTCCGTTGACGCGGAAGTAATCGAAATCCACGGAGCCGCCGGCGCTCTGAGTCGCGTAGTTAAACAGGGCAAAGCGGTAGCCCATGAAGTGCGGCAGCGTGTAAGCCATTTGCAAGGGTTTGCCGATGGCCTGCCATTTGTGGCCGTCCAGGCTGTAGAAGAAATAGGCCTTATCGGCACGATCCTTGAATTCGCAGTCCAGCTTCAGGAAAACGGTTGTTCCGGCGAGCGGAACGCTTTCCACCTCGACCGGCGTGTTGGATTCCGCTCTGACCATGACGACCGTCCTGGCTCCGCCGGCCATTTTCACTCCCACAAAACCATACTTTTTCTGAAAAGCGGCGAGGCCGGCGAAATCCCCGTCCTTCATGTTGCGCACGTCCACGGCAATCGCGCCGGAGCACTCCGGGCCGAAGGTGCGCTGGGTGAGTGAGTTTCGGGCATGGACCAAATCGGGATCCACTCTGCCGGTGGTCAGCCGGAGGAAACCGGGCCGCTGGCTGAGGGACCAATAGCGGTTGTCCGGGTTATGGTTCCATTGCCACGCGAGCGGGAACGCGGGTTGTCCCGGGGTCCGGTCGAACTCATCGGAAACCACGAGGTTGCCCAGCCCGCCGGCTCCGGCGGGTATGTTCAACGTCATAGGCGCCTTGCCCTGGACACCCAGCACGGGCCAGCCGTCCTCCCATTTCACGGGGACCAGGTACGGAGTGCGGCCCACCGCACCGTGATCCTGAAACAGAAGCGCATACCAATCCCCCTGGGGCGTGTCGATTAAGCTCCCTTGCGCGATTCCCGCATCTTGCAAGGCGACTCGGCCCTCGTAGGGTCCGGTCAATTTGTCCGACCGGTGGACCAATTCGGTACGCATGCCTCCCCGCGGCCAGGTGATATTCAACAGGTAGTAGTTCCCGTTGATCTTGCGCAATTGGGAACCTTCAGCCGGCAGTCCGCCGTTGGGTCCGGCCACCCGGCCGGCGTTGGTGATAATCATCTGGTCCACACCACCGGGTTTGATCCCCGAAACGTCCGCGGTCAACTCGGTCAGCCGGATGTTCCCGGCGCCGTGGACCATATAGACGCGGCCGTCGTCATCGAAGAACAGCGAATGGTCGTGCAGTGCCGGACGAAAGGAGGCCTCCTTCCAAGGACCCTGCTCGATGTCTTTCGTCGTAAACACATGCGTTTTGCCGGTCGTGCTGGAAAAGGTCGAGACGTAGAAGGTGCCGTTGTGGAATCGCAGGCTGCTGGCCCAGGAGCCGGCCCCGTAGGCGTTCTTCCCATGCTGCAGCGTCAGCGCATCGTTGTCCGCGAGCGTATCATAGGCATAACCGATGAGCTGCCAGTGGACCAAATCCTTGGACTTCATGAGCGGCAGGCCCGGGCTCAGATGCATGGTGGTGCTGCTCATGTAATAGGTGTCTCCCACTCGAATCACCGCGGGGTCCGGAACATCCGCCCAGAGGATCGGGTTGTGGGCGAACGCGCCGTCCGGCGGCGACTGCGCGGAGAGCCGGGGCAAAGACAGGGACAACAAGGCGAGTGCGGCCAGACAACGGATCGGGGGGCTCATACGGCACGCGTTCACGACGCCATTTCCGGGGCGGGTTGCGGGTACTGTGTTCGCCGCGCGGCCAATTCGTCTTGGATCTGGAGATTGAGGTGCTTGGTGATTTTATAGCTGAGCAAACAGACCAGCACGATCCCGAAGAACACGGCCGGGTAAACGCTGATGATGAGCCGAATGCCGTGCAGCGTTTGCGGGGCCTGCGCCACACCGGCCCGGTAGCCGTACGCCGACAGGAGGACACCGGCGATAAACCCGCCGAGGCTCAATCCCGCCTTGAGTCCGAACAGGATGGTTGCGTAGATCACACCCGTGGTGCGGCGCCCGGTCTTCCATTCCGCATAGTCCACCACGTCGGCGAACATGGCCCAGAGCAGGGGAATCGTCGGGCCATAGCTCAGCGCGCGCGCCCATTCGAGCAGATAATTGCCCAGAATGGCTTGCGGCGGGAGCGCGACAAACAGGCTCATGAAGACGGTGGTGGTGGCGAATCCGGCGATCGCGACCGCCTTTTTGCCGAACTTAATCGCCAGCCACGTCGAGAAGGCCACGCCCACCACGGTGACAAACTGGGAGGACATGTTGAACAGGCTGAAGCCGACGGAGGCGACGTTCCCCTTGTCCGCATCGATAATCAGCCCAAACGTGCCGAGCAGGGAATGCCACCAGCCGCTGCCGGCATTCGCCAATCCGCAGCCGGCCAGAAACCGATACAGCCCCTCCTTATCGAGGCAGTAGTCGAAGTAGTAAAACATCGTGCCGCCGCGCATCGCCAGCACAATGAAATGCGCCAGCGTCAGAATGAACATGGCGATCCAGGGCCCGTTCTTGAGCAGGCTTCCAAAGTCCTGCTTCGGAGAGGATCGCTGTTGCGGCGGAGGTTGAATGCGCTCGCGCGTGGTGAGAAACGTGATGAGGAAGAGCACCACGCAGACAGTCGCCCACAGGGCCATGGTCATCTGCCAGCCTTTGGCATTGTTGCCATGGCCGAACTTGGCCACCAAGGGCAGGGTAAAGCCGCCCACGATCAATTGCGCGATCATGGCCGCAACGAACCGGTACGAAGAGAGGCTCGTCCGCTCGTTGACATCGCCCGTCATCACACCGGTCATGGCTGAATAGGGCGTATTGTTCGCGGAATAGAGCGTCATCAGCAGGACGTTGGTTACGCAGGCATAGACGATCCGGCCCGTCGGGCCCAGGTCTGGCGCGGAGTAAGCCAGGACCATCATCACGCCCCAGGGAATCGCGGTCAACAGCACCCAGGGACGGAACTTGCCCCAGCGCGTGTTGGTACGATCCGCCATCACACCCATCATCGGATCGAAAAAGGCATCCCACAACCGGCCCACCAGCAGCAGCGATCCCGCCGTGGCGGCCGCGATGCCCAGGGTTTCGGTGTAGAAATTCAGTTGAAACAGAATCATCGAGAAAAAGACAAAGTTAGCGGCGCCATCGCCGAGGCTGTATCCGGCTTTTTCGATGAAAGAAAGGCGTTGGGACGGAGCGCTCATAAAGTGTGGGTCTATACGACAGTCAGGACCACTTTCAGCAAATCGCTATCGCGGGATGAATGGCCCACCTGAATTTCGAACTCACCCGGCTCAACCCGGTATCGCATGTCGAGGTCGTAAAATGCCAGGGAGCCGGGCGTGATGTCGAGGCTGACCGATTCGGGTTTCGCCGGGAGCAAGCAGATACTTTGCGAAAGCCTTTCAGTTCCTTGATGGGCCGCGTGACCGAACTGACCCGGTCGCGGATGTACATTTGGGCGACTTCCGCCCCCTCGCGCTTGCCGGTGTTGGTGACATCCACCGTCACGGTCGTGCTTTCGCCGGCCTTGATCCGCTTTCTCTCCAACCGCAAATTCTTGAACTCGAACTGCGTGTAGCTCAGCCCGAAACCGAAGGGGTACAGCGGAGAAACATCATCAAACAGGTACCCTCGGCGTGCGGACGGTTTGTGGTTGTAGAAGACCGGCAGATGCCCGGCGGAGCGGGGAATGATATGGGCAGTTTGCCGCTGGGGTTGACGTCGCCAAACAGCACCTCGGCAACCGCCCGGCCGGTTTCCTGGCCCAGGTACCAGCACTCGAAAATGGCCGGGACAGTCTCGGCCAGTTTTTGGATGGCCAGCGGACGCCCGTTGAACAGGAAGACCACGACCGGTTTGCCCAAGGCGGTTATCGCCTCGACCAATTCTTCCTGGCGGCCGACCAGTTCAAGACGGGCGCGATCGCCCAGGTGGGTCAAGGACCAGGCTTCGCGCGAAGTCTGTTCATTGCCGCCGAGGGCGAGCACGACGACGTCGGCGGCTTTGGCAACGGCGACCGCTTCGGCGATCTGCCGGCGATCCGCTTCAGGATCGCTGGGCCTGATCGGGTCTTCGTTCCAGGAACCCCCCAGCGTGATTTTGCAGCCTTCGCTATAGACCACCCGGATGGCCTCGCCGGCCCGGGCCTGGATCCCCTCCAAAACCGTAATCTCCGTTTTTGGCACGCCGCTGTACCCGCCGAGCAGGCTGCGGTTGGCATTGGGCCCGATCACCGCAATCGTTTTGAGTCTCGCGGGATTCAGCGGGACGAGTTGTTCCTCGTTCTTGAGCAAGGTGATCGTCTCGCGCGCCGCCCGCAGCGCCAAGGCGCGGTGCGCCGCGCACCCCGTGACTTGGTCCGCCCGCGTCGGGGTCCACGTAGGGATCCTCAAACAAGCCGAGCTTGAATTTCCACAAGAGCATGGGGGCAACTAACTCGTCGAGTTCCGCTTCGCGCAGTTCACCTTTCCGAACCAGCGAGACCAGTTGCCGGTAGCAATCGGGATCGGGCAACTCGATGTTAACTCCCGCCTTGACCGCGAGGCGGCACGACTCGGCCTTATCCTTGGCCACAAAATGGCCGTGAGTCTCCGGCCGGTAGCCGAGTTCCCAAATCGCGAAGTAATCGGAGACGACAAACCCCTTGAATCCCCATTCCTTGCGCAGAACGTCGCGCAACAGCCAGCGATTGGCATGAGACGGCACGCCGTCGATTTCGTTGTAGGAAGCCATCACGCTGATGGCGCCGGCTTCATCCAGGGCCGCTTTGAACGTGGACAAAAAGGTCTCGCGTAAAACCCGCTCCGACACGTTGGCCGGGGCGCAATTCATACCCGACTCGGGCTGGCCATGCGCGGCAAAGTGCTTCAGGGTCGCTATCACGTGGCGCTTGTCCTGAAAGGACGCGTCGCCCTGGAAGCCTCGAACGGCGGCAACGCCCATACGCGCGACCAGGCAGGGGTCTTCGCCATAGGTTTCTTCCACCCGGCCCCAACGCGGATCGCGGGCCACATCGACCACCGGCGTGAGCGCTTGGTGCGTGCCGCGGCTGCGCGCCTCGAGCGCTGTCAGGGCAAACAGCTCTTGCACCAGCTCGGGATTGAAGGTTGCGCCCAACCCGATCGGCTGCGGAAAACTCGTCCCGCCGACCGCCGCATGCCCATGCAGGCATTCCTCGTGGAAGATCACCGGAATGCCCAGCGGCAACTCCTCGACAAAGAATTTCTGGATCGCATTGGTCAATTCGGCCATCGCGCGGGCGTCTTTTCCCTTGCCCGCGTCGCTAGGCCGGCCGACTTGCCCAATCCCGGCCCCTTTGCCGAGAGTCTTCCTGGCCTTCGCCGGGTCAAAGTTGCCGTCCGCATCCACCAGCGTTTCCGCCTTGCTTCGCCAAAGGCACATCATCTGGGCCGCCTTTTGCTCGAGGGTCATGCGCGCGAGCAGGTCTCGGACGCGTTTTTCGGGCGCCAGTGAGGGATTCTTGTAGAGGGGCACGCGCGGTTTGGCTGAACCGCGGGAACGAGCGCGAGCCGGGGCAGTGTTCTTCATCTTACAGTTTTAAACTCGTAAATGCGGACGCTGAACGGCGGCAAACTTAGCGAATCCGGCGCGCGATACACAGGAGATTCCCTGGCGGTATCTCGAGCCGGCGCGCTCGGTCTGTCCACGTTCCGAGGTTCACCCGTACTTCCAGTAAAGAATGGATTTTGGACACCCGATCATCTCCGGAACCTCATGAAACCGTTTAAGCTGGAGAGCGCGGGCGAACCGCGGCGGGAGATCACCAGTCGCTCAAGGCCTTCGCCGCTTGGACGGGCTGCTTCCTCTAGGCCGCTTCTTGCGGACGGATTCCAATTTCTTCACATCCGCCAAATCCTGCGGGCGAGCTACCGCGCGCTTGTTCGCCAGCAACTCACTCAAGCCAATGAATGGAAGCGCGAGGCCACCTGACTTTACAAGTCGCCGCCGGGCGTAGGCAGATTCGAAGTCAACCCCTTGAATCGAAGTCAAAATGTCGATGCGGAACGGGGGGCGGCCAAGTTGGATGGCATATCCTGGCCGTTCAAAATCCAAAGCGGTGAATTTCAACCCGCCAAACCCGAAGTCCTCTAACGCCCGGAGGACTCGCTGAGCGTTTTCCCAATCGATTGAAATCCAGATGTCCAGGTCGCCCGTGAACCGAGGGTGACCATGAAGAGCCACGGCGTGTCCCCCCACAATGAGGTACTTAACCCCGGCCGAGTCTAACAATTCGACAAACTCGCGGAAGTCTTTGTTTTCCAGGAGGAACATGGGCTTGGATGTACACCCGCCGCAGCGAATCGAGGGCTCGCAATCGTTCCACCGGTGATCTTGAACTCCAATACGCCATATCCTTCCCCTCCTGCGCGAGCGGGATTTTGCGGGCGGCTTTGATCATGCGCAAACATGGTGCAGTTCCGGAACTTTGGCCAGCATCCTTTTGCTCCCATGGGCCGGTTATGGGGAGCTCCAACGACGCATTTTTCGGCGCCGGAGTGGCCCACTTGCCGGCCGGGGCGCCGGGTTTGGTTGAGCTGCCACCGGGTCCACGTCCAGCAACGGCGGGTTAGAGCTGCGGGCTGATTTCAATCGCGTTGATTTGCGGATTCTCGACCTGGGGCGTGAAGGTGATCTTGATCAGGCCGTTGGTGGCCTCGACCTCGACGGTTTCCACATACGCGCGCAACGGTCCGCCGGCCTTGGCCCAAACGTCGAAGTCTTTGAACTCGTGCCCCTGCACGTTGTAGGAAAACACGCGCTGACCCGGCCCGGTAATGCCGTCGAAGGTTTCGGCGAAGTGCAGTTTAACCACGTATTTGCCGTTGGGCACGGGCCACGAAAAGGAGTCCATGCTGTAGTGTTCGGCCCGGTAGAGGTCCGGGCTCTTCGTGTTGGCGATCTGGATGTCGGGCCGCTCGATGGTCTGGCCGCCCTCAAAGCCCTGGTCGGGCAGCCAGACGTTGCCCTCGGCGTCTTTGACGGGCTCAGTTTTTCCGGCCTTGATCCGGACCACCTTGGCGGCGGCGGCGGCCTCCGGGCTGATTTCAATCGCATTGATCTGCGGATTCTCGACCTGGGGCGTGAAGGTGATCTTGATCAGGCCGTTGGTGGCCTCGACCTCGACGGTTTCCACATACGCGTGCAATGGTCCGCCGGCCTTGGCCCAAACGTCGAAGTCTTTGAACTCGTGCCCCTGCACGTTGTAGGAAAACACGCGCTGACCCGGCCCGGTAATGCCGTCGAAGGTTTCGGCGAAGTGCAGTTTAACCACGTATTTGCCGTTGGGCACGGGCCACGAAAAGGAGTCCATGCTGTAGTGTTCGGCCCGGTAGAGGTCCGGGCTTTTCGTGTTGGCGATCTGGATGTCGGGCCGCTCGATGGTTTGGCCGCCCTCGAAGCCCTGGTCGGGCAGCCAGACGTTGCCCTCGGCGTCTTTGACGGGCTCAGTTTTTCCGGCCTTGATCCGGACCACCTTGGCGGCGGGCGCACTGGCGGTAGCGGTTGCCGACTCGCGTTTGGCCACGGCCTCCGTGGTGGCGAAGTCGCCGACCTGGCGGGTGAACTTGATCTCGTTGCCGCTGGCCGAGAGCTCGCCGGTGTAGGTGATGCGCAGGTCGTTGCCCTGGATCGTCAGCGGCTCGACAAAGGATACGGTGTCGCCTTCAACCTTGCCCTCCTTCAGATCGGATTCGCGTTTGGCGCCGTCCGTCTCAGAGCTGGCGTTTCCGGTGAGCGTGGCGCCGTCCTGGTGGAGGGTGAAGGTGTACTTCCGCAAGCCGCGCTGGGTGTCGAATTGGGCTTTCCACACCCCGGTGACATCGGCTGCCCAGACGGAGCACAGGGTGAGCGCAAGTGTTAGGAGAATGATTCGAGTTTTCATACTGATTGGATGGTTCGGATGGGTTGGGTTGGCAAAAAGTTCAATCGGTGCGGTCGTCTCTAAAGAGCAGCGGAGCGAATTGGTACAGACTGCGACGCCAGGACTGCCACTCGTGAGCCGTCAGCGGGGATTCATAGTAATGACTATTGATGCCGGCTTCCTTGAGGGCTTCGATGTTGGCCTGGGCGGCGGCGAGGCCCCGTTCGCGGCTGCCGTAACTGACGAACACCAGTTTCACCTTCTGCTTAAAGGAGGCCATATCGGTGATATTCGTCAACGCGATGCTCCCGCCGCTGAACACGCCGATATGGGAGAACTTATCGAGGTTGGCCAGGGTGATCATGCGTGTCTGCATGCCGCCCATCGACAGGCCGGCCATGGCGCGATGGGGCTGATCCGCGAGGGTGCGATAGGTGCCATCGACGTAAGGGATTAAATCGTCGATGAGCACCCGTTCAAAGGCGGAGAAATTAAAGCGCCCGCGTCCACCCGGGCCTCCGGGGCCGGCGCCGGGCGCGTTCGCAGCCCCCGCGCGGGGGGCAGCCTCGCCCGGTCGGGCGCCACGAGGGGGGCCGCCCATCCCGCCGCCATTTTCCATCACGACGATGAAGGGCTTGGCTTTGCCCTCGGCAATCAGGTTGTCCAGGATCAGGTTGGCATGGCCTTGCCGTCCCCAGCCGGTTTCATCCTCGCCCATGCCGTGCTGCAGATAGAGGACCGGGAAGCGCCTGCTGGTGTCCTGATCATAATCCGGTGGCGTATAAACGAAACAATGGCGGTTCGAGTTGCTGGATTTCGAGAAATAGAGCACTTCCCGCAACTGGCCGTGGGGCACGTTTTTGAGAGCATAAAAGTCCTGGTCCTTGGCGGGGATTTCGATCCCGCTGCCCCACCGGCTGGCGCCGTAGAAGAATAAGCTGTCGGGATCCGGAACGCGCGCGCCATCGACAATGATCTGGTAATAGTGGAAACCTTCGTCCTGGGGCTTCGAGTCACCCACCCACGCGCCGCCCTCGCCCTTGGTTAAGGGGTATTTTACGGCGCCGATATCCAGCAGTACGCTCTGGGCCTCGGGCGCGACGACGCGGGCGCGGACGCGGCCTTCAGAGTTGACTTGGGGATACTGCTTGCCGGGCTGATTTGAAGTCGCGGGCTTCCAATCGTCCGCCGCTTCGTTGGTTTGGGCGCTGCAAAGCGGGCTCGAGAGCAGGGAAGCCAGCGCCAGGAGGGAGAGTTTTGTTTTCATGGTTATGGGGTTCTTTGGACATTCAGCGTCATTTAGGTTCGGGGGTTGGGTAGCCCAGCAAGGAAAGCATCTTCTCGCCATAGCGCTTGCCCAGTTCCCGGTAGCCCGCCGGGGTAAAATGCAGATGGTCCGGACGGCTCAGGCAGCCTTGGGAAGAGATGACGTATGCATTGGGGATGGTTTGAGGTAGTTCATCAATGATCCGATTCATGCTGGCACAAGCCCCGTGCTGGTCGGCGTTCACGACTTCACCGGCGAGCAGCGGCACGGCCTCGGCCTTCAAATCCAAGTCCCTAATCAAATGGTCGTAAATGACCTTCACCTTCCCGGGCCATTCCTTGTCGTTCGTGTTGGATTCGCCCTGGTGTAACAGGATTCCCTTGATCACACCCTCTTTCCGAGCCAGTTTGGCCATCTCGACCAGGTGCGCATAGGGATTTCCACCGTAATCCCGGATGATATTTTTCATCCACGGCGGGGCGGTCGCGGCATACGCCTGATAGGTGTCCTGGTCGAACAGTTCGATTTTGCAGCCGGCGACCGCGACATTGACCACACCCACTCGGATCGTCTCCGGAAGACGGGCCGTCAGGGTCCGGCCAAAATAATCCGCGGGGCAAAGGCCGGTCGAGCGCCGGCATAATGGGGGGACCGCTGGGTACCAACTCCCCGCCTTTCGGCCCAGGTTCGGGAAATCAACTGTAGCCAGGACCCGGAATCGGTCGTTCACCGGCGTCTGGTCCTGTGATTCAATTCCTGGAAATCCCTCCATGTTGGACTGTCCGAAGCAGAGGAAGATGTAAAAATTTGTATCTTGAGAAAAGGCGTTCAGATTGAACCAGAGCAATCCGGCGACGAGGACCCAGATGGGTTTGAGCTTCATGGGATTGAGGATTCTAGCGCGCGTTCGGTGGCTCGCCCGCGGCGACGCGTAGGACGGCCTCGAAGGCAGGCTTGGGCTGGTCGTTGCCGTCGAACAGCAGAGGGCGGCCCTGCGCGCGCCAGGAGACCGCGTCATTGGCTCCCCAGAACGTGACCACCTTCACCGATTTGTCGTGCTTTACAAACGCGCGGAACAGGCCCGCGTAAGCCTCAGCCAGCCGCCGGTTGGCGTCATCCACGAGCCCGCCCTGGGTGGTCGTGGCGTTGTTGGCGACGTCGGCGCCGGTGCTGCGCTGGCCGGCCTGGGCGCTGTTGACGTCGAGTTCGGTGATGTGAATGGGCAAGCCGAGCGTTTCGAGTTCGGTCAACGCCTGGTCCTCCGCTTCAAAACTCGGCGACGAAACGCTGACGTGGGTTTGTGAGCCGATCGCCATGACCGGAACGTTTTGTTCCTGCAGCGACTTGATCAGGGCGATGAGCTTGCGGCGTTTGCCCGCGTTCTCCAGCCCATAGTCGTTGTAACGGAGGATTGCGTCCGGATCCGCTTCGTGAGCGTATTCGAAGGCCTTGGCAATGAAGTCCGGCCCGATGATCTGCAGCCACAGCGAATTGCGCAGGATGTTCGTGCCGCCGTCGGCGACGGCTTCGTTGACGACGTCCCAGACCTTGATCTTGCCTTTGTAGCGGCCGACCACTGTGGAAATATGGTCGTGCATGCGCTGCAGCAATTCCTCGCGCGAGGCCCGTGGTCCGGTGAAGCCGCCACGGCCGAAACCGCCGCCAAATCTGCGACGGCCGGGCGCATTCGTCCCGCCCGGGGGCGGGGCAGGGTCGCTGGCCGGCGCCGGAGTATGGGTTAGCGCGGGCGGCTCATTGGTCCCTTGAAAGACCCAGTTGGGTGTTTGGCCGTGCCAAACGAGCGTGTGTCCCACGATGTACATGTGATGGCTCAGGCCGAAGTTCACAAAGGCGTCGGCGGGCTCGAAATTGTAGCCGTCCGCGCCTTCCCGCGGCTGAATGAGCGCCCACTTCAAGTCGTTCTCCGGAGAAATCTGGTTGAACTGCTCCTTGACCAGGGCGATGTCTTTCGCCACCTGCTCCGGGGTTCGCCGGGCGTTGTCGGCGCGGACCGCAGCGTCCATGGCGATGAGGCGGTTGATGGCGGTGCCCACATAGAAATGATCTTTGTAGGCGTCCTTGAGGGTTGGCAGGCCGGCCGGTCGGGCGGTGGCGCCCAAGGCCAGCAGCGCCGCCGTGAGCAGGCCCAAGCGCGGGCTGGGGCTCAATTTCGGAGTCTTCATGTGAGTGGGGTTCTGGTGATGGATGGAGGTCAAATATCGGACTCGGGTTTCCCCTCCGCATATAGTTGGTGGACTTCCGCCGCGCTCAAGGCGCGGCTGAACAGCTCAAATTCATCCAGGGATCCGCTTAGATTTCGGATCAGGAGCGGGGCGGGGTCGGGCCCGGTGCGGGCATTCCAGTTGCCCAACTCGGCTGAACCAAGACGGAACGGCGGACCCAGTTTAAGCGGCTGCTGGGAGACGGGAACGCCGTTGACGTATTGGACCGCTTGGCCGGCCTTGCCATCGAGCACCACGGCCAGATGCAGCCACATCCCCAGTTTGTCCACCGTGACCACCGGGGCGCTGGCGAGAATTTGGAATTGTCCGGGGCCCGGGCCGATCACGGTTAAACCCAGCACGCCGTCGTTGCGAATCAGCCAGTGAATCGTGCCGGGATCGAAGCCGTCGCACATGAAGAGCGAGTTGAACTGCCGATCCAGTCCTTTGACGCACACCCAGGCCGAAAGGGTCAGGGCCTGGAAATCGCCGGGGACGGCCAGGCGCACTCGGTCGCTGACGCTCTGGAATTCCAGCGCCTGCTTTTCGCGCCACCGGCCTTGCGCGTGCTGGCAGCCGATGAGGGTGGCATCCGGGACCGGCCCGTTCTTTTGTGCGGCGTTCCGCAGTGTCCAATCCGAGTCGTTGAGGTTCTCGAAGTCCAAATGCACCACCAAGGAGGGGTCTTGATCGAGCCGGGCGCTGGTAAGCCGCCACTGGTCGTAACGGATCGCCTCCGCGGCCATCGACCGCTGCTGGAGATCAAACATCGCCGTGAAGCCCTCCGCGCTCGCGTTCGTCAAGCTCGGCGCGGCGTCTCCTCGCAGGATCACCGCGCGCCCTTCGGTCAGCGATTGTGCCGCCGCGTTCCTGGCAAAAAACCGCACCTCCCCTTTAAAGACGTGCACCTCCGTTTGGCCGCGGGTGGCGTCAATGCCGAAGGCCGTCCCTAGATCCACCACGTTGAACTGAGGGGTTTTCACCCGGAACCCGCGCGCCAATGCCGGCACCTCGGCCAGGAGCCGTCCCGCGGGACACACGGCCTCCATGGGTGAAATGAGCTGCAGATCCGTTGGCCCCTCGATCACCACCCGCGCGCCGCTATAGAAAACCAGTTGCGCCAAGCCGGATTCAAGTCGAAGCCGGCCGGGGGCAAGGGCGCTGCCCACCCGCGGCGGCGCGGTGCTCCCGCCCCAACGGGCATCGACGGCCCGGGCCAACAGGGCCACGGCGGTGCTGGTCGCACCGTTCCGGGTTGATGGCCGCCGAAGCCACAGGGTCCAAACGCCGAGGGCGACGAACAGGAAGCAGGCCGCCAGCGCCAGCGTGCGCGCCCGGGTCCTTTTGGGCGACGGCATTCCCGCCTTCGGCGTGAAGGCGTTGCGCCGCACCACCGAGCTGAGCTCAGCCAGGTCCGAGCCGGCATACGCCGGCTGAGAAAAAAGGTCCGGATCGGACGCCAGCCGGGAGTGCAGTTCAATGCGCAGCAAATACTCGTCTCGAGCTCCGAGGTCGCTCCGCAATAATTCACCAAGGTCGCGCATCTCTGCGTCGCTGGCCGACCCGTGGCACACCGCAGCCACGGCGTCGTCAAATTCGGCAGATGGAAACCGGAGACTCATGCCGCCTCCGGTTTCGCCCGGCGTTCCAGGCAGAGTTGGAGCGAGTGCCGGATGCGTTGCAGCATTTTATAGGTGGCGGCGGTGCTTCGGCCCGTGCGCTCGGCCAGCGATTCGACATCGGTGCGCTCATAATAGTAGCCCTCGACCAGGCAGCGATGCCCTTGGGGCAGCTTTCCGAGGCAGGCCTCGAGATGTTTCAGCCGCAGTTCAAACTCGGGCTGCAACTCCTGCCGCCGCTGGGCCAGTTCCTCCGCCAGGCCACGCTCGAGCAGGGCCTGCCAGCGCTGACGCCGCTCGATCCACTGATGGGCCTTGTTCAGGGCGAATCGGCAGGCCCAGGGGGTGAACGGCTGGGCCGGATCATAAGCCTCGAACTTTTCCCAAAGCGCCAAAGCCGTCTGCTGAACAATGTCCTGCGCGTCCGTGACATTCGGCACCAGGGCGGCTACGTAGCGAAAAATCTCCCGCTCGCTGCTCAGGAACAGCGAAAGAAATCGCTGCTGCGCAGCACTGGAATCATCGAACCGCCGCGTGGAGTCTGCCGACATTCGTCAATTACTACCATTACTTCCGGCCAAGGACGAGTTTTGGACATCCAACCGCGCGTCGCTTCCCAGCCGCCCGGTTTTGGCCGCCACGGCGCGCCGCCGGGGGGCGATCAAATATCACACTCGACTTTCTTTACAAAGCTAAGTAATGTCGCAACCGCAGAAGCAAATGTGATCACCAAAGCTCATGAATGCGCCTAAAAAATGCCTCTTCTTGCTCCCCCTGTTCCTTCTCGCCGGCACCGCCGGAATTGACCCTTGCGCCGCGGACACGGTTCCGACCTTGGAGGTTCAGGTTGACCGTGCCACCGGCAAGGTCAGCCCGATCTTCTATGGCTTGATGACCGAAGAGATCAATTTCTCCTATGAAGGCGGCATCTATGGCGAACTCATCCGCAACCGCTCGTTCAAGGCGGACGCCCTGAACACCGGCATCAAGCCGGAGGCCTACGATCCCGAGAAGTATTACCCCGTGCAGATTGCCGTTGCCCACCCGCCAAAGTATTGGAGCGCGGTCGGCGGCGCGGTCCTGCTGCTCGATACGAACACCCCGCTAAACGAGGCGCTCAACGTCAGCCTCAAACTCGACGCCTCCGCCGCATCCGTGCAATCTCCCGCGGGGGTGGCCAACAGCGGCTACTGGGGAATTCCCGTGAAGCCGCGGACGACCTACCACGTTTCGTTTTATGCCAAGGCGGCCGATGGCTTCAGCGGCCCGCTCACGGTGAGCCTGGAAAGCGCGGACGGCCAAACCACGTTCGCCCAGGCGAAGGTTTCCGGGCTGAGCGGCGAGTGGAAGAAATTCGAGGCGAAGTTGCGGACCAAGCGCGTGGAGCCGTCGAAGGACAACGTGTTCAAAATCACCACGGCCGCCCCCGGCACGATCTGGCTGCAGCAGGTTTCCTTGTTTCCGCCGACCTATCACAATCGTCCGAACGGGAATCGCCGAGACATCATGGAATTGCTGGCGGGTTTGAAGCCGAAGTTCCTCCGGTTGCCGGGCGGCAATTACGTCGAAGGCAATTTCTTCAACCAGCATTTCAACTGGAAGGAGACCATTGGGCCGGTCGAGCAGCGTCCCGGGCATTACAGTTGCTGGGGTTACTGGTCCACCGACGGCCTCGGTTTGCTGGAATACGCCGAGTGGTGCGAGGACCTGAAAATGGAGCCGGTGCTGGCGGTGTTCGCCGGTTACGCTTTGCGTGGCGACCGGGTGGAGGCGGGACCGAAACTGGACCCCTACGTTCAGGAGGCGCTCGATGAAATTGAATATCTTACCGGCGCCACCGCCACGAAATGGGGCGCGCGCCGCGCCCAGGACGGCCATCGCGCGCCGTTCCCGCTGCACTATGTCGAGATTGGCAACGAAGATTTCTTCGACCGCAGCGGCAGCTACGACGGACGATTCGCCCAGTTCTTTGACGCCATCAAAGCCAGGTATCCGCAGCTCCAAGTCATCGCCACCACGCCGGTGAAGAGCCGCGTGGCCGATCTGATTGACGAGCATTACTACCGCAACCAGCAGGAGATGGAGGCGCAAGCCAGCATGTATGACACGCGCAGCCGCGCGGATCACACGAAGGTCTTTGTTGGCGAATGGGCCACCCGCGTCGGCTCGCCCACACCCAACATGGCCGGGGCGCTGGGCGACGCCGCGTGGTTGTGCGGCATGGAACGTAATGCCGACCTGGTGGTAATGGAATGTTTCGCCCCGCTATTCGTCAACGTGAGCCAGCTCAGCGGCTCCGGCCGCTCGATGCAATGGGCCAGCGACCTGATCGGCTACGACGCTCTCACCAGCTACGGTTCCCCGTCCTATTACGTCGAGAAGATGTTCGCCCAGGACTGTGGCGACATTATTCTCCCGATCCAGGCCGGGGGCATTCCGACGATCGAACAGACGCCCCCGGCCGGACGCCGGGGCGGCACGCCGGCGCCGCGGCGTGTGCCGGGCCTCTATTACAGCGCCACCCGAAGTTCGGCGAACGGCATGATTTACTTGAAGGTGGTGAATGCCGCCGATGTGGCGCAACCGATTTCGGTAACCATCACGGGAGTGAAGTCCGTCGCCCGCACCGGCGAGGCGGTCGTGCTGGCGGCCGACAATCCAGAGGAGACCAGCTCCATCCAGGACCCGGTCAAGCTCGTGCCCGTCACCTCGAAAATCAGCGGCCTGGGCACCGCCTTCACCCAGACGCTTCCGAAATTCTCGTTCACCGTTTTTAAACTGCAGGCGCGGCCGCGCCGCTCGGGCGGCTCCGCTGTCGCGGCGGCCGGCCTTGCCCAGCCGGAGCCGGCCACCATGGCCCAACCCATCAACGCGGCGCCGGCGGCCGGCGTCACTCCACCTCCCAGCGCCTCGCCCACGGCGGCCGCCCAGCCCGCGCCCCCGGTTCGCATCAAAGCTGGAAAATCCGAGACCGTCAAAGACGCGGAGGGGAATTTGTGGCTGGCTGACCAGGGGTTCGAAGGCGGGCAGCCGTTGGAGCGGCCCGACATCCAGATTGCCAACACGAAAAGTCCCGACATTTACCGGGCGGAACGTTACGGCATGGATTCCTTTTCCTGGCCTGTGCCCAACGGGAAGTACGTGGTGAAACTGCACTTTGCGGAGACCTACGAGGGCATCACCGGGCCGGGCGAGCGCGTATTTTCCTTCAACGTCCAGGGCCATGAGTTCAAGGATTTTGACGTTTGGGCCAAAGCGGGCGGGCCGTTGCGCGCGTACGTGGAAACGGTCAACGTCGAAGCCACGAACGGCATCATCAAGATTACCTTCACTCCGAAGATCGAGAACCCGCAAATCAACGGGATCGAGATTCTGCCGCAGCCCTGAAATCCTTAAACCCCAACCCATGTTGCAAACCGTCAAGTTTCGCCGCGACCGGGTCCCTGTGCCGTCGATCCCTGTTGTCCAAAACTCGCGGTTTGCCGGAAGTGTATTATAAATAGCTATGCATGAATCCTCTCGCAGTTTGCGTATGAACCGCCGCCATTTTCTCGCTTCAACCGGACTGGTGCTGGCCGCGCCGGCCATCATTCCGGCAAGCGCGCTCGGGCGCGAAGACAATGCGGCCCCCTCCGAGCGAGTGACCCTGGGCGTCGTGGGCTGGGGCATGCAGGGGCCGAGCAACACGGGAGCGTTCCTCCGACTGAAAGATTGCCAGGTCGTTGCCGCTTGCGACCTCGACAAGAACCACTTGCAGGCCGCCCTCCACACGATCAACACGCACTATGATAACCAGGATTGCAAGGCCTATCACGATTTCCGCGAACTGATGGCCCGCAAAGACATCGATGCCGTCATGCTGGCAATCCCCGACTCCTGGCACGCCCTGGTCGCCGTCGAAGCCGCCAACAACAAGAAAGATATCTACGGCGAAAAACCGCTGGCGCGCACAATCGCCGAGCAGCAAGCCATCGTCCGGGCCGTCCAGCAAAACGGCCGCATCTGGCAAACGGGTTCGTGGCAGCGCTCCCAGGGTACCTTCCGGCGCGCCGCCGAAATCGTCCGCAACAACCTGATTGGCAAAGTGACCCGCGTCGAAGTCGGCTTGCCGGCGGGCCATACGGATTTTGCCCGCACGGGCAGGCCGCTGGCTGAGAAGCTCAAGCCCGGCGCCCGGCCTGAATTCCTGGCCAAAGTCGTTCCCGGCACGCCCGAGTGGGACGCCGCGGTGAGCGAGCCCCCGCCCGAGCTGGACTATGACCGCTGGCTGGGCTCGGCGCGGCAGGAGCCGTACATCGGCGCCCGGGTGCACATGAACTGGCGCTGGAATTACAACGTCGGCGGCGGCCAGTTGATGGACTGGATCGGCCACCATTGCGATATTGCCCACTGGGGCCTGGACATGGACCAAACCGGCGGTCCCCTGGAAATCGAGAGCAGTGTGGGCGACTTCCCCCCCGCCAACGCCATCTGGAATACCTGCACCCGGTACCGCATCAGCCTCAAGTACCCGAAGGATATCACCATGGTCATCGCCGGCGGCCATGGGGACATCCGCAGCGGCACCAAATGGATTGGCACCGACGGTTTTGTCTGGGTTGACCGGGGCGGCTTTGACGCCACAAACCTCGATTGGCGAGGCAAACTCCCCGACGATTGCAAAGTGCGGCTTTACGCCTCCGATAACCACCAGGGGAACTTCATCGCCTGCGTCAAATCCCGCAAACCCACCATCACGCCCGCCGAAACCGGCCACCACTCCACCATCCCCGGTCACCTCAGCCTCATCTCATTGCTCACCGGGCACGATGAAAATGGCCAGCGCATCGGCCGCAGCCTCAAATGGGATTCCGAAAAGGAAGTTATCCTCGACGACCCCGAGGCCAGCCAGCTCATGACCCGCCCGTTCCGCAGCCCCTGGAAGCTGGCGTGATGTGACCGAACCATCGGGTTACCCACGGTAGCTCGGGCACTCGCAACCTCAGGGTCGAGTGCTTGCTATCCTCTCAGGGTAGCCCGATGGGATTTCATTCTTCGGTCCGGGTTTGCTCGTTGGGCAGGCCGCGTTTATCCCGAGGGGATCTAAAGAACCTTGAACTCGATCTCGCCCTGGCTCTGGGTTTTGTTGCGCTTTTGTTTCGTGATCCGGATCGAGCCGGACCGGGGCTGGGCGGCGTTGAGAAGGTAAACGCTCAGGGCCGGCAGATGGCGGTTCTTGAGCGCCAGCCGGTGCGGGCCGGGCGCCAGTGGGCCGAGCGTGGCCGAGTATTCTATTTTAATGATTCCCCAGCCCGTGCGGAGTTCGGACAACGGGGGAAACTCGGTAGCTGTGGGCTTGAGGGCGATCTTGCGCCGATCCAGCCGGACGGCAAGACAGCGCCTGAGGAGTTCGGCGTAGGCGGAGGCCTCGGCGGTCGAGATCTTGCCGTCCTGATCGCGGTCCACCAAGGCGAGCACCCGTTCAGCGACAGCCACTCCGGGGGTGAGGTTGATTTGCAGCCGGATCTCCCCCGGCTCGATGCTCACCAGTGTCGCCTGCAAATACTCGTCCAGCCGATGAGCCAGAGCTGCGGACGGGAGGGCGAGCACTCCGAGCGTCAGCCAGAGGTAGCGGAGTGCCGATATCATGGTTTCCACCATTTCACCCCGTATTCGTTGGCCGGATCCCGGTAAATGGTGTGGATGTGCTGGGTCGGGTCCCCACCCAGACGCTGCGGAGCGTATTCGATGATGACCGTTGGGCCCTGGATGCGGAAGTAAGCGGCTTTGCCCCTTTCTGTCGGGCCGCTCCACGCGAACCAGGTTTCGGCGATATGCTGCCTCAGTTCCCGCATCTTCGCCTTGGCGACCGCTTCGTGCATGATGCCGGTCCATTCGCCCGCAAGGTCCAGCAACAACTCCCGCTGCTTTTCGGTTAAGTCCGCCCCCTTGATTCCCTCCGGCTGGATCATTTGGCCGTCTCGCCCGGGGCCGAGCACCAGGTCGTGCATCTCGAAGCCAAGGATGGCCTGCTTGCGTTGCGAGCGGTCCAGTGAATCCATCAAGGCGAAGGCCTTGTCGATTTCCCGGCCCAACGGGCGTACGGTCTTGCCTTCGAGTTGGTAGGTGGCCGGTTGGGCGCCGGTGTGGCTGGGGGCGAGGGTGCCTTGCTGCCCGGCCAGCGTTATATTGAGCCCCAGGTGGTGCCCGCCAAACTGAATCATCCACGGGTCGGTCGCGGACGGCTGGCCCAGGAAGGAAATATCGTACTCATCGCGCCCGAACATGGGCCGACCGCCGCCGCCGCCCTTCCGCAACAGTTCGTCGCCCTCCATGATCTGCAACACTTTTTGATAGCCCGGCGGACTCAAAGCCGCAGCCAGCACCCCCAGGGCGGCTTCGCGCTGCGGCGTGGTGAGATCTCCCAGGCGCAAACCCGCGCGCGCGAACATCGGCGACGGAAGATTCGACCAACGCTTGCGTTGCGCGTCGTCCTTGAAATCAAATAGCACCTTCCCGCGCTGGCCGTTATCGAGCGTGGCCAGGAAGTGGCCCGCTGCGCTTGCGATTTCTCCCGGCGCGGGGCTGGTCCCCGGGCTCTCCTGCGCCCAGCCGGCCAGCCCGAACCCGGCCGCGCATAGGTACAGCACGGACCCGAGGATGGTTTTGGTCTTCATCGCTGAGTTGTAACCCCGGCTCGACCCGCCGTCAAGGCGGCGCCTCCCACACTTTGTCGCGGAGCGACAAATGAGGGTAGCCATGGACTTCAGTCCATGGATCCACCGCGCCCCTGATGCCACGTGTCGCGTCGCGACACCCCCCGGTGAGGCCTGCCGGGAACGGCTGACTCGAGCTCAGAACGCGGCGCTCGCTGCATGGGTGTCTCGTGCGCTTCGGTTTCCATACTGCGGCTCCCTCCTCGAGCGGACGCTGAGGCATCACTAGCGTCGTGGGTTTTGCGTGGGGGAGGGGACGGTGAAGGACAACCAGTCGTTGCAGTTTGGCGGCGGCGCGTCCATCTCGATCCAGTACCGCTTGAGACGGCGTACGAACTCCACCAGTTGGGGGTAGGCGGGTTTGATCACGTAGGCCCGGGCGCCCAGGCGATAGGCCGTTGCCACATCCTGATCCTGGTTGGAGGAGGAGAGGACGATCACCGGCACGTCTTTGAGCGCGGTTTGTCCCCGAATCCATTCGAGCACTTCGAGTCCGGGAATCTGGGGCAGTCTCAGGTCGAGCAGCACCAGCCCCGGGAGAGGGTATTCCGGCCGGTTGCCGAATTTCCCTTCGCCCTTGAGGTAGGCAATCGCCTCGCGTCCATCCTTGGCGACCGCCAGGCGGTTGTTTACCTTCGCCTGCTGCAGGGCAAGTTCCATAAAGATGACGTTGTGTTCCTCATCCTCCACGAGCAGTATGGGCTCATTCATCGGCTCCTTTTAATTGAATCCAGAATCGGCTCCCTTTTCCAGGCTCGGATTCCACACCCACCGTGCCGCCCATGCGCTCGACGCTCTTGCGCACGATGGCCAGTCCGATGCCGGTGCCTTCATATTCCTGGGTTGAATGGACCCGCTCGAACATCCCGAAGATGCGGCCGAGGTTGGCGGGTTCAATGCCGATGCCGTTGTCCTCGAAGAAAATGCGGACCTCCCCGTCCACGGGCTCGGTCCAGATTTTGATCCGGGGAACGGTCCCGGGGGCCATGAACTTGGTCGCGTTGGACAACAGATTGGTAATGCACTGGACCAGGGAGGCCTCGTGGGCCATCACCGGGCGCAAGGGGCTCTGGATTTGGATTTCCGTCCCCGGGGGCTGGAGCGTTGGATACTGCGGGATGACCTCGCGCAAAAGCCTTTCCAGGTCAATGGGTGTGAGATTCAGGTCCGCGCGCGAAACCCGGCTATAGGTCAAAACGTCCTGGATGAGCCGGTCGGCTCGGTTGGCCCCGTTGATAATCCGATCGAGGTAGTCCTTGACGCGGGGCGGCAGCTGCTCACCGCACTCCTGCAACGTCAAATGGGCAAAGCCGGTCATCGCCCGAAGCGGCGAGCGCAAATCATGCGAGATGCTATAGGAAAACGCCTCCAGCTCGTGAATCATGTCGCGCAGTTCGGCGGTGCGTTCATTCACCCGGGCTTCCAAGTCCAAGGCGCGCTGGGTGGCTTCCTTGAGCAAACGCCAGCGATCAAAGGCCAGCGCTACGTAGCTGGCGAGCGTATGAAAAAACTCCAAATCTTCTGCGCTAAACGCGTTCTTGGCGCGCGAACCGAAGGAGAGCGTCCCCAGGACCCGGTCCCCGGCCAGCAGTGGTTGGCAGGCATAGGCGCGGACTTTGAAGCGTTTCACCCTTTCGAGCAGCGCGTCGTCTGATTCCTGGACGTTGGCCACCACCCGGGCATGCCGTTCGGCCGCCACTCTCCCGCACACCGCCTCCCCCAGGCGCAAGGCCGAGATTTCCTCCCCTTCGGCCTCCGAGATCCCGATGTGTGACTGCAGCCAAAGGCTATCCCCAGATTCTTTCACCAGGTAAATCAGACCCACATCGACCTCCACCTGGCGGCGGAGTTGTTCCAGGATCACACCGATGGTGGCCGGCGGATCGTCGCTCGAGAGGAGCTGGACGGCGGTGTCAGAGAGCAGTTTCAAGCGCCGGGCGCTTTCCTCGATCCGCCGCTGCGCCTGCATCTGGTCCTCGATATCGGTGCATGTGCCAAACCACTTGACGATCCGGCCGGCCTGGTCATGCAACGGTGTGGCGCGGGCTTTGAACCAATGATATTCGCCGTCGGCCCGGCGGATGCGGAATTCCAAATCATACTGAGCCTGGCCCTTCAAGGCCGCGCACCAGGGTTGGTAAGTGCGTTCCGCATCGACGGGATGAACCGCCTTTTCGCGCCATTGCAAACCCAGCAAGCCTGGGACCGGCACGCCGGTATATTCCGTCCACTTGGAGTTGAAATAGTCGCAGTTGCCGTCCGGCGTCGAGGTCCAGACCAGGTGGGGCAGCGCCTCGGCGAGCGTGCGGAAGCGCTCTTCGCTCTGCCGGATGACTTCCAACTGCTTGCGCTCGGTGACATCCTCGATGGCCAGCAGAATGCGCTGCGGCCGGCCGGTTTCACCGGCAATGGGACGGGCATTGAGCAGCATGCTGCGATGGCCGAGACGGGCAAAATCCCGCTCGACCTCGAAGTCGTTGAAGACGGCGTTCCGGGAAAGCACCTCTTGCAGCAGCGAACAGAGCTGGGGGATGTTCCACTGCCGGTTATCGATTTGATTGAGGAATTGGCCCTGGACGTCGGCCGGCGCGGCGTGAAACAGCAGGTAAAACGAGCGACTGGCCCGCTCGATCTGGAGCGAGCTGTTAAGCACCAGCAAGGGCTCGCGGACCGTCTCGATCATGGATTCCGCGTAATCGAGCGCCGCCCGCACGCGCTGCTCGCCACGCTTGAGCGCCTCGATGTCCACCAGGACCAGCACCGCGCCGTCAATCCGGTTATCCAGGGTTTTGTAAGGAAAAATGCGGAGTGAATACCAGCGGCCTTCCCGGTCCCGCACCTCCGACTCCTGGGGGCGCACGCTGCTGATGACCTCGAGGATCACCTGCTCGAGGTCCGGAAAGTCAAAGTTGGGCCGGATATCGGTGATGGGCCGGCCCACGTCGGTGGGCAGGAGGTTCAGGACCTTCTCGGCCAGCGGGGTGAAGCGCCGGATGCTCAGGTCGCTGGACAGGACGACAATGCACATCTGAACGCCGCTCAAGACGTTGTTGAGATCGCTGTTGATGCGGTGCAGTTCGACGTTGCGCGTGCCCATCTCCTCGTTGACCGTGGTCAACTCCTCGTTGGTGGACTGCAATTCCTCCTTGGTGGTTTCAAGTTCTTCGTTGATGCTTTGCAGCTCCTCATTGCTGGACTGGGCCTCCTGGTTGGAGGCCTGCAGTTCCTCGTTGGCGGCTTCGTATTGTTCGCTGGTGGACTGCAGGTAATCACGCGCGGCGGTCAACTCGCTTCGCAAACGCGCGTTTTCCCGCAGCGCGTCCTGCAGATCGCGCGGCAATGGCGGTTCCCGGGCAGGCGCCGGCGCGTTTCGGGAACGGCTGGGACCGCGCGCCGGGACCTGCTCGAAAAGGACCAGAAACCAGCGCTCCTTGATATTCCTGACCGGAATGATCTCCAGGTTCGCCACCCGCTGCTCATCGTCGTAGCGGAACTCGATGTGCTCCCTCCGGATCGCCTCTCCGCTGCGCTTGGCTGTTTGAATGGCGTTGCGCACGGGCAGCAGCAAACCTTCGCGCAGCATTTTCGGGAGATGGCACGTGGCCCGGCCGGCTGGAATTTCGAGAAACAGGCCGGTGTGCCCTCGAAATTGGAGCGCCATGAGGTTTTCGTCCACGAGCACGCTGGCCGGGGCGTATTTGGCCAGCAGGATCCGGTCGGCCTCCCGCTGCGCGTCGCTTTCTAGCGCGTGCGCTTCGGTCGTCGCAGGGGGCCGTTGCCCGCGAACGCCCAGGTCAAGGCCGGTGCTTCGCTGCAGGGTTGCCGGCGGATGGTGGGTGGTGGTCTTTCGGGCATAGAGCCGGTGGGCTTTGTCAAACGCGACGAAGAGTTCAGCAAAGCCGCCGATGGTTTCAGAACTGCCCAGCAGCAGGAATCCTCCCGGCTTGAGCGCGTAATGGAAGATCGGCAGGAGGCGCTTCTGCAGCACCGGTTCCAGGTAGATCATCACGTTCCGGCAGCTCAACAGGTCCATGCGCGAAAAGGGCGGGTCCGACAAGGCGTCGTGCTTGGCGAAGACGCACAGCTCGCGAATGGACTTGCAGATGCGATAACCGCCCTCCTCCTCGACGAAGAAGCGGCGCAGCCGGGACGGAGAGACATCCCCCACCTGGGTCTTGGAATACAGACCGGCGCGGGCCTTCTCCAGCAACGCGTCGTTGAGGTCGCTGGCGAAGATCTGCAATCCGGCCTGCGTGCCCGCCTGCGAAGCGAATTCCATAAACACCATCGCAATCGAATACGCCTCCTGCCCGGTCGAGCAGCCCACCACCCAGACTCGAACCGGCTGGTCCGCTGTCCGCGCTTTGATGAGAGCGGGGAAAACCTTTTGCTTCAGGGTCTCGAAGGTCTCCGGATTTCTAAAGAACTCGGTGACATTGATGAGCAGGTCCTGGTAGAGCGCCTCCACCTCCTCCCCATGCTCGCGCAGATAGTCCAGGTAGGCCGGGAGCCGGGGCGACTTGCACAGCACCATGCGCCGGCTGACGCGCCGCTGAATGGTGGCGCTCTTGTAGAGGCTGAAATCCACACCGGTGCGCATGCGGACTATTTGCAGAATTTTCCCGTAATCGTCTCTGGGTATGGCTGCGGAAACGTCACGATTGGGTCCGGCTGGGGTGAGGTGCGGGTGCCGGGCGAGTCTTCCCAGTTCCTCGCCGATTTTAGCCGGGGATAAAACGAAATCCACGCAGCCGGACGCGATCGCGCTCTGCGGCATGCTCACGTATTTGGCGGAGCGGTCCTGGGCGAGGGTGATCCCGCCTTCGTTCTTGATCGCCTCCACGCCGCGCGTCCCGTCGGATGCCGACCCCGAAAGGATGACCCCAATGGCCTGCGGTCCACGATTGCGGGCGAGGGATTCAAGAAAATAATCAATCGAATGGAGCGCTCCCGTCTCCCTCCGCCGCTTGACCAGTTTCAACACGCCGCCGGCCATGGTCATTTTGGTGTCGGGAGGAATCACATACACATGGTCCGGCTTCAAGGGCAGGTTGTTTCGCGCCTCTTGGACGGGCAACGCCGTGGTCCGGGACAGCAGGTTCGTCAGCACGCTCACATGCGTCGGGGCCAGGTGCTGAACCAGCACAAAGGCCATGCCGGTGTTGGTGGGCAGGTGCTCGAGCAATTCGGTGAAGGCTTCCAATCCGCCGGCCGAAGCCCCAACGCCCACGACGGGAAAGGGCTGACCCGGATCGGCGGAGTTGGCTTCTTTCAGGCCTTCTCCAACCGCGTTTGGACGTGCAGACCGGGCGGACGGCCTATGAGCTTGCGAACTGCCAGCGGTGGCGTTCGCGGGGTCTTGCCGGCGGGAGGGCGACCGGGCGCCTGGGCGGAGGGCTTCCGGGGGTTGCTGCGCTCGCGGTTTCCGTTTCTCTCGCATAAAGCCAAGGCAAAGGCCATTTCGAAATTCCACGTTGTTCCTCCGCCGGCCTTTAGCAAGCCGTCCTTTTCGAATCTATAATCTAGGCCCCGAAAGGCGTAGGGTCAGATCCTGGAACTCGAACCCTTCATACCCACCATGCACCATCGCGTCGAGTTGGTCCACTGCTATAAATCCTGGAGGCTTAAAAACGCAAGCGGGGTTGGGCCGCCAAGGGTTTTTGTCCAGGTGCGGAGCCCGGGCCGGGCCGGCATGGTGGAGGGGAAGGAGGCCATGATGGCGGAGACGATCTCTATCGGGGAGGAGGGCCGGCCGTTCCTGCCGTTGATGGAAGGGCATGTCACGTGCGCCACGCTTCACCTGTGGACGCAAATCGTAGGCAAAGCGCGCCTGGCACTCAGCCCGCTCCTCAGCCATTGGTGGGAGGTGCCGCTGTATTTCAGTGCGGCGGGTTGACGACCTCCCCCATCCCGTACGGGGGGGGCTTCACTCGAGATCGGGCGCTGGTGGGAAATAATTTGATTGCCAGCCCGCTCGGGACGCCAAAGACTGCGAGCAGGTGTCGGACGGTTCAGCCACTGATGATCGAACGTTGTCCTCCGGGCGTATCCTTTCGGTTGATGCGCTGCGCGGATTTGTGATGTTCATGATGATTTTCGTCAACGACCTGGCTGGGGCGGGCCGGGTCGTGCCTGACTGGATGGTTCACTTCAGCGACCGTCATCACGGAGGCAGCGGGATGACGTTTGTGGACCTGGTTTTCCCGGCGTTTCTGTTCCTCGTGGGTATGTCCATCCCGTTGGCCCTCGGAGGGCGGCTGGCCAAGGGCCGCTCAACATTGGCTGTTCTCGCGCATGTGGGCGTGCGCACGCTCTCGCTGCTGTTCATTGGCATTCTGATGGTGCACGAAACGCCCGACACGGTGGCGATGGGTTGGCCCGGGTACTGGTGGTGCGTGCTGATGTATCTTTCGGCGATCCTCGCCTTCGGTTCCCTCGCGTCGCCGGCTTCGGCCTCGCCCGGCGGCCGGAAACGATGGAGTACCGCCGTGCGGGGGATGCGTCTGGCCGGACTGGCAGGGCTGATCGCGCTCGCATTGGTGTTCCGCGGGGCGAAGGGCCAGCGCATCCTCACGCTCTCACCCTTTTTCCTGGACCATGAATGGTACGGGATTCTCGGCCTGATCGGTTGGGCCTACTGCGTCGCCGCCATGGTGTATCTGGGGGCCCGCCAAAACCGCACCGCGATTCTGGGCTGCATGGCGTTGCTGATGTGTTTATTCATCGCGGATCGGAGCGGGTTGTTTGAAGGCTTTTGGCTCAACCGGATCGTTGGCATTGGCGAAACGCTCGGGTCGCAAGCCGCGATCGCCGCGGGCGGAGTGCTCCTGGGGTCGATGCTGGCCGGGGGGAACCCGGCCGATTTGAAAGCGCGAACGAAGTTTACCCTTTGGTTCATTGCCGGTTGCGCGGCAGCCTCGCTCCTGCTGGGCCGGGCGTACGGCATCAGCAAGAATGCGGCAACGCCTGCCTGGTGCCTCTGGGCCTGCGTGGTCACCGCCGCACTTTGGTACGGGTTTCATCTCGTTTGCGATGTGCGGGCCAAGAACGCCGTGTCCGCACCGTTCGTTTGGGCGGGCCAAAACGTGCTCCTAGCCTATTTGATTTCTGAGATGCTGCCGAGCCTCGTTGAAGGGCTTGGGCTGGACGCGGGCTACGGCCGACTCGCCCTGACCCTGCCGGGAGCCATCGCCCGTTCGGCGGTTTGCGGCGTGCTCATCCTGGTTGCGTCCGGCAGCCTCAACCGGCTCGGTTTTCGCATCAAACTGTGAAACGCAAATCGCGAACCTGTCTCCTCATGCCGCTGATCGCGGGGATGGGCTTATGCGCGTTCGGGCAGGCACCGTTAATGGAGGTTCCGCACAACTCCGCCGCCGAGCGCTGGTTGAGCAAACAGGTGATTGCCAGCCGTGTTCTGGATGACATGGAGAGCCCGGCGCGTTGGATCGCGTTCACGACCGGGGCGCCACAGGTCGTCGATGCCCGCGCCGAGCAAAAAGCGTCCCAAAGCAGCCAAAGCGTTGCCGAAATCACCTGGTCGCGCGAGCACTCGCGCGCCGGCCGCCAGGCGCTTCGCCTGCGCATGCCCACGCGGCTGAGTGGTCCTGGCCCCAAGAATGGCCGGGGCTGGGGCAGCGCCGGCGTTCGGCGAAAAGTGGACGGCGAAGACTGGCGCCGATTCAATCGCGTGGCCCTGTGGATTTATCCAGATTGTGCGGGCTTTGACGTCGTTTCACTCGAACTGCGCATCTACAACGACGGGGAGGAGAAACTTCCTGCGCCATTTGGCCAGGAAGGCGAGACCACGGTGGTCCTGCGGAATCATGAATGGAACCCAGTGGTTTGGGAGATCGGCAACGTGGCGAGAGACGAAGTCACGGGGTTTGAAATATCCTGCCTGATGTCCGGCAACGAGCCCGGGGCGGCGACGGTGCTCACCTTTGATTTCGACCGCCTCGAGCTGCAGCAGGTGGAACCCGACTATGTGGAAGGTTGGGCCGTCTGGCCCGGGCGCATCGCGTATAGTCACTCCGGGTACGCATCTGGCGCCGCCAAAACCGCTATCGCCAGCGAGCTGAAGGCCAAGACGTTCCAACTGCTCGACCCCGGCAGCGGGAAGGTGGAGTTCTCCAAGGCCGTCCAGACCGTCCGAACACACCTGGGGGAATTTCAGGTGATGGACTTCTCGGGATTTCGCCAAAGCGGTTCTTTTATCCTGGAGGCCGGCGGCGCGCGCGCGGGCCCATTTCGGATCGACCCAAACGTGTGGCGGCCGACGATTTGGAAGGCGCTGAACTTCCTGTATGCGGAACGTTGTGGAATGGCGATTCCGGGCGTCCACGGTGTCTGTCACCGCGATTGGACGGTGGTGCACGGGGACAAGCGGATCGTGATCAATGGCGGCTGGCACGATGCGGGCGATCTGACCCAGGGGCTGGGCAACACCGGCGAGATCGTTTACAGCCTGTTCAGCCTGGCGGAGCGTCTGCGCGCCCGGGATGAGGATCCGCAACTCTGCCAACGTGTTATGGCAGAGGCGCGCTGGGGCCTGGATTGGATCCTGAAGACGAGCTTTGGCGACGGGTTCCGCGACCAGGGCTCCGTGAATAGTCGCTGGACCGATGGCATCCTGGGCGATTCCGACGATATCACGGTCACGGCGCGCAACGACCCGATGGGGAATTTCACCGCGGCGGCGGCCGAAGCGGTTGGGGCCAGGGTCTTGAGGGAGTCGGACTCGCGCTTGGCTGCATACTCGCTGCAGATGGCCGAGGCCGACTGGCGTTTTGCTTGCGACGGCATGGCGGCAAGCAACGCGGCCGCTCCAAGGGAATTCTGGCGAGGTACCTTCGACTCGGACCATGTCGAACACGAGACGGCCTCGGCGGGTGTCATCGCGTCGCTCGATTTGTGGCAGGCGACCGGCAACCCGCGTTACGCGGACGAAGCTGTTCAGTTGGCAAAGATCATCCTGGCGTCGCAGGAACGAACCCGCCCGCATTGGGAAGTCCCATTGCTCGGCTTTTTCTACACCGGTCCCGACCGGGAACGGATCCTCCACTATTGCCATCGCGGGAGGGACCAGGCTCCGATCCTGGCATTGACCCGTCTCTGTGACGCGTTTCCGCAGCATCCGGATTGGATGAAATGGTATCTGGCGGTGGCGCTCTATGCGCAGTATCTGAAGGAAGCGGCGCATTATACCGAACCCTACGGGATGCTCCCCGCCTCGATCTACCAGGCTGGTGAGTATCAGAGCGTGCCTGAATCCAGGCGCGAATCGTTTCGCCGCCAGGTCCTCAGTGGCGTCCCCCTGGGCCGGGACCATTACCTGAGGTTATTCCCGGTATGGCTGGATTATCGAGGGAACTTCGGGACCATTCTGCCGCAGGCGCAGGCCCTGATGGCGGCGGGCTATCTGCGCGGCGACGTCGAGTCGGTAACTCTCGCGCAACACCAGGCGGAGTGGATAGTGGGGCGAAATCCTTTTTCACAGAGCACCATGTACGGCGAAGGTTACGATTTCCCGCCCTTGTATGCGCCCTTCCCGGGCAACGTCGTCGGCGCGCTGCCGGTGGGAATCCAGACCCGCGGCGATAGCGACGTTCCCTATTGGCCGGTGCAAAGCACCTGGACCTACAAAGAGGTCTGGGTTCACCCCGTGGCGGCCTGGATCGGGCTGATGCGCGACCTGGCGGGACCGGCGCTCGTCGAGGGCCAAGCTGACTCGCCAGTCGAGTTCCTGCCCACAGGCGCAGGCCCGGCCTCCGCCACCGTGGCTCGTCCCGACCATGGGCATTTTCGGCTTTTCCTTCCCGAAGGCAGATACCGGGTGCGATGTGACGGCCAGCAAGAAGCCCGGACTTTCCTGCCCACAGGTGTCTATCACCTGGATTTGCGCCGCGGACGGAGATTGGATTTTGCGATTTCGCGGATCGAGTCGAAGGGCGGGGTCGTGCGCATCGGATTGGTCGCGCACGGTGGCGGAGGGCACCGTTTCACGATCCGCACGGATAACCTCACGGTTGCCGCGCCCGCGACGGAACTCAGCCTGAAGCCCGGGAGCCTTGGCGCGTGGGAGTGGAGCGGCCGTATCAACACTCTCGATAGCCCCTGGGTGGCGGTAGTGATCGCGGACGATGACCTGTCAACCCGGAAGGAACTTATGGGTGCCGCCTGGGAATAGCCTGGTCCAGAGCCAAGCCGACGGCGCGGCCATGCTTTGGCTTCGGGCGGCCCCGCGCCGAGCCGATAATGCTGGGGCGAGACTTGAGCCAACATGCGCGTTAACTTTGCCAAAGGAGGGTTAGCACTTTCTGGCGCTGGCATGAGAGTCACTTGATAATCATTACCTATGAAGATGCTCCCGCTTGCCGTCGTGCTATTGGGCCTGGGTTTTTCAAGCCACGCTGCTGCCAATCCGGGTGATTGGGAGAGCAATTTTCGCCAGCCGCCGGTTTCGGCGCGGCCCTGGGTTTACTGGTTCTGGCTGAACGGCAACATTACCAGCAACGGCATTACCGCGGATTTGGAAGCCATGAAGCGCGTGGGCCTGGGCGGTGTTCTGATTATGGAGGTGGACCAGGGCGCGCCCAAAGGGCCGGCCGAATTTGGCTCTCGATCCTGGCGCGACCTCTTCAAACATGTCTGCTCGGAGGCGCACCGGCTTGGCCTGGAGGTAAACATGAACAACGACGCCGGTTGGTGCGGCAGTGGCGGTCCATGGATCACGCCGGAGTTGGCTATGCAGAAAGTCGTCTGGTCCGAAACCAACGTCGTGGGTCCGTGCCGAGTGGAGATGACGTTGCCCCAGCCGGCCATGGTTTCCAATTATTACCGCGACATTACGGTCGTGGCGTTCCCCACTCCGGGTAGAGACGAGCGTCTGCCGGACCGTGAAGGCAAAGCGGCGTTCGCCCCCAAAATTATTCCAATAGCCGCCAGCTACCCTTCGGCTCCCACAAACGCTGTCATTGGCCGGAACGGAATCCTTCAGCTCGCATCCTGCCTTGCGGCGGACGGCCGTTTTCGGTGGGATGCCCCGGCTGGAACCTGGACCATCCTTCGCTTTGGCCATACTCCCACGGGCGCGGACAATCACCCGGCGCCGGAGCCGGGCCGGGGATTGGAGTCCGACAAGCTCAGCCGGGAGGCAACGGATGCCATGTTCAACGGTTTGATGGCGAAACTGATCGCGGATTCGCTGCCGGTGGCGGGCAAGACGCTGGTTTCCACCCACATCGATAGCTGGGAAACCGGGTCGCAAAATTGGACGCCTGAATTCCCGCGGGAATTCCGCGCGCGCCGAGGGTACGATTTGTTGCCGTTTCTGCCGGTGATGACCGGGCGGATCGTCGAGAGCCGGGAGGTGTCGGAACGATTCCTTTGGGATGTGCGGCAAACCGTTTCCGAGCTGCTGGTGCAAAACTATGCCGGCGAATTCAGGCGCCTCGCGAACGAGCACGGGCTCAGGTTGTCCATCGAGGCCTATGACGGGACGCCGTGCGATGACCTGTCGTATGCCGGCCAGGCCGACGAGCCGATGGCTGAGTTTTGGTCCTGGGGTTACAATACCGCGTATAGCTGCGCCGAGATGTCCTCCGCGGCACATGTCTATGGGAAACGCATCCTGGGCGCCGAGGCCTTCACGGCGAACGACCAGGAGAAGTGGCTCCACCATCCGGCCACGATCAAAACCCTGGGCGATTGGGCCTTCTGCGAGGGCGTCAACCGGTTTGTGTTCCACCGTTACGCGCTGCAGCCTTGGACGGATCGCGCACCCGGCATGTCCATGGGGCCTTGGGGCCTGCATTATGAGCGCACTCAAACCTGGTGGGAACAGTCCGCCGCCTGGCATCAGTACCTCGCCCGGTGCCAATATCTCCTGCGCCAGGGGACTTTCAGCGCCGATATCTGCTTCCTCGAACCGGAAGGGTCCCCGATGCGGTTTATCCCGACGATGCCCTGGCGCTCGGGCAACACGCCGGAGCGGCCGCGATACAACTTTGATGGCTGTCCGCCCGAGGTGGTGATGAACCGAATGACGCTGAGGGACGGGAAGTTGGTGGTGCCGGATGGTCCGAGTTACCAGGTGCTGGTCCTGCCCCAGGTGGAAACGATGACTCCGGCCCTGCTGCACCGGATCAAAACCTTGAGCGAGGAAGGGGCCACGATTATCGGCCCGCCGCCCGGCAAATCCCCCAGCCTGGCCGGCTACCCGGACTGTGACGTGGCAGTGAAAAAGCTGGCGAGCGAGCTTTGGGGCAACCCCACAGCCGCCGGCGATCCATCCGGGCCGGAGTTCAGGCCGGGGCGGGTCGTTTGGGAGAGCCGGTTCGAGAGCCCCCAACGGTCCGTGGATTCGAGTGGTGAGTTGCGAAACGCGAAATGGATTTGGCATCGCGAAGGAAACCCGGCCAGTGCCGCCCCTCCCGGAATGCGTTACTTCCGCCGAACGCTCGTCCTGCAACCGGACGCTACGATCGCGTCCGCGCGCTTCAGCCTGACGGTGGACAACGCCTTCGAGCTCTGGGTCAATGGCAAGCGGGCCGCCTCGGGCGACAACTTCAAACAGGTGTATAGCGTCGATCTGAAGCCCCTGCTGAGCACCGGGACCAACATCCTGGCCATCGCGGCCCAAAACACGATGGACTACCCGAATCCCGCCGGGGTCATCGGTTCCGCGGGGATCCAATTCAAAGATGGCACAGAGTTGCGAGTGAACACCGATGACCAATGGCAAACGAGCACCAACGGCCCGGCCCAATGGTACGCATCGATTCAACCGGCGGGGGACTGGCGTCCGGCGATGGAGTTGGGTCCGCTGGGGATGGAGCCTTGGGGCGAGCTCGAGACCTCCGCGGGACCACCGTACGTCTATCCAGATTTTGAGGCGATTGTGACGGTGCTAAAGCACCGCGGCGTGTCGCCGGATTTCGAGGCCGACCCCCGGCTGCGATTCATCCATCGGCAGGAGGGTGCCAGCGACATCTACTTTGTGGCCAACAGCACGACCAACTGGCTGCAAGCTCAAGGTAGCTTCCGGGTTTCGGGCAAGCGACCGGAGTTTTGGGACCCCATGACCGGGCAGGTGAGGCCGGTCGCGGTTTTCGAAGAAAGCGGCGGGCGAACGTCGGTACCGCTAAACCTTGAACCGGCCGGTTCCATCTTCGTGGTCTTTCGCGATCCATCGCAGGAACAACTTCGAGCGCTGGCACCGATCGTGCAGGTCACGCGCGAGGGTCGGAGCTTGTTGCCCGGAGCCAATGCTGCCGTCGAGGGCCCTCCGCCGGTCGAGATCGTTGCCGGAGCGCAGGGCAGGGAGCATTTGCGCGCCTGGCAGGCCGGCACGTATGAGCTCACCACCGCGGGCGGCCGGATCTACCCGGTGAAGGTGCCGGCAGTCACACCCCCGGTTACGATCCAGGGCGCATGGCAAGTCGAGTTCGAGACGCGGAACGGCGCGCGCAGGTCGGTGGAGTTCCAGCGCCTCACGGACTGGTCCGAAAACTCCGACCCGGCCGTGAGATATTTTAGCGGAACCGCCACGTACCATAAGACCTTTAGCGTCCCCGACCGCCTTTATGGCAGCCGGGATCGGCTGTACCTGGATCTCGGCGGAGTTCAGGTCATGGCGCGGATCAGGCTGAACGGCCTGGATCTGGGCACCGTGTGGAAGGCGCCATACCGAGTCGATGTCACCAAAACTCTGAAGGCTGGGGAGAATCAGTTGGACATCCGGGTTGTCAACTTGTGGGTGAACCGGATGATCGGCGACGAACAATTGCCCGAAGACAGCGACCGCAACGCCAATGGCACACTCAAGCGCTGGCCGCAGTGGCTGGAGGAAGGACTTCCCAGCCCCACGGGGAGAGGGAGTTTCACCACGTGGCGCCTCTGGAAAAAGGATTCGCCATTGCAGCCTTCGGGGCTCCTGGGCCCGGTCCAGATCTTGGCCGCCAAGGAAGTGCCGATCCGCATCCACTAGAGTCCTTGAACCTCAAAACCCTCGACGGAAGGATGGAAATCCTACATGACGGAGGGATCGCCGGTGGGTGGGGGAGCATGGTCCACTGACGCCGGAGGGCCCAGCAATTCCGTCAGGATCGGCTTTAGGGCGTCCGCCCAGATCTGATAGGCCTTCAGGGTTGGATGAAGCTGGTCCCGGTTCATCATCCCCGGAAAGAGCCTGCCGTGCTCGTCCGCGAGTTGGTCATTGATATCCAGGTACCGAACCTTCTGGCCATTCGCCAAAGCCGCCAGCTTCGAGTTGATTTGGTTGATGGTTGGAATTGCCGCCAGATTATCGTTGCGTGGAAAAATCGCCGTGAGCACGACGACCGCGTTCGGGGCTTTCGCCCGGCAAAGGTCCAATAAGGCCGCCAGTCCGTGTGCGATGTCCGCGACCTGTTCGGCATCGCCACGCTCGGCGCCCACGTCGTTGGTGCCGGCCAGCACGACGATCACCTTCGGATTGACGCCGTCGAGTTCGCCGTTTTCGAGCCGCCACAGGATGTTTTCGACGCGATCGGCCCCCCACCCAAAGTTGGCGGCGTTCCAACCGAAAAAGTTCTTGGTCCAATTCGCCAACAGCGGACGGTATGGCCGCTCGGCCGCGCCCCAGCGCCGGACGATGGAATCGCCGACGAAGAAAACATCAATGCCGCCACTCCTGGCTTTCCGGACCAACGCTTCATGCGCGGCCAGCGAATTGGCATCGCGGCGTGGAACAGGCTGGGCCGCCGAGCCTGGGTGGCCGCCGGTGTTTGCGCCGGGCGCTCCGGCCGTGGGTTTTCCCAGGCACTTGCCGGCCCAGGCGATGAAGTACTTCATGTTGGACCTGTCTTCATGACCGCCGTCGTGTTGACGCCAGGCAAGCTGGCCCTCGAGCAGCCCGGTGTTCACCGGCGGCATCCGGGCCACCCGGTAATCGTCCTTCTCGCCGATGTCCCTGGCTCCAAGCAGCCGGAACGCGGGGCCGGCCGCGACGGTAGCCATATAGCTGCCTTGCTGGTCGAGCCAATTGGCGTCCCCGCGCGCCGGGATGCCATAACTGATAAACGTGAGCCGGGGAGCGCAAAGGGCGATCAGCATGTGGGCATCGACCGGCAGATCCCCCGCGTTCCGGCTGCCGAACGAGGCTTCCGCGGCGCCGTACTTCAGGAAGTTGCCTGCCATCCAATGGTATTCGCCCGAGCCGGTCAGACTCTCGACGGCTTCGCCAAAGTTGCGGCGGTGCAGTTTGGCACCGCCTTCGCCGGAGGAACCCACCAGCGCCATGGCAAAGCGGGGCTCAAAGGCCATGGTCACCAGCGCCGCTTTGCCGTAGCGGGATATGCCTTCGATCCCAACCCGCTTCGCATCGACGTCGGAATCGGTCTCGAGGTAGTCCAGTCCTCGGGCGGCGCCCCAGGCCCAGGCGCGCAATGCGCCCCAATCCTCGGGCTTGCGGGGCCGGCCCCGGTTGGCCAGGCCGATGATGCCTTTAGTCAATCCGGCGCCGTTGTCCGGTTGGATGCTCCCCGGGTTAATCACGGCGTAGCCCCAGCCCGCGGCCAGCAATTGCCGGGTGGAAGGCGGGTCTCTATAAGGGCCGCCGAACTCGGGAAAGCGATTGGTGGGAATTGGGGAGCCCGCCGGACGCGGCAGGCCGTCGCCCCCGAAGCCGCCAAACATCATGAGCACCGGGACCGGGCCCTGTGCGTGCGCGGGCGTCACGACCGTCATGCGGATATCGACGTTAATTCCCGGGCAGGCTGCATTGTCCACATGCCCCACGAGGCGTTTGCCACTGGCGGGCAAGCTGCCCACCAAGCCGCTCACCACGTTCGAGACAACCGTCCACGTCACCTGGGGCACGTCCTTAGGCACGCGCCCGATGACTTCCCGCTCGAAATCCTCGACGATTTCCGGCCGGCGCTGTGTCCACCACTGCTCGGGGGTTGTGACCTTTTGACCGTTTTTGAGTGTGAGCACATCCGGCAGGTCCGGGAAGGGATTCGCCTTGGCAGGGTCGTAGTTAGCCGAATTCGTCAAACCTGGCCTGCCGTCGGGGCCGGGGCGCAGCCGCACGATCCCCAGTTGCCGCATCATGTCCTGGTGATCCTGCTGGGCGGTCCAGTGCAATGGCTCGGACGACGTGCCCTCAACCCCAATTTCCTTGCCGGCCTGGGCGCGCAGACAGCCGGGCGTCATCAGAAAACCGACCGCAGAGACAACTACGGCACAAGGGAGGATCGAGAGAGGCCCAAGGTGTTTCATAACCCTGTTATACTCCGAGCCCGGAGCGTTCGGCAAATCCAGAGATCTCGAAATGCGGCGCGGAGAAGTCCCACACGGCAAAAGGAATGCACAATGGACGGGGCTTGAGGTTCAAGGAAACGAGCCAGCCCTATCGCGCGCTTAACGAGGGTCCCGTCACAGCCACCGTACTCGAGCCCCCCAAACCCTTCGACCACCCCGCGGCGCGTCAACCGTCAGGAGACCAGCCTGGGTTGGCGAACAGTCTCGCCTTTGCCAGGTTTACCTCGCATGCTGAATCCATGAATGGCGCGCCCCAGCACTCCGCAAGCCCCGCGCGCCTGTTTTTCCCATCCGTCCGCATTTTGCTTTTTGTCCTGTTCATGCTGGTGCTTTTACCGACCGCACGGGGAATCGGTCAGCCGCGGATCGTCGAGTACGCGCCGGAGGAGGGTGGTTTGGCCCTGTTCAGCGGCGGGGCGGCCGCACCCCTGGTGGTGGATGAACAGGACTGGCCGGGGGTTCTCAGGGCGGCGACCAGCTTTCAGGCCGACGTGGCGCGGGTTACCGGGGTTGAGCCGAAGCTCTTGCGGGGTGACCCGGTGAGCGGGGCCGACGTGGTCGTTATCGGGACGCTGGGAAAGAGCGGCTTGATCGAGCGCCTGGTGCGGGAAGGGAAGATCAACCCGGCGCCCATCGCTGGCCAATGGGAGGCCTCGCTGGTCCAAGTGGTGGAGCGTCCGCTGCCCGGGATCGAGCGGGCGCTGGTGGTCGCGGGCAGCGACAAGCGCGGGACGATTTACGGCATCTACAACCTCTCGGAGCAGATCGGGGTTTCACCATGGTATTGGTGGGCCGATGTGCCGATCACGCGCCATGACCAATTGTTCGTCAGCGCCGGGTGTCACGTGCAGGGGCCCCCGACGGTCAAGTATCGAGGCATCTTTCTAAACGACGAAGCGCCCGCCTTGGATGGCTGGGCCAAGGAGAAATTCGGCGGTTTCAACCATGGGTTCTACACCAACGTCTTCGAACTGCTGCTGCGCCTCCGGGCAAACTACCTATGGCCGGCGATGTGGAACAACTCCTTTGCGACCGACGACCCGCTCAACGCGCCACTCGCGGACGAATTCGGCATTGTGATCGGCACCTCCCACCACGAGCCGATGATGCGCGCCTGGAAGGAATGGAGCCGCGCGGGCAACGGGCCTGGCTCCTGGGATTACTCGAAGAACGAAGGCAAATTGAGCGCGTTTTGGGCCGAAGGACTCCGCCGCACCCGGAATTACGAGAAGATTATCACCCTCGGGATGCGAGGCGACGGCGACGAGGCCATGAATGAGCAGCAAAACGTGGCGCTGCTCGAACGCATTGTCAGCGACCAGCGCAAAATGATCCGCGAATGGGTGGATCCCAACCTCGAGCGAGTCCCGCAAAGCTGGGCGCTTTACAAGGAGGTGCAGGGTTATTACGAGCGAGGCATGCGTGTGCCCGATGACGTGACCCTGCTCTGGTGTGACGACAACTGGGGCAACCTTCGCCGCTTGCCTACCCCGGAGGAGCGGCAACGACGGGGCGGCGCGGGGATCTATTACCACTTCGATTATGTCGGCGGGCCGCGGAATTACAAGTGGCTGAACACGGTGCCGATTCCCCGGATTTGGGAGCAGATGAACCTAGCCGCCGGGTACGGCGCCGATCGTCTCTGGATCGTGAACGTGGGCGATCTCAAGCCCATGGAAATCCCGATCGAGTTCTTCCTCACCTTCGCTTGGGATGTGCAGCGCTGGACGCAAAATGACCTGGGCCGGTACTTGCGCCTTTGGGCCATACGCGAGTTTGGGCCGGACTACGCCGGGGACATTGCGGATCTCGTGGCCAAGTACACGAAGTACAACGGACGCCGCAAGCCGGAGTTGCTGGCCCCCGGCACGTTCAGCCTGGTGAACTACGGCGAGGCCGACCGGGTGGTTGCCGAGTGGAGGGCATTGGCCGAGCGCGCGGACATGATCTCCAAACGACTGCCACCGGAGGCGCAGGATGCCTTCTTCGAGCTGGTCATGCACCCCATCGAAGCGTGCCGCATCGTCAACGAGCTTTACATCACCGCGGCCAGGAACCGCCTTTACGCCGAACAACACCGCGCTTCCGCCAACGATCTCGCCGCACAGACACGCGGCCTGTTTAAAGCCGACGCCGCGCTCACGGAGCGTTTCCATCACCAACTCGCGGGCGGGAAGTGGAACCATATGATGTCGCAGACACATATTGGTTACACCGGCTGGCAGCAACCGCCGGTGAATATCATGCCCGCGGTCCGGGAGATCGAGGTCCCGGCCGCAGCCTCCTTGGGTGTCGCGCTCGAAGGCTCCACCCGCGCCTGGCCGGGCGGCCTCGAGCCAGCCGTCCTGCCGGAACTTAGCTTTTTTGGCGAACCCCGCCGGTATCTCGAGGTCTTCAACCAGGGCGCCGCGCCGTTGAAGTTCCGAGCCTCCGTCAACGCACTTTGGCTGGTGCTGAGTTCCTACGGTGGCACCATTGCCAAAGACGAGCGCCTCTGGGTTGGGGTGGACTGGGGCCGGGCGCCCCGCGGCCGGGCGGCGGGCGCGATCACGATTTCCGCGGCGGGCTCCGAGCCGGTGACGGTGCGGGTGCCGGTGTTCAATCCTCCGGCCTCGGTCCGCAATACCCTGCGCGGGTTCGTCGAGGCCGATGGCTGCATCGTCATCGGGGCGGCACACTACAGTACGCGGAGGGATCTGCCCGGAGCTCGATGGGAGGAGTTGCCGGATTACGGGCTGTATGATTCGGCGATGACCGTGTTCCCCGTCACCGCCGCTGCCGGAAATCCGCCGTTGAACTCGGCCTGCCTCGAGTACGAGCTGAGCCTGGTCACTACCGGCCGCGTCGAGGTGGCGCTCCTGCTTTCTCCCTCGTTGAACTACGATCCCGGACGGGGAGTGCGCATCGGCGTGTCCTTTGACGATGCACTTCCACAGATCCTCACGGTCGTGCCGAAAGGCTACACGGCGGGCGACGGCAACCGTGACTGGGAGGAATCCGTCAAGAACAGCCTCCGCCGAGTCCTCTCGACGCAGGTGCTGTCCGAGGCGGGCCGGCACACGCTCAAGGTCTGGATGGTCGATCCCGGCGTGGTCCTGGAGCGGCTCATCGTCAATACCGGCGGCCTGCGCCCGAGCTACCTGGGGCCGTCTGAAAGGATCCGGATCGCAATCGCTTCGGAGCCTGTTGGCAACTGAGTGAAATCCGCAGGTTCGAGGCCGGAACCACAAAGCGCGCCCTCAACGAGTTGGATTTTGCCGCATTGGGAGCAGGGGCTCAGTGTCTTTGTCCGCTCACCACATTCTAAGGGTTCCAACCTGCGCCCGCCGGTTTCTGCCTGTAACATCCGCGCGCCTTTCCGTATTGTTCTTTCATGCCGGAATCAGAGGGCGCAGCTCGTAGTCCAGCCCAGCCGTTGTTCCTCACAACGCACTGGTCGGTGGTGCTTGCTGCCAAGGACAAATCATCCGCCGGTTGCTCAGAGGCCTTGGAAACGCTGTGCCGGACTTATTGGTATCCGCTTTACGCCTTCGTGCGCGGTTCCGGATATTCGCCCCATGACGCCCAGGATTTGACTCAAGGCTTTTTCGAACGGCTGCTGGCCAAGGATTATTTGCGAGTCGTCGATCCCGAAAAAGGGCGATTCCGCACTTTTCTCAAAGTGGCGCTGAAGCGATTCCTGGTTCATGAATGGGAGCGGAACAAAGCGGCGAAGCGCGGCGGGGGCCAGGTTTCACTGGGTCTTGACACAGCGATGGCAGAAGAGCGGTTTCAAGCTCAATCCGCGCCCGCTCTGCCACCCGATCAATTGTATGACCGGCAGTGGGCATTTGCGTTGTTGGAACAAGCCAACGCCCGGCTGGACCAGGAATACACCGCCGCTGGGAAAGCCGATGAGCTGAAGGAACTTAAGCCGTATCTCACCGAGGAACGCGGGTGTATCCCCTACGCGCGCATCGCCGGCGGGCTGCACACCAGCGAAGGCGCCGCCCGCGTCGCGGTGCATCGCTTGCGCAAACGATTCCGGCAAGTTTTCCGGGAGGTCATCGGCGAAACCGTCTCCAATCCTTCCGAGGTTGAACAGGAAGTGCGGCACGTCATCGGGGTTTTAGGTCAAATGTGAACGGTGAACCCGTAACAAACGCCGTTCTTTTCGTATTTACAGGGTGATGAATGAATCGAATAGCGCCAAATGTCCTCGCTGCGGCACGGAACTGCCCGTGGGGGCGCCGGGCGCGATCTGCCCGCGTTGCGCGGCGGGTTTGCTGCAGGCAACACACACCGAAATGCCCGGGAGCGAAGGAGGCAATCGCACGTTCACCCCGCCAACCGTGGCCGATCTCACGCCCCGGTTCCCTCAATTGGAAATACTTGAACTGCTGGGCCGCGGCGGGATGGGCGCAGTCTATAAGGCGCGGCAGAAGGAACTCGACCGCGTGGTGGCGCTCAAAATCCTGCCTCCCGGCATTGGCGAGGACCCCGCCTTTGCTGAACGTTTCGCCCGAGAGGCGAAGGCTCTGGCCCGGCTCAACCACCCCGGCATTGTCACCATCCACGATTTCGGGCGCGTGGACGGGCTATACTACTTCCTCATGGAGTTTGTGGACGGTGTGAGCCTTCACCGGCTTTTGGAAGGCGGCCGGCTTTCGCCTCGTGAAGCGCTGGCGATCGTGCCCCAAATCTGCGATGCCCTCCAATACGCGCATGACCAAGGCATTGTGCACCGCGACATCAAACCCCAAAATATCCTGCTGGATCGCCGAGGTCGTGTGAAGGTGGCGGATTTCGGCTTGGCCAAGCTGGTGGGGCAGGGTGAAGCGACGGGCGAAACCGCCTTGGGCGTCTCCTCAACCGCGTGGACTGAAGCGGGCAAAGTCATGGGTACCCCGGCCTACATGGCCCCCGAGCAAAGGGAGCAGCCGAGCGCGGTGGACCACCGTGCGGATATTTACGCGCTGGGCGTGGTATTATACCAACTACTTACTGGGGAACTGCCGGGCAAACCGCTGGAAGCGCCCTCTCGCAAAGTTCAAATTGACGTTCGCCTGGATGAGGTGGTCCTCAAGGCCATGGAGACCGTGCCGGGGCGGCGGTATGAACAGGCCAGCCAGTTCAAGACCGCAGTGGAAGACATTGCCTCGCCTTCGCACGAGACCCCTGGAGCCCAGGGGGAGAACGTCGCGAACTTCACTCAAGGCGCACCCGGGTTCCGCAAAGCTGAGCACTCCCAACCGCGGTGGTGGCAGATCTTCGTCGCCGGGTTCTTAACCGTCTTGCTGCTCGAGTTTGGGGCGCTGGTGTTGACGGAGCGAGGTCCTGGGCCCCTGGTGCTAGCGATGCTGGCCGGCGGAGTCGCGGTGGCGATTTTCCTGATCGCAAGACAAGTTTGGCTGAATGCCCTGCTGGTGGGTATGGCGATTGCCTTTTTTTCGTGGCTGGCGGTTGTGGCCGCTTCCACGGTCGCCTTCCCGCTGGCGGTGGCAGCGGGTCTCATAGGTGTGGCCGTTTATGCCTTCGCTATGAAGCGGTTGGGCGGGTCGCGCGCATTTTTCACGGGGTTTATGGCCGTGTTCCTGGTTGTGTTCGGAGCGAGCGCCGCGATTACTTTTATCATGCCGGATTCGTTCGTCAGCATCGCGCGGGTGTTGGTTAGCCCCGCCGCCAACGAAGGGACGAACCGGAACCCTTCCGGCGCCGCTCTAGGCACTTACAACCCGTATTTCATCCAGACTCAACTCCAGGTGATCGCGTCCGATGCCGTTCTCCGCGAGGTCGTCGAAAACTTGAAACTGAGCGCCGAGTGGGACAAGCGGTACGGCAGGGGCCGGGCCTTCACGGCGAACGACGCAGGCGCGCTGCTCAGATCCCGGATGGACATTCGCCCCCTGCGAAAAAGTAATGTGATTGAGATCCGGGCCTTTGACGAATCCCCGATCGAGGCGGCGGAAATCGCTAATCAGGTGGCGCAGGTGTATGCGCATGAGCAGGCAGGCGCTGGTGCTTCGGCCTCCGGGTTGGGGCCAGTGAGAATTGCAATTATCGATCAGGCGATTCCCGCCATGCGACCGGCGCGCCCCAACAAGCCCGTCAACCTTGCCATCGGCGCGCTGGCGGGTGCATTGCTGGGAACCGCCGGCGGGGCGGGGTTGACTGGGTTCAGGCAACGGCGGCGATCCGGGCCGAAGTGATAGCCCGCCCTTTGCCCATGAACCCGCTCGCACCCGGATGGGAACTCAAAAAACTTCGGCCGGCAATCCGGCAACCTTGCGCACCGTGTCCGCGATGCGGCAGAGGGTTCGCAACGGCAGGTGGCCGCAGCCCGACTTGGACATGGGCCGCGTGGCCGAATAGATCTGAACCAGGGAGATTTTCGCCCCTTTTTCCTTGAGGGTTTTCAATCGCCGGGCGTAGCGATCGATTTCGTCCATGGGCGGTTCCGCGCCATGGATCGAAGGGAACAAGCTTTGGATCACGACCGGACGCTCCCGGCCCAAGGCCAGGATATTCTCCGTAATGTGTTCAATGGAGATGTCCGATCCGTTGATCTTGTTCAGATAACGCTGCGTGCCCGCATCGAGCTTGGCCCACACCTCGTCATGCTGGGTCAGACACTTCAAGCCGCGTTGAACTTCGGGCTGATCCAGGCCGGTTGAATTGGTGACGAGGACGATCTTGAACGGCGGTACTTCGCCCAGGGCGCGAAGGTGGATCACCGCCTCGGTAGCTTCGACGAAATGATCGGCCATCGTTGGTTCGCCGTCACCGCTCAAGGTCACATGCCGCACTTCGAGCAGATCCGCGGGCAAGCCGGCGTAGCGCGGCATTTGCCGCAAGCCGCCCGCGCGCGCCAGCTTTAGCGTGCGGTTCAGTTCCCCGGTCATCGTCTGGATGTCCAGGTGAGCGGCGCGCGCGGGCCGGTCGCGATTCACTTCACAGTACACACAGTTGAAACTGCATTTCGCGATCGGGTTCAGATTGACCCCGACCGATAATCCCCGGGCGCGCGGGGAGATCACCAGATAGACGAAGCGGTTCTCCAGAAAGTCCATGGGATAACCGAATGCCGCTTCGTCATGAACCGTGGGCGGCGCCTCGGCCGGCCCGTGGCCGTTGTGGCTAGCCCCTTTGGAATCGAGGGGGTCCTGAGTTTCCATGATCATGCCTATTAGCCTCGCTTCACCTTGACATTCCGGACTACACCGTTTTTGGCAAAAGTCCGCCGCCTTTTGCACTCGTTCCTTCTCCAAACAGCCTTTCACCCCCCGCCGTTCGCCGCGCGTGGAACTCTGATGCGAAACCCCGGTCCAGGGATTTCCGGGCGGCCTTGGCGTCTTAGCGTCCGTCCGAATTGCTTCGGGCGGGATGGGCCACGAGGCTGGCGGTCAGTTGCCGGAGCTTTTCCCGGGCTGCGGGATCATCCGGCAGCGGCGCGGCTTGGAACGCGGGATAAAGCTGATCCCAAATGGCGTTCATCTCGCCTTGGAAGTTGCCGGTGTCGGCCGTGATGGCGACCACTGCATCCTTATCGGGAATCACGACGCAGAGCTGGCCACCCGCGCCATCGCCGCGGTACGCATTGTGGGTGCAGCGCCAGAATTGGAAGCCGTAGCCTTGCCGCCAATCCACGCCCATTTTGGCGTGGGATTCTTGATCATTGGGCACCTGTCGGCGCGTCGCCTGGTCGATCCATGCTTCGGGGATTAATTGCTTGCCCTCCCACTTTCCCTTCTGGAGGTAGAGCTGGCCGAATTTCGCGATGTCTTCGGTGCGAAGCTTCAGCCCGTAGCCGCCGAGGGAGTTGCCCTCGGGACTGCTGGCCCACTCTGGATCTTCGATCCCCAACGGCTCGAACAAGCGCGGTTTTAGAAATTCAAGGGTGGTCTGGCCGGTGACTTTGGTGACGATGGCCGAGAGCGTGTAGCTGCCCATGGTATTGTATTGGAAATGGGTGCCGGGCCGGTGCGGAACGGGGTGGGCCAGAAACTGTCTTACCGAGGGCGCCCCGCCCACCGCCTTGGGCTCGGTCTCATGGCCGCAGGTCATGGTGAGCAGGTCGCGCACCGTCATGGCTTTGAGATTGTCGGAAGGGTCGGCCGGGGCGTCGGCTGGAAAGAATTTCAGAACCGGATCATCCAGGCTCAGCTTTCCCTCGGCAATTGCCAGTCCCACCGCCGTCGAGTTGAAACTCTTGCTCAGCGAAAAGAGCACATGCGGTTTGTCAGCGGCCTCGGGCTTCCACCAACCCGCGGCGATCACGCGTCCGTGCCGCACGATCATGAAGCTGTGCAAGGTATTGATTTTATCGGCCGCCTGAACGAAATCACAAACGGCTTGGGAGGAAATGCCTTCGGCTTCAGGGGTGCTCCGCGGCAGCGGCAGGCCGGCGGCCCGTGCGCCAGGCACGGCGGCGAGGGTTGCCGCCAGGGCCAGTACCAGGGGAGGGCTCGGTATTTCATGCCGGCATGGCTATTCCAATTCAGGATGGGTCTCAGACCCTCCGCGGGTGGCGGGGTAGGCGAAGCGTGCGGGGAACTCAAGTGCATAGGAGGTAACAGAGGCTTCATAGGTTGCGCGCCGAGGAGTTCGACGTGGGAAAAAACACGTCGAACCAGATCAGACGCGGGTTCAGGTTTATCGAGGGCAATGTATTCGGCCAGCGCGTTGAGGTCCTCCAGGGCTGGTTCCGTCCAAGTCACTTCAACCATCGTGACAGGCGTTTCCTGGCGTGGTTATGCGAAACCACTCGCCCTTCCTCGATGGCTCGTTCACCGCGGCCGATATGTTCGAGGACCGCCAGTTTCTCATTCAGCCCCTCGAACGTTTCGACATCGACCACGCAGGCGGCTGGCCGACCGTGCTGGGTGATGAGGACCGGATTTTTGTCCTTGGCCTTAAGCCTCAATGTCCTCACCAATTCCACCTTCATGAGTGATGCTTTAGCGGCCCTTCGCGATAAGGCCAAGCCCCCTTCCCGGACCGGGAGGCCGGCCGGGCGTTAGACCGAATCAGGGGTGGGATGGCGCCAGGGGTCGCGGTACTGGCGTGCCAGGAGTTGGTTGGCTTCGTCATCGCCCGCCACACGTCCGCTGGCTTCATCCCAGGCCAGGGATCGTTTCAACTGCAGCGAGTGGTTCGCCAGGATGCACATGCGGGTCGAGGCGCTGCCCTCGGCGATATCCGCCCGCGGCCGACCCCGGGTGGCGATGCACTGCAGCAGGTCCTTCATATGTTCCCGGATGGCCGGCGCGACATGGTACTCGATGCCTTTCTCCGTTTTGTCCTCCGGGTATTTGTCGCTATCCACCGGGTACTTGGCCTTCGGATCGTTCCATTCGCGATGGATGGGCGCGCCGCCGTCCAGCGGAATGAAGTCGAACATGAACACGCTGGCTTTGAGGGTGGCCTTTTCGCCGTAAAAATTGGCCCCCCACCAATACTTCGGGTCGGGCTGCTCGCCAAAGTGGCGATGCTCCCAGGTGATCTGCAGGTCGTCGTAATCGAAGGTGGCGGTCTGCATATCGGAAATATTTGGCCGGCCCGCCTTATGGAAGTAGTTGCCGCCGGTGGAGGAGATCCGTTTGGGCGAGCCAAGGTTCATCATCCATCGCGCCATGTCCACCATGTGAACGCCCATGTCGCCAATGGTGCCGTTGCCGTATTCCATGTAGTCGCGCCAGCTCCGGGGATGGAGGCCGGCGTGGTATGGGCGCATCGGCGCGGGACCGGTCCACATCTCATAATCCAGATACTCCGGGGGCGCCTCGTCGGGCGGGTTGCTGATGCCGCGCCGCCCGTAGCAATAGGTCTCGACCAGGCCAATCCGGCCGAGGCGGCCTTCCTGGATGAGTTCGCGGGCCTCGAACAAATGCGGCGTGCTGCGGCGCTGGGTGCCGACCTGCACCACGCGCCCGTGCTTGCGCGCGGCGGCGACCATGGCCTGGCATTCGGTCACATCGACGCCAATCGGCTTCTGCACGTAGATGTCGGCGCCGGCTTCAGCCGCCGCGATCATGGGCAGGGCGTGCCAGTGATCCGGCGTGGCAATCAGCACCACATCCAGGTCCTTCTCCTTGAGCATCTCACGGTAGTCCCCATAAGTTCGCGGCTTCTTCTTGGAAACCTGTCGTTCCGCGACAATGTCGGCCGCCTGGGCTACCATCCGCTTATCCACGTCGCATAGCGAGACGACCTCGACCGGGGCGACCTGGATGAGGCGGAGCAAATCCACCTTGCCATACCAGCCGGTGCCGATCAGCCCGACCCGCTTTTTCTGATCCGCGAGTTCCGCGGCGAAAGCGGGGAACTTGGTCAGAGCGATCGCGGCGCAACTGAGGCCGCTCGTTTGAAGAAATGTTCGGCGGTTCATATCAAATCGTCAACAGGGTCCAATTTCGGGAGCCGGCACGCCAGTCAAATCGCCAAACAAGGATGCTGCTCGGTATGATTTACAACAATTATGTTGTAAATCGTGCGCGACAAGTTAGCCTGAAACCCGATGAGCGCCGACCTCCGAGAAGCGGACAAGTTGCAGCGTGCGATCGCCAACTTGATCGCCAGGAGTCCCGCCGGAGTCAAGCTGCTTCTGATCGGTGGATTCCGGTACCGGCTGCTGGATAACAGCCAGCGCTTCTCGGTGGACATCGATTACCATTGGGAAGAAGATCTGTGTGCCAAACAACGGGAAATGTTGAGTCTGTGCCGCCGGGTGATTTTGGGCCAGGTCCGTCGTGAACTCGGCTACGAAGGTTCGGCGCTCCCCCGCGCCGGACCCGACGCCGATTCCCCCAATGCCAGTTTTGTCGATCTGCGCTTTTGGAAGGGCAATGTCCATGTCGAGATTCCGTTGGAACTTACACGAATCGTTTGCCTGGATCCGCCAACGATCCGAACTGCGGGCGGAACCGTGTATGCGACACCCTCGGACGCGGACCTGATCGAGAGCAAAGTTATCGCGGTCCTGAACCGGCTTTTTCTGCAGCACCGCGATCTGGTGGACTTGTTTCTTTTTGGGGACAGGTTGCTGCCGGACTCGGCCGCCCGGGTAAAGAACAAGTTAGCGACGCTGCAACTGCCTCGGGAGACGATTGCCCGTCGGTTCGAAGATCTGAAGCAACATCGGGAGTACCACGCGACCGCGATTCAGAAGGTCATTGATGAGCAGATGGAGCTAACCGCCGCCCGGCAAATGGATGCCGGGGGAGGTGGCTGTGCCGTGCTCGATTCAGTCCTCGGTCTGCTGGTGCGAGTCTGCCAAACATGAAAACGTTGGAGTGGCAAAACTTTTTTGCCGAACAGCGGGCCTCGCACGGGAAAATCGTGTTCTCCGTCGCCGAGCTTGCGAACGCGGCGCAGACTACCCCGCATGCGCTCAATACTGAGCTGGGTCGCTTGGTGCGGCGAGGTGTCATCACTCGCTATGCGCATGGGCGGTATGGTCCGGTCCAGGGAGTGGGGTCCGAACATATCCTGCCGGAAGTCGATCCTGGCGCTTATGTGACGGGTTTTTCCGCATTGTTTCGCCATCATTTGGTTACCCAGTCCCCCAGCGAGGTCACTTGCTTTACGAATCGGCGCCATAACCGGCGAACCGATCGAGTGACTCCCGCCGGCAAACTGCGGTTCATCCGCGTGCCCCCCGCCGTTTATGCCCGACCGGCCAACCTGGCTCTCGCCTCCGCCGAACAGGCCCTGTGTGATTTCGTCTGGCTGAATCTTCGCGCGGGCATCGACCCGCGCTCCCTGGTTACGTTCAGGAATCTGGATGCGCTGCGGCCCCGGCAACTGAAAAAAATCCTCCGACACTATCCGGAAAACGTCCGGCAGGCTGTCGTCCGGATTACCGGCATCGCCCCGCGTACGTCGGCTGAGGCTCGAGGATAGGCCCGGCCCGCAGCAGCGGCGTGGCGGCCTCCGGGTGGCCAAAGACAAGCCGCACCCGGGGTGGCATTTTCAATTCTTCGCGGGCGGCATTGGTGGCAAAATCAATCCCGGCGCAGGGCTTGGAACTCGAGCCGCTTTAGTTCGAGATCGGAGGCTTCCTTTTGCAGTTGTCTCACCTGCGAGGCATTGTCCTGCAGCAGCGAGGCAATGCGGGAAAAGTCTGCCGAAGCGGTGTTGGTCCGGAGTTGCGCCGAGTAGGTTTGGCCGACTTCGATGGCCCCGGCGATCTCTCGTTGCACGGCGGCCAGCCGCTCCTCGAGTTTTCCCATAAAAGCCAGTTCGTCGGAACTGCGGGCGGGCCGGCCGGCGGCGGGGGAATTGGCAGGCACCGAGGCGAGAACCTCCGGGTGCGCTTGTTCAAATTCGAGCCGCTCTTTGCGGGCGTCGTTCAGCAGCACGGCCAGGCCCCGCGATTTTTCGCTGAATTCCTTGGCCAGATCGCTTTCCCATTGTGCTCGGGCGGCCTGGTCACCGGCGGCTTGGCTGGCGCGCTGACCGTGCTCCTGCGCCAGTTGGCTGAGCAGGTCGGACTGCGCCTTCAACTCAATCAACCGCCGATTGAGCGCGACATAATAGGCGGCTGGGTCCGGAGCTGCGGGTTGGGCTGGGGTGGAGTCACCGGCGTCGCCGGGCTTCGCCGGAGCCGGCGGACTGGGGTCCTGGGCGTTGACGGACCCGATGAGCAATTCAGAGACTGCCAATGTGATTAGGAGCAATTTCATAGACCGGAGCAGGGGATGCGTCGTCGGAAGATGTTTCGGAGCGCGAGTTGAACGGGGTTCCACCGTTTTTCAATTGTCATCACTATGGGGAGCGGGCGGGTTCCGCGGGTCAGCGGAGGTTGTGGTCTTTCAACCAGGCGATCAGCTCCTCGGGATGATCCGTTTGCACCCCGGAAAAGCCACGCGCCACCACGCTCGCAAAATAGGCCTCGTCCTCGCGGGACGACTGGATGTCAGGCCAGACGGTCACGCCCGCGAGGCTGGCTGCGCGGACCATGGCCGGTGAGTAGCCCGACCAGGGCCCATCGAGCACCTCGATGTGCCTGGCGCGGGCGAACGCGACAAGTTCTTGCGGTTCCTGGGTGTCAGGCGGGGAGACGATGAGTGGAAGTTCGGGCGCCACCCGGCGCCACGCGTCAATGGACTCCACATCATCATAAACCAGGAACTGGCGGGTCAGGCCGGCTTGGCGAATGGCCTGCGCCACCGCCGCGCGGTCACCGTCTTTGAAATCGAGGTAAATGTTCAGGCGGCCCTTGATGAGGGAGAGCACTTCGGCAAATGTGGGGATGCGGTCGGGCTGAATTTGCGGACGCTGGGGGTCGCGGACGTGCAGCGCGCGGATTTGGGCCAGCGTCAGCTCGCTTACCGCGCCTTTGCCGTCGGTCATGCGATCGACCGTCCGGTCGTGCATCAGGACGTGCTCGCCATCCAGGGTTCGCCGCACGTCGATCTCCGCAAAATCCACCCCCGTCGCGATGGCATTGCGCAAAGCCGTCAGGGTGTTTTCGTGAGCGCGAGTGTGGTCGCCCCGGTGGGCGATCACCACGAAATGATGCTGTGATGCGGGGAGCTCCGCGGCGCCGGCTACGGCCGCGCTCAGGATCAGCGTGAGATAGTGAAGCGCTCTCATTGGGCCGATTCTGAAGTTTCACACCGGGCGGCGCAAGTCCCGCCTGGCCACCGCCCCCGGCTAAGGCTATTCCAAGGGCGTACCGTTCGTCCCGCGCCCGTTCCCTGCTCCGTAGAGCGCCCGACTCCCGCCTCCGCATTACCCGGCCTTGGCAAACCGAGGTTGAAGCTGATATTAGTTAACCGGACTCAGTATGACCGACCTGGAATTTAATTTGATAACCTCGTGCTGGTTAGCCGCCAACGTCGGATTGCTGCTCCTATTGCGCTGGGTCCGCGACAATCAAGACGAATGGTTGTAAGATCGACCGTTTACCCCGTTGATCTACCGGCCGGGCCATGTTTCCAGCGAACTGCCGCTGGGGAAGATCTGCCCACAAGTCTCTCAGCGGCCGGCGTGCCTGCTCGCACGGACCGTTAGGCCGTTGCGTTCAGACTGCTGCCCAAGGCTGGCCACGAAGCCGACCGGGCGGTGGCCGTGGGATTGAGAGTTAAGCTCGGCGCCCCATCATCCCCATCGCCATCGTTCGCGGATGGTTGCTGCTGAGCGCGAGCGGCGTGGCCGGCGCGCTTCATGTCCTGCCGGAAAGCGGCAAAAGCTTGTTTTGCGCCCGAGAGATCTCCCGATTGGAGCGCCTTGCCCAGCGCGCTGAAATCCTTGCCGATGGGGCTGTTGGAATCGAACAGACTTTGGCCTCCGGCCGTTTGGGAGGCGTTTTGAATGTCTTGCTGCAAGGTGTTGAAAGCCTGCGTTGCGCCGGCCAGGTCGTTCGATTTGAGCGAGCTCTTGAGCGCCTTGAAATCCTGGGAGTTTTGCTGGATGTCGCTCCGCAGTTGTTCGAGGAGTGGGTCCGTGCCCGTCGGAGTCGCCGGCACATACGGGCTCGCGCCGCTGACGGCGTTCATCGATTCGCCACCGAGGCAGGCGCTGCTCAGGTTCGAGATGTCAGCTATATTCATATTGTAATCGTCGTTGTGGCGGACACGGCGCGAAGACGCGCACACGTCTAGTTATCGGATGCCACAAGCAAAACTTAAACTCCTTGTTAAAGGGTTAATGGCGTGCGCTGGATCCGTGCCCGATGGCCCCGTCGGCTGCCGAACGCTTGGCGGTTCACCTCCGTGGGATGGGCCGCTTTTGCTAACCCCGGCCCGGAAGATCAGGCGAACGGGGCGGTTGCCATCCCCAGGGTGCTTGAGCCCAACCGGCCTTCGAGGCCCGCGTCGCCGCCAATGGTCTGAGGCCGAGCCTCGTTAGACTTGTTTTGTTTTGGTGGTACGGGAAGATGCCGCGTTGCGAATTTGAACCTCGGCATCGTGAATCGGGACCAGGGCTGGCGCCGGCGAGAATTTATCAAGGCCGCGGGCTTTAGCGTGGCGGCGCTGGTCTTGGATGATCGCGCCATCGCGGCCAGCCCGGATGAAGTTGCCTCAGCCCCCGGGACCACCGCGCGTACAATCACCACGCCGTGGTGGGACGACTGGCCCACCTTCGTGCAAGTCGAGGACGCAGGACTTGCGAAACGGCTGAACGCCACGGCGTGTTTGTGTGGCGCGGCGGATGACTCCTGCTGGGGCCTTTGGGGCCAGCGGCTCCGGGTGGCGGAATCGGGCAAACGGGAGACCGATGCCCTGCATGCGTTCGGCGTGAAGGCGCTGACTTGGGTTGAAGGTTTTGGCAACCCAAGCTGTTATGTGGTTCAGCTCAAAAAGGACCCGGACGGTAGCTGGGTCAAACTGCCGGGCACGGATGTCACCCGGGTATTTCACAATCACTGGAACTGGGCCGGCTTCGACGGCACCGGCGAGGTGCGGTGGGTCGGCATTCACACTTACTGGGGCGATGCCGATTACGCGCGGCCTTTTACTTACAGGCATCCCCGCTACGGCGCCCCTCCGGCCACCTATCCGGACGGACGGCTCGCCACGGGCTACGCTGGGAACCCAAACGATCCTCGCAACAGCCGGGTTTATGACGCCGTTTGCAGCAAAAGTATCCTGGGAAATCTTTGGGGCGCCGATGCCGGACGGCAGTTGGTCACCGATCTCTTGTCCGGTGCAACCCCGCGTCCGGACGCGGGGGACGCGGCGCGGAACACCCCGGCGATCGTTCCGGATCCGGGCTACACACCGGCCCAATGGGCCGAGCACATTCGCACATCCGGGGCCCTGACTGTGTTTGGCACCGACAAGGACTCGGCCTGTCCGATCTGGGCGGATTACGCCCGGGCCGAGGCGCGAATGGCCCTGGACTGCGGCGTGGATGGCATGTGGGTGGACAATTTTTCGCCGTGGGACAGCTTCAATGCCAGTCCGATTGATCACGCCTTCGGCGAATGGTCCGTCGCGCGGTTTCGTGCGCACTTGCGGGCGCGCTTCGCGCCCCAGGCCCTGGGCCGGATGGGCGTGGCGGATCCGGACAAGTTCGATGTCCGCGAATACCTCAAGCGGAGGCTGCGCGACTGGGGGGGCGAGCCAGGCAATTTGAAGGACGCTCGATGGGCTGATGTTCGCTGGCAGGAGGATCCCATTTGGCGGGCCTACTTGATTCACCGGCGTATTTGCGGCACCGAGGCGCTTTCGAGGCTATATCGCGCGATCAAAGAAGAGGCGGCCAAAGCCGGCAAACCGGATTTCCTGGTGATGGGCAACGATATCCCGGCCTTCTCGCTGGGATGGCCGCGCGGAGACCTGGACATGGTCAGCACCGAGCTGACCTGGGGGTGGTGGCTAGGCACCGGCCCGCGTGGGATCATGCCGCCGCCGCTTGGGTGTTACGTGCCGGTTTATAAGCTGGCACGCGAGCATGCCCGGAGCCGCTTCGTCAACACCTGGCCCTATGCCGCAGCGGAGGCGAAAGGCAAACCGAATATAGCCCGCGTGATCCACGGGCAGGGACTGGCCACCCACACGCTGCCCATGCCCGAGACTACGGACCAAACACTGGGAACGCAGGAGACAACCGCCGCCTTCAACCACTTCGTGCGCTCGGTGGCCCCAGTGTTCGATGCCCGAGTGCCCATCGAAGAAGTCGGCCTGTACTATTCCTCCTCCTCGCAACTCATGGAAATGCTGCCCGGTGGTTACCGCGACCACGCCGATCAGGTTCACATGTTCTCCTTTTGGGGCTGGGGCACGGCGTTGACCTGGCTGCACACGCCCTGGCGGGCGGTGCCGGAGTGGAAGCTTACCTCGGACGTGCTCAAGACCCTGCGATTGCTCATTCTTCCCAACACCGAGGTTTTTCCGGCTCAAGATCTGGCCGTGCTCCATCGCTGGGTCCGCGCAGGGGGGCGGCTGATCCTCGCGGGGAACTGTGGCCGCCGGTCTGGCGAAGCCGACAACTTCGAGCGTTGCCGGAGCGGTTCGACTTTGGAGGCGCCATTCAGGGAGGGGGCCGCGGAGCAGGGGAGAGCGCTGGGAAAAGGTCGCGTTCTGGTCCGGAGCGCTGATCCGGGTCTGGCTTTTTACCAGGCGGACAAACTGCGCCCCGGCATGTTGTCAGGCTTTGCCACCGCCCTTGGCGAGGTGGGCGTCCGCCCTGAAGCGTTGTCCCTGGACGCACCCGAGGCCTCCTGGAAGGTGGGCCTGACCGCCTACCGCTCACCCGGGCGGCTGTTCGTCGATGTCAATAATACCGACATCGATCTGAGCAAGGACCAGGTGACTCCGGCAGCCCCATTGCGCTTTAGGGTGGCCCTGCCGCGCGAACTGCGCTCCGCGGAATTGGCTGTGCGTGTATTTGCCTTTGACCAGGACCCGCCCGCCGCCACGGTGGAACGTATTCAGCCAGGCCGAGCTGCGATCAGCCTGGGCCAGGTCCGATTCTATGCCAGCGTGATGCTCTTCGATCGGAGAGCCACCAGCGCCCGAGGCTGAGGGAGGCGGTTTCCGAAACCCGCCTGCATTCGAAGCGGCTGGCCCCCGGCTCCCCGCTTCAAACAAAAAGCCGGGCCCGAAGGCCCGGCTCTGTGTAGAGATAATGACCGGTCAGCGCAGGCTATGGCACGACCACGCGGAAGAACTTAGCCGGTGTGTTCGGGGCCGGAGTGATGGTGGCCGACCCGCTGATGGGGCCGACGACGGTCCACACCGTGTTGGTGCCGCTGAGGAGGGCGGTGGTGGATTCGAGGGTCCCGTTCACCGTGGTGTTGATGGTGAGGCTGCCGTTGGAGCCAACGCTGATGCCCAGGAGCGGGCTCGAACCGGATACGACCACACCGAGGAGTTCCAGTTCGGCGAACTCGATGCTTGGGGCCGTCTTGTCGTCAACTGCGTTGTTGAAGGTAATGCGATAGGACGCGAAGGCCGCGTGATTGTCGAAGCGGACTTCCTGCATGGGGGTGATCAGCGGATCGATGGCCGTGCCCGCGGAGTTGTCGGTGCGGGCTTGGGGCAGGTTCAGCGGGCCGGCGGAGATGGTTCTCCAGGTGACGCCGCCGTCATTCGAACCTTCCAGCGTGTAGTCCGCGGGGTCTCGGTCCGGGTGCTCGTTGGAGGTGTAGATTCGCAGAGCGCTTACGATGGTGTTCGTCGGGCCGCCGGTGCTGGCGGTCGGATCCACCACGAGGCCCACTGGCCCCTGGAACGGCGGGAAGCCCGCCGGGGCGCTGAAGCCGCTGCCGCCGTTTTCGTACTTGTAGGTGGTATGGTCGATGGCGTTCACGGCGTTGGAAGCCACGCCCCAGAAGCCCGCCGAGGTGTCGCCGAAGCTGGTGATCGTATCCGTCGGGGTGATCACGTTGGGCAAGGTGCTGACCACCAGCAAATGAGCCGGTGTGCTGTCAATCGCCTGCACGGCATTGGACACGAGGCAGGTGTAGTCCGCGACGTCGCCGAAACCCGCCGCTTTAATGGTGAGGGTCGGGGTGGTGGAGCCGGAGAGGTTAGGTCCGTCGCTCACGTTGGCGCCATTCTTCTGCCATTGATAGCTCGGCGCCGGGGTACCATTGGCGGTGACGCTGAAGGAAGCCGGGCTGCCTTCATAGACGTTGGTGCTGACGGGTGCGGAGGTGATGTCCGGGTAACCGCCCGTGGTGTCCACCACGCCCAGCAGTTCGACCTCGCCAATCTGCATCCGATCGGAGTTGGGGTCCTTGACCTGCGCGACACTCCAGCGATAGCTCGTATAGCTGTTGGTATTGCTGAACCGAACCTGCACCACGGCCTGGGTTACGGCATTCAGAGGATTCGCACCCGCGTTCCGAACGTCCGGCAGGGCCACCAGGTTCGAGGCGATCAGCGTCCAGTTGGCGGAGTCTCTCGAGCCTTCGAGGGTGTAGTTGGCCGGGTCGCCGCCGACGGTATCATCCGCGCTGTAAAGCCGCATCACTGAGGCAATCGTGCGGCCTTTCTGCGGGACCACGATGAAGCCCACCGGTCCCGCGAAGGGCGAACCTCCGTTGGCACCAAAGTTCAGGTATTTGGACGTCGTCCCGTCGATGGCGAACGCGGGTCCCTGGCCCGTGGGCGAGCTGCCGCCGTTGGGCTGATACGCGGTGATCTGGTCGGTGGGCGTGGTGATGACCGGCAAGGTGGACAGCACGGTCAGCACCGCCACGACACTGGTGACCGAGCCGGAGCCGTTCGAGGCAATCACGCGATAATCGCCTTCCGAGGCGTCGCCCACACTGGCGAGGGTGAGGCTGGCGGTGTTGGCGCCGCCGATGTTGGCGAAGGCGCCGTTGGCCCCCATCTGCCATTGGTAGCTGGGCGTGGTGCTGCTGGACGCCGCCGCCGACAAGACCACCGTCGCTCCGGCATTGGTGATGACGGATTGCGGCTGCAGGGTGAAGGCCGGCGGGGTTTCGGTGGCACTCCCGCTTACGGCGAGAATCGATACCCGCCCGCCATCGGTGCGCAGGAACTTAACATCGATTGAGGTGATTGGGCTGGTGAGGTTATGCAAGGCCAGGTCCAGGCCGGCCAGGCGCGGGTTGCCGCTGTTCAAATTGGCGAAGATCCCGGTGCCGACGTCAATCCGGCCGTTTGCGTCCCAGACCGTGGGCGCCGCGCCAAACCAATCGGGGAAGGTGATCGTGTTGGTTTCGGTCGTGCCGTCCTGGTAATGGGTATCGAGTTCGACGGCGCTGGCGCCGCCGGCGGCCGAGCCCAAAAAGCTGAGGCTGGCCAGAGCCTGGGGAGTGGCGAAGGTGATGGTGGCGGTGGGACCACTGACGTCAACCATCACGGAGTTGTTCACCGTGTAGTCCGGCGGCATCGTGTAACGGTGGTCCGTGGCGGTGGGGTTGATGACGGTCGTTCCAGCCGGCGGAATGCCAAACGCATTAGACAGAGCGTAATAACCCTGCTCGAACCAGGTGGTGGCGGTGTTGGCGTTGCCATTGTCCATGGTCGCGGTCGTTGGCGCCAGGGTGCTGGTGTAAGTCCACGGTTTGGGGGCGTTGGCCTCGACCACGATATCCGCGTCGTAGCCTGTGCCAAGAATCGGGGTGAAGGGGCCGCTTGCCGTCACGGCGCCGCTGATGGCCATGATGCAGGTGTGGCCGCCCGCGTTGCCGCCGGTGCGCTCGATAAAGATGTTGGTAATGGCACTGGCCGAACCTTCGAGTGCCACGTCAATCGAATAGAGCCGGGGGTTGGCCGAGTTATAGTTGTCGAACGAGAAGGTTTGGACATTGCAGCGCCCGTTGGCGATCCAGGCGATGTTGTCGTTGACGAAGAACCAGTCGGCCGAGTTGGTTATGCCGACTTCGGTGGTTCCATCCTGGTGCTGCACGGTGTAGCGGAATTGGGCTCCGCCGTTGCCGCCGCTGGTAAGGAACGAGAGTGCGGCGTAGGGCTTCGGAGTGGTCGGCGTCCAGTTGGCGTTGGTGAATACGGTCGCGTCCAGCATGATGGCGTTATTGGCCGTGTAGCTGGCGGCAAAGGTGAACTGGTGGTTGTTCGTGCTGATCGTCGTGCCGGCCGGCGGCAAGCCCACGGTGGCGTCCTGCGGGAAGTAGCCCTGTTCGTTCCAGGAGTCGCCCGTGTTGCCGCTGCCGCCGTCCATCGAGGCCGTGGTGGCCCCGCCTGGGATCACCGGAACCGGGCCCGACTTTTCGGCCACCATGTCCCGGTTGTAGCTGTCGGCGGTGAGCGGGATGGGAGTAAAAGCCGCGCGAGCCGTGCCGCAAAGGGCCAGCGCGATCGCAGCGGCTGCGAGCTGCATCGGTTTGGATGCGTGTTTTTTCATAATAAGATATTTCTAACGATGTATTTCATGCCTGGTGCGCGCAGCGGTGTGGTCGTCCGGCCTTGGTCAAAATGTGCCTTAGCAGGAAGATTGAGCCGGCGGCGATCCTCATCGCCGGGGACGCGCCCTAGATTCCCCGGGAAGAACCCCCGTTCTCCCGCTCAACCCGTTCGCTCCGCTCACCAGTCAACCGTGAGGGTAACAGGATCCGGGATGAGAGAGTCAATGAAAATATGTGACATTGGTGCACCGAGGCTCCTCTGCGGCTTGCATTCCTTCGGTTAAACCTCAATTCAACCCTGTCTAATGCGGATGTTTAGCTCAACCCCTGGGCTTTCAGTCGATCAGTGCCCAAAGGAATCGACCGCCAATCAGTGTCAACGAACCTGATTGACTTTCAATGGCCAGCATCCTTTTGACGGTTTTGGCGGCGGTCCGGAGGACACGGCGGTTGGTTGCCCGGTCCTGGCGGTCAATGCGCTCGCGTGGCCAAACGCGCTGAGGTGGAGAATCCGCGCGAGCGAAGCCCCGGCCTGGTGGCGGGGGGTAAAGCTCGTTAATGATTCTCATTGTTAGGCCGGATTATGCCTTGGCATGAGACGTGCACCGGTGCGCAGGCTATGTTGTATCGCCTGTTCGCGGTTTGCCTGCTCGGGAGTGTGACCGCCTTTGGCGGTCCGACCAACGCCCTTCTGTTCGTAACGCAAGTTCCTATCCCGCAAGACTTCACTTCGATTGGGTCCACCTTTGGCAACCAGCTTTCGACGCTGGACGCCTGCGGCCGGGGCGGGGATTTGTACATTCGTTACCCGGATGGGACTCTCAAGAATTTGACACGCGCCGCCGGCTATGGGCGATGGGGTCGGCAGGATACGAACGGGATCGCAGTGCGGCAACCCTGCGTGCATTGGAGCGGTAAAAAGGCCGTCTTTAGCATGGTGGTGGGCGCGCCGACGCGCCAATTCGATTACGCCAGTTCGAGCTTTTGGCAGCTTTACGAGATCACCAACTTCACCGATCCCAACCAGGTGCCGGTGATTACCAAGGTTGCGAATCAGCCGGCCAATTTTAACAATATTGCTCCGATCTACGGCTCGGATGACCGCATCATTTTCACCAGCGATCGTCCCCGGAATGGCGAGGCGCAGCTCTATCCGCAGTTGGACGAATACGAGGAAGCCGCGACGGTCACGGGCCTTTGGAGCCTGCAACCAACCAATGGCGATCTGTTCATGCTCAACCATACCCCAAGCGGCGCGTTTTCTCCCCTGCTGGACAGCGCGGGCCGGGTGGTGTTTTGCCGGTGGGACCATTTGCAACGGGATCAGCAGGCCGACACCGACGCAGTCAACGGTTACCTCACGTATGGCGCTTTTAATTGGAGCGATGAGTCGGCCAATTCCGTTCCCACGACCAACCAGACGGAGCTTTACCCCGAGCCCCGCAGCGTGCGCGCGGACCTGCTGGCGGGGACGGGTTTATTCGGCAACGAGTTCAACCAGTTTTTCCCCTGGGCGGTGGATCAGGATGGCAGCAACGAGGAGACGCTCAACCACATCGGGCGGCATGAGATTGGGGGCAGCTACGCCAGCGCCTCGTTTACCAACGATCCGAACGTCCAGGACCTGTACTACTTCGGAAACCATTACAACACCAACACCATCGATAATTTCCTGATGGTGCGGGAGGACCCTCGCGTGCCCGGGCTGTTCTACGGCATTGACGCGCCGGAGTTCGCCACGCACAGCGGCGGGCAACTGGTCTCGATCACGGGGGCGACGAATCTCAACGCCTTCTACATGCAAGTTAACTACCTCACGCCGCGCTCGACGCATTTCTACGCCGACTCACCGACAAATATTCCGCCCGATCACAGCGGGTTCTATCGGAATCCGCTCATGACCTCCGATGGCTACATGATCGCTTCCCACACTACGTACGCCTTGGCCGAACCGGGAAGCCCGGCTCCCGACTTTCCCTCCACCCCTTACCAGTTCCGCTTGAAGTTTCTGGTCCTGAGCAATGGCTTTTACGTTCCCTCAACGCCATTGACCGGGGGCCTGACCAACCAGGCGACCTATTGGTCCCCGGACGTGCTGATCACGCAGACGAATTTGCTCTGGGAGTTGGATCCCGTGGAGGTGGTGGCCAGGCCGGTCCCGCCACCCTACTCGGTGCCGATCCCGAGCCCTGAGCTGGCCGCCTTTTCCACCACCGGCGTCGAGGTCGCCACCTTCCGGAACTACCTGGTGACGCACCAATTGGCGCTGATTGTCAGCCGTGACGTTACCACCCGTGATCATGCGGATCGGCAACAGCCCTTTAATCTCGAGATCGATGGGACCAGTCATCGCACCGTTGGCGCGGCCGGCAAGGTCTATGACGTTGCGTGGCTCCAGATTTTCCAGGCCGACCAACTGCGCGGCTTGAACCTCGGCGATCCCGCCAACCCGCGTCCTGGGCGGCGCGTCCTGGCGCAATTTCTCCACGATCCCGCGGTGGATAACCCGGCGGCGACCTACGGGCCGGCGGGGGCCGTCCATCTCGCGCCGGACGGTTCTTCGGCGGCGTTGGTTCCTGCTCGGCGCGCGCTGAGCTGGCAATTGACCGATACCAACGGAACCGGCGTGGTGCGGGAGCGCTACTGGCTGACGTTCGCCCCGGGCGAAATCCGCAGTTGCACGAGCTGTCATGGGATCAACGAAGCGGACCAAGCCGGTCACCCCGCTCCCACCAACACCCCGCTGGCTCTAATTGGTCTCCTGAATTATTGGAAAACCAATGTGTCGATCACGGCCGAAACGGCCACCGGGCCAGCCACCAACTTCCTCGAGATTACCTTCACGCACCGCCCGGCGGAAACTGGCGTTACCTACCACGTTCAGGCCTCGGAGGATCTGCAGCGATGGTCCGAAATCGCCAGCTACTCCGGCGCGAATTCCACATTGAGTCCCCAAGCTCAGGAGGTGGCCCGCGTGGGCTCGCCGACCGAGACCGTCACCATCCGCGACACCACGGGTATTGCAGGTCAACGGGGGCGTTTCGTGCGGGTTCAGGTCACCCGCCCGTAAAGGCACCGGAATTCCGTTCGGGACCGCCCGCGAACGGATGCGAGCGAGGCCGATCAGCGGCCGGACCCTTGCTGCCGCGTCCTTGGATTGGGTGATCGCGGCACCGGGTAACGGCTGGGGCGCCGGGCGCGTTCCGAGCCGCGCGGCTTCGGGGCAAGGGGGCGCGGGCCTTCGCGTCCGAGCTTGACCAGCTTGAAATCCACCTGCTTCTTGAACGTGTCAACTTTCTTGACCTGGACCTGGACCTTGTCGCCGAGTTTAATCACGCGGCGCGTGCGCCGACCCACCAACTGGCTTCGTTCAACATCGAACACATAGAAGTCGTCTTCCAGCGAGGAAAGATGCACCAGCCCGCCCATGCCCAGTCCCGGCACATCGACAAAAAACCCAAAATTGCGCAGGTCGATGACGAGCGCATCGTAGGTCACCGGCTTGTTGGTGCGGACCTGTTCGAGCAGGAAGGCCAATAGCTTGACGTCCTTGCTGGCGCGCTCCGCGTCATCGGAGTTGCGTTCAGTTTCTGAAATGTGATCGGAGACGCGCTTCAGGGCGCCTTGATCCGGCAAGCTATCCCCGAACACGGCGCGGTGCACGACCAGGTCCGCGTAACGGCGGATGGGGGAGGTGAAATGGGCATAGTCCTTTTTATTCAGGCCGTAATGGCCCAGCGGGACGACGTCGTAGCGGGCGCGCTTGAGGGAGCGGAGAAAGCCGATTTTCAGGGCCGGCCCGATGGGCAGGGCATTCAGCCGCTGCAGCAGTTTTTGGACCTCCGGCCGCTGACTGAGGTTGCCACAAGGAATGTGGTGGCTCAGCACGTCCTGGCGGAACTCCCGCAGGCGCCGCTCATCAGGCGGCTCATGGACGCGGTGAATGCCTTGTCGGCGGCGCTCGCGCAAGCGTGCGGCGACGGCTTCATTGGCCAGCAGCATGAACTCCTCGATGAGTTGGTGGGCCTCATCGCCTTCCACCCGATCGATCCTCAAGATGCGGCCATGGGCATCGAGGATGATCTTCGTTTCGGGGAAATCCATGTCCAGGGCGCCGGTTCGGAACCGTTCCTGGCGCAGACGCCGGGCGATTTGGTTCGCCTGGTGCAGCATGCGTTCAATGGGGGTGCTCGGGGAGCGTTTCAGGATACCCAAAGCTTCTTTGTAATTGAACCGCTGCTGAGAACGGATTACCGCGGGATAGAACTTTTTTTCCAGGATTTTGCCGCTGGCGGTCAACGTAAACTCGACACACTTGGTCAGGCGATCGACCCCGGGGAGGAGCGAACACAAGCCGTTGCTCAGGGCTTCCGGCAGCATGGGGATCACCCGGTCCACCAGGTAGGTGGAATTGCCGCGCGCCTCGGCTTCGCGGTCCAGCGCGCTGTCCGGTTGGACGTAATGAGAGGCATCGGCGATGTGCACCCAGAGCCGCCACCGGTCCGGCCCGGCAGGTTGCAGGCAGATCGCATCGTCGAAATCTTTCGCGTCCTTGGGATCGATCGTAATCACCGGGTGGCTCCGGCAGTCGGTGCGCCCGGCCGATTCTTCCTGGCGTGGCTCGCTACGGGGCCGAGCCCGGTTGATGGCCTCCGCCTCGGCCAGCACTTCCTGGGGAAAATGCAGCGGCAGTTGGTGCTGGCGAATGACCGAAAGCAGGTCCACGCCTTCTTCGTCCGGGGAGCCGAGCACTTCGATGATCTCGCCTTCGGGATTGGTGTGGCGGGATTCCCAATCCACCAGTTTCACCACCACTTTGTCGCCCACCACCGCGGGCCGGCCCACATCCCGCGGAGGCGGCACATAGACATCGTGCGGGACGCGCGGATCATCGGGTATGACATAAAGGAACTGCTTGCTTCGCTGCAACGTGCCCACCAGCAGTGTGCGCTTGTGTTCGAGGATCCGCACCACCGCCCCGGTCAGTTCCTCCGGTTCGCCACGACGCGGGGCGGCCGGCTTTACGTCGAGCCGCACCAATACCCGATCGCCATCCAGCGCAGTCGAGGTGGCGCTCTCCGGGACCATCATTTCCCGCAACGCCGCGTCGTCGGGGCGCACAAACCCACGCCCCTGGCGATTGATGCGAATGGTTCCCGCGACCAGGTCGGCTTCCTGGGTTTTGATGTAGCGGCCGTTTTTGGTCCGGATGATTTTTCCGGCCTGCTCGGCGGCGCCGAGGACGCGTTCCAGTTCGGCTTGCTGAGCCCGCGGCAGGCGAATCGCCTTCGCCAGTTGCTCCGCGTTGGAGGGAACGTAGTCTTTTTTGCCGACCAGCTTTAAGAGTGCTTCTTCGAGTCCATTGGCCATGCGCCAGCGTGAAAGCTGGATGCCAAGGAAGCAACACAAATCACGGGAGGCACCAGGTGGTTTTCAGAGCGAGACAAGAGCCGGAGGCCATCCCATGCGCACGACCGCCAGGTCTTCAGCGCCTCGGGCTCGTGTCGCGGCCGAGGCTCCGGTGCCCTGAGCTATCGCGGCTTCGGTGAGAGCCGTTGCACGGACCAGGACTCCGCGCCGGAAAACAGAATGATGCGGGCGCCTTCCGGACACTCGCGCTGGGCCTGGGCCAGGTCACCATAGGGCGACTCGATCGTTCCCATCCCCTCGGCCTTCAGCCCGGGTTGCACGTAAACCGTGCGCCCGGCGCCATAGGCCAGGCGCGCCTTCTGCCCGTCGCCGGCGCTGATGCCGTTGCGGTCCCATTGGCCAATCACGCCATCGTAATTGGTCCCGACGGGATCAATCACCGCGCAGGGGCTGGCGCCGTCGCCATCCTTGCACTGCGATTCGCACGCGGAAGCCCAGCACACGCGGTAGTGCATGATCGAATAATAGTCGTACGGCGTGCTGCTGACGAGCCAGTTGGTTTTGGGAATCCAGTCGTAATCGCCGCTGCGGCCCGGCTTGATATTCTCGTAGTGAACCGTCACGTATGCATCGCGGTCCCACCGGGCATGTTCGTGATGAAAACCCAGTGCGTGGCCGAGTTCATGGGCGGGCATCCATTCTCCCTGACCCCACCAGAATGCGGTGATGTTGATGTCGGCGCGCGCGCCGCGTTTAAAGCCGGTCTGGCTGGTGTTGTTCCCCGCGTCCGTTCGGCCGGTGAAATTCACATACTCGGCCTGCGTGGTGCGGGGGACAAAGGCGATGCGCGCGCCGGTATCCATCCAACGCTGCATGGCTCGACGCACCGTGGCCTGCTGCGCCGGGTTCAAGCGTGAGATGTCGTAGGGAATGATGCCATCCGGCCACGGAAGCGGCGTTTCCACTTGGGCGCAACGATGAGCCGGATTCGACTCCGCCCCGTGAGTTGAACAGTGGCCCATGGCCAGCCAGGCGAGGATCAGGCATCCAACCAAACCCGGCAGCCGCCGGCCCAACCTCAGCCCCGGGCGGCCCCGTTCGAGCGGTTCGGGCGCGCTCATGCAGTCCGCGGTTGGACGTGCCCTTCCGAAGCCGAGGGAGACTTCGATGTGGTCCGTCGAGGCCGGGCCGATCTTGCCATCGGCCGCGTTGCTTGCCCCAGCGGGCTTGCCAACGCCCGGGCCGGATTTCGTGAGCAGCTTCAAGCTCGGGCAGGCTACCGGGAGAAAGCTCCATGCGCCAGTCCGGTTTGGCACTGGGTTTGGTGCAGATTCGGAGCCCAGGTACCTCTCCGCCGTGCAGCCAATGGCCTGCGGGATCGATGGCGTATGTGAATTGTCACGGTCAGCCGCAGACATTAAGGTGGTGTTGTGACCGCAGCGATTCTGGAAATGCCCGAGGTCCGCCAGCGCGTTTCGCCACTTTCCGTGGAAGAATACCATCTGCTCGGGGAGTTTAACGCAAGCCGGCGGCGCACCGAGCTCATTCGCGGCCTCGTTATCGAGAAAACGTCAAAATCACCCATGCACTGTACCATCGTCGCGCTGCTTTACCGCCTCTTGATGGCACGGATGCCCGCGGGCTTAACGATCCGACAGGAGCAGCCTCTGACATTAAAGGACTCGGAACCCGAGCCTGACAACTCGGTCGGTACGCGGCGCCGAGCGCGATTTCCTCAACGCGCATCCCACCACGGCGGAACTGGTGGTGGAAGTCGCGCTGGCCAATCCCTCGCTTGACCGGGAGAACGCCTCGCTCTACGCCGAAGCGGGGGTAAAGGAGTATTGGATCCTTTTGGGAAAGGAAAAGCTGGTGGAAGTGTATCGGCGTCCCGAACACGGGCGCTATCAGGAACGGTTTGTCGCCGGTCCCAGCGATACGCTCGAATGCTCCACGCTTCCGGCGGTGCGCCTGACTGTGGCCGAGTTGTTGCCCTGACGGCAGGGGTTGCTTGGCGAGCAGGCCCCAAAACTGTATCGCATGTTCAAAGCGCACGGCAATTGTTGCGCAGTCCTGTGAACAAGTTGCGCGCCGCGGCGGATGATTCCGTGCCCTTCATCCGAGATCCGCGCTCAATCCGCCCCCGCCGGCCCGTGGCACCCTTCCTGCATCCAGTCCTGGCATGCGCGACCGCCGGCTCGCAGAGGTGACGGATTGCAGACCTCGGCAACCAGGCGGCGCGGCGCAAAAGAAAGAGAAAGACCGATATGCCAGTGCTTGCAAAACTCAACGGGATTGTGATCCGGATGCTGATTGACCGGACGTTCGGAACGCATTTTCATGCCTTCTACGGAGAGTCGGAGTTGGTCATCGGCCTCAACCCGACGCGGGTGATTCAAGGCGAGGCCCCTCCGTGGGTGCGGCAGTGCGCGTTGGACTGGGTGGGGCGTCACCAGCTCCAGTTGGGGGCGGGCCGCGCCATCACCCCGAAGGTGGCCCAGACCTGCGTGGAAACGCCGGCGATGGCAGGCGCCAGCGCAGCCTGTTAGAACGAGCCTCGGGGTGGCCACCGTCGAGGCGTGAAGCTCGGAATCGGGACCGCCGTCAGCAACGGTTCATCGGCTCCTGCCTCCTTCCCAAATCGGACTTTCTCGCCCGTGCGGTAGAAGTGGGCCAGGAACTTCCAATCGGCTCCGAAGCAATCCGAGAGCCAGCGCGCCAATCGGAACTCGCCCGTTTCCTCGAGCAAGGCCAGGCCGAGCTGTGATGCCTGGCGTTCGTACTGGTAGATGCGCGGGAGGTCTTGTTCCGTGACGCCGGAAACGGCCAAGCCCAGCCGGCGCAGGTTTGCATCCCGGTTCCACTGCACGGTGTGACCGAACAGATGCACCAGGATGAACACGGCCTCTTCCGGATCCCGCTCGAGATCCACCCAGATTTCGGTGCCATCGAACTGGCCGGTGTAGGAACCCGTCACCGGGCCAACTTTAACCTTCAGGTGGTACCCCCGTTCGAGGCGTTCAACCAACGCGCGAAAAGCTACCCGGTAATCAACCAGGTTGAGTGTGGCGGTATCGTTCATGGGGCAATTTCCTACGCTGCGGTGGGATAAACAGTACAAAAGGCTGTTGGGTTTATAGTTCGTTGGCACTTGATGCCGGCGGAGCAGGCAGAAAACCTGGCAGAAGCCGGGGCGCCCGGCGTTTGCTTCTGACTCGCTGGATGCCCGGCGCAAGCGGGCCGGCATGGCTTAAGTTCACCATCCGGCGTGTGTTGCAGTGGTATGGGGAGGGGCCTAGGATGCGCAGAGTGAACGTGATTCTGTGAGGACACAGCTCAAAACGCCTATGGTTTCGGCGATTTCTCTTTCACTTATGCGCGATTGCTTATGACGTTGCGTTTCGTAGTCGTCATCACGGCGTTCTTGGTAACCGGATGCGTTGGCACGGACGTTGCAGATCAGCCAGCCGGCCTGCCGCTTCGGTACCGCAACGCGAAGTACGGACTCACATTTTTCCTGCCGGCGAGCTGGCGCGGCTATTCGGTTTCGATTGAAGATTTGGAGGACGCGAGATATTCGCCGATGGAAGACAGGCCGATCATCATCGGACACACGCCCATGGTTACATTTCGACATCCGCAATGGCACGCAGGCGCACGCTATCAGGACATTCCGATTCTGGTGTTTACCCGTGCCCAATGGGATGCGTTGCATCACGGCGAGCTTTGGCCTTCACGTTTTGCCGGCGGCACAATGGACGAGCTATGGCACAACCGGGGTTTTGTATTCGCCATGTCGAGTCGCTACAATTGGGGTGAGTTTGCCGGGATGAGAGAAGTCGCGAGCATCGTCGAACACAATCGCGCGTCCCATAAAATGCCTCGTTTATATTCAGAATGAGCGCCAACCATCCAGGCCTCTCGCGTTCGCCGTGAGGGCAGGGGGCGGCGGACTTGATCGTTCGGGAACCGTTGAGCAGGCACCCTGAACGCCGCAGCTATCGCGCCCGAGGGAGCCACCCCTCGCTCCGGGTCAAAGTTCCTGGCCAAGTGACTCGCTGGCCCTAGCGCGTGAGATTGCCTTGCCGCTGGTTAAGCTCCACGCATGAAGCCAAAGGTTATCCGCTGCCAGGCGGGGGAGGGCGGTTTTTGCGCGGAGGTTATGGCCTGGGACCTGGCGTCACTGGCAGATCCTTCTGGGGAACCGTGATCGAGTCCCCCGGAAGAAGCAGCGCTCCGCAGAGCAGCAGGGCGGCGCCAAGCCCGGAGAGAGTCACATACAATGGAGCGAGCGGCGGCTGGAATCGAAACTCAACCTGGTGACGGCCCTTCGGCAGATAAACTCCGCGCATGATGAAATTGCAGCGCAGGAGTTTGGCCGGCTTCCCATCGATGCCTGCGTTCCACCAGGGATCATACTTGTCATTGAGCAGGAGGATCGCCGCACTCGCCGAGTCGGTGCGCAAGGCAATGCGTTTTGGAGCATAATCGAGGAACTCCACTGTGCCGGGCGAGTGGCCGGCCGTGGACCCGCTCGGGGCGGGAGCACCGGGCGCGACCCACAGGGTGTTTTCCGGGTCAAACTCCGGGCTGGCAAGCCGCTGCAGCGTGTCCGAGTCGTTGGTGCTGATCTGCCATCCCGAGTAGAGGCTTGCCCGTGGCAGGACCCCGGTAAATTCGAACACGGCGTAGTCGCCGTTGGGTTGGAGCGTGGCAGTCCAGGTTTCGGGGTTGGTCGCATCGAAGATCACGTCCGCCTTGGGGGCGATGGCGAATCGCTGCCGGATTTGGAACCGGTGGCGAATGGGATCCAGTTGTTCGTTGAGCACTTCGAGAAAGCCCGCCGGGCCGAGCAGGTAACGCGTGTTGGCGAGTTGCCAGCGCCGGGCGACGTGATGCAACGTGTTGCTGGTGCCGTCGAACTTGAGCGCTTTCTCGAACAGGTCCAGATCGGCGCGGCCCCGCGGCATTTGGATGATGTCGAGCGACTGAACGTCATAGTACGGGAACAGGTGCTGGAGCCATTCGAGGTTGTAGAGATAATTGAGCGCCGCGAACTGCGGCGGCGGGATAAATGGCAGGAGCGCAACCCGATGTTCATAGGGCTGCTGGCGCAACCAATCGATGATCGGGTTGCTGGAATATTTCTCGTGGATGTCCCAGCGAATAATCCACGGCAGGTTGGCCCGTCCCAGGTCCGCGACTACGAGTATTCCCAGCAAAACGGCGCCCAAGCGGCCGCGCGTCCCTCTGAATCCGCCCGCCGTCATCGCGAGCAGCAAGCACACGGCCGCCCCCAGGAACAGGAGAAACCAGCGGACCTGGCTCACACTGAAGCTGGCGATCGCCTGGGCCGTCTCCTGATCAAAGCTGACTTCCTGCAGATAACCCACGAGCGATTCGCGGCTCGAGGCATAAATCAGGTAACCCAGCACGCTCGCTCCGCATAGGGCAATGCAGCTCATGACCCAACGGCGTTCGAAGGGTTCGGCTCGTCTCCAAAACCCCCGTCGGCCGGTCGCGAGCTTGCCGGTGTGGTCCGGCTCCGGTTCGAGATAGCGCCGCCATAAGCCATCCACGCCATAGGCGCATAGGACGGCCAGGGAGAGATCGACGAAGATTAGGAACTTGGCTGGGTTGCGGATCGACGAAAAGAAGGGCAGGTGAAAGATCAAACTATAAAACGGCGCGAAGCGGCCGAACGCAATCAGTAGCGAAGCTCCGCCCAGGACGGTCCAGAACCAGATCCATTGGCGGTTTTGGGGTGAAAAGACAGAGCCTTTCCGGCGCAGGCCTTGAGCTATCGCCCAGAGCGCCACCAGGTCCACGGCGATCCCCGCGTAATTGCTGCCCCCGGTAAACCGCGGAGTGCCGTGCGGAGGGATCCGTTTGCCGCTCGAAAAGTAAGTATCCCAGGACAGATCGCTCCCCACGGCGCCCCAATAGGCGCCGGCGGCATAAGCCTCCTTGAAAAATGCCATGTCCTTGGGCGTGTCCACGCGGTAGCCGAACAGCCCGGGAACGGCCAGACTCAGCGCCTCCTTCTTGGGCAAGCTCCACTGGGTCGCGAAGGCCCATTTTCGTTCCGGCGAGCTGGTGTCTTCCTGGATCGAGGTGCCTTGGATCTGGGTTGCAATCAGGACGGATACCGCCTGGAAAGCCAGGAAGAGCGCGCAACCTGTGACCAACGCCACGCGGCCAACGGCCAATCCCCCGCTTCCCCACTTCGACCCGCCCCAGGTAAATCCCTGGTATAGCCCATAGGACGCCACGAGGAAACTCAGCAGCACCCCGATGTCGGCGCCGTCCAGCACTCCGGCGCCCACCGCCATTCCCGCCAGCGCCACGCGCAGCCAACGCCTGGGGGCGGACGCATCGGCCAACGCGGCCAGCGCCAGCAGGTTCATCCCCAGGGCGCAAAGGTGGGACGCGGTGCCCCAGCAGGCATCGGAAAAGAATCCCGAGTTGAGCGCCATTGCCAGGCCGCCGATGATGGCAGCCGGGCGAGCCAGACCGAGTTGGCGGAAGAAGCACCAGGCCGCCAGACCCAGGAACAGGATGGAGAGCGGGGCGAAGAACTTGGCGAAGCCCACGGGTCCCAGCAGCCAGGCTAAACCGTACGTGAGACCCGGGAACGCGCTACCCTCGTTCAGGCCAATGCTGTTCAAGTCGTTCCAGGCGCCAAGAAACAATCCAGGCAGCCGGTGACACGCGGCGACTTGCTGGCCGAGCGGGCCATCATTTGACGCCACGATCTGCCCGGGCACGAAGCTGAACCAAAAGAGAACTGCGAGGATGCCCGCCAGCACTATCAGCATCACGCTCCACCCGTGCGTGGCGGCATTAGTGGCACGCTCCGGCTTGGATCGGTTCACGGCTGAAGGCATGAGTTGGCGCTGTGTATCGCTCGGTCAACAAAGGCTCGACAAACGCCCCGGGGCGATCAAGCAGAAAGGGCCTCCATGGCCTCCCCACCACTTCATAACCCATCACCGCTGGTGCGCCCGGGAGCGCTTCCGGCTGGTTTGGACAATCCCTCTGCACCGGGCTGTTATTTGCGCCAGGCCTGCAGGGAGTCGGCGACGGCTTAGGGAAGCGTCAGGGCGAGCGCGGGCTCTGCTTTTTCTGGTAAACCCTGACGTAATCCACCGTGAAGACATCTGGAAGGACCGTGTGCTGGATATCCTTCGGGTCCGAGGGTATCTCCATGCTTAGGATTAAGTACTCCGGAATATGCGAGATGCCTTGGGTGACTTCGTAGAATTTATAGCCATCCACGAAGAACACGTATTTCGCCGGAGTCCATTCCACGCCGAAGGTATGAAAGCCGGTGCCGACGCCTTTCAGGTAACTCTGCATCCCGTGCACGGTTTTTTGGTGCGGGCCATAAGCCCAATGCACGTTGTGGGAAACGATATCCGTCCCCAGCTTCCTGAAGCACTCCATGATGTCGATCTCCGCCCCATAAACCGCCGGGTCTTCACCCTTGGCGATGTCGGGTGACTGGATCCAAAAAGCGCCCCAAACCCCGGCCTGGTGCTGCAACTCCGCGCGGCACTCATAGAATCCATACCGGGTCATGAACCGATTCTGGGTTCCCACCGCGCCCAGGAGTATGCGGCCATCCTTTTTGATCGCGCTCAGCTTCAGGAAGCCATCCTCGACTTTCACCGCCTCCGGGGATACAAATCCCAGCGCTCGAGGCCCCACCCCGCGCACCGCCCACTTCGCGGGATCCAGCGCCTGACCGTTGAAGTCATCTTCCCAGACCAGTTCGTACCCGAGGTCGGCGGGGGTATAGCGGGTCTGGGACATCGGGTTCTGCGGCGGCCGTTGCGCAAGGCTCACCCGCTCCTGGCCGAACCCCAACACCACGCACCACATCGTCGCCAGAGGCAGGAGCTTGCGTTTGAAGATCATTTTGATGCCGTTCTCTTGGTTAGCCCGCCGCGCCGGACGTTTCCTGGCCCTGCGAAAGGCGCCAAGAATCCAAAAGCCCAAATCCGCGCGCAAGGGGGACATGCGGTAGCTTACCCCAGGCCCGGTCGAAGGCTCCAGCTTATCTTTAACCCGGCCGCCCACGACGAGCACATTCCGGCAGTAGGCCCGGAGCGCCGGCTCTGAGCCGGCTTAAGGTGCCCGGCGATTCTTATCGTGCCCCTGTGGATATTGAACGTATTAAGCCGGCTCAAAGCCAGCGCTCCGCGTCCGGCCGTGTTCGGCGGGTGGGAGTGCTGCCGGGATGCCCTCGCGCAGGAGGGCGCCCCGCAACCTCGCCTCGCTCGAGTCAAGCAAAGGGAGCTGCGCCTGGGCGTAAGACAAAAATCTTCATTTGTGGATTTCCCAGCGTTTCTTGTAACGTCGTATGGCTTCCCGCTGCAAACAATGAGGCAGGTTTTGGGGTGAGCCGAGCCGAGAAAAGGTCTTGACTCTCCCCTATCCCCACGCCGTCCGCCAACTCGACCAACTCTTGAGGCAACCTCTTCGTTTCCTTCGTTTGCTTTTGTTCTTCGGTTTGGCCCCTTCAGTTCGCACGCAGCGGGATCCTGCGTCTCCGGCCATCCGTCCGTTTTATCCCGTGGAGGTTGAGGCTGCTCAACTCTCGGGGTATATCCGGCGGCTTCCCATAGCTCCGCAACTGGGACAACAGAATGCCTGGGCCGTGTTTGTACCCGGCAGGCAAGCCATGGAAACCCAGAATTCTTTGTACACCAAACAAACGAAGGCAACGAAGGATTCTGTCGTTCACCCACTGCGCTTGGGCGCCGCCGTAGCGGATTGACAATCGCCGTGGGCCGGCGTTATCTCGTGGCATGAATCAGGCCAGCCAAATCGCTTCCCTCTTGCCAACCCCTCCTTGCCGCGCCGTGGGCAGCCTGGATGTGACGCGCCGGAAATTCCTTGCCCGCGCCGGAACGGCTGCCGTCGGCTTCACAGTGCTGAAACCGGCGCTGGTTCTCGGCGCCGAGGCCAACTCGAAGGTGAACCTCGGCGTTATCGGCTGCGGGGGCCGCGGTTCCTGGATCGCGGAGTTGTTCGCGAATGACGGCCATTACAATGTCGTCGCCGTCGCCGATTACTTCCAGGACCGCGTCGATGGCATCGGCCAAAAGCTGGGGATCCCGGAAGCGAAGCGTTTTACCGGGCTTTCGGCTTACCAACATTTGCTCGAGGAAAAGGTGGATGCCGTCGCGATCGTGTCGCCGCCGTATTTTCATCCGGAACAGGCCGCGGCGGCGGTAGCGGCCGGCAAGCATGTTTACCTGGCCAAGCCGGTTGCCGTGGATGTGCCCGGCTGCCAAAGCGTGGCCGAGAGCGGGCGCCAGGCGACGGCCAAAAAGCTAACGTTCGCCGTGGATCTGCAAACGCGGGCGATGCCGTCGTACCAGGAGGTGATTTCGCGCATCCACAAGGGCGGGATCGGCACGCTGGTGACCGTGTATGCGGAATACCAGACGAGCCTGATGTTCGAGGACCGAGATGCCCAATTGCGCAACCAGCCCCACGACCCGGAAGTGCGCCTTCGCACCTGGGGCATCGACCGCATGCTCTCCGGGGATGTGATCACCGAACAGAACATCCACGCGCTGGACGTCGCGACGTGGATTGTCGATGCCAGCCCGCTCAAGGCCTTTGGCCGCGGCGGCCGCGCCCGTCCCTTCCTCGGCGACTGTTGGGACCACTATTCGGTGCTGTTCTTCTTCCCCGGCGACCTCATGGTCACCTTCACCGCCAAGCAGGTCGGGTTCGGGTTCGACGACATCATGGTGCGGGCCCACGGCACCAACGGCAGCGCGGAGACAAATTACGGCGGGAAATGCTGGCTCCACAGCCGCGACGATCATTTTGAAGGTCCAACCGACAACATCTATCAGGTAGGCGTCCAGCGTAATATCGCGGCTTTCTACGATAACATCAGCAAGGGCGATTGCTCCAACCCGACGGTTTCCCCCAGCGTCCGCAGCAACCTCACCACCATCCTGGGCCGCACCGCCGCCTACCAGAAAACCGAAGTCACCTGGGACCAGATGATGAAGACGGCGGAGAAATGGGAGTTTGACACCACGGGGTTGAAGGCATGAGCGGCGGCGCAACCCCGGCGCGGAGGACCGTCCGGCAGGCGCCAAAAACCCTGTAGTTTATTGGAACATCCGGGCTGGCGGCGGTCGGGAGTTAGGAGGTTAATCCAGACTCCCCAGCAACCTTCTCGCGCCTTTGGTGTTCAGATGGGCATGGCGACATGGCTGGGGGGCGGAAGGAAATGGCAAGGCGTGTGTGGCATCGGCCTGCTGGGCTGCATCGCGGTGGCGGCATTGGCAGTTCTTTGGCCAGCCTCGACTCCGCCGCCGTGCCAGATCTTGAGCCGGCCCTTCTCCGAGCCGTTGCTCCTGCGCGACAGAGTGTTTGGGTATATCCCCGGGCACCCGATGTGGGCGTGGCTGTATCGGCTCCAAGACGTGGTCTTTGGCCGGCGCCACCCTCTCTTGATCGATGCGGAGTTGATCGCGGTTCCGGAGTCGAATCCCGCGCGGGTTGGCCTACGCTCTACCCCGCATCGCGCCCGAGTGGTCGAGCGGGAGCGGTTTGCGCATTTGGTTCCTCGAAGACCGGGACCTGAAAGCCGCGCGCCGGCAGCTTTTGGAGATCGCAGGAGCGCACGTGGTGAATCATCCCCGGATCAGCACCGCGGACGGCATTGGCGCATCCATGTTCACCGGGCAATCCTTGGTCCTGAACGGAACCACCAACGTTATCGGGCTGCGGTTCGATTGCTTTCCACGGGTCCGTCCCCAGTCCACCGACCTGTACGCCGCGGTGGCTTTTACCGAGCTAATGACCAACCCGGTGGCCGGTCGCATGAGCTGGCCGGGAGGTGGCGCCGTTTCGATTCACACCAACCTCGACCTGGCCGCCAGGCTGCAAGTCCCGAAAGGCAGGCGCGTGTTGTTGGTGAAGACTTCAACCATCGACCCAAACCAAGGGTGCTATGGCCTCGTGCTCGCGCCGCGCTGAAGCCAGCATCGCGCCCCGAACCCTCACGATATTCGTGATGCGTCCAATCCATAACTGTCCAAGGGTTCGGGTATCGATCGTCGCGGAGAGGCGACAATGGCGATCGTAAAGTCCTTGGCGCGACCCCCGGAGGAGTCGCCCACCGAAAAGGAACCCACCCCCTAAACGGCGTCCAGCGCACGAGAGGTTACCAACGAGGTCGTCGAGAATCGGCGAAGCAGCTCGTACTTTGTGCCGATCCCGGCCGGGAAGAAAAAGAGCAAGGACCAGCTAACGCTCCAAACAGGATGGATGCAGGATCGGGTTGAGGAAGAAGCCCAGGGTTCTTTCATCTGCCGGCCCAAGCTCCTAAGCCCGTAGTCTTTTTCCATTTCTGACTAGGCTTTTGTCTCCGCTTCGGGCAAACCAAGCGGCGATGAAACCGTCAAATAGCCTACCGGAGCAGGACTTCCTGCGCCGAGTGAGTGTCCGGTTGATGCTTCCAGAAGAGCGCGAGAGCTTCGACAGCTTGTTGGAGACTCGTCATTACCTGCACAGCGCACGAGTCGGTGGCCAGAGTTTGCGCTACGTCGCGCAAGTGGATGGCCAATGGGTGGCGCTGCTGGTCTTCAGCGGGGCGGCGCCGCACACTAAAGCACGCGAGAGCGAGATCCGCTGGACGCCCCGACAGCGTGCCCGCCGACTGTGCTTTGTGGTTAACAACAGTCGTTTTCTGGTATTACCGGAACGTCAAAAATACCCCAATTTGGCCTCGCGGGTGTTGGGCCTGTGCCTCAAACGGCTGAATGCCGATTGGCAGGAGCGATGGGGCCATCCGGTGGTGCTGGTGGAAAGCTACGTCGATGAGAGCCAGTATCGGGGCACCTGTTACCGGGCCTGTGGTTTCAAAGCTTTGGGCTTTACGGCTGGTTACGGTCGCTCCAGCCGGGATTATTATGAGGAGCACGGAGTTCCCAAGCAGCTTTACGTGCGGGAACTGCGTCAGCGGGCCATCGGCATTTTGCGTCAGGGTCGGCTACCGGCCGACCTGGCGGGGCATGAGGAGAAAATAATTGGGCCTTGCCCCCTGAGGGCCACGCAGCTGGGCTCCTTGCTGGAGGTCTTTGAAGAGTTCAAAGACAAACGACGCGGCCACGGTTTGCGCCATCGCCAGCCTTTTGTAATGGCTTGCGCGGCTCTGGCCATGCTCATGGGAGCTGGCGGCTACGAGGCTTTTGAAGACGAGTGCGGCAAACTGTCCCAGCGCCAATTACGGGCGCTGGGTTGTCGCAAAGACCCCAAGAGCGACCTTTACCGTGCCCCGAGTGACACCACCTTTTTCCGGGTGCTCAACGGCATTGATGCTGCCGAGTTCGATTTGCGCATCGGCCAATGGATGGTGGCTCAGGAAATCTCGATCCTGCAGTCGCTGGCCATTGACGGCAAATGTCTGCGCGGCAGCGCCCGCACCGATGGCAAACCCCTCCAGTTACTCTCGGCGGTCAGTCACCGTCTGCGTTTAACCGTGGCACAGCAGCCCGTTGAGGTCAAAAGCAACGAAATCCCAGCCTTGGAACCGTTGCTGCGCAAGCTGCCCCGAGCTGCGCTGGAAGGCAGCCTGATCACGGCCGATGCCATGCAGTGCCAGCAGGAGTCCAGCCGCTTAGTCACTCAGGATTTGGGCGGGGATTATCTCTGGGGGCTTAAAGGCAATCAAAGCGGCATTTTGGAAAAGGCACAAAAACGGCTCCCCAAAGATTTTTTTTCCCTCGGAATATGACACCGGCTGGGTCAAGGAACACGGACGCTTGGTTCGCTGGCGCATTCAACGGGTCACGGTAAGTCCTGAAGAAGCCGGCTTGTGCGGTTGCTGGCAATTTCTGGCCGTGTGGCGGGAGCGGCAGGAACTGCGCCGGGGCAAAGTCGTCGAGACCTCCGAAGAATACTCTTTTTACGCTACCAGCGCCGCCCCTAAACAATACAGTGCCCAGCGCTTGCTCCAGGCCATCCGCGATCACTGGGGTGCAACCGAAAACGGGGCTCATTACCGCCGCGACGTTAGCATGGGCGAAGACGCCTCACGCATCAGCGGCAGGAACGGCGCTTACGTCATGGCGACACTGCGCAATTTGCTCCTGGGCCTGATGGAACTCCAGAGGCACCGCGGCAAAACCCAGGCCCGCACCTTTCCGGGATGGCGTCGAAAGCTGACCACTACGCACAAAATCCAACTCATTACTCGAAACCTATGAACAGCGGATAATCTCCCCCTGAACTCCTGATGCAGCCCGGTCGGCAGATGCACCCGCCGACCGGGCGAACCTCAGGACTGAACCCGGCGCCGTGAATTTAACGCTTCCGGCACGCCGACTCGGTCCGAAGGTTTGAAAGATAAGCGCTCACGCGTTTGCCGACCAGTATGGATTGCTCAGACGAAATACCCCTGGGAAGAAGCCGAAAGACAATCATTTTTAACTTGGATCGCCGAACCAGAGGGAGTATGCTTCTTTTGTGTGGAGTTGGTAATGAACAACTTACAAAAAGGAACCGCAGGTGGAGTACGGCAAGAACCCAACGGAGTGGCCTTGGTGGCCTTGACTTCAAAGGCATTGACTCGCAATGGCTTACAACCTAAATGGGCCTGCAAATCCTCCATTTTGTTCCACGACCGACCGTCGTTGAATCACAGTTAGCAAAACGCGCATGAAGGGTTACCTGCCGCAAGTTGTTTGTGTCTTGAGCCTCCTGCTGGGGTTGTCTGTCGGCTGGTATTTCGGATACACACGGCCATCGCTTCGGATGCAGCATCTTAGCGATGAGCTTCAAAATGGAACCGGCATGTCAGACGAGCAAATGGTCAAGGCGGTGCCCGAGGCCCTCGCTGCCCTCAAGCGCGAGGATGAATCGGTCGCCCTGGTTGGCCTTAAGACGCTTGGCATGTTGGATTGAGGAGACTCCGAAAAGGCCAAAAGCTATCTGGCGTATTTCGTGGGTAGCTACTTCCGAGTGTATCACAATAAGGGTGGGGACACCAATCTCCTGGCGCAAATCGAGGGCGCGGCCACAACCAACACGTTCATCAGCCGAGAAATCTCAAAAGAGGTGGCGAAGTGATTGCTAACAACGCCATGCACGCGGACTCCGCGCCGGCATTTAGATTTCATCCCGCACGTCACTGGCGCGCAGCCGGTGATGGCGAACGTTGGGCAGGCGCCACACCGTGAAGAAACTGACGCTCATTGAGATGACGTTGTCGGTCCTGTTCTTTGCAACTGTGGCAGTGGAGTTCCGGATAGCGGACTGGTTCAGGTCCATGCCTCAGAATGATCCGGTGCGACAACTCTGGCAGGCCCGCATGGATTCCGTCGGCGACACTGTTTGGCTTATCACATTTGTTCCTTGGATAGTTTTTACGGGCGTTTATCTCCTTCTTGCATCCTTTTATTTGAGCGCGTGGGCGTTCCAGAAACTTGGGAGTGAGGTTGCGAAATGACTCAAAAGCCCAACCAATCGTGCCAGCCGACTCCGGTTACTGGTCTGTGTGCGATTTCAACGACAGCGACCCGGGGCGGTTGCACTCTGCGTTAAGTGAGTGAACAACACCCCAAGAAGAGAAGCTTCGGTTTGGCGTTGGGGCTTGATTGGCGCAGAGATCACAGTGGCGGGTTATTTGGCAGCGTCTATTTCGGCAGGTCCAAAGGCTCGGCTGAACCTCGGCGTGTTTTTAAGTGTTCTGATTTTTGCTGCGTGGTTGTTTCTCTTTCTCGGTAGTCCGTTTCTTGTGCGATCACAAAGATGGCTGGCCATCTTGGGTTGGTGCATCGCCGTCAGTGCATTCTTGTTTCCGGCGCTGTGAGAAGATTTTCACTTAACAACTGCAGGCAGCGGACCCCGCAAGTCCCTCCCGCTCCCATGTTACCTCGGGGCGCGGGGCCGCTGCTGCAGCACGTTAAGCCATGAAAGGGAACTCTCCATGAAATTCTTGGCAATTCTGGGCTGCTGTTTTCTGATGTGGAGCCCAGCCCTTTATGTGCGTGGCCAGAACTCGGGAGCTATCGCGCCTGTTCAAGTAGGCAGCATATCCGGTTACTACAACTTTGGAAATGCAGTCGTCAGTGGTAACTATCTTTACGCAGCGAACAACGGTGCTCCGCCATACTCGGGTCTTTACATTTACGACTTAAGCAAACCTGCAACGCCGGTGGATGTGGGGTTTAATGATCATCAAGGCTACGCTATCAGGGTCGCGGTCTCCGGGACTTATGCCTACGTGTTGTATAGCACATCGCTTCGGATTTTCGACATCTCCAACCCGAAATTGCCCGTGGCCACCGGACAAATCCCAGCCACGTCTCAAACGTTGGCTGTGTCCCAAGGTCGGCTTTATCTGGATGGCATTATTTATGGCGTTTCCAATCCTGCAAACCCGGTCAAACTTGGCCAAATCCCCACCGGCTACACCGGCATTGCCGCATCAAGTAATTACGTTTATCTGGCAGACCCTTACAACGGGTTGAGGATTTACGACGTCGCTGATGCGAGTAACCCGAAACAGGTGGCCCAGCCAGCGACAAACCCTGAGGGTTGGCATTGGGCGTCTGATGTGACACTGTCCGGCAATTACGCCTATGTTGCTACGTTTACGAATTTAGGTCTAGCGATTTTCGACGTGGCGGTCCCCACAAACCCAGTCACCGTCTGCAATGTGGAAACCGTTGCCAACCACGTAGCAGTTTATGGCAATCTCGCGTATGCAATCGCATACGATGTTTGGGTGTATGATGTTTCAAATCCGAAAAACGCCGTACCTGCAGGAAGTATTTCTTGTTGGCCAGTGTTTAACCCTTACTCCGTTGCAGCATTTGGAAATTACGCTTATTTGGCAGGCTGGGACGGGATACGTGTCTACTACTTAGGTCTTCCGCCTCCTTCAATAACTGTAGCACCTGGGGGTCACGACACCCTCACGTTATCTTGGCCGACTCCAACCGGCGCTTTCGTCGTCCAGCAAAACTCCGACCTAAACCACGCCCAGTGGACAATACTGACGAATGGCTTCGTCGTGGTCGGTTCACAAAACCAAGTGACCATTCCCAAGCCTCTGGGGACCATGTTTTACCGGCTGGCAGCACAATGACGAAAATGCTTAACAAATTACTGATGACGAACCGCCGCTGCCCGCCTCCGCTTTGGGCCAAGCCGAAATGTGGGCGGACCGCTTGCGCTCCGGTTTTGTCCCCGACTCCGATACGGCCATCAAGATTGCGGTTGCCGTTTTGGAGCCCATCTACGGCCAGAAGCACATCGGCGACGAGAAGCCGTATCGAGCCAAACTCCTTACCAACACCGTTTGGAAGGTCGAGGGCTCCCTCCCAGCGGATACGGTGGGCGGAGTTGCCACTGCATTCATCGCGAAGGATGACGCTAGGATTCTGAGTGTTTACCACACGAAATAGAATCGCTAACCCGGCTGCGGCAGTGGACGCGCCGATTGCGTTTCTGTCTGCATTGGAGCGTCAGTTGCGGCGCGCCACTGCGCAGCGCCGTTCGCCGAGGACGCAACCGGAGCGAGCCCGGCTGAAGTCCTGTAAGGACGACAAGGCAATAGCCCGGGGCAAGCGAGGAACGAGCGCCGCCCTGGGTAAGGGACACGAAATGATTCGCTCTCCTTTTTCCAACCGGGTTTGGCGCCCCCGGGGCGCGCCAAACCAGATTGGAAAAAAGAGAGATTGGGTGTGTGGTGGCGATTTACCCGGGGCGGCGGCCTCGGCGGCCTTGCCCCGGGCTGGTATGAGGCCGCCCCCAACGGGGCTCTGGAGTTGAGCTTTCCGCAAGTATCCGCTTCGAAGCGCTTGGCTGCCACATTCGGATTGTCAGGCGTTGGAGCTGCAGCCTCTTCTTTTACCGGAACCGTGGTAGCATTTGATTTGTATGGGATGGAGCCAGCAACGAGGCAACAAAAGTAGGGCGGTAACGACAGACCACTCCCTGGCCAGGACTGGCGGCGCGAATAAGCTTAATGCGTTTTTGGGGTAAAGGTGGCGGAGAAGGAAAATGGGAGCCTAAGGGTCAAGAATGCGGCAAGAAACCGCCTAAAACCCGGTCAGAAAGGGGGGAAAGTCCCACGAGGAGCACCATGAAAGCAGCGGTTCTGATGCTGGCGATCAGCGTTCGCGCAGGGCGGAGTGCGCCCGGGGCGGGGGCGAGCGCGGGGCCTGCGGCCCGGTTCATTGGCCACTCGGCGGCAATCCGGAGAGGGCGGTCCTACCGCAAGCCGTCCAGCAGCTTTCGCGCTTGATCGATTAGGCTCCAGAGCTGCGTCATTTCCTCACGCGACAGCGGCACCGGCGCGGAGCTGGCGTGCATGTTACGAACCCCGAACTGGACCAGCCCCGTGCGGCGGGCGCCCAAGGCCGCGATGCGAAATCCGCCCTTGGTGGTGTAGGCGGCGTCGAAGGTGTTGAGCGGCGAAACCGAAACATCGAGCTTGCTCAGGTAATCAATCGCCGTCAAAAGGGAGCCCAACTCGTCGTCGTCGATGAGCATGACCTCCCGCCATTGACCCGGACGCACGATATCGATGGCGATCCCGTGGTCTTTGCGACCGGTGCCTGTATCGGTGAACTCTTTGGCCTGGACTAATACCACGCCCGTGTTGGCCGAGACCGCGCCCATATCGGTGCTGCCCTTGATGAGGATGGCCCCGACATTGGTCTCGCAGGCTTCCAGCCGCGTGGCCGGCAGCACAGGGTAAGGGTTGGTCTCTTGGGCGCTCGACGGGAGGGCGAGCGGCCCGCACACCATCAGCGTTAAAGACAAGATCAGATAGAATTTGAGCATAGGAAGGTCCTCGTGATTTTGGTTGGGTTTGAACCCGACGGAACTGCTTCGCCTGGCATGGGACCGGTCGGCCGCATACTGGTCAGACGGACTCTGGAAAGAAGTATTCACCTCGCGCATCCCGGGCCCGGTACGGGGGGCGAAGCCAAGATGAGCAGGGGTCCCGGGATGCGTGCGCGCGAGACTTGTCAGCCGGAGCCTGGGGGGTACACTGCTTGCCATTGAATGCCTTTCCAGGACGCGGCGCGAACCGGAAGAATTGTGCTGTCTTCCGGGCGGGGCGGCGGGATCGCACATTATGACGAAGATGTTGAAAATCGGAGTGTTGGCCCTGGCATTGTTGGGAGGGGCGGCGCTGCTTGTGACCCAGCGAATGAAGATCCAGCAATTGGAGGCCGAATGCGCGAGCCTCCGGGACCAACTCGCCCAGACCGCATCGCTCAAGGATGACAACGAGCGTCTGGGCAAGCAGTTGAAGGAGGTTGCCGAGAATGCGCAGACCGAGCAAAAGGAGCTGTCGCGGCTGCGCGGCCAGGCCGTCAGGCTGCACCAGGTCGAGCAGGAGAACACGCAATTGAAAGCCCTGGGACGTAATCTCCAACAGCAGATCGCAGCCAGGCCCGCAACCCCTGCCGGTTCCGATCCGGGCCAGAATTCGCCAGCCTCACCCCCGGCCACCACCAATGCCTCGGCCACGGGCACCACGGATCTGGGCAGTCTGGAGCTGGCGGATGGGAGCCCGGTGCGCTTCGACTTGGGGGGCGGCACCAATTGCGTCGTCACGCCCAAGGCGCTCTCGGACGGGAATGTGAGCATGCAACTCCTCATGGTGCTGGGCAATGCCGACGGCACAACCACGGACCTCGGCCAGGGCCGCATCTTCGCGCATCCAGGCCAGTACCTGTTCCATTTCGGTCGGTGACCGCATGATCGGTTTGGCCGTGAAGATTAAGCCGGAATAACCTGCCCGGACGGGAGAGCAGCAGTGCGGATTCGCGCGATGGAGTCTTTTGTGGCAGCGACCCTGGCTTTAATGATCCTGCCGGGCGCGCCGGTACGCGATTATCGTGAACCTGGTGCTCGCCGCGGTTTTCACGACGCCTGAGGTGGTTACCCAGGTCGTCATGTTCTTGCCCTTGCAAGGGCTTTACGAACTCTGTGTAGGGATCGCCTGGTATTGGGAGCGCAGGGACAACCGGCGCAACGCGGCGGGGTAGGGGACGTCTCCTTCAGCCGCGCGCCGCTACTCCCCAGGACGAGCTTGCTGACGTCACCGGCTCCGCGCGGCTTCGAAAGAGGTGTACAAAAGCTTTTGCACAGAAGATCACGGGGGCCACAAAAAGCAGGACGCAACCGAACCCCATAAAACCAGGCCTGACACGAGGTTTTCTTCGTTCCCTTCGTTTCCGTTTGTGAAAAGGCTTTTGTGGACCCGCTTAGGGCGCGATCAAATCCCCGATTCTGAAGAAAACCAAGTTGGCACCGCTGCCGCCGCCCGGAGAAGGGTAAACGACGATGGCCACTTGCTGTGTCGGATCGGCAGCCGCAAAGGGCCGATATTCCACGGAGCTCAGATTGAGCCAGGTTTCAGCCGCCGGGCTCAGCTCCAGTTGGTTGATAAACGCCTTCCGGCTCAACTTGGGGTGCGTGGGATTGGCGGCCCGGTAGCGCGTGTAGTGGGTGATCACCTCGTCGATTCTCATCTGGACGCCGCCCGGTCCTCCCAAATGATCCCCCAGCCCACGCGCCTTGCGCAGGGCCCTGGCGAAGGCCGGAAACATCAGGCTCGCCAGGATGGCGATGATGGCCATCACGCATAGAATCTCGACCAAACTGAAGCCGCTTCGACCTTTGTAGGGAGTCCTGGTCATATCAAGAGTTGGACAGGGGTGACACCCCGGTAGTCACGCGGAAAAAAACCTCGAACCCACCTGCCTGTAGCTCGGTCTCGGGTCGCTTTAGGGCGCGGATGGATGGGTGCGCGGGTCTCCCGGAACCCCAGCCGTGCGGGATTGTGGCGCGTTGCAACGGCGCCCAAGCCGTCGCTCGGCTGGGCGATGGTTGGCCGGTTTGCCCCAGCGACACGGCCGCTCGCCGGATTATCCGCGGTAAGGATGTTGCCAGGGCTGGCGGTACTCGCGCTTAAGCAACCGCGCGGCGGCGGGGTTGTCCACGATTTCCTCCCGGCTGGCATCCCAGGCGATTTTCGAGCCGGTATCGTAAGCGATCATCGCCAGCTTCACGGCGGTGGTCGAGGCATAGGCATCCTCGATCAGGCACCCCGGCGCCTGGCGGGTTCGGACAGCTTTGAGGAATTCCGCCATGTGGGCCAGGCCCGCGTCGCCGCTGTCCGAGTGGACCTGGCGGTCCTTGCCTTTGCCGCGCGGAATGACTTCCCAATGATCGTCGGTCACGAACACCGTTTGCTTTTCGCCGTAAAAGAACAGGCCGTTGGAAACCTCCGGTGAGTATTCCTCGGCGCCCCAGATGCGATGCCGCCAGGTGAGCGGACAGGCGCCAAATTCGAAATGCGCGCTCAATACATCCGGCGTGGTGATCTTGCCTTTGAGCTCATATAATCCGCCCGCCGCCGAAACCGCGTTGGGCGCTCCTTCGCCGAGAATGACGCGGGCGGCGTCGATCAAGTGGATGCCCCAATCCACCAGGTGACCCTGGCCGGTGGTGCGCTCCAAACGCCAATTCATGTGGCCGACTTGCGGGCTGTAAGGGATTTTGGGCGCGGGACCACACCACAAATCCCAATCCAGCGAAGCGGGCGGTGGCTGGGGCGTGGGATCCTGGGTTCCGGCGGTGTAATGGATCTGGGCGTCCACGCACACGATGCGCCCGGCGTTGCCGGCCTCGATGTGTTGGCGCACGGCTTGGAACGCCGGGTTCTTTCGCCGTTGAAACCCGACCTGCACCACGCGACCGCTCCGCTTCACCGCCTCCACCATTGCCCGCCCCTCGCGGATATCGTAGCTCAGGGGCTTTTCGCAATAAACATCCAGGCCGCGATTGAGGGCCGCCAGGAGTGTGAGCGCATGCCAATGCGGCGGCGTGGCAATGATCAAGATTTGCAGCCCGGGCTCTTGGAGCAGTTCGGCGTAATGCTTGAAGGTCCGGGGGCGTTTGCCCTGGAGCTTCTCCACCTCGTTTGCGCTGTCGTTTAAGTGGGCGCTATCCACGTCACAAAGCGCCGTGACCTCCACGCCGCCCACCTTGAGGGCGGCTTTGAGATCCACCATGCCATACCAGCCGCAGCCGATCAGCCCCAGCTTGAGTTTCTCGTCCGGCTCCGCCGAACGAAGCACAGCAGGACCTTGGGCGAGGGCGACAGCGCCCAAGGTGGAGGTTTGCAGGAAATGACGGCGGGTGAGCGGATTCATGCCGCCAGAATGCTTGAAGCGGTTCTGCGCGGCAACTCTAATGGCGGAGTGAAACGCCCCAGCGTAACCGGTCGCCGTTTAGAGCCGGGGCGTTTGTCTTGCCAGCGTCCTGCAGTGGGTCGTATGGTTCAGGCCGTTGAAAGGTTCACCGCAAAACACCGCCACCATTCCCATGATCCCGTATTCGCGAAACCTTTACCTATTGGCAGTGACCACGTTGGCCGGCCTGGCCCTGGTTTCGGGCTGCGCCACCATCTCCCCGGCCACAACGAAATCATCGAAGGCCACTCCGGTGATGGATGTGCTGCCGCTGTTCACGGCGGCCAACGTTCCCACGATCGGTCCCGAGGAAGTCCCGATCGAGCCGCCGAAATGGACGGCTTCTCCGGATGAGGGTGCCGGCTTGCCGGGCAAAGGGTTGGCGGAGCACCCGATGCTGTATATCGGTGAAGGCTGCAACAAGATGTTTCTCGTCAACGAGGGCAAAGTCGTTTGGACTTACTCGACCGGGAAGGGCTGGGAGTACGACGACATTTGGCTGCTGTCCAACGGGAACATCCTTTTCAGCCGCATGGGCTGGGCCGCCGAGGTGACGCCGCAGAACCAGATCGTTTGGCGCCGGGATGCGTCGAAGGGAAGTGAAATCCATGTGATCCAGCCCATCGGCCTCGATAAATGCATGCTGGTGGAAAACGGGACGCCGGCCACATTGAAGATCATCAACAAGCGGACCGGCGTTATCGAAGTCAACCATGCGTTCCCGCAGTCCGTCACGGGCGCCGGGGTCCATGGCCAATTCCGCCGCGCGCGCGTCACCGAGCAGGGGACCTATTTGATGGCCTTGCTCCAAATGAACCGGGTGGTCGAATACGACAAGAATTTCAGGGAGATTTGGTCTTACTCCATCCCGAGTCCATGGGCGGCCATCCGTTTAAAAAACGGCAATACGCTGATCTCCGATGAACGTGACGCTCTGGCGCGCGAGGTGAACCCCAAAGGCGAGACGGTGTGGGAGTTCAAACTGTCCGAGCTGCCACCCGAGCTTGGCTTTTCCGGCAGCCAGAGCTGCGTTCGCCTGGCCAACGGCAACACGGTTTTTTGTTCCCGGGCTGATAACGGCAAGCGCCCGCAGTTGGTCGAGATTACGCCGGACAAAAAGGTGGTTTGGGCGCTGAAGGATTGGAAGGACCTTGGCCCGGCAACTGCCATCCAGGTCCTGGACGACCCGGGCATCCCGGAACGCCCAGGCGATTTACAGCGCTGAAACTTGCGCTATTGGAACCGAACGCGCCGGCATGCGCGGCTTGCTCCACCGCGCAACAGCACGGCCTTCGCTGCCGCGTCACGACGTCCGAGGGCAGACGGGCACTTCAGTCCGCGCGACCCGGTCACCGAATGAACAGCGTCGCGGAGCGACGCCCCAGGGGTTCAGAACATCCCTCGATCTCAAGGCGTCTGGCAAGCGCCAGGTTCCGGTGCGAATGCGGCCTTCACCACGAGTTTCCGATAACCTTCAGCCGGCAAGCTCTGTCCTGATTGCCGTCAGTTCAGCCTGTGGGGCGGCGGAAAGATGCTCCAACTTGTCAGCGCGGCGATACCAATACCGGCTGTTGTCGGGGTCGCCCTCGATCTTATGCAACACGGCGTGAATCCACGCCGCGGTTTTGTCCGAATCGTATTGCTGAACAATGGTGTGAGCGGCCTCCCATTGGCCTGCCAAAGCGAGATCGATTGCTTCGAGAAGATTCTTTTTCACACTGGCGTCTGATTCAACCTGGGAGTGCCCGTCTCGTGCGTCTGGGGGGTCGGTTTTGGATTCTTTTTGACTCAACCCAGCCATTGGGGATTTCGGCTTGTGGCGTCAAAACCCGTGCCGGTCGCCCATGCCCCCGGACTGCCGGTCACGGTGACGCCGGCGGCGGCGGCCAGCTTCAGGAACGTCCGTCTGGTCAATCCTCTCAGATCGGCTGGTGTTTTCGGCGCCGCTGCGTGTAATTCATTTTGCTGCGTTCGTATCGTCTTCATACCGAACTTCCTCTCGCGTGCTGGAGCTTCGGTCCAGTCCGTCCATCCCACCTGCCGACAAATCCCACCCCGTATCTATATTTCCCACGGCCTGCGGCCTCACGCAAGTGGCCGGGGGGCATCAAGCCCATAATCTGAAAAGCCCGGGCCACGAGCCGGGTTCCTGGGCCAGGGAAGGTCTCGGCGCTGCGGCGGAGCTTGGAACGCGCTAATCAAAGTCCGAGCAACTCAGGAAATAATGGCATCGAGGACAGCGCAGCTTGCATTTATCGTTTTGCAGTTCGTGCCCGCAGCGCGGGCACCAGCGCCAGGGTTCTCCCTCGACGGGATCGAGGCTCGGGGCGGGCGGGTCTGGGGACGCGTCACCACTCGGCTCGTTGGGCATGGCGGAAAGTCTGCCAGAAATGGCTGCAAATCAAGCAATGGGGTTTCCGGTAGCGGCTGCGAAGCCCGGGTTGTGCAGCAAGGCCTGCTTAGGACTCCGGACAATACAGGTAAAGGGATTGGCAAAATCCGTCTATCCCGAAGCCGCTCAGATTCCTTTACTGTACCCGACTGGAGCTGTGCCGGACCCGAATAAAAATCTTCCGCTAACACGCGAGCCCAGGGCTGGCGGGCGAGCGGCGCTGATCTACGTGGTGGACGATGATCCGGAGGTCATTCGAGCCCTGGTCGCGCTCATCCCGAGCCTGCACAGCCATTGGGAAGTTAGAGGATTTACAAGCGGCAAGGAGGTCCTGGCGGAGGTTCAACGTGACCCGCCGCACCTGGTTCTGGTCGGTGAAAGGATTGCTTCCGTCAACGGCGGCGGCCTTTTGCAACTGGTGGGCCAACACGCGCCTCGCGCTGTTCGGATCCTCATCGGAGCTTATCCCACCGACGCCAGGAAGCTCGCGGCGGCGCATCAGTACCTCGAACCACCGTTCGAGCCTCGCGACCTCGATCAGCGGTTGGGCCAGGCGCTGGCCGCCCAGGCGGCGCTGGAAACACCCGGGTTAGGCACGCTGATTGCCGGCCTCGCCGCCTTCCCGGCCTTGCCCTGTGTGTATGCGGACCTGGTCAGCGAACTCGGAGACGAGCGAGGAAGTCTCGACCGGGCCGAGCAGTTGCTCAACCAGGACGGTGGCGCGCTGACTCGTGTGCTCCAGGCGGCTAACTCCCTGGTTTTCGGGGGTACGCTGCGAATCTCCGATACCAGGGCGGCTTTGTTCCACCTCGGCACCTTGAACGTCCAGGCTCTGGTCATGTCGCTCCATATGTTCGAGGGCTACCAGCGCGCGAGCTTTCCAGAGATGCCCGCCGAGTTGCTTTGGCGCCACAGTTGCAGCACTGCCTGGCTCGCGCGCGAGTTATGCCGGAGAGCCTTGGGGGAGGCCGCGGCGCATGAAGCCTTTTTCGCGGGATTGACTCACGACTTGGGCTGTCTGATTTTAATGGAGAACCACCCCGGCGCTTTCCGCGAGCTCTGTCAACGAGCTCAACATTCTGGCCAACCGCTGCCCGAAGCGGAACGGGAGACGTTCCACCTCGCGCATGAAGATTTGTCCGCATTCATGCTCCGGCTCTGGGGGATGCCTGAGCCCGTGGTAACGGCGGTCACCCACTACAACGCGCCTTGGGAGGCACCGGAACCTGATTGATTCAGCCCCACTGTGGCCCTGTATATGGCGAACATCGTGACGCGCCAACAGAGTCCCCACGATCGTTTGATGACCCCTGAACTCAATCGGGAATATCTCGAAGCCGTCCAGGCCCCCGACCTTGGTCCCAGCACTTGGTTCCGGCGTCCGGGCAGGTGATCGAACCCGGTTCCGGTTCCGTGGACACCGCCCAGGGACCACGTTCAATCGCCTGCGGGTTCCACGCGCCATTCGTGAATGCCCGCCGAGAAGTTCTCTTGAAGCTGGACCTCGAGCCGCAAACCATCCGTGCGGATCGGATCAAATACGGTGCGGTTGTATCCATCCGCGGCGCAGCCGTATCCGCTCGGATGCTCGACCGGCTTCCACTGGCCGGCCTGGCGATAGAACAACTGCCAGGACCCGGGCAAACGGCATTCTCCAACCCCGGTATCGTCAAACCAATAAACTTCGACGGCGCCTACCCGAGCCGGCCGGGCGAAGTCATATTGGACCCATTCCTTGGTGCCTTTGTGCGGCCACCAGTGCAGAAAGCGGTTGGCCTGATCCCCCGAGCTTTTCGGCTCGCGCTGATCGTTCAGCGCGCGGGTGTCCGGCCGCACGCCATCGGCGGAGGCGGTGGCTTTGCTCAGGGAAGCAATGGTGGGAAACGGCAACGGCCGCGCTCCGGTTTCGGTGCGCGCCAGCCACACGGCCATTTCGCCGCGGCCGCGATTGGCCCAGGCATAATAGGGTATGGCGGTCACCTCCGCCTCGTCGGAGCCGAGATGGTGTTGGGCGTCGGTGTAGCGCAAGCTCTCCGCCTGGCCCGTGATGACCTCAACGCCATTGAGCAAGCCGGGACGAAACACAGCCGTCAGCGGCGCGGCATCCGGCAGCAGCAGGTTAACGACACGTCCGTCCTTTACGTCAGGCCATTCCACGCAGTACACCAGTGGTCCGCGCTCGAGGGCGACTTTGCCCTGGTCATCCGCGACCTGGTCGTTGGCGATCACCCGGCGCACCGGCATGGGCAATTCGAGTTCCAGTGTGTCGCCCGTGTGCCAGGCTCGTTTCACCGGCACGTACCCTTTTTCCAAGGTCAGCGGGAGAGGCCGGCCGTTCAGCTTGAGCACGGGCGGGCTCGATGGGCGATCGGCAAAGCGGTACAGATCGCTGGGGACCACCGCGTCGCCGGCCCAGCCGGGGATGCGGATCCTGAGCGTGAAACGGGTCGCCTTTTCCGGCATGACCACGAGCTTGACCTTGCCGTCCCAGGGATACCGGGTTTCTTGCACCAACCGGAGATGCCGACCGCGCCCGAGGGTCAAGTCGGCCGCGCCGGCGGCGAACAGGTTCACATACACCTCCTCACCGCGCTGCGCGTACACATAACCCGGCACCGAAGCAAGAAAACGGGTGATGTTGCCCGGGCAGCAAGCCACGTCGAACCACGGGCTGCGCTGGTGTTGGCCATCCGATTCGAGCGGATTCGGATAGAAGAAGCGTTTGCCATCCAACGACACTCCCGAGAGCAGCCCGTTATAGAGCGTCCGCTCGAGCACGTCCACATACTTGGCGTCGCCGTGCAGCAGGAACAGACGCTGATTCCAAAAGACATTCGCCACCGCGGCGCAGGTCTCGCAATACGCGCTGAGGTTGGGCAATTGATAATTGTTCCCAAAGGCTTCACCGGCACCCACCGCCCCGATGCCGCCAGTGAGGTAGAGTTTTTTCCCGACCGCATTGTCCCAGATCGCATCGATCGCGCGCAGGTACCGCTCATCGGTCGTCAACGCCGCGATATCGGCCATGCCGCTGTAAAGATAACCGGCTCGCACCGCGTGGCCCACCGCCTCGCGCTGGTCCACCGGTTTGATCCGGGATTGGTGATAATCGTCCCCGCCGGGTCCGCGCACATCGAGAAAGAACTTTGCCAGGCTGAGATAGCGCTCGTTGCTGGTGACCCGATACAGTTTAACCAACCCCATTTCCACAATTTCGTGCCCTGGCCAAATGTGAAGTTTCTCCGGTCCGAAGGTGTTGCAGAGCAGGTCGGCTTCTTTGATGGCGACCGATAGGAGGTTGGTTTCGCCGGTCGCCTGGTAGTGGGCGGCCGCAGCCTCGAACAGATGCCCGGCGTCGTAAAGCTCATGGCTCTCGTCCGGATCTTTGAGCCAGCGTTTCGGGCCGGACCATGCGTGAGGATGTTCCGGGTTGATCGTGCGCGCGGTATAGAGATAGCCGTCGGGTTCTTGGGCGGCGGCGATTTCGGCGATCAGTTGGTCCAGAAACGCGCGCAGTTTCGGGTCCGGCTTAACGGCCAGGGTATAGGATGCCCCCTCCAAAACTTTGTAGGGATCGGTGTCATCAAACGGGAACCCCGGCGGGCGCCGGTTTGTGAGTTTCTCACCCCGCAAGGCCTCGGCCGCCCGCTCGAAATTGTCCATGCGCCCCGATTTTTCGCATTGCTCGAACGCGAAGGGGATGGTCACCAGGCGGTTGGTCTCGATGCGCGGCGCCCAAAAGCTATCGGTTAAGTGGACTGCGGTAAAGGGTACCGGCTGGACGGGGTAATCGTGCGGCGGGGATGCCGCGTTAACTCCCCCGGATTGCATCAGGCATCCGATGGCCAGCAGGCCCCGGGCGATGATGCTCGTGAAACCGCGGAAGCACGAATACCCCGCGCGGTTGGCTCGACTTTCCCGCGTCGGTTTCCGGACCCTTCGCGCGCGGAGTGTCTGAGCCGTGCCTGCAAACCCACCACGGCACTGCCTGGTTCCGCTCCCCTCCATAAGCGCTCCCTTCGTTCGAGCAAGATTTTCCATCCGCGAGCGCCCGAAAATCATTCTCCGCCTTTGGCCGGCGTGGCGGCTTCCGGCTTCAGCACACGCACGCTGGCCACACTGGCTCCGCGATGGCCGGCCGGGGCTTGGAACCGGACGGTGACCTTGTCCTTGCCCTTGAGCAGATCCGGGCTGAGGAGGAAGGTGGTTGGCTCGAGATTCCCGCGGGACCGCGGGCCATCCGCGGGTCCGGTTCCTATTTTGGCGCCATCTACCAGCACGTCGAGCCCGGCGCCGTCACGTCCGCCGCGCAGGTCGATACTCAGTTCCTGGGGTTGGTCAGGCAAGACTTTCAGCGTCCAGGCAAACCAGCCGTTCGTCTCGGCGAAGCGCAAGGTCCGCTCGTTGGACTCGCGCGTTTCGGTCCGGTCTCCCGTGAAGTTGTGATCGCGTTCGTCCTGTTCATCGCCGGCCGTAACGAAATCGATTGTCCGCGCCTCGAGCGCGCGGCGGCGCGCCAGCTCGCGTTGATACTCCACTCGCTTTGCCTGCCATTCCCCCGGAGTGAATCGGTCCCAATAAACTTCGTATCGCTGTGAACTGGCCTGATAGAAGGGGAAGAGCGTGACGCTGGGATTTTGCTCGTCGCCCGGAATCAGAAAAATATCCGCAGGGCCGGTGAAGGTATTCGGGGTTGCTGCGACCGGCTTGAGACTCGCCAGCAGCGTTGGGGCATCCGCGACCACGGCGGGGAAAGGTCTGCGTGCGTCCACTTCCGCACACAGAACCAGCGGCCCATCGAGAACGGCGAAGCGGTTCGGATTGTCGCGGAAGCCTTCGGTTCGCAACGTGAAGGGCATTTGAATCTCGACCGTATCGCCCGTGCGCCACAGACGGCTCACCGTCGCGAAACTGCCGCTGTCTCCTACTGCCTCAAGCTCCGTCCCATTCAGGCGAATGATGAACTTGCCGGACGCCCAGAAGGGATGGCGGATTCGGACCGTAAGCTGGACCGGTTCCCGGGCGGTGAAAACCAGTTTCGTGGCGCCTTCATCCGGGTACTTGGTTTCCTGCCGAAGCTGCAGACCCTTTTCCGGCCAGTTCAATTCCGAGGCGATGAAAAGGTTCACGTAAAGCTCGCGTTCGTTATGGAAATAGATGCTGTCGCCGTATTTGGCATGGTTCTCCACACCCGTGCCGGTGCAGCACCAAAAGGAGTCGTTCGCGCCGTTGTAATTGCGCCGCGACCCCGAGCGCAACGGGACATAATAACACATCATGCCGGTCTCGGGATTTTGGGACGCCAGGATATGATTGTAGAGCGCGCGTTCGTAGTAGTCGGCGTACTCCGCCCGGGGTTCCCAGCAGAACAAGTGCCGGGTTAGCTTGAGCATGTTGTAGGTGTTGCAAGTCTCCGTCGTGTTGGGCCCCAACGCCCGGGACAGGTGAGCTTTCGGGCTGAACATTTCGCTGTCGCTGTCGCCGCCGATCACATAAGAGCGCTCATTAACCACGGTGTTCCAAAAGAACCGAGCGGCCGTCTTGAGCGCGGGCTCGCCGGTCAGCTCGTACTGACGGGCGTTGCCGATGAATTTGGGGATTTGGGTATTGGCATGCAGGCCGTTGAGACTGTCGTGCTGGTCTTCCGCCGGGTCGAGGACGCGATGATGGTTAAATCGCAGCGAGATTTCCAGGTACTTCCGTTCGCCTGTGAGGGCATAGAGATTGGCCAGCGTTTCATTCATGCCGCCGTGCTCGGTCTCGAGCATGGCCTGCATTTGGTTGTCGGTGAGTTTTGCGTTGCGCTCGATGACCCAATCGCCGAAGTTCCTCGCCACCTTCAAGGCCCGTTTATCCCCGCAATAAACATACATGTCCTCTAATCCCGCAAAGAGCTTGTGCAGCGTGTAATAGGGCGCCCAGACGGGAGTCCGCTTTTCGACGCGGTCGATGAACGATTCGGGGAACGCGCTGAGATAGCCGCCGCCGAGCTTGGCCTGGCACTCGGCCAATCCGGCCACGACCCGCTCGCCTTTCTCCTTCAACCGCGGGTCTCCGGTGCTGGCGTACATCAACGCGCAGGCGGACATAAAATGGCCCACAAAATGGCCGCGCAGCTCGCAACCAGGTGCCTCCCAGCCTCCCAGGGGCTGGGCGGGCGAGGGCAGGCCGGCGTTCACGCGGAAATCGTGGAGCAGGCGGTCCACATCCAGTTCCAGCAAATAGCGCTCATCCAGTTGCATCGCATGTTTGAATGGGCCGTCCAGCAGCCGGACCTGTTCCAACGGAAAGGCCTGGACTTCGAGGGGAACGACCGGCGGCACCTTGTCCTTGCCGTTATCTCCCGACAAGGCCTCTCCCTGCGCGGAGAGGCAAAACGTTGCGGTTAGGAAGATCGCGCTCATCGCGGCCCTCAAGTTCAGGCGGTGTGAAGCGGGCCAAAGGCTCAGGGATCGGTTGTTCATTGGGTAGCTGAATGAAAGTGCGGGGGTTATTCTGATACTTTCCCGAAGTTCACTCCAGAATGATTTACTCCCGATTCGAGAGCGGGTCTTGGCTTGGAATGACAACGAAAACGTGAAAAATGACCCAAATCGCCCCCCCCTCCTCGGTGGCCCGCACCGAGGCTGCGGAATCCGGGTCGGGAGCGGACGGCCTTCCCCTGCGTTGCCCCGGACAAAACAGGCAGGAATTTACAGTCCCGCTGTCATTTCCAACCAAGACCCGGGCGGGTGGGTCCTTAAAATGGAACACGATGCGTTCGACTAGCTGGGGTGGCGTTTTTCCCGCCATCACCACTCAACTCAAGCAAGACCAGTCTCTCGACTTGGACGCCACCGCGCGACACGCGGCTGCGCTGCTGGATTCCGGCGTCGCCGGCATTATTTTCCTGGGCTCACTCGGCGAGAACCAGGCGCTGCAGCCGGAGGAGAAGCGCCGCCTTTTCGCAGCCATGCGCGAGGCAGTGAACGGCCGGGTGCCCGTGCTCAGCGGCGTGGCCGAAACGAGCACGGCCGAGGCCTGCCGTTACGTCCGTGATCTTGAGAAGCTCGGCGCCGACGGTTTCATGGTCATGCCACCGATGCTTTATCGCGCAGACCATCGAGAGCTTCTGACTCACTTCCGCACCGTCGCTGCCGCCACCGGCCTGCCCATCATGATCTACAACAACCCGATCAGTTACTTCAATGATGTGACCCCAGAGTTGTTCGCCGAATTGGCCGGCGTCGGGAACATCGTTGCGCTCAAGGAAAGCTCCGGCAATACCCGGCGCATCACCGATCTGCACAACCTCCTCGGCGACCGGTTCCGGATCTTCACCGGGGTGGATGACCTGGTGCTGGAAAGCGCGGTGCTGGGCATCGACGGCTGGGTGGCCGGCAGTGGCATCGCGTTTCCGCTCGAGAACCAGTATTTTTGGGAGCTGACCCGCGGCGGTCATTGGGAGGCGGCGCGCGCCTTTTATCGCTGGTTCACGCCACTGCTCCACCTGGATGTCCATACCAAGTTCGTGCAGTACATCAAGCTGGCGGTTCAGGAGTGCGGGCTCGGGAGTGAGTGGGTGCGCGCGCCGCGCCTTCCCTTAGCCGGCGCCGAGCGGGAGCAAATCCTCAGGATAATCCACGACGCGCTCGCGAAGCGGCCGAAAATCCCCGGAGAAATCGCGCGGGCAAGCGAAGCGGTTGGCGCGCCGGGCGTGAGGGTCGAGGCCAGGGAAGGGCAGGGGATAGCGGCGGGCGGGCGCGGAGCCAGAGCGTCGAAGGCCCTTCAAACGGCCGAGGACAAGGAGGCCCGAGTTCATCCCAACGCCACGGGCCGAGGTGGCCCAAGCACCCGCGGCCGGCCACCGGCCCGCGTTCCATGAAACGAGTCGCCATCGTCGATTCTCACACGGCCGGGGAGCCGACTCGCCTGGTGATCTCGGGTGGACCTGACCTGGGCGGCGGGAGCATCGCCGAGAGGCTCGAGCGTCTCCGCGGGCAGCATGACTGCCTTCGTTCCGCGGTGGTGAACGAACCCCGTGGCTCGGACGTGATGGTCGGGGCCTTGTTATTGGAACCCGCCGATCCCGCCTGCGCGGCGGGGGTTATCTTTTTTAACAACGTCGGATATCTGGGCATGTGCGGTCATGGGACCATCGGCGTGGTGGTCACGCTGGATTACCTGGGCCGCATCGGTCCGGGGGAGCATCGCATCGAAACGCCTGTCGGCGTGGTCACCGCCACCCTCCACCGCAGCGGCGAGGTTTCGGTTGCCAACGTCCCGAGCTGGCGCGCGCACAAGCAGGTCACCCTCCAGGTGGACGCGCTGGGGCCGATCCGTGGCGACGTGGCCTGGGGCGGGAATTGGTTCTTTCTGGTTCACCAGGACGGTTATGATCTTTCGGTGTCCAACGCGGACCCGTTGACGGACATTTGCTGGCGCATCCGGCAAGCCGCCAACGCGCAGGGGTTCCCCGAAGTCGATCATGTCGAGCTCTTCGGCCCTCCCACGCTTGCCGGCGCCCGCTCACGAAATTTTGTCCAGTGTCCCGGCAAGGCCTATGATCGGTCTCCGTGCGGCACCGGCACCAGCGCGAAGCTCGCTTGCCTGGCGGCCGACGGCAAGCTGGCCGAAGGCGAGCCGTGGGTGCAGGAGAGCATCATCGGCTCAACCTTCACCGGGCGCTTTCACTGGCTCGAGCGCGCGTCGGGCAAGATCGCGCCAGTGATCACCGGGAGCGCCTTCGTCAATGGTGAAGGCACCCTTGTGCTGGATGATCGCGACCCATTCTGTTGGGGTATCCGGCGATGAGTCAGTCTTTCGGGGCGATCCGTGTCCTGTGCGGGAATAGCCGGTCCGCTCACGCCATGGGGCGCGCTGGCGTGGGCCAGAGAGTGCGGGGGTTATCGAGCTGGCCGGGCCCTTTCGCGGCCAGGCCGGTTCCTGCTGGCACTGCGGAAGCCAGTGGGCGTTAGATTCGTGGCGGAACGGAAGGCGCGTGTCAGGGCGCTATGATCATAGAACCCGCAAGCGCAGGCGATATCAGCCACCGAGCGGTCGGTTTCAGTCAGCAGCCGGGCCGCGGCGGCCAAACGCGTTTGAATAATGAGTTGATTCGGGGTGACGCGAAATATGCGTTTGATGAGGCGCGCGAAGCGGACCGGCGGCAGCCCGGCCCGGCGCGCCAGCGAGCTGGGCGAGACCGCTTCATCGCCGTGGGTTTCCAGATACTCGAGGGTGCGGGCCAGGCTGGCCGGGATGACTTCGCGATCGCCCGGAGCCCGCAAATCACGGGAGATGCCCACAACACCCACGATGGCCCCCTGGCGATCGCGCATCGGGAGCTTGGTGGTGAGACACCAGCCGGGCTGCCGCCGCGCATACCAGTGCAGTTCGAGGTGGTCGATCAGGGGGCGTCCGGTCCGCAGCACCATCTGGTCTTGCGAGGAGTAAAGGTCCGCCAGCTCTTTGGGAAAAATCTCGCGGACATGGCGGCCCAGGAGCTGGCTCTTGTCCTCGAAACCGCAGCGGTCCGCCAGGGATTCATTCACCGCGAGGTAGCGACCGCGCGCGTCTTTGATGAAGAAGGCGGTTTCGGGGACATGATCGAACAACTGCTCGATGATGGCCAGTTCGGGCAAAATGGCGGCGGGGCTTTCGGGCACGCCCTGGCCCTGGGATAAGAGGTCTGATTTCACACAAGCTGGCCGCCAGCTTACCGGGAGGGGGTTCGGAGGACAACTCGGCTGAAAGGCGATGACGGGAGGAATCCCTTCGGGACACCTTTTGTGTGGTTGGTGTGTTTCGTGGTCCCTCCCGGCTGAGTGCTGAGCTCCCTTCGCGATAGCACATCCGCTTCTTTCCCTGGGCCGCATCGGTTCCTGCACGGGCCGGCGGCTGCGCGCCGGGTGCGGACGTGCTAAGGCCGAGCCGCGTTAGTCGGGGCCGTTTTGGTAATCATAGGTGCTGGGGATGGCCGCGGTTGGGTAGGAGGCCGGGGCCGCGCCGTCGGAGGCCTTGTAGAAGAGGTGGATATACGCGGCATGACCATCGACGAAACTGACGTTATCGATGGCCCGGTCGTAGGGGATATTGGCGTTGCCGGTGAGGCTTTTGTGCCACGAAAAGCCCCAATGGATGGGCCACTCGGAAATCATCCAGGTGCGAGCCGGGTGAAGCACGGTGGATAATTTCAGATTGAGCAGCGTGGTCTTGGCGGGATCGTTGCCCCAATTGTCACAACCGTTAAACACGTAGCTCCCGTAATCGAGAATGTAGTTGCTGTAATGCGGCATGCGGAAACCGCCTTCCACCCAGCCACGGTCTTTCGGGCAATGAAACACCATGTCATTGCTGCCCTGCGGCAGGGGCGGATCCAGGAATCCAGAGGTCTTGATGCCGGCGTAGGGCCTGACCAATTCCTTGTACCACCACCAGATGGCCTCGGTTTGGCCCTCCGCGCCGGTGGTTTTCACGGTATTCCAAGCGGGGGTTGTGTCCCGGCTATCATCCACGTACTGCTTCATCGCCAGGTTGATCTGCTTGAGATTGCTCAGGCACTGGGTCTGCACGGCCTTGCTCTTTGCCTGGGAGAGCGCGGGCAAAAGCATCGCGGCGAGAATGGCGATGATGGCAATCACCACCAGCAGCTCGATCAAGGTAAACGCCCGCATCGAGGGAACTCCTTTCCCTCCTGCGGCCGCCACGGAACGCGTCCGTGCCTGGACTGTCTGCCTGGAACTCATCTGGGAACTGCCCAACTATCGCATCGCGCCGCCGCCCCGGCAAGCCCGCACCATCGGATAACATCCGTCGCGGCGCCGGCCCGTTCGACGCGGCCGGTTGATCGCCCGGCGGCTTAGGCGTAGAGTTCGGTCGAAATCAGCTATCGCAACGCGCGATGTCAACTTCCGGATTCTCATCCCAGGCATGAATTTCGACCGTGTGGAAATGAGCGCCCAGGCAGCGGACCTGGCGGCCCAAGGTGTCTATCTCGGCACCTCCTCGTGGAAATACCCCGGCTGGATGGGCATGATTTACACTCCCGCCCGCTATGAATACCGGGGCAAGTTCGCCCAAACCCGGTTCAACCGGGATTGCCTCCGCGAATACGCCGAAGTCTTTAAGACCGTCTGTGTGGATGCGGCCTATTATACTTTCCCCAGCCCACGGTATCTGGAGGGAATGGTCCAGCAGACGCCCGATGATTTTCAGTTTGGCCTGAAAGTGACCGACTCCATCACCATCAAGAAGTTCCCCAAACTCGACCGGTTCGGCGACCGGGCGGGCAAGCCGAACGAACATTTTCTCGATGCCGAGCTATTCGCCCGGGCCTTCCTCGAGCCGTGCGAGGCAGTGCGCCACGCCATCGGCCTGCTTATGTTCGAATTCTCGCGGTTCTGGCCAGCCGATTACGCGCATGGGCGGGATTTCATCGCCGACCTCGACCGGTTCCTGGGCCGATTGCCCAAAGGCTGGCCCTATGGAGTCGAGATGCGCAACCGGGCGTGGCTCCGGCCGGAGTACTTCGAGTGCCTCGCTCGCCACCAGGTCACGCATGTGTTTAACTCCTGGGAAGCGATGCCCCCGATCGGCGAGCAGATGGCGCTCCCGGGCAGCCGGACCAATCCCGAACGGGTGGCCGCCCGGTTCTTGCTCAAGCCGGGCCGCAAATACGAGCAGGCCGTCGAGGCGTTCAAACCCTACGACACCGTTCGAGAGAAAAACCCCGAGGCGCGCGCTCCGGCCGGGCGCTGATTGCCGAAGGAAAAACGGCGGGGCCGAAGCGCCGGACCTTCGTGTTCGTTAACAACCGGCTGGAGGGGAACGCACTCTCCACGATCGCGGCTATGGTCGAGCGGGGGCTGGGTTGAAACCCGGCGCCTGGCCAGCAGCCGAAGCCGGCGCCTTCCATCGCGGACAAATTGAACAATTTCAAACCTGATTCCGCCATCGACATGGCGTCCCTCAAATTGTAAGCAGAGGGCTGCATGAAGCATTATTCGATGAAGTGTTGCGCCCTGTATTTCGGATGGGTTCTGGCCTGCGCGTCGGTTTCCGCGGCAGCGGCGGAATCCTTCGATTGGCCGCAATGGCAGGGGCCCGACCGGGACGCCATTTCGAAGGAGCATGGATTGCTCCAGGAATGGCCGAAGGACGGCCCCCCGCTGGCCTGGAGGATCGCTGGACTCGGCGGGGGAGACAGCGCCCCATCGATTGCCGCCGGCCACGTCTTTGGCATGAGCAATCGCGGCGGCGACGAGGTGGTTTGGGCGTTGTCCGAAACGGATGGCAAGGAGCTTTGGGTGACGCGCCTGGGTCCAGCCTTCAAGCCGCCCATGCCGCAGGGCAAAGAGGGGCCGGGATGCACGCCGACCGTCGATGGGGATCGGCTTTATGTGCTGGGCTTGGGCGGCGACCTGGCCTGTTTGCAGGTCAAAGACGGCACGGTCATTTGGCGGCACAACTTGCCGAGCGATTTCGGAGGGATCGTACCGATGTGGAGTTACCGCGAATCGCCGCTCGTGGATGGCGACAAGCTCGTCTGCACGCCCGGGGGCGAGGACGCGACGCTCATTGCCCTGGATAAGTTAACGGGCAAGACGATCTGGAAGAGCCAGGTGCCCGGCAGGCCCAAAGCGGCCTACGCCTCGGCCATTGCGATCGATTTCGACGGCCAGCGCGAGTATGTGCAGTTCACCCAGAAGGCGCTCGTCGGGGTTGCCGCCGCCGACGGCAAGTTCCTCTGGCGGTATGACCGCTGCGCCAACGGCAATGGCATTAGCTGCTCGACGCCCGTTTACCACGATGGCCTGGTGTTCGCCGCTTCGGCCTACGGCGCGGGCGGTGGATTGGTCAAGCTCAGCAAAGATGCGAGCGGTGGCATAAAAGCCGAGGAGGTCTATTTCTCTAAGAAGATGCAAAACCACCATGGTGGTATGATCCTCCTCGACAACTGCCTCTACGGCGCCAACGGCGGCAATGAAGGGGGCGCCCTGGTGTGTCTCGATTTCAAAACCGGCAACGTCCTGTGGGACGAGCGCGACGACCCGGAACACCGGGCGCCGAAAGGCTCGCTGGCGCTGGCGGATGGCCGCCTCTACTATCGTACCGAGAAGGGTGCCGTGCTCCTGATTGAACCCAGTCCGAAGCAATACCTCGAACGGGGCCGCTTCAACCAGCCCGACCGCGGTTCTCAGCCGGCCTGGGCGCACCCCGTCATCGCCCATGGCAAACTCTACGTGCGCGACCAGGATTTGCTCTTCTGCTATGACGTGAAGGCGGCCGGGCACTGACGCCCCGCCGGTGAGGTCCTGTTCGTCAGATAAGGAAACCGGCGCGATTTGAGGAGCCGCCCGGTTGACGCTGGTGCGCAAACGATCCTTTGCGCCGCGCCCTCCGCCGCGCGCGGCCCGGCGCGGAAGACCAGCCGTCACTGCGCGAAGAAAACTCGCTCGGATCTTCAACCACCCCGGGTGATCCCTTCCGGGGATGGCCACGCTCCCCGCTCAGGCCCCGGCCAGGGCTTGAGAATGCTCACGCGGGCGGCGGCAGAATCTCGAGCCCGAACTCCTTCGCAATGCCGAGCACTCGCGGAAGGTCCTGCTGTTGCCCCGGCGTGAGCGCGCCGATGGCTTCGAAGAACCCTTCGAACCCCGCCGGCGTGATGATGCACATCAGCCGTCCGAGGGCCTGCCCCAGGTAGCGGTAGGTATGCGCAATGCCGCGCGGCGCAAAGATCGTGGTCCCTTTGCCAGCAACGAAGGTCTTGCCGCCCACCGTAAACTCATAGTCGCCTTCAACCACCTGGAAGGTCTCGTCCTCACGATGATGGATATGCGGGGGCGGGCCGCCGCCCGGCACATCACGCGACTCGACCGCGCTGAGCACGCCGCCGGTATCCCGGCCGTGGATGCGAATGAGCATCGGAATGCCCAGGATGTTGACCTGTTTGCCGCCCTCGGAGGGGACTTGAATCGGTGTCATTCGGCAATGGTGATCGAAGCGCAGGCCCGGGACAAGCGATCAATAAGCCGGCGGCCCGGAAGCGAGGGTCCGCCGCGCCGGCAGGGAAAACCGGGCTCCCGGCCCGGCCCCTGCGCGGCATAAATGAGCATACTCAACTTCCCACTTGACAGCCGCGAGAGCTTGATGAAATATGAGCGCACTCATTTATATGAAAGCCGCCCGCCGGGAACCCCGAAACCGAAAAACCGCCCGAACCGCCCGCCCGTCGCCCGGCAAGCGCGAGCAAAACAAGGAGCGGACCAAAGAGCGCATTTTGCAGGCTGCGTTGCAATTGTTCCGCGAAAAAGGGATCGAGGGAACCACCACCAAGCAGATCTCGAAGCGGGCCGGGATTGCCGAAGGCACGCTCTTCAATTACTTCCGCACCAAGGAGGACCTGGCGCTCTATTTCTTCCAAAAGGAGACCGAAAACCTGATTGACTGGTTTCATGCAGAGGCGCGTTTGCGGAAGGCCGCGCTGCCGGAGAAGCTTTTCGCCATTATCCATCGGCAACTGGAATACCTCGAGCCCTACCAGGACTTCATCGGGGCGGTTTTCTGCCGGTCCTTGCAGCCAAACTCGGCGTTGAGTCCGTTAAGCTTCGAGTCCCAGGCGCTGCGGCTTCGCTATCTGCGGTTCATTCGCGAGGTCCTGGCCGAGGCCGAGCGGAAAGGAGAAATTCCGCGGGTGGGCGATCTGGGGGCCTATGCGGTCGGGCTGTTTTATTTGGGCATGGTGGCCCATTGGCTGCAAGACAGCTCGCGCGGGAAGCAAAAGACGCTCGCGCTGCTGGATCGCGCGCTGAGCATTGGCGCCCAGGTGCTCAGGAAAGGGGGCTGGGAATGGTAAAGCCGAAGCGAGGTTCGGTGCGCCGGGCGGCCCGTTTAATGCAACTGGGGGCCGGCCTGGCGGGCAGCTATCTGGCGTACCAGTTGCAACGTCCGCTCTTCGAGGGGAAAAGCGCCGCCGGGGGCCGGCGGGCCTTGCGACAGCGCCAGGCGAAGCGGGTGCGCCAGGAGCTTCAGGAGTTGCGCGGTCCGATCATGAAGCTCGGCCAGGCTCTGAGCATGCAGACCCATTTCCTTGGCCCGGAGATCATCGAGGAATTGTCCGCGCTGCAGATGCATGCCCCACCCATGCACCCGAGCCTCATGCGCGCCCAGTTCAAGAGCGCCTTCGGCAAATGCCCCGAGGCGGTGTTTCGCTCCTTCGAGCCGGAGCCCTTCGCCGCCGCCTCGCTGGGCCAGGTGCATTGGGCCGTTACGCGCCGGGGCGAGGAAGTCGCCGTCAAGATTCAATACCCCGCCATGCGGGAGGCCATCGAAAGCGATTTCCGGGCGCTGCGCGCGGCCGGTTTTGCCGCCCGGTTGACCGGCCATTTGAGCGAGTCCGTTATCCGCGAAGTCGAACGCGGCATCTTAGAAGAAACGGATTATGCGAAGGAGGCCGAGAATCTTGACTATTTTCGCAGAGCGCTCGCGCCCTTGAGTTTCGTTCGCGTGCCCAAGGTCCATCGGGAACTCAGCGCCCCGCAGGTGCTGACGATGTCACGCGTGCCCGGTTTGCGGCTGCTAGACTTTCTCAAGACCGCCCCGTCGCAGGACTTGCGGGACAGGCTGGGGACGGGGCTGACTCGGCTTTTCTTCTTCCAACTCTTCCGCGTGCAAGCGCTGCACGCGGATCCGCACCCGGGGAATTACCTGCTGAACCGGGACGGGACCATCAGCCTGGTTGATTTTGGGTGCGTGAAATACCTCAGGCCCGAGGTAGTGCGCTGCTATGCCCAGTTCTGGTCCCGTCAGTGGGCCCATGACGCCGAGCTTTATGCCGAGATCATCCATGTCATTTTCGGGCCGAAGGTCTCCCCCGAAGAGCCGCGCGTGCGCCGGTGCATGAATGAAATCCGGCGCTTTTACGATGAGTTTCATCCGCTCGGCGAAGACGCGAAGCTGCTGGAACTGGCGGACCCAAAATTCATGGACGGCCTGGCGGATTTGGCGAAGACCCTGGTGAAGAATAAATTTCTCTCACCGGAATTCGTGTTCCTGTCGCGGGCCGAATCGGGCATGTGCAATTTGCTCCATACTTTGGGGCCGCGGGTGGCCACGACCCAAATCGCCAGGGAATGGATGCCCACGACCGGCTGATAAACGGCCTCCGATCCGCGGTCACCCCACACGCACGGAGGGTCTGAGGCCAAGCCTCATTTGGAGGAGTGGATCAGGCTTTGGGCCTGTGGGGCTGGCTCGACGGTCCCGGCGGAGGTGTTGGCGGGCTGTCGGGCCGAGGGCTCATCGCCAGGTTCTTGAGCTGCTCGACCACGCCGTGGAGTTCCTTGAACTCGAGCGGCTTGGTGACATAGAGCTGGGCGCCCAGTTCCAACGCGCGCCCGGCGTCGCTCTGCCAGTTCGAACCCGTCAGCACCACCACGCTCAGCGTTTGGAATTCCGGCCGCTGCCGCAGCCATTCCAGCAGTTCAAAGCCGCTCATCCGCGGCATCTTGAGATCGACGACCAGCGTGGTCGGAAAAGGGAACCGGGTGCGATCCTCGAACGGATGACGGCCCAGCAGGTAATCCATGGCTTCCTGCCCATCGCTGACGAATCGGGCCGCCGGCCCCAATCCGGCGGCTTCAAAGGCCATCTTAAGAAACACTACATCATTCGGGTCATCCTCCGCTACCAGCAGGGTCATTGCTTTATTCATCAGTGCGGGCATTCTGAATAACCTATCACGCTGGCGGCGTAAAGCCCGCCGAGTGTTTTAGTGAAAGTACTTTTGAAAGCTTCCGGGCCCGGCCCCGGGCTAGGCGCGCGGCCGCCGAGGGAACGGCCATCCCCGATGGGCTTGAGCCCGCCGAACCCCGGATGACCCCGAACCCTCGACGGCGCCGCGGCCGCGCTCTGTTAGCTTTAATGGTTGCAATTATTGAAACTTCCCGCCCTGATCAAAGGAGCTGGCCCCAAGGGCCCGAACCGATGAAGCCGACCATAGCCGCCAACCCACCCGTGCCGCCTGCCAGCGCCGGTGCCGGGCCGCGCGGTCCGGTGATACCCAGCCGGCCCAATGGGTTTCAGTCGGCGGCGGCCTGGCTGGCCTTCTTCGCCGAGCGCCTGGTCAGCGCCTCGTTGCGCTGTCACTGGCGGGACAGCTCGGGATTGGTCCGGGAATCGGAATCGCCGCCGGTCATTTTCTGTCTGTGGCATAACCGCCTCGCCCTCTCGATGGTCGTGCATCGCCACACGCGCAGGAAACTGGCGGCGCTCATCAGCGCCAGCAAGGACGGCGCCCTGTTGGCCTCGATTCTGGAAAAGCACCGGGTCCGCCCCGTGCGCGGCTCTACCAGCCGGCGAGGACCACAGGCGCTATTGGAACTGGCCGGACGCGCCCGCGCCGGCTACGATGTGGCCATCACCCCGGACGGTCCCCGCGGCCCGCGGTACGTCGTCCAACCGGGGGTCATCGCCCTGGCCCAAGTCACCGGCCGGCCCATTATCGCGATTACCTACAATACGGAATGGAAGATCCGGTTGAAGACCTGGGACGGCTTCCACATCCCGCTTCCCTTCGCCCGATGCGAGATCGTGCTCCGGGAGCCGCTGGTGGTGCCGCGCGAAGCCTCGGAAGCCCAGCGGGAGGCTTGCCGGCTGGCCCTCGAACAAAGCCTGCTCGGCAGTTCCTGGGATTGAGGCGCAAACTCGCTCAACGCCAAGACGCGAAGAGTTAACGCAGAGGGTCGAAGAGTTAACGCAGAGACGCAGAGACGCAGAGACGGGAAGACGGGAGCTGGGCCGGGGGTCGGATGCGAGGCCCACGCTCAGTCACTTCAGCGCGGCCTCCTCTTTGGACTCGGACTCCTCAGATGCTTTGTCTTTGCGCCTTCGCGCCTTCGCGCCTTTGCGTTAAGTCCTTGCGTTGAGGAGCTGGATTTAGGCGCGGCAGGTCCGCGCACTTCGAGCAGCACGTGCCTCAGGGACGAGATGGCTCGCTCGCGGACTGAAGCCGGCAGCAGGTTGGCAAGCCGCGCTCGCAACGTAGAAACTTGGGCAAAGCGCAGCTTGAAGAGCGCTCCTGCCAGTTCGAGGTCCTTGAGCCGCCCTGCAGCCAGTTTGCTGGCTAGCAGGTCGTGGATTTCGAGGCAGGAAGCGGTGATTTGACCCACGCGGAGCTGTTTTACCCGTTTCGCCCAACCCTCAGGGAGGCTCGCAATTTCGGGCGTTACGGCATCGACATAGAACCCATGCTTCCGCGCGAAAGCCGAGTTGCGGCCCAGTTGGCGCTCGATCAGCCCCGCCGCTTCCGGGTGGGTTCTGGGGTAGAGATCGCACTCTTGGGAAAGGAGCACCTCCGCCGGAGGCCGTTTGCCGTGTGCGTGAACCGCCTGCGAACCAATCACGAAGAACTCGCGTTCACGGGCCACTCGCGCCGCCGCCCTCAGCGCGGTTTTAAATTCGTGTTTTTTCACTTGCGGCGGCCCGGCCGGCCGGACTCGGGGAATAACCCCATGAACGGGCTCGATTGGCGAAGACGCCGCGCCATCGGGGTATCGCTAACCAGGAAGTCCGCAATTTCGTTCGCCGAAAGCTGATCCAAAATACGCTGCCACTCGACGAACACCCGCCGGGGGTGCATGCCGTCGCGAGCCCTCCAGCGGCGCAGGTTCGCCCGTGCCAGGCGCAACAGCCGGGTGTCTTGGCGCAGTTGTCGCGCCAACAGGCGATCCTGCAGCGCGTTCCTCACATCTATGTCCCGGTGCGAGAACCCCATAGTCGTTTCGCAGATGGTAAATCAGCGGGGGAGGCCTCGTCCAGCCTCCGCACGACATCGAGCGGGGCCCGAGCCCGGCTCATGGCGCCGCGCATTGTCCGCACCATCCGATCCGAAATCGCTCGACGATGGATCCGCCGCAGCGATCGAGACGCCTTCGCGAGGGGGGGTGCATCCCTCATTGCGCGGCGCGTCAACCCGGGGGAATTTGAGGGGAAGGAGAAAATTAGTAGTATGAAAACACGAACAGGAAATATGACGATGGCAGCGACCGCGTTGGCGGTGGCACTTTCTGCGCAAGTCGCGATGGCACAGGACGCCGGGCAGAAGCCGTCGGAACCAGCGGGGAGATCAACCCCGGCCTCCACCGCCCGGCAGGCGGGGATGAACTCGGCCACTGACATTCGCTACAGCCAGTGGCGCGATGCTGCCGTCAAATCTGAGACCGGCCAGGATCTCGGCAAATTGGATAACGTGCTCATTGATCCGCAAACGGGGCAAATTCAGTTTGTGGTGCTCGGTCGGGGCGGGTTCTTGGGCCTGGGTGAAAAGCTGGTGCCGGTTCCCTGGCACGCGGTGTTATCGGCCTCAAACAAGCAGATCACCTTGAACGTGACTCCCCAGAAGCTGCACTCGGCGCCGACGCTGGAAAAGAATTACGCCAACCTGAGCGACCCAGGCTTCCTGGCCCAGGTCGATCAGTACTATTCAACGACGCCCTCGGCCGCCGGTGCGGCTGGTGAGGCGGGCGGTGGCAGCCAATCAGGGAGCGGTCAAAGGTAAACCATCCCCGGGCAGCCGCCGGTTGCGGCTGCCCTCAGGGCTTGCGCGCGAGGCCCGAGGCAGCCGCCTGGCTTGGACTTTGGGGAAACATTGCCGGCGTGGCGGGCTGTTCATGCCACCGGCAGTTCAGCACCTCCACGATACCGCCAAACTCCGAGCCCGAGTCGGGTTTTTCCAGGTAATCGCTGGCTCCCAAGGCCCTTGCGCGCAACCGGTCCTCCGCTCGTGATGAGGAGGAGAAGATCACCACGGGCAACCGCTGGAACTCGGCTTGCTGCCGAATCCACTGCAGTAGCTCGAAGCCCGAAACGGTTGGCAAATTCAGATCCAGCAACGCCACGGCCGGCAGGGGATACTTCAGCCGATCCGCGAACGGGCCCCGGCCCGCCAGATAGTCGATTGCCGCCTGCCCGTCTCCAACGACGTTCAGGCATCCCTCCAGACCTGCCCGAACAAACGAGCGGCGCATGAAGTAAGCGTCGTTTTCCTCATCCTCCACATAGAGTACCGTCCACATAATTAAAGCCCCATGCTAACGAGTGCCGGCCTGGGACCGTTCGAGCGTAGCCGGGCGGCCGAGGTTCGGGTGGAGCCAGGGAGGCTGGGGCTGGCGCGCGCCGCGTTGGTGGCGCGCTGCGAGCGGAGAGGAGCAGGGACCGGGGAAAGGCCCGGCGCCGCGCTCCACGCGCGGCAAAACTCGACGGGTCGAGGACGTGGGTTGAGCTTCATGGATACTCGATGGCCGCCGGCGAGATTAGTTGAACCGCCGAAGCTGGCCGCCCATTGGGTTCCCCATGTGCCGGCTCCATCCTCTCTCTGCGCGCGGCGCCCGATTCCATGGCGGGTGGCGCGCCGAGCTCCAGCTCGACCCAAAACCGGCTGCCATCGCCCGCGGAACACTCCAAGCCCACGCGGCCCCCCATCCTTTCGGTCACTTTTCTCACCAGCGCCAGACCAATGCCGGTTCCCTCGTAGCTCTTGCTCGCGCGCTGGAACATTTGAAACAGGCGTGACCGGAAGAGCTCCGGGACCCCAATGCCGTTGTCCTCGAACCAGATTCGCACCCGGCCATCCCGGGTCTCGGCGCGAATCCGGACCTCCGCCGCCACGCCGGGTTTCGCAAACTTGACCGCGTTGTCCAACAGGTTCGAAAAGCATTGCGTCAATCCCGCCTCGTTCGCGAGCACTCGAGGCAGCCCGCCGTCGATGCGAATGCGGGCGTGGGGCGGCTGCAGGTTGGGATAGGAGGCGATGATGCCGCGCAGCAGTTGGGCCGCGTCCACGGCGCAAAGGGTCAGTTCGCTCTTCACCGTCTGGCTGTAGTTTAAGGCATCGGTGATCAGCCGATCCATCCGTTTAGCTGAACTGGCGATGCGCTCCAGGCAATCCCGGCTTTCGCCGTCCAGCCGGTCGCCGCACATTTCTTCGAGCGCTCCGATGAATCCGCGGATGGCTCGCAACGGCGCTCGCATGTCGTGGGTGATGGTATAGGAAAAATGTTCCAGCTCGTTAACCATCTCTTGCAGACTGGCGGTCCGCTGGCGCACTTGCTCTTCAAGCTTCGTGTTGGTGAGCGCCAGATCTTCTTGCAGGCGCATGGCGCCCAAGGTCAGCGCGCATTGCGCGGCCACCCACTCGAGGATCCGAAACTGCTGGCTCGTCCACTTCCGCGGTTCCAGCGAGTAAATCTTGACCACGCCCGAGGGCTTGCCGTGCAGCCGCAGTGGCGTCGCCAGCACCGAGCGGAAGGGAGGTTCGATCGGTTGCGCCAGCGACAAATCCGGGCGGGCAAGCAGGTCATCGACGAACGCCGTGCGATCGTGCTCCATGACGATGGAGGCGAAGGAGCCGGCAAAGCGCCTGCGGGTTTCGGCGAGCCTGGTCGAACCGGCCTGGGTCCGCAGCACCAGCTCATCCCCGGCCCGCTCCAGGTACCATGGCGACGGTGCCGGGCTCGCCGATGAGCTCGATGAGAGCTTGGCAGACCTGGGCCATCATTTGCCGCTCGTCTTGAGCGCCCGCGAGACAGCCCAACAGCTTTTGGAGCATGTTTTCCCTCTGATTCAGCTCCTCGTTTACCGCCTGCAGTTCCACGGCCTGCAGTCGCAACTCCTCGGCCTGACGCTCGAGCTCCTCCGCCTGCTGGTGCAACTCCTCGTTCTGGCAGCCCAGCTCTTCTCCTTGCTGCTGCAGCTCTTCATTCTGCCGCCCCAACTCCTCCGCTTGCGCCTGCAGTTCGGCATTCTGCCGGACGATCTCCTCCCCGCGCGCGGTCAACTGGTGGTTGGCCGTCCGCAGCTCGGCGTTCCTGGCCCGCAGCCGGTCCGTCAAATTGAGAATGGTCTGCACCGTCGCCGCCACCACCGCGAGGTTGGTCAGTTGCATGAGCCATTGGAGCAATTCAAAGCGCTCGGAATGGTAGGGGCCGGGCAGCATCACCAGGGCTTTGAGTGCCCCCAGCGCGCCAAACGTCAGCGCCATCGCCCAAAGCAGGCGCCGATCTTTGTGCCACAGGCAGACCAACAGCGGCAGAGCGTAGGCCAAGGCCACATACCGCTCCGGAAACAGGCGGAGCTTCAGCCAGCACATCAGCGCCGTGGCCGTTAAGAAAATGGCGATGGAGAGCAGGGCCGAGGGACGGGTACGGTTGGCTGGCGGTTCGTCTGTGCTCACGTGATGAACGTCGTTGATTTGCGATAAATGCAGGCGGCTTCGCGCTTCCACCGCAGACTGTCCGGCGGGCGCTCGGCGCTACCGGTCACCACCACTCCGCCGGGCTTTAGCTGCCGATCCAATCGCCGCCAGACGCAGTTTGCGTACTCCGCATCCAGGTAAATTGCCGCGTTGCGGAAGAGGATTAGATCCCATCCTTCCGCATCCCGGAACTTTCCAAAATCAGCAACGCGCCATGTCGTCCGCTCCCGCAACCGAGGCGAAACGACGGCTTGCGGTCCATGGATCTGGAAATAGCGCTGCCGTCGGAGATTCCCCAGAACAGCCAGTTCGGACGCCGCAAAACATCCCGACCGGGCTTGCGCAATCGCGTCCGCCCGGCAATCCACTCCCAGGAGATAGCTCCGCTTCAGCGCGCCGAGTTCGTCGAGGATCATCCCCGTGGAATACAATTCCTGCCCCGCGGAACAACCGGCGCTATAGACGCGAACCGGGCCGCCGTTTTTCAGGACCGGCGGCAACACCCGCTCGCGCAGGTGTTCGAAAACGGCCTCGTCGCGAAAAAACCCGCTGACGCCGATGAGCAAGGCGCTGAGCGATCCGTGCAGGAGTTCGGGCTGCCGGCGGAGCGCCAGCATCGCCGCGCGTTCGGACGGCGCCCGCAAAACACGCAGACACGCGGCAAACCTCCGATTCAATGCCTTGGGCTGGTAGTCCCTGGCGTCCAGCCCGCTCTGGCGGAGAACAAAACTTAGAAAGGGCGAGAGCGCTTCGAGGACCGGTGGCTTTGGACTTCCACGCCCCGGCAGGTCCGGGCGCCCGTGCGTGGGTGCCTTTCGCATGGGGGGTCTCGTTCGTGACCGGGCCTGCGGCGCGGCATCTTCCGCGCTGTCCGCGCCAGCAAAATAAATATGGCTCAAATCGATCACGCAAACACGCGCTCCAGATGCTTAGATAGTTGCGCATCCAAAGGGTTCAAGACTTGCCATGCTGAAGTGTTATTCAATGTTCACAAGGTTAAACACCTGGGGTGAATACCCCATAGGCCAACCGGCGCAGGAGGCCAGCGAGGGGCTTGTCGGAGGAAGCCTGGCGCGCCCGCAGCAAAGGCGGTGCTGGCGCGCGGGCGTTCGGCCAGACCATACTGCCGGAATGAGGGCAACGGGAAGCTTTGTGATCCTTTGCTGGGTGGTTTTCGCTGGGGTCTGGGCGATCTCGGCGCTTTCGACCAAGCCGGCGCTTGAGCGGCAGCCACTGCCCGGCCGATGGCTGGCGCTCTTCTTGTTCGCGCTGGCCCTCATGTTTTTAGCCATGCGGTCTCGTTGGGTTCCGCTCGAGCGGCGGGTTTTGCCTCAGTGGCCGGTGCTTGACATCGTGGCCGACAGCCTGGTCTTTCTGGGGCTCCTCGTGGCCCTGTGGGCGCGAGCGGTGTTGGGACGAAACTGGAGCGGCCGGGTGACTTTCAAGCGAGATCACGAATTGATTCAACGCGGGCCCTACCGCTGGGTTCGGCATCCGATTTATTCCGGGGTGCTGCTCATGGTTTCAGGAACGGACATCAGCGTTAATCGGGTCAGCGTCTTTCTCGGCCTGGCGCTGTGCGCCTGTGCTGTTTGGGTGAAACTTCGCCAGGAAGAAGCACTGATGACGAAGCATTTCCCCGAGAGCTACCCGCGATACAAGGCCAGGACCAAAGCCCTGATTCCGTTCGTGCTGTAGCAGCCCTGCCTGCCCGTCGAGGGCCTGGGCCGCTCCAGGGTAAAATCCCGTTCATCCCGCTCATCCTGTCCTCACCCTCGGGGGAGAGAGCTTGGGAGCTGGCGTTGGTAGCGCTTCCCTCCAGACAGGAAGGACAGGGGCGCTGGGTTCGGCACGTGGAGGAACTCGATTTGTCGCAGGTGGTCAAAAAGGAACAAGGCTTGAGCAAAACGAAACAGGTTCACCGGTCAGGGAGAGTGCGGCCGACGGGGAGGCCCGAGTGAATTCCGTGCTCGTGGGAGCGCCAGGCGCGTGGGCCGCCCGGTTCCAGCAAAGAATTCAGGCTGGCTCGGATTCGGTCAGGGATCGAAAAACACTCGCGGCGATTTTGATGAGCAGATCGTCCGCCAGGCTCAGTTTGCGCGCCTTGTTGTAGAGCACCCCCCAGCGCCGTTTCAAACGACGGCGGCCCAACGGGAGCGCGGTCAACAGTCCTTGCCCAAGATCATCGGCCACCATCCAGCGCGGCAGAATGCCCACGCCCATGTCCAGCCGCACGAATTCGCGGATCGCCTGTTCATTGGCAATTTCCAGGAAGGGATGGATCTGGATGTTCTCGCTGCGAAAATAGGCTTCGATCAAGCGATAGGTGTTGCCGCCGCGCTCCGGAAGGATGAGCTTGCGGTGGGGGATATCGTCGCGCTGGGCTTTGCGTTTCGCGGCCCAGGGATGCAGCGGGTTGACGATAAACTGCAGGTCATCCTCGCCGATGGGGTTGAACTCGATGTTCGGCGAATGCTCGAGCGGCTCCGTCAGCAAGGCGATATCGAGCTGTTCCTCACTCAGCAGGGAAATTGCCTGCTTGGACGAGCATTGCTCGATTTTGATCGTGAACCCCGGAAAGCTTCCGCGGAACTCTCTCAAGGTGGGGGGCAGTAGAAACTGGCAGGCCGTGCCGTTCGCGCCGATCAACAACTGTCCCTTCCGCCAGTCGCTCCAGGCGCGGACTTTTCCCCGCACGGACTTCATCTGATCGAGGATCTGCGCCGCTTCGGCCAGGGATTCACGGCCAGCTTGGGTGAGCGCGCACTTCCGGGAACTGCGATCGAAGAGCCGGCAGCCCAAGTCGCTTTCCAGCATCTTGAGACAATGACTCACGCCGGAGGGAGTCAGGTGCAACTCCTCGGCGGCGCGGCTGATATTCAGCGTACGCGCCAGCGTTACATACACCAGCAGATGCCGGCTGTCGATGGTGGTATTTGCAAACTCGGTCACGGGCATGCTTTCCAAGGCGGCAAGATAAGGTCCGGGCGCCGGGTGGCAAGAGCAATCGTTGAGTATTACTCAAAGCTGGTTCAAGCCCAGCTTATCAGTCGCCGGCCCCGCCAGCGCGGTCCCGTGGCACGTGCCCTGCTTGGTCGCCGTCGTGCGGTTCGCCAAAACCAAAATCAAAGCCCGGAGCGCCCGAAGCCACGGGTGGCTGAACGTCGGCTTTGCCGCGACCATCGATTGCGCCGTCTTGATCGCCGCGCAGGAGCTGGGCTTGTTCGCCAAATACGACTTGGACGTGCGGCTCTCGCGCGAGGTGGGGTGGGCGACGATCCGCGAAAAACTTTTGCACGAGGAGCTGGACGCGGCGGCGGCCCATGCGAGCATGTTGTTTTCGATCTATTGCGGACTGGGGGTGGTGCGCCGTTCGTGTCTCACCGGCATCCTGCTGGGTTTCAACGGAAGCGCCGTGACCCTTTCCAACGAGCTTTGGGATCTGGGCGCCCGGGACGCCGGGTCGCTCGGGAGGATTATCCAGAAATACAAGGGGACGCGCACGTTCACGTTCGGCGTGGTGCTGGAATTGTCGTCGCAAAACTACAACCTGCGCAAGTGGCTTCGGTCCGGCGGCACGGATCCCGACCGGGACGTGCGCATCGCCGTCGTTCCTTCGGCGCTGGTTTATGACACCTATCGCGGCGGACATCTCGATGGCTACTGCGTCGCCGAGCCGTGGAATTCGTCCGCCGCGCTCGCCGGCACCGGCTGGGTGGTTTCCCCGACCAGCGAAATTGAGCCGCGGCACCCGGAAAAGGTTTTGCTCGTCCTGCAGGGTTTGCGGCCCAGCGCGAAGAGGAGCACCTGCGCATGATCGCCGCGTTGATGGAAGCGGGCCGGTTCTGTGAGGTGCCGGAAAACCGCATTGAACTCGCCCGGATGCTATCGCAACGAAAATACTTCGATGTAAGCCAGACGCTTCTGGCCAACGGCTTGGCCGGGCCGTTTGATTCGGGACGCGGCCGCCGCCTGGTGAAGGATTTCGTCATTTACGACGTTCTGAAGACCGGCGCGCCCACGCGCGCCAAAGGCCAGTGGGTATTCGATCTCGTGCGGACGCTGGGCAACCACGAGCGCAACCGGGCTCTGCGAAGCGACGTGATCCCCAAGGTGTTCCGCGAGGACATCTTCCGTAAGGCCGCGAAGCTCTGCCCACCATCCGTGGGAAGCCCGGGGCCGCCGGCGGCGGAGCGAGCGCCCCGGGTCGCGTCTGAAGCGAGCGCCACACGTCCGGAGGCGCCGCGCGCGTGTGCCGCAGTACCTGCCACCGCCGCAACTCACGGCCCCGCTCGAGCCCGGGCCTGAACTTCCGGGCCGGGAGGGCGGTGAGCACCCCGGCGCCCATTCGCACCACCGCTCCACCATCCTCTGCGAGTAATTAATGAAACCTCAACCAAGTCATTGAAGCACTGAAACCGAAACCAAAATGAAACTCATTCCCAAAGACAAACCGACCCTTTCACACCGGTGGCCCGCGCTCCTGGCCTCGGCCATGGCCGCGGGCCTCCTGGCCGGCGGCCTGCCGAGCGCCGCGGCGGACACTTCCACGGCCGCCGTGAACACCACGGGCCTGGCGGTCACGGATGATACCGTCACCGTGGGCCAGTTGCACTCGGCCACCGGGACGATGGCCATCAGCGAAACCGGCTCGATCGAGGCGGAGCAACTGGCCATCGAGCAGATCAACGCGGCGGGCGGCATCCTCGGGCGGAAGATAAAAATTATCGTTGAAGATGGCGCGAGCGATTGGCCCACGTTCGCCGAGAAGGCCAAAAAGCTCCTCGAAAGCGATCACGTTGCCGCGGTGTTCGGTTGCTGGACGTCGGCTTCGCGCAAGGCGGTGCTCCCGATCTTCGAGAAGGACAATGGAATGCTTTACTATCCCACCTTTTACGAAGGCCTCGAGCAATCCAAGAACGTCATCTACACCGGCCAGGAGGCGACGCAGCAAATTCTCGCCGGGCTGGATTGGATCGCCAAGGAGAAAGGCGCCAAAACGTTCTACCTGATCGGATCCGATTACATCTGGCCGCGCACATCGAATAAAATCGCCCGCAAACACATCGAAAACGTTCTCCACGGCACGGTCGTGGGCGAGGAATACTACGCGCTCGGCAGCACCAGCTTCGGCTCCCTGATCAACAAGATCAAACTGAAGAAGCCCGACGTCATCTACGCGATTATCGTCGGGGGCAGCAATGTTGCCTTTTACAAGCAGCTCAAAGCCGCCGGCATCACCAGTGACAAATGGACGCTCCTGACGATTTCCTCGACCGAGGACGAGGTGCTCGGCATCGGCGGAGAGAACATCGCCGGCTTTTACTCGGCGATGAAATACTTCCAATCGCTTGACAACGACAACAACAAGCAATTTGTGGCGGCGTTCAAGAAGAAATACGGTGAGAACGCGGTCATCGGCGATGTCACCCAGGCGGCTTATCTCGGGCCGTGGTTGTGGAAGGAAACGGTGGAGAAGTGCGGCAGCTTCGATATCGACAAAGTGGCTGCCGCCTCTTCGGGGGTGGAGTTTAAAGGCGCCCCGGAAGGTTATGTGCGGATTCACGACACCAATCACCACCTGTGGAGCAAGCTCCGCATCGGCCAGTGGCAGCCCGACGGCCAGGCAAAGGTGCTCTACGAGTCGGATCTGATCGAGCCGAATCCGTTCCCGAAAGGCTATCAATAAGTCAGCCGGTGGAAGCGCGCTTGCGGCCTGGCCCCGAGACCGGCCGCAAGCCGCTTCCCCTCCGGAGCCGCCCCCTTTGAACTCGCAAAACCCCTCGAACCTATGATGCTCGCCACGTATTCGCCCTCGGAACTCTGGTCCATCTTCGTGATGCAAGGCTTCGCCGGCCTGAGTCTGTTCAGCGTGCTGCTGCTCATGGCTCTCGGTTTGGCGATTATCTTCGGTCAAATGGGAGTCGTGAACCTGGCGCACGGAGAGTTTATGGCGCTGGGCGCATATACGGTCTATCTGTGCTCGACCCTGATTTCCAACCGACGCGCCCGCGCTGCAGCCATACTACTTCGTGATCGCGATTGTCGTCGCCTTTCTGACCACCGCGCTGGCCGGTTTGGTGGTGGAATGGTCATTGATCCGGTTTCTCTACAAGCGCCCGCTGGACACGCTGCTGGCGACCTGGGGTCTGAGCCTGGTCCTGCAGCAATCCTTCCGCTCGATCTTCGGCGCGCGGGAGGTGACGCCCACCTTGCCGAACTGGCTGATGGGCTCGTTCAAACCGACTTCGAGCATTGACATCCCGATCAACGGCGTCTTCGTTATGGGGCTTACCTTGCTGCTGACCTTCCTGGTGTGGGTGTTTATGTACCGCTCCCGAATGGGGCTGCACATGCGGGCCACGGTGCAAAACCGGACCATGAGCGAAGCGGCCGGCATCAATACCAAGCGGGTGGATCGCATTCACCTTTGCCCTCGGTTGCGGCATCGCCGGGGTAGCCGGGGCGGCCTTCACCACCATTGGCTCGACCGGACCGGACAGCGGGTCCCGCTACATCGTGGACACCTTCCTGGTGGTGGTGTTCGGCGGCGCGTCCAGCTTGTGGGGGACGGTTGCGTCCGCCTTCGGAATCGCCCAAGGACAATCCATATTGGAATTCTTTCTGGAAGGAACGAAGGGAAAGGTCGCGGTACTGCTGGGCATCGTGATCGTTCTGATGATCCGGCCGAAGGGCTTGTTCCCGAGCAAGGTGCGGTCAGCCTAATCCTCCCTCTTTGATTTTGTGAAAGGCATATACAAACGCGTCCTGTGCGGCAACCACGGCCTGGTGAGCTTTCTGGTGCTGGCCGTGCTGTTGACGCTCGTGCTCCCGCTCTCGCTCAACATTTTCCGCCTTAACCTCATCGCCAAGTACCTGACCTACGCCTTCGCCGCGGTGGGATTGGTGGTCCTTTGGGGCAAAGGAGGCGTGCTGAGTTTGGGGCAGGGGGTGTTCTTTGGGTTGGGCGGTTATTGCATGGCGATGTTCCTAAAACTGGAGGCCTCCGATCCCATCAGCACGAAAATACAGTCCACCCCGGGCATCCCGGATTTCATGGATTGGAACCAACTTACCCACTTGCCTGCGTTTTGGGTTCCGTTCAAACATTTGCCTTTCAGTTTGCTGGCGGTGTTTGGGGTGCCCGCGCTGGTGGCCTTTGTAGTAGGGTTGGCCATGTTCAAGCGCCGGGTGGGTGGCGTTTATTTCGCCATCATTACGCAGGCCCTGGCCTTGATTCTCTCGCTCGGCATCGACAGCCAGCAGGCCTACACCGGGGGCCGCAACGGCATCACCGATCTCAAGACCCTCTGCGGCTGGGATATTCGCAGCCATCACGCGCAGTACATTCTCTACTACGTCACCTGCGCGCTATTGTTGCTGTGCATTCTTTTTTCCCAATGGCTGCTCTCCGGCAAGACGGGCAAAATGCTGCTGGCCATGCGCGATCGGGAGGACCGGGTGCGGTTCTCCGGCTACGACGTGTCCATGTTCAAGGTGGCCGCGTTCTGCTTCGCCGCCGCCCTGAGCGGCTTGGGCGGCGCGCTCTTCGTGCTCCAAGTGGGATTCATTTCACCTTCGCTGGTGGGGATTGTCCCCTCGATTGAAATGGTCATCTTCGCGGCCGTGGGCGGGCGCACCTCGTTGTATGGCGCGGTGTATGGGACGCTGCTGGTAAACACGGGCAAAAGCTTGTTCTCCGAAACCTTTCCCCAGCTATGGCTCTTCGCCATGGGCGGCCTGTTCATCGCGGTGGTGGTGCTGTTCCCCAATGGCCTGGCGGGGGTTTGGGAACTCGTTCGGAAGAAGGCCGCGCCGGGCTTTGAACGGTTTCGCGCAAGCCGGCCTCTCGAAGCCCCGGCGCTGGCCGGCTCCGCCACCAAAGGAGAACGATCATGAGCAGCAATACGACCTTTCTTTTGTCCGTCGAGGACCTCTCCGTCTCATTTGATGGCTTCAAGGCCGTGGATGGGTTGAACCTTTACATCGAGAAGGACGAACTGCGGGTCATCATTGGTCCCAACGGCGCCGGCAAGACCACGGTGCTCGATATGATCTGCGGCAAGACCAGGCCCAGCTCGGGAAGCATCCGGTTCAGGAACCGCGAGTTGGTGGGCATGAGCGAACACCAGATCGTTCGCGCCGGCGTCGGTCGGAAATTTCAAACGCCGTCGATCTATGAGAACCTGACCGTGTTTGAGAACCTCGAGGTGTCCTACCCGAAAGGCCGCGGGGTGTTCGGCTGCGTGGCTTTTTCGCGCACGACCGAGGTGGTGGAGCGCATTCAAGCAGTTGCCGAGGAGATCGCGCTTCAGGACTACCTGGAGATCGAAGGGGCGTTCCTCAGTCACGGGCAAAAGCAATGGCTGGAAATCGGCATGTTGCTGATGCAGGAGCCCGAGCTGGTGATGCTGGACGAACCGGTGGCGGGCATGAGCCCCCCGGAACGCGAGCAAACCGCCGAATTGATCCAGCGCATGTGCAAAGGGCGCTGCATCATTGTCATTGAGCACGATATGGAGTTCGTCTCCCGCATCGCCCATCGCGTCACCGTGCTGCACCTCGGAAAGATCCTCGCCGAAGGCGGCATGGACGACATTCGCAACAACCCCAAGGTGGTGGATGTTTATCTGGGCCACTGAAAAACTATGCTTGCCATCAGCCACCTCGAAGTCGGTTACGGCCAGAGCCGCGTCATTCACGATCTCAGCTTCTCCGTGGGCGGCGAGGAGATCCTTGCCATTATGGGCCGCAACGGCATGGGCAAGACCACGCTGCTCAAATCGCTGATCGGCATTCTTCCCGCCAAATCCGGCTCGATCCAGTTGGACGGGCGGGAAATCTCCCGGCTGGCCCCCCACGAACGGGTCCGCGGCGGAGTCGCCTTCGTGCCGCAGGGCCGCATGATTTTTCCCACCCTCACGGTCGAGGAGAATATCCTGGCTGGCGCCCGCGAAGCCGTCGCCCGGAGCACCTGGGAGGAGATCTATTCGCTGTTTCCGGTGCTGCGTGACATGCGCCACCGCAAGGGGGGCAACCTCTCCGGCGGGCAGCAGCAGCAGCTCGCCATCGCGCGCGCGCTGGCCGCCGAGCCGAAAGTCCTGGTGCTGGATGAGCCGACCGAGGGCATTCAGCCTTCGATCATCAAAGACATCGCCCGGGCGCTCAAGGAGATCCGCCAGTTGCGCAAGCTCGCGATCGTGGTGACCGAGCAAGTCGTGAGTTTCATGATGGACGTATGCGACCGCGCGCTGGTGATCGAGCGCGGGCATTTTGTTCACGAGTCTCCGCGCTCGAACCTGGACGCCGAAAAGATCAAAACCCTGCTCTGCGTTTGACCCCATCAACCCCAAAACGAAAGGAACTGGACAGCATGCCTAAGACACTCATCAAAGTTGATTTCAAGACGCCACCTGTGCAACAGCCTTACTTGCACAATCGCTGGCACCCGGACATCCCCATGATTTCGTGGGTAAAACCTGGCGATGAATTCCGCGTCGAGTGCATCGATTGGACCGGCGGACAAATTCACGATGACGACAACGCCAAGGACGTTCGCGATGTGGCTCTGACACAGGTCCATTATCTCAGCGGCCCCATCGGTGTGACCGGCGCCGAACCCGGTGACCTGCTGGTCGTCGATCTGCTGGACGTGGGGGTGCTGCCGGAATCCGCCTGGGGTTTTACCGGCATCTTTGCGCGAGAGAACGGCGGCGGGTTCCTGGTGGACCATTACTCCGAAGCGCGCAAGGCCTGCTGGCACTTCAGCGGCCTGTACGCCCATTCCCGCCACATCCCCGGCGTGGAGTTCGCGGGCATCACCCATCCCGGGCTGATCGGCTGCCTGCCCTCCCGCGAGCTTTTGGATATTTGGAACAAACGCGAGGCCGAGTTGTTCGCCACCAACCCGGAGCGTGTTCCTCCCTTATGCGCTCTGCCCAATCCTGAGAACGCTCACCTGGGCACGATGAAGCCTGCTGCCGCCAAGGCGGCGAAGCTCGAGGCGGTCCGGACCGTTCCGCCCCGCGAACACGGCGGAAATTGCGACATCAAGAATCTCAGCCGCGGCTCGAAGATCTTCTTCCCGGTTTATGTCAAAGGCGCGGGCCTCTCGATGGGCGACATCCATTTTTCCCAAGGCGACGGGGAAATCACCTTTTGCGGCGCGATCGAAATGGCCGGTTTTCTCGATGTGCGCGTCAACCTAATCAAAGGCGGCATGAAAAAGTACGGGATCGTCAATCCCATTTTCCAGCCGAGCCCCGTGGAACCGAACTACAACCGCTACCTCATCTTCGAGGGGATCTCCGTTGATGAGCAAGGCAAGCAGTACTATCTCGATGTCCACGTGGCCTACCGGCGCGCGTGTCTCAACGCGATAGAATACCTCAAGAAGTTCGGTTACACCGGCGAGCAGGCCTACGCCATTCTGTCCACCGCCCCCGTCCAGGGCCACATTAGCGGGATCGTCGATATCCCGAACGCCTGCGCGACGCTTTACGTGCCCTCCGAGATCTTCTCATTCGACATCCTTCCCAACGCCGAGGGCCCCAAGAAGATGGTCAGCGGAAAAGCCGATCTGGCCAAAGTGAAATGAACCCGCTCAAACAGCAAATGCCGGCGGATCCAGGGATGGGCGCGCGCTTCGCCGGCGGCTCCGCGCCCTGGGAAGGGCGCCTCTTCATGCGAAATTCTCCGGACTCCTGAGATGCCACTCTACGATTACCATTGCCTCAACTGTGGGAGCTTTTCCCTCAGTCGCAGCATCGCCGACCGGGACCTTCCGGCGCTCTGTCCGGGCTGTCACCTCGAATCCGCGCGGGTGGTTGGCGCGCCGAACCTGCGCCTGATGGCGCCGGGGCGGCGCGAGGCCTTCGCGCGGAACGAGAAGAGCCGGCACGAACCTGGCATAAGAACCACCCATCGCTGTGGCCAGGGCTGCGGCTGTGGTCCAGCGAAGAGCCGCTCCCGCAAATTCGCGCCCGCGGTGGACATGGGAAAAGCGGGGAGCTTTGAGCAACCCCCCAAAGCGAAGCGTCCATGGATGCTGGGACATTGAGCCCGCGGATAACCAGATTCGAGATCGCGGGCTTGGTCGCGCCGCCTGTCTTCAGCATAATCTCGAAACGCGTTAGAAAGGCCGGCTCGTTCGACGAGCTTACAGCGTCCAGCCTTTGCGATATTCGCGCCGGACATACTGGGAGGCTTCCGGGGCGTTCTTGGCGCGCATGCCCGGACCGTCCCATTCCAGCTTCTGGCCGCTGCGCAAGGCCACGCAGCCCAAGAGCATGATCTCGGTGAGGTACGCGGCGATATCGAAATTGGAATAGCCCGGCGGGCCGCCTTTGCAGGCGGCGATCCATTCCTGGTGTTGCCGCTCATCCGTTCCGCCTGGGAAGGGATTTCGCGGTATCGTCTGCGGGATCGCTTTGACGGCTTCGTGTTCGGTGGCGCGCTTCAGTTCTTTGTCCTCCTTCAGCTTCGCGAAGAAGCGAAAATCCCCGTCCCCATCGTCGGGCGAGAACAACTCGCCTTTGTCGCCGACCAGGATGCAGCCGCTCCCGGAAACCTCGTCCAGCAGGCTCACGACATTGGCGGTGACTTCTTTCGGGGCTCTGTTTCCGCCGTCAAACCACCAAAGCGTGACGGCGGGCTGATCCCCGCGGGCCGGAAATTCGAACCGGATTCTTGAACTCCTGGGGTACATCTCCTTCGTCAATCCGACGCAATCCGCTTCGACCTCGGTGGGATACTCGAGCTTCAGGGCCCGGAATGGCCAATTCACGGTATGGCAGGCCATGTCGCCCAGGGCGCCGGTGCCGAAGTCCTGCCAGCCCCGCCACACCCAGGGCTGATAAACCTGGCGGCGGCCCCCGACGACACTGTCGGGCCAGTGCGCCTTGTACGGGCGCCACGGCGCGGTCCCTAGCCATAGGTCCCAATCCACCCCCGCCGGCACCGGGTCGCTTCCCTCCGGTCGTTCCATGCCCTGGCGCCAGATGGGCCGGTTGGTCCAGACATAGGCCTGCCGCACGGGCCCGATGAGCCCGGCATGGACGACTTCGACCGCGCGGCGCAGGCCGTCCGACGCGCTCCCCTGGTTGCCCATCTGCGTCGCCACCTTGTATTCCCGGGCCAGGTCGCGCAACCGGCGCGCCTCGAACACGTCGTGGGTGAGCGGCTTTTGACAATACACGTGCTTGCCCAATTGGATCGCCATCGCAGCAATCGCGGCATGCATGTGATCGGGCGTCGCGATATCGACGGCGTCGATCGATTTTTCCTTCTCCAGCATCACGCGGAAATCAGTATAAAACCTGGCCCCGGGGAATTTCTGGCGCGTGGCCGCGGCGGAGGATTCATTCACATCGCACAGCGCCACGATGTTTTCACTCGAGCAGCAGCGCAGGTCGCCGGCGCCTTTGCCCCCCGCGCCCACGCCCGCGATGTTCAACTTTTCGTTCGGCGAGATCAGGCGCGGCCGGGGTTGGGCGTGACTGCCCAGCGCCACCCCGCCGGCGGCGAGCGCTGAATAGTAAAGGAAGCGGCGGCGGGTGACTGGAGTAAGAATGGAAGCTTGCGGTTTGGACATGGTTTCTTCCTACGCCTGCCGGAGGCGCGACACAAGAAAATTTCGTGCCTAGCCCCGGAGCTATCCCGAGGACAAGCCGAGGCCCTCGTGAAAGACCCGCACCCGGAGTAGCCGCACACTACTTGCGGAAGAGCCGGTCAACCCCGGACTGAATGCTCAAACCCCGCCGGCATAACCCGTGATCCCCTGTCGGTTCGCCGGATTTGTGGTAGATTGGCCGCCCGCGGGTTTCGCGCTTAAGTGGCCCGTAGCGGGTACGGCGCAAATTTGTGTTTGATGGAGTCAACGCATGGTATGAACCAGGCTGAGAAGAAGACCGAAAACCCACGTGCGGCCGCGCGCCGGTCCTGCGAGCCTCCGCGAGCGGATGGCTCGATGCGCTTTCGCCGCATGCACCAATACTGGGAAGCGGCCGCGGGGCTGCCCGTAAAGAAGGTTCGGCTGAGCGAACTCGACGGCTTTGACGAAGTGCAATGGTTCGGCGGGCCGAGGAACATTCTGCCGACCTGCCGCGCAATCGCGGAGCATGCGCGGGACATTTTCGCGGCGGACCTGAGTTACCCCATCATTCTCTCACCCGAGGGAGAGGTGCTCGACGGATGGCACCGCATTTGCAAGGCGTTTTTGGAGGGCATCGAGGAACTGGATGCCGTTCAGTTGAAGTCGATGCCCCCGTACCGATGGCGCGTTCTGCTGAGCGGCGAGGAGGTGCCGATTCCGGAAAGTGACGGGGGGGCGCCCTGAAGCTGGCGCGGGGTTGGATGCCGCATGGGTGCTGAAACCGGCGCGCAGCGCATTGCTGGAAGCAGTGCGGAAAGGGGATGGCCGGGCCCGGATGAGGCATTGCCAAGCAACAACCCGGGTGCTAAATCTGCGGGGTGAACCTCCTGCCCATCGCGGACCGGGAACTGCGTGTGGCCGCGCGGCTGCGCAGCACCTTCTGGCTGCGCGTCGCGGCCGCCCTCACGGGTTTGGTGATCGGGGGCGGCTGTTTGATCCTGACGGAATGGGAAGGCGCCAGCACCGCCCAGTTGGGCGGCGTGCTCTTCTCCGTGCTGAGCTGGCTTTGCCTGGCCGCCGCGTTGGGCGCCGGCCTGTTCTTCACCTCGGACTGTTTGAGCGAGGAGAAGCGAGACGGCACCATGGGTTTGCTCTTCCTCACCGACTTGAGAGGCTATGACGTGGTTATTGGCAAGCTCTTGGCCACCTCGCTGCGGGGCTTCTATGCGCTGCTGGCGGTGCTGCCTATCCTCGCGATCACCCAATTAATGGGCGGGATCACCGGTCCGCAATACTGGAAGACCTCGCTGGCGCTCAGCAATGCGTTATTTTGCTCCCTGGCGGCCGGAATGTTGATCTCCTCCATTAGCCGAGATTCGCAGAAAGCGATGGCTGCAACCCTCTTCGTGCTGGTGCTGCTGACCCTGGGCGGACCGTTGGCCGACCTGGTTCAGTCCGTGATTCGGAAGGGTGGATTCCGTCCGCTGTGGAGTATGACCAGCCCCGGCTATGTCCTGACGACGGCAAGCGCATGGGGCCGCTCGGCCTACTGGCAAGGATTGCTGATCACCGAGATTTTAGGCTGGACGATGCTCGCGCTGGCTTGCTGGATGGCTCCACGGTCGTGGCAGGATCGGCGGAGCGGTGGATCGCGCACCTCCCGTGGCTGGTCTTATGCGTGGAAGTATGGCGGGCCGGGGCGGCTTCGCAGGCTGCGCTTGAGACTCCTGGAACGGGAGCCCATCACCTGGCTGGCCTGCCGGGAGCGCTGGCAGTCACTCGCCTTGTGGGTGCTGGCGGTATTGGCAGCCGGCTCATTTCTCGTGTTGCTCAGCCGGGACGTGCCCACGGGGACTTGGATCCTGTGGAATTCCATCGGCGGCATCTTCGTGCTCTTCCTCTATTTATGGGTTGCTTCGCAGGCGGTCCGGTTTTTGGTGGAAGCGCGGCGGAGCGGCCTGGCTGAGCTGCTGCTGGTCAGCCCGATTGGTGAACGACAGATCACCCGCGGCCAATGGCGCGCGCTGCTGCGAATGTTCGGTCTGCCGTTATTGTTGCTGCTGGGGGTGCAGGTGTCCGGCGCCGTGCTCTCACAGCTTGCCTGGCACCAAATGGCCGGCCAGGTCGCCACGGCCACGACCGCGGCGGCAACCAGCCAGGGCAGCAACGCGTCGAATTCGACGAGCGTTTCCAGCGCTTCGTTCACCGTTTCGGTTGGGAATGGAACCAATTCCGTATCGGCTAAAGGCGTCAATCCCCTTGCGGGCGGGCTTGCGCGGATCACCATGGCTGTGGTGGCCGGTGCGGCCGCGGTCCTGGCGACCGCCGGGAACCTGCTGGCGCTTTTTTGGTTTGGCATGTGGATGGGCTTGACCTCCCGGTCTCCCAACCTGGCCACCTTGAAGACCATCGTCTTTGTCCAGGTCATTCCATGGTTTGCGATTGCTTTTGTTTCGACCGTGGTCATCGGCTTGGCCATGGCGTCGCTGTCGTTGAGCGGCCAGCCGGCGGGGGTGCTGCTGTGGTGGCCGCTTTTGAGTGCGGCGGTGGGGGCGGCTCTCGCGTTGGCCAAGGATGTCGCCTTCATTGCGTGGTCGCGGAACCGGCTTTATACGAGATTTCGCGAGACCGTGAGTATCCCCACGCGGGATGTCCCGCTCCCCCCGCCGATACTGCAGCCAGCCCGGGTGGTGCCGGGGTAATTGCCTGGCGGGAAGACCAGCCGGGATTTTGAGTCCGGGGGTATCTGGGGAGCAACCAGCAGTGCTGAAAAGCGCTTGAACAGTAAAAAAGCGCACCCCCCTTAGGTGCGCTCAAGCCGGTAACAGCTTGCCAATGACGTGGCGACCCGGCCAATGAACCCTACTGCGCATGGCTTTTACCCGCCACTCCGACAAGTACGGAACCGGTGTCCGATGAGTTTCGGAGCCGGTGCATCGGGGCTGCATTTTCGCAATCTGCTCAGGGTGGACATGCCGGGCACGGAGGCTGTAACCTCGACCAACCTGTTGATGATCTCACCCGTGAAAACATTCTTAAACGCAACCCTTCTTGTTCTTGTCACTCTAAGCGCCACCGGCTCGTTTGCGGCGGAGGATGTCCCAGTCGCCGATTTCGAGGGCTCCGACTACGGCTCGTGGAAGACGACGGGAGACGCTTTCGGTTCCGGCCCCGCGCCAGGCGCCTTACCCGGCCAGATGCCGGTGGACGGTTTTCTGGGCAAGGGTTTGGCCAACTCATTCCATGGGGGCGACCAATCCGTCGGCACGCTCACTTCGCCGCCTTTTAAAATCGAACGCAGGTTCATCCGCTTCCTCATCGGCGGCGGCAAGGACCCCGAGAAGACCTGCATGAATCTCCTCATCGATGGAAAGATCGTGCGCAACGCGACCGGTCCCAATGATCGGCCCGGCGGCAGTGAAACCCTGGCACCCGGCTTTTGGGACGTCACGGAATTGGCCGGGCGAACCGCCGTGATTCAAATCGTGGACCGGGCTACCGGCGGCTGGGGACACATCAATGTGGACCAAATTGTCCAAACCGACCACCAACCGGCGGGCCTGCTGGCCAATGCGACGCGTGCACTCACTCTGGAGCAGCCGTTCCTCAACCTCCCCATCAAGAACGGCGGGCCGAAACGCCAGATGAGCGTGCTCATCGATGGGCAATCTCCTCGCAGTTTTGAGATCGAATTGGCCGATGGCGAGCCCGATTGGTGGGCCTTCATGGATATCGGGCCTTTCAAGGGCCGGAAGGCAACCATCCAGGTGGATAAGCTGCCTGAGGATTCGACCGGGCTGAAGGCCATTGATCAGTCCGACCGGATCAAGAATTCGGAGACGCTCTACCGCGAGAAATTGCGCCCGCAATTTCATTTCTCGGCCCGGCGTGGATGGAACAACGACCCGAACGGGCTGGTGTTCTACAAAGGCGAATACCACCTGTTCTTCCAGCACAACCCGTACGGCTGGAATTGGGGTAACATGCATTGGGGTCATGCTATCAGCCGAGACTTGATCCATTGGGAGCAACTTCCAGAGGCCTTGTATCCCGACGAACACGGCACAATGTTCTCCGGTTCGGCGGTGGTGGATTGGAACAATACCGCCGGCTTCCAGACCGGCGCCGAAAAGGTCCTGGTTTGCATTTTTACCGCGGCGGGCAGCCCTTTCACCCAGGGCCTGGCCTACAGCAACGACCGCGGTCGCACCTGGGTCAAGTATGAGCACAACCCAGGTACTGCCTCACCAGGCCGCCGAGAATCGAGACCCGAAAGTCATCTGGTACGCCCCCGGAAAGAAATGGGTCATGGCTTTGTACCTCGACAAGAACGATTACGGGCTGTTCTCCTCGAAAGACCTCAAACATTGGGAAAAATTGAGCCAGGTCACCATCCCCGGCACCAGCGAGTGCCCGGAGTTCTTTGAGATCGCACTGGATGGAAACAAGCGAGACACCCGCTGGATTTTCTACGGCGGCAACGGCGGCTACCTGGTCGGGAAGTTTGACGGGCAGATCTTCACGCCCGAATCCGGCCCCCACGCGCTGCACCAGGGCAATTGCTGGTATGCCTCCCAAACCTATACGGATATTCCGCCAAGCGATGGCCGCCGGATCCTCATTCCCTGGGGGCAGATGAACACACCGGGCATGCCTTTTAATCAAATGATGGGATTGCCAGTAGAACTGACCTTGCGCTCGACCGAAGCAGGTCCACGGCTTTTCGCTTATCCCGTGCGTGAGCATAACACGCTTCACGCCAAAGCCCACCGCCTCGGGCCGCAACCTCTGAGTCCCGGTGAAAACCCGCTCGCCGCTCTCAAGGGGGAGTTGCTCGATGTGACCTCGGAGTTGGTCCTCGGTGACGCCGCCCAAGTTGGCTTCACGCTCCGCGGGGTGACCATAACCTATGATGCGAAGAAACAGGAGCTGTCCTGCGAAGATAAGCACGCTCCGCTCCGGCCGGTGGCCGGCAAGCTCCGGTTGCGACTGCTCGTGGACCGGACCTCGGTTGATATCTTCGGCAACGACGGACGGCTCTACATGACCGTCGGAGTCATCGTCCCCCAGGACAACCGCTCGCTCGCGGTCTTTGCCCAAGGCGGCAGCGCGAACATCGCCTCGCTGGAAGTTGACGAGTTGAAGCCGGCCTGGGAATCCAGATGAATCATGGCATGGACAGCAAGTCAAATCCTGATATCGTTCGCTGTGTTCCCGAAATTTCCGTGCGCTCCTCGTTGAACTGAAAGGCAAATGGATGACAAAAGCAATTCAGCCGAAGGCGCCGCCGTTCCCCGTGCTGCGCGGCGCCGGCGCCGCGACCGCCGGGTTCTCGGCTGCCGCGGTTCAAGCGGGTCGCCACGACAAGCCAAGCTCCTATCCGCCCCGTGGGTGTCGCCGTGTGGAGATGGAGGATTTTATATGAGTGAACCTTCGCAGGAGGGCACCTCGCGCGTCGTGTCTGCCGCCGTTGGTTGTGGAGCGATCCGCAGGCGTGGATGGGCCGCTCTCTGCCTGATGTTGCAGTTGGTCTTCGCCCATGCAGAGGTGATCCAACTCGATATCGACGCCACCGACGCGCCACGGAAGTTGCTCCACGCCCGCATGAGTGTACCCGCCAAACCCGGCAAGCTCACCTTGGTCTATCCCAAATGGATTCCCGGTGAGCACGGTCCCACCGGGCCAATCACGGACTTGATGGGCCTTGAAATCCGGGCTGCGGGGAACGCCCTGGAATGGCAGCGCGATGATGTGGACATGTACGCCTTCCACCTGACGGTGCCCCCGGGGGCGCGATTGGTAGAGCTCGCTTTCGATTTCCTCCTGCCCCCGAGCACGGGTGGGTTTTCTTCGGGCGCTTCGGCCACCGCGCAGTTGCTGGATCTGAGTTGGAACCAGGTGCTCTTGTATCCCAAGGGGCTCAAGGCCGGCGAAATCCAGTTCGCCCCCAGCTTGCGCCTGCCCGCCGGTTGGAAATTTGGCACGGCTCTGCCGCTGACCAGGCGCTCGGGTGATACACTGGAATTCGAGCCGATCTCCCTCGAGACCCTGGTGGATTCTCCGGTCATCGCCGGCAGTTTTTTTCGATCCGTGGATCTCTCCCCCGGAGCTACTCCCCCCCACCGCCTGGACATGGTGGCAGACAGCGCGGCCGCCCTCGAGATCAAGCCCGAGGACGTCCTCCATTTTTCGAGGCTTGTGGACGAAACCGGCGCGCTGTTCGGGGCGCGGCATTATCGGGATTACCACTTCCTGCTGACGCTGAGCGATCACGTGGCCCACTTCGGCCTCGAGCATCATGAGTCCAGCGACGACCGTATGGCCGAACGATATTTAACCGACGCCGACACTCTCAAGCTGGACGGCTTCCTGCTCCCGCACGAAATGGTGCATTCCTGGAACGGCAAGTATCGCCGGCCGCTCGGCCTGGCCACGCCGGATTACCAGCAGCCGATGAAAGGTGAACTGCTGTGGGTTTACGAAGGGCTCACAGACTACCTGGGGGTGGTGCTGGCTACGCGTTGCGGGCTGTGGACCAATGCCACCTTCTGCGAATACTTGGCCATGGAAGCGGCCATGCTGGACCAGGAGCCCGGGCGCACTTGGCGGCCCCTCTCAGATACAACCGTGGCGGCGCAACTGCTCTACGCCGCCAGGCCCGAGGGCAACGCCTGGCGCCGCAGCGTGGATTTCTATCCGGAAGGCGACTTGATTTGGCTGGAGGCGGACGTGCTCATACGGCAGCAGACTCAGGGGCGGCGCTCGATCGATGATTTCTGCAAAAGCTTTTACGGCGGCGAAAATTGCCCCCCCAAAGTGATCCCCTACACCTTCGAGGATCTCGTCAACGCGCTGGATAAGATCGCGCCCTGCGGCTGGCGGGAGTTCTTTCGGCACCGGGTTTATGAGGCTGAGCCGCGCGCCCCGCTCGGCGGAGTCCGCGGGGCGGGCTGGCGCTTGACGTACACGAACCAAATCCCCGACCGGCTCAGGTCGATTGAAGCGGCGGAAAAGTTCACCGATGTGACTTTCTCGCTGGGCCTGCTTATCAAGGAGGACGGGTATATAACGGATGTGATTCCCGGTTCACCGGCGGATCGCGCGGGCATCGGGACGACCATGAAGTTGCTGGCAGTCAACGACCGCCATTGGACCCCCGAAGTCTTGCGCACGGCCATTAAAGCCGCCCAGAGTGGCAAGGCCCCCATTAGGCTCCTCCTCGAGAACGAAGAGTACTTCCGAACCTTCAGCCTCGATTATCACAACGGCGAGCGCTACCCTCAATTGGAACGCGATGCTTCCAAGCCCGATCTGCTGGCGGAGATTTTGAAACCGCGAAGCTCACCGAAGTAGCTCATCGAGACTGGCCCTCGGGCCCCCGCGCGTTGCGGGGCGGGTGCGGAGACTGGACTGGGTGACAACGTACTTTTAAACTCGGGGCAGCTAGAAAACCCGCCCGCTCTTGTAATTGAACCCCTCGGGGGGGTCCCAGTAGTTTTCGACTGCATGGATGTGCCGGCTACAACTCAGAACCAGGTCGTCGAAGAGCCATTGCGGTACTCGGCTTCTTGGACCGGCACGGCACAAATCATCCGAGCAAATTCGAGCGGGCAACTGCTCCAAAAATATCGATTATGAACACCCCAGACTTGGTTTTTATAGGCATCCGTGGCTCGGTTTTGGCCCTTGACCGCGGCACAGGCCGGCAGGCGTGGGCCACCCGGCTCAAAGGCCTGGACTTCGTCAACCTGGTCATCGAGGACGGGACGTTGCTCGCCACCTGTTCCGGCGAGGTTTTTTGTCTGGACGCTTTCGCCGGCAAAGTGCTGTGGCACAACCCGCTCAAAGGCTACGGGCGAGGCTTGGCGGCCATTGCGACCGCGAGCAATCCGGGATCCCCCAGTGCGCAGGCACTGGCTGCAACACGCCGCGCCGAAGAAGCCGCGGCGGCAGCAGCCACGTAGCCCCGTTCCGGGGGCCCGGCGTATCGCCTGCTTGTCTTTCCCGGGGAGGGTGAGGATCAAGCGAAGCCCCGGCCCCTGACATGGTGGGAATATTTCTCCTCGACGCGTGCCGGGGAGTGCACCGTACGGATTGCGAGAACCGGCGGGATCAGAATTCACTCGGCTTAGGTGCGCGATACACCGATGCTATGCCCCAAGCACATGAACCAGGCACCGCGGCCCAATGTTTACGGGTTTACGGATTTTGCTGTAACCAGGGCGAGGATTTTCCTCAGGGTACTGTTACAATGAACACTGAGCCGATGAGAATTTGTCCGAAATGCCAGGCCCCGGTTCCCGAAGAGGCCCCCCAGGGGCTGTGCCCGAAATGCCTGCTGGCGGTGGTTTCGGCCCCGACTGAGGCCGGTGTGCGCGCGGAAGCCCCTTCAATTCCATCGCTCGAGAGCGTGGCCGCGGCCTTCCCGCAACTGAAGATTGTCGAGTTTATCGGCAAAGGCGGGATGGGGTTGGTTTACAAGGCGCGTCAGCCCCACCTGGATCGGCTGGTCGCCTTGAAATTGTTGCCCCAAAAACCCGATTCGGATCCCACCTTTGGCGAGCGCTTCACGCGCGAGGCCCGGGTTCTGGCCCGGTTGAATCATCCGAACATTGTTGCGGTTTACGATTTCGGGCGCGTGGAAGGATTCTTCTTCCTGGCCATGGAGTTCGTGGATGGGGTCAACTTGCGGCAAGCCATGCGTGCCGGACGCTTCACACCCGCCCAGGCCCTGGCCCTGGTTCCCCGAATTTGTGACGCCCTCCAATATGCTCACGACGAGGGGGTGCTGCACCGGGATATCAAGCCGGAAAACCTGCTGCTCGATGTTCGCGGGCGGGTCAAGATTGCTGATTTTGGCATCGCCAAGCTTTTGGGAGACAACCAGGACCTCACGCTGACCGCCAGCGGCGCGGCCATTGGCACTCCGCACTACATGGCGCCGGAACAATTTGAACATCCCCACGAGGTCGATCAGCGGGCCGATATCTTTTCGTTGGGCGTCGTGTTTTACGAGATGTTGACGGGCGAACTGCCACTGGGGCGATTCGCGCCACCTTCCGAGAAAGCCGACGTGGACGCGCGCATCGATCAGATCGTGATGCGAACCCTCGAGAAGGAGCGGGAGCGTCGATTTCAAAGCGCGGGCGAGGTCAAAACCCGGGTCGAGAACGTCACGGCCAATCCCCTCCCGGCCGAACCCAGTCGGGGCGGACAACATAACCCGCAAAACCCGGCTGGGCCGGGAACTCCCGGCGGGCCACCGCCGCCCTCGATCTCAGGGGGTGGAACCTCGGGAGAACGTCCGGGGCGGCCTTCCCGTCGAGCGTTTGCCGGCCTGGTGCTGGCGGGGTTGAGCCTCATGTGCCTCCTGCTGGTGTTGCTCATCCTCAGCGCGGGGCACGCGCACGGCGGCGGGATCGTGGTGCTGCTTCTGCTGTTCGCCCTTCCGGCAACGGCGGGGACATGGTTGGGCTGGTCGGCGTTGCACAAATACAAGGTCGCGCCGGTGGACTCCAAGCATCTTTGGTTTGCCAGGATTTCAGCGCTGCTTTGGCCGTTGTTCCTCTGCGACATTGCAATGTTTCTCATTCTCATTCTTTCCGTTCGCAACCTGGAACTTCATTTGTTCCATATGAACGCTCCGGTGCTCACCGTGTTCGCGGGATTTGTGGCGCTGGCGGGGATTGCCGCGCTAAACTGGTCACTGGGGCGCGACTGGGTAAAACGGTGGCGGAGCGATCCGCTGGCCGTTCCGTTTGAAGGGCTCATGGCCGGCGCCAGCCGCACCCGCCGCGTCGCGGTTGGGGCGACAGGATTGATGGTGGTCTTCATCCTCTCAACGCTGCTCGTCCATCTGCGGCGCAGTGCCGAACCCCCCCAGGAGACGATCCTGGCCCAACCCACTTCGCCTCCCGGGTACGGGGTTCCCATGGGCCTGCCGCCCGGGAATGACTGGACCTACCAATCTCGACTGTCCGTCCCGGCGGGCTACGTCCTCACGCTCACGGCGACGTTGTGGAGCAATCAAATTCCGGTCAAAGTCGGCGCCCCGAGCAGCGCCTTCATCATCTCGCCACCACTCCATGGCACCCATGGGCACGTCGCCTGGAGGTTGCTGGGCAACCAGGCACTGGCCGATGGCGCTCCGCTGGAATTCTCGGTGGGTCTGGATCAACATCCGGAGCTGGAGGCCAGGGCATTCGATGTGGTCACGCCACAGCCAGTCGCGGTTGATTGGGTGGGCCAACCCGCCCAGGTCTGGCCGCCGTGGGACGGGCAGACCAAATTTGTGCTCGTTAAAGGGACGGGTCCCGAGACCTCCGGCCCGGCGCAACTTGACTCGGATCCGGTGAAACCCTCTGGTGCCAATCCGGACGCGGACCCTTCCAGCCCGCCTGAGCCCAACCGCGCAGCGGAATGGGTGGTCGGGCTCGAGACCCGGCTCGATCCAATCCCGCCCGAGTTGCTGCGCAGGGTTCACCGACCGCAGTTTGGCTCGGGAACGAATTGGGTTTCCCTGATCGACCCCAATCCCACCTCCGAAGCGGACGCGCTGAAACTCGAGTCGCAGTCGAGCAATCCATGACGACGGCAGACCGCGGTGGCAACGAGGCGTTGAGTTTTGTTACGACCCGCTGGACCCAGGTCCTGAAGGCCAGGGGGCAAACGCCTGAGGCCCGCGCGGCTTTGGGCGAACTCTGCGCGGCCTATTGGACCCCTATCTTCCGCTTCGTGCGGCGGAGCGGCTGCAACGAAGAGACGGCGCGCGATCAGACGCAGGAGTTCATCGCGCAGTTGCTGGCCCGGAACGGGTTGGATCGTGCCGAGCCGTCCAAGGGGCGATTTCGCTCCTACCTTCTGGGCGCGGTGAAACACTTCCTCGCCGATCAGTTGGACCGCGCGTCCGCCGCGAAACGAGGCGGCGGACGGCCCACGATGCCCATCGGCGACCCAACCGAAACCTCGACGGCCTTCGAGGTGGCCGATCCTTCCGTCGTCATTCCCGACACGTTCTTCGACCGGCATTGGGCGTTCGAGGTGATCGAACGGGCACTGCGGCGCCTCGCCGAAGAATGTGCCTCCGCGGGCCGGAAGGACCATTTCGAGATCTTGAAGCCGTGGTTGGTTGCCGAGGCCGACATGCTCTCTCCGCCGGAGGCGGCCAGCCGGCTGGGTTTGTCCGAAGGTTCATTCAAGGTGGCGGTGCACCGGTTGCGCAAACGCTTCCGCGCGCTCGTCAAGGCCGAGATCGCTCAAACGGTGGAAGGCCCGGAGCAGGTCCAGGAGGAATTGCGGTACCTGGTTGAGGTTCTCTCGCGAGCCGCCTAGACTGGCGCATGACGATGAACAAGCGGGAATTCCTGGCGGGAACGACGGTCCTGGGGTTGTCGAGCCTGGTCGGAACGACGACCGTCCCCGCAGCGGAATCGACGGGTTTCCGCAGCGCGTCGGTTTACAACGTTCTGGATTTCGGCGCGAAAGGGGATGGCAAGACACCGGATTCGGAGGCCATTCAGAAAGCGCTGGACGCGGCGGGCGCTGTGAGCGGCACCATTTACTTTCCCGCGGGACGCTATCCCTGCCACGATCTAAACGTGCATCCGCACACCACGTTGCTGGCGGAGCCGCAATGGGGATACCGAGGCGCGGCCGGGGCGGTCCTGCTCCTGGATTCCGACACGGCGGACTGCGTGCTCAATATCACCGGCGCCTTTGGCGCGCATCTCCACGGCCTCTGCCTCGAGGGCCGGCGGGAGGCCGCCAAGCCCATCCACGGTGTGTTCCTGAACAACCCGCAGAATTATAGCCCCCAGGAGGACTCGATCGTGATCGATGACTGCAAGATTGAGAGGTTCTCCGGACATGGCGTCCATCTCCTGCGCGTCTGGCTTTTCATTCTTCGCCACAGCATCATGCAAGGCAATAAAGGCTGTGGCGTTCAGATCACCGGTTGGGATGGCTTTGTCACCGACAACCAATTCTCCGGCAACGGGAGCCACGGTTTTGCCTGCGAGTCGGTCGGGGCCACGGTCATGTTCACCGCCAATCGGGTTGAATGGAACCAGGGCTATGGACTTTACCTCTGCGCCGGTGACGCCTGGAATGTGACCGGAAACTGCTTCGACCGGAATTGGGGAGCGGGCCTCTGCGCCATGAAGATGCGCACGACGACGGTCACGGGAAATGTGTTCAGGCGCTGCGGCAAGGACAGCGGCCGGCTGCCCGAAGGGGAACGTTCCTGTCAGGTCCGCCTCGATGAGTGCAGTGGATTAAGCCTGGTCTCGAACGTATGCGCGGCGGGCCGCGACGACGGAGCCAGGGGCGATTACACCCCGCAGTTCGGCTTTCTGGTGCGGAAACTCAGCCACTCGGTGATCTCCTCCAACACCTTGTTTAAGGGCTACCTGAAGGAGATGATCGCCGACCTGGGCGAACATGGGCCGGAATATCTGGCGGCCAACAATGTTGGCTGTCCCCTGACGGCTTGAGCGCGGGCGATGGGCCAGCCGTCGGACCCAAATGAGCGGGTCGCCGGCCTCGCCTTGTGGAAGGCTTCCCGGTCCGCCGTCGCTAGCCGGAATTGAAACTCTGGTAGCTACGGCAGTTCCTCAAGGCGGATGCGGCGGTACTCCATCTGGCCGCGATTGCCTTCCAGCCCGATGGGGCCGTCGGCGGGAACTTTCATGGCCGTTTCCAGCACCTCGCCGTTGCACTGGCAAAAGGCCGTCCGGCCATGGACCTCCACTTCGATTTCATTCCAGTCGCCCGGTCGGTAATTCTTGAGCTGGTTGTAGGGGCCGGCCAGCAGGTAGTCGCGGCACTGCAGTTGTTCGCCCCGGATGAAGATGCCGCTATCGGCGTTGGGCGTCGCGCGGAATTCGAGTCGCAGGATGAAGTCCTTGCTAAAGCTCTTCGTGGTGGCGAGCTGTTGTATCCTGCGGCCTTCGGGCGGGGTGGCCACAACGAGCCGACCGCTTTTGGCCACGAATCGGCCGTCGGAACTGCTCACCTGACCGTCGAAGCTCACGGGGGCATCGATGATCGGCCAGGGCGGGGCATTCGGATCCGAGGCCTTCCATTTGCGGGCGGATTCCTTGTCCGCCTCCGAGGTGGGCGGGAATCCCCAACCGGTCAGGTCCCGGCCGTTAAACAGGCTCACAAACCCCGGTTCGGGAGTGAATGTGTACGGGGCGGTTTCGATAAGACCCAGCGTGGCCAGGACGGGTCGCAAGGCGGCGGCCCACTTGGCGTAGCCCGCCAGGTTTGGGTGCAGCAGGTCCGGGAATTCGGAGGGAATGGCGTCGCCCTGCGCGTCGGCAAAGAGCAGCCAGGTCTCGATGAAAGTGACCTGGGCGTTGCCGAGCACGACCTTCGCGTAGAGTTGATTCAGCTTTTTGATGGCCGCCGCGGGACGGGACTTGGACGCGGAACTCGGGAAGACCTGGCACAGGATGACGGGCATCTTTGGGTTGTGCCGCGCGAACGCGTCGAGGATGAGTTTCAGATTTGCGGCGATGGTTTCCGGAGCGGCTTTGTCTTCGAGATCGTTTGTCCCGATCAGCAACACCACGGCCTCGGGGTCCAGCGCGAGGACATCCGCCGAAAGCCGGATGAGCACGCCGCGCGACGTGTCGCCGCTGATTCCCCGGTTGGCGATCTTCATCCCGGGAAACCACGCGGTGAAGTCTTCCCCCCACCCCTGGGTGATGGAATCGCCGAGCAACACCACCGCGTGGCGGTCCCGGTCCGCCCGCGCGGCCCACGCGGTTCGCCGCTGCACCCACAAGTTCCGGAACCAATCATACCGGCGAATCGGCCCCTGGCCGGGCAGGCCATCGTCGGTGGCGGGAATTTGAAAGCGCGCGGACTCGGACGTCGGGTTGTCCTGCGCTCGCGGACTTCCGCAGAGGATGAGCGAGAGGGCAAGGAGGAGGAACCGGACCGGGAGGATGGATTTCATATTTAATGGGGAAGCCGGTACGCGATGCCCAACGCGGTTCGGCCTTAGATCGTTGGTAGATTGCACCGTGGTCGAAGCTTGGGTGGGCTTAGGCAGCGCGGGGGCGCACGCCGTGCGACGGATCCGCTCGGCGCAGAGATCGCCGGCGTTCGGCGTGCGGGAATTTTGCATGCGCATCCTATGCCAGAAGACGGCCAAAGGAGCAAGCTGTCGCGCGCAACCCGAGGGTTTACCCCGCGAACCGGCTTGCCAAGGATCCCGGCCTTGGCTAAACCTCGCGCGTGGCCATATTCGAGCAGATCCACACCCGCGCCCATCGGTTCTTGAAAGATTTCCAGGACGTTGAGGGCATCATCCGCACCAACCAGGTTGACCTCCGATCCGAAAAGATTCGTCAGTTATTCCTCAAGTATGGCACTTTGGATCTGTATGAAAAAATCGTCCGCGCCTGTTCTGACAGTTAGCACCGGATCTCCGGAGCAGCCCGCGGTTCCGGCTGAACTCGAGTTCCCCGTTGCGCCGGATTTCGTCTCCCGGCCCCCCAGGCTCGATCCCCAGGTCATGCTGAAACGCTGCGCAGAAACGATGCCCTGGCGCAGTTCTCGCCCCGGAGAAAAGGAGCGCCGGATGGCCGAGCACATTCCGGTTGAATTTGTGCTCTAAACCACGGTTCGCGCCCATCCGCCGCTTACCCGCTGGCCTCTCTCAGTATCCGATGGCTTCGCCGTCCTTGCGCATTTCGGACGCGCCCCAATAGACGTGGTTCTTGGCGTCGCACATGGATCGCCTGATAGCCGCCGAAGCCGCCGGTGCCGGGCGACCACCTTGTAGCCGCGCTGTGCCAGTTCCGCCTTCACCGCCGGGGCAAAGCCGGATTCCATTTCGACGGTGCCGATGCCCTGTCGACGGCTCGCCGGTCGGCTTCGGCATTGCCGTAGTGGCGCCAGCGCGCGGCGTCGCCCGCTTCCTGCACGTTCATGCCGAAGTCGATGATGTCGGTCAGCACCTGCACATGGCCTTGCGGCTGCATGTCGCCGCCCATCAGGCCGAACGACATGAACGGCTGGCCGTCCTTCATCACGAAGGCCGGGATGATCGTGTGGAACGGCCGCTTGCCCGGCGCATAGACATTCGCCGCCTTCGGGATCGAGCGAGATAAAGCTCGCCGCGATCCTGGAACATGAAGCCGAGGTGATCGGCCACCAGGCCCGAGCCCATGCCGCGGTAGTTGGACTGGATCAGCGACACCATCATGCCGTCCTTGTCGGCGGTCGTCAGATAGATCGTGTCGCCGTCGTGACAGCCGCGGATCGCCGGGACCGATATTCGGGATTGGCGTGCGTCGAGATCGATCAGCTTGCGCCGCTCGTCGGCGTAGGCCTCCGAGAGCAGGCCCTTCATCGGCACCTTCACGAACGCGCGGGTCGGCGTACCATTTGGCCAGGTCCTCGTAGGCCAGGCGCTTGGCCTCGAGCATGCGCCGTCAGCGTGTCGGCGCGAGCCCGCGCCCATGCTTCTTCAGATCGTAAGCCCTTCAGGATCTGCAGCATCTCCAGCACGGCGCCGCCCTGGCCGTTGGGCGGCAGTTCATAGACGTCGTAGCCGCGATAGTTCACCGAGAGCGGCGTCGACCCATTCGCCGTGATGCGCGGCGAAATCCTCGTAGCGCAGGTCGCCGCCGATGCGCTTGAAATAGGCGTCGATCGTGTGCGCGATCTCGCCCTTGTAGAACGCGTCGCGCCCGCCTTCGGCGAGCAGCGACAAGCGTGTTGCGCCAGGTCGGGGTTGCGGAAGATCTCGCCTTCCGCCGGCGTGTGGCCCGTCGATCAGATAGGTCGCGCGCGCGTTGTCGAATTCCTCGATCAGGCCCTGGTGCTTCTCGAACGCGGCCATGTTGCCTTTCCAGTAATGCGCGATCAGTTGCGTGACCGGGAAACCCGTTCCGCGCATAGCCGATGGCGGGCGCCAGGTCTTCCGCCATCGGCAGCTTGCCGAACTTGCTCGTGCAGCGCGAACCAGGCGTCCACCGTCCCGGGCACCGTGACCGGCAGCGAGCCGAACGGCGGGATATGCGCCCGATAGGGCTTGCCCGCCTTCTGATAGGCCGCCTCGACCTCGGCGCTTCAGCTTGGCGAGATCGCGGCCCTTCGGCGAGCGGCCCGAGCCGTTGTAGCCGTAAAGCTTGCTTCGTCTTGGGATCCCAGACGATCGCGAAGAGATCGCCGCCGATGCCGTTCAGCACCGGCTGCATCAGGCCGATGCGCGGCATTGGCCGCGATGGCCGCGTCCACCGCGCTGCCGCCTTTCTTCAGGATGTCGATGGCGATCTGCGGAGGCGAGCGGCTGCTCGGTGGCCGCCATGCCGTGCTGGGCCAGGACCGGCGAGCGCGTCGCCCAGGGCGCGCCGGAATAGCGGTCGCCCCGGCTTAGCTGAGCGGACGCCGGGAGGGTGACCAGGCCCGCGGCGAGCATCAAGACCGCGCCCCGTGTGGGTTTGGCGCGCTTCATCGCTCCCCCGGCTCGAGACGAATGCTCCCCGGTTCGACACGAACCGGGCCATGCAACGTCGTCCATTTCATCAGGGCCAGTTTACGTCCCGGCCGCCCGGATGCCACTTTTTTCCCGGCCGGGCACCGGACCATGGTCGGCGTCGGGATCCGTCGATACGCCCGACGGTCTTCGTTTATTGGACCGATTTGACCTCGTTGGCGAGGACGGCTTTGGCCAGGGCAAAAGGTTCGTGGCGTATCGTGTTGAGCGCCTTGGCCCGGGCTTCCTTTGGGTTGCGCGCGAGGACGGTTATGCTGCTTTCCAGCACCGCCACGCGCCGGAGAATAACGGTGAAGGTTGTTTCACGGGAGCGTGGCTTGGCCCTCGGCTGCGCGGACAGCTTGAAAGCAGGGCGGGGCAGGGGATCGGCGGTTTGCGGTTGGGCCACCAGGTCGTACCGAATCCCCACTACCCGCGTTCTCGCCGGCGCCGACAGCGCCTTGGGAAACACCAGGTAGGACGCCTGCGGTTGGACGTGGAAGCCAACGATGCCGCAGTCCTTTTTCTTCGAGGGAGGTCGTTCAACAACCGTTAAGACCCGGTTTTCCTTGACCGCCTTCATGAAAGCACGATCCTGTCGCGGACGAGTCCACAAAGTGATGGGCTCCGGTTTGCCCGAAGTGTCCACCAGATCACTAAAGCGTCGCTCCTTTGTGTTCATGAGGAACTGTCGTTCGGAGCTTGAATCCGGTCAACCACCGGCTGTCGATGAACCTCGAAATTTGGCATTGGGAGGCCACCACCATGGAGTACGCCGCGACGACTTATTGGTACGCGCGACCCGGTGCGACCTGCAATCGCTCACCCGCCGGCGCGGAGAACCTCCGCTCCATCGTGGTGGATACCCACTGAGAAGGGAGCTTGCGCGCAGCGTGGAACGTTGCGGGCGGCTGGCATTACCGCCGGTCCACTTTGCGCAGGTCCAGGCACACCAGGTGATCTTTGCTTCGGGCGTAGAAATAGCCCTGAGCCAAGGCCGGAAAAGCTCGAACTTCCGAAGCGAGAATCTGGCCGCGGCACAGGGGGTGAAAGCCGTCTGGTTCGGCGGACGCCTCCACCAGTTCGCCCGTTTCGGTCAGGATGATCAGCCGGTTGCCCGCCCGGAGGATGCTGGCTGGTCCGACGGCATCCGTTTCCCAACAGACCGCGCGCTTTTGGAGGTTAACACACCGCAGTTTCGGGCGCGGATTGTAGCCGGGATCGGTGCGGCCGTGAATCCCGTAGAGGTAACCGTTCCGTTCGACGCTGGTGGCATAGTGGTTGGACAGCAGATCATCGCCCGACCAGAGCTTCTCAACCTGGCCGCCGGCTAATTGGAGCAGGATGGCTCCGGTGCCATAGCACGCGGACAGAAAGACCGTATCGCCCAGGACCAATGGGCAGGCCGCGTTGACCGAAGTTCGATTGGGGGAGTGCCATGGGTAGGTAAATTTGATCGTGCCCGCCGCCGGGTCCAGGCCAACCAAGCCGTTCCGGGTGAAGAACAGGGCGTAGCGCCGGCCGCCGATGGTCGCAGCGACGGGGGAAGAGTAACTGGCCTCGTCATCCGAGGCCTTCCAGAGGAGCTTCCCGCTGCTCTTATCGAACGCCACGATGCCGGCCCCTGGTCCGCCTCCGATGTTTAAAAGGACCGCATCGCCTTCCACCAGTGGGGAGCAGGCCATCCCGAAGAACCCGTTGGGAGCGTGGTAGTCGGTTTTGGTGTTCACCCGCCACAATTCCTTCCCGGTTTCCAAATCAAGGCAGCCCAGCAGGCCTTCCGCACCGAAGGTGTAAACGCGGCCCTGGTTGATGGTCGGAGTTGCTCTGGGCCCGTCGTCGAAGCCGAACTCGTCCTGGTAATCGGTCGGATAACCAAAGCTCCAGATGGGTTTGCCCGTGCGGGCGTCGAGGCAATCCACGGTCTCGCGGCCCTCCAAACGGTGGAAGAGAATCAGCCTGTGTGCCGCGACCACGGGCCCGCTGAACCCATGGCCAACGGCCTTCTGCCAAACCACCGGGGGCCCCTTGGCCGGCCAGTCTTCGCTCAAATCGACGCCTGAGTAAACGCCGTTGCGAGTGGGACCAAGCAGTTGGGGCCAGTCCTCCGCCGCCGTTTCGGCCTTGGCGCCCGAAGTGGCGAAGAGAATCAATGCGAGCGCTGCTGGTAGCACGTGGGATTGCATTCCGATTTTGTAACCCGGACGAGACTTGATTATCCAGCATTTCCTTGGTTCCACCCGATGCCGGGCGGCGACTTCCATGGGCGTCAGATTGGAACCTAGCGAGGCCGCTGCGCGACGGTCTGGCGCGCCCGAGGGCGTACCCCCGAGGGATGGTCCGAGGTCGGCTGGAAGGCTGATGACAGCAGGTCGGTCAACCGTCGCCTGCCACCCCTATCCCCGGCTCGATCACGCCCACTCCGCGCCGGCTGGTGTTCGGACTCGGTAGGCCGGGAGATGGCCGCCAAATGTCTTGGCATCCAGGTGAATTTTGATTCCACTCGCAAGCATGCCCGAGCCGAGCATTCGATACCTCATGCGATTGGCGTGGTGGACGGCGGCTTGTATCGCCGCGGTACTCCTCACCGGGCGAGTCAGCGAGGCCGAAGTACCCTCGATCCCAAAACGAGTCTATACCTTTGACGCGCGCCCATTGAATCGGCTGGATCTGGGAGTGACCGCCAATCGTGATCGGCTGTGGGACACGCTGCACACGCTTTCGGCGTTGCAGGGTTTGGCCAACCGCGGTTCCCCTCGGCTGTACCTGTTCTATTGCTCTGAATTCGGCGTCGATACCGACCAATTCTGGTTCGATTGGCTCCGGGGCGAAGATGGGTGGCTCGGCTCGGACGAGGTTCGATCATTGGATTCAGTTCAAGAGGTGGTTAACACCTTCCGGACCAGCTTCAAGGGCTTGGTGGTCTATGACCCCGCCGTTCCGGCCACCTCGAACCTGGGCTCGACGGCGGCGGGCTGCGAGGATCTGCTCCCCGTGCGATATGCGCCCGAGCTGGGTTCGATGTTTGATCTGCTTGTTCGCCGCATGAAGCTGACCGTCAAGCTCTGGCTGGTGAACCCGGACGGCACCTCGCGGTTTACCGGACGAGGAATCATTCCGGATACGGACTCGCCATCGACGGGCAGCGCGAAGATCGACGCCTATCGCTGGGCACTGGCGCGTTATGTGCAGACCGGGCGCTGCGCCGCCGGGGTGGCCGCGTATTATGTCGATGCCTACTGGCTGCAACATCCGGACGGCAATCCGACGATGCACACCCTGTCCAACCATGATTATTTCATCGCGCACCGGGCCTTTTTCTTCGATTTGTCCCCCTGGGGCGACGAACGCCCCGGCGATGATCCTGGGCAAGCTCTGGGACTGGATCGGAGCGAACTCATCGAGGTGATGCGGGGGCTCTATCAACGGAGTGCGGGGCAAGTGATCCGGGTGGGTGGATTTGTGCCGTGGCCATTCAAATACACGCTCCAAAGCAAACCCCCAGGCAAACACGAGGGTGTCGCCACGGAATGGGAATATGGCCGTTTGATTTCCCAGTTCAATGGCTACATGGAAGCGGATGCCGCCGGGCTTGGCGCCATGGCCAACGCCTCTTTCTTTCAACATTATCCGCTGGCAAAGCGCTACCGACAACCGAACGTCAAACCCACGCTTTCCGATTGGAAGGGGCGCGGGTATGTGACCGCGCAAGGGCGTGTGCGGAAGCGGCTCTTTCTCGGACATTATGTGGGGGATTACGACGCCCCCTCCTGGCTCTACAAGGCGGTCGCCGCCTTCTTTCGCGATCCCGCTCGCGGAGCGGTTCCCATGGCTTGGGCATTCGATCCAAACCTGGCGGATCGGGCGCCGCAAGCCCTGGCGTATGCGTATCGCCACGCGACAACCAACGACTTCTTCATCGCCGGAGACTCGGGGGCTGGCTATCTGAACCCTCGCGCGCTGACCGTCCGCCCCGATTCCGAGCTGCCCCCTGGCCTGGAGGCGTGGACGGCGCACTGCCGGGCGTATTATCAACGCTGGGATATGAGTATCACGGGTTTTATACTGGACGGATCGGGGGGGCGTTCCACCGAGCGCGAGTTCCAGGCCTATCGCACGTTCAGTCCCGATGGAGCCGGCACCCATTTTGATCCTGGGCCGCGGCTGCACTCGGGAATGCCGGCCTGCCCGGAACGTGACTTGCCGAGCGACCTCAACGAGGCGGTGGCCGTGCTCGTGGATGCCGCCGGCCGCTGTCAGACTCAGCCGGGCTTTTTTTGGGCCCGGAGCATTCTCAAACCCCCAAGCTGGTATGCCGAGTTGTCTCGCCGGTTGGCCGAGAGCCCATCCAAAACCCAGGTGGTCGTAGTCGATCCCTACACCTTTTTCGGCCTCATTCGCCTGCAATTCTCGGGCACCGGGTCGGATGCTTCAGCATCCGCAGGGGTGATTTTGACTGAACCCCAAGCCCACTGATGCTCAACGGGCTGTGGTCTCTTCTTCTCCCCGTCGGAGCACCTTCGCCATTTCCTCCTCATCGTCCATCTCCACGGACTTCTGCCGGCGCGCGATCCCGTAATCTGGGTCCTTCGGGTCCTTGGCTTTCTCCGGGTCGAAGACGCGAGGATCCACGGGCCGGCATTGATAGGGCCGGAAGTCCGGGGTCGAGGTGAAGCAGTCCGAAAAGTCATTGGCCAGGGCGTCGAACATGTTCAGCGGCGGCAGGCCCAGAATCTCATAGAGGGTCCGGTGCATGCTGACGATGGTGGTGTGCCGGTGCGACACGTAGGCGTGCTTCGCCCAGGGGCTGATCAGCAAAAGCACGCTGCGCTGCGCGTCCACATGGTCGGGTTCGCCGCCCGCATCATCTTCCGTCACGAAGATGGCCATGTGTTTCCAATAGGGCGTATGCGACAGGAATTCGACGATGCGGCCCACCGCAAGATCGTTATCCGCCATCCAGGAGGCGACGTACGGATACCCCTTGGCTGGCTTGGGCTCGGTCCCATGATCATTGCAGAGGGCTACATTCAGGAAAGTGGGGAAGCGGTGAAACCCTCGGAGGAATCGTTTTTTGATGTCCCGCATGAACCAGTAGGCGCGGTACTGGTCGGGGATATTCATATTGAAGATCGGGAACCCGAAACAGGTGTTGTCATACAGCACCTCGGGCATAGGAATATTTACCACCTCGCGCGCCCCGGTGGGCCGCTCGTCCTCATCCTCCTCGACCCCCGGGAACTCGAACCCTTCGCCGTAGTTGCGGAACCGGATGCGGTGGGCTCCCAGGTGGTCCCACATCGAGCCCGCCTCGGGATAGTCTTCCGGGATGAGCGAGGCGTTCGAGCCCATCGAGTAACGGCGTCCGGGAGCGCGGCTGTCTTTTCGGAATTCCCACCCCACCGTGTAGGTCATCTGCATCAGATTGTTTGGTTGAACGCCGACCAGCCAGCGATGACCGACGCCGGAGGCCTCGGGCTCCATGTAGAAATTGTCGCTGACGGTAAATTGGCGGGCGAGGGCGTTGTGATTCACCATGACCGCGGCGTTGCGCAGGGTCGGCTGGCCCTGCTCGGCCAGGGTCTGGTGCAGGCCCCAGCGCAAGAGGCTCGGATCATCATTGGCGCCGGGCACGTGGTCGAAAATGGTGTCATAGGTGTGATTCTCCTTGGTCAGGAACACCACGTATTTGATTTCCTTGGACGCAACACCCGGCGCCGGAGAAACCACCGGCGAGTTCATGAGCGCACGGTCCTGTTCCCGGTCAACGATGCCGTTGAAGGCCAAAACCTTGGTGGTCAGGGCCGCGAGCTCAGCATCGGAAGGAACGTCCAGAACCGACAGCACCCCGCGCATGCCCAGGAAGTCGCTCCGCGGTTTTTGGGAAACACCCTTCGGCCCGTTACCAAAGCCCCGGAAGCAGATGCAGGCAAGCTGTTTTCCGTCCGGCGAGATCTCGACCCGGTAAGGATACCAGGCGGTGGGGATATGCCCCAAGACATCGAGCGTGCGGGCGTTCAACACCGCGATGGCGTTGATCCCCATTTCCGCCACATACAGCCGGTCGCCCCCGGGGGACAGGGCCATCCCAGCCGGGCTGATCCCCCGCAAACCGGCCACCAGGGGCGAAGGCACAATGCGCTCCCGGGCCGCGATTTGGTTCCCTCCCAGATCCACCCGCTCGATCAGGTCGTTGTTGCCGTTGGACACGAATAAAGAATCGCCGCTGCTCACCAGGAAATTCGGCGCGCTGCCGCCAACCGTCTTGCCGTCCTCCGCTGGCGCGCCGACCAGCAACCCGGTTTTCAGGCGGCTGATCACGCGCGGATGGCGGGGGTCGGACACGTCCAGCCCCCAGACCGAAAAGGAATCCGCAACGTTCGGCGCGCCCAGGCCGGGAATTCGGCGTCCTTCGAAGTAGGTTCCCTCCCGCGCTTCGCGACTGGGATACCCAAACGGGGGCTTGGTTAGGCCCCGGGCGTCAAAGCGCTTATCCTCCGGCGCCGGCACCGCGCTATATTCAAAGAGCCCGATGTTCGCCGCATAGACCCGATCACCGGAAACGCTTAAGGCATAGGGATATCGCCCGACGCGCGCACAACCAATGACCTGCCCCAGCTCGGTATCGACCACAATCACGCGAAAATTCGTCACATCCGCGCAATATAGGTGGCGTCCCGACTCGTCGATCTTCATGTCCACGACAAAGCTGTCCTCATAATTGGTCCCATCCACGGCGACGTTCAGGGGGATTTCGGAGGTGACCCGCGCGGAGGCGGTGTCCACCAGGTAAATCGAACCGCCATCGCCTCCGCTCCAGTAGATCGTCCGGCCATCGCGCGAAAAATCCACCCCTCCCGCGCTGGGGCGTCGTCGTTTGCCCTTTTGCTTCTCAGGCAGGACCTCCCGGATCCGCGGGGCGGAGCCGCGCCAATCCGTGACGATCTGCCCGAGGCCGGCGCTGGCCACAAAGAGCGTCTGGCCATCCCGGCTCATCGCCAGCCCATGAGGCCACTGGGCGACGGGAAAATGCCGCCCGACAGGTTCGAGGAAGCGGCCATTGGCGAGGATCGTCAGCCCGGACGGGTTGTGCGTGGCATAGCTCTCGACGGAGGGAGCGTGGAGGTATGGAGTGGCGGCGGCAGCCGGCGTGGCTGTGGCAAGCCACGCCGGGAACGCAAAGACAAATAGCGGAAGGAGCTTCATTCGACGGACGCACTTTACAGATTTTTCCGCGTGGGTCAACGCGAGCCGGGCGTTCAAGAGAACCCGGCTGCGAACCACCGGGCGTGGGTCCGCTGTGGCCGCCCGGCCTGTCCGGAGGGCCCCAAGCCGTCGCAGATTTCGTCAAATTCCAGTTGCTATTTGGCTGAAAAAGTCCAATATGGGGCCGTCTAATAGATAGCTTGTCGCTTCCAGGACATGGTAAATCCTCAGGTGAACTCTGTTCAGTGATGATTTGAAACCCGAAGATCGGGAACAGCGTGGAGAGAACAGGGTTAAACTAGGGACAGCCAAACATCATGAACACTAAGTTATTCGTCGGGAACCTTTCGTTCGATATGACCGAAAATGACCTCCAGGACGCCTTTGCCGCGCACGGCACGGTGACCGAGGCCAACCTGATGATGGACCGCGCCACGGGCCGGCCCCGCGGATTTGCTTTTATCACCATGTCCACGCCCGAGGAGGCGCAGAAGGCCATTGACGCGCTCAACGGGGCGATGGTTGGCGGGCGGAATTTGACGGTGAACGAGGCTCGGCCTCAGACCGAGCGCACCGGTGACCGCGGTGGGAACCGTGGAGCTGGCCGGCGCTATTGAGCCAGCCGGAACAGGACCTGGGCGTTCGATGAAAGTCGCACGCCTAGACGCTCTGTGGAGCAGGCAGCGATCGGCTGGATAGAAGCAGGGCGCGGGCGTTTCCAGGAAGGATTCGCCGTAGTTGCATCATGGGGCGTGGCGCCGCGGGTGGATATTACCCCGGGCTCGCGCCCGGTCATTGGCTGCCAGGGCAATCGCGGTGCCCTGGCCTGAGAGTCTGTTGGCGCATAGTGCCACGCACGAGGCCAGCCTGCCGGGTTAGCTCCGCGAGAGAATCTGTTTTATCATGCATCAAAAACGAGTCGGAGCCCGGGCGGAATACCTCCAGGAGGAGAAGCTGCGCATCCAGGCCTCGACCACCCTGGCGGAGAAGTTCCCCGATCTGCGATCGTTGAGCGCCACGATCGCCTATTTCGTGCCCAATGGCCTCACGCAACATAGCCAGCTCAAGTGTAACTTCAATCTCGCCCACGCAAAGTCCGCGTTCTGCTTCGAGTGCCCGAATGAGGAGTGCGTGGGCGGAAGTTTTGACCTGAGCGGCGAACTGGCGGCGGCCGTGGCCGCGCATCGTGGGACGGCCATCGGCGAGGCGCGTTGTCCCGGTTGGCAAAGCAAGACCACCATCGACCGCGTGCATTGCGGCCATGTCTTGCGCTACAATATCAGCCTGGAGTTCGCGAGCACGCCCGTGGTTACCCCTCGTTCCTGGTGATGAGCCCCACTGCCGCATTCCAACTCCCGCCTGCCTCCGGCTCACCGTTGCGGCGGCCCGGGGACCCGATTCTCGGTGTTTCCCAAGCCTAAACCAACCATGAGCAAGAAGATCTTGTTAACCAGCGTTTGCCGCCCGATGGGGCCGAAATATGGCGACGCCCCTTCCGTCGGCTACGAACTCCTTTACAGCCAGGTCACGCGCGCGCAAGGGCTGTTCAGCCCGCGGACGGTGAACGTCCATTTTTCCCTCGAGTATATCGCCGAAAACCTGGACGCCCCCACCGTCGTGTTGCAGTACCCTTCGAAGAGCGAGCTGATTCGCGAGCTGAAAAAAGGCTACGATTACGTGGGCGTCTCGTTCCTGCTGGCCGTCATGCACAAGATGAAGGAGACGGTCGCCTTGATCCGCGAGTATTCGCCCCAGAGCAAGATCGTCCTGGGTGGCTACGGCACCGTCCTTAAGGACGAAGTGCTCAAGCCCTATGCCGACCACATTTGCCGGGAAGAGGGCGTGGGCTTTTTCCGCCGGCTGTTGGGCGAGCCCGAGATTCCCATGCCCTACAAGCACCCGCTGCTGGTCAGTTGGCTCAAAGTCTTCGGCTGGAGGGTCTCGGGCACGGGCAAAATCCTTGCCGGGCTGGGCTGCCCCAATGGTTGCGACTTTTGTTGCACCTCCCACTTTTTCTCGCGCAAGCACGTCCGCCTCTTGCCGGAGGGCAAGGACATCTACGCGGTCGCGGAGCGGTACCTCGATCTGGATCCGAAGCTGGTGTTGCTGATCATCGATGAGGATTTTCTGCTCAACAAAAAGCGGGCGATGGAGTTTCGTGACTGTGTGAAGCAGGGGGGCAAAACCTTGTCCATCTTCGCGTTCTCGAGCATCAAGGCCATCAGCCAATATACGGTCGAGGAGATCCTCGAGATGGGCATCGATGGTTTCTGGATCGGCTACGAGGGCACCCGTTCCGGTTACGCCAAGCAGCAGGGCCGGCCGGTCGAGGAGATTCTGCGGGAATTCCGCGAGCACGGCATTACCATCCTGACTTCGATGATTGTCGGGTTTGACTACCAGACGCCGGAGGTCGTGGCCCAGGAGTTCGACGGGCTGATGCGGCTCAAGCCATCGCTGGCTCAGTTCCTGATTTACGGGCCGGTGCCGGGCACGCCCTTTTTCGAGCGGGTCATGAAGGAGAATCTGCTCCACGACGTTTACCGCGCCGATCCCGAGCGTATGTACCGCCGCGGGGATGGCTTCACCACGATGATCAAGCACCCGACATTATCGCCCGAGCGGATCGAGGAACTACAGCGCTGGTGTTTTAATGAGGATTTTCAACGGCTCGGCCCGAGCATCTTCCGCACGCTGGAAGCGCGCTTGCTCGGCTATCAGAAGCTCAAGGATTCCGCCAACCCGTGGTTGCGCCGCAAGGCCGAGTATTACGCCCGGGAATTGCGGGTGGCCTACCCGGCGTTTCTCGCGGGAAGGCTGCTCGGCCCCAACGCCAAGATTCGGCGCTGGACGGCCGATTTGGAGCGCCGGATTCACGCGGAGTTGGGCGCGCCATCAATGGAAGCGCGGCTCAAATCCGTCCTCGCGGTCGGGGCGGCCCTGTGGAATGGCCTCACGCTGCGGCTGAATTTGTTCCAGCATCCGAAGTTGCTTCGAACGAGTTATCGAATGCCCAACAAGCGGTGGGCCGGGTTTGAGTTGTGGGAAGAGTTCCGCCGCAAATCTCCGGCTTCCGAGCTTTCCATCCAGGTCGATCTGCAGCACTCCAAGGAACAGGTCTGGATGCGGCTGGAAGGGGCGCTTTCGGGGGCCGAGGCCGAGAGTCTCAGTCAACGGCTTCGGGATTCGCTGGCGCGCAGCAAGAGCCGCCTGGTGCTGGACATGAACAAGCTCCGGTGGGACAAGGTGGACGACCTGCGTTCGTTCCGCGAGAAGCTGTCCGGCTATCGCTCGCGCATCCGCCTCGTTCTCCCCCGGGTGGCGGCGGCCCATCCCGAGGTCATCCTGCTGGCGGGCATGTTCCAGCATTACCACGGCTGAACCTTCGAGATATGCGTCGAGTCGCTGAAGCCAACCGCTCGTTGAGGAGATCACGCACGAGCAGCGAACCCAGCCGGTTGAGAGGTGTGAATCCCGCATGAGAACGGGCAAGGAAATCATCATGGCCACCAGACCCTTTGCGGTGGATTCCCCCGTGCGCAGTTGGGGTTATCTCAGCTCGACCGCGGCGTTGGCGGCGGTTGCGGTTGCCGGGACGCTGTGGAATTTCCACCTTGTGGGCAAAGTCTTGTGCAGTGTGCTCGCCGGGCTGCTCTATCTTCGGCTGTTTGTCATCTATCATGATCAGCAGCATCAGGCCATTTTACCCCATTCCCGAGTCGCAGAGGTTTTGATGTGGATCTTTGGAATTCTCATTCTGAGCCCCAGCAGCGTCTGGCGGGCCTCTCACAACCACCATCACAACCACAATTCAAAGCTGCGCGGATCGCACATCGGCTCCTACCCCATCATGACCCGGGAGCAATACCTTAAGGCAAGCCGCGCCACCCGCTTTAAGTATTTGTTTATGCGGCATCCCCTGACCATGCTCTTTGGCTACCTCTTCGTTTTTCATTATGGCATGTGTTTGTATCCCGCCTTCACCAAGATCTCCGACCATTACGATGGCCTGCTCGCCTTCGTGGGCCACCTGCTGCTCGGGGTGGGGATTGCCTGCCTGTTCGGCTGGCCCGCTGTAATCCTGACCTTGATCCTGCCGCACTTTGTCGCCAGCGCCATCGGCAGCTATTTGTTCTACGCCCAGCATAATTTCCCGGGTGTTTCCTTCCGCGAGAATGCGTACCTGGAGTTACGACCAAGCCGCCTTGGAATCTTCCAGCTTTTTGGTCACCGGCCCGGTCATGGGCTGGTTCACGGCTAACATCGGCTATCATCACGTGCACCACCTCAATGCACGCATCCCGTTTTACCGGCTGCCCGAGGCCGTGGCCGCCATTCCCGAGCTCCAGACTCCCAAGACCACCTCGCTTCATCCGCTCGAGATTCTCCGTTGTCTGCGTTTGAAGGTCTGGGACCCCGAGTCGAACCGCATGCTGGGCGCCGCCGAAATTTAACCCCGGAACTCCATGTCCTTTACCGTTGCTCAGATTGCCGATTGCCTGCATGGCCAAATCGCCGGCGACCCCACGGTGCGGCTCACCGGCTTGGCCCCCGCGGATTGCGCGAGGGCCGGCGAGTTGACGTTCGCCGAAAACGCGGCCTACTTCGCCGCCGCCGAACAAAGCCAGGCGGCCGCCATCATCGTGGCGGAACCCTTTGTGTCCTCGAGCAAGGTGCTGATCCGCGTGACGAATGCGCGGGTGGGCCTGGCCAGGGTGCTGCCGTTGTTCTTCCCGCCCGAGGCGCAGCCCAGTGGTATCCATCCGAGCGCGGTGATCGCCGGCTCCGCACGCATCGACCCGACCGCGCACGTCGGGCCGAATTGCCTGCTCGGCCCGCGCGTGCGCTTGGGCGCCCGCTCCGTCCTCATGGCCAACAACGACCTGCGCGCCGACTGTGTCCTGGGCGATGACGTTTGCCTGTTCCCGAATGTGGTGCTCTATCCACGCACGCAAATCGGCCACCGCGTCACCGTCCACGCCGGAACCGTCCTCGGGTCGGACGGGTTCGGCTACGTGTTGGACGAGGGGCGCCACCGGAAAATGCTGCAACTGGGCAATGTGGTGGTCCACGATGATGTCGAGATCGGCGCCAACGCGGCCATCGACCGGGGCACTTTGGGCTCGACCACCGTTGGGGAGGGCACAAAAATCGACAACCTGGTGCACGTGGCGCACAACGTGAGCATCGGACGACATTGTCTCATTATGGGCCAGGTGGGCTTCGCGGGCAGCACCCGGCTTGGGGATTATGTGGTGATTGCTTCGCAATCCGGGATCGCGGACCATTTGAAGCTGGGCGACCGGGCGGTGGTCGGCGCGAAGTCCGGTGTGATGCGCGACGTCCCGGAAGGGGTGCGCGTGCTGGGGATCCCGGCCGTCCCGGACAAACAGGCCAAACGCCAAATCATCGCGACGCAACACCTGCCGGAGCTGCTGCGCCGCCTGCGCGAGTTGGAGCAGCAGGTGGAAGCGCTCCAGGCCAAGTCCGGCGGGTGAAGGATTTCTTGCGATGAACCGTTGCGTTCGCTGCCGTTGGGTGTAGGTTGACCTGTTCGGCGAGCTTCCAAGATCTGGTTTCCCCTTTTCTGGTTATCCCGCAAGAAAGATTTATCAAGTTCATGACACGCAATACGTTTTCCACCCCCGGCGGACCAAACACCACCACGCCGCGATGGAAAGAGGTGGTGGCCAAGTACCAGCACCCCAAACTCCCCCGTGCACTTTGGCAGCTCGGCAACACGCTGATTCCTTATGCCGCGCTCTGGTGTTTGATGTATTTCAGCTTGGGGGTGTCCTATTGGTTGACCGCGGCCTGCGCGCTGCTGGCGGGGGGCTTTATGGTCCGGCTCTTCATCATCTTCCACGACTGCGGGCACGGCTCTTTTTTCAAAACGCGCCGCGCCAATGACCTCTTGGGGTTCATAACCGGCGTGCTCTGCTTCACACCGTATCGGCATTGGCGCTGGGAACATGCGCTGCACCACGCCAGCGCCGGCGATTTGGATCGCCGTGGCAAGGGCGATGTGTGGACCCTGACGGTGCGGGAATACCTCGAAGCCTCGCGCTGGAAGCGCTTCGCCTACCGCCTGGCGCGCAATCCCGTGGTCCTGTTCGTGCTGGCGCCGGTGTTCTTGTTCCTCGTCAAGCAGCGCTTTCCCGCTTCCAATGCAGCCCCGCGCGAACGCCGGTCGGTCCATTGGACCAACCTGGCCCTGCTCGCCCTGGCCACCGGCTTGAGTTGCGTGTTCGGGTTCACCACGTACCTCCTGCTCCAGCTCGGAATTCTGGTCACCGCCGGTAGCGCCGGGGTGTGGCTCTTTTATGTCCAGCATCAGTTCGAGGGGGTTTATTGGGAACGACAGGAGAACTGGGACTATTGCGCCGCGGCCCTGCAAGGCAGCTCGTTCTATCAATTGCCCAGAATCCTCCAATGGTTTTCGGGCAATATCGGCTTTCATCATATTCATCACCTGAGTCCCCGCATTCCGAACTACAACCTCGAAAAGTGCCACCGGGCCGAGCCGCTGTTTCAAACGGTGAAACCGGTGACGCTGTTCGCCAGCCTCAAGTCCTTAGGCTTCCGGCTTTGGGATGAGCAGCGCGGAAAACTGGTCGGCTTCGGCGCCCTGAAGCGGCGCCGAGCCGGTTCGGTCTCGACGTAACCCCCTCCGAGTCCCCTCCCGAATACTCTCCGTTCTCTACCTATTATGCCATTTCAGACTCTGGGCCTCGAAGCCCGCATTCTTAAAGCCGTGCAGGAAGCCGGCTACACCGAACCCACCCCCGTCCAAGCGGCCGCTATTCCGCTGATCCTCGCCGGCCACGACCTGATCGGTGTGGCGCAAACCGGCACCGGCAAAACGGCCGCGTTTGTTTTGCCCATCCTGGCGAAGCTCGCGCCGGCTAGTCGCAACGGCGGTTCCCATGGCGGGCCGGAGCCGCACACCGTACCCGTCGCGGGCACGGCCCACCGGACCGATGGGCCACGCAGGCCCCGTGCCCTCATCGTGGCGCCGACCCGGGAACTGGTGGTGCAGATCGACGAGAATGTTCGCGCCTATGCGCGGCATCTCCCGCTGCGCGCCGCCTCCATTTTTGGCGGGGTGAGCGAGCGTCCCCAAATCGAGGCGCTTCGCTCGGGGGTGGACCTGGTGGTCGCCACCCCGGGTCGTTTGCTCGACCTCATGAGCCGCCGGCTGTGCGATTTTTCCGCACTGAGTTTTCTTGTGCTCGACGAGGCCGAGCGCATGCTCGACATGGGCTTTTTGCCGGACATCCGCCGCATCGTTCGCGCGCTGCCACCCCGGCGTCAGACCCTGCTGTTTTCCGCGACCCTCTCGCGCGAGATCGAGGCCGTCACTCGGGAGTTTCTCCGCACGCCCCAGACCGTCCAGATCGGGCGGCGGGCCAACCCCGCCGAAACCGTGACTCAGTTCGTCTATGAAGTTCCAAAGCACCTCAAGCCGGCTTTGCTGCTGCAGCTCCTGCGCGATCCGGCGCTCGACATGGTCCTGGTTTTCTCCCGCATGAAACACGGCGCCGACCGGATCGCTCGCGCCCTCGAAGCCAAAGGCGTCCGGACTGCCACCCTCCACTCGAACCGTTCTCAAAACCAGCGCTTGCGCGCCCTTAAGGATTTCAAATCCGGCGCCGTGCGCGTCTTGGTGGCGACCGATATCGCCGCTCGTGGCATCGACGTGGACGGGATCTCTCACGTGGTCAATTTTGATTTTCCGATGCACCCGGAAGACTACGTTCACCGCATCGGCCGAACGGGCCGCGCGCAGGCGGTTGGGGACGCCATCAGCTTCGTGACGCCTGAGGATCACAGTGCGTTGCGTTCGCTCGAGCGCTTCATCGGCCGGGGCATCGTGCGCAAGCGCAGCGAAGGCTTCGACTACGGCGCCAGCGCACCAGCTTCCATGCCGGCTCCCCAAGCCAACCGGCGCACTGCCCCGGCAGGCCACGGCAATCGGCAACCCAGCGCCCAGCGCGGCGGCGGGCCCCGTCCCGCCAGGCGCACGCGCCCCCGCGGCGCCTCGAGCTTTGCGGGAGGCGGACGTCGGTGGCGGCGCTGATTGCGGCCCGTGGCGAATGGCCTCCTTGCGAGTAAAGTGTCCGCATGAAGAGCGCCCGCCGGGGATTTCCCGTTTGCGGAAAAGCGTCGCGGCGCGCGAGCGGAGCGTTCCAGCGAGGCCCGCCCGCACACTCGCGCCGTCGCGCAGACACGCCCTCGCGCGCGGGGATCTGATCGTGGTGCTTGCATCCCTGGACCGTGGTTTTGCATCATGCTGGCGAGTTGTCGATTAACGCGCTCACCTGATTATGACTTACAAAGATTCAATTTTAGGTTTGGCGGTTGGAATGGTGCTTTGCCTGGCCGGCGGGTGCGGCAAGCAAGAATCCTCGAGCACGCGGGCGGGCGGTAACGCCAGCCGGAGCCCGAGTCCGGTTGCGGCGGAGAAACCGCCGGCGGTTGAGGTTCCGAACGCGGCGATCAGCCAGGCGACCGTATCGTCCAACCCCGTCCCGGTGGCCACACCGAGTCCCGCGGTGGCCATGACCAATGCGGGAACCAATTTGGCCAGCCTCTCGCCGAACCCGACCAACATTCCGGTTCCGAGCCAAACGCCGCAACCGGTCACCAACCCCATGGTTTCTGCCGTATCCAGCGCTTTAACCAGCGCAGCCACCGGCGTTCTGGCAAGCAACTTGCAGGCATCGCTGGTGGCCCAAAGGCTCGCTCTGACCCAGACGGGGACCAATCAATTCCAGGCGCTCGCCGCGGCGGCGACGAACCGGATTCTGGCGGCGCTGGCCATGACCAACCAAGCCGTCTCGATGACCACCAATCAGGTCCAGGTGCTCCTGGATCGGGCCAGGAACCTGACGGCCAATCAGAAGTACCAGGATGCCCTCGACACGGTTATCCAACTCTACAACACCAAGTTGACTCCGGACCAAAAGCAGAAGGTGGACGCGCTCAAAAACCAGATCCAAACCGCGCTGGCCCAAAAGGCGGCCGCCGAAGCCACCTCGACTCTGGGCGGCTTTTTCCAAGGAAAAAAGCCGTAACTTTCCTACGGTCCGGGGCCGGAAGAGTGAAATCTCTGAAGGCCAGTCGGCGGGTGAAAGGGAGCCGGCGCCGCCCGACCCGGCGTCTGGAACCGATCGACGGGTGATCCGTTTCGGTCAATTGGTGGTAATTCTCAGCCGGAAGGATCTCGGGCTCGTGACGGTTACCGGGGTCAAGTCCATGACCGTGACCCAGCTCAACTGGTTATCGATGGCCGTCACCCCGATCTGTTCGAGGTGTGCGGAGTCCGAAAACCAGTTGAACCGGTCCCCGGAAACCTCGGGGATATACTGGATGCGGACCGGGGTGATGCGTTCCCTGAACTGAATCTCAATGTAGTTGTCGCCGCCCATGCGCGCGAGGCTAACCTGAATACCTTCGGCGGCATCGGTTGAGTTGCGAGGATCGGTTCCAACGGCGTATTCGACGAGGTTCGGCATGCCGTCACCATCGGTGTCGATCAAGGCGTCGCTGGGGTCGTAAGGATTCAGGCCGTGGGCGATTTCCCAATCATCCGGCATGCCATCGCCGTCACTGTCCAGCGGGAATTGGGGGAGGAACATCACGGAAAAGCCGGCGCTTTGCAGCGAGCCGATAACCCCAAAAGCCGAGGAGTTCAGGCTGAGGTCGAGCTCGTTCAGGCCGACATTGACATAGCCGGCCCCGTTCAACTGTTGCAACGGGGCGATATTGGTGATTAGGTTCTTCTGCAAGGCGAGCTGGTTGAGCTGGCTTAAGGCCTTGAGCGGCGAAATATCCGTCAGCAGATTGGTCGAGAGATCGATGAATGCAAGCTGCGTCAGGTTGGTCAGGAAGCTGACGTTGGTGAGCAGGTTCCCGCTCAACGACAGGCTGGTTAGGTGGCTTAAGACGCCAAGCGCCGCGCCGCTGCTGATCCGCTCGTTGTTGAGGCTCAAGCTCGAGAGGCCCGTCAGGTTGGTCAGGAAATACAGGTTGCTCAGGCTGTTCCCGCTGAGATCCAGGTTGGTCAAACCGGCAAAGCCGGATAGCAGCACCGAATCGTTCGTGATGGGATTGTACGCCAGGTTCAGATACCCGAGGCTGGCCAATCCCTTCAGCGGCGAGAGATCGGTGATGAGGTTGTTTGAGGCCGACAGCCATGCGAGTTGAGACAGACTCGCCAACGGGCTTAGGTCCGCGATCGAACCGTTGTCCAGTTCCAATGTGGTCAAATTTGTCGCGGCTCCCAGGCCGAAGAGGTTGGAGACACCCCCGCCGGTCAGAGCGAGATCGGTCAGATCGAGCAAATCGACCGTGGTCAGCGTGCCCGGCGCCTTCCCCAGGGCTGAGAGAACGGCACTTTCGAGATTGGCATCCGGGAAGGCGACGGGCTGTGAGACCAGGACCGTCAGGGGAAAGCTGCCACTCGCCGTCAGCCCGGCGTCATTGGTCACATTGACCACCACCATGGCGTTTCCCGCTTGCCCGGCGACGGGTATGGCCGTTAAGGACCATGCTCCGTTTGGCCCCGGGGAAAGGACCAGGTTGGCGTTGGGCAACAAGCCCGAATTGGAAGACTTCATGCCGGCGGTGAACTGGGCGCCGTAGAATGCGTTGTCGGAAATCCCCACCGGTATGCTGGAGGTCGCATTGGCCGCGATGAACCATTCGCCGGGCAGGCCGAGCATCGGCGGTCCTCGCTGCGGCCAGGCGGCAATCGAGGGATTCGTGAGCCCCGTCAGCACACCCAGCGCGGCTGAATTCGGACTCAAGTCAAGCAGGTTAAGCCGCACGTCCAAGGAACCGAGGTTCGTGAGCGCGGCGAGCGGGGCCAGGTTGGTCACCAGGTCCTGCTGCACGTACAGCGACTGCAACTCAGTCAGGCCGCGCACCGGCGAAAGGTCCGTTATCCGGTTGTCATCCAGTTTTAAGAAAAGCAATGAGCTGAGGTTGGTAAGAAAACTGATGTCGGCGACCCCGTCCCCCGTTACGTCCAGGCTGGTCAGGTTGCTAAACCCTGCGCGTAGCGGTGAGAGGTCCACTTCCGGGTCGGAGTAAAGGCGCAAGTAACTCAGGCTGGGCAGTGTTTGCAGCGGGGCCAGGTTCGTCACGCTGCTCGTGTCGAGTTCGACCGCGGTGAGTTGAGCGAGATTCGTGAGGAAGTCGAGATGGCTGACCGATGAGCCTGACAGATAGAGGCTCGTCAGATTCGTCAGCCACGTCCACAGGCACGGATCACCGAGGGAAGCATTCTCCACTTGCAACGAGTTGAGGCGCAGCAAATCGACAGCGCCTAGTTGGGCGGCCGTTTGGCCAGAGGCGGCGGCGAGGGCGGCCACCAGGTTGGTATCCGCGTTCGGGCAGAGGCTGGCCACGCTTAAACTGGGAACCACCGTCACCTGGACGCGGATGGTGGCGCTTAAATGGACGTCATCCACTGCGGTCAGTGTGATCGGGGTGGCATTGCTGATGGCGTCGCAGCCTGACAGCACCGACAGCGTGAACTGTCCATTGGTTGCCGGCAGGTAAGGGTTCAAGATCGAAACCAAAGCGGGATTCGCGGAGGTGGCGTAAACCGAGAGCGGGACGGCGGGCGTGGGGAATTCAAAAGCCTGCACGGGAAGGCTCGAGGTGGCGTTACAGGGGATGTACCAGTGTTGAAGGACCGAGATGATGGGAGGCGGGTTGGTGGGCAGATAGGTCACGTTCACCCGCTCGGACTGCGCTGCCAGGGCCTCGTTTGTCCCCCCCGCGCACCCACAGGGCGGGGCGCCGGCGGGCCGGGCTTGGAGTTCCTGGATGACCGGGAGCGAGTTGGTTCCAGCAAGATCCGGAAAGGTCGAGCTGAGCTGCAGTGGATTGAGACTCAGATCCACTTGAACCAGGTTGGGCAGCAGCAGGAGGTTCGTGGCGATGTTGAGTTCATTCCGCCTCAGGTAAAGGTCATGCAGATTGGTAAGTCCGTTTACAGGCGCAAGATCTGTGAGCTGGTTTTGACTCAAGCTGAGAAAGCTCAACCCGGGGAAATTCGCAACCACCCCGCAATCCGTCAGCGCATCCCCTTCCAACCGCAGGCTGGTGAGCCGAGTCAACCCTGCCAGGCTGGCGTAGCTGGCCTGGGGGTTCCCGCTGAGTGCCAGCCCCGTGAGATTCGTCAGCCCGGAAAGGCTCGTCAGATCGGTCAGGCCGGTCTGTTCCAGGTTCAGATACCTCAGCCCCGGCAAACTGCTAAGCACGTTCGCATCCGCAATCCCATCGCCGAAGAGCCAGAGGTTGGTCGTTCGCGTCAGGGTAGAAAGCATCGCCAGGCTGGTGATCGGGTTGTCACCCACGACCAACGAACCGAGGTTCGGGAGGCTCGCCGAGTTGCTCAAACGGTTGTATGCGAGGTCGGCGTAGGTCAAATTGGGCAGCCCGGACAAAAACATCACATTGGTCAGACCATCGCCACGCAATTCCAGGCTGGCCAGGCTGCTCAGGTTGGTCAGGACCGAAACGTTCGCAGCGGGATTCCGGTTTAGGCTGAGGTAGGCGAGATGGGATGCGTTGGTGAGGGGGGAGACATCTCGGATCCAATTGTCATCGAGATTCAGGAACGATAACTGGCGCAGGCTGGACAGCGCCGGAGCGTTGCTCAAGGCATTGCCGCCTAGGTAGAGACTTGCCAGGTTTGCGGGCAAGACGGCCGAAAGCGGGGTGTTCGTGGCCCCATTCCAGCGGAGGTCGAGCCGGCTCAGGTTCGTCAGCCCCGCGAGCGGCGAAACGTTCGCGATCTGGTTGTGCCACAAGACCAGTGTTTGCAGCCCGTAGAGGCCGCGCAAGGGAGTTAGATCGCTGAAGGCGCCCACACGGACAGTTAAGTTGGCCAGGTGGGTCAAGTTGGAAATCACCCAATAATTGGTAATGGGGTTGTTGCCGAGGCTCAGGCAGCTCAGATTGGTAAGCCCGCTCAGTGGGCTAAGGTCGATGACTTGATTTTGCTCGAGCTCGAGCGCGGCGAGCTGGCCGCAGGACAAAAGCGGGGCGAGATCCTGGATGGCGTTCCCGTTGAGATATAGACCGGCCAGATTGGTGGCGCCGCCCAACCCGGCCAGGTTGGTGATCTGCAAATTGAGGGCCGATAGGTAGAACAGATTCGGCAAGTCCGCCGGATTGAGGGAATTAGCCGGCTTGCCCAGCGCCGAGCCCACGGCGGTGGCGAGGTTTGGGTCCGCAAACAAGGAGGCGGCCCCCAGGGCATGACCTCCCGACAGCCCGGTGAAAAATACCCCGGCTGCGAGCGCCAACGATCCTTGCGCAGTTCTCAAACGCACCTAAAATTGTCACGGCAAGACGCTCCGCACCCTCGGACCGGGCTGAACACGGTCCGGGCGCGCGAGAGTCCTGCGGCGGCATAACTTCACCGAATAACCAGTCTGTTCCCTGTAGCATGGCGTCGGGGGGCGCGCAAGCACTTACATGAACAAACCTTATCCGTAATCTCCGCCAAGCTCATCCGAAGTCATACTGATGAGCCGCTCCTTTCCGATCTCGACCTGAGCTTCCCGCGGCGGTTTTGGCCGAATCCGATTTTCTCCTTGCGCCGCGCCACGAACCAAAAACATGCTGCCCGATTGCTTGAACCTGAAAACATTTCGCACCCGAGCCGGCGTTCGCCGCGTTTGCCGCACGGCGCTCGGCGTTTCCCCGGCCCCGCCGCCCCTCTCAGCGCCGCGCGGCACCCAAGACAAAGGAAGCGCTTGCCACCCCCGAGGCGGGTCACTGTCCTCCACCAATCCTCTCCCCCACGGCGCGGAGGGTCTGAGGCCCAGCCTGATTAGAAGCCTATGGCCGTAAAAACCGCGAAACCATCCGCCCCGCGGCGCTGGGCGAAAGCCCTGCTCCGGCTGGGCTGCCTCCTGCTCGCGGCTGCGGCGATTGGCGCGCTGCTCAACCGCGTGGCCGCTAACTTGGATCGCAGCGAACGCCCGGCGGGGTTCGCCCGGGGCATGCTGCAAGGCGCGCTGATGCCGATGTCGATGCCCAACCTGTTGGTGGGGAAGGATGTGACCATCTACTCTCAGAACAACACGGGAGTGAGTTATAAGCTTGGCTACACGGCCGGCGTGAATGGCTGCGGCGCGATCTTCTTCGGTTTCTTTTTCTGGCGCCTGAATCAATGGCGGAAGCGCGAAGCCGCGACCGGCGGGTGAGGTTTTTTCGCACCTGCATCCCGCCGCTCGGCGTTTCCCCGGCCTCGTGCCTATTCTCACACCCGTGCGAAGCGCAGGACTTATGAGGCATCCGCACCCCCGGGGTTCCCGATCCCCCAATGTTCAACCACACGCAACGCGAAGCGAACTGGCTTGTAAGCGGACGATGTTTCCGGTTAAGTCGGCGGGCATATGCTGGTGGCACAAAAATGTACACGCGCGCCCGCCATGGTAGGGCGCGCAAGGCCGGAGCGCGGTGAGGTTGCCCGGCTCCGGGCCGGGGTCAACGGTCATCTGGTGATGGGCGTGGCTCGGGCGCGGGTGATCTCTGGACGGCGCAAAGGCCGCCGCTTGGGACGTTCCAACCCGAGTCTGTGGCAATCCCTTGGCGCGGCGGCATTGATTTGCGTGGTCCTCGTGTTTGGGCTGCGTCAGGCTCGGGCCGCGGATTGGCTGATCGATCCAAAACCGTTCGTCGCGAAGGTTACCGCGAGGGCGGATGGCAGCGCGATCGAACTGGCCAACGGCCTCATTCGGCGGGTCATCGCGCTGCGGCCCAATGCGGCCACGGTCGCGTTCGACAACCTGATGACCGGAGACTCGATGTTGCGCGCGACCCGGCCGGAGGCGCGCATTGAGTTGGGCGGAAAGTGGTTCGAGGTGGGCGGGTTGGCCGGGCAGCCGATCCAGAATTTCCTGGAACCCAAGTGGCTGCCGGGTTTGACCGCCGTGCCGGGGGCGTTCCGTTTTGTTCGGTACGAGACGGGTCGAACGGTGGCGCGGTTTCCCTGGAAGCAGCGCACCGAGTGGCTGAGCCGGAGCGCGGCCTGGCCGCCCCCCGGCGCGTCATTGACCTTGGTCTTTGAGGCGCCCGCCGGCGCGGAGCCTGTAACCGTCGAGGTGCATTACGAGATTTATGACGGCTTGCCCCTGCTGGCCAAGTGGCTGGTGGTGCGAAATGGCTCAGCGAGCCCCGTGATGCTGAACGCTTTTACCGCCGAACAATTGGCCGTCGTCGAGCCCGAATCGATCGTGGATGGCTCGGCCGCAAACTTTCGCGGGGCCTACCGCAGCCTGGAAGCCTTCAGCGACTATGCGTTCGGAGGAAATATGACCGCCAATGCGGATGCGCCGGCCATCCACTGGACCAATGACCCGCTTTACGCAACGCAGGTGCATTACGAACGGCAAACGCCGTGCTTGTTGGAATGCTTTCCGGCCACGGGCCCCGAGGTCGAGATTACACCACGGGCAGCTTTTGAATCCTTCCGCGTCTTTGAGTTGGTGCATGATTCCACCGAGCGCGAGCGCCGGGGCTTGGCGGTCCGGCGCGCGTACCGCGCCCTGGCGCCCTGGGTGCAAGAGAACCCGATCCTCATGCACGTGCGCAGCGCGCGACCGGAGGCGGTGAGGCTCGCGATTGACCAATGCGCCAGGGTGGGGTTTGAGATGGTGATTCTAACGTTTGGGAGCGGGTTCGATATCGAAAACGAGAAGCCGGAGTACCTGGCTGAACTGAAGCAATTGGCCGACTACGGGCGGAGCCGGGGGATTGCACTGGGTGGCTATTCGCTGCTGGCCAGCCGGTCCATTGACGCCGAAGACGATGTCATCAACCCAAAAACCGGCAAGACCGGCGGTGCGCGTTTCGGCGACTCGCCCTGCCTTTGCAGCCGGTGGGGGGAAGATTACTTCCGGAAGCTGGTGCAGTTTTTCGAGGTGACCGGCTGCGGGGTGCTCGAGCATGACGGCTCCTACCCCGGCGACCTGTGCGCCTCCACGCAGCATCCCGGACACACCGGCTTGGCGGATTCTCAATGGAAGCAATGGAAACTCATCACCGGATTTTACCAATGGTGCCGGGCGCGGGGTGTTTATCTGAATGTGCCGGATTGGTATTACCTTTCGGGTTCGAGCAAATGCGGCATGGGGTATCGCGAGAGCAACTGGTCGCTGCCACGCGAGGAGCAGGAGATCATCGAGCGCCAAAACATTTTCGATGGCACCTGGGAAAAGACACCGAGCATGGGCTGGATGTTCGTGCCGTTGACCGAATACCAAGGCGGAGGCGCCGCCGCGACCATCGAGCCATTAAAGGATCACCTGCCTCATTACGAAACTCGGCTGGCGAATTTGTTCGGGGCGGGGGTGCAGGCGTGTTACCGCGGACCGCGGCTGTACGACGGCGATGCCACGGAAGCCGTGGTCAAGAAATGGGTCGCCTTTTACAAAGCCCACCGGCCGATCCTGGACAGTGACCTCATCCATCTGCGGCGGCCGGATGGCCGTGACTGGGATGGCTGGTTGCACGTCAATCCCGGCCTGCCCGAGCGCGCCCTGGCCATTTTCTATAATCCGCTTTCCGAGCCGATCCAGCGCCGCATCCGGCTGCCGCTTTATTACACCGGGCTCACGGAGCGAGCGCTGGCGCGTTTCGACGATGGAAGCGTGGCCAGGTTGAAGCTGGCGAGAGACTATTCCGTCGAGGTCCCCGTCACCACCCCGGCGCGCGGGCGTGTGTGGTTAACGATCTCCGCCGGGCGCTGAAGCCAATCGGATGGTGATCGGTCCGCCCTGCGGGTGGCAGCGAAACCAGCCCGAGGCAGGGTGGCGTGACCCAACCCGGCGGATGCGATACCCAGCCTTCGACTACCCCGCAGCCCGCCAGCATTTTAAGGCCGACCCGAGTTAGGTCCCGGCCACTCGAAGAGGAGTCGGGACCCCACTGTGGCGTCCGGAGCGGACCGCACGCCTGAACCTTCGAGACCTTCAGTAGCGGTAGTGGTCGGCTTTGTAAGGACCTTCGATCGGAATTCCGAGGTAGCTCGCTTGCTTCTTGGTGAGGCTGGTGAGCTTGACCCCGATTTTCCCGAGGTGCAGCCGGGCGACTTCCTCGTCGAGTTTCTTCGGCAGGCGATAAACGCCGGGCTGGTACTTCTCGCGATTGGCCCACAAATCGAGTTGGGCGAGCATTTGGTTGGTGAAGGAATTGGACATGACGAAGCTCGGGTGTCCTTCGGCGCAGCCGAGGTTGACGAGGCGGCCCTCGGCCAGCAGGTAGATGCTGCGGTCACCAGGGAGGTCATAGCGATCGACCTGCGGCTTGATATTGACGCGTGTGACGCCCTTGGCCTGGTTGAGCCGGTCCACCTGGATTTCGTTATCGAAATGGCCGATGTTGCAGACGATCGCCTGGTCCTTCATCTTGAGCATGTGTTCCAGGGTGATGACGTCGCAGTTGCCGGTGCAGGTCACGTACATGTCGGCCTCGCCGAGAGATTCCTCGAGTGTGGTCACCTGGAAACCCTCCATCGCGGCTTGCAGTGCGTTGATGGGATCGATCTCGGTGATGATCACCCGCGCGCCGAACCCGCGCAAGCTGTGGGCGCTGCCTTTGCCCACGTCGCCGTAACCGCAGACCACCGCGGTTTTTCCGGCAATCATGACGCCGAGCGCCCGCTTCAAGCCGTCCGCCAATGACTCGCGGCAGCCATAGAGGTTGTCAAATTTGGATTTGGTGACCGAATCATTGACGTTGATGGCCGGGACCAGCAGTTTGCCGGCTTCGAGCATCTGGTAAAGGCGATGCACACCGGTGGTGGTTTCCTCACTGACGCCTTTCCAGTCCTTGACGGTCTGGGTGAACCAGCCGGGCCGCTGTTTGGCGCAGCGCTTGAGCAGATTCTTGATCACTTGCTCCTCCTGGCTGGCGCTGGGGGTGTTCACCCAGTCGCTGCCGCGCTCCATCTCGTAGCCTTTGTGCAACAGCAGGGTCGCGTCGCCGCCGTCATCGACGATCAACTCGGGACCCTTGCCGTCCGGATAGGTCAGGGCCGAAAGAGTATAATCCCAGTATTCTTCCAGGGACTCGCCTTTGAACGCGAAGACGCTGACGCCGGCCTGGGCGATCGCCGCGGCGGCCTGGTCCTGCGTGCTGAAAATGTTGCAGCTCGCCCAGCGCACCCGGGCGCCGAGTTCGACCAGGGTCTCGATGAGCACCGCGGTCTCGATGGTCATGTGCAGGGACCCCGAAATGCGCACGCCGTTCAGCGGCTTCTGGGCGCCGTATTTCTCGCGCACGGCCATGAGCCCGGGCATCTCCTGTTCGGCGACGGAGATTTCTTTGCGGCCCCAATCCGCGAGGCTGATGTCTCTGACTTTGTAATCGGTGCGGACGCGCGGTTTGCCGTTGGTCGCGGCCGTCTTCTTACCGTTGGTCTTGGTCAAGCTTGGCATGTTCGTAATGATTAGCGGGTGACGAGAATGGTGTTGTTAAAAGGGCGAATGCGTTCGTATGGAAAACTTAGGAATCGGGTTTAAGCGCTGATCTGGGGGCGGGCGGCCGCCGGTTGGTTGCGCTGGCCGTTCACGAGGGCGGCGGCCTTGCGGAGCGTGGCGCCGGCGACCACGGCGGCGGATTTGCCAACGGCTTTGCGCAGCGCGTCGGCCTTATCTGTTTTCTCCCAGGTAATGTCCGGGTCGTTCTTGCCAAAATGGCCGTAGTTGGTGGTCTTCAAGTAAATCGGGCGGAGCAGGTTAAGCTGCTTGACGATATCGGCCGGCTTGAAACTGAAGACTTCGCCAACCGCGCGCTCGATGTCCTCGTCGCTGACGACCCCTGTGCCGAAGGTGTTGATGCAGACCGAAACGGGATCGGGATAACCGATGGCGTAGGCGAACTGGATTTCGGCGCTGGATGCCAGCCCCGCGGCCACGATGTTCTTGGCCACATAGCGTCCCATATAGGCGGCGCTGCGATCCACCTTGGACGGGTCCTTGCCGCTGAAGGCGCCGCCGCCATGACGACCCATGCCACCGTAGCTGTCCACAATGATCTTGCGCCCGGTCAGACCGGTGTCGCCCTGGGGGCCGCCCACGACAAAGCGCCCCGTGGGGTTGATGAGAAACTTGGTTTCCTTGGTGAGCAAGTGCTTGGGCAAGGTCTTCTTGACCACTTCCTCGATGCAAAACTCTTTGATGGTGTCATGGGCGACATCGGCGCTGTGCTGCGTCGAGATGACCACGTTGGTTATTTCCACCGGTTGATCGTTCACGTACCGCACCGAAACCTGGCTCTTGGCGTCCGGTCGGAGCCACTTAACCTTGCCGGCTTTGCGGATCTTCGTCAGAGCCCGGCCCAGGTGGTGCGCATACATGATCGGGGCAGGCATCAGCTCGGGCGTCTCGTTGGTCGCGTAGCCGAACATCAAACCCTGGTCGCCCGCGCCTTGCTCCGCGCTCTCCTTGCCCTTGGCCTTGCGCGCATCCACCCCTTGCGCGATGTCCGGGCTTTGCGAGGTGATCGCGTTCATGATCAGCACTTTGTCCGCATGGAACACATCGTCCTCGTGCGTGTAGCCGATTTCCCGGATCGCCTGGCGGGCGATGGCGTTGAAGTCCAAAGCGGCCTTGGTCGTGATTTCACCGCCGACGACCACCAGGTTGCATTTGGCGTAGGTCTCGCACGCGACCCGGCTGCGGGGGTCCTGGGCCAGGCACGCGTCCAGCACCGCGTCCGAGATCGTGTCGCAAACCTTGTCCGGATGGCCTTCACCGACCGACTCCGACGAAAAGATAAAGTTTTTGCTCATAAAGTTAGCAGGCTAAACCGAGTTCAGATACATATTGACGTATCAAGATAAGATGATATATTGGTTTCCGACAACGTCAACTGCTTTCTGGAAAAAAATCAATGTCCGCCACGCTCAAATCCCTGCGCGCCCTGTCCGACCCGACGCGTTTGCGAATCGTGGCCTTGCTGGACAAGGAGGAGCTTTCGGTTCATGAGCTGCAGGAAATCACCCGGATGGGGCAATCGCGTATTTCGACGCACCTGGGGTTGCTGCAAGAATCCGGGTTGGTGCAATCGCGCCGGGAGGGCAAGCGGGCTTTTTACCGGCTCAACGATCAGGCGGAGGGGACGGTGGGAGAATTCATCCGGCTGGCGATTCGCGGGGCGGGGGAGCTGCCCGAGCGCGGCGGGGATGAGATTAATCTGAAGCGGATCCTGGGCCGGCGCCGGGCGCTTGACCAGGTCTTCTTCAACCAAATAGCCGGACGTTTCGACCGGGTGTATGGGCCGGGGAGGTCGTGGCAAGCGTTTGGGCAGTTGTTGTTGCGCATTCTGCCGCCGGTCGTGGTGGCGGATCTCGGGGCGGGGGAGGGATTGCTCAGCGAGTTGCTGGCCCGGCGATGCAAGCGGGTCATCGCGGTCGATAACTCGGAGAAAATTGTCGCGTTTGGCGCCGCCAAGGCGAAGAAGAACCATTTGAAGAACCTCGAGTTCAGGCTGGGGGACCTGCAACACCCGCCGCTGGAGCCGGAAAGCGTTGACCTGGCCATCCTCAGCCAGGCCCTGCACCATGCCGAGGATCCGGCTCAGGCCATTGCGAGCGCCCACCGTATCCTGCGACCCCAGGGCCAGCTCCTGATCCTTGACCTGGCGCGGCATCAATTCGAGCAGGCCCGCGAGCTGTACGGCGATCGTTGGCTGGGTTTTGCGGAAAGCGACCTGCAACGGTGGTTCGAGCAGGCCGGGTTCAAACAAATCGAGATTTCGATCGTTGCGCGCGAGGAACAGCCGCCGCATTTCGAGACCCTGTTGGCGGGTGGGCAGAAGTAGCGTTCGGGCGGGAGGCGGTCGCGCGCGTGCCGGAGACCTGTCGTGGGGCGCATTTGTGGCGTTGAAATCCGTCTCACTCACCCCTACGCTAGCGGAGACGGGTCTGCGGGTTGGGTTCGGCGGAAGCGGCCGGGTAAGAATCCAAAGACCGGTCCTCTATGGACACGAAACCGGTTACCGGCCGTTACCTGGCAGCCTTGACTCTGGGCGCCCTGGGTGTCGTTTACGGCGACATTGGCACCAGTCCGCTCTACGCGTTGCGCGAGTGTTTTGCCGGGGAGCATCCGATGCCGCCAACGCACGAGAACGTGCTGGGGATACTTTCGTTGATTTTTTGGTCACTGCTGCTCATCGTCTCTTTTAAGTATCTGGCCATCGTGCTGCGGGCCACCAATCGAGGCGAGGGGGGCATCCTGGCCCTGATGGCTCTGGCTTTCCCGAAGCACGGGCCGGGAACCGGGAGGCGGCGGGCGGTGCTGGTGAGCCTGGGGGTATTTGGGGCCGCCCTGCTGTACGGCGACGGCATGATCACGCCTTCCATCTCGGTGCTCAGCGCGATTGAAGGGCTGAAGGTGGCCACTCCGACGTTCCAGCGCTTCATCATCCCGTTGACCATTCTCACGCTGATCGGCTTGTTCACCGCCCAGAAGCGGGGCACCGGGAGCGTGGGCGCCGTCTTTGGGCCCATCATGGTTGTCTGGTTCATTGCGCTGGCGGTTTTGGGGCTGGGCAGCATCCGGGCCGCGCCCCAGGTGCTCTATTCGTTGAACCCCTGGTATGGCCTGCAGTTCCTGCTCTCGCACGGCTGGGATGGGTTCCTGGTTCTCGGCGCCGTTTTTCTGGCGGTTACCGGCGCGGAAGCCCTCTACGCGGACGTGGGCCATTTCGGGGTCCGTCCGATTCGGATCGCCTGGTTTTGGATGGTTTTGCCGGGCCTGTTTTTGAATTACCTGGGCCAGGGAGCGTTGATTTTAAGGTCCCCGACAGCAATCGAAAATCCGTTCTATCTCCTGGCGCCCCACTGGGCACTCTACCCGTTGGTGATCCTGGCCACCGCCGCCACGGTGATTGCGTCGCAAGCACTGATTTCGGGGGCGTTCTCGCTGACGATCCAGGCGATCCAGCTCGGTTACCTGCCGCGCATGGCGGTCAAGCACACGTCCTCGCGCGAACGCGGCCAGATCTACATGCCGCACATCAACTGGGCGCTCATGGTGGCGTGCATCGGGCTGGTCCTGGGCTTCGAGTCTTCTACCAACATGGCCGCGGCCTACGGGATCGCCGTTACCCTGACGATGCTCTGCACCACCGTGCTGTTCTACTTTGCGGCGCGCCGGCTCTGGCAATGGAGCCCCCTGAACGCTGGCCTGCTCTGCGCCTTGTTCTTCGTGGTCGAGGGTGCTTTTTTTGCGGCGAATTTGTTGAAGGTGGTCAATGGAGGCTGGTTCCCGCTGGCTTCGGGCCTGGTCATCTTTGTGCTCATGGCCACGTGGAAGCGGGGCCGACAGCTTGTTTGGAACCGGCTGCGCCCCGCCTCCATGCCCCTGGAAACGTTTCTGGATGATGTCGAAACCTTTAAGCAGCTCTGCCATGTTCCAGGCACGGCCTTGTTCATGACGGCCAACCCGGAAGGCACGCCCTTGGCCCTCTTGCACAACTTGAAGCACAACAAAGTGCTCCATGAACGCAACGTCATCCTGACCATCGTAACCGATGAAGTGCCCCAAGTGGCCCCGGAAAAGCGCCTCGAAACCGAAAAACTTGGCTCCGGCTTTTACCGCCTCATTGCCCACTACGGTTTCATGGAGGAACCGAATGTGCCGGAGCTGCTCTCGGCGGCTTGCCTGGACGGAGACCAGGTCGATCTGAATCGAACCACCTTTTTCTTAAGCCGCGAGACAGTGGTTCCGAAAACCTCGGCCTCGATGGCGCGCTGGCGGCAGTGGCTGTTTGCCCTGATGTCGCGCAACGCCCAGTCGGCCAGCTCCTTTTATCGCATTCCGCCCAACCGTGTCGTTGAGCTGGGGATGCAGGTGGAACTTTGAGCCGGGCGTGGGCGGCGCAAAGCCGCACCCTCCCGCTGCGCCCGCCTAGAGCCCAGCGCCCGTTGAAGGCGCCCGGGGCAGGCGCGATTTTCCTCGCAGGGCCGTGCTGGTTGGCAGTCGGGGGCACCGAGGAAAGGCGCGGCTTTTCGTGAAAGCAACCTGTCGGTTTGGCAAGAACGACGCGCGGGTCAAGGAGGTTCCGGATCCGAAAACTCTGAATCCGCGCAATGCGATTGTCCGGGTCATTTCGACGGCGATCTCCGGGTCGGATCTCCACCCGGCTGAAGCCGTAAAAAAAGTTTCGCGCGGTGCAAAAAAAGTCTTGAACGTGCATTACACTTGCGTTACACCAACTGCTGTCCGGTGGCAGAACGTTTTCTCCTCAGCGGGGTTCCCCACCCCCACCTCCTTGGCGTTTGTCACCGGACGCTGACTTTTTTGAACTCCGCGGCCCGGCGCGGGACCTACCCCGGCGGTTTGAACCGTTTCCAAAGTGTCAATCACCGCGCTTGCGTTTCGCTCGCGGCTTGGTATAAACGAAGCCAGTTCAAAGTGGTCGCGCCAAAATAACGGTGGGTGGTCAACTCGTGAGTTCTGAACCTAATGCCGGTCAGCAGGGCGCCTCACGCCCGCCTCGGCGGCGCCCGTTCCCCCGCCCGGTAGCGGCGGGCATTCTGTTGATTCTCTTCGGCGGCTATCTTTCCGCGAGCGCCGCGCTGCAGTTCGATGTCTTTTTCGGCTATGACGGCATTGTGCCGGAGGCAAGCTGGGTTCCCGTCGTGTGCGAGATCAAAAACGATGGCCCCTCTTTCGTCGGGACGATCGAACTGACACCCGGCAACGGAAACCAGGGGCAAACCTCCCGGCTGACCGTCGAGTTGCCTACGGGCACCCTGAAACGGCTGGTCATGCCCATTTTCGGCGGGCGAGGCTATTCGAGGTGGGACGTGAGATTACTCGACGAGCGGGGCAAAACGCGCTCCGAACAGCTCGGTCTCGGTCCCCGCAAACAGGTTGCCCCCGGCACTCCGCTCATCGGCGCCATGCCACGCACAGCCGCCGGCACTCCGGTGCTCAAAACCCCGCTTTCCCAGAATTCCGAGTTGCAACCCCTGGCTGCCCGCATGCTGTCCAGCATTTTTCCCGATAACCCGCTGGTCCTCGAGGGCCTCAAATGCCTCTACCTCAATTCCGAGCGCGCCACCGAATTGACCAAACCCCAGGTGAACGCCATCTACGCCTGGCTCAACGGCGGGGGCCATTTGATTCTGGCCGTCGAACAACCCTCGGATGTCACGTCGTCGCCCTGGCTCAAAGATCTGTTCCCATGTGACCTGCAGGATCTCAAGCCCCTCGCTCATCATACCGAGTTAGAAGCGTGGTTGCGCGACGAACCGTGGCCCGCCACCGAGGATCCCGGCAGGCAAAACCAGCGCCCGCCCGGCAAAGCCCGGGTTGCGCCCCAGCCCGAGGCGCCCATTTCAAACCCGTTTAGCACCTTGCCGAGTGACCTGGATTTTGCGGCGGCGGAGATGCAGGTGGCCGTCGGGAGCGTTCGTGAGGGGACCGTTGACCTGAAAGCCGGCGATACCCCACTGATCGTAACCACCCATCGGGGCCGGGGCCGGGTAACTGCCCTGCTGTTCAGCCCGGAGCGGGAACCGCTGCGCTCCTGGAAGAACCTGGGCGTGTTCTGGGCCAAACTCGCCGAGGTGCCGGCTGCGTGGTACGTCTCGAACGCCATCAACCCACAAGGCGGCTGGAGTAGCGACGGCATCTTCGGCGCCATGATCGATTCCCGCCAGGTCCACAAGCTGCCGGTCGGCTGGCTGCTGTTGCTGCTGCTGGTTTATCTGGTGGTGATTGGGCCCCTCGATCAGGTACTGGCTCAAGCGCATTGGCAAACCCATGCTCACCTGGATTACCTTTCCCTGCTATGTCGTGCTCTTCTCCCTGGTCATTTATCTCATCGGCTACAAGCTTCGCGCCGGTGAGTCGGAGTGGAACGAACTCCACCTGGTGGATGTCCTGATCAACGGGGACCGCGCCGAATTGCGCGGTCGAAGTTACGCCTCCATCTATTCGCCCGCCAACCAAAGCTACTCCCTGGCCAGCCAGCAGCGCTACGCCACCCTACGCGGCGAGTTCAGCGCTTGGAGCGGCGCCGCTTCCGACGAACGCAGCGATGTGATTGAAAAAGGAGACGGCTTCAAGGCGGAGGTATTTGTCCCGGTGTGGACCAGTGAGCTTTTGGTCAGCGACTGGTGGAATTCCGCGCCGGTGCCGGTGTCCGTCACTTTGCGGGCCCAGGGCTCCGGCTGGCAGGTGAACGTCGTCAACCATACCGACCGCAAGCTCACGGCCGTCGAACTGGTGGTCGGTGATCGGATTCTCTCCCTGGGCGAAGTTCCCGCCATGGAAACCCGCGCGTTCACTCCTGCGCCGGACCAGGCCATGCCGCTCAGAAGTTTTGTCCGCGATCACGCCCAGAATTTTCAACAAGCCGTCATGTCCCGCCAGCGGGCCCTGGGCAGCAGCGAGCGGGGCCAGATTTCGGATTTGCCCAATGCCAGCGTGGCGGCGTCGTTTCTTTCGCAACTGGGCGCCGACCAAAACTATGGCAATGGCTTTATCGCGCCGCCCGGTCTGGATCTTTCCCCGGTGATTCGTCAGGGCGGCGCCGTGCTCCTGGCTTGGGCCGACGACTTCGCCCCCATCAAACCCATTAATCAGTTCTCCCCTCGCCGCAGCCATCGCTATACCCTGTGGCGCGTGCCCGTCACCCTTCAATGAAGCCCCGGACACCCAGTTCAAAATCGCCTCTGCCGTTAGCGCTCTCGCAGGCTCGGGCGCAGCGCAACCCCGGATTTGGCCCTAGGAAATTACCTAACCCATGAGTGATGTCGCATCTCCTCCCGCCGTTCAAACCCAGGGCCTGACGCGCATGTACGGCAATGTCGCCGCGCTGTATGGATTGGACCTGACTGTGAACAAAGGCGACCTGTTCGGGTTCATTGGCTCGAACGGCGCCGGCAAAACGACCACGTTGCGCATTTTGGCCACCTTCCTGGCCCCCTCGGCCGGCAGCGCGCAGGTCCTCGGCCACGACGTCGTGCGGCAGGCCGATGCCGTGCGCCATGTCATCGGCTATATGCCCGACTTCTTTGGCGTGTACAAAGACATGGAAGTGACCGAGTATCTCGATTTCTTCGGCGCCTGCTACAAAATCCCGACCGCCCAACGCGAGAAGACCGTTAATGACGTGCTGGAATTGGTCGGTTTAACTGAAAAAAAGGGAGCGCTCATCGGCGCGCTGAGCCGCGGGATGCAGCAGCGCCTCGGGTTGGCCCGGGTGCTCATCCACGACCCGCAGTTGTTGCTCCTCGACGAACCCGCCAGCGGTCTCGACCCCCGTGCGCGCATCGAGATGATGGCCATTCTGCAGGAACTTCAGCGCCTCGGCAAAACGATCATCATTTCCTCCCACATTCTCAGCGAACTGCAAACCTTGTGCAACCGGGTCGCCATTATCGAGAAGGGCAAACTGATCTATAGCGGCCCCGTCCAGGGGGTTCGGGACCAGATGTCGCAGGGACGTGTCGTTTGGGCCCGGGTATCCAGTGATCCTGCGCAGGCCACCGAACTGCTCAAAACCCGGCCGGAGATCGCCGAGGTCAGCCAGGCCGATGGCGAACTCAAAATTACGCTGGCCAGCCACGACATCGACCACAGTATCATCGCGGACGTTCTGGTCCGCGGTGGCGCAAAACTGACCGAACTGCGTGAGGATCAAATCGGCCTGGAAGAAGTCTTCATGCGCGTCACTCGCGGTGAGACCCAGTAGCGCGCTGGCCGTCTGCTTCCCGTCGCGGATCCCAGGCCTTCCGCCCGAATCCACAGGCGAATCCCGCCCGGGTTCGAGTGGTTCCTAAAAGCGGGCTTTTCCTCGAAGCTGGCCTTGTCTAAGCTGCGACCGTTGCACGCTCGAATATGACAACCTCTATCAGCCGGCGGCGGTTTCTTCACACCACAGTCCTGAGCGCCGCCGGGGCGCTGGCGTTGCCCCGCTCGCGGGCGGCCTCCAGCGAGCCCGGCATCGAAATCCTCCTCGACGAACCCGTCGGGACGATTTCACCCAACCTCTACGGCCACTTCACCGAGCACATTGGCGGAGTGATTTACGACGGGATCTGGGTGGGGGAAGACTCGACGATCCCCAACGAAGGGGGGATCCGGGCGGAATTGGTCAACTACATGAAACGGCTCAAGCCGCCCGTGGTGCGCTGGCCGGGGGGCTGCTTCGCCGACAGCTACAATTGGCGGGACGGCATCGGCCCGCGGGGGCAACGGCCGCGCCGGACTAACTTTTGGATTGATGAGCCGTTCCTGCGTCACGCGCCGGATGGCCCCACCAAATTCGAGCCCAACGAGTTCGGCACGAACGAATTCATGCATTTTTGCCGATTGATCGGCGCTCAGCCCTATCTCGCGGCCAATGTGCGGAGCAGCACCGCGCGAGACTTTTACGAGTGGGTGGATTATTGCAACGCGCCCGCCGGCAAGACCACACTCGCAAGCCAGCGGGGGGCTAATGGCGATCCCAACCCGTTCGAAGTGCGGTTCTGGGGAGTTGGCAACGAATCCTGGGGCTGTGGCGGCAACTTTACGCCGGAAGAATATGCCGCCGAGTACCGGCGGTTCACCGCCTGGGTGCCTTCTTACGGGGTGCCGCTCACGTTTATCGGCTCGGGGCCGAACGGTGGCGATTTGGATTGGACGCGGCGGTTCTTTGCGAGGCTGACCGAGCGGGATCACGGCGTCCTGCGTCTGCTGCACGGCTGGGCTCTCCATTATTATTGCGGGACGGCGGGCAAGGGTGATGCCATCGATTTCACGACGGCCGATTGGTATGAGTTGCTGGGCAAGGCGGTGCGGATGGAAGGGCTCATCACCGGGCATTGGGGCGCCATGGCCGAAGTGGATCGCGAACATCGCGTGAAGTTAATCGTGGATGAATGGGGCGCCTGGCACCATGCGGGCACGGAGGTCGCTCCCACCTATCTGTTCGGCCAAACCTCCACGCTGCGCGATGCGCTCATCGCCGGTCTCACCTTGGACATCTTCAATCGGCATGCCGACAAAGTCGCCATGGCCAACGTGGCCCAGCTCATCAACAACCTCCATTCGCTCTTCCTCGCCGTAGGCGACAAATTCGTCGCCACCCCGAATTTTTACATCTTTGAAATGTACGCCGCCCATCAGCAAGGACGCTCCTTGCGCACCGTCTTTAACGTGCCGGGCTTGGGCCAAACCCAGGGCAAATCGGACCCCCTCCCGTCCTTGGCCGGTTCAGCCTCCCTGCATGGGCGCCGGGTGGTGGTGACCGTAGTCAACCCCAACGCCGACCAGCCTTTCGAGGCCAAAATTGTGGTGCGCGGTGCGACGGTGAAAGCGGCCTCGGGCCAAGTGGTGACCGCGGACGACATCCACGCCCATAACACTTTCGACGAACCGCACGCGGTCGAGTCGCGACCCATCCAGGTGCAAGTGAAGGAGGCGGGAGTAATGCATTCCTTCGCCCGCGCTTCGGCGACGCGCCTGGACCTCGAGCTGGCCTGAGTTGTGATTCAGGAAGGGAATCGCGGGTGAACCCAATGCGGGACACCCACCTCAGCAGATGAAACCACCTCGCAATCCTGGCGCCTGTCTGGCTTTGGTGACCCTCGTGGCCGCAACGGGCGGCTTCCTTTTCGGTTACGACACCGCCGTGATCAACGGCGCCAACCAATACCTGAAGGCGCATTTTGGGCTGAACTCGGTGCAGGAAGGCTTCGCCGGAGCCAGCGCGATCCTCGGCTGCATTCCCGGCGCCATGTGCGCGGGGTTCCTTAGCGACCGCTTTGGGAGGCGGAAAGTGCTCTTTCTGTGCGCGGTGCTGTACGGGGTCAGTGGAGTGCTCTCGGCGATTCCCCGGTCCTTTGTTGAATTCCTTGCCGCGCGGTTTATCAGTGGCCTGGGGATCGGGGCCTCATCGATGATTTGTCCGGTTTACATCGCCGAGTTGGCGCCGGCAGCCAAGCGCGGCCGGTTGGGATCGTTATTCCAATTTGGCATTGTGATCGGAATCTTTCTGACCCTGTTCATCAACGCGCGGATCCAGGCGCTAGGGCGATGACGCGTGGAATGCGAGCCAGGGCTGGCGCTGGATGCTGGGGGCGGAAGTGGCGCCTGCCGTGGTGCTGCTGGGGTTGCTCTTCCTCGTGCCGGAAAGCCCGCGCTGGTTGCTGGTGGCGGGGCGGGATGCTGAAGCCCGCGCCATTCTCGAAAGCGTGGGCGGGGCGGGCCACGCCGAACAAGAGATCGCGGCGGTGCGCGAGGTCCTGGGCCGGGAGGAAGGACGGTTCGGGGAGTTATTCCAGGCCCGGTTCCGGCGGCCGCTTTTAGTGGCGGTGTTGTTGATGGCCTTCAGCCAATTCAGCGGCATCAATGCCATCATGTATTACTCGACGAAGATCTTTACCACCGCGGGCGTGGGCGTGCGGGACTCCTTCATGGCCTCGGTTATCATCGGGCTGGTGAACGTGCTCTTTACGTTTGTGGCGATAGCTTTTGTGGATCGGGCAGGGCGGCGTGGTCTGCTGCTCATCGGGCTGACCATCCAGGTCGCGGCGCTCGCGGCGGTGGGCGCCATGTTCCACGCCGGTTCGAGCGGTCAGGGCCTTTTGATCGCGATTCTCGCATTTATTGGCGCCTTTGCGATGGCACTGGGCCCGATCTCGTGGATTCTATGTTCCGAAATCTTCCCGACCAGAATCCGCGGCCGTGCCATGTCTCTGGCGGCGTTCACCGTCTGGACCTCCTGCTACCTCGTGGCCCAAACGTTCCCGATGCTCAACGACAACCCCGCCGTCGGCCCGGCGAAAACCTTTTGGATTTACGCCGCGTGCAGCCTGGCCGCCCTGGTCTTCGTCTGGGCCATGCTTCCGGAAACGAAGGGCAAGACGCTCGAGGAAATTGAGAAGAGTTGGCCAGCCTACACCAAGCCGGAGCGGCATTGAGCCCCCGACCGGCGCAGCTTGAGGGAGCGAGGGTCTGGGGCGGGCGCCAGCCACTGCTCGCGGACGCGGGTCTTTCAATCCCCTCGGACCATCGTCCACATTCCCCTGGGCGCGTTGGTGGTCCCGGTGCCCACGGTGTCGGTGTAACGGAGCGTCGAGACGTGATTGTCGTGGAACAGGTAATTGAACCGCTTGCCATGGAGACCGTATGACGCCGCGCCATAGCCCAGAGCCGATGAGCCGATCTGGTAGCAGTCCGGTGTCAGCCCGGGGAAGTTGTTCGCGCCGCCGTAGGTTGGGCCGGCGCAAAACGAGGGCCAGTCATTTCCGGCCATGTTCTCGCCATTAGGCAGTTCCGCCAGAAGAATGGTGCCGGCGCTGTCCTGGACCAAGCTCGAACGATACCCGTTGGGTTCCCATTCGGGTTTCGAACCGTCGTTGTTCTGGATATAGACCCCGACGCCGAATTGCGCCGGTGGCAAGGGCGCGTTTTTTCCAGTGATGATCCCGGCAAAGTTCATGGAATACGAGCGCCGGGTGGCGAAGGGTCCCCAGGCAATGGATACCTGAATGCGATCGGCGGGACATTTCAGGACCTTGGGCACGGCGTTGCTGGTGGTGATGCCCAGTTCGAGGTCCGCATCGGAATCCGTCCCGCCGATGTTCCGGTGGATGTAGTCGTCCCAGGACAATTGGTATTGGTAATCCCCGGTCCGATAAACCGCCGGCGGGTACTTATCCTCGTGATCGACCACGAACAGGTTGAGGCCCAGGCCGAGTTGCCGCATTTGCGAAGTGCATTGCAGCCGCTGCGCGCGGCTCTTGGCGCTCGACAATGCGGGCAGCAACATGGCCGCCAAGATGGCGATGATCGCAATCACGACCAACAGCTCAATCAGTGTAAACCCACGGTTTGGGTGGCACTTCATAGGCGCGCTTTCGGAATGATTCTAAACGCAGGGTACCCGATGACTCAGCCGGCTGTCTGTCATCAAAACTCGCGACAACCCAATGGGGGACCTTGGGCCCAAAGCGGGAGGTCAAAAATTCCCTTATCCAGTTGAGATTCCGGGCGCCCTTTGGTAGGCTCCGGGCATGAGCCCACTTCCTGTGACTCCCGAAAAGGAACAGCAGATGCGTCAGCGGATGGCAACGTTGGGGGTGCGGGAATCGGAGCTGGAGGAGACGTTTGTGAAGTCCGGGGGCCACGGTGGCCAAAATGTAAACAAACTGGCGACCTGTGTGATGCTGGTGCATGGTCCGACCGGTTTGCAGGTGAAGTGCCAATCCACCCGGCAGCAGGGGTTGAACCGGTTCCTGGCGCGACGACTGTTGCTGGACAAGATCGAGCGGCTCCAAACCGGCCACGTGGCTGCCGAACGGGCCCGTATCGAGAAGATCCGGCGTCAGAAGCGGAAGCGGAGCCGCCGCGCCAAGCAGCGGATGCTGGCCGATAAATCCCTTCATTCAGACAAAAAGGCCGCGCGGCGCGCGGACGCATTTCACGCCGAAAGCTAACTGACAGGCTATGAAAACGACGGCGACCAACAAAAGGGGAGGGCGGAAAGCGCAGCCGGCCCGCGGCCCCGGAATATCCCGAGCCGGCAAGATCCATCCAATTCTCATCTACCCGTTCAAACAACCCGGGCAATACGCGGATCTCGAAGCGCTCTACCAACTGGTGGCGCGCCTGGGGGCGGACACGGAACGCTACGCGCGGCCGATCACCGTCATGGATCGCAAAACGCATTTTGCGATGCGCGCCAACAAAGCCTTCCAGACCTTCCGGCAGCGGACCGTCGCCAGGCACTCGGACATCCTGGACGCCTGGTGTGTCGATACGTGCCAGATGTGGAACGCGGGACTGGGCAAGGCCTTCGAGGGCGGCCAGGCGGAGGATGTCTATTGGTTGATCCCCGGCGATTTTGATTATGGCACGCCCGTGGGCCGGGAGGTCCTGGGCCGCTTGCACGACTTGCCGGAGATTGTCCTCGAACTAGGCCAGGACTTGTGCATCGGAGAGATTGCCACCGACCATGGCAATTCCAAGCAACTCATCGATACCTACGGAACCTTCGCCCTGCTCTATAACTGGTTTCCCGCCGAGGCGCGGGAAATCCGTCAGTTCACTGAAAGGCCCCGCTCCGAGTTTTTCGCGGTGCGCCACAGTTTTCTCAAGGAATTGCTCGAACGGCGGTGGTATCCTTATGAGCAAACGGTGGTCATGTTGTTGCACGCGGTGTCGTGCCGGAAGAACATCAGCCGCTTTTTTGTCGGCCACATCTCGGACCTGCCGGAAGGCAAGGAAACCCTGGCCTCGGCCATCCAACAGGTGGAGCGGACGGAACGCGTGTTGAAGTCCTTGTGGCGTGAAAAGCATCAATCGAAGAAAGACTGGCTTGACCGCTACCGCGTACTTGAGGTCCAATCTGAGCAGGTGCGCCGTGCGGCGCTGGTCGTTTTGCAGAACCTCATGCTGTGAGGCGGCAGGCGCGGCACGGTGGATTGAACGGGATATGAGTTCGTTGGCATACCATAAACCTCTGCGGGCGGTAAATTTCATCTGCCATGCGCCACAGGCCAAAGCCGTGGCGCTGGTGGGCGATTTCAACCATTGGAGTGCCGCGGCCAGCCCCATGAAGCAAATGCCGGATCGCTCATGGCTGCTGACACTGGAACTCAAGCATGGCCATCACCGCTACGCTTTCCTGGTGGATGGCGTGCTCACACTCGACCCGCAGGCTCAGGGGATCACCCGAAACGATAAAGGTGAACGGGTTTCTTTGGTGCCGGTGAGTTGACCGGCTTCCTCAGCTTCCCGCTGGTCACGCGGAATGCCCGCGCTGGAGGAGGTTCACAAAAATAAGGCCGCCAGCCCGAAATACGAGATCAGCGTGAAAATGTCCGTCACGGCCGGGCCGGTTGATTGAGGTGTTGAGTTTCCTGGGCCATGAGCCAGCTTAGGCGGCGGTGAGAAATGAAGGTGACAACCCGCCTGGTTCTTTTGCCGCCCAGCTTCGTTGCTCACTCGTTACAGATCCATGCGGATATGCGCCTCGTTCGCGCCTAGCTGGGTGGCGAAGCCGGCCGGAAGATTCTCGGCTTTTCGGTCAAGGGCGCGAAGCGCAGGCTGGCGGCTTGCGGCCATGGGGCGTAACCGCCCGCTCGACCACATCGCGGCGCCACCGCGAGACCTTGCGGTGTCGAGTTGGCGAGCGACCGGCTTGCCGTCTCCCAGGCCACGGCCGCATCGGGCTTTATCACGCGTTACCGGTGACGAACGGTGAGTGGCGCTCCCGTTTCGGGAAAAATATTGCTCACCGGAATCAACGCCACTAACGTTGGCCGTGCCCGTTCGCCTGACCATTCTTGGCAGCGGTTCCGCTGGAAACTGTGCCTATTTGGAAACCGACAAAGCCCGCATCCTGATCGATGCGGGATTCAGCTTGCGCCAAATCGGGAAGCGCCTGGGACTCGTTGGCCGTGACCCAAAAGATCTGACCGGTGTTCTCATCACCCACGAGCACTCCGATCACGTGCAGGGCGTGGCGGCTCTGAGCGCGAAACTTCAAATCCCCATTTACTGCAACCGCCCGACGCTCGAGGCCATGCAAGACCAGCTCAAAACCCGGTTGGAATGCCGGCTATTCAGCACGGGCGCAAGTTTCGAGCTGGGCGATGTGTTGGTCGAGACGTTCAGCGTGCCGCATGATGCGCAGGACCCGGTGGGTTTCCTGCTCCGGACTCCCGAAGGGAACGCCGGCTTTCTCACCGATTTGGGCCATGCGACCAAGCTGGTGCTCGAACGCGTCCGCCACGCCAACGTGCTGGTGCTCGAGGCCAACCACGACGTCCGGATGCTCCAGGACTGTCCGCACCGGCCTTGGAGCCTTAAACAACGCATCCTCGGCCGGCATGGCCACTTGTCCAACGAGGCGGCCGCCGACGCCGCGGAACAAATCGTTTCAGCCGGCCTGCAGCACCTTTATCTCGGTCACCTGAGCCGGGAGTGCAACCGTCCGGAGTTGGCGCTGCGCGTGGTGAGCGAGCGCCTGGAAAAGATCGGAGCCAACCACGTGCGCCTGGAAGTCACCGCGCAGAAGATTCCCTGCGCGACCCTGGCGTTGCAGCGAGGGCTGGCGGCGGCGTGCGAAGCAACCGCATCCGCCGGCGCGGCGGCCGCGCTGTGATCGCGGCTGGCGTTCAACCCGAACCCCGTTGGTTAGGATTCACTTAAGCCCCGAGAACCCACGCTCCATTGTTTCATACTGAAAGAATCTCCTCGTTTGAGCACCCGGAACTCAAGCCGTACGCCACCATGCGACGACAGATGGACCACCGGGAGCAAGGCCTCTTTGTCGCCGAAGGCGAGAAAGTGGTGCGGCGGTTGTTGGGCAGCCGCTTGGGCGTGGTTTCGGTCCTCTTGCCGGAGAAATGGGTGCGGACGCTCGAACCTATCCTGGCGGCCCGGCCGGAGGATATTTCCGTATATGTGGCCGAAAAACCGCTGCTCGAGCGGCTCACGGGTTTCACCATGTACCAGGGACTCCTGGCGGTCGGGCGGGTTCCGGCCGAAGTGCCGTTGGACAGGATCCTGACGGAGGCCGCGCGACCGCTCTTGCTGGCGGCGGTGGATGGTCTGTCGAGCGCCGAAAATCTCGGCGCCCTGGTGCGCAACTGCGCGGGATTCAACGCACACGCGCTGGTGGTGGGGGAGACCTGCCCCAGCCCGTTCCTGCGCCGCGCGGTCCGCAGTTCGATGGGAGCCATCTTCGAACTGCCGGTGGTGGAAAGCCGCAGCCTGGCCGAGTCGCTCTCGCAAATGCGGCAGCACGGGGTCCGGTGTGTTGCGGCGCATCCGCACGCCTCCGCGCGCAGGCTGGCAGCAGCCCATCTGACGGGCGATATTTGCTTCGTATTTGGCAGCGAAGGTTACGGCATCTCACCCGCTGTGCTTGCGGCCTGCGATGAAGCGGTTGCGGTGCCGATGCCGCCCACTGTGGATTCGCTGAATGTCGGCAGTGCCTCGGCGGTTTTCCTGTATGAGGCCAGTCGCCAGCGCGGCAAAACCTGACCCGTCCGCACCGTAGGTTGAGGTTCAAGCAATCCAGTTCACGCCCGATCGTCTCAAGGGGAGAGGGGAGGGTTCGTTCTGTTCCGGGGGGCTTGGCGCTCATCCGTCTTGCATTCCGGCGCGGGAAGCGTTAGCGCTTGGGCGGGCGCGGAAGTTCCGCCCCGCGTGAAAGGAAAACCATGCTTGTGGTCCATGTCGATATCCGTGTGAAAGCCGATGCGGTTGAAATGTTCAAACGTGCCACTCTGGCCAATGCGCGCGAAAGCATCAAGGAACCGGGCATCGCCCGCTTCGATGTGATGCAGCGCGAGGACGATCCCACCCGGTTTGTCCTGGTGGAAGCCTATCGCACCCCCGGTGCGCCCGCCGCGCACAAGGAAACCAAGCACTACCTGGCCTGGAAGGATGCCGTGGCATCGCTGATGGCCGAACCTCGTTCGAGTGTGAAGTTCCTGAACCTTTTCCCCGACGACGCAGCCTGGTAGGTGGAGTCTCGCATGCCATTCGAATTTGCCACGGCCACACGGATTATTTTTGGTGCGGGCCGGTTGCGCGAGGTGGGCGTCCTGGCGCGGGAGTTTGGCCGCTGCGCGCTGGTGGTCGTGGGGCGCGACCGGGGCCGAGTTCGAAGTGTTGCCGGCTCGCTCGACAAGGAGGGCATCGGGGCCCATGTTTTTTCGGTCGCGGGCGAGCCTGACCTCGCCGCCATTGAACAAGGGGTCATCGCCGCCAGGGAAGCCGGGTGCGATTTTGTCATCAGCTTTGGCGGAGGCAGTGCGATCGACGCCGGCAAAGCCATTGCGGCGATGCTGGCCAACCCGGGCCGGCTGCTCGATTACCTCGAAGTGATCGGGCAGGGCAGGGCGCTGCCGTGCTCGCCGGCTCCATTTGTCGCGATCCCCACCACGGCTGGAACCGGCTCCGAAGTCACCCGCAATGCCGTGCTGGCCTCGCCTGAACATCGCGTGAAGGTGAGCCTGCGCAGCCCGCTGATGTTGCCGCGGCTGGCCTTGGTGGATCCGGAACTCACGCACGACCTGCCTCCTGCCGTTACCGCCAGGACTGGCCTGGATGCCTTGACCCAACTGATCGAGCCTTACGTCTGCGCGCGCGCCAACCCCATGACCGACGCGCTCTGCCTCGAAGGCATGCGCCGGGCGGCAGTGTCTCTGCGGCGCGCTTTCGAGGACGGCCGCGACGCGACGGCTCGTCAGGGGATGGCCCTGGCCAGCTTGTTCGGCGGCCTGGCTCTGGCAAACGCCGGGTTGGGTGCCGTGCATGGATTTGCGGGGCCAATCGGCGGGATGTTTTCGGCTCCGCACGGCGCCGTTTGTGCCGCCTTGCTTCCGCATGTCATGGAAATCAATCTCCGGGCGCTCACCCAGCGGATGCCGGCCAGCGACTCGATCAAGAGGTATCGAGAAGTGTCGCGCCTTTTGACTGGCAACCCCCGGGCCAAGGCGGAAGCAGGGGCCGAATGGGTCCGGGAATTGGTGAAGGACCTCCAAATCCCGCCCCTCGGCGCGTACGGGATAACCCCGGACCACTTCGACGAAGTGATCCGCAACGCCAGCCATGCTAGCAGCATGAAGGCGAATCCCATCCAGCTCACGCACGAAGAATTGGCGGAAGCGCTGCAAGGGGCGGCGTGACCAAAGAACCGTTCTAAGGCGGCCTCTGCCACCCCGGTCCTCTCCAGCTCCCCAGCCCTCGATCACTCCACTCCGCGCAGATGGCCTGAGGCCGAGCCTCACGAGCGTCATTTCACAAGGTCCCGGATTTGCCTGAATTCCGGTGTTCCGGCTTGGGTGAGCAGTTCAAACAGAACCATCTCGACGCTCACGATGACCGCCCCGGCAGCGCGCATGCGTTCCAGTGCCAGTTGACGGTTCTCAGCGGTCCGCGATGAGGTCGCGTCGGCCACGACAAACAGCCGGAACCCTTGCGCGAGGAGGTCCAGGCAGGTCTGACACACGCAAACATGCGCCTCGATCCCGCACAGCACCACGTCCGAGATGTCTTTGGCACGCAGCGCGGGGATGAACTCGGCCACCCCGCAGGCACTGAAGGTGAGCTTCTCGAAGGCGGCGAATCCCGGAAGCGCCGAAGAAATTTCGGGCAGCGTGCTCCCCAGGCCTTTGCGGTATTGCTCGGTCACCCAGATGGGCACTTCGAGCACGCCCGCGCCCTTGGCCAGGCGGACGAGGTTTTGAAGCAATTCATCTTTGGCGGCCATGGCGGGCCACAGGCGTTCCTGAACGTCAATGATGACCAATCCGGTTCCTGGCCGTTCGAGTCGCGGCGATTTCATGTCCATCGCTGGTTCATCCTTTCAAAAGTGTAATGCTGCCGAAAGGTTCCTGTCATGGCGATAGAGTCTATTTTCCCCAGATACAGTCAATGAAGAGCAGCACGGACAACCATAACAACCAAAAACTATCAGCGTATATGAAAAGGATCACCAACCAGATTAGCGGCGGGTTCGCCGCCGTCGCCTTAGCGGGCGCTGTCGCCCTGGCCGGCTCGACCTTGGCCTTCTCCCAAAAGCCCAAAGCCGAGGACTTCCACGCGCCGGTCCTGGACGAACGGCCCATCCCGCGCGAACCGGGCGGTCACGAGAGCTTTGCGCCGGTCGTCAAGAAGGTCGCTCCGGGCGTGGTCAAGGTCGTGAGCACCACCAAAGCGCACACCACCAGCTACAACGGTCCAACGGGGGACATGGATGATTTGTTCCGCCGTTTCTTCGGCGACCAATTCCCGGGCCACATGATGCCCCGGCGCAACCTGGAGGTGCCGCGCCAGCAGGGCATCGGCTCGGGTGTGATCGTCTCCAAAAACGGTTACATCCTCACTAACAATCACGTGGTGGACGGCGCCGATGAGCTGGAGGTGACGCTCCCGGACGGGCGCGAATTCACCGCGAAAGTCGTGGGGCGTGATCCCAAGACCGACGTTGCGGTCATCAAGGTTGACGCCCGGGATTTGCCGGCCGTTCAGATGGCCGACAGCGACAAAGTCGAGGTCGGGGACGTGGTCCTGGCCGTGGGCAATCCCTTTGGGATCGGGCAGACGGTAACCACCGGCATTGTGAGTGCCACCGGGCGGGCGGGCGCGGTCGGATTGGACTACGAAGATTTCATCCAAACGGATGCTGCCATCAACCCGGGCAACTCGGGTGGCGCGCTCGTGGATGCGGAAGGACGGCTGATCGGGATCAACACGGCTATCCTGAGCCGCAGCGGCGGCAACCAGGGCATCGGTTTTGCCATCCCCGCGAACCTCGCCCGCGACATCATGGAAAACCTCGTGAAAGATGGCCACGTGACCCGCGGCTATCTGGGGGTCATGATCCAGGATGTGACCCCAAGTTTGGCCAAACAATTCAAGTTGGAAGAAGCCCAAGGCGCCTTGGTGGGCGATGTCACTCCCAAGGGTCCAGCCGAGAAGGCCGGCTTGCAGAGCGGCGACATCATTCTGGACTACAACGGCAAAAAGGTCACCGATAGCCGCCACCTCAAACTCGAAGTCGCCCGCACCCAGCCCGGCGAAACCGTGCCGGTGAAGATCTTGCGTGACGGTGAGACCCAAACCCTGAACGTACACGTGAGGGAACTTCCCGGCACTGAACAGTTGGCCAAGAACGACAAATCCAGCGCGGACGATAACGGCACGCTCAACGGAGTCACCGTGGCGGACCTGGACTCCAACGCCCGGCAACAGTTCGAGGTTCCCGGCGCGGTCAAGGGCGTCGTGGTCACGGATGTGGACCAGAACTCAGCCGCCGCCGAAGCGGGCCTCAAGCCCGGAGATATCATCCAGGAAATCAACCGCAAGCCAGTCCGCAACGCTGATGAAGCCGTCAAGATGACCGAGAAAGCCACGGATAAGACCACGCTGCTCCGCGTTTGGCGCGACGGCGGCAGCCGGTTCGTCGTGGTGGACGAAAGCAACGTGGGCTGACCGATTCTTCCACACACCCAGAGCCCTCCCGGACCCTGCAACGAGGTTCGGGGGGGCTCGCCTTGCGATGGGTGCCGGGTTCTCTTCGCAAACTTTAAATTCCGCGCCGCAGCGTTCGAAGTCCCGGCTTGGCGCGTCGGACCGAAGCCGGGACTTGAGACTTGGAACTTTGCACTCTTGGCCTATGTTCGAAGGCATGCGAATACTGGTGGTCGAGGACGATAAGAAGATCGCGTCTTTTATTGTCAATGGCTTGAAGCAAAGCGGCTATGCGGTGGACCACTCCGCCGATGGCGAGGACGGCCTGTTCCGCGCCCAAACGACGGCTTACGATGCGGTGGTGGTGGATTTGATGCTGCCGAAATTGGATGGTTTGGGGCTGATCCAGCAGGTCCGGTCCGGCGGCGTTCACATGCCGGTGCTGATCCTCAGCGCCAAGGCCTCCGTGGACGACCGGGTGCGCGGCCTGCAGGCGGGAGGAGATGATTACCTGACCAAGCCGTTCGCCTTCTCCGAACTCCTGGCCCGGATTCAGGCGCTCATCCGCCGGGCCACGCACACGCCCGAGCCCACTCGTTTGGTGGTGGGGGATCTGACGCTGGATCTGCTCTCGCGTGAGGTGCGGCGCGGGGAGGAGAAGATCGAGCTGCAGCCGCGCGAATTCGCACTGCTCGAGTATCTGATGCGCCATGGCAATCGGCCCATCACCAAGACCATGATCCTCGAGCACATATTCGATTACAGTTTTGATCCGCAAACCAACGTGGTGGATGTGCTGGTGCATCGGTTGCGTGGCAAGGTGGATAAGGACAAGGCGATGATCCACACCATCCGGGGAGTCGGTTATGTTCTGCGGCCTGCTTGAGCCACTGCGCCGGAGCATCGGGGTCCGGCTCGGTCTTTGGTATGCGGTGGTGTTTGCTTTCAGCAGCGCCGCCTTGTTCATGCTGGCCTATTACCTGCTGGCGGCGGCCATCGGCGGCAAGGACCGTGAGGTGCTCGAAGCCCAGCTCAAGGAAGCCGCGGCGGTTTACGAAAACGGCGGCGTCGCCGGCTTGCGCGGATGGGTCCGGGACCTGCCCATCCAGACCCGGAACACGATGCTGGTCCGGCTGGAAAACAGCTTCACGCATCTCGCCCTGCTGATAAATGCGCCCCCGGATTGGGTGGCCATCCGGGATGTGCCCGGCTCGGAGGGGTTCTTAAAACTGCGCTTTATCCGCATCCCGTTGGACGCGGAAAAGGACTTTGTTCGGGCCCAGGCCGATTTTGCGGACGGTTCGATCTTGCAGATCGGGCGCACCACCAACAGCCGGGAAGCGATTCTGAATCCGATCCGCCGCAGCTTTTGGATCAGCGGCAGCGCGACGGTGCTGTTCAGTTTCCTGGCGGGCGCGTTTTTCGCCCACCGCGCCATGCAACCTATCCGGCAGATTGTGGCGACCACGCAGTCCATCATTCGCACAGGGCAGCTCGACGCCCGCGTGCCGGTGAGAAAGTCCGACGACGAACTGGACGGCCTGGTGGGGTTGTTCAACACGCTGCTCGACAAGAACGAAGCGTTGATTCGTGCCATGCGCGAGTCGCTCGACAACGTCGCCCACGATCTGCGCACCCCGCTGGCGCGGTTGCGCGGCATGGCGGACCTGGCGCTTCAACCCGGGGCCGATCCCGCCAGTACCAAGGAGGCGCTGGCTGATTGCGTCGAAGAGTCGGAGCGGGTGCTCAGTATGCTCAACACCCTGATGGATATCACGGAGGCCGAAACCGGCATGATGCGATTGCAGCGGGAGCCAACCGACCTCTGTCAACTCGCCCGCGAGGTGGTCGAACTTTATGAATATGTCGCGGAGGAAAAGCGGATTCAGATCCAAACCGAGCTCCCCGGGGCCTGTGAGGTCTCCGCGGATCGCACGCGCATGCGCCAGGTCTTCGCCAACCTGCTCGACAACGCCATCAAGTATACCCCGGAAGGCGGCACCGTCTGGATTTCCATCCGGCGCGACAAGGATTGGGCCGTGGCGAGCTTTCGGGATAACGGGATGGGCATCCCCATCGAAGAACAGGAGAAAATCTGGGCCCGGCTTTATCGGGGCGACAAGAGCCGGTCCCAGCGCGGCCTGGGCCTGGGCCTGAGCCTGGTCAAAGCCGTCGTGCAGGCCCACGGGGGCCAGGCGACAGTTTCCAGCAAAGTCAACCAGGGCGCCGAATTCGTAGTGCGCCTTCCCGCGCGGGCATAAGCCGCTCGGCCCCATCATCGACCCGGCGCCAGAGGGCGGTCTCGTCCCTGCCAAGGCTCCCCATCCGAGGGGAACCTCACATACCTTTCGACCGCGTTTCAGGGTTGACTTGGCGGTCACATCGAGTTCCGAGCCCGGGCAGGTGACCGGTGAGACGTCGTTCATGGGTGTAAACGGGGGGCTGGGGGCCATGACTTTTGGCCTATGCCGATCGTGACCAAGGGGTCTTCCGGTTTCTTTGTTCAAAGGCGCATAGTAGGCGTGCTTGGCTGGGATGGGTTCAACCCGGACTGGCCGGCGTAACTCGAAAATGCGCCGCTATGCGGCGCTGAAGACGAAAGACAACTATGAAAACTCTGTTTCTTGGCATCAGTGGAATCTGTGTGGTGGGTGGCATCGCGCTGTATCTCAGCTCAGCCCGCCTGGGCACCCGGACGCCGCCGCAGGCCCCGGCGGTCGCCGGGCCAACGCCGGAGGCCGCGTCCCTTCGGCGAGCGGTTGTGGAACGCTCACCCCTAACCTCGGCGGGAGGAAAGGCGGCCGAGAGTGAAACGGCCCAGGCCACGACAAGCGCCCGGCCCGTTGAGACCTCGCGGGCAGAACCCAATTCGTCATTGCCGGTTCAACACGCCGTCCAAACCTTGCTCTCACCTCAAGCGAGCTTCGCCGAGAAACAGGCGGTCTGGCAGCAGCTAAAGGACTCAGGGAAGATCGACCTTGCCATCGACGAGCTGGAGAAGGGCGCCGCGTCGAATCCCAATGCTGCGGAGTACCCGGCCACGCTCGGGCAGGCCTACTTGCAGAAGGCGGCGCTACTCAAGGATGTGCGGGAACAGGGCATTTTGGGGATGAAAGCGGATCAGAGCTTTGACACCGCGTTGGGTCTGGATCCCGCCAATTGGGATGCGGGCTTCTGGAAGGCGACCGCTCTTTCCTATTGGCCGCCGGAGTTGAACAAGGGCCAGGAGGTGCTTGAACGCTTTGCGGACCTGATCAAGCTGCAGGAGACTCAGCCGTCTCAGCCGCAGTTTGCGCAAACGTACGTCCTGCTGGGCGACCAGTATCAAAAGCAAGGCTACCCCGACTATGCCAAACAAATCTGGCAACGCGGTGCCGGCTTGTTCCCCAGCGACTCCAAACTGGCCGAGAAGGTTAGCCAGCCACAACCCGAACAAGCTGCCGCCCATTGATCCCGCCCATCCGCGCGTTCGGGATGGAAGCGCCAAGGCCGGGCCCGCAGTCTGCCGCGCGCCCGGCCGGGTGGTTGGCTCCTGGTGATTCCGATCCCCTGGCAGCCCCAGGGCCCTGCTCGCCCGCTAATGTTTTAGGCTTCCAACATACGAAGACTTTAACGATTCTCGATGCGCCGGAATGCCTGAAGATCATTCAATTGCTCATGAGGCTGGGTCTCAGACCCTTGGCGCGGTGTGGGGTGGTCAAGGGCTGGGGGACTCGAGACCCTCGGGGGTGGCGGACGCCACAGCCGGCATTGGGCTCATCCTCTCGTTGGCCTGAGTTCAAGGGGTTATGAACACCGCCCAGCAAGCGATACCTCCGGATCCGGGCGTGCATTTGCCGCTGCCGGCTAGCCAGTACAAACGGTTCGTGGCGGTGTTTCACGTGGTCTTCGTGGCCGGCCTGTTGTGTTCGCTCGCCATACGCTGGCGGAGGACCGGCTTGAGCTGGACGTGGCTGGATGCGCTCCTGGTGACGTTGGTTGCGGCGCAAATCGCCTTATACGTTTTCTTTTTGGTGAGTCCCCCCGCAGGCCGTGTGTCCTTGGGCCGATGGTCGATCTACTTCGGCGGCGCGTTTGGTTTATGGCTGGCCGAGTGGCGGATCGAGCCCGCTTTCGAGTGGGCGATCGGCGCCTTGCTGGGGCAGATGTTTGGCGTGCTGCCACCGCGGGCCTCGCTGCCGGCGAGCGCGGTCATTTTTGCCGGTTATTTTTGTCTCAAATTCGGCTGGAACAGAATCGCCGCGCTCAGTCCTTGGGAATGGGCCATCGGGTTTGGGATGGTGGGGGCCTGGACCGCCCTCGGATTGTTTCTTCATAAACTGGTTGTCACCGGCAGCGAGCGGGCGAGGCTTATCCAGGAATTGGAAATGGCTCGCCGGCAACTCGAACTCGCGCGCCAGCGGGATGCGGAGTTGGCGGCGTTGCGCGAACGCGAACGTCTCGCCCGGGACTTGCACGACAGCCTGGGCCATAATCTCGTCACTTTGAGTGTGCAACTTGAGGTCATCCAGCGACTCTGTTCAGCGGAGCCCGCCCGCGCCGCCTCGCTCATCGAAGAAATGAAACGCCTGACCCGCACCAGCATGGAGCAACTGCGCCGGTCGCTGGCGGGTTTGCGTGCTCCCGGCCTGGCAGACCGAAGCCTGGCCCAAGCGGTGCGCCAGGTCTGCGACGAAGTCGCGCACCGCAGCGGCCTCAAAGTGGAATGCCAGATGGATGGGGGGGCGGACGCGCTGCCTCCCGCTGTGGCGGAGGTGCTCTGGCGAGCGGCGCACGAAGGGTTGGCGAACATTGAACGGCATGCTTTGGCCCACGTAGCGCGTGTCACCCTCGATTTGAATGCGGACGGCGACAAGTTCGCTCCCCGCTCCCCGGGGATCCCTGCAAGGCACGCGGTTCTGCGGGTCACGGACGATGGCGTGGGTTTGCCCCCGGGTGCGGAAGCGATTCCTGGGCACTATGGTTTGCGCGGGCTGCGGGAACGGGTCGAAGGCATCGGCGGGACTTTTGCTCTGGCGCCCGGCGAGCCCCGGGGGACCGTGCTCGAAGTTCGCGTTCCGCTCCCTTCACTATGAAACGAATCCGCATCCTGTTGGCCGAAGACCAAACCCTCATGCGTCAGGGTTTAAAGACGCTGCTCGAGCTTGAGGAAGACCTGCGGGTCGTAGGCGAGGCGGATAACGGCGCGGAGGCCGTGAAACTGGCGCTGCAATTGCGCCCTGAAATTGTGCTGATGGATGTCCAGATGCCGGTGATGAACGGCGTGGAAGCGACCGCCTCGATTTGCCGCGCCTGGGGCTCGGCCAGGGTCATTATTTTGACCACGTTCGACCGGGACGACTACGTATTTCAGGGCGTGCGCGCGGGGGCTCTGGGTTATCTGCTCAAGGATTCGCCCGCGCACGAACTATACGAAACCATTCGTCGCGTGAACGCCGGGGAAGTGTTTATCCAGCCGGAGATCGCCTCGCGCACGTTGCGCGCCGCACTGCACCCGGGGGGTGAGTTGCTCGAACCCCTCTCCGAGCGGGAGCAGGAGGTCTTGGTGATGCTGGCTCAAGGGGTGCCGAACAAGGAGATCGCCGACAAACTCCACCTGGCCGAGGGCACGGTCAAGAATCACGTGTCCAATATTCTGGCCAAGCTGCAGGTGCAAAACCGAACCCAGGCGGCGGATCTTGCCCGCCGCCGTGGGATGATCTGATTGCCGGGCGTTCGCCGCCCGGATCGGCTCCGCGCCTTTGAGAACTCAGGCCCGCTTGCTCTTGGGCAACGCGCTCAACCCCGCATAGACGGCGTTGTCGCCGAGCAATTGCTCGATCCGGAGCAACTGGTTGTACTTTGCCAAGCGATCCGAACGGCTCAGCGATCCGGTTTTGATCTGGCCGCAGTTCGTCGCCACGGCGATGTCCGCGATCGTGGCGTCCTCGGTTTCGCCGGAGCGATGGCTGAGCACGGCGGTGTAGCCATTCGTCCGGGCCAGTTCCACCGCATCGAGCGTTTCGGTGAGCGACCCGATTTGGTTCACTTTCACCAGGATCGAATTAGCCGTTCCGGTATCGATGCCCTTCTGCAGGAACTTTACATTCGTTACAAACACGTCATCACCCACAAGCTGTACTTTGCTGCCCAGCTTGTCGGTGAGAGTCTTCCAGTTCTTCCAATCGCTCTCGGCGCAGCCGTCCTCGATGCTGACGATCGGATATTGGGCGCAGAGCTTCACGTAAAAATCGACCAGCTCGTCGCCGGTCACGGTTTTGCCGGTGCTCTTCTTGAAGGTATAATTGCCGTTGCCGTTGTAGAACTCCGACGCCGCCACGTCGAGCGCGAGGAAGATCTGTTTTCCAGCCTTGTAGCCGGCGTCCTTGGTGGCCTGCAGGATGGATTCGATGGCGTCCTCGACGCTGTCGAGCTTCGGGGCGAACCCGCCTTCATCGCCCACCGCTGTGCTGAGGCCGCGCTTCTTGAGCACGGATTTGAGGGCGTGGAAGATTTCGGTCAGGGCGCGCAAGCCCTCACCGAACGTGGGCAGGCCGTGCGGCATGATCATGAATTCCTGAAAATCAATGGGCGCATCGGAGTGGGCGCCGCCGTTGATCACATTGGCCATGGGCACCGGCAACACCTTGGCGTTGGTTCCGCCCAAATACTTGAACAGCGGCATCCCCAAGGCTTCGGCGGCTGCTTTGGCATTCGCCAGGGACACGGCCAGGATTGCGTTGGCGCCCAGCTTGGATTTGGTTTCGGTACCGTCGAGGTCGAGCATGATGCGATCGACGGTCAACTGGTCCAGCGCGTCCACACCCTCGAGGGCGGGGCGTATCTTGTCGGTCACGTTTTTGACGGCCTTGCTGACTCCTTTGCCGAGGAACCGCTTTTTGTCGCCGTCGCGCAGTTCGATGGCCTCGTGTTCGCCGGTGCTGGCGCCCGAGGGGACGGCCGCGCGCCCCATGGCGCCTCCGGCCAGAAACAGATCGACTTCCACGGTGGGGTTGCCGCGTGAATCCAGAATCTCACGGGCCTTGATATCGCAGATGGTACTCATAATTTAATTTTCTATTTGGAACTCGAAGCATCAGGTGGCATCACTCAGGATGGCCGCCGGATGTGACTAACGCTCAAGAGTGGGCGCATGATAGAGCCGCGCCCTTCCGAGTCAAGGACTCGTGAGCAGGCGGCGCTCTTCCGGCAGCAGGGCCGCATCCCGGGCCAGGGCGAGGTAATGGCTGGCTTTGGCAGATTGGCCGCCGGCCTTGAGCAGCGTCCCGTAATAAAGGGCGATGGCTGGACGCGCGAGTGCCGCGGGCTCGAAGGTCTCCAACACCGCCAATCCTTTGCCGGTTTGACCCTGCACATGCAGCGAATAGGCGTAGGTCGAGGCGAAAACCGGGTCGTCCGGGTGGTCGCGGTAAAGCTCCCGGGCGGCGGCATGCGCTCCGGCGAGGTTGGTTCCGAGCAACAGGCCGGTGGCGGCAAAGTCGTTCCAGACCGAAGGGTCCTCCGGCGCGAGGATCGAGAGGCGAGCGCAGACCTGGTTCAAACCAGGAGTGTTGCCCGACGCCAGGTAACGCCGCGCCAGCTCCCGGAGCGCCCAAGGTTCGCTGGGGAATTCCCGGGCCATTTCCCGGAGCAGGTCTTCCGCCGCGGCGGGCCGGCCCCATTCCTCCGCCCGGCTGACCAGCCACAGGAGGGAGCCCGGCCGCCGGTGCGCCCGATCCGCCGCGAGCCGCCACCGCATTTCTCCAGCCGCACGGTCGCGCCGCTTGAAAGCCGCCTCGGACAGAAAAGCCAGCCGCATCGGCTCGAAATCGCCCCACCGCTCGGGTTCGAGGACACGCTCGAGTCCCGCCCAGTCTTCCAGCGCGAGCAAGCACTCGACGTCCGCCAGGCGAGCGGGCTGGGTCCGCCGGATCTCCGCCGGACAGCGGGCCAGCCAGCGGCGAGCTTGCCCGGCCATGCCGTAGCGCACCAATGAAGACGACAACTGGTACAGAGCCGTGGCGTTGGTCGAAGCCCGTTCTTGCAGCGCTTCGAGGAACGTGCGGAACTCGGGCGAGTCAATTTCACGCAGGATTTCGAGGTGCTCGAGGCGATCCCCGAAGGCCACTTGCGGCTGCGCCATCAACTCTTCCGAAAATGCCCTGGCTCGGGCCGGATTCCGCCGCCTCAGGTTGTCCGCCACCAGGCTGCGCAACACCGGAACCGAGAAGTTAGGGTTGGCTCGCAGACGTTCGAGGGTGGTGCGCGCACCCAGGGCCAGTGCGGCGTTGGTCGAGTTCAGCCGGAGCACGGCCAGGTTCAATTCGTGCAATTCATTCGACGGCTGCAAGCGTCTCGCGGCCTCCATCCAGTCCTCCGCCTCCCTGCGTTTGCTCAACTTGAGCGCCAGGTCCGCCGCCAGGTTGCAATAGCTGACGGTGTTGCTCGCGCTGGCGCGCAGAGCGGTCAAGGCGTTCGAGGCAACGCCGTAAGGGGGGGCTTCCACGCTCAGCGCGGTGGCGGCCAGGCTCAATCGGTTCTCGGTGGTTGGCGCCAGTTCGGCCAACCGTCGCCGCCAATCCAGGGCCTGGGGCGAACCGGCTGCTTCGGCCCACTCGGCCATGAACCGGCAGGCCTCGGCACTGCGGGGATTGGCCATCAGAGCCTGCCGGGCGGCGAGGGATGCGCGGGGCCAGTCCCCCACACCCATGAAACGTCCAGCCTGGTCGAGCGCGCGCGTTTCCTGGTAACGGCGATAGGCTGGCCTGCCCGCGAACCAAAAGCCTATCGCCAAGGCCATGCCCGCGGAACCGATGACCCAGCGGACGCGGCTGCTCATGAACGCGTTCCCAGGTCAGCTCGATTCGGAGCTTGAGTTTTGCCGGACGGGAGCGTAGGAAGGTGCCCATGAAAATGCTTACCCTTTCCGGCGCGCTGGCCGTTCTTACCCTGGGTTCCCTCGCCGCAGCCCGGGCGGAGAACAAGATCCCCGACGAATATAAAACCGGCGGCTTTTTCATTGGCTGCCAGGCTTATACCTTCAACCACTTCACCGTGTTCGAGGCGATCGAGAAAACCGCGTCTGTCGGGGGCAAAGTCATCGAGTTCTATCCCGGCCAAAAGCTCAGCAAGGAAGAGCCGAACGTGTCCTGGGATCACAACGCGTCGCCCGAGACCATTCAAAAAGTCAAAGACAAACTGGCCGAGTACCATATCAAGGCGGTGAACTACGGCGTAGTGAACATTCCGAAGGACGAGACCGAAGCCCGCAAGGTATTCGAGTTTGCCAAAACCATGGGACTGCGCGCGGTGACCACGGAATCGGTGGATGCCATCGACACCATCGAGAAGCTGGTGAAGGAGTACGACATCATGGTGGGCTTTCATGACCATCCCCGGCGGGCGGATGATCCCGGTTACCGCATGTGGGATCCCAACTACATCCTTTCGGTGGTGAAAGACCGCGACCCGCGAATTGGTTCCTGCGCCGACACCGGCCACTGGGTGCGCTCGAACCTCAACCCGGTCGATTGCCTGCGGATTCTGAAGGGGCGCATCATCAGCAGCCATCTCAAAGATCTCAACGAAATGGGCCCCCGGGCGCATGATGTTCCCTACGGCACCGGTGTGTCGGACATCCAGGGAATCCTGCAGGAGTTGCGCGACCAGGGTTTCACCGGCAATCTCTCCATCGAATACGAGTATCATTGGGAGAACTCGGCGCCGGAGGTTGGTCAATGCATCGGGTTTGTCCGCGGCTTGGGGGCCTGCAAACCCTGAGCGGCGCGCCGGACATTGGCCCGGCATCCGGGCGGGTCATAGGCGCGCATGGGCCAGCAGCCGGCGCCCAAAGAATAACCCGCCGGCAATGGCCAGGGCCCAGGTGGTCATTTCAGGCACCGGCGCGACGCCATAGGTGTTGTAATTGTTGTAGGTGACGCTGGCGAAATTGGGCTGCCCGGTCAGTGATTCGAAGCTCTGCAACGTCCGGGCCGCAGTGCAGTTGATATAGCTGGATTGGAACTTGAAAAAGTGCGGGTCGGTGGCCCCAATCCCGATCGATGCCCAGGTAAACTGGAACGTGTAGCTGGACTCGTTCGGCAGGTCCCTCGGGTAAAGGTTCACATTGGCCCGTTTTTCGAAACTGCCATTCCCGCCTGCATTCAGCCGGTAAAGGTCGCTGCCGCTGTTCGGTGGCATCACCCCCAGGACTATGGCGTAATCCGCCGCAAAACCCGGCGCGAAGGTCGCGGTCGAGCCCTTGCCCATCTGCGTGTTATAGCCGGAAATCGCGGTGGTGCCCGGGGTGATGTTATCCCGAAACCGCGTAGTGTCGGTAAAGCCGCCGGCCACTGAATCGATGAAAAGAACCAGGTCGAGGTCAAAGCTGGCGCCGGGCATCTTGTAAAATGTGCCAGACACGGTCGTGCCGTTGTCCTGCAAGACCAGCCTGCCGGAGGCAACCGTGCCGCCGGCTCCGCCGTTGCCATAATACGTGACGGGGGACGTGGCGGCCCGTGAGTTGCCGGGGCAGAACTCCGCCGCCAGGCAGGCCGTTAGACTGAGTGAGCACCGCAGCGCGTGGATCGGTCTCATGTCAAGTTAACTCGAATGAGATTTGTATAACTATTGTACAGCGCGTGCAAGCAGTATTTTAGAAATGTTTATTGTGCAAGTGCAGAATACAATTCTTGGTTTGCCTCTGGTTTGATGAACCGCTCCGCCTCGGCCAAACCGATGAACGTTAGAGAACGAAGGAAACCAACGGTCGCGCCCGGTTTACCCAGAACATGCCTGATTGCTTGCCGCAGTTGCCACCGGGCTGTCCACACTCAAAACGGGCTCACGCCATAATCCAGCCAATAGCCGGTGAGCTTGGCGTACTCCGCGCGGATGTAGCGGCGGATGCCCTGTGGCCGCCATTCGGACCGCGCAAAGGCGTAATACGCCGGGCGCGAGTAGAACTGAATCTCCGGGGCGTAATGCCGGAAGCACTTGAGTGCGCGGCGGGAATGATACCACGAGGTTACCAGGATGACCCGCCGCGCGCCCTGTCGCCGCAGCAGCGGGATGGTGAAGAGCGCATTTTCGCGGGTGGTATTTGATTTTGACTCGACGACAATGGCGGCTGGCGGAACGCCTCCGCGCACAAGCAGGCGGCGGTTGATCTCACAGTCACCGGCCCCGGTGACGATGACGTGGGGAGCTGCGTGCTGGCGAAAGAGCTCGGCGGCGCGCCCCGGCCGCTCGTACGCTCCCGCCGCCCAGGACCACCAGGGTGTCGCCCGAGACGGCTCCGTCATCGACGCAGAGCACCTGCTGTGGGAAAAGCAGCGCGGCCACCAGCAGAAGGGTGGCGAGTGCCCCAGCTCCCAAGGAAAAGAGCAGCCAGCGTCGGCGAGTCAACAGCACTTTACCCCTGCCGCTTACGGCCTATGCTCCATGTCCAGCACGTCGGGAACCACGGGAATGGGGCGCTCCATCGAGTCTCTGACGATATGCGGGGTGACGAAGATCACCAATTCCTGGCGTTGTTTGAACCGGAAGGTGCCGGTGAAGAGTTTGCCCAGGAGCGGGATATCCCCAAGTATGGGCACCTTGGTGTCATTTTTGGCTTCCTGGGTCTGGATCAACCCTCCGAGCACGACGGTCGTGCCGTCACGCATGCGGATCAGGGTCGAGGCCTGTTTGGTATCCAGGTCCGGCGCGGTGGCGCCGCTCGATCCGGTCGTCCCCGAGCCGCCGCCCGAGAAGGTGGTCACGGATTTCAGGCTGGTCAGCACCGGCGAGACTTCGAGCGAGATCCAGTCGTTCTCGGAAATCTGCGGGGTCAGGGAGAGAATGGTGCCGATGGTCACGGAACTGACGAAGGTCGAGGAAAGCGCGGTGGACGTGCCCACAGAGGTCCCGGGGATCAGTGTGGTCGTGGTGTTAAAGAAGGGCACTTCCTCGCCGACCTTGATCATGGCGGTCTGGTTGTTCATGGTGCGAATCCGGGGTTTGGAGATCACCTCGACGTTGCCCTGCTGGGACAGCGCGTTGACGGCGGCGGAGGTGTTAAAGTTCGTAAAGACGAGGGTAGTGAGATTCACGCCGGGCGCGGTCGAGGACGAAGTCCCGATGATGGGCAGGCGGTTAATCCCGCCCAGGGCTGAATCTCCCAACTGAGCGCCGCCGGTCGCCACGGGCAGGGTGGCGCCTCCAAAGCCGAGCGTTCCGCCGTAGGCCTCCGCCATATGCGCCCAGTCGATACCGAACTGGAACTGGTCGTTGAGTGTGACGTCGTAGATCTTCGCCTCGATCTCGACCTGGCGGTGAATGCTCACGTCCACCCCCTTCAGGTAGTTCTCGACCCGCTTCAGAGCCGAGGGCCGGTCCGTGATCTGCAAGATCCCGGCGGTCATGTTGACCGCCAGCGACTTTTTACCCACGTCGGAGAGGAGGAAATCCAGTTCCGTCCTGAGTTCTTTCCAAAAGTCCACGACGTTATCCGCCGTCAGGTTGACGGAGGAACCGCCCGAGCTCATGACGCTGCCTCCGGCTCCTCCGGCTCCTCCGGCGCCGCCCATGCCGCCCCCGCCGCCCATGCCGCCCCCTCCCAAGCCCCCTCCGCCACCGCTGCCGGAGCCCAGCATGGCCGAGGTGTAGCCGATGCCTTTGCGCGATAGCCTCAGATAATCCACGCTATAGGTGCGGGTCTCGGTGCTGCGGACCCGGATGAGGCCACCCTCCTCCTGCCAGGTGCAATCGTTGGCTTCCAGCAACGCCCGCATCATCTGCGGCAGGGGCAAATCGCGAACGTCCAGCGTGACGGTGCCCGAGATGTCATGGTCGGGGACGATATTCAGATTGTTCGCCCGCGCAAAAGTCGTGAGCGCGATCTTCAAATCCAGGTCCGCGGCTTGGAAAGAATAGAGGGTCTTGCCGGCTCCCTGCTCTTCGGGAATAACCGGGGCCGCACCAGTCGAGTCGGAAGCGGGCGCCGGATTGGAGGGTGGCGGCGGTGGTTGCGCCGCCGGAGGTGGCTGGCTCACGACGGGCGGTGCCGTTGGGGGGGTGGCTGGCGGTGTGTTAGTCGTCAGGCCGGGGAGGTCACTGAACACCGGCTGCTTCTTGGGAGCCGCCGCTGCGCCGGTCGTTTGCGCGCGCGGGTCGAGAACCAAGGCACACACGGCAGCCAGCAAACCCAGCCCGGTGGTGGTGTACGGTCGATGGGGATGGTCGGTCTTCATGAGTGTTCCTTTTTGGTTGGTTGGTGGAGGGACGGGGCGACGGAGACAATGGGCTTGCCCCGGGGTGGCCAGGCGCCAGGCACGGGCAGGGCGGGGCGGCCGGCATCGAAAGCCGCCGGTCGCGGATCGGGGGAAGCGGCGCAAGCTGGCGCGGAGCAAATCTCCGGTCCGCCGCACTCGGCCGGCGGCACGCGGAGCCCGGGTTAGCCTTCGGCCTCGCGCTCGCAAGCGTCAACCCGCTGCTCGTATCCGTTAACATCGTGGTCAAAGGCTCAAGGTTGCACCAGGGTGCGGGGTGCGTTGGTGGCGGGAGGCCGGGGCCGGGTATCGAAGCCCAGCCGCTCTCGCTCCCGGGGTCCGATGAACCACACGCCTCCCGTATCGATGGTATCGATCCGGTAGCCCTCGATCTCGTCGCCTTCGCGATAGGTGCCCCGATTGATCACGGCGAGGCGGCTGCCGGTTTGCGCCCACAGGGCGCGCAGTTTCCAGGTGGGAACGGGCGAGTTGGTTTCGGTGACGGCGGGGGTTTCGTCCGGTTCGGGTGTGAGCAAAAGGAAGGGATCACGCTGGGGCCATTCGACCCAGCCATCAAAGTGCAGTTCGGCGTATTCGCGATCGATCGGCGCGAGCGCCAGAGCTCCGGACGCGCTCTTCCGTGCCGAGACCCGGGCCGGCGCCGGGGTTGCCGCGGCCGCGGAGGCCAGCGATAAGGGCGCGGGGGGCGCGTTCGGCGGGTTGAACACACGCCCCAGCCGCAGGCGCGGAGCGATCAATTGATAAAACACCACCGCGATGGCGACAATCACCAGGCCGGTCGTGAAGAGCGGGTTGCGCAACAGCTTCATCGCAGGTCTCCCATCATTTTGCGCCCCCGTTCGGGTTCGAGTTCGCAGCCTCGATGGGTTCCTCCCCGGCCCAGAGGTTAAACACCAGGTGGGCCTTGGTGATCGACATCGGGCCGCCGGTCACCGTCATCTCGGCGAGGTCGGATCGCTTGCCTTCGGCGGCCAGTTTCTGCCCCAGACGCAGCAACCGTTGATACGGCGATTCGGTCGAGTTGAGCACCGGACGCACTTCCAGCGACACATTGGCCGGGATGAACGCGACTTTATAGTCGTTGGTGAGCTGCGGGACAGTGTTTCCAAAGTCCACCGTCGCTTCGAGCGACAGGGGGCCCGCCATTTCTTGCAGCCGGCTCAGCCAGGCCTGCAGGGCCGCCGTGTCCGCGAAAAGCTGCGTGTGCAATTCATTGTAGCGGGCGCGAATCTCCGCCGCTTCGTCTTTGCCCCACTTCCGCTCCAAGGTATCCACCTCGGTGGATAGCCGGGAAACCGCCACGGTGAGTTCGCGTGAGCGTTTCTGCAGCGGCACGAATTTCACCGCAAAGGCCCACCATGCGAGCGCCAGCGAGGCCAAAATGACCAGCACCACCACGGCACGGAAGACCGCTTCGCTGCGTTTTGGCTTGCGCAGTTGAGTGAGCACGACCGCGCGGGCCGGGGTTGTCGAGGTGCTGGAGCCGCTCATCGCATGACCCCCTCGATCTCGAAATGGTCCTCGATCAGCGTGCGGGCGCGCGCGGATCGGGTGCCCAGCGCGCTGGCCACCCGGTTCAGCCAGCCCGGCACCTTGCCGTCGCCGTCGGATTCGTCAGGGTCAATTCCGCCCTGGCGTTTGGTGGGCAAAAGTTTCATATGAAATGGGGAGCCCGAGAGCTTCGCCCGCAGCAATCCGACGGCGTCGGCGATGGCGCCGGGTGGGGGGGGCTTGCTGGAAGATTGCAGCGTGCCGGAGAGGCTAATCCGGTACGCGTCATCCTGCTGCTTGATGTCCAGGTTGGTGACGACCAGTTCCGGAGGCACGGCTTCGCCGAGGTAGGCAAGAAACCAGGCAGGGGTGGGCGGGGGGCGTTCTCCCAGGATCAGTTTGATCACCTGTTTCTTTCGAGAAAGCTCAGCATCGATGCTCATCAAGGTTCGTTCGCGCGTTTGCAGACGGGCGGTTTGAGCGGAAAGGGCTCGGATGTTGGCCTCCTCCTGCTTGGCCTGTTTGAGAAAGTAGCCTGAGGCGGTGAGCGACGCCGCCAGCACGACGAGCGTGCACGCCGCAACCACGGTCGCCAGCGCACGGCGCTGCGGCGCCTTCTGCAGTTGCCGGCTGAGGATATTGGGCGTGAACTCCGGAGTCAGCTTGGGCGCTTCGGTGGCCCAGTACAACGGTTCGTAGGGGACTGGGCTGATGCTGACAGGGAACTGGATTTGGCTCTGGAGGACCTTGCACTTCTCCTCGGCGCCAGGGCCGAAGAGCCACACACCCTTGATGCCCGCGTTGCCGTATTGCTGGTTGGCAAAGAGTATGGTCCGGTTCAGATCCAGTGCCAGCCGCTCCGGTTCCTCATTCCAGGTGCCGGTCAGTGTTCGTGCCAGGAGGATCTGCCCGTCACTGCGCCCAATAACCAGGGTGGTCGAGCCGCCGGTTTCGGCGGCCAACAGAGCCACATCGCCTTTTTCCAAAGGCAGTTGGGTAATTTGATGATGCAGCATCGCCGAGGGCGGGAGAACCGAGGCCAGGTGGAGGCCGGTGCTTTTGGAGCCCTGGATGAATTGGTTGAGTAGCACCCTGGGAAACAGATGCAACAAGACACGCTGCAGGCCCTTGCCGTAGGGCGAGGTCTGACTGGCCCAGGCGGCCTCACCCGGAAAGACTTTCTGATGCTCCGCCTGGCGCTGAATGACTTTCAACAGGGCCGTGCCCTTGACGGGCGGTGCGTCCACTAACTGTTGCACCAACCGTGGATGCGCCAGGACCAAAGACACCGAGTGGCCACGGTAGCCGGTTCCCTTAATCGCCTCGCGCAGGTACTTCTCAAAATTACCGGCTCCGTCGCTTTCCTCCGGCCGTTCCCACGTCCCTTCGATGCGGCCGCGATGGACGGATACCGCCTTGAACTGGTTGTTCAACCAGCTCACGCTGAGCGTGGTCACATTCCGCGGGATGGTGTGGCCACCCGCGACCCGCTGTGAGAAAATATTACCCATGTTTCAAGCGTTCACTCGCACACCGAAGGTTCCGCACAACCTTGAAACGCGGTTCCAAGCCCGCCAAAGACCGATGTCATCATGTGACGGGCGTCCTAACTGACTGTCCACCAATCTCTAGCATCTTATCCATACGCCTGCTTATGCCAACCAAGAAAACCCTCTGAACGCTTTCTTTGGTCTTAATGTCATCATTTCTACCAAAGCCGGCCTGGCGAGTATAGCAGAAAAAGAACTCATCGGGCCCATTTTAGATTATGCTTTGCCACGCAACCCAACCCTGCGAAGACGGACCTGCTCCTGGTACGGTTTCCCTTTTCCCCATTCCTCGATAGCGGTTTATGCACGCGTCGGGCTGACCCCCGAAGGACTTGCGGGTCGGGGCACCTTCCCGTAGTTTCCACACGTATGACAACTTGGCTGCTTTGCTGGCACAAACCCGGGTTAACTTGCTGTTCGAGCCTGGGTCGATGCGCCTTCCCCAAGCCCGGTGCCTCCCGAGATTAAGCTCCCCTATGCCACGGGCATCATCACCGAGTCCGACGGCTATCCTCCTCGTCGTCGCGTGCGTCGGGATTACAGCGCTTGTGCTCATGGCGAAACATTTTGCGCCTGCCACTCCGCCGACCCGGTCTTCTCCAGGGCAGCCTTCTGTGGCTCCAAGCCCGGATCCCGCTGGCCAAGCGCCTTCCGTTTCCAGCCAACCGCCACCCTCGGCGCCCGTCGCGCGCGCGGCGGTTGACCCTGAGGCCTACACGCGCGAGTTGATCGCCGGGCTGACCAATGTGGATCTGAGTTCTGGCCGGCTCAGTCCCGAGCAAACCGCCCAGGTAAGGCGGAATTTTCAAGCGCTGATCGCTCAGGGCGCGGCGGCGGTGCCTTCAATCAAGGCCATGCTGGATCAGAAGACCGATTTCAGCTTTGGCAAGGGAAGTGGCGACTCGATCGGGGCGCCCTCCCTGCGCACAGGCTTGCTGGAAACGCTGAACCAGATTGGAGGACCCGAGGCCATTGCGGCCGCGCGCCAGGTGTTGCAAAGCACTACGGATCCGCTCGAAATCGCTCAGTTGGCCCGCAACCTCGATCAGGCCGCCCCTGGACAGTACCGGCAGGATGCACTCGACGCGACCCTCAACGCGCTGAATGCCGCGGCTCAAGGGCAAATGACCAATACCGACGTGGGACCGCTCTTTCAGGCGCTGCAGAGCTTTGGCGACACCAATGCGATCGGCCAGCTCACCAGCCTGGCCCCAAAGTACGGCTATTATGCCGGGCTCGCGCTGGCTGGCATGGCCTCGGGCCAAGGTATTCCCGGCTTGACCCAGATGGCGCAGGACGCCTCTGAAACCGGAACAGGCAACCGCCAGTTCGCGCTGCAAATGCTGGCCCAGGATTCTTCCCAGTATCCGGATGCCGGCACTGCGCTGGTCGATCTGGCGCGCCAAAACCAGGTGCCGGACACGGCCTGGACGGCTATTGCCGCCGTGCTTTCAGGCCAGCAGTTTCAGTTCACCCGGCAGTATCCGGACAATATGTTCGCCACGCTGAATGGTCCCGATTTGCGAACTTACCGCCAGCAGGACGGGAACCAGAACTTTATCAGCACCACGACGCCCGGCGACACCGCCACGCCGAATGTCTCCCAGCGTCTGGCGCTGATCGATCAACTTCTCGCGACCACGGCCAACCCGGCCGCGATCCAGGCTCTGCAGCAGGCCAGAGCCCAGTTGGCGGCCCGGGGACCGAAATAGACTCCTCGAATCCGAAGGCCGTTGCAGGCGGGTCTGGTTTTGCTGGACTTGCAGTTCGGCGCTCAGCCCCGAAACTTGCAATAGGCCTGCGGCCGAGCTGGATGAGCATTTGACCTCGCGAGCCGAGCGCGGCGTTGGCGCCGGCGCCGGCTTCGCTTGCGACTTGCGGGACGCGTCGAGATCCATCCACTGTACCAGACGTTATGAAATTCCGCTGGTCATTGGCCCCCGCCGAACCGCTGTTGGCTGCGCAGGTGGCAGGGGAGTTTCACCTCCCGCCGCTGCTGGCCCAATGCCTGTTAAACCGCGGCCTGAGCCAGCATGAAGCCATTGACACCTTCCTCGAACCACGCCTGAAAAGCCTGGGCGATCCCTTTCTGCTGCCGAACCTGGCCCGCGCTCTGGATCGACTTTTCCGGGCTCGCGAGCAAAACGAGCCGGTGACCATTTTTGGGGATTACGATGTCGATGGCGTGACGTCGGTGGCGTTGTTGCTCGAGGTCTTGAGAGGGTTCGGCTGGCGGGTCAATTACTACCTGCCGCATCGGCTCGATGAGGGTTATGGGCTGAGCCGGGACGGTGTGGAGAACTGCCTGAGGAAGCTGCCGGCGAAGCTGTTACTGGCGGTGGACTGCGGTTCAACCGCGGTGGAAACCATAGGGTGGCTTCGGCAACAGGGTATCGATGTCATCGTGCTGGATCATCATCAGGTATCGAACCCCGAGCCGCCCGCCGTGGCCCTGGTTAACCCTCGCGTGGGGCGGGTCGCGGATGCCCCTGGCCAGGCCCCGGCGGCACAGGTTCCGTTCCTCGAACTTTGCTCCGCCGGACTGGCCTTCAAGCTGGTCCACGGCCTGATCAAGCGCGGGCGGGAAGCCGGTCTGCCGGGCGCGGCGGATTACGATCTGCGTCCGCTGCTGGATTTGGTGGCGCTGGGGACCATCGCGGACCTGGTGCCGTTAACGGGCGAAAACCGGATCCTGGTCTCGGCGGGGCTCAAGCGCCTCAACGAGACCCAACGGCCAGGGCTGGCCGCGCTCAAGCACGTGGCCCAATGCCCCGCCTCGCTGGGCACCTACGAGGTGGGCTTTCAATTGGGGCCCCGCCTGAATGCCGCCGGCCGCTTGGAAACGGCCGAGGACGCCCTGCGATTGCTCCTGGCGCGCGATGCGGAAGAGGCCCTGCCGCTGGCCCAGGCCCTGGACGCGCGGAATCGCGAACGGCAGAAGCTCGAACGCGCGATCTCCGAGCAGGCCATGGGGCTTGTTCGTGGAAAATTCAATGCCGAGGAAGATTTTGTGATCGTCGAAGGCGACGCCCTCTGGCACGCCGGCGTGGCGGGGATCGTCGCCTCCCGCATGGTCCAGCAATTCTACCGCCCGGCCATCATCGTCGGTGGCGAAGGCGACGAATGGCGCGGGTCCGGGCGCAGCATTGCGGGTTTTGACCTGGCGGCCGCCTTGCGCGAGTGCGGCGACTTGCTGGCCCGGCACGGCGGCCACGCAATGGCGGCGGGCTTGACCGTCCGGCGCGGCAACCTGGCGGCCTTTCGCACTCGGCTGAATCACCTGGCCCGGGGCGCTCTGGCGCTCCAACGCTTGCAGCCGCCGCTTCACCTGGACGCCGAAATCGGTTTCCGCGAACTCACCCTGGATTTCCTGGCGCAGCTCGCCCGGCTCAAACCCACCGGTCAGGGAAATCCCCCGGTCCAGCTTCTTGCGCGCAATCTGCAGCACCAGCGCCCCCTGCAGCGCATGGGCGCCGACAAGCAACACGTCAAGCTGTGGCTCACCGACGGCTCCGCCAGTCTCGAAGCGGTTTGGTGGAGCGCGGGCAATGAGTCGTTGCCCGTCGGACGGTTTGACCTGGCCTTCGCCCCGCAAATTAACGAATACAACGGACGTACTTCTGTCCAACTGAAAGTTTTGGATTGGCGTCCCGCGGCGGCTTAGGACCCTTGAACCTTGGAGCACGTTGTCATCAAACAATGGTTCGCCGAGGGCGCGGCCGGGCCTCATCAGTGCAGCATGGCCAACGGGTTCGGTTCGGTAATCAACTGCGCATCCAGGTCGAGGTAAAAGTCGAGCCGGCCCTGGGTCTCCGTCTCATTGATGCCACGGGCCATCAACAGGTAAGTGGCGTAATGGTTGCCTTCGGACTCGACCAGGCTGGCGTAAAAGGCCGCCAGCTCGGGGTCCCTGGACACCAACGCTTCCGAGAGGATCTGAAACTTTTCGCAGCTCCGTCCTTCGATCAGGCTGCAGCAGACCAGGTGATCGATCACCTGGTAACGGTGCCCGTTGCGCAGCGCTCGCATCAAGCCGCTGATCCAGCGGCTGGGATGGGCCTGGCCGAACGGTATGTCCCGCCGTTTCAGGAGTCCGAGCACAAGCTGGAAGTGCTGCAGCTCTTCGATGGCGATCGCGTTCAACTCATCGACTCGGGCAAACAGGTCGCGGAATTTCTCGAGGTTGATCGCGCTGGTCGCTGCTTTGCGCTCCAAATGGGCGTGATCGACCAGCACCGCCGGCAGATCGCCCAACACCTTCGGCAGCCAGTCCGCCGGCGCTTTTTGACGGAACAAAAGCATGGGCCACTGTTGACGCTCCATCGGCCCCTCGCAAGGCAGAATTGAAGAGACAGGCGTTTCTGCCGACGAGCGAGGGATGGGGCGCGAAGGGCTTGGGGTGAGCCGCGCGTGCCGAGGCTTTTCAGCCGCGCGGCGGCTGCCAAAAGCGGCAGCAAGCTAGCCGCACTCCAAACGCTTCGCGCCCTTGGGGCGCGGCTCCCTGCTCTGCGGCGTCATCGCTGAGCCTGTGAGGCGGCTACTTGGGTAGAAACGCGCCTTGTTCAGGGTCGCTCGACGGCGCGCCAGAGTTGAATGCCTCGAGGGTTCCGAGGGAAGTCGAGTTCCAGCATGCCGTTGGTCAGCACCGCCGAGTTGGTGGCATAATCCCAACCGGAAAAGTCCAGGCTCAGGTTTGTGGTCGAATAAAAATCCACCTTCGCTAAACGCTCGGGTTCGAAAGGGCTCCCGTCGAGGTTGGACGCCTGAAGCCGGCCGACCGCGGGCGTCGTGACTGGGGCCAGTGCCAAAACGATCGGCTTGAACACCGCCACCATCGCGGTCGCGCTGGGCACGGGATCCACCGGGTGGTCGGCCACCAGCAAGTACGCCCCCGTATCTTCCCTGGTCGTCCCGATAATGTTCAGGGTGCCGTTGGTCGTGCCGACCAAGTGCGCGCTCTCCACGAGGTTGGTGCCGTCCTTCTGCCATTGATAACCGGTAGTGTGGACCGCCTGGGCTGACAGAGTAAGAGTGCTCCCCACAAAGGCCGATTGGCTTTGGGGCTGCAAAGTAAAGCCGGGCACAAGCTGCAGCGTATAGTCCAGCGACCATCCACTGCCCGCCAGAGAGTAGGTCTCGGCCAGGCTGTCCAGGGCGGGCGCGATGGTGAACTTGTAGATATACCGGGTTCCGGGGACTTGCATGATCACCTGGAACGGAACGTTCGTGCCGCGGTTGGTGATGGAGTCAAACGGGGTGGCCGGGCCGTTGGTGGTGCCGTCCGAGTTGATGGTGATCTCCTGGAACACGAAGATATAGTAGGAGGCAAAACCGGGGATTGAGGAAACCGTGAAGCTGAGGGTCGCCGCACTCCTCGCCGGGTCGCAAAGCGCCCAAACCAGAACGGCCAGCCAGAGGGCGGAAGCACGACGAGCGAGCAACACGCCGGAAGGTTGAACGCCGGGGCTTCAAATGTCAAATTCCTACCGGTCGTGCGTCGAATGCAGAGCACTTCGAGGCGAGGTTGGACCACAAAGAATTGTTGTTCTGGCCGGTGGTTTTCTATCCTGCCGGGCATGCGCTCGCGACGACGTGATCGGCTTGGATTCCCCCTGGACTGAATGACGCCGTACACTCCCGAAGTTGCGGTCGGTCCTCGTGCGCCTCTCCCGGAGGCTGCGCCGCGCGATTATCTCAATGCCTTGCTCGCCAGTTTTCTCGGCTGGACGCTCGACGCGTTTGATTTTTTCCTCCTGGTCATGGCCTTGCCGGCCATTGCCAAGGATTTCCATACGGAGATTCGGGTGGTCGCGGCCAGCATTGCCGTCACGCTCGCCTTCCGACCGGTGGGCGCCCTGATCTTTGGATTGCTGGCCGACCGGTACGGGCGGCGCCTCCCGTTGATGCTGGACCTGGTGTTTTATTCGGTCGTCGAGGTGCTGTCCGGCCTGGCTCCGAATTTCACGACGTTTTTGGTGTTGCGCGCCCTCTTTGGCATCGGCATGGGTGGGGAATGGGGCGTGGGCGCGTCACTGGTGATGGAAAAGGTTCCGGTTCGCTGGCGGGGGTTGTTGTCGGGTCTGCTGCAGGAGGGCTACGCGGTGGGCTACCTGCTGGCGGCGTGCTGTTATTTCTTCGTTTTTCCCAGGTGGGGCTGGCGGCCGATGTTTTTCATTGGCGGCTTGCCGGCGCTCCTGGCGTTGTTCGTGCGCTACGGCGTCAAGGAATCCGCCGTGTGGGAGCGCGCCCGGCACCGCACCTGGGGCGGGTTGGGGCGGGCGATTCTCGGCCATTGGAAACTTTTCCTCTACCTGACGGCCCTGATGATGATGATGAATTTTGCCTCGCATGGCACGCAAGACATGTACCCCACCTTTCTGAAGGAACAGCGCGGGTTCACCCCGCAACGCGTTGCCGTCCTGGCGATCATCTATAACCTCGGCGCGGTGCTGGGCGGCCTGGTTTTCGGAAGGCTCTCCGACGTATTTGGGCGGCGTCGCACGATGACCCTGGCCCTGGTGCTGGCTATCGCCATGATTCCCCTTTGGGCCTACGGTCCCGGCGCCATGGGTTTGGGCCTGGGCGCTTTCCTGATGCAGTTCATGGTCCAAGGCGCCTGGGGCGTGATCCCGGCGCACATCACCGAACTTTCACCCGACGATGTGCGCGGCTTTTTGCCGGGCTTCGCTTATCAATGCGGGGTGTTGCTCGCGGGCAGTGTCGCGTACGTGGAAGCGGTGTTCGCCAACCGTTTAAACTACGCCACGGCCATGGCGTTGACCGCGGTGTGCGTCTTCGCGGTGGCCATTCTGGTTACCGCCCTGGGTCCTGAGCGGAGTGGCGCCCGCTTCGGGGCAGATCATCCGCCGAAGGGGTAGGCACTCGGCGAAGCAGCCAGATTGCGACGGGGGAAGGTCCTTGCACTGCGGATTCGCCCGGGCTAGGTTCCAAGGCGACCCATGAAGAGAATTGGCATTGCGCTTGCAGCTTTCTACGGACTGGTGGCGACAGACTTTGCGACGGCCAAGCTGACCCCGGACCAGGTGAAATCGCTCCCGCCGGCGTTCGCCCGCAGGGTGGATTTCGGAAAGGACATTAAACCGATTTTTGACGCCACGTGCATCAAATGCCATGGGCGAGGCCGGAGCAAGGGCGGCTTCCAACTGGATACGCGTGAGACGATCCTGAAGGGTGGGGATTCCGGGCCCGCGGTGACCCTGGGAAAGAGCGAGGAAAGCCTGCTGATCGACTTGGTGTCCGGGCTGGATCCCGACGGCGTGATGCCCAAGAAGGGTTCCCGGCTCAATGCGGAACAGGTCGGGCTGCTGCGCGCCTGGATCGATCAAGGGCTTTCCTGGGACAGCAACATCACCTTCGCCCGGCCGCAGCCGATGAACCTGCTGCCGCACAAGCCCAAGGTGGTGGTCGATGTGTCGAGCGGCGAGAACCCGATCGATCAAATCCTGAGGCCTTACTTCAAACAACATGGCTTTGACGCTCCATCCGTGGTGAGCGATCCTGTGTTTGCGCGCCGCGCCTACCTCGATGTGCTGGGCCTGGCGCCGCCCATGGACGGCCCGGGCGGCTTTGTCACCGACGCCGATCCGGACCTGCGTCGAAACCTCGTGCGCAACCTGCTCGCCGATAACCTGAACTTCGCGGAGCATTGGCTGAGCTTTTGGGATGATTTACTGCGCAACGATTATCGGGGAACGGGCTACATCGACGGCGGACGCGAACCCATCACCAAGTGGCTGTTCAACGCCCTGGTAAACAACCTGCCATACGATCAATTCGTAGGGCAGCTCATCGATCCCACCTCCGAAAGCGAAGGTTTCACCAAGGGCATCGTCTGGCGCGGCGTGGTCAACGCCAGCCAAACTCCGGCGATGCAGGCGGCACAAAATATTTCGCAGGTCTTCATGGGCGTGAACCTCAAGTGCGCCTCGTGCCATGACAGCTTCATCAACGACTGGCGGTTGGCGGATTCCTACGGCCTGGCGTGTGTGTACAGCGACGGCCCCTTGCAGATGTTCCTGTGCGATAAACCGACCGGTCAAAGCGCGCAGGCGCGCTTCATTTACCCCGAGCTTGGGCATATCGATTCGCAGGCAACCCGCGCGGAGCGCTTGCGGGAGCTGGCCGGGATTATCACCAGCCCCAAGGACGGACGCCTTCCGAGGACCATCGTGAATCGTCTCTGGGCGCGCTTGTTCGGCCGCGGTTTGATCGAACCGGTCGATGATATGGAACAAGCGGCTTGGGAGCCGGACCTGCTGGACTGGCTGGCCGAGGACCTGGTGGCCAACCACTACAATTTGAAGCACACCATCGAGTTGATGGTCACCTCGAAGGCATACCAATTGGCATCCGTCAACCTCGCAGAAGCGGGCGCCAAGGATTACGTATTTCGCGGCCCGGCGATTCGGCGACTCTCAGCGGAAGAGTTCCGGGACGCGGTGGGCCGGTTAACCGGAATATGGTATAGCAAATCGGAAATTCCGGTGGCGAACGACGAGATCCGCTGCAGCCTGGTTGCCGCCGACCCGCTGGCCGTGGCTCTGGGCCGGCCCAATCGTGAGCAAGTGATCACCACCCGCTCGTCCGAGGCGACGACCTTGCAGGCCCTGGAGTTGACCAACGGCAAGACCTTGGCGCTGCTGTTGACGCGGGCCGCCTACCGCATGACGGATGTTCCGGCCCCCGCCAGCGACCTGGTCGAGGATCTGTACCGCAAGGGTCTCGGACGCAACCCCTCGCCGAAGGAAATGGAGCTGGCGTCGAATCTCCTCGGCAGTCCACCCCAGCGGGAAGGCATCGAAGATTTGCTTTGGGCCATGGTGATGCTGCCCGAATTTCAGCTCGTGTATTGAAGTCTTATGAACCGAAATCGATGGTCTCGGCGGGATTTTTTGAAAACGGCTTCGGCGGCCACGCTGTCGGCCCTGGCGGCCGGCTATCCCCGCGCCGTCCAGGGGATCGAAGCGGAGGAGGGAAAGGCGAAGGCCGCGGCCGACACGGTCATTGTCCTGTGGATGGCCGGCGGCATGGCCCACACGGAGACCTTTGATCCCAAGCGCTACACGCCGTTCGAGAAGGGCATGGCGTCGAGCGCGTTTCTCAGCACGTTCCCCAGCATCGACTCCTCGGTGGATCACATCAAGCTCTCCGCGGGCCTCGAACGGGTGGCCAAAGTCATGGACCGCGGCACGCTGATCCGGTCCTATACGGCCGGCGACCTGGGGTTCATCCTCCATTCGCGTCATCAGTACCAATGGCATACCGGCTACGCGCCTCCGCAAACGGTGGCCGCGCCGCACCTGGGAGCCGTGATCGCGCGGACCCTCGGACCGCTCAACCCGGTCGTCCCGCCGTTTATCAACATCGGTCAGCGATTCGACGTCGGGGAGAGCGAGGAGATCAAGGCGTTCACCACGGCGGGTTTTCTCGGCAGCGAATTCGGACCATTCAACATCCCGCTGCCCGACCAGGCGGCGGACAGCGTGCGCCCGCCCGAGGGTATGACTACCAGCCGGTTCCAGAATCGGGAGAAGTTCTTCAAGCAGCTTGCGGCGGCGAGCCCCCTGGGTGAATTTGGCAGCGGCTATCAGAGGGATTCCCTGCTGCGCTCGCTCGACAACGCGTACCGGCTTCTCGGCTCACCCGCGGCCAAGGCCTTCGACCTGTCGCTCGAACCGATCGAACACGTGCGCAAGTATGTGCCCGGATATGAGCGCGGCGAACGCTTTAACGCGGCGGAGGATCGTTTCGCCGCGAAATACGAGGAACAGATGGTGGGGCGGTTCGGCCTCGGCTGTTTGCTGGCCCGGCGCCTGGCGGAGGTGGGCGCCCGCTATATCGAGGTGACCACCGAATACATTCCGTTTTTCAACTGGGACACCCACGAGAACGGTCATGCGCGACTGGTGGGAATGAAGCAGCAAATCGACGCGCCCGTGGCGCAACTGGTGCTGGATCTAGAGGAACGCGGCCTGCTCAACCGCACCTTGGTCGTCTTGGCCAGCGAATTCAGCCGCGATGCGCTCATCGAGGGCAAACCCGACAAGAAGGTCAAGGACCAGGTGGATGTGCCCGACAAAATTGACGACGCGAAGTTTTATGGCATGCACCGGCACTTTACCGATGCGGGGTCCGTCGTGTTGTTCGGGGGCGGCGTCAAGCGCGGCTCGGTTCACGGCGCCACCGCTGACGAGCGTCCCTGCAAAACCATCTCCGACCGGGTGGTCATTGAAGACCTGCACGCTTCGATCTATCATGCCGTGGGTATCTCGCCCAAGCTGGCCTATGAAATTGAAAAGCGCCCGTTCTATGTCACCCGCGACGGTGTTGGCCAGCCGATCCTGGATCTGTTTGCCTGAAAGCCGCCTCACCCGCCGCCTGCGCTGCTTGCTTCCAGCCTGTGTCCTCGGCGCCCTTCTGGTAATGTCAATCGCCGCGCCTGCCGAACCGGCCGCGCCCTCACTCGAAGTCATTCGGAAGAAGTATGATCTGCCCGCCTTGGCTGTGGTCGTGGTCAAAGGTGGAACCATCTGCGATCGGGAAGCGGTGGGTGTGCGGAAATGGGGCGATCCCACGCCCGTGACCACCAACGATGTGTTTCACCTCGGGTCCTGCACCAAATCCATGACCGCCACGCTCGCCGCCCTGCTGATTGAGGAAGGCAAATTGCGCTGGGACACCACGATCGCGGAGGTTTTCCCCGAGTTGAAAGACAAAATGAACCCGCAGTATGCCGCGGTAACCGTCGAGCAATTGCTCGAACATCGCGGTGGGGTTCCCGGCGCGCCGCCGGGCGCGGCCTGGAAACGAGCCTGGGAACAGCAGGGCACTCCCACCCAACAGCGTCGGGAGTTCATTGAGGCGGTCCTGGCCGCCCCGCCCGAGGCCAAGCCTGGAACCAGAATGATCTATTCCAACCAAGGCTATGCCATCGCCGGCGCCATGCTGGAGCGGCTTGCGGGCCGCCCGTGGGAGACCTTGATCACCGAACGCCTCTTCAAGCCGTTGCGCATGAACTCTGCCGGGTTCGGTCCCCCGGGGACGCTGGGTGAAGTCGATCAGCCTTGGGGGCACGTCCGAAGACTGGGTGTGATTTTACCGATTCAGGAGGACAATCCGCCGGCCATCGCGCCGGCCGGGCGGGTCCATTGTTCGCTGGACGACCTGGCCCGGTTTGTCGCCTTCCACCTGGGGTGCGGCCAGCCCGCGGATCTCTTGAAGCCGGAAACGGTCCGGAGGCTTCATACGCCGCCGAGCGGGGGGGATTACGCCTGCGGTTGGGTGGTCGTGAAGCGTGGGTGGGCGGGAGGCGAAGCGCTCATGCACAATGGCTCGAACACAATGTGGTACGTGGTGATGTGGCTCGCGCCCAAGAAGAATTTCGCCGTCATCGTGGGAACCAACATCGCCGGTTCGGGGGCCGAGAAGGGGTGCGACGAAGTCGCCGCCGGCATGATTGGGCATTGGCTCGAATGACGTGGGTTATCGAGCCTCGGTCAGGAGCCGTTTGAGGAGGCCGGGTGACCGAGATCGGGTGGTCGCGGTCCCGAAAATCGTTTTCTCTCTCAGCGGTTCAATGGCACATGCGTCGCTCCGCGGCGCCTTGTAGCCCGAGGGCGGATCCATGGACTAAAGCCCAAGGCTACCATCGTTTGTCGCTCCGCGACAAGGATTGGCCGTGGTCCTTTGTCGGTCAGTGATAGTGGTGAGCGATGGGGTTCGGCCCGCCGCGTAGCGGCGTCCGATGGTAGCCGTGGAATTTATTCCACGGAGAACCGGCCGCCGCATTAAAACGCGTCGTGCAGCGACGCTCGAGCGGTGCGTAAACGAGGCCGGTGCCTGAACCCGACTTCCCGGGCCAAGGCGCTTGAATCTCTTTCGCGGGGGCTTATCCCGCCCGTTCAGACGCGCAGGAAGATCTTCCGCTGGTAAAGGAACCGGGCGATGCCGAACGTGATGGCCAGGCCCACGAGGGCCACTGCCAGGTCCTCATAGCGTCCGAAGCAAAGCCGTCCGAAATCGCCACCGGCGAAGCGGGCCGCGATCTTGTCGATATCGACCAGTTCGTGCAGGAGATAGATGGTAATGGGGTTCATGCCAATCCAGACAAAGGGCATGGCCCAACTGCGCCAGCCCCAGCCATCGACCACTTGGTAGAACACCGCCAGGAGGATTGAACTGTAGCCACAGGCCACCAACACGAAGGAGGAGGTCCAAAGCTTCTTGATGACCGGGAACTGCAGGTTCCACAGCCAGCCCAGGGCTACCATAAGGACGCCCGCCGCCAGGAGGTATCCCACCTTGGCCCGCGCCTCGCGCTTCGAGTCACGCAGCCACAGGCCGGCCAGCACACCGATGAGGCAGTTGGCGATGGCGGGCAGCGTGCTCAAGAGCCCTTCCGGATCGTGGTCTCCGTCCCATTTGCGCAGCGGCAGATAATGCTTGTCCACCCAGTTGGTCAGGTTCTGGCCTTCGGCGAAGTTGCCCGCCGTGCCACCGGGCACGGGCACGAACGTCAGCACCAGCCAATAGCCGACCAGCAAGCCCAGACACCAGGCGATGCGTCCACGCGTGCCGAAGTAACAGAAGATCAGCCCGGCGAACAAGTAGGCCAGCGCGATGCGCTGCAGCACACCCAACAGCCGGATCTGTTCAAACGGTGTGGAAAAGCCGCCGTAATAGAAGATTCCCAGCAGGTAAAGCAGGACCGCCCGCCGCACAATGCGCCACATCGCCGCCCGGCGACCACCCTCTTCGAGGGCGCGGGTGAGCGAAAAGACCAGGGACACCCCGACCATAAAGACGAACATCGGGAAGATGAGATCCTCGAAATGAAAGCCCTGCCATGAGACATGTTCGAGCTGCGTCGCCAGCCCGCGAAGCGGTCCCGCGTCGCTCACTTTGCGCAGTCCCTCGACCAGGGCGTCGGCGCCCACAATCCAAAACATGTCAAAGCCGCGCAAGGCATCCAGTGACATCAAGCGGGAGGATTTTCCCGGCGCGGCGCCGGCCGCAGCCGATTCAGGACCTCGTTTGACCGGCGCATCGGGTTCGGGTATTCGGTTACTCATAGCGAGAGGGTTCCCGGGCGGGTGGGAAATGAGCGAGCGGATTCATAGGAGAGAAAATGCCCGAAAGGATTCGTCCTCGCAACCATTATGCGATGACCCGCGCAGGGGGCAACGTGCCGAACGGGAGCGGCGAACGGCCAGTTAATCGGCCGATTTCAGATTCTTGAGTTCATCGCGGACACGGGCCGCCCGCTCGTAATCTTCGCATTTGATGGCGTCGTGCAGGGCGCGTTCGAGGCGCTCGCGCTGGGAGAGGGGACGGCGGGTCCGGATCTCCTCGAGCCATTCTTCGAGTGACAAGACCTCGCCGCTTTGTTCGACCGCCTCGGTGGCGCCGGTTTCGCGGTAGAACTCGCGGATTTGCTCGAGACCCTCCTCGACCAGGCGGATGGCGAGTGGAAAATCGTCCGCCGCCAGGGCCTGGGCGCCCCGAGCTCGGGTCAAAATCATCAGGAGCTGAGGTTGAAACTGGCGCAGGGCCCAGGCCAATTCCTCCGATTGCGCATGCTTCTCGACAAACTCGAACACGGCCAGGTTTCGTTCGGTGTCCCGGATCACCGAGGGGTAGTCTTCCAACTGCAGCAGGCAGATGTAACGATGATGAAATTGCAGCGCTTCGAGCTGCAGTTTGGCGCAATCTTCGGCCTGAAGCTTGAACCCTTCATCGCTGCCATTATGCGCGGCCAAATGCTTATAGAGCCGGGCCTGGTAAAACTCAAAAAGCGACGGATAGCCGAAGGGTTTCTTGCCGTCCGGCCGGCCCTCGGCGTTCATTTGCAGCAAACCCAGATCCACTCGAAGCTGAATTCTTTCCGTTCCGTCCTTGGCCTTGAATTTGCGAACGACCACCTTTCCGGGCTGGTAATCCCACTGATCCAAAAGGTGCGATATGTCGAAATCCATCAAGCGAATATGGCTGTGGACTCCAGCCAAGTCAACGCGGTCGCGGCGCAAATATTTTTTTCATCCCGCCTGGGTCGTGGCGGCGAGTCGCGCAGCCTGGTCCGGTCCAGGCGACGCTGCGGATGGATGGATTTCAGCTCGCGAAATCCGGTCCGCGAATTGAAGCGCGGCCCACGGTGGCGCCTGAACGGCGGGGACATCCGAACGAACCAACGCTGAAGAGAAACCCCGCCTTCCCGCGTCCAGGGAGCCTCGCTGCCAGGGTGGAGAATTGAAACTCGTTGGGTTGGCAAACCGGTCCCGACCCGGCTACCTTCTCCGCCGTGAAACTGGTTTCCTGGAACGTCAACGGACTGCGCTCGATTTTGCGGAAGAACTTTCTCGATTTCCTCGCTCGAGAGGACCCGGATATTTTGTGCCTGCAAGAGACCCGGGCCGGACCCAATGATGTGGAACAGCTTTGGCCCGCAACTTACACGACCTACTGGAATGTCGCCTTGAAAAAGGGTTATTCGGGCACCGCTATCTTCAGCAAGACCCGCCCGCTCCAAATCTCGGACGGCATGGGGAAGAGCGAGCACGACCGCGAAGGTCGCGTGCTCGCCGCCGAGTACCCCGATTTTTACCTGGTCAACGTTTATGTGCCCAACTCGAAGCGGGACCTCAGCCGCCTGACCTATCGCCAGGAATGGGACCGGCAATTCCTTCGCTATCTCAAGAAGCTCGAACGCAAGAAGCCAGTGGTATTTTGCGGCGATCTCAACGTGGCGCACACGGAACTGGATCTCGCCAACCCGAAAAGCAATGTGAAGAACCACGGGTTTACCCCCGAGGAGCGCGCGGGATTCGCGGCGCTCCTCAAGGCGGGTTTCGTCGATACCTTCCGCGAATTCGAACGGGGCGGGGGACATTATACCTGGTGGAGCCAATTGACCGGGGCGCGCGAGCGCAACGTCGGCTGGCGGATCGATTACGTCCTGGTCTCGGAGGCGCTCCGTTCGAGTCTCAAGAGCGCTTTTATTCGCTGCCAGGTGCTGGGCTCGGACCATTGTCCCGTGGGGATCGAGTTGGGGGCGATCGGCTAATGCGGCCCGGTTGCAGACCGTTGGTGCGCTGCAGGGTGGTGGGTGTTGGGTGGTTTGAGCACGTTGGCGTTGGCCGGCGTCCTTTTGCGGGGCTACGGTTTATTCGTCGCGACGCGACGCCAGGCGTCAGGGAGACCGCAGATCCACGGACTGAAGTCCATGGCTACTTTCATGGGTCGCTCCGCGACCAGGGTTCGATTGCCGCCGGCGCCGCGTCGTGGCGCCCGAGGGTAGCAGTGAACTCTTCAGTCCATGGAACCCGTGCGGCCGAGCAGTCCTTAAAGCTGAACTTGGGGCCGAAGATCCTGCAGGAACGGGAGGCCCTGGCGATATTTTTTCAATGTGCCCAGATCCAAAGACGCCTGAATCCAGCCCTCCGCCTCGCCCGCGTCTTGGAGAATATCCCCGTTGAAATCCACGATTACCGAGTGCCCGGTGTAGGTGTAGTAAGGATCCCGTCCCACCCGGTTCACGCCCATCACAAAGGCCTGATTCTCGATGGCCCGGGCCTGGAGCAAGCGCGTCCAATGCACGATCCGCTTGTCGGGCCAGTTTGCGATGATGACAAACAACTCGGGCCGATGGCGGGCGGCGCTCTCGCGGAACAGCTCGGGGAATCGCAAATCGTAGCACACCCAAGGCGATACCGCGCATTCGCCACACTGAAAGACCACCGGCTTCTCCCCGGCAACGTAGTGCTCGGATTCTCCGCCCGGCGTGAATGGGCGCATTTTCGCGTAAAAGGCGGCCAGCTCGCCGTTGGGTGAAAACACGAGCGCTTTGTTCCGCGCCCGGCCATCGCGGCCGCGCATCGCGGCGCCGGCCAGGAGGTAAATCTCAAATTGCCTGGCCATGGAGGCCAGGAATAGTTCGGTCTGGCCGCCGTAGGGCTCGGCCATCGCTCCACTGTTCATGCTAAACCCGGTGGCAAACATCTCGGGAAGCGCCACCAACGAGCCTCGCGCTGGCGCGGCGCGCGCGAGCAAGCGGCGGACCCGGGCAAAATTCTCGGCTTTATCTTCCCAGGCGATATCGGTTTGAAGGGCAACAACGTTCACGCGGGGGTAGAATAAACCGGAGGAGGGCCGTTGGCTACAACGGCCGGCTGGTAGTCTCGCCGGAGCGGCGGCGCAACTGTCGCGAGCCGGTGAATTGCCCCTCGGCGCACCCCGGGATCGGGCGAAGGGGCGAAACCCGCATTTGACAGAACGGCTCGCGCTTGGCACAAAAGGAAAAACCATGAACAAAAAGATCAACCGCCGCTCCTTTGTGGCCACCACCGGCCTCGGTGCGCTGGCCAGCCCCTCACTATTGGCCATGGCCCAGGCGCCGCATATTTCTGACGGCAGCGCCACCCGTCCGCTGGTGCTGTCGGCCGCCAATGGCAATATCTCTAAAGATGCGACCGGGTCAACCGGCGTGGTCAAGGCCTTCAACCGGATCACCGGCGGAGGGGACGTGCTCGATGCGGTCGTGGCGGGTGTGAACATCGTGGAACTCGATCCGGAGGACAGCAGCGTCGGTTATGGCGGTTTGCCGAATGCCGACGGCATCGTGCAACTGGACGCCTCGGTCATGCACGGCCCCCGAAAGAGCGCCGGCGCCGTGGGCTGCCTCGAAGGCGTGCGCACTCCCTCACTTGTTGCTCAGAAAGTGATGACCGAAACGGATCACCACCTCCTGGTCGGCAAAGACGCGCAGACCTTTGCGCGCAACCTGGGCTTTAAGATCGAGGCGGACCTGAATACCGAGAAATCCCGAAAACTTTGGCTGGACTGGAAGCACCGGACCGATCCCGATCACTACCCCAATCCAAAGGAGCGCGCCGACGCCTGGCATCGCGCGGGCCTGCAAATGGTCGCCGAAGGGCTTATCGATCCCAACCATTATTACGGCACCATTAATTGCACCGGGATCAACCGCGCGGGCGAAATCGCCAGCGTCACCACCACCAGCGGACTGGCCTGGAAAATTCCCGGACGGGTCGGCGATTCGCCCATCCTGGGCGCGGGTCTTTACGTGGACAACGCGGTGGGCGCCGCGGGTTCGACCGGCCGTGGGGAGGCCAATATGTATGCGCTAGGATCCTTTCTTTGCGTCGAATTCATGCGCAACGGAATGGCACCCAAGGATGCGGGGCTGGCCGTCCTTAAGCGGGTTATCGGCAACACCATCGCCAAGCGCCTGCTCAACAGCCGGGGCCTGCCGAATTTCAATCTGAGCTATTACCTGGTGAACCTGAAAGGGGAGCACGCCGCGGTCACCCTTTACCACCTGGGCGGCAAACAACCGGTTCAATACGCCCTGTGCACCGAGGACGGCCCCCAGACGCTCCCCATGGAAGCGATGTTCGAAGGTACGCCCGAAAGCTAATGCGGCGCGAGCTCAGAGCCTCGGCGAATCGTGGGGTGGTCGAAGGCTGGAAGGATCGGGAACCGCACGCTGTCGGATGGGTCGTTCGTTTTGCGCCCTCAGCGGTCGGCCTCGGCTGCGCGGGCCAGCAGCACTTTTTTGGTCGGCACATAATGAGCCGCGAACTCGCGTCGAAATTCCTCGAAGGTCCCGAGCTGGATCGCGGTTCGGATATCTTCCATGACTTTCAAATACATCCGCGTGTTATGGACGCTCAGCATGCGCAGGCCCAGGATCTCGCCCACATTGAGCAGGTGACGGAGGTAGGCCCGCGTGAAACGGCGGCAGGCGAAGCAATCACAGGACTCGTCGATCGGGCGGAAATCCGCTTTGTACGCTCCCGCCTTGATGCTGATACTCCCTTTGCGGGTAAAGGCCGTCCCGTTCCGCGCCACCCGCGTGGGGAGGACGCAATCGAACATGTCCACTCCGCGCGCCACCAACTCGACCAACTGTGCGGGCGTGCCCAGGCCCATGGCGTAGCGGGGCTGATTCGCCGGCAAGAAGCGTTCGGCCATTTCCACCGCCCGCATCATTTCCGGCTCAGGCTCACCCACGCTCACCCCGCCGATGGCATAGCCATCGAAGTCCAGCCGCATCAATTCCCGGGCGCATTCCTCACGCAGCGCCTCATTGGTCCCGCCCTGCACGATGCCGAACACCAACTGTCCGGGCGCGCGCGGCTGTTCCCGGCATTCCCCGGCCCAGCGCATCGTCCGTTCGACGGCGGCTCGCAACTCCCGGGGCGTGCTGGTGTGCGGCGGACAATCATCGAACACCATTGCGATATCCGAGCCCAGCTCCCGTTGAATCCCCATGGCCTCCTTGGGACCCAGGAACAACAGGGAGCCGTCCAGGTGCGACCGGAATTCGACGCCATGGGCCTGAATTTTGCGGATGGTGGCCAGGCTGAAAACCTGGAAGCCGCCGCTGTCGGTCAGGATCGGGCGCGGCCAGTTGATGAACCGGTGGAGGCCGCCTGCAGCGCGGATGATTTCCATGCCCGGCCGAATATTCAGATGATAGGTATTGCCCAGGATGATTTGGGTGCCCATTTCTTCCAGTTCGCGCGGATCCAGGGCTTTGACGCTCCCCTGCGTGCCCACGGACATGAACACGGGCGTATCAATGATCCCATGGCCGGTGGTCAGGCGCCCCAGGCGCGCTTTGGAGCCCGGGTCCGTCTTCAACAACTCGAACATGGCCCGAGAGTCGGCCAAAAGGAGAAACCGGGAAAGGGGAATTTGCTGGAATGCTGGAATTCTCCAAGGCGGTAGAACTTGACTATTTTGCTGCGTGTTTTGAGGAATAACAAATATAGAATCTAACAATGATTGCGAAACGTTCGGCGACTTGGTGGACGCCTTTCGGGCGCTGGGTCGTTTTCCTCCTGGCCTCCTCGTCGATTGCCTGCCTGTTGCTGGATTTTTATCAGGTTTGCCCCATGCGGCTGTTTGCGCGGGTGGTCTTTGCGCCGGCGATGCTCGTGCTTTTTGCCGCGGCGGCCCTGGATTGCCGCTATGCGGATGGCCAACTGGGGCGCAACGTTGGGATCGGGCTTCTCTGCGGCCTGGCGGCCGCGGTATCGTACGATGTCTTCCGCCTTCCGTTTGTGTTTGCGCGGCCCCTGGGGATCGCGGCCCTGGTGCCGCCCATGAACCTGTTCAAGGTGTTCCCGGGATTTGGCGCGATGATTCTCGGCCTGCCCGTCGAACAGGCGTCTTATTCAACCACAGCCCAACTGCTGGGTTGGGCCTATCATTTCAGCAACGGCGCGACGTTTGGGGTGATGTACCTGGCCCTGGTGGGCGACGCGACCCGGCGTCACTGGGCCTGGGCCATCGTCATGGCGGCGGGCCTTGAATTGGGCATGTTGTTCACGCCCTATCCGCGGGTCTTTGGCATTACGGTGACTCCCCGGTTCGTGGTGGTGACGCTGATGGCTCATGCCATTTTTGGCGTCTGCCTGGGGTTGGCGGTTCGCTGCCTGGCCGGGCGCTGGCGGGGCGCTCGTGCTGAGGTTTAATAAATATACTCCGGCCTGTGTTTGGAGCGAGGCGAACGTTCGGTGGGCCTGGCCTCCCGTTGGTACGGTTCGGAGTGGCGCTCGTGCGCGTGCCAGTTCTCCGTGTACTCCTTGGCCAGGGCGGGGTCGTTGATCACCAGCAGGTTCTCCGCGTTATTGTCCTCGGCGGCTTTGGTAAAGTTGAAGGACCCTGTGAGCACCAGGTAGTCATCGATGATCATGATCTTGTTGTGCGCGATGGCATGCTGGGGATCGATCAGGGTGGGCACGCCTTCGTTTTTCAAAAAGTCCGCCTCGGAGTATTTTTCCGTCCGCTGGCTCTTATCCAGGATGACCTGCACCTTGACGCCCCGGCGCTGGGCATCGACGAGTGCCCGGGCGATCGGCGCCGAGGTGAAGCTGTAGGCCTGGACGAGGACCGAGTTGGTGGCTTGGTCCAGGGCGTTGACCACCGCGTCGGTGGCGCCTCCGTGCGGGGAGAAATAAACCTGGACGCCCTGTGGGATGGACGATTGCGGCCCGCACCCCGCGAGGGCGGCTATCGCAACCAGAAACAGCCAGTGAATCAGCTTCATTTATTCCTGTACGGATACCATCAATAGCCAACCCGAAGTTCGGGCCGACGGCAAGAGCATGCAACAGGAGTGGCGGCTGGGCAAATGGAGGCTGCACGCGGGGCAATCTACCCCAATTGACAGCACGAGACCGCTCCGCGACGTTGCGCCGGGCCTTCATCAGGAAATCTCAGGCGCCAGTGAGCCGGCGCCCAATCCGGGCCGAGAGCCGGCCCGGGTATCATTGCTATGGAAAAATTTATCTGTATTCACGGGCATTTCTACCAGCCGCCTCGGGAAAACCCGTGGCTGGAAACGGTCGAACTTCAGGATTCGGCCGCGCCCTACCACGATTGGAACGAGCGGATTACCACGGAAAGTTACGCGCCCAACACGACCGCCCGGATACTGGATGAGACGGGGCGCATCGCCGAAATCACGAGCAATTACGCCAAGATCAGTTTCAACTTCGGTCCCACGCTGCTGGCGTGGGTGAAGGAGAAAATGCCCGAAATCCATGACGCGATCATCGCGGCCGACCGGTCGAGCCAGCGGAATTTTTCCGGCCACGGTTCCGCCCTGGCCCAGGTCTATAACCACATGATCCTGCCGCTGGCCAATCCGCGCGACAAGTACACCCAGGTGCTCTGGGGCATCCGCGATTTCCAGTCACGCTTTGGCCGGCCGCCCGAGGGGATGTGGCTCTCGGAGACCGCTGCGGATACGGCCACCCTGGAAACGCTCGCGGAACTCGGCATCAAGTTCACCATCCTCTCTCCCTTCCAGGCCAGCCGCACGCGGGAAATCGGCAAGCGCAATTCACGGGACGTCAACGGCGGCCAAATTGATCCCACCTGCCCTTATCTGGCGCGGCTGCCATCGGGCCGGAGCCTGACTCTGTTTTTCTACGATGGACCGGTTTCGCAGGCCGTCGCCTTCGAGGGACTGCTCACGAGCGGCGAGGGTTTTGCCCACCGGCTCACCAGCGCTTTCAGCGATCACCGGAATGCGGACCAATTGGTCAATATCGCCACCGACGGTGAATCCTACGGCCACCATCACCGTCACGGCGAAATGGCCCTGGCCTATGCGTTGCAGTACATCCAGTCGCAGCGCCTGGCGCGGTTGACCAACTACGGCGAATACCTCGAAGGGCATCCGCCCACGCGCGAGGTGCACATCCACGAGAAAAGTTCCTGGAGCTGCGTCCACGGGGTCGGGCGTTGGATGACCGACTGTGGCTGCAACAGCGGCGGGCATCCCGGCTGGAACCAAGGCTGGCGCACCCCACTGCGGCAGGCGCTGGACTGGCTGCGGGATGAATTGATTCCGCTCTACGAGGCCAGGAGCAAAGCGTTCCTCCGGGATCCCTGGGCCGCCCGGAACGAATACATCAGCGTCATTCTGGATCGCTCGGCGCCGAGCCGCGAAAAATTCTTCCGTGAAACCGCCGCCCGCGAGCTGAGCGGCCAGGAGAAGGTCACGGTGCTCAAACTGATGGAGCTGCAGCGCCACGCGATGCTGATGTACACCAGCTGCGGCTGGTTTTTCGACGAGGTTTCGGGCATCGAGAGCGTCCAGGTGGTCCAATACGCCGCCCGCGCTCTCCAGCTCGCCCGTGATGTGCTCGGCAAGGATCTCGAACCCGGTTTTCTGCAGATCTTCGCCGGGGCCAAGAGCAATATCCCCGAGAACCAGGACGGTCGCACGATCTATGAACGGTTTGTGAAACCGGCCATGATTGACTGGCCCAAGGTCACCGCCCATTATGCCATCAGCTCGATCTTCCGGCCCTACGGGGAGAAGACCCGGATCTTTTCCTATACCTTTGAAGAGGAGCACCGGAACCTGCTGACTTCAGGCAAAACCAAGCTGGCGATCGGCCGCACGCGGCTCATCTCCGAAATCACCCAGGAATCCCGGCTTATGACCTATGCCATTCTCTATATGGGGGAACACAACCTCACTGGCGGCGTCCGGGATTTTCAATCGGTTGAAGCGTACGACGAGATGTTCCAGGCATTGCAAGGCACCTATGAGCGCGCGGATTTCCCGGAATCCATTCGGCTGCTGGATCGCTATTTCGGACAACCCTCGTATTCCTTGTCGTCGCTGTTCAGAGATGAGCAGCGGCGAATTTTGGACGAGATTCTTGCCTCAACCCGCGAGGATTTGGAGAGCCGCTTCCGCCTGATCGCCGAACGCTACGCCCCTTTGATGAAGTTCCTGCATACGGCCGGCGCCCCGCTGCCGGAAGCGCTGTGCACCACGATGGATTTCGTGCTGCGAAGCGATATCCGCCGCCAGATCGAGAATGAGCCTCAAAACCTGGACCTGCTGCGCACGCGCTTGCAGGAAGCCAGTGCCGGGGGCGTCCAGGTGCTGGATTCCAGCATCGACTTCGCCATCAAAAACAAGATGGAGCAGATGATTGAAGCGCTGGCGGCCCACCCCGAGGAGCTGGAGCGGATGACGGCGCTGGACGCGTTCGCGCGGCTGGTATTGCCGCTGCCACTGGCCTTGAACCTTTGGAAGGTGCAGAACACCTATTGGGAGATGATGCAGCAGAGGCTGCCCGACTTCCGGGAACGCGCCGCCAAAGGCGGCGAACCGGCGCAGGTGTGGGTGACCCAGTTCCTGAACTTGGGTCGCACGCTGGGCTTTGCCGCTCATTGCCTTCAAGCCGAGACGTCGCGCGCTCAGATGGCCGCTTAAGATGAAACGCCCCCCGGCTCCGGCCAAACCGATCCCCACGGCCACCTACCGGCTGCAGTTCAATCGCGAATTCACATTTAATTCAGCTTCGCTCGTGGCGGACTATCTGCGCGAGTTGGGCGTCTCCGATTGCTACGCGTCGCCCATCTTGTATGCCGGCCCGCAAAGCACGCACGGGTACGATATCTGCGACTTCGATCAACTGAATCCCAGCCTGGGGACCTTCGCCGAGTTTGAACGCCTGGTCGAGCGCCTTCATGCGCTGGGCATGGGACTGTTGTTGGACATGGTGCCGAACCATATGAGCGCCGACCCGGCCAACCCTTGGTGGCGCGATGTGCTCGAACGCGGGCCGGCCTCACCCTATGCGCGCTGGTTCGATATCGACTGGGAACCACGCGACCCGGATCTCCGGGGGAAGGTGCTGCTGCCCGTCCTCGAAGACCATTACGCCACAGTGTTGGAAGCCGGCAAACTGCACGTGGCTTTCGAGCGCGGCTGGTTCAACGTGAGGTACTACGACCGCGCGTTCCCGCTCTCGCCGGCCGCCGTTCGCGGGCAACTTTCGGTCCTCGCCAGGAGCGGCGCAACGGATCCCAGGACGGTTGCCGCACTGACGGACCTGCGAAAAGCGCTCGAAACGGCGGAAGCCTCGAGCTCCGGCGGCGCGGTCGCGCCGGATCTCCCAGGCGTCAAACAACGCCTGGATGCGCTGGCCGCAAGTTCCAGGGAGCTTCGCTCAAGTTTGCAAGCCCACCTCGAGCAACTCAACGGGCACGCGGATCAGCCGCGCAGTTACGACGCGCTGCATGCCCTGCTGCAAAACCAACACTACCACCTCGCGGATTGGCGCACGGGGCCCGAACGGATCAATTACCGCAGATTCTTTGATATTACGGATTTGGTTTCGATGCGCATGGAGCTGCCGGAGGTGTTCCGCGCCAGCCACGAATTTGTCCTCCGCCTGGTGCGGCAGGGAAAAGTCAACGGCCTGCGCATCGATCATCCCGATGGCCTGTGGGATCCGAAGCAATACCTCGAACGGCTTCGGGCAAGCGCCGCAGGCGACGCGCGGGGCAGGGAGGGCGTTGCCGAAGGCGGCGGTGTGGACCGGCAGCCGCGGGACGAGCCGCCCGATGGGACCAGCGGCCAGCCACTTTATGTCGTGGTCGAAAAAATTCTGACGGGTGACGAACTCCTGCCCTTGGACTGGCCGGTCGCCGGTACGACTGGGTATGACTTCCTGAATCGAGTGAACGGATTGTTCGTGAATGGCGCGAACCGCGAGGCCTTCACCGCGCTGTACAATGAGCTGACGGGCTGCGCGGAGGCGTTCGAGGGCGTGGTCGAGCGTGGCAAAAAGCAGGTGCTTTCGACTTCGTTTCGCAGCGAACTCAACGCGCTGGCGGACGGGCTGGCAGGAATTGCCGCCCGCAGTCGTTACGGCCAGGACTTTACGTCGAGCCAGCTCCACTCGGCTTTGTTCGAGGTCATCGCTGCCTTCCCGGTGTATCGGACGTATGTCTGCGAGACCACCGAAAGAATCACTTTGCGGGAAGGCGCTTACGTTCGACAGTCCCTGGACACCGCGCGCGCGGCTAATCCCGGACTGGATCCTGCCGTGTTCGACTTCGTCGAGAATCTGTTGCTCCTTTCTCCGCCGTCGGACCTTGATGCGGCTGGGCGGGCCTGCTGCCGCCAATTCGTCATGAAGCTTCAGCAGCTCACCAGTCCGGTGATGGCCAAAGGACTCGAAGACACGGCCTTCTATGATTTCAACCGGCTCATCTCCCTGAATGAAGTCGGGGGTGATCCGAACACCTTTGGAACCGAACCCTCCGCGTTCCACGCCCATAACTCAATCAAAGCGGAACGCTGGCCGCATTCACTGCTGGCGACGGCAACCCACGATACCAAACGGGGCGAGGATGCCCGGGCCCGAATCGATGTGCTCTCCGAAATGCCAGAGCCATGGCATCGGGCGGTGTTGCGCTGGAAAGAGCTCAACGGCCCGAGAAAAATTTTCGTGAACGGCCAACCCGCGCCCCATCCCAACGACGAATACCTGCTGTACCAGGCGCTGGTCGGCGCCTGGCCGAGCGACGCGGCGAAACCCGAGGTCTTAGGCGAGCTCCGCTCCCGGGTCAGTGCTTACATGCTCAAAGCCGTCCGCGAGGCGAAAGCGCGTACGTCCTGGACCAGTCCCAATCCGGCCTACGAGGATGCCACGGCCCGGTTTGTCGAGAACGTGCTCACCCGCACGCCCGACAACACCTTTCTGCCTGACTTCGCCGAGTTCCAACGGACGACCGCCTTTTTCGGAAAGCTCAATTCCCTTGCGCAAACGCTGCTGAAAATGACTGCGCCGGGCGTTCCCGATTTCTACCAGGGCACGGAGCTTTGGGATTTCAACCTGGTGGATCCCGACAATCGCCGCGTGGTGGATTACGAGCTGCGGAAGCGTTTGCTCGAGGACGCGCGCGACCGATGGAACGCCGCGGCGCTGGACCGCGCGGAGTTTCTGAGCCGGCTGTTGCGCGAAAGCGATAACGGCCAGGTCAAGCTCTGGCTGATTTGGCGCGCGCTGGGTTTTCGGCTCGGCCACCGCGAACTCTTTGACCGGGGTGGTTACACGCCGATCCGGGTCTTCGGCGCCCGGGACAAGCATGTGGTGGCGTTCGCCCGGACTTTCGCGGAGCGGGCTGTTGTGGCGATCGCGCCGCGACTGGTGTTCGAGTTAGCCGGCGGCATAGAGCAATGGCCCTTGGGCGAAGCGGTGTGGGCGGACACCACTGTGGACTTGTCCGGCTTGCCCTGCGCGGGTGAGTGCAGGGATGTGCTGACCGGCGAAGTCCAGGGCCGGGAGCTGGGTTCGGACCAGCTCAAGCTCGCCAAAGTTTTGCGCCAATTTCCGGTGGCGCTCTTGACACTGAATTGAGTGGAACAAGCTCCCCGACGAGCGAGCGGCGGATGAGGCGCGGAGCGTTTGGCGTGCGGAGAGCTTGCTGCCGCTTTTGGGCATGGGCGCCCGTTCGAATAGCGCCGGCCCGCCGGGCGCAGTCCAAACGCTCCGCGCCGATCCAGTCGCGATGAGTTTCGCAACCCCAACCGGCTCTGCCGCCGCGGACTCGTTCGGGCATCGGGGCTTGCACCACCCGGTTGGGCTCTGTATCTTCCGTCGGGTCAGGCACAGCCGATGTGGCGGAATTGGCAGACGCGCTAGACTCAAAATCTAGTATCCGTGAGGATGTGTGGGTTCGACCCCCTCCATCGGCACTCCGTGAGATTCGAGGGTAACCCTCACGCGGGAGCGACTCGGCAGGGGGGATGAAAATGGCGCCCAATCCTTTCCCGATCAGGCTCCCACCTCCCAACTCCATCCCCTATGCTGTCCCTGCGTCTTTCGGCTTGGCCTCTCCGGTATGCCTGATCCCGGGGCCTGGCCCGGCGCCCGCGGAGCATGCGGCTTGCTCGGATGTGGGGACCCTGCGTTCTGCCGGTGTTAGAGCCGGTACACGAATCCGGGCTTTGTCCAAATCGTAGGGGGACATTTCCATTTGGACGCGGTCGCCGACGGTGAGGCGGATAAAGCGCTTGCGCATTTTGCCGGAAATATGGGCGAGCACTTCGTGTCCGTTATCGAGCTTGGCCCGGAACATGGTCCCCGCAAGGACCGAGGTAATCCGGCCTTCGACGGCAATATGATGTTCCATAGTCGGAGAAGGGTGCTTGAAAAAGGAGAGGCGTGAGGCCCGTTGAGCCGCACGCCTCGAAGTGGGACGAAACTCAGTACCGCCGGCCCTGGCTGGCGTGCCCGCCGCGTTCGCGCCCGCCGCCGGAGCCGCCGCCGGATCGTTCCTCTTTCGGGCGCGCTTCGTTCACGGTCAGGTTGCGACCGTCCAGCGAGCTGCCGTTGAGGGCATCGATGGCGGCCTGGGCTTCCTCGGGCGAAGCCATGGTGACGAAAGCAAACCCGCGAGGCCGACCGGTGGCGCGGTCGGTCATGAGGTTGGCTTCGACGACGGTGCCGTGGGCCGCAAAGGCGTCCTGCAAATCGTTTTCGGTGGTACTGAAGGAAAGGTTTCCTACGAATAACTTAGTGTTCATGTGATGTTTTTCTGTCCCTAGCATTCCCTGCTCTCTCCAAACTGTTCCCGATTATCGGGTTTCAAATCCACACTGAACGCGGTTCAACTGAAGATTTACCATGTCCTGGAAGCGACAAGCTATCTATAGACAACCGAAACTTTCCCTAATTTAAACCAATAGCAAGCAGAATATGAGGGTTTGCCCGCGGGGTATTCCCCGCCCGCGCCGGTCACTTTAACAGGATATCGACCAATTCGCCCGCGCGCACCTTGAGGCCGGGAGGCAGGCTGATATCAACCGGCAGGCCCAGCTCGGTATCGGCAAAGTGGACCGGGCCGAGCAACACGGGCGGGATGGGTTCCATCTGGGTGCCGACTTCGACCACGGTGGCCGAGGCGCTCTGCCGTGGCAGCCCGCGCGTGCGGATCTGCACCGTCATGCCGCTGCTGGGTTCATTCATCACGGGCGGGCGGATGTAGCCGACGATCCGGACCGGGTTGAGGGTGGCCACCGCGAGGATGGGTTGACCGGGGGTGACGGCCTCGCCAGTGCGGTGAAAGATGGTCGTGACGATCCCGTCGATAGGCGCCAGCAGGATGATGGGACTCAGCTCGGCTTCAGTGAGGTGCAGCTTGGATTCCTGCACGGCAATGGCCGCCCGCAGCGGGTCCGCGGTGACTTTGGAAATATCGCTGCCATTGGTCAGTTGCAGCGTCTTGAAACTGGCTTCGCCTTCATCCACCAGTTGGTTGAGGTTGCTGACCTCATGTTGCAGGCGGTCCCGCGCCGCTTTGGCCTGGTCGTACACCCGGGCGGCGATAATCTGGTCCTTGAACAGCTCGGTCATGCGACGATACTCGGTCTCCGCCAGTTCGAGGTTGACCCGCGCGGTGGCGAGTTGGGTGCGTTGCCGCATCCAGTCGAGCCGGAGTTGGTCGTAATCCATCGCATTCCGTTGCTGGCTCAGGACCGGTCGCAGGTTGGCCTGCAAGGCTTCGATCTCGGCTTGGATCACCGCCAGCGACGAGGCCAGGATCTTGGGATCGGTGATCATCACCTTGCCCAGGCGGTCTCCCGCTTTGACCTTTTGAAAACGGGTGACGGCCAGCTCGGCGACAATTCCCGGCTTATAGCAGCTCACGTTGGCCAGCACCGGCTCGGCCTGGCCCAGCAAGGTCCGAGATACGGCGAGATCCTTCCACATCACGGCCACCGCGCCGGCGCCGGCCGCCAGGACGATCAGCGGCAACACCCGCATCCGCACGGATCGCCAGCGTTGCTCGAAGGGAATGGGAATCGGGGCGTCGGTTTTCATATCTGGACCGGATCACCGGCCGGTGGACAGGGCAGGGCGGGGGCCGCGCCAAGGGCGCGCCAATCCGCCACCCTGCTGGGAGCGACACTCCCCAGGGTGGCAAACCTAACCGTACTGTGGCCGGGCCCCACGTCGCCGAGGGCGCCAGAGCGCGGCCAATTTTTCATAACCATCGATGTTGTGGCGAGGCATCGGCTCCAGCCCGGCGAGCCCCTGCGCCTTCTCATTATCGGAGGCGCCCATCACAGTCAAGCGCCTTATCGCGGCCGCGATCCCAAGGTGCGTAAGACAAAGATCTTCATTTGTGGATTTCCCAGCCTTTCTTGTGGCGTCGCATGGGTTCCCGCTGCCAACAACCGACCGGTTTTGGGATGAGCCGAGCCGGGAAAAGGTTTTGGCTCTCCGCTGTCCCCGCCCCGTCCGCCGACTCGCCCAGATCTGGAGGCAACGAAGAGTTTTGTCGTGCACCCGACACTGCTGGTCCCAAGCCAGGGCGGCTCATGACAAAAACCTTCGTGTTTGGGGGCGGCTTGGTGTAAAAGAGTCGTGTGCGCGGGTTTTTCCCCAGGGCGCCCGAGTTGGCCGGCGCGGCGGGCGGCACGGCCAAACCAATGACCGCCCTGCCTCGGTACGCGCTTCGTGCCTGGACTCGGCCATGACCGTCAAGACCTTGATTATCGACGATGAACCGCTGGCGCGCGACCGCCTGCGGCAGTTGCTCGCCGAGGAGTCCGCCGTCGAGATCATTGGCGAGTGCGCAGACGGTCTCCAAGCGGTGGCCCTGATCCAAACCAAGTCCCCGGACCTGGTCTTTCTCGACATCCAAATGCCCGAATTGGATGGATTCTCGGTCCTGCAAGCCATCCGCGTCGAACCCATGCCGGTGGTCGTGTTCGTCACGGCGTTCGATAAATACGCCCTCAAAGCCTTCGAGGTGCATGCGGTCGAATACCTGCTCAAACCCTTCGATCGTGAACGCTTTCAAACGGCCTTGCGCCATGCCCTCGACCAGGTGAAGCATCGCGGCGAACGCGATCTCACCGCGCGCCAGGCCGCCGCCTTGGCCGCCCTGAAGCCTCCCCCGAAAACGCCGCAGCGATTGCCCGTCAAGTCGGGCGGTCGAGTGATTTTGCTCCGGTTCGACGACATCGATTGGGTGGAAGCCGCGCACAATTACATCACGCTTCACTCCGGCAAGGACGAGCACCTGCTGCGCGAGACCATGAACGCGTTTGAAGCCCGCCTGGCGCCGGACAAGTTTGTCCGCATCAGCCGCTCGGTCATCGTCAATATTGATCGGATCAAAGAGCTGCAACCGTTGTTCTATGGCGAATATGCCGTTCGGCTGCAAAACGGCACGCGTTTGACGCTGAGCCGGCGCTATCGGGACAGGCTGCGGCAGCTCGGGTTGAAGTGAGCCGCCTGGCCTGCTGGCAAAGCCACTGGTACCGCCCGGCAAGCCGTCTGTCCCTGTCCGCTTGGCCTTGGGCGCTTTCCTTAGCATTATTTGCGCAGTGACCACCAAAAAAGAGCTAGCCGACCAATTGTGCTTGGGTACCTCCGCCTCCCATCGTTTGTTCCCCGAGGGCACTCAAAGATCCAGGACCGGAACGTCTCCCGCCCTCTCGATCCGATCTCGCTTCGCCGCGGGTCTGCTGGGCTGTTTGAACCTGGTGTGCGTGGCCCCTGCCGAGGAGACGGCGGTGGCTCCCGCCGTCGCGGGGACGTCCCCGGCCGCGCCTCCGCCCGCCGCAGTCTCGCCGAGTGCGGGGCTGGTCAATGACTGGCTGCGGCAGCAATCCCCGGTCTTTTTGAACTGGGATATCGGGGGGCAGGTGCGCGGCCGGGTGGAGTTCAAGAATTATTTCGCCGTTCCCAACGAGGGCGCGGTGGACCTGGCGCGCCGGGGCGATCGGAACAACACCTATTTCCTGCTGCGGGAGCGAGTTCATCTCGGGTATGCGCCGGCCGAGTGGCTGAGGCTTTATGGCGAAATGCAGGACGCCGGCGCGTATGGGGACGATCGGGATCCCAGCCCGGATAATGATCATCTCATGCTGCGCCAGGCCTGGGTGGGGCTGGGGGCGCCGCAGGCGTTTCCCGTGACGCTGAAGGCGGGGCGGCAGGAGTTGATTTACGGAGACCAGCGCCTGGTGGGCGTGGCGGATTGGCTGAATATCGGGCGGGTCTTTGACGCCGCGAAGTTGCATTACGAATCAGTGAGTTTTTGGGCGGATGCCTTCGTCAGCCAGCCGGTGATTCCTGATCGGTTCGAGTTCGACGAGTCGGACTCCCACGACCGGCTTTCCGGGGCCTATCTTTCAAGCTCAAAGCTCATCCCCGTTCAAGAATCGCAGCTCTACGTGCTCGCGCGAAATGTCGATGCGCATGCCCTCACGGAACAAAACGACAAGCTCTACCCGCTGGCTTCGCCGCGTGACATTTACACCTTGGGAGCGAGGGTGAAATCGCTGCCGCGGCAGCTTGGCGGGTGGGATTACGAGGCCGAAGCGGCCGGGCAGCTTGGGCGCTTCCAATACAGCAGCAGCTCGCCCAGCCTCGCTCAGCGCGCATTTGCCGGTCATGTTGCCGGCGCCTACACCTGGTGGGCGGTGGCGGGAACTCCGCACGCGGCCGTCGAGTACAATTACGCGTCCGGGGACGGCAACCCCAATGACCGGACGCACGGCACGTTCGATAACCTGTTTCCCTCCAACCACGGTTTGTATGGCATCATGGATTTCTTTTCCTGGCAGAATATGCAGGACGTTCATCTGAGCGGATCGTTCAAACCCTGGTCCAGGCTGACGCTCAAATTGGACGGCTACGCCTTTTGGTTGGCGACCACTCAGGATTATTTTTACGCGGGCAACGGCACCCCGCGCAAGACAGGGGGGTACGGGCTGGCTCCCGCCGCCGGGAATTACGTGGGTTCGGAGTTGGACCTCCTGGCGAGCTATGCCCTTTCCCGGTATTTTTCGCTTCAAGCCGGCTACGGCCATTTCTTCACCGGCGATTATCCGAGGGCTTCGCTGGCCAACCATGGCGGCTCCAGCTCCACGGACGCGAACTTTGCTTTCGCGCAGTTTTATTTCAACTTTTGACATGCCGCAAAGCCTGCAATCCTTGATGGAGTTCAACCATGGTTAAACGTGCGCGGGTTCGCAACCCCCAGTCTCCGCCAAAGCGTTCCGCTTTATGAGCACCTCTGACAACCCGATTCCCCCCCAACCGAAGCTGAAGAAGTATGTGCGCGCGGTCGGACCGCGGTTGCGTGTGCTGCTGCTTTTCATCTTCGGTCTGGTCGCCGTGCTGGCGGCTAATTCCGTATATCTCAGCGCCATCACCTTGCTGGAATGGCTCAAGAGCAGTCCGGACACCACCTACCAGAATTGGTTCTACATGGTGATGTTCGGCACGCACCTGGCGTTGGGGTTGGTGCTGGTCCTGCCGGTGGTCGTTTTCGGCGTGGTTCACATGCGGAACGCCCATGATCGGCCCAATAGGCGCGCAGTCCGGGTTGGCTACGCGCTGTTTGCGATCAGCCTGGTGGTGTTGATTACGGGGCTGTTGCTGACCCGGATTGACGTTTTCCAGTTCAAGGACTTGGGGCTGAAGAACCCGAAGCTGCGCTCGGTGGCCTACTGGGCGCATGTGATCACGCCGTTCTTTGCCGTCTGGCTCTATGTTCTCCACCGGTTGGCCGGCCCTCGCCTCAAGTGGCGGGTGGGCGTGCGCTGGGCAGCGGCGGTGGGGGTGATCGTTGCGGCCATGGTGCTGCTCCACTCGGCGCACCCGCAAATGAACCGGACCGGGTCAAAGGAGGGCACGCGATACTTCGAACCGTCGCTGGCGCGGACCGCTTCGGGGAAATTTATTCCCGCCCGGACGCTCATGATGGACAGCTATTGCCTGCAGTGTCATAAGGATGCCTATAAGAGTTGGTTCCACAGCGCCCACCACTTTAGTTCGTTCAACAACCAACCGTACCTGTTCAGTGTTCGTGAAACCCGGCAGGTCACCTTAAAACGCGACGGCAACGTCAAGGGGGCGCGCTGGTGCGCCGGTTGCCATGATGTGGTGCCTTTCTTCAGCGGGGCTTTCGATGATCCGAACTTCGACGACGTCCACGATCCGACCAGCCAGGCCGGCATTACGTGCACCGCCTGCCATGCGATTACGCACATCAACAGCACCCGGGGCAACGCCGATTACACCATCGACGAACCCGTCCATTATCCCTTTGCCTACAGCACCAATCGCCTGCTGCAATATATCAATCAGCAACTGGTCAAAGCCAAACCCGAGTTCCACAAGAAAACCTTTCTCAAGCCGTTTATGCGCACCGCCGAATTTTGCTCGACGTGCCACAAAGTGAGCATTCCCGCGGGACCTGAACCACTACAAGGATTTCCTGCGCGGGCAGAACCATTACGACACCTACCTGCTCAGCGGCGTTTCGGGCCATGGCGCGCGCAGTTTTATTATCCGGAGAAGCGGTTCAAAACTGCGCGGGCTGTCATATGCCGCTAAAGCCGTCCCAGGATTTCGGCGCGAACTTTTTTAATCCCGACCAACACTTCGGCCCGCTATATCCACGATCATCTCTTCCCCGGCGCCAATACCGGGCTGGCCTACCTGCGCGGTCAGCCCGACATCGTGAAAGCCGAGGAGGCTTTTCTCAAGGGCGCTGATGCGCATGGACATCTTCGGGATTAAGGACGGCGGGGGAATCGATGAGCCCTTTACCGCCCCGCTGCGGCCCAACGTCCCCTCGCTGAAACCCGGAGACCGACTATTTGCTCGAAGTCGTCCTGCGCACGCTGCGGCTGGGTCATCCGTTCAACCAGGGACGGTGGACTCGAACGAAATCTGGGTGGACGCAAAAGTCAACGGCGGCGGCAAAGTCATAGGCCGCAATGGCGGTCTAGGGTCGGACAAGGAAGTGGATCCCTGGTCCCATTTCGTGAACGTCTATATGCTCGATCGCGATGGCAACCGCATCGACCGGCGCAATCCCCAGGACATTTTTACGCCGCTCTACAATCACCAAATCCCGCCCGGCGCCGGCCAGGTGGTGCATTATGACCTCACCGTACCTGCCGGCCAAAAGCGGCCGCTGACCGTCGAAGTCAAGTTGCAATACCGGAAGTTCGACACGCTCTACATGAACTATGTATATGGGTCGAATTACACCAAGGGCGCGCCCGTTCATTGTCACCAATGATCTGCCCATCATCGACCATTGCCTCGGATCGCATCACTTTCCCGGTGGCCAGGCTCCAGGCGCTCGACGGACCACGTCCCAACCCGAGCCTCCTCATTCCCGAATGGCAGCGCTGGAATGATTATGGCATCGGGCTGCTTCTGGAAAGAAATCGGGCCGGGGCCGAAAAGGGTGAACTCATCCAGGCCGAACAGGCCTTCGAGCAGGTCGAGAAGCTGGGGCGCGCCGATGGTCCATTCAATCTGGCCCGGGTATATTTCAAGGAAGGCCGCCTCGAAGACGCGGTAGCGGCTCTGCAGACGCGCCGGCAAGTGCATCCCCCCGCGCCCCGCTGGACCGTGGCCTGGCTTACTGGCTTGGTGAACAAGCAGAACGGTTTCCTGGACCAAGCTATCAGTCGACTTGCGGAGCATCCTCGAAGACCGTTAGCCGGAGCTTGACCGGCGCGGCTCTGACTTCAGCCTGGACTACGAAGTGATCAACGAACTCGGCCAGACCTATTTCGAGCGCGCCAAGATGGAGCCGGCTAATCCAGAAAAGCGAAAAGAGTTCTTGAGCCAGGCATTGCGGCAGTTCCAACGGACCTTGGCATCGATTCGGAGAACCTGACCGCCCATTACGGTTTGTCGCTGATTTACGCCCAGTTGGGGATGAAACAAGCGCCGCTTATCACCGGCGGGAACATGAAAAGTACCGGCCGGATGACAACGCGCGTGATCGCGCGATCAGCATGGCGCGGCGGCCAATCGCAGCCGCCGACCACGCCGCGCAGGCAACGGTAATTTATCCATTGAACCGGCCAGCCGGCGCCGGGCCAGGGGTTGCAGCCAACGCTGGTTTGAATGAGCCGTCGAAGACGCCATGACCACGACCTTGCCTGCTCAGCCAACTCGGCTTGTCCTGATTTAAAGGAATAGGCGCACTCAAACCTTCTGTGTATGAAAGAAAAGCCTCCGGAACCACCCGAACAGGAAAGTGAGTTAGTCCACGCGGATGACGCTATCATTGGCCGGGCGGTTCGCGGGTCGTTGGTTGTCCTTGCGCTCATCTTGGCGGCAGTGCTTGGCGCCGCGCTGTTCCTGAAACGGAGGCCGGCTCCGCCTCCGGCGCAACTCACCCAGCTCGATCCCCGGTCCAGCGCACCTTGCCGCAGGCGGACATACCCCTCGTTCCCTTTACCGATGTCACCAAATAATCCGGCATTACCTTCGTCCATAACAACGGGGCCTATGGCGAAAAACTCCTCCCGGAGACCATGGGGGGTGGCGTCGCCTTCTTCGACTACGACAACGACGGGGCGCAAGATCTGCTCTTTATCAATTCGACATACTGGCCCTGGCACACGCCACCGGGTAAATCGCCCAGCACGCCCGCGCTCTACCACAATGACGGAAAAGGCCACTTCACCGACGTCACCGCCGGCTCGGGGCTGGAAATAAGCTGCTATGGGATGGGCGTGGCGATCGGTGATTATGACAATGACGGTTTGGAGGACGTCTTCATCACAGCCGTCGGGGGCAATCACCTCTTTCACAATGAAGGCAACGGAAAATTCAGGGAAGTCACCGCCGTTGCGGGCGTAGGCGGGGCCACCAACGACTGGGGCACCTGCGCGGCCTGGGTGGATTACGACAATGATGGCAAACTCGACTTGTTTGTGGGCAGCTATGTCCGGTGGTCCCGTGCGATCGACGCCGAGGTGGGTTACAAGATTGACGGCAAAACGCGCGCGTATGGTCAGCCGATGAATTTCGAGGGCGCCTTCCCCCACCTGTACCACAACGACGGAAACGGGCATTTCACGGAGGTCACCGCGCAGAGCGGGTTGCAGATTACGAACTCGGCGACGGGCGTGCCTGCGAGCAAAACGCTGGGGGTGGCGCCGATTGATCTCGACGGCGACGGCTGGATCGATCTCGTGGTGGCGAACGACACGACGCCCAACCTGGTCTTTCTTAATCAACATAACGGCACCTTCAAGGAGGTGGGCGCCGCTTCCGGCATTGCTTTTGACAGCTACGGCAACACCCGCGGCGCCATGGGCATCGATGCGGCGCGTTATCGCAACGACGAGAAGCTGGGCATTGCCATTGGCAACTTCGCGAACGAGATGACGGCGCTCTACGTGACCCAAAACCAGCCCTTGCTCTTCGCCGACGAAGCCATTTCCGAGGGCGTGGGCCCGGCGAGCCGCTTGCTCCTTAAGTTTGGGTTGTTCTTCTTCGATTATGACCTGGACGGGCGGCTCGATCTGCTCACGGCCGACGGCCACCTGGAACAGGAGATCTCCAAAATCCAGAAGAGCCAAACCTACGCCCAGCCGGCCCAGCTCTTCTGGAATGCCGGCCCGCGCAGTGGCGGTTGTTTTGTGGTCGCCCCGCCCGGGAAATGCGGCAAGGACCTGTTCCAGCCCATTGTCGGCCGCGGCTCGGCGTACGCGGACATCGATAGCGACGGCGACCCCGATGTTGTGCTCACGCAGGTGGGCGGTCCCCCGTTGCTGCTGCGCAACGATCAACGGCTCAACCACCACTGGATTCGGCTCAAACTCATCGGAACGAAGAGCAACCGCGACGCGATCGGCGCCTGGGTAAAGGCCCGCGTGGGGACGGAAACGATTTGGCGCGAGGTGATGCCGACCCGCAGTTATCTCTCGCAGTCCGAGTTGCCGGTCACCATTGGCCTGGGCACGGCGGATAGAATTGACGATCTCGAAGTGATCTGGCCTCTGGGAACCCGGCAGCGGGTTGCCGCCGTCCCGCTGGATCGGCTCACCGTGATCACCGAGCCCCAGTAGCCCCCCGAACCCTGAGGACCCGAGGTGTCGGCCGGGCGGGGTGGGGATAGTCTGTCCCCACCCGGGTGGGGCAGGATCGTGGGGACAAGCTGTCCCCACCCCGCCAATACGAGCTTGATGCTGCCCTGCGGCTCGCCCCCGTCGGTGCATTAACTCTGGACAATTCGGTCACCGCCCTGTTCAATCCATGTCCAGCAAGCGGCACTCAACTTTGACGCGTGGGATATGACCATCACCGATTTGAGCACGGCACAGAAGCAGGCGATGCTGGATTTGTTGATCCTGGGCATGTACGCGGATCGAAACCTGGCCTCAGCGGAAGAGCTCTGCGTTCAAAAGTTGCTCGGCTCGTTGAAGTTCTCCTCGGATTTCGAACGGGACAGCTTTTCCGACGCGGCTTTTACCCGCGTCAGCCGGCACACCGGTTCCCCGGAGGCCGTGCAGGCTTACGCGAATGACATCGCTGCCGGGTTTCCGGCCCTCGATCAACGCCAGTTCGTCTATGGCAAACTCAGCGAGTTGCTGACCAGTGACGGCCGTGTGACCGCCGAGGAGAACCAATTGTTATCGGCGGTGAAGAAGGCGTTCCAATTGTAGGTCGGCCAGAGCCGGGCCTTCGTCTCGCGATCCCCTCAACATAGGACCAGCCGAAAGGCTGCCGTGTGACGATAATGAACCCAGTCACCCTCGGGCCGATACCGTTCAGCCGCAGGTTTCCGCATGCGTGCCAGGCGTTCGATCTGCCCAATTTCATCCGTGCTGAGCGATTTCAGATAGTCGTCCCACCAATTGAACCACCGCCAGAAAAACGGCGAGAAACAGCCGTAGTCCATTACCGGCATGACGATGTCGAACCGTTCCGTGGCTTCGGCAATCGATGCCAGGTGGGCCAGCACCGTGTTGAAATGCTCGAAGAACGCGCTATCCTGGAGACCGCCTCGCCTGAAGGCAAACTCGAGGGAACGCAATTGGTTCATCGAGCCCAGGCACGCCAGAAAGACCGAAACTTCCGGCCCCTCGACTAGGAACTTATTGTCCTTCCGAAGCTGAACCTTCGTTTTGAGTGTCGTTTTCGGCATCGTTCCAGTCTTTAATCGGCGTTTTGACCACAAAACTTAACTGCCGCAGGTGCTTTCTTCCGAGCGCTGAATCCGCTGCGGCCCGAGTTCCTCGCCCGGTGCGCCGGGACCGGGCGGGAGAACAACTTTATGATGGCATAGAGCGTGCCAACTCCGCGGATTCTTAACGGGGCTCGGCTTCAGACCCGTGGGTGGGTGGCGCGGTGGCCGCGGGTTGGGTGGGGTTAAGCACGCCGGGGGGGGTGGCAGATGCCTCGTTGGGCGGATTCCGCTTTGACGTTCGGCTTCGGAGCGCCATATTTCGGTGATGGAAAAAGCCCAAATCGTGGAAGTCTTATCAGAGATCGGCACCTTGCTCGAACTGAAGGGCGAAGTGGTCTTTAAGGCTCGCGCGTATGCGAATGCGGCGCGGACGCTCGAAGGAGTGAGCGAGCCGCTGGAAAAGCTCATCGCCGAAAACCGGTTGGGGGAGATCAAAGGAATTGGGGAGGCCTTGCAGCAAAAGATCACGGAGTTGGCCACCACCGGACGGCTGGCGTACTACGAAGAACTCAAGGCCTCGATCCCACCCGGGCTGCGCGACATGCTTCAAATTCCGGGACTTGGCCCCAAGAAGATCAAAGCCTTGCACGACCAGCTCGGGATAACGACGGTTGAACAATTGGAAGCGGCCTGCCAGGCGGGCAAGGTGGCGGGCCTGGCCGGCTTCGGGGAGAAGACCCAGGCCAATATTCGCGAGGGGATTAGCCGCCGGCGCGCCTACGCCTCGAAGCACTTGATCAGCGAAGCGTTGCCGGTCGCTGACACGCTCCTGGAAACTCTCAGGTCGCACCCGGAAGTCACCCGCTGCAGTGCGGCGGGCAGTTTGCGCCGTCATCGCGAGGTTGTCGGTGATATTGATCTGCTGGCTTCCTCCAAACGGCCGCAGCACGTCCTGGATTTTTTTGCCGAACTGCCCGGGACCCTGAAGGTCATCGCCAAAGGCGAGACCAAGGCCAGCGTGCTGTTAGAAGGGGGTATCCAGGCCGACTTGCGGGTAGTGAGCGAGTCCGATACCCGTTTGCCCTGATGTATTTTACCGGCAGCAAAGAGCACAATATCGTCCTGCGACAGCGGGCCATCGACCGCGGGCTGCGGCTTAACGAATACGGGCTATTCCGTTCGACGGTCGAGACGCGCGAGCCGAAGCTGTTGGAGAAGTGCCAAACCGAGGAGGAGGTTTTTGAAAAGCTTGGCCTGCATTATGTTCCGCCGGAGATGCGCGAAGACTTGGGCGAAATCGCCCTGGCGGAGCAGGGTGCGCTGCCTCGCCTGATCGAGTGGAGCGATCTGAAGGGGTCGCTGCACAACCACTCGACGTGGAGTGACGGCCACCAACGGCCCGAGGAAATCGCCAAGGCCATGCGCGAGTTGGGCCTGGCGTATTGGGGCATCACGGATCATTCCAAATCCTCCTTCCAGGCCAATGGCCTGGATCCCGCGCGGGTCCGGCAGCAGCTCAAGGAAATCAAACACCTCAACGACCTGCTGGCGGAGGAGGGAAGCGAGTTCCGGCTGCTGACCGGCACGGAAGTGGATATCCTTAAGGACGGACGGCTCGATTTTCCGGACGAGCTCCTGGCCGAACTGGACGTGGTGATCGCCAGCATCCATCAAAGCTTCACTCAAACCGAGGCCGAAACGACGAGCCGCCTGATCGGGGCTGCCCGCAATCCTTACGTCCATATTCTGGGTCATCTGACGGGCCGCCTGCTGTTGGAACGCGAGCCGTACAAGGTGAATCACCATGCCGTCATCGAGGCCTGCGCCGAGACGGGGACCTGGATTGAATTGAATGCCAGTCCTTACCGTTTCGATATGGACTGGCGGTTTTGGCCTTACGCCAAATCCAAGGGCGTGAAGTGTGTGATCAACTGCGACGCGCATCGTTTCGAGCACGCCGGCTTTCTGCGCCTGGGAGCGGGCATCGCGCGGAAAGGCTGGCTCGAAAAGAAGGACGTCGTGAACACGCTCCCCCTGGACAAGTTGCGGCGGGAGCTTCGGCGAAAACGAGAGCGGTCCTGATCGTTCAAACGCGGTGGCTGCCGCACCCGATATGATTGAGCCCACCCGGCCTGCGACAACCCCGCAGCGCGGGAATGGTTCGAGGGCCAGCCCCGTTAGAGCAACTTGATTTGAGCCCTCTCTTTGGCGAGCGATTCACTCAGGGTCGGCAGGCGGCCATTGCGCCGCTCAATGGTGTGCTTGTTAAGAGCGGGGTCGAACGGCACGGGGTAATTCCCGTCATAGCAGGCCATGCAGAATGAGTTGGCCGGCAGACCGGTCGCCTTGACCAAACCCGCGTGGGAAAGGTAATAGAGCGAGTCGGCGTTGAGGTATTTCCGGATTTCGTCCAACGAATGGTTCGCGGCCATGAGCTTGCTGCGGTCGGGAAAATCGATGCCATAGACGCAGGGGAACATGTGGGGCGGGCAACTGACCAGGACATGGACTTCCTTGGCGCCGGCTTCCTTGAGGTTGTTCACCCGGGCCTTGCACGTGGTGCCTCGCACGATGGAATCATCAACCACGATTACCCGCTGGCCCTTCACCAATTCCTGGATCAAATTCAACTTTACGCGCACATCGAAGTCCCGGATTAACTGCGAGGGCTGCAAGAAGCTCCGCCCGATGTAGTGGTTGCGCACAAACGCCATCTCGAACGGAATGCCCGATTCCATGGAGTATCCCAGGGCGGCGCAATTGCCACTGTCGGGGACGGGCACGACGATGTCAGCCTCGATGGGGAACTCGCGGGCGAGTTGACGGCCCATCTCGACGCGCACCTTATGGACGTTGCGGCTGGCGATGGTGCTGTCGGGCCGGGCAAAATACACGTACTCGAAGATGCAAAACGCGCGGCGCTCCTGCTCGGGGAACGCCTGGATGCTGGTGAGACCTTTTTCGTCGATCACCACGATTTCGCCGGGTTCGACGTCCCGCTCGAAGCGGGCGTGGATGAGATCCAGGGCGCAGGTCTCGCTGGCCAGGACCCAGGAATCATTCAGGCGGCCGATGGACAGGGGGCGAAACCCATGCGGATCGCGGACGCCGATCAACTCCTTTTCGGTCATGATCACCAGCGAATAGGCCCCTTGAATGCGGCGGATGGCTTGGATCAGGTTGTTGCTGTGGCCATTCTGGCTGGGCTGCGCCATCAGGTGGAGGATGATCTCACTGTCCACCGTCGTCTGAAAAATGCTGCCACGGGCTTCGAGTTCGTCGCGCAGCTTGGCCGCGTTGGTGAGATTGCCATTGTGCGCGATGGCGATTTGGCCGCGGGCGCAATCGACCGTGAGCGGTTGGGCATTGCGCAGGTGGGACGAGCCGGTGGTGGAATACCGCGTATGCCCCACAGCCATTTGGCCCACCATATCGTGCAGCACATCGCCGCTGAAAACCTGGGAAACGAGCCCCATGCCCCGGTGGGTGTGGAAATTGTGGCCGTCACACGTGACGATGCCGGCGCTCTCCTGGCCACGATGCTGGAGGGCGTACAGGCCGTAGTACGTCAGCTCGGCGGCGTTCGGATGGCCATAAATGCCAAAGACACCGCAATAATGCTTGGGATAGCTCTGCATCTGTTTTTGCGCCCGCGACCTGAATCCAACAACGAGGCTTGCCGAAGCGCAAGTCTCAAATCCGGATTCGCGAGACCCAACCTACACGCGGGATTCTCTTTTCGCAAACCCACCCGCCAGGCGTCGAGGATGGGGAGCACCTCCCGGCAGTACCCGCCTGCCGAACACGGCCAGACGCCCGATCGCCGGCTTTGACCCGGCTTAGCGCGTCCAATTATCCGCAGGAGCACGATAAGAATCGTCGGCCGCCGTAAGGCGGCTGCAAGCCGGCTCTCTGGAGATACTGGCGGGATGCGCCCGAGGACGGGGGCACAAACCGCCTGTTGAGCGCGCGGTAATTGCGGCCGGAACCGGTCCGGGATACCCGGCGGGCGCCAGATGTCAAGCGGTCATGGCTCGCGCGATGGAGTTCCACCAGGCGTCGTGGAGTTCGCCGACCGCCCACGAAAACTCGGTGCTCGGCGTGCGGATCCGCAGGCTGTCCCCGCCCACGGTGCCAATCCAAACGGCGGGGACGCCAAGCAACTTCGCGCGTTCGACGACTTTGATGACATCGAGAGCGGCGGTGGTGATTACCACGCGGGCCTGCGTCTCACCGAAAAGAAGCGCGTCAAGGCGTGGGGCGGAGGCCGGAGCCGCTCCGTTGGCCGGTGGCGGACCTTCCAGCGCGCCGAGCGCGTCGGCCAGATCAATCTCGGCGCCGATCAGCCGCGGTGTCTCGCGAGCGATCTGCTGGCTGATGCAGCTTTCGGCCAAGGCGACCGCCAGCCCACCCTCGGAGCAATCGTGGGCGCTCTTGACCACGCCCGAGTGGATCAACGCACGCAGGGCAAGATCCAGATCTTTTTCCTTGTCCAGGTCGCAGCGGGGCGGCGTGCCTGTTTTCAGGCCGTGGATTTGGAGCAGGCAGGCCGAGCCGCCTAGACCTTGCAGAGGATCCTTGAGATCGACCACGTCCCCGAGCAGGATGATGGCGTCGCCTTCGTCCTTGAACCATTGAGTGGTAATGTGCCGCGGGTCGTCAATGATGCCGGCCATGGCCACCGTGGGGGTAGGGTCGATGGGGCCGCCGGGGCTCTGGTTATAGAGGCTGACGTTGCCGCCGGTGACGGGTGAATTGAAGGCGCGGCAGGCCTCGGCCAGGCCGCGCACCGCTTCTCTGAGCTGCCAAAAAGTCTCGGGATTATGCGGGTTGCCAAAGTTCAAATTGTCCGTGACGCCCAGGGGCGCGGCGCCGGAGCAAGCGAGGTTGCGCGCCGCTTCCGCCACGGCGAGCTTGCTTCCTTCGTAGGGGTCGAGGAAAACGTACGTCGCGTTGCAATCGACGGAGAGCGCGATGTACTTTTCGATCGGCTTGGATGCTTCGGCAGGCGACGCGCTGGCGGAAGAGATGGGCAGGGAATCCTCCTTGAGGCGGATGATGGCGGCATCCGAGCCGGGGCAAACCGCGGTGCCGTCCCGAACCATGTGGTCGTATTGGCGATAGACCCAGTTTTTTGAGGCGATTGTCGGCCAGGCGAGGAGCGTCTTGAGAGCGCCCGCCGGATCCGGGTGGTCGGGAAGGCCGGCCAGCGTGAAGGCGCGGACTGCCTTGAGATACTGCGGTTCCTGGGCGTCGCGCTGGTAAACCGGAGCCTCATCGGCCAGCTTTTTCGCCGGAATATCGGCGACGAGCTCGCCGCGGTTGCGCACGACCATGCGGCCCGTGTCGGTGACGGATCCGATTTCGGCCCAGGGCAGGTCCCATTTATCGAAGACGCGTTTGACTTCTTCCTCGCGGCCTTTCTGGACGATGATCAGCATGCGTTCCTGGGACTCGCTGAGCATGATCTCGTAGGGCGTCATGTTGGGAGCCCGTTGGGGGACTTTGGCCAGGTCGATTTCGATCCCGGTCCCCGCCCGGGCGGCGGTTTCACAGGTGGAGCAAGTCAGACCGGCCGCGCCCATATCCTGGATGCCGGCGACGGCGCCCGTGGCAAGGAGTTCCAGGCAAGCTTCGCAAACCAACTTCTCCATGAACGGGTCGCCTACCTGAACGGCGCCCCGCTGCTGTTGGGCCGATGCTTCCGTCAGGTCCTGTGAAGCGAACGCCGCGCCCGCCAAGCCGTCCCGACCGGTGGCCGGCCCCACGTAAAAGACGGGGTTGCCGACGCCGCTGGCTCGACCGCGCACGATTTGGTCGTGGCGAAGGACGCCCAGGCAGAAGGCGTTGACCAGCGGATTTCCCTCATACGACTTGTCGAAATAGACCTCGCCGGCCACGGTCGGAATGCCGAAGCAATTGCCGTAATGGGCGATGCCCGAGACGACCCCGGCGAAGAGACGGCGATTGTGGGCTGCGGCCGATTGTTCGGATTCGGTTGCGTTGGGAGGGAGGGTAATAGGCCCGAATCGAAGGGAATCGATTGCACACACGGGCCGGGCGCCCATCGTGAAGATATCGCGGATGATTCCCCCAACGCCGGTCGCCGCGCCTTGAAAAGGTTCCACCGCGCTGGGATGGTTGTGGGACTCGATTTTAAATGCGATCGCCAATCCATCTCCGATGTCGATAATCCCGGCATTTTCCTCCCCGGCTCCAACCAGGATGGCGGGGGACTTGGTCGGGAAGGTTCGCAGGAGCGGGCGGCTATTCTTGTAGGAGCAGTGCTCGCTCCACATGACCGAGAAGATGCCCAACTCGGTGTACGTTGGTTTCCGGCCGAGAATGGCCTCGACCTTTTCAAATTCTTCACCCGTCAGGTTGTGCTTGCGCACTAACTCCGGTGTAATCGGTGGCTCTATAGTCAGCATGGCTAATTTAATCCTGGAAATCCACTGCCCGAAAACGCTCTCGCCGAGCGCCTGGCTCGACCGCGAGGACAGTCCGGTGTCCGCTGTGGCGCGCGGAGCAACGGTCCCCCGCCGGTTCACGTTCTTAGCATGGAGCCTGCAGGCCCAGGAAACAAGGAAAAGGGGGAAGGTGGGCGCCGTTTGCTTGCCCCCAAGCAGCAGAGGTGTTCGGCAATCGGTTGAGTTGGCGATTCTGTGGACTGGGCGCAGGATGACTTTCCTGGGCCGGGCTCTCGCAAGGGGCTTTCAATGACCCGGTCAGCGATGTGACCGTGAGATTGTCGCCGATGAGGGCTCGTCAACTCGAGCTGAGGGAGACTCCTCGAATAGGCCGAAGAGCAGGGAGAGCACCAAGAACCCGACCGCGGCAAGGAACAGAGCCCGTCCAAAACCCCAGGCGAAGGTGATGCGGCGGACGCTGCAGCGCACCAACGGTTCCGGCGGGTCTCGTTAGGCCGCCACCACTTCGACCGGGGGAGCGGCATGCCGCGGCGGCGCGGCTTTGAGCTCCGAGGCGCTGTCCAGGGCGTGGACCAGGCTCTGAAAAATCAGGAGTCCATCGGCACAGCCAAGGATGGCTTCGCTGGCACGTTCGGGATGAGGCATGAGGCCGGCGACGTTGCGTGCCTGGTTACAGATGCCTGCGATGTTGTCCAACGAGCCGTTTGGGTTGGCGGCTTCGGTCGGTTCGCCCTGGGCCGTGACGTACCGCCACAGAATCTGGTCTTGTTTCTTCAGGTCGGCGATGGTGTCGGGATCGGCAAAATAGCAGCCCTCCCCATGCGCAATGGGGAGGCGGATAATCTTGCCGGGCGGGATTTGACGGGTGAAAGGCGAATCCTGAGTGTTGGTGTCCAGGAAAACGTGTTCGCACCGGAATTGCAGGGATCGGTTCCGGATTAAAGCCCCTGGGAGCAGGCCGGCTTCGCAAAGAATCTGGAATCCGTTGCAGATGCCCAGGACCAATCCGCCCTGGGTCGCAAACTCCTGGACGGCTCGCATGACCGGGCTGAACCGGGCGATGGCGCCGGTGCGCAGGTAGTCGCCGTAGCTGAACCCGCCCGGGACAATGACCGCGTTGGCATCGCCCAGAGAACTCTCTTTATGCCAGAGCAGCCGGGCGGAGTGGCCCAGCACATTGCGCAGGACATGGACGACATCCTGGTCGCAATTGGACCCCGGAAACTGAAGCACCACGAAGTTCATATTGGCTTGCGTCTTATGATTCTCGCCTTACCCGGCTAAGTTACAACGGAAGGCTGTAAACTCCAGTAGATATGCGGCGGAGCTTTCACCGCGGGTTCAAGCGCGATTCACCCTTCGATTTCAAAGCGGTAATCTTCGATCACTGGATTGCTGAGGATTTTGTGGCAGGCCTCATCGAGCTCTTTGCGGATGGTTTCTTTATCCGCATCGGTGATCTCGATCTCGAGGTATTTGCCGACCCGGACTGCCCCCAGATTGGCGTAGCCCATATGAGCGAGGGCATTCTGGACGGTTTTTCCCTGCGGATCCAGGACGGCCTTTTTGGGCGTGATGACGATTTTGGCTTTCATGTGAACAAAACTACCTGCCGGTTTGCCGGCAAAATGTGCGCCAAGGCCGGGCCGGAGGCGAGAAGATTTTGAACCGGATCGGGAGCGGGCGAGCGAATGCGCTCGTGCAATTGTGGAATGGACAAAACGGATGGGGCAGGGGAAGTTACCGGGTCCAGCAACACAATCAGCACCGGTCACGCGCTTATGAATTGCTCTCCGTCGATCATTATTGTCATCGCCCTGTCCACCCTATGCCACACGGCAGCTTCGGCGGCTGACGCGCCCAAAGCCACCACGGCTTCCGTCCGGCACGTGGATGCAAAGGGCGCGCGGGATTTGATTGCCGCGAAGAAGGTCATCGTGCTGGACGTGCGGACTCCGGGCGAGTTCAAGATGGCTCGGATTGCCGGGGCGACGAATATTGACTTCCTGGCTCCGGATTTCGAGAAACGAATCGCCCGCTTAGACACCAACAAGACTTATCTGGTGCATTGCGCCACCGGTGGGCGCAGCACGCACGCTTTGCCGGTGCTCGAGCGGCACGGCTTCAACGTCCTCTATCACTTGGACGGGGGGATCAAGGCTTGGGAGAACGCGGGTCTGCCGGTGCAGAAATAGCCGTAGCGGCAAAAAAAGGCCGCCTCTCCTTGGTAGGCGGCTGAGAATCTGTTGGTGTAAGTCTTTTAATTCAATTGCTGGCGGAGCTAAACGGGGAGTGTGCCCCAAAATCTCCCGGGTAACGCCTCCCCCCATCCGCCTGTTCTTCCGCTCGATTCCGGCCGGACGGTATTCAACTTGCTCCCCTTTTGGGCTATGTCGGCGTCGAATCTCAGGAGTTAAGCATTTAGCGCCGGATCCCGGCATTCGTCAATTCAGTCGCAAGTCGTTGATGATTAAAATAAAGCACGTTCCGTTCGCCCCGCTTTGGAAGCTCTCGAGTCAGCCGGGAAGAGGTGTCCTGCTGGCTATCATTGGACTTTCTTGCGTGTCTCATTCTGGGCTGGCTCAAGTCGAATTGAGTCAAAAACCCGCCGTCAGGGCTCCGATGACGGGGGTGCAAAACCATGCCGATGCCGTGGTGTCCCCGGCTAACGGGGTCAATACGAATCTCGCCGTTTTGACGAGAATAATCGAGGTACGGGACCTCTCGACGGCGGAGGCCGCTCGAGGGCACCCGGTGAAGGTGCGCGGGGTGGTTACGTTTAACGATCCGGATCTCTACCTGCATTTCGTTCAGGACGACACGGCCGGGATCTACCTGGACACGAGCCGGCTCAGCACGAATATTGCGCTGCATTTCGGTCAGCGAATCCAAGTGGATGGGTTTAGCGGCCCAGGGGATTACGCTCCGATCATTGTGGCGGAGCGGATCGAGGTGGTCGGCGAGGGGGAGCCCCCTCCGGCGAGAGCCGCGACGGTTCGTTTGCTGATGACCGGTGCCGAGGACAGCCAATGGGTGTCACTGAAAGGGGTCGTTCGCAGCCAGGCCTCGGACACGAATCAAACCGTTTTGTCGCTGTCGAGCTTGGGATCATTGATCGACGTCAGTGTGCCGGCCAGCGCCGGGCCACCCCCAGGTTCGAGCCTGATTGATGCCGCGGTCGAGGTGCGCGGGGTTTGCCTCACTCTCTTCAACGACCATCGCCGCTTGCAAGGGGTCCGGCTCCAAGTTCCGGGATGGGCTCAGATTGACGTCAAGGAGAGCGCGCCGGCTGACCCCTTCAACCTGCCGTTGCGTCCGGTGGACGAGCTTTTCCAGTTCCTGCCGGGGAGCAGCACGTTGCATCGGGTGCACGTGGAAGGCACCGTCACTCGCACCCAAACGGACGGGTCCTTTTTCCTTCAGAACGGCACGGACGGGATTTACGTGCAAACGCGCGGTCCCGTTCGATTTTTGGAGGTCGGCGAGTCCGTCGAGGTGGTCGGGTTCACCGGCATTAACGATGAACTTCCCTGTTTGCAGAATGCATTGGTGAAGCCCACCGGCCGCCGGATGGCGGTAAAAATCGAGCGGCTCAAGCCACAGAACGCTCTGGATCCAGAACGGCATGCGGCACTCGTCGAGGTCCGAGGTCGTGTGGTGGGGCAATCTTCGCTGGCGGATCGCCAGGTGATCACGATCGAATTCGGCCAGCACGTGGTGGATGCCATCTGGGAAATGGGAAGCGAGTCGGTGCGCCTGCCGAAATTGGTTCCGGGCAGCGTGGTGGACGCGAGCGGCGTCTATGCGGCGCTGGTGGATAGCCAGCGAGCGGTCCGCTCGTTCAGGTTGCTGCTGCGTTCGCCGGCGGATGTCCTCGTGATCTCGAGTCCTTCCTGGTGGACAGCCTGGCACACCGTCTGGGTGCTGGGCGGATTCGGAGCGGTTCTCCTGCTGGCGCTGGCGTGGGCCGGGCTGCTGCGCCGGCAAGTCCGGCGGGGTACCCGGGAATTGCGGGCTGAAATCGAGGAGCGCAAGCGGGCGGAGGAGGAGTTGAAGAAGGCGCAAGGCGACTTGCTGCGAGCCTCGCGCCTGGCAGGCATGGCCGAGGTGGCGACCAGCGTGCTCCACAACGTCGGCAACGTGCTCAACAGCGTCAATGTCTCCATCAATATGGTCTTCGACCAGGTGAAGGGCTCAAAGTGCACGAACCTGGCCCGGGCGGCCGCGTTATTGCGCGAGCACGCCGGGGACCTGGCGGAATACCTGGCCAACGATCCCAAGGGCCGCCAACTGCCGGCCTACCTCGGGCAACTCGCCGAGCACTTGGCGCGCGAGCAGGCGCTGCTGTTAAGCGAGTTGGAATCTCTCCGCAAAAATGCCGGCCACATCAAGGACATCGTCGCGACCCAGCAGAGCTACGCCAAAGTGGCGGGCGTCACCGAAACCATCAAAGTAACCGAGCTGGTCGAGGATGCCCTCCGGGTCAACATGGAAGCCCTGGCGCGCCATGATGTGCGGTTGATCCGTGATTTCGCGCCGGATTTGCCCATCATCAGCGTGGACAAACACAAGGTCCTGCAAATCCTGGTCAACCTGATCCGCAACGCCAAGTACGCTTGTGACGATGCCGGGCGTCCGGATAAACAACTGACCGTGCGCGTGGCTAACGGAGAAGGCAAACTCAAGATCTCGGTCATCGACAACGGCGTCGGGATACCGGAAGAAAACCTCACGCGCATTTTCAATCACGGGTTTACCACGCGCAAAGATGGGCACGGTTTTGGGCTCCATAGCGGCGCGCTCGCTGCCCGGGAGATGGGCGGCGCCTTGCTGGTTCGGAGCGCCGGGCCGGGCTGTGGTGCGGCGTTTACGCTTGAGTTGCCGGTGGGAAAAACTCCGGGTCCGGGAGGCCCGGGGGCCGACTTAGCCCGCGCCGATTCAGGGGAAGTCTGCCTGGCTGCGGCGAGTGCGAGGGGTTAGCCGTTGGTCGAGCGGTGAGCCGAAGCCACGCCGGAATAGAGAAGGGCGTCCGGGGGCGGGCGCTTGGCAAATGCGTCGTCAACCTGCCTGATTGAATTGCGCCGGCGCCGAACCTTCCGCGACCACTCGCTGCGTTTGCGGCTGGAGTATTGATTCTGTTCAGAGTTCCCATTAGCTTAGGCCCAGCCCTGAGTTGAGCCTGGCTGCGGCGGCCTGCGATTTTGGCGGGTTGGCCCCGGGCAACCATGGGCAAATGCATGAGAACCATTCGTCAGCAGCCGGTTAGTTTTCTTCTCGTCGCCACCCTGGCTGGGGGCGGGAGTTTTGCGTTCGCGGCCAACCCTGCGGGCGTTGGCCCGGAGGCGGCCGCTCGAACCTTGACTCGGTTTGAGGTCGCGGAGGGCCTCGAGGTGAGTCTGTTGGCGTCGGAGCCGTTGGTGAGAAACCCGACCGACATGGACATCGACGAACGCGGCCGGGTTTGGGTGACCGAAGGCGTGAACTACCGGTCCACGTTCCAGAAGTGGGGCATTTTGGAGCCGGCAGGCGATCGGATTATTATCCTGGAAGACAAGCCGGGTGAGGGAGTGAAGGAAACGGTATTTTACCAGGATCCCAGCATTAACACGGCGCTGGGCATTTGTGTTCTGGGCAACAAGGTGATCGTTTCGGATTCACCGAACGTCTTTGTGTTGACGGACACGGACGGGGACGGAAAGGCGGACAAGCGGGAGCTTTTGTTCACCGGGATCGGTGGGAAAGACCACGATCATGGCGTGCACACGTTTGTCTTCGGCCCGGATGGCAAGCTCTACTTCAACATGGGCAACGAGGGCAAGCACCTGTTTTATCCCCTGAATAAAGAGGTGCCGCTGCACGGGCCGGTGGAGAACGCCCCGAAGCGGCCAGTGATTGATTTGGAGGGCAACGAGGTCAATAACCAGGGCAAGCCCTACCGCATGGGCATGGCCTTTCGCTGCAACCCGGACGGCAGCGAAGTCGAGACGCTCGCGTGGAATTTTCGGAACAATTATGAAATTGCGGTTGATTCCTACGGCACACTGTGGCAATCGGACAACGATGACGATGGGAACCGCGGGGTGCGCATCAATTATGTCATGGAGCACGGAAACTATGGGTATTGCGACGAGATGACCGGCGCCGGCTGGCAGACGGCTTGGGACAAGGCCCGAGCTAAAGGTGCGCCGGAGGCTTCCAAGGTGTTTTACGAGTGGCACCAGTACGACCCGGGCGTCGTGCCGGATTTGCTTCACACGGGCGCCGGCTCACCCACCGGGATGCTGGTCTATGAGGGCAAGCTGCTGCCTGAGGTCTTCCGCAACCAGATGATTCACTGCGACGCCTTGCCCCGCGTCGTGCGCGCTTACCCGGTCCAGCCGGACGGCGCGGGTTACCGTGCCGAGATTAAAAACATTCTGACCACGCCGGACGATTGGTTCCGGCCGGTGGACGTTTGCGCCGCGCCCGATGGATCCATCTATGTCGCGGACTGGAACGACGCCGGAGTGGGAGGGCATTACATGGCCGACCAGAATGTACAGACCATGACCGGGCGGATCTACCGCGTGGCACCGCGCGGCTCGCGGCCCTACGTGCCGCCGTTGGACCTCGATACGGCCGCCGGGTGTGTCGAGGCCTTGCAATCACCCAATCTGTCCAGGCGTTATCTGGCCTGGACGCGGTTGCACGAAATGCAAGGCAAAGCCGAACCGGAATTGGGCAAGGTTTGGAAGGCAGGGGAGCCGGCGATGCGCGCCCGGGCGTTGCAATTGCTCGCGCGCATTGACGGGCGCGAGGAGCACTACATTCAGGAGGCGATCCAGGATGGCAATCCCGATCTGCGGATCACGGGGCTGCGAATCGCGCGCGAGCTGAAGCGCGAGGTGATCCCCTTGGTCCAGTCACTGGTTCATGATCCTTCGGCCCAGGTGCGGCGCGAATGCGCCCTCGCCCTGCGGCATCAGGCGGCCCCGGAAGCTTCCCAGCTCTGGGCTCAGCTCGCGTTGCAGTACCGATGGGAAGGATCGCTGGTACCTCGAAGCGCTCGGCCTGGGCGCGGACCGTCAGTGGGATAGCTGCCTGGCCGCCTGGCTGGCCGCCGCGGGTGACCGATGTGACAGCCCCGCCGGGCGCGACATCATCTGGCGTTCGCGCAGCCGCAAGACGCCCGCCCTCCTGGTGAAAATCATCCGCGATAAGAGCCTCAGCGCCCCGGACCGCGACCATTACTTTCGCTCGCTGGATTTTTGCACGGGTCCCGAGAAGGAAGCGGCGTTAATCGAGTTGCTGACGGAGAAGTGAAGCGCGCCAGCACAGGAGGATGGCAAGCAGGAGGTTCGCATCGGGCCGGCGGGGCAACTTGCTTCCGTTGGCGATGACTCGTTCAAAGGCTCCGGCGAGACGCGTGTGCACCCGATGCTTGACGATCTTGAAGCGGATGCCTTTGAATTGAAAGACGTGAAGGCGCAAACCCAGGCTAGCCAAATTCGGCGCGAGTTTTCGATGATGCCGCGGGCGCAGTCGGCAGCCCGCATGTTTCTTGCCGCGTGGCTCTGCGCCTCCGGGCTCGGGAACGCGGCTTGGGGCCAATCCGGAGCGAGCGGTGACGACCATACGGCCATCAGCCTGGAAGCCCTGAGCCGCCTCAAGGAGATCGACCTGGATGCGAATCCCGGGGTCAAGGCAGTCGTTCTCAAACTGCTCGATCAGGTTCGCGGGACCCAGCAGTTCGTTGACATGGTTCGCGATTTCAAGTTGAAGGACCAGGAAGCCGGTCTGATCCAGGTCGTGGTAAAGCAGCCGGGCGGTGCCGCCGGGGTTGACGCGATGCGAGGGGTGTTGAGTAGCGGCAAGCTGGATTTGTTGCGGCAGGCGCTGGCGGAGACGAATGCCGCTCCGGTCGCCGAGGCACTGGGCAATACGGGTGAGAAAGAAATTGTTCCATTGCTCGAACCGCTGGTCACGGACCGTTCTCGCCCCGTAGCCCTGCGCAAAGACGCGTTGAAAGCCCTGGCCAAGGTGCAAGAGGGCGCGGCCGGGGTCCTCGAGCTTGTGCGTAACGATAAACTTCCCCCGGACCTCAAGCTCACGGCCAGCATGGAGCTGAACGCGGTGCGGTGGGAGAATATTAAGGCCGAGGCCGCGAAATTGCTTCCCTTGCCTCAGGGCCACGATTCCAAGCCTCTGCCGCCGATCGTCGAATTGATCAAAATGGAGGGCGACCCTAAAAGGGGCGCCGCGGTTTTCCGGAGCGAGACGGTGGGTTGCGCGAAATGTCACCAGGTCAACGGCGAAGGGGTGGATTTTGGCCCCAACCTCTCCGAGATCGGCGCCAAGCTGGCCAAGGAGGCCATCTACGAGGCCATCCTGGATCCGAGCGCGGGAATATCCTTCGGTTACGAGGCCTGGCAGCTTGAACTCAAGGATGGGGACGAGGCGTACGGGCTGATCGTGAGTGAGACCACGGATGAAGTAGCGCTTAAGGCCGTGGGCGGCATCGTGACGCGATACAAAAAGAGCAATATCCTGAAGCGCACTCAGCAGAAACTGTCGATCATGCCGGCCGGCCTCGAGAAAACCATGTCGCGGCAGGATTTGGTGGATCTGGTGGAGTTTCTTGCCTCATTGAAGAAGGCTTCGAAATAGTGCGGCAACGGTCCGGTCCGCTGCGTGGTCACCTCGACGGCAGTGCTTCGAGTGGAGGCGTGGTGCGAGGCGCGGGCTATTGATAATCCTTTGGAATCAGGAACAGCTTGCCGTCGCGCACCTCGATGCTTTGGAGCATGTTGAGGCCGACTGAAGTGCGCGGGTTGTCATTGGCACTTTCGGCCAGGTTTTGCCGGCGGATGGCGTTCATGTACATCGGAGGCAAGGGCTGGCCTTTAACCATCAATTCCTCGGCGCGTGCGTCCAGGACCCCGTTTCGCAAAGAGAGGGAGAACACGCCGGTGCCATTAAAATAGCGTCCCCGGAAGCGGGGTAATCCCAATTGTTGCATCGGGACACTGATCTGTGCCTCGAGTTGCCGGCCGCTCAGCGTGACGAAGGCCTTTTCCTTGAGTGTTTTGAACTCAGGGTCGTGCTGAATCAACGCGTTGATCTCGTCGGAAGACAAAGCCAGCGGCGCCGTGGGACGTCCCACTCGCAGGTCATCGCGGAACAATTCGACGCGTCGCTGTAGTTCGTCCAGTTTGGCCGCAGAGATTTCCACAGCCGGCATTGTCATCGGTTTGGTGTCGGTGTATTTGCGCAGCATGCGGCGCAACTGATGCAGGCCGAGCAGGCCCGCGACCAGGACGGCGACCAGGCAGACAATTCCGGCGATGCCGCCGTAGAAAAGGCAGCCGCGTTGGGCCCGGGTTGGGATTTCATCGGTCATGAGTGGCTTTCGGTGGGTTGCGGCGTGCGGGCCGGCTCCCGGCAACGGAAGAAAAGCCGCAGCGGGGAAAAGATCGGCGCAGGATTGATGGCCAACGAATTCAGGGGCGAGGCAGTTTCGTTGGGGGGTCCGGTTCGGTCGCGGTCGGCGCAACCCTCGGGAACCCCGCCGAGTTGGGGCGGGTTGGAATTTGGCCCGAGGCGGAGCAGTGGTACGGTTCCAAAGCGCCGTGGTCGCTTCGTTCTGCCACCGCACACCATACGCGGGCTTACTTGCCTCCTTTGCGCAGGTAAAGGCTGGACCGGATGGGTGGTGGCAGGGGGATCTTGGGAGGGATTTCCGGGGCGGGTTTGAGCGTGGACGCCGCCGGGGGCGCGGCTTCGAGCGCGGGTTTCTTTTCTGAGAGCCAATCGCCCACTTTGGTGGCAATTTCGCCGATCTTCGTTTCCGGGAATTTCATCTCGCCGATATTGAAATCCACCAGGGTTTTCAGCGCATCCACCGTCTGGCCGGCTGAGCGGGCCACTTCTTGCCATTGGGCGGGGACGGGCGGCGGGGTTTGATAGCCGTTCACCAGCCAATCAACCTTGCCGGTGACGATATCGACGAGCAGGCCATGGACGGGGATTTTGGGGCCGATGAGAGGGCTGCTGCGGATGATTTCGGCGCCTTTGATGACATTTTGGCGCTCACTGCTGAAGATGCCAAAGTACTCGGTGATGTTGTCCGGGAGCAAATGGCGTTCGACGCCCAGGGCGCGGAGGCGCTCGAGCAGTTGCATGGTGCCGGTTTTAGCCACCTGGCAATCGGTATGGCCGATGACGGCAATTTCCTGGGCGCCCTTCACGGCGCAAGCCAGGGCCAGGGAGCGCATGGTGCTGCTGGCGGGGCCAGTGACGATGTTGCCCGCGTTGCGCAACCAGATGAACTGTTCGGCGGGCACGCCGAGGATCTGCGGCAGCAGGGCGTTGAGCCGGACATCGATGCAGGTCAGGGCGGCCAGGGGCAGTTCGTTTTCGTAATCCCCCGGGTGCAGCCCCGCGGTCGCATCACCCGCCAAGGCGCGGTGATTGGCATCGACGATGGCTTCCACCAGACGCATGGCTAAAATGCAAGTCTGCCTTTGGGCCGGCCGAGAAAGAAATAAAGGATCGATCCCAGCAGCGGGAGGAAGATCTCGACCAGGACCCAGGCGATTTTTTCCCCGTCCGAAAGGCCCTTGTTGGTGATGGCGTGGATGAGCATCCAGAGCCAGAAGGCGAACCCCGCCAGGCTCAACGCGCCGCAAAATACGATGAAGAGCAGGCCAATCAGCCCGCCAATAATTGAAGCTATCATGCTGACTCCTTCGTCTTATCTTCCGATGTGCCCGAGGCCATCGATTTTCTCAGGGCGGGCACCTGTTCCAGGAGTTTCTCGAACTTGATGCCCGTTAGACTCTCGATGATCGGCGGCAACTGCGCAATGATTTGCGTGACATCACCGGTAAGCTTGCTCGCGCCGCCCCCGGCGCCGTTGCCCGAATTGATAATGACCATCTTATCGGTCTTGCTGAGCGGTTCGCTAATCTTTGCGGCCACCTCGGGGAGGATGCGGATGATCATCTCGACCACGGCGGCCTCGTTATACTGCTTGAAGGACTCGGCCTTCATGCGCATGGCTTCGGCGGTGGCTTTGCCTTGGGCTTCGATGACCGCGGCTTCGGCCAAACCTCGGGCTTTTTGCGCTTCGGCCTCGGCGACGCCGGTCGCCTTGGTGACGTCGGCATTGGCGAAACCGGTGGCTTTGGCGGCGGCGGCGGAGCCGGTGGCTTCGGCTTCGAGCTGGAACTTGCGGGCGTTGGCCAGGGTCTCGACTTTGTAACGCTCGGCATCGGCGGGTTTCTGCACGTTGGCTTCCAGTTCGCGCTGTTTGCGGAGGATTTCCTGCTGCTGCAGCTCGATTTGCTTTTGCTTTTCCACGATGTTGACCTGGACCTCTTCGGCCTTCACCAGTTGGCCGGTCTTAAACTTCTGCAAATCGTACGCCAGGTCGGATTGCGCTTTCTTCTCGTTCACACTGGCCTGGTAGGAGGCGACGTTCATTTGATAATCACGTTGCGCCTCGGCGATTTTGCTGTCCGCGGCGAACTTGGCCTCCTGGCCGGCCTGGGTGGCTTGAGCGGAACGGATGGTGGCGTCGCGGTCGGCTTCGGCTTGCGCGATCTGGGCATCGCGTTTGACCTGGGCGATGCGCGGCTTGCCCAGGGCGTCGAGGTAGCCTTGTTTGTCCCGGATATCGCGAATGGTAAAGCTGACGATGCCCAGGCCCATGTTGGCCATGTCACCGGCGGCAACCTCCTGGACCTTGGAAGCGAACGCGTCCCGGTTCTGGTAAATGTCTTCCACGGTCATCGTGCCCAGGATGGCGCGCAGGTGGCCTTCCAGCGTCTGGGTGGCGATGTTTTTGATTTCCTCGGTGCCTTTGCTCAGAAACTGCTCGGCAGCGGTCGTGATCGAGACGTCGTCACCTTTCACCTTGATCTGAGAGACGCCGTCCACCAGCACAGGCACGCCTTTGCTGGTATAAACCTCGGGCGTCTGGACGTCGATGGTCAGCAACTCCAAGGAGAGAATGTCCACCTTCTCAAAGACCGGCCACACGAACACACCACCGCCCTTGACGATGCGGAATCCCACGTCGCGCGCGGTTCCGTCAGGGTCCACCATGCGATGCTTCTTCCCGGAAATAACCAGCACCTGGTTCGGGCCTACCTTGGTGTATCGCCCCGCATAGATGGCGATAAACATGAAAAAAACGAACAAGACCGCCGCCACTGCCGCCACGATGGCGGTGGGTCCGATTTCTGCCAAGACTGGGGTAAACATAAGGTGCAATGGTGGTTAGGAGTTGGGATTTCAGGTCAGGATTTCGACGTAATATTGCGTGCCGACTACGCGGGTAATGCGAACGGGCTTTCCGGCGGCTACGGGGCTCCCGGTTTCCGTTCGGGCCGGGGCAGTATAGCGAGAGCCGCCTTGGATGTAGGCGATCTCGCCCACGCCGTTCGAGGGGATGGGAGTGATAATGGAAGCGGTTTGACCGATCAGCGAGGCGACGTGTGATTCGCTCGAACTCTGGGTCGCTCTGAACATGTAATTGAACAGCGTGAAGGCCAGGAGGGCCATGATGAAGCCGGCCACAGCCGAAATGGGCGCGGTGATCCAGACGCTCTTGAGTGATTCGACACGGCTCAGGACCAAGCCACAGGCGCCGAACGCCGTGACGAAGCACGCCAACACAGTCGGGCTGAAAAACGAAATGCCGGGCACGCCGCTGTGATCGTAACCGGCCTCGGCGTGGCCGCCGGTGCCGAGGTCCGCGTGGACATCATGGCCGCCGAAGAAATGACCCATGAAGGCGCTGATGATGGTGAAGAGGAGACCCAGAGCCAGGCAGGCGATGTAGATAATCATAGGAGCCTCGTTAGATTCATTCTTCTCATAGTAGTGCCTCCCCGGCGGCCCAATCAAGCGATAACCGGCGGTTTCCGGCGGGAGCGAAGCCAACCGCAGATAGCGAGACTGGCAGTGGATCTCGGGCGGGCCGTTCCCCGGAGATGGACGTGCAACCGGCAGGGTGCCTAGGCGGGCGGCTCTTTGTGTTCCCTCGTGCATTCATCTGATTATGACAATACAACCTCTGAAAGCCGGGCTATGCACCTATAATTTCGCGGGAGATTTGTAGGCTAAACTGGCTCGGCTTCAGACCTTCGGCGCGTTGCCGCGTGGTCGAGGGCAGGGGGGCTCGAGAACCTCGGGCGTCGGGGACGCCTCATGCGCTTGGCGCCTCGCCCGGAAGTAAGAGCGGACACAGGGCTTGGGAAGCGCGGGGGCCGTGCCGCAACTGTGGCGAAACGGGACCTGTCTGCAACGTGTCTTCAGGCTCGAGGAGTTGAGACGATGGTGAGCAGGCGGCAAGGCTCGGGCAACGGCAGGGTCCAGGTGCCGAGTCGCACAGGCAAAACAACCTTCCGACGGCGGACGGTGGACTAAAGCTGCGCCCTTAAGACCACTCGCAGAGGGTCTCGACGTAGGCGGCGGAACCGTCGCGGAGCCAGCCGTCGAGTTGGGCCTGGTCTTTGAGTTGCTGGCCGCGAAGGCGGGGGATGACGACGAACCGGGAATCGACCTCGGGCAGGGCGGTCATATCGACCCAGAGCTTTTCGAATTGAGTCACCGGGAAGACATCTTCCTGGCCATGGCCCCAGCGTTTTTTGACTTCCTTGAGGGTGATGTAGGTGGGCATTTTGGCCGCGAGGCCGCGGATGGCGGCGGTGACTTTCTCCTGGTTCGAGAGATCCTCAGCCGTGAGCCCGAAAACCCCGAGCAGCTTGGGAATGTTGATCCAGCAGGTATTGGAGTTGTAATAGCTCAGGGCAAATTCGATTTCTTCCTGCGGCAAGGCCAGACCCTCGACCAGGCGGACCCGGCCATCCACCCGGGCCAACCCGCCGCCGCGATCTTCGAGCCGGCGGGTAATGACTTCGAAGGTTAAGCAGGCCTGACTTTGGATATGGAAACCGAAGAGCGCCGGGTCGGCATCGGCGCCCAAGGTATCGATGTTATGCAGGAGGAGGTGCTTGAGCCGCGGACGCTCCGCCAGCAGGCGGGCCAAAACGCCGTTGCGGAGCAAGTTGGGAACTTCATACCAATGCCCGACCGGGTGCAGACACTGCAACGGCAGGTTGTCGGTATAATCCGCAGCCTCGCCGGCCTGGTGCGCCCAATGGATGAGGGCGTGGCGCAAGCTTTCCCGGACCTTTTGCTGTTGCTCGTCCAGGACCTGCTGGGGCATTTCCTCCCACATGAACCGCAAATCCCGCACGGTAGGGATCATGCGCAAGCCCACGGATTTGCCGCGTGATAAGACCAGCGGGCCTTCATAGCCGTATCTGCTTTTGGCGGGCCAAAAACTCTTCCGTCGGCCCGTGGGTCAGGTAGCTGGTGGTAAACACGTGGGGAAGGGCCTCGCCTGCTTGCCGGGCAATGCGGCGGCTCTTGGCCAGGTGCGTTTCGAGAAACGTGCGATGGCGGCCGTCGAGCTTGCAGAAGGGGTGCAGGGCTTTGACCACGCCCGCGCCCTGAGTCCAGCGGCTGCCGGCTCCGGCGGCCAGGGTGACGATGGCCAGTTCACCCTGCTTCAACGCCGCCAGACCGAGTGATCTCCAGATCTTCGATCTCGGGTTCGAGCTTCGAGATCGGGGTCGCGTCGTTTTCGGCAATATCGTGGATTACGGCGCTGGCGGGCAGACGGTTTTGGGCCAGGCCGATCCGGCCCTCTTTCAAATCGGAGCGAATTTGTTCGTGCTGCACCCGGTCGAAGCCATTCTGTTCGAGCAAACCGGTCAAATTCTCGCCGCCGGCGGATTCGGCCTTGCCGCGCGGGAGCATGGCGTCAAAGAGCGACTGCACCACGCCGCGCAGCTCGGGCCGGGTGCGGCAGGCCGCGCCAAAGCGATCCAACTCGGCCCGGCGCAGCGGGGACAACGAATAGCGGTCCTGGCGCAGCAGTCCTGGCACGGTGAGGGTGTAGTAGCCGGGAGGCATCAAGGCGCGGCCGGCTTCGAGGAGTTCGGCGAAGGTCCCGCGCTCGTTGATGGCGAAGTCATAGACCACGGGTTCCATGGCGAAAGGCAGGGCGTGCTCCAATTCGCGCTTGGTCGAGGTCATGATCGCGTGGAGGCGTTCCTGGGCCAGACGTTTCTTTTCCGGCGAGAAGATGAACCCCATGCCGCCGCCCGACATGCCGCCCAACATCCAGAATCCCCAGAACGCGTCACCAAACTCGCTCCGCACCTGGTCGATGACGGTTTCGGTGAAATAATTCGTAGCCCACGGGATGATGGTTTGGATGGGCTGCTGAAAGTTGCGCGTGGTCGCGCGGCCGATGGCCTGAACATCGCCCCGGCGCAAGGCGGAAAGGATCTCCTCGAGAATGCCCAGCATGCTCTGCCGGGCTTGCCACTCGGCCTGGCAGCGCAGCAGGTATTTTTCGGTGACCATTTCGAGGATGGGTCCGACGTTTTGCGCCATGCCGCCATGGACCAGGACGAGGCTGTCCTGCAGTCTGCGGCGGGTTTCGGGTGAAGCGTCCCCGTCGTCGAGGATGCGGTGGCGCGGCATCAGCCGGCCGCGGCTGATGCCCGATTCCGGGTCATCCTGGCCGGCGAGCACCCCTTCGATCAATTTCATTCCCGGCCAGACGCCGCCGGAATCCTGCCAGCCGCCCCCCGAACCGCCCAGCCACTCGCCGAGCAGCGCGCGGGCCAGCACCAGGCGGCGTTCGTGCTCTTGCAGTGGGCCGGTCAGCGAGGCGGCCTGGCGGGTGGCGCGCATGCAAACGCTGACCAAGGCCGCAAGCAGATTGGTGGAAACCGCCAGGCGAGAGCCCTTGGGAATATTATTCACGCTGCTGGCGATTTCCAAGCCGCGGCCGGGTCCGACAATCCGCCCCAGCAGTTCGGCCAGGCTCTGGCCGGCACCTTCGATGCCGGGGGGGACAATCCCCGAGGCAATGACGGCGGCTTTCAGCAGGCCGAGGTAATCTTTCGCAAAATCAAAAACATCCGCGAGGTTGGTGAGGTCGGCCGTCGCACCGAGGTCAACGCTGACCAGGCGCAGCAGCGGTTCTTCGATCACGCGGAGATAAACCTCGACCGGCGGCTGAGGGGTGGCATCGCGCCCGTGCACGCCGAGATCGATCGAGACGTTGAGCACCTTGGCGCCTTCGGGATAATCCATGCCCAGGAAGAAGATGTCGCTCCACCCGCAATGGGTCAGGTCCATGCGCACCGGAGTCGATTCTCTGAGGATCGGGTAGGTGCCATCGTCGGCGGATTTCTCGAGTAGTTCGGGTCGTAGCCGCAAGGGTTGATCGGCCGGATGGCCCATCCGAAACATCCATTGGTTGCCGCGAACGGAGCGGACGCTGAGCCGGACCTGGTCGGCCAGGGTTTGGAAGGCGAGCCGGTGATAGGCGGCCGCCAGGGCGCTCGAGATGGTATCGCTCGGACCCTGTTCGCGTTGACAGGCCAGGAACTGATCGATGGCCTCCTCGAATCGGCGTTGCAGCAAATGCTCGAAGCCCCGGAACGGAATGAGGGATTGCCCCCGGTGGTCGAGCGGGCGCGAGGCGGCGGTCAGCGCTTGGGGCAGGTGGAAGCGATGAATGGCGTAGAGAAAGAAAAGGGCGCGGACGCGTTCGTACAGATTGTCGCTGCGCCGGCGGAACGCTTCGAGACCCTCCGCCTGGCTCAGCAGCTCCTGCGCGGAGAGTCCGGCACACGCCGTTTCGAGGGACTGGTTCCGAGTTGCGAGGTCGGAGGCCGTGATGAGGCGGGTGAGGTCGGACATAGCTTCAGCGAAGATCAGAACGGAACATCATCGTCCGAGGGGCCGGACTTGGTGCGGCGTTTGCGTTTGGGCTTGGATTTGCCCTTGAGGAACTTTTTTGTCGCGGCGTGTTTGGGGTCCCACCAGGGGTAGGGCGCCCAGTCAATGGGGGAGCCGTCGCAGTCGGGAGTGCCGCACTCGAGCCACAGCGAACCGGTTTCGTCCTGCCAAACGCGGGCCATGTGGCCGTTAAATTTCTGGCCGCAGTGCAGGCACCAATGTTCCTGGTCGAGATCGGGCCAGTCGCACCCCAAGCTGTGCTGGCGGAGCAGGTTCAGCTTCTTGTTGAACGGCAAGGTGACGTACTTGGTCATCGGGAAGGCCTCTCTATTTCAGCTCGCGGCGGGCGAGTAATTCGAGCAGATGGCTCAGCACTTCGTCGCGGTCCCGGCCGTCCAGGGCGAGGGCGACCTGGGCGGTCAGCAGGCCGTATTTGACGCCGATGTCGTAGCGGCGGCCCGAGAGCTCCGCCGCCAGGTAACGTTCGCGCCCGGCCAGCCTGGCCAGCGCGGTGCTGAGATGGACCGGGCCGGCGCTCTGCTTCTTCATCTCCTCGCCGAGCAGGTCGATCACCGCCGGCGTCAGCAGGTGCATGCCGAAAAAACAAAGGTAATGGCCCGCGCGCAACCCCGGAACAATCAGGCTCTGCTCCGCTTCCGTGGGTGTGGGCTTCTCGATCACTTGAGAGATCTCGTGGAGCCCCTTCCGTCCGGCCACCAAGCGGCCGCCCACCACGCCGTAGTAGGGCAGTTTGCTCTCGTGGGTTGCTTGCACCGCGGAGACCGAACAATTCTCGGCCGCGGCGATCTCGACCAATTGCTCCGCGCAGCTCTTCTTTCCGCCGCTGACGTAGAGGTGGTCCCCGACCAGCAAGAGGAAGGGATCGCGCTGGACGAACTCGCGCGCGCTGAACACGGCGTGGCCGTAGCCCAGCGGGGACGTTTGCTCGACAAAGTGAAGGCGTCCGCCCTGGCCGCCGGCCGCCGCCGCGTAGCTGGCCTGGTCGCCGGGGCTGACGACCACGCAAATCTCCGAGACCCCGGCCGAGAGGATCTCTTCGATCAGAATCCGCAGCGCCGTCTTGCTCACCCCGTCGCGATCCACCAGCGTTTGCAGGGGCAGTGTCCGCTGGGATTTTCCAGCGGCGGTAATGACAGCTTTTTTGATTTGCACGGCAGTTGGTTTGTTGCTCTGGGCACGAGGCTTGCAGAATGGGCGGAGACCGTCAACCCCGTGCCGCATTTTCTTGCGTCACCGGATCACGCCGGTATGATGCGTCATCATTTTTTCAGATTATGAACGCACCGGCAAAACGGAAACCCAAACACGTTTATCTGCTCTCCAACGGCGACCTCCGGCTCTCGGCCAACCAGAAATGCTGGCCGGAGCAGGCCAAAATGGAGGCGACACTGGCCAAAGCGCTGAAGGGCCAGGGCTGGGGTGTGATTCGAGCCCACCCCTATGACCGAGTCAAGCAGCACGGCTTTATTGATTCGCAGAAGATGGGGATCGAGGTTTTTCGCCGGCTCGACCCCACGGCTCCGCTGCTGGTGGCCGAGTGCGTCTGGCAGTACCAGCCATCACGTGCTGCCGGGCCTGTTGACCCATCGCGGTCCCATCCTGACGGTCGCGAATTGGAGCGGCACCTGGCCGGGGTTGGTGGGCATGTTGAATCTGAATGGCTCGATGACCAAAGCGGGCATCCCTTACAGCACGCTCTGGAGTGAGGATTTCACCGACCCATACTTCCAGGAGGGCCTCAAGCGGTGGCTCGACGAGGGCGTGGTGCGTCACGATCAAAGTCACGTGCGGGATTTGAGCATGGTCCGGCTCCCTGCGGAAGACGAACAGTTGGGCCGGAGCGCCGGCCGGGAGTTCCGACGGCAGAAGGCCATCATGGGGGTGTTTGACGAAGGGTGCATGGGGATGTTCAATGCCATCATCCCCGACGAACTATTAAATCCCACCGGGGTCTTCAAAGAGCGGCTCAGCCAATCCACCCTCTATGCGGCCATGCGGCAGGTCCGCGACGCCGAGGCGCAAGCCGTGCTGGATTGGCTGGTGAAAAAGGGCATGAAGTTTCAATGGGGCCGCGACGAGGCCACCGAATTGACGCCCGCCCAAACCCTCGAACAGTGCAAGATGTATATTGCCGCGGTGCGACTGGCCGACGAGTTCGGCTGCGCGACGGTGGGCATTCAATATCAGCAGGGTTTGAAAGACCTCGCGCCGGCCAGCGATCTCGTCGAGGGTCTGCTCAACAATGTCGAGCGCCCGCCGGTCCGGTGCGCTCAGACCGGACGCCTGTTGTTTGAAGGCGAGGCGGTGCCGCATTTCAATGAAGTAGATGAATGCGCGGGTTTGGATGGGCTGATCACTTACCGCTTATGGCGGCAGTTGGGCTTCGCCCCGGAAAACACGCTCCATGATTTGCGCTGGGGCCAGCATTACCGGGGGGACGGCTTGAACGATTACGTATGGGTGTTCCTCATCTCGGGCGCGGTTCCACCGGCGCACCTGGCGGGCGGTTTCAAAGGGGCGTGCAGCGAGCGCCAGCCCCCGATGTACTTCAGGCTGGGCGGCGGGACCATCAAAGGCGTTTCCAAGCCCGGCCACATCGTCTGGAGCCGTATCTTCGTCATGGATGGAAAACTGCACTGTGACCTGGGCGTGGCCGAGGCGGTGAAACTGCCCGCCGCGGAGACCGAGCGCCGCTGGCGCGAGACCACGCCGCAATGGCCCATCATGCACACGGTGCTGAAGGGGATTACCCGCGACCAGATGATGGCCCGGCACAAGTCGAACCACATCCAGGTGGTCTATGCCCCGAACCGGAACCAGGCGCGGCGCGCATGCCGGATCAAGGCGGCGATGCTCTCCGAATTGGGCCTCGAGGTCCACCTGTGCGGGGACGTCAGCTTGGATTGACGGCTGGATTTTTTTGGTGTGAGGGGAGAAAGTGGTTGACATGCTGGCATGGGTGCCATACTTTAGATGCTGTGAAGATGACGTTATATATTGATGACGAATTACTCGCCAGAGTAATGGCTGCCACCGGGTCCAGCAGCAAGACCAAGGCGATCGATCTCGCGCTCCGCGAGATGGATAGAAGAGCCAAGTTGATCAATCTCAGTTACGCCGGCCTCGGGCTCACCGCGGACGAGTTGAAGGAGACGGTTGACCCGGCCTATAATCTCGAGGAGATGCGCCGCAACGAAGGGCCTTTGAGCTATGGCCGTAAGCCCAGTTCTCGCGGATAGCAGCTTCTACATTGACGTGCTGCGCCGGGGCCAGGATCCCCTCCGGGCCCTGGCGGTGGCTGCGGCAACTCGCGATATCGCGATCTGTGGTGTGATCCGCGCCGAGGTTGGGCGCGGCCTCCGCGCGGCCAGAGTACGGGAGAAGTTTCAGGCGTTTTGGGACGTCATGGTGAACGTGCCCACCGACAACCGGCTTTGGGAAGAGGTGGAACAAACTCTTTGGGACTTGGACCGGAACGGCAAAACGATTCCCCTGACCGATGCGGTCATCGCCTGCTGCGCGCGGCGCATCGGTGCGGTCGTGCTGACACAAGATCAGCATTTTGACTTCGTGCCGGGTCTGCGGACGATTGATCACCTGGAGATTTGAAGCTCGGAATCGCTCCAAGTGGCCCACTGGGGCAGCGAAGTTTATGAAATACACGTACGAGGAACTTGCGGGAATGATTGATCATTCGCTGCTGCATCCCACGCTTACCGATCAGGAATTGGACGAGGGTTGCAGGCTTGCCGCCCGCTACGGCGTGGCCTCGGTTTGCATTAAGCCGTATTACGTCCAGCGCGCCGTACAACTCCTCAAAGGAACGCCGGTGAGGGTGGGCGCGGTCATCGGTTTTCCCCATGGCAACAGCACCACCGAATGCAAGCGTTTCGAGGCGGAGCGGGCCTGCAAGGACGGGGCCATCGAGATCGATATGGTGATCAATATTGGCAAGGCCCTGGGCGGGGATTGGGAGTATGTCGAGCGCGACCTCCGGGCGGTGTGCGACCAAGCCCACCAACGCGGCGCCAAAGTGAAGGTGATTTTGGAGAATGATTACCTGGCCCAGGGAGGCGCGGGCCTCAGCAGCGCAGACTTGAAGCGCAAATTGTGCTCGATCGGTGAACGGGCCGGTGCCGATTGGATCAAGACCTCGACCGGCTATGGTTTCGTCAAAGGCGCCGACGGTAAATACAGCTATCAAGGAGCGACCGAAGCCGATCTGCGGCTCATGCGAGAAAGTGTTTCCTCGAAGGTCCAAGTTAAAGCCGCGGGCGGCGTGCGTGACCTGGATGGTTTGATCCGTGTTCGCGATTTGGGAGCCACGCGCTGTGGCGCCTCGGCGACGGCGGCCATTCTGGACGAGTACCGGAAGCGCGCCGAGGCGGAGCGAGCCGGCAAGAGCTTGCCTCCCGTTCAGGGCACCATCGGAACCGGCGGGTACTGAAGTTCGGTGTCCGAATTGGCCGCCGACGGGCGCGTCCTGATCGGTTGGCAGCGGTTTCTGCTCGCGACTCTTCCAGCCACCAAGCGCACCCTTTGTCACCACCCCTCCGGACCCTACTCCCTTCTGGCCTCCGAACTCCGGCCACAAAACAAACCTCTCAATATTTTCTCAAACCTTCCCCGAGGACCTTGTCTCCTTTCGAAGATTACGCGACAGGCGCGTGGCGCGTTTAAAAGTATTGACATTCCACATTAGGCTTTGTACTGTCCGCCTTGACCACCATCACTCGCTCCGGAGGGAGTTCTTAGTTATGTGCCTGACGACGGCTTCAAGAGTCGTAGTCGGGACACCCAACGATCCTTCCGGGCGGGAGAGTTACGGCCGAAACCAAAACATGAACCAAAAACCACTGCGGAATCGCCTGGAAAAGCGACTGGCATTGCCACTCAACTCCATGCGCATTGGCAGACTGGCCGCCCTCGTCGTTGGGCTGGCGACCGTGCTGCAAGCAGAACCTAGAACTGCGGGGATCGGCGGGCCGGCTCAAGCTCGTCATTCGACCACCAATCTGGCCGAACTGCGCCGGGCGTGGGAGCACAGGCAGCGGGCCTACCCGCTGGGCTTCGTGCCCGAGGGCGCCCGGGCGCGCGCCTTAACGCAAATCCAGCAGACACGTCCCCCTGCGCCTCGCCACAAGCCGCTCGTGGGCGGCGCGCAACAATGGATCAACATCGGGCCGGCGCCCATCCTTAACGGCCAGATCGCGCCGGCCGGGCCGGTCAGTGGACGAGTGACCGCCATCGCGGTCGATCCTGGCAATATGTCACACTGGCTCATTGGAACAGCTCAAGGCGGTGTTTGGGAGACGTTAGACGCCGGAGGAACCTGGACTCCTAAGACCGATGACCAGGCCTCCCTGGCCGTTGGCGCGCTGGCGTTTGCGCGGAGCAATCCAGCAATTATCTACGCCGGCACCGGAGAACCTAATTTTGCCGCCCTGGATGATTATGGCGGGGCGGGGTTATTGAAATCGGTGGACGGCGGCGCAAGCTGGCAACTGCTCGCGAGTTCGTTGTTCTCGGGCAAATCGTTCAGCAGCATCGTGGTCGATCCCTCGAACCCGAATACCCTGGTGGCCTCGGTCACGCACGGGCTGGCTGGGCGCGGCGCGGAGGCGCCGCCGACACAACCAGGGTACGGTGTGTTCAAGTCCACCGACGGCGGCAGTACTTGGAATCAGAAAGTCGTGGGAGCCTCGACTGATTTGAAGGCGGACCCGGGGAATTTCAACCACCAGGTGGCGGCCGCGACCACCAACGCGTTCACTCCCAGCTACCAGCTCTATCGGTCCCTGGACGCGGGAGGCAGTTGGACCACGCTGAGTGGACCCTGGATCAATTTAGGCGGGGCCGGGCGGATGCAACTCGCGATTTCGCCCTCGAATCCAAACACCCTTTATGTGAGCGCTGCGGACTTCAGGGACCCCCAAAACAACACGAACTATAATCGACTGCTGGGCATCTGGCGCACGGATACCGCGTGGGCCGCGGCTCCGACCTGGACGCAGTTGCCGCAGCCCCAGGGTGTCGGAGATCAGGTCTGGTACGATCAGGTCATCAGCGTTGATCCCGCCAACGCTAACGTTTTGTACTTTGGCGAGACCCCGCTCCGGAAGTTCAATGGCACGACGTGGGCCACCATCGGGGCGGATTACGACGCGAATGTTAACGGCCGGTTCTTCCACCCTGACCAGCATGCGCAGGCTTGGGCAGGCACCCGATTGATTATCGGCAATGATGGCGGAGTCTGGAGCACTGCTGATGGTGGCGCCACGTTCACGAACCACAACTCGAACATTTCCATAACGCAGTTTTATTATGGATCGGTGCATCCCCAAGGCCGCGATTTCGCGATCGCGGGCGCCCAAGACAACGGCTCCGAGAAGTGGCAGGGAGCCAATGGATGGACGCTGGCCGGGCTGGGTGATGGCGGAGAAACCGCGGTTTCCCCTTCCAATCCGGACAACAACTGGGTGGTCTCTTTGGATCAACTGCAGATCGTGCGAGAGAGCGGAGCCGGCCAGTTCGAGCAGGAGGTGTTCGCGGCGGGGACCTATAATCTCCCCAATGTGCCATTCATCGCCCGGCTGGCCCTGGCGCCGACCAATGAGAATATCCTCCTCACCGCGGCTTCAATTCTCATAAAGACCACCAACTTCTTTTCCGCTTCCACGCCGGATTGGTTTCAAGACAGCCAGGATGTGGGCGCTCCCATCACGGCGCTCGCTTTCGCCCCCTCGGATCTTTCGGGCAACACGTATGCCTTCGGCACGTCCGATGGCCAGCTCTGGCTGACTTCCACGGGTTCGGGAGCCGACGCTGTCAACATCAACGCCGGGAACGCCGTGCCGGGCCGATACGTGACGGCGGTCGCCTTCCATCCGAACAACCCCAACATTCTGTACGCCGCACTGTCCGGGTTCGATGAGGGAACCGTGGGCAAGCCCGGTCACGTGTTTAAAACCGGAAACGCGTTGTCGCCGGCGCCGACCTGGGTCGATGTCAGCCCGCCGGTGGATCTGCCGCACAACGCGCTCGCCCTGGATCCATTGAATCCGAACACGATCTATGCGGGGACCGATCTCGGGGTGTGGGTCAGCACGGACGGGGCCGGCACGTGGAACCACATGGGGCCGGAGATCGGCATGCCGAATGTGGCCGTATTCGATTTGAAAGTCCAACCGGTCACCGGGAGAGTTTTTGCCTTTACGCACGGCCGCGGGGCGTTCATGTACGATCCCAACGCGATTAACAACCCTCCAACCATCGCCAGCTTCAGCCCGACCAATGGTCCCGTCGGCACCAGCGTGACGATCGTCGGCACGAAGTTCAATAACACGACCGCGGTCCAGTTTGGGGGGATTAATGCGGCCGGGTTTAGCGTGAGCAGCAGTGCTCAGATTGTGGCTGCCGTCCCGGCCGGGGCATTGACCGGGCCGATCACGGTCATAACACCCAGCGGCACGGCCAGCAGCACCGCCGGTTTTAGTGTATCGAGTATGCCCATCGTCACCGGATTCAGCCCTTCAGGCGGCAACGTCGGGGCGCGGGTAACCATCTCAGGGGTGAATCTGACGGGAGCCACCAATGTGACCTTCAGTGGTGTATCTGCGGTGTTTACGGTGGCTTCTTCCACACAAATCACGGCGACGGTGCCGAACGGAGCGCCGACGGGGAAGGTGAGCGTGAGCACGCCCCAGGGCGCGGCGCAGAGCGCGGCGGTGTTCACGGTGACGACCTTGCCGGTCGTGAGTTCGTTCAGTCCGGCCAGCGCAGCGATCGGCAGCAGCGTGATCATCCAGGGGGCAAATTTCGTGGGAGTAAACGGTGTCTTTTTTAACGGCACCCCCGCGCCGAATCCAGCGGTGAATTCCGATTCGCAAATCACGGCGAGCGTGCCCGCCGGCGCCACCACCGGCCCGATTAGCGTCAACACCGCCACCGGCACGGCCCAGAGCGCCGATACCTTCACGGTGATTGCCGCCCCCTCGATCACCGGAATAAGTCCGGCCAGCGGCAGCGTTGGGACCGTTGTGACGATCGCCGGCAACAACTTTGCCGGGGCCACCGCGGTAACCTTTAACGGACTCAATGCGGATTCCTTTAGCGTAGGTTCCATGTCACAGATCATCGCCACTGCCCCCTCCGGGGTTACGACCGGCCCGATCGGGGTGACGACCCCGGGCGGCACGGGGGTCAGCGTGGTTGCATTCACAGCCCTGACGACGCCCGGCAATGACAACTTCGCCTCGGCCCAGGTGATCACCGGCACTTCGGGGACGGTTTCCGGCAACAACACCGCGGCCACCAAGGAGGTTCAAGAACCCAATCACGCCGGCAACAACGGTGGAAAATCCATTTGGTATCGCTGGACGGCGCCGGTAAGCGGCCCCAGCACCTTCAACACCCAAGGCAGCACCTTCGACACACTCCTGGCGGTCTATACCGGGAGCAGTCTGAATACCCTGGCGCAAGTGGCCAGCAACGACAATATTCCCGGCACCAATACCAGCAGCGTTTCGTTCAGCGCCGTGGCCGGCACGGTGTACCAAATTGCGGTTGACGGGTTCCAGGGGGATGCCGGCGAAGGTGGCGTCGCGCCACCGCCCGCCTCCGGCGCGGTGGCTTTGAACTGGGATCTGTCGGCCAATCTATCTCCACAGATCAGCAGTTTCTCACCGTCGAGCGGTTCGGTCGGAGATACGGTCAGCATCTCGGGCGTAAATTTTGTGGGCGCGACCGGGGTGCGGTTCAATGGCTCGGCAGCCGATTTCACGGCTAGCTCCGACCAGCAACTCACCGCCACGGTTCCGGTCGGCGCGACGACCGGGCCGATCCAAGTGATCAAGCCGAGTGGCACCGCCACCAGCACGGCGAATTTTGCTGTTGGGACCGCGCCGGGGAACGATAATTTTGTCAACGCGCAGGTGCTGAGCGGCAACGCGGGTACGCTGATTGGAAGCAGTGCTGGCGCGACCAAAGAGGCCGGTGAACCGGATCACGCCGGCAACCCGGGGGGAAGTTCGGTCTGGTATGTTTGGACCGCGCCGAGCACTGGCAATTGGCGCTTTGACACCTCAGGCAGCACCTTTGATACCCTGCTCGCGGTTTATACGGGCAGTGCGGTGGCTAGTTTGTCGCTGGTGGCGAGCAACGACGATTCCGGCGGCGCAGTCACCAGCCAACTCTCTTTTGATGCTCTGGGCGGGACTGCCTACTATATTGCCGTGGACGGCTATGACGGGGTGGCCGGAAACATCGTGCTGAACTGGGCATTCACCGGGAACCTGCCGGCGATCACCGGATTCACCCCACCCAGCGGCGGAGCAGGAACCGCCGTAACAATCAACGGAGCGAATTTTGCCGATGCCACGGCGGTCCGATTCAGCGGGGTAAGCACCCCGGCCTTCACGGTTACAGCCGGCGCGCAAATCATCGCGACGGTTCCCGCGGGCGCCGGGACCGGGCCCATCAGTGTGACGACCTCGAACGGCACGGCGCAAAGCGCCACCAGCTTCATCGTCGGGGGCAACGCCCCAACGAACGACAATTTTGCTCAGCGAACAGTCATCGCGGGAAGCGTTGTAACGGCCACCGGGTCGAACGTTGGCGCGACGAAAGAGCCTAACGAGCCGGCCCATGCCGGCAACCCAGGCGGGGCGTCGGTGTGGTGGACTTGGACGGCCCCAGCCAACGGCACCTACGCCATCACAACGCGCGGGAGCAGTTTTGACACGATTCTCGGCGTCTATGTCGGTGCGAGTGTTTCCTCGCTGGCGCTTGTTGCCGCCAATGACGACGGGCTGAACATGGGTACCGCGAGTCTGGTCTCATTCGCGGCAAACGCCGGCACGAGCTACCAGATTGCCGTGGATGGCTACAATGGCGCCTCCGGCGACATCGTTTTGAGCGTTTATCCAGCGGTCACGCCGCAGGACGTTTATTTCACCGGCTTCGACCTGTTTGAAAACTACAGCACCTTCTTCACGCTGGCGGGACAGAATGGGTGGAGCAGCTTTGGCGCGGGACAGAACGGCGTGGTCTATGACTATTTCTACGATTTCAGCCAACAGGCGTATGTGGGCGTTTCCTCACCCGTGCTCGGGACGAACTTGTTTGTGTGGCAGCCGTTGAATTTCACCCCGGACACGAACACGCGACCCGTGGTGCTTTTTTCCACTTATATGGAAATAGTGGATTCCTCGAATTCGCGTTATGATGATTTTGGGTGGGATGTGTTCAACCAGAATGGGAATAAGCTCTTCTTCCTCGACTTCGACAACAACGACCTGGGTATCTATTACTCCCTCAACGATGGGGCCGGGTACCACTCCACGAACCAAAAGTTTCAGAATGGCCGGATCTATTACCTCGAGGTGGCGATGGATTTTGCGCGCAATCTGTGGAGCGCCACCCTGGATGGTAATGAGCTTGTGCGAAACCAGCCTATTTCGGCGGATGCAACGGTGACGCTGGATGTGGGCGACATCGACGCCACCTGGCTGCAGACCAGCGGGACTTTCGGCAACAATTATATGCTCTTCGACGACTACTATGTCACCACCCTGCCCAGCCTGACACCGAGAATTATCACCCCGCCACAAGGGCAGTCCGTTACTGCCGGAAACAGCGCCAACTTCCTGGTGGTCGCGGCCAGTCCGCTGCCCTTAACCTACCAGTGGCAATTCAACGGAACGGATCTCCCAGGGGCCACGGCTCCGGTGCTCACGCTCGACCACACGGTTTTTGGCCAGTCGGGCAACTATAGTGTCATCGTGAGCAACGCGGCCGGGGTGACCATCGGCGGGCCGGCGGCCTTGGCAGTCACCCAACTGCCTAACCTTGTTCCGTACCGACCCAATGGGTGGTCCGACAAAATCGTGGTGGCGACCCTCCCGGGCACGAACGACACGGCCGTTATCCACCCCAACCAGGACATCTATGTCAGTTGGGCGGTCTTGAACAGCGCCACCAACGGCGCGATCACAACTCGATTTTATACGCAACTCTACCTGGATGGGGCACTCAACCACACCTGGTTCACTGATGGCCTGAATGCCGATTTTTATTCGTTCGTAATCGGCTTCGACCTGGGAGGACTGCCAGCGGGCACTCACACCCTCCGTTTAGACACCGACACCACGGACGTCATCGCCGAGAGCGACAAGAACGACAACAGCTACACCAGGACCTTCACCGTGAGTTCGACCAACACTGTGCCGCTGCGGTTGGGTGCCCCGGTCCTCACCGGGAACGGTCAGATCCAACTGACCTTGACGGGTGTGTCCTCGCTTAGCTACGAAATCCAGGCTTCAACGGACCTGACGAATTGGTCGGTGCTGGTGACGCTCGTAAACTCGAACGCCAACGGCGTGCTGCAATATACCGATCCCGCGGCCACGAACTTCAATCGGCGCTTTTATCGGGGGCATTTGCTGGGCCCTTGAGGCGGCACGACATGAAATATTAGGACATGGCATCCATCGTGGATGGTCGATCGCGCGTTGCGCAGGGTTGGGCGGCGGGGAGCAGCCGAGGACGCCACGCAGGATTTTCTCATCAAGGCGGTGACCAAGCTGAGCATGGTTGCCGGCCAAGGAGCTTTATGAATGTCTGGTCCGAACAGGGCCAGGTCGCGGAATGAAAGGGGAGCGATACCTCGACCAACGGGGGCCGCCCGGATTTTCTTGACCGTGTCCGTGGAGATTCCCATGCTGTCAGGCTGTGTTGAAGAAGACTTTAGCCTTCCTGCTGACCGCCCTGTGGTTGGGCGTTTGCTGTGCGGCCGATCCGGAGCGCTCGGTCGTCCAGATTTTCACCTTTGAGCAACAACCGGCGTGGGACGCGCCCTGGCGCTTTGATGCGGTGCGCCAGTTGGGCGGTTCGGGTTTTATCATCAAGGGCAAGCGCATCATGACCAACGCCCACGTCATCAGTTGGGGCCGCCAGATCATCGTTCGGAAATATCAGGACCCGCGGCCGTACCCGGCGGAAGTCGAATACGTCGGACATGATTGCGACCTGGCCGTGCTCACGGTGCAGGACAGCCGGTTTTTCGAGAACCTCGAACCCCTGGAACTGGGAGACTTGCCCAAGGTCCGCTCGGCGGTGGTGACGTATGGTTATCCGGCGGGTGGCGAGGAGATTTCCTATACGCGCGGGGTTGTGTCGCGGGTGCAGTTGGAAACCTATGCGCACATCGGGAACCGGCGCTTATTGAGTGTGCAAACCGACGCCGCGATCAACCCGGGCAACAGCGGCGGGCCGGTGATCCAGGACGACAAAGTCGTGGGGGTCGCTTTTCAAGGGATACCCGGGCTGGAAAACGCCGGGTTCTTCATCCCGCCGCCGGTGATCCAGCACTTTTTGAAGGATATCGAGGACAAGCATTATGACGGTTTTCCCAACGCCGGGATTCGGGTGGTGGAGTGCCAGAATCCGGCGTACCGCGCGTTTTTGAAGTTGCCCGACGATGATCTCGGGGCCCGGATCGATGGCATCCTGCCGGTCCCGAGCACTCAGAAGGTGCTCAAGGTGGACGATATTCTGCTGCGGGTCGGGTCCTATCCGGTGGCCAGCGACGGCACGATTCTTTACCAGGGAAACCGCCTCTCAGCCGCGCTGGCGTTTCAGCTTCCGCAGAGCGGAGAAGCGGTGCCTTTGAAAATCTGGCGGGAGGGCAAGGAGATGGACGTCTCGCTGCCGGTCTATTTCTACGACGGCGATCGGGCTGCCGGTTACCAATACGGCTCGCTGCCGCGCTACTTCATCTATGGCGGGCTGGTGTTTACCCCGCTGAGCCTGGACTACCTTCGCACGTTCGGACGCACCGGCGCTGATGCCGAGTCTTCGGATGCGTCCTACGAGCTGTATTACCACCGCTGGGAGAAGCCGGCCACCGTCCGCCCCGAGCCGGTGGTCCTCGCGGCGGTGCTGGCCGATGCCGTCAATGCCAACCTGATCGTGCGGGGTCGCGCGCTGGTGGACGAGATCAACGGCGTGCGGATCGACAAACTCGAAGATGTCGTCCGGGCTTTCGACACCGGCACGAACGCCTACGACGTCGTGCAGTTTGTTTCGCACCACGGTTTCGAATGCCTGGACCGGGGGGAGGTCGCCAAGGCGAATGCCGCCATTCTGAAGACCTATGGAATTTCCACTGACCGCCGCCTATGACCTGCGCAACCAGCCATGATGACCGCCGAACCGGGAGAACCCTGTTAACGAATGCTTGCCGGTGGATCGCGCTGTGGGCGCTCGCCGCCACGCTGGTTCCGGGCGGCCAGGCCGCGGAGCGTCCCGTCCGTGAGCCCTCCCCCTGGGAGCGCTCGGTCGTCACGCTCGAAGTGGCGCGGAAAAAGTATGATTATTACCAGCCCTGGACGCGGCGGATGAGCCAGGTGCAGAAGACGGGGTTGGTGATCGGTGAGCGCCAGATCCTGACCACCGCCGACGAGATGTTCGATCACACCCTGGTCCGTTTGCAGAAGGATGGCCGCGGACGCTGGTGGCTCGGCGAGGTAGTCTGGATTGATTATCTGGCCAACCTGGCCATGGTGACCACCTCGGACACCGACTTCTGGGACGGGCTTAAACCGGCCACGCTGAGCGGGTCCATTCCGGCCAATGGCGCCATGCAGATTATTCGGTGGCGGAACGGCAATTTGGAGAACCGCCGGGCCGAGTTCACCCAGTTTTTGGTCCGCGAAGGCCAATTGAGCGCGGTCAACCACGTCTCGCTGGAAGTGGATTGCGATATCCAAGGCGCCAGTTGGGCGGAGCCTGTGGTTGCGGATTCGCACGTGGTGGGCCTGGTCAATGCCCAGGCGGACCGCACCTGTGTGGCGATCCCGGCTGCTTTTATCCAATCCATCCTCGACGCGCGCAGGAGCGGACAGTCCCACGGGCTGGGCTTCTTTCATTTTTACTGGCAGCCGGCGGCCAACCCGGCTTCCCTGGCGCGCGTGAAGCTGCCCGGTCCGCCCCGCGGGGTCCTGGTCATTCAGGTGCCGGATCGTCCGGATGGGGGTGAGAAGGTGCTGAAGCCGCAGGATGTGATTTTGAACGTGGACGGCTTCGACATCGATATTCAGGGCGATTACGAGGATCCCGAATATGGGCACCTGATGCTGGAGAACCTGGCGACCCGAAACAAATGGGCCGGCGACGACGTAAAGATGAAAATCTGGCGGGACGGGAAGGAGATGGACGTGACCTATCGCCTGCCGAAATATGATTACGCCACCACCTTGGTGCCCTTTGCCACGTATGATCGGGAGCCGGAATACCTCGTGGTGGGCGGCCTGGTTTTCCAGCCGCTGACCGATCCCTACCTGCAAAGCTGGGGCGCGGATTGGAAACGCCGTGCTCCGTTTCGGCTGGCTTACTACCGCAACGATCAGCCCACGAAAGACCGCCCCTCGTTAGTGTTGCTTTCCCAAGTGCTGCCCGATGCCTATAACATCGGGTACAGGACCAGAAGGGCCTGGTCGTGGACACCGTCAACGGCCAGCGCGTCAGCAAGCTGTCCGATCTCCGTCAAGCCCTGGAAAAGCCGGTGAACGGATTCCACATTATTGAGTTCGTCCAGAGCGATTCCCTGCGCCGGATCGTCCTCGCCGCCGGCGAGCCCGAACAGGCAGCCACCGCGCGCGTTCTTCGCCGCTATGGCATCAACGAGCCGTACCATTTGCTCGCGGAGTCCAGGCAGTAAGGCGGCGGTAAGAAATGAAGGTGGCAACCTGCCTGGTTCTTTTGCCGCCCAGCTTCGTTGCTCACTCGTTACAGATCCATGCGGATAAGCGCCTCGTTCGCGCCTAGCTGGGCGGCAAAATCCCGGCGGCCTCTTGCCACCTTAATTTCTTACCGCCGCCTAACCGGCAGGCCGGGACCGAACGGCTGACGACTTCGACCGCGTTCGATTTGTTCGGAAACTCGAGCCCCACTGACACAGGACGCCGGAGCCTCCTCGAGGCACGGGCGCGGGTAACTTCATCAGTTCAGCAAATCCGGCGGCCGCCGGTAATTGACGCCGAGCTGATCCAGCCGCCGCAAATGCTCCTTTAACCTCCGGGCGAAATCGTCCGGGTTTCGTGCGGCGCGCGGAGACCAGAGCACCTCGGAGAGCGCGCAGAGGCGGGGGAACGTCATGTACCTCCACCTGTTTCAACGAGGGGATATACTCGGTCCACAAGTTGGCTTGAGCGCCGAGGATGTTGGTTTGCCACCGCGAATCCAGCTCAGGGGGGATGGGTTCGAAAGCATACACCGTTTCCAGGGGGAGGAACGCGCCGGCGGCGGGGGGTTCAGCGTCGCGGTTGCGGGACTGATAATAATCAAAGTAGCAATCGGTGTTGGGGGACATGACCACGGGATGGCCCTGGGTGGCCGCTTCGGCGCCGCCACCCACCCAGTCCATAAGCGCGGCATTTTCCGGCAGGCCACCTTCCCGCATTTCGCTCCATCCGATGACGCGGCGGCCTTTCGAGGACAGGAACTGGCTGATCCGGCGCACAAAGTAGGCCTGGAGCTGTTCGGGAGTTTTTAGACCTTCCCGCTGCATGCGCGCCCGGCAGAGCGGGCAGTCGCTCCAAGAGCGCTTGGAAACCTCGTCGGCCCCGATATGGATGTCCTGGCCGGGAAACAGCTCGCAAACCTCGTCGAGAACCTCCTCGAGGAACTCGAAGGTCTCCTCTTTGCCCGCGCAATAGACGTCCGCCGGACGGGTGGGGTCGGGTTGCCCGGAGCACGCCAGCGCCGGGTATGCCAGGAGGGCGGCGCTGGAATGGCCCGGCATCTCGATTTCCGGAACAATCGTAATGTGCCGCGCGCTCGCGTAGGCGACAATGTCTCGGATCTCGTCCTGAGTGTAGAAGCCGCCATAGCGGCCGTCGGGGCCGTAAGCCGTGCTGTCCTTGGGGTTCAAGCCGAAGCCGATGGTGCGCCGCCAGGCGCCCACCTGGGTGAGCCGGGGGTAGCGCTTGATCTCGATCCGCCAGCCTTGATCGTCCGTCAAGTGCCAGTGGAAGACATTCAATTTGTGCAGCGCCATCAGATCCAGCACGCGCTTGATCTCGTCCGGGTTAAAGAAGTGCCTGCTTACATCGAGCATAAAGCCCCGCCAGGCGAAGCGGGGCGCGTCCTCAATCTCCACGCCGGGGACAATCCCAGGACGCGGCTCGGGAAGGCCTCGAGGCCAAGGCCTCCGGGGGCAGGAGCTGCAGCAGGGATTGAACACCGTAAAAGGCCCCCGCCGCCTGGGGAGCACGGATGCGGATCGAGCCGGTGGTGGCGGTCAACTGGTAGCCCTCGGCGCCCAGGTTGGGGTTCGCGCTATTCGTCGTCAGCACGATGGCGCCCTGAGGATTTGCCGCGCCGCCCAGTTCTCCCGCCGGCAGTTCCAGGGAGGTCGCTTTACGCAGCGCTTCCCGAAGATAGCCGGCTGTCTCCCGCAATGGGGCGTCCGCCAGGATGCGCGTCCCCGGTCCGAAGTCAAAGGCGCCCGGGCGCGCCTCCAGTCTCCGGGGCAGGGGCACCAGGGCGGGGACATGGTGTCCGCCAAAAATCACCTTCAGGAAAGGCCACGACATAAGCACCCCGACGGCTACGACCGGGGCCACTACCGCAAATTTCAACTTCATCATTCCGATCCGCAAGGCGAACAGTGTAGCACGGGAGTTCCGATCCCGGGAGCAGGAAAAGCGGGGGGGCAGGTGCAGGAACGGCTTGACGTCCGAGGCGGGGTGGGTAGCTTGTGAAGCATATTCAATGACTGTTGTAATCGCAGCTTATGCTTACCTCCCCCTCGTGCATGAAGTCCCGTTCGGCTGCCTGGTTGCTTGCGACCGGCACCCTGATTCTGGCTTGGGCCAGCCCCGCCGCATCCGTTTTTTTCGACTTTAACTCGGACCCAACCGCTTCGGGCCAGTTGACCCTGTACGGAAGCGCCAACTGGCAGGCCACCGGCGGAGCGGGGGCGGCCACGAATGCGAATGACGGCTACCTGGAGATCACGCCCAGCGCCGGCAATGAACGCGGGGCGGTGGTGTTCGCCGATTTCGATAACGGCAAGATCATCGAGGCGTTCACGTTCGACGCGGACGTTCGGATTGGCAACGGCACCACGCCTCCGGCGGATGGGTTTAGCCTCAACTATGTTCGGGGCAACGATCCGGTCCTGAGCGATGTGGCGGGCAACGGGAACCCGGCGCTGGACAATGTTTGGGCCACCGGACCGAACTGTGAAGCGAACCTGCCCGAGGAGGGCACGCAAACGGGGATATCGGTCGGATTCGACGCCTGGGCCAGCGGCGGCGGCGCGCCGTATTGCAACGAGGCGGATCAATCGATCGGGCCCGACATTGTGGGGGTGGACGTGCGGGTGGACGGGACGCTGATCCTTCAGTTTCCGACCCCGACGATCAACGGCGCGTGCGACGATCCGACCTCGATCCAGACCGGGCCGGCCGACACGACCGGCCTGCCGGATGGTCTGTGCTGGGCGCACCTGAAAGTCGTCCTGGACACGAATGCCTTGCTCAACGTCTATTGGAAAAACACGCTCATTTTATCCAATTATCAGACCGCCTATGTGCCGTCGGTGAGCCGTCTGGTATTTGCCGGGCGGACGGGTGGGGCCTGGGAGTTTCATGACGTGGACAACATCGCCATTAGCACGATTGCTGTGCCCGTCCAGCCGGTGGGGCTTACGAACGCGCCGGCAACGGGGATCCAGACGACCGCGGCGACCTTGGGCGGGAGCGTGGTGGCCAACGGGCTGAATCTGGCGGGGGTCACGTTGTTCTATGGACCGGCGGATGGGGGGACCAACGCTGGGGCGTGGGCGAACAGCGTCTTCCTGGGACCGCAGGGCGGCGCTTTCAGCACTGCGGTCACGCGGCCTTTCGTTCAACACCCTCTATTATTTCACCGCGCAGGCAACCAACAGCGGCGGCGTTACCTGGGCCAGCCCCTCGCTCTCTTTCAGGACGCTCGCACCGTCGCCGCCCGCGATAGCGAACCTCGCCGGCTCACGGCATCACGCCAATTCGGCTACGACCTGAATGGCCAGGTGTCCTGCAACCGGAGGCGACCCACCCAACGTTACGCTGTTTTATGGCCCCGCGGATGGCGGCAGCACCGTTTCCGCGTGGTCCAACAACCTGGTCCTTGGGCCCGCAGACCGGCGCTTCTTCGGCCAATACGTGTCGGGCTTAGTCTCCAACCGGACCTACTTCTTCACGGCCCGAGCGGTCAACGGCGCGGGCACGGCCTGGGCCGCCCCATCGCTCGCGTTCAGGACGCCTGCCTCCAATCACGCCGCCGCCGGCGGGAGTGGCCGTGCTGACGTACCACAACGACAACACGCGCCAGGGCCTGAACGCCAACGAAACAAATCTTACGCTGGCCAATGTGAACACGAACGCTTTGGCAGTTATTCACGCTAGCGGTGGACGGATTTGTTTATGCCCAGCCGCTGATCATGACGAATGTGAGCATCCCGGGCAAAGGAACCCACAATGTGGCTTATGTGGCCACGGAGCATAACAGCGTCTATGCCTTCGATGCGGATGATGGGTCCGGTGCGAACGCGGCGCCGCTGTGGCAGGTCAGTTTCCTCGGGCCCGGGCGTCACCACAGTGCCCAATGGGGATGTTGGCACCACTGATATCACACCGGAAGTCGGCATTACCAGCACCCCGGTCATCGACCCGGTCACCGGGACGATTTATTTCGAAGTCAAAACGAAAGAAGGGACGGCTTACGTTCACCGCTTGCACGCTCTGGACATCGCACACCGGTTTGGAGCGAACCGACTTCCAGAGCCCGGCCGTGATCTCGTGCCCTCAACTATCCAGGGGCGGGCACCGGCGATAACGATGGCGCGAACCCGCCGCACGTGCTTTGGAACCCGCTGCGCGAGCATAGCCGTCCGGCCCTGACCTTGCTCAATGGCCGCGGTGTATCTGTCGTTTGCGTCGCATGGCGACAACCAGCCGTACCATGGCTGGATGTTTGCCTACAACGCCACCAACGTTTCGCAGCAGCTCGGGGTTTACAATGCCACTCCCAACGGGGCCGAAGGCGGCTTTTGGGACGGGGGTGGCGGCCCTTCGGTGGACGCGCAAGGCAACCTGTATTTTCAGACCGGCAACGGGACCTTCGATGGCGGGACGACCATTACCACCAGCAACAACTATTCCATGAGCCTGTTGAAACTGGCGACGACCAACGGGATTGCGCTGGTGGATTATTTTGCGCCAGCCAACGCCGTGGCCTTGAGCGATGCGGACCAGGACCTGGGTTCGAGCGCGCCGATCATCCTGCCCGATTCGGCGGGTAGCGCGGCGCATCCGCACTTGGTGGTGGGTGGCGGCAAGACCGCGCCGATTTACCTGGTGGACCGGGACAACATGGGACGCTTCAACGGCACGACCGGTCCGAACAAGATCGTCCAGCAGTTCAACGGCGGGCCGGGTGGGGACCGGGATGTGACGCCGGCTTTCTTTAACAACACCCTGTATATCATCGACTCGAACTCGAGGATCGGCGCCTACACCATCACCAATGCGGTGTTCAACACCGCCCCGGTGGAAACCCCCGACACCTACGATAACAAGGGCGGGGCGACCGCCTGTATCTCGGCCAACGGCACGCGCAATGCCATTGTGTGGGCGCTCTACAACTCCGGGGGCCAAAGCCCCGGCACTCCCGCCGTGTTGCGGGCCTATAACGCGACGAATCTGACGCAGGAACTCTATTCCAGCGATCAGCTTGCGACTCGGGATTCCGCGGGCGACGCCGTCAAATTCATCATCCCCACCATTGCCAACGGGAAGGTCTATGTGGGCGCTCAATACGCGCTTTCGGTGTACGGCACAGGTGTCTTTCTGGACACGCCGCTGATTTCAGCCCAACGGTGAGATCTTCACCAACTCGATCGTCGTGAGCATTACGGACACCAGCCCTGGGACAACGATCTATTACACGGTGGATGGCACGGCCCCGACCACCAACTCGACTATCTTATCGCGTGCCCTTCACGCTGACCAACAGCGCCGGGGTGCAGGCCATCGCCTCGAGGGCCGGGGCGGTCAACAGCGGAATCGCCAGCGCCAGCTTCCTCAACAGCTCGTCGATCGGCTCCGGCACGGGATTATTCGGCCAGTACTTTGCCAACCAGTTGATGACCTTTGTTCCTCCGGCCACCCTGGTGCGCACCGATGCGGTGGTCAATTTCGATTGGAACAATAATTCACCCGACCCGAGCATCCCGGCTACGGACTACACCGTGCGATGGACGGGAATGGTCCAGCCGCAGTTTAGCGAGGTCTATACCTTCTCGACCACCACGGACGACGGGGTGCGGCTCTGGGTCAATGGCCAATTGGTGATCGACGCGTGGGTGGACCAGGCCCCCACGACCTGGACGGGCACCATCGCGCTGCAGGCGCAGCAGTATTACAACATCCAAATGGACTACTACCAGAACCAGGGTGGCGCGGTGGCTTCACTGGCCTGGAGCAGCCCCTCGACGACCCTGGGGATCATCCCGGCCACGCAGCTCTATCCCGTGACCAATCCGCCGCCGGTGGCCGTGCTGACGTCGCCGGCCCAGAACGCCGCCTATTCGGGCGCAGCCAGTGTCACGGTAACGCGCGGATGCCGCCGCGCAGTTCAACGCCATCCGGGAAGTGGATTTTTACGCCAACAGCAGTTTCCTGGGCGCGGTCTCCAATGCGCCTTACACCCTGACGGCAACTGGCCTGGGCCAGGGCGCCTACGGCCTGATAGCGGTCGCGCTGGACACCACCGGCCTGGCGGGCACTTCGGCGCCGGTAAACATCACGGTGAGCGCGGGAACCGGTCAGCCCTATGGCCTGATTTCGCGCCCGGTCGCGCCGGCGTTTTTTAACCTGCCCCCCACGAGCGGTGGTTCGCTTCCGGCGACGCTTTCCCAAGCCGGTCTCTTTAGCAACCTCGGCAGCCTGACGCCGGTTTCAGCCTTGCTGGCCTACGCCCCGAACGCCCCCTTCTGGTGGGACAACGCGACCGAGCAGCTCTGGTTTTCGGTGCCCAACAGCGGCCCACCCTACACCACCAGCCAGCAGATTGGGTTCGCTCCGACCGGCGAGTGGACCTTCCCGGCCGGAAGCGTGTTCGTGCAGGAGCTAGGGATAGTCACCGATGAGACCCAGCCGAGCCTCAAGCACCGGCTCGAGACCCGTGTGCTGGTGGCGGATAACAGCGGCGGGGTGTACGGGTTGAGCTATAAATGGCGTCCGGACAACAGCGATGCGGATCTCATCACGAACGGGCTGAGCGAGGACCTCCTCATCACTAATGCCAGCGGCGTTCGCACGCAAACGTGGTCCTATCCCGGTCCGAGCGACTGCGCGGGCTGCCATCAGCAGCCTGCCGGCTACGTTCTGGGGCTTAAGACACGCCAGCTCAACGGCAGCTTTACCTATGCCTCCACCGGCGTCACCGATAACCAGCTCCGCACGCTGAACCGCCTCGGGTTGCTCAATCCTGCGATCAACGAAACCAATATCCCCGGATGGGATCAGCTCGCCGGCCTGACCAATGTCAGCGCCTCGATCCAGGATCGCGCCCGGTCCTATTTGGACGCCAATTGTGCTCAATGCCATCGGCCTGGCGGGACGGGCCCTACCTTCGACGCGCGCTATGACACCCCGTTGACCAATCAGAACATCATCAATGCCCTGGTCCAGAAGGGAGACCTCGGCTTCGATAACGCGCGGGTCGTGGTGCCTCAAGACAAATGGCGATCCATCACCTATGAGCGGATGAACACCATGGATATGAATGTCCGGATGCCGGACATGGCGGGCAACCTGGTCCAGACCAATGCCGTGCAGGTGATTACGGACTGGATCAACAGTTTGCCGGGCACACCCGCGCTGGCGCCACCGACAATTACTCCTGCTGGCGGCACGTTTGCCGGGCCCGTGGTGGTCAGCCTGCAGCAGACCAATTCAGGTGTGACCCTTTATTTCACGCTGGATGGGACGCTGCCGGGCACCAACTCAAGCCGCTATAGCGGGCAAATCACGCTCAGCAACTCGGCGGTGCTGAGCGCCAACGCTTTCGCGCCCGGCTTTATCAAAAGCGTCGCGGCCAGCGGCGTATTCACTATCCAGCAGGGTATCGCCTTTACCGGGCAGCCCCACCTGGCCAATGGTGTGCTTACCACACAGGTGTTCGGCGCCACGAACAAGACCTACATCCTGCAAGGGTCCACGGATTTGGTAAATTGGGTTCCGGTCAATACCAATGTGCCGGTTTCATCGACCTTCCCACTCTCTGACCCCCGAGCCGGCAGCTATCGATACCGGTTTTATCGAGCCGTGCAACTGCCTTAAGGCCGAGCCTGCGAACGCGGGCCGCGTTCACGAGTGACGAGGAGGAGCAGTCGTGGGATTGATGCGTCGCTACGCGACGCTGGAGGTCCAAGGGGGCGCTGATCCATGGACTGAAGTCCATGGCTACCATCGGTTGTCGCTCCGCGACACGGGGGGCGTTTGTCGCGCGATGCGGGAGGTGGTGTGTCGCGTGCTGCGGGGTGTGTGTGTCGCGCGATGCGGGGTGGTGTGTCGCGTAGCGACAACCGATGGTAGCCGTGGACTTCGAGTCCACGGAGAAATCGCGCGCTGATTACGAGCTGCGTCGCGTAGCGACGCCTGATAGGTTGCTGGCTGATCGATTAGGAAACCCTATGGCCAACACCTTCACGAGTCTAATCACACCCGCTCCTTCGCAGGCTCTCGCCCCGGCTCGTGCTGAGCGTTGCGCGGGTGAACAGCGGTCCCTCACGCAAGCGCCGCTCCCACGGTGGTTCTTGAGCCCAACGCGGCCATCTTCCAGTCAGGAGTACATGGGAGGATTCGCTCCAATTCCTGTCATCCCAGAGCTTTTGGGGATCTCCTTTGCTGGGCTTGCTCGACCCCTCGTCGGCCGCCCCCAGGCTCTTTCACAATTAAAACTAGTCTTCGCCGCGACTACGAAGACACCGCACGTTGCCTGGCGAATGACCTGTTCAGCCAAAGGGGAAACGATGGGATTGCATGCTGGTTTCCACACGGCTTTTAACCTGGTCCAAAAGCAGGGGCCATAGGTCGGCAGGATTATCAAATCCGGCTTTTCAGCGTTGGCCTCCGCCAGGATTTCTTGCGGTGGTTCTCCAATGCGAACGTGGGCGACGGCTGAGGCTATGGGAGGAAGGTACCGGTCGGCTAATTGCTCCAGATGCCATTTCGCTTCATCGGCCAACTCCCGAAAGACGCGGTTTTCTGGGACGACAACCTTCAGGTTCACGATATGGAGCAGGATCACCGTGACCTCCGGCCCTTGTGCAAAGCCCTTCACCAATTCGAACACCTCGAGCGGGCATCGGGAGACATCGACAGGGAGCAGGATTCTTTCAGGTCTCATAGCCGCACCTGACCTCACCGATGGTGAGCATCCCTCGCTTTAAACGCGCGTCTGTTCGCGACTGATGTCCTAGTGCCCACGGGCTTCCGCTCCGGATCGTGCCCAGAAAGCTTTGCAAGGATTCTGGCAAAGGCCGGAGGGAACGCGATCAGCAGCACCCCGAACAGAAAGACAAAAAGCAAACCGTGATTTTGCATGCTCCCAAGGTGCCGTCGCACAGTCAGTGGAGATAATAAAAAGGCGTCCGAAACCCGCTAAGAAGGTATCAATCACAGCGAGTCAGAGTGGGCGTGTCATGAGGATCCGAAGATCCCGATGCCCCATGTGATGAACGGCAAAGGGAAATCGATCCTCGGATCACCGTATTTGGGAAAAGGCCGCGCGTTGTGCAATCGCGCTGTAGGCGCGTAATCCACGGCGCGAACCATCGCACCAAAATCCATTGCCTCTCTGAACTCCGAGCGAAATTCATGCGCACGGTCAAAGCGTCCGTGCACTATTGAGCGCCACCGGGCCCGGTTTTTTGCCTGAAATCTCTTCATCAAGGGCCACATTGAGCAACAAAACATTCACGCGAGCTTGCCCCAGGAATCCCCATTGTGGCGGTTCCGTAAACCGCGCCACTAACGCTTTGATCTTATCCTCGCTAACACCTCGTGACGCGGCGACGCGGGCGATTTGAAGTTGTGCGGCCTCGGGGCTGATGTGTGGGTCCAGACCGCTGGCCGAGGCGAACGCCATGTCTGGGGGCACCATGGTGTTTGTTGGAAGGTTGTTCCCGCTGATGAAACCGGCAATGTTGTTCATTACGTTCGTCTTTAGGGCGGCGCTGGTGGGCCCCAGGTTGCTGCCGCTCGAAGCCACTATTCCAAAGGCGCTGCTTCCGTACGTGCAAGCGGACGGACGCGGCCAGAAATAATTGGTGCCCTGGAATTGCTGCGCCAGTAATGCCGAGCCGATGATTTTCCCGTCCCGGGTCACCAGGCTGCCATTGGCCTGGTGTTTGAACGCAACCTGGGCAATCAGTGTAATCACGAGCGGATAGGCAATGCCGGTTATGACGGACCATAAAAGGGTTTGCCGGATCGATTGAAGAATGAGCTTTGTCATAAATGGTCCTTTGAGAAAACAGGTTATGGCCGGGCGAATTACGGGGCCAGGTGAATGGCGACGAGGATCAGATCGATAAGTTTGATGAAAATGAAGGGCACCAGAATCCCACCCATGCCGTAGATCAGCATGTTATTGCGCAGAATCACGGCGGCACCCAATGGGCGATATTTAACGCCCCGCAGCGCCAGCGGGATGAGCGCTACGATGATCAGCGCATTGAAAATGACGGCGCTGAGGATCGCGCTTTGGGGCGAGTGCAGGAACATGATATTCAGCTTGTCCAACGGCCCACGTCCCCCGGCGCTGACCGCGTACAGCAACCCGAACATGGCGGGAATGATGGCGAAGTATTTGGAAACGTCGTTCGCAACGCTGAACGTGGTCAGGGCGCCACGGGTCATGAGCAACTGCTTTCCGATTTCAACGACCTCGATCAGCTTCGTGGGATTGCTGTCCAGATCGACCATGTTGCCAGCCTCGCGGGCGGCTTGGGTGCCAGTATTCATCGCCACGCCCACATCGGCCTGGGCCAGAGCGGGAGCGTCATTGGTGCCATCGCCGATCATCGCGATGAGCTTGCCGCCTTCCTGCTCTTTGCGGATGCGGGCCAGTTTGTCCTCGGGTTTGGCTTGGGCGATGAAGTCATCCACCCCCGCTTCGGCAGCGATAGCAGCGGCGGTGAGTTGGTTGTCGCCGGTAATCATAACGGTGCGCACACCCATCTTACGGAGTTGGGCGAAGCGCTCTTTAATGCCGCCTTTGACAATGTCCTTGAGCAGGATGATGCCGAGCACTTTTGAACGATCGGCCACCAGCAACGGCGTGGCGCCCTGGCGGGAAATCTCATCGACTTTAGCCATGACGCCGGGGTCCACCGCCCCGCCGTTCACGTTGACAAACTGAGCGACAGCATCGGCAGCCCCTTTGCGGATGGAACGGATGGCCGTCCCAGCCGGCGCATGCTCGGTAACCGGCTGGCGCATCACTGCAGACGTGGTCGCCTTCGCCGCCGCGGTCCCCGAGGTCAGCGCCAGCCGGGACGGCGTAGGGGCATGCGCAGGAACCGGCGGGGCGAAACCGCCGGAAGGCAGGTGGCCATCCTCATACAAATCGACGCCGCTCATGCGCGTCTGGGCGGTAAACGGGACGAAGGTCGCGTAGGTCTCTGCCATCTCCCGGCTGCGCAGACCATATTCCTCTTTGGCCAGGGCAACGACCGAGCGGCCTTCAGGCGTTCCGTCCGCCAGCGAGGCCAATTGCGCCGCTTCAGCCAACTCTTGCGTGGTGGCGCCCGGCGCGGCGATGAACTCGGTCGCCTGGCGATTGCCCAGAGTGATCGTGCCGGTCTTGTCGAGGAGCAGCACATCGACGTCGCCGGCGGCCTCGACGGCGCGGCCGCTGGTGGCCAGCACATTGCGCCGCATCAACCGATCAATACCGGCGATGCCAATGGCGCTGAGCAATCCGCCGATGGTCGTGGGAATCAGGCAAACGATAAGCGACAGCAGCACAGGAATCGTCGTCAGCACGACGCCTTTCTGACCAGCTTGCGCTTCGTTGTAATGCGCATAGGGCGGCAGCACGAAAACCACGACGATGAACAGCGCGGTGAGGGCCACCAGCACAATGTTCAACGCGATTTCATTGGGCGTCTTTTGCCGGCGCGCCCCTTCAATCATGTCAATCATACGATCCAGGAATGAGTGGCCGGCCGCGGCCGTCACACGCACCACAATCCGGTCGCTGAGCACTCTGGTGCCGCCAGTCACCGCGCTGCGGTCGCCGCCGCTCTCGCGCACAACTGGGGCACTTTCGCCGGTGATAGCCGACTCATCCACCGTCGCGATGCCCTCGACCACCTCGCCGTCGGCGGCGATCACCTCTCCGGCTTCACAAACGAAGAAGTCGCCCACCTTTAGCTCTGTGCTCGCAACCTGAACCTGTTTTCCATTAACCAGGGCGCGGGCCATGGTGGTAGTGCGCATTTTGCGCAGCGCGTCGGCGTGCGCTTTGCCGCGCCCCTCGGCCATGGCTTCGGCGAAATTGGCGAACAGGCACGTAAACCAGAGCCAGAAACAGATCTGGGTGTTGAAGAGGTTGAACTGGCCCGGCAGCCAGCCCACCAGTCCGCAGAAAAGGATAACTGTGGTCCAGATCGACCCCAGCCACACCACGAACATGACCAGGTTCTTGATCTCGTCACGCGGATGCAGCTTCTTGAAGGCGTCAATCACCGCCTGACGGAACAGCGCTTTGTAACTGAACTCAACTTTGGTGCTCATAATGCGTGAAAACTGAAACGTGATTCAGAAAAGAAGCGACAGAGGAATCAGAATGCCCGCCCGGCCGCCATCAGGCCGTGCTCGACGATGGGGCCGAGGCAGAGGGCCGGGAAGAACGTCAACGCGGCCACGACAATGATCACCCCGGTCAGCGTCAATCCAAACGTCCAACCGTGCGTCGGCAGCGTGCCCGAAGAAGCCTCCACGGTTTTCTTCGAGGCCAGCCGGCCAACGATGGCCAGCGCAGAGATAATGGGGATGAACCGCCCGATCCAGATTACGATCCCCGCGCCGATGTTGTAGAACGGCGTATTGGCGTTCAGGCCAGCGAACGCGCTGCCGTTGTTATTGGCCGCCTCGCCGAAACAATAAAGCACTTCCGTCAACCCATGCGGGCCGCCGTTGGCCATGCTGGAAAGCCCCTGTGGGATCATGACGGCAATGGCCGTGGGGATGAGAGCGGCAATGTTCGGAAGCAACACGCCGATGAGCGCCCAGGTGGCGCACCAGGCATCCAGTTTCTTGCCCAGGTACTCCGGCGTGCGGCCAATCATCAGCCCGGCAATGAACACCGTGATGAGCACATGGAACAACATGCAGTACATGCCGCAGCCGATGCCGCCGAAGAGCATTTCACCAATCAAGATGTTCCATAGCGGCATCATCCCGGACAGCGGCATCCAGCTATCGTGCATGGAATTGACCGAACCATTGTCAATCGCCGTGCAGGAGACGCCCCAGAGGAGGCTGTTCATCACTCCAATCCGCTGCTCCTTGCCTTCCATGTTGGCTGCGAGCCCGCCGGTGACGGGATTGGGCCGGGTTTCGAAATACCAGGCGCCGACAAAGGAAAGCAGGTAAAGCGCCAGCATCACGTTGAACAGACACCAGGCGTGCTTCTTGTTGCCCACGAGCAGGCCGAACATATAAACCTGAGCCATCGGTACGACGATGATGGCGAGCATTTCCAAGAAATCGGTTAACGGAGTCGGATTCTCGAAAGGGTGGGCGCTGTTGACGTTGTACCAGCCGCCGCCGTTGGTGAAGAGTTGCTTAATTGACTCCAGCGAAGCGACCGGGCCGATGGGAATGACCTGGCTCTCGACCTTGGCGTCCACCATGACCGGAGCGTTGGTCATGATTGGCAGGCCTTTGGCATCCACCTGCGGCATATCCACCATGACGGGCGCGCCGTTGGCCAGCACCGGTTTGCCCGCGGCGTCCAGCTTGGGAGCCTGGACAACCCACTGGATGTTTGTGGTGACGAGCTGTCCTTTATCGTCAGTCTTTTGAACCTGCATGGTGTAGGGCTCCATCAGGGAGGCGGTGTAGTATGGTTGCAAGGTTTGCGGCACGCCCTGCCAGGCAAGGGGAATGGCCCAAACCACTGAAAGGGGAATCACGAAGTAAAGCAGGCCGCGAGTGAGATCCACCCAGTAATTGCCGACACTCAGCCTCGAGGCCCTTTTAAGAGCGCGTCCCACGGCCACCAGCACTGCCAACCCCGAAGCCCCGCTCAGGAACTGATGCACCATGATGGAAAAGACTTGCGAGAAATTGCTCATCGTTGTTTCGCCCGCATAGGATTGCCAATCGGCATTGCACGTGAAGCTCCAAGCCTGCATGAAAGCCAGATGCCACGAGCAGTTGTCCAGGTGCTGCGGGTTAAGCGGCAGCCATTTTTGGGTCATGAAGATCGCCATACATGAGATAAAACCAATGGTGGCGAACAGAACCACCGCCCAGAAGTACCGGAGCCACGTCATCTCCTCGTTTGGGTCGATCCCGCTCAGGCGATAGATCGCATTCTCGATAGGTTGGAAGACCGGGTGGAGAAAGGTCTTTTGCCCTGTGTAGATTTTGGCCATGAATTTGCCAACCACGGGTGTCAGGGCAATGCCCAGTCCAAAGAACAGAAGGATCTGCACTATTTCGATCGTCGTCATAGCTCGATTTGTGATTCAGGCCAAATTTTAATGTCGGCCTCCCTTTAAGCAGTGCGGGTGCCGAACTGAGGGGGCCTCCAGAAACACTGAAATCCCAGAGGTTTGCAGATGTAGAAGCAGGTCGCGATTGGATTCCCATCCCGTCCAGATGGAACAAGCTGCTCAATAGTGACCATAAGCGCCGGCTTCCGCGTAAAAAGCCGGTTTGCACCGATCAAAATCCTATCAAGAAAAGTGCGCTCTTTCGTTCCTCGGCACCAACGAAGCGTTGATCGCCTCCGAAAAGGGGATGGGGTGTGAGGTTCTGCCCCTGGTGCAGCTCACACCATCAGTCAGGTCATTATGATTCATTTGTGTTTAATCCAGTGGTGCTGTCCACTCGGCCGGCCAGGAATTCTGCCGCAAATTCCGGGATGTAAAATTGGTGTCAAAATTTCGGTGTAGGCCGGCCCTTCCCCTGGCCAAAAAACGACAGCCAGAAGAACGAGACCTCGAAACCACTTCTGCATCAACAGCGAACACCAACAGGCGCTCGCCGTCTTCATGTATGCCGACGACCACGACTAAATCCTGCCACGGGTCGCGTTTCAGGAACAACTGATAGGAGATCGCTTTGCGCGGCCCGGCTCGAACAGAGCGCTGCGCGTGTGAACCGCAATCGGCAAGACTAAATGATGGACCTTTCTACGGGCTGGCTCCGCCAATTTTCATTTTTAATTGGCAGCGAACCGCTTGCAAAATCCGCTAATCAGGAGAAGATCGCACTGCGGCAGCGTTGGTTGCGGGCAGCCAACCGACCAGGAAATATCTGACAATCGCATGCAGCTCATCATGGGGAACAGCCTTCAGGCCCACCGCCTCAAGCCGGCCCTGACTCTTATCCTCCTCTTCATCGGCAGCTTAATAAGGGCCTCCGGCGCCCTGGCACCAACCCTGTACCCCACGGCCAATCAGATCAGCGGCCTGGCCGTATCCGGCAATGCCCTGTACGTGACCACGGACGTTGCCAACGATAATTTCTTCGTCGCGTTTGGCTCGGACAGCCAGGGCAATCTGTCGCCGATGGGCCCAACGGACACCTCGACCGGCAGCGGAGCGTACAATCCCATGGGGGCGATGATCGCGTCCGGCGGCACGCTCTATGGCACCGGCACTCAGCAAGGCCAGAACGCCCCCGGCTGTGTTTTTGCCGTCAATACGAATGGCTCGAATTTCACGGTGTTGCATACTTTCGGAGACGGCGGGGGACCGGGGCCGCAAGGCGGACTGGTCCTGTCCGGTAACTTCCTCTACGGCACCACCCCGGCCGGAGGCAATGGCACCAACGGCTGCGTGTTCGCCTTGGGCACGGACGGCAGTTTCACCAATCTCTATTCGTTCAGCGGCAGCGATGGGTCCCATCCCCAAGGCGCGTTGGTCCGGTCGGGCAACACCCTCTACGGCACCACTTCCAGCGGCGGCAGCGGCAATGACGGCACCGTCTTTGCCCTCAACACCGACGGGAGCGGCTTCACCAATCTGTATTCATTCCACGGCAGCGACGGTGCCAATCCGCAGGCTGGTTTAGGCCTGTTCGCAAACCGGCTCTATGGCACCACGTCGGCGGGCGGCAGCAACAATAACGGCACCGTCTTTGCCATCAATAAAGACGGCACCGACTTCCAGCGCTTGCACGCCTTCGTGGGAAGTGACGGACACGCTCCGCAGTGTGCGCCGGTTTTAGTGGGCGATACACTCTATGGCATTGCCCCCGGCAGCACCGCTGACGGCTGCATCTTCTTCTCCGTAAACCCGGGCGGGACTGGATTCACTGTCCTGGCTTCAAACTTTATGTCCAGCCTGATCGGCGGCCTGGTGCCCCATGCAAATACGACCAACATCACCTTGTTCGGCGGCGGAGTGGCGACATTTGCCTCCATCCCAGCGGCCTATGGTTTCAACGTGCCGGGCACGCTCGCTTCCGGCACCGTGACAATGACCGTCGCACTCACCCGCACCAATACACTCGTTATTTCCTGGCCCTCGCCCTCCACGGGATTCACCCTGCAGCAGAATTCCAATGTTGGGACCACCAACTGGACCAATGTCGACCAGACGCCCGGCGACAACGGCACAACTGTGAGCGTTGTCGTTCCCGCCTCGCCCGGGAGCAAGTTCTATCGGCTGAAAAACTGAAAAGTCTGCGACCCAAACTCGGAGTCGAAACCGATAGGAAATCGCCTTTCGCGCCCCGGCTCGGACTGAGCGCTGCGCGGGTGAGTGGCGCTTAGGAACCACGAAGCGAATCTTTGAAGCATGTCGGCTCTGGAATCAAGAACTGGATGCTTTTGATCGGTCTGGCTACGCTCGACGGAGATGAAACGCTACCGGGTGATCCTCGATACCAATGTCGTGCTGGCGGCTATGCGCTCGCAAACCGGCGCATCCCATCGGTTGTTGGCGACGATTGGCCATCCGAGGTGGCAGAGCGTCGTTACACCCGCGCTCATGTATGAATATGAGGATGTTACTCGGCGACCCGGCGCTATGCTTGGATTGTCGTCGCAGGACATCACGAACATTCTGGATATGATTTACCGGGAATCGCACTGTCAGTTCGTCTGGTTCGCTTGGCGTCCGCTTTCCTCCGATTCGGGAGATGACGCGATTCTCGAAGCCGCTATTGCCGGACGGTGCGATTAGGTGGTATCATTCAACCAACGTCACCTGCGGGTGATTCGGGAATTCGGCATCGAAGTCCTGAAGCCTGTGGGTTTGCTCAAACTGATTGGCGAAATCAGATGAAGGCCATTGAACTGAAAATGCCGGACGAGATTTATCAGAAGCTTGAGAATCTCGCCTCTCAAGATCACCAGTCCGTGAACGTGTTCGCGTCACGGAAGCTGGAGGAATTCGCGCGTGCCGTAGAGGATTTCAAGGAGCTTGAGCGCCGGGCGCAACGCGCCAGCCGGGAAAAGTTCGAGTCTGCAATGGCTAAGGTTCCAACTGTTCCGCCCGTGCCAGGCGATGAAGCCAGCTAAACCTCAAGTTAATAATCGGCAAGCACGCGGTGGACTGAATAAGCCTCCGCGCAGACGCGACAGCATCGGCTGATAGGAAATCGCTTTTCGCGCCCCGGCTCGGACTGAGCGCTGCGTGGGTGAGCAATTGTCAAAAGTTGAGATGCGGCCCCTCTGCCTTCTTCTACCCCTCCTCTGCCTTGGGATTGATGCGTCGCTACGCGACGCCGGATGTCGGAAGGGACGCTGATCCATGGACTGAAGTCCATGGCTACCTTCGGTTGTCGCTCCGCGACACGGGTGCGGCGTCGATCACGCGGGTTGGTTGTGCCGGGGGGTGAGGCGCGCGGGGTGGGGCGTGCGGGTTGCGCGAGACCGGTCGGGTCGGGCGAGCGATGCGGGGGACGTATGTCGCGTAGCGACAACCGATGGTAGCCGTGGACTTCGAGTCCACGGAGAAATCGCGCGCTGATTACGAGCTGCGTCGCGTCGCGACGCCTGATAGGTGGCTGGCCGGCCAATTAGGAAACCCTATGGCCAACAGCTTCACGGGTCCGCATTACCAAATCGTTCTCAATACCAAGCATCCTAAAATCAACGCGCTCGGGTCTCCATGTCGCCATAATCGTGGATTGTCATCCACCGGCAGTTGGAGGAGCGAATAGCTCGACCGAATCCCTGCGACCGCGTTAGGGTTTGCGCGCCGGCCCCGCGCGATCCTTGTCCTGCCTGCGGCCGCGTTGCGCCTTGGGGGGGTCTGGTACTTCGCGATCGCGGACTGAACGACCATGACCGCTCAACTCGGCTCAGACCCGCGAGTGGATGCCAGGGGGCGAACACTGAAGTTTCGCAGGTTTCCCCTCGCGCGAAGCCCCGTGTGGGGCCGAAGGCTATTTGGCGGCGGCGAGGCGCAACGCCAGGCGTGACTTCTTGCGATTGGCGGTCGCGCGGTGGACGATGCCGGTCTTCGCTGCTTTGTCGAAAGCGGAGCTGATGTTTCGCAACGCTTGGGCTGCATCTTCCTTCTTTCCGGTGGCGAGCACCTTCAAATACCCCTTTTCAAGGGTGTGCAGGTGTGAAGCGACGCTGCGATTGCGCAGGCGCTTGCGATTGCTGTTTCGCATCCGACGTTCCGCTGACTTCGTATTGGGCATAATTCGGTCTAAAAGTGATCGTTCAAAAGCGGGGACACTACTGCAAAGCAGGCGCTTGTCAACGGAGAATCAACGGACGAAACGAGCGAATCCGCCCGCTGCGCGGCTGGACTTCTTCCCGGAATGGCCTTCCGAGTGTTTCGCGGGGTCGCGCGGCGCCGGCATCCGGTGACCCATCGAGCCCTCTTCCTGGCGGGTCAGAATCGGAAGGCGAAGATTTTCAAACCTTCGACTCGTCCGTTAATCGGATCGCGGACCACATTATCTTCGGCGGAGCCATACTCCAAGGGGGCCAGCGGGTTGATTAATTGGAGGGGGTTGCGCTTTTTCACGGCCTCGACCGCGATGCCGCTGAAGGTGAATTTGCCACTCATGATCTCGTTGGGCTTCAGTTGGCCCAGGGTGATGGTGGATTCAAACCGTTCGGTAGTTTTGGCCTGCAGGGTTTGAGTGGCGCGCAGGGGCGCGGCATTGGTCATTGGGGTCTTGGCTGTCGGAGCGTTGGTCGATTGAGCGCTGGCGGCAAGCCCAGTGAAAAGCGGCAGCAGAATCAATAAACGCTTCATCAGGACTTCCTTTTCTTAGGACGATTGCTTAAAAGCTCGTCCATGAGCCCGCAGTTGTCAACCGGACCGCCCGGGAGGAGCAGGGTCGCAGCTCGCGGGTTCGGGGAGCGAAAATGTGAAGACCGGATTGAGCTGCCACTGGCTTTGGTCGATAGCCTAACTCGTGCCAAATCTTGCTTGTGTTGTAGCCCAATAAGTTTAGAATAGGAGCAATGGCACAGGGTTTGCAACTGTCACAGCGTTTGACGCAGTCGTTGGTCTTGGCACCGCAACTGCAGCAGTCGCTGGCTCTTCTTCAGGCGCCCACCCTCGAACTCAAAGCGCTGGTCGAACAGGAGTTGCAGCAAAATCCGGTTCTTGAAGAAAGCGCCGCCGCTGAGACCGACCAGCAGGAAAAGGAGACCGAAGAGGGCGAGCGCGCCGAGGCCGCCGAAGCCGCCGATCCAACCGAGCCTCCCGCGGATCTGAATTTCGATCCAGCCTCCGAAAAGCCGTCCTCCGAGCCGGTGGATGACTTTCAAGCGGAGTTTGAGCGTCTCGTCCAGTTGGATCAGGAGTGGCGCGACCATTTCGCCCAGACGAACATCCCCAGTCGCGCCTCGGCTGAGGAGGAAGAGAAGCGGCAGTTCATGTTCGATTCCCTGGTGGCGAACACTTCCTTGCAGGAAATCCTGCTCGAACAGGTCCGGGAGTCCGCGCTGGCCAAGGAGCAATGGCCGATTGCCGAGATGCTCATCGGCAATATTGATGAATACGGCTATCTTAAGACGACCCTCGAGGATCTTACCGCTTCCACAGGTGTGCCGGTGGAAAAGGTGACCGAGGTGCTCAAGGTCGTCCAAAGTTTTGACCCGCCCGGAGTGGCGGCCCGTGACTTGCGTGAATGCCTGATGCTCCAGCTCGAACGCACCGGGCAGCAGGACTCGCTCGAATACCGCATTATCGGCGAGTTCATGGAGGCTTTGGGCAAGCGGCGCATCCCCGAGATCGCGCGTGGCACCGGGACGGAAGTGGATGAAGTGCAGGATGCGATGGAGAATATCGCCCGCCTCGAACCCCGGCCCGGGCGCGCCTTCCTGCCGGATAACGATCAGTACATCCTGCCCGAAGTCTTCGTCCGCCGGTCCGGTGAGGACTTTGTCGTCTCGACCAACAACGAGCACATTCCCCACCTGCGGATTTCCAACACCTATAAGGATTTGATGGCCCAGGGCGAAAACTCCGGCGAAGTCCGCAATTATATTCGGGAAAAGATTCGGGCGGGCAAGTTTCTGATCAAGAGCCTTCACCAGCGCCAGCAGACGATCCTGAACATCGCGCGGGAGATCGTCAACCGGCAGCGCGAGTTTATGGAGAAGGGGGTTGCTTTCCTCAAGCCGCTGACCATGGTGCAGATTGCCGAGGTGGTTGGGGTGCATGAGACCACGGTCAGCCGCGCGGTCTCGGGCAAGTATATGCAGACGCCCCAGGGAATCTTCGAGATGAAGTATTTCTTCACCGCAGGCATTCAAACCGCCAGTGGCGACGGGATGTCGAACACGAGTGTCAAGGACATGATCTCGATTATCTTCCAGGCCGAAGATCCCGCCAAGCCCCTTTCGGATCAGGCCGTGGTTCGCATGCTGCAAGAAAAGGGCATTGTCATCGCCCGCCGAACGGTGGCCAAGTACCGTACGGAGTTGAATATTTTGCCGTCGAATCTCCGCAAGGTGTATTAGGGCAGGGCGTACGGGTATGCGCGCCCGGTGGGATTGCCCACCCGCTCGAAACGGATGAGTCCGTGTCATTTCAAATCGAGGCATGGCCCGAGCGGCCCTATTATGTCCCGGTCAACGGACTTGCCCGCAAACCCCGCCTTTCCATCGATGGCCAGCCGGTGGATTGCTCGCCGCCCCACCAGTTTGTGGAACGGGACGGCCGCCTGATCCTGCAATTGAGCGGCCATCCACGGGTGCGACTCGGGCTCGAAGGGCGCCGGGCATTCGTCTCGCCTGGCGGGACTCCGGATTCGAGCCGTCGAGCGGTTCCGGCGGGTGTTGAGCGCGTCCCGGCAGTGCTTCCCCGGAGCGCCGGCTTTGAGCCGGCTTACGGCGCTCGGCGATTCTTATCGTGCTCCTATGGATATTGGACGCGCTAAGCCGGCTCAAAGCCGACGCTCCCTGGCCACTGCCGGGATGCGCTCGCGGCGGTTGCGGGCGCATGCGTTCCCTTGACGCACCCGATCTCGGCTGGTACTGTGCTTCTGCTTGACGGAATAAATTTGTATTATGCAGGCGGAAAGCAATCCGTATTTATTCGTTGTCCTGCTGATGGCGGGAGCTGTGGCGTTTGCCCTGGCGCCTCTCGGCCTGGCCTGGCTCTGGGCCAGGCGGTTTTCTCCGCGGAAGCCGGGGCACGACAAGGGCGCCATTTACGAATGCGGTCTGGAGTCCAAAGGCGACGCCTGGATGCGCTTCCCCTCGGAGTATTACCTGTATGCGATTATTTTTCTGATTTTCGACGTGGAGACGATCTTTTTGCTGCCCTTCGCGGTAGCCTCCGGGGGTCTGCCGGGGGGCGCCTTTGTGGCCATGATGATCTTCCTGCTCTTGCTGGTCGAGGGACTGGCCTGGGCGTGGCAGAAAGGGGTGCTGACGTGGAAGTGACGCGGCCCGTAGCAGTCCTGGATCAAGGGCTGCGCAGCGAGTTGAGCAAGCAAGGGGTGTTTACGACCACCCTGGAAGATCTCTACAACTGGGGCCGGAAAAACTCCCTTTGGCCGTTGGGTTTTGGCCTGGCCTGCTGCGCCATCGAGATGATTGCCACTTCCATGGCCCGCTATGACCTGGCCCGATTTGGGGCGGAAGTTTTCCGCCCCTCGCCGCGCCAGGCCGACCTGATGATTGTAGCCGGGACGGTCACCAAAAAGATGGCGCCGCAGGTGGTGCGGCTCTACAACCAGATGCCCGAGCCGAAGTATGTCATTGCCATGGGGGCCTGCGCCATTTCCGGCGGACCTTTCAAGCAGGGCTATAACGTGCTGAAGGGAATCGATCGGTATATTCCGGTGGATGTGCATATTCCGGGGTGTCCGCCGCGGCCGGAAGCCCTGCTGCACGCGCTGATGACCCTTCAGGAAAAGATCGCGGCCCAGCCCTTAACCGGGCCGGACCGGCCGCGCCATCTCGTCGCCGAAGCGCCCAGCGAATTCCCCGTGCCGGCGTACGGGGACCATGACTTGGTTCCCTCGAAAAACCCGGACGTGTGGCGCCCGCCCGTGGTGAAACTGAGCCATGGATGAACCAACCCACCGATGACCCGATGCAGGCGCGCCGCCCGATCTCACGAAGCGTTGAGAATGCGTTGGGCTCCCGTCCGCTTTTAAACTGGCGGCAGGCTCCCCGCACCGGCCCCGCGTTCGCCGCCCGCCCACCCTGTCACCACCACCCTGCTGCCGCGGGGTTGGCCGGCGGTCAGCGCACTTGAGGCACGATGGAGACCCTCGAGCAAATCAAGACCCGGTTGGAAGCTTCGATTCCCGGAGTGCGCTTGGCAGATCGTCAAGAACGACAGCCCTTCGGGCCAGCATTCGCTCTGGGTGGATAACGCGCATGCGCCGGCGGTGGCGGCGTTTGTGCGAGCGGATTCCATGCTGCGACTGGACTATGCCTCGAACGTGACGGGGGTTGACTGGCTCGATGCCGTCGTTAAGGAAACCACCAAAACGAAGCAGGTGATCGACGGCGTTGAGCGCGAGATCGCACAGACCACCGAGACCAAGAAACCCGGCTGCCTGGAAGCCGTTTACCACCTCTACTCGATGGAATTGAAGCACGGGCCGGTGATCCTGCGCCTGCGCACCGAGAATCGCGGCGACGGAGCGCGGCTGCCCTCCCTCACCCCCGTGTGGCGCGGCGCCGAGTTCCAGGAGCGTGAGATCTTCGATCTCTACGGCATCGTTTTCGAGGGCCATCCCGATTTGCGCCGCATCCTGATGTGGGACGGATACAAGGATCATCCGATGCGGAAGGATTACGTCGAGCCGGACGACTACGAATACGAGCCGACGGCCCACGATGAGGTGTTGGAGAAAGCCAAACGGCAGAGCGCATGAGTGTGACCACCGAAATCAACTCGGCCGGGCCGAGTTACCAGGTCCTGCCCGGGGCGGGAGCCAGCGGGGCGGCCGGCGGCGAGTTGCTCGAGATCTCGATGGGACCGCAGCATCCCTCGACGCACGGTGTGTTCCGGATGGATGTGGTGCTCGAAGGCGAACGGGTGGTGAAGCTCAAGCCCGTGTTCGGTTATCTGCATCGCAATCACGAAAAGATCGCCGAGAACACGACCTACCTGGCTTCGATGCCCTACACCGATCGCCTGGATTATTTCTGCTCGCTGACGAACAACTGGGCGTATGCGCTGGCGGTCGAGAAGCTCGCCGGCTTGCAGGTTCCCGAACGGGCGGAATACATTCGCGTGATCACCGCGGAATTGACCCGCCTGCAGAACCACACCTGCCTGGGCGGGTTCCTCCTGCAGGACATGGGCGCCTCCGGGACTCCGCTGATGTACGCCTTCCGCGAGCGGGAGAAGATTCTCGACCTCTTCGAGGCCCTGACAGGCGCGCGCATGATGTGCAACTACATGCGCTTTGGCGGCTGCCGTTGCGAGTTGCCGGCCGGCTGGCTGGAACAGGCGCGCAAGGTAACGGACGAGTTCCCGCGTTTCCTGGACGAATTTGAAGCGCTGCTGAACGAGAACGAGATCCTCATGTCCCGGACTCAGGGCGTGGGCGTGGTCGCGCGGGATCTGGCCGTCAACGCCAGCCTGACCGGTCCCATGCTCCGGGCCAGCGGCATCAATTACGACCTGCGCAAGGTGGACCATTATGGCATTTACGACCGATTCGCCTTTCGCGTGCCGTTGGGCGATCACGGTGACGTGTATGACCGCTACATGGTGCGCGTGCTCGAGATGCGCGAATCGGTAAGGATCCTGCAGGAGGCGCTGCGCGACATCCCGGCCGGGCCGATCGTGGATCCGAAGGCCAAGCTGCGCGGCTTTCGCCCCAAGGCCGGCGAGGCCTACGGCCGCATCGAAGCCCCCAAGGGCGAACTCGGCTTTTATCTCATCAGCGACGGCTCGCCCAACCCGTACCGATATCGCGTCCGTCCGCCGAGTCTCATCAATCTGACCGTGCTGGAAGACATGTGCCTGGGACAACATGTCGGCGACGTGGTGATTATCCTGGGCAGTGTGGATATTGTGCTGGGCGAAGTGGACCGGTGAACCCGCAACTTTCAACTCTCAACCTGCGAACGCGAAAAGAATGTTTGGCGAAGGCATAATAAAAGGAATGGCCGAGACGGCCCGAAACTTCGTGGGCAGCTATGTCCACGAGGATCGCTTGGTTACCGTCCAGTATCCGGAACAGCGCCTGGCGCAAAAGGAAGCCACGCGCAACTTTCCCTTTCTGGTCTATGATGGCGATGACTGGCAAAAGGGTCTGCGGTGCGTGGCCTGCCAGATTTGCGAGAAGGAATGTCCGCCGCAGTGCATTTACATCGTCAAAGATACGGCCAAGAAGCCCGATTACGTCGGCAAACTGCAATTTCAACCGAAGGTTTTCGACATCGATACTTCCGTTTGCATGAGCTGCCAGATCTGCGTCGAGGTCTGCCCCTTCGACGCCATCAAGATGGACGTGCAGTTCGAGTTAAGCACCGGCGATCGCTTCGAGGGTTTGCTGCAGCACAAATCCGAGCTAGCCAAGCCCAATAACTACTTTCGTCAGATCCATCCGTCTGAAGCGGCGGAGGTGGACGGCCGGTTGGCTGCCGAAAAGGCCAAGGCAGAAGCCAAAGCCAAGGCCGATGCGGAAGCCAAGGCCAAAGCTGCCGCCGTTCCCAAAGTGCCTCCCGCCGCCCCAACCCCAAAGGCCGCCCCGGCCCCGGTTGCGGTGCCGTCGATGGCCGGTTAGCCGGTGCGAGGCTGAACCGGGCAGCGGCTTGCGGCCGCGCCGGGAGAGCAAAACACCTATCTTTGCCCATGCAACGAGCAACCGGATTCCAGCATGCCACGGAACGCCCGGCCGGGGCTTGGATTAACAAATCCCTTGCCGAGCGGCGAGGTCCAAGCAATCTTGATGGCCTGCAAGCCACTCAGGAGGGGACATCCCCTTGTTCATTGGCTGATGATGAGTGAGACGATAGATCAGATTTTTGTTTTAATAAAACGGTCGCTGGTGACCTCCGCACCGGCGGCGTGGCAGTCCGTCGTTTCGGCGCTCATTTCCGTGGCGGCCATCATGGTGATCTTCCCTTCGCTCTTCGCGGTCACCACCATTCTCGAACGCAAGGGCCTGGGCCGGATTCAGAATCGGCTGGGACCAAACCGTGTCGGTCCCTGGGGATTGCTCCAACCCCTGGCGGATGGATTGAAGTCGTTGACCAAGGAGGACCTGGTGCCGCGGGTGGCGGATCGCCTGGTCCACTTTCTCGCGCCTCTGGTTTTGGTTGTCCCGGTCTTTTTAGCCCTGGCGGTCCTGCCGATGGGGCGCAACATGGTGGGGGTGGACCTGGACGCCGGGGTCTTGTTCTTTTTCGCCGTGGGCGCCGCGACGGAGTTGTCCGTCTTCATGGCGGGATGGTCCAGTCGCAACAAGTATTCGCTGCTCGGTGCGATGCGGGCCATCGCGCAGATGATCAGCTACGAAGTGCCGCTGATTCTCTCGGCGGTGACGGTGATCATGGCCGCCGGCTCGCTTTCCACGGTTAAAATTGTGGAAGCTCAAGCTGGCTATTGGGGTTGGCTGCCGAACTGGTATGTCCTGACGCCGTGGGGGCTGGCGGGTTTCGTGCTGTTTATGATTAGCGCGGCCGCGGAGTCGAACCGCTCTCCCTTTGATTTGCCGGAAGGCGAGTCCGAGATCATCGCGGGTTATTATATCGAGTATTCGGGCTTCAAATTCGCCTTGTTCTTCCTGGGCGAATATGTGGGCATGTTCGCCATCAGCGGCCTGGCGATCACGCTATTTCTGGGTGGCTGGCATGCGCCGTTTCCGTTCCTGGAATGGGTGCCCTCGTATGCCTGGTTTTTCGGAAAGCTGCTGGCCCTGATTGGGTTGTTTATTTGGGTCCGTGGCACGCTGCCGCGGTTGCGCATGGATCAACTGATGAACTTCGCCTGGAAATTCATGCTGCCGATGGCCTTGCTCAACATCCTGGTGGCTGGGGTCTGGCGGTTTATGCCGCCTGGCTGGGAACGCTGGCTGGCATGCGCGGCATTGGTGCTGGGCCCCTATTTGCTCCTGGCGCGAGCGCTCTTGGAGAGCAGCCATATCGCCAAACGAGTGTACCGATACGCCGATTAGTTTTTCCCGCGTGTCCTCCCTCTTTCTCATCCTGGCCCTGGTGACCGCGCTCAGCGCGGTGGCGGCGATCAGCTTGCGCAACCTCGTCCATTGCGCCCTGGCCCTCACCCTCACCTTTGCCGGTTTGGCCGCCCTCTACCTGCAGCTCGGCGCCCAATTCGTCGGGTTCGCTCAAATCCTGGTTTATGTCGGGGCGGTTGCGATTCTCATCGTGTTCGCCATCCTCCTGACGCGCGGCGCCGAACCCGCGGGCACGGCGATCAACTCACCCTCCTGGTTTGTGGGCGCGGCGGTCGCTCTGGCGGTCTTTGGCGTGTTGGCCGGCGTGGTCTTGACCAGCAAGGCGCTCCTGCATGAGTTGCCCCCGCCACCACAGGCCACGGTCCGGCAAATCGGCGACCAGTTGATGACGCACTATGTCCTGCCGCTCGAAGTCCTCGGCCTGTTGCTGACCGCGGCGCTGATCGGCGCCGTGGTCATCGCCCTGCGCGAGGAGCCCAAAAGCGCCGGATCCGAGCCCGGGGCGGCCCCCCCTCCGCTCGAAGCCGCCAACGGCCAAGCTCAAACGCCGGCGGACACATGGAGACGGGGAGACATCCAGGAAATGGTCTCTGCTCCCCTGGCGGGTTCAGCGTCCACGCCGGAATCCCCTTCAGCGGAGGGCCGGCGATGACTCCGCTGCATGGCTACCTGCTCCTTTCGGCGTTGCTTTTTGCCATCGGCCTGGCGGGCGCTTTGATGCGCCGCAACGCTATTATTATCCTGATCGGCATCGAACTCATGCTCAATGCGGCCAATCTGAACTTCATTGCCTTTTGGCGTTATGGTCCGAACCCGCAGGCGATGACGGGCATTGTTTTTGTTTTGTTTTCGATCGGCGTGGCTGCCGCCGAAGCCGCGGTGGGCCTGGCTTTAATCATTCTCATTTACCGGCAGTTCAAGACGAGTGACGTCGAGGCCATTCATTCGATGAAAGGATGAGCACGACGCTGAAATTCCTGTGGCTCATTCCGGTGCTGCCGCTCGTGGCGGCGGGCTTGAGCGCGCTGGCTAAGCAACGTCAGCGCAGGCTGGCCGCCTCGCTGGCCATTGGGTCCCTGGCGCTGGCGCTGATGCTTTCGTTGATGGCCTTCATCTCCGTCCTCGGGCATGCGGATGCGGGCGCCAACCGGCAGGTCTTCAATTTTCCCTGGTTCCAAATGGGCGATACATGGTTGAAGCTCGGCTGGATTCTCGATCCGCTCACCGCGGTTATGCTGGTGATGGTGTGCTTTGTCGGTCTGCTCATTTTCATCTACAGCACCGGCTATATGGCGCACGACGAGAACTTCACGCGCTTCTTTTGCTTTCTCTCGTTGTTTGCGGCGGCGATGCTGGGCCTGATCATTGCCAACAGCCTCCTGCTGCTGTTCATCTGCTGGGAACTGGTCGGTTTGACGTCCTATCTGCTGATTGGGTTTTGGTACCACAAAACCCAGCGCGGCCGCGGCCGCGAAGAAGGCCTTTATCACGACCCGCATTGGGGACCTGGCTTTCCTGCTGGGCATGGTCTGGCTCTACGCGCAAGCCGGCACGCTGCTCTTCTATGACGACGGCCGCGGCTGCCTCGAGTCCTCCGCCCTGGCCGGCGTCGTGACCCAAACGACCTGGCTGGGAATGACTGTCTCGGCTGGCATCGGCTTGCTCATCTTCTGCGGCGCCATCGGAAAATCCGGGCAGGTGCCCCTGCACGTATGGCTGCCCGATGCCATGGAAGGGCCAACGCCGGTCAGCGCGTTGATCCACGCGGCGACGATGGTCGCCGCCGGTGTGTTCCTGGTGGCGCGGGTGTTCCCGCTCATGGCCGCCTCGGCGCTCGGCGCGCCCGCCCAGACGGTCGCCTTGCAGGTGATCACCTGGGTCGGGGCCGTCACCGCGGTCTTCGCCGCGACGATCGCCGTGGCGCAAACGGATATCAAACGCATCCTGGCATACTCGACGGTTTCGCAGTTGGGCTTCATGATGCTGGGCCTGGGCACGGGCGGCGTGGCGGTCGGCATGTTCCACCTCATCACGCATGCGTTCTTTAAGGCGCTGCTTTTCCTGGGCGCGGGCTCCGTGATTCACGGGTGCCATGAGGAGCAGGACGTGCGGTATATGGGCGGGCTGCGGAAGTATATGCCGGCCACCTTTGCCACCTACGCGGTCGGCATGCTCGCGCTCAGCGGGTTTCCACTGTTCTTCTCGGGGTTTTGGAGCAAAGACGAGATTCTGCACGCCGCGCGGCTCTGGCCGTTATCCCGCGGACCGTTCCTGCTGGGCGTGCTGGGCGCACTGTTGACGGCGTTCTACATGACGCGCCAGGTGATTTATGTGTTCTTCGGCCAGAACCGCGCGAGTGGCGCCGCTCCCGGGCATCCCGGGCCGGCTCACGCCGGCGCCCATCATCCGCCGCACGAGAGTCCGCCGGTGATGACGCTGCCGCTCGTCGCTCTGGCCGCCGGTGCAATCCTGCTCGGTTTTATTGGGACGCCCATTTGGCCTTGGTTTCAGAGCTTTCTCGGCGGCGAGCACCTTTCGTTCGAGGCGTCCCGAGCACTCGGCGGTGGGCTGCCCCAGATGATGTTGCTCTCCACGGCGGTTGTGTTCCTGGGGATTGGTTTGGGCTATTGGCTGTATGGCCGCAGGCCGCCTTCCAGTCCCAGCCAACTCGACGTGCTCGAACGCGCCTGGCCCAACGTGTACACACTCCTGAGCAAAAAGTATTTCGTCGATGAAGCGTACGAATGGACGGTGGTGGGCTTTAACGCCTGGTGGTCGAAGGCCTGTGACTGGCTGGATCGCTGGGTGTGGAATGGCGTGGTCCAACTGGCCGCCTTGGCTGCGCTCGGCCTGGCCTGGGTGGACCGCCTGTTCGACGAGTTTGTCATCAACCTGGGGTTTGACCGCGTGTGCGAGCGGTTGCGACTTGACGGCGGCTGGATGTCGCGCTTGCAGGATGGGCGCGTGCAGCATTACCTGCGGGTGATCGGGATTGCGATGGTGGTCTTGACGTTAATTCTGATCTGGGGATGCCGAGCCTCATGAATTCCTTTCCCTTAATCTCAGTGCTCACTTTTCTGCCGCTGGCTGGGGGGATGGTGGTGATGGGGCTCGGAGACGGGCGGCGGCGGTGGGCGCGCGGCCTGGCCCTGGCGTTCAGCCTTTGCGGCCTGGCGCTGGCCTTGAGCCTGTGGCAGCGCTTCGACAAGGCTTCCGGCGGCATGCAATTCCAGGAGGTGCACGCCTGGATCCCGGTCCTGGCCGTGCAATACCACGTCGGGATCGACGGGTTGAGCCTGCTGATGGTGTTGCTCTCGGCGCTGGTGGTGCCGATGGCCATGCTGGCCTCCTGGAAGATCCAGGAGCGGGTTCCGATCTATTTCGCGCTCGTGCTGTTCCTGCAGGCCGGGCTGTTCGGCACGTTCACCGCCCTAAATTTCTTCCACTGGTTCTTCTTCTGGGAACTGAGCCTGATTCCGGCGTTTTTCCTGATTAAACTCTGGGGCGGCCCCGCGCGATCGGCCGCCGCGACCCAGTTCTTCATTTATACCATGGTGGGGAGCGTGGCCATGCTGCTGGCCTTTTTGGCGATTTTGTTATCGACCGGCACCTTTGATTTTACCCGGCTGGCGGATTTGGGCCGGAACGGCATGCTGACCTCGGCGCTCAGTGATACGCTCGGGTGGCGGGACCTGACCACCAAGCGCCTGGTGCTGATCGTCTTCTCCGGCGCATTCCTTGGCTTTGCGGTGAAGGTGCCTTTGATCCCGTTCCACACGTGGTTGCCGGAGGCCTATGCGGAGGCTCCCACCGGCACGACCATGCTGCTGACGGGCTTGATGTCCAAAATGGGCGTGTATGGCTTCCTTCGCATTCTGCTCCCGATTTTTCCTCAAGCAATGCGCTGGGTGCTCACCCCGCTGCTGTGGCTGGCGGTTTTGACGATTATTCTCTCCGCCAGCGCCGCTTTCGCCCAAAAGGATCTCAAGCGCATGCTGGCCTACTCTTCGATCAATCACCTGGGCTATTGCTTGCTGGGGGTGTTCGCGGTCATGAGTTCGACCCCGCTGTTGGCCACGCCCTTGACTGAAAAAGCGGCCGCCCTCAACGGCGTGATGCTGCAAATGTTCAACCACGGCCTCACCGCGGCCACCTTGTTCTGGTTCGTGGGATTCCTCGAAGAGCGGGGCAGGGGATTGCGCGGGTTGGAAGACTTCGGCGGCTTGCGCAAAGTCGCCCCGGTATTTTGCGGGTTGATGGGCATCGCGCTTTTTTCGTCTTTGGGTCTGCCGGGATTGAACGGGTTCGTCGGCGAGTTTCTTATCTTCAAAGGCGCTTTCCCATTGGCCACCTGGGCGACGGCGCTGGCCGTGATTGGCCTGCTGGTTACCGCCGTGTTTATCCTCACCATTCTCCAACGTGTTTTCAACGGGCCGCTCAATGAGAAATGGGCCAAGTTGCCCGATCTCACGGTTTCCGAGCGAATGGCCGTCGTCCCTGCGCTGGGTTTGATGCTGGTGCTCGGTGTTTACCCGCAGGCGCTCCTGGGTTTGGTCAATAGCACCGTCGTTCAGATGGTGCAGCACCTGAGATTTTGACCGCATGCTTGCCTGGACTATTTACAGCTCGTTTTTAGGTGTGTTGATCCTGCTGCTGCTTCCGCGCGGCAACGCGCAGGCGGCGCGGGTGGTGGCGATGCTGACGGCGGTTTGCGGCCTGGCCTGCGGGTTGGGCGGCCTGTTCCAATCCAGGATCGGTGAACTGCACACCATCATCCGGGTCCCCTGGGTCCCCTCGCTCGGCCTCGAATACTACCTGGCCGCCGATGGCATCAGCCTGACGCTGGTGCTGCTGACCGGGTTGGCGGCGGTTACCGGCATTTTATTCTCCTGGAATATCGAACACCGGGCGAACGAGTTTTTCGCGTTCTACCTGGCGCTGATCGGCGGGGTCTATGGCGTGTTCCTGAGCTTCGACCTGTTCCTGCTCTTCGTCTTTTACGAAATCGCCATCATCCCCAAGTATTTCATCATCGCCATTTGGGGTTCGACCCGGCGCGAATATGGCGCGATGAAGCTGGCGCTGTACTCGTTCGTGGGCAGCGCCATGGTGCTGGTCGGTGTGCTGGCGGCCTACGTCGTCAGCGGAGCGCATACCATGAACCTTTTGGAACTGGCGAAGTTTCCCTTCCCGCACAGTTTCCAGTTGTGGGCCTTTCCGCTGGTGTTCGTCGGATTCGCGATTTTGGCCGGGCTGTGGCCTTTCCACACCTGGGCGCCGACCGGCCATGTGGCCGCGCCGACCGCCGCGTCGATGTTGCTGGCGGGGGTGGTGATGAAGTTGGGAGCGTATGGCTGTCTGCGCGTGGCCATGACCTTATTCCCGCAGGGCCTGGCTCCCTGGACGGTTCACATCCTTGGCTTTGCCTCCTGGCGGGATGTCTTCGGCCTGTTGGCCGTCATCGGGATCGTCTATGGCGCGCTGGTGGCCTTGGTGCAAAAGGACTTCAAGTTTGTCATTGGCTATTCGAGCGTGAGCCACATGGGGTTCGTGCTCCTGGGCCTGATGACCCTGACCCAAATCGGGTTGAGCGGCGCGGTGTTGCAGATGTTCTCGCACGGCATTCTGGCCAGCTTGTTGTTCGCCGTCGTGGGCCGGATGGTTTATGACCGGACGCATACGCGTGAGCTGGCCGAGTTGCAGCAGATGAATCTAGCCAAGCTCTTTCCCTTCGCCGCGGTAACCTTCACCGTGGCGAGTGTGGCCTCGATGGGGCTGCCGGGCTTCAGCGGATTCGTGGCCGAACTGCAGGTGCTCATTGGCGCCTGGCAAACCTTCCCCACCCTGACCGTGATCACCGGCGTGGGCCTCCTCCTCGGCGTCGCCTATATGCTCCGCGTCCTGCAAAAGGCCTTTTTCGCGGACCGTACGGAACCGGCCGCCGCTCCCGTGGCTCCACACGGCAATGGCCACCTGGAACTCCGTCCGATTTCCCTTCCGGAAAGGTTGGGCGCCGTGCTTCTGATCGGAGTTTCGCTTGTCATCGGCCTGTATCCGCGGTTGCTGCTGGACTGGATTATCCCGAGCTTTAATTCGCCGCTCTTCGAGGGCTTCCGAAAGGGCGGCGGCCTGTGAACTACCGTGAACTGCTCGAACTGGCCGCCCCGGAACTGGTCGTGGTGATCACCGCGCTCGTGGTGCTCGCCGCCGACCTCGTGGCGCTGCGCGACCTCGATTTGCGTTTTCGGCGCGCCATCGGGGCCATGATTGCCTGCGCCGGTTGTGTGGTCGCGATCGGCTGGATGCTGGCCCTGCCCCATCAAGTGGACTATGCGCGGGGGATATTGGTCGAGGATTCCCTGCGGCAACTGGTCAAAATCGCTCTGCTGGCTCTCACCATTCTTACCCTGCTCCTGTCCATCGAGACCGAATTCACCACCCATGTAGGCGAGTATTTTGCCCTGGTCCTCTTCGCGGCGGTGGGGATGATGTTCCTGGTGAGCTCGGAAGACATCCTGATGATTTTCCTGTCATTGGAGATGACCAGCCTTTCGCTTTATATCCTGGCCGCGTTCGACAAACGGAGTCTCGAGTCGGCGGAAGCGGCTTTGAAATACTTCCTCTTCGGCGGCGTGTCGGCCGCGTTCACCTTGTTCGGCCTGAGCCTGCTTTACGGGCTTTCCGGCTCGACCAACCTGACTGAAATCGCAGCGGCGATCCACGGACCCACCCTCGATCCGCTGCTCCTGGCGGCCATTGTCCTGACGGTGATCGGCTTTGCCTTCAAGGTGGCCGCCGCGCCGTTCCATCTCTGGGCGCCGGATGTCTATCAGGGCGCACCCATTCCCAGCGCGGCTTTTATCGCGTCGGGTTCCAAGGTGGCCGGCTTTTTCATTTTTGCGCGGGTGATGATGCTGGGGTTCAAGGGCGCCGAAGGCGGCGCCGGCTGGCATGCCTTTGAGCCGGGTTGGCTGCCGGTGCTGGCTATTGTGGCGCTGGCCTCGATGGTCCTGGGCAACCTGGCGGCAATTGTCCAAACCAGCGTCCGGCGTCTGCTGGCCTACTCCGCCATCGCCCATGGCGGCTACATGCTCCTGGGCGTGATGACCCAAGGCGGCCTTGGCCTCGCGGCCCTGGTCTATTACGCGGTCACTTACGGCCTGACCACCCTCGGGGCCTTTGGCGTCGTGTCGGTGGTGCGGGAAATGCGCGGCGGAGATCGTCTGTCGGATTTCTCCGGCTTGAGCCGCTGCGCACCCGCGTTGTCCTTCTGCATGCTGGTCTTTATGCTCTCGCTCGCCGGCATCCCTCCGCTGGCGGGCTTCTTCGGAAAATTCTATCTGTTCAGCGCCGCCCTGAAGAGCCCGGCCGGCGACCTTCGTCTGTTGTGGCTGGTTGTCCTGGCGATTGGCATGAGCGCCGTCTCGCTCTACTACTACCTTCAGGTGCTCAAGCAGATTTACATCGTCGAAGGGCCAGCCACGCGCGGCGCTGCACGAACACCCGTGATCAGCCAGGTCGTCCTGTCCCTGGTCGCCCTGGCGGTGGTCGTCCTGGGCTGCGCCCCGGAGTGGCTGGTAGGCCAGCTCACCGGCGCCATGAAACTGGCTGGACTCTAATCCGGCAGTTTTAGAATTCGTTTTGGCCCGCTCGGTTCGCACGGTTCGCACGCGGTCTTTTTCTTTCGCCTTGCGGCCCAGCCCGAACTTGTGCTACACATTTCGCCTCTAGATGGCAGCCATAGGCCGATTTCAGAAGGGCGACGACACCTTTTATGCAAGAGTCGTGGATGGCGAGATTTTCCGCGCGCGCGGAGATGTCTTCGGCTCGCCGTCCTTTGACCGCAAACCGATCAAGCTGAAGGGCGTGCGCACCCTTACCCCGGTTGCGCCCTCGAAAGTCATCGCCGTGGGGCTCAACTACGCCGACCACGCGCGCGAGTCCAACAAGGCGTTGCCCAAAGAACCGCTGTTCTGGTTTAAGGCGACCACTTCGTTGCTGCCCGACGGGGGGAAGATCGAGGTGCCTTTTCCGAACCACCGCACGGATTTCGAGGCCGAACTGGCGATTGTGATCGGGCGCCGGGTTCGGAACGTCACACCGGCGGGGGCCGCGCGTTACATTTTTGGCTACACCTCGGCGCAGGACGTGAGCGACCGCACGATCCAAGGCGGGGAAAGCCAGTGGGCCCGCGCAAAATCCTTCGATACCTTTACCCCCATGGGGCCGTATGTGGAAACCAAGATCGACCCGCACGATCTGAACATCCAGCTTTTCCAAAACGGTCAATTGCGGCAGAACTCGAACACGCGCGAGCTCATCTTCAACTGTTTCCGCCTGGTCAGTTTCATTTCAACCAACATGACCCTGCTGCCTGGGGACGTCATCCTCACCGGCACGCCCAGTGGCGTGGGCGCCATTGAATCCGGCGACCGTCTCGAAGTCCGCGTCCAAGGGCTTGCGCCCCTGGTGAACACCGTGAAGTAAGCGGGCTGTGGTTTGGCGGCGGAGCGGCCGCAAGAGACCTCGGGAGTCGAAGCCCAGCCTCGACCTCGGACTGCCCGGAGGCGTTCCCCCCCCTCCACGCGAGGGCCGGATCAAGCTCCGGTCGGAACGCGCCGCGGTGCGGGGTGGGGACAGCCTGTCCCCACAATCCCGCGTCCACCCCGGTGGGGGACAGGCTGTCCCCGCCGATGCGAGCTTGATGCAGCCCTGCCTCCCCGTGCCGCCCGCCTTTCTATTTGCCAACTTGCGCTCCGGCCTTCACATTCACCCCTTACATGCGTTGGACACAGACACTGATTCCTACACTGAAAGAGACGCCGGCCGAGGCCGAAATCGTCTCGCACAAACTGCTGCTGCGCGCGGGGCTGATCCGCAAGCTGACCGGCGGACTCTACACCTTTCTGCCACTGGGCCTGCGGGCGTTGCGGAAGGTGGAACAAATCGTTCGCGAGGAAATGAACCGCGCGGGCGCGCTTGAGGTCCTGATGCCGGCGCTGCAGCCGCCTGAAATTTGGCAGCAAAGCGGGCGCTACGAGACGGCCAAGGACGTGCTGTTCAAGGTGCGGGACCGTGCCAAAAAGGAATGGGTGCTTGGTCCCACCCACGAAGAGGTCATCACCTCGCTCGTGGCCGGCGAGATTAATTCCTACCGGCAGATGCCGAAGAATTTCTACCAAATCCAGACTAAATTCCGCGACGAGATCCGGCCCCGGTTCGGCCTGATGCGCGCCAAGGAATTCGTGATGAAGGACGCCTATAGTTTCGACGCCACGGATGAGGCTGCCCAGGAGAGCTACCGAAAAATGTACGAGGCTTATGCGCGCATTTTCCAGCGGTGCGGCCTCAAGACCATAGCGGTCGAGGCCGATACCGGCGTGATGGGGGGCAAGTTCTCCCACGAATTCATGGTGCCGGCCGAGACCGGCGAAAACGAGGTGGTGTTTTGCGAGGGTTGCGGCTATGCCGCGAACGTCGAAAAGGCCACCAGCGCGTTCACCCAGGCCGCGCTCCGTCCGCCCGAGGGTCCGGTCGAGAAGTTCGCCACCCCCGGTGTGCTTACCATCGATGCCCTGGCCAAGCCCCCGTACAACGTTGCCGCCGGCCACCAGATCAAGACCCTGGTATTTATCGCCGACAGCAAACCCGTCCTGATCCTGGTGCGTGGCAGCGACCAATTGAACGAGGCCAAGCTCGCGGGCGCACTGGGCACCGCCGCGTTCCGGCCCGCTGAACCCGGGGAGATCGTGACCGCGCTCGGCGCGCGTCCCGGGAGCCTGGGTGCGGTGAACGTGACCCACCTGCCGGTGTATGCTGACGAGCGGTTGCGCGGCGCCACCGAAATGACCACCGGCGCCAATGAAGACGGCTTCCACTTGCGGCATGTATCCGTCGAACGGGATATCCAGGTCCAGCGCTGGGCCGACCTCCGCACCGTCGAGGCGGGCGAGCCCTGTGTGAAGTGCGGCAAACCGCTGAAGGTTCAGCGCGCCATCGAGGTGGGCCATGTCTTTAAGCTCGGCACCAAGTACAGCCTCGCGCTCCATGCCTTGTTTCTGGACGAGTCCGGCCAGCAACAGCCCGCCATTATGGGCTGCTACGGGATTGGGGTCACCCGCACCTTGCAGGCCGTCATCGAGCAAAGCCATGACCCGGTCGGGATCATCTGGCCCTTGGCGGTCGCCCCCTACAGCGTCTGCATCACACCGCTGAATGTCGCGCCCGAAAGCGAAGTCATGAAATGTGCCGAACGCCTCTACGCCGAGTTCACCGCCCGCGGCGTGGATGTCATCCTGGACGACCGCAATGAGCGGCCCGGTTTCAAATTCAAGGATTCCGAGCTGGTGGGTTTTCCGATTCGCATTGGAGTGGGTGAAAAGTCCCTGGCTAAAGGCGAGGTGGAACTCAAACCCCGCGCGGGGGCTTTGACCAGCCTCAACGCCGGGGAAGCCGTGGAGCGGGTGATGGAGTTAATCCAGGCGGCCCGCGCGGCCTGAGCGATCGTGCGGGTGGCGGGTTCCACTCAGGAACTTGAAAGCAGGTGGTACCCCCTCCGCCGCGGCGGGGCCGCGCGGCGGCTATAAACCGATTACAATATTGTAATGCATTTTCCCGCAACAAAACACCGCCCCGGGTGTCTGTTCACCTAAGATGCAAAGCGACCAAACACAGTGCGCGCGGGAGCTGGAAGCGGGCCAGCTCTGGAAAATCGAGCATGGCTACATCTACATTGTCGAGCTGGCCAAGCGGCATGTTCTGTATCGGATGCTCCGGCAGCCCGGCCAAACTGCGGCGCTGACCCGCATGATTCGCCTCGAAGCACTGCTGTGCTATCTTCAGCAAAGCGAAGCCGTGCTCGCCGAGTCCCCCGCCAGGCTGCCCCGGCCCGAAACACCCCGCCAGGACTCCCCGGCGGGGGGGCCCGCCCACCGCGAACGCCAGAATCTTGGCCGCTGGCAGGAGATTCCGCGCGCGCCTTCGACCTGGCCAATCGGCCCGGCGATGTGCCTCCCGTCCCCCCGGCGCAGTTGCGATGCGGGTGGCGGACTTCCGTGGGATGGCTGAATCCGCGATTGTTCGCGGTTTTGGACTGAGTGTAAGGGGAGGCCCGGAAACCAGGGTGCGAGCGCCCGTCCCGTGATTACTGGGATTGGCTGACACACGCGACTGCGGAGTTCGTCCGGGGGACACGCAAAGCGGTTTCCTCCCTGCCTCATTCGAGCCACCTCGGCGGTTGCCAGGCTCGGGCCTCGGGCGTAGATTTCGAGCATGCACCCCATGGCCGGAAGTGCTTTGCTGGCAGGCGTATTGAACCTCGGTGGAGGGGAGATTATCCTGGTTTTGGCTCTGGTACTCATCCTGTTTGGGGCCAGGAAGCTCCCTGAAATGGCCCGGGGCCTGGGCCGGGGCCTTGGCGCGTTTCGCGATGCTGCCGATGACTTGGCCAGTGACGCCGGGCGCAGCGCGGGAGGAGTTTATGGCAAGCGCGCCGCGCAAGCACTGACGCCGGATAATCAGGTTGCCGAGTTGTACGACCCCGGCGCCTTCGAGAAAGCTCCGTCCCGCAAGCCACGTGGCGTCCTGGCATTCTGTTTGCGCTTGTGGAGTCGGGTGGCTGGCCTAGCGGTTCGCGCCGTGTTGGCGGCCCGCTAACCAATGGGGCGCCTTACCCGCGTAGGACCTTGAGCACTCCCAAGACATCAGGCCAGGCAAGGCCCCTCTGGCAATGCCCCAAATGCCGGCGGCGGTTCGCCAATCGGAATCAGTCGCACTTCTGCGGCAGGTATAACCTGAAGGCGCACTTCCAAGGGAAGCCGCCAGGCGTCCGGCGGCTCTACCGGCTGCTCGTTACCCGAGTGCGTCAGTGCGGGCCGGTGGTGATCCTGCCGGAGAAAACGCGGATCGCGTTCCAGGTCCGGATGTCCTTCGCCGCGATCCAGGTTCGGTCTTCAGCGATTGTCGGGCACCTGGTGCTGGCGCACCCGCATGACCGGCCGATCTTTCACAGGATCGACTCGATTTCAAAGCGAAACCACGTCCACCATTTCAGGTTGCGGACGCCTGCGGACATGAACGAAGAGTTTTGTTGTTTCCTCGCCAAAGCCTACGCGGTAGGCCGCCAAGCGCACTTGACCAAGCATCCCTGAGACGAAAGCGACTTTATGATTGAGGACTATGTCCTCCAACCGCGGCGGCGATTGACGGTCGTATCGCGGCGGGATCTCCTGCTTTCACCAGGAACCGGCACATTGGAGGCCTTTGGCCTGCTCTGCCAAAGATCATACCGGGCATGCGGAACGCTTAAAAAAAAGCCGTTCCGCATCACACGCCAGTTTTAACCGGCTGGAAGCCCAGTAAAATGGGGGTTTTGAGCGGCCAAAAAGTTTTCGTGCCAGTTTCGTGCCAGCAATTCGTGCAGCGAAGAAAAAAATTCTGTTCTTCGTTGCATGAAAAAGACAATTCAATTCAAACATAAAGGCATCACACTCAAAATCACCCGGCGCACCCAGACCAAGGGTGGCACTTCGTATACGGACTTCATCGTCCCGGATTACACGAGCACCAAGCGCGTGGGCCATGTCCGGGCTTCACTGGAAGAGGCGAAGGCAAAAGCCGAGGAAATATGCGAGCGCATGGTCAGTGGTCGAGGGCCACTGCTCGACCTGCGTTTGCGTAGCGAAATCCATCGGGCGCTGGAGTCGCTCGAACCGACCGGAGTGGCCATTGATGCCGCCTGCTTGCGCTTTGCCGAGATGGTCAAAATCACCGGCAGCGCGGACGTGCTCCTGTCCGCCGCCCGCCTCTGGCGTGAGCGCGGCCCGGACAAGCCGCTCACACCCAAACCCGCTACGGCAGTCGCCGCCGAGTTTCTGGCGCAGCAGAAAGGACGGCTCAGCGCCCAGCGGCACCGCACGGCGACCTGCTATCTCAACACCTTCACAAATGAGTTTGCTCGCCGCAATCTACACGAAATCGAGGCCGTCGAGATTGACGACCTGACGCGCAAGCGGCAATGGGCCAAAAAGACGCGCAACGAATTCCTGAACTGCCTTTGCCTCGTGTTCAAATGGGCCATCGCCCACCACTACGCACGGGAGAATCCGGCCAGCAACGAGGTGCTCAAGCCCGAGCGGTTGCCCGGCTCCGACATCTGCATTCTTACGCCACAGGAAGCCCGCAAAATCATCTTTGCCATCAAAGACGAAGCAAAACCATTCATGGCACTTTGGCTCTGGAGTGGGCTGAGGAAAATGGAAATCGCCCGACTAAGCTGGGAGCAAGTGAACCAAGGGCTGGCCAGCGGCTCCATTTTCGTTCAATCCAGCGCCACGAAAACCAAGCAAAGCCGGGTTGTTCCCGTTGGTGACAACCTGCGGCAGTGGTTAATGCGTTATGCCAAGGCCACGGGGCGGGTGCTGCCGGTTCAATGGCAATCTGAAGACGAGCTTGACCAAATCTACCGACTGAACGACCTGACCCAGTACGTAGCCCACAAGGCTCAAGTGGATTGGAAGCCAAACTCGCCGCGACATTCGTTCTGCACCTACAGAATCAAGCTGACTGGCGACCCGGCAGGTGTGGCGGATGAAATGGGCACGTCCATGGCCAAAATCGAAAAACATTATCGCAATCGGTCCAACGGCATAACGCTGGAAATGGCCAAAGAGTGGTTCGCCATCGTACCCGCCGATGCTGCCAACATAGTCGCGTTGCCAACCGTGCCGCAGCCCGTACCGGACGCGTATACTGTAAACAAAGTTGCAGTCATTTGAACTGCGGATACGAAACACAAGCCCGGCAGCTTCGGCAGCCGGGCTTTTCCATTTCGATTCAAGCCCGGTTACCGTGCTGACCATTCCCGTATACTGAAACGTCATGGTGTGTTTCATAAGCGAGCGCTGCCTACGTAAACTTCGGCGAGCCGGTCAAAACTCCCGTGTATCGGGGTGGGGTTGGTATGCCGAACAGCATCGTGATTGCAAGCTCCCTGAACCCGTCGTAGCTGATGGCCGTTTGCGAGGTCGTGGATACCGGAATCGTGGCCCTGCTCCTTGCGTTTCGAGGTGTCGCACCGCTCCGGGTCTTCAGGTACCGATGACCGGGTCGTCTCTTTCGGAAACCGCTCGGTTTCCGTCTTGGGAATGACCTTGGTCCGAAGGGCGGCGGAGCTTCGAAGGAGTCCTCGCGCGAGCAGCCGGTGGACCGTAATGTACGAGACTCCCAGCAGTTCGGCGATCTGCTTCATGGAATAAGTCATGGGGGCCGGGTTCGCCTCGCATGCCGTTAATCTGGGACTTGGCGGGCTTTCCGCCGGACTGGCCGGAACAAGCCGCGCCAGCAGTTGCTCCAGTTGGCGCCGTCCAATGGTGAGGACACTGGATATCGCGATGTTCAGCGTATCATTTAGTTCTGTGTTCATGCGCCGAGGCTACGCAGCCCGGCCCATGAACAGGGTCGAGCCGAGGGTCGCCTGTTTGGAACCCTTGGCTCCTTGGCGAATTCCCCTGCTTCGGCCCGGCGCAGGACGTCAGCCAGCGCCTTGTCGGTCAGGTAGGGCCTGCCAGCAATGTGCACCGTGGTCAGCCAGCGGTTTTTCCGCCAGCGCCACGCAGTGACGCGGGAGATGCCAGCTTGGTCGCAGAATTTGTGCAGGCTCAGGATGAACCTGCCGTCGATGGTGAAGTTTGATGTTGTGTTCACGACAGGAGATTACGAACACCGAGCCACGTGAACAGGCCAGCGCCGCGCCCGGAGCCAGTGGCCGACCAGCGTGATGGCCGCGACTGTGGCGGCAGTCCAAAGAGGTTGACTGCGCCGAGGAGCGCCAGCGGTTGTGCTGGGGAATCAGCGGTTTCTGCCATACCGTCACGCAGCTTGCGTAATTCTGATGCTTGCGGCTGTGGGCGTGGCGAATACAATACCACGGTTTAGCCAAAGAAGAGTTTCAGTTCACTTGTATGAAATATGCCAAGATTCATAATTGAACGCGAAATCGCGGGGGCCGGAAAGCTCACGTCGGACCAGTTGCAGGGTATCTCTCAAAAGTCGTGCGGCGTCCTCAAGAAGCTCGGGCCGCAAATCCAATGGCTCGAAAGCTATGTGACCGAGGACAAGGTCTATTGCGTGTAAATCGCCCCAGATGAGGCGACGGTGCGGGAACACGCCAAGCAGGGAGGCTTTCCCGCAAACCGTGTTTCCGAGGTAAAAAGGATTATTGACCCGACGACGGCAGAAGGCTAATTGGTTCGCCGCGACAATTGTCCTCCCGTTCGCACGCCGCCGGTCACGTGGGTCCGTGTCCGGTGCTCCCAGATGCTTCCAGCTTCCCTGCCGACTCCCTGGCGATGGCAAAGGCCGAGTTGCCGGTATACCAATCCCACCATCACGTCGACCACCACGGCCAGCGCCGCCCGGCAGCCGGGGCCGACCACCCCGATGCCCATGGGCACGACGGCACCCAGGCAAGTCGCCCCGCACCTGGGCCATCACGATGGTCGGCGCGGAACAGGGGCTGGTCAACGCCACGTTGGCAACCAGATCAAACACGACCGAGTGGTTTGAATAGTTAACGGCCAGCGTGCATATTCGTCCATGTTCTCCCTCTCCAAACTGTTCAGGGCATCACCGCCTACCGTCGGTTGCCAGCGCTGGAGCGAATTCGTGCCGCCCGAGTTTATTTACCTACAGGAGGGTGGGCCGACTCCTCCAGACGTTGAGACGCTAAAAAGGTGGCTCGGGTCTTACGCCAAATGGCGAGCCAGCTACGAAGGGTTTGTGAAAAACGAGCAAGAGCTGGAACGCAGCGCCCTGCCTAAGGAGGAAGCCGACCGGCGGCACCACGAGTATTACGTAGCGCTCTATCTGCACGCTGCCCAGTGGCACGCAATTTTGTTGCTGCTGGTGAAGGACGTTTCCGAGCCGGAGCGTGCAAAGTATTTGGGTGAGATTGACTGCGCTTTAGTTGAGTTGAGGCAGCGGATTGCCAATCCATGATTGGCGTCCGATTCGACACGACCAGCCATCGACCCCGCAGCCGCCGCCAAGGTTGGCGTGAAGTGAAGGTGGCCAGCGCCGCGCTCGGAACCGGGGCCGACCGGCGTGAACTTGGAATTGCCCTTGGGCCGGAACGTGTTACAACACACCCGTCATGGAAATGTATTTCATCCACACTCTCGCACTCTGGACATCTCCGAGGCCACCTGGCAACGGCTCATCACGCGGGGGAAATTGCGCTCTAGCGTGAAGGAATCAACCAATGAAAACGCCCATTAAGAAACTGTTGCTGCTACCCGTGCTGATGGCCGGTCTGGGCTTGGTGCTGGCTGGTCGGGTGACAGCGCAGACCTTCACGACCCTGCATGGTTTCACGACTACCTCTGGTTCTCTCGCTGCCAACGGCGACGGCGCTAATCCGTATGCAGGATTGGTTTTATCGGGCAACACCCTATACGGGACAGCCAAAGAAGGCGGCGGTTCGGGCAGGGGCACGGTATTCGCCGTCAACACCGACGGGTCGGGTTTTACGACTCTGTATAGTTTCTCAGCTCTGTCCAACATTTCTGCTGGCACCAATACGGACGGAGCGAATCCGGCTGCCGGATTGATCGTATCGGGCGGCACCCTATATGGGACAGCGTTCGGCGGCGGCTTTTCGGACAGGGGCACGCTGTTCGCCCTCAACACCAACGGCACGGGTTTCGCGAACCTGTATAACTTTGAGGCCAGCGGAGCTTATCCGAATGGTTTGACTTTGTCGGACAACACGCTCTATGGGACAACGCAACAAGGTCCCACCGTGGGCAGTGGTACGGTATTCGCTCTCAACACCAATGGCACCGGTTTTGGCAACCTGTATCCTTTTTCACTGGCTCCGGGTCCTGATTACACGAACAGCGACGGAACCAGTCCGTATGCCGGGTTGGTTTTGTCGGGCAGCACGCTGTATGGGACGACGGTTGGCGGCGGGACGGCGGGCAGGGGCACGGTGTTTGCCGTCCAAACCGATGGCTCGGGTTTTACGACCTTGCATAGTTTTGCTGGTTATCCCAGCGAGGGCGCTGACCCACAGGGCGTGTTGGTCTTATCGGGCAACACCCTGTACGGCACAACCGTGAGTGGTGGCAGCGGCTTGTATGGCACGGTGTTCGCAGTCCACACCGACGGCACCGGTTTTACGAACCTGTATAATTTCGGTGAGAGCAACGGCGGTGCTGCTCCGTATGGCCGATTGCTTTTGTCAGGCGATACCCTGTATGGGACCGCAAGTGGCGGCGGCAGTGCGGACAACGGCACAGTGTTCGCTCTCAACACCAACGGCACGGGATTTGCCACTCTCTATAATTTCACGGCGGAGTCTTCTGGTACCAATAGCGACGGAGCTAATCCGTATGCCGGTCTTATTTTATCGGGTAACACCCTGTATGGGACGGCAGTGAATGGCGGCAGTGAGGGCGATGGCACGGTGTTTGCGTTGGGTTTGTTGCCGTCGTTGGGAATCATGCAGGCTGGCAGTCAAGTCGTCCTCTCGTGGCCGACGTGGGCTTCGCATTTTAGTTTAGAAACCACCACGAACCTCGCCTCACCAGTCTGGACTACCAATCTCCCCGCGTCAGTCATCATCAACGGCCAAAACACCGTGACCAATGACATCTCTGGCAGACAGCAGTTTTTCCGGTTGAGCCAGTGATTGCCAGCAGGCCAGCCCCGCGCTGCCAGGACAGTTGGTCGGAACTTCCGTGCTCGGTGGCTAGGTCAGCGCCGCGCCCGGAGCCGTGGTCGACCGGCGTGATGGCCACGCGAGTGCCGCTGGCGTCATTGTCCGGCGGGCCTTCTTGGTATACATCGACACCGAATACATCCGACAACATCATCGACCGTCAGGAACCGCAGGACGCGGACCCTCATGTCCGGTCGTGTCGGAGCCGGGACAGGCAATTCTTCCCGGCGACCCGATTCGGCATCGTCATCGCGCCCACACTGTAATCAAAATAACCGCCAGCGGAAATACCACGCCAGCGGCGAGGCACCAAAAGCCCGCTCGTCGGCTCTTTCCAAACTTCACTGCCATCACAATTCCCAAAATGGTGGTAACAATAAAACTCACGGCCATGACGACCACGAAACCGCGAAGGACAGCACTACTCAAAGTGCCCACTTTCAAAGGGTGCGCCGTGTGAATCGTGGAGAGCCATGCCAGCACTTTCGATTTCTGGTAGGCAGGCGCGGGAGCGTATGTCTGCCAGATGCCCGAAACGGCGAAGAACAACAGAATCGGAGCGAAAAGGCATCCCAGATACAAATGAATTGAGCGAAGCTTTTGCATAAGTGTCACGCCGGTGATTGATATACGACCAGCCGTTACCACCATGAACCGCGCAAGTCCACCACGCAACCCGTTTTCACCCGTGAAGCTTGTGTGCTCCGGCACACCTCAATCGACACCGACAAGACCCACACCCACCGGCTCCGGCGCGAGTCCCGGCGCTGGGCCAACCTCGCCGGGACGGCCCGGCTGCCCACCGCCTTGGCGGCAGCATGCTGTCGAGCACTTCAATGCTTCATGAGCCAACAAACCAATGCGCCAATGACTGCTGCGCACGGCAACGTGACCAGCCAGGAAAGCAAAATGTTGCGAACGACCCGGAAGTCTGCCTGTCGGCTCGTCAATCCGATGCCGAAAAGCGACCCGACCGAAACATGCGTCGTGGACACCGGCAGCCCAAACAAACTCGCCGTAGTGACCAACAACCCTGCGGCGAGGTTGGCGGAAAAGCCCTGACCGTGGTTCACGCAGGTAATCTTGTGGCTCATCGTCTGGGCCACCCGCCGGGCGCTCAACAGCCCGCCTACGCCAATGCCGACTGCCACCGCCATCATACTCCAATGCACGCTCAGTGCCGGTAACACCAACAGCAACGCCGTCATCTTTGGCGTATCGTTCAGGCCTCGCGCAAAACTCACAACGCCCGCGCTGAGGAAGTGCGCAGCATCCATGGCTTGCTGGAAACCAATGCCCCAAAATCGCCCCGAGTAACGCTGCGAGCACCTGCTTTGCTCGCCCACGCAGGTTGACACCACGGGAGCCGCCGCCTGCAATGCCAAAACCGATGATGGCTGCGGCATCGGCACCACCCTCTGTTCCTCGCCGATGCAAATGCACCATTCCTTCGAAATGCCGAGCCCACCGGCGCAAGATGCTAATCGAAAGAATTTACGGGTTCCTTGATGCAACCGATGGGTGCAAATGCCCCCTGCCGCGCCGCCTGGGGGGCGGCATCGCCAACCCGGCGCTGGGCCAGCGTCGCCGTTATCATGGCTAAATATGTTGAATGCGGCTCAAGGCAGTGCCTGAGTCGATTTCATCATGCCAATGCGCCAGCAACACCTCGCGATTCAGCGCTACGAATCGTTGTAAATCCTTCAAATGAGCGGCAGACAATCCGGCTGGCCGACCTGCCAGAAACTCAACCCGGTCGTTAATGCTCACAGGATAGAATTTCCGGTTTGGTGCATCCCCTTGCTCCACTCTCAGTTGAGGCCGAGAATACCGATGGTTAATATCGACGCTAATCCAGACGCGCCAAGCCAAACCAGTATCCGGTGGCCAAAGATTTGACATCTCGAAGCTTTCATCTTCGTCAATCGTGAGCTTATTAGCTTTCGGTGCTCGCATTCCTCAATCAGTTGTTCAGCACGGAATGTACGGAGGCCACCGGCATCTTGAGTTCCCGCGCTATCGCACGCAGGCCCATGCCCTTCCGCTTGAGCGCTAAGACCTCGCCAGCGTGTTTATGCAGTGTGCCAGGGCGACCAAGCCGAACGCCACGCGCCTTCGCCGCCTTTAAACCAGCGTTTACTCGCTCCTTGATGATTCCACGCTCAAATTCCGCCGCGGCCATCAGCACATTCAACTGCAATCGGCCAGCCGGGCTATCCGTGGAGGTGTCAACGCCCTGTCCGATGCAGATTAACGGGATTTGCAGCCGATTCATCTCCTCCAGAATGAGGGCCAGGTGAGTGAGGCTCCTGCCAAACCGGTCCAGCTTGAAGCAGAGAAGGCGCTGAACCGTGCCTGCCCGCATGTCCTGCATAAGCCGCTCCAGCGCCAGGCGGGATGTTGAGCCGCCGGACATCTTGTCTTCATAGACGATAACGTGCTTCCTCTTGCGCTGGCGGCAGTACGACAGCAGTTCTTTCTCTTGCGAATCGGTCGTTGGGGATAGGGCTCACCAGCCGGCCAGATTGGTCGTTGGTCAGTGGGACAGGTGGAACCGGGCCGGTGACGTCCGTTATGCAAGCAGAACGCACGCCGCAGTATCGCGGGTAACGCAATCCGCAATGGCACTTTTCGCGATTATTGATCCGCTCGAACCCGAGCAAATTAGCTTGTCCGGCCGGCGACGAGAACGCTCAACCCGAACGCCAAGACTTGATCGTGTTATTAGCCTGACAGGCGCAAACCAATAAGGCCAACGCCAAGGGAGTTGCGCTTTGGCTCCTTTTGGGTTCTTATATGAAAAGTTCCCCGGGCTGATGTGCGCCTCCTTGCGGCACAGCCAGGCTGGGGAAGTGAGCCATGGATTCAGCGCCAGAACAGGTGACCCAAATCCTCGAGGCGGTGGACGCTGGGGATGAGAGCGCGGCTGAGAAGTTGCTGCCGCTGGTTTACGAGGAGTTACGCCGCCTAGCGGCGGGCAAGATGGCCAGGGAGGCTCCCGGCCAGACCCTTCAGCCGACGGCGCTGGTGCATGAAGCCTGGCTAAGAATCTCCGGTCCCAGCAAACGTCACTGGAATGGGTGCCGGCATTTCTTCGCTACCGCGGCCGAGGCGATGCGCCGAATCCTGGTGGATCGCGCGCGGCGCCGTAAGGCGAGCAAACGTGGCGGGGGAGCTGAACGGGTGACTCTCGATGAACTGGACCTCGCGTCCCCGACGCCAGACGACCAGTTGCTGGCGGTGAACGAATCCCTGGCCAAGTTCGCCGCGGTGGACTCCCGCAAAGCGGAGTTGGTGAAGTTGCGTTATTTCGCGGGCCTCTCCTTCGAGGAGACAGCCGAGATCCTGGGGATCGCCGTGCCGACGGCCAAACAGTGGTGGGCCTATTCCCGGGCCTGGCTGCGTGTGGAGATCGCAGGTCCAGGCGCCGGGGGATCAAGCGGTGACGAATGACCGACGCATCTGCCCAACTAAAAGCAAACACCCCGTCAGAATGATGCCCAAACTTTCCCACGTACTTTTCAAGACCAGAATGCGCTTAATAGGGTAGATGAACGAATCCAGTTCCAACCGCAGGCCGGAACCACTTCCCGAAGAGGCCCTGTTTCAGGCGGCGGCTCAATTGAGCGGCGCGCAGCGTGAGGCCTTCCTCAGTGCCGCTTGCCGAGACGACTGCCCCCTGCGGCAGCGCCTCGAAGCGTTGCTCGCGGCGCACGAGCAAACCGATGCCTTGCTGGCCACGGAACCGTACGGCGCGGGACATCGCTCGGAAGGTTCGCCGCCGCAAGCCCGCTCCACCATCAAAATTGAGGTGGCAGATGCGCCCGACGAAGCTGTGGGTCAGACCACTGGACGCTATAAACTCCTGCAAAAAATTGGCGAGGGCGGGTGCGGGGTGGTGTATATGGCCGAGCAGCAGGAGCCGGTGCGTCGGCGAGTGGCGCTCAAGGTGATCAAACTGGGCATGGACACCAAGCAGGTCATCGCCCGGTTTGAGGCGGAGCGGCAGGCCCTGGCTTTGATGGATCATCCGAACATCGCCAAGGTCCTGGACGCTGGCGCGACAGACGCGGGCCGTCCGTATTTTGTCATGGAACTGGTGCGCGGCACCAAAATCACCGATTACTGCGACCAGAACAACCTTTCCACCCGTGAACGGCTTGAGCTTTTCATTCCGGTTTGCCATGCCATTCAGCACGCGCACCAGAAAGGGATCATCCATCGTGACATCAAACCCTCGAACGTTTTGGTCACGATGAACGACGGCGTGCCGATGCCGAAGGTGATTGATTTTGGAATCGCCAAAGCGACCACCGGCAAATTGACCGATCAAACCCTCTTCACCGCCTTCGAGCAATTCATCGGCACTCCCGCTTACATGAGTCCGGAGCAAGCCGAAATGAGCGCTCTGGATATCGACACGCGCAGCGACATCTACAGCCTGGGCGTTTTGCTCTACGAATTGCTGACCGGCCAGACCCCTTTCAATGCCAAACAATTGCTGCAGGCGGGGCTGGATGAAATACGTCGTACGATCAGGGAACAAGAACCGGCTCGTCCCTCGACCTGTTTGAGCACGATGCAGGGGGCCGATCTAACGTCGGTCGCCAAACACCGCAAAATAGAAGCACCCGGTCTGCTGAATTTGGTGCGCGGCGACTTGGACTGGATCGTCATGAAGGCGTTGGAAAAAGATCGCACCCGCCGGTACGAGACCGCCAACGGCCTGGGTGCGGACGTAAAGCGGCACTTGGAAAACGAACCGGTTATCGCCAGGCCACCGAGCACAGGGTATCGCCTCCAGAAGGCGTTTCGCCGAAACAAACTAATTTTCGTGGCGGCCAGCGCCGTGGCATCGGCCTTGATTGCTGGCCTGGGCTTCTCCTCCTGGTCATTTCTGCGTGAACGCCAGGCCCACGCACGCGAGATCGCGCAGCGACGGATCGCGGACGAACAGCGCCAAAAAGCTGAAGCCAGCGCCCGCACCGCCCAGGAGCAGACCAAGCGCGCCGCGGCGCGCGAAGCCGAAGCACACCGCCTGCTCTATGTGGCCGATATGAACCTGGCCCAAAACGCCTGGGACCAAACCCACCTCGGCCGCCTCGCTGAACTACTCGAGGAGACGCAGTCGTTTCCGGAGCGCGGATTTGAGTGGTACTACTGGCAACGGCAAACACACCAGGCCCTTCTCACGCTCAGAGGGATCAACGGCTTTTCCTCGGTCGCCTTTTCTCCGGACGGTCAGCGAATTGTCACCGGAAGTGCGTGGCCGTCGGCGCAAGTATGGGACGCAGCCAGTGGTCGGAGTCTTCTCACGATTCAGGGGCCGCGCTCTGCCGCGTTATATTCGGTTTCCTCTCTGGCCTTTTCACCGGATGGCCAGCGGATCGCTGCCGGGGGCGGAGACGGGACGGCCAAAGTGTGGGATGCCTCCAGTGGAAAGGAACTGGTCAATTTCAAAGCGCACACCAATTATCTTTCGTCTGTCGCCTTTTCTCCGGACAGTCAGCGCGTTGCGACCGCCGGTTTTGATGGGACCGCCAAGGTGTGGGATGCGACCAGCGGCCGGGCATTGCTCACGCTCGAGGTTAGCGCCTCTCAGATCGCTCAGATGGATAAACTTACCTTCGGTCAGTACAACATCATTCAGGTTACTTCCGTGGCCTTCTCTCCGGACGGCCAGCGAATCGCCACCGGCAGCGGCCGTTATGCGCAAGTGTGGGATGCGGCCAGCGGCCGGGAACTGCTGGTGCTCAAAGGCCGGAGCGCTGGAATTTATTCAGTGGCCTTCTCCCCGGATGGCAAGCGGATTGTCACCGGGAGTTTCGGTCTAACGGCCAATGTTTGGGACGCGACCAGTGGCCAGGAACTGTTCATCCTCACGGGGCATGGCGGTCGGATCTCCGCCGTTGCCTTCTCTCCAGACGGAAACCAAATTGCCACGGCCAGCGCGGATGCGACGGTCAAACTGTGGGATGCGGTAAATGGTCGGGAACTCCGGACAATCAAGGGGCACGTTGGCGGTGTCTCCTCGGTGGCCTTTTCCCCGGATGGCCAACGACTTCTCACCGGCAGCGGCGATGGAACGGCCAAGGTGTGGGACATCGCTGCCGACAGAAGCCCGGCCGCGCCTGTGAAGAACGTTGAGGAGTTGAAACGGTACGAAGACTTTGCTGCCAACAAAGGCCTGGCAGCGCTCGTGGAGTTCATGAAAATGCGTCACCTATCAGCTCCTGTAGCTTTTTCCCAGGACGGAAAGCGCATTGCCGCCAGCACTTCGGAAGAGTTGCGGTTATGGGATGCAGCCAGCGGGCGCGAACTGCTTGCTTGCAAAGTGACCAACGGCGTCTTCGATCTGGCTCTTTCTCCGGATGGACAGCGGGTTGTCACCGGCGGTATTAGGACGGCCACTGTATGGGACGTGGCTACTGGAAATAAATTGAGCGTCTTCAAGGGGCATAGTGGTGCGTTGACGATTACTTCTTTGACTTTTTCCCCGGATGGCCGGCGGATTCTCTCATGCGCCAACAGCCTAACCAATGACGGGGCCAAAGTGTGGGAAGTGGACAGCGGCCGGGAACTGTTTACCATCAGCGGCCACAGCGACCCGGATTGGCCTGCGGGCATGCCGATTATTCGATCTGCGACCTTTTCCCCGGACGGCCAGCGGATCCTCACCAGCGGCATCGGCGGAACATTCGAAGTGTGGGATGCAGGCAGCGGTCAGGAACGGTTCGCCCTCAAGGAGATGATTAGCTCCGCAGCCTACTCCCCGGACGGTCAGCGGATTGTAAGTTGGAATTTTGACGGAACGGCCACGGTGTGGGAGGCGGCCAGCGGCAAAGAACTGCTCACCCTCGGGACACACACAAGGACCGGGAGAGGACCCTCAGCGCAACGGACTGGGACCGCGGCGGCCTTTTCCCGAGATGGCCTGCGGATTGTTACGGGCAGCACGGATAATACGGCCAAGGTATGGGATGCGGTCAGCGGCAAAGAACTGCTCACCCTCAAGGGTCATAGCGGTCCTGTTGAGTGTGTGGCCTTCACTCCGGACGGCCGGCGGATTCTTACGGTCAGCAAGGATCAGAGTGCCAAGCTGTGGGACGCGGCCAGTGGCCGCGAAGTACTCACCCTCGCGGCGAATGTCGGTTTCTCTTCGAATGTAGCCTTTTCCCCGGACGGCCGGTGGATTTTCGCCGGAAGGGACGGTAAGGTGGACAACGCGTGGGAGGCGGCCCGTCCTGAACAAGTCGCTCAGTGGCATGCGGAAGACACGGCGCCGGTGCAACCATAGCTCTCCCTACAACCACAATGCACTCGCATAAGCTAACCCGGGAAAAGGACCGATCTAAAGCTCAGTGGTCGCTGGAATGGGACGAGTCTGTATTTAGGCTCAAACTCCCGGACGGTCAGACCGCTTTCGAGACTCCGTCCGCGCAGGCTCACGGTCTAATCGATCTCGTAAGGCTTTACAACTTCCAGCAGCTAAGCTTCGCAACACCAGACGGCTTGCTCACATTCAAGCGGCAAAAAGCTGCCTTTGTCGATGTGCGATCCCTGGTCGAAGCCGGTTTGCGTTCCGACCTGGATTACCGTCAACAAATCAGAGAGCGAAGTCGTAAACTAGCCGGGCGCGGTTTAGGAATGTTCTTCGGAGGCGCAATACCCTTCGCACTTTACTGCTGGTGGGCGTCCTGGGCGCCCAATCCACCTCCACCACAGTTTCGGTGGGTCGCCCCGTTCATCAAGTTAGCTTTGCTGCTCTTGCTGGGTCTTGCCATCGCGGGAATGTCCATTTCATGGTTTGGCATCACCCAGCAAATGCGAATACGCCGGATTGAAAAAGATTTAGCATCATAGAAAGGCAAAGAAATGACCAATAACATGAGCTTCTGGAGTAAGCTGTCCGGCCTATTACCGTCGGATATTTCCGCCGGGGTCAGGAAGTGCGACTTGGAAAAGGCCAAGGCACTGCTTGAGGGCAAACCTGATCTGGTGTTCAAAACAGACCGCCTTGGCTGGACGCCGTTGCACGATGCGACCCACTGGCATTACAAGACGCCGCGGAAGTGCTGCTGGCCATCAAGGCCAACGTCAATGCCCAGAATAATATCGGGATCACGCCTTTGCACTTTGCACTGCGCGATGGGTCAGGGTTTTAAGGATGTGCCGGAACTGCGGCCGGTCAACCGGGCCGATGTCAACGCCCAAGACGAGGAAGGTGTCTCGTCTCCCTGGCGAATTCGTAATAGCCTGAGCCAAAAGCTCGTCATGACAGCCTCCCAATGGATCTGGTTGCCTGACGTTGGCGAAAACCCAGTTACAGCGCCATTATTCAAGGGAGGCGGATTCAGGGCTGGAGAGCCGACGGCGGCGACGGTTGTTTCAGACCATGCCATAGTAGTGTTGACTCCTCGCGTTTTGTAAGCAAAACGCACGCCCGGTGCCGAATGCAGACAGTTAGTCGCGCAGGCAGCCCCCGACTCTCGACTTCCCCTCCTCCACTCCAACGCTCAATCGTTACCACGAAATCATTGAATCCCGCCAGCTGGCGCCTCGACTCCTACCGCCGCAACCCCGTCTCCCAAAACGCCCACAGCCTCCGCCACAGTTCATTCATATCATGGCCTGACCGCCAGCGAGACGCTGAGCAGTTCGTGGTCGTTACGGGCGAATACATGGCGGTCGGCGAACGCCAGTGGAGCCCATACGACTTTTCTGTCACCGAATTGGAAGGTGGGTTCGATGAGTCGGACGCGGCTGAGCTCGTGATAACCTTCCCCATCCAAGCGGGCGCGGATCAGGTTGCCTTGGTCGGTAAAGATTAAGACGGAGTCGCCGTTAGGAGTCAGATGAATCGTCGCACCGTTTGCCAGGCCGGTTACCGTGTCGGATTCCCAAACTTGTTTGCCGGTGCTCGCTTCCAGGCAAACCAAGCGGCCACCCATTTTGCCCGCAAACACATGGTCGCCCAGGATCAACGGCATGCACGTGTGGCTCAGCACCCGGAGGGATAACGCTTTCGACTCCGGCCAGAGCACCGATGCGGCTGGTTTGTCAGGAGCGAGTTTAAACATTAGCCCACTGATGAGCAGCAGGTCGCGGTGGAACACGGGGGTCGCCACTGCGTAATCCTCTCGGGTGATGAGTTCCTCCCGCCACCAGGTCCGGCCGGTGGCGGGGTCCAGCGAGCTCACCGCTTTCGGGGTCCAGAGGATCAATTGTCTTTTCCCGCCGGCGCTGATCACGATGGGAGAACTGAATTCGCGCGGCGGGTCATCGAGAGCGCGCCAGGCTTCCCTGCCTGTTCGCTTGTCGAAAGCGACGACGCAGGCACTCGGTTGGCCGCCCATGACAACGATCAGGAGGTTGCCTTCGACCAGTGGGCAGGAGGTGAGGTTTGGAGACTCTATTAGATGGTACTCCTGGGTGAGAATCCTCTTCCAGACCACCGCGCCGTCGCGCGCGTTGCGACACAGTAAATGGCCCGTCGCCCCCAACGTGTAGACACGACCCGCGTTCACGATGGGTGTTGGACACGGGCCGGAGGGGTGCTTTGGGTCGAAATTATCGGGGTAGTCCACTTCATCCCTGTAAGTCCAGAGAGGGCTCCCTGAGCTTTCGGCAAAACAGTGAACGCGCTCCCAGGCCCGCGGCTTTCCCGTTTCGCAGTCGGTCACATAGACGCGGCCTCGTGCAACCACGGGGCTGGAGTGTCCGGCACCCACGGGCGCGCGCCAGAGAACCTTCAATCCCTCCGCCGGGAAGGTTTCCAGAATGCCGGTTTCCTTCCAAATGCTATCGCGGTTCGGGCCACGAAACTGTGGCCAGTCCTCGGCCCGCAAAACCAAGGAAACCAATAACGCAAGTGCGAACAGGCAACGAACTTTTGAGTGATTGAGTGGGTGGCGTCTGTTGCCGCTTCGGAAGGACATGGTGCCAGGTTCAAAAGGTCTCACCCGAGCAAAGTTTCGGCGGTTCATACTGCATGTGGGCCGTTACAATCAAATGCTATCCTGCGGTGATAGAATAGCAAGCGGCCATGCCTCCACGACCAAAACTGAATGGCTTCCGAGATATCGTCGTTGAGGATTTTCTCCGTTCCGGCCAGATCGGCAATGGTGCGCGCGACTTTCAACGCGCGGTCATACGCCTGGTGCTCAGCTTCATGAGCAAGTGGGAACGCGGGCTTCCAGCGTGGCGGACGTGGGGCCATCACCACCGTGCGCTTGTGGAGCAGTCTGCTGAACTGGCGTCAGTATCCGGCGAGCGACTTGCTGGCATTGTATGCCCGGCGCTGGGAGCAAGAGCTCTTCTATAAGGAATTGAAGGTGGACATGCGCTCGACGGTTTGTTTGCAGAGTCACACCCCGTTGACGGCCATGCAAGAGATCGCGGCCCTGATCCTGGCCTATGCGGTCCTGGTGGGGTACCGAGTGGAGGCGGCGGCGGTGGCAGGGGTGGGGGTGCTGCGGATCAGCTTTATGAAGACCCTGCAAATTGTGCAAGGGCTATGGCGGTTCCTGGAAGTATCAGCGGATTTGATGACCCCGGCACAGTTGTGTTTGGTCGTCCGCCGTTCGCTCAAACGAATAGCGGATATGGCGATTCCCAAACGTCGGCTACGATCCTGCCCGCGGGCTTTGCGCCAGCCAATGAGTAGCTGGCCGCGGTTGCGCAAAAACACCAGCCGCAAAGGAACGGTGCAATACTCGGTGGGCGAGATCTATGCCTGAATTCCTAAACGGCATTGAGCTTAACCCGGAAGCAGCGGAACGGACGAGCCAATTACCGCAGGCCGAAGCGCGCTGGGAAGCATACGCCGCAGCCAAAACCTGGGACGCCTGCCGGGATATCCGCAACGCCTAGCTTGAGGCCCGTCCCAACGTCCGGCCTTGCTATCGCCCGTCAAATCCCACGGCCAGCTTGGCACCGACCCCGCCAGCCATCGTCCCAAGAAGGATGCCCACCACCGCTCCGAGGGACAGATTCAGCGCCTTGTTCGGCCGCGAGGGTCTGAGCGGAGGCACGGCTCGCTCGGCTATCCTGGCCGACCTGATCTGCCTTGCGCCGGTTTCGGCGATTTCGTTTGCCCACTCGGAGCACTCGGTCGGGGAACGACCGTAGACCGAGATGTCAACGAGTTCTGTTTCTCGCACACGCCGCACCTGAAGGGAACGACGCAGGATGTCACCCACGTGGCGGGCGTCCAGAGGTCTGCTTTCACCATAACGGGCGGCGAACTTCTCAGCGAGATTGAGCCGCCCGGCGACTTCCTTCAGCAGATCCGCCGACTGGAACAGTTCCACGGAGGCCGCGCCGGGAGCAACTACGCGGGCAGTGGCCTGATAAATCTCCGGCATCATCCAGGTCACCAGCGCGCTGCTCAGGAAGATGAACAAGAACACGGCCATGAAGACCGTCGCAAACGCCCGCGCAGGACTCATGCGCGGCAACCGGGCGGACCACGGTGCGCTGTACATTGATTCTTCCATGCCAAGCGCGTGCTCTATCTCAAGCGCACAAGTGGTAAACCACTCTAAAGCGTCGTCTTGCCCTTTGCCCTGGCAATACGCCAGCGAGCTTTTGCGGCCAGCGAAAGAGCAGCCCTTCCGGCAGCAGAGAGCTTCCTCCTGCGTTTCCGCACCGATTTTGCTGGCGCTTCTGAACCGTTGATGGCCGCCCACCGTGCCCTGTGCGCGGCGCGCATGCTGGCCCGCGCCACCGCACTGAACTTCCTCTTCGCTGGGGGAGCTGCCCCATCATCGGCGTGGGCCAACGGTCCGAGGATGCCCTTCAGTTCGATTTCCAGGGCGTCGATGCGTTCTTTCAGGTCAGCCGCTCGCCTGAGCTGTTTCGGGGTAAGGTGTATAAGTGAAGTCATTTAACCCAGTGTTAATAGGGCAGTGCAAAAGTCAAGCTGCTGCATCTATGGCCACTGACCACGGGCCTTTCGGCTGATGACGGCATGTGGTCGCTATCAGCGCCAGTCCGGACGCTCTGCGGTCGTGGGCAGTGCAGCTCCAGCACTAATAGCTGGCCTGAGTGTCGGTCAGCCCGACTCATGGATCAGGCAGGGTTTGCGCAGCGTGCGCTTGTTGGCTAGACTGACGCGGTTCAATATGCGAACCGGTCTTAAACCTCGCAACCCATGAACACCAAGAACACGCCCGGCCTTCTGGTCTCCATCCTCAAATGGGCCGCGATCATCGGCTCGGTCTCATTCGCCGGTGGGTTCCTTGGGCCAGTCTTCCTGTCTTCCTCGAACCTTGGCCCACTGCTCGGCATCTTTGTCACGGGGCCTGTAGGCGTCCTTTGCGGAGCCATTTGGGGTGCGGTGCATTGGGCGATACGCTCCGTGGATTCCGAGCTAGGCGCAGTGACGCGGTGGATCGTGCTGCTTTGGATCATCACCTTGTTCTACACGCTCTTCATGGTTGGATTGGCGGCACGGGCCGCGCTGCCCGGCATCGGTGTTCTGGTCCTCATTCTCTTGGCCAGCGCGTTTCTTCTCTACCACCAAGGCACTCGGAAGAGGCTGCCAAGGATGGTGCAACCATGTGGCCGGATCTTTCTTGCCGTCAACGCCGTCGTCGTCGTGATGACGTTGTTTCCAGCGGTCATGCGTCCTGGGTGGGGACCCGGCGCCTTGTCGGCACACGGGTCGGCCCCGGCATCGCTTCCCACAGTGGCGTTTCTCCTTCACCGAGGGTTCGATGCGAGCAAGCAGGTTCCTGAGTTCACCGTCAACGTTCGGGTGCTCGTTCTCGAATGGATGAGCGCGCTGTTAGCCGGAGTGTTGACGTGCTACCTTGTGACGCGGCGAACTGGCAAAGCAGTTTCCGCGTAAACCACAGCCTCTCTACGCGTCTTCCACGGTGACAGGATGTCCAGTTGCCAGCGTTTGACTTTGGACTTCATTTGCCTAATGACCCCAGGGTTTTATTGCCTGGCGCAGTTCGGACCAAACCGTCGGCGCAGCCCGGCGGCAGTGGCCGGATGGCGTAAACGTCTTCGGCCAATACTCGCGCCTGCCTGGACTTGGTTAGCGTTTGCAAATCGCGGCGGAGCGTCCCGGGGGTCTTGCCTTTTTCCATAGGGATCAAGTGTCCATTAGACACCATCACGATGCGGAGATGAGGCTATCTTTTCTTGAAGCGCTTGGCCATGCCCAGCGTCACGGCGGGAAGGCTCTGCCCCAGGGGCAAATTCGTACGGCCACGCATGGACCACTACCGGGAGGAATCGCGGCAGATCATGAAGATCGTCGCCGAGACGGGAGCGGTTCTTGAGCAGATGTCCATCGACGAAGCCTATCTCGACCTGTCCACGCTCTCCCAAGCCGACGCCGCCGACGCCTCGCTGCTAGGGGTGGTGCCGCTGGCGCGGCAACTCAAGGACCGCATCCGCGCGGAGCGCGGGCTGACCGCGACCATCGGAATTGCCACCAACAAGTTGCTGGCCAAGATTGCCAGCGACCACCAGAAACCGGACGGGCTGACGCTGATTTCCGAAGCGGACAAGGTCCAGTTTCTGCGCCCGCTGCCAGTGCGCGCCCTCTACGGCGTGGGCCGGGTCATCGAAGGGATCCTGAAAGGGGAGGAAATCGAGACGGTTGGGGCTCTCCAGGACTACCAGGGCGACCTGCGCGCCCTGGTCGGCTGATTCGGTCCCACCCTCAAACGGCACGCCTTCGGGGAAGACGACCGCCCGCTGGAGATGGGCGATGAGATCAACAGCATCAGCGGCGAGGAAACGTTCCTGAAGGACACCGACGACCGCAAGGTGCTGCGCGCCTGCCTGCGCCAGCAGGCCGAGGACATTGCCGCACGGCTCAAGCACCGGCACCTGGGCGGACGCACAGTCCAGGTCAAGGTGCGCTACAGCGACTTCACCACGCTCACGCGACAGGTCACGGAACAGGACTGGGATGAGGTCTTGGCGGTCAATCTGAAGTCCATGTTCCTGGTCACCCAGGCGGTTCTGCTGGGGATGCGCCAGCGCAAGTGGGGCCGGATCATCAACCTTTCTTCAGTGGCCGCGCAACTTGGCGGTGTCATCGGCCCGCATTACGCCGCCTCCAAGGCGGGAGCCATTGGTTTGACACACTCCTACGCCGCCCTGCTTGCCCAGGAAGGCATTACGGCAAACGCGATTGCCCCGGCACTGATTGAGACGGAGATGATTACCAGCAACCCGAAAGCCCGCCCCGACATTGTTCCTTTGGGCAGGTATGGGACGGTCGAGGAAGTGGCCGACGTCGTCGTGATGCTCGCCAGTAACGCCTACGTCACCGGCCAAACGATCAGCGTGAATGGCGGCTGGTACATGACCTGACCAATAGTGACGGCGGTAATCCTGGCGGTTGGCTGTTTGTGCTGGCAGGCAGCTCAGTGCATCAGGCTGTCTGGCGCAACCCGCCTCATGCACCGCCGCAACTCCTTTTCGATGTCCCGTTCAATCTGTGCCAGCATCTTTTGCCGGTCCTCCGCCGTGGCCTTCGCCATCTCGGCTGCGCATTTCTCCAGCGCGGCCTTGCGGAGGTCGTTCTGCCAAGAACATCGCACCGGCTCGAAGCACAATGCCCGATAGTCAGCTTTTGTTCGGTGCGCTCAGGAATTCGCCTTCAAATATATCACAATGAAAACACACAACCCCACGCGCAGAAGCAGCCCGAACAAAGGAAAGTGCAAATAACCAACGTAGCAAGCCAAAGACACCAGCAACAAACCCACGACCAAAACCTTCGACCGCCAAGCAGCCTCGGTGTACAGGTAGAGGCCGGTCAGGATGACCGAAGCGACGAGCGGTATGAGGCCGTAGGGCATATACCATGCTTGCTATCCCCTCGCCCTCAGGTATGCACCGTAGAGCGCGGCGGCATTTTCGGCGATGAGTTCGGTGTAACCACACTCTCCGCAGATGTTGGCTTTCATCTTCGCGTACACTGCCCCCTTGAACACCCATGCCTCCGGGTTGGTGTACCCCACAAGGGCTTTCAGTGTGCCGTCTGAAGCCTGCCCTTGGTCAATCATGCTCGCGAGCGGAATAATTTTCTCTGAGCCACATTTGCTGCATTTGAGGTTCATAATAGCGATGCCAGATTACCAGCACAGGGAGTCGGCGGACGAGAGCAACCCGGCTGGGAAAATACCCAACCAGCAATCACTGCGAGCAAGATTCTGGCTGGAATCGTGGTCACATGTGCGGATGACGCCGAAACTCATTCACCATCCGCGCGCATATTGACCCCAGCAAACCCGGCAGGGCAACAAGTTTGATTCGACCCTTGTTCATCCTTGGCTGCACCGGCTTACGAGGTGGGCGTGAACTTCACCTCTCGGTCAGTGCCCGCCGGTGACCGTGTAACCGGCCCGACGCAAATCCTCCGCCAAATCCTGCTCCATCTGGGCAGCCGCCTCGAACGGCATCGGGTTCAGGTGCTCGTACAATTCCGGCAACAAGCGGAGGTCGTAGCGTTTGACCACCGACGCCGCCTTAATCCCGGCCTTGTGGTTGGCAAATCGCTCCCTCGGTTTCAGCCCGGACATCCCGACGTAAGGGCAGGGCTTCTTGGAGTCACGCTTGGGGTTAGCGGCGCGGACAGCACGAAGTTTCCCGGCAGCCGGTTTGAGCAGGACCACATAGACGCCGTGGTGGTGGTCTGGTTGCTGTTCAGCCCGGAGCTTCCTGTAGGTCCGCCGCTTCATTAGCACCTGCGGTCAGATGCGCGCCGCGTCATCATAGCCCGGGTCCGAAACACGAGTCACCACCAAGGTTCACGGCACGTTTGGAAGCTGCCACGGCTCAGGGTGTATCACGGGGTCTGGTTGGCCCTGTCCCCAGTTGTTTCGGAGACCCGTCCGATTCAGCAACCGGGAAACAGCCTGCACAAAGGCACTCGTCGGGCTCTGCTGGCCCAACGCCCAGCCCCAGGTCCAGACCTCCCCGTCGCGGGTCAGGGCTATTCCCAGCCGGTTCCGCCCACCGGCAAACGCTACAATGTCTTTCTGTAGGATGATGCGTCGCAGCGGTACCGGCTGCATCTTCCAAGCCGGATTACCCAGGCGTTTGCCCCGCTGGTCCAGGACATCGTCCAGCGCCCAAAGCGAGCCATCGTGCTTCATCAACAGTGTGCAGGAATTCCAAAACGGCGCACACGCCCGCCAATCGTGATTGGTTCCCACCTCTCGTGGCGTACCATTCCACTTTGGGTCAGGTGCGCCCGTGTAAATATCCGCATCCGCGCCCCAGGCCCAAAGGGTGCCATCGGATTTGATGGCGAATCCCATGAAATCGCCCAGGCCCACGTCCACCCAGTTGGTATCAGGCGAGAGGCGGGTGGGAACAAGGATATTGGTGCCCTTGGGGCCAAACTGAAGCAGCATTTGTCCCCAAAACCACAGACTGCCATCGGAGGCTAGAATCACTCCATGGCTGTCGCCCAGAGCGACCTTGGCCCGCCCGGTGCCGGTCGGCAGTTTTAGTCTCGGTTTCAAACCGGGGTACAAAACGAGCGCGATAAGCAGAACGAACATCAGCAACAACATCCATTTTAAGTGCTTCGCCATGGCTCACCTGTTGATTAGACCGGCAGTACCGGCAGCTATCACACCGCCACCCGTGATTTTTGCGTAGCAGGGTCTGAAACGCCCGGCGCTTCACCTTAGCCAGACAATGGTGACCCCTTCGTTCGTCGCGCCCAAATCAGGGTCGCCGCGCAATTCCGGCACCGCTTCCAGCGGAGCCAGCACCGAGTCGTTGAAAACGGAAAAGTCTTCGCCCGCGATGAAATCCTTGATGACTCTTTCCTTTTTGCGAAGCCCGAAGGATTTCCGCAAGCCGACGCAGAGCGCCCCGCCTTTGCCCGATGAACCGTAGCCGTGAATCACCTTCAGCACCTTCGCGCCCTGGCGCTTGGCCTGCTTGATTTCAGCGATGACCAGACGTCGCGCCTCATCGAGGGGCGGCAGCCCGGCTTCGACGTTAAAGATGCGAATGGCGCTCATCACTTCCCGCAGCAGTGCTTGTATTTCTTGCCGCTGCCACACGGGCACGGAGCATTTCGCCACGGCTTCTTGTGGACCTTGGGCGGCGACGGCGGTGCTCCAGCAGCAGATTGACCACCTTTAGTTGGTTTCGCCGACGACTGCCCGGCCTTTCTGAATGCCGCCCACCACTCCATCTCCGCGATGGCGTCAGCGATGACACGTTTCCTCTCCCGTCGTCCCTGTTCCTGTTCGCGCAGGATGCGCTCTATGCCCTCCAAATGAGCAAAACCCGGATTCGCCAGACCGTCCGCGTACGCCTGCCGGACGTATGGCAGCAGTTCCGGCGCGGGCAATTCGGCGACTGCCACCACGAGGCCGTTCCAAGCATGGCAATGGGTCCGCTTGAGCTTGCCACGGAATAAATCGGCCAAGTAGGCAGACACGGCCTCGCGGGTCATCTGGCCGGTGTGCGCCAGTACGACAAATGCATCGATGGCCGCGTCACGGACGTATTCGTTGGCAGCCTCGTTCTCGACCAAGTCCTGCATGGGGCCGGGATTGCCGTCGTACACCGAGGCGAAGATTCGGTTCAACCGCTCCGTCACGGTGTCACCCGCCAACTCGAAGGGCGTTTCGCCGGGCGCACTGAACATCTTCACGATAAACGGGTACGCCGCCTTCTCCCGGAACTGGGCCAGCAGGTAGAGAGCGAATACATGCAGCATGTGGCCCTTTCGGCGGGCGTACTGCTCCGGGTTTTCGGCCACAGCCGCCACTACGCGCAATAGCTCCGGCGTGATGGCCTCGCGCTGTTCACTGGCTGCCCGCATCGCCTTCGTTGGGAATCTCCCCGTGTAAGACTCCAATTCCTGCAGGATTTCGGGAACGGTCATAGAGGGTTTAGCGCTCATCCTGTTTCAACCTCGCGGTTTTGACCGGCAGCGAGGGTCGCCACGCAGTCGCGGATTTTCTGAATGCTCTCGGCAGCACCCATCGGCAGGCTGATGTGTCCGCTCGGCACGTTCTCCTCTCGCGGGTTGATTCGGACGAGCTTGCCGTTGAAGCGCTGAACCACGCGCTCCGAGGTGTGACGCACCGTAGGAATCACTCCGCCCGCGCCCAGTTCAATAACAGCCGCCGTGGCGGACTGCCGGGATAGTTCATCGAGCCACGCGGAAAATCTCTCATGCTGCTGGTCAGTGCGGTGGCCCAGCCATGACCAGTCCCCGAACATCAGGATGTTGGGCCGCGCCAGCGCCGAGCAATTCTTGCATCTGGGTAACGGCTCCAGAGCGCGAAACTTTTCGGTATCTATGCTGACAACATCTTCTTCATTCTCCCAAATCTCGTCCGTGCAGTTGGCCGAGCACTGGCAGTGGTGAATCGAGCCATGGCACTCGACGATGCGCTCTGGCGAAAAGCCGGCCTTTTGGAAGTGTCCGTCGACATTCGAGGTGAACACAAAATACCCGTGCGGTTTGGAGTTGCCGATTTCCAGCAACCGGCTGAACCCGGCGTGCGGAGCGGTATTTTGATAAAGGCTCAACCGGTGACCGTAAAACGCCCACGCCAGCGCCGGGTCGTCCTTGAACCATGCCGGATTCGCCATTTCCTCAAACGAAAGGCCGAGCTTCGCGATGACCGGATACCCACGCCAGAAGCCTTGAGTGCCCCGAAAGTCGGGCAGGCCGGAGTCGACGCCCATGCCCGCACCCGCCGTGACCAGCAGGGCGTCGGCAGCGTGAATGGCCTCTGCCGCTTTCCTTAAGTTGGCCCTGATGTCCATTCGCATGTCAGCCACCGGTTACGCTCGCAGCATGTAATCAGGTGTGAAGAGGCGTTCAATGTCGATAATGACGACGAGCAGCCTCCCGTCCTTTCTCAGGACCGTTCCGCTTGGAGCGTTGCCGTCCATGAAAAAGCTCCACCGATAAGGACGTGTTTGGCGCGGAGCTTGCGCCCTCGGAAAGGCTTGAGCTTGAGCCACTGGCGCATCTTTACGAAGGCGGCTTCCGAGATTTCATAACCCAGACGCTCAAGGCACACGATGGTGATGTCGGACGGAGTGAGATAACAGAATTCTGGAAGTCCATCACTGCGTTGCGCCCAATGGCCCACCACAAATTGCTGGATGAGTAGAGGGACGTAGAGTTCCATTTCCTCAATGAAGGAAAATTGTTGGTTGAGCACTCGGCCAAATCGAACGAAAAAATGACCGTCACCCCTACTCAAAGCATCGGTTATCTGGCTGCGAACTGCTTGCCGATTCAAGAATTCTCCGCAAATCACATCGCCCGGTAGCACCCATCGCTTCGGCGCGAAACCGGAACTTCTTTTCGAACCAGAACCTCGATTCGGCTTAAACTTATTCGAGCCGATTCTTTGTAGCTCCCGGCACGCGGCATATACGCTTTCTTCTATCTCTTGTAGTTGCTGCGGAGATGCTGGCTTAAATGTCCCCATAAACAGCCTCGACGCGTGTGCGTTATCTGTATACGAAAACGAACGGTGTCTTTATATGCTGTTCGGCCACAAGATGCAAACTGGTATCTCTGCGCCGGTCAAGGACCAGATTGGGGTTCCGACCACGAACCGACTTCAGGGCGGACGCCGTGGTCCGTGTGCGGTATGCAAAAAGGCCCGCTGGTCTTAGGCGATGCACCAGCGCCACCAGCGCCAGGTGCTCAGATTCGTGGGGTTGAGGCAGCCGGTCACCCGCCGGTATCTCCTCGGTACGCCTGAAGGAACCACTGGTCCCTGGCAATCCACTGCGACGATGAGCGCGGTGGCCATGCGGCCAATCGGCACGGTGCGACAGGTAGCTGGGGCGCTCAATTTAGACCATCCGGCCAAGCCAGTTTTTCGTGCCAATTCGTGCCCGTAGCTTGGATGGGGCTTAACCGTTCAGTTTCAACAAGAAATTGACTTTATCGGTTTTTTGATGTTGACTGGCAGGTAGTTGCACGGGTTGCCGGGCAACGAAATAGCTTGGAAAAATGAAAAGCCGTTCCGCATCGCACGGAACGGCATTTTTCAGCCTGGCGTTAACAACTCGCCTAGGCCGTAAAGGACTTGCCACAGCCGCAGGTTTGCCGGGCGTTGGGGTTGGTGATTTTAAAACCTCCGCTGGTGAGGCTATCGCTGAAATCGACCACCGCCCCCCGGAGATACTCGGCGCTGAAGGCATCCACGAGCACCGAGACGCCGTGCATTTGCACCGTCCGGTCCTCCGGCCGTGGTTCGTCGAAGGTCATCGAGTATTGCATGCCGGAGCAGCCGCCCTGCTCGACATAGACCCGCAACGCTTTGCCCGCGTTTTCCGGCTTCCCGAGCAAGGATTTCACTTCCGCGGCAGCGCCGAGGGTGATTTGTACGACAGGTTCTGTGACTAGCGCAGCGTCCATATCTCGCGTTGAAGCACACTAAGCCGGTGGCCGGAGGCTGTCAATGGGAAGGGCGCCGCTTCAGCGATTTCGGAAAAGGCCCGGGATTTGGAGTGGGCGGCAGGATGTCGATTTTTTTCCAGACCATCATCCTGCACTCTGAAGGTCTGGCTCTCCGATTTGAACCCAAAGCGCTGCCCTGAGGTTGCCGGCATGAAACTTTCGGCGGCCCCCGTCGTTCCGGGCCTGCTTTGGTAAAATGTGTGGCTACGAGGGCTTGGCCGTCATAGATGGAACTGAGCGACTGGAGGACGGCCTCGACGGCTTGGGGGTGAACGCCATTTTCAGGCTCCTCAACCAGAAACAAAGAGCCTTCTGTCTTGATGTAGGAAAGCAGGGTCAGCGCCATCAGGCGCAACGTGCCGTCCGACAAATGCCAGGAGGGCACTTTGAGACCGCCTTCAAAAGAAACCGAGAGGTAGGTATTCTTGTCCTCCTCGCGCTCAATTACGTCAACTTCCTTGACCGGCAAGACGGTTTGCAGGTGCTGGACCCAGCCGCGAAAGGTGCCCAAGTCCTTGCGCAACTCCCTCACGACCAGCGGCAAGGTTGAACCGTCGGGACTAAATCCTTTCTCCTTCAGCGGCGGGCAGGGTGCCTGCATTAGCTCGCTCCGCAACGCCAGCTTCTTGACCGCGACCGTCAACTGGGTCTTCGCCCAGTTGGCAATCCCAAATCGCTCGTCCTCGGGCAGGCTGCTTAGTGCGGAACGACTAACCCCATTTTTCAGGGTAAAGTTCCAATCGCTGGTTTCAGACTTGAAGTAGGCGTTGGTGACGCTTGGCTTGGACGCGACTTTACGCCAGCCCGCAGGGGTCCTGGTCTGGCCATGAATCAATTCCCGGTGGGGCAGGCTGGCCGACGGAAATCTGAGTTCCTGCTGGGCTTGATGAATGCGTTCGTGATCGATGGCGTCGCCGTCGGCATCGCTGCGAAAAAAATCCTGCCCCGGCCTGAAATCATCGCCCGAGTCGCTGGTCTCACTGGCATCGTTGCCGGCGTCTTTATCACCCTCCGGGCCTGGCCGTAGCCAAATCAACATGACAGTTTTGTCATGCGCTTGACCTCTACGGCGTGCTCCTGTTCAATGCAGCAACCGGTCAAAACCACGGGAGCCTTATGAAAATAAATGCAATCGCCAAAACCGCCTTCCTGCTTTTGCTCGCAGCGGCTTTCCCCCTGAGCGCGCGGGCGCAGTCCCCCACGGCGGGCGCCAGTTCGCTCGCTTCCTATCGGGTCTCAAAAATGTTCCACGTCGGGGGGGATGGCGGTTGGGATTACCTGACCGTAGATCCCGAGCGCAAGCTGCTCTACGTTCCCCGCTCGACGCATACTCTGGTGCTCAACGCCGAAACGGGCAAAACTGTGGCGGATATCCCCGGCCAGAAGCGCAATCATGGCGTGGCCATCGTTCCCAGCGCCGGGCGAGGCTTCATCACCGATGGCGAGGATGGTTCCGTCACCGTTTTTGATCTGAAAAGCTACGCCGTGCTGGGCAAAGTCAAAGCCGCCGACGACGCCGACGGGGTCATCTATGATCCTTCCAGTGGCAAAGTCCTCGTGGTGTGCGGAGATGCCGGGGTGCTCATCCCGATTGCGCCGGATGTGGATCCCGCCTCGGGCAAAGCGGATCCAGCCGTCGAGCTGGGCGGCAAGCCTGAATTTCTTGCCGCCGATGGCCAGGGCAAAGCCTACATCAACCTGGTGGACAAGGACCAGGTCGCGGTAGTGGACACCAAGGCAATGAAGGTGGTGAGCAAATGGTCCGACAGCGCCGGGCGGCTCGCCGGTGGGCATGTCAATGGATCCGGTCCGGCGCCGCCTCTTCATCGGCTGTCGAAGGCCCCAGAAGTTAATTGTCATGAGCGCCGACGATGGCAAGGTCCTGTCCGACCTCCCCATCGGAGCGGGGGTGGATGCCACGAAATTCGACGGCGATGTCTTTGCCAGTTGCCGCGATGGGACCCTGACCGTGGCCCGAGAAGCCGCCCCCGACCTCTTTCAGGTCATCCAGACCGTGAAGACCCCGGAGGGTGCGCGAACCATGGGCATCGATCCCACGACGCACACCTTGTATCTGCCCACCGCGGAACTCATGCCTGCGGAAAGCGGGCGGCGACCCGTCCCGAAATCCGGATCCTTCATGATCGTGGTGGTGAAACCGAGCCGCGAGTAGCTCTGGGCGCTACGTTCGTCGTGTCACCCAAGCTGCGGGCCGGCCGGGGAACCGGTTAGGAGGTTATTGCCGCATCCTCTCGAACCTGGGAGCATTCACTCCGGCGTGATGACCAAGGAAATAATGGCACAGGGTTTAAGCACGGCAGTTAACGGGTTGCAAGCCGGTGCAGGGAAACTAGACTGGACTGCCATGAGCAAGAGCAACATGAAGCCCAAGGTTGATTTCTTTTTTCGCAACGCCAAAACGTGGCGGGAAGAATTTGAGCGCCTGAGAAGGATCACCCTGGACTGCGGGCTGATCGAGGAATTGAGGTGGGGCAAAGGATTAGATGATTAGCGGGAAGGCCGTGCGGAACGGTGCCGCGTCCCGGTCCAGGTTGCATGACTCTTTATGAGCTTTTACAAGACCCAACATCCACGGTCAGGCGCTCGTCCCCAGCGCGAGATACCCTCGGCGCGCGAAGGCAGGGCTTCGAGGCGAAACCCATTCCGCCGCTGGTCCGTGTGGCTGTTGCCGGCGGCGTGCTTGATCTCCTGCACTTCCATTCCGGCCGCTCCCCAGGGAACGATTCGCCAGGATGCCGAGCGGAAGCAGGTTTGGCTCTCAGACGGGCAGGGCCAGTTGGCCTTGAGATTGAGTTACGAGGGCCGTTGCGTCTTGGATCAAGTCGTGGTGCGCGGACGCCAGGTGGCGGCGGATTCGGGTGTGGCCAGCGGCATTTGCCTGGATGGAAAATGGTTTACCACGCGGACCGGAATGGTCACGCCTCGCGTTGCCGTGGGGAAGAAACCCTCACTTTAACCGGAATTGTTTTTGGCGAGCCGGGGCGCGAGATCCGCGAGCGTTGGCAATTCACAGTTGAGCCGGATCGGATTCTATGGCGGATCACCCGGGAATATTGGGGCCAGCCGTGCTGGAGGACGCCGCGTTTCCCGAATGGGATTTCGGCAGCATGGCCACGTGGACCGGGGGATGCTCGATAACGGAGGTGTGGTCTGGAGCAAGTACCTGGAAACCCCCGAGGCGACGTACGGCGCGCACGCCGGCACGGTGACCTTCTGGAATCGTGAGTGGGGCGATGGTTTGAGAATTGCCCCCAAGCTCACCCAAGGCCAGTACGGAAGCGTGCGCTTCTCCCATCAAAAGAACGATAGCCTTTCGTTCAACTACACCGTCAGCGGAGAGGAACGGAAACCGAAACACGACCTGTGCCGCTTTCTGCCTGACCGGCAGGATCTTTGGGCGCCGTTCCGGGTGGGCGCCGGGGAGGTGAGCGTCGAGTTTGCCCTCCAGGCGCTCGATTACAACCAGGCCTATTCCCGGGGGACGTTTCCAGGATTGGATGGAGGCGGCATTCGCGATCTGCTCAATACGGTGGCCCGGTATGGCGTCATCGATTCGGGGTTGGTGGGCGGAAACGGCTGGCGGTCGGGCTTCATTTGTCTGCACGAGCAATGGTTTGGGCAGATGGGGCTGGCGTTGAGCGATCCGGATTACATCGCCAATTATTCCCGAACCCTCGATGATTATCGCGACCACGCAATCGGCTCCGACGGACGGATCAAATCACGCTGGGCCTACAATGCCGGCGATGCCATGCCCGGCAGCTATGACGCCCTGGGCTTTTACGAGGCGCAGTGGGGTTACCTGATGGATTCCCAACCGGATTACGTGATCAATGTCGCTGAGCAGTTCGATCTCACCGGCGACCGGCGCTGGCTGGCTGGGCAGAAGAGCGCGTGTGAACGGGCGCTGGATTATCTGATGCGCCGGGAGGTCGGACACACCGGGTTGGTGGCCGTGATGACGGACTCGTTGAAGGCGCAACGAGGGAGCGATTGGATTGATATCATCTGGGCTTCTTACGAAAACGCGTTGGTCAACGCCGAGCTGTACTACGCGCTCGATTTGTGGGCCGGTGCCGAGGATGCGCTGGGCGATTCGCCCCGGGCCACGGCCTATCGCGAGTTCGCGGCGCGATTGAAGGCGAGCTTTAATCGGCCCACCTCCGAAGGCGGCTTCTGGAACCCAGCCAATCAGTGGTATGCCTACTGGCGCGACAAGGATGGCTCCGTCCATGGTGACAACCTGGTCACCCCCGTGAATTTCGCGGCGATTGCCTACGGCATTTGCGATGACCCGGCGCGTCAAAAGGCCATCCTCGACCGCATCGAAGCGGAGATGCAAAAGGAGAACCTTTTTTTCTGGCCGTTGAACTTTTTCACCTATCAGCCCGAGGAAGGCCGCGGCAGTAATTTTCCCTTCCCGAGCTATGAGAATGGGGATCTTTTTCTGTCCTGGGGGGAAGTCGCGGTGCGAGCTTACGCCGCGTATGATCCGGCGCTGGCGCTCAAATATATCAAGAAGACTTTGGCGCGCTACGATGCGGATGGGCTGTCGTTTCAACGTTACGAGAGGAAGACCCAGCGGGGTGCGGGCGACGACATTCTTGCCGGAAACTGCATGCCGATCGTGGGGTTATATCGCGACATTTACGGGGTGCGGCCGAAGCCCAACCGGCTCTACCTGGAACCCCACCTGGTGGCCGAACTCAACGGCACCAAGCTGCGCTACCCACTGCGGGGGCGGCTCTATGAGATTGAGCCGGGCACCGAAGGCAGCTCGATCACCGCCGGTGCATGCACGCTGCGCGACGCGCACCCGTTTGGGGTGAACGCCACCACGACGGGCTTGGAATATTTCCCGGCACGAACTCGGATTGGGCGATGTCGATCGCCCGGCCCAACGGCCAGCCGATTGCAATCCAGATCGAGCATTGGCCCAATGCTCCCGACGCCCCGCGCCAGTGGACGGAAGCGGCGCCGGGAGCCAAAGGAACGACCCGGCACGTCGTGAGCCAGCTTCAGCCCAGCGGGCGGTACACGTTGCAAGCCAATGGCCGGACGATCGGCGATTTGCGGGCGGACAAAGCCGGGCGCCTGGAATTCACCTACGGACGTGGGTACGCTGTGCCACAGAGGTTTGAGCTTCGGTTGAGCACCCAATAGTGTCGCGCGACAATTCGAAGGCCGCGGAGCCACACGCTTGAGGGTCTCGCGCAACCCCGCCGGGTGATGGCAGGCGCGGTCGTTCCTTTCGGCCCCAAATGTCCCGAATGCAACCGAAGGAGAAGGGCAGGGGACCACACGCGTGCGCAGCGCCCGCTCTGCAGCGTTCGCCGGAAAGTTGGGAGCCGGGAAGGGCCGGACCGGCCGCATTCACCGCGTCCGGGCTGGCGGCGCCGGTCATTTTAACATTCCTTTTACGCCCCTGGTGGATCTTTTGATGGTGGACCGCGCTGATCGGGCTGGGAACCATGCCGGCTCTTTGCTCTCATGGGCCGCAATGAATTCTAAAATGACCCTGCTGGCTTGGGGCACCTTTGTCTTGGCAGCGGTGATGGAAGTTGGCGGGGACGCGATCATCCGCAAGGGCCTGCGCGGAAGCGGCGCGCGCTTTATCGCCGCCGGTTTTCTCCTGCTGGGCGCCTACGGAATCGTGGTTAATATGGTCCGGTGGGACTTCTCGAAATTGCTGGGAGTGTATGTCTCGGTTTTCGCGGTGGTAAGCGTTTTGGCAGGCCGGTTCGTCTTCAACGAAACCATTCCTCCTTCCACCTGGATCGGTTTGTTGACGATTATTCTCGGCGGCCTGATCATCCAATGCGGCGGCCGTTGAGTTGAACCCGGCAACAGCACCCGCCTCGCGCCTTGAATCGCCCGCCGGCCGCCCGGCGAACACGGCCGGCGCTAAGGGGTAATGCCGGGACGCAACCCTTCAAACCCCGGTGCGACCTTCGTGCTCGCCTCCTCGATCCTTTGGTGGCATTCTATTTCCATGCCGCACCGTCCGCCGCGAAATAAAAAGAACCAACCGAAACCGGGATCTCTGGATCCGCACCAATCCCGGTTCGATCAAACCTCGGATCAGCGCCGCCGGGATTCGGCCACGCGCTCGACCCTATCCCGGTTGCGAAACCGGAAATCGGATTTGAAATGAGCCAGCCCCGGCGACATGGAACCTGAGGCCAGAACGGTCCTCGATGGGTTGTTGCTGAGACATCCCGAGACCCCGAAGGGCCGTGCCAAACAATGGATCCTGGCGGGGCGGGTGAGCGTGAACGGCCAGGTGGTGCGAAAACCGCACCAGCCGATCACCGCGAGCGACTGTGTCGAATTGGGCGGGCGGCACGCCACCACCTTGGATTGCGGCTCGGGCTGGCAAATCCATCCCCGTGTCTCGCTGCTCTACCTGGATTCCTACGTCGCCGTCGTCAACAAAGGCCCAGGCTTGCTCTCCGTGCCGGCCGACGCGGGCGATCTCTCCGCCTTGAGCATCCTGGCTGATTTCCTCGCGGGCAAACTCGCCGCACGCGACCGGAGCGTGGCGGGCAAGACCTTGCCGCCGGCGTATCGTCGCTTGGAACCTATGCCGGTGCATCGGCTCGATCAATATACCAGCGGGGTTTTTTGCATGGGCATGAATTCCGCCGGGCGGCATCACCTCATCGAGCAGCTCAAGGCCCACACGATGAAGCGGGAGTATGTAGCCCTGGTGGAAGGCCGATGCGACGTCCCAAAAGGAACGTGGCGCCAATGGCTGCAATTAAGCCGGGACGAACTCCGCCAGCATGTCATTTCCCCAGCGGCAGCCAAAGCCCTGGGCGATGAAGCTCGCGAGGCCATTACCCATTATGAGGTCATCGCCGAGTACCCGCTGGCCGACGGCAAGCGCTTCGTTACGAAACTCCGCCTCCGCCTCGAGACCGGTCGCAAACACCAGATCCGTGTCCAGGCCGCCCACGCCGGCGTTCCCTTGGTCGGCGACCGCACCTATAACCCCCGGGTCCGCACGCCAGACCCGGACCACCCGTGTATCGATTTTCCCCGTCAAGCCCTGCACGCCGAGGTGCTCAGCCTCGCACACCCCGAACCGCCCGGCACGCGCATGACCTGGACGGCGGAATTCCCCAAAGACCTGCGCCAACTCGAAGCGGCCTTGCGCTCGGGCCGGCTTTAGACACTCGCGCTTTAAAGCGTGAGAGCGTTCGGACGGTCTCCCGCCCCATAGATCCCCGGTTGCCCGGCCATTGCACGGCCGGCGAGCCAACCGGTGGTCCACGCGGCCTGGAAATTGAAACCACCCGTCAGGCCGTCGATGTCGAGCAACTCGCCGGCCAGGTAGAGTCCAGGGCAAACCTTGCTTTCCATCGTGCGGAAATTGACCTCGTTCAATCGCACGCCGCCGCAGGTGACGAACTCGTCCTGGTTGAGCGTTTTGCCGGCCACCCGCAATTCCGTGTGCAGGAGTTGTTGGACCAGCAGATGCCGGCCGGAGCGGGAAAGGTCCGCCCACCGTGTTTGGCGCGGGATGCCGGCGGCCAGGACCAGATTATGCCAGAGCCGCGCCGCCAGCGGCGGGAGCGGGCTGTTGACCAGGAGCCGGGCGGGTTGCCCCCGGCGAAGGCTCTCCAGCCGCCGGGACAATGATTCAGCATCGCCTTCTGGCAGCCAGTTGAGGCGAAGCGGGAAATGGTAATCCACGTCGTGCAAGTCCCGGGCGCTCCAGGCGGAGAGACGGAGAACGGCCGGACCGCTGAGCCCGGCGTGCGTCAGGAGCACGGGGCCGCGTTCCCGGCGGCCCAGGCCGGGCAATGCCACCTCCACGTCGGCAACGCTGATGCCCGCCAGTTCGCGGAGCCAGGGTGCGGCAATGTGAAACGTAAAGAGCGAGGGGACCGGTGGCTCCAACGTATGGCCGAGCGAGACCGCCATTTGCCCGGCGGCGGGGACGCGGCAACCGCCGGTGGCCAGCAGCAGGCGTTCGCAGTGGATGGCATCGCCCTCGGCAAAGCCCAACTCGAAGCCGCCCTGGGAATCGCGCCCCGCCCGCACGGGGGAACGGTTGGCGGCCAGTTCCACACCGGCGGCTTTCGCCGCCCGGAAAAGGCATTCGAGAATCGTCTCCGAGGAATCGGACACGGGGAACACCCGGCCATCCGCTTCAGTTTTGAGTTTCACGCCGCGGGACTCGAACCACGCCATGGTGTGACGGGGTTGAAAGGTCTGAAACGGGGCCACCAGGGCCGGGCCGCCCCGCGGATAGTAGCCGCTCAGTTCCCGGGGGTCGAAACAGGCATGCGTGACGTTGCACCGGCCACCGCCCGAGATGCGCACTTTCGAAAGGAATTGCGAGCTCTTCTCGAACAGCAGGATGCGGATTCCCGGCGCGGCTTCCGCACAGGCGATGGCGGCAAAAAAACCGGCCGCCCCGCCGCCGACCACCACGTTACACCGCTCGCTCATGACGAAAAGCTAAAGACAAAAGCCGGCGGGCTAAAGCGCGAAAGCGGCACGGGGCGCGGCGGACAATTGTCCGGTCCGCGAACGAGGCTGGACCTAAGGCCATGGGTGCGAAGGGGGCGGTCGAAGATTGGGTGGGCTCAGGAACCTTCGGGGGAGGCCGGCGCCTCGCTAGTTGTGCGCTCCGCGCAGAGGAGAAAATGGACACAGGGCCGGGGAAACGCTGAGCGGCGTGCTGCAAGCGCGGCAACACATGACGTGTCCGAAACGTGTTTTCACACTGAAGGACTCTCGCCGCTCGCCCTCTCGGGTGGCTTCGAGGGAGTGACCGGTTTGTTCAGCCGGTCCGCCTTCATTTCCGCGTAAATCGATTGCGCCAGGCCCGACTTGGCGAACCCGATCACTTTGGTCCCCTTTACCTTGAAAAAGCCCTCGAGCTCCGCCGAGGTGTAGCGCTGAACCACCGGATAATGGGCGAAATCCGCCAGCACCTCGGCCCGGCTCTTCTCCGTCAGGTCATGCGTAATCAATACAAAGTGCAACCTGCTTTTGTTGCGTTGCAGCACCTCGCGTCCGACCAGCAGAATGCGCGAGCGCAGCACAAAGGGGAACAGGCGCTCTACGGGTTTGGCTGGTGGTTGCTCCTTGGTCACGCCGGTTTCACCTTGGTTTTGCGGCCTTTGATTTGGGCGCGGTTGAGTTTCGCGATAATGCTGTTGGCATGCTCGGCCGCGACATCCACAAACAGGTGCCGCTCCCGGATGTCCACCGCGCCGACGGTGTTCCGCGGCAAACCGGTTTCGCCCAGGATCGTGCTGACGATATCGTTCTCCACCACGCCCATCTCCGCGCCGATATTCAGGTAAAGGCGCATTTGGCCATCAGGGGTCCGGCGGCTGGCTTTCGGCCGGTCGCCGGTCGCGGGCCGGGCGTCCGCCACGAGGGGCGGCCACGGCACCGGGACGGCAGCCGGCGCGCGCTCGGGGTTCGGCGGACGCGGCGGCGGGACCGCGGTTTCGCGCCGCGCAGCGGGTGGATTGGGGTGAGTCGGCGGACGGGCGCCGGAACGCGGACGCGAATTTTCCCGGGGTGCGATCCCGGTGGGTTCGTGACGTGGCCGGTGCGCGCCGCCTTCCCCGGGCCCCGGCAAGGCCGCGCGCGCCCGCGGTCGGGCCGTCTCCGCCGCGGCGGGCCCGGCCACGCGGCGGTCCCCGTCCGCAGCCCCGGGGGCCGGTGCGTCGTCTCCGCCCTGCAAGAGGTGGAGTAAGGCTGACGCGATATCGGTCGAGCCGAAGCCCTCTTCGAGCAGCCGTTCGACAAATTGGTCCTGCCGTTTGTAGCTGCCGCGTCGAAGCGTGGCGCGAATTTTATCCAACACCGCGTTGGTTCGCGCTTCTTCCACCTCGACCACCGTGGGCGGGCGTCCGCGCTGGATCCGGGTATTCGTGTAGCGTTCGATATTGCGAATCTGAAACAGCTCGCGGCCCGAGACGAAGGATATCGCCCGGCCGGAGCGGCCCTGCCGTCCGGTCCGCCCGATGCGGTGCACGTAATCCTCGCCGTCATACGGCAGGTCGTAGTTGAAGACCACCTCGATGTCGTGCACGTCGATGCCGCGGGCGGCCACGTCGGTGGCGACCAGGAATTCGAGGTCCGACTTGCGGAAGCGGTTCATCACGCGATCGCGCATGGTCTGGGTCATTTCGCCATGCAGACGGTCGGCGGAGTAGCCTTGCGCGTTTAAATGCTCGACCAGGTCGTCCACCATGCGCCGGGTGTTGCAGAAGATAATCCCCAGCTTGAGTTCGTGCAGGTCAATCAGCCGCGTGAGCAAGTCCACTTTGAAACGGCGATCCACCTCGTAATAGACCTGCTCCACGGTCGGCACCGTGAGGGCCTTCTGCTCGATGCGCACGTTCTGCGGGTCGCGCGAGTATTTTTCGATCAACTGCTGGATCGGGCGCGGGATGGTCGCGGAGAAAAACACGGTCTGCCGCCCCGGCGGTGTGCCTTGGAGAATCAATTCGATGTCCTCGCGAAAGCCCATGTTCAACATGACATCCACCTCGTCCAACACCACCAGCTTCAGCCGGTCTAGCCGCAGCGTGCCCCGGCGCATGTGGTCCATCACCCGGCCCGGTGTCCCGATGACCACGTGCGCACCCTGGCGGAGCCCGACAAACTGGCGGTCGTAGGACTGGCCCCCGTACACCGGCAGCGCGTGCAACCCGCGTTTGAACAGCGCCAGCTTGTGGACTTCCTCCGCCACCTGCACCGCCAATTCCCGCGTCGGGCAAAGGATCAGCACCTGCGTGGCCCGGTCTTCCACGACCACTTTCTCGAGCGCCGGCGCGGCGAAGGCCACCGTCTTGCCCGACCCGGTCTGGGACTGCCCCACCACGTCCTTGCCTTGGAGCAGCAGCGGTATCGCCGCCGCTTGAATCGGCGCCGCCTGCTCGAAACCGAGCTTGTCGATGGCCTTCAGCAGTTCGCTGGAAAGGCCGAGTTCCGAAAATAATGTTGTCGTCATGAAATCGATTAATCCGCCGAAGAATGTCTCTCCGTGAAAGCAGCATACCCTGCTTGGCCCCGAGGTGAAACTCAATTCGCCAGCTTCAATCGCGCCGGGTTCGGATCACGAACAGTCGATCGTGGAATCGGCGTTCGCCGAGGACGCAACCGAAGCGAGTCCGGTTGAAGTCCTGTAAGGACGACGACACAAAAGCCCCGGGCAAGCGAGGAACGAGCGCCGCCCTGGGTAGGAGACACGAAATGATTCCCTCACCTTTTTCCCATCGAGTTTGGCGCGCGGGAGCGCGCCAAACTCGATGGGAAAAAGGTGAGGTTGGGTTGGTGTGGCGCTTTACCCGGGGCGGCGGCCTCGGCGGCCTTGCCCCGGGCTGGTATGAGCGCGCCCCCACGGGGCTCCAGAGGCCAGATGGATGACGAACGACTCAAAGGATTTGGCCGCCTTTGGGCGAACCATCGGCTTCAGGCCAGGCCGGGTTTCGCCCGGTTGTTTGTCCCGCGCCCGCGGCCCGGCTGGCGAGGGGTTCGGGCCTGGGAACCTTCAGGAAGGCCGCATACTGGCGCACCCGGTAGCCGTGGGATTTTCGGTGTTGAGGGCAGTGTGTTGGAGAGCGCAGGATGCTCGGAATGAACGGATTGCGTTCTGAATGTTCATCAGTGGATATGCGAACGGGTTCGGGCATCAGGAAAACGGGTTGATGGAGTCCCGTTTCTTGGGGGTTGACCTTAAGCACGTTTGAACTGTAAAGTCCATTCCATGAGGTGTTTGTATGAAACAAGCCGGAAAGTGGATCCGCGAACGGCTGGTCGGCAGATCCGATAGTTCGGCCTGCTATGATCGAGCCTAAATACTCAACCTTTGGCCCGCGATTTTGTGCCGGGTTCCTCGACGGGCTTATTTTCTGGCCCGTGATGTGGCTTTGTTCGTTCGCGTTTTCACACTCGGAATCTGTTCCAGTGCGGATGCTCGTCTACTTTGTCAGTTCGAGCGCCTTCTTGGTTTACTCAATTTGGATGCACGGCAAGCTCGGCCAGACTCTTGGTAAGATGGCTTGCAAAGTGATCGTGCTCGATGTTTCTGAAGGACCGCTGAGTATGAAGCAGGCCGTTCTCCGAGACATTCTTAGTGTTGTCCTCTTGCCCATCGGCTTAATCATCGACCTTCCTCGCATCGCTCATGGCATCGACATTTACGCCGCGACTAACTTGACGACCGTCGATTGGATTATTACATACTCCACGTTTGGGTGGTTTGTCATTGAAGTCGTCACGATGGTTACAAATAACAAGCGTCGCGCACTTCATGATTTTATTGCCAGCTCCATTGTCATCCGGAGGCCGATCCCTGCGCTGCAGGCAACAGCCGCCGCAGTGAGCAGTTGAACGGTTATGGATTTTCGAAGACCGTTGTTGCAAAGTGACGTCCGGCTCGCGGCTGTGCCTGAGCTGGGGCGTTCGGTGTCTGCGCCCTCGACAACTCGAAGGCCAACCATTCCGCCGCAGCGAACTCCGCGACTGCGCTGGTTTCTAAAAGCGTGGGTCAGTGGCGCGAACTCGCTGGCCGGAACCGTTCGGCAAGGTAGTCATGCATCCCAAAATCAAGGAATTGCTCGGTTATCGCACCAGTGACTCGGAAGCAAGAATTCTGAGAGATTGGAAGCAACGGACCCGCCGGGTGTGTAAGCCGTGTTGGGATCTGAAGTACTGCCCCTACGGCCCTCTTGTAGAAGAATTCCCGCTGCCCCCTGGTGCGAGGCAATCAGCCACCGAACACAATGAATACCTCAGCGCTTGTCTCAGGAGCGGCAAGCTACTCGACGGGCGGAAGTTGGATTCCAGGAGGCGGCGAATGTTTCAGCAAATGGTTGAGGACTTCGACGAAAGTGACTATCCAGAGACGATGCCGTCCGTCGTTGAGGACGCCTCTTGCCGAGTTTTTGGCCATATGTGCCCCGTATTCTTTGTCGCGGAACCATTGACGGAAACGAGGGACCAAAGAAAGCACTCGCGCTCAATCCCTCGCGACGTGATGCTCAAGGTTGTGCGCCGGGACGGTCAGATTTGCCAGGAGTGCCATCAACCTGTGCCGAACAATCAAGTCGAGTTTGATCACATTATACCCTATTCGAAGGGGGGTACGTCTACCGCCGACAACGTCCGTTTGCTTTGTCGGGACTGCAATCGGAAGAAAAGTGACTCATTGGAAAGGATTCTTTCCCCGGATCCTATTATGCATTTCATAGAGCTATCCCACAAGGCGAAGAAAAAGAAATGAAGCCGAACCAGGTCACTTCACTTGACGCCGCGACGACGTCTTCGTTTGAATTCGGAGCCGGTCAGCGCGCCGCAAGTGAGTTCGGTCGTTCGGAAGCAATGAAGCGTCTTTTGATAATCATGGCGGTCGTGGTTGCCGGATGTGCCTCGCATCCACGGGCGGTCCTTTCGAAGGGCACGGATACGGAAATTCGCGCAGCGGCCATGCGGGTGGCCAGGGCTGACCTTGCCTCTGGGCACCCCCGCATCTGCCTTGCTGGTGGGAGAGCGGTGTATGCCGTCGGTGTTCCGGCGAGCTCGGAAAATCTGGTGGAAGGCTTTCCGCGGTGGGACATCTCGCGGGGCTGCACCGACCCCATCGTGCAGAAGAGCGTGATCTTTGCGGAGGCATACAATCATGAGATCGTCGCTGCGGCCTCCTCAGCCAAACATGAGTGAAGAGATTCCTAACCCGGCTGCGGCTGTGGACACGCCGATGGTGCTTCCTTTGCATGCGGCACATTTTTGGCGGGGCGTCACTGCGCAGCCTCGTTAAGGCTTTCAGGAATGCAATCGGAACGAATCATCCTCGGCTTCATGATACTGAACGTTTGGCCGATGTATTTCATCGCTGCTACCAAAGCCAAGCGGGAGCAGGGCGGCGACAGCCCGGCGGTGAGTTTCTATTCACTTGCGGTTCGACATCTGCCGATGCGGTGGAAAATATGGTTTTGTGCGTCGTCGCTTATCGCGCTTGCAGCGGGGGCTTTTATCGCGTTACGTCAACCGTTATGAAGCCCCGGCTTAGTCCGCCAACCCAAAGAGACCATGCGAATGCTCTTGCGAAGAGCAATCCCAAGCACGCGCTCGATCAGGCACGCAAGGTGACCGAGCCCTGGTTTCGTGCGCAGGCGTTGTCCTGGGTGGCCAGATTCACCGACGGAGATCCTGTTGCGGTGGCGTTAGAGGCGGCGAAAGCCGCCCAGGAATGTGAGGACGACTATAAGAGGTCGGCAGTTCGCGCTTGGGAGATTGCAGCATTGGCTGAGCGGGATTGCACGACGAAGGCCCGAGAGAGTCTGGTTGAAGCGCTTGCGCTCGGCTGCTCGGTGGAGCCGAAGTCTTCCCGGAGCGAAGGACTGCTTTTACTCCTTCAGGCCGCCTTCAGGATTGGCCGGGATGAGGCCGGGAGGGTGTATGAGATGTTGAAAGCATCGTGCCCGGTTGACGAGCACTGGCGATGTAGTCGTGCCGTGCGTGACGGCGCGAAGATGATTTCCGGGGAACTTGAGCCTCGGTCTTTTTTCTGGTAACGCCATGCAAAACAAGATCACTGGAGTGAGAGCGGGCGGGCTGCCTCAGCCGCCAATACGGACGCGCCGGGCCGGCCGCTTTGATCAGTTTTGTCGTTAAGCGGCAACGCACGTCCAGGTTGCATGAACACCGAATCCTTCTTGCTAGTCGCACTGTTGGCGCTCTCTTTACCTCCGAGCGGGCCAGCGGCAGAGGAATCTTCGCCTGGTAAAACGAACGACTCATGGCAGCTCCATACTTACCCACTAATCTGATTGAGAATTAAACTCCCTCCTTGGAAGGCCGAGATTGAAGAGCAAGGCCGAATGTGGAGCCTTTTGGCATACCCGCTTGTGGAAAACCCTGCAGCGGATGTTCAATATCGAGTGCTGATCTCGGCAAGCAAGTATACCGAAGGTCAATATCTTAGGCTGATCCGCAATTACGCAACCAATTCCACTGATTGGGCAAACCAAGAACGCTTGCAGACGAGCCAAATGACAAACGCTTTCTGGATTTATTCCCGCAGAGATGTTTGGTGCCCCGGCGGGTTCTCTTACCCTTGCACGGGGCGGATTAAACGCATCCAGAATCTGAAGCCGGAAGAACTTGAGAAACGTGGCGGAACCGAGGAAAAGCTTGCTGCTGAGGTTCGGCGGATTCTCGACTCCATAGAAGTGTTCTCGACGAATGCAGCCAAAGCACGGTAAAACGCTTGACAAGCCCATAAAGCCAACACCGCGATGAGCTTTCTGGTTCATGTCGGACCCAAGTGGTGCGGTGTGGCTTAAGGGCACCGTTAGGCCACGAGACACGCTATGGCATCAGATGAACGCGAAATTCGCACGGTGCATTCAACCTGGATTGATGCCGTCAATGCCGGTGACCTGGCTCGTCTGCTCGCATTGGTCGCGGAGGATGTCGTTTTTCTCGGCACCGGCCAAGCGCCGTTCGGCCGGGAGGGATTTTCGTCCAATTTCAGGACCGCCCACCAACAGATGCGGATAGGTTGCACCAGCGAGTTGGAAGAGGTCATTGTTGTCGGCGAGGTCGCCTACACGCGAAGCCGGGACACACTGTCAGTGATCCCACGCGCTGGCGGGAAGGCGGCACAGTTCGCCGGGCATCGCATGACGGTATATCGCAAGCAGCGCGACGGTCGATGGCTTCTGTCCCGCGATGTCCACACTTTGTCGGCCGTAGCCTAATCGGTTGGCCGGGAGGATTGCCCCTCCCGGCTCCCACACCACCTGACATGCGGTTCCGCATCAGGCGGTTCCGAGAGCCAACGATTGTCCGACGCTCGCTGGACGATGCTGGTGCCGGCCATAAACAAGTTCCGCCGGAGACTGCGGGTGAGAGCCAGCGTTTTAAGCTCCGTTGTGGTTCGGCAGACCTGGGGACGTTTCGAACCATCACCAGGACGGTGTGTGCTTTGGAGATTTCTGGTTCACACGAAAACCGAGCTTCACGTCTGCGCGGAGAATTAAAACCCGCGTGGTTCCTGGGTTTTTCCGCTCACGAAATTCCGCTGTTCGTGAACAAGGACTCTTTGAAACCGCTGGGTCATCCGGCGCCTAACGGTCGGCGATCCCTTCAGGCCCCCGCCGTACAACCCGTTTGTGAGCGGGACGGCGACCTGCCGGTTCGGGTCAGGGCACCGAAACGTCGGCGTGAGTTTTACTCCGGCCGCTCACGGCCAAAACTCTAGGAGTGGGCGGCCAAAGGCCTTGTTCGCTCCGCGTCCATTCGTGAGCCCGGCCGGGTCGAGGGCTTGTGGCTTTTTCATCTGGCCAGGAACCACTGTTCACGGTGTCAGAGCTTTATGCCAAAACAATGATACTCTTCCTTCGGACTGCGGCAGCAGTCCGGGCTTTCGGCGCACGGTCACGCGCTCCTCACGCTTTTACCAAAGCCTTTTTGCAGAAGGCGTTCAAGCTGTCGCCGGAGGCGAGGGCTTTTGCTGCCAGACGTTTGTGAAGGCCTGGTTCCACCCGAAGCACAAACTTGCCGCTAAAATCCTTCTTGCCGGCCAACGCCTCCGGAACCTCAACGCCATCTTTGTGCAGCAGCTCGATCCATTCCTCCACCGTTTCGCAAAGCTCGGCATAAACCCGGGCCTCGTCCGTGCCATGAATTGCACCGAGGAAAACCTCCGGGCACCTGCCGATAAAGCAGTGATCCTCGTCACTCCAGTCAACGTATTTAATATATCGCGCGGCCTGTGCTTTGATTTGCTTGCGAGTCATAATCCGCTCACTCTTTTACCGCCTCTAAGGCTCGTTTCACGTCACGTTCTTGATAATGCTTCGCATCGTCGCCTGGGTGCCCACTGATTGTCACCCGAACGCCCTTTGAATGCGTAAAATTCCTGTGGCTGCCCTTGCCACCCCGATTCTCAAACCCGGCCTTTTCCAGGTCGGATATCAACCGTCGCACTTTTCGCGGCATTTAGTATCAGAATAGTATCACCGAGGGCACCAGGTGTCAACAGAAACAGCGGTTGGGTTTGTCCGCTCCGAGCGTGAAGGGCAGCGCCCTGCATGCCTCCAGTTGGCCCTGGATGATGCCGTCCGTCGCCCAGTCCGGAGCTTCTGGGTCCGCTTGGGCAAACAGGGTCGGCATTTCCCGATGCTGGCGGCGTGTGGAAGTCCAGCAGTTTCAAAGGCCACCCAATTTCCCTTCGGTGTCGAGCTTGTGCGGGTAGAAGAAGCTCAGCGATCCACTCATCTGCGGAGCATGCCCGAATGGCTGCGGAATCCCGCCTCCGTTTGTGACTTCGTTTGTGACTCGGACCTAAATCCGGGACCTAATACGGGGAATTTGGCAATTTTCGCTTTATTTTATGGTAAATGGTGGCTGGGGGCGGAATTGAACCGCCGACACAAGGATTTTCAGTCCTCTGCTCTACCAACTGAGCTACCCAGCCGAAGCCACTCGCCTCGCGATCACGCCAAAACAGTGCCACAGGCCGTACGGGCCCGGCAAGCTCTAAAGCGAAAACCGACAGCCCGGCAGCCAGGCAGCCAGTCCTCGATGAGTCGTCTCGGAAGCTCGCGCAGCGTGCAGCCCGCTGGGTTGCGCATCTGCTGTGAGCTCCATTGTGCCCCGAGGTTTTTGCCAGTCAAACCACGCCACCACTCAGTGGCCGCCCGTTACGGTATAACCGGCGCGGCGCAGGTCCTCGGCCAAATCCATCTCCATCCGGGTTGCGGCTTCGAACGGCATCGGGTTTAGATGCTGGTAGAGTTCTGGCAGGAGGCGAATGCCGTAGCGTTTGACCACGGACGCGGCCTTGATCCCGGCCAGGTGGTTGGCGAACCGCTCCTGCGGGTCCAACCCCGTCATCCCGACATAGACACAGGGCATTTTGGGATCTCGATTCGGGTTGGCCGCGCGCACGGGGCGCAGCCTGCCGGCCGCCGGGTCGAGCAGCACGACATAGACGTTATGATGGTGTCCGGGCTGGCCTTCGGTCCGCAGTTTCCGGTAGCTACGGCGCTTCATGCGGCATCCATGGGGCGTCAGTGCAACCCGACCAACGCTACGCCCTCGTTGGCCGCGCCCAGGTCCGGGTCGCCGCGCAACTCCGGCGGAGCGGCGCCGAGCCCTCGAACGCAGCTTTTAATCTGGCAGCGGTAATTTCATCGCTAGCCTCAGCGGGAAACTCGATGTGCTGCCCGCAATGCGAGCAAGATGTCCTGCAGAACCTCTCTTCGCTCATTCTGGGAGCATTGAACCGCCGTGAAGTCGGGCAAACAAGGTCAATTTTCACAACCGCCCCAACCATGAGGATGCGAACGGGTGCGAGTTTGCCCTAGCCGGAAGCAGGACCGGTCGCAGCTTAGATCCCCTGCATGCAAAAACGTTCGGTCGCAGGCCCAATCCCGTGAGGACATTTTGGTTTGCCTGGGCTTGGGTCGCGTCGTTATCTTCCCGCACCCTATGGAAACGCCGCCTAGAACGAAGACCGCCAGCGACGAGTACCCCTCAACCGGTGGCTTAGCCGCAGGTTTCCACCATCACGACATTGGCTCTCCACGATTACCAGGTTCGGTTCGGCAGGCCGGAAGCGGCTGGGACATCATCGCAGGCGGAGCCGATATCTGGGAGAAATCCGACCAGTTTCATTTTCTTTACAAGCAATTCGCCGGCGACTTCGACGTGGCCGTCCGGGTCGAGAGCTTCACGCCAGCGCATCTATACTCCAAGGCGGGCCTCATGATTCGGGAGACCTTGAACCCGGACAGTCCCCATTTAATGTTCCTGGTCTTTTCCGACAACTCGCCGCGGAACAATAATCTCGGGGCCTATGAAATGCAGTTCCGCTCGGTGGCCGGAGGCGATTGCCAGGCGATTTATCCCGTCGTCAGGCCCCCAGCCCCGCCGGAGTTCCCGGCCGCCTTCCCGAATTCATGGTTGCGTGTGGAGCGGCGAGGGGACCGGTTTTCGGCCTTTGCCTCCACCGATGGAAAGGCTTGGAAGATGTACGGGGCGCATACCCTGGCATTTCCCGCGAAGCTCTATGTGGGGCCGGCGCTCACCTCGCATCATCCGGACGTCACGGCGACGGCCTGTTTCCGCGACTACACTCAATCCAAAGGATGAGGTTGGAAGGCGGCTCGTGCAAAGTGTCGAGAAGGGATCAACCGCCGGCGCGTCAAAGTCAGGCCCGGTGAACGGTCCGAAGAAAGTAACGATTCACACCGATGGCGGCTGTGATGGGAATCCGGGCCCTGGCGGCTGGGCCGCCGTGCTTCGCTCTGGCCCTCACGTGCGTGAGTTGGCCGGGGGAGAACCGGCCACGACCAACAATCGTATGGAGCTTCAGGCCGCCATTTCTGCGTTAGCGGCGCTCAAGAGACCCTGCGAGGTGACACTTTTCACGGACTCGAAGTATTTGCGCCAGGGCATTACGGAGTGGCTGTCACGCTGGAAAGTCAACCGTTGGCGTACCGCAGATCGCAGACCGGTCAAGAATGAGGATCTCTGGCGAAAGCTCGACCAGATTGCCGCCGAGCACACCATCCGTTGGCAGTGGCTCAAAGGCCACGCTGGACACGCCGATAACGAGCGGTGCGATCAACTCGCAGGGGTTGAGATCCAGAAAATCCGCCGGCAATATACGCCTGAGAAACTCGCCGCCCTCCGGGAAGCTTTCGTGGCCAGTCGAGATCCACAGCGAAATCAGGGCCTCCTGTGAAGCCTGGGGCCATCGGAGCGTCGGTGGCGTCCGTTTGATTCTTGGGGCCGGCCCCAGAACCCGTTCCCCGGTGCGCGGCATATGAGTTTGAGCAAAACGGATGTGTGCGGTTTGCTTGCGCCAAGTGCACAGGCTGACTTGGGGGCGAGGGCTTACCCACGCGCGCGGGCCCCGAGCGCGCCGCTGGATCCGCGCGAGGAGGCAATGCCGCTTCGGCGGACCTCCTACCAATCGGTCTCGCGGTAATCCTTGAGGAATTTGCCCCAAATATGCTCGCCGGTGTTGAAGCCGGTAATAATCGGGTCCACGATCCGCGCGGCGCCATCGACGATATCGAGCGGGGGGTGGAACTGATGGTCCCGCACCTTGCGGCTGGCGATCGGGGCGGGGTCCTCGTCGGTCACCCAGCCGGTATCCACGGCGTTCATATGGATGCCGTCGGCGTGATAATCGGCCGCGGAGGTGCGCGTCATCATGTTGAGCGCGGCTTTAGCCATGTTGGTATGGGGATGGCGCGTGGTTTTAAAGCGGCGGTAGAATTGTCCCTCCATCGCTGAGACATTGACGATGTGTTTATCCCGTTCCTGCGTTCGCAGCATCAACGGCTTGAGCCTGGCGTTGAGCAGAAAAGGCGCGACCGCATTCACCAGGTGAACTTCCAGCAGTTCCACCGACGGCACCTCAGCGAGTTGCATCCGCCACGAGTTGTGTTCTCGCAAATCCATCTGCTGCAGGTCCTGGTCGAGTTTGCCTTCGGGAAACAGATCCTTCTGCGCCGCGAGTTCTTCCGGCAGCAAGGCGACCTGGGATAGCTCCGCGGCGTGCGCGAGGCCCGCCGCCTCGGGCAGGAGGTGATAGCCGCGCAACCCATCGTAAGCGCCCAGCAGGCTCCGCGCGGATTCCGGGAGCGACTCGAGTGAGGACCGTTCCCGGGCCATCATGTGTTCATAGAAGCCGGGCGGACGCCGCACGGTCTGGCAGGCGTTGTTGATGATGAAATCCAATCGGGACCGTGTGCTCGACAGATGCCGGCAAAAGGCCTCCACGCTCGGGGTGTGGCGCAGATCCAGCCCGAAGATTTCCAGGCGGTCTGCCCACTGGGCAAAGTCGGGTTCCTGCGAGTAGCGAGCGGCGGAGTCGCGCGGGAAACGGGTCGTGACGATGAGCTGCGCGCCTGACCGCAAGAGCCGTATGCCCGCCTGGTAGCCAATCTTGACGCGTCCCCCGGTGAGCAAGGCCACGCGTCCGCTCAGGTCCGCCGACTCGGTACGCTTGCGAAAATTCAGCTCCGCGCATTTGGGGCAAAGCTGGTCGTAGAAATGGTGCAGGACCGAGTAGTGCTGTTTGCAGATGTAGCAATGTTGCGGTTCGAGCGTGTGGCCAGGCTCGGGGGCGTTTTCAACTTCGCGCGGCGGGAGGGCAGGGGCAGGCAGCGGGTTAGGCGTCGTGAACACGGGGCGGCGCCGCAATTCCCGAATGCCGGTCTGGTTCAGGACCTCCTGTTGGCGAACCACTTTTTCCGCTTTGTGCTGACGGATCCGGGCTTTGACAAAGCGCCGTTTTTCTCTGGGGTTGGGGAGGAAAACCTGGCCCGCGGCTTTGAGCAGCCGGGCATACTCCTCGGGCGAAAGGCCAATGAGGAGCGAGCGGTCAATGGCCGCCTTTTCCAGGATCTGGATTGCGGCTCGCAATTGTTCAAGTGCGTTGTCGGTGTGCATCACAGAAAACATCAGCGCCGGCTGGAGTTCAGCCGGCGGCATGAACCAGGAGCTTAGCGGTTTCGTTGCCGGAAAAAAGACCAAATAGCCGGGGTGGGGACAGCCTGTCCCCACCGTGTTGGACGGGGGGATTGTGGGGACAGGTTGTCACCACCCCGCCAATACAACCTTGAAGCAGCGCGAGCGTTCGATCAGAACTGCTCGCGTGTTTGCGGCGATTATGCCACGTTGCACTCCGGCGGCTGTATGTCGTCGATTGTCTTGCGCGCATGAATATTACCGGACCGGCGTTACTGGCCGCCAACGATTTGGCCCTGGCTTACGGCCATCAGTGCTTGCTTGAGTCGGTGACGCTTTCCGTCGCGGCGGGTGAGAAGGTGGGGTTATTGGGCCGGAACGGTTCCGGCAAAACCAGCTTGTTGCGGATTCTGGCCGGCCATCAGCGGCCCGACGCGGGGGAGGTCGCCAGGCGGCGCGGCCTGCGGATCGGGTATTTGCCGCAGGAGTTCGAGTTGGATGGCAGCCTCACCGTCCGGCAAAATATCGAGGTGGGCGCGGCGGACCTGATGGAGTGGTTGCGCCGCTATGAATCGGGCCAAGGGACCGACCAGGAGCTGGCGGTTCTGCTGAACCAGATCGACTGCGCGGACGGCTGGAAGCTCCAGGCTCGTATCAAGGCAACCACCTCGGCGCTGGACGCGCCGCCGCTCGAGGCCTTGGTGGGGCCGCTCTCCGGCGGGGAAAAGCGGCGCGTGGCGCTGAGCCGCGCCCTGGCGGCGCAACCGGATCTCCTGCTGCTGGATGAGCCCACCAACCACTTGGACGCCGAATCCATTTTCTGGCTGGAGGTCTTCCTGCGCGAGTTCCCCGGAGCGGTCATTTTTGTCACCCACGACCGGTATTTCCTCGATACGGTCGCGACCCGCGTCATCGAGCTGGCTGAGGGCCGCTGCTACTCGCATCCGGGCAATTACACCGCTTACTTGGAATCCAAGGCCGTCCGCCAGCAGATCAGCGAACAAGCCGAACGGCGCCGGCAGCGATTCTTGCGCGAGGAGCTGGCTTGGGTGCGCGCCGGCGTCCGGGCGCAACGTTCCAAACCGCGCCATCGACTGCAATCCTTCTACCAGGTCAAGGGGCTGGAAGCACCGCCCGAAGAACGCGAAATGGATTTGCTCATTCCGCCGCCCGCCGCCTTGGGCAACCACGCCATTCAGTTGGCGCACGCGGGGGCCAAGGTGGGCCAAGGGGAGGAAGAGCGCTGGCTCTTTCGCGGCCTGACCGCTTCGTTGGATCCCGCTCAATGCACGGGAATCGTCGGACGCAACGGGGTTGGCAAAACCACGCTGCTGCGACTTTGCCTGGGCGAACGCCCGTCAGACGAAGGCCTGGTCAAGATCGGCAAGCGGGTCCTGTTCAATTACATCGATCAGACACGCATGCAGCTTACCGGCGCCGGGACAGTGCTGGAGGAAATTTCGGAGGGGAACGAAACGGTGCTTTTTGGCGAACAACATTTAAGCGCGCGCTCGTACCTGCGCAGGTTTCTCTTCGCCGATGATCGCGTGAACGAACCGGTATCGCAGCTCTCGGGTGGCGAGCGCGCCCGGCTGATGCTGGCGAAGGTTCTGCGGCGCGGCGGCAACGTGCTGGTCCTGGACGAACCAACCAACGACCTGGATTTGCCCAGCCTCCGAATGTTGGAAGAAGCGCTCGCGGACTTTGACGGCACCGTGCTGGTGGTCAGCCACGACCGCTACTTCCTGGACCGCATCTGCGACCAGATCATTGCGTTCGAGGAGGGCGGCACTTTTGTCCAACGCGGCAACTATTCCTATTACCTCGAGAAAAAAAAGGAGCGGGATGCCCTCAAAGATGCGGCGCGCGCGAGCATCGCCAAAACCGCGTTCAGGAATGCGGGGGCAGGGGACGCACCCAAGCCGGCCCGTCCGGGGAAACTGAGCTTTAAGGATCAGCGGGAGCTCGAGGGTATGGAAGCCGCGATTGTTTCGGCCGAAACCCGAGTCCGAGACCTCGAAACCACTTTGAACGATCCTGAATTTCACGCCACCCGCTCGCGGGAGGCCCGCGGCCTGATTGCGGAGCTGGAAGCCGGGCGCGCCGAAGTGACGCGCCTCTACGAACGCTGGCATGAATTGGCCGCCCGGACCCCAAGCATGACGTGATTACCCTTGTGGCGGCCAGCCTCCCGCCCGTGCCTACCGGTGGCTTGATCAGCAGCGACCACGCACCCCCGCCGCAGTCCGGCAGGGGAAGGCCCTGGCCGGCCCAGTTCTGGCGGCTTGATGCTCCCGGAGCAAGTGCACCAGAAAGGTTGTATCCGCAATCACTTGCGCCCTCCGGAACGCCGGCCGCGTCCTTTGAGGACCTTCTCCAAAAGGTTCACATCGATCTCCGGAGGCGGGAGTTGCTCGTGGGCGTCTAAAATTTCCCCGCAGGTTTCCAGAGGTTTATGGATATGCCTCAAAATGACTTTGGTGAAGGAATCCCGTGGTCCAACTTTTAACGAGGACAGGAGCTGGTAAGCATGGTCATCTATGGTGATCGTCTTGCCCATGCACGAATCATACACGAATGCGACCCACCTCGCCAAACCGCTCGGGCCGTAATCGCGCCCGCGCTCGTTCCGCCATTGCTTCGAACCCCTGAATGCCCGAGAGGATTTTGGCATTAGGTTTCACCTACCCAAGGGCCTAAACCCCGCCGCGCTCAATCCGCGCTGGACAATGGGGTTTTGCATAAAGCGCCGCCAGACGCGCTGGGTCCGGTAATTCTCGATCATGATGACGATCGGCCCCTGGTCGATTCCCAATTCATCCGTATCCACCCACTGAGCCCCGAGGTTGAAGGCATCCCGGAAGCCATAGGCGGTCCAGACTCGAGGCCGGTAATTGGTATAAAAGTAGCGCAGGGTCGGCAACGAATACTCCGGGGTAAACGCGATGGAACCTCCCGCTGCCGTCGGAGCGATCGTGCCATCGTCCCCTTGCGCGGGGGGAGCGCCGTGGGCTGCATAGCCCGAGGGACCGTCGGAGGCGGTGAGCCCCCAGACCGTGCCGCTGTACCCGGCGCGATTGAGGGGATTGGCGATGCAGTAGGCCCGCTGCGCGAGACTGGCGCGACGTGAGTTTTCGAAATAGGTGCTGGCCTGCTGGCGCATGTAAGCGTCGGCGATGTGCCGGAAATCAATCCACCCCTGTGAATACTGGTGCGCAAACAGGGGCGGGAAGGGCACAAAAGAAAACCCATAATAGGTTTCCCAGGTGTAGCCGCTCGTCCAGGCTTTCCACCCGGATGCGGGTAATGGGTTGCTCGGGGCTCCGAGAGCGAGGCAGTACCAGATCATACCTTCGTTGTAACCCACCCAATTGTTGGGGAGGAATCCGGACTCCGGAAACCATCCCATCGAGATCACGTTGGTGCCCCGGGCCATCCAGTTCCAGTCCACCCGGTTGAACAGGGCGTCGGCCAGGGTGCGGATCGAGATCTCATCCGAGTTCGTGCCGTTAAAGTACTGCCGCGCATCGAGAACCCCCGCCAAAAGCAACGCGGTGTCGATAGACGAGAGTTCCGCGCTCGCCCGCACGGCGGTGTTCATATCGAGAAAGTGGTAGAACCAACCCTTATAGCCGATCATCCCGGACGCGTTGGTGCCTTGGGGGCCCTGCCAGAAAGTGTTTAGGGTGGTTAGAACCCGTGCCGCTCCTTGTGCGCGGCTGATCCAGCCATGGTCAACGCCAATCGCGATGGCGCTCAGCCCGAATCCCACGGCGGCGATGCTGCAAGCGGAGTTGAGCGCGCTGCGGTCCGGCACCAGGCCGTTGCTGGGATTGGCCAGATACCAGAAATAATCGAAATGAACCTGCTGGATGTACTCGAGGAAATCGTCGTCGCTGGTGAAGGCGTGCGCGGCGGCGGTGAGCGTGACTGCGGGGGTGCTCTCGACCGAACTCGAAGAGACGGCGGTGACTTGGTAGTAGTTGGTGCGCCCATTGGTCACGCCGCTGCTCAGATCACAATAGCCGGGTGAGGGCAGGGGACCGTCCGTAGTCAACAGGGTGAACGGTCCCCCGTTGGTGAACGACCGGTAAACCCGGTACCCGGCCAAATCGGATTCCGTGCTTTTGTCCCAGTGCAACACAATGCTTTGGTCGCCGGTTCGACTCACCACGCCGGAGGGGGGCTGCGCCGCCAGGGGGCGACCAATGGGGATCGACAGCAGGAGAACCTGGAGAATCAGAAAACGTATCATGATGGTAACGGCTTCGGCGTTCATCGCGGCATCGATCCGGACGCGGATCGCCTGGCGAGCGGCCTCACCGCTGGCCCCGGCGCCACGGCGTCTGACGCGGCACTGGAGAAGACCCGCGGTGGGATCTCTCCCTCAAGGAATCAGGATCTCGATGTCCGGCGCCACATGCTGAAAGTGTGAGGGGTTTCGTGTCACGATCTGGACCGCCTTTTTGCGGCGTGCGAAGGTCGCGTGCAGGGAATCGTAAATTCCACCGCCCATGACGCCCCGGCTGCGCGCTTCCCGAATCGAGGTTTCGTAGTCCGCGAATGCCAAGGGCTCGACCTTCATTGACTCACGCAGCCCAAGCGTCAACTCGGCCGCCGCCTCCGTCGGCACTTTATAAAATCCGGTCAGGGTCGCGAATGTTTCCGCCAGCGCGTGGGCGTCGGTGAACGGCCTTTCGGAATCCTCCAGTGCCGAGAGGCACGCCGCATGTTCGGGATGGGACTCCAAAACCGCTCCAACCATGATTCCGGTATCAAGAAAGGTCATCGGGTGTAATTCCGCGATTGCTCCACCGCCTCCTCGATGGGCGTGCCGGGGACGGGGCCCGTCCAAACCTTGAGTTTCCCGCGTTTAACCACGCGTCCCGAAACGTTGGGTTCCATTTCCAAGACGATCCGCCCCGGCGTTGCGGAAACGATAAGTTTCTGCCTTCGTGGAATTCCGGCCGCCCGCCGCAATTCCCGGGTAAGCACGATGCGGTTCGAGGCGTCGAGTTCAACAGTTGTCTTCACGGCATTACTATGGCGTGGCAGTGGCGCATTTGCAAAGCTTATCGACTCTTCACCGACAAGCGGGATTTGAGGGAAAGTGTCCGACTCTTTTGCTCTGGCCGGATGCGGGTTGACCTTGCACGGAGGCCAAATCGGTTCCCTTGACCGCCGTGGACGCAATCCATGTTGCCGCCGCAATAGCGCTCATGTGCGACGAGTTCGTTACGGCCGAAAAACCGGGTAAACCACTGCACAAGGTCAGAAGCCTTAAGGTCCGCTTCCTGCCAAGCGTCTAGTCACCACACCCGGGCGGAGGAGGTCTTGCGGCCGGACGATGGACGCGAAGGGCCTTCTACCCCGGGGAAGCTGTTGGCGGTGTGTCCCTCGTTCGCGGGGTGCGTCACGGGGCGGCCGCAACGGACGGTCTGACCATCTTCACCGGATCCACAAGCCGGTCGAACTCGTCCTCCGTCACAAAACCCAGGCTCAGCGCGGCGGCCTTCAAGGTCAGGTCATGGTCCATCGCGTAATGCGCGATTTGGGATGCCTTGTCGTAGCCAATCACCGGCGAGAGCGCCGTCACGAGCATCAGCGAGCGGTCCACATACTCTTGGATCTTCTTCAGATTCGGCTTCGCCCCTTCGATCAGGAACTTGCGGAAGTTTGCGCACCCGTCCGTCAAGATCCGCATCGAGTGGGTGACGTTGAAGATGATGAGCGGCTTATAAGCGTTCATCTCCAGGTAACCGCCGGCGCCGCCGAAGCCAACCGCCACGTCGTTAGCCATCACTTGCACCGCGATCATTGCCAGCGACTCAGCCTGGGTCGGATTCACCTTGCCCGGCATAATGGACGAGCCCGGCTCGTTCTCCGGGATCCTCAACTCGGCGAACCCGGCTCGCGGGCCGCAGGACATCAGCCGGATGTCGTTGGCGATCTTGTAGAGCGACCCGGCCAGCGTACGGAGTGTGCCGGAAAGGTGCACCTGCCCGTCGTGGGCGCCCTGCACCGTGAACTTGTTCGGCGCGCTGACGAAGGGCAGGCCGGTGAGCCTGGCGATTTCGGCGGCCGCCGCTTCGCCGAAACCCGGCGGAGAGTTGATGCCCGTGCCCACGGCGGTGCCGCCGAGCGCCAGCCGATAGACCCCCTTCAAGGCATCTTCCATCCGCTCAATATCGTCGCCGAGCATGCCCGCGTAACCCGACCATTCCTGGCCGAGAGTGAGCGGCGTGGCATCCTGCATATGCGTACGGCCAATCTTGACGATGTCCTTCCACTCCTCGGCCTTGGCCGCGATCGCCGCGCGCAGAGCCGTCACCGCCGGAATGAGCCGCTGCTTGAGGCCGACCGCCGCGGCGATGTTCATGGCGGAGGGGAACGAGTCGTTCGAGGACTGCGACAGGTTGGCGTGGTCGTTGGGATGGACCGGTTGCTTGCTCCCCAGCGGCGTCCCCGCAAGCTGGCAGCAGCGGTTGGCAATCACCTCGTTCACATTCATGTTGAACTGCGTGCCGCTGCCGCTCATCCAGACGTGCAGGGGAAACATATCGTCATGCCGGCCGGCCAGGATTTCGTCGCAGACCCGCGTGATCAACTGGTGGGCCCCGTCCTCGAGCCGCCGGCCGGCATGGTTGGCGTTGGCGGCGGCCTTTTTCAGGAGGGCGTAGGCGCCGATCATCTCACGGGGCATCAGGTCCCGGCCGATGCTGAAATGTTCCAGCGCACGCTGGGTCTGCGCGCCCCAGAGCTTGCCGGCAGGAACGTCCACCTCGCCGAGGCTGTCGAATTCTTTGCGAATGTTTGGCATCTGATTTCCCGCGAGCGCGCGACAGCAAAGTGGTCCGCGCCGTTTATCGCCGGTCACCGCTTTGTGCTCCGAAGGTGACCCTGTCACGACCCGGATCCAGGGTCGAGGAGAATCGCCTCGAAAACCGCTGGGGTGAACACCCGCGTGGGGCGGCCGAGCGAATCGGGGCCGGATGGGACCCGCCCCACGCGGCTGCCCGCGGACGCGGAAGGCGGCGCGCCGTGAGATTTCTGAAACCTTTCCGCCGGATGGAGGGTTAAGGGAGCATGCTGAATAAAACTATTACGATGAAGAAGACCTTCTTGATGATGCCTTCCTTGAGCAAACTCGCCGCGGCGCTCTTGCTCGCCGCACACAGCCTGCGCGGGGCCGAGGCGATTAAGCAATTCGAACCACAACAACTGCGGGAAGATTTTCAAATCGCCCGGCAGTCCCTGGAAGAAGCCCACCCGGGGCTTTACCGCTACACAAAGAAAGCCGACCTGGATCGAATATTTTGACAAGGCCGAAAAGTCCCTGGACCACCCCATGGATTTCTACGAATTCTATCGCGTGATGGCATTGCCCATCGCTGCGATTGGATGCGGCCATACCGACATCGACCTCTCCCCCGATGCGCGGCAAGAGACGGAATGCCTGCCGTGGCTGCCTTTCGACGTGAAGGTGCTGGGATCCCAAGCCTGCATCTTTCGAGATTACGCGAAGGGCGGGACCTTGGCCGGAAAGGGGATCCAATCGATTAACGGCGTCCCAGTCGCTCGCATCCTGTCCACGATGCTGGCCGCCGAATCGCAAGATGGGAATATTCAGACGTCTCGTGAGGAAGTCATTGCCCAGCACTTCGGGTTGAGCTTGATCGTGTTACTGGGATTGAGAGCGCCTTACGAGCTGGTCCTGGCCGGTTCTGGAAGCAATCCGCCGGCAAAGGTTCAAGTAGCCGGTCTGACGCACCAGGCTGTGACAAAGATGCGCAAGACGCTTTACCCGCAGGATGAGGGAAGCGGGAAACGCGCGGATTTGAAGTTTTTGGACGGCGGACAGATCGCGCACCTCACCTACCCGTTTTTTGGGGTGGATGTGGACGCGGGAAAGGCCTTCATGAAGCGCTCTTTTGACGCCATTCGATCCAAAGGCTCGAAGGCCCTGATCCTCGATCTGAGAGGCAATCTCGGGGGTGAAAACGAGCTGGGCGCGCTGCTGTTCTAGTACCTCGTGAATACGCCGTTCAGGTACTACGACGACCTAATCGTCAAACGGGTGAGTGGAAGTTACGGTTTTGCCAAGTACGCCGATGACGGCCGCCACTATACGGTGCCCGAAGGCATGGTGAAGCTCCGAGCGGATGGAAAGGCGCACATCATCACGGACCCTTTGCTGGAACTCCAGCAGCCAACCGAGCCCGCTTTTACCGGACCTGTGTATTTGTTGATCGATGGCCGCTGCTTCTCGACAGCCGCCGAATTCTTGACCGAAGTCCACATTCATCATCGGGCTACTTTCATAGGAGAAGAATCCGCCGGGGCCTACTACGGCAATAACTCAGGGGACGTGCCGAGAATCACCCTCCCCAATTCCAAACTTGGACTTTTTATCCCGCTCGTGAGCTATTACATGGCCGTCGGAGGAAATCACGAGCACGAGGCAGCCCGTGGCATCATCCCGGATTTTCCCGTGCGGCCCACGATGTCCGATCTCCTGGCCGGGGTGGATCGCGATTTCGAGCTGGCATTGAGACTGGCCCGCGAGAGCCGATAAGCCGGTCTTGGGGAAATGTCTCGTGACGGAGTCCTCGCAGGCATGTCCAACGCTTGATGATAAATGGTATTAGGTTTGGTGTCCGCCAACAGCTCGAACCTCCCGCCTTCCCAGTTGTCGCAGCGCTGACGGTTGCGGTGGGGAAAGGGGAGCTTGGGCGCAAATGAGAGCCGTCCTCGCGAAGTTCCCGAGCCCAGGGGAGGGTGTGGCATGAGCCGGCTTCGCGAATGGGTTATGAAGGCTAGGGGCCTCGTCAACCCCAGCCGCAAGGACCGGAAGCTTCACGCGGCGATCGAAAGTCAAATACACCCGCACCTCGACGATAACCTTCGGATGGGCATGACGCCAGAGGAGGCGCGGCGGCAGGCGATGATCCGGCTTGGAGGGATCGAGGCCGCCAAGGAGGCTCGCCGGGATCAGCGCGGCTTGCCGGTGGTGGAGACCCTGTGGCGGGACGTTCGATACGGCGCGAGGATGTTGTGGAAGAGCCCCGGTTTCACCGCCGCCGCGGTCATCACCCTGGCGCTGGGTCTGGGGGCCAATACGGCGATCTTCAGCCTTTTCAACGCGGCGATCCTGCGACCACTCCCGTTCCGCGCCCCCGAGCGCCTGGTCTGGATCTCAAATCCGGTTGCCGGCGAGGGTCTTCCCGGACTGACTCGCCGGGCAAATTTCCTGGATTGGAGGGAGTCGAATCGCTCCTTTGAGCATCTAGGAGCGTACGTCGGATTCTCCGACCGGATGAGTTACACGCTTTCGATTCACGGCGAGCCGTGCCGGGTGGCCGGAGCGCTTATCACGAGAGACTTTCTCGAGACGCTCGGGGTGGCGCCCCGGCTGGGGCGCGACTTTGTGGCGGAGGAATGCCAGCGCAACGGGCCGCGAGCGATCCTCCTGACGCACCGATGCTGGAAGGACCGGTTTGAAAGCGACCCCCGCATCGTGGGAAAATCGGTGATGCTCAACAACCTGGCCTGGCCGGTGGTGGGGGTTCTGCCGGCGTCCTTCGAGTTTTCCCGGGTGTTCACTCCCGGGGCCAGTGCCGTGGATTTTCTTCGGCCGTACCAGGACACGCCGAAATACGACAACTGGGGCAACATGATGGCCGTCGTCGGACGTTTGAATCCGGGCGTGTCCGTGGCCGCCGCACAGGCGGGGCTCGAATCTCTTGAATCAACAACTCCGGGCCGCTCACCCCGAGCGTGGCAGATTTGGAGGGCGTGTGACAACCTTGCGAGCACACGTCAATGGTGCCTTCCGACGCCCCTTCCTGGTGCTGGCTTGCGCGGTGGTCTGTGTGCTGCTGATTGCTTGCGCGAACCTTTCCAATCTGCTGCTCGCGCGCGCCGCCGCACGACGGAAGGAAATCGCGGTGCGCGTGGCGTTGGGAGCAGGGCGTGCCCGATTGATCCAGCAGCTGCTGACCGAGAGTCTTTTACTGTCATGCTCTGGCGCCCTGCTGGGGCTGCCCCTGGCGTATTGGGCGACGAGTGCCGTCGCCCACTCGCAATGCTTGAACATCCCGCTCCTGCAAACCGCACGGGTCGATGGCGCCGCGCTCGGTTGCGCGGTTGTGCTCGCGCTCGCTACGGGATTGGCCTTTGGCCTCGCTCCCGCCCTGCAGCTGTCGCGGGCAAGCCGGCGCGACGATCTAAAAGCGGCTGGTCGCGGCACGGGTCCGGCACGGGCCGCATCCAGGATCCGTCAAGGGCTAATCGTTTCTCAGGTCGCACTGGCCTGTATCCTTCTGGTCGGTGCTGGCTTGTTGATTCGGAGTTTTGCCCGGCTGCTTCAAGTCGATCTCGGTTTCAACCCGGCGCGGGCAGCCGCCTGGCGCATCGCACCCAACCGCGAATTCGCCACCCAACAACAGGAGGCTTCCTTTTATCGGGAGCTTCTGGAACGCGTGGAACTGCTGCCGGGCGTTGAATGCGCCACGCTGGCATCGACGCTGCCCTTCGAGCTGAACGATGTGGCGCGTGTTCGCCCTGCCTCGGGCGGCTATCCCGCGGGCCAAATGTCCACCGTATTTCTGCGCGAGGCGGGGGGAACCGGGTATTTCAAGACCATGGGAATTCCTTTGCGAGCGGGCCGGGATTTCACTGCGGATGACACGGGTGCAATCCCAAAGTCCATCATGGTGAATGAAACACTGGCTAGAACTTTCTGGCCGGGCCAGGCGGCCATTGACCGGCTCCTGGTGCTGGAGAATCCGCCTGATCCCCCGGTCCAATGCAAGGTTCTCGGTGTCGTGGCCAACGTGCCACAAAGCGCGCTGGAAGAGGCGGTGGGACCGGAGATGTATATGTTCGCCTGGGGTGGGCGGGAGCTGATCGTGCGCACCCGCGGTACGCTGGCGGCGGCGGGTCCTGCCGTGCGCGCGGCTCTGCGGGATTTCAACCCCGGCATGGCGGTGGATGAATTCAAACCCCTTGAACGCGTGGTCGAGAGCCTGCTTTCGCCAAAACGACTCGTCACGTTGCTGCTGGGAATATTCTCACTGCTGGCATTGCTCCTGGCCGCGATCGGCATTTACGGGGTCATCGCCTACTCGGTCAGCCAGCGTACTCGGGAGATTGGCATCCGCCTCGCCCTCGGAGCGCCACGCCAGGGGCTCTTGGGACTTGTGATTTGGGAGGGAATGAGCTTAACCATCCTGGGTTGCGGCCTCGGGTTGGTTGCCGGTTGGATTCTGACGCGAGTCATCCGGGGCTTGCTTTTTGAAGTGAGCCCGGCCGATCCCATGGCGTTTGCGTCGAGCGCAGCGCTCCTGCTGGGGGTGGCGTTTGTCGCATGCTGGCTCCCCGCGAGACGGGCGGCGAAAGTCGATCCCATAGTGGCACTGCGCCATGAATAGGGAACCCGGTTGCGACCGGTGAGTTGCCCCACTCCGCCTCGAAGGTTTAGGCTTCGCGAGGCCCCGGATCGTGTTCGATGATCCGGCTCCCCACCGGCCCGCTGCGATTCGGTTTCCGGTCGATGTCAGCGGCCAGGCACTTTCTACTTGGCAGAGGAGTCATTTGGCCCGGGCCGGACTTCGTTTGCGGCGGTGAAGGTAGCGGCTCGGTACCCGCCCTCGGCCACTTCTTCCAGGGTCATCGCCAGCGTCACGAACTCGCAGGCGCGGTCCGCGCCACGATAACCCTGAGCGGCGGAGAGCTGTACCCACTTCAACGCTTCAATCCGCGTCTCGGCTAGAGTTTCCGCGGAGGTGTTTCGGCAAGCGAGATGTTTCCCAACCCCGAGCTTATATTGCGCTCCGGCATCTCCCAATTCCGCCGAGCGGGTCAGCCACACCAACGATTTCGCTTCGTCCTGCGCGATCCCCTGCCCATGGGCATACATCAGGGAGAGATTGAACTGCGCAAGCGCGTGGTTCTGCGCCGCGGCTTTCGCATACCACTCCGCAGCGAGCGGATAGTCCTGTGCCTCGCCCTCCGCGCTGGCAAATCTCAGCCCCAACCGGAACTGAGCCTCCGCTTCGATCGGGTTGTTCGGATCGGGAGTGGCTTCTTGTGTGAGCGGTTTATGGTGGCGCAGCCAGAGTCGAGGGAAGGAGAACGACATAAAACATATATTAAACCAGCTGGTGGGTTTAACAATGTTTATTTAATGCTCCGAAATACGATGCCTGTGCCGATCGGTTTCTGAGTGTTTGCAAAGCGTGACACAAACAGGCACTGTCATGTTCCCTGCGGAGAGAGATGATAACGCCGCGGGTGATTAAACCGTTAACCGAAAGACAAATACTATGGGCGACAAGTCCCCCAAAGCAGCGAACAAACACGCCACGCAGAAGAAGACCAAAGCCACCAGCAGCCAGCAAAAGAAACAGAAGGCCGTGGCGGCGAAGCAGGCCGCGGGTAAAAAGAAGTAACCGCTCGTCTCGCTCGGCTCAGTGCCGAAGCAAGCAAAGAACATGGGGCGCCGGCCTTCGGCGCTCGCTCTCATCAATTCGCTCCGCGCCGGGCTTTTTCGCGCGCCTCAGGCGGCTCGCGCCCAGTGCTGGGGCCGCCGACGGTTCTTGCCCGACGGTCGAGTCACTTCCGGAAGCGGGTCCAATTCAAAACTCATTTTGCCTTCGATGATCTCCGTCAGAGCCACGTCCGTGGCGGAAAGATTGCCAACCTCCGCCAGCATTGGCCTGCATTTCCCTCCACCGCCGGAATTGAGTTGGCGGACTCGTTGCGAGATCATGTTAACGAGAACTTGCGGATTGACGACGATCGCCAGGGCTTTTTCTGTACAAGAACAGCATTCATATATTTGTATTGGGGGAGGCATCCGACGGGCTGCCGAAAGCGAAGCATCCAAACTCAACTTAGCAGGGAATGCGCCAAAGGCCGAGGTAATAATTCACAATAATTAAGGCCTCGAACCGTTCCGGGGTGGTCACGCATCGAGCAGCGGGGCGATACGGCTGCAATTTGCCTGATTTCTGCCGAGATCGTGCACGCGTTTGGACGGTGGCCGCCCGCCCGCGTCACGAGCTCACCAAGGACGGTTAAGGTCGGGACGCCGTCTGCGGTTCTGGCGAAGCCGCACCTCCAGGCTTGGGTTTTCGGGTTCCAGCGACCGGCTCGCCCGGGCATTGATGGCACTCATCTGCTCCTGGATGACCCCGAGCAACTCGGTCCGGCCTTGCCTGGTAGTTGCGGAGCAGGTGAGCGTCGTGGGCGGCTTTTCAAACCAGGCCGAAATCCGATGGTTGAAGGCGGCGACATTCGTCTGCATCGCGGCAGCGGGCAGTTTGTCGGTTTTTGTAAAGACGAGGACGAACGGCACGCCGTGCCTCACGAGCCATTCAACGAATTGGAGATCGATGGCTTGCGGCTCCAGGCCGGAATCGATGAGCGCAAACACCAGGCAGAGGTTGGCCCGATGCTCCAGGTAATTGGCCACCGCTTGATTGAACCGGGCTCTGTCCTTCCGGGCGCCTTGGGCAAAGCCGTATCCAGGTAGATCCACCAGGCGCCAGCATTTGTTCATCGTGAAGATATTAATCAGCTTGGTGAACCCCGGTGTGGGCGAGACGCGGGCCAATCCCTGCTCGCCGGCGACCATGTTCAACAGGGAGGACTTGCCGACGTTGGAGCGGCCGATGAAGGCGAATTCCGGGAGTGACTCGTCCGGACACGAATCCAAGTCAGGTGCGCTGCAATCAAAAATGGCGGATGAAATGTTCACGATGGAGAACCCAGGCCCCAGTGTCGCACAATTCCAGCGCGCCCGAAGCTTTTATCGTCGGAAAACTGCTGCGGCAGCCGGTGCCAGCCCCTGCGGGCGGTTTTGGCGGCGTTCACCGGCATGGCAGGGGCGTGCGAGTGCCCACCCGGACCCGCCCCTTGGGGTTTCGCCAGGCCGCTCGCCGCTCCGCTTCACGAAGGTATCGGATTTCGAGCTGGAGCTTCAGGAAGCTTTCATACCGTTCGCGCGGGAGCGCGCCGTTGGCGAGGGCCTCACGCACGGCGCATTGTTGCTCCTTGGCATGGGTACAGTCACGGAATCGGCAGTGCGGAGAGAGCGCGTCGATCTCCGGGAAAGCTTGTTTTGAGCCTTCATTGGCCAGCCAGAGGTGGAACTCGCGCATTCCCGGGGTATCAATGACCACGCCGCCGTTGGGGAGGAAGATCATCTCGCGCCAGGAAGTCGTATGCCGGCCCTTGGCGTCATTCGTGCGCACTTCCACGGTCGCCTGGATCTCTTCGCCGTAAAGGCGATTGATCAGGCTCGACTTGCCAACCCCCGAAGTGCCGATGAACACGGCCGTTTCCCCAGGTTTAATCAAGTCCGAAACCTTCTTCACGCCCCGCCCGGTGAGCGCGCAGGCCGCGAGCACCGGTGCCGAGCCCGCCACGCGCGTGGCGGCCTCGAGTTTCGCGTCAAGCTGGTCACACAAATCGGTTTTGTTGAGGATAATGACTGGCTGCGCGCCGCTTTCATGGGCCACGGCGAGCATTTGCTCCAGGCAAACCGGATCGAAACCCGCGTCCGCGGCGGTGACCAGGAACGCGATGTCGATATTCGTAGCGAGGATATGCTCGGTCGCTCCATGGCCGGTCATCTTGCGCGACAATTGGGTGTGTCGCGGAAGGATGGCCTGAATGACCGCCTTCTCCTCGCCGGGCACGAGTTTCACTGCGACCCAATCTCCAACCTTCGGGAGCTTTGAATTGGACCGGCGAGCTTCGTGGATGTACTTGCCGGAGACTTGGGCCAGCAGTTCCGCATCCGCGGTCCAGATCCGGAAGAAATGCTTATCCTCCACCGCGACGCGAGCGGGGACCAAGCCCTTGGCATGGTACGGCGCAAATTGCTGATCGAGGCGGGAATTCCAGCCCAGCTTCGTCAGTTCCATAATCGGGTCATTCTTATTGTGCCGGACAACCTTTGATTCGCATTGCCCATCCTTTAATCTAGAGTAAGCGCTGAAGGTAGCCACGGCCAGACGCAAATTCGACTCGTTTGGGCGGGGCGGTGTTTCAGCCGGGTCGAATTTCCCGCGGTTGAACGCGCGAATTCGGGCCGGAAGATTAAATCGAGGAATTGCTTGCTAATCCCGGCGCGACGCGCTAGAGTGTCGCCGTTCGTTAGAAAGCTTGTCCGTTTCAGAGCTGGTAAATCTTCAAGTGAACTTAGTTCGTTGATGGTTCTAAACCCGATGGTCGGGAACAGTTTGGAGCAAAGGGTTTTATCTAGAGAACATCACAAACATGAGTAACAGTAAACTATTCGTCGGAAACCTTTCCTTTAACACCACCGAAAACGATCTTCAGGATATGTTCGCCGCCCACGGCACGGTGGTCGAAGCCAACCTGATGATGGACCGCGCCACGGGCCGTCCGCGCGGGTTCGGTTTCGTAACCATGGGCACGCCCGAGGAGGCCGAGGCCGCCATCAACGCGCTCAATGGCAAAAGCATCGACGGGCGCAGCCTGACGGTAAATGTGGCCAAACCTCGCGAGGAGCGCACTGGTGGCAGCGGCGGTGGTCGCCGCGAATATAGCGGCAGCAACCGCCGCTATTAAGCGCAAAGGCATTTCCGGAGCGAGGCTCGGGTTCAACCGGCCTCGCTCCTTTCGTTTCGCCGCCTGCTCCCGCGAAGGGCTGCAAGGCAAAGACAGTTTTTGAACGACACTCACAGAACGATAAAATGATTCAAACCAAAGAAGAGCCGATTGAAGTAGAAGGTACCGTGGCGGTGGTCCTTCCGGGCACCATGTTCCGAGTCGAGTTGGAAAACAAGCACGTGGTGCTGGCCACCATCTGCGGCAAGATGCGCAAGCGGTGGGTGCGATTGACCGTCGGCGACCGGGTAAAGATGGAGATGTCCCCGTACGACTTGAACAAAGGGCGCATCACCTGGCGGCTTCGCTGACGGGTTAGAGTTCGACGTGGCATTCGCCGGCGGCTCGGGAACCCCGTTGGCGAGTTCAGGGCTTGTAAGCCGAGAAACCCCAAAGCCGCGACTGCCGGAGATCCGTTCATTCCCCCGATTGCAGAAAAGCGACAAGCGGCTCATCTCGAGTCACGGCTAAATCGGACGCAATCAAACACGCTAGCCACGCCGGGGGTCGCAGGGCGATTGTGCCCCCCTCATCCGTTCGAAAGCGATACGGCCTAACCGACGGAAGCTTATTCATCTCCGAGGAGCACGATGACGCGCGTACGGATCCCTGCCGCAATCGCAAGCCAACGAATCGCCATTAGTGGCTGAATGGCAGGTTCTGCAGGACGCGGTAACAGTCCGTCCTTGCGAGGACTGAGGCCTTTCGCAACGACCGGCGCCGCTTCGCGCTCTTGCCTTGAAGCAAATGGCGCCGGCCGGCTCCGTGAAAGACCACCTTTCCGCCGGCGGTGATCTTGAACCGCTTGGCCACTGATTTCCGGGTTTTAATTCCTTTGGGACGTCGCATACAGATTCCTCCTTTGGTTAAGTCTTGGTCCAGTGCTGAGGCCGCCGGCGATTCCTTCCCGTCGGACGAACGAGTGCCACGATCTCGGGCATCTCATAGCTCATTTTCTCCTCGATGAGTTCAGTCAAAGCGATGTCCGTGACGCTCAGAGAGGCGCTATCCGCCACCAGTGGCCTGCAAATGCCCCCATGGCCGGAGTTGAGCTGGCGGACGCGTTGTGAAACCAGGTTAATCAGGACATGGGGATTGGAGATCGTCTCCAAAGCTTTTTTGACGAGCATCGGGTTCATAGCGTTTTTCAATCTCGCGAGCGTCGGGATGCCGGCCTCGCGCGGGCTGCCTCGGCGAAGGGTTCGGTGTCATGGTCCTGCTTCAGCCGGAGCGCGACTCAATAATCCATGCCTCCCTGGTTCGCGGGTGAGCCGGATTGTTCTTCCTTCGGTATCTCGGTGACGAGGCATTCGGTGGTCAGCAACAAGCCGGCAATCGAGGCGGCATTCTGCAAGGCCGTGCGGGTGACCTTCTTCGGATCGACTACCCCTGCTTTGATTAGGTCTTCATAGACGCCGGAGGAAACGTTATAGCCCTCGTTGCCTTTGCGCCGTTTGACTTCTTGCACTACCACGGAGCCTTCCTCGCCCGCATTATCGGCCAGGACCCGCGTCGGAGATTCGACCGCTCGCTTCACGATCTCGACCCCGATGCGCTCGTCATCGTTCTCCGGCTTGACCGTGTCCATCGCTGCCAGGCAACGCAACAAGGCCACGCCGCCTCCCGGCACAATCCCTTCTTCAACCGCCGCCCGCGTGGCGTGCAACGCATCTTCCACCCGGGCTTTCTTTTCCTTCATCTCCGTCTCGGTGGCCGCGCCCACATTGATGATGGCCACACCCCCGGCGAGCTTGGCCAGGCGTTCCTGCAGCTTCTCTTTGTCGTAATCGGACGTGGTCTCCTCGATCTGCCGGCGAATCTGATTCACCCGCCCTTGAATTTCAGAGCTCTTGCCGCCGCCTTCCACCAGCGTTGTGCTTTCCTTGTCCACCGTCACGTTCTTGACGCGGCCGAGGTCTTCCAGGCTCACGCCCTCGAGCTTGATGCCGAGGTCTTCGCTGATGAATTTGCCGCCGGTCAGGATGGCGATATCTTCGCACAGGGCTTTGCGCCGATCGCCAAAGCCAGGAGCTTTTACGGCACAGGCGTTGATGGTGCCACGGAGCTTATTCACCACGAGCGTGGCCAGGGCTTCGCCATCAATGTCTTCGGCAATGATTAGGAGCGGTTTGCCCGCTTTAGCCACCTTCTCGAGCAGCGGTAGCAAGTCCTTCAGACTGCTGAGCTTTTTTTCGCAATTGAGCACGTAGCAATCATGCAGGCGGACCTCCATGGTCTCGGCATCCGTGACGAAGTACGGCGACAGATAACCTTTGTCGAACTGCATCCCTTCGACCACCTCGAGGGTGGTGTCGATCGATTTGGCTTGCTCGACGGTGATGGTTCCGTCTTTGCCGACCTTGTCCATCGCGTCGGCGATGATCCCACCAATCTCGGTGTCCCAGTTTGAGGAAACCGTGGCGACCTGCTTGATTTCCTCTTTGTCCTTCACCTTCTTGGCGATTTTATCCAGATGTTCCACCGCCGCGGCGACCGCCTTGTTGATGCCGCGCTGGATTCCAATCGGGTTGGCGCCGGAAGTAACGTATTTCAATCCTTCACGAAAGATCGCCTCGGCCAAAACCGTGGCGGTCGTGGTTCCGTCGCCGGCGTTATCGCTGGTTTTGCTGGCCACTTCACGCACCATTTGGGCGCCCATGTTTTCACAGGGGTCTTCCAATTCGATTTCCTTGGCGACCGAGACGCCGTCTTTGGTCACAGTCGGTGAGCCGAATTTCCGGTCGATCACCACGTTTCGCCCCCGGGGGCCGAGCGTTGCGGCCACGGCCTTGGAAAGTTTTGAAACACCTCTGAGCAGCGTCTGACGCGCGTTCTCGTCGAAGAGTAATTGTTTTGCAGCCATAATATTCGAGTATCAAATTGTTGTTGGTTGAGCTGAAGCCTATCCACGGATGTACTTATTCGAGCACGGCCAGGACGTCGTCCGAACTGAGGATCTTGTAATCCTTGCCTTCCAGCTTTACTTCCGTTCCCCCGTATCTGGTGACGAGCAGGCGGTCGCCCTTTTTCATCTCGAAAGGAACTTTCTTGCCCTGGTCATCCGTTTTCCCGGTGCCGAGGGCCACCACCCTGCTTTCCATCGGTTTTTCCTTGGCGGTGTCGGGAATTACGATTCCGCCTTTGGTGACTTCTTTTTCCTCGATGGCTTCCACGAGGATACGGTCGCCGATGGGTCTGATGTTGAGTGTCATAATTTATCTTATGTTAGTGTTATAAATGTCGAATCGTTGGTCCTGCCAACCTTGAGTTCACCGTAAAACGGTGAAAGATGTCGTCGTCATTGTCCGTGGCGACACCGCCATTCGAGGATCTCAAAGCACAGAGGCTGCCATCCACTCCGGGTTGATGGCGATGTCGCTGACAGCTAGCAGCTTGCGATGGATTTGGATTTTCAAACAATCCTTTGGAGATTGCCACATCGTTGCAATTTGCACAGGGGCGACCGAAAATAGCATGCAATTTGCATTTCGACTCTGGCTGCCACGCGCAGACCCCAACGCAACAGGGCAGGGGAGTTACGGGCTAATGGCGGGAGGGCGGTGGTTTTATTGGACAAAGTTAGAACCTTTTTCGATGAAAATCCCTCGTGAGAGGGTACCTCCCCTAGCGGTTCATAGAAGGAAGACGCGCCATGAGGGGGTTTCGGCGGTGGAATAATCCGCCCGAATTGTAGTTGTCCTCCAGTGGTGTTTGCGAGAATTTCATCACGTTGTGGTAGGCGAAACCCAAACCACGACGCCGGTGCCAAAGGCGCAGCCCGACACTCAAAACAACAATAGGCGTTACGGCTCCAACTTTGAACGCTAAATAAACATTTATGGAAGTCCCGACTCCTCCAGTCCCTACGGACAACCTCTACAAGTTTATGGCACTCGGCGGACTGGCTGCCGTCCTCTTCATGTTTTGGTTTCTTGAGCCACGTGTTTCTGAAGAGACCAAGAACCTTGAAACCTTAGTAGGCGAACGGGAACTCTTGCAACTTGAAACGCGGAATCTCGAAACGGACGCAACGAATTATTTTTTTGAAGTATTGGCTATGAATAAAGAGCTATTTGATTTTCTGACAAGCCCAATGCCTCTGTCGTCAAATACCGTGACCTTCACGAATCAGCTAACGAAATTACAGCTTGACAATCTCCGTACATCATTGGCCGAGTCCGTGGTTGGTAGAGCCGAGAAACAGCAGGCTGAAGCTCAACGCAAAATGGCGGAGTTCGTAAGGCGGTCTCGAGACGTAGGAATAACGCATCAGCAGTGGCTGAACAAAACGGCGCTACTGGCAAGCTCTCACGCCCACCTGTCTCAACTCACAAAAATGGGGCAAATCGTATGCACAATCGCTGGCGCTCTATCTGGCTTGGGTTTTTCCTTGTGGTATTCCAAAGTGCAGCGATATCAGGACAGAATGCTACAAAAGGAGGCGGATGACCGTGCACCCAAACACAAATCCCCTCACAAGAATGAAGCACAAGGGAAGGGCTGAAGCCTTCCATTTCCTCGCCAAGGGAACTCCAACCTTCAACGACAAATTGCAATTTGTAGTTGGGCGGGACGGATTTCCCTATCTGTTGGCGCCGCGGCAGCAACCGGAACGGTTTGAACGGGTAGGCGGAGGTGATTGCGAGAAGGAAGATGTGAAGGGGAGCTTAGTCGTGCTGGACCTGTTGGGATAGATGGCGGGGGAGTGGCGAAAGCGGGGCTTGAAACGGCCTGCGAGCAGAGGCCAAGGCCACATCCTGTGAAAAAAGCGTTCCCTTACGACCCCCTTGATCCCGATGCCCACAGGCGGCGATTTCAAGGAGTGGCGGGCGCAGGGAGGTGACGCTTGCGCCAGAAGACGTAAATGACGGGATAGAGGAGCAACTCGAGAATGCCGGAGGTGATGACGCCGCCAATCATCGGCGCCGCAATGCGCTTCATGACATCGGCGCCGCTTTGATTCGTGGGCGACCACATGATGGGCAGGAGGCCGAACAAAATCGCGCAGATGGTCATGATCTTGGGTCGGATGCGTTGGACGGCCCCCTCGACCACCGCGGCGTGAAGGTCGTCCATGGTCGTTCATGCGCCCGGCGGCCCGGAATTTGTCCCAGGCGTGGTCGAGGTAAAGGAGCATGACCACGCCGGTTTCGGCGTCCAGGCCGGCCAGAGCAATCAGCCCAACCCAAACGGCCACGCTCATGTTGTAGCCGAGCAGGTAGAGCAGCCAAAACGCGCCGACCAGCGAGAAGGGCACGGCGAGGAGCACGATGGCTGGTCTTCACCGCCGACCGCGTGTTCAAGTAAATGAGCACGAAAATGATCAGCAGGGTGAAGGGGACGACCGCACGGAGTCGCTGCTCGGCGCTTTTAAGATACTCGAATTGCCCCGCCCACTGGATGTAGTAGCCGGGCGGAAATTGAACGTTTGCCGCGATTCGCCGGGAGGCTGCCTTCACGTAGCCCTCGATGTCGTCGGTTGTGACGTCCACGAAGACAAACCCGACGAGTTGGCCGTTTTCGTTGCGGATCGAGGGCGGCCCGGTTTTGTAGCTGATGTCCGCCAGCATCGAAATAGGGATCTGCGCCGGAGCGGCACTCGCGCTTGAACCGGAACCGCCTCCCGTGGCCGCAGGCTGCGGTCCTGACGCACCCACCGGCGCCGGGACCAGCACGCGCTTGAGCGCGTCGAGGTCCTCCCGGAAATCGCGCGCGTAACGCACATTGATCGGATACCGCTCCCGGCCTTCGACAGTGGTCGCGATTGTTTTGCCCCCGATGGCGCTTTCAATCACGTCATTGACGTCGCCGACCGTGAGGCCGTACCGCGCGGCGGCCTTGCGGTTCACGGTGAAATCCAGGAAGTATCCGCCCGGTGGTGCGCTCGGCAAAGACGCTGCGGGTATCCTTAAAACCGGTCAGCGCTTTCTCAATCCGCACGCCGAGGTCCTGGATCTCTGCCGAGATCCGGACCGAATACCTTGATGCCGAGTTTGGTGCGGAAGCCGGTAGTCAGCATCTCGGTCCGGGTCTGGATGGGCATCCAGAAGATGTTGGCCATGCCGGGCGTTTTGATCCTGCTCGTTCATCTCCGCCAGAAGCTTTTCCCAGGTCATCCCGCGCGCCATTGGCGAGGCCGGCTTGAGCTTGACCACCGTCTCGAACATGGAAAGCGGGGCCGGATCGGTCGAGGTTTCCGCCTCGCCGGCTTTGCCGAACACGGATTCCACCTCCGGAAACTGCCGAAGCATTCGGTCCTGGATCTGCAGAATTCTGGTGGCCTCCTCGATGGAAATGCCGGGGACGGCGGTCGGCATATAAAGAATGTCCCCTTCGTTCAGCGGCGGCATGAACTCCTTGCCCAGCTTCTTGAACGGGATAAATCGTGGCCGCCATGACCAGCAGCGCGAGCAGCAGCGTCAGCCAGCGGAATCGGAGCACGAAGTTGCACCAACGGGCTGGTACGCCCAAATCAGGAGACGGTTGACGCGGGTTCTTCACTTCCGGGGTGATCTTGCCTCGGATGAACAGCAGCATCAAAACGGGGACCAGCGTCACGCCAAGCAGGGCCGCAAAGAACATGGAAAAGGTCTTGGTGAAGGCCAGCGGCTTGAAGAGCCGGCCCTCCTGCGCTCCGAGCGAGAAGACCGGAATGAAGCTGACCGTGATGACCAGCAGCGCGAAAAAGAGCGGCCGGCCAACGCTTTTGGCCGCGGCGATGATAACCTCGACGCGTTCGAGCTTCGTCGGGTCACGGCCATTGTCCTCGCGAAACCGTTCCAGGAACTTGTGGGCGTTCTCGACCATGATGATGGCCGAATCCACCATGGCCCCGATGGCGATGGCGATGCCGCCCAGCGACATGATGTTGGAGGTAAGCTGCATCTCATACATCGGCAGGAAGGAAAGCAGAATGGCAATCGGCAGGGTGATGATCGCCACCAGGGCCGAGCGCACGTGCCAGAGGAACACCAGGCAAACGAGCGCCACGACGATGCTCTCCTCGATCAGCTTTTCGCGCAAAGTGGCGATCGCAGCGCTGGATGAGCTGGCTGCGATCGTACGTGGTGACCACCTCAACACCGGGCGGGAGCGAGGGTTTGATTTCCTCCAGCTTCTTCTTGATCCCGTCGATGACGTGGAGCGCGTTCTCGCCGTAGCGCATGACGACGATGCCGCCGACCACCTCGCCCTCACCGTTCAGTTCGGCCACTCCCCGGCGAAGGTCGGGGCCCAGGTGAACGGTTCCGACGTTCTTCACATAAACCGGGGTGCCGTTGTCCGACTTCAAGGGAATGTCCTCGATGTCCTCGAGGCTTTTGATGTAACCGCTGACCGCGGACGTAATATTCGGTCGAAGCCGACCTCAAAGATTTTCCCGCCCACGTCACCGTTGGACCTGCGAATTTTGGCCGACTACCTCGTTCAAGCGGAATGCCGTAGGCGAGCAGTTTGTTGGGGTCCAGGTCCACCTGGTACTGCTTTACGAATCCCCCCACGGGCGCGACTTCGGCCACCCCTTTCACCGATTCGAGCGCGTAACGCAGATGCCAGTCCTGGAACGAGCGCAGGTCGGCCAGGTTGTGCTTGCCGCTTTTGTCCACCAGGGCGTATTCAAAAACCCAACCCACGCCCGTTGCATCCGGACCGATGACCGGGTTGACCCCCTCGGGCAGCATGCCCCGCACCGAGTTGAGGTATTCGATGACTCGCGAACGCGCCCAGTAGATGTCGGTGCCGTCCTCGAAAATGACGTAAACGAAAGACTTGCCAAACATGGATTCGCCGCGCACGAATTTCACCTTTGGTGCGGCGATGAATCGCGTGGAAATCGGGTAGGTGATTTGGTCTTCCACCAGATCGGGCGAACGCCCTTCCCAATCGGTATAAACGATGACCTGCACGTCGCTAAGATCGGGGATAGCATCAAGCGGCGTGCGCAGGAGCGCCCAGACCGCACCCGCGACGCCAAAAATGGTCAGCAGGATGACGAAGAATGCGTTCCGGGCGCTGGCCTCGATCAGCCGCTCGATCAGGAACGGCCTATGCCCAGTCGCGGGTGTAATTGGGTCAGGCATAGGTCAAAGGTCAAGAATCACCAGGATTTCAAAGCCCCCTGGACTTGGGCCTCAGCGTCGATCAGAAAATTGGCGCTGGTCACGACGCGCTCGCCCGGCTTGAGCCCGGAGAGGAGCTGGTAAAAATCACCGTATTTCCGCCCGAGTTGCACAAAGCGCGGTTCCAGTTTGCCCTCTCCCTTATCGACGAACGCGATATCATGTTGGCCGGTGGGCAGGACTGCGGGGACGGGCACAGCCAAGCCCTTGCCCAGGTCCAGTTTCAGTTCGACGTTGGCGTACATCTCGGGGCGGAGCTTTAGCTCCGGATTTTCGACATCAATCCGCACGCGAGCCGTGCGCGAAGACCCATTGAGAAAGGGATCCACCAGCGAGATTTTGCCGTTGAACTGCTCGCCGGGGTAAGCCGACATGGTAATGGTTACGGGCAGACCCTTTTTCAGGAAGGGCAGCTCGTTTTCGTAAAACTCGGCCCAGACCCAGATCACGGATAGATCCACGAGATCGACGAGGCGTTGGCCGGCCACGATCCGGCGTCCCTGGTCCACGGCCAATTCCTGCACGATGCCCTTGAAAGGCGATTTCAGTGTGAGCCGTTCCTGCGGTTGGCGGGTCTTCTCCAGCTCGGCGATCTGCTCATCGGTGATGTTCCAAAGCCGGAGTCGTTGTTTGGCCGATTGCACCAGGGTCCGCGTGCTTTCCTGCACTACGGGATCGGCCTTCTTAAGGGTCTCATCGCGTGCTTTCAGGACCTCGAGGAATTCATTCTCGGTGGTGAGGAGGTCCGGGCTATAGATGGTCAGCAGGGGAGCGCCGGCTGCGACAAGTTCGCCGGGGGAGAAGACAAAGAGCTGCTCGACATAGCCGTCCACGCGCGTGACGTAATCCCACCGGCGCTGCTGGTCGGGAGTAATTAAACCCACTGCGCGAAGGTTGAGCGTGAAGGGCCGCTCCTCGATCGTGCCGAAGGTGACCCCGATCTGTTGCTGGCGCTCAACTGGCACCACGAATTCCGAGAGCGCTTCCGCCGCGTTTGTGCCAGCCGCCGGCCTGGGCATGCCCGGCATATTCCGCATACCGGCTGGATTCGGTTCGTGGCCAGCAGGTGTGGATGGAGTGGCCCCCTTTTTCATCACCGGAACGAGGTTCATCCCGCAAAGGGGGCACTTGCCATCCGGGTCCTGGGACCTCACGGACGGGTGCATGGTGCAGGTGTAGTAATCGACGTCCGGAGGTTTGGTTGTCGCCCCATGCTTGGCGCACGCAGCCAACGCAAGGAGCAAGACGGTAGAAATTGGGAGCCAGCGTGGCAGGTAACGAATTCTGCTGAATTTGCTTAAAAGGGTGTTCATGAGGTTATTTTTCTGGGGAGGGTTGCGGCGCCGGGGTGGGGTCAACGCCGACGATCGATTCCAGTTCGGCCAGTGCGCTCAGATATTCAGCCAGGTGATTCCAATACATGCCCTCGACTTCCTGGACGGTGCGCTGGGCATCAATCAGGTTGAGAAAAGGCGCTTTATCGGTTTCATAGGCCTGGCGCGTGGCTGAAACGTTCTGCCGTGCCAGTACCAGGATGCGATCGCGAAACAACTCGACATGGTGGTGCAGAGTTTCCACCTTGGTCAGGGCATCTCGAACCAATCCCGTGGTTTCCTGTTCGAGGGATTCCAAGTCATATTCCGCACCGAGCTCCCGCTGCCGCGCCTCTTCGATGGCCGCCCGGTATTTGCCCCGGTTGAGCCAAGGAATATTGATGGCTACCCCGGCCATGACTTCGCTGGGGACCTGGCCGGAGTCATTGTAACGACTGGCCTCGACCCGCAAGCTCGGATCGGGGACCCACTCCCGCTTAGCCGCCGCGAGACGCTCTTCGGCAGCTTCCCGCTTCATGCGGGACACGATCAATTCGGGCCGATAGGTCAGCGCCAATAATTGCAGGTGCGGCAAATCGAAGTGCACGGTTACCAACCGCAGCGGCGTCGGATGAGGCAGAGGGGATTGGGCCGGGCGATTCATCAGGACGTTGAGTTGCGAATCGGCGTCAGACATCTGCCGCTGGAAGTCATAGCGTGACTCCTCCAGTTTGCTGGCGGCCGTCTCGGCGGTTAGAACCTCGGATTCGGGACTCGTTCCGGCCTCGGTACTTCTTTCGGCTGACGCGGGCAAACTGGCGCAAGAGCTCCAGGTTCGTGTCCAGGATCCGAAGCTGTTCCGCCGCGTTGGCCAACCGATAGAAAGCCAGACGCGCCCTGGTGGCCAGGTCCAGCTCGCGTCGGCGCAACTCGGCAAAGGCCGAAGCGGCCTCCGCCTCCGCCGCCTTGCCGCGCAGGCGGTTCTTGCCCGCCAATGGAAGGGCCTGCTCTATCGTGAGGCGCTGGTCGGTGAATGAGTTGGGCGGGACCGAAACGAACCGGCCGGCGACCGTGTCAAACTCGGTCCTGAGATCGTCCCAGGCACGCGCTTGCGGCACCCGCTGTTTCAGGGCCTCCCAGTTGGCCCGCGCCGATTTTAGAGCGGGATTGTTCAGCAGCATTTCTCGAAGCACTTGCTCGAGGGACAAGGGGCTGGCACCGGCGGTTGCCGCGGTGGTGGTGACTGGCTCAATGGCGTTAATGGCGTCATCGGCCACGGCACTCCCGCTCGCAAAACCAGACCAAAGGCCGGCACAAATCACAAAATGCCTGAATGGGACCTGCATAAAAGTTACCTGAAAAATGAGTTAAGGCGGATACACACCAATGCCTGGACGGATCGTCCCGGCTGGGCACACTACGGGCGGGGGAAGCCCTGAATCAGATCAGGAAAGAGCAGTCCCGCTGAAAGATGGGGACTGCCAAAGCGGTCAGACAAGGGCCGATGGGTGTGGAAAGACGCACCGGCGCCGAAGCAGGGAGGGGCAGAGCAGGGGGTGTTGCGGCGATCGCCTGCCATAAGTTGGAGTCCGATCGTGGGCAGGGGACCGGCGCCTCGGGTGCGGGGTGCCGAGCCGGGGCGGTGCAGCAGGAGGGGGTCGAACAGCTTGCAGGATCACCATGGCAGCACTGGCAAGCTGGTCGCGCGCTGGCTTGGGGAGCGGCAGAGGCGAACCCCACGCCTTGAAAAATCACGGCCAAACTCGCCACGAGCGTGAGGAGCGCCGCCACCATTCTATGAAATCCGCTACACATCAGCTTTCGGCCAGCAACTTAAAAACCCGGGAGGCCAAATCACGGGCGAAGTATCGCTCGATTGAGAGACCTTGTCATCCGGTTTCTTCCGGCGGCGATTCTGGTCCAACGGACCCTGAACCAAATCGGGCCCTCTTGCGCAATGCTCCGGCAGAGGGCTTGGGGGCTGCCAGGATTACAAACTCACGACGCCCCCAAGCCATTGCTGCGAGGGAGGGTTGGCGGGAGGTTGCTGACGGCCGTTGCTGCAAATTGGTTGGTGATCGGGCGTGGGGTTAAATCTGGAATGCGCTTGATCCCCGCGATTTCCGTCGAACTGCTTTCCGGAAACACCCCTCTGGCAGCCTATTTCAGTCCGCTAACCTTCGTTATCCTGAACCTCACCTACGGCGGCCCATTACTGCTTATCCGGAAGACTGTGGCGCGCTGGGGCAAAGGGTTTGCCTCGGTGCTGATATTCGCCGCCGGCTACGGCATGGTGAATGAAGCGATTGAAACCAGGGGGTTTTTCGATCCGCATTTTTATGCGGTCACCGCCTTCGGGCTCGAAGATTTCGGACGAGCCTTCGGCATCAACGTGGCCTGGGTATTGCACGGCATTGGCGGACATACGCCGGGCACCCTTTTCGGCGTTGTGGTCATGCTCGTGATCCTTGCCGCGGCGTTCTTCCGCGCCCGTGAGTATCCATCCACTCCAGGAAGCCGCGCCCGGTAGGTTTTTCCGCCAGGAACCACTCGATGTTTGGGGTCCCGGTTCCCGCAGTCAACCAGGCCGATTTCAATCATCCGAGATCCGCGCTGAAGATGCCGTGGTTGACTCCGGGCGGCAGGGCGGCGAGCCATTCGGGAGGGTCCAGGAAGGCTCGTTTGAAGTTCGAGGCCCCGGCGCGGTGGCGAGAGGCTGGTGGCAGCCGAGGGGGGCTCGAACCCCTGACCTCATGCGTGCCTTTCAGCCGAAAGTAGCTCAACTGCCAGGAAATTCGAAGATTGGGCGACGCTCCGTCTGTTTCCGTTCCTTAATGGTTGGGAACCAGGCTACTTGGGAGGCTCCTCGCCATGTTCGCTGAACCAGTAGCGTAGGAATGCCAGGTCGCCCGCATCCTTCTCGCGGTGGGTGACGACCTTCATGCGCCACAGCAAGCGAGGAGAGGCAAACGGGATGGGCACTCCTTGAATCTCCCGCACGACAACGTCTTTTACAGCCTCCTCGTATTCAATACCTCCGGCCGACCTCATGAGGTCAACGATAATCTCGTCCGCCACGCGGATAACATTGTAGCGTTGGAGCTCACCCGGCTGCAGTTCTCGCACGGCGTTGTCGGGCAGGGTGGAGAGAGCCGAGAAGACCTTTGCCTCATTCTCAGGGTCCGCCGCAACCATGAGATCAATGTTTCCGGTAGCTCGGGGCAGGCCGGCGAGGATCACCGCAAAACCGCCAACAACAACGTATCGGGCCCCGCGGTGGTTAAGTTCGCGACACAGGCCGACCAGATCCTTCTCCAGGGGCGGGCGTGGCTCTAGGTCGCTTGGGTCTGGCTTCGCGCCAGCATCCGGTTCATCCATTCGTCCGCCTCCTCATGAGTGTTGAAGCGGTAAACGCCCTTGGCAGCCCAGCGGTGCCCCAGTGAACGATGCAAATCCACCGCCAAGGATTGCAGTTGCATCCCGCTTTTGAAAGCGTCCGGCGTCCGAGTGCGACGCCCGACAAGCTTGTCAATGTGTTCATCGACATTGATGAACGGCGTTTTCATTACCCGCAAAGGTAAAGCGGCCGGCAGGGTGGATGCAAGCCAGGGGCTGTGTCCAGGACGATCCGCCCCGGCGTTGCGGAAACGATAAGTTTCTGCCTCCGGGGGCTTCCAGCGGCCCGCCGCAACTTGCTCCTTATCCAGGGGCTTCCGGCCAAATAGTGCGCGCACGCGACACAGCGGTGAAGCCGGGATTCGCCAGCAACTGGGGGGGAGGCCAATTGGAGATCGTTCATCGCGATTCGTTACTCGGTTCTAAGTGCTTCCATCGGATCGAGCTTTGACGCGCGTCGCGCCGGCAACCAACTGGCGATGACCGCCGCGATGAGCAAAAACAACAAGGCGCCGACAAGGGTGATGGGATCGGTCGGCGTAACATGATAGAGGAGGCCCTGCATCAGGCGTGTAAAGCCAAGGGCTAAAACGAGGCCGACGGCAGCTCCGGCCAGGGCGAGGCGGGCGCCGTGATTCACGACCATACCTACCACATCGCCACGATCCGCACCGAGCGCCATGCGAACGCCGATTTCCCGGGTTCTTTGGGTGACCGAAAATGCTGTGACGCCGTAGATGCCGATTGCGGCCAGCAATAACGCCAGACCGGCGAACAAATTGATGAGAATGACATTGAACCGTTGCTGCCAGACGGCATCCGAAACCACCTCGTCCAGCGTTGTGATATTGGAAACAGGAGCATAACTGTTTAGGCTCCAAATGGTGTTCTGTACCGCTTTAATCATCGCGCGAGGATCTGGACCGGTACGAATTATCAATGTCATATAGGCAAAATGGCCCGCTGTGCTCGCCAGGTAATCCGACGATTGAAGCCACGGGAGGTAGATTTCGCTGTCAGGTTCGTCGGCCCATGAACCTTGTCGCACATCCTTCACGACTCCAACGATTGTCAGCCATTCGGCATGAGCGCCGCGGGGATCATCCAAGGTAAGCCGGTGACCAATCGGGTCCTTGCCGCTGAATTGTCTGCGGGCAAGTGTCTCGTTGATGACGACAACCTCGGGTGTGCCGAGGCGGTCTCCATCGGAAAAATCCCGTCCTCGCAGTATGGTGATTCCCATCGTGGAGAAGTAGCCCGGCAAACAAACCCGATAGACTGCGCCCTCGCCTTTACCCGGTGGGGGCATGGACCGGCCCTCCACATACACACCACGGCCCCATTGATCGCCTGCCAGGGGCAAATGGTTGATGGCACCCACGCTCCTCACGCCGGGGAGCGCTTTGATGTCTTCAAAGAGTGCCCGATAGAACACTTCCCGCTTGGGACCGGTGAATTCGGCTTGCCCGGCGAGAGAGACCGTCAGGCTCAACGCGTTCCTGGTGCTGAATCCTGGATCGACTGCTGAGAGGTGGGCGAAACTTCGCAAGAGCAACCCAGCGCCGCACAACATCACCACCGCGATCGCCACCTCCGCCACCACCAGCAAGCTCCGCAACCGGGCGCTGCTCCGCCCGGCGCTGGCACCGCGACTTCCGTCTTGCAGGGCGCTTTGAGGGTTCGTCCTGGCCGCCTGCAATGCGGGGATCAGCCCGAAGATGAGCCCGGTAAGCAAGGCCACCCCGAAGGTGAAGAGCAGGGTTGGCGCGTCCATACCGATTTCGCTGACGCGGGGCAGCCGCACCGAGTAGTTGTTCGCGCTGCCAGCCAGAAAGTCTCTGAGAATGCCAACACCAAACGCTCCGACCACCAGGCCCAGCATCGCGCCGATTAAGGACAGCATGAGACTTTCCATGAGCAATTGACGCACCAGCCGCCAACGGCCGCAGCCGATCGCTGCGCGCATAGCCAGTTCTTTCTCGCGTGAGGCCGCCCGCACAAGCAGCAGGTTTGCAACGTTTACACTGGCGATGAGCATCACGAATATGACCGCCCCCAGCAGAACCAACAGGGCGGTGCGAACGTTTCCCACCACTTTGTCCAGGAGCGACTCCACCTGAACCGTTCTTCCAGAGTCGCTGTCGGGATAGGCGGCCTCGAGGCGCTTCCAGATCGTGTTCATTTCCGCCTGGGCTTGTTGGCGGTTCACGCCGGGCTTCAGCCGGCCGAAGACCCGTAGCGAATGCGCATCCCGTTGGTTAGCCCTGTCCGTCAGCAAGAGCGGTGCCCACATCTCGGTTTTGGTTGACCAGAAGGGGGCGAATCGGAAATCCGGCGGCATGACGCCGATTACCGAATAGGCATGCAGGTCGAGCGTGATGGTCTCGCCGAGCACGTCCAAACTACCGCCAAAGAGTCGTTTCCAAAGGCCATAACTCAGGACGACAACGTTTTCGTGGCCCGGCAAATAGTCATCCGCTTGGAAACTCCGTCCGAGCAGGGGAGGCACTCCCAAAAGACGCATAAGCCCATCACCCATGCGGATGCCGCGAATGTTTTCAGGTCGGTTATGTCCGGTGAGGGTGCCGCCCCAGGCCTCCGCCGCTGCGAGGACTTCGAAACTCCGGTTTTGCGCGCGCCAATCCAGGAAGTCCGCTGGCGAGACGGGAGCCGAGTACCTCGTGCAGCACAGTGACGATGCGTCCGGGTTCCTTGTAGGGCAGAGGACGTAACAGAACACCGTTGACCACGCTGAAGATAGCGGTGTTGGCGCCGATGCCGAGAGCAAGCGTAAGCACGGCGACCGTGGTGAAGCCCGGATTTTTTGCGAGTTGGCGAAACGCGAATTTGAGGTCGTTCATGATCTTGTTGAGGCCTTTGTCGTCCGCCGGGAAAAGCATTTCGCTCCCGCCACCGCGTTTCGACAGGCCCTTAGTTTTGGAGGATTCGTCAGGCCACACCCGCGACTTAGCTGACATTCTGGAATACCTGGTGCTCGTTTCCTCAGATTGCAGATCCGCTCACTCACGCCTGAGGGCCTCCATCGGCTCGATTTTGGCCGCGCGGCGCGCGGGGAGATAGCCGGCCACAAATGCAACCGCGCACAACAGGAAAGCCATTCCCGCGAAGGTGACCGGATCGGTAGGAGTCGTTTCAAACAGCAGCGACGCGATCAGTCGTGCCACCGCCAGTGAAGCGACGACTCCAACCGAAATGCCGACGAACGCGAGTCGCAGGGTCTTGCCGATGACGTCGAGTTGCACTCGGGTTTGCGTCGCGCCCAGAGCCATGCGGATGCCGATCTCCTGAGTTTGCCGGCTGACGGAATAGGAGATGACTCCATAAATTCCCAGCGAAGCCAGCAGGAGTCCCAGGCAGGCAAAGATTCCCACCAGCAGCACGAAGAAGCGCCGGGGAGAGGTCGCGTGGTCCACCAACCCCTGGATGGGTTTGAATTCCGTCGCCGGCTGTCCTGGATTGATCTCCCGGAGCGTCCTCATCACGGACGTTGCCAGCGCGGCGGGCGCCAGCTTCGAGCGCACGACCAGATAGGAACCCTCCGGCCCAAACTGCTTCGTCGCGGGCAGATACATCTGCGCCCCGGCATTGTCTTCGGCGCTGCTTTCGCGGACATCGGCGATCACCCCGATGACCTGCGCCTCCGCTCCGCCGGCGACGGCGGTGCGCCCAACCGGGTCCTGGCCCGGCCATAGCTTTCGCGCGACCGTCTGGTTGATGATGACGACGCTTCGGTTATTGGAAAGATCGGCCCAAGTGATGTCGCGACCTCCCAACAGCCGCATTCCCATCGCCTTCAGATAACCAGGCGAGACGATATAGACAAATACACCGAGGTTGCGGTTCTGCTCGCCCTTGGGGGCGATCCCCCAACTTCGGTTGCGGCTCATCGGCAGGTTGTCGGAGATGCCGGCAGCCTCAACGCCCGGAATCATCGAGCTGCGGTCCACCACTTCCTCCCAGAGCGCGGCTCGCTTGGCCGGGTTTCCGCCATCGTCATAATCCACGCTGATGGCGGCTGCGCGGCTCGGCTCGAATCCCAAGTCAACGTCCAGAATGCGCAGAAAGCTGCGCAGCAACAGACCTGCGCCCACCAGGAGCACGCAAGCCAGGGCAATTTCGGTTATCACCAACGACGAGCGCGTACGCTCGTGTTTCCTGCCGTCACTGGCTCCGCGCCCGCCATCTTTCAGTGTCTCCTGCAGATTGCCGCCCGCTACGCGCAGACCCGGCGCGGACCCGAAAAGAACTGCTGCTCCGAGGGCTATCAACAGTGTCCAGCCCAGCACGGTACCGTCAACGCGCACCAGGCTAAGCAGCGGTAGGGCCATTGCCCCCTGATGGGCCAGGTACGAGATGATGACGCAGGCAAGCCCCAAACCCAGCGCTGCTCCGGCACCGGCCAGCACCAAGCTCTCGGTCAGTAACTGACGCACCACCCGGCTGCGGCTTGCTCCCAAAGCGCAGCGCACGGCAAATTCCCGGCTGCGCGCCGCCGTGCGGGCCAGCAGCAAGTTGGACAGATTCACGCAGACAATCAACAGAATCACTCCAACCGCACACCAGAGTACAATCAGCGATCGCCTCAGCTTGCCGCTGACGTATTCTTTCAATCCCGTAAGCCGGGCCGTGTAGGGTTTTCCGTATTCAGGGTGCTTGTGTTCGAAATAAAGCTGCGGAAACAGTTGATCGGCTTCACCCTGGGCTTGCGCTAAAGTCACGCCCGGTCGCAGCCGCCCAAACAAAGCGAGGTCATTCCCATCGTCGCGGAAATCATCCATGATGTAGGGCCCAAAGAGGTCAACCTTCGCTCCTGGGGAAAAGACCGCGCCAAAATCGAACGTATCCGGCAAAACCCCGATAACCGTGACCGAGGTGTTGTTCAGGTGGATCGTCCGTCCGACGATGCTGCGATCACCACCAAACTGCCGTTTCCAGAACGGATTGCTCAGCAAGACCGCCGGCTGGCCGTGTTGCACGAATTCCTCGGCCCGGAACAAGCGCCCCAGCGCAGGCTCGACGCCCAGTGTCTGGAAGAAGCCTTCCGCGACCATGAGACCTGTCACCGGCACCGGCTGGCCATTTCCAACGAGCTTGAAATTGTCAGGCGGAGTAAAGGCGAAGTAGCCGCTAACGGACTGGAAGGAGTGGTTCTGTTGCTGGAAATCCTGAGTGGCATCCGCCGTATATGTTTTGCTGGATTCGCCGGAGGTGGGATTCTTCTCCACGATCCGTACCAACCGCTGCGAATCGGGAAATGGCAACGGCCGCAGCAAAATGGTGTTCACCACGCTGAAGACGGCAATATTCGCTCCGATGCCCAGTGCCAGAATCAGCACGGCGACCAACGCAAAACCAAGGTTCTTTCGCAGTTGTCGAAAAGCGAACTTCAAATCATTCATCGGATTCGTGATTGTTGATTTTTGATTTGCGATTTATGCGAGGGTGCGCTGGATTGTGCCGGCGCAAGAGCGATCAATCAGTCGCGTAAGCGCCAGCAGGGAGTTTTTGGACTGAGCCTCGACGCAAGGCCAAATCGCAAACCTAGAATCCGCAATATCCTCATTCATAACGCAAAGCCTCCATCGGCTCGACTCGCATTGCCCGGCGCGCCGGCAGCCAACAAGCCAGCAAGCCTGCGCCGAGGAGTAATCCCGAAACGGCGGCGTAGGTAATCGGGTCATTGGGTTTGACTTCGTAGAGCAAGCTGCCCATCAGGCGGGTCAGGGCGAATGCGGCCAGCAGACCCAGAGCGGCCCCGACGAGAGTCAACCGGAGTCCTTGCCCGATCACCAGCGAGAGCACCTCTGCTCTCTGCGCACCCAGCGCCATTCGGATGCCGATCTCGCGTGAGCGTTGCCCCACGGTGTAGGCCAGCACGCCGTACAGACCGAGGGCCGTCAACAACAATGCCAGCCCAGCGAACCCGCTCACCAGTTCCACGGATAAACGACGTTGCTGCAACGCAGAATCCACCAAAAACGTCAGCGTCCGAACATTCTCCAGCGGCAGATCTTTATCCAACTGATCCAGTTCGGATCGAACCGCTCGCGTGATGTCTTCTTGAGAGCGGCTGGTGCGGACAGTCAGGTTCATGTAGCCCCAGCAATTTTGCAGATAAGGTCGGTACATTTCTCCTCGAGGCGCGCCGGCCAGGTCGCGTCGTTTCACGTCCTTTACCAAGCCGACGATTTCGGCCTGTTGGCTCCCGTCGCCGATGTTAACGAGCCGGCCTACCGGATTAGCGCCCAGCTTGAAGTTCCGGGCGAACGTTTGGTCCACAATCAGCACCGGCGGAGTGTTCGCGCGGTCCTGGCTGGTGAAATCGCGCCCCTGCAACAGAGGAATCCCAAGTGTGTCGAAGTAACCCGGGCTGATCTGCGAGTAGCCGGCAGAGACCGCCTCTCCCGCCCGCGCGGGCGGTGCTCCGACGATTTCCACACCAAGCTGTGAGTCTTCAAGTCCCAATGGTAAGCCATAAATGAGCGCGACTGAAGTCACCCCGGGAATCGAGGTCACCCGCTCGCGGAAGTGCTCAAAGAAGGCCATCTTTGCCGCCAAACTCGGATAAGCCTTGGTGGGCAAGTTGACTGGCATATTGACCAAGTTTTCGGTCTGATACCCAAGATCCTGGGAAAGCAAGCGGCCGAAGCTCCGAATCATGAGCCCGGCCCCGATCAACAACATCATCGACAGTGCCACCTGGCTGACCACAAACACCGATCCAAGCCGGCGGCGAGCCGGGCCCCCACTGCTGCCTCGCGCAGCATCATTCATATCGCCGAGCATTGTTTGGCGTGACATCTGCCAGACAGGCGCGAGGCCGAATAGCAGCCCCGCCAGCAAAGTGATGGCGGCGGTGAAAACCAGCGTCCAGCCGTCCACTTGGACCCCCTCGGCAATCCGGGGAAGATCCGGCGGTGAACCAGCCAGGAGCACCGCCAGACCAAATCGGGCAAGGAGGATACCCGCGATGCCGCCGAGAGTGGCCAGTACCAGGCTCTCGGCCAGGAGTTGGCGAACAACATGCCCGCGCCGGGCGCCGAGTGCGGCGCGCACGGCGAACTCCCGGCCGCGGGCGGCGGCCCGCGCGAGCAGCAGGTTGGCGATGTTGGCGCAGCAGATGAGCAGCACCAGCCCAACCGAGCCCAACAGCACGAGCAGCAGCCGCCGCGAGTCTTCAACTTGAATCTCCAGCATGGGGTAGACATCAACACCCCAGCCTTTGTTTTGCTCATCCGCCGCTTGCATGTGCTTTGCAATCAAATCCATTTGGGCGCGCGCGGCGGCCAGGGTGACGCCCGGCTTGAGTCGTCCGAAAGCTGCGTAAACGTGCCTGTGCCGCTGGCTGAGCTGATCCGGGCTGAAAGCCAGTGGCGTCCACACCTCCAGGTTCGGTTCCGGGTACTGCATCTTTGGTGGCATGACCCCGATGACCTGATACGATTCGCCGTTTAGAGTAAGGCTCTGCCCTAGCATGTTCGTGGCCCCACCAAAGCGTTTGCGCCAACATTCGAAACTTAACAGCGCCACATGATGCCTCCCGTAGGTTTCCTCCTCGGCGACAAAATCTCGTCCCAGCAAGGGCTTTACGCCCAGTAAAGAGAAGGTGTTGGCGGATATCGGCGCACCGGAAAGGACCGCCGGTATGCCGCGACCTGTCAGCGCATAAGGCCCGTCGCCACGCGCGGCAATCCCTTCGAACAGGGTGGCCTGTTTGCGCCATTCGGCAATGACCGGTGCGCCGATGGCGTTTTTGTGCCAGCCGTTGACCACGTTGTTCTCAAACAACTGAACCAGCCGGCCTGGATTCGGGTAGGGTAGGGGTCTCAACAGGATCGTATTGACGAAGCTGAAAATCGCGGTGTTTGCGCCAATGCCCAAAGCCAGCGAGAGCACAGCCACGCTGGTGAATCCGGGATTCTTCTGCAGTTGGCGAAAAGCGAATCTGAAGTCATTCATAACTGGATCAATTGGGCACCCGCAGTGCACAGGCAAAAAAAGTGCCAAAGGGATTCGTCATTCGTAAGGTGCTTACCAGCAATTCATAATGGCGGCCAGGCTCCGTGGTCATATCGTTGAAGTGATGCGCGACTGGGAAATCCTGGTCCCACGGGTGGGAAAATTCATTTCGATGCGGGAATAACCTTGAGGTTTCTGAATCCGCCCGCCGAACCATTCCCCACCCAGAGCCCGACCTTCCCCTGAAGCCGCTTGTTCAAAAGCTCGACCTTCAGGGCCGGCCTGTCCGCGCCATTCACAAACGCAGCCAGGTTCTTGCCGGTGATCACGATCTTCAGTTTCACCCATGAGTTTGGACCCGGCGGTGGCGTGATCGCCGATTCATACCTGCCAGGACGAGTGTCTCGCAGCTTTTTCCAATCGTATTCCGGAAGCGAAACATACTGGATCGAATGGCTTCGTCGGTCCGGCTCCGCCGACTGAAAATTGAACGGACGCACGTACAACACGTCGAAGGCGCGATCGTTTTGCCCATGAAAGGCGATTCCCACAAAGCTCCGGCCCTGCTCGTCCTTTCCTTTCACTTCGAGCTCGATCGTCCCTTCGGAGAATTCCCCTCCCGCAATCCATGCCAGGCCGTCCCCCTCCGCGGCAGTGAGGAAAATGGCTTCCGCGGAAGCTTCCTTTTTGTGCTCCAGGCTCCGATTGAACAGCTCGAGCTTGTTAGCCTTCGCAAGCGCTCCCAGATTGTAGTCAGCAGCGTATGCCAGACCCTGCAGAAACAATCCAACGACGATGAATCCGAGCAATGTTTTCAGAGGATTGGCTGGTGTTCTTTTCGGTCGGAGTGGAATGAGATCATTCATATCGCAGCGCCTCCATTGGATCGACCTTTGCCGCGTGGCGTGCGGGGATGAAGCAGGCAAACAGGATCACGCCCAGAAGCGCTATCGGAACCAAGCAGAAGGTCAGCGGGTCAAAGGGCGGGACCCGATAAAGGAAGCGGCTCGCCAGGTGCCCCACCGCCAGCGAGAGCAGCAAGCCGAACCCGATCCCCCACAAGGCCAAGCCCGCGCTCCCACGCAGAACCATATTCAATACATTTCCTGCTGTGGCACCCAGGGCAATACGGATGCCAATTTCTCGCGTGCGTCGCTTCACCTCGAACGCTTTCAGGCCGTAGATGCCCAGGAAACTCAGAAACACCGCCACGGCGCCGAACAAACTGAACAACAAGCCGCCGACTTCCATCAGCATAATTTGCGGATTGGTCCGCTGCATCGCAGTGAGCGTCTGGATCTGGGGCACTGGAATTCGGTCGTCGAAGTGCCGCAATGCCTCCTGACAGGAGGCCATGAGCCGGTCGGCGGAAGATCCCTGGGCCACTCGCACGTGCAAATTCCAGACGGTTCCCGCAAAGTCACCGGCTGTAGGCTCATAGAACTCAGAGGGTGGTTGCGTCTCGAACAGGGTCCAATTGACATTGGCCACCACACCGATCACGGTCGCGCTTCGCGAAGTCGCCTGGCCGGTGGGGATTTGGAGCGTCTGGCCCATTGCATCCTGGCCGGGCCAAAATCGGTCGGCCAGCTTCTGGTTGACGATTACGCAAGGTGGCGCGTTGCTGGACTCGACTTCGTCACGATTAAACTCACGGCCACGAAGGATCGGCACGCCCAGCGTCCGAAAATAATTCATTCCAATCACGTTGTAATTAGCGGTGAGGCGTCCTTCGTCCGCCGAAAGCGGCGTGTTGCCGCGCCCAACAGTGGTTGCGGAACTTGCACGTCCGAAGGGAATCATCCAGGCGGGGCTGACCGAAACAACGCCTGGCAAACGCGTGATTTGACCCATGATGTCGCGCATGAGTTGCAGGGTCTGCGGTGGGGTATCCGCGGTTTGGCGTTCGTCGATTCGAATGTAGAAGTTCGAACCGAAGTTGAAGCCGGGGTTTGCGCGGAGGGCGTTCATCGCGCTGTGAGCAAACAAAGTCGCCACGATGAGCAGGGTCATCACCAGAGACATTTGCCCAATGGCAACCAGGTGTTTGATTCGCAAAATGTCCTTCCCCCGCGCCCTTGAATCCGCGCCCGGTGTACGCTTCAGGTCGGAGTTGAAGTCCAGCCGCGAAAGTCTCACGGCGGGGCCCAGCGCGAGAAAGACCATTGAGATGAGGCTGAAGGCGGAGAATGCCGACCAAAGTCTCCAATCGACCATGGACTGAATCGCAGGAAGTTCGACGCCCGTCCTATGCGCCACCACCGCCGCAAGCACCTCCGCGCCCCAAGCGGAGATTAACATCCCGGCGCCTCCCCCCAGCAATGCCAACAGCAGTCCTTCGGTGAGTAACTGCCTCAGAATCCGCGTGCGCCCCGCGCCGAGAGACAGCCTGACGGCGATTTCCTTCCTCCGAGCTTCTCCGCGGGCCAGCAGCATGTTGGCGAGGTTCAAGCAGGCAATGAACAAAACCAGCAAAGTTAAACCCTGGGCCAAGGCCGCGATTGGGATCGCTTGCCGCTCCAAGTGCTCCGGTTGCGGGTGATAATCGAACCGGTCGGCAGGGGCACATACCAGGGTTCTCCTTTGTGCCTCGCGGGGATCGGCTTGCGGAAAGATCCCATTCAACACTGACAATGGGCCGGGGGCGTTGCGCAAGGTAAGACCGTGCTTTAATCGCGCAAGAATGATGAACTGTCGTTCGGCCCGGTCGTTCAAAACATGTGATGCGGGTTGGTTGGGCTGTGAATTGAGAATCTCTTTGGCGCCCAATGTAAGAAACATCGCCGGAGCGAGGAGTCGGTCACCGGTGAATCCCGCCGGCATTACTCCAACGACCGTCACGAAGCCGCGAGACAATTTCAACGTGCGGCCAATGATCGTTGGATCACTGCCAAGACGTTCCCAGAATGCATGCGTCAGCACCGCTGCCAGCGCCGGCGAAGTTTCCTCCTCAGGCAGAAATCCACGGCCCAAAACCGGCGCCACGCCCAGCATGGAGAAATAATTGGCGCTCACAACGCAGGCGGGGACTATCTCGTTGAGCCCGCCGTCCCGAAAGCCGACCTGGGCTTGATCCTCAGCCGCCATGTCGGAGAACACGTCATGGTTCGCCCGCAGATCGACAAAATCGAGGTACGAAAAGGGCCGCCACCCTCCGGGGGTAGCTCCGTTGCGGTCCTGCTGATATAGGGCCACGAGTTGCCCGGCGTGCCTCGCCATCACCGGCTTGAACAGCACCGTGTTGATCAGGCTAAAAATGACGGTGTTGGCCCCGATGCTGAAAGCAAGCGTCAGCACCGCCACCGCGGTGAAGCCCGGATTCTTCAGGAGTTGTCGAATGGCGAACTTCAGGTCATTCATAACGCTAAGGCGAAAGGTGAATTTCAAATCATTCGTGCCGCAAGGATTGCATGGGATCGACCCGTGCCGCTCGTCGGGCGGGAATGAAGCAGGCGATCAATGCGGTGATGAGGAGAAGCAACGGACTCACTCCAAAAGCGAACCAATCGAAGGGAGCGACGTGGTAGAGAAAACCGCTCGAAAATCGTCCGACGGCAGAGGCCAAAACCAGGCCAAGTCCCAGGCCGAAAATGGTCAGCCTTGAACTCTCACGCAGGAGCATGGCGATGAGCGTGCCTCGGGTTGCGCCCAAGGCCATACGAATCCCCAGTTCGCGAGTGCGACGAGCGACCGCATAAGCCTTCAGCCCGTAAATACCCAGCACACTCAAGAGCAGGGCCAAGCCACCGAAGGCTCCAAATAAGTTCGCCCCCAGCCGTGCGATTCGCTCCGTCGGTCCGTCCCGGTGTAGTGCGCTCAGGCGTTTAAGTCCAGTCACTGGAACTTCCGGGTCCAGCCGACGCAATTCATTGCGAGAGTCTTTCATTAGGCGGACGGGATCCACCCCGGGTGCCACTCGAATGTGCAGGTTCAAATTGGCGCTAAAATCCTGGCCCAAGGGAACATAGACCTGCGTAGGAACGTTCCTCTCGAAGAGTTGCCAATGAATGGGCGAGACCACACCGACCACGGTCATTATTGTTGGCTTCGGCCCCGCAAACTGGATGGAGCGTCCCAAGGCCTCTTTCCCGGGAAAGAGCTGGTCGGCCAGGGTTTGGCTGATAATGGCAACTGGAGGCGCCGAAGAAACTTGGTTTTCGCGGAGTTCGAATTCTCGGCCCCGCAACAAGGGAATACCCATCGTGTGGAAATAGCGCGCGCCGACAATATTGTAAGTGGCGTAGAACGGCTTGTCTTCCATCGAACCGGCAGCCGCGCTGGACGGCGGGACCGCCCCGCCGCGCTGCACCGCCCGAAGTTCCCGATTGTCACCGAAGGGAATGTTAAGGGCGGCACTTGCCGATTCGACTCCTGGCAAAGATGACAACCGCTCGATGGCGGTCAGGGTGAACTGGCGTGCCCGCGATTCCGCATAGCCGGCCAGCCCGGGCTCGACGCGGACGTAAAAATTTGAGCCAAACTCGAACCCGGGAGTCGCCTGGGCGATTTTTATTGCGCTGCGAGTGAACAACGCTGCGGCCACCAACAGGGCGAGCGCAAATGCCATTTGGCCAATCGCCAGGAGCTCCCGTCCGAGCAAGCGGGTTGCGGAGGCTTCATGAGCCGCGTCGCTGCCGTGTCGTTTCAAATCGGAGTTGACCTCCAGGCGCGCCAAATGCCAGGCGGGTCCTAAAGCAAACACCAGGGCCGCCAGGCCGCTGACCAGCAAGAGCATCAGGAGCACGCGTCGGTCTGGAGAAAGATCGAATTTAGGAAAATCCGCCGGCATGCCGGCGCCCGAGTAAACGAAAGCGGTGAGGAGATTCGTCGCCCACAACGACACGAATAGGGCGGCCACCCCTCCAAGCAATGCCAACAGGAGACCTTCCGATAACAGTTGGCCCAGAATTCGGCTTCGACCGGCGCCCAGCGCCAGGCGGATGGCGATTTCCTTCCGGCGAGCGGCTCCCCGTGCAAGCATCATGTTGGCGAGGTTCAGGCATGCGACGAGTAAAACCAGCAGCGACAACCCCGACGCAAACCCGGCGATCGGAGCCAAGCCTCGGGCAGGGTTGGCGGGTTCAGCGTTAGAGTTAAAACGGGAGGGTGCCGCGCAGATGAGGGTCCGCCACTTCCGCTGGATCGGGTCCGGAACGGGGAACTGCTCGTTCATAGAGGAAAGCGCTCCCGCCACATTCGCCAGTGTCAAACCGACCTTCAGCCTTCCCATCAGCATAAAACTGGCGTCGCCTCGATCGATCAAAACGCGGGGTGTCTCCTGGCCGGGATTAGGATTCAACGTTGAAAGCGCTCCCGCCGGGAAGAAGATGGCCGGAGCTTTAACCTGGGCACCCGTGAAGCCGCCAGGCATGACTCCAACCACGGTGGCGCTGCCTCCGATCAGTTTCAGCGTCCGGCCAATTATGTTTGGGTCCGCTCCAAGCCGTTTCCAGAAATCATGAGTCAGCACCGCCACAGCCGCCCCCGAGGTCTCCTCTTCCGGTGCAAACACGCGTCCCAGGGCGGGCGGGACGCCAAGGGTTGTGAAATAATTTGCGCTGACGAAACAGACCGGGATCTTCTCGGTCAAATTGCCCTGCAACCCGACCGAGGAGAACCGGAACGCGAACAGATCCGAGAACGCCACGTCCTTGGCGGAGCGCAGGTCTAGAAAGTCGGGATAAGAAAAGAGGCTATAGTCTTCCGGCTTGTCGCGGTCATGCTGGTACAGACCGACCAACTGCTCCGGATGAGGAACCTGAATCGGTTTGATGAGGATACTGTTGATGATGGAAAAAATCGTTGCGTTCGCGCCGATGCCCAACCCAAGGGTGAGCACGGCCACCGCGGTGAAACCGGGATTCTTTAGCAGTTGGCGGAGCGCGAATTTCAAATCATTCATGTCGCAGGGCCTCCATGGGATCGATTTTCGTGGCGCGACGAGCCGGGAGATAGCACGCCAGCGAGGCCACGGCACAAAGTGACACCGTTACGGTGGCAAAAGTAAGCGGATCGTTTGGCCCTACCTTGAAAAGGACACTGGTTAAAACCCGGGTCAAACCAACGGATGCCAAAAGTCCGATGACCGCCCCGATCAGGACCAAACGCATTCCTTGCCCCACCACAACCTGGAGCACTTCGAATCGCTGGGCGCCCAGAGCCATGCGAACACCGATTTCTCTTTGCCGCTGAGTGACCGTAAAGGACAGAAGCCCATAAAGTCCGATGGCGGCCAAAACCAAAGCCAGAACGGCGAACGCGCCAACCAACCCGAGATTAAACCGGTCCGGCGCAACATTGCGGGCGCGCATTTCCTTCATGGTGTTGACTGCGAAAAGAGGCAGCGTGGGGTCCAGTTGGGCCACCTGCCGCCGGAGCGCGGCCAGTATGGCAGTGGGTTCGCTCGTGGTTTTGACGACCACGGCCAGGCTCAGGAGTGGTTGCTGAAACATGGGCAAATAGGCCTGCACCATCCCCCCCTGCTCGTTTAAGCGATTCTCTTTGATGCGCCCGACGACCCCCACGATGGTCATGACCGGTTGCTTGTCGCGTTCGCCCCAGGGCAGCCGGACGCGCTGCCCAAGCGGATTCTGGGTGGGCCAATAGCGTTTAGCGAATTCTTCGTCGATGATGATCGAGTTGAGCCCGGCTCCCCAATCATTACCGGAGGCAGTGCCTCTCAGGTGCTCTCGATTGTCCTGTTCCGTGAAATCCCGTCCCTGAAGGAGCGGAATGCCCATGGCTCGGAAGTAATCGGGCGCGACGAGATGTATTCGCAACGAGGGTTGAAGATGAGGCGGCGGTTCGGGTCTGCCCTCAATCACGAAAAGCATATCCCAACGGTTGTCATCCAGAGGAGTCTTTGAGGCAAGGCTGGCAGCTTGCACACCTGGTACCGCCTTCACCTTTTCGAGCAAGGCATGATAAAACAGGATGTCCTGCTCAGCCGTTTGATACTTTTGGTCCGGCAAGTCGATATGAAACGTTAAAACGCGGTCAACGACGAAGCCCGGTTTGACCTGCAATAGTTCATGAAAACTGCGCAGGAGCAGGCCGGCACCGGCCAGGAGAACGAAAGTCAGCGCGACTTCGGCAACGACAAGCCCTTGTCTCAATCCCGCACGAGCCGATGTATTCCCGCGCCCGGCTTCCCTCAGGGTGCCTTCCAAATCGACCCGCCTCGCGTGCCACGCCGGGGCAAGGCCGAATAAAATACCGGCGACGACCGCCACCAGTCCTGAAAACAAAAGCACCCGTTGATCAAGGCTGACTTCGGCCACGCGCGGCAAAGTCTGGCCCGCAAGCGCGGCCACCACACGGAGGGCCCCTTTGGCGACCAGCAAGCCCGCCAACAGCCCCAGCAGCGCGAGCAAGCCGCTTTCGACGAGTAATTGTCGCAAAATGCGCCAGCGGCCCGCTCCCAAGGCCGCGCGTACAGCCATTTCTTTTTCACGGGCTGCGGCACGGGCCAGCAACAGATTGGCGACGTTGGCACAGGCAATCACCAACACAAAACTGACCGCGCCGAAAAGAATCCAAAGTGCGCGGCGAACATTTCCGACTGTGCTGTCCAATAAGGTATCGAGCTGCACGCGCCGGGTCTTGTTGGACTCCGGGTATTGCTGTTCCAGACGGAGCGCGATAACGTCCAAATTGGCTCGCGCCTTGTGCAGGGAAACGCCGCGTTTGAGACGTGCCAATCCGAACAGCCCGGGATGATAATCTCGCTTCTGCCAACTGGATTGTGCGGAATAAGGCCCCACCGGGACCCAAACATCGACTTTGGCGGGAAATTCAAAGCCCGCCGGCATGACTCCCAAAATCGTGTGAGGTGCCCCGTTGAGATTGATTGTTTTGCTGAGGATTTCGGTATGCCCCCCAAATCGATTCTGCCAAAGTCCATGGCTGATCACCGCTACCGGCGGAGCGCCGGGTTGGTCTTCCGCTTCGTTGAAAACCCTCCCGATTTCCGCTTGCGTGCGCAAGGCCGCAAAGACATCTGCCGACATCACTGCCCCCGCAAGCCGGGTCGGTTCGCCTGTGCCAGTGAGGGTAAAATTGTCCCCATTGTAAATGCCGAAGTTTTCAAAAACCGATTGCTGACCCTTCCAATCCATGAAATTGGGATATGCAATGGAGCCACCGGACCAATCAGATCCGCGCTCACACACCGAGACCAGTCGTCCGGAATCAGGATAAGCCAACGGACGGAACAGTACCGCATCCACCACACTGAAAATTGCCGTGTTCGCCCCGCTTCCGAGCGCGAGCGTGACCACCGCCACGGCGGTGAAGCCGGGGTGCTTGAACAATTGGCGAAAGGCGAACTTCAGATCATTCATACCGCAGAGCCTCGATGGGATCGACCCGGGTGGCACGGTAAGCGGGGAGCCAGCTCGCCAGCAACGCTATGAGGGTAAAGCCCAGGGCCGCGGTCACCAGGGCCAGCGGGTCGCTGGGAGTTACTCCGAAGAGGAAGGTGGCCAGCAGTCGCCCCAAAAGAATGGTTATAATCGCACCGAGCCCCAACCCGAACAGAACGAGCCGGAAGCTTTCGCCGAGAACCAACCGGAAGATTTCCAAGCGCGGGGCGCCAACGGCAATCCGTACCGCAATTTCCTTGGTCCGTGAGCCCACCGAGAGCGAGAGCACGCCGTAAATGCCGACCAGCGCCAACAGGGAGGCCACGAGCGCGAAGCTCAACAACAGGCGCATGGCAAAGAGCCGGGGCGCCACTGAAGCCTGCCGGATGTCTTCCATTGTCCTGATATTTTCAACTGAACAGGTGGGGTCGAGTGCGTGAAGTTCCCGGCCGATCAGGCCAATCAAAGAATGCGGGTCCGCCGTGCTCCGCACAATCAAGTGCTTCGAAAAGGCCCCGTCCTGCCACAGTGGGAAATAAATTTCCGGGCCGGCTTGTTCAGTCAAGGCTTCGGTCCTCGTATTGGAAATGATGCCGACGAGCTCGATTGAATTCGTGCTGCCCGCGAAGCGCATCTTCTTGCCGATCGGATCGCCTCCCGGGAAGTAGCGCGCGGCGAGGGTCTCATTGATCACCGCGACGGGAGGCGATTTGTCATCATCCGTTGCGCGGAAGCCCCGGCCCGAAACGATGCGGATTCCCATCGCGTCGAAGTAATCCGGCGTCACCGACCGCAAGGGGAGATTGATTTTCTCTTCGAGTTTCGACGAGACGGCTTGCCCGACAATCTCCATATCTCCGTTCCATTTATTGCCGGTCAAAGGCAACCCCCAAACGAAGGCGGCGTGCTTGACTCCAGGCAATCCGGCGACGCGCTCGATTGCTTGGGTGTGGAACTCTTTCCAGTGATCCGATTTCATGCAAGTCACCGTCATCGTGAGGATGTTTTGCGTTTCGTAACCGGCTCGAACCTGGGCGAGGTTATGGACCGTGCGGATGAGCAGGGCGCCTCCGACCAACAAAGCCAGCGTCAACGCGGTCTGCACCACCGTGACCCCGCGCAGCAAAGCGCGCTCCGCGCCGCCGGCGCTGGTCCGCCCCCCCGAGACTCCCACCGGTGAGAGCCACGCGGCGCGCGCCGCCGGCAACAGCCCGGCAACCACCGCGGCAACCACCGCCGCAGCCAGGCCGAACCCGAAGACGGGCCAGCCGACCACGACCGCATCCAGCCTCGGAACCGCGTGGCCGCCGATGGTTTTAAACAGCTTAATGGTCAAGGCTGCCAGCCAGGCGCCAAGCGAGGCGCCCAGGACGGCCAGCAGCGCGCTTTCGAATAGAACCTGCTGAAAAATTCGGCGCCGTCCGGCTCCCAGCGCCGAACGCACAATGTACTCACGCTGGCGCTGCAGTCCGCGGGCCAGCAACAATCCGGCGACATTCCCGCACGCGATCAGGAACACCAACGCCACCGCGCCGAGCAGCGGCAGCAGCAACCGCCGCCCTTCCCGGTTCAACACCTCCGCGAGGGAGCGGACTCCCGCGGTGATGCCCGTCAGGTCTGCGTTGGCTCGCGCCTGCCGGGCCGCGAGGGTCTGGAGTTCAGTTTGCGCGCCGGCGAGCGTGGCACCCTCTCGCAAGCGACCCACGATATTTCCCACCCCGTCGTTGGGTTTGGTTTCGTCGGGAGCGTACGCCATCCAAAAATCAACCCGGCCGTTGACATCGTAGTTGGGCTCACTCGCATTCGATGCGTCCGGGAGAAACCGGATGCCGGGTGGCATGACGCCGATGACCTGGACCGGCGGCATCCGGCTGATCTGGATGGTCTTGCCCAGCACGTTGCGATCCCCCTGGAAGCGCCTTTGCCAAAGATCGTAGCCCAGAATGATGGTGGCGGGACGGGAGTTGCCGTGGGCTATTTCTGAATCAGCGAACTCCCGCCCCAGCAAGGGCTTTAGCCCCAGAACTTTGAAGTACTCTTTCGTCACAGCCAATCCCTCAACCGATTCACTGCCGTCAGGGAGGACGAGAAAGTTGAAGGTCCAATTGTACGCCGCCAATCCGGCCAAACTATTCGTCGCCTGGCGCCACTCCGTCCACTGTCCTACCGTGCTGTCTCTATGGTACGTGCTGCCATCCGTTCGCCGTGGGGCAACCAGCACGATTCGGTCCGGTTGCTCATAGGGAGGTGGCGAGAGCAAAACCCCCTGGATAAGGCCAAAAACCGCTGAGGTGGCGCCAATCCCAATGGCGAGCGTGAGCACAGCCAAAACGGCGAATCGCGGGCTCCGCAGCAGTTGACGGAGGGCAAATTTCAAATCACTCATAAGGCAATGCTTTGCAGGCTTGACGCTGGCCGCCGGGCGCGCCGGGCAACCGGTCCCAGGGCTTTCGGCGACGGTTCCTTTTGACGGCAGCAAAGCGTTTATTGAGTTTTTGGCGCGCTCGAAACGCGCGCACCCGAATGTACGCCGCGGTCCACCCGGTCGCTTGTTCTACTTCAGCGACAGAAGAGTCATCCAGGTCGAGCATGCGAATGATGACGCGATCCTCCGGGCTGAGGACCGCGAGAATCCTTTCAACCAATTCCTCGGAGGCCAAGGTGTGCCACGGTTGCGTCGGCTCCAACGCGGTACCTTTGCCGTCCAAAGCGGCTTCCTGTTCTTCCGACAAATCCGCCATCCGCCATTCCGGCCGCGCTTGTTGCGAGCGGATGGCGTTCAGAGAATGATTCACGGCGATCCGTGAAACCCAATGATTCAACGGTGCCTCGCCCCGGTACTGGTCCAGCCTTTCAAACATTTTCAAAAATATTTCCTGCACCAAATCTTCCTCGGCAGCCCCACGGGGAAGCCTCCGGCGGACAATGCCGAGGACAAACGGCGACAGGTATTCCACCAGTGAACGAGCAGCATCCTGGTCGTGGCTCCGCGCTCGCGCCACACATTCGGCAACGTCGAAATCCAAGTCTTTCATGTCGGAATCCATCTCCGCATAACGGGCATCAGTCTCCCGTGCTGTCTCGGTCTTTCGAAACCTTTGGCACGAGGATCCGTCTTTGTCCGGCTCATTTCCTGAATGACTCCCGTTGCTTGGCAATTGTGGTGCCAAGTGCGTCGTATAGCGTAAATCGCTCAACACCAGAGACTAGCGGTTTGGACCGGAACGCGTTCGGTTGCGGCTTTGTCCGCCACTGGGAAATGTTCGTCCCACGAGCGGGAAAGTGGGCCCACGATTCGACGGAGGTGGTGTCTCCCGTTCGAGGCGCGGGCGGTTCCCGCGCGAAAGCGCCAGGGGACTGGCGCACTCCAGGACGCTGGCGCGAGACCCCGGGCCCGCGACTCCGCGAAGCGTCTTGGAGCGCGGTAGTCCTCTACCGCTTTTCGGGACGCTGGCGCGAGACCCCGAGCCCGCGAGTCCGCGAAGCGTCCTGATTCGACGGAGGTGGTGTCTCCCGTTCGAGGCGCGGGCGGTTCCCGCGCGAAAGCGCCAGGGGACTGGCGCACTCCAGGACGCTGGCGCGAGACCCCGAGCCCGCGAGTCCGCGAAGCGTCCTGGAGCGCGGTAGTCCTCTACCGCTTTTCGGGCGCGGCACCCAGTCAGCTCACCTTTCGCACTTCGCGAGTGTCTTTACATTTGCTAATCTCGCGCCTATGCCAGAAATCAGAATCCCGTGGCCGCATGCTCCGACGCACCAACTCAGCACGCGTGGCACTTATTTCGTGACCGTCGGAACCTATTTGAAGCAGCATCATTTCCGTCAAGTTCGGCGCCTGGGAGTACTTCACCGAGGGCTGCTCAAAGTGGCCCAGGACTTTGGCTGGCGACTGGAGGCGTGGGCGGTGTTTTCTAATCACTATCATTTCATAGGCCATTCCCCGGAAACGGCGCCCGATGCGAGCGTCCTCGCCGATATGCTGAGCGTCCTCCACGTTCAGACGGCTCGCTGGGTAAACCGGCTGGATCAGACCCCGAACAGGCAGGTGTGGCACAACTTTTGGGAGACCCGGCTGACTCATCAGCGATCGTATTTGGCACGCTTGAGCTACGTGCATCAGAATCCAGTTCGCCACGGCTTGGTGCCGGTAGCCAACCAGTACCAGTGGTGTTCGGCGGCTTGGTTCGAGCGGATGGCCTCGCCGGCAATTGTGAAATCGATTTACAATTTCAAATCCGACCGATTGAGCGTCCACGATGATTTCGAGGCGGTTGTCGATGAGGTGTAGGCAAAAGCCCAAAGCGCCAGGGGACTGGCGCACTCCAGGAGGCTGGCGCGAGACCCCGGACCCGCGACTCCGCGAAGCGTCCTGCAGGCAATCGATAGGGCGTTTCCCGCCGAGGACTTTCCGGTCGCTGAACTGCCAGACGGGGAACCTTACGGCCTTCTGCCACTCCTCGCGCCAGGCGATGATCTGGCGCAGCGCCGCGGCTTTCGCAAATTCCCTCATTGTGGATCCGCGCGCCGCATGCTAAGGTTTCTCGCGTGGATCGCTTGACCAGGCAGGAACAGTTTGTTCTCTGTGTTGTGTTGGGATTGCTGCTCACCGGTTGGGCTGTGAAGGCGTATCGCACCGCACACCCGTTGTCGCAGACCGTATCCGCGCAAAAAAGTTAACATGCAGGAAGTAAGCTTCGAAGACGCGCTCGCGCTCATCCTATTGAAAGACCCGCGTTATCAGCGGGACGCGTATCTCTTTGTGCGCGAGGCATTGGATCACACGCAGAAAACCTTGAGCCGCCAAAGCAAAGGGGAGCTGCGCCATGTCAGCGGACAGGAATTGCTCGGGGGGATTCGTGATTTCGCTCTCGCGCAATTTGGCCCGATGGCGTTGATGGTGCTCGAAGAGTGGGGGATCCGCAACTGCCGCGACTTCGGTGAGATCGTGTTCAACATGGTCGAAACGGGCGGTTCGCCCGTGTTCGCGCTGGGCGATCTCAAGGATCCCCAGGCGCTGGCCGAGCGGTTGAGCCGCCACGCTGACCCGCTCTCGCGCTTTCTCTGGACCCGCCTTCCGATTCACTCCCAACAGGCCGTTCTCACCGGTCCCAAGCCGGAGCACCTCGAACCGCTCCTGGTCGAGGGCCTGAATGGCATTATCCGGGAGGACTCCATTTACCTGGAGGAGCGCTTCGCCGGCGTGAACTTGTCGCGCGAAACCCAGTCCTTGCTGGGGCTTCCCCTCAAGGGCCCGTTGCTGGCGCGCTTGAACCGGTTGTTGCTGGAAGACGCCTACCCGCGTGAAATCGTCAAGAGCTACGGGCTGCTGGCCCGGACCGAGACCGATAGCCGCGCCGACTTCGACCATGGCTACGATTTCATCGAGGCGTTCCGTAAGCCGTTTTTACCACCGAGCAAACAAAAGGATGTCGCGGCGGGCTTGGCGCATTCGCTTATCCTCTGAGTGCGCGCACGCAATGCCGGCGCTGGGCTGGGCCAAGCGATTCCGCTGTGAGCGGACCGCAAACGGAGGTGAGCGGCTCGCCGAGGAATCCGCCTTCGCCCATCGCCTGTCAGTTTACCCCTTATGACCCACAGCGCCACGAACACGACCAACGGGCTTGAAATCCCGCCCGCGCCGCCCGGAGTTAAAGTCACCATCCTCGACAACGGGCTCATGCTGATCGTGCGCGAAGATCGCAGCGCACCGGTCATCTCGGCCCAGGCCTGGTGCATGGCGGGCAGCATTCACGAAGGCCGCTGGCTCGGGGCGGGAATGTCCCACGTCCTCGAGCACATGCTGTTCAAAGGGACAACTACCCGCCCCGGAAGCCGCATCGACCAGGAGGTGCAGGAGGCGGGCGGGTACATGAACGCTTACACCTCGTTCGATCGCACCGTCTATCATATCGAGGTTCCCAACACCGGCGCCCGCGTCGCCATCGACATCCTCTGCGACATCATGCAGCACGCCACGCTGCCGCCCGACGAACTGGAGAAGGAAAAACAGGTCATCGTTCGTGAGATGGACATGAATACCGATGACCCCGGCCGACGCGCCAGCCGCCGCCTGTTCGAGATCGCCTATACGCGCAGTCCCTACCGGTTCACCGTGATTGGCTACCCGGATGTTTTCCACGAATTGAAGCCGGAGGATATCCGGGCTTATTACAACGAGAAATACGCGCCCAATAACGTGTTCTTCGTCGTGGTGGGCGACGTGAAGGAGGGTGAGGTTGTCGAGCAAATCCGGTCGGCCTACGCCCAGACCAAGGCCAAGGCCTTGCCACCGGTGGTCCTGCCCGAGGAACCCCGGCAGACCGGCCCCCGGTTGGTGCTCGAAGAAGCGCCGATCGAACTCGGCTACACTCACCTGGCCTGGCATATCCCCGAACTCAGCCACCCCGATATCCCGGCTTTGGACGTGCTCGCGGTTCTGCTCGGACACGGTCGCAGCTCCCGCCTTTACCAGCAAATCAGGGAAGCCAAGGGCCTGGCGCACTCCGTCGATGCGTGGACCTACAGCCCCGGGGCACCGGGCCTGTTCGGCGTCAGTGCCACGGTAGACGCCGAAAAGTTCGAGCCGGCCCGCGAGGCGATCCTGGTGGAAATCGAACAGGCGAAGGAGATCCCCGCGATGCCCGGCGAGCTGATGAAGGCCGTCAAGCAATTCGTCTCCGGCACGCTTGCCACTCGTAAAACCATGCAAGGCCAGGCGCAGGATCTCGGCGGGAGCTGGCTCGCGGCCAATGATTTAAACTTTTCCGAGCGCTACCTCGCCGCCGTAAAGACGGTCACTCCGGCTGACATCCAGCGGGTCGCGCGCACCTATTTGACTTCCGAAAACCGCACGGTTTACGCGCTCCTGCCCAAGGGCACCGCTCCCCAGGCGGTCAGTCAGGGGCAAATATCGGTCGAGAATCCGGTTCAAAAGTTCGAACTCGGCAACGGACTCCGGTTGCTGGTCAAAGAGGATCATCGGCTCCCGTTCGTCGAGTTCCGCGCGGTATTCAACGGCGGTGTGCTGGCGGAAACCGACTCCTGCAGCGGACTCACCATGCTGATGGGCAAGCTGCTGCTCAAAGGCACCCGGACGCGTTCGGCTGAGGACATTGCCCAGGAAATCGAGTCCGTGGGCGGCAGTCTCGACAGCTACGGTGGCAACAACAGCTTTGGACTCAATGCCGAAGTGCTCAGCAGCGATTTTGGCACCGGGCTGGAACTCCTTGCTGACGTTCTCTTAAACCCAAGTTTCCCCGCACCCGCTCTCGAACGCGAGCGCGAGGTCCAACTGGCGGCCGTCCGCTCCCAAAAGGATCAACTCCTCCAGACCGCCTCAAAAATCATGCGGCGCGCGCTGTTCGGCGACGCGACTTATGGCCTGGACCCGTTGGGGACCGAGACCAGCCTGCCGGGGCTGACCGCCCAGGATGTGAAGGCCTTTCACGCGCGCCTGGCCGTGCCGGGCAATTGCGTCCTCGCGGTTTACGGGGATGTGCAAACGGGGGAGGTGCGCTCGGCGGTTGAAAGGGCACTGGGCGCTTCGAAGGCAAGCGCCGCAGTTCCCGGCCCTGCCTTGGGCTCCGCTGCTTCGGTGAACGTATCCTCTCGCGTTCAGGAAACCCGGGACAAGAAACAAGCCGTCCTGGTCATCGGCTATCCTGGGGCCACCCTGGCGAGCTCGGACCGATATCCGCTCGAGTTAATCCAGGAGGCTTGCAGTGACCTGGGCTCGCGCCTGTTCCTTCGGGTCCGTGAGGAGCTCGGCCTGGCGTACTACGTCGGCGCGCAGAACTTTGTCGGCTTGGTCCCCGGTTACTTCGCCTTTTATGCCGGCACGATGCCCGAGAAAGCCCTTCAGGTGGAACAGGAACTACTCAAGGAAGCCGAGTGGTTGCGTTCCGAAGGGCTCACGGCGGAAGAGTTGAAGCGGGCAAAAGCCAAAATCATCGGCCAAAAGAAAATCGCGCGGCAGGATCTCGGCGGTTACGCCATGACGACGGCGCTGGATGAACTGTACGGCCTCGGCTATGACCACAGCGATTCGGACGATGCCCGCTACGAGGCCGTCACCCTCGAAGCGATCAAAGCCGTGGCCAACAAGTACCTCACCCCCAAACATCAAGCCATCGCCTTAGTTGGACCCGCTTGAGGACACCCCCATTCTGCCGTTCACGCTTGCTCCCAAAATCGCGCGCTGCAAACCCCGCAACCACCATTCCCGCTGGATCTTTCGCTCCCTTAAGTCACATTACTCTTCAGCGATGGACATTTGATGATGACGCAGCGGCTGGTCTATTTCGATAATAACGCCACGACTCGGGTCGCGCCGGAGGTGCTCGAGGCGATGCTCCCGTTTTTGCGCGATCACTGGGGAAACCCGTCGAGCGCGTATTCATTCGGTCATGAGCTGGGGAAACATCTCGATCACGCCCGCTCCCAAGTCGCCGCGCTGATCCGCGCGGAGCCGCGCGAAATCGTGTTCACGAGCTGCGGCACCGAAAGCATCAACACCGCTGTGCACGCCGCCCTGACGCTTCGCCCGGAAAAGCGTCATTGGGTCACCACCTCCGTCGAGCATTCGGCCACGCTCAAGTTCGCTCAGGTCTTGCAAAAGCAGGGCTTCGAGGTCACCTTCCTGCCGGTCGGCTCGGACGGCCAGTTGGACCTGCAACTCCTGGAAAAATCCATCCGCCCCGACACCGCGCTGGTTTCGGTCATGCTGGCCAATAACGAGACCGGCGTGCTGTTTCCGGTGGGCGAGATCTCAGCTATCTGCCGTGGCAGGGGCGTCCTCTGCCATGCCGACGCTGTCCAGGCGGCCGGAAAAATCCCCGTGGATGTCAGGGACCTCGGCGTCGATTTTCTGTCGCTATCCGGGCACAAGATTCATGCGCCGAAGGGTATTGGGCTCCTGTATGTCAAGCGGCACACCCGGTTCCAGCCTTATCTCATCGGTGGAACGCAGGAGCGGGGAAGGCGTGGCGGCACGGAAAATGTCGCCAATATCGTCGCCTTCGGCCGGGCGGCGGAGCTGGCGTTGAGCCATTTGCCGCAGCAGCACGGGCTGGTCCGCGGGCTGCGTGACGCGCTCGAAGCGGGGATTCTCGCGGGCGTTCCGGCCGCGGCGCGCAATGGCCCGAAGGAGCCGCGTCTGCCCAACACCACCAACGTGGCTTTTGACGGAATCGAGGCGGAAGGGGTCCTCATGCTGCTCGACCAGGCGGGGATTTGTGCTTCCAGCGGATCGGCTTGCACCACGGGCTCACTGGATCCTTCCCACGTACTGGTGGCCATGGGCTGTAGCGCCGCCCGGGCTCGCGCCAGTGTGCGGTTCAGTCTGGGTGTGTACAACACCCGGCCCGAGGTGGACTACGCCCTGGAGCGCCTGCCGTCCATCATCCAGAAACTGCGGGAAAGCATTCCCGTGCCTGCCGAATCGTTCGGATAGATCGGGCCCCGCATCCTGACTCTGCACGGGCATTCACAGAGCCCCAAGGTCAGCGCTCGTGCCCGAGGCGCTCAAAAACCAGCGCCAACAGGAACAGGGCGATAAAACCGAAGCTGATTTGGCGCGCTGCTGCACTCAACGAGGTATCGAGCGAGGCTGCGGGGCAGGCAGCCAGCCAATCCACCAGGACAATGCCTGCCAGCAATTCCAGCGCGGTTCGTCTCTCTGCGGGTTCGCTGGGCCAGAGGATTGGGCGCAAACAACGTAGAACCCAAAGCACTGACAGCCCGGAGAGCAACCAAGACGCTTCCCGGAACGGTCCTGTGTCCATGACGAGCGCGAGCAAGATCGGCACTGCCAACAGGACCAGCGGCCAGTAAGGCTTCCGGCTCGCCGTACGGAGCTCAAGATAGCCCACGCCCGCCACGTAGGCCCAGAGGGCCAGCCCACACCAAATCGCCTCACCGGTGACGCCTTGGGCGGCTGTGGATGCCCCCAGAACGTAGAGAAAAAATCGGGTAAGCCCCTCCCAAACCGGGGCTAGGACCCCCAAACGGTTTCCGAAACCGGCCCCGAGCAGGAGGAGGCCAAGGGTGAGCCCTAAGGCCCCGCTCGCGGCACCCAGCCAGCACAGGAGCAACTCGCCGGTGATGATCGCCCCCAGGCACCATACCCAGGGGGGACGGCTTTGGCTCGTGCCGGGCGGAACCATCAAAAATCCCCGCGGCCCGCCCTCGAATGGCCGCTCACCCATTCCACTCAGACAGGCCCCGCCAAGGAAGAGAAGCGTCGCGCCGCCGAATAAAAAAGGCAGCGAGCGGAGATCGCCTTCGCCGCCCAGCCACCACCCCGCAAGGCAATTTGACCAGATCGTCGGCAGCGGGCCAAAGCGGCGCAGGACAAGCAGGCTGCGAACGGAGGGCATCATCCCAGGTTTTCGGCGCGCGCGCACGGGTTGGCTGCCGAACGTGGTCCGGGTTCATCGGCGGGCTTGCGCGGACACTCGCTCCAGGTACATGTGTGCGGCGCCAGTATATTCAGCGACGATGCGGAGGGAAGGCGGTTCTTTGCCAAAAGCGCGCCGGTGCCCGGGAAGACCCCCGGCACCCCTGTGGAAACTCGTCGCTTTTTTGCCCTCGTTCACGCCTCAAAAGCGCCGCCGTTGGCATGCGTGGATGTCAAGAACCCCCGAGCGTAGTGGCCCATTTTGGTACACTTACCCACGCCGTTTTCAACCGGCCCGGACGCTTTAGGACAGGCGATCCGGACCCATCCCGGCATTGCTCGCGCCCCTAGCCGGGCCGAACGTTGGAAGTCGAGGTTTGAAAGGCGCCGCGCAGGGGAAGTGGAAATGCTCGTTTTCCACCCAGCGGACGGCGATGGGACACGGAAACGGCCCTGCGATGGTCCTCGGGGAGCGGGGAAGGGCACGGGATTTGCATGAGCACGAGGGCTTATGAGTCATTTCTACGTTGCTTGTGACCTTGGACGGGAGATGGGCCGGGTGGTTCTGGGCACGTGGCACCAGGAAAAGCTCAGTTTGAGTGAAGTTCGCAGGTTCCCCAACGCCGTCCTTTCGGAAAAGGACTCGCTGCAGTGGAACATACCTGAACTTTATCAGAATACGCTCGAAGGCCTCCGGGCCATCGGCGCGTACCGATGAGCCCGTGGACTCGATCAGTTGCACGTCCTGGGGTGGCGATTACTTGCTGTTCGCCCCCGACGGCTCGCTGGTCACGCCGGCATTTCTTTTCCGGGACCAACGCCTGGAAGCAGGGCGGAAGCAGGTTCTTTCCACGATCTCGCCCGAGGCCCTCTACGAGGAAACCGGCTATCACCCCAGCCAGGCCAGCACCCTTTTCCAATTGGCGGTCGAAAACCCAAAGCGGCTGAAGCACGCGGGTCTGGTCATGCCCATCGCGGATGGATTCAATTACCTGCTCTCGGATGTGGCCCGGGCCGAGATGTCCCTGGCCAGCACTACCCACCTGTGCAACCCCGCGACGCGCTCGTGGTCGGGCCACTTGCTCAACCCGCTGCACCTGCCGTCGTCCGTGCTGCCGCAGCTCGTGCCCGCGGCGACTGAGTTGGGCCCGTTGCGCGCTGACATCGCCGAAGAGACTCATATCGAGGACGCCAAGGTCATCGCCTCGTGCTCGCATGGGATCGCCGCCGCCGTGGCGGGCCTGCCGATTGCCCAGGAGGAGGGCTGGGCGTTTCTGCTCCCGGGCAAAGCCACATTGCTGGGAACCCAGGTTGGCGCGCCGCTGCTCACTCCGGCCGCCCGGAGAATGGGCTTCTCGAACGAAATCGCCTGCGGCGGAGGGTTCTATCTTCACAAGCAAACGATTGGGCTTTCGATCCTGGACGAGTGCGAGCGCTTTTGGAAGCAGACCGACCGGGAGATCGATCTCGATCTGCTTTCGCATCTCGCCGGTTCGGTCGCCCCGTTTGAATCGCTCATCGATCCCGCGGATCCACGGTTTTCCACGCCTGGCGATATGCCGCTTAAGATCCAGGCCTTTTGCAAAGAAACCGGCCAGGCTGTCCCTCGCCGACCGGGCGCCATCTTCCGGTGCATCCTCGAGAGCCTGGCCTTGCTTTACCGCAAATCCATGCACGAACTCGAACTGCTGACCGGCACGCGGTTTGCCAGGCTGTTCATTCTTGGTGAAACCGAGCATTCCCTGCTCAATCACTTTACCGCCAATGCCTTGGGGATCCCGTCGGTGGTCGTGGGGGCGGATTCGGTCGCCACGGGAAATATCGCCTTGCAGATGCTGGCCCTCGGCCACGTCAAATCCCTCGGTGCGGCTCGAGATCTCACACGCAACTCCTTCAAGCGCGAAACCATCATTCCCTACGCCAGCGCGTGGGATGCCGCCTTCGACCGTCTGGTGACCCTCTCCGCCGAGCGCTCCGCCCTGGCCAGCCAGTAAGCTGTCTAACACCCTGCCGCCCTCCCCGCGCCCCGCGAAAGACCTCCATCCTCCGCCCGCCCGCACTCCCTCGCCTATCCCAAAGGCCCCCCAAGTTACGTCTCACGCATCACTCTTCCCTCTCCTTTACGCTTTACGTTCTTACGTTTTACGGTTTACGGTTTACGTTTTTACGCCTCACGCCTCACGTCCCCCTTGACTTGTTCCCCTACAGTTTCGAAATTCATAGGAATCTTGAAATGCGCACTTTGAGTGTAATGGTTTTGGCCGCTGTGATTTGCGTGAGCCCTGCCCAGGGCCAATCGCGGCGGTTTGTGGTTGACGACGACGAATACGTGGCGAAAGTCACGGAAGCGGGATTAAGGCTATTGGAGTCCGGCAAATTGCTGTCGCAGGACACCGTGCGCGCCGAGGTTCACACCAAGGGCCACCGCCTGCCCCTGGTGCCGATCTCGCGGCGGAAGTTGGACCCACCGGAGTTATTCGAGCGGCTCAGGGAGAGCACCCTCGCGGTGGGCACGCTGTATAAATGCCCGGAATGCGGCCAATGGCATTTCAACAGCAGCGCCGGGTTCGTGGTCGGCGAGGCTGGGGTGATTTGCACCTGCTGCCACGTGGTGCTGGGGCAGGACGACGAGACCAAAGGCGGCTACCTGATCGCCGCGGATGCCGATGGACACGTCTTTCCTGTCCGATCCGTCGTGGCGGCCGACACGGAGTCGGACACGTGCTTTCTGAAGATCGACGCCCGCGGGCTGAAGCCGTTGCCGTTGCGCCTGGGCGCCCGCACCGGCGAGCGCATTTATTGCCTAAGCCATCCGGGCGGTTATTACTTTATGTTCACCCAAGGAATGATCGCGCGGCTCAACTCACGCCCGAACGAACTGCCCGACCCGGCTTCCGCCACCAACACGCTCCTGACCCGTCCGATTCTGTTCCTGAATGTTACCGCGGAGTTTGCCCCCGGCTCAAGCGGCGCGGCGATTGCCGATGAGGACGGTAACGTGGTTGGCCAGGTGGCGAGCATAGCCGACGCCGGGGAACCGGATGTCGGCGACGATCACAATGCCCCTTCGCCCAGCGTGCCGGTGCGTTTCTGCACCGCCTCCGAAGAAATCCTGCGCCTGACGAAGCCCGGCTTGAAAGAACAACCCGCCCGCCCCGGGTTCAATGATATTCCTGCAGCGTCTTCACCCCGTAGCCGCGCTTTCGCAACGCCGCAATCCCCAGGGCGGCCGCTTTCGCCCCGCTGATCGTGGTCATGATGGTGGTGCCGGTATAAACCGCCGTGGTGCGGATTTTGACTTCGTCCGCGCGGGGCGCCTGGCCGGCCGGGGTGTTGATCACCAGTTGAATCTCACGATTCTTTAACAGATCCAGGGAATTCGGACGGCCTTCGGCCAGCTTGAAAACGCGGCGGACCTTCAATCCGGCCTTCTCGAGCACCACCGCCGTGCCGTTAGTCGCCACCAACTCGAATCCCAGGTCGGCGAACTGCTTTGCGACCTCCACCACCTCTGCTTTATGGGCATCGCTGACGCTTAGGAAGACTCGCCCCGTCAGGGGCAGGGGCCCGCCCGCCGCCACCTGCGACTTGGCGTAGGCCACGCCCAGATCGGCGTCCAGGCCCATCACCTCGCCGGTCGAGCGCATCTCCGGCGACAAGAGAATATCCTGGCCATGAAACCGGTTGAATGGGAAGACGGATTCCTTCACGGCCCAGTATGTGGGCCAGACTTCCTGGGTGAACCCAAGCTCTTTGAGCGTCTTCCCGGCCATGACTTTGGCCGCTAGTTTGGCGAGCGGCACCCCGATGGCCTTGCTGACGAACGGCACCGTGCGAGAGGCGCGCGGGTTCACTTCGAGGACATAGACCGTGTCGCCTTTGACCGCGTACTGGACGTTCATGAGGCCGATCACCTTCAATCGGCGGGCCATGGCGTGCGTATATTCCCGAATGACCTCGATCACCTTCTTCGGCAGAGAATGCGGTGGCAGCACCATGGCCGCGTCGCCGGAATGCACTCCGGCGAACTCGATATGCTCGAGTATTCCACCCATCACAATGGTGCCCGCCGCCGGGTCCGTGAAGCGTCCCACATCCGCGATGCAGTCCACATCCACTTCGGTGGCGTCTTCGAGGAATTTATCCACCAGGACGGGGCGTTCGGGCGAAGCCTCGACGGCAAAGCGCATGTAGTGCTGCAATTCGGAGTCGGAATAGACGATCTGCATGGCGCGGCCTCCGAGCACGAAGCTGGGCCGCACCAGGATGGGGTAGCCCAGGGTTTGGGCCACCGCGAGGGCTTCCGATTCGTTGGTGGCGATCCCGTTGGGCGGTTGTGGGATCTTGAGTTCGTTGAGCATCGCGGCGAACAACTTGCGATCCTCGGCGATCTCGATCTCCTGGGGCGAGGTTCCGATGATGTTCACCCCGTTTTTTCTGCAGGGCCAGCGCCAGGTTGAGGGGAGTCTGGCCGCCAAACTGCGCGATGGCGCCCCAGCATTGTTCCCGCTCGTAGATGTGCAGCACATCTTCCAGCGTCAACGGCTCGAAATACAGCTTGTCGCTCGTATCGTAATCGGTGGAAACGGTTTCCGGGTTCGAGTTCACCATGATGGTCTCGAATCCGTCTTCCTTGAGCGCAAAGGCCGCGTGCACGCAGCAATAATCGAATTCGATGCCCTGGCCGATGCGGTTCGGGCCGCCGCCGAGAATCATTACTTTCTTGCGTTTGCTCGGCTGGACTTCGTCATCGCCGCGGTCGTAGGTGGAATAGTAATAGGGGGTATAGGCCTCAAACTCGGCCGCGCAGGTATCGACCAGGCGATAGCTGGGGACCAGCCCCGCCTGCTTGCGCGTCGCGCGGATTTGGTCCTCGGTTCGGCCAGTCAGATACGCAATCTGCCGGTCGGAGAATCCCAGCGATTTGGCCTTGGCCAGCAGTTCAACGTTCATGCCTTCGAAATCAAATTCGGCAAAGCAAACCGCATCAGGCGGGACATGTCCAGCCCGGACTGTCATTCTGGACGGGAGGATTCTGGCGGCGGGACTCCCGCGCGTTACCCGGGCCAAAACCCCCTTGCGTTAACGCGCTGGGTGGGGAAAGATTTGGGCTACTTTATGCGCCACGTTAAACTGCACATTCCGGGACCCGTCGAAGTCAGCGAAAAGACTTTTCGCGCCTTTTGCACGCCGATGATTGGCCATCGCGGGCAGGGTTTTAAGGACCTGTATGCGAAGACCCAGCCGCAGCTTCAGGAATTGCTCTCCACCCGGCAGTTGGTATTCCTCAGCACCTCCTCGGCCTGGGGGGTCATGGAGGCGGCGGTGCGCAATCTCGTGGCCAAGAAGGTCCTCAACTGCATGTGCGGCGCCTTTTCCGACAAATGGTTCGACGTCTCGAAGCGCTGCGGCAAAGAGGCTGAAGCCCTCCAAGTGCCCTGGGGCTCACCCATTCGCGCCGCCGAGGTGGACAAGAGGCTGGCGACCGGCCAATTCGACGCCTTAACCCTCATTCATAACGAGACCTCGACCGGAGTTATGAGCCCGCTCGCGGAGATCGCCGCCTTGAAGAAGAAATATCCTGACGTGATGTTCATCGTCGATTCGGTCAGTTCCATGTCGGCGGTGCCGCTCAAGTTCGATGAACTCGGGATCGACGTGCTGTTGGCCGGAACCCAAAAGGCCTTCGCCTTGCCGCCGGGCTTCGCCATCTTTGTTTGTTCGCCCGCCGCCCTGGCTAAAGCTGCCACCGCCAAGGACCGCGGCTATTACTTCGATTTTGTCGAATTCCAGAAGAACGCTGAGCAGAGCATGACGCCCAGCACCCCCAGCATCGGCCATGTGTATGCCTTGGAATCCAAGCTCGAAGACATCTTCGCCGAGGGCCTTGACGCGCGTTACGCGCGTCACCGTCGCACCAACCAGATGGTGCGGGACTGGGCGGCCCGGCAAGGCTTTAACCTCTTCCCGGAGCCCGGCTTCGAATCTCTGACGCTGACCTGCGTCAACAACGGCGCCAAACCCGGCGGGCGCGCGGTCGATGTGCCCAAACTGCAAAAGCTGGTCAAGGAGCAAGGGTTCCTCATCGACGGGGGATACGGCAAAATCAAGGGCACCACCTTCCGCATCTCGAACATGGGCGACGAGACCGAAGCCAGCATGAGCCAACTGCTCGCCGCTCTCGACCACGGGATGAAACAGCTCTAATGGGGCTGAGTTTCGGACCCTCTGTGCGTGTGGGGCGGGCGAAGGTCGAGGGACCGCGACAACCTCGGGGGTGACCAGGACCTCATGCGCACGGCAGAGTTCCATGCCCGTCATTCAGCGGCGTCCGCTTCGGGGTCGGGTGACCGGCCTTTCCCATCCTGTTCATCCTGTCTAAACAAAAGCGCTACCAACGCCGCAGGCGCCGCTATCGCCCCCGAAGGAGGGGACTGGATGAACAGGATTTACAGGATTTGAGAATTTAGGCACGGGCAGCGCATCCGCCGGGGGGACCCCCGCGGGCGGAGTTCCTGGCCGGTCATTTAGCGGCTTCCACCCCGACTCTCGTAACCGGGCTTCGCTCATCCTGGCCCTCCAAGGTCCTTGATTTCGCCGCGTTTTCGAGCGCCCTGCAACACGCGGGGGCGGCTGAGGTTCATCGATCGCGGTTAAAACGTGGCCATCATTGAGCAAAAAATGTATGGTGTGTTCCCCCACGGCGCGTAAGTTACAAATGTGGTTTTTTAATTTAAGATTTGGTTCTGTAACTGGCTCCGAGTATTAGTAGCGCGCTTTTTTTGAAAATGTGAAACCAGTACTATTCAACAACACGGTTCTGCGGGACGGGCACCAATCGATGGCCGCCACGCGGATGTCCACGCAACAAATGCTGCCGGCCGCGCCGATTCTCGATGGCATGGGCTTTAACGGGCTCGAGACCTGGGGCGGGGCGACGATTGATTCGTGTTTGCGCTATCTCGACGAGAATCCCTTCGAGCGGCTGCGCACACTGAAACAGATCGCGCCGCGCACGCCGCAGTTGATGCTGCTGCGCGGCCAGAACATCGTGCAATACGCCAGCTTCCCCGACGACGTGGTGGAGGCATTTGTGCGTTGCACCTGCGAGAACGGCATGGACGTGCTGCGCATCTTCGACGCTTTGAATGACGTGCGCAACCTGCGCACGGCGATCCAGGCGACGCGGAAGCACGGCAAACACGCGCGCGGAGAATTGTGCTACACCATCAGCCCGGTCCATACGGTGGATAATTTTGTCAAGATGGGGGTGGAACTGGAAAAAATGGGCTGCCATTCCATTGGCATCAAGGACATGTCCGGGATCATCCAGCCGCAGATTGCTTACCGGCTGGTCAAGGAACTCAAGAGCAAAGTGGCAATTCCTCTCACGCTGCACACGCACGACACGGCGGGACTGGGCGCGGCCAGCTATCTGGCGGCCATCGAGGCCGGGGTGGACGCCGTCGAGGTCTCCATCGTGCCGTTCGCGAACGGGACCTCGCAGCCCGACACCATGCGGATGCTGGCACTGCTCGAAGGGCATCCGCGGTGTCCCAAGTTCGACGTCGTGAAGCTGGCGGGCCTGCGCGACTATTTCGAGGATGTGTACAAGCAACTGAACAAATTCACCAGTCCGGCCAATGAGCGGGTGGACAGCGACATCCTCATTTACCAGGTGCCCGGCGGCATGCTCTCGAACTTCCGCACGCAGTTGAAGGAGCAGGGGATGACGGAAAAATTCGACCTGGTCCTGAAGGAGATTCCGGTGGTGCGCGAGGCCCTGGGCTGGATTCCGCTGGTGACCCCCACGTCACAAATCGTTGGCACCCAGGCGATGATGAACGTGAAGTTCGGGCGCTGGAAAATGATTTGCCAGCCGGCCCAGGACATCGCCCTGGGCAAGTACGGCAAGACTCCCGGTCCCATCGATCCCAGCCTGCTCAAGCAGGTCGAGCAACAAACGGGGAAGAAACCCGTGACTGAACGCCCGGCCGATTTGCTACCCCCGGGGCTCGATGGCTACCGCAAGCAGTGCGCGGATAAGGGGCTGCCGGTGGACGACGAAACCGTGGTCTTGTTTGCCATGTTCCCGCAACAAGTCGAGGCGCTCTGGAAGCTGAAGGCGAAGGCGGCGCCGGCGGCGGCCGGTTCGCCGAGCACCACCGCCCGGCCCGTCACGCCCGCGTCAAGCCCCGGAAACGCCAGCTCCAATGGCGAAAGCCGCCGTTTATTCGTAACCGTCAACGGCCAGCGCCACGACGTCACCGTTCAGACCCTCGAAGGGTAACGGGGAAGGGCGTGCGACCCACGGCGAGAGGGCAGCGATGATGGACAACCCAACAGAACATTCGGTGGAGCCGGAAGGTCTGCGAACGCGGCCCGCGCTGTCCAGGGCTCCGCTTCGCGTAGTTCCGGCATTCCCTAACCCGCAGGATTTATGACCGTGCCACAAACCAACCCGCAAGCCGCAACCGATCTCTTAGCCGAGTTCTCCCCGGTGAGTTACGAGAACTGGCGCAAGCTGGTCGAAGCCGAACTGAAGGGGGCTCCCTTCGAGAAGAAGATGCTGACGCAGACCTACGAAGGGATCGTGCTGCGGCCTTTATACTGTCGGCAGGATATTGAGCATCTGCCCCACGTGAACTCCTTCCCCGGGTTTGCTCCCTTCGTGCGCGGCGCCACCGCCGGCGGATACCTGCACGAGCCCTGGGACGTTTCGCAGGAGATCATTTCTTCGAGCCCGAGCGAGTTCAACCACGCCGCCCGCAACTCGGTGACCCGGGGCTCCAACGCCCTCAATATGGTGCTGGATAAAGCGACCCGCGACGGCCATGACCCGGATTGGGCGCGGCCGGAGGAAGTCGGCCACGGCGGATTGTCGATTGCCACGCTGGGGGACCTGGATCGGGCGCTCGAAGGGATCGATCTGGAGCACGTGCGGTTGTTCATCCGCACCGGGGCCTCGGGTTTGCCCGTCGCGGCGCTCCTGGCGGCGCTGGCCGTGAAACGGAAGAAGGATTTCCTGGCCTTGCAAGGCTGCATCGAGATGGATCCGCTGGGCGTGCTGTCGCATCAGGGGCGGTTGCCGCAATCACTGCCGGGCGCCTATCGGGAAATGGCGGCGCTGACGGCGTGGGCCGTGCAACACGCGCCGCAGTTGCAGACGATTTGCGTGCATAGCCGCTCCTGGCATGAATCCGGAGGCCATGCCATCCAGGAACTTGCGTTCACTTTAGCCACGGCCGTCGAATACCTGCGGCGGATGAACCAGGCGCGGCCTGCCCGTGGACGCGGTCGCGCCGCGCATTCGGTTCGCGGTGACGGTGGGCGCCAATTTCTTCATGGAGATTGCCAAACTGCGCGCGTTGCGAATGTTGTGGTGCCGGGCGGTTGCCGCGCTGGGCGGCAACGAGTCCTCGCAGCGGCTCTCGTTGCATGTCCGCACCTCGCAGTGGAACAAGACGGTCTGCGATCCGCACAATAACCTGCTGCGAGCGACCGTTGAGGCGTTCGCCGGTGTGCTGGGCGGTTGCGACAGCATGCAGGTCGGGGCTTTCGACGAAATCGTCGCGGCTGCCGGATGATTTCAGCCAGCGGATCGCCCGCAACACGCAATTGATTCTTCAAAAGGAATGCGGACCTCGATCAAGTCCTGGATCCGGCAGGCGGCTCGTGGTTTGTCGAGGTGCTCACGGCCGAATTGGCTCGAGCCGCGTGGAAGTTGTTTCAGGAGGTCGAAGGGCTGGGCGGAATGGAAGCGGCCATGCAGGCGGGCTTCCCGCAAAAGGCGGTGGCCGATACGGGCGCGGCCCGGCTGAACGCAGTCGCGCGGCCGGCGGGACTCCATCGTCGGGGTAAACCAATACGCCAATCCCAAAGAACGGCCCCTCGAGCCGCGGAACGGCGATGCGCAATCGTTCTACCGCAAGCGCACCCAACAGGTCGCCTCGCATCGCACCTCGCTGGATGACGCGGACAACGCCGCTGTCCTGGACCAGCTCGCGCGAATCGTCGAGTCTCCCGACGGCGCAGACTTTTCGAGCGCTGTGTGTCGGCCGTAGGCGCGGGCGCCACGGTAGGCGAGATCACCCGGGCCATTCGGATCAACGACAGCCCCTGTCCGCCCATCACTCCCGTAAGCATCACCCGCGCGGCGGCGCAAGTCGAAGCACTCCGCACCGAAGTCAATGGCTGGGCGCGAACGCCACAAGCAGTTACCTCAGGTCTTTTTGTGCAACCTGGGTCCCTTGCGCGAGCACAAAGCGCGAGCGGATTTTTCCCGCGGCTTTTTCGCGATGGGCGGCTACGAGGTGGTTTCGCCCGAAGGGTTCAAGACACCCGAAGCCGCGGCGGCGGCCTTTGCCCAATCGCAAGCGAACGTCGCCGTCATCTGCTCGACGGACGATAACTATCCGGCGCTGGTGCCGCCGCTGGCCGCCGCGATTCGCGCCGCCAAACCGCAAGCCATCATCGTCCTGGCCGGCTATCCCGAAGACCAGCTAGAGGCGCATAAAAAGGCCGGGGTGGATGAATTCATCCACCTGCGCGCCAACGCGCTGGAAGTGCTGCGCCGGATTTCACAGCAAGCTTGGAATTGAATCGATGAAAACGTTTCCCGATTTTACCCAAATACCCTTCGAGGCGCCGGTCCGGCGCCGGTGACCTTCGAGAACCTGGCGGTCGCGGTTTGAAGCGGAGACGGGCCAGACCGCTGGCAGAGCGGTCCACAAGACGCTCGAACAAATCGATATTCAACCGCTCTACACGGCGGAGGACTTCGAAGGCGTGCGAGCACCTGGACACCATGCCCGGTCTGGCTCCATTCCTGCGCGGACCCTACGGATCGATGTACGTGACCAAACCTTGGACTGTGCGGCAATACGCCGGATTTTCCACCGCGGAAGAGTCCAACGCGTTTTACCGCCGCAACATCGCAGCCGGCCAGCAGGGCCTGTCCGTCGCTTTCGATCTGCCCACCCACCGCGGCTATGATTCGGATCATCCACGCGCTTTCGCCGATGTGGGCAAAGCCGGCGTGGCCGTGGATTCGATTGCCGACATGAAAGTGCTCTTCGACGGCATCCCGCTTGGACCGCATCTCCGTTTCCATGACCATGAACGGGGCCGTGCTGCCAATCATGGCTTTCTATATCGTCGCGGCCGAGGAACAGGGGGTGAAGCTCGAACAACTCTCCGGCACCATCCAAAACGACATCCTGAAGGAATACATGGTGCGGAACACCTATATCTATCCTCCCCTGCCGTCGATGCGCATTATCGCGGATATCTTTTCCTTTACGTCCCGGAACATGCCCAAGTTCAACTCGATCTCGATCTCCGGCTATCACATGCAGGAGGCCGGGGCCACGGCCGACCTTGAATTGGCCTATACGCTAGCCGACGGCCTCGAATACGTCCGCACCGGCCTGAAGGCCGGCATCGACATTGATGCCTTTGCCCCCCGGCTCTCGTTCTTCTGGGCGCAGGGCAAGCACTTCTTCATGGAGATCGCCAAGATGCGCGCCGCCCGGGCGCTCTGGGCCAAGCTGCTTCAACCAATTCCATCCCAAGAACCCGAAGTCGCTGGCCTTGCGCACGCACTCGCAAACCTCCGGGTGGTCGCTCACGGAGCAGGATCCGTATAACAATGTGGTGCGCACGTGTATCGAAGCCATGGCCGCCGCGCTCGGTCACACGCAATCGCTCCATACCAACGCTCTGGATGAGGCAATCGCGCTGCCGACCGACTTCTCGGCGCGCATCGCCCGCAACACGCAGCTATTTCTCCAGGAAGAGACCGGCATCTGCCACGTGATCGATCCGTGGGGCGGCTCTTTCTTCGTGGAAGCATTGACCCAGGCAATCATGCGCCGCGCCTGGGGTCATATTCAGGAAGTCGAAGCGCTGGGAGGCATGGCCAAGGCCATTGAGACCGGCCTGCCCAAGCTGCGTATCGAGGAAGCCGCGGCCCGCCGCCAGGCCAAAATTGATTCCGGGCAGGGAAGCCATCATTGGGGTCAATATGTTGCGGCTGGAAAAGGCCGAGCAACTCGAGGTGCGCGAGGTCGATAACACCGCGGTCCGCGAGTCTCAAATCAAGCAGTTGCAGCGGCTCAAGTCCGAACGCGACCCGGCAAAGGTCCAGGCCGCTTTGAACCGGCTGACACGCAGCGCGGAAACCGGTTCGGGCAATTTGCTCGCTTTGGCGGTGGAGGCCGCGCGCGCCCGGGCCACCCTCGGGGAAATTTCGTTCGCACTGGAAAAAGTTTTCAACCGCCATAAAGCTGTCATTCGTTCTGTGTCCGGCGTGTATCAATCTGAATTCGGGCAGGATCCCGCAGATCCTAGCAGGTCCGGCAATTGACTGAAGCCTTTGCTGAAAAGCAGGGGCGCCGCCCGCGCATCCTCATCGCCAAGATGGGCCAGGACGGCCATGACCGCGGGGCGAAAGTCGTAGCCACCGCCTATGCGGACCTGGGCTTTGACGTGGACATCGGCCCGTTGTTCCAGCAACCGGACGAAGCGGCCCGCATGGCGGCCGAGAACGACGTGCACGTCGTCGGCATCAGCTCGCTGGCCGGCGGCCACAAGACGCTGCTGATCCAGTTGACCGAGGAATTGCAGAAAGCTCGGGCGCGACGACATCATGATCGTGGTCGGTGGCGTCATCCCGCCGCAGGATTACGATTTCCTGAAGCAAAATGGCGCAGCGGCCGTTTTCGGACCGGGCACGTTCATTCCGGCGGCGGCCAAGGAGATTTTGACGCAGCTCAATCATAACCTGGGATAAAGACGCCGTGGCGACGCTGGGAACAACAACGGCCAAGTCCAAGCCGGAGCAAGGCGCTAGCCCTGGACTCACCAGGCGGCTGCGCCCGCTTACGGTTGAGGACTATGTTGCCGGCGTGCGTGAGGGTAACCGCGCCGTGCTGGCCCGGGCCATCACGCTGGTGGAGAGCACCTCACGCCAGCACGAGCTACTGGCGCAGCAGGTGCTCAGCCGTTTATTGCCGCATACGGGCAAAGCCAGGCGCGTTGGGCGTCACGGGCGCGCCTGGCGTGGGCAAAAGCACCTTCATCGAGGCTTTCGGTTGCTTTCTGGTAAATCAGGGCCGGCACGTGGCCGTGCTCACCATCGATCCTACCAGCTCGCGTTCGGGCGGCAGCATCCTCGGCGACAAAACCCGCATGGAACGGCTCTGCCAGCTCCCCAACGCGTTCATCCGGCCCTCGCCCTCCGGCGACAGTCTCGGCGGCGTCGCCCGGCGTACTCGCGAGACCCTCCTGCTCTGCGAAGCCGCGGGTTTCGACACGATCCTGGTCGAAAGCGTGGGGGTCGGTCAAACCGACATCGCGCTGCGTTCCATGGTGGATTTTTTCCTGCTGCTGCTGCTGCCCGGCGCGGGGGACGAACTGCAAGGGATCAAAAAAGGGATTGTAGAAATCGCGGATCTGGTCGCCATTAACAAGGCCGACGGAGAAAACCGGTTGCGCGCCGAACAAGCCCGCGCCGAGCACGAGCCCGCCCTGCACTACATCCAACCGGCTACGGCCGGCTGGAAAACCGAGGTGTTGCTCTGCTCCGGCCTGACCGGCGAAGGGGTGCCGCGGATTTGGGAAAAGGTGCTGGAGTTTTACGCCACCCTGGAACCGAAAGGCGTCATCGCCGCGCGACGCCGGCAGCAAACCCTGGACTGGCTGGCGGACTTGGTGCGCGACGAATTGCGCCGGCGCTTTTACTCCGACCCGAAGGTGAGCGCCCGCCTTCCCGCCGTGCAGGAAGCCCTGCTCCGCGGGGAGACCACCCCGGTGCTGGCGGCCCGGGTGCTGCTCGACCTGCACCAGGAGGGCGCGCCCGGGGCTACCCCCCTTTGAAGGCCTGTTTTTATGCTAAAGAAAATTGATCATCTTGGAATCGCCGTGCGGTCTCTGGATGAGGCCGTGCCCTATTACGAACAAGCCCTCGGCTTGAAATGCGAGCATCGGGAGGAAGTCCCCTCGCAAAAGGTGCGCACCGCCTTTTTTTCGGTGGGTGAAGTGCACCTGGAATTGCTCGAACCGACTGACCCGGAGAGCCCTATCGCCAAGTTCCTCGAAAAGAATCCGGCCGGCGGCATCCACCATATTGCCTTCGGGACGGACAACATCGACGGCCAGCTCAAGCAGGCGTCGGGCGCCGGGGTGAGGCTCATTCATGAAAAGCCGTTCGACGGCGCGGCGGGGAAGTTGGTTGCCTTCTTGCACCCGAAGTCCACCTTTGGCGTACTGACAGAGTTTTGCGCGCCCAAACCCGGAGCCGGGCCGGGCCATTAACCCCTCTCGTGGCAGGGCGGCCAGGGAACTGGTCGCGCTGCCAGGATAAACCGAATGCGACTTACGTAATCAATTTATGGCCATAGCAAAATCAGTTTTGGAAGATCTGGAAAAACGCCGGGCCGCGGCGCGCGCCGGCGGTGGACTCGATAAGCAGGAGGCCCGGCGCAAGAAGGGCATCATGACCGCGCGCGAGCGGCTCGAGGCGCTCTACCAGCCTGGCACCTTCCAGGAATGGGGCATGCACGCCAACCACGATTGCCACAATTTCGGTCTCGAAGGCAAGTCCATGCCGGGCGACGGCGTGGTGACCGGCACCGGTATCGTGGACGGCCGCGTCGTGGCAGCGTTCAGCCAGGACTTCACGGTCAGGCGGCGGGGCCCTGGGCCGCATTCACTCGAAGAAGATCTGCGATTTGATGGACTATGCGCTGAAGGTCGGCTGCCCCATGGTGGCGATCAACGACTCCGGTGGAGCGCGCATCCAGGAGGGTGACGATTCCCTGGCGGGTTACGGCCAGGTTTTTTTCCGGAATGTTTTGCTCTCCGGCGTGGTGCCGCAGATCGCGGTGGTGGCCGGTCCATGCGCGGGTGGGGCGGCTTATTCTCCCGCCTTGATGGACTTCATCATCATGGTCAGGGGCAGTTCGCAGATGTTCATTTGCGGGCCGGAAGTCATTCAGGCGGTGACCGGCCAGAAATGCACGATGGACGAGATTGGCAGCGCGACGGCCAATGCGAGCGTCAGCGGGAATGTTCATTTCGTGGCGGAGAATGACGGGCACGCGGTCCAAATCGCGCGGAAACTGCTCTCCTTCATGCCGGCCAACAACGTGCTGGACCCGCCGCATCAGCCCACGCCCCAGCTCAACCTCGAACCGGACCCGGAAATGGATCGACTGGTCCCGGCCGGGCCGAAGGACCCGTTTGACACCCACAACGTCATCAACCGGTTGGTGGACAAAGGGGACTTTCTCGAAGTTCACGCCGAGTGGGCCCGCAATATCCTGGTGGGCTTCGGCCGCATCCAGGGGATCGTGGTGGGCCTGGTTGCCAATAACCCCGCCGTCAAGGCCGGCACTCTGGACATCGACTCCTCGGACAAAGCGGCGCGGTTTATCCGGTTCTGCAATGTCTTCAATATCCCCGTCGTGACCCTGGTCGATGTCCCCGGGTTCATGCCCGGCGTTCAGCAGGAGCGCGGCGGCATCATCCGCCACGGCGCCAAGATGCTCTTCGCCTACGCGGCCGCCACCGTCCCGAAAATCACCGTCATCCTGCGCAAGGCCTATGGCGGCGCGTTCCTGGCGATGTGCAGCGCGGATATGGGCGCCGACGCCGTCTATGCGTGGCCCACCGCGGAGATCGCCGTCATGGGCGCTGAAGGCGCCGTGAAAATTCTCTACAAACGCGAGATCTCCTCCGCCAAGGATCCCAAATCCAAGGAGGCGGAGTTGGTAGCTGAGTATCGTGAGAAGTTCTGCTCGCCTTTCGAGGCGGCCAAAAAGGCGATGATCACCGACGTCATCGCTCCATCCGAAACCCGGGCCGTAGTCTCCCTGGCGCTGCGCAATTCGCTGACCAAGCGCGAAACGCGCCCGCCGAAGAAGCACGGCACCATCCCGCTATAACCACCATCGGCTCCGGAGGCTAACCATGAGCAAAGATCCAATCTCACCCGACCTGCTCGCTGCCGTCGAGAACAACCTCGGCCAGGTCCTCGCGGCCATCCATCGCGTCTTGCCGCGACTGGACGAGCCGGGCCGCGCGGCCGAAGTCCAGGCCGCGCTGCGCAAGGCGGGCGCCCTCCTCGAAGCCGCCCGCTCCGCCCACGAACAAGGCCTGGGCCCCAAGCCGATCGTCCCCGGATCCGCGCAGAAGGTGGCCACCCGTGTGGCGCCTGAAATCGCGGCGGTGATCGCCGCCGCCGTTTCGGTCGTGCTGGATCGCCCGTTCCGCCTGGTCGCGGTTCACCAGGTTCCGGTTGCCGCCGTGCCGCATTTCAACGTGTGGGCCTTCGAGGGGCGCACGCAGATCTTTCAGTCGCATAAAGTTCGCTAACGTCCCGGAACCCCTATCCCATGATCAAAAAGCTTCGCGTCACAGTCGATGGCAATGCCTATGACGTTACAGTGGAAATGCCCGAGGAGAGCCCCGGGGCAGCTACGCCTCCGCCCGCCGCGCCGGCGCCGGTTGAGCCTCAGACAGCACCGGCCGCGCCCGTGCCACCGGTGGCTCCCGCCCCTGCCGCTCCCTCCGCCCCGGCACCGGGAGCGGGTCCGGGCGATGTGGCCAGCCCGCTTGCCGGAAGGGTCACCGCCATCATTGTCCAACCTGGACAGGCGGTTAAGGAAAACGATCACCTGCTGACCCTGGAAGCGATGAAGATGAATACCTTCGTCTTTGCCCCAAAGTCGGGCAAGGTAAACGAGATCCTCGTCTCCGTAGGCTCCGCCGTTGATGAAGGGCAGGTGCTCATGCGGTTGGGGTGAGAACGCGGACTACCCCGTAACCCTGGACGTCTTGGGCGTATCTCATGAACGCTGTGCCGGAAGCGCCGCATCGAAGTTCCGTTCTGGGCGGCTGGACGCTCCACGAGTACGAGGTCTGTGCCTCGACAAACCTGGTGGCGGCCAAACTGCCCGCCTGGCATGCGGTTCGTGCCGACACCCAGACCAGGGGCCGGGGCCGCTTCGAACGCTCTTGGGTATCCGATGCCGGCGGCCTTTGGCTTTCGGCCGTCGTGCCCATCGAACAAAAATCTCCGGCCTGGCGCTTTTTGCCGGTGGCGATGGGGTTGGCGGTTTGCCGGGGGCTCGATGCGGTAGGCGCAAGGAAGCTGCGCTTGCGCTGGCCCAATGATGTGCTGGTGGGGTCGCGCAAACTTGCGGGGCTGTTGCTGGATCAATTCTCCGCGGATCGGGTGGTGGTGGGTATTGGGGTGAACGTTGTCAACCGGCCCGAAGCTCTGGATGGTTCACTGGCCGGCCAGACGGAGCGATTGAGCAACCTGCTCGCTGGTACCCCGGCGCTGGCCGATCTCACCACCCATCTCCTCAACTCAATACGTAGTGTCACCGAACGACTCGCGGGGAATGGGCCGCAGTGCCTCATGCCCGAGGTCAACGCCCTCTGGGAGGCTCCCCGCTGGGTGAAGCTGGAACGGGATCAGGGGGAGGTCCGGGGCCAGTTCGTCGGCGTCGATGCCCAGGGGCGCCTGGAATTGAATCGGCCGGGCCAGCCCTCCGAGTTCTTCGACCCGCAGCAAGTGCGCTGCCTCAGAGAAATCGAACCGATTTATCCATGAACATACTGACCAAACTGACCGCCGAAGAGGCGGCCCAACACATTCAACACGGCCAAACCATTGCCGTCAGCGGGTTCACCCCGGCCGGAAGCCCCAAGGCGGTCACGCTGGCCCTGGCCGCCAGGGCGGAGGCCGAACACCAGGCTGGCCGTCCGTTTAAAGTGAACCTGATCTCCGGCGCATCCACCGGACGTTCGGTGGACGGAGCGCTCGCCCGGGCCAAAGCCCTGGGCTTCCGCACGCCCTATCAGTCGGATCCCGATCTCCGCAAAAGCATTAACGCCGGCGAGACCCGCTTTTTCGATATGCACCTGTCCCGGTTGCCGCAGGATGTGCGTTACGGCTTTCTCGGCCCGATCCACACCGCCATCATCGAAGCCAGCGAGGTGACCGAGTACGGCGAAATTGTCCTGAGCACCGCCGTGGGCGCGGCGCCGACCTTTTGCCGCCTGGCCGACAAGATCATCATCGAGCTGAATCATTACCATCCTCCGTTCCTCCGGGGCGTGCATGATATTTATGAGCCCGACGATCCGCCCTCGCGCAGCGACATCCCATTGTTCACCCCGTCGGATCGCGTCGGGCAGCCGGTGATCCAGGTGGACCCTTCACGGATTCTGGGAGTGGTGGAAACCAATCAACCGGACGAAACCGGGAGCTTCTCCGACGTTGGAGAAACCACAGCGAAGATCGGCCAGAATGTGGCCGAGTTTCTCGCCGCCGAGATGCGGCGCGGGCTGATCCCCAAAGGCTTCCTGCCGGTACAATCCGGGGTGGGCGATACGGCCAACGCGGTCCTCTCGGCCATGGCGAAGCACCCGGAGATACCCGCGTTCCAAATGTACACCGAAGTCATCCAGGATGCCGTCATCAGCCTGGCCCGGGACGGGCGTGTGACCTTTGCCAGCGGTTGTTCGCTTACCGTTCCGTCCGCCACCCTCGAAGGCATCTACGCGGATTGGAAATTCTTCCGCACGCGGCTGCTGCTGCGTCCGCAGGAAATCACCAACAACCCGGAGATCGTGCGCCGCATCGGGACCATCTCTGTCAATACGGCGATCGAGGTCGATCTGAGCGGCAACGTGAACAGCACCCACATCCTGGGCCGGAGCATGATGAACGGCATCGGCGGCTCGGCGGATTTTGCGCGCGCCTCGTTCCTGTCCCTCTTCATCTGCCCCTCGACGACGAAAAAAGGGTCGATCAGCACGATCGTGCCCATGGCCAGCCACGTGGATAGCAGCGAACACTCCGTTTGCGTGGTGGTGACCGAGCAAGGCGTGGCTGACCTTCGCGGCCGGTCACCCGCCGAGCGCGCCCGCCTTATCATCGAGCATTGCGCGCACCCGGATTATCGGCCGCTGCTGCGGGATTACGCCGCGCTGGGCGGGGTTGGCCATTCATTGCAGAATTTGGCGGCGGCCTTCGGCATGCACCTGGCCTTTAGCCGCCAAGGCGACATGCGGCGCGTGAACTGGGCCGATTACAAGTAAGCCCGCTCGGAGCGCAAAAACGAATGAGGCCTCGGCCACCCCCGAGGTTGTCGAGCACCCTAACCCTCGATCACCCCAAAACCCGCCGAGGGTCTGAAGCGCAGCCTCATTTACCCATTTCTGATTGGCGGTGAGCTGTTTTTGCACCAGAATCCCTGGATGCTGACCACCAGACCGAATACCAGGCTCCGGGCGATGGTCGCGGTTGCGGGATGAAGACCGCGATTGAGGACGGTTTCCGGCACGTGGATGACGCTCGTCCGAGGCCGGTGCTCCAGCCCGCGCTGCAGATCGTTTCTGTGTATGTTCTTTTTGGGGTGGTCTGGTTTTTCCTGGTCGATCAGACGCTCGCTCGCACCGTTGCTGCTCCCCATACGCTCCTCTTGTGGACGGCGGTGAAGCCCTGGGGCTTCGTGGCTCTGACCGCGGTGGTGCTCTTGTTCACCCTCCACCGAAGTTTGACCCGCCTGCATGCTTCGGAACAGCGCTGGAAGCTGCTGTTCGACGCGGCGCCGGACGCCTATTACCTGCACGACATGTCCGGGATTTTCCTCGACGGCAACCGGGCGGCCGAGGATCTGACCGGTTACCGCAAACAGGAACTGATTGGCCGAAGTTTTATGGAGTTTGGCCTGCTGGCCGCGGAGGATGCAGCCCGGGCCGGGGAGTTGTTGGAGCGCAATCGCCAGGGCCAACCCGCCGGCCCGACCGCCTACACGTTGAAAAGAAAAGACGGCACCCTCGCGTCCGTGGAGGTGCGCACCTTGCCGGTCCGGGTCCAGAACGAGCGGGTGGTGGTGGGGATCGCCCGGGACATCACCGAACGCAGGCGCGCCGACGAGGCTCTGCTCCTGAGCGAGCAACGGTTTCGCTCCGCCATGCTTCATTCCCCGATTGGCATGGCGATCGTGGCCCCGGATGGGCATTGGCTGGACGTCAATCCGGCCCTCTGCAAAATTGTCGGCTATTCGCCCGAGGAGTTGCTCGCCACCGACTTTCAATCCATTACGCATCCGGACGACCTGGAGGCCGATCTCCAGAACGTTCGCGAGATGATCGAGCGCCGGAGAGATACCTACCGGATGGACAAGCGTTATATCCACAAACAGGGGCATACCCTCTGGATCCAGTTGAATGTTTCGCTGGTGTGGGGGGTGGATGGCACACCACGGCACTTCGTGGCCCAGGTTCAGGACATCACCGAACGCAAGCGGGCCGAGGAGCGATTGCGCCAGAGCGAGGCCCGTTTTTCCGCGGTCTTTAGGGCAAGTCCAACCGCCATCGGCATCAGCGAGTTTCCCGATGGTCCGTTCGTGGAAGTGAACGACACGTTCCTCGACACATTCGGTCTGCTCCGGCAGGAGGTGATCGGCCATACGTCGGCGGAACTGGGGCTCTGGTGTTCCCAGGCGGACCGTGCGGACCTGATCACGTCCCTGCGCCAAAGCGGCTGCACCCAGCAAAAGGAGACAAAATTCCGCCGGAAATCTGGCGAGGTGGGGGACCTGCTCATCTCCGCAGAGCTCATGGTGGTCGATGGCCGGGAGTATTTGTTGGGGATGCTGCTGGATATCACCACGCGCAAGCACCTCGAAGCCCAGTTGTTCCAGGCGCAAAAGATGGAAGCAATCGGCCAGCTCGCGGGCGGGGTGGCACACGATTTTAATAACATCCTGGCGGCCCAGCTCCTCCATCTGCAACTGCTCGCGCAACGCGACGACCTCGATCTCGAGATCCGCACCTCACTGCAGGAGCTCGAACAAGGCATTCAACGCGCCGCCAGTCTTACCCGGCAACTCCTCCTTTTTAGCCGCCGCCAGGTCATGCAGGTTCAGCCCGTCGAGGTGGACAAACTGCTCGCCGGGCTCATGAAAATGCTCCGGCGGCTGCTGGGCGAACATATCCTGATGACGCTAACGCCGAGCGCCGAACCGGTCTGGGTGGAGGCGGACCCGGGCATGCTCGAACAAGTGATCGTCAACCTCTGTGTCAACGCGCGCGACGCGATGCCCGGGGGCGGCACGCTCGCCATTCGCACTCGTCTCGTCACGGTCGAACCTAAACCCCTGGAACCCAGCCCCGAAGCCCGGCCCGGCCCTTTCATTTGTGTCACGGTCCAGGACACCGGTTGCGGGATGGACGACGCCACGTTAAAACGGGTTTTCGAGCCCTTTTTCACTACCAAGGAACCCGGCAAAGGCACCGGCCTCGGGCTGGCCACCGTCCACGGCATCACCAAGCAACACGGCGGCTGGGTCGAGGTGGAATCGGCTCTCGGTCGTGGGACCACCTTCAGCGTCTTCCTGCCCGCGAAGACGCCACCCTCTGTGACGCCGGCTGGATCGCTGCCCACTAAGGTCCGGGGCGGGACCGAAACGATCCTTGTGGTCGAAGACGACGAGGCGCTGCGGTTGATGGTCCGAAAGACCCTGGCCGTCTTTGGTTACCGGGTCATTGAGGCCACGAGTGGGACCGAGGCTTGGAGCCTTTGGGAGGCCCGGCAACCCGTCCACCTCCTCTTCACCGATATGGTCATGCCCGGCGGTTTGACCGGTTTGGACCTCGCCGCCCGCATCCGACAAGCTCAGCCCACGCTCAAGGCTTTGGTAACCAGTGGCTATAGTTCTGACTTACCCCTTGAACTGGGCAATTTGCCCCCAGGCGTCAAATTCCTCCCCAAGCCTTATACTCCCTCGGCCCTGGCTTCCGCCGTCCGAGCAAGCCTTGACGGTTGAAGCGGGGCAGGGCGCCTGCCACCCCGATCTTCCCGCGCCCCTCCCGCCCTCGGGGCATCCGACCACGCGCGGAGGGTCCAAGGCCGAGCCTCATTCGCTCACAAAAAGCTCGCAACACCGGCGGCCAAAGTACCAGAATCGTTCGCATGAAAAGGATTCTGCTGCTGGTCACGGCGATGGTTTTCTGGCAGACCGGCCTGCATGCCCAACCCGCCGGGTTTCTCCATGCGAAGGACGAGCGAATCGTGGACGGGCAGGGCAAGGAAGTCGTCCTCCGGGGCATGGGCTTAGGAGGTTGGATGGTGCAGGAAGGCTACATGCTGGGGATCAACAAAGAGGGCACCCAGCATTCGATCAAGGCGCGCATCACGGATCTCGCCGGTCAGGCTGAATGCGACAAGTTCTACGAGCTGTGGCGTCAAAACCACATGAACCGCGCCGACGTCGAAATTCTCGCCCGCTCGGGGTTTAACAGCATCCGCCTGCCGATGCATTATAATCTCTTCACCCTGCCGGTTGAGGAGGAGCCGGTGCCAGGCAGCAACACCTGGCTGACCACCGGTTTTCGCCTCACCGACGACCTGCTGGCCTGGTGCCAGGCCAACCGGATTTACCTGATCCTCGATCTTCACGCCGCGCCCGGAGGCCAGGGCAAGGACGCCAATATCTCCGATTACGATCTCGCGAAGCCCTCGCTCTGGGAAAGTGAATCAAACCGAGGAAAATCCGTCGCGCTGTGGCGTAAACTGGCCGAGCGTTACGCCCGCGAGCCCTGGTTGGGCGGATACGACCTGTTAAACGAACCGAACTGGACCTTCGAGGGGAAGGATAAGAACGGCCGCGAAGATACGTTGAACCAGCCGATTTGGGCACTTTACAAGTCCATCACACGCGCCATCCGGGAAGTGGATACGAACCATCTGCTCATCGTCGAGGGCAACGGCTGGGGCAATAACTACCGTGGCTTCCCCGGGGCTTGGGACAGCAACATGGCCCTCAGCTTTCACAAATATTGGAACCCGAATACCCAGGAAGCGATCGCCGGCTTTCTCGCGCTCCGGGAGCGGTTCCATTTACCGCTCTGGCTCGGTGAGAGCGGTGAGAACTCCAACCCCTGGTTCCACGATTGTGTGGCCCTGGTCGAGCGGAACCATATCGGATGGTCCTGGTGGCCCTACAAAAAAATCAGCTCCGAATCGTGCGTGTTGACCGTTCATCGCCCGCCGGATTTCAAGGCCATGGTGGATTATTGGAATCAACGCGGCGAGCGGCCCTCGCGCGAGGTGGCGGTCAAGGGCCTGTTGGAACTGGCGGAAAACCTCAAAGCCGCTCACTGCCGCTACAATACCAACGTGGTGCGAGCCCTGATCCCATCGGGCGCCGCCGGCGCCGGCCAGACACCCTGAAATTGCGCTGTGCTTTATGCGCGCCACGTTCACCCTTTTCGCGCTCTGGCTCGCGCTCCAAGTGCTGCCCGCGGCGCAACCGTCGCCGCCGCCTCATGTCCGAGACGCCCGCGCTGTGGCCGAGGTCATGGCCGGCGAACGGAAAACAGCCAACGCGGCCTGGTGGGGCTTCGACGCGCACGACGCGACCGAAACGCTGCAGGCGGCGATTGATTCCGGCGCGACAAACCTTATCATCCCCTGCCTGGGGAAGCCGTGGGTGATTCGACCGATTCGGCTGGCCAGTGGACAGGAACTCGTGCTGGAACCCGGGGTGCAAATCCTCGCCCGGCCGGGAGAATTCCTGGGGCCCGGCGACAGCCTGTTCACGGCCACCGGGTGTTCGAATCTTGTAATCCGTGGCTATGGTGCGTGTTTGCGCATGCGCAAGCAGGATTACCAAAGGCCACCCTATCAGCGAGCGGAATGGCGCATGGGGATTGCTTTGCGCGGCTGCCGCCATGTGCTCATCGAGGGCCTTCGGGTCGAAAGCACCGGCGGCGACGGATTCTACATCGACGCCGGCCCCAACCTCGGTTGGAGCGAGGACATTACGCTTCGTGACTGCGTGGCCTACGACAACCATCGGCAGGGTGTGAGCGTTATCAGCGCGGAAAACCTCCTGATCGAGAATTGCTCGTTCTTGAACACCTGGGGCACGGCGCCCGAGGCCGGGATCGATCTGGAACCCGACACCGCCGATCAACGCCTGGTCAATTGCGTCATTCGCAATTCTCTTTTCGAGAACAACAATGGCCACCAAATTCTGATTTATTTAAAACCGCTCTCCGCCAAGTCCCAGCCCGTCTCCATCCGCTTTGAAAACTGCCTCGCCCGAATGCGCCAGACGCCGGCGCTTGCTGGCGAGTCGTTCCCGACCAACGGGATCCAAGGCGAGGCCGGCATTGCGGTGGGCGAGATCAAAGACGACGGGCCGCGTGGAACGATCGAGTTCGTCAATTGCGTGACTGAAAACACCTCCCAGGAGGGCGCGCGCATCTATGATAAGTCCTCTCGAAACGCACGGGTGCGCTTTCTGAATTGCTCGTTTCACAACCCTTGGACCGGTTCGAGCGCGCATCCCGGCGGGCCGCGCGCCCCGATCCTGCTCCAATTGCGGCATGCGGAAAGGACCGCCAGCCCGGGGGGAGTCGATTTTTTGAACTGCTACGTATCCGATCCGGTTTCGCGCCCGGCACTCTGGTTTGATGAGGGGACGAATGCTCTCGCCCTCCACGACGTGAGGGGCAACATTCTCGCCGCCGATCCCGGACCAGCCACCCTGCACCTGGGGACAAAGACGGAGGATGTCGAGCTCAGCGTAACCCGGATAGTTTGGTGAGTTGTTGGTGTTGTCCGAGCACGCTGGCGGCGGAGGGCGGCGGGTAGCACGGACGCCTTGCCGCGAGCCTCGGACACGCCAGAGCGCCCCGCGGACCGGTTCGAGGCGCCGTTGGGTGGACCCGCGTCAGCGAGTGCGCGTCAGGCAAAAACGGTGTCTTCGCACGGAGAGCCGGACACAGCCTCGAAAGCTTCCGTTTGCGGACCCGCGCCGCTCACGGATTCCGCGAGCAATTCGTTGATGAGTTCTCGAAGTTTTGCCGTGTCGAAAGGTTTGTTTACCACCGCATCGACCGGATTATCCGCTCCCCGCTTGTGGCCATAGGCGGTGACCATCAGAATCGGCTGGCGCGGGGCCACATGCTTGATGCGGGCCGCCAGTTCGTTGCCTTTTACAAACGGCATTTCATAGTCCGTGACCACCAGGTCAAACTGTCCGGTGCGGAACAACGAGAACCCCTCCGCGCCGTTGTTGGCCTCCACCACGGTGTGCGCGTCCTTGAGCAGCAGGAGACGTAACGATTCCCTTACGAGCCGCTCGTCTTCGACCAGCAGGACGCGTTTGCCAGATGTTGGTTTCGGTAGCAGTGCCATGTTCTTACTTTGGCAAGAGCAAGAGCTTTGCCAACAAGGGTTATGCTCATGATAACCGTGCCTTAAGCTCGCTGGGGGCCGCGGCAAACGTGTAAGTGGATTTTGCGTAAGGGCTTGGACAAGATTGGATTTCCTCGGAAGAACGAGAAACGTGCCGGTAGCTTCATCCGGGGAGGGATGCCTGAGAAGAGCCCAACGCTTCAGCGTTGGGACCGAGGGTTTGAAGCGGCAAGTCCCGGCGGGAGGACGGAGTGCCGCGAGCCATCTCAGTCGTCCCGTCGGGACTTGCCGGGTGCGGTGCGTGAACCCAAGGTTGAAACCTTGGGCTAGTTTCGCATATCCCTCCGGGACAAGGCCTTGAGCTGAGACAAATCTCACCGTGTCATTCCCCTTCCCGAACGAAATCCAACCCTGTCGAACGAATGAAAACCACGAGCTCCGGGCGGTCACGGGCGACGTTGTCCCCGCCGGGCGCCCGTCGCAACCGCAGGGGGGCGGATCGCGTTTTTGCAAGCCCGGTTGCTCCGGGCCACCTATTTGCCCAGCAAAAATCCGTGAGACCGGCCCATCCAGTACGGCAGCAGGAAAGCCGCCCCGTCGTCCTCGTCGTGGCCGCCTTCGCCGCCATCGACTTCGAAGGGATTGGAATTCCAGCGCATGACCGGGCGTTCGTCGGGCGGGAGCAGCGTCAGGGCTTCCCGCTGGCCGGCGCGATCCAGGCCCGGCGCCCACGCGATATCTTCCCGCTGCGAGTTGCGCACCGTCCATTTGATCATGTCCAGCGGTGTGCGGTACAGGGTCCAAACCGCAGGCGCGAGGTCCATCCGCGACTGCGGCTGACCGGTCAAATAAATGAACGTCCAAAGCGGGCTGGCTTCACGGCGGATATTCTCCCACCACTGGTCCAGGGCGCCGCGATAGAACCCGAGCAGCTTGGGATCTTTCTCGTATTGGAAAACGCAGTAAAACGGAAGCATCGCGAGTTCCTCGTCCGAGTAGTTCAACTCCTGCCGGAACTCGTTGACGCGGGTGATCCAATCGAGGTAATGGAAGTCCCAGGCCACTTTTCGATATTCCTGCTCGTAGCGAGCGTCTCCGGTGATGTGGGCCGCGGTTTTCAGGAAGCTGAGCAGTTGCAGGCTGTTGAGCGCGCGCTCGTCAGGCTGTTTCATCAGTTTTTCGGGCGACCACCATCCCCAGGTGGTTGGCTTTCCGTCCACGTCCACCAGCGCGTAGCGGTGGTCCAGGATATGGTCCATGATCCGCTTGGTTGTTTGGGCGATGCGCCGCTTTAGGTCCGGGTCCGGCAGCAGATCATAGGCGATGCTGAACATGAAAAAGTGGCCGACAATTTCATCGGAGCTGGTATCTCCTTTCCAGTAGTATTGGCCGTCAGCCGTCCAGTGCCACTCCCCATCGCGGGGCATGGGATCGCCTTTGCGGATGTAAGAGCGGGCGGGAAAGCCGCGGGCGCCGGCGACTTGTTCCAGGAACAGCATCGCCTCGATGGCCTTCCTGGCGTTGGCCAGCGCCTGGGGCGAGTGCGTGACCCGATAGCGGAAACACTCCGCCGTGGCGTAGATCGAGGTCCAGAGCCCGTCGTTGTCATTGTCCATGGGTTCGCTGGTCGAAGTGTCGCCCGGCGTGCGCAGGCGGCAATCAGCCACCAAGCCGTAACGGTCGTGTCGCACGCGAATTCGCTCCTCGAAGATTGCGGCCTTTTGTTCCAGGGTCATTGGGCGCAGTTCGACGCGGGAGACGCCGGTGGCGGTGCGAACCCAAACTCCGGCTTGCGCATCGGGCACAAGCTGTTTCACGTGATCGTCGGGCAAATACCGGCGCCCGGCCAGGTACCTGGAGGCGATCGCGTTCCGGGGCGGCGAGGTCTAACCGCATCAGGCCCTGGGTGGTGCCCAGCCATAGAGCCCCATCGCGCGCGCGTGCGGCCGCGGTGATTCCGCCGACGGGCAGCGGAACGGCATTGCTGTGCAACGGGCTCGGCACAACGGGGTCTTCCCGGCTGTAGAACGTGCGAATCTTCTGCGGATGTGGGCTCAGCTTCACCGGCTCGAAAGCGAGGGTGGTTGTGCCGATCCAACCGAGGCACGGAAGTGTGAGGAGGCAAAGGTATCGCAATCGAGGTCGCATCATAGCCGGGCTTGAGTTCTGAACCTGGAAGGTTCTGGCAAGCAAGTCAAGCACCGCGACAGCACTGCGACAGCACTGCGACAGCGCCCCGACACGCAGGGTGCGGGACAAAATTCTTCGTTGCCTTCGTTTGCTTGGTGTACAAAGAACTCTGGGTTTCCGTGGGTTGCCTGCCGGGTGCAAACACGCCCCCGGGCATTCTGTGTTCCCAGTTGCGGAGCTATGGAAGGCTGCCGGATATACCCCGGGAGCTGATCCTGATCAACTTCCATGAGGTGACGCGGACGGATGGCCGGATGGGCGGGACCGCGCCGCATGCCAACTGATCGGGCCAAACCGAAGAACAAAAGAAAACGAAGGAAACGAAGAAGTTGCCTTTTGTCTCACCCCGAACACGCGGAGTGTACGCGGTCGAGCCTGATTAGTCGTCACCATCCTGAGCGGGGTGAGGGAACACGAAGGCCGCTCGGACCGGTATCGGCACGTCGCTATGCGGGCCGCGAACCGCCCGCCAGACGAGTTCATTCAGCAAGCGATCGTCCACGGCGTCTTCCCGGGCGAAATTCAGTTTCAGGTCTCCGCCCCAGGCATGCGTGCCGTTGCGCTCCTGGAGATTCGCCTGCGCCGGCCGCGCTCGGTATGGCCGCAGATCGGGCGTGGCCTGGAACGACGCGAACATCGGCCGCGCGGCGGCGTCAAACTGGGACATGGGCTTGAGGCCGAGGATTAACTCCATGGTTCTCAACAGGCTGCTGGTGGAGTAGAGCGTGGAATCCACCCGGCCGCGCCGGGTGTAGGGACTGATGACGAAGGCGGTGGTGCGATGGGCATCGACGTGGTCCGGACCGTTTTGGGCATCGTCCTCGACCACAAAAATCGCGGTTTGAGGCCAGAACTTCGAATGTGAGACCGCCTCGACGAGCAGGCCCAGGCCCAAATCGTTGTCCGCCACGCAGGCCGTGGGGGTCAGCGTTCCGACCGTGGCGCCGTGCGTGTGATCATTGGGCAGGCGCACAATTTGCAGGCGCGGCATCTCGCCTGCGGCCTCGAATCGCTTGAGTTCAGAAATGAACCGGGCAGCCCGCTTGGTGTCGGGGTATCCGAGATCGAATCCGCGGAACTGTTCATCGAAATGACCTTGGAGGCTCCGGACCCGGGTATGTGAGGGATCCCCCGGTTTGGGCCCGTTGTTCACGAATTCCCCGTAGCTGCGGTAGCTCACACCGGCCTCGCGGGCCCGGTCCCAAATATAGCCGCTCGCCGGCGAGGCGATGGGGAAGTTGCCCTCGCTGGGATACGGAAACTTGCCCGAACCGTTATGGCCGTAGCTCAGGGGCCACATTTTCTCCACGAAATCGGTGGCATACGCGGCCATGCTCCACTCGTGGCCGTCGGCGCTGACCTCGCTCTCGACATAGAAATTGTCCAGGAGCACAAACTCCCGGGCCAATTGATGGAAATTCGGGGTCACGCGTTCGGGAAACAAGCAGAGCTGGGGATCTCCGTTGCCCTCGGGCATATCGCCCAAAATCTGATCGTAGGTTCGGTTTTCCTTGAGAATGTAGATGCAGTACTTGATCGGGCTCGCGTCGCCAGGTTTCGACGGAATCGGGCTGTCCGCCGGGCGCAGGGCGCTGACCGTGCCGTCGGAGTTTAATGGGCTGCAGCGATAGGCCTCCATGGTGTAGGCGGACAATTGGCTTTGAAAGGCCTTGCGGGAGGGCAGGTCAACGATGCTCAAGGTGCCGGGGAACAGGGAGCCGATATACTGTTCCTTCTGGTTCCCGGGAGGCGTCTTGCCAGGCTGGGGACCCAGCGGGTTGGCCAGCGGCACGATGCCCTTGCCATTGGTGATCAAGAGGTGCTTACCGTCGGGCGTTACTCGCACGGAGGTAGGATACCAGCCGACCGGAATGAAACCCAGGGATCGAGCCTTAGCCGGAGCGCTGACATCGAACACCGCCACCAGGTTGTTGTCCGCGTTGGCGATAAACAGGGTCTTCTCATCCGGGGACAGTGCGAGGCTGTTGGGCGTCGATCCCGGTAACGCTCGAGGGAACAGCGACGCCTGTATGATTTCCATCGGTTTGCCGGCTCCGGTGTCAAAAACCGTCACGCTGTTGCGGCTGGCGTTGGCCACAAACAAGCGTTTGCCGGAGCGGGTTAAGGTCATCTCACAGGGATGCTCTTCGGTCGCCCAGCGGGTTAGGACCCGGCAGGACCTTAAATCGATCACCGCGATCGCCGCTTCGCCCCAGAGGCTGACATAAAGCCTATGCCGCTGCTCGTCCAACAGGCACGTGTAAGGAAACTCACCGGCCCGGTCGCCGTTATACGACGCGGCTTGGGCGCGCTTTTCGGCCGCCGCGGTGTCAAAATCGGTCGAGGACTTAACGGTTGGCACGGGGGAGTCCTCGATGCCGACGCCCAACGGGATGTCGGTCACCTCCGGTTCCTGGCCCAGCCTGACTCGACTGACACTGTGGCCCCAGACATTCGCCACATACAGGTGCGCCATCGTCTGATCCACCGCCAGCCCGGCGGGCACTCCCTTTTGGGTTGATGCCCGCAAGCGGATCTGCTGGTGGCCCGAGAGTACACCCGCCTTGAAATCATACGCGTGCACGACCTCGTCGCCCGCCCCGCTGCAAAAAAGTTTGCTGCCATCCTTCGAGAATTCGAGGCCATAAAAGGTTTCATCTAAAGGAGTCCGGGAGGCGATCTTGCCTGCCGGGAGATCGACGATGATGATCTCGTGCTGGCTAAACCCGGCGTGCAGGACCGCCGCGTAACGACCGCCCGGGTGGACGGCCAAGTTGACCGGAAAATCTCCCACCACCACTTGCCTTCCCGCAGGATGGAGTGACCATTGGTTAGGGAGCAGCACCGTACCGTCAGGCCGCTTCCCAGGCCACTCGATTTCCTGGTATCCGGGCGCGCTGGCCGTCTGGGCGGACGGTTCCAACGCGGGGGCCGCGTGGATGCGCGCGTCGGCGGCCAGGGTAAGCATCCCTCCGATTAGCAAAAAACATCTCATAACTCGCGCCATTCGTTGTGCCATCGATCCTATTCAGGGTAAAGCCCGAAGATGGGCAGGCCGCGCCGGCATGCTCAAAAAGCTCGCGCCCACGCCAGTTTGGCACTATAGATCGAAGGTGCAGGCTGTGGCGGTAAACCAGCCGACAAATAAAAACCGCGTGAATCTTGCAGATCTAAACCGTTTCGCCTCGCGCTTACGCGAGTTTATTTCCCTTTCCAACTCCCCGCACGGTTTCGCCCCGGGCGCCGCGAATCGCGCAGGGTTGTTTAATGGCCTTGCGCTTGAACTCTTTGCCCTGCAATACGCTCATAACCCGGCGTACCGGCGGTTTTGCCAGGCGCGGGGAGCTTCGCCGGCAGCGATCCACGATTGGGAGGAAGTCCCCGCCATCCCGGCGCTGGCGTTTAAGGAACTCGAACTCTCCGCGCTGCCGCCGGAACATCGCACGCGAGTTTTTCATTCCAGCGGCACCACCGGCCATCGCCCGAGCCGGCATTTCCATGATTCGGCTTCGCTCGCGCTCTACGAGGCTTCGCTTTGGCCCTGGTTCGTGGCGCATGCACTCCCGGAGCTGCCTCGGGAAGGCGGGGGCTGGGGCGGTCAAAATGCAGGCGGGGCCGTAAGAGCCCGCCAGCACGGACGGATTCCCCAGACGGTGGTGGCCCTCGCGCCTCGAACGTCTGAGGCGCCTCATTCCTCGCTGGCTCACATGTTCGAGGTGATCGAGCGTCAAATGCCACTCCGCGCCTCGGCCTTTCTCGGGAAGATCGGCTTGGACGGCGGCTGGACCCTGGACGTCGAAAGGACTGTGGAGTGCCTCGAAACTTGCGCTCGGAACGATCGCCCGGCCCTGGTCCTGGGCACCGCGTTCTCTTTTGTCCACCTGCTGGATCACCTGGGGGATTTGAGGACGAGCCTCGCGCTACCGTCGGGTTCTCGTGTTCTGGAAACAGGCGGCTACAAAGGGCGCTCGCGAAGCCTCTCGAGACCGGCGCTCCACTCGCTCATTCGTGAACGATTAGGGATTTCCGAGACGTTCATACTCTGCGAGTACGGCATGAGCGAGCTCAGTTCGCAGGGCTACGACCACGTCTGCGGCGCTCCGTCCGTGGACGAGAGCGGGTCCGCTCGGACAAGCTCATCGAGGTTCGTTCGGTGCTTCCAGTTTCCACCTTGGACGCGCCTGCAAGTGATCTCGCCGGAAACCGGGCGGGAGGTTGGGGAGGGGGAAACCGGGTTGGTGCGAGTTTTCGATCTGGCGAATGTATATTCCGTGATGGCCGTGCAAACGGAGGATTTGGGCGTTCGCCGCGGCTCGGGGTTCGAGTTGCTGGGGCGCCAGGCGCAAGCTGAGCCACGCGGATGCTCGCTCATGGCCGTTTGAACCGTTGCGCATGAACTTGCCCAATTACTTTTTGGCTGACCTGCCTCCTGAGGCGACGTTGTCTTCCAGCATGGTCCGCGAGGCCTGCCTGACGCTCAAGCGAAACCGCGAGCGTTACCTGGCCGGCCGTTCCACCCAAAGCCTCGTTTCTCTCCTCAGCACGGTGGCGAAGCATTGGTTGAATCCGGAGTACCCTTTCGCAAGCTGGCTCGGGAGCAGGGACCCGAGCTCACCGGGTTTTCACCGCCCACGCTGGCTAGGGGACTCGAGGGCTTTTTCCGCCAATTGACTGCCGAGAACTTGACCGCGCTGTTGGAACAAGACTTGGGCCACGTGGACCGGTTGGACCGTTTTGTCTCCACCCAATCTGAAGCACGGTCTGGACGCGCCGCGCTGGCGTGTGCCCCGGAGTTGCTGGTCCACATCACCGCCGGAAATCTGCCTGTCCCAGCCCTGATGAGCCTGGTCTTGGGCGTCCTGCTCCGCTCGGCCCAGTTTCTCAAATGCGCCCGTGGTGCCGCATTTCTCCCGCGTCTCCTCGCGCATTCGCTATACGATGCGGAACCGAAACTCGGGGCCTGTCTCGAGATCGCCGAGTGGACTGGCGGGAACGCCGACCTCGAAGCGGGCCTCTTCGAAGAGGCGGGTTGTGTGACCGCGACGGGGACCGATGCGGCCCTCGCCCACATTCGACAGCGGCTTCCGGCACACGTCCGATTCGTCGGCTATGGTCATCGACTGAGCTTCGGCTACATCGCGGCGGAAGTGCTTTCGGGGCTGAACGCCACCCGGACAGTTGCGCGCGCCGCTGTGGACGTTGTCGCTTGGAACCAGCTTGGCTGCCTCTCGCCGCATGTGCTCTATGTTCAGGAAGGCGCGTCGATGAGTCCGGAAAAATTTGCCGAAGTCCTGGCGCAAGAATTGGAGACACTCGAACAAGCCGAGCCTCGGGGGCCTTTGCCCACTGAAGCCGCCGCGGCGATTGCCTCGCGTCGGTCGCTCCACGAGGTGCGGGCGGCTCACGCTCCCGACACGCGCCACTGGTCCAGCCAGGGTTCGACAGCTTGGACGGTTGTCTTTGAAGCGGACCCACGCTTTCAGGTTTCGTGCTTGAACCGATTCGTTTATGTCAAGCCAGTCAAAGATCTGCCCGAAGCGTTGCGCGCGGCGGACTCCGTGCGCGGAAAAGTCTCGACCGTTGGCCTGGCCGTGCCCGAGCACAAGGCGGAGGAGATGGCCGCCGAGTTGGCGCGTTGGGGCGCGGCTCGGGTCTGCCCGCTTGGCCAAATGCAAAATCCACCGCTTGCCTGGCGTCACGACGGGCGGCCGGTGCTCGGCGAATTGCTGTGGTGGACGGATTGGGAGACCTGACGGACTCGCGTCCAGGATCTTTGAACGCCAACCTATACTGTAATCAAATCGAGTTTCACCGCACTCGCCGCCCGGCGCTCAGTCTTGCCCCGGCCCGTGCGCATGCTCAACTCAGCGCGAAGCGCACCCTCTCATGGAACTACGAAAAACATTTCAATTCGAGGCGGCCCATCGGCTGCCGCGCCTGCCCAAGACCCATAAATGCAACCGTCTGCATGGCCATAGCTTTCAGGTGGAGATCGTTGTGAAAGGTGCGTGCGACCCCGAGCTGGGTTGGGTCATGGATTACGCCGACATCTCGAAAGCGTTCCATCCTATCTGGAAAAAGCTGGATCATTATTACCTGAACCGGGTGCCTGGCCTGGGGAATCCAACCAGCGAAAACCTTGCCCTGTGGATCTGGCAACGGCTCAAACCGAAACTGCCCTTGCTCACGGAGGTGGTGGTGGCCGAAACCTGCACCGCCAGGTGCATTTACCGTGGACCTGTGCTTCAGCCCCGAGGCTCGGAGGGGCGGGGTGGGGCGCACCTCCGATCCTAGTTTCCGGAGGCCGGGGCCGCGGGAAGGATTTCCTCGCCGGCTGCGGTTCTCCTTGATAGGCCGGGGAGCGCATCCGGGCGGTGGCGGCCTTCGGGCGGGATTTGACTCCTGGCCAACGCGCCAGTGTGAGCTGCTGGTTTAACCGGCGCACCCGCAGCTATGAACCGCCGAGCGAAAACGCCTTTTACCGCGTGCTCAAGGCGGTGCCGCTGTTGGAGTTTCAACAGGCCGTTTGGGCCTGGCAGCAAGGCCATCTGGGCTCTCAGGACGGCCGGGTGGTCGTGCTGGATGGCAAGGCCTTGCGCGGCAGCCAGGGCACGCAGTTGGTCGGGGCCATCAACGCCCGAAGCGGGCGCACTCTGGGAGTCGAGCCGGTGGCCGGCAAGAGCAATGAAATCCCCGCGGGCCAGACCTTGTTGGAACGGCTGGAACTCGACGGGACCATCGCCCTGATGGACGCCCTGCACACCCAAGTCAGAACGGCTCACGCCATCGTGCAGGAGGGCGGAGGCAACTTCGTGCTCTTTGTAAAGGGCAACCAAAGCGGTCTCTTAAGCCAAGCGCAAAACTTCCTGCCGGAAGATTTTTCCCCCTCAACTCCTGGAGGTTGAACACGGACATGGCCGGATTGAGTGGCGGGGCATCCAGGTGATGGACACTACCCCGGCGCAAATGAGCTTCCCCCACGTTCTGCAACTGGCCCGGTTGGACCGGATCCGCGAACTCAAAAACGGACGCCAGGAGGTGGAGACCGTTTGGCTCATCACCAGCCTGAGTCCCGACCAGGCCGACGCGGCCCGATTGCTCGAACTGGCCCGCCAGGTACTGGTGCATCGAAAATGGCACTCACTTCCGTCTGGGCATGAGTGCCGGAGAGGACCGTTGCGGAGTGCGCCATCCCATTGCCACCACTGTATTGGGAATCCTACGCCGGGCCGTTCAAGCAGAATACCGGGCTTGGGCTCAACGCCAGCGCCGAGCACGCGATAGCACCTGTCCCGCCTGCTTTGAAAGGATGAGCCGCTGCATCGATTTGTCGATTCGCTACGTCACTGGCAATGCATCCCGACTCTAGAGCAGCCCTGAGGTGTTGTGGGCAACAGTGGATTATGCTTTCCGGGGGCTGGATGCTGGCCCTATTCTGAAATCGGCCCTGCCGCTCAGGCAACCGCGGCCAGTCAGCCGGCCCGCTCATGCAAGAAATACCTGATAACGGACCTCCAACTCCGCCGCCGAGCGGCTCCGGTCCCTCGCTGGCTCGCCGCCCGGGGCTGGCGCGTCTGGGGGTTCCCAGCGCCGAGCGGATTGCGTTGACACCGGAGGAAGCGGCGAAGCTGGTGGAACGATTGCGGCAGCTCTGCAAGACCCAGGGCGCGGAGTTGGCGGAATTGGAGTTGGCGATGAAAGCGTTGCGCGATTCCGGTTACAAACAGGAACTCAGCCAGGTGTTGCGCGACGCCGTCACTTGGCCGGAAGCGCACCCGCACGTCGGCGCGCTCTGGGTGCGCCGCCTGGTTTCCAGCAACAACTGGAATCGGACCTACCCGCAGGCGCTGGACGAGCTGTGCCGGCGCGGGGAGATCGGGTGTCGCGCCGTGATCGAGTTTATCGAGCTGGTGGCCGCCAAAGGCCGCACGCAACTGGTGCGTGAGGCCGTTCGCAAGAACGCAAGCTGGCTGCGCAGTCATCCGCTCGGCTGGCGTGTTGCCGCCCGCGCGCTCGCGCAAGTCCGCCTCTACCACCGGGCTGCCCGCTGGATGGCGGATTGGCGTGCCCGGCCGGATTTGGACCCGGCGCTGCTCTATGCCCTGGCTCTTGCCTTGCGCGGGGCAGGCCGGGAATCCGACGCGCAGGAGGTGGTTCAACGCGCTTTGGCCATTCCTTCCGCGGCGCAACAATTCCCGGTCCTCAAGCTCTGGCTCGCCCAGGAGGAAGCGTTGGCGGGCCGGACGGAGGGCGCGGCGGCGGCCCTGAAGGATGTCCAGCCGCTTGGTTGGGACGATGACTCCATCTGCCTTTTTTACCTCACCCGGGGAGTGATCCGGGTCCAGCGCGCAGAGCCGGAGTCGCGCGCCGAGGCCTTTGTCGCCGCCTACGATCGCATTCGCGATCAGTTCAGGCGGCCTCGGGTCCGTGAACGGGATCTGATGCTCCGGCGTCAATACCGGCGCTGCGTTTCCAGAATGGCCCGGGATGCCGGGCGCTGGGGAGCCGGCCTCATGGCGGCTTGGCGGAGCGCCGACCGATGGTCCACTTTGGCGGTTCTGACGGTGGTGCCGGGACTACAGATCTTCGCGCCGCTCTACATTTTCCGGCTGTGCAGGCACCGGCGCGGGCGTGAGAAATAAATCGCTCCCGTGAAAAGAAGGCGAATCCGTTGGCCCCCCAGGTTCATTGGAGACGGGATCGGGCCGTAAAGGCCGTCCTTCCCATGGCCTACTCGGCAGGCTTGAGTTCGAAATGATGGGTCTTCGGCTGGCGGAGCGCGTCGATTTTTGCCTCGTCATCGGCGATGGCCTGATCGAGCCGGGCCAGTTCCGCATCGCGCAGCTTTTCCACTTCCGGCCCTTGCGCCCACTGGGGCAACCCGAACAGTTGGACGTTGCGCCAGCGGTCGAAGTAAAGGTTGTTTTTGTGAACCACCAAGGCCAGCACCTCGCGGGCTTGCCGGGTGATCGGTCCCGCATGAATGGTGAGATTGCAGCCGTCAGCGAGATCCGCCGCGCTGAGTTTATCCGCCGCGTCGCCGTCAATCGTCAGCGCATAGGTTCCGGCGGGGAGCCCGGTCACTTGCAGTTCATAACGGCTGAGGTCAGGCAGGATCGGCGCCAGCTTCAACGCGGGTTCGGCTCGTTCATCGATGGGCATGGGCAGGGCATCGTCCTGGCGGTCGAAGCTGATGGTGTGATCCGTCACTTTGACATTCTCGACCCGGCAGCCTTCCGCGCTCGTCACCTTCTGAGCTGAGCAGTCGAGTGCCACCCGGGAAACCGCCGCCGAGGCCCCGAGCCCCTTCAGCACCGCCCAGGCCATGACCGTGTGGCCGATCGGCCCCGGATGCACCGCGTCACCGCCCCCCACCGTGTTATTCGCATGATTGGGCCGTTCCCGCAGCAAGATGGCCATGTAGGGGTCGAACTGGTCCGCGAAGGTTTCATTCTCCTTCGCCGCCACCTCGCGCAGGCCGTCGGAAAACTTGCGCAGCGATTGGTTCCGCGGGTCCTGGTCGGGGTCCGGTCGCTTGTCCTCAATCGGTTGAGGGGTCAGAAACGCTACCCGTGCGCCATTGGCTTTTAAGACTTCCGCAATTTGTGTCTGGCTCCGCACGTAGGCGCGGAAAATGTCCTCGCGGAAGGGCTGGTACTCGTGGTCGTTCATGCCGAAGTTGACCGTCACGAACGTCGGATGCAGCGCGAGCACATCCCGCTTCAGGCCGCGGCCGACGGCGTCCTCGACCATGGCTTCCTGCGTGGTCGGATCCGCGGCGAACAGCTTGCCTTCGTCCGGATGAAACCGCTGGCGCAACCACGAGGTGTCGCCGCCCCAGCCCACGTTCCGGAAGGATAACTTCCATCCCGGGTAACGCGTGAGCGCGTAGCCCTCGATATACGTCGTGTACAAACGCTGCTCGGTGATGCTGTCGCCGAGGAATACCACGCGGTCCCCGTCGTGGATCAAGAACTCACCCGCGCGAACACCCGCGGGGAGGCAGAGAGCGGCGAGGAGAGCAACCAGCATTTTCCGGGTTAGTGCTTTCATGTGAGCGTGATGTTAACGTCCAGCACGCCGCAGCGCAACACCATCGCATGGGTCAAGCTGTGCGCGGCCACCGGAGCAGAGACCGCGAAAAACTCGGAAAACACGAAGACCACCAAATACACGAAAGACACGAAAAGGGGCCCGGGTTCGGGCGGTTTTTGGTTGTCGAGACGAGACAAGGCGCGGTGCGCTTGCTCCGAGGGGGTTGCGGGACGGACTCCTCGGCAAGCCGAAGTTCTCCAGGAGTTTGAGCCGTTTCTAACCTTCCCCGTGGATGCACGGCCTTCAAGCCCACCACTACGCGTAATGCCCGGGCTGGCCGCACCGCTTTTCAGGCCAAAGGCCGGGATCATACCAGACCGGGGCAACGCCCCGGGTTATGAGGCAGGCCGTTGGCCTGCAACCCCAAACGATGGGCCATAAACCCCGGGCGTGTGCCCGGGGCTGGTATGACTGACGCCTTTGGCGTCCCCAATCACCCGGGGCCGGTTCGGTTTCGCCTCCGCAGAACTTTGGCCCGCGCCCGCCTGGAGGGCCCCCGGCCCGCAAGGTTGCCCGCAGGCTTCGGTCTCAGTCGCGAGGCGGGCGGGCGGTGGAACTGCCGGTCGCGGTGGTCTGGTCCGCCTCGCCGTCCTCTGGGCTGCCGCGCCAGGCCAAGGTCAGCATGATTCCGCCGAACACCAGCAGTAGCAGGCCCCAGTATAGATTGACGTTGAGTCCCAGGGACCGGTCATAAATCTGGGCACCGGAACCGGTGACCAGACCATAGATGACAAGGATAGCCCCGATCAGCGAGAACATGAGGCCGATTGGCCAGCGAATATCCAGACCCATAAAAGTTCCAGGTTTAGGTTAACGGAATATAAAGTTAAGGATCAGGCAGCAGCCGAGCAACACGATCCCGAGCGTGGCCGGCCTCAGGTACCAGGCCTGCGCGTCATCTTTTAGCTTCGGAGTTAAGGAATACACCAGGCCCTTGAGTTCCTCGTCGGTCTTCGTTCGCCGCGTGAGAAGTGAAATCACCAAGGTCAGCGTGAAGCAGACGATAAAGGCAAAACTGGCCAGCCAGAAGTTTTGGGCCATCTCACTGGGGAAGATCTTGAGCACTCCGAGATAGCCGCCCTTGACGCCGGGCAAATTCCCGGTGGCGATCGTAAGGGAGTGGAACACCGCTGAAGCGCCGATGCCCCCGAAGAGCCCAATAAAGGCGCCGGTCCCCGTGCACCGCGCCCAGAACATGCCCAGCAGGAAGGTGGCGAACAACGGCGCGTTCACGAAACCGAACACCAGTTGGATAATGTCCATGGCGTTGTTGTATTGCTTGGCAAAATAGGCGCACACGATGCTCAGCAAAATGCCCACGACGGTGATCGCCTGCCCCATCCGAAAGTAATGTTGATCCGTTTTGTTGGGCGCCATGTAGGCCTGATAGAGATCGTACGTCCATACCGTGTTGAACGCCGTCACATTGCCCGCCATGCCCGACATGAAGGAAGCCAGCAGCGCGGTCAGCGCCAAACCCAGCAACCCCGTCGGGCAATACTTTTTCACCAGCGAGAGAATCACGCCATCATAGTCGTACTCGGCAACCGCGTTGTACAAATCCTCCTTGATCCGTTTCTCATCCAGCGAGCCCGCGCTTTTGATCAGGGCGGCCACTTTCTCCGCGTCCATCTTCTTCCCCATGGTATCGGTGACCGCTTTGACTCCGACCGCAGTGTCGGCGCTGCCTGCATACTGCGTCACGATGGCCGCCGCTTTGGAGTAGGTTTCCTCGCTCAGGATCGGCGGCGGGATGCGATAGTTTTTACTGGGCAGCGACGTGAGCGCCACGGCAATCATGCCGGGCACAATCACCAGCATAGGAAAGAGCATTTTCGGCACGGCGGCGATGAGCGGTGTCCGGCGGGCCGCGCCCATGTTTTTGGCGGCCATGGCTCGTTGAACCACCAGGAAGTTGGTGCACCAATAGCCGAAAGAGAGCACGAAGCCGAGGCCGAACACCATGGCAAAGATATCCACGCCCATGGGGTTGGCGGAGGGGCCGCCCAGGAGTGGTTTCCAAGCGCTCGTCCAGGCGTCCGCGGCATAGGCCTTGGTGCCGAGGTGAAGCGCCACAGGATTTTGAGCGACACTCTCCAAAGACTTGTTCATGGCGCCCCAGCCGCCGACGTCCTTCAATCCCAGGTAAACCACCGGGGCGAACCCGAGCACGATCATGAAAAACTGCAGCACCTCCGTGTAAATCGCCGAGGTGAGCCCGCCCTTGAGCACATAGACCAGGACCACCGCCGAGCAGATCCACAGGGCGATATGATAGTTCCAACCCAAAAGCTGGTTGAGCAGTTTCGCCAGCGCATTCATCGAGATGCCCGACGCGAACACCGTCATGACGGCGAAGGCGATCGAGTTCAACGCCCGCACCCGCTCATCGAAGCGCATCTTGAGATATTCGGGAACTGACCGCGCCTTCGAGCCGTAGTAGAACGGCATCATGAAGATCGCCAGAAAGATCATCGCCGGGATGGCGCCGACCCAATAAAAGTGGCAGGTGGCGATGCCATACTTGGCGCCGCTGGCGGCCATGCCCACCAGTTCCAAAGCGCCGAGATTTGCCGAGATAAAGGCCAGCCCCGTGACCCAGGCCGGGATCGAACGGCCCGAGGTGAGGAAGTCCGAGGAACTCTTGAGATAGCGTCTGAGGGCGAACCCGATACCCACCACGAAGGCCACATAGATTAGGAGGATGCTGTAATCGACGAAGCCCAGTTGAACGCTTTGCATAATCCGATTTGATTCGAGTGCGACGAGTTTTAAGGATTCGCTGAGGGAATGTCAATTCCCGGCAAGGCCGCGGGTCAAGTTGTCAGGCTGCTTCCGCGCGGGTTCACTGGCCCGGCAGCACCTGGCGCGCGAGTTTTTCCGGGTTCTCATTCCCGCTGAATGGGCGCAGGCGGAAACTATAGCTGTATTCCCGGCAGGGGATGAGAAACTCCTCGTGCGGCCACGCGCCCCAGCTATTGTCGCCTCCCACGCCTTGCTGTTTGAGATCCAGGTTCAGGGTCACGAAGTCGCGCCGGGGCAGCTCGAACGCGTGTTTCCCGGCGTTCAGGTCCTCGGTGCCATAGTGCAGGGCATTGACGCTCAGCAACGGCTCTCCGACCGCCAGCAGGCCGATGCCGTGGCGATCCGTCAGCGCTACCCAGCGCGCGTCCGCTTTGTTGCCCGTCTCACCGGGCTTGGTGTAATCCGCATAAAACTGGTCGCTTACCGTGCCGCGATAAAGTCCCACCCTGGCGTCTTTGCGATCCGAATAGGACTCCTGCGGTCCGGGCCCCAGCCACGCGATCTTTTCGAATCCAGCCGGCAAGCTCATTTGCATGCCGAGCCGCACAATTTTCGGCAAATCGGTTTTGCCCGGCTTGAAATGCGCGCTCACCAGGATGTCGCCACTTCCGTAAATCGTGTAGGTGGTTTCCCACTCGGCGCTCACTTTGGGCAGCGTTTGCGCAGACGTGACGACGACGGCGTGCCAGTTGGGTTTGGCGGCGGCCAAGCATGAGCCGCACCGGGCATCCTCGTGCGCGGTGCGCCAAATGCCCTGAGACTCGAGTTCGTTGCGCCCGCGATCATTGTCGGTCTGCGCCCGCCAAAAATCGGGCCGCAGCGGCGAGTTGACCAGTTCGGTTCCCTTGTAATTCAAGGAAATGAGCGCGCCGGTCGGCTTGTCAAACGTGGCTTGAAATTGCTTGCCCGCCACAGAAATCCGTGCGCTGTCCTCGGTCAAGACCGGCGCGGGCAAGCTCGCGGCGTCCACAGCCCCGGCCGGGCTCGAGTCGGGGAGCTTGAATTGGTCCCAGGCCAGTTCATGGCCGGACCGGGCCCAGGGGAGGTCGGATTTCAAGGTGAAGCTGATCTCGAGAAAGCACTCCGTGCCCGGGTCCGGAGTGAAGGCCTTGACCGGAATGGTGAACTGCCGCGCCGCATGGGGGGCGAGATCCAAATCGAGGAGCTTGCCGATCTGAACCGTGCGTCCATCCATTTTCAACCGCCAATGGCCCAGCGCGATGTCCTTGAGATTGGTGAAGTCGTAGAAGTTCTTTATTTCGATCGTTCGGGCGGCAAGATCCACCGGCCGGCAATGGATGTACTGATAGACATGCTTGACGAAGAATAAGCCGGGGTGCGGCTCGCGGTCCGGGGTCACCAGGCCGTTGCAGCAGAAATTGTCATCGCTGGGCGTGCCCGCGGGTCCGAAATCGCCGCCATAGGCCCAAAAGAACTTCTCGCCGGGTTTGACCTTGTAAACGTGGTCGAGCGGCAAAGCTTGCTGGGGCTGCCGCAGGCCCTGGTCCACCCAGTCCCAAATCGAGCCGCCTTGCAGAAACGGTTTCGAGTAGATCTGGTTCCAATACGACCAGAAATCGCCCGAACCGTTGCCCATCGCGTGCTCGTATTCGCACATGATAAACGGACGGTTGCGCGGCTCGGAGGCATACCGCGCGAGTTCGGACGGATGCGGGTACATGGGGCAAACGATGTCGGTATAGGCCTTGTGGCCGGCCGGTTCGTAATGGACCGGGCGGCTTGGGTCGCGCTGGTGAATCCATTTGGAATCCGCCTCAAAGTTCGGGCCATCGCCCGCCTCGTTGCCCAGCGACCAGATGATCACCGACGGATGGTTCTTGTCCCGCTCGACCAGGCGCACGGTCCGGTTGAGGTGCGCCTCGGCCCACTGCGGGTTCCGGGCCAGTGTCCGGGCGCCAAACCCCATGCCATGGCTTTCAATATTGGCTTCGTCGATCAAGTAAAGCCCGTAGCGGTCGCAGAGATCATACCAGGCCGGTTGATTCGGGTAATGGCTGCAGCGCACCGTGTTGATGTTAAACTGCTTCATCAGCCGGACGTCCTTTTCCATCAGGTCCACCGTGATGGCCTGGCCGTGGTCGGGATCGAATTCGTGCCGGTCGGTTCCCTTGATCAGAATACGCTGACCGTTGACGAGGAGGTTGCCCTCGCGAATTTCGACCTTGCGGAAGCCTACATTCACCGGGATCACTTCCAGCGTCTTCCCCGAGCTGTCCCGGAGCGTCAGTAAGAGCTGGTAAAGATTGGGCGTCTCAGCCGACCATTTCAGCGGGTTCACCACGGGGGCGACACCCTCGACGGGGAGCTCCTGCCGGGCGTCGAGCCGCTTTTGAATCGCGGGGGACAAGACCGTTTTGCCTGACGGATCCAATAGGTCGGCTTGCAGCGTGACCTCGGCGGGCGCGTCCTGCTGGTTCACCAGGCGCACCTTGACCCGCAGTTGAGCGTCGCGATAGTCACTATCGAGGTCTGTTTTCACCTCGAAATCCCGAATGTGCACGGCCGGGGGCGACCAGAGATAAACATCCCGGAAAATGCCGCTCATCCGCCACATGTCCTGGTCTTCGAGGTACGACCCATCGCTCCACCGCATATTCTCGACGGCCAGCAAGTTCTCACCCGGGATCAGGTACTTGGTGATGTCGAACTCGACCGGCGTGCGGCTATCTTTGCCGACGCCGACCTTTTGGCCGTTCACCCATAGAAAGAAGAACGAATTCACCCCGTCAAATGTCAGCAGCACCGGCCGGCCCGACCACTCGCTGGGAACGGTGAACTTCCGCCGGTAGGCGTTGATCGTATTATTCGGCTCGGCTTCCGGAATGAACGGGGGATTGGGCTCGACGCCGTGCCATGTCCACGGGTAGCGAATGTTGACGTAAATCGGAATGCCGTAGCCGGACATCTCGACGTTCGACGGCACGGGAATGGTCGGCCAATCCCGATCCTCAAAATCCGGCTTCCAGAAATCGGACAGGCGCGCCGCAAAGTTCGGGGAATAATGATACTTCCAGTCCCCATTGAGCGAGCGATAGAAGGACGACTTGGTTCGCTCGTGGTTGTTCACGAAGAGGATGCTGCGGGCCGTTTTCGCATCGGGACACGCCACCATCATCGCGTGGGCCGGCTGATTGTTCAGCCCCGTGAGTTTCGGGTTCTGCCATTCCTTCAGCGCTTCAGCGCCCGCGGTCCCGGCCAGGGTGAGGACCAGCAAAAGGCCGCCGCACGGAGAGAGATTGCCAAGAAAGTTTCTCATGAGTCCTGTTAGTTATCGGGTTGTGATCGGGGCGGATCCATCAGACAACCTGATCCCGCCTCTGCGTTCGTCTCGGACCACGGCATTATTTCAGATCCTGCGCCGCCCTGTCCAACCCCGAATGTGGGCCCGCCCGGGGCGGGGGGGGGCGGGACAAAACCCTTAATTTCCTTCCGGAACCGGTGGGGTCGGCGGCGGGCATAAACAACTCCCAGTGTCCTTCTCATCTCCGGTCGCGGCACACCACTCGCGAGGGGCTTGCCGCCCCCGCGCTCGACCCCGCCCGGCATTCGAACCGAGCGGCACGCAACCCACCCATACTCTAAAGCCGAGCCCCGGTAACTATAAGAGATTAATATATGCCGAACCAGCGGCGTTTATGGTTGCCCGACCCGCCCCGCTTTCCGTAACCTTCGGCCATGAAGCAGGACGAACCCGCCGGTGCTTCGGCGGAAGCAGACAGGGGCGGCGTAACCGACCGCAGGCCACAAAAGGCGCTGGTTCAGTGTGAGGGCTACCGCTGTCTGGCTTTCCGCGATGCCTCGGGACGGTGGAAGGACACGCGCGGGAAGGCGATTCAAGTGCTCGAAGTACTGCGGGAGTTTTAAGGAGGCTCGGCTCAGACCCGCCGCGGGTTCCGGGGCGGTTAAGGGTTGGGGGAGCAACTCCTTGGAGGGGGGCAGGTGCGCGAGCGCGGGTCGGGTTCGGCGGGGGGGCTGCCGGGTGTTCTTTCCGTGACCCCCACCAACCCCTTGGCCAGGGCGTAGCGCGTTAGACCCGCGACATCATGGATTTCAAGTTTATCCATCACGGCCTGGCGGTGTTTCTCCACCGTCTTAATGCTGACGCCGAGGGTGAAGGCGATTTCCTTGTTCGGCTGTCCCCGGACGATGAGGCCCAGCACCTCGAGCTCGCGCGCCGTGAGCTGGCGTGGCCGGGCGGCGCCAGCGCGGGCATTCTGGCCGTAGGGCTGCCTCCGCCCCTGGATTTGCCGGGCGATGGCCGGACTGAAGTAAGAATTCCCTTTGCCAACCTCACGGATCGCGGTGAGCAGTTCATCCGCGGCCGAATGCTTGGTCATATAGCCGGCGACGCCCGCATCGAGGACCCTGCGCAGCGTGTCTTCGTCCTTGTAGGCGGACAGCACCAGGACCCTCGACCCCGGCGCCTGCCGATGGATATCCCGAGCCGCATCCAGCCCATTGGCCCGGGGCATCGCCAGGTCCATCAGCACGACGTCCGGTCGCAGCTTCTTGGCCAAGTTCACGGCCGTCCGCCCGTTGTCGGCCTCGCCGGCGATTTCCAGGCCGGGGTCGGCCCGGATCAGGATCTTGAGGCCCTCCCGGACGATCTCGTGATCTTCGGCGATCAAGACTCTTAGATTCTTTGCCATGGTGAACGAAGACTGGAACGGCGGTGGGGGGTAACGCCGGGCGCGCCAGCTCCGTTGGAATGGATTGTTGCCACACCTTGCGGCAAGTCGAGAAAGAGTTATGCACGGGGTGTGAATAAGTGATCGGCAGGGCGGGGGAAACCCCTGCCGGGCAGCAAAATCCGGTGTGAATAAGTCCGCCGGCGATTCCCGATTTGCCAAAGCCGGACAAAACCGATTTAATAGATAAGGACGCGTGCCTATAAACCGAATATTGAAAGTTGAATTGATTGAAAAGTCTTTGCGAACTGAAGCAGGCGCTTTCTCTCAAGCGCTGCTTGTTGGGGGTGCTGCTGCTGGGCACCGTGGGGGTGGTCTCGGGCTGCCACACCGTTGGCTTTTACGGCCAGGCAGTGAAGGGGCAGTACCAAATTTTTGCCCATCAGCAGCCCATCCAGAAACTGCTCGCGGATCCTAAAACGCCCGCGGCCCTGCGCGACCGGTTGGTCGTGCTGGAAGACCTTCGCTCCTTTGCCCGGGCTCATTTGAAGCTGCCCGTGGATAGCCATTATCTCAAATACGTGGACGTCCATCGCCCGTATGTCGTGTGGAACGTGGAAGCCGCGCCGGAATTCTCTCTTGAACCGAAAAGCTGGTGGTATCCCTTGCTCGGCAGCCTTGAATACCGTGGGTATTTCTCGCGCCAGGGAGCGACCAACTACGCGGCTTCGCTCAAAAGCCAGGGCTACGATGTGTCGGTCGGCGGTGTGGAAGCCTATTCGACGCTCGGGTGGTTCCGGGACCCGGTCCTCAACACGTTTATTTTCGAGCCGAATGCGGAGCTGGCGGAGATCATTTTCCACGAACTCGGGCACCAGCGGGTCTTTGCGCACGGCGATATGGATTTCAACGAGGCCTTTGCCACCTCGGTCGGCGAAGAGGGGGCGCGCCGCTGGTTACGGTCGAAGGGAGATTCGGCTGCGCTCGAGAACTACGTCGCGCACCTCGATCGCACGCGGGCCTTTGTGCACCTGATCCTGAAGACGCGCCAGCGGCTCGAAGTGCTCTACGGCGACGAAGTCACTGACCAGGGGAAGATTGTGGGCACGACTAAAAGCCGCAGCGTGCCTCCCGACCGGATGCGGGCCGAGAAGCAGCGCATTTTTGACGACCTGAAGCGCCAGTACACGGAACTGATGGCGGGCAGTCACGTGGACGACGCCTACGCCGGTTGGTTCAAGCATCCGATTAACAACGCGCATCTCAATTCGGTGGCCGCTTACTACGATTTCGTGCCCGGGTTCGAGCAACTGTTGGCTGAAAGCGGCGGGGATCTCGAAAAATACTACGTTGCTGTCGAAAAGCTGGCCAAACAGCCCAAGGAAGCGCGGCATGCCACGCTGCGGCGCCTGGCCCAAGTGCGATTGGCCTCCGGGCAGGCATGGCGTACCGAGGATTCCGCGAGCGACGCACCTCCGGTGAACCAAGCTGAGGTGCGGCGGAGCCACTTGCGCCGGGCGGCGGTGCCATCGGGATAGCGCCGGGGTTTCCTGAGCCGGCCCAACCCTCGACGAAACCGCGACGCGGCAAATGTTTGAGGCCGGGCGGCGTCAGACCGTCGTGGGCACCCCGCGCTCGACCATGCCTTTGGAGATCGCATAGCGGGTCAAACCGGCCACATCGTGAATGTTCAGCTTGTTCATGACCTGCTGTCGATGTTTCTCGACGGTTTTGATGCTAATGGCCAGTTCAGCGGCGATCTGCTTGTTCGAGAACCCTTCGGCGATGAGTTGCAGGACCTCGGTTTCGCGGGAAGTGAGTTCGCCGGATTTTCTGGCCGGTTGACCGGTGGTGAAGGCCTCGCGGCATTGATCGCGCAGTCGTTTGGCAATGGACGGACTGAAGAAGGCGTTGCCGCGTTGGACTTCCCGAATGGCTTTGATCAGGTCATGGGCCGCCGTTTGCTTGATGAGGTAACCCGCAGCCCCCGCGTGCATCATTTGCTCGACGCAGTCATCGTCACCGTACGAGGTCAAGACCAGGACCTTGGCCGTCGGCACCGAGCGGAGGATTTGGCGCGTGGCCTCCAAACCGTTGAGCAGCGGCATGGCCACATCCATGACCACGACGTCCGGCGGGGTCTTGCGGGCCGCCACCACTGCCTGGCGCCCGTTCTCCGCCTCTCCCACGATTTCAATGTCCTCCTCCGAGCTGAGCAATACCCGCAATCCTTGCCGGACCACGGTGTGATCGTCCACGAGCAGAACAGCAATCTTCTTCATAGCGAGCCTTTGATGTCAGCCAATATGGCCCAAAAGCCGGGCTTGAGAATAGGGTGTTCAACCCAGAATTCAGCGGGATGGCACGTTTACGGGCTGGGATGGATCAGAAAGCCCCATAGTAGAAAGTCGGAAGGGTTTTACAACCACACGCTCCCGCAAGGCTTCGCGCAATTTTAACACGCTCCATCCTCGGACCTTTGTCCATCAGCCGCTGAACAAACCGCGTGACGGAGCCTCCCGGCCGCCGAGGTGAACGGGCGAACGGCAGGGCAGGGGGGTAATCACCCCATTCACAAGCCGCTCACCACAGCGTCATTCTTTATCGATGCCTGGCTGGCTGCTGAAGGGTTGGCGGATTGTATGACGACACCATTGAGAATTCTCGTGGCCGAGGACGATCTGGCGGATGTGATGCTCCTCGAGCGGGCGTTCGCCAGAACGGGCGTGAAGCCGCCCGTGTACCTCGCCCGGAACGGACAGGAGGTGCGGGATTACCTTGGCGGGAACCCGCCCTTTGAGAACCCGGTCGAGTATCCTCTGCCGAATCTGTTGTTGCTCGATTTGAATTTGCCCCGGGTCAGCGGATTCGAGGTGCTCTCGTGGATCAGGGGGCACCCGGCGCTCAACCGGATGCTCGTCGTCGTCCTGAGCGCCTCGGATCGGCCCGAGGAAATCAGGCGCGCTTACGAGTTGGGGGCCAATTCGTACGTGGTCAAGCCGCACGACCCCGCCGAACTGGTCCGGGTCGTCGAGCGCGTGCAGAACTACTGGCTGGGGATCAATACGCCTCCGGGGCAGCCTGAGGTGGCGCCGGAAACCCTCGAGCCTCCCCAACCGGCGATGACGCCACAACGCGCGGAGGGTCTGAAAACGATCCCCTTGAGTTAGATTTTCGCGGCGCAGGCTTCGTTTTCGGGCGCCTTCCGCCCGCCCGTGGCGCCGACCTGGCGCGAGAGGCCCCAGACCAGGCCGACAACGATTGCACCACACCCCAGCAACTGCCCCCAATGCAGCCGCTCGCCAACCCACGCCCAGGCCAGCAGGACGCCGCAGACCGATTGCGCAAACACGGTCAAGGCGGCGAGATTCACCGGGCATTCGCGAATGACCACCAGCCAAACCGTGTACCCCAGGCAGGTGCACACCGCGGCCAGCGCGAGCAACAGCACCCACGCGTCCCCGGAAAGCGATTCCGCCGCCTGCATCGTCGTTCTCCCGTCCACGAGCACATTGACCGCCGTCGCGATAAGCAAAGAGAGCGCCAGGGTCTTCATGACACTCGCCCGGGCGATCACTGTTTTCCCAAGGATCGAGTAGGCCGCCTCGCATAACAAAGAGGACAGAAAAATGAGGCTGGCGGCCAATCCCGCCCATTGAAAGTCCGCGCGCCATACCCCGTGCAGCAGCCCGACTCCGGCCAGACCAAGCACCAACCCCGCCCAGCGGCGCGGGCCGATGTGTTCGCCCGAGAAACAGGGCAGCGGCACTCGATGTGACCAGCGGGTCCAGTCCCATCAACACCGCCGAATTGCCGGCCGTCCCCACTTGATTCCCATAAACCTGCAGGCGCTGGCCCACGACAAACTGGACCACGCCCATCAGGCACGTGATCGCCAGATAGCGGCCTCGGGGCGCCGCGCCCCGGCAGCCAAGGCCAAGCAAAGAGCAAAAAAAGTGCAGCCAAACCAAAACGGAGGGTTACAATGCCGCCCGTGGGCAAAGTCTGGCCAATGATCTTATAGGCGGAATAGACCGCCGCCCAAAAAAAGTTCATGACCAGTAAAATTATTAAATACGACGGCTTCATCCGCGTCTAAAGCGAAGAACAAACCGTTTCGCGGTGAGCAGTGGCAAGCTTCGAATTGACGGCTGCTTGATAATCAAGCAATTTTGCCCGCGGTCCTTTCGAACTGAATGAAAAGCTGGATTTTTCTGATGCGTCTTTCTCGCGGTGGGTGCGGGCGGTTACTACGGATGGACTTCCTGGCAGAAGAATAAGCCGGCGTCCGCCGAACCCGCGCGCGCCACCACCGCGGTGGCCGAGTTGCGCGATATCAGCTTCGCTGTCAATGCGGCGGGCGAAATCGCCCCGGCCGAACAGGTGTCCGTTCGACCGGAGATCAACGGGCTTTTGCTGTCGCTGCCCGTCGATATTGGCGACCGCGTCAAAAAGGACGACCTGCTGTTCAAACTGGACGACAGTGAACTGCAGCAGACCAAGGCGTCGAACCTGACGGATATCGAGAAGGCGAAACTAGGGGTGGACAAGGGCGAGCGGGATTTCAAACGGGCTCAGCAACTGCTCAACGACAAGCTGATTTCCCAGGAGGTCTATGACGACACCAAGACCGCTTATGACCTGTCCGAAAACGCTCTCGAACGCGCCCAGAAAGACCTTTCCCTGACCGAGGAGCGATTGAGCAAGACCGAGGTGCGGGCGCCCTTTGACTGCACGGTTTTGACCCGGCCGGTTTCCATCGGCCAGGCCGTGTCCGGCTCGGGTGGTTTCAACAGCGGCACGGAAGTGCTCACCATTGCGGATTTGAACTCGATGATCATCAACGCCCAGGTCAACCAGGCGGACGTTCCGCGGCTCAAAGCCGGCGAAGCGGTGGAAGTCACGGTCGAGGCTGTCCCGGGGCTCAAGGTCGCCGGTGTGGTTGAGCGCATTTCTCCCCAGGCGACGATCAAGAACAACATCAAAGGCTACCCCGCCCGGATCCTGCTCAAGGACGTGGATCCCCGTGTTCGTCCTGGCATGACCGCCAACGTCAGAATTCCAGTCGCTTCGGCGGCCAACATCACGGCCGTGCCCCTGGGAGCGGTGTTCACCGAAAGAAATCCCGATACCGACCAGATGGAGCGCTACGTCTATGTGAAGCGCGGCGAGGCCTTCGAGAAGCGCAGCGTGAAGGTGGGAATTTCCGACTTTTTTTACGCCGAAATTCAGGATGGCGTAGGCCCTGGCGAGGTGGTCTCACTCGAGCTGCCCAAGGAGGAGATCGAAAGAAAGACGCGCATGGTCGCGGGTCAAAAGGAGGGTGAACCCGCGGGTGGCTCGGCGGCCAAGGCCGCGGTAGCGTCGAGCACGAGCGCCACGAATGCCACCACCGCGCAGACGCCCAAACCGGCCATCAAGCCGATCCCCGGCGCCAGCGGCAAATCCTCGTAAACGAATTTGCCACACACCCTCGAGCTATGGCTTTGGTCGAACTTCGCAACGTCAGCAAGATCTATCGCCTGGGCGACGAGGAAATCCGTGCGCTGGACGGCGTGACCCTGGATATCCACGCTGGGGAATTGATTTCGATTATTGGCCCTTCCGGCAGTGGGAAATCCACGTTGATGCATATTCTGGGCTGCCTGGACTCGCCCACGGAGGGGACGATCCAGCTGGATGGCGTGATGATTCAAAACGCCTCGCCGCGGGAATTGGCGGCGATTCGGAACCGGAAGATTGGCTTCGTGTTCCAGTTCTTCAACCTGCTGCCCAAGCTCAATGTGGTGCAGAACGTCGAATTGCCCATGATCTATAGCGGCATCTCCAGCAAAGATCGTCATGAACGGGCGATGGCGACGCTGGAATCCGTGGGCATGGCGAATCGCGCCCGGCATCGCCCGAGCCAGCTCTCCGGCGGCCAGCAACAGCGGGCTGCGATTGCCCGCGCCCTGGTCAACAATCCGCGCCTTGTTTTCGCCGATGAACCCACCGGCAACCTGGATTCCCACACCGGCGAGGCCATCCTGCAGCTCTTCCGCAACCTCAGCCAGGAGGGCCGCACCATCGTCCTGGTCACGCACGATCCGGAAATCGCCGCCGTGACGCCCCGCCGGATCGAAATCCGCGACGGCAAGATCGCCGTGAAGGTCGATACGACCCTGGCCGGGCTGGACCGTCCGCCGAAACCGCCCGAACCGGCGTGCTCCCGTTGAACCCTGATGCATGGCTGGCGTATCACCGTCATCACGCGGGTGCGACGAGCGGGTTACCGGCGCGGGTGCCTCGCGTCGGGAAAGCCTAGCCGGCTTATGAAAGCTGCCCGGAGCCAATTGGCGAGGTCGTGCTTGTGAAAGGCTTGGAACAGACCTTCCTGGCCTCGGATTTGCCCACTTCCTCCGGGCAATTCCTGATTACCATTCAAACCGGCTTGCGCGAGATCTGGGCGCACAAATTCCGCTCACTCCTGACGATGCTGGGCATTATCCTCGGCGTCTCGAGCCTGGTAGCGATGTCGGCCATGGTTTCCGGCATGGAAAAAGGAGCGCGCGAGGCCTTGATTGCCATCGGAGGACTCGAAAAAGTGCGGGTCGAAGCCCAGGAACTGCCGGTCGATCAACGTCACCTGTCCGACGAGGCGGTGGGGATAACGATGCGAGACGTTTGGGCGTTGAAGCAGAGCGCGCCACTGGCGATGCGCATTTCTCCCGAGATGCGGCTCTTCGCCACATTTACGGCCAATGGCAAACGGTTTCGCCCTTGGAACTGCGTTGGCGTCTGGCCCGTGGCGGTGGAAATGAACGAGCACGTGCTCGAGTACGGCCGCATGTTCAACGAACTGGACGACGAGATGGCGCGGAGCGTTTGCGTGATCGGCGCGGCTACCCGCGACGCGCTCTGGGGTGATCCCGAGCAGACCGGGCTGGAAATCAACCCCGTGGGGCAAACCGTATTTGTCAACGGCGTGCCGTTCGTTGTTATTGGGATGTTTCAGCAATACCAAAGCGAACAGGATCGCAAGGCGCGTGAGCTGGCCAAAGCCGAGGCCGCTAAACAGCCCGCCGGGCGTGTGGCGCGAAATCGCGGGTGGGGCGGGCATCGTGGCGGCGGCGCTTTCGCTTTCAAGAACCGGACGGTGTACATTCCGCTGAACACTGTCTGGATGAAGTTCCGCGCCGGGGCGACCTACGCGGCGCTGAACTCGGGTGGCGACGGCAGCACGGGCGGCGCCACCGGCGACCCGCGGCTCTCGAGTCTCGAAGTTAAAATCCCCAGTGTCGATCTGTTGACCGAAGCCTTGCAGCAAATCCGCAATGTGCTGATGAGCACGCACAAGGGCATCGAGGATTTCACGTTCCGGACGCAGGAAGATTGGGCGGAGCAGATCAAAACCTTTATCCATAACGCGCGCATGAGCGGCGGACTGATTGCGGGCATCAGCCTGCTGGTGGGCGGGATTGGGATCATGAACATCATGCTGGCCAGCATCTCGGAGCGTGTGCGCGAAATCGGGATCCGCAAATCCGTCGGCGCCACCACCGGGGCCATCTTCATCCAGATCCTGGTCGAGTCCGTAGTCATTGCCGTTCTCGGAGGGCTGGTCGGACTGCTTACCTCATTCGCGCTGATTCACCTGATCAGCTCCTTCTCCCCAACCGATAACGCCCCGATCGTGACAGTCACCGCCCTGGCGGTGGCCTTTGGTTTCAGTGTCCTGGTGGGGGTCCTGGCGGGAATCTTTCCGGCCATCAAAGCGGCCCGGCTGAATCCCATACAGGCCTTGAGGTATGAGTAAATGAACCTGCTTAATACCATCCTCGTCGGGCTGAAGGAAGTGTGGTCGCACAAGTTCCGCTCGTTGCTGACCATGCTGGGAATCATCCTGGGCGTGGCCAGCCTGGTGGGGATGGCGGCCATCATCAAAGGCATGGAAAACGGGATGCGGGAGACCATGATTGCGATGGGCGGCGCCGACAAGGTTTTGCTCGAAGAGGAGGATGTTCCCCCCGAGCAGGAGCATTTGGCCGACCAGGCGCCCGGACGCACCATGGCCGATGTGACCGCATTGCGCGAGTGCGCCCCGCTGCTTCGCCTGATCTCGCCTGAAATGGCCATCGAGGATGTCACCGTTTCCCGCGCCGACAAAATGGCCGTCCCCTCCGAAGCCGTCGGCGTCTGGCCAGCCGTTGTCGATATGAACATGCATACGGTGGAGTATGGGCGGTTTTTTCACCGATTTGGACGAAGACAACGCCAATCCGGTATGCGTCATCGGCACCGGAATCCGAGACGAATTGTTCGGGGACCCGGAGAAGATCGGCCGGGAGATTATTCCGCTGGGCGAGGTGATCAACATCAACGGCCAGCCCTTTACTATTGTGGGCATGTTTACCCGTTACGAGAGCGAACAGGAAAAAAACAGCGGCAAGCGGCCAAACAGCAACCCCAGCAGGCGCAGGCGGGCCCGGCTCGCCGCAAGGGTTGGGGCCATGGCAATTGGGCGTTCTATCGGAAGAACCGCACGCTCTACATGCCGCTGAACACGGCCTGGATGCGTTTCCGGGCCGCCAGTGCGGACACCAATGGCGCTCCGGACAACCGCCTTTCGGATATCGACCTTAAAATCATCGATCTTGAACATTTGGAACCCGCGTTGCAACAGGCCCGCAACGTTCTCATGATGACCCATCACGGCATCGAAGACTTCGGTTTCCGCACGCAGGAGAACCAGTTGGAAAGCATCAACCAGCAAATTCACAACGCGCGCATGAGCGGCGGCATCATTGCCGGCCATTAGTCTGATCGTCGGCGGGATCGGGATCATGAATATCATGCTGGCCAGCATCAACGAGCGCATCCGCGAGATCGGGATTTGCAAAGCCGTAGGCGCCACCGGCCTGGCAGTGTTTCTCCAGGTGCTGATCGAGAGCATCGTCATCGCGCTGCTGGGCGCCGGGCTGGGTGTGGCTGCTTCGTTCGGGTTTGTCAGGATTCTGGAAACCGTCAGCCCGGTGGCCAATTCGCCGGTCATCACGCCGATGGCCATGGTCGTCGCGGTTGCCTTCAGCGCCGCCGTTGGAGTCGTAGCCGGCTTGTTCCCCGCCTGGAAAGCGGCCCGGCTGGATCCGATTCAGGCACTGCGCTACGAATGAACGATTCGCCGCCGAGCGCCGCCGCGCGGCGGCGGACGTCCCCTATTTGAGGTTCTCTTCGGTGTAGAGGGTCAATTCGATCAGCCGTTCGAGCAAATCGCCCGGGGGCAGGCCCGCAAAGTTCTTGGCCACGAGTTCCTTGGCAAAAAGCCGGCAGATATAGCGGATCTTCAGCAGCTTGTTGCGCGAGGCGAAGACAAAGTCCCGGTGGCCGCTGTTGACCACCACCACGTTTTGATCGGCCTGATAGCGGGAACGCCAAAGTTCTCCCGGCGCCCGCTGGAACGTGTAGCTCGGGATGCCCTGCTTGGTTCCTTCCTTCAGCGGGTTCTGCGGCAGCAACGAATCGGTGACGGTGACCAGCGCCTCGGCAGAGCGCTCGATCCCGCATTGTTCGGCAGTGACTCGGATGTTGGCCAATCCTGGCTCCGACGGCGCCTGGAACGAGACAATTTCGCCCTCGGCGTTCTGAAAGGTTCCACCGCCCTGGACCAGCTCCCACCGGAACTTGAGGTCCTTCTCCACCAACCGGTTCGACCGATCCCGAGCGATCGCCCGCAGGTTCTTGCTTCCGCCCACGGGCAGAACGCTCGAAGCGGGCGAGATGCGGACGCTAAAGAGCGGGCCGGGGAACTCGAAAAAGTCTTTCTGCGGGGCTGATGCCTCGTCGGGCAAAGTGGCCTCCGAGTCGCTAGGAAGCTCGTGGAGCTGCATTTCGCTGGAGTGAGCCTCCGGCTTTCCATTCTGACTTTTTGGCCGCCCCGCTCCGGGTTGGTGGAGATCGAACCAATCGTATTCCTCGGCCGGCAGGACCAACAGCGCCTCCTTGAGCGCGCGCTGCACGGAACGGAGCACGTCGCGGCTGGTCTGTTCCTCCTCGGCCCGCTGCTGTTCCTCGATGAGGCGCACCAGTTCGGTTTCCAGGCCGGCGAGTTCCTGGGTGAATCGGTGATAGGCGGCATCCTGAATGATTCCGGAGCGCGTTCCGGGGGTGAGATTGAGGGACGGGGCATCGATCAGGCCTTGCAGGTAGCCGCTGGTCCAGGGCGCCTTGTTGAACTCGTCCAGGCCGTTAAGATTCTCGAAAACCCGTGTGCCCTGGCGGTAGAGGCCCACGGCGTTGGCCGGAGCGGGCCGCGTCAGGTATAACTCGACGTACAGGCCACCCTGGGAAAACCGGGTGACCTCGTGGAGCAACCGGCCCTCGAACTGGCGCGGCTCGACCTTGAATTCCGTGCGCGAGGTGCGATCCACGACCCGGACCTGCACGCCCGAGTTGCGGATGCGATCGCGCAGTTCCGAGGCGAGGTACCATTGGATCTTTTCTCCGCTGAACTGCTTGATGCCCGGCAGGATGTTTTTGACCACCAACTCGGTGCCCGGCTCCGGCACCAGGACCTGCCGCCGGGTGATTCGATAACCCGGATCGCCCTTCTTGAGGTGCATCTGGTAGGTTTTGCCGTCGCCGCCTGCCGAAGAAATAGTCAAGTCCTCGCCGACGGTCCAAAAGCTCAGCAAACCGATGCCGAACTCACCTTGCAGGCCGGGGGCGCCGTCGGCCTTGAGGTGTCGCTTGATCGAGTCGCAAATATGGGTCGCCACGTATTCAAAATCAGGCTGTCCCGCCTCGTTGCGCCGGATGCCTTCGCCGTCATCTTTGATGCGCAGGTAATGCACGCCATGCTCTTTGCCTCGGACCAACGTGATGTTCTTGGCTCGCGCATCGATGCTGTTCTCGACGAACTCAGCGACCGCTTTCAAGGGATTGCTCTGGGACAGGGCAATAATGCGGATCGCGTTCCAGTTGTCACCGATGCGCAAGCGTCCAGAGTCTGTGGCTTTCAAGGGGATGATCAATGGCCGTTCACGGGTGGCGGAATCAAGCGTGAAACGAGTGAGGTTTCCGCCCGTCTGCCACCCCCACCGTGCTCGAGCCCTCCCAACCCTGGCCAGCCCACAACGCACGGACGGTCCAAGCCCCGGCCGCATTGGCATTCAAAACGAGGCGCGCACGCGGTAAAAATATCGGGATCCTCCGGCGGCATTGGTATCGGTGACTTCGGTGATGCCATCCACGCCGGGGAGGTTGGTCCGTATCGGCGTCCAGGCCGGGCTTCCCAGATCCGGGGTGCGCTGGAGGTCGTAGGCATTCCCCGGCACCGTGGTGAAATCGAGAATGCAGTCGGCGCCGAGGAGACGGATGGCGGTAAGAAAGGGCGCGCTGTATTCGTACGCGCCGATATCCAGTTGGCCGTCGTCGGGCCGCGCCTGGCTCTGCAAATGGTCGATGTATTCGAAGACGGGCACGCCGGAACCTGGGGTCCCGGCGCCGTCAAGGAACGCCAGGCCGATGCGTGCGCGGTTGCGGCAGTTGGAACCGCCTCGGAGGTGGAAGTTACGCACGGGGAGATTAATGAAGCCGGGATCGGCGCCGGTGACCGAGCCGAAAAAGGAAGCGGGGATGCTGGCCGCGGACTGCATCCAATTGTTGGAGCCGCCGGCGCCACCTCCCGCGCTGCCCACGATCGTGCTGCTGCCGTAGAAAATGTTGTTTTCTGCGAGCACTACCGCGCCGGTGGCATTCGCGCTCAGGAATTGGATCCGCCCGTCCCCGGCCACGAATGTATTGTTGAAGGCAAAAAGAGTGCCGTTGTGCTGGCCGCCGGAATCCTGGCCGAACTGGATGAACCGCCCGGAGTTGTATCCGCTGAGGCGGGGTTTGCTGACCACGACGTTGCCGAGCAGGACCGCGTGACTGTTGGCGCCCGCAGTTTCGGCCGAATCGACTAGCCCGATCTCTCCGTCCTGGGAATCGGCGATATAGTTGTAAAACAATTCAGTGTAGTGACCGCGGGTTTTGAAATTCTGACCATACAGCGAGTCGTGAATGTAACAAAACTCGACCGTGGTGTTGTTCCCGCCCAAGTAGAGGTTGTGGCTGTAGCCGTTGTATAGCGCAGTGCCATTCGAGGCAATCTCCGAAGCCTGGATCACCAGGTTGCTGTTGTTGTCGCACATAATGCCCATGTCGCATTCGGTAATTCGGCAGTTGCGCAGGGTGACATTGCTCCCGGAGGTGACGCGGATGCCGGCGCCGTTATTACCGTTGCGGGCGTTTCGGAATTCGAGGTTCTCCAGGGTGATATAGTCCGCTTCCACCTGGAATACCGCGCGTGGGTTCGGCAGCACACCATCGACCGTCAGGCCGGTCGCGTCGAAGACCGGCCGGGTGGCCCCGACGCCCAGGATGACGATCGGGCTCGCGGACGTGCCCGGCCGGGTCCAGCGTTTGACTTCGTTGTAAGTAGCGGGGTCGATCTCGACCACGTCGCCGGGATTGAGCGCAGGCAGACTCGACACCGCCGGGTAGGCGCGGGTGGGGCCGACCGGATAGACAGCCGGCCAAGCATCCGAAGCCCATGCCAGAAACGCAGCCAGCGCGACCCGCTTAAGAAATCTTAGCCGTTTCATCACGGCTCGAACGATACCCGCTCGCCGCTGGGATTGGATAGAAGCAATCGCCGCGTTCCCCAAAGGTTCACAAGCACGTCTGGAACGGGTTGGGCAACAAGGAGAGACGTTCGTTGGGGCCGGCAACCTCCGCCCAATCAACGTGGTAGGAGCAGTTTTGAGTTTGAATTTCGCGCATCAAACGGCTGCGAGCCTGCGCGCGGGAGTTGACGGGGGCTTCGGATTTGGCCTCGTCGAGATCAACCGGGTCCCAGAACCCGTTGCGATCCGCCAAAGCCAATCCCAGGCTGCGCGCGGGATTGATTTGATGGAACTCGAGGTCCTGCGATTTCAACCAGGGATCATCCCAATCAAGCCCCTCGTGCTCGCAGAATTGGTCGAAAAGAAACCGTTTGCTGATCCAGTCGATGATTCCCACCAGGGAGGCCGGGTTGGAGGCCAGCGCCTCGAGTGCCCGGCGCCAAAGCTGCAAGATGGCGTCGGTTTCGGCATCGCGTCCCGCAAACCGGTCGGCGGCACACTCCTGGTAATGGCGCAGGAGGACTAGGGGGTCACCTGTCTTGCCGTTCGCCAGGACCACCCGCCACGGGGGTTGCGACACGCGCGACAACGCGCGGAACGAGGCCACGGGGTCAGCCAAAGCCACGCTGGGCATCTCACCGGCTTCGAGCAGGTCTAGCACCAGGCGGGTCGCGCCGACCTTCAGGAACAGCGCGGCGGGCAGCACATTGGTGTCACCATGAATCAAGTGCAGGCGCCGGAAACGGGTCTCGGCCAGGGGTTCATCCCGCAGGTTCAGAATGGCGCGATTGTGCTGCACCCACTCGAAGCAATCGTTGACGATGAAGTCCGCGCGCTGGCTGAGCTGGAACGGGACGGCGTCATCGTCCGGCTGGGTTTCAGTCCGGCCCAGGCTGCCGCGGCTGGAGCCGAGCCTCCCGGCGCCGGTGAAAAGCACGCGCAAGGTCAGAAACGCCAGCAGCGACAACCAGCTCTTTTTGGTCACGGCCAGCGTCCGGTCCAGGGAGTAATTCTCGTGACAGCCGAAGGTGGCGCCCGTGTGGTAATCGACGTTGTTGCGGATGAAACTGACCTGGTTCTGCAGCTTCAGCGCCTGCACGGCTTCCAGCAGCAGCAAGTCCCCCACGCGATCGTAGCGGACCACATCCAGGGCTGAAGCGCACTCCGGCGTGCAGTATTCCAGGTGCCCCATGTCGATGTACACACGGCCGCCATTAAACAGGAAGCCCCCATTGCCCGCCGGTTCATCCCACCCGCGTGGATGAAGGTCGATCAGGCCGTAGCGCTGGTTTTCGAAGAGCCAGTCGCGGATGCGCGGGAGCACCTCGTGCTGCTGGGCAGGTGGTTGGACCAGGCAGCCGTATTCGATTTCCAGACCTGTTATCCGTTGTGACATGAACCCATGAACCCGTGAACCGCGCGGGGCCTGCGGCAAGCCCTCTCCCCGCGGTCGCGGTGCCGTCCCGCTGGACCGGAACCGCTTCGCCGCTCGTACCATCCGCCGCCTCGGCACGGTAATCAACCGGCAACCGCTCCCGTGGCTCCACCGGACGCGCGAGGCGGCGCCTCAGGACTGCTTGTAGAGCAGCGGCGCACCCCGTGGAGGATGCCGGTCACAGGCTGGTTTTACCGTTCCAGGGGCGGTAATGCACCGGGCCCGGCCGCTGGCGGTCCAGCAAGGCGGCTTCGGTAACCTTGCCTGGAATCGGCGCCGGGGCGCCCTCGGGTGGAGGCAGATTCGCAAACCCTTTGTCCTCGACCAACGCCTGATATGCGGCCAGGCAAATGCTCACCGCCCGGTCCAGCGAGTCGGCGGGCCCCAATACCTTGCGAATCCATTCCGACGCTTCGCGCTCGGCCTGGGGTTCCCGATGGGCGACCAAGACCCCCGTGCTCTCGTAGTGATGGTCGCCGTCAAAATGCACTCGGACCAATTGATCCAGTTCAGGGCGGTCGCCGATTTCGGCAAAAATCGATTCCACAATCAATGGCGGGGCAAACACCTGCTCGAAGGCGTTCTTTAACATGCTGCTCAAGGAAAAGCTGATCAGCCGCCGCAACGTTACGTCGCCGGCCGAGCGGTTGAATCCTTCCAGGTGGGCGGCTTCGATGGCCGCTTGCCGGACCTTCTCGATATCCACCGGATGCCCCAAGGCCGCGAATGCGTGCCGATCGTAAATCTCGAACACCTTGGATTGCCGTTGACCCACCCCCAGCAGGAGGATCCCTTCCGGACGCGACAGCGCGAAGACCGGAGTTCCCCCTTTGAGCTGGTCGCGGATATACTCGCGGCGGTTGCCAATGGCTTCGAGCCAGCGATAGGGTTCTTCGGTCATGAATTTCCGTTCCCGGCCTGCCGCCAGTATTTTTCCTGCTCGGATCGCGAAATAGATTGGATGCCTTCGCGCGAGAGCAGTTTGATGGTCGCAAATTCCTGCTGGTCCGGGTGGACGCCGCCGGTGGCGGTGTCAAACTCGGCGGCGGTCATGAGCAGGCGGTTGGCCAGGGTGACCGCCTCGGCCAAAGGCAGCTCTGCCGGACGCGGCCGGCCCCAGGCTTCCAGGTAGTGCAGAATGCTCTTGATCGTGCCCGAGCCGGAGCCGGAGCCGGCAAAGGCGGCGGCTTCGAACTGCGCCCCGAGCGGATCGTAAAAGAAGATGACCGGCTTGCCGTCCATGTGGCCGTTCTCCGAGCCCACGAAGATGGGAGAGACGGCGCCGACACCCTGCAGGGTCGCGGGCAGATTCTCCCGCAGGAGCTTTGATAAGGCCCGGATCTTTGCGGCCAGGCTCATGGGTTGTAACTGGCTGCGGCGGTAGAACTCGAACGCCGTTTGCAAGGTGCGCGCCATCTCGAAGGCCATGGCCGGCACGCCGGCAATGGCCATCAGCGAATACGAATCCAGCTCGAGGATCTTCTCCGTTCGGTCCGAAAAGACCGTGTGGCCGGCCGTGGCCCGGTGATCGCCCCCGATGATGACCCCGTCGGCGCAATGGAAAGCGAAAACCGTTGTGGCTTCGAGGGCCAGCGGGTGGGGCGCACTCGCCGCGACGCTCGGGAACGAAGGCTTTGGCAGTAACGCCAGGAAATCGCCGGTCATTGACCAGTCCGTTGTCGGTAGCGCCTGGCCTGGTCGGGATCGACCTTCCGCATGCGTTTGAGGAGTTCCTCGGTGTTAGGCTTTTCGACTTTAGGAGCGGTGGGGCCTTCGCCGCCACCGCCGCCGCCCGGAGCCGGGGCCGGCAGGCGAGGTTTTTGGGTGCGCTCAGACATAGGCATAATTAAATCCGTTGACCAACGAGGCAAATTCCAAACTGGCCAGGTCATCCACGGACCGGGCCGCGTTGATAATCTCCAGGCTTTGTTTGATCTTCTGAGGATCAAACAGGTTGCAGAGGTCCAGCTTGAGCGTCCCCCGCGAGCTGCGCAACAGCAGATGGTCCCATTGCGCGGCCTGGATGGACGATCCAAACCGCTCGACGCAACGGCCGCGCACAGCGGCCCGTGTCGTCGAGGGCGGACACAGGCTGTGTGCTTTGATCTCCGCCAAAGGGCAGGGCAGCCTGAACGTCCCCTGGTCCATTAGACCATAGAACAGTCCTTGCTGTTGGTCCAGCAAGTGGTACGAAAGATCCAGGCTCAACAGCCAGGGATCGTCCTCGCCCAAATGCTCCCCTTGCCGGAATTGCTCGATGATTCGAAATTTGGCGGCCCAGTCCAGGCGGTCCGCGGTTTTCAGAGGCTCTTCCTCCAAGTCCCTTAAGACCTCGTCCCACGCCTGCATGACGTCGTGCCATTCCTGGCTTAGCCCCGAGCAATACTCCCGCACCAGCAGAAGATACTGCCGCTGGATCTCGATGGCGGTCGTTTCGGTCCCGTCGGCCAGCCGGCAGCGCCATTGCCAGCTGCCGATCCCGCGAGATGCTCTTGAGGGCTTCGCAGCGGGTCCGCTAGCCGCGGGACCCGGCCCGCCGGGGCGCCGTTGAGCAGCGCTTGCAGGACCAGCGCCGTGGTTCCGATCTTGAGATGGGTCGCGTAGAGCGACAGATTCGAGTCGCCCAGGATGACATGAAACCGGCGGTACATCTGGCGATTGGCGTGCGGTTCGTCCCGGGTGTTGATGATGGGCCGGCGCTGCATCGTATCGATACTTTGCAGCTCGAAAAAGAAGTCGCTCCGCTGACTGACCTGGAAGCCCGGGTGCAGGAATCGATCCTCCTCCTCCCACCCGAATTTCCCGGCCCCGCACACAATCTGGCGCGTGACCAGGAAGGCGAGCACGCCCTGGTAAAGGTCCTCCCAGGGCAAACGCCGGGGCAGCAGGTAGTTCTCGTGGCAGCCGTAGCTGTGTCCGCAGAAATCCGTGTTGTTTTTGTAGAGGTGAACGGGGTTGTCGGAATTCTGATTTAGATTGCGGGCGCATTCCATCAGGAGTTGGTCGCCGGCCCAGTCCTGCTGGAGGTGTTCGAGCAGGGTGGCGCACTCGGGCGAGCTGTATTCCGGATGCGAGTGATCGTTGTAAAAGCGCGCGCCGTTGCGCAAGACCAGATCGCTATGGATGGCGTCCGCCGAGAGCCGGCGCTGGGCATCCTGCACGAAGTAATTCGCTTCGTCGTGGTCTTGCATCAATTCCTTAACCCGGAAACCGCGCGCGTCACAGTGCGGATCCTCGCATTGGTAATCCCACCGGCGCCGGACCCCCGGGGCGGTGGCCGCTCCGACCAGGGCGATGGCTTCCGTGACCACGTCCACTCCCTCGGGCCGGTCCCGGCTGATGCCAATTTCGGTTTCGGTGCCGAACTGGATTTCGAGTTGTTGTTGCATGGTGGTTACCTTGCGGGCGGATGCGGCACGACCTCGAGGGGGTCAGACCGCGCCGCTGTTTTGAGAGCGCTCATTGGGGCGATACGGGGAGAGCCGCACGACGTTCGAAGGATCGAAATCGGTCAATTTCAACCAATCCTCGGTGATGTCGCTGGGGGGAAACAGCTCGTTTTCGCGATACTCCTTGCTCAGCGCCCCGAGCTAAATCCTCGGCGGTAATCGGCGATTCGCTCCTCGTGCTGATCGAGCGTTTGATGGCCGATTCCTTCGCCCGCTCGACCACCGCGGCAATGATCGCCCCGCTGGCCAGATCCCCGCGGTAGAGATAATCGTGCCGTCCGCTCCGGAACGTGATGTCCAGGAACCGGTTCTCCTCTTTGCGCGCGTAGTGCGCCTCGACGATGGCCTTGACCAGAACGTCCCGGGATTCGGACAACGGCAGTTCTTCGGTCAGGTAAATCCGGTAGATCTCTCGCGCGGCTGATTGGTCCGGGCGGCGCACCCGGATCTTCCGATCGATGCGGCCGGGCCGGAGAATGGCCGGATCGATCAGGTCGGCCCGGTTGGAGGCCAGGATGACCACCACGTTTTGCAGCGGCTCCAGGCCGTCCATCTCCGCGCAAAACATCGGCACCAGGGTCGAAAGGATATTGCTCCCCATCCGCACGGCATGCCGCGTGCCCAGGATGGACTCCGCCTCGTCAATGAACAAGAACGCCAGGTGGCCTTCGGCCGCCTTTTCCCGGCATTGCAAAAATAAATCGCGCACCTGCCGTTCGGATTCGCCCAGCCACATGTTCAGCATTTCAGGGCCTTTCACGCTCAGAAAAGAACTCCGGGTGATCCTTGCCCGTCTCCTCGCGCAGTTGCAGGCGCAAATTGTGCGCCGCGGCTTTGCCCAGCAGCGTCTTGCCGCAACCGGGCGGGCCGTAGAGCAGGAACCCCTTGGGCACCGGGTGTTGGAAACGCTGAAACAAGCGCGCATGAAGGAATGGCAGCTCGATGGAGTCGCGAATGCCCTGCACGGCCTCGGTTTGCCCGCCGATGGCGCTCCACGGAATCGGTTCCACTCTCGTGAAGGCCCAGTCCTGGCGCTTGGCGTTGCCAATGATCTCCACGGCGACCCGCTGCTGGCAGTCGAGCCGCACATCCAGCCCGGACTTGAGCTTTTCCTTCGAAAGCAGCGAAGAACGAATCACCACGGCATCGGAAATCCCCGTCTCATTTCCCACCCGCAGCCGGCCATCCGACAACAGCTCCGTGATGCGCACCACCGGCCCGTTCCGGTCGAAGCCGAAAGCATCGGTCACCGCAAACGCCTCGTTGAGCAGCACCCGTGTGCCGGTCTCGAGCGCGGCTTCCGTTAGCGCCGGGTCCAGGTTGCACACATATTCCGTTCCGTTCACACAAACCAACGCCCGGCCATTGGCCAGCGTTTGCAACAACGTTCCCAGCCTCAATGCCGGAGCCCGCAACTTTTCCACCGCGTCGCTGAGTTTCTCGACGGCGGTTCGCGCCTGGTCCTGCAGCTCCTCCATCTCGACGATCCGGTGCCGCAGCAGCGTCAGCGACGGAGAGGAGCCCTCCGTGGCCAGTTCGAGCCTCACGCGATCCAGGATCTGCAACGCGGAGACCCTCTCGGCGGGATCCGGTTCGACGGGTTCGCCTGGTGGATTTGCCCCCGCTTCCCGCGCAGCGGCGGCGTCGGAACGACCTTTCTGTAACTTACTCACACGCTAACTATAAGACGCAACTGCTATCGTGCAAATTCAGGCTCGGTTCTGTCCCAGCCCCAACGTGGCAGTCTGCTGTTACCTTGGCGCTGATTTGGCGAAATGCAAGAAAGGTGAGGACCGCCGGGTTTCGACTCCGCGCCGCGCCCGGCCGTGTTCGCCCGGGACGCAAGCGGCGCGTCGGCGCGGGCGAAAAAATCCGCGGGATGCCTCATTAATTCTCTTGACTTCGATCATCAGTTAATCCAAAGTGCTCGCGTATTGCCCCTAAGAGATTTGGTCGCGGGCTCTTGGTGTGCACACGCGGTAAATGAGATTTCGAAGTGCTGCCCATCCTGTCGGTCGGTTGCCTCGGCGCTGGATTCGATTCTTCGCCTCTCTCCTTTGTCTGATCTTCCGTTGGAATTCAGCGGCCCTGGCGCAAGGGACCATGGGCTACACGGTGCTGCAAACCGGCGGCGGCCAGCCGTTGGTCAGCGATCAACAGACCTTAACTTTGAGCGGGGTGAGCGCCCCGGAGGTGGTCTTTAGTTTTGGGTTCATCACGGCAGAAGTGCCCAGTCCGGGGGCCTTTCTGGACTCCTTCACGGTGAGTTTTGGCAGTCCGGCGCTGAGCACCGTGGCGGTGCTGGCGACCCTGGATGCCAGCGGGCCGGTGTGGCTGCCCAATACCCCCGGCGGGCTGGTGCTGCCTGATGGCCAGGTGCTCCGGCAGGCCATCACGCCGCCGAGTGTGTCGCCCATCCTGGGCCAGGGGGTGGCCTACACGGTCACGGTGCCGCTGCCGGCTCAACTGCTGGGGCCGACGTTGAATGTGACCTTTGATTTGTTCGATAACCAGAACGGGATCAATTCGCTGGCCTGGTATGGGGGGTTGCAGGTGGTGTCGGTGCCCGAACCCCAGGCTGGGGTGCTGGTGCTGGCGGGCCTGTTAATAGCAGGCGGCAAACGATGGCGCACACGATGAGATTTGGATTGGCAAAGCGAGCCGGCCTTTGGGCCTGGTTGACGATCGGCGTCCTGCTGGTCAGCGGACTGGCTGGGCCGGCGCGGGCCTATGAGTTCACTTTGGGGGGCGTGAACCTGGATTTGCAGGAGGTGAGCACCAATGTGGGCGTGTATTTCACCTCGATGAGGCTCAACCGGGCGGCCAACGAGTGGGACTTCGAGGTGAGCGTGAGCAACCAAACCGCCCAGAGCCTCTCGGGGCCGCTGGTGTTGTTGGTGGATAGCTTTAGCGGCATCAGCGGTCCGTTGCGGCCCGATGGGGTCTCGACCAACCAGGTGTATTTCGACTTAAGCGGGCAACTGACCAATGGAGTGCTGGCCGCCGCAGCCCGGAGCGCCCCGCGCACGCTGGGGCTGGGCTATATCGCCGGGGCCACGCCCCATCTGGTGACGCGTGTGTTTGCGGGTCTGACGGCGCAGGTGCAGGCGTTGGGCTTTAGCCGCACCCTTAATCAGGCGGGCCAACCCCTGGCTGGGGTGACCATTGTCGAGAGCGGGCCCTCGGGAGTGGCGACCAACACGAGCGACCCGGATTTTGGGGTGGTGACCCTGGGTCATGGGGCCGGGGCATACGCCTGGAAGTTCAGTTTGGACGGTTACTTGCCGGTCTGGCGGAGCGCCACCTTGAGTTCCAACGCGGTGAGCGTGGTGGCCTATCCCTGGTTAACGGCGCGCAACCCGCAAAGTGTGGTCCTCTCACCCCTGACCGGAGGCACGCTGAGCAACGCAAGCGTGCAGGTGCAGTTGGCTGCCGGGAGCCTGTCGCAGAACACGACGGGGCAGGTGAGCGTGCTGGACGGGCAGGGTTTGCCCGCGTTTCTGCCTGCGGGCTGGAGCCCGTTGCAGGCCTTCTGGCTGGAGTTGGGCCTCGAGCCCAGCCAGCCGGCCGCTGGGACCCTGGTTCCCTGGGGGTCCATCGGCGTTGGGGAGAATGCGGCCCTGGTCAAGCTGGACCCGGGCAGCCTCACCTGGCAGGTGCTGGCCCTGGTTCCTGGCAACGGGACCAACGCGTTGAGCGTGAATTTGCCCGGCAGCGGGGCCTATGCGCTGGTGGTGGCCGATGGGGCGCCCATTGGGCCGCCCGCAGCGGTGGTGGGCAGTGCGTTGCAGTCAAGCAGTGTGGCGGCGCCGGACCCGGCCCGTTTGCAGGCCAGCGGCACGGTCAACCCGAGCAGCAGCGCGGCCAGCCTGGTGCCGGAGTTGGTGACGGCCACCGCCGACGTGCTGGTGAGCAACACGGTGGGCAGCCTGGCCAGCGGAACGCTGTTGCGGGGCGAGGTCAGCCAGCAGTTTTTGCTCAATGACGGCACGTTTTTAACCCCGCCGATTTTCGACAGTTTGATGGTGGGCTACGAGCGTCCGGCAGGGGCAGGAGCGAGTGTCTTGGACGCGCGCTTTGCGTTGCGGCCGGTGTTGTTGTTTGGGCCGGAGCGCTTGAACCAGGGGCTGGTGCATGTGGATATGTATGGGGCGGGGGGTTTTAGCGGCGGGCTGCTGGACACCAACGGGGGTTTGATTGCCAGCGGGGCGGTGCGGCTGTTGGCCGGGCCGGGGGCGGTGGGGAGTTTGCAGGCCATCGAGCTGCGCAGTTTGGAGCCGACCAACTTCAGTGTGCTGGCCGGGAGCAACCTGACGGTGGAGGCGGCTTTTGAAGTGGGCGTGGGCGCGTTGGCCGGTGGGCAGCCGTTGAGCTTGGAGGTCAGTGGGCTGGCCAGCAACGCGAGTTTTGTGCTGGCCAAAGCGCTGATGCAAGCCGGGGTGTATGGGTTGGAGCCGCGGCAGCGTTTGGTCAGCGACGGCAACGGGCAGCTTTCGAGTGTGGAACCGGCGGGCGGCCTGGCCGGGTTGAATGGATCCGGGGAGTATGTGTTGCTGGCGGTGGCCCCGGCGCAGGGGTTGGTGAGCGGGGTGGCGCGCAATTCAAGCGGGCAGGCGGCGGGCGGGCTGGCGGTGCGGATCGCGGGCCAGCCGTGGCTGACGTTTTCGGCGGCGGACGGGTCGTTTAAGCTGTTGGCCCCGGCAGGCAGCCAGAGCGTGAGTGCCAGCGACCTGGTCAGCGGGGACAGCGGGTCGCAGCCGGTGAGTGTGCCCGGCGACTTGAGTCCGGTCAGCGCGAGTGTGGGCACGGTGGCCAGCGGGCTGGAGGTGGTCTCGGTCAGTCCGACCAACGGGGCCAGCGGCGTGCCGCAGGTCTCCTCGGTAAGCGTGACGTTTAACCGTCCGGTCAACCCGGCGACGCTGCTGAGCAATGCGGTGGTGTTGCTGGGGGCCAGCAACGCGCCGGTGGCGTTGAGCCTGAGCCTGGACCTGGCCAACACGACGGCGACACTCCTGCCCGGCGGGGCGCTGGATCCGGGGACGGTATTTCAGGTAGTGTTATCGACCAACCTGGCGGACATGCTGGGCCGGACGCTTTCGGGTACGAACCAGTTTAGCTTTACCACCGTGCCGCTCTCGGCGCGCGACCCGGCGGCCCAGCTTATCATCTATGAACCCGGGGCGACGAATGTGCCGGCGACCGTGGTGACCAACCTCCCGGGTTTTGCGCCGGGCACCAACAAGAACCTCGTGGTGGTCCAGGGAACCCCCGGGGCCGCAGACCCGGGTGTGCCGGTGATTATTGTCAACGAGGCCTCGGGCGAAAGTACGACCGTGCTCTCACAACCGGACGGCAGCTTTGCCAGCTACGTCCACGGGGCGGAGCAGGATTTCATTTCCGCGACGTTCGTGAGTTTGAACGGCGCGCGGATTTACATGCCCGTGAACCGGCAACTCTTCGATGATGGTTCAGTCGCGCTTTATCGGCAGGGCGGAACCCTGGAGGCCCAAGGGGCCACCGGGCCGGTGCAGATTCAGATTCCACCGAATTCGGTGCCCGATCGGACGAAATTCAAACTCGACACCCTCAATTCGAGCCAACTCCAAAGCCAGTTGAGCGGGGTGAGCCCCGACGGCGGCGTTCCGGCGGCTGGCGGGTTGCACATCCACGTCGAAGGCCAGCCGCCTACGCTGCCCATGCAGGCCAGCTTCCCGGTCGATCTGGCGGCTTTGGGTTTTCCCACCAATCAACCGGCTTCCAACGCGGTGGTTGCGCTGACGGTGGTCCGGGACACACAGGACGTGAAGACCTTTGAGGTGCTGGATCAAATGGCTTTCTCTCCCACGGCACCCCAGGCGTTCGTGACCTCGGGCAAAGGTGGCAGGCAGGGCAAGGCGCACACGCAAAAGGGAGGTGGAAGCGGGCAGCTTGCCGGGTTTATCTTCACGGTCAGCGGGTTTGCCCCGGGCGCGATCGGCCTGGTGTCGCTGGTGTATGATTGGATTATTGTTCCCACTTTGTTGCTGGGGTTGCAGCCAGTCGTCATCACCGGGCACACCTATTATATCCAGGTGGGCGATCCCAAACAGGGGCAGGCCTTGCTCTCCAAGCAACAGTTGAGCGGGACCTATGTGGTGCTGCGCTCGGGCAATGATCCGCCCATCGGCCTGGCCGGCAGACTGCAACCGGGGTGGGTTTACGCGACCAGCGGAGACGATGGCAGCTACACCATGCTCGCTCCATTCGCGGGCGCGAATTACGGAGTCACGGCCACCCACCCGCTCTTTCAAGATATCCACAGCGCGGCGGTAATCGACCTGATCCACATGGGCGGGGCTGTCGAGGATTTCTCCTTCAACAATGCGCTCACGAATCAGCTCAAGCCGCGGGTCAGCATCGCCAACGCGCCGCAATACCCGTCTCCCGGCCAGCCGTGCCAGATCGAAGTAAACTCTTCACAAAGCCTGGGCGGACCCCCTAAAGTCGATGTTCAGATCCAGTCCGTGTCGTCAATCAGCCTGCTGAGCGGAAAGCCGGTCCCCACCCCGCATCCAACCCTGACCAACAAGCAGACCACCGACGTCGGGAACAGCGAGAAACTGACCGCGACGCTCATGGTGGATCAACCCGTGCAGGTCGTCCTGAGCGTCAGCGTGCAGGGCGCCAAGGTCAACCTGCCAACGACCGCGTACCCCGTGGATTTCAGCACGGTCGCCCCGCCACCCGCGCCCACCTCGATCCCGCCGTCGGACCCCACGGACACGCATGGTCCATTAGTCGTCTCCTCTCAGCCGGCCGAGCAGGGCTTTGTTGATGAATCGTCATCAATCCAGATCGTTTTCAATAAGCCGATCGATGCGTCGGTCACGAACGAGTTGGACGGAATCATTTTGAAGGGGCCGAACACGCCGCTGGCGCCGTTAGTCAACTGAGCCCGGATCAACTCGAGTTGACACTTAGTTTTCCGGGCATGGAAGCGAACTCTTCCTACACGCTTACCCTCTCCGGTTTGTCGATCCGCGACCTGAATGGCCACGCCCTGGACCAGAATCCAACCACGCTCATACCCGATAGCTTCACGCTCAATTTCCGCACCCCGCCGGTCCTCTGGGCGGCCCTCACCCAGGTGACCAGTGGCCGTGGTTCCGTCATCAGTGGCAGCCATCTCTACGTTCTGGATCAGGGCAAGTATAACTACCTGGATACCTACGATATTAGCGTGCCCTCCAAGCCCGTGTTGCAAAGTCAGGTGCAGTTGCTTGGCGCCCCGCGCGATCTAACCGTCGTGCCGCACTTCCGCTACGTGCGTAACGTGCACGCCCCGGTGGAGACGAACGATCTGGTCGCTGTGGTTGGCGGTGATTTGGACGCGACGCTCCTGGATACGCAATCGCCCAACCTGAGGACCCGGGGACAGTACCTATGGGTTCTGAACATGGGCAACCCTGCCTCGCCCGAGATTCTGGCTTCGCCCATTGTCACCCTGCGCGTCGGATCGGCTGTGACTAAGGTTCGCTGGGCGCCGCCGTACCTGGTTTATGAGGAGTTTGGGGCCGATATCCAACAACTCAGCCTGGTCAACCTGCAGGAGATGCTCATCGGCTTTGACTCGAGCCCGGTACAGCAGACTGGGTTTCCGCCGCTCGGCCAGCCGGGTGTGGATACCAACTACGATGGGGACTACGTCGATCCAGGGGAACGGCCGCCGCTGCCGCCGAGCCATCCGCCGCAATTCTACGGCTGGGTGAACAGCTACGTGCTGCAACACACCACCCAAAAGCTCCTGGATTTTTCCGTCACCTACGGGGCCGGGGCGGTCGGCATCACGACCCGTGACGGCCTCCAGTTGGACAACAACGGCAACCCCACCGGAGTGACCCTCGCCCCTTGCTATCGCACGCTGGTGTTCAACGGAACGGCCTTGGACATCAAGACCCCGACCAATGCCGCGGTGTTCTTCGATTCCACCGCCTATCCTCGCTGGGTTTCGATCTTCGATTCGCTCGAAGTCGTTTCGAACGGAATTCCGCTCACCCCGGTGCTGGCCCTGGTGTCGCTGCAGCCTGACTCCGACGGAATCCAGAAGCTGGCAGTCATTGACATATCCTTGCCGGAGAGCCCGAAGCTGGTGAATAAGATTACCATCCCGGTCACCTTGCTGGGGACAGCCATTCAGTCTGTCACCCTGCGGTCGGATGGAAAACTGGAGGTCGCCGGTTCGCAAAACGTGGTGTTGCTCGACCCGGCGCATCTGGAAGACCCCGATCCGCCCGCCGGGGAGCTGCACAGCTCAATCGTGGGCCTGATTCCTGCCGCGGGGGCGGGCACTCACAGTCTCGGGTCCACTGATTTCGGTGTGTACGGCGTGGCAGACAGCGGGCGCGCGCTCGTCATTCAGACCGCCCCCTCCCTGTCTTTTGTAAGCTTTCCGCTGAGCATCAATGTGCTGGATCCCTCGATTACCCTGCCCAGCGATGACCAGACCCTCACGGCGTTGATGCGGAATATGTTGCCGGCCCTCGGCCTTCGCCCGGCTCGGGTGCATAACGCCCCCACGCTGAATCTGACCTCCGACCTCGATCCGCCCCAGCCTGCGGCTCACTATTATGTGTTGGTCCAGGCACCCGGCACGAGCGGGCCCACGATCGAGCTCGGCTTGGAAAGTCTGAACTTTGTCGGGCGGCCGCTGCCCAATCCCGGCAACGGTTTTGCCCCGGTGCGGGCCGTGTCGGATTATACCCAGCAGCAGATCGGGCAGCCGCCGCGTCCGGATTGCGGCGCTCCGATCCGCTCCCTGACGGCGTACCGGATGAGCGCCAACCCCCAAAGCACCTTCTACAACCGTTACCTCTCGCGTCCCCTGGCCATGGTCTATGAGAAGGTCTCCCTCGACGAACTGGCCGGTTTCAAGAGCAAACTGGACCGGGAGATTCTCTGGGGCGGGTCACGGCTGCGGGCGTTTATCGATCCGGGGGAGGCGACCAATGATGTCATCGGGGCCTTTGCGGGGCAAATCGACCAAGGATTGAAGCTGCTCCATCCGATCGCCTCGACTACGGTGTACACTTACAGCCAATCCTATATTCCGGGGGACAATCCCCCGCCGATCGGCGGGGCGATGCCGATGCCGGCCAGTTACGGCATGATCATGGGCCACAGCGGCGAGATTCGCACCGCGGCCGCCGATATGGTCCTGCCCAGTCCACGGATGCCGATCACGATACAACGAGCGATCGGCAACCAGGACACCTATGACGGGCCCTTCGGTGTGGGCTGGGATTTCAACTACAACCAGCGTCTGACCATTCTGGACCCGCTGACATTTCCGGCCGGGCTTCAGCTGCCGCTCATCATCCGGGATACGCAAGGGGACAGCGAGATTGCCAGCAGCCAGGATGTCCTGTTCCACACCGGGCAGGGCCGGATCATTCATTTCCGCTGGGTGGCGAACACCATGCCGTCGGTGTATGCACAGGATCCCTTGGCGACGGACAACGATCACGATTACCAGGACCTGGCTTCGGACTTTTATTTGCCCGAGCCGGGGGTATTTGATCTGTTGGTGAAGTTCAAGGACCGCCGATTCGAGCGGCTTACCCCGGACGGGACGCGATACGACTATACTCCCGACGGGCGGCTCGAGAGCATTAGGGATCGCTACCCAGCAAACCAGCACTACCTGACCTATGATAAAAATGACTGGCTGATCGAGATCGACGATTACTCCGTGTCTCCGATGCGCTGGCTGAGGCTCGGTCACTACCGGCGCATTACCGACCCCAGTTTCCAAAGCGATGTGGATCAGATTACCGATAACGGATTCACGGACGGAAAAATCTGCTGCCTCACCAATTATGCCGGGCAGGACGTGCAGTTCTTCTACAACAATGCAACGCTCATTCGCCGGGAAGGCATCCTGGTTGATGGTGAGAATGGCGGGTATGCCGGGCGCAACCACACCTACTATACGTATAACGGCTGCCAGTTGGTGGGAATCGGCGTAGGCAGCGACGGCGCGCCACTCCTCTCGGTGGTCAACGACATCAGCAGCGACGGCAAACCGGTGGCCAAATCCGGCACCGGCATCGGCGGCAATCTGCAACTGAACATACCCACGGAAAATACCGCCGCCAACCTGACCACGCTTAATAATGCGGCAACTTTGGCCGACTCGAGTTCGACGCAGTTGCAATTCGACAACCTGGGATACCCCACGTCCGTTTCGGTCTCGGACGGCACCAGTCCGACCGCTAAGATCAAATCCAAATACACCGGTGGTCTTCTCACGTTCACGGCGTACCCGGAGGGAAACACCAAAACCATCGGCTATGATACGCAAAACCCCGCATTCCGATCCCGCGGTAACCTGAAAAGCGTCACCGTGGATCCCGGTCCGCGTGGCGGACAGGCGTACACTCAAACTTTCAGCTATGAACCCAAGTACAATTTGAAGTTCGGAGATCAGAAGAATGCAGATGGGTTCATCTGGACTTATGAGTTGACGCCTGACGGACGGGACGTGGGGGCGATTCACTACGGAACTGCCGGCAGCGAAACGTTCGCGTACAACGCCAGCGGGCAACTCATATCGCACGTGGACATTCGCGGTGTCCAAGCGACGGTGGTTTACCGAGCGGCCGATGGATTCATCGACACCCGGAGCATGGGGAATAACGTATCCACCTACCACTACGGCAACGATCTTGCCTCCCAATGCGGACGTCCCATGTCGATTACTCTGCCTGAAGGCGCCCCGATCGAGATGAAGTACAACCGCAACCTGCAGCCGATTGAAATCAAACGCGGGGCGCTGGTCGAGGAATTCGCCTATGATGAACAGGGACGCACAATTTATCGGCAGCAGCAGCTGGGAGATGGCAAGTCGCTCACCACCCACAGCATCTTCGATGAAAAGTCCTTTCTCCGAACCAACATCACCGACGGTGTGGAGGTTGGTGGGCAAGGAACCTCGTTGGAATACGACTTCACGCCGGACGCCCTTTCGCGGATCCAAAGCATACGGCGCCCCGGTGGCACGTTGCAGTCGTTCAACTACGACAGCCGGGGGAACGTGACGACCATGACCATGGGGGACTACGTCGAAAACTACACCTTTGATCTGAACAACAACCGGACGTCCACGAAACAGGGGGGTGACCTGGTCAAAGTTATCAGCTACGATGGCTTCGATCGGCCCTTAACAGTTACGCTAAAAACCGGCATCCAGGACGACACGGAAGCCTTCACCTATTACCCGCGGGGTGAGGTTAATTCCCGGACCATCACGGACGGCCAGTTCGGGGTGATTTCTCAGGAGAGTAATGATCAAATCGACGAAGTTGGACGCTCGGTTCACCGGACCATCAGTGGTACAACCATTTCCCCTACTTATCAATATGTGTATGCGCCCGGCTCACGAATCGTCACGGGCCCGCGGAAGGCAACCGAGAACACCTGGGATACGGCTGGCTACGATACCGGGGTCATCGATCCGATGGTTAACCCGATTCTTAAGCTTGCTCTGCACCCTAACGGAAATGGACATGTCACGGAGTCGGATCGCGCCGAAGACGGGGCCACGTACACCGACACCTTTACCTTCGACCCGCAGGACAATCGCACGTCGGCTTCGGATGATCTCGGAATTCGCTTCGCATACTCAGCACGCGCGGAAGGTAGCCTATTAACTACGACCGACGCCTTGGGAAACACAACTACCTTTGACCATTCGGCCCTGAATGAACTCTTGAAGGCAAGGCGGCAGGATGGGATGGAAATCCAGCTGCAGCACGATCCAGAGCGTCATGTCAGCTATACCGGCGATCCGACCGCCGGTTTTCACTTCGGCTATGATCCAGATCTCCGCTTGAGCAGCAGCACCCTGCGCAGCGGTGCGGCGACCACATATGCCGGCTTTGATCACAGGAATCTGCCGCAGAGCGCTACAATTCCCGGTGGCACGGTCACGATGACCTATGACTTTCAGCGACGACTCACGTCCAGAACCGCGAACTATCAGAGCACCGTCTATGAATTTCATCGAACCTACGATGCCCTTGATCGTTTGCGCATGGTGACGTATAAGCAGGACGCTGGGCCACTCAATACGGCCAAGTATAGCTACGACGAGGCCGGTCCACTGCTCAGCGCGGAATATCAGGAGGACGGGGCCGATTTCACGGTCAAGTACGGTTACTATAATGACTCCGCTAGGCAATCCGTTACGTATCCGTCGGGGGTCACGGTTGCCGAAAATCGTGATACCAGCGGACGCCTGACCGCTTTGTCGGACGCCAATGGAAACATCATCCAGGTGCTTTCGTGGCAGGGTAACAAGCAGCCCAGAATAGTTCGGCTCGGTGCCACGATGGAGGTCGTCAATAGTTACGATGCCCGCGGGCGAATCACCGGCAGTCGCACCACACGACTTAGCGACGGAGCGGTGCTAACCCACCTTCGGTATCAGTACGACGCCGCCGACAATCAGCAGATCCGCCAGTTTCTGCACCGCAACGGCAAGGCGGATAATTTTTTCTATGACTCCGGAGAGCGACTGAGCGAGGCACGAATTGGCACTTTGCCGATTTCGCCCGGTTTCACCCCGCCCCTTTATGACCGAGGCTACAACTATCACCTGGGTGGTCTTGATTATTTGACCTCCACGGCCACGACCAACCTTACTGCCAACATCCCGGCCTTTGCTACGAATTGGAGTTCGCACGACGACTTTCTACTGCCTACGGTTGTGGACGGTTTCAACCGAGGCCAGGCCGAACCGCTGGGCAACGTTGCTCTGGCACTGCTCCAGACGCGTCCGCCCGGGGCTTCTGGAACCGTGCCGATCTCCGCTACTTTGAACCACAACGGCAACGGAAGTCTCATTCGCATCACGCGAGCCGATGGCGTTCTGGTGGAGAATTTCTTCCAACCCAATGGCTTACGGTACGAGCGACGGGTCTCACAGGGGGGCCAGGTTGCGGACTTCCGACACTTCGTTTATGACGAGGATGGCCGGCTGCTGGAGGAGTACGAGCAAACCAATGGGACACCCAGCCTGATCGCTCGCTACTATTATGCCACAGCCGATTCCCCTGAGGCTGCGGATCTTCAAGACCCCTTGACTGGGACCCTGCGTCGCTACTACTTCCTGAAGGACAATACGCAATCCGTTATAGCGGTAGCGGACGTGAACGGTGTTGTCGTTGAACGGGCTTGGTATGACCCCTTCGGTCAACCGGCGCTTCAAACGCGCGACACGACCCCTCCGGTGATCGCTAAGGTCATTGGGGGTGACGCCGGCTCTCTTATGCTGATTTTTTCCGAGCCGGTCTGGTCAACCACCCCCGATCCTGGGCCGGGAGGCGGCATCATTCGTCTCTCGGATCAACTCACCAATTTGCTGACCGTCACGCTGACTCCCACCAATGGACCCAGCCAGGTGGTTCAAGGAACATACCAATGGCTGCCCTCGCTGCCGGGTTTCACGCCGTACTCGGTCGTGGGTTTCTCGCCGACGCAGGCCTTGAGCGGACCGCTGAGTATCGTCCTCAACGGTGGGGCGATCGAGGACGAGTGGGGAAATACCAACCTGATGGACAATTTGACGTTGGAGATCACGGGTACGGTAGCTACCGTATATTACTCCGCCCAACCTGACCCGCAGACCGGGGCGCTGCCTGTGGCGCGCAGCTCGGTGGGCTCACCGTTCCTGTTTCACGGCCAGTATTTCGATTATGACTGCGGTCTCATTGATCTGCGGTCCAGATTCTATGATCCGTTTTCAGGCATGTTCATCGAGCCCGACCCTCTGGGTTACGAGAGTAGTGCGAATCCATACGCCGCGTTTGCCAACAGCCCCCTTTCATTCCGGGATCCCACAGGCCTGTTACCAGAAGGGCTCTTGAGTGGCGCCGGCAACTTTTTCCGACGCCTCTTTGGCGGGGCGAGATCGGTGGAGACCGTGACTGAGGATGGGCGGGAACTGGAGAGCGCTGCTGAGGCCGCGAGGGCGGCCGATAACGCTCAAGCGGAGGCCAGAGCCGCGGCGAATCCGGCTCTGGTCAGAAATGGTGACGTGGCGGCGGAGCAAGTAGCCAACAGAGCCGTCGCTCACCAGGTGGAACAGGAGGCGCTAGCAGCCCGGCAAATCTCGGAGGCAACGCTAACGGAGGCCATGGCCAGGGCGAGGGCGGATGGGGCGGTGCTTGAGGGAACCGCGAGCTCACGCCTTTACCTGGAGATCTCGGGTAAAGAGGCTCAAGATGCTGCGGATTTTTACGACCTCACGCACGCGGGTTTGGAAGAGGATCCCGTCCTTAAGCGAGGAGGAGAGCTTTATCTCGAAGAGCAAAAGCGAAGGACCGCCGACAACGCTTACTGGGCGGTCAAAACGCCACCGGAAGAGGGATTCTTCGACGTATTTATCCATGGGGATCCTGGCAAGGTATTTTACGGAAGCCGGGAGCTGGATGCAAAACACCTGGCTGATTGGATCTACCTCCACCCAGAATGGGGCGGGAAAAACATCAGGCTTTTCTCGTGTGAAACGGGGTTGCTAGACAACGGATTTGCGCAGCAATTGTCTCGAGAGCTGGGAGTGACTGTCAGGGCACCAACAGCACTGGCTACTTCCCCTGGTAATCTTCGGCCCGATTTGTTCGAAAGAGTTGGCGACAAATTGGGTGCGATCAGAGACTTCTTTCCTACGGGGGCGCCCCGGACTCTCGACTGGGAATCGTGGGGGCGGGACGAGCGTTTTTAAACCTCGACGCAACGATGACTAATAATCGGCAACCTCCGTCCGCTAATCACGCCTCTTGCGCACCTGCAACCTCGGTGGTTTGGCGAACGCGCCGGCCACATTCGATCAGTCAGTTCGGATCCCACACACGTGTGATCGGCTTCGTCCTCGCAATTCTTGGCGCCTCGCTACCTGCGGTGTGCTCCTCGGCCTCCCTGACCTCCCTCGATTACCACATCTCCGGCACCGTGCTCGAGGTCAGTCCCGCCGCGCTGGCGGTTCCGAAGGGCATAGCCGGCTCGGTGCTGGTCACGCTCAATGCGGGCGGTTCGACGAACGGCGCGGCCAGCGCACAGCTCGCGGCCGGAGCCTACGTCCAGGCAATTATTCGCGGGCCGGGGTTTCCCACTCCGCAGCGCATCGTGGGCCCGCCGAATGCCCCGCTGTTGCTGCCAACGATCAACCTCGTGGGGGATTACGAACTGGATAGCATTGCGCTGGTCGATGCGGCAACCGGGCAGGTCAAGCTCGAGGGGACGCCCGCGACGGTGCCGGTCCATGTCTTCGACCAGTTGCTCATTTCGAGTGTGACCTCCCAACCGCTGACGCTGGATCAGATCCAGCAGGCCGGCATCTCGATTGACGAATCGAGCTTCCGCGCGGTCCAATTCAACGTATCCTTCGTGCTCAACGGGCAGACGATTCCCATCAGTTTCCCAGTGGTCTCGCCCACGTTCACAGATTCCACGGAACTGATCCCAGCGGATGAAGTGGCGTCCAAGCTCCAACAAGCTGCGACCATTAACCAGCAGATTGCCGCCTCGAGCACCGTTCAACTCCCGCCCCAGTTCCAGACGGCCGGCCTGAACATCCAGGTGCAGGGGCTGAACTTCCAAGTGGCCGACCCCGGCGACCCGGCGTCGCTCGGCCTGACCATCCCTCCGATTCCCGCGCTCATGGTGATCCCGGGGAACATTGGCTACCTGCACCAATTCTTCGGCGTGCAGATTTTCACCGAAAACGGCGCTCCCGCCGGGTCGGGCCTCAGCGTGGACGAGGTGACGGCCACGCTCAGTCTTCCGCCCGGACCATCGGGCATTGTGAGCACCAACTGGGCGAATCCCGGGGATAACCCGTTGCGCTTCGCGCGGCTCGGTCCGAACAAGGTGGTCGAGCCGACGCAGCCGGTGGTGGATCCCGGCCCGGATGGACTGTTGGGCACAGCCGACGACATCACTCGGCTGCAGCCCGGCGCGACTGGCCAGGCCGAGTTTTACGTCGAGGGTCTGCAGGAAGGTTTGTGGGTGATGAACCTGGATTTGACCGGCAACCTTTACGGCCTGGCGGCGGGCGCGGTGCCGATCAAAGGCAAGGCCGCCGGCTCGGTGCTGGTCCGCAACCCCAGCTTTTCGCTCACCTTCACCCATCCGGACGTGGTGCGCGTGAGCGAACCCTACACGGCCACGATTACCGTGCTCAACACGGGGGTGACTCCGGCCAACCTGGTCTCGGTCAGCCTGAACAAGAACTCGATCAGCGGGGCGGTGCTTGCCCCCAATCAACCCGAGACCATTCAACTGGGGACGATCTTGCCCGGCCAGACGGGCACGGCCACCTACAATATGGTGGCGGAACGCACCGGCCAGATCACCTTCTCGGATCTGACGACGAGCGACAATAGCGTCCTGGGCCAGTTCCGCTTTAGCATGGGAATCGATGCCCAGGGAGTGCCGCTTTCGCCGGACACCATTGCCATGCCCGATTATGTCAATTACCTGCCCGCCGACCTCGTCGTCGCAGCCAACCGGGTCCTGGGCCAGGCGCTCAGCATCGCCACAGCGGCTCAGTTGCCGCCGGGCATCCAGCGGATGGGGAATGCGATCATCACCCGCCGAGTCCTGGACCTGGCTGAAGCCGGCCAGCGGGTGGAGTACGGGGACCCGCTCAACCGGGTCCTGCCCGACCTCTTGCGGGACTGGCAGGGGGGCCGCGTGCCCGACGATGGATTCGACGCGCTGCTGCGCACGTCCGATGCCGGGGCGGAGTGGCGCTCGGTGCTGTTCGCGGATATGGAAGCCACCGATGGGTTGACCGGCACCGGACGGTTGCTCAGTCGGGCGGCGGACTTGGCCGGGTTGGGACAGCCGTTTGTCCTGGTCAGCGCCGGGCCGGGGCAATTGAGGGGCGATTTCACCGGAGGGACCAATAGTGCCACAATCACCGGCAGTTCGCAGCCCTACTCGCTGGTGTATGCCGGAACAAATGGGGTATGGGCGGTAACACCCTATCTGTCCAATGCTGTGTTCACCTGGACATTTACCAATGGGCCGCCGTCCGCGGATATGGCGGTGCTAATAGTCGGAACCAACGGCCAGGCCCAGGAACTGCGCTGGCAAGTGCCCAATCCGCCCGCAACCGCCATTTATCAATTTGCCCTGAGCGATCCCACCCAACAACTCCAGGTGGATACAAATGGGGACGGCACCAGCGATCAAACGCTCATTACGACTCCGGCAACGGTCAACGAGCTGGCCCCGGCCTTGGTGGCTGTCCAGCAGGATCTCAGTGTGATCGCCGGCCGGCCCGCTATCCCGTGCGTGGGTCCGAATTACGTCAACTACGGCACCGTGGTTGCCGTCGTGTATTCCAAGCCGATAACTCAGGCCTCGGCCGGAGCGACCAACTCCTATGCGGTGGAAGGGGACAACGGCGCCAACTCGGTCCAGGTTCAGCCCAGCGGGCGCGTCGCGCTGCTGAACCTGCGCAAAGGCGTTAGCGCGATTATTCCACGCAAGCTAACCGTTACCGGCGTGACCGATCTTCACGGCAATCCACTCATCGCTCCGCCGGTCCCGATCGTTTCCTTTTACCCGGGCACGACGAATCGGTTCACGGGCGGGGTCGCCGTGACCGGCCGTGTGCTCAAGGGCGACGGTTCGCCGGCCCCTGATGTTCCGGTGACACTCACCATGTATGACGGCATGGCGACGCCGGACGGCTGCCAAATATGGATTCGGCGGGTGAGCCAGGTGCTCACGGATCCAGGAGGTAATTTTAACCTCGACTATGTGATGTCTGGCATTCCCTACACGATCTCGGCCAGCGACACCAGCAGTCTGCCCCCGGGCGCGCTCGCGCTCATCATGCAATCGACACTGGCCGAGCAACCGGACACACAGCAGCTCCAGCAACTGATCAGCGCTTCGGCCAACCCCAACAACCTGCTGGGGTTGCTCAGCGCCGGTTCATTGCCCCAGGCCGTGGCCATTGTGCAAGGCCTGGACCGGGCTGTCCTCCATGACGTGGTGGGGCTTGGGTCCGGACGCGAGGGCCAGACGGTCCCCTTCGTGCTGCGGTTCCGCGGCCGCGGAACGGTCACCGGCCAGGTGGTGGATGTGGATGGGCTCACCCCCATTCCCAACGCCGCGGTGAACCTTTATCCTGATCCCAGTTCGAGCGAGTTGGGCCGGGGCGTGTTCGCCGATGCAGCGGGACAGTTCGCCTTCCCCGGTATTCCACTGGGTGTATTCTCGGTACAAGTAGCCACTTCAGATCGTCGTTCGGCGACAGCGGCCGGCCTGCTCGATACGCCTGGTGAAACCACCAACCTCGTCATCTCGCTTCCCACGAACATTGTCGAATACGCCACTCTGGCCGGACAAGTCTTCGATTCGGATAACATTACACCGGTGCCTAATGCCCGCGTGTTTCTCGGGCAGTACGGTGACAACACGGTGGCGCGGGTGGTGAGCATCGTGGATGCGGATAACTCGGGTTCGTGGGTCGCAACCAATGTCCCGGTCAAGGTGCTCGACGTGGTGGCCGTGACCTTCGACGGCACCCGCCAGGGGGCGCGGCAAGGCATCATGCCGGTAGGCGACCAAGTCACGTATGTCAATGTGGCGCTTCAAGCGGCCACCACAGTTTATGGGCAGGTACAGTTCGACGACGGCCGGCCCGCTACGAATGCGCTGGTGGCCGGCGGCGTGGCGCTGGTCCGTTCGGACGCCGGCGGCAACTTTCAATTGCAAGGCGTGCCGGTGGGCAACGCCACCATTAGTGCCGGCCTCGAACGCAACCCCGCCGCGGGCATCGCGTTTCCGCGCCTGGGCAGCGCCTCCGTCGATGTGATCGCCGGTCAGGCGAACTATGTCGTCGTCAAGCTGCGCCCGGCGGGCCGAATTTTTGGAACGGTCTTCGATGCGCAGGGCAATGTTCGGCCGAACATCCGCGTGGCCATCCCGCAGCAGGGCGGTTTCTATTGGACGGACGCGGACACCAACGGCAACTACGCGTTCGAAAACCTGGGCTTGGGCGGCTACACACTCAGCGCGCCCGCCAATGCGGTGGCCCCGCAGCTCAACACGAGCCAATTGTTGGACCAGATCACTTCCGGGGATGAGGCGCAAATCCTGGCAGCTTTCAGCGAGGCTGTGACGGTTTTTGTTGGAGCCAACGACCCGCTGGTGAATGGGGATCAGTTGAACTTCCGGCCCTCTTCGTGGGGTTACACCACGGCCTCGATCGACTATGACGGCGCCAACGTCAACGCGGACATCCATTTCATCGTCCAGGGCACCGTGTCGGGCACCGTCCTGAACGGCCAGGGCGTACCCATTGGCGCGGAAGTGCGTTTGACCGGCCTGGGGCCCGATGTCACGGGAAGTCCCGTGACGACGATTCGCGGGGATGCGATGAGCGATCCGGCCACCGGCGCCTTCGGGTTCACCAACGTTTTACTCGCCGGTCCATGGGGCCTGCAAGCGGCTTCGCCCTTTTACCCCGTTGTCATCAAGACCAATGGGTTTACGACCGAGATCGATCCGGACGCCACGGGCATCGTGCTGCAATTCCCGCCCGCGAGCGATGTCAACGGCAGCATCGCCGGGCAGGTGTACAACCCCGATGGTTCGCCGGTGGGCCAGGGGGTTCAGATCAACATTAATGTCTCCGCCGATTACCAGATCCAGACCGATACCAACGGGTTCTTCAATACGCAGACGGAGTTTCCCGCGGTTGGGCAAAACTACATGGTCGAGGCGTTCGACCCATCGTCCGGTCTGAAAGGCCGGGCCGTGGTTTCCATGACTCCGGGGATTACCAATAGGGTCGATGTCCACCTGCTTTCGCGGAATTCGACCATCCTGATCACCATCCTGCAAGCCAGCGGCCAGCCCGCCGCGGGCGCGCAACTGGAACTGGATCAAGGCAGCTACCCGAACGACGCGCCGTTGTTTGCCATCGCCGATACCAACGGCGTGGCAACGTTTAGCGGGCTTTGGGAGGGAACCTATTCGGTCATCGGCCAGTTTGTGGATCAATCAACGAAGCTTTTTGCGCGTGGCGGCGGCACGGTGGGGCCGAATGGTACCATCGCGCTGACGTTGCACCTGGGGCCAACCGGTTCGATCGTGGGCACCTTTGTCTTACCCGACCTCGTCACCCCCGTTTATGGGGCGGAGGTGGCGATTGGCAACCTCGGTTTTGCCACGACCGATACCAATGGTTTCTTCGAATTCGACGGGGTGCCGGTCGGCACGTACCAGATTTCCAGTTCAGACCCGGTGACGGGCGGCAACGCGGTGAGTTCGGCCACCGTCACTTTCAATGGACAGACTCAGACGGTGCAGTTGGTCGAGGCCTCGCTCGGAACGGTCAGCGGGCTGGTGATGGACCCGTACGGCAGCGGCTTTGTTGCCGGCGCCAGTGTGACGATAAACTTCAGCGACGGGCTCACCCCAAACCGCACCGTAACGACGGCGCCGAACGGCGGCTTCAGCTTCCCGGGATCTCCAATGGGCGGGTTCACCTTGAACGCAATGTATCGCCTGCCGGGGACATTGGGTCAATTGGTTGGCGGTCATGCGAACGGTACGCTGTCGCCGGGAGCGGCCACGATCAGTATTAACATCCAGCTCCAGCCGTTGAGCTATTTGCCTGTGCACGTGGTGCGCAGTGATGGCATCAATCCCGCCCTGAACACCACGGTCACGATCAGCAGCGGCCAGACACAGGACACCAGCACCAACGGCGATGTGCTGTTCACCAACCTGCCGGTGCCGGATACTTATTTGATTACGGCAATTTCTCGGGGCGGCGGCGATCAGTTCGACGGCGCGCAAACGAATGTCAGCCTGGTGCGCGGCACCAATTCTGTGGTCACGCTCGTGCTTCCCGGGGTGGGCAACATCGCCGGCACGGTGGTGGCAAGTGACGGAGTGACCCCGGTCACCAATGCACAGATTACACTTCAGTTCCAGGGACCATTGTTCTTCAGCTCGGAAACCGCCCTGAGCGGCGACGGCGGCGGTTTTGCGTTCTCCGATGTCCCGATGGGGCCGTTCCTCCTCAGCGCGTCTAGCGTTGCTTTGGCGGCGTCGGAAAATGGAACCATCACCACCGCAGGCCAAACCAACCAAATCGTCCTGCGTTTGGGGGCCAGCGGCTCGCTGCTGGGAGTCGTGGTGCGCGCGGACGGCGTCACGCCCGTGCCCGGCGTCGATGTCGCGCTGGATTATACGTCGCAGAGTAAGAACGGCGGACATGCGGTCTATTTCACCGGCCTGGACGGCGCGTTCCGATTCGACAATATCCCCGCGGGCACAATCCATGTGTCCTCCGCGGCGCCGGCCTTTGGCGGGATCATCAACTTTAACACCGCATTGCAAACCAACGGTGAAGTGCTCAACCTCGGAGTCATTCCATTCGACGAAGATGTTCCGGCGGTGGTCCAGGTGACACCCGCCGACACGACGATCGGGGTTCCAATCACCAACGACGTCGTGCTGCTCTTCAACGAAGCCCTGGACCCCGGCACCATCGATCCCAGCGGCATTTTCATCTGGGGCACGAACGGCAACGTCAAATCGACCGTTACGTTGCTCGCGGATTCCAACGGGGTTCAACGCGTGGTGCGGATTCAACCGATCGCTCCGCTCCAGAGTCAGCAGGTTTACGCCGTGCTTGTGCTCTCGGGCGATCTGCCGGGGCCCACCGGCGGCCTTATCGGTTCGGGCCCGCGTGACTTGGTCGGGCGCGCTCTGGCGGCGGCCTTCGAGTCCAGGTTCGCCACCGCCGATAACACTCCGCCGCAATTGTTGTCCATTTTTCCAAGCAACAACGCCGTGCAGATCGACCCGGCGTCGGTGCCGCGGCTCACGTTTAACAAAACGCTCAACCCAGCCTCCTTCGTGTTTCTGGTGAGCGGTCCCGGCGGTCCGGTGGCCGGAAGCGCGGCGGTGGGGATCAACGGCCAGGTGCTGAGTTTTGTGCCCACGGTGCTGTTGCAGGCCAATGCCACCTACTCCATGGTGGTGAGCAATGTGTTCGACCTGGCGGGCAACCGTGCCGCGGGCGAACCCTTTACTTCGCGATTTGCCACCCTTGATACCATCGGGCCGGCCATTGCGCTGTTGAAGATCGCCAGCAACATGCCGCCGATCGCCGGGGCGCTGGTGCCCATCGAAGCCGACCTGGCCACCAATGAAGTGGGCGCCAGTGTTCGCTTTACGCAGGACTTTAACCCGGTGGGCTCGGCCACGAACCTTCCGTACCAGGTTCTGGTGCGGTTGCCTGCCAGCGGCAGCACGACCATTCGGGCCATTGCCACCGACCAATACGGCAACGACGGGCAGTTTACCCAGTTGGTCGTGAACGTACAGGCGGCCGCACCGCCCACGCTGCGGTTTAGCCTGGTCTCGCCCACCAACGGGCCGGTGCCGACCGGTTCGTCGCTGGTGGTCGATGTGACGGCTGCGGCCGACACGGGCATTTCGAATCTGACGGCGGTGGCGGGCGGGGCGGCCACCGGGCCGGTGTTGAGCACCAACGGCGCGCAATTGCGGGTGACGGGCCTGGTGCCCACCAACGCTATTGCGGGCCAACCGGCAGAGATCTTCGCCCAAGTCACCGATAACGTGGGCTTGTCCAGCGGGCAGCAGGTCTTGAGCGTGCCCACGGTGGATGCCACCCCGCCCAGCCTGGCGATTCTGGGGCCGACCAATAACGCCGTGTTCAATGCGGGCGAGCTGCTGAGCCTGGCGGTGAGGGCTGCGGACAACAGCACCAATGTGACGGTAAACCTGGCGGTCTTTGGGAGCCTGACAGCCACCCAAACCGTGGTGCTTGCTCTGACACCCAACACCCCGCTGACCAATGTCTTTACGCTGTTCCTGACCAACGGTTCGGCGCTGGGCGGTCCGTTTACGGCCCTGCTGCGGGCCACCGACCAGGCGAGCAACAGCACCGTGATTTCACGCAGCTTCCAGTTGCGAGGTCCTCCGCCGAGCCTGCAAATCGTGCGGGTGGCGCCGGTGAGCGGGCCGGTGCCGAGCGGTTCGTTGCTGGTGGTCGATGTGCTGGCGTCCAGCGGCAACGGCATTGGACAACTCAGCGCCAGCGTGAGCGGGGTGCTGACCAACGGAGTGAGCACCAACGGGGCGAGTCTGCGGCTCCAACTGCCCGTGCCGGCCGGCGCGTTGGCGGGACAGACGCTGCACCTTGCGGCCCAGGCCACCGATCTCCTGGGCCAGACCAGCGGTCCGGTGAGCCTGGATCTGGTCTTGAGCGACGGCACCCCGCCGGCGCTGTTGGTGACGGGCCCGACCAACAACACGCTCTTCCTGGTGGGCCAGGAGCTGGACCTCTCGAGCGTTACCTCGGATAACAGCAGCAATGTGCTGCTGAGCGTGGTGCTCTCGGGCAGCGTGTCGGCGACGCAAGCGCTGGCCCTGAGTCTCACCCCCAATGTGGCGGTAACCAATGCCTTTGCGCTGGTGCTGACCAACGCCTCGCTGCTGGGCGGCCCCTTCACGGCCACCGTCACGGCCACCGACCTGTCGAGCAATAGCACGGTGGTGGCCGGCACCTATCAATTGAAAGGGCCCGGACCGACCCTGCAGTTTACGCGGGTGACCCCGGCTAGCGGGCCGGTGCCCAGTGGTTCGAGTTTCAGCGTGCAGGTCAGCGCCCAGAGCGGCAACGGGATTTCGCAGTTGAGCGCCACCGTATCGGGAGTGGTGTCCAACGGCCCGGTGAGCACGCAGGGGCCGAGCCTGCTGGTGCAGGGACTGGTGCCCTCCACGGCGCTGGCCGGGGAGCAGATTCAAATCAGCGCCCAGGCTACCGACACGCTGGGCCGTTCGAGCGGGGTGGCGGTCTTTACGTTAAGTGTGAGCGATGGGACGGCCCCGGCCCTGGCCATCTTGAGTCCGCCGGAGAACACGCGCCTGACGCTGGCTCAGCCGCTGGACCTGGCGGTGGTGACCTCAGACAACAGCAGCAATGTGCTCCTGAGCCTGGCGGTTTCGGGCAGCCTGGTGGCCACCCAAACCGTGAGCCTGAACCTGGCGCCCAACAGCCCGGCGAGCAACGTGTTCGTGGTGCCCTTGTCCGGTGGGTTGCCCGGCGGGGGCCTGCTGACCGCCAATGTGAGTGCGACCGATGGGGCGGGCAACGTGGTGGCGCTGGCGCGCAACTTTTATCTGCCGCCCATGGCCACCCGTGTGGTCACCTGGGAACGCCAGGCCCTGGGCCAGACCTTTAGCTGCACCAACGGGGCCGGGTCCTACAGTTGGCCCAACAACAATAATTGGAGCCAATCGGCCCAGTTTGGCGATCCCTGCCACAGCGGCCAGTTGGTGGAAACGGCGCCCAGCAATTGGAGCAGCACCAATTACCCCAGCGGCACCACCAATGACGTGGTGCTGGGCGGCTTGGGCGGAGCGCCGGCCAACCTGGACGTCAGTGTTGCGCTCAACAGCCTGACCATGCAGAGCAACGGTGGATTGAACCTGCAGTTGGGCACGACCTTGACGGCCAACGGATTTGATTTCCAGGGGGACTCGGGCATCAGCATTGGGGGCGGGGGCGGCGCGGCGCCAGCCCTGGTGTTGACTCTGGGCGGCACGCTGGCCAAATCGGCTGGGACGGGGGTCTTTGTTATCAGCCCGGGGTCTGGGCTGAGCGTGGTGGACGGAACGATCTCGGTGGCCTCGGGCACCTTGGCGCTGCCTGGGGGCGGGAGTTTTTATTCCAATGACACGTTTACGGCAGGAGCCGGGGCGGTGCTGGACCTGGTGCCTACGAACATCAGTGTGAACTTCGCTGGCGCGTTCAGCGGAACAGGAGCGGGGCAGGTGCAACTGAATTACGGCGCTTTGATTGGTGTTCCAGCCACCTTGAACTTTGGCTCGGGGCTCTTCCAGTGGAGCGGGGGCCGGATGAACCACGTATTGACCAATGCCGGGGAGGTGACGCTGGTCAGCACCAACAACCATCAGTTATGGGACAACCCCGGAGTGAGCGGGACGGAGTGTTCCAACGCCGGCCAGGTGCGGCAGGCCGCCGGGACGCTGGACCTGCAAAGCCAGAATGTACATTTCCACAACCTGGCTTCGGGCACGTACGACTTCACCGGTGATGGCAGCATCATCAGCACACTGTGGAACGGAACCGGGACGTTCGATAACGCGGGCCTGGTGCGCAAGAGCGGAGGCACCAACTCGGTGATTTCGGTTCCGTTTAGCAACCTGGGCGGCACGATCGAGGTGGATAGCGGGACGCTGGTATTGACCAGCGGTAATTTCTCTCAGAATGGTGGAGCCCTGGACATGGTGCTGGGCGGGCGTGGGACGGGGCAGTTTGGACAGTTGGCCATCAGTGGAAAGGCCGCCTTGTCCGGTTCCTTGAATGTGACACTGGGCAATGGTTTTAGTCCGCTGGCCGGGGATCAGTTTCCGGTGCTGACCAGTGCCGGCTTGAGCGGCGCCTTTGATTCGGTGAGTGTGCCGACCGGAGCGTTTCTCTACTACACCAACGGGACGGTGCTGCTGGCCTTTACCGGGCAGCCGAATTTGCCGCCCAGCGTGCAGTTTGTGCTGGTCTCGCCCACCAACGGGCCAGTGCCCAGCGGTTCGGCCTTCGAAGTGGATGCCCTGGGCAGCGGGAATGATGGGATTAGCCGAATGACGGCCAGCGTGAGCGGGGTGGTGAGCAATGCGCTGAGCACCAATGGCAATGTTTTGCGCATCCAGGGTGTGGTGCCGCCCACGGCGGTGGCCGGTCAGACCGTGCAGGTGGTGGCGCAAGCCTTTGACAACATTGGCCAGGCCAGCTCCGCGCAGGGCTTGACGTTGAGCGTAAGCGATGGCACGCCGCCGGCCCTGGTGTTGCTTGGTCCGGCGGCCAACAGTCTGTTGCCGGTGGGCCAGGGGCTGAGCCTGAGCGCGCTGGTGTCGGATAACAGCACCAATGTCACGCTCAACCTGGCGGTATTTGGGAGCCTGGCGGCCACCCAAAGTGTGGCGCTGCCGCTGGGGCCCAATGCGCCCCTGACCAACGTGTTCAGTGTGCCGGCGGACCTCAACTCGTCCGGGGGCCTGCTCACGGCGGTGTTGACGGCCACCGACGCGGCGACCAACACCACAGCCGTCGCGCGCAACTTCTTCCTGCCGCCGGCCACCCCCATCCCGATTTCCTGGCAGAACTGGAGCACAAACAATTTCCCCAGCGGCAGTGCCTACCAGGTAACCCTGGGCGGGGGGACTTTTACGCTCAACACCCCGGTGACGCTGGGCACGTTGACCATCCAACCGGATGGAGGATTGAACATGGCCAGTCCCGGTCCGGGTAGTTCCATCACGGCGATGAACTTCACTTTCGAGGGCGATGGCGCCATCACGCGCAGCGGTTGCTGTTCGCCGACCACGTTGAACTTGACCGGCGGCACCATGGAAAAGACCGGCGGGACGAATACCTTTTCGATCGACCCAGGGATAGTGCTCAAAAGTTTCGATGGCACCCTGGCGGTGGATTCGGGCACGCTGGCCTTGCCCGGCAACAACTCGTCCTACCTGGACGGCAGCTTCCGGGTCGCGTCGAATGCCACGCTCAACCTGGTGCCGGCAACGAATACCGCCAATTTCAGCGGGATGTTCAACGGTTCGGGTGCGGGCACGGTGTCGTTGAACGCCGGCACGCTCAACGCCGGTTCGGGTGGGGTGACCTTCAACCTGCCTCCGTCTTTGTTCCAGTGGACGGGGGGCACACTTTTGGGAAACAACCCGCTGACCAACGCCGGGACGCTGAGTGTTGCTGGCGCCGGTGGCACCGTGCTGAGCGGCACTCTGGATAATTCCGGGGTGCTCAGCCACACCAGCTCAGGCGATTTGACGCTGAACTCGCCGGGACCCGGCGCGCATTTTGAAAACCTGCCCTCCGGGACCTACGCCCTGCAAACCGATGCGGGGATATCCGGCTCGGGATGCTGCAGCCCGACCGTGTTCGATAACTACGGTCTGCTGCAGAAGACCAGCGGCAGCGGGGATTCGGTGATCTCGGCGACCTTCGACAACCTCGGCGGCACGATCGAGGTTCAAAGTGGTACCCTGACGCTCGCCAACAACGGAACTATTTCCTCAGGCACATTGAGTGTGGCCGCAGGGGCCGTGCTGGATGTGACTGGCGGTCAACACCCGACCTGGTCCGGCCAGGTGAATGGCTCGGGTGCCGGAACGGTCCTGCTCGGCAGCGGAACGCTGGCCGGCGGTCCATCCGTCGCGCTCAACTTCGCCAACGGACTCTTCCAATGGGCGGGAGGCACACTGCAAGGCCCGGTGACGAACCTGCAAGTGGTGAGTCTCTCTGGAACCAACTCGAGTTTCCTGAGTTCCGCTTTCGAGAATCTCGGCTTGCTCCGGCAAGTTGGCGCCGGCGGCCTCGCGTTCAACGCGCCGGGCCCCGGCGCGCTTTTCGACAACCTTGCCGGGGGCGTCTATCAATTCGAGAACGACAGCGGCATTTTCCTGAACGGCTGCTGCTCTGCGACGGTTTTCTCGAACCGGGGCCTGGTCCTCAAGAGCGGCGGGACCAATGAATCACGAATCGACACTGTGCTGTTTGATAACCTGGGGGGCGCGATCGAGGTGGACACGGGCCGGCTAACGCTGGCCAATAACGGGAGCAGTTCCAACGCCACGGTGTCGGTCTCGGCCGGCGCCCTGCTGGATCTGACCGGTGGGCATTCACCGACATGGGCGGGGACTATCACCGGAATCGGCGCCGGCCAGATCGCGCTCAGCACCGGTCAAATCGTCGCCAGTCCGTCCCTGGACTTGAACTGCGCGCCGGGGCTCTTCCAATGGACGGGCGGCGAGTTCAACGGCACGGTCATCAACAGCAACAATCTTGCGATTTCTGGCGCGGGCGACGTCCTGCTTTCCGGTTCGATGAGCAACGCCGGCACTGTGGTCCACACCGGAGCGGGCAGCCTCGCTCTCAGCGCCCCGGGTCCGGGCGCCCATTTCGAGAACCTGCTTTCCGGCGCCTATGAGCTCGAATCCGGGGCGGGCATTTACGTCTCGGGTTGTTGTTCGGCCGTTGCCTTCGACAATTTCGGCGCCTTCATCAAGGCAGGCAGTTCGAGCAATTCCGTAATCTCCGCTCCCTTCAACAATCTGGGCGGCGTGGTGGAGGTTGAGACTGGCAGGCTGATTCTGGCGAATAACGGGGCGAGCGCCAACGCGAGCATTACGGTGGCGCCGGGCGCCACGCTCGACATCACCGGCGGGGCGCAGCCCACGTGGTCGGGCCAGATGACCGGGTTGGGCGCTGGCACCGTTCTGCTGGGCAGCGGAACGCTCGAGGCCAACCCGTCGCTGGCGCTGAATTTCACCAACGGTCTGTTCCAATGGACCGCGGGCACGCTGGCAGGTCTAACCACCAATGTGAACGTGGTCGTCCTTTCGGATGTGAATGACCGGCTGTTGAGCGGCCGGTTTTTCAACTCGGGACTGGTCCGCCACAACGGCGCCGGGCGGCTGGGTCTGGCTGCACCGGGGCCCGGGGCGCTTTTCCGCAATTTGGCCGGAGGCATTTATCAATTTGAGACGGATAGTTCGATCTATGTGAGCGGCTGCTGCAGCCCGGCGGTATTTGAGAATGACGGGCTGCTGCGCAAACTTGGCGGAACAGGGAAAACCACGATTACGGCCCCGTTCAATAACGAGGGTGGCACCGTCGAGGTGGATGCTGGGTTGCTCACTCTGGCTAACAACGGCAGCAGTTCCAATGGCACGTTCGTTGTCGCGGCGGGCGCCAGCGTCGATCTCACTGGCGGCAGCCAACCCACCTGGACGGGGCGCCTGACGGGCACGGGCGCGGGCCACCTTGAGCTTTCCACCGGCCAAATTCTTGCCGCCGCCCTGGCGCTGGATTGCGCGCCGGGCGTCTTCCAGTGGAGTGGCGGTACAATCAACGGCAATGTGACCAACGTCAACGAAGTGGACCTCTCGAGTGGGGCTGTCAGCGGGAGTTTTTTCAATGCCGGCCTCATCCGGCACGCGGGCACGACCGGACTGGCGTTGAATTCCCCGGGCCTCGGCGCGCAGTTCTTCAATGGCGGCGAATATCGGTTTGAGGGCGACGGGGCTGTGGCGAGCTCCGGTTGCTGCTCGGCGGTGGCGTTCAACAATAGCGGCCTGGTGCGGAAAAGCGCCGGGACGAACTCGGTGATTTCGGTTCCGTTCAACAATCTGGGCGGCTCGATCGAGGTTGATTCAGGCACCCTTCGGCTCGCCAGCGGCAATTATTCCCAAGGCAGCGGGGCGCTCGGCGTGGCGCTCGGCGGACGCGCGCCCGGCCAGTTCGGCCAGTTGAGTGTCAGTGGCAGCGCCTCGCTGGCAGGCCCGTTGTCGGTCACTCTGACGAACGGTTTTACGCCGCTGATCGGCGATACGTTTCAGATCCTCACCTGCGCGAGCCTGACGGGAAAGTTCGCGGCGCTTAACGTGCCAGGCGGTATCTCGGTGACCTACACGAACGCGGGAGTGTTCCTGGTGGTGACCGGTGCGGTCACGCTGTCCACGTCCACCGTTGCCGCGCTCGTGGCACCCTCGCGCATGGAAGGACAGAACTTCACTTTCAAGTTCCCCAGCGCCAGCGGACGCACCTACATCGTTGAACGCGCAGATGACTTGGTCCACCCCCATTGGGTCCCGTACACCAGCGTCACCGGCAACGGTTCCCTGATTCAGATCACCGCTCCCGCCACCAACGGCGCCCGGAGCTTCTTCCGCGTCCGCTCTCCCTGATTTTGGAAGTCACGCCCAAGAGCGGAGGGGCCTATGGCCTGCTACGAAGCCCCAACGGACATGGGACCCGGTCGCGCGGCGCGGATTCTCTGGACCAGCGTGCGCCCGGCGAAGACCAGGACGCCGGCCAACAAAAGCACGGCCAGGACGGGAGCGACGATGGCGAGGATGGACAGTCCGACAGCGCCTATGAGTTCGAGGGTTGCCACCATCGGGTTGCCCAACCCGGCGGTGGTTACGGTCGAGGCCCCACGCGTCAGAACAGTCGTTCCCTGCACCATTCCGGCCGCCCCGCCGCCCGCGATCACGGCCAGAGTCCATCGAAGGAAGGGGCTTAAGTGTGTTACCATCGACGCCGTCACGACGGTGCCGGCAATGATGGCGGCGGGAGTAGCGATGGTATCGAGCAGATGATCGACCCAGGGGATATAGTAGCCGGCGACTTCGAGGCCGGTGGCTGCGGAAAAGGCCACCAGGGCCGGATACGAGCCGATCCATTCGAACCCGTGGGCCAGAGCCAAGTGACCAGAGAGAGCCGCGATGTTCATCACCAGCAACGGAACGAACACGCGAAATCCGCAAGCGGCGCTTAGGCCGATGCCGATACAGATGGCGAGCAAGGTTTCCATAAACGCATCACTTTCGTTTGTAGGCGCCCATCAAGCGGGCTTCCGCCAATATATGCTTCGCCATGGCGCGTTCAACCTCCTGCTTGGTGGCGCCGGGCCTGAGCCCGAGCAGGGCGTCCAAGGCATAAAGCTTAAAAAAATAGCGATGCGGTTTGCCGGGCGGCGGACACGGCCCGCCATAACCGAGGTGCTTGAAATCATTCAGCCCCTGCTTGGCGCCCCCTGGCAGGTACTGGCTTTTGGGCAAATCCTCCGGCAGGTCCTTGGTCTGAGGCGGGAGGTCATAGAGCACCCAGTGCACCCATGTGCCCCCGGGCGCGTCCGGATCATCGACGATCAACGTGATGCTTTTGGCCGGGCTGGGCACGCCTGTCCATTCCAGGGGAGGGGAAACATTCCGGCCATCGCAAGTGTACTTCTCCGGGATCAGGCCGCCCTCTGTAAAGCCCGTGCTGCTCAACCGCATGCCCGCCCCTTGGCTGGCTTGCGCCGCGCTGCCCTCCGCCACCAACACGCCAAACGCCCAGCAGGAAAGGACAGCGATAAGCACAAGCTGAGTCAATTCTCCACCCGCGTTCATGGGGAGCAGCATAGCGCAGGTCGGGGCAGGAAACAATGGGGAAGGGGATGACGTAATGACGTAACAACGTAACAACGTAAGGGAAGGAGGGCTTGCCGCGGAGGCGTGAGGATGCTGCCCGCCCGGACCACTCCCAGCCTCACTCGTCACCCCCCCCCGGCTTTGTCCCGTCCGCACGTCGTGCCGTTATTACGTCATTACGTTGTTACGTTGTTACGTCTTACGTTGTTACGTCTCATGCCCTCGGATGAAATTTCCGATGCACCTCGCGCAACCGGGTCCCGGCGACATGGGTATAGATTTCGGTGGTGCTGATGTTGGCGTGGCCGAGCAATTCCTGGATGACTCGCAGGTCCGCGCCGTTCTCGAGGAGATGGGTGGCGAAACTGTGGCGCAGCATGTGCGGGGTGACGTTCCGGGCGATGCCGGCGCGGCGCACCCGCTGCTTGATGCGCAGCCATAAAGTGACAGCGGCGAATGGGGTGCCGCGTTTGGTCAAAAACAGGCTGGCCGGGGACCGCGGTGTAACCAGGAGCGGCCGCCCGGCTTGCAGGTAACGCTCGATCGCCTCGACCGCTTTGCGCCCGAGCGGCACGACGCGCTCCTTGTTGCCTTTGCCGATCACGTTGAGGAAACCCGCTTCGAGATGGAGTTGTTCCAAACGCACTCCGCGCAGTTCGGCCAAGCGCAGGCCGGAAGCATAGGCCAGCTCCAACACGGCTCGATCGCATAAGCGCTGCGGGTTTTCGGGCAGTTCCGGGGCCAGCAGCTTCTCGATTTCGGCGTGGGTCAGAGCCTTGGGAAGCCGTTTCCAGCGTCGCGGCAAGGACAAATTCTCGGCCACATTCACCGGCAGGAGTTTTTCGTTTTCCGCGAAGCGAAAGAAGGCGCGCAAGGCGGCGATCTCGAGGTAAACGCTCTCGCTGCTCAGGCGCCGGCTAGAATTTCCGGGTGTATTGGCGGGACCGCGTTCGCGCTCATGTTGCAGAAACCCCATCAGGTGGCGCAACTCGACCTGGTGCCAGTCGCTCAAGCCCTGCGAGCCGGCCCACTTGACAAATTTCTGCAGCAAGGCGGCGTACGTGCGCTGCGTATGCTCCGCCTGCCCTCGTTCGTGACGAAGGTGCTGGAGGAAGTCCTCAATCAGGGCGTGCATGGCGGTGGTCAGGCAGCCCCTGTCGTCGGGTCAGACCGAATCTCTATCATGGCGGGAGCGGACCGGGTGCCCGCGCCCGCATTTCCCCAGTCCGCCTGCGGCCGGCTCAGCGCGCCGCGGCGGCGGCTGGTTTGGACGCGGTGCCCGAGACCCCAGGCATGGGGATCACCTGAGATTGCAGCCCCATCTTGGCGCACAGGAAATAAACCACCGCGCCGACGACGAAGGCGGCCACCGGTGCGCAGGGGATGTCCACGTGGACGACACTCGCCAGCATGGGATTGGGAAGAATCCCCACGATAAAGCCAAGCAACCACGCGATCCAACCGGCCGGGTTAAAGCCGGCGCGAGGGCCGCTCCAAGTTCCGCCGGAGAGCAGGTAATCCACTACCATGGCGCCCACGATGGGGCCAAACGAGGCGCCGATCAGGCCGAAGACGTTGGGCAGTTTTCCAGCGGCGCCGGTGACCGCCAGAATGATGCTGATCACCGAGCCAATGCCCACCGAAACAAAAGGATGCACCTTGGGCATGGTGGTTTTGAAGCTGTTGGCGGCGATGAACGAGGAGAAGCACGCCCCAGGGAACGACGCCAGGGTCAAACCGATCATGATGGCGGCGAACACGCCGCTGGACAGCTTCGCCTTCAACGCCGCGGTCATCGTCATGGTCGCCGGGTCGATGAGCCCCGAGGCCTTCGCGCCGGCCACGGCGATCACCGAAATGCCCGCGGTCAGGATAATGGCGATGACGATGCCGAAGATGCCGCCCATGCTCACGTCATTCTTATCGCGATTGCTCGAGCAGATATCCACGCCGGCGGCTCCGGCGGTGGCGAAGAATCCCACAATGGCGCTGATCATCAGCAGCACGCTGGAAAAGCCGCCGTTCGACGCGGCCGCCGCCTCTGGTTTGTAACTGCCCGCCGAGCCGGCAAACATCGCCAGGCCCATGATGAGCACAATCAGCGGAATCAGAGGCAGAAACGTCGCCACCTTGGCCACGTATTGAATCCCTTTGAGACCCACGAACGCCGCGGCGAGCGTCCACACGATGCAGATTGGGACGAACAAGCCCTTGGCCCCAAATCCCAGGGCCAGCGCGTCCGAGGAGAAATAGGCATTCACGCCCAGCCAGCCGAATTGCAGCGCGCCCATGAGGAAGCCGGGCATCAACAGGCCGCCCATCGCTCCGAAGGTGGAGGTGCCGATCACATACAGTGGCAGTCCCGTCTTCATGCCCAGCAGGCCGGGCACGAGGTAGAACAGGAAATGGCAGATGAGCGCCCCCAGCACGATCCCAAGGAGGGTCGCCCCCAAACCGCCCGTCGAGAGACCGTTACCGGACATGGGATCCCAGAACGCGAACCACAGGAATATGCCCGCGTAGGTTTGCGCGGTAGTTTTGTACCAGGGTGCGCGTTTGTCCTTAGGGTTCGGGGTCGCGCTGGTAATGTAGTCTGGGAGCCGGCTAACCGCCGGATTGTTTTGATCGTTCATAGCTCGGGTGTGGGTGGATAAGGGAACCAAAAACCGCCACGGGCAAAAACAAGCGCGCCGCGCCAGGCGATGAAGACTTCATCAGCCCTGGCCGGTTATTGTGCCGACCTTTGGTTAAGCTGCCCATTTCCAAAGAGATGGCAAGCATTAGGCAGAGCATACTCAAAGCCGAGCCTGGGGTGTCAATGGCAAAGTGTCGATTAGGTTTTCGGGGGTTCCGGTGGCTCGGCGGCCTCTGTTACCGGGGGCGCTTTTCGAATGGAGAAACCCCGAGGCTGACGCCGCGCTTAACCGATTCGAGCTAGGAAGATCGCCAATCCTAGGGGAATGCCTGTGTGTGCGAGGAAATGCCTAGTGGAACACATCGAGGCGGGTGCGTAACACTCCGCGCCATGATTGTTCACCTGCGCCGATGCCACGAGAAATGCCTGCCTCTCAACACCCGAAAGTTCGTCATAACGCTGCTGCTCCCGGTTGCGTGGCTGCTGGGAGCCCTTCCCGCGCTGGGGCAGGTTTCCGCCAATGTCACCCTGGCCTGGAACCGCAGTTCGGCGCCCAGTGTGGTGGGGTACCGGGTCTATTTCGGTGGCGCCAGCCAGAATTACACGAATAGCGTTGATGCCGGCAATGTCACGAACGCCACCATTTCAGGGCTGAGTGCGGGGGTAACCTACTATTTTGCGGCGACGGATTACTCGAGCAATGGTTTGCAGAGCGCGTATTCCTCTGAGATCAGCTACACTCCGGCGCAGTCTGTCCAGGGTCTGGCCTTGGCGTCTACCTCCGGAATCATCAGCCCGCCACTGATCGCCAGCAACGGAGTGGTGTATCAACCGATTGAAACGGGGGTGACAAACGGAGGCCGCGCTGCTTACACGATCAATATCCCCGCCACGGGGAGTTACCTGGTTTCCGCCGTGGTGTTGGCGCCGAACTCGGGAGCCAATTCTTTCTATGTGAATTTTGACGCCGAGCCCACGGATCCCACGATGATTTGGGATGTCCCCGTCACCACGAACTGGACCAGCGAAACGGTGTCCTGGCGCGGCAACGGTGCGGCCAGTTCGGGGCCCAGCGGCTTCGCCGATCAATTCACGCCTAAGCTCTTCAGTCTGACCCAGGGAACGCACCAACTGCTCATCCGCGGCCGCGAAGCCAACTCACAGTTGGGAGCCATCACACTCTCACCCATGGCCTCGACGAGCGCACCGCCGGTAATCGCGCTCACCAGCCCGGCCGGCGGTTCGAGTTCCGCCGCCCCAGCCAGCCTTTTGCTGGCCGCTACCATCGCTCCGAACGGCCATACAATTAACAACGTTCAATTCTACAACGGTTCGGGCCGCCTGGCCGGGGCCGCCAGCCCGCCTTACGCCTTCACGTGGACTAATGTGCCCGCCGGGGCCTATGCTTTGATGGCGTCAGCCGTTTACGATGGCACCAACACCGTGGCCTCCTCCGCCATGAGCGTTCTCGTCACCAACATCACGCCGCCGACCTCCACGCTGCTTACCCTTTCGGCGACTTCCGGTTCGCTCAGTGGCCCCTACCTCATCAGCAATGGCGCGGTGTACCAAACCGCGACGACCGGGCCGACGACCGGGTGGCGTGGAGCTTATACCTTCACTGTCAGCCGGACGGGTGACTACTTGGTTTCCGCGACGGTGAGTGCGCCTAACAGCCTGGCGAATTCTCTCTACGTGAACATCGATACCGAACCCAGCGATCCTTTGATGATTTGGGACATACCCGTCGCCTCCGGCTTTGTGAGCCAGGTCGCGGCCTGGCGGGGCAGTGGGCTGGCGAGTTCCGATCCCAGCGGGTTCAGCGAACAATTCGCTCCGAAGGTCTTCAACCTGGCACAAGGAACCCACCAACTCATCATCCGGGGGCGCGAGGGGAATACGCAGTTGAGCAGTATCACGATTTCCCCGGCCGCCTCTCTGCCTGCACCCTGGCAGGTCATCGATCTCGGGGCGATTGGCGTGACCGGCAGCGCGTCGGCTACCGGGGGCGTTTACACCATTGCCGGCGCGGGGATTCTCGGCGGAACGGCGGATAGCCTGCGCTTCCTCTATCAGGCCATGAGCGGAGACGGGGAGATTCGCGCCCGGCTCAGCTCCGTGCAGAATACCAGCACGAACGCCCGTGTTGGGGTGGTGATCCGCGAGAGTCTGATTCCCGGAGCGAGATACGCCTTCGTGGGGGTCTCACCCGACGGGACGATCCGGTCCCAAAACCGTAGCAGCACTTCCACCGCCGGCACGGCTGCCACCTATGGTGTGGGGACTCCGCCGAACATCTGGGCGCGGCTGGTCCGCTCGAACAACACGTTTTATGGGTATTCGTCGGCTGATGGCACGACCTGGGCCTCCGCAGGCTCGGTTCCCATTGCCATGGCGACAAATATCTATTTTGGATTTGCGCTCGCCTCAGGCCAAACCAATCTGCTCAATACTTCCGTCTTTTCCGGGACCGTCGTCGTGCCCTGACGCCCGGTACCTCTCCGGCCCGGCTCTCCCTCAAGCAGGCATGTATCCAAATCCTGGCTCGCTCCGCTCTCGCGATGACTCATTACGTCGGGCAGGGGCGCGAGGCGCCGTCCCATGACAAGCCGGCCCCGCAAACTCGGATCTCACAGGGCGCTGTCAGGTTCTATTGTCGCCGCGGTTTTCCTTCTCCTCGCTGCTCTGGCCGTCATTCGAACCCATCGGCCGGGATGCGAGGTCTCGTCGAATCCGCCCGCGCGTATCCAGGCCAGCTCCCCTGACGCGCTTCCTTCGCCCGAATCTGCCTCGTCACACATGGACTCAGCGGCCCACAGGCCGCGCCAGCAAGTTGGTGGAGCGGCGGCTTCGCCAACCCCCGAGGGAACCCTGGTTGATGAACTGGATCGCCTGCTGAACGAGCCGTACGAGAAAAGCGCCGCGTTGTTCCGGACCACGATACGTGCCTGGGCCGAGGCCCACCCGGCTGTCGCGGCCTTATGGGCCCAAGCCCTGACGAACGGGCCCTTTCGCACAGATGCATTCGAACAAGTCGCCATCGCGTGGGCCAACTCTGACCTCCGCGCCGCAGCCGCCTGGATCAGCTCCTTGCCTGACGACCCAGCCAGGGCGGTGTCCGCGCGGGCGTTCAGCTACGAGGCGGCGCGCGACGATCCGCTCGATGCACTGAGGATGGTGATCGATCTGCCAGCCAGTCGGGAGAGGGATGACGCCGTAACGTATGCCATCAGTCAGTGGGCCTCGGGTGATGCCGCGTCGGCCAGTTCCTGGGCTCTCCAAGTAAGTGATCCCCAACTCAGACAACGCCTTTTCTCTGCGATCGCAGTGGGCGCTGCAACCCTCTCACCCTCGGACGCGGCTGCACTGGCGGCCCTGGCGCTTGAACCTGGCCCCCGACAGGCCGATGTGGTGGTCTCGATCGTTCAGCGCTGGGCTCAATCCTCCCCGCGAGCGGCGGCCGAATGGCTGGCCCAGTTTCCCGATGGCCCCGTCCAACTTGCGGCGGTCGAGAATCTATCCGCGATCTGGGGAACGCGTGATCCCGCCGGGCTGTCGAATTGGATTCAGTATTTGTCCGACGGCCCCGTTCGCGATGCTGCTTTGTCCGCTTATGCCGGGGACCTGGGTTTGACGGATCCCCCGCAGGATCCCTCGAAGGTTGCCACTGGAGCCAACTAGCTGGCAGACCGTTCTATTGCACTTGGAGGCGGTAGAAGATGAGGGGAATGGCGGGGTCCACGTTGAGGGTCTGCTGGATGTTGGTCTGGCTGTAGGTCATCAGCGGATACCACGGACCGGCGGACAGGAGATTGGTCGAGTATTGCAGTTGATAGCTGGCGCCGACGGTGCCAAAGGCCGTCAGGCTGCGGGCGGTGCTGCTGGTGCTGGCCGGGGCCAGCAGCGGTTTGCTGCTGACGATGGCCACCTGCCCGGCAGTGGGCAGGTAGGTGAGGTAGGCCGAGGCATCGGGCTTGGAGGCCGAGAGGTTGCGCAGTGCCAGGGTGATGAAGGCCGAGGGCTGGGCAGCCAGCGTTTGAAATTTCAGTTGGGCGACGACATTAGAGCCTTGCAGCGGCTGGCCGGGAGCAGTCTGCAAGCTGATGAGCAGGTTGGTAGCTTGGTCTTGCACCGAACTGGCGGTGATGCCGGGTGAAGCGATGACCAGGGAAGGGCTGGTCAACCCGCTGGCGGGCCAATCCACGGTAAAGCTAAGGTTGGTCACGCCGCTGCTGGAGGCCAGGGAGAGGGGCAGGGTGGCGCTTTGGCCGGCCGGGACGCTGGAGGAACCCAAGGTTAAGGCCAAATAGTCCGAGACGGCAATCAGGATCGTTTCGTTGGTGCTCAGGGAGGGCCGGGTGAGGTCCGTCACGACGATTTGAATCAGGTTCGTGCTCAGGGCCTGGGCGGTCGTAGGGGTCCAGGTGAAGTAGGTCAGACTGCGGTTCTTGGAGATTTTGGCTCCGGCGGGCGCGCCCGCTCCCAGGCTGTAGCTGAATCTGTCCCCGTTGGGGTAAGGCGCGCTCAGAAGATACCGAAACGCGGTATTCGGTGCGATGAGAACGTTCGTTAGCACCGCGGGACTGGGCGTGGCTTGGCTAACCGTGATCACAAATGACCGCGCGGTGAGGTTGTTCGTGGCCTGCCCGTCATCCACTGTCACGGTTATTGTGGCTGTGCCAAATGCGTTTGTAATCGGCGACAGGATGAGGGTGCCGTTTGTGTTGGGGCTGGTGTAAGTGATCGTGGGAGTGGGAATCAGGGCGGGATTGCTGGAAGCTGCGCTCACGGCAAGGGTTTGAATCTCATTGCTCGCCCCGGAACTGATGCCCGTCAGCGCCACGGTTTGAGGGCTGGCGTTCTCATTGAGTGTGAGATCCACAATCGGATCCAGGGTGGGAGGGACGTTCGCCGGGCTAACGGTGACGGTGAAGGTGCGGATGACGGTATTATTAGATATGCCGCTATTATCCACCATCACGGTTATCGTGGCCAAGCCGAATGAATTGGCGGTTGGCGTGAGGGTTAACGAACCGGTCGAACTCGGGCTGCTATAATTGACGGAAGGGTTAGCTATGAGGCTAGGGTTGCTGGAAAACGCATTGACGCTGAGAACCTGGGTCTGGCTGGCCGCGCCCGAGCCGATACCCGTCAGGTTAACGGTCTGAGCTCCCCCGTTCTCGTTGAGCGTGAGGTTGGCAATCGGATCCAGTGTGGGCGGCAGGTTCACCGGGTTGACCGTGACGCTGAAGGTGCGCACGACCGTGTTGTTGCTGGCGCCTCCGTTGTTGACCGTGACCGAAATGGTGGCTGAACCCGAGGCGTTCAGAGCGGGGGAGAGGGTCAAGCCACCCGTGGCGCTGGGGCTGGTGTAAGCCACGACCGGATTGGGGATGAGGCTGGGATTGCTCGAAATGGCGCTTACAGCCAGGGTCTGGGTCTGGCTGGCCGCGCCCGAGCCGATACCCGTCAGGTTAACGGTCTGAGCTCCCCCGTTCTCGTTGAGCGTGAGGTTGGCAATCGGGTCCAGGGTGGGCGAGAGGTTCACCGGATTGACCGTGACGGTGAAGGTGCGCACGACCGTGTTGTTGCTGGCCCCTCCGTTGTTGACGGTGACCGAAATGGTGGCTGAACCCGAGGCGTTCAGAGCGGGGGAGAGGGTCAGGCCGCCCGTGGCGCTGGGGCTGGTGTAAGCCACGACCGGATTGGGGATGAGGCTTGGATTGCTCGAAATGGCGCTTACAGCCAGGGTCTGGGTCTGGCTGGCCGCGCCCGAGCCGATGCCCGTCAGGTTGACCGTTTGGGCTCCCCCATTCTCGTTGAGCGTGAGGTTGGCAATCGGGTCCAGGGTGGGCGAGAGGTTCACCGGGTTGACCGTGACGGTGAAGGTGCGCACGATCGTGCTGTTGCTGGCCCCTCCGTTGTTGACCGTGACCGAAATGGTGGCTGAACCCGAGGCGTTCAGAGCGGGGGAGAGGGTCAGGCCGCCCGTGGCGCTGGGGCTGGTGTAAGCGACCGCCGGATTGGGGATGAGGCTGGGATTGCTCGAAATGGCGCTTACAACCAGCGTCTGGGTCTGGCTGGCCGCGCCCGAGCTGATGCCCGTCAGGTTAACGGTTTGGGCTCCCCCATTCTCATTGAGCGTGAGGTTGGCAATCGGGTCCAGGGTGGGCGAGAGGTTCACCGGGTTGACCGTGACGCTGAAGGTGCGCACGACCGTGTTGTTGCTAGCCCCTCCGTTGTTGACCGTGACCGAAATGGTGGCTGAACCCGAGGCGTTCAGAGCGGGGGAGAGGGTCAAGCCACCCGTGGCGCTGGGGCTGGTGTAAGCGACCGCCGGATTGGGGATGAGGCTGGGATTGCTCGAAATGGCGCTTACAGCCAGCGTCTGGGTCTGGCTGGCCGCGCCCGAGCTGATGCCCGTCAGGTTAACGGTTTGGGCTCCCCCATTCTCATTGAGCGTGAGGTTGGCAATCGGGTCCAGGGTGGGCGAGAGGTTCACCGGGTTGACCGTGACGGTGAAGGTGCGCACGACCGTGTTGTTGCTGGCCCCTCCGTTGTTGACCGTGACCGAAATGGTGGCCGAACCCGAGGCGTTCAGAGCGGGGGAGAGGGTCAGGCCGCCCGTGGCGCTGGGGCTGATGTAAGCCACGACCGGATTGGGGATGAGGCTGGGATTGCTCGAAATGGCGCTTACAGCCAGGGTCTGGGTCTGGCTAGGCGCGCCTGAGCTGATGCCCGTCAGGTTGACGGTCTGGGCTCCCCCATTCTCATTGAGCGTGAGGTTGGCAATCGGGTCCAGCGTGGGCGGGAGGTTCACCGGGTTGACCGTGACGGTGAAGGTGCGCACGACCGTGTTGTTGCTGGCCCCTCCGTTGTTGACCGTGACCGAAATGGTGGCCGAACCCGAGGCGTTCAGAGCGGGGGAGAGGGTCAGGCCGCCCGTGGCGCTGGGGCTGATGTAAGCCACGACCGGATTGGGGATGAGGCTGGGATTGCTCGAAATGGCGCTTACAGCCAGGGTCTGGGTCTGGCTAGGCGCGCCTGAGCTGATGCCCGTCAGATTGACGGTCTGGGCTCCCCCATTCTCATTGAGCGAAAGGTTGGCAATCGGGTCCAGGGTGGGCGGGAGGTTGGGAACAGGGACCGTGTACGCGGCCTCGGACGAGTAATCGCTTTCCAAACCCGCGAGAGTGTAGGTCGTCGCGGCAAAGTAATACGTCACCCCTTGCGTAAGGTTCGACAACGTGGCCGACGTTAAGCTCCCGGCATCAACCAGGTTCGTATAGCTGCGGCTTGCCGTACCACTGTAGAGATGATAGCCCACGACAGTCGGATCGGTACTGGCGTCCCATGCCAGGGTGACAGAATCAGCCGACACTTCCAAAGGAGCGCTCGCCAAGAGCAGGAAAAGGCCGGTGGGGAGTGAGGTGTTTTTCAGCCTCAGCAATACCTTTAACAACATCATATCAGCGAATTGGCTATGCATAAGCATTGCCAATACTTAATTCGGTGAAACATTTACATGGCTAGCACACTTATCGATTAGCTTGCGTTTCAGAAGTATGCCGAATACAGCCTTTTGCAGGGCGACGCAGCGATTTGCCGGCAGATGACCGGTCACGGCTCACAATCGAACCTCACCCGCCGTGCCCCGAATCAGGGAAGCGGCAAGACAGATTGTCTTGAAAGAGATCAAACACACTGGAAAACACTTCGCGGCGTGCCAACTCCGGCACCACGAGCACCACAACGAACGACGCTAGGCCTTGGCCTGATCGCGCGCTTCGCGTAGTTGAGTGGCTTTGGGTAGCTCCGGATGATTGAGGTTGGCAAAAGCCTCGTGGTGGTGTGCTTCGCGCCAATGAGAGAAAGCACATGGGGTTGGGGAATGCGGAGGGCCCTATTGTGGGCGTGGCGAAACCTGATGGGTCGGAGTGGGTGTTGGGGTTCAAAGACTCCCGTAATCAACTATTGCGCTTGGAGGCGGTAGAAGATAAGGGGAATGGCGGGGTCCACGTTGAGGGTCTGCTCGATGTTGGTCTGACTGTAAGTCATCAGCGGATACCAGGGACCGGCGGACAGGAGATTGGTCGAGTATTGCAGTTGGTAGCTGGCGCCGACGGCGCCAAAGGCCGTCAGGCTGCGGACGGTGCTGCTGGTGCTGGCTGGGGCCAGCAGCGGTTTGCTGCTGACGATGGCCACCTGCCCGGCAGTGGGCAGGTAGGTGAGGTAGGCCGAGGCATCGGGCTTGGAGGCCGAGAGGTTGCGCAGTGCCAGGGTGATGAAGGCCGAGGGCTGGGCAGCCAGCGTTTGAAATTTCAGTTGGGCGACGACATTAGAGCCTTGCAGCGGCTGGCCGGGAGCAGTCTGCAAGCTGATGAGCAGGTTGGTAGCTTGGTTTTGCACCGAACTGGCGGTGATGCCGGGTGAAGCGATGACCAGGGAAGGGCTGGTCAACCCGCTGGCGGGCCAATCCACGGTGAAGCTGAGGTTGGTCACGCCGCTGCTGGAGGCCAGGGAGAGGGGCAGGGTGGCGCCCTGGCCGGCCGGAACGCTGGATGAACCCAAGGTCAAGGCCAGGTAGTCCGAGACGGTAATGAGGATCGTTTCGTTGGTGCTCAGGGTGGACTGGGTCAGGTCCGTCACGACGATTTGAATCAGGTTCGTGGTCAGGGCCTGGGCGGTCGTGGGAGTCCAGGTGAAGTAGGCCGCACTTCCAGCCTTCGAGATCTTGGCTCCGGCGGGCGCGCCCGCTCCCAGGCTATAGCTGAATCTGTCCCCGTTGGAGTAAGGCGCGCCTAAACGATAACGGAACGCGGTGGCCGGGAAGATCAGGACGTTGGTCATCGGACTTGGACTCGCGGGTGGCTGGCTCACGGTTACGTTGAACGAACGGATAACAGAATTATTGGAAACCGCCCCGTCATCGACCAGGACCGTTATCGCAGCCACCCCGTATGAGTTGGGGGCGGGGCTGAAGGTCAGGGTGCCGGTGGTGTTGGGACTGGTGTAGCTGACCGCCGGGTTCGGGACCAGTGCAGGGTTGCTGGAAAGGGCCGAGACCGAGAGCACCTGGACCACATTGGAGGAGCCGGTCGAGATGCCGCTCAGAGCCACGGTTTGAGGTCCGGCGTTTTCAGGAATGGTAAGGTCACTGATCGGATTCAGAGTCGGCGGGCTGATAACGGGGGCATTGTTCGTGACGGGCACGGTGTACGCCGTTTCGGCCGAGTAAGCGCTCTCCAAGCCCGCCTGCGTATAGGTGGTGGCGGCGAAGTAATACGTCGTCCCGGGAACCAGGTTGGAAACGGTCACTGAAGTGGTGGTCCCCACGTTCACTAAATTCGTGTAATTTCGGCTGGCCGTTCCCGAATAGATGTTGTACCCGGCGACCATCGGATCCGTGCTCGGATCCCAGCCTAAGGTCACATTGCTGGCTCTCCCGGCGAGGCAAGTCCCCGCCAACATCAAGCCTGCGCCCAGCCACTTTGCAATGGCCCTCCTCGTCGTTTTTCCCTTAACGGCTTCCAGCATCATACAAAACGAGCCCAATGCATAATCGTTGCCAACTTCTTCCGGATGCAGCGCTTTTTGCCGTTCGAGCGGCAAAATGTGCAGCCTGACGGGCAAAATCACCCTTTGCGATCGAGTCGGACGCGCCGCGTTGCGATTTTTTTCAAGACAGCCTGTCCTGAAAGGGATCAAGTGAAAGTGAGCAATAGAATCATTATAACTTATGTATTGCAATGGTGTATTTAGTGATTAATATGTTGGGGTTTCCGTCTCAGGACCGGACAGGTTTGTGCGATAATGAGACATCGAGTATTGGTTCGAGCCCTTCGCCACGGACTGGGTCATGTCGTGCCCGATCGGCTGTGGCGCGCGTGTCAGGCGTGCGGGCTGCGCGATTTATCGAGGCTGGCTTGCGCGCCAGGTCCTTACTGGGGCCTGGTTTCATGACTCATGAGGCTCGGCCTCAGCCGTTGGTGGGCTGCGGGGGGATCGAAGGTGGGGGAGTTCAAGAGCATTCAGGCCGCGAGCCCCCTGATTAGGCATACAACGTGCTGTCTTAAACTTGTATGGCCATCATACTCTTGTCGTGGGTAGGCCTGGGAGTCCTTATTTCTCTCGCCTTGTTTCGCGCCGCTGCCCGGCCTCGGCCGGCCGGCGAACCAACTCCGAACGCGCCCCGATTGGCCCAGATATCTCCCGGCACTCAGGCCCCACCCCCGACTACAACCCGCGCATCGGAACCCCGGGAAACCCCGCTGGTTTCCACTATTTCAGCTTAGTTTCGTGCCTCCGGCGCGGCCCCTTCCTTTACACCCCATTAGCCTCTCCGTAGTTGAACCGACACGCTCTCCGTAATCGTCGGAGTTGCGACTATTGGTGAGCAGGCGATGATGGCTCGTGTCATCACCCAGCCGCAGTTGCCTTGCGCTGAAGACGCGCTCTGCGGGTGTTGGTTTAACCTGAAGGATTTGAGCTTGGAATTATTGATATCGAGGTGTTTGAAATGAGTGATTTACCTATTGATACCGGGGCAATCGAAATTGGGGAACGCCGCTCGGCAGCGAGGCCGGCGAGTGGTTCGCCAGCGTGGAAGCGCGTGGTGGATTTGTCGGTGATACTGCTGCTGTCTCCCGCCGTGTTGTTGATCGGCGGGGTGGTGGCTGTGATCATCAAATTGGGCTCTCCGGGGCCGGTCTTCTTCCGCCAGAAGCGCGTGGGTTATCGCGGGGGGCAGTTCACGTGTTTTAAATTTCGGACCATGCGGGTCAACGCGGAGACCGAGTCTCACCGGTTGCACACCCAGCAGTTAATGAAATCCTGCACTCCCATGATCAAGCTGGATGCCCAAAACGACCCGCGGTTGGTGCCCCTGGGAGTCGCGTTGCGGGCCAGCGGCCTCGATGAATTGCCGCAGCTCCTGAATGTGCTTCGCGGGGAGATGAGCATCGTTGGCCCCCGGCCCTGCATCCCCTACGAATATGAGAGCTACGAACCCTGGCAGCGGCGGCGGTTCGATGCCGTTCCCGGGTTGACCGGCTTGTGGCAGGTCAGCGGAAAAAACCGCACGACCTTCGACCAAATGATCCACTTGGACATTGAATACTCCGAACGCAAGAGTCTCTGGCTGGATCTGCGGATTATGTTGAAAACCTTCTCCGCGATTTGGACTCAATATGCCGACCTCCGCGCCGCCCGAAAGGAAGCCGCGCCTTCCGCGCCCAGGCTGAGCAAGACCGCCGAGTCCGTTCGGGTATGAGCGAGGCCGCTCGAATAATTAAGGTAGGGGTGGTGGGGTGCGGCTATTGGGGGCCCAACCTGGTGCGCAACCTGCGTCAGGCGCCTGACTGCCAGCTCAAGGTGCTCTGCGACGCCAGCGAAAGCCGCCTGGCCCACATGCGGCGGCTCTACCCGGAGGTGGCCGGCACCCGGCAGTATGACGATTTGTTGCAGGATGCCGAGCTGGATGCGGTGGTGATTGCCACCCCGGTGCGCTTCCACTTCGCCATGGCCAAAGCGGCGCTGGAAGCCGGCAAGCACGTCTTTATCGAAAAGCCCCTGGCCCGCACGGTGGCCGAGGCGCAGGAATTGGTCAGCCTGGCCCGCAGCCAGGGCCTGATCCTGATGGTGGGGCACACCTTTTTATTCAGCCCGGCGGTGCGGCGGATGAAGGAGATTATCGACGCCGGAGACATTGGCCAGGTGCAATACATCGCGGCGCGCCGGCTCAACCTGGGGCTCTTCCAGAAGGACATCAATGTGGCGTGGGATTTAGCGCCGCACGACATTTCGATTTTGTTGTATTTATTGGAAGAGTCGCCCCTGAATGTTTCCTGCCAGGGCAGCAGTCACGTGAGCCGCGGGATCGAGGACGTGACGATGATGTATTTGAACTTCCGCAAGAACCGCTGCGCGTTCATCCACAATAGCTGGCTGGACCCCAAGAAGGTGCGCCAGATGACGGTGGTGGGTTCGCAGCGGATGATTGTCTATGACGACACCGAGCCGTTGGAGAAGTTGAAGATCTATGACGCGCGGGTGGAGGTGCCGCCGCACTACGACACGTTTGCGGAGTTTACCTATTCCTATCACTACGGGGACGCGTATGTGCCGTATATCAAGCAGGACGAACCCTTGAAGCTGGAGTGCGCGAATTTCATCGAGAGCATCCGGGAAGGGCGGGAGCCGGTGACCCACGGGCAATTGGGCTTGGAGGTGGTGCGCATCCTGGAAGCGGCCAGCGAATCGCTCAAGCGACAGGGCGTGTCGGTGGATCTGGCCGAGCCCATGATGGCCCCCGAAGCGCCAGCCCGGTTGGAGGCCGAAGCCACCGGCCATAGCAATGGGGATGGGAACGGAATCGCGAAAGCTTGCTCCACCGCGGGAACGCCCGGGCCAGAGCGTATCGCCGCCTGACGCATGGGTGACGAGCTATTTCAAAGAATCGCGCCGGATGTCAAACTCGGCCAGCGGGTAAAGATCTACGCGTTCACGAATCTTTACGGGTGCCAGATCGGGGATGATGTCAAGATTGGCACGTTCGTCGAGATTCAAAAGGGCGCGCGCATCGGCAGCCGCTGCAAGATTTCCAGCCACAGTTTTATCTGCGAAGGTGTTACTTTGGAAGATGGAGTTTTCATTGGTCATAGTGTGACGTTCATCAATGACCGATTCCCCAGAGCGACTACCGATGAGGGCGCGCTGCAGACCGAGGCGGATTGGAAGTGCGTGCCGACGCTCGTAAAGCAGGGCGCCTCGATCGGCTCGGGTTCCACCATCCTGTGCGGTGTGACCATTGGTGAACGCGCGATCGTCGGGGCGGGCAGCGTGGTTACCAAAGATGTGCCCGCAGGGGCGGTCGTAGCCGGCAACCCGGCGCGCATCCTCCGGGCCAGCCCGCAGTCCCGGACCTAAACCCTGCGGATGAGTCTGCGCCTCAGACCCGTTGCGGGTTGCGGGGGGCGGTCGAGGATGGGGCGCGAGTTTTCCTATCAAGCGGCGCACAGGCCCAGGAGCACGGGCCGCTTCTCCTGGTGACTCGGTGACATCCGCGTCACGCTGTTCATAAACTCAACCCGCACGTTCTCCCCATCGAAGTGGCAGGTCACCGTATCGTGATGCGGGGTCTCGTAGTAGCGCCAGGTCATCTCGAAGGTCTGGTCGTCCCGCCAGGTGCCGCTGGCGGCGATTTTGCTTCTGATGCCGGTTTGGCTGTAGGTTAGCGTCGGAGGCGTGCCGGGCATCGTGGTTTCTGCCTCAATCCAGCTCTCGATGCCGCAGGCGACGGGGTATTCCCGCTGGCTGTCTCTCAAGGTGAACACGGAGGAATGATTTCGAAATTCAAACGAAACACTTTGCGCGTCCAGATCGTTGGCTTGCAGCTTGAAGACTTTGCCGGAAATCCTGGCCCCGGTCGGCGAGGTCCGTTGGGCCAGGGGTGGCGGCAGGGTCAGGGCGGTCAGCCTCCGTTCCAACGCGGCATGTGACTCCGGGTCGGCTGGCAAGGGAGAATCCTTCATGGCAGGCAGCAGGTGGTCCCAGACCAGGTCCAGCTCGCCTTGCATATTGGAGCTCTCGCTGGTGATGGCGATCACTGCGTCCTGGTCGGGCATGACGATGGCATACTGGCCAAAGGCGCCATCGCCGCGGAAGGCGTCATGACGGCAGCGCCAAAACTGGTAGCAATAGCCCTGGTGCCAGTCGCTGTGCTGTTTCATGCGCTCGAGGTCGGCGGCGGGCTGTTGAATCTTGAAGCTGGTGGCTTCTGCAACCCAGGCGGAGGGCAGGATTTGCTTCTCTTTCCAAACGCCCCGCTGCAGGTATAGCTGGGCGAATTTCGCGAGTGCCTCCGTGGGAACACTCAGGCCCCAACCACCGGTGTTGATGCCTCGGGGACACGTTTCCCAAGTCATTCCGGTTATGCCCAGCGGACGGAACAGACGCGGGCCAAGGTAATCGATTACCTTCTGGCCGGTGACCTTCTGGACAATGGCGGAAAGCATATAGGTGGCGCCGCTGTTGTACAAAAAGACGGTCCCAGGCGGATGGGGTATCGGGAGTGCGAGGAAGGCCTTAACCCAGTTTTCCTTTTCCCGGATGGGGCCGGTCGAATCCTGAGCATGACCAACGGACATCGTCAGCAAGTCCCTGACCCGCAACGCGGCCAAATGGTCGCTGACCGTGTCTGGCAAGTCCTCGGGGAAGAAGCTGACGACCTTATCCTCCACTCTCAATCTGCCGTCCGTTACCGCGAGCCCCACCGCTGTCGAGGTGAAGCTTTTGCTCAAGGAGTAGAGCATATGGTTGGCTTTGGCGCGGTAGGGTGACCACCAGCCTTCGGCTACCACCTTCCCATGGCGGGCCATCATGAAGCTGTGGAATTCGTGCTGGCTGGCCGCGATGCCGTCCAGGAATCCCAGGATGCCGCCCGAAGAGACTCCCTGCTGCTCGGGCGTGCTGCGTGGGAGCCGATGCCGGGACAGAATGTCCGCCGCGAGAGCCGCCGAACGTCCGGGAAGCGCTAGGGCCAGCCCGGCGCCCAAGCCGAGTTCTTTCAGGAAAGTTCTCCGATGTGAGAGCGTCATACGGACATTTTTAGAACGCGAAGGGTGCAAGGGTGTCAAGAAGGCGCTGCGGCGGGCCGCCGGGCGCAGAGCCGCGGCGCGGCCGCATTAGGCGTTAATCGGGCTGATATCCACGCCACAACCAAACGAGGGTGTCCGCCAGCGTTTGCTCGAAGACGCGATGGTCACAATGGCCCGTGCCGAGGCTAAAGACAAAACGGTGGTGATAGCCCTTGGCTTCAAGCGCCTTCGCCGTGCGCCGGCCCGCCATCACCCAATTGTGGTGGGTCTCTTCCGGATCCTTCGAGCGCAGGTCGTTTTCGGAGACATGCGTGAAGATGCGCAAGGGCTTCCGTTCGCTGTTCTCGATCAGCTTCAGGCTCGAATGGTATTCCCAAGCACCGAGGGGGTATTTGCTCGTTTCCGGGGCGTCCTCGTCTTGTTGGGCCACGAAGGTGCCGGAATACGCCACCAACCGCCGGAACAGGTCGGGGCGAAACCAGCCCATGGTCAGGGCCGCGGCGCCGCCCGAACTGCAACCCATCACCGCCCGCCCCCAGGGGTTATCCGTGAAGGCAAGGTGGGGGTAAGCCGCTTTGACTTCCGGGTTGTTCAGAACCGCGGGCAGGACTTCGTCGTTAATGAACCGCGCCAGGCGGTCCGACATCGTGTCGTATTCCAGGCCGCGCTCGCTCTTCTTGCCGTCGTTGCCCCCGTTTTGAACGGCAATGGCGATAAACGCCGGCAGCCGGCGCTCCGGATCCTGGGAAATCGTAAGATTGTCCAGCGCGAAGCGCACCAGGTTCAATTGGCCCGGACCGTCGTGAATGATCAGGATGGGCGCCTTGACACCGTCTTGATACGCAGCGGGCACATAGACATAGATGCGCCGCTCCTTGCGGACGGGTTTCTTTTCGGGCTGAAGCGTCGGATCGTCTCCCCGGAATATCTTGCTGTCGGCCAGCGCCATCGAGAACTCGAAGGATTTTCCTTTGGGATTCCCGCGGTCGGTGAGATCGGGCTGGATCTGGTAGTCCGGTCCTACCTGGTAATCCCCATCACCGGCTTGCCCGGGGTTTTCAGCGTAGCGTCCGGCACCTGTGCTCCGGCACCCGGAGAGACCGGCCAGGCCGAGCGCGGCGCCACAGAGCGTCGCCAGCAAAAGAAAGCGATTGCGTTTCATAAATCGAGGGTCATTTCGAAACCAGTTTGTTCGGTTCCTCGACGGAGATCAAGGCGCGAGACGGCGGCCTGAGCGAACGGCGTCGCCCACCTACGCCTTATCGAAGAACCTGCTCCAGTCCTGAGCCGCGTGTAGAATACGTAGAACCCGGCAGCGCCCTCATGGGCACATGCGTCGCCGAAGGAGTTTCCCTGCGGGAATCAGAGGACGCCCGTCAGCCAGAGCCGTCTCGATCATCAGGGTCAGATCCTCGCGACTGGCGGCGGCCACCTTCGCCTCATGCTCCTCCAAGAGCCGCAACCCGGCACGAATGACTTCGGATTTATTGTTGAAGCGCCCGCTCGCAATGAATCGGTCGATGAGTTGCTCGAAATGGGGCGTGATCACTTTGCTCATGCCACAGCCATATTCCAATAGTTCTAAACAGTTGTCAATCAGCCCAGCGGCTTTTTGAGGGCTTGGGCTTTCTATGCGCCTCAGGCATTACCCGAATTGGACCGCGCGCGGCCTCGCACTGAGAGGAGTGGCAATGTTCGGTGAGTCCGCCGGTCTAATGTTCACCTTCCGGCAACTCGTAGCTGTCGATCTCGCCGCGACTCCAGCTCCGGATGCGGCTGACTTCGTCCGCCGCAACGCCGAGGGAGAGGAGGAATTCCTGGTGGCCGTCTGGGGCGCGGTGCTCGAACTCCTTGTGCCACCGCTTCTTGGCCGCGTCGTCCATGCCCGCGGCTTCGAGCATCTCGACCCACAAACGCGTGTCCACGGAAGCCCAGTGCTTGCTCCGAGCAACCCGTCGCAGCATCCCAGCTAGCAGCCGCTGCTGGCTTTTTAGCTCAACGATGTTTTCAGCGGTCGCGCGCAGACGCTTTTCCAGCAACTTCGTTCCGGGCTTGCCGCCGGATGACAGCACGGCGCGGATCTCCTTCAAGCTCAGCCCAACCTCACGAAACCGTCTGACGCGGGCCAGGCGTGTGCGCTCCGCATCGGTGTAATAGCGGTAGCCGGAGGCGGTTCGGCCGGCCGGTCGCAGCAGCCCGATGCGGTCATAGTACAACAGGGTGCTGCGGGACAGCCCGCAGGCTCGGGCGATTGTGGAAATGGAGTACTTGTTCATGGCCGACGGGACGGGGCGGCGCTTTGGGTGCCCCCCGCCCCTTGCGGATTATCGGAATTCCTTGCGAATTTGGTCAACCTCTTCCGGGTTGAGCCCCAGCCACTCCAGGAAACCTTGGTGGCCCGCGGGGTGACGGCGCTCGAACAGCTCATGCCACTGTTTCCGTTTCGCCTCGTTCAAGCCGACCTCTTCGAACAGAGCTACCCACTCTTCTACGTTGATATGTTTCTTCATATGTATTTTTGGTTGCGTTTGCACGGTTTCGTCACCGCCATGACGAGGAGACTCTAAAGTGTGAAGTTATAGACGGGTCAACGGGGCTTTAAAGGAAAAGGGGCCCAAGGCCCGCTATCGGTTTGACGCAAAGCCTCAAACCCTTGACCTCAGTCAAATCCCCCCGTCAACAACTCGCTTACGTTGTGACCGTGCAATCACGATATGCGTGCGAGCAAAGCAAATACTGAAAACCGCCAAGGGCAGATGGCCCAAGCCATCCCTTCGCTGACCGCCCCGCGGTTCACCCAGCGCCGTTTGGCGCGCGAGTGGAAAACGGTTACCGCGATGGTCCACATTTACTGCCGGGAGCACCACGGCGACCCGTTGTGCGACGAATGCCGTCAACTGACGCAGTATATTCATCTGCGGTTGGATCGTTGCCGGTTCGGTGAAGCTAAGCCGACATGCGCGAAATGCCCGGTGCATTGCTACCAACGAGACCGTCGGGAACACATTAAGGCCGTGATGCGCTTCGCCGGCCCGCGGATGCTTTGGGAGCATCCCGGGTTGAGCCTCTGGCATCTGCTGGATGGCTGGTTCAGGCGGTCGTTGCCTTCGAGTGACCCGGGTCAGCGGCCCAAACCGCGGTAAACCATCGAGCCCTCGACCTGGACCCGCGCTTAGCCCTTAGCCCAAAGTGTCCGTTCCGTTCATTCGTCAAAACCCACCAACTGCTTGAGTCGGAGAATCAATTCGGGCCCCGTGCGCTTCAGTTGCTCAGTGTGGGCCGAGGAAAGCTTTTCAAGGATGTCCTCGCCCCGACGGGTGAGCTGTACAAAAACCCGCCGCCGGTCACGAACTGAAGGCACGCGCGCCACCCACTTTTCGGCCACCAACCGATCCACCAGGCCGACGGCGCTGTGGTGGCGAAGTTGCAAGCGCTCCGCCAGTTCACCCACGGTGACGGAGTCGCGCCCGGGGAAGCCCTTAATGGCCAGCAACGCCTGATGTTGCTGGGGAGTAATGCCGGCCTGATGCGCCGCCTCCTCGCTGAAATGGAGGAACTGCCGGAGCGCATAACGGAACGCCGCCAATTCCTGGTACTGGGACTTGGAAGGCTGTTTGGGTTTCGCCATCGGTCAGCGAGTTTAGGGGGAAAGGCGCGGGATGTCAGCCCGGATTTGACATATATCGCAGGACGATATAATGTCGAACCCTCTGGATGCAAAGTGAATCTCTTATGCCGGCCCCGGTAACGGGCCACGCCCGCGACTTGGCCGCCCCGCCGGAAGATCACCTGGCGGATTTCAGCACCGACCGGCGCGTTTTGTTGTTGTCGGCCATGGCTACGGTCATTGGAGCCTTGGGCGCGGTGGTGGCCTATGCCCTGATCTGGCTGATCGCCCTGATCACGAACGTGGCGTTCTACCACCGCTTTTCCGCCGCTCCGGTCGTGCCGCAAGGCCATCATTTGGGGATGTGGGTGGTGCTGGTGCCGGTGGCGGGAGCTCTGCTCGTGGGCTTGATGGCGCGGTTTGGTTCCGAGAAGATCCGGGGGCACGGCATCCCCGAGGCCCTGGAGGCCATACTGCTGGGGCGCAGCCGGATCCAATTCAAGGTAGCGATCCTTAAGCCGATTTCCGCGGCCATTTCCATCGGCACGGGCGGCCCTTTTGGTGCCGAAGGGCCCATCATTATGACCGGTGGCGCGTTCGGCTCAATCTTCGCACAACAGTTCCACCTGAGCGCGGCCGAGCGCAAAACGCTGCTGGTGGCAGGTGCGGCGGCGGGAATGGCGGCCGTCTTTGCCACGCCGGTCGCGGCCGTGCTTTTGGCTGTTGAACTGCTGTTGTTCGAGTGGAAACCGCGCAGCTTCATCCCGGTCGCGGTGGCCTCGATTGTGGCTTCGGTGTTACGCGTGCCGTTGCTGGGAGCGGGCCCCATCTTCCCGGTGGTTGCCCACGCGCCCTTGTCGGGGACTGAACTGGCCATTGCGGGCGCCCTGGGCATTCTCGCGGGCTTTGGCTCCGGCTTATTGACGCTGCTGGTCTATGCCTGTGAGGATCTCTTTCAAAAGCTCCCGCTCCACTGGATGTGGTGGCCGGCCATCGGCGCGGTGTTCATCGGCGTGGGCGGCCTGGTGGAACCGCGCGTGTTGGGCGTGGGTTATGATACCATCCATAGTTTGCTGCGCGGCGAACTTGTCGGCGCGGTCGTGATCGGGTTGCTGGTGGCCAAAGCGCTCGTGTGGTCGATCGCGCTGGGTTCCGGCACCTCGGGCGGAGTGCTGGCGCCGTTGTTGATCATGGGCGGGGCGCTGGGCGCTTTCGCCGGCTCACGCCTTCCCGCGGGCGATCCCGGTCTGTGGGCCATGGTGGGCATGACAGCCATGATGGCCGGCACGATGCGTTCACCGCTGACGGCCATGGTTTTTACCGTTGAACTGACGCGCGATTTCAACGCATTCCCCGCGCTCCTGATGAGTTCGGTCGCCGCCTTGAGTGTGACCGTTTTGCTCATGCGCCGCTCCATCCTCACGGAAAAGCTCGCCCGCCGCGGCCATCATATCACGCGCGAGTACAGCATTGATCCGTTTGAACTGGCGCGCGTGCAGGAGGTGATGGAAAGGGACGTGCCGACGATCCCGGCAACCATGAGACTTTCCGAGCTTTCCGATCGCATTGCCCAGGGCGATCCCGGACTGAGCCGGCGCCAAGGCACGTTGATTGTGGACGAACAAGAGCAGCTCGTCGGCATTATCACCCGGGGCGATATTGTGCGTGCGTTACGGCACAGCCAGGTGCCGGAGATGACGGTAGCTGAAGCCGGCAGCAAGGACCTCGTGGTGGCGTTTCCCGACGAACCGCTGCATACCGCGCTCGGCAAGATGCTGACCCGGGATATCGGACGCCTGCCGGTGGTGGAGCGCGACAACCCCACCCGGGTGATTGGCTACCTTGGGCGGGCGGCGCTGCTTTCGGCGCGCATGCGCTTTCACGAGGAAGAACACCTTCGCCAGCGAGGTTGATGCCTCATTCAATCTGGCAGGACTCGCGGCGGCGGACACGGGTCAGGAAACTGCCGTCGGGTTGCTCCTGGGTTTCGGCGATGAAGCCTCGGTCCTGTAAGGGTGCGTACAGGTGCAGAGGCCGGCGGTCGGTGCAGGCCTCGAGTTGGGCGCCATCGGGTAATCCAGCGACGGCCTCCAGAATCTTTATCATCGGTTGGGGCGGCTCGAGCCCGCGCGCGTCCACTTGCACCACGTTCGCCGGGAGAAAACCAGAGTTACTGCTGGCGACCGGCGCTGCCCCCGCCACGCGGTCGCCCGACGGCGAGCGTTTGGATTGACGGAAAAAGCACACTTCCCAGTCGCCGCTGGCGACCGGCTTGGAGGTGTAAAGAAAGCCTTGCTTTTCGAGCACCTTAAACAGAGGCACCGGCTCAAACGGAGCGATTACCAAAAGCTGCGCGTCAGCCCGCAGCGCGGCGGCGGCATTCATGATTTTAGAAAACGGCTCACGCCCGGCGCGAATGTCCTCGCGGACATCAATAATAACGGTGTGATACGCGGGCAAAGCCAGGCTCGAGGGACAACGCAGGTCTGCCGCCGAAGCGCATCCAGATTCAGTCAGCGGTCGTTCATTCATGCGCCCAGATTAACCCCGGAGCGCCGGCTCCACTTTGACCTGGGTCAACGTCACGCAGTGATTCAGGCCAAAGGCGACTTCTCCGCGCCGATGCGTTCGTGGAAGCGGGGAGGCGCGGTCGCTGCTTTCTCAAATGGATCCGTTTAGTCGGTCGGGAGCGCAAGCGTTGCTGGGTAAACGGCGCTTGCCCATCAGCCCGGCAATTTTTCCTTGCCGCCGATCAAAAGTCAAAAACACGCCAGCGGACAAAGACCAGGCCGCAGCCAGGTGCCAAAGGTCAAACGTGGTGTGTCGTTCCTGCTAACCATGCGTTTCCCCCAGCGAGCGGGCCATGGCCACGGAATCTTTCATGTCCACCTATTTGCGAAGCAGGATTTTTCCGGTCACCGCGCGGTCGAACCGATTGATGAGGCGGCGGGCCACTTTGTTCAGGCACAGGGTCCCTGGCCGCGATGGGTGGCCGCCCGGATCGCAGCCGGCAATTCAAGCAAGTGCACCTCGCAGATCACGAAATCGTGGCCTGTCAGCTTCGCGGCCGCCGCGCGGGCCACGGTATGATTCTCGCCGTCTTCGTTCAAATAGCTCAACAGCCAACTGGTGTCGCTATAGACAATCATTCCCGATCCTCCGCCAGCAGGCGGGCCAGGTTTGTTTTGACGCGCCAGCCCTTCCGGCGGGATTTCCCGGAAAACTTTAATCCATCTGTAGCATTGAAGCTGAGCCGGCCCGGTATCAATTGTCCACTCAAACAACGCGACGCGAAGAGGCTCATAAAGGTCGGTCGCTGTGAACGTTACCCATCGCCAGGGTACCGCCAGCCTGAGCACTTCTTTCGCGGCGGAATGCGGTATACAGCGCCGGCAGCACCAGTAACGTCAGGAGGGTGTTGCTGAAGAGGCCGCCAATCACGACCGTGGCCAGCGGGCGCTGCACTTCACCGCCGACCCCCACGTTCACCGCCATCGGAATGAAGCCCACGGCTGCCACCAGTGCCGTCATGAGCACGGGGCGCAGTCGCGCCAGGCAGCCTGCCGGACTGCTTCTTCCAATGGTTTGCCAGCTTCGAGCTGCTGTTTGATGAAGGTGACGAGCACCAGCCCGTTGAGAATCGCCACACCGCTTAGCGCAATGAACCCGATGGCCGAACTGACCGTGAACGGCATGCCGCGCGCCCACAACGCCACTACCCCACCCACTGCGCCCAGCGGGATCCCCGTGGCGACGATGAACACGTCGCGCAGCGACTTCAGACCAAAGTAAAGCAGGACCAGAATCATTCCCAAGGCCATCGGAACGACAAAGGCAAGCTTTGCATTGGCCCGTTTCATGTTTTCAAACTGGCCACCCCATTCAACGGTGTAACCCCCGGGCAGCTTCACCTGTTCCGTGATCTTCTTCTGCGCTTCGGCGACAAAACCAGCCACGTCTCGTCCTCGGACGTTGCATTGGACGGTGACCCGCCGTTTGCCCCATTCACGGTTGATGGTGGACGGGCCCTCGGTCTCCACCACTTGAGCCAGCTTATTCAACGGAAGCACCGACCCGGAAGCGGTCGGGATCAGTGTCGCCGCCAGCGCTTCCGGATCCGTCCGTTGACGGTCCGGCATCCGCACCACGAGCGGAAAACGGCGCTGTCCTTCCCGCACTTCTCCCACCTTGCGCGTTCCCACCGACCCGACCACGTTCAGCACGTTCCGCGTTGCCACCCCGTAGCGCGCAATCGCCTGTGGATCCACGCGTACCTGCAAAATGAGTTGCCCCACCAACTGTTCTCCCGTCAATTCACCGACACCCTGGATCCCGCCCAGCACCTTTTGCACCTCGCCGGAGAGGCGCCGCAACTGCTCCCGGTCGTCACCGTAGATCTTTATCGCCAGGTCGCCCCGAGCGCCGGCGATCATCTCATTCAAGCGCATTTCGATGGGCTGGCTGAAGGCCACCGTCATGCCGGGCAGCTTGGCGAATACCTCGCGCATCTTCTCGACCAACTCGGGCTGCGTCCGCGCCTTCTTCCATTGGGACCGCGGGTAAAGAGCCAGGAAGAAGTCTGACAACTCAATCCCCATCGGATCGGTGGCCACTTCGGCGCTCCCCAAACGAGTCCAAACATTGGCGATCTCATCGGGGAACCCGGCCAGCAGGAGTTTTTCGATCCTGTCATTATAAGCGACGGCTTCTTCGGTGGAGATGCCGGCCAGGCGGACAGTCGTGCCGACAATGGCGCCTTCTCCCAGCTTGGGCAAGAATTCTCCGCCCATTCGCGTAGCCAGAATCCCCACAGCCACCAACACGACCGAGGCACTGAGGAGAGTGATGAGCCGAAACCTAAGCGCCAATCCCAGTAACGGCTCGTAAAGCCGATGTACAGTCCGCACCAGCCATGGTTCCTCCTCCTGGACCTGCTTGGGAAGGAATAAACTGGCCAGCACCGGTATTAAGGTCAGCGCCAGAATCAGGGACCCTGCCAGAGCGAAAATCATTGTCAGGGCCATGGGCTTGAACATTTTGCCCTCGACGCCTTCCAGCGTAAGGATTGGCAGGAACACAATGAGGATGATGCCAACACCGAACGCCACTGGCCGGGCCACCTCCGGGGGCGCCGGCCAGTGTCTCTTCGCGCTCTTCCCGCGTCAGCGCCCTGCCTAAGTCATGCTGACGCAGGGCCAGGCGCCGCATCGCGTTTTCCACGATCACTACCGAACCGTCCACGATGAGCCCGAAGTCCACAGCGCCCAGACTGAGCAAGCTTGCTGAGATTCCCGCCTGCAGCATCAGGTCGCCGGCGAACAACAGGGAGAGCGGGATGGCCGCAGCCACAACCAACCCGGCTCGCAGGTTCCCGAGAAAGGCGAACGGTCCCGCAATCACCAGCAATGCGCCCGCAAGCAAGTTGTGCTTCACCGTTTGGATGACGTTGTTCACCAATTCGGTGCGGTCATACAGCACCTGGACCTTCACGTCCTTCGGCAGGGTCTGCTGCACCTCAGCCAGCCTGGCTTTCAGGCCGCAGGTCACCTCGGCGCTGTTTTCACCCATTAACATGAAGCCCAAGCCCAGCACGATTTCTCCCTTGCCCCCGCCGGTAACTGCTCCCCGCCGGATCTCGTGGTCCAACCTGACCTCCGCCACATCGCGAACGCGCACCGGGACACCCTCCGCGGAAGTGATTACGATATTGGCGATTTCCTCGACCTTGGTCGTTAGTCCCAGTCCGTGGACCAGGAGTGATTCGCCACTGCGCACGACTTGGCCGCCGCCAACATTCTGATTGTTCGCTTCCAGCGCGTCCACCAGTTGCTCCCAAGTCAGGCCATATTTCACCAGTTGCTGCGGCTCCGTGATCACATGGTATTGCTTCTCAAATCCTCCCCCAGGTGTTTACCTCGGCCACCCCCCGCACCTTCCTCAGTTGTGGTTTCACCTGCCAATCCTGAATCTCACGCAATTCCGTTAGAGTGCGATTGGTGTCATCCGACCGCACCGCGTAATGGAAGACCTCGCCCAGGCCAGTCGAGATTGGGCCGAGTTGCGGACGGTCTATCCCCGGCGGCAGCTCTACCGTCTGCAAGCGTTCGGTGATCAGTTGCCGAGCCCGATAAATGCTCATTTTGTCATCGAAGGTTGCGACCACCTGCGACAGCCCGAACTTCGACACCGAGCGGATGTTGTCCAGGCCCGGCAGGCCTCCGATGGCGAGTTCGATCGGAAGCGTGATTTGCGCTTCCGCCTCTTCTGCATTCAGGGATGAAACGGTGGTGTTGATCTGCACTTGCACCGGGGTGGTGTCCGGGAAAGCGTCAATCGGCAGGTTGATCAGCGAGCGCGCCCTCCCACCAGGACGAGCAACGCGGCTACAATCGTAACCAGCAGCCGATTCCTGAGCGAGGTCCGAATAAGCCAGTTGAGCATGGGAATTTCCTCCGGGCTGAAATCAAATTGGCTTTAGTCGTCCGCACAGCCGGCGCCGAGCCGGGAGATCAGGAATGCGGACTTGAGCAGAAAAGCATGCTCCACCGCAACCCGTTCTTGAGCCTTCAGCCCCTCCACAATCTCCACCTTGCCGTCGAACTTCGCCCCGAGCCTGACCACCCGCGCGTCGAACAGGTCATCGCCGGTCTTTACGAACACGAAACTCTTGCCTTCGATTTGCTGAATGGCGTCACGGGGCAGTAACAGGGCTCCATCCGTTTTCTGCTTCAGGATGCGTGCCTGGGCGAACATCTTTGCCCTGAGAATGCCGTCTGGATTTGCCACCTCGGCCCGCGCCCGCGCCATGCGGCTCTTCGCGTCCACCTCCGCCCCAATCCAGGTCAGGGTTCCTTGGAACACCTTCCCGGGTAGCGACTCAAACCGCAACTCCACGTCCTGTCCCTCGTTTACCTGCCCGAGCGCCGCCTCCGGAATGTTCAGCATGGCCCACATCATCGAGCGGTCCGCCAGGGTGAAGAGCGCCTTGCCCGATTCTACCAGCGCGCCCCGGACCGCCAATCTTTCAACGACCTCACCTCCAAACGGCGCCCGCACCTCCAGGTAAACCGGGTCATTGGGATTCTCCATCATTCGGTTAATGTCTTCCTCGGTGAACCCCAGTGTTCGCGCCTGCTGGCAAGCCGCTCGATGCTCCGCCTCTGCTTGCTGCCAATCCTTCTCCGAGCTGACCCGTTCCGCCCGCAATTTCCGCTCGCGTTCCAACGTTTGGTGTGTCAGCACAGCCTTGGCGACACCTTCAGCAATTGCGGCAGACCAAATCTTTGCCACGACTTGATGCTCCGCCACCTTGCATCCCAAATCGACACTCACTTCCTGGACAATGCCGCCCACCGGGGCGGCGACTTGGGCATGCTTGTTTTGATTGAACACCAGTTCCGCGTAGCACTCGATTCCCTCCGCAATGCTACCCACCATAGGTGCGGCAACCTGAACCCCCGCCATGGCTGCGGAATCCGCATCCGCCAGGCGGACCTTGGCCGACTCGCCCACCCTCAGCGTTGCTGCCAACTGCGGCTTGCAGATGCCGCATTCCGCCACTGGCACGTTGTGTTTAGGACACATCTTCGCTTCCCGGCTCTTTGACCTCGACCCCGTGCTCGCCATGGTCGCCGCTCCCCTCCGGCGCTCTCGGTGGTGTTACCATGATTGTGGCCGGCATGTTCACCAGCACCCTTTTGGTTGCGCTCCGAGCACGCGGTTAGCAGTGTCATTCCCACCACGAGCGGGGGCATCGTCAATCTGTAAATCATGCTTTTCATAAATCTCTTCGTCTGGATCATTGCCTAATTTGTGTTCGCTTTTATCGTCTAACCAGCCGCTAAACTCGGCTCAACGAACGCTTCCACCTCCGCTTGCGCCACGTTCAGCTCAAGCAGCTTTTGTTGATAGGTGCGTCGCACCTCGGCTGTCGTCCGCTGTGTGTCCACCAGGTCAATAAAGCTGAATTTTCCCTCCTCAAACCCTCTCCCCCGCACCAGGCGCAGTGCTTCATCCGCCTTCGGCAGCGCCTCCTCGCGATAACGGGCCACTTGCTCGGCCGCCGTTCGGTAGCGGTTGCAGGCACTCACCCACTCGCGCCACAGCTCCTGCCGCACCGCTTTCAATTCCGCTTCCGCCACTCTCAGGTTCGCCCGGGCCTCCTGCTGTCTGCCCTGGCTTCGGTCAAGAATTGGTAATGGTAGCGAAAGCCCGAGTTGAATGATCGACTGATCGGTCTCCCCAATCTTTCCGCCCGACACCCCCACGGCCACGTCCGGAAATGGATCGAGCTGCGCCCGGCGAGATTCCAATTCGGCCCGGTCCACGATGCCTTGTGCTGCTCGCACACTCGGATGCTGTGCCAGAAATGCTTCAGCTTTTCGTTCCAACAACGCCGTCCGGGGCCGCTCGGCCAGCGTCCCGGTAATTCTCGCGCCCCTCAGGTCGGGTCGCCCCAGGAGGGTCACGAAAGCCTGTCGCGCTATGTCCAAATCCCGTTCAAAATCCATTAACTCTGATTGCACCTGGACCAACTGCACCTCCGCGCGCAACTGCTCCTGGTCGGGTGCCGCCCCCGCTTCAACTCGCTTCCGCGCTGCCGTGGCCGACGATTGTGCAACCGCCACCAATTGCGTGGACGCCTCCACGAGCCGCGCAAGCGCAAGGATCCGCGAAATTCCGCCTTCACGTCCCGCACCACTTCCGTGCGTCGCAACGCCCATTCGGCCTCGGACACCCTCACGCCAATTCCGCCGATCCGCTTGTCCAGCGACTTCTTTCCGGGATACGGCAGCGTCTGCACGATGCCGATTGTCTGTATGGCATCTGAAAAGCCGCGCCCGCGGCTCACCGGCCACTCCTCAGCGTTGAGTTGCAGTTGGGGATTTGTCCATTGTTTCGCCTGGTAAGCCCGGCCGGCCGCCGCCTCGATCCGTGCGCCGGCTGCTTCCAGGGCCGGACTGCTCTCCAGCGCCATGCGGATCGCCTCCTCCAGGTTAAGAGTATGGGTGTCGCCCAGATCCGCTGCTCGGGCTCCGAACCCCAAGAGCGCGCCGCCGATGAGTGCAGCCAGCCCACCAAACCAACAAAACTTAAAACTCAGATGCTCATGCATAACTCACTCCACAGGTACTGGACATTAAAAGGGAAAAGGACGCGGTGCGCAGGCACACCGCCACTATCAGAGGAATCCCGGAGAGGAAGCGTTAGCCAAAACGTCCCGTGCGGGACCGGTTAAGCAATCGAAGCAGGGGCGCGGGGCGGCAGCGCCGTGCGATAGAGGAATTGCCAGAGACGTGGAAGTTCCGGAGGAGATGGATTCAGCCGAAAGGGCTCGGGCGCGCTCGTCGCGGAAGTAACATCACACAGTGGCGGCAGGAAACTCACCGCCAGCACCGGCATCGGGACGCTCAGGCCTGGTTGTTCCGCCCTGTATAAGGCCGATTCAACCTCAGAACACGCGTCACCGCTGCAATCCGTGCTTGGTTGCGATGTCGCCTCCTGCGGATGGCACCAGGCCAGAAAGGAAATCCCGGGACTTGCTCCAGATCACAATGCATCGTCGCCAGTGCCCACAGGCCCAGCACCACGACTGCCACGACTTTCGTGAGTTTACTCAGTGTGTCTCAGACTATGGCCTGGCAGATTTTGTTCAATCCTTAAATCCTGCGAATGGGTTGAGAGCCGAATCAAGAAGCGGGAAGGACCCGCGCCGATGGCGTTGGACCAAGTGACCTCGAAACACAGCGCGAGTTCGAGCCGGCTTTCCGAGTCCAGGCGCAACTGGAAGTCCCCCGGCTGGATTTCCACGCCGAAGCCCGGGATCACGCGTTGCGGGCCGCGCTCGCTGTAGTGGGCCCATCCCTGTCCCGATCCATCGCCTTCGGCGCGAAACCATCCCTGATAACCGCACATCACGCGCCCTTCGTAGGAGGGAAAATTCGAGGACCGGCTGTGCTTGCTCTGCCCCGGCAGAGGTGAGATGCAAACGGCCAAAAGCCACACCGCCAGCCCAAACTTTTTCATGCGAGTTCTCTTCTCGGAACGGACGATGAGGGATCCCCCGGACCCCTATCCCTCATCGCCAGCATTGGTGCGGCTGCCAACGCCGTCAGGATCAGGGTCTTCCACCGTCGAGGAGAGTTCATGCTTCGTTCCATATCGATCTCATCTTGCGGACTGATTTCGCTGCCGTTTTAGACGGCTTTACACGAACTCTAGCGGAGGCCCCCAGCCGATAAAATCCCCGAAAGCGGGGAGGCGCCGTTGCTGCTTTCTCAAATGGACCCGCCGGTCCGACGGCTCCGCGCCGGCGAAAAACTCGCCTGCGAAGTCCAGCGTAATTCTCCAGGCCCGCCGGACCGGATCAGCGTCGATGGCAAACCACGGGGTGAAATCCTTGGCCCGGCGCGTTCGAAAACGGGTTCCGTCACCAACATAAGACCCTGCTCCATGAGCCCGCAAGGTGGGGAGCGCCTCACCCCTTCCATCCCCAAGGGGGTCGTGTAAGCTGCCACTTATGATTAAAGCGATGATTTTTGACCTGGACTCCTGCCTCGCCGCAGCGAACGAAGTTGGTGACCAGCTCTTCGCTGAGGCCTTCCAAGCGATCCGTAAAGCGAGTCAGGGCGCCGTTTCGGAAGAAACGCTTTCCGCAGCCTTCGCAGATTGCTGGCGGTTCCCTTTCGATTTCATTGCCGACAAGCACGGCTTTTCGCCCGCCATGCGTTCGGCTGGATTCGCAGCTTTCAGCCAAATCGAAGTCCACCAGCCGATGCACGGCTATGGCGACCTTGCCGCCCTTGCCGAAATCCCCGCCAAACTTTTCCTCGTCACCTCAGGCTTTCGCCGCCTGCAGGAGAGCAAGATCAAGGCCCTCGGCATTACCCATCTCTTCACGGAAATCCACATCGATGCCATTGACGAGTCAAGCCCCATAGGCAAACTCCAAGCCTTCGAAGCCATAATGCAAACGCACCGGCTCACTCCGCAGGAAGTTCTGGTGGTCGGCGACAACCCAGACTCTGAGATCGCAGCAGGCAATAAGCTAGGCATCACCAGCATCCAAATCCTGCGCCCGGGAGTGCCCCCTTCTCCCGCTGCGACCCACCAGATCCGGACCCTGGCTGAACTGAGTCGCTTCCTCTGAATCCTTTCTCGGCGCCAGATTCGGAACGCCGGAAATCGGCACTTGGCATCAGAGCGAGGCTTACGCTGAGGCCAGAGCGGCTTTGCGCAGTTCTTCCACGAACGTGGCGAGCAGCTTGCCGAAACGTCAAATTCCACGTAGATTCCGGCCATCCACGACAACCTCCGCAATCTCGGGCAGATTCGACGACTGGAGTCTGAACTGGGGAGTGGGCAATTTAAACGTAGTTCCGATTATCGCCCTTTTGGTCTCAAAAACAGACTGGCGACCATTTCATACGAGTGCAAGCGGTCTTCCATCGCGGTAAAAGTCCGAATGTAAAATCAATTCATTCGCCTGGGTCAATTGGAGAAATTCCCGCAGCTTGCGCTCCACGGTCTTCGGTCCGCCAATCACGGCGACGCCCAGGTGAGTTTCCACAGCACGCTGCTCGGCGGCATTCCACAGCCCGTCCATGCTGGGCACCGGTGGCGGCGTGAAGATGGGCTGGCCGCGAATCAACCGCAGAATCCGTTGCCGTGCGGACGTCGCCAGATGTTCGGCCTGTTCGTCCGTATCCGCTGCCAGAACGGGCACCCCGATCATCACATAAGGTTGAGCCAGGGCTGCCGAAGGTTTGAAATATTCGCGATAGAGTTGAATCGCTTCGAGCATCATCTGCGGAGCAAATTGGCCGGCGAAGGCAAACGGCAGGCCCAGCGTGGCCGCCAGTTGCGCGCTGAACGTGCTGGAACCCAGCAGCCAGATCGGCACGTTGGAATTGCCGCCCGGCACGGCTTGAACCCGTTGGTTCGGTGAAATTGGACCGAGCAGATGCCGTAGCACATCCAGATGTTCCGGGAACCGGTCCCCAGCGCTGGGATCGCGGTTTAGCAACTGCGCGGTAAAAGCGTCGCAACCCGCGGCACGGCCCAGCCCCAGATCAATCCGGCCGGGATAAAGCGCTTCGAGCGTGCCGAATTGTTCGGCGATCACCAGGGGCGAATGATTCGGCAGCATCACGCCGCCGGAACCCACCCGAATGGTTTTGGTGGCTCCAGCCACATGGCCGATCAGAACCGAGGTCGCCGCGCTCGCGATACCGGGCAGGTTGTGATGTTCCGCCAACCAGAAGCGCCGGTAACCCCATGCCTCCGCTGCCTGCGCCAGCTTTACTGTATTACGGAAACTTTCCGCCACCGTCCCGCCCTCGCGAACCGATGCGAGATCCAGCACCGAAAGCGCGATGGTCGAATCCAGCTTCATCACACGGTTTGCTGCAAGACCGGATAATCGGTGTAGCCCTTGGGCCCGGGAGCATAAAAGGTGGATTGATCCGGCGGGTTGAGCGGGGCATTCTGCCGGAAACGTGCCGGCAGATCGGGGTTCGCCAGCAGCGGGACGCCAAACGCAACTGCGTCGGCCTCGCCGGCCGCCAGAACTTGATTGGCCGTCGCCTGAGTGAACCCTTCGTTGGCAATGTAGCTGCCGCGAAACGCCTCTTTCAATTGCGGCCCGATGCGATTGGTGCCGAGCGATTCGCGGGCGCAAATAAAGGCGATGCGTCGTTTGCCCAATTCCCCAGCCACGTATCCAAACGTGGCCAGTGGATTGGAATCGCCCATGTCGTGAGCATCGCCGCGGGGAGCCAGGTGCATGCCGACGCGGTCGGCACCCCATACGGAGATCACCGCATCGGTGACTTCGAGCATCAGCCGGGCGCGGTTTTCGATGGGGCCGCCATAGATGTCCGTGCGATGGTTGGTCTTGTCCTGGAGAAATTGATCGAGCAGGTAGCCGTTGGCGCCATGAATTTCCACGCCATCAAAGCCTGCCTTCTTGGCATTCTCCGCGCCGGTCCGATAGGCCTGAATAATGCCGGGAATCTCTTCCAATCCCAATGCCCGGGGCGTGACGAACGGTTTCAGCGGACGAACCAGGCTGACGTGACCCGCGGCTGCGATGGCGCTGGGAGCAACGGGCAAGGCACCGTTCAAGAACAGGGGATCGGAAATGCGGCCGACGTGCCAGAGCTGGAGCACCATGCGCCCACCGGCTTTATGCACGGCCTCGGTGATGAGCTTCCAGCCGTCCACTTGCGCGGCGGACCAGATTCCCGGCGTGTCGGCGTAACCCACGCCCATGGGAGTGACCGAAGTCGCTTCGGAGATGATCAAGCCGACCGCCGCGCGCTGGGCGTAGTACTCGGCCATCAGGGCATTGGGAATGCGCTCCGCGCCGGCCCGGGCGCGGGTCAGCGGAGCGAAAATGATGCGGTTGGGCAGGTTCCAAGCGCCGACGCGGACAGGATCAAATAGTGTGGGCATATGGGTTGTAAAAAGCTCTGTATGATTTATTTCTGTCTATCGCCTATTGTTCGATAGAAGTCGAACTTAACGCACGCGACCGGCCGTGTCAAAAAATAATTCGATGATTGTCGAACTATCCGATTGATGGCATGGTGTCCACGTGAAGACTTATGCTCACCCGGCTATGCGCGATGTGGAGCTGCCCGTCGTGATGCAGGCCCTGTCGGATCCCTGCCGCCTGACCATCGTCCGCCAGCTGCTCCAAAGCAAGGGTCGCGCGCTCGCCTGCAACGAGGTCGAGTTGGATGTCGCAAAGGCGACGCGCTCGCATCACTTCGAAGTGCTGCGGGCCGCCGGCATCATCTTCACGCAGATGGATGGCACCAAGTGCATGACTTCCGTGCGACAAGTGGAATTGAATAAACGCTTTCCCGGCTTGCTCAAGTTGATTTCGTCCTGGAAAGGGCCGTAATCAAGTCTGACAGCCCGAGACGCAACACCTGTTCATCACCGGTATGTGCACGCGTCATGCAATCACGTTTGTTCCTTCAGGTCCAAATCCGCGTGTCGCCTGTAAAGCCCTCATTTCCGGCGTATATTTCCCGTCTTCGAATGCCACAATCAAAGGTTCCTCTTCCGTCGCTGGTCCTGTGAAGCTGAGCGAAGCGCTATAGAGCGAGAACAGCGCAGGCTTGCTCTTCATCGGCACCACATCGCGGATGGTTATGAGCCTGAACCCCACATCCGTCACCAGCTTGATGCACCTGCTTTTCTGTTGAAACGGAAAGCAGAACACAAACAAGCCATCATCTGTAATGTGCCGCTTGGCAGCCCGCGCGTAATCGCCGATATCGCCTCTGAGTTCGAATCGCGCGTGCGCTTTTTGTGAATCCTCCGGCAACGATCCAGTCCCAACCGGAAAGTAGGGAGGACTCCCGGTAATCAGCGGAAACCGTTCACCTAAATCCAGGGCCCGGATATCCCCGTGAATGGCCCGGACACAGTTGTGTAGTCCATTCCCCAGGATGTTCTCGATAAGCAGCCTGTAACTAATCTCCTGGGCCTCAACACACGTCAACTCCGCCCCAGCACCGAGGCCCCAAAGCACGGCAAGGCCGACCGTTCCAATTCCAGTGCCCAAATCGAGCGTGTTCCTTACCGGTGGCGTTTTCTGCAGCGCATACCATGCGGTAGTAGCGTCATCGATGCCGTGGCGGTGTCCATTTTTCCGCTGGAAAACTCGGTACGGCCCAACCAAACCCGAGACAAATAGTCCCCCGCCCATCTCTTGCTGAAGAGACGGGAGTCGCGGAACGAAACGCTGCTGAATCGTTGATGCCATGCCTGCGTCCAAGAGCAACCTGAGATAAAACGCCCGTTCTAGCGAGCGGATTCAGGTCCTAATTTGCGGCTGGCCAGAAGCCGGTTCGCAGGAATTAGACGTCCGCTTCTTGAGCGATTTTAGGAACGGCTCGCCGATCATCTCCAGACGCTGCTCGAGCTTTTGTGTGCAATTGCAATCGCAGCAGGCCCATGGCTCGGTTCCGTTTGCATCACGGCAGTGCTTGCGGGCGTGGGCATCTTTAACCTGGAGCAGATCCAAATACTCTTGCCAATAAGGACGCTCTTCTTGGAGGGGTGTGGAGCAAAAGCAGACTTCAACCCAGGCGCAGACGCCGTCTTCTCCGATGCGGGCCTTTCCCATGTCGTCCAGGTATTCATCCCCGGCTACAGACCCCAAGCCGAGACTGCCGGATTCGATCGAATCCAACAGGGCTATTTCTCGCCCGGGCTTTACTCTCGCCTTCACCAGATAGCGCATACGGTCAGCCGCAAGGTAACCCGAAATGGGCACGTATGCGGGGGCGAAATTCGACCGAGGCACGCCGGCGTTGCTGATGGCTGGGTTCGTACGAGGTTTTGGTCGTTGCTTCGGTCCACGGACGCTGGATAATTGGTTCGCAAAGCATGAAGACTATTGTTTCGGATACCGCGGTGCAGGAATACGTTGCCAGGATTCGCGCTGGAATACCTACCGGCGAGGTGTTCCCGTGCCGAATGTCCGAGTGCGAGTTTACCGCAGCTCAACGGGAAACAATCAGACAGGCGCGGATTGCTGCGAAAGCCGTGAAGAAAAATGGTAACGCATTGACTGCAATTCCGCTTCAAACTGAGCGCCCCGCCGAAGTAATTCCTCCAAATGCAAAAGGAACTCCTCTGCCCGTGGCCAAGAAACCAATCGCGAATCCAGCAACCGTTTCCGATGCCAAACCGCACAAAGGCCTAACCAAGCTGAGAAGGATGCTCTACCTGCAGTCTGGCCGCTGTTTCTTCTGCGGTGACATGTTGAAAGAAGAGGACGCTAGCATCGAGCACCTGCATCCCAAGTCTCGCGGCGGTACGAGCACGGAGGATAATGAAGTGGTCTGCCACAAGTCGCTAAATCAAACTCTCGGTGACATGGATCTGAAGAGTAAGTTTTCTTTCGTGCTGAAATCGGCCGGGTGTTTTACCTGCCCGAGGATATGAAGCGGCTGGAGGTCTGGCAGAACGTTCGCGATTGGTCGGCTGATAATTCCCCACCCATCAACCTATCCAGATATTTGAATTTAAAATACACGCCCCCCTAAAAGTATAAGTGGACAAGATTAGGTGGTGTGTAGTAACCTTTGCGCACGTTCGATGAAAACTTGCATGAACATATTAGTCTCGATTTGGCCTACGGCGTCGGTCGCGGAAGCGACACGTCATAGCCAAACCAGCCGGGGTAATATGTTTAACCTCGGCCTATCCAGGTCATATTGCGGGCAGGAGCCCCAAGCCGGTTTGGATAGAATGAAGGTGAGCAGGTAAACGAACCAGACAACGGATTTCTACACCCTGCTTACCGGAATGGAAGCAGGGTTTTTTGTTTACCCATGCAGAACCGAAACAAGAAGTGAACTCGATAACGAAAGGCAGAGCACTGTGAGCAGAATGAAAATGACGTCTTGATGATGTCCGACGGCACCAAACGAATTGAGGCGCAGGAAAGCCGAGGCTTTCCAACGGTGGGCTCTGTCCATCGCTGGCGAAATCGCGCGCCGAGACGATTTGAAACGCTTTTACATGTTAAGGGCTTCGCAGGAGGTGTGCCCCAAAACACCGAAAGAACCACCGTGAAACCGTGGGTTGGTATCGCAAGATAGCAAGAGGTGTTTGTTCTTTGTTGAAATGGCATGGGCCGGAGGGAAATGCAGAAAGCAGAACGCAAAAGGCAGAACCCCTCCGGCCCAACAATTTCCGCGAACTGCTACTCTCGAGCTTCGGAGTTGCGTCGCGCTGTGTTCAACGACGAGACGGCGATCGCCACAAGTTCGTTTGCCTCACGATGTAGAGGTGCGGACTTGTCAACAGCGACCTTCTTCGCATCGGACAGGAGTTCGATCCAGTAAGCCGATTCGTCGGCTTCCTCCAGAACTGTGCCCATTTTGGAAATGAAGTCCGCCTTGGATTTTGCTCGATGCGCGGCGCGATAATTCGCGCCGACTGAGGTTCCTGAGCGGAGAAGCTGTCGGGCAAGGATCCTGCTCGTTTCGTCGTTGGGTAGGCCTTCGCAGAGTTTAATGGTCTCCAGGGCGAATCGCTTCGTGCGGTCTAACAAATCATTGGTTCTACTCATGGCGCCGGCATTCTGCATTCTACGTTCTGCATTCTCAATTCGAATAAGCCGCGCACCAGCCTGTGCAGCCGACTCTCCAAAACTCAGCTTGCCTGGGGCAGCACCAGGGCGGCTTGCCAATTTTCACGGGGTCGTGGCAGACAAGTAATGCACTTGCCCTGCAAGCAAGCTGATGTGGGAGCGTTACCCATCGACTCCACCATTTCACCGCGGGGAGAATGAGCTTCAGGCAAGCCTCATAAGCTCAGCCTCTGTGGGCGCGACTCCCACCCCCGCTACCAGCCTTCGCTCGAAGCCAAGCTGGGAGCGAGGCTGCCGCGCCGTAGCGAAGCGAAGGCGGGCTTTCAACTTGCTGGGCTTCGGCTCGGCAAGCCATTTCCGGATCCGTAGCTCAATAAGCGGAGCAACCCGTTGTCTGCGGGAAGGGTCCTGGCGGACGGCCACCAGGGTGCGAACCCCTTCGGATCCGCCACTTTATCGGAGCGTAGCTCAGTCTTTAGAGCGCACCTTGCGGTGTGCCAACACCTTGGGACCGGGAGGCCGCAGGTGGAAATCCTGCCGTTCCGACCATTCTCAATTTGCTGCCGTGGTCGAATACATCAGACATCCGCCTTCTAAGCGGAACGATGCAGGTGGAAGTCCTGCCGGCAGCGCCAATTTCAAATTGCCAGGTGGTGTCAAAGTAGCACGACGGTTTGTTAAACCGCACGGTGTTGGTGCGAGTCCAACCCTGGCAGCCAATTTCAGGGTGTAATGTCAGCAGCAGACGGCCTTGTTCGGAACGAGGAGGTCGCAGGTGCAACTCCTGCCACCCTGACCATTTCGGATGGTTGGCAGAGCAGTAATGCCCCGGTCCCGAAAACCGAGTGAGCCTCCGGGCTGCGTGGGTGCAATCCCTACACCATCCGCCAATTTCCAAACCCTTAACGAAAGGCAATCTCATGAAATCCACCATCCGTTATCAGAACAAATTGCTCTTTCGCCGGAGCTATAAACCAAATCGTGCGCTTCGAATCCGACCGACACAGCGGTTGAACCTGGTGTTCCGCCCGGTGAATCGGTTCGGCGCCAAGCCCCAATTAACCATCGTCTCGTAGCTCAAAAGCAGAGCACCCGGCTGATAACCGGAAGACGCAGGAGCGTTACCTGCCGGGACGACCACTCTAAACGCACAACGTAGAAGCAAGAATGCAGAACAGGAGAAAAGACGGCTGTGATGTCGCAGCTCGGTTCTTCATTCTGCGTTCTGCCTTCTTCGTTTAGACGCCCCGAGTAGCTGAGGCAGATTAGCGCCTCCCTGAAGAGGAGGAGACGTTGGCGCAATACCAACCTCGGGGGCCACTCATAAACCAATCCCGCTTTGCGGGCACGAAAGGAATCATGAGCACTCTGACTGAAACTCAGGTGCGCCTTTTCGCCTCGGCCCAAAGCTGGATCGAAGGCGAAGCGGTGCGCCAACTCTACGCCACTGCCAAACTCGCCGGAAGTTCGCCGGGCGGTGGGCTTCCCGGATTTGCACCCCGGCAAAGGCACACCTGTGGGCGCTGCGTTCGTAACCGGAGACGTGATCTACCCGCACCTCGTTGGCGGCGACATCGGCTGCGGCATGGCGCTGTTCGCGACAGACCTGGTGCGCCGCGACGCCAAGCTCGACAGATGGGCCAAGCTGCGTTTCGACTTGGAGCATCCGTGGGACGAATTCGTCGAGGGCTTCCTCGCCGAACACGATCTCGAATCCACGGAGTTCGATACTGCTCTCGGCACGATAGGCGGTGGAAACCACTTCGCCGAACTCCAAGCCGTCGAGGAGGCCTTCGAGCCTGCCGAATTCAAGAAGTTTGGCCTGGGCAAGCAGCAACTTGTGGTGCTCGTTCACAGCGGCTCGCGCGGATTGGGCGAAGCCGTCTTGCGCGACCATGTAGATCAGCACTCCGGGAACGGTGTTGAGGCGGAGTCGTTCGCCGCAGGCGAATACTTCCGTGGTCACGATATGGCCGTCCATTGGGCCAAGGCCAATCGAGAACTCATCGCGCGTCGTTTCGTTGCGACACTTGGTGCCGAAGCCGGACGCCTCTGGGACGGTTGCCACAATAGCATCACCCGTCATGGCAGCGACGGTGAAACGGTTTGGATCCACCGCAAAGGTGCCGTTGTTGCCGAGAACGATCCCGTCGTAATCCCCGGCTCGCGTGGCACTCTCAGCTACTTGGTCAAGCCCATCGGCGATGGCAAAAGCCATGCCTGGTCGCTGGCTCACGGCGCTGGCCGCAAGTGGGCCCGCAGCGAAGCTCGTCTGCGTATGCGCGAGCGCTTCGGCATGAGTCAGTTGGTGCAGACGCCCCTGGGTGACCGCGTCGTTTGCGAAGAGCGCGACCTGCTCTACGAAGAGGCGCCAGCCGCCTACAAGAACATCGAGGCAGTGATTCGGGACCTCGTGGATGCCGGGCTCGTGTCCGTCATCGCGACGTTCCGACCGCTCCTCACTTACAAGACGCGAAAGCTGCGACGCTGACGCGTGATCACAGGCCCAGTTTGGGCACCGCCACGGAGGAACTGAGTTCGCGGAGTTAACGTCTGCCAGTGAGCAGCGACTCCGTGTTCTCGTCCTCAACGGCGAACAATTTTGTCCGTGAATGCAAAGCAGCTCGAGCAGCCTGCCCTTCAAGCAGACCCTAATCGGTGCGAGTCCGATCACGGATGCCACTTTGTCCGCGTAGCTCAGTTAGATCAGAGCGCCACCGTGCGAAGGTGGAGGCCGCAGGTGCGATTCCTGCCGTGGACGCCATTTTAAGCCCCTGTGCCTCAGTAGCAACGGGGCGAGTTTCGTAAACTCGTATTCGTCGGTGCGAGTCCGACCAGGGGCCCCATTTCAATGGTGATCATGATGTAATAGCAGCATCACGCCCCGTGAAGGCGTTTGTGCCGGTGCGAATCCGGTTGGTCACCCCAATTTCGATGGGCCGACAGTTGCAGGTTATCCTCCACGCAACGGGGAGGCCGCTCGCCATGAGAGAGCGCTCGGGCGAAAGTCCGGGGCGGGTTCGAATCCCGCAATGGAGATCCCCATCCTGCGGCACTACTTGTCCATCGATATTTGCCGGCGACGCAGTTCGCTGTGCTCCCGGCGCAGAACCGCACCCGCGAAGTGTGTGCAAGGGTTGCATCGCTTCGCGGCTAGTCCCGTAGCTCAACCGCGAGAGAACACCCGGATTCAAATTCGGGAGATGTGGGTTCGATTCCCATCGCGCGCGCCAATTTCGACGGGCCGTTGAGTTTGGGTTATCGTAAGCGGGAAGCCGCGAGCGGGTGCAAATCCCGCAGCATCGGGCAACCGATGAATTCCCACCTCGCTCTTGGTCCGTCGCTCCATTTCATCGGGCCGAATGTCGTCGGTAATCTAGCGAAATGGCAAAGCGCCGGCCTTATAAGCCGGAGTTGCAGGTTCGACTCCTGCGAATCCGACGCGGTCTCTTGCACGATTGCCTTTGGTGGCACAGGTTAGAATTTTCGACGGGTCGCAGGATTGGGTTATCGCCTCATAAGCACGTGGTCGCTGGTTCGAGTCCAGCCTTCGGCACCAACCTTCGCTCTCCGAGCTGCGGCTCGGCGGGCAACACGCCGAAGTAGCTCAGTGGTAGAGCACGTTAATTCCCAGTTCGTCTCTTATCCGTCGTGATGGCCGTGCGCCAGCACTTTCAGCGGGCCGTAGATTGTGGGTTATCGGAACTGTTGGTTGGCGGTTCAAATCCGCCCTCGCGTTCGGCGCGAGTAGCTCAGTCGGATAGAGCAGCAGTCAACATCCACTCTCGCTCCTTGCCCGCTCGCGCTTTGATGGGCCGAAGTTGTGGGTTATCGCATGTTATTGGTTCGACTCCAGTGGCCGGCTCAATATGCCGGCCTAGCTCAATGGTAGAGCAGCCCCCGCATGTTTGTGGGGTAATTCCACGGCGTCCCTTGCCCATCCGTTTCTTGTCGCCGCGTGCGCGGTGACAACATCAACTGCAACCCTAAACCCGGAGGTCATATGGCAAACCGCATCCACGAATCTGAAGATTCAAACTTTGAAATCACGAGCAAGCGTCGAAAGGGATTCCCGTCTGAGACGCGAGTGAAACGCGGTTCGCGTGTCGTCCGCGGTTTCAAGGAGCTTATCGAGAAGCTGGGGCGCAACGACCTCTGCCCGTGCGGTTCAGGACGCAGCTTTTAAGAACTGCTGCCTCCGCACAGGGCGCTACGACGGAGCAAGACGGAATCACTTTTTTCCGCGATTAATCAGATTCAGCATTTTCTGCGGGCCGAAGAACATGGGTTATCATTGAAACTGACCACCCCACGTTCACCAACTTGTCCGCAGTTCACAGAAAACATCCGTGCCGGGAGTTGGCGGCGCACAGACAGAAAAGGAGGCCAACATGGCTATCAACTACGCAAAGATATTCAACCGTCGTGTCACGCCGCAGTCGCGGCCAATTCCGGGTTCGGCCCAGGTCCCCAACTCGGGTGGCGGCTACTCGTGGGAAGTCGATGACTGGACGCGGCTCGACCGCTTCCTGATCCTCGGCGCCGAAGGCGGCACGTATTACATCACGGAACGCGAACTGGTGAAGCAAAGCCACGACGCGGTTGTCCGCTGCATCAAGGCTGATGGCGTTCGTGCCGTGAACCGCATCGTTGAAATCAGCGATGCCGGTCGCGCGCCGAAGAACGATCCGGCGATCTTCGCCCTCTCGCTCATCGTAACGTACGGTGACGCCCAGGCGAAGGCTCACGCCTTCGCGAACCTGAGCAAGGTATGCCGCATCGGCACGCACCTGTTCCACTTCGCCGAATACGTGAACGCGATGCGCGGTTGGGGTCGCGGCCTGCGCAATGCCGTTGGCCACTGGTATGTGGATCGTGGCGCCGATGATCTCGCGCACCAGGCCGTCAAGTATCAGCAACGCGATGGCTGGTCGCACGGCGACCTGCTCCGCCTCGCTCACCCGAAGGCTCCGTCCATCCAGCACGATGCGGTATTCCGCTGGATGCTGGGCGGAGGCTCCGCTTCCCAAGGCGCGAATTCGCTGGGCGAGCGCGAAGTCAAGCGCAAGGTTCGCGGTGAGGACCGCGTCGCAAAGTATGGCGCGGTCGGTGCCCTGCCGAAGCTCATCGAAGCATTCGAACAGGCGAAGCGCGCAACGCGTGCTGGCGAAATCGTCAAGCTCATTGATGAATTCGACCTGCCGCGCGAAGCGGTTCCAACGCAGTGGCTCAACGAAGCCGTTGTGTGGGAATCGCTGCTCGAACGCATGCCGATGACGGCGATGATCCGCAACCTCGGCAAGATGACGAGCCTCGGGTTACTCGCGCCGTTCAGCGACGCAAAGCGTCTCATCGTCCGCAAGCTGCGTGACGAAATGGCGCTGAAGCGTGCGCGCATCCATCCGCTCGCCGTGCTCGTGGCGCAGAAGATCTACGCCCAGGGCCACGGTGACAAGGGTGCGCTCAAGTGGTCGCCGGTGTCAGCCGTGGTGGACGCCCTGGACGAAGCGTTTTACGCGACGTTCCAGAATGTTGAACCGTGCGGCAAGCCGGTGCTGCTCGCGCTCGATGTGAGCGGTTCGATGGCGCAGAGCCAAATCGCCGGTTCGTGCATCTCGGCCCGCGAAGGCAGCGCTGCGATGGCGTTGATCACCGCCGCAACCGAACCGGAATGCGAAATCATCGCGTTCTCGGCTGCGGCAAATGGTCACGGCGGAATGTGGGGCGGTGGCGAATCCGGCATCACCCGGGTGACCCTCTCGCCGCGCATGCGTCTGGCCGAAGTCGTCAAGCGCATCGAAGCCATCCCGATGGGTGGCACCGACTGCGCGCTGCCGATGGTGTGGGCCGCTCGTAACAAGCTGAACGTGTCGGGTTTCATGACCTACACGGACAGCGAAACGTGGGCGGGCAACATCCATCCGGCTCAGGCGTTGCGTCAGTATCGCAGCGATTTCGTCGGTGACGCGAAGGCAGTCGTTGTGGGCATGACCTCCAACGGCTTCACCCTTGCCGACCCGAACGACCGCGGCATGCTCGACGTAGTCGGCTTCGACACGACCGTGCCGGCCGTGATCGCGGACTTTGTTCGCGAATAGCGAACGGTTCAAGGACGCCAAGAGGCAAAACAACGCGGGCGGAAACGAAAAGTTCCGCCCGCACCTTAATTTCACATCCCGTTGGCCGATTAGCTCAGGCGGCGGCCTGCAAAGCCGCAAAGGCTGGTGCAATTCCAGCACGGGATTCCATTTCTCCGGGCATAAGTGTTGAGAGACACACGCCGGTCTTCCAAACCGGAATAGTCGGCGCGCTACCGACATGCCCGTCCATTTCCCAAGTGAATCTGGTCCGCCGGCAGAGACCCCGCACGGTCGAAGGTGCTTGCGCACGGCCACCAGGCCGGAAGCCGGATTCGGTGCGCTTGGGATTCCATCTTACGCGACGCGAAATCCCGGTGCCGGCAAGGACTTCACAGGCCTGGCTGCGGCGGTTCGACTCCGCCTTCGTGTCGCGGTCCTTTTGGGTTGCAAGCATTGCAGCGATGCAGCGGTCTCTTAAACCGCAGAGCACGGGGCAGCACCGTGGCGACCCACCATGTTTAAATGAAGAACGAAGAACGAAGAACGAAGAATGAAGATTGAAGAATGAAGAATGACGGAGCCGGTCCACATTCTACATTCTACATTCTACATTCTGCGTTCTGCATCTGAATTGCCGGCGTGGCTCAGCAGCGACAGGTGTTGGCGCACAGCAGCAGTTTCGTAAACTGCCGGCCGAATCGCCCCACGAGAGTGCAAGTCTCCCCGTCGGCCCCACCGTTCAAGTGAAGAGTGGAGAGTGCAAATTGCAGAATGAAATGCCCGCCTGCACCGGCTGCTCATTCTGCATTCTTCACTCTGCATTCTGCATTTCAAAGGCTCCCGTAGCTCAATATATCAGAGCGAGCGGCTTCGAACCGCCAAGTTGCAGGTGAGATTCCTGCCGGGAGTACCATTGTGCCGCGTTAGCCCAACTACAAGAGGCGCTCCGCTCAGGACGGAGAGGTTGGGGGTGGAAATCCCTCACGCGGCACCATTTCGCCCACGTAGTCCAACGAAGAGACAGCGCACTTAAAACGCGCCCAGTGCCGGTGCAAATCCGGCCGTGGGCACACTGGTGGCCGTATGCTAATACCCGCGTGTAGCCCAATGCAGAGGCGTTCCGCTCAAGACGGAAAGGTTGCAGGTGCAAGTCCTGCCACGCGGACCAATTTGGCCTGAACTGGAATCGGGCGCTCGAGGTTCTGGTCAGGCGATAAGCTGGCTGGCGGTCCGACCGCGAGTTCGCCGCCCCGAACGCCAGCACCAATTTGGAATGTCAACCGGACAAGCGAGCCGGGCCTCGGTGCTAACGAGTGCGTCCTTTTTTTGGGGATGTGGTGCAAGTCCACGGCATTCCGCCATCCGGCGTGTAGTTCAAAGGGAACCGTCCGTTTTATAAACGGAATCGCACTAGATGAGTGCCTGGCCCGGGAGCGTTACCCGGCACGCCGACCATTTCGACTCCCTGAACGCGAAGCAGATTGAGCGGCCCAGGCCTTTCGTTTCTTTCGTCTTTTTGAAAGCGCTGGGTGTGAGCTGGTGGAAGAGACCAGCCAGGGATTCGATTCTTTTGTCCCCATAGCTCAAAGCACAGAGCGGGAGTGTCCTAAACTCCAGGTTGCTGGTGAGAGTCCGGCTGGGGACACCATTTCAAGCGGGTGTGTTCAACAGCAGAATGCGGCCGTGCCAAGGCCGAGACGACGGTGCGACTCCGTTCACCCGCTCCATTTTTCGGGGGCGTAGCTCATCAGCAGAGCGCTCGTTTGACATGCGAGAGGCAAAGAGGGCAGCACTCTCCGCTCCCACCATTTTTGAGGGCATAGCTCAGCCAGACAGAGCGGATGCTTCACATGCATCAGGTCGAAGGCGCGAATCCTTCTGCCCTCACCATTTCAGTCCCTGTGGTGTAGTCCAGCCAACACGCTTGCCTCTCAAGCAGGAGATCACCGGAGCGAAGCCGGTCAGGGACACCAATTTCAACGGCGCGTGGTTTACGGGGAATAGCAGACCCACCCCGTTCCAATGGAGAAGGCAGAATTATGAATGCAGAATGTCCTGAACCGGCCGCGGTCCTCCGTTCTGCACTCTGCATTCTGCGATTTGCATTTGAAACCGCCCCCAAAGCATTGTCAGCGATGCATCTGCTCGGTAAGCAGGCCAGCCTGGCTCGTCCGCCGTAGCTGCTGAGCGAAGGCGGATGCAATTCCGGGTGGGGGCTCCATTTATTTCAGACGAACCGCAGTCGAGCCAGCGCTCAGGCAGGCGTCATAAGCCAGCCGGGCCCAGGGCAGCACTGGGGACTGCGACCATCTTGCCTCCATGCAGCAGCCTGCAGATTTCTTTTGTAAAGAATTCCCGCCGGAGCATCACCGGCTAGAGGATCCATTTTATTTTGCTCGCGCAGTCCAAACCTTAGCAGGCGGCCACCGAGAGACACGACTTCGAACGAAGGAAATAGTGGCCGTGCGCAAGCACCCGCGAGCACCAGCCTTCGCTCTCCGAGCTTCGGCCCGGCGAGCCAATTTGGCCTGCAAGCATTAAAGTGATGCAACGGACTTTTAATCCGTTGAACAGGGAGCGTTACCCTGGCGGGCCACCAGATTCGATGCCGGGTCGTCTAACAGCAGGACATCGCCCTTTGAAGGCGAGCGTGGTGGTGCGAGTCCATCCCCGGCAGCCATTTTCCCCGCTTCAATCTGCGCCCGCCGGATACAGGTTCGGGAAATAATGGCCGGCCGCGTCCGCAGGAAAACCCAGGCGCAATGGCCCTTTGGGCGAACCGGAAGTGACTAGCCACTGTGAGAGCAACTCGCCCGTGACCTTCTGGGCGGTACGAGGTGATGCGCCGATGATTCGCGCCACGTCGCCGCGGGCGATTTCTCCGCGGAGAAAGATTTCCCTGAGCACCAAGGCAGCGCCGCTGTGAAGCTCCTTGGCAGACTCTCTCCGCTCGGCATAACCGGTGATGCGATTCAGCATTCGCTCGAGAGCCAGGAGTTCCTGCATGAACTCAACCTGGTCGCTGGCGGTGCCTAAAAAGAACTGGCAGAATTCACCGAGGTATCGCTGCGAAAGGTAACCGCGACCGTCGTAATCGTTCATCCGCTTCTCATCCGCATTGGCCAGTGCGGCCTGATACTCCGCTTTCCGCCGAGCCAGGCCGCGCGAGATCGTCCAGAGCCCGTCGCTGTCCACCCCCGCCTTCGCGAGCCAGGCGTGGGTGAACAATCGGGCCACGCGGCCGTTGCCATCCAGGAACGGATGTATCCAGGTGAGGCGATGATGGGCGGCCGCAGCCGCGATCAGACTGCCCGGGTCGGTCGTAACCAGCGGACCGTAAAACTCGGCGAAACGTTTAAGGAATTCCCTGAGTTTCTTGCTGGACGGCGCCATGTGTCGGCCCACGCTGACCTCGCCTGGGCGAAGGGCGCCGGGCTTGACTTCATGGGCCGTTCCCTTTTCGTCGGCCACCTTGCGGAATTCTTCCGGTAGCCGCCGATAGAATCCCTCGTGCAGCCAGCAGAGGAATTCCGTCGAGCAGATATCGCCAGCGGGCATCGCTGGCAGCTTGGCTTCCATTTCCGCCTGCACTTCCATGTGGGCGACATGCTGGATTTGAAGGGACCGTTGGGCTGAGTCGGCGGAAAAATCCTTCCTGATCGCCGCGTCAATGTCCCTCGGCCGCGTGCGATGACCTTCGATGAGGTTCGAGTAGTAGCTGTTCATCGAGCACACCAAATCCGCCACCAGTTTGCGCGTGATGGGATGGAGCGAAGTGCGGAGCCGTTCTGCTCCGCGTATCAGTGCCAAAGCCAGGCTCGAGGAGTTGCTGTCGCCCTCGCCAGGCAGAAGCGGTTCCATGTCCGATGGGTGGTCGTACAGTGTCTTAATGGCTGCCTGTCTGGTCATTTGTGCCGATGCTATTGCCGATCTAATGGAGCATATACAGCGCCACTTTACAAGCTATTTGTTAAGACATGCAGCATCATCGGCCAAAATATTGCCGATATTATTGCCGATCATTTCCGCTCGGTGGTGAAATAGCATCACGTCTGGCCTACACCCAGAAATCGGAGGGGCAGAACCTTCCCGGGCGATCAGCCTTCGCTCTCCAAGCTACGGCTCGGCGAGCCATTTGCTTGCCGCGCCATAGCGCGAAGCGCGACGGTGGGCCTCGTGGCGTAATCAGCAGCGTGCCGGTCTCTGACACCGGAGGTCCTGGTGCGATTCCAGGCGAGGCAGCCAAATTTGGCCATGCGCCAATACCAACAAAGAACAAACACCCAAGAACACGTATGAGCAGCATATTGACGAAAGCGACCGTGCTGGTGCTGAACCGCAACTGGCAGGCCATTAACGTGCGCACGCCCCAGGAGGCGTTCTGCATGATGGCCACCAACGTGGCGACAGGCCTGGAGATCGAGGGGGAAGAGCACATCCGCCCAGTCACCTGGGAGGAGTGGATCATGCTGCCAGTTCGCGACCAGGACGAGGCAGTCCACACCGTGCGCGGCCAGATTCGCGTGCCGACGGTCATCGTGGCGGTGAACTATGCCAAGGTGCCCAAGAAGCGCCCGAAGCTGTGCGCCAAGGCCATCCGTGAGCGTGACGGTAACCGCTGCCAGTACACCGGCCGCGTGCTGCACCCGCACGAGGGTAGCCTGGACCACGTTGTCCCCCGCTCGCGTGGTGGCAAGGACGCCTGGGAGAACCTGGTCTGGTCGGCCAAGGAAGTGAACCAGCGCAAGGCCGACCGTCTGCCGCACGAGGCAGGCCTGAAGCTGCTCTCGGTTCCGCGTGCTCCGAAAGAGCTGCCGGTTTCGGCGCTCATTCGCAACTCGGCTGAGGTTGAGGACTGGAAGCTGTTCCTCACGTAAGAATCCAAGCCGGTGGCGTGATCAGCACGTCACCGGCCTTTAACAACAAAACCACCAAAACTGGAGGCTGCATGGCAAACATCGAACATTATGAAGATTCACGCTTTCTACGAGCTCACGAGCAAACGCCGGAAGGGATTCCACTCCAGCCTATGCCTGACACTCCAGCGTACGATTCCGTTTCAACGCGGAGACATCACGCTTCTTCCACCAGATGATGACGCCCGTGACGGAGAGCGCGGTGGTGATAATACCGGAGAAGAAGATCAGGATTTTCATCGGCAGTCCAAGGAAGGTACCCATGTGCAACGCGACCAGCCATCTCGTAATGATGGTGCCGGGGGGTGACTTCGACAGTAACCAATGATCGCGCAGCTCGCCGCTGTTTGCGTCGATGAAAACTCCCGCATCCTGAATCTCCGCGCCGGGCGGGGCCTTGGAGCTTATCACGTCGTATTCATAAACGCCGTAGCGGGGGACCAGCCGCATGAAGTACTCCTCCCGGACCGTGTAGCCTTCCTTCAGCCCCGTTTCGCGGATCAGCACCCGTCCCCTTTCCAGCGCCGCGCGCCAATCCAGCACCGGAGGTCCGGGCGGCTTTTCCGGAACCGTGAGATGCTCACCCATGCTGTTGCGCACGGTGAGATGGAGGAAATTCATGGTTTTCATGTAGGGCGCCGGCAGGTTCAAGGCCACGCCGGACCAGGCGAAGATGAAAAGCAGCAGCCAGGTCCAAAGTCCGAAGGCGCGGTGAATGTCGTAGCTCATGCGATAAGTCCCACCGCCCCACTTGATTTTCCAGGCCGGCATCCATCGCCGCCACCATGAGCGGACGGGAGGTTCGGGCGTATCCTTCGTCGGTTCGCTCGCCTTGGAGCGCCGCCGCCGCAGCGGAAACGTCAGGTAGATGCCGATGATACTGGTGATGGTCCACACGAGCGAGATGAAGCCAAATAACCGGACGCCCCGGTTCCCGAACGTCATCCCGTAGTGAAGATTGAAGAGAAAGGTAATGAGGGAGTGGCTTGAATTTCGGCTTCCGACTTTTTCGCCCGTGTATGGGTCCAGGAAAAGTTGGTCAAATCCCAAATCGTAAGCCTTGCCGGTCGAGGGGTCCGTTTTGGCTCTTACGACGCTGAGACAAAATGATTGGCCGGGAGTAACCTTGAGATAGAAGTATTCAAATGGGGCGTGGGGCTCCATCGCCGCGGCCCGATCCCGGAGCGCGACCGCGTCCAACAGGGGTGCGTCCCGGAGCGGCACGGTCATCAACGCTGGATTCAGCAAGCGGTCCAGTTCCGCGTGAAATGCGAGGATGGTGCCCGTCACGGCCATCACGATGATGAACGCCGTGATCGCGAGCCCGGTCCAACGATGAAGCCACAAAATACTTTTTCGGAACATGAGCTGCCTTTCGGGAATGGGTGTGCCGTTTGATGTTAACGAAACATGCGGGAAAGTCACCGGTGGATTTGCAACCCTTGCATCTCCTGGGAGCGCGGGACGGAAAGCGAAGCCAACGCGCCTGCCAGAGGTCTCCGATATCGTTCTTGGGGTCCGGTTGACGAGCACCTCGCTGACCAACTCCTAATTCCCATGGTCCTGGCCGGCGCGGGTTCGTTTCGCACAACAAAGCCCTCGCTTCACACGACAACGAACGCTGAGGTCATTCAGCATTTCGTATCAGCCCCGATCCGTGCGGAGCGGGAATCTGAGATGGTTTGGCGCGTCGAAGTCGGGAGGGGACCGCGAGAAGGTTCTCGAAGCGGTTGCCAAGACTTCGGAGCATGTCAGGGCTGCGCTCCGGCCTGGAAATGAGGACGGCAAAGTCGTTTGGTGGTGGCCAATGCTGGTTCTGCTGGCCGGCAAAGAATGATCGGGCTGCGGGAGATGCGGGTCCGATTTGAAAAACCCGCTGACTAGGGCACATTGAAAGACATTGAACTAACGCCTCATGACAAAGAGCAACCAAGTCAGCAACAAGAAGGAGCTGTCACCAGAACAGCGCGAAAAACTGATCACAACGTTGAAAGCCCGGTTCGAGAAGAACACGAACCGCCACCCGGGTCTTGAATGGGCTAAAGTGCGAGCAAGGCTGGAAACCAAGCCTGAGAAACTGTGGTCGCTCAGTGAAATGGAAAGAACCGGCGGCGAACCGGACGTTGTCGGCCAGGATAAACAGACGGGCGAATACCTTTTTTATGATTGTTCGCCGGAAAGTCCCAAAGGCCGCACCAGTCTTTGCTACGACCGTGAAGCGCTGGATTCCAGGAAGGAACACAAACCGAAAAGCAGCGCCATGGGTATGGCAGCGGCCATGGGCACTGAGCTTCTAACCGAAGAACAATATCAAGAGCTGCAGAGGCTTGGAGATTTCGACACGAAGTCGTCGAGCTGGCTGAAAACCCCTGGCGATATTAGAAAACTCGGCGGCGCCATCTTTGGTGATCGCCGCTTCGGCCGTGTCTTCGTATATCACAACGGTGCGGAGTCCTACTATAGCGGCAGAGGATTTCGTGGCTGGCTTCGGGTTTAGCTCCCCTGCATAACATGAAGGCCATTCAAGGTTACCGTCTCATCGAGCCAAAGGACCTCTTCTGGCGTCCCTCCAATTTGATGCAAATCCCGAACGCCGACTACCTCCTCGGCTCATACCTCATCGCCACCGCTCCGGAGCCAAACTCCAGCCGGCTCACGAGCTTCAATTCGATGCGCTTGGATAGCCCTGCGAACAACGTCGGCCCATAGCCTGCGAGCCTGGGCTGCACGACGAACTCGTACTCATCCATTAATCCCAGTTCCGCCAACGCCAGCGGGAGCTTCACGCCTCCCGTGAACAGTCCCTTACCCGGTTCCCGGTTGAGTTGCTCGACGGCCTTCCCTAGATCTCCGCGCACGAGCTCCGCGTTCCAATCGACCTGGTCCAAGGTGATCGAGACAACGTACTTTTTTGCCGCGTCCATCGTCCGGGCGAAGGGGGCCCATCCAATCAGGCCTCGCTCCCGTCCCCACCGGGGGCCGAAATGCAGCCTCCATCATTTGGTAAGTCACCCTGCCAAGGAGGAGGGCATCGGCGTGGGTGAGATTCTCGATCCCGTGACGATGCAATTCTTCGTCCGCCGGAATTGCACGATGATCGCAGCACCCGTCCAATGTGACGTTTATAGAATACCGAAGGGGTCGCATCAGGTCAGTATATACCTTCCAGGACCTAATGCCGTCCAGAGGTAGAGCAGCTTTTCTTGATGGTATTACATTGGCTTCGCATTCACCCTCTACATCATCTGTCCGGTTTTCGGGGAGCACTATAGCCGGCAACTTTTCCTGCCAATCGTTTTACAACACTAACTCGAACCGCATTTGCTGCTTTTTGAGGCCGAGTTTAAGTTCGCCAACAAAGAGGGCGGTTTGCGAATGCTGCGTGAACAACTCAAAAAGCCTCGCGTTGTAAACTGTATCATCGTTGCCTTTAAGGTGCAGACCCTTCGTTTCCAAGATGGAGAAACCTAATTTACCGTCGCCTGTGTCATGCAGGCATGCGAGAAAATCCGTTTCCGTTTAAGGCTTCATCGCCAACCTGAAAGGCAAGGACGTGGAACGGACTCTTCGACGTGTCGGTCCGCGCCTCATTCAGCTCTCAGTGCGACCACCGGGTCCACGGCGGCCGCGCGGCGTGCGGGGACCCAGCACGCCAGCATGGCCACGGCCAGCAGAACGAGCGAAACCCCAATTAGCGTCAAGGGGTCGGTGGGATTAATCTCGTATAATTGGCTGGAGAGAAATCGTGTGAGGGCGAAAGCGCCCGCCAGGCCGAAAGCGAGTCCCACCAAGGCGGGTCGCAACCCCTGCCCAACGACCAGCGCCAGCAGATCCCGCCGCCGGGCGCCCAGAGCGACGCGGATGCCGAGCTCGCGCGTTCGCTGGCTCACGCTATACGCCACCACGCCGTAAAGACCGATCATGGTCAAACCCAGTGCGGTGGCTGCAAAGACCGATAAGAGGAACGAGCTGAATCGTGGGCGAGCCATCGAATTGGAAAGCACGCCTTCGATGGTCCGGAAGTTGGCCGCGGGCAGCGTGGGGTCGATTTTCCCGATCTCGCGGCGCAGGACCCCTTCAAAGGAAGGAATCGCTGAGGCTTTCGCTCCTCGCACCACGAGCGTCATTTCTTCCCAATAACCGGGGTCTTGACGGTGGTCGCGATAGATTGCGGGACGCGGGCTGAGCTCCAGGCCGGCCCCGCGCACGTCAGCGATCACGCCTATGATCGTCAGCCAATCGTTCGATTCCTTCAATTTAATGCGCTTCCCCAGCGGATCCTTGCCCGGGAAGAATTGATGAACCAACGTCTCATTGACGATGGCGACCGGATTTTTTCCAAATCCATCCGACGTGTCGAAGTCTCGTCCGCGGAGCAGCTTGAACCCCATCGCCTCGAAACAACCCACGGTGGCCAGCCGGTTTTCGGCCAAGGGTTCATGTCCAGGAGTGGGATCCGGAGCGCCTTCCAGCGAAAAATAGCCCACGTTTTCGTTGCCCGTGAGCGGGAAGTGCGAAATCGCGCCGACCTCGGCAATACCGGGCAGACCTCGGAGCCGCTCGCGCAACTGGTCGAACAAGGCGATCCTTGCCTCTCCGTTTTGGTAGCGCGTTCCGCGGAAGGTCACATCCAACGAGCAGACACCGGTTTTGATAAAGCCCGGATCTAACGCCAGCAACTTGCGCAAGCTTTCCAACATCAGCGTGGCTCCAACGAGTAACAGCACAGCTACCGCCGTCTCCGCCGTCACCAGACTTCCAAAACTTCGCGTGCGGCCGCTGGCCGAGTGCCCGCGCCCGGCGCCACTCAAGACCTCGTTGAGGTTCGCCTTGGCCGCGTTCCATGCCGGTACTAGCCCGAACAAAAGTCCCGTGGCCAAAGTGATGGCCAACGAAAAGGCGAAGACTGAGCCATCCAGGGACGCCTCGTGAAGGCGCGGGATATTCGGAGGGCTGAGGGCGAGCAGCAGCTTCAGCCCGGCATTACCCACGAGAAGCCCCACCAGGCCGCCCAATGCCGCCAGGAGCAGGCTTTCGGTGAACAACTGCCTGATCACTCGGCCCCGGCCCGCGCCGATTGCCGAGCGAATAGCCATTTCTTTGCGGCGCGCGGCCGATTGGCAGAGGAGAAGATTCGCGACGTTTGCGCAGGCGATGAGCAGCACGAACCCAACCGCCCCGAGCAGCACGAAAAGCACGGGACGGGTCTGGCCCGCGACCTGCCTGGGGAGCGCGCGGAGATAGGTGCTCCAGCCACTGTGCGTTGCCGGCCGCTCCTTCGCCGCGCGTTGCGCCAGGGAACTCATCTCCACCTGGGCGTGTTTCATCGTGACGCTGGGTTTCAAACGGCCCAGCACAATGAACTGGCGATTGATGTCATCCTGCCAAAACCGCGCGTCTCCAGATGCGGGCAGCCACAGGTCGGTCTGCGGCGGCAGATGGTACGGAGCCGGCATTTCAGCGCTGTGTGGAAAACTGAAACCGGGCGGCATGATTCCCACCACCAGGCGGCGCTCGTTGTTCAAGGAGATAGTGGTCCCCACCAGGTTCGGGTTGCCGCCAAATTCCCGCTGCCAAAGCGCGTGGCTGAGGACCACGACCTTGTCTTTGCCGGGCTGTTCTTCATCGGCGGTGAAGGTTCTGCCATGCTCGGGCTGGATTCCCAAGGTCGAAAAGAAATTGGCCGTCACCTTGACCGCGCCGATCCGCGTCGAATCCGCTTCCCGGTTAAGATCAGTCGTCTCGGAGGACACTGCCGCGATTTGGTCGAACGAACGTGCCTGGGCGCGCCAATCGATCAGATCACGCTGGGAAGGCGGCAATTCGTGGATGCCTAGATTATATGCCGGATTGTCGGTCCAAATCAGCATGAGCCGGTCCGGGTCGCGATAGGGCAGGGGCTTAAGCAGTACGGCATTCACCACGCTGAAGATCGCGGTGTTTGCGCCCAGGCCCAAACCGAGCGTAACTGCTGCGACCGCGGTGAAGCCGGGGTTCTTGGCGAGCTGGCGGATGGCGAATTTCAAGTCGTTCATGGCAAAGAGAATTATTCCGTTCGCAGTGCCACCATGGGGTCCACCCTGGCCGCCCGGCGGGCGGGCACCCAACAGGCGAGGAACGCCACGACGGCCAAAACCAGCGAAACAACCGTCAGAGTCACGGGGTCGGTCGGGTTGATCTCGAATAATTGGCTGGCCAAAAAGCGGGTGAGGCCGAACGCCCCGGCAACGCCTAGGGCGAGGCCCGCCAGCGCGGGCCGCATTCCCTGCGTGATCACGAGCGCCAACAGATCAAGCCGCTGGGCCCCCAGGGCGGTGCGAATGCCGAGTTCGCGCGTCCGCTGGCTCACGCCGTAAGCCACCACGCCGTAGAGCCCCACCAGGGTGAGCATCAAAGCTGTCCCCGCAAACAAATCCAGCAGGAACGTGGTGAACCGAGGGCGGGCCACCGCGTTCGACAGCAAACCGTCCATCGTGTGGAAATTGGCCAGTGGTAGGGCCGGGTCGAGCGCCTTCATTTCGGATCGGATCGCTTTTTCGACCGAGGCTGCAGAAGCCGGCGCGGCACGGACGACGAACGTCATCTCGTTCTGGGTGTCTTGACCGAAGGGCACATAGAACTCGGGCCGAGGCTTCATTTCGAGCGTGTAACCGCGTACGTCGCGGGCCACACCCACGACGGTCACCCACGGTTGGTCCGCCCCCGGGTTCCCCAGCTTGAGGCGTTTGCCAATGGGGTCAGCGAGCGGGAAAAAGGCGCGAGCAAGGGTCTCGTTAATGACACATACCCTGGGCTGATCGGAAGCCTCGCTGTCATTGAAATCGCGACCGCGCACGAGCTTAACCCCCAGGGTCTGGAAATAGCCGGGTGTGACCCGGCGATTTTCCGCCAGCGGCCCCTGGCCACCCGCGGGCACGGCAGCCCCTTCAACAAAAAAGAACTGCATGTTCTCGGAGCCGCCCAGAGGCAGATTTGAAATGGCGGCGGCAGAGAGAACCCCGGGGAGCTTGGACAACCGCGTGCGAGCCTCCTGGAAGAACTGCCGCAATCGAGGGTCGCCATCATACCGTTCGCCAAACAGGCTGACATCGAAGGCCACGACCCGGTGCGGTTGGAACCCCGGGTCCACCGCTTGAAGGCGCAGAAAACTTTGGATCATGAGCCCCGCGCCCGTCAACAAAAGGACCGTGAGGGCGACTTCCGCGACCACCAGCAATCCCTGGGCCCGTTGCTGTCGGGGCGCGATGCCGGACCGATCACCCGCGCTCAGTACTTCCGCTAGCGAAACTCTGGTGGCCTGCCAGGCTGGCGCCAAGCCAAACACCACCCCTGTCCCAACCGAGAGCAACAAGGTGAAGAGAAGCACATTGGCGTCGAGGGTGGTTTCCTCCAGCCGGGGCACGTTCGGCGGGCTGAAGGCCAGTATGAGGCGAATCAACCAACTCCCCAGCGCGAGCCCCAACCCGCCGCCGAGCATGGAGAGAACAGTGCTCTCCGCGAGCAACTGCCGGATGATCCGTCCTCGCCCGGCGCCGATGGCCGCCCGGATGGCAATTTCTTTCCGGCGCCCGGCGGACCGGCACAGCAGCAGGTTTGCAACATTCGCACAGGCGATGAGCAGTATGAAAGTCACCGCGCCCAGCAATAGCCAAAGCAGGGGACGCGTAGTGCCCACGACCTGCAGCGTGAGCGGGCGCAAGTGGACGGTCCAGCCGGTATGCGTCGCGGGCCGATCTTTGGCCTCCCGCGCGGCAATCGCGCTCAGCTCAGCCTGGGCTTGCGCCAGGCTGGCATTTGATTTCAGCCGGCCCATCGCAATAAAATCGCGGCTGTCGTCCTTTCGCCAATAGTCGGCGTTCTCGGCGAACGGCCGCCAAATCTCCGTCCGCGGCAGGAGTCCATAGGCGGAGGGCATTTCCGTCCCGTGGGGGAAGGTAAAACCTGGCGGCATGATTCCGACGACCTGGTAGCGTTCGCGGTTGACTGTGACGCTCCTCCCCAGGACATCCTTCACGCCGCCGAACTTCCGCTGCCAGAGACCGTAACTGATGATCGCGACCTTGCTGTTTCCGGGCTGCTCTTCCTCCGCGGTAAAAGCTCTCCCCAGGAGAGGCGCCACCCCGAGGAGCGGAAAGAAGTTAGCGGTGACCTGGACGCCGCCGACCCGCTCCGGATCGCCTTGGTCGGAAATATCCGCCGTCCGCGGCCGCATTCCTGCCACCTGTTCGAAGGAATGCGCCTGGGTTCGCCAATCGACGAGGTCCGAAGGGGTTGGAGGCAACTCATGAATCCCAAGATTGAGGGAAGGATTGTCAGGCCAGAGCATGACCAGTCGCCCGGGGTCGGGGTAGGGCAGGGGCTTGAGCATGACCGCATTGACCACACTGAAGATAGCGGTGTTGGCCCCGATGCCCAGGGCGAGAGTAACCACCGCTACAGCGGTGAACCCGGGGTTCTTGCCGAGTTGGCGGATGGCGAAGTTCAAATCATTCATAACGGAGAGCGACCATTGGAGCGACCTTGGCCGCACGGCGGGCGGGCCACCAGCAGGCCAAGAAGGCGACGCAAACGAGCAGCAAGGTGATTCCGGCGTAGGTCAGCGGGTCCGTCGGCGTGATCTCATACAGCCACTGCCGCAGCACTCCCGTCAACGCGAGAGCGCCCATCAAACCGGCGCCGATTCCCAGCGAGGTCAGCGTCATCCCTTCGCGGAGAACCAGCCACGCAACATTCGAGCTTTGCGCACCTAGCGCCATCCGAATACCGATCTCCTGCGTCCTCTGTGCGACGTGATAGGCGATCACCCCGTAGAGGCCTATGGCTGCCAGTAACAACGCCAGAGCAGCGAATCCGCCCAAGAGCTGCGCCGATAACCGCCGTTGTGCGATTGCCGAGAAAAGCAGGTCGGCAATCGAATGCGTATCCAGGATTGGAACATTTTTATCCAGCAGATCCAACTGCGCACGAACGAGCCGAGTCGCCTCACCCGAGCTTCGCTCCGTTCGCACGATCAATCGCATTTGGCCCCAGCAGGCTTGTTGATATGGCCGAAACATTTCGCTCCGGGCCGGAACGGTGAGGTCGGTCTGCTTCACATCGTGGACAATGCCGACGATCTCGGCATGCTGCGCGCCATCCCCGAGGGTCAGTCGTTGGCCAATCGCATCTGATCCGAGCTTGAACCTCTTAATAAACGCCTCGTTTACGATGACCACCGGGGTTGCTGTTCCGCGGTCCGATTCGCTAAACTCCCGGCCCCTCAGCAAAGGGATCCCCATCGTTCTAAAATAACCCGGGCTGATCTGCGCGGTACTGTGCAGTCGCCCCGTCCGCAGGGGTGCGCTGAGGCATTCCATCGACCGAGACGAAGACGTTGGCATCCCAATGTGCCAGTGGCAAACCAGCCACTAAGGCGGCAGAGCGCATCCCCGGCAGGTTCCGTATATTTGTCAGCAAGGTTTCGAAAAAGCGGGCCGGCGCGGCTGATTCCTCATATTTCTTGTCGGTTAAACCGACCTCAAAACTAATCACCTTCTCTGGGTTGTATCCGAGAGGTTGCGAGAGGAGCCGTCCGAAACTTCGAATCGTTAAGCCGGCGCCGACGAGCAAAATCAGGGAAACAGCAATCTCCAATATAACCAATGCTCGGCGGACTCGGTGCCGTTGCCGTCCGGGACTGCTGCCGCGACTGCTTTCACTCAAGGCGCCGGCCTGCGCCGAATTCACTGATTGCAGTGCGGGCACAAGGCCAAAGGCCATTCCGGTCAACAGGGAAATCGCAATCGCGAGTCCAAGAGTCCGCCCGTCGAGCCGGACACCCTCCCAAATTCTCGGCAGGTCGGGCGGGCTGATGCGGATCAGGATCGGCAATCCCAGCGATGCCAACAACAATCCGGCCAGCGCGCCGAGTCCCGCCAACAGAAGGCTCTCAGTGAGAAGTTGGCGAATCATTTGGCCTCGTCGTGCGCCCAGCGCCGCTCGAATCGCGAATTCGTGCGACCGCGCCGCTGATCGCGCGAGCAACAAACTCGCAATGTTGGCGCACCCGATCAATAACACCGCGCCTGCCGAGCCAAGCAAGACCAGCAGCAACGTTTTTGAGTCTCCCACAAGTATCTCACGCAGCGGATGCACCTCCGCGGCCCAGCCTTTGCTTTGCGGATCGTGCTCTCCGATTCGCCAGCTGATCAGGTTCAAATCCGCTTCTGCTTGGGCGACCGTAATGCCGGGTTTTAGCCTTCCATAAACGGCATAGTTGTGCGATTGGCGATTGGCTGCTTCCTCAGGCGCGAATGCCAGAGGTGTCCAGACTTGAGTGTTGCGGTCGGGGAAAAACGTTCGTGCCGGCATCACTCCGATGACAGTGTACGGCTCATCGCTGAGCGTAATGTTCTGTCCGATGATTCCCCGGTCCTTGCCGAAGCGCCGTTCCCATAACTCATAGCTCAGCAATACGACGTGCTGTTTGCCATACGTTTCTTCCTCGGGGAGAAAAGTGCGGCCCAACAGGGGTTGAACCCGGAGCAGCGAAAAAACGTTCGCGGAAAGCTCCCCAGCCGCCAACCCTTCTGGATCCCCTCTCCCTGTCAGGATGAAGCCTCGAAAAGCCCGCGCCGCCAGTCCGTCAAAGCTTTTGTTTTGCTTTCGCCATTCATTAAAAATTGGTGGCTCCACCGGGACTCTACGGGCTCCGGACATCGAGTAGTTCTCATAGACCTGTACCAGTCGATCCGCGTCGGGAAACGGGAGGGGGCGAAGGAGGATGGCGTTAACAAAACTAAAGATTGCGGTGTTCGCGCCAATGCCGAGCGCCAGCGTGATTACCGCCACTGCTGTGAAGCCGGGGTTCTTGACCAATTGGCGAAAGGCGAATTTGAGATCGTTCATGCCATGTCAGATTTGCGATTGATGCTGGCCCGGGAACGTCTTGTCTCCATGACCGAAGGGGATGGGGCTCATGATCGAGGGGAATGGCCGGAGAGCGCCCCCGGGCGAGTCGAAGTCGATCGTGGCTGCGTCGCCGATTCCGCCGCGAGGCGATCCCAGGTCGCAAATTCTCTCATTCATGCCTCAACGCAACCATGGGATCCACTTCGGCGGCGCGGCGGGCCGGAATGAGGCAGGCCAAAGCCGCCACCAGGCTGAGCAGGAAGACAACCGCCAGCAACGAGATGGGATCGGCGACGGCGACCTGGAACAGGTCCAACTGGCTGGCGAGCAGGCGCGTTACGGCCAGGCTGGCCACGATCCCGAGGATTAAGCCGACGGCGACCAGGCTGCCGCCGGCTCGGAAAACCAAGCGCAGGATGTCGGCGCGTTGGGCGCCCAAAGCCATCCGCACCCCAATCTCGCGCGTTCGCCTCGAAACGAGGTAGGCCAAAACGCTGAAGATTCCCGCCATGGCCAAGACGAGACCCAAGGCGGCGAACACACTGAACAGCGCGGTCGTGAAGCGGGGCTGTGCGATCCAGACCGCCATGCTTTCCTCGAAGGTCTCCGGGCCATTGACCGGCTGTTCCTTGTCCAGTTCGCGAACTTGCTCGCGGAGCGCATTCATCAATTGCTTCGGCTCTCCCGTGGTGCGAAGCGCCAGGGTGCGCCCGGGGGGCGCCAACAGCGTGAAGGGGATAAACACCGCCGGCTGTGGTTGCTTGCGCAAGCCTTCGTCATCGTCATTGCGCGCATCGCCGATCACGCCCACCACGGTGACATACGGGGAAAGATTGGTCGGCGTCTTCACCTGCGACGATCCGGCGTTTTGCAGCAAATCCAGCCGAATGCGCCGGCTGACGGGATCCGTGCCGGCGGGCCAAAGTTTGGCCGCGGCCTCGTTTATTACGGCCACGGATTGGGCGGCGTGGATTTCCCGCTCCGAGAGCATCCGACCGCGCCGCAGAGGTATGCCGGTGGTGCGCAAGTAACCGGCGCTGACCAAATCGATCATGATCCGCGCATTTGCCGGGGTCTCGCTGCCCTCGATTGCGTAGGCAGAATCCGGCCCTCCGAAGGGCAGGCCGCCGTTGCCGATGGCCGCGGCTTGAACACCGGGAAGATTCTCGACGCGCTGGAGCACCGCTTCGGCAAAGCGGTTTCGCTGGTCCAAGGTTGAATAGCGCCTGGGCGGCAACGGGAGCCCCACGGTCATGACCCGCTCGGGCCGGAACCCAAGTTCGACCTGTTGCAGCGCGAGGAAGCTGCGGATGGTCAGACCCGCACCCACCAGCAAGACCACAGACAGGGCGACTTCGCCAATCACTAATAGCCTTCGAGTTCTGCCGCCGACCGACGCGGAAGAGCCCCGAGATTCGTCTTTAAGCGCCTCGGTCAGCTCCGGGCGTGACAACTGAAGGGCCGGGGCCAAACCAAACAGGATTCCCGTCAGGAGCGAGACACCCACACAGAAAAACAAGACCGGCGTATTGACCGCGATGCGGGCTTCGTTAGGCACGGCCACGCTGGGCATATAGGCAACGATCAGCTCGGTCATCCACAAGGCGAAAACCAAACCTAGCGCGCCGCCCAACACCGAGAGCAGAACGCTTTCGCTCAGCAGTTGCCGAACGAGCTGGCTCCGGCTGGCACCGATAGCCAGCCGGATGCCCATCTCGCGCGTCCTGGAACTGGCCTTGGCGAGCTGCAGGTTCGCCACGTTGGCGCACGCGATGAGCAACAGAAATCCCACCGCTCCAAAAAGCAACCGCAGGCGGCGCTGGACGATCGAGTCGCTGGCCTCGGTGATATCCAAATAATTGGTCAGGGTGGTTTTGAACTCGTCTTTGGGAAATCCGGCAGGGTTGGCTTTGGCGAGCTCCACCTGGAGCCCGTGGAGTTGCTCGCGCGCGGCCGATGAGGAGATTCCCTTTTTCAGGCGCGCGATGGGAAACACGCCTCTGTCATCGCGGGAATCGGCACCCATGGGCAGCCAAAGACCGTCGTCCGTCCACCATCCAAACCGGGGCGGCATTACGCCGACAATGGAGTAGAGCTGGTCGTCCAAACGGAGGGTTCTGCCCAGCACGTTCGTGTCGCTCCCGAACAGGCGCTGCCATCGCTTGAAACTCAACACCGTGACCAACTCCGGCTCGCCCGTCGAACGAACATCCCCAGGCTGGATGGTCCGGCCCAGCACGGGTGCCACCCCAAGGAATTGGAACGCGTTGGTTGAAACACGCACCGCTCGGACCGATTCTGGCGCGAACTCGCCGGTCAGCAGAACCATCCCCGGCCCGGTCGCCATAACGTCCGAGAAAACAGGCAACTTGGCCATGGCCTGGTATTCGTCCGGGCGGTAGGGCCGCATCCGTTGGTCTGAACTCGGGCTGACGAGTCCAGGCATCCAGATTTGCCCGGGTTCCGCGTAGGGATAGGGACTGATCAGCACACCGTAGATGACACTGAACTGCGCCGTAGTCGCTCCGATCCCCAGGCCGAGGGTGAGCACCGCGATCGCGGTGAAGCCAGGATTCTTCGCCAGTTGCCGGAAGGCGAATTTCAGATCATTCATAGTCTAATGAGGCTCAGCCTCGGACCCTCTGCGCGTTGTAGGGTCGTCGAAGGTTGGGGCGCTCAAGAAGATGGGGGTGGCCGACGTCTGCTGAGTTGTGCGCGTCGCGCTGGTTTGAGAGAGGAGGCAGGGCCGGGGAAATGCTCGGCGCCTTGTCCAAAGGCAGCGGAACTTCATTTGATTACAAGTGTTTTGAGGTTCAAGGAACCTAGCCGGGGCTCGGCTCGTCCGTTCCGGCCAGCGATTCCTCGACGATCCGACCGTCGAAGAGGTGGACGATGCGTTCGGCGTGCTTTTCGAACCGCGGATCATGGGTGACCATGCAAATCGTGGCCCCTTCGCGGTGGAGTTCGCCCATGAGCTGCATCACCGCTTCGCCGTTGCGCGAGTCGAGATTTCCAGTGGGTTCATCGGCCAGCAGGATCGAGGGTTTGCCACCCAGCGCGCGGGCGACGGCCACCCGCTGCTGTTGGCCACCCGAAAGCTGGGCTGGGTAATGCCGGGTCCGGTGTCCCATGCCGACCTTTTCCAGCGCTTCCTGCACGCGCTGTTTGCGCTCGGCACTGCTCATGCCGCGATAGGTCAACGGCAGTTCCACATTTTCAAATACGGTGAGGTCTCCGATGAGGTTGAAACTCTGAAAGATGAAGCCCACCTCGCGATTACGAATCCGGGCACGCTGGGCAAAATCGAGGTTCGCCACGGCCTGGCCGTTGAGCGTATAACTCCCTTCGGTGGGGGAATCCAGCAGACCCAGGATCGAAAGCAAAGTGGATTTGCCGCAACCGGACGGCCCCGCGATACACGCGAACTCGCCACGCCGCACTTCGAGGCTGATTTCCGCCAGCGCGTGCGTTTCGACTTCGTCGGTCAGGAAGACCTTCTTAATTCCGTCGAGATGGATCAGGGTATCATTCATAGTATAACCACGCTCAATTCAGCCGTACTTTTTCGAAAGCGTCCCACTGTGACATGTCCGAGAGGATGATCTGATCGCCGAGGTGCAGTCCCTGCAGCACTTCGATAGTGCTGACCGAGCTGCGTCCGAGCTTGACCTGAACGCGCGAGGCATCCCGGCCGTTGGCGCCGACCTTGAACAGGCTGACCAGGCTTTCCGGCTGGCCCTGCACCGGTCGTTCGACATACAAGACGTTCTCGAGCCGTTCCAGCTCGATCGTGCCATCCACGCTGAGGTCGGGCCGGGCGCCTTTGGGCAGCGGCGCATCCAGCGCCACATCCACCGTCACGGTTCCGTTATCGACGGCCGGGTCAACCCGGATGACGTGACCGGGGATGAGTCCGTTGCGGGTATCAATCTCAGCGAGCTGATCGAGCTGCACGTCCTTCGCCTGGGTCTCGGCAATTTTGATGGCGGCCTTAAGATGGTTCGGCTCGGCCACTCGCGCGACCAGGGCACCGGCGGGAAGCTGCTCGCCTTCCTGCAGTGGATTGGTCAGGTCGCCCAACCGTTGCAATACCCCATCGACCCCAGCCCGGATCCTGAGCGCATCCACCTGCTGGCGCTTGAGCGCGAGTTGGCCCCGCAGCTGATCGAGCTTGGTTTGTTGCGAGACGATTTGCGCGGCGGCGGAATCGGCGCTGATTTTGAGGCGTTCCTCTTCAATTTCCAGCAGGCTGGCGAGTTCCTCGGCTTTGGCCTTGGATTGCCGGAGCGTAATGGCCGGGATTAAGCCGCCTTTGGCCAGTTCGTCATTTACTTGGAGATCCAATTTCGCGCTGCTGTAATTGGATTTGGCGGTGGCGACGGCGGCGCGCTGCGTGAGCTTCTGGGATTCCAGTTGCACTTTGAGATTTTCCATATCGGCCTCCGCGGTCTTGACTTGGGCCTCGGCATCGAAAGCCGCCTGGGTAACCTCGGGGTTGCTCAGCTCCACCAAAACCGTGTCTTTCGTCACGCGGGCGCCAGGCAGGACGATGATCCGTTCGACCCGGCCCTGATTAATTGTCGGAATCCACCGGATTTCCTGTGGCACCAACGTGCCGTTTCCGCGCACCTGCCGCAGCAGTTCTCCGCGTTTGACGGCGCCGAACAGCAGTGAGCCGCGGTCCACCGGGGGGGCCGCCGGTTTCAACCGCGCCAGGCCGACCGTGATGAGGCTGACCGCGGCCAGGCCGGCCAGCAGCGCCGCAATGCGGCGGCGGCGTTTCTTTCGTGCCTGGTCTGGGCGGGGGATATCCATGATACGTGACGCGTGACGAGTGACTAGTGACTATGCTCCTGCTTAAATGGCTTCGTTGCGGTCTCCATAACTCGTCACGTGCTAGTCGTCATATCCTTCTGCATCCACCCATCCTTCAGTCGAATGACCCGATTCCCATAAGCGGCATTGGTCTCCGAATGGGTGACCTGGACAATCGTGGCGCCAGCCTGGTTCAGTTTTTTGAAAAGCTCCATGATCTCACGGCCTTGTTCGGAGTGGAGATTACCGGTCGGTTCGTCCGCCAGGAGCAGCTTGGGTTTGGCGATGATGGCACGGGCCACCGCAACGAGTTGTTGCTGTCCACCCGAGAGTTGGCTCGGGAAAAGATCCTTCTTTCCCACCATGTTGAACCGGTCCAGCGCGTCCGCCACGAGGGCCTGCCGTTCCGAACGCTTGATATCGCGGTAGGACAGCGGGATGTCCAGGTTCTCGGCCACCGTGAGATCATCGAGCAAATGAAACTGCTGGAAAACAAAGCCGACGAAGCGTTTGTTGAGCACGGCCCGCTCCTTCGGTTTGAGCCGATGCACCGGATGTTCGTAGAACTGGATCTCCCCCTCCCAGGCATGATCATACATCCCAAGAATTCCTAGCAGCGTCGATTTCCCAGCCCCGGACGGACCCATGATCGTGATGAACTCGCCCTCGGCGATATCCAGATTGATTTGGCGGAGCACATAAGTAAAACCCGCCTTGGTCTTGAAACACTTCTCGACGTTTCGAAGTTGAATCATGATCGCGTTCGACTCGTATTGTGCGGTAGCGTCAGTGACGGTTTCAGCTCTAGTGTTCATGCGTCTGGACATCCCGGCGGATCGGCCCTTCGTCCGTTACGCGCTTTGTCGGCTATAACGGGTTCACGCCAGGTGTCGCTTGTTCGACCCACTACTTGGCAAGCCTTATGCCAAGTCAGGGGCATAAATGTAACACATCGTGTTTGGAGCAAGATACGGTTTGCGTCGTGCCGCCCGTCAACCGCTTCGCGTTTCAACACCGGGATTTCGCCGTCCCAGCAATGGGACGGTTTGGGACCAGGTTTTTGCGCTCCGCGAAGGCCAGGTTACATGTCTGAATCGCAAATTCCGGTCGTGCATCCGGGATGGGAACCCGGTGCATCGCTCCTGGAAAATCCATGTTCACCGCAGTGGCAATCGCAGCCGCGCGCGACAACCGGATCGATCACCTCGATTTTCGAGCGCTACCGAGCCGCCATGGGCTTCGGCGATTTGACGGCAGAGGACCAGGCCGATTCCGGAGCCGTTCTTCTTCGTGGTAAAGAACGGGACGAACAAATTCGCCGAGTTGGACAATCCAGGACCCTCGTCCTCCACCAGGACTTCGAGCTCCGAGCCGCGCCGGTTCCAGCGGACTTTGACTCCGCCCTTGGTTTCCAGGCAGGCATCCACTGCGTTTCGGACGAGATTAATCAGCAACTGGTCCAAGAGGTCACCATCGGCTTCGACCATAAAAGAGGGGCTCGGTTCTACCAAGACGGGCAGCCGTGTCTCCAACGCAACCACCCGCTTGATCCACGCTTGGATATCGACCGGACCGAACCGAGGTTGGGGAAGCCGGGCCAATTGCGTGTACGCGCCGATAAACCGGTTCAAGGCCTCGGCTCGGCCCGAGATGACTTCCAGCCCGCGCTGCATGTCCTGCTCCCAGTCCTCCATGCGGGGCTGGCGCTTGAGCAATCCCGTCATGGTTCCGGCGATGGATTTGATCGGCGCCAGTGAATTATTCAGCTCATGGGCGAGCACCCGCAGCAAGCGTTGCCAGGCCTCGCGCTCCTCCTCGCGCAACGCCCGGCTGAGGTCCGTCAATACGATCAGCGTATGCGGCATGCCATGCTGGCGAAACGTGGTTCGGCGGAGCCCCCAACGACCGACGCCGCCAGGCAGCGCAAGCTCCATCGTCCGGGACGCCTCGCCGTGCAGACCCTCCGCCAACCCCAACTCCGAGGCGCTGCAATTGAGCAACCGTTCGGACGGCTTGCCCAGCAATCGTTCTCCGGCCCGGTTCGTCAGGCGCAGTTTTTGAGCCCCATCAAAAGTAAACACCGCCACGTCGATCTCAGTCATCACTTTGCTCAGGAGCGCTGTCGCCTCCAAGGCCGCCAGCCGCTGCTGGCGCAGGTTTTCTCCCAGGGCATTCACCTCGATGATGACTTCTCCCAGCGCGTCCTCCCTCCGGCCGCCCCGAGCTCGGATCGAGTAATCTCCTTCCCGAATCGCGGCCAATAAGTTCGAAAGCGTTTGCAGCGGAAACCGTACCTTCCCGATCACGGAACAGGAGAATCCGAGCCAAATGATGACCAGCAACCCTATCACCGTCCATTGGGTTTGGTCACTATAGCCGCCCGTCCAAAGCAAGGCCGCGGCGGCTCCCGTCGCCGGCAGGCCCGCGAGCAGCGCGATCCAGAAAATCCGATGCTCGTGCTTTAGCGGTTTGAACACAAAGCTGCTGACGCGCGAACCGTCACAAACCGTACCTCTCCAGCCTTCGATAAAACGCGCTGCGGCTCAGCCCCAAAGACTCCGCCGCCTTGCGCGCATTGCCCTCGAAGCGCAAGAGCGTTTTCTTAATCAAAAGTCGCTCGACCTCTTCCAGGCTCATTTCCTCGAGGGAACGCGCCGGAGTGCCCGTGTCCTGCAAGCCGAGATCCGCCATTCCCACCCGATCGGTTTGGGCCATCAGCACCGCGCGTTCCACGACGTGGTTCAGTTCCCGAATGTTGCCGTGCCAGGGATGATGGGCGAGCAGCCCCAGCGCCGGCGCATCAAATCCTTCCAAGCGCTTGCGGTACCGCTGCAGGTGCTGCTTTAAGAAGAATGCCGCCAAAGCCGGAATGTCCTCGCGGCGGTCCCGCAGCGGAGGCAGCGGGATCTCGACGGTGTTCAGCCGAAACAGCAGGTCCGAACGAAAACGGCCGGCGCTGACCTCGCTCCTCAGATCGGCATTGGTTGCGGAGATGACTCGCACGTCAACCTGAACGGTCTTCGAGGACCCCACGCGCTCAAAGTGGCCCGTTTCGATGGCGCTCAGCAGCTTGGCCTGATACTTGAGCGGGACGTTGGCGATCTCATCCAAAAAGAGTGTCCCGCCATCGGCCAATTCAAACCGGCCCACGCGGTCCGTCTTGGCGTCCGTGAAGGCCCCTTTGACATGGCCGAAGACCTCACTCTCGAACACCCCCTCCGAGAGCCCGCCAGTATTCACCGTTACCAGCGGTTTCCTGGCCCGGTTTGAAACCCCATGCAATAGTCCGGCAATCAACCCCTTTCCGGTGCCGCTTTCACCCGTGATTAACACGTTTGCTTCGGACGGCCCTACGCGGTCGATCAACTGCAAAACCGGGCGCATCGCGGGCGAGTCCGCTATCAGTACCCGGACGCGCCGGGCCCCGTAAGAGCTCATTTTCCGCCTCCAAGCGCTTGCCTTTACGCAGGACCGTGCCGAATTCGATTTGAGTTCGGATGATTGAAAGCAGCCGGACGTTCTCCCAAGGCTTTTGGATGAAATCCCGGGCGCCGCGTCTCATTGCCTCGACGGCCAACTCCACATTGGCCCACGCCGTCATGACCACCACGGGCAGGTTGCCGTCCAGCTCCTGGATGCGCGAAAGCAATTCAAGGCCCTCCAGGCCTGAGGTTGTGTCCCGGGAGTAATTCAGGTCCATTAACACCAGCGCAAATTCCTCATCCCGCAACCTCTCGAGCACCTGCTCGGGTGACTCCGCCGCCGCGGATTTATACCCTTCCGCTTTGAACAGCAGCAACAGTGCTTCCCGCACATCCGCTTGATCGTCCGCGATCAGGATCTGAGTTCCAGTTGAGCCAGGCTTCTTCATCAAGCGCCTGAGCCGGCCCGGGTTTCTCTTGCTCGCAAGCCTGCCGCTCAGACATCAGCAATCAATTACCCAACTCCCTCGAATCCTGCGAGGAGATTCGCAAAAGGACCAGCCTGCCGCGCGCAAATTCGCCAGCCAGTTCAATGAACGTTCCCCAACCCTGGAACCGCTCGCGCCGGGCGAAGGGGGGGCCGGACCCGGCAATAAAAAGGGGGCTTGACAGAATTAGCCAGTTGGCTAAGTTAATAAAAGATGACGGAATTGGACAAAGCCCGATACAATGCCCAGGCCAAGGTTCACAAGGCCTTGGCCCATCCCACCCGCTTGTTCATCCTCGAGCAACTCTCCAAGCAGGAGCGGTGCGTGAATGACTTGACCGAAATGATCGGCGTGGAAATGCCAACGGTTTCCCGCCACCTTTCCGTGCTCAAGAGCGCGGGGATCTTGGAGGATGACAAACGGGGTGCCCAGGTGTTCTATCGGCTCAAGACGCCTTGCGTGATGAATTTTTTTCGCTGTGTTAGCGAGGTTCGCCAAGCCGCCGTCAGGCGAGAAACGGCGTTGCTGGGTTGAGCCCTTTTTTTGCGGTGCGACTTAGTCAGTTGGCTAAATCGCTATGACTAAAACTAAAGCTCACTATGAAAAAATTGCTCATCCTGGGAACCGGCTGCGCCAGGTGCGGCACGCTGTATGCCGCTGCGGAACAAGCCGCGAAAGAGCTCGGACTGCCCTATCAGATCAGCAAGGTCACGGACCTGAAACAGATCATCGCCTTGCAGGTGATGATGACGCCAGCCCTGGTCGTCGATGGCTCCCTGAAGGCCGCGGGACGGGTGCCCTCCGTGGAGGAGATCAAAAAGCTACTGGTGTGAATGTGGGCGGAAGCGGCACGCCCGGCGGCCAGGAAAGGACCAAGCATGCCAAAACATCTCGAACGGACAGCAGGCCGATTCGCCCGAAGCCGGAAATCCTTATCGAAGGGTGAAGAAAACATCAAATTGAGTCTGAATATGAAAATCTCATGGGAGAAAATCCTGATCACGATGGTTGCGGTCTGGTCGATCTCGTTGTGGGCGGCTGAGCCAGGCAAGCTGCCCAGGTTGATGGATCTGGGAGCGGACAAGTGCATTCCTTGCAAAGCGATGGCCCCTATCCTCAAGGAGCTCAAGATGGAATATGCGGGGCGGCTGGACGTGGAGTTCGTTGACGTTTGGAAGAACCCGGACGCCGGCAGGGCCCATAAGCTTACACTGATTCCCACGCAAATCTTCTTCGATGCCTTCGGCAGGGAGCGCTTCCGCCACGAGGGCTTTTATGGGAAAGAGGACATTTTGGTGAAGTGGAAGGAACTGGGTGTGGACCTGAAGGGCAAAGCGTCCAGCGGCGTCGTACGGGAAACCGCGGTCGCCCCGGACACACGTCCGCGCGAGTCGGTTTGCTTTATGTGCGATGGGGATGTGAGCGCCAAGACGCGGACCGTGGTCAGGGGGCGGAGCGAACAGCGGGTTCTTTGCGGCCCGCACTGCTACTTCATTTATCTCTCCAGCGTCGTGGGGGCAAAACCGAAGGACGAAGAGGTCAAAGTGAGCGTGACGGATTGGGGCAGCGGCCAGCAGGTTCCTGCGACCACGGCCAGCTATGTCTATGGCATGGACCCGAAGGGCCGGGCAACCGTCAAGGCCTTTGCTGAGAGCGAGAGCGCGACAAAGGAGCAACAGAACAACGGAGGCAACATCGTGTCCTGGGAAGTGCTCCGGTCCAAGGAACTGGCGACGCGCTGCGCGTTCTGCGACCGGGCGGTTTATCCCGAGGACGCCTGCGGTGTGAAATTCGGCACCACGCGCGGCTACGCCTGCTGCACGCATTGCGCCATGGGGGTGGCGGCGCGGCTGAAACAGGACATCGAAGTCGAGGCGAGGGACGGATTGACGGGCGAACGGATCCGTGTGCAGACGCTGGATGGACAGATTGGGTCCCTCGAGCCTGCGGGCGCAATCGCCTGGTTCGGGCAGAAGAAAGGTTCCGACGGCCAATGGGTATCGGCCGGCTGCTTCAAGCAGGCGTTCTTTGTGAACCAAACCAATTTGCTCGAGTGGCTGGACGCGCGGCCGGCCATGACGGGGCGGCAGATCACCATCGCCCAGGCGCTAGCGGACAAGATGAAGCTCTCGCCGGACCAGATCGCCAAGGCGTGCAAGCTCGGGGAGTGCAATTGAGCGGGATATGGAGCAACTCTTTACAGAACTTAGCCATGCCGTCGAAGGCGCGCCGGCGATTGCGCTGGGGGCTTCGGCGGTGTGGGGCGTCCTCAGTATCATCCTGAGCCCGTGCCACCTGGCGAGCCTTCCTCTAATTGTGGGGTTCATCAGCGGGCAAGGCCGCGTCAGCACGGCGCGGGCGAGCGGCATTGCGACGCTCTTCGCGGTGGGCATCCTGGTGACGATCGCGGCGATCGGCGCCATCACGGCGGCGGCGGGGCGGATGATGGGTGACGTGGGCCGGTGGGGGAACTATTTCGTGGCGGCCATTTTCTTGGTCGTGGGGCTGCATTTGCTAGGAGTGATTTCGATGCCGTGGTCGGGACCGAGCCCGGTGAATGTGAAGCGCAAGGGTTTGCTGGCCGCGCTCATCCTCGGCCTGGTGTTCGGAATTGCGCTTGGCCCATGCACGTTTGCCTATATGGCGCCGATGCTGGGGGTCGCCTTCAAGCTGGCAAAGACCAACGCATTATATGGCGCCTCGCTGCTGCTCGCCTATGGGGTGGGCCACTGCGCCGTCATTGTGTTGGCTGGGACATTTACCGAAGTGGTCCAAAAATTCTTGGATTGGAACGAACAATCCAGGGGCGTCACAGTCGTGAAATGCGTCTGCGGCGTGCTGGTTCTCCTGGGCGGCGTCTGGCTCATCTACAGTGCGCCCTAACCTCATCGTTTATGAAACGCTTCTCTTTGCCCAAACTCCTGGCAGGACTGATTCTTGCCGCCGCCGCCATTTTCGCCGTCTATCGCCTGGAGTTTAGGCCCGTGCCGGTAGCGGCCCACACCCTCGCGACGGGAGAGGTGCGCGGCGAGGTCATGGGCACGGGCACGCTCGAGTACGCATTACAAGGCGGCGGCCAGCCCGAAAGTCTTTCAAGGCCGGCTGGTGCAAGTGTTGGCGGACCAAAATGACTTTGTGACCAACGGCCAGTTGTTGGCCAGGCTGGATGACAGCGAGCAACGCCGCCAGGTCGAGATGGCGCAGGCCACGCTGAACGCCGCGCAAGCCACCGTCCGCAGGGTCGGAGATGACGAAGCGCGGGCCCAGGCGGTCTTGAAACTGGCCCGAATCGAGTTCGACCGCGTCGCCTCCCTCTTCACCAACCGGATCGCTTCCGCATCCGATTATGACACTGTGGTCGAACAACTGCGCGTGGGAGAGGCGGGGCTGGCTGTGGCGCGATCGGCCATCGTCGAAGCCGAACGCCAACAAGTCGCCGCGGAGAAGCAGCTTGGCTATCAACAGGAACTTCTCGCCGACACGCTCATTCCAGCACCGTTCAACGGCCTGGTGATCAAACGCAACCACGACCCTGGCGACGTGGTGACGCCCGGGCGTCCATTCTTGATCTGGTGGACACCAACGAAGTCTGGGTGTCCGCGTGGGTGGACGAAACGGCGATGGCGCCGCTGGCGACGAATCAACCGGCGCGCGTGGTTTTCCGCTCCGAACCGGGCAAGACCTACCCGGGTCGGGTGGTCCGGCTTGGACGCCAGACCGACCCCGAAACCCGCGAGTTCGTAGTGGACGTATGGGTGGGCGAGTTGCCCGCCAACTGGACCGTCGGCCAGCGCGCGGAAGTTTATATCGAGACCGGGCTGCGCCGCCAACGCCCTGGTGCTGCCCGCGAAATTCCTGCTCTGGCGCGACGGCCAGCCCGGCGTGCTGGTGAACGATCACGGCCGGGCGCACTGGCGAGACAGTGAAGCTCGGGCTGCGTGGGCGCGAGGCGTTTGAAGTCACTTCCGGGCTGGCAGCGGGGGAACAAGTGGTGGCGCTGGCAGCGGGGGTTAACGCTCTAACGTTGGAAGGCTCAGCGCGTGCGGCCACAGCTCCGCTCCGCCCTCAGCGACACTTGCACCCCATGAACCTCGCCGCACGGGACATTCGGCACAACCTCGCCCGGTTTGGCCTCACCGCCTGCGGGCATCGGCTTGCTGCTGATGATCGTGCTCGGCATGGGCGGCATTTATCATGGGCTGGTTTATGAAGCGACGCTGCTGGTGGACCGGGTGAACGCCGACTTGTGGGTGGTGCAACGCAACACGCGCGGCCCGTTTGCCGAAGTCTCCTCCGTGCCGGCCAATGTCGAGAACCGCGTGCTGGCCGTGCCCGGCGTGGCAGTGTCGCGGCGCTTTGTCTATTGGACCATCCAACGCGAGGCGTCGGGACGGCCCTTGCGCCTGGCCATCCAGGGCCTGGTTTGGCCCGACGACACGGGGGCGTGGCTGCCGCTGGCGGCAGGCCAACCGTCTGAGCCAGGCGCATTACGAAATGGTGGCCGACCTCAGCCTCGGCCTCCGGCTTGGCGAGCGGATCAAGCTGGGCAAGGATTATTACACGCGTGGTCGGTCTGACCAAAGGCATGACCTCCGCCTCCGGCGATGGCATGGCTTTCTTCTCGCTGCCGGATGCCCAGGCGATCCAGTTCGACGAACCGGGCGAGGCCATCCGGTTGCAGCGCAACACCCGCGTCCAGCAATTGCTGGGGCAGGACCTCGGCCAGCAACAACCCGGCCTGCTTGACGCGCGTCTCCGGTCTGACGGCAAACCTGCCCGCCATCCTGCCGCCGACGGTCAGCGCGGTCTTGGTCAAGCTGGCGCCGGGTGCGGACTGCGCAAGCGGTCATCAACACCATACAAGGCTGGCCGGACCTGACGGTCTATACGCAGGCGCAGCAGCGAGACCTGCTGGTGCACGGGTTCGTGGACCGCTCGCGGCGGCAGTTGGGCCTGTTCCGTGGCATCCTGGTGGTCGTCTCGACCATCATCATGACGCTCATCCTCTACACCCTCACGCTCGACAAGACGCACGACATCGCGATGCTCAAGCTCATGGGCGCGCGCAACCGGCTCATCGTCGGCCTGATCCTGCAACAGGCTCTGTTGCTCGGCGCGCTTGGTTACGGACTGGCCGCGTTGCTGGGTCACTGGCTGTTTCCATTGTTCCCGCGGCGGTGGTCATCACGCCGCCGGATTTCTGGCTGCTGGCGGCGGTCGATCGCTGGAATTGCCGTGGTCGCCAGCCTGTTGGGGATTTGGAAGGCCATGCGCATCGCACCCAACACGGTCCTGTCATGAATGCCGGCGCCAATACTGCCGCCCGCGGTGGAGGCCATCGGCCTGACCAAAATTTACGGCTGCGGCAACACGGAGGTCGTGGCGATGCATGACGTCTCTTTGCGCATCGAGCGGGGCGAAGTCGTGGCGCTGCTGGGGCCGAGCGGCGCAGGCAAATCCACCCTGCTGACCGCCATCGGCCTCATCAATCCGCCCACCGCCGGTCGCATCCACATCGGGGGCGAATGGGTCATGGACGCTGACCACGCCAAGGTGGACTTGAGCCAATTCCGCCGTCGTCATTTGGGGTTTGTGTTCCAAAAGGCAAACCTGATTCCCTTTCTCAACGCCGTGGAAAACGTCCAGGTGGCTCTGGAAATCAATGACGTCCCTCCGCGCGCTGCCCGTCAGGCGCTCGCTGGAACTGCTCGATTATCTCGGGGTCGCGGACCGTGCGAGCAACCTGCCCGACGCTCTTTCGGGCGGCCAGCAGCAACGCATCGCCGTGGCCCGCGCGCTGGCCAACGAACCGAATCTCATCCTGGCCGACGAACCCACCGCCGCGCTGGATGGTCCACGCGGACGCCAGGTCATGGAGTTGTTCCGCAAAGTCGCCCACGAACGAGGCGCTGGCGTCATCGTCGTGACCCACGATCAGCGCGCACTGGATGTATTTGATCGGGTAATGGAGATGGAGGATGGGCGCTTAGAATCAGCGCCCAACTAACACCAGGCGAAGCCCCGCTCACGCGCGCCGGTGTCCGGGAAGTGGCGGCTGAGGGCGGGGGGGTGTTGGTTTGTTGACGGCGGCTGCATTGGTTGTTATCACACGCGCAGGCATATGGATGTTCTGACTCTTTCGCGAATCCAGTTCACGCTAACGATTTCGTTCCACTACATCTACCCGCCGTTGAGCATCGGCTTGGGGGTGATGCTGGTCCTCATCGAAGGGCTGTGGCTCAAAACCCGGAATCCCCTGTATCACCAGATGGCCCGGTTCTGGACGAAAGTTTTCGCGCTGACCTTCGCCATGGGTGTGGCCACGGGCATCGTGATGGAGTTTGAATTTGGCACGAATTGGGCGACTTACTCACGTTACGTCGGCGACGTTTTTGGGAGCGCGCTGGCGGCCGAGGGGATTTTTGCTTTCTTTCTGGAATCCGGCTTTCTCGCGTTACTGCTCTTCGGTTGGGACAAAGTTGGCCGAAAACTGCATTTCTTTGCCACCTGCATGGTCTGTCTCGGCGCGCATTTCAGCGCGATCTGGATCGTCGTGGCTAACTCCTGGATGCAAACCCCGGCCGGCTTTCACATTGTCGGCGAAGGGATGAGGGCCCGCGCGGAAATCACCAACTTTTGGGAAATGGTGTTCAACCCATCCTCCATGGAACGGCTGTTTCACACGCTTTGTGGCGCTTGGCAGGCCGGCGCGTTTCTCGTTATCAGTGTCAGCGCTTGGTATTTGCTCAAAAGGAAACACGACGCATTCGCGCGGGCTTCGCTCCGTCTCGGACTCCTCGTCGGGCTGGCCGCGTCTCTGCTCCAATTGGTCAGCGGGCATAAGAGCGCTCAAGGCGTGGCCAAATACCAGCCGGTGAAGCTCGCCGCATTCGAGGGCCTTTATGAAACCGCGTCGAATGCGCCCCTCACACTCTTTGGCTGGGTCGATGAGAAAAATGAACGGGTCATCGGGCCAAACATTCCGGGAATGCTGAGCTTTCTGGCGCAGGGCGATCACACCAAACCCGTTGCCGGCCTGCGCCAGGCCGCCCCGGATCCGAAGGATCGTCCGCCGGTGAATTTTACGTTTCAACTCTTTCACCTCATGGTGGCGGTCGGTTTCGGATTGATTAGCATCGCTTCGGTGGGCTTCCTCTATTTCTGGCGTGAGTCGTTGTTTGAGAAACGGTGGCTGCTCTGGCTGTTGGTGTTCTCGGCCCTGGGCCCGCAAATCGCCAACCAGGCAGGCTGGTTCGCCGCCGAAGTGGGGCGTCAACCGTGGATCGTTCAAGGATTGCTGCGCACGCCGGCGGGGTTGTCCGCGGTAGTCAAGGCCAACACTGTTCTGGCCGCCATCATCCTGTTCGGTGCGGTTTACCTGCTGTTGTTTGCGGTGTTTGTGTATCTGCTGAACGACAAAATCCAGCACGGTCCGGACGATAGCGACCTGGTTCCATCCGGCAAGCTGGCGCTGCCACTGAAGGGGGTCGTATGAACTTTGGCTCCCTGGATCTCAATACCACCTGGTTCATCCTCATCGGGGTGCTCTTCACCGGCTATGCGATGCTGGACGGCTTTGACCTCGGCGTCGGGGCACTCCACCTGTTCACCAAAACCGATGCGGAGCGGCGCGTCATGCTCAACGCGATTGGCCCGGTCTGGGACGGCAATGAAGTCTGGCTCGTCACGGGCGGCGGCGCGCTGTTCGCGGCGTTCCCCGATGTCTATGCGACCGTCTTTTCGGGCTTTTACCTGGCGTTCGTTTTATTGCTTGTGGCGCTGATTTTCCGGGCGGTGGCGATTGAGTTCCGCAGCAAGCAGCCGATGCGCTGGTGGCGGCAGATGTGGGACATCGGGTTTAGCGCCGGCAGCGTCGTTTCCAGTCTGCTCATCGGCGTGGCGATGGGCAACATCGCCTGGGGCATCCCGCTGGATGGGCGAGGCGAGTTCGCCGGAGACTTTTGGAGTTTGCTTGGCCCCTATCCGCTCTTGCTCGGCGTCACCACGGTGGCGCTATTCGCTATGCATGGAGCGATTTACGCGCTCTTGAAAACCGAAGGGGAATTGCATGCCCGGCTGCGTGGGTGGATCAATAACTGCATCATCTTCTTCATCATGTGCTACGCGATCACGACCATGGCCACCTTGCTTTACGTGCCGCATATGGCCGCGCGCGTGCGGGCCAACCCGTGGCTCTTCAGCATTGCGTTGCTCAACATGCTGGCGATTGCCAACATTCCCCGGCAAATCCATCGCGGGCGCGATTGGCAAGCGTTCCTCTCCTCGTGCGTGGCCATGGTGGCGTTGATGGGGTTGTTCGGTCTGGAGATGTACCCCAATCTGGTGCTTAGCAATCCCACCCCGGCCAACAGCTTGAATATCCACAACGCGGCTTCCTCGCACAAGACTCTGGGCATCATGCTCACGATCGCGCTGACCGGCGTGCCGATCGTCCTCGCCTATACCCTGAGCATCTACTGGATATTCCGGGGTAAAGTGAAGCTGGACAAGATGAGCTACTGAACGGTCGGACATGCCCGATGGCTCCGTGCCGCGAGGCGGTTTGCGGGGTTCGCCGCGAGGCGCCCCCCCGCCACGCCCCGCCTGACGCGACGAATCCAAACATCTTAGCCCGTTGCTCCGCGTGGATCAGCGGCCCGCGCGGAGCCTCAAGGAGTTGGCCGCGGGGATGGACCTCGATCGAGCTGCCGGGCCCTTGGCCTGGGCGCCTAGTTGCCACCGAAAGCCGAGGTCTCGTTTGGGTTTTCATTTTCCTGTTGTTCCCGAGCGGCCGTTTGGCTCCAGGAGCGGCCTGAAACCCGCCTTGGTAGAGAGCTACAGCCTGAAACCAAGGTAAACGCCAGGGCACACAACACGGCCTTCCACACCGCATTTACCCGCATTCGTTCCGCATCCGGCCGTTTCATCTCACGACCCGCTTGAGCCTCAGCTTACCGCGATGATCGAAACCTCCTCATTGGCGTGGTTGTGGGTTGTGCCGGCGGCCCGCGGATCCAGCCGCGGCTGGCCATCAACCAGGAACCGGTATTGATGGTGTCCGTGAGTGAGCGGGAACTGAAGCAGCCACCATCCATCGACCTGGCGCTGCATCGCCAGGGGAGTCCAATCGCTGAAGTCGCCCTGAAGCAGGACCGACCGGGCCTGCGGCGCACTGCAGTAGAAGTTGATTGGTTTGGCCATCTTTTTGGCCGAATACGGGCTTGAGCCTTGTTTTTCTTCGATCGTTTTCATGACAAAATGCGCCGCCCGACTGCCGCCGCGTGCCGCTGCTCGCTCCGGGATTCTGGTCTCGGCCACCCATGACCAGGCGGTGGACGCCTGGCTTGCTCGAGTAAATTCAGCGCGCCATCGGAGAGCACGTAGCTGTCCATCTCAGTATTCATGTCCTTCCTCGCATGGGGCAAAACCCTCCACGGGCTCCCGCCCTCCGCCAGGGCCGGCTGTCTGCAGCGGCGTGCCAATTCATTCGTACATTGGACGCGGCTCGGGTTGCGGTTGTTCCATTTTTAATGTTGGTTTAATCTAAATCTAATCCTCCTGGATGTAACGTGCTCCGGCTCAATCCCCGACAATTGCGGGGATTCGACCTTCATTAAAACAGAACCCGGGAAATCCGAATGTGGCGGAGTCTAAAAGGACCGCCGCGGCTCAGTCCGCGTCCGGCGCCGCTTTGACAGCCCATTCGGGATAAGGAACCTGGGGGCCCTTGCTTGCGCGCCACAGAATGTGGTTGAAGAGATCCTCCGGGCATTGATCCTCCTTTGCCAGCGGCAATTTCGCCGAAAGCAGAGCATCCTGGCGCAACCGGGCGTTTTTGATTCTCCTGGGCGCGGGGTTCATTTCATCCAGGGCCACTTGGTTGGTCGCGGCGTCAAATGGCGTGAAGTCCGGCGTGCCGGTGAAGCAATCCAGCATCGGGGTGGCCGTGGCATCCATCTGGTTCATCGGCGGGAGGCCCAGGATCAGCTCGGTCGTGCGCAGCAGGCTGGTGTGGTTGTACTGTGTGTGGACGACGGCGCGGCGCTTGGTATAGGGGCTGGCGACATAGGCCGTCGTGCGATAGCCGCTCACGTGATCCCAACCGTCCTGCGGATCGTCTTCAATGGAAAAGATGCAGGTGTCCTTCCAGAATGGAGAGTGGCTAACCGCATCCACGATCCGTCCAAACGCCAGGTCGTTATCCGCGACTTGGGCCTCGGGCCTGGGTGAGCCGAATCGTGTGCCGCTGGTGTGATCGTTCGGCAGCCAGACGACCAGCAGGTTCGGCATGCGCCCGGCCGCTTCATACTCTTTAAGCTGGTTCACGAATATCGCGGCGCGGACGACGTCCGGCACACGCAAATCAAAGGCGGGATAGTTCGAAACGACGCACGGGCGCAGCGCTTCCAGGCCCGGTTCCGCGGAATAAACGATCGCATTCGAGCCGGTGGTGAAGTCACGATACATCTCAGTCCAGCTCGTCGCCGGCTTGCCGGAATCCCTCCAGACAGCGCGTGGCGTGGTGAATTCGCCGAAATCAGCCACCGTTTGGCCATGTTCCAGCGCGTCATTCCAAATGAAACCCGCCGGCGAATACGCCAGGGAATCGTACCCGTGCGCATCCGCCCCGCCGCCGGGATAACTGCGGGGCCAGGTATTGAAAGATCGCTCGATATATTCAGTGGCGATCCCGCTGTCGGTCCACTGGTGGCCATCGGCACTCAGGTTGCCGGAGCAATAGGTGTTGTCCAAAAGCGTGAACTCGCGCGCCACTTTGTGCTGGTTGGGTGTGACGCGCCGGCCAAAGACGCACAAGTCCGGGTTGCCGTTGCCTTCAGCCATATCGCCCAACACCTGGTCGTAACTGCGATTCTCCTTGATGAAATAAATGACATGGTGGAAGACGCTGGGCTCGCCGGCGCGTTCGGGAACCGGCACGGGCGCGCGGTTGGAACGGGGCGGGAGTTTGGCCTGCGCCAGCAACGGATAGCGCAGGTTCGCCAGGGCTTTCTGTGTGCATTCCGCCAAGGCCGCTGACGAGGGAATCGGCACCAAGGAAAGGGAGCCAAACCATTGCTTGGAATTGAATCCCATCCCGTTCCCTTTGCGTTTGCCCGCCTCCTGTTGTTGAGCGGAGATGTGGGTCAGATTCGCCACATCGATCCGCGCCCGCCGCTGATCATAGACGATCCCGCCAGGAAACCAACCGACGGGGATCAGCCCGAGGAGCCGGGTCGCGCCGGGTTGATATCGAGAGACTGGAACCAGGCCGAGGACCCTGGCTTGCGGTTTGAACTGGAAAACCGCGACGGCATTTTGAGAGCCGTTGCAGGCGAACAAAAACTTGCCCGAGTTGTCGAACGCCAGCGCATCCGGTTGCGCGCCGAACGGATCGCCCGGTTGCTGGCGAGCGCTCACGGACTCGACGAGCCGGTTCTTCCGCGTATCGATGATGCTGATCGTGTCGTCACCGGCGTTGGCGCAAGCCAGGTACTTTCCATCGGGCGAGAGCGCCAGTGCGCCGGCATGACGCCCGGTGAGGATCTCCAGGGTCGCAGAAGCGCCGTGGCCTGCCGAGGTTGAAGCCGCGTCGCCGAGGTTAACCACTGAAACTGAGCCTTCACTCGCGACCGAGCGGTGGTCAACGCGGACGGTGCCATTTCGCCCAATCGGGCCGACAGGGCTGTCCGAAGCGGGCCGGCGTCCACCCCAATTACTCACATACGCGGCCGCCCGAGTCACCACCACGTCAAAGGGCGCCACCCCCACGTCCCATCCTCGCAGCGTCTGGCCGGTGGCGGCGTCGAGCTCCAGGAGCCGGTTGGACACGTTGAGCGCCACGTAAAGGCGCCTGCCATCTCGCGAGACAGCGAGCCCGGCGGGGATGTCCATCCTGCGATCCGGCTGGTTCACCGGCGGCAGCGGGATGGCAAATAATGCCGACACCGCTTGGTTCGTTTCCACGCCGAACACCTTGATGTCCCCATTGACGTTGGAAAGATAGATGCGGGAGCCGTCCGGCGTGAACGCGATTCCGGTGAAGCTTAACTTGTCCCTGGTATTGGCGTTGAGCACCAGTTCGGACCCGGCGACCGCGCCGAGGTTGGTCGTGGCGCTCGGAAAAGCAACCCGCTGGAGGATGTGCCCACTGTCTGGGTCCACTACCAGCAACTCGTGCGTCATTCCCGCCGTCACCAGGATTTTGCCATCCGGGCTTAAGGCGAGAGCATTCGGGCGCACACCCGGAAGCTCGACGAGCGTTCCAGCCGGTGTGACGCGCTGATTGTCAGGGGTTTCTAGCCCATCAGCCGTCCGGCCGACGACTTCGGTAGTGGAATTGAAGTTGGCCGGAGAGTCCTTGGCCATTGCGGGACTAACAGCCAGGGCGACCAGAAGGAGAGGGTAGAACAGGCGTGTCAGTTTCATTGCAAAGTAATTCACTGTGGCTTTGAAGAACCGCGCGAGTTATGAGCGAAAACGGTTCAGGCGGCCTTCCCCGCGGGGAAAGCGGACCCCATCACCGCGGCGAGTATGGCGACGACCGGCCAAGCGGTCAATCTCCAGGCCGGACTTGGATGACCTCAACGCGCCGCCGGCGCGGCTTCTGTAAAACATTCGGCGTGCGCGCCCCGCTGCGGCCCCCGAAGGCAGCCCGGTCACGAAGCGCCGTGGTTCGAGCGAAAATGTCTCCAGCACTTGCATTTGACAGATTGCGCGCCGTATGCTATTTCTGATGTAACAGAATTGAGAGAAGTATGAAGCTCAGCTCGGTCCAACAAAAGTTCGTCCTCCACTGGGGCGAGATGGGCACCCGCTGGGGTATCAATCGCACCGTGGCTCAAATCCATGCGCTGCTCTATATCTCGCCCAAGCCGCTAAACGCGGAGGAAATCGCCGAGACGCTGACGGTAGCCCGTTCGAACGTGAGCAACAGCCTGCGCGAGCTTCAAAGCTGGCGAATTGTGAAGCTGGTTCATGTCCTGGGAGACAAAACGGACCATTTCGAATCGATGAAGGACGTTTGGGAAATGTTTCGCATCGTGCTGGACGAACGCAAACGGCGCGAGGTCGATCCCACGATTGCTCTGCTCAAGGATTGCGTGACCGAGGCGTCGAAAGACAAGGACACGGACAAGCATACGGAAGAGCGGTTGCGTGAATTGCACCGTTTTTTTGAAACGACGACCGCCTGGTATGGGCAGGTGGCCAAATTGCCGGGATCGGCCCTGGTTAAGTTCCTCAGTGCCGGGGACAGGTTATTCAAGAGCCTCGGGATTGGTTCGTAGTCCCGCTCTCTTTTTTTGGCGAATGGATTCTGTGAATACAGAAATGACTGACATGAAGAACGGAAACCGCTGGGCTTGTTTTGACGCCCAATGCAGCCTGTGCGCGAACCTCCCCCGCCGTCTGGCGCCGGTGGTCGGGTGGCTGGCAGCCCGGAATGGAGGAGCGCCATGACGGTCGCCATCACCGGTGGAACCGGTTTTGTGGGCCGGAATATCGCGCGGTCGCTCACGGCCGATGGCCATGAAGTCGTGCTGATCGCGCGCGGCCTGGACAGAGCCGATCTCAGCGCCCGCGCACGTCCCGGAACCCGTTTCGTTTCGCTGGCTTTTGAGGATGAAGACGAGCTGGCCAAAGCTTTTGCCGGATGTGAAGCGGTCGTTCATTGCGCCGGCATCAATCGCGAGCAGGCCCGGCAGACGTTCAGGAAAGTCCATGTCGAAGCCACGCGTGGCGTGGTCAGGGCAGGGAAGCGCGCGGGGGTCGGGAAGATCGTGCTCATCAGCTTTCTGCGGGCCCGGCCCCATTGCGGCTCCGGTTACCATGAATCCAAATGGGAGGCCGAGGAAATCGTGCGGCAAAGCGGGCTGGATTACACCGTTCTTAAGTGCGGCGTCATTTACGGCCAGGGCGACCACATGCTCAACCACCTCAGCCACGCGTTTTACACGTTCCCGATGTTTGCATTCGTGGGCTTTCACGATAAGCCGATTCGGCCCAACGCAGTGGAGGATGTGGCACGGATCGTCAAGGCATGTGTCTTGGACGGTGCGCTTTCCCGCAGAACCGTGCCGGTGCTGGGTCCCGAGGAACTGACCTTGCGCGAAGCAGTCCGCCGCGTAGCCGGCGTGGTCGATCGGCACCCGCTCATGTTTCCAATGCCGGTCTGGTTCCATGAAGTTCTGGGCTGGGTTCTTGAACGGATCATGAGGCTGCCCATGGTTTCCAGCGCGCAGGTCCGGATGCTCAACGAAGGACTGGCCGAACCGGCTCCGGCTTGTGACCCGATGCCGCCTGGCCTGGCCCCGCGAATCGGATTCACCGCGGAGCAGATCCGCAAGGGATTGCCCCCACCCGGCCCTTTTACGTGGCGCGACCTGCGTTGTTGCTTTCGCCGCCAATCCGATTTGCGCACAAGTCACTCCAAACGCGTCTTTTTCGAAATGCCATGAGGGAGAATATGAAACGAATTATCCTCGCCGGCGGCACGGGCTTTCTTGGGGAGGCACTTGCGCAGCATTTTTTCCCGGGGAAACTTCTGGCGGGCTTCATCCGCTATCGGCGCGAGGCCCAGCTTGGCATGCGCGGGTGCCTACTGCATTCTCGCTTGAATCTCTGAAGCCCAAAATGGCCGTCATCTTTCTATCCACAATCATCCATGCCCCACGTGAGCGCGTCTTCGACCTGGCTCGGAGCATCGATGCCCACCAGAAGTCCACGGAACAAACTCGGGAGCGGGCGATAGCCGGCGTCACCAGCGGCCTGCTAGGCCCCAATGAGCAAGTGACCTGGGAGGCGCGCCACCTCGGCATTCGTCAACGGCTGACGGTCCGGATGACGGCTTTCGAACGGCCCGCGCATTTCCGCGATGTGCTGGTCAGCGGAGCGTTTAAACGGCTGATCCACGACCACACCTTTGTGGAGACGCCATCCGGGACGGAAATGATCGACGGCTTTGAATTTGAATCGCCCCTGGGAGTCCTGGGCAGAATCGCAGACTGGGCCTTCCTGCGCGGATACCTGCGCCGGTTCCTCATCGAGCGCAACCGCGAACTAAAGCGCCAGGCCGAATCAGAGGAATGGCGAAGATACCTGCTCTGATCATTTCGAACCGGCCGCGTAAATAATGTTTGTGGCACTAAGTGTTGCGGGCCACAGTGCCGTCGCAAAAAGTGCCGTCTCTTTCCCTGCTATGATCCCTTCAAGCTGTCAGTCTTCACTAATTACAAAAACCGGTGGTTTTTGTCTTTTGATTGAGCAGGTTGAAAACGTAGGTCCAACTGCCCATCCGCAGCCGCTGCGCGATCCATTTCAGGCTCATGGGGGTTTCCCGCCGCTCCATCAGCCGCGCGAAGTGTTTTCGACCCGCCGCGCTGTCTTTAGGAATTCCCTTCTCACCCAGGAGTCGATCCACGCGCAGCCAGGCCGTCCGCCGGCTCGCCGGCTTGAGATACTCGCCGTAGCTGCTCCAGCCAAAACGCTCCAACGACTCCTCCGGCTCGAGCCGTTTGGCTCGCACGGGGTTGGCAAAGGTGTGAAAGAGCGTGAAGGCGATGATTTTGATCCACAGCGGGCTCGATACCGCCGCCGGTTGGTGGTGGGCGCAGCGGCTCGAAGTCCAGAATTACGCTCAACTTCGGCCCGCTGAGCTGCGCATGAACCTGCTTGTGATCGTATTGGGTTTTCTTGACCTCCTGGCCGGCTTCATCCTTGCAAGTCACCTCCCGAGTCAGTCTCTTGTTCCAGTGGCAGGAAGCTCGGGATTTTGACGATTTCGCCCAGGACCAGACTCAAGCCGACCGCGCGAGAGGGAATATCGGGGTCCTGTCGGCTATCGCCGAAGCACCCGGCGAGCAAGGGCAACTGGAAGCGTTTCTCCGCGTAGGAGACAAACCGGTCCAGTTGATGGAAATCGATGTCAGTCACCGCCGAGGTTTTCTTCTCGCCGCAGCAGTTCGGCATTGATCTGCGAGAGTTCCTCCAGTTGCGCCTGCAAGTGGCGATAATGCTCGATGCCCTGTTTGGCCGCTTGTTGCTGGGCGGAGGCTTTGAGGAGGAACTTGTTCATCTTGCCCACCGCCAGGCACTGAGTCAGATAATAAAAAGGGCCGTGCTTATCGCCTCCATGGCGGCAGGCACAGGTTTTCTTGCCGCACTGGGAGAAACGTTCCACCAAGGAGGCTCGCAGGGAGTCGGGATAGATTTTGAGTTGGGAGAGCAGGAAGTGTTTGCGATGGCGTAGCGCCAGGGTGGGTTTGCTGGTTTCGTATATCCTCGCCATATCTATGGACGGGTTATAAAAACCGGGTCCAAGGTCAACAAAAAAGAAAATGCGGTCAGAATGCGAAACTGCTCAATGCTCTGAGCGGAAGGTAGATAACGAGTGTTCCCGATCAGTCATCCGAAATCGCTGGCGCCGCTTTGGACCGCGCGGAGGCGTTCGAACGCCGTCGGCAGGCCACGGCCTCGGCTTCTCGGTCAATGACCGGCCGAGTCCTGGGCTTTCAACGCGTTGATTTTCTCCTCGAAATGAGACAGCGGGAGCGCCTTCTGCAATTGCTCGAGCACCTCGATGGCCTGGCCGCGCTGCCGGAGGGTGTCGGCCAGGAGCCGATAGACCTTCAAGCCCGCTTCCTTGATCCAAAAGGGATCGGCCGCTTCGTCGTTCCGGAGCACAGAGCCGTTCACCACATCGAGATACTGATCGCGCGCCGCGGTATAAACCGCGAGCCGCGCCGGGCCCGAGGTTTGTTCGGCGATCTTTTCCAAGCAGATCCCCAAACCGACCTTGGCGATGCTGCGCGCCCGCGCATCGGCCAGCGGCGAGTCGATGACCTTTTGAAAGGCATTGGTCACGGCGGCCAGATCCTCTGAGGTTTGGGCCAATTGCAGCAGGCAGCAGGCCTTTTCCCCGAGGGCCAGCGGCGCGACCGGGTTGGTGGGGAAGAGCAGCAGGATTTTCTCGAACGCGGTGATCGCCACGCCATAGTCGGCGGCTCGGTTGGTTGAGTCCTGGCTGATCTGGCTCATGGACGCGTCGCCAAAGGCGAACCAGGCCTGCGCCTGAAGATCCGCCGGGCAGGCATTGTCGTTGATCAAGGGAAGGAAATAGTCTCGCTTGGCGTCCGACCAACCGCCGCGGCGAACGGCGCAGCGCCCCGCCATCATCCTGGCCTGGTACGCCAGTTCCGACGCGGCCGGCCAGTTGGTGTTTTGATAGCACCACTTGTAATTCTTTTCCGCCTCGGGGAAATCTCCCTGGCGCCGGTAATAGTCCGCCACCCACCACTGGGCGAGCGGGGCCAGGGCGTCGGCCTGGAAACGCGACAGGAAGTTGGTGAAGAGCGTCAGCGCATTGGTTTCGCGGTTGGCGCGCCAATTGGCCCAGGCGCGGGAATACTCCGCGCGCGGTTCGAGCGCGCGGTTGGTGAAACTGCCCAGCCACCGGTCATACTGGGTGACGGCCTCCGCCCACTGATCCTGGGCTTCATAGGTCCGCGCGATGGCTAATTCCAGTTCCGGCAACCAGGGCGAGCCCGGCGTCTTTTGCGCAAAATCGGAAAACAGCTCGCGCGCGATGGCCGGATTCCGCTCGCCGACGGCCTGGCCGGTCCGGAGGACAGCTCGCGCGGCGTAGAATCCTTCCGGGTAACGGGTCAGGATCTTGGTCATGGCGTTGCTGGCCGCGGGTAGATCGCCCGCCGCCAGGCCCGCGCGCACGAGCTGGTACAGGGTTGATTCGAGGAGGTTGGTTTCGAACTCGGGATCGGTCGAGAACCTGGCCAGCACCTCGGAATAATTGGTCACGGCCCCGCGGAAATTCGACTGCAGAAAACAAGGTATCCGCCAGTTTCACATAAGCCGTGGCTTGCTCGGCCGAAAGCGGGAGGTGTTGGACGGCGGCCTGGAAAGCGGCCTGGCTGTCCGCCAGTTTTTCTCCCAGCCAAAAGCACCAGCCGAGATCGAGTTCCGCCCGGCCCCGCAAGGGGCTCTGGGGAAACCGGGTGGTGAAGGTGTGGAGGGCGCTCAGGGCCTGGTCGAGGCAATTGGTGAGCGGCGGCGTGTTGGTGACGGCCGTCGCGGCCAGGTTGGTCTGGGTGGCCGAGGCGCATTGCCGCAGCCGGAGTTCGCCCAGTGTGATCCAGGCCAGGTCCTCCGCCGGGGCATTGGTGTATTGGGCCAGGTAACGTTCGAGGGTCTGTGCTGCCTCGGCAATCGTGTTCAGCCGGAGCGACAGTTCGACGATCTTGAGCAAGGCTTCGCGATGGCGATCCCCGGGGGTCCCGGGAGCGAGGTTTTGTGTATAAGCCCCGATGGCTTCGAAGAGCCGGCCCAGGCGTTCCAGCACGCTGGCTTGCATGGCGATGCTTTCCGCTTTCAGCTCCGGTTGCTTGGCGCTGATCGCCGCGGTCAAGAGGTTGGTCGTGTGGCTTAACGCCTCTTCCGGCTTTGCCTGGGCCAGTTCCACGCTGCACAACAGGAACAGCCGCTGCCAGTCGTCCGGCGGGTCCAGCGGCAGTTTCGCCAGCCGCGCCAGCACGCCGGCGGTGGCCGCGGTTTGCCCCTGGGCCAGGTGCGCCTTGGCCAGCAGAAAATACCCGTTCACGATCTGGCGGTTGACCATGGCTTTCTGGATCGCCACCTGAAACACGCCGTTGGTCTGTTCGAGCAGCTCGACCACGCGCGTCCATTGCTGAAGCTGGGTGCGCGCCGCGGCCTCGTCAATCGTCGCCTCCAACAACCGCGGCGAGTCCGGAAAATCCCGGGCCAGCCGCGCCAGCGTGGCGTCCGCCGCCGGAAAATCACCGGTGCGCAGTTGGGCCTCCGCGGTCCAGAACGGGTCCTCGTCCGCCAATCGCCCCGCCTTGTCCAGGTGCGACGTCAACAGCTCGACGACCCCCGCGTAGTTGGTCATTTTGAACCGGGCTTCCGCCTGGAAGAGCAGGGCCTCGGGCAGCCGGGCGGAATTGGTAAAGTTCCGGGTGAAGGCGCCGAACTCGCTCTCGGCCCGATCCCAGATCGTCTCGTTAAAGGAATTGGACGCGGCCTTGAAGGCGTTGTCTTCCGCCGCACCGGCGGCCCGAAGGCTCGGCCTGACGGCGAAGACAACCACCAGCACGCATATCCATCGCCAGGCAGTGGCCATTGAAGCGTGATTGTAGAAGAGTCCAAAAAGAGCGCAACGAGCGAAATGGCGCGTCCACGCGGAGCCGCGCGCCAGGCGGGGTAGGGACAGCCTGTCCCCACCGGGGTGGAGGCCAGATAGTGGGGACAGGCTGTCCCCACCCCTGATCGATGAAACCGGGGTTTAGAAAATTTTGCTGTCAATGGACCTCGCGGGTGCTAGTATTAAGCAGTAGCGATGCTCAAAGTTAGCGCTCATGAAAATGTGAGGCCGGCGGCCCGGCGGGGCACGGCGCCAAACGCGGGCCCATTCCCCTCCCTAACCGAACCAGGAAAGGAACAACTCAGCAATGAATCCAAACGGCACGATTAGCGAAATCCTGAACAGCAAAGGCGCCGGGGTGTGGACCGTCTCGCCCGAGACGATGGTGTTCGACGCCATCCAACTCATGGCCGACAAGAACATCGGCGCGTTGTTGGTGACCGAGGGCGGCCGGTTGATCGGGATCATCTCCGAGCGCGACTACACGCGCAAGGTGGCGCTCAAGGGCAAGTCTTCGAAACAAACCGCGGTTCGGGAAATTATCACCGATCAGGTCATCCACGTGCAGCCGGAGCACACGGTGGAAGAGTGCATGCGCTTGATGACGGATCATCGGATCCGGCATTTGCCCGTCCTGGATGGCGGGAAGTTGGTGGGCGTCGTGTCGATCGGCGACCTGGTGAACTGGATCATCTCCGCCCAACACAGCACCATCCAGCAGTTGCAGACGTATATTTCAGGATACCCGGCCTGAGCGATCGCTCGCCCCGCGGCGGCGGCTGCGGTCCTGGTCGAAAGGTCTGGCCGGATCGAGGGCGAGAACGGGCTGCGGACCAGCCGGCTTAGCCGCGCTTGCGCTCCAACCGGACCGCCACGTATTTGGCTTGCGGGATGATGAATTTCTTTACCTCGACGCGCACCGACTCGGCCCGGAAACGCATGAGTATTCGCTCCGCGATTTCGGCAGCCAGGCTTTCCAGCAGCTTCCAGCTTCGGCCGTCGCCGAGGGCGAGCAGGTCCTGGGCGACGGAATAATAGTTGATGGTGTCGCTGATCGCGTCCGAGCGGGCGGCGGCGGAGAAGTCATAATCCATCTCGACCGTCAGCAGCAGGCGCTGGGGCTTGGCGCGCTCCTCCTCGGGCACGCCAACGCAATAAGCGACCTCTAAATCAACCAGGGAGATGGTGGACACGGCATTTCACAAGGGTTTGGAAGCGCACGCCGGCGGCGCGAGATTCCGGTTCGGAGATTCCAGCACGGCGGCCAGCAGGTTGCGGGTGGGCTGATTGAGCGGCAACTCGAGCGCCTGGGCGGGAGCGAGCCAGCGGTACTCCCGCGCCTCCTCGTTCAAGGTCACGACAGTGCCCGAGGCCGACCGGCACGTATAGTTCAGCAGCACGAAGTGGGCATCCCGGTAGAATTCCTCCGAGTGAATGCAATCCTGTGCCAGCACCAGCCGGATATCGGTGATGTCCAGATTGGTTTCCTCTTTGATTTCCCGGCGCAACGCCGCTTGCGAAGGTTCCCCCCACTTAATCTTGCCCCCGGGGATACCCCAGAGATCGGACCACTTCTGAGTGCGCACCATGAGCAGGCGCCCGGCATCATCCCGAATCAAAGCTCCGACCGTGACTACCGGCACCTGGCTTTCCTCGGGTTTTTTGGCCTGCGGCTCTAAGCACAGATCATTTTGCTCGAGGCGATCGCGCAGCTCGCGCAGGTGTTCGACAATCAGGTCCGGTTGGGCCGCGCGGAGCTGTTCCAGCGTGTTGTAACCGGTCAGGACGGCGCAAGAATGCACGCCGCCGTGCCGGGCGGTTTCGATGTCATGCTGCATGTCGCCGATGAACAACGTTTCGGGTGCGGACAATCCGTTTTCTGCCAGAATCTCGTGAATCTTCTCGCGCTTATCCCAAATATTGACGTAGGGGCGTTCGAGGAATTTGTCGAATCCGGTCACGGCCGCTTGCACGGCGAAATGATCGCGATGGATGGTGCTCAGCAGGAAGGTGCGCAGGTGGCGCGCGCGGCAGAATTCCAGAAAATCACGGGCGTGCGGCAGTTCGCACACGGAGTCCTGCACCTGCCGAAAACGGCAGTGAAACCAGTCTTCGAGCTGGGGCAGGGGAATATGGGGAATATGCCGGTCGTAAAAAAGGGTGAAGGGAAGGCAGAATTCGGCGCGGAACTGATCCAGGCTCAATTGCGGCCGGCTGGCCTGGCCCAGAACGTAATTGGTCGCCTGCCACACCGCGGGCAAGTCATCGACCAAGGTCCCGGACCAGTCAAAAATAACGTTCCGAATCACATCACCAGTGTAATCGCGGGGGGTCCGGGGGCAACTGGCATTCCGGAAACCCGAGTTGAAGCAAGCCTGGGTCAAACTCCGGGCCGAAGGCGCTGCCCGGCGGGGTGGGGACAGCCTGTCCCCACGATCCTGCGTCCACCCTGGTGGGGACAAGCTGTCCCCACCCCGATAATAGCGGCGGCGGAGACGATCAGACTGGAATAGCCTGTTCTTCGAGGACCTCCGGGGGTCTTGGGGTTCGACCACTCCCGAGTTTGTGAGCCAGCCCGCGCCTTGCGCGGGCTCAAACGGTCATGATCTCCTTTTCCTTGTTCGCCAAATGCTTGTCAATGTTGGAGGAGTACTCGTCGGTCACCTTCTGCAATTCCTTCTCCGCGTGCTTGGCGTCGTCCTCGGTGATGCCGCTGTCATGGGCATGCTTTTTCAACTGCTCCATGGCGTCGCGCCGCACGTGGCGGATGGCGACACGTCCGTCCTCAGCCATCTTGCGGACGATTTTGACGAATTCCTGGCGCCGTTCCTCGCTGAGCTCGGGAAAGAAAATGCGGATGGCGCGCCCCTGGATCGAGGGGGTGAGGCCCAGATTGCTTTTCTGAATGGCTTTCTCGATCGGGTGCAGGGAGTTGGCATCCCACGGTTGGATCGTGAGCGTGCGGGGCTCGGGCGTGGTGATCCCGGCCAGTTCGCGCACGCGCATTTGGGCGCCATAGACTTCGACCAGCAAATTCTCGACCAGGGCTGGCGAGGCCTTGCCGGTGCGGACGCCGGCAAACTCGTTCACCACCACCTGCTCGGTCTTGCTCATCTTGTCTTCGGCTTCGAGTAAGAGATCGTCCAGTGTCATACCTGTTCTGACCTTAGCAAAGGCTGAGCCGCCTGTATAGTGGCATTGCGCTTGCACGAAGCGGCGCGGTCACTAAACTCCGCGCGCGATGTTGAACCTGAACACTCTTAACCCGGAGCAGCGGCGCGCCGTCGAGGCGATTCAGGGCCCGGTTTTAATTCTGGCCGGCGCCGGGACAGGGAAGACACGCGTGATTACCTTCCGCATTGCCCACCTGATTGAACGCGGCATTCCGCCGGAGAGCATTCTAGGGGTGACCTTCACCAACAAGGCGGCGCGTGAGATGCAGGAACGGCTGCGCAAGCTGGTTCCCAAGGACAAGCTGCGAGCGCCGAATCGGAACCAGCGGCGCCAGGAGGGGATGCCGGATCCCGAGGGCAGCGCGGGCAAAGCCGAGCGAGGGCCGTCCGGGCCCACGATTTGCACCTTTCATTCGCTGGGCGTGCGCATTTTGCGCCAGCACATCGAAAAGCTCGGTTATAAACGCAATTTCGTCATCTACGACGAGTCGGAGCAACTGGGGACCATCAAAAAGATTCTGGCCCAGATTTCGGCCAAGGGGGAGAAAACCGACCCGGGCGCCATCCTGAGCCTGCTCAGCCGGTTCAAGAATGCCGGGGATGCGGCCCGGTCATTTGGCGACGAGGGGACGCGAGCGCTGGCCCAGCACATCCGGGCCCGCTACGAATCGGCGTTGCGGGCGTGCAACGCTGTGGATTTTGATGATCTGATTCTGCTGGTCTTGCGCCTCTTCGACGAGCATCCCGAGGCCCTCGAGGCGTGCCGGGCGAAGTATCGCTACGTCATGGTGGATGAGTATCAGGACACCAACGCGGCCCAGTTCAAGCTGGTCCAGGCGCTCACGCACCAGCACCGCAACCTGTGCGTGGTGGGCGACGACGACCAAAGCATCTACGGCTGGCGCGGGGCCGAGATTGCGAACTTGCTCGAGATGGAGCGCTATTACCCCGAGGTCCAGGTCATCAAGCTCGAACAAAACTACCGCTCGACCAACACCATCCTCGAAGCCGCCAATGCGGTCATCAAAAACAACGTGCGCCGCCGGGGAAAGAAGCTTTGGTCCCAGAAAGGCGACGGCCCCAAGATCAGCCTCCATGTCTTCCCCGACGAGGAACACGAGGCAAGGAGCATTGTCGAGCAGATCGAGTATGTGCGCCTCGCGCAGCGGGTGCCCTGGTCGAGCCAGGCGATCCTCTTTCGGACCAACCAGCAATCGCGCCCGCTGGAAACGGCCCTGCGCCAGGCGCGGGTGCGCTATCACCTGGTCGGCGGCCAGAGCTTCTTTGACCGCCGCGAGATCCGGGATTTCCTGGCCTACCTCAAGATGTTCCTGAATCCGAAGGATGATGTCAGCCTGTTGCGGATTGCCAACGTGCCCGCGCGGGGATTGAGCGATGTGACCATGGAGCGCCTGCTGGCGGCCAGCCAGGAACGCAAATGCTCGGTATTCGACGCCATGAAAAACCCCGTGGTGGCGGCTGCGTTCCAGACCGGGGCGCGGACCAGTATTGAAGCCTTCGTGAGGCTGGTGGAAGGAACGCGCGAACCGCTCCTCACGGACCCGCAATCGGGTCAGATGCGCGGGTTGCAGCTCTGGGCGGACGGGTTCCTGGACGCGATCGGCTACTGCAACGAACTGCGGCGCACGGAAAAGAACCCGGAAACGGCAGAAGCCCGGGTCCGCAACCTGAAAGAGTTGATGCTCACGATGGACGAGGAGAACGATCGGCGCCCGCTGATGGAGCGGCTGGAGGCTTTTCTCGAGGACATCACGCTGGACAGTGATCGCGAGAAAGAAGAGAAAGACCCCGGCGACGCGGTGACCCTCATTACCATGCACAGTTGCAAAGGACTCGAGTTTCCGCATGTGTATATCGTCGGCCTCGAGGATGGATTGCTGCCCCACCACCGGTCCAAGGCCGAGAACACGCTCGATGAGGAGCGCCGTTTGTTTTACGTGGCCGTGACGCGCGCCATGTCGAACCTCACTCTCAGCCATTGCGGCAGCCGCCGGAAGTATGGCCAGTTGGTTCCCTGCCACCCATCCCAGTTCCTGCTGGAGCTGCCCGCCAGCCTCGTCGAGCATGCCGACGAGAAGGGCAGGGCGCCGGTGACCGCCGAGACGGGCAAACAGCATTTTGCGACGCTGCGGGCCGCCTTGGAGTGAATCTCCATAGGGACCACGGGACCACGAGACCATGGGACCATGAGACCACGGGACCACGGGACCACGGGACCACGAGACTACGGGACCACGAGACTACGGGATTACGAGACTATGAGACTACGGGACCTTGGGATTTGAGATTCGTTTCGCAGTTTCTCAGGTCGAACGGGGGTTGACGGCGAGCGAGTGCCAGGGCGGCTCTCAATTTGACCCGCAGGGCGATTTTGCGCAACCTACGGGGATGGCAAACAGTTTCGGGCATCTATTTCGCATCACCACCTGGGGTGAATCGCATGGTGGCGGTGTGGGGGTCGTGGTGGATGGATGCCCGCCGCGCTTGGCGTTGACCGAGGCGGACATCCAACCCGACCTGGATCGACGCCGTCCGGGCCAATCAAAAATCGTTTCCCCCAGGAAGGAATCCGACACCGTCCAGATTCTTTCCGGCACCTTCGAGGGCAAGACGCTCGGGACTCCAATTTGCCTGATGGTGCGGAACGAAGATGCGCGGCCGGAAGCCTACTCGGAAATGGCAGGGAAATTCCGTCCGTCTCACGCGGATTACACCTACCAGATGAAGTACGGGTTCCGCAACTGGCAGGGAGGCGGGCGGAGCAGCGCGCGGGAGACCATTGGCCGGGTGGCCGCGGGTGCGATTGCGAAGAAGTTGCTGCGGGAACGTTACGGCACCGAGGTTTTGGCTTACGTCAAACAGGTCCAGCGCATCGTGGCGGAGGTCGATCCGGAAACGGTGAAGTCCGCGCAGATTGAATCCAACATCGTGCGTTGTCCGAACACAGCGGCGGCGGACAAGATGGTGAAGCTAATCGAGAGAGTAAGAAAGGCAGGCGATACCGTCGGCGGGATTATCGAGGGAGTGGTGCGGGGTGTGCCTCCCGGCTGGGGAGAACCGGTCTTCGATCGTTTGGAAGCCGACCTGGCCAAAGGCATGCTCAGTCTGCCCGCTTCCAAGGGTTTCGACATCGGGTCGGGGTTTGGCGGGATTCTGCTCACCGGCACCCAGCACAATGACGCATTCCGCGCGAAGGGCGGCAAGGTCCACACCACCTCCAACCGTTCCGGCGGCGTCCAGGGCGGAATTTCCAACGGGGCCACGATTTTTTTCCGCGTAGCTTTCAAGCCCGTCGCCACGGTTATGCAGGAACAGGAAACCGTGGATACCGAGTTCCGGAACACCACCCTGACGGGTCGCGGGCGTCATGATCCCTGCGTCTTGCCGCGCGCCGTGCCCATGGTCGAAGCCATGACCGCTCTGGTGCTCATCGACCATGCCTTGCGCAACAAGGCGCAGTGCGAATGATCTATTTCGTCAGCCAGCCGGTCAGCAGGTGCTTATACCAGTGCACGAGATCGTGTCCCGCAAAGATCCAGACGGTGGCCGCCATCGCGATGTAGGGGCCGTAGGGCAGGCGGGACGAGAGCGCTCGCTTTCGCAGCAAGACCAGGCCAATGCCGACCAGGGAGCCGATCAACGAACTCACGACCAGTGAAAACAAGACCGCTTGCCATCCGAGGAATGCGCCGATGGCCGCCATGAACTTAACGTCCCCCAAGCCCATGGCTTCCCGCGGCAGAACGATTTCGGTGCTCACGGCTTCCAGGTGCGGCACCTGCTCGGGGTCCATCTGCTCGTCGCCAATCTTAAGCGCGGCCGGGCTGAGACGCACGACCACGTCGCTGTAGCACCGGTCCACCAACTCGACGGTGCGGGCGTGCAGGGTGACCGTGTCGGATTGACGGTAAAAGAGATCTTCGTAGGGGATCGCCCGGTCGGGCAGTTGGACGGCGGTTTCGGTGAAAACGATCCGCGTATCCGTGGGCAAGGAGACTTTTTGGCGTCCAAAGACCAGCTTGCCCACCCGCACGATCAGGTAGATCACCCCCGCGCCGACGCCCATGCCCAGCAGGCTGCGTCGAATGGCGCCTGACAACGAACCTTCCCCCTGCAGCGACGGGACCAGAAACGAGAGAATAAACCCGGCGACCATTCCCCCAATGGTGATCTCATCCGGGATGATGAAGTGTTCGAAATCAATAAAGGTCGCGGCGAGGAGTCCAGCGAGCAGCACGGCGTAGATAAGGGCCAGGGCAGGGGATTGCCGCCCGAACGCCAGCCATGCCCCCAGAAAGGTGACTCCGGTGAGCAGTTCCACCAGGAAATAACGAACGGAAATTGGGGCGCCGCAATTCCGGCATTTCCCGCGCAGATACAACCAGGTGATCAAAGGAATGTTCAAATACCACGGGATGGAATACCGGCAATGCGGGCAGTGCGACGGCGGCGAGACCACGCTCTCGCCCAAGGGCATCCGGTGAATGCAAACGTTCAGAAAACTGCCCACGATGCAACCCAACACAAAAAATGCCACCGACCAAAAGTGGAACGGCACGGCGGCCCAGTTGGCGGGGTCGAGCATGGCCTTAAGCATGGGAGGACGCGGTCAGGCCGGGCATGGCGCGGAGACCCGCGACGAAGCCTGGAACATGAACAACGGCAGAGCAGGCGTGGCGCTGGGGAGTCATCGATAAGCGTTCTGCTCGAGGGCGCGCCGCATCGCCTCAATCGGGGCGGCCTGATCCGTCCAGAGTTCCAGCGCTTTGGCGCCTTGATAAAGCAACATGCTCAGGCCATTGGCCGTTCGGCAGCCCGCGGCCCGGGCCTTTTGAAGCATCAGCGTTTCGGCTGGTCGATAAATCATGTCATACACCGCGCCCGCACGATAAAGCGAAAACTGCCGCTCATCAAAGGGTAAAGCGTCCCCGGGCTGCAGCCCGAGGGAGGTGGCGTTCAGCGCGAGATCCACGGCCGCGGCGGGATAATCGAGAGTGAGGCTGACCTCCGGGTAACGCGCGCGAATTTCCGCCGCCACCGCTTCGGCCTTGGGGCGCGTACGATTCACCAAGTAAAGCTCCTTGACCCCCGTGCTGGCCAGCTTCAGCGCCGCGGTTCGGCCGGCGCCGCCGGCCCCAAGCACCAGCACCCTCGCTCCGGCCAGGTCGAGTCCCAAATCCTCATGAATCGCACGGGCGATGGCATCCGCATCCGTGTTGAAGCCGTGTGAGCGAATCTCACCGGGAGCCTCCGTGAATTCGCGCAACGGCTGCCAGGCGCCCGCGCCGGTCCGGCCCTCAAACCGAATGGTGTTCACGGCTCCCCAGGTCTTCGCCGAATCATCGAGTGCATCGACCCAGGGCAGCGCCAGCAACTTATGCGGGACCGTGAGGTTGAGCCCGATGAAATGCATCGTCCTGGCTCCTTGCAGAGCGGCTTCCAGGTGTTCCGGGTGCACCTCGAACGCCAGGTAACGCCAATTCAGCCCGAGTATAGCCAGCCCCGCATTCTGCATGGCGGGGGACGCTGAGTGCTTCACCGGGTGACCAAAGACGGCACAGTAGCGTGTGCGCGCGTCAATGGGTTGGAGGAAAGGCTCGGCCACGTGGTGGTTATAGGCAAGTCCGTCTGAAGAGCAACGACAAAAAGCGCCTTTGGGCGTGGGTTCGGCGACTGCAACGCGGTGTGGCGCGAGCCCGGTCCGGAGCGCCCTATTCCTGCGGGTAAAGCAGGATCCGGTCGTGCACCAGTACGACCAGGTCGTTCTTGCCGTCGCCGGTGAAATCGGCGACGAGCGCTTCCCGGGGTTCGGGGAAATCGCTGCGGCGGTTGCGGAAGGTGCGTTCTTCGAAGACCTGCCAGCGGTTGGCCGGCACGAGTTTGTGGTGGGTATCGAACAACACGAGGTCCAGGTAGTTCTTTGCGGTTTCCAGGAAGACCAGATCCTTACGGCCATCGTTATCCAGGTCGCCGGAGACCACGTCATTGAGGTGGCCGTCCTTGATGGGTGTCTCGTAACCATCGAGTTCCGTGAGCTCCCAGGCTTGGCCGTCCAGCGGTTGCCAGGCCACGGCATTGGCCCCCAGGAGCGCCACCGCGTTGGGGCTCGAACTGCCGATGGCCAAGGGCTGCAAACTCGTAAACTCCGAGAATGGCAGTGAAATATTCCGCACCACCTGCCACACTCCCGCGCTGTCCCGCTCGCAGAGAGTCAGGGCCCGTCGTTCCGCGTCCAGCAGGAACAAGGAGCTCACGCCGTTGGTGCAGTTGGGAATGGCGGCCGCGCCCACCAGTCGCGAGTTGCTGGCAGCCCCATTGATTTGCTCCTTCACACTGAAGGTCCAGTTGGTCTGAGCGGAGGGGTTGCCCGGCGCCGATTCGCGTTTCAAGATCACGGCGCGGACAAAATTTTTCTGGCTCAGTAACAATTCGGGTTTTCCGTCGCCGTCGATATCGAGCGAACTCAGCCAGGGTTGTTCGAGAGCGCCGCCGGGTGGGGAGACGTCGATCTCTTCGAAATCTTTATCCGGCACCTGGCGCAGCACTTTGACTTTTTCGTACGGGCTTAAGATCACCAGGTCCGCCAACCCGTCCTGATCGGCGTCATGGAAAGCGAGGGTGGTAGGGTTGGCCTGGAAACTATCGCTGAGCCGTTGTGTTCGGCCCTTGCCGTCGGCATCGCGCAGGACCAGGGAGCGTTTGCCATCCTTATCGACGATCACCGCGAGGGTCGGCTTCGCGTTGGGCCGCAACCGGCCGACGGCGAAGACCAGGGGTTTGCCATCCAGCGGGATCAGGGTGGGGAACGGCAGGCGCCCCTTGTCGTCCAGTTCGGCCACGCCCACTTGCCACTCGCTGCGTTCACCGGAGCTGAGCATGAACACAGCCGGCTTGCCGTCGCCGTTCCAATCCGCCACGGCGAGATCGCTGATCCCCGAAAGGGTAGGGAAGGTCCTGGGCGCCGCCAGGTGGCCATCCTGTTCCTGCAAGTAGAGGGAGATCTGGCCGCTGTCCGGTTCGGCCACCAGCAAATCCGGCAGGCCGTCGTGATTCACATCCGCCCAGAGCGCGCCGCGCCGGGCCTTGTCGGTTCGATTGAGCGGCAGAACCTGGAATTGGCCTTGCCGGAAGCACCCGGAGAGTGGCTCCGCCGGTTTGCGGGTAAACTCCGAGATCGAGGCGCGCCCGGAATTCAGTGCAATGCTGATGATTTGGGTTTTGCCGCCCGGTTCCAGGTTGTCCGCCCAGTAGGAGCGGATCGGGGCGGAGGCGAAGTAGAGCTCCGGGCCGAGCTTCCCGTCGGGCTTCTGCAATCGGAACCGGTAGGGATTCCGATCCTCCCAGTTGACTTCGAGCAGGTCGTTCCGCCCATCCGCGTTGATATCGACCACCTGGATGGATTTCACCGGCGCGGAGAGCGGTATTTTCTGCGGCTCGCCCAGCGTGTGGTCGGCTTGCTGCGGCAGGAGATAAACGCAATTTTCCGCGAGCAAAACCAGGTCGGTGCGGCCGTCTCCGGTGAGGTCCCCGGTGCACAGGGCGTTGGGCGAGAGCTGGCCGTCGTCGATGGGCCAGCGTTTCGGGGCGCTCCAGCCGTTGGTGCCCTGGTTGTACTGCACAATCAGTTCCTTTGGTTCTCCATAATACGCCAGGTCGGGCCGTCCGTCGCCATTCAGATCGGCGACGACCAGGCAGGAAATGCGCTTTTCCGAGGCAATGGATTCGATGCGGAAACGCGCATCGGGTGGCAGTTCATTGATCTCGTGTTTGCCGAAGGGCTGGATGCGTTGCGCTGGATTGGTTTTGCCGGTTTGGTTATACAGCAAGGTTATCTTCGAACGGGCATTATTGACGACGATCAGGTCGTTGTAACCGTCGCCGTCAAGATCCGCGCAGCGCAATTGGCTGAGCTGGTTGTCGATTGGAAAAATTTCCGGTCCGGTAAACCCGAAGCGATTCAGGTTGGTCGTCGAGCCGGGCGAAGCCAAAGGCAGGAGCAGCACCGCGGTGAGGAGTGCCATGGCGCGGCGGCCCCGCAGCCCTCGAAGGCAAGTCATAATATTCAAGCGTATCACAAAATGCCAACGGCCAAACACGTTGCAAAGCTTATTCGCCCACGAAATGGGCGGCGACGATGCGCGCGTGCGGGGCAAGCCGGTGCTCCCAGAGATAGATGCCTTGCCAGGTGCCCAAGGCCAGCTCGCCTTGGCTGACCGGAATCGACAGGTTCACGGTCGTGAGCGCCGTGCGGATGTGAGCCGGCATATCGTCCGCGCCCTCGGTGGTGTGAACAAAGAGGGGGTCCCCCTCGGGCACCAGGCGGCTGAAGAATGCCTCCAGGTCGCGCCGGACATCGGGATCGGCGTTCTCCTGGATCAGCAGCGAAGCCGAAGTATGGCGCACGTGAAGCGTGAGCAAGCCCTCCTGAAAACGCCCTTGGGCAGCCCAGCCGGTCACCTCGCGCGTGAACTCATAAAGTCCGCGACCGCGGGTCGAAATCTTAAATTCTCGCGAAGCTTGACGGAGCATAAGCCGGCGCCTGCCACCACCGATCTTCTTGAGCCCCTTCAACCCTCGATTGCGCCACACCGCGCAGCGGGTCCGAGGCCGAGCCTCATCAGGGCTTTTGTTCGAGCATTTTCTCGAGATCCGGATTTCTGGGAAACCCGGCGTTGAGCGCCTTCTGATAATGCCAGCGCGCCAGGGCGGGGTATTTGGGTTGCTGGGTCACGTAGAAGAGGGCCAGGTTGTATTGCGCGCCGGCGTAATTCGGCTGCAATTCGATGGCTTTGCGCAATGCCGCCTCGGCGGGCCCGCGGAGGCCCTTCTCGCTCAGCGCCAAGCCGAGGTAATTCTGCACCTCGGCTCTCTGAGGATCCAGCTTGGCGGAGCGGCTGAAGGCATCGACCGCGTCGTCGTATTTAGCTTGGCGGAATTTCAGCAGCCCCATCACATACAACGTATAAGCGTCGTCCGGCGCCACTGCCAGGGCTTCTTTCAGGCTGCTCTCGGCATCGCTATACTGCTTGGCCTCGACCTGGATCGCGGCGAGGTTGGCCAGTGCCGGGACATTCTTCTGGTCGAGTTGCAGCACCTGGCGATACGCGGCCTCTGCCTTGTCGAACTGTTGCGCGGCGAAATAACTCTGGGCTTGGGCGATCAGCGGGGCGGAGCCCGGTGGAAACTGCGCGGCCGGCTGTGCGGGTTTGGCATCCGTGGCGGCAAGCTGGGTATCGGGCGCTTTAAACAGCGCGAGTTCTTCCGGTGAATAGGGCGCTTTGACGGCTTCGAGGGTATCGACCCGTGCGCGCAGGAATGCCACCTGGCTCTCCAACTCTTTGAGCTTCCGGCTGCGGCCCTTTCGGGAGCTGGCCTCCAACTCCTGGTTGGCTTTGACGAGCTGAGCTTGGAGGAGGTCGTGCTCGAGTTCGAGTTGCTTCACCCGGCTGGCATCGGCTTCGGCTCCCGGAGCCGCCGCCGGCGCGGGCGCGCTCGTGCTGAGCTGTTTCATGCGCGCGTCGAGGGTTTGATTCTGCAAGGCCAATTGGGAGTTCAGCTCCTTCTGCTGGGCGAGTTGGCGATTCGCGTCCGCCAGCGACTGCTGAATCGCCTCGAGCGGTTTGGTGTCCGGGGGCGCCACGAGCTTTGCTTTCTCATTCTCGACGGTGACTTTTAGAAGTTCATTTTCCTTTTGCAGCGCTTTGACCTTTTCCTCCGCGCGGGCCAGCTCGCGCGGGTCGGCCTCGGCAGGACGGAGCGCCAGGGCTTCTTTGAGCTTCGCAGTCAGATCCGCTCGGTCGCTTTGCAGTTGCTGCGCCTGAGCCTTCAAGCTGGTGAGCTGGCTTTCCAAATCCGCGACCGTAGGGGTAGCGGCCGGTTGGCTGGGTGCGGCGGTCGGGCCGGCCTGCCCGGCGGGTGTCTGGGAGGAAAGCGCGGCAAGCTTGTTGGCGACATATTCCAACCGAAATGCTACCACGGTGGGATTCCAATCCGGGCTGCCGTTGTGGAGCCGTTCCAATCCCTTTTGAGCTTCGAGGTACTTCGCGCGGGCCTGGCTGGGCTGTGAGCTGCTCAGGGAATCCGCCTCCTGAATCAGGTTGAAGATCTGAACGTAATCGTCATCGAGCCGCTGCGCTTGCACTGCCATGAGCGCCGCCACGAAGAAGACAATCACCACCGCAAAAAGCCGTTTCATAACAGAAGTGTAGTGAAAGCAGGAAGGCATTGGCAACACAGAGCTGGTGGGCGGGCATGGCAAGCCGAAAGACCAGGGACAAAAACAATTTAGAGACACCGAACCACAACCTTCAAAGAATCGTCGCGGGGATGGGCGGCGAGATCGATGGCCGCCGCGGTTTGGTCCAGGGGGAATTCGTGCGTGATCAACCGTCTCACGTCCAGCTTGCGCGAGAAGACCAGCCGCGCCACTTCACGTTGCAAGAGGAAGTCCGCTGAGTAACTGCCGATGAGATCCTTCTCATCGACGCAGATCGTTGCCAGGTCCACCTCCGCCTGGTCGCCACGTTTGGTATGCGAGAAGAGCAACACCTGCCCCCCGCCGCGGAGCAGCGCTTGGGACTCACGCATCACCGGGGCTGAAGGGACTGCGATCACCGCCGCGTCCAGTCCGCGCCCCTGGGTGAATTCGTCCACTGCCGCCTGCAAGGTCGCGGCGGACTTCGCGGGCTTCCGCCCGGCGCAGACTGATCGCGTTTGAGGCCGCGCGGGGGGTGGGGTCGAGGGCGCGGCGGGCGTCTCCGGTTTAAAGACGCGGCGCGCGCCGAATTTGGTGGCCAGGTCGAGCCGGGTGTCGAGCAGATCGGTAGCGAGCACGCGCACGCCCCGCAGTGTGAGCAAGCGCGTAAACATCAGGCCGATGGGCCCCTGGCCGGCGACCAGGACCGCGTCCCCGGGCAGGACCGCGAGGCGCGCGACGGCCTTGAGCACGGTGTTTACCGGTTCGAGCATTGCGCCTTCCAGAAAATCGTTGCGGGAGGGGATCTTCACCACGCCGGGCAGGACGAACGGCATCACGCGCACGTACTCGGCGTAGCCACCCCCGGCGGGTTCGAAGCCCGCCGTAATGCCCGTCCGCTTGTACTGGGCGCACTGCGCGAAAGCCTTGTGGCGGCAGGCATGGCACTTGAGGCAGGGCACATGGTGATGAAGCGCGACGCGGTCGCCGATGCGGAACCCCGCTACCTTGCGGCCTGCACGGACGATGGTACCCGCGGTTTCGTGGCCAAAGATGCGCGGCGGTGGAACCGTGCCGTAGTGGATCTTCTTGATATCCGTCGGGCACACCCCGCAGGCGGCTACGCGGACGAGCAGCTCATCCTGCGCGATCGATGGCACCGGCAGGGTTTCTACACGCAGATCGTTTGGCCCGTGATACACTACCGCCCGCATCACTTCTGGAATCGTGAGCACGGGGGATCTTAAGCAGGAAGTGCCCGCGTGAACATCGATTTCTAAAAAGGCTCGGCCGTTGACGATCGGCGCGCCAAGGGTCTAATCCCCAGCCGCGTCAAACCATAAAGCCCGAGAACCATTCCTCAGGTTCAGCCTGGAAGGCAGGGCGCTGGCCGCGCCACTCGAAACGCAGTTCGCGCGCATGGAGCGCGTGGTGGGGCAGGATCAACCGGTGGCGCTGCTCGGTCGTAAGCCGGTCCTCCACCAATGCCAGGTAAAGATCCTCATCCCCACCGTACAACTTCTCGCCCACGATGGCATGGCCGAGGTGAGCGAGATGAATCCGGATCTGATGTTTGCGACCGGTATGGAGTGCGAGTCGCAGCAGGGTAAACGGGGCGGTTTTTAGGCTGGATGATATCGAGGATCCCTTAAGCAGTTGGGAGCCAGGCCCCGGGCACTCGGAGACCGATGAGGCGCCGGTGGACGCGCTCGGCACAGGCGCGGCCATTTCCTTGCTAAACCGCTTCTGGACCCAGAATTCGGTCTGGGCCGGCGCCCCATCGTCGCGCACACAATCCTTGATCGCGACTCGGCTGAGCGTGTCCTTGCCCAGCGGGGCATCGATGAGGCCGTGGTCCTCGCGGACGTGGCCATGAACAATGGCCAGGTATTCCTTTTGGACCTGCCGGGCCTCCCAGAGCCGCCGCAAAGCACGGGCGGCTTCCGGGCTTTTAGCCACGAGCGTGACGCCGCTGGTCTCGCGGTCCAGTCGGTTGATCAACTGTGGCGGCGCGCCGCCGTCGAGATGCAGCCGCACACGGCTGATCAAGCTCGAGTACGCATCGCCTTTGGTAGGATGGCACACCAGCCCCGCCGGCTTGTTGAGCACCAACAATTCGGCGTCCTCGTGAATGATGTTCAGGAGACGGTTCAAAAGGAAAACAGGCGCCGCGCCGCGGGGCGGGGACAGCCTGTCCCCACAATCCCGCGTGCATCCTGGCGGGGACAGGCTGTTCCCACCCCGCCAACACGAGCTTGATGCAGCCCTGTCAGGGACGCGTTTGGGCAATCCCCCGCTTGTCAATCAGCCATGGAAGAGTATGCTCGAATTCGTGAAAGGAAAGCTCGCGATGCCACTGGCATTGATGCTGGTTTTTGCGCTGTCGCGCATTCCCGGCATGCTGCCGCAGAATTTCAGCGCCGCTTACGCGCTGGCGTTTTGCGCGGGTGTGTATTTTTCAGGACGCATGGCCTGGTGGCTGCCCCTGGGCACGCTGGTCCTGACGGACGCCGGCCTGGATCTCTATTACAAGTTTTATCTGGGGTTGCCCGTGTTCGCACCCGGCGTGTTGCGTTACCAGATTGTCAACTACATCGCCTATGCGGTCTTGATCTGGCTCGGACGCAGGTTCAAACCCAATCACTCGTTCACTGGTTTGCTGGGCGGCGGCATTCTGGGAGCGCTGCTCTTCTATCTCATCACCAACACTGCTTCCTGGTTCTTCAACCCGTTTGGGAATCCCGAATACACCAAAACACTGACCGGCTGGCTCATCGCTCTGACACGGGGGACGTCCGGCTGGCCGCAGACCTGGGAGTTCTTCCGGAACACGCTGATCAGCGGTGGCCTCTTTACCGGGCTCTTCGTCGGGGCTATGAAAATGACCGCGGCGTCGGAGTCCAAGCGGGAAAAGGAGGCCCCGGAGGAAGCGGAAGCGGAGCCTGAGGCCGCCGAGGCGCCGGAAGAGGCAAAGGCTCGCGGAATCAGCCGGAACGTCGCGCTGTGAGATGCCTCGGCTTATGAAGGCTGCGGGCTGCATAACGACAGGGGGCTGGGCGGCATGGCTGCCTTTCCAACTTCCGCCGGGTCCACCAGTGAATTCACGCTCGTCCACGTAGCCGAAATGCGCATCGGGGTCATTTCGGACACGCACAATTATTTCGATCCGAAAATCCCGGGGATTTTTCAAGAGGTTGACCACATCCTGCACGCGGGCGACATCGGCTCGCCCAGGATTCTCCTGGAACTTGAGGCCATCGCACCCGTCACCGCCGTCGAAGGCAACACGGATGAGTCCGGTTTTCGCTACGCGCAGACCGCGCTGGTGGAGCTGGGTGGCCGGCGCTTCCTGGTGCATCACATCGTGCAACCTATGGAACTATCCGAACCACTCCGGGCTCGAATTTTGCGCGACCAACCGCACGTCGTCGTCTTCGGGCACACGCACAGGCCCTTCTGCGAGACGATCGAGCACCGGCTCTTTTTCAATCCCGGTTACGCCGGCAAGTCGCGGTTCGGCATGGAACGGACCGTGGCGATCCTTAATTGCACCGAGGCGGAGATGCGCCCCGAGTATTTCACGCTGTAAACGAACGAGCCCCGGCGCTCAGGCGCAATGCCAGTTCGCGCATGCCGCGGAGATTCAGTTTTCCGGTGCCCAAGTACTCGAAGCCCTCGACGCGAAAGAATTGATCCGCTCGGGGTTTCCACAGGTTGGGCAGGTCGGATTGCGCGAGGCGATCGAGGCAGCTACGCAAACGCTCTTCGTTTAGTTTGTGCAGCACGACCAGGCGTTCGCCTTTCTTATCGTCCGGCACGCCCGCCACCACGAAGGTTTGCTCGGTCACTTCCGCCAGTTCATGGAGCTTCTCCTCGATCTTGATGTGGGGCACCATTTCGCCGCCGATTTTGCTGAAGCGGCTCAGACGGTCGGTGATTTGGAGGAACCCGTCCTCATCCATGGCGGCGACATCGCCGGTGATATACCAGCCGTCGCGCAGGACCTCGGCAGTCCGGTCGGGCTGCCCGAGATAGCCTTGCATGACATTGGGGCCGCGCACCAGGAGCAAACCCGGAGTGCCCGTGGGAGTTGGGGTGAAGGTCTCGGCATCGACAATCCGCACGCACATGCCCGGAACCGGGTGACCGATCTTGCCGCGCTTGGCGCCGACCTGCCGGAAACCGGCTGAGCGGAAATCGGTGGTATTCAGCGCCACGGCAGGGGAGCATTCGGTGCAGCCGTAGCCTTCGAGGGGGCGGATTCCGAAGCGGTCCTCGAAGGCCATCGCCAGCCGCTCGGGGAGCTTTTCGGCGCCGGTCATCACGACTCGGAGGCTGCCGAAGTCTTCCGGGGTGCAGCTACGCAGGTAAAGCTGCAAGAACGTGGGCGTGGCCAGGAGGAAGGTTAACGAGTGCTGGCTGACCGCCGGCCCGATGGCTTTGGCATCCAAGGGATTCGGCTGAAAAACGACTCGCACGCCCAACACGGCGGGCAGCCACAGCGTGCTGGTAAATCCGAAGGAATGAAAGAAGGGCAGCACCCCCACCAAGCCGTCCTTGGCGTCCAGACCGAACAGTTGCTCGATCTGCTCGATGTTCGAGCCAACGTTGTAGTGGCTCAGCATCACGCCTTTGGGCTCGGCGGTGCTGCCGCTCGAGAAGATCACGGTGGCCAGATCATCCACCCCGGCCGGTCGGGAGCGGCCCAAGCGCCGTTCCAAACTGCCGACCGGAAGCAGCCACGCGGCCGTAAAAGCCCACACCCGCTCGGCCACCGTCGGCGAGGCGGCCACATCTTCCATCAGGTGCGTTTCGGCCGGAATTTTAAGCTTCACCTTCTCGAGAAAGGACTTCGAGGTCAGAACGGTCTTGATCTCACACCGCCGGATGCACGAAGCCAGTGTCTCGTCGGACACCGTGTAATTCAGGTTGACGGCAATTCGCCCCGACAGCAAGGCGGCGAAGTTGATCAACGCTCCCGCCACCGAGGGCGGCAGCAGCACGCCGACCATTTTCTGGTCTCCCCAAATACCTCTCAACCGCCGCGCCAGGAAAATGGTCTTCGCCAAAGCGGACATGAAGTTGATGGAGGCCGTCCGCGGATCAGCCATGGCCAATCGGAACGGGTGCCGCCGGGCGGTTCGCACGAACGCCCGATGCAGTGGCTTCATGCGTGCTTTGCGGTGTTTCCAGGCCTCCGCCATCAACTCCTGCACGACTTGCCGCACTTCGAGCGGCGTGGCGGTGTGGGGCAGCGGCGCACCGAAGTTCACGGCCACGGGAAAGGGAATCCGCCGGGGCAGTTTCCAGAGAAAGCGCCGCTTTTCGAAGCTAAAGATGCTGCCCCAGACCCCGTCCAGAGCGACGGGGATGATCGGGGCATCCACGTCCTTCATGATTCGTTCAAACCCGCGGCGGAAGGGCAGCATATGGCCGATGCGAGTGATTTGGCCTTCGGCGAAAATGCACACCAATTCTCCATTTTGAATCGCTTCGCTCGCGGTGCGAAGGGATTGCAGCATTTCCCGGGGGCGCAGTTCTGAGGAGATGGGGATGGCGCGCATGAGCCGGGCCACGGGTTTGATCCACCAGAGCTCGTAAATCCCCTTGTAGATAATGAAGCGGATCTCACGCCGCGTCGATGCCCCCAGCAGGAGCGCATCAATCAACGACAGGTGGTTGCAAACCAGCAGCGCGCCGCCGCGCTCGGGCACCTGTTCCGCCCCGTTCACCCGCAGACGATAGCAGGTGTGGGAGAGGAGCCAGTATATCGAACGCAGGCCCCAGCGTGAGAAACGCCGCCGTTCGACGGGGTGGTCTGTTTGGCCCGAGGGATGGCCTGCGTGAGTCTTGAAGGCCAACACCATCCAAAGCACGCCGGCGAGCAGCAGCACAAAAGGCAGGAGCAGCACCGCCTTGCGCAAGTCCCCATGCCAGGCATCGGCCAGGCTCCCGACAATTTGCGGCGACCACATATCGCCGAAGAGATGAATCATGAAAATCGACAACGCCATGGCGCTGGCTCGGAGGTTGAGCGGGACGGTCTCCAGGATCAGCGTGTTGACCGGACCGGTGGAGAGAAAGAGCAGGAACATCGAAATGGCCAGAAGAAGCATGGCCATGCCAGGGCTGGCGGCGAGGAATGCGGCGAGCGAAGTGGGAACCGCCAGCAAAACCGAAAGGCAAAGCACCCAGGCGTAACCAGCCGGATTCTTCCGGTGCCAGGCCGTGGCGGCGAACCCGCCGGCGAAGGTTCCCACCAGGCCGGTCAGCACCAGCACCGACCCAAAATACCGATCCGCCCGCGCGGTGGAAAACCCATGGACTTTTTCCAGGAACGTCGGCCCCCAGAACGCAAAGCCCCCCAAAGCGAAGGTGTAGGCGACGTAGCCCCATACCACGAGCTGGTAATCGCGGTTCCAAACCAGCTTTAGGTAGTCCCGGGCGGCGGGCTTGCTGACTGCCGATCCCGCGCCCAGTTCCGCCTGGCCGCGTTCCGGTTCCCGGAACGGCAGGAGTACCAGGGCCAAAACCAACCCGGGAAGTCCAGCCCAGATGAACGCGTAACGCCAGCCCCAGTGGGCGGAAAACTCTCCGCCCAGCAGGTAGCCCAGCGCGGACCCGACGGGTATCGCCACGTAGAAGATGGTCAAGGCGTTATTTCGTTTGGCAGGCCCGAAGGTGTCCGAAATCAGGCTTGGACTGATGGTCGCATAGCTGGCTTCACCCAAGCCCACCAACACCCGGAAGAGCAGGAGCATGCCAAAACCAGTGGCAAACCCGGTCAGGATGGTCCCCAAGCTCCACACGAAGATACCGAAGGCGATCAGCCACTTGCGCGAAATCCGGTCGCCCAGATAACCGAAGAAGGGCGAGGTCAGAAAGTAGCCGATCATGAACGCGGTCACCGTTTCGCCGGATGCGCCATAATCAATGTGGAAGGTGTCGGCCAGCGGCGTGCGCACCGCGTTCAAGACGAATCGGTCCAGGTAATTCAGCAAATTCAGCCCGGTCAGGACGAACAGGAGCCAGAACGGTGTGAGTTGCTTACGCGTGCTATTCACGAGGATGTTCTCCCGGTTTCGCCCCACGAGTTATCATGCGAGCTACCATAGCGGATGCCTTGGGATAAGTGCCAATCGATAAAACGATCCCGCCCATCGATTCAGGGCTCTCAACGGCATCCTTGGCGCGATCTTCCGGCAGGCGGATGCGACGGCCTGCCGTGGGATGGAGTAGAATCAAACGCGGCTCGCCGCCGCGGGAGAAATCGAGGCTCGCTAAGCGGGAGGCCTCGGGTAGTTGCACGTACGAGACTCCAAGCCGAGGAGGCCTCGCCGCTCCTAGCAAATGCCCGGCAAGTGGCCTGCAGCCCCCGCTCCGTTCCGAAATCAAACTGAACGCTCGGCAGCGACCCGCCACCGAGCTGACTGGCTAGCGCCGGTCACGGTAACCGCCACCCTCGCCCCGGCCGGACGGCGGACGCTCTTCACGCGGGCGCGCCTCGTTGACGGTTAACGCGCGTCCCTGGAAGTCCTTCTGGTGAAACAGGGTAATCGCCTTGGTGGCGTCGTCCTGCGACCCCATTTCAACGAAGGCAAACCCCCGGGAGCGCCCCGTGGTGCGGTCCTGCATGATGTTGACCGCGGTGACCGGGCCTGCCTGCGCGAAGTAATCCTGCAGGTCGTTCTCGGTTGTGGTGAAGGGGAGATTCCCCACGAATAGTCTGGCCGCCATAATGTTTTGAGTTGTGTCCGCCGCCACCGCCGGGCCACCGTTTCCGCATTGACTCGAGTCGCCCCGTTACAGAATAAGGGCAACTCGCGGTTACCATGCTGTGCGGCTGAAGTGCAACCATTTAAGCCAAAACTCCGGCGATACGCAAGCACAATAATTTAACCCTTGATTCCCCCCGCACAGCCACCTATATTGCGCGCTCTTTTTGAGAGAAAGCTGATTCATCTATGCGACGTCCAAAAGGCATCAAGACCAAGAAAGCCGCTGCCAAGCGGTTCAAGATTACCGCCGGCGGCAAGGTCCTGCGCAGCAGCGCCGGGCGGCGGCACCTGGCCGAAACCAAGCGCCCGAAGCGCCGCCGCAAACTGCGCGGCTCGACCGCTGTGCACTCGACCGACGAGTATCGCATCAAGCAAAACCTGCCTTTCACCCGCTGACCGACCCGCGTCTTAACCATCAACTTCCAACCAGTCCATGCGAGTTACCAACGCCCCCGCTTCCCGCAAACGCCGCACCCGGATGATCCGCGCCGCCAAAGGCTTCCGGATGCGCCGCTCCAAACTTTACCGCTACGCCTCCGACGCTGTGGATCACGGACGCCAGTACGCGTTCCGGGATCGCCGGACCAAGAAGCGCAACTTCCGCGCGCTGTGGCAGGTGCGGATCAACGCCGCCGCCCGGGCCGCCGGCACCACCTATAGCCGCTTCATGGAGGGTCTCAAGGCGGCCAAAGTCGCCCTCGACCGCAAGATTTTGGCCGATCTCGCGGCCACCGATGCGCCCGCTTTTAGCGAACTGGTCAAGATCGCCCAGGACGCCTTGAAAGCCAAGGCCGCCAAGGTCTAGGACCACCTTCAGTTTTAGGATTGAGCGATGGGCGGCCAGCAATGGACGCCCATTACGCTTTTCGCCACCCAGTAAGAGGATAATATATGGCCGGATTCCTTGAGCAAATCGAACCGCTGAAGCAGGCCGCGCTGGCCGAACTCCTGGCCGCGCCGGATCTCGCGGCCCTGGAACAAGCCCGCGTGAACTACCTCGGCTCACACGGAAAGTTCACCGCCCTGATGAAACAACTCGGCGCGCTTTCCAAAGAGGAGAAGCCCGCGGCCGGCAAAGCCATCAACACCGCCAAAACCGAACTCGAATCGGCCATGGCCGCGCGCCGCTCCGAGCTCGAACTCAAGGCCGCGCTCCCTCAGGAACCGACCGACTTTACACTTCCCGGACGCCGCCGCCCGCTCGGCAAGCTCCATCCCCTGAGCCAGGTTACCGAGGACATCGTCCGCAGTTTTCGCAAGATCGGGTTCGCCGTGGCGGACGGTCCGGAAGTCGAGGACGAATACCACTGCTTTGACGCCCTGAATACACCGGCGGACCACCCCGCCCGTGATGCCCAGGACACGTTCTATTTAGCTTCCGGAACGGCGGCGGCGCCGGCCGAATCCGGCGCTCCGGCCGCCGCGCTGCTCCGCACGCATACCTCGTCGGTTCAAATCCGCGTCATGCAAAAGCAGCCGCCGCCCGTGCGCATCATCGTGCCGGGCCGGGTGTACCGGCGGGATAACGCGGATGCGACCCACAACCCGACGTTTCACCAGGTCGAGGGGCTGTATGTGGATCGGAACGTGACGGTGGGAGATCTGAAGGGCACGGTGGAGTTTGTCTTCAAGGAACTCATGGGCGCGGAAACCCGCATTCGGTTTCGGCCACACTACTTTAGCTATACCGAGCCGAGTTTCGAAATCGATTTCAGCAGCGCGTTGACCCGCAAGATGGGCAAGGAATGGCTGGAAATCGCCGGGTGCGGCATGGTGCATCCCCAGGTGTTCGAGAACGTGGGCTACGACCCGGAGGTTTGGACGGGATGGGCCTTCGGCTTCGGCATCGAGCGCATTGCCATGATCCGCTATGGCATCAATGACATTCGCCTCTTTTACGAAAACGACCTCCGGTTCCTGGGACAGTTTTAACGTGATGAACCGCGCTGTCCATCTCAACGCGAAGCTATGAAAATCACCCTTAACTGGCTCAGGCAATACGTCGAATTCGATTGGTCGTCCGAGGAACTGGCCGAGCGTTTAACCATGCTTGGCATCGAGGTTGAAGGCGTGCGGAAACTTGGCGGGGAATTCGAGGGCATTGTCGTCGCCCAGGTGCTCGCCCGGGACAAACATCCCAACGCCGACAAACTGTCGATCTGCCGGGTGAACGATGGGAAAGGCGAACGGCAGATCGTCTGTGGGGCGCACAACTTCCAGGCGGGGGACAAAGTGCCCCTCATTCTCCCGGCGCCACGCTCCCGGCCAAGCCCGGCGATCCGCCGATGACGATCAAAGTCGGCAAGATTCGCGGTGTGGAATCGCAAGGGATGATGTGCTCCCCGCAGGAGTTGGGCCTTCCCGACCCGGTCGATGGGCTGCTCATCTTGCGTCCGGATGCCACCGTCGGCCAGGCCTTCGCCGAATACCTCGGCCGCTCCGGCAGCGACGTTGTCTATGATCTCGAAATCACACCCAACCGTCCGGACCTGAACAGCGTGCTCGGCATTGCCCGAGAAGTCGCCGCTCTGAGCGGCCATCGGCTCAAGCTTCCCTCGGTCACTGCCCTGGCCGAAACCGGGCCGAACCCCGCGGGCGACCTCGTGGCCGTTCGCATTGACGACCCCGAGCTTTGCCCTCGCTATACCGCCCGCGTCGTCCTGGGCGTCGAGATCAAGCGCAGCCCCGATTGGTTGCGCACCACGCTCGAAAAGGTCGGCATCCGCAGCATCAACAACGTGGTGGATGTGACCAATTTCGTGATGCTGGAAACCGGCCAGCCGCTGCACGCTTTCGATTACCACCTGCTCGGCTCGAGCCCCGGCGTGGCAACCGCCCATGCATCCGGTCCAGCGCAGGGCAGGGCAGGGGAGACGCCCTGCGGTGAACCCCGCGCCAGAAGCGGGTCAACGCCCGCGGCCCACGATTGTCGTTCGGCGGGCCGCCGAAGGGGAGAAGTTCATGACGCTGGATGGCCAGGAGCGCACGCTCACCAACCAGATGTTGTTGATCGCCGACGAGAACAAGGCCGTCGCCCTGGCGGGCATCATGGGCGGTCAGAACAGCGAGATTAACCTCAACACCCGGGATGTGCTGATCGAAAGCGCCTGCTTCAAACCTCAAACGATCCGCGCCACCTCCAAGCGGCTCGATTTGCGCACCGAGTCCTCGTACCGTTTCGAGCGCGGCAGCGACGTGGGGATCTGCGACTGGGCCAGCCGGCGGGCGGCACACCTGATCCTCGAAACGTCCGGCGGCACGCTCGCTCCGGGCGTGATCGACGCCTACCCCAATCCCGCCGAGCCGCGGCGGATCGCCCTGCGCCACGAAAAGGTTCGGGACCTGCTTGGAATCGACCTCTCGCCGGAGCAGATCGAAGGTTACCTGAGCCAATTGGAGCTCAAGACCGTGGGACGCAAGCCGCGCCCGCTCGAAGCGCCTCACACCCCTCCGGAGCCGGCGACCTTTCAGATCCCCACCTTCCGGGTGGATCTCAAACGCGAGGTGGACCTGATCGAAGAGGTCGCCCGGCTTTACGGGGTCGATCGCATTCCCGCGACGCCACCGCGCGGCGCTGTCGGCCTGAATGCCTATGACACCGTGCATGACCAACTGGGTGAGGCCCGGCGGTTGCTCACCGGGCTTGGCCTGCACGAGGCCCAAGGCCAGACCCTGATTTCCGATGACGCCTCGAAATTGGCCACCGCCGGCGTTCCGGTGCCACTGGCCAATCCGCTCAGCAGCGATATGAACGTGCTGCGACCGAGCCTGCTTCCCGGCCTGCTCGATGCCCTGCGGCACAACCTCAACCACCAAAATGGTGACGTCGCCCTGTTCGAGTTGGGCCGGATCTTCGCCCCCGGCGGGCAGGCTGCGGCACCAGCGGGCGCCGGCGCCCAACCGTCCGGCGGGTCCCGTGAAGAACGCCGATTGGCCATCGCCCTGACCGGCCGGCGCAATCCCACGTTTTGGACCGGTCCGGACCGCGAGGCCAAATTCGACATTTACGATCTGAAGGGTGTGCTCGAGGAATTCTCTCGGCCAGTTCGGCCTGCGTGGTGTTAACTACGTGCGGCGTGCCGAAAGCACTGCGCTGTTCCTTGAATCCGCGACGGTTCACCTCGGCAAGTTTGCCATCGGCGAGTTCGGCCAATTGCTGCCTTCGTTAGCCAAGCGTTACGATTTGCGCGACGCCGTGCTGCTGGCCGAGTTGAACCTGGACCTCCTGCTCGCCCGCCGCAACCCCTCCAAAAACTTCAAGCCGCTGCCTCCGTTTCCGGCGATTCGGCGCGACATTGCGTTGCTGGTTGGGGAAGGCACGACCCACGAAGCGGTTCTCCAAGTGGTCAAGCAAGCCAAACCCGCCAACTTGGAGTCGGTCGAACTGTTCGACGTCTTTCGTGGCCGGAACGTGCCCGCGGGCCAAAAGAGCATGGCCTACGCCTTCACGTACCGCAGCCCCGAACGCACCCTCACCGACGCGGAAGCCAACAGCGCCCACGAGCGGGTGGTATCCGAGCTGAAGCAGAAGCTCCAAGCCGTGATCCGCGATTAATCTCTCTTCCGTTTGGTTCGAGCATCCCGCGGTCATTCCGTCCGGTGGGCGGCCCACCTGCCGCTCCCCCCAATTCCCTCCCTCGCATCTCCGTCTCTTCGCGTCTTTGCGTCTTTGCGTCTTTGCGTTGTGCTCTCTGCGTTGTCCTCTCTGCGTTACGGGCGCGCGGCAACGGCGGAGTCCGCCTTTAACACGTCAGCGAGCACGCGTTCAAAGGCCTCCGGGCCGACGCTCCAAGAGCCCCAGAATGGGTTGTCGAGGTCGGCGATCAGAAAAAGAATAAAGGCGATCGATCCCGACAGCGCCGTGGTCATCAGGGCGTGCGCCGAAAAGGATTCCAGGCCAAAGATCCACATCGAGCCTACGACCAGGCCGCCATTGGTGAGGAGCAGCACCCAGAGGCTGGGCGGCAGCCGCAGGAGACTGCAGGACAACCTCCGGCTGCGCGCGTCGCTCAGATCGTTGTAGCGAGCGAGGGCTTCGCGGTAGAGCAACTCGGCGCGTCCCTCATGCGGCTCGATCTCCAGAAGCGCTTGCCAAATCTGGTCCATAGCGCTCTCCGCCCGGGCGCTGCAGCCGCCCCGGGCCATGGCCGCCCATTCTTCCCCGATCACCACGCGCGCATACGCTTGAATGCAGGCGTGGACGGGCGAGCCGCCCGGCAGCACCCGGACGATCCTGTGCAGATCCGACAGTTCATTGGCTTCCTTCTCGACCGCGCAGCGCGTCTCGTTGTGCTGCTGCCAAACCACGAAGACGACAAACGCCAGGAGCACGGCATAAATGGTGCCCAGCGTTTGCAGGTAGTTGCCGGCCACTTCATTGTTGGCGCGCAGCCAGGCCGGGGACACCCCCATCCGGACGACGGCAAGCCCGAGCACTGCCACCAACGCACTGACCGCCAGGCTAAGGATCAGCCGCGGTAGAAGGCTCCGTCTGATTTCAGTCATAAACACCGGTTGCGACCGTGGCAGGCTAGAGGAAACGGCAGGGCAAGACAATCGCCAAGCAGCCCCGGCTCGACGGGACACTCGCGCTGGGTGGCGATTTCATGGTCCCGAACTCCATCGGAAAAGTCGTGAATCGGCAGGGTCATATCGAGAACCTGCGGAGCGAAGCCTTCTTCGACTGGCAGAGCGATGACGTCGTGGCGCGTTGGAACAACGACAACCAACCACACCGCTAATGGTTAAGCCGGGCGCCGGCCGGAACCATTCAAAAGCTCCCGCCAAACTCGAGGGTAGTTCGGCGGCCGTACTTTGTTTGCTCCGCGCGTGAACAAGCTCGGGGTCTATCCGGTCCAACCCTTAGCGACATGAAAGACCGTAGGACCTTCCCCTCCCTGGCCGCAGGCCAGCTTTGGAAAATGAAACATGCCTTCGTACAGATCGTGGAACTTGGAAACAGGATCATCCATTTTAAAATGATGAGAGACCTCGACGAGGCAGGGGTGCGAACGCAAATCAGCCCCTGGGACACTCTGTACGGTTATCTAAAAGCCAGACACGCCCGGCTGGTGCGGCACGCCTCCTCGCCTTAAGATCAACCTAGGCTTTCACCGCACTTTGCAGCACGGCCCCGTGTTCCCTCTCATCTCCGCGCGCAGCGCACAACTAATGAGGCGTCTGCCACCCCCGGCGTCCCTGAGCCCTCCAAACCATCAACCACCCCTTAACGCACAGAGGGTCCGAAGCCCAGCCTCATTAGTCCTAAACGTCGCAAATCTCGACGCCTTGCTTCAACGACGCCAGCGCGTCGGGGCGTTTCGGGATGAATTCCTGCGCCACGAACCCTTTGAACCCGGTGTCGATGATGGCCTTGATCACCGCCGGGTAATTAATCTCCTGGGTGTCATCGATCTCGTTCCGGCCCGGCACACCGCCGGTGTGGTAATGCGCGATATATTGATGATTGGCCTTGATGGTGGCGATCAGGTCGCCTTCCATGATCTGCATGTGGTAGATGTCGTAGAGCAACTTAAACCGATCCGATCCGACTCGCTTGACCAACTCGACGCCCCAGGGGGTGTGATCGCACATGTAATCCGGATGATTGACCTTGCTGTTGAGCAGTTCCATGCAAACGTTGACCTTGTGCTTTTCGGCGATAGGCGCGATGCGCTTGAGACCCGCGGCGCAGTTCTCCAAACCTTGCTCCTCGCTCATTCCTTTGCGGTTGCCTGAAAAGCAAATGATGTTCGGATAGCCGTGCTCCGCCACGACCGGGGTCACCTTCTCGAAAAACGCCGCGATCTTGTCGTGGTTCTCGACCCGGTTCAATCCGTCGGTGATGCCTCCGGGCACACCGCTCACCATCGCGCACACCAGGTCGTGCTGGCGCAACGTGGGGAAATCTGACACTTCGAGCAGTTCAACCGATTGCAGACCGATGCCCTTGGATGCCTGGCAAAACTCTTCCAGGGGGATCTTCCCGTAACACCATTTGCAAACGGAATGGTTGATGTGGTACCTCAACTTGGCGCCGGCGGCCTCATCAGCCGCGTGCAAGCGCTCGGATAAGCTGGCCGCCGCTGCCAAAGCGACGGTGCTGCTTGAGATGGTGCGAATCGCCGAACGGCGGGATAATCTCTGATTCATGGTTGACAACATACACCCACCCCATGCCGTGATGCAACCACCGAGCAATCCCGACGGCGAGCGCGCGAACCCTGGAAAGGGACCACGAAATACGCGAAATACACGAAAGAGAAAAGACCCGGGCGATGCGAGCCGTGCGGAAATCACAGAGCAGGTGAGGCTGCCGGACGGAGCGCGGGTTGTTCAGTTCGCGCGCAAACGCTCGACAATCCTGCGGTGCGCGCCGGTGAAGGACAGGTTGTGAAGTTGCGCGCGGGTGCGCCAGGACCCGGCGCCGGCACGCCGCGACGCGCCCGGCGGCAGCCCGGCTCGAAATACCTCCAGGCGAATTCGGTAACGCGTGATCGTGTGGTCGATCGAACAGAACTCGACGAGCGTGGCCGGAGCGGCGCCCAAAGCTCGATGCGCCGCCTGGCGCAGGCGGCGATCTCCGTTGGCGAGTTCCACGTTGGGAAACTCCCAGAGGTGGGCATTCACCTGGCCCGAAGGACGCTGGCGCACGAGGAAACGGTCGCCGTGCTGCACGACAAACGCCGCAAACCTTCGGGGCGTCAGTTTCGCCCGCGGCGTTTTCGCCGGCAGTTGTTCGACGCGTCCCTCGCGGAAGGCCACGCAGTCCTTGGCCAGCGCGCACGCCTCGCAGCCGGGGTTCCGGGGTGTGCAGACCAGCGCCCCAAGTTCCATCAGCGCCTGGTTAAAGGTCGAGGCCGAATCGCCACCTGCGACCGCTTGGCCAACTAAATCTCCCGCCAACTGCCAGAGCGCCTCGTTCGTCGGAGCCTGGCGTGACTCGCCATCGATGCCAAACAGCCGTGCCAGGACGCGGATCACGTTGCCATCGAGCACGGGATGAGGCTGATCAAAGGCGATGCTGCAAATCGCCCCGGCGGTGTAGCGGCCGATCCCGGGAAGTTCGAGGACTTTTTCAAAGCTGCGCGGGAACTTCCCTCCGTGGCGCTCGAGGATCTCGTGCGCCGCGCGTTGCATATTCCGCACCCGGTGGTAATAGCCCAGGCCCTCCCACAGCTTATGAATCTTCGACGCCTTGGCCTTTGCCAGCGCTTCGAGGTTGGGCAGGTCCCGCATCCACCGCTCCCAATACGGAATGACCGTTTTGACCTGCGTTTGCTGCAGCATGATCTCCGAAACCCAGACCGCGTATGGGTCGCGTGTCCGCCGCCACGGCAGATCCCGCGCGTGCGCTTCGAACCAGGCGAGCAAATGCGCAATCCGCGCAGGGCAGGGGACCGCTCCGCGGCGCAGGCCGCTTGCCACACTCCTTCCCGGCGCATCCTTCATCGCTTTTGCCCGGCCCCGGCGACAGGTGCCTCAGTCCGGCACCACGACGGCGAAGACGCCGGCATCCAGTCCCAGGATGTATAATTCTCCATTCTGGTCTTCGGCGAAGCTCGAAATATTCTTCGGCTGCTTGAGCAGCGTTCCGTACTGGGCCACTTTGCCGTTCTGATAGCGCAGGCCCCAGACGGTTCCCAGGTTGTAATCGCCATAGACATAGACGCCTTGCAGCGCGGGATACTTCTTGCCGCGATACACGTAGCCGCCCACCACGCATAACCCGATGCTGTGGTCGGGAAACTTCGACTCGGACAGGAGGTCGGGCCGGTGGGGATACTCGATCACCGGCTCAATATATTGGGCGCCCACGGGGCCGGGCTTGAAGTGGTGCGCTCCCTCCCGGACGCTCCAACCGTAGTTGCCGCCTTTCACGATCAGATCGAGCTCCTCCCATAAATCCTGCCCCACGTCGCCCGCCCACAGATCGCCGGTCTGCCGGTCCCAGCTATAGCGCCATACGTTTCTCAGTCCATACGCCCAGATCTCTTTGCGCGCCCCCAGGCCGAACATGTCCGGCTCCCCGACAAACGGGTTATCCGCCGGGATGCCGTAGGCGAGGGTCTGCCGCTCGCGGCCGTGTTCCACGACCGAGCGCGCGTTCACATCGATCCGCAGCATCTTCGCCAAGAGCGTCGCCGTGTTCTGGCCGTTCCCAAACGGGTCGTAACCGGCCCCGCCGTCCCCCAGGGCGATATACAAATAACCATCCGGGCCGAAGCTTATTTCGCCGCCCTTGTGATTGCCGAAGGGCTGCGGCACTTCGAGCAGAATCCGCTCGGAAGCCAAGTCCGCCTTGTCCGGGTCGCTCTCGGAAACCTTGAACTCACTGATGACGCTGCGCCGCGGAAACATCGATCCCGGCTGGGCATTCTGTTGGTTGTAATAAATGTAGAACAGGTGGTTGGTGCTGAACCCCGGGTGAAAGGCGATGCTCAGCAAGCCTTCCTCATTGTCCACATACGGCTTGCGATCCACGATATTCAGAAACTCCTTGGACTGGCTGCCGTCGGTGCCTTTCCGCACGATCAAAATCCGACCCTCCTGCTGCACAATGAACAGGCGCCCGGAACCGTCCGGCGCCTCGGACATCCATACCGTTCGGGCAAGGTGCAGGGCCGGAAAAAGCGGGCGCATTTCGATGCGGGGCAGGGGCTGGGCCCAGGCAGGGAGGCCGGCCCCAGCCAGGCCCAGCCAAGCAGCGCTAATCTACCAAGCAAGCCACAATTCATGGCTGCCGAGTGAACCACCATCCGCCCGCCAAGTAAAGGCCCGGCCGGGAATCCCCGGGCGCGCCGCGAGATTCGCCACCCCTGCGAACATTAAACCCGGGTCCCCCTGGCTCATGCGTTTCCCGGTGCTCATCGGCCTTTGCCCATTAGTTCATCCGCCAATGGCCCCGCGTCATAAACCTTCCGCAGCGCTTCGAGGATGGCGCTCGAATGCACCGCCACGGCGCGCGCTTGCGACTCGGTGTAGAGAAAATCCGCCACCAGCGACTGGATGTTGCCGTCGAAGATCATGCCGACGAATTCGCCGTCGCTGGTTGACCACCGGGCTGCCGGAGTTGCCGCCGATGATGTCGGCCGTGCAGACGAAATTGAAGCGGCGTGCTCAGGTCGAGCTTGTGCCTCGGCGCTCGAGCCAGCGTCGGGCAGCTCGAACGGGGTTTGTCGTGGTGTTGCTGGCAGCGCGTCGATACAGGCCGGCGAAGGTGGTCTCGAAGGGAATCGGCTTGCCGTCCTGTTCGTAGCCTTTCACGTCGCCGAAGGCCAGGCGCAGCGTGAAGGTGGCGTCGGGATAGGTGGTCGTGGCCCTCGAGGGCGATAGCGGGCCTTGGCGATCTGGCCGTAGGCCTGGCGCATCGACTTCCTCGACTGCGCTTCCATGCTCGTTCGCGCACGGCTCGGGCGGCGGGATCCACCAGGCGGGCGAGCTAATCATCGGATCGCTCGACGCCTGGCGACCGCGGTCTCGCCGCCTTCGTAGAGCTTCTGCGGAGCGGCCGCGGTCGGCAGCTTGGAGCCGCGAACCAGCTCGGCGGCGCGCGTCTTGCGGCGATTGCGCCGTCGAGCACCTGTCGAACCAACGGATCGTTCGCAGCCCAGCGTTCGGCAGGCAGGTCGAGCGAATCGGCCAGCTTGAGCGTCTTCGAGGTCCGCGTAGATCGGCTGCTCGGAGAACGAGCCGAAGTTCAAGCGAGGCGAGCGCGGACTCGCGGTATTCGCGAAGCCGCTCGCCGTTCGGGCTTGGTCTGTTCTTCGGCCGGCGCAGACGAGCTGCGGGCGATCGTGAACAGCGCGCTGTCGAAGCCGAGCCGCGTTCGAGCATGATCGTACTCGCACGCGGTGTTCGCCGATGGCCTTTTGCGACTCGGCGATCCGGTCCCAGGCGCTCGCGGTATCGCGCCAGCGCGGAGTTGGCCGTCGACCGCCGTCGCGGAGTTGCTGCTTCGGCCTCCGCTTGGCGGTCGAATGACGGCCGGGATCCAGCAAGCCCGGCCAGCCCGCCGTCGCGGGCCTTGCGCGATTGTCGACGCCAAAGAGATCGTCTCTGGCCGCGCCGGGCGTTCTCCGGGCCGCGGGCGCCGTATGCGGTCAGCAGCACCTCGCAGGCTGTAGAGCCGTTGCAGCACGCGACGGGTACGCGGTGTCCCGCTGGTAATGCCAGCTCGGCTGACCGTGTCGCAGACGATTGGTCCGGCCCGGGATTGCCCGAGACGAACACCAGTTCGTTCTCGGCCGCGCCCGTCGCGCTCCACTTGAAGAAATGCTCCGTCGCTGGGCGGGCTTGCCGTTCTCGTAGACGCGGAAGAAGCAGATGTCGAGGTCGTAGCGGGGATACTCGAAGTTGTCCGGGTCGCCGCCGTAAAAGGCGGTCTGCTCCTCCGGCGCGAAGACCAGCCGCACATCGGTGTATTTCTTGTAGCGATAGAGGTGGTATTCGCCGCCTTGGTAGAGCGTGACCACGTCGCTGCGCAGCCCGGTCTTGTCTTGCGACTCCTTCTCGATCTCGTTCATGACGGCACGGCGGGCGTTGAACGCCTCCTCGTCGGCATGCCCGGACTGACCGCCGCGTTCACCCGGTCCGTCACATCCTCGATATTCATCAGCACCGTCACTTCCTGGCCCGGACAACGCTGCTCCTCGGCCCGCGTGCGCGCATAGAACCCGTCCCGCAGATAATTGTGCTCCCGCGTGCTGAGCCGCTGCAAGGCACCGGACCCGACGTGATGGTTCGACAGGATCAAGCCGTCCTCGGAGACGAACTCCGCCGAAGCGCCGCCAAAACGCACCGAGGAAGAGCTGCAGGTGCTCGAGCCAAGGCGCCGTCAGGTCAAAACCATACTTGTCGCGCAACAACACCCGCGGCGGATGGTTGTACAGCCACATCCCTTCATCGGCGCGCACGGCGCCGGTGCAAGCAAGCCACGAGAGGATGACCACCAGGTTTTGAGAACGACGGTAATGTGTCCGGCTCATACGCGAACAACAAGTTACGCGACGCGGCGGTCGTGTCGAGGGCTTTGGCGGGCAGCCACCGCGGACTTGGGAAGCAGGAGGAACCACGAAACCAGCGAAACACACGGAAGCCGAGCCAAATGAGCCTGCCCCGCGAGCCACATCATATTTCGCACAATGTTTGTTATATTCAATTAACGTGCGCTGTGCTTCAGCCTTGCTCGAACTATGTGGGCCAACTTACAACTATGCAGATCTGCTGAATTACTTTTCCGGCAGAATGGCCGGTCCGTGCTTGCCTATGCCGTCCCAAAGCCTAGATTGACTTGATGCCGCGCAAGGTAAGGGAATTGATTCGAGACCTGCTTGACGCTGGGTTTTACGAGATATCCGGTGGCGGCAAGGGCTCACATCGGAAATTCTCTCACGCGCGGTATCCCGGCGCAGTCACGCTCAGCGGGAGCGCTGGGGATGACGCGAAGCACTATCAATAGAAGCAAACGCGGCAGGCCATTGAGCGCGTTAAGCAATGAAGACAAGTGATCAATATCTTAAGTGGGTGGAGTGGAGCCCGGAAGACCAAACGTATATCGGCAAGTGCCCGGACCTGATTACCGGGATTCACGGCGAGGATCCCACTCGGCTGTATGCCGAGCTCTGTGACGTGGTCGATGAGGTGGTCAGCCATTTTGAATCCGAAGGCCGCGCACTTCCGCGGCCCCGCACTCGTCCGATGCAAGAGGTCGCGTAAATTGCCGAAGGAGGTCACTTCAGCGGACGGCGCGTGGCGCGTCCTGTTCGCATTTGTCGCTAAGTGTCTCGCCGCCGCTTATGGCCGTGAGCTACCTTTCCGATGCCATTCCGCCGCGCTCGAAGCAGAGCCGCACGCGCCGCTCGACATCCCCCCAATCCCGAAGGACGTTTACGAGCCGCGGAAATACTGAGAGGTTCCTGGATTGAGCAAAGCACTCACTTTGACGCCCCCTCACGGGCCCGCTCCGCCACGCTCGAAGCCCACCCTGGAGGCGGACGCGGCAGCCGGTGAGGCGCGCTCGGGAGTCATTCCAGTCCTCCCACTTCGGGGTGGTGGTCGATCCAAGGCGCCCCGCTGGCGAGCACCCCAATAAAAAAGGAGGCTGAATTCCCGAGCAGCGAGGCCACCAAAGCTCGCCGCCAGGTCACCCCGAGAAAGCCCCCGCCCTGAACGAACGGCAGCACCGATACAAACTTGATAAAGAGCGTATCCGCGAGCACAACACCCGGCTCCAGCAGCCAGAGTGGGACCCGGCCGCTCAGGGGCAGAAACGCGAAAAGGAAAACGGCCATGTTGGCAAGCGCCAGGGTACCAAACAGGGGCAGGATGAGCGGCCCGCAAGAAACCAGCACGAGTGTCGCGATGCCGGACTCGATCACCAGCGCCCAGAACGCGACGATGGCGAACGCGATGAGCGACTGTCCATTGACGGATACAGGATTGGCGCGAGCGATGATCGGCATCATGCACGCCAGCACGAGGAACAGACGGGCTGTCCGGGCGCTAACATCCGTGTGCATGGGGTGGTTGGGCGGTTACGTGATCAGGCCCTCAGCAGTTGGAGGAGTCCCAACCCCAAGAGACAGGACACAATGAGCAAGCCCAGGAGCCCCGGCCAAAAGGGGCCGCGCAAGCGCAGCAACACCCCAATCACTCCGGCGAGAAACACGCCGGTAACAACAGAGAAAAACGAATACACATATACGCCCGAGAGTTTCGCGGGCACGAGCAAAGCTAAGGGTGTGAAGAGCGAAATGACCATGCCGGGAAGCACAGGCATGATCCGCATCAAACCTGACCGGCGTGCAGTGTCGTCCGTAAGGAAGATCCAACAGAGCGGCGCGTAGATGATGAACAGTGCCAGGAGGATCACCCAACGCTTTGGGATTTCAACAGACCTTTCGTTCATAACGCGTGAGAAGTTTAACCCGCGATGCGGCGGACCAGGATCCCCTCACCTCTTGGGGTGATATTCGAACGATTGCCCGTGTCCCCTCTCACAGCCTTGAACCTGCCGCTCCGGCAGGCGAATGTAAAGGCTAATCCGGTCTGGAACCAGGCCCGGGAGCGATCAGGAAGGGACCACGAAACATGCGAAACACACGAAAAAGGACAGTATTTCGCGTGGTTCATGTGTTCGGTGACGGACCTATCCCGAAGGGATTTCAGCACTCAGCCCAGGGTTGCGAGCTTGCGAGCTACCCTGGGCTGAATGCTGAAATCCCTTCGGGATAAACACATCCCGCCCAGGACGACCTGCGCGCACTGGCTCCCGCATACCGCCACCGGTTTGTTCTCGCCACTCACGCCCCACCCGTCCGGCACGAGAATGTGGGCCTACCCGTCTTTCACGCCCGACGACGAACGCTTACCCCCGGCTGTCAACGACCTACGGCCCCGATTCGCCGGTGGGCAGCGATTCCGCCGCCAGTTGGGGGCGAGCGACGGCGGGCGGGGTTGTTCTCGCAGGCGGTTCGGCGCGCATGGCGGCCAGCTTTTCGTAAAGGCGCTCGAACTGGCCGGCGGTGCGGGTCCAGGAGAAATCGGCGGCCATGGCGTTGCAGCGGAAGCGGTGGAGCAATTCAGGTTCACCGTAAAGCGCGAGGGCTTTGCGGATAGCCTTGGCCAGGGCGCGGCTGGAATACTCGTAAAACTTGATGCCGTTGGCCGCGCCGGAGTCCTCCCGGATATCGGTTACGGTATCGTCGAGGCCGCCGGTGGCGCGGACGATGGGGATCGTGCCGTAGCGCAGGCTGTACATCTGGTTCAAGCCACAGGGTTCGAAGCGCGAGGGCATGAGGAAGAAATCGCAACCGGCTTCAATTCGGTGGGATAATCCCTCGTCAAACCCGATGCGCACGGACATGCGGTTCGGAAAGCGAAGCGCCAGGTCCTGGTAAGCCCGTTCGAAGCCGAGCGTTCCCGAGCCCAACTGCACGAACTGGATGTTCGCATGGAGCATCTCGGCCAGGGCGTCCAGCAGGATATCGACGCCTTTTTGCTCGACCAGGCGGCCGATGTTGCCCAGGAGCGGAATGGCGGGGTCCACGGTCAGGCCCAATTCCCGCTGGAGCCCGAGTTTGCCCTCCGTCTTGCCCTTCAGTTCGGCGGTCGAATAAGGGCTCAATAAATGCCGATCGGCGGCCGGGTTCCACTCTTCGTAATCGGCCCCGTTCAGGATTCCGAACAACGCGCTCCGCCGCCGCTGCAGCAATCCCTCCAAGCCGCACCCAAACTCCTGGGTGGTGATTTCCCGCGCGTACCGGGGGCTGACGGTAGTCACGAGGTCGGCATAAGCGATGCCCGCTTTGAGGGCGCTGGCCTGGCCGTAAAACTCGACTCCGTCCGGGACAAAGTAGTCCCAGGGCAAATTGGTCAAGGAATAGTGCGAGGCGGGAAAAAGGCCCTGGTACGCCAGGTTATGAACGGTCATGCAGGTGCGCGGGGCATCTTCCCAGCCGGGAAGTTTCCGTTGATGATGGAGGAATAAGGCGGCGAAACCGGTTTGCCAATCATTCAGGTGGACGACTTCCGGGCGCCAATCCAGGTGCAGCCCCAGGTGGGCGACGGCCTTCGAGAAGAAGATGAAGCGCTCCGCGTTGTCGTGAAAGTCCACGCCCTCCCGTTGGTAGAGCGTTGCGCGCTGGTAAAACTCCGGGGCATCCACGAAGTAAATGTTCAGGCCGGGTTCCTGTTCTAAAACCCAAACCTCACCTTTCACCCTCCGAACACCGAGCGGAAAGTCCAGCGACAAGGAAACGGGCTTGAGCCCCGGGAACCGCTCCCGGATTCCCAGATAAAGCGGCGTCACCGTTCCCACACGGTGTCCGCGGCGGGCCAGCGTTTTTCCCAAAGACCCCACCATGTCGGCCAGGCCGCCGGTTTTCGAGTAAGGATGGACCTCGCTGCTGGCCAGCAGAATGTTCATGCGTATTTCGAAAGGCTCCAAGTGAACAAACGCCCGGGGACCGGCCATGACCGGTTCCGCCGGAGGCCCACGCGCCGCCGCTTCAAGCGGCAATCCTTTCGGTCTTAAGATAGGTCCGCAGCGCCTCCGGCACGGCGAGGCTGCCGTCCGCCTGCTGATAGCTCTCGACCAGCGCCACAAACACTCGGGCCAGGGCGGTGCCGCTGCCGTTGAGCAGGTGCGGAAACCGATTTTCGCCGGTTTGGGTTTTAAACCGGAGATTCATGCGGCGCGCCTGGAAGTCCTCGCAATTGGAGACGCTGGAAACTTCGAGATAGGTCCCCTGCCCTGGCGCCCAGACTTCGATATCGTAGGTTTTAGCGCTGGCGAAACTCATATCCCCGGTGCAGAGCAGCACCACGCGATAGTGCAATCCCAGGAGTTGCAGCACCCGCTCGGCGTGGGTGAGCATCCGTTCGTGCTCCTCGTAGCCGGTCTCCGGTCGGACGATTTTTATCAGTTCAACCTTGTCGAACTGGTGCATGCGGATCAGGCCGCGCGAGCCGACGCCCGCGGCGCCGGCCTCGCCACGGAAGCAAGGGGTGTAAGCGCAATAATGGATGGGGAGCTGGCTTTCCTTGAGGATCTCTTCCCGGTGTATGTTCGCCACGGGCGTTTCAGCGGTGGGGATCAGGTAGAGCTTTCCGAAGGTCTCGCGGTCCAGTCCTTCCTGCACGCCGTAATACTGGTCCACAAATTTCGGGAATTGGCCGACGCCTTCGAGGCATTGGGGTCCGACCATGAACGGCGGCGAGACTTCGGTGTAACCATGCTCCCGGGTGTGCAGGTCGAGCATGAATTGGATAAGGGCGCGTTCGAGCCTCGCCCCCCAATGCGTATAAAGGGCGAAACCGCTGCCTGAGAGTTTCGTGGCGCGGGCGAAATCCACCAGCCCCAGGGCCTCGCAGATTTCCACGTGGCCCCTGGGTGTGAAGGCGAATGCGGGTTTCTCCCCATGCACGCGGACCACCGGGTTATCCTCGGCGGTTTTGCCCACCGGCACCGAGGGGTGCGGCAGGTTCGGCAGGCGCAGCATCACCGTGTCTCGCGCCACCTCGGCCTCGGCGGCTTGCTTATCGAGCGCCGCGATCCGGTCGCCGAGCTCGCGGGTTTCGCGCTTCTTGGCTTCGGCCTCGACGGCCTTTTTCTGGCCCATTAACACGCCGATTTCCTTGGAAATCCGGTTGCGCTGGGCTTTGAGCGACTCGACCTCGCCCAGGAGTTTGCGGCGCTGCTCGTCCAACCTCAGCACCTCGTCCACCCCGGCCTCGTCCCCTGCCCCGCGCGCGGCCAAGCGCTCGCGGACCACCTCGGGCCGTTCGCGTATGAGTTTGATATCGAGCATCGGCCAAGTATAGGTGGGCCGTCCATTTCTTCAAGGGGGTTCATTTTCTTCTCGAATTTCCGGCCAGAATTTGTCGTCATTAGGCTTATGAACAATTCTCTTGGTTCCGGAATCAGCCGTCGCCGTTTTCTCGCCGCCACCGGTGTCGCCCTCGCCGCGCCCACCCTCATCCCCGCCAGCGCCTTGGGGCGCCAGGGCGCCGCGCCCTCCGAGCGCGTCACCCTCGGGGTGGTAGGCTGGGGCATGCAGGGCCCGGGCAACACCAACGAATTTCTCAAATTGAAAGATTGCCATGTGGTCGCCGCGTGCGACCTGGACAAAAACCACTTGGCGGCCGCGGTCAATACCGTCAACGGCCACTACGGCAACCAGGATTGCAAGGCATACCACGATTACCATGAGCTGATGGCCCGCTCGGACATCGACGCGGTCATGATAGCGGTGCCCGATTCCTGGCACGCCCTGGTGGCCACCGAAGCGCTGCGGAACAAGAAGGACGTCTATGGCGAAAAGCCGCTTGCCCGCACCATCGCCGAGCAGCAGGCCATCGTCCGCGCCGTTAAAGACAACGACCGCATTTGGCAAACCGGCTCCTGGCAACGGTCCGTCGCCACTTTCCGGCGCGCCGCCGAAATCGTGCGCAACGGGCTGATTGGCAAAGTCACACGCGTCGAGGTCGGCCTGCCCAGCGGCCATTACGATTTCGCGGGCACGTCGAAAGAGGCCCTGGCGAAAATGGACAAGTCTTCCGAATCGCCCGAATACCTGGCCACCGTCCGGCCCGGCTCGCCGGATTGGGACAAGCTGGTGTCCCCGCCGCCGGCCGAACTGGATTATGCAACCTGGGTCGGACCCGCGCGGATGGAGCCCTACATCAAGGTCCACGTGCACATGAATTGGCGCTGGAATTACAACGTCGGCGGCGGCCAATTACTTGACTGGATCGGCCACCATTGCGATATCGCCCACTGGGGCCTCGGCTGCGACAGCACCGGCGGACCCATGGAAATCGAGGGGTTCGGCGACTTCCCGCCCCACGACGCGGTCTGGAATACCGCCACGAAATACCGCATCACCTGCAAGTACCCCGACGATATTACCATGGTCATCGCCGGCGGCTATCCCGAGATTCAGGGTGGCGCCAAATGGATTGGGACCGACGGCTGGGTATCGGTGGACCGTGGCCGTTTCGATGCCTCGAACGTGGATTGGTTCCGCCAAATCCCACCGGACCGGTATAAGGTCAAACTCTACAAATCCGACAATCACCAGGGCAATTTCATCGACTGCGTCAAATCGCGAAAGCCGACCATTACACCCGCTGAAGTCGGCCACCATTCGACCCTGCCGGGCCACCTGGGCCTGATCTCGATGCTCACCGGCCGCAAAATTAAGTGGGATGCGGACAATCAAGTCATCCTGGACGATCCCGAGGCCACCAAGCTCATGAGCCGGCCCTATCGCTCGCCCTGGAAGCTGGCGTAATTACAAAAATGTAATCCAGCTTTTGTGAACAAAAGCCCGGGTGCCTCAGTCTGATTTCTCATTATGACAAGCGATGAAATCAGACTTCTGGCCCCGGGCCAGATTTGGAAAACAAGAGCTGCCGCCATTGAGATTCTCCGGCTCGGGCGGAGGTTCATTCACTACAAAGTCACAAAGCTTTTAGGCCAAAGACGGGTGAGCGCCCAGGTGAGCGGGATCGAGGCCATGGCCAATTACCTGCGTGCCAACGAAGCGCGCCTCGTCAACACCTCTTGCTCGAACTGAGTTCGGCGCGGGAACCACAAGACACGCGAAGCTCACGAAAGCAGTGTTCTTTTCGTGTGTTTCGCGTGTTTCGTGGTGAATAACACCGGCCACGTTCCTGCCCCTCCCCGATCAGCCCGCCTTCCGCTTGCCCCGCAACTTGGCGACCTCCGCGTGCGCGAGCACCACATCAGGGTCGCGCTGCAGCGCTTCATGATAGTGACTGGCAAATCCTTCGCCGCTCTCCGAAGCGACCAATAAGCGGTCGGTCTGGGCCACGAAACCCTGCAGACTCCGGCTGGTCAACGGCTCCTTGGCATCCAGCGCCTCGTCAATGGAGACGATCAATTTCGAGAGCGGGCTTAACCAGGCAAACCACGGATCCGTGGTGAGGAGCTGCAGAAAATGGTTCGGCGACTGGATTCTGCCGATCACTCGCTGGTACTGGACCCGCTCGGAATCCACCAAAGACTTGTGCACGTCCAGCAGCGCCGACCGAAGGGCCTGCAAATGCTCGCGGAGCCCTTTGGCCTCTGTCTCGCCCTGTTTAAACCTGTTCCGGTTCATAAATTCACCATAACACCTGGCCCGGGCCGGTGAGGCGATTTTTCTCACCTCGGGCCACTTTTCCAGACAGCCGCGGGGACGTGCCACTCAGTTCGTGACTGGCGCCACGGCGTTGGTTGCGTTAAACCGGGCCAGGTCCAACAGCACCCGTTCGAGGCCCTGATAGTACTCATCTTCGGGCAGTTCGGCTTTCTTCTCGCGATAGAGGAAAACGGCTCGCTCCAGGGCGTCGCGCTGGGCGCGCTGGCCGGGACTGAGCCGGCGCTCCGCCGCGCCGGGCACGAGGCAGAATTGGAGCGCCAGGAGGCCATCGACGCCTGCCTTGTCCTGGGGCTTCTTCGTGGCCCGCACGCCATGGAACCAATCCGCCGGTGTTCCCAAGCCGTCGCCGTTATCATCCAGCAGCGCGTGCTCTGTCACCAGGCGTCCCTGGGTTTTGTAGAACTCCGCGGCGCGGCGAGAGGCGGCGAGGAAGGCTTCGAGCAGCGAGACCTGGCCGTCCTTGTCCAGGTCGGCCGCAGGATCCGTCAACGCCGGCGCGAAATACTCGCCGAAGCGGGTGAAGTTTTGTTCGTAGCCACTCCGGGTCGCGGTGATGACTACGCGGTTTGTAGCCGAAAGCAGGTTAAGAAAGGGTGCGCTGCTGGAACTGGTATCGACGATGGCCAAAGGCCGGTGAAACGGCCTCAGCCAGCCGGCCAATTCGGTCGCCGCCAGATCCGGCCCGCGCAGGTTGAAGCGCGCCTCCTTGCCGTCGAAGGTGCCGTGCCCGATCAGGACCAGCCAAAGCTGGCCGGGTCCATCCTTCGGTTGCGCCGCGAGGGTTTGCTGCAGCCGGTCGAGATCGTTGGTTTGACCGGGTTCAACGCCGCGTCCGAGGGTGAGGCAGCAGCAGCCCGCCTGCGCGCAGCCCTTTTCCCATTGAGCCGCCTGCGCGAGGAAATTGGTTTCGTAATCAGGCTCTCCCGGCGCTCCGAGGACCAGAATGACTGTGGTCGCATTCGACCATTCCTCCGCCAAAGCCGCAGCCGAGAATAATCCGGGGATGGCAAGACCAAGGCCGAGGAGAGCCAAGCAGGTGTACCAAAGACTCTGCACAGAAGATAACGGAGACCACGAAGAAAGACGCGTCCGAACCCGATAAAAACAGGCCTGACACGGGGTCTTCTTCGTTCCCTTCGTTTCCTTTTGTGAAAGAACTTTTGTCTTCCCACCCAGGAAGTTAGCCGCGAATCCAGTCATGGCAATCCCTTCCATCGACGCAGGCCCCATTCGGACAGGAGACAGGCCAAGGCCAGGCCAAACATCGCCGGCGTGTGCCAGAGCGGATAGGTCCAGGACTCCATGATCGGAGCGTGACGCCGCGGAAGCTCGCGCGCGAACTCGGCCAGGCCTGAAGCCGTTACCATCTTTCCTCCGGTCTTGGCCGCGATAGTTTCCAACAAAGAAACGTTGGGTGTGAGCGACCGGAACTCCTCGGCGGCGAGATCGGTGCTCCAACCGGCCTCGGCGCGCCCGACCGCGACGCCGTCCGAGTTGGTCACGGATACGGTGGCCTTGTAACCCCCGGTGAGCCGCGGAATGTAAGTGGCCTGGTATAGGCCGGGCTCGGTTAGTGCCGGTTCGGCCTGCAGCCAAACGGCGTTGGTCGCGTCACCGGCGCGGGCATCCACGAGCACAGGCTCGACCTGCAAGCTGAGGGAGGCGTTATCGAGGGGTTGAAACTTGGCGTCCCGGGCTCGGACCTGCAGCCGAACCGCGCCGTTCGGGTCGTTGGCCACGGGCTCGGCAGTCAGATCCACGCGATTAGGCACGTCGGTCACGAGCCAGCGGGCTAATTGACGCCAGGCCTTGTCCATGTCGTGGTGCGCCTCCGCGTCATGGAGGCCCCAGCGCCAAACATCGCCGACGGTGATGGCCGCCGTGCGACCGCGGCCAAACCGTTGGACGACCAGCGCAGGATAAGATTTCCCGGCGGCATCGGTAACTCGTCCGATAACGCTGGCGCCGGGTTTGACTTCGGTGAGGGGATTGAGCACCTGGAACGGCGCCATGGTTTCGAGCCGCGCCTTTTCATCCGCTTCATTGTCGCGCAGACGCGCCCAGGGTTGCAGCAAGCCCTCTCGCGTGAGATCGAATCGGAACGGGCCCGCCGCCCTGCTTTCCGCCGCGCGGTCGAGGTAAACCGGCAGCATGTCGCCAATCGGGGTGTGCTGATATTTGCCCTGCTGGAACGACTCCATGCCTCCGAGCATCAGGAATCCGCCGCCTCGCTCGGAAACGAAATGCTGCAGCAACGCGGCCTGGTCGGGCGTAAAAAATTCCGCCTCGAGATCCCCGACAATCACCGCGTGGTACGCGTAGAGCTCCTCCGGGGTACGGGGAAAGCCCGTCCGCAGTTCCAATTCGTCGCGCGTATTGAGCCGCACCAGGACGGGCTGATCGTAGCGCTCGACGTCCTCGGGTGATTGGTTTCCAAAGCCGCGGAACAGCGGATTGCTCGATTCGCCGGCCCGGCCGAGAAAGTTGAACTTCGGCTCGCGCTTGGCGACCCGGATCAGGCCGACAAGCTGGATTTGCTTATCTTCGGCCAGCGCCCGGTTGAGGAACTTGTACTCCCAGTTGGGCCGGCCCGCCACATAGAGAATGCGGTAGGGCCCGCGCCCGCGATCGACCACCAACACGGTGGTGTTGTTGGCCAGGGTGGCCTCGGAGGTGGCGGGCGTTGCCGCAGCCGCCAGCTCGGCCTGGGCCCGGGCGGTGACTCGATAAAAGGACAGGCCGGGCGATTTGGGCTTGAGCTGAAAGCGGAAGGCGAGGTTCTGGCCGTTGCCCGAAGCGCGGAGGACCTGCTCGGCAACCGGTTCGCCGGCCGCATTGATCACGCGCGCCACGATGTTCTCGCCGCCGAAACCATGGGCCGACACGTCCGCCTGCACCGAAACCGGCGCATCCTCGAAATCCGTCTGGGTGGTGCGCACCGCGTCGAGGGCGATATCCTTGATGGGATCCTGGCTCCCGATGACCACCGGGTACACCGGCGGGAGGCCGGACAGGTCCGGCACGCCCTTGAGATCGGTGGCGTTGCCGTCGGTCAGCAACAACACGCCCGCCAGCGGCCGGCCCCGGTAGCGTTCGGAAATGGTTCGCAGTGCGGAACCGATGCCCGAGGCGCGCCCGGCGAAGTTCAACTCGGCGAAATCGCGAGTGGCTTGCAGCCGGGAATCGAACAGGTACCCGGCGCACCTCGAAGTTTTCTTCCAGGCGTTCCTGCCAGTTGGCATGCTGGGGATCGACCAACGCCCGGAGCTGCTCACCCCGGGTGGTCGCAACGCCGCGGTCCTTGATTTGCAAACCCTGACTGTTGTCCGCGACAATGGCAAAGAGGTTGGCGCCTTGCTTGGCATGCTGGCCGGACCAAAGCGGGTCGAGCAGGCACAACGCCAGGGCCAAAAGCCCCAGGAATTTCAGCGCCGGACACAGCCAGCGCGCCAGCCCCACAGCCCCCGCGCGGTAGCCCCACACCAGCAGCGCCAGGCCGGAACCTAACACCGCGGCCGCGAGCCACAGCCAGTCCAGACTCGAGAAAATGAGGGAAGCCGAAACCATGAAGACCTACTTGTCCTTGCCCAGCTCCTCGTAATACCGGCGCACCAGCTCGGAATACTGGTTCGGCACAGGGTCGCGGTCGATCGGAACCAGGGCGTCGCCCGGCCGCCGGCGGGCCAATTCATCGGCGATGCGGTCGCGGACCTGCGTCAACGGAGTCATCACCTGCGTGCGCACCACGGCCCAGTCGGGCTTTTTGCGGGCGCGCTTAAATTCCTGCCGCAGGAGCCGGGCGCGTTCGCGGGCGGCGGCAACCTCGTTCTTGAGATCGGGCGCTTCGACGATCTCTTCAACCTCGCGCAAACGGTCTGACCAGGAGGTAAAATCCTCACCGGTGAGCGGACCGCCGCGCCGCCAGGCCTGATCGTTCAGGAGGCGGTCAAAATTCCAGCCGCCGCCACCGACTCCGCCGCCCGAAGCCGAATCGAAACTATCGTTGCCGCCCAGACGGGCGCCGCCAGCGTCGGAGGAAGAGGTCGGACGACCTCCCCCCGAGCGGGCCTGCTCGGACCGCGACTGATTATTGTCTGGGCCGGGGCTTGGATTGCCGCTCCCATTTTGCGCCGATTCCGCCGCAGAATTGTTTCCGTGCCGGTTTTCCTGGGTTGCGGAGGGATTTCCGGGCGCACCCGGCTGGGGCGCCTGTGCCGGCGATTGATCGGCAGCTTGCCGGGTGCCGCTTTGCTCTGAAGCTCCGGCCTGGTCGCGCTGTCCGCGCGTTCCGGTCCGCTCCGATGCCGGTTGCCCCGTCCCGGCTGCCACACTCCGTCCCGGGGCCTGGTTGGTTTGGTTTGACCCCGGTTCGGCCTGGGACATCTCACGCTGCAGTTGCCCGGTTAATTGATCCAGCTCCTGCTCGGCCAGCCGCAACGCTTCGGTATCGTCGCCCAGGACGCTTTGCGCGGCGCGCTCGATGCCAGTTTTCAGATCGTTGATGCGTTCCCCGGCCCGGCTGAGGGCTTGACGCCCCTGCGGGGTAAAATCCCGGCGCAACATTTCCGAAGCCACATCCAGCAACTTCGCGCCGTCCGGTTCGGAGGCGTCCTTCAGCGAATCCATCAGGCTCTGGGGCATGAGCCCCTGATTGATGAGCTGGTTTTGGAGTTCATTGACATTCTTCGAGCTCTCCTGGCTGAACTTGCGGATCGTGTCGTAGAGCTGGCTGGACAGGAGCGGTTCGGAGCTCTCGGCCTGCTGGGAAATCTGGCTCGCGCGATCCACCAGGTTGGTCAGCAACTCTTTCTGGCGTCCCAGTTGGTCCAGCGCACTTTTCTGCGGCGTCGCATCCGCCAGCGAGCGGTGGTCCGCCCCGGCGTCTTGCTGCAGCGCCTGCTGCATGGCCTGCTGCTGGTTCGCCAACTCCCGCGCCTGTGCGCGCATCGAGCGGAGGTCCTCGGCAAATTGGCTCGAGTTCTCTTTCCTCATTTGGTCGCGCGTCTGTTGTAGCTGCCGCTCGGCGCGGGTCCCGGCGGCCAGGGCCTGGGAGGGGGAGCCCTGGCTGGCCGCCTCGGCCGCGCGCTGAACATCCTGGCGCGTTTGTTCCAACTGCCGGCGTTCATCGGCCATGCGCGATTGGTTTTCCGGCCGGTCCATGCGTTGCCGCAGCTCATCGACGTCGGCCAGCATCTGCCGTTCTTCCTCTTCGAGCCGCTTGAGGCGGCGTTGCAGTTCGGCGCGTTCCTCATCCGTTTTCGCCTCTTGCAGCGCGCTCTGCAGCTCTTTGAGCCGGTCGTTCAAGTCGGTCTGACGCCGGGCGAGTTCCTGCAGCCGATTCATTACCTGCAACTGCTCGCGTTTCTGGGAGTTCTGCGGCGCCTGGGCCTGCCGCTGGTTCTCATAGCGATCCTGCGACTGCGTGAGATCCATTTGTTCGAGCTGACGCTCCATTTGTTGCTGGCGCCCGCCACCCTGGCTTTGACGGCGCTGCCGCGCGACCTGGTATTCGTGCTCTTGCAGCTTCAACAATGCCTGGTAGGCCCCCTGCTCGGCGGCCAGCGCGTCCCGCAGCGCCGAGGGAGAATCGGCTCGACGCAGTTGATCCAAAGCTTGCTCCATTTGTTTGGTGGCCGCAGACCAGAGCGCTTCGGTGCGCGGATCGCGGGCGCGTTCGGCCGCGGTCGCCGCCTGTTCGAGGGCCTGGGCCTGTGAATCGCGAATGACCCCGAGGTCGTCCGCGGCGGCGGCCTTCTTTTCCGCTGGCGGGCCGGAGGGCTGGCGTGTCGATGTATCAGCGGACAAATCCGCGCCGGGTGAGGGAGTTTCCGGCGGAGCTAACTGGCCGGCGAGGTGCCCCAAGATGCCGGGCTGAGGCCACCTGCGGCTACGCGGGGACAGATGCGCGAGGGTTTCAGTGGTCCCTGTGGGACGCGAGTAGCGTGACTCCGGTCCCGGCTCGACCAGCGGTTTGCGGCCCGGCGCGGGCGCCGCGGGGTGCTCCTGCCTGCGTTGCAGGTTCCAGGTCGCGCTGATGATTTGCTTTTGCAGCTCCGCCAGGCGGGCGGTTTGATTTCCCTGGTTCGATTCCCCCGCCTGTTCCTGGCCTTGACCATCCATCCCCTGCCCTTCTCGGAAAACCTCGTCAAAGGGGCGGACTTCACCAAAGAACAAGTCCCCGACGGTACGGCGCAGGTTGCCATCCGGGCCAAGATTGTCGGCCCAAACAAACCAGGAAACCAATTCGTCCGGTTGGACCTTCAGATCTTCGAGGTGGAGCAGGTATTGGAATTGCTCCTTCTGCTTGCCGGCAACGTTCTTTCCCAGCGACAGGAACTCTGTGGGGCGGCCCGCCACGGCATAGCCGATGCCATATTCCTTCACGCCAAAATCGTCCCAGACGGAGCCGGTGAACGGAATCTCTTCCAGGGCGGAAGGGCGCAGATCACCCCGGGGCGTCGCCAGACGAATTTCGGGGGGGCGGTTCTTGAGCGCGTCGAAGCCGAATTGAGCGGGCACCTTGTTCGTGCGGCCCTCGTCATCCAACAACTGAAGGTCATAAACCTGGCTGGCGTCCAGTGTGAACTGTTCGAGCGTCGCCACCGGGCGATCCGCCGTCACCCGCAGGGGGATGACCCGGTGGTCCGTGCTCCGGGAAACCAGGCGGGCTGAACGCACGGGCTTGTTCAATTGCAGCGTCAAATCCAGGCTCGAACCTTCGACGGCGCTCAAGCGCCGGGTGTCCTGGATATGCTGGCGGGGCTGGCCGGTGTAGGCGGGGTAGGAGACATCGACATCCGCCTTTTGCAGGCGTGGGTATTCGAACACCGTTACGCTAAACTCGCGCGTGCGGTGGCCGGCGTAATCCACGTAGTAGGCGAAGTTGCTGGCCACCTCGGACACCGTGCCGCCAAACATCGGGTCGGCCAAACTCTTCACCAGTGGCAACCGCGTGCTCTGGGCCGGGCCGTCGATGACCAGTTCGACCGTGGGAGGCAGCGCGCCCGAAAAACGCGCAACGACCACCAGGGGACTTCCGCGTTCGAGCCGGGTGTCTCCCGGCGTAACGGTGACCGAGGCGTCAGGTCGCGCGACGAGCCATCCTCCTTCCCCTGCGGTTGGGCGCAATTGAAACAGGACCACGCCCAGCAAACCGAGGGCGGCCCAGTGAACGGTTTGAGCGAGAGCTAAACGGCGGTTGGAAACGAAGCCCGGCCAATCATGCCGCTGGCCGTGGCCCAGGGCCTCCTGCACGAGCCGCGTCTGAAGATAATTCAGCTCCTGGCCATCCGCCGGCTTCTGTTGCACTGCGGTCAGCAACCGTCCGTCCAATTCCGGAAACTCCGCTTCAAGGGTTCGCGCTATCTTGCGCGAGTCGCCGCCCACGTCGCGCCGGCCGGAAAAAGCCGCTGCGGCAAGCAACAACGCCGCCAGCACGACCAAGGGCATGGCCACCCAGGACGACCAGCCCATGGCGCGCTCGAGAACGGCCAGGATCAATCCCAACAACCCGGCGGCGGCCCAAACTCGCGCCAGGCGGGACCACGCCTCCAGGCGCCGCTGGCGCTCGACGACCACCGAAAGTTTCTCGTGCAGGATCTTAATCATAGCCACGCGCTTTCATACCGCGCCGTGTCAACGGGGCGGCTCATAAGGTGGCCGGAATTGCCCGGCGCATCGTCCGGCCGGCCAGCCAGGTTTCCAGCAGCAGAATCGCCAGCGCCCCAACCAACAGCCAGCGCCATAGTTTCTGGCGGCTTTCCAACTCGGTGTCCAGCAATCGGGATTTTGCCGCGCTGATCGCCGCCACCTGGGAGGTCTGGCTTGCCAGGGGCACGCCCAGGCGCTCGAATTCCTCGATCGATAGCGGCGCGGTGCGGCTCTCCGCAGGATCCAGGTTGACCGCAAAGCGATTCGAAGTTTGCCCCGAGATGAACGTATAGGTCCCCGGCGTCAAGGCGGCTGCAAAGTTGGTCTGACCGGAATCGATGCGGACGCGGGCGCCTTCGGGCGTGACAACCTCGCCGCCACCAGCAGGAGAGCGGAGGCCTTGGCTCAGCGGTATCACATCACCCACATGGTAAAGCCTCGGCGGAGACAGGCGCACACCGGCCGCCTCCAACATGGAGTACAACAAGGGGACGAATTTGGTCGAGAGAGCGAGTTGGCTGTCCTCCGGCTGCCAGCCCGACGTCAGAACCAGGAGCTGTCCCCGGCCTACCGGCACGTTCATCAGCGCCGGATCACCGGAGTCAAACTTGGCCACCGCTCGTGCGCCGGAAAAACGAGTCGGGTCAAGCCGGCGGTAGCGCCAGAAGTGGATCTTGGTAAAATCGCTGAATTTCGGATCCGCGAACGGCGCAAAGAGGGGATCCCGGAAGTCGATGTCGGCCAGCATCGCGTAGGTGTTCGGACGCACCTCGGTGGCCTCGACCACGCCGATTCCAGCCAGTCGAGCCAGCGTTGGCCCGGCATCGGGGTTCTTGAGCACACAAACCAGCGTCTTGCCGCGCTCCGCATCGGCGTGCAAGGCGTCGGCTAATCCGTCGGGCAAGGCATCCGCGACCACGACCAGGGAGGCGTCTTGGAGATCGGAAAGGGTGACGGCTGCGCCAGGCGGCTGGGCGCGCACTTCGATCGCCTGGCGCCCGGTTTCCTGAAAAGCGCGCCGCAGGAAATAAAGCGGCTTTCGGGGATCGCCGGCTTGCTCATTCCCAAGATAAAGCACCTTCAAACGAACCGGTTCGAGGGGCACGGAAAACGCCGCATCGTCAAAGTCCTCCTCGTCGCCTTGAAGCACCAGTCGGCTGCCCGATACAACGGCGGGTGGCGCAGGCACGGTGATGACCCGGCTCTGGCCCGGCGGCACATAAGCGTCCGCTGCGGGGCCGGAAAACCCTCGCGTCCCATTTCGCACCCAACCGATTTGGAACTGTTCGCGCGTGGCGTCGCTGGTGTTGCTGACACGCACGCGCAATCGTTCGGGGGCCGGGCTGGCACTATCCGAGTCAGCCATGAGCTGCAGCGAAGCATTGCCCGCGTGCTTCGATTTGAGCGCTTCGACCGTTACCGAAATGCGTTTCGGCCATTCGTAACCCTGCAACTGTTCGAGGTGGCTGCCTTCCTGCAGATCACTGATGAGGAGGATCTCGCCGGCACTGCTCGCGGCCTTGCCTTCAGCATCCGCCAGCGTCTCGGCGGCTTGAATCAGCGCGGAGTCGAGCCGGGTCGAGGACCAGCCGGGGGACAGGTCGGCCAGCTTTCGCTGCACCAGCGCGGCGCGGTCGCCGGCGGGACTCGCATTCCATTGGTCAAACGAAACCAGCGGGACGAGCTGGCGATCGAAAGTGAACACGGAAACCTGGTCCAACGGGGTCGTGTGGCGGAGGAAATCCCGGACCTTTCCCAGCGCATCCGGCCACAGGGTCGCGCGGCGCATGCTGGCGCTGGTATCTACCAGTAAAAGGACCCGCCGCGCCGTGCCGGGTGGCGGGGCGCTGACCGCTTGCTTCAGGAACGGCCGGGCAAAACCCAGCGCCAACAAAAGAATGGCCAGGCAACGGAGCGCCAGAAGCAGCAAGTGCTCGAGCCGGCTCCGCTTTGTCAGACGCGGCGGCGTCGGGAACAAAAACATGAGCGAGCTGAAAGGCGTTCGCTCACGGGTTGTCCGGCGGATGAGGTGAAACACCACCGGCACAGCGAGGGCGAGTCCGCCGAGCAAGAATAATGGTGCCAGAAAGCTCATACAGCACCGCCAGGCCCGGGGACGCGGGACGCGGAGCGCGGGCCGGTTCCATGGGCGCGGGGAGCGCGTTGGACGGCGCGCCGATGTTGCATTCGCTCGCGCAGGAAGTCGAACAGGGCCAATTCCAGGGGGCGATCGGTCGAGAGCAGGCGGTAAGCAATGCCCAAGCGCTGACACGACAAGCGCAGGCCACTGCAGTGCTGTTCGAGCCGGCTCTGATACTCTTTCCGGGCCGCACCTGGATCCACGAACATGACACGTCCGGACTCGAGGTCCTGGAACATCGACGGCTCACGGAATTCAAACGCCAACTCAGCCGGGTCCAGAACCTGGAACAGAATCACCTCGTGGCCGCAGGCCGCCAGCGCGGTAAGGTCCGCTTCCAGCCGGTCCAGCGGCGCCAGGAAATCAGAAATGGCCACGACCAAACCGCGTTTGCGGACCATCTCGGCCAGCCGCTTGAAGGGCGGCGCAAGCCGTGTGCCTGCTCCCCTGCCCGGTTTTTCGAGGGCGAGCATCATCTGGCGCAGGTGCCCGGTGCGGTGGCGGGCCGGGAGGTACTCGAGGATGTCCTCGTCGAAGGTCAGCAGGCCAACGGCATCGCCCTGGAGATATAGGAAGTAGGCCAGCGTAGCCGCCAGCGTGGCGGCATAGGCTCCTTTGGTGTAGCCCGTCGAGCTGTACGACATCGAGCGGCTGTTATCGGCTACGAGATAGCATCGCAGGTTCGTCTCGTCCTCGTACTTCTTGATAAAATAACGATCGCTGCGGGCGAACACACGCCAGTCCAGGTAGCGCGGGTCGTCCCCGGGAGTGTATTGCCGGTACTCGGTAAACTCCGCGGAGAAGCCGTGGAACGGGCTGCGATGAATGCCGTTCCAGAATCCCTCGACCACCACCCGGGCGCGAAGCTCCAGGTTGCGGATGCTCATCAACGTTTGCGGGTCGATGAGATCCGCGGCCGGAAGCGTGGGATTCGATTTGGCGTCGGTCATGCCTTGGTCATTTGCAGTAAGCGTCCGATGACGTCCTCGGTGCCGACCCCTTCCGCTTCTGCGCGGTAGTTCAACAGGATCCGGTGCCGGAGCGTTGGATAGGCGAGCGTTTGGATGTCCTCGATGGTCACGTGACTCCGGCCCTTGAGCAGGGCGCGGGCCTTCGCTCCCAGCACCAGGAATTGCCCGGCTCGCGTCCCGGCGCCCCAGCTTGCCCATTCGTTGATGAAATCCGGCGCCCCGGTTTGTCGTGGACGCGAGGCGGCGGCCAGGCGGACGGCGTAGCGAATAATTTCCTGAGCGATGGGAACCTTGCGAACAATCTGATGAAAGCGAAGCACGTCCTCGCCCGTGAATAGCGGCTCGATAGGCGGCGGCGTGCCCGCCGTCGTCAGCGCCACCACGGCCACCTCATCGTCTTCCGGGAGGTAATCCATCACCACGTTGAACATGAAGCGGTCGAGTTGTGCTTCCGGCAACGGATAGGTGCCCTCCATCTCGATCGGGTTTTGCGTGGCCAGCACAAAGAATGGCTCTTCCAGCGTATGGCGGACCCCCGCGGCGGTGACCTGGTGTTCCTGCATGGCTTCGAGCAGAGCCGCCTGCGTCTTGGGTGGGGTGCGGTTGATCTCGTCCGCCAGGATCATGTTCGCAAACACCGGCCCCCGCACGAACACCATCTTCCGCCCGTCGCTCGTGTCCTGAAGGATCTCGGTCCCGGTGATATCCGCCGGCATCAGGTCGGGCGTGAATTGGATGCGCTGGAACTTCAGGTGGAAAATCCGGGCGATGGATTTCACCAGGAGCGTCTTGGCCAGGCCCGGAGCGCCGGTGATCAGGCAATGGCCGCCGGCAAAGAGCGCGATCAGAATTTGCTCGATCACCTCCTTCTGGCCAACGATCACCTTGCCCAGCTCCGTCTCGATGCGAGCCCGGCCAGCCGTTAGGTGTTCGACAATCTCCCGTTCTTCGCGCGACGAGGGTGAAAGCGCTGGGTCCGGCGGGGTTTCAATCAGTGTGGTCATAGGCATGTTCAGTGGGTCATTAAATAGAAGACGATGTTTACCGCCAAGGGGTAGGCCCGCTTTTCCGAGAACTCGTGAAAAAAGCCGTCCTCCTCCCCTTCGCGTTCCCAGCCGTCGCCGTTGTCGCAATCATGGGTTGCAATGACCATGATCCGGCCCTGATCGTCGTAAATCGCGCGCACATGCATGTCGTGGGCCGCCCGACCCTGCTGGTCATAGTTGTCATAGTCATCGTGATTCTGCTCCCAGGTGATGCCGTAAAGCCAGCTGTTGGGGTTCAGGCTTTCAATCCCCTGGCGGTAGTTCGGCGTTTGCAGCTTGTTCTTCGGCCCTTTTAAATCGAACACGCAGTGGAACAGCGCGTTGGTCATGTCGATCTCGACAAACTCGCGCTCCGGCAGCACCCGTTTGATGTTGCGCTCGAAATTGTCCCATTGCTTCTGCCCCCAGAAATCGTCCGCCATCAGCACGCCGCCGTTTTCCAAATACCGCCGTAGAATGGGAACTTCCTGGTCCTTGAGTTGGAGCCCGCCGGGTTCGACCATGTAAATCCACGGATAATCGAAGAGTGTGGGGTCGGTCAGCCGAATCACCCGTCCGTTGGGATCGGTCCGCAGGGACGTGACCTGCTGCAGCCGGAAGGACAGATTCAAATCGCTGTCGGGAAAATCCGTGATCCAACCGATCCGGCTCGAAGTCACAGAAATATTGGGTCCATCGGCCGCGCGTCGGTAGATGACGCGCACGAAGGTAAAGACATCCTTTTCGAATCCCGGTTCATTGGTCCAGACCGGGGTTTGGCTGCTGTGCTCGGCGATCTCCCGAGCGGTTCGCACGGTATCGACGTTCACGGGGACTCCCTCTTCGGTCGTGGTGTAGCCGGTGTCACCGCCGCCGGGATAGCCTCGCCTCAACCACCGTTGGGCCAGCGCCAGGCCGGCTGTCAGCGTGAGCACCAGCACCAGCAGACCGGCTCGTTTCACGGCCGCACCTCCGCCGTGGTGGCCGGCGCGGCTTTGGCCTGCGGCGGCGATTGGTTGATCTTTAAGAGCAAGTCCAGCGCCGCCCGGTATCGCGGCGCCTCTTCCAGCGCCTGCAAAACGTGGCGCCGGGCGGCCGGGTCCCCCGTGCGGAAAAGCAACTCGGCGAGTTGGTACTGGGCCTGCGCCGGGTCGGGCGGGTCCAGTTGCAACAAAGCCCCGTAAGCTGTAATGCCGGTCTTAATATCGCCGAGGCGGTCGCTGGCTTCCGCCAAATACCGGTAGGGCATCGCTCGCAGGGGGTTCACGGCCAGGTAACGTCGGGCATTCAGCAATACGGTCGCCCAATCCTGCTTCGCGGCCGCCAACTCCATCAGACGTTCGTACGCCTGAATCGCTTCGTTGTCCTGTTGCGCGACTTGCGTGAGGAGCGCCCATTCCGCATTCGTCTCGCCGAGTTCACGGCGAACCACCGCCAGCATCGAGGGGCCGCTTTCGGGGCCGGTTTCAGCCGGATACAACCGCACCAGCTTTTCCAGGGGGACCTCAGCCGCCTGAAAATCTTTCTGTTCGAGCAGCCGGCGCGCCTGTTCGCTCAGGGCGTAGTAATTGGTGGGATGCTCCGCTATCCAGGTGGTCAGCACCGCCCCTCCCAGGCGCGGCATTTCGGGCGTCCGGCCGGGCGAGGGACGCCGACGAACCGTGTTGGTGCCTATCCCCGTCATGGGGCCGCCGTCGAGGGCCGACTGGGCCAGGTGCGGACGCTCGAAATCGAGTCCCGGCGCCAGGTTTTCCGCGCGCTCGTGAGCGAACGCGGCAAAGTCCTTTTCCAGGGCGGCCATGGAAATGGTGTGGTGCTCGATCGCCGCGTTGATTTCCATGCCCTGGCCCAGGTCGCGCAGGATGGCTTTCAATGCCTCGAGGCCGAAGCGGCCAACAATAAACTCCACCACGAGGGAGGATTCGTAATACGCGAATTGCAGATGCAGGGGCGAAGGCGGAGCGAGAAACGCGGCGCTCAGCTCGGAAATCGGCGTCATGTCATTTCCCAGCACCATCTCGCGATACTGCGGATTCATTCGCTGCCCCCACGACGGGCTGGCCTGGCCTTCCTCGTAAACGGATATGCCTTCGCTCAGCCAGCGCGGCATTTTGTTGCCACTCATCTGCAGGGTCACCACGTGACAAAACTCATGCCAGAGCACGTCCTGCCAGTTGACGGGGTGATCGAACTGGGCCGCCGGGCTGTTGGCGGTGATCAGGTTGCCGAAGCAAACTCCCAGGTAGCCGGGGTTTCCAGGCATGCCGAAGGTGCGAACCGCAAAGTCCTTCGGCTGGTGGAAAACCTCGACCAGGGTTGGCCGCTGGACCTGGAAGCCGTACTTCGCGCAGAGATTGCTCCTGGCCTGGCCGAGCAAATCGAGCACCGCGGGCCCATAAATCGCCGCTTCCTCGCGGTTCATCCGCAGCACGAAATCCTGGTTGGTCAGCGTGGTGAACTTGGCCATGGTGTCATGCAGCGTGGTGACATTGTAGGCTTCAACGTCGTACGCATCCTGCTTTTGAACTTCCTCGGCGAGTTTCCATCCTTCGCTTTCGTCCCCCAGGCGGAGCAGATCCTGGGCAAGCTGTGCCTTGGCCGGCAAGTAATCCGGATCCAAGGACAGCGCCTGCCGCTGGTGCCGGGCACCCTCGCGGAAGCGGTAGTTCTGGGAGAGCTTCAGCCCGATGAGGTAGTCCACGCGCGGGTTGTCGGGCCAGAACTTCAGGGCGTTGTCCCGCGCGGTACGTTCCACATCCGGCTGGTTTTGCAGTTCGGCTAAGACCGCCCGATAGGCCCAGGCGTCCGGATGCCAGGGGTTAACCGTGCCGGCGCGATCCAGCAATTTTGTGGCTTGGGGATAGTCTTCGGCATCGATGCTGCGATCCGCCAGCAACAACAGGCTGCCGATATGATTGCTGTTGCGCTCGAGCGCCAGTTCGAGTTCCGACGCCATTAGCGCCCCGTCGGTCGGCGCATAAGCCTGGGCGAGGCCAAAATGGAGATCCGGGTCGTCCGGCAACTGGGCCAGGCCCTCTTGAAACTTTTTGCCCGCCAGCGCGAAATCGTGCTTGTCCAACGCCAGGTTCCCACTGGCCAGGTAAACCTCACGCGACTTCGGTTCCGCCTTGAGCGCCGCCGCGTACACGCGGTCCAGCACCCGCTTGGGATCCGCGCCCAAGAGCAAGGCGGTTTGGCCTGAAATCACCAGTTCACTGGCATCCGAAAAATCCGACGGGTGCCGCCAAACACTCCGACCGATGGTTTCCAGCATCTGGCGGGCGGCTTCGACCTGGCCATTGGCCAGAAGCGCCCGGCGTGCTTCCCAATCCAGCCGGATGCTCTGGCGGTGCGAGGCCAGGGCGTTGGTAATCATGGTGCGGGCTTCGGGATATTTGCCCAGGCTGAGCAGCGCCTGGCAGAGCAGTGCGGACCAGTCCTCGTCGGCCTCGCGGTCCTTCAAGGCTTGTTGGGCCATCGCAACGCAACCCGCGTAATCACCGGAGAGCAACCTGGCTTGAGCGTCACCCAAGTCAGCGCCCTCTGCCCGAGTGAATCCCCGCAGGACCAGCCAAATGCCGAGCCAAACCACGCATGGCGGTAAGATCCCGCGGCGTTTCGTTAATGCTGCGCTGCTCAAGTGAACGGCGCAATCTAGTCTATCTGCCTCCGCGGCTCAAACGAGGAATTATCTTGGCTTCGGAGAATGTTTTTGTGATAACCCTCTCGACTATGTCGTTTGCCCGAGTCCGCCTCGTCCGCCCAGGGATCCTCTTGCTGTTGTTGGCGTCATTCCCGCTTCCGTGCAAAACGGCCACGCTATCGGACCCGGCGGTGGATCGATATAACGTTCGGGTTGGCACGCAAACGTTCGCCGGCCTGTACCAATTCACCACGAACAGTCTGTTGACCGAAACGGCGCTGGCAATCCAGGGTATGGGCAGCGACACCATCAAGTTGTTACTTGGGCTCGGCCTTTCCCCGGCAATACCACCTCGTCCTGCCCGCCAACATCACCAATCTCCTCACGCTGGCCCGGGACGAACCCTCTTGCCGCCGCACCCTGGACCTGCCCTTTCGGCATATTATCGCCTGGGCTTACCCTTTGGCCAACGCGGATGCGGCTTGGGCAAACGGCTATTCCCCAAGCGAGCGTGCCACGGACTATCGCGAGCTTTACGATCTCACGCGCTACCTGCTCACCAACTATAATAACTCCGGGAAGACCTTCTACCTGGGCCATTGGGAGGGAGACGGCTACCTGGTTCCGTGGACGACGAACGCCAGCGCCGTGACGATCCAGGGGATGATCGACTGGCTGAATAATCGCCAGCAAGCCATCGACGACGCCAAGGCGGCCACGTTGTATAGCAACGTCGCTGTCTATGGCTACGCCGAGGCCAACCGGGTCCGTGACGCCATGCTCAACGGCCCCACCAACAACCAGCGGGTGATTGACAGCGTCATCCCCTACGTGACCAATCTCGATTACCTCTCCTATTCCTCTTACGACGCCATGAATCTTTCCACCGCGGACCTCTACGCCACGCTGGATTACATGGAGTCGAAGCTGCCGGGGAATAAAGCCGGCCAGGTTCCCGGCGAACGCATCTGGATCGGTGAATATGGCTGGGGCAATTACTCCACCGCGGCGCAGGAACCGCTCACCCGCAGCTACCTCCAGCGCTTGTTGAACTATCGCCAGGGCGCCTTGCCCTTTCTGCTCTTCTGGGAAATCTACAACAATGAGACCAACCAAAACTTTTGTCTGGTCGATTCAAACGGCGTCAAGGTGGCGTCGTACTACCTGCATCAGCGCTTTATTAACCAGCGCGCGCCTGCTGGCCGCCCAGTTCCAGGAGAAGAATTCACGCTTGCCCATCCGACGCTGAGTTTGCCTCCCTCGTCAGCCCCCTGCTCGACGCCCCGCTACCCGCGCCCGTGGCTCTGGCGGTGACCAATTGGGACGCCACGCTGACGACCAACGGTTTGGCCGCCGCTGTCTCGGGCACGCTGGCCCAGGGGATTTATGGCGACGACGACGCCCAGGTATGGGTTTATTGGGGCCAGACCGACGGCGGAACATCCCGCACCGACTGGGGACAAGGCCGAACGGCTGGGGTTGAATACCAACTTCAACCCAGTGCTGTTCATGGCAACGCTGACCAACCTGGTTCCCGAGACGAACTATTACTTTAGGTTCTATGCGACCAACGCCAGCGGGGGTGCCTGGGCGCCCGCCTCGGCGCAGTTCAGCACCAGCAGGCTTGCCCCGTCCGATTACGGCGCGAAGATGAAGCTGGGTTTTGCCGGGTACACCCGGCCGGAAACGCTGTTCAACTTCCCGGTCCTGGTACGGCTCGATCCCACCATTCCGGGCTTTTCCTACGGGCAGTTCGCGTCACCCGTGGGTGGGGACCTGCGCTTCACCGACTCGAGCGGCGTGACTTTGCTGCCCCACGAGATTGACCAATGGGACACCAACGGCACTTCGTTGGTTTGGGTGCGGTTGCCCCAGTTATCCGGCCCGAATGACTTTATTTGGGCGTATTGGGGTAATCCGGGCGCTACTAGTGCCCCGGCGTGGACGACCAACGGAGCCGTCTGGTCGCCCGAGAACCTGTTGGTATGGCACCTCAAAGAGAGCGGGTTTCCCTACCTTGATAGCACCGGACAACACCCGTCGCTCTCGGGAGTGACGCCGTCGTCCACGCCCGGGGCGATTGGGCGGGCTTGCTCCTTGAATGGCGCCTTGCAGTATCTGGACGCCGGCTCCCTCGATGTTGGGCCCCGCATTCACGCTCTCCGCGTGGCTCAAGCTGGATCCGTCGGCCAGCGATATTCAAACCATTTGGGCCAATAAAGCCGGCGGCTGGAACACCCCTGGTTTTGCCCTCTACGTGGACACCTACCAGACTACCGATCAGAAATTACTCTTCGAAACCGGCGATGGGACCTCGGGCGTCACCGCCGCGACCGGCTCCGGTGCTGTGACGTTCGGCCAATGGCATCAGGTTGCCGCGGTCGTTGATCAAGCGAGCGGGACGGCAAATCTGTACGTGGACGGGTCGAACTGTGCGGCGAACGTTGCTATTCAGGCGGGCTTCACCACCCAAGGCGATCTCAACCTCGGCCGGTTTACTAATAACGCGCTCTATTTCAAGGGCGGCCTGGACGAAGCGCGCATCGAAGTCGGGGCGCGCTCGGCCAACTGGATCTGGGCCAACTGGATGACCGCGGCCTCGAATGCAACCTGGACGAGTTATTCCCCGGTCGTGCGACAAACCCCCTCGCTCCTGCTTTCCACGGTGGCCGGCAGCCCGGTGCTAAGCTGGCCTGCGGCCGGCCTCGCCTTCGCCCTCTACGCCGCGACCAACCTGACGCCGCCCGTCCTTTGGACCCGGGTGACCAATGCCCCCAGCTTGACCGCGACACAATGGGAGGTTCACTTGCCGAAGGATGCCGCAAACCCGCAATTCTATCGCCTGCAGTCCCCGTGATTCTATCCTGCGGACCGCGCCCTATTTCATTTCGCCGCCATTGCTTTCGCCGCCACTGCTTGCATTTTCGCCAGGCCGGTTTTGGCCGTTTCCAGCGCGTCCTGCGCCCAGTAGGTCTTATTGAATAGTTCGAGCGACAAGACCTTTTGACCGCCCATGTTGTGCATGCCGGTTAGAATCTCGGCAAAGGGAGCGATCCCGTCGCCCGGGTAGAGGCGATAGCTATCATCGATCTTCTCCCGGGGTGGCTCTGAAGGGAAGTCGTTCATGTGTAGTACCTGGACGGCATCCCGGCCCAGCAGGCGGAAGCCGTCGAACCCCGAGCCCCCTTTGTAGAGGTGAAAGACGTCGGCTAACACACAGGCTTTGGGGTGGTCCGTTTCCATCGCCGCCCAGATGCACTCGCCCAATCGGCTCATGTTCTTGGAAAACCCCCAGAGCTCAAGCTCGGGAACAATGCCGATCTGGGTGCCGGCTTCGAGCAACTCGCGGTACCGCTCCGCTACCTTCAACACCTCCAACTTGGGTAGGTCGGTCGCGCCCGCGGGCGGAGCCGCGAAGCGCTTTGCACCGATTTGCGCCATTAGTTCCATCTCGCGCTTGGCGCGCTCCATGCCCTTTTGGCGGCGTGCCTCATCATCGACGATCCATTCCGGAAAACCGATGGCCCCTTCGACGCTGAGACCGGAATCCTGGATCCGAGCCCGCAGCTCGGTCAATTTCCCGCCGCCGTTCGCGTACGCCTGCACGGTCTCAACCCATGGTTCGATGGCGTCGTAGCCCGCCTGCGCAGCCACGTCGATCTCTTTAACTATCCCAAGTTTCTGGCCGCGAATCGTCGCCGTGTTCAAGCAAAACCGGAAGGGGGCGGTAGTGTCGCTGGATTTTCCCAGCGCGGCAGACCCGGCCAGCATCGGCGCGGCGATCGCGCCACCGATCAGAAGGCCCGTCCGTTCCAGAGCGCCGCGCCGCGAGAGTTTGCTGGTCTGCATGTCCGTTTTTTACCCGACGTGCCACCGGTTGGCGAGATCGGTTTTTTTACGGATACGGGATCGTCAAAAAAAAATCACCAAAATGTAAAATTTCTATTGACGCGTTTAATGGTTTTTGGGAAACATAAAAACGATTCGGGTGGCGGATCGTTTTCTTCAGCGGGATCCCCCATCCCCACCTCCTTGGCGAACCGTTGCCCGAGTCACTTTTTTAATTCTCCCGAGGCTCTCCGAACAGACCGATCAAGGCTTTGCTGGCGCCATTCACGCCCCGGCGTTCTTGCAGGATAGCCCGCCCCGCCCTAAGGAACGCTTCGGTGCCCTGTTGGACGGAGCCGCCGGCCCGTTGGTCCATCCCAGAGTTCGGCCGCTCCGCGGCGACACCGCATCCAGCACCTTGCGCAACGCGGGAAGTTTCCGGTCAGTGCTCGATCCCAAACTTAAGGATCGTGGTCGCGTGGTAGGCTTGGCCGGGGCGGAGGATGGTGGAAGGGAAGTTGGGCTTATTCGGAGAATCCGGGTAATGCTGGCATTCGAGGCAAAGGCCCAAGTGTCGCGGGTAGGCGTACCCATTGGGCCCCGAGAATGCCCCGGGTCCAAAATTGGCAGTGAAGATTTGGACGCCGGGTTCCGTGGTGAAAACTTCCATGGTCCGTCCGGATTTGGGATCCTTCAACCTCGCGGCGAGGACGAGATCGCCGGGGACCTTATGGTTTACCACCAGGCAGTGGTCGTAACCCCCTCCGAATTGCGGCTCTTTGATCGCTCCCATCCGCTGGCCGACGGTGTGCGGCGCGCGAAAATCCAAGGGGGTATCCTCGACCGGGACGATTTCACCGGTCGGGATCAGCGCGGCGTCGGCTCTCAGGTATTTGTCCGCGTTCACCGTGAGGACTTGGTCCAGCACCGTCCCGGAATACACCCCCGCGAGATTCCAATAGGCATGGTTGGAGATGTTCACCGGAGTCGCCTTATCGGTGGTGGCCGTGTAATCCATCTTCCACTCGTTCCGATTGTTCAGTTCGTACAGAACCGTGCATTTCAGATTGCCGGGATAACCGTTTTCGCCGTCCACACTCGTGTAGGTCAGCTTGAGCCCGACCAAATCGTGCACCTGGACAGGTTCCGCACGCCAAACCTGTTTGTCGAAACCCTTCGGCCCCCCATGGATATGGTTCGGACCATTGTTCAGCGGCAGGTTGTACACCTGCCCATCCAAGCTGAACCGGCCGCCGGCGATGCGGTTGGCATAGCGCCCGATGAGCGCGCCGAAGCAAGGACTGCGATGCTCGTAGTCGTCCAGCGACGCGCAATTCGCCGTAATATTCGCCACATGCCCGTTCTTGTCGGGCACCTCGACCGAGTAAATGACGGCCCCATAGGTGAGCACCTTGACCGTGGTTCCCAGCGGGTTCTTGAGCGTGTAGAGATCGACCGTCTGCCCCTCGGGTGTGGTCCCGAAAAAGGTCTTGTCGATGCTGAATCCGGCGCGTTCGCCGGCCTGGAGAGGTGTGGTGGTCATAATCGTGAGGCAAAAGGAAATGAGGCAGAATAGGCCGGGAACCTGGTGAAACATAAGACCATGGAATTGGCTATGGATCGCTTTTGCGGGCGCGGACCGCAGTCTCGCGTGAAGCGGCTGGTGGTCGTGCCGGCCTCGAAGCGCCGCATCATTGGGCTTCGAGCACGCGACCCACGCCGCTTGGCAGTGAGGCCCGATCACCAGGGGCTTTTGCATAAGCCGAATTCTGTGAAAAGCCGGACCGCGAATCAAGCGGCGTTAACCGCGCGGCGCGGATGCCGTCCGTCCGGCCAAAACCCGATCTCGAATCCCGGCACCGATTGCCGGTTCGAATCAGGCCGTGCCAAAGGCCGGGTTCACGCCTCCTCCGCGTCGCCGATGCCTCGATGCGTGACGGTTTCCCGCCGGCCAAGGCGGGCATGCTTTGAAGTTCCTTCCCGTTCAAACTGCCTTTCGGCGTCCGCGCTAAAGCAAGTCCAGGGAATGGCATCGAGCCGGGAAGCCTCGATGGGCCGGCCCGTCAACTCACACTTGCCGTAGGTCCCGCTGCGGATCCGGTCGAGCGCCTCCTCGATTTCGTAGAGCGCGTCCTGCTCGGAGGAAAGCATGCCCAGGGCAAAGTCCCGGTCATAGCTATCGGTTCCAGCATCGGCCAAATGCGTGCCGAAAGTCGGGTTTTCTTCGCGGGCATCCTTCGCGAGGTTTGCCTGCTGGCGCCGCAATGCTTGGCCCAACTCGACCAACCGCCGGTTGTACTTCGCCCATTTTTTGGGTATCGCGGCCTTCCGCTCGCCCCCGCCGAGCACATCTTCCGTCCGCGCCTTGGATTTGCCCCGCTTCCGGCTCGCTTTCCTCTTGTCCATAGCACAACCTTCCACATCCCCAGCCCAACGCAAACGCTGCAAACCACGGGACAAGGCAGGTGAATTCCTGCGGCGGCGAGCGTTTCCCGCCCGCACTGGCCCGGGAACTCCTCGCGCGCGCGGGACCGGCCTGGAATTTTCATGGCCCGCCGAGACCACCATTTGGTCCACGGCCTGAAAGATCACTCCGGGGAGCCCATCTCGATCATCCGTCCGCTGGCGAACACGCAGGCCCACATCCTGGACCAACGTTCGCGGCCCGTGCCCATCGGCACGGTGGGCATTGCGGGATGGTCGAAGCCTTGGGGCCTCGAGAACATCGGGGGTGGCACACCCCTCATTACAGCCGTTTGGGCACCCAAATGTCCTGCCATCTGAGCCCTAGTTCACGAACCATCTCAAAGCTATAATCCAACCGGCCGATGTCGCGGTCGCCGTTATTGGTGCCAAAGGTGAACTTGCAGCCGGCCGCTTTGGCGCGCTTGAGGAAGGCCAGGTGCGGAAGTTTGTAGCGGCTGCTGATTTCAATGGCGATGTGATGGCTGGCGGCGGCGGTGATCACCTGCTCCATCCGTTCTTCGGTCCAGAGGGCGTCGTAATCCGCGGCGATGGCATCTGGAAGGAATGTGGGATTGACGTAAATGTCGATGGGTTCGGTGCTGAGGATTTTGACGGTACGATCCACCAGCATATCCATGAAGGCCTGGGGATCCTTGATTTCTGGAACTTCATTCGGCATCCACAGCCGCATGCGGCGGCCGGAGTCATCAACGATGGTCATCGAGTCGGTGAATACGTAGTCAAACTGCGAAATCGCCTCCTTCGAGAAGAGATGCACCCATTCGCGTCCCTCGGCCTGCATGGCCACAAAACAGGGCTGGCCGCGCATGTCGCGCAGGTACCGGTAGATACCGGCGTCGTTGGTCACGGAAAAGTTCAAGCCGCAGTTAACGGCGATGCCATAGAAGACGCCGGTCTGGCGGGAAGAGGCGAGGGCTTCCTCGAGGGTCAGACCGCCCTTGAGATGCGTATGATAGTTGACGACGGGGAAGTTGTCGGCCCCCAGCCGGATAATTTTGCGGTCATAATCGCTTAACGGCGCGCCGGCAACCTTTGAGTCCGGCAAATCGTCCGGCAGCCGCCGGACTTTCAGATCGCGAAAGAACACTTTGCTATGAGCGTCGTGGCATTGGAGGGCGAACGTGCCGTGGCCCAATTTGCGTCCGGGATGGCCGGGGATATCCGGGGCGGGATCGGGTTCGAGGTAATCGACCACCAGGAGGTCGTCGATGCGGATTTGAATATGTTTGCCCCGCACGCTGATCCGCATTCTGAACCACGCGTCATCCTTGGCCATGGGCTTATAGATGTTGCGCAGTGCATAGAGGCTGCCGGTCAACTTGTTCTCCCGGTAACCGCCTTCGCCGCCCGGCACATTGAGCACTTGCGCCTCGAAACCCTTCTCCGGAAAACCCTCCGCTTGAAACTCCGTGTGGAAATAGATCCCCGAGTTGGCGCCGTTTTTTGTCATGACCTCCGCGGAAAGTTCAAAGTTTTTGTAGTCGGCGCGGCCGTCGGGACCCATATAGAACAGGTGCGACCGCGGCCCGTCAGCGACGATTTGGCCGTCGATCACCTGGAAGGAACCCGGGGCTCCGCCGGCTTTCCAGCCGGTGAGACTTTTTCCGTCAAACAGCGGTTCCCACTCCTGGGACCGGGCCATCGGGATCCATAACAGAAACGCAACCCAGAGGGCATTCCATTTCGATTTCATTAATGGCGGCATTTAAGCTCGAAGGTGGGAGGAGGGGAAGGAGATTATGAGGGACGCGGAACGCCAAATTCCCCAATGGCGAGCGGTGCCGGCCGGCGCTTGTGCGGCGGAAAGGCGCGGCAGTTCCATTTCTCTCAGACCGGCTTTGATCGCACGCATATTCCGCTTCCCATTCAAGCCCGACCGGTTTAGTGTCGAATTCGAAGCGCGCCATCGCCGGCGTTAACCACCCTCCGGCAGGGCGCATCGCGAAGGACACTATGGATACAACCATCACCTTCACCATCAACGGGCAATCTCGCACGGTGCGCACCGATCCCGACAAGCCGTTGCTCAGCGTTTTGCGCGAAGATTTGCAGCTCACGGGGACAAAATATGGCTGCGGGGAGGGCCAATGCCGCGCCTGCACGGTCTTGCTCAATGGCGAACCCGTGGCTTCCTGCATCACGCCCGTCTCGGATGCGGACAAGCAAACCGTGCTGACGATCGAAGGTCTGGCCAAGGGAACCGCCCTTCACCCGGTGCAGGAGGCCTTTCTGGCCGAAAACGCGTTCCAATGCGGTTATTGCACGGCCGGCATGATCCTCGGGACCGTGGCGCTCCTGGCCAAGAGCCCGCAGCCAAACGAGACCGAGATCCGCGCGGGACTCCAAAAGCACATCTGCCGCTGCGGGACCTACCCGAGGATCCTCAAGGCGGTGCGCCGAGCCTCCATCCAGGAGGGGTTATGAACCAACAACCGATCGCAAATCCAACGGTGGAGCCGCCCTACGAAGAGTCCCTCGAACCTGTGCCGTACGACTTCGGGCTGAATCGCCGCTCGTTCGTGCAGTTTCTGGGCGCGGGTCTCTTGATCGCCGTCAGCGTAACCCCGTCCTTGGCGCAGCGGCGCGGGGGGATGGGTGGCTCGGGCGCGAGGACCGTGGGCGCGCGGGTACACCTCGGCAAGGACGGAACGATCACGGTCATGACCGGCAAGGTGGAAGGGGGCCAAGGTGCCCGGGCGGAACTCAGCCAGGCCGCGGCCGAGGAACTGCGCATCCCGGTGGATCGGCTCCAACTCATCATGGCCGACACCGAGTTGGTGCCGGACGATGGCATCACCGCCGGAAGCCGCAGCACGCCTTCGAGCGTGCCCGCCGTGCGGCAGGGCGCCGCCGCGGCGCGGGAGTTATTAGTCGAGTTTGCCTGCAAGCGGTGGAATGTGGAACCCGGCACGGTCGAGGTTCGGGACGGATCCGCCGTTCACGGGGCCAGCGGACGGACCATCTCCTACGCGGAGCTGGCCGCGGATGAAACCGGAGCCCTGGCGTTGCGGCAGCCCGCTCCGGCCAATGTCCACCTCACCCCCGTCCCGGACTGGAAGGTTCTGGGCATTCCCACAGCCCGGCCCAACGCCCGGGATATCGTCACCGGCCGACACCGCTATCCCTCTGACATCGCGCGCCCCGGCATGCTCTATGGCAAGGTGCTCCGCCCCCCGGCGTACGGGGCGAAACTGATCTCAATCGATCCCGGCCCGGCCAAAGCCTTGAAGAACGTTCGTGTGGTGCAGGACGATCAGTTCGTCGGGGTCGCCGCGCCCGACAGTTTCCTTGCAGAAACCGCGCTCGACGCCATCGCCAAGACGGCGAAATGGGACCGAGCACCGCACCCTTCGAGCAAGGAGCTGTTCGACTACCTGAGGAAACACGTCCGGGAAGACGTCCCGGCCAATCCCTTTGCGGAGGAATGTGCCCAAGCAAAGCAGGTATTACGGCAGACCTACCACGTGGCCTACGCCCAACACGCGCCGCTGGAACCACGGGCGGCGGTGGCGGAATGGGCGGACGGAAAACTGACGGTCTGGACCGGCACGCAGAACCCCTTCGGCTGCCGTGGTGAGTTGGCGCGGGCTTTCCACTTGGCCGGCGAGCAGGTGCGCGTCATTGTCCCCGACTTTGGCAGCGGTTACGGCGGCAAACACACGGGCGAAGCGGCCATTGAAGCCGCCCGGTTGGCCCAAGGCGCCGGGCGGCCGGTCTCGCTGCGCTGGACCCGGGACGAAGAGTTCATCTGGGCTTATTTTCGCCCGGCGGCGCTGATCGACATCGAGGCCAGCCTCGACGCGGAAAACAAACTCACCTCCTGGCACTTCATCAACATTAATTCCGGGGGCTCGGCCATCGAAACCCCCTACCATCTCGCCAAAAAGCACAGCCGGTTCGTGAACTCCGAAGCGCCGCTGCGCCAAGGGTCCTACCGGGGCCTGGCCGCCACGGCCAACAACTTCGCCCGCGAAAGTTTTATGGACGAACTGGCCGCAGCAGCCAAGGCCGACCCGTTGGAGTTCCGGCTGGCACACCTGGAAAACCCCCGTTTGCGGGCGGTGCTCGAGAAAGCCGCGAAGGAATTTGGCTGGCAGGAAGCTGTCCGCAAACCGGCGGCAAACCGGGGCGTGGGGCTCGCGTGCGGGACGGAAAAAGGTTCTTACGTGGCCGCCTGCGCGGAGATCGAGGTGGACCGTAAAAAGAACCGAATCGTGGTGCGACGCGTTTGCGAGGCTTTCGAATGCGGGGCCATTTTGAACCCGCAAAACCTAAACAACCAGGTGCAGGGGGCAATCCTTATGGGCCTCGGCCCGGCCCTCAGGGAAGGGATGGAGTTTGCAAACGGCGAAATGCTCAATGCAACGTTTCGCGGGTATGAGGTCCCGCGCTTCGCCGATTTGCCGCAAATGGACATCCAGTTGATAGACCGTCCGGATCTGGAGTCCGCGGGCGCCGGTGAAACTCCCATCATCGCGATCGCCCCGGCCATAGCCAACGCGGTTTTCCACGCCACCGGTCTCCGAATCCGGGAAATGCCGATCCGCCTGGGCCCTGTGTGAAAACCGAAGCCTGAAGCATCGCCGCCCTGCCCGGCTCGGCGAACCGTTTTTCCCCGGCTCGTTTACCGGGCGGGTTGGAGCTTCACGTAGTCGAGCCCGAACATGTAGCTCTTGACCGCCTTCTCATCGGCGCCGAGGATTTCGACCGAAATCTTGTGCTGGCCCGCGCTGAGGTTGAACGTGCCAAAGGGAAGCTCTCCGCTCGGGATTACCGAGGGATGATAGAGATCCAGGGCGTCTCCCACCTTCTGGTCATCCAGGTAGAGTTGGACGATGCCATAGTCAGGGGCCTTGGTGAACTGCATGCTGACGCTGTATTTGTCGTCTGCCTTCACCTGCAAAGCCAGTTCGAGTTTGTCCCCGGGTTTGGCCTGAGTCCACCACAGGTGCGCGTCATTGCTCCATTGCCCCTGAAACCCCGTGAGGTCCTGCTCCTGGGGAGTGCCGCCGGTTTTGGAAAGCACTTTCAGCTTCTCACCTTCAATAGCCCCTTTGACTTTGAAGGATTCGACCGGCGTCCAGTAACCGACGCGCTGATCCAAGGGCAGCGGGCGATACGGGTCGTTTCCGCCCGGGGCCAGATACCAGTAGGCGGTGGCGGCATAGAGGGTGGGGCGTGGATTGGGATAGTACTTTTCGATGCAGCCCTCGAAGGAATGTTGGAACGGGACCTCATCGGGCACGTGCCACCGATTCACGGAGATATGGCCGCGGCTGTTCCCATCGTTGTAGGTCTGATTATGGTAGGCATGCTGGAAAAGATCCGGGCTCGACCAGGCATATCCAAAGTAGTCTTCAGAGCCGGTGCCGAACGTTGAGGGAAACTTCTCTCCGTCCACAAAGAACTTTTCATCGCCCTCGCCCCACCAGCCGCCGCGAGGATTCCAAATGTGAAGCATCACGCCCACGAAGCGGCCGGCGCCTTCGGTTTTCAGCAATGGCCAATCAATGGCGCGGTCAGGTCGCTCGGGCAGGAACGCATCGCGATGCCATTTGACGTGGAAACGCGCGAGCTGTTCGACCGGGAGCGTCAGGGGCGCGCGCGTCCATTCAAACTGAACTACCGGCGACGATTGGCCGTCGTTGAGCAGTTGAACCTGGGCGCCCCGTTCGAAGGGCATGTACCAATTGCAATACCACCAGCCATCCTCACCCAGGCCCAGCGGCAACGATCGATACCGATTCGCCCCGGGTGCCGTGCCAAAGAAATCCCCCAACGGCGACCAGACACTCGGTTCGGCTTCGCCGTCCCACCGGATTTGAATCGCCAGTTCGCGAAGCAGGTCCCGGTCCGCCGGGGCCGGTGGCAAATCCAGTTTCAAACGCAGCCGGGTAATGGCGCCGGCGCCACGCAGTTTTGCTACGGTTACCGCTTTGCCGGGCCGTAACTTTATGGAACGGACCACGCGTTTTTCCCCGGCGCGGTGCGGAGCGGATTCGGGATCGCCGCGGGTGAGGATATCGTTGGCCTGATCGAGCGCGGCGTTCTCTTCGGCTGAGAGGTCGCGTTTGAACGTCGGCACCTGGGTCTGCGGCGGGAAGGTGCCGTAAGTGAAGTGGTAATAAAGTCCCCACCCGGGATCGGCCACGATCTTGCAGGATTTCTGATAGGGAATCGGGGTGTAATTATTCCAGCCGTGGGAGACAGTGTGCACCAGCGCCGCACGGGTGAACGGTGCATTCTTTCCATCGAAATAACCTTTGAAGGGCAGATCGACCGCGGGGTCGCTTGCGCCATCCAGGTAAATGCGCACGTGGCCCTCGCCCGGGGTCGCCGACCAGATTCGCCAAATGCAGCCCGGCCCCTGCATTTCCGCCAGGACAAGTTTGTCCCCTTCCTTGCGGATGATCCCGTCGCCGTCTCCATTGGCGTCCCAGGCGACATACTGATCGGTGCGGACGTCATAGCGGCTCTTGCGATCGTAACTCGAGTATTGCGCGCCGTGCTCCCCGCGGGCCGGGATCGTGGCGAGGTATTCCAAATCTGTGAGCCGGTGGACCAAGCCGACATAGGAGAGGGTTTGGTCGGCTGCGTGGAGAGGCGCGCCGAGGATGGAAATCAGACCGAGCGAAGCGAAAAACGCTCGGCCGCGCGTTGCAAGTCTTCCCATAGCTCTGGGGCGCCGCATGGGCCGCCGCGGCTGAAATTCTTGATGCATCGTTGCCTTCATGAAAAATGCCGCCTTGGACTATTGAAGTTCCCGTCCGCCGGCGGCGATGGTTTCCTGGTCGAATACGCGCGAGCCCAGGGTGATTTCCTTGGGCACCGATTCACCTTTCAAGATTTTCAGAGCCGTAGCGATGGCCTCAGCGCCGCCCGTTGGGTACTGGAACGTCGCATCGAGAATCCCCTGCCGAACGTAGGCCACACCTTCCTGGGGCAAGGCATCGATGCCCACGAACTTCATCTCCTTTTCTCTGCCAGCGGCTTTGGCGGCCAGGTAAGCGCCATGCGCGCCGGGATCGTTGTGGGCGTAAACGCAATCGATTTTGCTGAATCGCGAGAGGGCCGATTCCATCTCCTTGCGGGCTTCCGGCTCGAGCCATTTCATGTCCGCCTCGAATACAATCTCGATCCCGCTGCCGGCAATCGCTTCGCGGAAGCCACTGTCCCGGTCCTGCGCGGGGGTGGAGGTCATGAGTCCCTTGAGTTCGATCAGCGTTCCTTTGCCACCGAGCTTCTGCTTAATCCATTCGCCGGCGGCGTGGCCAATCTTCTTGTTGTCCGCCCCGATGAAGCAGGTGTACTTATCGCCGATCAACCGGCGATCCAGCACAATGACCGGAATTCCGGCATCCATGGCCCGCGCCACCGGCTCGGTGAGCGGTTGCGCCTCTTTGGGGCTGATAATGAGCAGATCGACGCCCGCGCTGACGAACTCCTCGACGTGGGCCCGCTGCTGCAGCGTGTCGTTCTGGGCGTCCTTGAAGATGACCTGCACATTCGGATGCTGTTCGGCGGCGGCTTTGATCTGGGCGTTCATCTCGACGCGCCAGGGTTCGCCAAGGTTGCATTGGCTCATGCCGATCACATAGGTGGATTTGTTCTTCTTTGAGGCCGCCGTCTTGGCCTCCGCCCCGGGCTCGGACTTGCCGCACCCGCTGAGAACGCAAGCCACGGCAACCCAAACCATCAAGGGGAGTGAAAACGGGAGGAGTCGTGCGCGATGCATATCACCCCTTTGATAGCGGCTGGCTGAGACGTTGAAAAGGCGATTCTTAAGGCGGCCACACCAGAGGCTATCGAGCGCCTTCAACCATTGTCGCTCCGTAACATCCGGAGCGTCTGAGGCCGAGCCTCATTCGGGGACAAAACCGCTTCAGCTCTCGTCGGTCGGTGCGAAACCGCGACGCAGACAGTTTTCGGTGATCACCCGCGGGACGAGGAAGTTTTGGAGATACTCGCGCCCGCCGGCCTTGGTCCCGCCGCCGGACATTTTGAAGCCGCCGAAAGGCTGGCGTTCGACAATCGCGCCGGTGATGGTGCGGTTGATGTAGAGATTGCCGCAAACCAACTCGGCTTTGACCCGCTCGATATTCACCGGGCTCCGGGAGTAACAACCACCGGTGAGGGCGAACTCGCTGGCGTTGGCCAGTGCGAGAGCTGCATCGAAGTCCTTGGCTTTCGAGACGGACAACACCGGGCCGAAGATTTCCTCGCGAAACAACCGGCTATCGGCGGCAACTTCAGTGAAAAGGGTGGGTGGAACGTAGCAGGCGTTCGGGGCATCGGGGATGGTGCCTTGCCAAACCAGTTTGGCTTCTTTCCGACCGGCCTCGATGATGGCGAGGATGCGCTGCTGCGCCTCGCGGCTGATGACCGGCCCGACGACGTTGCCAGGCACTTCAGCCGGTCCAATCCGCAGGGAGGCGGCGGCCGCCACTAGGCGTTCGAGGAATCGATCGTAATTGTCAGCTAAAACAATCAGGCGGGACAGCGCGCTGCATTTCTGACCCTGGTAACCAAACGCCGAGGCGATGCACCCCGCGACGGCTTCATCCAGGTCCGCGTCGCCATCCACAATCAGGCAGTTCTTCCCGCCCATCTCGCAGACGACCTTTTTGAGGCTGGTCTGGCCGGGCGCGGTATGCCCGGCCGTTTCCCAGATTCGGAGGCCGACTTCCTTGGAACCGGTGAAGGCGATGAAATCGACTTGGGGATGGGCCACCAGGTGCGCGGCGACGGTCGAGCCCGGGCCGATGAGCAGGTTGACCACGCCGGGCGGCACGCCCGCTTCGAGGAAGAGATTCATCAGCCGGGCGGCGATGAGCGGGGTTTGGTCTGAGGGTTTCATGATCACCGCGTTGCCGGTCACCACCGCGGCGGCAACCATTCCGGTGAGGATGGCGAGGGGAAAATTCCACGGGGCGATCACCACGCCCACACCGCGCGGCCACCAGTGTTGCAGGTTGGATTCACCGGCCACGGGCTGGGTTCGTTGCGGCGAGCCCAAATCGCGCATGACGGCGGCGTAAAAGCTGCAAAAATCAATGGCCTCGGCGATATCGGCGTCGGCCTCGGTCCAGTTCTTGCCGGCTTCAAGGGTTTCCAGGGCCGCGAGCGAAACTTTGTCACGGCGAATAAATTCAGCCAGCTTTTCGAGAAGCGCGGCGCGCTCCGCCGGCGGCGTCTGTCCCCATCCACGCTGGGCCGCCCGGGCCGCTTTCAAAGCGGACTCCGCCTCGGCCACGCCCGCCTGAGCCGCGTAGCCGAGCACCTCATTCTGATCGGCTGGATTGAGCGAGGGAATCCAATCGTGAGTCAGGACGGGCCGGTTGTTGATGACGAGTGGACAACGCTGGCCAAGACTCCGGCGCAGATTCTTCAGCGCCGCGTGGTATTTGTCGCGCTCCTCCTCGATGGTGAAATCGATGGGCGGCTCGTTTTGAAATCGGGTGACGCCGTGGGGCGCGGGCGCAGTACGCGTTGCTTCGTCCGAAGCGAGGAGTTCGCGAGGATCTTTGAGGAGTTCCACCCGGCTGTCGCCCTTGGCGAATTTGCGGGCCAGAAATCCTTCGTTCGAGGTGTTTTCCAGCAATCGCCGCACGAAGTAGGCGATGCCCGGCAGCAACTCGCCCACGGGGCAATACTCGCGGAGACGGCAGCCGAGTTGTAGGATCGCCGCCTTGACGGGTTCCGCCATGCCATAAAGCATCTGGAATTCAAACGCGCGCCGGTCCACGCCGAGTCGCTCTGCCTGGGCCAGCGCATGCGCAATGCTGCGAACATTGTGTGTGCCGAACGCTGCCTCGACCACGTCCTCGTTCTCGAGCAGGAGCACGGAGAGTTTCTCGAAGTTCGCATCCGACGCCGCTTTCTGCTGATAAACCGGGATCGGCCAATGCCGCTGCCGGGCCAGTGTCGTCTCGTAATCCCAATAGGCGCCTTTGACCAACCGGATGGTGATCCGACGGTTCTGTGCGCGGGCCCAGGCGATAATGTCGCTCAAGTCCGCTGCGGCATCTCTCAGATACGCCTGCATGGCCAGGCCGCAGGCGGGCCCTTGCCGAAACTCCGGTTCGGCAAAAACGGTCTTGAATACGCGCAACGTGAGGTTCTTGAGCGCAAAACTTTCCATGTCGAAGTTGATCAACGCGCCAAGCTCCTGCGCTCGCCGCAGAATCGGCCGAAGCCGGGCGGAGATGGCATGAACTGCCATATCCGGATCGGCCGGATGCACCTGGGAATAGAGGGCGGAGAGCTTGACCGAAAGGTTGAGCGAAGGGACGGAACCGCGGGTGGCGCTGTCGCTACGGCTGGGATGGGCCCACTGGCTGAGTTCCTGACCCAGGGAGCCCATCAGATCCAGATAGCGCTGGGCGTATTGCTCGGCTTCGGGTTCACTGACGACCGCCTCGCCAAGAACGTCCGCGGTGAAGGAGACATCCTGTTCGGCCAGTTTGCGCAATGTGGCCGCGATTTCCTTGGGATCGTTGCCCAGCATGAACTGCCGGGCCATGGCGCCAACCTGCGACTTGACTCCGGCCCCGACCAGCCATGAGGCGCCGCCGGCCGCCTTCAAGCCCAGGCGGAAGGCGGGGGGAAGCTTGACCTCATCCTCACCCAGGTATTCTTGCAAATGACGGGCAATGTCCGAGGCGCTGTTGAGCGCCGGCAAGACATCGACGAACCGGAACAGTTGGGTCTTGAAACGCTCGTCGCGCATCGACCAGTCCATGAGCGTGCCATAAAAACCTTTGCTGCTGAAAAGCGACGGCGGCTCCGCCGCATCCATCAGTCCGAAGATTCTTTGGCCCCATTCCTGGATGGCGGATTCGAGATCCGGCTGGGCCTGCTGAACAGAGCGTGATCGAGAGGAAATGGGCTGTGAGGTACTCACAGTTTAAAATGGCCCAGGATGGAGGCGGAGGCAAGGGGAGAGGGGGCAAAGGGACTGGGGGACTGAGGGACCACGGGACTACGAGACCACAGGACCACAGGACCACTGACTACTGACTACCGAGCAGGGACTGAGGACCGTTGACCACGGATGACTGACTGGCCGGGCAGACAGGCGGGGACTACCGGACCACCGGGCTACGGGATTCTGCGAGGGCCGGAGGGACGAAGTTAGCAGGAGGGTACCAGCCACGGTCTCGCCGCCCGCCCCCCTGCTCGTTTTAACTTGCTACAGGAGACTCCAGAAATCACAAAGAACAGAAAACAAAACAAAAAACCATTTACACAAAATTCTTTACAAAACCTTTACAAAACCCCAACTCCTTACAGCGCCGTTTCCGTCCCGCACCAACCTCCTTTTTGGCGTCCCTCCCGTGCCCTTGTCGGCTTGTGGTCTCGTAGTCCCGTAGTCCTGTAGTCCCGTGGTCTCGTGGTCTCGTGGTCCCGTAGTCCCGTAGTCCCGTGGTCTCATGGTCCCGTAGTCCCGCTCCCCTCCGCCCGTCCCTCACTTCCGCAACTGTTGCACACTGCCGTCGGCGAGAAGGGCAATGACCGTGCCGTCCGGCATTCGGGCATGAATGAGAGGCCTTTGGGGGCTGGCATTGGTCCCTCCGGTTGAGACGGTAACCTGAATCCCCTCGAACGCACGCACGTCATCCGCATTGAGATAACCCCCGGCGACGAGATCATTCAATGAAACCGTTGGCGGCAGGCTTTCGCCGTGCATGAAGCGGTCTCGTGAATAGGACTGTAGAGCCGTCAACAATCTTGAAGGGTCATGGAACACCGGTTGATGGCGTTGCCAATACGACTCGAGGACCAGGGAAACCGCTGCGAGAAAAAGAATTCCCGCCCCGAGCAGCATCAGCAGGTGTCGCGGCTTGATTGGAGCTTCGGCAACCGGAGGAGCGGTTTGGAGCGACGGGCTCGAAGACGGCTGGGCTCTGGGAACCGAACGCTTGCCTTTTTTCCCGTCCGTTCTCACGTGAGCAGCTGGCCAACCAGGCTCGGCCCCAGCTTGGTGCCCGGCGCCCTGTTCGACGGTTGGGTGAACTCAGGCACCCGGGGGTTGGCAGACGCCTCGTTCGCTGTGCGCTTCGCCCAAACGTGAGAATGACCACAAGACCGGGGAAACGCTGAGCGCATAATGGCAAAACCTGCAAAAGTTGACCTGTTCACGATCGGTTTTAGGATCCCAGAGGTGCGGCCTGGCGTCAAGAACCGCTGGTTGGAAACCCTTGAAGCGACACGAAACGCACAAGACACAGGAGAACAGCGATGCTGTCATCTGCCTCGGCGGCTCGCCAAGCGTCACCGCCCTCCGTCCTCAGCGCGTCATCAGGTAGAAAATAATGTTGATGCCCAGCGGATAGGCGCGGGGCTCCGAGAATTGCTCGAAGTAAGCCTCGTTTTCTCCTTCCCGTTCCCAGCCGTCGCCCGTGTCGGTATTGTGAGCGGCGACGACCATGATCCGGTCCCGGTCGTCGAGCCAGGCTCGGACGTGCATCTGCTCGGAACCCCGGCCGCGATAAGCCGAGGTGGTCGCCTGCGGGTGTTCCGGGTCGTAATCACGGGCCCAGAGCTGCAAGCTCGGCACCTGCAAGCGGTTCATCGGCGGGTGCAAATCGAAGACGCTGTGGAAAATCGGATGGTCGAAGCCCAGCTCCGTCCACGCCCGCCCCGGGAGCACGCGTTTCATCTGCTCCTCGAACGCGTCCCAGTCCCGTCCTCCCCAAAAGTCATCGACCATTAGGGCGCCTCCGTTGAACAAGTAGCCACGCAAGGCGTTCACCTCGTCGTCTTTCAGTTCCATGCCCTCGGGGTGGGACATAAAGATGAACGGGTAGTTGGACAACCCGGGATCCGTCAATTTGAGCACCCGGCAATTGGGATCCACCTTCAGCGAAGTCAGTTGCTGCAAACGGTAGGAGAGGTTCAGGTCGGCGTCCGGGTAATCGTTGATCCAGCCCAGCCATCCCGGCCGGCCCGGACGCGACTTAAAAATAATGCGCGCGAAGGTGAATACATCGCTTTGGAATCCCGCGTCGTTGGTCCACTCGGGCCAAATGACGCTGTGCGGAGCGGTTTCTCGAGCCGTGCGCACGGTGTCTTCGTTGACCAGCTCGCCGCCCTCCGTCCTAACCCAGGGCCCGGAGTTGTCGCCATCCCAGGAGAAACCGCCCCGTGGCCGGAACTGGGCCAGGCAAAGCCCAGCCGCCAGCGACAGAAACGCCAAGCCCACGACGCGCTTGCCGCGCTCAGGATGCGGGATCATTTCAGGCTCTTCTATACCACCCTGGCGCTACGGCGCAACTCGCTATCCTTGGCGACCAGGACGAGGCTCGGCCTCGGATACGCTATGCGTTGCGGCGTGGTTGAGGGCTGTGGACCTCGAGAAGATCGGAGCTGCCAAGGTCCTATCCTCTCTGCAACCTGTCCTCACTTCAGGCACTCCAGCCGCCCTGCCCTGCCCTGCCGCCACTCGCGGCTTTCCGGCCGGGCATCCGCTAACGTCCATCCCCGCCGGCAAGGGCGCGTTTTCTGACCAAATCCAAGGCCTGTTGCGCGGTCACGTTCTTGAACGTCTCACGATCCCACGGATTGAAATGCTTCTCGGCGATGGTCTCCCCTGCCCTGGCCAAGCCTATATAAACCGTCCCCACCGGCTTGTCCGCGCTCCCGCCCCCCGGCCCGGCTATCCCCGTCACCGACACTCCATAATCGGCTCCCGTAGCCTGGCGCACACCCTCCGCCATCTCGCGGGCCACCGCCTCGCTCACGGCCCCATGCTGCGCCAATGTTTCCGTGCGGACACCCAGGAACTTTGCCTTGGCTTCATTGCTGTAGGTCACCAATCCCGCCAGCAGCACGGCCGAAGCTCCGGGAACATCCGTTAACCGGTTCGCGATGCATCCCCCAGTGCAGGATTCCGCCACGGCCAGCGTCCTCCCCCGCTCCGTCAACAGCCGGATAATCGTCCCCTCGATTTCCTCCTCTTCGGATCCAAAGATGAAGTGGCCGAGTTGGGCTCTCACGATTGCTCTCCGCTTCCTCAACCAGTTCTTTTGCTTTTTCTCCTCGGGCAACCAGGCGCACATCGACTTGCCCCGGCCGCGCGCAGTAGCCCAGTTCGAGACCGGCCGCCACCTAGGGACCCAACGGTCCGTCCACCCGCTCTTCGACCACGGACTCCCCAATGCCTGTAGCTCGCAGCGTGCGGCAGACGAATTCGCCCGGCGGAGGCAGGACCTTGTGAAGGAGCGGAACCACGACGGATTGAAACATTGGCTTCAGTTCGCGCGGTGGTCCGGGCAGCATCACCAGCCAACTCGAAAGGCCGCTCGCCCGAAAGGGATTGGGTCGAACCTCGATCGCCAATCCCGGCGCGGTGCCGTAAGCATTCGGCAGCACCATCGCGCCATCCGGCACCTGGGCTTGGACTTTGGTACGCTCGGGCATCCTTCGGTTTCGCCCTTCAAAAAAGCTCGTGATATGGGCCAGCACACCCGCGTCTTCCCGGAGTTCCCTTCCGAGCATTTTTGCGATCAAGTCCCGCGTGATGTCGTCCGATGTGGGTCCCAGTCCGCCGGTGGTGATCACCAGATCAGCCCGTCCCAGCGCTTCCCGAACGACGCTCTCGATCTCCGGACCACTGTCCGCCACGGCGACCTGCCGCGAGACAACCCAGCCCAGCTCGGACAACTTCCGGCAAAGCCATTGCTGGTGCGTATTCAGTACGCGGCCCAGCATCAGTTCGCTTCCCGTATTGATGATTTCGATCAGCATTGCCCCAGTTTAAGTGACGTTCCACTCCCGTCAAAAGTTCAAAACACGGCGACGGGGCGTCGGGGTCGTCGGGCGAAGGAGATTCCGGCGCTGCCCGTCGGCGGCCGACCTCGCGCAAAACCCGCGTGTCTGGTGTGTCATCGTGGGATGAGGCGTCGCTACGCGACGCTCGGTCTTGGGAAGGCCGTAGATCCACGGACTGAAGTCCATGGCTACCATCATTTGTCGCTACGCGACATGGTCACACCGCGGTCGCAGCGCGATACGAATCGCACCACCGTCGCTGCGCGAGACGGGCACATCAGCAGCGCTACGCGATACGGGTTACCGCGCTGTCGCTTGTCGTGTCGGGACCAGGTTTGCGCCGCCGCGTAGCGGCGTTCGATGGTAGCCGTGGACTTTCAGTCCACGGAACCCCGCCCGCCGAACGGAAATGCGTCGCGGAGCGACGCCTGAGGGGCCGACTCAAGAGCTGGAGCAATGTCGGAGTTCCTCCCACAAGGCCGGCTTTGCCGATCACGGGCACGGCACGATGTGCTTGGATGCAGTCACCGTCTCGGACACCTCCCTTCCCTGGGCGAAAACTCCGCCCGGCACCTCTACACTCTCGAATCGACCGTTCCAGGCTTGTGCCGGTGTGACAGCTTCTGGTATCGCATCGCCATGACGCGTTTTGTCTCTGAAACACTCGGTGGCGGTCCGCCTGGATTAACGCGTCCCTGCCCGGTGTGTGATTCCCGGGCTTCGGCCGCCTTCGCCCAAAAGGGTGACCTCCGCCTCGTCCGCTGCCCGTCGTGTTCGCTGATCTATGCCAACCCGGTGCCCGCTGAATATGCCTCGGGCAAATATTATAGTGAGACCGCGGGGGGATACTATCTTTCGCCGGCCAAACTCGAAAGCGATTACGCCCCGGTGCGTTTCGAACGCGAACTCAAGCTCTTCCGCAGTCACTGTCCTCGAGGCTTGGTGCTGGATGTGGGCTGCTCGTCGGGCGCGTTCCTGTATCAACTGAAAAGCCGATTTGCAGGGAGCTATGACCTCCTGGGCACGGATGCCAGCGGACCGGCGCTGGACTACGCCGAGTCGCGCGGCTTGAAGGTCGCGCGCGGCGACTTTCTCGAGACCGACCTTGGCGCCCGAACCTTTGACGCGGTGACGCTGTGGGCCGTGCTCGAGCACTTAGCGGACCCCAAGGCCTTTCTGGAACACGCCTGGTCCTTGCTCAAACCCGGCGGACTTTGCTTTGTCCTGGTGCCTAACATGCAATCTCTGGCCGCCCGGCTCCTGGGGATTCGCTACCGCTATATTTACGCGCAACACCTGAACTATTTCACGCGCCGCACCCTGGCCCGGTTGGTCGCGCCCCGATTCAGCATCCTCCAGACTTCCTCGACCCATTTCAACCCGGTGATCCTCTGGCAGGATTGGCGCGGCGGGGGAAAGGAAATCAGCAATGCCGAGCGCGCCGACCTGCTGAAGCGGACCACGGCCTACAAGCAGAACCCGGTGCTCAAACCGGTCCGGACGCTCTACCGGGCGACCGAGTACCTGCTCGGGACGCTGAACCTCGCCGACAATCTCGCCATGGTCCTGCGGAAACGCGTGTGAAGGCGAAAAACCATGGCGGCCCTGCAAAGCTCGCAAAACCGGTCGCCTGGCGACAGACGAAGGCAGCCATGGACTTCAATCCATGGATTTGCTTAAGCCATCATTCGCGGGTTGCGCAAAGACGTGGGTTCACTCAACCCGGTGCGTTTCGACCTTGCAAACCTGCATGCCGCGCGCCTGATAATTGGGGAGCGCGGCCGGATGATCCAGCGAGCAGGTGTGAAGCCACACCCGGGCCGGCTTCATCTGCCAGGCCTCGGTAAGTGCGTGCGTGAGGAGCGCCCCGCCGAAGCCCCGCCCGATAAACTTCGGGGTCAGGCCAAAGATAGCGATCTCCACGCCCTGGGAATCGTCCCTTCTCATTTCATAATACCCGGCCACAGAGCCGTCGTAGTAGCCGGCGAAGGTGCGGAGTTCATCCGCCTCGGCATAGGTTCGCCATTGCCGTTCGGTCCAGGCCTGCTTGTCGTTCCAGGACCAGTTAGCGCCGACCAGGAGATAGAGAAATTGGTTGAACTCCCATTGCTTGACCGTCGCCTCCCGGACCCAAAAAAGTGCATCGGGCGAAGTCCGCGGCTTGAGTTGCTGCGGCGACAACATCTCAAGGTAGGTGACGGTCACGAGCTTCACATCATGTCGGCGGCCAGAACGCGGATGATCTCTTCCAGGCTGGTCTCCCCATTAATGGCACGTTGCAGTCCATTTTGCCAGAGTGTCCGCATCCCCTCTTGAGTGGCGATTTCTTCGAGAGCGGAAGTGGGCATTTTTTTGAGCACGGCTTCCCGAAAGGGTTCGCTGGCGACCAGCAGTTCGCTGACCGGCACGCGGCCCGAGTATCCGGTCTGGTTGCACTGTTCACAACCGGCGCCGCGCAGGAATTGGGCTTGGCCGATGAGCTCTTCGGGCATGGCTTTAAGCTGGCTGAGAGGCGGTTCATACGCTCCCGAACAATGGGGGCAGTTCCGGCGAACGAGCCGCAGACCCATGACCGCAAGAATGCTGGAAGAAAGCATGAACGGCTCGATCTGCATGTTGATCAGCCGGGTGAACGCCCCGGCGGAGACTCCGGAATGGATCGTGCTGATCACCAGGTGCCCGGTTAACCCGGCCTGCACCGCGATGGCCGCCGTCTCCGGATCGCGAATTTCCCCCACCATGATCACCTCCGGGTCCTGGCGCATGATGCTGCGCAGCGCGGTCGCATAGGTGAACTCCTGCGCGGTATTGATCTGTGTCTGGCTGACCATCGGCAGGTTGAACTCGACTGGGTCTTCGACGGTGCTGATGCTGACACTGCTGCCATCCCGTTGCATGATGTAGCAGAGCGCCGAGTACATCGTGCTCGTTTTGCCCGAACCGGTCGGACCGGTGAACAGAAGCAGCCCGCTCGAACGCTTGAGCACCCGCAGCAAACCGGTCAGCGTGGACTCCTCGAAGCCGAGCGTGGACAGATCAAAACGCCGATCGCGCGGATCAAACAGCCGCACCACGATCTTCTCTCCGCGCGTCGTCGGGAAAATCGAAACCCGTAACTGCACTCCGTCCAGCTCCGGCCCTCCCAAGGCGACACCGTCCTGGGGCAACCCGGCCTGGTAGGTCACCAGATTGGCCATAACCTTGAACCGCATCGAGATCTTGTCCAACAAGTCCAGCGGCAGGTGCGCCACTTCGGTCAGCACGCCGTTGACTCGCGCCCGGACAGCGATGGATTCCTCCCAGGGCTCGATGTGCAGGTCGCTTGCGCCGAGCTTGGTCGCGTCCTGGACCAGGCAGTTCACCAGGATGCTCACCTCCAGGCCCTGAGCGGCCATCTCGGATTGCAGGTATTGAATGGTATAGCTCATAATGCGCCCACAGCTTTCCTCTAAAACTGGAACCCCACACTCGCCCGGGGGAAAGCATGAGCCAGACGCCCCGAAACGGAAAGGAAAATCGGTTGGCAAGAAAGCTGCACGCAATCTCTGGAAGAAAGCTGCATATGAGACTGTTTTACCGCGTGGGCCGGCGCCTGTGGCAAAAGGAGCCGTTCCGTTTGCTGGCCACCGCAAGCCTCGCTGCGTTTTTTGGCATCGCCGCCGGCCATACTGTGATCGCGGCCCTTTCCGGCTCCGTCTCGGTGGTCGATGGCATGAGCATGGCCCCGACCTACATTTCCGGCGAACGGGTTTACACCGCTCCGATCTCGACGCCGCTCCAACGCGGCGACGTGATCCTGGTGGATGATGCGCGCGGGGATTACGCGCTGAAGCGGATTGTGGGCCTGCCCGGGGAGCGGATCCAGCTCTGGCGGGGCTACGTCTTCGTGAACCGCCTGATGCTCCGCGAACCGTATCTCCCCAAACACACCTACACTTGTCCCAGCCAGCAAACCGAAATCTCAGGCTTCGAACTCGGCCAGGACCAATACTTTGTCATGGGGGATAATCGGGTTTGCAGCGTGGATAGCCGCACTTATGGCCCGGTGGCCCGCCGCCAGATTAAGAGCCGGGTTCCCATGCCGGATGGGATCATACGGCCAAGCTTCGCGGCCTTTACGCTCCCGTCCGAAGGCAAGCGCACCATCCGCCCGCTCTAAACCTCGGTCGGCCCTTCGACTCACTCGTGGACGAACGGCAGGACCGTCCTGTCTCGTTCCTGGGCACTCGGCGCCCCGTTTTCATTTGATCAGGAATGACACACTCACATTGGCCGAGACGGAGATCTGACCAACGGCAAAAGTCCCCGCCGTTTCTCCCGAATCGGTGCCTGCATTCTGCGCGACATTTTGGCCGGGTTTCGACGCCCACAGTAAGGTTCACCTCATCCGGCGCCACTTTGATCTCCGCTGAGCCGGACACATTGATCAGAGGGCCGAGTTGCCCTCGAGCGGGGAGCGAGGAAATGATTAGAACTCCGATAAGCGTGGCAGCGCGCGCATTCACATTCACAATGAGAATAATGACAGCGGAACGAGTGAAAGCAACCCAAAGCCGACCCGGCGACTGCTCAGCACCGAATCGCTTGTCGAGCCCAGAGGTCGGCTTCGAGGATTTGGTCCAGGGTGGGGTGGCGTACGACGCGATGCTGTTCCATGGCGCTTCGAACCAGGTCGGCAATCTGGGGGAAGGTGATCCGCCGGCTCACAAAGGCTTCCACAGCCACCTCGTTCGCGGCGTTGAGTACCGCCGGCAAGGTGCCCCCCGCCTCCCCTGCCCTGCGCGCGAGGGTCAGCGACGGGAACCGTTCGGGGTCGGGCTCCTCAAACGTCAGGGTGCCCAACCGGGCCAGGTTTGTCTGCACCCGTTCGCTGGCGGCGCGCTCGGGATAGGTCAGCGCGTATTGAATCGGCAGGCACATGTCGGGGGTGGAAAGCTGCGCGAGCATCGAGCCGTCCACAAATTCCACCATCGAGTGCACCACGCTCTGGGGATGCACCACCACCGAAACCCGGTTCATTTCCACATCAAAGAGCCAGCGGGCTTCGATCATCTCGAGTCCCTTGTTAAACAGTGTCGCCGAATCAATCGTAATCTTCCGGCCCATCACCCACGAGGGATGTTTCAAGGCACGCTCGACCGTAATGGCCGGGAATTCCTCCCTGGGCGTATTCCGGAACGGCCCCCCCGAAGCGGTGAGCCATAAGCGGCGGATGGAGGCCGGCGGTTTTCCATCGAGGCATTGAAAAATCGCGGAATGCTCGCTATCGACCGCCAGCACCCGCACTCCGTACTTGCGGGCTTCGGCCATGACGATCTCACCGGCCATGACCAGAATTTCTTTGGAGGCCACCGCAATGTCTTTGCCCGCGCGAATGGCCGCCAGGGCCGGCTGCAAACCCGCGGTCCCTACGATCGCGATCAAGACCACGTCCGCGGCCGGCAGCGTCGCAAGCCGGATTAACCCTTCCGCGCCGCAGAGCACCTGGGTCGAAGTCCCGAGCAGACGGCGCAGCTCCTTGGCCTTCTCCGGGTCGGCAATGCAAACCGCCTCCGGCTGATGCCGCCGCGTCTGGTCGAGCAGCAGTTCCAGGTTGTTGCCCGCCGCCAGGCCGAGCAAACGGATGCGGTCCGGCAGATCCGCCACGACCTTAACCGTGCTGGTGCCGATGGAACCGGTGCTGCCGAGTAGAACAACGTTCTTCATTTGCCAAAAAATCAAGTTCGGCCGCCCTCGGTTGGGCCCCGCGACGGCTATGGGCCGATAACGCCCCCGCGACGGATCCACCCGCGGCTCAGTGCGACGTTAACACGTGCCTCAGGTAGAGGTACATGATGGGGGCATTAAAAAGCAAACTGTCCAGCAAGTCGAGGATGCCGCCGATGCCGGGAAAAAATCGGCCGGAGTCCTTGACCCCGGCTTCGCGCTTGAAGATGGATTCGATCAAGTCGCCCACCACGGCGCCGACGCTCAGCACCACGCCGAGAATGATCGCGTGATACCAGGTCATGCCGTACATTTTCTCGCCCAAAAAGTGGGTGAACAGCCAGCTCGCCAGGGTCGAGGCCACGATCGCGCCCCCAAACCCTTCCCAGGTTTTGCCCGGACTAATCCGCGGGATCATCTTGTGCCGTCCGATCAGCGACCCAACCGCGTACGCCCCGGTATCGCTAAACTTGGTAATCAGCAAGAAATACAGCAGGTAATAGTGGCCCTCGACGCGCGGGAAGAAGTTGATCTTTTGAATGAAGTTCAGCAACCAGGGCACGTACATCAGGCCGAACAGCGTAGTCGAGATTGCCAGCAGGCCGGCGGTGTTGGATCGGGAGAAGAACTGTCGCAAACACAGCCCCAGCACGAACAGGATCAGGAAGCTGGTTTCAAAATCATTGACCCGCGCCGGTGAACCGGAAGTTCCTATCAGCCCGGTCAGGTTCAAAAAGGTTCCCACCATCAGCAGCAGCCCTCCGAGCAAACCCCACCACTTGAAGCAAACCAGGTTCTGCCGCTGGACTAAGCCGTAGAACTCCGCCAAACCGGTGACGGCCAGAATCACCATGATCATCAGGAACACGTAATCGGACACCATGCGGTTCCGGGAAAACAACGCCGTCAGCACGATGGTCCAGAGCACCACGAAGCTCAGCAGCCGGCGCAAAAAGATGGCAAACTTGGACGGCGGCGCCGGGGAAGGTGCGGTTGCGTGGGGTTCGGCCATGGGACCCTTGATTACGGTGCGCTGGCGGACCGGCAGCTCATAATCCCCCAAACCGGCGGTGGCGGCGGTTGTATTCTTCGAGGGCCTCGTAGAGCTGGGGCTTGCGAAAATCCGGCCAAAGCGTTTGCGTCACCACCAACTCCGTGTAGGAGATCTGCCAGAGCAGGAAGTTGCTGATGCGCATCTCACCGCTGGTGCGGATCAGCAAATCCGGGTCGGGCAAATTCCGGGTGTACAGGTGTTGGGCGAAAACTTGCTCGGTAATATCCGGCGGGTCCAATTCCCCGGCTTTAACCTTCTGCGCGATGCTTCGCACCGCCTCCACGATTTCAGTGCGTCCCCCGTAGCTCAACGCCATGATCAAAGTCAGCCCGTTGTTCTTTGCCAGCACACTGATGGATTTCCGCAGGTGCTCCTGCACCGCCTCCGGCAGCCGGTAGATCTGCCCGATCACCTCGAGCCGCACGTTGTTCTTGTTCAACTCCGAGGTCTCCGTCCTGAGATAATGCACCAGATACTTCATCAGCGCGTCCACCTCATCCTTGGGACGATTCCAATTCTCGACGGAAAACGCGTAGAGTGTCAGATACTTAATGCCCAACTCGCCGGCCGCGCGAATAATGACCCGGGCCGATTCAGCCCCGGCCCGATGCCCTTCGATCCGCAGCAGATGCCGCTGGCGCGCCCAACGCCCATTCCCGTCCATGATAATGGCCACGTGCCGCGGAAGCGAGGCCTTGGCTTCGAGACTGAGATGGGCGGTTTGTGTGCTCACGGTGCGCGGCTGCAAGTTACTAGCTCGAAGAGGGAGGTCAAGCGGAAGGCAGAGGGTGCGATGAGTGACTACGGGACTACAAGACCACGGGACTACGGGACCACAAGACCACAAGACCACAAGACCACGAGACCACGAGACCACGAGACCACGAGACCACGAGACCACCCGCCTTCGCTACGCTGCGGCGCGGCAAGTGGGACCGCCCGCCTCCGCGGTGCTACGGCGCGGGACGCAGGACTACGGGGTCGTGAGACCTGGAGGGAAGACGCGGTAGAAACGTCGCGGGCGGGGGAAGGTCAGCGGACCGGAGGGATCAGGTTTAAGCGTGAATCGCGGGGTTAAGATCTGGCCTTACGCCCTCGGTTCGTACACCTTGTTGCCCGGGTGCCTCGGGCGAGGTTCCCGGATGAAATGACAGTCACTTTGTTTATCCCGTGCTTTGTGGACCTGATGTTTCCCAACGTCGGCATCAGCATGGTCCAGATCCTCGAACGGCTCGGCCATCGGGTCGAATGCCCAGAGGAAATCGCCTGCTGTGGTCAACCGGCCTACAACTCCGGCTATTGGGCCGAAGCCCGCACGGTCGCAGTCAAAGTTCTGGATCGCCTCAAAAACTCGGAAGTGGTGGTCATCGCGTCCGGTTCGTGCGGCGCGATGCTGCATGTGTTTTATCCCGAGCTCTTCGCCGGCACCCCGCAAGCCGCCGCCGCAAATGAACTCGCTGGAAAGTGTTTCGAGTTTTCGGATTTCCTGACCACCAAACTCGGCATCACCGACCTGGGCGCCCGCTTTCCGGCGAAGGTCACGTTCCACGATGGCTGCCACGGGCTGCGGGAGCTAGGCTCGCACGACCAGCCACGCCGGCTCCTGGCCAAAGTCAAGGGACTCGAACTGATCGAGATGAAGGAGACCGTCTGCTGCGGCTTTGGCGGAACGTTCGCCACTAAGTTTCCCATGATCTCGACGGCCATGGGTGAGGTGAAATGCGGTTTGGCGCAGGACACCGGAGCCGAGTATATCGTTTCGAACGATTCCAGTTGTCTCATGCATATCCAAGGCTTGTTGGACCGGCAGGGTAGCAAACTCAAGACCATCCACCTGGCCGAGATTCTCGCGCGCGCATGAAAACCGCCGCCGGCCAATTCAAAGCGCAAGCCGCCGTGCGCTCGCGGGATCTGCGTCACCGCGGGCTGATCCAGACCGCGCTCGGGAATTACGAGGTCGTGCGTGACAGCTCGAAAGCGGCTTTTCAGGATTGGCAGGGGGCGCGCCAGGCCGCCGCCCAAATCAAGTGGGACGCCGTCAACCACCTGGACACGCACCTGGTCCAACTGGTCCGCAACCTCGAAGCGCGCGGCACCAAGGTCCACTGGGCCGGCACGGCCGGCCAGGCGCGCGAGATTATCCTGGGCATTATCCGCGAGAAGAATGCCCGCTCGATCATCAAATCCAAGGCGATGACCTCCGAGGAAATCCACCTGAACGAAGCGCTGGCCGAAGCCGGCTTCGAGGTGGTCGAATCGGATCTCGGCGAATTCATTGTCCAGCTCCGCAAGGAACCGCCCTACCATATTGTCTTCCCGGCGATGCACCTGACCCGGGGCGAGATCAGCGAACTCTTCGCCCGCGAACTGCGCAGCACACCCACCGACAACCCCGAAGAACTTACGCTGATCGCCCGTCGCGTCTTGCGGCAGAAGTACCTCACCGCGGATATAGGGTTCACGGGCGCCAATTTTGCGATCGCCGAGACCGGGATGATCTCGATCACGGAAAACGAAGGCAACGCGCGCCTGACGGCGGCGCTGCCCAAGGTCATGATTACGTTGCTGGGCATCGAGAAGGTGCTGCCCCGGTTCGAGGACCTGGCGCTGTTTTTGCCCATGCTCGCGACGATCGGAACGGGCCAGCCGCTGACCTGTTACAACTCGATGTACGGCGGTCCCCGCCAGCCGGACGAACCGGATGGTCCGGAGGAGTTCCATGTGGTGCTCCTGGACAACCGGCGGACCGAACTGCTCGCCGATGCCGAACAACGCGATACGCTCCACTGCATCCGGTGCGGCGGCTGCCTCAACGTCTGCCCGATCTTCCGCAACATCGGTGGCCACACGTATCACACGACCTACTCAGGCCCGATCGGCTCGGTGCTTACGCCCCATTTGCGCGGCTTGCAGGAATGGAAGCACCTTTCGTACGCCAGTTCGCTGTGCGGCGCCTGCACGGATATCTGCCCGGTCAAAATCAACCTCCACCACCATTTGCTCCACAACCGCCGCAACGCTGCCGCGCAAAAACCTTCCCTGTTCGAGCAGTTCGCCTTTCGTGTTTTCGGGTGGGTCATCAACCGGCCTTGGCTCTACCAACGGACCAAGGGCGCGGGCCGGTTCTTCCAGCGCTTTCATTTCCTGGTCAAGGGCACCCGGCTGGATCCCGCTTATGCCTGGACCCAGACCCGGGAACTCCCACCCGTCGCCCGGCAAACGTTCAAAGAATATTGGCGGACCCGGCCGCCCATCCCGAGGACCGGCGGAACCTCATTACCATGACCGAGCGAGAGAGCATTCTTGGACGCATCCGCGAGGCGCTGAAAGTAGAAGCGCCATTGCCGGGGCATTCTCACTCGCCTCCGTCTCCCCATCCGGCTTCAGCCATGCCAGCGCCGCAAGCCCGGCAGTGGCTTCCCAAAGTAGGCGAAAACTTTGAAGATCGTTTGGCTCTCTTTCGCGAAAAAGCCCGCGACCTCAAAGCAGATTTTCATCTGCTGAATTCGCGCGAGGAACTGGCCGGTTTGTTGTTAGGCCTCCGCGACGCCGAAGCCTGGAAGCAGATCGGGATGCACGGCGGCGAGTTGACCGACTTCGCCGCCGCCAAGCTCGGGTTGCCTGTTTGCCGGGTGGATGAGGGATACGAAGTTGGCATCCTGGAACGCTGCAGCATCGGGTTGACCCAATGCGATGCGTTGGTGGCCCAGACCGGCAGCGTGCTGGTCACCGCTCGGAGCGCGGGCGGCCGGGCGCTTTCCGTGCTGCCGCCGCATCATGTGGTGCTGGCCCGGCGGGAACAGTTGGTGGCCGATCTGCCGCAGGCTTTCGCGCTCCTCAAACAAACCTACGCCCCGAAGTACCCGAGCTTCATTTCCTTCATCACCGGACCAAGCCGAACCGGCGACATCGAGCGCATCCTGGTCCTCGGGGCTCACGGCCCGCGGAAACTGACGATCTGTTGCCTCTAAGACCAGCGGGCTAGTCCCTCACCCAAGAGGGTTCGGCGCTCGGGCGGGGGTTCGGAGCTATTCGGATATGCCGGGAGCGTGTGATGCGTGATGCATGATGCGCAGCGAACCGCGGACAGCTTCCCAACTCGAGTCTAACCAAATCTCCGGGTGAGCCGCCACAGGTCGTACGCGCGCCGATCTCCGGACTTCATGTTCTCGAAATCGGGTGAGCCATCCGAAAGTTTCGGCCATTCATCGTTCGAAGCGGCGCTGGCCGCCGCTCGGGCCCCGGCGGCCTTTTCCTGCGGGGCCACACCGGCCCGGTTCCCAGTCAAAGGGTTATCCCGCACCAGGACCGTGGCCCGGGAGGGGGTCGCGTCGTAGCGCATGGCCTGATCGGTCAATTCCAAGTCCTTTTCCAGCGGCAGCTTTGGCTGGATCTTCCTGGCCTGAAGCACGGCGTGGTAGGCGCGCACGGCTTCCTCGGGGGAGATCCGTCCGTCGGTGATCAGGCGCAGCATCTCGATAAAGGCCAACTGATGCTCAGCATTATTGATTTTGCGCCCGAATAACGCAACCCGCGCCCCGTACTTCCGGGCGTCGTGGATCAGCCGGAACGCGTCATACGTCGTTCCCGCGCTCCCCCCCAGGATGCCCACCACCAGGTTCGGATCATACTGCGCCAATTCCTCCATCGCCCGCGGGCCGTGGTAAACAATCTTCAAAAACACCGGCCGTCCGGAGTCCGGCACGCCCGCCAAGCTCCGCAGGATGTGATCGTTGATGAATTCCCCGAGTTTTTCGGGGGCAATCCCGCTGGGCACATTCGGATCGAACACCTCCAGGAAGTAGCGAAAGTGCTTGCGCTCCGCCTCCTCGCGGAAGGCCTTAAACGCGAGGAGCGTCTCGCGATCCGCGTCGAGTTGATTCACCAAGGTGACCGAGTAAAGCCCCAGGTTGGCGCCCGCAAATTCGTGGGTGCTGCGATCACAATCGATCTTGCCGCATTGGATCTGGTCGATGCTCGCGGTCCGAAACGGCTGCGCCGGCTCGCCGGTGTAGCACCCGTGACGCACCGCCCAAACATCGGTGGCGTCGTTCGCCCGCGCGGCCGGGGTGACGTGCGAGTCTCGGAACAACCCCTCCTTGATCGTTAGTTGCTCGTTCACGTACGCCGACATCAGCATGATATCGACCAGTCCCTGGTGGACGACCTCGCGGATGATATCCAGGAACTCGGGGAGGTTCCGGTAGCCGAACTCTTCGCGCGTCCAAATCTCGGGGGAGAACCGCGCGGGCCGTTCGCCCCTGGCCGAGAGGTAGGACCGGGGCCCGGGCGCCCGCGCGCCAAACGCCATGTCGGCGTCCTTCGCGTCCGCAATCACAAAGGCCCGCGATGCCGGGTTGGCCTTGAGCTCGGCGATTTTGGCGTCCAGGGACTTCATCGCGGCGGAAGACTCAAGCGCCCACCTTGGCGAGCGTCTCTCGCAAAGCGCGCGCGGATTGCTGCAAGGCCATCTGCTCCTTGGGCCACAGCTTAATCTCGACGTGCCGTTCGACGCCTCTGCGTCCCACGATCGACGGCACGCTCAGGCACGTTTGCTGAATGCCGTAGGTCCCCTGAACCAGCGACGAGACGGGCAAAAGTGCCCGCTGGTCGAGCAGCACCGCGTGCAGCACCTCGCGAATCGCGACCGCCACGGCCCAACCCGCGCCGCCTTTGCGTTTGATGACCTCGGCGCCGCTGCCTTTGGTGCGCTCGAAAACCGCGTTCTGGAACCCCGGCGTACACTCGGGCAACCCGGCCAGGGGCAGTCCGTTCACCGTGGCGCTGGACCAAACGGGCACCATGGAATCGCCGTGTTCGCCGAGAATCAACGCTTTGACTTGCGTGGCGGCCAGCTTCAGTTCGGCGGCAATCAACGAGCTAAACCGTGAAGTGTCGAGCATGGTTCCCAGGCCATAGACCTGCGGCCAGGGCAGGCCCAGGCGCTTCACCGCCAACTGGGTCAGAATGTCCACCGGGTTCGACACGACGAAAACCTGGGCCTCGGGCCGCAGTCCCGCGCCTTTGATGCTGTCCAGAATCTGCGCGAAAAGCGCCACGTTGCGATTGATCAAATCCAGCCGCGACTCGTCGGGCTTGCGGCGCAACCCGGCGGTGATCAAAAAGACATCGCTGTCCGCGGCCCGGGCGTAATCTCCCGAATAGATTCTCTGGCCGGCGGCAAAAGCGCTCCCATGAAGCAGGTCCAAAGCCTCGCCGTCGGCCAGGTCCTTGTTGGCGTCGAGAATTTGAATTTCGGAGACCAGGCCGCCGCACTGCAACGCAAATGCCGCGCAGGACCCTACCCGCCCGCCGCCGCCGATAATCGTTACTTTCATAAAAGATCAGTCGTTCAAGCCGGTCCGTCGCTCGTGCTGGCGGTTCAGTGTACCCGGGCCAGTATTTGATCGGTAATCGCCCGCACGAGCGCTTCCGCCTGCGCATCGGGCGCCGCTCCGGCGGCGCTTTCGGTTGCGCCCGGGCTGGGCGCCGCGCAAGTAACCCCCGGCCGCCAGCCGTCATTGTCACACAGCTCGCATTCCTTTAAGCCAAAGCGCGGGTCCGGGATGCCGAGGCTTTGTTTGATCTTCAACAAATCCTGCAATTGCGCCGGCGTCATGGTGTTCACCGGCCGGCCCAACTGCGAGGCCACCAGCACCGTCCGGCAATAGGCCTCGAGGATCTCCATCTTGAAATAGGCGTCTTCCACGTCGTTATGGCTCCAAGTAACCACGCCGTGGTTGGCCATCAGAATCGTGTTGTGCTTATCGACCAGGTCCGCCACCAGCTTGCCCATCTCCGGCGTGCCCGGCGTGCGATAGGGCGCAATGGCCACCGAGGCGAACACCTCGAACTCCGGGATCATGCAGGTCGGCGGCTCGACACCCGCCACCGCGAACCCGGTCGCATACGGCGGGTGGCAGTGAACCGTGGCCACGGCCCGCGGCTGCTTTTTCATGATCTGCAAATGCATCAAAATCTCGCTGGTCCGTTTCTTCACGCCGCAAAGTTGGTTCCCTTCGAGATCCACCAGGCACATGTCCTCGGGCTTCATAAAACCCTTCGATACCAGCGTGGGCGTGCAGAGGGCGATGTCCTCCGCAACCCGGATCGCCAGGTTGCCGCCGTTCCCATCCACGTAGGCGCGCTGCCAGAGCCGACGCCCCATGTCGCAAAGCTGCTGCTTCAATCCCTCGATTTTGGGCGAGTGGAAAAAGGCTTCGATTTCCGCCTTCGGACTTTTCGCGGTGGGCGGCGGGCTCGATGGGGCGGGTCCGCCGTTCTTCGTCGAACTGCCCCCGCCGTCCCGGGCTTCCAGGTCTCTTAAGAAGTCCCGGGCCGACGGCGTAACCAGCGCATCCGCGGGCAGGGAGCGAAAATCTTTCCCCGCGCGCAACATTTCTTCCACATCGCGAACACTTATCACCTGTTTCATGGATTCAACGGAGTATAATTCATTTCATCAATCAGGGCGGCGTCGAGCGCATCCAACGGAGTGGGCTGGGCGAACGGGCAGGCGGCTTCGCGCCCTTCGACAAAGCCAATCGTCTGGCCCATGCCAGCGCCGAGGTCGTCGTACACCACCAGGCTGGGCTCTTTGCTCAAGAGCTGAGGCCCGTCCAACCCGCGGGCGAATTGCTCCCGCGTAAAGGGCGAGACGATCAACCAGCGGGCGCCTTCGAGCGCCGGGACCGTGGCGCTCAGGGTCACTCGTCCGATGACGCTTCCCAGTCTCATGCGGGCTCGTCCACGAGGCCGATGATCATCCATCGGGCGGGGCTTTGTTCATCGCCGACGGCTTTGCGCGCGGCCGAGCCGTCCGAAGAGAGGATCACCCGCTGGTGCAGTCCCGCGCCATGGGCGTCGATCGCCACCTGGGGCGCCCCTTCCGGAGCGCCGGAGCCATTAATGGGCTGACAAATCACCAGACGCCACCCCTCTAAACTCGGGTGCTTCCGGGTGGCCACAACGTTGCCTTCGACGCGCGCTAAGAGCATGGTGGAGGGGGGGGACGCAGCTCAATAAATCCGCAAGTTATCCACCATAACGCATCGCCGCACACGGCAGAATGTTTTGGGATTGGTAACTCCCTCACCGGTTGGAGTGGCGATAGAATAGCTTAGATAACCCTCGCCGCCCAGACCCAAGCCCGCCATGCACGGCCCGTTCTTAACGAACAGCGTCGTGTCCAGCGCCCGCGCCATGGCCGTCATGTGCTCGACATCGTGCGAGTGGATAATCGAGGTATGCTTGTAATTGTGTTCCGCCGCGAGTGAAGCCGCGATGCCTTCCTCCACGCTCTTCACGCGCACGATGGGAATGAAGGGCATCATTTGCTCTTCCTTGACGAAGGGGTGCGCGGCATCTGTTTCGGCGAAGAGGAGTTCCGTCTTTTGCGAAAGGGTCAGGCCGGATGCTTGGGCCAGTACGGCCGCGTCCTTCCCGATCAGGGCTTTGTTGACGACCGGTTCCGGACACCCCGCACCCTGCCCTTCCTTGAAACTGAACGCCGCTTGGGTCAGCCGCTCGAGTTGGGCCGAATTCAACCGCGCCGCCCCGTGCTGCTCCATCTGCGCCATCAACTCGTCCGCCTTATGTTCCAGGACGAACACCTCTTTTTCGCCAATGCAAAGCAGGTTGTTGTCGTAAGCGGCGCCTTGAATAATCGAGCGGGCGGCGCGTTTCATGCAGGCCGTGTCATCCACCAGCACGGGCGGATTGCCCGGCCCCGCGCAGATGGCGCGCTTGCCGGTTTGCATGGCGGCTTTGACCACGCCGGGGCCGCCGGTGACACAAAGCAGCCGGACGGCAGCGTGGGCACAGATGGCCTTGAAGGATTCGAGCGTCGGCTGTTCTACAATCGTCACCAGGTTCTGGATGCCCGTCTCCCGTTCGATGGCCTGGTTGTACTCGCGCACCGCCAGGGCGGCGCATTTCGCCGCGGACGGATGCGCGTTGAAGACCACCGCATTGCCCGCCGCGACGATGTTCACAATGTTGCCGCTGAGGGTCGGAATCGAGTGCGTCGAAGGCGTGATCGCCGCCACCACCCCGAAGGGAGTGTACTCTTCGAGCATGATCCCATGGTCGCCGCTCCGTCCATCCGGGTTCAGCCATTCGACCCCGGGCACCAATTTGATGATTTTCAGTTTCTCGATCTTGTGGTCCAGCCGCCCGATCCTGGTCTCGTCGAGTTCGATCTTGCCCCATTCGACGGCTCTGGCCTCGGCCATCGCTTTAACAATCTCGATGACCCTGACCCGCGCGGCCACCCCGGCCTTCTTGAGTTGAAGGAATCCCCCCTGGGCCGCGTCGCAGGCCGCGTCGGCGTCCTGAAAGACGCCGTAGGCCCCGCCCCGGGTTCGCAGGCCGCCCCCGCTCACCGACCCATTCTGATCGCACCCGCACGCTGGGGCTGGCGCGCCTGCCGGTGCCGAAGGCTTCGGGCCGGGCGCTTGTCCCAGCCGCCCCAAAACCTCTGCCACGACATCGCGGATTAATGTTTCGTTGACTGCACTCATAGTCTTCGGTCGCGCTGACTCACCTCTTCGCGTTGTAAATCTCCTTCCCCAAAACATCCACGGTATCGACGATCCCGATGATCACCGCGTCCACCGGAGCGTCCTTCAAGTTGGGCGCCAGACGCGCGGAACTGCCCTGGCAAAACAGGACCAACTCGCCCAGCCCGGCGCCCACGCTGTCCACGGCGATGATGGTGTTCGCCCCGGGCCGAAACTTCGCCGGGTCCTTCTCATCCACCAGTTGCGGCCGGACCAGCAGCAGCTTCCGACCGGTCATGGAAGCGTCCTTCTTGGTCGCCACCACCGAACCTTCGACGCGGGCCAGGAACATAGGCCGCTCACTTGGCCGCGGGTTTCTTCGGCAGCACCGCCTCGACATCGGGGTGCGGGCGCGCGATCACATGCACGCTGACCAGATCGCCTTTGATGGCTTTGATGGCCTGGGCTCCGGCATCCGTCGCCGCTTTGACCGCCGCCACGTCCCCGACCACAACCGCCGTGACCAGGGCGTTGCCGACCTGGGTCATGGGGCCGGCCAGTTCGACGTTCGCGGCCTTGAGCATGGCGTCGGCGCCTTCCACGAGCGCGACCAATCCGCGGGTTTCAATCAGTCCAATTGCTTGATGAGCCATAGAGATGAGGTGTTGTTTTGATGTTTGAAATAAGCTGCTAGTTCAGTTGGGAAAACTCCGGTTTGCACGTCGCGGGACTGCCGGCCGCCACTCCGCCCTCTTTTTCGAGGAACCGCTTCACCTCGCGGGCGACCACCAATTCTTCATTGGTAGGGATGACCAGGATTTTGATCGGCGAATTCGAGGCGCTGACGACGGACTCCGTGGCTTTGGTCACAGCATTCTTCTCCGAATCCAGAACCAGGCCAAGCTGGCCGGCCTGCGCGCAGACCAACTGGCGAACCACCGTATCATTCTCCCCGATGCCGGCCGTAAAAACCAGCGCGTCGGCGCTGTTGAGCTGAAGTAAAAACGAGCCAATCCAATGGCGGATGTGGTGGACGTACACCTCGAGCGCCAGCCGGGCCCGGGCGTTTCCCTGGGCGGCCTGCTGCTGGATATCCCGGATATCATTGTAACCGCCGGACAGCGCGTGCAGCCCGCCTTCTTTGCAGAGCGACCGCTCCGCTTCGTCCAACGTCAGCCCCATCGAGCGCATCATGAACGGCAAGGCAAACGGGTCGAGATCGCCAACCCGGTTGTTCTGGGGCAACCCCGATTGCGGGCTCAACCCCATGCTGGTGCCCACGGCGACGCCATTGAGGATCCCGGTGACCGACGAACTGCCGCCCAAATGGCAGGAAATGACCCGCAGGCCGGGCTCGCGAACCGGGCTGGCTCCGCCATCCACGTAAAGCTGGCGCACCCGGCGGGCCACATCCTCGCGCCCGAGCAACTCCGCCGAGCGTTCCGCGATGTACTTATGGCTGGCGCCATGAAAGCCCCACCGCCGCACGCCCCGTTCATACCAGCTCTCCGGAACGGCATAGCGCACCGAGGCCGGTGGCACCCATTGGTAAAATGCCGTTTCAAACAGCCCCACCAGTGGCACGTCCGGCATGCGCCGCGCGAAGAGGCGTATGCCGGTAATATAGGGTGGATTGTGAGCCGGGGCGATGCCGTTAAACGCTTCCATGGCTTTGACCACCTGTTCATCGAGTCTGACGCACCCGTTTACCCCGCGCGCCATGATGGTCTTGAATCCCACCGCCGCCAAATCATTCTCCGTCCGGATGTGGCCGGCGTCTTTCAACTGACTCAGGCAATCCCCAATCGCTTTGGGATAATCCCCTACCCGCTCGAATCCGCCCTTGTGCAACATCCGCTCCCGCCCATCTGAAAAGTCAAAGAGCCGCCATTTGAGCGACGTCGAGCCTAAATTGGCCACCAGGACTTTCACAGGGGGGAAACGCCGGGCGTGATACGTGGTGCGTGATCGCGGAGTTGTCGGGGGGTGCCTTTGGCCCTTCGTCCCGCTTACTGCAGCCATTTGCCGAGGGTGGCAAGACCCTCGTGCGGACGCGGGATCACCTGCACGCTGATCACCTGGCCGACCTGGGCCGCGGCGGCCGCACCGGCATCCGTCGCCGCTTTCACTGCCGCGACGTCCCCCCGGAAAAACCCGGTCACGTAGCCGCTGCCGATCTTTTCCCAGCCGACGAGCGTCACGTTGGCGGACTTGAGCGCGGCATCACAGGCCTCGAGCAGTGCGCACAACCCTTTGCATTCAATCATTCCAATCGCTTGTTGAACCATAAATCCTTTAGTTTACCGAGTGGTTAAGTGGTTTTAGCAGGCGCCTTATTTGGGCTTGTTGTTGGGCTCCCCCAGGAACGATTTCAGCAAGTCCTCGTGCGGGCGCGCCAGGATGTGGGAACTTACCAACTCCCCAACCTTGGCCGCCGCCTTGGTCCCGGCATCAACCGCCGCTTTCACACTGCCGACATCGCCCTGGCACAAGACGGTGATCAGTCCGCCGCCGATGGGAATGGTCTTAACCAAGCTCACATTGGCCGCTTTGACCATCGCGTCGCTGGCCTCGACGCTCCCGACGTAGCCTTTCGTTTCAATCATTCCTAATGCTTCGCTCATAACTCAATTAGTGGTTTGTTTTCAATCGTTCTGCTCGCTATAAAGTCATCAACCCGTCTGCGTCGCGGCTTGGGCGCTTGCTCTGGTGGCACCCCAGCGGCCGGTCAAGGAGGTCAATCTCGATTTTCATCGTATCAGTTCACAGGGAGTCTGCGGCTGCAAATTGCACGCGTTGCCCTCGTCGGTATCAATGTGCACCTCGAGCTTGAAACTCGCATCCACCCGCACCAGCATCTTATCCAGTGTCAAACCGCAGGCGCCGCCAATCCGCAGCTTCAGCTCGCCACCCGCTTTCACTTCGTAAAAATCCGCATCCGCCGGGGACATATGAACGTGGCGCAGGGCTCGAATCACTCCCTCGGACATTTCAAAAAAGCCCGCCGGCCCCATCAACATGCACCCTAAGGTCCCTTTGATATCTCCCGAACTGCGCAACGGCAGCTCGAACCCCAGCGCGATCCCATCCGTATAAGCCAGTTCAACCTGGTTCAAATTGCGGCATGGCCCCAATATCCTCAGGTTCGAAATCACCCGGCTTCGCGGACCGATCAAGGTGAGCGTCTCCTTGGCGGCAAACTGCCCGTCCTGGTACAGCCATTTATGCACCGTGAGTTGGTGCCCCTTGCCGAACAGCGCCTCCACCGCTTCCGGAGTCAAATGACAATGGCGTGCGCTGACATTCACCACCAGCGGGTTTGGCGCGGACGCCAAACCGGGCAGTGGCTTGCCCAGGCGCTGATAAACCGCCTGGCGAACCCAGTGTTCCACCACCGCGCGAGGCGGCATAGTCTGGCCATTTGCCAACATACAAGCTCATTTTTGACTTATTATGGATGCAAGTCAATAAATTATTGCAATATCTATCAAATTCTGCCAGATTTAACCCGATGCAGCCTGAAGAACGCCAACACATCATCGGCGAGTATCTCCAAAAGGTCGAATTCGCTTCGCTCGAAGAGATTGCGAAACAAGTGGATGCGTCGCTCTCGACCGTTCGGCGGGACCTCACGCTGCTGGAAGCCTCGGGCAACGTCCGCCGCACCCATGGTGGGGCTCGCGTGATTGTTCCGAAGTCCGATGAATTTACCTTCTCGGCGCGTGACACGCATCAACTGGCTGAAAAGGAGGCGATTGGGAGGGTTTGTGCCGATCTCATCGCTCCTAATCAGAGCGTGATCATGGACGCCGGGACCACCGTTTATCACGTGGCCCGTCACCTGGAGGCCAAAGCCCCGCAGATTATCACCAATTCCCTGCCGGTAGCCAATCTGTATGCTTCGGCGAACCGGCTCGAGGTGGTGCTGTCCGGCGGGGTTATCTATCCGCGGCTGGGAGTGCTGGTGGGGCCGCTGGCGGTGGAAGCATTTACGAAAATTCACGCCGACATCGCGATCATGAGCGCGGGCGGTCTGTCGCTGGCGGGGATCACCAATTCGCATGGCCTGCTCATTGACCTGCAACGCGCGATGATTAACGCGGCCCAGAAGGTCATCTTTTGCCTGGATCACACCAAGCTCGGGCGCCAGTCGGTCCTGCCGCTCTGCGACCTGGATTGCGTCGATGCGCTGATCACCGACGACGGCGCGCCGCCGGAGCTGGTGGAAGCGCTGCGCCAGCGGGGGATCGAAGTGGCGCTGGCGGCCCGCGGCAACGGCCCCAGTTAGGAGATTTGACTTAGGGACATTTGGTGGTAATGTCTCTGATAAGTGACACTTTCTCAGACAGAGTACACGCCCTGTGTCCTGGTTTGCCACAGCCCAGGCATGAGACGCTTCGCCGCCCCCGGCCGGGCGGCCCTTGAGCGGCGTCCGGAGTCGGGCGGGTTCGGGCGTTGCGCGCGAGGAAATTCCTAGTGGCAGGTCTCGCGACGCGTGGAATAAGGTGACGCCCGTTATGCTTGACTTCTTTATGGCACAAACGCTGCTTATGCCACTTCGGCTAACAGCAGGGAATGTGAATGGACAGAGAAGTCAGTGTGATAATGACCGGCGGAGGTTGGGAAAGAGTTGCTTGCGACGCGGCGCGCACCTCGCGCCGGGGTAGCCCCCGCCCGTCCTCCCTTCAACCACTACAACGCACATCCCCCTCATGAAAATGTCTTGCGTTCAAAATGTCTCCCGCGCCGCGGTTTTACTGGGCTTGGCGCTGATCCCCGCACCCGCCAGCCTCGAGGCGGCTACGTCCGCGCTGGCGGGCTGGAGCGAGGTGGGCCTGCACGAAATGGATAGCAGCGATGTCTCGGTGTATTCGCTGATGCCACCGTACAACACTATCCACGCGCAGCTCATGTCCGGCGGCCTCCTGGTGACCAATCCCTCCGGAATCTCCGTCACGTATCAGGCGATCGCGGACGCGACCGGGTCGATCAACACGACCTCCGCAGGGAAGGGAAATTTCTACCAATACGCGCAGGCACTCTACGGCAAGGCGCTGGCGCCCGACCAGGGGCTGGCCGGTTTCGGCATGCCCGGCGCCGCCAACACGCCGCAGCCGATGACGTTTGACCCGGCGCAGAATTGTTTCACCGCGCGGGGCATCCCCATTACCCCTTACGATGATCAGGGCCGAAAGAACTATTTTCCCATGATGCGCCTGACCGCTCGCGACAGCACCGGCACGGTGCTGGCCACGACGGATCTCGCTCTGCCCGTCACGGATCAAATGGACTGTCAAAAATGTCACGCCTCCGGCTCCCAAATCGGGGCGCGCCCGCCGCAGGGGTGGGCCTGGGAGGTGGATCCGATTCGGGATTACAAGCTCAATGTGCTGCGCAGTCACGACGATCACATGTTGGGCTCGGCGGCCTACACCCAAACGTTGAGCGAGGCGGGTTATAACTCCGGCGGCCTGGTTGCGACGGTGGTCCAGGACGGCAAACCCGTCTCGTGCATCGCCTGCCATTCGAGCGGCGCGGTGCCCGGAACCGGCGTTGCGGGCGCCCGGCCTTTGACCCAGTTAATGCACACCAAGCACGCCTACGTCCCGGATCCGGTTTCCGGCGTGAGCTTGGTTTCCATGACGAACAGCGGGGCCTGCTTGCTTTGCCATGCCGGACCCGAGAAGCTGGCGCTGCGCGGAGTCCATCACAACACGGTCAATGCCGACGGTTCGCTGGCCATGCAATGTGAGAGCTGCCACGGCAACCTCATCGCCGTCGGCGCCCTGACGCGCGCCGGTTGGGTGGATGAGCCCGCCTGCCAGAGTTGTCACACCGGCACGGCCGGGAGCAACGCCGGCGCGCTCCGCTACACCAGCATCTTTGACAGCTCGAATCAGGTGCGCGTGGCGGTCAACACGACCTTTGCCACTCCCACCAACACCGCAGCCGGCGGGTTCGTGATCTTCCACCAAGCGACCGGGCACGGCGGCCTGGCCTGCGCCGCTTGTCACGGAGCCGGCCACGCGGAAGTGATCAGCTCGCAGCCCAATGAAAATGTGCAAAGCCAGGACCTACAGGGCCAGGCCGGCGTCCTGACCTCCTGCAGCACGTGTCACCCCACCCGCCCGAGCAACTCCGCGGGCGGCCCGCATGGGCTGCACCCGGTGGACTCGCAATGGGCCTCGAACCACGAATCAGGACGCTCCAGTTGCGTGACCTGTCACGGAACGGATTACCGCGGAACCGTGCTCTCCTGGGTGCAGCAGGATCGCACCTTCAGCGTGTTCGGGACGCAGCACTTCTGGCCGGGTTTCCAGGTGGGTTGCTATACCTGTCATAACGGCCCGAACGGTGGCGACGATGGCGGGGGCAACCCGAATGTCGTACCCGTCGCCACCAGCTTCGCGAAACCGGCTGTGGGCGCAACCCCCGTCACCATGACTCTCCAAGGCTCCGATACCGATCTCGATCCCCTGACCTACCGCGTGGTGACCGCCCCGGCGCACGGCAACGTCAGCCTCTCGGGCAATGTCGCAACCTATTTCCCCGACCCGGGATTCGTCGGCACGGATTCCTTTACCTACGCGGCGTGGGACGGCGCGGCCGATTCAAACCTCGGCACGGTTTCCCTCACGGTCAGTCCCGGCCAATGCGTTCTAACCGCCAACGCGCTGGCGCCCATGGCGGATTTCCCGAGTGTGCCGGTGCCGTTCCGTGCCACCGCCTCTCTGTCGGCCTGCTCCGGGCCGATCAGCTACGATTGGAGTTTCGGTGACGGCACTCCGCACGCCGCAGGCACCAACGTTTCGCACATTTATCCGGCGCCGGCTGACTACAACTGGACCGTGACGGTGGGCGGGAGCGGTGTGACCAACGTGCTGACGGGCACGGTGACCATCAGCGCGACGTTAGGGCCTCCCCTGACGCTGACCTTGATCCCGCTTGGGTTTATGGTCGAGCTGTCCTGGCCGGTCGATCGGGTGCCTACCTCCCTGGAAACCTCAACCGACCTCTCCCAGCCCTATTCCTGGCAACCGGATTTCGACCCGGTGTTTTCTGATGGCATCAATAACACAACCTTTCCTCTCGTAATTTCGGACCAGCTGTACTACCGACTGCGGCGGGTGCCGTAGCATTATGGGTTTACGGTTCTGCACAATAACCACTGACACAATACTGAGATATGCACGTTCGAATCCAAAAACTTCCGGCGCTCGCGTTGGCCGCAGCTTTGCAGGTCGTGCCCCTGGCGCGCGTCGTCTATGTTAATCAAGCGGTGGCGCCCTCGGGGTTCGCCATCGTCTTCCGCTGGCTGGCGGGCGCCGTCGCGCTGCTGGGCAGTTATCACGCCGTGTCGGGCGCGTCGGCCGCGATTGCAGGGATGCAAAACCTGAATCCGCCGGGACCGCTTACTCTCAACGCCGCGGGCACGGTCGGGCAAACCTTTGCCTACCGCATTGTCACCGTGAATTACGGCATTAATCCGCAACAGGACTATTGGAATGCTTCCCCGTTACCGCCGGGCCTGACCATCAACACAAATGTCGGCGGGAACGGTTACATCACCGGTGTGCCGACCAAGGCGGGTGTGTATCCAATCACCCTCGTTGCGGGCAACGCGAACTATGTCGGCGTGGTCACGCAGGCGGACACCATTACCATCTCCGGTGGCGGCGGCGGTTCGCCGCCACAGATCACCGGTCCGCCAACGAATCAGACGGCTCAAGCCGGAGCCACCGTGACCTTTTATGCCGTAGCCACCGGCACCAGTCCGCTGGCCTATAGTTGGAAGTTCGGCTCGACGCCCATTCCCGGAGCGAGTTCCTCGATCCTTGCGCTGGTCAACGTCCAAACCACCAACTCCGGTTCTTACTCCGTGACGGTCACCAATTCCGCCGGTTCCGCCTCGGCGTCCGCGACGTTGACGGTCAACGCGGCCGCCACGGGGCCGGGTATCTCGACGCAGCCGCAAAGCCTCACGGTGACCAACGGCGGGAGCGCCACGTTCACGGTCAGGGCAACCGGCACCGCTCCCTTGAGCTACCAATGGTTCAAGGACAATGCGCAGTGTTGCGGGGGCCACCGGATCCAGTTACAGCCTCGCCGCCGCCGCCACCAACGATGCCGGCAGTTACACGGTGGTCATCACCAACGCGGCAGGCTCGATCGCCAGCACGGCGGCCACTCTGACTGTGTTGCTTCCGCCCACCATCCTGACCCAACCGCAGAGCCTGACGGTAAACAGCGGCGCAGCGGCCACCTTCCTGGTGGCGGCCATGGCCGTGCCGACTCCCACTTACCAATGGAAGTTTAACGGAGCCAACCTCAGCGGCGCCACCACCAGCACCTACGTCGTCGCTTCCGCCCAGGCCACCAACAGCGGTGATTTCACGGTGGCGGTGAGCAACTCCGCCGGCGCGGTGACCAGCGCCCCGGCCCACCTGACTGTGCAGAGCGTAGTGTCGAAGCCGTTGACCCTCGCGCTGCCACAGTGGGTGAACAATACCTGGAGCCTGCAGATTGCCGGCCCCAGTCAGACCAACTATGTCCTGTGGCGCTCGACCGACCTGGTGAACTGGACGCCCGTCCAGACCAACTTCTCGGCCAGCGGGAGCCTCCAGCTCTCGGATCCGAAAGCGCCCGCGGGCGCCGGATTCTACCGCGCCACGCTGAGTCCTTAGCTGACGGCCAAGCGAGCGCTCCGCGCCTGAGCCGTGCGGAGCGCTCTTCTCCCCTCCACCACCATGAATCGACGGAACCGCGCGGAACTCCGCCTGCCTCATTCCAGCCACGCCCGGAGCGCACTGGCTATTGTTTCTTTAGCGCAGCTGAGCCGCGTTTTCGCGGAAGACCACTTCGACTATCGCTACGAGAGCTACCAGGAAGACAATGGGCGCATTGGCGTCGATACTCAATCCTGGCTCTTCGAAAAGAAGGTCACCTCCTGGCTTACGCTGCAAGGGGACGCGGTCTATGACGCCATCTCCGGCGCCACCCCCATCGGCGCGCCCCCGGCGGCCGACATCAAATCTCCCTTTCCGCAAGCCGGCCCCTTGAGCACCACGGTGCCGCTGGCGCACATGGAGGATCAGCGCTGGGCGGGCGCGCTCGATGTGGAGACAACCTTTGGGCGGCATCATATTACCCCCCAATTTTCCTATAGCCAGGAACATGACTATATTTCCTATGGCGGGGCTTTGAATTACTCGCTGGATCTCAACCAAAAGAACACCAGCTTGAACGCTGGTTGGGCGCATGCCTGGGACACCATCCTGCCCTATCGCGGCACCTTCATCACGCAAAACCAGCGAAAAGACACGGACGATTTCCTGGTCGGGGTCAATCAAATCCTGGATCCTAAAACCGTCCTGACCGCGAACTTCACGTTCCGCAACAGCCACGGCTACCTGGATGATCCCTATCGCGGGGTGTTATTTGATGATTACCCGCAACTGGATCTGAACCATCCGGGCCTCTTCCCGGAGAACCGTCCGACCTACCGCATGAGCTACATTCCGTATGTGTCGGTGGTGCACTACTTCACTCCGGCGCACGCCAGCCTCGAGGCCGAATATCGATTCTCTTACGATACCTACGGCGTCAAAGCCAACAACCTGGCGTTAAGCTGGCATCAAAAGATCGGCAAACGATTCCTGATTTCCCCGGTATTCCGCTACTACTGGCAAACTGCTGCGGATTTTTACGGGGCCCAGTTTGCCGGTGACCCTTCAAATCCGTTTGATCCCACCCCCATTCCCAAGTATTATTCGGCGGATTACCGTTTGGCCAACCTGGAAACCTTTACGTTTGGCATCGAGATGAGCGCGAAAGTGACCGAGTGGCTGTCGCTGGATTTCGGCTACAAGCGGTATGCCATGTATGGCCTGGACAACGTCACCTCACCCACCGCCTTTCCCAAAGCCAACATCTTTACCGTCGGAGCACGCCTATGGTTCTAACGGCGCACGATTCACTCGCGAAAGTTGCCGCGCGCGTCAAACGCTCGGCCCAGTTCACCTCGGCCGCGAACTCCCACAAGCTGTCCTTCCACGCGATGAATACGCTGTGCCGGGTTCATTTCGTTACGCCCAACCCGGACCTGGCGCGCGGTTTCCAAACCGAGGTCCTCGATTGGATTTCCTGGTTTGAAGCGCGCTACTCGCGATTTATCGAAGACAGCCTGATCGGGCGCATCAACCAGGCGGCCGGCCTCCATTGGGTCGAGGTGGACCCGGAGACCGACGCGCTCTTGAACCTCTGCCAGGACATGACGTTCTTCACCCGGGGCGTTTTCGACCCAACGGCCTTGCCCCTCATCCGGCTTTGGAACTGGAAAGCCCGCCCCCCGGTTATCCCTGATGCCAACGCCGTCCGCCAGGCTCAGGAACTGGTTGGGTGGCATAAAATCCAGCGCCGTAACGGCGGGATATTCCTGCCGCGGCAGGGCATGTGCCTGGATCTCGGCGGTATCGGCAAAGAGTATGCCGTTGACCGCGTGCTGACCCTGGGCCTGGATCGCGGCCTGAATGATATCTTGGTGGACTTCGGCGCGGACGTGCGGGTTCACGGCCAGCCTCCCGAAAAGGGTGCGTGGCATGTTGGACTGGAAGATCCCAAAAATCCCGGCCACGTCTGGACCGGTGTGGCGGTGACGAACCATGCGGTAGCCACGTCAGGCGATTATTTGCGCCATTTCATTCACCAGGGCCGCCGGTACGGCCATATCATCGATCCGCGGAGCGGCTACCCGGTCGATAACGGGGTGCTGTCCGTGTCGGTGATCGCTCCCCATTGCACCTTCGCCGGCATCCTTTCCACCTCGGTCTGCGTGCTGGGCGCCGAGGATGGCTCGGCGCTCATCGGCCTTTGCCCGGGAGTCGAAGGGTGCATCAATTCAGTGAACCATCGTTATCAAACCAAAGGATTTTATGCCTACACAACCTCTTAACTTGCGTTCGCGCCCAGCGATGGACGCCCCATCCCTGGCCGTTTCTCGCAACGTATCCCTGCCTGCCATTCCCAACCGGCGCTCCAAGCCGCGCGTTGGCTCCGTATCCCTGCTCGCGCTGCTCCTGGCAGCCACGTTGGGGGGGAGCACGGTAAAGGCCGGGGTCAAGGTCGGAGAGACCTTCCCGGATCTCGCCTCGTTCAAGCTCGAAGGAAAAGTCCCCGACGGTCTCAAGGGCAAGGTGGTCATGGTGGATTTTTGGGCCTCCTGGTGCGAACCCTGCAAACAATCCTTCCCGGCCATGGAAGCGCTTCATCAGCAATATGCCGAAAAGGGCCTGGTCATTGTCGCGGTTAATGTCGATGAGAACCGCGCCGACATGGAAGACTTCCTGAAAAAGAACCCCGCCAATTTCGCCGTGCTGCGCGACGCAGGCCAGAAGTTGGTCGCGCGCGCCGGAATCGCGACCATGCCCAGCTCGTTCCTCATCGATCGCGACGGCAAGGTCCGCTTCATGCACACCGGCTTCCGCGGCGCGGAGACCCGCAAAAAGTATGAAGAGGAAGTTCAGTTACTGCTCAAATAGCAGCAGGGTATAACCTCAAAGGAGCGCCAATGACGAATCATTCCCTCAGAATTCAAGCGCGGCGAGCGCCGTCCGGCCCGGCCCGGGCGGCGAAAGCCGTGGGCTGGCTGTTCTGCGCCCTCGCGCTGAGCGCCGCGACGGGCTGTCAAAATGTCCAACCCTGGCAGCGCGGGACATTAGCCGATGTCACCATGCGGCCCGATCGCGACCCCATTGGCACGGCCATGGATCAACATGTCTTCTTCTCCCGCGAGGCGGCGGAAGGCGGTCGCGGGGTGGGCGGCGGCGGTTGCGGGTGCAACTAAGCCGAAGACTCTCCCGAACCCAGGTCCCCCTATGAATGACCTCGAAAATCATGCTCACGGCGTCCGCCGGACCCTCTGGAGCGCAGTTTACGCCGTCCTGCTGTCGTTTCTGCTGGCGCCGGTTTTAGTCCGTGGGGACGCTCCGCCCAGCCCCTTTGGCCTGGGGGCAACCCTGGCTCTAACGAATGGCACGCCGTACGTCACGTTCCGGTTTCAAGTCCCACGGGACCACGTTTTGTATTCCGAGCGGCTTGCCTTTCAAAACGCGGACGGCGTTGCGCTGCATCCCTTCTCCATCCCGGAACCGGTACTGCATCATGATGAAGTCAGCGGCCAGGTAAAGAAGGTCTATGACGCCCCATTTTCCGCCACCTTGAAGCTCGAAGCGCCGCTGCCGCTCAAGCTCCTGGTCAAGTTCCAGGGTTGCAGCAACTCGGCCTGCTACTTCCCGGAGCGGCATTGGTTCTCCGTCAACGCGGGCGGCATCGCCCCCGATGCGGGCGAGGCCCCCACCCCGCCGGACCTGGCCGCCGCCACGGCTTCCTCCGGCACCATCAATACCAACGGATTCAAAATCGCGGGCCGCGAGACGGGCTACATGTCCAAAACGGCCTTTCTTTCGTTTCTCGAACGCGCACGGACGGGCCAGGGAGCACCGCCTGACGCCATGGACAAATTCAACGAACTCGGACCGGTTGCCTCCCTGCTTCTAATTTTACTGGGCGGGATCGGCCTGAATCTGACGCCGTGCGTGCTGCCTCTTATCCCGATCAACCTGGCGATCATTGGCGCGGGCGCCCGGGCCAGTTCGCGCCGCCGTGGCTTTGCCCTCGGTGCGACCTACGGGCTGGGGATGGCGCTGGTTTATGGCGTGCTGGGCCTGGTGGTGGTGCTCACCGGTTCCAAGTTCGGAGCACTAAATTCCTCCGCCTGGTTCAACCTCGGCATTGCGGTGGTATTCCTGGCGATGGCCCTGGCGATGTTCGATTTAATCAACGTGGATTTTTCTCGGTTCCAAGGCCAAACCGGCGGCCGCAAAAGCCCAAGCAAGGCCAATACGCGATCGCGCTGAGCATGGGGGTCATGGCTGCTCTTCTGGCCGGCGCCTGCGTCGCGCCGGTCGTGATCTCGGTCCTGCTGCTCGCCACCCATCTCTATGGCAAAGGCATTCTGGCCGGCCTGCTCCTGCCCTTCCTGCTGGGAGTCGGCATGGCCGCGCCCTGGCCGTTTGCCGGCGCCGGCCTCAGTTTTCTCCCCAAGCCCGGCAAGTGGATGAAGTACGTCGAAATATTCGTTCGGAATCCTGATCCTGCTGTTCGCCGGCTATTACGGGCATCTCGCCCTCCACGCGTTTCAATCCAACGCCACCCTGATCGCCTCCGCCAGGTCGCTCCGAACGGGCTCTGCCGCCGCCCCGGCGGCCTCGGATACGCAACTCCTGGCGGCGATCCAGCAATCACGCACGGAAGGCAAACCACTCTTCATCGATTTCGCCGCCAGTTGGTGCAAGAATTGCCTTGCGATGGACGAAACGGTTTTCCCCGCGCCCGAGGTCAAGCAGCACTTGAAAGAGTTCGTGGTGGTTCGTTACGAGGCCGAGCAACCCAATGACTCTCCCGCGCGCGAAGTCCTGAACCAGTTCGGCGTCATCGGTCTCCCCACCTATGTCGTCCTGCTGCCTCAAAAATAGAGCGGTGCGCCACGGCGTTGACGAACCGCCGCCTATAGGGTTCATCCCGAAGGGCTAAAAGGCCGCGGCCGAAATGAAACACTCCGCCTCCCCTCCCCCTGCGCTGTTCGATACGTTTCGCCTTTAGCGCTTCGCCTTTAGTGATTAGGCTCCCGGCCTATGGTTTGCGCCATCATCGTCGCCGCGGGCAAGGGCACCCGCATGGGCCCAAATGTCGATAAACTCTTCCTCGAAGTGGCGGGCAGCCCGGTCGTGGCCCACACCTGGAAGCGCTTCGACCAGGCCCGGTGCATCGATCACATCCTGGTGGTCATCCGCGACGGCATGCAGCCGGCCTTTTCCGACCTCGCCCGGCAACAGGATTTCCGCAAGCCCTTCCAGTTGGTCGTTGGAGGCAAGGAACGCCAGGATTCCGTCTGGAATGGCCTCGCCGCCCTGCCGGCCACCGCCAGCATCGTGGCCATCCAGGATGCCGCCCGGCCCTGCACGGAAGAGTCCCTGATCACCGCCACGGTCGAGGCGGCGCGCCTCACCGGGGCCGCGGTTGCGGCCCAACCCGTCACGGACACGATCAAGGAATCCACCGGCGGCAAGTGGGTGGAACGTACGCTGGACCGCTCCCGGTTATGGGCGGTGCAAACTCCCCAAACGTTCCGCGTCGAGGTCATCCGCCGGGCGCTGGACGCGGTGCGCGCGAGGGGCCTGGCGGTTACCGACGACACCGCCGCCTGCGAGGTGATCGGCCAACCGGTCCAACTCGTGGTCGCTGCCGGCGCGAATCCGAAGGTGACGCGCCCCGAAGATCTGGCTTATGTGGAATTGCTGCTGCGGCGAAAGCCGTGAGGAAAACCCTCAGTGTCTTGCAAAGTCAGCGTTTGGCCCTTACTTTCAGCCTTAGCATTTTGGCTGCATTTATGAAACGACGACTGATCTACGGGGTGGTGGCGGTAGCGCTTTGTGTCAACCTGGTCATAGGCGCTCGCATCTACCTCGGCACGGCCCAGGCCGCGGAAAAGGATTCTCCTTATGCCAGCCTCGAACTCTTCTCGTTCGTTCTGGAGAAGGTTCGCAAGGACTACGTGGATGGCCAGAAGCTGACGTACCAGGACCTGGTTTACGGCGCGCTCAAGGGCATGATCAGCACGCTCGACCCTCACAGCGAATTCATGGAGCCGGAGAAATACAAGGAGCTGCAAAACGACACCCAGGGGGCCTTCGGCGGCCTGGGCATCGTGGTCTCGATGAAAGACAATTTTGTCACTGTCGTCGCCCCCATGGATGACAGTCCCGGATTCAAGGCCGGCATCACCTCGGGTGACCGCATTATCAGAATTGACGGCAAGAGCACGGAAAAGATGAGCCTGCCGGATGCCGTCAAGACGCTCCGCGGCGACCCCGGCACCGCGGTCAAGATTAGCGTTTTCCGCCCGTCCTCAGGTCAAATCCAGGACTTCACCCTGACGCGCTCGGTGATCAACGTGGATATGGTCAAGGATATCCATGGCAAGAAAGAGTTTCCCATCAGTGACAACAAGATCGGTTATGTGCGCCTGGCACAGTTTGGAGAGAAAACCAGCGACGACCTCGAGCAGGCGCTGACCACCCTCAAGAAGCAAGGCATGCAGGCGCTGGTGCTGGACCTGCGCTGGAACCCGGGCGGTCTGCTCGACCAGGCGGTGGATGTGTGTGAAAAGTTCCTCCCGCACGGCCAGCTCATCGTCAGCACGGAAGGCCGAAATTCGGCGCAGAATTCCCGGCGTTACGCCCAGGGCCCCGGCGACGAGCTCCACGGGATGCCGATCGTCGTGCTGGTCAATGTCGCCAGCGCGAGCGCGTCTGAAATCGTCGCCGGTTGCCTGCAGGACCTCAAACGCGCCATCATTTTGGGCGAGAAGTCGTTCGGCAAAGGTTCGGTGCAGAGCATTTTGCCGCTCGAAGACGGTTCGGCGTTGCGCCTGACCACCGCCAAATATTATACGCCCAGCCACAAAGTGATCCATGAGGTGGGCATTACCCCGGATATCGTCGTGCCGATGACCGATCTCGAAGATCGGGACATCCAGCTTCAGCGTGCGCCGGGCGGTTTGGAGAGTCTGAGCGAGAAGGACCGCGAGCGCGTCGGTCATGCCCAGGATCCCCAGCTTGACCGCGCCATGGATCTCCTCAAGGGCATTACACTCTTCACCCAGCGCTCACCGCTCCCCGATCGCCGCATGGCCAAGGGGGAGAAAATGGCGGAGACGCAGTAACCGGGCACATGGCCTGTACTGGCATTCGAAACCTCGTGCGACGAAACCAGCGCGGCGGTGGTTCACCGCGGCAGAACTCTGGCGAATATTGTCGCTTCGCAAATACGGCTCCACGCCGAATACGGCGGAGTCGTTCCGGAGCTGGCGGCCCGCGAGCACTTGCGCAACCTGGTTCCGGTCACTCGGACGGCATTGACCGAGTCGAACACCAGGCCGCACGAGCTCGAGGCGGTGGCGGCCACTCGCGGGCCGGGCCTGCCCGGCGCGTTGATGGTCGGCTTCAAAGCGGCCGAAGCGCTCGCCTACGCCCTGCGCGCGCCCTTCCTGGGAATCCATCACCACGAAGCGCACCTCTACTCGCCATGGTGCCGCGGCCAGCCCCCGGTCGCCGAGTTCGAATCCTTTCTACCTAACGTGTCCCTCATCGTCAGCGGGGGACACACCATGCTGGTTCACGTCGCGGCGGAATTGGACCATCGGCTTGTGGGCGCGACACTCGATGATGCGGCCGGCGAGTGCTTCGATAAGGTTGGCAAGCTGCTGGGCCTGCCCTACCCGGCGGGACCCGAGATCGATCGGCTGGCTCGCGAGGGCAATGCCAAGGCCTACGACTTTCCAAGGCCCATGCTCAACGAGCCCAACCATGATTTCAGCTTCAGCGGCCTTAAAACCTCGGTCCGTTACTTCCTCCGCGATCACCCCGGACTCGATCGCGACCCCCAGGCCCTGCGCGATCTCTGCGCCAGCGCGCAGCAAGCCATTATCGACGTCCTGATTGCGAAATCCGTCCGCGCCGCGCAACGCCTCGGCGTGAAATGCATCACCGCGTCGGGCGGGGTTGCCTGCAACTCCGCTCTGCGCGCGGGCCTGGACCGGGCGTGCGGGCGCGCCGGCATCCTTTTGCGCCTCGCGGAGCCCTCGCTCTGCACCGACAATGCCGCCATGATCGGCCTCCTGGCGGAACGCAAACTCGCCCGGAATCAGGCTCCCCAGGATTGGGATGCGGACATATTGCCCGGCTGGAAGCTGGGTCAAAACGCCACGTAAGCACCACGCGGCTGTGCAACGCCAGACCGGGGCGACTCCGCGGTGCTGAGGACGAGGCGGTCCTCCGCAGAAAGCGAGCGGCGTCAACCCTCCGCGGCGGCCTCAACGGGGTGAGTCGCTGGGTGCTCCCGCCGGGCCATCGCCTGCTCGGCAGGAGCTGTCAGCGGTTTTGAGCGAGCAAGCAACTGTTGAATGGTTGCCAGGAGCAGATCCAAGTCCAGTGGCTTTTCCATCAGCGCATCGACCCCCCAGCGCACCGCCTCGCGAAACTGATCCGGCCAGCCGGTGATGCCAATGACAGGCATCCCACCGAAGCCCTGCGCTCGCGGCTCGAACCTGCCCCGAGCAGCCTGCGGCAACATTTCGAGATTCACCATGAGCAACGATGCGTCCGGAGCGCCGGACGACCGAGCCATGGCTTCGCGCCACGTGCTCGCCTGGACCACCAGGTAGCCCGCCGTCTCCAGGACACGCGCCACCATCCGCCGCACCGACCCGTCTTCCTCAGCTATGATTATCGTCGTCGCCATCCGAGCAAAAAAATTTCCCTGTGGCCGGTCGCGGGCGTGAGCCGTGCCACAGGGAGCGGTGGGTCGCCGCTAAATTGTATTCCGCGACTGCGGTTGGCCAAGCTCTCGCTCGACTAACCTCTGCCAGGCTTTTCCCGCAGACTTCGGTTTCGCGTTTCGGTCGTGAATCTCGAAGTGCTTTCTTTTAAGCCAAAAGCGTGCCAGGTTTCCGGTCTCCGGGAATCCTCCGTTTTACGGGGCTTTTCCTTTGGCGCGCTTCCCGGGACGCCCACGAGCAGGTAAGTTGGTTTACAAATCTGATAAGTTTCTTACCACCACATCCACCTCGCCCCGGCCGGCTATTTGCAGGCTTTCCCCGGCCGTTGATTTGCTTAATCATCAGCGCGTGAGTCTGAGCAGCAAATTCCGTTTGGTCGCGTTCGTCCTGGCCATCGGCGGCATGCTCGCTTTGATCGGCTGGACGGCTCAAAGCGCCTGGCGCCGCACCGGGGAACTCCACGCCAAGCTGACGGAAGTCCAGTTGCAAAGCTTCAAGATTGCCGATCACATTCAGCAAAGTGTTCTGGAGCTCAACAACTATGTCCTCCGCTACAGTCTTTCCCGCGAGCCGGGCGACTGGCAGCACTTCGAAGCGGGCAGCAGGCAGCTTGATGAGTGGATCGACCAGCAACGCCCGATTGAATCCAGCGAGAACGAGCGGCGCATCCACGATCTGATCAATACGAATTATGATTATTACATGGCCGCCGCGCACGGCATCGCCCGGAAGGTGGAGTCCGGGAGCGAGCCGGCCATTCGCCTGAAGGAGTTCTCCAATTTCGAGGCCCAATCGCGAACGCTGCTCAAGCTCGGCTTTGAATTGGCCGATGCGCATCGTGAATCGATGACGTCGTTCCTGGCCGATTCCAACAAGGTCCTCAGCTATCTGCGTTCCCTCCTGGTCATCTGCCTGGCGCTGCTCGCGGTCGCCAGCGTTGGCCTGGCGTTCCTGGTCTATCGCGAATTGATCGCCCCGCTGCAGGTCAAGCTCGTGGAAAGCCAGGCCCTGGTGGAACGCCACGAGAAACTCGCCTCGCTGGGCATGCTCGCCGCCGGTGTGGCGCACGAAATCCGCAATCCCCTCACCGCCCTGAAAGCCTGGCTGTTCATCCAACAAAAGCACCTCTCGCCCGGGAGTCCGGAACAGGCCGACGCCGAGATTATCGCCAAGGAGATCAACCGCCTGGAACGCATCGTCAAAGAAGTGCTGCTGTTCGCCCGCCCCTCCGAGCCCCAGCTCGCCGTGGTGCCCGCCAGCGAGCCGCTGCGCCAGGTTCAAACCTTGCTGGCGCCCCAATTGGAAAAGTCTCGCATCCAACTCGCCTGCGAGAATTCGGTCGCCGCCAATATCCGCATCGACACCGCCCAGATGCAGCAGGTCCTGATCAATCTCATCCAAAACGCCGCCGATAGCATCGGACAGAGCGGCGTGGTCACCCTGCGTGCCCGCACGGCCTTCGCACGTTTGGGCGAAAAAAACACAGACGTGATCATCCTCGAAGTGGCCGATAATGGGAAAGGCATCCCGCCCGAGGTCGAGAAACGTTTGTTCGACCCTTTCTTTACCACCAAAGAGTCCGGAACCGGCCTGGGACTGTCGATTGCGGCCCGGATTATCGAAAAGCACGGGGGCGCGCTGCAATACCAGACCCAGCTCAATCGCGGCACCACCTTTGGCATCGTGCTGCCCCAAGTGGTTTGAGGGACTCAGGCCTGCCCCCCCGGCAGGCTGCAGCGCTTGGGGTCGTTGCGACTTGGGACTTGGGTCACAAGCGAATTTAGTGTATCTACCTCCCCGGTGAAAAACGCCGCGAGAATTCTGCTCATTGAGGATGATGCCGGAATCGTGATGACGCTCCGCCGCGTGCTGGCGGACGAGGGCTACGAGGTGCTGGTGGAAACCCGCGGTGACACCGGCTTGAGCAAGGCCCACGGGGACGACCTGGACGTGGTGATTACCGACTGGAAGTTGCCGGGCCTGGGCGGCCTCGAAATCGTCCGCGAACTCCACGCCGCCCGGCCGCGCCTCCCGATCATCCTCATCACGGCCCACGGCACCTTCGAAACCGCCATTGAAGCTACCAAGTCCGGCGCCTTCGACTACCTGCTCAAGCCATTTGAAATGCCTGAGTTCATCAGCCTGGTTGAAAAGGCCGTCGCCAGCCGGCGGCTGATGACCGAACCGGTCGAACTCGGACGGCATGGCGGCGCCCGTGACGCCATTATTGGCAGCAGCCGGGCCATGCAATCCCTGTACAAAGAGGTTGGGCGTATCGCCTCCAAGGACGTCGATGTCCTGATTCGTGGCGAGACTGGCACCGGCAAGGAACTCATTGCGCGGGCCATCTACCACCATAGCCACCGTGCCAAGGAGCCCTTCATCGCCATCAACTGCGCGGCCATTCCCGAGACGCTGTTGGAAAGCGAGCTTTTCGGCCACGAACGCGGGGCCTTCACCGGCGCGGAGGCGCGGCGCATTGGCCGGTTCGAGCAAGCCGGCCAGGGGACTCTCTTCCTGGATGAGATTGGCGACATGACACTGGGCACGCAGGTAAAACTGCTGCGCGTGCTGCAGCACAAACGCCTCCAACGCCTCGGCGGCAAGGAGGAAATCTCCGTCAACGTGCGGGTCATCGCCGCGACCCACCGCGACCTCGAGGGGGCGATCCAGCAGAAGCAGTTCCGGGAGGACCTCTACTATCGGCTGAGCGTGGTGGTGATCAGCCTGCCGGCCCTGCGCGAGCGTCGAGAGGATATACCCGAACTGGTCGAGTATTTGTTGCGCAAATTCGCCGTCGAACTGGGTGTCACCAACCCATCCATTCAGCCCGAGGCCGTCGAGTTCCTGGCGGTACAGCCCTGGCCCGGAAATGTGCGCGAGGTCGAGAACGTGGTGCGCAAGGTGCTCCTTTTAGCCCAAGGCTATACCATTAACCTCGATCACGTTCGCGCCGCGCTTACCCGGGCCGGACTGCCCGCCGAGCCCGAACAACGCACCTTGCGCGAATACGTGGACGATTTGCTCGCCGCCGCTCAACGCGGCGAATTGGACGACGCGCATGCCCGGTTGCTCCAAGCCACCGAGAAAGAGCTTTTCGCCCGCGCCATCGCTTTGGCCCATGGCAACCAGGCCAAAGCCGCCCGCTGGGTGGGCGTCTCGCGTCTGACCATGCGCGAAAAACTCATCCAGTTCGGCATCCACCCCGCCCAGGAGCAGGGCCGGTTCTAACCGCCTCCGGCCACACCGTCCCCTCGCGCACGCCAGTTTCGGTTCTTACCCCATTGGCGCGACTGAAATTCCTCGCATAGGCTAAGCCATGGGCCAGCAGCCCAAGGAGGTTTATGAATATTACAGTCACATTGGAGGATATTGAACACGGCCAGCGCCGAGACCCCGAACCGTGTGCCATCGCCCGCGCCCTCATGCGAGCCGGACTGGACCACTTCGGAGTCATGGGCCCGAGCGTTATGGTGGCCGATACTTGGGGCCGGCTCACCAGTTTGAGGCTTCCCGAAGCCGTCAGCGACTGGATTTTTAACTTCGACGCCGGCAACCCGGTCAGGCCCATCGTTTTCGAAATCGCTCTGCCCGAGGACCCGGGCCGCAAACCGACACCATACCGGCCCTGGAAGGATCACTCGGCCGGGAATGGAAATGGTCTGCTCCCCATTTTTTCGCCCGAGCCTGCGAGCCTCTCGATCGTGGCCGTCCACCAAAAGGCCTTCAAGCCATCCAGACGCTGCGCGTTCCCTAAAATCCCCAGACTGGGTTCCAAACGACATCGACGTTCCGGCTTGGCCCTTAAGCTGGGTTAATCTTTACAGAGCCACCCCGAGATAGCCGGCGACCGCGATGGTTTGATCCTGCATCCGGCACGTCCAGATTCCTGAGCCTCCGAAACTGGCACCCCACACTCTGCATTCGGAAGAATGCTCACCCGAGTATCGCCGGTGGATCTCATCCGCGGACGAATGGTCTCTCGAGAAGCTTGCTCTTTAGAGCACTCGGGCGGGGATCTCGCGGAATCGATTTTCTGGTTAAAGGCTCCCGCCGCGGCAGCGCTTGAGGGGGCTCGCCAGATGCGCCGTTTTGACCACAGCGGTCAACATTCTACAGCCTTGGGTGGTAATTCGACGCATTAAATCGCATTTACTGCGTTGCGCCACAACTACTTATGAGCACACACGCTATCCATTCTCGTTGGCATAAGGACTGCATCCGGGCTGCATGTCGATTGCGCTGCCCCACCGAGTCGCACTGATTGGATCGTAGCGGGTGGTAGGCGCGCGCAATCGAAACCGCTAAACCCAACACGAGATGAAAAAGATCGAAGCTATAATTAAGCCGTTCAAACTTGAGGAGGTGAAAGACGCCCTTGGAGAAATCGGCATCGAGGGGATGACCGTGACGGAAGTGAAAGGCTTCGGTCGGCAAAAGGGCCATACCGAAATCTACCGAGGCAGCGAGTACACCGTTGATTTTCTGCCGAAAATCAAAATCGAGATGGTGCTGCCGGATGAAAAGTTGGATGAAGCGGTGGAGGCGATCGTGAAAACGGCGAAGACGGGCAAGATTGGAGATGGAAAGGTTTTCGTTTCGACAGTGGAAGAGGCGGTGCGGATTCGGACGGAGGAGAAAGGGGTCGCCGCTGTCTGAAGCCGGATGACCGTTAAAAATACAGACAACAAATAGAGAACCCGAAGATGAGAAAGCTATACCTATGGACTGGTTTGCTGTTTACGCATGGCTATGCCCATGGCCGTCTTCGCAGAGCCGCCGAAGCTGCGGTCACGCGGTCCGAACCTACGCTGGAACAACGGGTGACGGATTTGGAAGCATACATCAACAACACAGCCCGATTGGCTGACACGACCAACAACGTCGGCTCGAAGCTGGGCGTCCACGACGAAAAGACCGGTGTCTTTTCGCCCGGCCCGGTCCGGGGGCAAATGCCTGGCTGATGACTTCGACGGCGCTGGTGCTGTTCATGACCCTGCCTGGATTGCGCTTTTTTATGGCGGACTGGTCCGCGCAAGAACGTGCTCTCGGTGATGGCCCAGTGCCTTTTCATCGCCGGGTTGGTGACGATCCTCTGGTGCGTCTGCCGGCTACAGCCTGGTCTTTCACCGCGGCACCGGGTTCCTGGGCAGCCTCGGGTTTTCGTTTCTGAACGGGGTCAATTCGAGTCCGAACGGCGATTATTCGGCCTGGGTGTCGCATAACGTCTTTGCGATGTACCAACTGATGTTCGCCATCATCACCCCGGCTCTGATCGTCGGCGCCATTGCCGAGCGCATGAAGTTCGCGGCCATTCTGCGTCTTCATGACTCTTGTGGATGTTTCTGGTTTATTTCCCGCATGGCGCACATGGTTTGGGGGATCGATGGGTTCATGAATGGCGCTCGGGAATGCCCAGGCCGCGGGCATTAAGGCCATCGATTTTGCCGGCGGCACCGTGGTGCATATGACCTCCGGCTGGTCGGCACTTGATCCTCTGCCTGATCCTGGGCAAGCGGATCGGCTTCGGCAAGGAACCCATGCCCCCGCACAGCATGGTCCTGTGCATGGTGGGCACCGGCATGCTCTGGGTGGGCTGGTATGGGTTTCAACGCCGGCAGCGCGGTGGCCGCGGACGGCATCGCCGCCAATGCCTTCACCACCACCACCCTGGCCACCGCCGTCGCTTCGTTCGTCTGGCCCGCATGCCGAGTGGATCGTCTCGCGGCAAGCCCGAGCGTGCTTGGCTTTCTGCTCCGGTGCCGTCGCCGGGCTGGTGGTCATCACGCCGGCCTGCGGGTTTGTCACCCCCGAGGGGCGATGCCGATCGGCCTCGCCGCCGGGCTGATCCCCTGGTTCTTCTTGCTGGAAGGTGAAAGTCCTGGTTCGGCTATGATGACGCCCTGGATACCTTCGGCGTCCATGCCGTCGGCGGAACCTCGGCGCCCTGCTCACCGGGCTTCTTGGCCCGGAACGCGGCCAATGGCAATCTGGCAACCAACCTTGAGCGACACAAGTCACCGATCTCTGTTCCAGCCCCTGGTGCTCGAGCAGCTCAAGGCCGTAGGGCTCTGACCTTGGCCTCGCCATCGTCGGCACCATCGTCATCGCCTCCTGGTCAACGCGACCGTCGGATTGCGGGTCCTCCCGGAAATCGAAACCGCCGGGCTGGACCTGGCCGAGCACGGCGAGGAGGGCTATCACACGCGGTAATCCGGACAACTTTAAACCTGAATCAAAATCAAAACGAATTTGCCTGCGCCAGGCCGTCCGGCTGCCACTTTCGGAGGCGGCGCCAGCGCCAGCGGCGGCGAACAGTAACGAAAACAGAAATGAAACCAAACAAACCACATCCATGAGCACACCCAAGAGCGTAATTGAATTAGCCAAGAAAAGCGGGGCCAAGATGGTCGACATCAAGTTCGTCGATACCTTTGGCACCTGGCAGCACTTTAGCTGTCCCATCCGCGAGCTGACCGAGGAAATCTTCAGCGAGGGCCTGGGCTTTGACGGCTCCAGCATCCGCGGCTGGAAGAGCATCGAGGCCTCCGACATGCTGGCCATGCCCGACCCGGACACCGCCTTCATCGACCCGTTCATGCCGCGAGCCCACCCTGTCGCTGACCTGCACCATTGCCGAGACCGGCACCAAGGAAGCCTTACATTCGCGACCCGCGGGGCATTGCCCAGCGCGCCGAAAAATACCTCGCCAGCACCGGGGTGGCCGATACGGCGGTCTTCGGCCCGGAAGCCGAGTTCTTCATCTTCGACAACGTCCAGTTTGACTCCAAGACCAACGGCACCTTCTACAGCGTCGATTCGGAGGAGGCCATCTGGAACACCGGGCGGGACGAGATGCCCAACCTGGGCTACAAGATCCGGCACAAGGAAGGCTATTTTCCGGTGGCGCCGCTGGACCAGCAACAGGATATCCGCACCGAGATGTGCCTGGTGATGGAGCAGTTGGGGGTCAAGATCGAGCGCCAGCACCACGAAGTGGCCACCGCCGGCCAGGCCGAAATCGATTACCGGTTTCGACACGCTGGTCAAGGCGGCCGACGCGATGATGGTTTACAAGTATGTGGTGCGCAATGTGGCGCGCCGGCACGGCAAGACGGCCTGTTTCATGCCCAAGCCGCTCTTTGGGGACAACGGCAGCGGCATGCACACTCACCAGAGCCTCTGGAAGAAGGGCAAGCCGCTGTTTGCGGGCAACGAGTATGCCGGCTTGTCGCAGATGGCCCTCTACTACGCCGGGGGGCTGCTCAAGCACGCCCGGGCCCTGTGCGCCATTTGCAACCCGACCACCAACAGCTACAAGCGCCTGGTGCCGGGCTACGAGGCACCCGTCAACCTGGCCTACAGCTCGCGCAACCGCTCGGCGGCCATCCGCATCCCCACCTACAGCGAGAACCCCAAAGCCAAGCGCCTGGAATACCGCCCGCCCGACCCGGCGGCCAATCCTTACCTGGCCTTTGCCGCGCTCCTGATGGCGGGCCTGGATGGGATTCAAAACAAGATTGAACCCGGCGAACCGCTGGACAAGAACATCTACGAGCTGCCGCCCGAAGAGCTCAAGAAAGTGCCCAATGTGGCCGGCAGCCTGAGCGAGGCGCTGGATTGCCTCGAGCAGGACCACGAGTTCCTGCTCAAGGGCGATGTCTTTACCACGGACTTCCTGGACATGTGGATCGCGACCAAGCGCAAGGAGCACGACGCCCTGCGCCTGCGCCCCCATCCCTATGAGTTTTTCCTCTACTACGACGTTTAGGCATGATTTCACTACGGCTTGGAAGCCGTAGTGACGCTCGGGGGTAAAGCGGAACAACGGCGCGAACGAAAGTTCGCGCCGTTTTCTTCTACCGCGCCCTGCGCTATTCCGGATTCACGCGGTAAAAGCGGGTCGGCACGGCGCCGGAAATCGGTTCGGAATACGAAAACGTCCCCGTGCCGGTGGGTGTTCCCGGCCCCAGATCAGTCCAGTGGACCAGATCCGCCGACGCCTGTAAGAGGTTCGTTCTTCCGTCCGGACCGCTGAAAACGATATGAATGGCGCTGGGAACGGTGTCGCGCGTCACCGACCAGATTCTCGAACGCAAACCAAACACCGCCAGGGAATTGGTCGTGCCCACATAGACCTTCCCGTTGGCGATGGTCGGGAGGGCGAATTTAACGAACGTGATCCGGTCCGGGGCGCCGGCCTGCCAACTGAGATAACTGTCGTAGAGTTTCGCGTTGAGATTGTCGGCGTTGTACGCCCGGAGGCCCGCCACGCCGAGCGCGGGCGCCGGCCCGAGTTCCCACACGATCCCGTTGTTGGTTCCGTTGGCCGAGATGCTGGGCGTCGCGCCGCGAAAGGTCACCGTGTCCGTGGTCTGCGAGACGGGCGTGGGATTGATGACGGCGTTTGAGATGGCGAAGGCCTTCAACGGCAGCCCCACCCCCTGAAAATAGATCTGATGGTTAAAAAGCGCGGGCAACCCAAAAACCGTTGCGCCCAGGATGACTCCCTGGACGATCTCGCTGTCTGCGGTCGGATTGAAGTGGCCCAGGTTGTCACGGTCCACCAGATAGATTTTCCCTTCCTTGCCGCAGCCGATCACCAGGTGAGGGTGTGCGAGGCTCCCGGCGGTGTCGGGGAGCAACACCGCTCCGCCCGAGCCGAGGTCTTGGTCGGCGGCGGCCAGGCTGGCCTGGTCATAGGGCGTAAAATAATCCGCCAGTGTCAGGTTCGCGTTGAGCTTCAAGAAGCTGTCGCCGAAATCCTGCGGGGTTCCCCCGGCATCGAAGGTGCCGTTTCCGGTCAGACAGTAAATCGTTCCATCCGGCGCGGCCGCGGGTCCTCCTCCGCTCATCCAAATACCGCCTTCGCTGCCGTTGGGGGTGTCGTTGAACACACCGGTCTGCTGCAAGGTTTGAGCGTCGTAACCGATGATCCAGCCGTGATACGGATCGTGGTCGCAGTAGGAAGCCCAGGCGATATAGACCACTCCGCCCGAGAGCAGCAGCGCGGACCTCTGCAACTCCCGGGCGGGATTAAAGCTGGCCACCCCGCCACTGCTCCCGTCGCCGGTCCCGGGCACCGAGGCGGCGATCACGACCGGGCTGTTGGGGCGCTCCGCCCCCGTCGAGAGATCCAGCGCGTGCAACCGCTGCACTTGGGTCAGCACCTGGCTGTTCGGCGGCGGCAGCGGCTCCTTCGTGCGCGCCACCACAAACAGCGTGCCGCTATTGGTATCGATCACCGGCGTGCCCACCACTCCAATCTCACCGGCAAAGGTCTGGCAATCCTGGTACGGGTAATCCACGGCATCGGTGGTCAATGGCGCGGTAATCCCCGCGGCCGGGTTGATGAAGCTCGCGTGCCACAGCGCAGGCGCATTGGAACCGGCCGCCGAATCGGCATCGAAGGCATAGACGCTGTCGTGCATGGTGGCGACGAAGACCACGTTATGCGTCCCTTGGTTGGGAATCGCCACGCCGGCCACAACGAGCGGTTGGGCATAAACCGGACCGTCCACGGGTTGGGAAAAAATCTGGCCAAACCCGTTCGCATTCACGTTGGTGTGAGTCAGCGCGGTTTCGACGGCATTGAGCCCCGAGCGGGCGTTATCGTTGTGCGCGGTCCAGACACTGGTCTGGGCGTCTGAATCGCGGTGGGTCAGGAGGGCAAGGAGGCCCAGGTACAGAACAGGCGAGTTGAATCTAGACATAAGCGCAGCGTAACTTGGTTGCGTTAGTTAACCCACAACGCGGGATGGCGAGTCAAGCCATTTCAGAGATCGAGGCGGCAGCGGAGCGCGCGACAAGAATCTTTTTGACCCGCTCGGTTCGCACGGGGCGGGATCCCGCGCGTCAGGCCATCGCCGTCAATCACGTGCCGCTGCGGTAAGGTGTTTTGGCTTGATAGAGCTTGAGGCGGTCCTGGTACTCCTGGCGCTCATCTTCCCGGGTCGCACACGCCAGTGCCTGCTTTTCGACAGCGACCGCGTTTTCGAACCGGGCCGCTTCCGCGTACGCGGCGGCCAGCGCGTCGAGAATGCCCGCGTCTTTGTAGTTCGTAACCGAAGCGCCCTTTTCTCCGAATTTCACGGCGCTGGCTCCGTCGCGGACCTTGGGGTTGGGGCTGGTGGCGAGCAACCAGGAGGCCCGTTTGAGCGCGACGAGGTCGCCGGCGTTGGCTGCCTTCCGATACCAGACTGCGGCTTGGAGGTCGTCCTGGGCAACGCCGTGGCCAAACTGGTAGAATTCCGCCAGGCAACACTGCAAGGTGGGGTCGCCATGCTCGGCGATGTCGCGCCACCACCGCTCGACTTCGGCTGCATCGCCCAGGGTTTCGCCGCCCTCGAAGTAACGCCACGGCACAATACCCTGAATGCAGGCCTCGCTCCACCACTTGGCAGCCAGGAAAGCATCCCGATCCACACCCTCGCCCCGCCAAAAGCAAAGGCCGAGGTACAGCAGTGCTCCCACGTGCTGGTGTTCCGCCTCCTTCCGGAAGCATCGAACCGCCTGCTGCTGGTCTTTGGTTACGCCCTGGCCCAGGTAATAACACATGCCCACATGGAACTCGGCGCCCGGAAAACCGCTTTGGGCCGCTCGCTCCCACCATTTGGCCGCCTCGCGCTCGTCTTTGCCGACACCGGTTCCGCCCGAGTAACAGCGTGCCAAGCTGGCCTGCGCCGAGCCCAGGCCCTGCTCGGCGGCCTGCCGGTACCACCGGACCGCCTGAAGCGGATCGTTGGTGACGCCCCGCCCGGTTAAGTAACAGCCGGCCAAAAGGTTCTGGGCGGTTGCCAAGCCCTCGCCCGCGGCTCGAGCATACCACTTTGCGGCCTCCTCAGGGTCCGGGCGCGCGCCTTCGCCCAGCGAGTAACACTCCCCGGCGCACTGTTGGGCGACGCCCATACCCTGCTCGGCCGCGAGAACCAGCCATTTCAGGCCGCGGGCAGGCGCTTGGTTCACCCCGGGCCCGCCGCTTAAATAGCACAGCCCGAGCACAAACTCGGCATCGGCCAATCCCTGAGCCGCGGCCTGGTCGAGCCAATCCACTCCGCCGGAAAAGTCCACCTCACAACCGAGCCCCTTGAGACAAGCCTCACCCAGGAAGAACTGGGCGGGTGCCAGACCTTTCTTCGCCGCCAGCGTTAACCACTTCACCCCTTCTGCCTCGTCGCGTTCGATCCCGCCCCCCACCAGGCACAGGCAGCCCAGTTTCATTTGCGCCGTGGCCTCGCCGCGAACCGCCTTGGCGCGCATCTCGGGGATCGTGTCCCGCAACCCGGCTTCCCATCCTTCAGTCTGCCGGAGCGCCCGCGCCCATTGATTGGTTTCAGTGGCCACGGACTTCAGCAAGTCCTGCAGCGCATTGGTGCCGGGACCGGGCAGCGCCGTGGACAAGCGCGAGGGCACCCGCCCCGGCGTTTCCTCTGGGCTGGCCGGGCCCGCGAACAGCAGCCAGCCCAGGCAGAAAGCCAGACAGGACTTCATACTGACAGTTTACAAGGATTCCGTTCTTGAACAAATGCTTTCCAGCGCATAAGCGGGGAACCCGGATCGGGGAGCCGGCTCTAAACGCCAGTTTGGCGAGTTCGGCCAGCGCTTCACCAGCCCGCCCAGCCCGAATTCCCACGGCGACCCTCGCAAGAAAAATCCTTGACTCCGTTCACGCTAGCATTAACATCCAACAAGTTTCCATAAACAATCCCTAACCAATCTCATGAAGATGGCATCACTCGTCCATTGGGCCGGACTCCTCCATCCACGCGCGGTTTTCCCAAGACTCGCTTTCAGCGGGGTGTTTATCGCGGCGGCGGCTTGGGCCCAGTCGTATAACTTCAACGACGGCACCGACACGGGCTGGGTTCATGTGGACGTGCTGACAGCCTACGGTGGGCCGAACACGTACTCCTTTCCAGCGGGGCCATTCGGCAAGGGCTACCGCATCCAATGCGCGAGTTCGGATGCATTAGCCTCGGCGTGCGGCGCCTGTGGCACGGGCCGCGCCTACGTCTATCAGACGAATGTCTATACCGATTTTTATGTCGCGGCGGACATCGTCAACTGGGACAACACACTGGACCAGGCCCTGGTGCTTGGGGGACGGATCAACGGGGTAACCGATATCGCCAGTCCCTGTCCGTTGCCGGGGCCCTGTGCCCCCGGCTTCGCAACCACCGGCGGCTATGTCTGCAATTATGATTGCAACCAAGCCGGCGTGACGGCCTCGGATGTTCTCGGTGGGGAGTTTCAGATCAATCGCGTGGATCAGGAAACCCCCACCACGCTGGCGTCCGCCGAGGTCACGCTGATACCGGGAAAGGCCTACCGCATTGTGTTTCAGGGGGCGGGGACGCAACTCACAGGCCAGCTTTACGACTTGGAGGATCTGACCGCCCCCCTGGTGACGATCCAGGCCACGGATGCCGCTTACACCTCGGGCGTTTCCGGACTCATCTCGTATTCCCGGGACGACACCGTTTCGGACGTGACGTTTGACAACTACCTGGCGGCGGTCTCGGATCCCAACGTGGACATTGCCCCGGCCATCCGGCATTCGGTTCCGGGTACTCCGCAGGTGGTCACCCGGATTCCCTCGGACCGGTTTACGAATTTCCATTCCCCGAGCAGCGGCATCAACTTCTCCGTTCAAACCTTCTCGACGAACCAGATCAACTCGGCGGCCACACGGTTGTTCCTCAATGGCACGGATGTTTCCTCCTCGCTGATCCCGTCGCCGGGATCTGGCACCAGCATCACCTATGTGCTCACGGCCGGGACCCTGAGCACCAACACGGTGTACGATGCCCGCATCGAGGCGCAGGACACCACCGGAGCCTTGACATCGACCAATGAGTTCTGGTTCGACACGTTCTCGAACCCTTACCTGTCCAATCCGCCGGTGAAGACCGTCGAGGTGGAAGATTATAATTATTCCAATGGCGTGTATCAGCTCGAGCCGATTCCGGTTTCCGGAATTGATACCAACGGCTTTCAGGTGGGCGCTAACGGAGGCTACTATGCCCTGGACGGCACCCCCGAGGTGGATTACCACGCCAATCGGACCTCGCCCGAGAGCGGCTGGAACGATTACCGCCCGGACGATTACATCGGCACCTTGGAGGGCAATCGCGAGGACATTCAGGACCTCAACCACCCCGCGCCCACGACCCCGCCGCTCGACGATCCGACACGCCCCAACGACTTTACCCGGCCGCAATATGCGGCTGCGGGATTAAAGGAGTACGAGGTGGCACGCACCACCGCGGGGGAGTGGCTGAACTACACCCGCGTCTTTGCCGACACCAACTATATCGTTTATCTGCGCTGCGGCAGCATCGGCACACAGGAGGTAACGCTCTCGCTCGTGGGAGGCGACCCCACCACGACAAACCAAACCACGTCTCTCCTGGGCACGTTCTCGATCACGAATCACCTCATGCGCCTCAACTATCGCTACGAACCTTTAAGCGCCGGAGGAACCGCCGCCACCGTTCACCTCGCCGGTACGAACACCTTGCGCCTCACCATCGGCGGCACGCCGACAAGGGATGATCGACTTTTATTCCTCAATTACCTGCTCTTTGTTCCCGTCAGCGGAACCCAGCCACGGCTCACCATCACCAACTCGCCTGCGGGGGTTAAACTCTCCTGGCCCGTCACCAGCCTGGTCCTGCATACCACGCCTCGACTGATCTCACCCGTTTGGGTTCCCGTTACTAACGGCATCACCCAGAGCGGCACCCTGAATACCTATTTGGTTCCGGCGACCGCCCCGGCAGGCTTCTATCGTTTGATTGGCCCGTGAGGGCCGCTCGGGCTGGTGGAAGGCTCCATGACTCTCAGCGCCCGGCGCGTCCGCGTCCGGGCGCACCGGCCTTCTCCCATCCTGTCAATCCTGTTCATCCTGTCCAAATGGAGGCGCCACGAACGCCCCACCCGAAGCTACCGCCCCCGAGCGTCACGAGGTCGTCTCACCTGCGCATCGCTCCCCCACGGAGTGCGGCGCGCCGGCTGCGCGTTCAGCCAGCGCGCGTTCGCAGGCTCGGATCACGGCTTCGGGCTTGATGAGCGACAGATTGGCGCCGTCCTCGGCCACGACCGCCCATTCCGGATGCTCGAACGGAAAACATTTTCCCGGACTCGTCGAGTTGATGATCATGACCACGCGCTTGCCCAGCGCCACGGCCAGGTGCAGCAGACCGGTGTCGCCGCCGAGAACCACCGTTGCCAGGTTGGCCAGCGCCGCGCTGACCAGAATGGGAACGCCGGCCGCTACGACAAACCCTTCCCGAAGCACCGGCTCGAGCGCCGCGCGGTCCCCCGGTCCCCCGCCGAACAGGACCTGTCCGCCACGCTGTTTCCAGCACCTGGCAGTTTCCAAATAACGTTCCAGTGGCCAGTTCTTCGAAGTCCAATTGGTGAAAGGCTGAACGAACAGCGTCGGCCGGTCCGCATGCAAACCCCGGTCGGAATAAAAGCGGAGCGCCTGGTCCCGAGCGCTTTCCGGCACCGTGAAGCGATTCCGTAACGGACGGGACGGTATTCCCCCGCTCCGCTGCAGCATATCCAGTTGATATTGGATGGGGTGCAGTCCCGTGTCGCGGGGAATCCCCCGGGTGTAGGCCCAACCGCGCGTCGCGCGATAGACGCTGCCCCAGCGCTGCGGCGCTCGCGTCCACCAACTCAGCAGGCCGGTTTCGCCAAACCCCTGAAAATCGACAGCCAGATCAAACCGATGGCGGCGCAGGTCCACCAGCATCCGGAAGGCCGCGGGCAGCAGGGTCCGGGGATTGAGCCCCCGATAGGCGGCGCGATCCAGGGTGATGACGCCGTCGATGTGGGGAAAACCCTCGAGCAAGGGCGCGAATTCCTTGTACACCAGGTAGGTGATGCGTGCCTCCGGAAAGGCTGCCTTGACCGCATTCACGGCCGGCAAGGTGAACACCACATCGCCCAGTCCGCCCAGCCGGACCAGCAGAATTCGACCGATAGGATGTCCGTTTCGCCTGAAAATGCGCTATGCTTATGGCTCGAAATCCGCGCTGGGGCAAGTGGGAAATCCAGCACGACGGGGGTGGAGCCGCCTGACTATGCTGCTATAAGCCTACCTTGACAGCTTTCCAATCGCGGGGAAGGGTCTGAATGGATGCTGGTCAAGTCGTCGTTTGCCCAGCTTGTCACCGACGCGGGAATACAATCCGCCGGTCATCACGGAGAGACATGCATGAGAAGGCGAATTCAAGATGAGTTCACGGAACTGCCCATCTCCCGGCAGCGCAAATACCAATTGCGCATGCAACGGGACAAACGGTGCACCGAATGCGGCGAACCCGCCATTCAAGGCTCGCGCTGCCTGAAACACCTGGTCAAAGCCCGGGAACGGCAGCGGAGGAAACGCGGCCTGAAGCGCCGCTATTACAATACCCTGAGCTACCGGTTGGAAGCCTCCAACTAACGGCGTGCGCGGTGCTACTCCTTCGGCGGCTTCACGCTCAAGCGAACGCTCGGCCGGTTGGTCTTGGAAATGACCCGGCTGTGGCTCTTTCGCCGGCGGCGGCGCAGGCGGGCGCTCGGCGAAAAGCAACTGAACACCACCCACACGCCGAGCGCGAGCAGGCTGATGAGCCAGAGGACTATTTCACCGCGCGTCATACCCTATTCTTAATGGGTGCGGCGGGCGGCTGTAAAGGCGGAAGCGCAAGCGGTTGGAACGCAGGAGGGGGCTCGAACACGGAGGCATGGAGCGTGAGGGAACGGTCAACGGACACGTCTTTCCCCTGTTGGATTTTCGGGGTGGCCAACGTGCCACGGGCCAGGACCGCTGGAGGTGGTGGCCCAAGCCGGAGCCCGTAAAACACTCGCGCTCCTCGGAGTTTGGACCGTTAGTTCTCGACCTCGCGCCCGTGCCCGCGGGACTTGTTTTTTCGTATTTGCGCAATACACTGTGGGTATGAAGAATGATGTGGTGCCGGTTCAGATTCGCGGAATTCTGCCCGCCAACAGTGGCTGTGCGCTTTTCGTGGGGAATGATGACAAGGTCTTCGTCATCAACGTGGAACCGAACATGGGCGCCATCATCGGTATGTTTCTTCGCGAAACACCAAAGGAACGGCCCCTGACTCACGATCTGATTCAAAGCATTTTTAAAGGATTTAGCATCAATGTCGAACGGGTGGTCATTACCGAATTGAAGAATTCGACGTACTTCGCCCGTTTGATTCTCCAACAGCAAAACGAACTGGCCCGCAAAATCGTCGAGATCGACGCTCGCCCGAGCGATTGCCTGGCGCTCGCGACCGCCCAAAAGCGGCCCATCTACGTGGCCAACGCGCTCTTCGAGCAAGTCGAGGACATGAGCGAGGTGCTGGACCGAATCAACGAAACGGGCACCAGCGAGGCGGAGTAAAACCCCCGGCGAATGCCCCCCACCGTCCCCAAGCAAGCCGCCGCTGTGGTGCTGGTCTGTGGCGAGGATGAGTTTGCGGTCAAGCAACGAGCAAAAGCCGTCTTCCAGCAGTGGACCAAGGACATCGGCGGCTCGGATCACGAGATCATCGACGCCGCGGCCGCCAATAGCGGCGAGGCCCTCAAAGCGCTGCGCCGGGTGCGTGAGGCCCTCCAAACCCTTCCCTTCTTCGGGGATGGCAAAGCCGTCTGGATGCAGAACTGCAACTTTCTCGGTGAGGAGCGTACAGGCCAGCGCGGAGGCGGTAACGGAATCGCTGGCGGAACTGGCGCAGGAACTCAAGACCTTCCCCTGGGGCAGTGTGCGCCTGCTCATCAGCGCCACCAAAGTGGATAAACGGAAGACGTTCTATAAGACGCTCGACAAACTTGGCACCGTCGAAGCCTTGGCCGGCTGGAGCGCCGAGGACCGGGATTGGGCGGATCGGGCCGAGGCCTGGGCTCGCAACGCGATCCGGCAGCGCCAAAAGGACATCGCCGAACCCGCTCTCGCGGAACTCATCACCCGGGTCGGACCCAATGCGCGCCAACTCGACAGCGAAATCGAAAAGCTCGCGCTCTACGTCGGGAACCGCTCTGTCATCGAATTGGCGGACGTCCAGATCATCTGCATCCACAACAAGACCGCGCGCGCCTTTGCGCTGGGCGATGCCCTGGGCGACCGGGACCTGCCTCGCCTGCTGCGGCGCCTGGACGAGGAGCTTTGGGAGGCCAAACTGGATCCGCGCAAGAGCGAGATTGGCCTTCTCTATGGGCTGATCAGCAAGGTCCGCGCGATGTTGCTGCTCAAGGAGATGTTGCGCGAAGGCTGGCTTCGTCCGGACGTGGACTACGCGCGGTTCAAGTCTCAGTTGGAAAAAGTGCCGCCGGAACAGTTGCCGGCGGACCGGCGCTTTAATCCCCTCGCGCTCAACCCCTTTGTTCTTTACAAGGCGCTGCCGCAGACGCGGCACTATTCAGAAACCGAATTGGTTCAGGCCATGGAACTACTCCTCGAATGCAACCGCCGACTGGTATCGAGCAGCCTCGATGAATCCCTGGTCCTGCAACAGGCCCTGGTGCAGATCGTGTCCGCCCAACCGCCGAAACCGCCGCCGCCCTTCCGGACCGTCCGTCCGATGGAACGATGAACCCTGCCACCGCCAAAATGTTGGTTTTAGTTGGCGAGAAGTTCGCCTGTATCAAGATTGCTGGCCGGGCCAACTTCACTTCGAGCATCGATTTCAGGACTCTGGTCGATGAACTGCTGCAAAAGGGCTATACTTACTTCGTGCTGGATTTGTCCGAGTGCATGCTGATGGACAGCACGTTCCTGGGCGTGTTGACGGGCTTCGGTTTGAAGATGAGCGGGGCGCCGGCCAATCCACCAGGGCCGGCTATCGAACTCCTCGATCCGAACCCGCGCATTGTGGACCTGCTTGAGAGCCTGGGTGTGCTCCACTTGTTCCGGCTCACTCAGGGACCGCTTGCTCCGCCCGAGCCCACTGAAGCCCGGGTCCACGACCCCTGCACTCCAACCCGCGAGGAAGTCACCCGCGCGTGCCTTGAAGCGCATCGGACCCTCATGGAAATCAACCCCCAGAACGCTTCGAAATTCAAGGAAGTGGCCTTGTTCCTGGCGGAAGATCTGAAGCGTCTGAAGGCTGCCGGTTCGTAAACCCGGGTCCGCTCTCCGCGACTTTGACGCCTCATGGATAACGAACACCTTGCGAGGCGGTTCCGTCCGTTCGAAGAAAAAATGCGGGCAGCTCGCCTCAGCCCGGCCGCCATCCGGGCGTTTCGACACAATTACACCCGGTTGCTGGCCGGGGACACGGGTCTCATCCCAGAGTCGAGCATCCAACCGCTGCGCGAGATTCCCCGCTTGGAAGACCTGCCTCCCGCCCGGGGCGGCGAGTTCTCGATCCTGTCGCAGACCGTGGTGCTGAAGCTAAACGGAGGGCTGGGCACCAGCATGGGCCTGGAACGCGCGAAATCGCTCCTTGCCCTCAGAGACGGTTTGACCTTCCTGGACTTTGCCGTGAGGCAGATCCAACATCTGCGGTCCCGGTTCGGGGTTCCGCTCCGATTTGTGCTGATGAACAGCTTCTCCACCAGCCAGGACACGCTGGAATTCCTGAAGCGCTACCCGGAACTCGGCGAACCCCAGGCGCTCGAACTGCTCCAAAGCCAGGTGCCAAAAGTCGATGCCCGAACCCTCGCTCCCGCGTCCTGGCCGCTCAATCCCGCCCTGGAATGGTGTCCCCCCGGCCATGGGGACCTGTACCCTTCGATGCTCAGCTCGGGCTGGCTGAAGCGTTTGCTCGACGCCGGCTGCCGGTACCTCTTCGTCTCGAATTCGGATAACCTCGGCGCCAGTCTCGATCCCACGCTCCTGGCTTACTTTGCCCGTTCGGGCCTGGACTTCTTAATGGAGGTCGCCGAACGCACACCCTCGGATCGCAAAGGGGGCCACCTGGCGGAACGCAACGGCAAGTGCCTGCTGCGCGAATCGGCTCAGTGCCCGGAACCTGACCTGGCCGCGTTCCAAGACATTCGGCGCCACCGTTACTTCAATACGAACAACCTGTGGCTCCGGCTCGATTCCATGAAGACGGCGGTCGAGGCGAACGATGGCTTTATTCCGCTCCCACTTATCAGGAATTCCAAACCCCTGGATCCGCGGGACAAACACTCGCCCCCGGTGTTTCAACTCGAAACCGCCATGGGGGCGGCCATCGAGTACTTCCCGAAGACCGGCGCCGTCCTGGCGCCGCGCTCACGGTTTGCTCCGGTAAAGACCACCTCGGATTTGCTGGGCTTGCGCACGGACGCTTACCAGGTTACGGAGGACTGGCGCCTGGTTCCGGCGAATGGAACCGCCGAAGCGCCGCCCGCCATCGACCTGGACCCCAACCACTACAAGCTCATCGATCAACTGGAACACGCCCTGGCCCGCGGCATTCCTTCGCTCAAGCATTGCCGCGAACTCGTGGTTCGAGGCCCGATTCTGTTCGAGTCCTCGAGCATCCTCCGCGGGCGTGTCACCATCGCTAATCCTCACCCCGAACCTCGCGTCCTGCCCGCGGCGGAATACACCGATTGTTCGGTCGAACTCTGACGCGGTTCAATGGGAGGGGGTGGTGCCCCCGGGCCCAGCCTTCGCGCCGCTCCCAGACTGCCCGGAGGCAATCAACCGCGCCTACAAGGACCACACAAATCGAGTCCCCGGTTCGTGTATTTCGCAGGTTTCGCGGTCAGCGAATGGGCGCCCTACCCAGTCTCCCCGGAACCACCGCCCGAGGTTAGCGCCCGCTGGGTTCGGATGTGCTCGAAGAATTCCTCCGCGAGGATATACCCGATGCAGCTCGCCGAGCCGCACCAGCAAGGGTACTCGCGGTAATCCAGCAGATCGAAGCCATAGTTGAAGGTAAGCTCTTCCCCCGCCCGGATATCGCGGTTGGCCACAATCCAGATGTGCTCGTTGTCAACCTCCGCGTCGCAGTTTGGGGAGCAACTATGGTTGATGAGTCGCGCGGGGTTGCCGGGGGTGTTCCCGTCGATATCGCACCGTTCGTTGAGCGTAAAGATAAACTCGTTACTCCGCTCGCACCGGCGCAGCGACTCCTGTTTGTCGATGCGTTCCCCCACGTATTCAATCACCCGCGTGCCGCTCGAAATGTCTTTGCGCGCAAATCCGCCCAGACCCTGAATCGTCGAAGGCCCGAAGCGCACCCAGTCGGTCGTCGTCGGCGCCGGGTCATCGGCTTCGATGGTAAGGCTTTTCTCCATGCCGGCTGATATTCTCGCTCAACCAGACCCGGTGTCGAATCATTTCCGCCTCTCCGCCCCGCGCGGGCGCGCGGGCGTGGGAGCTGATTACCCGCTGGACAGGACGGCTTCAAAGGTGTGCAATACCCGCCCGGGACCCATATGAAAAATCTCTGGAACTCCTCAAACCACCATCGCCGCCAATTCCTCAAAGCCGGCCTGTTCGCCTCGACGACCTTTGCTTCGGGCCTGCTGCCCCAAACTCTGCAGGCGGCGCTGCGCAAGCCGGAGCGCGATCCCTGCGACGGCCTGAAGCTCGGCCTGACTTCCTATACCTTGCGAAAGTTCAGCCTCGACCAAGCCATCGCGATGACCAAGGAGGCCGGGGTGAAATATATCTCGCTCAAGGATATGCACCTGCCGCTCAAGAGCACACCGGAACAGCGCCAGGAAGCTCATCGGAAAATCACCGAAGCCGGCCTTGTCCTCATGGGCGGGGGGGTGATCTACTTAAAAAAGGATCCCGGCGAGATCCGCGCGGCCTTTGAATATGCCAAAGACGCCGGCATGCCGACGATCATCTGCAGCCCGGATCCCGACGCCCTGGATACCATCGAGTCCCTGGCCAAGGAGTACGACATCCGCATCGCCATCCATAATCATGGGCCGGACAAGAATTTTTATCCGTCACCCCTGGACGTCCTGCGCCTGGTGCAGAACCGCGATCCGCATATGGGCGTCTGCATGGACGTCGGCCACACCGTCCGCATCGGCGAAGATCCGGTGCCGGTCATCAGCCAGTGCGCGCCCCGCCTCTACGATTTTCATATGAAGGACGTGACCGAGCCCACGCCTCGAGGAAAGCCCGTCGAGGTCGGTCGCGGGATCATCGACATTGTCGGTGTGTTGAAGACGTTGCTCGAGATCAAATACTCCGGCAACCTCGCCCTGGAATACGAAGCCAAGGCCGATGCCCCGCTGCCCGGCATGACCGAATCCTTCGGGTATATCCGCGGGGTGCTGGCTATGATGTAGCCCCGTGGGCCATCGCAGCGTTCGGGCGCCGCCAGGCGGCGGTCTGAGCCGAGCCTGGCTAGGTCAAAACGATCTTGTCTCCCTCTTTGAGGGTGACGATCGCTTTCTTCCAATTGGCAGCCTGGCCGGCTTGCTTGGTCCGCTGGCGGCGAAACTTGCCGCGCACGTTCAAAGTATTGACTTTGACGACCTTGACCTTGAACAACTCCTGTACCGCCTTGCGGATCTGCACCTTGTTGGCGCGGGGATCGGCCACCACGGTATATTGGTTGAATTTCTCTCCCTGCCGGGTGCCTTTTTCGGTCAGACGGACGGTTTTGATAATCTCGAAAGTGTTCATATCAGGCTTTCGTTAGGCGGGCCTCGACCTGTTCGAAGGCGCCCCGGGTAAAGACGAGTTTGTCCGGCCGCAAGACATCATACGTGTTCAGTGATTCACTGGTTGCGACGGAAACGTAGGGGACATTGCGTGAGGCCAGCATCAGGTTCTTGTCGGCGCCCTGGGCCACAATCAACGCGGTGCCCTGGAGATCCAGCGCCTCGAGCAGACCAGTAAACTCCTTGGTCTTCGCCGATTCGAGCTTGATGTCCTCGACCACCATGACGTCACCGGCGCGCAAGCGCTCGGACAGCGCCTTGCGCAGCGCGAGTTGGCGCGTGCTCCGCGAAACCTTCTTGCTAAAATCACGGGGCTTGGGCCCGAACACCACGCCGCCGCCGCGCCATAGGGGTGACGCAAAGGATCCGGCCCGGGCACGCCCGGTGCCCTTTTGCCGCCAGGGTTTCTTGCCGGTGCCGTTGACTTCGCCCATGGTCTTGGTGCAGGCCGTGCCCATGCGTTGGGCCGCCTGGTAGGCGACCACTGCGTCATGCACCGCCTGGGTGCCCTTGCCATTTTCAACCAGCGGGAACTTCACTTCCAGTTCGCCCTGGTTGTTACCTTTCGCATCCTTAATTGTCAGCTTCATAGACTTCACCGCGGCATGCGCGGATTAGAAAAGTTCAGTTACTTCTTCTTGGCTTCCGTCTTTTTCACGTTCTCCGGCCGCTCCGCATGCGGACGCCAGCCCTTGGGCCGCTTCTTGGACTCGCGGATGACGACATAGTCTCCGTTGGACCCCGGGATCGCGCCGCGGATCAAGAGGACGTTCTCGGCCTCCCGCACCTGCACGACTTCCAGGTTCTGCGCCGTGCGGCGCACCTGGCCCATGTGACCCGGCATGCGCATGCCGCGCATAACTGTGCCGGGAAACAGGCGCTGGCCGATGGCGCCCGAGCGCCGGTGCCAGCCCTTGGCCCCGTGGGTCGAGTCGCCGCCCCGAAATCCATGCCGCCCCACCACGCCTTCGAACCCGCGCCCCTTCGTGACCCCAATCGCATCCACATAGTCGCCGGGAGCAAAAAGCGTCGCCCCCAGGACATCGCCGGATTTGACCTCTTTGGAGAAGTTGCGGAATTCCTGGATCCGTTTCACGGCGACGCCGTTGAACTTCTTGATATGGCCCAGCAAAGGCTTGGTCAAACGCTGCTCTTTTTGGTCGTCGAACCCGAGCTGCACCGAGCTATAGCCGTCGCTATCCTGGGTTTTGCATTGCAGCACGCGGTTGGGTCCCGCCAGAACAATGGTTACCGGGGTAATCACGCCCTTGGCGCTATAGACCCGGGTCTGGCCCAATTTTTTTCCTAAAAGTCCTACTGGCATAGCAATCCTGTGGCTAAATCTTAATCGTAATGTCCACGCCCGCCGGCAGGTTGAGTTTCTTCAACTCATCCACGGTTTTGGCCGTCGGCTCGATGATATCGATCAGCCGCTTGTGCGTGCGCTGCTCGAATGTCTCCTGGGATTTTTTGTCCGAGTGCGGCGAGCGTAACACGGTGAAGCGCTCGACGCGGGTGGGAAGTGGAATGGGGCCGGCGACTCGTGCTCCCGTGCGCTTCACGGTATCCGCGATGTCGCGGGCGGATTGGTCTATGACCCGGTGATCATAAGCCTTCAATCGAATGCGAATGCGTTGTCCAGCCATACAAAGAACAATTGTCTGTTAATGGTTAAAACTAACTTCTCCTTCCCGGACTCGGGAAGAGGAACGCGAAATATACTAAACCTGTCCGGCCACGCAACAGGTTTTTGGAAAAAAATGCGTCGCGACCGGAGCTGAGGTGCCGAGCACGCCTGGCGAGCCGCCTCGAGGGCTCCCCGTCGCGAGCGTCTCCGGCCCGCGCGAGCCCCAAGGAACGCGCAATGAAACGGAACACGCGCCTGGCGCCGGGTCAGTGCACGACGGGCCGGAGCACGAGGTTGCGGTACTCGATCCCGGTGTGGTCGCCTTGCAAATAAATCGGGCCGGGCCGGGTGACATCCGACCACAAGGCTCCCCCGGTGCAGCCGAGCACGGGTTGATTGTCGATGATGCGCTGGCCGTTCAGCACCACCGTCATGTGCCGGTCAACGAACGTAATGCGCATGGTCTGCCACTCGCCGGGAGGTTTTTCAGCGGCCACGGTGGGAGTGATCCGGCTATACACCGCGCCCATATTATGAGGGTCCAATCCCCGCCCATAAGTGTCTGCGACCTGCACTTCGTAGATCCCCCGCACATAGACGCCGCTGTTTTGGTCCTTGCCGACCAGGGCCTCGAGGCTCAGATCGAAATCCTCGAACTCCTGGTCCGTCCGCAGGTTTCCGTAGCTTTTGTGTTTGCCTTTTTCCTGCACCACGTCGTTGACCAGGTCGCCATCCCTGACCTTCCACCCGCTCTCGGCATTGGGGTCAGTCAAGCGCCAGCCGGCAAGATCTTTGCCATTGAACAACGTGATCGGGTCGCCAAACTTGATCGCGCTGAGATCCGGCGCGGGCGGCACCGGCGGCTGTTTGCGCCCGCCGAATTCAGCGGTGTCTTCGCCCTGGCCATCATCTTTCGGTTTGACGCTCACCAGCTTGATGGCGTCGCCGTCGAGCGTGCCGGTGATGGTTTCTGTAATATTGACCTTCACGTTCTTGCCGGTTCCGTCCTTGCGCTGAATTTCATGCCGCCGGGTGATCACCAAGTGATCACCGTCCACGCGCACTGAGGCTACAGGTTCAACACTGCCCCAACCCCACATCATGCTCCCCTCCAACTCTCCGTTACTCTCCTTGATCCCCAGCCAACCCGCCGCCCCGCCGGGAATGGTCAGCGCCCATTCGCCCAGGAACGGGTTGTCCGCCGCGAACGCACTTGTGGCCGAAGCGACAAGGCCGGCCGCTATCAGCCAGGTGAGACAAATTCGATTTTTCATAAAGTCCTTATGCTGCCCCGGCCAGCTCGAAGCAAGCACAATCCAATCGCGGCCCGATGGGCCTATCGAAGCGACTCACCCTGCACCAGGTCCCGGCGCTTGCGCTTGTTCTCCAGATGCAGGCTGCAAACCAGGATCGCAATGCCGCCCAGCATGACGAGGCCGAGCACCCAAATCTCGACTGGTGATCTCGCAAAGGTAATGCCGACACCGGCGACCGCGGAAAGTAGAAGCCCGGTAAAGGCTCGGCGCAAACCCGGGTCCACCCGCAGGTAGCTCCGGGCGAGAACCGCGGCGGCCCCCAGGCTGGCCAGGCCAACAAGCGTGAGCAACTGTGCGATTGTCATATAGTTTGTCATATAGTACGTGTTCTTGCGTTTCGATTTTGACAGCCCAGCCGCTTCTTCGTTATGGAAAACTTACCTTCCCTCACGGCGCTGCCACGTTTGTCTCGCGGGCAAAAGCCGCCCGATGTCCGCGGGTTTAACCCCGCGCCGGATAGTGCGCGGAGCGTTTGGAGTGCGGATAGCTCGCTTCCGCGTTTGGGCCGGGTCGCGCGTGCGAAAAGCGCCGGGAAGCCCGGCGCACTCCAAACGCTGCGCGCAAATCCGAAGGGATCAGTTTGTGTCCATGACCCGGGGCGATACCGCACGCCGGATCGTTTCGGCCGCTTCTGGTGAAACGCTAGCCGCGTGGATGGCCCTGCTCTCCCGAGTATAGCCCCTCGACCACCCTGAGCAGCCAGCCAAAAGCCTCCCTGCCCCCGGTGTAATGCCGAGTCAAACTCGCTCGGCGATCACCAGGGTCTTCTCCGCCATCTTGGCGGCGGGTATGATTTCGATCCCGGTCAGGTTGGCTTTCCACCAGCGCTCGGCATCGGCCATTGTCCAGGTGCCTGCGGAGGCGCATTGGGCCAGGGCCTGGTCGAGGGCGTCGGCGCTGGGGAATCTCTGGTCCGGGACCTTCGAGAGGCATCGCATGATCACGGCTTCGAGGTCGGGAGAAACGATCACCCCGAGCCGTTCGGAGGCCCTGGGCGGCATCACCTTCACGTGCTGCCGCAGCAGCTCTTCGACCTCCTCGGAATCGAATAACGGTTTACCCGTCAGCAGCCAGTAGCCCACGGCCCCGAGCGAATAGAGGTCGGCTCGCGGATCCACCTGGGCCGGAGCGGTGATGGCCTCGGGCGACATGAAATGCGGCGTGCCGACCACTTCCTTGAGTGCCGCTTTGTCGGCCGAGCCGGCATGGACCGTGCGCGCGAGTCCGAAATCCAGGACCTTGACGGTGTCGAACACGCCGCCGCGGCACGTGAGCACAATATTGGCCGGCTTGATGTCGCGGTGGATGAGGCCGATGTGGTGGGCTTCGGCGAGGGAACCGCATACCTGCCGCAGGACATGGATCACCCGGCCCTCGGGCTGCGGCCCGCAGCGCCGGACGAGTTGGTCCAGGTTGATCCCGCTCAGGTATTCCATGGCGTAATAGAACAGGCCCTCGGGGGTCCGGCCATAATCGTAGATGGCGACCGTGTTGGGGTGCGTCAGTTGGCTGGTCATTTGCACCTCATGCTCGAACCGCGCGACCGCGCTTTCATTGGTCAATTCCGGACTCAGCAGCTTGACGGCCACCGGCCGCCGCAACAGGGAGTGGCGGGCGCGATAGACCATGCCGTTGGCGCCGCGCCCGATCTCCTGCATGAGCACATATTGGCCAAGTTGACGGGCCGCCAGCGCGCTGCGCCGCACCGAGGCCTGCAACCGCTCGACCATCAGCGTGAAGCCCACGATGGCGCCCGCGCTCAAACTCAAGAGCAGGAACAACACGACAAACGCGCGGCGCAACACGTACAGCGTCTGAAAGGCTTCCTCGGCGCCCTCCTCGGTGGCCACCCCCATGCCATACTCGGGCACCCAGGACCAAGCCCCCACTACCCGCTTGCCCTTGTAATTCCGGTAACCTTGAACATCCACGCCCTCCCAGCCTTTGGTCGCCACCGCGGCCATGCGCGTCAAAGGCGCGTCGCCGTCGGCCCGCAAACGACGCCCTTCGCGCTGCAAATCCACGCCGGGATCGGTCAGGCGGAGGTTCAAGATGGGTGTGGCCTCGGGCGCCTTCGGAATCAGGCCCAACCGCTTCAACTCGGGTTCCGATAACGACGCGGTCAAAACCACGCCGCGCCGATCAAACGCGTACGACTCCCCGGTCTCGCCCATGCGCGCCACCGCGAAGATCCGGCTAAACTCCTCCTCGGGCCGCATCAAGAGGACCAGCACGGCGGCGACCTTGCCTTCGCTGGTGGTCACCGGCGCCGCGACGAACATGATCGGACGGGAGGCGTCTCCTTCGGTGCCCAACCGATCCAGAAACGGGCGTGAGATGGCTGACCGGCCCGCCTGGGCCCGCCGGAGGAACGGTTCAGTAGGTACCCGGCACATGCCGCCCCACGAGTTGGGGCTCGCGCGCGGCCAGGATGCGCCGATCGGGCGTCAGCACCAGGTAATCCAGGTAATGGCGCGTCTCCATCAACGGGCGGAGATACGAGCGCATGGCCTGGGCGGTCGCGGAGTCGGCCAGCAGGGTGGGCGTGGCATTCGAGGCCCGCCCCAACTCGATTAACTCGAGAATCACCCCCTGAATCCGGATGTCGGCGGCGTACGACTTGACGTCGGATTCGCGCTCCGAACACCACAGGCGCAACGTGGCGATTTCCGCGTTCAGCAGCGTGGCAAGCCGCGAGGCCAATTCCTCGCGTGTGGCGCCCTCCACCCGGCTCCGGACCCAAGCCCCCACAGCCAGCAATGCTACTGCCCCCAGCAGCGGCCAGACCCAGAAATGCTTGGACATCAACGACGGCCCAAGCGTCACGAGCCGTGCCAGCCTGCCCGTGTTCCGGCCTGTTCGAGGTCCTGTCACCCCACTAAGCTGTTGAGAGACAGGTGGGTTGTCAATAAGGGGAGTGGGAAGCGTGAAACGTGAACTCGTAAAACGTAACGACGTAAAACGTAATCCGGACAACGCGAGGACGCTAAGACCTGAACAACGCAAAGACGCAAAGCCGCGAAGGCGCAAGAAAACTAACGAACCCGGAGAACCCGAAATGCGCCAGGGGGCCGTGCCCTAATCACCGCCGCGGTGGCTGGAAAGTGAGCCTCCATCTAAGCTGGCTTGGTAAAGGAATCGGTTTTGTAGGGGAATCTGTGTGATGGTTGGTTTTTGAAAGGTTTTGTAAAGGATTTTGTGTAAATGGCTTTTGTTTCTTGGTTTTTGTTTTCTGTTCTGGTGATTTTCTTGGGGGCCTCAGCTGCAAGCTAAAACGAGCAGGGGGGCGGACTGCGAGCCCCCAGCTCGCGCCCCCCCTGCGGTCGAATGTGGCGAGATTCTCGACACGCATCTGACCCACGCGCCCCTCCGTCTCTCCTCTCCGCGTCTCTGCGTCTTGGCGTCTTTGCGTTGTTCAGGTCTTTGCGTCCTCGCGTCGGCCGTAAGTATTCGGGATTGACGGCTCGCGCCTTTTCCCCTTCCATGACCCGGTCCTAATTCGAAAGCGAAACCTATGCGAGCCTTCACTGCCAGCTTTCTCCTGTTCATGTGCGCGACCACTTCCATGCCAGCGGCGGAGAGCCCGATCATCGCCCCGGGCGCGAAGCTCGAAAAGCTGGCGGGCGATTTCTCGTTCACGGAAGGACCCGCCTGCGATGCGCAGGGGAATGTCTTTTTTACCGATCAACCGAACGACCGAATCCTCGAGTGGAGCACGGACGGCAAACTGACCACGTTCATGCACCCGTGCGGCCGAGCCAACGGACTGTGCTTCGACGCCAAGGGCAATCTCTGGGCCTGTGCCGATGAGAAGAACCAGCTTTGGTCCATTGCCGCGGGCCGGATCGAGACCGTGATCGAGAAATATCAAGGTAAACTGCTCAACGGTCCGAACGACGTTTGGGTCCGACCCGATGGGGGCTTGTACCTGACCGACCCCTATTACAAACGCCCCTACTGGAACCGCGGCCCGAAGGAGATCGGCGAGTACGTCTATTACCTCGCCCCCGAACACAAGACGCTCACCCGGGTGATTGACGATTTCAAACAGCCCAATGGGATCATCGGCACACCCGACGGCAAGACGCTTTACGTTGCGGACATCGGGGCTGGACGGACCTATCGTTACTCGATTCAGCCGGATGGGTCGCTCAAGGATAAACATCTATTTTGCGAACTCGGGTCCGACGGCATGACCATCGATAACCAGGGCAATGTGTATCTCACCGGCCATGGCGTGACCGTTTTCGACCCTGCGGGCAAACAAATCGAGCACATCGACGTGGCCGAACCTTGGACGGCCAATGTCTGTTTCGGCGGGACGGACCGCAAGACGCTCTTCATCACCGCCAGCAAGAATTTCTATGGTCTCCGAATGCAGGTGACCGGCGCCGGGAGCCAATAGCAACCCGCGCCGCGCCTGGCTTGGAAGCGGGTATTGTTAGCTCGTTGCGCTCTACCTGTTCCAGGACAAAGGCTTCGTCGTCGAAAACTTCCGCGACGAACCCGCGACGGTCGAGGTGAACGGGAAGAAACTCGTCGTTCCCGCGCGCGGCTGGACCTGCAAATGGCGGTAACTCGTATCCCCCCGCGCGACGGGCGAGGCGTCAAGCCACACTGCGGCGGCAAGGCTTTCCCGGGCCATCCCGTGTCGCGGAGCGACAAACGATGGTAGCCATGGACTTCAGTCCATGGATGGGTGGCCGTGCGGCAGCCAGGCGTCGCGGAGCGACGCAACTCAATTCGCTGACCGAATTCCGCGGATTGAAGTCCACGGCTCGCTCTCGTCCCCAAAGCTATTGCCAATTCTCGGCCCTTGGTTCTATGCTCCCGGCATGGGCAAAATCTCGATGAACCCTTCGTCCGCCTTTTCCCCTAGCCCGCCCAAACGATGGCCGCCGCTTCACAGCCCCGTTCCCTTCCTGGGCCTGATTCTCTTCATGTGCGCCATAACCGCCGATTCGGCCCGGGCCGCCACCACGCTGGCGGCCAAGGGCAAAACCTCCTATCGTATTGTGCTCCCCGCGGATGCCATCCCCTCGGAGCGCTATGCCGCGCAGGAGTTGCAGCATTATCTCGAAAAGATGACCGGCGTGGGCATGCCCATCGTCGCCGATACTGAACCACGCCGCCAGCCACGAGATTCTCCTGGGCAACAACCTGCACCTGGCCAAATCCCGCTTACCGATTGACTTTACGAAGCTCGGCGCCGATGGCTTCACCCTGCGCTCGGATCGGCGCCGGCTGATCATCGCCGGTGGCCGGCCGCGGGGAACGCTCAACGGCGTCTATACATTGCTCGAGGAGAAACTCGGGGTCCGCTGGTTCACCCCTGAATTGGAAGTCGTCCCCAAAACCAACCGCCTGGTTCTGCCCGCCCTCGATGAAACCATCATCCCCGCCCTGGAATACCGCGAGGTTTTCTGGACGGAGATGATGCGCGACGGCGACTTCGCCGCCCGCCATCGCATGAATGGCCCCAACTGCCATTTGATCGAAAAGCACGGCGGCCCCGCGGTTGCCTACTTCCCGTTCGTCCACAGCATGGACAGCCTTATCCCGCGCGAGCTGTACCAGGAGCATCCCGAATACTTCCCGCTGATTAAAGGCAAGCGCGTGGACGGTTATGTCCAGCGCTGCCTGTCCAACCCGGAGGTGGTCAAGCTCGCCATCGCGCGCGTCCGCCAATGGATTAAGGAGCACCCGGAGGCTACGATCATCAGCGTCTCGCAGAACGACACCGGCCATTGGTGCCAGTGCGACCCGTGCAAGGCCTTTGATGACCAGGAGGGCAGCCCGGCGGCCTCGATGATCCGCTTCGTCAACGCCATCGCTCAAGACATCGAGCACGATTACCCGAACATCCGCATCGACACGCTCGCGTACCAATATACACGCAAACCCCCCAAGACCCTCCGTCCCTATCGCAACGTGATCATCCGCCTCTGCTCGATCGAATGTTGCTTCGCCCATCCGCTGGCCACGTGCGATTCACCAGAAAACCGGCGGTTCCGCGACGACATCCTGGCATGGCAGCCGGTGGCCCCGAAGCTCTACATTTGGGATTACACCCCGAACTTTGGCCATTACCAGCAGCCGTTCCCGAATTTCGACGCGCTGCAGCCCAATGTGCAATTCTTCGTCCAGCACGGGGTCAAGGGTCTCTTCGAACAGGGCAACTACTCCCCGGGCGGCAACGGCGAACTCGGCCCACTGCGCGCTTACGTGCTCGCGGAGTTGCTCTGGAATCCCAATACGGATGTCCCGAAACATATCCGCGAATTCCTCGCCGCCTATTATGGCCAGGCCGCGCCGCAATTGGCTGCCTACCTCGAATTGCTCGAAAGCCAGGTGCGCGACGGCAAAGCACACGCCCACATCTTTGATTCCTCGAAAGCCGCCTACCTGAATGATGATTTCCTCCGTGCTGCGGATGCGCTGTTCGACAACGCCGAAAAGGCGGCCGAAGACCCGGCCACCCGCTTCCGCGTCCAAACCGCGCGGCTCCCGATTTGGTATGTTCGATTCGTCACGAACCGCGTCCGCGGCCCGGCCCGCGCCGCTCTCCTCGCGCGTTTTCTCGAAATCGCACGCCAAGCCGGCATCTCGAATGTCAGCGAAAGTCAGACCCTGGACGCATGGGCGGCCCGGATGGGCCAATGAAGCCGGGCGCCAGGATGCCCACCGGGCGTCGCGCCGCGTCCCGACGGATCGGAGAGGCCACCGATCCAGGGGCTAAGGTCCATGGCTGCCATCGATGGTCGCTCCCCGACTTTGGGCCAACCTCGTTTGTCGATGCGACTATTCCAGGGTCCGGCCCTTTTCGCGTATTTCGCATGTTTCGTGGTTCTCCCCTCTTTCGCGTATTTCGCATATTTCGTGGTCTGCCCTCGTTCGGGTGAGGACAAATCACGAGCGGAAATTACCAAAATCAGGTTAGAACCTCCGGGCAAAATGGCCGATGGATCATCCAGTAATGAAAACTGATGGTCACGATTTCCTGGAGCAGCTCGCCGCGTTCCCGGCCAAGTCCTTCGAAGGCCGGTTCCTGAAGGCCTCGACGCGGCTCGGGTTGGCCGGCTTTTTCAATTCCGAGGAGTTGAGCGTGCTCTATCGCGCGGCCTTCCGCACCTCCCTCTGCAATATCGCCTTCAACGGACTCGGGGGCTGCGAGAATGTCATTCTGCCGGAAGGCGAACCCAACCGGCGGCGGCTCGAATATGAATTCATGAAGGCCCGCCAACGGTTCTTCGCCTCCGCCGGATGGAAATCCCTGACAGCCGGAAAGAAAGAGCGCATCCGAAAGTCCTTCCTCACCGTCCGGGTGGCGGAGGAGAACCTCGCGCCCGAACCGTAGGCCTCGGCACTTCCCCGGCCCCGACCCGAGGCGCTCGCCCTGCGCCCGTAGTCCCGGAGCTTGGTCGCATCCCGCGGACGTGCTTGCGGCCCTGGTTCCCTTTCCACTGCGCCACCCAACGCTGAACCGTCGGCCCAATTCGGGCGTGACGTTCCGGGACCCGTCCAGGACCCGCCCGCCGGTGAGCTGCGGGCCCTCGCCCTCGCCCTCGGAGAATTGGTCCCGGAGGGACCGACGAGAATAGCCCAAGGCTTCAGCATTGGGTCTGACAGGGAGCGGATGCCAAGTCGCGGAGGGACGGCTGATAATCCACGACCGCGGTGCGCCATGGTCATCCCAACGCGGCGGCGTTGAAAATCCGGGGCGCGTGGGGTATACTGTTCAGACAAGGGAGCCTTACTACCATTCAGCGGAACCAAACGAGAGGAAATCAATTATGCAAACACCAAGTATTCGGCCCCCGAACCCGGAGCGGGCGAGGGCTTATTTCGAGGATAAAATCACCTTCACTACCGGCCCCATGGAACTGGATCAACTGCTCAAGTCAGCGGAACCCCAGCCAGCGGTCGTCGATGTGCGGGAGCCGGAGGATTATGCCCAGGGGCATATTCCGGGCGCCATCAACCTGCCGCGGGGAACGTGGGAAAGAGCGGAGGGGCTCAGCCGGGACAAGGCCAGCGTCATTTATTGCTACTCCCAGGCATGCCACCTGGCAGCGCATGCCTGTGTGTTCTTTGCCCGCCTGGGATTTCCCGTCATGGAAATGGAAGGCGGCTTCGCGGCCTGGAAAGAACACGATCTGGACCTCGAGCGCGAGCCGGAGAATCGGATAAAGAGCGGCACGGCTCAGCGCCGGCATTGAGAAAAGCCCACGCGGTAACGTGTTGTTACCCGCCTGTGCGCTCACCCGGCCACCGGCTGCGGCTCACGGCTCTTCGGGGCCATTCGCGACCCAGCATTGGTGCTCGGTGATGGCATAACGGTCTGTCATGCCCGCCAGGTAGTCACAAATCGCGCGCGGCCGGCCGTCGCGCCGCGCGCGCCGCCGGGCTTGTGTGCCCAGGGCCTGGGGATGCGCGAGATAATAGTCAAAGAGTTCGTGCAGTATGCGGCGCGCCCGCAGGTGGGGCAGGTTCACCACCGGGTTGTAATACAGGTTTTTGTAAAGGAACCGCCGCAGTTCGAGGTTCAGCGCGCGGCGTTCGGCGCTGAAGCGGACCAGGGGCTTGGATTGGGCGCGGGCTTCGTCCGCGCTCGCGATGCGTGATCGGGCCAGGAGCCCTTCGGTCGTATTTACGACGTCCTTGACCTGGGAATCGATGATACAGCGGATGATGAAATAGTGGCGGCATTCATCCGCCAACTGGCCGCATTGGCGCTGAACGGTGCGGGTGGCCTGGCGCCAGAGGCGGACCTCGCGGTGGAGTTGGCGTTCCGAGAGCAGGCCCGAATCCAGGCCGTCATCCAGGTCGTGGCTCGAGTAGGCGATCTCGTCCGCCAGGTTGGCGACCTGGGCTTCCAGCGAGGGCGATTTTGCTGCGAACAAGGCGTCATTGGCCGGACGATCGTAGGCCGTGCGGTGCTTGCCCAATCCCTCGCGCACCTCCCAGGTGAGGTTCAGGCCGGTGAATCCCGGATACTTGAGTTCGAGCTCTTCCACAATCCGCAGGCTCTGGCGATTGTGCTCGAATCCGCCGTGGTCTTTCATCAAGCGGTTCAGGACGGCCTCGCCCTTGTGGCCGAACGGAGAATGCCCGAGATCATGCGCCAGCGCGATCGCCTCGGCCAGATCCTCGTTGAGCTTCAAGGCGCGGGAAATATTACGGGAAATCGCCGCCACCTCGATCGTATGGGTCAGGCGCGTGCGAAAATGATCGCCGGCGCCGTTCAAGAAGACCTGGGTTTTGTATTCGAGCCGGCGGAACGCCCGTGAATGGATGATCCGATCGCGGTCGCGCTGGTATTCGGTGCGCCACTCCGGCGGAGGTTCCCGGTGCCGCCGTCCGCGAGTCTGCGCGCTGAGCTGGGCGTAAGGCGCCAATGACTCGCGTTCGAGCTGCTCGAGTTCCTGGCGGGTTCGAGGCATCAGCGCGAAAAGTTCAGAACCGCCGGCGGCCGCACCCCGGCGCCGTCGAGCGTCACACGCGCGCCGCGGCGGTCTCGAGGAGTTCCACCACCGAAATGCCGCGCAGCTCGAATAACCGCCGGATGGCGTCTTCGATCAGATTGTTCGGGCACGAAGCCCCGGCGGTGATGCCGACGGTGATCTTGCCCGCCGGCAGCCAGTCGGGCGTCTCGGCTTCCTCGTGTTTGTGCTGGTCGTAATGGCGAATCAGCCGGGTCGAGACCATCTTCGCGGCGTTCTTAATGAAATAGGTCGGCAGCCGGGACTCGCCCATCTCCGCCAGGTGCGACGTATTCGAGGAATTGTAGCCGCCGATCACCAGGAGCAGATCGAGCGGCTCGCGCAGGAGCTTTTCCAGCGCATCCTGCCGGTCCTGCGTGGCGCCGCAGATGGTGTCGAAAAAACGGAAATGCCGCGGCAGCGCGGCTTCGCCGAACTTGCGGGCCATGGCCGCCTTGAGCCGGCGCTGGACGTCCTCGGTTTCACCGCGCAGCATGGTCGTCTGGTTTGCCACGCCGATGGCCTCGAGGTGGATGTCCGGGATCGAAACCTTCAGAGTAAGCGCCTTTGAATTTGTCCAGGAACTCCGCTTTGTTCCCGCCCTGCACGATGTAGCTGCACACGTAGTCGGTCTCCGCCAGCGTGAAGACTACCAGGTAATGGCCGTTGCCGCTGGCGCGCGCCTGCGAGCTGGTGGCCATGGTCTCCTCATGCCAGGCCTTCCCGTGAATGATGCTGGTGACCGCGTCCTTGGAATACTGCCGCACGCGCTTCCACACGCTCATCACGTCCCCGCAGGTCGTGTCCACAAACAGGCAGCCCTTCTCTTCGAGCTTCTGCCGCGTGGCCACCTCGGTCCCGAAGGCGGGAATGATCACGATGTCTTCCGGCGCGGAGTTGGTTGATCTCCTCGTCGCGCGGCTTGCCGGCGATGGTGACGATCCCCATCCGGCGGATCTGATCGTTGACCTCGGGGTTGTGAATGATCTCGCCCAGCAGAAAAATCCGCCGCTCCGGGATACGCCCGCCGCGCCGCGTAGGCCAGGTCGATGGCGCGCTCGACGCCGTAGCAAAACCCAAATTCCTTGGCCAGCTTGATGGTCAAATCGCCGGCCGAGAGGATATTGCCTTCCGCCCGGATGCGTTCGACCAATTCGCTGCGGTAATGCGACAATACCTGCGCCTGCACCGCGGACATAATGTCAGGGCGGCGCAAATTGATCTTCTGAGGAGCGGACGGGGTGTCGGTTGACATGCCACAGGCACTGTAACATCAAGACCCGCCGCGTCCAGCGGAAAGCCGGTCGGGCGGAAGACGGAGGGCGGAAGACGGAGGGCGGAGGGCGGAGGGCGGAGGATGGGCGGTGGGCGGTGGGCGGTGGGCGGAGGGCGGGCGGTTCGATTCTATCCCGAAGGGATTTCAGCACTCAGCCCAGGGTTGGCCCGCGCTTCCGCAGGAAGTGCGGGGCTACCCTGGGTCAGCGCGGCGTTGGGGATTGTTTACCCTGAAAGGGTTTGAGCATTCGCTGCAACCCTTGCAGGGTTGATGTTTCTTCGGGTGCGCAAACCCAGGGTAGCTCGCTGACTCGCGACCCTGGGCTGAGTGCTCAAATCCCTTCGGGATAACCGCCCCTCCTCCGTCCTCCGTCCCCCGCCCGACCGCCCGACCGTCTTCCGTCCTCCGCCCTCCGCCCCTCCCCTTCAAAGCCGATTCTCATTGCGCCGCGCTGGTGTTATGGGATATTCCATCTCCCGGCGGTCCGGAGCGTAGCTCAGCCTGGCTAGAGCACTTGGTTTGGGACCAAGACGTCGCAGGTTCAAATCCTGTCGCTCCGACCACTTTTCTTCAGGGGAATAAATTCCATTGGCAACGGGAGCGGCCAGCCCGCGCGCGGTGGCACTCAATGGCCGTGTGGATTGCCGCCAGCACGACATTAACGTCCAGGAGGTGACTCAAGGGAAGGCCTCCAGGGCTTCCTGGATAGACTGAAGGCTAATCGGACGGTTGCTGGCCAGGACAGTGTAGCCGTCCTCCTTCGCAAAGCGGACGTTAGCCTCCCGGTTCAGGCTAGGTTCCACTTCGGCCAGCCGGACATGCTTCCCGTCGGGGCTGGTTTCAATGGCAAACACCTGCCCGGGTTTGGCGTCCGGTAGTCGAATCCGCTTGTCATCGTCCACTTTGCCAGTCTGCACAGTCGGAAGTTTCCATGCGCCAGGCCTAAAATCAAGCCTGTTGAGCGGACGAGCGCAGCAGGTCGAAGGGGGGACGTTCGGACAACCGGAGAGGCGGACAATCCCGGTTTTCTCCCTATTGAAGGCCAGTCCAAGTGGGTGCGCACACAACAGCTCTTTCACAAAAGAACGCGGCGCGAACGACGAATGGCTCGTGTCGGGCCTGCTTTTATCAGGTTCAGCTGCGTCGTTCTTCGTGGTCTCCGTTAGCTTCTGTGAAAAGCCTTTTGCACACCTGCTTGGCCGAGCAATCTGGACAGGGGTTGTCCGGAGCGAAATGATGGTAAAGACAATCATTTTTAACTTGGATCAACGAACCAGAGGGCGTATGGTTCTTTTGTGCGGGGTTGGTAATGAACAACTTACGAAAAGGAACCGCTGGCGGAATCCGGCAAGAACCCAACGGACCGGGCCTGATAGCCAGGAGTTCAAGGACCTTTACCCGCAATGGTTTACAACCTAAACCGGCCTGCAAACCCTGGATTCTGCTCCACGACGGGCTGGCGTTGAATCACAGTTCGGCGGAATCGCATCATGAAACAGTTTGTAGCTCTCGTCATGGCAGTTCTGCTCGTCGTGATCGGTTGTAAAAAATCGGATGATCCAGTTGTCCAAGTCCGGGGAGAGGATTCAGAAATGAACGCGGCCATTTCTGCTGCCCAGTTATCGCTCACCAATTTTATCGCTGCGTTTCGGAATCCCAGCGCGAATCAACACTATTTCCTCGTTAAGGGTAAATTCGTTGCTGGCGACGAGGTTGAGCATATCTGGGTCGCCGATCTGACTTACGACGGGAGCACGTTCCGGGGTGTAATCGCGAACGAGCCAGAGAGAATCTCTGGTCTGCGTTTTAAGCAATCCGTGGAAGTTCACAAGGAGCAAATCAGCGATTGGATGTTTGTGCAAAATGGTAAGCTTGTTGGTGGATATACTTCGAAGGTATTGCGCAATAGGATGAGTGCCCAACAGCGCCGGGAAATGGACGCAAGTTTGCCTTACAGCTATGAGTGAGAATCCTGGTCGAGCTAACCACAGCACGGAGCGGACCCGAGCCAGCCGTTCCGTCATTAATGAAATCGTGAGCCTGTGGCGGCTGGACCGGGCCGCTCATGCTGACCGTTAAGCAATGGGCCTATGCACCTTCTCTGGATAGTTCTGACATGCGCGGCGAGCATCTGGGTCTTCATGGGCACTGAGAGGATCGTTTCCCGAGCTCCGTTTAGCCGGAGTTGGCGGATCTCGTTCTGGACGTTATCTATAGTGGGTATCGGTTTGGGGTTTTGGCTGGTCAGCCTTCGCTATCTCAAAACACCAACTTTGAGACTGTATGGTTTTCCCTTTCCGATCGCGGGTGGCGAGTTTATGAATGGGAAATGGCTGGACGGTCTTGTGGGCAATCCGCTCGCTCTTATTCCAGACATTGGTGGCGCTGTTGCCGTTTGCCTATTTCCGCTGCTTCTCGTCGCATTGGTTGCCCGTCGGCGAAGAGAACAACATGATGAGCGCATTTCAATTGCTTAACTATCCCGCCGCAGCGAACCCGGCGACAACATCCGGATGTCATTCTGAACGCAAGTGGCGCCGGTTCGCTGACCGGGACCGTTAAAGCCATGAGCACATCCTGCTGCTCCCTTTTGCTTGTGGTGGTTCTGTGGGGTGGATTATGCGGAGCCGAGGCCCAGACTTGGACCCTGACCAGAGCGCCCATAACGAATTGGGTGGCGGTCGCTTGCTCCGCAGACGGAGGTAAAATGGTTGCGGCGGTTAATGGCGGATTGATATACCTCTCCGGGGATTCAGGAGCTACCTGGTCGGCCAGCGCGGGTCCGGTTACAAACTGGGTGAGCGTTGCCTCGTCAGCGGGTGGAGATTTCATAGCGGCAGCAGCGCCGGGTCAACTCTATCTGTCAACCAACTCCGGGGCCAGTTGGCGGGCCTCTGACCAAACACCCGGCTTACTTGGCAATAGCTATGCGCAATGGAAGCCGATTACCTGTTCAGCGGATGGCCGAGTGGTGATCGCGGGCAGTTTTTGGGCGGTTGGTGAAGCCTACGGGAGTCTGGTCGCGGTTTCGACTAACTGGGGCGGCACTTGGGCCATCACCGGTCCCGGCGGGATTGTCACCTCTCTGGCGTGTTCGGCCAGCGGGCAGGTAATTTTCGCCGCAACGGATGCATCGCTCGGTGACTGGGTCTGGATTTCGACTGATTCGGGAGGCAGTTGGATGCCAACTGCCGCACCTGTAGCATCCTGGGGTGCGGTGGCTTGCTCTGCGGACGGGGCGAAGGTCATCGCCGGGGGTGATCGCGGCGGAAGTGGACCAGTGTTCCTTTCTTCAGATTCCGGGCAGAGCTGGCAGCAGGTCACCAACTCCGGCGTGACGAGCGCCGTGGTAGCTATGTCTGCTGATGGAAAAACCATGGAGGCAGCCGGTGCTCCACCCAGCCCGATCTCCGTTTTTCATGATGGGGGCAGCTCTTGGTCCTCTGCTGGATCTCCAGACGTATGGTGGGCTTCTCTGGCCAGCTCAGCCGACGGCACCACGCTGGTCGCAGTGGTGAACGGAGGCGGCATTTACACGCTCAAGACCCCTCTGGCTCCCGCTCTCAGCACCAGCGCTTTCGGCACTAACCTTTTGCTGTCCTGGACCGTGCCGTCGATCAAGTTCGTCCTGAGCAGTCCCCCAGCCTGACACCGGGCAATTGGCCAATGGTCCCGGTCACACCCGTTTTGAATTACACGAGCCTGCAATACCAAGTGAAGGTTCCTAAACCGAATGGGAGCATGTTTTACCGGTTAGTTTCGCAGTGAATTGGAGAAGCAGAAGGCTCAACAAGTCAATGGACGCGAACCACCGCCAGCTTGCTCCGCTCAGTGCCGTCCGGAAGTTCGGACACTTGATCTACGCTCCCTCGTCATTTTCGGCGGTGGTCGGTCATCTTTGTCGGTCGCCGCAATCGCACGCCATCGACAAATCGCCGCACCCGGGTTAAACTAACCGACAACCATGAAAAGGAAGCTCGCAGGCAGTCGAGCAGGGGCGCGTTGGCAGGAACGCGGGTTAGCGGGGCAAACTGCGTTCACGCTGATCGAGCTTCTGGTGGTTATCGCCATCATCGCCATTCTGGCGGCGATGTTGTTGCCCGCGTTGTCCAAAGCAAAGTATGCTGCCAAGAATGCTCAATGCCGCAACAATCTGCATCAACTCTCGCTTGCGCTTCAAATCTACGTCACCAGCAACCAAGCTTTTCCGCCGTATTACCCGACTTCCCACACTGGTTGGTGGTATGAGATGTTGGGTCTACCGACAAACCACATCAGTGCCGTATCAATAGGTGGCCCCCAAATATCCCAATCTCCCGAGACGTTTCCAATCCTTGCTGGAGTTTTTCGGTGTCCTTTGAATCCAGGGAAGGTCACGACAGTGCATTACGGAATAGGCACGGGCCAGTATAACGGGTCTAGCTTCCAGGTTCTGTCCCCCCTCACAACCGCCTATGGATATAATTCGTGGGGAATTTCGAGGCGTACCACGGACGGCCTTGGCTTGGGCGGTCGTTACCCGACCAATAATGGAGTCAGTTGGGATGATGTCATTGCCACCCGTGAAGCAGCCGTTCAAAGTTCCAGCGAATTAATTGCTTTAGGAGACGTCTTTTATCGCTCACGCAATCCTCTGAAAGACGGGATGGTTGAAGAGGATGCCACTATTGGGCCATCCGCAGGCGCCGGTGCCGAGACTGCGACACCGCCTCATCAACAACCCGCCTTCATTGCGCACCATGGCCGAGCCAACCGTGCTTTTTTTGATGGCCACCTGGAAAGCGAAGACATGGGCAAGCCCTTCGTCCCTTCGGACTACGTGTTAAGCCGGTGGAATGTAGACCACCAACCGCACAGGGATCTGATATCTGATTAGTCTGATAAGCTGATACCGTCCATATTGACGTTGAGGGATGGCGAATGAACCCGTTTATGCTTCTGCGAACATTGGTCGAACCAGCACTTGCACTGGACGCGGCGACGACGATCCTGTTCCAAGTCGAAGCTCCCTGGTGCCGCGCCAGTGATGTTGGTCGTTCGCCGAGGACGGGAGCGGAGCGAGCCCGGCTGAAGTCCTGGAAGGACGACACGACAATAGCCCGGGGCAGGCGAGGAACGAGCGCCGCCCTGGGTGAGAGACACAGAATGATTTCCTCTCCTTTTTCCCATCCGGTTGGGCGCGCTGGAGCGCGCCCAACCGGATCGGAAAAAGGAGAGGTTGAGTTGGGGTGGCGTTTTACCCGGGGCGGCGGCCTCGGCGGCCTTGCCCCGGGCTGGTATGAGGCCGCCCCTACGGGGCTCCGGAGGCCGCATGAATGACCAACCACTTCAAGGTCTGGCCGCCTTTGGGCAAGCCATCGGCTTCAGGCAGGGCCGGATTTCGCCGGGCTCGTGGTCCCGCGCCCTCGGCCCGGCTGGCCTGAACCCGGTCGTCGGACTACCGCCTGGATGAGTAACGAGTCTTTAATCGTTGGGGCATTGGTGGGGGTTGGCGGGGTTTTGGTCTTTTGGCTCACGACTTTGCGAGGAAATTCAATGGTTCGGAAATGGGCTGATGCGAACGAGTTTGAGATATTGCGCTCAGAAATGTGCCTATTCAATGGCGGATCTGGAGAGTGGGAAACGCCGACTTCGCGGGGTCAGATAATCTACTCTGTCAGACTGAGGGACCGAGCGGGTCGCGAGCGCTCGGGGTGGTTGCGTGTCGGCAGCTTTTTTGGCGGCGTGCTTTTTGGCAGCGGAGCCGCCGAGGTAAAATGGAAGGAATCATGACGCAAGGGCCAGACAACGCCGGGAATGCGGACTCCGCGCCGGCATGGGGATTTTTATCGAAGATCACCTGCGCGCAGCCGGTGCAGGCGATCGTTAGGCCGTTGCCGTTATGAACCTTTTCGTCACGATTTTTCTGAGCGTGCTTGAGTTGGTGGCGTTGGTTGTGGTCATCCGGCTTTGGAGCCGTCACAAGCTACGGCTGTTGCCTCGAATCTTTTGGTCGATCGTCCTGCTCGTGCCGCTGTTTGGATTGCTGATGTATGGTTTCGTGCTGAGCGATCTCGAAAAGAATCCGGAGAGGATGGATAGCCGCGCGGATTCGGATGCCTTTTACGATGGCGGTGGACATTTTTGATGGAACATCGTTGCAATTTCGCGGCATGAAAGGTGGCCGAGTTGGAGGTGGCGTGAAGCGGCGGGACCTCGTGCAGAAGATCGAGGAGATGGGATGCGTTCTCATTCGACAGGGCGGGAAACACGATTGGTATCAGAATCCGCGCACATATGGCGCAACCAGCGCCCCGGCATCGCGAGATCGAGAATGATCTCTGCCGTCTTGCGACTGCGGTCGGCCCACATTTTACACCAAGACAACCTGGTGTAAGGGTTCATTTTGCATCCTCCGGCTTGATTGGCTCCGTGGGTCGAACAACCTGCAGGATCACCACAGCGCTGCTGCAACCCCACGAGTACCTTCGATCGGAGGGTGTCGGCTGCGGCCAGCGGCACCAGGAAAGGTTGTCCGACACGCGGCGGGCTTGCCAGGCGGCCTCGGCGTTCTTTTGCAACCACGGCTCGAAGGTGGCCTGCTCGTTGCGGTCTTTCATAAAGCGCGCGATCCATCGGACACAAATCCCATTGAAACCGCCACCGTCGCCTTTCTCTCCGGCAGGAGGCAAATAGCCACCTCGGCACAGTTCATTCATGGCAAAGCTCGCAGCGAGCCGGGCCTCGTTGGTAAAACCGAGCAGGTTTGCCGCGCCGACGAAGGTGCCCTGGTTATAGGTCAAAGCAAAGCGAGCCACCCGGCCATTCGTGTTGATATTGTCAGAGACCCTGCCCGTGCTCGAATCAAACAAAGTCGCACGCTCCCACAGAAACATGTTGGTCGCCATCGCGTAGTAGGCCTCGACACCGGTCGCCTGGCCCAGCAGAAAAGCGGCGATGGCTCCGGGGCCGTTCACGCAGGCGTTCTTCGACCGATTATCTGTTTTCCACCAGAGGCCTCCACCCAGGTCCGATGAGGCGGCCCGCGCATAGCAGAGGTCAAAGTTCGTTCGCGCCACGTCACGAAACTCAGGATTGCCCGTAAGCAGACTCGCCCGGGTGCAGGCAATGACCATCCACATGATGTCATCGTTGAAGGGATTGTGAGTCCAATTTGCCTGGTGGTCGGCGATGAACCCGCGAAATAAGTTAGTGAACATGCCCATCTGCTGCGAATTTCCGGTTCGTTCGTAAGCGTCCAGAACCATTTCCAACTCCTCCGCACGCATCCAAAACGAAACCTTCTGGTCGCCGTCTGTGGATGCCAGGTACCAGGCTTGACCATCCTGCTGCCGGAAAAACGCCTTGGTGTGGGCCGCAAAAATCGTATCCGCGTCCGCCGAGGTGAACCCGAAAGCCCTCGGCGCACCGCAACCTGCCGCAACACAGAGGAACACCGTCCAGACTGCACGAGTTCGCCACCACGAGTTTGCGCCAATCAGTTTTGCTTGCATTGTTTCAAACCACCGCTCTCAGGCGGCCCATCGAGCGCCTGATTCCTTCCACGCCCGGCACGCCCATCGTGTCTGACTGGACCAGCACTGATCGGCGGTCCCGCACCATTTTCACGCTCAAGGACTCCCGCCAGCGGCGGCCGGTGACCTCAAGCCATTTGGCGGCGCGACCGTGGCATTGTTCGCTCGTCATCGTTAGCTAAACGGCTAGGTTATTTCCGTGTTAGCAAAGCTCCAGCTTAAGAAGATGTCGCGCAAGGAGAAACTTATGGCCATGGAGGCGTTGTGGGCGGACTTGTCGCAGGACGAGTTGAGTGTTGCCTCGCCGGCCTGGACGAGACAGCAGTTCAAAACACACCGAACCGGACGCGGCAACTGATGCCGGGAGATCGCGGTCGGTCTTGCCGGACGCCAGCGGCCCGCCTCCGTTGCGTTTCGGTGTTGAGTCCGGAGCCGCAGACCTATGGAATTCAAATGTCCACATTGCCAGTCAAAGCGTCCGAATGAACAGGATTCATAGTGGGTAGTGCTTACACCGCTTGAAGCCCCCTGCCCTGCTACAGGTTGGGCAGCTTCACCGTGGAGGCCTCGAAGATGCCCTGGATGGATGCAGCCAGCACCGCGTTGAATTCAGCATCCGATTGCCGGACCGACAGTCCTTCGAGCAATGCCCGCGAAAAGCTGGCCACGACGCCAGGGTGCCGGCGCAGGCGTTCATCGGCTTCATCCCGGGAATAGCCACCCGAGAGCGCCAGGACCCGCACCACATTCGGATGTCGAACGAGTTCGGCATAAAAGTCGTCCCGCTCCGGCGGGGTCAGCTTGACGACAACCAGTTGGCCGGCCGGCAGTTTGTTGAGCGGCTCGAGTATTGCCGCTTTGAGCAACGCTTCGGCTTTGGCTTTCTCCGGGCAGTGGATATCCACTTCCGGTTCGAGTATCGGCACGAGGCCCACCGCCAGGATTTGGGCCGCCACTGCGAACTGTTGATTTACGATCGCTTCGATTCCGGCTGCGTTGGCATGGCTGATGAACGAGCGCATTTTGGTGCCAAAGATGCGTTTTGCTTTGGCCTTATTGAGCAGCGCAGCAAGCTGCGGCATCGGCTTCATCAAGCGCACCCCGTCTTTCTCCGCGGCCAGGCCCTGGTCCACTTTTAAGAACGGGACGATCCGTTTCACGTTCCAGAGATAGTCCGCCGTGGGCTGCCCCTGGATCTCCCGATCCATCGTGTTCTCAAACAGGATCGCGGCGAGGATCCGTTCGCCGGTGAAGCTGGGGCTGGTGATGATGCGCGTCCGCATCTGGTGCACGATCGCGAACATCTCATCTTCGTTGGACCATGCTCCCTCCTGGATGCCGTAAGCTGCCAGGGCTTTGGGCGTGCTGCCGCCGCTTTGGTCCAGCGCGGCCACGAAGCCGGGCTGCCGTTTCATTTTCTCGAGTTGTAGTTCGTTCAAGCCAGGAGCATTCATGAATCCTTTCTTAGTTTGCGGGAGCGCCGGATGAGGTGGTTGGTCGAGCGCTCTTGACATAAAGTGGTCTGCCGGGTGCGTGGACGTACGGATGCTTGTCGCGCGTGGTGCCCTCGGCCTTTTCCCACAGGCGAAATCCCCCGAGAAAGGCGTTGGTGTTGTCGCCGGCACGGCAACCCGGCGGCAGTGCTTTCAATTGGTGAACGTTGCCGCCACCGATGACCACGTCCTCCGGTTCCAGAGCAGCAATCAGGCGCTGCACGGCGTCAGCGACATCGCGGCGCCATTTCTTCTTGCCATGCTTCTCCAGTCCGCGAACACCCAGGTAGTCCTCGAAGGTCGCCTTTTTGTAAGGCAGGTGGCCCAACTCCATGGGTTCGACAATCCCGTCCACGATCACCGCCGAGCCAAGTCCTGTCCCCAAGCCCAGAAAGAGCATCTTACCATGCTTGTAACTGCCCAGCGCCTGCATGGCGGCGTCATTCAGGACCTTGACCGGGCGCTTGAAGGCCGCCTTGAAATTGAATCCTTTCCAGCCCTTTCCCAGGTTCCACGGTTCGGAAGTGGGCCGGTTTTGCAGCACCGGGCCGGGGTAACCGATGGAAATGCAGTCGTATTTCCAGTCGGCGACGAGCTTGCGGACCCTGGACACCATCCGCTTGGGGGTCAGGGCCGGCCCGGAAACAAACTCGCGTTTGGTATCCTCACCGGTGGCCAGGACCTTGACGTGAGTGCCGCCGACATCGATGACCAGGACGGATTTCATTTCATTTGCCACCGCGAGTTCCGCACTTCCGGCAGGTCTTCGCCATGTTTGTCACTCCAGGTTTTGCGGTCAATCAGTTTGTCGCGGAGGAGTTGCTTAACGTAAGCTAAGGCTTTTCGGCTACGACCTTGCCGTTCTTCCAGAAATAAAGGCGTGTGCCGTACATTTTGGCGGTCTTGCGGGCCACTTTGGCGGCCCGTTTCAAGGCGGGTTCAACACGCGCGGCGAAACCGCGGGCAACTGGCTTTTTGATTTTGTTTTTCATGATGACTGTTCGAGTAGCACAGGCGCGGCCCCTGAATTTTCATAAACCGCCCAGACGTCGGCGAGCGGCTGATAAAGCTCAACAAAATTCTTCCAGCCGCGGTCGAAACGGCGGAGGACGTCTTTGGCCGCAACGTCGTGGCCTCCCTGCCGGACACGGGCTGCGATGCGCCGCAGGGCGATCTGGGCGGACGATACAGCGCGGTGAGGTTTCTCGGCGTTTCATTTCATCGACTTCGTTCCCAACTTAGCAGTCCGGGATCGATTGGTAAACCGCTGGATTTTTGGGCTCTGTACCCCACCTTATTATTCTTGTCTTCGCGCGTTCCGGTGCGCTAGGGTTTCCGCGCTCGATAGGCCAGACACCAAGTTTTCCCCTTTCTTGGAACGATGCCGACTCCGCTGCTGCCACACGGCAGGCAGCAGAGACACCGGTGGCACGCGGACCGTCCACGGCGCACACACGGTGGCGAGTATCATCGATGACTGAAAACAACTCATTATGTCCAATATACATTTGATTGGCGGGGAAAAAGGGGGCGTGGGCAAATCCCTCGTGGCCAGGCTGCTCGCGCAATACCTGATCGACCGGCAACTGCCCTTCCTTGGGTTCGATACGGACCGCTCACACGGCGCGCTAATGCGGTTCTATACGGACTTCGCCTCACCGGCGTTAATCGATAGCTACGCGTCCCTGGATGCCATTGTCGAAGCGGCGATCGCCGAACCGGATCGGCGCATCCTGGTGGATCTGGCGGCGCAAACACACGAACCGCTCGCAAAGTGGATACACGAGTCCGGCGTGCTCGAACTGGCCGAGGAGGCCGGCTTCGGGGTTTATTACTGGCATGTGATGGACTCGGGCAAGGACTCGGTGGATCTGCTGGGAAAGCTGCTCGATCGCTACGGAAAGCGGCTCAGCTACGTCCTGGTGCTGAACCAGGTTCGAGGAGATGATTTCAGCATGCTTAAAAAGTCCGGCGAGGAGGCTCGGGCGCTGGCGCTGGGAGCCCGCACCGTTTCCCTCAAGCGCCTGAACGAAGGCGCCATGCAGAAAATTGATGCCACCAGCAGCAGTTTTTGGGCGGCAAAAAACTCCGCCGACAAGCAGAGCACCGGCCTGGGCTTGATGGACCGGCAGCGTGTGAAAATGTGGCTGAACGGAGCCTACCAGGAAATTGACGCGCTGGGCATTTGAGCGGGGTACGGAGGCATTTGGACATGCCGGGGGAGCGTGATGCGTGATGCGTGATGCGTGACCTCCGGCACGACCGGCCTTTGGCGACCTGACTCGGTACCGGGCGAAAGGCGACCGTTCACTGCGGTCGGATCATCTCGAACCGATCCCGGGTCCGGCAATACCAGTGTGGCGAAGCCATGCGCCCGATCAAAAAGAGTTGCTCGCTGCGGACCCGCTGCGTCTCGACATCAAAGAGTTCGTCGCGCAGGTGTACGCGTTTGATCAACCCGATGACCATTCGATTGCCGCCAATGTGGAGCGTGCCCCACTCCGCGCATTCCAGGCTGACGGGTGACTCGAGGATGCGTGGCGGCTTGACCACCGAGGATGCGCAGGCGTGAAGCCCGGCATAGTCCAGTTCGTTCTCGCCATACGGCAGCGAAGCTGCGCACTGGTTCATCGCTTCGGCGAGGGGCTCATCGACCAGGTTGACCACGAATTCGTGCGTCAGGCGGATATTGCGCGCGGTATCTTTGGGGGTGCCATCGTCACGATCGCCGGGAGCAATTGCCAAAATCGGCGGATCGGCGCCCAGCAGGTTGAAGAAGCTGAACGGGGCGGCGTTCAGTTTTCCCTCCGGACTGACAGTGGTAACAAAGGCAATGGGCCGCGGTGTGACCAGGCTGGCCAGAATCGGATAGGCACGCGCGGCAAATTGATGTTCAAGATCCAGTTCCATACCGCCTCAGGATGCCTGAGCGGCAGGTTCCGTCAACGACCTCGAATGCGGATGAGGCTGGGCCTCGAACCCTCCGCGCATAGTGGAGTCGTCGAAGGCTCGGGGGGTAAGATGAGCGGGGGTGGCAGACGGTCTCTCGCCCGGATAGTTTCCGGCGACGGATTCACCAGGAGGGAAACCGGGCGGAAGACAAACCATGGAAACGCAGAGCTGTTTGTACACCAAGCAAACGAAGGCAACGAAGCACCTTGTCGTGTATTCGGGGAAACCTGAGCCCGCACCTTGGGATTGCGCGCCCCGGATTTCCTTGCGACAGTGCGCAACAAATTCGTCGATGGACGGGTCACCATGAATTGGACTCAATGCGCTCCCGTCTGGCTTTCCATCGTCCTTGGCCTTTTACCAGCCGATCTCTGCGCGCGGGACGCCGCGCTGTCCCAGGAGGTCTATGTGTGGCAGCGAGCCTGGAACGAACCGGTGCGTCGCGCGGTGGTTGAGCGCGGCGAGGCGTTCGCGCGAATCGTCGTGCTCAACGCGGAGGTCACCTGGCATGAGGGCAAACCGGAACTAGCGAAAGTCCAGGTGGATTACGCGGCGCTGGCCCAAACCCATCGGCCCATTGGCTTGGCTCTGAGGATCGGGCCGTATTCGGGCGTGTTCGGAAGCACGGACCCTGCGGCAACCTACCTGGCTGATTTGGCTGAGAAGCTGATCCTCGAAGCCCGGGCAGCCGGAGTTGCCCCCGGCGAATTGCAGCTCGATTTCGATTGTGCCGCCTCCAAGCTCGAGGGCTATCGCAAATGGGTCGAGTGGATCCGGGAAAAGGTCGCGCCGGTGCCGGTAGTGATCACCGCGCTCCCTTCGTGGCTCGATCAGCCCGCGTTCAAACCGCTGGTTCAAGCCGCGGATGGTTATGTCCTCCAAGTGCATTCCCTGGAGCGGCCGACTCGCTTTGATGCATTCTTCACGCTCTGTGACCCATCCGCCGCGCGACGTGCGGTGGCCAAAGCAGCCCGGATCGGCTCGCCCTTCCGGGTCGCCTTGCCCACTTACGGCTACTCGGTGGCATTCGATGGCCACGGTCGTTTCCTGGGCATTTCCGCCGAGGGCCCGGCGAAACGCTGGCCGGCCGACGCCCGATTGAAGGAGGTCCGCACCGATCCTCAGCAAATGGCTCAGTTGCGGCAGGAATGGGCGTCCCATCCGCCGGCGGGCTTGAAAGGCATACTCTGGTATCGACTGCCGGTTCCCGGAGACACTTTGAACTGGCGCTGGCCCACCCTCGCGGCCATTCTTGAAGCGCGAACTCCCCGTAAGAGCGTGCGGGTAGCGTCGCGCCGAGTCGAGTCCGGGCTGGTTGAAATCAGCCTGGTCAATGACGGCGAACTCGACATTTCCTCACGGCTCGCGGTGCAAACACGCTGGCGCGGCGCCCGCCTGGTGGCGGGCGACGGATTACACGGTTTCGAGATGGCGGATCGGAGCGTCGATTCCGCCCGCTTTGAGACCGGAGCGCGGCTCTACCGATTGCCGGCTGGTGAACGGCAGGTGATCGGCTGGCTGCGACTCAGCGAAGATCGTGAGGTGCGGGTTGAAATGGAAGAGCGTGACGGGCGCTGAAAAGACAAGGCGCTTGAGGTTTTCTCGACGGCAATACCCCCTGGTGGCGGGTGTTTTCCTGATGCTCCTGATCGGGGCGAAGCAGGTGGGTGGCTGCGGCCCGGACTTTCCCAACTGGCTATTGACGCAAGGGGATCAGGCGATGCTGGTTGCCCCCGAGGGCAATTTTCCAGCCGAATTGGCCCTCATGAATCTCGGGCGGCCAGCCGTTCGGGCGATACCACCTGAACCACATGGAGGGTACGCGGCACAATCGGCCGAGGCCGAACTGGCCGACCTCCGCCAGGCCTTAAAGCTGGCCGGGACGCCCGGCCCCGAAGCCGGGCTCATCTGCGCCGAGCACCGGCGCCAGCGTCAACGGCTCGCCGAAGCCGGCCAGGCACAGCGGGATTGGGCGGGTTCACACTCCGACAACGCGGAGGACTCCACCACTAAGGAGGATCCGCCGCAAACCGCCCCTCCCGTGTTTCCCAATGTGATGGTCACTCAGGGGCTTCCCGGCGAATTTGCGGATTATTTCGAAGGGTTCATCGCCTGGCAAAACCCCGCGGTGACGGACAAGCAAACCGCGCGGTCTGCTTGGGAGCGATTGCTGGCGCGCCCGCAGGGCGAGCGGAAATACAAATCCACCTGGGCGGCGTTCATGCTGGGCAAGTCCTGGGAAAAGTCGGATCCGGAGAAAGCCGTGAGCTATTTCAAACAAGTGCGCGATTTGGCGCGCCAAGGCTATCGCGATTCTTTGGGCCTGGCCGCCGCCAGCCTTGGGCTCGAAGCCCGGGTCTATCTGCGCCGGAAGAATTACCAGGCGGCCATCGAGACCTATCTCGAGCAAATGGCCAGTGGCGATCCGACGGCGACAAATTCGCTGGCCACGGCAGTCGCAAAAGCCCTGACGTCCGGACCTGAGACGCTTCGTCAACTGGCCCAGGATCCGCGGACACAAAAGGTGATCACCGCCTATGTGATCTCTCAACCCCAGGCAGGTTCGCTTTATGATTCCAAACCCGCGGACCAGGACCCGGACCAGGATGCGGGGGAGGCCGGGAGCGTAGCCGGTGCGTGGCTGCGGGCCGCTGAGGATGCCGGGATCGACGATATGGACTCGGCCGAGGCACTGGCATTGGCCGCCTACCGCGCCAACGACATGGACAGGGCCAGTCGTTGGATTCAGCGCGCGCCAAACTCACTCGTGGCCCAATGGCTCCGAGCCAAACTCCTCTTGCGCGCTGGCAAACTGCAAGACGCCGCGGCCTTGCTGGCCAGGATCAGCCCCCGGTTTCCCATCATCCACGAAGGAACGAATGCACCGGCGCCCGCCGACCGGAAGGACACCCTGACGGTGAGTGCGGACAGTTACTCCAATTACCAAATGCCCGCCGAGCGGCAGGTCCAGGGTGAGTTGGGAGTATTGCGGCTCTCCCGGGGCGAGTATGTCGAGGCGTTGGACTCGCTCTTGCACGCCGGCTTTTGGATGGATGCGGCCTATGTTGCCGAGCGGGTGCTCACGCTCGAAGAGTTGAAAGGCTACGTGGATCGGTTTTGGCCGGCCGCAGACGCGCGCCAAGTGGGCGCCGAGCAAGCGCAGTTCGGCGAAAGCGACGTTTGTCCGGCGCGGTTGCGAGAGCAAATCCGGTATCTCTTGGCCCGGCGGCTAACCCGTGAATTACACGGGGATCAAGCCCGCGAGTACTACCCCGCAGGCTGGCTGGCCGCTTACGATCAACTGATGGCTTCGCTGCGTGCCGGCTGGGATGAGGATTTGGAGGCCACGAACCGCGCGCTGGCATTGTTTCAAGCCGCGCTGATCACCCGCACCAACGGGATGGAATTGATTGGAACCGAAGTGGCCCCGGATTGGCACTATCACCTCGGCCAGTTCGAGGATGGCGTCATAGGGGAAGAGCGCGGCAGCAACACGCTGGCAATCGTGGTGCGGCCCTCGACGGATGAGTTGAGCCGCAACGCCGAGCACCAGCCCGACCCGAACGTGCGGTTTCATTACCGGTACCAGGCGGCTTCGCTGGCGTGGGAAGCAGCGAGGTTGTTGTCGGACAATAACGACCAGACCGCATACATTCTTTGGCAGGGCGGGTGTTTTCTCAAGAGCAGGGATCGGCAGACCGCGGACGTTTTCTACAAGGCCCTGGTGCGCAGGAATCGAAAGACGGTTCTCGGCGCGGAAGCCGATCGTGAGCGTTGGTTTCCTGTGATCGATGAGAATGGCTATCTCGTGCCCAGAAAGAGGAAAGCGGAGGAATCAGAGCCATCGACGGAAGCTCAGCCTCCGGCGCCATCGGATGCCGTCGAAGATTCAGGAACTCCGTCCCCTGCCCCGCCCGCTCCGACCCGGCTTCCCCCGTGACCACCCGAAGCAGGAAGCTGCTATCTGCTAAACCGTCCTCGCCTGGACTCCTCCGCAGCCCGGTGGGCCGCTGCTCAAACCGGCCTCCTTGCCGGGGCCAAAGTTCGAAGGCCCGCAGCTTACCTGACGGTCACACGACCCACGGCATAACCGGCGTCGCTTTCGGGCGCGTCGATCGCCAAGCGAAAAGGGCGGCGTTGGGCTTCCGGGTCGCGCATGGCCACCGTCACCGTGTATCGGCCGGGTTGAAGCGTGTGCGGTAACGGAAACAACTCGGACACGATGTGCTCGCCGGGCAACCACTGGCACGGGTTCGCCTTGGCATGGACCGAGGAGCAGACCTTCCCCGAGGAATCCACGAGCGATAACCGCAGGACGTAAGGCCGGTACAGCCTGCCGACGCCGGTGTTAGCCCATTTCATTTGCAGGTGAAGCGCATCGCCGGGTGATACCCGGTCCTCATGCGCCACTTCACGCAGGACAAAACGGGCGCCCGCCAACCGGGCCAGTTGTTCCAAGCGCGGCATCGCGTCGGTCGGCACAGCGCCCACGTTATCGTTGATAAGCGTGACATGGTTTTGGAGCATGAAGTTTACCGCCGCCTCGAACGACCAACCCTTCGACTGCAGGTACATCGTAGTCTCCGAACCATTCAAAAACCACCGGCGCCCGCTGCCAGGTCTCGGCCATGCCTTCGACGCCGGCATACTTCTTGGAACCGATCCAGTTCTGCTCGTGCCACGGTGAACCGACTCCGTCCCGCCGAAAACCCGTCCCGTGGGCCAGCGCGTACGGCAGCACCTCGGCATCGTCCGACATGAAGACCATGGGGGTTCGAGGAAAGGCGCGCAGGTAGAGGTCCACGATTTGTTTGCGTACTTCGACCGATGCGGGATGGGGCGTGTGCCATTCGCCCCAGATCCCGTAGGAACCGATGTCGAGAAACTCCAGTGCGGGAGATCCATCGTAACGGCGGCCCAGCGCTTGGAGAAACTCGCCGTGCCGCGCCAGGTAAATTGGGTCAGCGTAGTCGGGTTCGATCCGCGGGATGCGTTTGCCGCCGCTGGTTGGGTCCTCCCCTCCGACCACGTATTCGGACCCTTTGCACCCGGAATCGAAGAGCCATTTGGGTGACGCGTAGTAGCCGGCGCTGTGAGCGTTGCAAGTCATGACCCGGAATGCCACCGTGGCGCCGTTCGGTTTCCAGGCGGCGATGACGTCGTCAATGGACTGCCAATTGTAACTGCCGCGCTCGGGTTCCACGTCCGCCCAATTGAACCGGATGTAAACAACGGAATAGGGAAAACGGGGGTTCGAGCGGGGGCTCCGGGCCTGGGTCATCCAACCCTGGCCGGGATTGGCAAACGGTGTCTCAACCTCGCGGAACGTCTGGACCACCCAGTTCGTGCCTGGGACTTCGCTCAAAGCAGGCTGGGTCGCGGCGGAAAATGTGCCGACCAGCACGCTTAATATGAGAACGGATTGCAGGCTCGGCCTATTCATCTTGAGTTTCGGTTGCGGCATCTTTGGCGGCGTCTCGCTCCTGGTGGGGCAGCGCCTCCGGGATCCAGGACTGCCGGGCCCAAACGATGCATCCGACGCCGGTAATGAGAAGACCAGATACCGGGGGCGCTGTCCAGCCCCGGGGCCGTGCGGAACCGCGGCGGACGGCCAGTCGGGTCCAGCTACCGCCGAGGCGCGCACGATTTCCAGTTGCGCCGGCTTCCGGATCGGATGTAGGGATAGACCATGACAACGAAATCACCTGCAGCCATTCAGGCGCTGGCTCTCCTGAGCTTGCTGCTGGCCAGCGGGCCGTCGATGCGGGCCGCGGACAAAGCACCGCCCTCGGACTCGGTGGCCACGGATGACGGGGATCTGAGAATTTACCCCATCCACCATGCCACCCTGGCTTTGCAATGGAAGGAACGAACCATTTTCGTGGATCCCGTCGGCGGCGCCGGATCTTTCCAGGGATTGCCCCGGCCGGACCTGATACTGGTTACAGATATTCACGGTGACCACTTCAACAAAGAAACGCTAGCCGATCTGGCCGGCCCGGCCACGAAGTTGGTCGCCCCGCCGGCGGTGGTCGAGTTGTTGCCCTCCGATCTGCGCCCGCGCGCGATCGTCTTAAGCAACGGGCAAGCTGAGACGCTTTTGGGCATCAAGATCGAGGCGATGCCAGCGTATAATCTCACCCCCGACCGTCTGAAGTACCACACCAAGGGCCGCGGGAACGGCTATGTGCTGACCCTCGGAGGCAAGCGCGTTTATCTGAGCGGGGATACCGAGGATATCCCAGAGATGCTTGCGTTGAAGAACATCGACGTGGCCTTTCTCTGCATGAACCTTCCTTACACGATGACGGTGGAGCAAGCCGCTCGAGCCGTGCGGGCGTTCAAACCGAAGGTGGTGTATCCATACCACTATCGCGGGTCGGATCTGGAAAAGTTCAAGGCGCTGGTCGGCACTGACGCCGGCGTCGAAGTGCGTTTGAGGGATTGGTATCCCAAACCTTAGGTTCAGCGACCCGTGATGCCGGCGCGGTCCGGCGCCCGACCGAGTGCGTCGCCTGAGCGGCGTTGCCTTCACCGGCGCCGTGCGGCCTTTCGGAGGTTGCCCCAGGCCAAACCGCAAATCCGTCCGACCGGGCGCCAAAGCCAAGTTCCAGCGGCCTTCACCGGTTTGGCCGCCGGTTCCTCGCCTGGGACTCCCAACCATCCGCCCGGTCCGGCGGGAAAGCGTGTGCGCAAGTCTTTCCACTGCTTGAACCGCGGATCGTTCCGCCCGGGCAATGGCTCCTGTGCGATCAGGCGCATCTGCGAGACGAGGGACACTGCGACTGGTTTGTAGAAGTTCCGATTGGCCAGCCGAGCCAGGAAGATCCAGAGCACCCCTGCCATCACCACCACCATCTCTCCCGTCGAGCCGTTGGGAAACGAGCGAACCCGTCCGGCGAGCGACCCCAAGCTGCTTGACATGAAGAAAACCCAATAAAAAGCCCAACTGCGATTGCCTGAGGTTCCCGTACGAAACCCCCCGTACAGCGGGCGTCCGCAATTGAGCGCCACCCACATGGCCAAGGGCGCGGACCGCCGGGCCACCCCCCAAACTCCGGCGAAAAACAGGCACCACACGAGCAGGTAGGAGATGAAGGCCTGCCGCGTCCAATGGTGACCCAAAAGCCCAGCCACGACCATGACGGACAACAACCCGAGCAGGCCGCGCTTAACAGGCTGGAACTGCTGCTGCAGGGCCGCCACTTCGCCCGCCAGCATGTCCTGCGGGGTCAACGGCGTGGTTAATAGCAGTTCCAAGGACCCGTCCCGGCGGTCCGCCGCGATACGGCGAGCGGCGGCATAAGACACCAGCACCCCAAGCCCGTACAGCAGCACCGCCGCGGTGGCGTAGAGGATCAGCGGACTCAGCCATACGCGCGGCCAGGCGGCCCAGGCCACGAGCCAAAGCGCGCACACTGAGGCGATGAAACCCCAGGCTTGCAACACCGGACGCCGGTCCCGCTGCACGAGCCATTGATAGGCATTCTTTTCCAACCCCCACCGCCGCAGGTGCTCCCGCCATGTGCGGTCTCCCACCACGAAATCCTCCCATTTCAGCCTCCACCCTTGCCGGACGGGGCCTCGCAGTTCCCGGAGCCAGTTCCACTTCAACACCATCGCCGCCAATCCCAGGCAGGCGAAGGATAACCCCCAGGTCAGCGCCGCCCAAACCCAGAAGTCGGCGACCCGGAATCCGCCGAAATTCTTGGCCACCATCCAGGGCCCGAGCGCGGGACTCAAGGTTAGCCAGGCCTTGTCGAAGGGAACGTTTCCAGTCAGCCAAAAACCCAAATTATACGGCACGGGCAAGGCCAGACAGCTCACCCCCAACACCAGTCCTGACACCACCCCGGCGGTGCTCTCGTTTTTGCAAAGCGCTGAGCTCAACGAGCCCATGGCCAGCACCGCGAAGAAAACGGAGGGCAAACAGGTTGCGGTAGCAAGGAACAAATCGAATGACACTCCGCCGCTGAGGAATGGCACCGCCACCAACGGCGCCAGGGCCAGCAGCTCACCCGAAGAGACCAGCACCCCGCCGAGCAGTTTTCCGATGAAGAGCTCCGCCGAGCCCATGCCCGTCAGGTACAATAACTCCAACTCTTGCTGCCGGCGTTCCTCGGCGAAAAGTCCCACACTCATCTGGAGCGCCGGCCATGCGGCCAAACTCAGGCCGGCCAAAAATAGGAAAAAGTGCAGGGTGGCGCCCCAGTTCGCCGTGCCCATGGCGGCGCCCAACAACATGAACAACGAGACCCCAATGACTCCATAGCGCGCCACCCTCGAGCGCGCTTTCTTGGCCTCTCCCTGATGCAAGGCGACCCGCAACTCGCGCTGCAAGACGGGGGGCAAGATCAGCCACAGCCAGGCAGCCAGCGGGGCGGCGCCGCCGCGCCCTCGGGTGGGACTGGTAATCGGTTCGCTCACGGACTGGCGGGTACTCTCGCAGGAACCCATTCCTTGGCAAGGAAAGCCCGAAGCGCAGAATCCGCGGGCTCACCCGTTCCGGACGGAGGATCGAACCGATGGTGGCACATCGATCTTCTCTGGGTTTGAAGAATGGAGGTCTTACGTGTCCCTCGACCCGTCGTTTGCAGTTCGCGCGGGCGCGGTTCTCGGTTAGAATCATTCAATGGCGCGCTATTCACGTAATGACCAGGCCGGGGTTGAACTCCCCAAGGCCAAGCTGGATCGGGAATCCCTCCGGCAAGCCTTCGAGCTGTTTCATTACCTGCGTCCCTATCGCGTCCGGTTCGGCGCGGCCTTGGCGTCCATGTTTACGTCCAGCCTGCTCAGCCTGGCGTTTCCGTATCTGGCTGGGAGCATCATCGATTCGGCCATGCAGCGATCACCGGGAGGCGGCGGCATCTCGGCCTCGGATCGCACCGCGCTGCTGCTCATGGGCATCCTGGCGCTGCAAGCGGGTCTGTCTTATTTCCACTCTCTCTCTTTTGCCACGGTGGGTCAGCGCGGGCTCGTTGATCTGCGGCGCGCCACCTATTCGCGCCTGATCTCGCTGCCCATGACGTTCTTTGCCCAACGCCGTGTCGGCGAGCTGGCCAGCCGCCTTTCGGCGGACCTCATTCAGATCGAGGACACGCTCATCACGGTGCTGCCACAGTTTCTGCGCCAAAGCACTTTGCTGCTGGGCGGGATCGCGCTGATTGCGCTCACCTCGCTCCAATTGACGGGTATCATGCTCTCGAGCCTGCCGGTGGTGATTGTCGTCGCGGTGGTCTTTGGCCGCCGAACCCGCAAGATCTACCGGGAGGCACAGGATCGCCTGGCCGACACAGCGACGATCGTCGAGGAGACATTGCAAGGCATCGTGAATGTAAAGGCCTTCTCCAATGAAGGTTATGAACTCAATCGCTATCATGATGGATTGAACAGGTTTCTGACGGCCACACTGCGGGGCGCCCGGCTGCGGGCGGCGTTCATCGCGTTCATCATTTTCGCCTTGTTCGGCTGCATCGTGCTGGTGCTCTGGTCGGGTGCCCGGCTGTTGCAGCAAGGAAAGATTACGTTTGGCGACCTCACCCGCTTCGGCTTGTACACCACCTTTGTCGCCGGAGCGATGGGCCAGTTCGCGGAGCTCTACAGCCAGCTCCAGAAGGCGATTGGGGCCACCCAGCGCGTTCGGGAGTTGTTGCGCGAGAGTGGTGAGGTGGAACCGCTGCTGGATCCCCTGCCCCGTTCGACTCTGCCGCGCCTGCGGGGAGATGTGGTGTTCGAGAATGTCCACTTCAGCTATCCTTCCCGCGCGAGTGTGGAGGTGCTTCAAGCCGTCAATCTGACCGCGGCTTCCGGGCAAAGAATCGCGCTGGTCGGGCCGAGTGGCGCCGGGAAGTCCACGCTCATTTCCCTGTTGCTTCGCCTGTACGACCCCACCGTCGGACGGCTCCTGGTGGATGGCCGGGACGCCCGCGAATACCGGTTGGCGGATTTGCGCGGTCAAATGTCGTTGGTGCCGCAGGAAGTGCTGTTGTTTGGCGGAAGCATCGCCGAAAACATTGCCTATGGAAAACCTGGCGCGAGCCCGGCCGAGATCCAAGCCGCCGCCCGGCAGGCCAATGCGCACGAGTTTATCAAGGCCTTCCCTGAAGGTTACGCCACGCTGGTTGGAGACCGCGGCATCAAGCTTTCGGGCGGCCAGCGCCAGCGCGTGGCCATCGCCCGCGCCATTTTGAAGAACCCCGCGATCCTCATTCTGGATGAAGCCACCAGTTCACTGGATTCGGAGAGCGAACGCCTGATTCAGGAAGCATTGGAGGGTTTGATGCGCGGCCGCACCTCCTTCATCATCGCCCATCGGCTCGCGACCGTCCGGCACGTGGATCGCATCGTCGTCATCGCCGGCGGACGGGTGGTGGAATCCGGCACGCACGACGAATTGCAGGCGATGGATGACGGCGTGTACCGGCGCCTGGCCGCGCTGCAGTTCCGCGACCAAGCGCAGGCCCAGTGGTCGGGCGAGGCTCGGCCTCAGACCGTTGGTGCCTAGCCGGCGGTCGCAAGTTGGGCGAACTCAAGAAGGTTGAGGGGTAGCAGAGGTTACCCCGGAAAGTCCCTGCTTAAATGGCTGCGGCGCCGGCGTTGCGGACCCCGAGTTCGTGGTCCATCCCTCTGCCGTCAAGGGTCCGGCAGGCCGGATATCATGCCCAGGGTGATGGAATCGGAGGTGGGCGCGGGGAGCCAAAAGCGCTTGGTCCGCTCGAGCCCTTTGGCGGCAGCGCTCTTAAGGCGCTCGACATGATAGTCGCAAAATACCAGGTTCCCCGACCCGTTGTGCCGCGAGGACAGCGCGTTGGTGACCCCCATCCACACGACCGGCCCCACCAAGCCCGTGGAATCCGTGGCACTTAAATTCGGTTCCATGAACAGCAGGGTCTGGGTTGGCGTCCGGAATCTGGAGGTGTCGCTGTCATGGCAGAGTATGCAATTCATCGAGTAACTGAACGCGCGGGTTAAACGGGCAGGCCTGGAGCCCAGCGCGATGGTGTCGGTCGGACAGAGATAGACTTCTTTGCTGTTCAGGTAATGATACAACTGGCCGCTGGTGGGATCGGTCGGCGCGTTTGCTCCGTGCAGCCATTGCAAGAACTCCGGGAGCAGGCTCTTGTTATCCAAAGAGTAGGTGGCCGCGGCGAGCCCCACTTGCCGCAAGTTGCTGCCGCACATCGTGGCCCGGCCCGCCTCTTTGGCTCGTCCCAGCACCGGCAGCAGCAAGGCGGCAAGAATGGCAATCACGGAGATGACCACCAAAAGTTCGATGAGGGTGAACGCCGGGTTCGCGCGCCGGGCTTCAAATCCGGCCTGGGGAGACCATCGCTGTCGAGACCCGTCTTGACCGTGGCTCGGCGGATCCTTTGGCCCGTTCGGGTGGTCCCGCCTGAGATTTCCAGGGCTGTTCATGGGAAGCATTACTATAGCTCACTTCCGATCAAGCGCAAATGCCCCCTTAAATGGTCGGTTCCTGGGATGGGGGAAGGATTCCTTCAGCGGCCGCAGGTCTCCGGGGGTTTGGGCTTCCTGGATCTTTGCCCCTATATCCACGGCCCTCGAGCCCACCGCTGCAGGCAACTCCGTCAGCTGGGCACCCTGCCGTTCAGGCCAGATGAACCGCGCGCACCTTATGAGGCAGGCCGTTGGCCTGCAACATCGAGGCCCCGGCCATGAACCCAGGGCGTGTGCCCTGGGCTGGTATGACTGACGCCTTTGGCGTCTCAAAACTCCGGCGGGGTTGGTTCGGCCTCCCCCCAGAAGAACTCTGTCCTGCGCCCAATGGTCTGGAACTGAGCGCATCCTGGCATTACCGCCCCCGCCGAACACGGCTGGACGCCGGTAACGCCGGTTTGGCGCGTCCAGTATCCATAGGAGCACGAAAGGAATCGCCGAGCCCCGTAAGCCGGCTCAAAGCCGACGCTCCGGGTGAACTGCCGGAATGCGCTCCCTGGAACTCGGAGGAAGGCTTTCAGGCACTCGCGCGTGCTTCGATTTGGGCTTCTGGCGGTGGCGTCGCAATCAAATGCCTGGAACGCCACAGGTAAAAGATCGCGGGATACACCAGCAGTTCCATGATCGTCGAGGTGATGACACCGCCCACCATCGGCGTGGCGATGCGTTTCATCACATCCGCTCCGGCGCCGTGGCTCCACAGGATGGGCGCCAGGCCGGCGATGATCACGCAGGCGGTCATCGCTTTGGGCCGAACCCGCTTGACGGCCCCGTGATAAATGGCATCGCGGAGATCCGTGTCGGTACGCATCCGGCCGTCCTTGCTCCACTGCGCGTAGGCCAGATCGAGGTAGAGGAGCATGACCACGCCGGTTTCCGCATCCAGGCCGGCCAGGGCGATGATGCCCACCCAAACCGCGACGCTCAGGTTGTAATGCAGCAGCGCCAGCACTCCAATGGCGCCGACCAGGGAAAAGGGCACGGCCAGCATCACGATGGCGGTTTTGATCACCGAACGTGTGTTCAAGTAGATAATCAGGATAATCAGCAGGAGCGTGAGCGGGACGACAATCATCAAGCGCTGTTTGGCCCGCAGCATGTATTCGTATTGGCCGCTCCAGAAAATGTTATAGCCGCTGGGCAATTTGATCGTGCCGTTGGCCACCGCTTCGTTGACGGCGCGCATGGCCATTTGGACGTAGGTGCCGACGTCGATGCCTTTGACATCCACATAAATCCAGGCATTGGGCACGGCGGCCTCGCTCTTGATCCCCATGGGGGCGCGGACCGTCTCGATCTTAGCCAATTGGCCGAGAGGCACCTGGGCGCCCGTTGGCGTGGGCACGACGATCTCGCGCAGGGCGCCCAGGTTTTCACGGAAATCGCGGCTGTAGCGGAGGTTGACCGCGTAGCGCTCCAAGCCCTCGACGGTGGTGGTCAGCGGCATGCCACCCAGAGCGACCTCGAGCACATCCTGCACGTCGCCGATGGTAAGGCCGTAGCGGGCGATGGCATCGCGGTCGATGTTGAACTCGATGTAATTGCCGCCCATGGTGCGCTCGGCAAACGCGCTGAAGGTGCCCGGCACGCCCTTGACGACAGCCTCGATTTCGCAGGCAATGCGCTCGAGTTCCGCCAGGTCCGGGCCGGCGACCTTAATGCCCACGGGCGTTTTGATGCCGGTAGCCAGCATGTCGATGCGGGTCTTGATCGGCATGGTCCAGGCGTTATTGAGGCCGGGGATTTGCACGGCGGCGTTCATCGCGTCGCTCAGTTCGTCGGGTGTGCGGCGCCGATGGGCAATGACTTTGCCGGTGTCATCCTGGATGTCCACCACCGGCCATTCCTCCTCGGGCTTGAGCATGATGGTGGTCTCGATCATGTCGAAGGGCGCGGGGTCGGTGGCGGTTTCGGCGCGGCCGATCTTGCCGAACACATGCCGCACCTCGGGGAATCGGCGGATGATCTTGTCCGTGATCTGGAGCACCTCGCGCGCCTTGGTGGGCGAAATACCGGGAAACGTGGTCGGCATGTAGAGCAGGTCGCCCTCGTAAAGCGGCGGCATGAACTCCGAACCGAGGTTCTGGTACGGGAAAGATCTTGCCGACGCTGGAAGGCCCATTCCTTGGCCTTGCCGTCCGGGCAGCAAGCGCGCGGCGAGCTTGTTCCAAGGGAAGAACACCCAGACAACGAGGGCGGCGGCGGTGAACACCACCGGCCAGCGCCATTTGATGACGAAATCAATCACCGGGTGATAGAGCCAGATCAGCAACCGGTTGATGGGGTTTTTCTCCTCGGGCGGAATCTTTCCGCGAATGAAAAAGCCCATTAAGATCGGCGCCAGAGTGATCGAAAGCAGCGCGGCGGCGGCCATGGAATAGGTCTTGGTGAAGGCCAGCGGCTTGAACAACCGGCCCTCCTGCGCCTGCAGCGTGAAGACCGGGAGGAAGGAAACGGTGATCACCAGGAGCGAGTAGAACAACGTCGGCCCGACTTCGACCGAGGCGTCGCGGATGATCTCCCAGTGCGGCTTCCTGCCCTGGTCGTGCTCCATGTGCTTGTGCGCGTTCTCGATCATGATGATGACGGCGTCCACCATGGCGCCGATGGCGATGGCAATCCCGCCCAGGGACATGATGTTCGAGCTGATCCCCTGGCCGAACATGACGAGGAAGGCGATCAGGACCGCAATCGGCAGGATGACGATGGCCACGAAGGCGCTGCGCAAGTGCAGCAGAAAGGCGACGCAGACCAAAGCCACGACGATGCTTTCCTCCAGGAGCTTGTCTTCGAGCGTCTTGACCGCGCGGTCGATCAGCGTGCTGCGGTCATAAACGATCGTGTAGTTCACGTCCGCCGGCAGCCCTTTCATCGCCGCATCCAGCTTCTTCTTCACGTCCAGAATGACCTGGCGGGCGTTGGCCCCGTAGCGGACGACGACGATGCCGCCGACGGTCTCTCCCTGCCCGTTCAACTCGGCGATGCCGCGCCGCATGTCGGGACCGAGTTCAACATTGGCGACTTGACCCAGGAGGATCGGCACGCCGTTGGCGCCGACTCCCACGGCCACCTTGCGCAAGTCATCCAGGCTCTGGATATAGCCGCGCACGCGCAGGATGAACTCCTTTTCTGACAATTCGATGGAACGCCCCCCCACCTCGCCGTTGCTGCGCTTGACTGGCGTTGGCCACCTCCGAAATCGACAACTGGTAGGCGCGCAGCTTGGTGGGATCCACCGTCACCTGGTATTGTTTCACGAAGCCCCCCACCGAGGCCACTTCCGAGACGCCTTCAACCGAAGCCAGTTGATAGCGCAGATACCAGTCCTGCATCGAGCGCAGCTCCGCCAGATCGCGGTTGGTCGAATTGAGGGAATACATGAACGCCCAGCCGACACCCGTCGCGTCGGGTCCCAGGGTGGGAGTGACATTGGCGGGCAATTGGGAGCCCAGGCCGCTGAGGTATTCGAGGACGCGGCTGCGCGCCCAGTAGGGATCGGTTCCATCCTGAAAGATCACATAGACGAAAGAAAACCCGTAGAACGAGTAGCCACGGACGACTTTGGCCTTGGGCACCGAGAGCATTTTCGTCGTGATGGGATACGTCACCTGGTCCTGCACGATTTGCGGCGCCTGACCCGGCCACTCGGTGTAAATGATCACCTGCACGTCCGAGAGGTCGGGAATGGCGTCCAGCGGAATGTTTTTTACGGCGTAGATCCCGCCCAGCACCAGCGCCAGCGTCCCGAGCAGAACAATGAATTTGTTCTTGAGGGAGAAATCGATAACGCGCTGGAGCATAACCATCTTAACGCGGCCGGACCTCAGGCACGCTGCGCGTTTCGGGGTGGTCGAGGGTGGGGAAGCTCGAGAACCACGGGGGTAGCAAACTCCATGGCTGCCATCGGTTGTCGCTCCGCGACAAGGGGGCGAACCGCCGCGGCGTAGCGGCGTTTGATGGTGGCCGGGGACTTCAGTCCACGGAACCCGGTCACCGAACGTAAATGCGTCGCGTCGCGACGCCCGAGGGTGCGTTTGGGCCCTCGAACGACTTGTCTATGGGCAGCTTGCAGGCTCATGGATTCTTGAAAACTCAGCGTTCTGATTTCCCCTGTACCACCCGGGATGGACGGCGGTGCCATCACGGGGATGAGGGTCATGCCGCATTTGGGACACTTGCCCGGTTTGTCGGAGCGGACGTCGCTATGTTCGGGCATGGGACAGGTGTAGTAGAGCAGCTTGCCCCCGGCTGAAGCTTTGCAGCGTCGCCGCGGAGACGGGCACCAGTGTCATGCCGCAGATGGCGCATTTCCCCGGGTGGTTATACTCGATGGAGATGTGCTCCGGCATGGGACAGATGTACCTGACGGAGTCGTCGGCGGTGGTTTCCTGGCCAACCGAATGTTCCGGAACGGCGTTGGTGCCGCCGGAAGTGACCGGCGAGGTCGAGCCGGTTTCGTTGGGCTCGAGCATTTTTTGAATGGCCTCGCGCAACTGGCTCTCCGAATCGAGCATGAACTGTCCCGAGGTCACAATGCGCTCGCCTTCATTCAGGCCGGCCAGAACCTGATACCTATCGCCTTCAGCCTGCGGTCCCAGCACCACGGTTCGGGGTTGGAACTTGCCTCCGTCTTGCGCCACAAAGACCGTCGTCCGTTCGCCGCTGCGCAAAATGGCCATATCGGGGATGAGCAGCGCGGAAGGATCGAGTTCGGAGACGACCTGAACGGTAGCGAACATGCCCGGCTTCAGGAAGTAGCCGGGATTGTGAAACTCCATGCGCACCTTTGCCGTGCGGGTTTTCTCGTCCACGTTGGGATAGATGTAGGTGACGCGGCCGCGGAACTCGCGGTCGGGCAGATAGTCCAGGGTCACGGTCGCCTCCTGACCCAGCTTGAGATAGACCAGGTCCTGTTCATAAACCTGCGCCTGGATCCAGACCAAACCCAGATCGGCCAGGCGGTAGATCTTCATCCCCGCCTCGACCATTTGGCCTTCCACGACGTCCTTTTGGACCACAAAGCCGTCCTGAGGCGCCAGGATGCGCAGGGTCTTGCGGGCTTCCCGGGTGCGTTCGAGGTCGGCGATTTGCCGATCCGAAATGTCGAAGAATTTCAACTTGGTCAACGCGCTCTGCTTCAGCGCCGCCGCGTCAGGCGTGTTGGTCTCTTGCTCCGAAGCCAAAAGGTATTCCCGCTGCGCGCTATAAAGTTCGGGTGAATAGATTTCGAACAAAGGATCACCGCGCATCACCAACTGGCCCGTTGCGTTGACGTGCAGCTTCTCCACCCAGCCTTTGAACTTGGTGGTCACGTCCGCTAGCGATGTCTCATCGTAATCGACGACGCCCACCGTGCGGATGGCCCGGCGCAGCGGTCCGCGCGTGACCGTGGCCGTCCGTATGTCCATGATCTGCGTGGTTTTCGGATCAATCTCGATGGTGGCGGAATCCGGGGAGGAAGCCTGATCCTCATAGACGGGCACCATGTCCATTCCCATGCTGTCTTTGCCGGGGGTTTGCCGCACTTCGCCTGGCATCATGGTGGATTTGTAATACTTGATGGTACCGTGGCCGTCCGGCACGGTGGCGGCCTCGCGGGACGGATGCCGGATCGGCGTGAGTTTCATGCCGCAGATCGGGCAATTGCCGGGGTGATCTTGAACGACCTGCGGGTGCATGCCGCAGGTGTAGAGCATCTTTTCCTTCGACGGGCTGCTGGCCTCCGGACCGGGTTTGCCCCCGCAACCAGTCAAGGCCACTGCCGAGCCGAGCGCGATCACTGCCAGGAGAACCCAGAGGCGGCGCGCGCCTGCGATTTTGCTTTCAAAGTGCATCATTCAATCTTGAGAAGCGGACTGCTCGGGTTACATGCCGCCCGAACTCGTTCGCCGGTTGGTGGATTGGCCTCCGCCCATCTGCGGCGGGCCGGCTAATCCGGCCGCTCCGCCCACGGGCGACATGCCCTGGATCACCAGGGAGAGTTCCGCCAGCACGATCTCCCGCTGGGTTGCCGCCTCCACCTTGTCGAGCTCGAACCCGAGCAGAGTGCGCTCGGTATCTGTTAGGTTGAAGAAATCGATCTGGCCGGCCAGGTAACCGGAGCGGGCGACTTCGAGCGATTGGCGCGCCTTGGGCAGGAGTTGGTCATTCAGCAAGGCCAGGTCGCGCGTCGCGACCCGGTAAAGGTAGGAACGCTCGGCGATCTCGACCGCCAGGGCGATCTGCTCGCCGCTGAGCCGCGCCTGCGCCGAGCGCTTGTTGGCCTGGGCTTCGGCAATCTGCGCGGCGATTTTGTCGCGCCAGATGGGCAGCGAAATCGTGCCCGGACCGCCGGGCAGGCGGTAAAGCGTGGGATTCGCTTTGGCGTCGGCCATAAACCCCAGGCCGAAATCGGGGAATCGACCTTTCCGCGCCAGGAGAATCGAGGCCTCCGCGGCGCGGACTTCCTCCGCCATGCCCTTGAGGCGCTGATTTTGCGTGAGCGCGGCCTCGAGCAACTTGTCCCCGGTGAACTCGATCGCGGTGGATTCAAAATGTTGCGGGACGGGCGGAGGGGGTTCCTGGGGCTGCATCCCCAGGGCCGCCTGGAACTGAGCCAGGAGCGAAGCGCGCGAGTCTTGGAGGTTGGCGATTTCCGTGCGCAACCGAGCCTGCTCGATTTGGGCTCGCAACACATCCTGAAGCGTCACCTTGCCGACCTCATTTTCGGTGCGGGCGAGCTGTTCCAATTGGCTCGCCAGTCGCAGGGTTTCCCGTTCGACGCGGAGCTTCTGCTCGAGGAAATAAAGTTGATAATAAGAGCGCTTCAACTCGAAAGCGGCTTGCAGCACGGCCGATTGGAAGGCGAAGTACTTGGTCCGGCTTTCGGCCGAGGCAACCTCCGCGCCGACCCGCAGTTTGCTGGGCCAAGGGACCGTCCCCATGAGCCCGGGCATAATCGAGGTGACGGCGTTTTGGATATCCATCTGAAAGGTGAACTGCGGGTCAGGCAGCGAGCGAGCCTGGGTGATTCGCTCGATGGCTGCAGCCCAATCGAAATAGGCGGCCGCCACGGCCGGTTGGTTGAGCTCGGCGTAAGCGAGAAAATTGCTCAGGCCCGAATCGGGTGTCAGGATCGGAAGCGCGGGTTTTTGGCCGTGTGGCCTAAAGTCTGCCTCCACGGTTTGCATCTGGCGGCGGGCGTCCTGCTCCCCTGGGGTCGGAATGCCCCGGCAGCCCGCTAACAGCAGGCCGAGGGCAATAATCCCGGTGGCGCCGCTGGGGCGAATCCGTGTCAGTCCGTTCATAAACCGATCCCGCGCATTGCTGCTACTGATACGCCGCCGAGCGCCTTTGCCCTCATAAAACCGGCGTGTAAAGAGTATCCAGCGGGTAGGTGGCTGGAAGTGTCCTCGACTCAACGTCGCAGCCTGGTGGCCCTGAGCGAAAAAGCATCAGTGACGTTCGTTGCGCCACTGCGCCGGCTCAGAGTTTCAGAAACTCGAGCACCGCCGGCGGTGGGCCGTCAAACCTGGCCAGCGGCACATTGCCGACATATTGCACGTCGCGCATTCCCTCAGGCGTGCTGTAGAAGCCGCCCAAAGCCAGGTTGCGAAACGTGTCAAAAAAGCGCGCCGCGGTTCGGTAGGCCGCTCGAGCCCGGCGAACGTCACAAATGTCGTCGCAAATCTGGACCCGTTGCGCTTCAGAAAGCTGCGCAAAGCCGGTGTGGAATCGTTTCCGGGATTCGCGGTCCATCCAGTCCAGCCCGCGGAGGACCTGTTTTCGATCGCGTTGCTGGGCGGGATACGGCGCGCTGATCCATTCGTCGATGAACTCAGGGACCTTCAATTGGCTGGCGCTGGGAGATTTTTCATCGGCCGGCAGGAGGGTATCGCACAGAGCAGCCACCAACTCGCGTTGGGGCGGAGTGAATGTCAGCGGCCAAACATCCCCCGGCTTATAGACCTGCAGCAGGTTGGGATCGGTTCCATACCCCTTGGCGGCCACCGGGTTGGCGGCAAAACTGCGCGCGTCCAGCACCGAAATCGTCGCGCTGGCAGCCAGGATCCAGCGCAGGGCCTCCCGCCGGCTCAGCGATTGGGTGGACGGGGTGCCGGGGGCTTTGCAGGCTTCGGCGGGTATCGAAGGTTGCGCCGCGCCGGAATCGTTCTTCAAGTCGTGCATGTCAAATCTCTCCCTTTTTCATCTCGTCCAGCAGATAGTCGCAGGCCCTCCAGGCATTGGCCATGATGGTCAGGGTGGGGTTCTTGTCCGCGTTGGAGACAAAGGGTCCACCGTCCGTCACGAACAGGTTCTTCACGTCCCAGGCCTGGCCGTATTGGTTGAGGACGGAAACCTTCGGATCGGCGCCCATGCAGGTGGTGCCGACCTCGTGAATGATCGAGCCGCCGGGGTCGATGGCCTTTTTGCCGTCGAGTTGCGGTTGGCCGAGCACTTTGCCCCCCATTGACTCGATGATGGCGGCAAAGGTCTTTTGCATGTGCGCGGCCTGCCGCTGCTCGTATTCGGACCACTTGAAGTGGAACCGGAGCACCGGGATGCCCCAGGCATCTTTCTTTTCCGGGTCCAGTTCACAGTAGCTGTTTTCGTTCGGAATCATCTCGCCTCGCCCCGCAAAGCCCACGAAGGAGCCATAATACCTCCGGGCATCTTCTTTGAGCTTCTTCCCGTAGGTGCCTCCGGTCAGGCTGGCCAGATCCTCGAATGTGCCCATGCCCGGCATCTCCCGGCCCCCGCCGATCTCGATGTGATAGCCCCGGGGGAAATCCAGTTTGTTGGCCAATTGCTCCCGATACAGCCACCACGGCATGTACATATGCATACCCGAGGCGCCATCCTCGTTGTACGCCGGGCAGTTCTCGAGTGCCGGGATCTGGCCGGCCAAATCGCTGCCGACCGTATCCATGAGGTAACGGCCCACTTTCCCACTGCGATTGGCCAGGCCATTGGGGAAGGAAGCGCTTTTCGAGTTGAGCAAGATCCGGGCAGACTCGCACCCGCTCGCGGCCAGCACCACCACGCGCGCCGTGGCCCGCTCCTCCTGACCGGTCCTCTTGTCCATATAAAGGACCCCGTTGGCCTTGCCGCCGGGGCCCAGTGTCACCTCGCGCACCATCGCATCGGTCAGGATATCCAGGTTTCCGCTGGCCAGCGCCGGGGGCAGGTGGACTGTGGTCGATTGATAATTGGCCTTCACCGCGCAACCGCGCCCGCAAGGGGTGGCCCAAATGCAAGCCAGTCGCGCGCGCATGGCGTCGGCCAGCACACCGGCGGCTTTTGCGTTGCCGGGATGCAGGCGGTTCGGAATGTTGGCATGGTCCAATGTCTGCGTCAAAATCGCCAGGTGCGCCGGAATCACCGGGACATTCAGCCGGGCACTGCCTCGCTTGATGAGCAGCTCATACGCGCGCGCTTTGGGCGGCGGCAGCAGGACCCCCGCCGGCGAGTCGGGAGTGTTTTCCAAACCCTCGTTGCTCCCAAACACCCCGATCAACGCCTCGACCTTGTCGTAGTAAGGCGCCAGGTCTTCGTAGGTGAAGGGCCAATCGATTCCCAGTCCGTCGCGCGCCCGGGGCTTGAAATCATACGGCCCCATGCGCAGCGCGATGCGGCCCCAATGATTCGTCCGGCCGCCCAGCATCCGCGGCCGCCACCACATGAAATTCTGGTCCGTCGAAGCCAAATCGTTGTCCGTTGCTTCGTACCAACCGCCACCGCGGCGGCTTCGCTTCACCATGTAAGGCTCCTGGGGGACCGTCCAACCGCCGTTGACCGTGGCGTCATAGAACCCAAAGGGCTTCTCCGGCGTGCCCGCCGCGCGCAAGGGCGCCTGCCAGTTCGGGTACAGCATCGGCGTTTCCGACACCGGATCGTAGTTCCGCCCGGCTTCCAGCATCAGTACTTTGGCCCCGCCTTGGGCCAGCACGTAGGCGCTCTGTCCTCCCGCCGCGCCGGAACCGACCACGATCACGTCATAGGCCGGCCGTGTTTTACCGTTTGTAATAAAAGGCATAAGCCCGCCCATCCTAAGCTTTTTAGCGGCGCGATCAACTCCTGGCTGGGGGCGCTTTTGCCTAGGGCGGCCTCAAGCGCGTCTTGCCGGGGTGGGACAGCTTGTCCCCACAATCCTGCGTCCCGCGGTTGGGACAGGCTGTCCCACCCCGAAGTCCGGTGCCTTCCGGCCGGAGTGTAATGCGGCCGGCGCTTTTGCCCAGCGAGGGTTCGCCGAATGGCGCGGAGCGTCGTGACGCCCCGCCGTTTCCATGGCCGGGCGTCTCTCCAGCCGGCGGAAAGGCGATGGTGAACAGCCGGAAGCCGCCCTGCGCCAGTCCTGGGAAGTCTCATTCCAGAAACCACCTCAAAAAAAACCGGGGGGCGAATGCCCCCCGGTGTGGCTAAGACGGATCGACCGAACGGGCTTTAAGGCCCAACGCGGTAGAACTTCATCGGCGCCGTGGCGGTGTTGATGGTGAACGGACTGGCCGGACTGCCGGCGACGGGCGTCCAGTTTTTCAGGTCGGTGGATTCCTGCAGCGTTCCGGCGCCGGTCCAGCTCAACATGAGCTGTCCGTTGCTGAATACGGGTGGGTTGAACTTCGGAGCCACCTGGACCTGAGGCGCATAGGCGGAGAGGAACTGAGCCTGGATCGGCGGCAGATTGGTCGATGCGGTCGTGTCCGTGGAGATGCGCCAGGCCACTTCGACATAGTCCCCGCCCCCGCCTTCGATATGCAGGGCTTGCAGGAAGTAGCTATGGCCCGCTTGAAGGGTTTGCGGGGTCGAGGTGGTCGGAGCCCCGGGTTCCTGGAACCCATGACAACACCCGGTCTCCTCCGCGATCATCACTGCGTTCATCGGATTGGCGTCGGTGCTCAACCACAACTCCGAGGCGTCATCGCTGGCCAGGAAGAAGGTGTAGTCCCCGGATGTCGCGGGCGTGATCCAGCCCGAAACACTGGAACCATAATTATCACCCAGTGAGCCAAAATCCGGATTGTTGTTCAGGTCGCCCCCAGTGATTTGGTGTGAGTCAAACGCGGTGAGAATCACGTTGGTATCGGGCGCGTAAGCCAGGTAAGCCGTGTCACCGGTCAAGGGGGTCACCCCCGAGGAGGTGCTGACCGACCCCAGGTAGTAGTAATCCCAGTCCACCACGCCGGGCGTCAAGACGGGCGCCGTGAATTGCGTTACGGATGAACTGATCGTATGCGGCGTTTGGTCCTGGTCCTTCACCCCATTGACCGTCAGGGTGTACTTCTGGCCGGGCGTGAGCCCGCTGGTATCGAGGAACACCGTCCGCCAATCGCCGCCCAGGCTGGCCGTCTGCAAATCCGCAGCCACATAGGGGTTGCCGGGAATTGTGACTCCGCCATTAACGACGTAATTGGCCGGGTTGCCCCCCGTGACGGGGTCAATCCGCTTGTTGAAGACCACCTTCACCAGGAACGGTGTCGGGCCATTGCGATTGGGGGTGCCAAGAGCCGTCACCGAAGTGACGACCGGCAGGTTGGTATCGGCGGTGACCAGGACCGTGGCATTGGAGGAGGTCGCTCCTCCCAATGGATTGGCCACGACCACCTTGTACTGGCCGGAATCCGCGGGTGTGGCTTCGGCGATGGTGAGGGTCATGTTGGTCACATCCTGCGAGTAGTGCGGGGTTTGGTCGAAGTTCAGCGTAGGGGTCAGGGCGACATTGTCCTTGTACCATCGGTATGTGTTGGGCAAGCCCTGAATGGTGGGGCTGAGGACAACGGTGCTGCCTTCGACGTTGGTAACGCCCGCCGGCTGTTGTACGACTTGCGCCGCTTCGTAGGCGCTGCTCCAGTGGCTGGTGATCTGCGCCGGCGAGAGCGCATAATTGTAAAAGGCAACATCGCTGACGGTCCCATGAAAGAAGTGGGTGTTATCGCTGCGCATGCCGATGTAGAACGGTGAGACAATGTCTGGGGCGAAGGGAGGCGCTCCTTCCGTGATCCAGTTGTCTGTGCCTGCGGGGGCGGGCGGATCGATCTGGTTGTTGCCCAGCACGCCGTTGACGTACAGATAGATGTTGGTGGTGTCGTAAACGCCCACCACGTAGTACCACGTGCCGTTGGGCGGCACATTGTTATCCGCCGTGAGCATGTTGTAGCCTCCACCCGCGGCCGTGTGGAACTCGTATCCCGGGGCGTTCCCGTCGAGGTAGAACTCGTATCCGCCGTCGCGAGCCGGGCGGTTCATCGAGCACAGCGGCACGAAAAAGCCGTAGCTCGACACCGAAGCCCAGAACTCGATGGTGAAGGGCCCATTGGGATTGAGCGTCGCGGAGTTCGGGACGTGTGCCATGCCGGCCGCGCCATCCAGGCCGACGGCTGTGCCGGATTCACCCACATGGCTTTGCGCGCCGTAAGTGACACCGCTGGCAGCATAGGTCCCGTCGTTGACTCCCGCGGAATCGATCATCGTCGGTCCGGCAGTGTCGCTCATGCGCCAAAACGCCGTCGGATGATCCGACATCACCGTCGCCGGATAGCCGGACGGCGGCGCGACGAACGTCAACTGAATCGGCTGTGTATTGGTGGAACCAAAGGCATTCTGCACACTCAAACTGTAGGCCGCCGAGTAGGCCGTGGTGGCCAAGGGCAGAGACAAAGCGGCGGTGGTGGCGCCCGCGATGGGTACGCCGTTGGAACTCCACTGGTAGGTGAGCGGCAGCGTGCCGGCGGCCTGAACTTCGATCACCGGTGAACCCCCGGCCAGCAGCGTCTTCGACGCCGGCTGGCTCACGATGCTCGGCGGGGCCGTATTCGTGCCATAGAAGAACTTGGAGTAGTGAGTTTGAATGGTGTTTTGCGACAGGGCGCTGCCGTAAACCGCCAGTTCGTCAATCGAGCCCACCCAGTAATTGGCGTTCAATTGATTGCCCACGGAACCAATCCAGGCGGGGCTGCTTGGATAGGAGCCAAAAGCGGTCTGCGTCTTCGTCCCCAGGTTTTGGCCGTCGGCGTACGCGGTGACGTTCGTGAGATGATCAATCACCACGGCGATGTGCGCCAAACGGCCGATCAGGTTGGCCGGCACCGGCCAGGATAGTTGCGCGGTGTCGGTGGCGTACACCAGGCTGCTGCCGTCCTTGCTGGCGCGAACCGCGTAGTAGATGTAGTCGGAGCTTTGATCTGAGAATCCCTCGCTAAAGATGGTGGGATCCGTCGCAGTGGCCTGGCTCAGGTAAACCAGGGCCTCGATGGTGCCGTTGCCGCCCCCAAATTCGAAGGCGCTGTTGTTGGGGATTTGCACGTCGCCATTGCCAGCGAGCAAGACCGCGCGCTCGCCAAACGAGGTATTGGTGCGGCCATCGTAATTGGCGCCGCCTTCGAGCGTGCCGTTGTGCCCGCTATCCTGGACGTTGGTCAACGTCGTGCCGGTGTCCCCGTCCACGGGGAAGTAGGCTTGCAGAGAGGTTTCCGATTGGACGGCGCTTCGATAGGTGCTGACATTCGAGGGATTCGGCGGAACGACGGTCAGCTTGGCCACTGAACTGGTGACGCTCAACCCTTCGCTGCTAAGGATGCAATCGAACAGACTGCCGCTGTCGGCCGCAGCCACGGTGGGCAGCACGTATGCGCTGGTGGTGGCTCCGGTCAAATTCGCCCCGGCGCGTTGCCACTGGTAGCCCATGGAGAAGTCCAAGGAGGGGTTGACACTGAACGGGGCCGCTCCGCCGGTCCAAACCGCGGCATCCTGAGGCGGGCCGACGATATTCGGGCCCGGGGGACGGAGCAGCAGGAAGTTGGTTGAGAAGGCGCCCGCCGCGAAGGTGAACATGCGCGCTTCGTCCAGGTAGCCATCAAAGGCCTGGTTGTCTCCCGGGGAACCAATATAGACATCGCCCCCGGAGGTGGTGGCGTGATTCGTGTCACTCAGTCCGCAGGGCACGCCGTTGGTGTAAAAGGTGGTGATGCCCCCGTCATTGACGATGGCCAAATGCATCCACCGGTTGGTATCGATTGCCACCTGGCTTCCAATTGGGATCGAGCTTCCCAGAATAAACGCGTCGATATAGGACGGCCCGGTGGTCGAAGTGTTAACGCGCAAGGCGACCCCCCCGGTTTGCCCGGAGGAAAAAATCCAGCCGCCGCTGCCGCCTGCCACGCCGTTATCCTGCGGCAGCACCCAGATCTCGATGCCGTAGTCCTGCGCGGGAGGGTTATATCCGATCCCCCACATGGCGCTCTGCCGCTTGCCGCCTACCCCCACTCCGAGCTGGACACACTGCGTGCTATGGTAGCCCGTCGTGCCCAGCGGGCCTCCCGCCCCGTTGTTCACGGGAAACGCGGCAAAGGAACCGCCCGCCGCCGGCGCGGTCGAATACGCCGAGCCGAAGGTTCTGCCATTACCACTGGAATCGTTGATGGGCTGACTGTTGTCGAGATGCCACCAACCCTGAACCGTAACGTCCGCCGAACTTGTCAAAGCCCCCGCAACCAGGGCTGTGAGCATAAGGATGCTTTTGCGCATAGGTTTTATTTCAATTCGTTATTTCAATGGAATCTATCAGGAATTGCAACTTGCGTGGGCTACTACGCTCCTCTTCTGGTGCCCTGTCAACCAGTTATTTTTCTTCGGCCTTCGTTTTTGTGGCGAAAGGCCGTGATCAAGGGACGGGCTGCCTGAATCCAGGGACGGACGCTTACTGCTGCGCGCCTCGCGACGCCGGCGTGGGCGTCGTGCCGCGGGGTGCCGGGCGCCCGGCCCGGCGGGGTCGCCGCCTCAGCTTCCCGTGACGGCTTTGACGACCTTCTTGGCCGCATCCGCCATGGACTGACCGCTGATGATGGTGAGGCCGGATTGCGCCAGGGTCTGCTTGCCGGCCTGGACGTTGTTGCCTTCCAACCGGACGACCAGCGGCAGTTGCAGGCCCGTCTCCCGGACGGCGGCCACAATGCCGGTGGCGATCACGTTGCAATCCATGATGCCCCCGAAAATATTTACCAGGATGCCCTTCACATTTGGGTCCTGCAGGATGATTTTGAAGGCGGCCGCGACCTGCTCCTTGCTGGCGCCACCCCCGACATCGAGGAAGTTGGCCGGGCGCCCGCCATAATGCTGGATGATATCCATGGTGGCCATCGCCAGACCGGCGCCGTTGACCAGGCACGCGATGGAGCCGTCGAGCTTGATGTAATTCAGGTTAAACTTGCTCGCCTCGGTTTCGAGGGGGGCCTCCTCGGCCAAATCGCGCATGGCTTGGAGGGCCGGGTGGCGGTAGAGCGCGTTGTCATCCAGGGACAGCTTGGCATCGACGGCGAGCAAGCTCAGTTTGCCGTCGATGCTGAGGACGACACACAGCGGATTGATTTCGAGCAGCGAGGCGTCGCATTCCCACCAGGTCTTGTACACGCCCAGGAGCAGCTTGGCGCCTTGCGTCAGCAAATCGCCCGTGAGGCCCAGGGCGGCGGCCACTTTCCGGGCCTGGTAGGGCATCATCCCCACCGCCGGATCGATCGTCTCGCGGGTGATTTTTTCCGGCGTTTTCGCGGCCACCTCCTCGATATCCATGCCCCCTTCGGTGCTCGCCATCATCACCGGGCGCGACACCGCCCGGTCGAGCAGCACCGCCAAATAAAGCTCCTTCTGAATGTTGGGGGCCACGGTGATGAGCAGCCGGTTCACCCGGCGCCCCTCCGGCCCCGTTTGTTTGGTGACCAGCACCTGGCCCAGCATCGCCCGGGCGTCCTCATACACTTCGTCCGCCGTCTTGCGGATTTTAACCCCGCCCTGGAATCCGGTCTTGAATGTCCCTTTGCCGCGGCCTCCCGCCTGGATCTGGGATTTTACCGCGACCAGGCGGGCGCCGCCGGCGAAAAGTTTGTCGGCAATCTGCCGGGCGGCCTCGGGGGTTTCACAGACTTCACCCGCGGGCACGGCAACGCCGTATTGGGTGAGAAGTTGTTTTGCGTTGTATTCGTGAAGGTTCATAGTGAGTGGAGGCGTCCAAATTCCAATCTCCCGGGCCCGGTCGCCGAGGGCCTGCGCTGCCGCGGGATCACGGGCGTTCTTTGAGCGGCGTATAGTGGTTCAGCGCGGGACCGACGTACACCTGCCGCGGGCGGTAAATGCGGGTGGGGGATTCCATCACCTCTTTGTAATTGGCGATCCAGCCCGGCATGCGCCCGATGGCGAACATCACGGTGAACATCTCCACCGGAATGCCAATCGCGCGCATGATGATGCCGCTGTAGAAATCCACATTGGGATAGAGCTTGCGCTCGACAAAGTAGGAATCATGCAAGGCCGCCTCTTCGAGATGTTTGGCGATGTCCAGCAAGGGATCGGAGATGTGCATTTTCGAGAGCACATCATCACAGGCCTTTTTGATGATCTTGGCCCGGGGATCGTAATTCTTATAGACACGGTGGCCGAAGCCCATCAAGCGCTTGCCGCTGTTCTTGTCCTTGGCGGCAGCGATGAATCTTGAGCCGTCATCCCCGGACTGGTGGATGGCCTCGAGCATTTCCAGCACTGCTTGGTTGGCGCCGCCGTGGAGCGGCCCCCAAAGCGCGCACACCCCCGCCGCCGCGCTGGCAAAGAGGTTCGCCCGGCTCGACGCCACCATGCGCACGGTCGCGGTCGAGCAATTCTGCTCGTGATCGGCGTGCAGCAGGAAAATCAGATCCAGCGCCTTCACCGTCTCGGGCTTGAGGTCGTAATCGTGGTACGGCAGCGAAAACATCATGTGCAGGAAGTTCGCCGTGTATTTCAGATCCGGCTTGGGATAGACAATGGGCAAGCCCCGTGATTTGCGGAAGGCAAACGCCGCGATTGTGCGCACCTGCGAGAGCAGCCGGGCCGCGGACACCTCGAAATGGTTGTGTTTTTCGTCGCGCAGCAGCTCAGGATAGAAGCAGCTCGCCGCGTTGATCATCGAGGACAGGATGGCCATGGGGTGCGCATTGGTGGGGAAGCCCTCGAAATGGTGCTTCATGGCCTCGTTGAGCAGCTCGTTATCGGTCAGCAGATCCGAAAAGCGGCGCAGCTCCGCGCTGTTGGGCAGGCGCCCCATTATGATCAAATGGGCGACCTCGATAAACGTGGATTTTTCGGCCAGTTCTTCGATCGGAATCCCACGATAGCGCAAAATGCCACGCTCCCCGTCGATGAAGGTCACGCGGCTCTGACACGAGCCCGTGTTTGCGTAACCGTCATCCAGGGTAATGAGGCCGGTTTCGTTGCGTAGCGACGATATGTCAATCGCGCGCTCGTGTTCGGATCCCTCAACGATGGGAAGCTTGCAGCTCTTCCCGTCCAGCATCAATTCGGCGGTTTTGTCCATAAGCAGCTTTGTTCACGCACGCACGGCGCGAAAAAACCTAGTCGTTCCCCGGGCCGGGCGCAATTGCAAACCCGCAATTCAAACAAAATCATTCGTTTAGATCGGGCCGGGCCGAGCTGCGAAAAGGTTTGCTCACCCGAAAAACACTGTATATTAGCGGCAACAGAGGAACCCGATGATGAATAAACCAATCACTTCCCTGGCGCTGCTCCTGGCCTGTTTCGCCTTTCCCGCGCTCGCGCCGCTTCCTGCTCGGTCGGCCGACCGGAGCGCGGCCGGCAAGGAGTTTGTGGCGTTCCTGGCCCGGCAGGACTTTGCCGCGGCCGTCGAACGATATGACCCCGCCATGAAAGCGGCCTTGCCGGAGCCCAAACTGCGTGAAACGTGGCAGGCCGTGCAGAACCAGGCCGGACGCTTCCAGCGGCAAATCGGCGTTCGAACCCAAACAGTGCAAGGCTATGACGTCGTCCTGGTCACCTGCCAATTCGAGAAAGCCACACTGGATACCAAAGTCGTCTTCGATGCGAACGGGCGCGTCAGCGGCCTGTTCTTCGCACCGGCTCAGCCATCGGCGGATTCCTTCGGGCCCCCGCCCTATGCCAACACCAATGCCTTCCAAGAGCGAGAGGTCCGGATCGGCGGCGGCAAATGGGAGTTGCCCGGCACACTGAGCCTACCCCGGGGCGAGGGCCCCTGGCCCGCGGTGGTCCTGGTGCACGGATCGGGACCGCAGGATCGCGATGAAACCATCGGCGCCAACAAGCCCTTCCGCGATCTGGCCTGGGGCCTGGCTTCCGAAGGCATCGCGGTGTTGCGCTACGAGAAAAGGACCAAAGCGCATGCCGCGGAACTGGCCAGTATCGCGAGCCAAATCACTTTGCGCGAGGAAACGACGGACGACGCCTTGAGCGCGGTTCGACTGCTGCGGGGGACCTCGGGCATCGATCCCAAAAGGATTTTCATTCTGGGACACAGCCTGGGTGGCCTCGCCGCCCCCCGAATCGGCCAGGCGGATCCCACCATTGCCGGCCTGGTGATCCTCGCGGGTTCGACCCGCCCGCTTGAAGATCTCGTGGTTGAGCAAATGCGTTACCTGCTTTCCTTGAACCCCAACCCCTCGGCGCAGGACCAGGCCAGGTTGAGCGAAGTGGAGGCATTGATGGCTAAAGTGCGCAAACTCACCGCCGCGGACGCCGCCTCCTCCGAACTGCTATTTGGCGCCGGGCCGGCCTACTGGCTGGACTTGCGCAGCTACGACCAGGTCGCTACGGCCCGCGGGCTCCACCAACCGCTGCTGATCCTCCAAGGCGCCCGCGATTACCAGGTAACCGAAGTCGATTTCGAGGGCTGGAAGAGGGGCCTTGGCTCGCGTCCGAACGTGACCTTCAAGCTTTACCCTGGCCTGAACCATTTATTCATCACCGGAGAGGGCAAGAGCACGCCGGCAGAGTATGAGAAGCCCGGACATGTGGCCCAGGCCGTGGTGTCTGATCTCGCGGCGTGGATCCGTCGCCAGCGGTAGCAGCTTAACCCAGCCTCCGCGGCCGTGTTAGAATGCAGACGTGAACCCTCCGGACCCGAGCGGCATGGAAACGGCGCGAAGCCGGCCCTGGCTGCCCTGGCTTAACCGGACGGTGCTCGGCATCGGCCTGGCCTCGTTGTTCAGCGACTGGTCGCATGAAATTGCCACTGCGGTGTTGCCTGCTTTTCTGGCCACGCTGGGCGTAGCCGCCGTATGGTTGGGGCTGATCGAAGGCGTGGCGGACGGCCTCTCGAGCTTCGCGAAAATGGCTTCCGGCTACTACACCGACGGGTTGCAACGGCGCAAGCCCGTGGCGGTGCTGGGATACCTCGTGACCGCACTTGGAACGGCGGCATTGGGACTGGCCACCGTCGCCTGGCATGTGCTGGTAGCACGCGCCTGCGCCTGGCTCGGCCGGGGAATCCGCACGCCCATCCGCAAAGCGTTGCTCGCGGCCGCAGCCACGCCAGCGACCTATGGACGGGCCTTTGGCTGGGAGCGGATGATGGATACCGCCGGGGCCATTGTGGGTCCCGTCAGCGCTTTCTTCCTCTTGCAAGCGCTGCATCATCGGTACCCGCCGCTGTTCGCGATGACCCTTGTTCCCGGCCTGATCGCCGCCGGCTGTATTGCCCTTTTGGTGCGTGAAGGCGAACGCAAGCCGGTGCCGCATATTGCCTTTGGGGCGCGCTTTCGGTCGCTGCCGCCGGCGTACCGAAAATTCGTCGTGGCCGTGGGCCTTTTTGGGGCGGGCGCTTTCGCGCATACCATGCTCATCCTCCTGGCGATGCAGAAGTTGACCCCGATTCTGGGCACAGCCAATGCCGCCAGCATGGCCGTGGGGTTATACGTGCTGCACAATGTTTGTTACGCATCCTTTGCGTTCATCGGGGGATGGCTCGGTGATCGGTTTGCCAAACCGTGGCTGTTGGCCGGCGGCTATTTGCTCGCGGCGGCAATGTCTCTCGCCATCATTTTGCTCCCCCCTTCAGTCTGGACGTTTGGGCTCGTGTTCGGGCTGGGTGGCACCAGCGTGGCCTTGGAAGAAACCCTCGAGGACTCTCTCTGCGCCGAGTTGGTCAACCCAGCCCAGCATGGGATGGCGTTTGGCGTGTTGGCCACTGTCAATGGGGTGGGCGACTCCCTCTCCAGCATTGTCGTGGGCCTGCTCTGGACCGCGGTGGGCTCATCAATCGCCTTCAGCTATAGCCTCGCCTTGTCCATGCTGGGAGCCGTCCTGGTCCTGAGACTTCGCCCCGCAGCCCCGGCCTAAAGGCTTCCCGGCACAACGGCCGTTGTCGCCCCACCGAAACAGCCGTCGTCTATACTGGCCTTGCCGAGGCCGATCCGCACGACGGGATCTGTGCGACAGCGGTTGATTCAGCCGTTATCGGCGGATGATTTCGGCGCTATCCCCATCGCTTGTCTCGCCGCGTCGAGGAAGCTCGCAGCGACCGGCGACAGGGGCCGCTTCGGCCACGCGGCGCCGATCACCAGAGGCTCGGGGGCGGGCGAGATGGCAATCAGCTTTAGACGGGGGCCAGCCGAGCACGAGAAGCTTTGAGGCACGATCGCCACTGCGGCGCCGGATTCGATCGCGGCAATGAGACTGGCGGCACTGTCGTGCTCCTCGATGATTCGCGGCGCGGTTTTGCCGGGTGCGAACATGGCCTCCAGGTATTCCTGATATTCAGGATAGTCCTGGCGGCTGAAGACGACCAAGGGTTCGCGCACGGCTAAGGCCAGGCTCACCGATCGCCGCCGGGCCAGGGCGTGATTGGGCGCAACCGCCAGGCACATGTTGTCCCGCGCCAGCGCCTCGAAATGGAAGCCGCGCAGCATGGCTCGGTTGGGCCGCACGAGGAAAGCGATTTGCAACTCTCCTTCGCGCAAACCGGCCAGCAGCTCCTCGGTGGACAAATCGTGCAGTTTCACCCGCACCTTGGGGAATCGCGCCCGGAACGCGCGCAGGGTCGGCGGGATGATCCGCACCGTGGGCGACGGAGCGTAACCCACGTTCAGTTGAGCGCGGCCGCCGCCGGCCAGAGCGCGCGCCGTGCTCACGGCCTGGTCCGCGCGCTGCAACACCGCTCGCGCTTCCGCCAAAAATGTCCGGCCCGCTTCCGTCAAACGCACCGATTTGGCGCTCCGCTCGAAAAGGGCAATGCCCAGCTCCGCTTCGAGATCCCGGATTTGCCGGCTCAGCGCCGGCTGGGACAGGTGCAGCCGGGCCGCGGCGCGCGAAACGTTTTCCGCCTCGGCGGCGGCGGCAAAGTAGCGTAAATGTCGCAACTCCATTGCCGGGCGAGCATACCTTTTGTATATACTGAGTCAAGCAACACGATCTTTCTCAAGTGGCCGGTGGTGATGGCATGGTAGGAGCATGAGATTAATGCGAAAAGCCAATGAACGGGGCCACGCCGAGCACGGCTGGCTGGACACGTACCACACCTTCAGCTTTGCAAACTATTACGATCCGGAGTGGATGGGTTTCCGGACGCTCCGGGTGCTCAACGACGACCGGGTGATGCCGGGCATGGGCTTCGGCACGCATTCGCACCGTGATATGGAGATCCTCACCTGCGTGCTGAGCGGCGCGCTCGAACACAAGGATTCGATGGGCAACGGCCGCATTATCCGCCCGGGCGAAGTTCAGTACATGGCTGCGGGCACCGGCGTGCAGCATAGCGAATTCAATCCCTCGGGAGCGGAACCGGTGCATTTCCTGCAAATCTGGATTCTGCCGGAACGCCAGGGGCTCAAACCGCGCTACGCCGAGAAGTCGCTGTCGAACGCGCCGGCCGGGCGGTTCAACCTGGTCGCGTCGAAGGCCGGACGCGATGGTTCCCTGGCCATCAACCAGGATGCGGACCTTTATGTCGCCAGAATGGACGTCGGAAATGAGGCGTCGCACACCCTGAAACCGGGCCGCCATGCCTGGGTGCATGTGGCCGAAGGGGAAGTCAAACTGAACGGCGCCACCCTGCAGTCCGGCGATGCGGCAGGGCTCTCGGACGAGCCCCTGGTGCGACTGGCCGCAGCCAAGCCCTCACAGGTGCTGCTGTTTGACCTGAACTAAGCTGCGAGCGGCCGGGTTGACCCGATGGCCATGAACAGCAAACCACCCGAAGAGAGCCCTCTCTTCGGGTGGTGGGTCTGAATCTCAATGCCAACCTGGCGTGCGGATCAACGCTCCATCTTTTGGCCGGCATCCTGCCAGCCTGAGATGCCGGCGGTCAGGTGTTTCACGTTGGTATATCCGAGCTTTTTGGCGGCTTTGGCAGCGGCCTCATAGGCGTTGCAGCGCGGACCGCCGCAGTACGCCACCACCAGCGCGTTCTTGTCCTTCGGCAATATGCTGGCGAGCTTCTCCTTGTTGGCCGCGAAGTCGATCGCGCCGGGAATATGCCCCTCGCGATAGGACTCGGTACCGTTCACGTCGATAATCGTGACGTGCTTATGGGCCATCGCGGATTTCAGATCGTTGATTTTGATCTCCGGATAATGGGCGGCATACACCGCGACCGCACACAGAGCGGCCGCGCAAAAAATGAGGATCTTCTTCATGTTCGTTATTCGTATTTTGGCTCACTCAGCTTCAAACGTCGGGTGAACCACGGTATAATTTCGCGGCAAACCCCAAGAAGTCAAGCGAATCGGGTCAGTCAGCCGATTTAATATCATAGCACCACAGGCAGCCATGATCCCGGAGCAACAGGCGGCCGCCGGCCACGACCGGGTAGGCCCAGGCCTTTTCCATGGCGTTCGCATGCTTCGGCGAGTCCGGAGGCGTGAAGCGCCCTTTTTCGTGATAGCCGTCCGCCGCGGCCTCGACCAGGGCCACTTCCCCGTTCTCGCCGTGGAGATACAGGCGCCCGCCGGCATAGCAGAGCGAGGCCGCGCCCAACGCCCGGTCCTGCCATTTCACGTCCCCGGTGGCAAAATCCAGGCAGAGCATCGCATCCGATGAGGTCCCAAAGAGCAGGTTTCCGATTTTGACCTCCCCGCCGATGGCGGTAGGTAGTTTCGGGGAGAAGTAAACCTCCTGGGGCTGGATCGTGGCCTGGCCCAGTTTCAATTGGATGAGCCCGCCGCCGGTGCCGGCGCCGGCGCTGTAAATGGAGTCGCCCTCGGCCAGCGGCGTCGGGATATTGGCGCCATACCGGCTGACCGTCCGAGCGTAGCGCCAGAGAAGCTTCCCGGTCTGGGCATCGACTCCCACCAACCCCTGCTTGAGCATCTGCACGTATTGCCGCGTTCCCGCCGCCTCGACGATAATCGCCGAGGAGTAAGCCGCGTCGCTCCCACCGGGGACGGCACATTTCCACAGGAGATCGCCCGTTCGCTTGTTCAGGCTCACCAGGGTGGCCTCACTGCCGCCCGGGGTGCAGATGAGCGACGCGCCATCGACAAGAGGTGATTCGGCATAAGCCCAGTCTCCCGGCTTGCCATTGAAGTCGGCGCGAAGGCTCTTATGCCAGAGCAGCTTGCCGGTGGCAGTCTCGACACAGACGAGATCGCCGTCCGAACCCAGCGCGTAGAGCCGATCCCCATCGACCGTAGGCGTCGAGCGCGCGGCGGGGAAATTGGGCTGCTGTTTGGGGTTGCCGACATTGCCGAGGCGGGTGGACCAAATCCGGGTTCCATCCTTCAGCGACAGGGCTTCCACGAATTCATTTTCCAGGCCTTCGTTGCCCAGAAGATAAATGCGGTCGCCAACAACGGCCGGGGTTGAATAGCCGGAGCCGATACTCTTCAACTGCCAAAGCAGCTTCGGACCGGCTGGCGGCCATTCCGGCAGCAATCCTGTTTCCTGCGAGATGCCGTTCCGTAGCGGGCCGCGCCATTGCGGCCAATCCTCCGCGCGTAATCCGGGCACGAGGGCCAGGGCCGCGCCGATCAAGAGCAGAGCATGACTGAGATGGAATGTTTTGGATTTCATGTTTGAGCGTTCGGATTCAGAACACGAGTTCGCGCCGCGCGAGGGCTCTCTGTTTGTACGCAGGCAGGTTAACCTACCTGACCTCCCCCGGCAACTGGGCCGCGGTTCTCGGTTCCGGGTCGCTCGGGCAGAGGACGCAAAACCCGGCGAGCCACAATCCGAGTCGAGGACTGCCCGATGGAGCGGCTCGCCTCACATGGCCCCCCGAGCCCCACCCGAAGATTCGCATTTCCCAACCTACGGCCGTCGAATGAAAAAGCCCGCTGTGGGGCACAGCAGGCTTCGACAAATCCCGGCGTGAACCGCTAGGCGCCGTTGTCGCCGATGGCCTCGACGGGGCAGCCTTCCTTGGCTTCCTTGCAGCGGGCCTCTTCCTCGGGGGATTCCGGCTGCTTGTAAACGAAGGAGTACCCTCCGTCTTCATTCCGTTTGAAATTGTCGGGTGCGGTTTCACGGCATAGATCGCAGTCTATGCATTGATTGTCCACGTAATACTTGCCCGCGGTGTTTTCAGGATATCGGTTTGCTACGTCTGCCATAAATAAAATGTTGGCGGGAAATATGACGGGGGGTGCGGGGGTTGGCAAGCGGATTTGACACTTTTTCGAGGGCGCAGATTTTGGGTGGCGGAGCTTGCTAGTAGGCATGGGCTTATCTAGGCTGGCGGCACCTAAGCTATGCATGCTTCCATTCGCTTTCGCCTCTTTCTGATGATGGTGCTGGAGTTTGTGATTTGGGGTTGCTGGCTCCCGCTGATCTATAATTACCTCCCGATTTTGGGCCTCTCGGCGGCCCAGCCGCCCACCGTGCTGATGCCGTTGATCCCGGAGAAGTTGTGGTTTCTGTTCTCCCAGCAGGCTCTCATCCTCAACGCCTTCCCCATCGCCGCCGTGGTGGGCATGTTTTTCAGCAACCAGTTCGCCGACCGCCATTTTTCCGCGGAACGATTCCTCGCCTTCAGCCACTTTGTGGGCGGGCTGGCGCTCCTGGGCCTGGCCCTGATCCACGCCCCGGCGCCCGTGGCCGGCCTCGCGCCCGGCCAGGCGAACCCCAATGCCCCCTTCTGGCCGTTCTTCGTGCTGATGCTGATTCATTGCTTGCTCTACGTCCCGACGAATTCGATCGCGAACTCGATCGCCTTCGCCAATATTAAGGACCCGCAGAAGGAGTTCGGCTTGATCCGGGTGGGCGGCACCATCGGGTGGATCCTGGCCGCGTGGCCCTTCACCTTCATCCTGGTGGATTGGGCGAAAGTGAACGCGACGCCTACGCACGGGCTGGCGAGTTGGCTGGGCACGGTGTTGAATTCCGGGCTGACGGGTGAGGCCCTGCAGCGGGGCACGAGCTGGACGTTCATCGTGGGGGGGTGCGTCTCGCTGGTGCTGGCCGGCTACAGCCTCACTCTGCCCCACACCCCGCCGAAGAAGGTCGAACAGGGAACGGATCGTTTCGCCTGGCTCGAGGCGATGAAGCTGCTCAAGCATCCTTTTGTCCTGGTGCTCTGGCTGGTGACCTTCGTGGACGCCTTCGTGCTCTACAGCTACTTCAACTGGACGGGCACGTTCTTGGGCACCTCGGTCGCGAACGGTGGCGTGGGCGTTCCCGGCAACTGGATCATGCCCATCATGAGCATCGGGCAAGTGGCTGAAATGCTGACGATGTTTGTCCTGGGGGGCGTGCTGCAGCGATTGGGCTGGCGGTGGACCATGGTCATCGGGATTCTCGGCCACGCCGCGCGGTTTACCGTGTATGCCTTCTTCCCCAGCGCCACTCCGGTGATCGTCATCCAACTGCTGCACGGGGTTTGCTACGCCTTCTTTTTCGCCACGGTCTATATCTTCGCCGATGAGTATTTCCCGAAGGACGTCCGGGCCAGCGCGCAGGGACTGTTTAACGTGATGATCCTGGGCATCGGCGCCCTGGTGGCCAATTCGATTTGCCCCTACCTGATGCAGGAGGTCTTCACCAAGGGCGGCGTGACCCAGTTCCACACCCTCTTCCTGGTGCCCCTCGGCGCGTCGCTGCTGGCCGCCATCTCCCTGGCGGTGTTCTTCCACCCGCCAAAAAAACCGGCGACCCAGCCCGCCGCCGAACGGGCGGTCGCCGCTTAACCCGGCGTTGCCGGGCGCTCGCGGCCCCGGCGGCGCGCGCGCTCCGAAAAAATCCGTTTGACGAAACCGCGTTCCTTACCTACCGTTCGGTAGGTCGTGGGTAAGCGTATCAACCATTCTGATTCAGCGACGTGCCGGCAACTGCTGCGGGCGGCGCTGACGCGCTTTGCCGATCGCGGCTATGCGGCCACGTCCGTGCAGGAGATCGTGGATGCCGCCCACGTCTCCAAGCCGGCGCTCTACTATTATTTTAAGGATAAAGCGGGCCTGTTCCGGGCGCTGGTGGATCAAGCCCATGATCAGCGCTACCTCCTCATGCGCGAGGCCGCCGCGAAAGGTGGCACCGTCGGCGAGAAGCTCGAGGAACTCGCGGCCGCAATCTTCGAATTCTCGCTGCGGAACCGGGAGCTGATGCGGCTGGCTTTCGCCACGGCTTTTGCCGCTTCCGGCGAGACCCCTGACCAGTTGAATTGCCGGGAGAAAGGCGTGCGGAATTTCAAGTTCCTGCGCGCACTGATCGAGGACGGGCAAAAATCCGGAGAACTGAAGCGGTGCTTTGCCGCTGACGAACTGGCCATGGGGATCTACGGGCAGTTGAACAGCTATGTCATGATCCGGTTGCTGGTGCCCGACTGCCCGCTGGATCGCCACACGGCCGAGCAGGTGGTCCGGCTCTTTCTACATGGCGCCGCGGTCGCTCCCCTGGCCGGGCGACCGCCCGGCGCACGAGGCGCTCGACTCAAACGAGTTCCCGGACGGGCCGCGGCCCGCAACGGTCAAGGAAAGGACAGCCATGGCACGTAAAATTGGTATAGCGATTTTCATCGTCCTGCTGGTCGGAGGCGGCATGGCCGGCGTGAAGGCGCTGCAGGTGCGCAAGCTGATGGAAGCGGGCAAATCCTTCGCCCAGCCCCCCGAAACCGTCTCCGCTGCGCAGGCACACGAGGAGAAATGGCAGGGCACGCTCACCGCCATCGGCTTCCGTCACGGCGGTCCAGGGGGTGATCGTCACGCCGGAAATCCCCGGCATCGTTCGCGAGATCGCTTTTGAATCCGGCGCGGTGGTGGCCAAGGGAGACCTGCTGGTGCGCCTGGACACCTCCTCCGAGGAAGCCCAATTGCGCGCGCTGGAAGCGCAGGAAGAGCTGGCCCGCCTCAACCTGGCCCGCGAGCGCACACTCCGCAGCCAGAACATGGTGTCGCAATCGGAACTGGAGACCGCCGAAGCCACCCTGAAACAAAACCAGGCCAACGCCGATAACATCCGCGCCACGATCGAGAAAAAGACCATCCGCGCGCCGTTCGCCGGCCGCCTGGGCATCCGCCTCGTCAACCTGGGCCAGTACCTGGACACGGGCAAACCGATCGTCTCCCTCCAATCGCTGACGCCGGTGTACGCCGACTTCTCGCTCCCGCAGCAGGAGTTGGCGCGGCTCAAGACGGGCATGGCGGGTGCACTTGTCACGACCGATGCATTTCCGGGCCGAGCGTTCGAGGGCACGCTCACCGCCATCAATCCCGACCTGGACCCGAGCACGCGCAGCGTGGGTTTGCAGGCGACGTTCGAGAATGCGGAGCAACTGCTGCGCCCGGGCATGTTTGCCCGTGTCGAAGTGCTGCTGCCGGAAGAGCAGACGGTGCTGGCGATCCCGGCTACGTCGGTCCTGAGCGCGCCCTACGGCGACTCGGTGTATGTGGTTGAATCGCAAAGCCGGGCAAAGACGGCGGGAAGCCTGGTTTGGTCGTGCGGCAGCAGTTCATCCGCACCGGGGCACGCCGGGGGGATTTTGTGAGCGTGGAATCGGGCCTTAAGCCAGGCGAGCGCATCGTCAGTTCCGGCATCTTCAAGCTGCGCAACGGCATGTCCGTCGTCGAAAACAACGACCTGGCGCCGAAGAGCGAACCCAAGCCGCCGATACCCAAGCCGATCGTCGATCACCCAGGCTCGATCCTCCATGAAGTCCTTCACTGATCTGTTCATCCGGCGACCCGTGCTCGCCCTCGTGGTGAACCTGGTGATTTTGATCGCCGGGGTCCAGGCGATCCGCTCCGCTCGTTATCCGGCAATACCCGCGCAGCGACAACGCGGCAGTGACCGTTACCACCGTGTATGTGGGCGCCAGCGCGGACCTGGTGCGCGGGTTCATCACCACGCCGCTGGAGCGCGCCATTGCCGCCGCCGATGGCATTGATTACATCGAGTCGAGCAGCACGCTCGGGCTCTCCACGATCACCATCCGCCTCAAGCTCAATTACGATCCCACCAAGGCGCTGGCCGAGATCAGCTCGAAGGTGGACCAGGTCCGCAACGACCTTCCGCCCGAAGCCCAGGTGCCCATCATCAACGTCGCCTCCGCCGACTCCCGAGTTCGCCGCCGCGTACCTGAGCTTTTCCTCGGACGTGTTGGAGGCGAATCAGATCACCGATTACCTTGTGCGCATCGTCCAGCCGCGGCTCTCCGCCATTGAAGGCGTGCAGCGCGCCGACATCTGGGCGGACGAACCTTCGCCATGCGCATCTGGCTCAAGCCCGACCGCATGACGGCGCTGAACATCAACCCGCCGCAAATCCGCGACGCGCTGGCCGCCAACAACTTCCTTTCCGCCGTCGGCCGCACCAAAGGTTCGCTGGTGCAGGTGAACCTCAGCGCCAATACCGACCTGCGCTCGGTCGAGGAGTTTCGCAACCTCGTCGTCCGCCAGTCCGGCGACAGCCTGGTCCGGCTGCGGGATGTGGCCGACGTGGTGCTCGGGCGCGGAGGATTACGAATCGGAGGTCGTTTCGGCGGCGCCAAGGCGGTGTTCATGGGCATCTGGCCGCTGCCCAACGCCAACTCGCTGGACGTCATGAAGCGGGTGCGCGCCGAGATGGCGCTCATCCAGAAGGAGCTTCCCACCGGCCTCACGGGCCGAATTGCCTACGACGCGACCAATATATCGAGGACGCCATCCATGAGGTGCTGAAGACCCTGACCGAGACGCTGCTGATCGTGGCCATCGTCATCTTCCTGTTTCCTCGGGTCGCTGCGCTCGGTGCTGGTGCCGCTGGTGGCCATCCCGATCTCCCTGATCGGCGCCATCTTCCTGATGCAGGTGTTCGGCTTTACGATCAACCTGCTCACGCTGCTGGCCATCGTGCTCTCCGTCGGGCTGGTGGTGGACGACGCCATCGTGATCGTCGAGAACGTCGAGCGCCATGTGCGCGAGGGGAAATCGCCCGCGCAGAGGCGGCCTTGCTGGGCGCGCGCGAGCTGGTCAGCCCGGTCATTGCCATGACCATCACCCTGGCGGCGGTCTATGCGCCCATCGGCCTGCAGGGCGGCCTGACCGGCTCGCTCTTTCGCGAATTCGCCTTCACCCTGGCCGGCGCGGTCTTCATTTCCGGCGTCGTCGCTCTCACGCTCTCGCCGGTCATGTCCTCCAAGCTGCTCGACGCCGGACGCGAGGAACACGGTCTCACCGGGCCGGATCAATCGCGGGTTCGACCGCCTGCGCCGGGCCTATGGCCGGGTGCTGGACGCCACCCTCTCCGCCCGTCCGGCCGTCTATATCATGTGGGTCGGCCCTGAGTCTGCTGACGATCCCGATGTTCCTGATGGCCTGGCAATCCAAGGAACTCGCGCCGGCCGAGGACCAGGGCTTTGTCATGGGCATTCGTCGAAGCGGCGGCGGATGCGACCATCGACCAAACCACATTTTACACCGAGGCCGTCAACCGCGAGCTGATGAGCGTGCCGGAGGCGAACTGCAAACCTTTCAAATCACTTCTCCCGACAACGGCTTTAGCGGGCCTGGTGCTCAAGCCCTGGGGCGAGCGGAAGCGCACCGTGTTTCCAAATCACGCCCGAAGTGCAGACAGAAGATCAGCCGCGTTCCCGGCATCCGCGACCTTGGCGGTTACCCCCCCTGCGCTGCCCGGCGGCGGCCAGTTTCCCGGTCGAGTTTGTCATCGGCGCCACCGCCGAGCCGGAGACCATCCTCAAGTTTCGCCCAGCAATTGCAGCAAAAGGCCGCCGCCAGCGGCATATTCGCCTTCCCGCCGATCATTGACACCAAGATCGACCAACCCGAAGTCGAGGTGGTCATGGACCGCGACAAGGTGGCCGCGCTGGGCCTCAACATGGCCACCGTCGGCGCGGACCTCGGGACGCTGGTCGGCGGCAATTTCGTAAACCGCTTCAGCCTGGACGGCCGCAGCTACAAAGTCATCCCGCAGGTCAAACGCGTCGAGCGCCTCAATGCCAGCCAGCTCGAGATCACTTATGTAAAAGGCCCGAACGGCCAATTGGTGCCCCTGAGCACCTTCGCCACGCTCAAAAGAAAAACCGGACCGCGCTCGCTCAACCGCTTCCAGCAATTCAACGCCGTGAAGATCAGCGGCGTGGCCACTCCGCCCGCTCGACGAGGCCCTTCGCTACCTCGAAACCGAGGCCGGCAAGATCCTGCCCAAGGGCTACAAGCTGGATTACACGGGCGAGTCACGGCAACTGCGCGTCGAGGGCAGCAAGTTCCTGCCCGCCTTTATCCTGGCTCTGTCGTCCTGATCTTTCTTGTCCTCGCCGCGCAGTTCAACAGCTTCCGCGATCCCTTCATCATCATCCTGGGGTCCGTGCCGCTGGCGATGTTCGGCGCGCTTGATCTTCAGCTTCCTCAAAATGCCCGGCCAAGGGGTCCCCTTCTGGACCAACGGCTGGACGACGACGCTGAATATCTATTCGCAGGTCGGGCTGGTGACGCTGGTGGGCCTGGTCTCGAAAAACGGCATCCTGATCGTCCAATTCGCCAACGCGCTGCAGCGGCACGGACTGACCAAGCTCCAAGCCGCGCGTGAAGCGGCTCTGGTTCGCTTGCGCCCCGTGCTCATGACCAGCGCCGCGACGATCTGCGGCCACTTCCCCTTGACCCTGGTCACGGGCGCCGGCGCCGCCGCCCGGAATTCCATCGGCATCATCGTCGTTGCCGGCATGGCCCTCGGCACCCTCTTCACCCTGTTGGTGATCCCGTCCATTTACGTTCTGATCGCCAAGCAACATACCGGTGAGGAAGCCCGCCGCGAGGCGGATGATTCCGCTTTAGCCGATAACTCCGGTTCGGGCGGCACTCGCGAGATCGTTAGCCTCGCGAAGTAACTCGGGGGTGAGCGGGGAACCCAGGAATAGAAAACAAGGACACCGTGGTGCCAAGCGCAACCCCACCGAGACATATTGAAAGGCAGAAAAGGACGTAATGCCGAAAGAGCCAATCCAGATTGTGAAGCGTCCGCTTACGCATAACGTTTCGGGTAAACGACCCCGCGAAAATTGGCTCCCAACCGCGACTTCAGCATGATCGCGGGGTTCGTTTCAGTCCGATTGTTAGCCCTTTCTGCGCTTGGCGCCGAAGCTGGGCAACCAGTTTGGGAATTCTTGGATCGCATGAATCATTTGTCTCCAATGTGGTCGAAGCTATTCCTTCACCAGTCAGGGCGGTGACAGTCAACCGGCCAGCGTGAGGAGAAGTATCAATCCGGTAGCCCTTCTCAAGCAGAGGAATCCAATAAGCCAACGCCTCGATCACTTTAGCATTCTTCTCGGCCGAGCGGAGCTTGTGTAAATCGCCGAGTGTTTTGCCAAAAGCCCGCATTCCGATCGACTGGACGGTGCGCACCCGGACGGAGGCCGCCTTGTCGCGCAGGAGTTCCCGATAAACGTCCGCACGAAACTCGGACGGAAAATCCTCTGAGAGATAAAACGCCAAACCGCGCCGCACTTTAACTGACCGATGATTCGCAAGTCCGAGGAGCTCTGGAAGGAACCGGGCATCAGCAAGACAAATATCCATCAGGACGTAAAACCCAAGCTGAACCTCGTTCACAGTTCCGTCCGCTACGAATTGAATGGCTAGGTTGGAAGCGGGCGCGGCGGAATTTCCGCGCCGCCAGTGCCTCCAATGTTCGATTAGCTCGCCTCGCCTATCAGCATATCGCCGGGACACATCTCGTTCATGTGCCTCAATCAGTTGTGCAGGACGGCTCATGGCACAAAGGCTAACGCCCCAAGCTCAGCGACCCGGCCCACGGGACGCCACGATTGCAACAGTGATGCGATGGCCGGGTTCGCTGCAGCGCATCGTCAGGCGACGGCGTCAGTCTGAACAAATGTAAGCTCATAATCTGTGAGATGCTCTGTGGGCGAATCATCGAAATGAACCTCGAAGCGCTTGGATGGAAACTGCCATGCGAGCTTCGCGCGGTAAATCTCGCTGAGAATGCGTCCGAGATAAACTACTCGCTCATGAGTGATGTCCTCGCAGCCGTGATACTGAATATCTGCGATGTGCAGGTGATTCATGACGGCCTCAATCCGCCTTCGGTCACCGCCGCACTGACGCTCGAAACCTCGAAGGCCCTCGACCGAAAAGCCCGCCCGTAAAACATACTGCTCAAATTCGATGAATTCAGGCCAAAAAAGCACGCTGTAGCCAACTGCTAACCGAAAGCTGCCCTCGCAACCGACCCACGCTGCCACATCAATGCCCGCTCCGTTGTTCCAGTCGCGCATTTCTGGGATAAGGTCGTTGAAGTCGGTCATGAGGTGTAGTCGCCTAACGCCCGCGCTCTCTCGCGCCGGGTAGATGACGCCACCTCTCCAACCAGATCACACGGCCGGCGTCGAGAGGAGCGCGATGGTTAGCCGTTCTCGACCTTAGGAGACCCACGCGCCCCATGCCAAAACCGGGCGACATCCACCCGACAGTCTCCATGGTCGACACGGTAAATAATGCGGTAGGGGCGGACAACAATCTCTCGGATGGACGGGTCGACAAATTCGGGCACGACACGCCCCATTTCGGGAAAGTCAGACAGGCGCTTGGTGCTGTCGACCAATAACCGTCCGAACCGGACAGCCCGCTCCGGCGAGTCGACCGAGATGTAGCGGACGATGTCACGCAGATCACGGCGCGCAGAGGGCGATAGGCTTACCTGATAACCCATGAAGGCAATTCACGCTCGATGTCCTCGATAGGAATACGCTCGCCTCGGTCCAGTTCCTCCAGACCCTCCCGCACGGCGGCGATAAACTCAATCTCCTTCACTACGTCGTGCAGAGACACATTCTCAGGAAGCCGCTGCAGCAGATCCTGGACAATTTGCTTCGTGCTCATGTTGGTAGTATCCGTTGATCTTCAGGGGATTTCAAGCACGACCCTCGTGCGATATTGGGTTTCGCCGGTCTGCGGAAGGACGGCATAACGTTCCGGCTCACCGAACCCGCGCCAGTGGCTTTCGATTTGCAACCTTGACGCAATCGCGGGGTTCGGTGCAGACCGGTAGTTTGCCGTGTCCATTTCAACCTCTGGTCCAAAAGTTGAATACGAGTCTGTGCCATACTCCGCCACAATCTTCGGGATGGCCGCAGCACACGCCTCGGCGTCACCATCACACCCAAGACCGGGAAGCGCAGTCGGACCTGGAACTGTCGGTCGCCAAACCTCAACGCCATCCACCTGAACGCCGTGCTCCTGTGCCCAACGCAAATACTCGACCGCTGCATCAGCCCGAAGCGCGAACTCTCTGCCCGAACTCGAAATGTAAGCGCGGCTGCTCAGGAACTCCGGCAAAACTCCGTTGCTAAACTTGTGTCGAGCATGGTGGAAGATACGGCTAACGTCTTGGTCACCGACCGCCGCCTTTTTGAACTTTGCGAACACGTCGCCGGGTCGCGGGGCGGCGGTTGGGTGCAGAAACGGGTTCAGCCCCCTTCCGAGCCACGACTCTTGTTGTGTAAATGTGTAGGTTAGTCCACACGATTCCGGGAGATCGCCAGCAAACGGACTTTCACAAAGCGTCCCGTCGATGGCCAATGCGTAGCAAAGGACAAAGCCTCGCCGTTCCATTTCACATCGTAAACCTCGGCTTCCTCACCGTCATATCCATCCACGGCGCGAACACCAAATCCCTCGCCGACTGGAAAGACCTCGACCTCGATCTCGCTGACATATTCGTCACCATTGACCCACGTCCCGATCAGCGGGTGAGTTTGTGTTTTCTCGCGGCCACGTTGTTTAATCATGGGTGTTAATTGGCTGAACAAGTGATTGAACAGATCTTGTTATCATTCCATTTGGGGTGATAACAAAACGCCTTTCTCATACCTGAGAAGATCTGATTGACCAAGACTCCGCCTCACAAGCTGACGTGTAAAGGGATTTTTTTCTCATTTTCATTGACTTTTATATAAGCAATCATACATAACATTTGCGTGGAGCAGTTTTGCTAACGTTCTCCCATGAAAAACTTGCCCGCCGACGTGCTGCGCAGTCTCGATCGGCGCATCGAGCAGGCCAGCGTGCCGCCATCCGATCGACCGGCTTACCACAAGTGGGCCAGGTGGTATCTCTGCTTTTGCCAAGAGTTCGATTACCCTGCCACCGCCCCGACGGCTTTGGGCCCTTTTTCTGACCCTATGGGCCGAGAAAAAGTATTCCATTGCGGAGCGGCGCTTGGCCGCTGCGGCAGTGCGACTGCTGCTTCAATATGACCCGCAGGAGGCAAACCTGTACCTCCAACTCTCAGCGCCCTCCCCTTTACCCACGCCAAAGGTCGGCGAAGATTTGATGGATTCAGAACCTCGGTGCCGCAGGCCGCCTGCGCAGTTTTGCGATGTTTCGAGGCCGCGTTCCTGCTTGGCTCAACGGGCGGGTGAGACAAAGTGCCGCCGGTTTGTGAACGCCAGCCCGGAGCCATAGTCTATACCCATGGTTATTCGAGTCATGAAAAGATCATCTCTGGGAATGCTGGTGGTTGGGCTCGCCGCGTCGTTACTGTCGAGCGGATGCGTCCATCGCCGTGTGTACGTCACCACCACACAATCGGTAGGTCCCTCCACCCCCGACGAGGTGGTGGTCGCGCAAACGCCTCCCCCTCCGGCGGTGGAAGGCATTTCGCCCTCGCCTGGGCCCACGTACGTGTGGGTGCCCGGCTATTGGGCGTGGCAGGGGCGCTGGGTCTGGGTTCGCGGCGAATGGTTTCTCCCCCCGCGTCCGCGGGCTGCCTGGGTGCCGGGCCATTGGAATCACCACCATCGCGGCTACGTGTGGGTCCCCGGCCACTGGCGATGAAGGGGCTCTCTCAGCCCGCCTGCTCACCGGGCGCCCTCGAACGCTGTTCGGACAATTTCCGAGGCCCAGAACTCCAACGGCTTGGCCTCCAAGTATTCTCAATGCCGGCCGCCAAACCTTTCGATTTTTGGATTCTTTTGGGCGTGCAGTTTTCCGCTTGCATTTCGGTCGGCTTCTCGTAAGGTGACCGAGCCTTCAGGAAGCGAGCGTAGCTCAGTCTGGTAGAGCGTCACCTTGCCAAGGTGAATGTCGAGGGTTCGAATCCCTTCGCTCGCTCCAATTCTACCAAGGGTTTTCTCACACCACCCCCCGCTGGCAACAGTTTGGCAACAGCGTTGCCCAGCCGGCACCCTGAGACCCGGTCCCCTTCCTTCCCCCTCCGCGGGCTTTTCCTGTCCTTGCACTTCAGTGCGCTTCGGCGCGGACTTGCCCTCAATTTCATCCTGGAAAGCGAGGGCCGCTGCTTGATCCACGAACTTAAAGCCCTAAAACTGCTGATGAAGGATGCCGAAAATCAGATTAAGGGGAAGCAGGTCGCCGAAGTCACCGTCGGTTCGGTAACGCTCTCCATCTTCTTTTCCCTGAACCGGATCAAGCTTGCCCCGGAAACCCAGGTGGCCGGAACGGAGGGAAACGGCGCTCCCCCCATCGAATTCAAGACCTACGATTCATTCATTATTCCGTACTACGAAGGGAGCATGCGCAAGACGCCCCGGCGTAGCACACTCGAAAAAGCCAAGGCGTTCGCCAAGGAAACCGCGACCAGGTTAAACAAGGATGGCGCCCGAGCTGAATTCCTGAGTGAACGAGATCGCCGCCTGTTTGTGCTGGCAAAGGCTTCCGCCGAGTCTCTGGGTTTGGAGATCGATGAGCTCTGCCGCAAACATGTCGAGCTGAAGCAACGGCTGAAAAGCGGGACGCTTGAGCAGGCGGTCGATTTCCACAACGATCACGGTCAGAAAGTGAAGCACGGGGTCGACAACACCGTGATCTACGAGGAGTACCTGATTCATTTGGAAAAGCGTGGCGCGGGCGAATACCATTTGCGCGATATCAAGCGCTACGTCGGTCCGTTCATCGAAGGATTTCCAGGCCCCATCAGTCCGATCCAGACAGGGGACATCGATACCCACCTTGCTTCATTGGATCAGAAAAAGGACGAGAAGGACAAGGCCAAGAACGGCCAGGCCAAGAAGGGCGACGGCAAGGAGGAAAAGGAAGGGCGCAAAACGAAGGCCCGCAGCAAAAACAACGTCCGCGATGCAATCATCGGATATTACAACTTCGCCCAGGAAAAGGGTTACTTGCCCCAAGGCATTCCCCACGCAGCCTCTCTGACAACAGAATTTCGCGATAAGCGCCAGAAAATCACCAGCGAGGCACAGGCGATCGAACTCCTCGAGCCAAACGATATTTACCTGCCTCACGAAATGGCCAAGCTTCTCGTGACGGCCAAGGAACACGCACCACTGGTACTTCCGACCATGGAGATCAAGGGATTCTCGGGCGTCCGTACCGAAGAAATGGTGCGGATTTGGTGGGTGATGGTTTGCGAACCGGAAGAGTTAATTCGAATTCCCGGCGCGGTTGGAAAAATCGACGCGCGCCGGGTACCGATTTTGCCAAACCTCAAACGTCGTTTGGCAGCTCACCCTGCCGAACTCAAGCGCGACCGTGTATGGCAGCCGGGAAAAGCACTTCCGAGCGGATCAGATTCGCCAATTGCTAAGTACCGAGCGACTTCACGCTCCATCACCAATTGACCTCTCCGCTGGAGTACCCTTCAGGTACAGCTCATAAATGGATTCTCTTCCCAGATGCTTGAGGAATTTCGACGCGAGCTTGCCGAGTTGGTCGGGCTCGCCAATGGAGATCCAGTCCTCCACGCTGCCGCGAAAGCAATATCGTTCCGGTGCAAATGCGCGCTCGGCCTCATCCTGCAGCACAAACCTCATCACCGGCACATAATGCGCGTTGCGCACCGCATATTCCTCAAGCCCACGTGCCGAAAACCGCGTGTTGATCTCCCGCAAAGAATCGATCCGAGTGCCGCCTTCGTGGATAAGGATCTTTTTGTCGTTGATCTCCGCAAGATAGCAGTGCTTGCCCGTCTGGCGCTTCTGCAGCTCGTGTTCGACCAAGGCTAATTCAGCCGGCTGGATCAGGGCAGGTTTCTTTTTGCGCAGGTGCACCTGGCCGTTTGGCGTCTCGTGAATCTCAAAGCCCTCGGGAACTGCGTCAGCAACTGAGCCCGCCGGGTCAGTGGACACATAATGTTGAATACCGCCGCCCCGTTTGGGTCCGGTGTGAAGGTAATAGGCCTTTCCGTGACGTGTCGTGTAGGTGAATGCCATATGAAACAATGGGAAGTTGAGGTAGCGCTTGATCGACGCAGGAGGCGCTTCGAAGGAACGCCTGATCGGTTACTTCCGCTTCAGCTTCGGCTTCCAGGTACGACCATCGACGTGCACTTCCTCGAGGATGCGCACCGAACGATTCGTTCTCTTAACCTGGATTACCTGCAGCCCCCTTTCTCTTTTTCGCTGCCGGCGTTCTAGTGCTCGTGCAACCGCCAAGGCCTCGGCCTTCCGTTTGAAGAGGGCCGTGTCGGGTATTTCATTCATCACGAAGATGCCGTCGCCCGGACAATAGAACAGAGAGAACTTCGGCAGGAAAGACGAGACGATGACATAACGCGACGGGTCCATAGCGTCTGCCACGCGCCGTTCCAGTTCGGCCAACTGGCGCTTGGTTAGAGGCGGGAACTCGTCATCGGACTTTGAGCGTTTACGTTTCACAGTGTCAGTTTACCATCAGGCTGCCATGTTTCACGCCAGTTCTTGTGGCAAAGCTGGACGTAGCTTTCCTTGTCCTCGGTCAGGTCCATGGTCCTCAGCCGAAGGTGCTCCCGTTCCAGCCCCAGTTTGGGGCCTCCACGTCAGTGAAGTTCAGGTAAACACGGTCCGGGGAGATTCCAAGGGAATCCTTGAGCAATTTGCAAACCTGCTGCGAGAGCTTCCGGTTCACCTCGTCGCTCAGTCCGCCGATGCTGCGGAGGTCCACAAAAGCTCCGTCGCCCGGCTTACCGGACATCAGCATGACGGCCTGACTGGCAGTGACCATAACGTATTGCTCTGGCTTTCCTATGGTTTCGGCGACTGCTTTCGAGAGGGACGCCAGCAGGGTTTTCCGTTTGTCCTCGGGAAGCGCTGCACTGGTTTCGAGTCTTAAAAGTGGCATACTTAAAAGCTACAACCGTGAGGCATTCGGCTCAAGCTCGGTCGGAAAACGAGTGTCGGAAGACGAGGCGACACCGCGCCAGCTTTGGGCTTAATCTGGGGAAGGAAACGAAATGAAACTCGTCCCGATCCGAGTCGAATGCTACGCCGGAGCCAAGGCGGATGAGACGCCGCGGCGATTTACTTTAGCAGAACGGACCGTCGAGGTGGGTGAAGTACTCGACCGGTGGTACCAGGTGGAAAGCAAACCGGAGTGGCCACGAGCCGATTATTTCAAAGTGCTGGCCGCCGACGAACAGGAATATCTGCTCAAGCACGACCTGGAGGCAGACGAGTGGTTTCTCGGGAACTCGTGGTGACCCCAGCGGTCGGACAAGGCACTTGTGGCAGCGGTTGCGTGATCCTCAGCGGAGTCCACCCCGAAGCACCAGCCAGTTGGCGACGCGGGATGACTTTTGCCACGCCGGTCAGCGCTGACACTGCCTACGCGTGGACGCTGATACAAGCCGCGCTGAAGCGAGAATCATTAGCGCATTTTGAAGCTTCTAATCCCCCGTCTGTGCCGGCCAAAAGGCGGTACATAATCACAGTTAAATAATTCCATTTGCATTCCTTTTCGTGTGTTCTATATTCAACCATATGGTTGAATATACTTCGAAGGTTCTGGACCGGACCTTTGGCGCGCTGGCGGACCCGACGCGCCGGCGGATTCTGGCGCAACTGGCCCAGGGCGAGGAATGCGTGACGAACCTGGCGCGCCCGCACGCCATGTCGCTAGCGGCGGTCTCCAAGCACTTGGTTGTTCTGGAGAAGGCGGGGTTGGTGAGGCGGCGGCGGGATGGCCGGGTGCATTCGTTGGCCCTGGAGGCCAGGCCGATGCAGGAGGCGCGGGATTGGCTCGACCGGTATCGGAAGTTCTGGGAGGCGAATTTGGATCAGTTCGAAAAGTATTTGGACAACCTACAAGCGAAAGAAAGACCAACATGATGATCAATAGCGAAGTGCAGAAGCCGGATGACGCGACCTTGGTTTTGAGGCGAGTGCTGAATTCGGCGCCGGAGCGGGCGTTCAAGGCGTGGACGACGCCGGAACACATCCAGCAATGGATGCGCCCGGAACCGGGGATGGTGGTGCCACTGGTGCGCATGGATTTGCGGGTGGGCGGGAAATTTCGGATCCAGATGAAGAACCCGGACGGGGAGTATTTCACGGCTGTGGGGGAGTTCCGCGAGGTGAAGGCCCCGGAGCGGCTGGTTTACACGTGGGATTGGGAAAAGGACGGGAGCGGCGCCGAGTTTGGCGAGGTGGAGGGGAAAACGTCGCTGATCACGGTGGAGTTTCTCAAGCGAGGCGAGCAGACGGAGTTCGTGATGACGCACACCCGCTTTGCCACGGTGGAGAGCCGGGATAGTCACGCGCGAGGCTGGGGCAGGGCGGTGGAGAGTTTTGCGAAATTCATTGAGGAATGAAATCGCACAGCGCCAAAGCCAAACATCTGTCCTGAGATCAATCGCTCATTCGTCGTAACACTGAAACTGAAACCGGTCGGTCTCGCAGGCGCGGGATCGGCCAATAACGAAAGGAAATTATGAGCACAATAGCAACTATGGCTGAATCAAAACCGCGGAAGGAAGCACACCAAATCGTATCGCGAGAGGAGTGGGTTGCCGCTCGGGTGCGGCTGCTGAAGGAGGAGAAGGAGCTAACACGGCGCAGCGACGAACTGGCGCGGCGACGGCAGGAGCTGCCATGGGTCCGGGTCGGCAAGGCGTATCGATTCGCGACCGATGAAGGCAGCGCCTCGCTGGCAGACCTCTTTAGAGGGCGCTCGCAGCTCCTCGTCTACCACTTCATGTTTGGGCCCGACTTCACGGCGGGGTGTATGACCTGCTCGACGATCGCGGACAGTTTCAACGGGTTCGCGATTCACCTGGCCCACCATGACGTGATGCTCTGGGCGGTGTCGCGGGCCCCGCTCGCGAAGCTGCAGGCCTATAAGCGGCGGATGGGGTGGACGTTTCCCTGGGCGTCCTCGTTCGGCGACGACTTCAACTTCGACTTCAACGCCTCCTTCACCGAGGAACAGCAGCGCGAAGGGGGCATCGACTACAACTACCGGCGGGAGCCGGCGTGGGAAGTTCGCGGCGACGAGGGGATGGCGAGCCGGATGGAAGGCAATCCGGTCGCGGACAACGCGGCCGTGACCGGAACCGACGTGGCCACGTACACCCGGGAGAGACCGGGCATGAGCGCATTCGCGATCGAGGACGGCACCGTCTATCACACCTATTCCGCTTATGCGCGCGGACTGGACGCCTTATGGGGCATGTATCAGTGGCTGGACCGCGCCCCCAAGGGCCGCAACGAGACGGGCGGTGTCTGGTGGCGCCGCCACGACGAGTACGAACGGCTGCCCCAAGACGCCGGTTCGTGCTGCCACGCGGGTCAGCATAGAAATATTTTGGTCCGGCTGCGCGAATTACGCCGAAGCGACCGTTGCCTGCGAAATCCGGTGCGCTTGGGCCGGCGTTGAAGAAGAGTTGATATGGCCGACCGCCGTGGGGTCCGCCGAAAATCAATTCCCATAAGCCGGGTATGACAATGGGCTCGCCCGCAGAATCAGTCAACGGCCCAAGAAAGGCGGCTGTGATTGGATCGAAAGCGTTGATTTTGCCGTCTTCCACGTTGCCAATCAGCAGCGCTTTGCTGAATTTGCCGAAATGGGCAGGTGCGAACGCGATTGCCCAGGGGTTTACTAACGGTCCATTCCCGGGAGAATTGGCTGAAAAATGATCCGGCGTGAGCAGATCGCCATCAGTATCGAAAATGTCCACCACGCCACCGAAGGGTGGACTCAAGGCGCCCCACGTCACATAGAGCTTGCCCTCTTCATTGTCGACACCGAATACGTGATGACTTGGTAATTCAGTCACAACGTTTGCGTCGCTAAATGATCCCAAAGAGTTGAAATTGGCATCGAGCATGTCGACCCGGTTCTGGCCCCAATTAGCCGCATACAGGACCACTTGTCCATGACTGTTCCAACCCAGGGCCAGCCCCGTGTAAAGCGCCCCAGCGCCCGAATTATCCTGGATGGCTACCGCCGCGTCCGGGTCCACATCGGGGTTCCACCCGCTGATCGTGCCATCGAGAGAGTTGAATAAGAAGGTTGCCGGGGCGGAACGACCGTTTTTGGAAATGACAAACCCGCTCGTCGGATTACGAACCAGCCCCGTCGGCGTGCCCAACGGCCCAAATGGATGGCTGGGAGCCGCCGGAATGGTGATCACTTGTGGAAGCGGTTTACCGGTTTGATCATAGAAAGTGCCGACACCGGTGGCGGTATTGGCAACGCAAAATGACCCTTCCGGCGCGATTACCATACCCCACCCGTTCAATTTTGTATCGAGGTAATGGCCCATGCCAGGCAGATAGCCTGTCAGAGTGGTTTCACGATATTGCGCCTGGGCAGGCGAGGCTGTGAACGCGAGCCATGCTGAGGCAGTTGCTAGAGTGAGGGTTAGTTTCTTAAGGCTGTTTCTCATGACTTCTTTCTTTTGTACCCATACCCACTCAAGTGGGTGTTGATTGTTGTATTTAGTTCTGTGGCGACAAACCGCGCGGCACGTTTTTCGATCTGGACGGCTCCCCGTGGTGCTCTTTTTGATTTGGAAGGTGGGTGGTGAACACAATTTATTGGCCCGGGTCCCAGCGTAATCCGGTTTATAGCGCGACGGTTTCTTGTTCACGGTTCACCTTTATTCAACAGGATTTTCGAGTGAGAGTTACAGGGTCGCGGTGAAAAGGTTACTCGCCTTTGGCGGTCTGAACGCGCAGGTACGGTTGGGCTTTTCAAGCCATTGCTTGCAAGCCACAGCGATTTCGGATGACTTCTGAAAATACAAAATTGGGGTCGCATCCTGTCATCTGATTCTGCTGAAAAAGTTCCGGCCTCTTTTTCGAGGCCGTTTGCTCCAGAGCGGTCCAATCGTCGCTAGCGGTCGCGCTGTTTCCAGGGGGCGCAACGCATTGCCTGAGCAATCCGTTGGCGCAAACGCTTTTGGAGGCGGTGGAAGCGTTTGATCCTTCGGTCGCATTCGCGGGCTTCGGCCAGGGCCAGGGTGATGGTGGTTGGTTTGCCGGCCACTAGGCCAGTCCAGCGGTAGTAAGGGCCGTGGAGTTGTGGAGGTTTTCCCTTGCAGGCGCAACCGGGTTTTCCACATCGGCTATAGGCCTTGGAGATGCAGCCTGGCAAGAGCGGCCAGTCCAAGCGCAACCAGAGGGTTTTGGCCGCGTTGGATTTGTGTTTGGGACGGGAACGTTTGGGAGGCTTGGAGGTGTTCATTTATACTCTTGTTTCTTGATATAGTACTATATTAGGATAGCCCCCCAGTGCAAGCGGCATTCACCCAGCGCGCGACCGCCGGATCCCCGTCCCGGCCAGCCGCCTTGCCTGCCGGAGAACTTCCCCCATGATTACCTCAGGCTTGCGGGCTCAAGACCAACTCTTCATTCCGGGTCCGGCATTTCTGCTGGACGAACATGACCGCTACCGCCTTTTTGCCCGGGTGGTCATGCCGCAGATTCTGCGGGCCCGCCCGGACCTGGCCAAAACCTATTGTTCAGAGGATGGCCGGCGGAATCAATCCCGCCTTGCTCCTGGGCTTGACCTTATTGCAGTTCTGGGAGTGCGTCCCCGACCGCCAGGCAGTGGCTTTGCTGCGCTATCACATCGGCTGGTGCTATGCGGTGGGCCAGGAAGTTGGGGCGCCGCTGTTCCATCCCACCACCCTGGTGCATTTCCGCCAGCGGTTGTTGGCGCACCAGCAATCGGCGGTGGCTTTTGAAACAATCCTAAAGGGCTTGGAAGACTCCGGACTGCTGCCCCGTCGCCGCAAGGAACGGCTGGATTCCACGCAGGTCCTGGGGTTGCTCAGCCACATGAGCCGCCTGGAGTGCTGCCGGACCACCCTGCGCCAGGCTTTGGAGGAAATAGCCAAAACCCTGGCCGAGGCCTCTCGCCCTGCCTGGTGGCCCACCTTGTGGGAGAGATATGTGGAGAGCCGCTTTGATTTCCGCTCCGAACCCAAGGTGCTGCAGGAGAAGTTTCAACAAACCGGTCAAGACGGAGCTCGGATGCTGGCCTGGAATCAGGGACTCGACCAGAAGTTTTCCGGCAGAAAGGTGCGTTTGCTAGCTCGGGTTTGGGAGGAGCAATTTGAATTAGTCCAGCCTGCGGCTCCGGCCAAACCGACCGGCACCCCTGAAGCTGGGGCGGCGCCGGTCCCGGGCGCGCCGTGTCGGGTCGCCGCGCCCACCTCCAGCGTACCCTCGGTAGTAGTCACCCCTCCAGAGGAACCAACGGCCCTGGGGGCACCCTCGCCCACGATTTTGCCGCCAACCGCCCCGCTGGCCAACCCGCCATTACCTCCGGCAGAGTCAGCGGTGAGCGCGCCGGCTCCGACCCTCCAACCCAAAGCGGCCGCCTGCCGGAGCCGTCCATAACCCCCACGAGCCGGAGGCCCAGTGGGCCGCCAAAGGGGCGGGCCGGCACCGGAAGGAGGGCGTCGGTTATAAGGTGCAGGTTGCCGAATCGCTGGACGATTGTCCGCTGATTGAAGGGGAGCCGACCCGCCAGTTTATCACTGCGATGGCCACCCAACCCGCCATCGCCAGCGACGAAGCCGGAATGAAAAGGTCGCCCAGGAAAGGAACGCTATGGAACTGGAACCGCCCCTGGCCCAATACGTCGATGCGGCATACATCTCCGCCGAGAAACTGGCCCTGGCCCACAAATGGGCAGCCCCTGATTGGCCCGGCCCAACCGGCGCCCCAAATCGGCCAACGCTTCACCACCGAGGACTTCACCGTGAACATCGCTCAACGCCAGGCCATCTGCCCCGCCAACCGCGCCAGCACGCAGTGTTCCCGGCCGGAAGCCCAAGCCACGGGCAAAGTCAATTTTCGCTTTGAGTGGAGCTATCAGTGCGCCGATTGTCCGTTGCGGCAGCGCTGTTGCGGTGCGGACCAAAAACTTCGCTCTCTGTTGGTGGGCCAATACCACGACTTCTTGCAGGAGCGCCGAAAAGAACAAAAGACCCCAGCCTTCCGGCTGGAGTGCCGCAAGCGCAATGCCCTCGAAGGCACGCAGAGTGAACTGGTGCGCGCGCATGGGTTGCGCCATGCGCGCTACCGGGGGTCAGCCATGGTAGCCCTCCAGAACTACATGATTGGAGCCGCCTGCAACGCCAAACGTTGGATCCGCCGGCTCCAATGGCAGCATCAACAGGAGCGGTGTGTACAGATTCTGGAAAAAACCACTTGAGAAAAAACAAAACAGATTGAAAAAGGCCACCTTTGACTCAAGTTGAACCGCCGCCGCATTTGGAATGAGCTCCGGTGGCTGGGGCAACGAGATCCCCGCCCGCTTAAAATGCTGCTAGCGCGCGCTCCAGATTATATCCCCATTCCGAGCGGGTGGGT
>CAWELO010000009.1:0-95813 GCA_963809845.1 uncultured Verrucomicrobiae bacterium | reverse complement strand
CCCATTTATGGCGCCTTCGGGTGAGAGTGCATAAAACCTGTGATCGTGGGACCCAAAATACACCTTGCCGTCACCGCCCACCGCGGCGGAGGACACAATCTCTCCGGCGGATTGGAACTGCCACTTCTTGGTACCCTGGGGCGTCAGCGCATAAAAAACTTTGTCCCACGAGCCGAAATAGATGGTGCCGTCGGCCCCAATGGCCGGTGAGGCATCCACCCAGGCGCCGGTCTTGAATTCCCACTTTTCCCGCCCGTCGGGTTGCAGCGCGTAAAGTTTGCGGTTCCGGCTCCCGAAATAAATCGTCCCGTCGCTGGCAATGGCCGGGGAGGATTTGATTTCGCGGCCCGCCTGGAAGATCCACCGGCGCGAGCCTTCGGGGTTGACCGCCCAGAGGCTGCCGGACCAAGTCCCGAAATAGACGACGCCGTCCCGGCCAACCGCGGGGGTGGAATCGCTGCCCCGGCCCAGGAAAATGGACCACGCATTGGTCAGCGTCGCGAAGTCGGCCCGAGCCGGACGTGCCATCGCCACGAACACCGCAATTAGGATGGTCCAGGCGCCAACTAGATCCCTTAAGTCAAACTTACGCAACACCGGGACAGCCTAGCGCAAAGCCCGGAGACATGGCAATTCCCGGTTTCGTCCGCTTGACAGGTCCGGCTTGGCTGGTATGCTCTCGCGTTCCGTTTTCCGGAGTGTTTCCTGACAGCATCACTCGGACACAACCTCACAGGCGAGCAGACTGAGCATTTATGAAGCGACAATATCAGCCCTCGAAAATCCGCCGCAAGCGGCAGCATGGGTTTTTGAACCGCAATTCCAGCAAGAGCGGCCGCGCCATCTTGCGCAACCGCCGGCGCACCGGCCGCAAACGCCTGACGCCCGTCTAGGCCTGGTCATGCCCGGCGAAACGCCACAACGCCTTGGTTTCAGGCGCGCGGCACGGATCAAACAGGGAAGAGATTTCTCACGCGTGCGCCGGGAAGGCAAACGTCTTGGGGGCGGCTGCTTGCTCGTCAACTGGCAAGGTTTGTCCCGGGATGCCCACTCTCGCCTTGGGGTCATCACCTCGGGCAAAGTCGGGGGTGCGGTCGTGCGCAATCGCGCGCGCCGCTTGCTTCGGGAGATCTACCGCCTCCACCAATACGACCTGGCCCAACCGGTCGATTTGGTGCTGGTGGCCCGTCCCTCGATCGTCGGCAAGTCCTTTACCGCTGTGGAAGGGGATTTTTTGACCATGCTTCGCCGCGCCGGTCTATTGAAGTGATTGCGGATGTGAACCCCGTCCAATTCATCTTAACCCTTTGTTTGCGCCTCTATCGCCTGGTGGTTTCCCCGGCCAAGCTCTTTCTCTTCGGGCCCGGCGCCCATTGCCGTTTCCATCCCAGTTGCTCGGCTTACGCCCTCGAGGCCATCACCCGCCACGGCGCTCTGGCCGGGAGTTGGCTGGCCATTAAACGCATCGCCCGATGCCATCCCTGGGGCGGCTGCGGAGAAGATCCGGTGCCCGACAAACCCCAGGGCGGGCGGGCAGGGGTGAGGGCGCCCGGCGCCGGAAGCCGCCCGGTTCCCGCCACAAGCGATTGCCTTTCGCATTAGTACTTGTTTTTCATGGATCGTAAATCAATCACCATTCTCGTCGCTTGTTTCCTGCTGCTCTTCTCGTGGCCGTTGCTGGTGAACAAGGTGTTTCCGCCCAAACCACTGCCTCCCGGCGCCACCAATGGCCCGGCGGCCAGCTTTACGCTCACCAACCGCCCGGCCTCGTCAACTCTGGCAGCTCCCGCCCTCGAAAACCCGGCGGTGCCGCCACTGGCGATCAATTCGAGCGCGCCGGAACAAACCCTCGAGGTGACCAACGCGTACGCGCACTATACGTTTACCTCGCACGGGGGCGGGTTGAAGCTGGTCGAGTTGCTGGACTACCCCGAAACCGTTTCCACGCGCCGCGAGAAACAGGCCCGTGCCAACCGGGTCGCCACGCTGGACGCCTTTACCCCCGCGCCAACGCTGGCCGTTCTGGATGGTGAAGCGGTGCAGGGCGACGGCATTTTCAAATTGACCCGGACCGCAGAGGGCGTGCGGGCGGAGAAAACCCTGACGAATGGGTTGACGCTGGTGAAAGATTTTCAGATCAGCACCAACTACCTCCTGCTGGCCAGCGTCAGCCTGGAGAACCAGTCCACCCAGACCCTGTCCCTGCCCGCCCAGGACTGGGTCGTGGGCACCGCGACCCCAATGAACGCGCAGGATAAAAGCGCGGCCACGAGCGAGGGCTTGATGTGGTACAACGGGGCCAAGGCGCAGGATGTGCTCGGCGCCAGTCATTTCTCCTCGCGTGGATTTGCCTGCACGCCGCGTGTGCCCCCGACCGAGTACGTCGGCGGCAGCAATAACGTGGCCTGGGCTGCGGTCCACAACCAGTTCTTCGCCCTCGCCGTGATGCCCCAGGAGCCGGCCCTGCACGTGGTCATGCGCCCGGTCCCGCTCCCCAGTCCCAGTGAAGAGGAGGTGCGCAACGATACGCGCATCCTCAAGGAACCCATGGGCTACGAAGCCGCCCTGGTTTATCCCGCGTTGACACTGGCTCCGGGCCAGACCGTGCAGCATCATATGGCGATCTTTGCGGGGCCCAAGGAGTATCGGACCCTGGCGGCCATTTCAGCCACGTTCAATGACAACGTGGACGCCATCATGGGCTATAACGGTTTCTTCGGCTTCTTCTCCAAAGCCCTCCTCTTGAGCATGAACACCCTGCATCATGCGCTGAGCCTGCCCTACGGCTGGGCCATTGTCATGATCACGGTCATCATCAAGGCCGTCTTCTGGCCCTTGACCCAGGCCAGCACGCGCTCCGCCAAGCGCATGCAAGCGCTGCAGCCCCAAATCAAGGCCCTGCAGGAAAAGCACAAAGATGACCCGGCCAAGGCACAGCGCAAGATGATGGAATTCTGGAAGGAGCATAAGATCAACCCGATGAGCGGATGCCTCCCCACGCTGATCCAGATGCCGGTCTTCATTGGCTTCTTTTACATGATCCGCTCAGCCATCGAGCTTCGGGGAGCCCCGTTCTTGTGGGTCAGCGATTTGTCCCGGCCGGACACCCTTTTCCTGATTCCCGGGGTCAACTTCCCTTTCAACCTCCTGCCGATCATCATGGGCGTCACCATGCTCTGGCAGGCCCATCTCACCCCGCCCTCCCCGGGCATGGATCCCGCCCAGGCCAAGCTCATGCGCTATATGCCCTTGATGTTCATGGTCTTCCTGTACAACTTCTCCGCCGGACTCACGCTCTATTGGACCGTGCAGAACCTCCTGAGCATCCTCCAAACCAAGCTCATCCGAAACCTCCCGCGCCGAACCCCCCGCAGGCCAAGGTCCGGTATTGACGGCGCCCTCAAAAAGGAGGAAATAGAGGCGGCATAGCACATGAACGCAACAACCCTAACTCCCCATTAACCATGCCTGCAGAACCCAAGGCCACGCTGGAAAAGATCCTGGAACTGCTCGGCTTTACCATCACCGTCGAAGAGCACCATATGGAGGACGGCGTCCTGCTGGATGTTAAAACCGAAGACTCCGGCCGCCTGATCGGACGCCAAGGGCCAGACACTCTCCGATCTCCAATACATCACCAACCGGCTGCTCTTCCAAAAGGATCCTTCCGCCCCCAAAATCATGGTCGATGTCAGCGGCTACCGTGCTCAGGCCCGCGAAGCCCTCGTCAAAAAGGCTCAAGAGGCCGCCGAAAAAGTCCGCCGGTGGGGTGACGTGGTCGAGTTGGAACCGCTGAGCGCCTTCGATCGTCGTATCATCCACCAAGCCCTCAAGGATGACCCCACCATCGAAACCCACAGCGTCGAAGTCGAGGGCACGGAAAAAAAAGCGATCCTGCTGCGGCCCCGCCACTGAAATCAGCTAGGCCGGCGGCCTTGCCGCTCCCAGCACGCCCCGAGCCCGCTCGCGGGCTGGGCAGAAGACCCTGGAGACGACACGCTCCGGGTTGGCTAATCTCGCGCGCTGGAGTTGCTGATCATCGTTCAAACCGAAACTCCCGGACGGGAGTCCCATGCTGCCGAGCCCGAAGCGGAGTTGCCGCGCTGGCTGGTGGCGCTCGTGCTCGGGGTGATTCTTTGCCTCCAAATCGGCCTGCTCCTCCTGGCCGCCTGAGCCGATCCCGCGGCCGCGGTCCCAGTCCGGACGCCGGCGGCGCAATTCCTTTGAATCTTGCGCGGTCCGAAGGCGTCTAATGTCAAAATTCAGCTTGTCGAATGGGTCCGGCGGCTTATCTTGGCTGACCCCAGGCTTCCAACGGACGGGGGAAGCGCCCGGGAAGTTTTCCGCACCTCACGGTTATACGTGTGAAATGCAATGCACCTAGCGGAGTTCGAGGCCGAGCGCCATTTTGGCTGGCGGCGGCGCTGTGCTGGGCCAATGGCGCGCTGGCTGGCGGCGTTACGAACTCCCCCATTCTCTTCAACCGGGACGTCCGGCCCATTCTGACCGATAATTGTTTCCCCTGCCATGGCGTGGATACGTCCAAGCGCAAGGCGGATCTCCGGCTGGATAGCCTCGAGGGAGCCACCGCCCGGCATAAAGACTGGCAGGCGGTCAAGGGAGGCGATTTGGCCGGCAGCGAGTTGTGGCGCCGGATCAACGAAACCGATCCCAAGCGAAGAATGCCTCCGCCCGAATCCGGCAAAGCGCTCAAGCCCGAGCAGATCGCCCGGCTGCGACAATGGATCGAGAGCGGGGCGCCCTATCAAAAGCACTGGGCGTTCGAGGCGCCGGTGCGTCCGGAGCCGCCGGCGGTGAGGAACACGGCCTGGCCGAGGAATGCGATCGACCGTTTTATTCTCGCGACCATCGAGGGCAGGCACTTGGAGCCCTCGCCCGAAGCGTCGCGCGAAACCCTGATCCGTCGCGTCACGCTCGATCTCACCGGTCTGCCGCCCTCGCCCACAGAAGTGGATGAGTTCCTGGCCGACCATCGCCCGGACGCTTACGAACGGCTGGTGGACCGCTTGCTGGAGTCCCCGGCTTATGGTGAGCAAATGGCCCGCTACTGGCTGGATGTTGCCCGGTACGGTGACACGCACGGGCTGCACCTGGATAATGAGCGCTCGCTCTGGCCCTACCGTGACTGGGTCGTGAGCGCGTTCAACCGCAACTTGCCCTACGACCAGTTCACCGTCTGGCAACTGGCTGGTGACCTCCTGCCCCATCCCACGCGCGAACAACTCATTGCTTCCGGCTTTAACCGCTGCAATGTCTCCACCAGTGAAGGCGGCGCGATCGATGAAGAATTCCGGGTGCGCTACGCCGTGGATCGGGTGGAGACGACCTCGACGGCCTGGCTGGGCCTGACGCTGGGCTGCGCGGTTTGCCACGATCACAAACTCGATCCCATTACGCAGAAAGAATTCTACGAGGTCTTCTCGATTTTCAACAACATCGCCGAGCAGGCCATGGATGGGAACGCGCTCCTGCCGGCCCCGACGATGCAACTGCCCTCTCCCGAACAGGAGCAGCAGGTCAAGGATCTCGATCACCACCTGCACGAACTTCACCAGCGCATCCACGATCTCATCGCCGGGCTCAAGTACACCGATCCGGGAGAGAACCCCCGGCTTTCGCTGACGGCCTGGGAGGAGGCCGAGCGAGCGGGCGGCGACAAAGCGAAGGCGCCCGACGACATCAAGGACTTGCTCAAAAAAAGCGCCGAAAAGCTCGACTCGGCTGAACGCCAGAAGGTGCTCGACTATTACCTCGAGTCGGTTTATGAGGACCCGCAGTCCAACCTGCCCCCGCTCCGGGCAGAAGTGAAGTCCACGCAAGCAAAGCGCGACGCGCTGGAAAAGGAAATCCCCGCCACCATGATTTCCAAAGAACTGGAAAAGCCCCGGCCGGCGTGGATCCTGATTCGCGGCCAATATGACAAGCACGGCGAGCCTGTGGGGCCCGGGGTGCCGGCGATTCTGCCGCCACTGCCCCCGTCGGAGGTGACCAACCGCCTCACCTTCGCCCGCTGGCTGGTGGATCCCAAACACCCGTTGACATCGCGGGTAACCGTCAATCGTTTTTGGCAGCAGTTCTTTGGCATCGGCATCGTCAAAACCGCCGAGGATTTCGGCAGCAAAGGCGAGTATCCCTCGGACCCGGAATTATTGGATTGGCTGGCGACCGAATTCATCCACTGCGGGTGGGACGTGAAGCACCTGGTGCGGCTGATGGTGACCTCGGCCACCTATCGGCAGGATTCGCACGTGACTCCCGAGTTGGCCGCTTTGGACCCCGAGAACCGGTTGCTGGCCCGAGGTCCCCGTTACCGGCTCGACGCGGAGGAACTGCGCGATTACGCGCTCGATGTGAGCGGGTTGCTCAACCGCAAGCTGGGCGGGCGCGGCGTGCGGCCTTATCAGCCCCCGGGCATTTGGGAAGCGGTGGGTTACACCACCAGCAACACCGCCAAATACTCGCAGGATCACGGTGAGGCGCTCTATCGCCGCAGCCTTTACATTTTCTGGAAGCGCACCGCCGCGCCGCCCTCGATGACCACCTTCGATGCGCCGTCGCGCGAGAAGTGTTGTGCCCGGCGGGAACGGACCGACACCCCGTTGCAGGCCCTCCTGACGATGAATGATCCGCAGTATTTTGAGGCCGCTCGCCACCTGGGCTATCGCATGCTCCGCGAGTGCGGCAACACGGATGCGGACCGCCTGCGCAACGGCTTCCGTTTGGTCACCGCGCGCCAGCCCAGCCAAAAGGAATGCGCTATCCTGACGGAAACCTTGGACGCCGAGCGCGCCCGCTATAACAGCGACGCCGCAGCGGCGAAGCAGGCGATTTCGGTTGGCGAATCACCGGTGCCCGAAGACGTGCCGGCGCCTGAGCTTGCGGCCTACACCATGGTGGCCAACCTGCTGCTTAACCTCGACGAAGCGGTGACCAAGGATTGAACATGAACCCTTCCACGCAGTTTTGGCAAAACCTTACCCGCCGCGCGTTTTTCAAGAGCACCGGCCTGGCCGCGGGGCGTATCGCCCTGGGGTCACTCATGTTCCCGGATATGTTCCGCGCCGCCCAGGCTCAGCCGGGGGCCGGACGCTCCCATCCCGGGCTGCCGGGCATCCCGCATTTCGCCCCCAAGGCGCGCCGCCTGATTTATCTGTTCATGAACGGGGCCCCCTCCCAGATCGATCTTTGGGATTACAAACCCAAGCTGGACGCCTTGTTCGATGCCGACTTGCCGGAGTCGATTCGCAACGGCCAGCGTCTCACCACCATGACCTCCGGCCAGAAGCGCTTCCCCATCGCGCCCTCGATCTACAAGTTCGCCCCGCACGGCCAATGCGGCACCATGGTCAGCGAGCTCTTGCCGCATACCGCGCAAATCGTGGACGAGTTGGCCGTCATTCGAACGGTATATACCGAGGCGATTAACCATGACCCGGCCTCGACCTACATTTTGACGGGCAATCAGATCCCCGGCAAACCCAGCATCGGCGCCTGGCTGTCCTATGGGCTCGGCAGCGAGGCGGATGATTTGCCGGCGTTTGTCGTCATGACCCCCCGATGGTCGGCGAAGCGCGATGCGCAGGCGCTTTACCAACGACTTTGGGGGTCCGGCTTTCTTCCCTCGCGCCACCAGGGGGTGGCCCTGCGCGCCAACGGCGACCCGGTGCTCTACCTGAACAACCCGGCGGGTGTCGATCCCGCCGTTCGGCGGACGATGCTTGATGGCCTGGCCAAACTCAATCAAATCGGCTTCGAACGCAGTGGCGATCCCGAAGTCGAAACCCGCATCGCCCAATATGAGATGGCCTTCCGCATGCAGACCTCGATCCCTCACCTGGTCGATATTTCGGATGAGCCCAAATCCGTGCTGGACCTTTACGGGCCCGAGGTGACGCGGCCCGGCACCTTCGCCGCCAGTGCACTGCTGGCGCGCCGGTTGATCGAACGCGGCGTTCGCGTGGTGCAGTTGCTCCATCGCGAGTGGGACCACCATGGCGACCTCCCGCGCGATCTGCCGTTGCAATGCCACGACGTGGACCAGGCCTGCAAGGGCCTCATCCTGGACTTGAAGCAGCGCGGGTTGCTCGATGAGACGCTGGTCGTCTGGGGTGGAGAGTTTGGCCGCACCGTCTATTGCCAGGGTGAACTGCGCCGTGATAATTATGGGCGCGACCATCATCCGCGCTGCTACACCATGTGGATGGCCGGCGGTGGCATCAAGGGCGGTGTTGTTTATGGCGAAACGGATGACTTCAGCTATAATATCGTCCGCGACCCGGTGCATATTCGCGACATGAACGCCACCATCCTCAATTTAATGGGCATTGATCACAATCGCCTCACCTACAACTTCCAGGGACTTGACCAGAAGCTCACCGGCACAGAAGCACCGGCCAACCCGGTCAAAGGTGTCCTGGCGTGAGCGGCCCGCCGGAAATCACGCTGTTTTTCGGCCGGTTGCACCCGCTGTTGGTCCATTTGCCAATCGGCCTCATCCTGCTCCTGGCCGTTTTGGAACTCCTGGCGCGGTCGCCGCGACTACGCCACGCCAATGCGAATGCCGGCCTGATCCTCGCCCTCACGGTGCCCGTCGCGCTGGCCTCCGCCCTCTGTGGCTGGCTCCTTTCCCGGGCGGGAGGCTACCAGGACCACCTCCTGCAGTGGCATAAATGGACCGGGATCGCCACGGCTGGATTCTGCCTCGCCTCCGGCCTGCTTTACGGGCTCGACCTGAAGAAAGCCTACCGCTGGTGTCTTTGGTCCTGCGTGGCCGCCCTCATCGTGGCCAGCCACTTCGGCGGCTCCCTCACCCACGGCAGTGATTATCTGGTGCGCTATGCGCCACAGCCATTCCGTGCCTGGTTCGCTGCCGCCAAACCGTCCGAGCCTGCCCCGGCCAAAGTCAGTGATCCCGGCCAACTCGTCGCCTTCACCGGAGTCATCCAACCCATCCTCAAAGCGAACTGTGTCTCCTGCCATGGGCCGGATAAGGCCAAAGCCAAGCTGCGGGTGGACTCGCTCGAAGCGATGCTCAAAGGCGGCGAATCGGGTCCGGGACTCATCCCCGGCAAGGCCGCCGAAAGCCTCGTGCTGAAGCGAATCCACCTGGCCGAGACCGAGGACGATCATATGCCCCCGACGGGCAAAACCCAACCGAGTCCCACCGACGTTGCCCTCCTGGAATGGTGGATCGACCAGGGCGCTCCCTCAAACAAGAAGATCGCCGAGTTGAAGCCTCCTCCGAACATTTCGCGCATCCTCGCCGAAAAGTTCGGTGGCGGTCCGGCCATGGCCAAAAGCATTCCGCCCAAACCGCTCGGCGAGATCCTTCCGCTGGCCGCAAATCTCGCCGATCAACTCGGCATCGTGATCACCGCGCTTTCCGCCAAGGACGCCTGGCTCCAATGCAATGCCGCAGTCGCCGGCAGCGGGTTTACCGACGCCGACCTGGCCAAACTCGCCCCGCTCGCCGCCAACCTTCGCTGGCTCGACTTGGCCGGCACCAAAGTCACCGACCAGGGCCTCGAACATTTCGCGGCCCCCAACCTCGTGCGCCTGCACCTCGAACGCACCGCCATTACCGATGCCGGCTTGCAAGGCCTCCTGCACCTCGAAAGCCTTGAATACCTTGACCTCTACGGTACTCAGGTCTCTGACACCGGCCTTCGCCAGCTCGAAGGTCTGCCCAAACTCAAGCAAGTGTTCCTCTGGCAGACCAAAGTCACGCCCGCCGCCGCTGCTGAGTTCGCCGAGGCGCGCACCGACAAGGACCAGTTGCTGCGCTGGCAAAAGGAAATCGACCACCTCCAAACTCAGATCCGCGACGCCCACGTCACGGTCGATCTCGGCACAACCACGACCACGACTTCAACAACCAATGCCTCGCCGGCCAACGCCGAATGCCCCGTTTCCGGCAAGCCCGTGGATCCGACGAAAACCCTCGTTCACGATGGTCTCCTGATCGCCTTCTGTTGTGACGATTGCAAAGCCAAATTCGAGCACGATCCCAAGCCTTTTCTGGAAAAGCTGGCGGCCCTCATCCCGAAGGACTCCAAGCCCAAGGCAGGACCCTAACGCATCGGCGGTGCGTTTGCCTCCGGCTGCCCGAGTCTCGATCTACCCAAGCCTCGATCTACCCAGGCCGGGGAAATCCATAGGAACCTCAGGCCATACCGGTTTTCGACAAAAGTATGTAACATATGTTACATAAAATGGTCACTAAGGGGTGCTGCCGGAATCAGGGGAGCGAACCCAGGCTCAGACTCGCTATCCTCGCAAGAGGCCTCGCACGGGCCTCGCACGAGCTTCGCACCAGGCTTCGCACCAGGCCTCTGCCCACCCCTGAGTTCTTGAGCCCACCCGGCGTTTCACCACCCGCACGCAGGACGGTCCGAAGCCGAGCCTCGCTAGAATGGGTAACCCAGCGAGAACTGCACCGTTCCTGAGGGATCGAAGGGTCGGGGGTTCAGGTTGCGACCGTATTCGAGGCGCACGGGGCCGATGAGCGTGCGCCAGCGCAGGCCAATCCCGACGGAATAGAGGCCCGTATCGAAAGGGTAATGATCGAGATGTTCGGCGAACCCCAGCGAGTCCGAGAAGAGGACCACCGACCATTTTGGAGTCAGCGCCTGTTCGAGTTCCACCGTAGCCAGGGTGTACGTCTCGGCTCCGACGATTTGGCCGGAGGGGTTGCGCGGAGAGGCCTCGCCCTCCTGGTAGCCTCGAATCGAGTTCTCACCGCCAGGGAAGAATCGCTGGTTAAAAGGCAGGTTATTGGCCGGACTCCCGAAACTATAATCCACACCATGGCTGAATCCCAGGCCCAGGTACCGGCCCCCTCCCAGCGGCTGGTGCCACGCGGGCGAGATCTGGACACGCTCGTAATTGGCATCGCCACCCATGTAGCGGGTGGCGGTTTCGACGGTGGCGAAGACCTTGTAACCGCGGCGCGGATAGAGCGGATTGTCCTGGCGGTCATGCTTGACTTCGAAGATGACGGAGCCCACCGCAGGATTGGTCAAGCCCTCCGACGCCACCTCCTGGAAAGCGTTAAGGTTCTGGGCGCTGAGGATCTGGTAATTATAGCGTGTGCTGACGTCGGTGGCCGCAGCCTGGAAGTATTTGTGCAGGCCAACGCCCCCGCCATATTCAAGCCGGGTAAAGGAGATTTCCTCTCGGCGCAATCCGGAACCGTCGAAGAACAGGTCGATATCTTTGCCGACCAGCTCCGGGACGGTGTAGGTAAGGTCGCCAATGGAGGATTTGAAGGACTGAGTAGCCGTGACTTTCACATGGTGGGCCAGGCCCCAAAGGTTATTCAGGTCGGTTTCCACCCCGCCCCAAAGCAAGTCGTAACTGCCCCAGCCGAAGAGCAGGCTCAGGTTCAAGGTTTTGGACTCGCTCAGATGGTAAATCACCTCGCGGGTATGTTCGTCCGTGACTTGGTAGTTCAGATCGACGGCGTCAAAGATGCCAAGTTTGGCCAGCCGGTAACGCCCCATTTCCACGCGGATCGGATCCAGCAACTCTCCGCGCTCGATGCGGACCCGTCGTTTTAGAAGGGAATGCCGGGTCTTTTTCTCCCCCTGGAACAGGACCGCTCCAATGCGGACTTGTGGTCCCTTCTTGACCTCGGCGAGCAGATCGACTCGGGTGGCAAGGTCCTCGGGGGTTGTGCGCAGTGGCGTCACATCCACCATCGTGTCGGGGAACCCTGAGTGATACGCGTTGGTCTTGAGGCCCAGCACGAAGTCCTGCTCCCAAAGTTTCGAGTAGGGTTGGTTGGGAAAGACGGTCCGCACGGCCTCAGGCTGGCGCGCGCCTTGGGCGAAAAACTCTTCTCGAACCGAGTGAACGATGAACTTCTTGCCCGCTTGCACCTCGACGCTGAGATCCACCGCGCCGGTCTTGTCATCCTGCCGCAGTTGGGCCACCCGCACCTTCGCTTCCCGATAGCCCTGCTGGTCGAGGATGTCAGAGAGACCGAACAACCCGCGCTGCAGCCCTTCCGGAGTGTAGATTCGTTGGCGTTTGAGGTGAAACAGGGTTTGCGTTTCGACGAAATAGGCCCCCGCCTGGGCGGGGGAGACCGTGGTTAAGCCGTGAAACTCGAGGTGCCGATAATAATAGAGGATGCCTTTGTGGATATAAAAATGCGCGCGGGTAATCCGCATGGGCCGGGGCAACGGATTTTCGAGCAGTTGATCCGCGTTCACCCGCATTTGGCGCCCGTCGGCCAGGCGCAAGCGGATCATGATCGACGGGCGAAGATAGCCGTCACGTCGAACCCGTGAGGCCAGGATCAAGGCGGCGTCCTCGATGGTATCCGGCCCGAGAACCGCTGGCTTTGCGCCCGAGAGTTCAACCGCCACGAGCATGCGCTTGAGCTCCATGTCTCCCAGAAAGCCGTACCCCGAGATCTTGAGGGTTGCGGGTTTGGGCGGTCTCGGAGCTTTGGCCTGGGATGGGCCGGCGGACCAAACGAGCGCTAGGCAGCACAGAACAACATACCCTTGTCGGGCGAACCTTACCTGGAAAGAATGCGCCATTTGAACCCGGCGTTAAAATCTCCGAACCGGTCGTACTCGCCGACCAGGGACCAATGCTTGCTCAAGCGGTACTCGACGTGATAGGTCGGGCGGCCCTGGTCGGAGATCTCTTGCCCCGACCGAACCGTGAGCCGCGCCTGGGCCTGGTCGCCCAAACCCAGTTTCGCCAGCAAATCCCGGCCGAAGAACAAGGCCATCGTTTGGGCTTTTTGTTGCGGAGTCAAGGTTAAGGCGCCTTGCGGCACTTGGCCGGCCGTGATCATCAAGAGGATTTGCTCCGAACTGAGCGGCGGCGTGGAACTAAACTGGATGACCGGGGCATCGACCGGGCCGGTCACTTCCAGGCGGATGTCGTAGCCGAACTGCTTGGAGGCGGCTGCCACGGACAATTGCGGGTGATAGGGGTTCTGGCTGGTCAAGGTCACCAAACCTTGCTGGACCTCGAGGCTGCCGAACGGGAAAACCACGCTGCCAGAATCCACCCTGAGATCCCCCAGCGCCAGAGGGTCCTTCAGCGTCCCCTGCAGCTTTAGGCTGGCCGAGATTTCCCCGTTAAACAACGGTGTGCGGACCTTCAGAAAACGCACGCCTTCCACGCCGACGGCCAGGCGCCAGTCCGCGACCCAGGGATCTTCGATGCTAAAATACGGAGGACGCCGGGCGGGAGCGGCGACTTCCCCCGGAATCAACGAACTGAGGTCGGCCAGAAAAAAACTGTCGTGCAGCCGTGCCAGGCCTGTAATCAGAGGCGGCGCACCGTTGGTCTTGATGATGGCGAGTTGCAGATCGCTGCGAATCACCGCCTCCGGTTCGCGGGCCAGCGGCATGTTGGTGCCTGACAGTGTGAGCGCGAAGGGGGGCAAGGTTCCTTTCAGCCACTCCGTACCTCTTAAATCCGCCTGGCCGCTCAGGCGAATTGCTGCGGCGCCGATGTCGGCCGAGGCGTTTTCCAGCTTCACCGTGCGATCGGCAAAGCGCAGGTTGATATCAATATGCCGGATCGCTCCCAGATCGCCGAGCGGATGTGTCCGCGCATTCTGCAGACGCATCTCACCAGAAAACCTGGCGTCCGGCAGCAGCGAAAGGTCGACATCCAGCTCGCCATCCGGTGCGAGGACTGAGGGCAGAAGCGGCTCGAATGCCGCCAAGGACGCGTTTTGAATCCGAACCCGCGCCGTGGCTTTCTTCCAGTCGGGGACCCGTCCGTCTCTCAAGTCACGCCAGAATTCCGGCCCTAGCGGGATCTGCCCCGTTACCGAGATGCGCTGTCCCTGGAAGGCAAGCTGTCCTTGAGTGAGTTGCGCCCATCGTCGATCCACGTGGAGCGCCAGCTCCACGTTCTCGAGGGGCGGCACGCGGGCCGGCTCCCGCGGGAAGCCCACCCGTTGCACGCGCAACCACACGTCTCCTGAGGGCGCCTGCCAGGTACCTCCAAGCTCGATTTTCAGCTCCGGCGCGGTTAGCGCCAGCCCGCTCCACTCGCCAAGCTCACCCCAAAAAAAGGCATCGGGCCGGGTTGCCGCGGTCACCTGTAGCGGCTTGGTTGAATCGACCCGAATAACCTGCTGGCGATTGGCCGGTTCCACGAACACCGGCAAGAAGCCGCGCACCGAGATCAGGTTCGAGGCGCCGCTCGCGACGACGAGGTTCGAGATCGCGATCCCGTCCGGGCCGCCAGAGGCCTCGAGAGATGCGGTCAGGATGGATGCGGTCGGGAACGCCTTCGCTTTGGCGACCGGTGGATTTGGCGCCGGACTGGAGTCAGGTTCGGGGGCAGGTGCCCCGGCTGCCATCTCGGCCGGGGGCGCGCGGCGTCCATTCGAATGCGCACGCTGCTCTTCTGCTGCCCGCAGGCCCGGCCACTGCGCCTCGAGCTCCGCTCTCGATCCGGCCAGCGAGGACGCAACCGAGAAGGTGATCGGACCATTGGTCCAACCCGCCACCGCGTCCAACTTGCGAATGCCAACGGCGGGTAGTTTGGCCTTAATCAGATCCGCAAGCAGCGAGGAAGAGACCCCGCGCAACAAAAGGCGGACAGCGGCTTGCCGAGGCCATTCCAACCGGGCTTGGCCGTCCACCTCGCCCGCGGTTCCGGCCCAGGTGAGCGGGGTCGTTTCCAGCCGCCAGGCCGAGTTGGTGGTTCCAGGGCCAACCACCACCGAGACCGGGCGTGTCAATTCAAGGGCCGCTTGGTGGTCGTGTGATAACGTGAGGCGGCTAAACTGGACGTCCGCCCCGGCCTGACTCACACTGCCGGAGCCTTCGGCTTGCAGGGTGGTCTTGGTGGCGGCGACTTCGAGTCTGAAGCTCTCCAGCGTTCGCTCCTGCCCTTGCCATTGCAGGTGCAAATCCACCGGCTGCAAATAGGGGCTGACCACCTGGGCCGCGGTTAATTGTCCGTGGTGGACGAGCTGATCCAACGGGCCTGAAAACTCGCCGCGGGCTGAGAGGCCGCGGTACCAGTACCCCGGAGGCAGCCAGCGCTTAGCCAATGGACCCTCGAACTGAAACTGACCGTCGGCAACCACCCTCTTATCCAGGTCCAGCCGCCCTGAGATTGAAACGGCCGAGCCCTCCGCCGTCCGCGCGTTCGCCTCGGTGATCGTCAGCCATGGCCAATCGAACCGTCCGGCCAGGTGGGCGATGCGCGCCCTCAAATTTGTTGTGCCCACCTCCGAACCGGTTAGCTCGAACCGAGCCCTGGGGAAGCGTCCGGCCGCAGGCTCGAGTGAGGCCGTGCCTTCGAGTGAGCCGCGCAGTGGCAGCCAGGATTGGCGGTCGAGATCGGCGGCCACGCTCAGGTCCACGGGCTCGCGCAACCTCTGGCCCTTGAAGTCAATCACCAGGGGCTGCGAAATCGAGGCCTGGAGCCAGGGGGACGAGAGCCGGGCCATCTCAACGGTTGCGGCGTTGGTGCTGCCGTGCGCGCGCAATTCGACTCGCAACGGCGGCAGGCTGGCTTGCTTCGGCTCGGGCTGCGCCGCCGCGTTGAATTCCACTTCAAAGGTTCCCTGGTTCCAGGACGCGGTGACTGAGCCGGAGACAGCTTGATAGCGCGCAAGACTGAACTGGCTGGCTGGAACACGAAACTCCCGAGCTTCCAGCGAGGCGGTGTCGGGGAGGTGCCCCGAGCGGGGAAAATGTGCCCGTGCTTCGACGCGATTGCTCCACCAAGAGCCCACGCTCTCGAGACGGGTTCCGGAGGCATCGTGGGAAACTCGAACGATGGAGTCCAGGCGCAATGCTGGCGCGCTCACCGCAACTCGGTACGGCGGCCCCGCCCCCAGGTCGGCGCTCACGCTGAGCAAACCGCCTGGCGGGGGCAGGTTGATGAACGCCTGAAGGCTGCCGGCCGACCAGTGGATTACCGGAATCGCCACCGCCTTTCCTCCAATTCGCGCCGTTCCATTCGACAAGACCGCTGACGGGAGCCATCGGCCCAGTAGCGCCAATGCTTTCTCGAGCGCCCGGATTTCACCGTCGGTGGAAGTCCCGCGCGCCGGCGCGGATGACGGGATGAACCGCCAGCGGTCCACCAAGAGAAAGGGCCGGGTTCCGCTCGGGCGGCCGGCCTGGACGCGCCAAAGCCAAACGGTCGGCAGGACGGCTTCGACCCGGTCCGCATCCACGTGGGCCGACGCCTGGTCCAACCGGACCCTGGTGAGCGCGAACCGCGCATAACCGTCCCGGTGGTATTGTTCGTAATGAACCCCCCAGGCCGCGGCTAACGGCCGGAACACCCAGGGAAACCAGACCGGGCAGGCGATCCACAAAACCAGGATCCCCATGCTAACCAGGCCCAACCCCAGGAGAACTCGTTGCTTTCTTCGTCCTAACCGCATCAATCCAGGCTATCTCGGCGGGGCGCACGGCTCGGCCGGCGTGATTGTGGTCAACCGGGTGCCCCCCTCGCGGAGACTTTTCCAGTCCAGTCTAAATAAACTTCGTGCCAAAAGCCACCTCGTCCCAGTTCTAAAGTCACTTGCAAACTCCGCCGCCGAAATTCTATGATGCGTTCAAGGCTAACACAAAGACTTGAATATGTCGCAATCGGGTCGGCAATCACTCAACACCAGCAACGTTCTTTCCGTGATCATGGGGGGAGGGCAGGGCACGCGCCTGTTCCCGCTCACCAAGGAAAGGGCCAAACCGGCCGTCCCGCTCGCCGGCAAATATCGCCTGGTCGATATTCCCATCTCCAACTGCATCAACTCCGGTTTGCGCCGCATCTATCTGCTCACCCAGTTCAACTCCGCGTCCCTCCACCGCCACATCTCGCAATCCTATAAATTCGACCACTTTTCCGGCGGTTTCGTCGAGATCCTCGCTGCGGAGCAAACCTACGCGGATGCTTCCTGGTACCAGGGGACCGCGGATGCCGTGCGCAAGAACAAGATACACTTTCGGAATCACGACTGGGACTACCTGCTGATCCTCAGCGGCGACCAATTGTACCGCATGGATTTTCGCGAGATCATTCAGCAGCATGCCGAATCCGGCGCTGAGATCACCATCGCCACCATTCCGGTGACGCGGCGGGAGGTCCCGGCGCTGGGGATCATGCAAATTGACGCGCAGCGTCGGATTACCCGGTTCGTCGAAAAGACCTCGGACCCCGCGGTGCAGGACTCGCTACGTTTGGATCCCGCCTGGTACTCCGAACTGGGAATTCAAAGCAAGGGCGAGCTGTTCCTGGCCTCGATGGGCATTTATGTGTTCAACCGCGACGTCATTTTCAAACTGCTGGATAACGCCCAGGCAGACTTCGGCAAACATATTATTCCTCAGGCCATCAAAGACCACCGCGTGTTTGGCTTCGTCTTTGAAGGCTACTGGGAAGATATCGGCACGATCCGCGCCTTCTTCGACGCCAACCTCGATGTGACCAATGAATTGCCCCGGTTCAATTTCTTCGACATGAGCGCCCCGATCTTCAGCCGCCCGCGCTTTCTGCCCGCTTCCAAAATCAACGGCGCCCAGATCGACCACGCGGTGATCGCCGATGGTTGCATTATCAACCGCGCCACTATTTCCCACAGCATCGTCGGCCTCCGCTGCCTGGTGGGACCGGGGACCGAGTTGAACCGAACCATCCTCCTGGGCAGCGACTATTATGAGTCGATGGCCTCAATCGCCGAACACGAAAAGGCCGGCCGGCCACGCATCGGTGTCGGGGCCAACTGCCGCATCGAGAACACCATCGTGGATAAGAACGCGCGCATCGGCGACAACGTCGTCATTTCTCCGGTGGGAAAGCCAGAAAAGGTGGACCACCCGAATTATTATATCCGCGACGGCATCGTCATCATCCCGAAGAACGGCGTCATTCCCAATGGCATGGTGATTTAGCCCTGGCGCGCGTGCGCCAGGCCGGTGAGCCTGGCCGACGCCGCAGCCGTCCCGAAAAACAGTGGGCAATCTGACGGACGGTTGCTATGTTCGGCGCAGAATATGTCCGTAAGTCATTCAGGCCAGCGCCAACCCCGGCAACTTTCCCCATCGCCCCCGATCCCGCGGACCGATCTCCCGGACCCTCCGCGTCTGGTATCGAGTTCCTCGGTTTCCTGGTCCGGCGAAATGGCGGCGTTTTCCCACCTGGCATTGGGGGCATCAACCCGGGTTTCGTTCGTGCTGATTCCCAGCAACCGGGGGACACTCCGCGAGCAGGTGATCGAAACGCTCGCGACGATGGCGGCGGTGCTCGGGAAAGCATCCAGACCGATGGTGGTGACCTCGCAGACCGTGTTTTTGCGCGAACTCGAATCCCGGCAGGAATGTGAATGCATCTTTGCGGAGCACTATGGAACTCAAGCCCCCGTGACCAGCTTTGTGTTCCAGCCTCCGTGTTCGGGAGCGGCCCTCGCGTTGGAAGGCTGGGCCGTCGGCGGGGAGCGGGTCCGCATCGAGCGCTTCGGGCCGCAAGTTCTGGCGCTCAGTTACGATGACAACCGGTGGGTGCACTGTGCCCGGACAGCGGCCAGCCGCCCTGGGGATGGAGTCTATGCCCAGACAACGCGGGTGCTGCAGGCAATGAAAGATGCCCTGGCCGCAGCCGGCAGCGGGTTTGAACAAGTGGTGCGCACGTGGTTCTACTTGGGCGGTATCACGGACGCTGAGGGTGACTCGCAGCGCTACAAGGAACTGAACCGAGCGCGGACCGATTTTTACCGGAACGTGCGCTTCCGGTGTTCGCCGCCGTTGCCGAGTATTCCGCACGGAATTTACCCGGCCAGCACGGGGATCGGCATGGAAGGCACGGACCTGGCGGCAAGCTGCCTGGCCTTGGATAGCCGTCGCCAGGATGGCTGCTTGTTGCCCCTCGAAAACCCGCGCCAAACCCCCGCGTATGCCTATCATCCGAAATACTCGCCCCACAGCCCGAAGTTCTCGCGCGCCAAGGCCCTGGTCCTCGACGACTACGTCACGACCTGGATCTCCGGAACCGCAAGCGTCGTCCAATCCGAGAGCCAGCACCTCGGGGATATCCGAAAGCAAACCGAGCAGACCATCGATAATATCGAACAGCTTCTCAGCGCCGATAATTTCGCCTTTCATGGCGTGCGCGGCGCCCACGCCGAACTCCGGGACTTGGCCAAGATCCGCATTTACCTCAAGCGCCCGGAAGACTTCGCGCCGTGCCAGGCCATTTGCCAGCGCCGTTTCGGCGCCGTGCCCGCGATTTACGCGGTGGCGGAGGTCTGCCGCCCCGAGTTGCTGGTCGAGATTGAAGGGGTCGCGTTCTCGCGCCGGGGTTAGGCGCCTTGAACTCCAAGCCGCGTTGCAGACAACCTAATCAGCCGGCTGCCACCCCCGAGGCGCTCGATCCCCCCAACCCGCCGCGGGTCTGCGGCCGAGCCCCATCCGACTACTCGGTGAAATTGACGAGCTTCAGGGCGCCGACGCCCCCCGGGTTCCAATTGGTATAGACGACATAAACCTCGCGATGCCGTCCTTTCCCGGTGATGTACCAGCAGGCGTCATGGATGTGCAGGGCGTCCTCGTAGCCAAGATCGGTTTTAGGCTTTAACACGGCCACCACCGCTTTCTTCCTGAGGTTTACGATGTAGATCGGGCCGGGCGATTTGTCCGGTCCGTCGAGGCAGGGAGCCAGGGCATAATCGCCCCAGAGATCGACGTCACAAATGGTGCTGCCGGCCGGCAGACTATTCACCTCGCGTAGCTGTTCCGTTTTCGGGTCCCAAGTCTTGAGCAGGCCCTCCGGCCGGGCGGAAATAATCAAGCATTGGTTCTCCGGGTTGTAGGTAATGCCATGCGGAGTGGCGGAGAAGGATTTGCCACCAAAGGCCTCGCCCTGGTACTGGAAATTGTCCACGCCGGCGGGCATGAACCACGCCTTGCCGTAGCCGTCAGTGATCCACAGCCGGTGCTGGCCCTGGAAAGCCACATCGGTCGGGGCATAACCCTTGCCGTCGGCATAGGGTTCGAGCTTGGGGGTCTTGAGTATTTGCGGATGTTGAAAGGATGTGTCCGAAAGATAGACCTGGCCTCGGACGTTGTCCGCTACCGCGACCAGGGGGGGCTTCCCACGCCGAAATAGAATATCGGCTCCGTGCAGATTACCCGATTTGAAGACCGGGTCCTGCGGCACCACGGCGGACTTGGTCAGCTTGTCGGTGAACGCAATCCAGCCGACTTCCTGCAGCCCCCAATAGACCGTGTCGGTGGCCGGGTTGAAAATGACCGTGCCATGCGCGCCCTTGAGCTTGGGGAGGGCTTCCGTCGGGACCGGCACTTTGTCCCGGGCGGCGATAAATCTCCAAAAGCCCTGGCCGGTGACGGCTGTGCCCGGGGGCCGCGGCACGGCTTTGGGGGCGGCGACCGGTCCCTTGGTTTCAACAATGAAGTTGAGCGGGATGCTGATCGCGGATTCATCCGGGTGCGGGACGCCAAGTTCGTGGGCGCGGGCCCCCACGGCGTAGAGCAGGGCTGCGGACGCTACGGTTTTGAGTACGGTTCGAGTGTGCATCGAGTCATTGAGGCTGGAGTGCGGGCTGTGTATGCATGCGCATTGGCTTTTAGGGTCGCCTGAGTTTGTCCCAACGGTGCTGTGGATTCAAGCGTGAACCACGCGGAAAAACTGGAGGACAACCGGTTTTGAAGTTTGTGGGATGCCCGGGTGCAACGCGTCTCGTCCGAACCCAGCGTTCCCACTTCCGTTCTGTTCAAATCCGGGGGTTATGCGTAATATCAGCGCAGCATGGGTTCCGCTGCTGAGGCCGATTTGATAGCGCGCTGCCGCCGGGGCGAGGCCCCCGCCTGGGATGAGTTCTTCGACCTGCATTACGAGCCGGTGGGGCGCTTCGTGTTCCAGCTCAATCATCAGTTCACCCCCGAAGACGTGCGGGAGATTTGCCAGGAGTGCTTTTTGGCGGCGATCCAGCACCTCGAATCTTTCCACGGCCATAGCCAGGTGCAAACCTGGCTATTTCGGATCGCTGCCAACAAAGCGCGCGATTTCCGCGAACGCCAGCAGGCGGCCAAACGTGGCGGCGGACAAACCACGGTTTCCCTCAATGCCGAGGATCCGGAAACCGGCCTGGCGCTGGACCCGCCCAGCGCGGCGCTTGGACCCGACGCGACGTTGCTGAAGGCCGAGCAGGCCGCCCTCGTGCTGGCGGCGCTGAATCGGCTCGGCGACCCGTGCCGGGAAATCCTCCAACTGCGCTACTTTGCCGATCTGAATTACGAGGAAATCAGCCGAGCCCTCGATTTGAACCCTAAAACCGTCAGCTCCCGCCTCAGCAAATGCCTGGACCGGCTCGAGGAAATAGCTCGGGAGTATTTTGCCGGGGAGGATTCGACCCCTTTTCCGTCTAACTTATAGCGATTATGCCAAACGATCCGGAACGCCCCATCGAGAAGCTGCTCCGCGCCGGCGCCGAAAAGCGGCGGCGGGAGACGGGGGCGCCCTTCGATTTGCACCCGGTCGATCGGAACATTTTCCAGGGGGAAGTGGCGCGCGTCTTTGGCCGGGAAAGCTCCGGGCGCCGGCTCCGGGCGCCCTCAGCGCGCCCGTTCTGGCCGCGGTTGGGTTGGGGCCTGGCCGGGTTGGTAGCCGTAGGATTGGCGGCCAAGCTCATGTGGCCCAGCCCTGGCCGGAACGGATTCATAGGCCAGCTCGCTAAGAACGAAAAGGAACCCATCCGGCAGAAGGTTGCCTCGCCTCCGGTTGCTCTTCGGGTGGAATCTCCCGTCGCCGCGCCGGGTGCGGCTGCGGAAAGCGCGGCCGCCCTGACGCTCGCGGATCAGAGCGCCGCGCCAGCGGGGACTTTGTTTATCCGCCAGTCTGTGCCGCTGCTGGAAACAACCCAAACCCGGGAAATGCAGTCCGTGGACCAACTCCGTGCCAAGGGGATATTCGCAGGCGCGGCTCTGACCAAGTCTGCGGTTGCCCCAGCGCTCCTGTCGTCCTTTCGGGTCGAGCAGAGCGGCCAGGAGATTCGCGTCATCGATCAGGATGGATCGGTCTATACCGGCAACCTCGAATTGGCCCAGGCCCTGCCCGCGCTGGGAGCGGCCCGGAGCGCCATTCCTCCTTCGCAGCGCACTTTGCGCGAATCACTCGAAACTCAAAAGCGGCGCCCGGATGCTACGTCGAACCTTCCGGCGCCGTCACCGCCGAGTTACTTCTTCAGCGTCGCTGGCACCAATTTGAGCCTCAACCAGCGGGTGATTTTCACCGGGGAACTCCTCCCGTTGGCTACTGCTTTCGAGGCACAGCCGCCCTCCCGGGATCGCCTGACCAACACGCTGGCCCGCCGCGCCACCACCACCTCGAGCCCGCCCGCTCGGGGACTGCCCGCGCTTCCGGGGTGCCGCATCCTGGGCCGAGCCGTGGCCGGCAACGGAGCCGGGATTCCTATCGACGCCTTGCCTGTGAAATAAGCACGCTCCGCGCTCCGGGCCTTCGTATGTTCACCATTAGGGCGGTCGAGAGTTTTGCCCGCTCACACCTTTCCGCCCAGCAGGTCCACGACGCCACGCACCGCTGTTTCGTCGGTCGTTTTCCAATTGAATTCCGGCGGGCGTAGCGTGCCGCCCATGTACACGCGTGAATTGCGATGGCTCATCCCGCTCTCGACGGCCCTGCGGGCGCTCAAATGCACCTCGGACACCCCGGTTCCGGCGACAATCCTCTGGATATTCCGAGGTGTAATTCCACCGCCCGGCATCACGATAATCCGGCCGGCCGCTTGCGTTTGCAGTGCGGCGATGAGTTCGATTCCTTCAAGGCAGGAAGACTCCTGGCCCGAAGTCAAAACTCGGTTGACGCCCAAAGCGATCAATTCCTCGAGCCCCTGGCGTGCGTCGCGGCACATGTCAAAGGCGCGGTGAAACGTGACGTTCATGGGGCGGGCGAGTTCTATCAACTCACGCGTGCGCGCGCGGTCGATGTCGCCCTGGGGGGTCAGGCAGCCGATGACTACGCCGTCGGCCCCAAGCTCCTTGGCCATCAGCACGTCCTGCCGCATAACCTCCATCTCCGTTTCATCATACAAGAAATCCCCTCCGCGAGGCCGAATAATCACTTGCAGGCCGATCTTAAGGTTGCCGCGCGCGACGCGAATGCAACCGGCGCTCGGCGTGGTGCCGCCTTCGAGCAGGTTGTCGCAAAGTTCGACTCGGTCCGCTCCGCCTCGTTCCGCTGCCCAGGCCCCGGCGGCCGAATCCACACAGATTTCAACGTGCATCACGGGTGCCACTGTAGAATCCTTGAACCTCAAGACAAGTTGTAAACCAGCCAAGTCTCGCCGCACGCAGGCCTGCTTCACGCTCGTATTGGCGGGGTGGGGACAGGCTGTCCCCACCCCGCCACGCCGCGCCTTCCGAACGGAGCTTGATGCAGCCCTGTCGCCGCACGCGCGGCAGTGGTTGAAGGGCACGAGCCGCATCGGCGCCATGGCGCCGAACCGGCACGATGATTTCCCCCGGCTTGCTTTGTCTGTAAGGCTGGCGCAGGTTTGAACGACTCATTGGAAAGGCCGCTGACGGTCGTTGTCGGAACGCCCGCCGGGGGAGAGCCTTCGTTCAATCACGCACGTCATTCAGCCGATACATGAAATGTTCGACGCACCAAGCCCACGCGGTCGCGGTTTGCACCTACTGCGGCCGCGCGCTTTGTCCGGACTGCGCTCAAAAGACTGGAGAGCACGGTTCGGCGCCGGAGGCTGGTGCCGGGGCTCCGGGCCGCATGGTGTGTTCCGCCGCCTGCGCGGCGGCGTTAGGCCAGGCGGACGCGGCCACGCGCCAACTTTCCGTCGTGACCCACCAACTCCTGCGTCAGAGCGTTCGGAACAGCCGAGCCAGCGCGGTTTACTGCTACCTGGGCGGGGGATTATCTGCGGCTGGGGCCGTGGTGGCGTGGTTCATTCTGCCGTCCACTTTTCTGATCCTGTTCACCGGGGCGTGTGGGGTGGTATTACTCCTCTCCGGGTTTTGGTACAGCCGGGCCGCGCGCCCAGTCGGCCCGAAACCCGAATAGGCCGCCGGGCGGGGAGCACACCGGGTCACGGCTTGCGCGGCTTGCGGTTCTTATCCGCGATGGCGAAGATGATGAGCAGGAAGGCGCAAAGTCGCAGCAGATAGACCCCGGGCCGATTTTCACTCGATACCGCCAGGATGCTGACCCGTTCGATCCCCAGCAGCAGAAAGGCGAGGGCGAAGAGGCCGAAGAGCCGGTCGTGGGTCTTGCGCCAGAACCGCAGAAAGAAGAATGCAATGGCCACGGCGCTGAGCATGATTGCTCCCGCGATGACGGCTAGGAGAGTCGGCATAGTTCCTTTCTAGGTCGATTCCTGGATCATTCCATACAGCAACATGCACATCCCAGCCAGCGTGAGGGAGCTTCGGAGCAGGGACAGATCAATTTCGGGAAGCATGATCAGATCGACGTACAGCAGCACGTTGGGAAGCGCCAGGCTTGCAAAGCACCAGGTGCTCCAGAACAGCAGCCGGCCCCGGGTCCGCTGGTACTGCCGGAACAGCAGCACCGCGCACACGCTGCTCGTAATGCCACACAGTATGTAAACCACGCTGGCCATGTCATTTTTCCTTTCTCAATCTAAACGCGTCGGCAAAATCCTGGATGGGGTCACCGGGTCTGAGGTAAATGCTCTCGATGACCGCCACCCGGCGTTCGTGGTAGGCCCGAACCAGTGCGGCCAAGCTCTGGCCATTCGCGCCGGTTCGGGCCGCAAACTGATACGCGCCGGGGGTTTCCGAGCGCAAAAAGCCGTGCTTATGGAAGCTCTCGAGGCACTTCGCCACCGACTCCCGGCTGCTCTGGACAACGCGAAATACCTCCCCCACCGTCAGTTCCTTGGAACCGCTCTCATGCAGCAGACACAGTATTTCCAGTTGCTCGACCGAGTGGACATACTCGGTAATGAACTGGCGCAGCTCTGGGCTTAAGGACTCTGCCGGCACGTTTAGGAACAAGTGCTTTCCACCCGCACGTCTAGGCTGCCGATCGCCCGGCGGCGCTGAGCCCGTGGTGGTTCGTCGCGCGCCATGATGATCAATCCCCTCCGCACTGCCCATGGGGTGTATTGCTACCGTGCGAAGGTGGGCGTCATTGGCGTTTCCCGGCCGGACCGTGCGGTTAAACGGACAGCGCCGCAAAGCCGTCGCTGAGCGGCTCGATCCGCCTGCGCGGAAAATGATCCTGTGCTATGATGCCCCATGATCTTGCTCTTGAAACTCGCCGTCGCTGTCGGATTTGGATTGGTCATTCTGGCCTTGCTATGAACCAATTCCGCTATGTGCGGGACCCCCTGTTTTTGGTGTGCTGCTCGTTATACGCCCTGAACCGGTGGGTGCTGAAGCCGCGAACGCACAACGCCTTCCTGCATGACCATTTCAACGATGTGCTCCTAATCCCCTGTGCGCTCCCCGTTCTGCTGCTACTGCAACGGTGGTTGGGGCTGCGCGAGCACGATCACCGGCCGACGGCTGGCGAAATTGCGCTCTACCTCGCCGTCTGGTCCGTGCTCTTCGAGGTCATCGGACCGCATATCATGCCCTGGACGGTCGGTGATCCCTGGGATGTGGCCGCGTACGTGATGGGTGGCATTGCGGCGGGCCTTTGGTGGCATCGCGGGGCCGTCGCCGCCCGTGTGGCCGGATGAGTTTTGACCCCTTGGCCCCGCATTACCGCTGGATGGAGTTCTTGCTGGCGGGGGAAAAACTGCAGCGCTGCCGGACGGCGTTCCTGCGGTGTGGCGCGCGCGCCCAAAGCGTTCTCATTCTTGGCGAGGGCAACGGGCGCTTCCTGTCCGAATGCCGGAGGCACTTTACTGCGGCCCACATCACCTGTCTGGATTCCAGCGCCTCCATGCTGCAGCTCGCCCGAGGGCGGCTGCTTCGCGATGGGCTCGAGAATCGACGACATCCGGTTTCTTCACGCCGATGCGCTAGGCTGGGAACCCCCGAAAGCGACCTTCGACTTGGTGGTCACAAATTTCTTCCTCGATTGCTTCCGCTCGGACCAACTGGAGCGTTTGGTTTCCGTGCTCGCCCAGGCTGTCGTGCCGGGCGCTCAGTGGTGGCTGAGCGATTTCCAGATCCCGCCCGCCGGACCCGGTCGGTGGCGGGCGCTCCTCATCCATAAGCTGATGTATGCCTTCTTCCGGGTCGCAACCCGGCTTCCCGCCCGCGCGTTGACCGAACCGGATCCTTTCCTTCGCGCACAAGGCTTCACCCTGTGCGAGCGCCGCGTGAGCGACTGGGGATTGCTTCGCGCCGACTGCTGGAAGCGGAGTTTTGGTTGAATGCCGGACGAGGGGTGGAACGTCTAAGCCTCACACCATTAACCATGGATATGAAGCGGTTCATTCTCCTGCTGGCGTGCTGGCTCCCGGCCATGGGCTGCCATCCCGCCGCAAAAGAGCCCGGCGCAACCTTCTACCTGCAGTTGGTCCGGGGCGCGGATAGCGAGGCCCCGCCCAGCGACGGCTCGAAACCCATCGGCCAAAAGCTCCGCAAGCGGCTGCAATGCGTCTTTAAATGGAAACACTATTGGGAGGTCAAACGCGACTGTATCCTCGTCCCGCCAGGTGGCACGGTCACCCGGCGCCTGGCGCCTGACCAAACCGTGGAACTTGAGTTGTTGGACCCACTGAAAGTCGCTGTCCGAATCTATTCGCGGGGTCAGCTTGTTCGCCGCCGGGAGCAGCCCGCTGCCAACGCTTTCTGCGTCACTGGCGCCCGCGTCGGCGACGACCAGTCCTGGTTCATCGTCGTGCGGCGAGATGCGCCCCTGGATCCGGACAACTAATCAACGGGCGCGGCCTTTCATGTGTCTCCCCCTACCGATGCGACTCGCCCTGGGTTTTTTGGGGCGTGCCGTGGCCGAAGCGAACGACCAACCGCACGGCGCTCGCTTCCCTTCCATCCTTTTTTAACCGCGTTCAATCCGCAGACAGCCTTGGGCCTCCACCCGGGCGAACGCGCTTGGATCCGCCCCCGCCCGACCGATTTTGGGATTTGAACCCGGGCTTCGGGCGTGGTATCAATGTGGGTCATAACACCCGAAACCACCGTTGCTGCGAGCGGGTTGTGTCCAGGTCAGACCGGGGAAATGTGCTGTTTCACCCGGGCCTGGCCAATCGATAATGACAGGAGCCTGACATGGAATGGAATGAATCAATCAATAACACCAAAGTGCGGCCGCGGATGCCGCGGACAAACACTTTCGGTCCGTCCCGCCGTGCGAACTCACCCCGATAAGTTATGAGCAAACTACAAAAAACAAAATCCAAACCCACCTCAGCTCCCAGGCGGAAACGTGCCTCAAGCCGCGTCCGGCTGCTGGTGGGCACTAGAAAAGGCGCTTTCGTGCTCACGTCAGACGGCGCGCGCAAGCGCTGGAAGATCGACGGGCCGCACTTTGCCGGCTGGGAGATGTACCACTTGAAGGGATCGCCGGCTGACCCCAACCGGATCTATGCCTCTCAATGCAGTGGTTGGTTTGGGCAGAAGGTGCAGTGTTCCAATGACGGCGGGCGCACCTGGGAGCCGGTCGGAGATAAATTCGCGTATGAAGGGACCCCGGGGACCCATCAATGGTACGACGGCACACAACACCCCTGGGAATTCAAACGCATCTGGCACCTCGAACCCTCGCTGACCGACCCGGACACGGTGTACGCCGGCGCGGAAGATGCCGCGCTCTTCCGGACGACCGACGGCGGGAAGTCCTGGCACGAACTGCCGGGTTTGCGTAGCGCCAAGGGCCACCTGTGGCAGCCGGGCGCAGGCGGCATGGGCTTGCACACCATCCTGCTGGACCCGGTCGATCCGGCGCGGATCTATGTCGCGATCTCGGCCGCGGGCGCGTTTCGTACCGACGATGGCGGCAAGACCTGGCGTCCGATTAACTCCGGACTCAAGTCCCCCTTCCAGCTTCCGGACCCCGATGCCGAGGTGGGCCACTGCGTCCACCGCATCGCCCTGCATCCCTCGCGTCCGGATGTGCTGTTTATGCAAAAGCATTGGGATGTGATGCGCAGCGACAACGCCGGCGGTTCCTGGCACGAGGTGAGTGGTGACCTGCCCACCGACTTCGGGTTTCCGATCGACGTGCACGCCCACGAGCCTGAAACCATCTACGTGGTGCCGATCAAGAGTGACTCCGAACACTTCCCGCCCGATGGCAAACTGCGCGTGTACCGCAGCCGCACCGGCGGCAACGAATGGGAACCCCTCACCAAAGGGCTGCCGCAAAAAGATTGCTACGTGAACGTGCTGCGTGACGCGATGTCGGTGGATTCCCTCCAGCCCTGCGGCGTGTATTTCGGCACCACCGGCGGCCAGGTTTATGCCTCGCCCGACAGCGGCAGAACCTGGGATGCCATCGTGCGGGACCTCCCGGCGGTCCTCTCGGTGGAAGCCCAGACTTTGACCTGACATGGTCCGCGTGCTGCTCCCGTTTCATTTGAGGAACCTGGCGTGCGTTTCCGGGGAAGTGCAACTGCGCGTCGAGCACCCGGTCACTTTGGGCTCCGTGCTCGATTCCCTGGAAGCCGCTTACCCGGTTTTGCGCGGAGCTGTCCGCGACCACACCTCCTTGCGCCGGCGCCCCTTCGTCAGGTTCTTCGCTTGCGAACAGGACCTGTCCCACGAACCGCCGGACACGGCGCTGCCTCAAGCCGTGGCCAGCGGTGTCGAGCCTTTCCTGATCATCGGGGCCATGGCCGGCGGTTGAGTGCATGCATCCGCCGTTCCAACCGCCCGATCTTTTCCATCTCCAAGCGGCGCAAGGCTGGGTCGAACTTGGCAACGCCGTCGAGGCCGGAGCGGAACTCAGGAAGCTCGGCCCCGAACGCGGCAACCACCCCGAGGTGCTCAAGGTGCGTTGGGGCATCTGCGCCGTAAAAAAGGAGTGGGAAGCGGCTGCGGACCTGGCGGCGGCTTTGGTGGACCTCGAGCCAGAGGTTCCGCTGGGTTGGGTGCACCGCTCCTATGCGCTGCATGAGTTAAAGCGCACGGAGGAGGCCCGGGACAACCTGCTGTCCGCAGTGGATAAATTCCCCGCGAGCGCAACCATGCGCTACAACCTGGCCTGTTATGAATGCCAGTTGGGCCATTTGGCGGCCGCCCGGGCCTGGCTGGAAAAGGCTTTCCGGCTGGGCGATCCGGCCGGGATGAAGGCGTGCGCCTTGGACGACCCCGACCTCGAGCCCCTGTGGGCAGGGCTCCGCTCGACTTGAGCCCGGGCGGGTCCCCCTCGGCTCGCCGCGCGCCTGGCGCGGCCTTTCAAGCCCCGCTTACCCCCAGCAACGCACCTGGATGCCCGATTCACTCTTGCTTATAACCTCCAAGTGTGATTGACTTTACTTGCTCTAAAGCAATTGCATGAACCCGCGCCCGCGCCGATCCCTGTCGCACGTTCTCACCGGCTTCCAGAGCCCCGGCCTGGGGCTCGCTTTATGCCTGTTCCTGTTGGCTCGACCCCTCCTGCTGGCGGTGGACCAGCAAACTCTCGTGGGGCATATCCCCGCGGCCGTGGCCCGGTTGCAGCCAGCCGGTGTTCTGCCTTCCACCACGGAACTCAAACTGGCAATCGGGTTGCCGCTGCGCAACACGCAGGCCCTCACCAATCTGCTCGTTCAACTCTACGATCCGGCCCAATCGAACTTTCGGCACTTCCTGACTCCGGACGAGTTCACCCAGCGGTTTGGTCCCACCAAGGCTCAGTACGCCCAAGTGATCGCATTCGCCCGGACCAATAGCCTCACGGTGACGGCTACGCACCGGAATCGGCTGGTGGTCGATGTCCGCGGGACGGTGGCGGATATCGAGCGCGCCTTCCATACCACGCTCAATTCCTATTCTCATCCCACCGAGGCGCGATCCTTCTACGCCCCGGCCATCCCACCTTCGGTCGAGGCCGGCCTGCCCATCCTGGACGTCCAAGGATTAAACAACTTTATTCGGCCTCATCCCAAGAGCCTGCGAAAATTGCCCCCGCCGGGCCCCCAGCCTGTACCCAAGCGCGGCTCGGGCACCAATGGAACTTATCTGGGAAACGACTTCCGAGCCGCCTATCTGCCGGGGGTGGCTCTCATGGGTCAGGGCCAAGCCGTAGGATTGCTCGAGTTTGATGGCTATTATACCAACGATATCGCGCTTTACCTGAGCCTGGCGGGCCTGCCGAATGTTCCGGTCGAGAACGTGCTCCTCGACGGCTTTGATGGGACGCCGAGCCCGGGCCCCAACAGCGCAAACAACGAGGTGGCGCTCGACATCGAGATGGCCATGGCCATGGCGCCGGGCCTGACCAAAGTGTTGGTTTACGAAGCGGACCCGGGTCTGGGAAACGCCAATGACATCATCAGCCGCATGGCCTCGGACAACCTCGCCGCCCAACTGAGTTGCAGTTGGGACTTCGGCGCGGATGCCAACGCCACGACCGAGCAGATTTTTCTCCAATTCGCGGCGCAGGGACAATCGTTTTTCAATGCGTCCGGCGACCAGGGGGCCTACGTGGGGGCTGTGCCGCCACCCGACGATGACCCCTACATCACCTTGGTCGGTGGAACCACACTCACGACGAGTACCAACGGCGGTGCCTGGGTTTCTGAAACGACGTGGAATTCCGGCGGCGGAGTTTCCAGCAGCGGGGGGTTCAGCGCCACCTACGCTTTGCCGAGTTGGCAGCAGGGCATCAGCATGTCCGCCAATCACGGCTCGACCGTGCGTCGCAATTTTCCCGATGTGTCCATGACTGCGGATCAGATCTTGGTTGTCGCTGATAACGGCCAGCAATATCCCATCCATGGAACCAGCGCGGCCGCACCCTTGTGGGCCGGCCTCACCGCCCTCGTCAACCAGTACGCTGCGGAGATGGGTTATCCCAGGGCCGGGTTTATCAACCCCGCAGTTTATGCTCTGGCCAAAGGGCCCAATTACACCTCCTTGTTCCACGACATCACTACGGGCAACAACGCCACCAGCACCAGCGCGAATCGCTACTCCGCCGTGGCTGGCTTTGATCTGTGCACCGGTTGGGGAACGCCGGCCGGCCAAAAGCTGCTCATCGCACTGGCGGTGCCGGACACCCTCGGAGTTGTGCCAGTGACCGGTCTGAACGCCAATGGCCCCGCGGCCGGCCCGTTCACCGCCATGTCTCAAACCTTCTCGCTGACCAACTCGAGCGGGGCGTCCCTGGACTGGGCGTTGGGCAATCCGGCGCCCTGGCTCGACGCCTCGCCTGCCTCGGGCACACTCAGCCCGGGTCAAACGGCAACGGTCACCGTTGGCTTTAATCCCGCCGCGTTCGGTCTCCCCGCTGGAACGTATTCGACCAACCTCTTTTTTACCAACCTCGCCAGCCAGGTGGTCCAAAGCCGGCGGTTCACCCTCTCCATCGGTTCGTCCCTCGTGCTCAACGGGGACTTCGAATCCGGCGACTTTGCCTATTGGACCTTGACCGGGAGCAGCGCGGACAGCTACTGCTTCGTTGACAACGGCTCGAGCATCACGCCTCATGCTGGCGCCTATGCCGCGGCCATGGGGGAACCAGGGACCCTGGCCACGTTGACGCAGCCGCTGCCCACGCTTCCCGGCCAGCCCTATCTCCTGTCCTTTTGGTTCACCAGCGTCCCGGATCCCAACAACTCCACGACTCCGAATGAACTCCGTGTGCAGTTCGACGATCATGTGGTTTTCGATGCCGTAAACCTCGGCATTCTAGATTGGACGAACGTGCAGACGTTAGTCTCGGCGAGCTCTTCCACCACCGCTTTGGAGTTCGATTGCCAGGACGACCCGGGCTTCATCGGGCTGGATGACATTTCCGTGGTCCCGGTTCCCGCGCCGACCTTCCATAGCGTTACCCGCGAGAACGGGACGATCCAGCTCGGCTGGGCTGCCTTCCCTGGGTTGTCCTACCAAGTGCAGTATTCGACTAACCTCACGCAGTCCCATTGGGTCAACTTGGGTCCGCCCATTGTCGCCGCGGGCGCCACCGCTGGCGCCGCCGATCCCGCCGGGCCCGATCCGGCCCGGTTCTATCGCGTGATCCTCCGGCCCTGAGCGAGATCCCTTCTGTTCGCCGGGAGCCCATGCCTGCGTGAAATTCCCCGCTTTGTGGTGACCGGCGGGACCCCGGTGCACGGGCGGGATCGGCCCCGGAAACTGGCAGGGACGCATGTGCGCCGCGCGTGGGAAACCCCGCCGTGACGCAACTGTCGCCCCTGGGCCTGAGGGGCGATGTCACTTAAAGGCTACCCAAGAGATGCTAACATAATGGCAAGAAGTGGTGAGCCGATCAGCCGCCCTTCAGGGAGAGTGTCCCCATGAATACGGACGGGCGATTTGAACGCGGATTTTGCTGGCCGGCGCAGGACCGAGCCAGAGCCGTTCCCCCCTTGACGGCTCCTCGTATCTCCCCAGTCTTCACGGCCAGCGTTTCTTCAAGCCCCGAAGTCCGTATTGGAAGCTCCTCCTCCGCCACTTCACCTGCCGCTCACAGGCTCCCGGCGTCTCCTGCGCCGGGCACCCCAGGCCGGCTCGGCGGGCCGCGAAGGAAGGGGCGTCGTTGTTGGTGTTGTCACGCTGGTTCGGCAGGGCAACCGCCGCTCTTCTCCCGGATTCCGGTTGAGAGCTCTCGCGCAGGGTCCATCCATTCTGCGGCGAGCGCTTCCATGCTGGTGCCGGGGAGGGGCGGCGTTGCCCATGCCAGCCTGGATTGGCGCGTCATCGGCGAGCAGGACGGGGATTGAGAGCGCCTTCCTGGCGGGTCTAGCGAGGCTCGGCTTCAGCTCCCGGAGAACCCGGAAATCGCGGCGCGTTACCGCTCGCAACTGCGCGAGCAATTGGATCACCTACCCCCGCTTCCGTGACCGGGCTTTTGTTCTTCCCCGCCCCGTAATCTGGCTGGTTTGTCCCGGTTCGGGGCCAGGTTCGTCACTTTCAAGTGGCTTTTGCCCCCGGGCCCGGTCTGCTAGGGGTTGCGATGAAGATTGATCTCGTGAGCCGCCCCGCGTATGACAGAAGCGCCAGACTTGATTAGTGCCAGTCAAACCACGCCCGCCCCAGCGGTGCGCCCCTTGCGGCGAAACCGGGTGACCCTGCTGTGTGCTCTTGGCTGGACGCTGTTTGTGGGAGCGGCTCTCTGGTGGCTGCTGCGGACGCAGGAAGCCCCTTCGGTTTGGATTATCCATGAGGGGGACGCGCTGCCGCCCGCGCTGGCCCGGAAGTTCAGCGGCGGGTTCAAGGCGGACCTCGGTTTGCAGCGCATTTACCCCTGGATGCTCTTTGGTCCGTATGTGGCTCTGATCGTGTCATGCTTTCCTTTGGAACGGCGGCAATGGCGTTTGAGTGTCCCGCTGAACCTCGCGGGATGTGTGGCGTTCTGCGTTGGGTGCCAATGGCTCAATACCCTCACCGATGTGGCGGACACGACCTTGGTGGTTTATGATGCCAGGCCCGACGCCCGTTCAGATCCCGCCAAACCGAGCACCAACCGGTCTCGCATCGAGACGACGGAGGTGGGAGGGGGATTCATGCTGCGCGGGATGCGGGGTGTTGTGGCCCAGGAAGGCGGCGCCGGCGCGGGCCGCCTTGAAGGTTCCTGGCCCGGGGCGCTCTTCCGAGCCCGCCAAACCAACACCGCGGCCGGGGGAAGCGCACTCCCGCCGGACTTTGACCTGCCCCTGCCGGCGCTGCAACGGAGGCTGGCCTTCTGGCCGGCTTTGATGGATTTGCTGGCCTACGGCGCCATCGCCGGCGCCCTCCACTCCGTTCATTTTTACCGACGGTTCCGTGAACGGGAGCATCGGGCGGTGCTCCTGGAATCCAACCTGGCCCAGGCTCGGCTGAACGCCCTGCGGGCTCAGTTGCAGCCCCACTTCCTCTTCAACAGCCTCAACGCGATTGCCACCTTGCTCCGGCGCGACCCGCGGCTCGCCGAGGCCACGTTAATGTCGCTAAGCGATCTGCTCCGGCTCGCGCTCAGCCAGTCCGAGCGACCCGAGGTCAGCCTGCGGGAGGAATTGGCGTTCGTGCGCCGGTATCTGGAAATTCAGCAAACGCGGTTTGGCGACAAGCTGCGCGTTCGGGAGGAGATTGACCCGGAGGCTCTGGACTGTTTCGTGCCCACCCTCCTGCTGCAACCACTGGTGGAGAATGCCATCCGCCACGGCCTGGAACCCGCCGACCGAAACGGCCTGGTGCAGTTGACCGCGCATCGCCTGGATGGGCGATTGGTGCTCACCGTCGAGGACAATGGCCTCGGGCTGAACGGTTCGGCCACCGAAGCACCCGGGATAGAGCCGGCCGGGACCCGTGCCCTCACCGGCTCGTTGGTTCCGCCAGGAAACTGCCAATCCGCCGCCTCAGCGCGCTCAACGAATGGAACCGGAATCGGATTGGCAAACCTGCGTGCGCGGTTGGAGGCGCTCTACGGCCCGCGACATAAGATGGAGCTGATCCCACGCCTCGAGGCGGGTGTGGCGGTGCGCATCGAGATTCCGTGGCGCCTGGCCCACCGCGCAGCCCCCTCGCCATGAAGCTTCGCACCATCATCGCCGATGACGAACCGCTCGCGCGCGAGCGGGTTCGCTGCCTGCTGGTCGGCGAGCCGGATATGGAGATCGTGGAAGAATGCGCCAACGGGGCCCGGACCCTGGAAGCGGTCCAGCAACATCAGCCCGACGTGCTCTTCCTCGATGTGCAGATGCCGCTGCTCAACGGGTTCGAAGTGCTCGAAGCCCTCGAACCGAAGCTCGTCCCGGTGGTGGTTTTTACCACTGCCCATGACGAATACGCCATCCACGCGTTCGAAGCCAACGCGCTGGATTACCTGCTCAAGCCGTTCACCGAGTCCCGTTTCCGGACGGCGGTGCAACGCGCCCGCGACCAGGTGCAAAAAAACCTGCACGGACCGCCGGACCCGAAGTTCGGGGCGCTGCTGAGCCAGCTCCGTTCCACGGCACCGCCGTTCGCCCGCATCCTGGTGCGGTCCCCGGACCGGATTGTCTTCCTGAAGCCCGAGGAAATCGATCACGTCGAGGCCGCGGGGAACTACGTCGTCCTGCACGCCGGCAAGGAACGGCACATCGTGCGCGAGACCACGGCCGCGATGGAGTCCCGCCTGGCGCACGCCGGCTTCATGCGCATCAGCCGGTCCGCCATCGTCAACTTGAGCCGGATCCGCGAGGTGCAATCGCTTGGCCCCGGTCAATACTCCGTTCTGTTGAAAACCGGAACCCGGCTGGATATGACCTGCACCCTGGGCGAGCTGCAAGCGCGGCTTTCCGAGGTGTAACCCGCCCGCGTTCTGAAGCCCACCCAACCCTCGACTGCGGGCGTGGCATAAACGGTCTGCGGCCGAGCCTCGCATTTTTTCATCCAGCGGCGAAATGCGCGGGACGGTCCCGTGGCAATCCCTCCGTCCCGCTCCACCCCCCTTTCGTCCGGTAAGCGATCCGAGTTGGTCACTTTCCAGTCGCAGCCGGCTCGGTAGCGGTTGAAGCTGGGCGCGCAATTTGAAGCCATAACAAATCATGAAAGCAAAATACCTGGTATGGGGGATCGTGGCCTTGATCGCGGCGGGAGGATTCTGGGCCGGGCGTGCCTTCTGGCGCATTCACCATCAGCTCGTCACCTTGGACGTGCGAAATATGCCGTTGGCGGACGTGCTGGGAAGTGTTGAGCAGCAGACCTGGACAAAAATCCGGGCCGAGAAGGGTTTGGATGCGCGCATCACGATCCGTGTAAAGGACAAGCCGCTCGCGGACGTGCTGGACCGGTTGGCGGAACAAGCCGGCGCAAATTGGACAACCTTATACGCGGTCTATGACTCCGCAGGCGCGCTGGGCCGGTTGGACTCCGCGTTGCGCGGCGATGGCAAGCTCGAACCCGCGGGCTGGACAAAGCTGGCGCCCAACCTGCCTCCCCCGCAATTGTCCGGTCCCGGCGGACCGGGCGCCGGGCCTTTGCCACCAGACCCGGGGGAGCCAGAGGGCCAGGCCGGCGGACCCTTGCGCGTGTTCCAAAGCCCCGAAGGCGGTACCTCCGGCGGACCTCCGCCTGACGCACCGCCACTCGTCACGGGAGGCGGCCCCCGACAGTTCTCGGGCGGCGGAAGATTCATGATGCGCCGCACGCCAGGCGGCCCCATCATCATGAGGGGAGGCAGCGGGGGCGAAACCGAAATGTGGTCACCCGAAACCTTGGTGATGGAATCAGCCCTGAACCCCCGGCTCGGCGGTGAGAAGGACCTCTCCGCCACTGCCCAAGGGGCGGAGGACGCGGCTCGAAAGGTAAATGGTAAATGGACCACCTACCTGGCCTTGAGCAAATCCGTGATGGGAGTGGGCTTTGCCGGTCCGCCGCGCCAGGGGCCTGGTCCGCAAGGCCCCAGACTCGGTCCGCTCCGGCGAAATCCGGACGAAGCGTTCGCCCGGCTCACTCCGGCACAGCGGGTCCAGCGCGCACGCCAGCGCGCCGGCTTCGAGTCGGGAATCGGAGGGCCACCGCAGTAACTTCAATTCGAGAGCCAAAACCAAACCATTCCAACCGGAAAATATGAAAACCTGCATGCTTCCGCGCTCGAACCGGGCGTTTACGCTGATCGAGCTTTTGGTCGTGCTCGCGATTATTGCCCTCCTGGCCAGTCTGCTGCTGCCGGCCTTGGCCGGCGCCAAGGCCAAGGCCTACAATACAGTCTGCGTTAACAATCTTCGGCAGTTGGGTATCGCCACCCGCACGTATGCCGATGACAATAATAGCCGCCTTCCCAGCGCCGAAATTCTACCGACTGAACCGATCGATCCTCAAAAGCCCCTGCCTCGGATCTGCGACGTGCTGGCTCCTTACGCCGGCAAACTGAACGGCACGAACGCAACCACCACGGATGTCTTCCGGTGTCCGAGCGACAAGGTGGGAATGTTCACGGCGGAAGGCTCGAGTTATGAATGGGACGCCGACTTGAACGGCCACAAGATCGACGAGACCAAAACCGCCACCCTATTCATGGTATGGCAGACGAACGGCGCTCCCGTTCAGAGCACGAACATCACGCTCCGCTTCCCGCCGGAGACGACGCCCCTGCTGCTCGATTACGAAGAATTCCATCTGCGCGCCCCTAAATCCGGCAAGAACGTTGCCTATATGGACGGGCACGTGGCTGCCTTGAATATCTCCCCGGAGTAATCGGCGTTGCGGCGATGCCGCCGCGACGCAACCAACCATCCGCGATCCCGAGCAGCTCACACCGGCGGTTTGAGCCACCGGTGCGATCGCCGCCACATTTCGGAATCCAACCGCCACGCTTGACCTGTGCATGGGGCTCCGTTAGGTTGCGACACCTGAGATAGAGCTTATGCAAAACTTTTTAGTGCCAATGGTGGTGGAACAGACCGGCCGGGGCGAACGCGGATACGATATCTATTCGCGATTGCTGGTGGACCGGATCGTGTTCCTCGGAACCCCCGTCGATGACATGGTGGCCAACCTGATTATCGCCCAACTGCTCTTCTTGCAGATGAGCGATCCCAAGAAGGACATTCATCTTTACATCAATTCCCCGGGCGGCAGTGTCACCGCCGGTTTGGCGATTTACGATACCATGCAGTTTTTGACCTGCGACGTGAACACGTACTGCATCGGCCAGGCCGCCAGCATGGGCGCCGTGCTGCTTTGCGGTGGCACCAAGGGCAAACGCTACTCCTTGCCCAACTCCAATATCATGATCCACCAGATCCTGGGCGGGGCGGAGGGGCCGGCGAGCGATGTCGAGATTCGGGTGCGCTACATGCTCCGGCTCAAGCAGCGCCTCAACAGCATCATCGCCAAGCATACCGGCCGCACGATCGAACAGGTCGAAAAAGATACCGACCGCGACAATTTCATGACCTCCGACGAGGCCAAGGCCTACGGCCTGGTGGACGAAGTCGTCCAGTCCCGCAAAGAAATTGCCGGTTTAGTGGAACGGGCGACCAGTCTGGCGGATAAAAAAGAATAGGCTCGATGGCTCGCCCGACGAATATCACTCTGTGCAGCTTTTGCGGCAAGTCCCACGCCGAGGTTAAGAAGTTGATCGCGGGTCCGGGCGTGTATATCTGCGACAACTGCGTGGTGCTCTGCAAGCAGGTCCTGGACAAGGAATTTGCGTCCGCGGCCAAGAAGCAAAAGCCCAAGATCAGCATCCCCAAGCCTTCTGAAATCAAGCACCGGCTCGACACGCAGTGCGTCGGGCAGGACCACGCCAAGAAGACGCTGGCCGTCGCCGTCCACAACCATTACAAGCGCATTTTGCAGGAGCCGCCTCCCACCGCCGAGGAGGATGCGCCCCCCGCGGACCCCCATGCGGACGTCGAGATCGAAAAGAGTAATATCCTGATGATCGGCCCCACCGGCTCGGGCAAGACGCTCCTGGCCCGGTCCCTGGCTCAGATCCTGGATGTCCCGTTCGCGATTGCCGACGCCACCACCCTCACCGAGGCCGGCTACGTGGGTGAAGACGTCGAGAACATTATCCTGCGGCTCCTCCAAAACTCCGACTACGATGTCAAACGTGCCCAGCGGGGCATCGTGTACATTGATGAAATCGATAAAATCGCGCGCAAGACCGAAAATGTTTCCATTACGCGCGACGTCTCCGGCGAAGGCGTGCAACAGGCCTTGCTGAAAATTCTCGAAGGCACGGTCTGCAATGTCCCACCGCAGGGCGGGCGAAAGCATCCTCAACAGGAGTACATCCGCGTCGATACTTCCGACATTCTGTTTATCTGCGGCGGCGCCTTCGTGGGTTTGGAGCGGATCATTCAACGCCGGCTCGGTAATAACATCATGGGCTTTCGCGCCGCCGAGCAGGGCTTCCACACCGCCAGTATCAACCGCCAGGACATCCTTCAGTTCGCCGAACCCGAGGACCTGCTGAATTTTGGCTTCATCCCGGAGTTCATCGGGCGGCTCCCCATGGTCACGGTGCTGGCCGAACTCACCGAATCGCAGTTGGTCTCCATCCTGACCGAAACCAAGAACGCTTTGACCAAACAGTACGCCAAGTTAATGGCCATGGAAGGGGTCGAACTCGAGTTCTCCGCGGATGCCCTCAAGGAATTGGCCACCCAGGCCATCAAAAAGGGCACCGGCGCCCGGGCGCTCCGCAGCCTGCTTGGAAAAACTGATGCTCGACGTGATGTACGACGTCCCCAGCAGCGACGACATTCTCCACGTGAACATCACTCAGCCCGTCGTCGCCGGCCAATGCAAGCCGCTCACCCGGCGCAAACACGGCAGGGCCGCTGCCTGATTCGATCCTGGGCGATCCAGCCGTTCCGTCCCTTCACAGGATCCAGTAGCGCAGGTCCGGACTGGATCAAAGCAGGTTGAACGGCAGACCGTTTACAGCCGTTTCTTCTTCCGCCCCGGGGGAGAGTGCACTTTCAGCCGCCGTGGCGCGCCGGCCTCCCGGACGCCGCTTTCTCTTTCCCAAGGGCCGCCCCTTTTGGCCGCCGCGCTCCGCCGATCGGGCGTGCTTCGCCTGGGTCTGCGGTTGGCTCAGCAGGCTTCGAACCCGGCGCAGGAACCCGAGCCCGGCGGTCAGTTCCTGCCGAGCCAATTGTTCCCGCAACTTCCGCACGAGCCTGGACTCACACGCGCGCATGCTCTCCAGCGCCGCTCTGCCGGATTCGGTGATCTGAACCAGGCTTGAGCGCTGGTGCCCCGGGTTGGCGGCCAACTCCGCACAACCCTCCCTGGTCAGCCGATTCACCACCACCTGTATGTTCTGACGCGAGGTGGAACGCAGCCGCCCGATCTGAGGCACGGTTCGGGGCCCGCAACCCGCGAGGATTTCCAGGACGCTCATGCCTGAAGTGCCTCTTTGACCGTGGCTCCGCACCATCCGCGCAAAGCGTTTCAACTGAAGCGCGACCGTGTCTATTTCCGCCAGCAGGGATTTTACCTGCAAATCAGCGTCGGCTTCCGGGTTAGGCGGTTGTTCCTCGGTCGCGGCATGCTGCTCGGAGACTGAATTGACCGGGTCTGCCATATAGACAACAGGTTGTCGCTGCCCGGCCCCCATGTCAACGGATTGTGCCCACAGATTCTCCAAGGGTTGACCTCGGGCCTTTTTTACGGCATAGGCTCGCCGCCAGGAGACGTTTGCATGCAACGAGTCGGGTTGGCGGCTGGCATGAGGACATCGGAGCTCCAGGCCCTTCCCGGCGCCCGGTTTGCCCCAAAACCTGCCTGCTGGCTTGCAACACGAACCCCTGCTACACGCAGCTAATGCTGTGAAATCTACAACGAAGGTCCTTGTCCCACGCCCCCACCGAGCACATCCCGGCGGCAGCCGCGGAGCGCCGGCTTGGAGCCGGCTTACGGCGCTCGTGCGTCTGGCCGTGTTCGGCAGGGGGTACTGCCGTGATGCGCCCCACCTCACCGAGGCTTTAAGATTGAACTTGCCTCGGTTTTGGCGCGCGATTAGGTTGCTGGCGCGAAGCAGAACCCAGCTTTGCGGACCCTAATGCGCACACAAACGGAAATTGGCTACAACTCGAAGGTCGAGGGTGACGTTGTAGTCACGCGCCTGGATGCGGCGATTAACTGGTTTCGTAAGAACTCGCTCTGGCCGATGCCGATGGGTTTGGCCTGCTGCGCCATCGAGTTGATGGCGGCGGGGGCGAGCCGCTTCGATATCTCGCGTTTCGGGGCTGAGGTGATGCGGTTTTCTCCGCGGCAGTCCGACGTGATGATCGTAGCCGGGACGGTGACGTACAAGATGGCGCTGGCGGTGAAGCGCATTTACGACCAGATGGCCGAACCGAAATGGGTCATCGCCATGGGCGCCTGCGCCTCGACGGGCGGCATGTATCGGAGTTATGCCGTGTTGCAGGGGGTGGACCGGATTTTGCCGGTGGATGTCTATGTGGCCGGGTGTCCGCCGCGGCCCGAGGCTCTGCTGGATGCCTTGATCAAGCTTCAGAAGAAGGTATCCCGGGAACCCGTCCTCTCCACGCTCAAGGTTGCATGAGCGTCGGTCCGCAAACTTCTGCGTCCAATCCCGGGCCGGCAGTTCCGCAGGCGCCGGCTGTACCCGCTCCCGTGTCGGGCCCGATGGAATCGGTCCAACGATTGAAGGCCCGGTTTGGCGATCTGATTTCTCAGCCGCTGGAATTCCGGGGCGAGATCACCGTGCAGATTTCGGACATCGAGCGAATTCCCGAAGTGTGCGCCTTTGCCAAAAGCGACCTCGGGTTTGATTACCTGGTGGACGTCACCAGCATCGACAACTACGGCGACGACCCGCGATTTACGCTGGTATATCACCTCTACGGTTATACGCACCGGCGGTCGCTGCGTTTGAAGACGGATTTGAGCCAGGAGAAGGGTGAGGCGCCCACCGTGACCGGGGTGTGGCAGACCGCCAACTGGCACGAGCGCGAGATCTACGACATGATGGGCATACGCTTTCGTGGTCACCCCGACCTGCGGCGGATCCTCATGTGGGAAGGATATCCCTATTATCCGCTGCGGAAGGACTTTCCGCTGTCGGGGCGTCCCACACAGGTGCCGGAAGTGGCCTTCACCGATCCGGCTCCGCTCGCGGGCGGCCCGTTCGTGACCATTGCGGGAGGGAAAGATACCATTTCACGCGAACCACGAGTCCGGATCCCCGAAACGGATGCCATCGACATGAACGCGCGGCTGGAACGTCGTAAGGACATCAAGGCGGCGCACGGCCGCTCGCACGGGCCCGGGACAATCGGGCCGGCAAAGGAGGGGAGCTAACGATGGGCGAGATCCGAGAGATCGAGCTGTCGGACGCCGCCGGGCGAGCCCTGCAAGCCGCCAGGGCACTTTCCCCGGCGGTCGCAAGTAACGAAGACCTGGCCGATTTGCCGACGGAAAAGATGGTCCTCAACATGGGACCTTCGCATCCCGCCACGCATGGAGTGCTGCGGATCGTCCTGGAACTGGATGGCGAGATCATCACCAAGGCCAGCCCCGATATCGGGTACCTGCACCGCGGTGACGAAAAAATCGCCGAGAACATGACCTACACCCAGTTTATCCCGTACACGGATCGACTGGACTACCTGGCGCCTTTGGCCAACAACGTCGCGTATGTCCTCGCCGTCGAGAAACTGATGGGCATCGACCAGCAATTGCCGCCCCGCTGCCAGTTTATCCGGGTGATCTGCTGCGAGTTGGCACGGGTTTCGTCGCACCTCCTGGGGCTCGGCTCGTTCGCGATGGACGTCGGGGCGCTGACGGTCTTCCTCCATACCTTCACGGAGCGCGAAAAGATTTACAACCTGTGCGAATCGCTGACCGGCGCGCGCTTCACCACGAGTTACACCCGGATCGGGGGACTCTCGCGGGACTTGCCGCCCGGCTGGGTCGAACAGTGCGCCAAATTCTGCAAGGAAGTGGTCGTCAACCTCGACGAAACCGAGACGCTCCTGACCCGCAACCGGATTTTTGTGGACCGCACCCAGGGGGTGGCGGTGATCTCGAGGCAGGACGCCATCGATTTTGGACTCAGCGGACCGAACCTGCGCGGCAGCGGCGTCGAACACGATTTGCGCAAGGCGCACCCCTACTTGATTTATGACCAGCTAAAATTCGATGTGCCCGTAGGGTCGGCCGGGGATTGTTATGACCGCTACCTGGTGCGCATCGAGGAGATGCGCCAGAGTGTGCGCTTGATCCAGCAGTGCCTCGACAAGCTGCCCGACGGACCGGTCAACGTGCCGGACGGGAAGGTGGTCCTGCCCCCCAAAGCCCGGGTGCTGACGCGGATGGAGGAATTGATCCACCACTTCATCAACGTAACGCAGGGGGTCAACGCCCCGCCGGGCGAGATCTATTTCGGGCACGAGAACCCGAAAGGCGAGCTGGGGTTCTATATCAACAGCAAGGGCGGCGGCACTCCTTACCGGTTGAAAATCCGCTCCCCCTCGTTCGTCAACCTGAGCATCCTCCCGCAAGCTCCTCCCCGGCCACATGGTGAGCGACGTGGTCGCGGTCTTGGGTTCCTTCGATTTTGTGATGGGGGAATGTGACCGATGAACCTGACCCCGGAGCAACCCATCCCCAGCCGCCTCTTGGAGCAGCCAGACTTCGCCGTCCCCGCCGCGCTGGCCGCGCAGATCGACGAAGTCATTACCCATTATCCCAGGAAGCGCAGCGCCTCGCTGATGCTGCTCCACGCCGTGCAGGAGCATTTCGGATACATTTCCCGGCAGGCGGTCGAATGGATTGCGGCCAAGCTCGAGCTGCAGCCCATTAACGTTTACGAGCTGGTGACTTTTTACCCGATGTTCCACCAGCACCCGGTTGGAAAGTATCACCTGAGAGTGTGCCGAACCTTGAGCTGCGCTCTCGGGCGGCGCTTATGAACTCCACGAGCATTTCTGCAAAAAGCTCGGGTTGGACCCGCACGCGCACGGGCCCCAAACCACGAAGGACGGCAAGTTCACCGTTGAATTTGTCGAGTGCCTGGCCAGTTGCGGCACCGCCCCGGTCATGATGTGTAACGATCAGTTTTACGAAGGAGTCTCGGGCAAGCAAGCGGACGAAATACTGGACGAAGTGCCCGTGAACCGCCCAGCCACCACATCAAGCGCTCGCCTGCGAAATTGGCTGCCCGACATGGATTTGAACCATGACAAACAGATCCAGAGTCTGCTGTGCTACCGTTACACCATCGGGCAAACGAGCGTTACAAGGTAAAGCTCGGGCCGCGGAGTCAAGGATCGTCGAACACGTTCGATTGGTCCGAGCGCTCGACCGCCTGGACGCCATGTTTTCGATCCCAGAACACCTCAGCCTTCCGGCTTAAGCCCATGCCCCAAGAGATACCGCCTCATTCTCAAATACGCCGATCAACCGGGTTATACCCCGGATATCGAGTGCTATCTGCGGCATGGCGGTTATGAGGCATTGCGAAAGGGCGTTGGCGCTGCCGCCGAAAACCTTGCCCGATGGCAAAACTCTGAGCGGTCCCGAGCAACTTCGGGATGACGTCATGAAAGCCGGTTTGCGGGGCCGCGGCGGGGCGGGGTTCTCCTGCGGCTTAAAGTGGTCCTTTGTGGATCGCAAAAGCGGCAAGCCGATCTACTTGATCTGCAACGCCGATGAGTCCGAGCCCGGCACGTTCAAGGACAAACAGATCCTTCATAAGGATCCGCACCAGATGCTCGAGGGCATGATCCTCGCCTGTTTCGCCAACGACGTGCATCTGGCCTACATTTATATCCGCGGCGAGTTCGTGAGCGGGGCCAAGATTCTGAACCGCGCGTTACAAGACGCGCGCGGCCAGGAATTTCCTGGGCAAGAACATCCTGGGCAACGGTTACGATCTGGAGATCTCACGTTCATCGCGGCGCCGGCGCTTACATCTGCGGAGAGGAGACCGGGCTGATCGAGTCTTTGGAAGGCAAACGCGCTTATCCGCGCATCAAGCCCCCGTACTTTCCGGCCGTCTTGGGCCTCTACATGTGCCCGACCATCGTCAATAACGTCGAAACCCTCTGCGCGGTGAAGCACATCGTCGCCATGGGCGGCCTCGAATACGCCAAGCTCGGCACGCCCAACAATACCGGCACCCGGATCGTCAGCATCAGCGGGCACGTCAAGAAACCCGGTTACTACGAAATCGAAGTCGGCAAGGTGACCATCGGCGAACTCATCAATGACCCCGCCTTTGGCGGCGGTCTGCGCGATGGGCGCAAGCTCAAGGCGCTCATCCCGGGTGGTTCCTCGGCAAAAGTCTTCAAAGCCGGCGAGAAGTTCAAACTCAAGCGCAGGGGACCCGACGGCAAGGATATCGAGAAGGAATTCGATGTGCTCGACCTGCCTTATGATTTCGATTCGCTGATCGCCGCCGGCAGCATGTCGGGGTCCGGGGCAATTATCGTTCTGGATGATTCGACCGATATCGTTGCCGCCCTGGCCAATCTCAGCGAGTTTTACGCCCACGAAAGCTGCGGCCAGTGCACGCCCTGCCGCGAAGGCTCGTTATGGATGGCCAAGGCCCTCCACCGGTTGACCCATGGCGAGGGCCGGAAAATGGACGCGGATTATCTGATCAAGATCGCCGACAACATCCCCGGCGGGCGCACCATCTGCGCCTTCGGCGAGGCCTGTTCCTGGCCGGTCCAAAGCTTCGTCGCCAAATTCAAAGATGAATTTGTGGCCAAAGGCGCGGCCGATGAAGCGCGCCGGGTCGCGGCCGCCCCGCCGGTCGGCCACGCGGAAAAGCCAGTCCTCGCCGGCGGATGAATCACGGAGACCTATGAAACCAACCCGGGATGAACAGCGCCACCACTTGGGTTTTTCGACCCTCCGGTCGGATGCAATTTCCGTGCTCGCGATTGAGCACATGAGTCGAAAGCCAGGCTACTGGAAGAGCCGCCTGAGTTAACAAAATGGCCACTGCTGCTGAAATAATTAAAGTGAAGGTGGACGGCAAGGAAGTCGAGGTGCCTCGGACTTCTCCGGATCCGATCTCCGGCAAGCCACTGCCCACGACCATGATCCAGGCGTGCGCCGCCGCGAAGGTGGACGTCCCCCATTATTGCTATCATCCCAAGCTCCCCGTGGCGGGCAACTGCCGCATGTGCCTGGTCGAGTTCGGCACCCCGGCCATGGGCCCGGATCGCAAACCCATTCTCAATCAGGACGGCACCCCCAAAATCTCCAAGTCGCCGCGCCCGGCAATTGCCTGCGCCACCCCCATCGCTCCGGGCATGGAAATCTACACCAATACTCCCGCCGTGAAGCAAATGCGGGAAGGTGTGCTCGAATTCCTGCTCATCAATCACCCGCTGGATTGCCCGATTTGCGACCAGGCCGGGGAATGCAAACTCCAGGAATACTCTGTAGAATACGGACGGTCCGAGAGCCGCTTTGCCGAGCCCAAGGTGCACAAGCCCAAACGCGTCGATCTCGGCCCCCGCATTGTCCTCGACGACGAGCGCTGCATTTTGTGCACCCGCTGCATCCGGTTCACCAAGGACATCGCCGGCGACGATGCCCTCGGCATTGTCAACCGCGGCAGCTATAACACCCTCACCGCTTATCCGGGCAAACCGTTCGACAACAATTACACCCTCAACACGGTGGATATCTGCCCCGTGGGCGCCCTGACGTCAAAAGATTTCCGGTTCCAGATGCGCGTTTGGTTCCTCAAGGAAACCAAGAGCCTGTGCACCAGTTGCGCGACCGGCTGCAACATCATCATCGGGTCGCGCGAGGAGAAGGTCTATCGCTACGAACCCCGCGAGAACGACGCCGTCAATGCCTGCTGGATGTGCGATTATGGCCGGCTCAATTACAAATGGATTGGACGGGAAGACCGCCTGGCTCAAGTCCGGGACCGAAGCTGGGCTCGGCCGACTTGGAGCGCGCCCTGCAGGCAATTTCCGCGGCGCTCGAACCAGACGCCCGCCGGCTCCGCCGCCATCGTGCGTCTCGGCTCGCCAGACCAATGAAGAACTGTTCTTGCTGGCCAAACTGGCGAAGGACTCGGTGCGCTCATGGATTCGGCGCCGCGGCTGGGCGAAGCGCGACAAACTGCTCTTAACGCCGGATCGTAACCCGAACAGCGCCGGCGCAAGGCTGACCGGCGTGGCGGCGGATCCGATGGGCTCGAACCTCCCGAAAATCGCCGAGGGCATTCGCCGGGCACCATCAAAACCCTGATCGTGTTCGGGCGAAGACGTGACGCAGCACGGCCTCGGTCCCGATCTCCTCGGCAAGTTGGATTTGCTTGATCGTCAGTGACATTCTGCCCAATGCGACGACGAACTCAGCGCACTACTTCTGCCCGGCTGCGCGCACGCGGAGAAACGCGGCACCTTTACCAGTATGAAGGGCAGGGTGCAGAAATTCATGAAGGCCGTCGAGCCGCCGGGCGAGGCGCGGGCGGAATGGGAATTCCTGCACGAAGCTGGTCTTCAATGTCACCGGCCAGAACGGTTATGTAAGCATCGAAGGCCTGTTCAACCAAATGGCCGCAGAAGTCCCCGCCTTCCACGGACTGACCTGGGCAGCGCTGGGCGACATGGGAGTAACCGTCCCGCTATGATTTGCGGCTGCTTCAACCGGCCTTGTGACTCCCTTCGCACAATTCGCCTTGTTCAGCGCGATTAAGATCATTGGCGTTTTTCAGTTCTGATGTTCATCGTGGCCTACGCCGTCTGGGTCGAGCGCAAAGTCTCGGCCGCGATTCAGGACCGGCTTGGACCCAACCGGGCTGGGTTATTTGGCTTGCTGCAACCGGCGGCCGATGCGGTAAAGTCTTTTCTGAAGGAAGACTTTACCCCGGCGCACGTGCGCAAGGTTTACTTTTGGCTGGCGCCGGCGATCGTGATGATCCCCAGTCTCCTGACGGCGGCCATCATCCCGTTCGGGTCACAACTGGGCTCGCAGAAGATGGTCATTGCCGATCTCAACGTGGGCATTCTCTACACCTTCGGCATCGTCTCGCTGGGTGTGTATGGAATCGTGCTGGCGGGTTATGCCGCCAATTCGAAGTACCCATTCCTCGGCGGCATCCGTTCGAGCGCGCAGATGATCTCCTACGAAATCGCGATGGGCATGTCGGTCATTCCGGTTTTCCTGCTTGTTGGCAGCCTCAATTTGAGTGAGGTGGTCGGCCTACCAGGCCGGCGGGATTCTTCCTGGCTGATCCTTCAACAACCGCTCGCCTTCGCCATTTTCCTCGGCAGCGATGTTTGCCGAGACCAACCGGTTGCCCTTCGATCTGCCCGAGTCGGAGCAGGAACTGGCCGGCGGCTACAACGTCGAGTACAGCTCCATTAAATTTGCGCTGTTCTTCATGGGCGAATACGCTGCCATGACCGCCGCCTCGGCGATGATGGTGACGCTGTTCCTGGGCGGATGGACATTGCCCTTCGCGGGGTTGGATAAACCCGCGCAAACCATCGGCCTGGGTGTGCTCCACATCGGCATTTTCCTTGCCAAAATGCTCTTCGTCGAATTCATGGTGATTTGGGTCCGCTGGATGTGGCCTCGGTTTCGCTACGATCAGTTGATGGATCTGGGCTGGCGGCGGTTTATTCCGCTGGCGCTGGCCAATATTATAGTGACGGCGCTGGTGCTGTGGGTGGTGGTCAGATGAGGCCAGCCCTGCCATCACTTTTTAGGAACAACGGATTCGCGCGCCACTGCCTCGAACTTGGCAGCCCACCGTAACGGGGGCGCCGGGCGCAAACGTGCCGCATGATTGTTAAACGCAAAAAATTAAATCTTTGGGAACGGCTTTACCTGCCGGCGATTATCGGCGGGTTTAAAGTCACGATCCGCCACTTTTTCAGCAAAAAGGTGACGATGCAGTATCCCGAGGAAAAGTGGGTGGTGCCGGAAGGCTACCGCGGCGCCCCTTACCTGGTCAAAGACCAGGAAGGCCGCACCAAATGTGTTTCCTGCCAATTATGCGAATTTGTCTGCCCGCCGAAGGCTATTCACATTATACCCCCGGGGCCAGATGGAGCGCCGGAAGCCGGCAATGTGGAAAAAGCGCCCAAAGAATTTGAAATCAACATGCTCCGGTGCATCTTCTGCGGATTCTGCCAGGAGGTCTGCCCCGAAGAGGCGATCTTCCTGATGAAGGATTACTCGCTGACCGGCACGAGCCGGGAAGAGCTGATCTACGACAAAGAAAAGCTTCTTGCACTGGGCGGGGTCCACCAGGACCAGATCCGAAAGTGGAAAAAGAAAGCCGAGGAGGCCCTGGCCCAGGGCGTCGCGCCATGAGTGACGCCAAGGCGCACCCGCCTGGTCAGGGTTTAGTCCCAAGCGGCGGGTTCGCTCACTTCTTCTAACCCGGCCGGGGCAGGGCGTTACGGGCCCGGGCCTGCCATGATGGGCAGAGGGCTGCCCACCCTCCGGGAAGTTCTTCGGGCAACGGCTGACGGTGAATGATTTATCTTCGGTCCAGGCGCTTCCGGTCCGGAAGCGGCCGTGGGTCGCTGCGCAACTGAACTGCAGGTTGCGGCGCGGCCCGGTTCCATGTTTGCATAGTTCTGGTTAGTCGGCTTAAAGCAGCCGGCGCTACGAATAAGAGATTTGTTAATGGCCGACATTTTGTTTTATATTTTTGCATTCCTGACCTGGTGTTCGGGTTTTCTAGTCGTGCTGAATCCATTCAGCTCGAACCCCGTCACCAGCGCGATGTTTCTGGTTCTGACGATTGCCTCGCTGGCGGGATCGTTCGTGCTGCTGCACGCTTTCTTTCTGGCAGCGGTGCAGATCCTGGTCTATGCCGGCGCGGTGATAGTGCTGTTTCTGTTCGTGATCATGCTGCTGGACCTGAACGCCGAAGAACGCCGGAAAATCAAGAACCTCGGGGCCGTCGCCGGGTTCATCTCTGTCGGCGCCATTATCGCGTCTTGCTGCAGAGCCTGCTGCATCCAGCCTCGGTCGCCGAAACGACTCCCGACTCTGGAGGGCGGCACCATCCCGCTGGGCAAACTCCTGTTCACGCAGAGTATCTCCTGCCCTTCGAGGTGATTTCGGTGCTGCTGCTGGTCGCGATGGTCGGCGTGATTCTGCTCAGCAAAAAGGATCTGAAATGAACATCGGATTGGAACATTATCTGCGTCGTCAGTACGATCCTGTTTTGCCTGGGGCTGCTGGGCGTCATCGTGCGGCGGAATTTGTTGGTGATGTACATGGGGCTGGAACTGATGCTCAATGCCGGCAATCTGGCGCTGGTGGCCTTTTCCCGCTTCAACAATAACCTCGATGGCCAGGTATTTGTGTTTTTCGTCATCACGGTCGCGGCAGCGGAAGTATCGGTCGGCCTGGCGCTCATTGTGGCGCTTGTATCGCAAACGCCAGACCGCCCACGTCGAGGATCTGACCTTGATGAAGCTCTAAACGCATGGACCTCCTCCCCTGGATCATTCTGTTCCTGCCGTTGCTGGCCGCGGCGCTGATCACGCTCTTTACGCACCGCGACCGCAAGCTCAGCGCGGGGCTCTCGATTGCGGCGGTCGTGGCCGGGTTCATCCTGAGCGTCATTTTCGTCGCTGGCCAACCATTGGGAACCCGTCCGAGAAATCGCCGTCCGCTGGCTTGCGATCGGTGATTTCCAGGTGGATTTCGGCATGAGGTTTGATCCGCTCAGCCTGCTGATGATGCTGGTGGTTACCGGTGTGGCCAGCGCGATCCATATCTATTCCTGGGGTTACATGCGGGAGGATCCCGGGTTTTCGCGCTACTTCGCTTGCCTGAGCCTTTTCACGTTTTCCATGCTCGGAATTGTCCTGGCCAACAATTTCATCGAATTGTTTATCTTCTGGGAGTTGGTGGGCGTTTCCAGCTACCTGCTCGTTGGCTTTTGGTTCGAGCGGCCCGCCGCCGCCGATGCGGGCAAGAAGGCCTTCCTGACCAACCGGCTTGGCGATTTTGGGTTTCTGCTGGGCATCCTAACTGTTTGGTTCACGCTCGGCTCGCTGAACTTTAGCGTGTTGCAGGACAAGCTGGCCGCGGACCCGCAGGCGCTGGGCTCGGTGGCGACGTTGGGCGGCCTGCTGATTTTCTGCGGGGCGGTCGGCAAGAGCGCGCAGTTCCCGCTGCACGTGTGGCTGCCCGATGCCATGGAAGGCCCGACGCCGGTCAGCGCCCTCATCCACGCGGCCACGATGGTGGCGGCGGGGGTGTATATGCTGTGCCGGGTTTTCTTCCTGCTCAATCCTCCGGCGCTCGAAGTGATCTCCTGGGTTGGCGGTTTCACGGCCCTGTTGTCCGCCGTCATCGCCGTGCAACAGGATGATATCAAGCGCATCCTGGCCTACTCGACGCTCTCTCAACTGGGCTTCATGGTGATGGGGGTGGGACTCCACGGACCCCAGCAGGCCATGTTTCACCTGACGACGCATGCCTTCTTCAAGGCGCTGTTGTTCCTGGGCGCCGGCTCGGTGATCCTCGGAATGCACCACGAGCAGAATATTTGGAAGATGGGCGAGCTGCGCAAGCGCATGCCCGTCACCTTCTGGACCTTTCTCTGCGGCACCCTGGCCCTGGCGGGTGTGGTTCCCTTCAGCGGGTTTTACAGCAAGGACGCGATTCTCGCCGTGGCCGCCGAGCAGCGGGGCCTACGGACGATTCGCCGTCGGGGTGGCGGTCGCCCTTTTGACCACGTTCTACATGTTCCGTCTGGTCTTCGTGGTCTTCGGGACCAAGGCGAAATCCGAGCCGGCGACCCACGCGCACGAGTCGCCGCCCGTCATGCTTTTCCCGCTGCGGATTCTGGCGATGCTGAGCCTGGCGGGTGGATTCATCGGCTTGGAGAATATTTTCGGCAAGCAGTTTAACCCGGGTGGCGCTGAACCTGGCCTTTCGTTCGGACGGCAACTGGTTGCCCCGTTTGCCGAGGCGCCCCTCGCCGCTTCCGGCGGCCTGCTGGCCGTTTTCCTCGGCTTCGTGGCCGCCTGGGCGCTGTACCGCCACACCTCCCAGGATCCGTTGCCGGCCAAGCTGGGCGCGCTCTCGGTTTGGATGCGCAACCGCTTCTATTTCGATGAACTCTACCAGGCCACCTTCATCCGGCTCCACGATTCCATCGCCATGGTCGCCGCCTGGATCGATCGTTGGGTCATCGGGGGAGGCGTCCGCTTCACCCAGGGGACAACGGACATCGTGGGCCGGATGTTGCGCCAATTCCAAACGGGCAATTTGCAGACCTACGCGTTCCTCTTTGCGCTGGGCGTCGCCTTCCTCCTCTATTTCGTCCTGAAATGATCCTCACTCTCATACTTGCGTTCCCCCTGGCCACGGCGCTGGTGCTCGCTTTGGTTCCGCGTAACTACCGCGTCGTGATGCGCGCGGGCGCAATTGTGGCCACGTTCATTTCCGCGGCGCTGGCGATCACGATGTTTGTGGGTTTCAACGGAGCCACGCCGAGTCCCGAGGGCTTCAGGTTCGAGAGCCAGGCGGCCTGGGTGGCCGCCCTGGGCATCAGCTATCACGTGGGCGTGGATGGCATCAACGTCGGCTTGGTGCTCATGGGGGCCATCGTGGCCTTCGCCGCCGCTTGTGTTTCCTGGGAAATCCGTGAGCGTGAAAAGGAATTCTACATTTTGCTGCTCATCATGGCCGGTGGCATTTTGGGCGCGTTCGCCTCGCTCGACCTGTTTCTTTTTTACTTCTTCCATGAGCTGGCGCTGGTGCCGACATTTGTCATGATCGGGTTGTGGGGTCGCGGCCCGCAAAAGAATTACGCCACGTTCCAAATCACGTTGTATCTGAGCCTGGGCGCGCTCATCGCCCTGGTTGGCCTGATCGCGTTATACCTGCAAGCAGGCGCGGGCACGTTCGATATCCCGAAGCTCACGGAGCACCTCCGGCAAAACCCGCTCTCGAGCGGCGCCCAGGGTTTCATCTTCCCGCTGCTCTTGTTCGGCTTCGGCATCCTGGTTTCACTTTGGCCCTTTCACACCTGGGCGCCCTTGGGCTATAGCTCGGCCCCCAGCGCCACGGCCATGCTGCACGCCGGCGTGCTGAAGAAATTCGGTCTGTATGGCTTGCTCCGGATTGCCTTGCCGATGCTGCCGGAAGCGGCGCAACGGTGGATGCCGCTGGTCGCCTGGCTGTGCCTGGGCAATCTCGTCTATTGCGGGTGGGTGGCCATGCGGCAAAAGGATTTCAATTGGCTCGCGGGTTATTCGAGCGTGGCACACATGGGTTTTGTCTTCCTGGGGCTGGCAACTCTGAGTTTGGTCGGGGTGACCGGGGCCGTGCTGGTCATGGTGGCGCATGGCTTCCTGGCCGCGCTGGCATTCGGCCTGAATGGCTACGTCTATCAGCAGACCGGCACGTTGGAAATCGACCGGCTCGGTGGGTTGCTCCGCCGCCTGCCTTTCATCGGCGGCGCCTTGATCATGGCCGCCTTTGCCGGGTGCGGCCTGCCGGGCTTCGCTAACTTCGCGGGCGAAATCACCGTCCTGTTCGGCGCCTGGAAAGCCTTCCGCTCCGTCACCGTTCTCGCGTGCTGGGGCGCCCTGATCATCGGCGCCGTTTATATGCTGCGCGCCATTCGCGCCATGCTCCAAGGTCCGCTCCCCGAAAAATGGGCGCAGGTGGCCGACGCGGCCAATCTTTGGCGGCGTGCTCCGTTCCTGATTCTGCTGGCGAGCTTGCTGACCTTCGGCTGCTTTCCTCGTTTGCTGACCGACAAAATCGGCCCCAGCGTCGCTGCCATCCTCAGCCCATACTCCGCCGCCGCCACGGCGCGAGCGCAGACGCCCGCGCCCGTTGCGTTCGGCCTCGCGGCTCCTCACTCGAACACTCCATGAACGTGGCGCTTTTAATTCACGAATGGCTGGTGATCGCCCTGGGCCTGGGTCTGCTCCTGGCCGATCTCTGGCTGCCCAGCTCCGCCCGGCGCAACCTGGGCTATGTCGCCGCCGCCGGGGTTGGGCTGATTCTGGTCTATAGCGCCGTCTTCGTGCACCTGGCCCCGGGCGAAATCCAGTACGCCTGCTCCCATATGTATGCCTTGGACGGCCTGGCCTTGTTCTTCAAGCGCTTCTTTCTCCTGGCGACCATGCTCGTCTTGGTGATGTCCGTCGAGTTCGTCGAACTTATCGAGGCCAGCGTCGGCGAGTACCTACGCCCTGATTCTCTTCGCCCTGGCCGGCATGTTGTTCGCCTCCTCCGTCAACAATTTCGCTCTGTTGTTCGTCTCCCTCGAACTCATTACGGTGACCTTCTATGTGCTCACCAGTTTCCAGCGCGCGCGCCTGACCTCCCTCGAAGCCGGGGTCAAGTACTTGATCATCGGCGCCCTGTCCACCTCCTTTACGGTCTTTGGCGTCGCCCTGGTTTTCGGCATTTCCGGCAAGCTGGACTTTTCACAAATCGCCGCCATGGCGGGTCAATTCAGCGGTAACCGCATCTTCCTGTGCGGCCTGCTCCTGATCCTGGTCGGGCTCGGATTCAAAATTGCCGCCTTTCCCTTTCAGATTTGGGCGCCGGATGTTTACCAGGGCGCGCCCGCCCCGACGACGGCGTTTTTGGCGGTGGGCTCGAAAGCGGCGGGTTTCGTGCTCCTGTTGCGGGTGCTGTTCATAGCGGTGCCCGAGGTCACCCTCCAATGGTCGAAGCTGTTGATCGTGATCTCCGCGATCACCATCCTCTACGGCAACCTGTGTGCCATCCCTCAGCGCAACGTTAAGCGCCTGCTGGGCTATTCCAGCATCGCGCATGCGGGCTATATGCTGCTCGGGGTCGCGGCCCTGAGCGCCGCCGGGCAATCCGCAATCCTCTACTACCTGAGCGGCTACCTGTTCACTGTGCTCGGCGCGTTCGCGGTGATTTGCCTCATTCTGCAGCAGGTCCAGGGCGAGGACATCTCCGCGCTGGCGGGCCTGAGCCAGCGTTCGCCCCTGCTGGCGCTCACCATGACCCTGGCGATGGTTTCCCTCGCCGGCATACCGCCGCTCGCGGGGTTCTTCGGCAAATTCCTCCTCCTCAAGGCCGCCCTCGCTCAGGGTCCGGCGCAGCCGGCCTATTACTGGCTGGTCGCCATTGCCGTCGTGGGAGTGGTGATTTCGCTCTACTACTACTTCGGCATTGTGCGCGCGATTTTCTGGTCCAAGGATTTCGCCGACGCGTCCCCCATCCGGACTTCCAGACCGATACGATTGGCCTTATACGTTTGCATGGCCGGAATGCTTTTCCTCGGGGTGTATCCGTCCCCGGTCCTGAATTGGGCCGCCGACGCGGTGACGGTCCTCAAATCCGAGACGGTCGCGGGGCGGACTGGGGATCGTGGGGGGTTAAGCCGCCGTGCGATCGAGCCGCAGACCCTGCGCCTCCCTCTCCCCGCGCAACCTCCAGAGCTCGTGGGCCAATAAAGCGCTCCGGCGGAGCGCGAGAGACACGCACGCTTTGCCGCGGCAAATTGCGCTTCGCGGAGCAAATCTCGCGCGCAGCAAGTGGACGAAATCCCGTTCACGGTTTTACAAAACCGCGGGACTGGCGTAAACTAAAGTCATGAAGGCCGGCCTGAATCTCGCTCTCTGGGCAACAGTTTGCCTCACCGCGTTGTCCGATGACATCACGTTTACGAATCAGACCGCCAACTTTACCGATCTCGAAGGCCGGATCTACAGCCGCGTACAGCTCGTTCGAGGTGATCTCGATGGGCTCATCTGGCGGCGGGGGGCGAGTGGCGGCAGGATCTGCTATACGAATCTTGACCCCTGCCTGCTCGAATCTTTTGGGATTTCCACCAACCGCATCGCCATCGCCCAGGAGAGAGCCGAGCACAAAGCCGTCGCGGACGCCCGTTATCGCACCCTGGCTTTGGCCGAGGCGCGCGCCCAGTTGCGCGCGCGAGCGGCCTCGGCCGGCTCCCGATCCGGATTAACCAATGTCATGGATTCAGCGAACCTGGCCGATGTGCCCGTTCCCGGTTTAACGGAACCCGCTTACGCCCCGGCAATGCCCGCGCCCAGCTACAGTCCCAACTATGCCTATAACCCAGGGTTCGGTTACGAACCGAGTTGGGGATACGGCAGCGGGTTCCCCTATTATCCAGGCTTTGGGTATGGCCCAAGTGCTCCCTTGGCGCCGAGAGCGCCCTCCGCGCCTTTAGCACCCTCGGCCCGCTCGGCGCCTTCAGCGCCGTCGGTTCCCTACGTTCCTCCTCCGCCGGTTCATCCCAACAACCCGAGACCCGCCCGTTGAGGACGCCCGGACCGATATCGCTTTGCTAAACGGTTGCATCCTTCGGGACGGGGCCTATGTTGAGTGATGGAAGGAGAGTTCGTTGGTATGAAAAAGAAGACACCAAAATCAGTCGAGCAGCCGAAGCCCTTCACGCCGGGTGTCACCAGAGCCATGGTGCGGCAACACGCCTTCGAGCTGTTCCGCGACCGCCTGCCAGACCATCCGTTGACCATCGAAGACTGGGTCTTGGCGGAAAAAGACCTGGCGGCCTCACTGGACGCGGATAACCTGCCGAAATAGGGCCTGTGGAGTTAGCGCGTGCCGCGCAAAGGGCGGCGCGCGGTCTGCTCCAGGTGGCCGATGCCTCCGGGAGGGCGGACGGGCAAGCGCCTATGCTACTTGCCCTTGATCATCGCCATCCCATAATCGCGATTCAGCTTGGCAATAAAGCTCAGGCTGATTTCCTTGGGGCAAACCGCTTCGCAGGAACCGGTGACCGTGCAATTTCCGAAGCCCTTCGGCGTCCATTTGCTCGACCATGCTCAGGGCGCGGCGGTCTTTTTCGGCTTTGCCCTGGGGCAGGAGGTTCAGATGGGAGACCTTGGCCGCCACGAAGAGCATGGCCGAAGCGTTCTTGCACGCCGCCACGCAGGCACCGCAGCCGATGCAGGCCGCGGCGTCCATGACCTCATCCGCGATCGGTTTTGCGAATCGGCATCGCGTTGCCATCGGGCGTCCCGCCCGTGTTCACCGACACAAAACCGCCGGCCTGGATGATGCGATCGAAGGCGCTGCGGTTGGTGATGAGATCCTTGAGGATCGGGAAGGCCTTGGCGCGCCAGGGCTCGATCGTGATGGTCTCGCCATCTTTGAAATGGCGCATGTGGAGCTGGCAGGTGGCCGTGCCCTTCTGCCCGCCATGCGGAATGCCGTTGATCACGAGCGAGCACATGCCGCAAATGCCTTCGCGGCAATCCGAGTCAAAAGCAATGGGTCCTGGCCGCGTTCGAGCATGCCCTTCGTTGACAACGTCGAGCATCTCGAGGAACGACATGTCTTCCAGCACGTCCTTGGCCTCGTGGGTCTCGAAGCGTCCGGGCGTTTGCCGGTCTTTTGTCGCCAAACCTTCAGGGTTAGATTCATCGTAGTAAACTCATCTGCCGTGCGCGTCATACCGCGCGCATGGACGGTTGGCCCCGTAAACCGCGAGGCTTGAAACGGGCTGCGTAAAGCGGGGCGCCGCGGGTCTCATTTATAGCTCCGGGTGCTCATGTGGACTTCCTCATAGACCAGCGGTTCCTTGTGCAGGAGGGGCGTCTTGCCCGGCCCCTGGTATTCCCAGGCCGCCACGTACGCGAAATGCTCGTCGTCGCGCATGGCCTCGCCATCCGGGCTCTGAAATTCCTCGCGGAAATGCCCGCCGCAGGATTCACGGCGCTGCAACGCGTCCAGGCACAGCAACTCGGCGAAATCCATGAAATCCGCCACGCGCCCGGCATATTCCAGGGCCTGGTTCAACTCGCCGTTCTCGCCGGTCACATTGACATTCCTCCAAAACTCCTCGCGCAATTCGGGGATGCGCTTGCAGCGCCTCTTTGAGCCCCGCCTCGTTGCGGGCCATGCCGCACTTTTCCCAAAGCAATTTGCCCAGTTCGCGGTGCAGCGAAGTCGGCCGTGCGCTTGCCTTTGATCGCCAGAATCTTGTTGGTCAGCGCCCGGAGCTCGGCCTCGACCCGTCTTGAATTCGGGATGGCTCACGCGGGCTTTGACGGGCTTGGCCGAGGCCAAGTAATTGCCGATCGTGTATGGCAAAACAAAGTAGCCGTCCGCCAGGCCTTGCATCAGCGCGCTGGCGCCCAGCCGATTGGCCCCATGGTCCGAAAAATTGGCCTCGCCAATCACGAACAATCCCGGCAGCGTGCTCATCAGGTTGTAATCCACCCAGGTCCCGCCCATGGCGTAATGGACCGCCGGATAAATGCGCATCGGGACCTCGTAGGCGTTCTCGCCGGTGATCTTTTCGTACATGTCGAACAGATTGCCGTAACGTTCGCGCACGACGTTTACGCCCAGCCGCTTGATCGAGTCGGCGAAATCCAGGTAAACCCCCAGCCCACCCGGCCCCACCCCGCGGCCTTCGTCGCACACTTCTTTCGCCGCGCGCGAGGAGATGTCGCGCGGCGCCAGGTTGCCGAAGCTCGGGTACTTGCGTTCGAGGTAATAGTCGCGATCGGCCTCGGCGGACGTGCGCCGGGCGCCTTGGCACAATCCTCTTTGCGCTTGGGCACCCACACCCGGCCGTCGTTGCGCAACGACTCGGACATCAGCGTCAGCTTGGACTGATGCTCGCCGCTGACCGGAATGCAGGTCGGATGGATCTGCGTGTAACAGGGGTTGGCGAAAAACGCGCCCTTCTTGTACGCCCGCCAGGTCGCCGTGACATTACAGCCCTTGGCGTTGGTCGAAAGAAAGAAGACGTTCGCGTAACCGCCGGTGCCCAAAACCACCGCATCGCCGGCATGCGAGGAGATCTCGCCGGTGACCAGGTCGCGCACGACGATGCCCTTGGCCTGGCCGTCGATGACCACCAGGTCGAGCATTTCGGTGCGGGGAAACATCTCGACCGTGCCCAGCCCAATCTGCCGGCTCAGCGCCTGGTAAGCCCCGAGCAGCAGTTGCTGGCCCGTTTGACCCCGAGCGTAGAACGTGCGCGACACCTGCGCGCCGCCGAACGAGCGGTTGGTCAACAGCCCACCGTATTCGCGCGCGAACGGCACCCCCTGGGCTACGCATTGATCGATAATGTTGACGCTTACCTGGGCCAGGCGGTACACGTTGGCTTCACGCGACCTGAAATCTCCACCCTTGATGGTGTCGTAAAACAAGCGATACACGCTATCCCCGTCGTTGGCGTAGTTCTTGGCCGCGTTGATGCCGCCCTGCGCCGCGATACTGTGCGCCCGGCGCGGGCTGTCCTGGAAGCAAAAGCATTTGACCCTGTAGCCCAGCTCCGCCAGCGATGCGGCCGCCGAGGCCCCGGCCAGGCCGCTGCCCACGACGATGATCTCAAACTTGCGCTTGTTGGCCGGGTTGACCAGCTTGCTGTCGAATTTGTGCTTGTCCCATTTCCCGGCTAGCGGGCCCGGGGGAATTTTGCTGTCCAGCTTCATGTCGTTCGCAAGAGTCACTTCAACACCTCCCGCCCATACCCACAAAGAATGGATATAGGTATAGAAACGTAGCCGAGGAAAATCACCACCGCCACCACGCGCGCCGCCTGGTCCAGGAACACCCGGTACGCGTCGTTCTTCCAGCCCATCGATTGGAACATGCTGCTCGCACCGTGGCTGAGGTGGAGGCAAAGCAGGCCAATGCCCAAAATGTAAAAGGCCGACACCCACCCGTTGCTGAATCCCACCACCATCATCTTGAAAATGTCGTGCCGCTTCTCCGAATCCACGAAGGTCGAAAAATCCTGCCCGGTCAGGTTGAGATACCGAACCTGCGCCGTGTAGTGCAGCAGGTGATAGATGATGAAGATGAAAACAATCACCCCGCTCATCAACATCGTTCGCGACGCGTAGGTCGAGCCTTTTGGTTCATAAACCGCGTAACCCACCGGCCGCGCCGCCTTGTTTTCCAGCGACACCTGGGTGGCCGCCCAGATGTGCAGCGCCAGCAACGCCAGGAGCCCGACCCGCGCCGGCCAGATCAGCTCCACATTGGCCTGCAGGAAATGCCCGTACCGGTTGATCGCCTCCGGCCCCAGGAAAACCTGCAGGTTCCCCACCAGGTGGCCAATCACGAAGAGGAACATGAAAAAGCCGCTCATCGCCATGAGGTACTTCTTGCCCAGCGAAGACTGGAAAAGGTTCGTGATGATTTTCATTAGTTAAACTCGATCAACCACTGATGGTTGCCCATTAGCAACCGAAGGAATCTAATGGTGTGGCAATCCAGGTCAAGAACCTAAACTGTTTTTAAGTGGAGGGAATTAAAGAAGTAAATGCAGCTTATGCTAGCCCCGGCAGGCGCCCCGCCGGAGTTCCGCCAGCGAGCGGATGGCCGATCCACGCCCCCGCGGGCCGGCGGCGCGGCGTTCCAGGAGCAAACCCCGCATCCCGGCGGCGGCCGCCCCATGGACATCCAGCGGCAGGCTGTCGCCGACGTGCAACACCGCCGCGGCCGGCATGCCCAGCGCCTCGATCGCCCGTTTGAAAATGCCGGGCGAGGGTTTGGAGCAGCCAGCCTCGCAGGAAATCACGATCACATCAAAATACGCATCCAGGTTCAGGGCCCGCAAAAGCGGGCGCAGGCGCTCGTCCCAGTTCGAAATCACCCCCAGTTTCATTCGCCGGGCCTTCAAGGCTTCCAGGGCCGGGAGAACGTCCTCGAAGACATGCCAGGCGGCGGGTTCGGTGAAGCGGTCGTAGAGTGCCGGAAAAAACGTCTGGCGTGGCGGGAGCGGGACCAACCCGCGGAAGGTGGCCTCGACCAGCGTCGCCCATTGTTCGCGGGTGTGGTTGAAGTTCGGAAAGGCCTTCCAAGCGGCGGCAAAGCGGCGCTCCAGCAGCTTCGGCGAGATGCCGGGGTGCCCGTGCCGGGCGGCGATTTCGGCGTACACGTGGCCGACCGAGGGCCAGGGGGTGATCAGGGTGCCCCCGATGTCGAAGGTCACGGCCTGGATGTCCGCGCCCAATGGTTTCATGGCGGTGGCCGCTTAACCAAGCCGAGCGGGGGAACCGGCACGCTCGCGGGTCGCCGGTTCTCGCAGGCGCCACTCGTTCAGGCCGCGCTCCCCGGCGGGCCGGGCGCTGGCCACCTGGAGCAGTTCCATGGCTTCACCAATCAGGTACAATGATCCGGCGATGGCTACGAATCCATCGCTCTCCGCCCCGGTCAGCGCCGCCGTGAGCGAGGCGCATTCCGTGACTTGCACGCCCGGATTCGCACGGTGGCAGACCTCGGCCAGGCCGTGCGGTTCGGCGGTGCGTTCGCTGTGGACCGGGACCAAAAGGATCCGGCTGGCCATGGGCGCCAGGATTTCACACATGCGCGGCCAGTCCTTGTCCCGCAGGACGCCCAGCACCAGGGCCGGTTTGACGCCCGGGAAGTACCTGTGTCAGGGCCACCGCCAGCGCCTCCACCCCACCCACGTTATGCGCGCCGTCGAGGAGTATCCTCCGTCCCCGGGGCAGCGTCAGCAACTGCAACCGCCCGGGCCAATCGACCCCGGAGAGCCCCGCGTGCAGCGCGGCCTCGCTGACGGGCAAGGGCAATCCCAGCGCGCGGATGGTGGCCAGGGCCACCGCGGCGTTCCGCTTCTGGTGCTCCCCCAACAAGGGAAACGGCAACCGGTCCAGCGGCGGTTCATGCGCCGCATGCGCGGGGACGATGGTCAGAGGCGAATCGTGGCGGCGGGCGCTTTCGACAATCACCTGCAGGGCCTCGGCGGAATCCGTGCCGGTGATCACCGGGACCCCGGGCTTGATAATGCCCGCTTTTTCGGCGGCGATGCTCGCCAGGGTTTCGCCGAGGTAGGTTTGGTGATCATATTGAATGTTGGTGATCACGCTCGCCATGGGCGTCACGATATTGGTGGCGTCCAGGCGGCCGCCCAGGCCGGTCTCCCAGATGACCAGGTCACATTCCTGCGCAGCGAAATGGAGCAACGCCATCACGGTCACTACCTCGAAAAAAGTCGGGTGTTGCTCGGCGGAGAATTGCTTCAGCAGCGGGCGCAGCGTGTTCACCAACCCGACGACCTCGGCCTGCGTCACCGGTTTGCGGTTCACCTGGATCCGCTCGCCGAAGGCGACCAGGTGCGGTGAGGTGAATAACCCGACCCGCAGCCCGGCCGCGCGATAGACGCTTTCGAGCATCGCGCAAGTCGAGCCTTTGCCGTTGGTGCCGGCGACGTGGATAAAGCGAAGTTTCGCTTGCGGGTTGCCCGCCAAAGCCGACAGGCGGAGCGTATTGGCCAGGCCGAACTTGGCCCCGAACCAGCGGAGGTCGTAGAGAAACCGGATGGCCTCGTCGTAAGTCATGCGCTTGGGAGGTGGTGACGGCGGCTACGAACGACCTGCGCGGCGCGGTGCGGATGGAGCCGAGTTGGCAATGGCGCCGGAAATAGAAGGGGGGCGTTGGAGCGCACGGTTTCGCCTTGGGTGATTCGTCTGCGCCGAGGCTCCGCTCACCGGCCAGGGCTGTGGCTGTGGGCGTGGGCGGCGGCGATGAAGCCCTTGAACAGCGGATGCGGTTGGTGGGGTTTGCTGTGAAACTCCGGATGAAACTGGCTGGCGATGAAAAAGGGATGGTCCGCCAGTTCGATGATCTCGACCAGCTTTCCATCCGGAGTAAATCCGCCGAAAACAAAGCCATGCTTCTGGAACTTTTCGCGGTAGGCGTTATTGAACTCGTAGCGGTGGCGATGGCGCTCGTTGACGATGAAGGCGCCATAGAGCCGCGCGGCCTTCGTTCCCATGACCAATTGGCAGGGCTGCGCCCCCAGCCGCATCGTGCCGCCTTTCTTGGTCACTTTGGTCTGTTCGTCCAGCATGGCGATGACCGGGTGCGGTGTGTTCGCGTCGAACTCGGTGGAATGCGCCTTGGCCAGCTTCAGCACATTGCGCGCAAATTCGATGGTCGCGATCTGCATCCCCAAACACAGGCCAAGGTAAGGCAGCTTGTGCTCGCGCGCGAATTGGGCCGCCCGGATTTTTCCTTCGATCCCGCGCCCCCCGAAGCCGCCGGGCACCAGGATCCCGCTGAGCGCTTTGAGGGCCTTGTCCGGCCCGTCCCGTTCGATTTCCTCGGCATCCACCTTCTGGATTTCCACCCCGCAATCATTGGCGACGCCCCCGTGGATCACCGCCTCATAGACCGATTTGTAGGCGTCCTGCAGTTCGATGTATTTGCCCACCACACCGATGCGCACCCGGTGCTGCGGGGCAATGATTTTGCGCAGGATTTCCTGCCAGTGCGCCATATTGGGCGGCGGGGTATCCAGGTGGAGTTGGCGGCAGACCAGCTCATCCACGCGCTCCCGTTGCAGCATCAGCGGGACCTCGTAAATGCTGTGGTCCACGTCCTTTTCCTCGATGACCCCTTCGAAGGGAACGTTGCAAAACAGAGAAATCTTGCGGCGCAGTTCCTTGTCCAGGGGCCGTTCGCACCGGCAGACCAGGATGTGCGGCGCGATGCCGATTTCGCGCAGCTTGGCCACCGATTGCTGGGTGGGCTTGGTTTTGAGTTCGCCGGCGGCCTTGATGAAGGGCACGTACGTGACGTGAACGAACATGGCGTTGTGCGAGCCAACTTCCAGCGCGAATTCCCGGATGGCTTCCAGGAAGGGCAGGCCTTCGATGTCCCCGGTCGTCCCGCCGATCTCCGTGATGATGACGTCCGCCTTGGTCTCTTCGGCCAGGATATGGATCCGGTTCTGGATCTCGTTGGTCACATGGGGAATGACCTGGACCGTTTTGCCCAGGTACTTTCCCTCGCGCTCGTTGTTGAGCACGGTTTGATACACCTGGCCGCTAGTCAAATTGTTCAGACGGGTCAGCTTGCAGTTGGTAAAACGTTCGTAGTGCCCGAGATCCAGGTCCGTCTCGGCCCCGTCATCCAGCACGTAAACTTCGCCGTGCTGATAGGGATTCATCGTGCCGGGATCGACGTTCAGGTAGGGATCGAACTTTTGCAGCACCACCTTCAAGCCGCGGTTCTCGAGCAACGTCCCCAAGGACGCCGCCGTCAGCCCCTTGCCTAACGAGCTGACCACACCGCCGGTCACAAAAATATATTTCATGGTTCGTCTGAACTAATTCGTGAACAACCGAACGCGGCCCGCCGGCGGTCCGCGGCCCCAACCTGCCGATTTCCCCGCCGCCCTAAACCAACCCTCGAATACTTCAACCTTGCCGCCCCTTCCGTGCTTCCACGCCCAATATCCGTTCCACCCGTTCCACGTCCTCCGGAACATCGACTCCCACGCTCTCGTAATCCACCCGGATCACCCGGATCGCAATGCCCCGTTCCAGCGCGCGCAGTTGCTCGAGTTTCTCGGCCGCTTCCAGTGGTGAGACCGGATATTTGACCAGGCGCAGCAAGGTTTCCCGCTGAAATCCATAGATGCCCAGGTGCTTCAAAAAAGGAAACGCCGCCAACTGTTCGCTCACCGGAGCAGTGGCGGCCTCGCGCAGATACGGAATCGTGCGCCGGGAAAAATATAAGGCCAGACCGGCGGCATTGACAACGACTTTCACCACGTTGGGATTCTCATAATCCGCGGCGGAGGTGATGGCGGTTGCGGCGGTGGACATTTCAGCGTGGGGCAACGCGCCGGCCACGGCGTCGATGACGGCGGGTTCGATGAGCGGTTCGTCCCCCTGGATGTTCACCACCCCGTCGCAGGCACAGCGCGCCGCCACTTCGGCGATGCGATCCGAGCCGCTGGGGTGGCCGGTCGCGGTCATTTCGACCCGGCAAAAGCCATCGAGCGCCGAGCGAATGCGCTCATCATCCGTGGCCACAATCACCTCCGACAGGGCGCGGGCCATCCGGCAGCGCTCGACCACCCATCGAATCAGTGGTTTCCCGCCAATGAGCGCCAGCGGTTTGCCGGGAAAGCGGCTGGAAGCGTACCGGGCCGGGATGATGCCAACCACGTTCATGCCGCTATGTTTAGCCGCGCCGCCGGAGGAATGCACGGAGGAAAAGCGAAGTCGCCCCGAACGGCGCCGGGACCGGCTTAGGCTCAGCAAATGCGCGGCAACTGTTCCCCGCTGGCCATGTCCAGGATCCGCTGGGTCCCGATGGTGCTCTTGAGCAGCACCGGGTGTGATTGGGGTTCGGTGACCTGGCCAACCTGGCAGGCGCTCTCCCCGCCCTTCTGGCCGCGTAAAATCCCCAGCGCCCGTTCCACCTCGCCCTGGGGCAGGAACACCGCGAAGCGTCCCTCGCAGGCGACGTGGAAGGGGTCCAGCCCCAGTATTTCGCAGGCCGCCCGCACGTCCTCGCGCACCGGGATAAGCCGTTCCTCGACTTGCAGAGTCAGCCCCGCCGATTCGGCGATTTCGTTCAACACGCTGGTGAGTCCTCCACGGGTCAGGTCGCGCAGACAGTGAATCTCGATTCCGGCGTCCAGCAGGTCCAGCACCGCCCGGGCGAGCGGGGCGGAATCGCTTTCGATGGCGCTCTCGAACTCGAGGCCCTCGCGCACGGCCATAATCGCCATCCCGTGGCGGCCGACGTCGCCGTTGACCAGGATCGCATCGCCGGGCCGCACGCTCCGTGGAACGATTTTGAGCGCGTGTTCCAGCACGCCCAGGCCGGCGGTATTAATAAACAAACCATCACCCTTGCCCTTGTCCACCACCTTCGTATCGCCCGTTACCACTTGAACTCCCGCTGCTTCCGCCGCGCGTTTCATCGACGAAACAATGCGCCACAACGTCTCCATCGGCAGACCCTCCTCGATAATGAACGCGGCGCTCAGGTACAGCGGACGCGCGCCGGACATCGCCAAATCGTTCACGGTGCCATGAACCGCCAGGGAGCCCAGGTCGCCGCCGGGGAAAAACAGCGGGCGCACCACAAAGGAATCGGTGGTGAAGGCGACCCGCTGGCCGCCGAGTTCGAATACACTGGAATCGTGCTGCGCCTCCGAAAGCGGGTTCGCAAAGGCCGGGACAAACATTTTGCCGATCAACTGATGCATCAGCTTGCCCCCACCGCCATGGGCCATCAGCACCTGGGGATAGTTCTGGATCGGAAACGGACAGGAAGCTGTGAAAGCAAGAGGCGTAGTCATGGGTGAAAGCAGAAAGCTGGGAGCCGAAAACCCCGTGCGATTGCGCTCATGGGCCTTTGGCAGTCAAGGGCGGCCCCCCGCGGCCGCCGGTTCCCGGCGGTAGCGGTAATAGGCCGCGCACGCTCCTTCGGAAGACACCATGGTGGCCCCCAGCGGGTGTTCCGGCGTGCAAAGGGTGGCAAAGGCGGGGCATTCCCGGGGCTTGATGCGGCCCTGCAACACCAGGCCGCTCATGCACTCGGCGGGTTCCTCGACGTGAATCTCACTTAAACCGAATTTCCGCTCCGCATCATAGGCCGCGAAACCTTCTCGCAGCCCCAGGCCGCTGCGCGGGATCTCCCCCACGCCACGCCACTTGCGGGGTACGACCTGGAACACTTCGTGGATGAGCTGTTGCGCCGGACGGTTGCCTTCTCTTCGCACCGAGCGGCTGTATTGGTTCTCCACTTTCGCCTGGCCACGTTCCAACTGCTCGATGCACATTAACACCCCTTGGAGGATGTCCAGCGGCTCGAAACCGGTCACTACGATCGGAACCCGATACTTCTCGGCGATAGGCAGGTACTCCTCGAAACCCATGACCGTGCAAACATGCCCGGCCGCCAGGAACCCCTGTACCCGGCAATCCGGCGAGCTGAGAATGGTTTCCATGGCGGGTGGCACGAGGACGTGGGAAACCAGCAGGGAGAAATTCGGCAAGCGCCTTTGGCTCGCTTGAAACACAGTCATGGCGGTGGCTGGGGCTGTGGTCTCAAATCCCACCCCGAAAAACACCACCTCTCGGCCCGGGTTCTGTTCCGCGAGCTTGAGCGCCGCCAGCGGTGAATAAACAATCCGCACGTCTCCACCGGCGGCTTTGACGGATAACAGGTCCGTTACACTGCCCGGCACTCGCAACATGTCTCCGAACGAGCAAAATATCACGTCCGGCCGCGAGGCCAATTCGAGTGCCTGGTCGATGACCTCCAGCGGCGTCACGCACACCGGGCAGCCCGGGCCGTGAATCAGTGAGATCGCCTCGGGTAGCAGTTCGTCCAGGCCGAACTTCACGATGGCGTGGGTTTGGCCGCCACAAACCTCCATCAAGGCCCAAGGCCGGGTGGTGCGGCGGGCGATCTCTGCCGCGTACTGCCGGGCCTTCCCCGCATCCCGGTACTCGTCCAGGAATTTCATTGAGACTCGCCCTCCGCTCGCGTCCCACCAGGATGAGCGAATCCTTGAGCTGTTAGCGGCGGCAGCTTCGTCTCCCCAGGCTTTTCTTCGGGTTCAGGTGGCGAAGGAACCACGGGGGCGGCTGGGTCGGTGGAAACGCCGGGTTCGGTTCGAGCCGTCTCGGTCTCCAATTCGCTCAAGTCCTCCATCTCCCGCAGATATTCAAAGACCGTATTCGCCTCCGTTTCATCCAGGAGGCTGAGCGCAAACCCTACATGAACTACCGCGTAATCTCCCACCTTGGCTTCCGGGACATACGCCAGGCAGGCTTCTTTGAGCACACCCCCAAAATCAATCATACCCATGCGGATCAGGGGATCGTCTCCGCTAATACTGGTAATTTTTCCCGGGATAGCCAAACACATCGGTGGCTAAGCCTACACCGTCACGACCCTGGCGGCAACGCCCGGGCCAGGGTTATTTGTCGCCGGGCGGCTACCACCTGGCCCAGCGCTATGCCGCCGTCATTGGGGGGAACGCGTTGATGCCAATACGGCTGAAACCCTTCCTCGCGCAACCGCCGAACCGCTCGTTCTGTTAAATATCGATTCTGAAAGCACCCCCCGGAAAGCAACACTCGCCGCTGGCCAAAATGCCGCGCCACCGCGAGGATCGCCTCCACCAGCCCATTGTGGAACCTGGCCGAGATCACCCCGGGTGAAACGCCGCCGCACAAGTCCTCGATCACCCCCTGAATCAAATCGGACCAGTCCAGCTCGAGCGCGGGTGCCGGGCCGGGTTGGCCTGACGGCGGCTCCGCCAAGACCGGGGCCGTGCAGGGCAGGGGATAGGCCTCGTCGGTTTGGACCTCATGCAAAGCGAATTCAAGTTCCATGGCCGCCTGGCCTTCGTATCGAACCTGCTGGCGAAGACCGATGAGCGATGCCACCCCGTCGAAGAGGCGTCCCACACTCGATGTCAAAGGGGAGTTAATCCGCCGGGCCAGCATCGTCTTGAGCGAGCGGAGTTCTTTCGCCGAAAATGCCCGCACCGGCGGCAGGTCGCCGCGCTCGAATGCCGCCTCACCCAGGGCCGCGTAAAGCAGCCCCAATGCCGTCCGACGCGGTTGCCTCACCGCCGCCTCGCCGCCAGGCAGCGGAAACAGACGCAAATGCGCCGCCCGCTCGCAAATCTCCGGTTCGAGGCGGAAGAACTCCCCGCCCCAGACCGTTCCATCCAGACCGTACCCGGTGCCGTCCCACGAGACACCGAGGAGGGGAGGTTGGAGTTCGTTTTCGGCCATGCAGGCCAGCGCGTGCGCCAGGTGATGTTGAACGCGATAGAGCTTGGGAGGAACCTGTCCGCTGTCACGCCCCTCTGCGGAGGTCGTCCCGGATGGTGCTGCCGCGCGCTTTTCGGCGAATTTCGTCGAGAGATAGTCCGGGTGCGCGTCGGCGGCGATCGTGGCCGGTTGGATTTCGAACAGCTTCTCGAAATCCGCAACCACCTGTTGAAAGGCCGCAAACGCCGGCTCGGTTTCCAGGTCGCCGATGTGTTGGCTGACGAAGACGTGATCGCCCGCCGAAAGCGCGATGGCATTCTTCAGATGAGCGCCGACGCCCAAAATACTCTCCGCCCGGCCTTCTATCGCGGCCAATTTGAACGGCAGCGGAGCGAAGCCTCTTGCCCGGCGCAGCACCATCTCCCGACCGGCTATGATGCGAACCACCGAATCATCCACGTGCCGAACGATGGGACGGTTATGCACGAGGAACAGGTCGGCAATTCCTCCCAACCGGTCGAGTGCCTCCTGTTCGTCCGTGCAAATGGGCTCGTCCTTGGCGTTGCCGCTGGTAGCCACGACCGCGGCTCCCACCAGGCGCAGCAGCAAGTGATGCAACGGCGTATAAGCCAGCATGACACCGAGCCAAGGGTTGTGGGGAGCCACCGCCGCGGCGACGCCTGAAGCCGCGTTTCCGGTCTGGGGCAAACGGCGGAGCAAAACGATGGGTGCTTCCGGCGAAAGCAGCAGCCGGCGCTCGAAGGCCGAGATCGCGCACACGCGCCCCACCGCCTCGATCCCGGAAAACATCACGGCAAAAGGCTTTTCCTCCCGATGCTTTAACTCACGCAGCCGCCCCACCGCTGCCTCGTCCCCCGCGGCGGCGAGGAGATGGAATCCGCCCAACCCTTTGACCGCGACGATCTTTCCAGCCTGGATAGCCGTGGCGGCCTTTTCGAGGACGGCCTGGGCTTGCGGCTGTGTCTCGCCCTGGTTCTTGCCGTCTTTATCCCAGAGCGACAAATGCGGGCCGCAGACCGAACAAGCATTGGGCTGCGCATGGAAGCGGCGGTCCCGGGGATCCTCGTATTCCGCTTGGCACGCCGGGCACATGGTGAACGGGCGCATCGACGTGTTGGCACGGTCATATGGCAGCGCCTGGATGATGCTGAACCGCGGGCCGCAGTTCGTGCAGTTGGTAAAAGGATAAAAGTGCCGGCGGTTTGCCGGATCGAAAATCTCCCGCACGCAATCCGGGCAAGTTGCAATGTCGGGAAGGACTAGCGCGGTCTTCTGGCCGCCGGATTCGCTCGGCCGAATCTCAAAACCTCGGCAGCCAACGGCATCCAGCCAGGAAGCCTCTAAACTTTGTATGAAGCTGCGCGGCGGTCTTTCGGATTCTACGCGGAGGAGGAAACCTTCGAGGGTGGACGTGGCTCCTTCGACCTCGATTAACACCCCCTGAGCGGAGTTGCTCACCCATCCGTTCAAGTGCAGTTCCGTGGCCAGGCGGAAAATGAACGGCCGAAAACCCACTCCCTGCACCGCGCCGTGCACTTGTAACCGGAGCCGCGCCCCTGCCGGGGGCGCCGCCTTGGGTCCAGCGCTGTGTGAAGCAACCACTGAAGGACAGGACTTTCCCGGTGTGCGCAAGTTCCTGGCAGTTTGTGCCTGTTTACTTCGGCACCCATCGGCCGCGGTAGAACCGGGCCGGGAATGCGGCCGCCCCGCTATCGACATAGTCAAAATAGCCGCCCGTGGTCACGTTCGTCTTGAGCGAGACCCAATTCAGCAAGTTGGTGGAGGCATCCACCGCGAACCGGGTGTCGGGCTGACCTGAGAGCCGGAGCACCGTGTTCTGCCCCACCGCCCCCAGAAGGCTCAGTTGGGGCGCTGGCAGGGTGGTGGTGACCAGGTAATTGTCGAAGACCATGTAATTATCGCCCGGAGCGGTCGGGTCATAAATGAGCCAGGCTGCGTCAATATCCCCCAAGTTGAGCGGCGCGCCAACCGTTGTGATCGGCTGGTTGGTGGCCAGCGTCTTCCCGTTGAAGGTTGCGCTCCACTTGTTGCTCGCAAAATCCAGGTCCATCGTCACCGGGTAAGCCACCCCGTTGGTGAAACTTAATCCCGACCACGTGCGCGAATTGGTCCCATCCAGCCAGTAATAGACCTTTAGCTCGTAATTGTCGAAGTCCAGCGTCAGGAGTCCGTCCACTTGCTGATTATACACCGTCCAATAAAAATCATCATAGTTGGTGTTGCTGGAATCCGTTACGGCCATGGTCACCGAAAACTGCACATGCGGCAGATTCTGGTTGAGCGGTTGATAGACGAAAAGCGAGCTGCCGTTCGTTGCCGGTGGGGCGAACCCGATATACGCCTGCTGCCCTTTACCCTGGAAATAGCCGGCCAGGATGCCGTTGCCTCCGGAACCCGCCTGCACCCATCCATTCTGTCCCGCCAGGTCCAGGTTCGTCGAGTACCCTTCGCTGGCCTCGAAACCCGTCTGATAAATGATCCCCGTTCCGGCGTGAGCGATTGGCCCGGGCAGCAGCACAACCAGGACCACGCCCAAGGTGAGCGCCGAGCGCCCGGGCGCTTGAAGATGGGATCCCAGCCAACCAACCATGCGTACGACGTTACTCACGCCTCTGACCGTACCCGGGGCGTCTCCTATGTCAAGATCGGAGGTCCGGCCATTTCCTCAGCGTCTCAAAAACGTCGTGCGGAATCCCTGGTCCGGCCGCGAACTTCTGACTTTGGAGTTGGCTATGGGCGGTTTAAACTCCGGTCCGTGTTGGAATCCTTAAATGACCAGCTTGCCACCTCCGCACCCCTGAGCGGTGCCCAGGTGCGTTTGGCGGTGCAACAACTCATTGACCCAGGTGTGTCGGCAGCGCTCAAAGCCGATTTTCTGTGCCGATTGGCCCTCCGGGGCGAAACCCCTGGTGAAATCGCCGAGTTTGCGCGCGAGTTGCGCGGCCTGGGTTTGCAGCCGGACATCGATGGAGAACTGAGGCGGGGGGAGATTCTTGACGTGGTGGGCACGGGCGGAGATCGGCTCAGCACCTTCAATATCTCGACCACCGTGGCCATCGTCGCCTCGGCCGCGGGCGTGGTGGTGGCCAAGCACGGCAATCGGGCCAGCACCTCGCTCATCGGAAGCGCGGACGTCATCGAGGCGTTGGGGATTCCCTTCGAGCTCGAACCCGAAGCGGCCGTCCGGCGCCTCAAAGCCCACGGTTTCGCGTTCTTCTTCGCTCCAAAATATCACCCTGCATTCCGCCAGATTGCGCCGGCGCGGAAGCTGTGCGCGGAACGCGGCCAGAGCACCATTTTTAACTTCCTCGGTCCGCTGCTTAATCCCGCCCGGCCTTCGGCCATGCTCATTGGCGTCCCGCGCCCGGAATTGTGCGAGCCATTGGCGCATGGGTTGCAGGCGCTGGGAGTGCGCCGGGCCATGGTGGTGTGCGGAACGGTCACAGACGAGACCGGCGCAGTTCGATATCTGGATGAGTTGTCGCCGCTCGGGCCGAGCACCATTGCGGAATTTTACCAGGAGAACGCGTTAACCGTTTCGCACATTTCGCCGGAGCATTTCCCGCTTCAGCCCGCAACTCTGGCCGATCTGCGCGGCGGCGGGCGCGAACTCAACGCGGCGATCATTCGCGCAATCTTGGGCGGACATGAGCGCGGTCCAAAGCGCGACGCCGTGCTCTTAAACGCGGCGGCGGCTTTGTTTGTTGCTGGACGAGCGCGGACGATGGCCGAGGGTTGGGATCTGGCAGCCGAGGTCATTGACAGCGGACGGGCCGGGAAGAAACTCGCAGAACTGGCTTCTCCCGGCCCGGTCGCGGCCGTGCGCTGCGCGTTCTATCCCTGATACCGCTTAGCCGGAAGTCGAGGCCGTGCCAGTGACCCTTGAGGTTCCGACCGGCGAGAGGGAGGTAGTGCCGGTGGTTAGAGCCGGTCCCATGCCCGTATTGAGTGCGGCTCCCGTGGGCACGCTCAGGGCCGTGCCGGATGGGGGTATAATCGCCGGAGAACTCGATGACATCGGTCACGACATCGCCATTGGTGGCGTTGACGACTTGGATGCTGTCCGCGCGGGTTAGTGTTTCCAGAACTGAAACTCGCTCCATCCCATCCACGCGAACTCAGAATTCACCCCCAGCCCCGACAATCCCAGGTTGATGACGCCCCAAAAGGCCTCGTTCAACGGCCGCACGTACCACATCGCGAGAAACAGCACCCAAATCAGCACGTTGGATTGCTGGCAGTAGCGCTTCGGAGGTCTTCGACGGCAGCCACGGTGAGAGCGCCCGGAACCCATCGAGCGGGGGAATGGGTATGAGGTTGAAAAGCACGGCGGAGAGCTGCAACTCGATTAGAAAGGCCAGCGCCGGCGCGAATCGCATGTCGATCAACCCCAGCCAGAACGGGACGCAAAGCAAGACCGCCAGGAGCAGGTTCATCGCCGGTCCGGCCAGCGAGACGCCGGTGCGCCAGGCCTTGGACCGCAGGAGATGGTCGTTGATATAAACCGCGCCGCCGGGCAGGCCAATGCCGCCCATGAACAGAAAGACAACCGGCAGGACCAGGCTGTAGAAGGGATCGGTGTAGTGAATCGGGTTGAGCGTCAGGTAGCCCTTGTCCCGCACGGTGTAATCCCCGCCCTGGTAAGCCACAAAGGCATGGCCGAATTCGTGGAGACAGACCGAGAAGACCCAGCCGACGGTGACAAACAGGAAGACTTCCATGGTGGTTTAACGGGCGGTCAGCACCAGGTAATTGCGCTTGCCTTTGCGCAACAGCAGGTGTTTGCCAAATAGCAGATCCGCCGTGGTCACGCCTCGCTGGCCGTTGGTTTCCCGCAGGTTGTTGACGTAGATGCCGCCGCCCTCGAGGTCTTTGCGCGCCTGGCCCTTCGAGGGCGACAAGCCGCTCTGCGCCAGCAAATCGATTAGCGGTTTGCCCCGCGGCTTCGAGGTCGGCCCTGGCAAGGTCTTTTGTGGGGACCTCGCCGACGATTTCATTGAACGTGGCCTCCGATATCCCCGCAAGGTCGCCCCCAAACAGGATCTCGCTGGCCCGCATCGCTTCGGTCGTGGCGCCCGGCCCATGCACCAGTTGTGTCACGGCGGAAGCCAGCGCCTTGTGCGCGGCCCGGCCGCCAGGGTTGTCGGTGTGCTGTTGCTCCAAGGCTTGGATTTCTTCCCGGCTCAGGAACGTAAAGTCCTTCAAGTAGCGGATGACGTCGCGGTCGTCGGTGCGAATCCAGAACTGGTAAAAGCGATAGACACTGGTCCTCGCCGGATCGAGCCAGACCGTGCCGGTTTCGGTCTTGCCGAACTTGGTTCCATCGGACTTGGTGATCAGCGGCAGGGTGAGCCCATAGACGGTTCGGTTCAACTTGCGGCGGGTCAGATCAATGCCGGCCGTAATGTTGCCCCATTGATCGCTGCCGCCAATTTGCAGTTCGCAGTTGAAGTCCCGGCACTGAACATAAAAATCAAACGCCTGCAGCAGCATGTAGCTGAACTCGGTGTAGCTGATGCCGCTCTCGCGGTCCTCCATCCGTGCCCGGATGCTTTCCTTGGCCACCATCTGATTGACGGAAAAATGCTTGCCGATATCGCGCAGGAATTCCAGGTAACTCACCGGCTCGGTCCAGGTGGCGTTGTCCAGCAACCGGGCTGGGTTCACCGGGGTCTCGAAATCCAGGAGTTGCTGCAACTGCCGCTTCACCCCGGCGATGTTCGCTGCCAGCGCGTCTTTGGTCAGTAATTGGCGCTCCTGGCTTTTGCCGCTGGGATCGCCGATCATCCCGGTGGCGCCGCCGGCCAGCGCGATGGGATGGTGGCCGAGCAATTGGAAACGCCGCAGGGTCAGCAAAGGCACCATGCTGCCCGCGTGCAGGCTGTCGGCGGTGGGATCAAAGCCGCAATAAAGCGTCACGGGACCGGCGCCGAGCCGCTTCTCAAGTTCCGGCCGGTCGGTGCAATCGGCCACCAGGCCGCGCCATTCGAGCTCTTCCAGGACGTTCATCCGGAAGAGAATAAAATCGTTTCAATTCTCTGTCTGTAAGTTTTTCCGTCGCGCGTTGACGCCGGGGCCGGGTTGGCGCACCTTGCCGGAACCATGAGCAAGACCCTTTTCGAGAAGATCATTGCGCGCGAAATCCCGGCCGCGATTGTTTATGAAGATGAACAGGTGCTGGCCTTCCGCGATATCAAACCGCAAGCCCCGGTCCACATTCTGGTCATTCCCAAGAAGCCGATCCCCCGTATCGCGGAAGCCAAAACCGAAGATCAGCCGGTCCTGGGCCACCTGCTCCTGAAGGCCGCGGCAGTGGCGGAGCAGTTGGGCCTTGCCAAATCCGGCTTCCGCCTGGTGTTCAATAACGGTCCGGACGCCGGCGAGGCGGTGCCGCACCTGCATTGCCATATTATCGGTGGCAGACAACTCGGCTGGCCGCCGGGGTGAACCGTACTTTCGCGGGCTTGAGGATGATCCGTCCTTTTCTGGGCAAACTCGGCTTGAAAACCTTTAACGGGAAACGAGCAGTTTCGACAGGAATGCGTCCAGCATATCTCGGAACTGCGGCGTGTCCTCCACGGAGTCATTGTGCTCCCCGTTCAGTTCCCAAAAGCGCTTGGGTTCGTTAGCCGCCGCGAAGTTCCGTTGCGCCTGGCCGAAGGGAATCAGCCCGTCCGTGCGGCTGTGCATCACCAGGACCGGAACCTGTATCCGCGGCAACTTGGCCACCGTATCGTACCGGATGCGTGCCAGGAGCCGGACCGGCAGCCAGGGAAAAAGTTCCGCCCCAACGTCCGGGATGCTGGTGAACGTGCTTTGCAAAATCAGGGCCGTGGTTTTTGCCCGCAGACAAAGCTCGCTGGCCACGCCTCCTCCGAGGGATTCCCCGTAGGCTACGATCCGCTTGAAGCCCTCTCGATTCCAGCCATTGGCAGGCGGCCTGTGCGTCGCGGTAGGTCCCTTCTTCGCTCGGGCGGCCCTGGCTGGCCCCATAGCCGCGATAGTCGAAAATAAAAACATTCACTCCGGCAGCCAGCAGGGTGCGGCACAGATCGAGGCGATGGCTGATGTTGCCGGCGTTGCCGTGACAAACCAGGATGGTGAGGGCTGCCCGAGACGAATTCGTCGCCGCGGGAAAGAACCAACCGTTCAGTTTCACGCCATCCCCGCTTTCAAAAAAAACGTTTTCAAACGGGCGGCCCAACTCCGCGCCGGTGGTCACCAGCGTCCGGTCTGGATGATATACTTGGCTATGCTCAAACCAGCGCAACATGACGATGATGAGAGTTCCTCCGATCAGCAGGGTCCCAAAAAGGAACCTCCAGTCGGGCATGTGTTTCATGGTTAGGGATCATGCCACCGGGGATGCCACTCCGCAATCGAGTTCCCGCCCTTAACCAAATACCGCCCGGCAGATAATCACCGAGGCCACGACCCCGACGAAATCCGCCGTCAGGCCGGCGAGCACGGCGTAGCGGGTGCGCTTCACGGCCACCGACCCGAAATACACCGCCAGCACATAAAACGTCGTCTCCGTACTGCCGTAGATTGTCGCTCCCATTCGCGTCACCAGGCTGTCGGGGCCGCAGTGTTTAACCAGTTCGCTGAAAATGCCCAGCGTCCCGCTGCCACTGAGCGGGCGCATCAGCACCAAAGGAAGCAGATCCGGCGGAAACCCCAGCGCCACCATGATTGGCTTTAGCAGGTTGCCCAGCATCTCAATCCCGCCGGCGGCGCGAAACATGCCGATCGCCACCAGGATCGCCACCAGGTACGGGATGATCCGAATGGCGACCTCAAAGCCCTCTTTGGCTCCTTCCACAAATTCCTCATACACTTTCACCCGCCGCAACGCCGCGTACAGTGGAAAAGCCGAAAGCAGGAACGGAATGGATAATTTTGAGATCGTGTCCACCAGCCGGATAAAAATGGATTTTTCCCCAAGCGCGGGTTGGACGGTTAACCCGAGCAGGCCCGGGAAAGCCAGTCGCAAGAAAAGGTAGAGAAAAAACAGTGCATAAAGCACGAGGACGAGCGTGCCCCACCACGGGAGCGGCGGCAACGTGGAGGTCTCCTTGAGGGGGTAATCCGCCGCCGGTGTCTGGGACGAATGGACTCGGGCCTCGGTGGCGCTGAATGGCTTGGTTGCGGGAGCGCCGCCCGGGTGCCGCGGAACGCTTTGGACGGGATTGATTTTTAATCGGAAGACCGGCAAACGCTCGAGCAACTTCGCGGCTGTCACCCCGGCGATCGCGGCGCAGGTCGTGGCCATGAGCGAAGTGCCCACAATGGCGGTGGGGTTGGCGGAATGATTCGCGGCCAGGATGGCGATCGCCGTCGCCGGAATGAGTTGGATGGAACTGGTGTTGATCGCCAGGAACGTGCACATCGCGTTCGTCGCCGTGCCGGGATAGGGGTTCAGTGTTTCCAAGTCCTTCATTGCCCGCAGGCCCAGGGGCGTTCCCGCGTTGCCCAGGCCAAAGATCCCGGCGGCAATGTTTAACAGCATCGACCCCATGGCGGGATGGTCCGAGGGCACATCCGGGAACAGCCAAACGAGCAATGGGCGCAGCAGTCGTGCCAGCAGCGTCACCAGGCCCGCCCGTTCCGCAAGGCGCATCACCCCCAGCCATAGCGCCATAATCCCGACCAGCGGCAGGGCTGTCTTCATGACAGCATATTCAGCCATCTCGAAGCTCTGATCCGCCACTGCTTGCAAGTGATCGGTCAAACCCCCGATCACCACCGCCAGCAGCATCAGCCCAAGCCAGATGTAATTGAGCATCGCGTCGAGGCTATGAAAAGAGCGGGGATCCTCACGAGCAAAAACACCAAGGCCCCAAAGCCGGCAGTCGAAACGAGCCGGCATTCCAGCCCGCGCCTTTACTATTAAATCAAGGTGGCCAACGGTGGGAGGGCGGAGGGCGGAGGGCGGAGGGCGGAGGGCGGAGGGCGGAGGGCGGAGGGCGGAGGGCGGAGGGCGGAGGGCGGAGGGCGGAGGGCGGAGGGCGGAATCCTGTAACATATGTTACACGAATTGGTGCTATCCGAAATGCAATCCTAATTTCTCAGCCCAGGACAAATGCCAAAGTCCAATCCTGATCATAGCCGCCGGGGTACCGAGGCGGATTCTTGAGCAAATCCAAAACCCATCTCGCTCCACCTCGTCGCCTCGGCGGGCAATTGGTCGATCAAGGGGAGTTGAGGCCGAGTCCTGCTTGACCTCCGTCGCCGCGCCACACGCGCAAACGACGCAAGGTTCCGAGACGCGTCATTTTATGTAACATATGTTACATAGATCTGGATTCGCCGGAGCGGCCCTGGAAGGCCGCTTGGACCGCGACTTGGAAGGCCACTGGAACCCACCTCTTGGAACTCGTTTGAAACGCGGCCTGAAACGCGGCCTGAAACGTAGTCTGTAACACCCGTCCCGGACTCCGGTGAGTCGTGGGGGCGAGGTGGAAAGCGATCAAGGGGCGCCTGCTGACAGACGCCCCTTGAATCTTCGCGTTATCCTGAAACGATGGCGAACACTCAGCCCGGGCTTGCGAGGCTCCAAGCTACCCTGGGGTCGCGCACCGAAACGAAAGTCAACCCTGCCAAGCGTTGGTGCCAGGCCCCAGGCCGGCGGTGGTGAATTCCCTTCAGAGTTGCGAGAATCTAAAGTTTAGGGCCGTCCGCCGAACGATACGAAATCGTCCACGTCGAGGAGCTCGAACCAGGATGCAATGTCCTCGCGTTTAGGAGCGGCTTTGGAAGCCAGTTCGTTAAAATACTGACGCGACTCGCCATCCGAAGGCGCGCGCTGTTCGCCAAAGGCCGACCACGCGGCGATCTCGGCGTCCGAGCGTTTGTGTTTGGCGTTCTTCTGGATCCACGCGAGGATCTCGCCGTCGCCTTTGCCGGCGGCGAGTTGCTTTTTGAGGGCGTCCGCGCTGACCCCGACAAATTCAAGGAAGCGCTTGTCCATCGGACAATCGTAATGATATTCCCCGTGCTTGCCGGAGATGGTGGCGCGACCTTTGTCGAGCATTCGAGGCAGAATCACAAAACCGCCCAACCGCACCCGCGGGCTGCGAGGAGGGCGTTTAGTCAAATCAGGAGCATTATCTAAGGCCATAGGATCACTCTGTGTTATTGGTTGATTCCAAACCTTGCTGGCATCCGGCTTCCGGCCGGATCCGTTTGGATGGCGACTAACATGGCGCCAAACACGAAGAATGCAAGCGTCAGGTCGCGGGCGCGTTGTGTTTGACGAGGAGCGGAATGCTCGCTTGCGGTTGGTCGTCGAGCATGATGTCGATCGAATAAAGCCCGGGGTTTTCGAATTTCAACTGCTGGATATTGACGATGAAGTTGCGAGTGCCGAAGTGCATATCCTCGGGCAGCGCCACCTCGACGGGAATGGGCGGGAAATCGGGCATGATGGAACGGCCATCCGCATCGACGAAATTAAACCGCAGATTGTGTTTGCCCTCGTCACCGCTGAAGAACGTCACGCGCAACGCCACGGAGCACTGCGGATGGGTCGCGGGAAGCTGCTGCGTGTAGATGGTGTCGAACGCTCCCAACAGGTTCAATTTTCCATTGTCGTCGGTTGCCGCGTCGCATAGGACCGCCACTTGAATATTCATGGGTTCTGATCGGAAATCTCGAATTCGGCGGCATGGTAGCGCAAACCGCGGTGGCGGCAAGCCGCGAGCGAGCCGCCGGCGACGCGGCCTTGTCCGGCGGGTTGGTGTGGATTGCTCCGGCCTATTGGCGAGCTTCGAGGAAGGCCTTGAGTTCGGCAGCCGCTTTTCCGCCGAACCCGGGGACCTCGGCGATCTGCTCCACGCCCGCCATCCGGATGCGTTGAATGGAACCAAACTTTTTCAGCAGCGCCGCCTTGCGCCGCTCCCCAATGCTCGGGAACTCGTCGAGGATGCTTTCCGAAATCTTACGCAGGCGGAGTTCGGCGTTGTAAGTGTTGGCGAGACGGTGTGATTCGTCGCGGACGCGTTGGAGGAGCTTGAGTGCGCCGCTCTCATGGGAGAGCCTCAGGGGTTCCTTGTCTCCCGGCCGGTAGATCTCCTCGAATTCCTTGGCCAACCCAATGACGGGGATGTGTCGCAGGCCGAGTTTTTCCAGTTCACCGCAAGCCGCTCCGAGCTGCCCTTTGCCGCCGTCGATCAAGATTAAGTCCGGCAAGCGGGCCTGGCCGGTCGCCGGCGACGCACCTGGGGCTCGCCCTGCCCGCAAGTCCGCCGCCGCGGCATCCGTCAGCGCCGATCCGGGTGGTTTGCCCCTGGCTGCCGCGCTCACATCGTCCACCATCCGCTGCAGTTCCCGTGGCGCCGCCAGCCCCGGCTCGAGCTCCGCCTCCGGAAGCTCCGCTCTCGCCTCCAGCGGCGCATTCCCCGACGGTGGACCGTGGATCCTGGATTCGCGCAACAGCCGCGTGTACCGTCTCCGGACAACTTCCGCCACGGAAGCAAAGTCGTCCTGGCCTTCGACCGTTTTGATCTTGAACTTGCGATAGTTGGCCCGGTCGGGGCGGCCATGGCGAAAGCTCACCAGCGACGCCACTTTGAAGGTGCCGCTGATGTTCGAAATATCGAAGCCCTCGATGCGCTCGGGCGGCCCCGCAAGACCAAGCACCTGGCCCAACTCCGCCAGGTCGCGTTCCGTGTCGATCGCCAGCGGCAAGCTGTAGGGCATGCGTTCGAAGTGGTTGACTTTCTTCGTGGTGCGCCGCAAATCCGACAGCAGATCCCGCAACTCCGCCGCCTTCTCGTACTCCTGGGCGGCGGCGGCTTTCTTCATTTCCTCGCCCAATCGCTCCTGCATTTCGCCGCATTGTCCTTCGAGAAAGTCGCAGGCGGCCTTGACCTGGTCGAGGTACTGCTCGCGCGTCACGTTGGCGATGCACGGCGCCGTGCAGTACTTCAGGTGGGCATACAGGCAATGTTTGTAATCGCGCTCGGCGGGCGTGAGCGGACGGCACCCGCGCAAATGATATTGGTGCCGGACCAGGGCCAGCGTGCTGCGGAGCGCGCTGGAATTGGGAAATGGACCGAAGTACCGGGCGCCGTCGTCCTGCCGAATCCGGGTCAGGGTAAAGCGCGGGATGGGATCATTGAGGTTGACCTTGAGCAGCAGAAACCGCTTATCATCCCGAAAGCTCACATTATACCGGGGATGAAACTCCTTGATGAGCTTGCTCTCGAGCAGGAGCGCTTCCGGCTCGCTCCGGACCACGTGAGAATCCAGATCATGAATGGCCTCGACCAACGCCCGGAATTTGAGATCCCAGCCCATCCGGCGGGAGGCTTGGAAGTACTGGCTTACCCGCTTGCGCAGGTCTCGGGCCTTGCCGACGTAAATCACCGTGCCGAAGCGGTCCCGCATCAGGTAGATGCCGGGCTTGTGCGGCAGAATGGAGATTTTCTTGCGAATGTTTTCGGCCACGGACATGCCGAGGCTAACTTACAAGCGCCCGCCCCCTGCTGGCAAGGCGCGCCTGTCTGCGGCACCCCTTTTGGTTTGCGCTTCGCTGATTCCTCGTTTACAGGTCTTGGAACGCCCGTGCCCGAAGAACAACGACGCTGTGTGAGCCTGCCATGAACCATCACGATGCTCTCCCCTTCGCTGTCACCCGGTGGTTTCCCAGCCCAAGGCTCGTGACCGTCTGCCTGCTCCTTCTCGGGAGCGGCGCCGCGCGAGCCCAGCCGGCACTCGTGGCCGGACCCCGTCCGAAAGCCCCGCCGCCGGCGCCGCCCATCCGGTTTTCGAACGGGAATTCAAAACCGGCTGAGCATTATCCGCTCCCCAAGGGGCTGACTCCCTATTCCATCGGCCAGCCCACCGGCGAGGAGCAGCTCTACCTCGAATTCCTCAACCGCATGCGGGCCAATCCAACCGCCGAGGGCGCTCGCCTCGCCACCACCACGGACCCCAGCGTGCTCTCCGCTTATGCCAGTTTCGGCGTGGATACCAACCTCCTGCAGTCCGAATTCAGCACCAACCCGCCGGTGCCGCCCGTGGCCATGAACGCGCAATTGACTGCCTCCGCGCGATGGCATAGCGGGGATATGTTCACCAACATGTACCAGGGCCATTATCAGACCAATGGGGCTATCGTCATGGACCCCGGCGACCGCATTCATACCAACGGGTATGCCTGGACCACCTACGGAGAGAACGTCTATGCCTACGCCGAGTCGGTGTTTTACGGCCATGCGGGCTTTGCGGTGGATTGGGGTCCGGGCATCGGCGGAATGCAGACGCCGCCTGGCCACCGCAATAATATGCTCAGTGGTGGGTTCCGCGAGGTCGGGATCGGAGTGGTGGACGGTGTGAACGGTCCTGTGGGTCCCCAATTGGTCACCCAGGACTTTGGCACGCAGTTCTCCGCCTCTCCCTTGATCACCGGGGTGGTTTATTATGACCTGAACGGCAATGGCTTTTACGACGTGGGCGAAGGGATCGGCGGCGTGACGGTCAATTGTCCCGGCTCGAAGTACTACGCTGTAACCGCCGATTCCGGGGGTTATGCCATCCCGGTTTCCAGCAACGGCAATTACACTCTGACCTTTTCCGCTTCCGGCCTCAGCACCCAGCTTGTGGCGACCGTCGCCGGCCAGAATAATGTGAAAGTGGATTACCTCCCCGTGTACACGCCGCCGGTTATTTCCGGCCCTAACCCCGCCATCCTGGGCCAGAGCAATGTGTACACCTTCTCCGGCGTGGGCGCGGCGACGGGCTACCAATGGCAGCAAACGCTCTTGGCCCCTTATACCTATATCGAGGGCGCCGAGAATGGACTGACGAACGTGACGGTGATGATTTCACCGGGCTATCCCATAATCATCTCGGACCTCGTCGCCTCGGGCTCCCACGCCTTTCACCTTGCCCAACCCGATACCGCCGGCCAGTACCTCACCCTGGACCCAGTGCTCCGGCCCGGCGCCGGGAGCGCTCTGTCCTTTGCCAAGCGGCTCGGTTGGGCCAGTCCCACCCAAGTCGCCAAAGCGCAGGTCTCGTCCGACGGCGGCGCGAGTTGGGAGGATGTCTGGACCCAGGCCGGCAACAACAGCAGCGGCGATGCCGCGTATAGCACCGTGACCGTCCCGCTGGCGGCTTACGTGGGCGAAAACATCCAGATCCGGTTCGCTTACGAGTTCGAAGGCGGCAGTTTCTTCAACCAGGTCAGCACGGGCGTGGGCTTTTATCTGGACAACATCGCGGTGTCCAACGCCAAACAACTGCTCAACCCCATCACCACTGACCTCGGGACCAACACCGCGTTCGTCCTTGATCCGGCCGGCATGAGCGCTGAGCTTGTCCAGGTCCGAGCCGAGATGGGCAGCCGCTTTTTAAATTGGGGCCCCGCTCTGACCCTCACCGTGGCTGCGCCCTCGCCGACATTGCAGGTGGTCACCGCTCCCGTGGTCGCCGGAAACCAGGTCCAAATCGATTTCGCCGTCGGTGATTACCAAAACGGCATGCTCCTCCAGCTCTGGACCGCCACCGATCCCACCGGCCCCTGGACCCAGGATGCCTCGGCCGCGTTGCAAACCTTGGTTCCCAACACGAAGTTCCGCTTCACCTCCGCCACCGGCGGGGCGGCCAAACGCTTTTACCGTGTGAAGGGGGTTTACTAGGCAGTGGCTGCGGCAGCGCCCGATGGAAGTCCGTGACTCCCCCCAGGTCGCGGAGCGGGCGGTTTGCCTGTGGGGGGTGCCCGGCGTCTCGCCCGGCGGCGGGCCGGGATCCGATGGCGGGACGCCCCCCGGACCCGCGAGCGTCACGCCCGCGCTACGGGGCGCTGCGCACGCCCACACGGTCTCGCGCGCGAGTTCTCACGCGTTGACAAAGACCGCCCAGCGGCTAGCATCAATAACGCCCTTTTGGCGCGTTCGTCTATCGGTTAGGACACGGCCCTCTCAAGGCTGAAAGACGGGTTCGATTCCCGTACGCGCTACCATGATAATCAGGTCTTCGCGAAGGAGTGAAGTAAAGGTGCAGTAAATTGACCCCAAGAAATCTGCCGACCTGCCCTCCATCACGGACTGTCTTCATGTTCTGACGATGGCCCGGGGTTTGCCGTGGTCAGGAACCACAACCGCGACGGTGACGGCTGGAATCCATATGCAGCGACGCGGTGGCGTCGCGACCTGCGGCTTGTTTTTGAACTTGGTTTCGGTTACGTTACGCCAGAGGTACAACCATGAGCTTGCGTTTGACAGTCGAAGTACCGGAAGAAGCGCCCCTCCTCCTTGGGGATGAGGTGGAGCACCTCGGGCGCGAAATATTGACGGCTGCGGTGCTGCGTTGGTTCGAGGAGGGGCGGTTATCGCAAGGCCAGGCGGCTACCCTCCTCGGTATAAAACGTGGCGCATTCTTCGACCTTCTTGATCACCATCACGTGTCGCCGGTGCAGATGAGCTTGAAGGACTTGGAGGAGGATTTCCGGCGTGGCTGAACGCTGGGTGGTTAACGCCTCGCCGGTCATCTTGCTCGCGAAGGCGGGCGTTATTCATTTTCTCCCGCAACTCTGCGATGAGTTGGTGATTCCGGCGGGTGTGCTGGGCGAGGTTCAGGACGCGGGCACAAGCGACACCGGCAGGATTTGGCTTCAGAGCGAAGACCAGCCATTTGTTCGTCCAGCACCGCCTGTCCATCCCGTGTTAATCAGTTGGCGGGGCGGCGCGGGGGAAGCTGAGGTGATCTCCTGGGCTCTTCGCAACCCTGGTTTCACGGCTATTCTCGACGATCGGCGCGCGCGCTCGCTCGCTATTCGGAACCGTGTCCCGGTGCTGGGTTCACTCCGTGTTATCGTCCTCGCCAAGCAGCGTGGCTTCCTTCCCTCCGCCAAACCTGCCTTGGAGCGACTCCGGGGGCTGGGGCTTGGGTCAGCGACGAACCCATCGATCCTGCGATCACGCTTGCGGGTGAATCGTGACCCGATCGAGCAAACCCAGGTGGTGGACGCTTGGGGAAATGACCTTCGGTGTTACTCCGGACCAGGGCACCGCCAGCTCCATCCGCCATCAATGGGGTCAGACCGGGTAGCAAAACTTTTGGCGCAATTCGCCCGAAAGGTCATTGACTTTCCGACCCGCGGAGGCACACTAACGTTTGGAGCAGTTTGCTTATTGCAATAAGCCTTGGAGCTAATTATTAGAGAAGCATAAACCTGTGAAAACCAGGGAACGCCGACATTGGTGTGCGGCTTTTGTGGTGATGGTAAGCAGCCGCCTGTTAATGGGCGGGGCGCTGCAACTGGGTTCCATCGCCCAGTCACCCCAGGCATCCCCCGCTGGGGGTAGTGGAGATTCGTGGGCGCCGAAACTCAGCTCCGACGGCCGGTATGTCCTCTTTGCGAGCACCGCCGATAACCTCGTGCTGGGAACCAACGGCAGCCCGTATGTGCTTCGTATTCCCGCACCCTTGAACGTGTACCTCCGGGACCGGACCAACCAAACGACCACGCTGGTGAGCGTCACCGTCTCGGGTGCGCCGGCCGGACCCGGCGACTCAATCCCGGTAGCCATCTCGACCAATGGCCGTTATGCATTATTCGAGAGCAGCGCGAGCGGATTGGTCGTCGAGGACACAAACGCCGCGACGGACGTTTTCATCCGGGACCTGGCGTCGAACACCACGATCCTGGTGAGTGCCAACACCAACGGTGTGCCCGGCAACGGCGCCTCGCGCGCTTCAGCCATGACGCCGGACGGACGCTACGTCGCGTTTGTTAGTGACGCCAGTGATTTGGTTCCCGGCGACACGAACGGGATTGCGGACGTTTTCGTGCGTGACTTGCAGAACGGCGCCACCCTGCTGGTCAGCGTCGGGGCCACCAGCACCAACCTGACGATTCCGGTGGGCGGCTCGGCCGCGCCGGAGATGACGCCGGATGGGCGTTCGGTGGCCTTCTTCAGCACCGCCACCAACCTGGTGCCCGGGGCCCCCCCGGGAGGCGACCTCTATGTCCGCGACGTGGTCGCCGGACAGATGGTTTGGGCCAGCGCGGCGGCGCGCGAGATTGTAGGGCAGACATTCGGCGTTACCAACGCGGTCTCCTTCAACCACGCTCTCAGCGCGGACGGACAGTACCCTCGCGTACGAGGCTGCCCCACCCGCATCGGAGCTCGGGGTGATCCTCCGTTACAACCTGCGCACCGGTTCGACCGACATCGTTTCGACAAACGCAATGGTCCAGACCGCGGCCTATGAGGACATTCAAAGCCTGGATATGACCCCGGACGGACGCTACATCGCGTTTGTCGCGGATATTGGTGCGTTCTCAAATTCGCTCAACGCCGTCGAAATCTGGGATGGGCAGGCCGCCTCGCTGGTTTCCGCCAGTTTGGATGTCAACGGCCAAGCCCCGACCAACTCGCTCTGCGATTGGCCCACCCTGGATCCGAGTGGCCGTCTCGTTACCTTCCTCAGCACTGCCGCCAATCTTGTGACCAATGCCACACCGGGCGATTACCACCTCTACCTCCGTGATCTGCACGCCGGCACGACCACGCTTCTGGACGCCGATACCAACGGTGCCGGCTCGACCCTGGGCCCTGCCGCTGTCCCATCGGTATCCGCGGATGCCACCCTGGTGGCGTTCGCTTGCCCGGGCAGCAGTCTGGTCCCGAATGATGGTAATCGCGCCTCGGATGTCTTCGTGCGCGAGCCTGGCCCTGGGGTCACCGATCTAATCTCCGCGCATGACCCGGCGCTGGTCTCGACTACACCCAACGGACCGAGCGCCCTTGGCGCCAGCCCGGTGAATGCGGATGGGACCATACTCGCCTTCGAGAGCGAGGCGAACAACGTGGTTGCCAACGACACCAACCGGATGCGGGACGTTTTTGTCCGCGACCTGACCCGCCAAACCAACCTGTTGGTGAGCGTGAACACGAACGGGTTCTCAGGTGACGGTCTTTCCAGTGACCCGTCCGTCAGCTCGGATGGACGCTATGTCGCGTTCGCCAGCTACGCCGACGACCTTGTCCCCAACGATAGTAATCAGGCGCGAGACGTTTTCATTCGCGACCTCCGCGTTGGCACCACCACGTTAATCAGCGTCAATGCCAGCGGCACCGGCCCAGGCAGCGGCGATTCGTATGGTCCGCTCATGAGCACGAACGGACGGTACGTGCTGTTCCACAGCCGGGCACAGAACCTGGGACCAACGAACAACTCCGGCGAGATCCTCATCCTGCGGGATTGGCAAGCCGGCACCAACTACCTGGTCTCAGCCTCAGCGGTTCAGATGTGCGCCATGACGCCCGACGCAAGTCGAATCGTCTATGTGATCTCCTTGCAGGCCTACGTCTGGGATTTCCAAGCGGGATCGACGATATACACGAGGGGTGCGCCGCCCGGCGGCTGGCCTACCTGCGTAGCCATCAGTGCGGACGGGAGCACGATCGCCTTGGGAACGCCAGGAGGCCTGGGTGTGGCCAATGCGAACACCTCGACCTCCACCAACCTCGATTCCGGGATTCCCCCCGGCGGTCTCTACGCTGCGGTTCAACTCAGTGGAGATGGACGCCTGCTGGCCGCCAGCAAGAGCGCCTCCACTACCCTGCCCAAACAGATCTATCTCTACGACGTGCTATCCGCCCAACCCCTTCTGCTCTCCCACTCCTGGAATTCGACCTCACCCGCAAGTGCGGATTCCGACTCGCCCCAGTTCAGCCCTGATGGACGCTTCGTGGCGTATCAGAGCCGCGCTGCCGATTTGCTTCCTGGGGCGGGGAACGGGTATTCGCAGGTCTTCCTCTTTGATCGCGAAACGGGTACGACGTCGCTTTTGTCGGTGAGTGGTTCGAGCGGCGATTTTGGGAGCGGCTCATCTACCCACCCCGTTTTCAGCGCGGATGGTCAAACGATTTGGTTCCAAAGCGCGGCTTCAGACCTTGTGGCCCGTGATTTCAACGAGAGCGGCGACCTGTTCGCCTTCACCTTGATTCGTGCGAGCATTCTGCCGCGTTTGTCCCCGGGAGAGGGTCCCTGGCTTTCCTGGCGGTATTTCCCAGGGCAGCAATATCGCGTTCAGTTCAAGGACGACCTGGGAGCGACGAGTTGGCAGGATTCGACTGGCACTGTCACAAATGACGGGCTGACGGCTTTTTTCCAGGATCCGGCGCCCGGCAGCGTTCAACGGTTTTACCGTGTCGTGGGATTCTGAAAGATGAAACGAAACTCGTATTCGAACGCCTTGATCCCGGGTCTTGCGACGTGGCTGGCGTTCGTTGACCCGATCACAACCACGATCCTTGGCTGGGTGAGCGGGAGGACAAGGCCATGACAATGCCCGAAGTGGGTACCCAAGGTGCGGAGCGAACCGGAGGTAGTGCCTTCACGCTCCTGGAGCTCTCGGTCACGGTCGCCATGCTCGCCCTGCTTTGCGCCCTAACGGTCCCCTGTCTCACGCGCACCAACCCCGCCAGCAAAATGGCTCAATGCCAGGCTAATGTGAGGCGCTTGTTGCTCGCTTGGCGGATGTATGCCGACGACTCCTCAGGCAAGCTGGCCCCTGTTTACCACGGCATCAGGGGCGCGGTTATCCTTCCTCCCCCGCTCGGTCCAGGCTGGTGTCAGGGGTGGTTGGATTGGACGACGTCCTCGGATAACACGAATGTCGAATTGCTCGTGAACCCGAAGTACGCCAGATTCGGACCCTATCTTGGCCAGCAACCGGAGACCTTTAAGTGTCCCGCCGACCAATATCTGAGCCAGGCACAGCGCGCGGCCGGTTGGAAGCAGCGCGTGCGCAGCTACTGCCTCGCTGCGGGAATTGGGGCGGGGGACAACGCACAAGGCCCATGGAACCTCGCCTATCGTCAGATCACGAACATCACGGACTTCCTTTACCCGAGTCCTGCCGAGACCTGGGTCTTTTCCGAGCCGCACCCCGACAGCGCCAATTCGCCAGCGTTCTTTAGCCCAGCCCCGGGTCAGTTTATCGACATTCCCGCCCTCTACCATAACGGCGCTTGCAGTTTCAGCTTCGCGGATGGGCACACGGAAATGCATCGCTGGGTCGGAGCGCTCTCGAAGCCGGCTTGGGTCAGGACTGTGTCGATGCAGGACGGCAGGTACATTAATGTCTCGGTATCTGCCAGCCCCGGAGACGTTGACTTGCATTGGCTCTCTTACCACACTCAACGGCAGTCCACGAATTCCTATTAACCCCGGCCGGCGTATCGTTTGCGCAGCACCGCGAAGGCAACGAGGTTAACCTCGAGGCCGGGTGGCGAAGCCGTGGGGACGGAGCCGCGTTAGCTGTGGCAGGGCACTCCACACTCTGAACCACAGTGATGACGAGAATAGGCGTCGATCCACCCGGCTACAACAAAATCGCGGCGAAGGCCGCCACCGTCTGGCGCGCGATGTATTCCACGGCAAACGCGGTGAGCTACGTCAACGCTACCGGGAAGGACAGGAGGATCAGTGGGGCGCGCTCGGTCTGATGGTCAACATCATCGTGCCGTGGAACACGATCTACATGGATGCGGCGCTCGCACAGCTCCGGAAAGAAGGCTGCCCGGCGCGAGTTGAGGACGTGGCCCGGTTGCCGCCCTTCGTTCACGCGCGGCACATCAATCTTTTGGGACGGCATTCCTTCGCAGTGCCCAAGGCCGTCGCCCGAGGCGAGCTGCGACCATTACGCAACTCTAACGCTGCGGATTCTTAACGAAGTCCTACGTTCCATTACTCCCTAGACCCCCGGTGCGCTTCGGGCACTTTCTCGGTCTCGCCCAGCATCTCGAGTGCTTGGTCCACGACTTTCTCCAACTCGTCGAGCTTTCCGGCGTTCGCGAGCGGCGGGGTGGCTTCCATGAGCTTGCCTACCGCCGAGGGGTCCTTGCCGCTGCTCAACCAGCGCTCAATCCCTGCGCGGACCCGCTTCATCTTCGCCTGAATGCGCAACTGCGGGTGCTCCACGGGCTTCTCCACCAGCGGTTGTCCCGTCAGGAACTTCCGATAGGCCGCAATCGCTTCCCCGCTGAACGCGCTGTCCCAAAGTCGCTTGGGGAGCTCCGTACCGGTGGCGCCCATATTCACGCCCACCAGAACGCAGCCATGGTTGTAGTGCCAGGCGAGGTAGGTTTCCCAATCCACGACGGATAATCCGGGCATGCCTGCGTTGGCCTCCACGCCCGCCCAGGCGGGATTCCCGTGCTTCTCCAGTTCGTCATAAATGGGTTTGAAGCCCTCCCCGAGAACCTGGACAGGATAGGTGGTCCAGCCGGGCCGCGAATACTTGTTGAAGGCCGTCCAGATGGGAGCGCTCGTCGTCTCGACGGGCGCGGGTGCGGCCACATGGGGGTAGAGCTTCTCCGGGGGGATGCCCGCAGCGACGAACTGCTCGCACCAGAACGCGATGGTTTCCTGGATGATCTTCGCGAGGGCCTTGTGGAAATCGTCCGGCGGATGCTCCGCGCTGAAGCCACGATCCAGGAGCGCCCGGTAGCCGAGCGGTGTCGCGGGCACGCCGTCTTCCTTAATCAACTTCGCGACCTCGGGATCCGTTTGGGAGTAGTCGTCGATGCCGGGTTCCAAACCCACCAACACTCCCGCGAAAAGGGCTTCCTTGCCTTCCGCCTTGAGTTTCGCAATCTCTTCGCGGAGGACAGGCCCGATGACTTTTGAGACGATCCGTGTGACCTCCGCCCGGATTTTCTTGCTGGTAAAGCACATGTTTGGCGGCATGCGTTCGAGCACACCGTGGTTCAGGTAGCGCACCTTGTTCGGCGGTCCGTCCCAGCCATGCCACTCGACGTTGTATTGGTTGTTCGGGTCGTAACCCGGCTTGTTCGGATCGAACCAGTTCCAGAGGTCCGGGCGGTTCTTCCAGGCAAGATGGAAATCGAAATGGAGCATCACGGCCATGTCGTGCGCGCGTGCCGCGGCGAATGCACTCCGGATGCGGTCGGGCAATTGCCTCTCGAGTTCAAAGGTCGGATTGGGCAGGCCGAACCCCAGGATCCGGGTCTTGCCGTCGCCCTTCATGCCGACCCGCTCGGCCAGTTCCCCCGCTTTGTCGGGGGAACTCCAGAAGAGGAGGTATCTTGGTTCTTCCGGCGTGGCAGGCGCGTTGCTCTTCGCGGGCGGGGCGGGCGGAGACTTGGCCTTCACAGTCCCGAGAAAGGCGGAGACAAAAAGGCAGATGAGGAGGATCTTTGATTTCATGGGATGAATGGAAGGGGAAATGGGTCTCAAGCAACAGCCGGGCCTGGGGCTAACATTACATTCCACCAGCAAGACTTGCGTACTCACGCGGCGCCTCCGGAATCTTTCAGGCGAATAGGCACGTTCAGTTGTGGGTGGATAGGTGGAGTATGCTGGTGCGTATCTTCCAAACCCGGCCATGCCAAGAGACAATACTCGTTTGACCATAAGCCATGTAAACACCAAAGAATCGTCCCAGATCACAAGACACCGCGCATTCCGATGATTTCGGACACCCAATCCGGAATTGCCGGACACCGATCCGAGCATTATCCGACAGTGGTCGGAGCGTAGCGACGCTCTGCATTCCTTTTACGGGGGTGTCCGAAATGGGTCAAGTTTGTCCTGCTCCTCAGCATCCTCTTTTTCAGAGCCGCAGGCGACGAGTTCCCTCGGCGAAGTTGGGGCTTTCGTCATTGCCCAGGACGCCATTCGGGTCAAGCCCTAACAAAGTGCGTTTCCCTCGACGGCCCCGACCAGCCTGGTCAACCTGGATTTCATGCCGCGCCCATGGCGCATCCAGTATCCCGGCGACATGTGCCATCACCCTTTGCCGTGGGCTGCGGCGGGACAGGTGTCATGAGCCGAGGCAATCGGCGCGAGGACATTTTCCTGGATGACGCGGATCGCCATGACTTCTTGAAAACCCTGGCCGAGGCCTGTCAGAAAACCGGGTGGCAGGTGCATGCCTATTGCCTCATGCGCAACCATTATCATCTGGTTTTGGAAACGCCCAAGGCCAACCTGGTCGCGGGCATGGCCTGGCTCCCAGGCGCCTGCGCACCGCCCTGTGCCAGAGCGTTCCCGGAACGGGGTCAGTTAAGGAGGTTATCACATCGCAAGCAGTGTCTGAGCCGGCTGTGCGGGCTGCGTGGGCTTGCTGGTGTTGCGGCTTTTGAGCAGCCATGCCAAACGCGCCCGGCTGCCCAGGCTCAAGCCCCGGGCTACCCGCGCCACTGAGAGGGTCGTTCGACCCCCGGAGTTGATGGGCCAGTTCCAACTTGGCCGGATCACCCATGGGCCGGTTCACCCGATCCAACTCCGTCCAGCCCAGGCGCTCCAGACCCTGCGCGATTAACCGCAAAAAGCATGCACTCGCCCACCGGTCTTGGGGCAGGTTTCCCCAAGGGTGCTTAGGAAACGATGCCGATCCTGGTCGTCTTTGAAGATGGCCTCCCGGCCATCCCTGCGATTCACGACGTGATACAGCGCGCCGGGGTATTGGATGCGCAGCTTGCGCGCCATGGAGCAGGCCGCTCCTGGAACTGCGGTTGAGCCAAGAGGCGTTTGATCGCGGCGCGCGACCTGCCGACCATCTTCCTCATCCATCGGTGCCCGAATCGGCGAAGTTTGACAACCTCCTTAACTGACCCCGTTCCACGCCCTGGCTCAGGCGGCTCTCTACCGAAATCCGCCCGTCAAACCCAACCGACGCGCGATATTGCGCTGTTGAAAGGCTCCCGCTGAAAACCCTCGCCAGGGATACGAGCTAAACTGTTACCCTCGCTTTTCAGCGCGTTCGCTATATGATTGGGTGAAACTGGCAACTTCATCGAAGCGTAGTCGCGCAGGTTAACGCTCCGGCTCAGGCAGGCCGGGGAAAAGAGGCTTGATTGCAAACAGACGCGTGAACCCAGCCTTGCCTGCGTCCGGTTGGTTAGCCCATCCAAGGACCGACGGCTCATCTCTTTTCATGATAAAGCGCAGATCCAATCATACCGGCGCCTACAAGAATGCCTATGACCGCATAAACTCGCGAACTGTTCGGGGTCACGCTCTCTGGCTCCGAGCTAACCGGCATCCCGATCGCATCGTTCGCGGGGTGAAACACTACTCCGGTAGGAGGCCTGATAATCGCAAACACGCCGAAGGCGAGAAACACGATCCCGAGCACAAGTCCAGAAACCTCGATAGTGCTAGGCCTCATACGGACAAGTCGGCTAACGATTCTGGTCAGCGAACCGGCGACCTCGGTTCATCGCCTCACTTCCGGGCCTGGTCGCCGGGTTCGCTGCGGCAGAATAGTTCGGCGCAATTGTCATGACTTGTAGTCTCCTCTCCACCTGTGGACAAGACAACGCGCAAAATCAACGGGGTGCCGCCTTAGGGCCATAAGCGCGAGGTCATCCCAAGCGCTGCGACGGGCATTGGCCTGTAAGACCGAGATCAACATGCGTTTCGTGTGCTCAGGATTAATGATTTCGATTGCACCCGGGGTTCGGTCGCACATCGATCCGACAAAAACCCTCGTGTAACGGTTCGAGTCTCCGAAATGAGAGGGGATGGCGAACTGCTGCAAGCGACCATCTCGATCGATGATTTCTATGCCGATGCTGCCACCATCCGCGTAATAGGCGGTCTTAACGGTGCGATATGGCTGCTGAAGCGAGAGCAGTCGAGAGTCGACGCGTTGGATGTCAAAGGTTTGCACTGGCTGGAAAAACCAAAATGCCACAGCCGCGAGTCCGAGCGCACAGCATATGATGAGAGGAAATTTACGCACCACTCGTTTTTGAGCCCAATGGTCGGCCTCACTGGCTCCGCGACTGGTGCGCCCGGGATGACAAAATGACGGTACCGCAGAGTCCAGTGAAGGACGAGGGTTAAGCGGCATACCGTTAGCCTTCCAGTGCCGCGCAATTAGCCGCGACACCAAAACAACCGAGCAGGCGCACGGAAGGCTCAGCACAAGCGCGACACCGAAACCCAAACCCAAATCCAACCACGGCTCGGCAAAAGGGTTGTCTGCGCCAATGTCGCTCATGACCCAATAATAAAGGCGGATTTCAACGAGGGGAGCCAGAATCAGAGTGATAACTAAAATGCTCAAAACTAAAGACAGTCGAGGATATTCCTTGGCGTCGAACCAAGATGGCCCGGAGGCCATCGGGTGATCTGTGGTGAAAATGTTCATACACGCGTGCCGCTTAACGATCCGGCTCAGGCAGGCGGGGCCGAGGGCTCAGGGCAGACCGCATGGCGTAACCCGGCCTTGCCTGGAGCCGAGGGTTCGGCTCGCGCTCGCTGTCCGGGCAAGCTGAAGGCTTGCCAGATAGTAGCCGGGGGTCGAGCGCAGCGACACCCCCGGATCTGCCGATCCAATAATCTCCCGCCGACCCCGGAGGGGTCGCAGAACTCTGGCATCCCTTCAGGATGCACTGATCCTACCGACTGCTCGACCGGGGGTCTCCGCTCCGCTGCGACCCCCGGCTACTCTCTGCCAACCCTCCGGGTTGAAATGGCTTTGCACGCAGCACGCCTCCGCCGAACGTTCGCTATCACCGGCTCCGCGCCAGTGATCTACGATATGAAATATTAATTTAGTCGCGGAGTCCGTGTGCATGGTCTTGTTAGCCCACAAGCTTCTGCAACCAAGTGATAGTCCTTGTTGCCTCAAGCTTGATGCTGTCGAGGCTCGTGCCGGGAGGCAGGTGCCGCATCTGAAGGTAAAGCTGTCCAGTATCGAATAATGCACCAGCAAATCACTACGCTCGAAATTGTCCGGCTCCAACTGCCCGCCGAATGACAGCGGTATCTTGCAACTGTAGCACTCGTCCGCCGCCAATTCGCCCCGCAAGGTGCGAACGCCTGTGAGCAGTAACCCGAGAAACCAACTGCGCCGCCGCTCCCGGTCCTCACACAAGCGCTCGAAGTCCTCCTGCGAATCGGCGACCTGCTTGAACTCGCCGGACATCAGATCGAGAAAGTGAATGCGGTCAGAGTGGTCGCGAAGGAACAAATCACCAAACGCTGTCATTAGGAGCGGGGTGAAATCCGGCGACACGAGCCATCTCCAATCGGAAAGCAACGCTTCGAACGGCAGCCCGTCAATCCTGATGGTAAGATGTGCAGGAACTGCCATACGGGTATTTGTGGGCTAACGGCGCACCTCAGGCACCCGCGCTAATGGCGACCAGCCTGCAATAGCCACGTCATCGCGGGTTGCCTGCAGGTGCTGGTTAAAAGATTGCTTCATCTAGGGAGTTCCCATGCGGTTACTCTCCAAGAATTCGTGGTGCGCACAAGCGCATATTCCACAAAATTTGTCGGATCGCCTCTCACAGACCGAAGATAAGCAGGCGAAATTGGGTTCGTCATGAACATGCCGAACGCCGGAGAAGAGCGGTCGACGAACGACCCAATTTCAACAACACGACCGTAACACATATCCGGAATGACGATGCTAAAAAGCCCTTTAAAACGGGCTGTGACAAGCAGCTCCTTCGCAGCATGCCACTGAAATCGCCTCACGGTTTTCCTGATTTCCGCTAAATCCGTAGGACTGAAATGACCATCCACCACCTTTGGGGCAGCATGGTCGTCCAATAAAGCCACAACGGTCACAGTAAGGACTATCCCAACGGCCACACATGATCTTGCGATTTGTTTCCTGTTCAAACGGCTCCTTTTTAACGTCGCGCCTCACCTTCCGCCGCCGTGCGGGGAGGTGAAGCACAAAAAAGGATAATGAAATCTGTCACAAACGCCGAGCGGAAAACGCGGGCGGCGGTTAGGTGCAGGCGCTTTGCTGGGCCTCAGGCTTTTCATTTCTGAACTTGGCTCTGAAATAATAGACAGCAACCAGCGATGATAAGAGAGCGACCCCCGCTGCCGATGCTGACGCAAAAACAACTGGTGGCCAAAATCCACCCTTGTAGTCATCCCATCGCTCTGGATGAAACAAGTCTGCCGGCCAACGTAGAGGATGGTCAGCAGCACAGTGACAAGTAAGCCCAGCAAAGCAAGATGCCATCCAGGACGGCGATGTTGAACCCGAGCGCGCCGGCAACCAATGCTCGTGAAGCATGCGCCAGATATCGCCGCAACAAATGAGAACACGACTATCTCCATACGCTCCATGTGGCCATACGCTCCATGTGGCCCCAACGTCAAAACTGACCGAGGGACGCGTGCCGCGTTCGGTCCAGTGATTTTGTTCGGCGAAGTCAAATCTCGTATCGCTGGAGGGGACCAGTCCGTGCGCTTAAGATATAACATTCCCTTTGGGAAATTGAAGGTCACCAGGTGGCGTGCCAGAAATCTCAAACCAATCAGTTCCTGCCCTTCTCCGACAAAAGGTTTCCTTTCCTTTTGCACGACAAGGGCTGTGTAGCTTTCACCATTCCAATCACATTTTTGAATTAGAGCGCATTCAGGAGCCTTGCTGCTCATGCCGTCTGCTCCATTGAACGGCAATGGCTCCGGCTGCACCGACGAAGCATGCTGTCGATGGACGCTCCGAGTGAAAACTCTTTGGTTGAGGCCTACATCCATTGCGCACCCGGTGTCGATCAACAACTTCTGGTCTCGGCTTTCGAAAAGACCGGGGTGTTCAATTGAGGCCCTTGGGAGCTTTCGAAAGAGGAAACGGCATCCCGAGCTCCGCTGCGTTCACACGCTCAGGGTCCAGAAATCGAATCTTCCCGGCTTGAAAGTCCAATTGAACACAATAATGACGCAGACAATCCATTCCGAGCACCGGCCTGTCAGTTGCGGTAGCGATATAGCTGCCCGTTACGAGAGGAACGCCTCCGAGGTA
>CAWELO010000008.1:0-373581 GCA_963809845.1 uncultured Verrucomicrobiae bacterium | reverse complement strand
GACCACTATTTTTGGCTGGTTTTGACCGACCCTTGTTTTTAGCACAACGCTTAACGGGGATCAGTTCACTCATCCAGTATCTCTATAGAGCGAGGACATAGGCTATCAAATCTTGGACCTGCCCCGGTGAGAGGTGCGAGGTTCTTCCGTGTAAATCATCGAGGTTTTTGGCGACCAGCACTTCCTCGATGCTGGCAGCGGACCCGTCATGGAGGTAGGGGGCTGTCCGCCAACATTCCACAAGAGTTGGTGTATCCAATAATAGAGCGCGGCCGTTCGGGGCGAGTGCATGAGCAACCTGGTGTGGCCTGCAGTCTGTAAAAAGGGGAGGTGGATGACAAGTAACGCACCCGACGTTTGGATCTGAGAATAGACGCTTGCCTCGCCAAGCAGACGGGCTGAGCGCGCCCTTTAGCAGATGAGGGCTGGCCGTGGGACGAAGTGATCGCAGGTAATCATCAATCGCCCTGGCTTCGGACTCCGGCCGATAGGCAAATAGAATATGCTTCAGCCCGGACCTGACGGCCTCTTCAGCGGACCCACGGACTCCCAAACTCATGGATGGGGGCGTCTTGTGTGCCGAGAGGAGGCTCTTGGTGTTCTTGGGATTACCGATCCCGTCGTTGAGCAGGTCCCAATTCAAACCGTCCGCTCGTCCCTCCGGGTGACATGTCGCGCAGCTCTGCCAGCCCTGATGGCAAATCGTCGCGTCATTGAAGAGCCGCTCTCCCTCCCGCACTGTGTCCTTCTGATGGACTCCTCCCAAGAGGAGTGTGCGCGGGGGCGTTCCGCCCCCGAGCGTCACGATAGCGACCGAGTCCGAAAAGAAGCCTGGAACATAGGCGATCCCACCGTCAATCGCCAGGCTGCGAGGGCCGTTAACGCCCAAGGCTAACCGGGTCCGAATGCCTTTCAGCACTCCAAAATCGGCTACGAAAGAGCCGGTTGGCACCCCGGAGAGCTTTCGCTCCAGAGCCCGGAAATCAATCACGCTCAGCTCGTGCGTGCCGGCGTGGGTAATGCAGAGCATTCCCCCATCCGAGGTCCAGGCGGCTGAGTAAGGGTTTGCAGCACCGCGAGCCGCTTCGTCCAAAATAAGCGTAGCCATCAATTCCCCCCGGTCTGCCGAAACCAGGCTCAGCGCCGCAACGTTCATCCAGCCATTCTCAACTTGTGTCGCAGGAATTTGAAAGCGGGCAATATTGTGCGCCACAGCGCAGACGTTCCTGGCGGGTGGAAGGCCACCGACCGTACGCAGGTGCTGCCATTGGGCAGCGGGATGTTATGAAGGATTGTCAGATCCTGGGCGTCCAAAAGGCAAATCTCTGACCGGACGACTGGCTCGTTCGCCACGCCATCGGGAAGGAGGATCGCCACCGCAAGCAGTGTGCCGTCCGTCGAGAGCGCAATCTGGACCGGCTCGCGGGACACATGCACGCACGCCAGTTCCTTGCCGCAAAAGGTGTCCACGAGACTCACGGTTCCTTCGTGCCGATTACACACATACAGTCTGGTTCCGACACCGTTGAGCACCGGGCTGCACGCTCCGTTGCGCGCCGGCCACGAGGCAACCGCCATTCGGGTCACATCTCCACATGTGACATTTATAGGTTTGACGTGGTTTTAGGGTTACGGTCGAATAGCGGCATGGCTCGCGCCCTTCGGATCAATCAGGCGGGCGGGCGTTACCACGCCACGGCCCGCGGCAACGAACGCAAAGCGATCTTCCGCGGCGACACCGATCGCTTCCACTTCCTGGAGTTGCTGGGGGAGTTGGGCGAGCGGTTCGGCGCCAGGGTCCATGCCTACGTGCTGATGGACAACCACTTTCACCTGCTGCTGGAGACCCCGGAGGCCAACCTGAGCCGCGCGATGCAGTGGCTCAATGTCAGCTACAGCGTTTGGTTTAACCGGCGCCACGACCGGGCGGGGCATTTGCTGCAAGGCCGATTCAAAGCGTCGATCGTCGAGGATGACGCTGGCTGGCAGGAGGTGGCCCGCTACGTTCACCTGAATCCGGTGCGCGTGGCCGGTTTGCAGTTGGGGAAGCGACAACGGGCCGCCTCCCGGGCCGGGTTGGCCGCCAAGCCCAAGGCTCGGATCATCGCTGAGAGGCTGCGGCTACTGCGCGAGTATCGCTGGAGTTCGTACCGCGGCTATGCCGGCTACGGCGCGCCCTTGGCCTGGGTATGGCGTGAGCCGCTGGCGCGGCTGTGCGGCGGCCGCAACGCAGCCGGGCAACGCGCGGCGTTACGGCGGTACACGCAACAGGCCGTGTTGCAGGGGACAATGGAGCGGCCGTGGGATCGTCTCATCGCCGGGGTCGTGCTCGGCAGCCGGGCTTTTGCGCGGCGGCTGCGCCAGGGCATCCGGGCCAACCCGAGGGAGCAAGGGCAAATCAAGGGTTTGACCGAGCCGGTGTCGTGGCCCGCGATCGTTTCGGTTCTAGAGAAGGCCAAAGGCGAGCCGTGGGAGCGGTTCCGGGGGCGCCACGGGGATTGGGGGCGGGACGCGGCGCTGTGGCTTGGGCGCAGGAGGGGACGGCTCCGGCTGGCGCAGTTGGGGCAGTTGGCCGACGGGATGGACTACACCGCGGTGGGGCAGGCGGTGAGCCGGTTTGGCAAGCGGCTGGAAAGGGAGGCCAAACTGCGGCGCGAACTAGCCGGGATCGAGGCGCAATTGTCACATGTGGAGATTTGACCCTACATGTTGCCCTACGGTATTCCCGCCGGACCGGACCTATAATCACTCAGATGCCCATGCATGGTTGCGGGGCGGGTCCTGACGGGTGGCCCTGACGCCACCGGCCAGCCTGGAGGCTGGACGCCCGCCGTTGCCCGCAGCGTGCCGGGGCATACCGGAAAGTGATTATGACCTGGCGAGGCGACCGATGCGATTATCTGCCCTGGCTGGAGGAGAAGGCAGCAAAGGGGTCGCGTCTCAACTTTTGACAATTGAAGCTTGACGGTGTCAGATGTTGAGTGCGGCCCCGCCGCACCTCCTCCTAATTGCTAACCTCATCGGCACCAACAAGGTTGGGGCTGACGAAATCATTAATCCCGCGCCTGATTATGATGTGGAGAGCATCGTCCGTGAGCATCGATGAGCCACCCCTTTGGCGAAATAGAGCCCCGCAGGCGGGCGGCCTCACCGCATGAGGGGAAATCGACGCCATGGATAACCTCATCGGACCGTTTGAGCCCTTGGCGCACCTCCCCCGCTATAAGCGCCGGCGCCACGGCCCGCGTGGTTGCCCGTGGACCGGCTATTAGGCGAATGGGCAACTCCCAAGGCCAGCGCGGCCGGGCGAGCCCGGCTTCGATTCGCGAAGCGTTTGGAGTGCGGCCGGCTTGCCGCCGCTTTGGGACGTGTGGGCGCGTTCGAAAGCGCCGCCCCGCCGGGGGCGCTCCCTTGCCCCCGGCCGGAATGGCCTGCGGACCTCATTAGTTGGATTTGCGGATTGACGGTTAGGAATGGGCCTGATAAATGTCAAGTCAGGTGGCGGTGGTGGCCGGCCTTCACCGCCTCAGGGGCTAAGATTAATGGAAGAATGGCGGCGCGACGCGTGGACCAAGCATCCAAAGATGAGCAGGCGCAACGACGTTCTTGGCGGGGCGGCGGCTCGGGCGGCTGGACGCTGGCCGGGGAGACGCGCTATCTTTACGACGGCATGAACATCGTTCAGGAACGGGACGGGGCCAACACGCCCGTGGTGAATTACACCCGGGGCAAGGACTTCTCGGGCGGCCTGGACGGGGCGGGCGGTATCGGCGGCCTCCTGGCCCGCAGCCACGGCTATGCGGGCGGGAACTGGACCACGCACAACTTCTATCATGCCGATGGGAATGGCAACGTCACCTATCTGGTGGATGGAAGCCAGGCGATGGCGGCCGGCTACAAGTACGACCCGTACGGGCACGTGCTCGGCTCCAGCGGCACCCTGGCCGCCGCGAACGTGATGCGTTTCAGCAGCAAGCCGGTGCACCCCAACTCGGGGATGTACTATTACGGCTACCGTTTCTATGATCCCAACACCCAGCGATGGCTAAATAGGGATCCGCAGGCGAGCGGTCTCATGGTATCTGGGGAGTCGGACATCATGGATAACCTCATCGGGCCATTTGAGTCGTTCGGTGGTCCGAACCTGTATCAGTTTGTTTACAACAGCCCCGTCGGAGCTATCGACCCGCTGGGCCTTGATGTATGGATTATCCGGGATAAGTGCTCAAAATGGGGGCATGAATGGGCTGTCGGCGATAACGGTGACGGCACCTATTGGGACTCCTCGAAATTCCCCGGAAAGGGGCCACTCGCGCCAGCCAACTGCCCATCGGATATCAAGTTCAATCCCAAGTCGGGGTTCGACCCGCGGAATCTCAATGACCCGTGCCTTGAAATCCGGCGGCATGTCGTAACAAGTCCGGCCGTTGATAAGAAAGTCCGCGATAGAGCCCAGAAAAATTCCAAGGAGAACCCGGGGCGTTACGATGCTCTCGGAAACAACTGTCGTGACTACGCCAAGGGGCTTTGCGACTACGCTGTTGGCGCCAAGCTGAAGGAGATGCTCACCCAATAATGGCTCAGGACGAAGACTTGGGTAGCTGGCTGCTCATTGTCCTGGGGTCGGTGGTCGGCCTCGCTCTTTGCGCAGCGGTTGGTTACTACGTATGGGCTCGAATCGTAGTAACCAAAAGCGTGGTCCGCGCTGATGCCATCGAATTGTCCCAGACTTTCAAGCGATGGGTCGAAGCGGGACGTCCCGAAGGAGAAAAGCTCACCAAGTTTATGGAGGGGCGCCGAGAGGACCTCATTGTGACTAACCGCTCGCTTACAGTGGGCGAGACGAGCTTCACCTCGCAATTTGCACTAACCAATCTCCACCTGCGACAAGGCGTCCTTTTCATTGGGACGAACGGCACGCTTGTCTGGCAGCCACCTTCTGGGCAAGCGCAAGTCGTTTCGGTTGGTCCGGGCAGGTAGAGCGGCGACCTGATTTTGCAGTTGCCGGGAGGCGAAGAGCCCTTTTTTCGCCTTCCCGGCCCTCTCGCTTCAAAATCGCTACGGTATTCCCGCCGGACCGGACCTATAATCACTCAGATGCCCATGCATGGTTGCGGGGCGGGTCCTGACGGGTGGCCCTGACGCCACCGGCCAGCCTGGAGGCTGGACGCCCGCCGTTGCCCGCAGCGTGCCGGGGCATACCGGAAAGTGATTATGACCTGGCGAGGCGACCGATGCGATTATCTGCCCTGGCTGGAGGAGAAGGCAGCAAAGGGGTCGCGTCTCAACTTTTGACAATTGAAGCTTGACGGTGTCAGATGTTGAGTGCGGCCCCGCCGCACCTCCTCCTAATTGCTAACCTCATCGGCACCAACAAGGTTGGGGCTGACGAAATCATTAATCCCGCGCCTGATTATGATGTGGAGAGCATCGTCCGTGAGCATCGATGAGCCACCCCTTTGGCGAAATAGAGCCCCGCAGGCGGGCGGCCTCACCGCATGAGGGGAAATCGACGCCATGGATAACCTCATCGGACCGTTTGAGCCCTTGGCGCACCTCCCCCGCTATAAGCGCCGGCGCCACGGCCCGCGTGGTTGCCCGTGGACCGGCTATTAGGCGAATGGGCAACTCCCAAGGCCAGCGCGGCCGGGCGAGCCCGGCTTCGATTCGCGAAGCGTTTGGAGTGCGGCCGGCTTGCCGCCGCTTTGGGACGTGTGGGCGCGTTCGAAAGCGCCGCCCCGCCGGGGGCGCTCCCTTGCCCCCGGCCGGAATGGCCTGCGGACCTCATTAGTTGGATTTGCGGATTGACGGTTAGGAATGGGCCTGATAAATGTCAAGTCAGGTGGCGGTGGTGGCCGGCCTTCACCGCCTCAGGGGCTAAGATTAATGGAAGAATGGCGGCGCGACGCGTGGACCAAGCATCCAAAGATGAGCAGGCGCAACGACGTTCTTGGCGGGGCGGCGGCTCGGGCGGCTGGACGCTGGCCGGGGAGACGCGCTATCTTTACGACGGCATGAACATCGTTCAGGAACGGGACGGGGCCAACACGCCCGTGGTGAATTACACCCGGGGCAAGGACTTCTCGGGCGGCCTGGACGGGGCGGGCGGTATCGGCGGCCTCCTGGCCCGCAGCCACGGCTATGCGGGCGGGAACTGGACCACGCACAACTTCTACCACGCCGATGGGAATGGAAACATCACCTGCTTGGTTGATGCGAGCCAGGCGATGGCGGCCAGCTACAAGTACGACCCATACGGGCACGTGCTCGGCTCGAGCGGCACCCTGGCCGCCGCCAACGTGATGCGCTTCAGCAGCAAGCCGGTGCACCCCAACTCGGGGATGTACTATTACGGCTACCGTTTCTATGATCCCAATACCCAGCGATGGCTAAATAGGGACCCAATTGGCGAGCGCGGGGGCGTTAATCTCTACGGATTTGTTCACAACGATCCGCTATCTAAGCGCGATCGTTTTGGGCATTCAATCGTTCCTGCGGCTGTCGGCCCAATCGGAGTCGCCATCGGCATCGGTGTTGGCCTGGGATGGTGCATCGACAGGGTGGCTTGTAAAGCATCGCGAAACCTGTCCCTCGCCATAGCCGAGGCTCAGGCGGACGCCAATGCTCCAGATGGGTCAACCCACCGTGGGCCGGGCGCAGCCCCCGGGAACGACGCTGATTTGCTCACGCACTGCATCGCCGCGTGCGACCTAGCGCGGCACCCCGGGCCCTGTGGGGGACCAGACGGCGCCCTGGATGCGCTGCAACGCCGTGAAACTGGCAATGACCTCGGCACGCAGATTGACCGCCTGAACAATGAGGCTGGTGTTGGCATCGGTGTGAGCGCCCAATACGCTGGGCAGACCTGCACAGCCGCCTGCCTTGACGCGCTGAATCGTGGGTTGCTTTCTACGATTAGCAACGGAGCGATAGGTCCACACCGATAGGATGAGCGTATGAAGCCGAGCACGTCGCGGCCGAAGTTGGCGGGTGGGTGGTCTGCGTTTATGGTGGCACTCTACCTCATCAACTATTTCGTAACCCCATGCATCGTTGGGGAAAACCTTGAAACCTGCTTCCGTCCACATCGGAATTCAGCATTCGACTCCAAGACATGGAAAGAGGCGGACCCAAGACTAGCGTCTAAAGGCGCATCTGCTTTTTATGGGAGACGCTTCGAGATGGTGGACAGTTTGTTGGCGTCCAAAGTCCTTCTTGGAGCCGACGAACTGCGCTTGAGCGGGTTATTGGGCGCGCCCGAGTCCACTAGCAAACAGGATGGCACGAAGAGTTATTATTACTTCTTGGCAGACCAGAGGCAATATCCAGCCCGATCGATTTGGTTCCCTGGTCTCTTTGCAAATCTGGACCGATGGATGTTCGAGGTTCGACTCCGCGACGGCAGGGTTGTTCTGGCCAGAGTCTATTTTACGTAAGGGTCAGTGGATGGATCAGTTCCGGAATAATGACAAACAGGGGCTTGAAGCAAAGGGGCCTGCAAGGCAGCAAAGGGGTCGCGTCTCAACTTTTGACAATTGAAGCTTGACGGTGTCAGATGTTGAGTGCGGACGCGCCGCACCTTCGCCTAATTGCCAACCGCATCGGCACCAACAAGGTTGGGGCTGACGAAATCATTAATCCCGCGCCTGATTATAAGGCAGAGGGGGCGCATCTCAACATTTGACAAGTGATGCTTGACAATGTCAAAGGTTGAGATGCGGCCCCGACGCACCGCCCCGTTTGCGCGAGGCAAGGAAGGCTATCGCCTCGGTCAGAATGATACCGACAGAGCACACCAACTGCGGCAGTACCAAATACCAGAGGTTCAGATCAAGAACCCCGCTTGGGCGGTGCCAGGGATTCAGTTGGGCCGGATCATCCAGAGCCGTCCACATCGAAATCCCAAACACCGGAAGCGCGAGTGCGATTGCGATGAAGTGATGCGCCGATCTTTCCATTTTACCCATTGCTTTCATGCCTGCTAACCTACCGAGCTGAACGCGAAACGTGTTAATCGATACTTTAGCTGCCAGCATTGTTAATTTCGATGCCAGGCATGCCGTTGGCCACGGCTTCCATGGGCAACTTTCAATAATCCTTCAATCGGCGATACAACCAATAGGCCCCCGCAATCGCCACACCAATCGCCGAAATTGGGTCAAGCCCTAACAAAGTGCATCTGTTTTGACCAGGCGAGCAGCTCTGGTCGGTCTGGATTTCATGCCGCGCCCATTGCGCATCCAGTATCCCGGCGCGATGTACCATCCTCCTTCGCCGTGGACTACGGCGGGACAGGCGTCATGAGCCGAGGTAATCGGCGCGAGGACATTTTCCTGGATGACGTGGACCGCCATGACTTCTTGAAAACCTTGGCCGAGGCCTGTCAGAAAACCGGGTGGCAGGTCCATGCCTATGCGCCACCTCGTTCCTGTGCAGACTGCCCAGGCGACACTCCGTTGATGAAAGAAAACGAACCTGGTTACGTGGCCCCTTTTCGGGGTGCTAATCGAGGTTGGGAATGGCTCGGAGCATGAATTGGTCAAACAGCGGGACGGTAAAGGCCATGTCGCCGTGCGCCGGGCTGTAGATCATACCTTTCTTGATGAGTTTGGAGCGAACGGGGCCAAGGCCGTTGACCGTAACCTTCAGGGCGCCAGCGATGTCTCCGGTGCGCTGGGGGCCGGGCCCGAGACCGGCCATGGCGCGCAGGAACCGCTTCTCCCCGGCGTGAGGCGGTCGAAGCGGACGCGGAAGAAGTTCTGATCCAAGCGGTGGATGACCGTGGCACTGGCGTCCTTGACGACCTGGAGGGTGATGGGCGATGCGGCGGCACGATTCCAGCATTGATAACCCCATTCCTGGAGGAAGTAGGGATAGCCTTGGGTCAGGCGGAAGACTTCTTGTAGCGCGTCCGTGTCGAAGCCCACACCGACCGCCCTGGTCGGGTCTTGCACGGCCTTGATGGCGTCCGTTTCGGAGAGGGCACCGATGTCGGGAAAACTGAAGAGGCGCTCGGCGTAGGATTTTGATTCCCCGGCGAGGCCCGGGAGGATGGGGAGGCCGGCCCCGAGCAGGACCATGGGCAACTGGCGTTGTTGCATCTTGTGCATGGCCATGATGAGAGCGCTGAGCTCCTTTTGGTTGAAATACTGAAGCTCGTCAATCAGCAGAGCGACCGGAATCCGACGCTCGTCGGCCGCTTCGGCAACGGCGACCAGTAAATTGGGCAGGTCGCTTTCCAGATCGCCGCTGTCAGCCGCGCCTTTTTCAGGGTCTATGTCCAAGCCGACTTCGATCTCCCCCATCTTGACCTTCAGGCCGCTCATGAAGCCCTTGAGCACTGCGAGCGCGCGTTTGGCTTTGTCTCCGGCATCGGCGACGCGGTCGAGTTCGAAGAGCAGTTTGCGCAAGGGCGGCACGAGCAAGGCAGCCAGGGATTTGTCTTCGTGTGCTTCCACCCCGACGGTGCGGTAGCCGGTTTTGATGGCGAGGCGGTCAATTTCGTTGAGCAGGACCGTTTTGCCGGCGCCGCGCAGGCCGGTGAGGAGGATGCTTTTTTCCGGGCGCTTTTCCTTGATGCGACCGAGAAGAATGCGGGCCTGTTCGAGAATTCCCGAGCGGCCAACCAGCTCGGGCGGGGGTGAACCGGCACCGGGCGAGAAGGGGTTTTTAATGGGATCCATGCGTGTCGCGAGGGGTTTCTACTCAAATATACCTATGTCTATTCGATTTGTGCTAGACATGGTTATAAACGTATAGAAGTGGGTTGGCAAGGGGGTAAAGGGGCGCTCTCCACCTGGGTGCGCGCCAGGGGAATGGGGACAGCCCCCGCACCCGCATAAAAAAGTCAATGGCGTTGCCGGCCAAATTGCGCTCTGGCCAGCGCCAGTAGCTATGCTTGACTAACAGACCCGGGTAAGCGGCCAGTTCGAAGTTGTCGGCGGGCAACTCCATGAGGTGCAGGCCGCGTTTTTGGAGCAAGGGAACCAACGGGCGAGGCGAGCCGCTCGGATCTGCTCGCGAGTCCAGCGGGGTGCTGGCGCACGGCCACCTTGCGGAGGGCCACCCTCTTTGGGGTCGGTCCCTAGTTTCGTGCACTCACGGGTCGCCGGCTCTATTTCCCATTTCCTCGCCCGCCGGTCCTTTCACCGGCCGGTCGCGCCATTTTAATTGTTAGGCCAGGTCTCGGGGTGGGGGGCGTGATCGTTGTTCCAGCGCTGGCGGGCGCGTTCGCTCCTTTCGAGCCAGGCGGTGTGCTTGGCATACTCAACATGGCCGTCGCAGAACACGGCGTTTTCGCCGTTGTCATGACGCGGGGCCAATTCGGCCAGCAGATTGATGGCAAAGAGATCGTCGAGGTCGTTGTCCTCACCCCCGGTTTTCGGTTTGCAATCGGCCATGGCGACCATGTCGCTGGGCATGCGGACCTGGCTTTCCGGGAGGCACCGGGTGGTGCCCTGGCTCGAACCGCCGTCCAGCCCGAGAATCGCACCCGCGGCCGGATAACGCCCGCTCCCGGCCATGTTGTACCCGGGAAGGCAAAGGGGTCGCATCTCAACTGTTGACAATTGATTCACCCGCGCAGCGCTCAGTATCAGCCGGGGCGCGCAAAGCGGTTTCCTATCAGTCCAAATGGGCCGTTCGCCCGCCTGCCTCCCTCGGAGAACAGCCAAGAACCGGGCAAAAACCGCCGGTTGACGCCGCATCCTGGGATGGGTAGCGTCGTCCCATGGTTGGTGAGCCCGAAAACGAATTCTCCCTCACCCGCGCAGCGCTCAGTACGAGCCGGGGCGCGAAAAGCGATTTCCGATCAGTAACCTGAAAGGACTTCGCCGGTTGATATTCCAGGTCAATCGGCGTAGTGATGAAGAACATGAGCTTTTGGAGTAAACTAATCGACCGCTTGCAATCTCCTATTCTCGCGGCGGTGAGGGACGGTGAATTGGAAAAGGTCAAGGCCCTGCTTAAAGGCAATCCCGATCTGGTTTTCAAGAAAGACAACGTCGGCTGGACGCCTTTGCACTATGCGGCCCATTGGGACCGCAGGGACGCGGCCGAATGGCTGCTGGCCAACAAAGCCGAAGTCAATGCCAAGGACGACGATCACTACACGCCATTGCACATCGCTGCGGCACAGGGCCACAGGGACATGACGGGATTGCTGCTGGCCAACAAAGCCGAGGTCAATGCCAAAGAAGAGGACGGGATCACGCCCCTGCATTTTGCGGCGGAGGAGGGCCTCAAGGACGTGGTGGAACTTCTCCTGTCGAGCAATGCCGATGTCAATGCCAAGGACAACGATAGTAACACGCCTTTGCGATTGGCGGTGTCGAATAGCCATGCCGAGGTGGCGGAATTGCTGCGCCGGCGCGGCGGGCACGAATAAATTCCAACGGAGAATGGTTGCCCTGAGGTTTGAAGGCCTTGAGAAGGCGGAGGAGTCGCATCTCAACTTTTGACAATTGATTCACCCGCGCGGCGCTCAGTAGGAGCCGGGCCGCGAAAAGCAATTTCCTATCAGGATATTTCGTGGTGTCGGCAGGCCGTTCCGGCCTATAGTGGCGGCGGTGCCCGTCACGCTTTATGATCTGATTCCGCGGGGAGAGGACCTCAGCAATGATGTCCTGCTCGGACGCTTCCTCGAGTACGCGGAGCAACGGGGACTGCAGCTTTATCCGGCGCAGGAGAACGCGATCCTGGAATTGTTCGAGGAGAAGAATGTCATCCTGAACACGCCCACCGGCTCGGGCAAATCGCTGGTGGCGGCGGCGGTGCAGTTCAAGGCGCTGGCGCAGGGCAAGCGCTCCGTTTACACCTGCCCCATCAAGGCGCTGGTCAACGAGAAGTGGCTGGCGCTGTGCCGGGAGTTCGGACCGGACAATGTCGGCCTGAGCACCGGCGATGCCTCGGTGAACCGCGATGCGCCGATCCTCTGCTGCACGGCGGAGATCCTGGCCAACATCGCCTTGCGCGAAGGCGCGCAGGCCGAGTTTCAGGAGGTCATCATGGATGAATTCCATTACTACGCCGACCGCGAGCGAGGCGTGGCCTGGCAGGTGCCGCTGTTGACCATGCCGCAGGCGAGGTTCCTGTTGATGTCCGCCACGCTGGGCGACACCACCTTTTTCGAGGAGGAATTGACCCGGCGCAATGGCCGGCCCAGCGTCACCGTGCAGTCCAAGGACCGCCCGGTGCCGCTGGAGTTCGCGTATTCGGAGATCTCGCTGGCGCAAACGCTCGAACGTTTGGTCAGCGAACGCAAGAGCCCGGTCTATGTCGTCCACTTCACGCAGCTTGAAGCCGCCCAAAGCGCGCAGGACTTCACCAGCATCAATGTCTGCACGCGCGAGGAGAAGAACGCCATCGGCAGCGCCCTGGAAGGCTTCAAGTTCACCAGCCCGTACGGGCCGGAGATTCGGAGATGGCTCAAGCACGGCATCGGGCTGCACCACGCGGGCCTGCTGCCGAAGTACCGGGTGCTGGTCGAGCAACTGACGCAGAAGGGCCTGCTCAAAGTCATCTGCGGCACGGACACGCTGGGCGTCGGCATTAACATGCCCATCCGCACCGTGCTCTTCACCCGGCTCTGCAAGTTCGACGGGGAGAAGACCGCCATCCTCAGCGCGCGGGATTTCCACCAGATCTCCGGGCGCGCCGGACGCAAGGGGTTTGACGATCGCGGCTGGGTGGTGGCGCAGGCGCCCGAGCACATGATCGAGAATCTTAAGCTGGAAGAGAAGGCGGCCAAGGACGGCAAGAAATCTGTCAAACGCAAGCCGCCGGAAAAGAACTTCGTCAATTGGGACAAGCAGACCTTTCTCCGGCTCATCCACGCCCCGCCGGAGCGGTTGACTTCGCGGTTTCAGGTCTCGCATGGGATGCTGCTGAATGTGCTGAGCCGGAAAGGCGACGGCTGCCGCGCCATGCAGCGGCTGATTCGCGCTGCCACGAAACGCCCAAGGCCAAGAAAGCGCACACCAAACGCGCCTGGCAGTTCTTCCGCTCGCTGGTGGAGCGCAGGATCATCGAGTTGATGCCAAAAACCGGGGACGGCGCGCACCTGCGCGTCAACCTCGAGCTGCAGGACGACTTCTCGATGGACCAGACGCTGTCCTTGTACCTGCTGGAGACGCTCCCGCTCGTCGACCCGCAGGCGCCCGATTATCCGCTAGTCCTCTCACCCTCGTGGAATCCATCCTCGAAGACCCGGACATCATCCTGCGCAAGCAGTTCGACAAGCTCAAAGGGCAGAAGATGGCCGAAATGAAAATGGCCGGGATCGAATACGAAGAGCGAATGGAGGAACTCGAAAAGCTCGAATACCCGAAGCCGAACCGCGAGTTTGTCTATTCGACGTTCAATGCCTTTGCCGACAAGCATCCCTGGGTCGGGCAGGAGAATATCCGGCCCAAATCCATTGCGCGGGAGATGTTCGAGTCCTTCCGCTCCTTCTCCGATTACATCCGGGACTATGAACTGCCAGCGAGCCGAAGGCGTGCTGCTGCGGCACCTGAACAGCGTCTACAAAGTCCTCGCCCAAACCGTCCCCGACAACGCCAAGAACGAGCCGTGCGGGAGATGGAACTTTACCTTGGGACCCTGATTCGCCAGGTGGATTCCAGCCTGCTGGACGACTGGGAGAAGATGCGCAACCCCAATTTCCAGCGCGCCGAAACCAAAGAAGTCCGCCCGCCCGGCGCCGAGAAGCCGGCGCCGATGTTACGCGCGACACCAAGGCCTTCACCGCCGCCATCCGCAACCGCGTTTTCAGCTTCCTGCGCGGCCTGGTGAACGCCGACTTCGAGCAGGCGCTTGCGTATCTGAGCTCGCCGGAGGATCCCGAGGGACAGCCCTGGACGGAGGGGCGCCTGAAGGCGTCGCTCGAGGCCTATCACGCCGAGCACGAGCGCATTTGCCTGGACCCCAACGCGCGCAACGCGCGCCATACCTACGTGTCGCCCGCCGAAGATCGGCGCACCTGGCGCGTCCAGCAGATGCTGGTGGACCCGGAGGAACACAACGATTGGGTGGCGGAGTTCGAGGTGGATTTGGCCGGATCCCGCGAGCGTTCGGAGCCCGTCTTGCGTTTAAAAAGGCTGGGCCATTTGACTTGAAGCCGGCCTGACTTCCCGGGGCGCCCGTCTGGCCGGCCCCGCTCCGCTCAACCGCAATTAAAGTCTCAAGAAGTCGTCCAGCACGCCCTCGGGAGTGGCGGGCGGCAGGCCGGGACGGTTTTCGACAAAGAGTGCCAGACACGCGCCATCCGGCCGGATGGCCAGGTGGAGGCGAATGTGCTCGAAGACCCAGCACAAGCGGACGGGGTCCAAACGCTGATGGTGCAGGCTTTCGGCGGCCAGCGCCAGGCGTGTAAGGCTCTGCTCGACGCGCGCGGGCGTCAGCCAGTTGGCAAAGCACTGGTTGGTCATGGTCCGGTCCGGATGGCGCGCCGCCCAGGCGGCCAGCCCGGGGAAGGGAAGACGCGTCTCGCAGAACGGTTGGAGGGCGGCATCCATTAACCGGCGGCAAGCTGGGTCGAGCTGCGGACAAAAAGGCGGATGTGAGGCTGCACGTGGCAAACCGCGCGCCCGCGGGACGTGGTAATCTCGAGGCAATCGAAGCGGCCCGCCGGAAGCAGGCCGCTCAACTGAGCGGCCTGTTGCTCGACCTGGGCCAGCAATCCCAAGCGCTTCTCCAACAGGTCGCTTTGCCAATCGTAAAGCACTTCGCCCGCCCCGGAGCACAGCACCACCTCGTCGATGCGCGCGCGGGTTGCCACGGCCGATTCGGTGGCGCCGAGGACCACTTGGTCCGGAGAGAGGCCCACCGCCGGCCCGGAAGCGCTCGAGGCGGGGTTCGAGAAAAAGGTGGTGCCTTCGTCGTTCAACCGCGCCGCTTCCATCAACAAGAACTCATAGTGGCCCGAGATGGAACGGGTAGCGGGCTCGATGAACGGCTGCAAATTGAATTCGCCGCCGCGCATGCCCAGCAGCCCATAAAGCGCAATCTCACCCTGAAGCGTGCCGGATTCCGCATGGATAATGGCGCCGTCCGCAATGTAAATGCGCCCGCGCCCCTTCTCGCCAAACACTTCGAGGATGGAGGACTTGCGTCCCAGGCACTCCATCTGCAAGACCTCTTGCAAACCTACCCGCCGCATCATGCCGCGAAAGCCCTCCTGTGGCACGGCGCAGGCCAAGGTATCCAACGCGGAAAATGCGGCAGCGAACCCGTCGGGAGTGATGAGCTTCTCGAGGAAAAGAGCGGCGCCGGCTTCCAGGCAGGCCTTGCGGGTCTCGTCGGTGGCGCGGCCGGTCAGGATCACCACTTGCTGGCCCGGGTGCGTGCGGCCAAGCAGCCGCAGGAACTGCAAGCCATCCATCACCGGCATATCCAGGTCCAGCACCACCACGTCCATCTTTTGCTTGCGCAATTGTGCCAGGGCCTGCGCGTGGTTTTCGGCCGTGAAGATGCTCCACGACCCTTGCGACATCTCGGAGAACACCTGCCGGATGCCATTCAGGAAGCCGGTGTCGTCATCGACGAAGAGAAACTGTTTGCGCCTGCTGGATTCGGTGGACATGCCTGGTTGCTCAACTCGCGTTCACATCAGCCACAGTGTGCCCGCACCCGCCCGGTTTGTCCATGCCCGGCGAAGTAGCGTTCCAGGGACACCTGGACCGCGACCTGGTAGGCCTTAACGGCGCGCACCGCAAGCCCGTGGCCAAAAAGGAAGGGGGCCTCCGGGCCCCCTCGCAGGCTTCGCGGGATAACTCAAGCAAAGCTCGAGCGGAAGCCATGCCTGGAATCTATAGAACACGCCCGCGCTGTCAATACTCCAGAGGAGATGAAATCGTTGAGGACGAACTGCCGCGCCAAGCCCCGCGGGCCGCGGGCTGAGCACGCTTGACCCGGGCGAAGGCTTCGAGGGCGACCTCACGCGCGATCGCATGGCTGACGATCGGTTTGGGATAAGTGCCACCGAGCTCCACCTGCGAGGCCTGAAGGGTTTCAGTGGGCGCCTGGTGTGGTTGATGGATCCACCGGTCCGGCAGGAGCGCCAACTCAGGGCACCAGCGCCGGACGTAGCCGCCTTCAGGGTCGAATTTTTCCCCCTGTCCGGTGGGGTTGAACACGCGGAAGAACGGGGCGGCATCGGCGCCACAACCCGCGGTCCATTGCCACCCGAGTGTGTTATTGGCCAGGTCCGCGTCCACCAAGGTATCCCAGAACCAGCGCGCGCCTTCCTGCCAGGAAACCAGCAGGTCCTTTACCAGAAACGAAGCGGCGATCATGCGCACTCGGTTATGCATCCAGCCGGTAGCCCACAATTCGCGCATGCCCGCATCGACCATCGGATAACCCGTTCGGCCTTGCTGCCAGGCCCTGAGCCCGGTGGCATTCTTGCGCCAGGGAAAACCTCTGAACGCGCCACGCAAGCTCTCGGTCGGGGTGTGGGGAAAGTGGTGGAGGAGGTGATGGGCGAACTCGCGCCAGCCCAGCTCGGCAAGGAATTGGCAACCGCGCCACGTGTGCGCCGGCAACCCACGCTCAGCCGCGGTTTGCGAAACCGCATGCCACACCTGCCGCGGGCCCACTTCACCGAAATGCAAATGAGGCGAAAGCCGGGAGGTGCCCGGACGATCAGGCCGGTTCCGCTGATCGGAGTACTGGTTGAATTCCTGCCTGAGAAATCGCCGCAGGTTCCCGGCCGCGCCGGCTTCACCGGGCTGCCAGGAAGCCCTTAATCCACCCGCCCAGTTGATTTCGGGTTCCAGCCGCAGTTCAGGTATCGACAAGGATTCCGGCCAGGTCGCGGGCGAGCGCAGGCGCCGGGGGGCCGGAAGCGGCGCGCCCGGATCGCCCTGACCGAGGCAATGCCGCCAGAACGGTGTGAAGACCTGGAAGGCCTTGCCGCTCTGGTTTCGGATCGTCCAGGGCTCGTGCAGGAGCGCGGCATTGAAGGTCTCGGCCTGTAATCCCTCGGCGCGCAACGCCTCCTGAATCACTTGGTCCCGGGCGGACATGGCCGGTTCGTAGCGGCGGTTCCAAAAGACGGCGGTGGCGCCTGTTTGTTTTGCCAACCGCCGCAACGTGTCCAGCGAGGGGCCGCGCTGTACCACCAACCGCGAACCCAGGTCATGCAGGCGGGCCGCCAACGACGTCAAAGATTGATGGAGCCACCAGCACGAAGCCGCACCGGGCGCCCAGAGCCCTTCCTCCTCGGGCGCATGGATGAACACCGGGAGCACCGAACCGCCGCGGGCCACCGCGGCATGAAGCGCGGGCTGATCCCCGAGGCGAAGATCAAGCCGGAACCAGACGAGGGAAGTCACGCGTGCCTGCGGGGTTGAAGAGGGGAGATTGGCACCCGCGGGCAGGATGACAACGCCAGTCTCGCCCAGCTTGCTCGGTCAGTGGATCGCATGGTTGTAGATAAGGGACTGCATGAGCCGCTCGACGTCAAGCGTGTGCGGCCCGTCGAACATAAATCGAGGCTTTGGGCTTGAACTCGCCGCCGTCCGCTCGTATAGAACTCCGCCGGACGAATGAAGTTTCATCGATGGTTCGTGGGTGCCGCGGGATTCGGAGCTGCCTTGCTCGCGGCGGATTTACTTCCGGCACAAACCGTGACCATCGACACTTCGCCTGCGGGACAACAGCAGGTCATCGACGGCTTCGGCACCTGCCTCTCGGGGAGCGAGGGGCAGCAAAGCTGGTGGCAGCGGCTTGAAAGCTTCGTGAGCGGGGGAGGCTCCGCTGGATACGCGATCCCGGCCGGGGTGGCCGCCCCGGCGCAGTTCTACCGCGTTTCGAGTCCTTAGCAGAACCGGGTCAGATAGCTGGCGCCATGCCGAAAACCTTCCTCGGGGCCGAACGTGTCGTCCTCGTGTTCGATGCTGAGGACGCCGTGATAACCGGCTTCACGCAGATGGCTGATATACTCGCCCCAATGGATGGCGCCATACCCCGGAATGACGTACCGCCACCAATTCTCTCCGAGAATGCCGACATAGCTTCGGCGCTGACCATCGATCAGGCAATCCTTGGCGTGCGTGTGGAAAATGCGCTTACTGTACCTGGCGACCGGGATCATGATGTCCAGCTCCTGGTGCACGAGGTGGGACGGATCGTAGTTCAATCCGAAGTTCTCATCGGGGAGTGTCTCAAGCAGACAATCGAAGGTGTCGATGCCTTGGAGGCAGGTGGCGAACCAATTCTCGACCGCAACGTTGACGCCTTTTTCTTTGGCGTGATCGATGATGGGGCGAAAAACCGTGCGCACGACCGTTTTAATCATCTGGATCCGATTCACGCCCTCATGGGGGATGCCGGTGATCATGCAAATGGTGGGCACACCCAGCAGGGCGGCCGCATCGACCATCTTCTTGGCCAATGCCTGGACTTCCTCGGTCTTGCCGGCCTCGGCCGAATCCATGTAGTTGGCGAGGCTGCTGATTTCGAGGCCGCGCTCGGCGAGCTTTTGCTTGATCGCGTCGGCGTCGGCCGGGCTGCAATTCATCGGGTTGAGCAATTTGCTCTCCGGCCCGGACATGACTTCGAGGGCCGAGATGCCACAACGCTTGGCCATATCGAGAGCCTCGTCGAGGGGCATTCCACTGACCGGCGCCGTCATCATGCCGACGCGGATATCCTTCTTGCGTGTCTCGCCCGAGGGCGCTTCGGCGGCCGCCGCGCTGAACGTGCTGGCGCCGACCCAACCGGCGGAAGCTGCACCCGGTCCTGCGGCGGTATTTCCGAGAAATGCACGGCGCGAAATTGAATTCGGACTTTCCGGTGAAATGGCCATCAGGGCGCGAGCATGGCTCTGCGGGATGTTTGTGTTCATGCAGCCAAAGATATTCCGAAGCCGCAAATTCGGACAGTGAAATTTTTTTGGGAGGGGGATTCCTTTTGGCGAAAGGGGCGGGAAGAGCGTTCCCCAGCGGGTCTTGAATACAGTTCCGGGTTGCGATGCGGTGGGGCTGTTGACATGCTCGGCCCATGCAAAAACCATGGCTTTGGGCTCTTCTGGCCTTGGGTATTGTGGTTGGTGGGGCTGCCTATTTCGAGCTGCGTCCACGCCACCCGGCGGATGACTTCGGCACCCTGATGACGCGCGGCCAGGGCTATCTCGAGAAGGGGGATGCGACCAACGCACTGCTGGCTTATTCGCAGGCAGCCAAACGGGCGCCGGAAAGCGTTGATGCGCGGTTGAATCTCGCCAGTACGGAGTTGCGCTTGGGAGACAACCCGGCGGTCGTCGCCGAGTGTCAAAAAGCCCTGAACCTGGACCACAACAGCGCGGCGGCCTATTACCTGATGGGTTGCGCCCGCTTGCGTTTGGACCAGGCCGAGCAAGCCGTTCAGGCCTTTCAGGAGTCGCAAAAAATTGATCCCGCGGTGACGGCGCTGAATTTTCAGCTCGGGCTGGCCGAGGAACAGTTGGGGCATCCGGACGAGGCCGTTCAGAATTTTGAGACGGTGCTTCAGTTCGAGCCCGACCACCCCTCCGCTCACTACCAGCTCAGCCGGCTGTACCAGCGCGCCGGGCGAACGGCGGAAGCAACCGCTGAACTCACCAAGCATCAGGCGATTCTTGCCCGGAACCCCAAAATCCCTCCTCCGCCACTGGGTTACGAAAGCTGCAAATACACCGAACCGCGGGTGGCGTTTGTTCTGGACCAGCCCGACGCGACCGGAATCCCCGTGCGCTTTGTCGATGCGACCGCCGCTGCGTTCGGTTCGCAGGCCGCAGCTTATCATGGCCCGCTGGGCGTTCTGGACTACGACCATGACGGCCGGAACAGCCTGTTTGTCATGGAATCGAACAGCTTCCGGTTGCTCGACAATGCGAAGGCGAAATTTACCCCGCTGGGAGACCCGCTGCCGGCCGCCCCGGACGGCGCGTACCGCCGGTGTTTGGTGGGCGACCTGAACAACGACCGGTTTGAAGATGTTATTATGCTGGGGGAGAAGATGTCCTATGCGTTTCGCTTTGCGACAAACGGCCACTTCCGCGAGGTGACCACGGCGGCGGGGTTGAAGGATCTGAAGGGGCGCGATGGGGTTTTGGCCGACCTGGATTTTACCGGCAAACTCGACGTGCTGACAGTCCTTCCTGGAGGCCAGGGGCTGCGGGTGCTGCGCAACCTGGGCAGCTTCTATTTCCAGGAGGCCACCACCAATTCCGGGCTGCCGGCGCTCTTTCCAGGAAGCGAGCAGGTGAACGTGGAAGATTGGCGAAACGAGGACGCCCCCGGGGTCTTTATCACCCGGTCCGGGCAGCCGCCGGTGTTTTTTGCCAAAGAACGCGCGGGAGCGTTTGTGCCCACGAACGTGGATGGGAGCTGGCCGGCGGCGAAAGTCCTCGCGCTGGGCGATCTGAACAATGATCTGCTGCTGGATTGTGTTCTGGCCGATGACCAGGACTTGCAGGTTATCTTCAGCGGCATCAAAGAGCGCCTCAAGCTCCCCCTCCACGGGCTGCAGGTTCGCGGCCTCCTGCTGCTGGATTACGATAACGACGGCTGGCTGGACATTGTGGCTTACGGCAACGGGATCCGGATCTGGCGGAACCGGGGCAAAGCGGGTTTTGCGGAGGTGACCTCGGCTCTCGGTTTGGACCAGGTGGGGCCGGTGGAGAGTGTCGCCGCGGCGGATTTTGACGGCGATGGTGCTACCGACCTGGTGTTGAGTTCGGCGGGCGGCCTGCAATTTTGGCGCAACCAGGGCGGCAACGCCAACCGGCAATTAAAACTTCGCCTCACGGGCAATCGTTCCAACGCCAGCGCACTGGGGGCGCGCGTCGAACTCGTCGCCGGCCATTGGCACACGATTCGGACCCAAGACCGGATCCCCTTCGAGATCGGCGTGGGCAAGCACGCTACGATCGATTTGCTGAAGACCCGCTGGTTTGACCTGGCGACGACCCTGGTCGATGTGCCGGTCCAGCCGGGCCCCCTGACGGTGGAAGAGCTCACACTGCCCACGGGGTCCTGTCCCAACCTTTATGCGTGGGATGGCCGGCGGTTCAAATTTGTCACGGATATTCTGGGCGCATCGCCCATGGGCCTGCCCGTCAACGCCACGCATTATATCGAAGCCGACCCTGAAGAATTCCTGGCCTTGGGCACCGAGCGGGATTTTCCCGCAACCAACGGCTTGTTCGAGGTCCGGGTAACCGAAGAGCTCCGCGAAGTGCTCTACCTCGACCAGGCCAAATTGTTCGTGGTCGATCACCCGGCCGGCACCCGCGTCTTTCCCACAAGCAAGATGCGCCCCGCCAAGCCCTTTCCCCCGCATGCGTTGTGGACCCTGCGACCGGCGGCTGCTTTAAGGCGAGCCGTGCGAAGCGACGGCCTTGATGTCACGGAAGCCTTGAGGGAGACGGATAACCGAATGGTGTCGCCGGTCCGGCTGCGCGAGCCTCAACTGCGCGGGCTGGCTGAACCGTTCTCTGTCACCATGGACTTTGGCGAGTTGCACGCGGAGCAACCTTTGGTTTTGGCCCTTACGGGCTGGCTGCGCTTTGGCGGCGGGATGGCCAATATCGCGGCGTCGCTGGACCCGGCCCTGCCCTTTCCGTTTCCGGTGCTGGAAGCGGAACTGGCGGACGGAAGCTGGAGGCCGGTGCCGGTCGAGGTCGGCGCTCCGGCAGGGAAGACCAAAACCATTCTGGTCGATCTGGACCATAAACTGCCCCCGGACGCGCGCCGCCTGCGGTTGAGCACCGCTTTCGAGATCCACTGGGATTCCGCCTGTCTGTACCTCAAGGCGGATTCTCGCCAAAACCAAGTCACCGCGCTCGCGCCGGACTCCGCCGACTTGCGCTGGCACGGCTTTTGCCAGTTTGCGGATCTGCCGGTTGACCGTCCGTTGACGCCCATTTACGACACGGCCCAACCGAATCCACCTTGGCGGATCACGCCCTCGGGCTGGTGCACCCGCTACGGGCCGGTGGGTGAATTGGTGGCGGAAAAGGACAATGCCCTCGCGCTGTTGAACGGGGGCGATGAACTGGCCCTTGCCTTCAAGGCCGATCGACTGCCACCAAAGCCGGCTGGCTTTCAACGCGACTTTTTCCTCTACGCCGTGGGGTGGGACAAAGACGCCGACTTTCACGTCGGGCAGGGCTGGCGCGTTGAGCCGCTGCCTTTTCTCGGCATGGACGACCAGGCTTATGGCCGCCAAGCCCGGCCCGCAGGCCTAAGGGACGACTGGATCGCCAAATACAACACCCGATGGGTCGGCCCACTCATCTTGAGCCGGAACTCCGTCCACCGGCAGCTGCCGGGCGAGAACGGCCGATGAGTTTGAACGCGGCGGATATGTGCTGGGGACGCGAGTGCCAGTTGACGGGCGCGACTCGGCCTTGAGCAACCAAGCCGGTGTGCCAAACAGCCGGCACATGCGCTTGCGCGGGGGCGAGTTGACCAATCTCCACCAGCGTTCCTTTAAGAACGCTGGGCTGCGTTGCCAGGAAGGGGTTCCGCCACCAGCAACTGGGGGAGCGGAGTATGGTTGGCGAGGCCCTGAAGAAACCGGATCATGCGCGGCCCCTGGACGTCCCAGCTAAAATCCGTCAGCAGCCGCTGTCGTATCCTGGCACCGCGCCGGGCCAATTGGTCGCGATCCATTCCGCTGATCTCGACCAACTTTCGAGACAACGAGTTCTCAAAATCTTCCGCCTCCAAAAAGAACCCGTCCTCGCCCAGAACATGGTCGACACCTCCCGTGCGGGTAGAAAGGATGGCTTTGCCTGTCATTCCGTACTCGAAGATTTTTGAAGGGAAGCTGTTATCGAGGCCCCAAATCGAGAGCCGGGGATTGATGAGCACATCGACGCGCTGCGCCCAGGCCAGGCAATCGGCCTGGTGCTGCAACAGGCCGTCGAAATGAAAATTCGAGTGGCGCCCGGCCAGGGCACGCAAGGTGTCGGACAACTTTCCGAAGCCGCACATGTGCAGAGTTCCGGGGGTGCCCGACCCGAGGAAGGCATGGACCATCGGCAAGACGGCCGCGTGTTCCGCCAGAGAGCCAAAATAGCCAAAGCGGATGGGGCCCGACGGCGCCGCGCCGGGGGGAGGTGGAGCGTAGTTGAAATTGGGGGCCGAAGGCATCCACATCCACGGCACTCCGCGAGGCTCGAAGTACCGGCGCGTGTTCGCTCCGAAGCCGATGCACGCGTCGTACCACTTGATGGCGGAGGCGTCCATGGTCTGCATCGGTTTAAACCGGTAGCGCAGGCGGCGAGTCAACGGCACCTTCATGCCGAGGGTACTGCTATCGGCCAGAACCAAAACGATGACAGGACGCGGGCTCCGGCCGCGCAGCCACCGGGTAAACTGGTTAAAGACGGGGTTGAGGTTGCGCACCAGCACCACGTCGGGAACGTTGCCGGCCATGGTTTCTTGGAGATAGAACCGCCTTAACTGCCGCCAGGCCAGCCAATCGTGCCACACCCGGGTTCGCCCCTCCCAAAGCAGCAGCGCATGCTCGACCCCGAAGGAATCATCCTTCGGTTCGAGATGCTCCCGGACCTCTGCGGGGAGATGGCCTACCGTTTTGACGCTCGCGTATTTGGCCAGGGCCTCGGTGAACCGGGTTTCGGTGGCGTGCCCGGCCGGGTTCACGGACGGGAAGCGTCCGGTGACCCCCGGCGGGAACGCGTTGCTCAGGTAGAGAATCTGCAGGGGCGCGGGTTTCATGCGCGGCGGGTTTAGCGCGGGATCTAACCAGGTTCAAAACCCTGCGGGCCGGCGACAATATTCTCGCTGTGCGGCTCCGATCCGCTTTCGACCAACCGGCCGGTGGCGGAGGAGAAATCAAAAATCCGGTAGCCGAGTTCCGCCAAGAGTTTCAAAACGGTCTCGGCCGAAGAACCCTGCTTCCGGAGAGCGGCGTCGAGCAGTTCGAGTAAAATGACGGGCTGGAATTTCTCGATCAATCCGCGCGCGCCGCGGAGCACCTTCTCCTCAGCCCCTTCGGCATCAATCTTGATAAAGTCGAGCCGGGACAGGTTCTCGCTCGCGAAATAGCAGTCCAACGAACAGAGTTCGACCGCTTGGGTGCCCGCGCCGCTGACCTGGTGAACAAAATCACCCAAGGTGTTCTGACCCTCGTGGCCGTATTCGCAAATCCGCAGCACCGCTTTTCCAGCAGTGTCCGCAACCGCTCGTTTCACCGGCCGCAGGTTGTCTAACCGGTTGAGGGCGGCGTTGGCCTCCAGCCGGGCGAATTCGCGTTCGCTGGGTTCGAAGGCATACACCTTTCCGCTCGCTCCCACTCGTCGGGCGGCGACGACGGCAAAAAAGCCGTCATTCGCTCCGACATCGACCATGACCATGCCGGGCTGGAGTCGCGAATGCATGAAGGAGAACTCGTTGGGTTCGAAGCAGCCGCCGATAAAGGTCGGCCGGCTCATGTCGTTGCCAAGGTAGAGATTGATGGTCAGGCCGTCGTACCAGGGAAAGGGGATGGCGGTTTGGAGCTGTCGTTTGCGGCAGAAATCCCAGATGGCATGGCGGAGCCGGATCGCAGGGGCCGAACTGTCCTCGCCGCCGCTGAAGGTCCAGCCCGGCTGGGGGCCGAGCGGACGCAAATCCGCAACGGCACGCGCCAGGGCAAGCAGACGCGGCTCGGACAGCCCCTTCAGCAAGTGTTTCAGGTTTCTTCCCGGGGGGGCCAGTGGCGTGACGTCCAGGGGCCAGAGGTCCTTGGGTTCTGAACCCAGCTCGAAAAAGATGAGATTCTCCTCCTGGCCATGCGTCTGCGATTGCTCGCACACCAGGGCGAAGCCTTTGCTCGTGACGTAGCGGATGACCTCCTGCTTCGAGGCCGCCCCACGATAGAGCTGGGTGGGCGTGACGGTCACTTCGAGCTTAATCTTGCGGAACCGCGAAAGCTTGTCCCCGGCCGACCGGACCACCGCGAAATCTGATCCCTGAGTATCGATTTTCAGGAAATCCACCTGGCAAAGGTCCAAACCCCGCAGAAAGGAATCCAGGCGGATGGTCGGGACGGTTGCCTCTGCCTGTGTCTTGAGATCCTCGCCGCCCACCCATTGCCGCAATCGCTCCTCATCGAACGGCAGCAGGGAACTGGCCGCCGAATTTGCGTTCAAATGGAACGCGGCAAAGCCGTCGGCCTCAGACACCGCCATAGGCACCACGTGGTAATTGGGAAGCGCGCGGAAGCGCTCGGCCGCCAACTTCAGGTTCGGCTCGAAGGCGTAAACGGTCACCGCTGGGTTTTTGGCGGCGCGCTCGAACGTGGTTTCCCCCAGGTGGGCGCCCACATCGAGCCAGATGCCACGGTTCTCGTCGGGGACGGAGTTTTGCAGATCGCGCAAAGACTCGCTGAGCGCGGGCAACGCCAGCCGCTGTTTTGAGCCCACGAACACCGAACGGTACAATTTGCGCGGGGCGGGTTCGAGCCAGTTGCGTTCGAAATCAGGGTGGAGGGGCTGGGTAACCGAATGGTAGGCCCAGCCGAAATTCTCCTTGAGTTGGCGCATGACCCAGGGCCGCGTGGGGCGGCAACCGACACCCGACTTGGCTTGGTTTGGGTTCGAGGCGGGCTCGCCGAGCGGGTGGAGCAACTCCTCTTCGCCGGGTGTGACACACGTTTCCAGCAGGAGCATCCCGGTGCAGATCTTGGCCAGGGCGGCCAGCGCTTCCTGGGGTTTGGCCAGGTGATACAGGGTGCCGTAGCAATAGACGATGTCAAAAACACCGAAGCGTCCGAGGTCCGCCTCCTGGTCCAGATCCAGCAGGGCGATGTTGCGATCCGGATGGCGTCGTTTGGCTTCGCGGACATTCTCCGGCCTGCCATCGGTGAAGGAAACCGTGCACCCAAGGCTTTCGAAAAAGCAGGTGTGCAGGCCGATACCACCGCCGACTTCGAGAACTTTCTTTCCGGCTAAATCCAGGCCGAGGGACGCCAGGTGGCAGAGCCTGGCCTCGTTGATGGCCAGCGCTTCGGAGGACAAAAAAACTTCATGGCCATCGGTTTCCGGACCGGCCGTCCCGCCCACGGTCCGCCCTCGCTTGTCCGTCGCGCCCGGACCCGAGCGTGGCTCGGCCTTGCCTCCCAGGGCCTGGATTATCCCGTCAAGAATGTTGATACCCACAGCGAGTGATGGTACAGGGGCGTGCGCTTAAAGCAAAGCCCCGGGAGGGGGTGCCGATCGCCCCCGCCAGCGTTTGTCGATGCTTCGCTTCCATCGCGCTGCCGTCCGTTCCAGCCAGCCCCGAGACTTGACCGCAGACTGCGCAGCCGGAGGAGGACTTAGCCTGAGGACGGGGAAGGTCAGCGGGGGTTCGGCTCCATTGAGAGTAAAATAGAACCAGAAGGCATTCAGAGAAAACAACTCCCCCAGAACCTGCCTCAACTCCTCTTTCTGGTCGCCCGTCAATTCGGAACGCAAACTGTGATCGGCTGAAAGGAGCGGGACGCGGTTGCGGCTGGTAAAATCGATCGCCGCAATGGCCTGCTCGACCGTGGATTCCACGTTGCCGATGCGAACCTGGGGGCCGCTCCAGTTGTTACCGGTCCAGAGCGGGTTCTGTCCATACAACCTTGATGATTCGGGCAGGTAACGAGCGTCGCAAAGGTCGTGCATGAGGACCACATGCGGTTTGGCCGCCAGTGCGGGCATGATCTTGCCCAGGACGACCTCCGCCACCTCGAACCCATGAGCATCCCAGAAAACCAATACCCGCCGCGCGGAACCGATTGCCGAATCGAAGTCAAAAGCGCAAATGTTCGTTTCCAAGGCCGAGATCGGTTCGAACCAATCGGCAGGCATCAGCGCGCGGACCTTGGGCAGGGTGGAGGTTCGCCAGGTGTCAGCCAGGCACAAACTCAAGAGCCGGCGCTGGCTGCCGCCGGGCAGGTGGTGCAGAGCCTCCGTGAACGCACAGGTGGAGTTGCCGCAACCGCGCCCGAGTTCGAGCACGAGGTCCGGTTGAAAATCGAGCACCATGGCCATTAACTGGGCCCACTGGAACGGGCAAAGGTCGGTTGGCCTCCCCACGGCGGCGCAAAGGCTTAGAATCCGGGGCTTCAATTCCGACAAAAGCTGCCTTTGCTGGTAGCACGCTCGGGCCGCGGAAGGCGGAGCGAGGTCGGCGAGCTCCGGATCCACCGGACCGGCCAAGCTGGCGGCGGGTATGTTAGCGCTGGGTGCTGACATCAGGCTCGTTTGGCAAATCGTCCGACGAACCGCAGGCATTCCAAGGCAATCCGGTGACGAACCTTCTTTCGGCCCTGGAGCCGGGCCGCCATGCGCACCCGGGCGCTCTGCCATTTCACGAACTGGCCCAGGCGGCTGTCGCGATCCGTGAGGGAGAATCGCCCGCGCTTGTAGCCTAATGGGAGCGCAATCTGGTCCCAATCGGGCGTGGCGCTCGAAATGAATCCCTCCAGTTCTGTGTGGGTCACGCCCAGGCAGTATAGGATCGGATTGGCCCGGTAATTTCCCGCGCCCACCCAGTCACCCACGGTGGAAAGTTCCGCCACCAGGCTCATATGAAAATGCGCGCGCAACTCGGCGAGTTCAGCCGGGGCCGCCGTGTCCTGCAGGAAATGCACTGTAAAATCAAAGATGCACATCTCGGGCACGATGTCGTTCAACTCGGGGCTCGCGGAGCTTCTTCCCTGGGGAGAATAGGCAACCATGGAGAGGTCCCACCCCTTTTCCCAAGCCACACGCTTCATGAAATCCTGAAATCCACGGTTGCCGCTCCAAGCGCAAACCTTCAGGCCGCGGGGCAAGTGGTCGAAAGCGTTCGCCAAATAAAACTGGATCCGCTCCAAGGAGGCATGCCAGCTCGTGTTGTACCCCTTCTCGCTGTTGTAATCCGCAAACTCAGGCTCTTTGCTTCGCGTCGCCGGTGCCGTCGAGGATTCCGCCTGGCCCAGCATCCAAAAGGGACGCCGCTTTTCAACCAGGGAAATCCGCTCGATCTCCTGGTCCGGAGCGCCCCAGTCGCCTGGCTGGTCCGCGGGCAACGGCGCCGCCGCCCGATCCACAAAGGTCTTGAGTGAATTGGCTTCCCGGACGGCCTTTCCCGTGTGGCCCGAGGTGAGCGCCCGCAGATGCATCATGTGATAGGCGTAGATCTCGTGGTGCAGCAAGCCGGCCGGACGGTTATAGAGCAGCGACATGCGCTTGGCCAGATTGGAATCCACGTGCCAGCCTCGCACCATGCCTTCATGAAAACCGCCGATGCCCAGGGCGTCGCGCAACGGCATGAGCTGAAAATCTCCCGGCGCGTCATACCCATTCCAGGGATCCCCCCGCACCGCCAGGTGCAGCCGCTCATCTTCGCCCCGCTGTCGCATCTCTTCCAGCACTTGCCGCGGCGCGTTGCGGTCAAAGGATTCCCACAGGGACTCCGGCAGCTCATACCGCGGAGTGGCGTAGTAGCCGTCCTGTAGCTCCCGGCAGACTTCCGTCAGACTCCGTCCGCTCCGCGTCACAAATACCATGTCGGGGTTTGTGGACAGAACCCATCGGTTGCGCCGGTTGGCCCGGCGCAGGCCGACGTTGCGCGAAAAGCTTTCCAGCAAGGGGAGGCGCGAGCCACGCCGCCGTTCCTTGTAGAGCGACCGCCGCACCCGGTACGTTTTTACCAGCGAACGGGCCTTGGGAGTTAAGGTGTCCGCGATTCGACTCCGGAAAGGTTGCGTAATCGTCCTCGCTGTTGCAGTCCACGAAGATGATTTCGTCGTCCGGATCCTCGAGCAGATCGGCGATGCAGTTAAAACTGATGGCCGCCCGCTTGGCCAAATTGTAGCCATGGCCGTCGTTCCTGCCATAGGTGAGCACGGAAATCATGTTCGCGGATCGCTCAGCTTAACCGTCCATGTCCACACGTGAACCTAATTGATGTTACTAGCGGCCCTGCTGAACACCGGCGAAGGTTTTGAACGAGGGCGGCAGACTCTCACAAGTGCGAGACTATCCAGGCATTATGGGGTGTCAAGGGCCGAAAACGCCCCGGAAACGCGCCGGCGCTTAGCGTTTTCCGGCAACGGTTCGCAGCCAATTACAGGCCATGAGCGAAGCGCCCGCGGCGGTGGGATGCACACCGTCGGCGGCCCAATGGGCCGGTGGCGCATACTTGACGGCCTCATCAAACATGGCCTGAAACGGGATGAACGCGGCGTGAAACGAGCCGGCCACCCGCTTGGCGGCCGCGCGGTAGCGGTCAAACTCGGGGAACCACTTTTCATTTACCGCGCCGCATCGCAGGACGAAAGGCTCGCAGATCACCAATCGCACTTTCGGCAGCGCCTGGCGGGTGCGCTCCAGGAGCGCGCGGTAGTCCCGTTCGTAGATCTCGACGGTGCCATGGTAACCGCCATTCAGCGTGTGCCAGAGGTCGTTCACCCCGATGAGAATGCTCAGCAGGTTCGGTTTGAGATCCAGGCAGTCCGCCTGCCACCGATCGGCAAGCTGAAATACTTTGTTCCCGCTCACGCCCCGGTTAAAGACTCGAAGCTCGGCTTTCGGGTGATCCACCAGCAATTCCACCCCGGCTAACCAGGCATAACCCGAACCCATTGCCGCTTGATCATTGGCTTGGTCGGCTCGCTCGCGCTTTCGACCGAAATCCGTGATGGAGTCTCCCTGGAACAAGATGGTATCGCCCGGGTGGACAAGTTGTTGGACCGGGGTGGGCCAGAGTTCGGCGGCCTGGCCTGTGGAGGAGCCGGCGAGAGCGGCGGCCCCCGCCGCGCCCAGAGCCACACTGGTGGCCTTGAGAAACTTCCGGCGATTGAGGTCTTCCGGGATGAAGGATCGGTTGTGCATACGTGTGCCGCATAATGAGAGGGGCGGCGAGATTTGAAAAGGTTTTTACCTCCTGGGCGTGTCCCGACCATTCCCAACTAAAAAGCCTGCTGGCAACGGTGTCCTTTGCATCACCCGGGCGGGTCTTGGCGGGACACCCACCCCAGAACGCCGGTTAGTCAGCCGGCCTGGCGCGCTCCAGAATAATGTAACATATGTTACAAGAAATGGCCCAATCCCCCTTTCCTTCGAAAAGCTCCTTTCGATCTCATTTTCCGCCAGCGTTTAGCTAGGTTGCCCGTGGTTCCAACTGTCCACGGAACGATCCTTCCATGTAACATCTGCTACGATATTTTGCCAAATGATTGGCCGAAATCTTAAGCGGATCGACCTCAGACCGTCGTTGCGTTTCGGGGTAGTCGGAGCTTAAGGGGGTAGGGCGGTCAGGCGGTCGGGCGGTTAGGCGGGCTCAAGAACGCTGGGGTTGACAGATGCCTCTTTAGTGGCGCGCTTCGCGCGGACCTGGGAAGGCAAGGCGGGAGGTTCAGCGCCGCGCAGCAACTGCGGCAAAAACCTCGCTGAATTAAACCGTATGTTCAGATTCGAGGAGTCCAGTGCGGTTCATTGACCGTTGCCAGGCTTCGGACTTTTCGGCAGTGAAAAATAAAACGTGGCGCCCGGCGGTTTCATCGTGCAAATGGCTCCTGGCCTCGGCGACCAGGCGCAGTCGATCCTCGTGGTTCTCAAAAAGGCGCTGGCAGCAGCGTCCGATACCGGAACGCGCGCGGGCGTGGCAGCGGCCATCAAACAGGTCGAGGCCAGCGCGGATTACATCACCGACTGGCAGGTGTCCGGTCCGTATCGCCAGGCCGGCAAGGATTATGCCGCGCTGTTTGACCTCGGCTTTCTCCCGGAGGCCGGTCATGGGAGCGGCGCCACTTGGAAACCCATGCCGGCCGGCATGGACCCCCAGCGGCCTTGGGTGATGGACCTGGTGAAGACTTTGGGGGGTGAGGAATGTGTCGCTTATGCACGGACCTGGGTGCACTCGGACCAGGACCGGCCAGTCCGGCTCGAATTGGGCAGCGATGATGGGATCAAAGTTTGGCTCGACGACAAGCAAGTCTATGCGCTTAACACCGCCCGCGCCTTGCAGCCCGGTTCGGATAAGGTCGATTTGACTCTGCACGCCGGTTGGAATCTGTTGCGGCTGAAAGTTACCCAGCACAATCAAGGCGCGGAGTTCTGCGCCCGCTTTCTGACACCCGACGGCGCCCACCTGCAAGGCATCGAGTGCGGGGCCACGGCCCATGCGGATGCCCGATTGGGGAAGTGATGTGCGGGGCGCCCATCCCGCGCCTCGCGCTGGGAGGCATCTGCCACCCCCAAGTTCATCGAGTCCCCCAATCCTCGACCGCCCCTGGCGTGGAGGGTCCGAGGCCGAGCCTCATCAGGCGCTGGTGTATTCAACTGCTTCCTGCCCACAGGTTGCCAACGGGGCGGAACTCCTCCCCGGCGTTCATTCGCGTCCGCTCTTGTGTCAGGCGCTTTCCTTGCTAGATTGGTCGAATAGATGAGCATCGAGCTGAAAGACCAAGTGCAAGCGGCGGCGGCCTGGATTGCCAAATTACGACTGGAAATCGGCCGGGTAATCGTCGGCCAGGAGCAATTGGTCGAATCGCCTGCTGGTCGGCCTGCTGGCCAATGGCCACGTGCTGCTGGAGGGAGTGCCAGGCCTCGCCAAGACGCTTTCGGTACGGACCCTGGCCGCCGCGATCCAGGCCTCGTTCCATCGCATCCAGTTTACCCCCGACCTGCTCCCCGCCGATATCGTCGGCACCCTGATTTACAGTCCCCAGGACGGCAAGTATCACGCGACGAAAGGACCGGTCTTTGCGAATTTCGTGCTGGCGGACGAGATCAACCGCGCCCCGGCGAAGGTGCAATCCGCGCTGCTCGAGACGATGCAGGAACGGCAGGTGACCTTGGGAGGCGAGACGATGCCGCTGCCGTCTCCTTTCCTGGTGCTGGCCACCGAGAATCCCATCGACCAGGAAGGCACTTATCCGCTGCCCGAGGCGCAAGTGGACCGATTCATGTTCAAGGTTCTGCTGGATTATCCTTCCTTCAAAGAGGAGCGCGAGATCCTGGATCGCATGGCGTTCACCGCGCCCGAGTCGCGCGCTCAACCGGTCATCGCGCTGGACGAGATTCTCCACACCCGCAAGCTGGTGGACCAGATTCACGTGGATGAAAAGGTGCGGGATTACGTGGTGCACCTGGTCTTTGCCACGCGCAAACCGGAGCAGTACAAGCTGGACTTGAAGAACTTCATCCAGTTCGGCGCCTCGCCGCGGGCGACGATTTACCTCACCCTGGCCGCGAAGGCCTGGGCGTTGCTCCAGGGCCGGACCTATGTCACCCCCGAGGACGTCAAGAGCATCGGGCCCGATGTGCTCCGGCATCGCATCATCCTGACGTACGAGGCCGAGGCCCAGGCCATCACCACCGACGCCATCGTCAAAAAGATCTTCAACGCCGTCCCCGTACCTTGAGGCCGCCGTTCCTAGCCCCCAGTCCATGGCCTGGCCGCGAAGATCGGCGGGGCCGCAAACACAACCCAGCGGCAGGCGCCGGAAAACTGCGGAAGACCCCCAAGCTCAAGCCGCCAGCGGTGGCTTGATATCCCATGACGCTTAACGAACTGATCGAGTCCGTCCGCCGCATCGAGGTGCGCACGAACCGGTTGGTGAATGACATGATGGTCGGCGCTTACCTGAGTCATTTCAAAGGCCGGGGAATGGATTTTGAGGAATTGCGCGAGTACATGCCCGGCGACGAGGTGCGGGACATCGATTGGAACGTGACCTACCGGATGGGGCGGCCCTTCGTGAAGCGCTTCCGCGAGGAGCGGGAATTGGCGATGGTCCTCGCGCTCGACGTTTCGGCTCGTCGGCTTTCGGCTCCTCCCACCGGTCGAAACGGGAGTTTGCTGCCGAAATCGCCGCCACGCTGGCGGTCTCGGCCGCTCGCAGCAGCGACAAAGTGGCGCTCCTGTTGTTCTCCGATCGGACCGAGCTCTTTGTGCCGCCACGCAAAGGCCGCCGCCACATTCTCCGACTGATCCGGGAAATGCTTTCCTTCGAGCCGAAACGACCGGGCACGGATATCCCCGCCGCGCTCGCGTTTTTGAACCATGTCGTTCACCGGCGCTCGATCGTGCTTTCTGCTCACCGATTTTCTGCATAGCTTCGGCCCGGCCGCGGAGCCGGTCCGTCCGGGGACGCGACACCCTGCAGGAAATCGGCCTGACGAATGCCCGCCACGACCTGGTCTGCATTCATCTGCACGATCCGCGCGAAAGCCGTCTGCCCGCGGCTGGGTTGCTCACGCTCGAAGACGCCGAGACGGGTGAGTTACTCGAAATGGACTCCCACCGGACGGTGATCCGCGAGCGTTTCGCCCGGACCAACGCGGCGCGGTTGGCCGAGCTGGATCGCGCCTTCCGCCGGGCCGGGGTCGATACGCTGAGCTTTAGCACGGCGGAGCCTTACGCGCAGGCGCTGCAGCGTTTCTTCGAAACCCGCCGCGGACGGAGACGGGGTTGAGGCCGGTGAACTCGCGGCGGAAACGGATGAATAGGAATCATGGCGTGAACGTGGCTGGATGGGGCGCGGCCAGCCTGGTTGCCCTGCTCGGCGCGGCCCTCCTGCTTTGCGCCCGTGCGGGGTTCGCCGCAAACCCGGACCTCGGCGCGCCGCCCGGCGCGAATGCGGCCGGGTCCGATGAAATCCCGAAGTTGCGTCCGCCTCTGCCGGAAATTCCACCGAGCTTTTGGGACCAACACGGTTTGGGCATTTCCTGCGCCGCCAGCGTGCTGATGATCGTTGCGGCAGGGGGTGTGTGGCATCTCACTCGACCGAAACCGCCGGTACCGGTGGCTCCCGCCGTGCAGGCCCGAGGGCAGCTTGAATCCTTGCGCGCCGCGCCCGAAGACGGGGCGGTCGTGAGCCGAGTCTCACGCGTCGTGCGGTATTACTTCTCCGCGGCCTTTAATCTGCCGGCCGGAGAACTCACCACCAGCGAGTTCTCCCGGGCGATCGAGGGTGTCCAAAAGCTGGGGCCCGAACTCAAGATTGCGGTCGTCGATTTCCTGCGCCGATGCGACGAGCGTAAATTTTCGCCGTCGCCTGCGCGAGCCCCCCTGGGGGCCGCCGCCCGGGCCGTACAGATCATCGAGGAAGCGGAAACCCGGCGGGTGGATCTCGACGCCGCCGCCGGTTCCAAGGGCGAATCCGGCGCCCGATCCTCCATCGAGGGAGGCGGAAGATGAGCAGTCCAGTCCCCGTTCGCGACCGGGCAGCAGTCCGTTCAACGGGCCGCCGGTGTGGGGCGGCGCGGTTTTGCCCATGAACGGCAATTTCCAGTTTCAATACCCGTGGGTGCTGGCCTTGCTGGCGTTGCTGCCGGTCTATTCGTTCCTGCGCGGCCGCATTGGCAAACTGGCTGCCTTGCGTTTTTCCAGCGCCGATATCGCCCGAGCGGCGGGGGCGGCCGCGCGGGCCGCGACGGGTCGCTTGCTCGTGTTTCTGCGGATTCTCATCGTGGCGCTCTGCATCATCGCGCTGGCGGGCCCGCGTTTTGCCAACGACCACACGGAAACCGAAGCCAACGGTGTGGACATCATGCTCGTGCTGGATTTGTCCTGGTCCATGATGGCGCTCGATATGAGCGGGCCGCACGAGCGGGTTTCACGATTTGACATCGCCTCGCGCGTGCTCGAGGACTTTGTTCGCAAGCGGCCCAGCGATCGACTCGGCTTGATCGTTTTCTCCGCCGTACCTTACCTCGCCAGCCCGCTCACGTTGAACCATGACTGGCTGATCGACAACCTGCATCGCCTGCACGTCGGCATCATCCGCGACCTCGGCACCGCCATCGGGGACGCGGCGGCGGCGGGCGCCAAGCGGCTCAAGGGAATCAAGGACAGCAAGAGCCGCACGATGATCCTGCTCACGGACGGGGATAATAACCGCGGCGAGATCGACCCGGTTCCCGCGGCGCAACTCGCGGCCGCCCTGGGCATCAAGATCTACACGATTGGCATCGGCATCGAGAAGCCTTGCGAATTGCCCGAGTTTAATCCCAGCACCGGCAAACTTGAACTCGACGAGAAGGGTGACATCAAACCGGGCATGATGCTTCAGCCAGCCAACTACGAGGTGCTGGGAAAAATGTCCGAGCTCTCGAAGGGCAAATTTTATCGCGCCACCAACGGGCGGGAGCTCGAGCGCATTTACAACGAAATCGACCGGCTGGAAAAGACCGAGGTGAAACTCCGCCGTTTCACAACCTACCGGCCATTGTTCCAATGGCCGCTGCTGGCCGCGCTCGGTTTGTTTTCACTCGAAATGGTGCTGGCCAACACGCGGTGGCGCCGGGTGCCCTGAACCGAATGTGAACCTCGCCAATCCTCATTTTGCCGAGCCGGACTGGCTCTGGCTCGCGGTGCTGGGACCGCTGGCGCTGCTCGCGCTGCAGTGGTTACTCGGCTTCGGGCCCGGCGCAGGCAACTGGCCCAGATCGCCGCCCCGGAGTTCGTCGCACAGTTGACGCGCTCGTTCAGCCCGTTGCGGCAGGCCGTCAAGAGCGCGTGCCTGGTCCTGGCGGTGGCCGGCATGGGCATCGCCCTGGCCCGACCGCAGTGGGGTGAGCAGGCCGAGGCCAGCCATTTGCTGGGCCAGGACGTCGTGTTCATTCTGGACTGTTCGCGCAGCATGCTGGCCACCGATGTGACGCCCAGCCGGCTGGATCGGGCCAAGCTCGCAATTCTCGATTTCATTCAACGCCAGGGTCACGGCCGGATTGGCCTGGTGGCTTTCGCCGGCCAGGCCTTCCTACAGTGCCCGCTGACCTTCGATTACGGCGCCTTTCAGGACGCCCTGGTCACCATCGATGACCACACCATCCCCATCCTTGGCACCGACCTCGCCAAAGGGTTGGACGAGGGCGTCCGTGCCATGGACAAATCCGACCGGCAGAAGCTGTTGATTCTGCTCACCGATGGTGAGGATTTGGAAAAGGGGGGTGTTCGCAAGGCGGAGGCACTTGCCAAGCAGGGCGTGGTCGTGTTTACCGTTGGGGTAGGCACGCCGGCGGGTTCAGAATTGCACTTTATCGACGATCAAGGCAAATCCGAGGTGGTCCACGACCGCAAGGGGGAGGTCGTTTACAGCCACCTGGACGAAGTTACTTTGCGCGGGATCGCGGCCGCAACCAAGGGCGCGTACTATCCGCTGGGACCGGTGGGCGAGGGGTTGGCCAAGATCCGGCTGGACCTCGAGCAACTCAGCAACGCCGCCGGCGGAGGCGCCGCCCGCAAGCTGGGCGTGGACCGGTTCCATTGGCCGTTGGCGGTGGCGCTGGGGTTGCTGGTGGTAGAATCTCTGATTGGCACGCGCCGCTGGCTGCGCGAAACTGCCGTTGCGCACTGATCCATGTCCGCTTTTCCTCATATCATTAAGCCTGACAGGTTCGCGGCCGGGATGGCTCGAGACCCGCGGCGCAACGCGCCCGGGTCCATCCTGGTTGCGGGCTGCCTCGTTTTGCACGGCCTGACCGGTGCCGCCCTGGCCGCCGCCCCCGAACCCGCCGCCCCCGAGACGCCGCGGGAGTTCTTCAACGCCGGCACCGAGCGGCTGCGCCAGGGCAAACTCCGGGAGGCGGAAGCATTTTTTGAAAGTGTGCTGGCCGCTCAGCGCGAAGGCCTCCAGCCACCCGCCCTTTACAACCTGGGCCACGTCCGCTTTGACCAGGGCGCCGAGGAATTGAAGAAAGGACCGGCGGGCGGCCCTGCCGCGGCCCGCGGCCAGGCGGCTGCCGGGGCTGCCACGGAGGCGATTCGCGCCGCGGACGAAGCGCTCGCGAGCAACGACGTGCAAAAGATGGTTGAGGCGTACCTCCGCGGGCGCGGCGTGCGCAAGGAACTGAAATCGGCCACCAAAGCCGTTCGTCAGGCGATGCAGACGCACGGCGCCGCGCTGGCCCGATGGCAACGGTCGGAAGGGGATTTCCGTAGCACGGTCGAACTCGCTCCCAGCGATCAGGACGCACAGCAAAACGCCGCGATCGTGGATCGTTGTATTGCCAAATTGGTGGACACCATCCGCCAGTTGCAGCAGTCCGAGGGCGCCATGGGCCAGAAGATGCCCGATCTCGGCGAGAAGCTCAAAAAGTTGAAAGGCAAGATCCCGGCGCCCGATATGCCGCCCGGGGCCGCGGGTGACGAAGAGGATGACGAGGACTTCCCGAAGGGGACCGAACCCGGGCAGAAGGAAGGCCCGACGAAGCAGGGCGAGGAGATGGAGCTTTCGCCGGAACAGGCGGGCTGGCTCCTGGATGCTTTCAGGCTGGACACCGAGCGGCGTCTGCCCATGGGCCAACAGGATACCGCCGAGCCCAAGAATCCGAACCGGCGCACCTGGTAGCCTATGAGACACCGAGTTTTACGTCCCCGCTTGCCGGTTGTCGATTGGCTGATGGCTATCAGCCTGATGGCAGCGACCCCGGCTGCTCTGGCGCAGCCCATCGCTGCTCCCGCCGCGCGGGATCCCCTCATGACGCTCATGATGTCGCAACCGCGGATTGATGTGGAATCGCCCGTGGTGCCTACGGTGGTGTTCGATCCGCCGATCGTCAAGCCGGGCCAAAAAGCCATCTATCGGGTTACCTTTAACGCTCTCGAAGAATCCGTCGAGTGGCCGGCCAAAGTGCCGGTGCCGCCAGGCGTCGAGTTCCAACCGGGCGGTCACGGGCAGATGCTTTCCATGGCCGGCGCCACTCTGCTGCCGCGCACCACGTTTAATTTTCGGCTGTGGCCCAAGACGACCGGCGAGGTCACCATCCCGGCCTTCACCGTCAGCGTCTATGGACAGCCCGTCACCGTCCCCGCGGCGCGACTCGAAGTCACCCCCGTGCCGCCGCCGTCGCTGGGACCGGCCCAGTGCCTGGTGCTCGAAGTGCCGCAAACCAACGTGTTCGTCGGGGAGGCCGTGCCCGTCAGCATCGTGTTTCCCGGGTTGGTCGGTTTCGCCATGCAGGGCCAGGCTCCGGTCCAGCTTAATGGCCAGGGCTTTATCACGGACCTGAGCACCTTCCGGCCGCGCTTTGAGACCCGGGCCCAGGCTTCCGGCAGAGCCGGCGCCCAGGTGTTCCTTTACGACGGAATGTTGACACCCATTGCGGCGGGCAAACTCTCGTTATCTGCCCAGAGCTTTGTCGCCGTCCGGCCAGCCAGCCTGAGTATTGGCGGCCCGGCCATCAACCCGAACCTGCCAAATTACACGCTGTTGGATTCAGATCCGTTGGAACTTCAAGTGCGCCCCTTGCCGCGCTCGGGCCGTCTCGCCGGGTTCACCGGCGCGGTCGGGATCTTCGCGGTGACCACGCCCCAACTATCCACCAACGTGGTGCGCGTCGGCGAGCCCGTGAGATTGAGCGTGAAGATCCGAGGAGAAGGCAACTTGCTGCGCCTGGTGCCGCCGCCACCGCCGCGTCCGCGGGACTGGCAAATCCTGGCGGGCTCCACCGATACGCTGCCGCCCCAGATCATCCAGGCCCAGGGGTTCACCACTTTCAGTTTCGCGTTGATTCCCCTGAGCGAAAAGGCCCGCTTTACGCCCGCAATCCCTTTTAGTTGCTTCGACCCGGAACAAGCGGTCTATCGCGATCTCACCATCCCGTCGGTGCCGGTGACCGTCAAACCCGGATACGGGCCGGTGGATTTGCAGGCTATCGCCCGCGCCAACGCCATTGCCGTCGAACCCGAAAAGGAACCCACCCTGGGCGACCTGGCCGCGTCTCCCGGCCTGGCCGCGGCCAGCCTGTCACCGGTCCAGCGGCGGATTTGGTTCTCGCTCTTTCAACTGGCGCCCGCTTCCGTGTTCGCGGGGCTTTGGTTCTGGGATAAACGCCGGCGATACTTCGAGCAACATCCCGATGAACTGCTGCGGCGCCGCGCGCGCCGGGCGCTCCGGCGGGAATGGCGCGCGCTTCATCATGCCGCGCGCGCCGGCGACGCGCCCCGGTTCGCCTCGGCCGTAGTTTCCGCGCTGCGCGTGGCCTGCGCGCCGCACCTCCCCGCCGAACCGCGCGCCCTGGTAGGGAGTGACGTCCTGGCGCTGCTTCCCGAAGCCGATCGTGCCGGACACTCGGGCACCGTGGTACGCCGGTTCTTCGCGGTGTTCGACGCGGAGCGGTTCGCCACCGCGAGCGGCGGAACAGACGAGTTGCTCGCCTTGCAACCGGATCTCGAACGGGTGCTCGAGCAGTTGGAGGAGAGGTTGTGAGGTACCGCGTTCCAGATTTCAGCTCCCAAGACCCAAGCCCGTGCCTTTGGGTTGACCGTAGCGGAGCGGGGCTGCCGGCGGCCGTACGGTTGCGGGTGATCGTGTCGGCGCTCTGGTGGCTGGCGATCGCGCTGCCCGCATCGGGGGCGTCACCGGATGCGCTGTTTCATTTGGGTTCGGGGGCCTACCACGCGGGGGATTACGCCCGTGCCGCGCAGGCCTTTCGCGAGTCGGCCTGGCTCGAGCCGGCCAGTGGAACTTTGCAAAATCTCGGCAACGCGGAATGGCAGCGCGGCCAGACGGGCCTGGCGATCTTGGCTTGGGAACAGGCTCTCTGGCTGGACCCTTTTAACACCACCGCCCATGACGATCTCCGCTTCGCCCGTAAGACGGCCCAACTCGAGTCGCCCGAGTTAGCCTGGTACGAGGTCGTCTCGAGCTGGCTGCCCGTGAGCTGGTGGGGCTGGATTGCCGCTTCGAGTTTTTGGGTCGCGCTGGCGATGGTCCTGTTGCCGGGAATATTCCGGCTGCGCAAGCTGACCTGGCAGCAAGCCGTTGCCGCCGCGGGTTTCGCCGTGTTCCTCTTGAGCGTCCCCGCCCACCTCGGCGTCGAGACCCGGTCGCGCATTGGGTTTACTCTGGCGAGCGAAACTCCCCTGCGGCTCACGCCCACCGAGGATGCGCAGGTCATCACTCGCTTGCCGGCGGGGGAATTTGCGCGCGTGGCTCGCGCCCGCGGGGCGTATTACCTGATCCGCACCAGCCGATCCATGGGTTGGATCAAGCAAAACCAGATCGGATTGACCTCGCAACCCGTTCCGGCGAGTCAGCCGGGTGGAAACACCGGCGCACCGGGATAGCCCCGGACGAGGCGAGCTTCTCGGGCGGTTCGGCTGCCGTTCCGGACGCGCGCGGCAAACGGCCTGCGGCCCCCCCGTCAACCGTTCCGGTTTCTGACCTGGCGCGCGATGGCTTCAACCACCGAGCGCGGGGTTTGGTTCGCTTCCAGGTGAATCCACGAAAGCCGGAGCTGGCGGCGGAACCAGGTCATTTGCCGCTTTGCAAACTGGCGGGTCCGGATTTTCACCAGTGCCATGGTCTCTTCGAGGGACCTCGCGCCATTCAAATGCTCCACGACCTGCCGATAACCCAGCGCCTGCAAGGCGGTTTGGTTCTGCGCCAGGCCGCGTTCGAGGAGTTGCCTGGTTTCTTCGACCAGCCCACGGTGAAACATCAAATCGACACGGCTGTCAATCCGCCGCTGCAGTTCGCCCGCCGGCCGCGTCAGACCAAAGGACAGCTCCTCCACTACCGGCGCACGGCCAGGCGCGGCCTGCGGATTGCTGGCCGCCCCGCCTTGCTCGGAAAACGGCCGGCCGGTCAGGCGAATCACCTCGACGGCCCGGATGACGCGGCGTGGATTTTGGCGATCGATCCGTTCGTAGGCCACCGGGTCGCGTTCGGCGAGTTCCGCCAGCAACTCCGGCAGAGGAAGTCGCTCGAGTTGGGTGCGCAAAGCGCGGTCGGCGGGCGGTGCTTCGCCCAAGCCTTCGAGCAACGCCTTGAAATAGAAACCCGTGCCGCCGCAAAGAATGGGGAGCCGTCCTCGGCTTTGGATGTCCGAAACGGCCGCGCCGGCCATTTGCGCAAAGCGCGCGGCGTCGAAGGTTTCCATTAAATCCAGAACATCCACGAGGTGATGCGGCGCACGAACCCGCTCCGCCGGGGAGGGTTTGGCGGTCCCGATGTCCAACCCGCGATAGACTTGCATGGAATCGACGGAAACGATCTCGCCACTGAGGTGTTCCGCCAGCAGGAGCGCCACCTCCGATTTGCCGACCGCGGTGGGGCCGGCGAGCAGGAGCAGGGGAGCACGGAGCCGGACGGAGCCTTCCGGCCGGTTGAGGAGGTCCGTTGGGGCGCTCGGGTGAAGGTGCATGACCTGCTTGGGCCCGGGCATCAGCCGTGCCGGGCGGCTGGGTTCACGCGCGGCAGCACAGACCACAAGACCACGCCGGCGGCGAAGATGCCCATGCTGACCAACTGCGCCGGTGTCGCCCATCCTCCGAGGTAACGCTGCGGATAATCGCCGCGGAAGACCTCCACGAACGAGCGGAAGAGCGCATAGCCGACCATGTAAACGGCGAAGACCTGGCCGTCGAATTTCTTCCAGCGGTACAGCCAGGCGAGGCCGGCGTAGAGGAGGAGATTGAGCAAAGAATCGTAAACTTCGGTGGGATGCAGCGGCACACCTGGCGGGGCCGCATGCGAACCGGGAGGAAAGGTAATGGCCCAGGGGAGATGGCACTCCCGCCCGTAACAGCAGCCGTTCAGCAGGCAGCCGATGCGCCCGAAGGCGCTGCCCAGGGCAATGCTCGGCGCCACCGCATCGGCCAATGTCCAGAGCCGCAGCTTCTGTAACCTCGCGTAAAGCACGCAGGCCAGGGAGGCTCCGATAAACCCACCATAGAATACCAGGCCTCCGTGCCAGACCATAAAGATCTCCGAGAGTGGCCGTCCGGCAAATTCTTCGTTCCAATACGAGAACACATACAGGGCTCGGGCGCCCAGCAATGTTCCGACGATCAGCCAGGGCCCCATATCCAGGACTTTCTCCGAAGGGATGCCGTCCAGCAAGGCCCGGCGGCTCGCCGTCCAAAGGCCGGCCAGAAAGCCCAACGCAACCATCACCCCGTACCAAGTGATGGTGAACGAGCCCCATTGGAAAGCAATCGGATGCACAGGACGGCCAACTTGCCCTAACTCGGTGGAGGGGTCAAATGAGGAAATCCCGGTTGCTCGCTGACTCGCTGACTTCGCAAGGCTCGGGAAGGAAACCCGCCCGAGTGAGCATCGAACGCCAGGTCCGACATCAACCTCAGCGCCTAGACGGGGGTTTGAAGTGATCAAGCCATGCCGGGAGGGCTCGATGCGTGATGCGTGACGAGCATCGAAGGTCGGACCGCTTGGTCCGCAAGGGTCCCCGCTCCGGTTCCAGCGGGAGGCAGTGCGTACGCCGTGGTGCGGGGTGGATGAAAAAATCTTCCCAAACCGGCTCCCTTTGAGAACATTACTTCTCATTCGATGCAAACGCCTGAGTCCAACGGAAGCCCGGCTGAACAAAAGCTGATTAAGATGTATATGGATCTAACCGGATGGTCTGAATCAGCCGCGCGCGGCGTGTTCATGTATGTGTGTCCGGGCGAGGAGGAGACGTCTCCCGGGGATCGAGGCGTGGTTCTGCCGGAATCCCCGCAGGGGAATGGCTCGGGTGGCCCTTCAAGGCGCTTCGCCGTTGTGGGGGTCGCGTTCTGGTGTGTCCTGTGCTGGCTTGGCTTGGGGATTTGCGGCCTTCAGGCCGCCACCGTGACCATTACGAACAATTTCCCCACCAGCCCGCTCTCGCTGGCGGACGCCGTGAACCTCGCCCTGGCACAAAGCCCGGGCATTCTCCGCGCCCAAAAAGACCTTCAGGCCACCCAGGGCGTGGTAATTCAGACCCGGGCCGCCGTCCTGCCGTCCCTCAACGTGACGGGCAGCTATGCCGCGGTGCAGCGGGGCGACACCGATATTATCCAGGCGCCCGGCTTTACCTTCGGCACCCCGCAGAACTGGTCCACCCAGATCAAAGTGGTCCAGTCCTTCTACGAGGGGGGACGGCTTTTGTCGGCGATGCGCGTGGCTCGGCTGACCAAGGAACAGTCGGTATTGAACTACCAAACCGCCGTGGCGGACACGATCGTCAACGTGCAGGTGGGCTATTATGACGTGCTGCTGGCGGCCGAGCAGATTATCGTGCAGGAGGCTTCGGTCGAGTTGCTGACCAGTGAATTGACCGATACCATGCGCCGCTTCGAGGCCGGGACCGTGCCACGTTTCAATGTCCTGCGCGCCCGGGTGGAACTGGCCAATGCGCAGCCGCGACTGATCACCGCGCGCAACAACCTGCGGGTGGCGAAGAACAATTTAGCCAACCTGCTCGGGCTCAACGTGCCGCGCGAGAGCCTCGAAGACATTCCGCTGACCTTGGCCGGCAAGCTGGACGGTGAACCGTTCCAAATTGAATTGCCGCGCGCGGTTTCAATGGCGCTGGAAAAGCGAACCGAATTGGGCGCCCTGAGCAAAGCGCAAGCCCTGCGCCAGGAGGACATCGTTAATGCGAAAGCCGGATATAAGCCCGTGCTGCAGGGCTATGCGGGTTACGATTCCCACAACTCCATCCTCAGCTCGGATTTAACCGACGAACTCCACGGGTGGATCGCCGGGGCGCAACTGAGCTGGAACATTTTCGACGGCCTGCGCACCCGGGGCCGGGTCCTCGAAGCCACCGCCAATTACGAACGCGCCGGGGTCGATCTCGATGATGAGGCCCGGCGCATCACGCTCGAAGTCCGTACCGCCTACTCAAATTTCATCCAGGCCCGGGAGGTGCTCGAATCTCAGAAACAAGTGGTGGACGAAGCGGAGGAAGCATTGCGCCTGGCCCGCGCCCGGTATGAGGCTGGAACCGGCACGCAACTCGATGTGCTCAGCGCTCAGACCGCGCTGACCGAAGCCCGCTCGACCCAGGCTCAAGCACTCCACGACTATGATGTCGCCCGCGCCCGACTGCAGCGCGCCGTGGGTTTGACGACGCCTTGAGGATTCAGCGGCCTTTGAACAGTCCCGGACTTGCGCCCGCTTACTTTGTCAACGCCGCCGGAGTTCTCGCCCGATGGTTGGCTGCCGTCGTAGTGACCGAGCGGTCGCCGAGCGCTGCAAAGCCTTTGGCGACCAGTTCCGCCGCCCGGGCGTCGCGGGTTTTCAAATCCACGCTGTCCAGCACGACCACCACAATGCGGTGGCCGTTGCGAGCGGCGGTGACGGCGATGGAAAAGCCGGCCTGGGCAATGTAGCCTGTCTTGAGTCCGTCGCAGCCTTCGATCCGGGCCATCAAATGATTATGGGTGCGCATGACGACGGTCTTGTTGCCCGCATTGGGACGGAACGTTCGTTGCCGGGTCGAGGTGAAATGCAGCGTTTCGGGGTGCTTGAGCAGTTCCCGGCAGAGAATGGCCAAATCGCGCGCGGTGGTGACATCGTGCTCCTGGCCGCGTCCCGGTGGCAAGCCGTGGACGGAATGAAAAACTGTGCTATTCATGCCTAGTTCCTTGGCTTTCCGATTCATCAATTCCACGAAGGCATCCGTCGAGCCGGCGACCTTCTCCGCCAGCGCCACGGCCGCATCGTTGGCGGACTGAACCATCAGGGCGTAAAGCATGTCCTCGACGGGAAAGGATTCTTTTTCCGCCAGCCAAACCTGCGACCCGCCGGTTTTGGCCGACTTGGCGCTGACGGGCACCTGGTCGGTCAGCGAGAGTTGCCCCTGTTCGATCTTCTCGAGGATGATGAGCAGGTCCATCAACTTGAGCACGCTGGCGGGATAGCCCTTGGCGTCGGCGTGATTCTCGAAAAGCACCCGTCCCGTCGAGGCCTCCTCGACGATCGCCCCCAGGTAGGGATTTTCGGAGATGGAGTATTTATGAGCGGGTTTGGCGGAAGCAATCGTGGCCGGCAGCAACAGCAGCCCCAGAAGCAAACAAGTAACCGGTTTCATCAGTAATCGTCGATGCATTGTTCAGCAGGCTAGAGCATCCCCGGGCCGCAGCCGCAGGTCAAGCGCCGCGTTCAAATCGACGACGGTTTGCATTGGTTCCCGTTCCCCGGATTGAACCGGGCCGAGGTCCAGCCGGCTATCCGCCGATACAGCTCATCGAGCGCGAGGGCGGGACGAATTCCGCCTCGCCGATGTGATGACGAGCCTCTTTCTGCCACACCACACCCCGCAGCCACTGGGTGATTTCTTCGTCCGTGGCTCCCGCCCTGAGGAGCGGGCGCAGGTCGTGTTCGGTCACGCTAAACAGGCACGTCCGAACCTTGCCGTCGGCCGTGAGCCGGAGCCGGTTGCAATGGCCGCAAAACGGCTCGCTGACGGGGGCAATGACTCCGATCTCGCCGCGTCCGTCGGCAAAGCCCCAGCGTCGTGAAGTCGCCGATGGGTTGTCTTGCGGCAGGGGTCGCAGGTCGAAACGGGTCCGCAGCCGGTCCAGGATTTCACGCGCGGGCACGACCATTTCCTTGAGCCAGGCACGGGCGGAATCCAGGGGCATAAACTCGATGAACCGCAGGCTCAGCGCGTTCTCACGGGCAAATTCGGCCAGGGCTTCGAGCTCATGATCGTTTAAGCCGCGGATCACCACGGCGTTCACCTTGACCGGGTTAAAACCGAGTTCCCGGGCCAGCGCCACGCTGTCCAGCACCTCGCTCAAACCATCACGCCCGGTGATCTTCTTGAAATTGCCCTTGTCCAGCGAGTCCAGGCTGAAGCTCACGCGGCGCAGTCCGGCGTCGCGCAGGGCCCGCGCCTTTGGCGGGAAGAGAAAGCCGTTGGTGGTCATCGCCAGGTCGAGCAGGCCAGGCAGTTGGGCGATCCGCTGGACCAGTTTCTCGACTTCGTGGCGCAGCAGCGGTTCGCCTCCGGTCAACCGGATTTTCTCAATGCCCAGGCCCAAAACCAGGCGCACCACCCGTTCGATCTCCTCAAAGCTGAGCAGGTTGGCCCGCGGGACCCACTGCTGGACGATCGGCGCCGCATTCGGCATGTGCGCCCAGTGGCCGCGGTAGAAGTTTTGCGCCGCTTCGGTTTCCGGCAGGCAGTAAAGGCAGCGGAAGTTGCATCGGTCCGTCAAACTCACACGAAGGTCGCGCAAACTGCGGCCGTGCGAATCAATGAGCGGACCGGTCTGGGTCATTTGGCGGGCGGCGAGTTAGTCGCCCCCGGCGGGTTGTTCAAAGGCGGAATCACCTTGACCGAGCCGTCGGAGTTGACTTCGACGTTCAGATCATAGGCCGGTTTGGGTGGTTTGGCTGGATTTCCGGTCGCGGCGGCGCCTTGCATGAGCTTCTGCGCGCCTTTCTCTTCGGCGCTGGCGAACAGGCCGCGGCGGAGCCACTCGAGACGGCGGGAGATGCTCAATTCCCGCTTCAGCCGTGAAACCTGGGCGCGCATCACCGCCAGATCGTTGAATTGACGTTCGAGTTCCGCCTTCTCGGCCATCAAGCGGTTGAGTTCCTTTTCCAGAAATGCCTTGTCACCTTCAGACGCCGCCAGCTTCCGCTGAGTCTCGGTAATTTGAATCGTTAGATTTGTCAGCGTAGTGCTGAGTTGGGAGGATTGCTTGTCCAACGCCTGGTTTTGGGTTTCCAGCTCGTTAATTCTGGTATCACGCTTGGTCAACTCCTCCTGGCTGGCCTGAAGCGAGGCTTCGGTCGTGGCCAGTTTGGTGGACACCTGCGAAAGGTTGGCCGAGACCTGGGAGAAGTTATTGGTGAGATCGTTCAGCGCTTTCTTTTGAGCGTCCAAGTCCTTTTCGTACATGGCGGCTACCTGCCGTTGCTCTTCCAGGTCGCTGCTGGTTCTGACCCACTTATTGGACAGCCCCTCAATCCGCTCCGCATCCTGGTGCTGCTGATCGGAGGCCTGCTTGTGGCTGGCGATCAAACCAATCCCCAAGCCCAAGCATAGCACGACGAGCACAATGATGCCAATGCGATTTTTCATAGCTTGAGGCAACATGCCGGGAAACGCGCGGTTTGGCAAGCGTGTGGTGGGTGGAGCGGAATCCGGGTGCGCTCGCGCCCAACCCGCTCCGGGTCCCTTTCTTGCCAAAAGGGTTGATCGCTCTACATTAGCACCATGAAGATACCGCGAGAGGTGCCGGTGATGATTTTGCCGAACGCGACACTGTTCCCCCAGGCGTTGCTGCCCCTCTACATCTTCGAGCCCCGGTATCGTCAAATGCTCGCCGATGCGCTGCAATCGACCCGCATGTTTTCGGTCGCCATGCAAAAGCCGGGCGCCACCCGGGAGTCCCCCGCGCCCATCGCCGGCCTGGGCCTGATCCGCGTTTCGGTCGGGCATCGGGACGGCACATCGCACCTGATTCTGCAAGGGTTGGCCCGCGTGGAGCTCGCCGCGGCGGTGCGCTACAGGCCCTACCGGGTTCAGCGGATTCGGCCCTTGCAGCCGCCCCCTTGCAACAACGTCCGGGTCGATGCGCTGGTGGCCAAGGTGCGCGCGCTGATCGAGGAACGCATCCAGCTCGGACTTCCGTTCCCGTTCCCGGTAATGTCGCCGGGCAACCCGGAGACCACCCCCACCCCTCCGGCGTTTTCGCCGCAGGAAATCCTGAGCTATTTGGATTCGATCTCGGATCCGGAACAAGCCGCCGACCTGGTTTCCTGCGCGGTGCTGCCCGGAGCCGCCGAACGGCAAACGATCCTGGAAACCGTCGATGTCGAGGCGCGTTTGAGGCGTTTGATTTATTTTTTGCTGGCCGAAATTCGCAAGAAACGGAAGGAAGTTTGACATGAGCGAGACACAGGAGACGGGTCAGAAAGACGCGAGCCACGGGGACAGGATGTCCGCGCTGTTCGCGCAGTTGGTCATGCAGCAGGCGAACATGGCGATGATGCTGCTGGGCAGGGTGCCGCACCCGGAAAGCGGCCAGGTGGTCCGCGACGTCGAGTCGGCGCGCTTATTCATCGATCAGTTGGAAATGCTCGAGGCCAAAACCAAAGGCAACCTCACCAAAGAAGAATCCGGCTTGCTAAAGCAGAGCCTGATGAGCTTGCGCCTGGCGTTCGTGGAAGCCGTGGATTCCGCACCGCCTCAAAGCCAGCCGGCCACAGCGCCACCGGCGGTGGAGAGCTCCAAGCCCGCCTCCGCCCCGGAGGCCGCTTCCGCGCAGGAAGACGAGCACCGGAAGAAGTTCAGTAAAAAGTACTAACGCGCTTCGCGCTGGGGTGGAGGCGGAGACGGGGTGGTCGAGAAGCTGAGCGCTTTCCCGCGGGCGTGGCGCCGCTCAACTGCGCTGCCACGCGTGTCGAAGCCGCAAGGCTCCCGCGCCCAATCCTGCCGGCGCGTGGCTCAGATCACTTCGCGTCTGGCTTCTTCTCGGCCGGCGGGCTGTCCGGCGCGTCCTTGAGCTTCAACTTTTCGTCCAGGATCTCCACTTTGGCATCCTGCTGCAGCTTGGCCAGGTAATCCTTGAGCTCCTGCTGGTGCTTCTGCATTTGCTGCTGCTTCAGGTACTCGCGGATATCCGGAGAGACTTTGGCCAATTCGATCTTTTTGGCGGGGATTTTCTCGCTGAGCTTGATGATGTGGTAGCCGAACTGGGTGGTGACGATGTCGCTGACCTCGTTGGTCTTGAGCGAGAAGGCTGCCGTTTCGAAAGCGGGGACCATTTTGCCGCGCGGAAACTGGTATTCACCCCCGTTGTCCTTGGAACCCGGGTCCTCGGAATACTGCTTGGCCAGCTTGGCAAAATCCTCACCGGCGCGGGCGCGTTTGAGCAAGTCTTCGGCAAGTTTGTGTTTGGCGGCTTTCTGGTCGTCTGAAAGCTCCGCGTTGGTGTCTGGGCTGCGTGTGCTCAGAAGAATGTGGCTGGCGCGGACCATCTCGGGTTGCTCGAACTTGGCGGGGTTGTCATCGTAAAATTTCTTCACGTCATCCTCGGTGACGTTCACCTTGAGTTCGCGCTCCAAAACCGCCTCGGCGGTGGATTCTTCCAGCATTTTGCCGCGAAGTTCATCCTCGGTCGTGCCGGCGGCCTTGAGCTGGCGGTCCAGGTTCTCTTCGCCACCCACACGCGTGCGCATTTCGTCCATGCGCTTGGTAACGGCTTGTTTGCCTTCGGCCTTGTCGTTGTCGGTGGCCCGGGCGACCAGGAGCTGAACCTGAATCAGGCGTTGGAGCACGTGAGGCTCGGCCTGGGCAATGTCATCGGGGCTGAGAGATTGTCCCCGCGCGGCGTAGCTGGATTTAAGCCCGCTCATGGCGTCATCCACCTGGCTGCGCTTGACCTGGACACTCTTGCCTTTGGCGACCACCGGGTCGGGAAAGAGATCGGCCAGTTTGTCGTCGGGCTTGGCCGCCGCGCCGGCCGGCGCGGGCGTGGGCTCGGCGGCTTGGGCCGGCAGAGCGCCCAGAGCGCCGGTGAGGATTGCGAGGACGGCCGACTGAATCACTTTCTTCATAAAAGATTGGAGATTGTAGCACCCATTCACAGTTTGACCACACTAACGTTTCGGATGTCCGGATCTTTCTGCAGCTCGTCCAGCACCTCGGGGCCGGGCACGCTGTCCAGATTCAAGATCGTCAGGGCGTGGCCTCCGGCCGTGTCACGGCTGAGGCTCATGCTGGCAATGTTAACGTGGTGACGCCCCAGCAGGGTGCCGAGATAGCCGACAATACCCGGTCGATCCTTGTTCTCGAGCAACAAGACCACGCCGAAAGGCACGATCTCGGTCGGTTGACTGAACAGCCGGACGATCCGGGGATTGTCCGGTGAACCGAAGAAGGTTCCACCGGTCGAAATGAGCTTTTCATCGCCGCGAAAGGCCTGGACGTGCAGCCATTCGTTGAACGTAACGGGCTCGTTCGAGCGTTTCTCCTCGACGGTTAGACCGAGCGTCGAAGCAATGCTCCGCACATTGACATTATTCAGGTCCTTGACCGAGGCTCGCGAGAGAAAGCCCAGGAGAATCGACCGCGTGACGGGATCGATATTGGGCAATTCCTGCGCCTTGCCGCCATAGGTGATGTGGAGGCGATCGACCTGTGCCGGAGCCAACTGCGCCAGCAGCTTGCCCAGCTTTTCCCCCAAAACCAGGTACGGCTTAATCTGCTCGTAGGTCTTGGCGTCCAGGTACGGCAGGTTGACCGCATTCCGGACTTCCCCGGTAAGCAGGTAGCCGGCAATCACTTCGGCGACCTCGATGCCGCACTTTTCCTGGGCCTCGTGCGTGCTGGCGCCCAAATGCGGCGTGAGGGTAATCGCCGGATGCTTCCGAAACGGGTGGTCGCCAGGCAGCGGCTCGGTCGCATATACATCCAGGGCCGCGGCGGCTACCTTGCCCGAATCCAGGGCCGCCAGGAGATCGTTCTCGACAACAATTTCGCCCCGTGCGCAATTCACAATGCAGACCTTCGGTTTCATCTTGGCGAACGCCGCCGTGTTGAGCATCCCCCGGGTTTGTTCGGTCACCGGCATATGAACCGTGATGAAATCCGCGTCGCGGTACACCTTGTCGAGATCGGGCGCCAATTGGATGCCCAGCGCGCGCGCCCGCGCGTCGGTCAGAAACGGATCATAGGCCAGCACCTTCATGCCGAAGGCCAGGGCGCGCTTGGCGACTTCGCTGCCGATGCGCCCCAAGCCCAGCACCCCCAGCGTTTTGCCCGAGAGTTCCAGGCCTTGGAATTGCTTGCGATCCCATTTGCCGGCGGCCATCGAGGCGTAGGCCTGCGGGACCTTGCGGGCGAGACTGAGGATCATCGCAAACGACAGTTCGGCGGTGGACACCGTGTTGCCGCCGGGCGTGTTCATGACGACCACCCCGTGCTGGGTGGCGGCTTCGACATCGACATTGTCCACCCCGACCCCCGCTCGGCCGACCACGCGGAGGTGGCGCGCCGCCTCGATCACCTTGGCCGTTACCTTGGTCTCGGAACGCACGACCATGGCCACGACATCGCCCACGATGGGCAGCAGATCGGCTTCGGAAAGCCGCTGCGGCAAAACCACGACCTCGAACTCCGGCCGTTGTTGCAGCAGCGCGATCCCTTTAGGCGAGACTGGGTCACAAACCAGGATTTTCATAAAGCGGGCGGAGTGTAGAAGAAGGGGGGCGGCGGGTCAAATGCGCAGCGGCGGGCGATGGGGACGGGAGCGCATCCCCGGCAGTACCCGCGCCGAACACGGCCAGACGCCGGAGCGCTGGCTTGGAGCCGGCTTAGCGCGCCCCATATCCGTGGGAGCACGATAAGAACCGCCGAGCGCGGCGAGCAGGCTCCAAGCCGACGGTCCCGGGGGTGCCGCCGGGATGCGCTGTTGGGGTGGGCGGTCGGGGGTCGGCCGCTTGGCGGGGGCGGCCGCGCCGGGGTTGTGGCCATGGCATAGCTATCTTATGCGTACAAGTGCGCAATATAAGGTAATCAGCTAAGCTGACGATCCGCCCTATATAGCGAGTCTGTACTGCGACAGGCCAAATCATGGCCTCTCTTTGGCAAAATCCGTGTAGTCCGGATCCCCCGCCGGCTTTAGCGTTGGCTATCGTGAATACCCGTTATGCCAGCAAAGCTTCCGGTCGGAACCCCGGCCCCGTGGTGTGCACTCCGCCCACTCGGGAACCCGCACCGTTCCGCGCCGGGCGGGCAAGCGAGCCTGGCGCATCCATGAAAGACCACTGACTATGCCTTCCTTGATGAAATTCCCCCATTTGAACCCCCACCCCGCGGCCTTGCTGGCCCTGGGGCTCACGCTGGCCGCCGGCCAGGCTTCGGACCTCGCCAAAAGCAGCGCACCCATTCCCGCGCCGCCGGTCCGAACCACCAACCCCTCCCACCCGGCTGCCGTCGAGCCGGACACCACCTACTTGCGCGATGTGTTGCCGATCCTGATGGGCCGGTGCGCGCGGTGTCACAACGACGGGAGCCTGCTGCCCAACTGGCTGGACTACAAAACTGCTTACCACGAGCGGGAGGAGATGAAACGGCGCGTCTGGGATAGCTGGCGGGGGGCGTATTACAAGCAGGCCATGCCGGCCGGTGACGGACAGGAATGCCAGGGGATGACCGAGCAGGAGCGCGCGACCATCAAGCATTGGGTCGCGGAAGGCGCCGCTTACGGGGTGTTGCCGTCCGGCCACCAACCCCGATCTCCCCAGGAGCGCATCCAGTTGGGACAAAAACTGTTTGCCAATATTTGCTCGGCCTGCCACCAACCCAACGCCCAGGGGATTCCCGACAAGTTCCCGCCGCTGGCGGCCTCGGACTTTCTGAATGCGGACAAGAGCCGGGCCATCAAGGTTCTGATTAACGGGCGCCAGGGCCAGATCGTCGTGAACCACCGCACGTTCAACAACAGCATGCCCTCTTTCCCGCTGGGGGATGAGGACATCGCCAACGCGCTGACCTTCGTTTACAACTCATTCGGCAATTCCGGCAAGGTGGTCACCCCGGATGAAGTCCACGCTTTGCGCGGTCAGCCCGACGCCAATGCGCCGGGTCAGCAGACGGTCGCCTCTCATGCTCCGGAGGAGAAGAGCCCGTTCGAGTGAGCGGCGCCCCCTTCCTGCCTGAACCCTCCCCTCGCGCCGCTGGCCGCGGGGGGGGTGAGCGGCGCCGGAGGGTTACCGTTCGCCGGCTCACCCCTGTCCTGGCGGACGGACTTCACCCCGGGCCCGCATCTCCGCGCCAAAAAAATGGCGTAATGATGTTGTTCCGGGGCGGGCGGGTCTGTTAGATGTGAGCGGTGCTTCCGACGCAACAAGGCTCGATTCGGCTATTCCGCTTTAAGGGAATCCAGGTCTATCTCCATTGGTCGTGGTTTGTCGTGGCCGTATTCGAGATGAACGCCCGTTCGCACGAGTACTCGACGTTTGTGTGGAATGTGCTCGAGTATGTGGCCCTCTTTGCGATTGTGCTGATGCACGAGTTTGGGCACGCGCTGGCCTGCCGGCAGGTGGGCGGCGCCGCCGAGCGCATCGTGCTCTGGCCGCTCGGGGGCGTGGCGTATGTGGCGCCGCCGCCGCGTCCGGGAGCGACCCTGTGGAGCATCGCCGCCGGACCGCTGGTCAATGTCATCCTGGCGCCGGTTCTCACCCTGCTCTTTTATGTGGCGTACCAGGCCGCTTGGTACAACAGCGCCGCGGATCTCTATTTCTTCATTCGCGCCGTCTGCATCATCAACTACGGGTTGTTGATCTTCAATTTGCTGCCCATCTTTCCGCTGGACGGCGGCCAGATATTGCGTTCGCTCCTGTGGTTCATGGTCGGGCGTGCGCGCAGCCTGATGATTACCGTCATGGTCGGATTCGTGGGCGTGGTCGGGCTCATCGGCCTGGCGGTGCTGGCGCATTCGATTTGGATCGGCGTCATAGCGACGTTCATTCTGCTGAATTGCTGGCGCGGCCTGATGCAGGCGCGCCTGCTGGCACGGGTCGCCCGGCTGCCGCGCCGCCCGGGGTTTGCCTGTCCGGAGTGCCATGAACCGCCCGTGCTGGGGCCCTTCTGGCAGTGTGCGCGTTGCGGGACGGCGTTCGATACCTTCGAAACCCAGGCCCGGTGCCCCCAATGCGGCACGGAATTCCCCGGCACCCGCTGCCTGGACTGCGGAAGCTCCCATCCCCTCGCGGACTGGGCCGTAACATTTCCTTTACCCGAAACCAAGCAGTCCTAACATGGAGCGCTCTATGAAGAATTCGAGCTCCGTGGTCCTGGGCGATTTGCTCCAACCTGAGGCGATCAATTTGAGCCTGAAAAGCGCGGATCGCGAGTCGGTCCTCGGCGAGCTGGTGAATCAGATCCCGGAGCTGAGGGGGCAGCCGGAGGCGAAGCAAACACTCCTGCGCGCGTTGCACGAACGCGAGCAACTGCACAGCACGGGCATCGGTGATGGGATCGCCCTGCCTCATGCGCGCAATGCGCTGGTGGGGTTGGTAGAGCACCCGATTATCGTTTTCGGCCGCAGTGCCGAAGGCATTCCTTATGGCGCCATCGATTCGGTCCCGGCCCGGCTTTTCTTTCTGTTGGTTGCCCCCACCGTAACGCAGCACCTGGCCATCCTGGCCCGGCTCAGCCGCGTGCTGCGCGATCCCAAGCTGCGTCGCAACCTGCTTGCGGCCGACAAGCCCGACAAGGTGATTGCGCTTATCCGCGAGGCCGAGGCCCAGGGTTAAGCCCGACTCGACCCTTGGCCGGCCAACCTCCCGAGGGGGGGCGCGTCAAATCGAGGGCCGGCGGCGACCGATGCCAGGCAGGCCAAAACCATCCCTTTACGTTTCCACCCCTTACGTTTTACGTTTTACGCTCCCCCTCCGTCCACTCTCCGGGAAACCCTTGTTGGCGCAACGCCTCAAACAAAACCAGCGCCACGCAGTTGGACAGGTTGAGGGAGCGCGCCTCGGGGTTGAACATGGGGATGCGCAGCCAGTGGTCGCGGCCGAGTTCGAGCAAACGGCGCGGGAGACCCGCGGTTTCGCGGCCAAACACCAGGTAATCCGAAGGTGCGAAGCGGGCCTCGGTATAGCGGCGGGGGCCGCCGGATTCGATGAGCCAGAGCCGGGCTTCGGCCGGAAGACTGTTTTGAAACGCGCTCCAGTCCTGCCAGCGTCGCCATTCGACGTGTTGCCAATAGTCCATCCCAGATCGCTTGAGCCGGGCATCGTCGAGCTTGAACCCGAACGGTTCGATCAGGTGAAGCGAGGTGCGGGTCGCGGCGCAAAGCCGGGCGACATTCCCGGTATTGGGGGGGATTTCGGGCTCGAGCAGGACAACGTTCATGCGTTCGCGCCCGCGGTTGGCGGACGCTTATAGTTCACCTTCCAAAGCACCAGGCCATGGGCGGGGGCGCTCATGCCCGCCACGCGCCGATCTTTTTTGGCCAGCATCGACTTGATTTGCTCGGGTGGGAACTTGCCCAGCCCCGCCTGCACCAGGGTGCCAACAATCCCGCGGCACATTTTGTATAAGAAGCCGTCCCCTTCGATAATAAAGGTAACCAGCGGCCCGCTGCGTTTGACCTGGCAGCGCGAAAGCCGCCGAACCGTCGAGGCCTTCGCATAGCCGGGATTGGCGGCCACGGATTGAAAGTCGTGGTGGCCGACGAACGCCGGCGCGGCGCGGCGCAGGGCCTGAAAATCGAGGGGCCGAGGCACGTGCCAGGCCGTGTGCCGGAGGAGCGGGTTCATGGCCGGGTGATTCCACACGAAATAGCGGTATTGCTTGCTCGTGGCCTGGAAACGGGCATGGAAATCCTTGGGCGCGCGCGCGGCCGCCAGCACGCGAACATCCTCCGGCAGCCAGGCGTTGAGCGCCAAAGCGAGTTTCCGCGAGGACATTTTGCATTCCGGGCGCGGGACTTCGAAGTGCGCCACCATTCCCAGCGCGTGCACCCCGGTATCCGTGCGGCTTGAGCTGTGGAGACGGGGATGGCTGGGAAAAAGTTTCGCCAGGGCCTCTTCGACTTTCTGTTGCACTCCGGTGCCGGTCTTCTGCACTTGCCAGCCCTCGTACCCGGAACCGTCATAGGCAATGGTCAGCTTGAATTTCATCGAGCGAGCGAGCGCGGGCGGCGACGGAACCAGGGCAAATTTTGGTGTGCAATCATACGCGGGTGGCACCCCCCCCAGGGTCATGGCCGATCACCCTGGCGTTCGGGGCGGGAGGCGGTGCCAGACGGAGGCCCGAAGGCGGCTGGCGCGTTTTTTGGTGGTGACAGGGGCCACGCGGCGTCCATGCCTGTCCATTCGCCGCCCCTATTCGGTGTTGGGAAACGAGCCCAACACTTTGACGAAATTGCAGTGTTCGCCCAAGTGGCGCAAGGCGTTCTCAACCTTGCGGTCCTGCACGTGCCCGTCGCAGTCGATAAAGAAGAAGTATTCCCAGGCCTTGCGCTTGCTGGGGCGCGATTCGATTTTGGTCATGTTGATGCGGTAGCGGCGGAACGCTGCCAGCGCGCTGTGCAGCGCGCCCACCTTATCCGTGATGCTGATCATGACGCTGGTGCGGTCATGGCCGGTGGGCGGACTGCATTGCCGTCCCAGGACGAGGAATCGCGTGGCGTTGGCGGCGTTGTCCTGGATATCGTACTCGAGCACCTCCAGGCCGTATTTTTCCGCCGCCAGGATGCCGGCGATGGCGGCGGAGGCTTTTTCCCGGGTGGCCAGCTCCGCGGACCGCGCATTCGAGGAGGTCTCGATGATCTCGGTCTTGGGCAGATTGTTCTGCACCCATACGCGGCATTGCCCCAGGGATTGCGGGTGGGCAAACAGCTTTTTGATTTGTGAACGGGGATGATTGCTCAGCAGACAATGCTGCACCGGCAAAACGAGCTGTGCCACAATTTTCAAATCGCTGTCCACGAACATGTCCAGCGTGTGCGTCACGATGCCCTCGGTCGAGTTCTCGACCGGCACCACCCCATACTCCGCCCGGCTCTTGCTCACCTCGGTGAACACATCCGTGATGGTCTTCTGCGGTGAGTAGCGCAGGCTCGACCCGAATCGCCGAATCGCCGCCTGGTGGGTGAAGGTCGCCTCGGGGCCGAGGTAGGCGATCTTCATGGATTTTTCCAGCGACAGGGCGCTGGACATAATCTCGCGGTAGATGGCTTCGAGGGATTCTCTCGTGATCGGCCCCGGGTTCAGCTTGGACAAGCGGTTCAGCACCGCTCGCTCCCGGTGGGGTGCGTAGATCTCCTGGCCGGCCCGGCGTTTGATTTCCCCAATGCCCAGCACATGGCGCGTGCGTTCGTTGAGCAGCCGCACGATCTGCGCGTCCAATTGGTCAATGGCCTTGCGATGGTCGGGAATATTCATGAGGAAATCGTCTGCGGATGATCAGGCAACCAGGACTCGATGCGGCCCTCGATCGGGCTGCGCATGCGCCGGCGCGGAGCCACCGCTGACGAATCACCATCGCGCACCCGGGTTTTCGAAGGCGCTGGCATCGCCGGCAGGCATCCCATCATTGGCCCGGTCCTTCCGGAGGTTCGCTCGGGGACTGCCCGGGGGTTGCCTGCTCCGGCTCGGCTTGAGAACTCTCGCCGGCGGGGTCCTGGCTCGCCGAGTTCGAGCCCAGTTGCTCGGGCGGGGCGGTCGCCAAACCGGGATCCGCAGTCATCAAGGCCTCGGGCTTTTGGATCGGGATGCGCCGCAGTTCCTCGGCGGCCGGCAGATCTTCCAGGCTGCGCAAACCGAAGTATTCGAGAAACGAGGCCGTGGTGCCGTAGGTCATGGGGCGTCCGATCACTTCCGCCCGCCCGAGTTGCTCGACGTAGCCGCGTTCGAGCAGGGTTTGCATGACCCCATCCACGGCCACGCCCCGCACCTGTTCGATCTCGGCCCGGGTGATGGGCTGGCGATAGGCGAGGATGGCCAGCGTCTCGAGGGCGGGCTGCGACAGCCGTGGGGGGCGGGCCTTGTGTCCGACCAGGGCTTTGAGCCAGGGGGCGTACTCGGGCTGGCTGACGAACTGCCAGGAACCCGCAACACACGCCAGCCGGTAGCTGCGGTTGGCCGCCGCATGCTCGCCGGCCAAGGCTTCGAGCGTGGCCGTCAGTTCCTCTTCCTTCACCTTTTTCAGGCCCCGGACCGCCTCATTGCCTTCGGCGTGCTCGACGGCGCCGGCGAACACGTCCCGAAAGTCTTTAAGACTCAGCGGCTTCTGGGCTGAGAACAAGATGGCCTCTAAAATGTACTTTAGTTCCATGCTAAGATTGACGGGGGGCGGGCGGAGCCTCGGTGAATGCCGGACGCAGGCCGCTTTCCCCTGATGGGTCAGGCTCGGCCGGGGCCAGTGAGGGCGCCAGGGCGCGGCGGATTTCGATCTCACCGAACGCCTCGCCTTGGACGGCGGTGATTTGCTTGAGCCGCGTGAGTTCGAGCAACGCCAGGAACGTGACGACGACTTCCGATCGGCTTGTCACGCCCGCGAACAGCTCGGAAAACAGCACGCGCGGCCGCTCAACCACCAGGCGCAGCAAGTACTCGATTTTCTCGCTGACGGACCATTTGTCCTCGAAAATGTCGCGTTGCTCCGGGCGCTGATTGAACCGCTGCAAGACGCCATTAACCGCGTTGAGAAGGTCAAAAATCGAAGCCTCAGCATGCCGCGGCGCCTCCGGTTCGAACTCGGGCCGGGCCGGGACTCGGGGGAACGTGGCTTCCTGCCGTTCTTCCAGGAGGGAAAGCTGCGCGGCGGCGTCCTTGAACTTTTTATATTCGACCAACTGCCGAATCAACTCCCAGCGCGGATCTTCGCCCTCCTCCTCGCCTTCGGGTTGCACCTGTTGCTCGACGGGCAACAACTCCCGGCTTTTGATGTACATGAGGGTGGCCGCCATCACCAGGAACTCGCCGGCGATTTCGAGATCCAGCAGGCGCAGGGTCTCGATGTACTCGATGAACTGGGTGGCCAGGCGGGTCAGGTTGACCTCGTAAATATCGACTTCCTCGCGCTTGATCAAATAGAGGAGCAAATCAAGCGGCCCTTCAAAGACCTCGAACTTTACCTTATATTCAGCCATGGCCACGGGCAGCCCGAACCGGCGCCGGAGCAAAAACATATTAGGGACCGTTTCAGCCCTTGGCAACGAAAGAGGCGACGGGCGGATCGGCCCGCCGGTCCCGGGCGGCCCCGGCGGCCACGGGTTGCTCTGGAGACGGAGGTGGCGATAAACTCCGGCGCGACATCGCCGCCCCGCTGGGCTATGGTGAGGCCCGGAGCTCCGGATTCGGTGGAAACCGGCTCAGCGGGCGTGGCGGCAAGCGCGAGCGCACAGGCGCGGATCAGGCAATTTGAGTCTTCGAGATAACTGGCATGAGCGAGATATTGGTCATTGGCCACCGTAACCCGGACACCGACGCGATCTGTTCAGCCATCGGGTACGCCGAGTTTAAACGCCGCACCGGGATGCCGGAAGCCGTCGCGGCTCGTTGCGGCGATACCAACGACCGGATCGACTTCGTACTCAGGACCTTCGGGATGCCGGCGCCTCGGTTTATCTCCGATGTCTCGCCCAAGGTCGGCGACGTCATGGAGCGCGGCGTGTTCAGCATCGGCCCGAACGGAACCGCCGCCGAGGCGCTAGGCCTGATGGATCAACACGATCTTCGAGTGGTGCCCGTTTTGGATGAGGAGCATCGCTGCCGGGGACTGCTGTCGCTGTTCAAGGTGAGCAAGTTTCTCTTTCCCGCCACCAACCGTCCCATCAACTCGCGCCGCGTGCTGTCCTCGCTGCGGAACCTGGCGAGCACCCTGGGGGGCGAGTTGCTGGTGGCCCACAACGAGGAGCCGGAGGAGGATCTGATTTTAATGATTAGCGCCATGGGCCTGGATTCCTTTGCCCAGCGGCTGGACCGTTATCCGCGCGAAAAGCTGGCGGTGGTGGTGGGCGATCGCTGGGACATCCAGAATCTCGCCATCCGCGAGAAGGTGCGCGTGTTGATCGTGACGGGCGGCCTGGTCATGGAAGCCAAGACCTTGGAAGCGGCGCGCCGGAACCAGGTGAGCGTGATTTCCTCTCCCCACGACACGGCCACCACGGCGGGGCTGTGCCGCGCCTCGATCGCGGTGCGCCATGTCCTGCACGAAAACTTTATTTCCTTCAAAGAGGAGACGCCTCTCGGCGAAGTGCGGTCGCGAGCCGCGGCTTCCACGTTTCACGCTTTTCCGGTGGTCAACAGCGAGGGCCGGACGGTGGGCATCCTGTCCAAAACGGATTTCCTCAAGTCGTTCGACCGCAAGCTAATCCTGGTGGACCATAACGAACTGTCCCAGGCGGTGCTCGGCGCCGACCAGGTCGAGATCGTCGAGATCATCGATCATCACCGAATCGGCTCATTGACGACCCGCCAGCCCATTCTCTTCCGGAATGAACCGGTGGGCTCGACCAGCACGATCGTCGCCGATTGCTTCTTCCGTTACGGCGTCGAACTGCCCCAAGCCGTCGCCGGGCTCCTGCTGGCGGGCCTGGTTTCTGATACGCTCAACCTCACCTCGCCGACCACCACCCCGGTGGACAAAGAGGTGCTCATCCGCCTGGAGAAAATCTCCGGCGTCAACGCCACGGAGTTCAAGGAAAAGCTCTTCGCCTCGGGTTCGCCCCTGACCCAGCGCTCCGCGAACCAGGCCATTACTACCGATTGCAAGGAATACGAAGAGGATGGCAGCCGGTTCAGCGTGGCGCAGATCGAAGAGATTGGGTTTACGCAGTTCTGGAAGCGGAAAGCCGAACTGCTCGAAGCCCTCGAATCCTACCGGCACACGCACGCGTATCGTTTCTCGGCCTTGCTGGTGACCGACGTTAATTCCCAGTCGTCCTTGCTGCTCATCGCCGGGGACGCGAAGTTGACCGCAAGGATTGATTACCCCCGGGTCGAGCCCGGCATCTACGAACTCAAAGATATCGTCTCGCGCAAGAAGCAATTGCTGCCTTACCTGACCCACTCCCTGGAACAGGTGGGGTGAGGGACGGGCCGGCTTCCCCTTCAGCGGGAATCACAATCCCGGTTTGACGCCTTTTAGCTTTCCGATTAATTCCGGGGATAATTCGGTGACGAACTCCCCCAAGACGTATTCCTTTCGGGTCGGGCCGAAACCCAGGTGGATTGCCGTCTTGCACATGCCGTTTTTCGGGGCATGAAAGACCAGCCGGATGCCGGCATCGCTCGTCAAGTCGGTGGTGCCGCTGGCGGTGCGCAAGGTGACCGTGCAGCTTTTAGCCAGGGTGCCATTGGGCTGGAGCTGGGTTGCCATTTTGAATCTGGCCGCATTCTGGACCAGCGGCAGGATGTTGAACTGGGACCGCGTTTGAGCCCCGGCTTCGGGATGCAGCCGGATTTCCGGCACGTCGCCCGAGGCGTCGCCGATCAGGACCAGGTCTGAGCCGTCAATCTTTGCCCGCCGCACATAGAACGTGCTTCCATTCACCGGCCCCGCCGCGGGCTGGGAGGGAATGATCGCGTTCTGCATGTCGATTATCGAATAGTCGGTGGAGCCGGCTCCGGGAATGCCCACCATGGCCTGAGCGGCGCCCCCGGCGCTCTGGGTGTACTTCCAGAGGATCGCCCCGCCCGCGAGCATCAAGACCAGGAACGAATAGCCAACGGCGAGCCCCGCCGTGGCAAGCCGCGCCCCGCCGAGCATCGCGTTTTGGCGAAGCTTGGCTTTCGCCAGGTGGCCGCAAACGATGCCCGGGATAAAGCCGAGCGGTCCCAGCAGGAGACTTCCCAGGGACAGTGCCAGCGACGCGACGGCCAGGTTTGAGGTCGCGCGGGAAGCCCACGGCGCGGGCGCCGCGCGCGCCGCGGGCGGCGACGTTGGGGTTCTTGCGACGCTGGTGGGTGGCGCGGCCGGGCGAATGGGTCGCGGCACGACGAACGCGTGGCCGCACGCCGGACAGTTTATGGCGCGATCCACATAAGCGGAATCGCCATCCAGATGCTGGGCACAAGCCGGGCACTCAAATTTCATAAGCGATTTGAACGAACCGAATCACCCTGTTGTTGCCGGCACGCTTCTGATGAGAGAGGCGGCACTGGAGCGGCAGAGCGTCCTCTCGACTCTCTACGGTCTAAGGTTAGCGTGGCGATATGCTTGGTGGTGTCAAGCGCTGACTTGCGAACTTCTCTGAAGCTGACCCCCTCTCCGATGGTTTGCGCGCGCGGCTGGAATATGGCATGGAGAAGGCGTGAAAAGCCTCACTGAGCATCTCTGGTTTGAAGTTCCCGAACGCCGCGGATTTGTGAATATCACCCCGACGGTGGCGGATCTCGTCCGCAGGAGCGGCGTGGCCGAGGGGCTTTGCCTGGTCAACGCCATGCATATCACCGCGTCGGTATTTATCAACGATAACGAAGACGGCTTGCTCCACGATTACGAGGTGTGGCTGGAAAGACTCGCGCCGCACGCGCCCACTTCGCAGTACCAGCACAACCGCACGGGTGAGGATAACGCCGACGCTCACCTGAAACGCCAAGTGATGGGGCGCGAAGTCGTCGTGGCCATCACCAAGGGCAAGCTGGATTTTGGCCCCTGGGAGCAGATTTTTTACGGCGAATTTGACGGCCGCCGGCGCAAGCGCGTGCTGGTGAAAATCATCGGAGAGTGACCTCCCTCGACAATCCACTTTGCTTTGCTAAGTTCCCTCGGTGAGCTTTGTCACAGAATTCGATGCGTTGCCTATCCGGCAGTGGGTTCGGCGGTCGCTCTCGGCTTCGAGCGAGGCGGTCGCCGAGAGCCTGGCCCGGCCGACACTGTCGCTGGCCGATTTTGCCCATCTCATTTCTCCGGCGGCCGCCGGGCAACTCGAGCGCCTGGGACGCCGCGCGCGGCATCTGACGCAGCAGCGTTTTGGCAAGGTCATCCGCCTTTTTGCCCCGCTCTACCTGTCCAACGAGTGCATCAACAATTGCCGGTACTGTGGTTTCTCGAGGGATAACCCCATTTTGCGCGTGACGCTCACCGTGGATCAGGTCCGCCGTGAAGCCCAGGCGCTGGTTACCCAAGGTTTCCGCAACGTGCTGCTGGTTTCGGGCGAGCATCCGAAATTCGTCTCGCAGGGCTACATGGCCGAGTGCATCCGGGCGCTGCGCGAGGTTGTGCCGGGCGTTTCGCTCGAGATCGGGCCGATGGAAACCACCGAGTATCGGCCCCTGGTGGCCGCTGGCGCCGAGGGCCTGGTGGTTTACCAGGAAACGTACGACCCGGCGATTTACGAACAAATGCACACGTCCGGACCCAAGCGGAACTTCAAGTGGCGGGTCGAGACCCCGGAACGCGGGTACGCCGCGGGTTTTCGCCGGTTGGGCATCGGCGCGCTGTACGGACTGGCCGAGTGGCGCTACGAAGCGATCTGCCTGGCCGCGCACGCCGCTTACCTGTTGCGCAACTGCTGGAAATCCTGGCTCACCATTTCGCTGCCCCGGTTGCGCCCGTGCGCCGGAGAATTTCAGCCGCTGACCCACATGACCGATCGCGAAATGGTCCAGCTCATCTGCGCGTTCCGGCTGATGTTCCCCGATGTCGGGCTCGTGCTCTCGACCCGGGAGACGCCCAAGCTGCGCGACGGCTTGATCCCGCTGGGGATCACCCTAATGAGCGCGGGCAGTCATACGGAGCCGGGCGGTTACACCGGGGCCGGCCAGGAGAATCTGCATCATACCGAACATGGCCGCATCGTGGAACTTGGCGCGAGCGAGTGGGCGGCAGTCGGCGGAAGGGGGAAAGCCACCGAGCAATTCAATATCGCCGATAATCGCTCGCCCGAAGAGGTGGCCGAGCGCATTCGGGGACTGGGCTACGAGCCGGTGTGGAAGGACTGGGATGCGGCTTTGGCTTCCTGAGCCCCCGAGCGGCCGGTCTCGATTAACCATGGGTGAACCCGGATGGCCGCGGATCTGACAGCGGGCATGGTCATTGCAAACGGAACGCCGGTGCCGGCAAAGCTGCCGTGCGCGCTCGAGGCCTTCCTGCTGTCCCAGGGGCTGCTCCCTCGCAGCGTCGTCGTCGAACAAAACGGGGAGGCGGTGGCGCCCTCTCAATTTGGGACAAGGCAATTACAGCCGGGTGATCGGCTGGAGATCGTGACGGATCGTTGCCGGCGGATAGCCGCTTCGACAAAGTCGAGCGGGAGGTTCGGCGGCCCAGTTAACCGGTCCGGAAAGGCTTAGGCGTCCGGCGCGCGAAGGGCGAAGGCGCCAGTTTCACCTTTGGATATTTCGAGTGACCGTCCGCGCCTCCGGAGGGCACCTCGTCCTTGCCGCAGGCAAGCGCCATGGACTCGAATTGGCTCCGATGCAGCGGCTCGTTCGGGGCCGCCGTCCTCCGGATGTACGAGCCATCGGGCTGCAAGAGCCTGGCTTTGACATTGTCCGCGAGGGGCAGCCCCAGGACCTCCTTGATGATTCGTTCGCGCAAGATTCCGTCCTCGATGGGGAAGATGAGCTCGATGCGCCGGAAGAAATTGCGCGGCAGCCAATCGGCACTGCCGGTAAAGACCTGCGGCTGGCAGGCGTTCTCGAAGTAATAAATCCGGCTGTGTTCGAGGAAACGATCCACGATGCTGCGGACGGTGATGTTTTCGCTCAGGCCCTTGATGCCTGGTCGCAAGCAGCAGATCCCCCGGACGGTCAGGTCGATCTGAACGCCCGCCTGAGAGGCCTGGTACAGCGCTTCGATCACCCGCCGTTCGGCCAGCGAGTTGATCTTGGCGACGATCCGCGCCGGCAGACCGCGCCGGGCATTCTCGGCCTCGCGCGCGATCAGTCCCAGCACCCGCTCGTGCAGCTCGAACGGCGAGACCAGCAGCTTCCGCATCGGCTGGAACTGGCAGATCCCAGTCAGGAGATTGAAGAAGTTGGTGATGTCCTCCCCGAAATCCGGACGGCAGGTCAGATAGCCCAGGTCGGTGTAGAGCCGGGCGGTGGTCGGATTATAGTTGCCGGTGCTGAGGTGAACGTAACGGCGGATGTTGTGCCCTTCCCGCCGCACCACCAGGCAGCTCTTGGCATGAATCTTATACCCCACTAATCCATACACCACGTGGACGCCCGACTCTTCCAGACGGCGGGCCCACTCGATATTGTTGGCCTCGTCGAACCGCGCGCGCAGCTCGACGACCGCGGTCACTTGCTTGCCGTTTCTCACCGCGTTTTCCAGGGCGCCGATGATTCGAGGGTCGCCGCCGGTGCGGTAAAGTGTCTGTTTAATGGCCAGGACGTCGCGGTCCGCCGCCGCTTGCTCGAGGAAATCAACGATGCTGTTAAAATTCTCGTAGGGATGGTGCAGCAGGATGTCGTGTTCGCGGATGGCGGCGAAGAGATCCGGGCGTTCGCGCAACGGTGCGGCCAACGGCGCTACGAACGGGGGATCGCGCAGCTCCGGCGAATGGTCGCCTTCATAAATCACCATGAGCTGGGTGGGATTGAGCGGACCGTCGATCAGGTAAAGGTCATCTTCGGTCAGGCGCAACGTTTTCAGGAGCGCATCGCGGATGAATGCGGGGCATTTGTCCTCGACTTCGAGGCGGACCGCATCGCCCTTGCGCCGGTTGTGCAACTCGTTCTCGATGGCTTTGAGCAGGTTGGCGGTTTCCTCTTCGTCGATGTAGAGCTCGCTGTTGCGCGTGACCCGGAACGGCCAATAGCCCAGGATCCGGGTGCCGGGGAACAGGTCCGAAAGATAATGCCCGATGAGCCCCCTCAAGAAGACAAAGTCCAGCCGGCCATCGGCGCTCGGCAGCCGAACCATCCGCGGGAGGATTCGGGGAATTTGCACCACGGCGAGGTGTTTGAGCACCTCCTGGTTTTGGGCCATCTCGAGCCGGACAATCAGGTTGAGCGATTTATTCAGCAGTTGCGGGAACGGATGGGCTGGATCGATCGCCAGCGGCGTCAGCACCGGTCGAACCTTGGTGCGGTAATACTCGTGCAACCACTCCAATTCGGCCGGTTGGAGTTCATCGATTTCCAGAAGGCGAATGCCATTGTGTGCCAGGTTGGGCCGCAAATCGTCCCGCCAGCAGGCATACTGATCCTGGACCATGGTCCGCACGCGCCGGGTGAGCGCCCGGAAATTCTCCGAAGCCGTCAGACCATCCATGCTGCGCTGGACCACGTCGCTCTCGATCTGCTGTTTGATGCCCGCGACCCGCACCTCGAAAAACTCGTCCAGGTTGGAACTGACGATGCAGAAGAATTTGACGCGCTCGAGCAGCGGATTGTGAGGGTCCTGTGCCTCTTCGAGCACGCGCTGGTTAAACTCGAGCCAGCTCAGTTCACGGTTAATGAAATGAGCGGGCGCGGGAGTGAGTGTTTTGGCTTTTGTTGACACCAACCCCACCAAAGTAGCCAACCGCGGCGGGTTTGGAAAGTTACAATGCGAGCCGTCCGGCCACTGGCGGCCGGCGATGGATTTCCCAGCCTTTCGAGCGTTTCGTGGTGCGCAATGACAGCCCCTCGGGTGCGATTGTGCCATCCCAAGGCGGGTTGCGCCCCCCCCGGAAATGGAAAGGGGCGATCCGTCGCGCGGATCGCCCCGAGATCAAAACAGGAAGTGGCGCTCGCCTCAGGCGACAGCTTCCCACCCGGCGCGGTTTTGCCGGCGCACGAAGCGCTCGGCCTCGGGCAGGTTGGTGGATTTCATATTCGGGCCGTCCCAGTCCACTTTGACGCCCTCGCCGACGCGCAGGGCAATGCAGCCCAGCAGGATGATCTCCGTCAGATACGCCGCGATATCGAAATTCGAATACGCGGGGGTGCCGTCCTGCATCATCCGGAACCATTCGCGCATGTGGCCCGGGGAGCGGGGTATGCTCTGCGCAACGGCTTTGCAGGCGTCGTGGCTCTCGCCCGGGGTGAATTCGTCCTGGCCTTTCATGGCCACGAAGAACCGGGCGCCGTAGTCGTCGGGCGAGAACAGCTTGCCCTTTTCACCGATGATCAGCGCGCCGCTCTCGGGCAAACCGCCCAGGGTAGCCACGATTTCCTTGGTGGCGTCGGCGGTGGGCCGGATGGGCTTGAATGATTCGTTGGGGTTGCCGTCGTACCACCAGAACTTGACGGGCGGAAGGCCCTCGCGCTCCGGAAACTCATAGCGAATGCGGGAGGTCAGGGGGAAAGTCTCGGGATAGACGCGCGAATCGATTTCGCACTCGACGCCCGTGGGATAGCCGAGCTTGAGCGCGCGGAAGGGCATGTTGACGGTATGGCAGGCCATATCGCCCAGGGCGCCGGTCCCGAAGTCATACCAACCGCGCCATTTGAAGGTGTGATAGACGTCCTGTTTGTAGGGCCGTTCATGTGCCGGGCCGAGCCAGGCGTCCCAATTCAGGTAATCCGGCACTGGATCGGAGCCGGGAGGGCGGTCGAGGCCTTGCGGCCAGATGGGGCGATTGGTCCAGACGTGGAGTTCGAGCGGGTTGCCGATGACCCCGGCCTGGACCACCTCGACGGCCCGGCGCAGGCCGTTTTCGGCGCTGCCCTGGTTGCCCATCTGGGTCGCCAGCTTCTTTTCCTTGGCCAACCGGCGCAGCGTCCGGGCTTCATACACCGTTTGGGTGAGCGGCTTTTGACAGAAGCAATGTTTGCCCATCATGAGGGCATGGCTGGCTGCCAGGCCGTGGTTGTGATCGGGCGTCGAGACCGTAACCGCATCAAACTCACTGCCCATTTTGTCAAAGAGCTGCCGGTAATCGTTGAAGTGCTTGGCGTTGGGAAACTGTTTCGCTTTGCGGGCCAGGGTGTTGTTGTCCACATCGCACAGGGCCACAATATTTCCGCCGCAGCCCGCCGCATCACTGCTGTCGCTGTCGCCTTTGCCACCACAGCCGATGCACGCGATGTTGATCCGGTCGTTGGCGCCTAGAACCTTGCCCACAAAGGGGAAGCTCAGAACGGCGGCCCCCGTCGTTATGGAAGTGCGTTTAACAAATTCACGTCGTGACAATGTGCTCATAATAAGGAACAGAGTTTTATTTTTTGACGACCGGCGGTCGTACTTTCTTCATGCCGATGTATGGTGGCAAGCAACCCTCCCATTCAACTGAAAGCCGGCGGCTACGTCAAGACGGGCAATCAAGGAACCTTGAAGTCTTGAAGTCGATGAGTCCGGGTTGGACCCCTCCATTTCGAGCCGGGATCCCTCATCATGACTCGCTTTCGCTGCCACGGCGGAGTTTCTGGCTCAAGCTCCGGGCGCATCCCGGCAGTACCCCCCGCCGAACACGGCTAGACGCGCGAGCGCCGGCTTTGAGCCGGCTTAGCGCCTCCCATATCCATAGGAGCACGACAAGAATCGCCGAGCGCCGTAAGCCGGCTCAAAGCCGGCGCTCCGGGGGTACTGCCGGGACGCACCCTCGAGCTCCACGTTCGGCTTTTCGGGGTTGATCGGGGAGGACTTTGGTTGTGTAATCCCATGGAACCGGGCTCCCGCTCGCGACCGGGCGGACTCGATAACCGCAACCCAACCGAGCCACATGCGCTATTCATTCTGCTGTCTCGCTCTCCTCCTCGTCATCATGTCCTCCACGGCCCTCGGCCAGACGGGCTGGGAACGAAAGCTCCAAAGCGAACTGGTCCTCCTGGGACACCGCAACTGGATCGTGGTCGCCGACTCCGCTTACCCACTGCAAACCGCGCCCGGCATCGAGACAATATTCGCCAACGAGGACCAGGTCCGGGTCCTGGCCAAAGTCCTCGAGCAGTTGTCCAAAACCCGGCACGTCAAGCCCATCATCTACACGGACGCCGAGCTGAAGTACGTTCCCGAAAAGAACGCGCCCGGGATTACAGAGTATCGTGCGGGCTTGGACAGAGTCCTCGCGGACCGCCCCCGGCAGGTCCTGCCGCACGAGCAGATCATCGCCAAGCTCGACGAGGCGGGCAAGACGTTCAAAGTGCTATTGATCAAAACCCCGCTGGCCCTGCCATACACTTCCATCTTCTTGCAGCTTGATTGCGCCTACTGGAACGCGGAGTCCGAAAAGGAGTTGCGGAGCGCGATGCGGTCGGGGAGCGGCGAAAAATCGCTCAAATAGACTTTACATTGCGCTCGCTTCGGTAAAGACTTGGTTCAGGCTTTGGTGAGCATGCGGAGGCGGGATGCAACGAGCGCGGGCGTTTACATTAATCGAGTTGCTGGTGGTAATTGCCATAATTGCCATCCTGGCGGCCCTTTTGCTGCCCAGCCTGCACCGGGCAAAGGAGAAGGCTAAAGCGGTTTATTGTTTAAACAACCTTCGTCAGTGGGGCCTGGCCACGCAGCTCTACGTGGGCGACCATAACGACTTTTTGCCGCCCGAGGGATTTGGCAGTCCCACGACCATGACCCAACTGAAGCAGGGGTGGTATTTTCATCTGCCGACGGAACTGGGCATACCGCCGTACCACGAAATGCCCTGGCGGACCAATGCGGGGATCGAGCCGGGACGTTCGCTTTGGATCTGCCCGAGCAATCCACGGCGCAGCAGCGGGTTCAATCTATTCCACTACTGCTTGAACGAGGACTATGACGATACCGGGGAAAGCGATCACCCGGTGAAACTGACTTCGTTCAGCCGGCCGTCGGCGCTGGTTTGGTTGTTTGATTCGAAGAATATTCCCGCCGTGGGGCCGGCAAATTTTGTGCATACGAATCTGCATGCGGGGGGCGCGCAGTTCACGTTCCTGGATGGCCACGCGCGCCGATTCCACAACCGGGACTATTGGGATTTTGCAACGAACCGAGGGCGGACAAATAATGTGGAGCTGGTGTGGCGGCCCTAGGACTGCCGCTACCCCGGCGCTAACCGCGCGGCCGGTGCCGTCGTGGCTGCGAGATGGTGTGATTTACGAGTTGTTTCCACGCGATTTTTCGCCGGAAGGCAATTTTAACGGCATTACCGCCCGGTTGGATGAGCTGAAGGACCTGGGGGTGAATATCATTTGGTTGATGCCGATTCATCCTTTCGGAGAGAAGATGCGCAAGGGCACCATGGGCAGCCCTTATGCCGTGAAGGATTATTACGCTATTAACCCGGACTACGGGACGAAGGCGGATCTGAAACGGTTAGTTGCGGAGGCACACAAGCGGGACCTGAAGGTCATCATCGACATCGTGCTACTACACGAGGGAAGCTCCGAGGAACATCCCGAATTCTATAAGCACGACGCGAGCGGCAAGATTATCCCGCCGGTGCCGGAATGGACGGACGTGGCCGGGCTGAACTATGACAATCCCAAGCTTCGGGAATACATGATTGCCATGCTGCAGCATTGGGTGGACCCAGCCACGTTCGATCTGGACGGCTTTCGCTGTGACGTGGCCTCGATGGTGCCGACGTCCTTTTGGGAGGAAGCGCGGGACGCGCTGGCGAAGGTCAAGCCGGATATCCTGCTCCTGGCCGAAGCCAGCAAGCCGGAGTTGCTGGTCAAGGCCTTCGACACCGATTATTCCTGGCCCCTGCTCGGAGCCTTGAATCGCGTGCTGGGCGAGGGCGCCCCGGCCACCGAATTGAAGCGCTCCTGGGACGAGAGCCGGGGACAGTTCCCCCAGGGAGCATTGCACATGCGCATTTCGGACGACCACGACGAACCCCGGGCGGCGGCTGGTTTGGGATCAAAGGCGCGCCGCTTCGACTCTAATGTTTTCACTCGACGGGGTTCCGCTCCTCTACAATGGAATGGAGGTCGGCGACGCAACGGAATCCGGTGACCCGGCGCTGTTCGAAAAGCTGCCGGTGTTTTGGCATCCGAAAGGGCGTCCACCCTTGCGCGAGATCTACCGCGATCTGATTAAGCTGCGCAAGCAAAACCCGGCCTTTCGCAACGACCGCGTCGTGTGGCTTCGCAATTCGGATGAAGCGGCCCTGGTCACGCTGATGCGCCTGGATGCGCAGGATGAGTTTGTCGTCGTGATCAATTTATCGAACCGTCCGGTCGTCGGCTGGGTCGAAGTCACGCATGAGGAGGAGTTTCAACCGGTCAGAATCTCGGGGATGCCGGACGGGCCAGCCGGCGGGTTCCCGTTATTCAGGCTCACCGGGTTCGAGTGGCGGGTGTATCACCGGAAGCTGAAATAGGACTCACTGCGTGAGATGCACACGGTAGTAGCCTTGTGGGTGGTTCCCTGGTGGAATCAAAGACCGACACGTTTGTTTCGGTGCCCTGAATCATCGGATTGAGGTTCACCCATTTTGGTTCAGACAATGATTGTGTCCATTGGACCCGGTACCTTCTGTGGGCATGGGAGGGCCAACTCCAATCGACCGTCGTACAAGCCCGCAGCCCGGTGACCGTCGTTTAAACCTGCCACGTTCCGACTTGCCCATCTCCTGGCCGGTTCCCGTCACGCTGATTGCTTGGCTTTGAGGGCATCTCCTCCCCGGCTGACTCATTTGGAAGTGACCGCGCTCAGCCTGCGCCGGCTTTCATCGAGAGTTCGGTTTCCGGCAGGTTGAGCACGGTGGGTCCCGATTCTTTGATTCGCAAGGCCATGAGGGCGGCCACGAGCATCGAGGCGCCGCCCAGCATCACGACTTTGACGGGATCATTTCCGAAAACGTTCTTCACGATCGGCTCGAGCGCCAGCGATGCGAGAATCTCGGGAATCACTATGAAGAAATTGAAGATGCCCATATAAACTCCCATGCGTTGGGCGGGCAGTGCGCCCGAGAGCATGGCGTAAGGCATCGAAAGGATCGACGCCCAGGCAATGCCCACTCCAATCATCGTGCACTGCCAGGCGATTGGTTCATGGATAAACCCTGTCGAGAGCAAGCCCAGGCCGCCGGCGGTCAGGGCCAGCCCGTGAACGGCTTTACGGCTAATCATCCGGGCGAGCGGCGGCAGGAGGAAGGCGACCAGGAAACACACAATCGAATACCAGGCGAACGTGCGCCCCCCAAAAGCGGCGCCTTGGTCGAAGGCGGCGGATTTCGGATCCGTCGTGTGAAAGATCTGTTGGGCGGTAGCGAGTCCGAAGAACATCCACATGCAGAACAGGCCCAACCAACTAAAGAATTGGACCAGGGCAAGCTGCTTCATGGTGGCGGGCATCTCCTTGATGGCCGTCGAAACTTGAGGTCCGCTCAAAACCGCGCCGATGGCGGCACCGATTGCCCCGCCAGCCAGCGCATGCCAAATGGTCAGATGCCGGTCCACCAGCGCACCCCGGCTCAGGCCGAGCAGCGCCCCTGCCAGCGCGCCCCAAAACAAAAAGCCGGGTTGCACCTGGAATCCCGCGCGTTGAGCGTTCTTTCGCTCCCAGGCTTCCAGGTCTTCGGGGGGGTATTCTTTGGAGGTGGCCACGGTCCAAATCACCGCGAGCACAAACACCACCGCGCCCAGGCGGAAGGCGTATTGAACGGCGTAGGGCACCCCGTTGGGCGCGTTTCCCGTCACGCCGAAGTGGCCGAGGATCTCGGGGAGGGCGTTGGCAATGGCGGCGCCGATGCCAATGAAAAAGCTCTGCATGACGAACCCGACGGTCCGCTGGTCGTCGGGGAGTTTGTCGGCCACAAACGCGCGGAAGGGTTCCATGCTGATGTTGATCGAGGCGTCGAGGATCCAGAGCATGGTGGCGGCGACCCAGAGGGCGGGCGCGTCGGGCATGAAGAAAAGAGCGGCGCTCGACAGGAGGGCACCCGTGGTGAAGTAGGGCCGGCGACGTCCCAGCCAGCACCAGGTGCGATCGCTCATCGACCCAATCAGCGGCTGAACCAACAGCCCGGTGATCGGCCCCGCCAGCCAAAGGATCGGGATTCGTGACGGGTCGGCGCCGAGCTTGGCGTAAATCGCGCTCATGTTCGCCAACTGCAGCCCCCAGCCGAACTGAATGCCCAGGAACCCGAAGCTCATGTTCCAGACCTGCCCGAAGCTGAGTCGCGGCTTTTGCATAGCGGATTCCGTGGCCAACTCCATCACGCTTTATGATGCGGCGCAAGACCATTCAAATCCCTTTTGGCGCTGGCAGCCCGCCCGCGGTTGTAGATTCGGCCCGGAGCTTGCCTGGCGGGGCGGGGATCTTCCGCCACGAGCGGCGCGCAAACAACTGCGTGCGCGGCCTGGCCGGCTCCAAGCAAAATGAGAATAACTTTCCAGCTCCGGTTCTCTACCCAGCCGGGGCAGAGCCTCTTCCTCACGGGTGAGCATGAAAGCTTCGGGGGCGGAGAGCCGAAACGGGCGGCGCCCCTGGCCTATCTCGACCGCGAATTCTGGCGCGTCACCTTCGAGTTCGCCGCCGGGAGCGTGCCGGATGCCGAACTGAGCTATCGCTACCTTCTGCGCGAAGCCGATGGTTCGCTAGTCGAAGATTGGGGCGCCGGACGGATGATCAACCCGGCCTCCTTCAAGGTGGATGAGGTTCTCATCGTGGACTCATGGAACTCGCCGGCGTTTTACGAGAACGCGTTTTACACCGAGCCGTTCAGGAAGGTGTTGCTGAAGCCGAACCACACCCAGGTCTCGTTGCCAAACCCCGCGCGGGTAACGCATGCGTTCCAGGTGAAGGCGCCCCTGCTGACCCAAGGCCAGACGCTCTGTCTCTTGGGAAATGTTCCGGCCCTGGGCGGTTGGGACCCGAAACACCCGGTCCTGCTGCGCCGGCCCGAGGACCAGGATGACTTTGCCGCACGGCTTGATCTGCGCGAGGCCGCCTTCCCCGTCGAGTAACAGTACGGGGTTTATGACGTGGAGCGGCGATCCTTCGTCAGGTACGAAGATGGCCCGAATCGCACCCTCTACGATTTCATCTCACCGGATCGGCAAACCATCGTGAACGACGGCTTTGCCCGGTTGCCCTCCGCCACTTGGAGAGGAGCCGGGGTGGCCATCCCGGTGTTCAGCCTGCGCAGCGAGCAGAGTTTTGGGGTCGGCGAGTTCCATGATCTCAAGCGGCTGGCCGACTGGTGCCGTCAGACGGGGCTGAAATTGATCCAGATCCTGCCTGTAAACGACACCGTGGCGACTCACACACAGCTGGATTCTTATCCGTATGCCGCGATCTCGGCGTTCGCGCTGCACCCGATTTATCTGCACCTGGAGGACGTCGCGGGGGAAGCAACCCGTCATTTGCTCGCACCGCTGGCAGCGAAGAAACAGGCGCTCAACGCGCTGCCCGCGCTGGATTATGAGGCGGCCCTTGCCGCCAAGCTCGAGTTCGTCAAGCAGGTGTACGCTTCCGAGAGGGAAGCCACGCTGCAGAGTTCGGCGTTCCAGGAGTTTTTCCGGCAAAACCAGGATTGGCTGGTACCCTACGCATGTTTTTCCTTTCTGCGGGACAAATATGGCACACCCGACTTCCATCAGTGGCCGGCGTACCGCCAATGCCACGGCGGCGAGTTAGCCAAGCTCGCAGCCCACAAATCCCCCAGCTATCCCGGCGTCGCGCTGCATTACTTCATTCAGTTTCACTTGCATCGTCAGTTGAAGCAGGCCACCGATCACGCGCATTCGCAGGGTGTGGTGTTAAAAGGGGACATCGCCATTGGCGTCCATCGCTACGGAGCGGATACCTGGCAAAACCCGGAGCTGTTCTGCCTGGACATGCAGGCGGGCGCTCCGCCGGATGCTTTTGGCGTCAAGGGCCAGAACTGGGGCTTTCCCACCTACAACTGGCCGAGGATGCAGGAGAATGGATTCGCGTGGTGGAAACGGCGGTTCGAGCAAATGGGGCGCTACTTTGATGCCTTCCGCATCGACCATATCCTCGGTTTCTTCCGGATTTGGAGCATTCCCCGGGATGCGGTCGAGGGCATCCTGGGACATTTCGTGCCCGCGATTCCCGTTGGACTCGAGGAGATCGGAAACCGCGGTCATCCGGTTTGACCGTTCGCGTTATGTGGGACCGTTCATCACCGACGAGATCCTGGAACGTATGTTCGGGCGCAGCGCCCAAGCCGTGAAGGATCAATTTCTCCTGCCCGATGGCCCGGGGAAATATGCGCTCAAGCCGGAGTTCTCAACCCAACGAGACGTGGCGGAATACTTTGAAGCCAGGGATCCCGGAGAATGGGGGAGCCGCATCAAAGAAGGGGTTTTTGACCTGATCAGCGATGTGCTCTTGCTCGAAGAATCGGAAAGCGCGGGGCGGAAGTTCCACGTGCGGTTTGGCGTCGAGGGCACGCCTTCCTTTCAGGCCCTCGAAGCGGGCACGCAGGCGCGGCTCAGGGATCTGTACCTCGATTATTTTTTCCGGCGACAGGAGGACTTTTGGCGGCAGGAAGGCCTGAAGAAGCTGCCGGCGTTGAAGCGCGCCACGAACATGCTGGTCTGCGGGGAAGACTTGGGCATGGTGCCGGCCTGCGTGCCGGAAGTCATGCGGCACCTGGGGCTGCTTAGTCTTGAAGTGCAGCGGATGCCCAAGCGCCTGGGGCAGGATTTTTTCCGTCCAAAAGAGGCCCCGTACTTGAGCGTGATCACGCCCTCGACGCATGATATGAGCACCATCCGCGGGTGGTGGCAGGAGGACCGGGAGGTCATCCAGCGCTTTTACAACGGCGAACTGGGTCTGGCCGGCGCCGCGCCCGAGACCTGCGAACCCTGGCTCAATCGGCTGATCGTTCAGCAGCACCTCGCCTCTCCGGCCATGTGGAGCATCTTTCAGCTTCAGGATCTCCTGGGGATGGATGAGGGCCTGCGCCGGGGGAAGCCCGAAGAGGAACGGATCAATGTGCCGGCCAATCCGCAGAACTATTGGCGCTACCGGATGCACCTGTCTTTGGAAAAGCTGGCCGGGGCCACCGCGTTTAACGAGGGGCTGAGGACGCTCATCGAACAGGCCGGACGATGAGGCGAATCGGGCGTCATTGGGAGTGGCCTGCCAAAGCGGGGTCGCGTATAGTGGATCGTATCGAACACAATTTTAAGTCATGAAAACCATCACCAACGTGCTGCTGGGCTCTGCGATTATCTCGCTGGCCATCGGTCTTGCGATCAATTCCGGGGTCGCGGGCACAATCGATTCGGACGCGCTGTACACCATCCTTCCTCTGGGCGCGGTGTTGTTTGGCCTGTTCCTGATCGTCAAGGTGCTCGGAAAGGAAAGCCTCGCCTACGATGCGGAACATCAGCACGAGGCCAAAGCCGGCGCGCCGCCCAGGAACCACTGAGTTGTGGCGCGCGGGCGCCGGTGCTCGGGGCGCTTCGAACCGCGTCGGCGTTCAGCCAGGCATCGGGCCGCCTGCCCGAACGCCTACCCGGAATGGCCCTCCTTCATCGGCTTTTTGTCGGGCGTTTGGTCATCGTCCCAATCTTTGACCCCGGGGGCCTTCTGGTAGATGTCCTCGAGCAGCCGGCGCGCTTCCTCCGGCGTGCGGGTGATTTTAGGGCGAAGAAAGACCATGAGTTCGACGTTCTGGACGGTTTTGTCGCGCTTTTTAAAGGCCCAACCTAAGCCGGGGATGTCTCCCAGAATGGGGGTCTTGCGCAACGTGTCCGAAATCTGCTTCTGGATGATCCCGCCCAGGACCAGGGTTTCGCCCGTTTTGGCCTTGAGATCCGTGCGGAATTCCCGGGTGTCGATGATCGCGCCACCGAACAGGGTTTGACCGGGCACGATCGACGAGGACTCAGCCCGGATCCGCAGGGCCACATCGCCGTTTCGATTGATGTGGGGAGTGACTTCGAGCACCACGCCGACATCCTTGTACTGAAAGCTTTGGTTCAGGGCGCCGACGTCGGTCGTCTGGCTCTGGAAGATGAAGGGCACCTGCTGGCCGACAAAAAGCTGGCCTCGCTCGTTGTCGGCGATGTTGATTTGAGGTTCGGCGAGCACTTTGGCGTCGGTGGTGCGACGGAGGAACTGCACCAAATAGTCCATGCTGATGCCGGTGCTGAGCACACCTGAGCGTAATTGAGTCAGAACGCTGGGGAGGGAGGAGGACGCGGGGCTATTGACCGACGTGTTCCCGCCGAAGCCTTTGTCATAATTGGCCGTCGAATGGGCGAGGAGCGAGTTGTCGTAGTCATCCGCGGTAAAGACCTGGCTGCCATTGGGCGACCAGCGCACGCCCAGCTTGTCGAGGAAATCGCTCGAAACCTCGACAATGCGCGCCTCGATCAGCACTTGCGGCGTGGGTGCATCCAGCTCTTCGACCAGCTTCATGATTTGGGGAAAGAAATGGACATTGGCGGAGATCAACAGGGAGTTGCTCCGCGGATCGGCCACGGCGCGGACCCGGCCGACCAGGTCGCTGACCGGGCGGATGGTGTTCCGGCCATCCGTGGAACGGGGATTGTCCGGCTGGCCTCCGAGCCAGGGGTAATACCCCTCCTCCTTGGCTTCCTGTTCGAGGGCGAAGCTGCTCTGGTAGGAGGAGTTCTGCTGGCCCTGCTGCTGCGGATTGTTTTGTTGCTGCTGCTGCTGTTGCTGCGCGTTTACGGGCCGCAACGGCGGGGAGCCGTTCTTGGCAAACAGGATATTGATGTTGTTGGCCACAGCCGGCGACTTGGCGAACTTGAGCTGGATCCGCAACGTGCTTTCGCTGGCTTCCGAAGGCACGTCCAATTCCTGAAGCACACCCTCGAGGACCGCGAGGCTCTCTTTCGAGTTCGACGTGATGATCAGCGTGTTGGAGTACGGTTCGCTGGTGATCCGGACCTTGCCGTAGAGCCGGCCCACGTCCCGGTCCGGCTCCGGCTCCGGGTTTTCGTCGAAGAAATAATAAGACCGCTGCTGGGTCTTCTTCAGGAACAACTCGTTCAGCACGTCCTCGATATCCACCGCGCTGACATATTTAAGGTGGTAGATCCTCGGGGCCAGGCTGTCGTCGTTGACCGGCGCGTCCAGTTCCTCGATCATTTTGGCAATGCTGTCCATCTGGGCGGGCGGCGCCTGCACGATGAGCGAGTTGCGGCGGCGATCGGCCACCACGCTCATTTTGCGCGCGCTCTTGTCGTTACTCTGCCCGGAGAAGAAGACGTAATAGGGATATCTCGACGAGTTGTCCTGGTCGCGGTTGAGATCTTGCAACTGCTTGGCCACATCCTGGGCGTCCGCGTTCTTCAAGGCGAAGGTCTGCACGATTTTGTCCTGCGATCCTTCCGTATCCAGCGAGGCCACCAGTTTCTCGATGGCCCGGTAATTAGCTTCGCTCGAGAGGATGATCAGGGCGTTGGAACGATCACTCGCGGCCACCTCGATGGCTTCCTTTCCAGTCTTGCCGCCCCCGGCCTTCTGGTAGAGCGGGCCGATATCCTTCACCAAGTCCATGGCCTGGATGTTCTTCAGTGGCAAGACCCGCACCGTGACATCCGCGGGCTTTTCCGTGTCGAGGATTAACAGGAGGCGTTCGAACTCGGCCAGCCGCGCTTTGGGGGCGGAAACGACCAGGCGATTGGCGGTGCGATCCGGCCAGATGCGAATGCCGGGGGCGGCGGCGGACGCTCCGCCCGCGCCCGAAGAGCCACCGCTGTCACCGGAAGGCTGCGGCCCGCTGGGCATGGGCCCGCCCATCATCATCATCGGGGAACCTCGTCCGGGAGGCCCGGACGTGGGGCGTCCGCCGGTCGCCGCGCCGGCGTTTTGCCCGCTCATAATCAGGTTGATGAGGTTGCCGAGTTCATCAGCGTCGCCATATTTCAATGGGTAGATTTGCAGCACCGTTCCCGAGCCGGTGACATCGAATTCATTGATCAATTGGGCGATCAATCGAAGATTGTCATTATAATCGGTAACGATGAGCTGGTTGACACTCTCATCCACTTCGATGGTGCCCTTGTCGGAAAGCACGCCGCGCAATTTGTCGCGGAGATCCGCGGCCTGGACATGTGCGAGCGGAAAGAGCTTCATCAGCCGCTGCCGGCCTTCAGGGATCTTCTTTTGAGTCGAATCCAGCACCTCGGGGCTCAGCTTCGGCTCCTTGCCCTCGGGCGTGATCATGATGGTGGTGTCGGACTCGACGACGGAGACCCCTTCGAGGGACATGGCGCGGTAAACCAGGTCGATGGCCTCTCGCGGGGGGAGTTTCTTTGAACTCATGATCGTGAGCTGGCACTGGGCCTGCGGATGCTTGAGGACGCTCTTGCCGGTGGTCTGCGCCAGCCACTGCACGATCATGTCGATGTTCGCCCCTTGAAAGCTAACCTGGATATCCTGGTTGGTCGAAGCGGCGTTTTTGTCAGCGTTCGCGGCCGGGGAATTGGTGCCCGAGGCATTTGGCTCCTTGACCTCCGAAGCGGGCGCATTGGTGGAAGCGGCCTCGACGGCGGGTTTCTTTTCGGTGGTGGGCGGCGGGTCCTGCGCCAGGGCGGACGAAACGAGGACTGCGAACAGAGCGGCCACCAGCAGCCCAACGGCTCCGGCGGTCAGTCCCGGCCCCAGCCCGTTGAAACCGGGGCAAACCTCAAAGGATCGGCGCGCTCGCCTGCCCGGCCCAAAACTGGAGGGCCGCCTCGTCCGTGGCTCCCGCCGCAGTCCGCCGAGCGCAGGCACGCGCCCGGTGGCAACCGCCAGGCGGCGATACAACGTGTCCGCGAAGCGGGCCGTCGCGGTTGGGGAGGACACCCCGGCCCGATGACGGGTCGCACTGCTTAGATGGATAGGTGAGTTCATGGTGAGGATTTCTGTTCCTTGGGTAAAAGTGATTCGCCGCCTAAACCGTTGAAGATCATCAGCTCCTTTTTCTGTCCGGCTTCTTCCACCAAAATCCGGTTGATGCCGATGCGGAGCAACTTGACGCCCCCGAGGTCATCGCCGGGTTTGACCAGCCCGGTCTGGCCGCTGGGCGTCCGCAGAAACGCGACCTCGCCCGCGATGCCGAGCAGGGCCATAGGCAGGGGATGCATGACCTGCCCCAGGATTTCGCTATCGGTTACCCGATCCACTCGCGCCCAAATCTCCGGCGGCACTTCCGGTGCTTTGCCCGGCATCCCAGGAGGCATCCCGGGTCCGCGGGGACCACCAGCCATTTCGGGCCGGCCGCCGACAGCCGGGGGCTTCGCGGAGCCCGCGGCGCCGGCGGCTGAATTCGTGCCGGTCTTGACCGGACCGGTGCGGGCCACTGAGGTGGAATTCGATTTTCCGCTCTCCGCCAGCGCCTGGAAATTCGTCTTACCCGCCTGCGCTGGTGATTCCGCGATGCCTGTGTCCGGACTGTTGGACAACGAGCCGCCCGCACCGACATGGGCCTCGGCTCGTGCAACGACATTGGAACCCGTGCTGCCGCTCGGCGAGTTGGTAACCGGTGTCTGTGCCGCTTGGGCCGGCGCGGAATTCGTCGCCGATGTGCTTGTCGGTGCCGCGGCCGGGCTCACCGCGTTCGTGGATGCCTTTGCTGAAGCCTGCTTGGGTGGGGCATTGGTTCCCTTGGCCGAGCCCGGGGCGTCGGAGGCCACCAGGGTAGGCAACGCCGGAATTTGGATGTGGGCCAGGGGATTGCGATTGAGGACGATGCGCGCGACTTGGAAAAGCAAGGCCGCGGCCAGCAGGAGGCAGGCAAGCTTTAACCACCGCTCGAACTGCTCACGCATTGGGGACCTCTGCTTTCTTCCACTGCTCGAAATCCAGAATCAGGATAGTCAGGCTCATTTTGACCGGGCCGGGCCGCATCGGATCGGCGGTGATCTGGACGGTTTCCACGACCAGCGGGTAGCCCAGGCTCTCGAGGCGGCCCAGGAGCGCGGTAATGGCCGGAACCGGACCCATGGCCTCCATTTGGATGGAGGCGAGTTCTTTGCTCGAAGGCCGCGCTGGCGATTCGCGGATCGGCCCCACCATGACGCCACTCCCGGCGGCGGTCTTCTGGATGGCGGCGCTCGCCTGGGCCACCGCGGTCGTTCGCGAAAGCGTTGCGGGGTCGAGGTTGAAGGCCTCCATCAATTTCTTCAGCCCGGCCGCCTTGTCCTGATACACTTGAATCTCGCGCTTCAGGTTGCTGGCTTCCTCGACCTGGCGCCGGTATTCCGACCGCTTTTGTTCCAGGAATTTGACCGCCTGCATTCCCCCGAAAACCAGCAGGTAAATGCCGATGCCGATCCCGCCGAAGCGAAGGGTCCGTTGTTCTCGATCAGTGAGTGGGCGCATGGGAACTTTCCGAAATTGACTGCGGATGAACCGTGGGTCTCGGGCCGAAAGGTCGAAGCCTGGTGGCGACCGGGTGGCCGTGCCAATGGGTGGCGAGCATGGTTGGGCCTGTCATAGCGTTATCGGTTTGGTGCAATCACCACGCCCGGCGGCATGGCCCCAGGCGGCATCGCTCCCGGGGGTAACACCCCCGGCGGCAACGATGCTCCGCTGGGACCGGCCGGACGCCCTCGGCGCGGTGGGGACGCCATCGGGTTGGGCGGGCCACCCGGACCCATCATGGGCATCGGCATGCCCATCATCGGCGGCATGCCCGGCGGCTGATTCCGCGGCCGGGTCCTGGCCTGTTCAATCTCCTCGGCCGTGGGACCGAGCGCGAGCGTTTGGCGCGCGCTGAGCTGCTTCCACTGCGCACTGATGCGCACATTGACCTTGGGCTGGTTCATGATGGGCGCCTGCTCTTCGAGGGTCACACGCTCGAAAAATCCGGAGTCGATAAGCTTGCCGCGGAACTCGGTGACTTGTTGGGAATTTTGCAGGGACGCGCGCAGCGAGAGATCCCCGCGGCGGTTCATGGAGAGCGACTCGATGCGTGTGCCGGGCGGGGCCGATTTGGCGAGCAGGTAAAGGGCGTCGAGGTAGGGTGGCTGGTTTTGTTTGAGATACTGCAAAAAGCCGAATTCGCCGTCGATCATGCCCAATCGTCCCCGGTCGGCTTTGAGGGCCGCGAGTTTCCTGGCCAGGTACGGTTTTAAAACCACCGCTTCGGCAAAGGGAAGCAGCGCGATCGCCAGCACGAGCGAGGCCGCCAGGGCAACCCACTTCCAGGGCGCCGGTCGTGTGAGCCCCTGGGTCCCGTTTGTTTGTGTGACGCGGATGATGAGCGGCGCTCGCCCATCACCCCGCTCCGTGGCCGCCCTCAAGCCGAGGATTGCCGCCGAACGACCGGCCGCGGGTTCCGGTTCCAGCGATTCACAGACGCCGCCCGCAGGGAGCTTGCGGGCCAGGCTGGGGGCGAGGACTCCCGTTCGGGCGCTTCTGCCGGTAAGATAAAGCTTCCGCGAGGCCTGGTGACCGTTCATCAGGCGGGCGAGCGAATCCAGCGCATGGTCGATCGCCGCCTGGGCTCTGCGCGCGAGTTCCGGATCCACCGTCGCCGGCTGTCCCAACTGGATCTTCAGCTTTTCGGCTTCATCGTGGGTTACGCCCAACTCCTGTTCGATGGCGTGTGTAAGGCTCTCGCCACCCCAAGGCAGGATGCGAACGATCTGGGGCACCCCGCTTTCAATCGAGATGAGTTCTGAATGGTGGCGCCCGATATCGAGGATGCTGTGGGTGGCGGGGGATGCCGGGCACATGGCTTCGCGAGCCAAAGCCGCCAGGGTGAACAAAGGCGTCACCCCGCAGGCGGAAAGCACCTCCGCGTATTCCTCGATCACGTCCTTCTTCACGGCGGCGATTAAGAATCGCTGCTGTCCGGCTGGACCGTTCGCGGGAGCTTGGGCGTCGCCGAGTTGCCGGGCGCCCCAGGCCAGCTCATCCGGCGGAACGGGGAACTCGTTTTCGAGTTGCAGCAGCAGAACGCGCTGGAGGCTCTCCTTGGTGGTGGCCGGCAAATCCAGCCGGCGCAACGAGACTCCGCGGGCGGAGATCGCGCAATAGACGCGCGTGCGCGGTTGCCATGACTTCCGGCGAACAAAGCCTTGCAGGCTCAAGGTGATATTTTGCTTCGAGTTGGCGCTCAGCCGGCCATTGGGCAGCCGTTCCAGAGGCAATTCAAGGCCGTCTTCACCGTGCAGGGCTCGCAACGAGCTTTGCCCGATTTCGAGGTAGCACGCGGTCGCGTGGGTGGGTGGGCTCACAAATCATCCTCCCGATAAGATACCGTCGTCACACTGTGCAGTCCGATGTGGACAATCTCCTGGATTCGCTGGCTGACTCGTGAAGAGTCGATCCGGCCCTCGCACAGGATACGGAAGGTTTCCGACCTCACGCTGAGCAGGGGCGCGACCTGCTTCAGGATATCGGTCGTCATTTCCGGCACCCGGAGCAAGCAGGCGACGTTTGGAAAAAAGCCGCTGGAACGCCGATAGGAAATGATCGAGTGAGCCAATGGCCGCGTGATGCCGGGCAGACAAATGAGGACGTCCAGGCTGGCCGTGTTGATGTTGATGGCCCCGGGAGTCTCGCGCCCGTCCTGCACCGTCAACTCGTCGGCAATGTCCATCAACAGTTCCTGGCTGATCACTTTTGGGCCGGAGGGGTCGGAGACGGGCTGGTTGGGGTTCGCGCCGCCAGGCGGCGAGTTCGGATCGGCTGGGTTGCTTTGGCTGGCCGCGGGATTCCCCTGCTGCCCCTGGTTTTGCACGGCGGTCACGTCGAGCAGATTGATGACGCTCTCGAACCGGTTCTGGTTGCGGTAGGCGATGATCGCCTTGGCGATGTCCGCGGTAATACCGTGGATGGCGGTCAGTGCATTCTCATCGGCGGTCTGAATATTCAAACGCTCCTGCCCGGTCCCGCTGACATTATCGACCGAGGAGTTTACCGTCAGCAGGGGCGCCCAGCCGGTGTCCGGCTCAACCGGATCGGACGTGTCTTCCTCGCCGGTTTGACCTGTCTGACGGCTGCGCGATCCCAGCAGCAGTTCCGGGGTAATCCCGCGCACCATGAGCAGTTCGCGAACGGTTTGCAGGGGTCCGTTGCGTGGCAGATAGGGAGGCCGCAAGGAAGCATAGTAATCCGCTTCGGCGCCGCCCGGGGTCACCTCATTATCCGCGTCCCGCCAGTCGATAATCGCCGCCGCCACGTCGGGGGTCAGCCCATCGATATTCGAAAGCTGTTCGAACGTCGCGGAATTAAGATTAAGCCGGCTTTCCTCGTCACTCACGCCATAAACCGTTCCGCCGCCTTCGTCGTCGGTCCCGGGGCGGAAGATGCGAAAATGTCCTCGGGAAAACGAAACCGCTTGAAAGTCCTGGGGTGAGTTGTAGAGCTGCCCGGTGTGGTTCTTGCCGTTGCGGCTGCGTTCGCGCGCGTCGCGATACAGCAGGGCCTTGGTCTTCTCGATTCCCGCCACCGCCAGGTAGTGGGCTTGTATTCGGTCGCCGTAGTTTTTTTCAATCATCAGATCGATCCGTGAGGTGTGGAGCAGGCCGACCACCACCACCGAGAGCAGCGCCACGCACCACAAGAGCCCCACCAGAACCGAGGAGTTCGTGCGCCGAGTCTTAGGGTGGGGGCTGGCGTTCATTGTCCCGGGGCCATGCCCGGCTGGGTTGGGTTGCTCGGCGCCGTGCTGTCTGAACCGCCGCCGGTGGAATCGGGCTGGGGAACATCGGCCAGATTGAGCCGCGCGACGGTCTGAAAGACCAGCGGGGGTTCGTTGGTCGTGCTCTCGCCCGCGGCGCTTTTCCTGGCGCGGGGATTGGGATCGAACCAGAGGGTGATCCGCACGGCTTCCGGCAACCCCTCGAGATTATACTGTTCGCGGCGCGAGCTTTGCGCCTTGCCACTCCGCTCGGCGTCTCCCCAGGTATCGTACCACTCCACACCGTCGTAGTATTCGAACTTCAGACCCCGCAACCCCGTGGCGATTTCTTCGCGGCTGCCCCCGGCCAGGGGATCCAACCCGATCCGCGGGTTGCGTCTGCGCCAGAGCGTGAACTGGCCCGACTCGGGATCCTTTTCGAGGAATAAACTCGTCTGGCAGAAATCGCCCTCCGTCGAGCGGCGCGGGGTATAATTATGGGTGCCAAAGTCCAGGTTATCGGCCGGCGTCTCCCCGAGCATGCGGTGCATCCCAAGGAAATCGTATTCCTTCGATAGGGGACAGGCGCACCTGAGATCGGCCGTCATCAGCGCCATGGCCACGCGGGCGTTTTGGATGACCTGCACGCGCGGTTCGATGAGCTTTTGGCTCGAAATGGCCGCGTTGAGGCATACATAACCGCTGACCAGAATCAGGGCCATCAACGCCGAGCTGATCAGGATCTCGATCAGGGTAAACCCACCAGGCCGCGGCCCAAGGCTCGGCACGGGGGAGCGGCCAACACATCGTCCGCGCCCCAGGCGGTGCGCTTTGGGTGATTCGAGATGCTCGCGGTTCATCACGAGTCTCTTTTGGCCGGTGGCCTTCACGGTTCCCTCCGGCGTTTTCTGGGATCCGTATCGCGGCGGTTGCCCGAGGTGTTCGAGGTCGTCTCATCGGGCGCTTGGAAGAGCAGCGTTTCGATCTCGTAGATCGCTTTTTCGGTTTTCGCGTTCTCGACCGTGACTTTGACCTCATACAATCCGTCCATTCCCGCGCTGGTGATCGACTGCTTCCAACGGTACAAGGGCAGATCCTCGCCACAGTCACCTTCGGTTTCTCCGTTCTCGTAGGCGCCCTCGGCGCGCAGCGTTTCCACCTTGCCCGCCGCGAATAGGGCGGCGGTGGATTGCAGTTCGGATTCCTTGTTGGATTGCAGGGCCAGGCTGAGGCCCTCGGTTAACCCCACCACGGCGACGCCGAGGATAGCGATCGCCATGACGACCTCGATGAGCGAGAAACCTGCCAACTGCGATTGGAATTGGCCGTTCATTCGCGCGGGAGTTCAAGGACGCGCACCTGGGCGGTGATGGGGTTGATCCGCAGCGCCAGGCCGAACCCGTCGCGGTCGCGCAGCAGAATATCCTTCCGCTCGGCCGTTCCGTCCGGATAAAAGGCGATGGTATCAGCCGAATCCGGAGTTTCCATTTCCTCCGGGGAGCCAGCCGGCGGTTCCTCGCCGCCCGCACTCGATGGTTGCTCCGGGGTGGGGCGCAGGCTCACGGACACGCGACGGTCGAGATCCCCTGGGCTGCCCGCCAGATCCTTGACGGGAGCAAAGTCAGCCTCCCGGCCTCCCCGGCCTCGCATTTCGATAACGAATCGATCGCCTCCATGATCGAGTCGCACGCGATGAACCCGATTCAGGCTGACGGCCCGGCTGTAGGCCAGGTTGCAGGCTTCGGCGAGTTTTCGGCTGCTGGACCGGAGCACCGCGTCGTCATAGGTGCCCCGCATTTCCGGGATAATCATCGCGCTGAGAATCCCGATCAGCGCGATCACCACCATCAATTCAATCAGGGTGAAGGCGGTTTGCGGCGCAAGCGCGAGTTGGGGCTGGAAGCCGGACGCGTGAAGTGGGTCGGGGCCGGCAGCCGGCGGCCTGCCGCCCGCAACCTGCAAGCCGGCACCGCCAACCTTTACACCTCGACCCAAGCCCATCATGCAGACCCCTTCTTTACTGCCAGTTGCCGATGTCGGCTCCTTCGCCCTCACCGCCGTCGGCCCCATCCGCTCCGCGAGACCACAAATCAAAGCTGGTGGGGTGGTGGATGCCGGGATAGCGATACTGATAGGCGTTGCCCCACGGGTCGGGCCGCAGTTGCTTGATGTAGGGGCCGCGCCATTTTTTGTCGTCCCCGGCGGGCGCCTCGACCAGCACCTTGAGCCCTTCATCCGAGGTGGGGTAGCGATCCATGTGGACGTTGAAGCGTTCGAGCGCGGCTTCCAACTCGGCGATATGGGCCTTGGCCGCGCTGACTCGGGCATCGTGCTTGGTGCCCATGAACTGAGGTATGATCGTCGCCGCCAGAATGCCCAGGATGGCAACCACGACCATGATTTCGATCAGCGTGAATCCCCGCGACCGGCTTGCCCGCACATGCATTGTCATATAAATACCCGCGTAATCCCGGGGGGCGAAATTGCGCTCGCGCCCCGCCCATTAGTTCATTTGCAACCACGACCGCTCATGGGCCGTCCCGTCGTCTTAATCTTCGCCGCCGTCCCATGAGCCGGCGTCGGCACGCACCGGCATCCCTCAGCGGATCGCCCGGCTCATCCGGAAAATCGGCAACAGGATGGCGATGACCATAAATCCCACCAGCGAACCCACGACTAAAATCAGCGCGGGCGCCAGCAACGAAACCAACGTCTTGGTGCGTGCCCGCATATGGCGTTCCTCGATCTCCGCGACCTTTAACAGCATCTCGTCCAATCGGCCGGTTTCTTCGCCCACATCGATCATCTGGACGACGGTTCTTGGAAAAATGCCCAGCTTGCGCAGCGGCGTGGCCAGCGAATGGCCGCCGCGCGTATCCTCGGCCACGCGGGCGATCTGCTGGGCCAGCACACGGTTGCCAATGGTGTTCTCGACAATCTTCAACGCGGGCAACAGCGACACCCCGCTCCGCGCCAACGTGCCCAGTGTCCGGGCAAACCGGCTCAAGGCGGCGGCGCGAAACACCGAGCCCATCAGGGGAAGGTGGAGTTTGGCTTTGTCGAGCATCTCGGCGCCCTGGGGCGTGCGGACATACCAGCGCCAGGCCGCTCCCGCTCCCGCGAGACCGACCAGGATGGCCGGCCAAAATCTATGGATAAAGCCGCTGGTCCGCAGCAGGATCAGGGTGGGCAGCGGCAGCACCGTCAGCATTTCCTCCAGCATGTTGAAGAGCTTGGGCAGCACCACTGTGAGCAGGACCGTCACAGTTACCACGCCAAATCCCAGAACAAACAGGGGATAGGCCACCGCGGCCATGACCTCCCCGCGAACCTCGTCCTCGTGTTCGAGCAAGTCCGCGAGGTCAGCCATTACTTTCTGCAAGGCTCCCGCCTCCTCACCCACTCGCACCATGCTGACGTACAATTTGCTAAAAAGCTGCGGCTGCTCCTCGAGCGCCGACGAAAGCGACGCCCCTTTCCGGACCGACTCGGAAAGCTTCAAGACCACCGCTTTGAGCGCGGGGTTTTCCTCCTCTTCTCCCAGACCGTCCAAGGCCTGGGGAATGGGGATGGCCGCGGCGAGCAGTGCGCCCATTTCCCGCGTGAACGCGGTGATGTCCTTGCGCCGGATGCGCCGGCCGCCTGGAGGCGGCGATGGCTGAGTCCGGACGGACGCCGCGCCGGCAGCCTGCGAGTCCGCGCGGGCGCTGGAGGCTTCCAAACGCGAGGGAAACAGCCCTCGATCGCCCAGCAACCGGAGTGCGGCCTTGCGGTCCTCCGCCTCGATGACCCCCTCGACCGTGCTGCCATTAGCCTCCACGGCCTGGTAACGAAAGGCGTTCATTCGAGCAGGTCCCCGGAGGATACCCTCAGGATTTCTTCCAGGGAGGTCACCCCGGCGGCGGCCTTTTGCAGCGCGTCCTGGTGCATGGTCGTCATCGTCCTCTGCGCCAGGGTTTTCAGTTCGGCATTCGAACGCTTCTGCAGGATGATGTCCTTCATTTCGTTATCGATGGCCAGCAATTCAAAAATCCCCACCCGGCCCCGATAACCCGTTCCCCGGCATTCGTCGCAGCCCTTGCCGTTATGGAAAACCCCCTCGATGGCACGGCCGCTCAAGGCCTCGAGGCGATCGCGCACCGCCGCGGATACCGGCCAGTCCTGCTTGCACGAGGCGCAGATCCGGCGCACGAGCCGTTGGGCCAGGACCCCTTCCAGGGAGGATGAAATCAAAAACGCCTCGACGCCCATGTCCAGCAACCGGGTCACGGCACCCGTCGAATCATTGGTGTGCAAGGTGCTGAAGACCTGGTGCCCGGTCAGCGCGGCGCGAATGGCGATCTCGGCCGTCTCCGAATCCCGGATCTCGCCCACCATGATCACATCCGGATCCTGCCTCAGAATCGAGCGCAACCCGGTGGCAAACGTAAAATTCCGGCTGGGGCGCACCGGGATCTGCGCGACGCCGGCCAGCTCATACTCGACGGGATCCTCGATGGTCAGGATCTTTTTTTCGGGTGTATAAATGCTCTGCAGGATGGAGTAGAGGGTGGTGGTCTTGCCGCTGCCGGTGGGGCCGGTCGCCAGAAACAGCCCGTGGGGCTTCTCGACCAGGCGCGAAAGCAGACGGGCCCGCTCGGGGTCCAGACCCAGCTCCTGCGTGGTCAGCAATTTGGTTCCCTTTTCCAGCAACCGCAGCACTACGCCTTCGCCGTAAATTGTGGGCAGGGTGCCCACGCGGATATCGACGCGAACTCCCCGGCGATTGATTTGAATATGGCCATCCTGCGGCATGTACCGCTCGGCAATATTCATATCGGCCATGATTTTTATGCGGGATACCAACGCCGCATGCAGTGGTTTGGGCGGAGGCGGTTGTTCCTGCAACAGGCCGTCGATGCGGTAGCGCAATTGGATGCTCTCCTCGAAAGGCACCAGGTGGATGTCGCTGGCGCGATCGCGCAGCGCGGTGGAAATAATCAGGTTCACCAGGTTGATGACGGTCGGCTCATTGGCCATCACCTCGATATCGTGCAGGTTGCGCCCCTCGGTCGCCGGTTCCTGCTCCGGGTTCAGGCTCTCGATCATCTTCTCGACCGTGACCTGGTAGCATTCGCCGATTTTTTCGAGGATTTCGGCCGGGCTCGCCTCGAATTCCCGCACTTCGAGCCCGCTGAGCAGCCGGATGTCGTCGATCACGCGCTGGTTGCCGGGCTCCGCCGTGGCAACCTCCATGGTGCCGTCATGGATGGCGAGGGGCAAAACCCGGTGGGCTTTAATAAACTCAATCGGCAGAACCCGCGTGGCTTCGGGCGCAATGGTGAGCTTGGCCAGGCTGCCGGGACCGTTTAGAACCGGACCGGTCTGGGAGCCTCGCTCGGGGCTTGGTCGCTCCAGGTACCCGCCGGAGCCTCATCGGTTTTATTCATCTCTGCCTGATTTTAGGCGTTCGCGAAAAGCTGCCTGCACTCCGACCCACGGATCGGCTTTTCGTCAACTAACAGACAATCTCAACCTCTAACGGAACGCTATAAAGGGCTTTGACACCCCACAAGAGTAAAAGTTCCGAAAAAAATTGAATAAATGGACTTTTTTAATTCTCCGTTAAACTATCGGTTATGAAACACCTTGACCGAGTGAAACTTGGGACCACCGCGAGAGTGCTGCTCTGCCTGGTAACCGCTAGCGCTTCGGCTCAAACCTTCACCGTGCGGCACAACTTCCTCGGAGCCCCCGCCGATGGCAACAGTCCGCTGGACGCCCCGGTCCTGGCCGGGAGTAACCTTTACGGAACCACGGTGAATGGCGGGAGCGACGATGGCGGCGCCGTATTCGCCCTGGGGACGGATGGTTTGGGCTTTGCTCTCGTGCACAGTTTCAGCGCCGGCGCCCAGGATCCCAGGCTGTCGGGGACCACCAACTCCTATGTCGAGTATCTGGATAACTACACCAACACCGATGGCACCGCTCCGACCGGCGGGCTGACGTTGTCGGGGAGCGCCCTCTACGGCACCGCGCACCGGGGTGGAACCGGGGCAAGCGGCGTTATCTTCGGGGTCGGGACCAGCGGCACGGGATTTGCCCTGCTGAAGACCTTTGCTCCGGCCAGGGTGGATCTGGCCACCGGCAATTATACCAATGCCGGCGGCGCCGAGCCCTATGGCGGGCTGGCGGCGGGGGGTCAAACGCTGTACGGAACCACGCAATTCGGCGGCAGCGGAGGGTTCGGAACGGTGTTCCGGCTAAATACCGACGGGTCGGGATTTGCTGTGCTGCACAATTTCACGGACACTCCGGATGGTGCGAAACCCTCTGCGGGGCTGGTGCTTGCGGGGGCCACCTTGTATGGCTCGACGCAACTGGGCGGAGCCCAGGGCAATGGGCTCCTGTTTGCCCTGGATACCAACGGCTTGAATTTCCGGGTGCTGCATGACTTCACCAATGCTCCGGACGGAACCTCCCCGATCGGCGGCATGGTGCTGGCGGGCGATACTCTCTATGGAACGACGGCCGATGGAGGCAGCCAGGCCTCGTTGGGCACTGTGTTTCGCATCAACACGAACGGCACGGCTTATTCCATCCTGCACGCGTTCACCGGGGTGGTGTTCCCCCCCGCCAACACCGAAGGGGCGCATCCTTTCGGTAGTTTGGCGCTCACCGGAGGCACCCTGTATGGCGCTGCCACCCAGGAGGGAAGCTTGGGCAACGGCACCCTCTTCTCAGTGAACACCAATGGCTCGGGATTTACCGTGATCAAAAGCTTCCCGCCCGTGGACAGCAACACCTACTCGAACGCCGATGGCGCGGGCCCGTATGGCGGCCTGGTCGCCAACGGAAGCGCGCTTTACGGCACGGCTGAGTACGGCGGGAGCTTGGGCTACGGCGTCGTGTTCGAGCTCGACCTGGCCACCAATTCGCCCGGTGCCTGGCTCGGCGTGCAGCGTATCGGGTCACAAATCGTCCTGAGCTGGACGAACTCTGGTTTCAGCCTCCAGTCCGCCCCCTACGCCACCGGTGCGTATCTTCCGATCGCCGGCGCGACCAGCCCATATACCAACCCGGTCACTGGTGCTTCGCAATTCTTTCGGCTGGCAGCGCCTTAATCACCCGTCGAACCGGTCTGGGAACGCCATGGACGCTTCGTGCTTCGGGGATTCACGCAGCTTCAGGAACTGGGGTCCTCAAGGGCGTTTCCTTGAGTTGCACAGCCGCCGAATGAAGTTGCCGGGCAAGTTCTTTGCGATCCGAACTGCCATGCCGCAGTTCGGAGAATCGCACCGAGGCCTCGATCTGCCTTTTACTCAGTAAGTTGAGTAGATGCGGCCCAAACGTCATGTCCTTCCAATAGCACACCTCCTCCCCTGCATCGCCATCTCCGATCCGGTACTCGATGTGGCTGACGGACAAGGGATGCACGGATCGGGTCGCCGGTTCCAGCAGGGCCGACTTGAAAGGCAAAATTGTCCGGCCGTCCGAGCTCGTCCCCTCTGGAAACAAGACCACCAAGGCACCGGCGTCGAGGACCGCACCCAGCGACCTGGCCAACGGCCCCGTCTGGGTGCGGCGTTCCCGGTCGGCGAACAGCGTGCCACCCATCCGCGCCAGTTGGCCAAATACAGGCCAGTTCCTAACCTCGCGCTTGGCGATAAAAATCGCAGGTGTCAGCGCGCTTAGCACCAGGACATCGATATAGCTCAAATGATTGGAGACCAAGAGGCCAGTCCCGGGGATGGGGCCCACGGCCCGGATATCGACGTTGAATATGCGCAACAGGCGGCGGGAGGCCATTTGCATCCAAAGGGCGCGCGCGTGCAGAGGCGAAATGTCGCGACGGAATTGGACCCGAAAAAGGAAGCCTGCGGCAATGCCGGCCAGTTCAGCGGCGAGCCACAATGCGCGAACCGCCACGCGGAACGGATGATTCAAGAAGCCTTGCATGTTCGGGAACTCAGCTCATAAAGCGAAGCCGAACCGCCGGAGGCAGTTCCCGCAAATCTACCAAGGTCAGAAAATCAAGGGTTTTGAACTGTCGGTCCAGAGCCGGCGGACCACAGATCTTTGCGCCGATGGTCAAATAGGCCCGCAGAAGCTTCGGTATGGGTGCCGGCTCAACCGTGAGCTGGTCCAGCGGGCAATCATACGCGGGCCGAGGCTGGGTGCGAAGTGCGGGCGGCGCCAGGTGGCGGCGGCACAATTCGGCATAGGCCGAGGCGCCGACTGCCGGGTCTTGTGAGGTGAGCGAGCTGCACCCGAGCAGATAGCGGCCTGCGTGCTGCCGGGCGTAATCAGCGATGCCCTTCCAGAGTAAGCCCAAAACGACCAGGTTTCTATGTTCGGCATGGACGCAGGCCCGGCCCAATTCGACAATCTCGTCCCGGATCGGCTCAAACGCCTGAAATTCAAATTCCTGTGCGGAATAATATCCAAGCCGATTCTTAGCTTCAGTCCCCGTCTGCAAACGATAGGTGCCCACGATCTTTCCAGACGCGAGATGTTCGACCACCAAGTGATCGCAAACCGCGTCAAACGGGTCTTCGTCTCGCCCGGTGGCGTAGGACTGCGCCAATCCCTCGTTCAGCTCGAGATTGAAGACCTCGAAGCGCAACGCTTGGGCGGCACGGACTTCCTCCGGATCCCGCGCCAGGCGGGTCGTGTATTGCGTCGGCGAGGCCACAACCCACCGCACAGATTCCAGTGTGGTCTTCATGCGCCGCCAGTGTCCTAAAGGGATTTGTCAGGCGGGTGTCGATTCGGTGAAAACTGGCAGGCGGGGAGCTTGGGGAGCCGAGGATCGGAAGCCGCCCCCCCAGTAACGGGAAGCGGACTTAAAACTCGCAGGGCTTCTTAATCGCCTCAGCCAGCCGGACCAAGTACTGGTTTCGGGAGATCGTGGTTCCGCCCAGGCGCTGGGTGATGGGGGTTAACATCTGGATGTCGAATAAGATAAATCCCAGCCGGCGCAGGTGCTCGACCAGATGAAACAACGCCACTTTCGAAGCGTCGCTTGCGGCATGGAACATGGACTCGCCGGCAAAGAAGCCGCCGATGGCCACGCCGTAGATCCCACCCGCCAGGATATCCCCGGCCCAACACTCGACACTATGGGCGCAGCCCCGCTGATGGAGTTGCTGGTAAGCCTCCAGAAACTCAGGCGTGATCCAGGTGTCCCGCCGGCCGGGAGCCGGCGCGGCGCAGCCGCTCATAACCTGCCGGAACGCACGATCCCGGGTGATTTGAAACACCTCCTGCCGCACGGTTCGAGCCAAGCTTCGGGACACATGGAAAAGGTCCAGTTCAAGAATCGCCCGCGGGTTGGGCGACCACCAGGTGACTGGCGCCGCGGTCCATGGAAAAATGCCCGAGCGATAGGCCAGCAAAAGGCGCGGAACCGACAAGTTTCCTCCCACGGCCACCAAACCTTCCGGATTAGCCTTCCGCGGATCGGGAAACCATAAACGCTCATCGAGGATCGCAACGCTCATAGATCGAGCCGCGGGTCCTTCCGCCAATCCGGGTTGCGGTCGAGCCCCAAGCGTTCACTTGCCGGGAACAGCCGTTCCGCACCGTGCCAAGGTCGTCCAAGACGGGACCAGGGTTTGCGGGAATGCAGAGCCGGATCCGTCACCGGCAACCGCGGCTTTTGGCTGGGAGACGCGTGAGCTGATGGCTGGAACTTCGAATGGATCAAGGATGCACCAGGCATGAGCAAGCGTCAGAAATCTGCGGCCGACTCTGCCAGACCTCACGCCCGGCGACAATCGCAAAAAGCCACGCCTCGTCCGGGATCACCCTCCAGCTACTTAAACGGCCCGGCGGTTGCACTTCCCGGTTTGGTCAATCCAAGCGTGGGACGGGTTCGATCGCCCGCGCTCCCCGCGCCCCTTGCGGGCGCGGGCGACGGCCATATCCAGCGCGGAAACCAAACGGGGTGGAGCGGTCGCGGGGGCTCCTCCGTTGAACGTGGACATGGTCACGCCGGGAGTTACGGGCGCCTAGGCCAAGCCCACCGGCGGAACCGCCGAACTACAGCCCAGGCACAGGCCCAAGGCGAGCAGCGGTCCAAGAAAAAGCTTTAACCTCATAAGCCAATCTCCAGCCTGACCCGGAATTTGGCAATGGGGCGGAGGCGATTCGTCGGGTGTCCCGTTCGAGCGGGCGCCGCGTCCTTCCCGCTCAGGCCGATGGGCTCAGGACGACCTGGTCGCGGTGAAGCCACCCGATTCGGCGGGGGCCGGTCTCGACTTGCAGCCAATCGTCCTTCCGGTCGAGAACTTGCAGCTCCGCACCGTCGTGCAGGGTGAACGTGGTTTGGGATTCGTCTAGCGGTCCCTGGCGAACGGGAACCTCCTTGGCGACCACGATCGCGGCGAGCATCGATCGATGCTCGCTCCACGTCACGGCCAGGAGCGCGCAGGCCAGCGCCGTCAAAACTCCCAGGCTTACGGAATAGAGCCGGAGCGCAGGCCTCAGCGAAGGGCGCCATTGCAGCAGGATCAGCAGCAGAAACCAAAGCCAAAGAACCGCGCCTGCCAGGACAGTCCACTCGTTCAAGCTGAGCTTGGCCAGCCAGCGCTTCCAGGCCGGGACGGTCAGCGTAAGGCCCTGAACCTGGTTGCGCGCGAACTGCAAGTTGGCCTGCACGTCCGGGTCCCGCGGGGTTATCTGCTCGGCCTGGTGGTAGGCGGCAATCGCACGTCCAACCTGGCCGGCTTTGAACCAGGCATTGCCGAGATTGAAAAAGACCGCCGCCGAGGTCTGCCCGGATTGCAGGAGCTTTTCGTACGCCCCGGCAGCTTCGGAGAACTTCCCCTGAGCATACAGCTTGTTCGCGGCGTCGAAGGCGCTACTGGCAGAATCGCTCGCCGCTCGGGCGGGCCCGGCGAACAGGAGGAGACAAGCCAGGCAAAAGAAAAGTTGAACACCCAAGGAGGGGCTGGATGCACCAGCCCTCCACCGCCCGGCATTTTCCAAAGACCTCGGCTGCCTGGCGTCTTCTCCTTCCGAGGTGCCCGCGAGTTCCGGGGTTGGGAGCTGCAAATCGTCGCGCTTGCTCATGGCTTTAGCTTTTGCAACTCCACCAGGACCGCTTCGAGTTTGGGGATGACTGCCGCCAGTTCCTGGCTGGTCTTGATGGGGGCATACCGCGCAAGATTGCACGTTTGAAACAGTTCTTGCAGCGGAGACACCACCGCCTCGGAAACGCCGCGCGGCCGCAAGCGTTCCTCGATCACCGCCTCGGTAATGGCCGAGGCGGGCAGATCTAAGCGCTCTCCCAGTTGCTCCTGCAGCAGGTGGAAGAGCGTGGCAAAGAAGTCATCCGACCGGTTCTCGCGAGCCAGTTGCGCGAGCTGTTGCAGCCCCGTGCGAATGACCTGGGCGACCTGCCGTTGCCGGCGCAGCTTCGGGTTGTTCGGCCAGATGCTCGGCGCGGCGGCGCCAGAGCACGACCGAGAGGAACGCCACCATCGGCACGCTTTGCATGCCCAGGAACCATTTCTGCTCGATCAGCGGTGAACCGATTTGGGCCAGCGAGCCGAGATGCTGTTTGTTGGGCACGATGTCCTGGGTCACCGGGGGATTATCCTGCGCGCCGCGGTTGGCGGTCAGCACCGTGGGCAGGGGTGTGGAACCGCCCGGCCGAACCACCAGCGGCACCGCCGGCCGGGTCAGGGTGCGATAGGCCTTTTGATCCGGATCGAAATAACTGAAGGAGATGGCAGGCAGCGCCTTGAGATCCGAGTTTTGCGGCGTGACGATCTCCTCGAAGGTCTTGGTGCCTTGCATTCCCAGAGAATCGGTGGTTTCCACTTTGGTGGTTGGCGGATAGGTTTTGAAATCATGCCAGGCGGGTTGATCCGGCAGGGTGAGCGCGTCCACGGAGCCGCGGCCCGAGATCTGGATTTTGACGGTGATGGGATCGCCGGCGGCCACATTGGTCGGGCCTGCGCTCAGGGACATGCTGTAGGCGCCCACCGCGCCGGTGAAATCGGGCGGCACATTTTCCCGCGGCAAGGGGATGGCCCGGACCGGAGCGGGATCCGTCGCCAGGATCACCTGCTTTTGTTCCCGGCCGCCGAACATGCCAAACGGGTCGAAGACATCGCGGCGGCCGTTGGCCGAAGGCAGTTCCAGTGTGGCACTGGCCGTGACCGGACCGAGCGTCAACGTCCCGCCACGCACGGCTTTCAACGCGAAGCTCACCGGTATAATCGTATAAACGGCGCTGCCAATCTGGGTTTGATGCCGTTGACCCTCGACCATTTTGCCGACGTTGAAGCCATCCGCGGGGAACGCCGTCAACTGCAGGCCGCTCATGCCTTGCACCCGGTTCAGCACATAAACCTGCAACTGAGCCGCGACGGTTTCGCCGACGTACATCTCCTGCTTCGGCATCACCAGGCGAAGAAAAGCCAGTTGCGCGCCCGAATTGACGGCCTCGGGGGGCGGAGCCGACGGTTTGAGGACTTTAAGGGTTAAGGGTTGAGAGCTGAGCTTCTCGCCGCCCACATCGGCGGTGATCGCCGGGATGGTGTAATCGCCGGCTTGCCGCGGGACCACCGTGAAATTGTACGTCACGCTCGAACTCACCTGGCCGTTGATCACGCTGAATTGGCTGGACGGGCCGATATAGGCGATTTGCAAGTTGGCGATTTGGGGCGCCGACGGAGGGTTTTGCGGCTGACCGCCCCCGAAGGCCAGCGAAAGGGTGAGGCTCTCACCGAGGGTGATGGTGTCCCGGTCCAGGGAGGCGGTGAACGTGGCTGCGCCGGCCCATGACGCGTAAAGGGTGGCGAAGGAGACCAGGCCGGCGAGCAGGAACAGCCGCCGGAGTCGGCCGAGAACCTGCCGGCGCACCGCCGGGGTGTGCCTAAAGCACTGTCGCAAGTCGCACATCTGTATTCAATCAGTCTTGCCTGCCGCGCGCCGAGGCGCAAGTTCCCGTTGCAGTCCAACGGCCAACCTCGGTTTTTCGGCCACGCTATATGGACACATGAAGGGGCATTTTGTTCGGGAGAAGCGGAAGGCGATCCGCGCCCACCCACCCGCGGTCCGGGGCCGAGCCGCGTTCGAATTCAATGCTGCGGGCGCGTCATCAGGAACTTTTGCGCGCCGGCCAGGTCATCCGTGTTAATCAAATCCACATCCTCGGCCAGCAGCTCTCGCCAGAAGTTCGGCTGATCGGGTGAACCCCAGAACCTTACCCGGCGTCCCGCCCGATGGGCCTGGGCCACGATCGCTTTGAGTTTCACCCGCTCGGGTTCCGGGATAGTCCCGGTGCCACGCCAGGAAAAGGTTCGCGTCCAATCGGAACTGATCCAGGGAATGAGGTCAGCGGATTCGTTCGAATTGAGTTGCGGGAGGTCGCCATCGTAGGCGGCATAACGAGTGGATTCCCCCGCGAACATCTGCAGCGAGCGGTCTCCGGTGATCACCGCCAGGATGGCGTTGGTCTTCTTGCCCGACTCCGTGAAGGTCGAAAGGATGTCGGAGTATTGTTTGAGAACCTCGCGGAGCACCGGATAGGTATCCTGCCATCGGGTTTTAATGTCGATCAGCAGGGTGACTTCCGGACCGTTTGGGTAAACCCGGCCGCCGTTTTGACGCACGCGCTCGCGCAGCGGATCGAGGTAGAGTGATTGGAGGGTGCGGCCGGCTTTCACCTGCGACCGGTTATGGGCTACCAGGAGCTGGCCATCGACCAAATGAATATCGGCCTCCACACTGCAGAACCCATGCGCCAGCGCATCGAAGAGCGGGTGCGTGTGCTCATAGTCGTTATGCGCATGGACGTTGGTCAGGGGCGTGGGTTGCGTCTGGGCTTGGGCGGTTAAGCCTCCCATGACCGATGCCAGCAACCAGGCGTAAAATTGTTTCGGCATATGTGTTCGGAAACCATGATCGCCGGATTCGACATCGGGTGGCAACGCCAAAACGGCACGTGGCGAATATTTCGTTGGCCGCCTTCCCGCAAGCCCGCGCCCCAGACAGACGCTTGACCTGCGCAGCCGGCGGTGTATATCCCAGCTCATGAACCATCCCCAAACCGGCATCGTGCCACCATCCGCCTCGAGGAGCCTTGCCCGCCGCACATGGCTGGTCTGGCTTGCCGGATGGCTCGCACTGGCGCAGGCCACGCCGGGTCCCGCCGTTTCCGTCTCTCCGCAGGAAATGCGGCGGATGCATCGATGGGCCGCCGACCACTTCGGGCCAAACGCGGAATACCCCTTCTCCTTCGTCCTGGATTCGAAGCCTTGGGCCGGCTCGGGCATCACAACGACGAAGTCGCTACCCGGGCACCGGCGCGAGCGGGAAACAATCTTCGAGGACCCGGCTGCCGGCTTGCGGGTGCGGTCCGTGGCGATTGAATACGAGGACTTCCCTACTATCGAATGGACGCTCTACTTCAGCAACACGGGAAGCAACGACACCCCCATCATTTCGGATATCCAAGCCCTCGATACCGTCTTTCCCTTCCCGAAGGCAAGCGAGTTAACGTTGCATCACTGGGCCGGCAGCCAGGCTACGATGGATGATTACCGCCCGTTCGAAACCCGGCTAAGCGACGCCGCGGCGACGCGGCTTGCCTCCAAGGGTGGTCGCGGGAGCGACGGCGTGTGGCCCTATTTTAACCTCGACGCCGGGAGCGCGGGCGTCATCGTCGCGGTGGGCTGGCCTGGCCAGTGGGCAGCGGCCCTGAACCGTGACCCGGCCAGCGGCCTGCACGTCCGCGCCGGCCAGGAGTTGACCCATTTCCGGCTCAAGCCGGGTGAAGAGGTGCGCAGCCCGTTGATCGTGCTGCAGTTCTGGAATGGAGGCAACTGGGTGAGAGCCCAGAATTTCTGGCGCCGTTGGATGCGGGAGCACAATGTGCCTCGCTTGAACGGTGCCCTGCCGCCACCCCTGTTTCCCGCGTCGAGCGCCAATCAACTCAGCGAGATGCAGAAGGCCAATGAACAAAACCAAAAGCAATTCATCGGCGGATATCTGGACCATGGCATCCACCTGGATTTCTGGTGGATGGATGCCGGATGGTACACGTTTCGCGAGGGTTGGTGGAACGTGGGCACTTGGGAAGTGGACCGGCGGCGCTTTCCCAACGGGTTGCGGGCGGTCAGCGATTACGCGCACGCTCGCGGGGTCAAAACGCTGCTGTGGTTCGAACCCGAACGGGTTACCCCCGGCACCTGGCTTTACGAAAACCACAAGGAATGGCTGCTCGGGGCCGAGGGAAAGCAAAAGCTGCTCGATCTGGGCAACCCCGCCGCGCGGCAATGGGTGATCGACCATGTGGAACAGGTGATGACCGCCGAGGGAATCGACATCTATCGCCAGGATTTCAACTTCGAACCACTCGGCTATTGGCGTGCCAACGACGCCCCCGACCGCCAAGGCATCACCGAAATCAAACATGTCACCGGTTACCTGGCCTTCTGGGACGCGTTGCGCCGGCGCCATCCAGGGCTCTTGATCGATACCTGCGCCTCCGGCGGACGCCGCAACGACTTGGAGACGCTCCGGCGTGCCGTGCCTCTGCACAAAAGCGACATGGAATATCCGAACCTGACAGCCAAGCAGACCCAACTCTATGGACTGGCTTTCTGGGCGCCCTACTTCGGCGCACCGGTATATCCCGCCGACCGCGTGGACGTTTACGGATTTCGCTCCGGCCTGGCGCCCATGACCGGGGTGGGTTACGACACGCGTCGTGAAGACCTGGATTACGCATTGCTGAAGCGCCTGGTGGGCGAATGGCGGAAAGCGGCCCCGATTATTCTGCACGGTGATTATTACCCGCTCACGGCGTGGAGCGCCGCGAATGACGGGTGGCTGGCATACCAGTTCGACTGGCCCGAACAGAACCAGGGGCTCGTGCAAGCGTTCCGCCGGCCGGAGAGCCCGGAAGACTCCGTCCGCCTCCACCTCGAGGGGTTGGATCCCAAGGGGATTTACCTGCTCTCCGATGCCGACCGGGACGCAACCAACTCCGTCAGTGGCAAAGAGTTGATGGAAACCGGAGTGCTGGTTTCGCTGACGAATCGTCCGTCGGCCGCTCTCATCACCTACGCACGACTGGGCGGGCGGAGTAAGGCCCAGCGGTCGCGATAGAGCGGAGAAGGATTCGCCGGCGGGAACCTGCCTGCGCCGCGGGGTGCCGCAAAGTTCCTTCAATGGTGCTTGACCCCATACCGTGCTGCTCCAAGCTCTGGGTCATGAACAGGACCCTTCCGATCCTGGCCCTCCTGGCCGGTGCGCTCTTCCCGTTCGCTGCTGCCAGCCGCGCTGCTCCCTTTCAGACCCTCTGGCAAATCGGCCAGCCCGATGGGGGCAATGCCGAGTTTGCGCTCGCACCCGCTGGCTACAAAGATTTCCGCGACGACGGCTTTTTTGTAGTTGGCAGCTCGGATCCGAAACACGACTGGCCCTACGTACACCCCGGGCCGGGCGACGCCTGGGCTGGCGGCCGGCCGCACACCTTCACCATCCTTTTCGGGCTCAAGACGGTGCCGGCTGACGGCGCCAGCCGACTGGTGTTGGACGTGCTGGATACCCAGAGCGGCAGCCCGCCACGATTGCAAGTGGCCATCAATGGGGAGCTGTTTGAAAAGGACCTGCCCAAAGGCGCGGGCGACGAAACCATCTTCGGCGAGCCGGGCCGCGGCCACCGGTTGACTTGGGAGATTCCGGTCCCGGCCGCGGCGCTGCGGGTGGGCGACAACCAAATCGAGCTCACGACGCTTTCCGGAAGCTGGTTGCTCTATGACAGCGTCAGGTTCCAGAGCACCGAGGCGATCCCGCTGGCGTCGATTGGGCGCCGCACCATTTTTCTCGGGGTGCGCGTGCCGCCTGTTTGGCTGAAGGAAGGAACCGGCGCGACCCAGCCCTTGAGTGTGACCTTGCGTCACATCGGGTCCGAAGCCGGGGCGCAGTTGCAGGTGAGCGGGATCGATCCCGTGCCCGTGCGGATGAAGAACGGACAAGAAACCTTTGAGCTGCACGTGCCCGTGGCCGAGCAACCGCGGCAGATCACCTTAACCTTGACCAGCGGGGATCAGACGCTCGCCTCGACCAACCTGACACTCCGTCCCCCGCCGCTCCGTGAACTCTGGCTGCTGCCCCACTCGCATGTTGATATCGGTTACACCCATCGGCAGGACGAAGTCATTGGCCTCCAGATCGGCAATTTGGAAAAGGCCATGCAACTGGCTCAGGCCAGTGCCAGCAACCCGCCCGGCATGCGCTTCAAATGGAACCCCGAAGCCGTATGGACCCTGGACCATTTTTTGCAGCGGGCAGACCCGGGGCAGCGCGCTGCGTTTCTTGAGGCGGTGCGCGCAGGCGACGTGGGGGTGGATGCGCTCTACGCCAATCTGCTTACGGGACTTTGCCGCCCCGAAGAGCTGGCCCAGGGGCTGACCTTCGGGGCTCGCCTGGCCGAACTGACCGGCCGGCCCGTGCTGTCCGCTTCGATCTGCGATGTGCCGGGTTACACCTGGGGCCTGGTGCCGCTCATGGCCCAGGCCGGCGTCAAGTACTTCGCCATTGGTCCAAACTACGGCGACCGCGTGGGCACGATCCATCGTTGGGATAACCAGCCCTTCTACTGGAAGGCCCAGAACGGCCACGACCGCGTCTTGTGCTGGGTCGTGGACAACTACCACTTCTTCGGCGACGTCGAGCAAAACGTCCTCTCGCACGTGGAAAAGCTGCAACACTCCGGCTTTCCCTACGACACGGACTTTCTGTTTTGGGTCGGCCAATGGCCCAATGGCGGCGTGGATAACGCCCCGCCGGATGACCAACTCCCGCAAAAGGTGCTCGCTTGGAACAGCAAGTACGCCGCGCCCCGGGTGGTGATTGGCCTGGTGGGCGAGTTCTTCCGCAGGTTTGAACAAAAACACGGCGGCCAGTTGCCCGAGTTCAGCGGCGACCTGACACCCTACTGGGAAGATGGCGCCGGCTCGACCGCCCGCGAGACGGCGCTGAATCGCGCGTCCGCCGATCGCTTGTCCCAGGCGGAGGCGCTCTTTGCCATGAATGACCGAACCGCTTACCCAGCCGGACGCTTCGATTCCGCCTGGAAGGATGTCTTGCTCTACAGCGAGCACACTTGGGGCGCCTGGTGCAGCATTTCCAAACCGGATGACTCCTTCACCCAGGATCAATGGCACACCAAGCAAGGTTTTGCCCTCGCCGCCGACCAGCAATCACGCGAGTTGCTTGCCGCCGCGCTCCCGGTCTGCCCCGCGCGCTCCGCCATCCTCGATGTCTTCAACACCACCCAATGGCCGCGGACCGATCTCGCGGTGGTGACACCCGAAATCGCCGGAGCGGATTTTAACGGCGTGACTGACGAGCACGGCCGAGTGGCGCCGTCTCAACGGCTCTCGTCCGGGGAACTGGTCTTCCTGGCCAAAGATGTCCCGCCGTTCGGGGCGAAGCGCTATCGGCTCACGACGGAGCGCCGCCCCTTGAAAAGCACGGCGCGGATCCACGGGAACATCCTGGAAACCAAAACGCTCCGGGCCGAAGTGGATCCAGCGAGCGGCGCGGTAAAGAGCCTGCGGCTGACTGGCCTGGATCATGAGTTTGTGGATCCCGCCGCCCCCGTGGGCCTGAACGATTTCCGCTACGTGCTCGGCGCCGACGCCGCGCATGCCCAAGCCAATGGGCCGGCCTCCCTCACCGTCCTTGAACCCGGTCCGCTGGTGGCTTCCCTGCGCGTCGAATCCGGCGCCCCCGGCTGCAACCGCCTGGTGCGCGAGGTGCGCCTGGTGGACGGCCTGCCCTGGGTGGAGTTTGTCGATCATGTGGATCGCAAAGCCGTGCGGGAAAAGGACGGTGTGCATTTCGGCTTCGGCCTGAACGTTCCCGGCGGCCTGATCCGAATGGAGACACCCTGGGCGGTGGTCCGGCCCAATGCCGATCAGTTGCCCGGCTCGTGCCGCAACTGGTTCACCGTGCAGCGTTGGGTGGACGTTTCCAATCCGCACCTTGGCGTGACTTGGGCGACTCTGGATGCTCCGCTCATGGAGGTTGGCGGGCTGACCGCCAATCTCCTGGGGAGCGTTGCGTTCAATGAATGGATGACCAACGCGCTCGATTCCCAGACCCTCTATTCCTGGGCCCAAAACAACCATTGGCATACCAATTACAAAATCGATCAGCCGGGCGTCACCACCTTCCGCTACCTCCTCCGCCCGCACCGGCGCGGTTATTCCGCGCTCGAATCCGCCCGGTTCGGCTTCGAGACCTCGCGTCCGTTACTGGTCGCCTCCGCCGATGGCCAACAACCCGTCCTGGACTCGCTCCTCAAGCTCTCCTCCCCCGACGTCCTGGTCGAGACCTTGAAAGTCAGCCAGGACGGCCATGCCCTGGTGCTCCGCCTCTTCGGGGTGTCCGGCAAGGACGAATCCATCGAACTGGATTGGAATGGCGTCCACATGGCCTCGACCTGGTTGAGCGACTTGGCCGAAAAGCCGCTCCGCCTCACCGGCAAACGCGTCCCGGTGCCGGCCTATGGGGTTGTGACCCTGCGGGCGGAGCTGGAGTAAAAGCCCAAGCTTTCCGGTGGGCGTTTGCCTGGCGGGGGGGCAAGCCGGCAACCTCCGCCTATTTGGGATCGATGTTGGATACGGAATTATCGATTAACCGCTTTGCCGCCGAACCGGTAGTGTCCAGGTGTCAAGCCCGGGCGGTTGCTTGCGGGTGAACAAACATATGAAATACGCCGACATTCAGAAAATCCGGGAGGCGGGAATCATCAGCGCTGAACAAGAATCCCAAATCGTCGCGCACTTTAAACTGAAGGAAGACGGGGGCCGGTTCCTGGCCATCATCTCGGTTGTGGGCGCGACATTGGTCGCCCTGGGCTTTGTCTTGTTGGTGGCCGCCAACTGGAACGAGATCCCGCGCGGCCTCAAGCTGGCCGCCGGGTTGGCGCTGATGTTGGGTGCGCATGGGGCGGGCTGGTGGCTGCGCGAAAAGCGGGATTACCGGAAAAGCAGCGAGGCCCTGCACCTGGCCGGCTCGGGCCTTTTCCTCGCCAACATCGCCCTGGTCGGCCAGATTTATAATCTCTCCTCGCGTCCGCCCAACGCCTTCCTGCTCTGGTGGGCCGGCATTGCCGCGCTCCCCTGGCTCCTGCGGTCCAAAGCGCAGCATGCGCTCGCTCTGTTCGCCTTCGGCCTTTGGTTCGGGTTTGAGATCAACCAGCCGGGCAGTTGGATTTTCTTTGGCCAGGATTCCTTCCAGCTTCTGCTCTTCGCCTTGCTGGGGATGATCTACCTGGGTGGCGGCTACGTCTTGCGCCGGACATCGTTTCATGAATTTGCCTCCGTGACCGAGAAGCTGGGCCTGTTGGGCACCCAGTTGGCGCTCTTCCCGCTCACCTGGGATGTTTTGTACCGGCAGTCGTGGCAAAACGCGCCGATCTCGCCCTGGGTTTTTCCCGTGATGGCGCTCGCCGCCTTGGCAGCGTTGATCGTGGGCCTGCCCGCCCTCAGCGCGGCCACCCCACAATTCCGCTGGACGTGGGGTTTCGCGCTGGCCGGCTTGATCGGGCTGATGGCGGCGGCGCTCTATCTCGCGCCGCAAACCGGAACCGCCTACGATAAATCCATCCACCTCTTTCCGTGGCTGTTCGCCGTGGGCTTGTTCGTGTTCTGCCTGGTCGAGATCCAAATCGGCCTCCAGGAACGTTCCGAATCCATGGTGAACCTCGGCATTGTCTTTATCGCCCTGGACATGATCGCGGCCTACCTCAACCTTTTCGGCTCCATGGCCACCACCGGCCTGATGTTTGTCATCTCGGGCGTCTTGCTGATCGTTTTCGGAATTTATCTCGAAAACAAACGCCGGTCATTGGTGCGGGGGCTCAAGGTATTGCCCGTTTCACCGCGGCTCGTCACGCCTGAGAATTAACCTCGAAGGAATGATTATGAATATCAGATTTCTGCTGCTCACTACCGTGCTGGCGTTGCAAAGCGCCTGGATCCTGGGTACCTCACTCGTCCAGGAACGCGTCTTGCGCGCCGGGCAGGTCATCTGCCTCGAGACCTGGCCCGTGGACCCGCGCGATTTGCTCCGCGGCGATTACGTCACTTTGAATTACAAGATCAGCGATCTCGACCGGAGCCTGTTCGTTCCCGCGCTGCCAAACGCCCTGACTCCGGGTCAGACGGTGTATGTGGCGGTGGAGTCCCAGGGCCAATTCTATGTGCCCGTCCGGGCATCGCTGGAACCCATCACGGCGACCGGAGGCTGGGTCGTTCTGCGGGGGCAGGTCCAGTATCGTTGGGCCAATCCTGGCCCGCAACGCGTCCACGTCGTGTATGGATTGGAACAATACTTCGTGCGCGAAGGCACCGGCGCGCCCCGCGGCAAACTCACGGTCCACGCGGCCGTGCCAGCCTCTGGCCGCGCCACGATCAAAGAGGTCTTCGTGGACGGCAGGCCCTACTCGGAGGCCATGAAGGACCAGAGAAGATAGGCCTGAACCTGGCGCTTAACGTAAAGGGGTGAGCCGGGACGAGGCGCGGCAGTAACGTCATACCCTAAGAGGAACGAGACCGCGCTCCCCATCATTGGCTCGACCCTCTGGTTCGCTCACGATTCAATCGGTCCTGGTCCAAGCCGGATCTCGGCGACAATCCAGCACCGCGCGGACTCAAGGATTCTGACCTTCATGGATTTCCTGGCGCAAACGGCGTTTCGCGTCCTCCCAATCCAGAATCTCTTCCTGTCCCGCAGCCAGACGGCGCTCCCGCGTCTAGCCGTGTTCGGCGGGGGGTACTGCCGGGATGCGCTCGGCTCGGGCCGGCGCCTCGGGCGAACATAAAAAACTCAACGGACCCGCGCCACCGGCATTCGGCCTGCGAACACGCGAGCTGCTCACTCTTGTTTCGATTCTGTTTAACCGGGGAAAAGGCATAAAGAGTGGCCCGTCTTCCCCAGCCGACGCGCCATTGTCCGTCCGCCGGTGCTTCGCTTGCCCGGCCGTGCTTCTTCGGTTTGGCCCCTCACGACGGTGGAAGGTTTCAGCTTGGGAACGGCGCGCGGCGCCTGCCGCCTGGCCCCGGCTGGCCGGCGGGGCAAGGCGCAACTTCGCCCGCCGGTACACCTTCTGCTCAGAATGGCGCATGGCGCGCCACACAACAGCTCTGTCCTGCTTCTTGACACCGAACAATGTGTCGGGCCTCGAAATCAGAACCTTTTGGCCAACCCCGACCACACGCTTATGAGATCCTCCCACCTCTACTGGCATCTCTATCCACAGGACCAGATCAAAGCCGAACTCCGCGGTGGGCTCACCTGTGTGCTCGAAGTGCCCTGGGTCTCCGGTTCCCCCGTCCTGCGCGACATTATCGATCCGTCCGGCTGCGATTTCCCGGGCGGATGCCCCGCACATTTTCCCACCCTGCGCCACGCCGACCATCATGGCATCCTGTATTCGGGCGTAAATAAAATGGCCGTCTTCGACCTCATGCTGACCGATCCGCGCATGCTCCCGGACGATTCGGATTACTCCCTTTACAACCGGCAAATCATCTCGAACGCCCGCAACTTCTTCCTGCTCGATCCCAACCGCGGCTTCAAGGCCATGCCCCACCACCTGGTCCAACTGCTCTGACCCGCCAGGAGCAGAACCACCCACGCATTCTCGGGGAGCCGCTGAAGCGACAGCTTCCGCGTGGACGGTGTACGCTTCCCCAGGCAGTTCTCTTCCACCACCGCTTTGGCGCAATCCAGCCTGGTTGGCTTTACTTCACCGGCCTGCTGGCCACTCGCAAATGTCGGGTCTTGATACATTCCTGCTCGCCTTCCGGTCGATCTGGGGGGAGCGTGAGGCTTGTAACTAAAAACTTCTCTCAAGGCATTTATATAATCATTTACTGAATCATATATGAGAAAACCCGGCCTTCTTCGGATTTATAATATATAAATGTTTTCTTTGAAAATATCGATTTATAACAATAAACTTAGCTCCGTAACAATTTTCTAAAAGAATTGCCAAATGGTAAATAGCCAGTTCAACGGTTCCACCCCGGCTGGATACGACGCTCTGATCGCCAGATTCGAGCTCCAGGTAGTCCCAAACTGGCACCACTCGCGCACCAGTCAGTCAAACGTTCGCCAAACCCACACCGAGGACGGTCAGGTAGTCGAGATCTATCCCCTATTCCTCACGCCAGAGGATTCCCTGGCCGGCCACCTTGAATTTGCCCTAAAACACGACGGCACGAACCTCGAAATCCTGTCCGTAGTATTTGAAAACGCCCCCGAAGAAGAACTGCTCGCCTACATCCGCTCAAAACCCACCGGCAAGTACGCCCGGCGCCTTTGGTATCTCTTCGAGTTGCTCACCGGCAAACACCTCGCCATCGATGACCTCACCACCGCCAATTACGTCGATCTGCTAGAACCGGACGAATATTACACCGCCACTCCAGTCCAGGTGCGCCGTCAGCGCATCAACAGTAACCTCCTGGGCGATGCCCGTTTCTCCCCCGTTGTCCGTCGCACTGAAACACTTGACGCCTTCGAGAAGAAAGACCTCTCGGGCCGATGCCGGCAGCTTCTCGATGGCTACCCCCGCGACATCATGCGGCGAGCCCTGAGCTACCTCTACACGAAGGAGACCAAATCTTCCTTCGAGAATCGAGAATGTCACCCTCGACACGTCACGCACCGAACGCTTCATCGCGCTCCTCGCCTCCGCCGAGAAGAAGGACTTCTTCGCCAAACCGGAACTGATTGATCTCCAAAATCGCATCGCGGACGAACGTTTTCGCGAGCCGGACTACCGCCGGTCCCAGAACTACGTCGGCGAGTCTCTCCCCCGGAGGGAGAAAGTTCACTTTGTCTCACCCAAACCGGCCGACCTCGCCAACCTCATGGAAGGCATGTTTGCCGCACACCGCCGGATGGAGGCTGGCAAGATCCAGGCCGTTATCCACGCCGCGACGGTCGCCTTCGGCTTTGTTTACATGCATCCCTTCGAGGACGGTAATGGCCGCATCCACCGCTTCCTCATCCACAACATCCTGGCCAGGACGGGCTTCACACCGCCGGGGGCCATATTCCCCGTTTCCGCCGCCATGCTTCAGGACAAAGAAGCCTACGACGCGGCCCTTGAGCACTTCTCCCGCCCACTGCTCCCTCTCGTCGAATACAAGCTCGACTACCAGGGCGGCATGTCCGTTCTGAACGAAACCGCCCTGCGGTATCGCTTCATCGACATGACCGCGCAAACCGAGGCCCTGTTTCTCTTCATCGAGCGTGTCATTGAAACCGACCTCGTGCAGGAGCTCGATTTCCTCCGCAACTACGACACCGCCAAATCTGCTGTCCAGACCATCGTGGACATGCCGGACCGCCTCATCGATTTATTCATCCGCCTCTGCGTTCAGAACAAAGGCGTGCTTTCCACCGCCAAACGCAACAGCCACTTTGCCATGCTCAAGGATGAGGAGGTCACGCAGATGCAGCAGGCGATCAAAGAGTCACATCTGGTCGAGTAGGCTCAGGTCCGCGATGAAAGCAGCCGTTGCAGCGTGATGGTCGATTTGCGAAGCTAACCCCTGCGGCCCAAGATGAGTCTGGTTGGCTACAAGAGAATGTCGGTCGTGCTGGGCGTAATGTGCCTTGGCCTGCTCATTCTAACCACCGCGTTATTCGTGGGCTATGCCCCACTGAAGCTGCACTTGGCTTTTGCCAGCGAGCAGACGCAAATTTTTGATGACATGCGCACCAAAGCATTGAAGTCCGGCGTGGCTGAGGCGGCGGGGTGCTTGGAATACGTGGCCAATTACTACCCTTCGGGAACCAAGCAGGTGACCGGCTCCCGGTTGGACCGCATGGTCGAACGCGAGCGAGCCGGAGCTGTCCGGGACATCATTGCCTACCTGCGCAAGCTGACGGCCAGCGACCTGGGAGATGCGCCCGAAGCATGGGTGGAGAAATATGCGCACCGGTAAAAGAGCTACGGTGAACGGTTTCACGATGACCGAGTTGCTGATTACGGCTACTTGTTTGCTGGTGCTCGCCGCAATCTTCCTACCAGCCCTCGCGAGGTCCAAAGCGCGTTCATCACGGTTGGGCTGCATCAACAACATGAAGCAAGTCGCAATGGCTTTTCTTTCCTGGTCAACAGATAACCAGGGCAGATTTCCGATGCGAGTCCCCACTGCCGAAGGCGGGTCGATGGATTTGGTTGGGAACGGAACGGTGTTCCCGCACTTTCAGTTGCTGTCCAATGAGCTGAGCACCCCGAAGGTTCTGGTCTGCCCCAATGACGAAAAGAGGTCGCCTGCGGCCAATTTTGCGGTCGGCTTCAGCGATACCAATCTCAGTTACTTCCTGGGACTAGATTCGGCTAGGGAGAACAGTTCGAGCCTACTCTCCGGCGACCGGAACCTGACGAACAGACCTGTGACCGGGACCGTCGTCGTGAGCGTCACGACGAACCTGATTCTTGGCTGGGGTAAAGACCTGCATTCCGGTAAGGCGAATGTGTGCTTCGGTGACGGAAGTGCGAGGCAAGTCCAAAACGGTTTCGTGACCGCAGGCACCAACCGTCTGGCGATTCCTTAACAAAATAATCGATGCCCTCAACGCCTGATTTCACTGAAACGCAGGGCCAATACCTGGCGTTCATCTACTACTACACGAAGATTCACGGCGTCCCTCCGGCTGAAGCCGACATGCAGCGCTACTTCAACGTATCGCCTCCTTCAATCCACAATATGGTCGTGACGCTGGAGAAGCGCGGCTTCATCCGGCGCACACCCGGCGTAACCCGGTCGATTCAGCTCCTGCTGAGCCGTGACCAGTTGCCTGACTTGAAGTGAGCAGCGACGCGCTTCCGCTCCAGCGGTCAAGACGGTTTTCTGCCAAATTCTGCCAGCCGTAAGTGCTGATAAATCCAAACAGTCGAATCTGGCCAAAAAACGCGGCCAGGTCTAAGTTCCGAATTGTGAGCATTCATCAGGAGTTACGGGCGACTGCGGCACGGCTCGAACTAGGTTCGAGCCCCGCCGCTCCCGCCATTTCTATTTTACCATAATATTTCCGCTCGGGTCGTTTCCCCGGTTTCCCCAAGCCTTCTTGACGGCCAACCAGGTTCAACTTAAGATGACCTTGTCATGAACACGGTCATTAACGCAAAAGAGCTTCGCTCCGGGTTGCCGCAGGTGGTGCGAAAGGTGCGCCGCGGCATGCGGTTCACGGTGCTATACCGGAGCCGTCCGGCCTTCCAAGTGGTCCCGGTTAACGCGTCGGAAAATCCGACGGGCGAAGTGGCAGAAGATCCGTTATATCGCGCCAAGCCGCTGGGCCGGTCGGTTGACGGGCGTTCGGCGGCGGATCACGATGCCTTGCTTTACGGCCGATGAGACTGCTGTTCGTTGACACCGCGGGCTGGATGGCTTGCGCGGACGGATCGGATCCGGCCTATGGCAAAGCTGTGGCGGTTCGGGACTCATGGCTCGAGGGAGGAGGACTCTTCGTCACGAGCGATTATGTCGCTGATGAAACCCTCACCCTGCTGCGGATACGTTTGGGAATCGACGCTGCCGAAACCTGGTGGCAGCAGGTGGACGGCAGTTCGCGTGTGCGTTGGGAATATGTCAGTCCTGCCCGAGCGGACAAGGCACGGGGGCTGTTTTTCCGCTACCGTGACAAGGACTTTTCTTTCACCGACTGCACCAGCTTCATCCTGATGCGCGAACTGAAGCTTCGCGAAGCGCTAACCACCGACCACCACTTCCTTCAAGCCGGTTTCGGGATCAAACCCGGATGAGGCGAGATGCTCAGTCGCCTTTCCTACCAGATTTTGCCTCAAACGGACGAATATCTGCGTTTTCTGCGCTTTTGGCTTTGTGTGCGATCTGCCTAACTATCAGTGGAATAGACGGTTGAACGAATTTTGCCCACGAGGTTCGAGCCCCGCCGCTCCCGCCGCTTCCTATTTCGCGGTTTCCGGTGGATTGCTGCTGGATTGCCGCTGTACTCGGCGGTTTTAGGGTAAGCGCTGGTCAGCCACCCGGATGCAGTGTTACAGGGGAAACGACTTGGCATCCACAGCCGAAAAATTCGCGACTCCGAGATGGGGATGTCTGTCCCTTCGGCCACTTCCAGGGTCACTGCCACCCCATACCGCACGGGCACGTCCAGTTCACCCGCGTCAGCTTTACAGCAAACTCGCACCGTCATTGTCGTCCCGTCCAGGTATGGCGGCATTTTCCTATCCCCGCACGCACCCTGATGTGGCCGTTGACATAATCAGCCCAATCCAACTTAGCGGCCTCTTCGTGCCTTAGCCCGCCGAACGCGACCAAGCACAAAAAGGGCACCAGTGTTGGCTTGGCGTGCTGGAGCAGTTTGATCATTTCTTCTGCGGTGAATATCTGCACCGCCTTCGAGATTTCTTTAGCTGTGGGCACTTCGGCCATGGGGTTATAATGCCCTGGCACATACTTCCGCAGCCGGGCGAAACCGACAAGGTTGCTGATCGCGGTTCTGAAGTTGTTCTTCGTGCGCGGACCAACATCGAGTGAGAGCAGGTAATCGTGAATCTCCCTGGCGCTCACGGCGGACAAGAAGCCAGGAAATTTTGCCGCGACTTGCCCAAAAGATTACCGATGTCCTTCAAATGCATCTTACTGACACCCTCCTTCGTCCTAACCTCCAACAGCTCTTTCAAGACTTCCGGCACCGCTTTCAGCGTAACCGGCTCAATTCTCTCTTCGGCGAAGTGCCGCACAGCTTCCAGCACGCTGGCCTTGCCGTTCAGCAGGTCCTGGGCTACACGATACTCGTGGACGGCTACCTCAAGCGGAACGTTGACGGGGAGGTCTGCTTTGGCCTGTAGGTAAGCCACGCGGTCGCGCCCTTGCAGGTGGATTACCCGCCCCTCACCCTCGTGCAACTTTTTGGCCATGGCCTTCACCCACTTCTCTGCGTCGGCCAGCTCCGAGAGCGTCTTTGTTTTTCGATGACCATCGACGTAATACCGCACTTGATAATAGCTGTAACCATCTGGCTTGGTCACACGGTGGACGCGAACCGTAACGCTGCCATGCGAAACCGGCATCGAGAACTTCGGGCCTGAGTCTTCTGCGCTCATGGGAAGGAAGAACGTGAAGATTTTGCTGACCCAGGCTCAACCGGTGTGGCTGGCAGAAAACTGGCAGAATTGGCCTCCAAGTGGAAAGCGTAAACGAAGAAATCCTCAACTTGCTGAGGAAACTGCGAAATAGAAATGGCGGGAGCGGCGGGGCTCGAACCCGTAACCTCTGCCGTGACAGGGCAGCGCTCTAACCAATTGAGCTACGCCCCCGCGTGGGGCAGGTGAACGTATGAAATGACGCTCTCCCCGTCAGGTACCTCTGCCAAGAAAGTCCGGGCAGCAGACGCCAAGGAGGTGGGGGTGGGGAACCCCGCTGAAGAAACGTACTGCCACCCGAACGAATTCACTTTAGGGCATCCCGGCACGGTTTGTCAACCGGTTATTAAATGTTTGCGCAGCCTAGCCGCTGGGGCGGGCTCCCCGCGCCCGGCCCGGGCGCGCACGGTGGCCATCATCGGTCCTTAACTGTGACATTAGCTATTTGCGGCTCACCCGGCCTGCGCCGCGCCCGCGGGCCCCGCCTGCTGTGGTCCCGGGGAATCCCCAGGGTCTTTATCCCCATATCCCCGGGATCACGGTCTCGGGTTGCCCCGATTGTTGGCTTTCGCACAAGGGCTAAGCTTTCCCCCAGACAGAAAGATATGAACACAAAAAATTGGCAGCAAAAAACTTCCGCCGCGCCGGACCGCGCCGAGGGCTCGCCCGGGGCGCCGCGCAATCCCGCAGCCGCCACGCCGACTTTCACCTCCGCGCGCTCGTTCGCGCCGGAACACGCGGCCACACGGGCCCCGAAACGCGCCCTCCTGATCGCCGGATGCCTTTCGGCGCTGGTGCTGGGCGCCACGCCCGCCCTGGCGTGTCCGCCCACGGTGACCCCTGCCACGGGAGGTGCCGCTATTTCTGCCGACACGGTGGGCGGCGCGTGGACCACGCTGACCGGGCCGTCCATCGCCGAGGGGATTGCCTCGGAGATCGGCACTGGGACCTTGGTGCTGAAAGCCCCCAGCGGGTTTGTCTTTAACACGGCGGCGCCGGTGACCGTGCTCTTGAAGGGCGTGTCTCAGGCGCGCCAGAACCTCAACAACCTGACCTCCGGATCCCTCATTCCCGCGGTGGTCACTTCGAGTTCCATAACGATCACCATCAGCGACGAGAGCTCTGATTTCGGCGGGACCAATAGTTTAACCTGGCAGAACATTCAGGTTCGACCGGTCGCCAGCGCGCCGCTGGCTAGCGGCAATATAACTTTGGCGGGCACCGCCTGCATCTTCGACTTGAATGGCACTGCGAATTGGGGGACGCTGCAGGAGGTTTCCGGGAGTCTGGCCGGCTACAAGGTGCTGGGGAGTGGGACTGCGACCGTCTTTACGCCGAGCACGGTCACCATCCAAAAAATCGATCGGTTCGGCAATCCTTTGTGCGACAGCTCGGCCAGGACGGTGACCCTCACCGGCCTGGGCACCGTCGGTGTTCAACCGTTGGTGAACAGCCCGGTGGGCTGCTTCGGCTTGGCTCTGTCCGTTACCTTCAACACCAACGGCGCCGCGCCAGTCACGTTCACGGACTGCAAGGTGGAGAGCGGCATCGTCAATGTGACGGACGGTTCGGTTTCCAGCGCGGCCGTCAACGGCGGGCTGCCGGTCACCGTGAATCCTGGCCTGGCCAATACGCTGGTTTTCACATCGGTTCCCAATGGCCTTGCTTACGGATCAACCTTCTCCGTTTCAGTGCGCTCGACCGACTCGTATGGCAACGCCTCGACGGTCGGCCTGGGCGGGAGCCAGAATGTGAGCCTGGGTTTGGCGAGCGGCTCCGGAACCATCGCCGGAACCACCTCGGTCAACATCGGCACCAACGGCGGGAATGGCGCCGCGACGTTCAGCGGCCTGAAGATCACGGCCGCCGGTAACAGCGTGTTGCAAGCCACGGCCAGTGGGTTCACGCTCGCCTCGAACCTCGTCAGCGTGGCTCCGGCCACCGTCACCCCTGCGGTCACCGTCGGCAACAAGACCTACGACGGCACGGCCTCCGCCACAATTCTGACCCGCACGCTCAACGGAATTCTCAACAGCGACAATGTGTCCCTGGGCACCAGCGGGACGGCCAGCTTTTCTGACCGAAACGCCGGCACGGGCAAGACGGTGAGTGTCTCCGGCCTAACCCTGACCGGGCCGGCCGCCGGAAACTATGTGCTTTCGACGAGCTCGACCAGCGCGGTTGCCAGCGTCGCGCCCCGGCCCCTGACCATCACCGCCGCCCCCGTCAGCAAGGTATATGATGGCACGACCCTTTCCACGATGCTCCCCGCCATCACCATCGGCGGCCTGGTGGCCGGCGATATCGGCGCCTTCAGCCAATCCTTTGCCGATAAGAACGCCGGCTTGAGCAAGACGCTCATCCCGTCCGGATCGGTCAATGATGGGAACGGCGGCGCCAACTATAGCCTCAGCTTTGTGGGCGCCAATTTGGGCACGATTACGACCCGGTTGTTGATGGTGTCGGCGGACGACCAAACCAGCCAGTATGGGGCAAAGATCCCCACGCTGACGGCCAGCTATGCTGGGTTCGCGACGGGTGAAACCCTTGGCAACAGCGGGATCAGCGGCAGCCCGACCCTGGCCACCACCGCGACCTCGAGCAGCCTGCCCGGCGTTTATCCCATCACGATTGCGCAAGGCTCTCTGTCCGCCGCCAACTACTCGTTCAGCCTGGTCAGCGGCATCGCCACAATCGTTCCCGCCACGGGGACCTCGCCCGGAGACATCACCGACGGGTTGACCGTGTGGATGATCCAGACCAACGGTAATCACTACCTGGCGATGAAATTCAAGCGGAACGTCAACGCCGCTGCCCTGGGATTGCAATATCTTCCGCAGGTGTCCGGTGACAAGCAGAACTGGCTCTCGGATGCCGCTAACATAGTCGAGCTCAACGTGTTGCCTATTGACTCCAATCTCGAATGGGTCACGGTCCAGGACCAGACCCCCATCAGTGAGTCCAATCCCCGGTTTGTTCAACTTAAAGTACTTGCAAATTAACGAAAGTCACACTACCATGAGAAGTTACATGATGTCTAAACGGATGATTACTGACGCCTGCGAGTTTGGCGGCCCCCTCTCTTCATCCAAGTAACAGTAATCGGCAACGCATTCAACCTATGAATAGCCAAACTATCTTGCGCAAATTGCACGTCTCAGCCCTGGCGCTGAGCCTCGCGGGGGCGGCCACATCCGCCTGGGCCACCATCCAAACCACCTCTCCGGTGTATGTCGGCGCTGCCACCACACTCAGCGGCAACGGCGGGAGCGGAACAAAACTCACGCTTTTTTCACAGCGGATGGTTCAGCCCATCGCCTATGCCGGCACGGTGTCGAGCTTGCAGAGCAACACACTGACCGACACCAACGCCGCTTGGGCCGACAGCCAATTCGGAACGAACGGAACTTTGGCCTACATCGAGTTTGATAATGGGCTGATGGTCGATATCGCGAACACGTCGGCCGGCGCCCAGAGCCTTTCACTGGCGGGCAGCCTCAACGGGCTCGTGTCACCCGGGGCCACCTATCGGGTGCGGCCACATTGCACCATCGCCAGCCTCTTCGGCACGAATAACGAAGCCGGCCTGCAATCCGGGCTCAACGCGGCTCAGGCGGACAACATCATCCTCCAGATCCCGCAGACCCAACAGACCCTGACCATCTTCTATTTTAACAACAGCAGGATCAGCGGCTGGTACAACGCCGATTTTACGCCCGCCTCGAAACAGATCGTCTATCCCGAGCAGGGCGTGATGGTACAGCGAGTTTCCTCGGGGGATCTCACCCTGTTTTCTTGCGGACCCGTAAAGACCACCGCTACGCTGGCGCCGATCGAGCCTGGATTTAACCTGGTCGGCACCCTCCAGAGCGTGACCAATCTTACGCTGGCCTCGCTCAACCTCTACACCGGAAATCCCGCCACGGGCGTCAGCAGCGGCCTGAATCCCAGCCTTTGCGATAACCTCTTGATCGTGCAACCGGATGGCTCGAGCGCAACCTACTTTTATTTCAATAACGGCAGGACCCAGGGCTGGTACGACGCCTCGTTCAATTCCGCATCGGGCGTGCAGGTCAACGCCGGCAGCGCTTTCTTTATCCAGCGCCAGTCGGCCAATGGGCCGTTTAACTGGTCTGTCCCGACCGATTAATCGAGACCTTCACCATCTCCACGCGTTTCAGGCGGGCAGGCTTCTGCCCGCCTGAACTATTATGGACCCGCAATTTCCGCAAAACCCTTCGTCGGGTTGAGCATCTGGCACGCCGCGCATACCGATCCCCGGTTAAATCATGAGGAATGCCGCAAAAAAAGGCCGCAAGAGTCCCTGACGTCAGTTGATTTTGGTGAAAAGCTGGTACCTAAATCTGGCATTCAGACTATGAACAGGCGCGCAATCGTAGTGCTTCTTGCTCTGGCCCTCGCAGAGATCACAATCAACGCTCAAACCGCCACGGTTAACTATTCAGGTGGTGCCGATTATGGATCCAGGACGGTGGAGGACAGCACGGGTGCGTTACTGGGGCTGGGCAATTATGTGGAGATTGGCTATTTCAACTCCGGTTTCAATGTCGCGCAAAACGCCCAGGCGACCCACCAGGCGCTCGTCAACCTTGGAAACAACTGGAACCTGTTCGGATCCACTACGATAGCTCAGAATGGCATCGCAACGCAGAATGGGGAATTCGCCACATCGAGTACGCTGGGCAACGCCGCATTTAACGGCCAGCCGATTAATCTTTGGATTTTCAAGACCAGCAACAACGGAGCCCCTCTCGCCGACTATAGTAATGTGATCGAGTACGGGCTGTTTACCGGCCCGAATACCAGTTGGGTTTTCCCCTCAACGACTTCTTCTCCGCCGAATAACCGGGTGACGATCACGACCGGCGACGTCGGACTGCAAGCCTTCGCCGGTACGATTATCGGCGGCGCTTCGAGTGGCTTTTTGCAATTGGAAGCCGTCCCGAGCCTGGGAGTGTGACCCTTGTCAGTTTCGGCTTGGTGTTGGCCGGGTTCGTCGTCCGTCGCGCTCGCCGCAACGCCGCTTGATGCGGCAGGGGCTGCGCCGAGTTGTCCCGCACGGGCTCCCTGGCTTCGGTCCTACTCTCTTGGTTCTGGTTCTTGGTACCTTCGACAATGTTAGATTGCTCTGGAAAACTGACCGTCCCGCCTCCGGTTTCATCCCGGAGGGATGCTTGAGAAGAGCCTAACGCTTCAGCGTTGGGTCGCGGCGGCGGCGGGGGCCGAGTCCCGAAGGGACGGCTGAAGTGGGGCCTATGCTCAGCCGGTCCCTTCGGGACTTATTCTATCTGGCGGCCAAACCCAACGCTGAGGCGTTGGGCTATTGTCGAATGTCCCTCCGGGACAGTGACTTATGCCGACAGCATCCCATGCGAGGCAGTCAGCATTCTGGGGCGAATTTAACATTGTCGAAGTACTCCACGAGGATACTGGAGTACTGTAATCCCTGGGCAGGCTGAGATCCCCAACGAGCACCGCTCCAAAGCGCATTACCATCCCTGACGCGGGTTAGTCCCTGGATCCGCGACTTTCCCGACTCAGCGTGTGGCGTCAGGTGCCATGAAAGAACGACCTGCTGTGCGGTGGATTTCGGACGCCTGTTCAATTCTCGCCAAGCCCGCTTGCGCCATGCTTCGCAATCGACCCCGCTCGTGCGGATTGAGACCTCGAGGGTCAAAGCGGTAGCGGTAATGAAGGCGCAGCAGTTCCTCGAGTGGACCCCTCAAGTCCCGCAGGGCAGGGTCGGCTCCAGCCCGTTCGAGCCATTCGGATAGCGGTTCGTAACGGCCACGGGGTGCCCCCCGTGCTGCCAACCTTAATTCGAGTTCGTAGAATTCCGAGTCCAGGCCCGGCCAGGCCACAGCAGGGGCCGGATCCGGGGCCGTCTTCCGGCGGCGGCGGGTTTGGAACACGATCCGGTAGAGCAGGAGGGCGAGGGCGGGCACGAGCGCCCAGACCAGGTAGTGGCGCCAGCGGCTTTGTCCCCAGCGGATCTTGGATAGTTCGAAAGTGGTCCGTGACCAAAAATCGCGCAGCCACTCCAGCGGCGAGGCGCGTTGGGCTTCCGTGGCGATCCAGGTGCCGGGGGTGAAGTCCAGGTTAAGCCAGGTTTTAGAACGATCATCCCAGGCCAGGCACCAGGCATGGGCGTCGCGCTGGCGCACCACGTACTTGGTGCCGGCGCCTTCGTGGACCGCGTATCCCACGGCATACCGCGCCGGGATGCCCGCCTCGCGCAACAGCAGGACGCCGGCGGTGGCAAAATACTCGCAATGCCCGGTGTGCGTGCGCAGCAGGAACCGGCTGAGGGGAGTCTCCATCGATCTCGCGAAGCGCGGCGGTCGTTGCCAGGTGCTATAGGTAAAGTCGTTCAGAAAATAGCGGCGCAGCGTGCGCATCGCTTCCTCGTGCGTTTGGCCGCTCAAGCGCAGGCGGGAGGCCACGCGATCCAGGACGGACCGCTCTCTCGGGGGAAGGTCAGTATCTTCCGGGCCCGGCGCCGAATCGATCGTGGCCCCCGGGCCGTAAACCGCATCGAACAGGACCAGGCCCGGCCCCTGAGCGAGGACCGCCCCCAGCGCGTTCTTGGAAAGAATGTACGCGGTAAGATTCTCGATCCGGGTACTGCCCGTGGGCAACGGCAGCAGCCCCCTCCCATCTTCAAGGTAACAGGCGAGGCTCACGGAAACGTGGTTCACTTTACCCGGCAACAACACGTAAGTCGTACTGTTCGTTTTGGATTCCGTGATGTTGAAGAAGTCCTTGTCGGCGGCTTCCGCATACCAGGTCTGGCTCCTGAAGGTATGGTAACTGGCTTCGCGCAGGAGTGAAGGCACAACGCCGTCTTTGGGCTCGAGCCGGATTACAATTTGTCCGGAGGCCTTGAGGCGTCCGATGGATCCGAGTTCCGTTCGGCTCTGGGCGGGGTCAAACCGGCGGCGTCCCGCGCCGATCAACCAGGAGGGATTAAAGTTTGCCAGGAAGGCCTGCAAGCGGCCGACGCCGAGCTGGCCGGCGTATCCCAGGCCGATGGCCGCCACGAGCGCGCCGGCCCATACGGCCACCCGGAAGCGCTTGGTCCGCCGCGGCCACAGCCCCCAGGCCAGCAGCCCTGACATGCCCCAGAAAAACGTGGTGTCCTCGGCCGGGTGAATACTCGCGGCGAATAAGCAGAGGGCGAAATACGGATAGGAGACATCCACGCTGCGGGAAGCCGGCGGGGCTTGGCCCAGCTTCCGCGCCCGCTTCCAGCGCCGGCGCAGAATCATCGAGATCGTTTCCAAGGGGATCCCGTCCCGCGAGCTGTAAACTTGCGCGGCGATGAACAAGCAAAACACCATGGGCAGCCAGCGCACCAGCGAAGCCGCGGTCCGCGCCGTGGCGGTGCTCGCATTGCGCTGAGTGAAGAAGTTTGGGTTTTCGAAAAAGCCGCGAAAGCCGACGGGGCCATCATTGCTCGTAAATGAGAAGACGGTAGCGGCCAGGAAAACCAACGAGCAGAACGTCCAGATCCGGGTTAAATCTTCGTCGGAAAACTCCCAACGGATCCGGAGCCAGCGGCCCGATTCCAACACGACTCCGATCACTAACCCGGCCCAGAAAAGCCCGGTTTGCCAGCCCCAAAAGAGCAACGTCGCGCCCAGGAGTAACGGGGGCGTTCTCATCGCAGCTTCGCCAGGCCCTGCTCGATTCGGCCCGCTTCCAGGACATGGAACTGGGCCGGTTGATCCACCATCGGTCCTGGATCGATGGCCCCCGGCGGCTTCCCATCGGTGACGATCAAGACCAGCATGGGCAGCCCCTGCGCCTTAAGCTTCTCGACGAAAGCCTGCCGCGGCTTATCCCAGCCCAGCAGGACACAGATGCATCCCGCCACCGATTTTGAGTGGTTGAGCACCAGACGTTCCAGGGTTTCAAAGCCCTGGTCCGAGCAAGCCCGCACGCTGGCCAGTATCTCCAGCATCTGATCCGCGTGCGCCAAGCCGCGGCCGGCGGTGAAGCAAAACGACTCGGGGCCTACGAACAACAGGTCCAAGAGGGATTCCTGCGTCTGGATGGTATAAGCAAACGAGGCGGCCACGGAAACCGCCTCCTCGAAGGCCTGGCTGTGCGGATGTTCCGTGAAGGTGTCCAGCACCAGCGCGTGCCGCACGAAGAATTCATCCTCGAACTCCCGCACGACCGGCTTGCCCGCCTTGGCCCAGCTTCGCCAGTGAATGTGGCGCAGCGGATCGCCGTGGCGATAGTCCCGCAGGGAGACGAACTCCTCGCTTTGGCCGACGTGCGAGGCCAAAGCCACGCCGCCTTCCTGGTATTTGAGCGTGCCCGGAAAGGCAATCCGTGGCAGCGGATAGCGCCTGGGCAGGACCAGCACGCTTTGGGGGGCGGGCACCTTGACCAGCGCCCGGACCAACCCCAGGGGGTCAGAGCGCGCCAGGGCAACGCCGGTCACGCGCAGCACGCCACGCCGCAAGGGAATCAGCTCGACAGAAACATCCGCCTCCTGGTGCGGAGGGATGGTGGGCACTGGGGCAACCCGCGTGAGGGCGGGCTTGAAGGGATTGGTGCGGCGTCCCTGGCTAAAGCGGAACGACCGCAACTGTTTCTCGTCCGCCAGTTGTACCGCCAGCCACTCGGCAAACGAGGGCCGGGGGTCGGCCAGCGTTTCGAGCAGTTCGAGCCCGGTTTGCGGCTTTGCGGTGAGGTTGGCCACCCGAACGTTATATTCGAGCCGGCAACCCACGGTCCCAAACCGCGGCAGAAAACGCTCGACCCGAAAACGCGCCGTGAACGAGAAGCTAAAACAAAGGGCAATCAGCAGCAGAAAAAACAATACCGTGAAGCCTTGGTAGATCACGGTGTTTTCCGTGTCCGTTCCCAACACGGCGGCCACGGCCAACGCGCCCATCAGGGTCAGGCCCGCCGTGGTAAACCGGCGCTGGATCCAGTGCCTCACCCCGGTCGAGCCGCGGTAGAACAGGTAAAGCACCTGAAAAATCGGTCGCATGGCGGATGGAGGGTTGGCGATGGATCTTTGAAGGGCGAGCGCTCGATCGCGCGGCCGGTTGAAACCTTCAACGCTCGCGTGCGGGTCTTGCCGTTATCAACGTCCCTCCCAATGGGTTAGGCCGGCACCGGAATCCGCTTGAGCACGCCCTCGACCACGGCGCGGGCGGTCAGGCCGGAAAACCTGGCTTGCGGTTCCATCACCAGGCGGTGCGCGATGACCGGCACCGCCAGTTCCTGGATCTGCTCGGGAGTCACGAAATCGAGTCCGTCGAACAGCGCGATCGCCTGGGCGGCCTTCATCAGCGCGATCGAGGCTCGAGGGCTCGCGCCCAGTTGCACGCCCGCGGCTGTCCGGGTCGCCCCCACGATATCCACGGTATAGCGCTTAAGTTCTTCGCTGATCCGCACCCGCTGAGCCGCGAGTTTTAACTCGATCACCTCCGCCAGGGAGGCGCACCGGCCTAACTCTTCCAGCGGATGATTATGCTCCTGGGCGGTGAGAATCGCGACTTCTTCGCTCGGCTGGACGTAGCCGAGCGCAAACTGCAACGCGAACCGATCCATCTGCGCCTCGGGCAAGGGATACGTCCCTCGGAACTCGACGGGGTTTTCGGTGGCGATGACAAAGAATAGCTCCGTGAGATCCCGCCGCTCCCCGTCCACGCTCACCTGGCTCTCCCCCATGGCTTCGAGCAACGCCGACTGCGTTCGCGGCGACGCCCGGTTGATTTCGTCGGCGAGGAGAATGTTCGTAAAGATGGGGCCTTCGTGGAAATGAAATTCCTGGTCGCGCTGGTTAAATACCGAGACGCCGAGAATATCGGAAGGCAGCAGGTCGGGCGTGAACTGAATCCGCTTGAAGCGCGCGTCAAGCGAGCGCGCCAGGGCTTTTGCCAGCGTCGTTTTGCCCGTGCCCGGGTAATCCTCGAGCAGTACATGGCCGCCACTGGCCAGCGCGGCCAGCAGCTTGCGGGTGGAACTGGCCTGGCCGCGCATGACCCGGGCGATATTGGAGGAGATGCGCTGGTAAACCCCGCGCGCGGCCTGGTGATTGGTCGAGAGGCTGGCCGGCGCCGTTTCCAGGATCTGTCGGGACGCAAGCGGGGCCGGAGCGGGCATCAGGACCTGAGTTGTTTTACGTTCCGACATTCGCCTAATCTAAATCCCGTGCGCGCGCGCGGCGAATTAAATCCATTGATGAATGGCTTGTCATCACGAAAAAATGCTTGTTTTACCTACCCTGTGCGGTAGCGTGCGCCCCATGAAAGTGGAATTCTACGGTCACGTTCGTCAGTACCACAATATCAAGTCCGAGATCGACAAGAACATCCAGGCGGTGTTGGAAAGCGGGCAGTATGTCATGGGGCCGATGCTCAAGCGATTTGAAGGTGAATTGGCGGCGTACCATGGGGCTCGGTTTGCCATCGGCACCGGCAACGGCACCGACTCGATCTGGCTGGGCCTGATGGCGCTCGGCATTGGCCCGGGCGACGAGGTCATCACTCACCCCAACACGTTCTTTGCCACGGCGGAAGCCATTTGGATCGCCGGGGCCACGGCCGTATTCGTCGATTGCGATCCTCGGACCAAATGCATTGACCCGGCCAAGATCGAAGCCGCGATCACACCCAAAACCAAGGCGATCATCCCGGTGCATCTCTACGGGCAATGCGCCGACATGCCCGCCATCAAGGCCATCGCCGACCGGCATGGCTTAAAAATCATCGAGGACAACGCCCAGGCCATCGGCGCACGGGGCAACGGATTCAAGATTGGCCAGCTCAGCGACGCCACGTCCACGAGCTTCATTATTCAGAAGAATCTGGGGACCTTTGGCGACAGCGGGGCGTTGATTACAAATCATCCGGAGATTGACGCCAAAGTTCGCAAGTTGCGCAATCACGGCTCGAACGCCCGCAACGTCCACAGCTTCGGTTTTAACAGCCGCCTGGACGACCTGCACGCGGGCATCCTCAGCGCCAAGCTCAAGCACATCGATGAGTACAATGACCTGCGCCGCAAATGGGCCGCGCGCTACACCGCCGGATTGAAGGGCTGCAAGACCTTTGCCCTGCCCACCGAATTGCCGGGCTATCACCATATTTTCCACCTATACGCCATCGAGACCCGGAAGGCGGAATGGCGGGATCCCATGGTGGATTTCCTGGTAAAGAACAACATCGATGCCAAGACGCACTACTCGATCGCCATTCACCAGCAAGAGGGGTATCCCTGGGGCAAAGGCGCTCGCATCGCGGGCTCCGTCGCCAACGCCGAACACAACGCCGCCACCTGCGTCAGCCTTCCGATCTTCCCCGAATTAACGGCGGACGAGGTCGATTACGTCATTGCGAAAGTCATCGAGTGGGACAAGCAAAGGGCTTCATGAGCAATTCCCCGTAGCTCCTATGGCCCCCTACTCCGTTCTCGTCGTTGGCATGGGCAAGCGTGGGATGCACCACGCCACGGCCTTCAATGCCAATCCCAGGTTCCGGGTCGCTGGCATTTGTGACATCGACCCCAAGCGCCTCGGCGAGGCCGCCGCCCAGCTTGGCAATCCCCAGACCAGCACCGATGCCGCCGCGCTGGCGAAGGCGATCAAGCCGGATGTGTTTTGTTTTTGCACGATGCCTCACCTGCGGACGCCCTTCATTCAGGCGGCCATCGCGGGGGGCGCCAGGCTGGTGGCGTTCGAGAAGCCGCTGGCTCTGACCAGTGCCGAGTTGTTCACCATCCGGGACTTGCTGACTCGGGGCGGCATCAAGGCCGTGGTCAGCCATCAGCACCGCTACGGCACACACTACCAGGCGGTGAAGACGATCATCGCCAGCGGCGCGCTCGGACGGGTTCACACCGTTTATGGCACGGCCACGGGCTGGATGACTCACATGCTTTCGCATCTGATCGACTACACGTGCTGGTTCAACGATTACACTCCGGCCACCTGGGCCATGGCCCAAGCTGCCGGGGGCGTAAAGTTCGGGGATAACCATCCCTCGCCCGATTATATCGCCGGCGTGGTGCAGTTTGCCAATGGGGTGCGCGGGATCTACGAGTGCGGAGCGGGTGCGCCGGATCAGCCGGAAGTAGCCAAGTGGTGGGGTAAGAACCGAATTGGCGCGCAGGGAACCGAGGGCTTCGCCGAGGTCCTAACCAACGGCGGCTGGCGTGCGGTAACCAAGTCGGGCGGCTGGCAGTCGGGAGACGGCGTGATGAATTACGACCTGGACATGCCGCCGTACATTCAGGAAATGGCCGATTGGCTGGATGGCAAAAAGGTTCATCAATGTAATTTTGACCATGCGTGCCTGGGAGCCGAGATCATGCTCGCCTTGCAGCGGAGCGCCGCTGAAGGCGGCCAGGTCGCCTTGCCGCTGACCAGCGGCGTGGACGAGCAAGCGTTGCTCAAGGCGAAGACCCTTGGACAGAAAGTCCTGGTGTCCTTCGAACAAAACCGGAAGGAGTTCGGGTTGGGGTGAAATGCCCGGCGTGAGTCACGGTGGGGGTCGCTCGCTTTGGAGCCGTAACCCGCCCCATCCGCCACGGTCTAAGCAACCCCTGCCGCGCACTGAACCCATGAGGACAGCAAGCAATCCCGCGCCCGGCGGCGGTGGCGACTTAACGCCTTAGCACGTCCGTCTCGCGCCCGTTCATGGAAGTGATCATTCAAACAAACCCCGAAGCGGCCGCCAGCCTGGTCGCTCGGGTGGTGGCCCACGAGCTCCGGGCCAATGCGCATCTGGTTCTCGGCTTGGCCACCGGGGCCACCATGGAACGGGTTTACCGCCACCTGGTCAGCCTGCACAAAGACGAGCACCTCGATTTCTCGCTTTGCAGCACCTTCAACCTGGATGAATACGTCGGGTTGTTTCCCTCCGACCCGAACTCCTACCGGCATTACATGGAGGAACGCTTGTTTCGCCACGTGAACATCGACCCGCGGAACACGCATCTGCCCAACGGCATGGCGAACGACCTGGACAGTGAATGCCGCCAGTACGAGGCGCTGATCCTACGTTTTGGGGGCATCGACCTCCAACTGCTGGGCATTGGCAAAGCCGGCCACATCGGCTTCAACGAACCGCTCTCGGCCCTTCGTTCCCGCACCCGGGTCAAGGCGCTGACTCCGACAACCCTCAAACAAAACGCCGCGTTCTTCGGCGGCGAGGATAAAGTTCCTCGCCGCGCGATCACGATGGGCGTGGGAACGATCATCGAGGCGCGCCGCTGCCTCCTGCTGGCGACCGGCGACAGCAAGGCGGAAGTGGTGGCCCAAGCGGTCGAGGGGCCGATCACCAGCATGGTCAGTGCCTCCGCTCTGCAGCTCCATCCCCACTGCACCGTGGTGGTGGACGAAGCGGCCGCCGCCAAGCTCCGAGAGAAGGACTACTACCGCTGGATTTTCGAGAACGAGCCCGAGTGGGAAGGTTACCGGTAGCGCCTTTGGACCGTTTCAGCGCGAAGGGGCACGTTTCCTGCCGGGTTTGCCGGCACTCATGGAATCGGCTTTGGTTCCACACCGCCGTGACGTTGCTCTCCATCGAGGGCGCGGGCATAGCTCACGATTCGCCTGACCAGGCTGTTGTAAGAGGAATGCGCGGCCGGGCCGAGCCGTTCCTCGAGCCTGGAATAGAGCTGGTGCTCGAACGGTTGCAGCGAAGCGCGCTCGGGGATCTCGAGCCCCAGCCTCCGCAGCCGGGGGGCGGCGATAAGGACCAGCAGGGAAAGCTCCGTCAGCCTGCCTGCCCGGAGATCTGCCATGCCTTGCCGGACCAGTTCTTCGCCCGGCAATCGTCCCGCACTGGGCTCGCTGCTCATGGCTTGCGGAACTGGGCCAGAAAGCTCTCCACTGTCTGTTGGAACCGCGCCGGATCGATGGCGGGGTACCGAAGCAGTCCGGGCCGGATCTCCGCGAACCGCGTCCTCAAGTCCGCATCGCTTACGAACCCACCCCGTACCAGGCTGGCGACGTCCTCGAGGTCCTGAGCATGTCCCCGTTCCAATTTGGCCAGCGCCTGCATTGAAAAGTCATAATGGAAGAACTCGAGCGGGCCAATCGATGCAATGTGCCGGCTGCGCTCGCGCCAGTTCGGGCCAGGGGGAATGAAATCGTCCGGCGAGGCCAGCTCGACATTGATCTGGAGCTTGTCTTTGAGCGTGGCGATCGCTTCGAAGACCCCCTGGGGCTCGGGATCGAGCTTCAGGTCGATGTCGATGGTTTGCTCGCGAAATCCCAGGAGCAACGCGGTGGCGCCTCCGGTGAAATAAACACGGCCCGGGCTCCCGGCCGTCGCGGCCAATTCCCGCATAAATTTCTTGAGGGAATCTACTGTAACCCTTCGCCGCATGACTCGCAGGGTAGATCCGGTTCCCGGGCGTTTCAAGCGGCAAGCCAACCTAGCCCCACTTGCTTCCCGGCGAAGAGCGCACCAAGCCGGCCTGGTGCTGGCAAGTTGTTTGTGGGAGCGAGCACGAAGCAAGGCTCTCGAGGGGTCGCCCCTCACTCCGCCAGCGGATCCCGCGCCTTCTGCTCCTGGCAGCGCTTGACCAGGAAATCGCGCCAGGCGTCCATCCCCTGTCCCGTCTTGGCGGAAGTCTCGATGATTTCCGCATCCGGCGCGATCCGGCGAATATTGGCCAGCACTGTTTCGCGAGCGTAGTCGCAGGCCTCGGCCAGGTCGATTTTGCTGATGATGACCACGTCCGCGGCTTGAAACATCGGGGGGTATTTCAGCGGCTTGTCTTCGCCCTCGGTGACCGAGAGCAGCACCACGCGCAAGTCCTCGCCGAGATCGTACGAGGCGGGGCAAACCAGGTTCCCAACGTTCTCGATGATCAGCAGCCCGAGGCCATCCAACTCGATTTGCTTTACTGCCCGAGCCACCATGCCGGCTTCCAAATGACACATCGTGCCGGTGGTGATCTGAACCACCGGAGCACCCGACCGCCGCAGCTTCTTGGCGTCGTTGTCCGTGGCCAGGTCCCCGACGATAATGCCAGCCTTGATATCCGGCTGCAGTTTCCGGACGGTTTGCTCGAGAAAAGTGGTTTTGCCGGAACCCGGCGACGAAAGGACATTTAACACCAGCAACCCGCGGGCATGAAAGAAACCCCGGTTCCGCTCCGCCAACCGGTCGTTTTGATCGAGGATGGCCTCGCGCACCTCGACTATTCGTCCTGTCTCGCCCTGGGCGTGGACGGCGTCATGGCCGCCGCCCTCGCCGTGCGAGTGAGGATGCGAATGCGGGTGATCATGGGATTCACCGTGGTGATGGCCTGGGCCATGCTCGTGGCCATGCTCGTGAGCGTACGCGTTATCATGGTCATGGGCGTGATCATGATCATGATCGTGATCGTGCGCGCTCACCCCAATCGGGTTCTCCCCCGGTAATCCACAACCGCAGTCTTTACACATTATTCAATCTCCATGGAAGTGACCTCCATCTCCCGTCCGGCCCTCAGGTCGCCGCTGGGTTGATGGCAGTCGGGGCATTCGGCAAACGTATCATCGGATACAAATTCCGCCCGGCAGGCCGCGCACCAGAATTGTGCTGGAACATTCTCGATGGCCAGGCTGGCGCTCTCCGCCAGGGTGCCGGGCCGCAAGGCCTCGAAAGCGAACTGCAGCGCGTCGGGCACCACACCACTGAGCACGCCGATGCGCAGGCGAATCACCCGGATCTGCCGGGCGCCGGCCTTTTCGGCCCGCTCGATCACCTTGGTCAAGGCGCTATCCATAATGGATAATTCGTGCATGGCACGGTCAGAATTGAAGGGTTTCGGGCTCCGCGATGGAACCTTCCGAGCTCGCTTACACTAGGCCAGCGCCGCCCATCTGACAACCGGTTTTGTCAACAAACGTGCTGCTTCTTGAGCGCGCGGATTTTGTCGCGCAGTTGCGCGGCGCGCTCAAACTCCTGCCGCTCGATGGCCCGGCGGAGTTGATGTTCCAACTGCTCGAGTTCGGACAGAGGACGGTTCCTTTGAATCTGGGTCGCGAGTTCGCGCATGGCTCCGAGCGAGCGCTCCTGTTCGAACTTGAAGGTTTCATCCTCCATCTCGCCGAGGCCCTCGATTTGGCCGGCGGCGTCGTTGGCGAGCTTGAGTGCGCTTTCGTAGGACTGTTTGTCCAATTCAAGCATGATGGCGGCGGTAGCGTTCACCCGGATGATATACGGGCGCCATTTTTCCAGGAACTGACGGTCCTCCTCGCGCTCGGCGTAGCGGTGCACCAAATCAAATACCTCCATGTTGCGCGCGGTGTCCCGGATGGTTCTGGGCCAATCCTTGAGCTGGAACAGCCGGACGTAACGGAAATAGAACAGCGTTCCTTCGGTAAACAGCTCGCCGCATTGCTGCGGGTTGAGCCCGAATTCGTCCTCGCGCCCGCCGGCTTTGGCCGCGGCGAGTCGTTTCGCGTAAAATTCGAAGGCCGACTCCATGCCATGGGGCCGGAGGCCGTCCGGGCGCCCTTCGATTTCATATTGCTCGACGCCGAGCGGTGTGCGGACCTGCAGAATTTCGCGCCCGTCATCTCCGCGGGCCAGGCGGGCGTCATTATCAGGGTCGTAGGCCCAGCTCTGCAACAGCCTGCGCAAGTCAACCGAATCACTCATAATGCTGTTTGTACTATGAGCCTTCCCGGGCCGCGATTCAATTCCCAGCGCGACGATTGATCCCAAGCCGCTGAAAGCGGCGCCCCTTGGCCGACCGGCCTGGCAACGGTGAAATTCAGCCTCCGTTCCCTGTGAACCCAGCCTTGACTCGGCAGGCTTGTTGGATATCCTGCACCGCCCTTATTCAGGAGCCCTGATTTTATGGCAAAACTAACGGTCAAAGATTTGAACGTGCGCGGCAAGCGCGTCTTTGTGCGCGTGGACTATAACGTGCCGCTCGAAGAAAAAGACGGCCAGATGGTCATCACCGACGCGACCCGGATTGTCGAGACGTTGCCCACGCTTCGTTTGCTCATCGAACAGGGTGGCAAACTGATCTTGGCGGCGCACCTGGGCCGGCCCAAAGGCAAGCGCGAGCCCTCGATGTCGCTGCGCCCGGTGGCTGCGAAACTGGCCGATCTGCTGGGCCGCCACGTCGCGTTCGTGGATGACTGCATCGGAGAAAAGGTGGAGAACACCGCCGGGGCGTTGCAGCCGGGGGATGTGCTGCTGCTCGAAAACGTGCGCTATTACAGCGAGGAAGAGGCCAACGACCCCGTTTTCGCCGAAAAATTGGCCAAGGTCGCGGAGGTCTATGTCAATGATGCCTTCGGCGCCGCCCATCGCGCCCATGCCTCGACTGAGGGTGTGGCCCGGGTCATCGCCCGCCGGGGAGGGCAATGCGCCGCCGGTTTGCTCATGGAGCGCGAATTAAAGTTTCTCGGCGACGAATTGGAAAGGCCCGCGCGGCCCTTCGTCGTCATCCTGGGCGGCGCCAAGGTTTCGGATAAAATCCAGGTCATCGACCGTTTGCTCGAAAAGGCCGACAGCATTCTCATCGGCGGCGCCATGGCCTACACCTTCCGGCTTGCGCAAGGCTTCAAGACCGCCAAATCGCTGGTGGAACCGGACAAGATCGAGGTAGCCAAATCGGCGCTGGCGAAAGCGAAACAACGCGGGATCAAATTTCTTTTGCCCGCCGATGACGTCGTGGCCACGCCGGTTAAAACCGACAAGCTCGACAAAAAAGGCAAACCCGTGATCGAGTACCAGGACGTCCGCGTCAATACCGCCATGGACTGTCCCGATAACGCCGCGGGCCTGGATATCGGCCCGCAGACGGTCAAGGCCTATGCGGAAGAACTCGCCCGCGCCAAAACGATTTTATGGAACGGCCCCATGGGATTGTTCGAGGATAAGCGATTCGCCGAAGGCACCAACGCCGTCGCCCGCGCGGTGGCGGAGGTGACCCAAAAGAGCGGCGCCAAGAGCATTATCGGGGGCGGAGACAGCGTGAAGGCGTTGAATAAAGCCAGGCTCGGCGACAAGGTGACCTTCATGAGCACCGGCGGGGGGGCCAGCCTGGAATTCCTCGAAGGCAAAGTGCTGCCGGGCGTAGCCGCGCTTTCGGATAAATAGAATCGATGACTTTTAACACGAACCGGTCGCGGTAAGCCGCGCCATTCGCCGCGTGCCAGGAAAGGCGACCGCTCGCCCGCCCCGCCGAGGCAGCCACAGGTCCTAAAAGCTATGAACAAAGAACGGAAGCTGATAATCGCTGGAAACTGGAAGATGAATAAAACCGTGGCCGAGGCGCTGGACCTCGTGCGCGGGTTGAAGATCGAGCTGTCGAACGTTAAAGAGGTGGACATCGTGGTGTGCCCGCCGTTTACCGCGCTGGGTGAGGTGTCCAAATCCATTTTGGATTCCAACATCCGTTTGGGCGCCCAAAACATGAGCGAGCACAATGTCGGCGCCTATACGGGCGAAATTGCCGCCGTCATGCTCAAAGAGTTTTCCGTGCGCTACGTCATCCTGGGCCACTCCGAGCGGCGCCAGTACCAAAAGGAGAGCGACGCGCTCATCGCCAAGAAGGCCCTGGCCGTCCATATGGCTTCGCTGAAACCCATCGTTTGCGTTGGGGAAACTTTGGCGGAGCGGGAAGCCGGCCAGATGGAAAAGGTCCTCGAGACGCAAGTCCAGGGCAGCCTGGCAGGCCTGAGCAAAGAGCAGATGTCCGAAACCATCATGGCTTACGAGCCGGTTTGGGCGATTGGCACGGGCAAGACCGCCACCACCGCCCAGGCGCAGGAGGCCCACGCTTTCATCCGCCGGTTGCTCGGCAAGTTGTTCGATGACGCCGTGGCGCGGCGCGTGCGGATCCAGTATGGGGGCAGTGTCAAGCCGTCGAATGCGCGTGAGCTGATGAGCCAGCCGGATGTGGATGGCGCTCTGGTGGGCGGGGCCGCGCTTGAAGTGCGCAGCTTTGCTGATATAGTTAAAGGCTCGATTTAGAGCCGAACCAGGCAAGCGTGCGGTTCGTAGCGCGCTGCAGCGGGCGAGTTCGCCGGTTGCCTGGAATAGATAAACAGAACAAAGACAAAGAATATGGGTTTTGTAATTGGCCTTTTGACATTCGTGATGCTGGTGGACTGCCTGGTCCTGGTGCTCCTGGTATTAGTCCAGTTGCCGAAAAAAGAAGCCGGCGCGGGGCTGGCTTTTGGCGGGGCTGCGACCGATGCCCTGTTTGGCGCCGGCTCCGGTAACGTCCTGACCAAAATCACCAAATATGCTGCCATCACATTCTTTGTTCTGGCCATGGGGCTATCCCTCCTGCAAACCAATTATCACCGCCGCTCCACCAACAGCTTCCAGCAAAAACTCATGGAGTCCGGTTCCGCCCCGATGACTGCCGCCCCGGCTCCGACCGCTCCCACGGCGAAATCAACCGCTCCGCTGACTTCCACCAACGTTCCCTTGCTTTCGCCACCGGTGGAATCCACCAATACGCCCTCTGGTGCAGCGCCCTCGAGCGCGCCCGCGACCGGCTCCCCTCAGAAGTGACGTAATCCGCCGCCGTGGCTGGAGGCAGCCCCGGAGCCTGGTGGCTTAAGGCCTTACGTAAACCGCGCCCCGGCCTGGCGCGCAAGTGGCGCATTCTCTGCTCCGCTTTTGGCTGAAGGTCCGTTACTCTTGGCTGAATTGCACCCGCAAAGGCCAACCGCGTTCACGGTCGGGACCTCGTTCACCCGGCGGCGGACGGACACCGGCAAGCAGAGGCCAGCCGCGGGGAGGAGCGCGCTGCTTCTCTGTTGCGCCGCCATCGCGGCGTTCCTCCTTACCGCCTGCCACCCTGAACCGCCCGCGGATCTGGTCATCGTCAATGGCAACGAGCCTGAATCGCTCGATCCGGCCATCGTTACCGCCGTGCCGGACATGCGAGTGACCAAGGCGCTCTTCGAGGGTCTTCTGCGTCTCGATGGCAAGACCGGGCGGCCTTGCCCCGGCTGGGCCGAACGCTGGGAAGTTTCCGCTGATGCTCGGACGTACACGTTTCACCTCCGCACGAATGCCACCTGGTCCACCGGGGAGCCGCTAACCTCCGCGGATGTGGTCTATTCGTGGCGCCGCGCTCTGAATCCGGCCACGGCCTCGGACTACGCGGGCCAACTCTTTTACATCAGGAATGCCGAGGCATTTTACAACGGCACCATCAAGGATGCCTCCCAGGTGGGCATTCGCGCCCTGGACCCCTCCACCCTGCGAGTGGAACTGAATTCGCCGGTGGCATTTTTCCTGGATCTCTGCTGCCTGCCGGCGCTGGCCATTGTGCCACAAGCGGCGATTGAACGGCACGGTGACCGGTGGGTCACCACTCTGCCCCTGCCTTCGAGCGGGCCGTATGAACTCGTGGCCTGGCGCCTGAACGACCGGGTTCGCTTGCGCAAAAATCCACGATACTGGGCTGCCGCCAGCACGCGGAGCGACACCATCGACCTGCTCCCGACCGCCTCGCCCAACACCGCGCTCAACCTGTACGAAACCCGTATCGCGGATGTGATTTGGGACAAAGACCTCGTGCCGGTGGAATTGTTGGATGTGCTGAGCCGGCGCCCGGACTATCATAATTTTGGTTTCCTCGGGACTTTTTTCTATCGCTTCAATGTCACTCGAAAACCGCTCGACGATCCGCGTGTACGCCTCGCGTTTGCCCTGGCCACCGATCGCCGGCGCATCGTCCGCAAGCTCACTTCCGGCGGCGAGACACCGGCCTTCCATTTCGTGCCGGACGGTGTGGCCAATTACCAGCCGCCCGATGGGCCAGGCTTCGATCTGCCGCACGCGCGCCGGCTGCTCGCCAAAGCGGGCTTCCCCGGCGGCCGCGGATTTCCTCCCGTGCAATACACCTACTACTCGTCGGCGGGCGGCGGCGCTGAGATGCAGGAGAAAATCGCGGTCGAACTGCAGCAAATGTGGGAGGACGGGCTCGGCGTCCACGTCGCGCTCCGCCAAATCGAGCGGAAGATTTTCTACAACGCCCAGTCGCGGCTCGACTTCGACCTGTGCGCTTCCAGTTGGGTGGGGGACTATAACGATGCCAACACGTTTCTGGACATGTTCATGGGCGAGAGCGGGAACAACCGCACCGGGTGGAAGGACGCGCGCTATGACGAACTTGTCCGCGAGGCCAACGGCCTTACCGATCGCGAAGCCCGCGCGGGCGTGTTTCGGCAGGCGGAATCGCTCCTGATAAACCAGGCGGCGCCGATTGTGCCGATTTACTTCTACGCCGGCTTCATGATGTTCCGCGACGGCGAAGTTCACGGCATCTACCCGAATGTCCTCGACGAACACCCGCTGCAGGACATCTGGAAGGTCCCCAGCTCCCGGGCGGCGGCCCAAAGCCGCTCCGCTGAGCCTGAGGCCCGGAACCGGGCGCTCGGCATTCGCTGACCATGTACTTCCTCAAGCGCCTGCTCCTCACGCCGCCCCTGTTGTTGCTCATTAGCCTGCTGGCCTTCGTGCTGGTGCGAGCGGCGCCGGGGGGGCCGTTCGACCGTGAACGCAGGCCGGCTTCACCGGAGATCGAGCGCGCGGTGCGGGCCAAGTACCATCTGGATGAGCCGGTCTCGAGACAATATCTCCGCTTTCTGGGCGAGCTGGCTCGCGGGGACCTGGGCGTGTCGTTAAAATATCGTGATCACACCGTGAACGATATCATTCGCCAGGCCGCGCCGGTTTCGATTTTGCTCGGAACGCTGGCGTTTGGTTTCTGCCTGGGGCTGGGATTGCCGCTGGGCTATTACGCCGCCGCCCGGCGCGGCGGCTGGCAGGATTACGCCGGCAGCCTGGCGGCTATCGTGATGGTTTGCATGCCGTCGTTTGTCGTGGCTCCGCTGTTGATCATGGGCTTCGCCATCCACTGGCGGCTCCTGCCCGTCGCCTTGTGGACGTCGCCGGCACACGCGATCCTGCCGGTGATCGCACTGGGTTTGTATTTCGCGGGCAGAGTGGCCCGCCTCTTTCGCGAAGGGATGGTGAACACGTTGCAGGCCGGATTCATTACCACGGCGCGGGCCAAGGGGCTCAGTGAAAATGCCGTGCGGCTCAAGCACGCCCTGCCGCTCGCCCTCCTGCCCGTGGTCTCCTATTCAGGTCCCTTGCTGGCCGATTTGCTGACCGGTTCTTTCGTGGTTGAAACCATCTTCCAGATCCCCGGTTTGGGCGTCTTCCTGGTCAACGGCTCCCTTAACCGCGACTACACGCTGGTCGTGGGCCTGGTGCTCCTGTACGCCGTGCTCCTCATCATCCTCAACCTCCTCGTGGATCTCGCCTATGTCCTGCTCGATCCCCGCATAAAATATGACTGACCCTTGCCGGTTCGAAAGACAACCCGTTCCAACCGGGATTTCACGACGCCTCGGCGCCTGGTCGCGGCTCAAGCGTAACCGGCCCGCGTTCCTCAGCGCCTGGTTCCTCGCGGGGATCCTTTTGCTCGTGGCGGTTTGGCCGTTGACCCTGAGGCTCGCCGCGCGCTCAGGGCCCAAAGGCGCCGCGTTTGCCCGGGCCTATGATCCCGATCACTTGTCTGACGCTCAATTCCTCCCCCCGGGCCCCGCGCATTGGTTTGGCACCGACGTGCATGGTCGCGATCTTTTCTCGCGCGTGCTTTACGGCGCGCAGGTCTCTTTGCTGGTCGGGCTCGTCGGCGCCGCGGTGAGCTTGTTTGTCGGGGCGCTTTGGGGAGCGATCGCCGGTTACGCCGGCGGGCGCGTGGACAGCCTGATGATGCGCGTGGTGGACATTCTCTATTCCCTGCCCTCGTTGATCTTCGTCATCGTGCTCATCACGAGCCTGGAAGAGCTGGTGAAGCGCTGGCTCGCGGCGGCAGGCGCGCCGGAGAGTGCGGGCGCCGTCCGGGTGATGCTATTGCTGGCCGGGTTGGGGGCGGTTTCCTGGTTAAACATGGCCCGGATCGTGCGTGGCCAGGTGCTCTCGCTCCGGCAGCGCGCGTTTGTCGAGGCCAGCCGCGCTCTCGGGGCCGGCCCGGTGCGGATCCTGGTCCGGCACATCCTCCCGCATACGCTCGGCGTGGTCATCGTGTACGCGTCACTTACGGTTCCGGCCATAGTGCTTTACGAATCCTTTCTCAGCTTTCTCGGTTTGGGAATTCAGCCGCCGATGGCCTCGTGGGGCTCGCTGCTGGCCGAGGGGGCAGGCCAAATCAACCCGGTTCGCATCTATTGGTGGCTCATCGTGTTTCCGGGCGCCTTCCTCGTCGGCACACTCCTGGCGTTGAACCTCATGGGCGATGGCCTGCGCGACGCTTGGGACATCCAAGCAAAATAGATCCCCTTGTTCCTAAAGAACTTCAAGCCCCGCCGCCGGAGCAAGGCGTCGCGACCTCGAGGTCGCTCGGCGGCCTGGGTGGTTGTGGCTGACCCGGGATTCGATTTCTAAAATAGGCTGAGACCCGGAATTTAGGCATCGAGTTTCCGGCGAGGCGCCGGCCGTCTCAAACCTGCCCCGAGCCCACCCAGCCTTCGAGCTCCGCCCCATGCACCAACGCGCCCAGGCCGAGTTCGTCCGCGTTTCTTCGTTGACCCCGCGCCGTCCCGGGTTAACATTCGCACTCGGACTTTGAATTCATATTACTGAAATTGAAATATGCCAGTGAAAGTTGCAATTAACGGGTTCGGCCGGATTGGTCGCCTGGTTTTTCGGGCGATGGTCGAACAAGGTTTGGTCGGCAAGGATGTCGAGGTCGTGGCGGTAGGCGATATCGTCCCCGCGGATAATCTCGCGTACCTGCTCAAATACGATTCCACCCAAGGCCGGTTCCACGGCACGGTGGGCTCGGAAAAATCCTCGCCCGATAAGGCTGAAGACGACGTGCTGATTGTCAACGGCAAGAAGCTCCAGGTCGTGAGCGCCAAAGAGCCCGCGATGCTCCCCTGGAAACAGTTGGGCGTGGACGTGGTCATCGAATCCACCGGGCTGTTCACCGACGTCGAGAAAGCCAAAGGCCATCTGATCGCCGGCGCCAAGAAGGTCATCATCAGCGCCCCCGCCAAAGGCGATTGCCCCACCCTGGTCATGGGTGTCAACCACGAGAAATATGACCCCAAGCAGCACAACATCGTCTCGAACGCTTCCTGCACCACCAACTGCCTTGCCCCGCTTGTCTATGTCCTCTTGAAGGAAGGATTCGGCGTGGATGAGGGCCTCATGACCACCATCCATTCCTACACCGCCACCCAGAAAACCGTGGACGGCCCGAGCAAGAAGGATTGGAAAGGCGGCCGCACCGCGGCGGTTAACCTTATCCCCTCGACGACCGGTGCCGCCAAGGCCGTGGGCCTGGTGCTGCCCGAGGTCAAAGGCAAGCTCACCGGCATGGCCATCCGCGTGCCCACACCCACCGTCTCCGTCGTGGACCTCACCGTCCGCACGTCCAAGGACACCAGCTACGCCGAAATCAGCGCCGCGATGAAGAAGGCCAGCGAGACCTATCTCAAAGGCATCCTCGAATATACCCAGGACGAAGTCGTCAGCTCGGATTTCATCCACTCGAAATCCTCCTCGATCTTCGACCAGGGTTCCGGCATCGAGCTGAACAAGCGCTTCTTCAAGCTCGTAAGCTGGTATGACAACGAATGGGGCTATAGCTGCCGCGTTGCCGACCTGCTCCAGTTCATGATTCAAAAGGGCATCTGATCGGTTCGCCCGGTTTCGTCTTCACGGCGGCCCGCCTGCGGGCCGCCGTTTGCCTGTGCTCCCGGAGTGCGGCGGGAGCGAATCACACCGGATGAAAGGGGTCTTTTTCGCATGGTTCATGGTCGCTTCCGGATCGAGGTTCCGCTCGGCTTGGGGGCAATAATGCATTGAACCGCTTCGCGGTTTTGGTGCAAGCTGCGGCATGAAGCTCCATCGCCGGCACTTCCTCAAAACCACGGGTCTGGGATTTGGCGCCCTTGCCTTGCACCTCCGTCCGGCCGTCGGCGCCGCGCCCGGCCACCCCAGCTTTTTGCAGGGCACGCCCCGGATGCATCTTGGGCTGGTAACGTACAACCTGGCCAAAGATTGGGACATCGAGACGATCATCAAGCATTGCGAAGCCACCGAATTCGAAGGCGTCGAACTGCGCACGACGCATGCCCACAAGGTGGAAGTGAACCTCTCGAAAGACGAACGCCGGGACGTCAAAAAGCGCTTCGAGGATTCCAAGGTCAAGCTGATGGGATTAGGCAGCATCTTCGACTATCACACGCCCGACCAGGCAAAGCTGCGCCGGGACATTGAGGCGACCAAGGAGTACATCGTTCTGGCCCAGGACGTCGGGGCCACTGGGGTCAAGGTTCGCCCCAACGGGCTGCCCAAAGAAGTCCCGATCGAGAAAACCCTGGCCCAGATCGGTCATTCCCTGGCGGAAGTCGGCGACTTCGCTCGCGACCACGGCCAGGTCATTCGATTGGAAGTCCATGGGCCGGGCACGGCGTTCCCGCCTTACATCAAAACCATCCTCGACACGGCGAACCATCCCAGCGTGGGCGCCTGCTGGAATTGCAATGCCAGCGATCTGGATGGCGAAGGCTGGGACTACAACTTCAACCTGTTAAAAGACAAGATCTTCTCGGTCCACATGACCGATCTTTTCCAGGAGGAGTATCCCTTTCGCAAGCTGCTGGCCGGCCTGAACGCGCTTCCGTTCTCCGGCTTTTGCCTGGCGGAGATCCCCTCGAGCACCGATCCCTTGCGCGTGATGCGCTACTACCGTGCCCTCTGGCTCAGCTACCAGGGCCTTCTGTAGGCCGGCGCCTTTTCCGGAGCGCCGAGGCGCAAAAGTTCACCGGGGACTTTCGCGGGCAAAAGAGGTTGAGTCGCCGCGCGAAACCCGCTATCACAGCGTGCTATGACGACCAACAAAGGACGAGTCAAAGTCGGCATCATCGGGTCACGTTTCGAGGCCGACATCCACGCCGAATCATTTCGCATTCTCTCGGACGAAGCGGAGGTGGTGGCGGTCGCCTCCCCGACTCCCGGAAACGCGGAACAGTTCGCGCAGAAACATAAGCTCCCGCGGTTTTTCACCGATTACCGGCAGATGCTGGCCGAACCGGATATCGAGATGGTCACCATCGCCGCGCCCAACACGCTCCACGCGCAAATGACCGTCGATGCCGCGAAGGCGGGCAAGCATGTCGTGTGCGAGAAGCCCCTGTGCGTCACTCTCGAAGAGGCCGATTTGATGATCGAGACCTGCCGCCGCGAGGGTGTGCTGCTCATGTACGCCGAAGAACTCTATTTCACACCCAAGTACCTCAAGGCCAAGCAAATGGCGGACGAAGGCGCCTTCGGGAAAGTTTATATGGTGAAGCAGATCGAGAAACATTCCGGTCCGCACGGTGATTGGTTTTGGGACGTGGACCGCTCGGGCGGCGGGGTCTTCATGGACATGGGCTGCCACGGCATCGCTTTCTGCTGGTGGTTTCTGGGCCGGCCGAAGGTCAAGCGCGTGCTCTGTCACATGGGGACCTACGTGCACCGGGACAAGACCAAAGGGGAGGACGACTCGATTTGCATTATGGATTTCGACAACGGCGCCAAGGGGGTAATCGAGGATAGCTGGGCGCGGCGCGGCGGGATGGAAGATCGGATCGAAGTCTATGGGGAAGGCGGCGTGACCTATGCCGACCTGCACATGGGCAACGCGCTGCCGACCTACAGCGAGTACGGTTATGGCTATGCCGTCGAAAAAGCTCCCACCACCAAAGGCTGGAGCTGGCCGGTGTTCGAGGAATTGTGGAATTACGGTTTCCCGCAGGAGATGCGCCACTTTGCGCGTTGTGTGCGGGGAAAAGAATCGCCCGAAGCCACCGGCGAGGACGGCCGCTTTGTACTCGAGGTTCTCTATGCCGGGTACCAGTCCGCCGGGCAGGGTGCGGTCGTCCAAATGCCGTTCCGGCCTTCCGGCGTGCGCCGCCCGATCGATCTTTGGTTCAGCCCCGGATCACCTGGTTGAGCAGGAACCGTTCGATTTCTTTGCGGGTTGGCGCGGAGGGTTGAGCCCCCCATCGCGTCACCGAAATCGCCGCCGCGCCGTTGGCAAACCGAGCCGCTTCCAGCAACGGTTTGCCTTCGCTGATGGCCACGGCCAGCGCGCCGTTGAAGACGTCACCCGCGGCGGTGCAATCCACGGCGTTCACCTTGGCGCCGGGCACCAGGCATTGGAAACGGCCTGCGGCCACCAGGGCGCCACGCGCGCCCAAGGTCACAATCACGGCCCCCACGCCCCTTCGGAGCAGTCGCTCGGCCGCGGCGCCCGCGGATTTTTCATCCTTCACCCTCACTCCTGTCAACACTTCGACCTCGGTCTCGTTCGGGGTGAGGATCGAGATCCGGTTCAACAGCTCATTTGGAAGCGGGCGGGCGGGCGCCGGGTTCAGCAGGACGCGGACGCCTGACTTACGCGCCAGTTTGGCCGCCTCGAGGACGGTTTCCAAAGGCGTCTCGAGTTGCATCAGCACCGTGTCGGCTTTGCCAAAAGCCGGCTTGGCCTGCTTCAGGAGGGCCGGCGTGAGCGTGCCGTTCGCCCCGCCGGCCACCGCAATGCTGTTCTCACCGTCTCGGCCCACAAAGATAAGGGCCACGCCCGAAGGTTTGACGGGGTCACGGGTGATAAACTCGACGTCGATTCCGTCCTGCTTGAATCGAGCAATCGCGTTATCCCCGAACACATCCCGGCCCACCCGCGCGACCAAGGTCACCCGCCCGCCGGCGCGCGCCGCGCTCACCGCCTGGTTGGCGCCCTTCCCGCCCGAGGCCGTGAGGAACTCGCCGCCCAGGACGGTCTCTCCCGGACGCGGGATGCGGTTCAGTTGGATCACCATGTCGGTATTCGAACTGCCGACGACCAGGATGTTCGGTTTGCGCATAGCGTGGTTTAGGGGTTGCCGTACCGGTTCATCGCGCCCGCGGCAGCCGGTCCGGCTGCGTGCGCGGACCGGCCGTTTCCCGCGTTTTTTTTAATTTTGAGTATCAATAAGCCCCGCATCGATGTATTGCCCGCCGGTGGTTTGATGGCAGTGGACGGCGATCAGATTCCCGGCGGGCTTGAGGGTGGCGCGGGCCGCCGGTACAATGGGCACCGGCTCGTAGTCGGCGATATAACCGGAGACTTTGGCGGCAAGGACGCCATTGAGATAGACCTCCGCATCTTCGTCGTGGTGCATGCGGAATTGGAGGTCGCGCCATTTGCCCTGGGGCAAAGTGAACTCGCGCCGCAACCAAATGTCCGCGGTGTCCCACACGGTGCGCACTATGGCGCCCGGGGTGCCGCGGGTGCCGAACCCGCCCGGACCTTCCGGCCAGGAGGAGACGTCGAAGCCGGGCTCAAACCAGGCGCCGGCCTGTTCCTGGGTTGTGTAGCGCCATTGAACGGGCTCTTTTTCGGAGGTAGGGACCACGACAACGATCTTCGGCGGCTTGGGCAGTGGCGCCCAGTGGTCCGCCTTGGCGGTGTCGCGACCGGCCCACTGCTTCCAGACGATCGGGTCATAGAGCATTTGCAGGAACACGCCGCCCACGACCGAACGCGCCTGAAACCCGACTTGCTTGGCATTTTGGGTCCAGTACCAATCCGTCATCGGCACCCGGCTGGGGCTTTCGGCCAGGAAGCGGCAGACGGGATTGACCAACGCTTCAAAATCGGATCGGTTCTGGGTGAGCGTTGCGGTCCAGAGTGTCCAGTCCAGTTTGGTGTAGGCCTTGCGGTTGTCGAGCGGGAGGCCGTATTCGTTCTGCATGGTCAGGTAGAAGTCCATTTCCTTTCGACGAACCGCGTCGGGGAAAAGGTTGAGGCCAAGGATGCGGTCCCATACCAGGTTGTATTTTTGACTCCAGGTTCCCGGTTTGTCGAAGGCCAGCCGGTAGTGATCGCCATCGTCGGCTTCCTTGACCCACCGCGCGGCGAAGTCTTTCGCCAGGCCCATCAATTCGCTGGCTTTGGTCTTTTCCCCGCGCATTTCACAAAGCCGGGCATAAGCGCCCAGGCCGCAGATAGCTTTGGCGGAGAGGTTGACGTTGTGCGCGAGATGGCCCGCGAAGTCATCGGTGCACAGTTGGTTCTCCGGATCGAAGCCTTTGGCTTGCAGGTAGTCGGCCCACTTCGTGAGGATGGGCCAATAGTGGGAGCTAAAATTGGCGTTGCCTTCGACCTGGGCGAGTGCGGCCAGCAGCAGGAGCATGTTGCCGCTTTCCTCGACCGGCATCTGATTGTCCTCGGTGCGTTCGCCTCCGCCATAAACCTGGCCATTGGCGTGCGGATACGTGCCCAGGTCGTGCGGGGCAAAAGGCCACCGCCAACGCGGAGAGGCCGCGTAGTCGAGGATCGGGACCAGCATCGCCTTGGTGAGCGAAGGGCTGAAGAACAAGAACTCCGGCCCCATGGGATAAATCACATCCACCGTCCCGATGCAGCCGTTGCTGAAGTTTTCCTTCGGGAACATCAAAGGCTGGCCGTTGCCATCCGCGACAATTTTGTTGGCCGCCAGGCACTGACGGTAAGCCAGGGCGCACAGCTCGGCGTAATTCTCACCACCGGCACGGCGCAAATCGTTCATGAGTTGCGCGTCAAAGGCCTGGCATCGCTCCAGAATGACCGCGTAATCGCGCGCCGCCGCCTTGAGCAGGTCTGCCGCCTCAGCCCCGTGCCGCCGCCAATAGGGACGAAGGTTGCGGTGGAAATACTGAATCGAGTAACCATCGTCATAGGCCAGGATCAACAGGCGTGGTTTGATCCCCGCGCTGTCAACCTTGCCACAATCAAACACCGTGGCGGCTACCGGCTCCTCGTCGTTCGCAGCGCGCGGTTGACGCGAGTCCATGGCGCCGGGGAGGGAGCCGCTTTCGACAAAACCCTTGCGGCACGCATCCGCCGAGGCGACGACCTGGTGGGTTTGAGGCGTGGCCGAAGCCGCCGTGTACAAGTAGCCCCAGTCGATGCGCAGATCGTCTCCCTTCTTTTGCAAGACCGGCTGGTCCTTCGAGCCCACCTTGAGCACCGTCAATTCCTGAATCGGTTCGAGTTCGGGGTGACCCATGCCGGACCGTCGGGGCGTGAGCTTGAAAAGCCTCCCGGCTCGGGAGGGAGCTTTTTGCACCTCGTTGATCTGTTCCTGCGACCACACCACCTCCTGGGTGGGCCGGTTTACGGCTATTTCGGCCGCGGCGTCCAAATATACGGAAACCTCATGCTGGCGGCCGTCGTGGGCCTTCATGCCGCAGAAAAGATACGTGAACGGGCTCGAGAGCAGATCGAGGTCTTCCGGCAACGCCGGCTGGACGAAAGCCAAGGTCAACTCGACGCCGCCCCCCTCGAACACATACATGGTGGAGGTGGGGCTGACCTGGCGGGCCGTTTGTGTCATGGCCGGCAAATCCGCCGGTTCGTTGCCCATCATGCGATAGGTCGCGCCGTCGATCCGGACCAATCCGGTCAACCGCTGCGTCTTGCCGGTCCAGTGCACGGTGTCGGCCCCGGTCAGTTGATCCGCCGGAGACCAGATGCTGAAATATGGATCACACGTGACGAGTGGGACGGAAGGCGGGCGCAGCGTGGTGGTGATCTGGGCGGTGGCGGAGGAAAGAACGCCAAAACAAAGGCCAAGGAGGGCAACGAGGAGCAGCGCGTGCTGGCCGTGCGAGGCAAATCGCGACGCGGGAAAGCCCGGTGTGCGGTTGGGGGAGGAAGGGGATCGAGCGGGCGAGGCATTATTTCGAGTCCGAAAGTCGGTGCATGTCATTGGCCAAATACTTTCGAATCGACCCCCAAATTTCAAATACGAAAGGGGCAGGTCTTGCCCTGCCCCAATCGGCGCACCGCGCATCCGAACCGCTTACGGCTCAGTTCCCACCGGGAGGAGGCGGTTCGTCATCCGGAGGAGGGGGCGGGCCACCGTCGCGCATCGGCGGTGGCGGCATCAACTCGTCCATGGTCAGCTTGCCATCACCGTTCTTATCGAGTGTCTTCAGAGCCGCGGGGGCGTTGGCAATTTCATTCGCATCAATCACCCCATCGCGGTTCGTGTCCAGCGCCGCGATAATCGGCGGCAGCCGATGATGCCGGAAACCGGGCCCCCACGGGCCCGGGGGATTGGCCCCCGTCGGGCCACCCGGCGGGCCGCCCGAGGTCGAACCGGCCCCGCCTGGCGGTGTGCCGTTATCCTGGGCAATGATGAAGGCCGCGGAGGTTCCCAGCGCCATGAGCGCCAGTGTGGCTTTAGTCCACATTTTCATACTTCTTCCTTTCTGTTGAGTGTGTTTGCGCATCCGCGCCTTCCGCCGCGCGACCGGCGCGACGGTTTGTTGGGGCCGGATGATCTTTTACTGTTCACGCCGCCAAGTTACTCGTACTCACCTTAAGAGAGCGTTAAGCCCCGCTCATGAGTGAAAATACCCCTTATGCCGCGCTCGGCATAAGGGGTATTTCTTTTAGCTCCCAGTAATGCTGAGTTCACGGGTTGATTCTTCAAATCATTGAGGAATCACCCCCTTTTATTTTTTCGACTCAGCATTATCAGAGGGCTTGGAGAAAGGCCAAGAGCTGGTCTGGTAGACGATGCCCGGGATCGTCGGCTTGACGCGCTGAAACAGTGAAATAGACTCTCCCCACTGACCTTGAAGAAAAAACGCCTAACTTTATTCCCAGAACACCCTTGGAACATGCGTTTGATAATGGTCTTTATATTTGCGTTATGCGCTTTTTTACCAACGGTGGGACAGGCACAGCCGACCTTTGCGGTAACGCACGTGACAGTGATTGACGGCACGGGTGCGAAGCAGAAAATCGACCAGACCGTTGTGGTCACAGGCGAACGAATCACGACGGTCGGCAAAACAAGCAAGGTTAAACTGCCGGTGGGTATGATGGTGGTGGACGGAACGGGAAAATTTCTGATCCCCGGTCTTTCGGACATGCATGTCCATTGGTATGACAAAGATTATTTGCCACTGTTTATTGCCAATGGGGTCACGAGCGTCCGTTTGATGTGGGGCATGCCCTTGCATCACGAGTGGCGCAAGGAAATCGAACAAGGATCATTGCTGGGGCCGCGCCTGCTCATTGCCAGCGTTATTGTGGACGGACCGAAGCCCATCTGGCCGGACACAATCACCGCCGCCAATGAAACCGAGGGCCGAAAAGCCGTGACGGAGGCCAGGCAGACCGGCGCGGATTTTGTGAAAGTTTATTCACTTCTTCCTCGCGATGCTTATTTCGCCATCGCCGACGAAGCCAAAAGGCAGGGAATTCCCTTCGCCGGCCATGTTCCGGTGTCGGTTTCGGTTGAGGAGGCATCGGCGGCGGGCCAAAAAACCATTGAGCACCTCACGGGAATCCTCCAAGCCTGTTCGAGTCACGAAGCCGACCTTTTGAGGTCAGCGCAGGAAGCTCTTCAAACGATCCTCACTACCACCAATTCACCGTTGAGTATTGTTGCCGAGGAAATTCATGAGGATCAATTGGCGCTGAAAACGTATAGCCCGGAAAAGGCCGAGGCTGTGTTCTCTGAATTCAAGAAGAATCATACTTGGCAATGCCCGACGCTAACAGTGCTGCGCCTCGCCACCTACGCGGATGATCCCGCGTCCTTTACCAACGATGTCCGGCTAAAATACATGCCGCCCGAAGTCCGGTCGCAATGGGGCCAGCTCGGTAATGGCAGCCGGATGAAGAGCCGGGCCGCCTACGATCCAGAGTTGGCTAGAAAGGTGTTTCAGAAAGAAATAGAGATCGTTGGCGCCATGCACCGGGCCGGTGTCGAAATCCTGACCGGGACTGACACCCTCAATCCATATTGTTACCCGGGTTTCAGCCTGCACGATGAATTAGGGTTGCTCGTTCAATCAGGGCTCACGCCGATGGAAGCCCTGCAAGCGGCGACTCTCAACGCTGCGCGTTTCATGGACCGTGAAAAAGAACTGGGGACGATTGAGCCAGGCAGGCTTGCTGACTTGGTTCTGCTGGATGCTGATCCGTTGCAAGACATACACAACACCACAAAAATCCGCGCCGTCTTTGCGAACGGACATTTCTTCGACCGGTCTGCGTTGGATAAACTTCTACTCGACAGAGAAGGAATCTCGACGTCGGTTACAGGTGCGAAGTAGAGCTTGAGATGGAAGTGAGCCGTCACACGGAGTGATTCCTCAGCGTTCTGAAGCATCACCCCGTGAACTCGGCATTACTCGGAGCTAAAAGAAATACCCAAGCTCGCGCAGCGACGAATAATGCTTTGGACACTCGGTTGAACAGCGGCATGAATTGCCCGATGACGTAACCCGCAAAGAAGGCCGGTGCGATGTCGGCGTCCCCTCGCGACATCGCGGCGAAGGCGTTTTACACGTAATCAGCAAACAAACATCACTGGCTGACGGGTTGCGGCGGGATATTTGTATAACTTCCGGCATCTGCGTGCACCACATTGCCTGCACGGTCAATGATTGATGCGGTGAGGAACACGAGCGTCTGCCGGTTAAGAGAGTTTGATTTGCCGGCATCAAGGTCTGCAAGCGCGGCGGTCGAGGGGATTTGATTGTCATTCAGTCTAAAAACCAGCGTTTGGCCGTCCAGCATATCCACTGAATTCGTTGTTTGCTGCACGCGAAACTGAGGTGAGACTGTCGGCACGTCAAATTCCCGCCCTGCTGAATCGTAAGCTGGCGTCGTTTTTGCAGATGACGCGTAACCTAAGAATTCAACCATCGAAGCGACGACGGGTAATCTAATGGTATAACCGTCGGGCAAGACCTTCGGCACCGCATCGAGAATTGGGCCACACTCGACAGGCCCAACCTGAGGAACAACGCTGGAAGTGCCATTTGTTTCCTGAAGGCAAAAATTGGTCACGACAGAAATAATCTGTGTTGCCGCCATTTGAACTTGGCGTCCGCTGAGTGTCGTCACTCTCGGCTCGGCGAGAGTTTTAACGTCATTGCGTGAGCGTAATTGCTTTAACGCATTTGAGAAGTTTTCGCTGGTAAGAATACCGGCACTGGTCGAGTCATACCAACCGGCAGATACGTCGTTCGGCATCGACAGAAATCTGGCTTCGATGACGAGTTGCGGCATGGACGAATTAGTGTTCATTGCCGCAACTGCGGCCGGCAGCGCGCGATTGTTTTTAGCCGCTTCGTCCAGTTGCCGCCGCAAAACGCCGGTTTCGCCGCGCAACCGCAAGAGTTCATCCTGATTGTTTTGTCGCTGCTCATTTTCCCGTTGTGCCGCCGCCAATTGATTTTTTGCGTCGTCGCGTTCCTGGCTCATTTGCGCAATTTGCTGGTTCAGCGCTGTTTGTTGTTCATGTAACGCGGCGATTCGCTTTTGCAAATGAAACGAGTAAATGCCGCCGCCAATCGCGACAGCGGCAAGTCCAGCGATAAAAACTTTTTGAATCATGGTTATTCCAGCGGTTGCGGTTAGTCCGGAAGTTGCGGCTAAAATTGTCGCAGTCAGTCCTGCCGGGGCAGCTTGCACGGCATTCGCGGAAATCAAAATTCCCAGACTGCCCGCGCCAATCGTGATTTTGTTCTTCGCGAAAACCTCGCGCAGTTTTTCCACCGCACGGCTGACACGTTTTTGCGCGGCATCGTCGCTCACGCCGAGAAGGGTGGCGATTTCGGCGGCGGATTTCTTATGAAAATAGCGCAGGACCACGGCATCGCGGTCAGCGTCACTCAATTCGCCCAGCGCGGCATCCAGGTGCGGTTCGATCTGCTCCCACCAGGCATCCGGTAAGGTTGAAATCTGTTGGCTCATGGCAACGGCCTCCTGTTCGCGCGCCCGACGGCGTTCGATGGTGCGGACGGTCTGGGCGGCGATGTTTTGCGCGGTGCGATGCAGCCACCCCGCCAAGGTCGGCCGCTCCACCAGTTCGGAAGCTTGCCTGGCCAGCGCGATGAATGCGCCTTGGGTCACGTCTTCGGCAAGATGCGGATCACGAACCATCCGAAAGGCGGCCGAATAGACAAGGTCCACATGGCGGTGGACCAGTTCGTTGAACGCGGCCTCAAGCCTGCGTTCGACGTAGGCTTTCAGCAATAGGCTGTCGGTCTGATCGGTCACTCATTGCAGGTTAGCCGCCGAGTCAGAAATCGGACAGGGAAAGGTGCCTTTTCTCGAACCCGATTTTCGCGCCTCCCAAGCCGCAGCCTATGCCGCCGAGGAGTGCATCCAGTTCAATGGCGCGCATTTCGCCGCGACAACTGAAGGGAGCGACGCCCTCGGTTGGAGCCCTGGCGCGAAAGCAGGGCGGCGAAGCTTTCATGTTTCGCATCTTTCGCTGCCTCCCGGGATAGGCGCTAATGGCCCGGAGGTGGAAACAGGCCGTCCAGCCCGCGTAAAATCGCGCTCTGGACGGCGGGATGCGAGAGGTTGCCGAGATGGCCGCCTTGGGGAAACACGGTGATTTCTCCGGGGGGAAGCGTCGCGCGGTACCATTGGAGATCCGCGCTCGAAAGGAGGAAATCATCCTCATTTACGATGAGCCGGACGCGCTGATTGGTGCGCAGTCCGGTTTGATAGGTCCGCAGATCGCTGGCCTGATCGAGGGCGCCCGGCGCAGTCAAATCCACCCCGCGCCGGGTGTAATAGGGGATCAGGAACTTCTCCAGATAATCGTGGTAAGAGTAGGTGAAGATTTCATCATAAACCGGTTCGCGTTTCCAGCGCGAGAGCGGCTGGCGCAGCACCCCCAGGTTGTCGAGCCGCTGGCTGGTGTAAATGGCATCGAGCAGAATGGTCCGGAACACAAAACCGATGATGAACTCAGATTCCACCGCATCGAAGGGGAGGGTGGTCTGCGGCGTCAGCGAGTACTGGGCCAGCGTGGCCACCTTGAGAAAAGTGTTTTCGATGTCCGCGGTTCGCTCGCCCGCGGGCCAGGCCAGCGGGGCGCGGTAGAATTCATCGAGTTTGTCCATGCCGTATAACAAGCGAACGGGGCTGTCGATGGCGACATAGCGGTTGAACTTGAGCAACGGTTCCGGGTGGGTGCCTTCCGTGGCCGCGAGATAGAGGGACTGAAACGCGCCCATGGAATAACCCATCAACGCGGTGTCGCCGAGCCGGTGAGGATACATCCGCCGCAGGCGCGCATCGACCGCGGTGAGCGCCACATGCAGGTCGTGGACATCCACCGGGGTATAGCCGGGCACAGAGGCGGTGGCGCCGTGCTCGAGGAAATCATAATTAAAGCTGCTGCTCACGCTCACGGCGCTGAATCCGTGATCATAAACCAGCTCCGCCAGCGCCAGCACCGTATCCGACAGGCGATGAGAACCCAGGCCAGGAACGATATAGACCACCGGGGCTGGGTGGGGCTGCAGCCAGTACGTGAACTCCAAGCGCCGCCCGTTGTCGGCCAGCCGCACCGATCGGGTTTTGCCTCGACCCGGGAACTCCGGATCCTTGTAGGTAAAGAAAACCGATTCGAGCGTTTCCAACGCCGCGCGGTTGATCCGGCCTTTTACCTGGAAATTGGCGACGCGTCCCTGGCGTACAAAGGTCCAGGCATATTGGATGTCGGCGTATGGATCCATCTGCGTTTGGCTGAACCGCACGAAGCTATCGGCGCTGTCCGACAGGTCGTTGAAGGCGCTCACTCCGGCGAAATAGGTGTACGGACTGGGGAAGGTGAGCGGGTTGCCGGGGTTAAAGGCGTAGGGACTGAGGTATTGGAGCGGGTTGGCCGCTGAATCGGCGGCCAGGCCGACGGTATCGCGGTCGTTGCTGGGGCCGGCCGCCGGCAGCATCAGGAAGAAACCCGGCTGCCAGCCCCACTTGCCGAACGTTTGGCCAAAGTCGGCGTCGGATTTCGCAATCTTCCAATGACTGGCCACATCGATGAATCCCGCGAGGCCGACCGTGGTGTTGAGCGCAAACCGGTAGCTCTCATCCCGGGCTCCGCTCCACTTGCCTTGCAGCAGATTGTTGAGCAGTCGATCCGGGTAGGTGAGATTGCGGCTGAAGTTGCCGATTCCTTGGCGAACCGGCTTTCGCACCACGACGCGGTAGCCCTTGGCCGTTGGTTGGATCACGGTCCGCAACAGGCCCACGTTGAAGGCCCAGATCCCGCGGTTCATGCGTTCGAGCGGGTCCGGGACCGACCGGGGCAGCACGATGGCGGTCGGATCCGCGGCGGGGGGATTCGTCGCCGGCTGCCCGCAAACCCCGTGCGGTAATCCGAGCCAGGTGAAAACCAAGGCGGCCAGCAGCAGGTTTCGGGACGGTGTGCTCAAGTCGATGCGCGACCTGGCGTTCCGGACCCCGTTGAAGTTCGAGGCGGTGCCTCGCCAGGTCGTGGCTGTGAGTTGCAAAGCAACGACAAGCCTGTGGAATTCCCAGGCACTTTTCGAGGAGATAATTACCCCAAAGCGAACGCCGGCGCCGAGGCGGTTTGAATTCCCATTGCCGCTGCGGGGATTTCCGGCTATCAACTTCGTATGCCCGAGCATCTGACATCGGTCACACGTCGCAGGTTTCTAAAGGGTTCACTGACTGCCGGAATGGCGCTGGGACTGGGTAAGATTGTAATCGGCGCCGAGGGCCGGCCTCGCTCGGTGGGTCCCAACGACACGGTGCAAGTGGCGGTGATTGGCATGGGGTCAACGACCGCGGTGGGGGGCGTGGGCGGGCGCGGGCATCAATTGATTCAGCGCCTGCGAGAAATCCCCGGGGTGCGGATCGCGGCTTTGTGCGACGCGGACCGAGCGTTTCTCGAACGCGAGGCCCAGTCCTTCAAAGACCGCGGTGAGACGGTCACTACGCACACCGACCTGCGCCAGGTCTTCGAGGATCCGTCCATCGACGCGGTGATTCTCCCCCTGCCCAATCACTGGCACGCGCTGGCTACGATCTGGGCGTGCCAGGCGGGCAAGGATGTCTATGTCGAGAAACCGTTCTGTTACAACCTGTGGGAAGGGCGGCAAATGGTGGCGGCGGCCCAAAAGTATGGCCGCATCGTCCAGGTGGGTATGCAGTACCGATCCAGCGCGCTCCTGCGCCGCACGTTTGATGATTTGCGGCGGGGCGGCCTCGGCGCGATCCGCTACGCCCATGCGCTGGTTTACCGCGCCCGCGCCGGCATCGGACGAGTCAGCGCGCCGACGCCGGTGCCGGAGACACTGGACTACAATCTGTGGTGCGGTCCGGCGCCCAAGGGGCCGCTCCTGCGCAAACAGTTGCATTACGAGTGGCACTGGTTCTGGGACACCGGCAACGGCGAGATGGGCAACAATGGCATCCATGTCATTGACCTGTGCCGTTGGGCCTTGGGGCAAAACGAGCCGCCCCCGCGCGCCCTGAGCATTGGCGGGCGGTTCGGGTTCGATGATTGCGGGCAGACCGCCAACACCCAGATTGCCCTCTTCGATTACTCCCCCGCCCCGCTCATTTGCGAAATCCGCAATCTCAGCGCCGCGAAGGGAGCAGACGCCATGGGCAGATTCCGCAACCAGAACCACGGCCTCCTCATCGATTGCGAAGGCGGTTACTTTGCCGGGGACGCCACGGGCGGTGCGCTCTATGAACAAACCGGCAGGAAGATCAAGGATCTCCGGGATGAGGGCGAGTCCAGCCGCCTGGAAGTGGCGCATCTGACCAATTTTCTCGCGGCAGTTCGAAGCCGGAAGGCGGCGGATCTGGCGGCCGGAGCGCGGGAGGGGCACCTCTCGGCGGCGTGTTGCCACCTGGCCAATACCTCGCATCGACTGGGCAAGCAAATACCCGTCGAGGCGATCATCGCGGCAGCCCGCGGGAACCCCGAGCTGGCGGATGCGTTCGAGCGCTGCCGCGAGTACCTGAGCCTGAATGGCGTGACCCTGGCCACGACCCCGGCCACGCTGGGCCCCTGGGTTACCTTCCAGTCCAGCCAGGGCCGGTTTGTCGGTGACTTTGCGCATGCGGCCAATGCACTGGCCCGCCGCCAGTACCGCGCCCCGTTCGTCGTGCCGAAGCTTGGCTGAGAGCCGCGTCACCCAACCTGAATTGCGGCGCGCCGCACTTGCGGCCAGCCACCGCCCTCATTAAGGTAAACCGCGCGCATGGCTTTCTCGTTTATTTTTTTGGGTTCGGGCACCTCGCAAGGCGTTCCGATCATCGGCAAGGAGTATCCTCCGGAATTTCTCGCGAACCCCAAAAACCACCGTACCCGGCCCTCGATCTACGTGGCGGCTGAGCACGTCCAGCTCGTCGTGGACACCACGCCCGAGTTTCGGATTCAGATGCTCCGGGAGAAGTTGGGTTATCTGGACGCCGTGTTATTCACCCATTCGCACGCCGATCATATTATGGGACTGGATGACTGCCGCAGAATTTGCGACGCGCGTGGCGGAACCGCCCTGCCTGTCTATGCCACGGAGCCGACCATGAACGATTTGCGCCGGGTTTTTGCGTACGCGTTCCACGCCGGCCCCTGGCCCAAAGGCTACTTCATCCCCGAACCGCACCTGATCCAAGGCCCGTTCAAGTTGGGAGACATCGAGATCGTGCCGCTGGCTTTGCCACATGGCCGAACCGAAACCTGCGGGTTCCTTTTCGTCCAAAATGGCATCAAACGGCTGGCCTATATGAGCGATTGCAAGGAGGTCCCGCCGCCCGCGCTATCGCTGGTCCGCGGGGTCCAAGTTGCCGTTCTGGACGCGCTGCGCAAGGCTCCGCACCCGACCCACATGTGCCTGGACGAGGCCCTCACCGCCGCCCGCCGCATCGCCGCCACCCGCACCTATTTCACCCACCTCACCCACGACTATGACCATGACGTCTCTCAAGCCGAGCTGCCCGAGGGAGTCGAGCTCGCCTACGATGGCCTCCGTGTGGATCTCGATGATAGCCGGGCGGCGGCCATAACGCATCCAACGCCGTCGGTGGATCGTTGACAGGCGCAGGTCGGCGGGCCTCGACTCCGCTCAAGTGCGCCCGAACTCGCCGCCCTTCGAGAACTTCTTGTTCACCGCCCTCCCAAACTCGACTGAAGCACGGTCGAGTTGGGCCAGGATCTGTTCGGTCGTGCCCCCGGTCGAACTTCTCGCCGCGGCGATGAGCGTGGAGCACTCGGTCGCATCCATGAAGCAGGCCGCCTCGAACAGGCGGTCCTGGTCTTCGGGTGGGATGACCAGGAATCCGTGCTTGTCCGCGTGAATCAGATCGCCGGGCGCGATGGTTTGGCCAAAGACCTCCACTGCGCAACCCCAGCGCACCGGCTGGCTGAAGGCATGCCCCACGCACAAGCGCCGCGCCAGGGCCTTGAAACCGGCGTTCGTCATCTCATCCAAATCGCGAATCGCGCCGTCGGTGATCGTTCCCACCGCGCCCAGCGCGCGATGCGTGTTGGCGTTCACTTCGCCCCAGAACGAGCCGAATACGCCGGGCTTGTCCAGGTCTTGCAGCACGATGATCTTTGGGGACGGGACGCCGGCGACGTATCGGCGATACTCGCTCCACGCCCCGGGATTGTCCTGGCGGTGCTTCGGGTTGCTGGGTTCGATCACCACCGTGGCGGCGTACCCGGCCATCGGTCCCATCTGGGGCATGAAATCCCGCGTCTCCTCCAGGTTGAAACCATCCCGAGCCGGATTGCGCCGGGTGATTTGCTCCCAGCCGTTGTAAATCGTCGGTGTGTTCCACCGTTTGAGTTGAAGCAATTGCGCATGGCTCAGCCGGGTGCCAGGGGTGTTCATAGGGTTTTGGGGATTCAGCACGGGCGGGACATGGCACGCAAGTTGGAACGTGCCGCGTGCGCGGCTGAGGTCTCATGGTTCATCGGTACACGAGCAGGGCTTTCGCCTCCGGCCAAGCCGGGTCCGGCTTGCGACACGCTCGCGTTTCGCTGCTTGCTCTGCGTCATAGGCCGTCGAACTCCCGCGCATCCAGCACTTTGTTGGTACAGGGGTCCGTCTTCAATGGATTGGGATCTTTCTTCTTCGGCCAGGAATAAACGTTCGTGGGCGCCGGCCGGCTCTTGCCCACCGTCACCCGAACTGTGAACCTTCGCGTGTTTTCCAGCCGCCGCACGCTGCCGTCCTCGAGAAACCGCAGCGGCTTGCTCCAGAATTGAAAATCATGACCTTTGACCCCATCAGGACGCGAACCCCAACCATCGCCCATCCAGAGGTAAGCTATCCCGTGGTCGCTGGGGACCTGCGCCACCCAGGTCTGCTGCGCCGCGATCATGGGAACGCCGCTCCCGGTTTGACGGTTGATGTTGCCGCGCTCGGTATATGGCCCCAACGGTGAACTGGACGTGAATACCCGCGCCCCACTCCCGGCCGGGCAGAAACAACAGCAGGTGTCGAACAGCGCGTAGTAGGTGTGATCCCGCCGGAACAGGACCGGCGCTTCGCAACCGCGCGCCAGAACCTCGCTCGTCCGCCCCGTCGAGCCCATATAATCCCTCGTCAGTTGCTCGACCCGGATGGCATGGTCCTGCCCAATCACCGTGTAAATGAAGTAGCCGGTGCCGTCGGCATCCACAAAGGGACTCCCGTCACCGGGTTGGGAACTGGCTTGGGATACCTGCACATTGGGATTGGCCAGCGTGAAAGGCCCTTCCGGCGTGTCGCTCACCGCGACTCCAAGCTGGCCTTGCCAGAGCTTGGGATACCAATTGTAGAACAGGACATACTGGCGCGTCTCGGGATTAAAGACCACATACGGCCGGTAGTAAACCCCGTCGGGCGGTTCCCTCAGCGCTTCGCCTTGAAAGGTCCATTGCTCCAAATCCGGAGAGCTATAGACCCGGAAGCGGTTATTGATGCTGAATCCGCTGCTCCGTCCGTAGGCGGTCCCGTAGAGATAATATCGTCCCTCGAAGAATTGCAGGCAGCCATCGTGCGCATCCATCGGCGCCCCGGCCACATCGCGCCGCAATTCCGCGTTGCGGATCGTGACATCCCGAAGAATCGTCCCTGGTTCCGCCGGGTTCGCGGACGCGCTCCCCGCGTGCGCCCCGCTCAGCACCATGCAGGCGCCGGCCAGCAGGAGCCACCGCGCATATGCGATCGCAGGCTTGCGCGCCATGCCACCGTTGAGGTTTGCCATGGGGCTCAGAGTCCCAACCGGCGAGGTCCGAAACCAGAAGAAAATCGGCCGCTCATTTACAGGGCCCCAGGACTTCGGTTAGAGTGTGTCCATGAAGACGGTCAGTCAGGAGTTACTCGACGCGGTGACCAGCCGCCTCGTGGCGGAATTCCAGCCCGAGCAGATCTGGCTCTTTGGCTCACATGCCTGGGGCCAGCCCGACGAGGGCAGTGACCTTGATCTGCTCGTTGTGGTCCCGAGGAGTGACGAACCCGGCGTCCGCCGCGCGCAGCGCGCGCATCGGTGCTTGCGGGGACTGGGCATCGCCAAGGATATCCTGGTAAAAACGCGCGCCGAACTGGAACGCTTTCGCCATGTGCGCTCCTCATTGGAAGCGGAGATCCTTGAGCGCGGCCGCCTGATTTATGGCTGACGCCAAACGTGAACTGGTGCATGCCTGGATGCTCAAGGCGCGGAACGATTTGACCACCGCGCGTGAAATCGGCGCAATCCCGAACGGTCCGCTGGATACAGCTATTTACCATTGTCAGCAAACCGCCGAAAAGGCCGTAAAAGGCTTCCTCGCCTGGCAGGACCATCGTCTGGAACGCTCGCATGATGTCGAGCGTCTGATTGAATTGGCTATGGTTTACGAGCCCCGGTTCTCAAACTGGATAGACGCCGGGATTGTCCTGACGCCCTACGCGACGGCATACCGGTACCCCGGGGAGACAGCGGATCTCGAGCCCAGCCGCTCCGAGTTCGCCGAGGCCTTGAGGCTCGCCCGCGACTTCCTCGGATTCGTCAATTCACTGCTCCCCGCGGATTGCCAACCCCTGGCAGGAGCCTAACCGCCGCCGGGTGCATCCTGCGGCGGCGCTTTCCCCACCGCACCCTCGGCGATTCGGTTTGCAAGGGTGCGCGCGGCCGCCCAAGTCAAAAATTGCTTCGCCTTTGGCAAAAAATGGTGAGACTAGAAGGCCGTCTTCTGAGCATTATCTACACGACAGCGTTGCTTATTCATATGGCCCGGTGTAGATGAAACATCATAAATCCTGTGTAATCTGTGGACCGAGGTTTCGATAACGCTCTGCCGGGGCCGGGCCAGCCCGTGCTGGCGCGGCTGGGCTTGGGCCTTGCTCCGGCGGCCGGCGCTCCGGCAGGCCAGCGGGCGGCCGAACGCGTCTCCTGCTTTCATTGTGGCGAGCCGTGCCTCGACGATGCTTTCCGCGAATCGGAGAAGACGTTCTGCTGCCAGGGTTGCCTCATCGTGCACGACCTGCTGGCGGAGAACGGCCTGGAACAGTTTTACACGCTGAGCCGCCATCCGGGGGTTCGGATCCGGCGGGCCGCGAAGGCTGAGAAGTGGGCCTTTTTGGACGAAGCGGCGCTGCAACAGCAGTTGCTCGACTTCACGGATGGCGCCAGCAGCCGCGTGACGCTCCATCTTCCGGCAATTCACTGCGTGGCGTGCGTTTGGCTGCTCGAGAATCTGTTCCGGCTGCATCCCGGGGTAGGTCAGACGCAGGTGAACTTTCCACGGCGCGAGGTGTCCATCGCCTTTAGCCCCGGCCGGCTCAAGCTGAGCGAACTGGTGGAGCTGCTGGCTTCCATCGGCTATGAACCGCGGCTCACACTGGGTGAATTGGAGCGGCGGCGCGCCAGCCATTTTCCCCGGCGCCAATGGCTGCAGCTCGGCATTGCCGGTTTCGCCTTTGGCAACGTCATGCTGTTCAGTTTGCCGGTGTATCTCGGCCTGGACAGCCTGAGCGGGCCGTTGTTTCGGGCCCTGTTTGGCTACTTGAGCCTGGCGCTCGCCCTGCCGGTGTTGATTTACAGCGCGTCCGATTATTGGCGCTCGGCGTTGCTCTCCTTCCGGCAGCGCGTGCTGACGCTGGACGTTCCCATCGCTTTCGGCCTGGCGGCCCTGTTTGGCCTGAGCGGCTACAACATCGTATCCGGACGGGGCGCCGGCTACCTGGATTCGTTTGCCGGCTTGGTTTTTTTCCTGCTCTGCGGACGTTTGTTTCAGCAGAAGACCCAAGAGCGAATCGCTTTCGACCGTGATTATCGATCCTTTTTTCCCCTCTCGATCACGCGCCGGAACGCCGCCGGCGAGGAAATCGTCGCGCTGTCCAACTTGCGGGTCGGGGATCGTTTGGTGTTGCGCAACGGGGAGCTGATTCCGGCGGATGCGCGCCTGGTGAACGGCCAGGCGTTCATCGATTACAGCTTTGTGACCGGGGAGGCGGAACCCGTGGCGAAACAGCCTGGGGATTATCTTTACGCAGGCGGTCAGCAGGTTGGCGGGGCCATCGAGGTTGAAACGCTCAAGGCAGTGTCGCAGAGCTACCTGACTTCTTTGTGGAGCCACGACGCGTTCCGAAAGCAGCGCGTCAATCCCCTGAACACCCTGACGAACCGCTACAGCCGCTGGTTTACGCGCCTGGTCGTGGTGGCCGCCATCGGCGCGGGAGTATTTTGGGTCGTGCGCGGCGACGCCGCTCGAGGCTTCAAGGCATTTACGTCGGTGCTGATTGTGGCCTGTCCCTGCGCCCTGGCGCTGGCCGCCCCGTTTACACTCGGAACCGCCCAGCGCCTCCTGGCACGCGTGCGGGTGTTCTTAAAAGACGCCCTCATCCTCGAACGCCTCGCCCAGATCGACGCGATTGTCTTCGATAAGACCGGCACGCTTACTTCGCCCCAGGCGAACGCGGTGAACTTCCGGGCGGCGCGAGGTCCCAATGGATCACTCGACCTGAACGGGGCGGCGCACCCGCCGCTCCCGGACTCGGCCGGGGCGGGAAACCCACTGAGCGCTGTCGAATCCTCCTGGATTCGCTCGCTGGCGCGCCATTCAACTCACCCGCATTCGGTAAAGATTGCGGACTCTCTCGCCGGAACCGGTGCTTCCCCCTCGTTGTCCCCGGCCCATCCCGCTTCTCCGCCGGTCTGTGCCGTCGAGGACTTCTCTGAAATCCCGGGCTGCGGGCTGTCCGGACGTGTTCAGGGCCATGAGCTTCGCCTGGGCTCGAGCGCCTGGCTCGAAGCCGCCGGCGTGGCCGTGCCCGAGGCGAAAGGTTCCTCGGGGAGCGTGTCGTACCTGGCAATCGATGGCGCATGCCGCGGCGCTTTCGTCTTGTCCAGCACGCTGCGTCCCGAAATCCCGGGACTGCTCGAAGAACTGAGCCAGTGCTACGAACTGACCCTCCTGAGTGGCGACAACGAACGGGACCAGGCGAGATTTCGCGGCTTGTTCGGTCGCGCTGGCCAGCTCCGCTTCAACCATGCGCCCCTGGACAAACTGGCCTTCATTCACACCCGGCAGGCTTCTGGCAAGACGGTCATGATGGTCGGAGACGGGCTGAATGACGCCGGCGCGCTCCGGCAAAGCGATGTGGGCGTCGCGGTGGTGGAAGCGGTGGGTGCGTTTTCGCCCGCCAGTGATGTGATTCTCGAAGGGAGCCGGGTGCCCGAACTGGCGAGGATCCTCGCCCTGGCGCGAAAATCGGTGCGGGTGGTTTATTGGAGCTTTGGCATTTCCGCCCTGTACAACCTCGCAGGTGTCAGCATTGCGGCGGCGGGGGTTCTTTCGCCGATTGTGTGCGCCATCCTGATGCCACTGAGTTCCTTTTCGGTGGTGCTGTTCGCCTGCGGGGCCACCAGCCTGGCGGCCCGGCGCGCCGGCCTGACCCCGCGCGCGCTGCACGCCTCTCGCCTTCGGGCGTCAACCTGAGCCTTTATTTCCATGCCCGTAATCCTCCTCCTCATCACCGTCAGCCTGAGCCTGGCGCTGGCTTTTCTGGCCTGCTTTATCTGGGCGGTTCGCTCCGGCCAGTTCGAGGACACCTGCACCCCGTCGATGCGCATGCTAACGGATGAGGAATCCGGCAAACCGAAGCCCAAAACTCCGCTCGAACCCGCCTTGGCGGGGTGCGCGGCGCCTTGCGGCCCGCCGCGGGCAGGGGACTGTCCGCCGGGCCATGACCAACTTTTAAACCAATCCAGCACCTAACATCATCATGAGTTCAGACGCGCTGGCGCTTCCGGGCGCCACACCACAAGAACGAGGCGGCGCTGCCGCCGTCTCCATCGAAACCTTCCGGTACGACAACCACATCGTCCGAGCCTTCGCGATTGCGACGTCGATTTGGGGCCTGGTCGGCACCGCCGCGGGGCTGCTGATCGCGTGCCAGTTGTTTTGGCCGCAGTTGAACCTGGACACGCCGTTCACCACGTTCGGCCGCATTCGTCCGCTGCACACCAACGCCGTCATTTTTGCCTTCGTGGGCAACGGCATGTTTTGCGGGATCTACTACTCCCTGCAGCGGCTCTGCAAGACGCGCATGTTCAGCGACGCGCTGAGCTGGCTGAATTTCTGGGGGTGGCAGGCCATCATTATCAGCGCGGTGATCACGCTGCCGCTCGGTCTGACCACCAGCAAGGAATACGCCGAACTCGAGTGGCCCATTGATATCGCCATCGCCGTCATCTGGGTCGCTTTCACCATCAATCTGCTGGGCACCGTTCTCATCCGGCGTGAGAAGCACATGTATGTCTCCATTTGGTTTTACATCGCGACGGCGATTACGGTGGCCTTGCTGCACATTGTGAACTCGTTGGAAGTTCCCGCCGGCCCGTTCAAGAGCTATTCGGTGTATGCCGGGGTGCAGGATGCGCTGGTTCAATGGTGGTACGGGCATAACGCGGTGGCCTTCTTTCTCACCACGCCCTACCTCGGCTTGATGTATTACTTCCTGCCTAAAGCGGCCAATCGTCCGGTGTTCTCTTACCGGCTCTCGATCATTCATTTCTGGGGCCTGATCTTCATCTATATATGGGCGGGCCCGCACCACCTGCTTTACACGGCATTGCCGGATTGGGCGCAGTCGCTGGGCATGGTGTTCTCGGTGATGCTGGTCGCGCCATCCTGGGGCGGGATGATCAACGGCCTGCTCACCCTGCGCGGGGCTTGGGACAAGGTCCGTGAGGAACCGATGCTCAAGTTCATGGTCGTGGCCGTGACCGCCTATGGCATGGCGACCCTCGAAGGCCCCACGCTGGCGATTAAGAGTGTCAACGCCTTCTCCCATTACACCGATTGGACCATCGCCCACGTTCACACCGGCGCCCTCGGCTGGAACGGCTTTCTGACGTTCTCGATGCTTTACTGGCTCTTCCCGCGCCTTTACAACACGAAACTCTGGTCCACCAAGCTCGCCAACTATCATTTCTGGGTCGGGCTCCTCGGCATGATGTTCTACGTCGTCCCGATGTACACCAGCGGCATCACCCAGGGCTTGATGTGGAAGCAGTTCAACAAGGATGGCTTTCTGCAGTATCCGAACTTTCTCGAAACCACCATCCGCCTCATTCCGATGTACGAACTGCGCGCCATCGGCGGCAGCCTCTATATCACCGGAATTATCCTGATGCTGGTCAACCTCTACAAAACCGCCAAGGCGGGCCAGTTCATTGGCGACCAGGAAGCCCAGGCCCCGGTGGTCAATCCCGCCGCCGCCCGCGAATCCATGAAGCTCGGCCATCGCTGGCTGGAAGGCGTGCCTGTCACCTTTACCGTCCTGGCCACCGTGGCCGTCCTGGTGGGCGGGCTGATCGAGATCGTCCCGATGTTTCTGATCAAGGAAAACGTGCCCACCATTGCCAGTGTCAAGCCGTACAGCCCGCTGGAAGTGCTTGGGCGCGACATTTACATTCGGGAGGGCTGCGTGGGCTGCCACTCGCAGATGATTCGGCCGTTCCGCTCGGAGACCGAACGGTACGGGGAGTATTCGAAAGTAGGCGAGTTCGTGTATGATCATCCTTTCCTTTGGGGATCCAAACGCACCGGGCCCGACCTCCACCGCATCGGCGGCAAATACCCCGACGCCTGGCACTACAACCACCTCGAAAATCCGCGCTCGACCTCGCCGGGCTCGATCATGCCCAACTTCCCGTGGCTGTTGAGTCAAAAACTCGACGCGACCGTGATTGGGGATCGGATGCGGGCTTTGCGCCGGGTCGGGGTTCCTTACACCGACGAGGAGATCCAAAAGGCGCCCAAGAGCATCGAGGCTCAATCCAAGAAGATCGTGATCAACCTGGCGGTCGGTTCCATTACCAACGCGCCGGCGGATCGAGAGATCATCGCCGTGATCGCCTACCTGCAGCGGCTCGGCACGGACATCAAGGGCCTGCCGGCCACCACCACAACGCCTGTCGCCACGGCGCAGGCCACCAAGTAATTCTATGGCTCATAGCATTCTCAATCACCTCGGCGGCGTGCAGAACTTCGGCATCGTATCTCTGTGCCTGTTTTGCCTCGTTTTTCTCGGCGTCCTGTTCTGGGCTTTCCTGCAAAAGAAGAGCCATCTCGATTACATGGCCCGGGTCGCCCTGGACCAGGACCCCGAAGCTACTGAACCCAAAAACCACTCGCATGAATAACGAAAGCGAACCGCAAGATCCGCTGCTGCTCGACCACGAATACGACGGCATTCGCGAACTGGACAACAAGTTGCCCCGTTGGTGGGTGTGGCTCTTCAACCTCTCGATCGTCTTCGCCGTGGTATATATGGTTTACTACCATGTGCTGGGCAAGGGCCAGCTCATGGCCGCCCAATACCAGGAGGAGATGAGGATCGGCAACCAAATCAAAGCCAAAGCCACGGCCGAATTCGAAGGCAGCATGGCCTCGCTCCAGCCCTCGAAGGATCCCGCGGTGCTGGCCGAGGGCAAGGAAACCTTCCTTAAGCTTTGCGCCCCCTGTCACCGCCCCGACGGCGGCGGCTTGGTGGGACCCAACCTGTGCGATGATTATTGGATCCACGGCTCGAATTTCGTCGATAACCTCCGCACGATCTGGAACGGCGTGCCCAGCAAAGGCATGGTCACTTGGAAAACCACGCTCAAACCAGGCACGGTCTATGCCGCCGGCAGCTATATCTACACCCTCCGCGGCACGCACCCGAAGAATCCGAAGCCGCCGGAAAACCTTGCCCCGGTCAAGACCGGGCCCAGCGACTTCGAATAAGGGCAGCCATGGACGATCTCCCGCACCCGGTCAAAACTCGACGAGTCGTCATCGCCACCAGTCCGCTCCCTGAGTCTCGGATTCAATTCCCATTCGCCTGGCGCTCGTTCGAAGGCGGGGGGAAAGGTCCCGGTGGTTTTAAGGAAGCTCGAGCGTATCCGGTTCGGCGGCCGAACACTGCTGGCTGATGTCTGCGACCTCCGACCAACCGAAAGTCCGCCCCGGCTCCCTCCGAGCACCGGATAAGGCTGACTTCCGGGATCACATCTCGACCGCCGACCAGGAAGGCCGCCGCAAATGGCTCTACCCGACCCAGCCGCGCGGGCGGTTTTACCGCGGTCGCACCTGGCTTTCCTGGCTCCTGCTGGTGGTGATGTTCGGCGGCCCCTTCGTCAAGCTCAATGGCAATCCGTTGCTGATGATGAACATCGTCGAGCGGCGGTTCTCGGTCTTCGGCGTGATCTTTTGGCCGCAGGACAACTTGGTTTTTGCCCTCGGCTTCCTGCTCTTCCTGATGGGCATCGCCATCTTCACGGCGGCGTTTGGCCGGCTCTGGTGCGGTTGGACCTGTCCCCAGACGGTGATGATGGAAATGGTCTTTCGCAAAATCGAGTATTTCATCGAAGGCAGCGCCACCCAGCAGAAGGCCCTGCGCCACGCTCCCTGGACCGCGGGCAAGGTCGCGAAAAAAACCGCCAAACACGTCCTCTTCTTTGGCCTCTCCTTTATCATCGGCAACACCCTGCTCGCCTACATTATCGGGTGGGATGGCCTTAAGCCGATCATTATCGATGACCCCCGGCATCACCTGTCCGGCCTCACCTCCATGGCTTTGTTCACCTTCGTGTTTTACGCCATTTTTGCCCGCTTTCGTGAACAAGCCTGCACCTTCATCTGCCCCTATGGGCGCTTTCAATCGACCTTGCTGGACGAAAACACCATCGTCGTGGCTTACGATTACAAGCGCGGGGAGACGCGCGGCCCGCTGCGCCGCAGCGACTCGCCCGCGCAGCGCTCGGGCCAGGGGCGCGGCGATTGCATTGATTGCTTCAAGTGCGTCACGGTTTGCCCCACCGGCATCGATATCCGCAATGGCACGCAGATGGAATGCGTCAATTGCACGGCCTGCATCGACGCCTGCGACGAAGTCATGGACAAGATCCATCGCCCCCGCGGGTTGATCCGTTTTGCCTCGTTGAACGGGATCGAGAAGGGCGAGCCGATCCGCATCACGCCGCGCCTCATTGCCTACTGCACGATTCTTCTGCTCCTGGGCGCCGGCCTGGCGGGGCTCCTGCTGACCCGTTCCGCGGTTGATGTCAGCTTGCTCCGCGCGCCCGGCGCCCTTTTCCAGCAAACACCCGAGGGGAAGATCAGCAATCTCTACCTGCTCAAGCTGACGAACAAAACCCGCCACCAGGTCGCGATCGAGCTCAAGCTGGACAACCTCGAAGGCTCGCTCACCGTGCTGGGCGGCCAGTTGGATCTGCCCGCGGAAAAGCAAACCGACGCCTCGGTTCTGCTGGAAATCGCTCCGGAAAAACTCCGCTCCGGCCTGACGCCGGTCATCGTCGGCGTGTATTCCGATGGACGCCGCATCGACCGCATCAAGACCATCTTTATCGGACCACGAAAATGAATACTCAATCCTCGACGCCCCGCGCGGCGTTCAACCCCTGGCCCATTTCCATCATCATTTTTTTCACCGTCGCCTTCACCGTTTGCGCGAGCCTCATTGTCTTTTGCAGCCGTCATCCCGCCGATCTTGTCACGGCGGATTACTACGAACAGGAAATCCGCTACCAGGGCCAGATCGACCGGGTGCAGCACGCCAAGCAGCGCGCCGAAGCGACCCGGGTGACTTTCGATCCCGGCACCCGGCTCATTTCCATCGCGCTGCCTCGCACGAAGTCCCAGTCGCCTCCGGTGGGCCATGTCCAGCTCTACCGCCCCTCCGCGGTGAACCTGGATCGCCAGCTCAAGCTCGAGCCGAACGCCAGCGGCGTTCAGACCATCGACGCCAGCACCCTGTTGCCCGGCCTGTGGAAAGTCCGCGTCTCTTGGACCGTGGATCAACAGGATTATTTCATCGACCAGAAGATCGTGGTTAGCCGCGGGGCCTCCTGACACGGTTCCAGTTTGCACCCCGACAACAATGGACCTTTTAGCGGCATTCATTCTCGGCCTGGTCGGCAGCCTCCACTGCGCCGGCATGTGTGGCCCGCTGGCGTTGGCCCTGCCCCTTGCCGGCAAGACGCCCGGCGCCTTTTTCCTGGGCCGGATCGCTTACCACCTGGGCAGGATGGCCACCTATTGCGGGCTGGGACTGGTCTTCGGCCTGATCGGGCGTTCGCTCTTCCTGGCTGGCGTTCAACGATGGGTTTCCATCGGTCTTGGTCTCTGCCTGCTGGGCGGCCTGCTCGGTTCTCGCCGCCTGGCGTTGTGGCGGCCGGTGACGCGGCTGGTCGGCCATCTCAAGGCCAGGATGTCCGGCCTGTTGCGCCGGCGCTCGTTCACGGCCTTGGGCGTGCTGGGCCTGCTCAACGGCCTGCTGCCCTGCGGCCTGGTCTATGTGGCCTGCGCGGGAGCGACCGCCACCAACGGAATTCTGGCGGGCGCCCAATACATGGCTGCGTTCGGGCTCGGCACAGTGCCGCTGATGCTCTCGATCAGCCTTTCGGGGAGGCTCCTGCCCGTTTCGCTCCGGCTCCAACTCCGCAAGGCCATTCCCGTCTCCGTCTTTCTCCTGGCTTTCCTGCTCATCCTGCGCGGCATGTCCCTGGGCATCCCCTACGTCAGCCCCGACCTGTCCGCCGGCGCCTGCTGCCACCGGTAGCCCTCAGTTCTCGGCGGCGCCGCCACCGCACCGGATTCTGGCCCTATGCTTGAGGGGCGGTGGGGGCGGAGAATGGGAAGTCAATTAACGATGACCGTCCCCGCAAGCTCCACGGTGGTATCGGCATCGAGGAACAGGAGCAACTCTCCCTGCGACACCCGCGCCCCCAGGTTGCGGGACAGGCCCAGGTGCTTTTCGGGGAGCACGATGAGGCGATGGCAGCGGCCTCGGGCGATCTGCGCCGTCCGGTCGGTGCAGCCGTTGGCCACCACGATGATCTCGTAATTGCAATACGTTTGCCGGTGTAAAGCGGCCAGCGTGGCGCCCAAATACCCCTCCTCGTTGTGCGCCGGAATCACCACTGAAATCATCGGCAAAACCCTCCCGGCGGCCGTCCTTTCCGGCGCGCACATCCAGGTTTGCAGGCAAAACTTGGTCCAGTTCCCCAGCGATGGGAGGGGAGCGGGTGTAAGGAATCCTCTGGTCGCCATAAAAACTCTCTAAAACACTCTGGCCACGGAAGGCGAAGTTGCTAATGGGGGGAAACCCTGCAGTATCTCTCCCGCTCGCCGGTCAAAGCGGGGGAAAAAGCACGCGGGCCACGACCGAATTTACAAACCGAGTTTTGGTTTGTACTGGTGCCGGGGTCATTCGAGGCTAGAGTAAATTGACGATTATGAAGAAAATTGGCATTGGTTGCGCCGTATTGGGAATCCTGGTCTTGATGGCCTTGTGCCTGTTTGGGCTGGCCGCGCTGGGCTACAATCGCCTGGTCCGTCAATCGCTGGCCGTCGATAAGCAATGGGCCCAGGTCCAGAACGTTTACCAACGCCGGGCCGACCTCATCCCCAACCTGGTCAGGTACCGTTTCGGGCGCCGCCAACTTCGAAAAATCCACGCTCGAACAGGTCACCGCCGCGCGCGCATCGGTGGGCCAAGTCCGCATTTCTCCCAATACCGCGCCCAACAGCGCGGCCCAGTTGCAAGCCTTCGACCAGGCCCAGGGACAGCTCTCCTCCGCCCTGTCCCGCCTGTTGGTCGTGTCGGAACGCTATCCTGAGCTGAAAGCGACGGAAAACTTCAAGGAACTGCAAGCCCAGCTTGAAGGGACCGAAAACCGGATCGCCGTCGAGCGTGGCCGCTACAATGAGACGGTCCAGGAATACAACACCACGATCCGCTCGTTCCCGTCCGTGCTCTTCGCGCCCTATTTCGGCTTTAGCGCGAAACCCTATTTCAATGCCACGCCGGGGGCGGAAACCCCGCCCAAAGTTCAATTTGATTTCGGGAAGCCCGCGGCGCCCCCATCGCCGGAAAAACCGTGACCATCGCCAAACTGTTCCCATGCAGGCTGCGCTGAGATATTTCCAGGCCCCCGCGGCCACTTTCGCCGGTTTCTTTCCAACCCGGAAACGGGAGCGCGTGCCCCGTCGTCGCGGCGGTGCGCCCGGCCTTGCCTGGTGGCTTCCGGGCTGCCTGGCGCTGGCGCTCCTGGGTGGCCAGCTTCCGGCCGCGGAAGTGCTGCCGCCCGCACCGAAGCAATATTTTAACGATTATGCCGGCGTGGTGTCCCCGACTGTGGCGGCCCAGCTCAACCAAACCCTCGAGAACTTCGAACGCCAGACCTCCGACCAAATCCTGGTCGTCATTTACCCCACAATGCAGTCGGATTCCTCGATCGAGGATTATACCGTCCGCCTGGCCCAGTCCTGGAAGGTGGGACAAAAGGGTCGCGACAACGGGGCAGTGCTCTTTGTATTCGCACAGGACCACAAGCTGTTTTTGCAAGTGGGTTACGGGCTGGAGGGCGCCCTGCCCGATGCGCTGGCCAAACGCATCATCGAAACTGAGATCAAGCCGCGCTTCCGGGCGGGTGATTACGCGGGCGGCCTGAGTTCCGGCGTCAGCGCGATCCTCGCGGCGGTGAAGGGCGAATATCGCGGGACCGGCACGACCGTGGCCCAAGGGGGCCGGAATGTCAGGGCTGCGCCCGCGTTGTTATTGCTGGTGATTTTTGGGGGGATTGGCCTCTTGGTCCTGATCCGCGTTCTGCGCGGCCTGACCGGAATGGGTTATCGGCGGTCAGGCTACGGTTTTGGCAGCGGCTGGACTATGGGCGGGGGAGGATGGGGCGGAGGCGGCGGTGGCGGTGGTGGCTGGAGTGGCGGCGGTGGCGGCTTCTCCGGCGGGGGTGGCGGTTTTGGGGGCGGCGGTGCCGGAGGCAGTTGGTGAGCCTATGAAGCCCAGGGAATTTCTGACCCAATTACGCCAGGACGAGATCGTGGCGGCCATTCGGGCCGCTGAGTTGAAAACCTCGGGTGAAATCCGCGTGTTCATCAGCCGCCATGACGTTCAGGATCCGGTGGCCGCCGCGCAGCGGCGCTTTGTCCAGATGGGCATGGAGAAGACGCGCGACCGGAACGCGGTACCATCTTCGTGGCACCCCGCGCCCACAAATTCGCCATCATCGGCGACCAGGCAGTTCACACCCGCTGTGGCGATGAGTTTTGGCGGGTACTTGCCGCTGAGATGTCCGGGCACTTTCGTGATTCGCATTTTACCCGGGGCATCGTGCACGCCATCCAAAAAGCCGGGGCCTTGCTCGCCGAACATTTTCCGCACCGCCCGGATGATTCCAACGAACTTCCCGACGACGTGGCGCACGATTGACACCCCGGATGCGGGGAGTGTTGGCGGGCTTCAGGCTCCCAAACGTTCCGCCTTCTACGCGACAAAGGCTTTCGCGCCGCCGTTGTCCGTCGTTAGCGGCTCTTTTCGAGCGCGCGCCGGACCTTAGCCAGCTCCCTTCGTTCGGCCGGTTCGACCTCCGGATACCTGAGCTTCAGCGATTCCAAGGTCTGAACCACCACCTCCGCCACCACCAACCGGGTGAACCATTTGTGGTCGGCGGGCACCACGTACCACGGGGCGTGTTCGGTCGCGGTCTGACGAATCGCCTGCTCGTACGCTTCGGCATAATCATCCCAGTAGGCGCGCTCGCGGATATCCGCGCTCGAGAATTTCCAATTCTTGTCGGGCTCCTCGAGGCGGCTCAGCAGGCGGCGGCGTTGCTCGGCCTTGGACAGGTGCAGAAAGAACTTCAGCACCACTACGCCGTTGCGGGCCAAGTGCGATTCGTGCGCGTTAATGCTCTCGAACCGCTCCTGCCAGAGCTTCTTGCCGGCCGGCGCGTCCGGCAAATGCTGGCGCGCCAGCAATTCCGGGTGGACCCGCACGACCAGCACCTCCTCGTAATAAGAGCGATTGAAGATCCCGATCCGCCCGCGTTCGGGCAGGCACCGCGCCGTGCGCCACAGAAAATCATGGTTCAGGTCCTCCTCCGAAGGCGCTTTGAAGGAATAGATCTGGCAGCCCTGCGGGTTGACACCCGACATCACGTGCTTGATCGTGCCGTCCTTGCCGGCCGTGTCCATGGCCTGAAAAATGAGCAGCACGGCCCATTGATTCTGCGCATAAAGACGGGCCTGCAATTCACTGAGCCTCGCCACGCCCTCCTCGAGCCACTGCTGTGCTTGCTCCTTGGATTGCAGCTTCCAAGTGTCCGCCGGTTGAATCTGATCGAGCCGAAACCCTTTGCCCGTTTCCACCCGATACCGAGCCGCCAGTGATTTCTTGTTCATAGGTTGTCCGCGCGCCAAAACCCGGCGCCGCCGAACCACCCGACTTTACGCTGCCCGCCCGGTTCGGCAAACAGCTTTCTGAACCGGGGTCCATCCCGCCTGAGGCCCCGACCCTCCGTACCAATGCGGATTGTGCGGGACGGACTTTTCCTATAAAAGACCTTTTAATTACCCATATGAGCGCCACCCGTTCTGGACATTCCCTCTCCGCCATCATCGGTCGGCGGCTCTTCCCGCGCGTTGACCCGGACCGCCGGCGAACGCATCTGCGCTTTCTTCTGCTTGCGGTGTTGCTGGGTCTCCTGGTTTGTGGGGTCTTGGGCTCGATGCTCTGGCTCATGAATCGCGCCCGTATCTGACTCCCGGGCCTTGGCTGCGGTCGGGGCCCAAGTCGGCGCATGCGGGGATCACCCTTTTTGTGGACTTCGAACGTGGGGTTAAATCTCTGATAATGGCATGAGAGATGCTATAGCTACTCTCCGCTGGTCAGGTTAGTCAGCCGGCTAACCAGACCCGCTTGTGGTATGGTTGGAGCGGTTCGGTCACCCGAGCCGCTCTTTTGCCGGGATACCGCCCATGGACAGCCGTTCCGGGCCGATATAAGCCATGACCAGTTTCGAGGAGGGATAGCATCACCGAGGAGCGTTGAAGTCATTATGAGCATAAAATCAATTATTTGTGTGGGTGTCGCCGCCACCACTTTGACCGGTTTCGCCACCCTGCCGGCTTGGACCAACTCGCCCGCCCCGCCACCGAACGAACCGCAGGGCCGCGTGGTTGAAGACCCCATCAACCGCCTCAGTCTTCAGCAGGCCATAACCAATGCCAATACGGAGTTGCACCGGATCCTGACGCCGAACCAATACCAGAAGCTTCAGGAGATCGAACAGCAGCACCAGCGTCCCACGCCCGGGGCCGGCAGCGGCGGGAGCCAAGCCCGCTGAACGAAGCGGGGGGGTTCGGCTCTCCGGGGCGGCTGACGCTGGCCGCGGGGTGACCTTGTTTATCGGGTATTTCCTTTTTGCGCCGGGCCGGTTAACTTCGGCTTATGGCATTTACCAAGCTAGGCCTTTCGGACGCAATGTTGCAAGGCGTCAAGGCAATGGGTTACGTGGAGCCGACGCCCATCCAACTCCGGACGATCCCCCTGATTCTGGCCGGCGAGGACGTGATTGGCAGCGCCCAGACCGGCACCGGAAAGACCGCCGCGTTCGCGCTGCCCATTCTTTCCGTGCTCAACCACCACGAACCGCAACCGCGCGTGCTCATCCTCGAACCGACGCGCGAACTGGCGGCGCAAGTCGAGACCGCGTTCCGTGATTTCGCCCGCTTTACCGATCTGCGCGTCGCCGTGGTTTTTGGGGGAGTGGGCTACGGACAGCAGCGGGAGGCCCTGCACAAGGGGGTGGATGTGCTGGTCGCCACGCCCGGCCGATTGTTGGATTTGATGCAGCAGGGCACTGTCCGGTTGGACCATGTCCAGTTCCTGGTGCTGGACGAAGCCGATCGCATGCTCGACATGGGCTTCCTGCCGGATGTGAAGCGGATTGTCCAGAAGTGCCCGCGCGCGCGGCACACGTCGCTTTTTTCAGCCACGGTTCCGCCGGAGATTGAGACGCTGATCCAATGGGCGATGAAGACCCCCAAAACGATCGAGATCGGGGCGCGGCGGACCCCGGCCGCCACGGTGAAGCATGTGATCTACCCGGTGTCGGAAGCGCAAAAGACCGACCTGCTGCTGGAGTTGCTCAAGCGCGTCAACTACGAGTCCGTGATTGTTTTTTGCCGGACCAAGATGGGCGCGGACCGGGTGGCGCATTTATTGAAGCGCAACAACCATGCGGTGGCGGTGCTGCACTCGAACCGGACGCAGCGGGAACGGGAGCAGGCCTTGCGGGGCTTTCGCGACGGCCGTTACGAAGTGCTCGTGGCCACGGACATCGCCGCGCGCGGCCTGGATATCGCCGACGTGAGCCATGTGGTGAACTACGATGTGCCGCAGCATCCTGAAGATTACATCCACCGTATCGGCCGCACCGGCCGGATGGAGGCTCGTGGCGACGCGTTCACCCTGATGGTGGCCGAAGATGGCCGCCATGTGCAGGCCATCGAACGATTCATTGGCCAGCACGTGCCGCGCGTCAAACTCGAGAATTTCGAATATCGTTACACCGCCCTGTTCGAGCAAGACAAACCGGGCCATGCTGCGGGCTCCCCGCCTCGGATCACCGGCGCGCGAATCCGCGGCGGCTATTTCTTCGGACCGGCCAAGCGACGACGCTGACGAGGCTGGGCCTGAGCCCCTGGGTGCGTCGCGGGCGGACGAGGATGGCGTGCGCGTGAGCACCCCGGGAGGCGGCCGGCGCCGAGAAAAGGTCTTGGCTCTCCGCTGTCCCCACGCCGTCCGCCGACTCGACCTGCCCTGGAGGCAACGAAGAATTCTGTCGTGCAACCGCGCGCGGCCTCCTGAGCAGAGACCTCGAAATACGCGAAAGACACGAAAAGGGGCCCGGGTTCGGGCCACACCGCCCTTCAGGCCAAAGGCCTGGATCATACCAGACCGGGGCAATGCCCCGGGTCATGAGGCAGGCCGTTGGCCTGCAACCCCAAACGACGGGCCGTAAACCCCGGGCGTGTGCCCGGGGCTGGTATGACTGACGCCTTCGGCGTCCCCAATCCCCCCGGAGGCGGTTTGGTCTCGCCCCCGAAGAACTTTGTCCCGCGCATCCGCCTGGCAAACGGGCCCGGACGCGCGTTGACACCGACTGGTCCCCAACAGTATATTCCCGGCCCTTTATGAACCGAACACCGCACGTGGCCGTAGTCGGTGCGACGGGGGCCGTCGGCATCGAAATGATCAAAACGCTCGAGAAGCGCGGTTTTCCGATGGGAAAGCTGACGCTGCTCGCCTCCGCCCGTTCCGTGGGTAAGAAGCTGAAGTTTCGCGGCGAGGACCTTACGGTTCAGGAGTTGACCAGGCATTCCTTCACCGGCATCGACCTGGCGTTATTTAGCGCCGGGGGAAGCATCTCGAAGGAATTCGGCCCCCTGGCCGCGCGGGCGGGTTGTGTGGTGATCGACAATTCGAGCGCGTTCCGGATGGACGAGAAGGTGCCCCTGGTGATCCCGGAAATCAATCCGGAGGACATCAAGTGGCACCAGGGAATCATCGCCAACCCGAACTGCACCACCGCCATCACGCTCATGGCCCTCTACCCCTTGCACCACGCTTTCGGGTGCCGGCGCATTTTTGCTTCGAGTTACCAGGCCGTGTCCGGGACTGGCGCCAAGGCGATCCTCGAACTCGAACGCCAGGTCCATCAAGTCGTCCATGGCAAGCCGGTCACGCACGAGGTTTATCCGCATCAAATCGCTTTCAATGTCCTCCCGCAGGTCGATTCCTTCCTGCCCACCGGCTACACCAAGGAAGAGATGAAGATGGAAAACGAAGGGCGCAAAATCATGCACCACCCGGCGTTCCGGGCCAGCGTGACGTGTGTGCGCGTGCCGGTCTATCGCGCGCACTCCGTGGCGGTGAGCGCCGAATTCGAGAAACCGGCCACGGTGGAGGCGGCACTCCAGGTGCTCAAGCAAGCGCCCGGCTTGCAGGTCGTGGATGAGCCGGCCAAGAGCCGGTATCCATTGCCGCTCTACCAGGCGGAACAATACGACTGTGCCGTCGGACGCCTCCGCCAGGACTGCGCCATGGACAACGGCCTGGCTTTTTGGGTTTCCGGTGATCAGTTGCTGAAAGGCGCCGCTCTAAACGCAGTACAGATTGGAGAGGAGCTGCTGCGGTAGCGAGCTCCGCTCGCCACTCTGGTGGTGGGGTTGCCTGGGAGTACCCGGAAGCGCCCAAACCCCGGGTGAGAGACCTTTCGCGCCGCTGTCTCTTTTTCCTACTTTCCCCTCAGCGGAATTTTTAGGATCGTGGTCTCATGGAACATAGGCGTGAGATCGACGCAAGCGGTGTTGGGCGATCGGGTCGCGTTCTCTCGACCGGCCGCTCTTGGGTTCAGGTGATCCTTGGGGAGGCGATCCGGCTGTTGCCCGTTTTGTGCGTGGTGGCGGCGTTTGGGGCCGAAACCGGCGGCCAAACCAACAAGCCCGCCCAAACCAGCGCGATCGATTTACGGAAGGAAGTGCGGTCATTCCGGATCGAGCCGGGTTTCCGCGTGGCATTGGCCGCCACGGCGCCCATGGTCACGGCCCCGGTGGCGGCGGCGTTTGATGAGAATGGCCGGCTTTACGTGGTCGAAGCGCCGGGCCGCAGCGGACGGGTGCGCCTGCTCGAAGACATGGGATCCGACGGAATGTTCCAGACCGATACGGTCTTTGCCGATGACCTGGCCCAACCGTCCGCCATCGCCTGCTACGCGGGCGGGGTCTTCGTCGCTGCCGGTTCCGAAATCATCTATCTCAAGGCCTCGAAAGGACAAGGAGCGGCAGATATCCGGAAGGTGGTCCTGGCGGGCTTTGGCGGCGGCACCGCGCCCAAGGCGCCGGCCGTGCTCAATAGCTTCAACTGGGGTCCGGATGATCGCATCCATGGAGCCACAGCTGGCATCGGGGGCTCCATCACGGCTTCCAACTGGCCCAGCGGGGTGGTGACGTTGGCAGGTTCGGATTTTGCGTTTGATCCGCGCTCGTTGGAAGTATTTGCCGAAAGCGGGCCGAGCCAGTCGGGCCTGAGCTTTGACGCGGAAGGGCGGCGGTTCACCTCCGATCTTGCGCGTCCGCTACGCCAGCCCATGTACGAGGCCCGCTATGCCTTGCGGAACCCATTCTACGTTGCCCCGCGCGCGATGGTGGATGTGGCTTCGCCTGCGACGCGGATCTTCCGCTTTGTGACGGCCAGGATAGAAACGCCCCGGAGCGGTCTATCAAACCCGGGTGACCCGGCGGGAAGCGCCCCCGGCGAGGCGAACCTCCTGGCCCCAACCTGGCTGACGAATGCGCAGGGCTGCCTGGTTTACCGCGGCAGCGCTTTCCCCACCAACTATCTTGGAAACGTCTTCGTCGCCGATCCCAGCGCCCATGTGGTTCACCGGTTCGTCCTTCGAGCGCAGGGCCTCGAGGCGGTGGCGGAGACGCCCACTGGGCGGAGCCCGGCTGAATTCCTGGTGTCGAGCGACGCCTCGTTCCGTCCCGTTCAAATCCTCGGCGGCCCCGATGGAGCGGTGTACATCCTGGATAAGCAGCAGCAGGAAACGGATGGACGCATTTACCGGGTGGCGCCCGCAAGCTTCAAGGCTTCAAAACTGCCTGAGATCGGCAAAGCACGAACCTATGATTTGGTGGCGGCCCTGGCGGGCAACGACGGGTGGCATTGCGACACGGCGGCGCGGTTGCTTTATGAGCGGCGGGACCCGGCAACCATCGGGCTGTTAACGAACATGCTCAATAACTCGCGGCTCCCCATGGCGCGGCTCCGCGCGTTGCGCTCGCTCGGGGGGCTGGGCGCGCTTGCCGAAGCCCACGTGCTCAAGGGCCTCGACGATGCCGATGCCCGGGTGCGAACGGCCGCGGTAGGGCTGTCCGAGCAGTTGGCCGCCAACGGCGTGATCTCCGACGTGCTTTGGGGCCGGCTCAGGACGCTGGCTGACGATCCGTCCTTGGCCGTGAGATACCAGTTGGCTTTTACGGCCGGTGCGTTTGTCCGACCGGACAAGGCCTCCGTTCTGGCGCAAATTCTTCGCCGGGATTTCGGCAACGGCTGGATCCGAAATGCCGTGTTGAGTTCCTTGCCCCAGGGAGCGGGCGAACTGTTGGTGCTGCTCGGAGCCGACGCGGCGTTCCGGAGCGATCCGGCCGGGGACGAGTTTCTGCGCCAGTTGGCCACGATGATTGGGGCCCAGGGCCGGGTGGACGAGGTCAGGCAGGCTGTGCGTTTCCTGACGCAGACTCCCTTGGACCGATTACAGGCGTTTGGATGGCTCGCCGCCCTGGGGGAGGGCCTGCGCAGCACCCGGAGTTCTCTGGTCATGGCCAATCCGCAGGCCGGACTCGATCGTGTTTTTTCCGCGGCGATGGAGACCGCCATCGATGGCACCTCGCCTCCGGGCGCGCGGGTGGAAGCGATTCGGCTGATCGGCGTCAGCCCGTACACGTTTGCCGACGCGAGCGATTGGCTGCTGATTTTGTGCAATCCGCAGTCCCCGCCCGAGGTGCGCTCGATGGCCATCGCCACGGTGGCCTGCTACGACGATCCCGGCGCGGTCGCCGGGTTGCTGGACCGCTGGGGGACGTTCCCGGGCGGGTTGAGGAATCAGGCGGTGGCGTCGTTATTGGGCCGGCGCAGCCATGCCGGTCTCGTGCTGGATGCGCTCGAACGAGGGCGGATACTTGCGACCGACCTCTCATCCACCCAACGCGATTTCCTAAGAACCTACAGTGACCCGGCGATCAGCGCGCGCGCCATACGCCTCCTGGGGCCCGTCCCCGTGCACCGACCTGAGGCCCTTGACCTCTTCAAGCCGGCCCTGCGACTCACCGGATTCCGCGACCAGGGGCGCGCGATCTTTTTGGCTCGCTGTGCAAGCTGCCATCGGCTCGATGGGGCCGGCACGGATTTTGGGCCAAACCTGGCCGAAGCGAGAACTCAGGGAAAAGAACCCGTCCTAAACGCCATCCTCGAACCGAACACCGAGATCAAAAGCGAGTATGCCACCCGCCTTGTCGAAACCATGGAGGGCGGCTACCTGGCAGGGGTCGAATCCGAAGACACTCCCGCCAGCGTGACACTGCGACAACCCGGCGGCGGGGGCGTCGTCTGTCCCCGTCCGAACGTGAGTAGCGTCCAAACCCAGAACTGGTCCCTCATGCCCACGGGGCTTGAACAGGGGCTTTCCACCCAGGACATGGCCGATCTGCTCGAATACCTTACGATCCCGCCCAACTCTGCCGCCGGGAGCTATTAGGCGACCACCACGGCGAACCCGCCCGAACCGTTTCGGACGGAGTCGAAGCGACCTGAGTTTGTTTGCGCGTCCGGCGGCGACGCACTAAGCTCGGCCGCGAGTCATGAGCAAACCCTCCCGAAAAAAAGCGAAGCCGCCAGCGACTCGCAAGCCGGACGAGCAATTGGGCTTTTTCCCGTCGGAAGTGAACGCCGATCTGACTTTCTCCGAGACGCCGCATCCCTATGGCCGCTATCACCAAAACGGCGCGATCGAAAAGCGGTTGGGGGCGGTCTATACCCCTCCGCGCGTGGCTGCGGCGCTGACGCGCTGGGCGGTGAGGTCGCCGGCCGACAGAGTTCTGGATCCGGCGTGCGGCGAGGGAGTTTTTTTGGCGGCGGCGCGCACCCGGTTGGGGGATTTGGGCGCGCGTGATTTCCACTGCGTCGGCGTGGATATCGACCCGGAGGCGGCCCAGACCTCCGGCGCCCATTGCGAGGACTTCTTTGTCTGGCGCCGAACCGCGCCGCGGTTCGATGTGATCCTGGGCAACCCGCCGTTTGTGCGTTCGCACCGATTCGCGGAGGAGAGCCGGCGCGCTGCTTTCTCCGAAATGGTCCGGTTGGGGATGAAGCCCTCCCGGCTCATGAGCACGTGGTTGCCCTTTGTGACGCTCTGTTCGCATTTGCTAACCGAGCGCGGGCGCCTGGCGTTCGTCGTTCCAGAGGAGTTACTGCACGTCGGTTACGCGGAAGAGTTGCGCCGAATCCTGGTTCAACGGTTCCGCCGGGTGGTGATTTGCCTGCCATCGGAAGGCGTGTTTGCCACGGTGCAGCAGGCGGTGGTGCTCCTGCTCTGCGATCAGGAACCGGGCGGCCCACAGGGGCTCTCGACCATCGATTACGCAGATTTGGAAGCCGGCCAGTGGGACGCCCTCAGCCCGGCCTCGCCCTGGTCATGGAACCACAAATGGACCCACTTGTTCTTGGAGCCGAAGGAGCGGGAACGGCTGGATGAGTGGCGGCCGCGTTTTGGTTGGGCGCCCCTCTCCGAGTATGGCCGGGTGGAGGTCGGCGTGGTCACGGGGGACAACGCGTTTTTCATTGTGAACCAGGAGCGCGCGGCGGATCTCGGCGAGGCGCACCTGGCGCCGATCGTGACCGGGTCGAAGGCGGTCCGTGGCATTTGTTTCGGACCCGAGGATTTTCAGCGGTTGGTGGAGGGGCAACGGCCCGCCTTCCTGTTGAACGTGCGGGAATCCATGGAGCATCTGCCAGGCGCGCTCCGCGCCTACCTGGAGCTAGGACAACGCCAAGGGGTGAGCCAGCGTTACAAATGCCGCGTGCGGGAGCCCTGGTATGCCGTGCCGGGGATCAGGGATTGCGACGCGCTGCTGCTCCGCCAGGCGGGCGAGATGCCACGGCTGATCCACCTGGCCAAGCGCTGCACCGCCACAGATACGCTGCACCGGGTGAATTGGCTTCGTCCGGAGCACGGGCGGCGGCATGTGGTGGGTTTCCTGAATACCTGGACCCTGCTGGCCTGCGAATTGACCGGGCGCAGTTACGGCGGCGGTGTGCTCGAATTAATGCCGAGCGAAGCCAACCGGTTGCCGCTTCCCGAGCCTACCCGGAAACTGGACCAGGTTTTTGATCCAGTGGACGAACTGGTCCGCGCGCGTCGTTATTACGAAGCCGTTTCCGTGGTGGACCAGGTGGTCAAGCCGGACTGGATGAGCCGGACCGAATGCGAGCAGTCCGAGCAGATGCTGCGGAAGCTCATCCGGCGGCGAAACGCACCGGACCAGGGTTCAAGCAGCGGCGCGACGGAGCACGGCTGAACAGGTTCAGCGGCCAGGCTCGCGGGAACGGCGCCGGACTCCCTCTTCACAACCATTCCCGGATCTTTTCCTGGTATTTGTTATAGATGAATCCCAGGCCGAGCAGGACGATACCCAGGGCCATAAAGCTGAGGATGCAATAGAGCGTTTCGAGTTTCCAAACGTCGAAAATCATCACCCGGCCCAGGGCGCAGGCCAGTATGCCCAGGCCCAGCCAGCGGTAAACCCGCTCGCGCAGGAGAATCCCGCAGGTGAAGAGCGCCAGGGCCAGCAGGGACCAGCTTGCGGTCAAATAGAACCCGCTGGCCTGCTGCAGGACCCACCTCGAGACAAAGAGCCAGAGGCTCAAGCCGCCCGCGACAATGATCCCGGTGTGGAGTTGCGGCGGGAGGGGATAGCGGTCGGGCGAACGCCGCGCGATTTGGCGTTGCGCCAGCAAGACCACGATGGCCACCAGGTTTGGCCAGTAAGCCCGGGGCCCCTCGACCAGGGGCAGCCAAAACAAAAGGAGCCCGGCCAACGTGTAAGGGGCGCTGAAGAGCAGGCCCTCGCGGCTCCGCTTCCACCCCGCCCACAGGAACACCAATAATCCAATCAGGGCCAGCAGCCAGATCCGCTCCGGGCCGGGAACGTATTCGCACACCCACCAAATCGACATGGCCAGTGCGACCCAGCGATAAACCCGGGCCAGTTCGAGCACCTGCTCCCGCACGCGTGAATCGGCGCCAGGCCGTGCCTGGAACCACCTGACCGCCGCCCCGGAGAGCAGTGCTAACGCCAGCAAGGGCGCGGCGGCGTACGCCCCGCCCGGCTTGGCCTGGGCAAGCTGGAGCAGAAACTGGATAGCGCTCAGCACGATGAAGGCCTGGCCGCAGGCGGCCACGTACCAAGCGCGGGTCGATACACCGTAGGCGGTTAACGCCACCGCGAGCCCGGCGCTCAGCGCCAGCCATGGCGCCGGCTGGACCTTGGGGTTAAGCCAGCAGAATAGGATGGCGACGATGGCCGCGGCATACACCAACTGCAAGGCGATCCCCAGCTTGGGAGGCGCCGGCACCGCCTTTTGGGTTTGCCACCAGTGACTCAAACCCAAACTCAGGGCGATCATCAGCGCCGGGTTCCACCACGGCTGAACGGGTCCCAGGTCCAAACAGTTGCCGCACCAGACGAGCTGCGCCGCCAGCAGATAACCCTGGCCCAACAAGCTGATTTCAGGAACCCGCAGGAAATAAATCGACAGGCTGAACCCCACCGCGGCCAGCGCCAAGGTGATCGGATACAGATCCCGCGAGGCGTTGTTCCAGGCGGCCACCAACCCAATAATCAGGGCCAGCGCGGTGAAGTAAGCCACCTGCGGACGAACAATCAGCTTCGGCTCGAACGGGATGTGCCGATGAACGATGACGGCGTTGACGAGCATCATGGCGCCCAGGCCGATCGCCAGCCACAGCCCCGTGGCCTCATGTTGCTCCATCCCGTCCATCCCCCAACCCACCGCCAAGAGTGCGGCGATGCAGGCTGCGGCGCGCAAGACCCGGCTCGGGCGCTGGTAGCTCAGCAGCAGCAAAACGACGCTTTCGGCGGCCAGGAGGAGCGCGAGTTGCAGACCCGCAAACTTGGAGATCAGCCCCACCGTTACCAGCAGCAGTCCCTGGGTGAGATAGGCATTGCCGGCGAGGGGTTCGGTCGAAAGCGTCCGGCGCGCCCATTCCGCCAGCCCGAGGAGCACGCCACCATAGAGCATCGAGAATTTCCAGAAACCGCCCTGGCTCACCTCCAGCATCGTGAGCACGAACAGGGCAAAAAAGGCGCCGTTATTCAGGGTAAGAAACGCGGCGCGATTTTGGCCGGCGAATTTCTCGTCGCGGGAGAGGAACACGGCGGAGGTGAACACGACCCAGTAGGCCATCAGGAACCACGCGCCGGACCAAAGTCCGGCACTGGGCGAAGCCCACTGCCAGTCCGCCCCGTTAAAGAACCGCCAGAAACCGTAACCCGCGTAGCTGGCCAACAGGCTGGCGAAAGAGAGCACCGCCCAACGGTTGCGCACGAGGAAAATGACGGCGGCCACGGTGAGCACGAGATTCGAGCAGAGTGTGAAACTGCCCACGCGGGTGATGATCGAGGTGTAATAGGCCAGGCCCACGGCGAAGAGGGCCATCACCTCCGACTTTTTGCGGTCGGCGATCCACACCATCCAGCCGGCGCAGAGCAGGAGCAGGATGCCGTCCAGGAGCGGGCTCTGGATCACCCGCAGCGGTTCGAGATGATGGGCCGCGTACGTGGTAAAATACACAGCGGCCGTGCCGCCGGCGAAAAGGACCTGGGCATAATTTCGCAAGCTGGCCTTGGCGGCTTGACGCTGCCACCACCAACCGGCGCCCAGCAGCGCCGCGCTGGCGAGGTAAAGCAGGGCAACCTTCCCGCCGGGCCCGAGCCGGCTGATGTAATTCTGGTAAGCCAGATTGCCAAAGAACACCAATGCCGTGAGCACCATCACGATCCCGATCCGCACCAGCCAATACGTGCCCAGCCGCATTTCGAAGGAGCGGACTTCCCGCGAGGGGATGGGCGGCGAAACCATGAGAACTTCGTCAGCGATCGCGGCGGCCGGCTTTTCCGGGCGGGCCTCGCGGGAAACGGCCGCGGCCGGTTGGGCTGCGCCGGTGGCTGTGTCGGCCAAGCGCTCGACCTGCGGAGCAGCCGGGGATTCCGCGCGGGCTGACGGCTTGGCGGGTTGCGCCGCCAGGGGGGCCCGCATTATCGGTGGAATGGGCGGCGGGGCGAGTTCGGCAAAGCTGGGTGCGGCCGGCGCGGTCGAGGAATGAGGGGGTATAACCGGAGCCGGGGTGGCGTCGATCGTCTGACGGACCGGGAGGGCTGGCGCCGCGGCCTCCGGCGCTCCCAGGCGCTGCTCGAAGTGCTTCAGTTGGGCCGCGAGCTCGCCCAGCTCCGCTTCGAGCCGCATCTGCCTCAGCTTAAGCCTGGCCAATTCCGCACATTCTCGTTCGTTCATAAAGGCCTCCGCCGCATCGCAACGCAACCTGTCTCAGTCGGCTTCACCGCGTCGCTGTGCTCACCGGACGGCAAACACACCGGCCGGTTCGGAGAGCGGGTTGACGGCTTGAAGCAGCCCCGCCTCCCGGGCCGCAGGCGCCGGGGAAACGGAAGACGCCGAACACGGCCCAGGTTAGCGCCGAACCCGGCGGCAAGCCAGCCCAAAGCCGCGCCTGGCAAAAGCGCCACGCTTCACGGTTTGTTTTCATGCCCATCACCATAGCGCGGAACGCGGCGGAGCCGTAAATCGATAAACTTTCTCAAGCCATCGGTTTAAACAATGGCCACCGGACTCAAAAATTTTGGTTTCATGCCACCGGTTTCTGCGGCATGGTGAGGAGATGGGAAAACGCCGTGAGGCGCGGGAGCGCGCCGTCCAATTTTTGTTTCAGCACGACCTGAATCCGCCGGAGGATTTGCCAGGGGCGATGGAGCAGTTTTGGGCAACGCAGGCCGCCGCCGCCATCGCCGAAGAAAAGGGCGTCGCGAACTGGGGCGAGCCCGTCAAGCTGCCGCCCCCCACGGCGGATGAAGCGGCGGTGCGGCTGTTTGCCGAGCCCTTGATCCGGGGCACTTTGGAGCATCGCGACGAGGCCGACGCGCTGATCAAAAAACACGCGAAAAACTGGGACTTGCACCGCATCGCCGCGGTGGACCGCAATATTCTGCGCCTGGCCATTTTCGAGATGCTCCACCGGGACGACATCCCGCCGGTGGTGAGCATCAACGAAGCGGTGGATATCGCGAAGAAGTTTTCCACGCAGGACAGCGGCAAGTTCGTCAACGGGATCCTGGACAAGATCAAAGGCGAGCTGTTGCGGCCCGCGCGCGTCGTGAAGTGAGTTCGAACCTCCAAATAAAGGCCGCCGACCTGCACCTGCACACGCGCTTTTCCGACGGCACGTATTCGCCGGAGGAACTGGTGGGGCAAGCGCGGCGTCACGAATTTGCGGCGGTGGCCTTGACCGACCACGATACGGTCGAGGGGTGTCCGCCCACCGCCCAGGCGTGCGCGGCGGCGGGCATCGAGTTCATTCCCGGCACGGAACTGACCGCCGAGCAGGATGGGCACGAGATCCACATTTTGGGTTATTGCCTCGATATTCAGGATCCCAGGTTTCTCGAGGAAATCGGGAAGTTCCAGGCGGTGCGCCAGAATCGGATTCGGGAGATGGTGGCGCGGCTGAACCAATTGAACGTGCCCCTCCGCGAGGAGAAGGTTTTCGAGCTGGCCAATTGCCGCGCCCCCGGGCGCCCGCACGTGGCCCGCGCCCTGGTGGAATCCCACCTGTGCGCGAACCTGGACGAGGCGTTCGAGCGGTTTCTGAAAAAGAACCGGCCCGCCTGGGTGCCCAAGTTCAAAATGTCGGCCGGGGAAGCGATCGGGCTCATTCACCGGGCCGGCGGCGTAGCCGTCATGGCCCACCCGGGTTTGAACCGGACCGACGATGTCATCCCAGGGATGGCCGAGGCCGGACTCGACGGGATCGAATGTTTCCACACCAAACATACCTCGGCCATGGGGGAGCATTACACGCGCATTGCCGAGCATTTCGGGTTGTTGGTGACCGGCGGTTCGGATTGCCACGGCGCCAGCAAAGGCAGGCCCGTCATGGGCACGGTGCGCTTGCCCTACGTGCATGTCGAGCGGCTGAAGGCCAGAGCCGCGACCATCGCCGCGGAGGCGAAGCGCGGGTTGGCTCCGGACGCGGCGAGCGACCCGCACCCGGTCGCCTGAGCCGCGCCGGCATGCTTTCCTGAAACATGGGTCTTTTCGCCAAATTCAAAGCCGGCTTGCAGAAGACGCACAGCAAGCTGGCGCACGAAATCAGGCGCATCCTCACGCGCTCGCCGAAACTCGAAGCCGATGCCCTCGAAGAACTCGAAGCGGCCCTGATTGGCGCCGATCTCGGCCTGGACATGGCCACGCAAATTATCGAGGCGGTAAAGCGGGCCTATGAAACCCAGGGCGGCGCCGGCCTGGATGTCTTCGCTGTCGCCGAGCGCGAGGTCGAAACCGCTTTGTCCGCCAACCGCGCGGATTTGCTCCGTGCGCCGAGCGGGCCGACGGTGGTGTCCGTGGTCGGCGTCAACGGCACGGGCAAGACCACGACCGCCGCCAAGCTCGCCTTTTTCACTCAGGGGCGGAACGAAACGACTTTGCTGGCCGCGTGCGACACCTTCCGCGCCGCGGCGATCGAGCAACTCAAGCTCTGGGGCGAGCGGCTCCACGTCGAGGTGATCGCGGGCGCGTACGGCGCGGATGCGGCGGCGGTGGCCCACGACGCGGTGGCCGCCGCGCAAGCGCGCAATGCGGCGTACCTATTCGTCGATACGGCGGGCCGGTTGCATACCAAGCATAACCTGATGCAGGAGCTGCAGAAGGTGCATCGGGTGATGGGCAAACAAATCCCCGGCGCGCCCCATGAAGTGTTGCTGGTGCTGGATGCGACCACCGGCATGAACGCCCTGAACCAGGCCCGCGAGTTCAACAAAGCCGTCCCCCTCACCGGCCTGGTCGTCACCAAGCTGGACGGAACCAGCAAGGGCGGCATGGTGGTTGCCATCCAAAAGGAGCTGGGCCTGCCCATTAAATTCGTGGGCCTCGGCGAACAGGCCGACGATCTGCAACCCTTCGATGCCCGGCAATTCGCTCACGCCCTGTTTGAAGAGTGAGTGAGGAAACGATCACGCCGCGGGATGACCGGCTGCTCCGTCCGACCCTCGACGGCGCGCACCCCGCCCCCCGGCAGGAGAGCGCGCCGGGGAGAAGGTTGCTTTCCCACTTTGAATTCCCGGCGGGGAGGTCCGGTCGGTTTCCTGGCAATCGCAGGCGCGTCCCGGGCGAGTGGCCTCCGAGACTGGTGGAGCTGAACCATGCCCCCTGACGAGCGCTACATGCGGCTGGCCTTGAGCCTGGCCCAGCGCGGCTACGGCGCCACGTCTCCCAATCCGATGGTGGGTGCGGTGTTGGTCAAAGACGGCCAGGTGCTGGGCAAAGGCTGGCATCATCGGGCGGGCGAACCACACGCGGAGATCGAAGCGTTGCGGGACGCGGCAACTCGCCGCCAGGCCACCGAGGGCTCGACCCTCTATGTCACCCTCGAGCCCTGTTCCACCCAAGGCCGCACGCCGCCGTGCACCGCCGCGATCCGCGCCGCGGGCATTGCGCGCGTGGTGGTGGGGGCCACCGATCCCAATCCGCGCCATCGCGGGAAGGGCTTTCGCCTGCTGCGGCGCGCCGGAGTGCGGGTCGCGCACGGTGTGCTCGGGCGGGAGTGCGAGTCTTTGAACGAGGCCTTCAACCACTGGATCGTCCATCACACACCGTGGGTCACGGTAAAAGCCGCGATGACGCTGGATGGCAAAATCGCCACCGCCGCCGGCGAATCCAAATGGATCACGGGCGAGAAATCGAGGGCGTACGGAATGAAACTGCGCCAGGGCGCCGATGCGGTGCTCGTGGGCATCAATACGGTTTTGGCGGACGATCCGGCCTTAACCATCAGGGGAAAGACGCCGCGCGGAACGCGGGAGGCAGGGAGCGGAACTCTCGGCGGCGGAAAGGCGTTGCGACGGATCGTGCTGGATGCGCGCGCGCGAACGCCCCTCGACGCAAAGCTGATTAACGATCCGCACGCCCGGTTGACCACGGTCGTGGTCAGCCGAGCCGCCCCGAAGAACCGAGTCGAAAAACTGGCCGCCCAGGTCAACGTCATCGTCGCTCCCCGCGGCGCACGCGGTTCCCCGTCCGCGCCGGCGATTGCGCTCCCCTGGCTGCTGCAAAAACTCGGAGCGGAGGGCGTGACCAGCCTGTTGGTAGAGGGCGGTGGCGAAGTCAATGCCTCCTTCCTGCTGGCGGGCCTGGCGCACCGGGTCGCGTTCTTTTACGCGCCGAAGATCCTTGGCGGATGGGATGCGCGCAAGGCCGTGGCCGGCGAAGGGGCTCGGCGAATGGAGGAAACCCTGGCCCTCGACGGCGTCGAATGGCGCCGGCTCGGTGCCGACTGGTTGTTGACCGCCCAAGTGGCCCAGGCGAGTTCAGGGCCTGCCGCATAAACGCCGAGGGGCTTCGATCCAGTGTTGCCCCGGGCCGGGTGACGCGACGGTTCATCGCCCGCCAAACTGCTTGCCACGGACGGCCCAAAGTCCGCAACCTACCGCGGCATGTTCACAGGCATTGTTGAAGAGACCGGAACCGTCCATTCCATCAAGCCGACCGGCAAGTCCATCGAGCTTTCGGTGCGCATGAGTCTTTGTGGACGCGGGTTGAAAGTGGGCGGCAGCCTCGCCGTGAATGGCTGCTGCCTTACCGCCGTCCGGGTCACCGGCCGTGGCCGTCAAAAACTGGCGCGGTTTGATTTGCTGCAAGAAACCTGGCAACGAACCAATCTGCAGTTCGCCCGGCCCGGCTCCCTGGTGAACCTCGAGCGGCCTCTGCGCACCGACGGCAACCTCGGCGGCCACTTTGTCACCGGGCACATCGATGGACTGGGGCGCATTACGCGTTGGGAGCGGATGGGGCAGGACCACGTGCTCGATCTCGCCGCTCCGCCCGAAGTCATGCGCTATATCGTGCCCAAGGGCTCGGTCGCCGTGGACGGCATCAGCCTGACGGTGGCCGCCGTGCAAAAGCGGGGCTTCCGAATCTGGATCATTCCCCATACCTACGAAGTCACCGCGCTGCGCGAGCGAGGCGTGGGCGATGCCGTGGATCTCGAAGCCGACCTCCTCGGCAAGTATGTCGAGAAGTTTGTGGCCGCCCGCGAGTTCGGCCACGCGGCGCTCTCGAAGCCGAAGCGCAAATGAACCCAGCCGTCTTTTTCGATCGCGATGGCACGCTCATCGAGGAGAAGAATTACCTGTCGCGCCCGGAAGACGTCTCGATCTTTCCCGGAACCGGCCCCGCCTTGAAGCGGTTGCACGAGCGTGGCCTGGCACTTTTCATTGTCTCGAACCAATCCGGCGTCGGTCGCGGCTACTTCACCCTCGAAGCGGTCGAGCAGGTCAACCGGCGCCTGCTGGACGACTTGGCGCCCGAAGGGGCGCGCTTCGCCAAGGTCTATATCGCGCCGGAGGCCCCGGGCACACCCAGCCGCGGACGCAAACCTTCCCCGCAATTCCTCTACGACGCCCGTGACGCGTTTGGATTGGACCTGGCCCGCAGCTATATGGTGGGCGACAAACTGATCGACTTGGAATGCGGCTGGAATGCAGGCGTAAAGCGGTGTATTCTCGTGCGCACCGGTTACGGCGCCGAACTCGAGCGCGCGTCCCCCGGCAAGCTGCGGGACGCGGTGGTGGTGGACGACCTGGCCCAGGCCGCGGATTGGATCCTGGCGGACCAGGGCGTTCCAAAGGGCTCAGGCGGGGCTGAAAGTCCCCCGCCCGCCGAACCGGCGAAACCGGGTGCGTCGGACTTAAGATGAATCAGGCGAATGACACAGTCGCTTCGGGAGCACGGGAGAAAACCCGGTGCCGTGCGGCTTTCGCGCCTCCATCCTCAATCTTCCTTCCTCGCTAATCTATGTGTGGCATCATCGGATATATTGGCAAGAAACCCGCCGCCCCCATCCTGGTCGAGGGCCTGCGCCGCCTGGAATACCGCGGCTACGATAGCGCGGGCCTGGCCGTGCTGAACGAGTCGGCCCTCCACGTGCGGAAGCGAAAGGGCAAGATCGACGAAGGACTGGCCCCCCTGTTGGAGCAGGAACCCGCCGCCGGGCAGGTGGGCATCGGCCATACCCGCTGGGCCACCCACGGCCCCCCTTCCGACGAAAATTCCCATCCGCACCTGGATCAATCGGGCAAAATCGCCGTCGTCCACAACGGGGTCATCGAAAACTATGACCGCCTCAAAGAGCGCTTGCTGGCCTGCGGCCACACCTTCCGCTCGGGGACAGACACGGAGGTTTTGGCCCATCTGATCGGCGAACACTTCGAGCGGCGGCGCGCGAAAAACTCCGATCCTTGTCCGCTGGCCGGCGCCGTCTGCGATGCGCTGCGCGAGGTCATCGGCACCTACGGCCTGGTGGTGGTGAGCACGGAACAACCGGGCACCCTCATCGGCGCCCGGCGTGGTTCGCCCCTCATCATTGGCATTGGCGAAGGCGAACACTTCTTCGCCAGCGACGCCAATGCGATCGTCGCTCACACCCGCCAGGTGGTCTATCTCAACGATTACGATGTGGCCACCGTCACGCCGGAGCGGTTCGACGTGCAAAACCTCGGCGCCGGCACCGCCCAGGTCCAGATCAGCCAGCTCGAATTCGGCGCCGAGGAGGCTGAGCGCGGCGAGTTTTCCCATTTCATGCTCAAGGAGATCTTCGAGCAGCCGCGCACGGTGGAAAACGCCCTGCGCGGCCGGGTGGATCTCGAAGCCGCCACGGCGCGGTTTGGCGGGCTCAATATGAGCGCCGAGGCGTTGCGCTCGATCGAACGGATCGTCATTGCCGCCAGCGGCACGAGCTGGCACGCGGCGCTGGTGGGCGAGTACCTGATCGAGGAGTTTGCCCATATCCCCGTCGAGGTCGAGTTCGCCCACGAATTTTGCTATCGCAACGCGCCGTTGCAGCGGGACACCGTCCTGCTGGTGATCTCCCAGTCGGGCGAGACGGCGGACACCCTGGCCGCGCTGCGCGAGGCCAAGCGGCGCGGCCACCGCGCGCTGGCCATCGTCAATGTCGTCGGCAGCACCATCGCCCGCGAAGCCGACGGCGGCATCTACATGCACGCGGGGCCGGAGATCGGCGTGGCTTCGACCAAGGCCTTTGTTTCCACCCTCACCATTCTTTCGCTGCTGGCCGTTCACCTGGGCCGCCTGCGCGTGCTGGCGGCGCGCCGCGCCGTGGAAATCCTCAAGGCCCTGCAAGCCGTGCCCCAGCAGATCGAAGCGCTGCTCGGCCAGAGCCAGGCCATCCGCCAACTGGCCGCGAAGTACGCCCAGGCGGAGGATTTCTTCTTCCTCAGCCGCGGTTACACCTTCCCCATCGCGCTCGAAGGCGCCCTCAAGCTCAAGGAGATTTCCTACATCCACGCCGAAGGCTACTCCGCCGCGGAAATGAAGCACGGCCCGATCGCCTTGATCGACGCCAAAACCCCCACCGTGTTCCTCGTGCCCCGTGATTCGATGTACGAAAAAACCATGGCCAACCTCGCCATGATCCGCGCCCGGAAAGGCCCCATCATCGCCCTGGCCACCGAAGGCGACCGGCAGATCGTGCCCGTGGCCGATGACGTCATCTTCCTCCCGGAAACCCTCGAACCCGTCTATCCCCTCCTGGCCACCATCCCGCTCCAGCTCCTCGCCTACCACATCGCCGTCCACCGCGGCTGCGACGTGGACAAACCCCGCAACCTCGCCAAAAGCGTGACCGTAGAATAATTAGTTGAACCCTGGGGATGCTTGTAAAAGACCAATAAAGTTGGAAACTGACGAGATGTGGTGTGGTTGAAAAACGAAGTCTGTTGTACGCTGCACTCAAACAATAAAGGCGGATGCCACCGGCAAAGCTAAGTTGTTGATTGCCAAGGTGCTTTACATTTGTGGCCGAGAAGTTGTAATTTGCGAAAAGGCCACCGCGCGTGTGTGTAATCATGTGGCAGTTCATTTTCCCGGCCTCAGACGAGGGTTCACGCCTTACGGGTCAGAGCTTCGTCCCCGCTACGATGGCGTCTGCGGACTTCCGTCTTTCCCTTCGAGTGCCGCGAGACGCTCCAACTGCCGGCCAACTGCAATTGCAGATTGCCAGCCCCGCGTGGAACTTTCTCAGCGGTGAGCTCGCCTCCAACGTCGAGGCGTGGTCGATTCTCCGCCGCTAGCTGCAGGCGGGAACCCGAGGACGGCGGCTTCGATTGTTACACCAGGGCGTTGGTTCTCCAGGCTCTCCGCCGCTCCCTCCTCCGCGAATCGGTTCTTCTGCGTCTTCTGACTCAAAGCAGCGAGTTCGACGACTCCGGCTGGGGCGAGCTTCTCGCTCGCGCTTTCTTTGCCAACCTTCCCCAGCAACACGAAAGTATGGCGCAGCGGATTGCTGTCTTCCTCGAAGACCTTAAGATACCTGGCCGATGGCCGCCTGGAAATGGACAACAATTTAACCGAAAATGCTCTGCGTCCGAGCTGCATCGGAAAAAAGAATTTTCTGTTCTTCGGGCACCCGGAAGCCGGTTGGCGCAGCGCAGTGATTTACTCCATCATTGTCAGTTGTCGCAGGCGCCAGATCGAGCCCTGGAGATATCTGAGTGATATGATGCGCCGGTTGCCTGCTGCCAAGAACCATGAAATCCCCGACCTGGCGCCTGCCCGTTGGAAACCAGCTCAGGCCTGACGATCCGAAGTCCGGGCTTGGAGGCTCGGCTGAGTAACAACCCATGGGCTCCGGATGACGCTTAAGTTGATAATGAACCCGACGCTGTAGAGTTGGCCGGGCTTCTCCGAAACAACGAGGTCGAGTTTTTTGACCAATACATTACCGAAGTGCTTTTGGACAAGGCCAACTCCAAATACCGGGTCGACGTAGCAAGCGCCGCAGCAGCAGCACGGCGGACTCTTGATGGGCGGCGCGCAGGTTCAGTGGACTCTTGGAGGCGTAGTTAGTCGGCTCGGAAGCTCGGAACTGCTTTCAAGATGCTACACTTCCATCCTTCGATCTGTGTCAATCGCTCGACACTACGTGCCAATTATGGCGCCACCAACCGGTAGAATTGCTTGCCAGTGGCAGCGGTGACCGAAATGCCAACGCGAGTGTCCGAGGGTGTTTGGTAAACAAGAGCAGGGTCCACATCATTCCATTGCCCATTCGACAAATCACCAGTCACCTGAAGTGTGAAGGTTGGAGTAGTACGTGGCCAACTCAAGACAAAGCTACCCAATGGCGCGACCGAGTCTTTCGACATCGTCAGCGATACGCTGCTAGGTGAGCGAGGAAGCACCTGTAAAAGCTGAAGACCCGATATTAGTGCATATTCTGAATTGCCTGGTAGCACCGTTATCATCAACGGCTCGGATGTATTCGTGATCTGAAGACTACGGAAAACGACAAACTGGACTCCTTCCTGCCAGATCACACTGTCCCATCCAGCCCCGCTTATATTCGAGTTGGTTCCATAATTAACAGAGCCAAGGGAGACGCTGTATACCCCATTCGCCGCTGACACGTCTGGAGATCCAGTTGCAGGGCCATGACCGTAGATACAAAGATCATACGTGCCGACCATCAGGTTGCTAAGCGTAACAGAAATTGGTCCCGTTGAGCTGTAAATGTACGTATTGTACATGGGATCAGTGGCAGAATTACTCGATTGTCCAGGCGCACCGATGACAATCAGCGCCGCTGAGGAGACCGTGCCGTCGGAAAGGACCAAATTCGGGATTACCGCCGTGGTTGCCGAAGGGAAAAAATACGCGTTCCAGTAGTCTTGTTTGCCCAGGCCAATCGCGGAAAGGCCGTTCTTGGCACCCGGAAGGGCCGCAAAATCAATGTTTATTAGCGCATTTTTTGGAGGAGCGTCCACTATTACATGACCTGCGACTCCAAAGGCACTCCCAAAAGCGTTTGACACCACGAAAGAGTAATCGCCCGAATCGTTGTTCTTGACGTTTGATATGATCAGGGATGAGGTCTGTGAATTAGTAATTGGGACACCATTCAAGAGCCACTGGTAGTGCAACGGAGCCAAGCCGACAGCTGCTTGGCTAAACCCGATAGTGCTCCCGCTCAGCACACTGAAATTCTGCGGTGGACTAACAATCTCAGGCGCTGAATTTGAATAGCGAATAAGTTGCATACCCGCAAGAAACGAGCTGTTTCCTAAAGGTCCTTGGCTACTGGCAGGGAGAGCTAATAAGGAAAGACCAGATAACGCATTAGTCACCGGAATTGTAACGAAAGAGAACATACTGTACTCCTTCCTGCCAAAACGGCGAATCCCACCCATCGTTTGTGACTTCCGTGTTAGTCCCGTAATTCACTCCGTCAACCATTAGATTATAAGCTGCTATCGGATTTGTTCCGCTGGGATCGAGTTGTCCCCAGTAATGGCCGTAGGCGTATACATCATAAACGCCTGGGGTGACATTCGTCATTATGACCGTTAGATTCGGGTTGTAGACGTAACTGCGAAACATCGGGTCGCTCGCGCCATTATTCCATTCCCCAGGATTGGGTGGCGTGAGCCAGAGCGTAACCGTTGTAACACTTCCGTCAGCTGATGAAAATGGCTGGTAGTAAAAATTGTTCCAATAGTCGCGCCTGTTGAGGCCTATTGCCGCAGGGCCGAGTTTTGTGCCGGGAACACCGCCAAAAGCTATGTTGATGAGAGAATCTTGTGTCAACGAGCAAACCCTGAGAATTGACTTTGAGCTGGTTACAGATTCGAATTCATTACTCACTGTCACCCAGTACAAGCCATTAGCACCGGAGGTGACATTCGTCATCGTTAATGTGTCAGTCGTCGCGCGCTCTATAGGTATCCCTTGGAAAAACCACTGATAGTGCAAAGGCTTAGGGCCAACTGCGGCGACCTTGAAAACAATCGTGGCTCCGAGTTGTGACAATTGATCTGTGGGGTTAACGAGGATAATAGGTGTACCGTTTGAATATCCGATAATCTGGATCCCGCAGATTACGGCGTTACTGGCTCCATTTGGAAGACCCAGCACCTGAATTGATTGAGCCGCGTTGGTTATCACAATCCCTCGAAAGACTACGTACTGCAAACCCTCTTTCCATGTGCTCGAATTCCAATCTGCAGAATTTGAGGTCTGGTTTGTACCGTAATTCAATCCACTTACGTTGAGGCTGTAAACACCGTTTTGATTTGTTAAAGGGCCGTGACCGTAAATATAAACATCGTAAATCGCGGAGTGCATTTTTCCGAAAGTAGCAGATGGATAAGGTGGTGAACCCGAAGCCCCGAGGAGTGTTGAATACATTGGATCGTCTGCTCCGTTTCCTTGGCGATTCGGGGCATTGCTGAAGCACAGACTCACGCCAGAAAAATCGCCGTTTGCGAATCTCAGATTCTGGACTGTTGCCGTGGATCCGGCAACGACGTTCCAGTAATCCTCAGCCGACGTGCCGACCGCCGCAAATCCGACCTTTGCTCCCTGCGCATCGCCAAAATCGAGATTTATTAGGTTCTGGCAGTAACCCGAGGCAACTCCCGCCAGAATAATAAGGCCCCGCGTGCACAATTGAAGGACGGAGCGTAGTGGAAGAAACCGTCGAAATCTTTTCGAGTTCATTCGGACGACTCAAATGAAACCTCCACTTGCCTTCAAAAATCAAGCAAAAAAATCCACGTCATGCGTCAAAGAGCGCAGGACAAAATTCTTCGCTAAGCCGCCAGGCTGAGGCAATCATTGCCCGCAGCCAGAGCGTTGAGGCGCTCCTTCCAGAACTGGTCGCGGCGTCGGCTGGCATGGATGCAGCGCAAAGCCAGGATGTTTTCGGCGCCGGGCGTGCCCCAGAACATGCCCGATTGTTTGCAGCGCGAGCCGATCACGGTTTTGCAGCCGGCCTCGACGACTCCGGAACCGATGAACAGGCCCTGCCGGCGAAAGGTCCGATATTGCATTCGTTGGATATTGTGAACGAAGTAGCCCAGTTCCTCGTAAACCAGCTGAGCCTGCGGCTTGCCGGCGCATTCCTCTCGGGTTTCCTCGATGAGGTTTTTGACCCCATTACCCAGTAAGCGCCGGACCCAGCGGCTACGCTGGGCCTTATATTCGGGGTGTTCTTTGCTCCCCAAGAGTGCCGCCACCACATCCCCGGCGTGGTCGGCTCCATGATAGAAGTCAACGATCTGGATAGCGTAAAGAATATGCGAATGGGCCTGAGGCGGCACGTATTTCTCGGCCTGGTTCCTCGGCCGAATACGTGTGAATGGCAGACATAATTCGTCAGGCAAGTGCAGCTTCGATGACACCTGCCTAAAATGGGCTTTTGACGGTGATGCTGGGTTATGAAACATTAATTCCATCAGTTGCCAGCAATGAATCTGGCTTTTCAATTTTCGGTTTTCTTGATCTGGCTTCTTGGCCTTTGCCTGGCCCTGGAAAGTGAGGCGGAAGCGCAGGTGGATGTCGCGGTGAGTTTTGTCACCACCAACTCCACGCCGCTCAACCCGGGATTCAGCGGATTCAATAATAGCCTCAAGAATGCCGTTGAGTATTACGACCCCAATTTTCAACAAATGGCCGCAACCCTTTCGCCGGGTTGGTTGCGTTTTCCGGCGGGCACCGAGTCCGAGGCCTTTGATTGGAGTTCCGGGCAGATTGTGCCGGCCTGGATCAATGCTTTGTCGGCGAATTCATACCAAAGCAATATTTTGGCAAACGCCCTGCCGATCGTCGCGGGAAAGGGCGGCTCGCCGTTCAGCGACTTTGCGGCGATGGCTGCGAAGGTGGGGGGCGCGAAAATCATTGTCGCGGTCAATGCCTTCACGGACACCACGAATTCCGCCGGGGCCTTCGCCCAATATGCGCGGACCAACCACATTCCAGTGGCGGCCTGGGAACTGGCCAATGAACCCTACACCTGGCTGTCTTACGGGCTGTTCACGAATGGGGCCGATTACGCCGCGCAAATGAAACCCTTTCGCGATGCCATCAAGGCCGTGGATTCCAATGCCGTGGTCGCCCTGTTCTTCAGCGACGCTGGCAATCCCAACACCGGTTGGGACAGCTCGCTGGCCGGCTACGCCAACAAATACTGGGATGCCGTGACCTATCATCAATACATCACTCCCGGAGTCCTCTCCAACTTCGACGATTTGATGGCACTTGCGAACGGAAATCTGGTCACCGACACCACCAGCTATGTCACCAATTACCTGATGCCCCTGAATAATACGGGGGTGACTTACATGATCACCGAACAGGATGCCGCCTCCGGACACGGTGGTCCGCTGAACGGCACGCTCTATGGCGGAATTTACTCGGCTGAATATGCGTTGCGCATGTCCACGCTGCCCCAGGTGAAATACGTCGCCTCCTTCCAGATGCAAAGTGCCGCCGGCATTGACGTGACTAACAATAACTTCCACGCCGCCAATGTCGCCTACAACAACGGCTATACGACCAATACCGCCGGCTTGAATTTCGGTTTCTTCCTTAGCGCACAAGCGGCGGGCGAAGCCGTGGCCAATGGCGCGCTCTATCGCTCGACCCAGGTCTATGCGACGACTACGACGGGCGGGCCGACGGTTCCAACTGCTGGCAGCAACAGCGTTCCAGCGGTCTATGCGCAGGCCTATCAGGGTGGCAACGGCAAACGATACGTGGTGATTATCAACAAGGGCGCGTCCAACCTGCTGGCGTCCATAAAGCAGGACGACGTCACGCAGGGCAACGCCAACACCAACAAGTTCCTCGAAACCTTCGTCACCGGCGCCAATCCCAGTCTGACCAACTCCAGCCCGGCACCGAACAACGTGCAAATCCAGACGCAGACCGGCGGCAATCCCATCATCCTCCCGCCTTACAGTGTCATGCGGGTGGAGTGGCAAGTGTTTGACGTGCCACAGCCCTCGCTCACGTTGAACGTTTCCAACCCGATTGCGATCCTACACTGGACCGGCCTGACAAATGTGACCTACACCGTGCAACGCTCAACTAATCTTCTTTCGGCTTGGTCAACGGTCGGATGGATTCCCGCAGCCCAGACCAATCTTGCGTTCACCAACTGGCTCATCGGCCCGCTGCAATTCTACCGCCTCGCCGTTCCCTGACACGAATGACCCGAAACTTCGTATCCGACTGACGGAGCACATCAGGCTGCCGGTGTCAGATGCGTTATTTCTCGCATCACGGCATCTTTGGGATCATTGATTGTTCGAGCCAGAAATGAAAATCCAATCATCCCGTTAAGGCGGCGCCAATAATTCTTGATGCGCCTGCAAGATGGCGTTCGTAAACGTGACCGCGTTGGTGGCCCAGACTTCAACGTATTGCGAGCGTAGCGGATTGGTCGAACCGAGCGGATAAATGCCCTGTTGCATCATGTCCAAATACGAGCGGTCGTCACAGGCCACGGGGGAGTTGACCGTGCCGCCGCAGGCGGAGCCGGAAGGACCAAACGAGCCATACCAATTGTTGACCTGAAAGGCGGTCAGGGTGCCGTAGTTCTGCGCGGCGGCAATCACCGCCGGATTCGCGGCGTTGCTCGTCATCAAGAAATTGAACTGCACCACGAACCGGCCAGGCAGCATCTGGCCGGCGAGCTGCAACAGCGGCTGGTTCTGGTCCGGCAGATTGTTCGTGATGAGATTGCCGCTGTCGTCAATTGGCGGAAACGGGACCTGCGGCGGGTAAGGGATGATGGCCAGGGAAAAAGATTTGTCCGGGAAACTGGCCTTGAACGCGGTGAGGATGTTGCTCCAGGCGGACAATAATTTGGACGGAGTGTAACCGTTCGTCTGCCAGATGGCCGGGGCGTTGCTCACGCAATCCAGTCCCGTGCCGGTCAAACCATTGGTGTCCGGCGTCTCCGCCGGAAGGCGCAATTCATCCGACGTGCGGTTGATGCCGGTGAGCCGGAGCAGCGTGAGGTTGCTGTAAGTGCCCTTCTGTTTGAGGTGTGCGGACAAGTTGGAAAGCATGAGGCTCCAGTGCGTCAGAAAGGCCGGCTCCCAAGGGATTGCAACCGTGTCCGGCTGGCAATTGGTCGTCTTACCGTCCTTCGGGCTGATAGTGAAAGAGAGTTTAGTGGCTCCTGCCCCGTTCGGGGGCGGCAGATACAACCAGTCCGGAATGCCGTCGCCGGCGCGCAGGCTGAAGGTGATCTTTTTGTTCAGGAAAGCCGCGTAACCCATCCACCTGTCCACCTGATTCCAGTTATACTGGTTGAGGTTGGTTTCGATGGAACTCCACAGGCCGACCAGCAGCATCCCGTCCACGCCAGGTTCGTTGAGCGCCGCGCGCAATGGCACGGCGTCGGGCGAGTTGGTGGCCGTGTCCAGTCCCACATAAACATAAATCCCGCGCAGATCCGCCGGCTGTTCGAGCCGGAAGAACTGGGTTGCGTTCGTGGCGGCAGCCGACACGGAGAAAACCGCGCTGTTGGAGTTGAATGCCGGCGTGAGGGCGCTGGCCTGCCAGTTTGAAATGGCCTGCAATCCCCCGGACTCCTGCAAGATAAAGCCGGCATGGGTGTAGGGCCAGCTGACGCCGAACACCCGGTTGCTGATGGCGTGGGCATTCATTTTCGGCAGGCTTTGGGCGGAGGCGGCAAAAACAATCCAAAGCCACACGGTGACACAGGCTGAGACCAGGAGCGTGATGGTTGCAAGTCGTTTCCTCATGGCGAAGTTCTTAGCCGGTAGAATCTGAACGGCGGCAAGCCGCCGGTTTCTGTATTCGTGAAGTCGAAAATGCCGTTGGTCGAGGTGATGATGTCGGTGAACGCCGTCCATCCAGACAGCAGGTTGCTGGAATAATCCACCTGGTAAATGATATTCGTGGGCGCGTTCCACGAAAAACTGAACTTGTTCTTTTTGTGGACCAGCGAGCCGGGGTCAATCAGCGGCGTGATGGTGAACGCCGAGCGCATTTTGACCACGGCGTAGGGGTTCCACGTGGACAGTGTGTAGTAAATGAACAAAGTGCTGTTCGTGATGCGCGTGAACCGCTCGATCATGATGGGCGCAAATTCGCCACCAAACGTGTTGGTGGGATCATTGTCGCCGATGGTTGGTCCATCGAGGCCGTCATTATTGGTAAGACCTGGGTCATGAATGTAAACCCCATCAGCGCCATCGCGAAATTTATTGAAGATCAGTTGCGGCGTGCTCCACGGTCCCCACGGTTGCTGCGCATACGAAAAATAAATTCCGGTCGTGTGAGTGGTCTTGGTATTGGGGCTGCGCCCCCCGTCATAAGTCATCAGCCACAGGCCAAGCGCCGGCGGATAGATGACCGAGACATTTCCCGCCGTGCCGTTGTCATTCGGCCAGGCCGGGCCGTTTGTCGGGTTGTCCTGCACCACGGGCACGCAGTTTGATTCCGCGCTGCTCCACCTCGGCTGGCCGTTGGTGAGGCCGGTGAAGTAAAGTGTGCCGGCACCGTTGACAAAATTTGCCGTGGGAACCACGCAGAGAAAAACATCTCCGGACCGGTATTCGCCCGTGCCGAACATCATCACGTTCGTGCCGAATTCGTGCATCGAGACATTGATGAAACGTCCCTGCAACGGACTTTTTCCGTCGAGATTTGAGTTCAACATCGAGACGACGCGATTGGTGGTAAAGAAATTGGTTGCGTAGGTATTGGTGGCCGACAACAGGCTCGCTTCGTTAAACGTCACCAGCACGGACTCATCGTTCGTCTGCGGCGGAATGTTGGTGTTGGTGACATCCGAGCGGGTGTTGCAAATGAGAAATACGCCGTTGGACAGGCTGATGCCGGAGTTGGGCACATCGTCCGGCCCCATCTTGATGCCATCCGGTTGGACGAATATCGGGAAAAAGTTGGTGATCACGCCGAATTCGTTTGTGATCGGGCTGGGCGTGTTCGTAAAAAAATTCAACAACAGCGGCGTCTCGCCATCGGTGTTAGTGCTCCACGCCAGCGGGTCTGCGGCGTGATAATTCCAATTGGCCGTGTTTTCGCTGATGGTGTCGCCAAAAAGGAAGATGAGCTTGCCGTGGTCCTCGAACGAATAGCCGAGGCCGTTGCCCAGGATGTGAAACCGCGCCACCGTCTGGCTGGCCGTCAGCATATTACTGCCCTGTGCATGCGCCTCCCAGTCAATGTCGCCATTGATCTGCTCGAGCTTGAGCGAGGAATTGGTGATCCAGGTTAGGACGGGAAGCGGCTGCCCGACAGCCGTCGCGCCAGCGGCCAGCACCGCGCCAAAAAACGCCAACCTCAGAAATGGAACCGGGCTCCGCATGGATAAATTTTAACGTTCCTTTCGGCGGATGCAACTGGGCCCGATCTACGGCCCGTTGATGCACCTGCATCGTTTACATCGCTTAGGGCGGAGTGATTCTCATTTCAATTCCTTCGACGCGTCGCTTCGACCCCCTTCCGGTAGGTAGCGAAAACTCGATCGGGGCACTAAACCTTGGTGCCAAGGCACGAACTGCCCGCCAGGGGGCAACCGGTCGGAGATCATCCTGGAGCCGAATGAGCATTTGGCCGAAGATCCAGCGCCGGCCTTCGATCTCGATTGGCAAGGCTGCAAAAAGTGATGATCGGACTCACTTGGACAGCCTCGAAAGGCAGCCCAATCTAGCAATCCAGGACGTTCATCGGTAGTTTTTCGTCAACTCGCAACAGGTCTTCGTAGCAAGGTTGCATTCCGAGTCCGCGAGAATCGCCACAGCAAATTAGGTGAGAGCAATCTCCCGTTAATAGTTTATTGTGGCCTCGCCGCTTGAAATCAACCATCGCCAATCAACCGTCCATGCCCGAAGCAGTCGCCGAGATCATCGCATATCACGAACGAACCAAGCATCATCCCGAGCGTTACGCCCGCGGCCCGCACGGTTTGGACTGGGAGGCTCAACCAAACCCTTTTCGTCGCTTTAGTGACTCACCGCTATTCCGGCTGCCATTAACCGGTCCGAACGAAACGCCCTCTGCGGCCGCCTTGTTCGGGGCGACCATTACACCGCGACCGCTCACCTCGGGGGCGCTGGGTCTGTTTTTTGAATTATCCATGGGCCTTTCGGCTCGCAAGCAGATTGCCGATTCGAGTTGGTATCTGCGGATGAACCCCTCGAGTGGCAACCTGCATCCAACGGAGGCCTATGCTGTGCTCCCTGCACTCGATGGATTTCCGGGTGGTGCAGGTGTCTATCACTACGCATCCTTTGAACATGCCCTGGAACTTCGGGCGCGTTGGTCGCAGGACACCCCATCAACTGCGAATGGATTTCATGTGGGGCTGACCTCCATTACTTGGCGCGAGGCTTGGAAATATGGGGAGCGGGCTTTCCGCTATTGCCAGCATGATGTTGGACACGCGCTTGCAGCGCTTCGTTTCGCTGCGGCCACATTGGGCTGGCGCGTGCAACTCCTGTCGGAGTGGGATGACGCGCGTCTCGCCCAACTGCTCGGTTTGGAGCGCGCGCAAGATTTTGCCGACGCGGAACGGGAAATTCCGGAATTGCTCGTCCGAGTGATGGTGAATGAAGCAGAAGAGAAGACGCTGTCGCCCGCCGCGGAAAGTGCCATCGAATGGTTCGGACGGGCCAACCGGTTGAGCGATTCGCATGTCGAGTGGCCAGAGATTGATAAAGCTGTAAAAGCGTCGGAACGAAAGACCCCGAGAGTGGAACCATCGCAAGCTGAGGCTTGGCCTGCGTGGTCTCCTCCGTCTCCGCCCCACTGCGGCCATAGCGCACGTCAGTTGATTCGCCAGCGACGCAGTGCGGTTGACTTCGATGGCTCCACCGGCCTCTCGCGGGATAAATTCCTAACCATTCTCGATACCACGCTGCCCCGCAGTTTCGCGCCGCCCTTCGATGCCTGGCCCTTTGCTCCACGTTTGCACCTGTTGCTGTTCGTGCACCGAGTGGTCGGGCTAGACCCGGGTTTGTATTTTTGGCTGCGCGCTCCAGCGGATGCGGAGGCATTGCGTCAGGCGTTTGATTCGAAACTCAAATGGGAAGCGGTGGCTGGTTCAGGCCCCTCGGCTCCGCTGTATCGGCTGGGCGGGGGCGACGTGCGTGATTTCGCGCGGACGCTTTCCTGCCATCAAAATATCGCCGCCGAGGGCGCGTTCAGCCTGGGAATGTTGGCCCGATTCGAACCCGTCCTGCGGGAACGGGGCGCGTCGGCTTACCGGGAAATGTTCTGGGAAGCTGGCGTGATTGGTCAGGCCTTGTATCTAGCGGCCGAAGCGGCCGGGGTTAGGGGCACCGGCATCGGTTGCTACTTCGATGACGTGCTGCACGGCGCGCTCGGTCTGACCGGCTACGACTGGCAGACCCTTTACCATTTCACCATCGGCACTCCCGTGGAGGATTTGAGATTGCGCACCGCTCCACCCTACGCGCACCTTGCGGGAGAGGTTTGAGGAGAAGCCCAGCCTAAATGGAGAATGGTTGCCAGAAATGATCGACAGTCTGCTGTAAACCATCCGAGTGTCGCACCCGCATGTATTTCCACCAGGCGGGAAACAACCGGCGATAGCGCACCTCATTGAAGCGCGCGTCAATGAGCAGCACCACGCTGTGGTCGGTCTCCGAGCGAATGACTCTTCCGACGGCCTGCAGCACTCGGTTCATGCCGGGAAAAGGCGAACCGCTGGCTGGGGCGCGGCGTGGCGTTGCACGATTCGCGGGAGAAATTCAAAATACACTTCATTCTGGGCGAACCACGTCAACCGGAAACAAAGGAGGCGTTTGAGAATGCGTTGCATCTGTTGCAAAAGATTCCCGAACAGAAACAACTTGTCCGCGAAAACGAGGTGGAACATTTTGCGGAGCGCGTCACGCAGGAAATTGTAAACCATGATGCGGAGGCGATGGTCTCGTGCGACAAACCAAAAGCGAAATGAGCGAGGGGCTTCCGTCAGCGGCACGGCGGCGGTCGTTACGTTCCGGCTTCGTGCCCGCCGTTGCTCCGCCGGCACTTCACTTTTCCGTCCGCCGAACCGCTGGCCGAAGCGCGCAGATGGCGAACGTGATTCCATGAAAAATCACGCCTGGTATTGGTTAACGCGGTCGCTCGATGCCCATTGGTACAATGATCTGCGATGATGCGACCCGGGTTCGTTTTTCCCAAACGTCGTCAACAAAAATCTGTTAGACATTTTGCCCTTCCTTGCGTCTCAACACGCTTCCCTGCGCGTCAATGCAGTTCCCTCTCTCGTGCTCTGTAATCCGGCCCAAAAACAATGCTACACTCCCCCTCGTGCGCCTGCGCGCATAATGACCGGCTGACAAAACCAAGCACTGTTATGTATGACACCGAAACCAAAAGCCAGTTCCTCGAACTTCGGGCCAAGGGCTGGAGCCTGGGCCGCATCGCCGAGCGGCTTAACATCGCCCAGCGCACTCTGGTCGATTGGAATCGCCAGGAGCATGAGCAGATCCGCGCCCTGCGGGCCATCGAGTGCGAGGCCCTCCAGGAAGAGATCCTCGCTACGCACGAGCAGGAATTGATCCGGCTAAAAAAGGAGCTCGACCGCCTGGAAGCTGAACTGGCCAAACGCACGGTCGAATTTGTCTCCACCGAAAACTTGTATCGGTTGTCCGCCCTGGTTCGGGCCGAGATCCGCAAAGTTTGCCAGGTTCCGCTGCCGCTGAAAGGCGAGATGGCCTCGGAGTAAAAGTAATGAAAACTGCACCGTTTCTGCCTCGCTTTTGCGTGGGTAGCCGGAATGGATTTTATCCATCTCAGCGCTTAGAAAGGAGGTCCTACAGTCCGGCTATTGCCAGTCCGCGGATAATCTTTCGGGCGATATCTCGCCTCCGCTCGAACGTGACCGCACCACGCTTGTGGGTGAGCTTTGACTTGTCCACTGTAAAGAGCAGGTCGCAGCGGCAAAGGGTTTTCCAGTCCAGCCCATCCTCCTGGCCCAGGACGCTTTCATTATCCTTGGGCAGCCGTTGCTGTTCAGGTCTCATGGAGGTACACTTGAGCACCACAACCTGGGGCTTCTGATCAATCCTGGCCTGGCAAGAGACGAGCACGCACGGGTGAGGACCGAAAAGGTCGCCCGTGTAAATGTCCCATGCCTTCATTCTTCGACACCTTTGGATTGGGCCTCCATGAAGCGATTGATGGCCTCGGTGTCGTCATCCGCTTCGGCGTAGAGCGCCTCAGCTGCCTTAGCTGGCATTGGATTCACGTTGGTGATCCGGACGCTGGCGGGCGCAAGTTGTTCCCGCAACTGTGGCAGCCCCAGTTTGGCGCCCTGGCGGATGCAATCCGCGACTGAAAGGCCTGTCACCTTGGCAGTCTTGCGGATCTCTTGGAGCAATTCGCCTTTCAGGACTACAGGGTAGGTACATGTCTTCATATAGGAATCGTATATCTTTTCCTGACCTGTTCAAGTCCGAAATGCAGAGCAGGAGTTTTCCACTGGCAGCTTGCGCGGCACGGCCCGAACCAGAGAAGGAACCGACCGCCCTCGTCATCACGAAATGATGGACTTTTCTACGGTCTGACCCCACCGGTACGGTCTGACCCCACCGGCGTTTGTCGCGGCGGAGGTTGTGAAGGCCCTCCAGCCATTATACAACCACAAGGACGTAGTTGTGAGTGAGGACGACGTGAAGCGTTACACTGACTCTGCTCAGCATAGGGCCGAATTTGAGAACAGCCTTCCATTCGTCTCTGCGAGCAGCCTGCAACCGTTTGACAACTCCCGCTGCGCCTCTAAGCTGGTCCGGTCTATGGAATACCGATTTCTCGGCGGTTCGGGTTTGAGAGTTCCCGTGTTGACGTTCGGAACCGGCACGTTCGGCGGCAAAGGGAAGTTGTTCTCAGCCTGGGGAGATGTCGGCGTCGCCGAGGCCAAACGGCTCGTGAGCATTTGTCTCGATGCCGGGGTGACCATGTTCGATAGCGCGGACGGTTATTCCGACGGCATGGCCGAGGAAATTCTTGGGAAGGCCATTGCCGGCCGGCGTGACCGAGTTCTAATTTCTACGAAGGCGACGTTCCGTGTCGGGGAGGGGCCGAACGAGGTCGGCTCGTCGCGCTTCCACCTGGTTCGCGCCATTGAAAAGGCGTTGAAACGCCTGCGGACCGATTACATCGACCTGTTTCAACTGCACGCTTTTGACGCGCAAACGCCCGTGGAGGAGACCCTGAGCACGCTCGACACGCTGGTGCGGGCAGGAAAAATCCGATACGCCGGTTGCTCCAATTTTTCCGGCTGGCATTTGATGAAATCACTGGCGGCAGCCGACCGATACGGCTACCCCCGGTACGTCGCGCATCAGGCGTATTACTCCTTGATTGGGCGCGATTACGAATGGGAATTGATGCCGCTCGGCTGGAAAGCGATCAACGTGGACAGCGAGCAAACCGTCGGGGCAGACCATTCCGCCGCCCGCGCGATCGACGGCGATTCGTCCACCATCTGGCACACTCGGTGGAACGCCGGCCAGAAGCAGCCGCATGCCATCACGGTGGACATGGGCACGACGCATCGGGTTGGCGGGTTCACTTACCCCAGGGCCTCCGCGCCATTCCCAATTCCGCTGGCCGGTTAGTCCTTAAATAGCAGCGGCGCGAACTCGCGCAAGCTTCGACGCCAGGTCAGGAACTCATGGGCGGTTTCCGGCGACACGTACGCTGTGTTTTTGATGCCTGCCTGCTCGAGGGCTTCGTGGTTGGCATTGATGTTGCCGGGATTTTCACGACTGCCGCAACTGCAGAATACGACTTTGACTTTCTCCGTGAACCCAGGCGTCTTCTCAACATCCGCCGGGGTGATCACGCCGCCGCTGAAGAGGCCGATGTGCGAAAACTTGTCGAGATGCTTCAGTGTGATGATCTTGGTTTCCATGCCGCCCATCGAGAGGCCGGCCATGCCGCGATGAGGCTGATCGGTCAGCGTCCGGAAGTTCGCGTCGATATAGGGGATGAGTTCGTCCACCAGGACTACTTCGAATGCCGCGGCGGCCCCGGCAAAGGGGTTCGCCCCGCCGCGACCTCCGGGGCCTCCCCCGGCGGGTGAGGCGTTCGTCGATCCAGCCGTAGCCGCTGCTCCCCGGGCACCGCCACCGCGGCGTGCGCCTGGTCCGGGTCCTTCGTTTGTCAAACCATACGTCATCACGATGATGAAGGGCCTGGTCTTTCCTTCGGCAATCAGGTTGTCCATGATCAGATTGGCGCGCCCTTGATTCCACCAGGCATACTCATTTTCACCCCAGCCATGCTGCAGATACAGCACGGGGTAACGTTTCGCCGTATCCTGGTCGTAATCCGGTGGCGTATAAACATACGCGATGCGCTCGGTCACGTTGTTCGTGAACTTCGAGGGGAAAAGAACCTGCTGGACCCGGCCGTGCGGAACCTCCTTCACGGCATAAAAATCCTGGTCGTGCGCCGGGATCTCAATGCCGCTTTCCCATCGAGTGGAACCGTAGAAACTCAAGGTGCCGGGGTCGTTGAAAACCCCTCCGTCAACGGTGAGATGATAATAGTGGAAACCTTCGTCCAACGCCTTTTTCGTGGTGCCCACCCACACGCCGTCCTCGCCTTTGGAAAGCGTGGTACCTCCGCGTCCCCCCAGACTTAAACTGACGCTTTGGGCTGCGGGCGCAACGATGCGGAATCGAGCGTAGCCTTGCGAGTTGACCTGTGGATATTTCTGGCTGGGCTGGTTTAATGTGGAGGGTTTGAAGTCTTCGAGCACGGCTTCGTTCGTTTGCGCCGCAGCTTGAAGACCCGCAATCAGGATGAAGCCGAGAATTGAATGATTCATGTGAGGTATGTTGGCTTTGTGAATGCCGGCTGAGTTGCGCCGGTTAGTGGATCGGGATCAGCATTTGGGTGTAGGAATGTGCGGGAAAGCTGTACTTGACGGCACTGCCCTGGAACGGAATCTCCTTGGAGGTGATGGCTACGCCCTCCCGGGTCCTGGAACTGCTCGAATCCACACGTTCAGCGTTAATCTCCTTTACCGTGGCACTCCCCGTGCATGCTCCGCTCTGCAAAACAACCTCCGTGGTCAATGCATTCTTTTCATGCCGGTTGACCACATTTAGAACCACCGTTTTCCCCGAGTCACTCAAGACCGCGGTGACATCGAGATAAGGGATGTCCTTAAATGCCCGGTTGCTGTACCGCTCACAGTCGGCATAGACGTCCAGAGCGGTGCCGCGCGAGTTATTCGAATACAGGTAAAATGCCTGGTACAAGGCATTCTTGAAATCGCCTTCCGGTGAATTGCCCACCAGGCTCGAAAGCATGGTGATGTTTGCCATTTTGACAATGTCGGCGTGTCTGATGAATGAGTTCAAGTGCTGGGCCACCATCAGTGAACCGATGAGGCCGTTGCCTGCGCCCGGACTTCCGGCGGACCATTCATCAAATGAGATATAGACCGGCCTGGTCGAGCCGGACTTTGCCGTGGCCTTTTTGATGAGGGCTTTCACGATTTCTATCTTTTCATCAATGTCCAGCCCGCGGGACATCACGGCCGGGAAGTTGGTTTCCCCTCCCAGAACCTCTCTGACATATCGGTGGACGGAGAGGTAATCGATTTTGCCGATCATGTGCTCCAACACATAATCGTTCCAGTCGATCCAGGCATTGTTGGTGCCCCGCCCGTAATTGGAAGCCCCGCAGGCGACGAGCTTGATATCCTTGTCCACCCACTGCATGAGCTTGGCCGCCTCGAGAGCGAATTTGCAGTAGTCCTCGGCGCTTTTCTGCCCCATTTGCCAGGGGCCGTCAATTTCGTTGCCCAGCGCCCAGTACTTCACCTTGAAAGGTTTCTCGTTACCGTATCTTCTGCGCCGATCGGAGTAATAGGTTCCGCCCTCATAATTGCAGTACTCGACCCAATGCCTCGCCTGATCCAGCGTGCCCAAACCGGCGTTGATGCAGATGAAATTCTCCGCCCCGATCAGGCTGCACAGTTTTACGTACTCATCGGTTCCCATCTGATTGCTTTCGACCTGGTGCCAGGCGAGATCGAGCCTGGCTGGCCGCTGGCCCTTGGGGCCAATCCCATCCTCCCAGTTATAACCGGAGACGAAATTTCCGCCGGGCCACCTGACCACCGGAATCTTGAGCTCCTTTACGAGTTGAACAAAATCCTTTCTGAATCCGTTCTCATCAGCGAAGGGGGACTTGGGATCGTAAATACTGCCATACACCACGGTGCGGATGGGTTCCACAAACGCGCCGTAGATGTTCGGATCGATTTGCGCGATCGTGCGGTCCAGATCAACCTTGATCACGGCCGGCGGCTGTGACCTGAGAGTCCCAGTCATCAAACCACAGAGAACGATGCCCCTGAGCAGCGGCTTTAGCATTTTCATTGGCCAGAAAAGTAGTCTTGGCAGCCTTCCGCGTTCGGTTGAAGAGGTGTTGGGCAAAAAGGCAGTGGGTTCCAAGTGCCGGTGAGCTCGACCGCGAGCGCATTGCTCACCGTCCCATTGATCATGCAGGGACACGCCGCGAACGCGAAGGATGGTGGCTTCTTCATAGGTTTCTGAGGTTATGATGGGTGGACATCGCTTTAAGGAGGTTGCCGTCTTTAGGTCATCGCGGCGGTGGGCCAGCTCTCAAGCCGGACAAGGTGAAGGTTGGACCGGTCCGGACTGTCTGGAGCACCCAGGGCAGGCCCAGCAAGGACAAAATCCCGTCCGACGCCCGCCGGGACAGCAGCAAAGACTGCTTCCGTGCGACGATTAACCGAGCAAAGCGACAAGTCGGATGGCGCGACATTCGTGTGTCTTAACCAGTACTTCCGGCAAAATGCGGATTTTGGACGCCCATTTATTCATGGCTCGAAATTCCTCAGTCTGATCCTGTATCGCTGGATGTTGTTCAGCCTGCGGCCCGAGCGGTTCACCCCCGACCACTGGATTGACCTGGGCGGGCTGGCGATTACCGCCCTGGCCGGCGCCCTGCTGATCAAGGTTGGCCCCCACTGGGCTTTGCTGCAAACGCTGGCGCCCTTTCTGATTGGCTTGGCGGTCTGTTTCTGGTCGGCGGCTACCTGGCGGATCCCGCTGCAGGTCACCTGCGGATATCAAGTCGGCGCTGCCCTCACCACGAATGGCACGGTCGAATTTCTCTCCACCGAAAACTTGTATCGCTTGTCCGCATTTGGCTCAAGAACGTTGTTCTACCGCCAGGGAATCGCCCGCATCTGTTTCGAGGTCATCTGAATCTGAAGGCGCCAACGCGCCGTGCGAAAAAAGTTCGACTACCCGGAAGAAACTCCCGGCAGCCGTTTGGCCGCCAAAGCCCGCAAGCTGGCTAGCAAACTCACCTCGGAGGAAGAAGCGGAGCATTTCCGGCGCGGCATGGCGAAAATCTATAGCGGCCGGCCCAAAGAAATCACTGGCGCTGGACACTAATCTTTTGCTCGACCTCGCCGGCGGATGGGGTCAGGCCGTAGAAACACCCGCTACTGTTGATTGTTCACCATCACAAGGTTCAGTTGGGCTTGTGAATCGTCGGTTGGCGAGGCGGTCATGAACTTGTGGAGATTGGTCGTGGCGCACTTGGGTTTGCCAAGCTGCAAACGTTTTGCGATCGCTTTGACCGAAAGCGTCGTCTCGTGGCGCCAACCACGAAAACGCTAAAAAGTCTGCCGCCAGGGTGGGTCAATTTGAAGTGACCGGTGACAGCCAACGGGCCCCCAGCGCCAGCTTCACTGCAACTGCCTTGGGGCGGGCTGCCAACTCCGGCTCGGTCCATTTCCGCCGGGTCAGTTCTTCGGCAACCATTCGGCCGGCTTTGGCCTGAGCCGTCTCAAACCGGCTCTGGCCCGGATGGCTTTTGCCATTTGGCTGCGATGGCTGCGGGTTGGACAGGAGCTTCCCGGTCAGGTAGCCTGGGGCCATGAATTCTGGAAATTTCAGGAACGCCAAGGTGAGGGACGAAAACTCACCGCCTGACTTTCCTGGGTTTTCCTGAACGCCCGGGCGCATTTTATTTCACCTTGCTTCATCTTAACGAACAAGCTGAATCGCGCAGCAGGGCTGGTTTTTCGAGCAGCTCCGCCTTTTCCAAAAGTTCGCGAGCACGCCGCAAATGAGTCCGAAGCTCACCGCCCCGATCACCTAATTTCTGCATGCGACCGGAAATCGCCCCAAGCGGCCTAATCGCCACTCCGCGCTACGAGCTTCCGACCATCCTCGAACGGCTGGATCTCGTGGTGCTTTTCCCTCGTCCGCAGCCCCTCGAAGTCGAGTTGGGGAGCGGGGACGGCTCCTTCCTGGTGGAGTACGCGAAGCGCTTTCAGGGGCGGAATTTTATCGGTGTGGAGCGTTTGTTGGGCCGCCTGAGGAAGCTGGATCGAAAGGCCCGGCAGGCGGGGTTGTCCAATGTTCGCGCCGTCCAAATCGAGTCCTCCTACTTCCTGCAGGTACTTGCTGCCGCCCCGTTCGAGCGCGGCCTTGCACATTTATTTTCCCGATCCCTGGCCCAAGCGAAAGCACCGCCGGCATCGGTTGGTAAACGAAGACTTCCCCCAACTCGCGCGCGAGGTGCTTATGCCCGGCGGCGAGGTCTTTTTACGGACGGACGACTCGGATTATTTCGACCAGATGCAGGCCGTGTTTGGGCGGAGTCCCCTGTTTGAGGCAGTGGACACACCCGCAGCGCTGGCCTCGGTGGTGACGGACTTTGAACGGGATTTTCTGGCGCGCGGCATTGCAACGCGGCGAGCGGCCTACCGGTTGCGAGAAACCTGAGCTGGCGGTCCGCTGAACTCCTGGAATCTGAAACGAGGCGCAGCCGCGCTAGATATCGATCACGGGTCCGCCGCCGTTGCCGCCGGATTTGGGGGGACCGCGGCGGCGTTGGAAGTGGACGCGCGCACTGCCGGTGCCGGTGATGCTGTTGAGGATAATGGACACCAAGCTGATCACCAAGGCGCCCCAGAAGGCGGCGCCGAAGCTCATCACATGGAATCGGGGCTGCAGCAAATAGCCCACGAAATAAAGGAGCAACGCATTGATGACGAGCGTGAAGAGGCCGAGGGTAAAAATCAACAACGGCAGCGTAAGCAAGAGGAGGATCGGGCGAATCACGGCGTTCAAGATTCCCAGCAGCAAGGACGCAACCAGGAGATCCACTCCTTTTTGGTAGTGAATGCCCGGGACGACATAGACCGCCACCAGCACGGCCAGGGTATTGATGAGCCAGCTTTGGAGGAACTTCTTCACGCCGCAGCGGGTTCACACACCGTGGAGCATAGCACCCGGGCAGCCGGCTCCGCGCGGACCTCCACGGCTCCGAGGCTGGCCGGCAGCAGACAGAACTCGCCCGCGGAACATTTCACCTTCCCCTGGGGACTGGAAACCGCCACAGCGCCTGAGACCACCCCCAGCACCTGCATGATTTCAGGCTCCGAACGCCAAACGGCGCCGGCGCTCAAAGCCAAAGACTCGACTTGAAACAGAGCGTCGTTGACGAGCCGCCGCACTGTAACCGCACCTTTCGCTTCCCCGCCGGCTCGCACCAGCGAAGGCTCGAAATCTTCAAAATCGATGCTTTCGAGCGACTCCCGAAGGTGCAAAGGCCGCGGCTTGCCGTCCAATCCCGCCCGGTTCCAATCAAACACGCGGTACGTCGTGTCCGAGTTCTGTTGAATCTCAAAAATCACCAATCCAGCTCCGATCGCATGCACGCGTCCGCTGGGCAGGAACATGGCATCGCCCGCCCGGACCTTCACCTTATGAAAACATTCGGCCACCGTGCCTTCGCGCAGCTTGCGTTCAAATTCCAGCCGGGTGACCCCGCGCCGCAGCCCGACATAAAGTTCGGCCCCCGGCGCGGCATCGGCAATATACCACATCTCGGTTTTGGGCTCGCCGCCCAATGACCTCGCCCGGGCGCTGGGAGGGTGCACCTGCAGCGAGAGCTTGTCACGGGCGTCGAGGAGCTTCACCAAAAGCGGGAAACGGCCCCCGGAAGGCTGCGCCCGACCGAGGAGTTCCGCAGTGTGATGCTCCATGAGCCAGCGGAGATTCTTACCGGCCAAGGGCCCGTTGGTGATGACACTTACCGCTTCAGGCCGATCCGTCAGCTCCCAGGATTCCCCGATGAGTGCGCCGGGCGGCAGGCGTCGCTGATAGAGTTCCTCCAATCGGCGACCGCCCCAGATGCGCTCTTGATAGATAGGGGCGAAGGTCAGGGGGTAGAGCATGCGTCCTCGAGGCCGGCTCAAACGGCTGTTGTTTCGGCGGCGGGGGTGGGTTTGGCTTCAACGAAGTGGCCAAAACTGCGGAATTTGGCGTACCGCTGTTTCAGGCGGTCGGGTGGTGTCAGCTTGAGCAACTCTTCCAAGTGCTTCAGGAGCGTGTCGCGGAGCGTCTCGGCCGTGGCGTCGGGATTGGTATGGGCGCCGCCGAGCGGTTCGGGCACGATCTCGTCCACCAACCCCAGTTCGCGCAGGTGTTTGGCGGTGATTTTCAAGGCTTCCGCCGCTTTGGCGGCCGCTGATCGGTCCTTCCAGAGAATCGCGGCGCAGCCCTCGGGGCTGATGACGGAATAGTAGGCGTTTTCCAGAATGAGCACCCGATCCGCCACGCCGATGCCCAGGGCGCCGCCCGAGCCGCCTTCTCCGATCACCGCGGCGATAATCGGCACTTCGAGACGCATCATCTCCCGCAGGTTCACCGCGATGGCTTCCGCAATGTGCCGTTCCTCGGCGCCAATCCCGGGATAGGCGCCGGCCGTATCGATCAAGGTGATAATCGGGAGCCGGAATTTGTCGGCCAATTTCATCAAACGCAGCGCTTTGCGATAGCCTTCCGGGTGGGCGGAACCGAAATTGCGCAGAATGTTCTCCTTGGTGTCGCGGCCCTTTTGGGTGCCGACAACCATGACGCGGTGCGAGCCCAGGCAGGCAAAACCGCCCACCACCGCCCGGTCCTCCGCGAACAACCGATCCCCGTGCAGCTCCGAAAAATCCGTAAACGCCGAGCCGAGATAGTCCAGGGTGAAGGGACGTTTGGGATGCCGCGCGATTTTGATGCGGTCCCAGGCGCTGAGATTCAAGAAGATCTGCCGCTTGGTTTCTTCCAGCTTCTTCTCGATCAACACGACCTCTTCCTCGACGCTGATCCCCAGGGAATGCGTCTCGGGATGTTTCCTCAACACGTCAAGCTGGTGTTGCAACTCCGTGATCGGCTTCTCGAAGTCGAGTTGATGTTTCATCCAAGCCAAGGTAAGGATTCCCTGCCCTTCAAGCAATCCGCAAGTCGCACGCGTGACGGAAGGCGGAACCGCTTGTCAAAGCGCCATGACGTTTTTGCCCATTGTGGACCGGGAATTGCGCGTAGCGGCGCGCCGGCACGGCACCTACTGGGTGCGCCTCGCGCTGGCGCTGGCCGCGATCCTCATCGGCTTTTTCCTCTACCTGGCGAACGCGCACACGCCGCGCCAACTCCTGGCCAAGGTAATCTTTGGCGGCCTGGGCGGCCTGGCCTTGTTGTACTGCCTGGCTTCGGGCCGGCGCTCGACGGCGGATTGTTTAAGCGAAGAAAAGCGCGAGGGAACACTGGGCCTGCTGTTTCTGACGGATTTGAAAGGCTACGACGTGGTGCTGGGCAAGCTGGCGGCCACCTCCGTCAACGCGTTTTACGGTTTGCTGGCCATTGTGCCCGTGCTGGCCATTCCGTTGCTCATGGGCGGAGTGACCAACGGCGAGTTTTGGCGCACCGTCCTGGTGCTGATCAACACGTTTCTCTTTTCCCTGGCCATCGGGCTGGTGGCCTCGGTCCTGAGCCACGATGCCCGGCAGGCGATGGGCATGAATTTGCTCCTGCTGCTGGCCCTGGTGGGGCTCTCGCCTGCCATCGCCGGCTTCGCGGCTTACCTGGACCCGGCGCACCGTGTGCTGCACCCGCTGTTCTTTTCCTGCCCGGCATACAGTTTCTTCTTTTGCTTCGATGCCAGTTACAAATTGAGCAGCGAGTGTTATTGGGACTCCCTGGGTGTTACCCACGCGCTGGTGTGGGTGCTGGTGGGGCTTGCGAGCTGGCTGGCGCCGCGCGCCTGGCAGGATCAACCCTCCGGCAAGAAAGCCAACCGCTGGCCGGAACGCTGGCGGGTGTGGGTGTACGGCCGGCCCGAACAGCGCAAGGCGCTGCGCACACGGCTCCTGGCGGCCAATCCCTTTTGCTGGCTGGCCTCCCGCGCGCGACTCAAGCCGGCCGCTGTGTGGCTCTTTTTGTCCTTGGTGGCCGCCTGGTGGCTCTTCCTGCGATTCGTCGAGCACATGGACTGGATGGATGACAGCTTCAACCTCACCACCGCCTTGCTGCTCAACTGCGGGTTGAAAATCTGGATCGCCATCGAAGCCGGACAACGGCTGGGGGAGGAGCAAAAAATGGGCACCCTGGAACTCCTGCTCTCCACGCCGCTCAATGACCGCGAGATCCTGCGCGGACAATTCCTGGCGCTCAAAAGGCAGTTCCTCAAGCCACTGGCGGTCGTTGTTGCCTCCGAGATCCTATTGATGGTGGCGGTCTGGCATTACGCAGCCCCAAGCGCTGTGCAACAGGTCCACACCGGCCTGGCCGGGCTCTTTCTGCTTGCCCTGGATGTGGCGGCGCTCAGCGGCGTCGCCCTGTTCTCTGCCCTCACCGCCAAAAACCCAAACCTGGCCAGCGTCAATACCATCCTGCGCATTCTCCTTTTGCCTTGGGTCTTGTTCGCCGCCATCGCGAGCGTGGCCAGCCTGTGGAGCGCGGGCGGCATGCAGCCCACCTGGCGGTTCTACCTGGGACTTTGGTTCTGGCTGGGGGTGTCGGCGGATCTGATCTTCGGTTTGCCGGCCTGGTGGCAATTGCGGACCCGGTTCCGCGACCTGGCCCTTCGGCGCCTCACCACGCCGCGAAAAAAGCAGGCCGGCTGAGGATCGCGGCGGCCACGCGGGACGAAGCGCGCGGACCGCGATTCGGCGGTCGGCGCGTTTCCATGGATGCCTGGTTTACCCGCCGGGGAGGACCCCCGCGCTGCTTGGGCCATCGCCCCGCGCCTGGACCTTGCCGGCCGCCGCTAACCGATGGTTTACATCTGGTGTTCATCGTGATAACGTTTGCTCATGTTCAGCCCCCACCGACAGCGCCATGGGCCTGCGTTTACGCTGATCGAATTACTCGTCGTCATTGCCATCATCGCCATCCTGGCCGCCCTGCTGCTCCCCGGTCTTTCCCGCGCGAAGGCCGCCGGACAGTCCGCCGCCTGCAAGAGCAACCTGCATCAACTCGGGGTCGCGTTGAAGCTCTATACCGACGATTTCCAGAAGTTCCCAGCCTGCGCCGCGTTCACCTCGGCTCGCGGACAAGTCGTGACGCTCTGGGACGCCCTGTTGCTGCCGTTCACCGGCAACAACCGCAATGTTTACAAGTGCCCGTCCAACCTGAACGCTCCGCTCTGGACGAATAATGTTTCGGAGCCGCAACGCAACTCGAGCTACGGGTACAACATGGCCGGGAGCGGGCGTTATCCGGCCGCGGGTGCGATTCTCGGGCTGGACGGCGGTTCGGGCCAGGGCACCACCCGGTTCCTCCCCGAAAGCCAGGTCCGCACGCCCAGCGACATGGTCGCCATGGCCGATTGCAAACCGAAAACCGGGGGTGAGGACAACGACCTCGACGATCTCTTTGCCATCAATCTGCTGGCCGAATTGGCCCCGCGTCATGACAACGGCGAAAACGCCGTGTTCTGCGACGGCCATGTTGAGTATGCCAAGCACACCGCCTGGCTCGAAAGGAGCGAACGCGCCCGCCAGCGCTGGAACAACGATCACGCCCCCCACCCCGAGACCTGGCCTAACAATTAAAATGGCGCGACCGGCCGGTGAAAGGACCGGCGGGCGAGGAAATGGGAAATAGAGCCGGCGACCCGTGAGTGCACGAAACTAGGGACCGACCCCAAAGAGGGTGGCCCTCCGCAAGTAACAGTTTAGCTCCTAGGAGCACTTTTTTGCATTAATTTTCACATTTACCTCTTGACGGCCTGATTTCCATGCCTTAAAGTGTGCGTATATATACGCATTCTTATGAGCAAACAAACCGAGGTTCTCCAGTTCCGCAAGGAACAACTCCAGCGCCAAATCAACGATGCCCTGGAGCTCCTCCAGGGCTCCCTCCACAAAAACCCCTCTCAGCGCGGTTATCATCTCACCACCAAGGTGGACCAAAAGACCGTCACCAAATATGTCCGTCAGGAGTTGGTCCCTCAGGTCCGCGCCATGACCCGCAATCACCTTAAAGTGCGCAAACTGCTCCAGCGGCTCTCGGAAACTAACTGGCGGCTGCTCCAACTGCCGCCCCCAGATTGACGATGCCCGAATTTAAAGACCTGCCAGAGGACTTTCGCTGCCCTTACCGGGATGGGTGCCCGTATCTGGAAGGACTCTCTACCAGTTGGGTCTTCCATCGTTATCAGGAGGTCGCCGGCACCGAATGCCACTACGAATATCAACTCGAAGAGCTCCACAAGGAACTGCGGGAGCAATGCCAGCATTCCAAGCAGGTGGAGCTGGAAAATCAGCAACTCCGGGCTCAGCTCCAGGCTCTGCATCGCCGACAGTTCAAAGGACGCCACCCAGCGGCAGGTTCCAGTCAGCAGTGTCGGTCGGAGCAACGCAAAAAGCGCGGCGCTCCTCTGGGGCATCCGCCTTGGATGCGTCCCAAGCCCAAGCAAATTCATCTTCGCCTCGAAGTTCCCGCACCCCGGTGTTGTCCAGACTGCCGCAGCACGGATCTGCAGCCGGTCCAGCAACGGCGCGAGCATGTGCAGGAGGACATCGTGCTGGAGCCGCGTGTCGTGACTACGTGCTATGTGCATCAGCTGGCTTACTGCCCTCATTGTGAGCGCGAGGTCATCCTGCCCGGTCCGGGGGAATTGATGGGCTCTTACATCGGTCCGGCGGCCAAAGCGACGGCCATTTATCTGCGCTACGAGCTCAACGTCTCGGACCGTAAAATCAGCCGCTTTTTCGCGGATTTCTTTGGTCTGAAATTCGTGCCCGCCAGCGCCTACGGCTTTGAACGCCAAGCGGTGCGCCGGGGCCAACCGCTCTACGCCGATTTGCTGGAGAAAGTCCGCTCCTTGGCCGTCGTTCATGCCGATGAGACCTCTTGGCGGCACGACGGCCAGAACTACTGGGTTTGGTATGCGGGCAACAAAGATCTGGCGGCCTTTCTCCTGGACCCGCACCGCTCCAGCGAAGCCGCGCAAAAACTGCTTGGGGAAAAGTTCGACGGTGTGCTCGTTGCCGACGCCTTTGCCTCCTACAATGGCGTGGAACCCAAAGCGCGCCAGTCCTGCCTTTCGCACATCAAAACCAAGGCCAAGGAACTCGAACAGGAGTTAGCCTTGCTCACCGGCCGCGCAGCCGATCCCAAGGCCCGAAAGTTTTGCCAGGATATCCAGGGATGGGTTCACGACGCCTGTCAGGCTCACCATCAATTGACGGCCCGACCCTGGCGCGCCAAGCCCGCCAAAGTTCAGGAGCGAAAACTCAAAAAACGACTCCGCAAACTCTGCGCTCAGTCGCTGCGCTACCCCAAAGCCGAAAAGTTCCGGCAGCGCTTGCTCGGTCCGGAGCACAAACTACTCTTCACTTGCTTCCGTCGTTCCGGCGTCCCGCCCACCAATAATCAGGCCGAACAGAGTCTGCGTCCGGTTGTCATCATGCGCAAAGTCATCCAGGGCACGCGCTCGGAAAAGGGACTAGAAAATCATAGTGTCCTGCGCAGCCTCTTGGAGACCGCCAAGCGCCAAGGCAAGAAGGCCCAGAACTTCTTGCTGGATCTCTTCACCAAAGATCCCGCCCTGGCTCAGGCGGCTCTCTACCGAAATCCGCCCGTCAAACCCAACCGACGCGCGATATTGCGCTGTTGAAAGGCTCCCGCTGAAAACCCTCGCCAGGGATACGAGCTAAACTGTTACTCTCACCATCCCCGTCGAAGAGATTCAAATCCTTTGTATTCACTTGGATTCCAATGCGGGCGGTGACGGATTTGAAGCAGAGACCGGGGTCGAAGGAAAATCTGGCCAGCCGCCACCGCCCTTCACCCAATTGATAATATGGCCGGTTCCCTCCCGCGTTTCGCGTGCGATCCTTGCATCCACTGAATCTCGCTTTGGCAACGTCGCTCCGGCGTTCTTCAGCACGAGTTCATATGCCACTTGCGCCGGCTGGGCCGTCACCGGCGGAGCCGGGAACGGCTCGGGCGCAGCAATGGTGTTGCGTTCGTCGAAGTACCCGGTCCCTCGCCAGTTGTTCTGGTTCACCTTCGGATACCCCACAAGGATGTTATTGGTTAGAAACAAGGATCCGGGCATCACGACTGCAACACCGTCGTGGAATTGCGGCGGGTCCTGGGTCGTCGAAGGTCCGGGTTTGGCATAGTTGCCAATATAGTTCACCTTATCGAATTCTCCGTAGGAAACCCTGTCACCCCAGTCGTAAATCACATTGTTGCGGAAGTCGGCATCCACCAGGCCCTGGAAACGAACGTTCCGGCTCCGATCGTGGGCGAAGAGATTGTGATGCCAGGTTTGCCGGTTTCCGCCCGCGATGGAGGCGTATCCATGACCGGCAAAGTTAAGGGCTTCGCTCAGGATGCACCACTGAACCGTAATCAGATCACTGAGCTTGGTGATCGAAAGGATTTTGGTGGTGGACCAGCTCAAAGACAGGTGGTCGGCGATACAGTTCTTCGAGCCGTCGATAAAATAGAGGGCGTGCTCTCCGGTTCCACCCGCATAATCCTGCAAGGCCTTGGGAGTATCCACGCGAACGACATCGTCGCCGACCCGGATGCGAAAATAGCGCAGCACCACGTCATGGGTGTGTACCTCGATGCCATGGTTGCGCAGCATGATTCCGCAGCCCGGCGCGTTTTGGCCATCCATCGTGACGAAGGGTTCCCGGATGTGGAGCGTGGATTTTAGCGCAATGTCACCGCCAACATGGAACAAAATGATCCGAGGGCCGGGGGTCTCGATGGCCGCGCGCAAGCTGCCGAGGCCGGAATCATTCAGGTTATCAACGTAAAGGGTCTTGCCACCCCTTCCGCCGGCGGTGAATGCGCCAAAACCTTCGGCTCCCGGAAACGCCGGTTCGGCGTGTGTTTGAGAGGATAGCGGGTAGAGGTGGAAGTCCGACCAGAGCGGCTTCGGAATTTCCGGCAAGGGCCGCGTGTGGGTCATCGGTGTGTCGGCGGCGTATTCGCTAACGTTCCTCAACCCCAAATCGCATCTGTGGGCGCCTCCGCGATACGTCAGAACCCAGCGGTAAGTTCGCCCCTGATATTGGGCAGAGATTTCACTGCCCTCCGTCAAATCATCGAACCTGCCTTTAATGGGCACGTAGCCAGAAACCAAAGTAACGTCTTCACGCGGAGGTACCGCGTGCAACCGGATTTCCAGGCGGCAATGGCTTTTGTTGTCCTTGATGATGCGCAGACCGTCGCGATGAGATTGAATCGTGATGGGGGTGACGCCGTGTTCATCCAGGGTAAAGGAAAGCCTGCCCACACCGGGCGTTCCGTTGGTGCTGGCGAAGCCTTGAATATAGCAATAATCGAGCACGTGAATCGCCGAGGGTCGCGAGCCTTCAATCGCCAGGAGCGAATCCGCTCCCCAGCCGCTGCCGACGATCAAGGTCCGCGCAAGAAAACTGCCGCCTTCAATCCGAATCGCCGCTTTCGTGGCCCGGCCAGGAACGCTGTTGGCCGCCCCGCAATAAATGTCCATCGGACAGTGCAAAGCGCCCTGCTTTAAAATGAATTCGCCCTTGCTGCCGGTTAATTCCCCCACGCGCAACGAGTCTTGCAGCAAAAGCATTTTGCCTCCATCCACGGTCACCAGTGCGTCATCGCCACTTTTCAGGCCAATCTCCAAATCCCCCGCGACGTAATTGCCTGGTGGAATAATCACGGCGCTATTCCCGTGGATTTCGGTTCTCTGAAATGGGTTGGGCAGCCCCTCTGACCATCGCGCGCGATTGGTCCAACTCCCCGAACCGAAGGCCCATTCCGTGAAGTCCTTGCCTTGCACTTCGGTCGCGCCCGCGATAGCCGCGCTCGTTACGCCAAAGCAAAGGATTGCAATGCTCACAATGGCAACCAGAAGCGCGGGCACCGAAGTTTTCGTTTTCCTGTCCGGATCGTATATCGCCGTGTTCGAATTGGCAGTCGGCTCCGTGCTGGCAGACTCGGGCCCGGCCCAAGCCAGCCCGCCATTAGTCGTGGCCAAGGCCAATGGCAGGGTCAGGACAATCAAGCTGCGACGCATTTTCACAAGGCTACTCGCTTCATTGATCGGTTAAGCGTCCGTGCGCTCATTTGCTCGGTGCGGCAGTGGCGAACGCATTCCTGCTCGTCATCGAGAAGCTCGAAATGTTGTTACTGATAGGAAACCGCTTTTCGCGGCCCGGCGCGTACTGAGCGCTGCGCGGGTGAGGGAGAATTGGTTTTCGGGCTCACCAACCATGGGACGACGCTACCCATCCCAGGATGCGGCGTCAACAGGCAGTTTTTGCCCGGTTCTTGCCTGTTCTCAGCGGGAGGCGGGCGAGGGAACGGCCCCTTTGAGCGGGTGGGCGGTGGCAAGGGCATGTCCCGGCACGCGGCGGGGCACCGCGCCGGCGGCAGAAACTGATATGAACTGATAGGAAATCGCTTTTCGCAGCCCGGCTCGTACTGAGCGCTGCGCGGGTGAGTTCGACCTTTACCTGCTCGTGCAACCTGACGCCGTCTTGGAGCTTCATCAGTTCGATGGCCTGCGGCGTCATCCCGGCGGGGTTGAAGTTCTTGCGCGTGACAACGGCCGGCTCTTTAACGAAGCCATCCGCCATGGCCTTCCCGAGCGGGTAGTCGAGGATGACGTTTTTGAAGGGCGCGGCACCCTTGTTGGTTTCGGTGAATGGTGTGGCCGTCAGTTCCAGGCCGCTGACCGGCTTCAACTCGTTGATGGCGCGGACGCCGGCGGAGGCGCGGTACCGGTGCGATTCGTCCATGATCAAAACCAAGTCAGGTAGGCCGGCCAGATACTCGAAGTAACTCTCGCCGATGTATTCGGAGAGGCGCTTGATGCGCGGCGATTTGCCGCCGCGGACTTCCGAGTTGATTTTGGAAATGTTGAAGATGTTGACCTTGCAACGGAGCAACTGGTCGAAAAGGGTGCCCGCCTTTGCTTCGTAGTTGTCGCCAGTGATGATTTCGGGCGCATCGGTGGCAAACTCAGCGATGCCCCTGAAGACGTATTTGGGTGTGTTTGGTGTGAAGTCGGCGATGAGTTTGTTGTAAATGGTCAGGTTCGGCGCCATGACGAAGAAATTATTGATGCCGTGCGCGAGGTGGAGATAGCTGATGAAGGCGCCCATCAGCCGGGTTTTACCGACGCCGGTAGCTAGCGCGAAGCAGAGCGAGGGGAATTCGCGTTCAAAGTCGGTCACCGTCGGCAATTCGCTGCGGATGGTGTTGAGGGCGACGGCGAGGTCTGCTGCCTTTCGCGGAGGGACAATTTCGGTGACGCGGTCCAGGATCTCGAGCGAGCGGCGCTGGGGTGCGCGAAGGCTCAGGCGGCCGGCGATGGCGTTGACTTGGGGCTTCATATTTGAGTCGTCGCAAAGCAGCGCAAAAAACACTTAGGACGAGAAATGGGTTTTGTCATGAACGCCTTTGGTTGGGGATCTGGAGTGACCTGCTCCGGCGTAGATGAGGCCCTTCTGCGCCAATATTTTCACCTGGGAAGAGCCTTTGGTGAACAGAGTATGACCGCTTGAGACCCAGGTTATATCGCGGTCGAACCTGGCAAGTTGGTGGCCGTCAGTCCGGAGCCAGTTCCTGAGCCAGTCCAACTTTCTGAGCACGACCTTGATCTGATCATCGCTGCCGGTGTGGGTTTCGACCCAGTAAATGAGCTCGTCCCTTCGGTTGGTGTGCTGGTAACCGATGGCGAAATCCCAACGATTCGCCTGTGGCTCCCGCGGCAGCAGCGCCGTATCCACGTCTGCGCTGCCGCATAGCCGCCGTGTGTCCTCGGCTTTTATATGAGGCCTGTCCTCGGCCCGGAGGGCGTGGAGGCCGGGCCGCCAGGCTGTCTCCAGGTTTGGAGTGCTCTTAACCGCTTGTTTGAAGGTCACGGCTGGGTCTCCCGGTCAGAATTGGCCACGGCGCGGGCGACGGCCTCATTTGCGCGGCCGCTGAACTCCGAAAGCCCCCCCCACCCGGCTTCGGCTTGGCCTTCGGCGGACGGATCTAGCTCGGAAATGTCGTCCGCGGTTCCGGTGTCCCGATTGAAGTAGTAAACCTTGACGGATTTCTCCATGGCGGCGGTGGCTAACCTCTGCATGGGCTGGGTGTTCGGCGCTTCGAAGATGTTGAGGAAATCCTCCGGCCGAGCACGGTTCGCCCTGAGGTGCTTCAAAGCCCAGAGGGCATCCAGCACTTGCGGAGAATGGGTCGAGAGGCAAACACGATAACCGCGCGCGACCAACTCCAAAACCAGAAGCACAACGACCGCTATGGCTCGGGGGTGGAGCCCCATCTCCAGTTCTTCGAGGACGACCCATTCGATACTCCCTCGGGTCGAGACTTTGGTAGGGGGCATGAGCCAGTAAAAGCCCAGGAGGAGCGGCACAAACTCGCGCTGGCCTGCTGACCAGACCATGTAGGGCAGGTTGTCCGTCCCCTCGCTCGGACCCAAGACCAGCCGCTTTTGAGACCGAACCTTATCCACCCTGAGGTGGAAGTTGGAAAAGACGTTCTTTTGGAGCAGATCTCTGAACTCCCTTTTCAGACGTCGCTCGCGCGGGAAGAGATCGCCTGCGGCCCCGAACTCTTGCTCCACCAGCACGCGGAGTTTTTCGCTGTACTCGCGGACGGCGAACGGATCGCCGGGGGTGTAGTCGGTGAAGGGCCGGGGCCAGCCGTCTCGCAGGGCAAGCACTCGCTGGGCCGGGATGAAGAAGAGGGATTCTGCTTTGGTTTTGCGCTTGCGCGCCGCCAATTGCGCCAGATCCACGGTCTTGCCCTCCCATTCGAGAGAGCTTTGGCCGGGGCGCCAGATCGCCCGCATCCCCTCGCCCAGGTACACATCAAGGAAATCAGGGAGTTCGCCCGACCAATCGAGGCCATAGCGGCTGAGTTCGCCCTGGACCTGGCCGGCATCGACCATGAGCTTGAGCAACTGGAGGGCGATGCTTTTGCCCGTGGCCTGGGGCCCAACGAGGACCGTCAGGTCTCCAAACGTTAAACTGGCTTTTGAGATCTGGCCGACATTGCTAATGTTCAGTATTGGCATATTGTTAAGTCCCTTTGACCCGGCGGTGGCGGAGCTTTGGGGAGATTGTCCACTTTGAGGCTGTAATCGTCGTGGCCCCACTCGCAGCGGGAGAGCACCTGTTTGGGAATTTTTTTCACGGTTAGGTTGGGATAACGCTGATTGCCATCCTTTGGGAAACGGAAGGCGGCGCAAAGCACGAGCAGCGTGCGTTCGGTGCCCACTTCGTCGCTAAGGTGGGCAAGCTGGTCAGCACTCAAGTGCTGGGTGGTCACGTAGATGAGGTCGCGTTCGGTGGGGTGTCCGTGCTGCCAATAGACCGTGTCGCTCGGAGCGTAGGTGAAACCCTCCAGTTTGCACACTGCTTCGGCCAGCATGGCAGCATTGAACTCCTTGCTGATGACCCAATTGCCCCATTTGTCGCGTTCGAGCAGCGACCGCGCGAGACGGTAGTAACGGAAGCCCCCGCCGCCCTTCCATCCCGCCGCCTGCGTGATGCCGCCAGGATCTGAGTCATCAACCACCTTCTGTAGTCGCGGTAGGCAATGGGTGTCGCAGTGGTTTCCTAGTTCAATTCCGATCCACTGCCGCCTCATCTTGTGTGCAACAGCTGCTGTCGTTCCAGAACCGAGAAAGGAGTCGAGCACGAGGTCGCCAGGATTGTTGGCGAGTTCCAAGACTCGTTGCACAACCTTTTCGGGCTTAGGGGAATCGAAAAGAGAGGTGACGGGGCGTTCAGGAAAAAGTGCCTTCAGCTCATACTTGGCCTGCCTGGTATGACCGGTCTCCTCAATATTTGCCCATAAGGACGATGGAGCCAATCCTTCCATGTCCGCAAGATAAGTTCTCCTTCGTAGACCTTTTCCATCTGCGGTGAAGCGGATTTCCCCGGTTGAGATCTTTTCGAGCAGGTTTTCCTTTGCCCATCTCCATCCATTCGGAGGATGAGGGATTTCATAGCCGGTGGGGGACATGACCGTGCATTGCAGATTTGGTCGCAATGCTGGATTGTTAAGCGGATTTCCGTCGAACCAGGGCCCCCGCGGATCGTTGTCCGGGTTCTCGAAGTGTTTGCGTTTACTCGGATCAACTGAAACTGACAGGAAATCGCTTTTCGCGGCCCGGCTCGTACTGAACGCTGCGCGGGTGAGGGAGAATTGGTTTTCGGGCTCACCAACCATGGGGGGACGCTACCCATCCCAGAATGCGGCGTCAACAGGCAGTTTTTGCCCGGTTCTTGGCTGTTCTCAGTGGGAGGCAGGCGGGCGAACGGCCCATTTGAGCCGGTGGGCGGTGGCAAGGGCGTGTCCTGGCACGTGGCGGGGCACCGCGCCGGCAGCAGAACCGCGGCCCGTCGGCGCACCCCAGCGGTGAGCAGGCCCCGAAACAGCGGCGGCTTTCAGACTGATAGGAAATCGCTTTTCGCGGCCCGGCTCGTACTGAGCGCTGCGCGGGTGAATCAAATGTCAAAAGTTGAGATGCGAGCCCTTTGGCTTCACGCTCACGACCCCTTTGCCTTCACGCTTCCTCCATACCACATACCAGATCGCACCTTCGCTCACCGTGCGCGTAGTCCTTCCAAATACGCAATAAACGCGGATGAATCGCGCCGCCGCTTAACTCAGGCATGCCGCGTTGAAAATGTGAATATGACGCTCGACACTGACATAATAAGCGTCATATTCACATTATGAATATCATTCGCTACCCGCCCGACAGACTCACCCATCTCCTGCGCGATCAAAAAATCGCCACCATGCCGCAGCTCAAGAGTGCCTTGGGCACCTCCGTCACCTTCACCGTCTTGCGCAAGTTGGCACCCTTGGGATACCGCAGCAGCTACTCCCATGGCGGGACCTATTATACGCTGGATTCCATCGCCCGGGACCATGAACTGGGATTGTGGTCGTATCGCGAGATTCATTTTTCGCGGCAGGGTACCTTGTTGAACACCGCCGCAACGTTGGTAACTGATGCTCCCGCGGGCTATTTCGCCCACGAACTGGACGCGGTGGTGCACGTGGCCACCAAAGATGCCTTGCGGCAGTTGGTGCAGCAGGATCGGCTCTACCGCCGCGAGTTGGCCGGCCGCTATTTGTATTGTGCCAAGGAACGCCAGCGCCGTCAGGAACAATGGGCTGCGCGCCAGGCCCAGCAACGCCCCGGCGATGATTTGCAGGCGGCCATCGTCCTGTTTTATAGTCTTTTGGACGAGCAGCAACGTCGACTCTACGCTGGACTGGAAAGTGTGGAGTGGGGCCATGGCGGCGATCAACGAATGGCCCAATTGTTCGGCCTGGATGTGGATACCGTTGCCCGAGGCCGAGCGGAGTTGTTAAGCGGCCAAGTGCTGCACGAGCGGGTGCGCCGCGTGGGGGGCGGACGACCGCGGGCCGAAAAAAAACGCCCGGAATCTTGAGCCAACTGCGGCAGTTGCTGCGCGAGGACACGGCGGGAGATCCGATGGGACGGCGGGGGTTATGGACGGGCCTGCGCCTGGAGCAGATTTGCGACCGGTTGAAAGAGTTGGCGATCCTGGTTTGTCCCAACACCGTACGGCGCTTGTTGGAGGTGTTGGGCTACGCCTTACACTCCAATCGCAAGAGTCTGTCCGGCTCGCAGAGTCCGGACCGCGACGCTCAGTTCCAATGGATCGGCCACCAGCGAGAGCAATTCGCGCAGGAGGGCCTTCCGATGATCAGCGTGGATACCAAAAAGAAGGAACTGGTGGGTCGCTTCAAGAACGCCGGCCGCATTTGGAGCCGGGAGCCACTGCCGGTCAACGACCACGATTTTCCTTCGCTGGCCAGCGGCATCGCCATTCCCCGCGGCTTGCACGATCTGCAGGCCAATCGAGGAACAGTTTTAGTCGGCACTTCGCATGACACGCCGGAGTTCGCGGTGGATGCGATTGTGGATTGGTGGCGTGGCCAAGGACGGCGACGCTACCCCCAAGCGGCGGAGCTGCTCATCCTGGCCGACAGCGGTGGCAGTAACGGCGCCCGCAGCCGGCTTTGGAAATACGCCCTGCAAGAAAAACTGGTCGATGCTTGCCAGTTGGCGGTGACGGTCTGTCACTATCCCACGGGCGCCTCCAAATGGAACCCCGTCGAGCATCGGCTCTTCAGCGAAGTGAGCAAGCACTGCGCCGGCCAGCCGTTCACAGATTATAACACCATAGTGCGCCTGATTGGCGGAACGCGAACACGAACCGGATTGCGGGTCAAGTGCGCCCTGAGTAGGAAGTTCTATCCGACCAAAGTCAAAGTCACTGATGCTCAAATGGCCGCCTTGGACCTACTCCAACATCCGGTCTTACCAAAGTGGAATTACACACTGCTTCCGAGAGTAAACCGGAATTAATTCTTGCACAGACCCTCAGTCTGGGACGGTTTTCGTGAGCTGCCGTCATGCTGGTGAAATAGTTTGAGGATCTTGATCGCCCGCGAAATCGAGGATCCAATTAGGTCCGCGCATTGATCGCGAACGATCAGGGAGCGATTATTCAACAACCGGATCGTTACGAAGGATATATCCGGAAGGTTCAACCTCAGCACCTCTCGGCATCCTCTGATCTGAAGTCGGTTCAAATGGAGATGATGAGCTTCTATCGTCAGCCGTCCCCCTTTATGTTCGTAGTTCACCCGAACGCACCCGTGGCGGAGCAAGTGCATGCGGATCGGAGTGTCGCCCCGCTTATGAACCCGCCTCAGGTCGATTCCAAACCGTTTCGCCAAAAAGTCTCGGTTTTCCAGCGCCCACTCAAAATGCTGACCGGGAACTGAAACCGGTCTACCGTTGGGCAGAATCCAGATTTTGGAGGTCGTCCCGGAATGGCTGGCATAACTGGCCAGCCGTTTGGCTTTCAACAATGCTGGGTTCACACGTTTGGTATCATGATGAAGCCCAAGAGCAGCAATTGCCAGGCCGAGAATTGGCGCGCCACATGCTGCTTTCCTCCTCTCATCGAGAGCAACGCCGCGGAGAAGGCCATCAAATGAAAAGCAAACGATACCAGATCTTCTTTAAGCCACTCGAACTGGCCGTTCTAGCAACGTATTTGAAGAAGCGCAGATTGCTTCCCCGACGAATCACCTCCATCAAGACGAATGTGCTCTACCGACCTGGTGAGTGGAACGAGGAGCAGGACGGGATTGCCCCCATGCAGGGCACCACCTACGACAGCTGTAAGGTGGCACTCAGAAATGCCGTCGCCAGGATTTGCCTTTCCGCGGTTCAGGACTCTTTGCCTCAATGGGGGACTATCGACCAAGAGGGGCATATAGTCCGCAGCAGAACAATCACCGATCCTCTCCGTCTGCCTGCGCGCGTTTTGTTGCCGAAGTATCTGTTCACGATCAACTGGGCCAATTCCGCACCAGGATATAGCTGGCCGGAGGCGTATCACGCCACGAGCGTGCCGAGCTTCAAAACGACGATCGTGACGCTTTCCCAGGACAGCACGGAGATTCACGGCTATTGCGACTTGGCGATCGGATGGTTTGGGCACGAGGAAGACCCCGAAAAGGAGATAGCCCGGATCATTAAAGCGCATTGGCTGAATCTCTCAACCGAATATGGACAGCAACGGTGGGTCGAGCTGTTTTCCGTAGGCGAAATTGACTCCCAAAAGGCGGCGCAGTGGGCCGACGAAATCTGGCGGCTTCAGGGGGTGGAGGACGCCGGAGCGACACTCTTAGATTGCTTTCGAAACTACGAGGCGGAGCAAAAGCGGAAGGTATTGGATAAAGTTCCGTATGAGATCCCAAATGCCAGGGCGCGGCAGGCCGTTCCCCGGCCAGTCGGAAAGCTTGGAGTGCAAGTGTATGCAGCATCACCGATGTTCTGGGTAGTGGAACGCTTAGGTTTCGGCGGATACAAAGTGCAATTGGGGACCAGCTTGGGCGCGGGTGATAAAGGATGCCAAGCGACGGCGCAAGCCGTGGCTGAGTTTGTCAAACATACACAGCACTCGGAAAAGCTGTTGAGCTTGTTCAAAACTCTGGGCTGGACGGATCTGGTTAAGGAGCTGCATCAGGCGTTGGCGCAGCAAAAGCCATCCCTGTAGGCGCAAAAGGGGGTTTTGGAATAATCTGGAGAACGGATGCACCGCCCGCCATCGTAGCTTCGTGACCGGAGAGTGGCGAGCAGACACCACTCGCGGGCACTGTAAGCTGGTGGCTCGGGAACGGGGTCAGTTAAGGAGGTTGTCACATCGCAAGCAGTGTTTGGCTCGCCCGTTCGGGTTGCGTGGGCTCGCCGGTTTTTCGGCCTTTGAGCAGCCATTGCAAATGCGCCCGGCTGCCCAGGCTCAAGCGATTGGCCACCCGCGCCACTGAAAGGGTGGTTCGAGCACGGAGTTGGTGGGCCAGTTCCAACTTGGCCCGATCACCTTTGGGCCGGCTTACCGGATCCAACTGCACGTACATTCGGTGTCTCGGCGGGAAGTTGCCCGCAGTCGGGAGTGTCCTGCTTTTGGACGTGCCAGAAACTCCTTAAGCGTGCCTTCTCAAAATCAAAAAGCGTTACGCCCCCTTTCGGGAATGGGAGAAAAGCACGGGCTTGGTACTGGTACAGAAATTGCCGATTACGGGCCGCTACGCACAGTTCAAAGCCCTAGCAAAATGCTTCAATGATGAAACCAACTCCGTCGCACGGGTGGACTCCCCGTTGCTGCCATCTCCTTGCAACGCTCTTGCTGATGCACGCGACGCAAGAGTGCTTCGGTGCAGGCGTGACCTTGATCACTCATGGCTACGGCGGCAATGCCGATGGCTGGGTGTCTGCGATGGCTGATGAGATTCCAAACTATTATTCCTTTCCCGGCACCAACTTCACTACATACGACATCGCCCTTACAACAGACGGCACCACGATTTCCTATCAGTTGCTAAGCACAAATGGCAGCCCTGCTTTGAGTACCTGATTCGGGCGAAATCATTATAAAACTTGATTGGAGCCAAATGGCGGGTGGCAGTTTATTCAATTACGACATCAGCACTTACAACGTGGCTGGAGCGGTGACTTGGGTACTATTACAGACCAACATTATCCCGGATATGAACGGGCATGCGCTCGTCGAATTTCCGCTTCACCTAATCGGCCACAGCCGAGGCGGTTCTCTCGTGTCTGAAATCAGCCGTCAGTTGGGGACAAACGGCATTTGGGTTGACCACGTAACGACGCTTGATCCGCACCCGTTGAACAACGACGGCAATCTTGAGCTTGGCTTTCCAACGGACGCACCAGCTAAGAACACGTACGCCAACGTTTTGTTCGCGGATAATTACTGGGAGAATCTTGACGCCGCTGGATCGCGGAACGGACCCGGAAGACCCTGCGCCTGCTAACGGAGGCGGAGTTGGAGGACGCCTTCCGGGTGGGGTCGTCGGCTCGATTTTACATTGGTGATGATCCGGAATCGCTGGTCAAGTTCGGAAACGTTGCTGACGGCACGGCCAAGAAGAAGTTCCCAGACTGGGAATCCCCGGTCGCGGCAGAGGATGGGTGTGTGTTTACGTCGCCGGGCGGCAAATTCCTGGCGAACCGCTTCGGGCTCTGCGACATGCATGGAAATGCCTGGGAGGGGTGCCAGGACTGGTGCGGGCCTTACAGTGATTTAAGGCCCAAAGACCTCGTGCGGAAGATCCCCTTAAACAGATACCCGGCCGCGTGATACGCGGCGGAGGTTTTGGAAAGCGAACGCCTCAGATTTGCAGCGCAGCTCGTCGCGTGGCCGGTGCTCCATCCAGCCGGGACCTGGATTTGGGGTTCCGCGTTTGGTTCGCGGTGCCTGATTTGGGCCGACGTCTTGAGGAGAGGGAATCAAACCTTCGGTGAAAATTCACAAACTGTTAGGGAATCGCTGGTCGAGGCCCGGCTCTGTACCTGAACGCTGCGCGGGTGAATCAATTGTCAAGAGTTGAGATGCGACCCCGTTGCCTTCCTGCCCCGTTGCCATTCCGTTGCCTTACTGCTTGCCAAACATTATGAGTCACATACATAATGTTCTTCGCGCATAATGTATGAACCTGGAATTCACGAATCGAGGCGCCGAGTTGAAGGAACTCGAAGCGGCGGCCAAAGCGGGCGGGCTGCTGGTGGTTTTCGGGCGGCGGCGGGTAGGCAAGACGCGCTTGCTGGCCCATTGGCTCGATCCGCGAGGCGGGCTTTATAGCCAGGCCATCGAAGGCGCCAAGGAGATCCAACTGGACCAGGTCTTCCAGGACGTGAAGGGACAACTGGAGACGAACCTGGTGCCGAAGACCTGGGCGGAATTTTTTGAGCTGATTGGCCTGCGGAAGAAGCCGCTTATCCTCTGTTTGGATGAATTCCCCTACCTGGTGGCATCGGACCCGTCTTTACCCAGCGTCATTCAACGTTGGCTGGATCACGGGCAGCCAAAGCAGTGCCTGCTGATCCTGGCCGGCTCCAGCACGCGGATGATGAATGACCTCTTTCTGAACCGGGCGGCCTCCCCCTACAACCGCGCCCGAAAACTGCTTCAGGTCAAGCCGATGAGCTACGAGGCTTTTTGCCAAGCTTGTCATCTGGACCCAACGGACATGCAGTCGTTCAATCGGTTCGCGATGGCGGGTGGGATTCCAAAATACTGGGAATTTGTCGAACCAACCCAATCGGCGGTGGAATTGGCCGAGGAGTTGTTCTTTGGATTCGCACCCTACCTGGAACAGGAACCGGCCCGCATTCTGCGAGACGAGGGGATCGCGGGGATGAACGCCATCTCGCTTCTGGAGACTATTGGCCGGGGGGCGGAGAAGCCCTCGGAGATGGCGGCCAGGATGGCGACGCGGCAGACCAACCTATCGCGGTTGCTGCAACAACTGCTGGATGCCTCGATTTTGGAACGGGAGTTTCCTTTCGCGGAGAACGCGAGGTCCACCAAGAAGACGCTCTACCGGATTCATGACCCGACCTTGCGGTTCTGGTTTCGCGTGTATTCGCCCCACCGCACCCGGTGGCACCGCTATGAGCCGGCGGAAAAAGCCAGGTTGCTCCATGAACATGCCGCCACGGTGTTCGAGGATTTTTGCCGCAGCCGGCATCCGGGCGCCGCCCGGTACTGGGAAGGAAATCTTGAATTTGACTTCGCGCGCCTGGAGAAGCCCGGTCGGGCAATTGTGACCGAGGTGAAGTGGCGGCGGCTATCGGCCCCGGAAAAGGCACAAATCGAAGATTCCCTCAAAGAGAAGTGGCAAAAATGCACTCTGGCGCGCAAGTATCCAGCCGTTGGGTTTGAAGTGCTGGATGCGGGAGCGCTGGCCGCTGGCCGCTCGGGAACTGAGTCCGGGTGAAACCCAATTGTTTTTTAGACGGATAGGAAATCGCTTTTCGCGCCCCGGCTCGTGCTGAGCGCTGCGCGGGTGGATCAAGTGTCAAAAGTTGAGATGCGAGCACTTTGCCTTCCAGGGTACTTCTTCAGAATTTCGCGAGGGTCTTCCTGGAACTCATTTTTTTGTGATGATGCCGCTCGCCCGCACGAACCATGGCCAGCGTTATGAAGCAGGCCGCTGGCCTGCAAAGACAAAACGACCCGTAAACCCAGGGCCTTGGCCCTGGGCTGGTATGAGCCAGGCCTTCGGCCTGAACGCGCTGGGCGCCGTGGGCTAACATGACTTCTTCTCAAGGGAGGTGACAGAAAATGTGGGTAATGACAAGGCGATGGGCGCCCCGGCTACCCTTTCCCAGCCCTCCGGGTGGGGTAATCCGGAGGCGCACCAACATCTCCGGCAAACAAAGGCTCACGCCCTCGTGTTTCACATTGATCGATTCCTGTTTGTGAAACGTGAAGACGCGCCCACGACTATTCATGGGAAGTGAAGACGCGCCTCCGACGATTCACTGGGCAACTCTATTTCCAGACGGCACTCCCTCCAGTGCTTCCCGTTTGCCAGTCGGTCCGAGAGCCACGCGGAAGCCTTAGGAAAGCGAAGCCAGAATCCCGACCGCGCGAGCCATTCGCGGCACCGCTCCCGGGCGGTGGGGAGACGAATGAACATCACCAGCCTGCAACGTCCCGCGTCATTGGGGATCAAAGCCTGGACGCGCTTCGTGCTGATTTGGTACGTGGCACTGGAGTAAGGAGGCTGATCCATCAGCTTGATGAGGGTATCTTCGGAAACGGCCGCCGCCCAGCCGACACTCGGCCCCAGGGTACTCAACATCAACCTTGTCGTTAGACAAAAAAACGCCACTACCTTTGGGATTGCAGATCTCGAACTCCGCGCTCAATGCCGCTGGCGGATCATCAAAGAGATTCCCCGTTGACCATTCAAAAGGCTCTGCTGGTAGGCTGGGAGCCTTCTGCTCCGTCCGGCTCAGGCGGAGCAACTTGACCTGCGGCAAGCTTGGCGCCGTCCGAGGCCAAAAGGCTGCCATGAGCCCGACAACAACCCCCGCGCTCACGACAACCGTGGTCTTACGAAACCGCATGACGAAAGAACTGAGCCGAGCGGTCATTGATCTGGAATGTCCTGTCGAGCCTCCGGGCTTGCCCTGAGCCGCGCCGCGCGTAGGGATCGAGCGACTGGTCCACCGTTTCTCGCTCCACTCGCAGGCACTGAGGGCCACATCTTCACGTTTCACATTACTGATAGGAAATCGCTTTTCGCGGCCCGGCTCGTACTGAGCGCCGCGCGGGTGAATCAATTGTCAAAAGTTGAGATGCGACCCCTTTGCCTTCCTGTGGAGATGCGACCCCTTTGCCTTCCTGTGGAGATGCGCCCTTTGCCTTCCCAGAACCGCAACGGGCTCAGGCCGATAACGGCGTGCAGTCCGGCGGTATCGCCCGCCAAGGCAACGGATGCCGATGGTGTGTGGTGCTTCAAGGGTATTGGGCACGAACGCGGTAAAATCTTTTCGGAGAGTTCGTCCACTGAGGGTCACTAAAATAAAACGAGCCACCAGCCAGAGCATTGGTTTGAAGCGGTTGCCAGGCACCATTGAACAGATCGGAACTGGCTTCGACAACCACCGAAAGGTTTGTGGCCCATGAGACGGTGAACCCAAAGCCATTCGCCTGCACCCCAAAACCTGAGCCGCCGGTCAAGATGAGTGGATAAGGCAAGGTCCAAAGCGCGGTCGGGAGGCCATTGAGGGTATCGGGCCAACCCGTGGTGCCGGGCAGATGATAGAGTGTGGCCGGGGCGCCGAAAAAGGCGGTTGAATCGACATCGGGAGCGTTGCCGTAGAAAAGGACTCGCGTGAGGTTGAAGCAAGACAAGAAGGAATAGCCCCCTATGTTTGTAACGCTTGCAGGAATCGTGATAGTCGTTAAGGACTGGCAGTTTTCGAATGAGCCTCTGATACTAGTGACGCTGCTGGGAATTGTGACCTCGGTCAGGCCTGTACACTCGTCCAAGAGGCTGTCGAGAGTTTTTAAACTGGCTGGGAGACTGGCGCTTACCAGAGCGCTGCACGATGTAAACGCCCCAAGTCCAATGCTGGTAACCGTGTCAGGGATTGTGATCTGAGGTAGGCTGCTGCACTGGTAAAAAGCGGTTTGTCCAATGTTGGTAAGGTTGATCGGCAGCCCGACGCTTGTGAGGTTAGTACAGAACTCGAACGCAGAGTCCTGAATGCTCCTCACGCCTGCCCCAATCGACGCGTTAGTGAGGCTGGCGCACGTGGAGAAGGCTCCGTAGCCCAAGTGCGTCACACTGTCGGGTATTGTCACGCTCTGAAGGCCCGTGCACTGAGAGAACGCCGAGTCCCCTATGTTGGTGACACTCATCGGGATGCTCACCGAATGCAAAGTGGAACAACCCAAAAATGCCGAGTCTCCAATGGTGGTGACGATGCTGGGAATGACGTAACGTTCACCGATTTCCCCCAAGTACTGGATGAGCATACCCCTCTGTTTGTCAAAAAATACCCCTCCCAAGTCGGCGTAGTTGGGATTTTGGGGATCCACGACTATGGTCGTGAGGCTTTTGCACAGAGAGAAGGCGCCGCTGCCGACGTTAGTGGCGCTTGCGGGGAGGAAAATGTTGGTCAAGCTGCATCCGCTGAACGCCCCATCGCCGATGCTCGTCACGCCGCTCGGAATGGCGTAGCTGCCCGTCCTGCCACCGGGATATGCGACAAGCGTGGTCAACTTTGCGTCGAATAAGACCCCATCAACGCTGGTATAGCCGGGATTGGCGGGATCCACGTCCACTGCGGTTAGCTCGGGGCATTGGGCGAAGGCAAACCCCCCGACGCTTCGAATGCCGGAAGGGAGGGTGATGCCTGGGAGTCCGGACTTTGCGAAAGTGTAGCTGCCGATATTGGTGACACTATCTGGGATCGTAACGCTTGCCAAGTTGGCACAGTTCCAGAATGAACCATCAATAAAGGTAATACCTTGCGGGATGACCACGTCGTGCAAGCCGAAATCGCTATCGAATGCTGCGCCTATCGTAGTGATCGGGGAACTGCCGCAAAAGCTAGAAATGATCACCGAACTGGCGGAACCGGTGTACACAATAATGGTACAGGTGCCGTCGTTTTTAGTCATGCAGATGAATTGATCGTTCGTGCAGAGTTGGGCGTTCGAAACGGCGGCAAACGCCGGGAATAGCAGCAGCAAACAGCGCACCACGGAGATGCGGGGCCGCAACACGAGGAAGTCCACCAGGCGCTCAATTTTCTTTCGCAAGTCTAACATTCTTGGACTAGATATCTCAGTGTCTTGGTTGGGCGTTGTGTTTCAGAACGCCAGGACCGCTGCATCCTCTACGTTTGTCGAAAGCTCCGGGACTGGCGATGAACTTACGACTGACAGGAAATCGCTTTTCGCGGCCCGGCTCGTACTGAACGCTGCGCGGGTGAGGGAGAATTGGTTTTCGGGCTCACCAACCATGGGACGACACTACCCATCCCAGAATGCGGCGTCAACCGGCGGTTTTTGCCCGGTTCTCGGCCGTTCTCAGAGGGAGGCGGGCGGGCGTGGAAGCAGGCTGGAGACCGCAGGCGGGAGGCGGGAGGCGGGAGGCGGGAGGCGGGAGGCTGCTTGCGCAGGGAACGCAGCAGGCCGTTGAGGACTTTTGAAGTCTCCACGGTCAAGGCTGCCAGTTCCCGATGGGATTGCTCGGAGAGAAGAACTGACAGGAAATCGCTTTTCGCGGCCCGGCGCGTACTGAGCGCTGCGCGGGTGAGGGGCCGGGTCGCGTAGCGACAAACGATGGTAGCCATGGACTTCAGTCCATGGAAAAGGGCCGCCGAGATGGAATGCGTCGCGTAGCGACGCCTCATGCATGATGGCGTGCACGTAACCAGGAGCTTGATTGTGATGCGTCGCTACGCGACGCGTGCATCCAGGCGGCGGGGAAACCACGGACTGAAGTCCATGGCTACCATCACCTGTCGCTACGCGACAGGCTGTCTCGTGCCGCGGCGGGTTGTGCCGCTCTGCGGCGGCCCGCATCGCGTGGCGGCGGGCGTTGTCGCTTCGCGGCGGGGCGCCGCGCCGCCAGCAGAAGCGCGGCCCGTCGGCGCACCCCACGGTGAGCCGGCCCCGAAACCGCGGCGGCTTTCAACTGACAGGAAATCGCTTTTCGCGCCCCGGCTCATACTGAGCGCTGCGCGGGTGAGGGAGAATTGGTTTTCGGGCTCACCAAGCATGAGGCGACGCTACCCATCCCAGAATGCGGCGTCAACCGGCGGTTTTTGCCCGGTTCTCGGCCGTTCTCAGAGGGAGGCGGGCGGGCGAACGGCCCATTTGGACTGATAGGAAATCGCTTTTCGCGGCCCGGCTCGTACTGAGCGCCGCGCGGGTGAATCAATTGTCAAAAGTTGAGATGCGACCCCTTTGCCTTCCTTCCTTTGCCTTACTGACTCAGCCGGAAAAACTGCTGTGTGCCGGAAATCGGATTGGTAATTGTGTTAAATCCGTTCACCACCACGGGGGGCGGGAGATTGGTTGTCCAAACCGCCGATGAACCAAGGTTCGTGGTCGATTGCAAAACGTAGCCTGTGAAATTCGTCGGCCACGTAACAAACAAGGGAGTGATCGTCAATTGCGGCGGTGGCGGCGGCAACGTCAACGCATAAAGCGTTGCGTTCCCATTCGCGCTGACGCCATTGTTACCCCCATGAAACACTATCCCTGACGTTGTTCCATACAGTGTGTTGCCAGATAAGATTGGAGTTGATATGGGGCCAGCCCCATCCGTTCCATTGAAGTTGTAAAGAGTGGTAAAGCCTGTGCCATCGATGTTGACCTTGAAAACTGTGCCATACCCATTCGTGCCGCCTCCATTCGCAGTCCCATATAACGTAGCGCCAGATAATATAAGACTATATGAGCCATTGAAGCTACTGGCAGGGCTGGCCCCGTCACTGTTAGTATAAATATTGTGGGTCAAATCGAGGAATACCTCCGAAAAAGTGTGCAGAATCGTAAACCCCGTGCCATCAGTGTTGACCTTAAAGATCGTGCCACTTCCATTCGCTCCAGCGCCCTCTGCAACGCCATAAAGCGTGTCATTGGCTTGAATCAACCCAGCAGGGTAGGCACCATCATTTCCGTTTGCGAACGTGTAGATTGTGGTGAAGCCCGTGCCATCGGTATTGACCTGAAATACGATGCCATAGGTTCCCGTACCCAAGGAGCTTGCCGTTCCATAAAGGACGTTCCCGGCTAAATTCAATCGGTTAGGATACGCCCCCCCAATCCCTCCCGAGAAATCGTGAATTGGCAAGAATCCCGACCCATTCATATTAATCTTACAGACCGAACCGTAGTTATCTCCGTTGCCTATTGTTCCATATAGTGTGTCGCTTGATAATAGATATAGAGCATTGATGCCTCCATTGTTAACATTATAAATGGTTATAAAATCAGTCCCGTTAGTATTGATTGAAAATAATGTGCCACCTAAGTTCGTGCCACCATACCCTGTTGTTCCGATAAGCGTGCTCGCCGACATGATGAGAGTTGCAAAAGGTTCAGACCCGTCCGTGTTCTTGCCATTGAGTGGGTTCAACGGGGTGAAGGAATAAAGGTTGGTGAATCCCGTTCCGGTCGTATTGACGGCAAATACCGTGCCGTTGCCGTACGTGCCTCCGCCAGTTGCCGTCCCAAAGAGAGTCTTTCCTGCCAAGACAAGACTCGCACGAGGAACACCTCCCTCAGCACCGCTGAATGTGTGTAGCACTGAAAAACTTTGTGCCTGCACGTCCATCTGCGTTACCGGAATACACACCGTCAAAGCGAAGATTCTCAGGAATCTCATAGGGAGGCTCTTTTTGACCTTTCCTTATCGAAATGCAAGACATATTTGCTTTCGTGTGAGATTTTGTCGTTTAGTGCCCTTTGGGGCATGGGTGGCTTTGGTTGGCTGGCAATGGCTTCCGTCTGGCGATATGGCGAGTCGAGCGACCAAAGGGAGCGGTTTGCTTTCCGCGCAAGCAGACGACGGATTGCAGTTCCCTTTACTGATAGGAAATCGCTTTTCGCGGCCCGGCTCGTACTGAGCGCTGCCCGGGTGAGCCGGACATTGGGGCGCGCCTCCACCGCGAGACCGCCCTCACGATCCTAGCCATCGCTATCGGGCCCACATCCTGGCACGGTTCGCGGATGTAGGGGCCCGGTACGCCCGCTGGGGGCGGCCTGGCCGGCGGGTCATGCCAGGCGCCCAGTTGGCGCAGAATCTTCTCCACCACCCGGGGGTCATCCATCACCGCGAGCACGCGCCTGGGCGCCTGCTGCTCCAGGAGGTTGGAGAGGTATTTGCAACTGCCAACGCCCAACTCCCGGGCGATCCATTTGAGGTTCAAGGTGGTCTCCCGCCGCAACCGCCGCGCCCACTGCACTTTGACGCCGGCGTTGGCCGGCAGCACCTGAAATTGCTCCGGCGCCAAGCCCAGGCCCAAAAGCGTCTCACTCACGATGCGCCGCCCCTGCATTTGTCCGCTGCCGGGGCCGCTTTCGGCTTGCCAAATGCCCGACCGGGCTGGCATTTTCTGACATGGCAGCGATCAAAGAGTCTGACAACCTCGATTCGAAGTTTTACAAGCCGGCGGATGCGTTCTTTCCGGCCTACAGCAGCATCGGACTGACGTTCGATGACGTCACCCTGGCCACCTTGTATTCGGAGGTTCTCCCGCGCGAAACCCAGCTCCATACCGAGCTGGCCGAGGGCTTGCACCTGGACATTCCGATCATCTCCTCGGACATGGACACCGTGACGGAATCCCGGATGGCCATCGGCATGGCCCTGAACGGGGGGTTGGGGCTTATCCACCATAACATGAGCGAGCGCGAGCAGCTCTCGGAAGTCAGCCGGGTCAAGAATCATGTTCACGGGTTGATCCAGGAGCCCATCAAGGCCGGGCCCGACCAACTGATCGGCGACGTGGTCAACCTGATAGAAAAAAAGCACTTCGCTTTCAGCACCTTTCCGGTGGTGGATGGACAAGGGAAACTCGTCGGGTTGCTCCCCGGTCACGTGGTCAAACAGCGCTACGCCAAGCGCAAAGTCGCGGAGGCCCTCACCCCGCGTGACCAGGTCCAGACGATTAACAAGAAGGAACTCGGGCGCGATCCCATCGCCAAGGCGGATCGCTTTTTCACCGATCACCCCGGCATCCACAAGCTCCTGGTGGTCGATGACCAGGACAAGCTGCACGGCTTGTTCACCATGAGCGACGTCGAACGCATCACCCTGGAGCGCAATGCGCAGTTCAAGCCCGCCCGCGACGCCTCGTTCCGGCTGGTGTGCGGCGCGGCGGTATCCGCCACGCGGAACGCCTTCGGCGAACTGGATCGGGATCGGATCCTGGCGCACGTGGGCGCCCTCCTCGAACGCGGCCTGGACGCGGTGGCGGTTTCGACCGCGCACGGCCACAGCAAGGGGGTGGGTGACACGGTGCGCATGTTGCGCGACGCGTTTCCGAAGTTGTGCCTGATCGCGGGAAATGTGACCAGCGGGGCGGGCGTCGAGTTCCTGGCGGACTGCGGCGCCAACGCCATCAAAGTCGGCCAGGGGCCGGGGTCGATTTGCACCACGCGCATTGTGGCGGGGGTCGGTATCCCCCAGCTCACGGCCCTCTACGTGGCGTCGCGCGCGGCCCAAAAGCGGCGCGTGGCGATTATCGCCGACGGCGGCATCTCCAAATCGGGGGACATTGTCAAAGCGCTGACGCTGGCGGGCGCCGTGATTTGCGGTGGGATTTTCGCCGGTTGCCCCGAGGCGCCGGGCGAGGTGATGGAGTTCAGTGGCAAGCGGTACAAGCAGTATCGCGGCATGGGCAGCCTGGCGGCGATGAAAGCCGGGTCGGCGGCGCGCTACGGGCATAATTCCGATCCGACCCGCAAGGTCGCCCCGGAAGGCGTCGAGGCATTGAAGGAAGTCAGCGGCTCGCTGGATCGCGTGCTGGCCCAACTGATCGGTGGCATCCAGGCCGGCATGGGATACCTGGGAGCGGCCAACCTGGCGCAGTTGCGTGAGAAGGCCCGTTTCATACGGGTCAGCCCCGCCGGGCAGCGCGAGGCCGCCCCGCATGATGTGGTCGAACTCAAAGCGGGGGTTTAGCCACGCGGCCTGCCAACCGCAACGCTCTTGAGCCCTCCCACAATCGACTGACTGCCTCGCAACGCGGTTGTGCCCGAAGGACGAACCTGGTTAGAACTCGATGGCTGTGTTCATCTGGCCGCATTGCGAGCAACGCGACCGGTCCACATCGGGATCATCGGTATAGACATAGCCACACCGACCGCAGCGGAAGATGCGATCCTCGGTCGCGGTCGGCTCGAACCGCCGCCGGCGTAGCTCGGCATAGATCGCCACGCCGGTCAATCCCGCCAACAGCACCACGACGTACAGCAGGATCAGATTGTGAATCGCCACGCTGGCGAAAAGAACCATCTCGCACAGTAACACGGCCGCAGCATCGCATTTCAGCCATCAAAGCGAAAGCCGGAAGTGCCCGGTCGAAACCCTCCCTTTTAATCAGGCGCGGCCAATCCCGAGGAGCTCGATCCGCTCAGCCCTGGACCACCCCACACCCCGCGTGCAAGGACTGAGCCCGGGCCTCGTTAGGGCTTGGGCGGGCGGTTGGCGGGCGGGGGCGGGACGGTGTGCCAGTCAAAAATGATCTGGCCCCAGCTCAATCCCGCCAGCGGATTGGCCGGCTGGTTTGGGTTGGGCGCCAGGGGCTCGAACCGGGCCGTTTCGGCCTGCCGCAAGGCGAACTGGTCGGCCTCGGCGGAGCCGCTGTTGGAGAGCAGCGTGACGGACACGGAGCGTCCGGCGGCATCGACCAGCACCTCGACGATGCTGTTGGTCAACATTTCACCATTGGGCCAGGAGCGGAGCTCGATGGGGACCGCCAACGATCGCGCCCGAAGGCCGCCGAGGATTTGGTATGTGGAGTGGCTCGGAACTTCCAGCGAACCGCCCGGGCTGGGAGAGGAAAGGTCCGGCTCGCTCCGATTGAGGATTTGCGGCTGAGCGAATCGATTCGTCTCGAGGAACGCCTGAAAGGCGGCCCCGAGCTGCTCGACGGGCAACTCGAACCACTGCGGGGGCTCGGACCAAACGAACGGCTGCGCTCCCACTTTCGGAAGGGTGAGCCAGGCGGGCCCGGCAAAGGTTTCCTGATGGGGCAGCGCGAATAAGCTGGGATCCATGAGCGCCAACAGTTCGTTGGTGACCGTTCCGGCCAGTTGCAACTGGGGGCCGGGTGCGGCCGCGGGTGCGGCCGCCGGCCCCTGGTCGCCGAGCCAGAAGATGAGCCCGACCTGGAGGCATAGGACCAGGGCGACCGCGCTCCACCAGCGGCCGGTGGGCCAGCGAGAGGGCTCGGAGGGCGTGCCGGCCTCGAGGTTCATGGGCCCGAGGCCACCGGCTGGGGCAGGGTTGCCAGCCAGCATTGGGCGATGCCGGCGTCGCGCCCCAAGAGCGCCAGGCGCAACAGCATGTCGTAGCTGACGGCTTTGTCCGCCTGCACGACCAGGGTCAGCGGTACCGCGGAGGACTTCACCGCTTCGCGCAGGCGATCCCGCAATTGCTTGGCCTCGATGCCCTGGTTTTGAAAATACATCCGGCCATTGGCGTCGATAGCAACGGCCACGTTGGGCCGGTCAGTTCCCGGCAAATCTTCAGCGGTGGGAAGCTGTAGGAGCACGCCCGGCGTGTAGATGAGCGAGCCCAACATCAAAAAGATCACCAGCAAAAAAAATACCGCCGCGAAGGGCGCCGCGTCCAGTTGCCCGCGGAAGATGCGGGCGTTTCGGGGGAATTTCATTTCGCGCCCTCGGTGACGATATTGACGATTTCAGTCGCGGCTCGTTCCATGTCCAGGACGATCGAGTTGACGCGACTGACCAGGTAGTTGTAACCGGCATGAGCCGGGATGGCGACCGCCAGGCCGGCGGCGGCGCAAATCAAGGCCGTCCAGACGCCCTTCGAGAGGTCGCCCACGTGGGCGTTAAGCCCATTTTTTTCCATGGCGTAAAAGGTCTGGATGAATCCCAGCACGGTCCCCAAGAGGCCCAACAGGGGCGCCAATTGGGCGATGGTGGCCAGCAGATTCAGCTTCTCTTCCAGCCGCGGCACCTCGGCCAAACCCGCTTCTTCGAGCGCCTCACGCACCCGCTCCCGCCCGTGGTCGCGGTTAAGGATGGCGGTTTTGACCAGGCGCGCGACCGGGCCGGGGGTGGCGTCGCAAATCGAGAGGGCTTCGACCACGTTGTTGCGTTTGAGCACGGTTCGCACGCCGTTGAGGAACTCGGTTGAATTGATTTGGGCGCGATGACAATGGAGGAAACGCTCGATGAAGACCACCACCGCGACGGCGCTGGTCAACAGGATCAGGTAAAGAACCGGCCCGCCATGGGAGAGCAGGTAGGGCACCTTTAGAATATTCAGAGTTTCTGAAGGACTGGACGTCGTCAAGCTCGCGCCGATGACCAGGATACCCGGCATCTTTAACATGCTCACTTTATACGTTCTTAGACCGGCCGTTCAAAGGCCAAAGTGAGTCGGCCGCGGCCCCTTCCCGCACTCCCGGCTGGATTTCCAATCGTCCGCATGAATTGTAATTGGCGGGAGCGCGCGGTGGCGGTATGGTCGGCCCACACTCAAACGGTCATGCTGCGGCTTGTCATCAACCCGGATACTCCCCAGGCCTGGGCCGTTGAACTCAGGCCGGGGACCCTTTCGTTGGGCCGCGCTGACCTGAACGACGTCCGGCTGGATCATCCGTCGGTCTCCAGTGCTCATTGCACCATCACCGCGACTGAGACGGAGGTCTGGCTGGTGGACCTTGGCTCAACCGCGGGGAGCTTCGTCGAGGGCGAGCTAGTCGAAAGGGCCAGGTTAAGGCCCGGCCAGCTCATTCGTTTAGGCGAGGTGGTGCTCCGCCTGGAATCCGATGTTCCCGAGCCGGTACCCGGTCCGCCGCTGCCCCCGCCGCTGCCGGCGCCAGAGGGTGGCCGGCGCGTCTCCGGACCGGCTTTCTGCAAATTTCATCCGCGCGCCGCCGCGCGGTTCGCGTGTCCGAAATGCCGCGCGGCCTTCTGCGAATTGTGCGTCACGACGCGCCGGCTTGCAGGGGAAAGCAAACGGTTTTGCCGAACCTGCGGTTCGGCGTGCGAGCCGGTCTGGTCGCCGGTCGCGGCGGCGAAGCCACCGCCCGGTTTTGGCCGGTCGCTGCCAGGTGCGTTGATCTACCCGTTTCAGGGGAGCGGCGTGATGCTGCTGATCGCGGGCACGGCATTCTTCTACCTGTTGGGCACCCTGCCGCTGCTGGGGATGCTCCTAACCGGTTATATGTTCAGCTACGCGAAGAGCATTATCAGCACGACCGCCCAAGGGCGGGGCGACTTGCCTGATTGGCCGGATTTCAGCAACTGGATGGAGGACATGCTGGCGCCCTTGTTACAGTTGCTTGCTTTGCTGGTCCTGTTCTTCGGGCCGGCGGTCATTATCGCAGCCTGGCACCCCGGGACGAAGATGCAAGCGGCCGCCAGCTTTCTGGCGGCGATGGCGTTTGGCGCTTTCTTCGCGCCGATGGGCATACTCGCGCTGGCGATGTTCGATTCTCTAGCTGCGTTGAACCCGATCGCCCTGGCCTGGTCCATTCTCCGGGTGCCCATGCATTACCTGGTGGCGGCCGCACTTTTTGAACTGACCCTCGCGCTGCACGCCTTGGCCGCGGGGGCTTTGACCAACCTCATCCGAATTCCCATCTTGCCGCAAGTGATTTCGAGTTTTCTCTACCTCTACCTGGTGGCCGTCGGAATGCGTGTCCTGGGCTTGCTCTACTGGACCCGGAAGGACGCGTTGGGCTGGTTCAAGCAAGGTCTGAAGCCTGGATGATTTCCGGGCGTGAGGGGACGCTCCCCTGCCGGCACTGCTCGAGAAACTCACCTGCCGGCGGAAGGCATCGCCGGCTCATGCGGAGTTCCGCCGCCGTGATTGTGCAACCGGCGGTTTGACGCTAGGGTGACAGCAAGTTTTTTGATGTGAGCGAGGCGAAATACCTGGTGGGAATTGACCTGGGGACGTCGAATTGCGCCATGGCTTTTGTCGAGCCCGAGCGCGGTCCGGACGCGCCGGTGCGGGATTTTGCCGTGCTTCAACTCGAGCGGCCGGGCGAGACCGCCGCACTCCCGTTATTGCCCTCGTGCATCTACCTGCCGGGGGAGCACGAACTCCCGGCCGGGGCCGTGCGGCTGCCTTGGGGCGATGAGCCGGGCGCCATCGCGGGTGAGTTTGCGCGTTGGCAGGGCGCCCGGGTGCCGGGCCGCCTCGTGTCCTCGGCGAAGAGTTGGTTGTGCCACCCGGGAGTGGATCGCACCGCTCCGATTCTACCGTGGGGCGCGCCGGCCGAGGTGAAGAAGCTCTCGCCAGTGGCGGCTTCGGCCCGGTTGCTGGCGCATATGTCCCGAGCGTGGGAGGCCGCGCATCCGGAGGCGCCGCTCAAGGACCAGGAAGTGATCATTACGGTCCCGGCTTCCTTCGACGAGGCGGCCCGCGCGCTGACCGTAACGGCGGCCCAGCAGGCTGGATTGGAAAAGTTCACGCTCGTCGAGGAGCCCCAGGCCGCCTTCTACGATTTTACCGCCAGACACCGTTCGGATCTCGCGACGGCTTTGGAAGGGGTGCGGTTGGCGCTGGTGGTGGACGTGGGCGGCGGCACTTCCGATTTCACGCTGGTCCAGGTGGGGGTTTCACCTGAAGGACCGGTGCTGCGCCGCATTGCCGTGGGCGAGCATTTGATGTTGGGCGGCGATAACATGGACGCGGCGCTGGGCCGGAAGGCAGAGGAACGCATGTTGAGCGGCGGTCGCCGGTTGAGTCCGGGCCAATGGTCGCAGTTGGTGCAGGTGGCGCGCTTGGCCAAGGAAGCGTTGCTGAGCAACCAAGCGCACCGCGCGGACTCGGCCGGACGCAAGGGAAAGCCGTCCGGGCGGAAGCCGGACGAAAAGCCGGATCGCTACAATTTGTCGGTGGTTGCCGAGGGCAGCCGGTTGGTCGGGGGATCCCTTTCAGCGCACCTGACCCGCGCGGAGGCCGAGGAGATTGTGCTGGACGGGTTTTTTCCGGTTGGCGCGCCGCGGGAGGTGTCGCAACGGGGCGCCCGGGTCGCTTTGCAGGAGCTGGGTCTGCCCTACGCTCAGGATCCCGCCATCACGCGTCACCTGGCGGGGTTCCTGCGCGCCCATGCACAGGCCGGGTTCGCCGCGTTGGGCGGGCAATCCACCGATACTGGCTTGCCGCGGCCGGATGCCATTTTGTTGAACGGTGGCGTGTTCAATTCCCAGCGCATTACCGAGCGCCTGGTGGAGGTGGTTTCCTCGTGGTGGCCGGAGCAAGGCCCGATCCCGTTGCTCCATCACGATTCTCTGGATCTGGCGGTCGCCCGCGGCGCGGCCTTTTACGGTTTGGTTCGGAGGGGTTTGGGCCGGCGGATCGGGGGCGGCGCGGCGCACGCGCTCTATGTGGGATTGGAACAGGCCGGCAATGAGTCGCCCGTGGCCCTGTGCGTGATTCCGCGCGGGCAAGAGGAGGGTGAGATGGTGGAGATTGGCGATCGGATCTTCCATTTGGCCGTCGGCCGGCCCGTTCGTTTCCCTTTGTTCTCGACCGCCTCGGACCGCCTCGAACGTTCGGGCGAGGTGGTGCCGGTGAGCGAAGATCTTCGGGCCTTGCCCCCGATCCATACCCTGCTCAAGGCCTCGGCCGGCCAAAGTGGGAATGTCCCGGTGCATCTTCAAGCCCGGCTGACCGAGATCGGGACGCTCGAACTCTGGTGCGTTTCCAACTCGAAGCGTGAACGCTGGCGCCTGGAATTCGAGTTGCGCGGCGGCGCCGCGGCGGAGGGCCTGACGGTGACCGAGTCCATGCCGGCTTCCTTTGCCGAGGCGCGCCGGTGGGCCGAGTGGGCTTTTGGCAAGGGCCACATCCAGGCGGCGGGAACCACCCGGGGAACTCCGCCCAAGGATGTGAAACAGCTCTGGCAGAGCCTGGAACAGACCCTCGGGCCCCGCGAGGACTGGCGCCTGCCGATCCTGCGCGAGTTGTGGAGCACGCTCCTGGCCGGCGCCGCCCGGCGCCGCCGGTCGGCCGATCACGAGCGCGTTTTCTTTCAGTTGCTGGGCTACAGTCTGCGGCCGGGCTTTGGTTATCCGCTGGATGAATGGCGTTGCGAGCAGTCCTCGAAATTATTTGCCGAGGGTGTCGCATTCCATAAGGACAAGGCGGTCTGGAAGGAGTTTTGGATTTTTTGGCGGCGGATTTGCGGCGGCTTGAGCGAGGCGGTCCAGGGGCAAGTTTGGAATTACCTCAAGCCCTTCCTTGCGGCGCGTATTCCGCCAAATCCACCGAAGCACCTGTCCCGGCCCAAGGGCGTACAACCCGAGGGCCTGGACGAAATGGCACGCCTGGCGGCCTCCCTCGAACACCTCGACGGCGGGGACAAAGCGCAACTCGGCGAATGGATTTGCGCGCGATTGCAGGACCCGAAAACCGCGAGCGGCCCTGTGGACCTGGGCGCTGGGCAGACTCGGCGCCCGGGCGCCGATTTACGGCAGCGTGCACAAGGTGATCGAGCCCGCGCGCGCGGCGGCATGGGTCCGCTTGCTCCTCGAACCCGGCGTGCGGGACCTCGAAGGGGCGCTCTTTGCGCTGGCGCAATTGGCGCGCCTGACCGGCGACCGCACTCGGGATTTGGACGAACCTGTCCGGCTGCAGGTCCAGCAGGCCCTGCGAGCGGCCGATGCCTCGCCGTCGTGGCTGCGAATGGTGTCTGAGGTCGTCGCGCTGGATAATGCGGATCGGGCGCGTGCCCTGGGGGATACCCTGCCCGTGGGATTGATTCTGACGGAGCGCGAGCCGGGATAAAGCCGCCGCGCGAATTTGCCTTCAACCCTGCGCCGAAGCGCCCTTCGCCACTCCCACACGCGGACAGAGCGCTTGGATCTCGCAGTTTGCACAATCCGGGTTGCGGGCGAAGCAGCGTCGGCGGCCGTGCCAGATCAAGAGATGGCTAAAGAGGGTCCATTGCGGTTGAGGCACCCGCGGGATCAGCGCCTGCTCGATCTTTTCTGGGGTTTTTTCTTTCGTCAACCCCAGGCGCTGGGACAGTCGTGCCACGTGCGTGTCCACCACGATGCCGCAATTGATGCTAAATGCGTTGCCGAGCACGACGTTGGCGGTCTTGCGTCCGACGCCGCCGAGTTGGGTTAGCTCCTCCATGGTGCGCGGCACCTGGCCGCCATGGGTTTGGACGATAGCCTGGCACGCCGCTTTGATATTCCTGGCTTTATTATGATAAAAGCCGGTGCTCTTGATGGCTTGTTCCAAGTCGGAAAGGGGGGCCTGGGCGAATGCCGCCGCGGTAGGATAGCGCCGGAAAAGCTCGGTGGTGACCAGGTTCACGCGTTTATCGGTGCACTGAGCGGAAAGGATGGTGGCGACCAGCAATTCGAGGGGATTGCTGTGAGCCAACTCGCAATGGGCATCCGGGTAGGCCTGGATCAACCCCGAGATGATGTTCTTCGTGCGCCGCGCTTTGGCTTCTTTGGATTCCTGGGGCATAAATCGCGATGGACGATCGAAGGTGTGTTACCCGCCTCGCCGGGAGGGTCGGACCGGGTCGAAGCATCCAAGGGCAGGGTTCAGCACGCGGGTGGCGGCTTGGCTATTTGTTCGCTTCAGCCGAGCCTGGCTTTATGGCCACGGAATTGGTGGAACTGGAACTGTGCCAGGGGATCGGGCTCTGCATCGCGCCGGGCAGGAAGCCGTCGAACTTGCCGAGCAGCCAGCCGAGGACCAACAGGAGCAACAGCACACCGAAGCAGTACAGTCTCCAGGGACGCTTTTTTTCAGCAAAGGGATCCGCCAGGTCGCGCTGCGCGCCGGCGGGCAAGGCGGCTACGCGCGTGAGCGAAGCGCCGAAGGGAACGTTGATTTTGGCGCGCGCATTCACCGCCCAACCGTTGGCGTCGAGGATGGGGCCGAGGTTGCGTTTGCGCAGTTTCAGCCAGGCCAGCAGCATCGACGGACCGGAGATGATGAGCACGATCGCCAGGACGCCCAGGGGCATGAGGCCCTTGAGGTTCAGGAACCCGGTCACCACCCCGCCGATCATGCCGCCGAGGCCCGCGGCGCCGACACCCAGGGCGGCGATCATGCCGGTATCGAGTTTCTTGGGCGCCGGCGCAGCCGCCGGGCCCGCCGTGCCGGCCTGTTCGAGCTTCACGGCCGCCTGGGCCAATTGAGTGGCGGCGGCTTGATCCGCGTTGGCGGCGCGCTTGGCAATCTGCTCCTGGATCATCCGCGCGGCCTTCTTGTACGGCGACCAAAAGGCCTGCCGAATGCTGATGGGATTGTCCAGGATCTTGCTGATGGTCGCGTCCCAGTCTCGACCCTTGCGGTCGTAAAATACTCCGTTCCGGCCAACCATCAGGTTGTCCGAATCACCGTTGGTGAAGGCCGCCACGATCTGCAGCTTCTCATTGGTGCCCTTGCGCACGCAGTCGCAATACGCGAGATAGGTTCCCGCCAGGCTGGCCATGATCGAGTGCTTACCGGCGTCCTCGACCGAGATGCACAAGTCGCAACTGCGCTGGTCCAGGTAGAGCGTGCCCGCCTGGAAGATGGCTTTGTCCCGCCGGCGGTAGAAATCGCGAAACGAGACGAAGTTGTTGAGCAGCTTGAAGAGATCGCGGTGGTAGCGGATCAACTTCTCCACCGTGGCGATGGCATTGACCTCGGGCTCCAGGGCTTTGTCACGGGCAATCAGGCTGGTGATGACTTCCTTGCTCTGGCCCGCCAGGATCTCGCGAATGCGCGTCAACCCAAGTTTTTCCACCGCGCCGCCCGCCTTAGCCGCGAGCCAGCTTTCGTAGGGGGCGAATTTGGCGCACAGGGCGGCCCAGTCCGCCTCTGTGATCGTCGTTTGACCAGCGAGCAACGGCACCGCCACCTCGGCTTGAAATCGCGCCATGGCTTGCGCCCAGGCCGGATTGAGCCCTTCGGTGAGCGACAGCGGCTTGCCGGGAGCCACCCGGGCCAGGGGCAACCCGGCGATTTCCGGGGTTGCCAGGGTCAGATCTTTGATCGTGAAGACCAGGTACTCCTTTTCCTCGCGATTGAGCGCATTCACTGCGCGGGGATCAAAGGTAGCCAGGCGGCAGCGCGTAAAATAATCTTCCACCTTGAACCGGACCCCCCGGAAGGCCTCCCCCGCGCTGGCTGTGGCCGCATCGAGCGGGAGGATGCTGGGATCGGATTCGGCTTTCTTCCACCAATCTGAAAAGGCCTGTGCTTCGGCGAAGAACCGCGTGACTTTCGCCTGGTTGATCCCCGGTTTTCCGCTGCGATCGACCTCGGGGCCAAGGCAGGCGATGACTTCGGCAATCACCGCCTGGGTGGCGGCATCCTCCGCCGAGTCCGCCGGGATGATCCCGTCGCCGTTAAATTGGGTTTGAGCAAAGATCTTCTCCGTATCAATCGTGTCTTCGAGCGTAATCACCTGGGCATCTTTCTTGCCCAGGTTAACCAGGATCTGTTTGGCCGAGGACAGGATTTGACGGCTCTCCGGGCTGGCGTCGCTGATGGCGCTCAACGGGAGTTCGGGCGATGCCTTGACCAGGTCGTTCGGGTTTTTCAAACAGACGCCCGCCCATCGGACGGCGGCCATCAACTCCGGGGCTCGGATCCGGCCGTCTTTGTCCGTGTCAATCAGCGCCAGGGTGCGCTCATCGAATTCCAGCCCGGTCGTGGGGCAGGCCAAAGCGACCCAGAGTTTTTGGTCCAGTTGGTCCAGCGCCATCAGATCGGCGCCCGATTCGAGCTTGACCTGGTCGAAGCCGCCCGCGCGGAAGAACTTCCATGTGTGATTGGTTGCCATAGGTATCGGCTTGTGAATGTGGCACGCATCTTAGCAGATACCACCGCAAAGGCAAACCTCGCCAACGCTGAGGGTTTCCGGGCCCGGTCAACGCAGAGACGCTAAGCCGCGGAGACGGAAAGATGAAGAAACGCAAAGACACAGAAACGCAAAGACGCAAAGAACGCAAAGACGCGGAGGCGGAGAGGGGCAGAGACACGAAGGACTCAAAGAGTGTGAGCAATCCCAGTCCAAAGAGGCGGCCACCCTGAGGCGTTGGAAGGTGAGCCTGACATCCGAGATTAGGCCCATCTCCCGCTCTGGCGTCTTTGCGTCTTTGGGTTTAATACGGCCTGCGTCTCAGCGCTCTACGCTTTGCGTTTTTACCGGCTTTGCACCTCTGCGTTGACCGGGCGGAACGGAACTAATCCAACTCTAGTGACACGACGGGCGCGGGGAGCACCCGGTGGATTTGGTCGAGACGATAGCCAAAGCCTGGTCCGCCGATGCTGGATAAGTTGATCTGGCCGCCGCGCCGGCGGTACAGGTTTGGGTGAACGGCCTCCTCCGGCGCCGAGGCCGCCGGGTAAAACTGACACGCGTTCGTTTCCACCCCCATAATCGTGCCGGCATGAGCGGCCAACAGCGCGTGGGGGATTTGGGCCAGCATCGGGTTGGTCAAGTCTTGCACCATCAGGCTCATGCCGTGAGCCTTCGCCCAGCAGGCGCTCAGAATCGCGCCGGTTTGTGTCTTGCAGGTTTTCAAGGCCACTCCCGTCCAGCCGAGTTCCCGGCCCAGTCGCGCCATGCGCCAGTCATGCGCGCTTTCATCCAGAAACAATGGCTTGCGAGCCGAGACGGACCGCACATCGATGGGGTGCTCGGCCAACTCGTAGGGGAACGGCTGCTCGACGTAGAGGATTCGTCCATGAATCTGCGGGTGGCCGGCCTCCAAGCGATCCAGGATATCGTTCACATAAGCGGGGTCGTGAACGGTGCAGTTGAAATCGGCCGAGAGCCACTCCACACCTTTGGCCCGTGCAATCCGCCCGACGGCGATCAAGCGCGAGAAATCCCAGTCCGCATCGGTGCCGCGCAATTTCACTTTCAAGCACTTGAGGCCGTCACGTTCGATCCAGTCCGTCAGAACCACCGGATGTCCGTCCTGGGGTTCGTCTCCCCGCAGTTCACTGGAATCCAGCAAATCCAGCCCCCCCACCAGGTGCCACGCCGGCAGGCTGACGGCGGGTCGGGCGAGCAAAAAATCCGAGGCGAAGCGATGGACGAAGCTGGCCGGCGAGCCGTGTGCAGGTTGGAGAAACTGCGACAGATCCGCCTCGAGGAACTCCGGTCCATACGTTTGATAAACGGGCCGGCCGGCCAGCTTGCCGAAGGCGTCGTGGAGGGCAATATCAAACGGGGAATTGCAAACCAGTGCCGCCAGCCAGGGCAAGGGGTCGGTTTCACCGCGCGAAGCCTTGTGCAGGCCGGTGAGCACCGCTTCCTGGAACCGATGGCCCAGGACCAGCGGATGGCCGGGGAGCTCGAACCGCATCCAGGCGGAGGCGAGCTTTTCGCAGAAGGCCTTGAGCGCCCGGTGCCGGGTCTCGTATGGCAGTGCGCTGGGCCAGACCCATTGCACGCTCAAGGGCGTTTCGCCCCAGCCTTCGGCGCGTGTTCCTTGCGCATCGACCACCTGCAGGCAAACCCGCGCACAGGTGACCGATGTCAGGGTTTCCGGGCCGAACTTGAGCGGCACCCGGGTTTGCACGGGGAGAAAGTAGAGCTGCACCGCCGTGATGCGATGAATTGCGGGGAAACTCATGCCGCCGGCAGGGTAATGCCCGGGGGTCGCCGGCGGCAACTGGTTTGCGCCGTGCCGGGCCGCGAGGGTTGGGGTTTTCCACGAGGCTCGGCCTCAGGTCTCGGCCCGGAAAACACTTTCGAGGATCACTTCCTTGGTCTTCCACAGCAGGGCCATCGTCATGGCCAGCGGCAGCAAGACGGACGGGATCAAGAGGATCAGGAGCCAGAAGCCACCGCGGTTGCTCAACAGAACGAGCAACACGCGCAACGCCAGGGGCAGCGACGGCAGCCGGCTCAGCACAATGTGGGCGCCGCCCAGGATCAGCGCGACGCCCAGCAGGTTGAGATTGAGCACCGTGAATTGGCTGGTTTCCGAGCGCAGGCCTTCGTCCGGCAGCATGGCCCCCAGCCGGCGCAACATCAGGTTCAGGCTGGCCAGAAACAACAGCCCGGTGGCCGCCATGACCAGCACCATGTCCGAAAAGAAAGCATTCCCGGGAACCCGGCTCGACCAATAGAGAAAGGGACTGAGTCCCAGATTGATCAGTGCCAGCAGGCTGGCGCGGTCCAGGGCTTTGCGCCAGACCCGTTCCTGGCGTTGGAAAGCGCCCAGTTGCCACAACCCATAAACCAGCAGGCCGGTGCAGACCACCGGAGCGATGGCGCCGGGAGCCCGGGCACCCTCCGCTTTGGCCGTGTGAAAGCAGATCACCAGCGCGCCGGGCAATCCCCAAAAGAGCGCCGAGAGCCCCCGCACCAACCGGCCCAGCGACCGCATCAGCTCGCTATTGGGGGCGGGGGCGGACCGGTGCGCGGCACCCGAGGCTGCCGGGTCGAGCAGCGGCGGCGACGCAGGACCGCCCGACCGCGCTCGCCAATCTCTCGCCTCCATGGTCCGTCCTTGCCGCCTCGAGCCTTAGAAGCTCAGGTAGGTGTATTCCTTCAGCCCGCGCTCATAATCGTCCAGCAGCCGCATGGCCTCGGAGGGTTTCATGCGGTCGGACTTGATCGCATCATCCACCTGCGCCTTCATTTGGCGCTTGAGCTCCTTTTCGTCGTATTGAACCGAATCCAGCGCCTGCCCGATGGTTGTGCCTTCGATGATCTCCTCGACGTAATAACCGGCGGGTTCGTCGGGATCGAGGAAGACGTGGACCTCGTTCACGCGCCCGAAGAGGTTGTGGAGGTCGCCCATGATGTCCTGGTAGGCGCCCATGAGGAAAAAGCCGAGGTAATAAGGTTCGGGCATGCCGTTGCCGTTGGCATTGAGGGGATGGAGCGAGAGAGTGTCCCGCACGTCGCGCAGGTCGATGAATTTATTGACCTGGCCGTCGGAATCGCAGGTGATATCCACCAGGGTGGCTTCGCGGGTGGGGCGCTCGTTGAGCCGGCTCACCGGCATGATGGGAAAAACTGGCCCAGGGCCCAGTGATCGAGCAGGGATTGAAAGACGGAGAAGTTGCAGAGGTATTGGTCGCCGAGGCTGTCTTCGAGCTTGCGGATTTCCTCCGGGATGTAGGCCTGGCCCTTGTAGCTGGCCACCACTTCGAGGCTGATCTCCCAGTAAAGGTTCTCGATCTTGGCCTTTTCCGGCAGGTCCATCATCCCCAAAGTGAACATGTGCTGGGCGTCCTCCTTGCGTTCGAGGGCATCGTGGTAGGCCTCGAGCTTGTTCAGCCTGCGGCAGGTTCTTCCGGATGTCCAGCAACTCCTTGACCAGCGGCGTGTTCGTTCTCGGTGTATTGGAAGCAATCCCCCGGCCGGACCTTCGCGATCGACCCGAACACTTCGACGATCAGCACGCTATGGTGCGCCACCACGGCACGTCCGCTCTCGCTGATGATGTCCGGGTGCGGCACCTTCTCCGCGTTGCAGACGTCCGCGATGTAATAGACGATGTCGTTGGCGTATTCCTGCAGGGTGTAATTCGTGGAGCTGTCAAAGGCCGAGCGGCTGCCGTCATAATCCACGCCCAGGCCCCCGCCGACATCGAGGAGCTCGACGGCAAACCCATCTTCTGCAGCTTGGCGTAAAAACGGGCCGCCTCCTGCACCGCGCGTTTGACCACCAGGATGTCGGGCACTTGCGAACCGATGTGGAAGTGCAGCAGTTTGAAGCAGTGCGCCCAAGCCCTCGGCCTTCAGCATGTCCATGGCCACCAGCAGTTCGGCCGTGCTCAGGCCGAACTTGGCGTTTTCGCCCGCGCTCTCGGCCCATTTCCCGCCGCCTTTGCTGAGCAGCCGGACGCGCATGCCGATGATGGGCTCGACGCCGATCTGCCGCGAGACGGTGATGATCTGGCGGAGCTCTTCGAGTTTCTCGACGACCATGATGACCTTCTTGCCCAGCTTGGTTCCCAGCAGCGCCATGCGCACGAAACGCGGCGTCCTTGTAGCCGTTGCAGACGATCAGGCTCCCGAGCTGGCTTTGCAAGGCCAGGCCCGCGAAGAGCTCCGGCTTGCTGCCGACTTCCAGGCCGAAATCATACGGCTTGCCGGCATCCAGGATCTCTTCGACCACCTCGCGAAGCTGGTTCACTTTGATCGGGAAACACCCCGCGATATTTCCCCTGGTAATTGAACTCGGCTGATGGCCGCCCGGAACGCCTGGTTGATCGATTCCACCCGGTGCCGCAGAATATCCTGGAACCGAATCAGCAGCGGGAACTTTAACCCGCGCGCCTTGGCCTCCTCGATGACGTCGGTCAGATCCACGCTGGCGCCCGCATCCCGCAAGGGTTTTGCGACCACCCGCCCGTCTTCGTTGATGTCAAAATATCCTACTCCCCACCGTTGGATACTGTAGAGATTGCGCGCGTCCTGGATCGTCCAGTGATCGTTGGCCTCACTCGAGTTGCTCATTTCGGTTACTTCAAATCGAACCGCACTATAGAATGCTGTCCGTGGAATTCAATACGTCTGATCAGAATTTTTCGGCGCGCCACTGCCGGGCGCTCGATCCCTTGCGCCGCACGCGCCCCGCAAACCCACCCAGCCCCCCTCTTCCCTCCCACACCTCACGCCATATCACGTATCACGTATCACGTGTCACGTATCACCCGTTACGTATTACGTTTTACGTATTACGTATTACGTTTTATCCTCCCCCATGCCTTCCGCATCACTCACCGCCATCGCCGGCTATTGTGACCGGTGCTTGCGCACCGCCGAGATCAAAGACTACGACCGCGCTGTGAACGGGCTGCAAGTCGAGAATCGGGGGACCGTCAACCGCATTGCCGCCGCGGTCGATGCCAGCCGGGCGACGATACAGTTGGCCGCAGCGGCCCAGGCCGATTTGTTGATCGTCCACCATGGCTTATTCTGGAGTCCCGCTCATCCCTGGACGGGCAAGCGCTACGAACTCCTCCGCCTGTTGTTGGAGAACGATCTCGCGGTCTATAGCTCGCACCTGCCTCTCGACCTGCATCCCCGCTTGGGAAACAACGCCCGGCTCTGCGCGGCCCTCGGGCTCTCGAAACTGAAACCGTTCTTCTTCGACCATGGCCAGCACATCGGCTTTCGAGCCGACGCGGCGATTTCCCGCGCGCGTCTCGGTGATCGCCTGAAACACGCCTTGGGGGTCCCGCCGCTACTGATTCCCGGCGGGCCGGAAACCTGCCGTCGGATCGGAGTGGTCACCGGCGGGGCCGGCGCCGAACTGAACCTTGCCGCCGCGGAAGGCGTGGACACGCTCGTGACGGGCGAGGGCCCGCACTGGACCTACGCGCGCGCTGAAGAGCTCGGCTTGAACGTCTTCTATGGCGGCCATTACGCCACGGAAACCTTCGGGGTCAAAGCCCTGGCGGCGCACCTTTCAAGCCGGTTCCGCGTCCCGTGGGTTTTTCTCGATCACCCGACCGGGCTGTGACCCCGGATGGCCTGGGCCTGCATCTCTAACGAGGCGTCTGCCACCCCCAACGTACCCTAAGCCCCCCCAACCTCCGACCATCCCACGACGCCCCCAAGCCCCAACGACCAGCCTCGTTAGCTGTAGTCGAATTCCCTACATCACTTTGCAGCCTTCCCTGACTGACAGGCCGGCGGGCACATGCTAAAAATGGTTTGATGAAACCAAGGCTGCATGCGCTGGTCCGTCGAGCGATGCGTGATTCTCACGCGAAATGCGTGAGAATTTACCAGGCCGGCAACCGGTGGAGCCATGGTTCGCGAGGTTTCCAGGCAGGATCAGACTTGGCACTTGCTCTGCTAATCCAGCATTCAGCCCTGCGGCGAACTCAACCCATCGCTTCGGGCCACATGCAACTCTTTCAGGCAGCGGCGCCATCACCCTGTCCACCCCGCGGCGACAGAGTGCGCTGCCATTGGTCGAATGTGAGCTGGCCTTTCCCCATTCGCTTGGAGCAACGGGAAGCGGGTTGCTCTGGGGACAGCCCGAAAGCACCGCCACTAGGAAATTCCTGGGCGTCACCGTGCCGAATTCACTCGCGCGCGTCAGAGCGACGGTCCTATACAATAGGTCTGAATATGCGCGGGCTGCCGATTGATTTGGGCCTAAGGCAGAGAACACACCAGAGCGCCTCGAGATGCTCCCCACCGCGCGGAGCAAACCCGGAGACCGCCCGGCGACGTTCTCGGGTCATCGACTTCCCCCCACCTCCGCCTTCTCCCCATGAGCGAGGGACCAGCCAGGTTCGAGTTGCGAACGTGCCGGCTGCGTGGGTTGCGCCGACTGACGGGCGGCGATTGTCCTTCTCTCCGCGGGAGGGGGCTGGGGTGACGGGAAGGCGGCGAAGTGGCGGGGCGGGCATTTTTCGGCGCGATTTTTTGGTTTTTTATTTGACCCGCGCCGCGTTTTTCGATAACCGTCACCCGCTGCCCGGCAGATTTGACAGCCAACGGGCAGTGTTTAACTGGCCTTGCGCAAGCTACAACTTTAAATGCTGAATTCGAAATCATTCCTGGCGGTGGATTTTGGGGCGGGCAGCCTCAAGCTGGCCGAGTTCGAGGTAAACGAAGCCGGCGGCCTGCGCCTGAAACAGTACGGAATTAAATCTCTGGGGGCCGAAGGCGCTCAAGAGACCACGCGCGAGGCCACCATTCTCAAGGCGCTGCAGTCGATGATGGCGGAAAAGGGTGTCAAAGCCAAAACGGTCAACGTCTGCGCTCCCGGTTTTCACGTCTTCTCGAAATTCGTCAAGCTGCCGCCCGTGGATGCGGGGAAGGTCACCCAGATCATTCAGTACGAAGCGCAGCAGAACGTTCCCTTCCCGCTGGAAGAGGTGGTTTGGGATTATCAAATCCTGGGCTCGACGTCCGCCGGTGAATTGGAAGTGCTGCTGGTCGCCATCAAGGCCGATATTGTCGAGGGCCTGTTCCGCGTGGCGGAAAACACCGGCCTGCGCTTGCAGCTTTGCGACGTCTCACCCGCGGCCCTGTGCAATTCGTTTCGCTATAATTATGGCGATCTCGAAGACTGCACCATGCTGCTGGACATCGGCGCCAAGACCAGCAACCTGCTTTTCTTCGAAAAGGGCAAGGTATTCTCCCGCAGCATCAATCTCGGGGCCAATTCCATCACGCAGGATTTCGCCAACGAATCCAAAAAGAAGTTCGATTTGGCCGAGAAGACCAAAATCGAGGAAGGCTTCGTCAGCCTGGGCGGCGCTTACGAGGAGCCGGAAAACCAGGACCAGGCGGCCATCTCGAAAATTGCGCGGCAGTTCATGACCCGCCTGCACATCCAGGTCAATCAGACCATGCAGTTCTACCGCGGCCAGCAGGGCGGCTCGGCTCCGGCGCGGCTGTTCCTCTCCGGCGGCGCGTCCGTCATGCCTTATACCGCGCAGTTCTTCGCTGAAAAGCTCAATATCCCCGTCGAGTATTTTAACCCGCTCCGCAACGTTCAGATCGACCCCGCCCTCAACCTCGAAGACCTCGCCCGCGTCGCGCACTCCTTCGGCGAAGTCGTCGGCCTCGGCCTGCGCAACTTGGCGCATTGCCCGGTTGAACTGAACCTGATGCCCAAGAGCACGCTCAACTGGCAGAGCTTCAATCAGAAAAAGCCGTACCTCATCGCCACCGTGTTCAGCCTGGCGTTGGTCGTGGGCGCCGTCGGCCTGCTCTTTGACAAGCTGGCCAGCGCCAAAAAGGAGGCGGCCGATAAAGTGCACACCGAAGTGGCCCCCCAGGAAGCCAAGAAGGCCCGGTTTGTCCAGGCGCTGGGCGATTTGCGGAAAACCCAAGCCGAGGCCAACAAGATGGTCGGCTGGCTGGATGACCGGTACTACTGGCCGCAGGTGCTGACGGAGCTGCGTGCGGTGCTCACCAAGGTCCAGGGCACCGTCAAGAGCGAAATGGGCGCGGAAACGGGCATTTGGATCGAGCAATTCAAAACGTTCGAGCCGCGGGTCGAGGCGGACGCCAGCCTGGGCGGCGGGGATGCCAACCCGGTCTCGGATATTCAGGCCCGCCTCGAGGCTCGGCGCAAGTTTTTGCAGCGTTACGGCCTGATCAATCGCTCGATGCCGGCCGCTCCCGCTGCCTCCTCGGATAGCTCCTCCGCCTCGGCCACCACGCCTTCCAAGCGGAAGGGTGACACCAACGATATCTCCTCGATCACGATCACCTTCCGCGCTGTGAGCCTGAACGCCGTTAAACCCGGCGCCAACAAGGAAATTGTCTATGCCGTGCTCGGGGGCATTACCAGCGATCCGATGTTCGACCCGGATCCCGCGGAAACCAAAGACACCGGGACAATCGGCGAGGACGAAGCCCCCGGCACCTTCACCTTTAAGCTCATCGTCGGTCTCAAGCGTCCACTGAGCCTCTAGTATGTCCTGGATTAAACGTAATCTCTACTTTCTCATCCTGGCGGTGCTGGGTCTGGTGTTGATGGGCGCGGCCGGCTGGTTCGCCTACTTGAAATGGAACGAGAACAACCAGACCCTCGCCGGCCTGAATGACGACTACTCCCACCTTCGCGATCTCAACAACCAGAACCCGCACCCGGGCGCCGGCCAGATCGACAATATCAAAGCCGCCAAAGAAGAGCGTGAGCAGTTGCTCGCGTTTCTCAAGCAGGTGCGCGGTCATTTCCAACCCATTGCCCCGATTCCGGACGAAACCAAAGTCAGCGACCGCGATTTTTCCGTGGCCCTAAGCCAAACGATTGCCCAACTGCAGCGCGACGCCACCAATTCGAGCGTCATCATCCCGGCGAACTACTCGTTCTCGTTCGAGGCCCAGAAAGCCAAGGTTTCGTTCGCGGCCGGCAGCCTGGTCCCGCTCTCCATCCAGCTCGGCGAGGTGAGCAACCTGTGTGACATCCTGTTCGAGGCCAAGATCAACTCGCTGGACAACATCCGCCGCGAACGCGTCTCGAACGACGACTCGACCGGCACGCAAACCGATTACACGCCTGATAAATCCGTGACCAATGACCTCGCGGTGGTGACCCCGTATGAGATCACCTTCCGCTGCTTTAGCGCCGAACTGGCCGCGGTGCTCGCCGGGTTTGCCAACTCGCCGTCCGGCTGGGTGGTCAAGTCCCTCAACGTCGATCTGGCCCCGGCCGCGCCGGGCTCCGAGCAAATGAACCCCACGGTCAGCTACCAAATGGTCCAGCCGGTTTCGAGCGGCTATGAAAACTCGGCCATGAGCGAGATTCGGGCGCAGCAGATGATGCGGTCGCGGTATGGCGGGGCCATGGATGGCGGATTGGGTGGCGGAGTGGTCGGTGGGGCGGGAGGGGACCCCGGCGGCGGTATTGCCTATCGCCCGCTCACGAGCACCCCGGCTGCACCCGCTTACGCGCCGCCCCCGGCGGCATTGCCTGGCGCGGGCATGGCTCCCGGTTCCAGGGGCGGCCTGCAAACTGTGCTGGACGAAAAGCAGTTGAAGGTCAGCATGAACCTCGTGCTCTTCAAACCCCTGCCCGCGAAGCCGCTCGCGGCCAAATAAGGCAACGATGGATTTCCTGAAGAAACATTACGAAAAGATCCTGCTGGGTGTGGTGTTGATCGGCCTGGCGGTGGCCGTGGTTTTCCTGCAGTTCCTGGTGTCCAGCGAGCAGGCCAAACTCAATGATCTGACCACCACCGTGCTCAATCCCCACGTCAAGCCGCTGGCCTCGCTGGACATGACCAACCTGGACCTGGCGCTGCAGCGGGCCGCCACCCCGGCCACGATCGAGCTGGGCGCTCCCAACCGGCTCTTTAATCCGATGCCGTGGCAGAAGAGCCTGGATGGCCGGCTCATTCCTTCGCAGAAGGTCGGTCCCAACGCGGTCACCGTGACGAATATTCTCCCGCTCTACCTCAAGCTGAGCCTCGACTCGGTCACCACTTCCGACTCCGGCCCGAAGTATGTGATTGGCATCGAGCGCCAAGCCGCCGTGAGTGTGTCGCAGCGCTCGAAAAAGCAGAGCTATTGCTCGCTGAATCCTCCCACCAAGAATGACGTGTTCACGATGGTTGATGTCAAAGGCAAGCCCGAGGATCCCTCGCAGATCATCGTTCAGCTCAATGACACTGGCGAACGCGGCATCCTGACCAAGGACAAGCCCTTCACTCGCATTGATGGTTACATGGCCGATCTGCGCTATGAGCCGGAGAAGAAGAGCTGGCCCGACAAACGCATCGGCGCCGTGCTCCCCTTCAACGGCGAAGACTACAAAATCGTTGCGATCAACTCGAACGAAGTTGTATTGTCCGCGCCTAACCAGAAGAAATGGACCATTAAATACGCTCAGACCGCTTCACCTTAACACCATTCCCGACCTAGAACCGCGTTGAACCTGACTAACGCAAGCGAACCCATGATGAAAGCAGCCTTCCTCCCACTCGGTCTCACCCTGTTGCTCGGCGCCCCGGGCGCCACCTACGCGCAGGCGCCCGCGCAGGAAACCGCCGTCAACGAAGCCGTCATTCGGCAGGCCGACCATATCGCCCTTCGCCAAAAGCTCGCTGAAGCCCGCAACGCCCAGGAGCGGGGCGATCTCGCCAAAGCCGCCAAGCTCTACGACGACTCGTGGGATCTGGTCCAGCGCGTCGGCGCCAACGTCGAGGCGGAAGCGGCCACTACCCGGGCCGGCCTGGCGGCCGTTCGCCTGACGATGGCTCGCGCCGCTCAGAACCGCGCGGATTATCGCGATGCCGCCATTCACATTAACGATGTCCTCCGCGTGGAGCCCTCGAATGCTCAAGCCCTGGACCTGCGCCAGGCCAACGATAAATTCCTGCGCGAACAACTCGGTAAAATCCCAGATGCAGATACCCAGGCCAAAGTACCGGCCATCGTGAAGGAAAAGCTCAATGAGAGCACTCAGGTGCAGGATGGCAAACTCCTGTTCGAGATGGGCAAGCTCAAAGAGGCCAAACGCGTGCTCAAGGCGGTCATCGCCATCGATCCGCAGAACCAGGCGGCCTATTACTACTTGAACCTCATCAGCGAAGCCGAATACAAGGAAGCGCTGAACAAGCGCGATATCGCTTCCCGCCAGGCCCTGGTGGATGTCGAGAAGGATTGGTACACCCCGCCGAACCGCGATCTGCTCCCCGTTCCCAACCCCTACGCCCGCACCAACCTGGTCAATACCAGCCGCGGCAGCCGCATCATCAACAACAAGCTCGAGCGGATTCACTTTGACACGGTGACCTACGACGGTTTGCCGCTGACCGAGGTCATCAAAAACCTCAACGACGAGGCCATTCGCCGCGACCCCGAGAAGCGCGGCATCAATTTTATCATCAACCCGTACACCGACAACGGCGCCGGCGGCAGCGCGCCCACCCTGGTGCCCACGACGGTCGATCCGGTCACCGGCCTCCCGGTCCAATCGAGCGCGCCGGCTGAAACGCCGGACATGAGCGCGATCTCGATTCGCCTGGTTCCGCCGCTCCGGGACGTGACCCTGCACGACGTGCTGGATGCCATCTGCAAAGTGGCGGATCGCCCGATCAAGTATTCCATTGAAGACTACGCCGTCGTGTTTACGCTCAAAGGCCGCGACCCGGTTCCGCTGTACACCCGCATCATCAAGGTGGATCCGAACACCTTCGAGCAAGGTCTCCAAAGCGTTACCGGCTTTGACTGGGGCTCCATCGCCCAGGCGCAGAATGGCGGCGGTGCTGGCGGCGGCGGCGGTGGCGGCGGCATCGGCGGCGGTGGTGGTGGCAGCATCGGCGGCGGCAGCGGTGGCACCAGCGGCGGCCTGCTTTTGGTGCCGCGCGTAACGGTCGCCGGCGGCGGTGTGGGCGGCGGCATCGGTGGCGGCGGCGGCGGTGGCGGCGGTGTGGGCGGTGGCGGCCTTAACGCCGTAACCCGCACCAATAACATGGTGTTTGTCCAGGCTGCCGTTCGCCAGTTCTTCCTGACGATGGGCGTCGATCTGAACCCGCCCAAGAGCATCTTCTTCAACGATCGCGAGGGCAGCCTCGTCATCCGTGCCACCTTGCAGGATCTCGACACCATCGAGACCGCCGTGCAGGTCCTCAACATCGCTCCGCCCATGGTGAATATTAAGAGCAAGTTTGTTGAAGTGGCGCAAAACGACACGCGCGCCCTTGGTTTTGACTGGTACCTGGGCAACTTCCTCATGGGTAACGGCAAGCTGGGCGCTTCCGGCGGCACCGCTCCCTCGTACACCGGCTCTCCCACCCCCGCCAATTCGCAAGGCTTTTTCCCCGGCACCTCCTCGGGCACCACCATTCCTTCCTCCGGTTCGGACCAAATCCTCACCTCGGGGCTGCGCAACACGATCAATGCTCCCGCAGTCGCCACCTTGACCGGCATCCTGACCGACCCGCAATTCCGCGTGGTCCTGCGAGCCTTGCAGCAGCGGGATGGCGCCGACCTGCTCAATGAAGCCCAGGTCACCACGTTGAGCGGACGCCAAACCGAAGTCATGGTGGTCGATCTTCAAACCATTGTCATTGGCACGTCGCTCAACCAGACCACGGGCGGCGGCGGCGGCCAGTTCGGCGCGACCGCTCCCGGCGTCATTGGGTCGTCCATCAATTACCCGACGGAAACCCTGCCATTCGGCCCGACGCTGGACCTGATCCCTTACGTTTCGGCGGACGGCTACACAATCCAGATGACCATCATCCCCACGCTGACCGAGTTTCTCGGTTACGATAGTCCGGGACAGTTCGTCCCCCAGGCCCAGTCCGCTTCGAGCGGTGTCGGCGGTGTGGCGCTGCCGATCACGGCCCAATTGCCCCTGCCTCGCTTCCGTGTCCGGCAGGTCACGACCTCCGCGATTGTGTGGGATGGGCAGACCGTGGTCCTCGGCGGGTTGATTGCGGAAAATGTCACCAAAGAAAAGGATCAGATTCCGGTCCTGGGCGATCTGCCGCTGATCGGACGGTTCTTCCGTGATGAATCCAGCCAGACGCAGAAGAAGAACCTGATGATCTTCGTCACTCCGACCATCATCGACCCGGCGGGCAATCGTTTCCATTCCGACGATGAGATGCCCTTCGCGCAAACGGCGATCCCGGTGCAGAAGCCCTTCGTCCCGGAGGCACAGTAAGCCAGAAAGTTCGCTTTTTATGTCACTATCGCGCTTCGCTATCAAGGCGGCCGCCTATGGGTGCCTGGCCCTGGCTTTGCCTGGCGCCGCCCTGGCCGGGGGCAGCTACACCACCCAGGGCGGCGAATACGCCGCCATCGGCAACTGGCCCGGCGACCAGGTGCATCCCCAGGTTGCCCTGGGCGCCTCGGGCGGCTACATCGTTTGGGAGGACAATATCACCGACGGAGACGGCATTGGCGTCAGCGCCATGAAGCTGGACTCGACGCTGTCCGGCTCGTTCGCCCCCTTCCGCGTCAACAGCATCGGCGCCGGGGACCAGGAGCGGGCCCAGGTCGCGCTGCTCAATGGCGGCGGGGCGGCCTTTGCCTGGCAAGGCGGCCCGCTGAGTTACCAGCACATCTTCACGCGCTTCCTGTCCGCCAGCAACACCTGGCTCACCGCCGACATCCAGGCCAACGCCTCGACCAACTTCTACCAAAGAGACCCGGTGGTCGCCACGCTCGCCAACGGCAACGTCGTCGTCGTGTGGAGCAGCTTCAACCAGCAAACCGCCGGCAGCCTCCTCGATGTCTATGGCCAGATGTTCTCGCCCACTGGCCAGAAACTTGGGAGCGAATTCCCGGTCAACCAGTTCGTCAATTACAACCAGCGCACGCCAACAATCGCCCCCCTTGCGGGCGGGGGTTTTGTAGTGGCCTGGATTTCGGAGCAAGAGCGCGCGCCCGTGACCGTTCCGGCCACGAATAACCTCCTGGCCGTCGCTGAACTCCCCATGCCCAGCATTGATGTTTTTGCTCGCCTCTTCGACGGGACCGGGACGCCGTTGGCTAATGAATTTATTGTTAGCACCAATGGTGCCGTGTGCGCCAATCCCTCAGTGGCCGCCGGCCCTAATGGCGGGTACATGATTGCCTGGAGCCAGCGCTGATATCAAGTCAACGCCTGGACAGTTGGGATATCTTTGCCCGGCCTTTCTCCGGGTCAGGCGTCGGGGGAGCCACAGCCCGAGTGAACACGTACACCTACGGCGATCAATTCGCTCCCAGGCTTAGTGCCTCGGGCACGGGTTACCTGGCGGTGTGGACCAGCCTGGCGCAGGATGGCTCCCAAGAGGGCATTTTCGGCCAAGTTTCTCCAGAGCGATGCCTCCCCTTCAGGGAGCGAACTCAGGTCAATACCACCTGGATCAACAAGCAGATGCACCCGGCCGTCGCGTCCGATGGCCAATCCAAATTTCTCGTCGCTTGGACCGGTTTCATTGGAGGTCCGCAGAGCTTCGACTTGTTTGCCCAGCGTTACGTGAACGTCGGCCAGCCGTTGCAGGCGATGACCGCGCCATTCGTGAACGTGCCTTTTGTTCTCAGCAATGGGGTATATCAGCCTCAAATCGAGGTTTCCTGGCCGTTGCAGTCGGGCTTGGCCATCGATCATTACGAGGTCTATGTTGACGGCGCGCCCAGTCCCGCGGTTTCGCTGGGGACCAACGTCTGGACGCTCTCGGGCGTCGCTCCGAAGCAGCACACATTCATTCCAGGTTGCCTTTGTGACCTCCGACGGCAGCCGGTCACCGCTCTCACCAGCCACCAGCGCCACCACCTGGGGCGGTTATAGCTGGGGTGGCGTTCCATTTGAATGGATGACCAGCTTTTACGGGAGCGACCTCTCAAACTGGCCGCCTGCCGGGTCAGCGTTGGCCGCCGGCGGGCCCACGCTCCTCCAGGTCTTCCTGAGCGGGGCCAGCCCGCTTGTTGCCAGCACCTGGTTAAAAACCGAGATCGTTTCCACCTCGCAGGGCATGTTCCTTAACTGGAATCCTCAGGCCGGTTTGATTTACCAGGTCCAGACTTCGCCCGATCTTTCCACCTGGACCAACCTCGGCTCCGCCCGCCTGGCTACAGGTTCTCAGGACTCCCTGTTTGTGGGCGGCAACAACCCGCGCTATTACCGCGTCCTCCGGCTGCGCTAATTGGATTTTGTATCATGCGATTACCTAAAAATCTCTTTCTGGCCGCGCTATGCTCGTGGCGGGCGTTCCGGCCTGCTTTGGGTTCTCTCTGGCGGGGCCACCAATAGCGAGACCTGGCAGGTGACATTATCGGATATCCATTGCCGGGTGATGTGAACACCCCCAAGAACCTGGGAGAAGAATACCGGCGAAACTATCCGGTCATCTACTACTACTTCGACCGAAATTTCGGGACTATTTCGGCTCCAACGGAGCGCACGCCATCGACCAGGCGACCGCGATGTTCAACAGTCTTACCAATGTTTCCCAATACTCCGCCACCTTGTCGGAGATTCCCCTGCAAGCGGCGCGGGAGAATTATCGGCCGAGGCGATATACCTCCGGACTTGAAGTCCGTCACGATGTCTCTGCTCTGCGAACAAATGGGCCTGGCTGAACCCGAGCGCTATGTATGGACCCTGCACGATCGGGAGCACTTTGGTAACCTACCTGCCCGGTTGGGGAGGCCTATGCGGTGGTGCAGCGCAATTTCGATCCCGTCCCCAGCGCTTTAAACCAATTTCAATCACTCACTATATCAACGGAACGCTTTATAGCTATACGATAGCCGAGTATTGCGACGCCCCCGGGACACCGCCCGACGCTCTTACCGTTCCTTTCCAGGTGGATCCCTTGGACTTCGGGATTCTCGTCCGTCGCCGGAGGATTGACGCCAACTCTGTTTTCCGTGAACGGGGTCTGACGCTGGGCAGTTTTGGACGAGCCTGACGAGGGACGATGTGGGTGGATTGCGGTACCTGCTCAGACCAACAACGTGAATTACGAGGCCTCCGGGTCGAACACCGTCTCGTTTGTCACGAACGTTGCCCCGCAACTTTTGGTCACTTCCAATCTTACCTTGCTGGCTGACCAAGCGCTTACGAACAGCGCCGCCACCTGCAGGCCTTTATCCAGGCCTGAGCATCCTCAGCAGTGTGCCAGTCTTCACGAATCTCTACACGACCAATCTTCACCCCCTATTTCACAAATTCGCCCGTACGATCCGGTCGGCACCCCGGCCCAGCTTGCGTTCGCGACCAATGTTACGGTACCGTTGCAACGTATTACCAGCACACCTTTGGGAACCTGTTCACCATCAAGTACACCGCCAATGGGTGGATCCTGGTCCGCTATATAATATTCCACCACCCACCAGCGGCGTTACGGTCTCACTGCTGACCAGCACCGTTGGCTTTACCAACAATCCCTTCCTCCCCATCGGTGGTGGGACGAACGCCTTTGGCACAAATAGCCTTACGCCAGACCACCAACACGTCTTCCTGACTATAATAACCAACGACTATCTCGGGGATTACGTGCTCCTGCCAACGAATCTCTGCTCGGTCCAGATCCTCTTTTCCCAGTTCACGAACGTCCTTTCCTTCACGAACCAACTCGCCTCCGCTACGAACCCAGCGGTTGCTGGCAATGCGAGCGGCGGCGTGGTTTCCTTCACCCAAATTCGTCACCTATTTCACCAATCACATCTTCGTGGTGAATCCCGTGCTCTGCGCCAGCAACGCCCTGGCTTGGACGGAGGGGATCGAGCGTGTGAGCTTCGTGCGCATCCCCGATAACGCCGTGGACGAGCTGACGGGCCTGCTGTATGTGCCGCTGACGATAACTACACGACCACCACCTTTGATCCGACGAACAACGTCCTCATTGCGCAAAGAAATCAAAGGCAAATCAAGCCCCGGACCTGCTCATCACCGCCCGGGACAATGCGGGAATTCCTGGCACGGCGCTTATCGAGGTCGGAGGCGTCCTCCGGAACGAACCCTTTGCCCCAAGTACCGCCTATGGCGCCCAGGTTTACCAGGGGTTGGCCGGGCCCGGCATCATTCCGCCTGGAACCGCCTTCACGTTCAATAAAGTCGGCCCTGCCTATGAGACAGTTTTCCGAATTCGGCCTTCATCCAGGCGCAATCGCTGCAAATCCCGCTGCTGATTTGGGGGTCGTTCGACGGGACGACGAACGCCCCGGTGATTTACCCTAACGGCACGAGCATCACGAATATCGAGAACCTCTTTCTCATCCAGGTTCTTCCCACCACGCTGCCCAATGGAAGTCTGAATGTTTCTTATCCCACGACCACCTTTTCCGCCACGGGCGGCCAGGCCCCCTACGTGTGGTCCCTGGCGCCGGGTTCGCCTTCCCTGCCGCCGGGGTTGACGTTGAGCCCCGATGGCACCATTTCCGGCGTTCCCACCCAGGACGGCACCTTCGATTTCGTGATTCGATTGACCGATGCGTCACTTCGCGTTCTGGATTATAATTATTCCATCGCGATTAACCTGTAACTCTGTCATGAAACCGAAACTTTTTGGATCACCGCTCCGACGGCGCTCACTTTTCCTGGTTGCTTTGCTGTGGATTGGCTTGCTGGCGGGCGCGGCGCAAGCGCAGTGCCCGGCCGCGGATTTTATCAACTACGGGGGGGATCACCTCCGCCCCACAGATTGACGCGCTGGATTTCGTGAACTATGGCACGTTTAACCTCTTCACGGCCGATCCGTTTCAGACCTCGGACACTCTGGACTATACCAATTATGGATCCATGACCGGAGCCGTGGGCTGGCGCTTCGATTACGGTCCTCCGGCTGTCGGTCAGCGCCAGATGGCCGACTCTTTCTTCAATGGCGCCGGCGGCAGCATCACGGCGAATGATATTTCCCAGGGAATCTTTATCATCGGCGTCCCGGCGCAGGCCTCTGTGCTCCCCAGCTACTTATGGGTTCACGCCACCAATATCGTGAATCAGGGCCTCTTGAGCGTGGGGCGAATGGCTGGCTAAGTTGGCGGGAACCAACATCAGCTTGGCGCGCAGCGGCCTGGAGGTTCAGGATATTTCGCAGAGCGCCAATGTGGGCGCTTCAACTTCGGCACCAACTTTTCTCCCGACGTTGGCATCTACGACCTTTGGTGGGGGCAAACCAACCTGACCTTCAACACGGCCGGCATTTGGAACGGCAGGAACGCCAACGCGCCGCCGCATCCGGTGCAAACCGCGAACGGGGGTGGCAACTTTGCTTTCGGCATGCAAGGGCCGGTGGCTGACTCGTACAGCAATTCGTTTGGTATTCAAATCTCCGTGACCAACATTGTGGGCATTACCAACCTCGGTCCCGTGGTCCCCGTGCTTTATCCCAGCAACGTCGTGATCAGCACCGTGTATGTCCCCACGAATATTTACAAGCAGGCTGTCTTTGTGGGAATCAGCGATCCAAACACCATGCAGGCTGGGGTGAGTTATTTTCGGAGCACGTCGCCGACCAACAACTTTAAAACCGCTTGCGTCGAGATTCTCTTCTTCTCAACCAACGTGATTACGCAGACCCTCCAGCCGACCACGCTTTTCTTCTACGATACGCTGGCTTCGGAGACCAACCGGGGCGTCAATCTGAATATCAACACCGGCACCTCTTTCAGGCCCGCCAACTACCTCTTGTCCCGGGTTGACGATGGGCGCTTCGCCGCCGGCATCAACGGCACCGGCGTGCCGGACGCCGGGTTCCTGTTTGATGGGAACACGTTTTCCAACGCGGTTGTCACCGGCGATTACGCCGCCTATGGATCGTTCGTGGACGACGTGGTTTCCGAGCCGCCGCCGGTGGCCGGAGGCACCTTCACCAATCTGCCCGGCCGGCTTCAAATCTATGCGGAGAGCCTCGACTTGAGGTCCACCGGATGCGGGGCGGCGGGCAAGTTCAGATCAATACGAGCCATCTCGTTGACAGCCAGGGGGCCGCGCTCGATTGCCCGAACCTGAGCTTCGATTTGTCCTCGACCAATGGGAATTTAAAAATTGCCAGTTTGGCCAAGGACAGCGTGGCCCGCTTGAAAGGTGATCTCTTCGCCTGGAGTGGGTTGTGGAGCAATTCCATGACCCTCATCTACGGGAATAACTACAACGTCACCACCAATCTCGAACCAACGGCAACTTCCTCAACTTGTCGGCGACGCTTGCTCCTTTGACCAACGGAGCGGCGGTAAACCTCCACGCACTCCTGCTGGACGGCGATGCCCTCCAAACACAAATCCCCGTGACGACTTGGGATTTCACCGCGCGCAGCACCAACACGGTAATCGATGACAACCTCACCATGGTTGAACCGCTTTCAGTTCAGGGGCAGAGTTTGACCGTCAATGGCAACATCACGTTCTCGTCGGCAAGCCTTCAAACCACGATTGGAGGGACTATTAGCGCCTCGATATCGGATTGGGTCTATACGAACGCGCCGGGTTCCGCTCTACTTCACCAATAACGGCACTCTGACTGTCCTGGACAAACGCTCAATTCTGGAGATGATGGGCCCCTTCCCTATTCCGTGTTTGTCAACGCGGGCACCATTAGCGCAGCGAGCCTCGTGTTCAAGAGTTCTTATTTCCAGGACAATGGCACCCTGGTGTCGGGCGGCCCATATAATTTGACCGCCACGCTTGCGAACCTCGAAAAGGGGCAGAGCTCCGCCGGAGGCGATGCCTATATCAACTGCGCCAATCTCAAGCTTAACGGCTATCAAGCCGAACGTTGGAGGCTTCCTTCATCTCACCGTTCCGATCTCGATTGGGGTGGACGCCGGGGGCGCTTCCGGGGGAATCCAATCACGGTCCAATCCGGCCTCAGCTTCGCGAGCCCTCTGCCATTGCAGAGCAGCCTCCTGGGCACTACGCTGCAACTGGCTCCCGCACAATTCATCGAGGCGGATTACATGGCCCGGTGTGGACCATGGAGCGGCGGCGGTTTGGTACACCAATAATCTTGCGTTGGGAACTGTTGGCGCTTGTGCTGCAGGCCATCGATAAGGCCCATGCGCCGCTCACCCGGTTCATCGGCGCCGGTCCCGCGAGCATAACCAACGCCCTCTACGTGGACCTGCTTGATTTCAGCAATCTGGGAACGAATTGGAACTTCATCCAGCAGCAGCTCGTTCAGATCGACCCGAACATCGTCATTTATTACGCCGCCGCCAAGCTCGGCTTTTCCCGCCCGCCAACGCCGCCGGGATACCCGTCGAACCCGAGGAATTCCTGGATGGCCAGTTTGGCGGTCATCTGCGCTGGGCGAACAGCTTTGCGGGCCCAACAGCTCGGTGGATGTGGTCAGCAACGGAGTGACGATTGTGGTGAACAAGGCCCTGCGTTTCAGCAAGATCATCGATTCCAACGGTAACGGGATCCCCAATTACTACGATCCCAGCCCGTTCACCATCCAGCCGCCGATGCTTTCCGCCTCGGTGGTTCCGGCGGTGCAGCCTGCGGGCCGGAGCATTGCGGTCTCCTGGAACGCGCTGGCCAGCACGCTCTACCACGTCGAGTTTTGCACGAACCTGCAAAATGCGACCTGGCAGCCTTTGACGGATTACACCAGCGGCTCGCAGCCCGGCCAGCGGGTCACAGTTTGGGATACCAACGCCCCGGTCAATGTCCAGCGGTTCTACCGGGTTAGGTACGCCCAATGACGACCGCCGCTGGTTGCTCGTCGAGTCCGTGCGAGAGCAAAAACAAAACCCGCTGAGGGCTAGCCCGCGGCGACAGAACAAGAATTCATGAACATTTGGTTTCCTTTTGCAATCATCCGCCGCCGCGCGGTGGGTGTTTACCCCAGTGGCAGCCCCCAGCACCCGGCGCGGCGTCCTGCGGCGCCGGCTTTCGTTCTGACGGTTTTGGGGGTGGCGCTGGCAATCCAGACAGCCTCAGCCCAGACGGCTCTCGTCGCTCAACCCCCGAGCGCCGCGGCCAAGCGCGGAACGCAGGTGATTCCGGGTCATGTACCGTCGATAGTCAAGCAGCTCCAGCCGGTTGGTTCTCTGCCGGCTTCAACGAATCTCACCCTTGCCATCGGCCTGCCGTTGCGGAATAAGGAGTCGCTGACCAACCTGCTGCAAGAGCTTTACAACCCCTCGAGCCCGCTCTACCGCCGATACCTCAGCGCGGACGGCTTCGCCCAGGTGTTCGGACCGTCGGAAAAGGATTACGAGACGCTGAAGGCTTTTGCCCTGACCAACGGCCTCACCATCACCGGCACGCACCCGAACCGGATGCTGCTGGACGTCAGCGGCTCCGTGGCCACGATCGAGAAGACCTTTCACATCAACCTGCGTTTATATGCTCACCCGTCGGAGGCCAGGAATTTCTTCGCGCCCGATACGGAGCCTTCGGTCGATCTGGCGGTGCCGATCCTGGGGATCAGCGGCCTGGATAACTTTATGCTGCCCCGGCCCATGGACTTGCATCGTCCCAAGGGTGGCGGCCCGGTTCCTTACGCCACCGGCTCCGGTCCGGGAGGGTATTTCATTGCCAAAGACCTGCGGGCGGCCTACGTCCCTGGGGTTTCGTTTAACGGCGCCGGGCAGGTGGTGGGGTTGTTCGAATTCGACGGGTATTACCCGGGCGATATCTCCCTTTACGCACAGTATGCCGGGCTGCAAGCCCGTTCCGCTGCAAAATGTGTTGCTGGACGGGTTTAATGGCGCGCCGGGCTCGGCAAATGTCGAAGTAGCCCTCGATATCGAGATGGCGGTGGCGATGGCGCCCGGGCTGTCCAAAATCATGATTTATGAAGGGACGGTTGCCAATGACATCCTGAACCGGATGGCGACGGATAACGAGGCCAAGCAGCTCAGTTCCTCCTGGGTTTGGTATCCCCGGGTTTCACACCGACCCGGTCCGGGATCAGATTTTCAAGCAATTTATCGCCCAGGGCCAATCGCTATATCAGGCCTCCGGTGATTACGGCGCCTACTCTGGTGTCGTTGACCCGCCCTGGATAATCCCTATCTCACGGTGGTCGGGTGGCACCTCCCTTGACGACACGGGGTACCGGCTGGCCATGGGCCTCCGAGACAGCATGGACCGGCAGCGGTGGTGGCATCAGCACCGTTTACCCATCCCCTCGTGGCAGCAGGCCATCAACATGACCAATAATTTGGGATCGACCACGATGCGAAATATTCCCGGATGTTGCCATGCTGGCGGACGTCATCATTTTGTGGTGGCCGATAACGGAAACGCCGGCCCGGTTGGCGGCACCAGTGCTGCCGCGCCCCTCTGGGCGGCCTTCACTGCTTTGGTGAACCAACAAGCCGCCGCCAACTGCGGTCCAACCGTCGGATTTTTGAATCCCGCGATTTATTCGATTGGCCAAAGCCTGACCTACACTAATGAATTCCACGATATAATCACGGGAAACGACACGAATAGCGTTAGCCCTGATAGGTTCTTCGCCCTGCCCGGTTACGATCTTTGCACTGGCTGGGGAACACCCGGAGGGCTTAAGCTAATCAACGCTTTGAGCGCGACCGCTCCTCCCACGGGGCTGCTTTCCATTCAGGTGAGCCCTTTCTCCGGCTCCACGCTGCTCAACTCCACGACTCAAGCCTTTTTTGTGACGGTTCAAAGTGAGGATTTTGCAACCGTAAGCGCCAGCGTTCCCGGGATCACCAACATCACCTTCTGGAACAATGGGCAGCCGCCAGATCTTGTGTCCAATGACGATATTTATAGCGCCTCGATTCAGATTCCCGGCCTCAGTTACCTCAGCCGCCATGACCGTTACCGCCTCGGCTAGTAATCTTATCAGCCGGACGTACACGGCTGAATTACAATGTAGTGCCTATCCCTGCGAATGATACTTTCGCCAGCGCTGCGAAAGTGCCGCCGGAGGGTGCTGTTTATCATTCGAACAACAGCCTGGCGTCAGTCGAACCGAATGAGCCGCTCACGAACCAATACCCGTCGGCTGCTGGCTTCCTTTGGTGGGCGTGGACCCCCGCGGCTGCCACAAACGTCTTCCTAGACATGACGGGCAGTCGTGTTGACACTATCCTCGCTGTTTACACTGGCACTTCCTTGGCAAACCTCCAGCAGGTTGCGACCGCATCGAGCGACCTCATCCAGGGACAACCTGCCTCGTTGAGCCTCGACCGTCCAGAAGGGCATACCTTATTTCATCGCTGCGGCCAGTGTTGATACGAACACACTGGGCTCGATCGTTTTGCGCATCATCCCGGGTGGCCAGCCTGATACGACCCCCCCATCCGTGTTTGTTAGCAGCCCCCAGAGCGGCCTTACCGTAAGCAACCAATTGATTACACTGAGCGGCACGGCCTTTGATCCAGAAGGCAACTCCTCCGGACTCAAAGAGGTGCTCGTCAACCAAAACGGATGCAGCGGAAGTCCGGCTTCAGGCACGGCCAATTGGAATGAACCCGTCCTGCTCCAGCCTGGGCTGAACACGCTCCAAGTCACCGCGGTCGATGAGGCTGGAAACATTTCACCTCCGGTGACGATTCAGCTCGTTTACTTGGTTCAAAATCCGGCAAACGATTTCTTTGCCGAGGCTATCCCGTTGACGGGCGCGTCCGGGTCGGTAACGGCCGACACCACGCAGGCCACCAAGGAAGTCGGCGAGCCCAACCATGCGGGGAATTTTGGCGGCAAATCTGTCTGGTGGGATTTCCGGGCTCCGCAGGATGGGGTTTTGACCCTCAATACCTTAGGGTCGAGCTTCGACACGGTGCTGGCCCTGTACACCGGTCCAGTGGTGTCCAATCTTACTTCGGTGGCCGCCAACGACGATGCCTTCCCTGGCGCTCCGGGTGGTTACAGCCTGATCAACCAGGCCGTTCGCTCGAATATCCTTTATCATGTCGCACTGGACGGCTACGGCGGGGCTTCGGGCACGGGTGTGGTGACCTACGCTTTCGCTCCGATGCCTCTTTATCGTGTGACCACCACCACCGACGGCAACGGCACAGCCCAGCTCATCGCCACCAACTCTCTGGGCGGCGCTTCGTTCCTCCCCGGACCGGCCGCCGATTTTGCCGGCGGCACAAAGGTAACGCTGCAAGGCAATCCGAATTCGGCGTATCAGTTCGGACAATGGACTGGCGACGTGGCTTCGACGGCCAACCCGCTGAATTTGACGGTCACCAGCAACCTGAACATCGCGGCGGAGTTCACGCCGGTGATCTTCAGCGATGGCTTTGAGTCGGGCGACCTGTCGCGGTTGGGCTGGACGACCTCCGGTGACGCGCCTTGGTTCGTGCAGACCAATATCGTTGATACCGGGCGCTACTCCGCTCGCTCCGGTGTCATCCTCGACAGCCAAAGCAGTTCATTGAGCCTGACCACCAATTTCGCCGCGGGTCCGGCCTCGTTTGATTACAAGGTGAGTTCGGAACCCAGTTTCGATAACCTGACATTCTATATCGATGGCCTCGCCCAGCAGATTTGGTCCGGCAATGTCGGTTGGGCCACCTACCAGTTCTCCACTCCCCTTGGGCAACCATACCCTGACCTGGACCTACGCCAAGGATCCGACGCTCAGCCTGGGGTTGGATGCCGCATTCCTCGACGACATCAACCTGCCCTTTGCCGTTCCCAAGGACAGCACGACCCCCGCTCACCTGCAATTCGTGCATATGCCGGATGGGTCCTACGCGCTCGATCTCACCGGCCAGGCCAATCAGCAATATATCTTGCAGGTCTCGACCGACTTCGTGAACTGGCAGAATGTCTCGACCACGACGGCTTCAGGCGCCGGCTATATCCGCTTTCCGAGCCCGATGAGCCCCGGCATCCAGGCCCAATTCTTCCGCGCGGTTTCGCCCTAACGGGCATTCAGTTTGTCAGCGCGTAGATCCGCCGGGCCGGTGCCTGGGGGGAGCGCCTGAAACCGCGGGAAGGTGACCTTCTCACCTGTGTTCATACTTGGTGCGGAATGAAAACTCTCGGTCTCACCGGCGGCGTGGGCATGGGCAAATCCACGTGTGCTCAACTGCTGCGCGACCGGCGCATCCCGGTGGTCGATACCGACGATCTGGCGCGCCAGGTGGTCGAGCCGGGCCAGCCCGCCTTGGCCGAACTCCGGCAACTCTTCGGTCCGGAAATTCTGGACGCGGGTGGCCGTCTCCTGCGTGCCGAACTCGCCCGCCGCGTCTTTGCGGATCCCCCGGCTCGTGCGAGGCTCGAGGCCATTCTGCACCCCCGCATTCGCGCCCTTTGGCGCGCGCAGATTCAGGCCTGGCGTTCGGAAGACCATCCCGTTGCGGTGATCGTGATTCCGCTCTTGTTCGAGACCGGTGCGGAAGGGGAGCTTGATGCCACCCTTTGCGTGGCCTGTTCGCGCGCAACACAGTGGGAGCGGCTCCAGAGCCGCGCTTGGCCTGCCGAGCAAGTCGAGCAGCGGATCCGGGCCCAATGGCCGGTGGAACAGAAAATGGCCCGGGCCAACTTTGTCATTTGGACCGAAGCGGGCCTCGAGGTTCACGCGGCGCAGCTCGAACGCATTTTTTTGAATCTCAAGCTCCCAGCGCCAGGTTCGAGGGTGTGAGCCGGGTGCGCCGGGGGCAGTGATCAATCTTTGGTCCTTCCCACCGGGTTAGAACGTGTTTCGAGGTTCAAGGACTGCGGGACCGCTCGCTCGATTTGCCTGGCAAGCCGGCTTGCGTCCTGGCCGCCGAGACCGCCGCCGCTCCCAGGGTGACCGCCAGAATGCCGTCCGCCGAAGCTTTCGTTTTCTGATGGATCGCGCGGAGAGTGCTTCTCCGTGGGACGGGATATGCTATGCTGGTTTTTGTGAATGCCGGTTTGGTTTGCAGATGAATTTCAAGAGGTCAAAAACGTTCCATTCCACACGCGCTGGCGAAGGAAGCGAACAGACCGCCGGCGTGGCCGGGTGTGCCGGGACCGGGTGGCGGCCTCCTTCGATCACCGCGTGGGGTTCGATGCATACGCGCGGGTTCGCCTGCGCCGCCGCGGGGATCCTGCTCCTAACGAGCGCCGGCCGCAGCGTGCCTCAGGAGGCCATGGGGTTGCCCGACTCCACGGTGGTGATGCAAAGGGTCGTCCGGCGGGCGGCCGAGGTGGCCCGCACCGGCGGGGAGGACGGATACGCTTGCGTCAAGCACTCCGTGCGCGAAGAGTTGGATGCATCCGGAAAGCCGGTGAAAGTCACCGAAGAGACCTACCAGATGATTCCCATTGACGGGGTGCGATTCTCGAGACTCATCCTGCGCCAGGGCCGGCCGCTATCGGCAAGCGAGGACCAGGAGCAGGAGCGAAAAGAAGCGGAGTTCAGAATTCACGCGGTTGAGCGACGGGCGGAGGCCACGAGGACGGCAAACAGGAGCTATCTGGATGAGAAGGTGATGAAGCGGTTCGTTTTCCAAGTCACGGGCCAGGCGGTCCTCAACCATCGTCCGGTGATCGTCGTTTCGTTTCATCCGAAGCCAAACCCGGGCCCGGAAAATACCGTGACCGACAAGGTCTTGGACCATCTGGCGGGCACCCTGTGGGTGGATGACGGCGAATCGGAGGTTGCGCGGCTCAAGGTGGGATTGACCTCGGAGGTGTCGCTCGGCTGGTTGGGCGTGGTCGGCTCCTTGAGACAGTTCGATTTGACGCTCGAACGAACCCGTTTGACGAACGGACTATGGGTGAAGCAAAAGCAGACCCTCACTTTGGGCGGGCGCAAGGTCTGGAGCACCCTGCGGTATCGCATCGTGGATGAATTCAGCGACTTCAGGAAGCCCTAATCCGATCACTTCACGCCCGGCCCGGCGCTTCGCCGCCGCCTTTTCAAATCCGTTCGGCGCGGGCCAAACCGAAGAACGCCTCGGCGAGCCAGCTCGTCAACGGCGACGCTACTCGAACACCTGCAGTTCCCGGATGGCGTGGCCCCATTGCGTGCCGCGCTTGAGGCAAAAGACGCGGATGTGCCGGGCTTCGACCGCGGGGAATTGGATCTCGCTCACCCCGCCCTGGCCGTTCGTGTTGGTGAACACCTCCTTCCAGTCGTGCCCATTATCGGAAACCTGAACCGCAAACTCCTTCGAGTAGGCGTTTTCCCAGGTGATGCGGATGTGGCTGACCTTTTCGGCGGAGCCCAAATCGACCGCAAGCCAGGCGGGATCCGAAAAATCCGAAGACCAGTAGGTGGCTGGGTCTCCATCGACCGCGTTGGCGGGCGGGTACTCTTGACGATAGTTGGAAGACGCGGACACGGGCTTTTGATAGGCGAGCCCCAGCGAGCGAGGGTCGATGAGCGCCACCTCGCGCGCACTGTGCACGGGCCGTCGGTCCGCGCCCGGCATTTCCGCTTCCAGCGTGTACTGGCCGAGCGCTTCGGGCCAGGAAATTGGGAAATCCACCGTGGTCCGGCCGTAGGCCTCGAGCCGGGCTTTGCGCTTAAGCTCCCGCACGGAATCGCCACTCCCAGCCTTCTTCAAGCGAAGGGTCAGCGAGCCGCTCCAAGGCTTTTCGAGGTCGTTGATGAGGACGACGGGTACCTGGGATTGCGTCCCGGGAAGAATCTTATCCTTCCAGAAGTCGATGCTCAGGCCCACCGGCGCGAAGGCATCGCGCACGTACCGGTAAAACTCCGGCTCCCATGCCAGGCTCTCGACGCCCCCGAGTTTCCAGTGGTCGCAAGTCTGGCCGTCGGGCCGCGCGTAACCGAGCGTGGTAAAATGCATCACGGCGGCGGCATGCCGATGAACCCGCCAGAACTCGGTATCCGCGGCGAGCCACGTAGCTTGCATATGAAAGCGCTGCTGCGCCGTTGCCTGCTCGCCCAGGACCGAACGGTAGAGGTCGCGCGTAAGGGTGGTGGGCGTGCCATCGCGGTTAACCCAATGCCAGCCGTATTCGTTAATGACGACCGCGTGCTGGCCGTCATTGCGAATCTGGTTTCCCTGCGGCACCGGGTCGGCAGCGGCAAGGTCGGACAGGCGGAAGTTCTTATTGAAGTGATAGGGATGCGATTCAAACACGTCGCCGGGATCCATCGGCTCGGTGTAGCTATTGTCCCAGGGGCGCCGCGAGAGATCGAGACCCCTCACCTGCCGAATCGCGGGCGCGGTTTCGGGGCTGGCTGTTTCGTTGCTCGCGTCCCAGATGACGACAGACGGGTGGTTCCAACGTTCCCGCATCCACTCGGCGTATTCTGCGGCGAGTTCGTCGCGCTTCAACTCCTTGGGCCAAGTGCTCCAGCCCGCGCCTCCGAACCAGATGGGAAATTCGTCCTGGACGAGCACGCCCACCTCATCGGCGATGTCGTACCAGGCTTCGGGGGGAAAGCCGATGCAATAGCGCAGGCAATTCCAGTGCATATCTTTGACGCGCTGGTGCAGCCGCCGGACCCAATCCTCGCGCCACGGAAGGTTTTTGCACTCGCTGTCTTCAAAGAAGCGGTAAACGGTAAAATTGCTTCCCCGCATGAAATACGGTCTGCCATTCAGCATCGCCCGGCCCGTGGTGGGGTCCAGTTTGAACTCCCGCATGCCGAACCGGGTTTGAACCCGGTCGGCGCCGCTGTCGGCCACGAGCAGGTAGAGGAACGGGTCTTCGGGTGACCAGAGATGGCAGCCGGCAATCGGCACGCGGACGTCCAGGACGGTTTGCTCCCCCTCGGCCAGGCTGACCGCGCCGGTGCGCAGGCGCCCGGCTTCGCGTCCGGACTTCGCTTCACGGATAATAAAGGTGACGGCGCCTCGGGCAGCGGGGCCGTCGTTCCGCAGCACCGCTTGCACGCGCACGGCCCGGGCGGCGATTTCAGGCACGGCCTGGACTTGCGTGAAATGCGGCGTGCCCGAGAGGATCAACTCCACGGAGTCAAAAATGCCGGGGATATAGCGCTCCTTCTCGTAATCGAACCCACTGGGGACGGCGGGGCCCACAGCGTCTCGATCGGCGCCGATGCGGATGAGCAACTCGTTTTCGCCCCGCCGGAGCGCGGAACGCGCCGGGAAATAACCCGGCGTGAAACTTGGCAAATGGTCGCCCAGCACATGTCCGTTCAGAAGCACGCGTGTGCCGAACATGGCCTTGTGGACCTTGAGCACCGCCACCGGCGGAATGGGTCCGTCGAGCCGGAACGTGCGCCGATACCAAAACGCGTCACGCGCCGGATCCTTTTCCGGCACTCGGTTCCGGTCGGCAACTTTGGGTCCGGGCATGGGGGAGAAGGCGGGCTCAGCCAGGGACACCAGGCCGGGCACCGGCACCGTGTGTGTGAACGAGGACGGGGCCTCGTCCATTTTGCCTTCGGCGATCTGCCAGGTTCCGTCGAGCGGAAGAATCCGGCGGGCGGGTTCTGCAGCCGCGCCCGGCATGAGCGGAGCCAGGCAAACAAGGGCCAGGGCGGCGCAGGCCAGACCTCCCCGGGTTCTGGGCCGAAAGGCCAGGAAGCAGCATCTCATAAATTTCTCTTGTCCCAGAAAATGCGCCACAGAGCAATAATTATGTGAGGACAAGCGCGGCGCGGACGGCCCGAGGGCTGTCGGGCTGCGTTTTGGTCTTGCGTACGGGCGGCAGAGGGCTATCTTTTCAATTGCCCGGGTGCCGTGTGTACGGATGCCCACGAAGGCTGAGAAAAAAAAGTTAACCAGGAACCTAACCGTAAACCTCGGAAGATTCCGAGGCCAACCTCCGTTGCCCCAGCAACGTTTGGTCCGTTAGGCAATGGAGCTCGGAAAGCCCTGCGCTGACCAAGCCTCCCACAGTTCCGGCGAAAGGAAGCAAGTTAGTTAGTTCATTATGCTAACCATGGAAGAAGCCATGAAGCAAACGGGCGCATTGCCCTTTGCGGCTGGCAGTATTGTAAAAGGCACAATCATCGAAGTCCGGCCGAAAGAAGTTTTGGTGGACATCGGCTACAAGAGCGAGGGTGTCATCTCCGGCGGTGAGTTTGACGACATCAAGACGGTCAAGGTCGGAGATGAAGTTGACGTTTTAATCGAAAAGCTCGAGGACAAGGAGGGCATGGTCGTCCTCTCGAAGGAGAAGGCGGAATTCAAGAAGAATTGGGAACGGATTTTGACCATCTGCAACGAGGGCGGAACCATTTCCGGCAAGGTTAAGGGCATCGTCAAGGGCGGCCTGCTGGTCAATATCGGCGTGGAAGCCTTTCTGCCGGCGTCACAAATCGACGTCACCACCCCTAAGAACCTGGCCCAGTACGTGGGCAACACGTACGAGTTTAAGGTCGTCAAGATCAACCAGGAACGGCAGAACATCGTCCTGTCCCGCCGCGAACTCATCGAACAGGAACGCCTCGAACGGCGGCAGAAACTCCTGACCGAAATGACGCCGGGCGATATTCGCAAAGGCACGGTCAAGAACATCACGGACTTTGGCGCGTTCATCGATTTGAACGGCATCGACGGCCTGCTCCACATCACCGACATGAGCTGGGGCCGGATCGGCCACCCTTCCGAACTGCTCAAAGTCGGCCAGGATATCGATGTGGTGGTCTTGGATATCAATCGCGAAAAAGAACGCGTCAGCCTGGGCCTCAAGCAGAAGCTGGCCAACCCGTGGGATTCCATCGAGCAGAAATACCCGGTGGGCGTGAAAGTCAAAGGCAAGGTGGTCAACCTGGTGCCCTATGGCGCGTTCGTCGAGCTTGAACCCGGGGTTGAAGGCCTGGTGCACGTCACCGAGCTCTCCTGGACCAAGCGCGTCGCCAAGCCCTCCGACATGCTCAAACAGGAACAGGAAATCGAGGCCGTCGTCCTCGGGATCAACCGCGAAGAGCAGAAGATCTCCCTGGGCTTGCGGCAGCTTGAAACCAATCCATGGGATCGCGCCCAGGAGAAGTATCCTCCGGGAACAAATGTCAAAGGCAAGATTCGCAATCTCACCAGCTACGGAGCATTCATCGAACTCGAAGAGGGTCTCGACGGCATGATCCACGTGTCGGACATTTCCTGGACTCGCAAGATCAATCACCCTTCGGAGGTGTTAAAGAAGGGCGACGAGGTCGAAGCGGTGGTGCTGGAAGTGGACAAGAACAACCAACGGATCGCCGTTGGCCTCAAGCAGCTCACCCAGGACCCCTGGGCCACGATCGACCAACTCTACAAGGTCGGCGACCTGGTCACGGGCAACGTCACCAAACTGGCGAGTTTCGGCGCCTTTGTTGGATTGCAGCACGAGATCGATGGCTTGGTGCACATTTCGCAAATCAGCGAGGATCGGGTCGATAAGATCAAGAATGTGCTGAAGGTCGGGCAGGAAGTGACCGCCCGGGTGATCAAGATCGACAAGAGCGATCGGCGCATCGGCCTCTCGATCAAGGCCGCCAACTACTCACCGGAGCAGCTCAAGGCCGAGCAGGCCGTCCTCGATGCCCTCAAGCCGGGTGAGGATCTGGTCGCGCTCCAGCATGCCTTCGATGCCGCGGATGAAGCCCGGCAGGACGACACGAAGGATAAGTAAAGCGTTAGCAACTCAAGTTTGTCCGCGCGGGGCAGGTCGGCAACGGCCTGCCCCGCTGCCTAAGTCGGCACGATCACCCCTTGGCCCAAGCGCGCGCCCGCAGGCCATCCCAGAACAGGTAAAAAAGGAAGAGACCATTCCAACGCAGGTAGCGAGGCCCCAGGCGGCGTGGCTCCGAGGCCAACCTGAACAGCCAGGTTAATCCCCAGCGCTGCATCCACCGGGGCGCGTCCGGTTTGGTGCCCGCGTTCACATCAAAAGCGAACCCTACCGCCAGAATAACGCCATGAGAAATCAAGGGCTTATGTTTGTGAATCCAGGCCTGCTGTTTCGGGGTGCCTAAACCGACCCAGATGAAGTCGGGAGAAAGCCGGGCAATATCCTCGAGAATCTCTCCTTCGTTTTCAGGGTTAAAGTACCCATGGTGAGCGCCGACTATCTGGACCGAAGGGTTATCCCGTGTGACCCTGGCTCTCAGCCGGCCTAGACACTCCTCGGAACCTCCAAGCAAATAGTGCGTCCATGGCGCGGGAGAATGCTGGATGCAGTAACGCATGAACGTAGGACCGTAAACGCGATCCCGCAGTCCCGCGCCTTGCGCGTTGAGACACCAAATCAGCGGCATGCCGTCTGGGATAAAGTAGTCAAAACGGCTCGTGACCTCGCGGAAGCCGGCTTCATGCCGGCGCAGAGTGACAATTTGGGTGTTGCTGAAGTCCACAGCCACCGGCCGGGAATCACGGGCCAGCGTTTGGAGACCCTCCGTCAATTCAGAGTAGCTGGTGATCAGCAGGGGCGTCCCCAAAGCCCCGCCGAACTTCTGAGCCGAGACCCCAAAACCCGGCCTCGCCGGCCAGGACTTGCTCTGGTGCGCTTCTGTGGACATCAATCGGTCAATTGCAGGCCCAAGCCGTTACTGCAGGCAAAATGCTAGCAAGCAGGACGGGACGACGCACGCCCTTTTTGCGGACGTCGCTCGCGAGGGAAAGGCCACTCGCGAAACTTGCATTTTTTGCTTTACTAGTTGTCATGGATGGGTTTAATGAAGGTGCGTCAGGCCGGGCGATGCATCTTACAGTCTTAAATGGTTGGCGTTTTGGCCCCGTTGAACCGTTGACGGTTCGCGCTTCCTGGCTAATCCCATCGGCTTGCGGCCAGGAGCCCGCGGAGGATCGAACTCTTCACCCATGAAGCTTCTTGTCTTTGCCCACACGCCTCCGCCCCATCATGGGCAGAGCTACATGGTGCAACTGATGCTGGAAGGCTTGGGGGGAGACTGCCGGAAACGGCGGCGGCCGCAGGCAGCTACCACGGGTGCAAGTGAGTCCGCCCAGGAACCCCGGCGCATCGAGTGTTACCACGTCAATTGCCGGCTTTCCAGAAAACTGCAGGACATCGGGGATATCCGGGTGTGGAAGTTTCTACTGCTGCTTTTCTATTGCTTCGAGGCCATTTGGTGCCGCTACCGCTACGGCATCAGTCATTTTTACTACGTGCCTGCGCCAGGGAAGCGCTCCGCGCTCTATCGGGATTGGCTTGTGATGTTTGTCTGCCGGCCCTTTTTCAAAACCGTAACGCTCCACTGGCATGCGGCCGGATTGCCCAAATGGCTCGAGAACAGCACCAGCCTGCGGTGGCGCGCGATAACCTATCGGCTGTTAGGGCAGACGGATTTGAGTCTGGTCCTCTCCCGGTACAACCGCGCGGAGGCGGAAAAGCTCAAACCCAAGCGCCTCGTCGTGGTTCCCAATGGCATTCCGGATGCCTGCCCCGACTTCGCGTCCGCAGTGCTTCCCCGCCGGCGAGCGCGTCGGCAAGCGCGCCAGAAGTTGCTGGCGGGAGAGACACTCACGGCGGCGGATCTCGAGAAGACCGGAGGCTCCCCCGAGCGGTTCGAGGTCTTGTACATGACGCACTGCAGCCGGGAGAAGGGGTTGTTTGACACACTCGCGGCGGTTGCGCTGGCGAACCAGGAACTCGCCGGAAGGCGGCTGCCGGTCCGGCTCCACCTGACCGTGGCGGGAGAGTTTGTTTCACCGGCCGAGCGAGAAGCGTTTTTCAAGGCCATTCAAAGTCCGGGACTCTGTCTCGGTCCCGCTCCGGGCTCGGAGACTGCCGCTCACCCGGTCGGTGCGGTGGCAGCGGGATCCGCCTCGGCTGTCACATATAAGGGTTTCGTGTTCGGCGAGGAGAAAAGGAGGCTCTTAACGGAGTGTGATTGTTTCTGTTTTCCGACGTATTATTATGCGGAGAGTTTTGGCCTGGTCTTGGCGGAAGCGATGGCGTTTGGCGCGGGGGTGGTCGCGACGCGCTGGCGTTCCACCCCGGAGTTGCTCCCGCGGGATTATCCTGGCCTGGTAGAAATCAGAGCGCCCGACCAGGTCGCGAACGCCTTGATTCTCCTCATGGGCCGGGATGACGCGGAACTCTTGCGGGAGGAGTTCGTCGCCCGGTTTACCCTCGAACGCCATTTGGCTGACTTAACGGCTGCTTTGCACCTGCTGGAAAGCGAGGGGCGGGAGCCATGCCGAAAGCCCGCCGCCGCGCGTGCAGGCGCATAATCTCAACGCGCAGCGGGTCACGGAGTTTCTTTCTGGTTGTGAATTTCACGATAGTTACCCCCAGTTTTCGCAGTTTGGAGTGGCTTAAGCTCTGTGCCGCCTCCGTCGCCGACCAGGAGGGTGTGCGCCTCGAACATATCGTCCAGGACGCGGGCTCCGATGACGGCACGCAGGAATGGCTGGGGCAGCAAGCAGGCCTAAAGGCCTTCATCGAGAAGGACAGCGGGATGTACGATGCCATCAACCGAGGGTTGCGGCGCTCGACGGGTGAAGTGCTGGCCTACCTGAACTGTGACGAGCAATACCTGCCCGGCGCGCTGGCGGCCGTGTGCGAAGCCTTCCGCCGCCAGCCCAAAATTGATATCTTGCTGGCCGACACCGTGGTGGTGAATCCGCAGGGAGATTTTATTTGCTGCCGGAAGTCGCTGGCGCCATGGCGGCTCCTGGCCTGGGCCTCCCCTCCCACCCTAACGAGTTCGATTTTCTTTCGCCGCCGGGTTTTGGAAGAATCCAATCTGTACTTCGATGCGCGCTGGCGGGACGTGGCGGACGTGATGTGGATGCGCCAGGCGGTGCAATTGGGCTTGAGCATGGCGGTTCTTCGGCGCTACACCTCGGTGTTTACGGAAACCGGTGAAAACATGAATCTTAAACCCAATGCGCTCCGGGAGCGGCAACTCTCCGCTCGCATGCGGCCTTGGTGGGCCCGCCGTTTTTACGCGCCGCTGCGCCTGCTCGCCCGCGTTCGCGCCCTGAGCCACGGCCTCTACTGGGAAACCCCCTTCAGCTACTCGCTTTATACTCGAGCCCAGCCGGCTCGGAGGGCTGAAATATTCGTTCCCCGGCCTACCGGCATTTGGTGGCAGCGGCATCCATACGCGCGCGTGCCCGCCGCCCCGATCGAGCACTAAACCTGCCCGCCATAGCAGTCCAATGCCTGATTTACACCCATACCCACCCGGGTCCGTTGACCACCCCGGGGAACCAAAACCGCCGGAATCCGGCGGCGGGCAATCTGGCACGGCGCCCGCCTTCAAGCTCGTATTCATGGTGGGCCTGTGGCGTTCGGGGACATCCCTGCTGCACGCACTGTTGAACCATCACCCGGAGATCGCGCTCATGTATGAGGCCGAGTTGCTGGACTTGTGGCCGGACGGGACGGGCATGGGATCCGGGGATTGGCCGCAACGGTTGGAGTTTTACAACCAAACCCTCACGCGGCACCAGATCAGAGCGGAAACGCTGACCCAGCCCCAGCCGGGACCCGAGGCGGCGATTCAGTTGTATCGCCAATTCGGCCTTAGTCGGGGCGCCACGGTTTTGGGCGAGAAGTCGCCGGCCTACCATTCACGGCTTTCCAACCTGGCGGCCCGCTTTCCCGAGGCGTACTTTTTGATTATCTGGCGTGATCCGATCGCCTGCTGTCACAGCGCAGCCAGAGCCGCGAACGGCAACCGATTCTTCGCGCAAAGGGGCATGGCAACACGCATCCTCTTTGGCGCGGAAGTGCTCGCGCGTGGTGTCGAGTCGTTGCTGCGACGAAAGCGGCGGGTTCATGAGGTTGTCTATGATGAACTCGTGAAGAACCCGGAGGCGGAGTTGCGGCGGATCTGTGATTTCATCCAAGTGCCGTTCCTCCCGGAGATGCTGGATCTGAAGCATGCGGATGTTTCCAGCCTGCCGCCGGGCGAGCACCATTCGAAGGTGCGCTCGGGGGTTATCAAACAGGGCGATCGTGCCGAGAACCCCGTGTCGGCAAGGATAACCGGCAAGGCCAAACGCTATGCCGTGCTCTGGCGGGAGCGCTTCGCCGCGCTGGGTTTCGCCCGGGTCTTGGTGGCGGAACCCGGCATGGCAGGGCCGGGGATGGCCGAGCGGTTGGTTGACGGTGCAGCCTACCGCTTCTGGCGCGCCGTTGACCGGCTTAAGTATGCTTTGTTCCGGCACCTCCCTTTGGGAGCGTGGGCATGGCTCCGAGGAGCAACGCCGAGAGGCCGCGGAAAGCAGCGACTCGGCGAGGCCCACGTTCGCAGTGGCAGCGGCCGATAGCCGCAACGCCTGACGCCGCGCCTGGGCGGTGCGGAGCCTCACCGGGGGCGCTCGGCGGGTTTAAGGGCTGGATTCTGGCGGCTCTCCTGCGGCAGCTCGGGCTTCCGATAGTCCCCGCGGCTGAAGTATTTCTCGAGCCAAATGTAGAGGCAGATGAACAGATAACGGCTCCCCATTTCCTTAAGCTTTAGTTTCGGCGCGCCCGTGCGGCGATTGCGCCAGGTGATCGGCACCGCGGTCCAGGAATAGCCGCGGACAATCGCCTTGAGCGGGAGTTCCACCGTCAGATTAAAATGGGGAGCGAGGAGCGGGCGGCAGCCCTCGATGACGCTGCGGCGATACGCCTTGAAGGCGTTGGTGGTGTCGTTCAGCTTGATGTGGAAGAGTAACCTGATAAAGAAATTGGCGAGGCGGTTGATCAGCAGTTTCACTCGGGGGTAATCAATCACCCCACCGCCGGGGACGAACCGGCTGCCAAACACGCAATCGTAACCTTGATTGAGGATCTCCCAATACCGCACCACGTCGCGGCAATCGTCGGATTCATCCGCCATCATGATCACCACGGCATCTCCGCGGACGGCATTCAGCCCGCAAATAACCGCCCGCCCAAAGCCCGGCGAACCGGGGTTTTGAACCGGGCGCAGGCTGGAATTCTGCGCTTGCAGGCCCGGATAAGATGCTCCAGGTGCGGTCGGTGCTGCCATCATCCACCACGACGATTTCGTGCGGGACGCCGTGAAGCCGCAATTCCAGGTGCAAGTGCTCGACCGTCGAGGCGATGCAGCCCGCTTCATTTTGCGCGGGAATCACCACGGAGAGAAGACTCAGCGTTTTCCGTTCACCTGGTTCCCTGGTGGCTTCGTTCATGGGGCGCTTGTGCTGGGATCGGTTGCACGTATTGCCGCCTTAATAACAGTTCGCGGGAGCGCAGGCAATCCGGCTTTCATCGCGGGTTCACGGAGCCCGGAGCAGCTTGCTGACTTCCTCGTCCGTCAGGTGGCGGACGGCGCCCTTCGCCAAATTGCCGAGCGGCAACGGACCGACGGCCACACGCACCAGCCGCAGGACGCGGATTCCCAGGGCCTCGAGCAACCGCCGGATCTGGCGGTTTTTTCCCTCGTCGAGAGCGATTTCGAGCCAGCTTGTGCGCGTGCCTTGGCGCAGAATGGCCACTCGTTTGACGGCCAGAACATCGCCCTCCGTGCGCCGTCCCGTGGCCAATTGCGAAATGAGGCCATCGTCCGCCACCCGATCGATTTGAACGTGATAGATTTTGTCCAAGTGGCTCGAGGGATCCGTGATGCGCGCCGCCCACTCGGTATCGTTGGAGAACAGCAGCAATCCTTCGCTGGCCTGGTCCAGACGGCCGACGGGCGCCACGTAGGGCAGCTCCGCCGGCAGGCAGGCAAAGACCGTCTCGCGCCCCTGCTCATCCGATGCGGTCGTCACGAGCCCGCGCGGCTTGTTCAGCATCAGATAAACCTTGCCCTGGCCGCGAACCGCGCGCCCGTCCACGGAAAGCTTGTCCCGGTCCCGCTCCACGGTCCAGCCGGGGTCATGCCGGGTGATGCCGTTGACTTGGACGCGGCCTTCCAGGATGAACCGCACCGCCTGGCTGCGGGAGCAAAACCCTAATTTGGAGAGCGCGCGCGCGAGGGTCTTTTGGTGCTGCGGACCGGCGCGCGGGCCACCTTCCTGACGCGAGCGCTTCACCACTTTACCGGGACGGTTAACTTCTTTCCGAAACGGTTGAAATAATGGAGTTGGCGATGCTGCACGCCGTACTCGTGGACCAGCTTGGTCAACTTCACGTCGTAGCAGCAGTACTCGGCGATTTCGAGCAGCTTGCCCTGCTTGAACCATTCCAGGGCCTGCATGCCTTCGGCGGTCTTCTCGACGCCGAAGGTCGCGGTGGCGATGGAATCCAGCGAAAGCCGGTGCTGCAATTGGTTTTGGAGTTCCACCAGCATATCCAGGGTGGGGAGCTGGCGCAAATCGAGCGCGGTATAGCCGTGAAGCACCTCATAATCAAAGCGCAGATTGTTGAACCCGACGACCAGGTCGGCGCGCTGCAAATCGGTGATTAAGTCGTTCACCTGTTTCTCGCCAAAAATCTTGTACTCGTTGCGCGCCGCGTGGTAGGTGACCCCAATGCTCATGCCCATGCGGCTGATCTTATCCCAACCGCCGACTTCGTCGGCGGAGCGCTGCGTTTCCAAATCAAAATATATGATATTCTTCATGGGTGCGGCTCGGGCTTCCGCATTTGATTGTACGCTTCCCGGCCCGTGGAAGGAAGTGAATTGGGGTGCTGGGTAAAAGATCCACTTTGACCCCGGGGGTGGCTGAACGTAGGTTCGGCCCGTGCAGAAAGGGAACGTGAGCGCGTTTGGAGCGCCGCATGCGCGGTGGGTATTCCGCATGCCGCTGCCTCCCTCGCTGACGCATGCCCTGGGCCGGCGATTGCTGCGCTTCCTGCTTACCGTTCAAGGTTTGGGCGCATTCTCCTTGATTACGCTGGGGGTCATCCTGACCAAGTTCCGCGTTGCGCGCCAGGTGGTCTGGCCGGCCACCGTCCAGGAAATCGCGCGCGCGGGCCTGCAACTGCTGCCGATGTTTTTGTTCATTTCGGTCGCGTTGGGATTGGTGATCATTGGTCAGAGTGTGGCGTGGCTCACGCGGGTGGGGGCGATTAATTATTTGGGCACGATCATGGTGATCGTGGTGGTGCGGGAGTTGGGCCCGCTGTTGACGGCTCTATTGGTGGTGGCGCGCATCGGGACCGCCAACGTGGTGGAACTGGGCACGGCGCGCGCGCTCGGCGAAGTGGAAGCGCTGGAAGCGTTGGGGATCGACCCAGTGCATTACCTCGTTGCCCCGCGGGTGCTGGGTATGGCCATCGGAATTTTCGCCCTGACGGTTTATTTGATTCTCGGCACGTTGGGCAGCGGTTATTTGTGGGCTTTTTTGCAGAATGTGCCGCTGCGGCCGGGAGAATACTTTCGCCAGTTGACCAGTGCGCTCAGCGGCCTGGACTTCGCGCTGCTGGCGCTGAAAACCCTTGCGTTTGGCTTCATTATCGCCGTGGTCACCTCCTATCATGGGCTGGCGCAACCGTTGCAGTTGGAGGAAGTGTCTCATGCCACCGTGCGGGCGGGAGCGCAAAGCCTCATCGCCTGCATTGTGCTCGACGCGATCTTCATCGTGATTTACCTGTCGGCATGATCTCGCACCCACCTCCTCCCTCCGGCGTGCCAGCCATCGAGATGCGCAACGTCGGCGTGAGCGCCATGCACGATCCGCACAGCGTGGTGGTGGACGACGTGAATTGGACCGTGGCGCGGGGCGAATACTGGGTGGTGGCGGGATTGCAGGGCTCCGGAAAAAGTGATTTCCTCATGACCGCCGCCGGTTTGGCCTCGCCCGCCCGTGGCGAGTACCGGCTCTTTGGCGAGGAGATGCCGATTTTCGAGGATGCGCGTTTGCCGGAGCGTTTGCGGCTGGGCCTGGTCTTCGAGGGCGGCCAGTTGTTCCATCACCTGACGGTTTGGGAGAACATCGCCCTGCCATTGCGCTATCACCAAAACCTCAGCAAGGCGGAAGCGGCGCCGGAGGTCCAGAAGTTCCTCGAAGCCATGGGACTTGAACCGTGGGCGGACAGCACGCCGGGGTCGATCGCGCGGAACTGGCAGAAGCGAGTTGGGTTTGCTCGCGCGCTGATCCTGCAACCGGAAGTCCTGCTGCTGGACAGTCCCGCTGGCGGGGTTGGACCTGCGCCACAGCCGCTGGTGGACGGCTTTCCTGGATGAACTCTCCCAAGGTCATCCTTTGATGAACGGCCGCCCCCTGACCCTGGTGCTCACCACCGCGGACCTGCGGCCGTGGCGAGGGCAGCGACGCTGCTTCGCGGCCATTCGCAACCAGCGGTTCAGTGTGCTGGGCGATTGGTCTCGATTGGAAGCGGAGGCCGGCGAATTGGCGCGGGAGTTGTTGATGGCCGAACCGCCGATGCCCTGAAGCGCAAACCATGCAAACACGTCTATTCATCATGGAGACAACCCCATAGGCCTCAATGCCGCTTCAGGACTTAACCCCGCAATTGCGCACGCGCCTTAGCCGGATGGAACGCGCCGTGGGCTGGTTTGTGATGCTCGCGGTCGTCCTGCTGGCCTTTGGCTTCGTTTATTACATGTATAACACGGCTGAGCGGAAAGGCTGGTTCCGAACCAAGGCGCCGTTCTTCACCTTCACCAAAAGCGCCAACGGGCTGAAAGCCGGCGACCCGGTCACACTGATGGGCCTGGCCGTAGGCCAGATCACACGCATGGAACCCATGCCGCCCCAGGTGTTCGATTACAATATGTACGTCGAGTTCGAACTCACCGCTCCGTACTTTGGGTACATCTGGTCCGAGGGTTCCTACGCCATTATCGCCCCGGCCAGCCTCTTGGGCAACCGCATGCTCGAAGTGACCAAGGGCACCAATGGCTACCCCATTTACGTGTTCCATCCGCTGAGTACCATGAGCATCGACGCCTTGAGGAGTTTGTCCGATCTCACAAACTATGTTATGGCGGAGGAACTCATCGCCCCTGATCAAACCAATCTCCTGGCCCGGCCCTTCCAACCCCTCACCAACCTCGAGGCCATCGCCTCCGCCAGGTACACGCGCGTGGAGGTCATGCAGACGAGCGTGCATCAAAAACTCATGACCGGCATTTGGAACAATGACGACGGCCGTTACGATCCGTATAAAAAAGGGGGGCGCTACTGGCTCCACTCGAATGAAACTCCGGCCGCCACCGAACAACTGCAGGCCCTCCTGGCCGAAGTCCAGAAATCCTTGCCGGGCGTGTTCAACCTGACCAATCAGCTTACCGCCATGCTCACTAACACGACGGCCCTGGCTTCAAATCTGAACGTGATTGCCCTGACCGCACGGCCGGCCGTGAGCAACCTCACGGCCGCCCTGGCCAGCTTGAAGGAACCCGGAGCGCTGGGCCAATGGTTGTTGCCACCAGACGTCCTCCGGCAATTGGAGGGAACGCTCGGCACGGCCAACAACTCGCTGGTCAATGTCGATACCAACCTCAGCCTGCTGGCCAGCAATCTGAATCGCTCCCTGGATAACCTGGCCAACATCACCGGCAATCTCAATGAACAGGTGGTCTCGAATCCCACGCTCTTGCGCGGCATCTCGGATACGGTGGTCCATGCCGATCAGTTCGTGCAGGGACTCAAGCGGTTCTGGCTGTTCCGGCATTTGTTCCCCGCCTCCCCAGTGACCGGTCCGGCCCCCGTTTCGACCAACGTTCCGCCGCCCAAAGCGTCCAGCCCATTGCATTCGCCGAAGGCCGGCGGGGGGTAGGCGGCTCCGGGTGGCGCAGCCGCAATTGACAATCCTTAATCCGGGGTGCAGGCTTTGGAGCATACCGAAGCGCCTTATGAAAACCTCCCTGATAACCCTGAGCGCGGTGCTGTTGTGCGCGAGCGCTTTCGCCGGTCCCGAGAGCATCATCAAAGAGAGAGCCAAGGAGTTGAGCAATCAAAATAACGTGCGGCAGGGGATTGCAGCGCCCACCCAGCCGGGGCCCACGCCGGGCATGCCCGCCCCGCCAGCGCTTACCCCGATTCTGGTTCGGTTTCAAACTGAGCTGGCGGCCGTGAACCTCGGCAGCTCTCCGACCCTCGAGCAAAAGCAAAAGCTGACCGAATACTTGAGCCTGGCGCCGCAGGGGGCCAAACCCTCGCGAGCGTCGCTCGCCAAGCTTACCGAAGATCTTTCCGCTGCCTTCGCCGAGAAGCCCCTCTCGGCGGCCAGCCGATCCCGCCTGGTCCTGGAATTGGACGCCGTGCTCAATCCCGCCAAATACCCACAGGCCAAACGTGAAGGGATCTTCAAGGATGTTCAGGCGATTTTCCAGGATAACGGGCTGAGCCGGAGCAAAGCCGTGGGGATCGCCGACGATGTCAAAGCGATCTCCGATCAGATTCAAAGAGGAGGCGCTTGAGCGGTGTCAGAACAATCCGTGGGTTTGAGGTCCGTGAACCGATCAGCCACCGGAAGGCATGAGCGACCGCTCACGGAGAACGCACCATTTTGGGATAGCGCTCCTCACCGTGCTGGGCTGTTTCGAGCCGCTCCTCCTGATGGCACAAGCGAGTGAAAGCGTCGCCGGGCGCTGGCTGGCTAAAGCTGGCCCGGTGCCTTCCCTGATCGTCCCAGGATCCCAGGCGGCTTGGGAGACCGACCGCCGGGAAATCCGTTCACGGCTTTGGGGTCTCCTGGGCCGGCTTCCTTCGCGTCCCGCGTTGCCGGCGGTGCGAACGCTTTCACGCGAGGACCGCGGCGACTTCACCCTCGAGAAATTTGAGTTCGACAATGCTGCCGGAGCCACCGTGCCGGGTTACCTCCTGCTCCCCAAGTCGAGCCCCGGCAAAGCGCCGGGGATTCTCTTCTGTCACTGGCACGGCGGGGAATACGAAATCGGGAAGGAGGAATTGTTCCAGGCCCGGCACACTCCCGAGGCCCCGGGGCCGGCTTTGGTCCGGCGTGGTTTCGTGGTTCTGGGGATTGATGCGTACGGTTTCGGCGAACGCAACGGCCAAGGCCCGGGCGGCCCGGGAGAAACGGGGAGCGCGGGCGAGATGACCGCCAGCAAGTTTAACCTGTGGGTCGGGCGCACACTTTGGGGCATGATTTTGCGGGACGACCTGATGGCGCTGGACTATCTGGCAGCGCGGCCGGAAGTGGATGCCCAGCGCTTGGGCGTGACCGGCATCAGCATGGGGGCGACGCGATCGTGGTGGCTGATGGCGCTCGATGAACGGCTCAAGACGGGTGTGGCTGTGGCGTGCCTGACCCGGTATCAGGACCTGATCCGGCACGAGGGGCTCAAAGCCCATGGCATCTATTATTTCGTGCCGGACATGTTGAAGTACTTTGATACGGAAGCCGTCGTGGCTTTGATTGCCCCCCGCCCGGTCCTGTTCATGACGGGCGGCCAGGACGCCGGCTCGCCGGCGGACGGCATCCAGGCCATCGAATCGGCCGTGCGCCCCGTCTATCGGCTGTACGGGGCTGAGGCGGACTTCCAGAGTTTTATCTACCCGGAACTCGGCCATGTGTACACCTCCCCAATGTGGGCGAAAACCCTGGCCTGGATGAACGACCACTTGAAGGGCCAGTCCCCGTAACACCAGCGCTCAAATGCAAATTGCGCATTGCCCCGGCTCCGCCTAGGTTCCAGCCGTGAAGCTCTCCGTCAAAAGCGACTATGCAGCGCGCGCGGTGCTGGAATTGGCGCGGCATTATCCCACCGGCGCCGCCGTCCGGGTTGAGGATCTCGCAGCGGAGCAGCACATTCCGGGCAATTACCTGGCCCAAATCCTGATCGAGTTAAAGGCCCAGGGTATCGTACGGAGTTTGCGGGGTAAAGCGGGCGGGTACCTGCTGGCCAAACCCCCACCCGAAATCACCCTGGGTCATGTCCTGCGGGCTGCCCACGGTGCCATCTTCGACACCCCGGCCCTGAAAGATCCGCACTGCACTCCCGAGCTGCGCCGTGCCTGGCAAAAGCTCCGCGAGAACGTCGAAGCCGCCGCCGATGCCATCACTTTCCAGCAGTTGCTGGATGACAGTTCGGACAAGGCCAAAATGTACTATATCTGACCGTCAGCGCAGGAGTTCCTTCAGTTGGGCGGGATCACGCGTCGGAGCCTGGCAGGCCGTTCCCGTGCACAAATACACCACCGCTCCTTCCTGGGCCGCCAATGTCTGAGCAAACGGTTCCACTGCGCCGGTGTTGCCCAGCACGACCTTATTGGGCTGGTAAACCGAATGCAGCGCGCGCAGCAGCGCCCGGACTTGCGGTGAAGCCGGGTCGCCCGCAACGACCGCACGCCTGGGTTCTTCGAGATCGAAGTCCAGCGCTTGCAGCAGGTAAGGCATCGCCTGGGGCAACCGCTCGAGTCGCCGGCCAAAGAAGCGCAGGCTCTTGTCCGCAGCTTCGCTGAACGGCTGGCGCCCGGTGATCTTCGCCAGCTTGAGCAGCGCCAAAATCGCCACCGAATTCCCCGACGGCTCGGCGCCATCATACTCTTCTTTGACCCGGAGAATTAGATCCGGCGCGTCGGCGCTTTGCCAAAACCCGCCGGATTTCGCGTCGTAGAACCTGGCCAGCATGGCTTCCGCCAGAGCCACGGCGAATTCGAGGCGCTGCGGTTGCAGCGTCGTCTCGTACAGTTCGATGACTCCGCTCAGCAGGAAGGCATAGCCGTCCAGCAACTGCGCCTGGTCGTGCTCGCCATCGCGCCACCGGTGGTAAAGCGTCCGGCTCTGAGCATCCCAGAGGTGCCTCTGGATAAACGCAAGGTTCCTTTCTGCCGCGGCGCGGTAGGCCGGATGATCCAGCACCGCGGCGCCGCGCGCCATGGCCCCGAGCATGAGACCGTTCCAGGAAGCCAGCACCTTGTCGTCTCGATGCGGACGCACCCGACGGGAGCGGGCCTCGAACAGCTTCCTTTTGGCCGAGGCCAGCAGGGCCTGGTCTTCTGGGGAAAGGATCGGCTCGACGACACTGAGCACGTTTAGATTGGGCAAGGGATGCGGATGGCTGTGGTCCACGAAATTACCCGCTTCAGTGACACCGAAGTGGCGCACCGTCACGTTGAATTCCTCGGGGGCGAGCAACTCCGCCAATTCCTGCTTCGTCCAGCAATAAAACTTTCCCTCCTGACCCTCGCTGTCGGCATCCTCCGCCGAATAGAACCCGCCCTCGGGATCGGTCATGTCCCGGAGCACGTAGTCCAGGATGTCGCGCGCGATCGTCGCAAAACGCGGATCGCCGCTGACCACGTACGCGTCGAGATACAACTGCGCCAACTGCGCGTTGTCATAGAGCATCTTCTCAAAGTGCGGCACCAGCCATTGCGCGTCCACCGAGTACCTCGAGAAGCCGCCGCCAATTTGATCGTGAATCCCGCCTGCAGCCATCGCTTCACAGGTGCGCAGCACCATGTGCTCGGCTTCCGGATCCTGGAAGCGCCTGGCGTATCGCAACAGGTACCGGGGTTGGCTCGGTTGGGGGAACTTCGGGGCGCCGCCAAACCCGCCATGGCTCGCATCGTAGCTGCCCTTCAATAGGGCCCCAGCGCGCCGCAGAGTTTCCGGCCCCGCCACCGCGTCCGAGGCGGACGACTGGGCCGCGGCCATTTCCTCCAACTGGGCGTGTATGCCCTTCGCCGATTCCAGGATTTCCGCGGGGCGATCCTTCCAAAGCTGCGCGATGTGCTGCAACAACTGCAAGAACCCAGGACGGCCACGGACGTTTGTGGGCGGAAAATAGGTCCCGCCGAAGAACGGTTTCAGGTCCGGCGTGAGGAATACATTCAGCGGCCAGCCCCCTTGGCCGGTGGTGGCCTGCACAAAGGTCATGTAGATCTTATCCACGTCCGGACGTTCCTCCCGATCCACCTTGATGCTGACGAAATGCTGGTTGAGGAATGCCGCAACTTCCGTGTTTTCAAAGGATTCCCGTTCCATCACGTGGCACCAGTGGCAGGTCGAGTAGCCGATGCTCAGGAAGATCGGCTTGCGCTCCGCTCGCGCCTTCCCGAATGCCTCACCGCCCCAGGCAAACCAGTCCACCGGGTTATGCTGGTGCTGCAGCAGGTAGGGCGATTTCTCCCGCGCCAGGCGGTTGGTGTGAGCATGGGCCGGGATGACAGTGGCGTTCACGAGTTGGATGCTTTCAATCGGATCGGTATCACGAGCGTTGTGCGGTTCCAACCCCGAGGCGAGAACCAGGCAGACGGCGGCAACCTTGCGCATTGAAGCTATCATAGCTTGGATGCTTGCGGCGAGCAAAGTGGGCGCGCCAATTGATGTAACATATGTTACGCATTTTGGCCATCGCTCGACGCCGCCCTGGTCTGGTTCCGGTCAGTGCCGGTTCCCAGTTGAATGGCGCCCGGGCTTCAACTACGATTCATGGGCATCGTCGCAGCCGGATGATGTTCAATCGAAACGGCTGGCACGCTTTTATGACACTTACTGAAACGATTTTGGCTCGGGCCTCGGGGAAACCCCGGGTGCAGGCTGGGGACAATGTTTGGGTGAACGCCGATATTCTCATGACCCACGACGTTTGCGGGCCGGGCACGATCGGGGTGTTCAAGCGCGAATTCGGCAGCCACGCCAAGGTCTGGGACCGCAACAAGGTCGTGATTATCCCCGACCACTACATTTTCACCGCGGATTCCAAGTCCAATCGGAACGTGGATATCCTGCGGGACTTCGTCAAAGAGCAGGGGATTACATATTTTTATGACGTCATCGATGACCCCAAGGGCCACTGGGTGTTTGACCCGTCCAAGGGGATGCTCCAACGCCAGTACGGTTCGCACTACGCGGGGGTCTGTCACACCGCGCTGCCGCAGAAGGGCCACACCCGCCCGGGAGAGGTCCTGTTCGGCACAGACTCGCACACGTGCATGGCAGGTGCTTTCAACGAATTTGCGACCGGCATCGGCAATACCGATGCGGGTTTTGTCATGGGAACGGGCAAGCTGTTGCTAAAAGTTCCCGAAACGATGCATTTCCGCCTCGAAGGCAAACTGCAACCGGGAGTCATGGCCAAGGACATCATCCTGCATTGCATTGGGGAAATCGGCTTTGATGGAGCCACCTACCGGGCCATGCAGTTTGACGGGTCCGGCACGGCCGGCCTGAGCATGGATGACCGCATGACGATCGCCAACATGGCGATCGAAGCGGGCGGGAAGAACGCGATTTTCGAGTTTGACGCCAAGACGGCCGCGGCGGTGGATTCGCGTTGCCAACTCAACGGAACCAAGGCCAGCTATGAGCCGGCGGCTCGTGACCAACAGGAAAAGTTCGTTTACGAACTCGTCGTGGATCTTTCGAAGCTGGAGCCCACGGTCGCGTGCCATCCTGATCCCGGCAAGCGCAAGCTGGCCAAGGAACTCGGCCAGGTGAAACTTGATCGGGCCTACATCGGCTCCTGCACGGGCGGCAAGACCAGTGACTTTCTCGAATTTGCGCGCGTGCTCCGTGGCAAGCGGGTGGCTATCGACACCTTCGGCGTCCCTGCCACACCCGAAATTGTTCATGACCTCCAGACCGCCCGATGGGGCGACCAAACTGTTTGGGAGATCCTGGTCGCCGCCGGTGTGCAAATGACCGAAAATGCCGGGTGTGCTGCCTGCCTGGGAGGACCGGTCGATACCTTCGGCCGGATGAACGCGCCCCTCAAATGCATCAGCGCGACCAACCGAAACTTCCCCGGACGGATGGGGCACAAGGAATCCCAAGTCTTCCTGGCCTCGCCCGCCACCGTAGCCGCGAGCGCTTTGACGGGCAAGATCACCGACCCGCGCGAGAACCTAAGCTCATGAGGCGGGGCCTGAGACCCTCCGCGCGCTGTGGTGTGGTCGAAGGTTGAGGGGCTCCCGAACGCCGGGGGCGGCAGCCCTTGGCTTGCCGGCAACGGCGGTTGCAGGCCCGCCGTGTTTATTCACGTGACCTCCACGATCCTTTTTTTTATGGTTCCACTCTGATGAATCGCGAAGTAGTGGATCGTTGGTGCGAGCGTGGAATTCTGGCATTGGTGTTGGGCATATTGGTTTTGGGTCCGCTGGCGTTTGGGGCGGTACACGGATTGGAGTTTGGGGTCATCACCGGCCTGACGACGGGGGTCATGCTGCTGTGGATCGCCCGGCTGTGGCTCAGTCCCCGTCCACGACTGCTCTGGCCGCCAATTTGTTGGGCGGTCCTGGCTTTCACCCTCTATGCCATCGCGCGTTATTTCACCGCGGATATCGAATATATTGCCAGACACGAGGTGCTCCGGATTCTGGTTTATGCGTTTTTGTTTCTGGCCATCCTGAACAATCTCCATCGGCAAGAATCCACCCAGGTGATCAGCTTTACCCTGGTATTTCTGGCCATGGCGATTTCCTTTTACGCCATCTATCAGTTCGTAACCGATTCGAATCGCGTCTGGACGTTGTTCAAACCGTATCCGCATCGTGGTTCCGGCACCTACATTTGCCCAAATCACCTCGCGGGCTTCCTGGACATCCTCATCCCCTTGGGGCTCACGTACACCGTGACGGGCCGTTTGAAACCGGTCACGCGTGTGTTGATCGGGTACACGGTGCTCGTGATGCTCGCCGGCTTAATCGTGACCGTTTCACGGGGAGGCTGGATCGCCACCGCGGTTGCGGTGGTGGCTTTTCTCATCCTCCTGGTCTTTCAGCGCGGCTACCGGATACCGGCTTTGGTGGTGCTCGGTACTGCTGGCTGGCACAACCCTTTTCGTGGTGCCAAGGAGCTTCTCTCTGCAACTGCGTTTGAAGCGTTTGGTCAATGATCAGGGAAAGATCAATGACGACCTGCGCTTCGCGCTCTGGCGTCCGGCGGTCCAGATGTGGGAGGACCATCCCTGGTGGGGGGTGGGCCCGGCTCATTTTGATTCGCGATTCCGGCAATATCGGCCGGAGGGCATTCAATTGAGCCCGGAGCGAGTGCATAACGATTATCTGAACACCTTGGTGGATTGGGGGGTGGTGGGGACCGTGCTCGTGGCGGCGGCTTGGGGGTTGCTCGGCTGGGGCGTCGTTCGCACCGGGAGCTCGGTCCGGCTCTCCTCGGGCGACCTGGGCAGTCGATCCGGCAGCAATAAATTCGCGTTCGTAGCCGGCGCCTCGCTGGGTCTGCTGGCCATCCTGATTCACTCGGCCGTGGATTTTAACATGCAAATCCCCGCCAATGCCATCCTGGTGGTGGCCTTGATGGCCATGCTCAGCGGCCATCTGCGGTTCGCAACTGAACGCTGGTGGTCGAGAGTGGGAATTTGGAGCAAGCTTGTCATCAGCAGCATGCTGGCTGCGGGCGTGGTGTATCTCGCGCCGCAGGCCTGGCGCCAGGCCGCCGAATTCGTGTGGCTCGATCGGGCCGCGCGGGCGCCCTCGTTCTCGGTCGAGCAAATCGCTCTGCTCAAACGCGCGTTTGCGATTGACCCGATGAACCCCGATACCGCTTACAAGATCGGCGAGGCCTGCCGCCGCCAAAGCCAGGAAGGCGGGGATTACTACGCGGGTCAGCAAGGGGCCAATTACCGGCGGCTCGCCGAGCAAGCCATGGAATGGTTTCAGCGTGGAATGAAGCTCAACCCATGGGACAGCCGGAACTATTCGGGCTACGGCTGGTGCCTGGATTGGCTGGACCGCCAAGGCGAGTCAGCCCCCTACTTCAGCAAAGCTGAAGAACTCGACCCTAACAGCTACTTTAACCTCAATTCCATCGGTCTGCACTACGTGCAGTTGGGCGACTTCGCGGCCGCCAAGCCCTGGTTCGAGCGCTCGCTGCACCTGGAGTGGGATGACAATCCGATAGCCCGCAATTATCTGGCGATCGCCGATCTTCGTCTGCGGGAGGCCGCGACCAACGAAATCAGCAGCAAACTCAACAACCTGACCCGTTAAGTGGAGTTGGCCCGAAACTTGCGTCTTGGAAGGTTACGACTCTGAATTCCGCGCCGACAGCAGAGCAAAAAATAATTGCAAAACTCATTGACAATAATTGGTGTCCAACTAGAATTTGGTCGAACGAACAGATCTAAATTTGAGCAGGAGCAAATATGAAACAGACTCGAAACCTAATTAGCCGTGTGGTTCTTGGTGCTATCGCCCTCGCGATGGTTTCTACATTGACCGCGCAAACGATCGGCTCGGCCAAAGTCATCAAGTTGAAGGGACCCGCCCGGTACACGACGGGCAACAACATTTGGCAGCCACTGAGCGTGGGCACCGTCCTGCAGCCAGGCAGTGTCATTCAAACCAGCACGGAGCGCGGTTCGTATGTCGATTTGGTTCTCGGCGACGACAATGCCGTAGTGCCCCAGCCCGTAACCTACCGCCCGGGTATTGTCTCCTCGTATTCCGTCTCCTCCGGCTCGTACCAGCCCAGCGCCGAGCAGAATGTTGTCCGGGTGTGGGAAAACTCCGCCCTCGGAATTGACAAGCTGACCTCGATGCAGACTGGGGCGGACGTGGTGACGGAAACCCAGTTGGATCTGAAGGCCGGCCGGATTACCGGCAGTGTCAAGAAGTTGTCCGCGGCGTCTAAATATGAGATTAAGCTGCCCAATGGGGTAGCCGGTATCCGCGGCACCGTTTACGACATTTCGGCTGGCTGCATCGTCAAGGTCTATGTTGGGTCAGTGGTGGTTGCGACCGTGGATCCCAAGACGGGCAACGTCGTGACTCAGGTGGTTTCCGGGGGCCAGCAATATGATAGTTGCAACAACCAATTGACGAACATGCCCCAGTCCGAAATCAACCAAGGCATGACTTTCGGAGCGGCCGGTCAGTACGTGGAGTCCGGGACCCCCACGATCTACGCTTCGGATCGCACTATCGTCACGGTTGCGTCGCCCAATAAATAAGCGGCCCTTGGGGCCAGCAGGCTACCTGTTCTTTTCTCAACCAGAGCAACCTTGTGTTGCTCTGGTTTTTTTGTTTCTGTGCCCGAGGTGAACCTCAAGCCGATCAAACGAACTGCCGTTTGGGTTGCTCTCGGTGTCATCGCCGGAGTCGGCCTGGTCCGTTGCCTTGATTTCGATTTCTTTGAACGTCTCGAGCGGATGACCTTCGACATGCGCAGCCGGGCCGCTCTCCGCTTTCCGGCTGCGGTGGCCACCAACCTCGGTTTTGTTTTCATCGACGAGGAGAGTGTCCGGCGGGTCTGGGACGGCTCGTTGGGCTATCATTTTGGCCTGTATTGGCCCCGGCAGGTGTATGGCCGGCTGGTCGATGAATTGGCGGCGCAAGGGGCCAAGGCAGTCGGCTTCGATGTGCTCTTTGGCGAACTCCGTCCGGACCACCCCTTGGTCAAAATGAAGGACGGCAGTTACCGGGAATCCGATGAGTTCTTCGCCGAGCAAATGCGCCGGGCGGGAAACGTGATTCTTGCGATCACACCTGAGATCGCTCCGCCGGTTCTCTTTCTCACCAACGCGTCCTCGGTGGGGGATATCGAAACGGACAAGGATTCCGACGGGATTTTGCGGCGGGTCAAGGCTTTCCGTGTGTATCGGCGGTGGCATCCCGCCTTCCGGCAATTGGAAGAGGACCCGGACTACGGCGTCGATTTGCGCCTGGCCCGAATCGAATCCGGCCGGATCGTGCTGCCCCGGCGCGGGCTCGGAGATATCACGATCCCGCTCGATGCCGATGGCAGATTTGATTTGGCGGATTTCGGCGGCGTTCATCTTCCCCCGGGCGCCGTCCGGAAGGCTAAGCCTTTCATCGAAGAGCGGGTTTGGCACATGGGGGTCGTCCTGGCGGCCCGGGAACTCGAGTTGGATTTAAACCAAGCGGAGATCGATCTGCCGCACGGTCGGATTAGATTGCGCGGCCCAAACGGTATCGAGCGGATCCTCCCGGTGGACAAGGACGGTGATTTCTATATCGACTGGCGGATGCCGGAAGACCACCCCGAGCTCACGAAGGAGGCCATCCAAGACGTCCTGGCCCAGGGCCAAAGGCGTTTGGAAGGGCAGACGAATGAACTTTCGAATCGTTGGCGCGGCAAACTGGTTGTGGTTGGATCCAGCGGGGTCGTGGGCAACAACTTGACCGACCGCGGGGCCACGCCCATACGACCGGATACGTTGCTGGCCAGCAAACATTGGAACGTGGCCAACTCAGTCATTACCGGACGCTTTGTGCGCAGGTCTTCGTTAGGACTGGATCTCACCCTGATTGCTCTGATGGGCTTGGTGGCCGCCGGCTTGACGTTGAAACTGCGTGTCCTAACCGCCTCCCTTCTGGTCGCCGTGACCTGGATCCTTTACACCGTATTTGCCTTTGTGCTCTACGGCAGAACCCGCTATTGGATTCCCATGGTCTTCCCCCTGGCCGGCGCCCTGCTGCTGACCCACGTCAGCCTCGTGACCTGGCGCGTGGTTTTCGAGCAAGCCGAGCGACGCCGCGTCCGATCCATATTCTCTACGATCGTTTCTCCGAAAATCGTCAATGAGCTCCTGCTGGCCGAGAAGCTGGCCCTCGGCGGTGCCCGGCGGGAAATTACAGTGTTATTCGCGGATTTGCGCGGTTTCACCGAGTTCACCGACGCCAGCCAGGAGCGGGTTGCCGACCTGGTGCGCCAGCGCAAGCTGACGGGTTCCGCCGCGGAGGCCTGTTTTGACGAGCAAGCGCACGAGACGCTGGAAACCATCAACCTCTATCTCGGTCGCGTGGCGGAGATGATCCTTCAGCAGGATGGCACACTGGATAAATTCATCGGAGACTGTGTCATGGCATTCTGGGGCGCGCCGACGCCCAACGCCAAGCACGCCCTGGCTTGCGTGCGCGCGGCCATCGATGCTCAGCGGTCCGTGCATGAGATGAACCGCCAGCGCGAAGCCGAAAATCAAAGGCGCGAAGCCGAAAACGTGGCTCGCGCTGCCGACGGGCGGCCTCCCCAGCCGCTCCTGCCGGTGCTGCTCCTGGGCACTGGCATCAACACGGGCATGGCCACCGCAGGCCTGATGGGGTCGGAAGCCAAAGCTGGCGTACGCCAGGGAAGTTATACCGTGTTCGGTCGCGAGGTGAACCTGGCCAGCCGGCTTGAAAGCGCTTCCGGTCGCGGTCGCATCTTTATCAGCCGCTCCACCTTCGAACATTTGCAGCGGGATGATCCCCTCCCTGGCCGCAACCTGTTCACCCCTGGAACCGATTGCCCTCAAAGGAATTCGAACCCTCGTCCAGGTCTATGAGGTGCCGTGGCAGGCAGCCGAACCTCGACCCGCCGGCCAGACGTCCGCCACCCAGCCGGCTTCGGGAACCGCCGCTCGGTCGTGAACACGGGCTGCCCCGGGGGGCCGGGTCTCAAACGGGCATCCCGGGTTTTATTTGTGATTACCTCGCGGCCTTGCTAACGTTTTCCTTCATGCGAACGGTGATTTACCCCGGCAGCTTCGATCCCCTGACCAATGGACACTTGGATGTGATCCAGCGCGCCACCAAGTTATTTGATAAAGTGGTCGTAGCCGTCGCCCGGAGCGAAAGCAAACGGCCCCTTGTTCACGCATGGAGGAGCGTGTCCAAATGGTCGAACAGGCGGTTCGGCACATGCCGCATGTCGAGGCGGATGCCTTCGAGGGATTGCTCATCGAGTATGTCGAGCGCCGCTCGGCCCAGGCGGTGATTCGCGGCCTGCGCGCGGTGTCGGATTTTGAGTTTGAATTCCAGCTCGCCTTGATGAATCGTAAATTGAATGAGCGCATCGAGACGATTTTTATGATGCCCAAGGATACTTACACATTTCTCAGCTCCCGAATCGTGAAGGAAATCGCCAGCTTGGGAGGCGATGTCAGCGAGTTCGTGCCGGCGCACGTGCGGACGGCTCTGGCTGGCAAGCTGAGCGCCGTGCCCGTGACGTGAGGATCGAGTTATGCCGCTGCTCGTCAATCTGCGCCATTTGGAGGCGGACAATGTCCACCTGAAAGGCTCCCTGTCCGGTGAGGAATTGGATATCGATAGCCGCGATGACATGGTTCGCGCGGAGGAGAACCTGGATTACGACCTCGAGGTGCAGCACGTGGAAGACGGGTTGCTGGTGCAGGGCAAATTGTCCATGCCCCTGGCGTGCCAATGCGTGCGGTGCCTCAAGCCGTTTGCCTATCGCCTGGCGATCGCGAACTGGACCCGGCTTTTGCCGCTGACGGGGGAGGAGGCGGTGCCGGTGGTCAGCGATTTCGTGGACTTGACGCCCTGCCTGCGCGAAGATATTCTGCTCGAGTTTCCGCAACATCCGTTGTGTGAGCCGGAGTGTCGCGGGCTGCCCAAGGCGTATCTTGGCACGTCAAGAAGCACCAGCAGCACCAGCCGTTCGGCGGCGGGGCCGTCTGCGTGGGACGAGTTAAATAAACTGAAATTTTAAATCATCGAAATAACATTCTATGGGTGTACCCAAACGCAAACCGTCCCGAAGCCGCCAGCGGATGCGTCGCGCATATAACAGCGCGATGAAACTCCCTCAACTCAGCACTTGCCCTCAGTGCGCCGCTCCTTATGTGCCCCACCGCGTTTGCCCCGCCTGTGGTTACTATCGAGGGCGCCAGGTCATTACCGTGACCGCCGGAACTTAATCCCGGCAGCCCCACGGGCTGGACTGCCCGGGATTTATCCTTATGCGAATTGCAGTGGACGTCATGGGTGGCGACCACGGATGCGGTGTCGTTATCGAAGGCGCCATCAAGGCGGTCCAGGAAGACAAGCGGATCACCGAACATTTTCCTGGTCGGCCGCCGCTCCGAGATTCATGCCGCCTTGCCTCGAGGCGGCTTTCGTGATCACCGTGTCCGGGTCGTCCATGCCAGCGAAGTGCTGACGATGGACGACAAGCCCGTGGCCGCCGTGCGCCGGAAGAAGGATTGCTCGGTGGTCCGCGCGGTGGAATTGGTCCATGAGGGCAAGGCGGATGCCGTGGTGTCGGTCGGCAACACGGGTGGCCTGTTTGCGGCGGCGACCTTCAAGCTGGGCCGCATACCCGGGGTGGATCGCGGCGGGATTGCGAGCATCATTCCCACGCCAGACCACCATTTTGTGCTGCTGGATTCGGGCGCCAATATCGAGTGCAAACCGATCCACCTGGCGCATTACGCCGTCATGGGCAGCATCTACTCGCGCGAGATCCTCGGCTGCAAGAATCCACGGGTGGGGATTCTGAGCATCGGCACGGAGGACAGCAAAGGCAACGAGCTGACCCTCGAAGCGTTCAAGCTTTGCAAGTTGCTCGACATCAACTTTCTGGGTAATGTCGAAGGCCACGATCTTTTCAAGAATCACGTGGACGTCGTGGTCTGTGACGGCTTCGTAGGCAATATCGTGTTGAAGTCCTGCGAGAGCCTTGCCCTGGCGATGTTTTTCATGTTAAAGCGCGAATTAACCGCCAACCCGCAGCGCCAGCTCGGAGCCCTGCTGGCCAAGAACGCCTTCCGCGCCATCCGCCGCCGGATGGATCCGGAAGTCTATGGCGGGGCGCCGCTCCTGGGATTCAACGGCGCGGTCCTCAAAGCCCATGGCTCGGCCCGCGAGCGGGCGATCGCCAGCGCCATTCGGGTCACCACCGAAAACCTCCAGCATCAGGTCAACCAACGCATCGCCGTGGAGATTTCCCGCGCTTCGGAACGATTGGCCGAAAGCGGCGCGGCACCGCCCGAGATCGTCAACGAATAACCGGTTCTCCGACCCGGCCTGGTCTTCGCTGCTTTTCCCCTAACCCTAACCCCTAACCAACCGGATCGGCTCCGCCCCACATGAGTCCATCTTCCGCAACGAAATTCAGAAACCCACGCGCCAAGTACAATTTCCAAGGCCGCACCTGCTCGATCGCTGGCGTGGGCGCGTACGTCCCCGCCCGGATCCTGACCAATGCCGATCTGGAAAAGATGGTCAAGACTTCAGACGAGTGGATCACCTCCCGGACGGGCATCAAAGAGCGGCATATCGCCGCGAAAGATGAATTTACGTCGGATCTGGGAACGAAGGCCGCCTTGCGCGCCATGGCCCAGGCCGGGGTTTCGGCCGAGGCCATCGACCTCATTGTCGTGGCGACGATCACCCCGGACATGCCGTTCCCCTCGACCGCCGCCCTGATCCAGCAAAAAATTGGGGCTCATCGCGCCGCCGCCTTTGATCTGGAAGCGGCATGTTCCGGGTTCATTTACGCGCTCGAGGTGGCCCAGCAGTTCATCATGTCACGCACCTACGACACGGTGCTGGTGGTGGGGGCCGAGAAGCTCTCCTCGATTGTGGACTGGGAGGACCGCAACACCTGCGTGCTGTTTGGCGATGGCGCCGGCGCGGCCGTGTTGCGCAACCGGCCCAATGCGCACGGGTTGCTCACCGCCGTGATGGGAGCCGACGGCCGCAAGGCCCGGTTGCTGTTCATGGCTGGCGGCGGAAGCCGGTGCCCCGCTTCACAGGAGTCCGTGGCCGCGCGCATGCATTACCTGCGGATGGAAGGGAAGGAAACCTTTAAGAACGCAGTGCAAGCGATGCAAACTGCGGCAAAAGAGGCCTTGCGCCGCTGTGAGATCGACATCTCGCGCATCAAGCTGGTCATCCCCCACCAGGCCAATATCCGGATCATCGAAGCGGTGCGGGAGCGGTTGGGCGCCCGGCCGGACCAGATGTTCGTCAACTTGCACAAGTTCGGAAACACCTCCGCCGCTTCGGTGGCCATCGCGCTGGATGAAGCGGTTCAATCCGGCCGGGTTCAGGCGGGCGATCTGCTGCTGCTGGTGGTGTTCGGCGCCGGCTTGACCTGGGGTGCCGCCGTGATCGAGTGGTAACCTTCCCGTAACCGGTCCGTCACAATTGACGCGCCGCGGTTTTGTGTTACAGTTTGTCAATTGTTATGAGCGCGAGAAAAGCTGAACTTCCCGATCCATTGCACCATGTCACCGTCGAGGCGCGCCAGACGCGCTTGTCCCTTTCGCCCGACTCGGTCATTTTCCATAAAAGCGGCATTGAGTTCCGCAGCGCCACACCGTTCTCGCCTTGGGCGGAAATGACGTTGACGCTGCAATCTCCGCGGGATGCGAGCCGGATTCATTGCAATGGCGTAGTGATTTCCTGCACCGGAAGCAAACACACCGGCTATCACATTTCGATGGTCTTCACCAGCTTATCCAAGCACGCGGAAGCGCGCTTGAATGCGATGGCGTTTTCGCAGCTCAACTGAGCGGTTGGGGCACAGAACAGGCAGACTGAAGCACTTCGAGCGACGGGGTACGCCGGGTTTCTGCTCCGCCCAGCGGGGCCTGCCCCAGAATCGATCTGAGACTCAATCCATCTGTGTTTTTTGCTTGGCGTTCCGCCGGGCCACCGCTCCCGGCGCTTGCTGCTACCAGAAAACCACGAGTGGCTTCGACCCTATTTCCGTCTTGGTTCCGGACCCCGCTTTGTTAGTCTGAATCCCATGGAAATGTTTCATCGGATCCTCAAGACCGCCGTCGAGGGCGGAGCTTCTGATATTCACTTAAAGATTGGGACGCCTGTCATTTTCCGCATTAACCGCCAGCTCATCGCGATCGAATGCCCGTACCCCACCCAGGAGTGGATGAACAAGGTGGTCGAACAAGCGGCGCCGGTACACTTGAAGAAACGGTTGGAACAGGAGCGTGAAATCGATTTCTCGTATTTCATGCCCAGCATCGGGCGCTTCCGGACGAACCTGTTTCAGCAACGGGGCCAGTGGTGTCTGGCGATGCGATATGTGAAAACCATTGTGCCGAGTTTTGAAGAACTGGGTTTGCTCGAACAGATCCGGCGGATCGCAGAGTCACCTCGCGGCATCGTGCTGGTGGCCGGCTCGACCGGCTGCGGCAAGTCCACCACCCTCGCGGCGATGGTCGAGCACATCAATTCGAATTTCAAAAGGCACGTGGTCACCCTCGAAGATCCCATCGAATACGTGTTCGAGGACAACCAGTGCGTGGTCGAGCAGCGAGAAGTGGGGCTGGACACCCTTTCGTTCCACCACGCGCTGAAACATGTCCTGCGTCAGGATCCCGATATCATCATGATCGGTGAAATGCGCGATTCCATCAGCTTCACCGCCGCCATGAGCGCCGCCGACACGGGCCACCTGGTGCTCTCGACTTTGCACACGACCAACGCCGCGCAGTCGGTCAGCCGCGTCCTGGACTTCTTTAAAGCGGAGGAGCGGGAGCAGATTCGGCGGCAGCTCGCGGGGACTTTGCAGGCCGTCGTTTGTCAGCGAATGGTGGGCACCGTGGCCGGGAGCATGACCCCGGCGGTGGAAATCATGATTAACACGCCTACCGTGAAGAAGCTCATCGAGGAAAACCGGCTGGACAAACTGCCGGCGGCAATTGAAACCGGGGTGGATGATGGCATGATCAATTTCAACCAGGCCCTGTTCAACCTCGTCAAAGCAGGAAAAGTCAGTGAGCCGGAAGCCCTGAGCAAGGCTTCGAATCCGCAAGCCCTCGAGATGAATTTCAAAGGTATTTTCCTCGACGAAGGCCGCCGGATTCTCAGTTGACACGCCGCCTTCCGATTCACGTATCACGTATCACGTATCACGTATCACGTATCACGTATCACGTATCACGTATTACGTATCACGTATTACGTTTTACGCCTCGGCGCCACGTACAACTCGCCGTCCTCAAGGTGCTCGACAATCATGTCCACGGTCCGGTCAATGGCGCCCAGGTTTTCGTGCACGACCTCGAGCGCCCGGCAGCCCAACTGCGTGAGCCGCTCCGGGTCCCCCAGCAATTCGCCCAGCGTCTGCTCCAACTCCGCGGCATCCCTTACCTGCGCCGCGCCGCCGCGGGCCACGAAGCTCCGAGCAATTTCGGCAAAGTTTTGCATGTTGGGTCCGAAGACCATGGCCTTGCCCAAAGCGCCCGGTTCGATTGGATTTTGACCGCCAGAAGCGGTGAGGCTCTTGCCGACGAAGATAATGGTGGCGTGCTCGTAGAAGTATTTTAGTTCGCCGGTGGTGTTGACCAGGAGGCACTCGAGTTGATTGGGCGGGAATTGCGTGGCTCGGGTAATCTCGTTGCGATAGATGAATCGGACCCCCTGGGCTTCCAGTTCGCGGCCCACCTCGCGGCTGCGTTCAAAGTGGCGTGGAACCAGCACGAGGAACAGCTTCGGAAAGCGCTCACGCAGGCGCAGAAAGATTTTCGCCAGCAGCGCCTCTTCGCCCGCGTGCGTGCTGCCCCCGATCAGCACGGGAACCTCGGGCCTGACCCCCAGTTGGCGCAGCATGCCCGGAACATCGACCGGCCTGCGTTCGTCGAGCTTCGCGGCATCGAATTTCATGCTGCCCACCACCTTGATGGCCTCGGAACGGCAACCGAGTTGCCGCAGTTTGGCGGCGTCCGCCTCGTTCTGAGCTCCCACACCGTCGAAGCCGCGGAAGAGCGGTCGGAACAGGAAGCCAAACCGGCGGTAGCGAGGATAGGAGCGCTCCGAGAGCCGGGCGTTGACGAGGAACAACGGGATGCCGCGCTTCCGAGCTCCCCAGATGAAGTTCGGCCAGATTTCCGCCTCGACCAGCACGATGGCCTTGGGTCGGACCAGGCTCAAAGCACGGGAGACGAAACTCCGGTAGTCGATCGGATAGTAGATCTTGCCAATGTGGCTGGGCAGCTTGCGATCGAGTTCGCCCATCCCGGTGGTCGTGGTGGTCGAGACCACGATCTTTACGTTGGGCAGGCGCGGTTCCAGCGCTCGGATCAGTTGCGTGCACAGATTGACTTCCCCGACGCTGACCGCGTGCATCCACAGCGTTTGCCGGTTGGTGATCGTCTGTTTGAATTTCGAGTCATACCGTCCAAACCGCTGGGCGAAGCCGCCCTGCCAGTTGCCGCGGCGTCGCATCCGCAGGAAGTAGTAAGGAGAGGCCAGAACGAAAAAAATCGTGAATAGAATATTGTAAACCAAACGCATCATGAGTGGCTCTGCAAAACTGCTCCAGGATGATAATCAGGCATCTCATGATCCGATGCAAAACAAAATTTCAACGGCTTGTTACCTTCGCCATCATTGGGACACCACGCGCCGGCTGGCTCGCCCCCACAACGGCGAGCCACGCCGAGAAGGGAAGCTTCTCGCGCGGCTCGCGTGCGCGGCGGATTCCCGGAGGTGGCGGTTTCAGGCGCGATTCCGGAGCGTCCTGCCGGAATCCACCGGTGAGGTCTCTCCACCGGTTCATACCATCAGCAACTCCCGGCTGCGCTCCCGCACTCTTTGCTGGCGGTCCAGCACCAGAAGCGCCTGCTCGGCCTTCTCCTGGAACAGGAGCGGGAATAGCAGCAGGGGATAAGGGGTCATCCAGGCCAGGGCGGCAGCTTCATTAGCCGCCCGGCGGACCTGGCCGGCCGGTTTAGCCCCCCAGACATCCCTTAACCGGTCGTTGAGCAGCCCGCCCTTCAACCGGTCGAAACGACTCTCTTGCGCCGCCCGGAACGGCGCCGGGGGCGCGGGCTGGATCTGGAACCGGGTTTCCGGCGCGAAGCTCGCCTCAAGACGTTGATACATTCTGTTCATTGGTTCCCTTTCTCTTTGCGGCCACCCTCGGCGGCCTTTCATCAACAAAAAACCCGCGATTGACTGGCAATCGCGGGTTTTTTGGGGAATTGCTAAGCGGTTTAGAAATTCACCCCCACGATGCCAAAACGGCAGGTGACGCTGTGCCACATGGACTGCTGCCCATCGGCTCGCAGACCACGCTGACAAATAATTGAACGGCTTTTCATATTCCGATGGGCATAAGAAACACCAAGATCAGCCCGTTGTCAAAAACAATTTCCAGCTTTGACGGCGCGCGCCAAACCGTGTACAAACAATCAGGTTTTCCGCCGACCCGGCCAGCCGCCGCAATTTCGCTGGCGAGGGTTGCCGCAGGCTGGCTGGTTCAACCGCGCGCTATGAGCACAAGCGATAAGCTGAAAATGGTGACCTGTCCCGGCTGCGAGGCCAAGGTGTTTATCCCCGGTGATTTGCCCCCCCTCTCGACGGAACCCTGCAAACGCTGCGGCCACCCCATCATGATGCCCATGCAGCTCCGGCAGTTCGAGCTGCGCAGCAAAATTGCCTCCGGCGGCCAAGGCAAAGTCTATCGTGCCTTTGATACGATTCTCGAGCGCCTGGTGGCCATTAAGATTCTTCGCAAAGAGTTGGAGAGCGATCCTGTTGCCCTCGAGAATTTCATCCGGGAGGCGCGCGCCTGCGCGTCGCTCAATCACACCAACATTATCCATATTTACAATTTCGACGATTTCGAAGGACAGCGCTACCTGGTGATGGAGCTGGCCGACCGTGGCAGCCTGGATTCGCGGATCGAAAAACAACAACGCCTGCCCGAGCTGGATGTCCTGGACATCGGCATCAAGATCGCCTCCGCGCTCGATCTGGCGCTCAAGCACAATCTCCTCCATCGCGACATCAAGCCGGGCAACATTCTCTTCGACGTGGACAATGAACCGAAGCTGGTCGATTTCGGGCTGGCCCGGAATGTCGAGGCCGAGCCGGAATCAAACACGGTGACGGAGGGCACCCCATACTACGTGGCCCCCGAAAAAATCAAACGCGAGCGGGAAACCTTTCTTTCCGATATGTACAGCCTCGGCTGCACCTTATACCATGCGCTCACCGGCCATGTCCCGTTTGAAGCGCCGAGCGTCGAGGAACTCGTGGCTGCCCATGTCCACACGCCCTTGACCCCGCCCAATCTCGTGATTCCCGAAATCACCCAGCCCACCAGTGATGCCCTGATCCGAGTGCTGGCCAAGAACCCCGCCGACCGTTTTTTGAGCTACGACGAATTTAAGATGGAACTCGAAGCCGCGCGCAGCAAGTGGCTGATCCAACACTACACGCAGCCGACGGTGAACAAGGGCGCAAAAAGCAAGACGAGCTGGTGGCGGCGTTCGTGAGCCGGCGAAACCTCCCGACGGGACCGGTCTCGCAAACAGGCTCCTTCGCTCACTTATTCGCTGACGGAGGCCCGCTCTTGCCTGCTGCCTTCGGCTTGGCCCCAAAATTCACGGTGGTTGCCAACAGTTTGCCCCCCGCCGATGGTTTTACGTAACCGCTCACAGGCTCACCGACCACCGCGTCTTCGAGCGTTGCCGGTTTGCCTGATTTCCGAATGCGCGTCTCGGAGGTGATTTGGAACGTGCGTTTGCCCACCGTGATCGTCTTGGCGGCCTGGTCCAGCGCCGCCAGCTTTCCGTGAAATGGGCCCGCTCCCGGCTTTTTCGCCGGCTTCGCGCCAGGGGTGTTCCCAGCGCCGGCTGTGTTCGTGGCCGCGGGTGGGTTGGTGTTTTGGGGGAAGGCGTGAACCGAAAGCAGGGTGAGGCCCGCGGTGATCCAGCCTAGAAAAACAAGGCGCCATCGAGTTGTCGTCATACCCATTATCGAATTGCCGGTCTGCATCAGGCCCTCGATCCTACCTGAACCCTCGAAGGCAGGGCAAACAAATCAAGGCCAGCGCCGGCAGGAAAATGGCTCGGCTGGGAGGCGGCTTTGAGGCGGTGCGCCGGCGGGCAAACGCCGCGGGACCCGGCGGCGGCTACCACTTGCCTTCGGCCAGCAGGGCCGTGATGTTCCGGGCGAGATCATTCGCCAGAAGCGGCATCGCCTGCCGTTCCGCGCTGGGCAGATCATTTCCCACACGCATCAACGTATAACCGCTGACCTCCCGGTCCAGCAGCACTTTTCCGGTGGCGCGTTCGCGCGCGGTGACCTGGGCGGTGAGAATCAGCCGATAATCACGGACGGTGAGGATGTCATTGCTGGCCAGGGTCACTTCGTTGCGTTGATAACGAACCAGGGCTCCGGTCACGATAACGTCCGCATCGCCATGCGTATCCAGATGATAGGTCCCGTCGCGCTGGAACTCCTTGCGCAGTTCCAGGGTGACGGCGTCGGTGAGCCGTGGCTGAAGTGTCCGGTTTCCGAAGGGGCTGATCTGGACCGATTTTTCTCCCGCTTCGAGCCCGTTGACCGGCCCGAGCCGGTAGCCGGCACACCCGCTTAGGAATGCCGATGCGGTCAACATCAGCCAGACCTTGAAACCGGCGCGGGTGCAACGGAGGTTGCCGCGCCACGGCGCGGCGTCGGATCGTCCGTGCATGGCTACTTGCGGGCGGTTTCGACCAGCTTGTTCAGGGCTTCGATTCGTTTCCGCGCCTCGGCGCCGTAGGGCGAGTTCGGCTCGGTCAACGTGAGGCTGACCACTTCGTTGTAATACACCAGCGCGCCCCGCCATTTCTTGTACTTCTCGTAGAACTTGGCGATCTTGAAGTTGCCATGCGCCTGTTCGCGGCGCAGGGAGGCAATGATTTTTTGCGCCTCCGGCACCCGGGGATCCGTGGGGTACAGCGTCATGAAATCCGTGAACGTTGCAATGGCCTGGCTGGCGGTGCTTTGATCGTATTCCCCGGTTTCCGCCTGTTGGTTGAACGCCAGACCTTCCCGGTAGAGGGCCTCCGCGGCGACGTCGGGCCGGTCATGATAGCGATCGGCGGCCGTTTCGTAGGCCTTGGCCGCCAGGGCGAAATTCTTTTGCTTCTCCCGCGCCGCGCCGATCTTGAGCTGCGCCTGGGGCGCCACATCGCTGTACGGGCCGCTCTTTACGATTTTCTCATACATGTCGGCGGTCTTGTCCATGGACGAGAAGATGGGAATGACGCCCCAGAGTTTAAACCACTTGCCGGCCAGGTAATCGTTGGCGATCTCGAATTGCCGCTGCAGGATTTCGTCGTAATTGGCGAATTTCGGCTGCTTTTCGAGGACTTTTTGATACTCTTTGAAGGCTTTTTCCTCCTTGCCTTTGGCTTGGTAACAACGGCCCAGCAGGTACTGCGCCTGGGGCGCGTAATCCGACAGCGGCCACACCCGGACCACCCGTCGTGCCGCCTTGAGCGCCAGCCGGTAATCCTTTTGATTGAAGGCGGCTTGGGCCACTTCGAGCTGTTCCTTGGCGCGCGGGCGCTGCCATTTGCCCTCGCCGCCCACGGGCTCATACGTCCAGCCTTCGCCGGGACGGTAAATCAACGGCGCGGGTGAGCGGAAGGGAAACGCCAGCAGACACACCAGGATGAGCAGCAAGCGCAAAAACCCACGATTCATGCCGCCACGGTAGCGAGCCGCGATGGAAGGTGTCCAGCCCGAACTGTTAGCCGCGATAGACGATGAGGACACCGGTACTCCGTCAGGAGCTTCTGCGTGCCGATGTCCAGAAAAGTATAGGTGATCGTGGTAATGCTGATGAGATTGGTCTCGCCGATTTTCGACAAAAAGCCGGTGACCACTTCGTCAAACCGGTCGTGGCCGACCTCGATGCAGTCGGTGTGGCGGATGGTCTTGGTGCGGATGACTTTGTCGGATTCTTTGGCGGCGACTTCGAGTGGCACCAGGGGTTTGGCGATGAGGCTCTCGGAGGCCTTGTTGGTGGGCACCCGCAAGTGCAGTTCGACCCGGGCGGCAGCGGACGAGGAGATGGGGTTGGCCGGGTTGACCTCCAGATGCGCGCCGGACTCGGGCGGCAGGGTGGGTATGCCTCCGCGCGGGCCACCGCTCTGGGGTTCGGGAATAACAATGGTTTCGCCGCAGGACGGGCATTCAATCTCCGCGCCAGCGCCTGTGCTATCGACCGCCAACTCCTGTTCGCATTTTGGACAATTGAAGATGACATCCATATCGCGGGCTTTCATTTGCTGACTGCGCCCCCAGCATAAGAAGTTATCCTGGCCAACGCCAGCAGAATCTTACAGAGCGGCTTACGTCCTCAGGTTATTGGTAGGTCTTCTCGAGCCGCTGGATGCGCGGCCACACGGGCGAGGTTGGATCCAGCCGCCCTTTGACCTCGGCGAACACCCGCCGGGCTTCCGCGGGGTCCTCCCGCGAGGCCAGGACGCAGTAGTCCAGTTGAATCCAGGCCTTGCGCGGATCCTGGATATCCGCCGCGTAGGTCTTGAGCCATTCCTTCAAGGCGCCGGCGCCCCGGGCCTCGGCGGCGCTCAGGCTCGGCGCGAGCTGAAAGGGCACTCCGGAGAGTTGGTCGCCCATGACCGATTGCGAAGCTTCCTGCTTTTTGTCGGCGTCCTGCTGGTTTTGGATGCGTTCGTAATAGAAGTAAAGCTGCCAGCCGCCGTAGAGAAACACGGCCACGATCAAAATCGAAATAACTTTCGTCATGACTCTTCAATGCGCTCGACCCGGGCGCCCAGTTGCCTCAGTTTGAGATCAATCGTTTCATAGCCGCGATCAATGTGATAAACGCGATTCACCTGCGTCGTGCCGCGCGCCGCCAGCCCCGCGATAACCAGGGCGGCGGAGGCCCGCAAATCGCTGGCCATGACCGGTGCGCCGCTCAGCGGCTTGCCACCCTTTACAATCGCACTGGGGCCTTCAATTTCAATATCCGCTCCCAAACGCGCCAATTCGCTCACGTGCATGAAGCGGGATTCGAAGATGCGCTCCGTAATAATGCTAATGCCCGGCGTCAGGGCCATCAGCGCCATCATCTGGGCCTGGGCGTCCGTCGGGAAACCGGAGTAGGGCAGCGTGGTGATGTCCACCGGCTTCAGCCGATTGGCGCGGCGGACACGCAGGCCGGTTCTCTCCCGCTCGATTTTCACCCCGGCGTCACTGAGCTTGTCCAGCACCGCGTGCAGGTGGTCGGCTCGCGCCCCGCGAAGCTGCACCTCGCCGCCGGTTGCCGCGGCGGCGATGGCGAAGGTGGCGGCTTCGATCCGGTCGGGGATGACCTCGTGTTCGGCGCCGTGCAGGGCTCGAACCCCGGTGATCGTGATCGTGGGACTCCCCGCTCCGCTGATCTTCGCCCCCATCGACGTGAGAAACGCGGCCAAGTCCACCACCTCCGGCTCGCAGGCGGCGCTTTCGATGATGGTTTCCCCTTCGGCCAGGGTGGCGGCCATCATCACATTGGCCGTGCCCAGGACCGTGGAACCCGAGCGGCCGCCCAGGAACATGGTCGCCCCCGTCAAGCGCCGGGCGCTGGCATGCACGTAACCGCCTTCGATGAGCACCTTGGCGCCCAGAGCTCCGAAACCCTTCAGGTGAAGATTGATCGGGCGCGCGCCAATGATACAGCCGCCCGGCAGGGACACGGTGGCCTTGCCCAGCCTGGCTAGCAGCGGCCCCATGATGCAGATCGAACCGCGCATCTTGCGAATGAGGTCGTAATCACCCGCGCCCTTGATCTTTCGAGCCTGAATGCGGACGCAACCATTTTCGAAGTGCACGCCCGCTCCGAGCCAGGTGAGGATCTGGCCCATGAACCGGACATCGCTGAGGTTGGGCACGCGGCGGATGACACAAGGCTCGCTGGTGAGCAAGGTGGCCGCCATGATCGGCAGCACCGCGTTCTTGGAGCCGCTGACGACAACCTCGCCGTGCAACGGAATGCCGCCTTTAATCAACAGACTGTCCATGAGCCTTTCGGTGTCATCCAGGTGTGCAAATATCGATGACCATAGCAGGCCAGATCCCGGGCAGAAAAGCAACCGCAAAGCCGTTCGGAATGCGGCGGCAAGCGCAATGCCCCTCGTGGTCCCTTTCATCGCGATCGGGCTGCTTCCAAGGTGATTGCCACAGGTCCTGAAGGCGTGGCAGGGTTGCCCCGAACCGGTCACGGCAAGAAGTTCGATCAGCCACCAGAGGCTCCGCTTGAGGCGGGACGCCTCCACCCAGGCTGAGCCCGGCCCCGGGGCTGGAATCAATGCAAGCCGAGCTTCGAGGCGGCTTGGGCGACGTCCTTATCGCCCCGACCGCTCAGGTTGACGATCACCAGGTCATCCTGGGGCAGGCTGGGCGCCCGCCGGATGGTCTCGGCGATGGCATGGGCGCTCTCCAGGGCGGGAATAATGCCTTCCAGGCGGGCCAGCCTCGTGAAGGCCTCGAGGGCCTGGTCGTCGGTGGCATAGGTGTATTCGACGCGATGATGGTCGCGCAGCCAGGCGTGTTCGGGTCCAACGGCGGCATAATCCAACCCCGCGGAAACGCTGTGAGTGAGCTGGACTTGGCCAAACTCGTCTTGCAGGAGATACGACCGGGTGCCCTGCAATACGCCCAGGGAGCCGCCCTGGAAACGGGCGGCATGTTGGCCGGCTTGGATCCCCGTTCCACCGGCCTCGACTCCCACCATTTTGACGGAGGGATCTTCGAGAAAAGGATAGAACAGACCCATGGCGTTGGAGCCGCCGCCGACACAGGCGATGAGCAGGTCCGGCAGACGCTTTTCCTTTTCGAGCACCTGGCGCCGCGCCTCGTCACCGATGACGCGTTGAAAGTTGCGGACCATGAGCGGGTACGGGTGGGCGCCATACACGGTGCCCAGGATGTAATGCGTCGTGCGGATGTTGGTTACCCAATCGCGCATCGCCTCATTGATGGCTTCCTTGAGCGTTTGCTGGCCGGCCTGTACGGGAACGACTTCCGCCCCCAGCATCTTCATGCGGAAGACGTTCAGCGCCTGCCGCTCGCAATCCACGGCGCCCATATAAACGACACACTTAAACCCAAACATCGCGGCGACGGTCGCGGTGGCCACGCCGTGCTGGCCGGCCCCGGTTTCGGCGATGATACGGTCCTTGCCCATCCGGCGCGCCAGCAGGATCTGCCCGATGCAGTTGTTGATTTTGTGCGCGCCCGTGTGGAGCAGGTCCTCGCGTTTAAGATAGATTTTTGCCCCGCCCAGTTCGCGGGTAAGGCGTTCGGCGAAATACAAGGGAGTCGGCCGTCCGCAAAACTCCTTCAGGTAGTATTCGAGCTCGCGCTGAAACTCCGGATCCTCCGCGGCGCGGAAGTACTCCCGCTCTAACTCTTGGAGCGGGTGCATCAGCGTCTCGGGTACATAGCGTCCGCCGTACGGGCCAAAATGGCCGCGGGCGTCCGGGACACTTTCCGGGGCGATCGAACTCATGCCGTCCACCTTAACCGTTGGGCGAAAGCTCGTCGAGGCCATTGCAGGCGTGGAGGATGAAGGTATAGGCGTTGGGGTTGTGGGTCGCTCCGCAACCCGCCTGCTGATCCAGAAACGTGCCAATGTGGATCACCTGCGCCGCGAAACCATGCCGCGCGAAAAGCTCCTTCATCTTCCGCATGCTCAGCAGATTCCAGTGGTAATCGTCCACCGGACGGACAACATGGTCGCGAACTTCGTCCATTTGGAAAAAGCCGAGGCAGATGGCCTGGCGGGTGACGCGGCAGATTTCCCCGGCGGCCGCTCGCAGGCCATCGAGGGAGAGGTGTTCAAGCAGGTCATGCACCAGGCAAAGGTCGCAGCTCTTGTCAGGCGCGTTGATTTCAAAGGCGTTGCCCAGGTCGAAGCGGATGCCGGGAAAAAGCGCGCGTGCGTTCTGCACATTCTTCGCGCAAAGGTCAAACCCGGTGTAATCGAACCAGTACGCGATTCCGTACGACCGCAGGAAACGGTAATCATTGGCCGAACCGCACGCCGGTTCCATGAGCGAGAGGAGCACAGCGCTGGGCGCGCTCGAGTCGATGCGCGTCATCGGAGGTGTGCCGGGAGGCTCGGAGGCTTTGGCCTGCGCGTCTCCCTCGAAATCCGTTGGCCCGAGCGGCTGGAACCGGGCCGGGTCGAGGGCCTCACGCCAGAGTTCCTGGAACGTGTTCAGGGCGGGCCCATCCGCGGTGGTGCCTCCCTCCGCAGCCGGCCTGCGCGAAAGAAACTCTGCGATATAATTTGGAATGGAAAGCCCATCCACGACGCACGGCAGTTGGGCGAAGGCCTGAACCAGAAACAGGGGAATCTCCAAACCTTCCGCATTGTCCGACCCGCGTTCGAGGGCGTAAAGTATTGAGGCGAAATCCTCGGCCCCCGCGCCGCGAGGAAGCCCCCTGAGGAGCCAATGCAGCGCGGCAGCGAAGCGGTATTCCTGGGCCATTAGGCCGCCAAAACGCTCGCCGGAAAGTGCGCGGACCAAAAAGTGGCGGGAGAGGATGCTTTGCACGTTAACGCGCGGATCCTCCACTCCGGCCACGAGATAGCTGCCGAGCCAGCCCGCTGGGTGGGCCTCCCACGACCGAACGAGCTTTTCGCTTTCGAGCTTGAGGCCTTCGTCCATGCCCATGTCCCACGGGGAGCGTCCGCCCGGTCAAGCGCTGGCAAGATTCCGTTCGAGGAGCCCTGCCGGACCGCCGGGTTCTCCTCCACAACCGGATGGTTCCTCCTGCTTCACCTGGATCGGTTCGTAAAAGGTGTTGCGCTGAACGGGAACCCGGCCGGCTTCCCGAATCGCCTTGATCATTTCGGCCTCGGTTTGCAGTTGAGGGGATTTTGCGCCGGCCATGTGGAAGATATGCTCCTCGACGATGGTGCCGTGCAGATCGTCGGCGCCGTAGCTCAACGCGACTTGGGCTAGTTTCAAGCCCAGGGCGATCCAGTAGGCGGTGATATGATCAAAATTATCCAGGTAAATCCGGCTGACGGCGATGGTGCGGAGCGTGTCGAAGCCCGTCGGCGCATGCGGGACCGGGATCGCGTTATTTTCGGCATGGTACGGCAGCGGGACGAAGCCGGTGAAGCCATGGGTCTCATCCTGCAGTTGCCGCAATTGCCGGAGGTGATCGACGCGGTCCTCGATGGATTCCACATGCCCGTAAAGCATCGTGCAGGTGCTGCGGCCCCCCAGGCGATGCCAGGTCCGGTGCACGTCGAGATACTCCTCCGCGGACTCCTTTCCCCGGGCAATCCGCGAGCGGATCTCCGGCCGGAAGATTTCCGCTCCACCCCCGGTGAGGGAATCCAAGCCCGCGGCTTTCAGCTCGGCGAGCGTTTCGGTCACCGGCTTCTTCGCCAGCCAGGCCAGGTGCAAAATCTCGATGGCGGTGAAACACTTGAGCTGGAGGCGCGGATCCAAGGCCCGGAGGGCTCGCAACAGGCCCGTGTAATAGGTGAACGGCAACGAGGGGTGCAGTCCCCCGACAATGTGCAGTTCGGTAATTCCCAGGTGCAAGGCCTCCCGGGCTTTTTGCACGATTTCCTCGATGGTAAACTGAAATCCATCCGCGTCCCGCTTTTTCCGCGCGAACGCGCAGAACTGGCAGCTCAGTATGCAGTAATTGGAGTAATTGATGTACCGGTTAACGATATAGCTGGCGCGGTTACCCACTTTGCGCTGGCAGGCGAGGTCCGCGATAGCACCCAAAGCATTAAGGTCGTTGGTCTGGAACAGCCGCAGGGCTTCGGGCTCGGAAAGACGCTGGCCCGAGGCGACCTTTTCCCACAGATCCCGCAATTCGCTCCGGTGAACGAAGAAGTGCATCCGTTAGCAATACCAGACGATTTGCCGGTTGACAAAGTTGTTCGGGAAAATAACCTGTTGGGCCTGACTAAAGAGGGGCATCGGCTCAGGCCCGGTGAATCCCAAAGTCGATGGAGAGGAAGTGAACGTGTTTTGACCGAAATTAAACTTAAAAAAGGCGAATCAGTGGAAAAGGCCCTGCGTCGATTGAAAAAGAAAATCGATCGTGAAGGGACTTTGAAGACCGTACGTAGCCATCGGCATTTCGAAAAGCCGAGCGAAAAGCGCCGGCGCAAAGAAAAAGCAGCCCGGTTCTCGGCCATGCTCAGCGCGCGCTACGCTGACATGTGAGCAGCCCGCTTCACCGCCGGGAGCGGTTCAACCGCCTCCCGGCACGGTTGGCATAACTCGGGGGCCGGAATGCCATCATGACTGTAATAGGACCGGGCGGCCCACCGGTCCGCTTCACCGCGCCCTATGTATTCCCTCTCGACCTGTTGGAATTCCCACCGCCACTCGGACGGCCGCGCCATGTTGCGTGAAATCCGTGACCTGGGTTTTGAATACGCGGAGTTGAGCCACGGCACCCGGATCAGTCTCCTGCCGGGGATCATCGAGGCTGTGGATGCCGGGGAGATCAAGATCTCGAGCCTGCACAATTTCTGCCCGCTGCCGATGGGGGTGAACAATTCCGCGCCGAATCTTTACCAATTTTCGGCCGAGCGTCCGCGGGAACGGGATCTGGCCTGGCGTTACACGCTCAAGACCATTGAGATGGCGGAACGGCTTAAGGCGCCGGTAGTCGTCCTGCACCTCGGCAGCATCGAGATGAAGGATTACACGGATAAACTGCTCGACCTGGTGGCTCGCGGGGAACGGGAGTCTCCCAAATACCAGAAGCTCTGCGCCGAGCTGGACCAAAAGCGCGAGGCGCGAAAGGAACCCTTTTTCGAGCGCACGAAGGAAATGCTCAAGAAGCTGTTGCCGGAAGCGGAGTCCCGCGGGATTAAGCTGGGCGCGGAGAATCGGCAAGCCCTCGAGGAACTTCCGTGCGAGAGCGATTTCCAGTTCATGTTTCGCGAGTTGGACAGCCCGAATTTGGTGTATTGGCATGACACGGGGCACGCGCAAATCAAGGAGAACCTCGGCTTCATCCAGCACCTGATGCATTTGGAGTCGTTGCGGGACCGGCTCTACGGTTTTCATATCCATGACGTCCAATTCCCCGGCCGTGACCATTGTGCTCCGGGAACGGGAACGATCGACTTCGCTGCTATCAAACCGCTGCTCAAGCCCGAGCATATCCGCGTCTTCGAACTCAGCCCCTCGTTAAACGTCGAAGACGTGCGGAAAGGAACCAGTTACGTTCAGAGCCTCTGGAATGGGGCGTGAGCCCGGAGGATAGCTGCCCAGGCTGCGAACCGGCTGCCGGGGGGGGAGGCGCGGCGCCTTCCACCGTGCGGTCAAATGGGGCCGCCGCGCCGCGTAGAGATGTGCGATAGGTGAGTCAATGGGCGATGGCGAAACCATTTCAGCTCGCGACGAGGCTGCCCGGATTGTCGAGCTCCTGCAGCGCGCGGGTTTTCAAACCTTCTGGGTCGGGGGCTGTGTGCGCGACCTGCTGCTGGGGCGCGAGGCTACCGATTATGACATTGTCACCGCCGCGCTGCCTGAAGACGTCGAGCGGTTGTTCCCACGCACGATCCCGGTCGGGCGCAAATTTGGAGTCATGGTGGTCCTGGAAGGCGGGCACGAGTTCCAGGTCGCAACCTTTCGCGCGGAATCCGGCTACCAGGATGGGCGCCGCCCGGAACAAGTGAGCTTCGGCAACGCGGTGGCGGATGCCCAACGGCGGGACTTTACGATCAACGGCCTTTTTTTCGACCCGGTGCATGGCCAACTGCACGATTGGGTAGGCGGTAAAGCCGATCTTGAGGCCGGAGTGATCCGGACCATCGGCGACCCGGCGGAGCGCTTCGGCGAAGACCATCTCCGCCTGCTCCGGGCCGTGCGTTTCGCGGCGCAATTGAACTTCCAAATCGAAGCGCGGACAAGGGAGGCCATCCGGGCGCAAGCCAGCAGCATCCGTGGCATCAGCGCGGAACGAATCCGGGAGGAGCTCCTCAAGCTGTTCAGGCCCCCTCATGCATCGAGGGGGCTGGACTTGCTCCGGGAAAGCGGGCTGCTCGAACAAGTGCTGCCCGAAATCGCCGCCATGGTGGTCTGTGAACAGTCCCCCGACTTCCACCCGGAAGGCACGGTGTTCGAGCATGTGCGGCTGATGCTCCAAAAGCTCCCTCCGGATGCCAGTCCCTCCCTGGCCTGGGCGGTCCTGCTGCATGATGTGGGCAAGCCGGTGACGGCGTCGCGCGACGCCACCACCGGCGGCATTCATTTCTACGGCCATGAACGGGTGGGGGCCGAAATGGCCGAGCACATCCTCGAACGCCTGCGCTTCCCCCGGAAGCAGGTGGATGAAATCGTCGTCGCGGTCCGCTGCCACATGCAGTTCAAGGACGTCCCGGAAATGCGCAAAGCAACGCTGCGCCGCTTGTTGCTCCGCCCCACCTTCCCCTTGGAGCTCGAATTGCATCGGCTGGACTGCCTGGGCTCGCACGGTCGATTGGAGATCTACGATTACCTGGTGGCCCAGGCCGGACAATTGGCCCATCAACCCCATATCCGGCCTCCTCTCCTCGCCGGAAAGGATTTGATCGCCATGGGAATGCAGCCCGGTCCAGCCATGGGCGCGCTGTTGGCGGAGATCCGCGAAAAGCAATTACAGGATGAACTCCAAACCCCCGCGCAGGCCCGGGACTGGGCCAGGGAAAAGCTCGAAAAACCCTGAAACACGGGTGAAGCCGGCCGCGTTGGGTACCGCAGGGCGCGTGAGCCCAAGGTGCGTAAGACAAAGATCTTCATTTGTGGATTTCCCAGCCTTTCTTGTGGCGTCGCATGGGTTCCCGCTGCCAACAACCGACAGGTTTTGGGATGAGCCAAGCCGGGAAACGGTCTTCGCTCTCCGATGTCCCCACGCCGTCCGCCGACTCGCCCAGATGTGGAGGCAACCTCTTCGTTTCCTTCGTTTTCTTTTGTTCTTCGGTTTGGCCCCTTCAGTTCGCACGCCGCGGGATTCTGGGTATCCGGCTATCCGTCCGCTCCATCCCGTGGAGGTTGAGGATGCTCAGATCCCGCGGTATATCCGGCAGCTTCCTATAGCTCCACAACTGGAAAACCGGATGCCTGGGCCATGTCTGGACCCGGCCGGCAACCCCTGGAAACCCAGAATCCTTGGTACACCAAGCAAACGAAGGCGACGAAGCATTTTGTCGTGCACCCCGTGCCCGGAGGGAACGTGTTTCGAGCTTGAATGTGCGGCGGGAAAAGTGGTCGATATAGATGAGACCGGCAAGCGGACGATGAATTCACGCAAACCTGAGCTATGAATTTTTTTCGGAGTGCGTCACATTTGTTGGCGGCGGTGTTCAACGATCGCTCGGCGTTCGAACGATCCTGGAACGGGTATCAGGACTCCGCCGCCGGACCCGGCGCATTCCAAGGGCGATGGCGGGGAGAATGGGTCAGCACCGAAAATGGTCATCATGGGGAGCTGCGCTGCCTGCTCTCGGACGCGGGCCCGGGCCGTTTTCGAGCGAATTTCCGCGCCACGTATGCGCGGTGGTTAAGCGTGGCTTACGCCGTGGTGTTGAACGCCGAGCGGGACGCCGGCGGCTGCCACTTGAAGGGTGAGGCGGATTTGGGGATGCTGGCCGGTGGCATTTATTCTTACGATGGGGAGTTGACGCCGGCAACTTTCGAGTGCGGCTACCGCTGCAAGTACGACCACGGCACCTTTCACCTGAAGCGCCTTCAGCCCGCGCCTTAGTTTTTTCCTCGCGCCTCCGCCGTGGGATTAGTACACCAGAATCCATGTGCCGTTATATGCCCGGTCTCGTCCGAAGCCACGTTCGCTGGGCCGCCCTCTCGCTGATCCTCTGCTGGACATGGGTTGCGTCAGCAGCCACCTTCACGCGCCTCGAACAACTCCCGGCCCCCACCATCTCGGCCAGCGCGGAAGCGTATCCCGGGGGCCATTACGAGCCGGGCAACCTGGTGGATGGCGATCCCGCGACCGAATACTCCTCGAATGGAAAAGGCACCAACACCTTTGTCGAGTTTGACTTCGCCAACCCGACCGCGATCGCCGGATTCCGTCACCGGGACCGCGATGATCCAGCGACGGTGGCGGGTTCGGAACTCACCTTTTTCAACGAAAGCGGCAAACAAGTCTCGACGGTGCACGTCACGCACGTGAACCAGCGCGCCGGAACAACGTTCCTCGTGCTGCCTGCTCCCATTATCACGCAACGGGTCCGGTGGCGGGTCGCTGAATTGGGAGCGGGATTGGGCACGGTGGGCGGGGCGGAGGTGGCGTTCTATACCGTTGTCCAAACCGATTCGGTTCCGGTGGCCACCAGCCTCCGGGTTCAGGAACAACAGTTATTGGAGCAAAGAGAAGGCAGACCCGTCCAAAGGCTGAAGGCGGCCATCAATTATCCCTATCTGGAGCCCTTGGAAGCCACGGTGGGCACGGCGGACGGCGAAACACGCACGGTTCATCTCGTCCCTGGCAGCCAAACCGTCGATCTCTGGGTTCCGGCGGTGACAGCACCCGCGTCTTTGCAGGTCCGGCTGCAAGCCGGCAGCCAAACACTGGCAGCCCAGACGCTCATCTTGCAGCCGGTGCGTCCCTGGGAGATCTTCCTCCTGGCCCACTCGCATGTGGATATCGGATATACCGCGTTGCAGGAGGAGGTGGAAAAAAAACAAAACTCCAATATTGAGACTGGAATCCGGCTGGCCCAGGCCACCGGTGATTATCCCGACGGGGCGCGCTTTAAGTGGAATGTCGAGGTGCTCTGGCCGGTCGAGAATTATTTGCGCGATGCGACTCCCGAGAAGCGCGCCGAGTTCATTGCCGCGGTGCGAGCCGGCCAGGTCGGGTTGGATGCCTTCTACGGCAACACCCTGACGGGCCTCTGCCGTCCCGAGGAACTGTTGAACCTCATGGGTTACGCCACCCGGCTCTCCAAATTGTGCGACGTGCCGATTCAATCAGCGATGATTAGCGACGTGCCGGGTTATACGTGGAGCATCGTCTCGGCCATGGCTCAGGCCGGGGTGAAGTACCTTTCGTTCGCGCCGAATTACTTTGATCGGATGGGCTCGACCATGAAGGAATGGCAAAACCGGCCGTTCTGGTGGAAAGCGGCGGATGGGCGAAGCCGCGTGCTCTGCTGGTGTCCCTCGCGTGGCTATGCTTTGGGGCACCTGATCGGCGATGGCGAAGCCTTCGCTCGCTTCCTGCCTGGCTACCTGACCGAGCTGGTAACCAATTCCTACCCCTACGACATCACCTATCTCCGGTGGAATGTGCACGGCGACAACGGTTCGCCCGACGAGCGGATTGCCGACGTGGTGCGTGATTGGAATGCGCGCTACATCTACCCGCACGTCAGGCTGGCCACCACCACCGAGGCCTTTCGGGAGTTTGAACGGCGCTATGGGCGGAGCTTGCCGGAATACGCCGGTGACTACACCCCGTACTGGGAGGACGGCGCGGGTTCATCCGCGCGCGAGACGGCATTGAACCGGGCTTCGGCCGAACGCGTCGTCCAGGCGGACACCTTGTGGGCCATGCTCAACCCGGGCGCGTACCCGAGCGAGACGTTCCAGGAGACTTGGCGGCACATCCTTCTTTACAGCGAACATACCTGGGGCGCCTACAACAGCATCAGCCAGCCCGATCTCCCTTTCGTGCGGGAACAATGGAAAGTCAAGCAAGGGTTTGCGCTCGATGCCGACCGGCAATCCAAAGCGCTTGCTGCAAGCGGCACTCTCCCCCCGCTCCCGGGTCTGGGAGCGGGAGCCGGGGCCAGCCCCCGCCTTTAGTCCCGTCCCGGACGCGAGCGCCGAGGGCGCAAAATCTCCCGCTGCGATTGAAGTGCTCAATACCTCCTCCTGGACACGCACGGACCTGGCGACCGTCCCGGCGGAGCTCTCGCAGGCTGGGGATCGGGTCCTGGATGATCAAGGCGCGCCGGTGTTGTCGCAGCGGCTTTCGAGCGGCGAACTGGTCTTCCTCGCCCGGCAGGTGCCGCCCTTTGGGGCCAGGCGGTATCGCGTCGAGCATGGGGTTTTTCCCTTGGCCGAAGGAGGCCAGGGCGCGAGCGCGGAGATTCCGAGATTGGTCAGCTCGGATTTTTTTGTTCGGGTGAACCTCCAGACGGGCGCGATAACGAACCTATTCAGCCGCGTGCTAGCCCGGGAACTGGTCGATCCCACCGCCGCGACGGGTTTGAACGATTACTTCTATTTGCCAGGATCGGATTTGAAGGATTTGGCGCGCAGCGGCGCTCCCGCCGTTCGGATCAAGGAAGCGGGTCCATTGGTGGCCTCGCTGTTGATGGAATCGGAGGCGCCGGGTTGCCGGCGCCTGGCGCGCGAGGTGCGAGTCATCGAGGGGTTGGATCGGGTCGAAATTGTAAACACGATAGACAAGCTGCCCGTGCGGGCCAAGGAAGGGGTTCACTTTGGCTACGGTTTTGCCGTGCCCAAGGGCGTCATCCACCTGGACGTCGGCTGGGCGGAGGTGCGGCCCGAACTCGATCAAATTCCAGCGGCTTGCAAGAACTGGTTCAGCGTGCAGCGCTGGGTGGACATTTCGAATGATCGATTCGGCGTCACGTGGTGCCCGGTGGACGCGCCATTGGTGGAAATTGGCGGCATCACCGCCAACCTGGTGGGTTCGCAGACGGATCCCCGCGCCTGGATTCAGCACTTGGGCCCATCCCAGACGATTTACTCGTGGGTCATGAACAACCATTGGCACACCAACTATCGCGCCGAGCAGGACGGCCCGACGGTGTTCCGGTACGCGCTCCGCGCGCATCATGTGTTCGCGCCCGACGAAGCCGCCCGGTTCGGCGTGTCCTGTTCGCAACCGCTCATCGTAAGGCGGGCGCCGCCCGCGAAAATCGGCGGCCCGAGGTTGAAGCTCTCCACGGACCAGGTGCTCGTCACGGCCCTCAAGCCCTGCGACGACGGCCAGGGTTGGATCGTCCGGTTATTCGGAGCGTCCGGCGCCGCTCGCGAGGTAAAGCTAAGCTGGGGCGAACCCCGCCCGCGGAAAATTTGGCTGAGTGACTTGAGCGAAAGCAGGAAGCGTGAATCCGGCGACACCATCCAGGTGCCGGGCTGGGGCATTGTCACCTTGCGCGCCGACCCTCCCTAACGGAGCACCGTGGCGGCAGTTAAAAGGCGGCCCGCTTTCGCGGGCCGCCTTCACCACCCCACACTTTTACGCTGGATGAACTCTCGCCGCGATCGGCGTTAATTCCAATGGGGTAATGACCTGAACGGCGGCCAGGCTGGAATCCAGCGGGATGGAGGTTGTTCCGCACCTTCCCAAACGGATGGTGAGCTAAAAGGCCCGAAAAGGGTGAAACGGTCCCGCGTCGGGGTTTTACTCCCCGCGCAGGGTTGTCAAGTTGCGTGGTTACCCCCGCGAGAACGCCGCCATCGGGGTTGCTCTGAATCGCCAGTGGCCCGGCGGCTCCGGCGCCCTGGCAGCGTGAAGTTTCCACGACTGCGTTCTCTCCTTCGCGGCTGACTGCTCCCAGCCTAACGGCCATGCAGACTCTCGGGGGGGGGTGAAACCGCCGAAACACGGCAGGTCTGCCGGTGCTCTTGCCTGATGGCCACCCATGGGTTTGGGTGGGTGCCATTCGCCCCTTGACCCCATCTGGCACCACAGGTGAGACGCCGGCGCCATGGGCCACCTCGCGGGTGCGCCCAAAGCTGCTTCCCAGATCACTTTAGTCTTGGGCCGGTGCGGGTTATGTGTATATCAAGGGCATGGCCAGACCTTGCGGCGTCGCGACATCCCGAAAGCTGGAACACACATTTGAGGCGGAATTCTCTTTTTACCTCTCGCCTCGCATGCCGTCGGGCGAATGGTTCAAGCATCCCAAGGGCCTGGTCCTGGTGGGTTTCGGCTGGGGTTGCTGGCCGGTGGAACGTTCGTGCCGCTCGTGCGGTTGTATGAAGCATCCGGCCCGGGGCCACACTCATGTATAAAACCATTCTCGTAACCCTGGACGGCACCCCGACGGATCGCGCCATCATCCGCCACGTGAAGGAGCTCGCCAACCTCGCGCGAAGCCGGGTCGTGTTGCTCCATGTGGCGGATGGATGGGCGGCTCGAACCTACGGCCCGGATGCGGTCAGCCGGGAGATCACCGACGATAGCGCCTACCTGCGCAAGGTGTGCTCGGAATTTCGATCCGCGGGCATCTCGGCTGAAGCCGAGCTGGCGTATGGTGAGCCGGTCACCGAGATCGTTAAATGGGTGAAGGAAAAAGGCTGCGATCTCGTGGCCATGAGCACGCATGGGCATCGTTTCCTGGGCGATCTCGTTTTCGGCACCACCGCCACTCGGGTTCAACACAGCATCAGCGTCCCCGTGCTTCTGCTGCGGGCGAAGTGAGCCGCCACCCCCGCCGAACCCGGCCAGACGCCGGAGCGCCGGCTTTGAGCCGGCTTAGAGCGTCCAATATCCATCGGAGCACGATAAGAATCGCCGAGCGCCGCAAGCCGGCTCAAAGCCAGCGCTCTGGGGTGCTGCCGGGATGCGCTCTCTCGACGCCATAAGGCAAAACAGGCGTTGCGTTCAGCCCCTGGCCCGATATTATCGCCCTACGGAATTGGATCGACCTATGAGCTCTCCGTCTCTTCAACAAGAAAAGAAACGGTTGAACGTCCTCTGGCAATACGAAGTGCTCGACACCGTACCCGAGGAACTGTTTGACGATCTCACTGAATTGGCCGCGCGCATTTGCGAGGCGCCCATCGCGCTGATCTCACTCGTCGATGAAAAGCGGCAGTGGTTTAAGTCCAAAGTCGGCACCACGGTCAGTGAAACTTCCCGCGACGTTTCGTTTTGCGTCCACGCGATCAAACAGTCCGACCTGTTCATCGTGCCGGATGCGACCAGGGATAAGCGGTTCGCAGCGAACCCACTAGTGACCTCGGACCCGAAAATCCGTTTTTATGCCGGCGCCCCCTTGATCACGCCCGACGGTTATGCGCTGGGCACGCTCTGTGTCATCGACAAGGTCCCCCGCGAGTTGCGCCCCGACCAAAAGCAGGCCCTGGTCATCCTCGCCCGGCATGTCGTTTCGCAACTCGAATTGCGGCGGCGTTCGCGCGATCTGGCCGCCGACCGAGAGGAGCGGGAAAAGAATCGCTCGGAAATTCAGCAGCTCAGGGCTGAGCTGGCTGAAGCCCGCCGTCAGCTTGCGGAAAACTCAAATCACAAGCCGGTCGCCCCTGCCAGCCCGGCCAAAGCGCCCCTCAAATCCCGGCGTGGGCGCCGGGGCTGATCCGGGCGATGTCCCGCCGCCAGGGGTGGTCAATCCGGGCGAAGAAACCGGGTGGCTGCCCCGTTCGATGGGGTAAACCGCTCGCTCGCGCCGCTCAGCCTCAAGCCTGTACCGTCAGGCCCGTGTCCAAGGGCAGCGAAATCCGCACCAGGCCGGCACTCCCTGATTTGCCCGAAATCAGTTCCAGCTTGCCGTGGTGCGTTTCCACGATCCTGCGGGTCACCGTCAGTCCCAGGCCCAACCCCACATTGCGCGTCGTGAAGAAGGGCGCGGGGGCCTTTTGCAGGGCTTCGGGGCTGAATCCTGTGCCGTTGTCCTGGACCTCGATTTGCAGTCCGGGATGGCCGTCGCCATTGGCTTCAGTATGCAAACGCACGCCAATCTTGGGATCGGAAGGATTGGCCTGCAACGCGTTGAGCATCACCTCGGCCAGGGCATGCTTTAACGCGGCGCGGTCGCCATGAAGAACGATGGGCTTGCTGGCGTGGTCGTAACGTAGTTGGGCGGATTTAACCGGCTGGTACCGGCAGGCCTCCTGGTAGGCCTCCTCGATCAGCGGCGCCAGTGGGAACGCCTCCGAGCTGGCCATGGTATCCCGGGCCAGAAAGCGCATTTGGTTGATGAGCCGGGTGACCCGCTTGACGCCGTCCGCCAGGGCCAAATCAAGCGAGGCCCGAAACTCCGCGTCTTTCCACTTGTCGCTCAGCAGTTGTTGATGCGTCGAGAGGGGCACCATGGCGTTGCCAATCTCGTGGGTCAAGCGATCGGCCATGGTCTTGACCAGCCGCAGATTGGCCGCCTCGACTTCGAGTTGCCGGAGCTGCTCGCTTTGCGTCAAATCTTCAGCCATCAGCAAGGCTGATCCCGGCAGCCCGGACTCCGAACGCTGGAACGGAACAATGTTGATGTTATAAACCGTTCCCGGGGATTCTTCGGGCGAATATTTAAAGCTGGAAACCGCCGCCCCGGTTTTGAGGACCTGGTAAACCTTCGCGCCCAGCAATTGAGGCAGATCGCTGAATTCGACTTCGCCCGTGCGGCGCTCCCCGCGGAAGAAATAGCGGCGCGCCGTCTTATTGGCGTGCAGCACGGCCAGATCGCGGTTCACGACGACGCAGGCACTGCTGAGTTCACGCAGGATTTCAGCCATCATCTCGTGATTGGCCACCGCCTGGTCGTGCAGCCAGATGTTCTTGACCGCCAGCCCCAACTGTTCGAGCAGATGGAAGACCAGCTCGAGCTCGGAATTGAGCAGCGGTTCGCCCGTGATGCGGCCGTCAAACACCGCCACCCCCAGCATCATGTCCCGATCCAGCACCGGCACCGCCACCTGCACTCCCAGCAATTCAAATTCCTTCTGCGTCTCGACGTCGCTCCGCACCTCCTCGCTTTGGCGCTTGAGGATGCGGCCGACCCGGAACATCTGACCGCCAATGCCCGCGTCAAACGAAAGCTCGAAATGTTCCAGCAAGCCCTGAGACACGCCTATCGCACAAGCCGCGCGCAAACGGCGGTTTTCCGCCAGGCCGGCGCTCAGACCGAAGCCGGCCACGGGTTGGCGCAAAAAGATGGCCGCCCGATTCACCCCCAGCAAATCCCGCAGCAGGAGCAGAAACTGCCTTAACATGCCCTCGGAATTCAAGGAATGGGAAAGAATGCCGGAGAAATCACGCAACACGCGCGTGGGCTGGAGGGCGGACGGAGCCGCGGGCTCCTGCGCCCTGAGAATTTCGGTTTGCGTCGAGGGACTGGCGGCCGGCACCGCCTGGGGCGGAGCTGCCGGAGCCCACAAACGCGCCAGGACTGCGGACAACAGCCGGCCCTTTACCGGCTTGGCCAACACGTGCGAAACCCCCTGGACGTAAGCCTCCTCCTCCCACTCCCACTTGGCCGCTCCCGTGTACAACAAAATGGGGCACTTCGGCGCCCGGCGCCGCAGCTTTTCGATCGCCCACAGCCCTTCAACGTTTGCGAGTTCGACATCCAGGATGCAGAGGTCGGCCAGACCGTGGGCCAGCAGCGGTTCCGAGTCTTCCAGGCTGGTGCGGCTGATCACTCGATACTGCTCGGGATTGAGTCCCTCGCGCACCGCCACCGCAAAATCCGGATGCCCGGCCAGAACCAATATCGTTTTCATCTCGTGTCCCTACTCCGGCAAAACAGCGTCATTTTTGCTTAAGCTCAGAGCACAGAACGTCCACAACGGCATTAGGAACCATTTTTTGCCCGTTGGCAATCCCAGAAAGCCCCGGCCTCGTTAAAAAGAGGTGTCTTCGGATTGGCATTGCGCTCATTCGCTGGAACCAAAGGCACGCTGGGTACCTTCAATTTCCAGTTGACATTTAACCCCTCGGGCGCTCCTGGCTCAAACTCGTAGAGTACTGAATCCCGGCGCGGTCAAGTACGGTCGCGCGGCCAGGGGAATCTCCGGGGGCAGCTCCTACTCCGTCGAGATGAGCTTCTCCCAAAGCGTGTCGCTGAGCAGCACCTTGTGTAGAAATTGAGTGTCGGACTCCCCGGCACTGGGGGCCTGGCCGGGATTCACTGGGCAAGTGATGGTAAAGGTCGTCCCCTCCCCCGGGTCGCTGCGAGCCTCAATGTGCCCGCCATGATGGTGCACGATGAAGTAACAGGCCATCAGGTGGATGCCATACTCCATCGGGGTATCGCTCCGGACGACAAACGGGTCGAAAACCAGCCGCAGCGCCTCCTTGGGCAGCCCGGGGCCGTTATCCCGCACCAACACCTCGATCTGCTTGTCCCCGGGGCGCGGTTCCCGCAGGGTGGCGGAAAGGGTGATGACGGATCCCGCGGGCAGGGTGGCCAGTTCATCCTTCATCAACAACTCGAAGAGGCGGTAGAACTTTGGCTTATCCACGTTCAACGGGGGCAAGGACTCCGGAATCTGGTTATCGACCCGGATGTTCTTGGCGGCAAAGGCGCTTTCGAGGCGGGCGATGGTTTCCGCCACCACGGAGCGCAGGCTCACTTGGTCGCCGAACTCGAAGGCGGGCTTTTCCGAGGCCGTCCACAGGTCTTTCAGCAAGTTATTGATCTTTTCGATCTGGCTTTGGACGTTCTGGTAGTACTCCTTCCAGAAATCCGGGTTGCGCAGGCCGTCGAGATCGAGTTTCTCCTCTTCGAGCTTCGCCGGCGCCAGGTCCAGAAAGGTCTTCACCGCCACCAGTGAATTGCGGATGTGATGGCTCAGACCGGCGGCGAGCAACCCCAGGCTCACGATCCGGTCGGCGATCATCATGTTGTGCAACACCGACATCTTTTCGCGCAGCAAATGGTCCCGTTCGCATTGCACCATGAAGAATTCGAGGCCGCGTTTGAGCGTGTTTTCGAGCTGCGGCGGGTCCCAGGGCTTGGTGACGTACTTATAGATGGCCCCGGTGTTCACCGCCGCGATGGCCGCGTCCATGTCCGCGTAGGCGGTGGCGAGAATGCGGATAATGCGCGGCCGTAGCTGGCGGGCTTTTTCCAGCAGCCAGACCCCTTTCTCCCCTGGCATGCGCTGGTCGGTCATCAGCAGCCCGATCTCGTCCTTGTGCGCTTCCAGCAGCTTCAAGCCTTCTTGTGCATTGACCGCGGTGAAAATGCGAAATTGATCTTCGAAGGCGCGCGCAAAATACTTGAGCGACTTCTCCTCGTCATCCACGTAGAGAATGGCGAATTTCTTGTAATCGTAAAAATGGTCCATAAAAGCGGGTTAAGGGAGGGCAAATCCGCAATTCGAAATCATGGTGCGCCGAGTATCAGGTCGGCGGTTCCGGCGCAGGGCGCCCGCCCGGCTCCCGTCTGGGTTCAAGTCAACAACCTGTTGGGGCACAATCATGTCATCTCATCCTTTGACGGGAAACTCCAGCGTAAACTCGCAGAATTTGCCGGGCTCGGTCCGCACCGAAATCCGCCCGTCGCAATCCTGGATAATCCGGTAACAAATCGCCAGCCCCAAGCCCATGCCCTGGCCCACGTCCTTGGTGGTGTAAAAGGGATCGAAGATCTTGTCCAGGTGTTTGGAATCGATGCCCGTCCCGTTGTCGCGCACGACCAGCAGGCTCTTGCCGGCTTCGAGGCGGCTCTCGATCCAGATGCAGGGCTTCTCGTTTCCGAATTCCTTGGTCTTGAGCGCATCCATCGAGTTTTGCAGCAGGTTCACCAGCACCTGGATCAGCTTGTTCTTGTTCGCCCACACCGTCTGGTGCTCGGTCAGCTTCTTCTCGATCTGGACCCGGTCCTTCCATTCGTTGCTCAGGAAGCGCAGCGACGCGGTGACGATCTCGCTGATCTCGACCTGGTCGCGGCCTTCGGTTCCCGGATGCGTGAAGGTGCGCAGATCCGAAACAATGTTCTTCACGCGCCCAATCCCGTCCTCGATGTCCTTGAGGATTTCCTTGTATTCCTCCTGCTGCTCGGGCGCCAGGTATTTGCCCTTGTTGCGGAGGGTAAACAGCCCGGTGGTGGCGAAGTTGAGCGGGTTGTTGATTTCGTGGATGATGCCGGCGCTCATGCGCCCCAGCGAGGCCAGTTTTTCGGATTGGACCAGTTGGGTCTCGGTTTCCTTCAGTTGATCGATGGTGGCTTCGAGCACCTGGTTCTGCTTGGATACCTTCCGCTGGTACTGGTGCGACTCGACCAGGTTTTTGATGCGGACGTGGAGTTCGGTGGTTGAAAACGGCTTGGCCAGGAAGTCGCTCGCGCCCGCGGACAACGCCAAAAGCTTGGTCTCTTCATCCGCCCGGGCGGTGAGCAGGACGATGGGGATGCTCTGCGTGGGCGTATGCTCCCGGATTTCCCGGCAGGCCTGCAAACCGTCCTTCTCGGGCATCATCATATCCAGCAGGATAATGTCGGGCAGGAATTGGCTGGCCTTTTCCACCGCCTGCTGGCCGTCCACCGCTTCGAGCACGTGATAATGCGTGCTCAATTGCGACTTGAGGAAGCGCAGCATGTCCGGTTCGTCGTCGGCGACCAGCAGCGTAGGCTGGTTGCCATTGCGTGAGACCTCGACCGGGCGCAACGATTCCTGCACGGGCGTGAGCGCGGGAAACAGCTCGGCCCGGCGGTACAAATTCGCCAGCCATTCCTCGGAAGTCACCGTCCGCCCGTCCTCGGTGGTGGCCGGGGCCGCGGGCTCGATCGGTTCGGCGGGCTTTTGAACCCCCTCCGCCTTTTGGTACGGCAGCCGGACCGTAAAGGTGGTCCCCTTGCCTTCCTGGCTTTGCACCGTGACCTCGCCGCCCTGGATTTCGACCAGTTCCTTAACCAGCGCCAGGCCGATGCCCACGCCCTGGTACTTGCGCTTGGAAGAGCCGTCCGCCTGCCAGAACCGGTCGAACACGTGCGGCAGGTTCTTCTCGGAAATCCCCATGCCGGTGTCCGCCACGGTGAGCACAAACTGTTCGGCTTGCTTTTCCGCGCGCAATTCCACCCGCCCGCCCGAGGGGGTGAACTTCAGCGCGTTAAACATTAGGTTCAAAACAATTTTTTCCAGCTTGTCCTGGTCGCCCAGGACCGAGCCGAGCGCGGGATCGACGAAGGTCTCGAGCCGCAGCCGCTTGTCCTCCGCCACCTGCCGCGCCGCGCTGGCCAGGCCCTTGACAAAGGCGCCGACTTCGAGCGGTTCGTGCTTCACTTCCATCCGCCCGGACTCGAGCCTCACCAGGTCCAGCAAATCATTGATCAATTTCAGCAGCCGCATCCCGTTGGAATGCATGGTCGCCAGCAGATCCTTGGTCTCGGGATCCAGGTGGAAGCGGTGCAGCAACGATTCGAGCGGGGCGATCAGCAGGGTCAAGGGCGTCCGCAGCTCGTGGCTGATGTTCGCAAAGAACCGGCTCTTGATCTGGTCCAGTTCCATCAGCTTCTGGTTGCTTTCTTCCAACTGCTTGCGATTGGCATCCAACTCGAAACGCAACGAGAATTCGCGAAAACGCGCACGGTGCTGAAAAAAGGTTCCGGTCACCACAATGACGTCCATCAAAGCGATAAAATAGAAATTATTGATAATAATGTTCGTGCTGGGCAGAGCCCCAGCCCTGGCCGCCTGAAAGGCCCCGGCTCCGATATAGATGAGGAGCACCAGCACGGTTGCGATGATGCTTTCCAACGTGGACCAGTGCAGGACTGCGCCCACCGCGAGGAGCACCAGGTTCAGGCCGGCGTAATAGGGTGAACCGAAACCTTCCTCCTCGGCTATCATGCCGGCGATCGAGATCACGGGAATCAGGGGAACGACCACACCGAGCCACCAGCCACTCCGGCGTCCGAGATCCGTAAAAAGAAAAGCCCAGATCAACGCGGCCAATCCCGACGCGAGCAGCCGCAGTCCTAAGAAAGGCAGCAGCCGCTCAGGATACACCCAGTAATCCAGCAGAAAGCCAACCGGCATCAGAAAGATCACCAACCAGGCTCCGATCCTGGTATTGCCGATCCGCTGTTGCGCTTCATAGGCCTTGAAAGCCTTCCGCAATACATCCGGATGAACGGCTGCGGGGTTATCCACGGCGTATCTTTCTGGCGGAATAGTGAATGTTCACGCCCGTAAAGTCTGCGACGATGGTTTCCTCCGCCCCATCGAGGCCGAGGGGCCTCAACTCGGCCAATTGCGTGCCACTACGATAGATGAGGTGCCAGTCCATGATATAGTCCATCGTCAGGCGTCGCGGGTTGGAGCGATCGACGTTCGTGGAGAGGAACAGCCCTCCGGGAGTCACCCAATCGTATAACACATTGGTGAGCCGGCGGCAGATTTGATCCGACAGATAGTCAAAAAGCCCCGCGCAATAGACAAAGTCATACTGGCTTTCCGGGGAGCGCTCGATCGTGCGTCCGGCTTCTTTCAGTATTTGGTTCACGGATTTCCGGGTGACCTGGATCGTCGTGCCCCGCCCATGCCTCCGCTTCAGCCCCTCCAAAGTCGTGCGCGTGTACTCTGCCGTCTCCTGATCGAAGTCGATCAAAGTGAAATCCGCGTGTTCGGCCAACTGGTTGTCCGCAACAAACCGCTGGACCTCCTGCGCGGGGCCGCAGCCGACGCTCACGATACGAGCCTTGCGGTTCTCCCGAGCGGCCCGCAGAACCGTCTCCGAGATCTGGTCCACGAGGTACTGAATTCGGTTGCGGTGAGCCTCCGCCGGAGGTTGGTTTAGAAACCAGAGGTTAATGATTTTAGCGAAAAACGTGCTCCCCTCCAGTGGGTCTCTACAGATCATGTTGACCAGCTCATAATCGCCGGCATAGCCCAGCGGCTTTCGAAAGCTGCGGTATAGGAACGGAGAGCTGAGCAGCAGGGGGTGCAGCAGGCGCTTCGCAAACGCACTGTGCATTGCCCGATGTTCGGGCATATCCTTTTCAACGCGCTCAGCCACGGCTTCAAACCTTTGGAAGAGTTCCCCAATAACCGGTGTGGTCGCTTCTCCCAAGCCCAAAGCCAGTTCGTGCTCCAGGCCAATTCGGTCACCCGCAGGAGTTGAGCGGATGCCGAGCTCAATCTGATCCAGCCAAAGGCGCAGATCGGTCAGGAACATCTGCATGTCGGACACAATCGATTTGTACTCCGGCAAAACCTTGTAAACCCCGTGCCATTGCTGCAGAAAGTTCCCGAACCCCTCGCGCAAGCACTTGCTCTCGAGTTTGGGGAGGAAGGCGTCCAAATCGAGCCATCCGTCGCCGAGCTTAGCCTCACAGACGACCAGGGTGCCGACGTTGACCACGCTGCTGATGGTCGCTCGCCCGGCGTAGATGGCCCTGGCGTTAACCATGATTTTAACGTTACTGAGCGCCTCGGAAGTTCGAAGGACAGATTGAGGGCTGTACAGTTCGAAGGCCACCTCGAACCGGCTCACGCGCAACAAGGTGCCGCTCAGTCCCTGTCCCTGACTCGTGTCAAAAGACAGGAACGTGTCCCCTGACCCATTTTGCCCAGAATCTTGGTTACTCATCAGTTCCAGTAGGAATCAATTGTTCTGCCCGCCCGTTCGCTTGCGCGGTTGAGCGGGGCAGACCGATTGTCGCTAATCTTGGGGATTGGCAAGAAACATCTTTCAGGCCAACCCTCGGCCCTTGAGGATGGTGTCTCGTTTTGAGGCGCGATCGAGCCTCTGTGAGTGGTTACCAGTCAACGTAGGGAAGTGAACCATTTTGGGACTGCGGTTAAGCCCCACCACCTGCCCGGCTATTGCACCTGGTTTTGGGTTGATCGGGTGCAGCGCGCTGTGAGGCTTCGAAGACATTTCGAAAGAACTGATGTCCCCCCGTTTGAGCCAGAACCCATTCACCAAGCCTCGGAAACATTGCCGCAAAGGCAAGCAATGGCCGGACCGGCAGTGGATTCACGATTACCTCCGGCAAGTCCCGCTCGATGGCTCGGACCGCAGCATCGACCACTTTTCCAGGAGGGGAGGTCCCTAGCAGGGGAGGGGCGGAGAGCCCCGAACACTTTCTTAGTCTTTCATAGATCCCCGTCTCGACGAACCCCGGCACCACCACCGACGCACTCACGCCGCTCGGGCGATAGCTCGCGCGCAACGAGTAAGTGAACCCAATCAGACCCGCTTTTGTCGCGGCATAGGGCTCTTGGAGCGCCGGGTTCGCCCGGCCGGCCAGGGAAGAAATGTTTAGGATATGGCCGCTACGCCGCTGGAGCATCTCGGGTAAAACCAACCAGGTCATTACCATGGCGGCTTCCAGGTTAACGCGCAACACATCGAGAATATTCTGTTCCGAAAGCTCGTGGTAGGGTGAGGTGAACTCGATTCCGGCATTATTGATTAAAACATCGATTCGCCCAAACTCTTTGCATACCCGCGCAACCACGTCTCGCCGCTGGCTGGGATCACGGAGATCCGAAGGCAGGGAAATTGCCCTCACGCCTTTGCCCCGCACCTCCTCGCGCAAATCGTCAAGCCCTGAACCCGGAAAAGCCACCAAGGCCAGGTTCACTCCTCGCTCTTGCAGTTTGCGCGTTAAATAACTGCCCAGCCCCCCAGAGGCTCCTGTCAATAGGACGGTCTGGCCGGGTTCGAGTCTCATATACAATCTTCGCGTGAATTGCCAAATGGCCTGGAGCCTCAGAAATGCATTCCGACCGATGCGGTGAGCGCATTGCTCAGAAAGTCGTAACGGCCATCCGCCGTCTGGCCCGTCGCCGAAGGCGCGCTCCCGATCACCGTTCGTGTTGCCCCGTACCCGAATTGATACGCAACGTCGAAGTCAAATCGTTTGCCTTGGCGTCCGATGCCCACACTGAAGAAGTGGCGATTGAGATCCGCCACCACCGGCGAGTAGTGCGCATCCGGCACGGAGTTCTCATTGTAAATATAACCGGCACTCACGTGCCATCCCCCCGCCAGATAGCGGGTCACACCGAACTCGTAGTACCAACTGGCCTGCCAATCCAATACCAGCGGTATGTCCTTGGGCAGGAGTCCAGGAAAGCCGGAATCCTGGTGAATCGTCACGGTTCCGACGCTGCTCCAATCGGCATAATCCGCATCAAACTCGAAATTCCACTTCGGTGTGGGACGAAAGGACACACCGAGTATCGCGTTGAGCGGGAAGTTCAAGTCGCCCGACGCACCCACTTGCTGTTTGGGGAACGCGGGCACCACTCCGCCGCCGGGCAATGGCAAAGGGGTGTTGTTGTAATAGGTCGTGTGGCCTCCGAAATCAACCGTTGTCCCGCTCCTGAACGAGACACCGAATGCCAACATTTCGTGCGGCTGCCACAACGCCCCCAGGTTATACCCCACGTCCCAACCATCGCCCTTGAACCGAAAATTGTCATTGTTTTGAGTGGGCCAAACCAAGCCCTGCTGCAGATCGATTTGGGCATAATTGACCGTCATACCCCCTCCAATTGAGAAATTCGGGAACACCTGCCATCCGATCACGGGATTGATGGTGGCATAAGTCAGCGCGGACTCAGTGCCCGTGGTGCGGAAACCGGTGTCTTGCGGCCAACGCAGCCCCAGGCCATATGGAGAATACACGCCCAGGCCGAAAGTAAAGGGCAAATCCTCGAGCCCGTACGTGGCGTAGAGTTGCGGGGCCGCATGCAATTTGGCTTGGTTATCATACGTCGTGCCGTTCGGGGCCAAGGGCCTGTAGCTGGGCTCGAGGTCCAAACCGTAAATGCCCGCACGGAAGTTATTGCCGGTGAGTTGGGCAATTCCTGCCGGATTATAATAAATCGCCGAGGGATTGTCCGCTGTGGCCACGAAAGCCTCGCCTCGCCCCGTTGCGAAGGCATCCTGGTCGGGCAATCGGAATCCTGTTGCCCAGGCCGTAAAGCCGGAGCCTGCCAGAACGAGACCCGAGATAATTCCGGGGATCTTATGTACATTCGTGTTCATAATTAGGGTAAAAACGCGATTACTGATCCCCAGAACAGCAGGTTCCTTGCCGAAACCTGCGGTTTGTGCGCCAATTTCCGCTGCTGATAGAGTTCAACTGCGTCTCGTGGCCAACAGTGCCCACCTCTCCACCCTAGGGAATGAGTGTCGGGTGGACAATCATTATTACGCCCCCCTTTCACCTTTATCCATGTGCTTGCGCCAAAGCCTGCCGTGCGCGAGTTTCTTCAAATGAAGCCTTGCTTTGTGATCGTTCTTTCTCTGGGCGTCACCCTCTCCGCCTTGGCGGCGGATCGCTCGGACCTGGATTACCGGATCCGGAAGCTCACCCTCCAATTCGAGGCGATGCAGGCCAAACCGGAGAAACAGATCCCGGCACAGCAGCTTCGCGACGCCAAGGCCATCATTCTGCTGGATCGCACCAAGGCGGGGTTCTTGTTCGCCTACGAGGGCGGCAGCGGCGTCATTCTGGCCAAAGATCCGAGGACGCAACGCTGGGGTCCCCCGGCCTTCCTCAGCGCCAACGAGGCGAGTTTGGGACTCCAGGTGGGAGGGATGCAATCCTTCGTGGTGATCCTGTTGATGAACACCAACGCGGTGCGCGCCATCGCGCAGGGCAGTTTCAAGGTCGGCGGCGAGGCCTCGGGCACGGCGGGCAACACCACCACTGGGACGGAGGCCACAGTCTCCTCGACCGAACCCTTGATGCTCGTGTATACCGATACCCAGGGGCTCTACGGCGGCGCCGCCATCAAGGGCGACTCCCTCACGCCGGACACGCAGGCCGACATCACTTATTACGGCCAGTACCTGACCATGAACGAGATTCTGTTTGATCACAAAGTCGCCCCGACGCAGACGGCTGTGGATTTGCAAAACAAGCTCGATTCCTTCTCCCGATAGCGCGCCGCAAGCGCCGCCTAATTCGGTGTCATCAGGCTGCGGACCTGGTCCGGGGTGACCCGCACCTGCGGGTTGAACCGGGCGCTCGCCATGTAATCGAGCAGGCTGTGCAGCATCTGCCGGGCAACGGGGTTTTGTTCGAGGTCCTGCTTGAGATCCATGCTGCAAACCATTAACCGGCCCGCGCCGAGTTTGGCCTCGAAGAGCAGCGCCAGCTTGCGATTGGTCACCCAATCATCGATGACCCGCACGGTGGGAAGCAAATTGCCGGGCAGGTCGTCCAGGATCATCGCCCCCGCGCCGTGGATGAGGTACCACCATTGCCAGTTGGTGTGGTCGTCCGTCGGAAATTCCGCCAGCGCCGGCTCCTTGGGATCGCACAGTATGCCCAGGGTGTGGGGTGGCTGGCGCCCGGTCCAGGCGGTGTTCCAGAAGATGCTGGAAAAGCCGAGGGCGACCTGGCCCCGGCGATCGCCTCGCACACGGCTGGCCGGCAGCACGAGCAACACCCTGCCGCCGGCGGCGAGCCGGTCCAACGCCGCCGAGTCGAGGTCTTCGGCAACCGCGATCCCGGATGCGGGGGTGGTTTCAAGACTCGAAGGATAGACCCACAGATCCCAGTCATTTTCAAACGCCGGGGCTGGGTGCCGGCGGGGTGAACCGGAAGTGAAGTTCAGGCCCACCACGAGCCGGTAGTGGGCCGGCGCGGGTATCGCAGCCAATGACAAATCGATCCGGCCCAGGGCAAAACCATTGCCGATCGGAATGTCACAGGGTGAAAAGCGCCCGCTTGCCACCGCTTCGCCGCGATCACCGGCGAGCTTCCACGTGGTCTCCACCTCGCTCGACGGCTCCGGCCCGAAATGTGCCACCTCGACATCCGCTTGGAGGCGGTCGCGGTTGAGGAACACACGTTTGCTTAGCCGGGCCAGCGGGACTGTGCTATTGCAGAAGCGGCGGTATTGCGCCGCGGTAACGTAGCCCTTGGAATCCCAAAAAGGATCCAGAACCCCGACAAGCGCGGTGCCCTGGCCGGGAAAATCGTGCAGGTCGAGCAGTTCGAAGCCGCCCATGCCCGGAGTGCGCAGCACCGACTCGATCTCCTCCTTGTAGCAGAGGGTTTGCAGTTTGCCCGACGCAAGGAGGAACGCATGCGCCAGGTTCCCCAGGTGGTGGGCTTGCAGGGAATCGCGAAAAATCTCAAAGTTCTTCGGTTTCAGATAGCCCGTGTATTTGGGAATTTCGTCGAAGTTGGGATAAACGCACCATTGTCCAATCTCATGACTGATGACGGGAACGGACCGGGTCTGGATGTACTCCCGGTAATCGGTGCGAGTTTCCGGCGGCAGGGCATTGATGCGAGATTTGAGGCCCTGGCCCCAGGCCTGGATGCGCGGGTCGGGCGTGACATGGAACTGATTCTCCGGCAGTTGCGGCCAGCCCGAGCCGCTGGTGTAGAGCCGGCGCGGATCGGCGCCTTTCCAATGATCCACCCACTTCGCCAGGTACGCGCTCGCGTGCTCTCCGCCGGGTTCGTTGCCGTAGGGCATCAGCAGGAAGGATGGATGATTCCCATAGGCCTTCAGGATGCGCGCCGCTTCCCGGTACAGCCATTCATCCACGGGCTTGCCATCGCCCAGCGTGGTGGATTGATTGGCCCACGAGGCGATCTCGACGTGGTAATAAAACCCGAGCTGGTCGGCCGCGATAAACGCCGCTTCCGGCGGGCACCACGAATGAAACCGCAGCAAATTCAGCCCGTGCGCCTTGGCTATCCGGAGGATCCGTTTCCACGAGTCCACGTCGATGGGCGGATGCCCCGTCTTGGGAAAAATGCAGCACTCAAGCGTGCCCCGGATAAAAATCCTGGTCCCGTTGATGGCAAACTGCGTCCCTTGCGTGGCGAGGTCGCGGAACCCAAAGGTGACGCGCGTGCTTTGGCCGGTGTCTTCGAGAACGGCGGCGAGATTGAAAAGCGACGGCTGGAACTCATTCCACGGCCTGGCATCCGCGACCGGCAGCTCGAATTCGAAAGTTCCCCCGTCCGCACCCCAGTTCACGTGAACGCTTCTCCGCGTGAGAACGGACAACACGCTGCCACTGTCGGATGCCGCACTGACTGCCAGGCTCACGGAACCGCGTCCGGCGCGGCGGCTGGCGTTGCCCAGGGTGCCCTTGACCTTCACCGACCTGGTTTGAAAACTCGGATAGACCTGCAAATCTTCGAACCAAACCGGGGCGGTTGCGCGCAAACTGATTTCACCGACAATCCCGTTCCAGTTTCCTTGAGTGTGATCGCTGATGCTATGCGAGTTGACGCCGATATCCACGACCAGGCGGTTATCGACGCGGATGGTGAGTTCGTGCCGGCCTGGCTGCAAGCGAGCATCGGCGCCCGCGTCCGAGGGCGCCCGCGTCCCCGGTTCCGGCAGACCGGCGGTTGGACGTTCTTCGGCCGCGACTATCCCCAAGTCATATTCGTGAGCCGTCGAAAGGCTGTCGTTCGAGCCGACCTCTTTGCCATCGACCCAAACCCGTGTCGCCCAGTGCGGGCGCTCGAGCTTGAGCACGACGCGCTTTCCCTCCCAGCCGGCCGGGAGATCGAACGATCGTTCGGTACCACGCCACGCCCGCATAATACTTCTCCGGCTGAAGCCAGAAGGGCACCTTGATATGGCCCGGTTGACGGTACGGGGCGTATTCGGGGGCGGTGAACCAGGAGCGATCGACGATCTCTCCCGTCCATGGGGTGTCGAGGGTGATATCGTCACCGATGCCCTGCTCCGGAAGCGAGCCAGGCAGCCGGATATGCTGCGCCAGCGAGCTTTCGAACCAGCGTTCCTTCACCCCGGCATCTCCACGATCCAACTGAAGCCGCCATTTGCCCGCCAGCGAAATATTCCGCTCCGAGCCGGACACGCCGGGGCAATGGGCCGCGATCAGGAGAATGGCCAGACCGAAAAGGGTTGGTTGGGTCTTCATAGTTCGCTTCTGAAATGATTCAGACCTTGGTCCCGCCTTATGGCGGGCAGTCTGTCCAAATTCTTAGGCGGTCCGGGCCACGGATTCGAGCTTGAAATGGAGTTGAGCCTCGGCTTTCCGCTTTCGTTCCCGCGGTGCATCCAACAAATCGCAGTGGCCACCGGGCGTCCCAGGTGTCATCCTGCCACCTGTGATGTGTGGTTTGTTTCGACTGGCCCGGGCGGGCTGGGTTTTGGCATTGCTCATTCTCGGCAGCGCAGGCTGGCCCGGCGCTCGCTCGGCGCCAGTGGACGCGGGCGTTTCCAACTATTCAACCTGGTCCCACGGGCCGCCTTCGGATCCGAATTATTTCCCCCTCGCCGTTTGGCTTCAGAGCCCCGCCAACGCCGAGCGATTTCGCCGCGCCGGGATCAACACCTATGTCGCGCTCTGGCAGGGGCCGACCGAGGAACAGCTCGGGGAGTTGAAACGCGCGGGCATGAAAGTTTTTTGCGAACAGAACGAAGTCGCCCTCAGGCATCTGGATGATCCCACGATTATTGGTTGGATGCACGGTGATGAGCCGGACAATGCCCAGTCCCTGGGTGCCCGGTTCGGCTGGGGCTCTCCGATTTCTCCCGAAACGGTCCGGCAAGCCTGCGAGCGTTTCCGCGCCGCCGACCCCACCCGGCCCATCCTGCTGAATTTGGGCCAGGGTGTGGCCTGGGATGACTATTACGGCCGCGGCAACCGCACCCATCACCCTGAGGACTATCCCAAGTACCTCGAAGGCTGCGACATTGTTTCCTTCGATATTTATCCCGCGGTTCACGACCGCCCGGAGATTGCCGGGAAACTCTGGTACGTGGGCCAGGGAGTTGAACGGCTCGTCCAATGGAGTGCCGGCAAGAAGGTGGTTTGGAATTGCCTGGAATGCACCCGCATCTCGAATCCCAACCGCAAGCCAACACCGCAACAAGTTCGCTGCGAAGCCTGGATGTCGCTCATCAAGGGCTCCCAAGGGCTCATCTATTTTGTTCACCAGTTCAAACCGAACTTCCGCGAAGCCGCCCTCCTGGACGACCCGGAAATGCTCGGCGCCGTGACGACGCTCAATCGCCAGATCACCCGGCTGGCGCCCGTGTTGAACAGCCGCGCCCGGCCTGACCTCGTCGCCGTACAGCCCGAAAACCCTTCCGTGCCCATTGCCATTACTGCCCGGCGGCACAACGGCGAAACCTGGGTCTTCGCGGCTGCCATGCGTGAAGGTTCCACTCAGGCCACATTCCGCCTCCAAGATGCGCCGGTGGACCAGAGCATCGAGGTGCTGGACGAGGGCCGCAAGCTGGCCGCTTCAAAAGGCGTTTTTCAGGACCATTTTCAGCCCTGGGAAGCGCACCTGTACCGCGTGTCTCCCTGAGGAGGCTCAGCCGCAGACCGTTGAGGCGTCGTCGAGTGAAGCCCGAATAAAGTGAAGCCCGAATAAATGGCGCCTCAATAGAGTGCGCCCCAATAGAGTGGCGCCCCAACATGGTCGCGTAGCGACCAATGATGGTGGCCATGGACTTCAGTCCATGGATCGCCGGCCGCTCCGGCCATGGCGTCGCGTAGCGACGCAACTTCTCCGGCGAGCCGGTCACGGACTGACCACGCGATAAAATCTCGCGGGATCCTTTGTGGACGGTGATAGGGTGAGCGACGAGGCAATAGGGCCTTCCTCGTTCCAAATGGTGTCCGGCCCTTTGAGGGCTGCTGCGGATTGGAGTTTGCCGGGAACGCTCGTGTGGAGCACCCAGGCGCCGCCGGCACCGGGTTTAATCGAGAGCATCGCGGGCTGAGTCACGGGCGGTTGTACCGCCAGGTCAGCCCCGCTGACGGCGAAGATGGCGGCGTGTGCGCTCACCGGCCCGCCCACGAAGCTGAGCAGCAGGCCAGTCACCGGGCTGGCCGAGTCGCGCAGGTTCATATCGACCGAATAGAGCGCGGGCGTCCCCTGGTTCAGATTCTGACTGTCCACCAATTTCCAGCTCACCTTGATGCGACCGTTGGCCGAAAGCGCCACCGGCGCGCCCTCCAACCAATCCGGTGAAACAAAGGTGTTGGTCTCGTAGGTGCCGTCCGCACGGGTCACCACGCAGCGATTCGTAGCTGGGCCGTTGCCCGCCGAGGTCAGGAATGAGAGCGCGGCATAACGCGCGGGAGCCGCGAAAGTGATCGCGGCCTTGGGATTATGCGTATCGAGCAACACCGCATTGTTGGTGGCGTAACTCGGCGGCAGCCGGTAATGATGGTCCGGAGCTGACGCGCTGTTAATGAGCGATCCTGCCGGAGGCAAGCCGGTCCCCGGAGCGGGCGGGTAATACCCCTGTTCATACCAGGTGTTGCCGGCGTTGCCCTCTTCCATCGTAGCCGTCGTGAATCCCCACAGCGCTTCCGGTTTGGCCGAGCTGGCCTCGACGACGATATCCGCGTTGTAGCCGCTCACCCGAATCGGGGCCACCGGCTGGCCGCGGATCGCCGCGCCGCTTACCCCGAATACGACTTCGCGCCCCGCTCCCGACACATAGGCAAACTCGATGCTTTCAACCGCGCTCGAATTATTGGTTACCGTCACATCCACCCCGTAGAGTCTCGGGCTGGTGTTATTCAAATCGAACACAAACGAAGTGACATTCACCCTCCCGCCCGCGGTGTAAGCGGCGTTGGGACCGCTCAGCCAATCGCGGCATAAGAATTCGCCGGTTTGCATGCCACCGTCGGCGTGATGGATGGTGTATTGCAAATTGCCTCCTCCCTTGGCGCCGCTCACCAGGAACGATAGCACGCCGTACGGAGCTGGATCCTGAACTCGCAGGACGCCTCGGGTCAGCGACGAATCGATGAACACCACATTGTTCTCTGTGTAACTCGGCGCAAACAGGTCCTGGTGATCTCCCACCGCCTCGCTGGTGGTGGTCGAACCGGCCACCGGCAGCCCCGAAGAGGGCAGATCGACTTTATATCCCCGCTCATACCAGGTGAAATCGCTATTGGCTTGTCCGCTGTCCATCGTGGCGGTGGTGACCGGCACCAGCGGCGGCGAAGCCGTTCGTTCGACCACGATGTCATGGTTGAAGCTTTCGGGAGTGAGTTGAATGGGAACGAACTCCGCGCTGGCGAGGCGGGCGAAGGTGAAGCTCAACAGGAAGGGAACGAGTTTGGGTGACTTGCGTGCGATTGGATTTTGCATAGATGAATTGTTTTCCGCTGTGTGAAATCCCGACCGTCCGATAGTCGCATCATGCGTGATGCTCACAATGAAGGCAAATAAAAAAAGCGCTGGTAATACTCGGATCGTTCTTGTGAACCCCCGGTCACTTGGATTCCGAACCAAACGAACGCGCCCGGCCGCAGGTGACCCCCGAACGGTGCCGGGAGCGACGATTCGAATCGAACGACCGGGTGCTGGGACGGGGGCGGGGACGGCTCGTCCCCGCGGCACGCGGTTGAACACGATCGCACCCGGGGACGAGCCGTCCCCGCCCCTTTGGCTTGTGACCTGGTTGTGCGGATTCCGAAAGGGAATCAGTCGGTGGCTTTGATGAACCCTTGGACTTTCAGCCAGAAGACGACGTCGGCGGTCCAGGGGTGGCGGTGGGCTTTGTCAGCGTAGGGCGCTCCCAAACCAATGCCGTGGCGGCCTTTTTGGTAGATGTGCAGGTCGAACGGAACGCCCGCCCGGCGCAGGGCTTCGGCAAACATCAGGCTATTCTCGACGGGCACCGCCGAATCCTCCCAGGTGTGCCAGACAAAGCAAGGCGGGGTGGCCTTGGTGACTTGGAGTTCGTTGGAAAGGTCGCGCACGAGCTCCGGCGAGGGATGATCCCCGAGCAGATTCTGTTTCGAGCCCTCATGCGTAAACTGGCCCATCGTGATCACCGCATAACATAGAATTCCCAAGTCCGGACGGCTGCTCTGGCGCTCGATCGGGTCCGAGGCCTCGGGTTTGCCGGCATCGAAATGAGTCAGCAGGGTGGAAGCCAGGTGTCCGCCCGCCGAAGAACCGATAATGCCGATGCGCTTGGGATCGAGATTCCATTCGGCCGCGCGCGCGCGCACGATGCGCAGCGCGCGGGCCGCGTCTTCGAGCATCACCGGATGGCGATAACCCGAGGACCCCAGCCGGTATTTCAAAACAAACCCGGCGATCCCGAATTCGTTGAAAAACCGGGCATAATCGGCGCCTTCATGCGAGGCCAGCATTCCGTAGCCGCCTCCGGGGCAGATGACGATTGCCGCGCCGCTTGCTTTCGCGGGCTCGGGCAGAAACGGCGTGAGCGTGGGGATATCCTTTTCGGCGGTGCCCAGCGCCCCCGGCGCACCATCCGGCCACAGCGGGAACGACTGGGCCGGCTGGCTATAGGCGGCGAGAGTCCATCCGAACAGGGCGACGGTAGCGGCGAGGGTTCTCATGCGCTCCCAGCATAGCGCTGCGCTTGCGATTTGCGCAATGCTGGAAGCGCGGCCGCCCCTCGCGCTTTACCGTGTCATGGGCGCGCGGGGCCGGGGCTTCTGCGGGGGGATGGCGTCCGTTTGATACCGGCGGCCGAGGCGGTTATGGGCCGAGAGCGCATGGCTGTAAACCGGACTGTCCAGGCGATTGGAAGGTTTGCCGGAGCTCAATTCTTCGGTGAGATCGGCGATGCTGGCAAGCACGCGGGTGGGTTGATACACATAATCGGCGACGTTCTCGATCGTGGTCGAACCGCTCAAGACGAGGTAAGCCTGCAACCCGGCCTCGATTGCGCCACGGATATCGGTTTCCATGGTGTCGCCGATAACGATGATCTGATCCGGCATGGCGCCGCCGGCCAGATCCGCGAGCTTGCGGCGAGCGCGGTGAAACATGTAACCGTTGGGTTTGCCAACATAGTACGCGCGACGTCCCGTGCTGGCTTCGAGGAATGCCGCCGTGGCTCCTGCCCCGGGCCGAGTTTCACTGGCGGAAACCGGACACCAGTTATCCGGGTTGGTTGCCAGCAATCGCGCCCCCCGTTCGATGCACGAATGGGCTTTGGCAAGTTTTTCCATGGAAACCGAAACCTCCCCCACGACGACATAGCTCGGATGAATGGCGTCATTGGCAATCCTCCGCTCGTGCAGAGCCGTGAGGAGGCCGCCTTCACCAATGACGAATGCCGTGCAAGCCGGGTGCGTTTCGCTGAGAAAGTCGGCCGCATTCAAGGCCGAGGTGTAGAAGTGCCGAGGTGAAAAGCCCGGCAACCCCAAATGCCCCAGGCGCACCGAAAGATCCTCGGGGGTAGGGGACGAGTTGTTGGTCAGGAAAACAAAAGGCGCGCCGGATTCGATCAACGCCTCGCAGAATTCCTTCACCCCCGGGATCAAGTGGTTCTCCCGGTAAATGACGCCATCCATGTCGATCAGGTAGCCCGTCTTCATATCATGTGCCCGGCACCGGGGAAGGAGCCCAGAAATGCCCGTCTCCTTGTGTCCTCGGTGCGAGGACGCTGCCCTCGGAAGCAGAACCCTTGCCGAGCTGATTCCCAGGCAAAATGGACCCCAACCCGTTAATCCTGAGCTGCCAATGTGCCCAAGGTGGGCAAATCGGACCACCGGCGGCGCGGCGCGTGGCGAGCATTGACGCCCTTGCGATTGGCGGATAGGTTCCCACTCCACGTGATGATCGCTAAAGTTGCTAATAATGCCGCCAGCGCTCCGGGCTTCCGGATCGGCGATGAGCGCCTGATCAAGCTCACGCTCAGCGCGGCGTCCAAGGTGGGTTCCTTGCTCACCAAGCAAGGGCGCCCCGGCGGGGTGCTGCGTGTGGCCGTGGTGGGCGGGGGTTGCTCGGGTCTCCAATACAAAATGGATTTGCAGGATGCCCCGGCAAACCGGGATATCCTGGTGGAAACCAGCGGCGTCCGCGTGGTCGTGGACCCGAAGAGCGCGCTTTACGTGACGGGCAGTGAGTTGGATTTCATTGATGCGCTCGAAGGCGGCTTCAAGGTCAAGAATCCGAATGCGGCGACCAGTTGCTCCTGCGGTGAGAGCTTCAGCGCATGACGGATTACTTCGCCGTCCTGGGTGAACCGCGGCGGCCCTGGCTGGATCCCGAACGCCTCAAGCGGAAATTCCTCGGCCTTTCGGCGGAGGCACACCCGGACCGGTCGCATAACGCGAGCGCTCAGGAGAAGCAGGCCGCCCAGGACCGCTACACCGAATTAAATGCGGCGTATCAATGCCTGAAGGAACCCAAGGAACGCCTGCGGCACCTGCTCGAACTGCGGCGGGGAATTAAACCGGGTCAGATTCAGCGCATCCCCTCCGAGCTGATGAATTTCTCAATCACGATCGGCCAGGCCTGTCGCGAGGCGGACGGTGTGCTTCAGGAGAAGGCCGGGACAACCTCGCCCCTGCTTCAAGTCGCGGTTTTTGAACGCGCCCAGCAAACGAGCGACAAACTGGCGGTGCATCACCGGGAATTGGAATCCCAGCGTGAAACTCTCTTGCGGGAGATTCAGTCACTGGATGCGATTTGGAGTGGCGTCGAAGCCGGACCTCCTTCGGACGGGTTGGTTCGGCTGGAACAGGTGTATGCCTTGCTGAGCTATTTTGAGCGATGGAATGCGCAAGTCCGCGAACGAATCGTGCAGCTTTCCTTATGAGCGGCCGACCGGCGGGAGTTCAGGAGTTTTCAATGATACTGCCGCCCGCGCGCGTCCGCACTGTGGCGTTCGGGATCCTGGTCCTCCTCGCATCGGTTGGCTCACGGGCCGCAACCTGGCCGGACGCGCTGGCGGCCATGCCCCTGAAGACAGAGGCGCACCAACTCGACTGGACGAATTGCGCGCAAATCGTTCTCGACTCGTTGCAATCGAACCCGGTCGTGAAGGGGGTGGTCTTCATGCCCGGGGCGACGGATGAACTCTATATGTTCCGGAGATTGCGGGCCATTCTCTCCCGCCCCAATCCCACGTTATGGGATGCGGTGGCGGCGCTGACCAACCAGGCTCGGATCCAAGCCACCTTTCGCGCCCCACTGCTCCTGTTGCATACGCCGGAAGACTCGCTCGAACCGGATACCCTCGTGCGCGACGAGCGGACGGCGGCCAAGCTGAAACGGGCCTCGGCCCCCGTCCACCTCTTCTGCAACGACCGTGATTGGGATTATTTACAACCCATCCTGCGGCACGCCCTCAGAATCGATATCCGACCGTGGCCGCATTCGCTGGATTCCTGGCACTTCTACCGGCACAGCTTTGCCGCCTGGAACCTGACGGCCTGGGAAGCGCTGGAAGCCACCGCGCTGGCGGGCAAAACCAAAGTGACGGTGCGCCGGAATGCTGTGTTATTCGAGGTGGATCGGCGCCTCCCGATTACCCCATCCAACAGCGTCAAACCCTGATGAGGCTGAGCCTCAGGCGTGCCGCGCGCCGTGGGTGATCGAAGGACTGGGAGGCTCAGGAACCTCGGAGGCGGCAGACGCCTTGTTAGACGTGCTTTGAGGCTCGAGGATTCCAGACTCAGATCTCAGGCTTGAACGCGGTAATGCTCAGAGGAGGCAGGGTAAATTCGGCGGAACAGGGCTGGTGATGGCACTTTTGGGCGGTGGCATTCACCCCGCCGAGGTTGCCCACGTTGCTGCCGCCGTAAATCTTGGCGTCGCTGTTGAGCGCCTCGCGCCATTTGCCTGCCCGGGGCAGGCCCAGTCGATAGCGGAACCGGGCAACGGGGGTGAGATTCAAAATCACCACCACGGGATTGGCCCCGCCCGCTTCCTGGCGCACAAAGGAAAGAATGCTGTTCTCATTGTCGGAGCAATCGATCCAAGAGAACCCGCCGTGGTCGTAGTCTGACTTCCACAGGCCGGGTTCGGCGAGGTAGAGCTTGTTCAGGTCCTGGACGAAAAGCTGCAGGCCCTGGTGGTACGGGCCGGCTTCAAGCAGCCACCAATCGAGCTGGCTGTTGGCATTCCATTCACCGCTCTGGCCAAACTCATCGCCCATAAAGAGCAAAATCTTGCCCGGGAAAAGCCATTGGTAACCCAGGAGCGTGCGCAGGTTGGCAAAGCGGCGCCAATCATCTCCCGGCATCCGGTCCAACAGCGACCCCTTCCCGTGCACCACTTCATCATGCGAAAGCGGCAGGATGAAATTCTCGTGATGATGATAGAGCATCGCAAAGGTGAGGTCGTTCTGGTGATACCTGCGATATACCGGGTCGAGGTGGAAGTAATTCAGGGTGTCGTGCATCCAACCCATGTTCCATTTGAAGGAAAAGCCCAGCCCGCCGAGGTAGGGCGGCCGGGTGACTTGCGGCCAGGCGGTGGATTCCTCGGCGATGGTCATGACCCCGGGGAATTCGGTATGGGTGATGTGATTCACCTTGCGCAGGAAATCGATCGCTTCGAGGTTCTCCCGCCCGCCGTACTGGTTGGGAATCCACTCGCCTTCCTTGCGGGAATAATCCAGGTAGAGCATCGACGCCACGGCATCGACGCGCAGGCCGTCGATGTGGAAACGGTCGCACCAGAACAGGGCGTTGGCGGTCAGGAAATTGTTTACCTCGTGCCGGCCGAAGTTGAAGATGAGCGTCCCCCAATCCTGGTGAGCGCCCTTGCGCGGATCTTCATGTTCGTAGAGGGCGGTGCCGTCGAACCGGGCCAAGGCCCAATCGTCGCGCGGGAAATGGGCCGGAACCCAATCAATAATGACGCCGATCCCCGCGGCGTGGAGTTCGTTGACGAGAAACTGGAAATCCTCCGGCGGGCCGTAGCGGCTGGTCGGGGCATAGAACCCCGTGACCTGGTAGCCCCACGAAGGATAGAACGCGTGCTCCGCCACCGGCAGGAACTCGACGTGCGTAAAGCCCATCTGCTTGACGTACTCGACCAGCGGCTCGGCCGCCTCGCGATAGCTGAGGGATTCGCCCAGGGACTTCTTGCGCCAGGAACCCAGGTGAATCTCGTAGATGCTGATGGGCGAGCGCAGGGGCTGACGCTGCCGGCGCTCGGCCAGCCAGGTGTCGTCGGTCCACTGGAACTTCCGATTGTTCCACACAATGGCCGCATTCTTCGGCGGCGTCTCGAAGAACGTGCCGTAGGGATCGGTCTTGAGCAGAATATGGCCCTGCTCGTCGCGGAGCTCGTATTTGTACAGCGCGCCTTCCGTCACGCCGGGAATGAAAATCTCCCAAACACCGGAGGGCCCGAGCGAGCGCATCTGGTGAAACCGGCCATCCCAGTGGTTGAAGTCAGCGACCACGCTGATGCGCTGGGCATTGGGCGCCCAGACGGCGAAACTGGCGCCCGCCACGCCGTCGATCACGCGCAACTGGGAACCCAGCTTGTCATAGATCCGCCGCTCATCCCCCTTGCCAAAAAGATACAGGTCGCTCTCCCCGAGTGTGGGGAGAAACGAATAAGGGTCACGCGTGCGGCGGATCTCGCCCAGGCGATCTGTAATGACCAGGTCGTACGCATACACCCGGTTGGCGGCTTTGGTGGTGCCTTCGAAAACGTCGGTTTTTGGAATGCGCTTCAGTTCGATCGTGGGTTTGTCCTTTTCGTGGACGGGCTGCAATTCAACTTTCGCCGCGCCCGGAATCAGCGCGCGGGCCACCAGGCCCCCGCCGTTTTCCAGGGCGTGCAGCCCCAACAGATCGTGCGGCGCGCGGGTCTTTACTTCCACCAAGCTCAGCAGTTGTTCTCGGGTCAGGACCATGGTGGGTACAATCTAACGATCCAGCTCCCAAGTTCCAAGCCCCAAACGCAACTCACGCGTGCCCCGGCGCAACGGCACACGCCCCCTGGCGAGCGGCCCAATGCCAAAAGCGTGTAACGGTGCCTGCCGGTATTCGATTGGACAAACCCCGGCTCTCTTTTAAGCTCTCCCCCTAACGAGTGGCAAACCAACTCCCCAACCCGGTTATCTTCGTTCCAGGGATAATGGGCAGCGCCTTGCGCGACCAGTACCCGGTCGCCCCCGAGGTGGTGTGGTCCCCGCTCAAGCTGCTGGTCAAAGCTTACGAGCGGATCACGCCGCATCCGCTTGACACGCGCTATGAACTTCAGGAGCCGGCGCGAGTGGTCGCGGACCAGCTTTTCGACCTGACTTACGGCGAATTCATCGAGGAGTTGCGGCACAATCTCACCACCCGGGCGGATGAGCCGGTGCCGGTGTATCCGTTCGCGTATGATTGGCGGCAGCCGTTGGAGAACAGCGAGGGTCTGCTGGCGGACTTGATCGACGAGGTGATCGATCGCACGAAGCTGCTGAGGCATTACCACGATGCCGGGTTCGGCGGCTCCGCCTTTCCCGCGCGGGTCAATCTCGCCGGGCACTCGATGGGTGGCCTGGTGATCGCCGGCTGCCTGCAGAGGCACGGGAAGAAGAAGGTGAACCGGGTGGCCACCTTGGCCGCTCCCTTCCGGGGCTCACTCGAAGCGGTGGCTAAGACCACCGTCGGGGTCGCCGCCCTGGGCAGTTCCCCCGGCAGTTCGCGCGAGCGGGAAGCGGCCCGCCTCACGCCCGCCATTTACTACCTGCTCCCGTCCTTCCAGGGCGCGGTCGAAGCGGCGCCGGGTCTCTCCGACGACCTGTTCCTTCCGGCCTCCTGGCAGCCTTCCATCCTGGATACCTTGGGAGAGTTTATCCGGATGTATGGGCTGGACTCCCAAAATCCCGCCCGGCAGGCGCGCGACCTGCTCGCCGCGATGCTCGACGCGGCCTGGCGGCATCGCACCCGCCTCGAGCGATTGCAGTTGGAGAATTCCAAGGATTGGCTGGCGGTGGTCGGCGTGGATGCCGCCACCCGGGTGCGGTTGGTCATCGGCAAGGACGACTCGGGCCGGCCGCACTTTGATCTGACCGAAGGGGACGTTCGCAACGAATGGCGAAATGCAAACCCCGCCGGCCGAATCTTCACCGGCGACAACACCGTGGCCTATTTGGGGGCGCGATCGAAGTTCATCCCCACCGAGCAAGTCGTTTGTGTTTCTCCGAGCGACTTCAGCTTGTGGGAGTTCAAGGACCGGGTCCTGGAAAGCACCGGGTTTCACGCAACGATTCCCAACATGAACCTGGTTCAACGATTGGTCGTCAGTCATTTCCGCGGTCAGACTTATGGCGAGGTCTGGGGCCGGCCGGCGCCAGATTTGGAGCCGGGCAAGGCCTGGGATCCGCCGATAGCGGGCTTGGCTCGAAGGTAGCCGCGTTTCGGGGGGACCGGGCTTAACGCGGCCCCCGTTCGGCCACGGCGAGCCCAGTGACCACCCCTCAAGAGCTGGTGACCGGCGAAAGCGTTATCGGGGTGGGGACCACCTTCGGCGAAAGCAAGCGCACGGCCACCGCCTCCTCGGGTTTCGCGGTCCCTGTTTTTTCAGCCAATCGCAGTTCGACCCAGAAGCAACTCCCCTGGCCAAGTTGAGAAGTGGCTCCGACCGTGCCCCCCATGCGCTCGACGACTTTGCGCACAATGGCCAGGCCGATCCCGGTTCCTTCCTGCTCGGTGTTTAGACGCTGGAACATGCCGAATAACCGCGATTGGGCATAGTCCGGGATCCCAATGCCGTTGTCCTCTACAAGGATTCGGGCCATACCCGGATGGAGGCTTTCGGCCCGGATGTGGATCTGCAACGGCCGACCCGGCGCTTTGAATTTGATGGCATTGGCCAGCAGATTGGAAAAACACTGGGTCAGGCTGGCCTGGTTTCCCATTACCAACGGCATGTCGGGACCAATTTGGATGGTCTGCTTCTGCTCCAATAAGTTCGGGTAGGTGTCGATTAGCACCTCCAAAAACCGGGACAAGTTAACCGGGCGCAACGACGGATTCTCCTGCATGGCTTTGGTATAATTCAGGGAATCGCAAATCAAGAGGTCCAACCGTTCCGCAGCCACCATGATGCGAAGGCAAAACTCCTGCGCGTCCGGAGTCATGTTCGGACTGTCCTCCCGAATGAGTTCCGCATAGCTGCGCATGGCGCGCAACGGAGCCCGCATATCGTGCGTCAAAGCATAGGAAAAATGTTCCAGTTCCTCGACGGTTTTCCGCAGCGTGGCGGTACGCTCGTCCACCAGGCGCTCCAATTGCTCATGCGAGGCTTCAACCTCACGCTGCCGGGCCTCGGCCAAAAGCGCGCTGGCCGCCGCCTGCTGCCGGGCCTTGTGCAAGCGCTCCATCAGGAAAACAATGGTACCTGTCACAAAAAGATAGAGCAGGATTTCGATGACGTCGGGAAAGCCTCGGATGATCAGGGCGTCCCGTGGAGGCACGATAAACCACAGGCTGGCAAACAAGCCCAACCCCAGGACGGTGAGCGCCGGCCCGAAGCCCAGCACAAACTCCGTAACGGCCACGGCGATGTAGAACGTGGCATAGGGGTACGATTCCTGACCTAAAAACGAATCCAACGCCAGCCGACAGAGCATCGCTATGCCCACCAGGCCCACCGCCGTGGCATATTTCAAAAGCGGCGGACTCCGCCGCATCAGTGGGCGGGGTCGCTTCGGCCCCGCTCCGAACTTATCCATTTTGCTCATACTCGAAATCTGTCTCTTGCCGGCTGCAAGCCCCATCGTCTCGCTCCGTTCAGGGTTGGCCGAAAAGACCGATAGACTGCTGACACTCAAGGAATTCAAGCTTCTGAGCTAGGAATAAGTTCGGCGCTGCCTGCGCAAGGACCCTTGCTTAAAGATTCGACGCTACAAGCCCCGCAATTGTTCAACAACCGGGCCTCAACTGCCGCGGTTCCCGAGCCGGCTGTCGGCTTGGAATGCATTCAATCCCAATAGATTAAACCATGTTGGCCTCACGGTCTCAGGAGCGAACCGCTCGCGCCTGCCCGAATCCGGATTCTAAGGACGCTCGTTTTTTACCAAATGCTGCAAAACCGCGCGTGCCGCGCCCGAGGTTAACGGCAAATCGGGTTCCCGTGGCCGTGAGGTTTGGACTCCTGACTTGTCCATTCACCAATGTGTTATCAGGCCAGTTCGATCGACCGCCGAGGCGTCGCTCTTCGACTCGTTTTGGTAAACGCCCGACGCGCCTGATTTTTTTGAACGGGATAGAACGGCCGCGGCGGCCCACGAGATCGTCGCAAACGCGCTTATGAATCAGCACTGTCATCCAGCCATCGAAGTGGAAAAGATGGCCAAGCTCTACGGTGATTTTGCCGCCGTGAGCGATCTGAGCTTCACCGTTCGGCCGGGAGAGATCGTGGGTTTGGTGGGGGCTAATGGGGCGGGGAAGACCACCACGCTGCGAACGATTACCGGCATTCTGCGGCCAACCGCCGGGACCATCCGGGTGGGCGGTTGCGACATCCAGCGTGAGGCCGTCGCCGCCAAGCGCCAGTTCGCTTATATCCCCGATACCGTCCACCCGTACGATCTGCTGACAGTCACCGAGCACCTGCACTTTATCGCGCTCGCATACCGGATTGAACGGGCGGAGGAGAAATATGCCGGGTTGCTCGGCGAACTCGAATTGGAAGCCAAAAAGGACGAACCCGCCTCGACGCTTTCCCGAGGGATGCTTCAAAAACTGTCCCTGGCTTGTGCCTTCCTCCGCGAGCCGCGAGTGGTCATACTGGATGAGCCCCTGACCGGGCTGGACCCCCGAGGGATCCGCAACATCAAGCAATCGATTCGCCGCCGGGCCGCGGCGGGCACCGCGTTCCTGCTTTCGTCGCATTTGCTCGTATTGGTCGAGGCTTTATGTGACCAGGTCCTGATTTTGCATCGAGGGCGGAAAATGGCGTTCGGCTCCCTGGACGAGATCCGCAGCCTGGCGACGCTGCACGCGGAAGCGTCGCTCGAAGATGTGTTTTTCGCGGTCACCGAAGGCCATGACCGCCAGGCCGCGCCCTTGGGAGCCCGCGCCTGACCGCTCGATCGAACCTCACGCGCGCATGCGAACCTCTCCTGACGATGCCTTGATTTATCTGTGGTTTACGCTGATCAAGCGCCGGATGGTGCGGTTCTTCGGCCGGTTGCGGCGGCCGGCCACTTTAATCGGATTTGCCGCGGTGGCGGTGCTGCTCGGTTTTCTGTTTTATTTTCGCACGGCCGAAGTCGTGGGGCGCCTGGCGCAGCCTCGCGTGCTGGTTGGCGTCGCGGTCCTGATGGTCTGTGCCTCTTTATTCAAGGGCTTTCTCCAGCGCGGCCTGGCCTTTGAACCGGCGGACATCGACTTTCTCTTTACCAGCCCATTCACTCAGCGGCAGATCGTCTTTTATCGCCTCCTCTCGAGCTATTTCTTCGCCGTGGTCCAGGGCTTGGTGCTGGCGGCATTGCTCGGCGCGCATTTCCCATACCCGGCGGTGCTGGCCGTGTGTGCCATTCTGTGTCAAATCGCCTGCTTTCACCTGGCCACCGCGGCGGCGCTCTTCGGCGGTTCCATCCCCGAACACCTGCACCATCGCCTGCGGTGGATGATGCTGGGGGCGTTTTTCCTGCTCACCGTGTTGTACCTTCGGTGGGCTTGGGAACTCAGAATGGTCCCGGCTTGGTTCTCGTCGCCCCTGGCAGGGCCGCTCTTTTATCCGGGCGTAAACCTGCCCGAGGCCGCCAATGCGGAAGTGTGGCACCGGGCGGCGTCGTGGGTGGGCGGTGATGTGGCAGTGACCTCGGGCCCGTTGATCTCGGCGGCGCTTTGTGTCGCCGGCTTTCTGGCGGGGGCCCTGGCCAGCTTATGGATGTTGTTGAGATTCAAAGGTGATCTGTTCGAGCCGTCCCTGGCCGCGAGCGAACGGCAAACCGAACGGCGCACCCGTCTCGAACAGGGGCGTCAACTGGCCGAAACTCCGTCCGTCTGGGGCCGCTCGGTCTCACTGCCGCGCCTGGCGCTATTCCGCGGTGTGGGCGCCATCGTTTGGAAGAATCTGCTGGTCGCTCGGCGCTCGAAGCGCGAGCTGCTTTGGGTCTCCGGGTTTGGTTTGATTTACACGGGATTCACCATCGCGCTGCTTTACTTGTATCACCACCTCGCGGGGAAAGCCGGGATCACACCGCCCTCGTCGGAGAGCCGGGGGTTTCACATGGGAATCGCTTTATTCCTGGCCGGGCTCACGCCGTTTCTACAACGAATGCTCCCGTTTGATTTCCGCCGGGACGGCCCACACTTGCTTGGCTTCAGAACGCTGCCGATCTCCTCGCTCGCGATGGCGGTCGCGCAAGTGAGCGTTCCCACGCTCTTCTGCCTGGCGCTTCAGGCGCCATGCATCCTGGCTTTGCTGTGGTACGCCCGCTTTTCCACTCTCACGCTCTTGCTGGTGGTGCTGGCTTATCCAGCCATTGGGCTGGCCATGAACTCGGTGTGGAACCTGCATTACCTGTTGGCGGCGGTGAAGCGCGCCTCGGGCGAAGAGGTGACCGCGATCGGAACCCTGGTGGTCGTCGCCTTGTCTTTCCTGGTTTTCTACCCGTCCGGCTGGACGATCCTGTGGTTCGGCCGCCGAGCGGCTGACAGCGCCCTCCTGACCCTGCCGTTGGGCGCCGGATTGCTGGTGCAATATACGGTGGACTTTTTGCTGATCCTGCTTCTGGCTCGCCTTTTCCACCGCGTTGAAGTGTCGCGCGATGCCCGATAACCAATGCCCATGAGCACTGCGGTTTCCACTCCACCCCACACCTCAACCAGCGCCACCTCCCTTGGCGCCAAACTCGTCAACGTCTTTGTCTGTCCGCGTCTGGTCTTCGACGAAGTGGCCGGCGCTCCTCCCCGGCTCTGGAATTGGCTGGTGCCGACGCTCCTGGTCTGCCTGACCAGCCTGATCCTCCTGGCCGCCACCACCGGCAAGGAACAGGTTGCGGACCGCGTCCGGGGCATGGTTCAAGAGCGGCAGCTTTCCTCGGTCGAAGCCGAAAGCATGTCCCAGGGCTGGCGGATCACTTCGGCGCTGGGAACCGCCGCCGGAGCGCTGGCCGGCACGGTTTGGGCCGCCTTTGTCCTCTGGGTCATGGGCAGGTATTTTCTGAAGACGAGATTTGCTTTCGGCAAGGCACTCGAAGTGGCCGGGGTGTCCAACGTAATTGTCGCCTTGGGCGCCGTGTTCACATTGGCCCTGATTGGTGCCACCGGAGATGCCGCCGCCCGGCCTGCCCTCTCGCTCCTGGCCGGTCCGTTGCCCGCCGATAGCCCGGTTCGCGCTTTGTTGGAAATCCTAAATGTTTTTCACCTTTGGGCCATCGCCCTTCTGGCGGTGGGCCTTTCCCGTCTAAGTCGCGTTTCGTTGAAGGAATCGGCCTTTTGGGTCTTTGGCTATTGGGTGGTAACCCGGATGGCACTCATACTCCTGGCCTGAGGCGGTTCGGCCTAAGGCCGTTGGTGGGTTGCGGGGCAGTCGAAGGTTGGGTGGGCCCGAGCGTGCAGCGGCGCGTGAATTTCACGCAGTTTGCGTGAAATTCACGCGCTTAAAGCTGCATAGGCAGCGTAAAAAGGCCAATTTGAGCTGGATCAGGCCTGGCATTCGCCATGCTCTAGGAAGCTCAAGAATGCGAGAGTATGTGGGGAAGTTGTGAGACGGGATGAGCGACATATGAAAACGCTTCTGCGTAAGGTTTCGACAGGACTTTACTTCCAGGGACCTGACCAGTGGACAAATAACCCGGGCGACGCTCATAATTTCAAAATGATTGACCGCGCTCTTGAATTCATCCACCGCTGGAATTTGGAGGACATCGAATTAGCCTTCGCGTTTGATGATCCCGAAGAGGTGACTCGGGTGCCGATTGACAAGATGGAGCTGCGGTATTCCGAAAGCTGACCTTCCGGCAGGTTTGCGGATTTGAGAGGAGGTGGGGATCCCAAATGGGGATTCAATGGGGAATGGCCGATTCAACCTTCCCAAGTCCAGATTTGAGGCTTCAAAACTCCGGTCGCAGATTGGATCTTTTCCTGCCGAGGGTTCGCGTGCGCACCTCAGCCCGGACGCTGGCATTGTCCGAGCCCGAAGGCGCTGTATAGTTGCTTCGGAATGCTTGACCGCACCGACAGCTCGCCTGCTTCGTCCCACTCCAACTTTTCGAGGCCCATTGACGCCCATGTCCACATCGTCGGCAACGGCAGTGGCGGGACCGGTTGCTGGCTGCGCTTGAGCGCCTGGCGCCGCCCGATGGCTTCGGTGATGCTTCGGCACGCCGGGCTTCCAGCGTCGGCTTTGTCGGGAGACTTGGACCGGTTGTACCTCGAGCGGTTGCTCGAAATGATCCGGGGTTCCTCGCTCGGCGCCGTCGTAATCCTGGCCCAGGAACGGGTGCATGACGATTCGGGCCGGCCGCTCGAACAGGCGGGGGCATTTTATGTGCCGAACGATTACGTCCTCAAGCTGGCGCGCGAGCATCACGAACTGCTGCCGGCGGTCTCGATTCACCCTGCCCGGCCCGACGCACTGGAAGAGCTTGAACGCTGCCTGGACGGGGGCGCGGTCATGATGAAGTGCCTGCCGAATTGCCAGAACATCAACTGCAACGACCTTCGCTTTACGCGGTTCTGGGAGCGCATGGCCGAAGCCCGGCTGCCCCTCCTCGCTCACACCGGCGGGGAACATACCTTGCCCATTGTCCGGCCGGAGTATTCCGACCCGCGCACCCTCAGGCTGCCGCTGGAATGCGGCGTGAATGTCATCGCGGCGCATTGCGCCACCAAGAGCGGGTTGACCGACCCGGAATATTTCCACGTCTTTGCCGGCATGCTCCGGCAGTTCCCGAATTTCTACGGGGATAATAGCGCCTTCACCGTGCCCATTCGGGGCCGTCATGTGCCCCAGTGCATCCGCTCTCCCCTGGTTGAGCGCCTCATCCATGGGAGTGATTTTCCGGTGCCCATTTACGGTCTCTTCCCCTGGCTTCGGGGCTTTATCGATTGGAGATCCTTCCGCCGGTGCGGGCGGCAGGCCAACGTGCTCGAGCGGGATTATCAGCTTAAATTGGCGATGGGCTTCCCCGCCGAGACGTTCACTCGCCTCTGGGGATTGCTCCGTTTGCCCGTTGCGGCTCGCGCGGAGAAAAAAAAACCGGGCTAGTCAGTCAGGGGGTGACCGAAGAGCCCGGGGAATTTTCGAATTAAGTACAACAGTAGGATTACGGAGATAATCGGCCCCGGTCTGTACCAAAACCCGGACCGAAATCACTGTCGGGCTGACAAAGAACAATCGAACAATGCCCGAGAAATTCTAAGGCGTAATCTACCTTTAATAAATCATGAAGCCTTATCGCTGTCAACTGGTTTCCAAAAGTATCATGCATACTTGACTTTCGCATAAGCTGATCAACTACTGCACCACAGGCTTGCATGGGTTGAGACCCCGCACCGCTCGATTTTGTTCAAATTTCGAGTGGCTTCAAACCCTCAGGCCGGGTCGAGCAATCGGGCCAGCAACCCCGTGAAACGCTGAGCGGTGCGTTGATTGCCCACCGCCAGGCCCAGCGCTTTGGCCTGGCCCACCAAAACCACCAGTTGTTTGCCTCGCGTCACGCCGGTATAGACCAGGTTTCGCTGCAAGAGCAGGTAATGCTGCGTGGCCAGCGGAATCACGACGGCGGGAAATTCCGATCCCTGCGCCTTGTGAATCGTGATGGCGTAGGCCAGGGTCAGTTCATCCAGCTCCCCGAAGTCATAGTGGACTTCGCGTTTGTCAAAGATCACGGTCAGTTCCCGCTCGGCCGCGTTGATGCTGTTGACCTGGCCGATGTCTCCATTAAACACCTCTTTGTCGTAATTGTTTTCCGTTTGCATCACTTTGTCACGCACCCGGAATTGCCAGCCAAATTTCTCGACGGCGGCGTCCTCGGGCGCCGGGGGATTCAGGGCGTGCTGCAGGCGCAGGTTGAGTTCCCGGGTGCCGAGCAAGCCGCGGTTCATCGGGCTGAGCACCTGGATGTCCCGGATGGGATCGAGGGCGAAACGGCGGGGGATGCGTTGCGCCACGGTTTCAACCACCGTCTCCGCAATGCGCTCCGGCTGCTGGCGTTCGATAAAATAGAAATCCGATGGGACGGAAGGCTCGGTCAGTTCCGGCATAAGCCCCTGATTGAGCCGGTGTGCCGTGGTGACGATGCGGCTATGGGCCGCCTGGCGAAAGACCTCCGTCAACCGAACGGTCGGGATCAGGCCGCTCTCGATGATATTCCGCAGCACCATGCCGGGCCCGACCGAAGGCAATTGGTCCACGTCGCCCACCAGCAGGAGGCTGGCGTGGGTCGGCAGGGCGCGCAGCAGGTGATGCATGAGCGGCACATCCACCATCGAAGTCTCATCGACCACCAACAGGTCGCAGCGCAGGGGATGGGTTTCGTTTCGAATGAACCCGCCCCGGCCGGGCTCGACTTCGAGCAAGCGGTGGATGGTTTTGGCCTCGAGGCCGGTCGTTTCCGCAAGCCGCTTGGCGGCCCGGCCAGTGGGCGCGCACAACTGGCAACGCACCCGCTTGGCGCGCAAAATCAGCAGAATGGCATTGACCAGCGTGGTCTTGCCCACGCCGGGTCCGCCCGTGATTACCAGGACGCGGCTGGTGAGGGCCTGCTGCAAGGCGGCCCGCTGGGTGGGGGCGAGTTCCTTGCCGGTTTTCTGCTGGCACCAGGCAATCGCTTTTTCCAGGTCCATCGGAGGATACGCCGCGGGCAAATCTCCGCAGCTTTTTGATCCGCTCGGCGATCCCTTCCTCGGCCCGCTTCAATAGCGGCAGGAAGATCAGATCTTCGCCCCCGATGTTTTCGCGAACTGCCTCCCGGGTGGCCAGCGTTCGTTCGAGCGCAGTGTCGATGATGCCGTCCTGGACCAAGAGCAATTTGCCGGCCTCTTCCTTCAAGAGTCCAGCCGGCAGGGCGCAGTGTCCCTGGCTGCAGGCCTCCAGCAACACATGCCTCAGCCCGGCGCACGCGCGCAGGGTGGAATCGTGGGGGATTCCAATCTTCTGCGCGATCTGGTCTGCCGTGCGAAAACCGATGCCCGAAATGTCCTGCGCCAGGGTATAGGGGTTTCCCCGGACTTCCTCGATGGCGTGCTCGCCGTAGGTCTTGTAAATCCGCACCGCGCGGCTCGTGCTCACGCCGTGCGAGTGCAGGAACACCATGATCTCGCGGACCACCTTTTGCTCGGCCCACGCGGCCTTGATCCGCCGCCGCCGTTCGGGGCCGATCCCTTCGACTTCTTCGAGCCGGACCGAATAGTTCTCGATGATATCAAAAACCTGCCCGCCAAATTTATCCACCATCTTCCTGGCGTAAACCGGCCCAATGCCCTTCACCATCCCTCCGCCGAGGTATTTCTCGATGCCCTCCGAGGTCGTCGGCGGTGTGCTCCGCAGCAACTCGGCGCGAAATTGCCGTCCAAATTCCCGGTCCTGAACCCACCGCCCCTCCGCCGTGAGCCATTCCCCGGCATTCGCGGAAGCCAGCGCCCCGACCACCGTCACCGGCTCGCGTTGCCCGCGGACCTTGACCCGGAGCACCGAGAACCCGTTCTCTTCGTTAAAGAACGTAACCCGCTCGATCAAACCCGAGAGGCTCTCGATCGGCGGGGATGTCTGGGCCGGGCTCAAATCACCCACGCGCCGCGATTGCAGGGTCGATGGGGCGTGCTTGTTGTTCCCGCTGCTGTGTTTTCCATCACCGCCACAGCATCGCGGCTCGAACGGCCGCCTTCAAACAGGAATTTCGCCAGCGGATGCGTCCGGGGCGCGCCTCCGTGGTCAGGCCGTCTTGCGCAGCCGGGCAGGCGGGTTGTTGGGCGCTGCCACCGGGGCGGGGGGCGCCGGCTCCAACTCCGCCGCCGGCGCCGGATCGTCCATGCCGTCCAGCAGGCTCGAACACGAGGGGCAGATATTGGGATTGCGTGAAAACAGATTTCCCTTGTCGGTCAAAGGTTGACCGCAGCAGATGCAGACCCGGGGTTTCATACCGTCCCACAAATTATACCCTGACATGACCGAGACTTCAAGAAGAAATTAAGGCTGTTAATCCAACGGCAGGGCCGCCTCAAGCGCGTGTTCGCGGGGACGGGCTGTCCCACCCCGTCCTGCGGCGCCCGGCCGCGCGTCACCCTGCTCTCCTGAGGCATCGCCCCGCCGGCCGGACGTCCGAGGGTTCAAGTCCCGCGCCGGCCCTCCTGGCGCCACGAGCCGGATGAAACACCGCGAGGCTCAAACCGTCCCCCCGGAAACCGTGGCGGTCCAAAAAGTGAACTTCTCCTTTCTTTTTGGGCGAGCGCTTGAGTAAGCTTGAGCTTGGGTTGCTTCGATGAGTGACGACCTAATGATTGAAGTGGTCAACCTGACGAAGCGATATGCCGGCCACACCGCTGTGTCGAACATTTCGTTTACCGTCAGGCGCGGAGAAATTGTCGGTTTGCTCGGCCCGAACGGGGCGGGCAAAAGCACGACCATGCGGGTGCTTTCGGCCTATCTGCCCGCCTCGTCGGGCACGGTCCGCATCGCGGGTCTGGATGTGTTCCGGGATTCGGTCGAGGTCCGGCGCCGCATTGGGTACATGCCGGAGAACAACCCATTGCATTTTGACATGCGGGTCCGGGAGTACCTGAAGTTCCGCGCGCGCCTGAAGGGTCTGGCGCGGCGCCAGTCCCGCCAGCGGGTGGACACGGTGATGGAGTTGTGCGGATTGACGGAGGTGTCGCGCCGGATCATCGGCCAGCTCTCGAAAGGTTTCCGGCAGCGCGTGGGCCTGGCGGATGCCCTGGTTCACGAACCCGAACTGATCATCCTGGATGAGCCCACCATCGGCCTGGATCCGAACCAAATCCGCTCTGTTCGCCAGCTCATCAAGAACCTGGCCAATACACACACGGTGCTGATCTCGACCCATATTTTGCCGGAAGCGGAGATGACCTGCAATCGCATGGTCATCATGTACGAAGGCCAAATCCTGGCCGCGGACACGCCGGAAAACCTGCAACACCTCATGAGCAGCAACAGCCAGGTGCTGGCTGAAATCGCAGCGCCGATGGCGGACTTGCAGGAATGCTGGGCGGGCATGCCGGAGATTGAGACCTACGATGTTTCCGCCGCGGAAGGGGACTACTTTCGCTGCGCTCTGACGCCACGGAACGGGCTGGACCTGCGGCCGCGCGTGTTTGACCTGGTGCGCGAGCGCGGCTGGCCGCTGCGTGAACTTACGCGCAACCGCCACACCCTGGAAGATATTTACGTGCAATTGACCCGGCCGGCCGAAGAGGAGGAAAAATAGTGCGAAGCTACCTGACTCTCCTGCGCCGGGAGTTGTCCGGCTATTTTCTTTCGTTGGGCGGCTATGTGATCATCGCCACGGCCCTGTTCTTGCTGGGCTTCAGCTTTGTCGTGCTGCTGGTGAATCTGCAACAGGAAGCCACGCCCCTGCCCCTCACCGAATACTTTTATATCACGCCGTTTTTCTGGTACATTTTGCTGCTGGCCACGCCGGTGATCACGATGCGGCTCTTCGCGCTCGAGAAATTTTCCGGCACCTTCGAGACCCTGATGACCGCGCCGGTAACGGATCTGCAAGTCGTGCTCGCCAAGTTTACCGCCGGGCTGATCTTCTACATGGTCATGTGGCTGCCGCTGCTGGGCTGCCTCTTTAGCGTGCGGCATTACGCCAGCGACCCTTCCGCACTGCAGGCGGGCGCGGTGGCCGGGACGTTCGCGGGCATTTTCCTGCTGGGCTGTGTGTTCATCTCGCTGGGTTGTTGCGCCTCCGCGCTCACGCGCAGCCAGGTCACCGCCGCGATGATCAGTTTTCTGTTTGGCGGCAGCCTGTTTATGGTCGGCGTCCTGGCCGAGCACATCCCGCTGCAAACCACCTGGCAAACCCAAGTGCTGGCCTCCCTCTCCTTCTTCGAGCAGATGCACGACTTCTCCCGCGGCGTCCTGGATACGCGGCCCGTGGTGCTTTATTTGTCGCTGACCGTGTTCTTTTTGTTCCTGACCCTGCGGGTGGTGGAAAGCCGTCGTTGGAAATGACCCGCCATGGCTGAATCATCCCATTCACCGTCGAGTTTTTCCGCCTATCGCCGATGGGGCATTGGGCTGAACGTGCTTTTGGTGGTCCTGATCGTGTTTTCCGTGATGGTGATGCTCAACTACCTGAGCCGCGATTATTTCGTGCGCTATTATCTCGGTGATCGCGGCCGAATCCCCCTGGCGCCCCTGACGGTCAAATTCCTGCGCTCCCTCACCAACCAGGTCAAAATCACCATCTATTACGATAAAACCGACCCCTATTACGGCAGGATTTCGGACCTGTTGACGGAGTACAAGCGGACCAATTCGCGGCTGCAAATCCAGACCGTTGATTACCTGCGCGATCCCGGCGCGGCGCTCCAACTGAAGGAAAAGTACCATTATTACCTCGGCGCTCCCAACGCCAAGGACCTGGTCATTTTCGATTGCGACGGGCGGCTCGAAGCGGTCAATGGCAAGGCCCTGGTGCAGTACGTCACCCAGCAGGTCCCCAACGGCAAGCAATTCGAGTTCATGCGCAAGCCGTTCGCCTTTGCCGGCGAGCAACTCTTCACGCTGGCCCTGATCGAGGTCACCAGCCCGAAACGCTTCAAGGCCTATTTTCTCACCGTGGACGGCCCCCATGACATCGAGGACAAGACCGAGAACCTCGGGTATTCCCACTTCGCCTCCATTCTGGGCCAAAACTACATCGATCCCGAAAAGCTCACCCTGCTGGGCACCAACCAGGTGCCGGCCGACTGCAGTTTTCTCGTCATTCCCGGTCCGAGCAAGCCTCTGCCCCCGCTGGTCCTGGACAAAGTGGAAGCGTACCTCAATCAAGGGGGGAGACTGTTCGTGCTGCTCAATTTCACTTCGAAGGTGACCGGATTGGAGGACCTGCTGGCGAAGTGGGGTGTCCGGGTCGGCAATAGCGTGATTAAGGATTCTCTCCAATTCCACCACCGCCCCGGAGGCGAACGACATGAAGGTGTTCAGCTTCGCCAAGCACCCACTCGTTAACTCCATTCGAGCCCTGCATTTAATCCTCCCCCGCCCGGTCAGCAAGCTGAGCATCCCCAATCCCCCGGCGGACGCGCCTCGAGTCGATGAAATCGCGTTCTCCGGCCCGAACGCATTTGCCCCGGACAATCGGGCGCTCGGAACCCGCGCGTTCCCGCTGATTGTGGCCGTTGAGAAAGGAGCCATCAAGGGCGTTACCTCGGAACGCGGCACGACCCGCATGATTGTGGCCGGCGACTCTTTTTTCCTGGCGAATCGGCAGATCGAATCCGCCGAAAACCAGGATTTTGCCGCCTACGCGGCGAACTGGCTGCTGGACCGTCCGCAATTGCTCGAAGGGATCCAGCCGCGGCGCATCACCGAATACCGGCTGGTCATGACCAAAGCTCAGTTGCAAGGCGCTGAATGGGTCCTGCTTGCCGGCATGCCGGGCTCGGTGCTGCTCTTCGGCGCCATGGTCTGGCTCCGCCGCCGCCATTAAAGCCGAGCGCTATCCCCGGTCACCCCATGCCGAGCCACCGAGACACCACTGCCTCCGCGCCTGCCCCTCGTGAACGATCCCGCTCCGCGGGTGGGGAAGCTTTCACCGCATGAGCCCGCGTCACACAGGGCTTTGGCTCCTCCTGGCAGGGGGTCTTTTCGCCTTCATCTTTTTTTACCAGCGACACACGCACCTGCCGCCGGCCGGTCCGGAACGGGTGCTGCCCAATCTGAAACTCGACGAAGTGACCTCCGTGCAGGTGCGTCCCTCGGGAAGCGGCCAGATCGAGTTGAAGATTGTGGCCGAGCGGACCAACCATACCTGGCGGCTGGCCGAACCGGCGCCGTATGCCGGCCAAACCGCCAACGCCGCCAGCATCGAGGATCTCTTGGCCGCGCTCGAGCAGCTCACCTCGGTCATCCACCTGCCCGAAACGGCGGTGCGCAATCGCCCGAAGGCCGAGGATGAATACGGTTTTGCCTCGCCGCAGGCTTCGCTGATGATTTGGCAGGGAAGTCAGCGCACCATTGTCCATATCGGCGCCAGGACCAGCCCGGGCGACGAGGTGTACGTTGAAGTGGTTGGCGGGGAGGGCGCTTATGTGGTGGATGCCGACCTGCTCAAACACCTCCCGCGCTCGGTAAACGATTGGCGCGACACCACGGTCTTTAGCCTTGACCGCTTGGTGATCGATCGGATTGCGGTCACCAATAACGCGGCGTCCTTTGTCACCATTTTACAACGCGACCCCGCCTCGCATCTCTGGCGAATGATGTGGCCGTTGCGGGCCCGCGCCGATACCTCCCGCATCGATGCGTCGCTCCAACAGTTGCAAAACCTGCGCATCAAGCAGTTTGTTTCCGATGCCCCCAAAGCCGATCTCGAAGCCTTGGGTTTGGCCCCGCCAGAACTCGAATTGGCGCTGGGAGAGGGCACGAACACCGCCGTGGCCCTCGAGTTCGGCAAAGCCTTCACCAATAACCCCGGCGAGATTTATGCCCGGCGCCTGACCGAAAATTCCATCTTCACCGTTTCCAAAGACCTGGTCACTCCCTGGCGCGCCTCCGCCAAGGATAGCTTCCGAGACCCCGTCCTGCTTCGGTTGTCCGCCCCCGTCGATGTTCTTCAAATCTACGGCCGGGACAACTTCTCGCTTGAACGACAGACCAACCAGGCCTGGCGCATTCGGTCGGAGGATTTCCCCGTCGATAACGCCCTGGTCGAGGATCTCCTGGCGACCCTCGGCAGTCTGACCATTGCTGAATTCGTCAAGGATGTCGTTAACCCGCCCGACCTGCCCGAGTACGGTTTGGCCGCCCCCCGTCTGCGATACCTCCTGGAAAACGCCGGGACGAACTCGGCGGGGTCCCTTTCCAATTCGCTTGCAGCGGAAGTGGACTTCGGGTTCGGCACCAACCAGCCGAACAAGGTGTTCGCGCGGCGAACCGATGAGAACTCCGTCTATGCCATCAGCACGAACGGTTTTGCCCGTTTACCCTCCGCCAGTTGGGAACTGCGCGAGCGCAAACTCTGGCAGATCTCGACCAACGATATCGCGGGCTTGATCATCCAGCAGAAGGGCAAAACACGCCACCTGTTGCGCAAAACCATGTATGAGTGGGCATTCGCTCCCGGTTCGCAGGGTATCCTGCCCAACGTGCTGGCGGTCGAAGAGACGGTGCGCGGCTTGGTTCAGGCTGCGGCGGTCGATTGGGTGGCCCGCGGACGGGAGCGTTGCTCCGGGTTTGGATTTGAGGAAAGCGATTTCCAGGTCACGCTCGAACTCAAAAACGGACAAAAGGCCACCATCCGATTTGGCGCTCCCGCGCCCTCCAGTAATACCTATGCTTTGGTGGAGTATTCGGGACAGCCTTGGGTGATGGAATTTCCGTGGGTGCTGTATCGGGATATCTCGAGCTATCTCTCGATCCCTGAGGGCCCCTGAACCTGGTGAATACGATACGGCGCGACAAATTACCGCTCAAGTTCGCTTCGTCCGGCCCCGGGCAATGTCCCGGAGCCAGGGTGCTCCTGGGCTTGCGCGACAGCCGCTGTCGGTCGGGCGCGGGTCCTGGCCGCCCTGACTTTCTGCCTTTAGCCGTCAGCTCTTAACCTCCTCCCCTATGGCCCCCTCCAAACATGGCTTCTGGCGGGTTTGCCGGGTGTACTTTCGCCGATTCCGCATCACGGTTTGGCTGGTGATTTTGGGGCTGGTCAGCACCTTGGTTTATCTGAACCAGGTTGGCCTGCCCGGGTTCGCCAAGCAACCGCTGCTCGACAAGTTGCGCCAGCGCGGTGTCAACCTGCAGTTCTCGAGAATTCGACTCCGTTGGTACGAGGGGATTGTCGCGGATAACGTGATATTTGCACGCGCTGGCGAGCCCTTGAGCCCTCAGGTGACCGTTCAGGAAGTCCAAGTGCTCTTCAGCCTTCAGGCGCTGGCTCATTTTCAAATCCAGGTCGATTCGCTGCTCCTGCGCAACGGCCGCCTCGTTTGGCCGATTGCCGAGACGAACCAAGCCCCGCGCGATCTCCTGGTGGACCACATCGAAACCAAGCTGCGTTTCCTGCCCGGCGACCGCTGGGCTTTAGACCAGTTCAAAGCCGCTTTCGGCGGCGCCCGCATCCAGCTTTCCGGAGTCGTCACCAACGCCTCGGCTATCCGCCAATGGAGATTTGTGCGCAGCCAGCCTTCCTCGAAAACCTCGACCGCCGCGTGGCAAACACGGCTGGGCAACTTCGCCGATACGCTGAAGCGCGTCCATTTCTCCAAGGCCCCCGACCTGGCCGTTGTTGTGCGCGGCGACGCGCGCGATCTGCAAAGCTTTGAAGCGTCCGTCCTGGTAGCCGCGCCCGACGCGGAAACTCCCTGGGGCACGCTCACCGGCGGCCGCGTCAGCGCCCGGCTGTTTCCGGCCTCGACCAATGGTCTGTCTCGCGTGGAACTGAGGGTCGAGGCGGCGCGCTCGCAAACGCCATGGGCGGCTTTGACCAACCTTGCCCTGCAATTGCACCTCGTCTCGGACCTCGAGGGAACGAACCTCGTGAACTGCGCCTTGGCGCTCTCGGCCGAGCGAGTGCGAACGGAATGGGCGGGCGCCACCCAGGTCGGGCTGACGGCGCACTGGCTTCATTCCATGACCAATCCGGTTCCTCTCTCCGGCCAGGGCGAACTCCGCTGTGCCGATGCTCAAACTCAGTGGGGAACCGCCCAACAGATTTCGCTCAAGCTCAAACTCTCTCCGCCGCCCCCTGGCGCGATCCTCGATGAGGCTCCCGATCCTTCCTGGACGTGGTGGCCGAATGCTCGAAGCCATGCGGTGGACTGGAAGCTCCACGTGGGGGGGCTGCAAACTCCGAAGATCCAAACCACCGCGCTCGATTGCGATGGGGATTGGCGTCCCCCGGCGCTGAACATTGCCGAACTTCAGGCGGCGCTCTTCGGGGGGAATCTGAGAGCTCATGCCGGCCTGGATGTCGCCACGCGCGCATTGAGGCTTGAACTCGCCTCCACCTTCGACCCCCACAAACTGGAACCGATCTTGCCCGGGGCCGGTCGCCGCTGGCTCGGCCAGTTTGACTGGACCGAGCCGCCCTCGGTCCAGGGGCAGCTCGCCGTGGTCCTCCCCGCCTGGACCAACCGGCAGCCCGATTGGCGCACCGAGGTCCTGCCCTCGCTCCTTCTGTCGGGCCAGTTCCAGGCGTTGCGGGGCGGGGTTTACCAGAAGAAACTGCGCGTGACCTCCGCGCAATCGCATTTCGTGTATTCGAACATGACCTGGCACCTGCCGGACCTGGCCTTGAGTCGTCCCGAGGGCGGCCTATTAGCGGAGCATCGCGCCAACGAACGCACCAAGGATTTTTATTGGCGGCTGACCAGCGCCGTGGATTTGGACTGTGTCCGGCCATTCCTGACCGAGGAACAACAAAAGGCGTTTGACCTGTTGGTCTGGACACAACCGCCGTCCGTCGAGGCCGAAGTTTGGGGGCGCTACGACCAACCGGGCAGCCTGGGGATCAGGGGCCGGGTCGCCGCAACCAACTTCACGTTCCGCGGAGAATCGATCCGGGGACTCCAAGCGGCCCTGCAGGTACACCAACCAAATCCTGCAATGTTTGGAGCCCCACATCCAATGCGACAGCGGGGGCGTAAGCGCGGACGGTCTGACCGCGGATTTCCCCGCCCATTTGGTCTTTCTCACCAACGGCGTCAGCACCGCCGACCCGGGGGTAATCACGCGTGCCATTGGTCCGCAAATCGTCAAAGCCGTCGAGCCTTATCATTTTTTGCGTCCGCCTTCAGCCCGGGTGCAAGGGGCGATTCCGTTGAATGGCGAGGCGGCCGCCGATTTGCAGTTTGACGTTGATGGCGGGCCGTTCACCTGGTGGAAATTCAAAATCCCGCATCTCACGGGCCACGTCCATTGGATGGGCAAACAGTTGACCTTGAGCAATGTCCGGGCGGATTTCTACGGCGGGCAGGCGGCGGGCGCGGCGCGATTCGACTTCCCCCCCAGCCCCGGCACGGACTTCAAGTTCGCCGTGGGCGCAACGAACGTGCAGTTGCACGCGCTGATGGCCGATCTCGCTTCGCCGACCAACCGGCTGGAAGGCTGGCTCAGCGGGGCGCTCTCGGTGACCAAGGCCAATACCGAGGACTGGCGAACCGTGAATGGTTACGGCGAAGTCACGCTGCGCGACGGCTTGCTTTGGGATATCCCCCTGTTTGGCATTTTCACCCCCGTCCTCAACAGCATTTCACCGGGGTTCGGCAACAGCCGCGCCGGCGGCGGTTCGTGCGGATTCGTCATCACCAATGGCTTCATATTCTCGAATGACCTCGAAATCCGGTCCACGGCCATGCGCCTGAAGTACAACGGCACGGTGGACCTGCAAAGCGCCGTCAACGCCCGGGTCGAGGCCGAGTTGCTCAGGGATGTCTGGACTGTCGGTCCGTTGGTCAGTGCTCTGTTCTGGCCGGTGAGCAAGCTGTTCGAATACAAAATCACCAACACCCTCGGGGATCCCAAACTTGAACCCGTTTTTCTGGTCCCCCGGCTCGTGCTGTTCCCTTTGCACCCGTTGCGGACCCTCAAAAACCTGCTTCCCGAAGAATCCTCCGGCACTCGCACCAACGCGCCGCCACTCCCCAAGTAGTGCGTGGAATTGTCCGCCCCTCGCCCGCGGGAGGTGAGACACTTCAGCCGAAGTTTCCCCGTTTAAAGGCGGAATGGCCATTCCAGACCATTCCGCCTGCGCCTGAGGGTAGGTAACCGGGCAGATTTCCTCCCGATTGCTATTGGCTCTGACCGGAACCAGGACCCGTGGTGAAGGGGGCGTTGCCAGTGTCAGGATTCGTGCCGCTCCCCGGCTGAGGTGTGACGTTGTGGTTCGGGTTTTGAGTGCCTTCGGCGCCGGTGCCCCCGGGAGTCGTAGCCGACCCCGCCCCGGTGGTATTGTCGTTTTGCAGATTGGAGCTGGGCTTGGTTTCGCTGGATCCCTGCGGATTAGGCACGGGCGTTTCCGTCGTCCCGCCCGTGCCGCTGCCATACCCGGACGTCCCTTCTCCACCCGTGGCGCCTCCCTGGTTTTCCCTCGACGCGCACCCCACCGCTACGAACCCCATCAATGCCGACATGATTATCAATTTCTTCATTTACTTACTCCTTTCTTGATGCGCCTCCAACTTGCCCCGGTTCCGGCCTCGCTCAATCGGGCCTTCACCCAATTGGATAAGAATCATTGCCCCCGCCTCCCGGGGTGGCTATTGCCAGTCGCCGCAAAACCCGCAAACCCCAGGATAAAAGCCGATTTTTCTCCGGGCCATAACCGGTCGCCAAAGCGCATGCCGCAGCCGGCCGAGGCCTCGGTGGGGGCCTTCATTTGATGGTGAGCACCCCATTCTTCGAGGTCTGGCCCCGGGCGCAGGCGGGCAAAGCGCCCAGCTTCAGGCAGGGTTTGCCGCCGCCTGGTTGGGGTTGGTCCGGCGGGGGTGCCCCAGAGCGTTTCGCCTGAATTGCGAGCGCCCAGTCTGGCGGCGGCTTCCCGTTGGGCGAGGTGGGTGGGGGCCCATCGAAGGGGTGCTTAAAGGGTTCCTGTTCGCCGCAGTCCGGCCACCAGAAGGTACGCTATGGCGGCGCTCACCGGGATGGTGAAAATCCATGCCCAAACCATCCGCTCGACCACGGTCCATTTGATGGCGTTTAATCGCTTGGCCGCGCCCACGCCCATGATCGCGGCGGAGATGTTGTGGGTGGTGGAAACGGGGATTCCCAGACTGGTCGCGGTGGCAATCACGATGGCGGAACTCGCCTCGGCGGCGAAGCCGTTGATCGGATGCAATTTGACCAGTTTATGACCGAGCGTCTTGATGATGCGCCATCCCCCAACCGCCGTGCCCGCGGCCATTGTGAGCGCGCAAAGCACCTTGATCCAGGCGGGAATGAGCAAGTCCTTCCCCGGGAGGGACGCCGGCATTTGCAAGAAAGACAACCAGTTTGGCAGATGGGCGAGCTGTCCGTTCCGGGTCGCAGCGAACAAGGTCAAGGCGATGATGCCCATGGTCTTCTGCGCATCGTTGGTCCCGTGCATGACACCCATCGAGGCGGCGCTGAAGATTTGTGCCACCCCGAAGAACCGGTTGACCTTGGCCGGGCGGGCGTTTTGCAGCAGCACATACAGCAATGCCATCAAGGCCGCTCCCAGCACCAAGCCCGCCAAGGGGGAAGTGATCATCGGGACGATCACTTTCCAGAGGAGGCCTTTGCCCAGCCACCAGTGTGCTCGACTCGGTTGAGCCCAGATAATCACACGCCAATTGTTGCCTGAGGCGGCCAGGGCGGAGCCGCACAAGCCTCCGATCAACGCGTGGCTCGAACTCGAGGGCAAGCCCAGCCACCAGGTCAACAGGTTCCAGCTAATCGCGGCAACCAGAGCGCAAATGATGATTCCCGAAGAGATGGTCAACAGGCTGGCATCCACCAGGCCGGAGGAAATTGTCCCGGCGACCGCTGTCCCCCAGAGCGCCCCGAGCAGGTTGGTGCAGGCGGCCATCACGACCGCCTGGCGAGGGGTCAACACCTTGGTCGAGACCACCGTCGCGATCGAGTTGGCGGTGTCATGAAACCCGTTGATGTACTCGAAAACCAAGGCCACCAGGATGACCAGGAAAACCAGGGTCATGGGCTTAGGAATTCTTCAGCGCAATGTGCGCCATCACGTTGCCCGCATCACGACAGCGGTCGATAATCTTCTCGAGCAGCTCATAAAGATCTTTCAAGGCAATCACCTGCAATGGCTCGTGACGGCCGCTGAACAAATCCTTATACAAGGCCATCATGTGCTTGTCGGCTTCGCCCTCCAGAAACTGCAGCTTGTCATTGAGTTCCTTGATCCGTTCCAAGTCCATGCCGTCCCGCAAACATTTGACCAGGTCCAGCACGAGCGCCGTCGCTTGCTCCAACAAGCAGATCTGCTTCGAAAAATCGATCCCGCGGACGAAATGCGGGGTGATCAGCATCCGCTCGCTCACCTTTTCGACCGTCTTGGGGATCCGGTAGAGCGCAAAGGAGAGCTCCTCGATGTCCTCCCGTTCCAATGGCGTCACAAACGTCGTATAGACGGCGGTGCTGATTTCCTGGGTGATGATTTTGTCTTTTCGCCGCGCATAGGAGAATTCCTCGAGCGGCACTGGGCGATCGAGGTCCTGGCTGAGCTTCACCAACGCCCGGACGCTGGCGCGCGCTTCCTCGGCACTGGCTTCCAACAGATTGAAGAACTTGTCTTCTTTGCCCAAGAGTCTTTGCAGCGAGAACATAATGGCCTGTCTCTGACACATTCCCGCGGCGAGCGCAGCAAAAAAGTGTGTCAAAAGGGGCCAGCCCAACCCAATTTCATTGACCGCCCGCGCGCTTTTTGCTCTTGTGACTCCATCATGCAGCTCTTAGCGCACGCCCGAAGCAACCTGTGGCTCTGCCCGTCGTAACCCGCAATCTTTCATGAATTCAAATCGTTCATTGAACCGCCGTTCCTTTCTAAAAGCTTTTGGCACCGCCGCCATGGCGACCCCGTTCCTCGCCCGCGGCTGGACGGGCCGCTCGCCCAACAGCGTCCTGCGCCATGCCAGTTTCGGAGCCAGCGGCATGGCCTGGTCCGACCTCAACGAGTTCGCCAAGTTCAAACCCTTCGAACTGGTCGCGGTGGCCGAAGTCGATCTCGACCGGACCGTGGAGCTGCGCAAGAAATTCCCCGAGGCGAGGATTTACCAGGATTGGCGGATGCTGCTGGACCGAGAGGCCCACCGCATCGATTCGGTCAACGTCTCCACGCCCGACCATATGCACGCTCCGATTGGGATGAGCGCGATGGAGTTGGGCAAGAACGTCTATGGCCAAAAACCGCTCGCGCACGACCTTTATGAGGTGCGCAGGCTGACGGAATATGCGTGCAACGACCAGCGGGTGACCCAAATGGGCATCCAAATCCATGCGACGAGCGATTATCGCATGGCCAAATTGCTCATCCGTGGCGGCGCTATCGGGCAAGCGTCAAGGAAGTCCATTCCTGGTGCCCGAAATCCTGGGGCGATCCCGCTCCGCTGCCGGACCACACGCGACCCCGTCCCGCGCAGCTTTAACTGGGATTTGTGGCTGGGAGTTTGCGCCCGAGCGACCGTTCATCGGTGATGCCTATTATCACCCCGCCAATTGGCGCAAACGCCTCGATTTCGGAACCGGCACCTTCGGCGACATGGGCTGCCATATTTTTGACCCGGTCTTTGACTCGCTCGATCTGGGCACGCCGCTGTCCGTCCGTTCCGAAGGACCCGCGCCCAACCAGTGGAATTGGGCCCTCGATTCGATTATTCATTACACCTTCCCAGGCACCTTTTACACCACCGGACCCACCTTCAGCGTCACCTGGTACGACGGCGCGCAAAAGCCCCCCGCCGAAGTCCGCGCTTTGCTCGAAGGCGATGATTTGCCGAACATCGGCTCAATTTTCGTGGGCACCCAGGGTGCGCTGGTGCTCCCCCACGTCGCGCGGCCCTTGCTCTACCCGGACAAAAAATTCCGCGACTTCAAATACCCGCAAGTTGAATCCGGCGACCACTGGGGTGAGTTTATCGATGCCTGCCTCGGCCAAACCCGCACCTCCGCCAGCTTCGGCTATGCCGGGCCGTTGACCGAAGCGGTCCTGCTGGGCAGCGTTGCGTGCCGATTCCCCCAAACCACATTGAAGTGGGATGCGGGCAAGCTCGAGTTCGACCTGCGGAGGCCAACCCGTTCATCCGCCGGGACTATCGAGAGGGCTGGAACGTCCGGGGCTTGACCTGGTCGATTTAGCCGCCTCCCGTCTCGACCACGAAGGCGAGGATGGGAGCGCGTTAATTAGGCGGCCCGGCGCCGGCCGCGCAGCGGCAAACGTCGGCCGTCATTGACCTCAGCCCGGGGATTGACGGCCCGCCTGCCCCGCGTCGTGGTAGAGCGATACCTGAGCCGGCCACAGGTTGTGAGAGCGGCCCGGTTTCGGGAGAGGGTCTGCCGCCGCCAGCCTCCCCCGGGCCCATTCCACCTTCGCTTCCCTTCCAACGCGCCCACGGGCTGAGGCCGCGCCCCGCCCGAATCCATCGTTACCTAATCGTAACCATTCCGCCGCCCGCGCTTCGCCGACATGCATTAACTTGTTCTAATGCGAAAGAAAATCCTGGTGGTTGAGGACGATCTCGACCTGGTCGAGCTGCTCTGTTTCAACCTCAGAAGGGCGGGCTTCTCGGTGGGCACCGCCAACGATGGCATCGAGGCCCTGAAAAAGGCGCGCACCCTTTCCCCGGACCTGATCCTTCTGGATTTGATGTTGCCGGAACTCGACGGGTTGGCCGTCTGTGAAATCCTGCGACGCGACCCGGCTACGGCTGCGGTGCCGATCATCATGCTCACCGCCATGTCCGGCCAGATTGCCCGTTTCACCGGGCTGAGCTCGGGTGCGAACGACTTTATCACCAAGCCTTTTAGCCCCAAGTTCTTGCTCGAACGTGTCCAACAGCGGTTGGTCCCGCCGGAGGCACCGGCCCACGACTCCATCCCAGGCCAGAACTGAAGCCCCACGCGCAAGCGGCTTTATCCTTCGGCTCCTATGAAAACAACAACGTTAACGTCATCCCCCTGTAACTCGGTTGTCACAA
>CAWELO010000007.1:0-77544 GCA_963809845.1 uncultured Verrucomicrobiae bacterium | reverse complement strand
TGGCCTGCGGGCGCTGCATCCGGAGCACGCACTGCTGCTGCTGGGGGTCGCCCCTGAGGCACCACTCAACGATGAGATCCTGGCCCTGGCGAAGATTGGCAACGCTCATAATCTGGCGCGCGGGATGACCGTGCCGCGGCTGATGGCGCTGGCGGAGCGGGCCGCCGGCATGATATCGGTGGACACGGGGCCGGCGCACGTCGCCGCTGCGCTGGGGCGTCCCGTGCTCACATTGTTCGACAGTCCGGCGAAGCGCACGATGTATGCCCCGCGGGGGCCCGGCCCGTTCGCCACTTGCATCGTCGGCGGTACGGACACGCGCCCATCGACGTCTCGGCATTGCGCCGGATACCGTGCTGGCCGCCTGGCAAGGTATGGCCAGAGGGCAGGCAATCCACCAAGGCGGGGCCTTCCTGATTTCTTTTCGATGATGACGCTTTCAACCCCCTGAGCTCACAGGCGGGTAAGAGAACAGTACAATGCAGATCTTTGACTCCGCTGGGGAGCTGAACGCGTGAAAGGTTATCCGGCCAGACGGCGACGACTTTGGGCGCCTCTGCGGCGTGGTGCTGGCTATCTTGTTATCCATGGTCAGCGTTGCCTCGGCCCAGACAGGGAGATCTGCAGCAGGAGTTGCAGCTATTCCAGAGCATGTCGCCGGATCAGCAGCAGGCCATTCTGCAGCAGCTTCGGCGCCGGTGGAGCGCGGCACCGGCGGCTGGCGGTGCGGCGGCTCGGCGCACTCTCGGGGGCGGTACAGTGCATTGGGTGCCGGTAGCGGTTCCTTGACAGGTTCCCAGGCCAGCCTGCTGCAACAGCAGTTGCTGCAGCAGCAGCGTACAGCAGCAGAACGAGCCGCAAGTCGAGGCGAATCCCGTTTTCAAGCCAGGCGACACCGTCTTGGTCTATCTGACCATACCTTCTCAGCCATCTGCGACGAGTGCCCAGCCAACTGGCTCCGGCTCCCGCGGCACAGACTAATAACTCCAGACAGTAAACGTCGGCGGCTTGTCGCTGAGCGCGGCGCAGCTCGCGCAGCTGACGGGTCAGAACAGCACAACCACCCAGAACCGCACAGGAGGCGCCCCAGCCGACAGTCGAAGAGCTGCAGGCCAGCGAGCGTCAGAAGCTCCAGGATCTCGTCGATCTCATCCAGAGCCACAATCCCTATCAGCTCAACAGTAACGGAGAGCTGCTGCTGGCCGGTATTCCGCCGATTGCCCTGGATGGCTTGACCGAAGCCTTGGCTACGCAGCGTGTTGCGGCGGAGCCCGCATTTGCGAGTTGCAGGTTCGGCTCACTCGATTGCCGCTGACAAAGACCGGCCCCGAGGCGCTGAAGCCCTTTGGTTACGACCTTGTTCGATAACTCGACTCTGAGTCTGCTGCCGACGCTGAATATGCCGGTACCTGCCGATTACGTGATTGGACCCGGGGACGTGCTGCAGATTCAGCTCTATGGCAGCCGAGAACCGGACCCAATCGCTTACCGTTGGCCGCGACGGCTATATCCGCTTTCCCGGAGCTGGGACCCATCCAGGTCGGAGGGCGGCGATACAGCGACGTCAAGAGCGATATCGAGGCTCAGGTCGCGCGGCAGATGATCGGCGTGCGCGCCAACGTCTCGGTGGGAGAAACGCGCACCATCAGCGTATTCGTGCTGGGCGGTGCGAAGTATCCAGGATCGTATACGCTTACCGGCCTGGCGACCGTCACGACGGCATTGTTTGCCGCCGGAGGGGTGGAGACGACCGGCTCGCTGCGCAGACATTCAGGTCAAGCGTCAGGGCCAGACCGTGCGAACGCTCGACCTGTACGACCTGCTGATGCGGGGAGATAGCTCGGGCGACATCAAGCTGCTGCCGGGTGACGTCGTGTTCATTCCCCCGGTCGGGCCCACGGTCTCTCTGGACGGCGAAGTCCTGCGGCCCGGCCATCTACGAGCTCAAGGGCGGCCAGAGCGTCGCCGACCTGATCAGTATGGGCGGAGGTCTGACGCCAATGCGGATCGCGACTCGCGCCGCCCTCGTCAGAATCGACGACAACCAGCAGCGGGTTGTCGTGGACATCGATCCGTCTGCGCCGTCTGCGGCCGCTCTACGTTGCGCAATGGCGACATCTGCAGATCGAGCGCCTGTTGCCGGAGCTGGACTCGGGCGTCACCCTGCAGGGCTATGTGTATCAGCCCAGAACGTTCGCCTGGCACGCGGGACTGCGGCTGAGCCAGATCATTCGCCAGTCACGAGCTCAAGCCGAATGCCGATCTGCACTACCTGCTGATCCGGCGCGAATTGCCGCCGGATCGGCACATCGAGGTCTTGTCGGCCGATCTGGCTGCGGCGCTGGCGGCGCCGGGTTCGCCTGCCGATGTGATGCTGATGGCCCGCGATACCATCACGGCCTTCGATCTGGAAACAGTCGCCAGTATGTCATTCAGCCGTTGCTGGAGGAGCTGCGGGTGCAGTCGAGCCTGTCGCAGCCGACGCCGACCGTTCATATTGACGGGCGGGTGAAGGTGCCGGGCGACTATCCACTGGAGCCCGGCATGCGAGTCAGCGATCTGCTTCGCGCCGGGGCGGCCTATTGCCGTCCGCCTATAGTCGGCGCGCCGAACTGTCTCGTTATACGGTAGCGAATGGCGATCAGCGTCGCACCGAGGTGCTCTCCGTTGATCTGAACGCGGTGCAGCGGCGGGCAACAGGCCGCGGATTTGCCGCTGCAGCCCTTCGATCGCCTATCGGTCAAGGAAGTCTCGGGTTGGACCGAGCAGTCAGAAGTCACGCTTGTTGGCGAAGTGCGTTTCCCGGGCATCTATGCGGTCAAGCGCGGCGAGACGTTGCGCTCGGTCCTGGAGCGCGCTGGCGGCCTGACCGACCTTGCCTTTCCGCAGGGAGCCGTCTTTACGCGGGTCGATCTCAAGCGCCAGGAGCAGCAGCAGCTCGATCGATGGTGCAGCGCATGCGCCTCGATATCGCAGGAATGGCGCTCATGACGACCGCGCGGGCCAGCTCGGCGGCGAGAACGCCATCAGTATCGGCCAGACTTTGCTATCGGAGCTGCAGTCGACGACGGCTGTCGGTCGCCTGGTGATCAATTTTCCGGCCGCCATGAATGCGCGCCCCGGCTCCAGCAACGACATCCTGCTGGAGAATGGCGACGAACTGATCGTGCCGAGGCAGCGGCAGCAGATCATGGTGCTGGGCGAAGTTCAGGACGCGACCTCCCATCTGTATCATCCCGGGATTGTCCCGAGACGACTACATTAATCAGAGTGGTGGCCTTACCGACCAGGCGGATCGACGACGCATATATGTGGTCCGTGCCGACGGAAATGTCGTAACGGGGAATCAGGGTTGGTTCCGCGAGGGAACAGATGTGCAGATTCATCCGGGCGACGCAATCGTGGTGCCGCTGAATGCGGAGAAGCTTCCGGCGCTGACGCTTTGGCAGTCGGCCTCGAGCATCATATTTAACATTGCGTTCGCTGCGGCCGAGGCGCGCGCGGTAATTCCATGATGACCCAAATACGCGTGGCAACGATGCATGAGATACATGGAGCACGTCGTCTGCGATTCTGACGGCGCGGCCAGCAAAGGAATCGAATCAGGATCTTCCGACAGCGTATAAATTCGTCGGGTCGATGCGATTATCTCCCTGAGGAGCAGTAAAAATCTCCTAATCAGGCAGTTCTACTGTTCGCCAGGATTTTGTACTCTGCCGTTAGTAGGCCAACTCCGACATCACCGGCACCGGGACAAGAACTTTTGCAACGGGAGAACTGCTTTAGGCGTTGTTGTAATGTTCATCGAAGCTCGAATCCTGTATCTTTGCGGCATAGCACTACGGACATGGACTTGGAAGTTGTGGACCGAATGAAGCAATAGCCACCCCTTTGTGCCCCATGTGTAAGTGTTTGGCATGACTGAGCGCACCTCGACTTGTCCGGGGAATCGGAGGTGATCCGGTGTCTTTATTAAATGTCTCAGTGGAGTTGAAGCAAGCGTCAGTCCTATGGGGGCAAATGGCGGCGTCGCTCTTAAGTGGGCATCATGACTAACCAGCTTCCCAAGGCTCGAGTGCCGGTTGAACGCGAATCAGGCGAAATAGCGCAACCAAGTGTCCAGATTCTCGCTTCAGACGGGGTTGTTTCCGCGGTGCCCCCCGCGCGTAAGACACCACGCTTAGTACCTGACATCCTGGCAAAGAAGGGCTCTGGTGCTCTACTGACCGATATAGTTCTCGCGATAGCGCTTGCTGCCTTGCTTTTACCTCTGCTTTTGTGTGCCCTGTTTTTGTTCCGTTCCGTCAGTGCATTTTCTCATACTGCTCTGGCGGTCACGTCCGTTGGTGCTGCGATCGGTTTTTTGACGTGCCTGCTGTTAATTATCACTAGGCGTTGGCACGGGCGGTTTACCCTCGACGGTGTCGAAGGTATTCAAAAATTCCACGCCAAGCCGACGATCAGAATAGGTAGTGTCGGGATAATCATGGCACTGACGTGCAAGTGATTGTCGCGTCGTAGTACTACGCTATTGCAGGAATCTGCCCCAGCTGCTTGGTCCAATATTGTTGGCTTGTCTGCCCGCGTGGATTCTCGGCATGCTGGAGGACGTCACCAAGCGGATAGGCGTTTGGCTGCGGCTCGCGGCCACTATGGCAAGCGGCGTCTTGGTTTGTTGCCTGACAGGAGTGAGTCTGACTCATGTCAACGTATGGGGTGTAGATTGGCTGCTCGGCTGGTGGCCATTGTCAATTGCATTTACCGCCTTCGCGATCGGTGGCGTGGCAAATGCGATCAATATTATCGACGGATTCAATGGATTGGCAGTCGGCGCGATGATGATCGCATTCTTTTCTATTGCAGCGGTCGCGAACAGAGTTGGCGATCTTCCGCTTGCGGGGCTTTGCTTGCTGCTGCAAGCAGCAATGTTCGGCTTTAGTGTGGTTAATTTCCCATTTGGCAAGATCTTCCTGGGCGACGGCGGGGCGTACGCTGGTGGCGTTCTACTGGCATGGGTCGCAATATTACTTCCCGTCAGAAATCCTAGTGTCTCGGCTTGGGCCTCTTTGTTGGCATGTGGCTATCCCGTCATTGAAGTTGTATTCAGCATAGCCAGAAAGCATCATCGAGAAGGCTATCGACCGGCCCAACCGGACAAGGTCCACCTCCATATGCTGCTCCACAGCCGGCTCGCGAGGCGGCTCATTCCAAGAGCTGATTACGCTGTGAAGAACAGTCTTACTAGCGTGTTCTTATGGGCCTACGCGGCAATTCCGGCCTACGCCGCAGCGCGGTGGTTCTCCAACACGGCCGCACTGATAATTGCATTTGTCGTCTCGGCGGCCGTGTACTGGATTCGTTCTCTCCGCCTTACGCAGTTCAGATGGTGTTTGTTCCCGAATTCAGTGCGCAACGTGACGGCCCTCCCGCCCAGGTAGCTTCGCCCGCCGATCAGAAGCGCCAAGAATTTTCAACCAGCCGTGGGCGGCGTAGTTAACAAATGACCAACTCGAGCGGAGCAGGCCCAATCCTTCGACTTGTCGGTAGGTTTTCCAAACCCAACTAGCGGATCGAAGCTTATTTCTCGATATTGAACCGTTGAGGACGCGATAGCGCATCAGGTCTTGCTTTAGACCTTTAGCAATATACCCCCGTCGCAGTATAGACAGCCAGGCGGCGAGGTCGTCGTAAGGTGCGATCGGCATGCGGACCCTGCCAGTCTGTAGCTGATCGATTAGCACCGTCGAGGTTGCCATCGCCGTGTTCCCCAGCAACTGGGTATAAGATAGCGTTGCAGGAACTATAACGCGGTGTCCGATGCGCTTGCCGTCTTCGCTGACTCGGCGAAATTCCGTATACGAAATCGCCGTCTCGCTCTTTGCCATGAAATCCAGCTGATTAGTCATTTTGCCTGATAGCCAGAAGTCGTCGCTATCCAGGAACGCAACGTATCTTCCTGAAGCTGCCTCCGGCGCAGTATTGCGAGCCACCGCAGGTCCCTGATTGCGTGGTTGTCTGATTAAGTGGACTCGGGCATCAAGTTGCGCAATCTGGCTAACTCGATCGCACGTATCGTCAGGCGAGCAGTCGTCGACGATAAGCATTTCCCAGTGCTCGTAACTCTGATTCTGTACGGAACGGATCGCCTCCTGAATGTATGGGCCGGCACGATATGCGGGCGTTATAATGGATACTAGACGATCTTTCATGGGTTGAGTACGCCGTTCGGCGTCAGCCGCCTCGCTTGCAGCAGTTAAACGAGCGCGCGCATTACGGTGTGGCGAGCGCTACTGCCGGGACGATCGGCCCTCGGAAAGCAACTCATCAAAGTAGCAAATGGTCTTTTCCAGACCGTGGTCCAACGAGACGGTCGGTCGCCAACCCAATAACTCCACGGCCTTTGAAATGTCGGGCTGCCGCTGACGCGGATCGTCCTGCGGGAGTGGCCGAAAATTAGAGAGTGGAGGAGGATCCAGTTAGCTCCTATCACGCGTTCGAGCCAACTGCCCGTATCGATGAACTCTTGGGGGGATTCCCGAGATTGAGGGGGCCAGTGGTTCCTGCGAGGAAAGTATCCATGAACCAGAGTTAAACCCTCCTATCATGTCGTCCCACATAGCACAAGGAGCTGCGAGTACTGATCTCACCGGCCGTAGATTGTGATATCCACGCCCCTCAGCGCCTGCCACAATAAAATTTGCTCACGACGCGGCCATCATTGGGTTGCATGCGTGGCCCGTAAGTATTGAAGATACAGGCGACCTTGATATCGACATCTATGCTGACGATGGTAGTCGAAGAACAGCGTCTCGGCGCAGCGCTTTCCCTCGTCGTAGCAGGACCCGGATGCCAATGCAGTTCACCTCGAACCCAGTATCTCCTCCGTCTGAGGATGCACATCGGGAGTCCCCGTACACTTCACTTGTTGAGGCCTGAAAGATCTTGGCCTTTGTCCTTTTCGCTCAGGCCCAGCATGTTACTGAGCCGGCCGATAAATAGTGCGTAGTAGGTCAGGCTGCATAGCGAACATGCTTTTCTTGAAAGAGGTTTCGGATGACCTGCGGTTGTCGCTGACGTCGGCGCAGGTGGCTGCGAACGCCGGCTATCATCTCGGTACGGTTGCTGGGTCGGCTTTTTCCAGACCATTGGTCTTGACGTCTTGGTTCAGCAGTTCATCGGGGTTAAGTTCCGGGCAATACCCCGGCAGCCGGATCAAGCGCAATCGTGCCTCGTTGGCGCTCACGAACTCTCTTGCAATGACCGAGCGATGAACCGGGTGCCCATCCACGATCAGATAAAGCTTGCGGGCCACCTGGTTGAGCAGGCGCTGCATGAAGCGAACGAACAGCCGAGCATCGAACTTGCCGTGGAACACCATGAAGGCGAGGTGACCGCGGTTGGTGATAGCCGAGATCATATTGCAGCCGAAGCGCTGCCCGGTGGCGCGAACGACCGGGGTCTGACCGAGGGGCGCATAACTGGTGCCGGACACATGGTCGCTGCGCAAGCCCATCTCATCACCCCAGTAAATCACCGCCCTTTCTCGCTTGGCCTTGCGGGCGATTGCCGGGTACTCGGTACGCAACCAGCGCGCAATCGCCGCATCGTTGCGCTCATAAGCTCGACGCACGGGCTTCTGTGGGCTCATACCCCAGCGGCTCAGGTATCGACCCACTGTGGTCAGCGACACCGAGATCCCGTACTCGCGCTCTATGAGCGTCACCACGGCAGATCGGGTCCACAGGTAAAACGGCAGTTTGAGCTGGTCGGGCAACGAGTCGATGATCAGCTGCCGAATCCGAGCCGCTTGCGTCGGTGTAAGCCGCCCTTCGCCCGCCCGCCTACCGCGCCGTTTGGGCTTCAGCGCCCGCAGACCACCCGCGCGATCCAGCCCCATCCACTTGCTCACCGCGCGAAGGCTGGCACCAAAGACCTGCGCAGCTTGCGTCTGGCTCATCCCGCCCCGTACCGCTTGCACTACCGAGCGGCGCAAATGTGTCTGGGTCGCAGAATCCAATTTCCGGGCATCGGGCTTGCTCTGCATGCCGCTAATGCTACCACATTACGCACTATTTGATGCACGGATCAGTATCTTTCGCCTTGATGCGCCCATTACGAATGTTGCCCTTACGCCTTATCGGTGTGGTTGTCGATGGATCGGGTGTCTCGGAAGTCTCATGACAAAAGACGGTGACGCTAACGGACGCTGATGGCTCCCGGGTTTTCGTGGGTTGTCCATTCGCAAGCTCGCCGGAAATCAAATCCAGAAATATTTGTGAGCGTTTGGCCAGGGTTTGCCTTGTGAGCGGCAGACGCCGCTGTTCGATCTTGACCGGCTCCGTGCTCTGGCAGACCCAGGGCTGTTCGGGGAGTTTGAGGTTATGCAGCAACGTGCCGGCCAGTTCCGCAGGCGCGCACTGCTTGCCTCAATGTTCTCTTCCGTGAGGCCGGGAGCCTTTGCGGTTCGAGAGCGCAGGCGAATCTGGTCATCTGGCTGCCGGTGCCCGATCGTCGCAATTCAGCGATCGCTGTGTTGGGACGCACCCCGGGCATGTAGCGTCTGACGAGGGCAGAAAAGCTGGGTTCACCCTCCGGCGCTCGAATAGGTAGCTCCCGTGGGGATCCAACCGTCGTCAGGTATTGCCAGTCGGTAGCCCATGCCTGTAACAGGGCATCAGCTGGGTGTCGGCGCTGGACCTGTTGGAGTCGAACCTTCGGCTTTGTCGCACGGATCTCGCGGACGAAATTGCGATGCACCCCAGTCATGAGTCCTATTCGCAGATCGCTCGGCTCTCGGCCGGTAAGTCTGCTAGCCGTAAGGATTTTTTTGGCCCGCTGTACAAATACCCCGCGGAGAAGGCGCTCCATCTCCGGGCTCGTAACCCCACATCTGTCCGTACACCTCCACGAGTTTCCATCGGCCTACGAACCAGGGGGTCGGGGTTCGAATCCCTCCGGGCGCGCCACATATGTTCTAATTTCTCAGTCACTTATTGATACTTGCGTAAGTGAGTGGCACTTTTATCCCTGATTGCTGTCCAACCCCCTTGAGTGGTTACATTCGAGGTAAGGATGGACGACGAGCAAAGACTGATCGGACTGGAGCGGCGTCGGCGACGAGGTGCGCGGCTGCTCGCCTCCGGGGTGGCGCAGGCGGAGGTGGCCCGGCGTGTGGGCGTGACACGCACGACGGTTTCGCGCTGGGAGGCGGTGCGCCAAGAAGGTGGGCTCGATGCCCTGCGGCGACCCAAGCGCTTTGGTCGACCGCGGCGGCTATCTGATGCGCAGTGCGAAGAACTGATGGGCTTGCTCAAGGCCGGTGCACTGGCGGCAGGTTTTGGCACAGAGCTATGGACTTTACCGCGCATGCGCACGCTGATCGCGCAGCGCTTCGCGGTCAGTCTTACCGAGCCTTCGGTGTGGCGCTTGCTGCGCGCTTTAGGCTGGAGCGTGCAGCGCCCGAGCGGCCAGGCGCGCCAGCGCGACGAGAAAGCCATCCGTACCTGGAAAGCCAAGAGGTGGCCGGAACTAAAAAAATCGCTGCGCGGCAAGGACGAATCATCGTCTTTATAGACGAGTCGGGACTGTCCGAACGGCCTTGTCGCGCACGCACCTGGGCTCCCCGGGGCGAGACACCGGTTTTGCAATACAGCTTCAGCTGGAAACAGCTCTCGGTCATCGCCGGAGTGACCTACTGGCGCTTCTACTTCCGGATGCACCCCGGCACGATCCGCACACCGCAGGTAATCGAGTTCCTCAAGGCACTGTACGCCACGATCGGCAAGAAGCTGCTGATTGTGTGGGACCGGCTGCAAGCTCATCGCTCCAAGCTCGTGCGCCAGTATGTGGACAGCCTGCGAGGCGCCATCGCGGTGGAGTTCTTGCCGGCCTATGCGCCGGAGATGAATCCCGAGTAGCCGCTTCCGGATGTTGTACACGCACTCACGCCGAAGGCGACGACTACGAGCCAAAAGGCAATCCGACTCGTACGCATGTTAAGGTCCTCCATGTGGTGATTAAAGTAACTTCGCCACCGTTATGAACACATCCGGAGAAACCGGGAGGATTCACAATCAGGGGAAGGCGCGAGAGCCGCAGCGGTCGGTCGGATGGTTCAAGAGGTTCGAGCTCATCATCGAAGGCAGTTACTCATAAACGATGGGCAGGGCGGCGAGCGCGGTGCGCATGCAGACTCTGCGTCAGCGGCGGGTAAGTAAGGCCCGCGCCAAATTGTGTGTTTTCCGGATGGCGCGATGATTCGCATGCCGCCAGCCTCGATCGCAGTTTTGGGGAGACGGACATCATGGACAGGCACTTCTCTTCGCGCGGTGTATTGATTCGGGTGGCGGCCGGTTGCTGCATCTGTCACCGGCACGCTGCTCGCGCAGCAGCTCCATCGCCGGGAAGCGTCTGCCCGGGAGGTTCCAGCATCGGCTGCCGGCCGCAGTTCGAGACGGTAAGCTATGAAGGAATCGCTTTGGCTATGGGCCGGGTTCAACGCCTTTGTGCTCGCGCTGCTGGCGCTGGATCTGGGCGTGTTCCATCGCCGGGCTCGTGCGCCCGCGATCCGTGAGGCGCTGACCTGGACGGCGGTTTGGGTGGCGCTGGCCCTCGGGTTTAATGCGGTGATCTGGCACGCGGCCGGCTCGCAAAAAGCCCTGGAATTCTTCGCCGGCTATGTGCTCGAAAAGTCGTTGAGCGTCGATAACCTCTTCGTGTTCGCAGTCGTCTTCGCTTACTTCAAGGTTCCCTCGCGGTGCCAGCACAAGGTCCTGTTTTGGGGCATCCTCGGCGCGCTGCTGATGCGTGGCGTCATGATCGGGTTGGGAGTCGTCATGATTCAGCGGTTCAGTTGGCTCCTCTACGTCTTTGGCGCCTTTCTGGTTTTCACCGGTCTGCGGCTGGCTTTCGAAAGGCGAGGTGAAATGAAAGTGCAGCAAAACGCGGTGGTGCGCGTCGTCCAGCGGCTTTTGCCGGTGCGCTCCTGTGCAGATGAAACACGCTTTTTCGTGCGAGCGGACGGACGGTTTTGCGCCACACCGTTGCTGGTGGTGCTGGTCTGCGTCGAGGTGACGGATCTCATGTTTGCCACCGATTCCATACCCGCCATTTTCGCCGTCACACTCGATCCCTTTATCATCTATTCCTCGAATGTGTTCGCAATCCTTGGTCTCCGTTCCCTTTACTTCGTCTTAGCCGGCGCCATTCCGATGTTCTATTACCTCAAGCCGGGTCTGGCGCTGGTGCTCGTATTTGTCGGGGCCAAGATGTTGCTGGCGCACACCCCGTGGCGGATTGGGACCTGGCCGGCGCTGGCGGTCGTGGGGGCGGTGCTCACGAGCGCGATCCTGGCCTCGGTTTTACGACGGCGCTTGCGGCTGCGCAGCGGGAAGGGAGCGGAAGCGACCTCCGCTCCAAGCCCCCCCGCGCCTTTGCGCCATATCCGGCCCTGAACCACCATGAGCGCAAGCATTACAGACGATCGCGAACCCTCCCGCCCAGGCCAGTCACGGGATTCGGGGTTGGCGGCGGATCCGGTCCTGCCCGGCATCCTTGAACCTCAGAACATGCCCAACCCCACCCCATCGTCGGCGACCGCCGACCCCACCGACAGTCCAAGGCCGCGCCAGGCCAGGTGTTCGCAGGAACTGCGTGCCCTTGCGGAAAGGTTTTCCGGCGGTCCCGTGCCCATCGCGGGCCTTCTGCAGGCCACACACGGACGCGGGTTCAACTTGCTCCTGGTATGCCTGTCGCTGCCCTTCATCTCACCAATTCCATTGCCGGGATTGTCGCTGCCCTTCGGGGCGGTCGTCGCGCTGATTGGCGGTCGCCTGGCTTTAGGCCGGCAACCCTGGCTTCCCCAGCGGCTGCTTCGTTGGGAATTGCCTCCTGGTTTCCTTTCGAAAGTGCTGAAGGCGGCGAGTTGGATCGTTCGGATGCTCGAGTTTTGCCTGCGGCCGCGGTTGTGTTTCCTCAGCGAGTCGCTGATGTTCCGCCGGGTCGGCGGCGTGTTGATTCTGATTTCGGGGCTGTTGTTGGTCTTGCCCCTTCCGCTGCCCTTCACTAATTCGCTCCCGGCCTGGACAGTCCTGCTGCTGGCCGCCGGTGCCCTCGAGCGGGACGGGGCGTCCTTCCTGGCCGGGTGTTCGATGTTTCTGCTGTCGTTGGCCTACTTTGGGTTGCTGGCTTTCGGTGGCGCTCACGCTTTGGATGGTTTGAAGCACGCTGTCTTCGGCGGATGATGGGTCCAGCAAAGCATTTTGAAACGTCCAGGTCCTGTGCTGACGCCCAACGGCCACTGCCTCTCCGATGGCTCCATGCCGGTCCTTCCACCTACCCGTCTCGAGCCGCCTTGACCGCTGGGCGAACCGGGGCTAGAAAAGCGCCATGCAAGCTGCCGCCTGCCTCCGCGCCGCCAGGTTATCGCCCGCGGCTTCGGCGTGCGTTCAAGTCCCGCCGGCCCGGGGCTGGTGACCGGCATGTGCGTCAGAGCTATGATCAAAGGAATCGTTATCGTCGCAATCACGGGGATGGCTTTGGGTCTGGCGGTCTTCATCGCCAGAAACCGGGTTCAACCTCCCGTTGCGAAGTGCGTCTCCGTGTCCGTGGATGGCTACACCAATTTCGGGCGAGCCCGGTTCGCCTGGGCAGTCATCACCAACCGGGGTCCGGCTGCGGTGCGGGTATGGGGTTGGGCGTCGTTTCAGGGCCCATTGCCCGCGAAGTGGGACGTGAAACACGAACCGACCGAGCATACGCGGCTCCTGGCTCCTGGCAGTTCGCTCCGCAAGCTGATCGCCGCCCCGGCGAACGGTTTGCCGTGGCGCGCCGAGTTCCAGATCTCCCGTGATTCGTGGTATGTCGGATGTATGCAACGATTGCGTGGGCCGAGACTGCAGTGGGCGGAAGTCGTCACGGGCATCGGCGAACCGGAAGTCCGGGTGGAAGTGGTTCATTCGGCGAGCCGGAGCGATTAGCTTCACCCCGGAAGCGGGTCGGTGGGTCTGCGCAACGCCGTCACCCTGGCGCGGGCAGTGCGCGGATCCGCCTCAGCCGGGGCCGCTCTGGTAATTACTATTGACGATTCGATGGTCTCATCCAACGATCCAGGCATGGCCAGCCCGAACACCGCCGCCCTCGAAGGCAAACGTGCCGTCGTCATCGGCGGGACAGCCGGGCTTGGCTTGTCGGCGGTCAGGGCGTTTCTCGCCGCCGGGGCTCGCGTCCTGGCGGTGGGGTTGGAGTCTGGCGCGTCCGAGGATCTCGAATGGGGCGCCTCCCTGCGGGTCCTGTGGGCGGACGCCACACTGCCGGTTACGGCTCCACAAGCCATCGAGGAATGCCTGTCCCGGTTTGGCGGGTTCGATGCCCTGTATCATGTGGCGGGTGGTTCTGGCAGGCGATGGGGGGATGGGCCTTTGCACGAGATCACGGACGAGGGTTGGCGCAAGACACTCGATCTAAATCTGAGCTCCGTCTTCTATTCCAATCGCGCCGCGGTTCGCCAGTTCCTGAACCAGAAGACCGGTGGCAGCATCTTGAATCTCGCGAGCGTGCTGGCCTGGTCGCCATCGCCGGCTTTTTTCGCCACTCAAACCTACGCCACGGCGAAGGCCGCCATCCTCGGGCTCACCCAATCCTGTGCTGCGCTCTACGCCCCGCAGTCCATCCGGTTCAACGCCCTGGCGCCGGGCCTGGTGGATACACGCATGGCCCAACGCGCGGCCAAGGATCCCGGGATCATGAGCTTCATCAAAACCAAGCAACCACTCGATGGCGGCCGGATCGGCCACCCGTCGGATCTGGACGCCGCCGCGGTCTATTTCCTTTCCGATGCGTCCGGCTTTGTTACCGGCCAGGTTTTGGCGGTGGACGGCGGATGGTCCGTGAGCGAAGGGCAGCTTCCTCCCAAACCATGAAGTACGCCATCGGATTGGATTTGGGGGGGACGAATGTTAAGGGCCTTGCGGTGACTCCGGTAGGACGTGTCCTCGCCGAATGCTCGATCCCGACCCGAGACACCGGGGGTCGTAGTTGGCGGAAAAATGTCCGGCGGATTTACGAGGAACTTCGGGACACGGTTCAGGAAGCGCCCGGGTTCGTCGGTTTGGCCGCGCCCGGACTGCCTTCGGCGGATTACCGCTCAATTGCCGTCATGCCCGGGCGTCTGGCCGGCCTCGAGGGCCTGGTCTGGCAGGAGTACCTGGGTTTCGGTCAACCGGTGCCCGTGCTGAATGACGCCCAGGCCGCGCTGTTGGGTGAGGTCTGGCGCGGTGCGGCCCGGGAATCTACGAACGTCGTGCTGCTGACCTTGGGCACCGGTGTGGGCGGGGCGGCAATGGTGGACGGCCGGCTGTTGCGCGGCCATGCGCGGCGCGCGGGCCATCTGGGCCACATTTCGCTCGACTCACTGGGGCGGCCGGATGTCACCGGGATGCCGGGGAGCTTGGAAGACGCGATCGGCGATTGCACCGTTGTGGCCCGTTCGGAGGGACGCTTCGCCTCCACCCAGGCGTTGGTCGCCGCCGGTTCACGCCGTGATCCTCAGGCCCGCCGAATCTGGTTGGAATCGGTCCGTGCGCTGGCCGCCGGCATCGCGTCGCTGGTGAATGTGCTCGACCCCGAGGTGGTGATCCTCGGCGGCGGGATCGCGCACGCCGGAGCGGCCCTGTTCCGACCGCTCCGCCAGTTTCTGGGGCGGTTTGAATGGCGTCCCGGCGGCGCCCGCGTGCGGGTGGTGCCCGCCAAGCTCGGCGAGCGCGCCGGCGCCTTTGGCGCCGCCCGCCACGCCATGGATTTCCAAAATGAACAACCTCTCGCCCGCTCATAATTATCTGCGCCAGTCGCGCGGCCTGGTGGATGCCGTCGAGGCGCAACTGCCGAAGATCCAGCTTGCGGCCGATTGGTTTGCGCGAAGCATTCTGGCCGGACGCATGGTGCACGTCTTCGGCTCCGGCCACAGTCGAATCATGGTCGAGGAAATGTGGCCGCGCTACGGCTCGTTTCCCGGGTTCAACCCGATTGTCGAACTCTCCCTTACTTTTCATAACCTGGTGGTTGGCGCGAACGGCCAGCGGCAGGCCATGTTCCTGGAGAACGTCTCCGGCCTGGCGGAGCGCATCTTGCGCAACTTTGCCCTGCGTCCGGAGGATTCGGCGCTCGTCATCTCTTCGAGTGGCTGCAACCTGGTGCCCATCGAAATGGCCGAGGCCTTCAAAAAGCGCGGGCTGAAAGTGGTGGTCATTGTGAGCCTTCAGCATTCGCAGGCCAGTCCTTCCAAGCATCCCGCTGGACGGAAGATGCAGGATTTTGCCGATGTGGTGCTCAACACCGGCGCGCCCGCGGGTGATGCCATGGTGCGCATTCCCGGCCTGGATACCCCGGTCTCCCCGGGTTCGACCATCGGGGGCTGTCTGCTGGTCAACGCGATCAAAGCGGAGGTCGCGGCGCGCCTGACGACTGCGGGGCATCCGCCCAAAGTCCTCTCCGGGGCGGCGATCGTCGGCGCCCAGCGCGCCGCCGAACTTTTCGAGGCGGCTTATGACGAGCACGCACACCGCATGGCGCGGCTATATGCCGATGCGGGGACCTGAGGCCAACGATGAATCCAGCGCGCCATGCGGGGAATGGCCGCGAGCGGAAGGTGGTCCCAGGTGAGACCGGACGGCTCGCGATCACCCGCGACCGGCTTTCCACCGAAGAACTGGAATCTGGAACTCAAACATGAAAAATAATCCATTGCGCACAACGGTCATCGGCAGCTACCCGTTTCCCGGGTGGCTCGAGTTCGCCTGTCAGCACCTGGATCAGTTTGGCCCGGACGATCGTTCCGAATTGCAGGACGACGCCGTCATTGCCGCCCTGCACGACCAACTCGCCGCCGGCCTCGATGTGATCACCGATGGCGAACAAACGCGCCTGGATTTTAACCTCTCCTTTTACGGCTACCTCGAAGGCATCGAGCTGGAAGGCGCGCCGCCCCGGCGATTTGGCCCGCCGGCGCATGACCAGCGGGGAAAGCACAAGGTTACCGGCGAACTCCGCGCGCCCCGTGGCCTGGGGGTGGTCGAGGAGTTTAAGCGCTTGCAGCGGCTGGCCTCGGTGCCCTGCGCCCGCAGTCGGATGCCCACTCTCAAGGCGAGTGTCCCGGGTCCATACACCCTGAGCGGACGCCTGGCGGCCAGCCCGCGGTATCCGGATCGGTGGGCGCTCACCGAAGCCCTGCTGCCCATCGTTCGGCACGAACTCGAACAACTCGTCGCCGCCGGTTGCTCCGAACTCAGCGTCGATGAACCTTCCATGAGTTGCTACGCCCATCGGGAAGACCCGAAACGTTTCGTCGATATTTTCAATCGCACCGTCGAGTCCGTCGCCGGCCGCGCGCGGATCTGCACGCACCTCTGTTTTGGCAACTATAAGGCCCGCGCCGTCGGGCCGCGACAACTGGCGCCCATGTTCCCGGCGTTTCTGGATTTTCATTGCGCGGAAATGCACCTGGAAATGGCCAGCCGCGAATTTGCCGAGCTTGAAATCATCTCGACCATCGCGCGGCGCACGGACGTTGCGATCGGGATCGTCGATGTGAAAAGCTACTACCTCGAAACCGCGGACGACGTCGCGGACCGCGTTCGTTGGTGTTTGAAATACGCCCCTGCCGACCGGTTAGTCTTCGCGCCGGACTGTGGGTTGAGCCAGACGGCCCGGTGGGCGGCCCGTCAGAAGCTGGCCAACCTGGTCCTGGGCGTGAACAAAGTGCGGCGGGAGTTGGGCTTGCCTGCGCCGGCATGAAGCCTGCCTTTCAGAAAAATGCGGCACTGCTGGCGGACATGGCCCAAGCGCGCCAGAGGAACCAGGCCCGCGTGTGGTGGCTGGGGCAAAGTGGTTTCCTGCTTCACACCGCCGGCGTCAGCATCCTCTTCGATCCGTACCTCTCGGATTCGCTCACCCGGAAGTACGCCGATACGGACAAACCCCATGTGCGGTTGACCGAGCCGGTGATCGACCCCGCGAAGCTGACCGGTGTGGATCTGATCACCAGCAGCCATCTCCACACCGACCACTTCGATGGGGAAACGCTGCTGCCACTGTTGGAGGGCAACCCCCACGCCCGTCTGCTGCTGCCCAGGGCCAACCTGGATTCGGCGCTCCAAAAGCTCGGGCCCGTCGCGTCCCGCTTGATCCCGATCGACGCCGGAGAGACCGTCACTTTGGACGGGATGAAACTGCACGGCATCCCCGCGGCGCACAACACGGTCGAGCGGGACGAACAGGGTCATTGCCGATTTCTCGGGTTCGTAGCTCAGGCGGGTGGGCTTTCGGTTTATCACAGCGGGGATACGCTGCTGCACGATGGCCTTTCAGCCGCCCTGCGCCGATTCCCAATCGATCTCGCCCTGTTGCCGATCAATGGAAACAAACCCGAACGGCGCGTGGCAGGCAACCTGCATGGTGTCGAGGCCGCCCGTTTGGCAGCCGAGATCAGTGCGCGCTTGGCGATTCCGCACCATTTCGATATGTTCGCATTCAACACCGAACCACCCGATGAATTCGAAGCCGAATGCCGCCGCCTGGGCCAGCCCTTCCATACCCTGCGCAACGGGGAGGGCTTGGATCTCAGCACCGCAAACGCCGGATGATCTCACGCTATTGAGCTGCGGCGCGACCCGTTTCCGTTCTCCATTCACGAAGTCTGATTCCCGATGGCACATCGCGTTATGAAATTCCGCGTCGCCGGCATCAATTTCGATCATTTCCATATGGGCGATCTGCTCCGTATGGTCGCCGAACATCCGTCCGCCGAACTGGTGGGCATCTGCGATGCCGATCCCGCCCGGATGCGGACGGCCATCCGGAATTTCGGTATTCTTCCCGAACGAGTTTTTACCGACGTGGATGAATGCATCGAGAAATCGCGCCCGCATCTGGTCGTTCTGTGTCCCGCCACGGCCCGGCACGCGGAATATATCGAGCGGGTGGCCCCGCACGGCGTGCATATTCTGGTCGAGAAGCCCTTCGCCGCCTCCGTTAGGGAAGCCGACCGGATGACGGCTGCGGCCAGGAGCAATGGAGTGATGCTGGCGATCAATTGGCCGTTGCGGTGGGAGGCCAGCCATTGCACCGCTTACCGGCTGCTGAACGAGGGAAAGATCGGGGAGCTAGAGGAAGTCCATTATTACGATGGCAACCGCGGCCCGCTGTGGCACACGGCGGACAAACTCGAGACCAAGCCCACGCCGGCGTTGAAGCGCAAGAGTTGGTTTTACAAGGCGGGGCAGGGTGGGGGGTCACTGCTGGACTACCTCGGTTACGGCACCACGTTGGGTACGTGGTATCATGCGGGCCGCAAGCCGTCGGAAGTTACCGCGGTCAGCGATCTGCCCAACGGCCTGGAAGTCGATGAGCACAGCATCACCATCGCGCGTTATCGCTCTGGACTGTCTAAATTCGAAACCCGGTGGGGAACCTTCACGGACCCATGGAAAACTCAGCCGCAGCCCAAGTGCGGGTTTGTGCTCAAGGGCACCGAGGGCACGCTCAGCTCTTACACCTATGAGTCGTCGGTGCGGATGCAAACCAGGAAGCACCCCGAGGGCCGCACCATCGCCGCCGATCCGCTCAAGCCGCCGTTCCAGAATCCGATCCAGTGCGTTCTCGACTGTCTGCGCCGTGACTGCCCGCCGGAAGGGCCGCTCTCGCCCTCCATTTCCCGGATCGGCCAGCAGATCGTCGATACCGCCCGGCTCAGCGCCGCACGGAAGAAGACCGTCCCGCTGGTCTCGTAATCCTCCTCCCGTCGCATCACTCATGTCCAACAGCCCGTCCGCATACGGCCTCAGCAAGCAGGTGCATTCCGTTCAGGTGGCGGCCCCGGTTCTTCCCTACTTGCCGCCCATGCCGCGTGCGTACCGTCCGAAGCTTGGCCTGATCGGCGCTGGTGGAGTGACCGAATATCATCTGCGGGCGTATCAGCGGATGGGGCTGGACGTGGCCATGATCTGCGACGTGAATCTGGAACGCGCTCGTTCGCGGCGCGACGAGTTTTACCCGGGGGCGGCCCTCTGCACGGATGTGGCCGAACTCCTGTGGCAGGACGATCTCGACGTGGTCGATATCGCGCTGCACCCCGAGCCTCGGGCGAAGGTCATCGAGGCCGCCCTTGAGGCGGGGAAGCACATCTTAAGCCAGAAACCGTTCGCGCTGGATCTGGATCTGGCGCAACGGCTGATCGACCTCGCCGAGGCCCGAAAGGTGCGTCTCGCCGTAAACCAGAATGGCCGTTGGGCCCCGCATTTTGCCTATGCCCGTGAAGCCGCTCGCGCCGGTCTGCTCGGGCAGATCGGCAGCGTGGATTTCCACCTGGCCTTTGATCACTCCTGGACGGTCGGCACGCCGTTTGAAGACGTTCACCACTTGCTCCTGTACGATTTTGGGGTGCACTGGTTCGACATGGCATCCTGTTTTCTGGGCGGGCAAGCGGTGGTGTCCGTTCAGGCCTCGGTTCGCCGGACCGCCTATCAGCAGGCTCGCCCGCCGTTTCTGGCCTCGGTGATTATCGATGCCGAGCACTCCCAAGTCCGAATGGCCATGAATGCGGCCGTGAGGTTTGGCCAAACAGACCGGACGCTGATCGCGGGCTCACTCGGCACCTTGGAATCCATCGGTCCCAGTCTGAGCCGGCAGCGGATCGTGCTTACTACGGCTGACGGCGAAGCTTCACCTGAACTCAAGGGCACCTGGTTTGAAAGCGGTTTTCAGGGCGCCATGGGTGAGTTGCTGTGCGGTATTGAAGAGAATCGTGAGCCCGGCAACTCGGCTCGGAATAACCTCCGCACCCTCGAATTATGCTTCGCGGCCCTGCACAGTGCCAACACCGGTCGGCCCGTTATTCCCGGTCATGTGCGCCGCTTGCCGGGCGCGTAGTTCGGCAGCTCAAGCGCGCGCCATAAATACCACGCGGCGACGGTTCGGTGCGGACGCCACTTTTCCCCAAACGCAAGCAACTCCTTGGGGTGGGGCAGTTCCTTCCAACCGTAGGTGAGGGCGAAGCCCTTGCGCACGCCGTAATCGGTCGCGGGCAACACGTCCGGACGGCCCAGGGTGAAGATCAGCAGCATCTCGACCGTCCAGGGGCCCACCCCGCGCAAGGCGGTGAGGCGCTCGATGATTTCCTCGTCGGCCATGGCGATCATCTCCCTGGACTTGGGCACCACCCCGGCCACGGTCTTGGCGGCGATGTCCTTGATGGCCGCGATTTTTGACCGCGACAGGCCCGCACCGCGCAGCCGCTCATCCGGAGTTTCGAGCAGATCCTGCGGAGTGGGGAAGCGGCGATTCGGATAAAGCGCTTTGACCCGTCCCAGGATGGTCGCGGCGGCGGTGCCGTTGAGTTGCTGATGGGCCACGGAGTGCACGAGGGTCTCGAAAGGGGTTCTCCGGCTTTTCGGCGTTAGGGCGCAAGGCCCGACTCTGCGGATCAGGCGGCCCAGGGTGCGATCGGCACGGCTCAGATGGTCCAATGCTTTTTCGGTCATGCGGGTTAGCGTAACGTTCTGACATTCTGGACATGCTGGATAAGCCAGTCACCGTCCACCCGTTTGAACTGCGCCTCCAATTCCTCAACTTCCGGAGTGGTCTCGCCCGGCACATCGGCCTTCACAGTGAAGTGGGCGATGCCGGATTCGGGGGCGTCGCCAAGTTTCACGGTCACATCGACAAACTGTACTTTGAGCGATTTCACCATGGTGCGCGCGCTCATGGCGGCCTGCATCAGCTCATCGCGGCCATTGAGGCTCTGCGGAGAGCGTCCGGGCAAATCGACGCTGATCTCGGCATCGGGGGTGAACCGGGCGGCGAGTTGTTGCGCTTTGGCCAGTTTCACCAGGGAGCCCTCGCTCTGGGTGAAGCTGGCCAGCCGGGCCAATTCGGCCAACCGCTTGCGAATCAGTTGTTCGGGGCCGGGAAAGGCCGCGCGCCATCCCCAGATTCCCAAGGCGAGGAGCGCTCCGAGTAAAGCCAGGCGCGCCAACCAGGCCTTCATAGGAGTATCTTCCCCACAATGCGATCACGGGTGGAGATCCCTTGCTCGTGGTTGTAAAAGTCCATCGAGCGGTTGTCGCCCACCACGTAGTATTCGTTGGGGCCAATCAGCTCGGCTTGGTGTTCCCAGTTGCAGGGGTATTTGAGATACGGTTCCGCGAGCTCCTGGCCGTTGATAAACACGTGGCCTTCGTGGAACGCGATGGTCTCGCCGGGAAGTCCGATAATCCGCTTGAGATACATGACGTGACGTCCGGCCAGCTTGATGGCCACCACGTCCCCACGCCGCGGTGGGTGGAAGGCATAGGCCAAGCAGTTCACGCAGTTGATGGAACTCGTCTTGTAGGTGGGCAGCATGCTGATGCCTTGCACCCGGATCGGCAGCAGCACAAACCTGGAAATCAACAATACCGCCGCCACCCAAACGGCCATCCGCAACAGCGTGCGCCTCGGGTTGCGCCCGATGAGCACCCGGCGCAGCACGCTCGGCGGCTCGGAAATGCCTTCAACTGTCGTCATTCGCACACGGGGTTTTCAGCCGTCACCTAGAATAATTTCGCTCCGGCCGAAAAGCGAGATTTTCTGCTTGTGGCCCGCTGGTGCCCTCGATAGTTAGGAACCATGCCGATTCATCTTGCACCCCTTTCGCGGCGGCGGTTCCTGGCCCGCTCCCTGGCCGCGGGCGCCGGTCTGGTCCTCGCGCCGGAGTTGCGCGCGGAGGCCAAAGCGGTGGACGAGGCATCCTGGGCGCTGCTTTCGGACGTGCACCTCGCGGCAAACAAGAGCCTGATCTTCCGTGGGATCAACATGACCGATCACTTCAATCACGTGGCCCGCGAGCTGATGGCATTGCCGCAACGGCCCGCCGGAGTCTTTATCACCGGCGACTGCGCTTACAATCGGGGCGAGACGGCTGACTACGGCCTGGTGAAAGAATTGCTCGAACCGGTTCGCGAGTCGCAGATGGCGGTTCATCTGGCCTTGGGCAACCACGACAACCGCGAACGTTTCTGGGGGGCTTTTCAAGACGAGGCGCAGGCCACGCGGCCGGTCCCCGATCGCCAGACGGCCTTGCTGAAAACCCCGCAGGTCAACTGGTTCATCCTGGATTCCTTGGACAAAACCCAGTCCACCCCGGGCCGGGTCGGTCCCGAGCAACTCAAGTGGCTGGCGGATGCCCTGGATGCCAACCCGAGCCAGCCGGCGCTCGTCCTGGTCCATCATAATCCAGGCATCGACGGAGGAAATATGGGACTCAAGGACACCCACCGGTTTCTGGAAGTCATCCGCCCGCGCAAACAGGTGAAGGCTTATATCTTCGGTCATACCCACCATTGGAGCGTCGAGCAGGATTCCAGCGGGATCCATTTCGTCAATCTGCCCCCGGTGGCTTATGTCTTCCGCGAGGGCGAGCCTTCCGGCTGGGTGCATGCAACGCTGCAGGATAGCGCGCTGCGCTTGGAACTGCGCTGCGTGGACCCCAGCCACAAGGCCCACGGCCAGGTATTTAACCTGGCCTGGCGGTGAGCCTTACGAACTCAGGGGCAGCGGACGGAAATTGGTCGATTGCGACTTGGCCTTGATGCGCATCGAATCGAGCAGCTTGCGGCCTTCCAAATCGGCGCTCGAGAAACTGTTCAACCACACCCCGTCCGCCACGCGGGTGCGGATCATGGTGTAGGCCAGCTTCTTCAGACAGCCGGCGATCCCGCCCAGCACGTCCACCTCGCCGCGAAGGTGGACATCAGCCCGCGCCACCTCGAACTCCATGGCGTCGATCCAGAGGGTGCCCGAAATCCGGTCCAGCAACCGATCCACGATGCGACGGGTCGGCAAGGGGGATCCTTCGGCTGAAAGCCGATGCGGAAGGCGGGACGTCCGTTTACCGGCGCTTCGTCCAGTAGGTTGAAATCAAAACGGGCCACGAGCTCGGGGGTTAAGAAACGCTCGCGGTTATCGCCCGCGGTTGAACTGGATTGGCCAAGCAGCAATCGCAAACTCCTCTGGTTGTCCGACTGCTTCTTCACCTCCGCTTGCGCGGGCGGGCGCCCATTGACTTCGAGAAGCTTGACATGCGTCGAACCTCCCTGAAAAAAGACCTGGTAAACCTTCTCCTTCCGCTCCTTGATCCGCCCGGAGGCGTCGAGTTCCTCAACCAGGCTGACTTTGGTATAGGTATAATCGTGCTTGATGCTGGACTGCTCGACCTGGTGCGTGCGCGCCATGGCTTTCTGGACAATCTCAGCCGCCGACGGCTGCGTCCCGGCGTGGGCATGTCCCGCTCCCGCCACCGCGACGAACAAACCCAGTGGCAGGGTTAGGGAGGCTAAACGGACGGCGCGCGCCGCGCCTTGCCCGGGGCCGGGCACAGGCTGGACGCTCTGGCCGGAACGGGTTCCCGGCCAGGCCGGTTCGGATCGGTACAATGTCATGCAGTGTACAAGCTATCGCGGGCATGCGCGCAGAGGCAAGGATGGATTTGCTGTTTTACGAACGGGCCTTTGTGGCTATGGTATCCCCTTATGCGACTGATTGGCCACCTGGCGAACGAATCGACCGCGCGCACCTTCGGAGATTTTCTCTATGTGCACGGCATCGAAAATCGCATCGAACACCAGCAGGAGAACGAGTGGGCCGTCTGGGTCAATGACGAGGATAAACTTGAGGGCGCGACGAAACTGCTGGCGGATTTCAGGACCAATCCAGGCGATCCCAAATACCTGACCGGCGCCAAGAGCGCATCGACGTTGCGCTCCGACGAGGAAAAGCGACAGGAGGCTTACCGAAAGCGAGTGCGTGACCGCCGGCATTTGTTCCGGCCCTTGACGGCGTATGGTTTCGGGCCGGTGACCTTTGTGCTGATCGTAGCGAGCGTGGTGGTGTTTTTCCTTTCGCGCTTCGGCGCGGACACCGCCCGGGTCATGAGCCTGTTTATCACCAATTATTCGGTCAACGGGATGTTTATGCAGTGGGATCCGACTCTGCCGGAGATTCGGCACGGCCAGATCTGGCGTTTGTTTACGCCCATATTCATTCATTTCCACCCGCTGCACATTCTCTTCAACATGCTTTGGTTGCGTGACCTGGGGAGCATGATCGAAGGGCGCCAAAGCCCGCTGCATCTCGCGTTGCTGGTGCTGGTCATTGCGGCGGGGTCGAACCTCGCCCAGTTCTACTTTGGGCACGCGCCGAATTTCGGCGGGATGTCGGGCGTGGTGTATGGTCTGCTCGGGTACATCTGGCTGCGCGGCCGATTCGACCCCGGTTCGGGCCTCTTTTTACACCAGACCACGGTCATCATGATGCTGGTCTGGCTGGTGGCCTGTTACACCGGGTTCCTTGGACCGGTGGCCAACACGGCGCACTTGGCTGGCCTGCTCATGGGGGCGGCTTGGGGCTACGCTTCGAGTCTCCGCCACCGGTAGTTCTGCGGCGCTGAGACGGTCGATGCCCACCCCACCGAATTTGCCGCACGGGAGCACCGGATGAAACGCAGCCACCGGATCATCTTCTTCCTCATCGGAGTGCTCGCCGTGGCCACCTTCCTCTTCGGCGTTTTCGTGCTGCTCGGCCCGCGCTAGATTCCGTGAACCTCAAGTTACGTGGTAATCAGGTGAAGTTCCGCGGAGCCGCGCCAAGGCGCTCACCCAATGCTTCGGAGCCCGCCCCAACCCCCGAACGCCCACCAGGCGCGGAAGCTCTGCGCCCAGGCTCATCCGATGATTGATTCATTTGACTTTGCCACTGTTCCTCACAACACTGTGCCCCGCGTTAGAGCAAATCATGAAACCTTACTCGTTTTTCGCGGCTGCGACGGTCTCTCTACTTCCTCTTTTTTCTCATTCGGTTTCCGCCGCAGGCAATGCTCCCTCCCTGATTTATGAATCGCCGCAAGAATTCTTCGGCAGCGGCGATTTTGACGGTGATGGGCGGACGGACCTGGTGATCGTGGACAAGGCCAGCGGGAAGTACCGCCTTGGGTATCAAGCCGCGCCGGGCACGCTTTCCTGGGTGGATTGCCGTCCAAGTGGGATCGCGAGCATCACGGGTTTCAGCATTGGCCCCATGTTCACGAACCGCCTGGACGCGCTGGCGTTTACCTCGCCGGACGCGAACCAAATGACGTTTGTGGAGGCCGAAAGCACCACCGCACCGGGCAAGCCGCTGACCGTGCCCTTTACCGTGGCGCTGGGGCCGAGCACGCTGGTGGCGGTGGATGTCGGAGGCGCCGGGAATACGAGCCTGCTGGATGTGTATGTCACCAGCCTCTACAACTCGCCCGACCCGAACCTGGCCACGCTACTGCGCAACGACGGCGCCGAGTTTCCTAAAATCGCCGAAGCAACCCTCCCCAGCCCCGCCCGGCGCGGCAATCGGCTCGCCCTCAAAGCTGGCGGGACGGAATTCGTTTGTGAACTGGTCGGCGATGACAAGGGGGATTCCTTTCGTGCCGAAGACGTCAGTTCGGGGAAGTCCGTCACGGCAGCCACGGTGGCGGATCTGCCCGCGGGCTCGGATTATACCGCGGGAAACTTCGGCGGTTCGCCGCTGCGTGAGTTCCTGTTCTACAAGCCGGGCGGCTCGGCCCTGATGGTGCGACCGGTGGAGGAAGCCGCTCCCGGCCAATTCCAATTTGGCAAGGGTGATTCCTTCGACCTTGGCCAGCCCATTCGGCGCGTGGTTGCGCTCGAACAAGCCGCCGGGTCCAAGCTCCTGGTCATCTTCGGCGAAGGTCAAAAGGCCGGCTTGTTCGATTTCGACGGCGCCAAGGCGCCCGTGCCCGTGCAAACCATTGCCGCGACCAACGACCTGTTTACCTGCGCCGCGAGCCTGCCCGACGGCTTCATTGTGTATCTGCAGCTCTCGAGTGCGAAGTTCTCCTCAAAATACCAAATCTACAAATCCACCGGCGCCAACTATGCCTTCAGCGCCTTTGGGAGCCTTCCCTCGCTGGCCGACAACGATAATATTACCATTCCGGACATTTACGCCCGGATTACGGCCAACCCGAATCCCGGCTCGGCGGCGGAGATGAAGGCGTACACGAACACGATCCCGGGCACTCGGGTCAGCTACGGGATGGTGCCCATCCCGGCGGGCGAGTTTGTGATGGGCAGCCCGGATAGCGAAGCGGGCCACAAACCGGACGAAGCGCCCCAGCACAAGGTTCAGATTTCGCCTTTCTGGATGGGGCAGATGGAGGTGACCTGGAACGAATATGAGTTGTTCATGTATCCGGACGAGGAAAAGCGCACCCGGGCGACCCTGGCGTCCGATCCCAACGGTGACAAACTGGCGGATGCCGTTACCCATCCTTCCAAGCCCTACGTGGAGATGAGCTTCGGCATGGGCAAGGATGGCTTCCCCGCCATCAGCATGACCCAGCACGGAGCCAATAAATATTGCCAGTGGCTCAGCGCCAAAACCGGCCAGTTCTATCGCCTGCCCACCGAGGCGGAATGGGAATACGCCTGCCGCGCCGGCACCACCACGACGTATTTCTTTGGCGATGACGCCAGCAAACTGCCCGAGTACGCCTGGTTCGAGCAAAACAGCGACTTCAAATATCAGAAGGTCGGCAAGAAGAAGCCCAACCCCTGGGGGCTGTATGACATCTACGGCAACGTGGTCGAATGGACGCTGGATCAATACGATCCCAATTACTACAAAGAATGCTCCGCCACCACGCCCGTCATCGACCCCTGGAACAAAGCCACCAAGCCCTACCCGCACGCCGTGCGCGGCGGTTCCTGGGACGACGAGTCCGTGATGTGCCGCAGCGCCGCCCGACGCGGCTCCGACCGCTCCTGGAAAATGCAGGACCCGCAATTGCCCAAAAGCGTCTGGTACTTCTCCGACGCCCAATGGATCGGCTTCCGCATCGTGCGCCCGCTCAAGATCCCGACCGCCGTCGAAATGCAAAAGTATTGGACCAGCGGCGTGGAGCGAGACTGAATTTCATTTGCCAGAATTTCGTCCGTCCTGCTAAACTCGCCGTCGTCCGACCGCCATTCATATCGAAACCAAACCTGAAATGCGTATGCCAAACGATCAAACCAATCCAGCCTCGGCGGTCTCCCGCCGGCAATTCATCCGAACTTCCTCGCTCGTCGCGGCGTCTGCCGCGGCGGTCGTCAGTTTCCCTGCTGTGCTTCGCGGAGCCGGGACCAAGCCCATCAACGCCGTGATCATCGGCCTGGGAGGGCGCGGCGGCGGCGCCGGCGCGAACTTCCTCGAAGCGGTCAAGAATACCGGTGTGAACGGAAAGATTGTGGCCGTGGCCGATCTGTTCCCCGAGCAAGCCAATCGCGGCACCGAACCGCCCTTCAATCTGCCGGCGGACAAGTGTTTCAGCGGCTTCGATGCCTATCGAAAAGTGCTGGAGTTGCCGGAAGTGAATTACGCGATCCTGGCCACGCCCCCCGGCTTTCGCGCGCCGCAGTTCCGGGCCTGCGTCGAGGCTGGCAAGAACGTCTTCATGGAGAAACCCGTGGCCGTCGATGGCGCGGGCTGCCGCCTGATGTATGAGACCGCCGAAATGTCCAAGCAGAAAGGCCTGAAGGTTGCCGCCGGCACTCAACGCCGCCATCAGGCCAGTTACATCGAGACCATCAAGCGCATTAAGGACGGCGCCATCGGCGATGTCGTCGCCCTGCGTGTGTATTGGGTCAACGGCGGCCCGATCTGGCACCGCGGCGATCACGGCGATTCCGATCTCGAAAGGCAGATCCGGAATTGGTACCACTACATCTGGCTGTGCGGCGATCATATTTGCGAACAGCACGTCCACAACCTTGACGTGGGCAATTGGATCATGGGCACCCATCCGGTCAAGGCCTGGGGGCAGGGCTCTCGCCAGCAGTTGGGTAACAAATCCGGCGAGATCTGGGACAACTTCGATATCGAGTACGAGTTTGCCAACGGCGTTCATATGTTCGCCTATTGCGGCCAGATCAAGCGCGATTGGTCCTCGGTCAGCGAAGCCGTGCATGGCGCCAAAGGCACCTCGAATCCGGGCGGCTCCATTCACCCGAAGGACGGTGAGATGTGGCGCTTCCGCGAAAAGGCGATTGATCCTTACGTGCAAGAGCACATGGACCTGATCAACGCCATTGAGAACGACACTGAGCTCAACGAGGCGCACCAGGTCACCGACAGCACCCTAACCGCCATCATGGGGCGCGAGGCGTGCTATAGCGGCGCCGGTGTGGAATGGGACGATATCCTGAACGCGAAGTTCACCTATGGTCCCGAGCTCCAATACCAGGATTGCTCGAAGATGCAGTGGGGTCCGTTCCGCACCCTGCAACCCCCGATGCCCAGCGAGCACAACATCCTCAAAGATCCGCCGGTTGTGCCGGTCAAGGCTTAAGCACGCAGTTTACCAGGGCGCGCAGCCTTGCTGCGCGCCCTGGTTGTGTCGCGGAACGACGGTTCGCGGAGCGGGGTTAGCAACGTGGCGGGTTGCAGAGTGACGAGTGGCAGAGCCGTTGGCCGCAGATCAGCAGGCCGCAAACCGATGTGTCGCAAATTGACGGGCCGCAAATGACGGGCGGAATTGACGGGTTGCCGAAGGACGGGTCGCGGAGCGACCAATGATGGTAGCCATGGACTTTAGTCCATGGAAGGAGCCACGGAAAACCACTCAGCGTCGCGGAGCGACGCCCGACGACCCGCAAGGAAACTCAGCCTTTGTAGTTCAAATACGGCCCCAGCCACCGTTCCACCGTCTCGAGATCCATCCCCTTGCGGACGTGGTAATCCGTCACCTGGTCATGCCCGAGTTTTCCAACTCCGAAGTACTTGGACTGCGGGTGGGCGAAATACAAACCGCTCACGCTCGCCCCGGGCCACATTGCGCAGCTCTCCGTCAAACGGATGCCGGTGCCCTTCTCCACGTCGAGCAGCTCCCAGAGAATCGGCTTCTCGGTATGATCGGGGCAGGCGGGATAGCCCGCCGCCGGCCGGATGCCACGATATTTTTCCCGGATTAACTCCTCCGTCGAGAGGTGTTCGCTCTTGCCGTAGCCCCATTCTTCGCGCGCCCGCTTATGGAGGTACTCCGCCAGGGCCTCGGCTAATCGGTCGGCAATGGCCTTGGTCATGATCGAGTTGTAATCGTCATGATCCCGCTCGAACTCGCGGCATAGCTCCTCGACACCGAAGCCGGCGCTCACCGCGAATGCGCCCAGGTAGTCCTCGAGGCCGGTTTCTTTCGGGGCCACGAAGTCCGCCAGGCTGTGGTTGTGTTGATCGGCCGGCTTTTGCATTTGTTGCCGCAGGAAATGAAACCGGGTCAGCACCCGCTTGCGCGACGCGTCGGTATAAAGTTCCACATCTTCCCCCACGGCATTGGCCGGGAAGAATCCGTACACCGCGCGGGCCGTCAGCCGGTTGTGTTCCACGATATCCTCCAACAATTGCCAGGCGTCCTGGAAAAGCTTCTTGGCTTCCGGGTGATCCAGGATGGCCGGGTAGCGCCCGCGCATCTCCCAGGTATGGAAGAACGGTGACCAGTCGATGAACGGAACCAATTCGGACAGGGTGATGCCGGCGGCCTGCCCGGCTTTAACCTCGCCGGGGTCGGAACTCAACCGCCGCGCTCCGGTAAACTCAGGCGTCGCCACGTCGCCGGCCTTCCATTCGATGGGGGTGCGCCGGCGCTGGGCCTCGGCGAAGGGCAGGAGCGGTTTGGCCTGCTGTTCGCCATGGTGCGCCCGCACCTTCTCGTACTCGAGCCGCAGCGTTTGCACGAAGCCTTCCTTGAGCGCCGGGTTGATCAGGCTTCCCACCACGCCCACGGCGCGCGAGGCGTCGAGCACGTGGATGACGGGCTTCGAGTAGCCGGGGGCGATTTTTACGGCCGTGTGCGCCTTGCTGGTGGTGGCGCCGCCAATTAACAGCGGCACCTGGAACCCTTCGCGCTCCATTTCCTTGGCCACGTGGACCATCTCGTCAAGCGACGGGGTGATCAAGCCGCTCAGCCCGATGAGATCGGCTTTGGTTTCTCTGGCGGTTTGCAAAATCTTTTCGGTGGGCACCATCACGCCGAGGTCAATGACCTCGTAGTTGTTGCACCCCAGCACCACTCCGACGATGTTCTTGCCGATGTCGTGAACGTCGCCTTTCACGGTGGCCATCACGATCCGGCCCTGGGCCTGGTGTTTGCCCGTCGCCTGCTTCTCCGCTTCCATGAACGGCAGCAGGTGCGCCACCGACTTCTTCATCACCCGCGCGCTCTTCACCACCTGCGGTAAAAACATCTTTCCCGAGCCAAACAAGTCGCCCACCACATTCATGCCGCTCATCAGCGGCCCTTCGATGACCGCAAGGGGCGCTGGTATTTTTGCCGCGCTTCCTCGGTGTCCTGCTCGATGAAATCGACGATGCCTTTGACCAGCGCATGGCTGAGCCGCTCCTCGACGGTTCCCTTGCGCCAGGCGTCCTCGACCACCTCCGCCTTGTCCTGTTGTTTCACGGTCTCGGCAAATTTCACCAGCCGCTCCGTGGCCTCGGGCCTGCGGTTCAGCAGGACGTCCTCGACCAGTTCGAGCAGGTCCTTGGGAATTTCCTCGTAAACTCCCAGCATTCCCGCGTTCACAATGCCCATGTCCAAACCGGCTTGCACGGCGTGATAGAGGAATGCGGAGTGCATGGCTTCACGCACCGCGTTGTTGCCCCGGAAGGAAAACGAGATGTTGCTAATGCCGCCGCTCACCCGCGCCCGCGGCAGGTGCTGCTTGATCCAATGGGTGCAGCGGATGAAATCCACGGCGTAGTTGTTATGCTCTTCGATGCCCGTGGCGATGGTCAGCACGTTGGGATCGAAAATAATGTCCTCGGCGGGAAACCCGACCTCGCGCGTCAGGATGCGGTAGCAGCGCTCGCACACCTCGATCTTTCGCTCAAACGTATCCGCCTGACCGCTCTCGTCGAACGCCATCACCACGACCGCCGCTCCGTAGCGCCGAACCAGCCGCGCCTGTTGCTTGAACTTCTCCTCCCCCTCCTTCAAGCTGATCGAGTTCACGATGCCTTTGCCTTGCACGCACTTCAGGCCGGCTTCGATCACGGTCCATTTCGAGCTGTCAATCATCACCGGCACGCGCGCGATGTCCGGTTCCGAGGCCACCAGGTTCAGAAACGTCGTCATCGCCTGTTCCGAATCCAGCATCGCCTCGTCCAGGTTGACGTCGATGATCTGTGCCCCGTTCTCCACCTGCTGCTTGGCGATGGCCAGTCCGCCTTCATAGTCCCCGGCCAAAATCAGCTTCGAAAACTTTGGCGAGCCCGTCACATTCGTGCGTTCGCCGACGTTGACGAAATTCGTTTCCGGCCGAACCGTCAGGGCCTCCAACCCGCTCAAGCGCAGGTACGGCTCGATCTTCGACGGCGTTCTCGGCGGCAAATCCCGCACGGCCGCGGCCAGGGCTTTAATATGGTCCGGCGTCGTCCCGCAGCAGCCGCCCACGACATTCAGCCAGCCGCTCTTGGCCCATTCACGAAGCTGCGGCGCCAGCGTCTCGGGGGTCTCCGGGAAGCCCGTCGGGAGCAGCGGGTTGGGCAACCCGGCGTTCGGGTGCGCGCTCATATAGATGGGCGCGATGCGCGCCATCTCCTCGACCAGCGGCCTCATCTCCTTGGGCCCGAGCGCGCAGTTCATTCCCACCGACAGCAACGGCACGTGTGAAATGGAATTCCAGAAGCCCTCGACCGTCTGGCCCGTCACCCCGCGGTCGCTGCCGCCTTGGATGAACGTCACCGAAGCCATAATCGGCACGATGGTTTCGCCCGCGCCTGCGTCGGTTTCGGGCAATAAGGGCTTAATCCCGCGCTCCTCGAAAAGCTTCAGAATCGAGAAGAACGCCGCTTTGGCATTCAGCGTGTCGAAGATGGTTTCCACCAGCAATACGTCCACGCCGCCATCCAGCAATCCTCGCGCTTGGTCGTAATACGCCGCCGCCAGTTCATCGAAGGTGGCCCCGCGCGCGCCGGGATTGTTTACATCGGTTGAAATGGACGAAGTCTTGGTCGTGGGGCCAATCGCCCCCGCCACAAAACAAACCCGCCCCGGTTGCGCCGCCATGGCCGCTTCCGCCGCTCGTCGCGCGCACTCCGCTCCCGCGCGGGACATTTCGTATCCCAGGTGCTGCAGCCCATAATCCGCCAGGGAAATGGCCTGCGAATTGAAGGTGTTCGTCTCCACCATATCCGCCCCCGCCGCGAAGTACTGGTGGTGGACGTCTTCCACAATCCCGGGCTGAGTCACGTTGAGCAAGTCGTGCAGTCCCTTGACGTCCTTGCTCCAATCCTTGAAGCGTTCCCCCCGGACCGCCTGCTCCTCCAGCTTGCGGCCTTGGATCATGGTGCCCATCGCTCCGTCCAGCAACACGATCCGCTCCCGCAGTAACCGCCCCAATGCTTGCGCTCTGTTTGTCTCGGTTTTCACAATGCTAACTTCTTCCCGCGCCCGGCGCCGGCACCTGTAAAAAGTGCCCGCGCGCTGGGTCTAGGGACAGGAACTTACGCGCGAGGGGCGGGGGATTCAACAACAAAATCAACATATCTTGATGCGTTGATATGTTAGTATAACCCTCGCGCCGAACGCGGCGTGCGCGGGGCTCGGACGGTTTCAAGGCCGCTTCGCCCCGACCAACCTGGAACGCAAAGGACGGCTCTTCATGCGTCGCTACGCGACGCTGCCCTGGATTGGGAGGCCGTTGATCCATGGGCTGAAGTCCATGGCTACCATCGTTTGTCGCTATGCGACAGGGATCGGACTGCCGCTGCCGTCGTCGCTCCGCGACACCGGCTGGGCTGCTGCTGCCGTCGCCGCGTAGCGGCGTCCGATGGATAGGGGTAGGGATGGCGCGTGTGCGCCACCCCTCCCTCCGAACCGGACGGGCGGATTTCCCGCATCCGGCTCTCCAGTCAGTGGGCTCGGTTGTGAGCATGGCTCGCTTGTACTCGGGCTAAGGCTAAGGAGATTAACCCGAGTTTCGCGAAGTAGGCGACGGGCCAGCGTTGATGGTCGCGACAGGCTGCACGGTTGGAACCGTTATGCCGCCGGCGCAGGACGCGCCGCAGGCGTTGCCGTATCCAACCATCCAGCGGTTTGAACACGGTATTCTGGCTGTGCTTGAAGTATTCAAACCAGCCTCGCGTGCATTGGTTGATTTCCCGGATAATATCTTTCAGGCTTCCGGGTCTGCCGCTTTGGGTCTTCTCGCGTATGGTCTCTTTGAGCTTATCCAGGCTCTTCTTGCGCGGCCATCGGTAGCCTCGCTCGAAGTGGTACCCCAGAAAGTCGAACCCGCCTTTTTGGCTGGCATCGACGATGCGTGTTTTGGTCGGATGCAGTGTCAGTCCCGCTGCTTGCGTCCAGTGTCGCAGTTGCTCCAGCACCTCTTGGGCTTGTTGCTGGTTTTGGCAGAGGATGACGAAGTCGTCCGCGTAGCGCACCATTTGCCGTCCCTGTCCAGCCATGAGCTGATCCAGCGGGTTGAGGTAAATGTTGGCCAGCAGCGGACTGATGACCGCCCCTTGTGGCGTGCCGGTCTCGGTCGGTTGCCATCCTTTACCGCTTTCCATTACGCCTTGCCCGAGCAGTTGCTCCATGAGTTGGAGCACCGCTCCGTCGGCAATTTGCGTTTCGACGGCTTCCATGAGTTTGGTTTGCGGAATGCTGTCGAAGTAGCCTTTGAGGTCGGCATCTACCACCCAGTGGTGTCCGGCCTTGAGCAGTTGGTCCACTCGTTGCAGTGCCTGCTTGGCCCCGCGCCCGGGTCTGAACCGAATGGCGCTTAGTTTAGCCCCTTGAATTGCTGTGGGCATTCTTCCGAGGGTTATTTTTCCAGTAACGGTTACGATGAGGAATTTCCTTAAACTTCTTGCGGGGGCGATTGAGCAGCGGGTAAGGCTTGGGCCGGCGTTTAACGGCCCGGGGTTCGCATCGTCCGAAGCGCTCCGGGAGCGGATCGCGGGCGATAGCTTCCGATAATTTGTCCAACAACCGTTTCTGGGTTTTGCGGGAGCGGGCTTGGGCAATGGCGGCGGCGAATTGGCGCAGGGAATCCACCGTGCCCTTAAAACTGAGCCCGCTGATGCTGACCTCGTAGCGCAGAGCCGCTTGGGCCATGAGACAACGGATGAGGTTGTAGGCGATGAAGAACATCTCCAGTTCCTTGTGGATCATCTTGGGACTTTTACACCGCAACACTTCCATGCCCATAGAGGTTTTGATGTCCCGGAACCACAATTCCACGCGCCAGCGCTCGGCGTATAAATGGGCCAGCTCCTCAGCGGGATATTTCTCCGGATCCAGCAGGGTCGTGACCAGCGTGACCGAACGCACGCGAAAACCGGGCACCTGCAGGCTGAAGCGCAACACCCGCACCGAGAGTTGCTTGGGGATGGCCTTCCACAGGCAGCGCGGCAGGTAAGCGGGCCGCAGCGAGGGCTTCTCCCAAAGGAATAGACGATCCTTTTTGCCTAGCCGTTTGCCTTTGCGCAGGTCCGCCGGGCGCGCCTGGTGCAAGCGAAAGAGGCTCTGAACGCCACGGCTCAGCAACCACGCCAGCAGGGTGTAAGTGCTGAACCCACGGTCAGCCAGGACCAGGTCTCCAGGCTTAAACTGGTGCCGGAGGCGTTGCAGCAGTCCCAGTTCGTGCTGGTGCTTGTTGCCCTTGGCGTAGTCGAGCAGGGCGCCGGTGGAAAGGCAGAAAACGCCTACCAGTTTCAGCAGCGGGAAGCCGCAGCCCGGCTTTTGGGCTCCGGACTGCGGATAAGCGCGCTGGTTCTTGGGGGTGTCGGGCAAGCTGGTCGTGGTGCCATCGACCACTTTGACACACAAGCCGTGCCAGAGCCGGGCGGCCTTTTGGGCGTGGGCCGCGGCGGCGCAACGCAAGCGGGGCAGAATATCCCAGGGCAGGCGCTTCCTTGCCCCGCACCAGCCTCCGGTGCCCTCGCTGACGGCTTGGCCGCCCTGCAAGGTGAAAAGCGCTTGGATCTGGCGCACGATTTCGCGGCATGGGCAATCGGGATTGAGCACTTGATAGAGGAAGCCGAAGAAGGTGCGGCGCACGTTGTAGATGCGGTCCCGGCTATTGGTTCCTTCATCGGCTTGGGCCAGCAGGCCGGGTGGGAGCCAAAGGCCGAACAGCAGGTCCAGGTGGTGGAGGCTCTGTTGGCGCAGGGTTCGAACGTGGCGGCCCATGGAACTGAGTCGGGCTCGCCAGGGGGAAAAGAAGGGCGTGTCCATATAGGCCGTATATATACGGCCTATACCCGCTTGACTGTCAAGGTATCATATGGGCATGCAAAAAGATCGCCGTCGTGCCGCCCTGGAGACTAGGCTCCGCTATCTGGCTCGCAGCCTGACTCGCACCGGCTTCATCACCCAAGGCAGTGTCTTTGAGCGCAAGAAGCCGGGAAGTGGTAGCCGCTATCAGTGGACTTGGAAGGACTCCAAACAAAAAACCGTCAGTCTAACGCTCTCGGCCGAACAGTTCGCTTGGCTGAAAAAGGCCGTCGCCCAGTCCCGGGCCGTCGAAAAAACGTTGGCCCAGATGCGCCGGATCTCCCGCCAGGTGCTCATCCATCACGTGCCGGGACCCCGCAGACGCAAGTAGCTCCTCATTAATACATTGCGCCTATCTAAGCGCCATTCGGGTCTGAACCCATAACTGTGTTCGGCGAAGGTGCGCTCGAATATGGGTTCGAGCACGTTGCGCAGTGCCGTCTGCACCACGCGATCCTCGACCGTGGGAACGCCCAGCGGTCGTAGTTCCTTGCTGCCCAGTTTCGGTATCCATACCCGTTTGACCGGTTGGGGTTGGTAGTTTCCTTGTTTGAGTTTGGCCTGCAATCCCGGTAGTCGTTGGGGGCTGGCTTGGTGGTAGTCCTCACAGCTTTGCCCATCGACTCCCGCCCCTCCTTGATTGCGCATCACCTGTTGCATCGCGCTTTGCAGGTTTTCCATCTTCCATACTTTGTCCATCAAACTGAACCATTTGCCTCCTTGGACGCCTCTTTCGAGGGCCGCCAACATGCGCTCGGTCCACACGCTTGCTTCGGTCCATTCCCATTGCGGGGCGACTTCTCTGCCTTGTTTAGCTCTTGGCACTCCCGGCAGGCTGATTTGCAGTTGTGTTTCCTTCACGCTTCCACCTTCCTGTCCCCCTTGGCTCCACGGTCGTTACCCGTTTCATCGCTACTACGGGGACTCTGACTCCTGCTCTGCTCCGTCCAGCACCCGAGCAGGTCTCCTTGATTCACGAACACGCACTTGCGGACATTCCGTCTCCAATCACCCCATGCGCCCCCGTCTTCCGGCGATACTTCGTGTTCCGGGCGGGCTTGGCCCCCGATTCGCCTTTCTGGGCTATCGGCGGTTCTTCGGACTTCGTTCAGGGCTAGCAGTCTCGTCAGTCGCATCAGGCCGTATCGAGTTTGTGTTGCCGCGCTCGTTTGCGCCGCAGTTCTACGGACTATCCGTTCGTTTCCAGTTGCTCTCCACCCCGTGTCGCCACGGCGCAGTTACTTTCAACTTCCGGGCGGGAAGCTCCGCCTGGGAGGGGTTCTCACCCTCTGTGCGCGCTCGCTCTCAAGCGCACTAGCCGTGGACTTCGAGTCCACGGAATTCAGCCATCGCATCGAGAAGCGTCGCGTCGCGACGCCTGACCGCGTGGGGGGTGTGCCGATCCATGGACTGAAATCCATGGCTACCATCGTTTGTCGCTACGCGACAGGGATCGGGCTACCATCGTTTGTCGCTTGGCGATGTAGATCGGCTGGCCTCATCATTTGGCGAGCGATGACGGAAATCCGACCCGACGCCGCGCGCCACGGGTGCGGATAACCATCGGCGAGGGGGATCCTGCCCTATTTCGCCATCGGCACTTTTTCCCAGCGGCCGTTTTTGGCGGACTTCAGGACCGCATCGCAGACGTACTGAGTTTCGAGGGCGTCGCGGAAAGTGGGGTTAGCCGGTCGGGTTTTGGCCACTCCGTCGAGGAAATCGGCGAATTGATGCACGAAGCTGTGCTCATAACCGATCTGGAGGCCGGGCACCCACCATTTGTCCATGTAGGGGTGGTCGCCGTCGGTGACATGAATCGTGCGCCAGCCGCGCACGCGGCCTTCGTCGCGATGATCGAAGTATTGCAAGCGGTGCAAATCGTGGAGATCCCAAAAGATCGAGGCGTGCTCGCCGTTGATTTCGAAGGTGTACAGCGCCTTGTGTCCGCGGGCATAACGGGTGGATTCGAAGGTGGCCAGTGATCCGTTTTTGAAGCGCGCGAGGAAGGCGCAGGCATCGTCAATGCCGACCTTTTCCACCTTGCCGGTCAGGTTATGTTTCCGTTCCTTGATAAAGGTCTCGGTCATTGCCGTGACCTTGTCGATGCTGCCATTGAGCCAGAGGGCAGTATCGATGCAATGGGCCAGCAAGTCCCCGGTGACGCCGCTGCCTGCCACCTTCGCATCGAGCCGCCATAACCCGGCCCCGCCCTGGGGCAGATCCTTCGAAATGGTCCAATCCTGCAGAAACTTGGCCCGGTAATGGAAGATGCGTCCGAGGCGGCCTTCGTCAATGAGTTGCTTGGCGAGGGTGACAGCCGGGATTCTCCGATAATTGTACCAAACCATGTTGGGCACGCCGGTTTTTTCCACGGCCCGCACCATCTTCAAACCTTCCGGGCCATTCATCGAGAGCGGTTTTTCGCATAAGATCATTTTCCCGGCCTTGGCGGCCGCCAGGGCGATCTCGCGGTGCATGTCGTTGGGACACGCGATATCCACCAGGTCAATGTCTTTGCGTGCGATGAGCTTCCGCCAATCGGTCTCGGTCGATTCATACCCCCATTGTTTGGCGAAGGCGGCCACCTTTGCCGCATCCCGCCCGCAGACGGCCTTAAGCACCGGCTCGTATGCGAGGTCAAAAAAATTGCCTGCCTTGCGAAACGCGTTCGAGTGCGCGCGTCCCATGAAACCGTAACCGATCAGTCCGATGTTCAACTTTTGCATATGTGGTACCTTGTGCGCAGAGCAAACCCGTTCGCCGATGCGCAGGCAAGTGGAAAGTAGGTCGTGCGTGGATGGGTTGGGCTGCTCCTCAAGCATGGAGGGTTATCCCAGGCCAGCGACCTGATGGGACCATCCCGGCTCGCAAGAGCGAATGCTGTTGGGCAAATCCTCGGCTTCGCGCGCCGGTTTTCTGACCGGAGCGTGCGCCCGGCACGGGTGCCAGTCGTTGCGCAGCCACATGCAAATACTGTGCGGTCCACTCCCGCTGGGCAAGAGAAACCCGACTGTGGCGAGGTCCCCACGTGCGACAGTATCCGCCGCCGGCCTAAACTTTTCCGAACTTCCGGAGGGCCTCGAAGCTGCGGGTAACCGCGGTGACGGGGTCCTTGCTGCTCTCGTGCTCGACGACGTACCATTCGGTTTTGCCCACGGTTTCGCAGAACTCAAAGACTTGCGGCCAATTGACTTTGTCTTCGCCGATGACAGCGTCATCCCCGCCGCCATGGGCTTTGATATGAATGCTGCGCACCCGGCCGGGGTACTTGTGGAGAACCGCCACCGGATCGGCCCCACCGTCGCAGCAATTGCTGGTATCGAGTTGCATGATCACGGCCGGTTGGGTGCCCCCGAAGAAAATGTCCCAGGCGGTTTCGCCGTCGAACTTCTCGAAATCATGCGCGTGGGCATGGTAGCCAATCCACATTTGGCGCCCCTTCAGCTTGTCCGCCAGATCATTGAACAGTTTGGCCTTGTCGAGCCACTCCTGTTTGCTCTTCGCCTGCATCCACGGGACGATGAGAAAGCGGTTCCCGATGACCTGGTTGAACTCGATCGTCTCGTCCAGTTTGTCCGCCAGCACCGATCTCGTAAGGCGTGTGCGTTCCGCAGGCCACCAGCCTGTTATCGTCGAGCAGTTTCCGGAGCTGCTGGGCCGTGTGGCCGTGATAACCGGCAAACTCGACACCTTTGTAGCCGATTTGCGACACCTTCGAGAGCATGCCCGGCAAATCGGTTTTGCATTGGTCCCGCAGTGAGTAGAGCTGGAGCCCGACGGGAATCTTTTTGTCGGAAGCCGCGCTTGCGACTGGCCCAAGGGCTGGAGCCAGGGCCGCGGTCGCGGCCAAAAGCGCGCCACGACGGACAAACTCACGGCGATTGATTGCAGAAGAGTCAGCAGGTTTCATAATCCAATTTGATATTCGGAGGGTTAAATGGTGTTAGCGAATCATTCACATTCCGAGGCGCCATTTAAGCCAGGCTGCTGGTACAAGTCAAGCGACGGATAACGGCAGCGGGCAGCCTCCTGGCTTGCATCCCGCTCGTAATGGCGGGGTGGGGACAGCCTGTCCCCACCTTGCGAGCTGCGGGATGGTGGGGACAGGCTGTCCCCACCCCGGCCAGCGCCTTCCGACCGGAGCTTGATACAGCCCTGAGCAGTCTTTGACCTCGTGCCTCGCTGTAAGTGCGTTCGAGTCCCGGTTGGAAGTTATCCGTCGCTCGAGGCTCATCACGCATCAGGCGCTCCCGGCATGCCCCAATCGCTGCGAATCCGCGCCGAGCACCTTCGCGGTTGCAACCGGCCCGTAATCCACCAAATTGGAGGCGTGCGAATCTCCGTCATTGTCCCGGCTTTTAACGAGGAACGGCTGCTCGGCGGCACGCTGGACTGTCTCCGCGAGCATTTGGCGGTTTTCCACGCCGCAGGCTGGGAGACCGAGTTAATTGTTTGCGATAATAATTCGACGGATCGAACGGCGGAGCTGGCGCGCGCGGGCGGGGCGGCGGTGGTGTTCGAGCCCGTCAACCAGATCGGACGTGCCCGCAACCGGGGTGCGGCTGCCGCGACGGGCGACTGGCTGCTGTTTGTGGACGCGGACTCGCGGCCGAGCCGGGAGTTGTTTCTCGAAGTTATTCAAACGATCCGTTCGGGACGATTTCTGGCGGGTGGGTGCACGGTGCGTTTGGACGGAGATTACCGGCTGGGCAATGGGATCGCCTCGCTATGGAACGGCCTCAGCCGCGTGTTCTGTTTGCTGGCCGGTTCGTTTATTTTCTGCGAGTCGGAGGCCTTCCGCGAGGCCGGGGGGTTCAGCCAGGAGCTCTATGCCGGGGAGGAACTCGAGTTGACGCAAAAGCTTAAGCGGCTGGCGCGCCGGCGAGGGAAGCGTTTGACCATCTTGCATGCGTTTCCGTTGATGACGTCAGCCCGGAAAATACAACTTTATCGAACGCGGGATCATCTTTGGTTCGTTCTCAAAGCGGTTTTCGCGCGCCGCCGGACGCTGACCAGCCGCGCGCAGTGTTATCCGTGGTACGACGGGCGGAGGTAGGGAGGCAAAGGCGGGGGAGTGCGGTCTTGCCAACGTCCCGGGGGCTTGTTAAACCCCCCGGGTGTTACAGCAGCAAACCATCAATCGTCCGGCAACCTTTTCCGGGGTCGGCTTGCATAGCGGCAACCCGGTGACGATGACCTTTCTGCCCGCTCCACCCAACGCGGGGATTCGCTTTCGCCGGGTGGATTTGGAAGGCAAACCGGAGATCGAGGCGCGGATCGAGAACGTGGTGGAGAACAATCGCTCGACCACGCTCGCCAAGGGCAACACCCGGGTGCACACCGTGGAACATGTCCTGGCGACCTTCGCCGGGTTTGGGATTGATAATGCCGTGGTGGAGCTGGACGCCAATGAACCGCCGATTGGCGACGGCAGCGCGCGTGAGTATTGCAAGTTGATCCACGGTTGTGGCATCGTGGCGCAGGACGAACGGCGGGAGGTCTATGACGTGATGGCGCCCATCGAATTGGAGATGGGCGAGACGGTCATGACCTTGTTCCCCGATGACGTTTTTAAGCTCACCTGCACCAGCTCCGACCGGCAGGGCCGGTTCACCCAGTTCTATAGCGTCGAGGTTTCCGCCAAGACCTGGGAAACCGAGCTCTCGCACGCCCGCACCTTTTGCTTCTACGAAGAAATCGAGTTTCTCATAAAGAACGGGCTCATTCGGGGCGGCAGTTTGGAGAATGCCGTCGTGATCCGGGACGACGCGGTGCTGACGACCGAGCCCTTGAGGTACCCGGAAGAATTTGTCCGCCACAAGATGCTGGATATCCTGGGGGATCTCTCGTTGCTGGGCCAGCCGGTGCGCGGGCACCTGATCGCGGTGAAACCGAGCCATGCGGCCAATTGCGAGCTGGTGCGGCGCATCGCCGCGCAGATGCATCGCCCGCGGACGTTTGGCCCGCCGCCCGCCGCGCGCGGGCTCCCGGGATCCAATGGGGGGTCGGAGGCCACCGGCGAGGGCGGGGACGTCATGGATATCGAGAGCGTGATGCGGATTCTGCCCCATCGTTACCCCTTTTTGATGGTGGACCGGGTGACGCACATCGAGGGCAACCGCATCGTCGCGCTGAAGAACGTCACTATTAACGAACCCTTCTTCCAAGGCCATTTTCCAGGGCACCCCATCATGCCCGGAGTGTTACAGCTTGAAGCCATGGCCCAGGTGGCCGGCATCCTGATGCTGCGCCGGGCGGAAAACGCCGGTCAAATCGCCTACTTCATGTCTGCCGAAGACGTCAAATGGCGCAAGCCCGTGCACCCGGGCGATGCGCTCGAGATCGATGTGGAATTGACCAAGATCCGCGGCAAGATCGGCAAAGCCCGAGGCCGTTGCAAGGTTCAGGGAGAGGTCGTCAGCGAAGCCGAGGTGACCTTCATGCTGCGCGAAGGCTAGTCCGGCGATTCTTGAAGCGAACAGACATGCATCCCAACCTCCCTACCACCCCCGGCGGCGCCCGGCTTACGTTTTACGCCTTACGTTCTACGCTTCGCGCCCCCCCTGCGTCCCGATGATCCACCCCACCGCGATCATCCATTCCCAGGCGGAAGTGGGGCCTGACTGCGAGATTGGCCCCTATTGCGTGCTCGGGGAACATGTTGTTCTGGGCGCGCGCTGCAAGCTGCATTCGCATGTAGTCATTGATGGTTACACCCGGCTCGGCAGCGACAACGTCATCTTTCCCTTTGCCAGCATCGGGCTCAAGACCCAGGATTTGAAATGGAAGGGCGGGGTGACGCGTACCGAGATTGGCAGCAACAACACCTTCCGGGAATGCGTCACGGTCAACAGCGCCACCGGCGAGGGTGAGGTGACGCGTGTGGGTTCCCATAACCACGTACTGGCGTACTCCCATATCGCACACAACGTGACCGTGGGGGACAACGTGATCATGTCGAACGTGGCGACACTTGCCGGGCATGTAGTCGTCGAGGATTGCGCCGTGGTCGGCGGTTTGGCGGCGGTCCATCAGTTTTGCCGGATTGGCAGAATGTCCATCATCGGCGGTTGTTCGAAGGTGGTGCAGGACGTGCCGCCGTTCATGCTGGCCGACGGGAACCCGGCGGAGACGCGGACGATCAACAAGATCGGCCTCGAACGCAACGGCGTGGCCGAAGACGCCCAGTCGGCCTTGCGCCAGGCCTTCAAGATCCTCTTCCGCGAAGGTCTGACGATTCCCAATGCGCTGGCCCGGATTGAACAGGAGCTGCCCCCTCTGCCCGAGATCCAGCACTTGGTCCACTTCGTGCGGACCAGCGAACGAGGGATCAGCAAGTGAACCCGGAGTTGCCGCCGCTCACTCCCGGTACGCTCTACCTGGTGGCGACGCCGATCGGCAACCTCGAAGACATCACCTTGAGAGCACTGCGAACGCTCAAGGAGTGCGACGTGATTGCCGCCGAGGACACACGCCGAACCGGGCAGCTTTTGCGACATTTTGGTTTCTCCAAACCGCTGCTGAGCTATTTCCAGTTCAATGAAGCCCGGCGCAGTGAAGAAATCCTCGAACGCCTGGGCCGGGGAGAAAAAGTGGCCCTGGTCACCGATGCCGGCAGCCCCGGCATCAGCGATCCCGGCGAACGTGTGGTTCGGGCCGCGATTGCCGCCGGGTTGCGGGTCGAGTCTGTGCCGGGCGCCTGCGCCCTGGTGGCGGCCCTGACCGCGAGCGGATTATCCACGGAGGAATTCCATTTCATCGGGTTTCTGCCGCATAAGTCCGGGCAGCGGCGCAAGGCGCTCGAACGGCTCAAAGCCTTCGAGGGCACGCTAGTGCTCTATGAATCTCCGTATCGTGTGGCAAAACTCTTGGGGGAATTGTGTGAAGTCTTTCCCGGACGCCAGGTGGTTTTGGCCCGGGAATTGACCAAGCGCTTCGAGGAGTACCTCCGCGGAACGCCGCAAGCGCTCGCGGAGAACCTCAAGCAGCGAGCGATTCGAGGTGAGTTTGTAGTGTTGATTGACGGGGCGGGGGACGCGGCAGGGGCGGTTTGAGGGCGCCGGTTCTCGGGGCTTTGGGGGGAGGATGGCTTATGCTGCCTTGCGCGGACCGTTTAACCCTGCTTGCGCGCAGGTTGAGGCGCCCTGGCTGCGGGGTCTCGTGGCTACGGCGCGAACGCGCGCGGGCCAAGTGGACTCGGCCGGCAGACATGGCTCAAGATGCTGACCGCGTGCGAGAAGTCCGCCTCGGCCTTAATCCAGAGCTCGGGGTAGGAGGGCACGTCCTGAATGTCCGTTCCGGGTATATCCCGGCGCAGTTCGCAGGAAATCCCCGCGCTCAGCAGCCGTTTGCGGGTTTGCTCGAGCCTGTCCAAATCCGAACCTGAACACAACATCTTCATATCGACTGCCTTATGATTGACCTGCCGCAGGTGGCTTTGCAATCCGGGACAAGTGCCAAATCGCTACCCGGGCGTTCACCGGGCGCTCTCCGTAGCAGGAGCATCCTGGGCCTGTGGGTTGCCGGGCGGCTGGCCCTACGGTGGTCCGGGTTCAGGCGGTCGGACGTCGCATGAACCCGCAGGCGAGGACGCCCGCCGTGCGGAATGGGGGCGGGGCGGGGTTGTGCGCCGCACGGTTTGGGCGTCGGATTCTGGTTGAAAAGCATCCCGGGCCACCGCAAAGTTTGCGAATGAAATCTGTGTTTACGGGACCGGTTTATGTGGTGAGCGATAACATCGACACGGACCAGATCATTCCCGCTCAGTATTTGACTTTGGTGCCCACCATCCCCGAGGAGTACGAGAAACTGGGCGCCTACGCCCTGTGCGGCTTGCCCGACTCACTCTATCCGGTGCGGTATGTCCTGGAGGGCAAGCTGGACAGCGAGTACCCGATCGTCGTCGGGGGACGCAACTTCGGCTGCGGCAGTTCCCGGGAGCATGCCCCGATTGCGCTCGGCTCGGCCGGTTGCGAAGTTGTATTAGCGGAAAGTTTCGCCCGGATTTTCTTTCGCAATTCCGTTGCCACCGGGGAACTCTACCCGTGCGAGTGCGTGGACCGCTTGTGCGAGGTGTTGAAGACCGGAGACGTGGTCACGGTGGATTTGGATGCGGGCACGGTGAAGGCCGCCGCGACGGGCAAGGTGTACCCGTTCAAGCCCCTGGGCGACGTCCGTCCGGTGGTTGATGCCGGGGGACTTTTCAACTACGCCCGGCAGACGGGGATGATGCCGAAATGAGCTTCGATTTTGACCTGGCCATCATTGGCGGCGGGAGCGGCGGTTATGCAGCGGCGCGGACGGCCGTGGCCGAAGGCCTCAGTACCGTCGTCATCGAAGGGGGTGAGGAACTCGGTGGCCTGTGTATTCTTCGTGGGTGCATGCCGACCAAGGCGCTGCTCTACGCGGCGGAGGTGATGCACCTGGCAACCCACGCCGAGGCGTGGGGCATTCGCGCCGAGGATGTGAGCTTCAACTTCGCTCAGGTGATGGCCCGCAAAGACACCCTGATTAAGGAGTTTGCCGGCTACCGTGAGCAGCAACTCCTGAAAGGCAAATTTAAATTTGTTCGGGCGAAGGCCCGGTTCGCCGATCCGCACACGCTCGAACTGAGCACCGGCACCAAGCTGACGGCCCGGACCATCATCATCGCGACCGGTTCCGTGATCGCTCCCAGTCCGGTGCCCGCATTGGATGACCTGGACTGCCTCAATAGCGACACGGCCCTGAAGCTCACCCGCCTGCCTAAATCCATGATTATGCTGGGTGGCGGAGCTGTCGCGGTCGAATTCGCCCAGTTCTTCGCCCGGTTTGGTGTGCGCACCACGCTGGTGCAGCGAAGCCCGCACCTACTGCATGAGTTTGACGGCGACGCGGCCGCCGAGCTGGAACGGGTGTTCCGCCGCGAAGGCATTGCGCTCTACACCGGCACCAAATTGCTCGGCGCGAAGCGCGCAGGCGGCCAGAAGGAGATCGTCTTTGAACACAATGGCCAGGCCCTCCGCATTCATGCTGAGGAGGTTTTTTATGCGCTGGGCCGCTTACCGAACATCCGCGGGCTGGGCCTCGAAGCGATCGGGGTGCAGGTCGAGTACGAACGAATCGCCACGGACGAGTATCTGCAGACAACCGTTCCCCACATTTACGCCGTGGGCGATTGCACCGGCCTGCACGAGATCGTGCACATTGCCATCCAGCAGGGCGAACTGGCGGCGTACAACCTCAAGCATCCCCAGAGCAAGCGGCGGATGGATTACCGCCTGCTGACGGAAATTATTTTCACCGAGCCTCAGGTTGCCGTGGTGGGGCTCACGGAGAAACGCGCGCATGTGCGCAATGTGCTCTATGAGACGGCGAAGTATCCGTTCAACGATCATGGCAAATCCCTCATCATGGAGGCGAAGGACGGCTTCGTGAAATTGCTGGCCGATCCCCTGACCGGCGAGATCCTGGGTGGCTGCTGCGTCGGTCCGGTCGCCGGTGAGCTCATCCACGAGATTATCGCCGCCATGCACAAGCGCATGACGGTTCGCGAACTGGCCGCCATGCCGCACTATCATCCCACCCTGGCGGAGATCTGGACCTACCCCGCCGAGGAACTGGCCGACCGGCTCCCGCCCCAACCCAGATAGAGAATGAACCTTCGGGTTGTCCACCCGGCGGCGCTCCCGTCCGAGGCGTATCGACGCCCGATGCGATGCGAGGTTTGAAATGGAACGCTCCAAGGCTGAAGTCATCGCAGGGCTGACCGACCCCGGTCTGATCGCTGTGGTGCGGGCGCGCAGCGCGGAGCAAATCATGCCCCTGGCTGACGCCTTAATTGCCGGTGGGATCATCGCCATCGAAATCACGCTCACCACGCCCGGTGCGGTCGGGGCCATTCGGGATGCGCGTCGGAGACTCGGCACGCGGGCGATAGTCGGGGCGGGCACGGTCCTCGACGCAGGCACCTGCCGGGCGGTGCTTGAAGCCGGGGCTGAATTTGTGGTCACGCCGATTTGCCGTCCGGAATTGGTCCCCTTGGCCCAGGCCGGCGATCGACCGATTATGTTGGGCGCGTTTTCGCCCACCGAGGCTCAAACGGCGCATGAGGCCGGGGCCGATTTCATCAAGCTCTTTCCCGCCGATACGCTCGGACCCGGCTATCTCAAGGCGTTGCTTGCTCCGCTGCCGCACCTGCGATTCGTCCCCACCGGCGGAATCGATTTGGACAATGTAACCCTCTTTTTCCAAGCGGGTTGCGCCGCGGTCGGCCTGGGTTCTTCGCTGGTGTCCGCCGAGGTGCTCCAGCGCTCGGCCTGGGCGGAGTTGACCGCCCGGGCGGAGCGGTTCGTACGAGCCGTGCGGGCGGCCCGCGGGCGCTGAGCAAACTGGCACTAATGCTGCTTCTTAACTGCCTTTATGGCAGTTTTTTGTGTCCTGCGCGACCCATGGATGCTGCCGGCACGCGGTCCGAAGGCGCGCCGGCGCGCCCTGCGCGTTGTCTGGCGGGCCAAATCCCTAGGCGGCGGGGCTTGACCGAGGAACTAATGAGTGCGAAAAGGTAAATTGTTAGACTACCCACCAGAATCACCGATTTATGAGTGAAAGACAAACGGGCAACGCGGGCGGGCGGGCCGTTGGGAAGGGGGAGGGGTTTACCCTGATTGAGTTGTTAGTGGTGATCGCCATTATCGCGATCCTGGCGGCGATGCTTCTGCCTTCACTGGCACGGGCGAAACAGAAGGCGCAGGGCATTCAATGCTTGGATAATCACCGTCAACTGGGCATGGCCTGGCGCATGTATGCGGACGATAGCAGTGATGTCCTGGTCTATGCCAGCACCAGCGGAGACACCGGCAACCCGCCGGACCAGTATGCCTGGTCGGGGGCGCACTTGGATTTTGACGGCAACAACCGCGCCAACTGGGATCCCACCGTGGATATGATGAAGCGGCCGCTCTGGCCGTACGTCGGCAAGGCCCAGGGGGTTTTCAAGTGTCCCGCCGATCACTCGACGGTTACGGTGAACCAGGTGGTCAAGCCGCGGATACTCAGCATGTCGATGAATCTATATGTGGGTGGTTTTGCGCCGGATGTGCGGCTGGGCGACCCGCTGCCCTACGGAAATGATGGCGGCTGGCCGTTCGCCGCCGCGTACAACATTTACGGCAAGCTTTCGAGCATCGGCGGCAGCTCCCCGCCTTCCAAAATTTTCGTGTTTCTGGATATGCGCGAGGACCGGGTGAACTGGAGCAATTTCATGACCGACATGTCGGGGTACTCGCCGATGGATCCTGGGGCTTACAAGTTCACGTCGGACCTCCCGGGGATGTACCACGACAACGCCGCCGGCTTTTCCTTCGCCGACGGTCACTCGGAGATGAAGCGCTGGATTGATCCGCGGACCACCCCGCCGCTGGCGGATGGCGCCCCCGGAGACCCGGGTGCGACTGGGGAAACGCCCTCGCCGAACAATCTGGATGTCGCCTGGCTGCAGGACCACAGCACGCGGCCAAAGTAACGAATCGCTTCCGCTTGGCGCCGGGCTGATAGGACCCGGGCCTTTGGCCTGAACCGCAGGGTGCCCAGCCCGCGGATTACGCGCGGCGGCGGTCTCGATGGCCGAACCGGCCATTGATTTTCTGAAGAAGCGGCTTACACTACCCGGGTCTGGGTAGAGGAGGTGCCCGGGCGGCCCGTGATGCTTCGATGCCGGCAACCATATTTCCTAAATGAAGTGTTGCATCCAGCAAGTCTTTGGGTAAAAACTATTTAAATTTTAGTTTGGATTCAGAGCGGAGAGGCACATCTCCCAAGAATGAAGCAGAAACCAGAAATGAAGCACGATGGCAGCCAGGCGCCGCGGACAGTTGCACCGGGTGAAGAGGGGTTGTACAGCCCGCAATTCGAGCACGAGGCCTGCGGCGTCGGGTTCGTGGTCAACATCAAAGGCCGCAAATCGCATGCGATTATTCGGCAAGCCATCGAAGTCTTACTCAACCTGGATCACCGCGGCGCGTGCGGCTGCGAGGCCAATACCGGCGACGGCGCGGGAATTCTGATCCAGCCGCCGCACGATTTTCTGAAGCTGGTGGCTAAAGAAGCCCGGGTAAGCCTGCCCGCTGCCGGCGGACTACGGCCTGGGCATGCTCTTTTACTGCCTAACCCGGGCGCTCAACGAGCCGAATGCGAAAACATTTTTCCGTGAGATCGTTGCGGAAGAAGGCCAGAACCCTGCTGGGCTGGCGAACGATTCCCGACCAATAACGGCTCGCTGGGGCACAACCGCGCGGGCCGCCGAGCCTTGCATGCGCCAGGTTTTTATCGGTCGCAACCGGAAGCTGGCCGACCCGATGGCGTTCGAGCGCAAGCTGTACGTGATTCGGAAGCGGGCTGAGAACGCGATCCGCTATTCCGGCAAAGTTGCCGGCGGCGAGTTCTTCTATGTTTCCAGCCTGTCTTACAAGACCGTCGTCTATAAGGGCATGTTGCTGACCACCCAGCTGCCCGAATATTACCCGGATCTGTCCCATCCCGCGATGGAATCGGCCCTGGCCCTGGTGCACTCGCGTTTCAGCACCAATACTTTTCCCAGTTGGAATCGGGCGCACCCCTATCGGTACATGGCGCACAACGGCGAGATCAACACGCTGCGCGGGAACATCAACTGGATGCACGCGCGTCAGGCCATGTTCGAGTCCGACCTGTTCGGGGATGACATCAAGAAGCTGCTGCCCGTCGTGTGCACGGACGGGAGTGATTCCGCGATGTTCGATAACTGCCTCGAACTGCTGGTGCTGGCGGGACGCTCATTGCCGCATGCGATGATGATGATGATCCCCGAGCCGTGGACCAAGCACGAGAGCATGAGCGCCGAGAAGAAGGCCTTTTACGAATACCACTCGTGCCTGATGGAGCCCTGGGATGGCCCGGCTTCCATCGCTTTCACCGACGGGCAAAAGATTGGCGCGGTGCTTGACCGTAACGGGCTCCGGCCGTCGCGCTACTACGTCACCAAGGACGACCTGGTGATCATGGCCAGCGAGGTGGGCGTGCTGGACATTCCGGCGGATCGGGTGTTGCTCAAGGGCCGCTTGCAACCCGGGCGCATGTTTCTGATCGACACCGAGGAGGGCCGCATTGTCGCGGACGAAGAGCTGAAACAGAAGATCGCCACCGAGCAGCCTTATCGGGCCTGGCTGGATGAGAACCTGATCCGGTTGGCGGACGTGCCGGACCCGGGCATCGTCACCCCGAACCCGGTCACGAGACCATCACCCAGCGTCAACTGGCCTTCGGCTACACGTTTGAAGATCTGCGCATCCTGATGCTGCCGATGGCTCGGGATGGGAATGAGGCCGTCGGCTCGATGGGCACCGACACTCCGCTGGCGGTTTTGTCCAACAAATCGCAGCCGCTCTTTAACTATTTCAAGCAGCTCTTCGCCCAGGTCACCAATCCCCCGATTGATTGCATCCGTGAGGAAATCATCACCTCGACCGAAACGGCGATCGGTTCGGAAAGCAACTTGCTCAAGCCCGGTCCTGAGCACGCGCGGCTCATTGAGTTAAAGTCGCCCATCCTCACCAACGAAGAATTTGCCAAGCTAAAGCACCTGAACCTCCCGGGGTTCAAATCGGCCACGCTGCCCATTCTATTTAGAGTCGCCGAGGGTCCGGCCGGCCTGGAGCGAGCGATGGAGGAGTTATGTCAGAAGGTCAGCCAGTCCATCCGTGACGGGACCAATGTGGTGGTGTTGTCGGATCGCGGCGTCAGCCCCGAGTGGGCGCCCATGCCGTCGTTGCTGGCCGTGGCCGGGGTGCACCATCACCTGATCCGCGAAGGCACCCGCACCCGAGTGGGGCTGGTGCTCGAGTCGGGCGAACCCCGCGAGGTACACCATTACGCATTGCTGATTGGCTATGGTTGCGGCGCGATTAACCCCTACCTGGCGTTCGAAACGCTGGACGACCTGCTACGACAGGGACTGCTGACGGGCATCGACCACAAGACCGCCTGCAAGAACTACCTTAAAGCGGCCATGAAAGGCGTGGTGAAGGTCATCTCGAAGATGGGCATTTCCACGATCCAAAGTTATTGGGGCGCTCAGATTTTCGAGGCGATCGGCTTGAAGAAGAGTTCATCGACAAGTATTTCACGTGGACGCCTTCGCGGGTCGAGGGCGTAGGCATCGAGACGATTGCCGAAGAGGTGCTGGTCCGGCACCAGCGGGCATTTCCCGACCGGGTCGTCAACGGGCATGCGCTGGACACGGGCGGCCAGTATCAGTGGCGCGAGGACGGGGAGTACCACCTCTTCAACCCGCAGACGATCCACAAGCTCCAAGCGGCGGTGCGCACGGGGAGCTACAAAGTGTTTAAAGAATATTCCAGCCTGGTCAACGAGCAGAGCCGTCACTTGGCTACCCTGCGCGGTCTGTTGGATTTCAAGAAATGCAAGCCGGTCCCGATCGAGGAAGTGGAGTCGGTCGAGAGCATCATGAAGCGGTTCAAGTCCGGCGCGATGAGCTATGGCTCGATCAGCCAGGAGGCTCACGAGACGCTGGCGGTGGCCATGAACCGCATCGGGGGCCGGAGCAATACCGGGGAAGGGGGCGAGGACCCGGAACGCTACACCCTCATGCCCAACGGGGATTCGAAGAACAGCGCCATCAAGCAGGTGGCTTCGGGCCGCTTCGGCGTAACGAGTCTGTACCTGGTCAACGCCAAGGAACTCCAAATCAAAATGGCCCAGGGAGCCAAGCCGGGTGAAGGCGGACAGTTGCCCGGTCAGAAGGTTTATCCCTGGATTGCCAAGGTCCGTTACTCGACACCCGGCGTGGGCCTGATCTCTCCGCCTCCGCACCACGATATTTATTCGATTGAGGACCTGGCCGAGTTGATTCACGATCTTAAAAACGCAAACCACCACGCGCGGATCAGCGTCAAGCTGGTGGCCGAAGTGGGCGTGGGCACCATCGCGGCGGGCGTGGCCAAGGCGCATGCGGACGTGGTGTTGATCAGTGGTTTTGATGGGGGCACCGGCGCCTCGCCGCAAACGGGCATTAAACACGCCGGAATTCCCTGGGAACTGGGCCTGGCCGAGACGCACCAGACCCTGGTACTCAATGACCTTCGCTCGCGGATTATCGTCGAGGCCGACGGCCAGCTAAAGACCGGCCGCGACGTGGCGATCGCCGCGCTGTTGGGCGCCGAGGAGTTCGGCTTCGCCACCGCGCCGTTGGTGGCGATGGGCTGCATCATGATGCGCGTCTGCCACTTGAACACCTGCCCGGTCGGCGTGGCCACCCAGGATCCCGAGTTGCGCAAGCGCTTCGCCGGCCAGCCCGAACACGTGGTCAACTTCATGCGGATGATTGCGGAGGAGCTCCGGGAGCTCATGGCCCAGCTCGGGTTCCGCCAGATGAACAAAATGATTGGCCGGGTGGATCGCCTGGAAGTCAAGAAAGCCATCGACCATTGGAAGGCAAAGGGCCTGGACTTCACCCGGATCTTGCACCAACCCGAGGTGCCGTCGAGCGTTGGGCGGTTCTGCCAGATCCCGCAGGACCATGGTTTGGATAAGGCGCTGGACAACACGGTGCTGCGCCGGTTATGCGAGCCGGCCATCGTGCGGCAGGAGAAAGTCGTGGCCGTTTTGCCCATCCGCAACGTCAATCGAGTCGTCGGCACGATTGTCGGCAGCGAAGTCACGCGGCGATGGGGCGCCGAAGGGCTGCCGGAGGACACCATCGAGATGCACTTTACCGGCAGCGCCGGCCAGAGCTTTGGCGCCTTCATGCCCAAGGGCATGACCTTCTTCCTCGAAGGGGATACCAACGATTACATCGGCAAAGGCCTTTCCGGAGGCAAGATCATCGTTTACCCGCCGGCCGCTTCGACCTTTGTGCCGGAAGAGAACATCATCGTCGGCAATGTGGCGTTTTACGGCGCGACCAGCGGCGAAGCGTACATCCGGGGCATGGCCGGCGAGCGGTTTTGTGTTCGCAACAGCGGCGTTACCGCGGTTGTCGAGTCGGTGGGCGACCACGGCTGCGAGTACATGACCGGCGGGCGCGTGGTGGTGCTGGGGCCGACCGGGCGCAACTTTGCGGCCGGGATGTCGGGCGGCGTGGCATACGTCCTGGACGAGATCGGCGACTTTCCCAAGCGCTGCAACCAGCAGATGGTTGCCCTCGAGAAGCTCGAAGACCCGGATGAAATCGAGCAGGTCTGGAAGGTGGTGCAGCGGCACCAGAGCTACACCCAGAGCGAGCGAGCGGCCCGTGTTTTGGCCAACTGGCAGGGGACGGCCCCGAAGTTCGTCAAGGTGATGCCGAAGGATTACAAGCGCGTGTTGCAATCGATTAAACAGGTGCAGGATTCCGGCCTGAGCGGCGACCAAGCGGTTATGGCCGCATTTGAGGCCAATGCCCGCGATGTCGCCCGGATCGGGGGCGGATAGTTTTTGAAAGCCGTTGCCTGCGACCACGCCATGAAACGGCGCAACTTGCGATCCACTTCCGGTGACTTCTCCCTGAGGAAGAACCCGAGCAATCAAACCCTAAAACTGACTACTTAGAGACGATGGGCAACCCGAAAGGCTTCTTAGAGTATCTGCGTGAACTCCCGTTGGATCGCTCGGCCACCGAGCGTATCCTCGACTGGAACGAGTTTCACCTGCACCTGGACGAAAAAAAGCTGCGCCAGCAAGCCGGGCGCTGCATGGATTGCGGTATCCCGTTCTGTCATACCGGGACGCTGCTCAACGGCATGGCCTCCGGGTGCCCGATCCACAACCTGATCCCGGAATGGAACGATCTGGCGTATCGGGGCCTGTGGCAGGAGGCCCTCGAGCGATTGCACAAAACCAACAATTTCCCCGAGTTCACCGGTCGGGTGTGTCCGGCCCCATGCGAGGGTTCCTGTGTGCTGGGCATTAACGCCCCGCCAGTGACCATCAAGAATCTGGAATGCACCATCATCGACAAGGGCTGGGAATCCGGCTGGGTGACACCTGAAGCGCCGCCGGTGCGGACCGGCAAGAAGGTGGCTATCGTGGGATCCGGACCGGCGGGCCTGTGCGCCGCCGCTCAACTCAACCGCGCCGGCCATGAAGTTACCGTGTTCGAACGGGCCGACCGTGTCGGGGGCCTGCTGACCTACGGCATTCCCAATATGAAGCTGGACAAGGAACAAATCGTGTTCCGGCGCCTTCGCCAGATGGAAGCCGAAGGGGTCAAATTCCTGACGGGAGCCGAGGTGGGCGTGAATTATCCCGCCGACAAGCTGCTCAAGGAGTTCGATGCCGCCGTGCTTTGCACCGGCGCGACCAAGCCGCGGGATTTGCCGGTGGAAGGTCGCGGCCTCAAGGGTGTTCATTTCGCCATGGAGTTTCTCACCAGCAACACGCGGAGCCTTTTGGATCGTCATCGGAACGGAAATTTTACTTCGGCGGAAGGCAAGGACGTGATCGTCATCGGCGGCGGGGATACCGGCACCGATTGTGTGGGCACCGCTATGCGACACGGCTGCAAGAGCCTGGTGCAAATCGAGATTCTGCCCCAGCCGCCCATGGAACGGGCGCGGGACAATCCCTGGCCGGAATGGCCGAAGGTTTATCGCCTGGATTACGGCCAGGAGGAAGTGGCGGCCAAGTTCGGCGCCGACCCCCGGGTGTACCTGACGACGGTCAAACGGTTCATGGGCGATGACTCCGGCTCGGTCAAAGAAGTGCTCACCGTCCAGATTGAATGGGAGCGGAACGAAAAGGGCCAGTTTGTGCCCAAGGAAGTTCCGGGAACTGAACGAGTCCTGCCCGCGCAACTGGTGTTGCTGGCCATGGGCTTTCTGGGACCGGAGCAGCCGCTGCTCGAGGCGCTGGGCCTGGAACGCGATCCGCGCACGAACATCAAAGCCGAATTCGATCGGTACTCGACCAACCTCAAAGGCGTGTTCGCCGCCGGGGATTGCCGGCGAGGCCAAAGCCTCGTGGTCTGGGCGTTCAATGAAGGCCGCGGGGCCGCACGCGAGTGCGACCGCTATCTGATGGGACGCACCGCTCTGCCTTGAGCGAGCACCCGGCAAGGGGCCAGGGACGATCGAGCGGTTGCGGCTGCTGAAAGGAGCAGCGAGCGCTTCCTTTTGCCGCCGGCCCGCGGTCCCAAGAGCTGGGTTTGGATTAGGAGTTGTTCTATTCCCATTCCGGAAGTGGAGAAGAATAAAAACATCCTTGACTCTTCCGGTGGGAACCCATGTAATCGCCGCGGTTGGGTGTCCGGTCGTTTTCTTCAGAGGGATTCCCCATCCCCACCTCCTTGGCGACCGGGTGCCCGGCCATTTTTTGGCGGGAACGCCGGCTATTCCTTCAGCGGTGGTCCCAAAGCGGCGGCGCCGCGCTCGCCGGTCTTGAGGCGCAGCGCGTCGAGCACGGGGAGCACAAATACTTTTCCGTCGCCCGGATGGCCGGTATGAGCTGCGGTGTAAATGGCCTGCAAGACCCGCTCGACCTCCTCATCGTGGCAGACGATTTCCAGTCTCATCTTGCGGGTAAACTCCGCGCCGGGGATATCGCGGTATTCCGGGTGCGAGCTGTCGTGTTCCTGCCCAAACCCGCGCGCATCGGAGACGGTCAAGCCGTGAATGCGCTGGCCGATCAATGAGTCTTTGACCCGGTGGACGACGTCGGTGGGGATGAAGGCGAGCAGATACTTCATAGATGGCGGGTGAGGTTTACTCGATGAGGATTGTGGCCAACTGGGGTGGCGCTCAGGAGGTCGGTTCGAGGGATTCGGATTCGAAACTCGGATAGAGGATGGGCAGCAGGAAGAGCGTCAGCAACGTCGCCGTGACGAGGCCGCCGATGATGACCACGGCGAAAGGGCGAGCCGTTTCGGCTCCGACCCCCGTCGAGATGGCGGCGGGCAGGAGCCCGAGCGCCGCCATGAGGGAAGTCATCATCACCGGACGCAACCGGGAGACCGAGCCTTCGATCACGGCCTGGCGGAGCGGGGTTCCCAGGCGGCGCAGATCGCGCACGCGTTCCACCAGCAACACCCCGCTCTGGATGGACACCCCGAACAAGGCGATAAAACCTACCATGGCCGAGACCGACAAATCCAGGTTGGCCACCAGGAGCGCCAGCAACCCGCCCACGGCGGCGAAAGGGACGTTGAGCAGGATGAGCGTGGCGAACCGGCCCGAATCGAAGGCGGTGAACAACAGGAAGAAGATGGCAACGATGGTGATGGGAATGACCAGCGCCAGACGGTGAACGGCGCGTTGCTCGTTCTCGAAGGCCCCGGTCCAAACCATGCGGTAGCCGGGTGGCAGTTTGACGGCGGCATCCGCCTTCGCCTGGGCGTCGCGGACCAGCGATCCCAAGTCCCGGCCGCGCACCGAGAGCTTAATCGCGATTCGCCGCTCGTTGCCCTCGCGCATGATCTTGGCCAGCCCGGTGGCCGCCTGGACCCGCGTCAACGCTCCCAGGGTCAGGCGCTCTCCATTGGCGCCAAAAACCGGAATGTTGCGGATCGAATCCAGGTCGGAGACGGCTTTAGGCGCGAGTTTGACGACCAGGTCGAAGGAGCGCTCACCTTCCAGCACCTGGGTGGCGACCGAACCGCCCAGCGCGGTCTCGACGACGGATTGGACATCCGAAACGCTCACGCCGTAACGGGCGATGGCCGCCCGATCCACCGCGATCTGGATTTGGGGCTGGCCGGTAAAACGGTCCGTGCCCACGTCCTTAGCGCCCGGCACTGTGCTGATCGCGTCGGCGATTTTGTCCGCGTATTCTTGCAGCTTTTCCGGGTCTTCGCCGAAGAGTTTGATGGCCAGCTCGCTCTTGATGCCCGAGACCGCCTCGTTCACGTTGTCTTCGATGTACTGGCTGAACTGGGACTCGACCCCGGGTATTTCATTGAGGTTCCTGGACATGGCATCGACCAGTCCCTCCCGGCTGGAAGCGGTCTTCCATTCCGAACGCGGTTTGAGGTTGACGTTGAACTCGCACACATCGAAGCCGTTGATGTCGGTGCCATCGTCCGGCCGGCCAAGCTGGCTGAGCACATTCAGCGATTCGGGAAACGAGGCGAGACGGTGGCGGACGTTATCCACCAGCTTGGCCGCTTCGGATGGGGAAATGGATTTGGGCATGAAGATGCGGACCCAGAGCGCTCCCTCGTCGAGCTTGGGCAGGAACTCCGATCCGATCATCGAGTAGGCCAGCCCGCCGCCCAGCAGGAGCGCGCCCGAGAGCACATAAACCAGGTTGCGGCGGCGCAAGCAAAAATCCAGCAGCGGGCGGTACGCCCGGATCAATTGTCGGACGATCCAGGACTCGTCTTCTTGTGTGCCGTGGCGCACCGCAAAGCTAATCAGCGCCGGGATCACGAACACCGCGAAGATGGTCCCCGTGATCAAGGCATAGGTGAGCGTGAGCGCCATGGGCCGAAAGATGCGGCCTTCCACGCGTTGCAGGGTGTAAACCGGGATGAAGGCCGTGAGCAAAATCGCCTTGGAAAACAAAATCGGCCGGCCCATCTCGCGCACCGATTGCACGATGGCGTTGGGCAGGGAGAGCGGCCGTTCGCGGCGCTCATGCAGGATGCGAATGAGGTTTTCCGCGATGACCACGGCGGAGTCCACGATGATGCCGAAATCAATGGCGCCCATCGAAATCAAGTTGGCGGGGATGCCGCGCCAATCCAGCACCAGGTAGGCGCCCAGCAAGGAGACCGGCACAGCCAGAGCCACCACCAGCGCGGTCCGATAATTGCCCAGGCCCAGAAACAAGAGCAAGACCAGCACCACCAGGCCGATGCCTTCCGACATGTTTTTGCGCACGGTGTGAAGCGTTCGGTGGATGAGTTCGGTGCGATCATAGTGCGGCACCATCTTGATCCCGGCGGGCAAATAGTGCGCATTAATCTCCTCGACCTTCGCGTGAATGCCGTCCAGCACATCGCGCGGATTTTCACCCCGGCGCATGATGACAATTCCCTGGACCGCGTCGGGATCGTCATCCACCTGGCCCTGGCCATGTTTGAACAACATGCCCACCTGGCCAAGCCGGACGGCGTTGCCGATGGTCACGGTGGCAATGTCGCTAATGCGAATGGGCGTGCCCCCCCGGCTATCCACCGCGATGGCCCCGATGTCGGCCGGGTCCCGCACAAACCCCAACCCGCGCACGACGTACATCTCGGAACCGTGTTCGACGTAGGAACCGCCGGCGTTGCGGTTTCCGTTGGCGAGGGCGTCGAACACCTGCTTGAGGGACAGGTTATAGGATTTCAGCTTGAGGGGGTCCACCTGGACCTGGTACTGCTTGGTGGGCCCGCCAAAACCCACCACATCCACCACGCCGGGAACGGTGCGCAGCTTGCGCTCGACCACCCAGTCTTCGAGGGCCTTAAGTTCGACCGCCGAATAACCCCGCGGCGCCCTTAAGGTGTAGCGGTAAATCTCACCAATCGGCGTGGCGTTGGGCGACAGGCTGGCTTGGGCGCCCGCGGGCAGGGTCACATTGGAGAGGTATTGGAAAACCTGGTTTCGAACGTAATCCGGCTGGGCGCCATCTTCGAACACGAGCGTGACCTGGGACAAACCAAACAAGCTGATCGAGCGGAGCGAGGCCAGCTTGGGCACGCTGTTCATCTGGTTTTCGATGGGAATGGTGACCAGGCGTTCCACCTCCTCGGCGGCATGGCCGGGGAAGAGCGTGATGACCTGGACGGACATGTTGGAGACGTCCGGGAAGGCTTCGACCGGGAGCTTTTGAAACGCATTGATGCCCGCGAAGACGAACAGGCAGAGCACCACCAGAACAATCGCCCGGTGCCGGAGGGTGTAGGACGTGATCCGGCCGATCATGACTTCGGAGCGTTATCCATGAGGGACTGCAGCAGGAGACAACCCTCGGTGACCAGGTGCTGGCCCTGCTTGAGACCTTCGAGCACGGCCACCTTGCCCTCGCGCTCCGAGCCGAGCTTCACCGGCTGCCGCAGGTACTGGCCGGCGCCGGTCTCCAAAAAGACATAGTATTGTTTGTCCCGGCTGAACACCGCCTTGGATGGCACCTGCAAGCTCCGCGGCGTTGCATCGGGGATTTCCACTGTCACGTACAGTTCGGCTTTCAGCAGCTTCGACGAATTGTCCACCGAGCCGCGCGCGCGGACCGTTCGGGTCGTCGGATCCAGCGAATCGCCAATCAGGTCAAGCTGGCCATGAAATGCCTGGCCGGGGAACGCTTTCGACCGAATGACCAGCTCCTGCCCGGTGTGGACCAGCGGCAGATGCATTTCGGTGACATCGAGCCAAACCCAGAGTTTCGTCGGGTCCGTGACGGTGAACAACGGCGCGGTGAACTGCGGCACGTTGGCCAGCATCTGGTCGGGCCGCACTTCCTGGCCGGGGGTGATATTCCGTTCCACCAGCACTCCGTCCAACGGGCTGGGGAGCTGGAAGACCTGGTTCAGCGAGGTCGCGGTGGCCCCGTAGATGGCCAGGCGGGTCTCGGCTCGATCCTGTTCCGCCTGCGCCGAGGCAAAATCGGCTTCGGCGGATTCGAGATCTTTGCGCGGGGCGGCGCCGTGCTCGAAGAGGTCGCGCAGGCGGTCCAGGTTGCGCTGGGCGAGGCGGAAATCGCTCTGGGCCTTGCGGGCGTCGGCCTGGGCCTGGCCAAAATCGGACGATTGTATTTCCGCCAGAGACATCCCCCGGGACACGGGCTGGTTCACATCGACGAGCAATTTGCGCACGATGCCTGCAAACGGGGTGAAAACGCGCACGGTCGCATCGTCATTCCAAACCAACCGCCCGGTGAGCGGAACAAACGCGGGCTCCTCAGCACCGACCGGTTCGACGCTCAGGGAGGCGCATTGGGGCGAATTGGCCGGCATGACGACAGTGTCGCCTGAAACTTTGGCCTCGGGGGGTTCGTCCGGCTTGGGATTCGAGTGGCAGGCGGCCAGCGCGGGGAGCAGGCCGGCCAGGCCAAGTCGATAGAGGGTGCGAGTCAGCTTCATTTCTTTACCTCCGAAGGTGGGATTTCAACCGTGGCCGCGTTCAGGGTGGCCAGGGCCACGGCGGTGTCGGTGGCGGCCTGGATGGCGGCGAGCCGGATCTCGTTATCGTCACGCTCCGCGACCAGCATGTCCAGCAGCGAGGCGCCGCCTTTTTGATAGGCATAAGCCTTGGTTTTGCGCACTTGCTCGGATTTCGGCCGGATGCTGTCGCGGTAATTCACCCAGCGCTGGCTGGCGTCCTCGTAAGCGAAAATCGCGATGGCAATATCGGCGGCCGCCTGGGCCTTGATCTTCTCGAAGGCGAGCCGGGCTTGTTCCCGGGCCGCCGCCGCCGCCAAGATATTGCCACGATTGCGATTCCATAGCGGGAGTGGAAAGCTGACGCCTAACCCGATGGTGTTTGGGGCATCGGGGGGCTGGTGTTCGGTACCTGCGCCAGCACGGTGGGGTCGGGAATGCGATAGGCCTTTTGCAGCCGCAGATCAGCTTCGGTTCTGCGCCAGGCGGCCTCCGCTGCCACGACGTCCGGACGCCAGACGCCCGTGCTGTTGGTTGCGGGCGGCGGTGCGGCGGCTACCAACCCTTCCAGCCGGTCGGTCAGAACACAATCGGCGCCCGGGTGCGGCACGCCCATTAAAACCTCCAAAACAACCCGGGCCTGCGCGGCGGCGGATTGGGCCGTGCGCGCGTCGAGTTCGAACCGCTCCGCGTTAATCTCGATCTGGTTTTTGTCCGCGGCCGAGATTTCGCCCGCTTTGAGCCGAATCTCCGCGAGTGCGGCTTCCTGGCGCAAGGTCTCGGCCGATTGCAAGAGCACGCGGGTGTTCTCCTCGTCCTGGGCTGCGGTGAAATACGCTTTGGCTACCGCGAGGTCCAGGGTACGCTTGGCATCCAGGAACTGCGCGCGAGCAGTTTCGTAGCCCGCCTGGGCGGAGAGTTGGCGATTGTGGCGCTTGCCACCGATTTCGAAGAGCTGGTTGACGGCAAAAATGGTATCGTAACTCCGATCCCATAAGCCGTTGCCCAGGGAAGTGGAGTTCGGTTGATTATCGACGTTGATCTTGGAGGAAGATAACGAGACGGTCGGGTTGGGGAACTCGCGGGACAGAATCTTCAGGGCAGTGGCTGCGTCCACTCCTGACGCCGCCGCGAGCAGGTCCCAGTTGCGGTCAAGGGCGAGCTTTTGAGCGTCGGCCAGCGACAAATGCCGCAAGCGCGTGCTAAAGCCGGCCTCGGGTGCGGAGGTGTTGGTGAACGGTTGCCCCGGTACAGACAGGAGTCCGCCCAGAAGAATAAAGGCTCCCAGGGCGGCGCATCCACCCGGAATGCACTGGCCAAAGCGGTTCATCAGTTGCGTTCTTAGAGTTTGGAAGATATCAAAACGTTCGCTCTTGGATATGAGGGAAGGTCTAATTTTTGTGTAGGGGAATGTCGTACACGGCGAGAAACGCACCGCGAAGGAGAAGGCTCCCAACCCAAGGTTCTTGAGCCCGCTCAACCTTCGACTAACTCGCAACGCGCGGCCGAGCCTCGTTAGCTTTTGTGCGTGCTCTCATACCACCGCACGGCTTCGCGGACGAGCTCGGTGGCGCTGGCCAGGTTGAGCTTTTCCTTGATCCGGGCGCAGTAGGCCTGGACGGTCTTGACGCTTACCCGGAGTCTTTCCCCGATCATGCGCGTGCCCCTTCCTTGCCCGAGAAGTTCGAAGACTTCCAGCTCCCGGTCGCTGAGAACCTCGGCCGGGGATTGGGTGGCCAAGGCTTTGCCTTGGACGAACTGGGCGGCCATGGCCGAAGCGATGGCCTCGCTGACGTACATCTTTCCTTCCAGGACCTGGCGGATGGCGGAAATGACCGTTCGGGTGCTCTCGCGCTTCATGATGTAACCCTTGGCGCCGGCCCGCAGCGCGCGTTCCGCATAGTGCGATTCCTCGTGCATGGAGAGAACCAGGATGGCGATATTTGGCCGGGCGCGTTTTCAGATCTTTGATCAATTCGATCCCGGAGGAGTCCTTGAGCGAGATATCGACAATGGCCACATCCGGTTTCTTATCCAGGATGGCCTCGAGGGCCTGCGGCCCGCTTTCGGCCTCGCCACAAACCGCGAGATCCGGCTGCTGATGAATGAGGTTGATGAGCCACTCGCGTACCAGCGGGTGGTCATCGACAAGGAAAACCGTGCGTTTGACGTTCACAAAGTCACCAGGCTTGTTGAATCTGAAAACACATTGCGGACGAGTCAAGTTTTGCCGCGCTCGCTGGCAGGCGCTCGGCGCTTCTCCGGCCCCGTTTGCCCGCTCATAACTTTCCGCTGGGGTTGGGCATCAGGCCGAAACGTGCGGGAACGAACAAGTTACGATGGTCCCGCCAGTGGGAGCCGGCTCGATGGTGAAGGTCCCTCCGACCATGACTGCGCGGTGGGCCATGATCCGGATGCCCAAACCCGAGTTGTCTTGCGTGCCTTCCGGTAATCCCACGCCATCGTCTTCCACGGTCAGCTTCACCATCCCGTTCCGTTCGGACAAATTGAGGCCCACGCGTTTGGGCTTGCCGTGCGCGATGGCGTTGCGGACGGCTTCCTGCGCGATGCGATAAAGGTGTGCGGCAACCGCATCATTATGAATCAGCACGGGGGCGTCGCACTCAAAAACGCACCGGACTTTGGTGGCCTTTGTGATATTGGCGGCTAATTCCTGGAACGCGGCCATCAGCCCCTCGGCATCCATTTCTACTGGGTACAGTCCTCGAGCCAGGTTCCGGGCCAGGTCGATGCCATCCTCGACGAGCTCAACCACCTTTTTCGCATCCGAGGCCTCGGGCAGCGCTTTGCCGGCCAGTCGTTCACGCAGGACCTGGCCGGCCAGGGCGGTGGCAGTGAGGTGCTGGCAGAGGCTGTCATGAAGGTCGTGGCCGATCCGGCGCTGTTCGCGTTCACTGACTTGAAGAATCTCCTCTTCGAGGCGTTGGCGCTCGGCCATCTCCCGCGTCAGGGCCTGGGTTCGCTGTTGCACCCGGGTCTCGAGCTCGTTATGGAGCGAGCGCAAGCTGGTCAGGAGCCAGACGACGATGAAGTAAAAGACCATCAGGATAAGCGCGTTCCAAACCGGCACCAGCGCGTTGGAATACCGCGCGCCGGCGGCCATATCGCCGCCGATCCACACCCCCACGCTCAAAATCGACATCACCAACCCGAACCCCCGGCCCACGTACCAGGCGGCCAAGCCGACTTCGAGCAGGTAGAACACCGAAAACATGATCTCGAACCCGGTGAGATAATCGACCAGGCCGACCAGCCCCAGTGCGGCCAGGCCAACCAGGATGAGGGTTCGGCGGGATTGGTGTTCCAGCGTTTCGAGCAGATGGACCATAGTTTAGCTTTGCGCCGGCTGCCCGCGCGTCGGTGTCGCATGCTCTAAAACGAGCCGCTCCACCCGGAAGGCAAGGCGCCGATCAATTGAGCGTCCACCGCGGAGTAATGCAAACGGAAAATGCCGCCATCCCGCCACCAGGTGGAGGACGGATTTCTTCGGAGGCCGCGGTTTTCCGTGCGCGCGGGCAATGGGTGTATCCTCGCCCGTAGATACCTGGCCCTCAAGCCCGGCGCTACGGGTAATCCCCGGCTGGCCACACCGCTTCAGGCCAAAGGCCTGGGTCATACCAGACCGGGGCAACGCCCCGGGTTCATAGGCCCAAGAGTCCATTCTGAGCGCTGAAAGCGCGAGTCCTCCCGGGGCTCATGAGGCAGGCCGTTGGCCTGCAACCCCAAACGACCCGCCTCGAACCCCGGGCGTGTGCCCGGGGCTGGTATAAATGACGCCTTCGGCGTCTCCAATCCCCCGGCAGGCAAGCCATGGAAACCCGGAGTTCTTTGTACACAAAGCAAACGAAGGCAACGAAGAATTCTGTCGTGCACCCCCCGCCACCCGCGGCAGGGCAGGGGGGCGCGCTACCCGCGCCCTGGCCCAAAGGTGATTCCCTGCGCCAGGGGCAGACTCCTTCGAATAATTCACCGTCACAGTCTGGCGCCGCATGTAAGCCTTCCAGGCGTCGCTCCCGCTCTCGCGGCCCCCGCCGGTGTCTTTCTCGCCTCCGAACGCGCCGCCTTCGATGAAGAAATAGCGATCCAACCCGGGCAAGCCCACCACGCGCGCGAACGTCGCTACGAACATGGCGGTTTGGACCGTGACCACATCCGAGTTGGCGACCTTGACCTTCGCGGCTTCGAGCAGGTCACGCTGGACCTCGGGTCGGTCGAAATGCGGATGGTTGTAGCCGATGGGTTGTGAGGCGTAGAAGCTGTAGAGATCAATGAACTGACGTCCAGTCGAGGCATCGACGAAAATCGAACCGTGGCTCCCGGCCGGGTCGAACACGAGCTTGAGCCCATCCAGCAGCACGTGCTTTTCCAGTTCGCGGACGGCTTCCCGTGCCGGCCGGGGCCGGCCGGGAGCCTTCGCCGCCAGCTTGCGCCCATTGGCGCGTAAACCGGCGCGCCTCGAGGCACGCGCATCCAATTTGCTAACGCGCTTCATCACACCCTATTGTATCGCGTTTTCTCCTTTTTGACCGGGGATTTTGCGTATAGATCTACCGCGACCCGCGGCTGCCGCCGTTTGAAGCAACACCGGTTTTATGAAATACCTAATCCACGCTGCCTCGCTATTCCTGTTGGTTCAGCCGGCGATGGCCGGTGATTTGCGCCTTGGGATTATCGGCTGTGACACGTCGCACGCCGTCGCGTTCACGGAGACCCTCAACAACCCGGGCGCGCCGGGTCACGTGGCCGGGGGCCGGGTCGTAGCGGCGTACCGGGGCGGCAGCGAGGACATCCGGGCGAGTTGGTCGCGGGTGACGAATTATTCCCGCACGCTCCAGGATAAGTACGGCGTGAAGTTCTACGACACCATCGAGGAAATGTGCCAGAACGTGGACGCCGTCCTGCTGGAAAGCGTTGACGGGCGTCCGCACCTGGCCCAGGTCAAGCCGGTCCTGCAAGCGCATAAGCCAGTGTTCATCGACAAACCCATGGCCGCCTCGCTGGCGGACGTGATCGAGATCTTCCGCCTGGCCAGGCAAGCGAAAGTTCCCGTGTTCAGTTCTTCCGCCCTGCGGTTTGCCACCAACACCCAAGCCGTCGCCCACGGAGCAGCCGGCCGGGTCACCTACGCGGAGGCGTGCAGCCCGTGCGAACTCGAGCCCCATCATCCGGACCTCTTTTGGTACGGCGTGCACGGCGTCGAGGCTCTCTACACCATGATGGGCACGGGGTGCCAGAGCGTTCAGCGCCAGACCACTCCCGATGGGAAAATCGAGGTCACCGGTGCTTGGAGCCACGGACGCCGGGGCGTTTTTCGCGAAGACAAGGGTTACCACGGGTTAGCCCGCGGCACAACGGGCGAGGTGACCGCCGGTTCGTTCGACGGCTACGAGCCGTTGGTCGCGGAGATTATGAAATTTTTCCAAACCGGCGTCCCCCCGGTGAAGCCTGAGGAAACAATCGAGATCTTTGCGTTCATGGCGGCGGCGGATGCCAGCAAAGCGGCCGGCGGGGCGCCGGTTCGTCTCAAGGAGATTATCAAGCGCGCCAAAGAAGCGGCGGCCGCCGGATCGCGTTAAAACCCGCTCGCTCAAACGGGCCATCGCATGATTTGCGCCGGCCATAATCCCGCGGCTCTTTTGCGGGCGAGCAACCCGCCGGGTGTTACTTGAGCTTCAGGAAATTGCTCAGGATCTGCCGTCCGTTTTCGGTCAGAATGCTCTCGGGATGGAATTGCACGCCCCAGATCGGGAAGTGTTTGTGCTTCACACCCATGATCTCGCCCTCGTCGGTTTCGGCGGTGACTTCCAGGCAGTCGGGCAGGCTCTCGCGCTGGATCACCAGCGAATGGTAACGGGTGGCGGGGAAAGGATTGGGCATCCCCTCAAAGAGATCTTTGCCGTTGTGCTTAATCGGGGAGGTTTTACCGTGCATCATGCGGTAATTGACGATGACATTCGCCCCGAAAACGTGGCCGATGCATTGATGGCCCAGGCAGACACCGAGCGTCGGAATGCGCGTGCTAAAGCTGCGGATGATCTCGTTCGACAATCCGGATTCTTTCGGCGAGCAAGGGCCCGGCGAGATGAGGATCCGGTCGGGATTCAACGCCAGGATTTCGTCCATGGATATCTGGTCGTTGCGGTGTACCAGCATATCCACCCGCATCTCGCCCAGGTACTGCACCAGGTTGTAGGTGAACGAGTCGTAATTATCGATGACCAATAGCATTTTGGTTTCCGGCCAATCTAGCCCAACTCGGCGGCGTTGGGAAGGATTGGATGGAAAATGCGGGATGGTCCGGCGTTATTTGCCGCCTGCCCGGCAAGGTCACCGACCGAGGCAACGCCCGCTTAACGCGCACCAGTTTCCCGCGCAGGGCAGGGGATTGCACGCCCCGCCGGGTTGCGGGACAAACGTCGTCGTTGCCTTCGTTTGCTTGGTGTACAAGCAATTCTGGGTTTCCATCGTTTGCCCGCCGGGTGCAAACATGGCCCACGCATTCTGTTTTCCCGATTCCTCAGCTAGAGGGAGCCGCTGGATAGCTGGGAAATCTACAAATGAGGATTCTTGTCTTATGCCCGCAGCTCAGAACCCCGGTCTAATTCCCTTCCAATCCGGCGCCGGCCTTTGCTACCCTGTGGCGCGGCTGACGATTCCGTGTATGTCTGCGGCCGAAACAAACCCGAATGAACCGTCTTCGGTTTAACAAACCTCAGAGTCACCTCCGCAATTCCTCGCTTATGCAATCGAAGCACAACCCCACCTCGCGCCGTTCGTTTATCAAGTCCTGTGCCGCCCTGTCGGCGGCGGCCGGTGTTCCCGCCTGGTTTGTGGAACGTGAATTGTCGGCCGCCGAATCCCCGGCCAAGACCCCGTCGGCTAATGATCGTCCGGGCATCGCGCTGGTGGGCTGCGGGGGCATGGGCCGGGTGGATGCCGGGCTGGCCGGCGCGTTTGGCGACCTCATGGCGGTGTGTGATGTGGATGAGAAGCACGTCGAGCAGGCTGCCAAGCAATTCACCAAGAGCGGTCGAGTGCCCGAGCAGTACCGTGACTTTCGCAAGGTCATGGAGCGACCGGATATTCACGTGATCATCACGGGAACGCCGGACCATTGGCATACCCTGGTCAATTTGGCGGCGACCAAAGCGGGAAAAGACGTCTATGGGGAGAAGCCGCTGACCTTGACCATCGACGAAGGAAAGCACTTGGTGAAAGCCGTGCGGGAGCATAAAACGGTGCTGCAAACCGGCACGCAACAGCGGAGTGATCCCCGATTCCGCTTAGCGTGCGAACTGGTCCGCAACGGCAGGATCGGCCAGCTCAAGGAAATTGTGGCCTGGCTCCCGGCCGGTTTGCGCGAAGGACCGTTTAACCCCCGCCCCGTGCCCGCGGAATTGAACTGGGATTTCTGGCTCGGCCAGGCGCCCAAAGTGGATTATGTCCCGCAACGCTGCCACACGATGTTCCGGTATTGGTATGACTATTCCGGTGGCACGATGACCGACTGGGGCGCGCATCACAACGACATTGCGCGTTGGGCAATCGGGTTGAACGGACCGGTGGCCGTGGAAGGCAAAGTCCTGGCCGAACCCATTCCGGGCGGCTACACCGCCATCAGCGAATACGACGTGAAATTTACTTACGCCAACGGCGTCATCCATACGGCGCGCACCACCAAGGCGGACAACATTTACGGCGGAGTGGAAGACCCTCAAGGCCAGCGAAACGGGGTTCGGTTCGAGGGGACCCAAGGCTGGATTTGGGTCAACCGCGGCACGCTGCGCGCCAGCGACCAATCCTTGATCGATGCCCCGCTCCCCGACGGCGCCCAGCGCCTGTATAAAAGCGACAACCACATGGGCAATTTTTTCGAGTGTGTACGCTCGCGCCAATTGCCCATCTGCGAGGTCGAGGTGGGGCATCGGTCGGCCAGCATTTGCCACCTGGGCGCCATCGCTCTCCGCACCGGGCTCAAGCTCCACTGGGATCCGGATCGCGAGGAGTTTGTGGGGGAGAACGCCGCCGCCGCCAACCCGTATGTGGCTCGGGAAATGCGCCCGCCTTACGATTATACGTTCGTGTAAAACCCATCACCGGCGGACCGGCTGCAACCAGATCGTGCCCGCGTCGAGCACCGGCTCGCCCCCGGGCGTGTTGGTGGCCGGGAGGATGGAATAGTTGGTCCGCAGGTCCTGGTAGCCGGCGTGCGCGAAGCTGAGCCGGACCCGGTCCCAGCCCGCCCCGCGAAACACCGACAGCACCCGTTCGCTCTCGAGGGCAAACCGTCCCTCGGGATCCGTCTTAACCGGGGGCTTGCGCATGAGCACTTCACCACCCTTGGGCGGCAAGGTCCCCGGGCGCCGTCCGGTCGGGCCGTCCGCGAGTCACGTTCACACCCGGCAACGGCTGGCCGGTATCCGCCGCGAACACCTGGCCCGTGACCCGCGGAGAAACATAGGGTCCCAAGGGCCCCGTTTTGCAGCCCGTCAAAGCCAAACCCGCTAAAAGCAACGCGCCAACCCGGTTCATGGGTGACCGGGATAGGTCAGCGGCCAATGTTCGTCAAGCCCGGGGCGCATCACGTTTTTGCCGGCGCCGTTGCCGCGCGATGGCCGGGACCGGCTCCCGGCAGCAGCGCGCTCAGCTCCGTCAACGCCTCGCGGCCCTTGGGGATCAGCGTGATCTCGGCCTCGCCCGCGATCAGCGCCTGCGTTTCGAGAATGTCAAACATGGCCCGCGCGATACTGGGGTCGCGGGTGATCTCCTGCAGCGCGCTGCCGACGATGCGCGGGCGCATGGCGGCGGCTTTGGCAAACTCGAGGGCGGCCTGCTTCTCGGCGGTGCTGGTAATAATGCTCACCTGGTTGACGCCGTCCTGGCAAATGGCGGAGGTCACCTGCCGGAGCCGGTTGACCACCTTCTCCTCGATTTGCTTGATCATGCCGGCATCGCGGAAGTGGACTTTGCGAATATAGACCGACCCCAGCTCGTAACCCCAGTCATCGGACTTGGGCGAGACTTCGGTCCGGACCGCCTGGCTCATGGCGTGCCGATCTTCGAGCATGTGCGCCAGCTTGAGATTGCTCAGACAGCGGACGGTGGCGTTGCTGACATTGGCGGAGAGCGAACCGCGCGGATCGGCGTTGTTAAACAGGTAGGCCACCGGATCGCTGATGAACATTTCGTACCAGATCCCCATGCCCATGGGCGCGCCTTCCTCTGAGTTGACCGGCTGGCTGCGCAGGTATTCCTGGTCCAACCGCAGGTCCAGGACGTGGCATCGTCCAATCCAGTTCACCAGGGGCGCTTTCCACCCGAGCTCGAGCCACAGCAGGTGGAGTCCCGGTTGATCGAGCACCTGCACCACTTTGCCAAAGAGCACATAGACCCGCGCCTGGCGCTCCTGAACGATCGTGTAAAACCCCAACATCCGGCAGATCCCAAAGAAGACCGGCCCCAAAACCAGCATCCCGAAAAATGCCGCCGCGCCTGCGATCAGGAAATTAATCATGGCTCACCTCGATGATCGCCCGGCGGGATTCGTTGAAGAGCTTCAACCGCACATTCCGGACATAGGTGTCGAGCGCGTCCGGGCCGCTCTGTTTGAGCAGGTCCAATTGCTGGGCCAGGGCTTTGAGCGGCTCGGCTTCGGCCTGCGCTTTGAGCGTCTCGATTTCCACCGCCGTATGGGATTGCACCAGCTTTTGATCCGCCGCGGCCTGCGCCAGGCTGATGTCCGACGAGACCTGGTTGTAGGCGGTATTGATGGCCGCCAGCGCCGATTCCACCTCGGGCGGCGGGTCGATGCCGGTGATGAGCGAGGCGTCGAGGGTAATCCCGTAGCGCGCTTCGGAGGATTTGCACTCGCGATCCATGTGTTCGTTGATGTCGCGCAGGTTCTTGCGCAGGTCATTGATGGAAACGCCAATCGCGCCCACGGCGATCTCGGGGTTGGGGATGCCCGCGTCCTTCGCAACCGGCGGCGCGGGCGGGGCTTCAAAGGTCGCGATGCGCTCGCGCAGGACCGCGGTGAAATACCCCATGACATGCACGATCGGGCGCTTCACGCCAAAGAGGTAAGCATAGAGATTCCGCTCGCAAACCCGGTAGCGAATTTGGCCCCGGAGCCCGGTGTTAAGCTGGTCCTTCGTGACGGCTTCCAAAACCGTGCCTCCCTGGTTGGCCTCGGGCGTTTCCGGATCAAACGCCATGTTGATGGTTTGCGTGGAAACGATGACCTTGTACACCCGTTCCCACGGCCACTTGAAATACGGCCCGCCGGGCGGAATGACGCGCACCTGCGGAAAATTGTAGCGCTGCTTCTCCTCGTCGCTCAGCGGCGCGGCGATCGGGTCGGAAGCAATCGTGGCCTGGCCCACGCGGTCGGCCCGCCCGAAACTGGTCTTTACCGCGCGCTCGTTCTGGTTGACGGTATAAAACCCCGCGACCAGGTATCGGACCAGAAACCAAGCCACCAGCCCAATTGCGATTCCCATGGCGATTGTCATATGTCCCACACGTGGCCAAAGGCTACACCCGCGGACCTCCGGCGCAAATTACAAAACCATGGCGAAATTCCAGCCGCGGACGTGTGACAACAGGCGCCGCCCGCGCAAGGAAATCAAGCTCGCAGCCAAGCGGATCGCCGCTCGTCTCCATCTGGGCACACCGGGCGGCGCGAGTGTCTGCCGCTCGCGGCGTTGAACCCCGCACAACCCCCAACCCCATCCAGGGCCGCTTTGCAATCTGAAAGCCAGATGCGAAGTGGAGGCTTGCCCCATTCGACGGCGGAGGAGGAAGCGTTACGGCTGGCGCGGCCAGAATGCTGGCCGCAGGTGCACGGGCACGGGCCTGCCACATGGCGATTGTACTGGGCAGGCATCGCGTTTCGGAGCCTGCCGGCGGATGAGAACCGAAGGGGCCATGGCGACATGGGGAGCCGACCCCTCTTCCTGTCCTTTCGGACTTTTCTCTCTTCCCCGGCCGGTTTTGGGAGCAGGCTCGCTTCTAGTGTCCAGCAGAGGCGCTAAAAAGTATCGGCGTCATCATTAATTCACTTTACCAAGGCGGCCTTCGGAAGCAAAGTCACATCCAGTGAGTCGCGGTGGGTCGGGGGAAAAACCAACACCCCTCGGTTAGCGTAGAGCGAGGATTTAAGAGGTTCCTATCCCTTGCTGGCAGTATCCAGTGTTGAGTTTTTCCCGGCGCTTAAACCGGCCGGGGCCGATCGCTGAACGATGGGCCTTGGGTTGGCCGGTTGAAAGAAGCGGGCGTTCATTTGGTTTGCGCGCGGGCGCAAGCGGGCCGGGCTTTTATGCCCGGAGAGCCCGCCTGTGGTGATCCGCCCGCGAGCCGGAGGGCTCCTCCACCCGGCGCGATCTGAGAAAGAAAATCTGGGTATGGAACAGAATGCTTCAATGGTGCGGGCCAAGGCAAATCGAGGCGGCGAGGCCACTTTCAAAGCGATCGGAGCAGGCCAGGCGGTCTGCGGCCGGGTCTTTCATCTCAGCCGGCTCACAGGGGGTTGGTTGGGGAGCCGGGTCACAGCTTGGGCGCTGGCTTTGGTTTTGCTGGCGCCGGCGCTCTGTCCGGCTCAGTTCAGCGGTCCGGATGCGGCCCCCGGCCCGTTCGTCCCGGCCCAGCCGGGCGCTCTTGATTTCAGCCAGACCAACCAGCCAGTGACGGACCAGGTGATCGCGGCTCGCGCCGCGGCCGCCGCTCAACTGGCCGCCGCCACCAACGCGGCTTTGGGTACGCCCGCGGCGCCGGCCCCCAGTTGGTCTCGGCCTCCGGGGGCAGGCCGGTGAGCCCGCCAGCCCAGTGGGTGCGGGGCGCCGATGGGGGCTTTAGCGCCAGCAACGCTCTGTTCGAAGCAACCCTCGGCTCTTCTCTCGATGCCACCGGCTGCTTAAGCGTGAGCTTTCCCGGTGGTGAGCCCGCCGCCCCGCTGCGGGGCAGCATCCTGGCCCTGGCGTATTACGAACCCGGGCCGGAGGGCCGCTGCGTAACCATCGGCCAGGTTCAACCCAGCTCCGGGGAGGTGCTGGGCAAAACCCGGGTGATCTTCCGGGACGCGTTCCAGGGCGAGGGCGTTGCCGCCGATGTGGTGTATGAACTTTCAACCTACTCGGTAATTCAAAACGTGCTGATTCGGGGGCGTTTGCCCGGTCCTGAGGATTTCGGGTTATCGGAGGATTCAACCCTGACGGTCATCACCGAGTTTTATGATCCGCCGGCGCCTTCCGAGCAGCCCGCCACCGATGGTTCGGAGGACTTCACCCTGGCCTGGGGGCCCATGCGCATGGTCCATGGCAAGGCCTTCAGCCTGGGGGCGCCGGACGACGGTTCGAGCGTGGACGTTAATAAAACCTGGGGCCAAACTGCCGACGGGCGGTGGCTGCTCTTGGAGAGCGTGGCGCATCAGAAGGTGAAGACCCAGCTCAATGCCTTGCCGGTGGTCGCTCCTGCCGGGCCGGACGATTCCACCGACCCGGGCCCCCAACCCCCACACCAGGGCAGTCTTGGGCCGGGAAAGCCATCCGAAGGCCTGCTGGCTTGGGCCAACGACCGGCTCAGCCCCCTCCCGCTCAAAGCCTCTTGGTCGCCAGTTTGTCCGCTGGCGCCCATGGGGGAGGATTGCGGCTATGTCATTGATTACGTCCTGACGCTCATCGCGCCCATCATCAACATTGACTTCGCCTCCGGTGGCACCGAAAAGAGCGGTTTGGCCGCCGTGGGCCAATCCGGCTCGGACATCTGGAACACCTACTCGCTCCTGGGCGACGGCACCCTCGCCGGCCTGCAGTGGTCGGATGGCGGGCCCAACAAGACGAATAACTCCGGGGCCAGCGTGTCGGTCACCAACGCGCCGGGCAACTGGAGCTTCACCTGTTGCATGCCCTCTATTGACCCCATGTATGACGCGTACCTCTATCCCAACTCGGGTTCGATAAGCGTCACCCTGAAGTCGCTCCCGGCCGGAACCTATCACTTTTATATTTACGGCCACGGACCGGCGCAGAACGCCAACACGGTTTTCACACTGGCCGGCAATGTCCTGAGCACCTCGAGTACGGGCGCCTTCTGGAACTCGGCCGATTGGCGCGAAGGCGAACAATACGTGGTGTTTCGCAACGTGACGGTAACCAGCGGCCAGCCTGTCTCCTTTACCGCCGGAGTGGGGGCTTCGGGTTACGCGGTGCTCAATGGCATGCAGATCGTGCCCACTTCGGCGGTGCCGCCACCGCCCACCATCTCGATCCAGCCCCAGGACGCCACGGTGGGCGTGGGTGGGTCGGCCACTTTCAGCGTCAGCGCGTCGGGCAGCGGGCCGCTGGGCTATCAATGGCGCAAATCGGGGGTGAACATTTCCGGGGCCACCGCCAGCAGCTACAGCATCGTCGGGGTTCAGAGTTCCGATGCGGCCACCTATTCGGTGGTTGTGTCCAACCCGGGAGGCGCCGTAAATAGCCGCGAGGCCACCCTCACGGTCACGACCGCGGCTTGCCTCACCCCGCCCTTGGGCCTGGTAGCGTGGTGGCCGGGGGACAACTCGACCAGCGACCTGGGCCGGGGCCACCCAATCGGGCTGTACAGCGGTTGCGGCTACATCAGCGCGGTGGTGGGCTCGGGCTTTAATTTCAACGGTTCGGGCGCCTACGGCATGGTGGTCGGCACCCCGGACCTGGACGTCGGCGCCGGGGCCGGGCTGACCTTCGAAGCCTGGATTAAACCCCAGGATAACAGCTACCGGCCCCTGTGCGAGTGGGACACCAGCTCCCGGTATGGCGCCGAGTTCTGGGCCAATTACCCCGGCCCGGGCCAGTTGTACGCCAACCTGGTGGATACCTCCGGCGGCTCGCACACGGTAACGGCCAATAACGTGCTCACCGTGGGCGCCCAGGTCCACGTCGCCCTCACCTATAACAAGAGCACGGGTGTGGCCCGGCTTTTTGTCAACGGCGTCAAACAGGCCGAATCGGCGCTGGGTTCCTTCACGCCCCAGACCAGCCTGGACTTTTACCTGGGCTACCGCGCTCAGGGCTTGTCCTGGGGCGGGGCTTGCTTCAACGGCTTTATCGACGAACCCACCCTCTACGACCATGCCCTCGACCCGGCGGAAATCAGTGCCATTTATTCCGCCGGCAGCCAGGGCAAGTGCAAGACCACCAGCGCACCGGCCATTACCGGCCCACCGCAACCGCAGGTCGTAAACCAGGGTGCCTTGGCTACATTCACTGTCTCGGCCTCGGGCACCGCCCCCTTAAGCTACCAATGGTATAGGAACGACGATCAGCATCCGGTCAGCGGAGGAACCTCCGTCACGCTGAGCCTGGCGAGCGCGCAGTGCGCCGATGCCGCAAACTATTATGTGCGGGTTTCCAATTCGGGCGGCAGCACCAAAAGCCAAAGTGCTACTCTGACGGTAGTGCCCCCGGTCTCGGTCTCGCCAACAGCGCAGATCATGAAACAGGGGGAAAACACTACTCTCACGGTAAGCGCGTCCTGCGCAACAGGTTACCAGTGGCGCAAAGACGGAGCGACCATCCCGGGTGCCACTGCCAGCAGCTACTCCATCAACGGCGCACATGCTGCCAACGCGGGCACCTATAGCGCTATAGTATACCTATTTGGCGGGAGCATTACCAGCCCTGACATCCCAGTGTCGGTCATCACGACCGAGCCCCAGGATCAAAGCGTGCTTGGGCAGGACACAGTGACTTTCGACGTGGCAGTTAGCGGGCCGGGCCAACCCACCTACCAATGGAGCCGTGATGGGGCGGCGATTGCTGGAGCGACAGCCAGTCGCTATTCGGTTTGCCCCGCTCAAGCTACCGATGAGGCCAGTTACGGTGTACGCATTTCGCTTGGGTCTGCCTCCCGATCTACCCGAACAGCCACCTTGACTGTCGATGACACTACAGGTGCCGACACCTACTTCATGAGAATCTCGGGGGTCCGACAGGATTACGTGTTCAAGGCAGGGGTTACGTATTTCATCGACTCGAATGTTCAGTTGCTTGGAACCACGATTATCCGTGGAGGTGCCGTGATCAAATTCGACCCTGACTCCGCTTCGAGCCTGACAATTATGGGTGAGGTGGTTTGCGACGCGCTTCCGTATCTGCCGGCCGTATGACTAGCCGCAATGACGACAAGAATGGTATGATGATTTTGCCCGGGAGCAACGGTCAGCCCGAGCGCGCGGCAAATGGCGTAGCTTATCTCAACCTGGATTCAGCCAATAGCGGGACTGTGATGAATCTCCGTATCCTATACGCAGACAAGGGCATAACCACCCCGACGGCGTGTGGGTCTCTGGACATTTGGCATTGTCAATTCGTCGACTGTAACTCAGCGCTGCACGCATGCCAAAACGCCACAGTCTCCCTCCATAACGTTCTCTTTGCTTCCTGCGGTGCCGCGGTTTCCAGCTCGGAAAACTTCATCGCTGTGCGAGGTGAGCAAGTGACCGCCCATACCCCAGACTTCTGGGTTCAACACCCGCCGAATCAAATCTATCTTACGAACAGCATCGTTGCTGGCAAGATCGGCGTCGGTCCAATAGTTACACTTGCGTGTACCTCTTCCGAGTTAACTCAGACATTCCGCACTGCGGGGGCTGGCAACTACTACTTGCCAGATAACAGCCCGCACCGCCATGCGGGCTCCGCCGGGATCAGCCCCCGACTGGCCACCGACCTCCAGGAGAGGAGTACCCAGGCACCGATCGTTTTACCTGGGTGCTACGCAGTGCACGCCGATATGACCCTTGGTCCCCAGGCAGCGCGCTATACTGGTGGTGCTCCGGATCGCGGCTTTTACTATGCGGTGTTAGATTACACCGTGGCCGGATTCACCAATTTTGGCGCGGTCACCGTGCTCCCTGGCACCGCAATCGGTTGCCGCAACTACGAGTATTGGGATGGGTACTGGACCGACTGGGGATTCGAGTTGCGCGAGGGCTCCGCGTTCGTGAGCCACGGGTTGCCCGACAAGCCAATCACCTATGCTGGCGTGGATTGCGTTCAAGAGCAGCCGACGGACCCTGCTCTAGGTATGTTCTTGCCCAATCTCTCGCCGTACCTAATCCAAGCGAACCCACCAACCCTCGACTTCCGGTTTTCACGCTTTTATCGGAATGACCGGTATTGCCATTTCTCGTCCGGGGCGGACGCTTATGTTGGCCCTTACATGTCTCTCAACAGCCTGATGAACTGGAACATGCGCGACTGCAGCCTGCACGGAGGCCGGATTAGCCTCGGCCAGGCCAACGGCTCCCTTCTTGACTCCGGCTCCCCCGCCAGCGCGGTGTTCTGGTTCAACAATACATTTGATGGGGTCGCCATAGATGTTGATCCGACGTTTTTGGAGGATCCATCTAAATACTGCGATCTGTCCTTCAGGGCCTATAACAACCTGTTCCGGCGCGCACCATGGTTTCACGTCCACCCCGTCCCCGCAAGTACCGGGGCGTGGACCATCAAAGACAACCTCTTTGACGAAACCTTGGTCATCCAGAATACCTCCTCATTCCTTGACTGCGCTCATAATGCCTACTGGCCCGTAGCAAAAGCTAATCAAATCTGGACTCCATTTCCCGATACGGCAGCTCCGAACTATCTCCATCCAGCAGCGAGATAGTCCTCACGGTGCCGCCCCCCTATCAATCCGGAGTGTTTGGCAATTTCTACCTGCCTAATACCACGCCGCTGTACCGTGCAGGTAGCCGGTTTTCCGACTCAGCCGGCCTCTTCCACTATACAACCAGCGTAGACCAGACGAAAGAAGGCTCAGGCCATAACGTAAACATCGGCCCTCATTATGTGGCTACAGCCGGGCCGAGCAGCACTATTCCACAGGATTCTGACACACGAGAGCCGGACGGTATTCCGGATTATGTCGAAAATGCCAGCGGCACCGGTATTGTCAGCGGAAACGAAACCGACTGGCAGAAAGCTTACACGATTCCTGGCGTCCATGATCCCACCAATGCCGTTTACGACGACATTGATCTTTCAGGAGACGGTCTGGTTGGCCGCGTCAAGAAGGCTCTGGGTATCTCGCCATTTGAAACCGGCAATCCCCTGATGCTTCGGCAAACGATCACAGGTGACGAGCCCGACATTGTGACCTTTGAAGTGCCGTTCAGCTACAGCGCACTGACCAGCCTCGGCGTGGTGAGCTTGAACGCGAACGGAGGCGATGCAACCCTGCAGGAGTGTCAGCGTGCCGCTAGCGGCAATTCTCTCCTCCTTTGGAACGTAACATACGACCAGCCGGGTCAACATTATCTGCAAGCGAAACTCATCCTCAAGCCCACGGGAGATGAAAGAGCGGTTGTCAGTGGCTTGGGAAGTCCTTTCCTGTTCACGTCCTCTAACGTGGTCCAGTTCAGCGAATGGAATTCCCAATATGACGAAAACGGGGGCGTGCTGTATGCTCAACTCACCGAACCTGATGCTACTTACAACATCGAATTGAAAACCACGTCCGGCGGCCACATCAAGACAATCACTGGCAGCACCTCAAGCGGCGTGATACAGGAGAATTGGGATTTGACGTATGACGATGGTGTAACCACGTTCACCGGAGACAGTGTTGATGCCGTCTTCAGTGTCACACTGCTCGACCCCGCTTCGGGCACGCACACTCAAAGATTGAATAGAGCGCCAGGTTATCGGCCCAACGACGGGTATTTTGACGTGGCTTACGCGACCAACTGCAACCCCACTTTCCTCCAAAAGGACGGGGAGTTTTGGAACCAAATGACGGGTGTCTTGGATACGCTGCTGGCCCCAAGAAACGGTTTTGACGAAGTGGTACCATTCACCTTCAATCGATACTGGGACTGGGGCGATCCCGGTTATCCAGGCTACATGCCAAACCGCGCTAATGCCCGCGACCTGCTGATCAACCTTACGATACACTGATACCACAAGATTTTTCTTTTACGGACATGGAGGCCCCAATTACATTCGGCGACGGCTCCGATGGACCTGACGACGCGTTTACTCCGGGCGGGTGAAGTTTCCGCCGCGCTGACCAATAATGTCTCCGTTAAAGGAGGCATCGTCGCGATGCATGGTTACCGCTTTGTCTTCCTGGATGGCTGCTCCACTGCGGAAACCGAAAAAGTGGCAACATGCTTTTGGGA
>CAWELO010000006.1:0-14641 GCA_963809845.1 uncultured Verrucomicrobiae bacterium | reverse complement strand
TGATGCGTGATGCGTGATGCGTGATGCGTGATGCGTGATGCGTGATGCGTGATGCGTGATGCGTGATGCGTGATGCGTGATGGGGTTCCGTCCTGAAATAGGTTGGTACTGGGTTTTTTCATTGCCAGGTAACAAATTCATTTCCGGATTTGACCGTATGATTTGGATAAGGTCTAAACGGGGATCCGAGTGCGGCCATTGAAGGTTGCCGCTCAGCTCCCCGCTTCCCTTCGGATCTCCCCGCGAAGGTCGTCAGGTCCTAAGGCTCCTAATCCGCCCCTGAACCGCGGTCCGGGCCAGGATGCTCAAAGAGCCCCGGCGGGCAGCAGCCCCCAACCCCTGGTCCGTTTCACGCGTCACGCATCACGTTTTGCAGTTACGTGTTACGCAATACGTTATTACGTTATTACGTCATTACGTCATTACGTTGTTACGTTGTTACGTTTTCAGCCCCCCTCACGTCTTAATGTCCCTCGCCTGGAAGGCTGCCGCGCCCACCAGGAACGTGGTCAGGTTGAAGGCCGCCAGGATGAGGATCGAGCCACCCACGCGTTCCCAGGGGACGGGTTGGGCGAAGACCAAGATCCAAGCGCGAAAGTGATAGGGCAAGAACCACTCCTGGTATTGTTCGAAGAAGGGGATGCCTTCCATGACCAGGTTAATGAACAGGAAGGATAACGCGAGGATGGTAGCGGCGGCGGGTTTCATGTTGAAGCAGGAGAACATGAACGCCAGGCCGAGGATCACGCTGGCATTCAGCGCCAGAAAGAGGTGAGAATACAGATACAGCCGGAAGCCATCATCGGCGCTCAAAACATTGAAGACCAGGCCGGGAGCAAAGACGAACATCCCGCGCCAAGGGAACCAAAAGCGGGCAAAGAGCAGGGCAGTGCCGCCCAACGCCACCGCGAGCGTGGCGGCGAAAATGACACCGGCCAGGTATTTGACCAGGAGCAGGCGGAATCGCGAAATCGGGCGAGATAGGATCATGCGCAACGTGCCGTCCTCCGCCTCCTTAGCCACGAGGTCCCCGCCGACCAGGGCGGCGTAGAGTGGCATGAGCAAGAGGATTTGCGGGATGAGCATGATGAGCGCGACGGTCAAGGCGGAGACGTACTGGGTGGGCAGGTACCCGTTGCCCGAGAGCACACGTTCCATCTGCACCTGCCAATGGGTAAACCGGAAGGCCAGCAGCATGGCGTTTTGAGCCAGCAAAAACGCGCCAAAACCAATGTACGTGCGCTTCTTGCCGAATAGTTTCCACAACTCGTTCCTGAGATGGCAGAGAAACATGGGGATCAAGGTCGATGGTTGACGGTTGAAAGTCGAGGGTTGCGTGCCGGGGAGTGAAATCTTCGCCGCTTAGCAAACCGTGATTCGAGACCCGGCGCGCAGCGCCGCCGGAAAGGGCAGCGGTCCGATGCTCAGCGGCATCCCGCGGCGGTTCGTCATGTCTCTTTCCCCGTCCCTTCCGCCTTCATCAGGGCCAGGTAAAAGTCCTCTAACGATTCCTCGTGCGCCGCGATTTCGTACACGGGCAGATCCTGTGCGACGAGCAGGCGCACGACACGATCCGTGCTGACGCCGGGATGCAGGGCCACGAATCGGCGGTCGCGGGAGTCCGTGATGAGCTGGGCATCGCGCAAGAGCCGGACGGCCTGGTCGAAATCGCTGGTGTGGAGATGGATCCAGGTCTCCGGCCGGCGGGCCGCGCTCAGAGCGCCTTCGTACACCATGCGTCCATGGCTGAGCACGGCGATGCGTGTGCACAATTGTTCGATCTCGCTCAGGAAATGCGAGGAGAGCAGGATGGTCATGCCGAGTTCCCGATGCAGGCGCAGAATCGTGTGCCGCATGTCGTGGATGCCCTCGGGATCCAGACCGTCGCTGGGTTCGTCCAGGATGAGCAGCTTTGGGCCGGGCAGCAGCGCCTGGGCCAAGGCGAGCCGAGCCCGCATCCCGTGCGAATAGGTCCTGACTTTGCCATTTTCGCGCCCGGTCAACCCCACCCATTCGATCACCTCCTGAATCCGCGCCGGGGACGTCGGGGCGGTGTAGGAACTGAGAATTTCCAGATTGCGGCGGCCGCTCAGGTAATCATAGAAGGCAGGGCTTTCGAAAATGGCGCCGACCGGCTGCAGCGCCTGGCGGCGGCGGGTCGTGACGTCGAAGCCGCAGATCTTGATTTCCCCGCGGGTCGGCCAGACCTGGCCCAGCATCATGCCGATGGCGGTGCTCTTGCCGGCGCCGTTGTGGCCGAGCAGTCCGTAAATCTCCCCCGCCCGAACGCTCAGCGTGAGCCGGTCCACCGCCAGGTGCGGGCCGAACCTTTTTTCGACATCTTGGAGCTCGATCATGGCGGCTGCTGCAGAGTCCCCTCCATGGCCAGGAGATTCTTCAGGTGACCGTCGGCGTAGAGGTAGTTGACCTCTTTGCCGCGGCCCCGGGCGGCGTGAAATTTGTCCTTATCGCAGAAGAGCGGGATTTGATGCGGGGAAAAGCTGAGGCCAAACGCGCTGAGGTGATCGGCGTCCTGGCCATTGAGCAAACTGTTCCAGTAATAGCTGCTGCCGGTCGTTTCGAAAACATGTTGAAAATCGGACGGGCACTTCAACACCCGGTAATTCCCCAAGTAGTTTGTGAGCACGACGTCGGGCGAGGGCAGGTCGTTGGTCGAAGTGAGCGATTTGTCGCGCATGGTGGGCAGGCGATTGTTGTTGTCCTGGACATAGAGCTGCAGCGCGAGGCCGATCTGGTGCAGGTTGCTCAGGCAAGCCGTGGCGCGCCCGGCCTCCCTGGCACGGCCCAGCACCGGAAGCAGCAGCGCGGCCAGAACGCCGATGATGGCGATCACGACCAGCAACTCAATCAAGGTGAAGGCGCGCCACTGGGCGGAGGGGACCCGGCGCAACGGCCCGCGCGCCCGAGGACTATCATCCGGCGCGCTCATGGCCCGTGGAAGGGCCGCCCGCTCTCCATCACCCGCTGCAATTCCTCGAGGACGGGCGCGAGTTCGGCTTTGGTCTGGGCGGAGCTTTGGCTGTAAAAGGTTTTGAGGCCGATGGTCCGGATTTTGGCTTCGAGCTCGGGGCTCAGCGGCGGCGGGCCATTGGTGTCGGCCACGGTGCCGTCCGGCGCGGTGTCTTGCAGTCGGGCTTCGGCCTGGCGCAACCGGCGGAGGGAGTCGTCGATGGCCTTGCGGCGTTTGTCGTCGGGCAGTTGCTCGAAGGCATCCAGCATTTGCTTGAAGCCGGTGGGCATGGTGGCATCCAGGAATGCAGCCTTTTCGGCGTCGGTCATTTGGTCGAACCAGTTTCGGGCGAAGTGTTCCAGCCGGGCTTTGCGACGTTCCTCCAAGGACAGCGCGTTGAGCATATCCGCCAGTCTGCGAATCGCCTGCGCGCGCGCGTCTCCCGAGAGTTTGTTGAGTTCAACCGATTCAACGTAGGCCCGCAGCTTATCCGCGGTCACGCGCGCGTTCTTGGCGATGCGATACCCGGCGATAGCCAGCGTCCAAACCACCAACACGGCGAGGGCGGAAAGGAAGACCGGACGCCACCGTTGAATCTGCATGAACTGAATTTATCCCAGGCCCGGCGCGTTGCCACGTCAAAATTAGGACGGCCCGAGTGTGCGGCCCGCTGCTTCGCCACCCCGGCCCCGCCGGCGGGATGGCTCGGGGCCGAAGCGGCGGGAGACTTCCGCCCCGGTGGCGCGAAACCCTGGCGGACGCGTTATCCATTAGGTGTTCACCCCATCCCAATCTCGGCTACAAACCCCATACTCTAGCCGGAACGGAATGGCTTTGAGTGAGTCCTTGTATTCGAGAGCACCCATCAGCACCGGTTGGGCGTCGGGGCAGGACCTGGCGTTGCAGGCCTGCACGGCGGGGGCGTACTTTGCCGCGGGCAGATTGGGCCTGTCGCTCGCGTTCAGTCACACGTTCATCACGCCGATCTGGCCGGCGACGGGCATCGCTTTGGCCGCCGTGCTGCTTTTGGGCTACGGGATCTGGCCCGGCCTGTTGCTGGGTTCCTTAGTCCTCAACCTTTCCATTTTCCAAGGTTTCGGCACGAATGGGCTCGCGCTTACAGCCGCCAGCTTGTGCGTTGCCGCCGGCAACGTCCTGGCGGCCTTGGTTGGCGCGTGGCTGGTCGAGACCTACGCGGCGGGGCGCGAGGCCTTCCGCCAACCGCACACGATTATCCTGTTCGTGGTGCTGGCGGCCGTGGCGAGCACCAGCCTGAGTGCCGGCTCCGCGGTGCTGGCCTGCGATCTGGCCCGATTCGGTGATTGGCCGCGCTTGGGGGATTTATTCGTGGCGTGGTGGCTGGCAGACATGATGGGAGTCATCGTGTTTACGCCCCTCATTCTGGCGTGGAGCGCGGGTGCCCTGCCGGTGTTAGACACTTGGCGAGTTCTCGAGGCGGTCGCGCTGGCCGGTCTGCTCCTGGTGAGTTGCGGTCTCACCTTCGGGCCTTGGTCCACCGCCCAGCCACGCATGGCGGCCTCCTGCTTTCTGGTGGTCCCGATCCTCCTCTGGACCGCTTTCCGCTTCGACCAGCGTGGCATCACCTCCGTCACCTTTGTCATCGCATGCCTGGCCACGGCTGGAACCCTTCGGGGTCACGGCCCATTCGCCGCGGCCAACCGCGACACCTCGTTGCTCCTGCTGCAGGATTTTGCCGGCGTCGTCACGGTGATGTCATTGCTCCTGGCCGCGGATGTGGCCCAACGCCGGCGCAGCGACGAGGGCCTGCGCGCCTCCGAACACCGCTATCGGGAGTTGTTCGAAAACAATCCCCAACCCACCTGGGTTTACGATTACAACTCGCTTCGATTTCTGGCGGTCAATTCCGCCGCCCTCGAACATTACGGTTACTCGCGCGACGAGTTTCTGAGCATGCGCGTGAGCGACGTTTGGGCGCCGGAAGATCAGCCGCTGATGCTCAAACTGCTGGCCGAAGCACAGGATGGCTTTAATTCGCGCCAATCGGTGCGGCACCGAAGGAAGGACGGCACGCTGATCGACGTCGAGGTGGCGCGCAATCGCCTGGCTTTTGACGGTCTCGAAGCCGGTGTGGCCCTGATCATGGATGTCACCGAGCGGCGTCGTGTCGAGCGGCAGGTGTCCGCCTTTTCGCAATTGGGCCAGGATCTCAGCGGGGCCAGCACTCCGAGGGAAGCGGCGTACCGGATCCTCGAAACCGCGTCGAACCTGCTGGACTGCGACGCAGGGGGACTGGAACTTTGCCCGGCCAATTCGAGGCCGTGGGAGACGGCATACCGGATGGAAACCGTCGAAGGGCGGCGCCGGGAAGCGGCTGCCGGGCCCGGCCTGAGCGAGGAGCTGAGGCAGCGCGTGCTCGAGCGGGGACCGCAACTGCTAAATGGAGGGGCATCCGATTGCGCGGAGTTGCGAAGCCCCGAGCTCGCTGGCCTGGTCTCGGGTCGGCGCTCCCAAGTGCTCGTGCCCGTGCGCAGGGAAGAGCAGGTGATTGGCATACTGGCGGTGGAAAGCCGCCGACCGGGGGCTTATGACCGCACCGATCTCGCCACCTTGCAGGCCCTCGCCGACCATTGCGGCGGGGCGCTGCACCGTTTGCAAGCCGAAGCCGCCTTGCGCGACAGCGACGACCGGCTCCGGCTCGCGCTGGCTGCCAGCCGCATGGGGATCTGGACGATGGAACTCAAGGGCGGAGTGCGGATCACCAGCTCTCGAGAGCTGGACGCCATCTTTGGGCTCGACCCCGGCGCGTTTGATGGCAGTGAAAACGTCCTGTTCGAGCTGATCCATCCCGAGGATCGGTCCCTGGTGCGAAAAGCCATCGTCCAGGCCATTCGAGTTGAAAAAGACTCCGAACTCGAATTCCGCATTCTCCCGCGGGATCGCCCGCGGGGATGGCTGCTGGCGCGGGGCCGCGCTTACCGGGATGCCAGCGGGCAAATCATTCGCCTGGCCGGGGTGGCCATCGATATTACCGCGCTCAAGCAGGCCGAGGAGGAGATCCTGCGGCTGAACTCGGATTTGGAGCGCCGCGTGAGCGACCGGACCGCGCAACTGGAAGCCATCAACCACGAACTCGAGGCCTTCTCGTATTCGGTCTCTCACGACCTGCGAGCGCCGCTCCGCAGCGTGCGCGGTTTTTGCCAGGTGGTGCTGGATCGCTACGCGGGCCAGCTCGACCCCAAGGGTGGCGAATTCCTCCGCCGCGCCGCGGAATCCAGCCGTCATATGGATGTGCTCATCGAAGATCTTCTGCAGTTCTCCCGCATCAGCCGTGCCGAACTGCGCCCGCAGCCCGTGGATCTCAGCGCCTTGGCGCTGGGTATTGCCGCCGAGTTGCGGCAGACCGAACCCCACCGGGAGGTCCAACTCGAGATCGCGCCCGGACTGACAGCCCTAGGCGAGGAGCGGTTGTTGCGCGTCGTCCTCGAAAATCTCCTGCGCAACGCCTGGAAGTTCACTGCCAAGCGTCCCCAGGCCAAGATCGAGTTCGGCCGGGACCCGGCGCCCTCGGCGGCCTTCTTCGTTCGCGACAACGGCGCCGGGTTCGACATGAGGCATTCCGGCCGGTTGTTCGGGGTGTTTCAGCGACTCCATTCTGCCAGCGAATTCCCCGGCACGGGCATTGGCCTGGCCACGGTCCAGAGGATTGTCAACCGGCACGGCGGCCGGGTTTGGGCTGAGGCGGTTCCCGACCGGGGGGCCACTTTCCACTTCACACTGCCGTCACCCAAAGATCCTTGAATGAGTTCAGAAGATTGTTCGGAGCGCGGGGTTGGAGTTATATTATCGGCCGGCGAATCGCAGCCCGCAGGAAACAAGAAGCACGTGAACGACCCGTTGAAAGTCCTTTTAGTTGAGGATTCGGAGAATGACGCGGCGTTGCTGGAAATCGAACTGCAACGGGCGGGCTACGCACCGATCTGCCACCGCGTGGAGAGCGGGCCGGAAATGCTGGCGGCCCTGACCACGCGGCCTTGGGACCTGATCGTGGCCGATTACGTCATGCCCCATTTCAACGGCCTCGAGGCCCTGGCCCTGGCCCGGGATCATCGCCTGGATCTCCCCTTCATCATCGTTTCGGGCCACATCACCGATGACACGGCGGTCGCCGCCATGAAAGCCGGCGCGCACGATTACGTGATGAAGGATAACCTGGCCCGGCTGGGCTCGGCGGTCCAGCGCGAGTTGCGCGAGGCGGAAGTTCGACGGCGGAACCGGCAGGCGGAGGAGCGCTTGAACGCGGAGCGGGTGTTTCGCAGCGCGATCGAGAACTCGGTGCCCTGTGGGATTGCGGCCGTGGACCTGGAAGGCCGCCAAAGCTATGTCAATCCCGCGTTTTGCGCCATGGTCGGCTGGCCCGAGCACGAGTTGGTGGGCGGCATGCCGCCGTTTGTGTACTGGCCGCCGGAGTACTCCGGCGCCATCACCAGCGAGCTGGCGGGCGCGGCGCAGGCCAGCGCGCCCGCGGGCGGCATCGAGCAGCGCTTCCAGCGGCGCAACGGCGAGGTCATCGATGTGCTCCTCCAGGTGACACCCTTGAGGGACGCTTTTGGCCACATCACCGGCTGGGTCAGTTCGGTCTCGAATATCACCGAGCGCAAACAGGCGGAGAGCCGGCTGACCGCCGAGCATGCGATCACGCGTTTGCTCGCAGGGACGCACTCGCTCACCGAAGCCGCGCCGGGCATCCTGGAACTGCTCCTCGAGGGCCTGGAAATGGACTTGGGCACGCTCTGGCTGGAAGACCCCGAGCTGGAGCGGCTCTGTCACGCCGCCACGCGTCTGCGCACCCCATCGCCGGCCTTGGAAGGGTTTTTTCCCGTCAACCGCCAATTGCGTTTTGCCCAGGGCGGCGATCTCCCAGGCCGCGTGTGGCGCGAGCACCGCGCCCTTTGGGTGCCGGATCTCGCCGCCGAGCCGCGGCTCCGACGGAGCCAGCTCATCACTGACTCCCGGCTGGTGAGCGCTGTGCTCTTTCCCATCCAGAATCCGGGCGTCTTTGGCGTGCTCGAGTTTTACACCACTCGATCGATCAAGCATGATGCCCGGCTCGACAATATGATGCAGGCCATTGCCAGCGAAATTGGCCAGTTCATTCAGCGCCGCAAGGCCGAGGACGGTTTGCGGCGCGCCCATGACGAATTGGAAATGCGCGTGCAGCAGCGGACCGCCGAATTGAAATCGGCCAACACCAAGCTGCACCACGCCATCGCCGAGCGGAAACGGCTCGAAACGGAATTGCTCGAAATCACCGAGCGGGAGCGTCGCCGCATCGGCCTCGATCTGCACGATGACCTGGGGCAGAGCCTATCCGGGATCGCCCTGATGACCAAGGGGCTCGAACTCAAGCTTACCAAGGACAAAGCCGCTTACGCGGACGAAGCCGTCCGCATCCACGCCCTGGTTCAGCAAGCCATGTCGCATGCCAGCGACCTCGCCCATGATCTCGCGACGCTCGATCTGGCCGAAAAGGACCTGCCCTCTGCCCTCGAAGACCTCGCCGCCCACGCGGGCCACTTGTTCAGCATCGGGTGCCGATTTGCGCCGGCGGGCGCCATTCCCGCACTCGACCCCAGCGTCGTGGTGCAACTCTACAAGATCGCCCAAGAGTCCGTCACCAATGCGATCAAGCATGGCAAGGCCACCCGGGTGAAGATCACCCTCGAGCACGGGGCGGAAGCGCTCACGCTGGTCATCCAGAACAACGGCCTGCCGTTCCCCGACCTGCGCAGCCAGGCCACCGGCATGGGGCTGCGCATTATGAACTATCGGGCAAACTTGATCGGCGCCTCCCTTGACATCCGCGCCAAAGGGAACCGCGGAACACGGGTCAGTTGCTCGGTTCCGCTGAACGCCAAGAGATAAGCGTCCCCGAATGGGGCGTCCGCAACTGCTCACCCTTCACCACCCGCCGCGCGGAGGGTCCGGGGCCGACTCACATTAGATTTCCTTCACGACGCCCCAGAACACGTCCAGCCGCTTGTCCAGGTACAGCCGCACGGCGTTGAGCAGCGTCCGGGCTTCAAGCCGCCGGCCCTCGGCTACGATCTGCTTGAGCGTCATGTTCGGGCGCACCCGGAAGCAATCCTGGGCAATGATGGGGCCTTCATCCAGGTTCATGGTCACAAAGTGGGCCGAGACGCCGATAATCTTGACGCCCTGTTCATAGGCCTGCCGATAGGCCTGCGGGCCGGGAAAGCTCGGCAGCAGGGAAGGATGGATGTTGAGGATCTTGTTCTTGTAGCGCCACACGAAATTGGGTGAAAGAATCTTCATGAACCGCGCGAGCACGACAAAGTCGATCCCGTATTCCTCCAGCAGGCGGAGCGCATTCTGTTCGGCCCGCAGCCGATCCTCCCAGGGTACCAGGATAAATGGCAACCCGGCCTGCTTGGCCGCCACCTCGAGATCGCGGCGGTTCGACAGGACCAGCGCCGGTTCCGCCTTTTTTAACCGGCCCGCCTCCAGCGCTTCAATCAGCCGCTGAAAACAATGCGCTTCCTTGGTCACCATGATGGCCATCCGCTGGCGCCGCCGCGGTTCGGTGAACCGGAGTTTGATCTCCATTTCCAGCTCCTGCGCCAAATGTTCCAGGCCGCCCCGGACCGATTCCCGGTCCAACTGGCCATCCCGCCACGAAGCCTGCAGCGTCATGCTGAACTGCCCGCGCGTTACTTGTTCCTCTAGCCCTTCGATATTGGCCGTTTGCTCGAATAAAAAACTCGTGATGCGGGCGATGACACCCGTCTTGTCACGCCCGATCACCGTCACGGTGGCAAAGTGTTTCATGGGATAGAACGTCTGGTTTTGACGCCCGTGAAGCCCCGCCGCTTCCCGGGCGCCGGCCAGACATGCTCGATTTTGCCCCGGTCCGCAAATTGAAAAGCGTGGAACTTGACGCGGCGCCGAGGTGCATCAAGCTCGTATTGGCGGGTGGGGACAGCCTGTCCACCCCACGGGACGCGGGATTGTGGGGGACAGGCTATCCCCGCCCTGGCCCGCAGGGCCTGCCGAGCGGAGCCCGATGCGGCCCTGGACGCCGCGGGGGCGCTCATCGCAGGGGTCGGCTGGCGTTAGAAATTTCTAATTTTCGCTTAACGGCTTTCCAATGGGGTCTGTGGCAGGGTAGGCGCATTATGAAACAACATTCTCAGCTTGATTGGCGCCGCGCTCGTCGCGGCGGTCATTTCTGCCCAGGCTAAAGTCTCTCCGCAGACGCTCGACAACGTCAATGCCGCCTTCCAGGGCGAATCCAACGCGGCCCATCGTTACGAGGCGTTCGCCAAAAAAGCGGACGCCGAGGGTTACGTTCAAGCAGCCCGTCTTTTCCGGGCAGCCGCGCGAGCCGAAACCATCCACAAAGAGAATCACAAAGAGGCGATCCTCGCTTTGGGTGGGAAAGTCAAGGACTTCAAACTTGATGAAATAAAGGCCGGCACTACGGCGGAGAATCTGCAAGCGGCAATTAAGGGTGAGAGTTACGAACGGGACACCATGTATCCGGACTTCCTTAAACAAGCGAAGGAGGATGGGGCGAAAGAAGCCACGCGCACGCTGCTCTACGCCCAGAAAGCCGAAGCCGAGCACGCCAAGCTCTACCAGGAGGCGCTCGATAATCTCTCCAACGCAGGTGGACGCGCCGATCTATGTCTGCAAAGTGTGCGGTTACACGACGACCAAGCTGCCGGCCCGCAACTGCCCGAGCTGCCGCGAGTCGGTCAGCCAATACGTCCGTATCGATTAACGTCTGCGCAGCCTCCAATAAGTCTCGAACGAGGTGCATTATGAACCTGATCCCTGATCCTCTGCATCCGGCCGTTGTCCATTTCCCAATCGTCCTGATCCTCCTGGGAGCGTTGGCGGCGATGGTCGCAGCATTTTGGCGCGGGGGCCATCTCCCTCGTTTTGGCGGCCCTGTTGCTGGGACTGGGGGCCTTGGGGGCATGGGTGGCAGTGGAATCGGGTGAGTCTGGCGGGGGATTGCTGGAAGCAGTTACGCCGCAGATGGAGACGTTGGTGGATGCTCACGAGACCTGGGCAAAACGCACTTTCGCCATCACTATCGTGGCGGCATTGGCTGCGATAGGGTCGGCGCTGGCGGGGCGATGGCCACGGACTGCACGTGCCGTGGCTGTCGTCGCCGCTGTCGCTGCCGCAACCGCGGCCTACGGTGTCTATGAAACAGGGCATCGAGGGGGAGTGTTGGTTTACCGCCATGCTGCCGGAGTGACAGTGGCTGTTAATGGGCCCGCCGCGGCAAAAGGTTCAGCGGCCATTCCAGGCGGAGCAACTGAAGCCCAGAGCAAATCTGAAGGAGCGCGATGCTGACTGAGTGGTTTTTCATTCTTTCCCATGGCCCCAACTGGTAAAGTGGCGCCTGCGGGCATGCGCCCGCAGGTATGAAAGTTCTCCTGGCAGAAGACGATTCCAAGCTCTTGCGCCATCTGGCCGCCGGTCTCCGCGGGGCGGGGCACGTGGTGGATTGCGCGCAAGACGGCGCCGAAGCGCGTTGGGCGGTCGAAAACGGCGCTTACGAGGCTTTGGTGCTGGATATTATGATGCCCCAGATCGATGGCGTTTCGCTCGTGCGGGGGCTGCGCCGCCGAGGCGTGGCAACCCCAATCATCTTCATTACCGCGCGCGGTGAAGTGCGAGATCGGGTGGCTGGATTGGACGCCGGAGCGGACGATTACCTGATAAAACCGTTTTCCCTGGATGAACTGCTGGCGCGCCTGCGGGCACTGGGACGACGCAACCGCGGCAAGGTCAACCAAGTGCTGCGGGTGGGAGACCTGGAATTGGATCTGGTCGCGCGGGCAGTCCGGCGCGGAGTGGAAACCATCGAACTGACGAACCGGGAATTCGCTCTGCTGGAGCTGCTGGCACAGTCCTCGCCTCGGACGGTTTCGAAGAGCGCGATTGTCGAGCGCGTCTGGGATCAGCACTTCGATGGCGGAACCAACGTGGTCAATGTCTATATCAACTATTTGCGCTCGAAGATCGACCAACCCGGCCAGCCATCCCTCATCCGCACGGTGCGCGGTATCGGTTTCGCCCTGGTTCCCCCGGAGGCGAAATGAAAGCGCTGCGTTGGCGTCTAACGCTTTGGTTCGCGCTCAGCCTTTTGGTCGTGGTCATGGTTCTGGTGGTCTCGGCCCACTGGCACCTCGACTATGAACTGCGGAAGGAGAAATGGGAGCGCACCAACCCGGCGCATCCGGATTGGATTCTGCATGGCAGCTTTACCGACAAGGAGGTCCACGACATTCTGGGTGAACTGCTGCAATTCTGGTGCGTCGTGGGCGTGCCGATTGTTGGTCTGGCTTTGTTGGCGGCCTATTTTCTGGCACGACAGTCAACGAAGCCGGTCCGCAACGTCAACCGCCAACTCGCCCGCGTTGGTCCGGCGACGCTCGGAGATCGGATCACCGCGCCGGATGCCGACCCCGAATTTGCCGAACTGGTGCGGCGTCTGAATGAACTCCTTGAGCGCCTCGAGACCTCATTCACTCAGTTGCAGGAATACACCAGCCAGGTCGCACACGAACTGCGCACGCCGCTGCAGTTGATGCGCCTGCAAGTAGAGACCAATGCAGCCAAAATGGAGCCCGGGTTGGCCGAGGAACTGCAGCAAGAACTGGCGCGGCTTTCCAACTATGTCGAGACGGCGCTGCTGATTGCTCGTGCCGAACAAGGACGGCTCGAATTCAATCCCGAGACCCTGCCGCTGCGCGATTTCCTGAGCGACCTGGTGGAACCCTTCCTGCGGCTGGCCGCAGCCGAGCGGCGGCGATTGCTCTGGTCCTGTGGCGAGGGGGTCGTGGCTTGGACCGACCGCGGCGCGTTGAAACAAATCCTGTTCAACCTGCTCAACAACGCCCTCAAACACGGGCAGGGCGACATTCTGCTGCGCGTGCGCTCCGGTCACGGTGCGGTGTGGTTTCTGATCGGAAATGCGCCTGCCGTTCGAGGCGTCCAGAATGGTGATGGACTGGGCATCGGATTGCGCATGGTGCGAGCCCTGGTTTCGCAGATGGCGGGGGCACGACTGGCTTTCCGCAAACAATCCGGGTTTTGGGTTCGGCTGCGGATTCCCTCGGCGGCAGGTTGTGAAAACCCGCGGGATCCCGGTGCCGGGCGGGAGCGCGCGGGCGGTCCGCAAGCGGTTGGCGGGCTTCCGTCTTCCGGTTACAAGCGAGACTCGGCTTTGTAGTGGGCGCGGGCTTGAGGAGCGGGATAGCGTTGATGGGCGGAAGGCGATGTTGATTTGTGGTTCTTGAACGTTTCCAAAATGAAGCCACTGAAAAGGCGAGGCCGCGGTTGCGGCTGAGTTTGGCGTGGCTCTTGCCCGTGCTGTGGCTGATGGTGGGTGCAACCGGGTTCGGCCTGACGGCCAGCCACGGCGAGCATGACGCCTGGGCGCCTTCCGTGTCGGCGGCGCGCCAGCAACCGCACGAGACTCCCGCTCCCGCCAACTCCTTCGAGGGAGCGGTCCGGCGCGCAGTCCGGCGCCCGCAGACTCCGTCTGGGCCGGACGCATTCCCGTCACCCGCGAGCCTGGGCCGGAGCCCGTGCCCGCTTCTCGAGCCTCGGGTTCAGTTTTCCCGCCTTCCCGGCCGCGATCCTGCCTTGGCCCAGGGCTGGCAGTTCCAATGGCGCACCGCCCTGGAACCGCGCGCCCCCTCTTCGGCTATCTAAACCAGCTCCTGTCATTCCGATCGCGCCCGACCGGGCTTCGAGGACTCACAGGTGTTCGGAGCGAGTGCCTCAACTTCAGGGGCATCGCTGCTGCCGTGGGCTGCGCGTGGCCGGAACCCAAAACTCTTAACCAAAACAAATTGAACTAAAGACGACCTATGAAACCGAAGCTGATTGATCTGCAAATCCAATTACACCAACAAAACGCCCAATCGAGGGCTTCCAAACCCAGCCGGCGGAGAAAGTGCCCCGACTGCGCTGAAATCGAACTCGTCGCGACCCTGAGACAGGGGATCGAAATTGACTGCTGTCCGAAGTGTCGCGGCGTTTGGCTGGACCGGGGTGAACTCGAGCGGTTCATCGAATACGCCAGCCAAACTCCGACGGAGTTGCGCATCCACCAAGTCCCACCCGGTGGTGAGGACGGCGGAAACGGGGATCCCCTTCCACTGCCACACCACCGCGGGCCGGGAGTTCAATCGGGGCGGCGGCGTTCCTGGCTCCTGGAAATATTCGAGTAGGCGAGAGGGCGTCCAAGATTATGAAGCCAATGAGAAATCATCCAACAAACGGAAATGGGTCGGGGCACCAACACGTCCGGTTCGAGTTCAAGCACCCGACAGCCAAATGTGTAGCGGTAGCGGGCACCTTTAATGACTGGCGTCCTGGGGTGGCGCCAATGATTTCGGTCGGCGATGGGCGCTGGCTGAAGGAGTTGGTTTTGCCCCCGGGCACTTACGAGTACCGGTTGGTGGTGGATGACCAGTGGATGCTCGACCCGCTGGCCAAGGAGACGGTCCCCAACCCATTCGGCGCGTTCAACTCGGTCCTCCAGGTGCCGCCCAATGGGCGGGCGAAGCGATGAAGCGCTCATTCAGCGTGCGCCGTCGCCGGTGCTGGACTTCAGGGAAGCGCGACCGGACTCTCGCCGGG
>CAWELO010000005.1:0-249363 GCA_963809845.1 uncultured Verrucomicrobiae bacterium | reverse complement strand
TGGCATTAAGTCCATGGGGTCAAATCTCAATATTTGACAATAAGCGTTCGATTTCTGCGACCTGGCGGCGCAGGGCGCGGTCGTGCTCGAGGCGTTTGCCAAAGCGGCTGACCGCCTGCCCCACCGCCGCATAGTCCATCCCTCCGGCCCATTCCCCCAGCTCGCCCAGGCGATAACCCCCGCGCCGGCGCCCCAGCCAGAGCGCAGCGTCCCGCCCCCAGTCCCCGTGCCGCCGGCAGAACTGTTCCCAACCCTGGCCCCTGAGCTGCTCCAACGCGCGCACGATCTCGGCCCAGGTTGTTCTCGGGGCCATCTGCTTGAGCGCCGGCTGCTCGCGAGGGTTGCCCCCGACCGACCGCCGCAAGGCCCGGGCGAAGGCCACGCTGCCCAGCACCAAGCCCCCCACCAGGCGTTCCCAGGGCCGCTCGACTCCTCCCTGGCGCACCGGTTCCTCGGTGTAGGCACGCAACGCGGCGCGCCGTTGCCCGGGAGTTTTGCCGCCGCAAAGCCGGTCCAATGGCTCACGCCAGAGCCAGCCCGCCCCGCCCCCATAGCCCGCGTAAGCCCGGTACGAACTCCACCGGAACTCCCGCAGCCGGCGCAACCGCTCCCCGATCAACTCCGCCTTGGGCGGCCGGGCCAATCCCTGCCGCGACTCCGCTCGCTGCCCTTTGCCCAACCCCAGGCCGCCCACGCGCACCGGATTTAGATGAACATAGCGCGCCACTTCCTGCCAGCCGGCGTCATCCTCCACCACCACGGCTTTAAATCGGCCCTGAAACAGATGTCCCGCCCGGTCGTGCCGGCGATTAAACCAGAGGCTGTAGCTGGCGTTGATCCACTGCATGGCCTGGCTCAGGTTGGCCCGGGGCGTTTCGAGCAGCAGATGATAATGGTTGTCCATCAGCACGTAGGCCTGCACGCGCAGGGCAAAACGATCCGTAGCCTCGGCCAGCAGCTCCAGGAATCGGGCGCGGTCGGGATCCTGCCGGTAAATGGGCTTTCGTTCGTTGCCGCGGGCGGTGACGTGATAGCGTCCCCCGGCCCGCTCGAAGCGCAAGGCTCGTGCCATGACCGCAGGGAAGAGCCAAACGAACAAAACGTCAAGCCATAAATGTCAATTATTGAGATGTGACCCCTTTGCAAGGTGAGGTGCCATGGGGTAACAGTTTAGCTCCTAGGAGCACTTTTTTGCATTAATTTTCACATTTACCTCTTGACGGCCTGATTTCCATGCCTTAAAGTGTGCGTATATATACGCATTCTTATGAGCAAACAAACCGAGGTTCTCCAGTTCCGCAAGGAACAACTCCAGCGCCAAATCAACGATGCCCTGGAGCTCCTCCAGGGCTCCCTCCACAAAAACCCCTCTCAGCGCGGTTATCATCTCACCACCAAGGTGGACCAAAAGACCGTCACCAAATATGTCCGTCAGGAGTTGGTCCCTCAGGTCCGCGCCATGACCCGCAATCACCTTAAAGTGCGCAAACTGCTCCAGCGGCTCTCGGAAACTAACTGGCGGCTGCTCCAACTGCCGCCCCCAGATTGACGATGCCCGAATTTAAAGACCTGCCAGAGGACTTTCGCTGCCCTTACCGGGATGGGTGCCCGTATCTGGAAGGACTCTCTACCAGTTGGGTCTTCCATCGTTATCAGGAGGTCGCCGGCACCGAATGCCACTACGAATATCAACTCGAAGAGCTCCACAAGGAACTGCGGGAGCAATGCCAGCATTCCAAGCAGGTGGAGCTGGAAAATCAGCAACTCCGGGCTCAGCTCCAGGCTCTGCATCGCCGACAGTTCAAAGGACGCCACCCAGCGGCAGGTTCCAGTCAGCAGTGTCGGTCGGAGCAACGCAAAAAGCGCGGCGCTCCTCTGGGGCATCCGCCTTGGATGCGTCCCAAGCCCAAGCAAATTCATCTTCGCCTCGAAGTTCCCGCACCCCGGTGTTGTCCAGACTGCCGCAGCACGGATCTGCAGCCGGTCCAGCAACGGCGCGAGCATGTGCAGGAGGACATCGTGCTGGAGCCGCGTGTCGTGACTACGTGCTATGTGCATCAGCTGGCTTACTGCCCTCATTGTGAGCGCGAGGTCATCCTGCCCGGTCCGGGGGAATTGATGGGCTCTTACATCGGTCCGGCGGCCAAAGCGACGGCCATTTATCTGCGCTACGAGCTCAACGTCTCGGACCGTAAAATCAGCCGCTTTTTCGCGGATTTCTTTGGTCTGAAATTCGTGCCCGCCAGCGCCTACGGCTTTGAACGCCAAGCGGTGCGCCGGGGCCAACCGCTCTACGCCGATTTGCTGGAGAAAGTCCGCTCCTTGGCCGTCGTTCATGCCGATGAGACCTCTTGGCGGCACGACGGCCAGAACTACTGGGTTTGGTATGCGGGCAACAAAGATCTGGCGGCCTTTCTCCTGGACCCGCACCGCTCCAGCGAAGCCGCGCAAAAACTGCTTGGGGAAAAGTTCGACGGTGTGCTCGTTGCCGACGCCTTTGCCTCCTACAATGGCGTGGAACCCAAAGCGCGCCAGTCCTGCCTTTCGCACATCAAAACCAAGGCCAAGGAACTCGAACAGGAGTTAGCCTTGCTCACCGGCCGCGCAGCCGATCCCAAGGCCCGAAAGTTTTGCCAGGATATCCAGGGATGGGTTCACGACGCCTGTCAGGCTCACCATCAATTGACGGCCCGACCCTGGCGCGCCAAGCCCGCCAAAGTTCAGGAGCGAAAACTCAAAAAACGACTCCGCAAACTCTGCGCTCAGTCGCTGCGCTACCCCAAAGCCGAAAAGTTCCGGCAGCGCTTGCTCGGTCCGGAGCACAAACTACTCTTCACTTGCTTCCGTCGTTCCGGCGTCCCGCCCACCAATAATCAGGCCGAACAGAGTCTGCGTCCGGTTGTCATCATGCGCAAAGTCATCCAGGGCACGCGCTCGGAAAAGGGACTAGAAAATCATAGTGTCCTGCGCAGCCTCTTGGAGACCGCCAAGCGCCAAGGCAAGAAGGCCCAGAACTTCTTGCTGGATCTCTTCACCAAAGATCCCGCCCTGGCTCAGGCGGCTCTCTACCGAAATCCGCCCGTCAAACCCAACCGACGCGCGATATTGCGCTGTTGAAAGGCTCCCGCTGAAAACCCTCGCCAGGGATACGAGCTAAACTGTTACGGTGCCATTGCAAGGTGAGCAAAGGGGTGGGGACGGCTCGTCCCCATGTGCTGTGCACCCGACACAGGCATTCTTGTGGGGACGAGCCGTCCCCACCCCGATCCCATGGGACCCGAGGGAGCCTTCTCATGAGGTAGCAGTGTTTCCTTGGTTTCGCGGCGCCACTCGGCCCGTTTGCCGCCCTGGGCGGCCGGGGCAAGGGCGTTCGGCTTGCCGGTGGTGTTCCAGAACCGGCCGGTTTCGAAGGCGCCGGTGGCGGAATTTTTGAGCTGCTTAACGGTCTTCGGAAGGACCTTGGCCGTCGGGACAACAGCCGAGTCACGTCTCAACGTTTGACAATTGATGCATGAGGATTCAGAGAAAACAGGGTCTGAGCGAGGTGTTTTGAACCGGGAAATAGGGTTGGCTGTTGGTTTCGTTCCTCCAGAGCCCGCCTTGCCAGCATCCGCCTCCAATATAACGTTCTCAACCGCCTGACCAACATGTTACGGGCCAAATTGTCATCATAAGATTGGCCGAACTGGCATCACAAGGCTTTTGCCAAATTGCCCGTGCTCGCGTCGTACTTTGTCGCCTGATGGCCACGCTGTCATCGTCTTGTCCCGCCGCAGCCTTGGCGAAGGAGGAAGCGTCAGGACCTGCCGGGCGATAATGCTGGCGAAGTGGGATCGGCTAGCGGCGGCTGGTTGGCGAGGGAAACCCGCCAGCCGACTGAAAGGGCGCGCAGGCAGCGGTGTTTTTGTCGAAGCCTAAAGCCGGCGCTCCTGATGGCGGGACTCGGTTGAGTGGGATCGTGGAGAAGGAACGGCGGCGCTGCCGTGCCGGGCATCGACCGCCTCCCGGGCGCAAACGCGGGCGGGTCCCGTCCCTCCTCGACAATTCGGCGGGGACAAGCAACAATCAGCCACCGATGGCCACCAACGCTGATTCGCCGCTCGATTCGTTATGGAAGGAATACAGCCTGGTCTTCCGCGATTTCGACGATTTGACGCTGGCCCGCTGGATGTCGCAGACCCTGGGCCAATTCGAGGCCAAGGCCTGGCGGCTGTCGCATCCCCTGGTGGGGGCCTACCGGCTGGCGGCGCAGCAAGCGCACGAGCGGCAGATCTGGTTCAAGCGCTTGGTGGCAGCACCGGCTGGCTATACCGATTCACCCTGCTGCCGCGCGCCACTTCTGCCCCTCCTCACGCGCGACGTGCAGGAGACCGGCTTGATTTGCCAGCATTGCAGCGAAACCGCCGTCCCCTTCGAGGAAATTCCCGAATCGCTCCAGACCGAGCTCAAGGCCTGGGCGGCGCAGTATGCTCCGGTGCATGCGGTCGCCCATTGGGATGACCACCAACGCAAGAGCGTGGGCGATTATGATCGCGCCTTCGAGAATGCGGCGACCGAGGCCGAGCGGCTGCTCTTGCAGGCCGGCGCGCGGCTGGCGCCCCGCTTGCTCGATTTCTACCCGGCGATTGTCTGGGAAGACCAGGACGAATGCCTCGAAGTGCGGCCGGAAGACGTGCTGCTCTGACGGGGAAGGTGGCAGTGTGCAAGCCGGTGCCCGCCGGCATTGACACGGCGCCCAAACTCAGGTCGGGCCTGAGGAACCTGGATTCCCCGAGACTCCGGTCTCGGCTCAGATCCTCACTTTGAACTCTTCGCCCCGCTTGAGGGTGGCGGCAAACCCCGCCAGCAATTGCGGAATCATCTCGAGGTCGCTCAGGCTGACCAACTCTACCGGTGAATGCATGTAGCGGTCCGGGAGGCTGACCAGGGCGCTGGCGATGCCGCCGCGGGTCCAGAAGATGGCGTCGGTGTCCGTGCCGCTGGTCGAGGACATGGCCTCGTGTTGGAGGGGGATGCGTTTGGACTTGGCGATCTGCTCGAGACGGGCGACCACCTCGGGATGATTGCAGCCGCCATGGGTTAAGGTCGGTCCCTTGCCGACTTTGATGTCTCCGTGCTGGGGTTTATTGACCGTGGGATAATCCGTCGCGTGGGTGACATCGACCACCAGGGCGGCGTCCGGCTTCAAGCTGTAGGCGATCTGGCGCGCACCCAATAACCCGACCTCCTCCTGCACGTTGGAGACCGCGCAGACCTCCGCTTGCAGTTTTACCTTGGATTCCTTCAGCAGGCGCAGGGCTTCGGCGACCGCGAAAGTCCCGATCCGGTTATCAAAGGCGCGGGCGACCGCCAGGTCGTTGCGCAAGAGGGCAAATTCGGCTTCGAGAGTAATCGGATCGCCGATCCGCACCAGTTTCTCCGCGTCCTCCCGGCTGCCCACGCCGATGTCGATGAAGAGGTCGGAAATCTTTGGCGGTTTCGGGTCCTTTTCCTCCTTCATCAGGTGCGGCGCGACGTTGCCGACGACGCCGGTGACCGGGCCGTTTCGGGTGTGAATGACCACGCGCTGGGCTTTGGTGATGGCCGGGTTAACGCCGCCCATCCGGCGCACGTAGATAAACCCCTCGTCATTAATGTAACATACCCCCATTGCGATTTCGTCGGCATGGGCGGCGAGCATCAGGCGCGGGGAGCCGCCCGGGTTCATCACGGCCACGCAGTTGCCATAAGCGTCCGAGAAGGTTTTCTCGGCGAATTGCTTGGCGTAATCGAGCCAAACCCGCTGGCCGCGGGTTTCGTGGCCGACCGGGCTGGGGGTGTTGACCAGCGTCTTAAGAAAGTTCAGTGAGGCTTCGCGCATGCGGTCAATTTAGTCCGCCGTCGCTCGCGGAGAAAGTCCAAATCGGCCCGGGCGTGACAAACGGGTCGTCCTGGCTTATCAATGAGCCGGTGCCAATATGCTCTGGCTAACGCTGCGCCAGCTTAAGTCCAAGAACGCCGCCGCGCGTCTGCAGGCGGCCGAACGGCTGTTGCAGGCGCCCCAGCGGGGGGCCTTCCGGGGGTTGTGCGGCGCGCTCGAGCGGGATGAGGACTTTCAAGTGCGTCGGACCGCGGCTCTGGCTCTGGGAAAAATGGAAGACGACCGCTGTGTCGAACCCTTGTTGGGAGCTTTGAAGGACCGAAATCCGGAGGTCGTCAGCGCGGCGATTGTCTCACTCAAACAGGCGGGGGGATCGGGCCATTCCGGCTTTGGCCCCATTGGTGCGGCATGCCGACGCCGCAGTCCGGGGCCACGCGGCCCAAGTGCTGCAGTCCCTGGGGTGGCGGCCGGCCGGCCGGGAGGACGAGATTTGGTTCCTGGTCGCGCTGGGGCATTTTTCCCAAGCCTCGGCCTATGGGCCAGCCGCGCTGGCGGCCCTCGAATCGGCGCTCGGCACATCAGCCTCGAGTTTGGGAGTGCGAATCATCGAAGCTATCGGCCAACTCGGAGACGTCCGTGCCACTCGCCCCCTGATTCAGGCGCTCCGCAGCCCGGATTCGGCGGTGTGCGTCGCCGCCATCAACACGTTGAGCCGCCTGGGTGACCCGCAAGCCATCGACCCGGTGATGTCACTGCTGCGGGATAAGAACCCGCGCGTCCGAGGCGCCGCCGCCGAAGCCTTGGGGCGCCTCGGCGCGATCACCTGCGTCGAGGCCATTTGTGCGCTGCTGAGAGATCCGGTTTGGGAGGTTCGCAAGGAGGCTGCGGAAAGCCTGGGCCGATTGAATGATCGGCGCGCGGTGCCAGCGCTTTCGGAGGCGCTGCAGGACAGCGACAGTGATGTGCGCGAGACGGTGGCCATGGCGCTGGCCGGCCTGGGTGATCCGCGTGCCATCGGGCCTTTGGTGCTCACGCTCAAAGACCCCATCAGCGGGGTCCGCCGGATCGTCGCCGCCGCCTTGTCGCGCCTTGACCTCAACTGGAGTTCGTCACCCGAAGCCCAGGCGGCTGTCGGGCAGCTTAAATCCGCGTTGCACGACAATGATCCGGCCGTCCGCCACTTCATCGGCCAGCTCTTAATCAGTCTCGGCACCGTCGAACCGGAAGCCGCCCCGAGCGCCAGCACCGAAGATCTCCTGGCGGCGTCCCCGGCCAAACGCCGCAAACTGGCCGTCAGCCTGTTCGTTGCCGTCCTTTGCGATGCCGATCGCGACCTGCGTCGGGCGGCGGCCGAGGCCTTGGGCCGCCTGGGTGATCCTCGAGCCCAGTCGCCCCTGATGCGCTTGCAGATCGATCCCGATCCTGGGGTGAGAGACGCCGCCGATGCGGCCATTCTGGCCTTGAGCGGGGTCTCGGCTGAGCCAGCCTGAGCCAGTGAGCCTCCAGGGCGGCCCAGATGGCGTTTCCAGGGCCAGGCAATGCCCCACCCCAACTTGCTATTTAACAAAGCAGTGTCACTTTTCAAGGCATGGCCTCCGACAACCCCGACCAGCCGGTTTTCTTCTTTGATATCGACAACACCCTGCTGGACAACGACCGGGTGACCGGCGACCTCCGGCGATACCTCGAACAGGAGGTCGGCGCGGGTCAAGCGCAGCGGTACCGGGACATTTTTGAGCAATTGCGGCGTGAACTGGGCTATGCGGACTACTTGGGCGCCCTCCAGCGCTACCGCGCCGAATGGCCGCACGATATGCGCGTGCTGGCGGTTTCGAGATTTCTCATCGAGTATCCCTTCGCCAACCGGCTCTTCCCCAACTCGCTGGATGTTCTGGACTGCGCCGCCGCCTCCGGCCGCGTCGTGCTGCTCACGGATGGCGACGTGGTGTTCCAGCCGCGCAAGGCCGAACGTTCGGGATTGGCCGAGGCCGTCCAGGGCCGCGTCCTGATTTATGTGCACAAGGAACTGCAACTCGACGACATCAGCCGGCGCTTCCCGGCCCCCCATTATGTGCTGGTGGACGACAAACTACGCATCCTTTCCGCCATCAAACAGGCTTGGGGACGGCAGGTGACCACCGTCTTTGTGCGGCAAGGGCATTATGCCTGGGACCCGGAGGTGACGAAGGAATACCCAGCGGCAGACGTGACGATCTACCGGATAGGTGATTTGTTAAACTCTGACCTCCGGTTTCCGGGGATGGCCTGAACCGCCGGCAGCGAGGGATTCAGATGGCCAAGAAGCGAATCATTATCATCGGTGGGGGCTTTGGCGGCGTGAAATGCGCCCAGATTTTGAGTCGACGAGCTTAAGCCGGACGAAGCGGAAATTGTCCTTTTTGACCGGCAAAACCACCTGGTCTTCAGTCCGCTTCTGGCGGAAGTGGTGGGTTCTTCGACTGAACCCGCTGGACTGTGTCGTGCCGTTGCGGCAATTGCTCCCGAGGGTATTTTGCCGAATCGAGGAGGTCCGGGGCATTTCGCTCGAGGCCCAAGCGATGTCGAGTATTGTGCCGAGGATGGCCGGTGGACCCCGATGCACTACGACCACCTGGTGATCGCGTGTGGGAACGTGACGAACCTGGGCGTCGTGCCGGGCATGGCGGATCATTCGTCCCCTTTGAAAACCGTGGCGGATGCGGTCCGCCTGCGCGCGCATTTGGTCGCACAGATGGAGCAGGCTGAGGTTGCGTCGGACCCGGAGCGGCGGGCCTGGCATCTGACGGTCCTGGTGGTCGGCGGCGGCTACAGCGGCGTCGAGGCGGCGGGCGAAATCAACGACTTGCTGCGGGATAGCGCGCGGTACTTCCGGAGTTGGGCCAAGTCCGATGTGCGCGTGGTCTTGATCCATGCGCATGACGAGATTCTGCCGGAAATCAGCCCGGGCCTGCGCGAGGTTCGCCCGAACCAAAATGGAGCGAGCCGGGGTCCGGTTCATCCTCAACGCGCGCGTGTGACCGCCGCCACACCGGAGGGTGCGACCTTGCAGGACGGCCAATTTATCCGGGGCGGAGCCGTCGTGTGCACCATTGGGAGTTCGCCCGCCCCGGTGTTGGGGGCGCTCGCGGCTCCGAAAGAGAAGGCCCGGCTGGCCACGGAACCCGATATGCGCCTCAAAGGCGTGAACCATGTCTGGGCCATCGGCGACTGCGCCTGGATCATCAACTCCTATAACGGGCAGCCCTCGCCCACGACCGGCCAGTTTGCCGAGCGGCAGGGGCGCCAATGCGCGCTGAACATCTGCCGTGTCCTGCGGGATCAGCCGGCGCGCCCGTTCCGGTTCAAGCAGCTCGGCGAACTCTGCTCGATTGGCGGGCATTCGGCCGTCGCCGACCTCCTGGGCCTGCACCTCTCCGGTTTTCTCGCCTGGTTCGCCTGGCGAGGCATTTATCTCTTCAAGCTGCCCACGGTCGGACGCCGCTTGCAGGTGGGCTTCGACTGGGCCTCGCTGCTGGTCTTCCCGCGGGATCTGGCCTACCTGCGCCCCGAGCATACGGAGCGCGTCTCCCACGCCCACTATAACCCCGGCGAACTGATCATTCGCAAGGGCGACGCGCCCACCAACTTTTACGTGCTGGAAAAGGGCGAAGTCGAGGTGGTCCGCACGAATGACGGCGCGGCGCCAGGAAGTGGTTGCCTTGTTGGGAGCCGGCTCTTTTTTCGGCGAACGCGCGCTCATTGACAATCGCCCGCGGATCATGTCGGTGCGCGCCCGCACGCCGGTGGATGTCCTGGTGATGGGCAAGAATGTTTTCACGCAGGTTTCCGGGGCGCTGGCGCCGTTTCGGGACGCGCTCGCTCAGACGCTCAACCGGCGCACGATGGATTACTGGAAGGGGCACCCCCAGGCCTATGAATTGCTGAATCGGACCCCGCTCAAGGAATTGCTCGAGCCCCTCCCCCAGCCGTTGCTCAAACCCAACGCGACCCTGCGCGAGGTCAGCCAGGCCTTCATCGAGCATCATCACGAGTTCTTCTTTGTTTCCAGTGACGGTGAAACCCTGGAAGGCGTGGTCACCGTGACCGATCTCTTGCGGGCCCAGAGCGGTCGCGACGGCGGTCCCCTCCTGCTGCGAGACTTTATGACCAAGGACCCCGTCGTCGTGGCCGCCGATGATTCCTGCGCGGTCGCGGCCAACGCCATGCGGGAGTATCGGCTCAAGAGCTTGCCGGTGATCGAGCGGAAGGACAGCCGCAAACTGCTTGGCTGCCTGCGCGCGCGCCGGCTCATGGCTTTTCTGCTGAAAGAGACCGCCGACTCAGGTCAAAAGGTCGCAAGCCCCTGACTGGCCGATCCTCAAAGCGCCAGCAATAGCCTGCGGATCTCTTTGAGCCGGACGGCGGCGTCCCGTTTGGTCAGGCGTGGAAACTTGCTTCCGACCATGACGTAATCGTTGTGGCGGGTAAGCATGAGCTTAGTCCTCTTTGACCTCGATGGCGCTGATGCCCCGGTCGGCGGCAAGAATCTTGAGTTCGGCCACTTGCAGCAACAGCCCGATGCCGGGAGGGATAGGACCGAACCGGTCGCGCAACTCCCCTTCCAGAGCACGCAGAGCGGTGGCCTCGGTGGCTTGCGCCAATTTTCGATAAATGTCGATGCGCTGCCGGGAATCGGAGATATAGCTGAAGGGGATCGCGGCCGAGGTTGGGGGCGAGGGCGCCTGGGCCTGGCCGGCACTGACTCGCGCGCCGGACGGCGTGGACGCGGCGCGCGCGGCGGGGTGTTTTGCCGGCGGCCGCCCGACCAGGCTGCCTTCAGCCAAATCGACTTCATCCACAATTCCCCAGTCGGTTCCGGCGGCCTTCGATGCCCGGGCCTGGTTCGGGGGCGGTTGGGCCCCGCGCTCTTCGACGGGCGAGAGGGCCAGAAAATCCAAACGGACCTGCACCTCGACCCGCGGCCGGACCTTTTCGCCCTTGAGCGAGGCCACGCTCTGCTTGAGGAGCTGGCAGTAGAGTTCGAAACCGACGGCGGTGATATGGCCGCTCTGCTGGGCGCCGAGCAGGTTTCCGGCGCCGCGGATTTCCAGGTCGCGCATGGCGATTTTGAAGCCGCTGCCCAGGGTGGAGTATTGCTTGATGGCACTGAGACGCTTGCGGACGTCGGCGAGCAACCCCGCGTGCCGCGGCAGCAGGAGGTACGCATAGGCCTGGTGTTTGTAGCGGCCCACCCGGCCGCGGAGTTGGTAGAGATCGCTCAAGCCGAAGCGATCCGCGCGGTCGATGATGATGGTGTTGGCATTGGGAATATCGAGTCCGCTTTCGATAATGGTGGTCGAGAGCAGGATATCGGCTTCGCCATTGATGAACTGGGTCATGACCTCTTCGAGGTCATCGCTGTGCATTTGCCCATGGCCGACGACGATCCGGGCGCCGGGTAGCAGCGCGCGCAGTTTTTGGGCCATGGTTTCGATCGTCACCACCCGGTTGTGCAGGAAAAAAACCTGCCCGCCGCGATTCAACTCGCGTTGGATGGCGTCACGGATCACGCGTTCGTCGTACTGGGTGACGATGGTCTCGACGGGCAGTCGATCGTGGGGCGGGGTTTGGATCGTGCTCATGTCGCGCGCGCCGGTGAGCGCCAGGTAGAGGGTGCGCGGGATCGGCGTGGCGCTGAGCGTCAGCACATCGACCAGGTGGCGGAGCATTTTGAACTTTTCCTTGTGCAAAACCCCGAAGCGCTGCTCCTCGTCGATGACGACCAGGCCGAGATCCTTGAAGGCGATGTCGTTTTGCAGCAGGCGATGGGTGCCGATGACAATATCCACGCCGCCCGCTCACCAGGTCCTTTATCACGCGCTGTTGCGCCCGCCGGGTGCGGAACCGCGACAGCAGTTCGATGCGCACGGGATAATCCGCCATCCGCTCGCGGAAGGTGTTGAAGTGTTGCTGGGCCAGCACCGTGGTCGGAACCAGGACGGCGACCTGCCGTCCGTCCATGACCGCTTTGAAAGCCGCGCGGATGCCCACCTCCGTTTTGCCGAAGCCGACGTCCCCGCAGATGAGCCGGTCCATCGGCTTGGGGCGCTGCATATCGGCTTTGGTTTCGAGGATGGCGCGCATCTGGTCCGGCGTTTCCTCGAAGAGGAACGCGCTTTCGAACTCCCGTTGCCAGGGCGCATCAGGACCGAAGGCGTGACCCGCCTGTGATTCCCGGGCGGCCTGGATCTGGAGCAACTCGCTGGCGACATCCCGCACGGCCTGTTCGGCCTGCGCCTTGGCTTTGGCCCAACGGGAGCCGCCCAGGGTGTTGAGCGGCGGGCGGGCCTTGCCGGTGCCCACATATTTGCTGACCAGGTGGGCCTCGGTGACAGGCACGTAAAGCTTGGGCGGAGGTTGGGCGGGGTCGGTCGGGGCATACTCGATCACCAGGCATTCCTGGCCGGAGGTGGCGGGGGTGGGGGAGCCGCCAATGGGCTTTGTTCCGGCGCCCACCGGCAAGACCTGCAGGCCCAGGTATCGCCCGATCCCGTGCTGCAAATGAACCACGTAATCCCCATCGTCGAGGTCTGCAAAATCAATGTCCAGAGCGGACCGGGCGAGTTGGGCGCGGGGCGATTTGAGCCGCCGCGGGCGCTGGACTTTATATCGCCCGAAGATCTCCGCATCGGTGGCCACGACCACCTTGGCTTCATGATAGATGAACCCGCGCGTCAGCGACCCGATTTGCATCCGGAGCCCATCGGGCAGCACGGTCTCCGGCGCGGCGCCCTCAGCTTCGCTGGGCGTGGACGGCCATCTGTCCTCCGCCGGCCGAGGACTGCGGGCCGCCAGGCCGTATTCGCGCCAGATTTCACCGAACCGCTGGCGCTCGCCCTCATTATTGCAGAGCACATGCACGGCGTAACCCTCGCCGAGCCATCGGTGTAATTGGTCGAAAAACTCGCGTCGCTGGGCTTCCGCCACCTGCGGTTCGGGCGGTCGCTCGGCTAACGGGCGAAACGCGTCCAGGCTTTCGAGGGGCAGGGTCGGTGCCGTTGAGGGAGTCCCGGTTGCCGGGTCAGACCCCGAGGACCTGGCTTCGTCTCCCGCTAGCGTCGCAGGGCTTTGATCCAGGAGCCCAGGCCCGGTCGCCAGGACTACCGTCATCCCGCGGCGGACGGCCTGGTCCAGCAACGAATCCCACGCAACGTGAAACGGGTCGCCCGGGGCGAGGGAAGCGGCATATTCACTGGCGCGCGTTTCCAACTGGTCGGGCTCGCAGAGCAGGAGAATGGTTTCTTTCGGCAGGTAGTCCAGAAACGTGCCAAGGTTCCCGTTGGCCGGCAAGCTGAGCGCTCCCGGCGGCCTTTGACCTGGACTGTCCGGCCCGGCCGGACCCGGCTCATTGGGTCGGTTTGACCGCTTCAGCAGGCCCAACTCTCCGGCGGGGGCCAGCATAATCGAAGTGGTCTCCTCGCGCGAAACCTGCGTCAGCGGGTCGAAAAATCGCAGCGATTCCAATTCGTCACCGAAGAAATCGAGCCGTATCGGCCAGGCGCTGGTGAGTGGGAAGATATCCAGGATGCCCCCGTGCAGGGCGATGGCGCCGGGTTCGGTGACTTGGGCTTCGGGTTCGTACCCTTGTTCCTCGAGCCACTGCACGAGATCCAAGGGATCCACGCGTTCGCCACGGGTGAGCTTGCGGGTGTGTTCGGCCAGATACTCGCGAGGAAATGTGCGCTGCACCAGAGCATCCAGGGAGGCGACAATTACGGGCGCCGCAGCGTCGCGTCCGCCCTCCGCCCCGCCTGGGGAATGGCCGGCCGAGCGTTCGGCCTGCGGGCCGGAATCGCGCACGGGCAGACCCTTTATCAGCGCAATCAAGGTTTCCAGGCGCTCGCTGATCACATCCACGTGGGGCAAGCGGCCCTCTTGCGGTAATACCTCCCAGCCAGGGTAGAAGAGCGGCATGCGGCCCGGGACCCCTTGGGCGGGCGCTCCCTGGCCTTGGGCACTGGATTGTGGATGGTGGATTTGGGAGTGCATCTCGAGCCACGTCGCCACGTCCTGGTGAAAGCTCTCCTGGGCCTTGAGGCTGGCTACCACGGCCAGGATGGGCCGGCCGGGCATTACATGACGGAGCAGCGCGGCAAAAAATGGCTGGGAACTTGCCTCCACACCCCCGCACGGCAACACGCCTCCCTTCTCCAAACACTGCACCAGGAACTGTACAGCGGGAGTGTTCGAGACTCGGGCGAACAAATCGCTTGCCGCCACGATTGAGGAATCCCGCGCCAAGCAGGTGCAAAGTCGCAGGCCCGGCAAACGGAGTCAAGGTGGTCTAAACAAGCAGGCGCACCCTTGCGGGTGCGCCGGCGCAGCCCGCCTCGTTCGATCGTTGATGGATCGAACATCCCCCTAGCCGACGGGCTGGCGAGGTCAAGTTATAGGGGACAAATCCGGCAGCGCCTAGTCCGTAGAAATACTGACCGCCAAAAAAGGAAGGGCGACCCGCGGGCATGTGGGTCGCCCCGTTAACCCAAACTATCGGTTGCCTCTGGGTTAAGTGCTCTCATTATTCCCGCGCTAATGCTTCTCAGCAACTAGGCGAATCCGAGCGGGTACTAGGGAAACTACGGATAAACCAACGCCAGACGCGGAGCTCGCGCCCCCGAAGGAGAGGACAGGATGAACGGGATTTACAGGATTGCAGAATTTAGGGATCGGGAGCGGATCTGGCTGGATGAGCCGTTCCTCGCCGGGGATGGGGCTGGGAGGCAGGCGCAGCGGCTTTCACTTCGAGGTCTCGCCACCGGTCTTCTCCCATCCTGTAAATCCTGTAAATCCTGTCCAAATATTTAACCGCTTGCGTGGTTGCGGGCGGTGGCTTTGCTGCCCGCCGTGGTCTTTTCGATGCCGATTTTTTTCAGGAACGGTTCCAGCGACCGCTGGCGGCCCAGGAATTTCTCGATCGAGATATCGACCTCGCGGGAGTTGCCGGGCTCATAGATTTCGGTGCGGAGGCGGCGCCCGGCGGTCTGGTCGAGGTACCCGTTGGGGGCGTGCTCGAAGACGGTGGCCATATCGGCGGCAATGGCGTCGGCCCAGGCGTATCCATAATAACCCGCATCGTAGCCCATGAGGTGGCCGAAGTAGGCGACGAAGGCGGTATCCGGGGCCATGGGGAGAAACACCTCGCTCAGGACCTTGTTGGACAGGGGCAGGGCCTCCTTGGCATTGTTGTCATGAATTTCGGTGTGCAATTTCAAGTCCATGAGTCCAAACGAGAGTTGGCGGCGATACCGGGTTCCTTCAGTGGCCAGCCTGGCCTCCTTGAGTTTGCCGAGGATCTCTTCAGGGATCTTTTTGGAGGGGTCGCGATAGTCCGCCGCGAAGCTGTCCAAGACCCGTTTGTCCCACACCCAGTTTTCCAACATTTGGGAGGGGGCTTCGACGAAGTCGCCGGGGACGCTGGTGCCGGAGAACCGGTCATACTTGGCCCGGGTCAGGATCGAGTGCATGGCGTGACCGAACTCATGGAACAGGGTTTCGACGTCGCCATGTGCGAGTAGCGAAGGGGTGTCCTTGCCGGGGGATGGGAAATTGCAGATCAGGGCCACGGTGGGGCGTTGATACGTGCCGCCGGGCAGCAGTTTGCCGTCGATAAGGCCGAACTCGGCGAAGTGGTTGTACTTGCCCTCGCGGGGGAACATATCCAGGTAAAACAATCCGAGTGGCTCATCGGTCCGGGCGTCGGACACGGCGTAGAGCTGCAGATCGCCGATCCACTTATAGGGAGGCTTCGATCCGTTGAAATTTCAGGCCGAAGATGCTTTGGTAGATGTTGAACATCCCTTCCAGCACGCGTTGGTAGGGGAAATAGACGCGCAACTGTTCGGCATCGATGTCGTATTTCGCTTTCTTCAACTGGTTGCTGTAGTAGCGCCAGTCCCAGATCTGAATCTGGGCATTGGGATCGCCGGTTTCCTTAATCTTTAGCTCACGAAACGTTCGCGATTTCCGCATCAAACTTTGGTTGCAAGCCCCGGTTCAGGCGTTCCAGAAAGTCGATCGCGGTGGCCGCGTTCTTCACCATCTTCACTTCGGTTTGGTAATCGGCCCAGCTCTTGTACCCGAGCTTGGTGGCGATATCGTCGCGCAAAGGCAGGATTTTCTCCAAGAGCGGCATGTTTTCGGTACGCGCCAGGTTGTCGTGTTCGAGGAGCATGCGCTTGCGGGTGTCCTCCCGCCGGGCATTGTCCATCACCATGAGGTACTGCCAGGTGACATTCGCCATCACCGTGTATTGGTCGTCGCCGGTCTTGACCTGTTCGAGGAAGTTCTCGGGCACGCCTTCCAGCTCGGCCTTGGCAAATTTCACTGCTTTTTCGGCCTTATTGATGTTCGACAGATAATCGGTGGTGAGCCGTGACAGCTCTTTGCGCATGACCTCGACCTGGTCGCGCTGTGATTTGGGCAGGGCCAGCCCGGCGCGCCGGTAATCTCGCATGGTTTCGAACAACAGCTTGGCGTCCTCCCCCTTCAACTTCGGATGCGTGCCGGCATAAGCCTTTACCGCCCGGTAAACATCCTCCCGGTAGTTCAGTCCGACCATCCATTCCTCCAGGTTCTTCAGCGCGTCGGTGGCGGCGTCGCGCAATGGCGCGCTGGTGCTCGTTTCCTTGATGACCTGCAGTCGATTATCCGTCAGGCCGATTTGGTAGTCGATGTCGTCCAGGGCCCGAACGGTGTTGTTGAAATTGACTTTCCGCGGGTCCAGCGCGGCGATGGCGTCCAGCCGGGCGTTGCTGGCGGCCATGGTTTCCCGGACGGCTGCCTGGATTTGCTGGCTGGTGGTTTCGAAGCGAGGCAGAGCGACGACCGAGTGGAATTTTGCGGCGCGCTGTTCGAAGTCTTGGAGGGTGCCGCCACTGACCGCCGGTTGCGCCGGAGCGCTCAAAGCCATAGGCAGCAACATCAAGAGACAAGTCGTCGGTTTCCAACACATAAGCCAGCAAACTAAGCGGAAACACGACCGGCGCAAGCCGTTTTACTCGGTGCGCGGCGTGGGAACAAAGTCGTGCTGGCCTTTGAAGGTGCCGGCTTGCACGAGGAGCCGGTACTTGACGTCGGGCTCGAGCGGCTGGGGGGACACGCCGGAAACGGCGGGTCGCATGCCACGGATGTGCATGCCGTAAGTAAAGGCCTTGATCGGGATCGAATTCGAGTCGGAGATCAGGTGCCAAATCGGGTCGGGATGCTTGTTGGTCAGGGCTTGGTCAAGAAGAACGACCTCGAGGCTGGTCAACTTCAGGTTGCGATCGAAGCCAAAAACGATGGGGTCGATCGCCGAGTCAGCGGGGGTGCCGCGCCGAAAAACCGCCCGGGTCGGACGGGATCGGTCGTAAATTTGAATAGGAGCCTTGGTAAACCAGTCTTTATTCAAGTAAAACGAGAGGCCACCGAGCACGACGGCCAGAGCGATCATCAACCAGACCTTTGTCGTCATAGAGTAAAGAGTTGACGCCGAACGGGGATAGTTATTCGAGCTGACCGCGGAAAAATGGGCCAGGCCGGGAGAGCGGCGCTTCGAGTTGGACCCGCGGGCGGTTGGTATCCGGAATGGAAGACACGGTAACAATGCGATGCAATTGAACCTATGAATCATACTGTTTGCTCGGAGCGGAGCGCGGGTTGTGCGTCAAGAAAAGGGCCGGTGCGTTGTCACCCGGCGCTTTCCCGCCTGAAGGCCGCCTTCCGGCGAGGCCGGGGCTGTTCCTTTCCTGTGGCCATCCGGGCCATGGCAACGCACCGCCCGGCGACCGCCAGGGGCCGGGTTACACCCCCATCCAGGGCCTTTACGCTGATCGAATTGCTGGTGGTGATCGCCATCATTGCCATCCTGGCGAGCATGTTGCTCCCGGCGCTGGCCCGGGCCAAAGAGGCGGGTAACCGCACCAAATGCCTGAACGACATGAAACAGATTGAACTGGCGCTCAAGCTGTATGCCGACGACAACAACAGCTACTATCCACCGCGCACCAACGCGTACCGGTGGCCCACACTGCTGTTGAGCGCCTATCAGAACACCAATATGCTGGTCTGCCCGACTGACCTGCAACGAGGTGTGCCGCAAACCGACACGACCTCGCCCACACCCGCCGATCGCGCTCCGCGGAGTTATCTGATCAACGGCTGGAATGACTTTTTTGCCGATACGCTCAGTCCCGCGGATTTCAGCCAATACATGGCCGGCACCTATCCGCAGGCTTCGATCAAGGAGACTTCCGTGCTGAAAACCTCCGAAACGGTGTCATTCGGTGAGAAGAAGAACATCGCCCAGGCGACCCCCACGGATCCCCAGGGGGCCACCGACTATTTCATGGATATGTTCGAGGGCTCAGGTGGGGTTCCCACCGGCAATGACGTGGATCGCATCGAGCACGGCTGCCACTCGGTTATCCATAAAGGCGGCCGCGCCGGCGGCTCCAACTTTGCGATGGTCGATGGCAGCGTCCGGTTTGTGCGGTATGGCGGCACGGTCTGGCCCTTGAATATGTGGGCTATCAGCGATTATGACCGGCTGAAAAATGCCTTTATCGCTCCCTGAGCGGTGACCTGCTCGTCCCGAAATGAACAGAGCGGCTCCCGGTAAGGAGTCGCTCCCGCTTCAGCGATCCTCCCACCTATGAAAAGAGGACTCGAAGCTAAGAGAACCGTCGTTCCAGGGCCTCCGCCGGGCAATGGGTAATTGACCTCAAGGGGCGGCGCGGGAAGCGTAAAACGTAAGGCGTAAAACGTAAGGCAGAGGAGCGGGCCAGGGTGGGAGCAAAATCTGTCACCGCTGGAGGTCTCATCGCGTTTTGTACCTTCAGTTCCCCCTTACGTTTTACGCATTACGTTTTACGTTCTAAGCCCCCTCGTCCTCGCAACAACGTTCGAACATCCACCGCTTCCATCCCGGCCGCCCGGATGGCCTGCATGCCCAGGTCGGTATCTTCGTAGGCGCGGCAGTCCCGGGCGGGAACACCCAGGCGGCGCGCGGCTTCCAGGAAAATGTCCGGTGCCGGTTTCTGACGGGCGACGGCTTCACTGGTCACGACCGTTTGGAAGAGGCCTCGGATGCCAAGGTGATCGAGCACCTGCCCGATGCTGCGCTGGGTTCCGCCGGAGGCAACGGCCATGGGGATTTTGCCGAAATTCTCCCGGGCGATTCCGACCACGGCATTGATCGGTTCGACCTGTGCTATCAGCGGCAGATACGCCGCTTCCTTGGCGCTCGCCACGGCCAGGTGATCCAGACCCAATCCTTGCTCCGCGCTCAGCATCTTCACAATCTCACGCGAAGGCACCCCGCCCAGGGCATAAAAGCGGTCCTCCGGCAGGTGAATTCCGTAACGTGTCGAGATGACCTGCCAGGCGCGCCAGTGCAGCGGCATGGTATCGGCCAACGTGCCGTCGCAATCGAAGATGATGGCTTTAATCATGGAGAGTATCTGAAGGTAAATGGAAAGTATGACTTCCGGAACGTGGGTCGAAATACGCCACCTCGCCGCTGAACCATCCAGCGGCCCCTGGCATGTTCTTATATGACCCCGTGCCTGCGCCGTTACGTTGTTACGTTGTTACGTTTTACGTTTTACGTCTCGCGCCTCACAACTTGAGCGCCGCCAACTTCTCCTCCAAGTCATGGGCCATCAGCGGCTCGATAATCGGGTCGATATTGCCCTCGATCACCGCGGGCAGGTTATAGAGTGTGAGTTCGATGCGATGGTCGGTCACCCGGTTCTGCGGGAAATTATAGGTGCGGATTCGCTCGTTACGTTCCCCGGTGCCGACCTGCGCCTTGCGTTGCGCGGCGTATTTGGCGTTTTCCTCCGCCACGCGCCGTTCCAACAGGCGTGAGCGGAGCACGGTCAGGGCTCGGGCTTTGTTTTTTTGCTGGGACCGCTGGTCGGCGCACCGGACGATGAGGCCGGTGGGTTTGTGGATGATTTGGACCGCGGAATCGGTGGTATTGACGCCCTGGCCGCCGGGGCCCGAGGCGCGGCAGACCGTGATTTCCAGCTCGTCGGGCCGGATTTCGATATCGACTTCCTCGGCTTCAGGGAGGACGGCGACCGTGCAGGTGCTGGTGTGAATGCGTCCCTGGGCTTCGGTGGCGGGCACGCGCTGGACCCGATGGACTCCGCTCTCGTATTTCAGCCGCTTGTAAACGTCGGTGCCGGTGATTTGGAAAATGACTTCCTTGTAACCGCCAAGGTCCGAGGAGCTGGAATCCAGGTCCTCAAATTTCCAGCCCCGTCCTTCGGCGTAACGGGTGTACATCCTGTAGAGGTCAGCGGAGAAGAGGGCCGATTCCTGGCCGCCCGCCCCGGCGCGAATCTCGATGATGGTGTTGCGGGAATCCGCGGGATCTGGCGGCAGGATGCCTCGCTGCACCTCGAGCCCGAGCCGTTTCTCCTCGGCTTCCAGCCGCGCAACCTCCTCACGCGCCATCTGGCCCAGTTCGGAATCCGCCGGTTCGGATTGCGCCAGCGCCCGGTTCTCTTCCAGGTCAACCAGGGCTTTGCGATAGGCCTGGCCGCAGGCCACGAGTTCCTTCAGGCGGGCGTATTCTTTCGATAACTCCTGCGCTCGCTGAGGATTATCGAAGGCTCGAGGATCGCTCAGGGCCGCTTCAACTTCCGCGAAGCGCCGGGCGAATTTCTCAACATGGGGACGGAGGTCCATGGCGGAAAAAAGCAACCCGCCCGCAGGCGCTAACGACCTTCGGGCGGGTTGGGGAAAGGCAGCGCTACCGCTTCTTTTTCTTGTTCGCCGCCTGGGCGGCCTGGGCGGCCTGGGTCTTGGCCATGCGCTGCTGGAATTTATCCACGCGCCCGGCTGTATCCACGAACTTTTGCTGGCCCGTGTAAAAGGGATGACACGCGTTGCAAATGCCGACGATGATCACCGGCTTGGTGGACCGCGTCTTAATCACGTTGCCGCAGGCGCAACGAATTTCCGAATCCACATATTTCGGATGAATTTTTTCTTTCATAAAAGGCTGGAAAAAGTAGCACCTGTTGTCCGGATGACAAGGAGGAAGTTGCGGCCGAAAAAACCGACTGAGGCTTGGCCTCGGACCCTCTGCGCCTTGTAGGGTGGTCGAAGGTTGGGCGGGATCGAGGTGATGGGGGTGGCAGACGCCTCATTGGTTGGTGCTTCGCGCAGGCTTGCGCGAAGGACGGGGCTGCGCCCGGCGCCTGGCCTGGCAGCGTGGACAAAAGAATGTGCTCCGCGCGGCCTGGACGATGCGCCGAATTTGAGTGCCGCACGCGGAACAAGGCCGGTCCTCCCGATCATAGACTCGCAGTCGTTCTTGGTACTGGCCGGCGGCGCCGGGGACGGTGCCAAAATAGAACAGCTCATCCCGCTTGCCGGCAGCGGAATGATTCAGGGGTATCGTGCTGCCGCAGCGGATGGCCTCGCGCAACACTTCACGCACCGCCTGTCGGAGTCGTGCGATCTCGGCATGATTGAGTCTGCAAGCGGGAAGGGTCGGAGCGATGGCCGCTCGGAACAGTGCCTCGCTGGCGTAGATATTGCCTACCCCGGCCACCACGCTCTGGTCGAGCAGTTTGACTTTGATTGCCTGTCTGGACCGCCGGAGCGCCCGCGCGAAGGCAGCCGTCGTGAATTCGCGCCCCAGCGGTTCCGGGCCGAGCTTGTCGATGGCGCTGCAATCGAGCGTCAGCCTCCCGAAGCAACGGGCATCTTCGAATACAAGCAGGCCGCTCCCCAAGTCGAACACGGCCGCCGTATGTTTCGGAAGTGGTGTCCCTGCGGCCGCGAGAAAGAAGCGCCCTGTCATACCGAGGTGGCCGACCAGGAGCAAAGGTTTTTTCCGGGCTGGATGGCTGAGTCCGAAGAGCAGGTATTTGCCTCGGCGCACGAGCCCATTGAACACCGACCCACAGACCAGGCGTCGCAGATCTCCCTCAGGAGTCGAGCGCAAGATCTTGGGGCGCAGAATCTTAGCTGCCAGCACCCGCTGACCCCGTAACTTGGGCCGCAAGTGCCGGACGAGGATCTCGACTTCTGGTAATTCGGGCATGGACAGAGCCTAAGAAAGAGTTGCGAGCGTCAGCTTTTGCCGGGTGCAGTGGGTGGGTAGAGGCTGAAAATCCGGTTCAGTTTTGTATTCGCGCCTTGACGTACAACGGCCCCGGTTTATACTCTATTATGTCGGGGGTTCCCGGCACCCACAATTAGTGGTATATCCATTGGTTTGGGTAAGCTTTGAGCAATGTCCCGGAACGCGGAGTGGATGCTTCGAGGTTATCTCCGTGCCGCCGGCCAAGAACCGACAGTGTTGTTCATCGCGATAACACAAGCGATACAAGATTCAAGTTTACACAGCAAAACACGACTCTGAGACCTATGAACGAGACAAATACGAAAACGGCAAACATCGACCAAAAAGAAATCGGTCGGTTGGCATATCAACTGTGGGAAAAGGCCGGCCAGCCTGCGGGCATGGACCTAAATTTCTGGTTGGAGGCGGAAAACCAGCTCCGCCAGGCGGCGCAGCCGATCCCAACCATTCCGGTCAAGTTGCCCCCTTCGCAGCCCAAGGAACCTGTGGCCTCCAAGCGAGCGAAGCTGGGGCGAGCGTTCTCCAACCGGCTAGGCAGGCTGTAGGACTGGGATAGGATTCTGGCGGAGCGCGCAATCGAATGCCCGCTCCGACTTGGTATCAAGCACATTCCTGATGGTGTTAGCTTTCTCGAATGAGAGGGCTGGCTGCTTCTGACGGGAGTGGTTGAGAAACCATGTCTATTCTCCGGGCTCACCAAGGCACTGGATAGGTGTTGTGTTCCCATGGCTTTAGGCCAGGCCGTTTTTCAATTCCTGTTCCTTGCACCAGCCTTTGATTTCGACGTCGTTGAAGATCTTGCCCAGAACGCGGCGCAACAAGCCCTTGAGGTTCGGGTTTTCCACGTCGCGGAGACAGCGAATCGCTTCTTCCTTGTAGGTCTCGAGCAGGGTTCGAGTGCGCTCGTCGGCCTTGAGTTCGAGGTAGAGCGACTCGATCGTCGCAAGGGTTACCCCGGGTGGCAACTGGCGGCGCCAGATCGAGCCCAGGAGCTCTTTGGATGCATCCTTGGCCTTTTCATGGGCCACCGCCAGGAGGAGGCTGGGACGCAGGCCGGCAATATCGTTGGTCTCTCCCCCTGCGCCCAGGTCGCTCAGGTCGTCGCGGATCTGGTAGGCAATGCCGAGGGCTTCGCTGTAGGCCTTGAGCACGTGCTCGACTTCCGCGTGTTCCTCGATGCCGGCATAAAGCGCGCCGAGGCGGAGCGCGACCTCGAACGCGGGAGCCGTTTTTTTACGGAAGATGTCCAGCACCTGGTGCTGCGTCAGCGCCTGTGGTGAGCGAGCCCAGCAGAGTTCGGCGCCTTGACCGCGGCAGAGTTCACGCTGGCCGCCGGCGGCCACGCGGATCATCTCGGCCTTCTGCTCAGCGGAGACACTGGCGGCCGCCAGCAATCGATAGCCTTCGCCGATCAGCAGGTCGCCCACGTTGAGGGCCACCGGCACGCCGAATTCCTCGTGAAGCGTCTTTTCGCCGTATCGTTGCGCGTCGTTGTCCTCGATATCATCGTGGACGAGAGAGGCCTTGTGAAAGCATTCGACGGCCACCGCCGCCTTTTTGAGTTCTTCGGGCAGGGGCTGGTCGCGGTGTTTGCGCAGCGCCTGAAACGAGGCGGCGGTTAAGAAGGGCCGCCAGCGTTTGCCGGCGCGCATCAGCCACTCGCGCGCGATGGATTCGGTCTGCCCGGCGATGGGCCCCATGATCAATTCGAGGGAAACGGGGGTGAACCAGGCATCCACCTCGTCGCGCAAGGCGCCGAGATCCAGGCGCCGGGTGTGGTCGTCGCTGGTGAGATGGATATAATCCCAGACCCAATCCAGATCCACGGTGGTATCGATGCAATCGTCCTGCAGCAGCGGTATGGCGACCCCGGGAATCGCGGCGGCCTCCATGTAGGGGAAGGCGCGCTCCAGCACGCTCAGGCAGCTTACCCCGACGATGGCTTCGATCTTCCCGGTCTGGATGAGCGACATGACGATGGCCCAGCCCTCCGCGACCAGGATGGCGTAGCCGAGCTTCTCCGCCTCGGCCTGCAGATCCTGGATGGTGCACAGGCCGCATTGTTTGCAGAGCAGGCCGAACTCATCGAACGGGGCGGGGCACTTGCTTTCGACGCGAAGGCACTTGGGCAGGAGCAGGAGACGCCGCTCGTAGGGCACGCTGGCCAGTGGTTCACGCCACATCTCGTTGTTGATCAAGACCCCGAGGTAATCCCGGTAAATGGAGTTGCACTGAAGCATCCCGACGAGCCGGTCGGCATGCACCTTGAGTTCGTCCGGCGGCAAAGGCGGCACGGGGTTGAACTCGGCAACATAATTCCGCACGGATTGCAGGAAATGATTTCGCTCGACCGTCGTTTGGGGGATGTTGGCTTTGGGGGTGCGGAACCGCTGCTGCACCACATGTTTTGGGACACTGGCGCTGCCAAGGGTCAAATTGGCGGGCGGGAGAATGTTGGGCTGCATCTTGATTATAATGACCTTCGTCTCAGGTTTCAGGGCACAGCGAGCTCGGCTTTGCCGCTATTATCCACGGCGGTATTGGCCGGGTCGAGCTTGGATTTCAATGCGCGCGCTTTGGCTTCGGCGTCGTGCGCCACGTTGCGGTACGCGCCAAAGTCATAAAACCAGTATTTCTTGGAGAGCCGGTAGAGCCAATGCTTTTCGGGCACCTCCTCACCCGGCAGCCATTGGCTGAAGCGCGGGGTCATGGCTTCCAGCTCGGCCATCGCGGTCCCGCGGACCGTCGTGTCCCGGGCCCCGTGTTTGACCACGAGTTCTTTCACCAGGTCCGGTCGTTCCAATACCACACAGCCCCGTGTGCTTCGCGCGCTGAGCTCCCGAAAATCCTTCAGAAACGCGCTGTCCCGCATGGTCGCGAAGATGCCGCGCTGGTCGTAGATGGTTTCTTTGGCAAATTGCAGGATGGGACAGGGCTCGATATCGCCTTTGGGACTAATGTGATGCGAGACGCCGGTGCTCATGGGACAGAGCGCCTGGCCGCGGTGGTCGTAGTAGGCGTCGATGATCCCAATGGGCATTTTGGATCGCATCTCGACCACGAATTTCCGCACCCGGACGAGCTGGTCGGGCTGCAGCCCGAGTTGGAAATTAGGTTTGGGTCCGACGGGACGATAGGAATGGTACCAGACATAGTGCGCGCCCAGCCGGATCAGGTCTTCGAGCCAGGCCTCGGTGAGCAACTCGTCGATATTCGACCGGCAGACGCTGGTGGCAATTCCGGTGAGCAGGCCCTCGCGCACGCAATGCTCCACCCCGCGGAGGGAGCGGGCGAAGACGTCCTTGCCGCCGCGGCGCTCGTTGCTGGTGACCTCGCGGCCCTCGATGCTGATCAGGGGTGTGGCGTTGCCGATCTCGCGCAACCGCCGGGCTTTCTTTTCGGTGATGAGCTGGCCATTGGTGAAGATTTGGAAGTAGCAATCCGGATGCGCTTCGAGCAAATCGAGGAGCTGCGGATGCATGAAGGGTTCGCCGCCCAAAATGCCGAAGAAGGCGTTGCCGTGGCGCTTGGCGTCATCGATGGTGCGGTTGAGCGCCGTCAAATCGATGGCGTCCTTTTCCTCGACGTCCACCCAGCAGCCCTGGCACCGGAGGTTGCACGAGTTGAGGATGGAGAGGTAGAGGAACGGCGGGAAGAACTCGCCGCGCTTGATGCGGCGCTTAAACTTCTCGACCGAGAGCATGCCCTTGACGCCGAAGTTCCAGGCGAATTTTGCCAGGCACCGTTTGTCGGCGGAGCGCAGTGTGCGGAAGAGCAGGCGGGGTATCATGGCCGGGCGGCGGTTGAGGCTGAAAGGTTCGGGGTTGATTCCGCCGGCCCTGCGCGGCGGGTGGCAGCCAAACACAACTTCCGGCCGGGGACCGGCCATCATGGGTGATGCTACGCATGTTGTGCGGCGAGGGCGGCGGCGGCCTTGGCTTTGGCTTCTTCGGCTCGGCGTTGAATTTCTTCGGTCGAGGGCAGGCTCATGAGGACTTCAAGGGGGATATCGCCCCGCTGCGCGAGTTTAGTCAGGCAGCTCTGCCGCTCCTGCAAGGCCTTTTTGTCGTCGCGTTCCTTGCTGAACCGCGCCTTGGCGGCCTGGCTCCGTTGACGCAAGGCCGAATAGACATCGCCGCCGAGGAGCGCCGAGATGTCGATCTTCATCTTTTCCTGGCCGACATCGGATTCCCGCACCACATCCCCGTTGATGGGTCCGGCCTTGTATTTGGGGAACATGATGGCCGCCTCGGGACACACACGGGAGCAGGCCGGGCAGTTGGTTTTGCAGTTCTCGTGGTTCTGGGCCTGGATTCGGTGTTGTTCGTCCACGCCGTAAACCCCGAACAAGCAAAAGCTCAGGCATTGCATGCAGTTGGTGCAACGGTCGTAATCGATCACCGGAAACCAGGGTTTCCATTCTCCATGCTTGGCGGCACCGGTTTCGGCCCGGGTCGCTTCAGCCAACTCGCCAACGCGAGCGGTCTCCATACCGGAGATGTCCCGCACAGACACGGATGTCTGGGCCGAAACCCCCACGGCCTCGGGCGCCTGCCCCCCGGCGAATTTGCCCAGCACGAGCAGCGCGCCACGGTGCTGCGCCGCCACGCTCCCCTCTGCTGACCCCCGGCTCACGGCGAAGCCGCCCTCCAGCAAGGTGGTGAGGAGGCTGAAACGTTCGGCGGGCGCCAGCGCCTGGGCGCCCTGGCCTTCATAGAGCACGATTCGGAGGGTCGGTTGGCTCGGTAGAGGCATGGCAGGGGGGGTCATTCAAGGAGTTGCGACGGGCGGGGCGTCCCCGGCGGTGACCTTGCCTTTTGGCAAATTCGGTTTGAGTTCCGAATTCAAGAGCGCCGCGGTCACTTCCTCGGCGGTTTGCACCCGCATGTTGAGCACCTCGGCGCCGTCCAAGGGCAGATCCGCGTGCGCGGTGTGAAAAAGCCATTTCACCGCGCGCGGATAACAAGCGGCGATCTTTACTGCGCCGCCTTCGGCCAGGCTTTTCAGCGAAGCATCCTGGCGCGCGCTCAGTTCGCATAGGTCGGCCACGGCATCAAACGCCCGGCCAGACTCGGCCAGCTTGCGGAGGACCGCTTCCTTGACCTCGGGCGGCACCACCTGGGCATAGCGGCAATGGCAATACAGGATGCGGGGCATCATCATTCTTGCAACATCATGACGGTTTCGGGGTCCTGGCGATAGACGAAATGCTCATCGTTGGGATTCAGTTTCGTTCGAAGAAAGATCGTGTTCCGGCGGCTCGTGTTTTTCTTGGAGCCGGGTAATCGTGGCTTTGAGGTGTTCGGCGTAGCCATGGACATCCAGGTGATCCTCATCGAGCCGCCCATCGAGTTCGTACAGCCATCCCTCGGTGTATCCCGCCTCGTTAACCAGGTTGATGGTGTCATCCAGCGCGGGGTTCCCGCCCGCAAAAACACCGTGTGCGACGCAAATCACGTCGGAAATCGCCTTGAATCCCTCGACCCAGCCGAGGATCTGGCCCGGGGCGACGGAGGCTCCGAGGCTGGTTTCGAACTTATGATCCACCATCTCGCCCAGCATCCGCGTGGCGAACCGTGTGAAACCGAGCCGCCACCGGTCGCCATCCCGGCGTTCGGCCCAAAAATGAGATCGGGTATAAAAGTAATCGACGGGCAAATGGGTGACAAAGTGGGATTGCTTAAAGAACAAGGTGTTCTGCGCCGGCGGCATATTTGATCATGGATGCTTTGACTTTACTATCATGCCAGCATCCGGTGCTGGTCGCAAGTCGCCCGACGGCTTATTCCTTTGCCGGGCCGGTTCGAGCCAGTACCGATTCGGCCCGCCGGAGGGCGCCGGTGGTGAAGAGGAGGGGGTAAAGCCGCTCGAAGTACCAGAGCTTGGCGAAGTAAAAGCCGATCGGCGCCGGGCTCAGCCAGGTGCCGTCCTCCAAGCGGTCGAGGAGCCAGGAGACGCCCCTGGCCAGGGCGGCCCGAGTTTCGGGTGCGGCCGCGGTTGGGGACCCGAGCACCGCGGACAGAGCTTCGACCGCCAGCGCGGTCTCCTCGATTGAGGCATTTCGCGCGCCATGACCGCCCCCCCAACTCCCGTCGGGCCTTTGCGCCTTGACCAACCACCGAACGGCAGCCTGGCAGGTTTCAGCCACCGGCGGCTCGGATGGGTTTGAGGCTATGGCCAGGAGGACACGTGCGGTTCCGTAGGTCCAGTTGATTTCCTCCGGCCCGTGCTGGTCGCCAAACCAGAGTGGCTTCCAGGCGCCGGCCTGAGAGCCTGCGTGTTCCTGGTTTGTCTTTAGAAACTGGAACGCTCGGGCCGAAGCCCGGCGGATGCGGTTCTGACTGGAGGCCGAAGAATCCGGCAGCCAGGCCCGCCAGGCCGCCAGGGCATGGGCGGTCAAATCGGCCCCGCTGCGGTCGAAGGCCAGACGGCCCCAGCCTCGGCAGAACGTAGGCAGGCCGCCGTCGGTGTTTTGCAGTCCGAGCAGCCAACCGATGCCCGCTTCGGCGGCGGAGCGGCTCGTGCCGTCATTCGGGCCCAGTGTTCGCAGAGCCAGGATTGCCCCTGCTGTGTCATCGGCATCGGGCACACCACCGGGTAAATCCGTCCATGCCCAGCCGCCGGGCGCGGCGTTGGTGTACGGATGGCGTTGGCGATATTGCTGGGCGAGAAGCCAGTCCCGAATGAGCCTCGACTCCGCAGTGGGGAGTTGGGCGCAGCCCTCGGCCCCCAAAGCATTGACGGCCAGGGTGGTGAGCCACGTGGCCAGATCGGTGTCAATCGGCCAGCTCCCGTCCGCTCGCGCCGAGGCCAAGAGGAATTGGACTCCCTGGCGAACGACAGGGTGGCCGGCGTGCCCGCTGCCGGCCAGGCTCATCACGACGAAACTGGTCAGCGGAGTGGCTTCGAGGAAGCCCCCGTTGCGCGGCTGGATCTTGCTCAATACCGCCAGCGCGCGATTCTGGGCAAGGTTGCGGAGCAGCCGGGCCAGCGGGTGGCGCGAAGGCAGGTGGTGATGCCGGGCCACGCCCAGGGCAATCAAGGCGGGGAGCGCGTAGCTGACGACCGGCAGCCGCAGGGCGGCGAATAATCCAGGCGGACAGGCCGCCAGCTCGAACGGGAGTTGAATGACGTGACGCCAGCCCTCGCGCGGAGGACCCAGGCGCCCGCCCAACGCGCATAGGGTCAGAATCGGCACCGAAAAGGTGCGGTCCTCTCCGTAACGCTGGATGATCGCGGCGGAAAGGGGGCCGGGCTCGATGCTCCCGGCGTGTTTCCGCAGCCATCCCTCAGCTCCCGCCACGATGGCCGGGTATTTCTTCTCCGCTCCGGGCACGGCGCCAAACACGGCCCAGCAGAGCGTGGTGGTGCTGATATTACTCAGGCTGCGCGTCGTATCACCCCACCCGCCGTCGGCGTTCCGGTTCGCGGCCAGCCATTCCAGGCCCCGGGTGATGGGCTCAGCCGCTTGGGACGCGCCTGAGGCTTGATGTTGGCCGGCGAGCGACAAAGCGCAGACGGCAGTCGCGGTGGACAGAGCGCTGCTCGAGAGCTCACCCGTCCAATGGCCCTGGGAGTTGCGTGCCTCGAGGAGCATCGACCGGGCTTGAACCAGGCCCGCTCGCAATCGCGGACCGGGATTCATACCGTCCGCGCCGTACCCACCCGGGGGAGCGCTCGCGCGGCAGGTTTCAAAAAGGTGCCCATTCCGCCGGATCGTAAAGACTCGATCTATTCCGCAGCAAGCCGAATGCTCAGAGAGCGGTTGGTGCCCGAATCCTAGCCAACGGGCGGGCAGGAGTGTGGAAGTGCAGCGGGATCAAAATAAACTGCGGAGCTGATGGGGGGGAACCAGAAAACACGCGAAATACGCAGAACACACGAAAAGGACTTGGAACCACGAAATACGCGAAATACACGAACGGGGGTGCGGACCACGAAATACACGAAATACACGAAAGGGTTTTTACTCCGGCGGTGCGGCCGAGGGGGGGGCGAGGTGGTTCGGAGATTGCGGCAAGGCGCCCTTGGCTTTTTTTGTCTCACGCGTATAGTGCTGGCACATGAACCACGCGTGTGCCGTTGTCAGTTGCGCCTTGCTCTTTGCCTCGGGGCTTTGTGCGGAGGACGCTAATTGGCCGGAATTTCGGGGGCCGCGCGGCAACGGAACCACCACCAGTGACCGGCTTCCGCTTCAATGGGATAACCAGGCGGAGGGCAAAGTCGTGAAGTGGAGCACGCCCATTCACGGCAAAGCCTGGTCTTCGCCGGTGATTTGGGGCGAGAAGGTTTGGCTCACCACCGCCACGGAAGACGGACACGACCTGTTTGTGGTGTGCGTGGAAAAAGCCAGCGGGAAGGTGCTTCAGGATCTGAAGCTTTTCGAGGTGGCCAAGCCGCAATATTGCATCCCCTTCAACTCGTACGCTTCGCCCACCCCGACGGTGGAAGATGGCCGGGTCTATGTGACGTTCGGCGCGGCGGGCACCGCCGCGCTGGATGCCGAGACGGGCAAGGTGCTTTGGACGCGCCGCGATCTCGAATGCAACCACTTTCGCGGCGCGGGTTCGTCGCCTATCCTTTACCACGACTGGCTCTTTTTGAATTTCGACGGGAGCGATCACCAATACGTGGTGGCGCTCGACAAGAAAACCGGCGAAACCGTGTGGAAACGGGACCGGTCCATTGATTTTAGGGATCTCGGCCCGGACGGAAAGCCGGAGAACGAGGGCGATCTGCGCAAGGCCTTTGCCACCTGCCAGATATTCGAGAGCGGAGGCCGGACGATGGTGCTGAGCCAGGGCTCGAAGGCGCTCTACGCTTACGATCCCCCGACGGGAGACGAACTCTGGCGGGTGGAAGACTACTCGAGCTATTCCGGTTGCACCCGGCCGGTGACCGGCCACGGGTTAATCTTCGTGCCCAGCGGGTTTCCGGGTGGCGAAGTGCTCGCGATCCGCCCCGGCGGGAAGGGCGAGGTGCTGGATGCCAAGACCAACGGCCTGCCAGGCATGCGGTTGCAGATCGCCTGGAAGGATAATCATCACGCGCCGAAGAAGCCGTCCCTGGAACTGGTCGATGATTTGCTCTATGCCGTCGATGACAACGGCACGGCCACCTGCTGGGAGGCCTTGACCGGGAAGGTCCTGTGGAGCGAGCGAGTCGGCGGGCATTTTACGGCGTCCCCACTGGCCGCCCCCGGCCGGATTTATTTCTTCAGCGAGGAGGGCAAGACGACGGTCGCCGCGACCGGGCGGGAGTTCAGGAAACTGGCGGAGAATGAGCTGGGCGATGGGTTTATGGCGTCGCCGGCGGTTTCGGGAGAGAGCCTGTTCCTGCGGAGCCGAACGCGGCTGTATCGGCTTGAGGATTCGGGCGGCGCGGGGGCCGTGCCCGGGCGCATCCCCAGCCCGACCCCGTAGCGCGGGCATCCCGCCGCGTGAACCAGGCCTTCCCGCCGCGCTTGGAGGGCCGAATTTCGCCGTGGTTCGCATTTGACAACCCGCCCGAGGTTTCTGATATTAGACACTGTTTACGATTAAGGTTTCGAATTCACTAACACACGATATGCCTCCGAAGACCGCAGAAAAACCAGCCGAAAAAGCCCCTGAAAAAGCCGCCGAAGCCAAGGCCGCCGAGCTAGCCAAATTTGCCGCCAACCGCCAGCGCGAACTCGAGTCCGCGATTTCTTCCATTACCAAGGCTTACGGTGAAGGCAGCATTATGCGCCTGGGCGACGCCCGCGCGCTGCAGCGCATCGAAATCATCCCCACTGGCGCCTTGTCCGTGGACCTGGCCCTGGGCGTGGGCGGCATCCCGCGCGGGCGGGTGGTCGAGATTTTTGGCCCGGAATCTTCCGGCAAGACGACGCTCATGCTGCATGTGATCGCCAACGCGCAGAAAGGGGGCGGGCTGGCCGCCTTTATCGACGCGGAGCATGCGCTGGACCCGGCCTATGCCAAGAAGCTCGGGGTGAACCTGGACGACCTGCTGGTCTCGCAGCCGGATAGCGGCGAGGAGGCCCTGTCCATTTGCGAAACGCTCGCCCGCTCGAACGCGCTGGACGTCATTGTCATTGATTCCGTGGCCGCCCTGGTGCCCAAGGCGGAATTGGAAGGCGAAATGGGCATGGCCACCATGGGCATGCAAGCGCGCTTGATGAGCCAGGCCCTGCGCAAGCTCACCGCCGTGCTGGCCAAGGCCAAAACCACCTGCGTGTTCACCAACCAGATCCGCGAAAAGGTCGGGGTCATGTTCGGCAATCCCGAAACCACCCCCGGCGGCAAGGCCTTGAAGTTTTACGCCAGCGTCCGGCTCGATATTCGCCGCAAGGACACCCTGAAGGACGCCGCCGGCAACGCCGTCGGCAACCACGTCAAGGTCAAGATCGTCAAGAACAAGGTGGCTCCGCCCTTCGCCGAGGCCGAGTTCGACATCATTTACAATCACGGCATCAACAAGGAAGGCAGCATCCTGGACGTTGGGGTCGAGGATGGCGTGGTGGACAAGAAGGGCGCCTGGCTGCAGTTCGAGGGCGAGCTGATCGGCCAGGGCAAGGAAGCGGCCCAGAAATCTCTGGCGGAAAGGCCGGAACTGGCCGTGAAGATCAAGGAGGCGATTCTAGCGAAACGGAACGCCCCGCCCGCCGCGGTGGCGGCGGCGGCAAACGTCTGACCAGGCCCGGTCCCAGGCCGTTCACGCGCGCCTGGGTTTGCCGTTTGGCCGGATCGCCCTTGCGGCGTGACGGCCGATCCGCCTCCTGCCAGCCCCGGCGGCTCAGGGCTTGAACCCCTCATTATGCGGCTGATGATCGGCGTTCCAGCGCCGCGCCACGGTCTCGTATTGGAAATCGAACAAGCCCTTGGGTCCCTGTGGCGGGAGATTCTCGACGTGGCCGTCGCAGAACACCACGTTCCAGCGCGCCAGGTGCCGTTGACGCATGGCCGAAACCGCCGGGTCACTACTCGGGGTGCCGTGAATGATCTCATCGTACATGGGCCGGCCCACGCCGTCATTCCAGCCCATAGGGCTATAAGAAGTTAGGTTCCCCATTCCAACCACGGCGCCAGGCCAGAGCCATGGGGGATTTTGTTGAGGCAAAAGCGGGGAATCAGCCATTGCGATCATGTCGCTGGGACTCTGCACACTGTTTTCCCGAACTGGCATAAATACCTCATTCGTTCCGGTGCTGACGAATCGAGCGCTCAATCCGTACGGCAAGTAGCCGCTTGTCGATGAAAAGCCTGCCGTGTTGTATCCATAGCTTCCATAGATCGGTCCATAGCCAAATCTGTAAAACAGCCCATGCAGCCGGTCATACCCTGGACAGGCCCACACGCTTCGAGTTGGCCCCAAGTAAACTGCAATTGGATACTGTGCCTGCCCGGGAAGGAATTGGTAATTGTTGGACGGCCAGGGGCCGACAGTACTCTGAAGGAGGAGTTCGGCGTTTTGCATGTCGTAGGGATCCGAGCCGGCATAATCATGTCCTCCAGGATAAAAGCCTCCCTGCTGGAGGTACATTGCCAAAGCAATTCCAAGTTGGTGCAGGTTGTTGCGGCAGGCGGTTGACTCGGCGTGCGCGCGCGCCCGGCTCAGCGTGGGCAGCAAAATCGCCGCCAAAATGGCGATGATGGCGATGACAACTAACAGTTCGATCAAGGTGAAGGCAGGGCTTCCGGGTGTTTCGCGCTCCTGCCCACGCGCCCCCGCTCGACCGCCTGCGAGCTTCCTTTTCATGACTGTCGGATAGGTTAACCCGGGTGGGGCGATATGTCGATGGCGTGCGATTGCGGCGACCGATCCGGCCCTGGGCAGCCGGGTCGAGGGCGCGGGACCACGAGCCCGGCGAAACCCGGCCTGGGCTGAAGCCGATGGTTCGCCCGAAGGCAGCCAAATTCGCTGAGTCGTTCGTCATTCACTTGGCCCCCAGAGCCCCGCAGGGGCGGCCTCATACCAGCCCGGGGCAAGGCCGCCGAGGCCGCCGCCCCGGGTAGAACGCCAGCCCAACCCAACCTCTCCTTTTTCCAATCGGGTTTGGCGCGCTGGAGCGCGCCAAACCCGATTGGAAAAAGGAGAGGGAGTCATTTCGTGTCTCTTACCCAGGGCGGCGCTCGTTCCTCGCTTGCCCCGGGCTATTGTCTTGTCGTCCTTACAGGACTTCAGCCGGGATGCGCTCCGCATGACATTGACGGATCAGCGGAGCATCTACGGGCCCCTCGGCGGGTTCCACCCCTCGTTGTGGGGCAGGCCGTCACAATTCCAACGCCCGGCCACGGGGGCATACCGGATATCAAAAAGGCCGCTTGGTCCGCCGGGCCGAAGCCGCCACGAACCGCCTGAAGGCGGAACACCGAACGCATTCCAGCACGCGCTTGGCAGCGGAGCGAGGGAGTGGTATCGTCAGGCCATGAGCACGATCATGGTTCGGCTGCCCGAGGAAGACTTTGCCTTTCTCCGAGACTTCTCGGCCGCGCAGGGAACTTCGGCGGAGGCGTTCCTCGCGCGGCAGGCGCGCAATTTGCGTGAGCATTTGCAGCGGCCGCTGCGGCCCGAGGTGCTGCGGGCCACCGGCGTCATTTCGCCGGAGGTCGCGGGCGAGGAAACTCACCGCGAGCAGCTCGAAAAGAAGCATGCGTGAAGGTCACGCTGGACATCAATGTATTGCTGGATGTGTTCCAAAAGCGCGAACCGCACTACGCGGCGTCCGCCCAGGTGGTGAGCCTGGTTACGGCGGGAATACTGGCGGGCGTCTGCCCGGCACATGGGTTGACGACGCTCTATTATCTGGTGCGAAAACACGCGTCCAAACCGGACGCCGAGGACGTGATGGATCAGGTGCTGCGGCATTTTCAAATCGGGAATCTCGAAGCGGCGGGCTGGCAGGACGCGAGGCAGCTGCCGCTCGCGGATTTTGAGGATGCGGTGGTGGCGACCGTGGCCAGGACGACGGCGTCGGTTTTCATCATCACGCGGAATGTGGAGGACTTTGCCGGTTCGCCGGTGCCGGCGATTAGCCCTGCGGATTTCCTGAGTCAATTGACAACGGCGGTCTGAGATTCTACACGGTCATCAAGCGTCTGGCCGTGTTCGGCGAGGGGGACTGCCGGGATGCGCTCCGCATGACATTGACGAATCAGCGGAGCATCTACGGGCCCCTCGGCGGGTTCCACCCCTCGTTGTGGGGCAGGCCGTCACAATTCCAACGCCTGGCCACGGGGGCATACCGGATATCAAAAAGGCCGCTTGGTCCGCCGGGCCCAAGCGTCTCGACGTGCCCGTCGCAGAACACCACGTTCCACCGAGCACTATGGCGCTGTCGCAGGGCTCGAACGGCCGGATCGCTCGCGGGAAGGCCATTGAGGACCTGGTCGTAAACACTCCAACCGTAGGTGCCTTGCACTGCGAAAGGCATGGCCAGATCGATGAAACCATCCAAAGGACCAGGAGATATCGCTTGCGGAACAAACATCGTGTCGGCAATAGCGATCATGTCGCTCGGGCGTGTGACAGCGCTTTCGCGAGTGGGAATCAGTTGGGCGTGGCCCAAGCCCGTGCCCGTGTCATCGGGCACGCCACGAGCGCCCAGACCATACTGCGGGCCGGGGGCATACCAGCAGCTTCCGGTAACATTGTAACCGTAACTCCCCGCCACCGAGGAGAATTCGCCATGAGCATTGTTGTATCCCGGGCAAGCCCAGACGCTCCGTGCCGGCTCCAAGTAGGACGTTGTTTGGCCGCCGGTGTAGCCATAATTATTCGAGGGCCATGGCGCTACAAACGGCTGAAGCAAGAACTCAGCGTTGTAGATTTCTGAAGCAGTCGTGCCGCCGGGATAAGCGCCTGACTGCTGTACATACATCGAAAGGCCCAACCCGATCTGCCGCAGGTTGCTGCGGCAGGCGGTTGACTCGGCGTGCGCGCGCGCCCGGCTCAGCGTGGGCAGCAAAATCGCCGCCAAAATGGCGATGATGGCGATGACGACCAACAGTTCGATCAAGGTGAAGGCCGGTCTTCCGGGTGTTTCGCGCTCCTGCCCACGCGCCCCTGCTCGACCGCCTGCGAGCTTCCTTTTCATGGCTGTCGGATAGGTTAACCCGGGTGGGGCGATATGTCGATGGCGTGCGATTGCGGCGACCGATCCGGCCCTGGCCGGCCGGGTCGAGGGCGCAGGACAATGAGCCAGGCGGAACCCGGCCTGGGCTGGAGCCGATGGTTCGCCCAAAGGCGGCCAAATCCTTTGAGTCGTTCGTCATTCATGCCCCTCCGGAGCCCCGGAGGGGCGGCCTGATAATAGCCCGGGGCAAGGCCGCCGAGGCCGCCGCCCCGGGTAAAACGCCACCCCAACCCAACCTCTCCTTTTTCCAATCGGGTTTGGCGCGCTCCAGCGCGCCAAACCCGATTGGAAAAAGGAGAGAGAATCATTTTGTATCTCCTACCCAGGGCGGCGCTCGTTCCTCGCTTGCCCCGGGCTATTGTCGTGTCGTCCTTACAGGACTTCAGCCGGGCTCGCTCCGCTGGCGTCCTCGGCGAACCTGGATGCTCACCGACGGGCCGTTGAGGGTGCCCGAGTTGGATAAAAACGCGAGCGGCGCGTTCGGTGCGGTAAAAGTTCGGCTTCATTTAGTCACGCGGTCGGACCGGGACAATACCATGGCTCAGGAGGAGTCCACCCCTGGCTATGTGGCTGATGGTCGCTATTCCACCTCATGAGCTTTGCGGCCTGGGCAGTGCTGTCAAGAGCAGCATCGCGGCACTGAAGCTAAAAAACCAGTTGTCCTTCTTTGAGTTCATCGCCCAGCCTGTTCGAAAAGCCCGATGCTTAGGGCGTTGCGTTCGCCCATCCGGGTTGGTGATCTTTATTCCAGCGCCGCGTCACGGCTACGTTGGTCGTATTGAACAGGTCAATCGCTCGAAGATTCTCCACGTGCCCATCGCAGAATTCCATGTTCCACCGTCTCCCATGGCGCTGGGCCGTCGCCTGCACCGCTGGATCGCGCGCGGGCTGGCCCTGGATGTTCTCAATCTGATACTGGTCCCAAAGGCCAACATCAAGGTGAGATACCCGCCGACTGGGTTCTCGCCCACCACGAAGGTAGCGTCGCCGAAGGCAATCATGTCGCTCGGGCTAACAACCTCGCTCTCCTTCGTAGGCACCATGAGCAAGACATTACCCCCCAAGCCCGCGTAACCATCATGTGTACCCAGGACGTTGTAGCCGTAGCTTCCACGGCCCGCTCCTTGAAAGCCGTCCCGTTGCCGGGCAGTTGGAAGACGCCCCGCATGCGGTTATATCCCGGGCAAGCATAAATGCTTCGCGGTTGTTGGCCACAGGTACGATGGAATCCCGTTGACGACGGGGTAGCCGTAATTGTCCGGTGGAAACGATGCTCCCGTAAAAGGTTGAAGCTCATAAATCCAGGAGCCTGCCATTGGATAAGTGCTGCACTGCTGCGCATACATGGCCAAGCCTATTCCTAGTTGTCGCAGGTTGCTCTTGCACACCGCCGAATCGGCTGCTGATTGCGCACGGTTCAGGGCCGGAAGCAGGAGTGCCGCCAAAATGGCGATGATGGCGATGACCACCAACAGTTCGATCAAGGTGAAGGCAGCTCTCCCGCGTGTTTCGCGCTCCTGCCCACGCGCCCCTGCCCGACCGCCTGCGAGCTTCCTTTTCATGGTTGTCGGATAGATTAACCCGGTTGGGGCGATATGTCGATGGCGTGCGATTGCGGCGACCGATCCGGCCCTGGGCAGCCGGGTCGAGGGCGCAGGACAATGAGCCAGGCGAAACCCGGCCTGGGCTGAAGCCGATGGTTCGCCCCAAGGCGGCCAAATTCGCTGAGTCGTTGCGTCATTCATCGCGGCCCCCGGAGCCCCGCAGGGGCGGCCTCATACCAGCCCGGGGCAAGGCCGCCGAGGCCGCCGCCCCGGGTAGAACGCCAGCCCAACCCAACCTCTCCTTTTTCCAATCGGGTTTGGCGCGCTCCCGCGCGCCAAAGCCGATTGGAAAAAGGAGAGAGAATCATTTCGTGTCTCTTACCCAGGGCGGCGCTCGTTCCTCGCTTGCCCCGGGCTATTGTCTTGTCGTCCTTACAGGACTTCAGCCGGGCTTGCTCCGGTTGCGTCCTCGGCGAACATGGATGCTCACCGACGCGTCGTTGAGGGTGCCCGAGTTGGATAAAAACGCGAGCGGCGCGTTCGGTGCGGTAAAAGTTCGGCTTCATTTAGTCACGCGGTCGGACCGGGGCAATACTATGGCTGAGGAGGAAACCACCCCTGGTGATCTTTATTCCAGCGCCGCGTCACGGCTGCGTTGGTCGTATTGAAGAGGTCGATCGCTCGAAGGTTCTCCACGTGCCCATCGCAGAATTCGATGTTCCATCGTCTCCCATGGCGCTGCGCCGTCGCCTGCACCGCTGGATCGCGCGCGGGCTGGCCCTGGATGTTCTCAATCAGATACTGGTCCCAAAGGCCAGCATCAAGGTCGAGATACCCGCCGACTGGGTTCTCGCCCACCACGAAGCTCGCGTCGCCGAAGGCAATCATATCGCTTGGGCTAACAACCTCACTCTCCTTCGTGGGCACCATGAGCAAGACATTGCCACCCAAACCCTTGGGGGCAGTGTACCCTGCGACGTTGTAGCCGTAGCTTCCACGGCCCGCTCCTTCAGCGAAAGCCGTCGCGTTGCCGGGCAGTCTGAATACGCCCCGCATGCGGTTATATCCTGGGCAAGCATAAATGCTCTTGGGTTGGCCACGGTACGATGGGATACCGTTGACGAGGGGGCCAACGTAATTGTCCGGTGGATACGATGCTCCCGTAAAAGGTTGAAGTTCATAAATCCAGGAGCCTGCCATTGGATAAGTGCTGCACTGCTGTGCATACATGGCCAAGCCGATTCCTAGTTGTCGCAGGTTGCTCTTGCACACCGCCGAATCGGCTGCTGATTTCGCACGGTTCAGGGCCGGAAGCAGGAGTGCCGCCAAAATGGCGATGATGGCGATGACGACCAACAGTTCGATCAAGGTGAAGGCAGGTCTTCCGGGTGTTTCGCGCTCCTGCCCACGCGCCCCCGCTCGACCGCCTGCGAGCTTCCTTTTCATGACTGTCGGATAGGTTAACCCGGGTGGGGCGATTTGTCGATGGCGTGCGATTGCGGCGAGCGATCCGGCCCTGGGCAGCCGGGTCGAGGGCGCGGGACCACGAGCCCGGCGAAACCCGGCCTGGGCTGAAGCCGATGGTTTGCCCCAAGGCGGCCAAATCCTTTGAGGCGTGCGTCATTCATCGGGCCTCCGGAGCCCCGGAGGGGCGGCATGATAATAGCCCGGGGCAAGGCCGCCGAGGCCGCCGCCCCGGGTAAAACGCCACCCCAACCCAACCTCTCCTTTTTCCAATCGGGTTTGGCGCGCTGCGAGCGCGCCAAACCCGATTGGAAAAAGGAGAGGGAATCATTTCGTGTCTCTTACCCAGGGCGGCGCTCGTTCCTCGCTTGCCCCGGGCTATTGTCTTGTCGTCCTTACAGGACTTCAGCCGAGTTCGCTCCGCTCGCTTATGCTCGCTCCGTCAAACTCGGTTTTCCTGACTTGGATACCGCGTGCTATTGACAGACACTCGGCTCCATGCCACAAGTGCTTTTTAAGTCGTGGCTTTTGTAATCCGAGCCGGACTTTATCCGAGACTCAGTCCGGCCCGAAGGCTTCCATGCCGGCGCAGGAGCAGACGAGGTTGCGATCTCCGAAGACGTTGTCGATCCGGGCCACGGCGGGCCAGAATTTGTAGTCGTGCAACCATTTTGCCGGATAACAGGCCTGTTCGCGGGAATAGGGATGCGTCCAGGATTCGGCGGCGAGCATGTCGGCGGTATGCGGCGCGTTTTTGAGCAGATTATTCTTCCGATCCATCCGGCCCGACTCGATGGCCTGGATTTCGGCGTGGATTTGTATGAGGGCGTCGCAAAAGCGGTCCAGCTCTTCTTTGGATTCGCTCTCGGTCGGCTCGACCATCATGGTGCCCGGCACGGGCCAGGAGATGGTGGGGCATGAAAGCCGTAATCCATCAGGCGTTTGGCGACGTCCTCGACGGTGACGCTCTTGAACTGGCGCAGGTCCAGGATGCACTCGTGGGCCACCAGGCCGCCGTGGCCGCGGTAGAGCACGGGAAAGTAGTTGTGCAACCGTTTGGCGATGTAGTTCGCGTTCAGGATGGCGTATTCCGTGGCCTCGCGCAGTCCGCTGCCTCCCATAGCGGCGATGTAAACCCAGGAGATGGGCAAAATGCTGGCGCTGCCCCAGGGCGCGGCGGAGACGGCGCCCATGGGGTTTTCTCCGCCGAGATTGACCACCGCGTGGCCGGGGAGAAAATCGACCAGGTGACCGGCCACGCCGATGGGGCCCATGCCCGGGCCACCGCCGCCGTGGGGGATACAAAAGGTTTTGTGCAGGTTCAGGTGGCAAACATCGGCGCCGATGTCTCCGGGCCGGCAGAGCCCGACCTGGGCGTTCAGGTTCGCCCCGTCCATATAGACCTGTCCGCCGTGGGCATGGACGATGTCGCAAATGTCTTTGATGCGCGCTTCGAAGACGCCATGCGTGGAAGGGTAAGTAACCATCAGGGCGGCCAGCGCCTCGCGGTGTTCGGTCGCTTTGGCTCGCAAATCCTCGACGTCGATGTTCCCGTCCTGGTCGCAGGCCACGGCCACGACCCTCAAGCCGGCCATCACGGCGCTGGCGGGGTTGGTGCCGTGGGCCGAGTTAGGGATCAGGCAGACGTTGCGTCCGGGCTCGCCCCGGCTGGCGTGGTAGGCGCGGATGACGAGCAAGCCGGCGTATTCGCCCTGGGACCCGGCATTGGGCTGCAGCGAGATGCCGGCGAACCCGGTAATTTCGGCCAGCCACTCTTCGAGTTGCTGGAACAGAGTCTGATAGCCCCGCGCCTGGCGCAACGGGGCGAAGGGATGGATTCGGCTGAACTCGGGCCAGGTCAGGGGGAGCATTTCGACCGCGGCGTTGAGCTTCATGGTGCAGGAGCCGAGCGGGATCATGGAAGTGGTCAGCGAGAGGTCGCGTGCTTCCAGGCGTTTGATATACCGGAGCATCTCGGTCTCGGAGTGGTATCGGTTGAACACCGGATGACTCAGGTATTCGGTGGTGCGGGCTAGGTCCGAGGGGTAGGAGGCATCCACCTGCCGGGCGACGCTCTCGAGGGTGAAATTCAGGTCCGCGTCGCCATTGAACACTTGGAGCAGTTCAAGGACATCCTTCGTCGAGGTGGTTTCGTCGAGGGAGATGCCCACCGTCTGGTCGTCAAAATAGCGCAGGTTGATCCGGCGGGCTTCGGCTCGTTTTAAGATGTCCGCGGCGCTTCGCTTGGTCGAGCGGACCCGCAGGGTATCAAAGAACGGAGTCACGGGGACCTTGCAGTCGAGCCGTTCGAGTCCGGCGGCCAGGGTGGCGGCCAGGGTGTGGATGCGTGCCGCCATGGCTCTCAAACCGGCGCTCCCGTGATAGCAGGCGTAGAGGGCCGCGATATTGGCCAGCAAGGCCTGCGCGGTGCAGATATTGCTGGTGGCCTTCTCCCGCCGGATGTGTTGCTCGCGGGTTTGGAGCGAGAGCCGGAAGGCCGGCCGGCCGCGCGCATCCCGCGACACGCCCACGATGCGGCCCGGCATGTGGCGTTTGAATGCGTCGCGGGTGGCGAAAAAGGCCGCGTGGGGGCCGCCATAGCCCAGCGGGACGCCGAAACGTTGGGCGCTGCCCAAGGCGATATCCGCGCCGAATTCACCGGGCGGTTTGAGCAGCGTCAGACTCAGCAGGTCGGCTGCGACCGCCACCAGGGCGCCGGCGGCATGCGCGCGTTCGACCAAGGTGGAATAGTCATGGATCTCGCCGTAGGTGTCGGGGTATTGAACCAGGACGCCGAACACGCTTTCGTTAAATTGAAAGCCCTCGGCGTCGCCAACCGCGACTTCCAAGCCCAGAGCTTTGGCGCGGGTTTTCACCACCTCGATGGTTTGGGGGTGGCACCCGGCAGAGACGAAGAAGACTTTGCGGTCTGGCTTCAGGCCGTGGCACATCGTCATGGCCTCGGCCGCGGCGGTGCCCTCATCGAGCAACGAGGCGTTGGCCACTTCGAGACCGGTGAGATCGCTGACCACGGTTTGAAACGTTAAGAGGGCCTCGAGGCGTCCCTGTGAGATCTCCGCCTGGTACGGCGTGTATTGGGTGTACCAACCGGGATTCTCGAGCACCCCGCGCTGGATGACCGGCGGCGTGATGCAGTCGGAATAACCCATGCCGATGCAGGAGCGGAACACCTGGTTTTGGCCGGCCAGGACGCGCAAGCCCTCCAGCACCTCGGTACTCGCTGCGGGCGGAGGGAAGCTCCAAGGGCGCCTTGAGCCGGATCGACGCGGGGACGGCGTCGTCGATCAACGCTTCCAAGGTGGGATAACCCAGCAGGGCCAACATCTGGCGGGCCTCTTCCTCGCCGGGCCCGATGTGCCGCCGCGGGAAGCTCGCCGTTTGTTCCTGGACCCCACCTTGGGCAGCGGCCGACGGCACCCGCGCGGCCCGAGGGGACGATTTGAGTTCGTGATTTTGTTCCGGCACTTCCGTCACTAGCATCCGAGGAAAGTAAAGGCGGAGGCGCTCAAAGCAAGCGTAATTCGAGACCTTTTGGGCTTGCGAGAATCCGGGCAAAAAGAGATGGTTTGACATGAGCCCGGCTACAGGTGGGTGGCGTTTGCCACTGGTGATTTGGTGTGTAATTTGGGTCCAGGCGCTGGCCGCAGACGCACACGCCGGGTCCCGAGTTTTGTCGTCCGCAGGTTCCCACGGCCGTTGCGCTGGCCCGGCCGTTAGGGCGGTTGCCGGCCACCAACCGATTGAATCTTTCCATTGGGCTTCCGTTGCAACACCCGGACGCGCTGTCGAATTTGCTGGCCGAAATCTACGATCCGAGCAGCGCGCGGTATCATCAATACCTGACTGCGCGGGAGTTTGCGGATCAGTTCGGTCCCTCGGAGAATGATTACCAGGCTTTGGTGGCCTTTGCCCAAACCAACGGCCTGCGGATCACCGCCCTGCACCCCAACCGGATGGTGCTCAGTGTGAACGGTGCGGTGGCGGACATCGAGCGGGCGTTTCATGTGACCCTGAATGTGTATCCGCACCCGAAGGAGGCCCGCAGTTTTTTTGCGCCGGATACCGAGCCCACGCTTGATCTCGGGGTGCGGGTGTTAAGCATCGGTGGGTTGGACAACCTGATGGTGCCCCGCCCGGCCAGTCTCCGCCCGGTGCCGGTGACGGACCGGACCAACGCGGTGCCGTTGGGCGGCGCGGGCCCCGGCGGCGCGTACCGTGGGAACGATTTCCGGGGCGCCTACGCGCGAAGCGTTTCTTTGACCGGGACCGGCCAGGTGGTTGGGTTGTTCGAATTCGACGGCTTTTACCAGAGCGACATCAGCAATTACGAAATCAACTCCGGCGTTCCGAATGTGCCCATCGAAATGGTATTGATGGACGGAATGGACGGCACGCCGGGAACCAACAACGTCGAGGTCTCGCTGGATATCGAGATGGCGATCTCGATGGCGCCGGGCCTGGCGCAGGTCATCGTTTATGAGGGTCAGCTTACGGATGACGTCTTGAACCGGATGGCGACGGATAACCTGGCGAAACAAATGAGCGTTTCCTGGCTTTACCCCGTGGATGCCACGACGTTGCAGATACTGCAGCAATTCGCCGCCCAAGGGCAGTCGTACTTTGCGGCTTCGGGAGATAACGGCGCCTACACGCCGGGTTCGCTCCGGCCCGCCGATGATCCCTATATCACGATGGTGGGAGGCACCAGCCTGACGACGACCGGTCCCGGCGGCGCCTGGGTGTCGGAGACCAGTTGGAACTGGGCCAGCGTCGGGCGCGGGGCGGAGGCTACCGGCGGCGGCATCAGCCTCACCAACCCGCTTCCCTCCTGGCAGCAAGGGATCGGCATGGTGGCGAACAAGGGCTCGCTCACGCTGCGCAACAGTCCCGATATCTCGATGGTGGCCGATGATGTGTGGGTCGTCTTCGATAATGGCAGCAACGGCTCGTTCGGCGGGACCAGTTGTTCGGCGCCGCTCTGGGCCGGCTTTACGGCGTTGGTCAATCAGCAGGCGGCGTCACTGGGCAAACCGCCAGTGGGCTATCTCAATCCCACGCTCTATGCGCTGGGCAAATCCGCCGGTTACAGCACCAACTTCCATGACGTCATCACGGGCAACAATACCAACGCCGCGAGCCCGGACCTGTTTTACGCGGTGGCCGGCTACGACCTGTGCACCGGTTGGGGCACGCCCATCGGCCTGAACCTAATCAACGCGCTGGCGCCCCGCGCCACGATCCCGGTCATCACCAACGCCAGCGCGACGATCCTGGCCGAAGGTTGCGCGCCCGGCAATGGCGTGGTGGATCCCGGCGAAACGGTGACCGTGAACTTCACGTTGAAAAACCTCGGCGCGGCGAAAACGACGAACCTGGTAGCCACACTGCAAGCGGATTCCGGGGTCGTGGCGCCGAGCGCGCCGCAAACGTATGGCGCGATTGGCGGGAGCGGCGGGTCGGCCGCCCGCTTGTTCACCTTCACCGCGAATTCCTCCCTGGCTTGCGGCAGCAGCCTGGTGGCAACGCTGCAGCTTTTCCGACGGTCCGGCCAGCCTGGGCAGCCTCGCTTTCACTTTCCCGCTGGGCAAGTCCATCACGGCCTTTGCGCAGAATTTCGATAGCGTTGCCGCTCCGGCGCTGCCTGCCGGTTGGACCACTTCGACCTACAGCAATGGGACGCCATGGGTGACCTCGACCGCGCTCAAGGACACCGCCCCGAACTCGGCAAACGCCGCCGAGCCGGCCAACCCGGGGACCACTGAATTGCTCTCGCCTGCCTTTCTGATCAACACCCCCACCGCTCGGCTGAGCTTTCGCAACAATTACAACACCGAAGCCGACCCGACGATTGTTGACCGCGCCTACGATGGCGGCGTGTTGGAGATTCAGATCGGGACCAATGCTTTTGCGGATATCCTGGCGGCCGGTGGCGCCTTTATCGCCGGAGGTTACACTCGAACGATTGACGCCACCAATGACAACCCGCTGGCCGGACGGCAGGCTTGGGGCGGCAACTCCGGCGGATTCATCACGACGCAAGTCAGCCTGCCGCCGGGCGCCGCCGGGCAGAGCATTCGGCTGAAGTGGCGCTTTGGCACGGACAGCGGCAACTTTTACGGAGGCTTGGGCTGGTATATCGACACCATCACGATGATCGACGGTGCCACCTGCTGCAATCCTAGCGCCGACCTGGCCGTTTCCCTGGCGGCTTCGCCCGCGCCGGCGATTCTTGGCGCCCCGCTGGCCTACAAAATTACAGTGAACAATGCCGGCCCACAGGCGGGTTACAACGTTACGGTGACGGATCTGCTGCCGCCCGATGTCGTTCTGGTTTCCGCGCCGCCCGGATACCTCTATACGAACGGGAGTGTGGTTTACTCGCCGGGAACCCTGGGCGGGGGGAGTTCCACCTCATTTACGATCACGGTTACCCCCACCACGGGCGATCCGCTCACCAACCTGGTCAGCATCGCCTCGGTAACACCGGACCCGGCCATGACCAACAATGCCGCCACCCTAACCACGGAGGTCTCGACCAATTCGCCTCCGCTCATCGCGGTCGAGCCTTCAGACACCTTCGCGCCGGCGGGGGCCAATGCGTTGTTCCAGGTCGTCGCCGGCGGACCTCCGCCGCTAGCCTACCAGTGGTTCTTCAACGGCGGCAGTCTCGGCGGCGCCACCGGCAGTTCTCTCGGTTTCACGAACGTGCAAAGTCCAATGGCCGGCCCTTACTTCGTTGTGGTGACCAATGCTCAAGGGGCGGTGACCAGCAGCATCGCTCAGCTGACGATTTTGCTGGCCCCGGCGCTTTCCGTAAGCGGCCTGGGCATTGCTTCGAGCAACCTTTCCGTCAGCCTGAGCACAATTTCCGGCGCCACTTATACTTTGGAGTACAAGAACGCGCTGACCGACCCGAGTTGGACTCCGCTGCTGCCTGGGGTACCCGGCACCGGGGGCCTGATTTCCCTCGCGGATACGAACGGCTTCCTTTTGCCCAGCCGCTTCTATCGCGTGCGAGCGGATTAGCCCGCCCTGACGCCCCGTCAGCTCGGGTTCAGCTCTTCCTCCCCCGGAGCCGGGGGCGGAGCCTTCTTCTTTCGCTGATGGCGGCTGACAATCGGGCGCGTGACGAAGTAGGAAAGCATGGCCAACGGCGTGGCGAAAACGACGCCACCCGCCAATAACGGTTTGCCGACGCCGCGGACGAAGGATAGCCAGTTGCGCCAGGCGAAGCCCTCGCGATGGATCTTGGCCAGTGACTCCGGCCAGTGATGGGGATAGCTGAGCAGGTAATAGCCGACGTCATATTCCCACCGGTAAATCACGGGCATGAACGGCAGGATGATGTCGTGCAGTGTTCCGGCGAGCACCGCCGCGAGGATATTGCTGCCGGTCAGCCAGGCGACGAGGATGGCGGAAAGCGTCTTGAGTCCGAACAGGGGCGTAAAGCCGAAGAACACGCCGATGGCAACGCCGCCGGCGATGGCCTCGGGCGTGTCACGAATCGCGAGCAGTTTCAGTGAATGCTCATGGAGCCAGCGCCTCGCGTTCATGGCGCGGACCTGGTTGAACACGGCTCCTGCCGGGCCTCCGCCTGGACGTGCCGGCGGTTCCAGGCGATCGAGTCCTCATAACGAACGGCGGTGCCGCCAAAAATGTCCAGCGCCGAGCCAATGGTCAGATGCACTCTGCCTCTGCCCAGGCGCGCAACGGTTTCAAAGTCGGCCAGCGAGGATGCGCCGCCCGCGTACGTCACCGTCAGCGGCGAGCCCTCACCGAGCCGGGCGACAAGGTCCGCGTCGATCCCGCGGCAAAGTCCCTCGACATCGACGGCATGGATTAAGAACTCCGCGCACGAGCCGGCGAATTGTTCGAGGGTGCGGGCATTGAGCGGCACCTCGGTGAACTTCTGCCAGCGATCGGTGACGACGAAATAGGCGCCTTCGCGGATGCGGCAGCTCAGGTCCAGGACCAGGCGTTCGCGTCCGATGGCGGACACAAGCTGGCCCAGCCGCTCCCAATGGACCTGGCCGGAATGAAAGATCCAGGAAGTGACAATGACGTGCGAAGCGCCCGCTTCGAGCCACGCGCGGGCGTTATCGAGGTTGATCCCGCCGCCGATCTGAAGGCCGCCCGGGAAGGCGCCCAGGGCGGCGCGGGCCTCGGCTTCATTGCCGGGTCCCAGCATGATGACGTGTCCGCCGGCCAGCCCGTCACGCCGGTAGAGCTCGGCATACCACGCGGCGGGCCGCGGAGAAACAAAGTTGGTTTTCAACTGTCCTGGTTCAGTGCCAAGTGTGGAGCCAACGATTTGTTTCACCTTGCCCTCATGCAGGTCGATGCAGGGACGAAACATGACTTTAACGTAAAGTCGGAAGGTTCAAATTCAAAGATCATTTCGCGACCGGCCATTTCGCGGTGTCGTGTCGCGCGCCTTGCCGGAGCAACCGGGCTGGTCCCATCGGTCATTGACAACGCGGCGCGAAAGGCATATTCGAGGCAGCGTTGGAAATCTCGGATTCGGGCAAAGAAACTTATGAAAAACACTTGGAAAATCATGATGGCATCCCACGCCTTTTGCGCGGGTGCATTGTTCCTCACCCTGCCGGCCTTTGGCCAGAGCACGGGGTTTTATCTGAAGGGAGATATCGGCGGCAACTTTACGCCGGATGTCTCTTTGAAGGAGTTTTTCGGCCCAGTCGCGCCCGGCAGCAAAGTGAAGCTCGATCCCGGCGTGCGCGCGGGAGTTGCCGGCGGCTATCAGGTCACGGATTGGCTGGCGGGCGAAGCGGAGCTTGGGGTGGTGGAGAATCAAATCGACACCATCACGGGCGCGGATGTGGTCCACAATTCGACACTGGCGAACGTCCCGCTGTTGTTCAACGTGAAACTACAATGGCCGAATCAATCGCCCTGGCGTCCGTATATCGGGGCGGGCGCGGGGTTTTCCGAGACCATTCTCAACGCGGACTATATCTCCCTGGGCGGCACCAGCCTGCACGGGAGCGCGGCGGACACGGTGTTTGCCTACCAGGCCTTCGCGGGCTTGCGATATCAGTTGAATGACCGGATGGGCGTTGCGGTCGAGTACCGGTATTTCGTGGCGGAGAGTCCGCGATGGCAATCGGATTTCAGTTTCGGCGGGAGCGACTCGGTGAGCTTTGGGCGTTCCCAAACCCACGCGTTCAGCCTGGCGTTTGATTTTCAATTCTAACGAGGCTCGGCCGCGGACCACTGGCGGGTTGGGCGTTGGCGGACGGTTCGGCGCGCCCGAGCGCGTTGGGGGGCGACGCCGGCTCGTTCGCGCTGCTCGACAACGTACAGTGCTTGGCACTAAATTCCACCCCATGTCGTTTGCTCATCGACCGTTTGTCGTGGCGGGCCGCCACTTTAGTTCGCGCCTCATCCTGGGCACGGGGAAGTTTTCGTCGCCCGAGGCCATGCGTTCGGCCCTCGAAGCGAGCGGCGCGGAAATCGTCACCGTGGCGTTGCGCCGGGCGGACTTGAGCGGCAAAAAAGATCCGTTTGCCAACATTCTCGAGTTTATCGATCAGGATAAATTTTTGCTGCTGCCGAATACCAGCGGGGCGATGAACGCCGAGGAAGCGGTGCGGTTGGCGCGCCTGGCGGTGGCCGCCGGGCTGCCCAAGTGGGTGAAGCTCGAGATTCACCCTGATCCTCGCTACTTGCTGCCGGACCCGGTGGAGACGTTCCGAGCCGCGGAAATCCTGGTAAAGGAAGGTTTTACCGTGTTGCCCTACATCAACGCGGATCCGGTTTTGGCCAAGCGTTTGCAGGACGTGGGCACGGCCACGGTCATGCCGCTGGGTTCGCCGATCGGCTCGAATCGAGGACTGCAAACCCGGGACCAGATTGCGGATCATAATCGAGCAGGCGACGGTGCCGGTGGTGGTGGATGCGGGCTTGGGCGCCCCGAGCCACGCGGCGGAGGCGATGGAAATGGGGGCGGACGCCGTCCTGGTGAACACTGCCATTGCCGTGGCCCGCGATCCGAACCGCATGGGTGTAGCTTTTAGAATGGCGGTCGAAGCGGGACGGGCGGCGTTCGAGTCGGGCCTGGCCGCACCCGACGAAGCAGCCAGCCCAACCAGCCCGCTAACCGCCTTCCTCGACTAAATGAACTACTCCCTCGCCGCCGATCAGGTTGGTAAAATTCTCGCGCGTGCCCGCCAGACCCGGATCCTGGTGATTGGGGACGTCATGCTGGACCAATTCATCTGGGGGAATGTGGCCCGGATTTCTCCCGAGGCCCCGGTGCCCGTGGTGGATTTCGAGCGGGAAAGCTTCATGCCTGGCGGAGCGGCCAACGTGGCCCGGAACCTCACGGCCCTGAACGCGCCGACGGAGTTGTTCGGGGTGGTGGGACGCGATCAGGCCGCGCAGGAACTGAAACGCTTGCTGACGACCCACCACATCGGGTGCTCGGGGTTGATCGCCCAAGGGACGCGCGCGCACGAGTGTGAAGACGCGGATTGTCGCCCACACGCAGCAGGTGGTCCGAATTGACCGGGAAACGCGCGACGGATTGGATCCGGCGCTGACGCGGCGTTTGGTCGCCTCCATGGAAGCGATGGTTCCGGGCTGCGGTGGGATTATTGTGGGCGACTACGGCAAAGGGGTCGTCACCCAGGCTTTGCTGGACGATCTGAAAAGCGTTTGCCGGACCCGTGGCCTTTGGCTGAGCGTGGATCCCAAGCCGGTGCACCATCTTGGCCTGGCGGGTCTTTCGCTGATCACGCCGAACCGCAAAGAGGCCTTTGAACTGGCGGACCTGCCGGACGAAACCCGCAACGACAATCCACTGGCCGATGCCAACCTCATGCGGGTGACCGAGTTCCTGTTGAACGAGCTCCGACCCGCGCTGCTCCTCATCACCTTGGGCGAGTTGGGCATGCTGCTCTGCCAGCGCCACCAAAAGGTGGTGCATATTCCCACGATCGCGAAAGAGGTGTATGATGTCTCCGGGGCCGGCGACACCGTGATCGCCTCGCTCACGCTGGCCATCGCGGCGGGAGCGTCGCCTTTGGAAGCCGCGATTATCTCCAACCACGCCGCGGGGATCGTCGTGGGCAAGGTCGGCACGGCGACCGTAACTCCGGAGGAACTCGTGGCGAGTTTTCGGCACTGAGCAGCTTGGCAGTCGGACGGTCAGGCGGTTGGGCGGTTGGGCGGAGTGAATATGACCAGAACCAAAATAACTGTCGAAACCATTCGCGACATGAAAGCGCGGGGCGAGAGGATCGCGGCCCTGACGGCCTATGATTTCCCCATGGCGCGGCTGCTGGACGAGGCGGGGATTCCCTTATTGTTGGTTGGCGACTCGCTGGGGATGGTGGTGCTGGGCTATCCGGACACCACGCACGTGACGATGGCCGAAATGGAGCATCATGTCCGGGCCGTTGCCCGGGCGCAGCCCCGGGCCCTGCTGGCCGCCGACCTTCCCTATCGCAGCTATGAAACCGTGCCGCTGGCGGTGAGCAACGCGCGGCGATTGGCCGCGGCGGGGGCCGAGGCCGTCAAGGCGGAAGGCGGGCGCGAGATTTTGGACCAGGTGCGGGCCATCGTCGGGGATGGCATTCCTTTCCTTGGCCACTTGGGCATGCTGCCGCAACGCGTCCTGGAAGAGGGCGGTTACCGCGTGAAAGGGAAACAGGAAGCCGAGGCTCAGGCGTTGCTGGCCGATGCGGAAGCGCTCGCGAGCGCGGGGGCCTTCGCAGTGGTGCTCGAATTGGTCACGGCGCCGGTGGCCCGGATGGTGTCGCAAAACCTGCCGATACCAACGATCGGGATCGGCGCTGGCCCGGACTGCGATGGGCAGATCCTGGTCACGCCGGATTTGCTGGGCATGCTGCCCTGGTATCACCTCAAACACGTCAAACCCAAACTCAATGCCGCCGAGCAAATGCGCGCGGTGGTGGGGGAGTGGAAAGCGGGCGTGGAAGCCCGGAAAAATGAAAAAGCTGACGCACATTGACGCGCGGGGCGAGGCCAACATGGTCGATGTGTCGGCCAAACCGGTGATGTCCCGGGAAGCGGTGGCTCGCGGAGAGATTCGGCTGCAGAAAGCAACGGTCGAACTGATCGAGTCCCAAACGGTGGCCAAAGGCAACGTCCTGGCCGCCGCGCGCCTGGCGGGCATCCTGGCGGCCAAAAAGACCGGCGAACTTATCCCCCTGTGCCATCCCTTGCCGCTCACCCACTGCGAGGTCAATTTTGAAATCCCCGCTTCCGGCGACCGGATTGTGATCAGCGCTTCGGCCAAGATCGCCGCTCAAACCGGGGTCGAGATGGAAGCGCTAACGGCGGTGAGCATCGCCGCGCTGACCATCTACGACATGTGCAAGGCTGTGGACAAGGAGATGCGGATCACGAATATCCGGCTGGTGTCCAAGAAGAAGGGTTGACCACGAGCGTCCGAGCACTCATGCAGCCGACAATGTTATGGTGATTCAAGCAGGCATTATCACGGTATCGGATCGGGCCTCGAAAGGGCTCTACGAGGATCTTGGCGGTCCCGCCTTGAAGCAGGCGGCGGCGAGTTATGGTTGGAAAGTCCTGGCCGAAAACCTGGTGCCGGACGAAAAGACCGAGATTCAACGCGCCGTCCGCGAGCAGATCGGCCGGGGCTGTCAGTTGATCCTGACGACCGGCGGCACGGGGGTGGCCTTGCGTGACGTCACGCCCGAGGCCCTGCGCGAGATCGGGGTTCGCGAATTGCCCGGCTTCGGCGAGGTGATGCGGATGGAATCGATGAAGCTGACGAAGAATGCGATTCTTTCGCGCAGCCTGGCCGTGGTGATCGAGCATTCCCTGGTGATTGCCCTGCCGGGCAAACCGAAGGGAGCCGTCGAGTGCCTGGGCTTCGTTGCCGGGGCCATCCCGCATTGTGTCGAGGTGCTGCAGCGTGTCCCTACGAGCTGCTAATGCGCTGGGCTTCAGACCTTCCGCGCGTTGTGGAGTGGCCGAAGATTGGGGGCCTCGAGAACCTCGGGGGTGGCCCGAGGAACTTTTTGCCACAACCGCTGTTGAAGGATAAAGTGGTGCGATGGATTTGGAAGCATTGGTCAACCTGGCTGCGAGCAACGGGGCAAGCGATTTGCACCTGGAATCCGGCCTGCCGGCGGCTTTGCGGGTGCGCGGGACACTGCGCACGACCGGAGAGCCGCTGCCCGGCAAGCTACTGCTTGAGTTTGCCCGCACCGTCTTAGGCGAAGAGCACTGGCCGAACTTTCTGGAACGCCGCTCCTCCGATCTGTCCAAGACCATCCAGGGAGTTCGCTGCCGGATCAACATCCTGCAAACGTCGAGGGGTGTCGGTTTCGCGATCCGGCTGCTGTCCTCGTTTCAGGCGACCGTCGAGAAGCTCAACCTGCACCCGGATCTCAAGAAACTGGTGAACCAAACCCATGGGTTAATCCTGGTGAGCGGCCCGACCGGGAGCGGCAAGTCTTCGACGCTCGCGGCCCTGATCCAGGAAATCAACCTCACCGATTCGCGGCATATCCTGACCATCGAGAGCCCCATTGAGTACACCTTTCGCCCGCGCCGATCCTATATCCGCCAGCGCGAGGTGGGCCGGGATACGCCCAGCTTCGAGCAGGCGCTGCTGGATGCGTTGCGGGAGGATCCCGATGTGCTCATGGTCGGGGAGATGCGCGACCCGGAGACGATGCGCTTGACCCTGGGCGCCTCGGAGACCGGGCACCTGGTGTTGGCGACGGTGCATTCTTCAACCTGCGCCGAGGCGCTGCAGCGGGTGGTCTCCGCGTTTCCCGCCGAAATCCAGAGCAGTGTGGCCGCGCAGGTGGCGGACAGCCTGGTGGCGGTAATCACCCAGCGGCTGCGCTTTCGGCCGGACCTGAACATCCGCGTGCCCGAATGCGAAATCCTCATGGCGACGCACGCGGTAAAGAATTTCATTCGCAACCGGGACTTTTTCAAAATCGCCTCGCCCTTGGAAACCGGCGCCGAACACGGCATGTGGAGTTTTCAGCGGTACCGCACCTGGCTGGACAGCCGCACGAGTTGGTACCAGCCCGGCCAAAGTCCGGAGCCGTCCGAGGCCGAGACCACCGAACTCGCGCCCAACTCCGCCGCGCTGCCGGCTTTCCCGTTCGCGCCGAAAACCGCCAAGCCGGAGAAAAAGGCCGCGCCTCCGCCGGAGACCCCGGGCTCGAGACCTCCGGGCCGGATCGAGATCGAACCGGTGGAAAGCGAGTTCGGAAAGATCCTGAAGCGGCCTGGTGAGTGAACCGTGCGATCGTTGAGCGGAGTTCCCGCCGAGATGGGGCGTCGAAACACCAACCTGAAACCTGAGATCCGAAATCCGAAACGAGTGCGGCGTTCGGATCGCAGGGTTTTCGCAGGCGCCGCGATCCGCGGCTGCCGAGCGTTCACGTGGCTTTCCCTGGTCCTCTCAGTGGCGCTGTCGGGTTGCATGAGCAAGGCCACGGCGCAGGCGCAGGCGCGGGCGGCATTCCTGGCCGGGCAGCAGCAGGCGATGGAGCGCATGCAGATGCAGGCCCAAGGCCCCACGGTAACATTCGTCGGCGACGTGAGAAGAAATCTGGTTCCCTGGACGGCGGAGCTGACCCTGGCCAAAGGCATCCTGGCGGCCGATTATTTCGGTCCTGGCGAACCGAAGGAGATCGTGGTGAGGCGGGGTGGGCGGGAGATCCGCGTCGATCCCAATCAGCTTTTGGGCGGGGCGGATGTGCCGTTGGAGCCGCGCGACGTCATTGAAATCCGGCACTAACGAGGCGCCGGCCGCCCTCAACATTCTCGCGCCCTTGTCCAACCGGGAGTTCTTCAGCGCGCGCACCGCGTTCATCCAGGGTTGAACCCGGCGGCGGCGGCTGCTAATAAGGGGCATGATCGAGCCCGAACCACTCCAACAGATCGACCGCACCTGGGTGCGGTTTCAAGGGCGCAAGCTGAGCTACTTTTCCGGTTGCGACTATTTTCGATTGGCCAGCCACCCGCGGGTTCTCGCCGCGTTGACCGCGGGCGCCGAGCGATATGGATTGAACGTCGCGGCTTCACGACTGACGACCGGCAACCACCACCTGTATTCGGAACTGGAGGGCGAACTGGCCGGGTTTTTTGGCGCCCAGGATGCCTTGCTCGTTCCGAGCGGCTATTTGACCAACCTGGTGGCCGCCCAGGCGCTGGCCGGCAGCTTCTCGCATGCGCTCCTCGATGCGGAGGCGCACCCGTCGCTGATCGATGCCGCCGCCATGCTGGATTGCCCGGTGGTGCGCTTCAAGCATCGCGATGCTCAGGATGTGGCGCGCGCCGTGACGCGCTGCGGCCCCGAAGCCAGGCTGATCCTGCTGACCGACGGTCTCTTCGCCCGAACCGGTCATGCGGCACCGTTGCGTGAATATGCCCGGGTATTGCCGAAGGACGGACGGATGCTGGTGGACGATGCGCACGGGGCCGGAGTCATGGGCCGGACGGGAAAGGGGACGCTCGAATACGCGGGGGTGAACCGCGCGCGTGTGGTTCAAACGATCACGCTGAGCAAGGCCCTGGGCGTGTATGGCGGGGCCATCCTGGGAACCAAAGCCCTGCGGAAACGGGTGATCGATAGGAGCCGGCTGTTTGTCGGGGCCACGCCTTTTCCGCTGCCGCTGGCGAATGCGGCCATCCACGCCGTGCGGTTGCTGGGTTCGGACAAAACCCTAAGACAGCGCCTGGATGGAAACACCGCGTTCGTAAAAGAGGCCCTGCGTGAGGCCGGCTATGCGATTCCTGATGCGCCCGGCCCGATCGTGAGCTTTGCGCCCACAGATAATAGAACCACCCGCGAACTGCGCGGCGCCCTCCTCGATGCGAAAATCTTTCCGCCGCACGTCCGTTATCCCGGCGGCCCCGCCGCGGGCTGCTTTCGATTCGCCATTTCCAGCGAGCACACCCGGAGCCAACTCGAAGGGTTGATCCGGGCGCTGACCCGCCGCAGTTCGCTTCGAGGCCGGCTGAAGGCTCTTTGAGGACGCGCGCGAGGTCGAGGGCGAGGGCTAAAAGCCGAGATCCTCTCCCGGATGGATCGCGACGCCGATTTGTTCGAGGCTGCCATGGCGGCCGTTGTACCAGAGCAGCCATTTTTCGCCGTCGAAAATGGCGCAGGGTTTGTAACAGGCATCGTGATCCCATTGATCCTTGCCCGGTCGGATGATCGGGTTGTCCGGGTGCCGCTGCCAATGGGTGACGCCATCCTTCGAGCGAGCCAGTCCGATCTGGGCGTGGTCCACGTCCCGGAAGCCAATGTAGAACATAAGGTACCATTCGCCGTGTTTCTCGACTTGCACGGCGGTGACCTTGTGCTGCTCCCAGGGGCTTCCGGGATCGGGCTGGAAGATAGGATTGGTCGGATACCGGGTCCAATGGAGGCCGTCTTCGCTGGTGGCGTAACCGATCGCGTCGGGCTCGTATTGATCCCCCCCGGATACCACATGCGATAGGTCTTCGAGGCTTGGTCCCAGATTACGTGCGGGCACATGAGCGCCACTTTTTCCCACGGTGCCTCCGGGGAGAGCACCGGGCGGTCACTCATGCGCTTCCAGGACACGCCGTCCGGGCTGGTGGCGTAGCCGATCCACGAGTGCCCTTTGGCTTGGCCGGTGTACCACATGTGATAAAGATTCCCGCGCTTGAGCACCACCGGGCGGTTGAGGTCGTCTTCCCACCCGGTTTCCTTCCTGGGCCCGAGCACAATTTGCGGGGGTTCGGTCCAGTGGATGCCGTCGGCGCTCTCGACCAGCGCGATGCTTTGCTTGGGCCGCCAGGAGAGCCACATGCGATAACCCGGGCCGTCCTTGAGCACCGAGACATCAAAGCACGTCCCGTACTTGCCGCCCATGACCGGATTGCCCGCATACTTGATCCACCCGCCGGCGGTTTGAACCGCTGCCGTATGCCGGAGTTGAACTGGGCGGGAGGAAGCCACGGATTCGGCCCAGGGAATCGGCAGTGGCGATGGGGACCGCGTCGGCGTACAGCCGGAGCCCCTTTCCCTGATGGTAGCGCTCCCCGGTGCGGTCCCAGAGTATCGTGAGCCAATGCCCGTGGTAGCGGATCTGGTCGAGGCAAAAGTAATCCCAGGAACGAGGCACCAGGGGGTTCACCTCGACGATATCGTCGGCCCGGGGCCGCAACCCTGCGAGGCCGCTAATGACCAGGTCGCAATAGGTCGAGTGGTTGTAATCCTTGCCCCGTTCCGGGATCGCCGACCCGCGGGCTTTGAGCAGGGTGCGGGCGATCCAATCGCCGTTGAGCGGGTTGAGATCCTCATCAATCCATGGCACGACGCTGCCATCGTCCCGCCGCAGGTGCTGCGACCGGGTATAGATTTTGAGCAGGTCAAAATAATCCGCCGCGCTGACGGCGTTTTGGACGCAGTCGTTCAGCACATTGGCCAGGGCGGTTAAGGTGACGGCGGTGGCGAACGGCCAGCTTGGGCCGTTCCACTGGCACTCATGGCCTTGATAGGACACCGCGAATCGCGGATCGCGCTGTTCGGCAGTCGTGGGCCCAAAGGGCGCGTAAAAGCCGCGCGGATCGGTGAGCTGCTTCCACGCCACTGCCTGGGCGGCATCGGGGAGGCCGAAATACCAGGGAGTAAAGCCATGCTCCTCGCGAACGCCGGTCAGCCGGTCGCCGCCGTTTCGAGGCAACACCTCAAAAAAGTTCGCCTCGGAATTCCAAAGCCGCTCCTGAACCAGGCGTTTAAGCTCGGCGGCCTTCGCGCGAAACTTCTCGGCGGCCTGAGTCTGTCCGGCGAGCAGCGCCAGTTGGGCCAGGGCGGCGGCATCCCCGTACATATAGCTGTTGATGGTCGGCCGGTAGCCTTCGTGTTTTGGGTCCAGGGTGCCGCTGATCGAGCACTCCATGCCATCGCGGTCATCCTCCTGCCAGAACAAGCCGTTGGGATCGCGATGGTCGCTTTCCCAGGCTTCATAGTTGCGGATTAAGTCTGGCAGGAGTTCAAGGGGCAGCCGTCTGTCGCCGGTGACCAGGTACCGGGCCCAAATCGACTCGGCGGCCCAGAAGCTATAGCGCCGCGGCTCGCCGCCCCCGCGAAACCAGAATTTCGAGTAATCGTCGAGGAATCTCGGGTCGCTCAGCCACCGGCCTTCGTGCAGATGATGGCCGGCCGCGCAACTGATGGTGTTAAATTTGCCTGCCCAGCCTACCGGCGGCAGGAACTCGGAGATGACGAAGCCGGCGGGTGTTTGTGCGATGTGCTTGCGGAAGGTCCACCAGCGAAAATAATAGATTTCTTCGATGTCCTTATCGGGGCAGTCGAACAGGGGGATGTTCTCCTTGAGAAAAGCCCAGGCGTCGGCGTTGGAAATGCCGCCCGAATAAAGCTCGTGATCGCTTTGGTTGAAGGCTTCGGCGTAATGACGAAAGGAATCGGGTTTGAGAATCAGGGGTTTCGCGGTGAAACGTTCAGCGGCCCCGGGGGGCTGGGCTGAGGCCGCTTGCGGCAGCGGACCGCTGATGGTCAGGATCCCGAATCCGCACAGAAGTAGAGGGTGTTTCATCATTCGTTCTTTCGGCAAAGCCGATCGGCTTGAGCCGGATGGGGACGACCGTCGAGGAAGAAATCCGGGCCCGACCAGGCGGGTTGCACGACAAGACTCTTCGTTGCCTTCGTTTGCTTGGTGTACAAAGAACTCTGGGTTTCCATGGTTTGGCTGCCGGGTACAAACACGGCCCAGGCATTCTGTTTTCCCAGTTGCGGAGTTATAGGAAGCTGCCGGAAATACCCCGGGAGCTGAGCATCCTCGACTTCCACGGGATGAAGCGGACGGATGGACGGATACGCAGGATACCGCCGCGTGCGAACTGAAGGGGGCAAACCGAAGAACAAAAGAAAACGAAGGAAACGAAGAGGTTGCCTCAAGAGCCGGTCGAGTCGGCGGACGGCGTGGGGACAGCGGAGAGCCAAGACCTGTCCTCGGGCCGGCTCGCCCCAAAACCTGCCTGGTTGTTGGCAGTGGGAACCCATGCGACGCCGCAAGAAACGCTGGGAAATCTGCAAATGAAGATTTTTGTCTTACGCCCGACGACGGGGCGCCGCCACCGGTGCGGCATCAAGCTCGTAACGGCGGGGTGGACAGCCCGTGCCCACCCCGGGTGGACGCAGGATCGTCGGCACAGGCTGTCCCGACCTCGCCCCACAGCGCCTTCCGACCGGAGCTTGATGCAGCCCTGGGCCTCCGCGCCACGGGGGCAATCGACTTGCCCGTCAAGGTTCCATCAGTTAGCTTTCGCAAAGCTATGGAAGAAAATACTCTGCCGCCGGTCAGTCCGCCGCCACCCCCGCCGCCCGTTTCGCGTCCGCCGGTGATTGGTCCGGCGGCGGCGCCACGGCCGCCGCGGCGCGGGCGTGGCTGGATGATCTTCGCGCTGGTGCTGCTGGCACTTCTGGCGGTCAGCGTATTGTTCAATGCCGGCGCCTTTTTCAGAAACGCGTTTGGCGCCGGCCCGGCGCGGAGCTACACCCGGGTGGTTGGTCCGCGCCTGGACGAGGTCTTGAAGCAGGACAACGATGCGGCGGACAAGATCGCGGTGATCGAAGTGAACGGGATTATCACCGATGGCGCGCTGGACCAGGGAGGCTTTAACATGGTCGAGATCATTCGCGCGGAGTTGAGGCGGGCCGAACAGGATGACCGCGTCAAAGCCGTGATTCTGAAGGTGGACTCGCCGGGCGGGGAAGTCATGGCTGCCGACGAAATCCACCATGAGCTGGTGGAGTTCCAAAAACGGACGCCCAAGCCGCTGGTGGTGTCGATGGGCAGCCTGGCGGCCTCGGGCGGGTATTACATTTCGGCGCCGTGCCGCTGGATCATGGCGAATCAGTTGACCATCACCGGCAGCATTGGCGTCATCATGAATTCATGGAACTACCGGCACCTGATGGACAAGGTGGGAGTGGCACCCGAGACCTTCAAGAGCGGCAAGTATAAAGACATGCTCAGCGGCTCGCGAGAGCCGGACCAGATCACCCCGGAAGAACGGGCGATGGTTCAGGGTTTGATCGATGAAACCTTTGCCCGGTTCAAGACCGTGGTGCAGGAAGGCCGGGAGCAAGCCAACGAGAAGAACAAGGAAACCAAAGATAAGGGCCGCCTGCTCAGTCCCGATTGGCAGGACTATGCCGATGGCCGGGTTCTCTCCGGCACCGAGGCCTACAAGCTTGGGTTCGTCGATGAATTGGGCGGGTTCGATGATGCCATAAAGCGCGCCGAAGGCCTGGCGGGGATTTCCAATGCCAATGTCGTGGAATATCAGCAACGCTACGAGTTGTCGGACCTCTTCCGGATGTTCGGCAAAAGCGAGGCCAAATCCATCAAGGTCGATCTGGGCATCAACACGCCTAAATTGCAGGCCGGCTACATGTATTTTCTATCACCCACGGTCCTGCACTAACGGCTTAGGCCCGCGCGGCGGCGGGGCGGACAGGTCGAATGGGGGTTTTGGCGCGCACCGCGAGCGTTGGTTCGCGGCTCGAAACCCCCGATCCTACTTGGATCGCGCCAAGCGGTTTCGCTCCTGTTCGCGGTCCGCCCGCGCGCGGGAGAGGTCCTGTTCCGCGTGGCGTGCCTGCGCCTCGCAGGCCTCGAGCAACTCCCACTCCTCCTTGATCCTTAAGTTCTGCGGCAGAAAGCCGCACCACTTTCTGGCCATACCAAGCTACGCTGGCCCTGGCCAAGAGCCTCGTCCAGGAGCAGTTGGCCCACTGTTCCGGGGGACAAAAACCGGCTGGATCAGCGCAGGAAATGGCGGGCAGCCAGCGTCGCCAACGTGAGGACCAACATGAGGCCGCTGGGCATGAACTTCTTGGTCTTGGTCAACCGCACCGCGAACACGACCAGGAGCGCTGCCAGGACGGTTTCGACGACAATTTGGCGGATGGCGGGTTGCAGGAGGCTGGGGATCGAGGCGATGGCCAGGATGGCGGCCGACACGGCCGCCATAATGAGCGAGACTTTGCTGCCGGCCTTGAGGAATCCGATGAGGCCGCCGATGAGTAACAGCACGATGTAAATCCAAAGAATGGTGACTGGGTTCATAAGGGCTTGCGAGCGGCCAGGCTCGAAGGAATCGGCTGCGCCGTCCGCAAAAGAGGTTTGTGCATGCGGTAAAAGGATAGTACGGGAATCCGGGAGGGGCAACCGAGAATCGCCGGAAATGCCTGGTATAAGTGTTTGCCGCCGGTTTCCCCGATGACCTCAGGTTGAAGCGCCTGGACAACCGCTCAGGGCTGGGCTGTGGACGATGGACCGGGCAGGGGAGCCTGATCGAGGCAATCGCGCACGGCCTGGGCCAGGGAAAGGTGGGTGTAGGGTTTCTGGAGGAACACCGCGTGGCGCTCGCGAACGAAGGCGGGGTCGAGATCATCCATGGTATAGCCGCTGGCGAAGATCAGTTTCAGGCCGGGTTTGGCTTCCAGGAGGCGCTGGGCCAGGTCCATGCCGGAGACGCCCTCGGGCATGACCATATCCGTGAGTACCAGGTCGATCTCGTTCCGGTGCTCTTCCCAAACTGTCAAAGCGTCGCGGCCGGAGGCGGCCTCGAGAATATCGTAACCGCAGCCTTCGAGGATGACATGAGCCATGTCGCGCAGCACGGGTTCATCCTCAACGATCAGGATGGTTTCTTTGCCCCCGCGCACGGGGGCCGAGGGAGTGGCGGGAGCGGCGCTGGCTTGGATGGGTTCGCCCACCAGGGGAAAGAAGACGCTGAAGGAAGCGCCCCGGCCGGGCTCGCTGGCCACCTCGACCCAGCCGTCGTGCTGCTTGACGATGCCATAGACGGTCGCCAGGCCAAGCCCGGTCCCCTTGCCCACCTCCTTGGTGGTGAAGAACGGCTCGAAGACGCGCGCCAGCGTGTAGGAGTCCATCCCGCAGCCCGTATCGCTGACGCGCAGACAGACGAAAGACCCCGGGCGGGCTTCCGCGTGGCTGTGGACATACGTCTCATCCAAGGTGATTGCGGACGTGGCGATGGCGAGGGCGCCGCCTTTCGGCATGGCGTCCCGGGCGTTGACGGCCAGGTTCATGATCACCTGCTCGATCATCCCGGTGTCACCATGGACGCAGGGTAATTCCGGAGGAGGATGGAATTCGAGGGTGACGGTCTCACCGAGAAGGCGTTGCAGCATCTTGCTCATCTGCGAGACCACTTCGCGCAAATCAAGCGGCTTTGGCTGCATGACATTCTTTCGGCTGAACATCAGCAACTGCCGCGTCAGGTTGGCCGCCCGCTCCGCGGCGAAGTAGATGGCTTGGGTCGATTCCATCAGCTCCGGGCTTTGCGCCGCTTTCGCCAGCAGCATGCCACTGTGGCCCTGGATGATGGTCAGCATGTTGTTGAAATCGTGGGCGACCCCCGCCGCCAGTTGCCCGACCGATTCCATCTTTTGGGATTGGCGCAACTGGGCTTCGAGGCTCAACCGCTCGGTGATATCCTCGATATAGGCATGCACGACCCAACTGGGTTTGACGGGGTGGAAAGACCACGAAAAGGTGCGGCCCGCCAGGCGGGTTTCCAGATGAATCCGGCCCTCGCCAGTGGTGAGGCAGGTTTGGACAATTGAACCAATATTGGAAGGGAGAATGCCGCGCGGGTCGTCATGGCCGACTAAGCCAGCCAGCTTGATCGCCGCCTCGTTAAAGTACGTCGGCAAGCCCTCCCGGGATAATTCCATGACCGGGTTGGGGCTTAGCCGGGCGAAGGCCGCCAGTTTCTCGAGGTTGGCCTCCGCCAATTTCCGGGCCACGGCCATGGCCAGCACCGTTGCGACCGCCAGCAGGAAATGCACTTCGTCCTCGGTGAACCTCCGGCGGCGCGAGGTGTGGGCGCCTAACAGGCCGAAGGCGCTTCCCTGGCCGGCGATGGCTACGGTCACGCCGCTCACCACGCCATGGTCCAACAACAACGGACAGCCTCGGAACCGGCATTCCTCTTCGAGATCTTCCACCACCACCGGTTCGCCCGCGTTGAGTGTGAAGCCGGTTTGGGTTTGGCCATCGACCGGAAAACAGGCGTGGCCCACGGCTCCTTGCTTCCAACCGGTGCCCGCCCGCAACAGGATTTCCTGCCGATCGGGGTTGAGCTCCCACAGGCCGCAGAACTCGACTTCCAATGTTTGCGCCACCAGGATCACCGCCTGGTTGACGAGTTCGACAAAATCATTGCTGACCAGGGCGAACTGCCCCAGTGCGCTAACGACCGTTTGTTGCAGCGCGCGCGTCAGGAGGACCTCCTCGGCGCGTTCCTGCTCGCCGGCTCGCTTTTCGAGGGAACAGGCCATGGAATCGACGGTCCGCGCCAGCTCGCCGAGTTCGCCCCGCTCCCGGGCCAGTCCGGTCCGGCTGGACAACTCGCCCCCCGCCAGGCGCCGGGCGGCTTCGTAGAGAATCCTAACCTGCCGCAGCACAAAGCGCTCCCCGCCGAACCAGGCGGCCGCCAGGGCCACCAGGCCCACGACGCCTGAAAAGAGCATCCAGGACATGTCCTCTTTAGCGCCAGCCGCCCGAGCCAGGAAAAAGGTCAAGGCCCAAGCGGCCGCGACGGCGAGGAATACGGTTCCCACCAATCGGACGCGCAAGCTGGAGCAACGGGTCATTGGCAAATCACACGGTTCTGGTGCCTGGGAATGACCGGCCAGCCGGCCCGGGCAACGCACCCAAAGGCAGCAACTTGCACGCCATTTTGGAAAATCCTGAGGTTGGACTTGCCAAATCGGCTTGTGTCACTACCCTTATCGGCTCATTTTGAATCTATGAATTTGTTGAATGCGGGACTGCTGGCCATGGGTCAGGCGCCGACGCCGGCGGGCACTCAGGCCGATCCGCGGGGGCAGGCCCTTACCACCATTGGCATGCTGGTCATTATGGTGGTAATGTTCTATTTTGTCCTCATTCGACCGCAGTCCAAGAAGGCCAAGGACCATGCGGAAATGCTCAAAACGGTCAAGGCAGGGGACCGGATAGTCACCACCGGAGGCATGGTTGCGGTCGTGGTTAATGTCAAGGAAAAGACCCTGTCGGTCCGCTCGGCCGATTCCAAGTTCGAAATCACCAAGGCGGCGGTCGCGGAAATCACCGAGCGGGGCAGCGCGCCCTCGGAATCCTAGTTAGCACACATGAATCGAAATAATGTTTGGAGGTTTGTTCTGGTGGTCCTGGTGGTCGCCTGGTCGCTGTATGAGTTGTATCCGCCGGAAGGGCGGAACCTGGTACAGGAGTTCCGGGACAAAGCGGTCAACCGGGACGCGGCGTTCAACCAAATCGTGCAGCAGGCACAGACGCTCGAGAAGCAGCGGCCGGAACAGTTGTACGATGATTTGCTTCAGGCCGTGGGCACGAACGATCTGACCCGCTATTTCCCGTTTTTCGAGGCCAAGACCGAGAGCCACCCCACCACCTACATCTTGAACCGGCTGCAACGCGAGGCTGCGGGCCGGATCCGCCTCGGCTTGGACTTGCAGGGGGGCACGTCCTTCCTGGTGAGCATGGATACCTCAAGCCTCACCAACGCTTCGGACACGACCTCGGCGCTGTCGCAGGCGGTCGAAGTGCTGCGCAAGCGCGTGGATAAGTTCGGGGTGGCCGAACCGCTGATCCAACCGGAGGGCCGGAACCAAATTCTGGTGCAACTGCCCGGGCTTTCAGCGGCCGATCAGGAAAGCGCCCGCACGGCCATTCAGAAAGCCGCGTTTCTCGAATTCAAGCTGGTCAATGAGAACAGCCGGAACATTCTGGCCGAGCGCACTCCCATACCCGCCGGCTACGAGGTCATGACCCACGTCAAGACCCTGCCGAATGGCACCAGGCAGGCCGAAAGCTATGTGGTCAAGAAAAAGTCCGAAATGACCGGCGGCATCAAGAGCGCCATGGTGACGCGCGACAACCTGGGCCGGCCCGAGATCGCGTTTTCGCTCGAGCCCGCCGCGTCCGAATTGTTCGGACGGATCACCCGCGACAATGTGGGGCGTCAATTGGCGGTCATCCTGGACGGCGAGTTACAGACCGCGCCGGTCATCAACAGCCCGATCGAGGGGGGCAACGGGGTGATTGAAGGCGATTATTCGGCGCAGGAGGCCTTTACGCTGCAAACCGTTTTGGAAAACCCGCTCAAGACGCGGTTGAACATCGACGCCTCGAGCCAGGTGGATCCCACGCTGGGCAAAGACTCGATCCGGAGCGGCGTGCACGCGGCGATCTACGGCACCCTGGCGGTGTCCGCCTTCATGCTCGTCTATTACATGATCGCGGGGATGGTGGCGAACGTGGCGCTCATCGCCAACATCATCATTTTGCTGGGCGTGATGTGCTCGATCGGGACGACCTTGACCTTGCCGGGCATCGCGGGTGTGGTGCTGACGGTGGGTATGGCGGTCGATGCCAACGTGCTGATCTATGAACGCATCCGCGAGGAATCGGCCAAGGGCAAGTCCCTGCGGGGCGCCATCGCGGCCGGCTACAGCCGCGCGTTTGGGACAATCTTCGATTCCCACGTCACCACGCTCATTTCGTCGGTCATCCTGATCTTCATGGGGACCGGTCCGATTAAAGGGTTCGGCGTTTCGCTGACGATTGGTGTGGCGGCGAGCCTGTTCACCGCTCTGGTGGTGACGCGCATGATTTTTGACTGGCTGCTGAACCGTGGCTGGCTGAAAGCGGTGCCGATGCTGCACTTCATTCGGGCCACCAAGCTCGATTTCATGAAGCTGGCCAAGCCTGCCTTCATCACCTCCTGGGTCATCATCGCGGTCGGCCTCGGCTTCGGCCTCCATCGGGGCAAGAGCGCGTTTGGCCGTGATTTCATCGGGGGCGACTCCACCAGCTTCTCCTTCCACCAGAAACTGGACACCGACCAGGTCCGTTCCGCGTTGTCGTCGGCCGGGGTGAAGGATGCCTTGATTCAATATCAAAAGGACCTGATTTCTGGCGTGGAAACGCTCCGGGTGGATTCACAGGAAGGGACGGGCGACCTGGTGAAGAGCACCATGGCGCATTTAAAGACCGGCGACTTCAGTGTGGTGCGTTCCGAACACGTGGGCGCCTCCGTGGGCGCGGACATCCGGCAATCGGCGATTATCGCCTCTTTGCTTTCGTTGTTCGGGATCCTGGTCTATGTGGCCTTCCGGTATGAGTTTTCGTTCGCCGTGGGCGCCGTGCTGGCGGTGATCCACGACGTGCTCATGACGATCGGGATTTACTGCCTGTCTGGACGCGAATTCAATGCGACCGCCGTCGCCGCCATTCTGACCATCATCGGCTTTTCCACCAATGATACGATCGTCATCTTTGACCGGATTCGCGAGGATCTGAAGTTGGGGGTTCGCGGCACGTTTAAGGAGGTGATGAACCAGGCGCTGAACCAAACCCTGAGCCGAACCATCATCACCTCCGGCACCGTCTTTCTGGCGACGTTGTCCTTGTTCATCTTCGGCGGGGGCGAAATCAACGACTTCGCGTTCACGTTCCTCATCGGCATTGTCACGGGAACGTATTCGAGTATCTATATCGCCAGCGCGCTGGTGCTGTGGTGGCACAAGGGCCAGCGGCCGGCGATGGGGGCCTCGCCGGTGGCCGTGCCAAACGCCGCCGCCGTGCGAACCTAGGCCGCCGGAAATGAACTCCGACGCGGGGTCAGGCCTTTTCGGCGCCGCGTTGTGCCGCGCTACGGGCGCTACGGGCGCGCCGGGGACGCCGGGTCTCCAGGTGGGCGGTCCGCCGTGCCCAAACCCTGGTCGCGCCTGTCATTCCGGCCACCCGGTCCGGGGCCGGTCCCAGCCGCGGCGCAGCCTCGTGACGGCCTGAAATGCTGGCCCTGGTTCAAATCACCCCCTGGCACTGGGTCGGTTTCGTCTCGTGTGTGGTGATTTTTCTGGGCCTCGACCTGGGGTTGTTTCATCGGCGGGCGCACGTCGTAAAATTTGGCGAGGCTCTGGCCTGGACGGTGGTTTGGTTTTCGCTGGCCATCATTTTTGCGGCGGCGCTGACACCCTTGCGCGGCAAGCGGGAGGCTCTGGAATTCCTTACGGGCTATCTGATCGAGTTGTCCTTGTCGATGGACAACGTCTTCGTAATTGCGTTGATCTTCGCCTACTTCAACATCCCGACCACCTACCAGCACCGAGCGTTGTTCTGGGGCATACTCGGGGCGCTGGTCATGCGGGGGACGCTGATTGGCATTGGGGCGGCGCTCATCGCGTGGCTGCACTGGGTCCTGTATTTGTTGGGCTTGCTGATTGTCTATAGCGGCATTCGCATGCTGATTGCCCGTGGCGCCGTCGAGCCGGAGAAGAACCGCGTGATGCGATGGGTGCGGAAGGTGTATCCGGTGGCGCCTGACCTGGACGGTCAGAAGCTCGTGACGCGCTGGAACGGGAGGAACGCGTTAACTCCTCTGGCCTTGGTCCTGCTCATGGTTGAGACCACGGACCTGGTGTTTGCGCTGGATTCCATCCCGGCGATCTTCGCGGTCACCACCAAGCCGTTCATCATTTTCACGTCGAATGTATTCGCCATCCTCGGATTGCGGACACTGTATTTCGTATTGGCCGGGGCCATCAGTTACTTCCGCTATTTGAAGACGGGCTTGTCCATCGTGCTGATCTTCATTGGGGTGAAGATGTTGCTGGATCCCCATGACCGCGAGCCGCCGCTGTGGTTTCAGGTCGAGATTCCGATCGCGGTGTCGCTGGTGGCAGTTGCGGCGATCATTGCGATTTCCATCCTGCTGTCGGTGGTCGCGGCCCGTTCCGAGCGCCGGAGGCACGACCCTTAAACCGGTCTAAGAAGGACTCCCGCGGTTCCGCGTGCCGCGTCCGGCCGTGGCCCGAAAGCCTCCTACTCGATGGGTATATAGTGGACGGCGGCGGGGTTGGTGAAGAGCAACTCTCTCATGATCCTGCCCGCACCGTCGAAATCTTCGTAGAGACTCGAATAGCGATCCGCGACCAACTCGGCCAGCGCGTCGGCGACTCCGAGTCGCAGCGAACGATATTTCGCGGCGATCATCTCCACAAAGCGGGCATCGGTGAACCCGCAGGCGATGGATTTTAAGGGTCCCATGCTGAGCTGATCGCGCACCATGTGGGCGATTTTGTGCCGGCGAAAATAGTGCCACCAGGGCCCCGCCGAGACATTGCCCACCTGCTTGGCAGCGTTGGCCAGGTCGTAGTAAAGGGTCTCGTGGGCGGAAATATATTCGAAATGCACGTGTGGGTAGCGGGTCCAGACCGGGTATTCGTCCTGGGGCAGGTTCGGGATGTATTCGGGAAACGATTGGATTTCGCGGGCCCAATCCATGAAGTGACGGGCGCCGCCGCAGAGCTGCAGGCAAACGCCAAAGGGCGCGCCCGCATCTTTGCGTTCCTTGCCGATGTCGTTGAGGGCTTCGAGCATGGCTTCGGCCACGCAGGCCACGACCTGCCGGCGGTTCTCGCCGTCCAACTGCGTCCGGTGATGGGCGATGGCCCAATCGACGGTGGCCTTCGAATAGGGCCGGCTGAACCTCCAATCCTGTGCGTGGAAACCATCCACATATAAGACGCGGCTGCGGGGATTGGTGCGCGGGCTGCGGAGGATTTTCCAGAAGAACTCGCGGGTGGCGGCCTGCAGTGTCTTGACGTTGGAGATCTCGCACTCGAAGTATTCCTCGAGGTGAACGATGTATTGTTCGGCTTCGAACTTGTGACCCTGGGTGAACAGGCCAAAGTCCGTGGCGCGATCCGGCCATAGCAGCCCGTTAAAATCAAACATGTTCCAGGCCTCCGGGTGGGTGCGGTAAGACAGATCGACATCCCCGGGCCGCACGGGAGGTGTGAGCGGGACCTTGTCACGGTTTTCGATGCTGGTGACGTAAATGTGGATGTTGTGGTCCTTGAGAATTCTTTCCGCGAAGGCGGGGTCGTGGCGCTCGGCGGCGATGGCGTTCGCCACCGTGCTGAAATGCTTCGGTTCCAGCGGGTCAATCGTCTTGGGGACGCCTGGGTAGAGGCGGAACATGTAGCGCAGCCACTCGGCGTATTCGGTGTAACGGCTGTCCCGGAGTTGTTCGAGGAGGAACCGCCCCGCAACCCGCCGTTCCTTTTCGGTGTTCGTCCCGATTTTCACGATGGCTTCATCGAGGCGGTTGCCGGCGCCTTCCACGACCTGGGCGAACCAGGAATAGAACAAGCCGTGGGTGGCGTCGGTCATCGTGCGCCGGACCAGGCGTCCGCGCCGGATGCCTTCATCGACCACGGGCTGCGGGGGGCGATTGACGGAGGCCTGTGTGCCGGCCAGGTTGCCCGCGGCGAGCTTCGGGGTGAACCCGGTGAGATCGTCCTGGACGTGCGTATGGGCGTCGATGGCGGGGGTGGCCATCGCCAGTTCATAAAGTTTGGCGCGGGTTTCGTCGAGGTTCATAGCGGTAATTTTTTCAGGCGAGTTGACAACTGCGAAGCAGCGCTTTGTATTTTGGAATGCCGACGGCGCCGCCGACGTGCCGCAGGCAGGCCGCGGCCGCCGCCGCTCCGATTTTTGCGGCCGCTACGTCGCTCAGGCCATTAACCAGGCCGGCGATGAAGCCGGCGTTAAAACAATCGCCCGCCCCGGTTCCATCCACGACCTCCCGGGCCATCGAGGGCACCAGGGCCGCTTCTTTACTGTTGGCCACCAGGCAGCCGCGCGGCCCGAGTTTCAACACCACGCGCCGGGCGCCTTTGGCCAGCAGCTTCCGGACGATCTCGGCAGGCTCCAAGCCGGGATAAATAAAACGCAGGTCGTCACCGCTAGGCAAAACCACGTCACAGTAGGGCAGGGCGGCTTCGAACGTTTTGCGCTTAGGCCCCAGCCCATAGCATTCGTCCAGCAAGGTGGTAACGCCGCGCTTCTGGGCGGTGGCCAGCAGCCTCGGGGCGGCCGTTTTATCGAGTTGGGGTAGCACCCACATGTCCTGGTAGAGAAGAAACCGGCAGTTGAAGAGGGCCTCGCGCTCGATATCGCGTGAAGCGAAGGTGAGGTTCGAGCCGGGCGTGTGGATGAACGAGCGGTCTCCGTCCGGATGCACCCCCACAAAGGTAAACGGGGTGGTATCCCGGGTGGAAACCCGGATATGTGAGACGTCCACGCCCTGTTGTTCGAGTTCCTGGCGCAAAAAAGCGCCGTTGGCGTCCTGTCCAACCTTCGAGAAGATCCCGGTGGGGATGCCGATTTGGGCCAGCGCGGACGCAGTGTTGGCGGCGCCGCCCCCGGGCAGGAAGCGGATGGAACGGGTGTTGATTTGGGTTTTGACTTTGGGAATGGGGTATTGGCTCAGCGGCCCGCTCAACGCGTCCACCACCAGTACCCCGAGGCAATGCACTGTGGCCATGAGTGAGGCGGGGGATTAGGGCCACGCGCGACCGGGGCGGAGGCCAGTCTGGCGCGGTTGCGTGGGCTGGGGGCAGGCTTGGGGGGATTGCAGCCGTCGGGGCGGGGAGAGGGCCAGCCGGGGGGTTCCCGCCTGCCGATGGCAGCCATCCGTTGTTTTCATGGGGCTAAGCTTTGCCCGCCGCGCCCGAGAGGTGGAACCAACGTTCCATGACTTTAGCCATGGCGGGTTTAGTGGCGCCCAGCACGGTCGGCAGCCAGCCCGAGCGGCCGCCGGCATGCTGCTCGGCGTAGGTGTCCCGAAACGCTTTGCAGAGCTCGCTGGCCACGTTGATCTTCGCCATGCCCAGCGACACCGCGCGGCGGATATACTCCGGCTGCGTGCCCGAGCCGCCATGCAGCACCAGCGGCACGCCGACCGAACTCCGGATTTTGGCGAGCCGGTCAAAATCGAAGACCGGCAGCTTGGTATAAATGCCGTGTGCGTTGCCGATGGAGACTGCCAGCGCGTCCACGCCCGTGATTTCGGCATACCGGGCCGCGTCCGCGGGATCGGTCAGGGTGGAACGTTCGCCGCCCTCGACGGTCGAGTCATCCACTTTGCCGACCGAGCCGATCTCGCCCTCGACGGTGACGCCTTTGGGGCGGGCTTGGGCCACCACTGCGCGCAGGGCGGCGGCGTTCTCGTCGAACGGGCGTGTGGAATAATCCAGCATCACCGAGGTGTAGCCGGCCTCGATGCAGGTCTCGACGAGTTCCGGCGAGTCCCCGTGGTCGAGGTGCAGCGCCGCCGGGACGTCGTACCCCTGGGCGATGGCTCGAGCCACCCGGGCGAGGGTGCCGGGGGAGTTCAGCACGAATTCACCCGGCCCATTCATCAGGATGACCGGCGCCCGCAAGGTGGTTGCGACCTGCAGGATGGTCTCGATGACCTCGGCGTTCCAGGCGCAAAAAGCAGGCACGGCGTACTGGGCTTTCCAGGCGGGCACCATCAGCTCGCGCATCGGCAGAAATTTCATGCTCTTCGTTGGTTGGTAATCCGATCAGGGTGTTGTGTGGAGACTGCTTAGCTGATCGAAGCCTGGGGCGCAACTGGAAATCCGCGCGCGGTTTAACGGCGCAGGGCTGCACCAAGCTTGTATTGGCGAGTCGCGGCGAAACCACCTGTGGAAATCAAGGTGGCGTGCGTTCACCCGCGCGCACCCGGCCGCGCCGGTTGGGATGGACGGACTAAAGCGGGCCTAAACGCGCTGCGAAGCCGGGATCTCGTGGCTCCGCCGGGCTCTTGCTTTCTGCTCGATGTCCGCTTCAAGCCTGCGGCGAATCGCATCGGCCGGGTCGCGCTTGATTCGGGTGTTGGCGTTCAGAGCATCGAGCTGGTCACCTGCCGCAACGCCACGCGCTTCCTCAGCGAGAGGTCTCTGACCTTGATGCCGCTTGCGCATTCTACGTCCCGAAGCGAGGCAAAGGTCCGCCGTGGGGCGGGCTTAATGCCCGTGGCCGCAGCCGCACCCGCCCGAGCCACACCCGCCGCCGTTCAACTCCTCTTCCGTCGGCAGCCGGCCCAATTCGAGTGTTTTGTCGACATACTGATGAACCGAGTGCTGGACCTCGTGCAATTCTTCCTGCGCATCGAGGAAACTTCGCGCCACCGGGTTTTGCATGAGGGCATCACGCTGCTGTTCGAAATCGGCGATCTCCTCGCCGCTGAGCGGGACGGAGAGCTGTTGTTTTTGCTGCAGCGCCTGGCCCTTTTCGACCAAGCCGTCGTACTGGGCGCGGGTCGTGTCATCAGCCATGAAGGCATCGATCCGCTGGCGGATCGACTGCATGCTGGGCTGCTCAAGGATCGTCTGGCAGAGTTCCCGGGTCTTTTGGACGACCGGCGTGGCTTCAAGCGTGGTTTGCATATTCAGTTTAAAATGGACCAAGCACAGAGGCTGGCTTGCCGCCTGGGCTCAGTGGGTTAATACACCACACAACCCATTGAAATGCAAACCCTTGATCGAGCCTATGGCTTCCCGGCTTTCAGCAGCAACAACCAATCGCCCTGGTCGGGCGTGGGAAACTGGCACGTACGCTGCACGACGACCGCTACCGCCGGACTGTTCTCGCCCTGGCGCGGATTGTACCAGGTGACCGCCGGGGCATGAGGCAGGTCATCCAGGGATAAATCCAGCATTCGCCCCTCCGGCACGTAAACCAAGGCCAGGCTTTTCGTGGGGTTGCAAGCGGCGAGGGCTGCTTTTGGCGAGGAGGCGTCCGCGCTGGACCCGGCGATAATTCCCGGCGCGGCCCGCAAGGTCCAGTAATCGAGCGTGCCCAAGAGCCCGGCCAAGTGGCCCATCTGCTTGGCCCCGGGCATGAACAGCACCTTGTGCCAAAATGGGAGCCCGGCCCCCAGTTTATCCTCGGTTTTTTGCTCGACGGTGGTGTCCCAATTGACCAAGCCGTAACCCGAGTAGGTAATCCCGGCGGCATGGGCGGCCAAGACACCCCAGTAGGCCGAGTTACGCACCTGCGCGGCACTGATGCGAGCTCCGCCTTCGCCGCTCGCAGAGTTCTCCTCCGGGGTGAAGGCGATGATAGGATGGCGGAGATTCCGCGAGCCCGCATCGAGGGCGTCGCCGGTCAGGGTGGCCAGCAGGGCATCCGCTTGGGCAGGCAAGGGTGCCCGCAACCCCAGCAGATCGACCCAGTCCTGATCCCGGAAGCCGTTCAAAGCCTCCGGATTTTCGGTGCTAAAGGCGAGCACCGGCCCATGTTGGATTCCGGTGAAAACCGCGCGACCAATGTTGTTCCATTCTTCGAGGCTCTTGGCGGCGCCGTCCAGTGGGATCAGCCAGGCCACGGGGTCGGCGCCCCAACGCGCCACCATGTAACGGACCAGGAGGATCTTTTGAGACTCGGGCAACTCGACGGCCGGCGCTTGCGGACCCTGGCGCCAAATCGGGGCTATGGCACTCAAGATGCCGACCTCACCCAAGCTGGCGACCTTGGCGTCCATGCGGCTGAAAAATTCGGGATTCACCCCGATCCGCTCCGGAAAACCTGTCAGGGCGGATTGTCCCTGGAAGTCGCCCCCCGGCGTTGCGGCCCATTGGGCTACGGTGAACCCCTGAGACGAACGGACCAGGCCGTAGATTTCCCAGCTCCTTGGTTCCGAAACCCGGGCTCCGTTCCAGACCGTATCGGCCAGCCAAAAAAACGGGGTGCCATCCGCGTGTTCGAGGTGCTGGCGGTCGCCGGCGACCCGGATGGGACCGTGCTGAAAGAACCGGGTCTGATTGAGGGAAGCGGAGCACAAAAACGTTCCGGTCTGATCGTTCAACCCCATATTGGCGGGATCGGAACAGACGGTTTTGAAGGTCCACCGGCCGGGTTGGTTGGGAGCGAAGCGCACCCGCCAGGTCCGTCCGCCGTCCCAAAACCCGAAGACCGGGGTCGTTTCGCCCAGGGGTGAGGTGAATTGAACGGTTAAGCTGAGGTCCTGCAGCGGATTAGCATACGCGGCAACGCTGGTGAAAGCGTGCTCGAAGCGTTCCCATTTTGGCACGACGGGGATCCTTCCGGAATCGGTTGCAGCCCAAAGGCTGCCGGGGCAAACCGCCAGCGTGAGCCAGAGTGCCGTTGCGTGGAATCCACGCGTCCATCCGCTGCTCGTTTGCAAAGCATCTTTCATATGTCATCCGATCGCTGATTGTCCGCCTGCATAAGACAAAAAAGCACCCGGCCTGTCAAATTCAGACCCAGGGGTGGCTGCTTGATAAGTGGCCGTCCGGCTCACCCAAAAGCCGAAGGGTTGCCGAACCTTGTTGCGGGTATGGAGCAAAGGTGCGGGCGGCGGCGGCACTCATTGCGTGGTGGTCGAGAACACCAGGCAGACTTCGGGTTAACCATGGGCGCGGGTCCTGCCCACCCCACGCCGAGCGGCTTGCGTGGTTTCCCCCACCCGGTTCGCTCTGGCGTATTGGCCAAAGCATCGTATTTTAAATCACATACGGTGCGAGAGTGCCTTGAAGGACCATTATGGAACCACGCGAGCCGACACCGAAACGGGATTCTCGTCCCAAGCCCCCGAAGTGGAGTTCTCCCCTGTGGTACCTCCCCATCATGTTGCTGCTCCTTTGGGTGTCGCAGGGCACGGTCAACCAACTCTCCTATCGCACCGTTCCCTACAGTGAGTTTAAGAACTACCTCGACCACCGCGAGATTACACGGTGCGTAATCCAGGAGGACGAGATCCAGGGGGAAATTCAGCCAAAAGCCCCGCCCGCTGCCGAGAAGGCGCCCACGGTCTCCACCAACTCAGTTGCTGGCAAGGCTGAAGCCGCGGGCAAACCGTTTCTGTTCCGGACCGTTCGCGTCGAAGATCCGAACCTGGTGAACGAGTTGCAGGGGGCGGGGGTGAAATTTCGCGGTGAGCGACCCAGCTTCATGTCTCAGTTCCTGATGTCCTGGTTGATTCCGATTGGCGTGATCGTCCTGCTCTGGTCGTTCCTGGGGCGGCGGCTGGGCAGCGCCGGTGAGTCGATTCTGAGTTTTGGGCGAAGCAAGGCCAGGCTGGTGGCCGAAAAGGAAACCGGCATCACTTTCAACGATGTGGCCGGTTGCGACGAAGCCAAATACGAGTTGCAGGAGGTGGTGGACTTCTTGAAGCATCCCGAGCGCTACAAGTCGATTGGCGCCAGCATTCCCAAAGGCGTCCTGCTCATCGGACCTCCGGGGACGGGCAAGACCCTGCTCGCCAAAGCCGTCGCCGGTGAGGCGCATGTCCCGTTCTTTTCCTTAAGCGGAAGTGACTTCGTCGAGATGTTCGTGGGTGTCGGGGCGGCCCGCGTTCGTGATCTTTTCCAGCAAGCCAAGGCCAAAGCGCCGTGTATCGTTTTTATTGACGAACTGGATGCGATTGGACGCCAGCGCGGGGTCCACGTGGGCGCGGTCAACGATGAGCGCGAGCAAACGCTCAATCAACTCCTGGTGGAAATGGATGGATTCGCCGCCAACGCCGGCGTGATTGTCCTGGCGGCGACCAACCGCCCGGATGTGCTTGACCGGGCGCTCCTGCGGCCCGGGCGCTTCGACCGGCAGGTGGTGGTGGACGCGCCCGATATCGATGGACGGGAAGCCATCCTGAAAGTACACGTGCGGCATAAGCCCCTGGCCGCAGACGCGGATTTGCGGCGCATCGCCCAGGCCACCCCGGGTTTTTCCGGCGCTGATCTCGCCAACGCAGTAAATGAGGCCGCCCTGCTGGCCGCCCGGCGCCACGACAACGAGATCCACGAGAAGGACCTCGAAGACGCCGTCGAAAAGGTCGTCGCCGGCCCCGAGCGAAAAAGCCGCCGGTTAAAGGAGGAAGAAAGGCGGCGCGTCGCCTACCACGAAACCGGCCATGCCCTCGTCGCGGCCTACTGCCAGGGCGCCGACCCCGTCCACAAGATCAGCATCATCCCCCGCGGCCGGGCGGCGCTAGGCTACACGATGCAGTTGCCCAGCGGGGACCAGTTTCTGATGACTCGCTCCCAACTGCTCGATCGCATCCGCGGCATGTTGGGTGGCCGAGCGGCCGAGGAGGTGGTTTTCAACGAAGTCACCACCGGGGCGGAAAATGACCTGGATCACGCGACGGCACTGGCCCGCCAGATGGTCTGCGTTTTCGGGATGAGCGACACCATTGGCCTGGTTCGCTGTGCCCACCGGCAGAACGGGGTCTATTTGCCGGGCGGCGACGGGGCGCTGCAGCGGGACTGTAGCGAACAGACCGCCCAGGAGATCGACCGGGAGGTCAAAAAGCTGCTTGACGATTCGTATGGGGATGCCAAAGGGATCATTAACGAGCACCGAGATCAGCTTGAAGTTATTACCAACGAGCTACTTAGATGCGAAACGTTAGACGCCCAGGCATTCAATCGACTGCTCGGACGGCAGGTGCCCGGAGCGGCCGATAGACCGGGCTCGCCGGTTGAACTGGCACCCCCTCCGCTCCACGCGCAGAACGGCCATGATGGGCCGGTTTCCGGGGAGGCTGGACGGGGCCCATAATAGCCTTAAAACGTCCTGATCAACGACCTGGGGGGCCATATCTACGGACCTTTTCGCTGTTGACGGTGGGGAGGACCCGCCCATAAGGTATTTCCAGTAACTGCCGCGGGGCATGAAGCCCCGGGGCGGCAAAATTTTATGCCCGAAGGATACTGCGTCAAATGCAAGGCGAAAAAGGAAATCATAGATGCGGTCGAGGAAACGATGAAGAACGGGCGCAAGGCCATCAAAGGCAAGTGCCCGACGTGTGGCACGGTGATGTTTAAGATTTTAGGTGGCAAGGCTGCGGCGCCACCTGCGGTTGAGCCAGCCGCTCCCGAGCCCGCCAAGCCCACCCCGACCAAGTAGCACCTATGTCGCAGCAACTCGCCTACGTCATCATCACCCCCTATTCGCTGCACAAGTCACGAACGGGCGGCATTCTAAGCCGCCTGATCACCCGGACGGGTCTGGAACTTGTGGGAGCCCGGATGTTCGCTCCCAGCACCGAGTTGGTGCAGCGGTATTCCGACAAAACGATTTCGGCGGATGACCCGCAGGATCGGCGGATTCAAGAGCTGATTTATCGGTATATTCTGCAAAACCTTTCCCCGGATCCCAAGTCGGGACGGCGCCGGCGTGTCATGGTTTTGCTTTTCCAGGGCGAAGATGCGGTTCGCAAGACCCGATCGGTGGTAGGCAACATCAGCGCTGACCGCCGCGGCGGCGAAACCATACGGGACACGTACGGGGACCTGATTATCGATGAGGACGACCAGGTCCGCTACTTCGAACCGGCGGTGCTGGCAGCGCCCACGCCCGAGGAAGCGGAATCGAAGCTGAAGATTTGGGCGCATTATTCCGAGTCGGACGGCGGCGTGGTCGAGAATGTGATTGGGTATCAGCCGGGGGAGAAGCCCCAGCGGACCCTGGTGCTTATCAAGCCGGAGAATTTTCGGTTCCCGACCGGCCGGCCGGGCAACATGATCGATTTTTTCTCCCGCACCGGGCTTTTCATCGTGGCGGTGAAACTCCATCGCATGAGCGTGAGCCAGGCCATCGAGTTTTACGGACCCGTGCGCGAGGTGCTGCGGACCAAGCTCAAGGACGTCGTGGCCTCGAAGGCGAGGGTGGCCATCGAGAAGGAACTGGGATTCAAGCTCGGTTCGGAGCAGGAGCAGCAGTTGGGCTCGCTTCTGGCCGCGTCGTTCGGCGACAACCAATTCGAGAACATCGTCAGGTTCATGTCCGGGCATGCGCCCTCTGAGATCAAGCCGGAGGAGCGGAACAAACCGGGCTCCGAAAAGTGCATTGCCCTGGTTTATGAGGGCGTCGAGGCGGTGCGCAAGATCCGGGACATCCTGGGGCCGACGGACCCATCGAAAGCGCCTCCGGGTTCAATCCGCCGCGAGTTTGGCCAGACGGTCATGGTCAATGCCGCCCATGCGAGCGATTCCGAGGAGAATGCGCGCCGCGAGATGGGGATCATCGATGTCGGGGATAACAATTTCCGCGAAATCGTCGAAGGTTTTTACGGCCGCGCCTGATTGGAGGCTTAATCCCGCTCCCACAGCGCGTTGTCATTTCGCAGCTTTTCCAGGAGCCTGGCGTCGGCGGCGGGAAATGGGTACTGGTCGAGTTCGTCCGCATTGATCCAACGAAAATCCGCGCAGCCGATGGCCCGAGGTTCATGGCGTTGCCACTGACATTCGAAGAAGCTGAGCCGCACGGTCTTTTCCGGGTACGCGTGGATCAGGCTCTCGACCACCCGGCCGACGACCACCTCGATTCCGAGTTCCTCCCGTAACTCGCGAACGAGGCAATCCTCGAGCGACTCGTTGGGCTCGCGCTTGCCGCCGGGAAATTCCCACAGCCCCGCCAGGTGCGAGCCGGGGGGCCGTTGAGTGATCAGGAGTTTGTGGCCGCGAAAGACCAGGGCGGCGGCAACGTCAATGATGTCCATGAGGGCGACCCGACGGCCAGGCCCGCGGCCTTACCGTCCGATGCTCTTGTAGATGAAGCCCAGCGCTTCCATTTGCGCGGGATCGAATAAATTGCGCCCGTCGAAAAGGATGGGGTGGGTCAGGGCCTTGCGGGCGCGGTCAAGGTCCAGTTTTTTGAACTCCTCCCACTCGGTGGCAATGACCAGCGCGTCGCACCCGTCCGCCACTTCGTTCATGTCCTCGACGAAGAGGGCTTCCGGCAGGAGGGGCCGGGCCTTATCCATCGCTTTGGGATCGTGCACGCGCAACCGCGCGCCTTCCTTCTGCAAACGATGGCACAGTTCGATGGCGGGCGACATGCGCACGTCGTCGGTATTCTGTTTGAAGGCGAGTCCGAGCACGCCGATGGTCTTGTCCTTGAGCACCCAAAGGGTATCCACGATCTTCTTCAAGAACCGGTGCATCTGCTCGGTATTGATTTTTTGGACCTCTTTCAGGAGCCCGAAGTCGTAACCCACCTGTTCCGCAATCTTGATAAACGCGCTTAAATCCTTTGGGAAACAGCTTCCGCCAAAACCAAGCGAAGCGTTCAGGAACCTTCGTCCGATCCGGTCGTCCATGCCCATGCCAATGGCCACCTCCTGCACATTCGCGCCGGTGGCCTCACAGAGGACGGAAATGGCGTTGATATAGGAAATCTTCAGGGCCAGAAAGGAATTGGAAGCGTGTTTGATCAGTTCGGCGGAACTGATGTCGGTGACGATGATCGGCGCCTTGAAGGGGGCATAGATTTCCTTCAGGGCCGGCACCGGGCGTTGCGAGCGCACCCCGATGACCACCCGGTCGGGGTGCAGCAAATCCTCGACGGCGAAACCCTCGCGCAGGAACTCCGGGTTGCTGACCACGTCGAAATCCACGCGGGCCTTGCAATAGCGCTTGATCGTCTCGGCTACTTTTTCGCCCGTTTGGACCGGAACCGTGCTTTTATCAACCACGATCTTGTAACTGGTCATGCCGGCGGCGATCTCGCGGGCGACGCGCTCGATGAAACTCAAGTCCACCGAGCCATCGGCTTGCGGGGGCGTGGGCACGGCAATGAAGACCACATCGGATTGTTCGACTCCTTCAGCGGTGCTCGACGTGAAGCGGAGGCGTCCGGACTTCGTGTTGGCCTGGACCAGTTCATCGAGTCCGGGCTCGAAGATGGGGATGCCGCCGGCCTGCAGTATTTTGACTTTGGCGGCATCATTATCGACGCAAATGACCTGATGGCCCACCTCGGCAAAGCACGTGCCGGTGACCAGCCCCACATAACCCGTTCCAATAATAGTCAGCTTCATATGTTTATCCCCGGTCGCTCCGGCTGGGAGGCCGGACCTTGAGCCAGCCGCGCTTTGGAAACCGACAGCCGCAAACCCTCGCGCGCTCAACGCGGGAAGCGGAGTCGAACCCTACTGCCCGGCCGGTTGGGACGGGGCGTTGGGTGCCGGCGTGACGCCCGCCGGTTTGGCATTCTTCTTGGCAAGCTCTTGCTTCAGGGCCGTGTTGATCGCATCGCTGACGCTCGCGGCCGCGGACGGGGGGGCCAGGCTGGGGTATTTCCGGACGAGCTCTTCGATCCGCATGCCCGCCTCGTTCCCCATGGCCGTGTACGGCATGGCGCGTTCCACGTCCTGATAGAGGTCCCGGGCCAACTCCGCCTTGTTCTGTGATTCATAGAGCCGGGCCAGGCCGAACTTGGCCTGAGGCACCACCAACTCGTTGGGATGGTGGTCGATCAGATCCTTGTAGGCGGCGATTGCGGCATCGGTTTTGTTCTCGGCGTCCAGCGAGACGGCGATCCCGAGCAAGGCCTCGCCCATGAAGGGGCTATCATGGTACTCCCGGGTGAAGCGCTCGAACTGGGCCTGGGCTTCGGGGAACTTGCCTTCGGTAAAGAGACTGCCGGCCGCCAGGAGCAGGGCGCGAGTCCCCGCGCCGGAATTGGGATATTCCGAAGCGATGGTCAAAAAGGCTTTCGCGGCCTCGGGATGGGTGGCACCGGCGCCGATTTGGCGGGCGGCCACATCCGAGAGCGCGTTACCCGCCGCCACCTGCCGCTGGTCGTGCTGCCAGGTCACAAACCAGGTGACTAAACCGCCGATGACGATGACCCCGGCGGCCAGGACCGTGGGTTTCCGATTGGTTTCGAACCACGCCCATAGCTTATGGGACAGTGGCAGTTGCGCTACACTCGATTGCATATTGTACCGAACGAGAAATGTTGAACGGAGCGGGCCAAAAGGCAAGTTCTAATGATGTTGCCGGCGTTTGACTTTAAGCTGGGCCAAGGAATGGGTCAAAGCGGCGCTCACCATGGCCGCTTCCTCGTCATCGAGTTGCTCGGCGAGGCGGGCCTCGGCGCGGCGGCGAGCCTCTTCGGCTTTGGCCTCATCGATGTTTTCGGCCCGAATCGCCATGTCGGTCATGATGGCTACGCGCTCCCCGGTGATTTCGACAAAACCCTCACCCACGGCCAGGAAATACTCGCGGCCGTCTTTGCGGGCAATGAGTTCGCCGGGAACGATTTCCGTCAGAACGGGAATGTGCTGCGGATAGACGCCCATTTCCCCTTCGACGGCGGGCAGGGTCACCATTTCGACGTCCTCGGAGAACACCTTGGCGTCGGGCGTGACGATTTCCAGTTTGAGCATAGCAGCCATGGTGAGCGACTAATTTTCCTTAATCTCCTCGATGCCGCCCTTCATGTAGAAGTTGCCTTCCCCCACATCGTCATGTTTGCCGTCCAGGATTTCCTTGAAGCCGCGGACTGTGTCGGCGACGGGGACCTGTTTTCCAGGGCGCCCCGTGAAGATTTCGGCGACGCTAAAGGGCTGGCTGAGGAAGCGCTGAATTTTACGGGCGCGGAACACGGTCAGCTTGTCGTCGGGCGAAAGCTCGTCCATGCCCAGAATGGCGATGATGTCCTGGAGATCCTTGTAGCGCTGCAGCACGCGCTGGACGCCCCGGGCTACGTCATAATGATCCTTGCCGACGATGTCGGGGGCCAGGGCGCGCGAGGTGGAGGAGAGCGGATCCACGGCGGGATAAATGCCGAGTTCGGCGATGGAACGTTCGAGCACAATCGTGGCGTCCAGGTGCGCGAAGGTGGTGGCGGGAGCGGGATCGGTCAGATCGTCGGCCGGGACGTACACCGCCTGGAACGAGGTGATGGACCCCTTCTTGGTCGAAGTGATGCGCTCCTGAAGGTCGCCCATTTCGGCGGCGAGCGTCGGTTGGTAACCCACGGCGCTCGGGGTGCGGCCCAGCAGGGCCGAAACCTCCGAGCCGGCCTGCGAGAACCGGAAGATGTTGTCGATGAACAGCAGCACGTCCTGGTTCTTCTCGTCCCGGAAGTACTCGGTGATGGCCAGGCCCGACAGGGCGACGCGGAGCCGGGCGCCGGGTGGCTCGTTCATCTGGCCGTACACCAGGGCAATTTTCGATTCGGCGAGATTTTGCTGCTTGATGACTCCGGCCTCGGACATTTCCGTGTACAGGTCGTTGCCTTCGCGGGTCCGTTCACCCACGCCGGCGAAAACCGACACACCGCCGTGCAGTTTGGCGATGTTATTGATCAGCTCCATGATGACGACCGTCTTGCCCACGCCGGCGCCGCCGAAAGCGCCCACTTTGCCGCCCTTGAGGAAGGGGCAGATGAGATCGATGACCTTGATGCCGGTGGTGAGGACCTGCGGGGAGGTGGATTGGTCGATGAGTGCGGGCGCGGGCCGGTGGATGGGATAATACTTCTCGGCCTGGACCGGCCCCCGTTCATCGACCGGATTGCCGGTGACATCGAAGACGCGGCCCATGACGCCGGGGCCGACGGGCATGGAGATGGGGCCGCCGGTGTCCTCGACTTCGAAACCGCGCTTGAGGCCCTCGGTGCTGGACATGGCGACGGTTCTGACCCAGCCGTCGCCCAAGTGTTGTTGCACTTCGAGGGTCAGCTTGCTGGGGCCGCCCTGGGAGGTGAACGAGACGGTCAGAGCGTTGTAAATCCCCGGCAACGGCTCACGAAATTCCACATCGACCACCGGTCCGATGACTTGAACGATTTTGCCTTTATTCATACTTCTTGTTCGTTGAGTGATCTACGGATTTAGGCGAGCGCCATGGCCGCGCTGGCGATTTCGAGCAATTCCTTGGTGATGCTGGCCTGGCGCAGCTTGTTGTATTCCAGCGTGAGGTCCTTGATGAGCTGATTGGCGTTGTCGGTGGCGTTCTTCATGGCCACCATGCGCGCGCTGTGCTCGCTGGCCTTGGCCTCCAGGAGGATCTGGTACACCCTGAAGTTGAGGTAGTGCGGCAAAAGCGCCCCGAGCACCTGCTCGGCGGAGGGTTCGAACAGAAATTCGGTCGAGCCTTTCATGAGCTCGGCCGAGTTTTCAACGCCATGCACCCCGGCCACCACGCCTTTGATCTCCGCCACCGGCAGCAAAGCCATCACTTCCGGCTTCTGGACCAGGGTCGAAACGAAATTCGTGAAGAGAATGTCCACCTGGTCGGCTTCGCCCTTGAGGAACAGCTCCCGTCCAAAGCGGCAGACGGCGCGGGCTTCGCTGAAGAGCGGCGCATCTTTGTAGGTGAACTCGGCAGCCAACTGGCGCTTCGTGCGGGCAACGAACTGGGCGGCTTTTCGTCCGGCCGTGATGAAGGTGGTGGTGTCCTTCGGGAACTTGGAGGCCTCGCGCATCAGGTTGCTATTGAGGCCGCCGCAGAGCCCCTTGTCGGTGCTGATGACGATCACGCAGCGCTTTCGCACCGGGCGCGCTTCCATTAAGGGATGGCTGAACTCTCCGGCGTAGGCCGTCACGTTGCCCAGCACCTCGTTCATCATGGTGGCATAGGGCCGGCCTGCCAGGGCCGCTTGCTGGGCCTTCCGCATTTTTGAAGCGGCGACCATCTGCATGGCCTTGGTGATCTGGGCCGTGTTTTTCACGGACCGAATGCGGCGGCGTATGTCCCGAGTGCTTGGCATGGCTAAGAGCCGGTGTTCGAGGTTCGAGGGCGGAGCATGGTTCGGAGCGCTACTTGTAGGTCTGTTTGAATTCGGTTACGGTCGCCTTCAAGTCACCGATCAGGGCGTCACTAAGCGCGCGCTCCTTGGCGATCCGGGTCATCAAATCGGCTTTGCGGCTAACCAGGTAGTCGGTCAGCTTGTTCTGGAAATCCTTGACCCGATCGACCGGCACGTCGTCCATGAACCCGTTCTGGACCGTCCACAGCACCGCAGCCTGGACCTCGATGGGCAGGGGATTGTACTGGGGCTGTTTGAAGACCTCGATGATGCGTTTGCCGCGCTCGATCTGCGCCTGGGTCTTGGCATCGAGGTCGGAGCCAAACTGGGCGAAGGCCGCCAGTTCACGGAACTGGGCCAGGTCGCCTTTGAGCCGTCCGGCCACCTGCTTCATGGCCTTGATCTGCGCGGCGGAACCGACGCGGGACACCGAGAGACCCACCGAAATTGCCGGGCGCACGCCTTGATAGAACAGGTCGGTTTCCAGGTAAATCTGGCCGTCGGTGATCGAAATGACGTTGGTGGGGATGTAGGCGGAGACGTCCCCGGCCTGGGTCTCGATGATGGGGAGACCGGTCAGGGAACCGTTCCCGTACTTTTCACTAAGCCGCGCGGAGCGTTCGAGCAACCGGCTATGGAGGTAGAATACGTCCCCGGGATAGGCCTCGCGACCCGAGGGCCGCTTGAGCACGAGGGAGACCTGGCGGTAAGCGACGGCGTGCTTGGACAGGTCATCATAAACGATGAGCGCGTCCATGGCGTGGTCCATAAACCACTCGCCCATGGCGGTGCCGGCGAAGGGGGCCAGGTATTGAGTGGTGGCGGACTCGGAGGCTGGCGCGGCGACGACAATGGTATAAGGCATGGCGCCGTGCTCTTCCAACACACTGATGACGCGGGCAATGTTGGACTGTTTCTGGCCAATGGCCACGTAGATGCAGTACAGCGGGCGATAGTCCTTATCCCCGCTGCTCTCCGCCGCTTTGTTCAGGCGCGCCTGGTTGATGATGGCATCCACGCAGATGGTCGTCTTGCCGGTCGAACGATCGCCAATGATCAATTCCCGCTGTCCTCGGCCAATGGGAATCATGGCATCGACGGCCATGATTCCGGTCTGGACGGGCTGGGTCACCGACTTGCGGCGGATGATGCCATGGGCAATCTTCTCGACCGGGTAGGTGGTCTCGGCGCGCACGGGTCCCTTGCCATCGACGGGTTCGCCCAGGGCGTTGACCACGCGGCCCAGCAGGCCTTTGCCTACCGGCACTTGCAGCAGCTTGCCGGTGGTCTTGACTTCCTGCCCTTCTTTGATGCTGGTGTAATCCCCCAAAATAATGGCGCCCACCTCCGTCTCTTCCAGATTTAACGCCAGCCCGGTGATGCCGTTGCCGAAATCGAGCATCTCGTTGAGCATGGCGTCGGTCAGGCCCTCGATCTTGGCCACCCCGTCCCCAATCTCGCGCACGACCCCGACGTTTTGCCGCGCGGCAACGGTTTTGACGCCCGCGATCTGGGCTTCGATCTCTTGTAATAGCGTACTCATAAATTCTTCTTCTGCTCGTGTTCACCGCCCGGGCGCGTCAAGCGCCGCGGCTGGCTAAAAGCCGGCTTCCAGCGCGGCCAGTTTGGCCCGCACGCTGCCGTCATAGACATCGCTGCCCACTTTGATCCGCATGCCGCCGATGAGGCCGGGATCCAGCGCGTAGGAAATATCGAGCCCCGGTCCGTAAGCGTGGCCCAGCGCGGCCTGAACGCTCGCCTTGAGGTCCTCCGGCAGGGGCAGGGCGCTGTCGATTTTGACGGTGCGCCGTTCCAATTCGAGCTTCACCAGCCGTTCGAAATGCGTCAGGATTTTGAGGAAACGGCGGGGCCGGAGTTCGAGGGTCTTTTGCACGGCCAGACGAGCCCGGTTTTCGTCGAGCAGGCCATTGACGATACAAGCCCGGAAGAGTTCCTTGCCTTCGCGCCTGGCCTGTTTGGTTACCTTCATGCAAGGGAGCGGTTAAGCCGGAATTTGCCGCGCAGTTTCTTCGGCGAGCCGCCGTTGGTCTTCCGGGGTCAAGATTTTGCCCGTAACCGCGGCCGTGGTTCGCACCACCAAACGGCCCACTTCGCGGCGCAGTTCCGTGAGCATGCGCGCATGGTCGGCGGCGGCGGCCTCGCGCGCCTTGACAATAATCTGCTCGGCGGCGGCGATGGCTTTTTGGGTCTCCTGCTCCTGGACGCGGGCCGCGGCGGCGCGGGCTTCTTCGATCAAGCGGATGGCCTGGGTGTTGGCTTGGGAAAGCACCTCGAGGCGCTGCGCCTCGGTGCGCGCCAGTTCGGCTTTGATCTTTTCGGCGTTTTCCAGGCCCTCGGCGATGCGCTGGCGCCGCTCTTCGAGCATGGTCAGGACTCGCTTGTAGGCAAAAAAGTAGAGCAGGATGCAGACGATGCAAAAGCTGAGGATCTGAGCCGTCAGGTGCGACCAGTCCACGCCGAAGGTCCGGGCGATTTCCTCGACTTGGCCGCCGACACCGGCTTGGGCAAGCAACATGGAGCTATTCATAAACGAGCGCTTTCACGGAAGGCTGGGCGCGGGGCGGCAAGCGCCCCGCGCCCGAGCGCGAGGTTACTTGACGAGGAACAGCGTGTAGAACACGATCGCTTCGGCGAAGGCAATGGCCAGGATGGACTGGACCAGGATCTTCGTGGCGGCGCCGGGATTGCGTCCCACCGCCTCCGAAGCCTTCATGCCGATTAAACCCACGCCCAAAGAGGCGCCAAGCGCTCCCATGGCGACGTGGAAGTTTCCGGTCAGTTCTGCCAGCATAGGCATTAGCGACATACTATCTAGTTTCCTTTCGTTTCTCTTGCGCGGCGGCTCCCGCGATTGAACACGGTCAAACCGCCGAAATTGGTTTCGGCGCCCTTTTCAGCGTTGGTGGGCCTGGCCCGGCTCCTCGTCGTGCTGGCAAATCAGCATGGTGAACACGGCGGTCAGCAGCATGAACACCATGGCCTGCACAAAGCCCACCAGGAGCTCCATGAAATAAAATGGAATCGGGAGCAGCCAGCCGAAACCCGGCACCAGCCGGGACATGGCTTCGAGCATGTTCTCGCCAGCAAAAATGTTTCCGTAAAGCCGGAAGCTCAGCGACACCGGCCGGAACAGGATCGAGAAAACTTCCAGACAACCCACGGCAAAAAAGACAATCACCATCAGCACCTTGAGCGCCCCGGTGGTTTCGCCTTTGGGCGCAAAAAGATGGCTCAGGAACCCTATCGGACCAATTTCCCGCACCGCCCAGTAAACCCAGCAGGCGAAGAAGACCAGCGCCATGGCCAGCGTCATGTTCAGGTCGGCGTTCGCCCCGCGGAAGAAGGGCTGATCGATATGGAAGCCCTGGGGAGTAGCGTGCCCCCATCCCACGGTGCCCAGGCCGGGGATCAGCCCGATCCAATTCGAAAACAGGATGAAAATGAACACCGTGGCAAAGAACCAGAATGTCCGCTGGACCAGGTGATGCCCCATGATGCCTTCAAGAAAATCGTGCAAACTTTCCACCATCCATTCCCAGAAGTTCTGCGCCCCTTCGGGGACTTCCTTCATGTTGCGCGTGGCGATTTGAGCGAAAATGATGAGCCCGATCGCCACAATCCAGGTGACCACCATGGAATTGGTCACCGGAAAACCGAAGATCTCGCCGATTTTGACCGCCGGCTGAGGAAGACCATGCTCGGCGTGAGCAGCGCCCGGCTGGCTTTCCAGCGGGGTGACGCCCGGTTCGGCCGCCCACCCGATGATTGGCCCGCCTGCCAACAGTAGCCCGACTAAAATAACGCTCAACAATCGCATGTTCTGCTAACAAACTGTCCCAAGACACACGTTTCGCCCGACGTGTCAAATCGACGTTTTATGCCTGAAGCCCGCAGAAAATGCATCATCGGGGAAAATTGCACAAGGTTTTTTTGGACTGGGAAAAGCCTCGCCTCCCGAGGCCACAGGAGCCAGGCCGCCAACCCGCCGGCCGGGGCATGCTCCGCCGCGTGAAATCGCGATGTCAGCGGGGGATGCGGACCGGGGATTCACTCGAGAATGTCCGGTTCACCATACAGGGTAAAGGAGCCGGTTCGAGCAATCTTGACGTCCAGGAGGTGGCCTTGGTGCCGGGGCGACCCCTCGAACACCACGATGCGGTTGCAGCGGGTGCGTCCGGTGAACCGCGCGGGGTTGCGCTTGCTGGGGCCTTCCACCAGGATTTGCATCCGCCGGCCCACCAATTGGTCGTAGCGCCGGCCGGCCACCTCGTTAACCACAGCGAGCAGGCGCTGCTGGCGTTCCTCGCGGGTGGCCTGCGGAACCTGGTCGGGCAGTGCGGCGGCGGGCGTGTCGCGGCGCTCGGAGTAGCGGAAAATGAAGGCCTGGTCAAACTGCGCCTCCCGGACGAGCGAGAGGGTTTCCTCGAAATCGGCCTCGGTTTCGCCCGGGAACCCGGCGATAAAATCCGTGCTCACCCCGATGTTGGGGTTGAGCCGGCGCAGTTTGGCCACGATCCCCAAAAACCGCTCCCGCGTATAGCCGCGGTGCATCAGCTTCAAAATCCGATCGCAGCCGCTCTGGACAGGAATGTGGGCGCTCTCCACCAGTTTGGGCAGGCGCGCGTAGGCCTCCACAAGATCGTCGCCATAGCCTTTGGGGTGCGGCGAGGTGAACCGGATCCGCTCGAGGCCCTCGATTTCGTGCACGGCATCCAACAGTTGGACGAACGGGGATTGACCGGCCCGGATCGGAACATCGCGGCGGCCGTAGCTGGTGACGATCTGTCCCAGCAAGGTGATCTCCTTGACCCCCGACGCGACCAACTGCCGGCATTCCGCCACGACGTCGGGAATCGTCCGGCTGCGCTCCTCGCCGCGCGTGTGCGGCACGATGCAAAACGTGCAATGCTGGTTGCAACCCTGCATGATGCTGACGAAGGCCGAGACCGACTTTTTCGCGCTTCCGCCGAGCAAATGCTCGCGGATGGCCGCCTCGCTCCTTTCCTCCGCCTCGACATCGACGATCTGGCGCTTCCGCCCGCTCAACAGCTCGTCCAGGTATTCCCCGGTGCGATGGATCTTCTGGGTCCCCAACACCAGGTCCACGTCCGGCAGGCGGTCGATCAATTCCCGTCCCCGGCTTTGTGCCATGCAGCCCAGGAAGCCATAGATGACACCAGGGCGGGCCTGGCGGGCCTCGGCGATCAGGGCCTGCATTTTGTTCAGGGCCTTTTGTTCGGCCATGTCGCGGACGCTGCACGTGTTAAGGAGCACGACGTCGGCGGCCGCCTCCGAGAGCGCCAGGGTATAGCCTTTGGCCGACAGTTGGGCCGCGACCGCTTCGCTGTCGCGCTCGTTCATCTGGCAGCCATAAGTTTTAATATAAACGCTCGGCATTGGGTGCTGAGAACAGCGCGACAAAATAAGCCAGGCTGACGGTGAAGGAAAGAACGGATCAACAGCCGACCGGCGGGGAAGCAGGGCTGCATCAGGCTCCAGTTGCCGGTGGCGGCTCGAGACGAGGCCAGGATGACCTTGAGAGGTCTTGCCCCCATCGGCGCTTCGTGCCAAACTATACTCAGGACCCACCGGAGCGGGTTTCGGGCCGGGGGCCACGCAGTGATATGGCGCAAGATAATCTCAAAGTACCTTCTGATCGAGCACGACCCCGGTTTCGCCCGTTATGTCAGCGAGATGCTTGGCCAGGCGCGGGATCTCACGGCCGAACTGCTTCCCGCGCAGGACCTGGACCGAGGCTTGACCGCGCTGGCGGCTGACCAGTTCGACGTCGTGGTGATGGACATGTCCCTGCCGGACGGCGCCGGCCTGGCGAACGTTTCGTTGCTGCGGGCGGGCGCGCCGCAACTGCCCATCATTGTGGCCGGCGAATCCGACGACGAGGCGATTGCGCTGGAAGCGGTGCATGCCGGCGCGCACGATTACCTGGTCAAAGGGCAGCTCACGCCCGGCTGGCTCGAACGATCGCTGCGCTATGCCATCGAGCGCCGCCGCATGGATCGCGCGCTCCTCGAAGCCGAAGAAAAGTACCACAGCGTCTTCGATCACCTGGTGGAAGGGATTTTCCAAACGACGCCGGACGGCCGCTATTTGATGGCCAATGCCGCCTTGGCGCGCATTTATGGCTATGGCTCGCCGGAGGAACTCATGGGGGGCTTGACCGACATTAGCCGGCATCTGTATGTGCAGGAGGAACGCCGCAACGAGTTCATCCGGCTGATGCAGGAAAACGACGTGATCACCGCGTTCGAGTCGCAGGTTCGCCGCAAGGATGATTCGACGATTTGGATTTCCGAAAATTGCCGGGCGATTCGGGATGCCAAGGGCCGGCTCCTGTACTACGAAGGCAGTGTCGAGGACATTACGCAGCGGCGTGAGGCCGAGGCAAAAGTGCGGCATTCCGAGGCGCTGTACCACTCCCTGGTCGAGACGCTGCCGCAAAACATTTTTCGCAAGAACCTGGATTGCCGCTTCACGTTCGCCAATCACCAGTTTTGCCAAACGCTGGGGCGGTCGTTGGAAGAGATTGTGGGCAAGACGGACTTTGATTTTTTCCCGCAGGAACTGGCGGAAAAGTACCAGCGGGATGATCGCCGGGTGATCGAGACGGGGATGCCCTATGACACGGTCGAGGAGCACCAACCGCCCGGGGGCGGGAAGCTCTTTGTGCAGGTGGTCAAGACGCCGTTGCGCGAATCCAGCGGCCGGATCATCGGGTTGCAGGCCATTTTCTGGGATATTACCCAGCAGCGAATGGCCGATGAACAACTGCGCCGTGCTCACGCCGCCCTGGCGCAGAGCCGGATGGAGCTCCAAGCCAAGAACCTCCAGATGGAGGACGATCTCAAGATGGCCCGCGAGATCCAATTGATCATGCTGCCGCAGCAATACCCGGCTTTCCCTCCTCCCGGGGGCCAGGTCGAGAGCGCCTTCCAGTTCACGCATCGGTACCTGCCCACCGGAAGTGTCGGCGGCGATTTCTTCACCATCTCCGCTCTATCGGAAACCCAGGCGGGGGTGTTCCTCTGTGATGTTGCCGGGCACGGGGTGAGGTCGGCTTTGGTCACGGCCATGATCCGGGCGCTGGTCGAGGAGTTGAACCCGTTCGCCGCCGAACCGGGCGACTTTTTGACGAAGTTGAATCATGATCTGCATGCCATCATCAAACACGCGGGCAGCCCGCTCCTGACCACCGCCTTTTACCTGGTGGCGGATTGGCGGACGAGGGTGATGCGTTACGCCAACGCCGGCCATCCCAAGCCGTTGCACGTGCGCCGTTCCGCGCGGCAGGTCGCCACGCTGGCCAACCTCTCCGGCAAAAGCCAGCCGGCGCTTGGCTTGATGGAGAATACGGCCTACCAGGCCTCCGAAGCCCTGCTCACGCCCGGTGACCTGGTGTTCCTCTTCACGGATGGATTGGTGGAAACCCAGAATCAAGCGAACGACTTTTATGACCAGCAACTGCTGGCGGGCACGCTGCGTAAGCGACTCGATCTGCCCACTTCCGCGCTGTTCGATAAGGTGTTGGAGGAGGTCCGGGCGTTCTCGGGCGACTCCGCTTTTTCGGACGACGTTTGCCTCGTGGGCATCGACTTGGTGAAACTCGACGAACCCAGCGCCGCGCCGATCCAACCGCCGGTTCGCCCCGGATGAGGGGTGGTTAAACCCGGCGCGTTTCCGCAGCTCAGGGTCCGTTCCATGTCCGCGCGGAGCGCAGAGCTAACGAGACGCTGCCGGCCCCCGACCTGCCGGAGCCAGTTCCGGTTCCGACTTCCCGTGACGCCCCACGGGTCTGAGGCCTGGCCTCGGCAGCTTGGCTTGGGCTAAGAAAGGTCATTTTGCGCAAAATCACGCACCCGGTTCGCTCCTCATCCCGAGGTGTTCCTTCCGCAGGAGGCTGTTGCTGGGGAAGCCTCCGCTCCGGCGCGGGCATGGATCCCCCCGGGGATGGCCGGTTTTCCCAATGATTGAGAGCCGCTCTTTGGGTCCGGCGATTTGCAGGCAGTCCAGCGGAGGCGGCGGTGAGTTAAGGATCATGCCGCGGCATGGACATTGCTAGTCAGCTTTTGGAACGAGAATCTTTGAACAGCTCAACCGCCCGTTTGTTTTTACTTGGTATATGGTAACACGCAAGCTTAAGCCTTCGGTTGTTAAGACGACCACTCCCAATCGTGTGCCGGTCAAAGCCGCGCCGCCCGCACCGACGCCTGCACTCAAGCCCGGCCGCGTTTCGCTCGAATTCGTCCAGCCCGGCGCCAAACGGGTTTATGTCGCGGGTTCCTTCAATCAATGGAAGCCCGAGCAGGCTCCCTTGATGTCGCTCGGCAACGACCGCTGGGTGGGGGACCTGAGTGTCGGCCCCGGCCGCCATGAATACCTCTTTGTTGTGGACGGCCAATGGCTGCCCGACCCTAATGCCAAGGAGTGCGTTCAGAACCCGTTTGGCGGGGTCAATTCAGTCCTGACCGTTTCCGCCTGATCCGCGCGGGCACGAAACCAGAATTGCGGAGGGACCACGAAATACGCCAAATACACGAAAGACGCATCCGTTTCGTGTATTTTGTGTGTTTCGTGGTTCCTAGTCCCTTCCATGTGGTTCTCAGATTTCGCGGTTCCCCCGCACGCGCGGGTGGAATTGAGCGGAGTTGAAGCCTCGTGACTAAGGGCTCGGCCTGTCCTACGCTATGGCGCATGTCGCGATACACATTGACCTTAGGGCATTCTCCGGACCCCGACGATGCCTTCATGTTCTATGGCCTGGCGCACGGGTTAATCCCGAGCCACGGTTTTAAGTTCGAGCATATCCTACAGGATATTCAAACTCTGAACGAACGGGCCACCCGGGGCGAGTTGGACATCTCGGCGATCAGCATCCACGCTTACGCCTACGTCAGCGGGCAATACGCGCTGCTGCCCAGCGGCGCCAGCATGGGCGACGGCTATGGTCCAATGCTGGTGGCGCGGACAAAGCTTTCCAAGGCCGAAGTCGCCCGCCAGCGCATTGCCGTGCCGGGCACGATGACCAGCGCCTTTCTCGCGCTCCAGCTCTGGCTAGAAAAGCCCGCTGGCGAATTCGATTACCGGGTGGTGCCCTTCGACCAGATCTTTCAGGCGGTGCATTCGGGAAACGCGGATGTGGGATTGATTATCCATGAGGGCCAATTGACCTGGCAAAACGAGGGCTTACAGGTCTGTGCCGACCTGGGCGCCTGGTGGTCCGGCGAGAACGGCGGGCTTCCCCTTCCGTTGGGCGGCAACGTCATTCATAAACGCTTTGCTCCCGCGATCCGCAAACAAGTGTCCGACGTGCTCAGCGCCAGCATTCAATTCAGCCTGGACCACCGGGCCGACGCGGTCCAACACGCGCTCCAATACGCCCGCGACATGGGCCGTGAACTCGCGGACAAATTCGTCGGCATGTACGTCAATCATTGGACGCTGGATTACGGCGAGAAGGGCCGCGAAGCCATCCGGCGCTTCCTCGGACGCGCGTTCGAGCAAGGTTTAATCCCCCACCGGCAGGAACTGGAATTTGTGCAGTAAACCGGGCGAACCGCTGCGGGTTGGAGGGCAACGGGCGAGGGGAAATCGGTTCCGCACAAGGGCTGGGCAATCCCCGCGGCTAACGCTCTGCCGGACCTTAAATCGAGCGTGACTAATGGTCCCTCGGCGCCCAACATTTGGGGATGCAATATTGGCTGGTGAAGCAAGAGCCCGAGGATTACCCCTGGGCCGCCTTGGCTAAAGAGGGCCAAACGGCCTGGACCGGGGTGCGTAATTTCCAGGCGCGCAACCATCTGCGCGCGATGAAAAAGGGCGACCGCGTTTTCTATTATCACAGCGGATCGGGCAAGGAAGTGGTCGGTGTGGCGCGCGTGCTCAAGGAAGCTTACCCCGACCCAACCGCCACGGAGGGGGATTGGTCGGCCATCGATTTGGGCCCGCTCAAGCCGATGACAAAGCCGGTCGGACTCGGCGTCATCAAGGCCGACCCCATTCTGAAGACGATGGCGCTGGTCAAGCAGAGCCGCTTGTCGGTCATGCCTGTGACGCGGAGCCAGTTCGAGCGTCTCTTGGACCTGGGAGAGACCCGGCTTCGATGAGCACGGCGCGGGCGGTCATTTTCGACATGGACGGCGTGATTGTGGACAGCGAGCCGCGGCACGAAAGTGCGTTTTTGGCGGTGGTGCGCGAGCTTGGCTACGGGGAGGCGTTGCAACTGAAGTTCGCCGATTACGTGGGCCGATCCGATCAGGAACTGTGGGTCGATTTCATCGCCAAATACAAACCGAGCCACAGCCTGGAAGAGTTGCTCGAGCGGAAGCGAAGCCGCATCCTCGAGATTATCCGGCGCGAGCAACCGCTCTTCGAGGGACTGCCGCACCTGGTGGAGAGCCTGGCGCCGCATTTCCGTTTGGGGGTGGCTTCCGGTTCGGACCGCGTGGTCGTCGAGGAAGTGCTGGCATTGAAGAGCCTGCGCACATTCTTCGCGGCCGTCGTCACAGCGGCGGATGTGGCTCAGGGCAAACCCGCGCCCGATATTTTCCTCCGGACCGCCAAGTTGCTGGGGGTTGCGGCGAGCGACTGCTGGGTGATCGAGGATTCCAAGCCGGGAATTGCCGCCGGTCTGGCGGCGGGGATGCGCGTGATCGCCATCACCAATACCCACCCGGCCGCCGAGTTGAGCCGCGCCCATCATGTCGTGCGCACCTACCCGGAGATCGAGCACCTGCTGCTCGGTGCTTAACAGGCCGCCCCAGGCCCAAATCCGCCAACCCGAAACGTCGTGGAGCGGCCCGGCGTACTCGGAACTTGGATTTTATCTCCGCTTCGCGCATGTTGGCGCCCATGCAGCTTGTTCGCGATATTTACGCCGCCAAAATCGCCGCGGGACGACCGGTGATTTCGTTCGAGTTTTTCCCCCCGAAAACGGACGAAGGCGACCGGAACCTGCTGGAGAAGACCGTGCCCGCGCTGCTCGAGACCCAGCCGGATTATTGCTCGGTAACCTATGGCGCCGGCGGCAGCACGCGGGAAAAGACCCTGAGGATCGTGGAGCGGATTCAGCGGCAGCATGGGCTGACCGCGGTGGCGCACCTGACATGCGTCTGCGCCACACGGGAGGAAATTCGCGAGTTGCTGGCGCAGATTCGGACTTTGGGGGTCAAGAACGTGCTCGCGTTGCGGGGCGACATGCCCGGCGGTGGCGCGTTCCAACTCACCCCGGGCGGCTTCGAGTTCTCCAACCAGTTGGTCGGCTTCATTCGCGAGCAGGGCGAGTTCTGCATCGGCGTCGCAGGTTTTCCCGAAGGCCACGTGGCCTGCAAAGCGGGCAAGGAGACCGATTGGCTTCATCTGAAGCAGAAAATCGATGCCGGGGCGGATTTTGTCCTGACCCAGTTGTTTTTCGACAACCAGGATTTCTTTCAATTCCGCGAACACATGCAGGCCCGGCATGGCGTGAAGGTTCCGCTGGTGCCGGGGATCATTCCGATCATGAGCGCGGCTCAGATCAAACGATTCACGACCCTCTGCGGCGCGCGCATTCCGCAGGCTCTGGCGGCCAAGCTCGACGCGCTGGGTGACAACGAGGCCGCGGCGACTGAATTCGGCATCGAGTATGCCACCCAGCAGTGCGAGGAGTTGCTCCGCAACGGCGCGCCCGGGATTCACTTTTATACGCTGAACAAGGCGGGCTCGATCCGGCGGATTTTGCAGAATCTGGGCCTGGCCTAGCGCCGGAGGGGGGGCGCCTTCCCCGGGGGCAAAGCCGAGGGGCTGACGAGGAGGCTTCGGGAGCAGGCTATTCCTCATGAGGCCGGGGCTCGGACCATTTGAGCCTTGTGGGGTGGTCGAAGGATGCGTGGATTGAGAAGCGGGCGCCTTATCACGGTGGTTTTGGACTGCGGTGTTGCAGCGAGCAGGCCGCCGTTGGTAAAAGGAATTGATGCCAGACCAAATTCGACCACCCGCCGAAAGCGGGGCGACCCCGCCGCCCCAGGGGGCCACCGCACCGCGCTTGCAGCGATATCTGCCCGGTCTGGCGGTGCTCCGCAATTACCGTGGCGCGTGGTTCCTTGGGGATTTGGTGGCCGGGGTGAGCGTTTGCATCGTGATGATCCCTTCGGTCATCGCGTATGCCGGGTTGATGGGGCTCCGGCCCGAGCACGGACTGTATGCCGCGCTGGTGCCGTTGCTGGCCTACGCGGTCCTGGGCAGCTCGCGGCAGGTGATCGTTGGGCCGGATATCGCCATATCGCTTTTGACGGCGAGCACCGTGGGGCCGCTCGCTGCCGGGGACCCCGCCCACGCAGCCGCGCTGGCCGCGTTGCTGGCGCTGCTGAGCGGATTGCTGCTGGTGCTGGGCGCTCGCGCCAACTTGGGTGCGGTGGCTGATTTTTTGTCACGACCCGTTTTGGTCGGCTACATGACCGGCGCCGCGCTCATCCTGATCGGCTCCCAACTGGACAAGTTGTTTGGCCTGCCATTGCACAACAACGACTTTTTCCCCCGCTTGCTCGAATTGGCTGAGGGACTGGGAGGGTCGCAAGTGCCGACGCTGCTTTTCGGCATTGGTTTGCTGGGCCTGTTGTTTGGCCTGCGCCGCTGGGCGCCCCGGGTGCCCGGCACCCTGGCGGCCTGTGTGGTCGCGATTGTCGCGTCGCGAGCGTTACGGCTGTCCGAGCATGGCTTTGCGGTTGTGGGCGCGTTCCCGAGCGGCCTGCCCCGCTTCGAGGTTCCCGCCATATCCTGGCGGGAGTTGCACACGCTGCTTCCGGCCGCCATTGGCATTGCTTTGCTGACGTACACGGAAGGCATTTTGCTGGCTCGCGCGTTCGCGGCAAAAAATGGGTACGAAGTCAGTCCCAACCAGGAACTCACCGCCCTGGGAGTGTCGGATGTGATGACCGGCCTGTTCCAGGGCTTTTCGATCACCGGCAGCCAGGCCCGAACCACCATCAACGACGCCACCGGCGCCAAGAGCCAGCTCTCCAGTCTCATTGCCGCGCTCACCCTGGGCCTGTTCCTGCTGTATCTGACTCCGCTCATTGCCAGTCTGCCGCAGGTGGCGCTCGCCGCCATTCTCATCTATGCGGGGTGTGGATTAATCGAAATCAGCGATATGGTGAAGATTCACCGGTTCTCCCCCCGGAGCGGGGTCATCGCCGGTTTGACCACGTTGAGTGTTCTGGCCGCCGGGGTCGTGCCGGGCATTGTGTTTGGTGTGGCGTTGTCCTTGCTGGGTCTCATCAACCGGATCTCACATCCGCCCGACGCTGTCCTCACCGAGGTGCCCGGCCACGGGTTTCACGACGTGGGCAACCCGGACGAAGCGCAGACCGTGCCCGGGCTGATCGCCTACCGCTTTTACGCTCCGCTGTTATTCTCGAACGCGGGGCACTTTGTCGAGCGCGTCCGTCACCTCATCGCGTCCAGCCCCCAGCCGGTCCGTTGGTTTCTGCTCGATGCCCAGGCGATCTCGGACATTGATGTCACCGCGGTCGAGGCGTTGACGAGCATCTGCGAGGAGCTAAAGCGTCAGGGCGTCGCGCTCAAAATCGCCCACGCCAACCGTCCGTTGCGCGAACTGCTCCAGCGGACCGGGCTGACCGGGGAGATCGGGGCGGAGAGTTTTTTTTCGTCCGTGCACGAATGCGTTCAGGCATTTTCGAAAACGGCGGGCGCCAAGGGGGGAACCCCATAACGTTGTAAGCAGGCTGGGCCTCAGACTGTCCGCGCGTTGTGGGGTGATTGACGCTTCGAGGGGCTCGAGAACACCAGGGGCAGCGCCGTCCTCACTCGGTTTTCACTCGCAACAAGACCTTGCCCAGGGGGCCTTCGGCCAGCCGCGCAAAGGCCTGCTGAATGTCTCCAAAGGGAAACACTTTGTCCACCAGCGGCTTTGCCCCTTGGCGGGACAAGAGCCGGACGACTTCCTGCCAGGCGGCCCGGCTTTCGGCGTTGGTGTAAGCGCCGACGGCCACGCCGCCGAGCCGGATCCGCCTGAAGAACAGCGCGGCGGTGTTGAAATCTGGCACCGGGCCGGCCAAACGGCCAACGACACTGACTCTTCCGCGGTCGCCCAGGGTATCAATCATTTCGGGCAGGAGCTTGCCGCCGATGTTATCGATCGCGAGATCCACTCGCCGCTCGCCCAGGCTGGCCTTTGCCGCGCGCCGCCATTCGGGGTCGGATGGGTCCAGGGTCGCAGTGGCGCCCAACTGGCGCAGGCGGCTGCTTTTCTGCGCGCTACGGGAAAGGGCCAGGACGGTGTGGCCCATCGCGGAGGCGAGTTGCACGGCGGCGGTACCGACGCCTCCCGAGGCGCCACTCACCAGAACGACGGCCGGGGAAGGCAGGTCTTCCCACGTTGTGAGTGCCTGGTAAGCGGTGAGATAAACGAGGGTCGCTCCCGCGGCTTCCTCTTCGCTCCAGTTCGCGGGCACTTCGATGAGGGACTCGACCGGCACTGCCACTCGCTGAGCGAAGGTTCCCGGCTTGGTAACCCCCACGTCGCCACGCAGCAGGGCGCGGCGGTCGCCCACTCGGAGACCGCTCACCCCCACGCCCAAGTGGACTACGGTCCCGATGGCGTCACGGCCAAGAATATGCGGCAGGGGGGGGAGCGCGGGGTATTGTCGTTCTGCCAGGTAGCGATTGGCGGGGTTGAGCCCCGCGTAATGCACCTCCAAAACCACCTCGCCGGCGCGAGGTGCCGGCTCAGGCACATCGGCCAGGTGCAGGCCCGCGATGCCGGTGAAATCGTCCAGAAGCCATGCTTTCATACACCGTGGGATTGGGCAGCGCCGCTTGTGAGCGTTGGGGTTTGAGGTTCAGGGGCCCTGGCGCGGCGGTTGATTGGCCGGATTGATCGGCTCCATGGGTTCGAGCACCCCGGTGTTCTTCCGGTGCAAGTTGTGCTGCCGCGCGGCTACCTCGTCGGCCAGGGCTTCGGGGCTGGAATACTTCGTGAAATCATCCGGCAAGGCAAACACATCGTCGGGAGGAGGGGCCGGTCGAAGGTCGGAGAAGGTCAACGTCAAAACCACCGGGTTGGCCGTGCTGATGCGCAGCGGCAGGCCGTTAAGATCGCTGGCCCGCCACACTTCGAACGTGGCCGACGAGCCGTCGCTCATTTGCACCACGGCGGTCTCACGGGTTGCCGGGTGGCCGTCAATGCGTTCGGCGGTGGGCTGGGGTTGCAGGACGACATTGGTGGGTTGCACGCTCGATGAGACCGGGGCATAACCCTGCAAAGCACCGCTCAGCACGTAACCCTTGCTGTCGGCCACGTTCCAGATAAAGGCAAATCCTCCCGAGCGCGCTTGTTTTTTCTGCATTTGAACGGGAGCAAAAAGCAGCTCGTTCCCCCGGCAATAGAGCTGGCCGGACTTGACTTCGCCGCCCGCGGCGAAGGCGTCCCCCTGAACGGTGACGTGTGCCGCGTAGCCGGCGCGGTTGGTCAAGAGGACGCTCATCGGGCCATTCAGAAATGCGGGGGGCTGTGCCTCATAGACCCCGACGACGCCGTTCGGGTACTGTTCGTAGTCCTTGGAGTGGGAGCAGCCCCAAAGGACACTGGCCGAAAGCACCAGGCAGGCCCAAAGGCCCCAGCTCCGGCGCTTGGAGTCCGGCGCGTTTGGAGGCGAATCGCACGGGTCATTGAGCGGGGATTGGGAGGCGCGCAGAGGACTTCGCGCTCCGACTCGCGGGCTGTGTTGCTCGGAAGGGTCGTGTGGCATAGGGGCGCCAGGCGGGCGAGGGCTGGGGAGGTTAGGCTTGGAGAATGCCGCCCTGGCTGGCGTTGGAAACCAGCTTTTGGTAACGGGCGAGCCAGCCGTTGAGATCGCGTTTGACAGGCTGCCAGGTCAACTTGCGCCGGCCCAGTTCAGTCTCGGAGACCAAAATGTCGATGGTGCGTTTCGGGAAGTCGATCCGGAGCCGGTCTCCATTTTGAAGCAGTCCGATCGGACCGCCCTCGGCCGCCTCGGGCGAGACATGTCCGATGCAGGCGCCGGCGGTGCCGCCGCTGAACCGGCCATCGGTGATCAGCGCCACTTTGTCGCTGAGCCCCATGCCCACGATGTAGCTGGTAGGGGAGAGCATCTCTTGCATTCCCGGGCCGCCACGCGGGCCCTCATTGCGGATGATGGCCACATCCCCGGCCTTCACTTTGCCACCGAGAATGCCCTCGCACGCTTCTTCCTGGCTTTCGAAAATCACGCACGGGCCTTCAAAGACAAAGTCCGGGCCACAGTAGGCTTTGAAACTATCGCTAATCCCGGCGGTCTTGACCACGCTGCCCTCGGGGGCGAGTTGGCCGTACAGGATGGCCAGGCCTCCTTCGGCGGTATAGGCGGTCTCCTTCGAGCGGATGCAATCCCGGGCATCGAACATGAACGCCGAGTCGTAGGGCATCAAGCCGCTGGGCTGGGCGTCCTTGATTTGGGCCTGACGATATTCGTGATAGGCCTTGCTGATTTGCCAGCCACGCAATCTTCCGGTTCGGAGCAGGCAATGGACCGTCTTGCCGCCCTCCTTGGTGTAATGCCAGATGAGCAGGACCGGTGTGCCCTTAAGCTGGCCGAGTTCGGCTCGGGCCCGGCCTTTGGACTCGGCGAACTTTTCTTTCAAGCCCGCTTCGATGGCGGCGGGACCTTTCCAGGTCGAGGTTTCGTTGACCTGAAGCTCCGCATCTTCCGTGAACAAGGCCGCGGCGGTGGCGGCCTCGGCCGCATTGAAAGCCGCCGCCAGGCGCCACAACGTGATCGCGCGCGCGTCGGCCGGGAAGAACAGCATCGGTTTGGGGGCGAGATTGCCGCTGGCCGTGCGGGCCGCCGGGCCGAGTTTGTCGTTCGGGTCCAGAACGAGGGCGGAGCACCCGGACACGCGCACGGTTTTCGCCCAAGACGTGCAGTGCTCGGAACGCATATCCCATTCGTCGATGTTCTCGCCGATGGTTTTGCCCGTCACGGTGGGGCAGGTCAGGGTCAGGGCGCCCATCCGTTTGAGTTCACCGAGAATGGTGTGGATGCCTCCGGCGCGGTGCACGTCTTGCACGTGGTAATTCGAGGAGGGCGACACCTTGCACAAGCAGGGCACCCGGCGGGAGATGGCGTCGATGCGTTTGATATCATAGGGGATTCCGGCCTCGCGGGCGATGGCCAGCGTGTGCAGGATGGTATTGGTGGATCCGCCCATGGCAACGTCCAGCGCCAGCGAATTGTCGAAGGCCTCCGCCGTCGCGATGTCGCGCGGTTTGATATCCTTGGCCACCAGGTCAATGATGGCCCGCGCCGCCCGGTCATAGAGCGCCTCGCGCTCTTTCGAGACCGCCAGGATCGTCCCGTTGCCCGGCAACGCGATGCCCAGCGCCTCGCACAGGCAATTCATCGAGTTGGCCGTGAACATCCCCGAGCAGGAACCGCAGGTGGGGCAGGCGCTCTGCTCGAGCTTCTTCAACTGGTCTTCGGAGATTTTGCCGGTTTGCAGCTCGGCGACACCCTTGAACACCGAGATCAGATCGGATTTTTGCGCCGCGGGTCGCAGGTGGGCCGGGAGTTCGGGGTCATCGGTCTGTTGCGCGACGCCTGCCGCCATGGGCCCGCCGCTGACAAATACCGTCGGGATGTTCAAGCGCATGGCGGCCATCAGCATGCCCGGGACGATCTTGTCGCAGTTGGGAATGCAGACCATGCCGTCAAAACAATGCGCGCGAATCATCGACTCGACGCAATCCGCGATGAGTTCGCGCGACGGCAGGGAATACTTCATTCCGCCGTGCCCCATGGCGATGCCATCATCGACGCCGATGGTGTTGAAGATGAAAGGCACGCCGCCCGCCGCGCGGACGAGGCGTTTGACCAGCATGCCAACCTCGTTCAGGTGGGCGTGGCCGGGGATGCAATCGGTATAAGAATTCGCGATGGCGATGAAAGGCTTGTCCCAGTCCGCCTCGGATTCAATGGAGCCGGTGGCGCGCAACAGCGACCGGTGTGGCGCACGCTCGGAGCCTTTCTTAATAGTGTCTGAACGCATAGATTCTTCCAGTTACAAAGTTCCCTAACAAGTGACCGAAATACAGGGGCAGAACCTAACAGGCGGGCGGGCGGTTGTCACGCAGCGACCAACGCCGCACTCGGCGGCGGTTGCGGTGCGGACCATTTTCACGCCCTGCTTCCCGGTCCGGGACTTCGGAGCGGATGGGTCTATCCCGAAGGGATTTGAGCGCCACCGGTCTCGGTCTTCGCTCCAACCCTTTGCAGGGTTGACATTCCTTCCGGGGCCCAGACCCCGGGTAGCTCGCGGACTCGCAACCCTGGGCTAAGTGCTGAAATCCCTACGGGATAATTCTCAGAACGGCTAACCGGAACAGGTGGAACCACCGGGGCCTGGGGGAACACAGCTTTGTCCCCCTCGCGCCCGCCCGGTTGCCGCAGTTTGTCCTGAAAAAACAAAGAGGCGCGCCGCAGCGCGCCCCTTCAGATTCGTTGGTGTGACCGCTTATTGAGCCGCGGCGGAGGTGTCCCGTTTGGCCTGCCAATCGCGGGATTGAGTCTCGCCGTTGCGTTCGAACTCGATTTTACCCTTGAGGGTGTCGCCGGTGATCTTGGCATTGTGACTTCGTGGTCATCGTGTTGCCGTTATTCTCGCGAACCACCTTGAAGGTGATTTCGCTGGCATCCACCTTGATGTCCTTGATCTGGGTTTCCCGGGTTTGTCCATTGCGGCCGGGAGAGACCAGCGTGCCGACCAGTTTGTCGCCGTCGGCCTTTACCTTCAGGGTGAATTTGCGTTCGGGTCCGCCGTTGCGACCGGGCATCGACCAGGTCCAGGTGCCGGCGGCGTCGCTTTTGTCGGCGGCCTGGATCTCAGTGAGGAATCCCAAGGCGAAAACACCCACGAGGGCGATTCTTGTCAGGAGAGATAAACTTTTGTGGTTCAGGAACATATATGAGTTTTCCAATCGGTTTGTTTATTTGACTGCCAGGTCGAGAAGGTTCACGCCTCGAAGCGACCCGAAAGCATTAGACGGGCGGGCGAGGGAAAGGTTACACCGTCGGCCAGGAATCGAGCCCGTGCGGAGGGGGTCGCAACCGGAAGACCGGGGGTGAACGCGGCCGATGCTCGAGCTTGTGGCCCGCAGTACCTGGCGCCAGCCCGGCTGCGCTGCGCTGAGTTGACAACGCTGCGATAAGAGCTAACGGTTTGGTTCATGAAACCAACTTTTCTTGTCGCCGGCTTGGCCTTGATGCAAACCTTGATCGTGTCCGCCAGTTCTATCGACGAAATACCGTTGAAAGATATCGATGGGAAGCCGGCCTCCTTGAAGCCTTACGAAGGCAAGGTCCTGCTCATCGTCAATGTGGCTTCACATTGCGGCTTCACCCCCCAGTATCGCGCCCTGGAATCGGTTTACGAGAAGTATAAGGACAAGGGCCTGGTGGTGCTGGGTTTTCCCTGCAACCAGTTTGGCGCCCAGGAGCCCGGAAGTTCCGAGCAGATCAAACAGTTCTGCAGCAGCAAGTACAACGTGACCTTTCCCTTGTTTGAGAAGATCGAGGTCAACGGTCCCAACCGCCACCCGCTGTATGTTGCGCTGGCGGGCAAGGACTCCCCGTTCGCCGGCGACATCAAATGGAATTTCAGCAAGTTCCTGATTAGCCGCGACGGAAAGATTTTGCAGCGATTCGAGTCTCAGATAAAGCCCGATTCCGCCGAGGTCGTGGCGGCGATTGAAACCGCCCTGGCGAAGTGAGTTCAGCCGGCGGCCCGAGATGAGCCGGCGCGCTACACCGCCCAAGCAACGGCTTTCGCGATCGCCACCCGGATGGCAATCGCCGCCAGGATCAGCGACAGCACGCTGACGATGCCGCCCCTGACCGAGGGGGAAAGCGACAACAAGACCCCGTCAGCCCGAAAAAGATGGCAATCAAGGCGAGGATGAACCCGCCCAGGGCGCTGACGAAAAAGCCGGCGATGGCCGCGCCAATGGCAATCAAAGAAGGAATGCTGAAATGCGGTTTTACTCGGCCCGTTTCCATGGTCCAACAGAGTTCGTGGAGCGGCTGCCTTCAGTTCGCAGTTTTCCCTAATGAGGCTGGGTTTCGGACTCTCTGTGCGGAGGGAGTAGTCGAGGGTGAGGGGGTTCGGGGACGGTGGGGTGGAAGACGCCTCATTACAAGGTTCGGATCTCTGGCCAGAGGGGTTTCAAATCCGGCTCTTCCAGGGCCATGTTCTTGATCGGCTGATCTTTCCCAAGCACCAGGGCGCGTTTCAACCAGACACGGGCGGCGTCGAGCTGGCCTAACTGGCAGGCGTAGCAGGAAAGGTTGTAGCAAATAATAGATTCCCCAGGAAACCGGTTGAACGCGGGCAACAGGGCCTGCCAGGCGCTCTGGACGCCGCCTTCGGGAACCCGGCGGAGGGCGTATGCCTGATGCACCCAGCCGGAATAGCGGTGTGGATCGGTCTGGACGAGGGTGCGGGCGGTTTCCAGCGCCTCCAGCCAGTTCGCTTCTCCCGCGCAGATCGACCAGCGGACTTCCAGTACGTCGGGATGGTTTTGGGAGGCCGGCGCGATCTGGGCCAGCTCGTGTCGTGCTTCGGCGGGGTTGGCCAATCCGAGCCAGCCGAGCGCGGCGTTCAGGTAGTGGAGGTCTGGCGGTTCCAGCGGAGCCATGGGTATAGGATTCACGGGTTCGGCAGGGTAGTCAAGGGATCGGGCCTTTGCCGGCTTCGGCCAAGGAACTCGAGGGCAGGGCGGAGCCCGATCGAGCCGGGCGGTTGTGAGCCGTCCGGGTGACCGCCTCCGAATGACGGCTATTTCCCCGGCGCCGCGATTACGGCGTGTTGGTCGTATCCACAACCCGGCTTCCCGTGTACGCGTGCCCGCCAGAGACGGCGTTTGATTCCGGGAAGGAGGTACTGCATCCAGCCGCTTAAGACATCAATAGGTCCCCCGCCAATAGAGCCCGAACAAATCATCGGCCCGCACCAGCAACGGCTGGAGCAATCCAAAGGCAACGGTCAGGAACAGAATGATCCGTACTTTCATATGCAGCGTGTATTTCACTTTCTTGTCGATTCGGCCGGCTGAAATCAGCCACAAGGTTAACCAGCCGGACGCCAGGACCAATAGGGCTGTTCCCTCCAATGGGTGTGGAGTTTTCCGTAGTTTTCCCACTTGCGCGCCGCTGCTCAGTTTGATTGTCTTTGCGTATGTGCTGATGTTCCGTGTTTAAAGCGTAATAACTTAGGAGTTTTTTTCTCATGTACGATGTTCGTCCGCAGTTTGTCCCCGAGCGTTATTCCGCCCGGAAGATGGTGAAGCCGGTCAATTTTATCTGTGTTGCTCCCGGCGCGCAGGCGGTGTGCCTGACGGGAGATTTCAACGGCTGGGATCCGGCGGCCCACCCGATGGAGCGGCAGCCCGACGGCTCGTGGTTGCTGCAAGTCGCCATGCACCACGGCCACCATCATTACCTGTTCGTCGTGGACGGCCGGCCTTCGCTCGATCCCCGCGCGCAAGGCATTGCCCGCAACCCGAGGGGTGAACGCGTGTCTTTACTGGCGGTTAGTTAGCGGGCGGCTCGGGGTTGCCGCGCCCGGCGGGCCCGGTTTTGCCGCCGCCAGGGCCGGCTTGAATCAGGGCGGGGCGCTTGCCCGGCTGGGGAGCGTCATCGTGAAGGCCGCCCCTCCGCCCTCGCGGTTCTGGGCCGAGAGACGCCCGCCATGTGCGCCCACGATCTGCTGGGCAATCCACAACCCGAGGCCGTGCCCCTCCGCCTTGGTCGTGAAGAAGGGGTCGAAGAGGGCGCCGATCTTATCGGCCGGGATGCCCGGGCCATTATCGCACACCGCGATGGAGAGGATGTCCCCGGACGTAGTGGTGACCACCTCGATGCGGCCCGTCCGTTCAACGGCTTGAATGGCATTGATGACCAAGTTCATCAGGGCCTGGGTCAAGCGGACCGAATCGGCCGGGATCGGAGCGAGGGTGGGAGGGAACCCGGCCGTGATTTCGATGCCGCGTGCCTGCGCTTCCGGGCGCAACAGGTCGCACACATGCATCACCAGCTTCGGGATATCCACCGGTTCCAAATCCAGGGCGGACGGGCCGGCCAGCCGGAGGAACTGGGAGACGATGCTTTCGAGCCGGTGCAGTTCTCCGCGGATGATTGCCAGGCGCGGCGTCAACTGTTCCTTCGTGGCGGGCGCCAGCGACGTCAGGTCCTCGTCGAGCAATTGAACATGGACGTCGAGCGAGCTTAGCGGATTGCGAATTTCGTGGGCCAATCGCGCGAGGAGCCGCTCGAGCAGATCGCGCTTTTCTTCGACCGCCGCCTGGGCGGGATCCTGGCCCAGGGCCTTTGCCAAGAGGCGTTGCACCTCGGTCCTTACGGGTTCGAGCGGGTCATGGACGCTTCGCGTTCAGTCCGGTTTCGATAGGTTTTCATGCCGATCCATTCATGGTTTCGCGGCAAAAAAACCGGCGCGCGTCACCGTTGGTACCTTGCGATCAAAAAGCACGCTGCGCAAGCCATGCCAGCGCCGAAAGCAGCAAATCCCGTAAGACCTGTCCATCCTCTGCTCCCCTCGGGGGCGATAGGTTCGGGTGTGGCGTTAGTGGCGCTTTTGTTTGGACAGGATGAACAGGATTAACAGGATGGGAAGAGGCCGGTGCTCGGATCTGGGAGTGGAAGCTGCTGGCTTATTGCCCAGGAGCTCCGCCCACGGGTTCAGCCAGGCAGAGGCGCTGCCGACTTGTAGATTCTGAAATCCTGTAAATCCTGTAAATCCTGTCCTCTCTTTCGGGGGCGATAGGTTCGGGTCTTGCGTTTGAATTCCAGACGCTCGGCCCCAAAATTCAGCAGCAGGCCAATCTCGATGCCGGTTGCGGTGAGGTAATTTACCAACTGGACCTCGTGGGCTGGCGCCAGCGCGTGGCTGGCTTTGAGTTCCAACAGCATCCGGCCCTCCACCAGCAGGTCGGCGAAAAAGTTCCCCACCGCCAAGCCATCGTAGTGAACGCTGATCGGCTTGTCGCTCTCCACCTTCAGTTTGGCTTTGCCCAACTCGTGCGCGAGTGCGTGCTGATACACCGATTCCAGGAAGCCCGGCCCCAGCGTAGAATGCACTTTCATGGCGCAGCCGATGATCTTTTCTGATAATTGTCGCTCTTCCATTCAGACAGGATTAACAGGATGCACAGGATGAGCGAAGTCCGAAACGGGAGCTCTCGACGGGCGGCTCGCCTTTCGCCGAAGATTCGGGACGAGCGTCCAACGACGGACGGTTCCGGTCCGCTGCACTCGGCGGGTGAAGCAGGGAATTTATGTCGTGAACTTGTGGTGGCATTCCAGGCAGATTTTGTCGTATCCCCGGGCCATCGCGGCGACGAGCGGGTCAATAACCGTCAGGGCGGCTCTCATATAGTTCTTACGCCTCATCCAGTCGATCTTCGTGTTCCTGGACCCGGGGTGCGACGATGGAAAATGAAGAAGTGGTCCACAATGATTCGATGGCAAGGAACTGGTGGGATGCTTGGACCTCCCCGGAACCGCCTGCCCATGCCTGCGTTCCGGCTTTCTGGCATGGGTCCAAACAAAAGGCCGCTTTCGGGACAACGCATGCGTTCCGTTTCTCTGCGGTTCCATCTCATCCTGTCAGCGAGGCGTCTGACAGGCGCAACCAGCTTGGGAGCACGAACCTTCGACGACTTCGAGAATGTTAGATCTCGTTCGCAAGGGTGACCGTCAATGTGGGATTCGCATCCGCCCTAAGATCTGTCCCGCAGGGACATACGACAATAGCCCAACGCTTCAGCGTTGGGTAGGGCGTGGCGATCGAGTCGAGTCCCGAAGGGACGGTTGAGATGGGCTCGCCGTTTCAGTCGTCCCTTCGGGACTTGCCCCCTCCAAAGCCTCGGCCCAACGCTGAAGCGTTGGGCTTTTCTCGGGCATCCCTCCGGGATGAAAACCGCCGGCGCATGGCTCAGCTTCGCGAATAAACCGGAGACCCTGCATCGACCCGGTCGCGCGTGAGCGTCCTGGGGCCGAACCGCGCTAGACAAAGATGGTTTGCTCGCGTCCAGGCCCGACGGAGGCGATGGCCAGTTGGGCGCCGGTCAGTTCCGCGATTGCCTTGAGATAGGAGCGGGTTTTTGCGGGAAGCTCTTTCCAGGTCCGGGCCTGGTGGGTTGGTGTGCGCCAGCCTGGGAACTCAGCGTAGATCGGCTCGCAACGGAACAGCCGCTCGATATCGTTCGGCACGTAATCGAACCGCTGGCCATCCGCCCGGTAGCCGATGCAAACCTTGATGGTCTCGACCGAGTCCAGGCCGTCGATGTTCGTGATGGCCAGTTCATCGATGCCGTTGACCATGCCGGCGTGGCGGGTGGCGACGGAATCGAACCAGCCGCATCGCCGGGCGCGTCCGGTGGTCGCCCCGAACTCGCGGCCCATGGCGTGGAGCATGTCCGCGACCTCGGCATTTTCCGTGGGGAGCGGCCCTTCCCCGACCCGGGTGGTGTAGGCCTTCATGACGCCGACCACCCGGTCCATCCGGTGGGGGGCGATGCCGGAGCCGGTGCATGCGCCACCGGCGGTGGTGTTGGAAGAGGTGACAAAGGGGTACGTGCCGTGATCGATGTCGAGGAAAGTCCCCTGGGCGCCTTCGAACAGGATGTCGTCGCCACGGCGGACCGCCTCGTGGAGGAGGACCACGGTATTGGTGACGAAGGCTTTCAGGTAATCGCCGGCCGCGCGGTAATCGCTATGGACCTTTTTGAAGGAGAGCGGCTTGGCACCGAAGGCCTTGAGGACCTCGTTATTCTCCCGGACCCGGATTTCGAGCTGTTCGCGCCAGCGCTTGGGATTGACCAGGTCGATCACGCGCAAGCCGGTGCGGGCGGCTTTGTCTCCGTAGGCCGGGCCGATGCCGCGCTTGGTGGTTCCGAGCTTGTTTTTGCCCTTGAGCTGTTCGCGTTGTGAATCCAGCTCGCGGTGGTAGGGGAGGACCAGGTGCGCCGTTTCGCTGAGGAACAGGTTGCCATTGACCGCGATGCCCAGCTTGCGCAAGCCCTCGATTTCCTCGACCAGGCTGACGGGATCGACGACGACCCCGTTGCCGATGACACAGACCTTTTTCTTGCGGAGGATCCCCGAGGGCACGAGGTGGAGGATATACTTTTGGCCTTTGATATGGACGGTATGGCCGGCGTTGTTGCCGCCCTGGGTGCGGACCACGATGTCCGCGCTCTCGGTCAGCACATCGATGATTTTGCCTTTGCCTTCATCGCCCCACTGGGCGCCGACAAGTATGGTATTCGCCATAGGTTCAATAAAAATCCCCGAACGCGAGTTCGGGGGCAAAGCCTTCCGCCATTGCGGGCAGAAAGTAGGAGAGAGCCTGCGGAAATGTCAATCTTGGATTCGGGGCCGCGTGCGACGCGACGCCCGAGATCGGGCAGGGCACGGATCGATGGACGAAGGTCCATGGCTGCCATCATTCGTCGCTGCGCGACAGGTTTCGGGCTGGCATGGTTGCCCGGCATGCGACCTGGGTTGGGCGGTAGCCGCTTGGCTCAGCGCTGGCATTTGCTCGACAGTGGGGCGTTTCGAGCCCAGATTTGGCGCAACTTTGAAGGAACGATTTGAAGACAATCACTCGTGAGTCACTGAATTTGAAACGGGCGGAGGCGGCCGCCGTGCGCGCGGCCCGGGCGGTGGGGCTGCTCATGCGCCGGAACCTGGCCCTGGCCAAACGCGCTAACTCGGTTACCCAGCACGACATCAAGCTCGAACTGGATGTCCGCTCGCAAAAGCTCATCCAGAAGATCCTGCATTCCGCATTTCCCCGCACTGCAGTGCTGGGTGAGGAAGGAATCTTCGGGGATCCGGATTCGCCCACGCGCTGGGTCGTCGATCCGATTGATGGCACCGTGAACTTCGCCTATGGCATTCCGCACGCCTGTGTCTCCATCGCGCTGCAATCGCGTTCCGACCGCGCGAAGGGCACCGCCTATGAAGACGGCTACCGGACCTTGGTCGGCGTCGTGCTCGATCCCTTTGCCGGCGAACTCTGGACGGCCATCCAGGGGCAGCCCGCCCGGCTGAATGGCAAAACGATCCATGTGAGCCATCGGCGCAAGCTCAAGGAGGCGATCGTCTCGATCGGCTTCGCCAAAAACCGTGAGACGCTCGAAGCTACACTGCCCTATTTTATCAGCCTGGTTCATCGCGTGCGCAAGGTGCGCATCATGGGCTCCGCGGCGCTGGCGTTGACTTATGTCGCCACCGGACGATTCGACGCCTATATCGAGCGCGGCATCCGGATTTGGGACATTGCCGCCGGCGGCCTCATCGTCGAGTGTGCCGGCGGCGAGTTCTGGCGCGAAGCCGTCGGTCGTGATTACACCTACCGGATGATCACCAGCAACGGCCTGCTCCGCCGCCGCCTCGAAGTCCCGCAGTAGGGGATCGGGTGGCCACTCGTTGAGGTTCCGCCCACGTATTCGGCAAGGCGCCGGAAGTTCCGGAGGCTGAGCGGAGGGAACGAGCGGGACGCCCGCTCCGGGCTCGTTCAGGTCGATTCGCTCGGGCTGGGCGTCCGGGATCGTTCCTTGAACCACTCGCTCAGTTTCTCCAAAGCTTTCGCTCGATGGCTGAGCCGGTTTTTGACCTCGCCCGGCAAATCACCAAAAGTCTGTTCGAATCCGAGTGGAAAGAACAAGGGATCGTATCCAAAGCCTCCCCGGCCTTGCGGTTGGTGTGCGATCCAGCCTTCGCAAACGCCATCGAAGATCTCGGTTGTGAGTTCGAATTCATCGGCGTAACAGACCGCCGAAGCGGCATCCGCTTCGGGCCGCAAGACCGGCGTGAGGGCGAGGACGCAGCGAAACCGGGCCGTCCGTTGTGCGCGGGGGACGTTCACCATCAGGCGCAAAAGCTTGGCGTTGTTGTCGGCGGTGGGCGAGTTCCCGGGCTGGCCGGTATCCAACGCCGCGAACCGCGCCGAATGGACTCCGGGCTCCCCGCCCAGCGCATCCGCCTCGAGCCCTGAATCGTCGGCCAAAACAAACAGGGAACCGTTCGCCGTGGGCCTCTCGGGATCCGGCCTGCGCGCATACCACCGGGCCAGCTCCACCGCCTTCTTGGTGGCATTCCCCGCAAAGGTCCGCGCGTCCTCGACCACTTCGGGGGCGTCGGGGAAATCCTTCAAGTTGAGGCAACGGAAACCATTCCCGAGGATGGCTCGAATCTCCTCGACCTTATGTTCGTTGCGGGTGGCAATGAGCAGAGAGATCATGGCGGGCTCAGGAGTAATGCGGCAGAGGCAAATCCATGAGGAGCACAAGGCCGGGCTTGGCGGCGAGCAGGCGGGGGATGGTATTGATGAGGGCTCCGGCGGTGGCCGGATCACCCGCCACGCCACCGGGGATCGTCAGGTTGAGCGGGGGCACGCCATCGATTTGGACCGCGTCCTGCGGGTCCGGCGCATCCAGGTACATTTTGAGATCGAGCGTCAGCTTGCCCTTGCCTTTGGCCACCGCCTCGACCCGCTGGTGCAAGCCGCAGGTCTGGCCGGTGCGGACTTCGAGGTGTTCGGTGCGGATATCGTGATCCGCCACCATCGCATGGCCGGTTTCGCTGATTTTGACCAGGTGCCATCCCAGGCCCCGCGCGAGTAGCGCCAGGGATTCTTTAAGCCCTGCATGCCCGGCGAGCCCGGCTTTCAAGCGCCGTCGAAACTCCGCCGGCGGCAGGCCGCTGCCGATCTTTCGTTGCAAGGGCGCCCGCCTGGTAGAGGCGTTGACCACCCGCCGCACATGAACGGCGGTGACGGAGCAACTGACCCCCGTCAGGCAAAGCGGCAGAATATCCATCACAAAGCCAGGGTTGACCCCGGTCCCGACCATGCGCGCCCCGCCTTCGCGGCATGCTCGATCCAGGCGGGCCGCGAGTCGCGGTTCACGCAGTTGGGGGAACACCATTTCTTCGCAAGAGGACACCACGCTGATGCCCGCGCGGGCCATGGACTCGAGGTGTTCGAACGCGCTGCGAAAACGCGAGACCGCCGTGTGCAAAATCACGTCCGGTTTGGCGTGCGCTACCAGGTCGCCGAGCGAGTTGTACACCACGCGCCGCTTCAACGAGCGGACTCCCGTCAGCGCGCCCAGGTCCCGCCCCGCTTTGGCCGGATCGATATCGACGCCGCCGACGATTTCCAGCCAATGGCGCGTCGCGGCTAGCTTCAGGGTTTCCAGACCGATCGGCCCCAAACCGAATTGTGCGATTTTGATCTTCTTCATGCTCCGGTCCATCGCGGGGAGGAATAGCCGAGGCGCGAAGAATTGGCAATCTTGCAGGGCCGCATCCAGCTCCGGCCGGAAGGCGCTGTGGGGTGGGGACAGCCTGTCCCCACAATCCCGCTCCACCCTGGTGGGGACAGGCTGTCCCCACCCCGCCCGTACGGGCTTGATGCAGCTCGGGCAATCCTGGCATGCCGGCGGATCGGAGTTGACGGCGAGACCGGAAGGCGTAGAGTAACCGCGCCGGATGAACATCAAGCCTCAACTGAAGTCACTGCGCTCGATCGGCGCCAGGACGCCCCGCGTGCATGCGTGGCGATCGATGGCGTACTCGGTCGAGCGCGGCCACTGCGGTTGGGGAAAACAGATTTCTTAAGTTACCGGACCCTAGGATTTGCAAACCCACCCGCACAAGCGCGGGTGGGTTTTTTGCTTGCCTGCCCCTTGAAGCGGCAAAAGCGGCGATCCCAATGAATGAAACACAAGCCAGCCTTCGCGAGAACTTGCGCGCGCTTCCCCGTGCGGCGTGGATTCTCTTTTTGGGAACCTTTCTAAACAAGTTTGGCACGTTCGTCGTGCCCTTCCTGGCCATTTACATGACGCGCCTGGGATACACGGCGGCGCAATCCGGCCTGGCGATCGGCAGCTATGGCGTCGGGACACTGGCCGCGTGCCTGCTCGGCGGCTGGCTGGCCGACCGCATGGGCCGGCGAAAGACGATTGTTCTGTCCATGTTCGCCGGCGCGATGGCCATGTTGTGCCTTTCCCAAGCGCGGGGTTTATCGATGATCGTAGCGTTTGCGAGCGTGGCGGGCCTGGCCGGCGAATTGTACCGGCCAGCGAGCAGCGCTTTGCTGGCGGACCTGGTGCCGGCGGGGCAGCGGGTCACCGCGTACGCGGCTTACCGCATGGCCTTTAATGCCGGCTGGGCGTTTGGTCCCGCCACGGCTGGTTTGCTGGCGAAGAAATCCTTCCTCTGGCTTTTCTTCGGTGACGCTTTCACATCGGTGCTTTATGGATTAGTCGCCTGGTTCGCCCTTCCGCAAGGCCTGAGCGGGAGTCGCGCCGGCAATGCGCTGTTTGAAACCCTCCGCGTGCTGCGCGAAGACAAGCGGCTGCGCCAGGTGGTTTGGGCGGCGCTGGCGGTGGGGTTGGTGTTCGTGCAGGTCTTCTCGACCATGAGCCTGGAAATCACGCGGAGCGGTTTTTCGCCATCGATTTATGGCCTGGTCATTTCGCTCAACGGCGTGCTGGTGGTCCTTTGCGAATTGCCACTGACCTCGATCACGAAGCGCTTTGTGCCGCGACGGGTTATTGGTGTGGGGTTCATATTGATCGGAGCGGGTTTTGCTTCGAACGCGCTCCCGCGCACACTGCCGTTGCTGGTGGCGACGACCGCGCTTTTCACCCTGGGTGAGATGATTAGCATGCCGGTCATGGGAGCTTACGTGGCCGACCTGGCACCCTCCCACCAACGGGGCTTGTACATGGGAACGTACGGAATGGTCTGGGCCGTGGCGTTTGTCTTCGGGCCGAGCCTGGGCATGTTGGCCTTCTCGTTCAGCCGCTTCCTGCTTTGGGCCCTGTGCGGGGTGGTGGCGGCGATCGGCGCCGGCGTCATACTGATCAACCCAAGGACCGGCCCGGATCGATCCTTGATCGCGAACCCCGATTCACGCACCGCCGGAAGGAGTGTCAACCCTGCAACGGGTTGGAGCAAAGGCCCGGGCTCAGCGGTGCTGAAACCCCTCCGGGGTAAACAATCCGTAACGCCGCGCTGACCCAGGGTAGCCCGGCACTTCCTGCGAAAGTGCCGGGGCAACCCTGGGCTGAGTGCTCAAATCCCTTCGGGATAGAAACAGGCTCCCCCCCTCGATCAAACCTGGAGGGGATACGGAATTCCTTCGGGTATCCTGAAAGGATAACGAGGAGTTCAGCGGTAGCCAGTCCGCGGGTTACCTGGGGCTCGCACACCGCCGGCATCGTATCTTTCCGCGTGCCGTTTTCTTTACTTGGCACCCTGGTCGATCCAGGCGCGGAGCATGCCCACCTGCTCCTTGGTCAAGGGCGGCGGCGGTGGTCCAAATCTCCGACCGCCAGGACCGCCGGGACCACCAGGAGGCGGGCCGTCAGGGCCGCCAGGACCACCAAAGCCGCCGGGCGGCGGCCCGCCGGGCCCACCCGGACCTTCCGGTCCACGGCCACCGCCACCTGGGCGGCCGGGACGGCGCTTGGGCGGCATGGCGGTTTCATCGTCGATCTGCGCTGCCGCGATGACAAGCCAGCTCGTTTTGCTGTCGCCGGGAATGATCACTTTCCCTTCCTTGGCGCCTTTGAGCGCCCCTTCGAGATTGTCCAGGCGCAGCCCGGCTTTCGGATGTTCCTCGCCATGGCAACGCACGCACGAGGCCTTAAGCAGGGGCTGAATGTCCTTGGAGAAGGACAAGTCCGCCGTGCTCGCTGCGGGTGGCAGCTTGCTCACGTCCACGCGATCGAGGTTGAATTTGTCGGCCGCCAGGAGCGGCCCGGCGGCTGTGAGCAGGCAGCCCAGGAAATAATTTGCTTTGTTCATATCGATGTTGCTTCTTTGCGTCTATCCACCGGCTTGCATTTTTGGTTCGGTCAATTTCTGTTTCACGCCGCCAACCTAGGCAGTCTCACATTAAGAGAAGATGAAGTTCGAGATAATATTTTCTCGGACGGAATGCAACCCTCGGGAATCGACGGGGTGCACTCGCGTCCCGCGTTCTTCGGCCCTTCATCTCCGCTTAAGGTCCGGTGATATACGATGTCCCGGTTCGGAGTGTGGAAGGCCTCCCTGGCCGGCGAAGATTGAATGCCGGGCCGCCGCGCGCCGTCTCATCCTGCGCAGGGCGCGCAATTTGCGCCACGGGATAAGCGGGCGGATATTGAGCTTCAGGGGTGTGGCGGTCAAAAGCCGCAGAAGAATCGAGCGGCGCCGAGTTTTCCGAAGCTGGCATGAATATTGCGCTCTTGGGCCGAGGTTTTTGAAAATATGCGACCACGTGGATCTCAATCGTCATTGGAAGACCGGCGCCGCCTGGGTGTTGGTTTGCTGCGGCAAGGCTTGTCGTTGGAAGAAGTTTCACGCCGGGTGGGTTGCCATGCCAGCTCGGTGTTTCGCTGGCGGGAAGCGTACCGCCAGGCCGGCCGCTCGGGGTTGAAGGCCAAACCCATCACCGGGCGTCCGCCGAAGCTGGTGGCCCGGGATCTTGACCGGCTGGTCGAGTTGCTGCGCCAGGGGCCCCGAGCCCACGGGTACAGGGCCGATCTCTGGACGACGGCCCGCATTGCCAAGCTCATTCGCCGGCAGTTTGCGGTCAATTACCATCGGGATCATATCGGCCGCCTCATGGCGTCGCTGAACTGGGCTTATGTGAAGCCCGGCGAAGAGGCGTTGCGGGAGTCAACGAAAAGCAAACCCGGGATCGCGCGGGAAGATTCCGCGGCAAGCCGCTTGACTCAAGGGTGGGTGCCGTTGTGCCGAGGTTCGATCGGGACCGGTTCCAGCCTTCAGGCGTAGGGTCGCAGATCCCATTCATCGATGAGTTCCGGCGGGATTTCATGGATGAAACGGGAGGGGTGTTGGAGCGCGTCACCGCTGGTGCCATAACCGCCGCGAATCAGGGGATAGCTCAAGTAAAGTTCGTTGCGCGCCCGGGTGATGGCCACGTACAGCAGGCGCCGCTCTTCCTCCTCGCCGTCGGGGGTCTCGAGGGAACGCGCGGAGGGAAACAGCCCGTCGCAGAGCATGATCACGAATACCGCGTCGAACTCGAGGCCCTTGGCCTGGTGCACCGTCGAGAGCCGGAGTTGCTCTTCATCCCGCGCCGCCGGCGCGTCGTCTTCCGCTTCCAGGTTGGTGAGTAGCGCGAGCTGAGCCAGGAACTCCTCGAGGCTGGTGAATTGGTGCGCGAAAATGCCGAGCTGCTGGAGATCCTCAAGGCGCGATCGGTAATTGTCGTAGCTTTCCTTCAGGTGATCTTCGTAGCCGGCTTCCACCACCAACCGGATCATCTTGGACGGGTGGCCGCGGGTCTCGGCGCTTTCCAATTGGGCAATGGTGGCGGTCAATTGAGCCCAGGCCACCGCGGCTTTCTTCGGTACCGCGCCGCGGCAGGTTTCGAGGCGAACGGCGCACGGCGCGTCCGGCGCGGCAGCGGCAGCGGGCGGCGCGTCCGGTGTCAGCGCCGGCCCGGTTTCCGTGTGCGAGAATGCTTTCCAGAGCTTGTCGGCTCCCTTGCCGCCGATCCCGGGCAGCAATTGTACCACGCGTTTAAATGACAGTTCATCGCGTGGATTGGTCACCAGCTTGAGGTAGGCGGTGACGTCTTTGATGTGGGCTTGTTCGAAGAAGCGGATGCCGCTGGTGATGCTGAAAGGGATATTGCGCCGGGTCAGTTCGAGCTGCAATTCCAGCGCGTGAAAATGCGAGCGGTAGAGCACCGCCATGTGGTCCAGTTGGAGGCCCTCCTCGCGCAATTCGAGGACGCGCTGGGCCACGAAGGCGGCCTGCTCGGAGGCATCATGGCACGCCACCAAGGCCGGTCGCGCTCCAGGTTTGCGCGCGGGGGCCAATTCTTTGGCAAACTGGTTCTGGTTGGCGGTGATGGCGGCATTGGCCACTTTCAGAATCTCGGGGGTGCTGCGGTAGTTGGTTTCGATTTTGTAAATCTTTGCCTGCGGATAGCGCTGGGGAAACTGCAGGATATTTTGGAAGTTAGCGCCGCGCCAGGCGTAGATGCTTTGGGCGTCATCGCCGACCACCATGACGTTGTGGTGTCGCGCGGCCAGCAAATCGATCAGATCGCTTTGGAGCTTGTTGGTGTCCTGGTATTCATCGACCAAAATGAACTGGAAGCGGCGTTGATAATGCTCGCGGATTTCGGGCTGTTCCTGCAACAGCCGCAGCCAGAGGGCCAGCAGGTCGTCAAAGTCCATGGCGTTGCTGGCGCGCTTTCGTTCGGCATAACGGTGTTGCAGCGCGCTGATCTGGCTTTCGAGCTGGGCGAAATAGCCGTATTGCTCGTGCAGGATGTCGCGCACGGATTTGAGGGTGTTCGTCGCGCGCGAAAACACCTCCACCAGCACTTCCGCTTTCGGAAAACGGGTGGCCTTTACGTCGATTTCGGCTTCGGCCATGCAGGTGTTGATGAGATGCTTGGCATCCTCGCGGTCCAGAATGCTGAAGCCGGCCTGGTACCCGAGCACGGTGGCGTGGTGCCGCAACACCCGATTTCCGATGCCGTGAAAGGTCCCGCCCCAAAGCGAGGCGAGTTCCTGCCCGAGCAGATCGGCTACGCGCCGCATCATTTCCTTGGCCGCCTTGTTCGTGAACGTCAGCAGGAGGATGCGGTCGGGCGGAATCCCCTGTTCCAGCAGGTACGCCACGCGATACGTGAGCGTCCGAGTCTTGCCCGAGCCAGCCCCGGCAATGACCAGCGAGGGGCCTGGCGGGGCGGTTACGGCGGCGTACTGCTGCTCGTTGAGCTCGCGCGCGTACTCAATTTGCAAATGAATCGGCGCGCGAAACTCGTGCAAAACATATTCACGCGGCATGCGGCCAACCTAATCAGGAACCGGGTGCGTGTCGAATCGTACCGCAACCTTCCCGGGGGTGGCGATTCGAGCGCATTGCCCGCGGCGAAACTCGCCGTTGATTACAGCGGGTTTCGAGGCGCAAGGATTCTCGATGCCGGCGCCTGGAGGGCATAGCCGGAGGCCGGCTTGGCAGCGGCTGGGGCGGATGCGCCCTGGCCGGGGCCGATCACCGGAAAGGCGGAGATGCGGAGCCGGGCGGCGCCCATGGGGATGAGGGTCACCGTCTCGATCGGTTCACTGGACTGGGCGGGGCTCGATGGGAGTTTTCCCACCAGGCCGAGGGCATCCTGGCGCCAATCGGGCAGCCGCCTGGCCCGGGCTCGCAGCTCGATCGGGGCGGCATCCGGCGCGAAGGGTTGGTTCGCCAGGGGGCCGTGATGCTTCAGCACCTTGAACGAGCGGGCAGGATTTTTGGAATCCAGGACCAAACCATAATTCCAGGCGGTCGTGGGGAACACCTCGAGCTCGGGCCACTGGTCCGTGCCGCCGTACTTGGACCATCGCTCGCCGATCTTGAGCGAGAAGGTCAGGGGACCATAGTTCACCGAAGCCGCCTCCTGATTTTTCGGCCATCGCCGGACCTCGACCTGCATCGGCAGGCGCAGTTCCAAGGTGTCGCCATTTTCCCACGTGCGTTCCACGCGGAGGTAATCCAGCGGAGGGGCGGTCAGCTTCAATTTCTTGCCATTGGCCTTGACCAAGGCGGTTGCGCACCAGCGGGGGATGCGCAGGTAGAGCGGGAAGCGCGCGGATTGCGCGGTGGAGATCTTGAGCCGGACGGTCTCGCCGAAGGGATAATCCGTCTCCTCGGAAATCGTGACCGCGGAGCCGTCTCCGACTTTGGCCGTGACCTCGCTTGCGGCATAGAGTGAGGCGCAGAGGCCGGCATCGGCGGTGGCGAGCCAGAGTTCTTCGGCGTAATAGGGCCAGCCGTGGGAGACATTATGCTGGCAGCAGCGGTACACCTCGTCAGGACTGTAGGAGAACAGCGTACCCTCGTTCTGCACGCCGGGGTTCTTGTTGCCCTTATCGAGCTGGACCTGGTTGGCGCTGGTCAGATAGTGCAAGCCCTTGAGATCGGGGGTGAGCGCGGCCGGCAGGGAGTTGAAGGCCAGTTCCTCACAGCGGTCGGCCCACATTGGATTTCCAGAGATCTTGGTGAGCATTTCGAAGCTGTGCATAAACTCGACAATCCCGCAGGTCTCGAAGCCCTGCCGGGGGTCGCCGTATCCGGGGCGGCAGTTCTCATCGCCGGCGAAACCCCCTCCGGGGAACTGGCCGTAACGGTCCATCACGGTCTCATAGTTGCGCTCCGCGTCTTCGAGGAACTGCGGGTCTTTGGCTTGCTGGAAGTAAACACCGGGCTCGCGAAAGCCTTCGGCGATATTGACGTTGTGCCAGTTAATGACGCCGGTATCCCAGCGGGCCATGTTCTCGTGAATTCGCCGGGCGAGTTCGAGCAGGAACCGGTCGCCGGTATGATTGTAGAGCCAGTAGATCGACTCGATGTTGTCGCCAAAGCGGATCTTCGGCCAGTAACCCGCGCCAAAATCCGTCCCGGGCAGCGTGTTGAGCCATTGAAAGTACTTGGTGAGAAAAGGCAGAATCCGGGGATCCGCGGTGGTTTCGTAAAACGACTCGAGGACGTTGCACATCACCATGTGCGGCCAAAGGTCGGGCTTGCCATCCAGCCCGGTTTTATTGGCGCGCGGGCCGAAATAGCCGTCGGCCTCCTGGCTGGAAAGGACCGCCTCGATCCATTTGCGGGCGTGTTGGATAATATCCTGATCTTTGAGGACATAGCCCAGATCGCCGTATCCTTTAAGCCAGTAGGGCAGTTCCTCCCAACCGAACTGGCCCTGGCCATCGGGCGAGGCCCAGGCGCTATTCTGAAATTTGCACCATTTGGAGATCTCCTCGAGATGGCCGGTCATGCCCGCGGCTTCCAGTTCGAGCTGGTGACGCAGCCAACCGCGGGGAGTGATGCTCCCGATGGGCAGCTTCGCCAGCGGACTGGGCGCCAGGGGTGCCCGGTTCGAAATGTAAAATGGATTGGCTGAGGCCGCAGGCAGTGCAGAAACCGGGCGGGCGTCCATGTCGGAGCCCCCCGCCATCGACCCGGATTGTGCGAGCAAACCGCAGAGGCTCGCCGCGGAGAGAAACCGAGAGAGCGCAGGCAGGTTCATGGGAAGGGATGGAGTTTTCATCAGTTCAAATCAAGTGGATGCGGAGCAACGAGACCATTAAACAGAGACCACTCGGGGAAAGTCAAGCGCCTCGCCAAGCAGCAAAGCGCGCGTGTGCTACCGAGGGGACCACGAAAGGAGGACCACGAAATACACAGAACACACGAATGGGCGACCGCGGCAGAGGGGACCACGAAATACACGGAATACACGAAAAGAGGTGGCCGCGAAGTGTGCAAAATATATGACAAGGAGGGGCTTCTCTTCGCGAGGTCCGTGGGTTTTATGAGCAGGATTGTCGCAAGTGTTGCAGGATCGTATCGGGATCGGCAGACCCGGTTACGAACCGTGGGCTCAGCAACGAGGGTGCGGGTGGAGGGGGTGGCCGCCGTCGAGTCACCGCCCGTTCACCTCATCGTTCTGCCGGTGGAGCGGCGCGCCGGTCTGGGCCCCGTCGGGATGCTCCGTGATCGGTCGAGGACCACGCCGGTGGGGACCTTAAGCCGCCCGGACCTCCAGGCTCAGAACTTCACCCGGTTCGCATTCGGCAAACACCTCGAATGGGCGGCAACACACCTCGCAATCCGTGATGAAATGTTGCGTGCGAGCGCTGGTATCTACCATCAGCTCGAAGCTCTGGCCGCAATACGGGCACTGGACGGTTTCGCTGACTTCCATGTTTTAATTCGCGCGCCGGAACCTTCACCCAAAGCGGGGGCAAATTCAAGGGCTCCGCTCAGGGAGTCGAACGCGTTTTACGCAGGAGGAGCGCATTGCGGTCCGGGGTGCGCAGGGTTTCAGCCGCGCGGCGCACCTCGACGAGATCGCAGGCCATGGAGAGCCGGAAGTGGGAAGCTGAGGCTGCGCAGCCGTCGTGGGACATCAGTTTCAGGCTTTGCGAACCGCAAAAATCTGATTCATGCGGGTGAGTTCGAGGAGTTGCAAGACCTGGGGCTGAGGGTTGAGGAGGTGGAGGCGCCCACCGCGGACGCCAGCCGTCTTATGCAAAGCGACGAGGGCACCCAGGCCGCAGCTATCCATGAATGTGGTTTGAGTAAGATCCACCTCGATATCCTTTTGGCCATCGACGGACGCCCCGCGAACCCAACCGCGAAATTCGTTCGCGTTGACGGCTGCGAGCTCCTTCACCGCCGAGACGCGCAACCGGCCATCCAAATGATCAAGTTTCATGACCGCATTCATAGGTCAAATGTGGAAATCTTGCGATGGGGGGGCCATAGGTAAGGGGAATCTCGCGCAATGCGTCCTGGATGGTCGCGACTGTTTTCGGACCCAGGCCCGCCACTTCGTGCAGATGCTCGGCCGTGGCGGTCATCACCGCCTGCACAGTGCCAAAGCGCTCGAGGAGTTGTGCCGCCCGCGCGGGGCCGATCCCGGGCAGCCCTTGGAGGATGTGCAATTGGAGGCGGCGCTTGCGCTTCGGGCGGCGGCCAAAACGCACGCTGTTGAACGCCTCGTGCCGTTGCATTTGCCGGCCGGCATAGACCAACAGACGCGCGGTTTCCGAAGCGTCCAGGGCGCGCAAGACGGGCAGGTGAAAAATCAGGCTCAGCGAGATCATCGCCCCTTGCAGCGCCTCGCGGCTCACGTGGAGGTCGGCGGTTTGGCTGGGCCGGCCTTCGAGGATGAGGGCCGTGGTCAAGTCCAGTTGAGCCAGCCTTTGGGCCTGGGTGAACAGGCGGCCATCCACAATCGAGGCCGCGAAATCGGGCATGGTTTTCCGCTCGAAGACGCAGCGGCGCTCGACTTCGTAATCCCCAATCTTCAATCGCTGCACCCGGAGATCGACTCCGGGGATTTGTTTCAAGGCGTCGGGAACGGCGCTTGCCGCTTCGCGGTCGTCGGCGAGAATTAAAATGGTTTCGGGTTGATGGTTCCCCAGTGAGCCCATGACCGGAAGGAAGGCTACGGCGTCGCACGCCGGGTGCAAGGACTAATGTGGGGCGCCGCTCGAGCGGGTTAAGACGCCATTGCTCCAGATGGTATGAGCGCCAGCGCGCGGTCGATCCGTCGCAGGACCCGGTCTTTGCCGAGGATAGCCAGGAGATGATAGAGGCTGGGGCCCGCGGTGTTGCCGCAGCAGGCCAGGCGGGTGGGGTGCACCAGGACACCGGTCTTGACACCCAGCTCCTGGGCAACGGACTTGAGCGTGCTGCCGATCGGGTCGGGCTCGAACGGTTCGAGCCGGGCAAGCGCCTCACGGAGCTTGCCCAGACGGGGCCGGTTCTCCGCGGTGAACTCCCGCCGCGCGGCCTCCGGATCGTACTCGACATCGTCCTTGAAATAAAACCCGGCGTAGGCGGGGAGTTCGCCGAAAAGTTTGAATTTGCCTTTGCAGGTATCGAGGGCGGCTTTGAGGTAATCGGCGGGGTACTGGGCGGTGGGCAGGCCGGCGCGCGTCAGGGTGTGAATCGAGAGTTCGTAAAAGCGGTCGTCGGGCATTTCACGAATGTATTCGCCGTTCAACCAATTAAGTTTGGTGAGGTCGAACCGGGCGTTATGGCGGAGTATCTGGGGCAGATCGAAGGCCTGCACCACCTCGGCAAGGGGCAATTTCTCGCGGTTGTTCTTCGGCGACCAGCCCAGGAGGCAGAGGTAGTTGAGAATGGCTTCCGGCGCATAGCCTTCCTCCATGTAAGTGCTGAGCGAGGCCCCTTTGTCGCGCTTGCTCATTTTGGTCCCGTCGATATTGAGGATGAGCGGGATGTGAGCGTATTTGGGCGGCTCGACCCCGAAAGCGCGAAACAGGGCCATGTGTTTCGCGGTGTTGCTGAGGTGATCTTCGCCGCGGATCACGTGGGTGATGTTCATGTCGAGGTCGTCCACGACATTGACCAAGTGGAAAACCGGCTGTCCGTCCGAGCGCACAATGACGAAGTCCGGGTCCAGTTGCTCGCGGTCGGTCAACTCGCGCCGCACCGTGCCCACCACCAGGTCCGGAATGAGGATTGGCTCCGTGGTCATCTTGAACTTGACCGCCCCCTCGTGCTCGTAGGCCAGGCCGCGCTCGAGGAGCGCTTGGACGCGCCGCTGGTAGTTTTCCTGGCGCTGACTCTGGAAGTAGGGGCCAAACTCGCCTTTGCTCGAACCGGTGGCATCCCCATCGATCGGACCTTCGTCCCAATCCAGACCCAGCCAGCGCAGCCCGTTGAGGATAACGTTGACCGCTTCCTGGGAGTTCCGCGCGACATCCGTGTCTTCAATGCGCAAGATAAAGGTGCCGCCCGTGTGCCGGGCGTAGAGCCAGTTGAACAGGGCGGTCCGGGCGCCGCCGATGTGGAGGAACCCCGTGGGACTGGGGGCAAAACGAACGCGAGTTTTCATGGGGGGTAGAACGTAATATGGAATGAGCCAGCCGTAAATGGGATTGGCTTGCCGGCCCACAGGGCTGCAGCAAGCTTGTATTCGCGGGGTGGGGACAGCCTGTCCCCACCATCTTGCGTCCACCCTGGTGGGGACAGGCAGTCCTCATCTCGCCCCACAGCGCCTTCCGGCCGGAGCTTGATGCAGGCCTGGGCGGTCGAGCGTCCGTTGCGGGGGGGAGCCGGCATGACGATCACCCGGGAGAGGCGATCGGGCGCAGCCCGATCACCTCGCGCGGTTCGGTCGTGGCGGGCCGGGTCAGGCTCAGGGTGGTTGGCGCGTGGAGCGGCCTGAACGCGCGCGGGCGTCGTCGAGTTGTTGCAGGAGGCCACACAGCTTTTCCAGGCGGGGGACCTGCACGCCGGCTTGTTGGGCCTGGCGCAAGGGTTCGAGAAAAAGGCTCTCGAGCTCCAACGGCTGGTTTCGCTCGAAGTCGATCAAGGTCGAGGCGCGATAGGCACCCATCGTTCGGGTTCGCTCGATTTGCTCGTCGGCGAGGGAATCCGGCAGGTCAAAGCCCAGCCCCCGGGCGGCGGAGATGACCTCGAAGATCAGTTCCCGGACCAGCGCGGCCCATTTGGGGTCAGCAAGGAGTTGGTCGGTGGAAACGCAGGGACCGCGAGCGGTGAGCGAACCTTCGGAGGGCAAGCCGCCGCGAACCACCGCTTCATAGCCGGCGCAGGCGGCTACGCCCAGGCCGTTGAAGGGGATGTTCCAGGTCAATTTTTCCCAATGTGCGCGAGCGAGATTGTCGGTGACGAGGCAGGGAACTCCGGCGTGGCGGAAACGGCCGGCGATATCGTGGGTGCGGGGTTCGGGCCAGCGCTGGAATTCTCCCAGGATGACCTGGCCATGGCCGATGTGGTGGATGAGGCCCGGTTCCAGGCGATTCAGGCAAACAAAACAGAGGCCGCCCATAATCTGCCCGACAGGTAGGTGCGCGGCCAGTTGTGCTTCATTGCCGAGGCCGTTCTGCAGGGTGAGAACAGCGGTGGCGGGACCCGTCAGGGGAGGCAAGAGCTGCGCCAAATGAGCGTTCGCGGTGGTTTTTAGAGCGACCAACACCAGGTCGCACTTCCCGATGTCTTTCGTGTCCCGCGCGCATTGGGGATGAACCCGGAAATCGCCTTGCGGGCTGCGCACAAGCACACCCTGGCGCCGCACCACGTCGTAGTCGGAGCGCAAAAGAAAATGGACCTCGGCCCCTGCGCGGGCCAGTTTGGCCCCATAGAAGCTTCCGACGGCACCGCAGCCGACGACGGCGATTTTCACGCGAGTAGCGGGCGATCCAACGAAAAAGGCACCCTGAGTGCGTCAGGGTGCCCGGGAGAAAAAGGAACGAGTTACTTGGCGCCGAGGATGGCGTCCTTGGCAGCTTTGGCGACCCGGAATTTCACGACGCGCTTGGCGGGGATCTTGATGGTTTGGCCCTTCTTGGGGCCGAACTGCATGGTCATTTCGCGCGCGGGACGATTGACGAGGACGAGCTTGCCCAAGCCGGGGACAGTGAAGGTATTCTTGGCTTGCTTATAGGCGAGTTCGGCGACGAGGTCGAGGGTCTGCACGGCCTGCTTCTTGGTGATGCCAACGTTCTCGGCAACCGTGGCGGCGATTTGCGATTTGGACATTGCTTTAGCCATAGTTTGTTGAGTGTGTTTTGTTGCTGTTTGGTGAACAAAAGTCGTTCGACTTGGGGGCAATTAAATCGCACCGGCCAAGTGGTGCAAGTAGAAAATGATAAAATTTGCCTGGAAAATTTGGGCTTTTTTGCCGTCCCGCCTTTGGGGGCTTGACTTCAAATGGCGAACGATCACCATCGCGGGGTGGCCCTGTTCACGATTCAAAATGAGTTTCGTTATGAGATCGTGCGCAAATTGTATGAAGGCGGCATGGGGATCATCTACGAGGCGGAACAGCTCGGCGCCTCGGGCTTCGTCAAACGCGTCGCCATCAAGGTCATTCGCCAGAACTACGCGACGCAAAAGCAGTTTATCGAGAATTTCATCGGCGAGGCCAAGCTGGTGGCGGATTTGATCCACACCAACATCGTGCAGACGTACCATTTGGGAGAGACCCAGGGGCTGTTTTTCATTGCGATGGAGTTGATCCGGGGCGTGAACCTGGAACAGTTCTCGCTCCAAATGGTTGATCGCAAGCGCGTTCTGCCCAAGGAACTGGCGGTGTTCATCGTAAGCCGGGTGGCGCGGGGTTTGGCGTACGCGCACAGCAAGACCGACAAGGATGGGCGGCCCTTGGGATTGGTCCACCGCGACGTCAGTTTTAAGAATGTCATGATTGCCTTTGAAGGCGACGTGAAGCTGACGGATTTTGGGATCGCCAAGGCGCGAGGTTTCCTGGTGGATAACGAAGGCGAGGTCGTGGCCGGCAAGGCCGACTACATGAGCCCCGAGCAGGCGAGTTTTCGAATCACCGACAAACGTTCCGATCTCTTTTCCGCGGGGGTGGTGCTCGCGCACCTCCTGCTGGGCCAGAACCTGTTTAAAGGGGCATCTGCCGAGGAATCCCGCCAACGGATGGTCAGTCTGCCCATCCCGGATTTCCGGCGCCTGGACCGCCGGGTGGATGACCGCCTCAATGAGATCCTCCACCGCGCGCTGGCGCGCGAGCTGGACAAGCGATATCCTGATGCGGACGAGTTGCTGTATGATTTGGAGCACTATATTTACCATTCCGGTTATGGTCCGACCAACGAGACCATGGGGAAATTCGTGCGCGAGCTTTTTGGCCAGGCCATTCCGTCGGCGGCCGTGGCTGTGGCCGGTGGTCTGGGGCCGTTGGCCGAGGCGGCGCGGCCTTGACTTCGCCGCGGCCCCGGCGTGGCCCCGGGTGAAGCCCAGCGTGTGATTAGAAGTTAGCCTATGCCTCCCCTTTCTGAATCCGTTGTTCATGTCGGGTTGATCCAAGCCGCCTGTTCGGGAGATCCGGCCGCGAACCTGAGCCAGACCCTCGCGGCCGCCGAGCGCGCGGCCGGGGAAGGAGCGCGGATCATCTGCACCCAGGAGTTGTTCCGCTCCCAATACTTCTGCCAGTCGGAAGACCACCGGTACTTTGAATTGGCCGAGCCCATCCCGGGTCCGAGCACGGAGGCGTTTCAGAAGCTGGCCAAGGATCGGGAGGTGGTCGTCATTGCCTCGCTCTTTGAAAAGCGGGCTCCCGGACTTTATCATAACACCGCGGTCATTATTGACGCGGACGGCTCGCTGGTGGGGCGGTATCGGAAGATGCACATTCCGGACGACCCGCTGTATTACGAGAAATTCTATTTTACGCCGGGTGACCTGGGGTTCCAGGCCTGGCCGACCCGCTACGGCCGGATTGGCGTGTTGATTTGTTGGGACCAATGGTATCCGGAGGCCGCCCGGCTTACCGCGCTCCGCGGAGCGGAAATTCTTTTTTACCCGACCGCTATTGGCTGGCATCCGGGCGAGAAGGCCGAGGCCGGGGAGGCCCAGCATGCGGCGTGGGAAACCATTCAGCGGGGCCATGCCATCGCCAACGGATGCTACGTCGTCGCGGTCAACCGCGTCGGGCACGAGCGGCTTGCCGGGGAAGGCATCGAGTTTTGGGGGCAGAGTTTCGTCGCCGGCACCTCGGGCGAAGTGCTCGCCCGGGCCAGCGTCCAGAAAGAGGAGATCCTGGTGGTGCCATTGGATTTGGGCAAAGTGGATTCCACGCGAACCCACTGGCCCTTTCTGCGTGATCGGCGGGTGGACGCGTATGGGGAATTGACCCGGCGCTTGATCGATTGAATGAGCGAGCGGCCCATCTGGATCACCGGCGCCGGGGGATTGATTGGCCATTACCTGGCCGCGGGCGCCCCCGCGGTTTTTCCCGGCGCCCGGGTGGTTGCGCTCACGCGTTCGCAGCTTGACCTTTCGGATTTTCAGCGGGTGCGGGAAGCGTTCCGTCGCGATGCGCCCCGAATGATCCTCCATTGCGCCGCGTTGAGCCGAAGCCCGGATTGCCAGGCCAATCCCACCCTGGCGCGGCGCCTGAATGTCGAGGTCACGGCGCACTTGAGCGAGTTGGCGGCGGGGGTTGCCTTCTTCTTTTTCTCTTCGGACCTGGTGTTTGACGGGGGCGCGGGGAACTACGACGAGTCGGCGGCGGTGAACCCGCTGAGCGTGTATGCCGAGACCAAGGTGGAGGCGGAACGCGTGGTGCTGGCCAACCCGCGTCATACGGTCGTGCGGACGTCACTGAACTGCGGGGTGTCGCCGACAGGGGACCGGGGTTTCGACGAGCAGTTGCGCAACGCCTGGCGGACGGGTCAAACCTTGCGATTGTTTACGGATGAGTTTCGCTGCCCGATTCCGGCGGAAGCCACCGCCCGCGCGGTTTGGGAACTTGCGCGCCAGAAGGTGACGGGCCTATTTCACGTTGCGGGGGCCGAGCGGCTGTCGCGCTGGCAAATCGGCGAGCTTTATGCCGCGCGTTGGCCCGAGCTAAATCCACAGCGGGAACCGGCGTCCTTGAAAGAATATCGAGGCGCGCCGCGGGCGCCGGACACCTCGCTGAACTGTGCCAAAGCGCAGGCGAAGCTCTCCTTTCCACTGCCGAAACTGAGCGCGTGGGTAAGCGGGCTCGCCGCCACCCCTTGATGTGCGCGGGCAAGCGGACAGCCGAGTTCGCTACCGGGGGCGGCTGGCGCCGTCGCCGACGGGTTTCCTCCATCTTGGTCACGCCCGCACGTTTTGGATCGCCCAGGAACGGGCGGTCGCTCGGGGCGGGACACTCGTCCTGAGGAATGAAGACCTGGACCGCTCACGGGTGAAGCCGGAATTTGTGCCGGCGATGCTCGAGGATTTGCGCTGGCTGGGGTTGCGCTGGCAGGAAGGCCCCGACGTCGGCGGACCGTTCGCGCCGTACGCCCAGAGCCAACGGCAGGCCCTCTATGAGGAGGCTTTGGAAAAGTTGCGCCGTCGGGGTCTGGTTTATCCCTGCCACTGTTCGCGACAAGACGTGCTGCGCGCCGTGCAGGCGCCCCATGTAGGCGAGGAGGAACCGATTTACCCGGGCACGTGCCGACCCGGGCGAGCGGATGCCGCCGGGCCAAAACTCGGAGTGGACGCACCGGCCGCGCACCGGCCAGACGCTAAGGCACAGGCTCGTCCGAAGGTTAATTGGCGCTTCGCGGTGCCCGACGCCGAGGAAATCCGCTTCACCGACGGTTACTACGGCGAACAACGATTCGTGGCGGGCAAGGATTTCGGAGACTTCATCGTCTGGCGCCATGACGGGGTGCCGGCGTATCAACTCGCGGTGGTGGTGGATGACGCCTTGATGCGGATTACCGAGGTCGTGCGGGGTGAGGATCTTTTGAAATCGACCGCGCGGCAGTTGCTGCTTTACCGGGCGTTGGGGTGGGAGGCGCCAGCGTTTTATCATTGCCCGTTGATGACCGACGAGGCGGGGCTGCGGCTGGCGAAGCGTCATGACGCGCTCAGCCTGCGCGCGTTGCGGGCCGGAGGTAAGCAGCCGGAGCAACTGCGCCGGGATTGGGCGAAAGATGCCGTGGGCCCCTCCTCCCTGTCCTCTTCCTCGTAATGGGATTGGAGCGCGCGTGGGAAGACCAGCGCGCGGGCATGCGGCGCGCGGGCGCGAGGCGGGTGGACCAATTCCGGGCCGTGCGGGGTCCGCGGCGTTCCCTCTTGCCAAGGAAAGGGTTTGGGCATGATAATCCGCGCTGGTTGAGATTCGGTCCGTCCATGGCCCTTAACTAATGACGACTCTATGAAAACACCCGCCCCTTCCGACGCGCAGGCCACCACTCGCCGCCAGTTTCTAAAAACCTCGACCGTGGCCATCGCGGGCGCCGCGCTGGCCGGGGGCGCGGCCCGGCCGGGGTATGCGGCCGAAAGCAACACCATCAAGCTCGCGCTGGTGGGGTGCGGGTCGCGCGGCAGCGGGGCCGCGGCGCAGGCGATGGCGACCCAAGGGCCAACCACACTTTGGGCAATGGCCGATGTGTTCGATCAGCGGCTCGAATCCAGCCTGAACAACCTCAAGCAAGGCCGCGAAAAGCAAGTCGAGGTTCCGCCGGAACGCCGCTTCATTGGCTTCGATGGCTTCAAGAAGGCGATGGATTCGCTGGACAAAGGCGACCTTGTGCTGCTGGCGACTCCGCCCGCGTTCCGCCCGATTCACTTCGAGTACGCGGTGCAAAAGGGGCTCAACGTCTTCATGGAAAAATCATTTGCGGTGGATGGTCCGGGGATCCGGCGGGTGCTGGCCAACGGCCAGGAAGCCGCGAAGAAGAACCTCAAGGTGGCGGGGGGGTTAATGAGCCGGCACTATACCCCGCTCGAGGAATGCATTCAGCAAATCCATGAGGGCAAGATTGGCGAGATCATCACCGAATGGGCCTATCGCATGCACGGACCCGTGGGCCTGACTCCCAAGCAGCCCGGGATGAAGGAGTTGGCCCACCAAATTAGCAACTACAGCAATTTCACCTGGCTTAACGGCAGTTTCCTCGAAGATTGGTTGATCCACAACCTCGACGTCTGCTGCTGGATCAAGAACCGCTGGCCGGTTTCGGTCCAGGGCATGGGGGGACGCCAGGTGCGGCAGGAGCCCGACCAATTATTCGATCATTACGCGGCGGAATATACCTTTGACGACGGCACGCGGCTGCTCGCGCAAGGCCGGCACATGACCAACTGCTGGGACCTGTTCGGGGATGTGATCCAGGGGACAACGGGCTCGGCCATTTTGGGCGAAGGCCAGCCCAAGCCCCGGCTGTTCAAAGGCCACCGGCAGACCTCCGAAAACCTGCTCTGGAGTTACAAAGGACCGGAGTGCGACCATTACCAGCGGGAGCACGATTTGCTCTTCGATGCCATCCGCAACGATCGCCCGTATAACGAGACGGAGCGCTGTGCCAAATCCTGCCTCACGGCCATCATGGGGCGCATGGCGTGCGAATCCGGCAAGCTGATTACCTGGGACGAAGCCCTGGCCTCGAATGTGCAGCTCGCCCCCGGCCTGGACGATTACACCTGGGACTCGGAACCGCCCCCCCGGCCCGATGCCAGCGGCAAATACCCGGTGGCCATGCCCGGCCAAACCCAGGCCGGTTGAGCTGCTGCCAAAAACCACGGGCAGCCGGGCCGCCCCCGCCCGCCCGCCCGGCGGGGTCCCGGCAAAGGCAAATTTGCAACCAAGAATAAGTGGCGGATTCCAACGGGCGGATTTATAGTGCCTGCTCGATGAGCATGACCGCGTCAGCCGCTCCTAAACGTCGCATTCTAGTAGTCGATGACGAACCGCTGGTTTGCGACGCCGTCAAAATGATGCTGACGTTCGACGGCCACACGGTGCGGACGACCAGCAACGGGGCCGAGGCGCTGGCGTTGTTCGACAAGGAAGCGTTCGACCTGGTGATCACGGATTTCGCCATGCCGGCGATGAAAGGTGACGAACTGGCGGTGGCCATCAAGGCGCGCAACCCCAAGCAACCCGTCGTGATGATCACCGCCTATGCGGAGACGCTTCAAAGTTCGGGTCAGAAGTTAAAGGGCGTTGATTTCATCATCAGCAAGCCATTTCTGCTGGAGAACCTGCGGGAAGCCATCGCCAAAGCGGTCCCTGCGCCGCAGAGTTAGCCGGGCATCTTCCCACCCCCTGTACGTAGTTTCCGGCCTTGTTGCCGGCGTGACTGCCGGGAATAATCTACGGTAGCAATGCCACACGAAATGCCGATGTCGGGTCCGGAATCGATCTCCAACGCACCCGCAACTCTACCCCAAGCCTTGCCGGAGTTCCGGCGGCCCTCATTTTATCAGCAGTTCTCACAAGGCGCGCTGGTGGCGGCTCTGGCCCTGGCCAGCTACCTGGCCATCAGTCATTTTGTGGTCGAGTCGGTGCGGGTCGTCGGTGAAAGCATGAACCCGACGCTGGTCAACGCCCACCGCTATTTGCTCAACCGCTGGGTGCTCTATGTTCGCGCGCCGCGTCGCGGGGAGATCGTGGTAATCCGGGATCCCCTGGACAATGGACTTTCAGTCAAGCGGATCGTGGCCATGTCCGGAGACCGGGTCCATTTGAAGGGGGGCAAGCTTTATGTCAATGGCCGGTTGCTGAGCGAACCGTACCTCGAACCGGGCACCCCGACCTTCGCCGGGCCTTACCTCGAGGAACAGCAGTTTGATTGCGGTCCGAACCAGTATTTCGTCCTGGGCGATAACCGCAACAACTCCGTCGATAGCCGTGCCTATGGTCCGGTGGCGGGCCGGGCGATTTTGGGGCTGATTGTTCACTGATTTTTGGTATTGCCCGGGATTGGGCGCCCGGGTAGTATGAGGTGTTCCGCACTGTCCCCCGCCCATTCGGGGCGGCCGGCACGAACCGCAGTTAACGCCACGCACGATGCAGCGTATGCGAATACTTCTTCAGCAAAAGGAGACGGGCCTTTATTTCAAAGACGTGGGCTCCTGGGTGCGCGGCGCCGCCGAAGCCATGGACTTTGTCAGTTCCACGTCCGCGATCGAGTTTTGCGTTACGAATAAGCTGCCGGGCGTCCAACTGGTGCTCAAGTTTCAAGACCAGAAGTTCGACATTGTTTTGCCCGTCCAGCCGGTCAGTGACGCGCGGTCGGCGCGGGGCACCCCGAGAGCCGCCTGACCCGCGGCCGCCGAACGGCCCCGGGCGCGCGACTCGAACGGCGTCTGCCAGGCCCAACGGGTGCGTCCCGCCAGTACCCCCGGAGCGCCGGCTTGGAGCCGGCTTACGGCGCTCGGCGATTCTTGTCCTGCTCCTATGGATATGGGAGGCGCTAAGCCGGCTCAAAGCAGGCGCTCCCGCGTCTAGCCGTGTTCGGCGGGGAGTTGCCGGGATGCGCTCAGGCCCAACGGGCTTGCGCGCACCCCGCCTTCGCCCGCCCCGCAATGCACTGCCGGTCCAGGAGCGGGCCTCGTGCGTGTGCTTCCGAAAGAGTTGCGCCGGGCGCGGGCCGGGGTATGCTGTCAACCATGAGCAGTACAACGTTTGACGCCACGATCCACGACCGGATCGGAGCGCTGGGCCAGCGCGTGCTGGCGGGCGGCGAGATCACCCGGGAAGAGGCGCTCTGGCTCTTCGAGCTCGAAGCCATCGCCGACATCTTCGATTTGCTCGCCTGGGCCAATCGCATTCGCGAACATTTCAAGGGCAATAAAATCCACCTTTGCTCGATCGTGAATATCAAGGCGGGTGGGTGCTCGGAGAACTGCCGGTTCTGCTCGCAATCCGCCACCTACCAAACCGATTCGCCGCGCTATGGTCTGATCGATCGCGAGCCCCTGGGCGCCGCCGCCGAAGAGGCCCGGGCCAACGGCGTAACGGCCCTGGGCCTGGTCGCGGCCTGGCGCGGTTTGAACGAAGGCGCCGCCCTGGATGAGATTTGTTCCCATTTGAGCGACTTGAAGAGCAGCGGCAAGGCGCGGCCGGACGCGTCGCTGGGCCTCATCAAGAGCCAGCGGGTGGCGGATCGTCTGCGGGATGCCGGCCTGGAGTGTTACAATCACAATCTGGAAAGCTCGCGCCGCTTTTTCCCGCAGGTGTGCGACACGCACACCTACGAGGAGCGCGTCGAAACGATCCAGCATCTCAAGCAGGCCGGAATCAAGATCTGCTCCGGGGGCATCCTGGGGATGGGTGAAACGAGGGAAGATCGTCGCGATTTGGCCTTCGCTCTTAAAGAACTGGGGGTGCATGTCGTCCCCATCAATATTTCTCAATCCGGTGGCGGGAACTCCCTTCGGCCGCAACGAGCCATTGCCGCCGCTTGAAATCCTCAAATCCATCGCCTGTTTCCGGTTCATTCTCCCCCGCCAGGAAATCAAGATCGCCGGTGGACGCACCGTCAACTTGCGCGACTTGCAAAGCCTGATTTTTCTGGCGGGCGCCAGTGCGTTGATGGTGGGCAACTACCTGACCACCCTCAATCAACCGGTCGAAAAGGACCTGCAGATGCTCAAAGACCTGGGCCTGGACCCGCAATGGGACAAGCACGGCTTCTCGGATCAGTGACGGAGCGCCGGCTTGGAGCCGGCTTACGGCGCTCGGCGATTCTTATCGTGCGCCTATGGATAGGGGACGCGCCAAGCCGGCGCTCCGGCGTCTGGCCGTGTTCGACGGGGGGTTCTGCGGGACGCGCTCTTAGTGACGACGTCCATCACTTTGCCCTCGCCTCTGCCGGGCCGGAGCGGATAGATTAAAGTGTGTTGGACTCAGAGAAGTCGATTTCAGGTCAGACGCCCGGTTTGCGGCAGCTTCAGCGGTTGGGCAAGAACATCAACGGCTACTTTGGCGAGCGGATTGATATCGCAGCGGTGCTGGGCCAATGCGTCACGGCCGCCACGGCGCACGCGTGGCGAATCGAGGAAATTCCCGTCGGGGAGGAATTGAGCCTGTTGGCGCTGACGCGTCCGGCCACTCACCCGCAAGCGGGTCACCGTCCTTCCGCACTTCGGGTGTATATCTCGGCCGGGATCCATGGCGACGAACCGGCCGGCCCGCTGGCCATGCGCCAGCTTCTGCACGAGAATACCTGGCCCGCCGAGCTGGACTTGACCGTGCTGCCCTGCCTGAACCCGGCTGGTTTTTTAGTCAACCGCCGTGAGAATCCCCAGGGGCTTGACCTGAACCGCGAGTACCCTTCAGCCGGCGGCCAGGGAAACGCAGGCTCATATCGGCTGGCTCGAGCGCCAGGGCGCTTTTGACCTGTGTCTGTGCTTGCACGAGGACTGGGAGTCTCACGGGTTCTATGTTTACGAGCTGAACCCCGACCATCGGTCTTCGCTGGCCGAGCGGATTGTCGAGCGCGTCGCGGAGGTTTGCCCGATCGATCGCTCGGAACTGATCGAGGGCCGGACCGCCCAAAACGGCATCATCCGGCCCGGTATCGATCCGGCTACTCGTCCCCAATGGCCGGAATCCTTCTACTTGGTGACTCACAAGACCCGGCTCTCCTATACCCTGGAGGCCCCTTCAGATTTTCCGCTTTCGGCCCGGGTCGCCGCCTTGACCGTCAGCGTTCAGACCGCCCTCGAGGTTTTTCGGTCTCAATCGGTTGGGGATCCGAACCGTCCTTGAGCCGCTGATGCGAAGGGGCTCGGCTTGGGTCGCGTTTTGCGCCCGGGTCCTGACCGTCCGCGTCGAGTCCGTTTGCGATTGGGCGGCGCAGCGGCGCGGGAGATGCGTGCCCCGGACCCAGCGCGCGGTCTCGGACTCCGGGGGCGATCAGACCGCGACGGCGCCCCGTGTCCGCTGCTCCATCCAAACCCGGCACAGCTCCGTGAGGGTCTCGCGCTTGAGAACGCGTTCGGCCAAAGGAAATACAATGCGCTCCTCGCGATCGAAGTGTCTGCGGGAGTGTGCGACGGCCACCAGCAAACGTTCCTGCGCCTCAGCCACCCGCGTGGCCTGCTGGACGCGCTGAAGATTACCGTCCATCTCCTGGTGCTCCGCGAGAAAGGAATCGCGCTGGCCGATCTGCTCGAAACAATGCTCCAAGGGTCCCAGGAACAAATCATCCTCGGTGTCGGCGTGGGTTTTCAGCAGGAACTCCATGACCGAGGCGATGGCCTTGATTTCGGGCAGGGTCTTCAGCGTCGGCACCATGGTTTCGACGCGATCAAACATGTTATGGAACACCAGGTGTTCGGCCAAGAGGGCTTCTGTGATTTTCATCGTTAACTGGACGGCAATCGATTGGCCCCGGGTTACGCGCTTAGAGCGTATCCAGATGGGGTGCACAGTTCTCCGAGCGCCCCGGCGCGCAAGAGATTGCCCGCCCTACGGAATGAGCAATTAGCATATTTCACACCGTCACACCACGTTTTTATTTTTGATTGTCAGGTTGAAATAGGGAGGGTGCCCGAGGCGATCCGCCCTCCGCGGTTCCCCTGGCTCGCGCCACGGATAGGGGAGGGGACGTCTCGTCCCCACATCTCGGCGCAGCACCCTCCGCGGCTCCTTTGGCTCGCGCTCGTTTTCCCCGGCGATCCTTTCTACCATCCCAATCGGCTCACCTCGACCCCGCCGGCCAGGCGCTCGACTTCTTCCCGCTTCAATTCACCCGCCATGAGGGTGAGCGCATTGGCGGCGCCCGCGGCGGCGCCCCAACGGCAGGCCTCGCCCAAGTCATCCCCTTGGATGAGCCGCCAGGTGACACCGGCCGTGAAGGCGTCTCCGGACCCGATGGGATTGAGGACCTGAACGGACGGCGGGCGGATGCGCCAGACGCCGCGGCCGTCCGAGGCCAGGGCAGGGGCGCTGCCGGCCGTGGCCACCACCCGCTCGGCGCCCTGCGCGTGGAGTTCGCGCATGGCCGCAATCACGCCGGCCTCGTCGTTCAGCTCTTTCCCTACCGTGGCGGCCAGTTCGGAGCGGTTGGGCTTCACCAGCCCGGGCTTCGCCCTCAGGGCCTCGAGCAGGACCGGCCCCTGCGCATCCACAACCGAGAGTGCTCCGGCCTGCCGAGCCACCTCGACGCAGCGCCGGTAGAAATCCACCGGGCCGCCAGGGGTGATGGTCCCCGACAGCACCAGCGCGCGGCATCCCGGAGCCGCGGCGCGGATGGCCTGAAAGAGTTGGTCGTAATCCGCCGGAAGCACCGGACGGCTCTCCTCGACGAGTTCGGTAATCGCGCCGGTGGCTTGATTGATAACGGTGATGCACTGGCGGGTCCTGGCTTCGACGGTGAGGAACCCGAGGGCGATGCCCCGCGCCTCGAGGACGGCCCTCACCTCCTCGCCGCGATCACCGCCGAGAAAACCGGCCGCCAGAACGGACTCTCCCAGGGTCTGAAGCACCTTGGCCACGTTCACGGACTTGCCGGCTACGCCGTCCAGTGTGGTGGCCGCCCGGTTCACGCTATCCAGCGTCAACTCCCGGAAGACCATGACCCGCTGAGTGGCGGGCGTTGTTCCCAGGCACAGGATCATGAGCCACCCGCCCGCCCAGGCGCCGCCCACTCGATGCGCCGTGCGGTTTTTCGGCCGCGCCCGTCGAGACCTTTGTCGATGGGGATGCTGAGCATAAGAACTCGGCGATTGTGGAGCGAGCATCCGGCGAAGTCCAGTGCCGGGCAAGGCGTTCACTTCATGGCTTTCCGCCCATTGCTGCCATTTCAATCGTGGAGACGGCTGAGACGCAGAATATTCCACGCCTTTTCAAAATTCTCTGGCTACGGTCTGGATGTCGAGAGGGAGAAGGACATCCGCGCCTGGCTTTGGTCAGGACGTGCCCTCACCCGCTTGAGAATGGAACCAGCGGATCGATTTCGACGGCCGGAAAAACGCGGGCCGCTCAGAGGAGCGGCTTGCGGAAGTCTGGCCGGGGGCTACCGCTTAAGCGGCCGCGGGGTTCCCTGAGCGGGCGAATCGTCGCGCCTGGAAAAGAGCGGTAAAATGCAACATGATAAAGAGAGGAACCAAAAACGCCGGGATAAGCACGAGGGGTAATTTTGCCATGGAGCTGGTGGTGACGCTCCCGGTAATCCCGGGGAGAAAGCCTGAACAGATTGTCCCCATGGAGACGGCGACGATGAGATCCATGATGCCCATGATGTTCCAAGTCACGTATCGCCGCTTGGTCACGAACGATGGGTCACGAATCAGCCCCAGCAGGATCCAGGGCGCGCTGACGCCGATGGCCATGTCGCCAAGTCCGGCCGGAAAGGCGAACAATCCGGGCAGAACACCATAGGCATAGAGCGAAAGGAACCCGAGGCCGGCCCACCGCCACGCCTGCACTGCGGTGACGAACCGCAGGTCGGCGCCGAGAACGAAGGTCCGGAACGCGCTCCATCCGGAGTACGCCGTAAAAAATGCCGCCAAAGGAATTGCGACACCGAAGAAAATCGGCAGGGGAGGCGAACCCGCGCTCCCTACGAACGCCCCTTGGATGCCCAGGAGAAAAACCAGCCCAAGCCAGAGGGCCAAGGCTACAGAAACGATCGATCGGATGCTCGAATGATTATGGTTCAGTTCCGAAGCCGCGTTCGCGTTGATGCTTCCCATAGGGTCACTTGTCACATTCATATGCTTTTCGATTTGATTTTGGTTGGTTGTCTTTGGTTTGGGGCTCGCTTCAAATTCCCAAGGTCCTCCATCCAGGAACAAGCGTGATTCTCTCGGGAGCGCGTGTGTGCATATACACTACATGGGGCCGGAGTATTTCCGGCTGTTCCTGAGGTTATCGCGCCTGCAATTTCGTTCCCACCTCCTCCAAATCACGGATGATCCTCGACCAGCGTTCCGCTCCCAGGGTCGCGACGACTTTGTCCTGGGCGGAGCGCCAGGCCGGCAGCGTTTTGGCCAGCGCCGCGCGTCCTGTTGCGGTGATCTCAAGTTCCACGTTCCCGCCTCGTCCGCCGCCTCTTGCCCGCACCAGTCCGTCCCGTTGCAACGGGCGCAGGTTTCGCAGCAGCGTGGTACGTTCCATTCCGAGCCATTCACTCAATTCTGCCATGCCCCACCCGTGCCTGGCCTGTAACGCACCCAGGATGGGGGTTTGCGTGGGCCGAATACCGTGTCGCCGCACTTGGGCGTCGAAGAACTGGGTGATCACCCGCGAGATGCGGCGGACATTAAAGCACGTGCAGTTCTCCACCGAGGTCAGGTCCAGTGCTTTCAGCATAGAGTGTATATACACACAGACGGTCATTCTGTCAACGGATCTATTTGGCCTGACGGCGATCGGACACCCGCATGGTTCTGCCACGGAAGACCCTGCACCCAATGGGGGAGCTCTGCGGTCTCACCTGGCATACACCACAAACCATTTGTCTTTGAACAGGGGGAACTGCTCGACCGGCTTAAAACCAATCGCCGCCATCCAGGATGCTGCCTGGTCCTGGGTGACCTGGAGTGCCGGGTCGTTCTTGTGAGGGCCGAGCTCCGGGTAGAAATCGATGATCACGACCCGTCCCGACGGCTTCATGTAGCGCGCGAGGTTCTTCAGGTATCCGGGGCGATCCTCGATGTGATGGAGCACATCATTGATAAAGGCGAGGTCGATTTGCGTCGAGGGCAAATTCGGATCGGTGAACTTTCCCAGGACTGTCTGAACATTGGTCACCTGCAGCTCCTTTGCCCGGAGCGCGATGTGATTGAGCAGGCCTGGTTCAATATCAACCGCATACACCACCCCGCCAGGGGAAGCGGCCTTGGCGAGCGGCAGGCTATAAAGCCCCGAGCCGGCGCCGATGTCAGCGATTTCCTCTCCCGGCTTAATCTTAAGCTGGGCGATGGTTTCATCGATTTTCAACCGCTCGACGCGGTTGGATGAGTCTAGTGTTTTGATCCAGTCCTGGGCCGATTTGGAGGCGAGTTGCGCGGCAACGGGTTGTGTGAGGCCGGCAATGACCGCGAGCGTCAGAAGGCATGCCAGACCTCGACCCAGGACCCGCTTCGCTTTCTGACCATGCGCGGGGACGCGAACCGGGCTGCGTTTTAGGTGCATGATGGGTGAGGTTATCGCGAGCCATCGATCATAACAAGCACTCAGGGTGGCCGTCAAAAGACTCCAGGGATAAACCGTCGAACGCGTCGTTCGTAGTCTTCATATTCAGGGAACTTTTGCCGGAGCCAGCGCTCCTCGACCTTCGCCTTTGCGTAGAAGAACGGGAGCATGGCGAGGGCCGGCACCCAGGCCGCCAAACTGCCCCACATGAGCGCCCAACCCGTAGCTACCAAAATCACGCTGGTATAAAGCGGGTGACGCGCGTAGGCGTAGATCCCTTGTGCAATGAGCTTGGAATGTTCACGCGGTTTGGGGAAGGCCGTGCGGTTGCCTTTGAGGGCCGCGACTCCGGCGAGGCCGAAAAAGGCGCCGAGGGCCGCCAGCAAACCGCCCGCGAGCCTCAGCAGCGGTGAAACCTTCGAGCCCGGGTAAATCACTGCCAACATGATGGCTCCGATCATAAGCGCACTTTGGCTGAGTACCCAAAGGCCGCCCCGCTCGACAAACGCGGAGTTCGCCCACGCTCGTTGCAGCTTCCAGGCGAGCCAGCCCAAGGCAACCGTCCCAAGCCCTGCCGCGGTAGCCGCCGGTTTACCCAGCACCGACAGGACGGTGGTGACCGCAACTCCAAAAAGAAAGGCCAGCGGCACCCACGGCCAACCGATGATGATAACACGAGGCCCCTCGCGGATACGGAGACGCATGAGGCCCAGCACTGTAACCGCCGTGCTCAGCCCGAGGGTGAAGCCGATATACGTCAGAAACCATTGGAAGCTGGCGCTCCAGAGCATGGCGGTGGCAACCGCCGCTTGGAACGCAATCGCCCCGCGTGGTGGCCGATCTCGCATGCGAAGCCAACCGGGCAAATAGCCGTCGGCCGCCATCTTCGCATAGACCCGCGGGCCGGCCATAACTTGAGCTGAAACCGAGCTGATGAGGACCAAGGCGACGAGAGAGCTGACCGCATTGGCCCAGGTCGCTCCGCCCAGCGCCCCGGCCGCAACTCGGCCGACGTCCGGTTTGCCAGCCAACTCCTGGACGGGTGCTGAGTAAACAAAAGCGGCGTTGACCAGGAGGTAAAGCACTGTGACCAGGAGCGTCCCCGTCAACAAGGCGCGAGGCAGGTTACGTTCCGGCTCCCTCACCTCACCCGCCACGTAAACGGCGGCATTCCATCCCGAGTAGCTAAACGAGACCCACATCAAAGAGACCGCCCAAGTGGAAACGTTCAGTTGAGTTCCAGGTGTCGTGGTCGATACCCTCAAGCGCGTCAGCGCCACGGCCACAAAACCGGCGAGCAGGGCGACTTTCAACAACACGGCCAGGTTCTGAAGCCATGCCCCCTGCCGGACATTCGCTCCATGGACGACGGATAAAACCAATAACAAAAAGGTCCCGCTTAGCCGGGGAGAACAGCCTGGCCACCATGCCCGGCTGTACTCACCAAAGGCGAAAGCGGCGAGGGCCAGGGGAGCCGAAAAACCTACCAGGAACGAGATCCAGCCGGCGACGTAGCCCACAGCCGGGTGGAGCGTACGGGAGAGGAACAGATATTCACCTCCTGATTCCGGCATGCGCCGGGCCAGGGCGCCATAGTTTAACGCACCCAGGCAGGCCAGGACTCCGCCGCCAGCCCAGACCAAAAGCACGCGGGCGGGGGTCTGTAAATCGGCGAGCAGAAAACCACTGGTGGTGAACACCCCGGTGCCAACCATGCTGGCGATCACCAAGGCTGTGGCGCTCCAAAACCCAAGGGGACGCCCTCCGGCATTGCTCACGCCCGGAGCGCGGCCGCAGCCCTCCGACAAAGCGGGCTCGTTTGGTAATCGCTTCACGCTCCCCAGTTTCGGACAGGTCTGGCTACAGTCCAGTCCGTTCGTGGATCACGGCACATCCGGAGCCGAACCCAGGCTTGAGGGAGCGACGCCGGTTTAGGTTCCGCAAGCAGCCGGATCACCGGTACGGATTAACCATGCTTTCGCACTTCCACCTTCATGCGGCTCATTTTTTCGTACACCCGCCAGCGGCGGCGCAGTGGCCACCACTCGTAGAGAAAGATTTCCATCGGACGCCACATCGCCACCCAACCGGCGATGGTTAAGCTTTCCCGCGCCACGTTCGGGAAGGTCCCCGAACCCCGCCCGACCAATACCTGGCTTGCGGCCAAGCAGGCCGCGAGGAACACGCCCCCGATCAGCAAACTGTAGCGACCGTCCTTCATCAACTGTCGGAATTCCATGTGACTGAGCTTGGCCCGATAGGCGAAGTAGTGTTGCACCGATTGTTCGATTAGCGGTTCGAAGTCCTTCCCGGCGGGCAGTTCACTTAAGTAAATAACCAGGGCCACGGGTTCGCGCAGGGGGAATTCGCGCGTCCAGCTCACGATGAACTCCTCGGCGTCGCGATCCAGGTCCTTCTCGCGAAACGGCGAGGGATCGATCGTATTGAAGAGTTGATTGACATCCCTCAGATTGAGTTCGACGTGGTGGATCTCGCCTTGGAGATGCGGGCGCTCAATCATGGTTCGCAGCCTAGCAAAGTGAGCCGAGCGTGGCCACCTTTGCCTTGCGGTCCGGCAGCGTTCTGGCGAGCAGGGCAGCCGCTGCGACCGATTTCTCAGTGTGGCGAGCGAGTTATTGGAGGCGCAAGCGGCGCGTCATCAGGAGATCGCGTCTTGGATTTGCCTCGTTGGATCAACCCATGACGGTTCGTTGTGCGATGGGGATGGTTGAGGTCCCGTCCTGAAATAGATTGGTACTTGGTAATAAAAAAAACCAAGTATCCATGAAAGTAATTCGCTACAGTAAAGCCTTCAAAATGCAGTGCGTGCGAGAGGTGGAATCAGGCAAATCCTGTGCGTCCACGGTGCAGCGCAAATACAAAATCAAGAGCACGACCACGGTTATGCGGTGGGTGCGGCAGTTTGGCAGCGGTCGATATGGTAAGATCATTCGCGTGGAAAAAGCTGATGAAGTTAATGAAACGGGCCAACTGCGCACCCAACTGCGACGGGTCAAAGAGGCGCTGGCCGACGCGCATATGGAACTGGCGCTGGAGCAGGCGTTCCTGGCGGTGGCCTGTGAGGAACTAGACCAGAGCTTGGAGAGTTTTAAAAAAAAGCACGCTGGCGGGCGGCGCACCAGGCGGTCGCAGCCGACCCGGAGTTGAAGGTGATCGGGGTGTGCGAACTGGCGGGCATGACCCCGCAAAATTATTACGCGCGCCGCCGCGCCTGGCGCCGGCAGGAAGTGGATGTTGAATTGATGCTGGAACTGGCACGGGCTGAACGGGCGCATCAGCCGCGCTTGGGGGTTAGAAAACTCTACCACCTGATCGGTGTGGAGTTGAAGGCGGCCGGAGTGAAGATGGGCCGGGATCGGCTCTTTGAAGAACTGAAGAAAGCGGGGTTGCTGGTGGAGAGAAAACCCTCGGAATGGCCCAAAACCACGAATTTCAACCCGGCGCTGCCGGTCTTTAAGAACCTGATCCAACGCCGCCCGTTGACCGGTCGCAACCAGGTTTGGGTGGCGGACATCACTTACATTCGGACGCATGAAGCGTTTATGTATTTGGGGCTGATTACCGACAAGTGGTCGCGTAAGATCGTGGGGTTTCATTTGGGAGAGACCTTGGAGACGGGCAGCGTCTTAAAAGCCCTGGCCATGGCGCTGGGAGGCCTGAAGCAGAGGGAGCGACCCATCCACCATTCCGACCGTGGGTGCCAATATGCGTCGCATGCCTACGTCAAGGCGGCGCAGCAAGCCGGCTTGACCATGAGCATGACCGAGAAGAATCACAGCGCGGAGAACGCACTGGCGGAGCGGATGAATGGGATCTTGAAACAGGAATACTGGCTGGATGCAAATTTCGAATTTAAAGGGCAGGCCCGGAAGGCCACCGTTGAGGGCATCCATCTGTATAACTACCGCCGGCCGCACACGGCGCTGAAATTTAAGACGCCAGGAATGGTCCATGATAGCCAAACTGCTGATTAAAGAACCACCTCCCACCCCTCCCCCAGTCACCAGAATCGTTTATAGGCCCAATGAGCGCGTAAGGATTTCCGACCTTGGGATAAAAAAATGGAAATGAGGGGATCATAAAGACCATGGCCGCTGAGGAACCACGAAAACTCCAGCCGCTCGACGCCCGCTCAGCGCCATCAAGTCCGGCTGCAAAACCGGAGCCAGTCGAGGTAGCGCGCCCACAAGGGGTCATTGTGAATAACTTTGTCCGCCCGACCTCCCCCCGGCCCCCCTCCATGGGAGCCCTACCACGTTCGACCGCAGGGGGGCGCGTGCTAAAGAGCACGCAGCCCGCCCCCCTGCTCGTTTTAGCTCGCGGTGGAAGCCGGGAAACACATAACCAAAACAGCCGCGCCGTGCCTTCGGCACGGCCAATAAAAGTACCAAATTCATTTCAGGACTTGACCATGGTTGACTGGATGTGGAACTCCAACGTAAGCTCTGCAAGCTTAAGGATTTGTATGAGGAAAGCGAGTCGCTGGAACAACCGGCCTTTGGTCTGCTCGTTTAATAGTTAAGCTGAGCAAGGGCGCTCCATGAAGCTTCTCACCTTGCGATTATTGCTCCTGGCTTCAGCCATGGCGGCTCACGCTCAAGGGACGTTCGCATTCCAGAACATTAACGTAGCCGGCGGGCCGAACGCCCCGGTTTACCTTTTGGACGGTGTGACGAAGCTCTCTGGCCCGCAGTTTATGGCCGAACTGCTCATTGGAATGAATGAGGCGAACCTAGTGTCGATAGCCACCACGACGTTTCTCACGGGTAATGGGGCCGGATATTTCGATGCTCCGTACCAGACAGTTCCTGCTATCAGTCCTGGAGAAACTGCTCTCGTCGAGGTACGTGTCTGGAACACTCTGCACGGGACCAGCTTTCTGCAAGCGCAGGCATCTGGTTTGCCAGACTCCTGGTGGCAGTCGCCGGTCTTCGCATTGACCGCGGGAGGAGGAAGTTTTCAGCCTACACCGCCAACCCAATTGACCGGTCTCGGTAACTCCCCCGTCTACCTTAACTCCGTTCCCGAGCCTTGTGCCCTGGGGTTGGTGATTTGCGGTACGCTGGTTCGATTTTCGAGAAGGGCTTAACAAATCGATGAAGACCAAACGCCACTGCATGTCCCCGCTCCAAATCACGAAGATACTTGGAGCAGGCCGAAACGCTCCGGCTCCAGGGCCTGCGGCGTTCGCTTATCTTTTTCGTTCGCCTGTTATACGAGCGCGGCGAGCCGAGCCGAAGTCCCGCAGGGACGATGGGACAATAGCCCCGGGCAAGCGAAGCGCCGGCCGGAGTTACGGGCGCGAAATGATCTTCTCCTTTTTCGCTTGCGGTTGGGCGCGCCGCAGGCGCGCCCAACCGCAGGGGAAAAAGAGAGATTGGGTGAGGTGGCGATCAACCCGGGGCGGCGGCCTCGGCGGCCTTGCCCCGGGCTGGTATCATGCCGCCCTTTTCAGGGCTCAGGAGCCCGCATGAATAACGAACGAGTCGGAGGATTTGGGCGATGCGTTAAGCCCCGTATTGTTGGTCGGTGACTTTTTCCATCCAGTCCACGGCCTTTCCATCGAGCAACTCTGCGATGGCGATGTGCGTCATGGCCGTGGTCGGTGCAGCTCCGTGCCAATGTTTTTCGCCCGGTGGGAACCAGACAATATCCCCGGGATGGATGGTTTCAATCGGGCCGCCGTCGCGCTGCACACGTCCGCAGCCCGCGGTCACGATGAGGGTCTGCCCCAGCGGATGCGTGTGCCAGGCGGTTCGAGCGCCGGGTTCAAACGTGACGATTGCGCCGCTGACACGCGCGGGCTCGCTCCCCTTGAACGCCGAGTCAATCCGGACGGTGCCGGTAAACCAGTCGTCCGGTCCCTTGCTGGATGGCTGTGAGCCAACTCTTTTGATTTCCATATTTGAGAATTTTTTGTCTGTCTTGAACTCAACCCTTTCAACGCCCGACCAACTTTTGCAGATGCTCCGGATAGCGTGCCCCCTGAACGGTGATTTTTGACGCGGCGTTTTCGAGCTCGCGCAGGTCCGCCGGCGTGAGCTGGAGCGAAACGGCTCCGAGGTTTTCGCGCAGGCGGTGGAGTTTCGTGGTGCCAGGGATCGGCACGAGCCAAGGCTTTTGCGCCAGCACCCAGGCCAGCGCGACCTGTGCGGGAGTTGCTTGCTTCTGTTTGGCGAATCTTTCGACTAATTCAACCATGGCCTGGTTGGCCTTGCGATTTTCCGGGTCGAATCTCGGCACTTTGTTGCGGAAATCATTGGCGTCGAACTTCGTGTCCGCGCTGATCTTTCCGGTGAGAAAACCTTTGCCCAATGGACTGAAGGGGACGAACCCAATGCCAAGCTCTTCCAAGGCCGGCAGGACTTCCGCTTCCGGCTCTCTCCACCAGAGGGAGTATTCGCTCTGCAGGGCGGTCACGGGCTGAACCGCGTGCGCACGGCGGATGGTTTGCACCCCGGCCTCGGAGAGGCCGAAGTGTTTCACCTTGCCCTGGCGAATCAGGTCTTTCACCGTCCCGGCCACGTCCTCGATAGGGACGTTCGGATCGACCCGATGCTGGTAGAGCAGGTCAATGGTCTGGACTTTGAGCCGTTTGAGCGAGGCCTCGACGACCTGCCGGATGTGCTGGGGTTGGCTGTTGAGGCCCCCCTGCTTGCCGGTGTCGCAGTCGAACCCGAACTTTGTCGCGATGACGACTTTGTCGCGGAACGGGGCGAGGGCTTCGCCGAGGAGTTCCTCGTTAGTGAAGGGGCCATAAACTTCGGCTGTGTCGAAGAAGGTGACGCCCAATTCGACCGCCGATTGGATCAAGGAAATCATCACCTGTTTGTCCCCGGGCGGGCCATAGCTAAAGCTCATGCCCATGCAGCCCAAGCCGAGGGCGGAGACTTCCAGATTACTTTTTCCCAGTTTTCGTTTTTGCATCAATGAGTCCTTTCTCTCGCTAACCTGTGCAGGTGGTTAGTCACTCAGCCTTGAGCGAAGCCATATCAATCGAGAACCGGTATTTTACATCGCCCTTGGCCATGCGGTCGTAAGCCTCGTTGACCTTCTGGATCGGGATGACTTCAACATCCGCGGTGATGTTGTTCTTGCCGCAGAAGTCCAGCATCTCCTGGGTCTCGGCGATGCCGCCGATGGGAGAACCCGACAGGCTGCGGCGACCCATGATCAGCGAAAAAGCGGAGATCGCGTGAGGCTTCTCCGGCGCGCCAACGATGGTGAGGTTGCCGTCAACTTTTAGCAGGTTGAGATAGGCGTTGATGTCGTGCGCGGCGGCGACCGCGTCCAGGATGAAGTCGAAGTTCCCGGTGTGCTTGTTCATTTCATCGGCGTTGCGCGAGAGGACGACCTCATGCGCGCCGAGGCGGAGTGCGTCGTTCTTTTTGGAGGGCGAAGTCGTGAACACCACGACGTGCGCGCCGAAGGCCCGGGCGAATTTAACCCCCATGTGGCCAAGCCCGCCGAGGCCGACAATGCCAACTTTCTGGCCCGAACCAACGCTCCAATGGCGCATCGGGGAATACGTCGTGATGCCGGCGCAGAGCAGCGGGGCGACTCCGGCGAGTGGAAGATCCTTCGGCACGCGGAGGACGAAGTGTTCGTCCACGACAATGCTTTCCGAATAGCCGCCGTAGGTCGGAAGACCGAGGTGTTTGTCAGTTCCGCCATACGTCCAGACCTGGCTTGGACAGAACTGCTCGTTGCCCGCACGGCAATGGGGGCATGACCGATCGGAATCAACCAGGCAACCTACGGCGGCCAGGTCGCCCGCTTTGAATTTGGTGACGGCAGAACCGGCCTTGGTCACGCGTCCGACGATCTCGTGGCCGGGAACGCACGGGTAAACGGTTTGCATGAGGCTGCTCCACTCGTTGCGGGCGTAGTGGAGGTCCGAGTGGCAAATGCCGCAGTAGAGGATTTCGATCTGCACATCGCGTGGCGTTGGCTCCCGGCGCGGAATACTGGTGTGAGCCAGAGGTGAGGTTGAACTGGCGGCGGAATAGGCTTTGGTTTTATACATGTGATAATGCTCCTGTGAATTAGTTTACGGGTGTTGGGTTAAATTTCAGGGGGTGTTCACGCCTCGGCCCCGGCCATGCGATGCCGTGTGCGCCATTCCCCGGGCGAGGTGCCTTCCCATCCTTGAAAGGCACGAAAGAACGAGTTGGAATCTCCGTAGCCCAGCAAGAAAGCGGCTTCGTTCAATTCAACGGTGCTGTGTCGCAGGTAGTGGTGCGCCAGCTCGCGCCGGGTTTCTTCCACGAGCTGCTGGAACGTGATGTCCGCATCGGTCAGGCGGCGCTGCAGGGTGCGGGTGCTCGTGCACAGCTCCCGCGCGACCTGCTGGAGCGTTGGACGTTTGCCCGCGAGTGAGCGCTTGAGCGTATGCTTGACCTGTTCACCGACGTCCGGGCTGGTGTTCCGCTCCTGGAGTTCTACCTCCAACTGAGTGCCGATCGCCTTAAGCAATTCTTCGTTCTGGGTGACAAATGGACGGTCGAGGTCGCTGTTCCGAAACACGAGTGCGTTGCGCGCGGATTTGAACCGCACCCGGCAGCCGAAGTGCGATTCCAACAACTCGCGGTGTTGAGCCGGGCGGGTGAGCTCCAGGCGGAGCGGGGCGATTTGTCCGTCGGTGCCGCGGCGGCCAATGCCCAAGATCCACGACAGGACCAGATCGACCATCACATCGGGTTGGACGTCCTCGGCCTGAAGGTAGATGAACTCCACGGAGGCTTCCTCTGCCGAGCTGCGAACACAGATCTCTTCCGGGCAAGTGATTTGTTTGTAGCGGGCGATGCGTTGCAGGGCATCGCGGAAGGTCCGGCTGCAAACGGCGGCGATGGCGGTGGGCTGGTAGCGTTCAAAACGGGGTTCGGCGCCCAGCTTCAGGCCAATGGCAGGATCGGTGCTGGTCTCTCCGATGGCGCGCCAGAGCGCAAAGAGTTCGGCGGTGCTGACGTAGATTTTCTCCTGCTGGAAGAAGCCGGCCGGCAGTCCGGCCCGGCGCAGAACGGCGGGCACGGCGACTTGATGCTCCTTGAGCCGCCCGGCGAGGAGGCTGGAAACTTTGAACCGGTCGCTAACGACTTTGGTTGCAGCCATGGTTTCAAGATAACTTGGATTAGGGATTCGTCACTAGCAGGACGCGCCAATTTACTCGCTGAACACGCCAAAGGATTTGTTCGGGATCGAGTCAGCGCTCAAGGAGGTCTCATAAGCCCTCTGTGTCCAGGGCAGCACTGGAGACTGCGACCGTTTTTTCGAGTCCCTGCCGATTCAGAACCAAAGCTCAAGCAACAGGCGGCAAGCGTCACCCGATTTTGAGGGATTATAATCTGAGTTTTCGTCGCAGCACTTCTTCAGCGGCCAATCGCTTGGTTGGGTCCATTCGGCGGAGATTGTAGAGCTTCCATCGCGGCCCCGGCAACCGTTCAACGCCGGGCATTCCGAGCAGCTCCCATTTCGGTTCGAGCCGTTTCATGGATAAAAGGAATTCCCGCTCGGCGGTTGTCAGGTCGGTATTGATCCGTTCGATCAGTTGCTCGCGCGCGTTTTCGAGCACTGTGAGCGGGACCGGATCTAAGGTCATCCCCTCAAATTGATTCGCGAAGACCTGCTTCAAATCCTTCCGATTCGGGTTGATTAGTTCACTCATTGGTCGGTCGTGGCTCGCCAGGAGAATTACAAACGAGCGCCGGATGTCGTCGGTAATCCCCTCGGCATGAAAGAGACCATGCACATCGAAAAAATCTCGCGGGTGTTGTCGGTCGAGGGCCGCACAAAGCTTGCCTCCATACAATTCTGCCAGTGACACGACGCGCATCGTGGCAGACCGGCCGAATACCTCGACGGCTCTTGAGGTCAGATTTCGCTCTGCCGTTGGATGAAGTGTTCCGCGCAGAATTGTGTTGGGCTCGATTTTTACCTCGACGCCGCTCGATGCACGCACGGTCAACTTCACCACGAGGTTGTCAGTTGCGAGTTTTTGCTCCCTCACCTGCGCGGTTGGCATCGCATGGCGGATTTTCTCAGCGATCCGCTGGAGCGCCGCGTCGATTCCACGCAAGGTGGTGGGGCGATCTTCGACAGGCAGGTAAACAAGATCGATGTCCACGGACAAGCGCGGGAAATTGCGCACGAAAAAATTGATCGCCGTGCCACCCTTGAGCGCAAAGCATGCTTCCGTGTTCACGAACGGGATAACCTGCACGAGCAGATCGGCCTGCTTAAAGAATGGGCTACTTATCACGGGGCGTCGTGTGGAGTTTCAGCCACTGCTGGGACGGTGATTAGGTATTTAGGATCGAGCCGACCGCCGGCCACGAACACCCGTTTGCCGCTGCCGAGAGAAACCTTTGCCAAATTCAAATGGTTGAACCAAGCGTGGCCGTGCTTTTCCGCCAGATGGAGAAAAAGCCGCTTCGCTTTCACCGAGGTGCACGCCTCAAGGAGCGACTGCACCAACTCCATCCGCAGTGTTCCGAGTCCCTCGAAGAGGAGATTGGCGTGCTCATATTCGGAATCGGTGGGCGGGAGATGCTGGAGAAATTCGAGCGCAGCACGCTCCGGGGCTGATACGCTCACCACGAGTTCACCCTCGCGGTGTTCGCGTAACCCGAGTTCGCGAGGGAGGAAGTTCGTGCTGACGTGGCACACGCGATTCGACCACGGCAGGCGTTTGAACCAGGCGGGAAGCCTCTCGCCCGTCCGGCTGAAGAGGTAAAGAGGATACGCCTCGCCTAACGGAACGAAATGCGCGAGGCCCGCAAGTTCCAAGGCCGTGCGCCCGCCCGGATGAAAAGACTTCGATCTTTGTTGGAGACCGAAGACTGCGCCCAGCCAGGTTGGGGCTGCGGATTGAACGGCGAAGGCTCCATCACCGACACGGTGCAACCAGCCAGATCTGGCGTAGTAGTCTGCCAGGCGGCTCGATATCCCTTGGTGCTTGAGCCAGGCCGAAGTCAGCACCGCATGGGCAGGTGCAGAGATCAGGCACTGGTTTATTCTTTTGCGCTTTGAACCAGTATTATTGGCCATATCTGCCAATAAATAAACCACAGGGTTTGCATTCCAGCAAATAAATCAAGCATTGCTAGGTTAATCGGCAAAACAATAAACCCACTCCAAGCCACCGACGCTCAACCCCCCTAGCAATACAGTCCATCGAGGGATTCCGGCCGCAGAGAACACGGTTGTTCGGCCAATGAGGACCATGGTGCTGGGGTCGGTTGGCAGCCAACGGCTGCGACCTGGCACGCTCCGCGAGGCTTAAAAATTATTTCCAACATTTTGTCTTCCCCGTGTCCTCGGCGGGAGAGTTCGTTTGTCGTTTCATTGACGGGCTGCTGCGGCAGCCACAAAAACTGAACAGAATAACAACAAAACAGCACGATCAATGAAAACGACAATAGACCATAGCGTGGTAACAGCTTCCGAGTGGCTCGCCGCCCGGAAGGAGCTCCTGGCGGAGGAAAAGCGCCTGACCCGGCAGATGGACGCGGTCAGCGCCAAACGCCGCGCGCTTCCCTGGGTGAAAATCGAGAAAGACTACCCGTTCGACACCCGGAAGGGGCGTGTCTCGCTCGCCGAGCTTTTTGCCGGGCGCAGCCAGTTGGTCATTCAGCATTTCATGCTTGGGCCGGGCTGGGGCGAAGGTTGTCCCAGTTGCTCCTACATGGCCGACCATACCGATGGGATGCTTCCGCATCTGGCCGCGCGCGACGTCACGATGATGGCAGTTTCTCGGGCGCCGCTGGCCGAGATCGAAGCATTCAAGAAGCGCATGGGCTGGGCCTTCGATTGGGTGTCATCGAACGGCAGCGATTTCAACTATGATTTCCACGTGTCGTTCACGGAAAAAGAAATGGAAAGCGGCAAAGTGGACTACAATTACACCAGGCAACCTTTTGGCAGCACGGAAGCGCCGGGAATCAGCGTCCTTCACCAGGCCGCCGATGGTTTGATTTACCACACGTATTCAGTGTATGGCCGGGGCGTCGAACTGATGATGGGAACCTACCGCATCCTCGATCTGACGCCCAAAGGCCGCGACGAAGAGAATCTCGAACGCTCGATGGCGTGGGTTCGCTATCACGACAGCTACGGCAGCGGCTCGACGAAATGCGGTTGCCAGTCCAAGGAGACAAAAGCATGAACTCGCCCCACTGCTGTCAACGGAAGCTCGACACCCGTTGCGATGTGCGTCCGCAAAGAACGTGGCTGGGTCGTGGCGGGGAGGTAGCCGGGTGGATTGTCCCCGGCGCGCTGCTCGCGCTCATGCCCAAGTGTCCCCTGTGTCTCGTGGCCTATGTGGCCCTCTGCTCGGGATTAACGGTATCGGCATCGTCCGCGCACATTCTCCTGCGCCTACTCACCGCGCTCTGCATCGGCACGCTGGCATTGTGCGTGGTTCGGCGCGTGGTAAAGTGCCGGCAAAACAAACAAACATTCAACCTCCAACCAACCCAGACACGCTGATGAAAAACACTCCGACCAATCAATACATGTTTCTTGTCCAAGGCGGATCATGCCACGACGGCGGACTTTCGGCTGAACAAATGCAGGCCAAAATGACCGAAGTCTATGCCTGGATCGACGGCCTCACCAAGAAAGGCGTGATGAGCGCGGCGCAGCCGTTGACGCCCGAACGCAAAATCGTTTCCGGCAAGAGCGGCAGCATCATTTCCGACGGCATCGCCGCTGAATCCAAAGAAGCGATTGGTGGCTTCTTCATCGTCCATGCAGCCACCATGGACGAAGCCGTGGACATCGCCCGCACCTGTCCGATGTTCAAATACGGCGGGCAGTTGGAAGTGCGCCAGATCGCCGAGTTGAAATGCGATTGAGCCCGCATGAGCCGGCACAGTGATAGCGCGGGCGAGGCAGTCGACCATTTTTTCCGTCACGAAGGCGCCAAAGTGGTCGCCACGCTCACCGCGCACCTCGGCACCCACCGGCTGCAGCTTGCGGAGGACGTGGTGCAGGAGGCGTTGCTGCGCGCGCTGCAAACATGGTCGTTTCGCGGCGTGCCGGAGAATCCGGCCGCGTGGCTGACGCACGTGGCAAAAAATCTCGCGCTCAACGCGCTCCAACGTGAAGAGCGATGGAACAGAAAACGGGAAGGCATCGCCGTGGAGCATGCCCGGTGGCTGTCCTCGACGTCTGAAGATATGACACAGGAGACCTTCGCTGACGACACGCTGCGGTTGATGTTTGTCTGTTTTCACCCCGAGCTCGCCACCGAATCGCAGATCGCGCTGGCGCTGCGCACGCTGTGCGGGTTCAGCCCCGCGGAAATTGCCGCCGCCTTTCTCACCAGCGAGGCGGCGATCGCCAAGCGCCTGGTGCGCGCCCGGCAGCGCATCCGCGAGCTGGCGCTGCCGTTTGCCGTGCCGGATACCGCCGCGCTGTCGTCCCGGCTCGATGGCGTGCTCCACACGCTCTACCTGCTTTTCAACGAAGGCTACAAGGCCTCCGCCGGTGAGCGTCTCGTGCGCGAGGAACTTTGCCAGGAAGCCATCCGGCTCGTCACCTTGGTCACCCAGCATCCCGCGACACAAGAACCGCGCGCTCATGCCCTGCTCGCGCTCCTGTTGCTCAACGCCGCCCGCCTGGCCGCCCGCACCGACGACGCCGGCAATCTCCTGCGTCTGCACGAACAGGACCGTAGCGCGTGGGATCAAGCCATGATCCACCGCGGCGTGCTGTGCCTCCGGCACGCGTCGCGAGGAGGAGCGTTGAGCGTGTATCACATCGAGGCCAGCATTGCCGCGACGCATTGTATGGCGTCGGACGCATCGGCGACCGACTGGCCGCGCATCCTCCATCTCTACGACCAGCTTCTCGCACTCACCGGTTCGCCTGTCACCGCGATGAACCGAGCCGTCGCTGTCGCGCGCGTCCGCGGCGCGCAAGCCGGACTGGACGCGCTCGACCACATCCGGCAACGCTCCGTGCTCGAAGGGAATCATCTCTACCACGCCATGCGTGGCACATTTGCCGCCGAACTCGGACAGACCGCCGCCGCGGTCACGCATTTTCGCCAGGCCGCGAAGCTCGCCCTGCTTCCCATCGAGCGCGACTTCATCGCCGGGCAAATCGAAGCGTGCGAAGCCGCGACAAAACCTTAACTGAGGTTACCGCTATCGCCTTTGCCAGGCGAGCCAGCCGCCCATCAATTTCTTCACTGTTGGGGTCAAGCGGGTACGGTTATAGGCGTCGCCGGTTTTACGGACGGCCTCGGCTTGGGTGGGGTAAGGGTGGATAGTCGCGCCGACAGTTTTCAGCCCAATTCTCCCCACCATCGCCAGGGTGATTTCAGAAATCCTCTCCTCCGCGCGCTCGGCGACAATGGTGGCGCTTACGATTCTGTCTGTGCCTTTTCGCGCGTGGATCCGCCCGAACCCTTCGGTTTCACCGTCCAGAATCGCACGATCCACTTCGCTCAGCTCCTGGGTATATGAGTCCACTTCCATCCCTTTTTCTTTCGCCTCCGTTTCATAAAGCCCGACGTGCGCCAGGTCCGGGGAGGTGTCAGTGCACCAGGTTATCACGAGCGAACTGGCGCGGGCCCGGCCTGTGAACAGCGCATTCTGGAACCGATGCATCACGAAGAGGAGACTTGGAGTGCTCCGGTGCAACTGCTGCCGCACCCAGCGGTGCAGGCCAGGCAATGTTCGCCGGTTCGAATCGCCCAGCCTTCCAAGCACCCGGGCGTCACGTCCCACAAGTAAAGCGGTTTGCCATTGCGCATCTGTAACCCGAGCATTTGGTTAAAGTCGCAGTCATAGACTTCGCCCATCCAGCCCACGCTCAGCGTGCTGCGGCACATGAGCCCGTCCAACGTCGCCCGATTGAAATTGTTCGCCAAAAGCGACATGTATTCCTCGGCTTTGCCTTGCCGGCGCAAATCCTCCGCAAACCGCGCAATCGGCTGGTTGGTGAGCGTAAAAAGGCGGTTGAATACGACGCCAAATTCGCTTCGCAAAGCCTCTTTGTAGTCCGCTTCAAGTTCGGCTTGGGGGCCGGGGAGCTTTGGTCCGATCGGGTTGTACACGAGATTTAACGGGAGTTTGGACCCGTAACCGGCGGCATTTAGCTTTCGCAAAGCCGAAATGCTCTTCTCGAACACGCCCTGGCCCCGCTGTTTCGCCACGTTCTCGGCAGTGTAGCACGGCAAGGAAGCGACGACCTCGACTTCGTGACCCGCCAAATAGGCGGGCAGGTCTCCGTAAGCCGGTTCCTCGATGATGGTCAAATTGCAGCGATCGATTACGTGAGCACCGGACTCGCGCGCCGTTTCGACAAAGTAGCGAAAGAACTCGCCCAACTCCGGCGCGCCTCCGGTGATGTCAACGATTTCCGGGTGAAACTGCTGAATCCACCCTCCGATCCGATGCGCGACTTTTTCGCCGACCATTTCGGTGCGCCATGGCCCGGCATCCACATGGCAGTGGCGACACGCCTGGTTGCATTTGCGGCCCACGTTGATTTGGAGGGTCTGCAGGCCCGCGCGCCGAAGGGTCAAACCGTGCGCCGATAACTTTTCATCAAACCGGTTCATCAGAGATATGAGTCAGGACGTGCCCAACCTATTCCACACGTAGGCGCTTTCAATCCCAAACGGACGCGTACATAGCAGTAATATTTCTTGATACACATCCTTAAAGAAAATTCTTCAGTTCCCGGCCGGTCTCGAGACCGGTGAGAACATAAACTCGCTGGGCATCGCTCCACCATAGAGCACCGATGGATGGCTTTAAACTTCGCGCTGCTCCACGAGTCCAGTGCCTGTTCGGCGGCAAACCGGCAGGCCAGCTCCGGATCGAACCGCGGCTGCCCGATCGCTTCGAGAAATCGGGGGCGCTCGCAGCCTGGCCGCCGGGGCGAAAGGCCTGCAAGCGCAGCTTAGCGGCTTCGTGGTTCATCTGGGCCCAGGCTTTATTCCAATTTTGGCTGGGGCTCTCCTAAGACTGGGGGCCGGGACGCCTCGTCGAGCATGGCTTCAAATACTGCCATATTGCGCGCGCCGATAAACCGGCGGCGCACGTTGCCTCGCGCGTCAACGATGACGGTCGTTGGCAGCTCGCCGCCGTTGTAACGTCCACCGATCTCGTTGCGCTCGTCGAGCAATATGGGATAGTTGACCTGCCGCGCCTTGGCTGTGCGCAGGACCTTTTCGCGCACGCGTCTCAAGGCGGCCCGGGTGGCTTTATGGTCGTCGTCATCCGCAACGCCTTGGGATTGCTCCTCCACGGACGGGTGGCCACCGATATGTCCGTGTTCATCCGGAACGAAATCCAACGATACCCCGAGAATGGCAAGTTTGTCGCCATATTTGGCCTTCAGAGCCACCAGTTCGGGCATCTCGCCGACGCAGGCCGGACACCACGTGGTCCAGAAGTTCAGGAGCACCACCCGACCGCGGAAGTCGGAGAGTTTTATGATTGTTCCATCGAGGCTGCGAAGTTGAAAATCGGCCTCTGGAACCGGGCGCCTGGCAGCGTAAGCCTCGGCAGGAACTTCCAGCTTGACCGGCGGGAACTCATTCCGATGTTCCGCCCACCAGGCCTTCGCTCTTGCCGCGGCTTCTCTGGTCTTGGCGACGCCTTGTTGCTGGAATTCCTGCAGCCCTGTGGTCTTGCTCTCCACTTGAACCGTGTCGGCCAGTTTCGCGCCGAACTTCTGCCCGCTCCAGTTTTCCAGCAATTTCAAGGTCACGCCCAACACGGCGATGTCCGGGTCGTTCAACAGCGGTGCAACGATTGGCACGCCAATCGTAGCCGGGACGCCTCTGAGGTAGTTCAACCCCAGGAGCCTGACCTGTTCATCGGCGTCTTTGAGCTGTTGAGCTGCCATTGGGGTCAGGGTTGGGTCTTTACGCTCTCGCAATAGGCCAAGCGCGATTTCGCGGACATTCACGTCGGGATCCAGCGCGCCGGCCAAAACCAAGGATTCGAAGTCGGGGGATAAAGGCCGATCGTCAGGGACCAGTTGGCGGATCGAGTCGATGGCTACTTCCCGATGCACAATTTTTCCCGACTCCCAGGCTGCCAAGAGTGCCGCACCTGGGTTTTCTGCTTGCAGAATCATTTCTCGCACCACCTCGGCCGGCGGAGAATCGTTCGCCAGCGTCGCACTTTCCCGAATCTTGTCTCGCAGAGGCTCGCGCAGGAGCCAGACGCCGGACACAAGGGCCAGGGCCAGGGCAAGCAGCAGGGGACGGGTAAAAGCCCTCCGACGCGGACGTGCTTCACCTTGAAGGCGTTCGCAGGCGTGATGCTGGGCCGTGAGGTCCGGGTCTTTCATGGCACATGAGCGCTCAGGGGATCAACAGCGGTTTGATTTCGGTTTCGAACTCGGATTTTTCAGTGTAACCACGGTGTTTTCCGACTATCCGACCGGTGCGGTCAATGACAAAATGTTGTTGGGATCGCCTCCACCCCACCGAACGCGTCGAGGACTGGCTCATCGGTGAGGACAACAGGGCACTTAATACCCAGCTTGGTCATGAAGCTTTTCACACCGGGGGCTCCACCCGGATCCAACGAGACTCCCACCGCGGCCAATCCTTGGCCGGCATATTTCTTCTGCAATTCCACGAAGCCCGGGATCTCGATGCGGCACGGCCCGCACCAGGTCGCCCAAAAGTCGAGAATGACGACCTTCCCGGCAAACCAGGAGGGTTTCACCAGCTTGCCGTCGAGATCTTTAAGGTCCCCCGCCGACCGCTTCGCTCATCGCTTATTCTATGCAGTGAGACCGAAGTTGCTGGAGATTTGAGCGCCGCGGCCAAAATTTCTTTGGCACAATTTCTGGCACAATGGGTGCCAAAAGTGGCGCGCCCGTTGGGACTCGAACCCAAGACCCTCTGCTTAGAAGGCATGACAGGCGCGAAACCAGCCCGTGTTTACTGGGTTTTTTACGCGTTTTCTTGATGGTTGTCAATATGCGGCTCCGTGCGGTCGCCGTGCTGACGCGGGCTGGTGGTATAATTGTGGTATAATGAAAACAATGACTAATGGCGCTCAAAATCTTGAAGCGCCAACATCCCTCTAACCCGGTCCTTTCGGACAACAGTCGCTCCGGCGCAGCATTCAACTTCAATGGGAATCGGTTTCATGCGCCAGAAACGGGGGCTGTTTCCGGCCTCTCCTAAGTCCACTACATGCCCTTGCGGCACCAGGGCGGCCATGACCTGTCGAGTGAGGTTAACTCACTTCTCGCAGCGGTCGAGAATTGCGTGATCAGAACTGCATACGATTTGCTCGGCTCCGGACAGGACCCGACCCAGAATCCTAGAGGCAAAATCCCCGGAACCGGACGGCGGGTGCAATGTGGAGCGCAGCCGAATGAGGCGAGCAATACATTGACGGGTCGACCGGCGACATATCATCACGCCTCGGATTCACGCGCGGGGAAAAGTCTCGTTAGACTAAAACGATCTGTGTTGCGTTTTTTTATGCTGGTCATGCCAAAGCGCTATCAGGAAGTTTATCCTTCGGCTGCGCTCCGCGACAGCGCGCAACGGATCAGGCGTCCTTCGGCGCTGGCGCTGCTCCGGCTCGAATCTTTTGGGGCCGAACCCGCGTCCCTGCCTTAACAAGTGTTTGCGCAACATCATATTTTGATCAATTTGCGAGACCAGCCGGTGCGGGTTGAAAATGCCCGGGACGGGATGCGCGAAATTTTAAGCTACAAACCCGAAACGGGGCTGCGTGCGGAAACTCCAGCCGCAGATGGAACTCACGTTGTCGGACGTTGTTGGGTGGACAGCTTGCGTCGTTGACGGAGGCTGCTTAGGTTGGGGCTGGTGACCTCAATGCCAGAGACCCACACATTGAAGATACACGAATTGCTGGAATCCGTTTATCGCGCGGAGTCGGGCCGGATTCTGGCCACGCTGATTCGTTTGCTGGGGAATTTTGATCTTGCGGAGGACGCGATGCAAGATGCGTTTGCCGCCGCGCTTGAGCAGTGGCCGAGAGACGGCATCCCCGAGAGCCCGCGGGCATGGCTGGTTTCGACGGGGCGATTCAGGGCCATTGACGCGTTGCGACGCCAAGCCCGGTTCGATGTGTCACAGGAGAAAATTGCGGAACAACTCGAAGCCGGATCGAGTGAGTTCATAGGGTCGGATTGCGAGGGGTTCGAGGATGACCGGCTGCGATTGATTTTCACCTGTTGTCATCCAGCCGTGGCGCCCGAAGCGCGTGTGGCCCTGACATTGCGCGAGGTGTGCGGCCTGACGACCGAGGAGATTGCGCGGGCCTTCTTGATTGCCGCGCCGACGCTTGCCCAACGGATCGTGCGCGCCAAAGCCAGGATCCGCGAAGCGCACATTCCCTACGAAGTGCCCGCTCCAGCACAGTTGCCGGAGCGATTGGACGCCGTGCTTCAAGTCATCTATCTCGTCTTCAACGAGGGTTATTCGGCATCGTCCGGAGCGTCACTGACCCGGTCTGATCTGGCGGGCGAAGCTATCCGGCTGGGGAGGCTGCTAAGCGGGCTGATGCCGGAGCCGGAAGTGAGCGGCCTGCTCGCGCTGATGTTGTTGCAGGATTCGCGGCGCGCGGCGAGAACGTCGCCCGCAGCGGAGTTGATTTTGTTGGAGCAACAAGATCGCTCATTGTGGAACCGGGAGCAGATTGCTGAAGGCGTGTCGCTGGTGGAACGGGCGTTGAGATCGCGACGGTTCGGGCCGTACACGTTACAGGCCGCGATTGCGGCGGTGCATTCGGAGGCGGCTAGCGCCGCAGCAACGGACTGGCCGCAAATCGTTGCGTTGTACAGTGTGCTCGCCCGGGCGGATCCCTCTCCGGTGGTGGAATTGAACCGGGCAGTCGCTGTAGCAATGCGTGATGGACCGGAGGCGGGATTGCGGCTGATCGACGCCTTGCTTTCGCGCGGCCAGTTGGCCGATTACCACCTGGCACACTCTGCCCGGGCGGATCTGTATCGCCGGCTGGGAAAAACCGCCGAGGCCCGTTCTTGCTACGAAAAAGCACTGGCCCTCACACACTTGGAACCGGAACGGCGTTTCCTCCAAAATCGGCTGCGGGAATTGGAGTAGAAATATTTTCGGGGAACTGTCGAAATCTGGGATTCCCGAACGACTACCTATTGAACAGACAATCAAAACAAACGAAAATACTATGAAATTCATGATGCTGATGATCCCCGCTGTTTATCAAGGCGGAAAAAAAGTGGCCCCGGGGTTTGTACCTGATCCAAAAAAAATCGAAGAAATGGGCGAGTTCAATGAAAAATTGGGAAAGGCCGTTAAAATCATTTCACTGAACGGTCTGCATCCGTTGGCCACCGGTGCGCGCGTCGCGTTCGGCGAAGGCAAACCGACTGTGACCGACGGCCCCTTCATTGAAACCAAGGAAGTGCTTGGCGGCTATTGGATGGTCGAGGCCAATTCGAAAGAAGAGCTCGTGAAATGGGCGCAACGCTGCCCGGCAGACCCAGGCGACGTGATTGAAATCCGCCAGATTTTCGACGCGGCCGATTTCGCGGCCAAAAAATAGGAGGCTGCCATGAAATACATCTGTCTTGGCTACATTGAACCGAACAAGTTTGAAGCCATGTCCGAGAGTGAACAAAGAGCGATGCTGGACGAGTGTTTCAATTATGACGACATGTTGCGAAAGAACGGCCATTTCGCGGGCGGTGAAGCTCTTCAAGGCCCCAAATCGGCCATGACCTTGCGTTGGAAAAACGGCAAGGTATCGGTCACGGACGGCCCTTACGCCGAAACGAAAGAGCAATTAGGCGGGATTCTTATACTCGAAGCGCGTGACCTGAATCACGCGGTCCAGTTGATGTCGAAGCATCCGGGGGTAAAGGCCGGACCTTTCGAGATCCGTCCGGCGGCGGACTTGTCCGAAATGGTCCGTGAAAGCGAACAGCGACGGGGGAAGGCATAAATGAGATATGCCGATCATGCCGGGAGCGGCATGACGGGAAAAACGCACTTAGCCCAAGCCCTGGGCTACGAAGCCATCAAGCTCAACTTTCAGGTCCTCTATCGCTCCATCTTCGACCTGGTGCGCGACTTTCTCAAAGACGAAGCGTTCAACCAACACGACCGCGTTCTGCGTCGTTATCTCAAGCCTGACCTCTCGATCCTGGATGACATGGGACTCAAGGCGCTGCCCAAGCATTCCGGCGAATACCTCCAGGAAGTGGTCATGCGCGGTTACGAAAACCGTTCCACCATCATGACCAGCAACCGCCCCATCCAGGACTGGGGCAAACTTCTGGGCGACGTGCCCGCCGCCAGCGCGATCCTGGACCGCTTTCTTCACCATGCCCAAACCATCGCCATCGCTGGTCGCAGCTACCGCCTCAAAGACCAGGCCCCAGCCAAAGAGCATAAGGCCTCCGGCCCAAATACCGATGAACCGGCTTGTGATTGAACCCTTTGGAAACACGACGAACATCGAAATGAACACCGATTGTCTCCAGAACTCCTCGGCCTCAGCAAACCAGAAAAGAGCATTGAAGATGGATAATCGGGTGTGCCTGGAGAGCGAAGGCAGCGTCGTTGGCGGTGGCGGAGATCAAAGCGCTTCGCGCCGGACTTCGCTCCGCTCCGCTGCGCTGCGCCGGGACAAGCCCACGGCGAGAAATCTCAATTTACCCTTGAACCATGGCCAATGAGTGATATCAAGTTCTCATCTCAGAGTGGCTGGTTTTGAACCGCCCATAGGTGGCTGGTTTTCATTCGCCCGGTGACACTTTTAAAAAAATGGTATAAGAATTGGTATAATTTCTTACCAAAATGGCGCGCCCGGTGAGACTCGAACTCACGACCATCTAATTAGAAGGCAGATGGGTGCGAAGAACCACTGGAAAATGGCCTGTTTTTAGGGGGTCCAAATCTATAACGGTGTCATTAGGCATCCCGGAGCCTAAAACCGACAGGGGAATTATGGGGGAACAGCCAAAAGGGAAACCGAGGAATAATTGAACCAAGAATGGAGATTATACGGACAAAGTCTCGCCGCAAGATTACGAAAGCCAGCGACTAAGTCGGCGTAGGATACAAGGACCCGCAGTCAACGCGAAAGCGTGTGTTCGGTTCTGTCCTCCCGGGAGAGCGTGGCCCTGACCGAGATCACGGACGGTTCAGTGGTCGCGCACCTGGCGGCATCTGGACACGATGCAGTTTACCGCCTTGATTCGGGCGCACGCGCCGCGCTCGGACTGCCCGGAACACGGGGTCAAAACGATGGCGGTTCCCTGGGCCGCGCCCCAGGGGCGCTTCACGCTCTTGTTCGAGCGCTTTGCCGTGGAGGTGCTCCTGGCCAGCCCAAATGCTCAAGCGACATCTGGATAACTTGCTGACTTACCTTAAACACCCTATTACCAACGCGGTGACCGAAGGATTGAACTCGAAAATCCAGAGCCTCAAATCCGCCGCCCGGGGTTTTCACAACTTCCGCAACTACCGGGTTCGCATCCTGTTCTTTTGCGGAAAGCTCAATCTCTACCCACTATGATCCGCGAAGAACCCAACTGCAGCATGCCTGGGAAGCCCAGCATTTCGCTGAAGGAATGGTCCGGGCCCTCCAGGGGGAGCGTGTGTTTGCTCGAAGCTCATACGAGCTGATGCGCCGGTCGAACAAGCAAGCCGCCGATATTCTGTTCTGGACCAATGAGTATTTGCCTCAAGAAGAGAAAGCCTCCTGGGAACAATTCTTGAGGGACTTGCCGGGCGGTGATGCCATGGCAGATTTTCTGAAAAGGGAGCTGTTCTGCCAGTTGTGGCGTTTCGCCTGGCTGGATCAGGACCAATTGCACTACCTGCGCTATCTTCAAGGGTTGATCGCCTCGGGACGGAATGCCTCACGGCAAAAATCACTTCAAAAAGCTCCAACCACTCGAAGACGAGTTGGAGCGCGGCTGAGTCGAGCGGCGTCATTTGGCCGACCTGAATCCCGTCAGCCCACCAACCCTACGGCTGACCGAGCGCTTACGTAGTATGGCCAGCTTAGCCCATCCTGATTGTCCAGCCCCAAATCCCTCCAACGACGTCTTCGCATCTTCAATTTTCCACTTCGTTAACCACTACTTCCTGCCTGGCCGCCAGTCGTGGGAGGTAGTGTGCCATCTCAGTTTCCAACTTTATTCCGTGGATACACCTGCTCGACCACGCGGGCGACGGTTCTGGAATAGCTGTCCAGCAGTTCGTCGTCACCGGATGACGCCTGAACCGGCGCCTCCATGACCACGGAATCGGCGTCACTCAGCGCAGGAACCAATTCGGTTGTCCGGCGCCCCTGAAATGCGGTCGGGGTTTTCATCGGGCCGTTGCGATAGACGGTTAAAGACTCATTCGTGTTGAACTGCGATCACAATTGCGGACAAATCGTTGGCTTCTAGTCCATCATCTCCCGTCGGAGTCGAGTCTCCTTGCCGCAGAAATGGGGAGAAATCCGCCGCATGGTTCTCAGCCGCCGCAGGTCGCCACGCGGCTCAATGTATGTTATTATGGAAGTAATCATGGGTTATATCATAATCGAGAGTTTTCGATGACGTGTCATGAATGCCCGCGTGCAGGAGATCGAAAGTGACGCTGGTGATGTCGAACCGCTTCGCCCTGGAGCGAAACGCGAGGATGGACTCCGGCTGGTAGACGACCGGCAGTGGACCGAGGCGTTTCTCGCCGGGGAACGGCGGATTCTCGAAATGGTCGCCAGGGGCGAACCACTCGTCCTGATTCTTGATGCCATGTGTCGGCTGGTGGAAGAAATGTCCAGCGGTTCCCTGGCGACGATCCTCTTGTTGGATGCCGACGGCAAGTGTCTTCGGCATGCTGCCGCGCCGAGCCTTCCGGCAAGCTACGCGGAGGGAATGGGGGCAATCCCCGTCGGCCCTTCCGTGGGATCCTGCGGCACGGCCGCTTATCGCCGAGAGCCAGTGATTGCCACCGACATCGCTCAGAATCCGCTGTGGGACGGTTATCGCGATTTGCCCTTGGCTCACGGTCTTCGCGCGAGTTGGTCAACCCCCATATTCTCGTCGAAACGTTGCGTGTTGGGAACCTTCGCCATCCTCTCCCGCGAACCGACCAGTCCGGCTCCACTGCACCGCCACATCATCGAACAGATCACCCATCTTGCCAGCATCGCCATCGAGCGCGCGCGTGGTGAAACAGCACTGCGGCGGAGCGAGGCCTATTTGACCGAAGCGCAGCGATTGAGCCACACGGGCAGCTTCGGCTGGAATGTGTCCAGCGGCGAGCTGATCTGGTCGGCGGAGACTTACTGCATCCTCGGATATGACCGGGCGCAAGCACCTGAAATGGAAATGGTGCTCCAACGTATTCATCCCGAGGACCTGGCCCTGGTCCGGCAGAAGATGGATGCCGCGTCGCGCGAAGCAACCAGTCTGGACTTTGAACATCGCCTGCTGCTGCCGGACGGCTCGGTCAAGCAACTCCATGTCCTTGCCCATCCGGCCAGGAATGGCTCTGGGGAAGTTGAGTTCGTTGGCGCGGTGATGGACGTGACCGAGCGGAAACGGGCGGAGGCCCTGGTGACAGGTGAGAAACGGCTTTTGGAGATGATCGCCCGAGGTGTCGCTCTCGCGCCCATACTTGCGGCACTCTGCCGATTTGGCGAGGAGATGTCCGGCGATGTGCTGGTTTCCATCCTTCTGGCAAGCTCCGATGGCAGGACTCTGCGACATGGGGCCGCGCCCGGCCTTCCGCAGAGCTACACTGAGGCAATTGACGGCGGACTGATTGGACCTCAGTCTGGTTCTTGCGGAACTGCGGCTTACCGGAGAGAACCCGTAATCGTTTCCGATATCGCTACCGACCCGCTGTGGGACCAATACCGCCATCTGGCTCTGCGGCATGGACTCCGGGCCTGCTGGTCCACGCCCATATTCTCCACCACTCACGAAGTGATGGGAACCTTCGCGCTGTATTCACGCAAATCCGGCCTTCCGACGCCGGAGCAGCGGAATCTCATCGAGCAGATGACTCATCTGGCGGCGGTCGCCATCGAGCGCGAGCGCGCGGAAGTAGCCCTGCGCCATAGCGAATCCCGGTTCGAGGGCATCCTGAGAATCGCCGACGACGCGATTATCTCCGTTGACTCCAGCCAGCGCATCCTGCTCTTCAATCACGGCGCCGAGAAGGTCTTCGGATATCCCGCCACGGAGGTCATCGGCAAACCACTCGACGTTCTGCTGCCGCAAAGATTCGCTCACGCTCACCCGAGGCACGTCCAAGAGTTTGCCCGGTCGCCGGAAGTTTCGCGCACCATGGCCCAACGGCGCGAAGTGTTTGGCCGACGGAAGGATGGACGCGAATTTCCCGCCGAAGCCACCATCTCCAGGCTGCAAGTCGGTCAAGACGTGGTGTTCACGGTCATCCTGAGGGATATCACCGAACGCAAGGAGGCCGCGGCGGCTCTTCGAGCCTCGGCGCAATTGGCCCGCGGACAAACCGAGGCCCTCACCCGCACTTTGGACGCGCTGGCTAAGGAATCCGCCCCAGACCGGCTGGTGGAGCATGTCCTGCGGACCATCACCGAACAGTTGGAGGCGCACAGCAGCAGCATCTGGTTGAGAAACGAGGGCACTGGCCTGGTGAGCTTCGAGTTTGCATTTGAAGGGGGCAGGCTCCTTACAGAATCGGACGCAGCCCTGGCGAGAATCAGTCCCACGGTCAAAATCGAAGACGTCTGGCCCTGGCGGGAGATCTTCCGTACCGGCAAGCCCAGCGTGCTGGAGGATATTCGACAAGGCCCATCATTTCCGTGGCGTGACCACGTGCTCTCCCTGGGCGTTATCACTATACTCATCGTGCCTATGCTCATCGCGGGCCGGGTGGAAGGGGTGATCGGCATTCGCTTTACGTGCAAGCGCTCATTTCGCGCGGAAGAAATGGAGCTGGCACAGGCGTTGGCGCATCAGGCCATGCTGGCGTTCCAGCTTAGGCGTCTATCGCGCCAGAGCCGGCAGGCGGCGGTCGCCGCCGAACGCAACCGCATGGCGCGGGACATCCACGACACGCTGGCGCAAGGCTTCACCGGTGTGATCCTGCAGTTGGAAGCCGCGGAGGAGGCAATGTCCCAAAGTCTGGCGAGCAAGGCTGCGGAACACGTCATTCACGCCGGCGAACTCGCCCGCGAGGGCTTGGGCGAAGCGCGGCGTTCCGTGCGCGCGCTCCGCCCGCTGGCGCTGGACCAGAAAGACTTGTGCGAAGCCTTGGAGGATTTGATCCGCAAGATGACGGTGGGCACACCTGTGCAGGCGGAGTTCAATGTGCAGGGCAGGCCGCGTGAACTCCCGCTGGAATGGGAAGAGAATCTGCTCCGCATCGGACAGGAAGTATTGACCAACGTCCTGCGTCACGCGCAGGCGAGTGTGTTCAACGCGCAGCTCACCTTCGACGATGGCGAGATTCGCTTGGATCTGCGCGACAACGGCAGCGGCTTTGATCCCGCAAGCAGGTACGATGGCTTCGGGTTGCAGGGAATGAGAGAACGGGTTGAAGGGATGGGCGGCCGGTTGTCGATCCGGAGCGCGAGGGGTGAGGGCACAGCCATTTCCATTGATCTCCCGCTTGCAAAGGCCTTCCACGCCGCTGAGCTATGACGAGCGCACTTAAATCACAGAACCGGCCCCCAACCGCAGTGCCCTCGCGACCCCAAGGCGGCGCCAGGAGTGCAGGCGTTGACAAGATCCGAGTGCTCATTGCGGACGACCACGTCACCGTGACCGCGGGATTGGTGTCAATTATTGGCCTCCAGGCAGATATGACGGTCGTCGCCGAAGCCGCCCATGGCCGCGAGGCCGTGGACCTGTGGCGCAAGCATCTCCCCGACGTGGCCTTGCTCGATCTGCGCATGCCCGTGTTGGATGGCGTGGGCGCGATTGTAGAAATCCGCCGGGAGGATGCCTCAGCGCGCGTCATCGTGCTGACTACCTATGACACCGACAACGAGATCCACCGGGCGGTCAAGGCGGGTGCAAAAGGCTACGTGTTGAAGGATGCGCGCCGCGAGGAATTACTGGACTGCATCCGACGGGTGAGTCGAGGCGAGATCTGCATCCCGCCGCCGCTCCTGGAAAGGCTGGCGGCAGGTGTGAGCGGCGAAACCCTGACTGGCCGGGAGATGGACGTGCTGACGTTGCTGGCCCGCGGCAAGAGCAACAAGGAAATCGGCGCCAATCTCTACATCAGCGAGACGACGGTGAAAGCCCACCTGCGCAGCGTCTTCGCCAAGCTGAACGTGTTGAGCCGCACCGAAGCCATCGCCGCCGCCAGCCGCCGCGGCCTCGTGCAGCTTTAGCGGCGTAAGTCCGCCTTGGATTTGCTGCGGGGGCAACTCCCAGGCCCGGTTTGACACCGGACCGGCACCCGACACGCGTCGCGTCAGCACTTTGGCCATTCGTTTCGTAACCTGTTGTGCATCGATCACTCAGCAAAAACCTGGTCAACAGGTCCATCAGGCCAAGAATCGGAGGGACGCGCAACGCGTAAGGTGCTGAAGTTCGGCAAGTTCCACACTGGCGAGCGACCCGCCGGAGCCTGCATCCGTAAGCCCAAGTGATATTTGAGCCGAATCCCGCCCGAGGCTGGTACGTGGCTAGTACCTGTCTAGCACGTGTCTCGTGCGTGTCTCGTACACGGGGGTCCCCGTCGGCCAAGGAAAACGGCCATTTCCGGGGCATTCTGCCCCCCTTCACCTCCGACAGCCATTAATGCTACCTATTCTGCCCTCACGGACTGCTTTCCCACGCGGAAAAGAGAGACCGATTCAGTTTGCCAATGTCAGAAAAGGCGGGTTCGGGACAGAACCCCGGACCGCGTCTGCGGTGCGAGTCAAACGGTGTTGGGAGGGTGCTGCCCTGGAGCGGAACCCTGGTTAACCTGGCCGCACTCAACTCACGTTCGCGTGCTTCTGCCTTCCCCTGGCATCCGCCTTCCGGCCATTCGCGCGTTTCTACCAGCGATTCGTTCGAAAGTAGTAGAACCGCCTCGTTCGTACGGAGGGCAAAAAACCGCCCACACGGTCAATAGCCGCAGGCGCCGGGGTAAACAAGACTGTTCTCATGAATCAAGACTACGCTCACAAAACTCCGCGCAGCCCTCGGGGTAGTAGCGCAAGCGTTTGGCTTGCGGTGGTGCAACAAGCCTCCGGCGTGTTGGTGCGCGCCAACGCGGGGGTTTGCCGGGACGCTCGTGAGCCGGAGGCGGAGGCTAACGCCACACCTGAATAGCGACAGTTTTATGAGCATGAGTTCGACCGACAAAGGACTGCTGACGCCGGACAATTGCGCGGTGGTCTTCATTGATTATCAGCCGCAACTCTTCCTCGGGGGGACCGACAGGGATTGGGCGGAATTGCTCAAGAACGGGCTGCTGCTTGCGAGAACGGCGAAGATGTTCGGCGTGCCGGCGATTCTGACGGCGGTCGAATGCGGGGAGTTCGACGGCGCCATAGCGCCGCAACTGCTCGCGATGTTACCGGACCAGCTCGTCATCCAACATTCCAGCATGAATGCCTGGGACGACCCGGGGTTCGTGGCCGCGGTCCGGAAGACCGGGCGCCGGAACTTTGTCCTGGCGGGGCTGTGGAGTGAGGCGTGTCTGGCGTTCCCGGCCTTGCAGATGTTGGAGGACGGGTATGGCGTTTATGCCGTCAAAGACGCGTCCCGTGGCACCAACCCGGCCGCCCAGGACACAGCGCTCCGGCGCGTCGAGCAGGCCGGCGGGGTGTCGGTTACGGCGCTGCAGGTGTTACTCGAATTCCAACGCGATTGGGCCAGGGCGGAGCATTGCGACGAGGTAACGGCCATCGTGAAGGAGCGTTGTCGCTGTCCTGGCCCGGGCGCCGAACGCGTCGCCACGAGGGTTCGAGAAACAGCCGCCAGCGGCAACCGCCGGGTAGGCCGACGAACAGTGAAATGAAAGGAAATCAACAGATGACCACCAGCACTAAGGAACTTTATCAAATCGTGAGTGTGCAACGGACAGAGAGCCAAAGCGAGTAGAGGACTTATGGCAACGATGCGTGTGGCGCAGGTTAGGGGCACGAGGGGGAACTTTGAGATTGTCGAACGGCCCATACCCCCGGCAGCGCCGGGAACGGTCCGGATCAAGGTGGCAGCGTGCGGCGTCTGCCACAGCGATTCGCTGGTGAAAGAGGGCCTCTGGCCGGGACTTCAATATCCGCGCGTCCCGGGCGATGAGGTGGCTGGCACCATTGATGCCGTCGGTGAGGGGGTGACGGGGTGGGCGCCAGGCCGGCGCGTCGGCGTCGGCTGGCACGGCGGAGATTGCGGACGGTGCGAGCCATGCCGGCGCGGGAACCTGTTCGCGTGCGAGACGCAGCAGGTTACCGGTATCAGCTTCGACGGGGGTTACGGCGAGTACATGATCGCCCAGGTCAGCGCAGTGGCGCGCTTTCCCGATGGATTGGCGCCCGCGGATGCCGCGCCGCTCTTGTGCGCGGGGGTAACGACGTTCAATGCTTTGCGCAACTCGGGAGCGCGTCCAGGCGATGTCGTCGCGGTGCTTGGCCTGGGCGGACTCGGGCACCTAGCAGTGCAGTACGCCGCTAAGACGGGCTTCAACAACGCCAGCGTGGACGGGGAGTTCTTTGCCGGAGCCACCATCAAATCCAATTTCCTTTGCGCGCTCGGTTACGGTGATGCGAGCCAGCTTCATCCCCGCTCGCCGCGTCTGACCTTTGAGGAGGCGTGCCAAGTCATTTGAAGGAGCCCTGAATGCCCGAACGCATTCGACCATAAGGAGCAACACAAATATGACAAACGCAACAGTTCCAACGCTCAGCAAGGAGAAACCTGCGCCGACCGCCACCATAACGAACCCAGCCCTCGCCCAGAAGGTGCTCGACGCCCTGGACGCGACCTCCGGGGTGCACCCGGGGTATCGGCCCGCACACGCCAAGGGTCTGATCTGCTCGGGTACATTCACCCCAGCGCCCGAGGCGGCAAAATTGACGCGCGCCCCGCACGCTAACAGGCCGGCCACGCCCGTGACAGTGCGGTTTTCGGACTCTACGGGTCTGCCCACCATTCCCGATAATGACCCAGCGCGATCCGGCCCCCGAGGGATGGCCATCCGCTTTCAGTTGGGCGAGCACGCGCACACGGACATCATCGCCCATTCCACCAACGGCTTCCCAGTGCGCACCGGCGAGGAATTCGTGGAGCTGATGCACGCGGCGGCAGCCTTCGGCGCGGGCCGACCGGAAGCAATGGGAGGATTCCTCGCCGCCCACCCGAGCGCGAAGAAGTTCATCGAGACGCCCAAGCCCATACCAACGAGCTTCGCACGGGAGGCCTTCTATGCCGTGACGTCCTTCAAGTTTACCAACGCAGAAGGTATGAGCCGTCACGGTCGGTTTCGTATCCGGCCTGATGCGGGCACCGAGTACCTCTCCAACGAAGAGGCAGCGGCGAAGTCGGCAAACTTCCTATTCGACGAGATTGGCCCTCGTCTGGCCAAGGCCCCGGTCAGGCTCGGCGTGTTCGTGCAGTTGGCGGAGGCGCGCGATGACGTAACGGACGCCAGCGTAACGTGGCCGGACAGCCGCAAGGAGGTCCCCTTCGGCACCATTACCCTTCAGGCCCGAGTGGATGAGCAAGAGCCGGAACGACGGAAGATCATCTTCGATCCCCTCCCCAGGATTGATGGCATTGATTCGTCGGGCGACCCGCTCACGGATGTACGCGCGGACGTCTATTTGCTGAGCGGCCGCAGGCGGCGGGCCGCCGAGGGCGACGGGAGGCATTGATCGTCTGCATCGGGAATTGATCATGAAGCCACGCTCAAACCCCCTGGCGGGCAAAGCTGCTTTCACCAAGGGCCTCGCGCGGGACCTGGGACCAAGAGGCATCACGGTCAATAACGTCCAGCCAGGCCCAACCGACACGGACATGAACCGCAGCTTCATGGCTCTGAGGCGTTACGACAGGCCCGATGAGGTTGCGAACTTCGTCGCTTACTTGGCGGGCCCTGAAGCCAGTTTCATCACGGGAGCAAGCCTGCTCGTGGATGGTGGCCATACCGCATGAAGAATTGGAGCCCTTGGCTATGAAAACCGTTCGCCCACTCGATTCTGAGCACACTTTTCCGAAGGACAGGCCGTCCTATGCGATTGGCAAGGCGGAGGGACTCGCAAACAGCATCTGATTATGAGCACACATTCGAACACAAAATCAAAGAAACTCGCCGGCAAAGTTGCCGTCGTCACTGGAGCCTCCAAAGGCATCGGGGCGTCCATCGCCCAGGCACTTGGCGCCGAAGGCGCAGCCGTCGTTGTCAATTACTCTTCCAGCAAAGCCGACGGGGAGAAGGTGGTCAGAGAAATTGCCGCGTCGGGGGGCAAGGCGGTCGCCGTGCAAGCCAATCTGGCGAAGCCGGAGGACATCGAACGCCTGTTTGTCAAATCGAAAGAGGCCTTCGGTCGCCTGGACATCCTGGTCAACAACGCCGGCATTTATGAGTTCTCGCCCTTGGGAAAAGTCACCGCGGAGCACTTCCACAAGCACTTCAACTTGAACGTGCTGGGGTTGCTCCTTGCCTCACAGGAGGCGGCAAAGCAATTCGACGAGACGGGCGGGAGTATCATTAACCTCAGTTCAATCGTGAGCACCCTCGCCGTCGCGGAGTCCGCCGTGTATAGCGGCTCCAAAGGAGCCGTGGACGCCATCACGCGAGCGCTGGCAGCGGAACTTGGCCCGCGCCGTGTCCGCGTCAACGCGATTCGGCCCGGCATGGTCGAGACCGAGGGATTCCGTTCGGCTGGCATTGCCGAAAGCGAAATGCGCAAACAAGTCGAGGCCCAGACTCCGCTTCGCCGGATCGGACAACCGCGGGACATCGCGGCCGCGGCGGTCTTCCTCGCGTCCGACGATTCCTCCTGGATTACGGGCGAAACGTTTGCGATCTCGGGAGGCTACCGTTAGCGGAATACAAGCACTATGAATACGCGTCCTATCACAGGTTCTTTATGACTGCATTTAAACCAGGAACACCGGCGCCGGACTTCAGGCTTCCCAGCACGCCAGACCAATGCGTTTCGCTTTCGGAACTCCGCGGCAAGCCGGTAGTGCTCGTCTTCTACCCGGCGGACTGGAGTCCAGTCTGCAGCGACCAACTGGGGCTATACAACGAACTGCTGCCTGAATTCTACGAATTCGACGCGCAGATCATCGGCATTTCGGTGGATGGGATATGGAGCCATATAGCCTTCAGCAAGGACCGCAAAATGCACACGCCGCTTTTGTCGGACTTTGAACCCAAAGGCGCGGTCGCGCGGCTGTACGGCGTTTACAACGAAAAAACGGGAGAGGCCGAGCGGGCGTTGTTTGTGATTGATCCAGAGGGTGTCATCCGGTGGAGCTATGTTTCACCGGTCGGCATCAATCCGGGCGCGGACGGCATCTTGAAAGCGCTCGCGTTGATTGCTCAGCACAAAGGTGACACCAGGATCCCGGAGTTGAAGCAGCTTCCCGTCAGAGAGGACAAATGAACGATACCGTTGCTCTCACCCCACCGGTTTCGGAGCGCGACCACACACAGGGCCCCGCCGGGGCGCCAGCGACGCTGGTCGAATACGGCGATTACCAATGCCCGTACTGCGGTGCTGCCTACCCGGTTGTCAAGCGCCTGCAGCGCGCACTCGGAAAGCGGCTTTGCTTCGTGTTTCGGAATTTTCCCCTCACCCAGGCACACCCTTACGCCTTGGTTGCGGCCGAGGCGGCGGAGGCGGCGGCGCTCCAGCGGAGATTCTGGGAGATGCATGACTTCATTTATGAACATCAGGACGAGTTGGCACCCGATGTCCTGCCGATCTGGGCCCGGGACATGGGACTGGACCTGGAAAAATTCGAGGCTGCCATAAAGCAGGGAGAAATCACCAAACGGATCAAGGAGGACCGCATGAGCGGCATTCGCAGCGGGGTCAACGGCACCCCCTGCTTTTTTATCAACGGAACCAGGTATAACGGCTCGGCAGATTACGAATCGCTGAGTGCTGCCCTGGAAGAACAACAAATCAAGCACATATCATGAGAACAGGAGAGAAAAGAAGGTTACGCAGCGGCAATTCGAAGCCAAGGTTTGAGTACCATCCGGACCGAGCCCGACCCAAAATCGGTCAGAGCGCCGCCGAACTACAGGCCTTCGGCACGATTGCGAAATTGCCGAACGCATTAGGCGGGCAGGTATGTCGGGCCAGCGTCGAGGGCTTGAACCAAATTCTGGCGGACACGATGACCCTTCGGGACCTTTACAAGAAGCACCACTGGCAGGTCTCGGGCCAGACCTTCTATCAACTGCACCTGCTCTTCGACAAGCACTATGACGAGCAGGTGGAGTTGGTGGATCAGATTGCCGAGCGAATCCAGATGCTCGGGGGCTTGAGCTACGCCATGGCAGCCGACGTGGCCGAGAATACAAACATTCCACGGCCCCCCAAAGGGCGCGAGGAAGTGCCGGTCCAGGTTTCGCGTTTGCTGACCGCGCATGAGATCATCCTCCAGGGAGCCCACGCGGCGGCGAAGAAGGCCGCCGAGTTGGGGGACGATGGGACCAACGACCTGCTGGTAAGCTCCGTCATCCGAACCAATGAGATGCAGGTCTGGTTCTTGGCAGAGCACCTCGTGGATACACCACAGGTTATTGCCGATTGAGCGGAAATGCCGGCTCATGACCCAGACCAGTCAGTTCCTTATTCACCACGGCTTGCCGCTCGTATTCGGGGCTGTGTTCGTGGAACAGATGGGTCTGCCGCTGCCGGCGCTGCCCTGGCTGATGGCAGCAGGCGCCCTCTCCGCTACCGGCCAATTCAATTTTGCGCTCGGGGTTGCGGTCACGGTCCTCGCCTGCCTGATGGCCGACGCCTTCTGGTTTTACCTGGGTCGCCATCGCGGCAACCAGGTCCTGGCGCTGCTCTGCCGCATTTCACTGGAGCCGGACTCGTGCGTCCGGCGCACGCAGAACGTATTTACGCGCTACGGCCTGCGGGGATTGCTGGTGGCGAAATTCCTTCCGGGCTTGAACACAGTGGCGCCACCGTTGGCGGGGATGAGCGGGATGAGTGCCGGCCGGTTCCTGAGCGTGGACGCCGCCGGCTCGTTCCTTTACGGGGGCTGTTTTCTTGGCCTCGGGTATCTCTTTAGCCACCAGATTGAGCAAATCGGTGCGGCGACCACCCGGATCGGCGGCAGCGCGCTGGCCCTGCTGGTCGGCTTGGCGGCGCTGTACATCGCCTACAAGATCTGGCAACGGCGGCGCCTGTTGCATGAATTGCGCATGGCTCGTATCACTGCGGATGAGCTGCGCGGAAGGCTGGATGCGGGCGAGAATCCCGTGATCCTCGATTTGCGGTCCAGCACCGAGTTGGCCCAGGACCCGTCCGTCATTCTCGGGGCGATTCACCTGGGTCTGGACGAGATTGAAAAACGTCACGGCGAGTTTCCCCACGACCGCGATATCATTGTCTATTGCTCCTGCCCAAACGAGGTCAGCAGCGCGCGGGTCGCGCTAGCTCTGCAACTGAGGGGCTTCACTCGTGTGCGGCCCTTGCTGGGAGGGATTGATGCCTGGCGCAAGAACAATTACCCGACGGAGATTCGGACAGCCGCTGTACCAACCACCGTGAGCAATGCTGTGGTTGACGGGGGACCCAACACGTCGAACACCACACCGAGTAAGGCCGTAGTCGGAAAGGCGATTCCAGCCAACGCCAGAAGCAACGAGAGCAAACATGACACAGGAGAACACCAAGCTTGAAGCGCCTGACCCGCCTGCCGGCGTTCATACCCAGCCCTCCAAGCCGGGTCCACCGCCGCCCAGCAGGCGCCGGCGACGGCTTCCGATTCTCATTGGCGCGGGCGCCATCATCCTCGTGGCGGGCGCCATCATCTATTATCTTCATTTCATAGCCCCGTACGAGGACACGGATGACGCGTTTATTGAAGGCCACGTCACCTTCGTGAGCCCGCGAGTGTCGGGCCAGGTTATCCGTCTGCTGGTTCGCGACAACCAGCGTGTCAAGGAAGGTGACCTGCTGGTCGAGATTGATCCGAGGGACTACGAGGCAAGAGTGGCGCAAGCGCGGGCCATTTTGGCGTCGGCGCAAAGCCAATCGGAGCAGGCCAAGGCCCAGGTCGTGGTGGATGAGGCCAAGGTAGAACAGCAAAAAGCTACTGTGACAGCCGACGAGGCCGAGGCCCTCCGGGCAGAAGCGGATCAGAAACGTTATCTGGACGTGCAGGGTCTGGCGGTGTCGCAGAGCCAGCGTGATCTCGCGCAGGCGCAGGCCCGCTCGAGCGGCGCGAACGTTGAGGCCGCTCGCGAACAGGTCAAAGCCGCCCAGGCGCAGGTCTCGCTGAGCCAGGCGAGCGTCGAAACGGCCGCCGCCGGGGCGAAACAGGCTGAGGCCAGCCTCAGGCTGGCCGAACTCAATCTTTCCTACACGAAGATCGTGGCGCCCCAAAATGGCCGTGTGGCCCGGCGCACGGTCGAACGGGGGGCCTACCTGCAGACGGGGCAATCCATGCTGGCCATTGTGCCGGAGGAGGTATGGGTAGTGGCCAACTTCAAGGAAACCCAATTGACCCACATGCGTCCGGGCCAGCCGGTCCGGATTCATATAGATGCCTATCCCAAGCGGGATTATAAAGGCAAGGTGGACAGCCTGCAACCGGGGACCGGCGCTCGCTTCAGCCTGCTGCCGCCAGAAAATGCGGTGGGCAACTATGTCAAGGTGGTGCAGCGCATTCCCGTGAAGATCGTCTTCGCCGAACCGCTGGACCCGCAGCTTGACATCGAGCCCGGCCTGTCGGTGGAACCGGAGGTGAGGGTCCAATGAGCCCAGCCGGCGCGCCAGGTGAAGCGGCGGGGATGTGGCGGCCGCGCGTCAATCCGTGGCTGATCGCCATGGCGGTGATGCTGGCCACGTTCATGGAGGTGCTCGACACCTCGATCGCCTCGGTGGCCCTCCCCTACATCGCCGGCAACCTCGGCGCCACCCAGAACGAAGCGACGTGGGTGCTGACCAGCTACCTGGTATCCAACGCGATTGTGCTGCCGGCGAGCGCCTGGTTTTCGAGCTATTTCGGGCGCAAACGATTCTTGATCACCTGCATCATTCTCTTCACCTGTTCTTCCTTTATTTGCGGAACCGCCACCAGCCTGGGAATGCTGATCGTGGCGCGCGTCGCGCAAGGCGCCGGGGGCGGGGCGCTCCAACCGCTCTCGCAGGCGATCCTGCTTGAGAGCTTTCCGCCGGAGCAGCGCGGCGTGGCCACGGCGGTTTTCGGGGTCGGCATCATATTCGCCCCGATCATCGGGCCCACGCTGGGTGGCTGGCTCACGGACAGCTATTCCTGGCGCTGGGTCTTTTACATTAACATCCCGGTCGGAGCGCTGGCGATCTTCCTCATTTACCTGCTCGTCGAAGATCCTCCGTATATTCGCGCGCCGCGGCGCGGCCGGTTTGACCTGATCGGCTTGGGCCTGCTGAGTTTGTGGCTGGCCACGCTGCAGATCATTCTGGATCGAGGCCAGGAGGTGGATTGGTTTGGCACGCTCTGGCTGCGCTGGTTCACCGGCATCTCGATCGTGGCGATGATCGGCTTCATTGCCTGGGAACTCTGGACGCCGGCGCCGATCGTCAATTTGCGGGTCCTCAAGAACCGCAACTTCGCGGTCGGCTGCGCGCTGTACGGCTGCTTCGGAGCGGTGCTTTACTCCATGATCACGTTGCAGCCCTTGTTCCTGCAGACGCTTTTGGGCTATAGCGCCCTGGACGCCGGATTGGCCGTCAGCCCGCGCGGCGTGGGAGCGCTGGCCGCCCTTTTCCTGGTGGGGTTGCTGATCCGCCGGATCAGCCCCCGCTTCCTGGCAGGCTTCGGCTTCCTGGTGTTCGGAATTTCCAGCCTGCTGTTCAGCCAATTCGACCTCCAGGTGGCTATGCGCAACATCATTCCGTCGAACATCGTGAACGGGTTTGGATTAGGATTCATCTTTGTGCCCTTGACCACCGTGGCTCTGGGAACACTGCCCAACGAGCAAATCGGCAGCGCCACAGGCATTCAAAACCTCTTGCGCAACATCGGCGGCGGCGTTGGCATTTCCTTCGTCACGACCATGCTCTCGCGTTACGCCCAGGCGCACCAGGTCTTCCTGGTGGGGCATGTATCCACGCTGAATCCCGTGTTCCAGCAGCGGTTGGGTGTGCTGCAGCGCGTGTTCGAGGCCAACTTCGACCCGGCGGACGCCTTGCTGCGGGCGCAGGCCGCCATCAACAACACGCTGGTCCAGCAGGTAAACTATTGGGCTTTTGTCCAGTTGTTCTATGTCATCGCGTGGGTTAGCGCGATCTGCGTCCTGGGGATGCTGCTGCTCCGCCGAGTGAAAACCAGCGGCCCAGTCGCGCTGCATTGAAGAATGGGGTAAACTGATTTGAGACCCGGGGAGCCATGAAACGAGTTCTGGTGATCGAACGTGAATACGGCGCGGGGGCCAGCGAGATCGCCGAAAAAGTAGCGCAACGGCTCGGCTGGAAACTGCTCGACCACGCGCTGACCGAGGAGATCGCGCGCGTGGCAAAAGTTCATCCGGAGGTCTGCAAACGGCGTGAAGAGCGCCGGGACTCGATGCTCTATCGGCTGGCCAAGGTGTTCTGGCGCGGCAGTTCCGAGCGCAGCGCCCGTTTCGAGGATCACGATCTGCTGGATGCCGACCGGCTGGTCTGTCTCTCGCGACAGGTGATCGAGCAGGCGGCCGCCCTCGGCCAATGTGTCATCGTGGGACGCGCCGCGGCCTGCATCCTGCGCAACCGCAACGACACCTACTGCGTCTTCCTTTACGCTCCTCGCGACGTCAGATTCCGCCGTGTGCTGGAGCAGGTCAGAGACGAAGTCAAAGCCATTGATCTCGTGGACCACGTTGACCGGGAGCGCATGGAGTTTATCGGCCATTATTTCTGTGCGGAATGGCCGGGCCGCGAGCTTTATGACGCCATGCTCAACACAGCGAGGGGCATAGATGCCACCGTGGACAACATCCTGAATTTGATCAACACGGCAAATAAGCGCGAGGAGGCCGCCAAGCCGTGAAAGAACTCCCCCGTGCAAAGAGATTTAAAGCCTGCGGCTTTGTGATACGACCCAAACCCATCTCATTAACACCCCGCTTTAGCGGGGTGGCAAGACGCCCGGGGAACAGGACAACCGCTTTAGCGGTTTCCGATGGGGAGCGGCGCCCTCTGCCGTGGCCGGAAGCCGCTAAAGCGCCTGCGCGGCCCGAAGCGGTTGCCGACACCCCGCTGAAGCGGAGTGTTAATGAGAGGGTCGGGAAGCACGGCCCGACACCGGTCGCAAAGCGAAACCGTACACTTCTGGTATTGGTTTGTCTTGTAGTGCTGGCCGGCTGCAAAGTGGGACCCAATTATCACCCTCCCCAGGCCGCTGTCCCGGCTCAATGGGCCTCGCCGCTGGCCGGGGGCGAAACCAATCGGCCCGCCGCTGAAGCCGAGTGGTGGAAGGCCTTTCGCGACCCCGAACTGGATTCGCTCATCGCGCGCTCGGCAAGGTCAAACCTCGACCTCCGTGCGGCGGCCGCGCGTGTGCGGGAGGCCCGGGCTGCGCGCGGCATCGCCGCCGCGGATCTATGGCCATCCGCAAACGCGTCGGGCTCCTACGCCAATCAGAGAGTCAGTCAGAATGGGCCGCTGCTGGAGCCGTTGTCGCTGCCTCCGACTTTCCCTTTCCAACAGAACGTTTACCAGGCCGGCTTCGACGCCGCGTGGGAGCTTGACGTCTTTGGCGGCACACGTCGCGCGGTCGAGGCGGCCAACGCGGACATTACCGCCGCGGAATACAGCCGACGGAATGTGCTGCTGTCGCTGCTGAGCGAAGTGGCCCGCAATTACATGCAAGCCCGGGGCTTTCAGCGCCGGCTCGTCATCGTCCGCTCGAACATTCGAGCCCAGCGGGATGTGCTGGCCCTCACTCAGGACCGTTTGCGGGCAGGCCTCGGCAGCCAGCTCGAGGTGGCTCAGGCCGCCGCGCTTCTCGCGAGCACCGAGGCTCAAGTTCCTGTCCTCGAAACCGGCTTCAAAGCCTCCGCCTACCATCTCGGGCTCCTGCTTGGCCAGGCTCCGGGTGCGGTCTTGAAAGAACTGTCGGAGGAGGCGCCCATCCCCGCTGCTCCGCCCGAAGTGCCTGTGGGGCTGCCCTCCGATTTGCTGCTCCGGCGACCCGACATTCGGCAGGCCGAGCGCGCATTGGCCGCCGCCACCGCCCGCATCGGCGTGGCCGTCGCCGATCTTTTCCCTAAATTCTCGCTTACCGGCAATGTTGGCGTCCAAAGCGTCAGCCCGGATACCTGGTTCACGGCGGACAGCACGTTTTGGTCGGCCGGGCCCAGTGTGCAATGGCGCATTTTCGACGCCGGCCGCATCCGCTCAAATATCCGGGTCCAAAACGCGCGCCAGGAACAGGCGCTGGCCCATTATGAACAGACGGTGCTGGTTTCCTTTGAGGATGTAGAAAATGCGTTGACAAGTTACGCCAAGGAACAGATTCGCCGCCAATCTCTGACGACCGCGGAGCAAGCCAGTGAACAGGCATTAGAAATATCCCGTCGGTATTACCAGAGCGGCCTTGCCGATTTCCTGAACGTGCTGGAATCCGAGCGTTCCCTCTATCAAACCCAGGACGCGCTCGTGCAAAGCCAACTCGCCGTCAGCCTCGATGTGGTCGCCCTCTACAAAGCCCTCGGCGGCGGCTGGCAGGCCGAAATGAAAGCGAACCTGCACGAGTAAATGGCTGTCTCACCTCCAGTTGATTTGCCGGTTCGCTGGGAGCTCTCCCACCGACCCGATGGCACGGGCACGCTCGCTTTCACGGGTGAACTCGATACGGAGTCCACTCCCGTGGCCTGGCGCAGCCTGGAACGCGAGTTGGCGGAAAGCCCTATGGTTCGGCTGGAAGTGGATGTTCGCCGCCTCGAGTGCGACAGCGCCGGCCTGGCGCTGCTCTATTACCTTTCGATCGGCGGAATGACACCGGGGGCAACGGTCGAGGTGACCGGCTTGAGCCCGGACCTTCAGCATCTCCTGGGCAGCTTCTCGAAGGAGGATTTCCGGGTGTTGCAGGAACATGAGCCGCCTTGTTCGGCAATTGCCGAAGACGTCGGCGCGGTTACTTCCGCCTGGCTGGCCGACTTGCGTCAACAGGTCGAGTTCATCGGGGAGACCACCCTCGCGGTCATCCGCAGCCTGTTGCGACCGCGGCTCATGCGCTGGAAAGAGGTCCTGCGCGTCCTTGAGGCGGCCGGAGTCAACGCGCTGCCGATCGTGTGCCTGCTCACCTGCCTGGTAGGGACCGTGATTGCGTTCGAGTCGGCGCAACCACTGGCGCAATTCGGCGCGCAGATGTTCGTGGCGAACTTGCTGGGCCTGACCATGACGCGGGAGCTGGGTCCCGTCATGGCGGCGATTATGCTGGCGGGCCGCTCGGGGTCCGCTTTCGCCGCCGAGCTGGGAACCATGAAGGTGAATGAAGAACTGAACGCGCTCCAAACCATGGGCTTGTCACCCGTGCAATTCCTGGTCGTGCAACGCGTCGTCGCGGGCATCCTGCTCGCCCCGGTCCTGACGGTGTTCGCGATGTACGCGGGCCTGGTGGGCGGGATCCCGGTCCTGCTGGGCCTGGGCTTTCCCTTGCGCGTGGTGCTGAACCAGGTCCAAATGAGCCTGCATTTCGGCGATTTAGCGGAAGGTCTCTCCAAGAGCATCGTCTTCGGAGCCATCGTCGCTTCCGTAAGCTGCTTGCGCGGAATTCAAACCGGTGAAGGCCCGCGCGCGGTGGGCGAATCCACCACGCGTTCCGTCGTCAGCAGCATTCTGTTGATCATCCTCGCTGACGCGCTCTTTGCCGCGGTGACGTACAACCTGAGAAAATGAACGGCGCAGCGAAGACCATGATTGAGGCGCGCGACCTTACGGTTGGGTATGGCGAGCAACCGGTTCTCGAAAGGATCAATTTCAAGGTGCATCGGGCCGAAGTGCTGGCAATCCTCGGCGCGTCCGGCTCGGGCAAGAGCACGCTGCTGAAACACCTGATTGGACTTTACCAGCCGATGGACGGTGACGTGCTGATTACCGGGGAGAGCCTTGTTCAAGCGGAAGGAGAGGAACGCTTGAGGCTCCTGCGAAGGTTTGGCGTTCTCTACCAGGGCGGCGCTTTGTTTGGCTCACTCACGACCGTTGAGAACGTCCGGTTGCCGCTCGATGAATTCACTGATCTGTCGGAGATGGCCAAGGACTTAATCGCGTTATCCAAGTTGCGGCTGGTCGGCTTGGAATCCGCCGCGACCAAGCTCCCGGCAGATCTGAGCGGCGGCATGCAAAAGCGGGCCGGCATCGCCCGGGCCATCGTCATGGACCCGTGCATACTGTTTCTCGACGAGCCGTCGGCGGGCCTGGACCCGATCACCTCCGCCGGCCTCGATGCCTTGATTCGTGAATTGGCCCATGGCCTCGGCATCACTTTCGTGATGGTGACTCACGAATTAGCCAGTATTTACTCCGTCGCTGACCGCGTCATCATGCTGGACCCACAAGTTCGCGGAATTGTCGCTGAGGGCCCGCCGGCGTGGTTGCGGGACCACGCGGCGCAGCCGTGGGTGCGGCGGTTTCTAAACCGGGAGGTGGCATGAGCGCCAAGACGCATTACTTCAGGATTGGACTCTTTGTGCTGACCGGAGCAGGCTTGTTCGTCGCAGCGCTCTTTGCCGTGGGTTTGAAAGCCTATTTCGGCACATACGACATCTTTGAGACCTATGTCCCCGGCAAAGTGAACAACCTTTCGGTGGGTGCCCTCGTCAAGCTGCGCGGAGTGACCATCGGCAAAGTCAGTGCCATCGAGTTCATCGGGGCGGAGTACCCGCGATACCACCAACGGTATGTTCTCATTCAGTTCGAGGTTCCCCGCGGAACGGTCTGGACCGCGGAAACGAACCACGTCCAGGAACTGCTCGATACTGAAGCTGCCCAGGGTCTTCGCGCGCGGGTGGAGGCGCAGGGTTTTATCGGCGCCAGCATCCTCGCGCTTGAATATGTGGACCCGACGCTGTATCCGGTCGAGCCAGTACCCTGGACGCCGATGCACTATTACATTCCTTCAGCGCCGAGCCAGTTCAACCGGTTTATGTCGTCGTTGGAGATAAGTCTGAGTCGCGTCCAGACCCTTGACCTGGCGGGCCTGCTGGCTCGCGCCAATAAGCTGATTGAGGAGGGGGATCGTGTCGCAACGAACGTCAATCAACTCAACTTCAAACAACTGGGCACCAACGCCGCTGGCCTGATCGCTGAATTCCACGACACGGCCCGCCGCCTGCAACAGACTCTCTCAGATGCGCAAGGCGCCATCAACGGAGCCAACCTGCCCGCGGTCAGCGGTGACGCGAGGGCGCTGGTGAGCAAACTTTCCGGCGACGCTCTGGAACTGCGTCGCGTTCTTGCCGGCGTGGACACAGGAGAACTGAACCGTTCGCTGGAAAACGTTCGCGCCGCAACAGATGAGCTGGTGGTCCTGATCCAGGAATTGGAGCAACGGCCTGCTTCATTGCTGTTCAGCAAGTACCCCAAGCCGGTGCCCGAACTTGAGAAACCGCCGAGAAGATGAGGAGCCTTGCGCCCATGCTATTGGTGGCCGCCATTCTCGGCGGCTGCGTCTCTGGTCCCCGTTGGACTCGGCAGAGGTTTGCTTTCTCGCAGCCCTCCGACACGCCGGCCGCCATCTCAAAAACCAATCTCGTGGCTTTACATCGTGTCTCCATTTCGCCGCTCTTTCAAAGCCGTTCCTTTACTTACAGGACCGCCGAGAACTCCTACGAACAGGACCCTTACGCCGGGTTTCTGACGCCGCCCGAACAGGCCTTGGCCGAGGCTATTCGCGCCTCAATGCGCGCGAGTGGTGTTTTTGGAAGAGTCGTGCCACCGGGCAGCGGCTTGGCCCCGAGCCTGGTCGCCGAGGTATCGGTCACCGAACTCTACGGCGATTTTCGCAAGCGGGCACAGCCTGTCGGGGCAATGGAGATTCACTTTATATGCTATGAGGTTAACGAGGGTGTCCCCGGACGCATCGTGCTCGACAAAGTCTGCGCGCACGAAACCCCAATGGCCGCCAGAACCCCCGATGCGCTCATGGCCGCCTGGGACGCTGACCTGCGCGAAGTTATGGAGGAGATCAATTCAGCGTGTAGCAAAGCCAATTCCACCGCCCATTGATGATATGAAGAAAACCACAGCACCAAAACCTGCCTCACCGGCAATGCTCATCCGCGTTTATCTCACGGATGGTTCTATCGAATCCTTCGCCCAACCTGACGAAGCGAAAGCCAGGGCCCTCTGGGACAGCCTCGACCCGATGCGACTGTTTGCGCAGCCGCGCGTGGTCATTGCGGGAGCGGCCTCAAAGTCCGTCTTTGTCGGGTCCGAGATCGTGCGGATAGATTTCGTGCAACAATTCTGCCCGTGTTGGCAATTCCCCCAAGGGTATTCCGACATCGTTGACCTTTCGGAAACCGACTTTAGAAGACATGCGCACCTTGATCAGCCGGAGCTGATGCCTCAACGGGAGCAGCGCACGCCGGTCGGGGATCTGCTGGTCGCGTTTCTCCAGCTCCGGTTCAAGGGCAGCGCCCCGCTTTTCCTGATGGCCGAGCTTTCCGTAAAGTTGCCCGCCGAGAATCAATCCTTCATCCGGTTCTTCTTGTCCAAGACGGGCTTTCACATGCGCCTGCGCGGCGGCGGGGTCGGCGTGGTGAACCTGGCGAACCTTGTCGGATATACCGTTTATCCCGGAGTCGCGCAGGTTCCCGCCGATACCTGGATCGCCGAACCGACTCCATTCGTGGTTTCCACATGAAGGCGGCAACTTTACCGCCGGTAGAATGCGATCTCCTCGTGCATACGAAGGTCTGCGAATGGCGGAGATTCAGACCAGCCGCCCGAATTGGCAACTGTTCCGCGATGGTTGTCCCGGCGGGGAGACTCCAGGCCAGGTCGGCGAGCGAGCCGATGGTGCCGTCACTCGCCTGCGTGGGATAGCCGGCGATGTTTTGATCTTTTCGAGCGGGCATTTTCTGCGCGTGCTCGCCGCCCGCTGGCTCGGTCTGGAGCCGGCCGCAGGCCGGTTTTTCATGTTAGGGACCGCCAGTCTGAGCGCCCTCGGCTATGAGAACAACCTGTCCCAACCTGCCATTCAGTTTTGGGACGACACCCGGCATGTGGTAGAATGAACCACCTTGGAAATTAATAGGATATGAAAGCAACGCAATTTCTGCACCAGCTCGGCCAGAGCCTCTGGCTCGACAACATCCCACGCACTCCTGGCAGGGAGAAATCCGGCAGTACCGCCGAACGAGGTTATCTGCACTGCGGTCCGAACCGGGCCGGCCACTTCGTCAAAATGGTCCACCACGGCATCGAATACGGCATGATGGCGGCCTATGCCGAAGGCATGGGCGTTTTGAAAGCCGCCAACGCCGGGACGACGCAGAGCGAGGCCGACGCCGAGACCACGCCGCTGCGCAACCCCGAGCATTATCAGTTCGACCTCAACCTGGCTGACGTCTCTGAAGTGTGGCGGCGGGGCGGTGTGATTGCCTCCTGGCTGCTGGATTTAACGGCGAGCGCGCTGGCCGCTGACGCAAAGCTCACGAAATTCGCCGGCCGGGTCTCTGATTCCGGGGAGGGCCGCTGGACGATCAAGGCGGCTATCGACGAGGGAGTGCCGGTGCCCGTATTGACCACCGCCCTCGACGAACGGTTCGCCTCGCGCGGCGAGGCGGATTACCAGGACAAACTGCTCTCCGCAATGCGCTTTGGTTTCGGCGGGCACCTGGAGAAGACAACTGACCAAAAGCTATGAACCAGAACAATTCTCGTCATTCGGATACCTTGGTGTTTTTCGGGGCGACGGGTGACCTCGCCTATAAGAAGATTTTCCCGGCGCTGCAAGCGATGGTGAAACGCGGTACTCTCAGCGTTCCGGTAATCGGAATAGCGAGGGAAGATTGGACGCTCGACCGTCTGAAAGCCCGGGCCAAAGACAGCCTCGAGCACCATGGGGGATTGGACCCGGAGGCATTTGATAAACTCTGCGGCTTGCTGAGGTTCGTTAACGGCGACTACAACGATCCGGCGACGTTCCAGGCTTTGTGTCAACAAATCGGTTCTGCGCAACTGCCAGCTTTCTACCTCGCCATCCCCCCTTCCGCCTTCGCCACGATCGTCGAGCAACTTTCCCGCGCTGGTTGCACCCGCAATGGCCGGGTGATTATCGAAAAGCCTTTCGGGCGCGACCTTTCCTCAGCGCGTGCGCTGAATCAGATCCTGCTCCAGACCTTTGACGAAAACAGGATCTTTCGCATCGACCATTACCTGGGCAAAACGCCTGTCCACAGCATGCTGTTCTTCCGCTTCGCCAACGCCGTGCTCGAGCCGTTTTGGAATCGCTCTCACGTCGAGAGCGTCCAAATCACCATGGCGGAGGATTTCGGCGTCCAGGGGCGAGGTGCGTTTTACGAGCAGGTCGGCACCGTGCGCGACGTCGTGCAGAATCATCTATTCCAAGTGCTGGCCAACCTGATGATGGAACCGCCCATCCGCACGGACAGCGAGTCCATCCGCGACGAGAAGGTGAAGGTGCTCAAAGCCATCTCGCCGCTCGATCCCAAGAACCTTGTTCGCGGTCAGTTTAAAGGGTATCGCAGCGAACCGGGCGTGGCGCCTGATTCCAGGGTGGAAACGTTTGCCGCGCTTAAACTGCACATTGACTCCTGGCGATGGCGGGGCGTTCCCATCTACATCCGAGCCGGGAAATGCCTCGCCGTGACCTGCACTGAAATCCTGGTGCGACTGCGCCAACCCCCGACGATGTATAAGCACTATGACTTGGAATCAAACTACGTCCGCTTGCGGATCAGCCCCGACATCGTGTTGGCCTTCGGCTTAAACGTCACGTCGCCCGTGGAGGAGTCGCGGAGCGAGCCTTCCGAGTTGCTGGCCAGCCGCCAACCTTGTGCCAAGGAGATGGACGCCTACGAGCGGGTGCTCGGAGACGCAATGGCGGGAGATGCGACGCTATTTGCCCGCGAGGATTATGTCGAGGAGGCCTGGAGAATTGTTGACCCGGCGCTAAAGGCGGGCACGCCGGTGTACGAGTATGAGCCCAAAACCTGGGGGCCGGTTGAGGTTGAGCGGGTCACGCCTCCGGGCGGATGGTCCAACCCGGTCGTGACCAGTTAGGTTTTCCCATGAAGATGGCGCAAAAGGAAATGATCATGGCTAAACCTGTAATTTGGACAGTGGACGACGATCCGGACGTGTTGCGGGCCGTGGAGCGCGACCTGCGCCGCCAATACGGCAATCGCTATCGCGTCATGGCGGCGGATTCGGGGGCTTCGGCGCTGGCGGCGGTGGAACAGTTGAAACTTCGCAATGAACCGGTGGCTCTCTTTCTGGTGGACCAGCGCATGCCGCGAATGTCCGGGGTGGAATTCCTGGAGCAGGCGCTCAAACTCTTCCCCGATGCCAAACGCGCGCTGCTCACCGCGTATGCGGACACCGACGCGGCCATCCGGGCGATCAATAGCGTCAAGATCGACCACTATTTGATGAAGCCGTGGGACCCCCCGGAGGAGCGGCTCTATGGCATCGTGGACGACTTGCTGGACGATTGGCAGGCCTCCTACCATCCCGTCTTTGAAGGCATTCGCGTGGTGGGGCATCGATGGTCGCCCACCGCGCTGGAAATCCGGGATTTCCTGGGCCGCAACTTCATTCCGTATCAATGGCTGGACATAGAAACAGAGGAAGCGGCGAAGCAGCTCGTGACCAGCAGCAAAACCGAGAGCGCCTGCCTGCCACTGGTCGTTTTTCCCGACGGCTCATTCCTGCCCAAACCAACGGTGGGCGAGGTTGCAGGGAAAATGGGGTTGAAGACCCGCGCGGAGCAGCCGTTTTACGACCTGGTCGTCGTGGGCGCCGGCCCGGCAGGCCTGGCGGCGGCTGTTTACGGCGCAGCGGACGGGCTGCGCACATTGCTGGTCGAGCGCGAGGCGCCCGGGGGCCAGGCGGGCAGGAGTTCCCGCATTGAGAACTACCTGGGCTTCCCGATGGGTCTCAGCGGGGGAGACCTCGCCCGGCGGGCCGTGGCCCAGGCGCGGCGTTTCGGCGTCGAGATTCTCACGCCCCAGGAGGTTGCGGGCCTGAGAATCGAAGGCCCTTCACGAGTTGTCCGGCTGGCGAATGGCAGTGAAATTGCCGGGCGCGCCCTGATCATCGCCACCGGCATCGCCTACCGTAAGCTCGAGGTGCCCGGCCTGGACAAGCTCCAGGGCGCCGGGGTGCACTATTATGCGCCCATGAGCGAGGCGTTTTCCCACCGCGACGGGGACGTCTTCATCGTGGGCGGGGCGAATTCCGCCGGCCAGGCCGCCATGTATTTCTCCCGCTTCGCGCGGCAGGTGACCATGGTGGTTCGTGGCGATTCGCTCTCCGCGACCATGTCCCAATACCTTGAAGACCAGATCAAGGTGACGAAGAATATCCTCATTAGCCTGAACTCCCAGGTCATTGAGGTGCGGGGCGCGGAGCGATGCGAAGAACTGGTCATCGAGCACAAGCAGACGGGCGAGAAGAAAACCGTCCCGGCCAGCGCCTTGTTGATCTATGCCGGCGCGGTTCCCCGAACTGACTGGCTCGCCGGAGTGGTGGAGCGCGATGAACTCGGCTACATCCTCTCCGGCCAGCACCTGATGCAGCAGGAACACCGGCGTCCCCGCGGGTGGAACGTAGATCGTGATCCCTTTTACCTCGAAGCCAGCGTTCCGGGAATCTTCGTGGCTGGAGACGTTCGCCATCGCTCCGCCAAAGGAGTGACCTCCGGGGTTGGCGAAGGCGCTATGGCCGTGAAACTGGTGCATGAGTACCTCGGCACCCTTTGACTATGGATGAAGCCTTGCTCCAAACTATTCGCCAGGCCCCGCTCTTTGCCGGGGTGAAGGACGACCAGCTTGATTGCATCCGCCGCGGGGAGGTTATTCAAGTGCCGGCGGGCACAATCCTGGTTTCGCAAGACGAGCCCGCGGAATTCTTCTTTTTGAACCTCGAGGGCGAAGTCCGCATTTCGCGGCAGTATGACAATCAGGAGGTGCTGTTGGGGGTAAATCGGCCGGGGATGTTCATGGGAGAAATTCCGCTGCTGTTGAATAGCCCGTGGCTCACGCTTGTCCGAGTGTCCAAGCCCGCGCGCCTGTTTCGGCTCAACCAGGAGAATTTCTGGCACATGATCAGCACATGTCCTTCGGTCGCCCGGGAGGTCTTCCGAACCGCCGCCAATCGGCTGCGCAACCTGGAGGGCTATTCCCAGCAGCGCGAAAAGCTGGTCTCTCTCGGCACGATGGCCGCCGGCCTGGCACATGAGCTGAACAATCCAGCCGCGGCCGCCCGACGTGCGGCCGCCCAGCTGGATCAGACTATCGAGGGCGTGCAGTCCATGTTTTGCCAGCTCACCAAAGTGTTGAAACCGGCCGAGTGGGAACATCTGTTGGCCGCCGAAAGAAAGGCCATCGCTGGGCTCGAAAACACTTCACCGTCCGATTCGCTGACGCGCAGCGACCGGGAAGAGGCTTTGACGCGCTGGCTGGATACCAACGGCGTGACCGAGGGGTGGCGGCTCTCGCCGAACTTTGTCAGCGCCGGCCTGGATGCAGCATGGCTGAGTGCACTCACGAGCAAGCTTGCGCCTGATTGCCAGGCGACGGCTTTGAACTGGCTCGAGGCGCGCCTGAACGTGAAGCTGCTCCTCAAACTTGTGGACCAAAGCACCCGGCGCGTGGCGGAATTGGTCAAAGCCGTCAAATCCTACACCTATATGGATCAGTCTCCCATGCAGGAACTGGACGTGCACGAGGGCCTCGAAAGCACGCTGACGATGCTCGGCCACAAGCTGAAGAACGTGACGCTCGTTCGGGCCTATGACCGCTCCGCCCCGCGGATCCTGGCCCACGGCGGCGAGCTCAACCAGGTTTGGACCAATCTCATCGACAATGCCATCGATGCCGTCAATGGCTCCGGCAAGATCTGCGTCGGCACCTTCGTCGAAGGGAATCAATTGGTGGTGGAAATCGTGGATGATGGCCCCGGCATTCCTCCTGAAATTCAGCCCCGCATTTTTGAACCGTTCTTCACCACCAAATCGGTTGGCTCCGGCACGGGGCTGGGTCTGATCATAAGCAACCGCATCGTCGCCGACCGTCACGGTGGTGAAATCGAGTTTGAATCTCGTCCCGGAGAAACCCGTTTCAAGGTTCGGCTTCCGGTGGGCCAGAACCCACCATCTGTCCCCCAACCCACACCCTGAAACCGGGATTCTGCCGCGAACGCCCTGCCGTGGCGCTTGGGGATCACCCTCACCTGGGGGCGATTGAACCAATTGGAATCCTGAATGTTCAAAAATCCCAACGCCCCGTCGCGTTCGGCTGTCGGTAAACCGCTGGAAGTCTTCCGACATCGCCCGTTTTTGATCTTCCGGATCAGCGCTTGCATCTCCAACACCGGCAACTGAACCAAAAACGCCGGCCAGGCCGGGCCACCGGCGCCTGAGTCGCAGAGATCAATGTCGGCCTGGCAGATGCCACGGGCCACCAGGCGCACGAGGACCTCGTCCTCGCGGGGACCTTCCATTTCAAGCTTTTCGATCCGGAGCGGGCCACCCGGCTCGCGCAGCACGGCGGCGCGGATGGCGATTACGGATGAAGAACGGTCTTTCACCTGCATACTTTTGTTCTCATCCTTTTCAGGCTGAAAGCTGAAAAGATGATTACGGGTGGTGGGCCGTCCCCAAAGCGGGGCGACACCGTCACCGTCCATTACACCGGCTGGCTGACGGACGGCGTCAAGTTTGACAGCTCGGTGGACCGGGATGAACCATTTGCGTTCGTCCTGGGGACCGGCCAAGTGATCCAAGGCTGGGATGAAGGCGTGGCAATCATGCGGGTGGGCGACAAGGTGTGGCTGACCATTCCGCCGGAGCTTGCCTATGGGGAGGCTGGTTACGCGGGCGTAATTCCCCCGAACGCCATGGTGGCTTTTGAAGTGTAACCGTCCGGTGGAGCCGTGTGCCGCTGGCCGCGTGGGGCGGGGAGTTTCGCTGGACGAGCGAACCGGTGGGATCGAGCGGCGGCAAGCTTCAGCCGCTGGGACTGGGCGGCGGGGTTTTTGGAGCGAAAGCTTCCTTCCAACCCCTGGGCGTGAGCTGCCAGATGTCCTTATTGGGATGGCTGGGAAGTCGCCGTAGAATGTCGTGGAGGTAGGCATAGGGCTCCACCCCCAGGAGAGTAAAGTCGATGGCGATCACGTTGTCCTGCTCGTCACCGACCGTGTCGGCGACGATTACCTGGCCCACCTCGAGTCCGCCGGCGTCTCCTATCTCTTCTGCGGCAAGAAGGAGGTCGATCTGTACGTCGCCCTTCGCAAGCTCGGCAACGCTTTTCATTTGCGCAAGTTGATGCTCCAGGGCGGAGGGAAGTTCAACGGCGCCATGCTTCACGCCGGGCTCATCGATGAGATCAGCCATGTCACCGTGCCGGTCGCCGACGGCGGCGTTGGCATCTCCAGCTTTTTCGACATTCCCGGTGGCCCGCCGCCCAAAGCGGCTGCCACCCTTCGCGTCCTGTCGCGCAAACAATTACCCGGCAGCGTGACGTGGATACGCTACCGCGTCCTCGCCAAACACGCTGGCTGAGGGCCGAAGACCCTCCCGGTGTGGAAGCCCACTACACAGATCTCCGTTCCCTTTCAGATGAAACGCCGATCTCCGCCGGATAGGCGGGTCGGTGAGAGTGAGCAGTAATGGCCTCCCAAAAGTTGCCCCAAAACGTTAGTTTGCCCAACTTGCGGTGGGGCAGCGCATCGATTGCAGGCTCACGCACGAAAAGAAAGGCCACCATCACCACCAGGAGCGTGCCGAGCATAAGGCGCAGCACCCACGGTGGGGACATATAATGGGTTAGAAATCCCGCGCATAGGTGGCCGAGCGGCATTCCGCCTTGTTGCGCCAGAAGCATAACGGACAGGACGCGCCCGCGGTTCGCATCGGTGGCGAGGAGTTGATTGGCGGTGTTGCTCGGATTCAGGCTCAGCAACCAGAAACAGCCGCTGGCGACCAGGATGCCCAGGCTCAAGGCAGGTGTGGTGGAGAGGCTGAAAAGCAGCCCGATGGCGGCAAAAACGCACATGGCCAGAGGGATGAGGTGGTGGCGGGGGTAGTAGGAGGGAATACAGGAGAGCAGGAAGGCTCCGAGAATCGAACCCAGACCGATCGCTGAGAGCATCAGGCCGAACAGTCCTGGCCCGCCTTTGAGCACGCTCTGGGCGAAAACGGGCAGCAGTCCCTGCAACGGCGCGGCCAGGAACATGAAGATCACGCCCATGATGGTCAGGCGACGGGTGCCGGGGCTCGTCCAAACGAACTTCAAGCCCTCGCGGATGTCGTCGGAAATGGAGGCCGTCTTGGCGCGGGGCGGGGCGGGTGCGTTCGGTATGGCGAGCAAAAGGGCGATCAATAGTGGCAGGAACGTGCAGGCATTGAAGGTGAAGGCCCCCGCGACACCAATGGCGCCGATGAGCGCCGCCGCCAACATGGGACCGCAGAGCCTGGCCATATTGAACTGCACGGAGTTCAGAGCGAGGGCCCGGTCCAGTTCCGCGCGTGGAACCAAGCTGGGCACGACCGAGAGGAAGACCGGGCCATTGAGAGCCCAGATGATCCCTTCCAAAAACGTAAAGAGGATAACGACCCAGGGCGTCGCCCGCCCCAGGAACGCTGCGATGGCAAGGCCTGCGCCGAGCGCACATGCCAACGCCTGCAAGGTGATTAACCAAACCTTCCGGTTCACCCGATCCGAGATGACGCCGGCGAGCAGCGCGAGCAGGAGCACGGGGCAAAAGTCCGCAAACTGCAGAATTTCGACGAGAAGGCCCTGGTGGTGACTGCCGATGGTCTGACTCGTGACGGCCCAACTCTGAGCGGCGTTTTCGGTCCAGTTACCGGTGTTAGAGATGCAGGCGCCAATCCAGAAGATCAAAAATGGCCGGTGCCGGAAGACTCTCAGGGGCCTCCCGATGAATGATGGAGTCAAAGTGTTGGGGCTGGCTGGCATCAAGGACTCCTATCACTTCGACGACGGTGTTTCAACGGCCTCCTTGAAGGTTCAGACGCCAAGTCGTCCATGGTTGTCCGGGCGATCGAGGTCCGCACTAACCGCTTCACATCGTTTTCGTCGTCCCGCTCACCCCGCGCGAGCGGGAAGTGATCGCTCTCGTTGTTGCTGGGCAGCTTAGTAAACAGGTTGCCAGCGAACTCTCCACCACCGAGCGAACGATTAAATTTCATCGCGCCCACATCACGCAAAAGATGGGCGTAGAATCTCTCGCCGACCTGGTTCGGATGGCCGAAAGGCTCGGAGTCCCTAGCCAAAAGCCAAATCACCTCCGACCTGTACCAAAGGACAGAGTCCGCTCCTGTACTAAGGGACAGTAGAATTTCCATGCTGCATGCGATTATTGTCATGGCATGAACAGAATACGGGTAAGGGACAGCAATGGATGCGAAAATTAAAACAACCAAAGAGCCGCTCGTCTCGATCGTGGACGATGACGTCTCGGTGAGGCGCTCCACGCGGAGGCTCTTGCGGAGCTTCGGTCTGCGGGCAGAGACTTTTCCATCGGCTCAAGACTTCCTGCAATCGGGGTTTGCCGCAGAGACCACCTGCCTGCTGCTCGACGTGCGCATGCCGGGGATGGACGGTCTGGAGTTGCAGCGCCGGTTGGGTGAAACCCACCAGTTGATTCCAATTATCTTCCTCAGCGCCCGAGCCAGCGAGGAAGAGGAGCACCGGGCGTTGTGCGCTGGTGCCGCTAATTTCTTGCGCAAACCCGTTAGCAAAGAGGCCTTGCTGCGGGCAATCAGTGCCGCACTCGAAATTCCGGCCAATTACCAATGTAAGGACTAAAATGTTTATGACTACTACTATGGATAAATTAGTCGCCCCTTCTCTCGCAGAGATCGATTGGAAGCAACAATCGTCGCCTGTCTTCATCCTTGATGAAGCGGATTACACGCAGCGGCGCGCTCCGGACGCTGCAAAGGTCACCCGCCGTCTGGCGCGCCTTTTGATCGGGCGAGATTGCGAGCACACTGAAGAAACGTTCGACCTGGATCGGCCCGTGCGCCCTGAGGATAAATTCGATGACATTATCGGTCGCAGCGCTTCGCTCCGAGCCATGCTTGAGGAAGTGAAAATTGTAGCTCCGACCGATTCCACGGTCCTCATCCTTGGGGAAACTGGAACCGGCAAAGAGCTCATCGCCCGAGCCATCCACAATCGCAGTTCGCGCCGGGACCGGCCATTCGTGAGAGTGAATTGTGCGGCGATTCCCTTGGGGCTCCTCGAGAGCGAGCTGTTCGGTCACGAACGAGGAGCGTTCACCGGCGCGATCGCGCGGAAGATTGGACGTTTCGAACTCGCGAACGGCGGCACCCTCTTTCTGGATGAGATCGGCGACATTCCGGCGGAGTTGCAGCCCAAGCTATTACGGGTACTTCAGGAACAGGAATTTGAACGGCTTGGCAGCAACCAGACTATGCGCGTGAACGTGCGCGTGGTCGCGGCCACGAGTCGGGACCTGCTGCAGATGGTGGCGAACCGGGAGTTCCGGAGTGATCTCTACTATCGCCTGAATGTGTTCCCGGTGCGTCTGCCGGCGTTGCGGGAACGTTCTGAGGATATCGGGCTGCTCGTGCGCCATTTTGTGCATCTGTGCTCGAAACGCATGAACAAACGTGTCGAGCAGGTTCCTCAGGAGGCGGTGCAGGTCTTACTCACCTACGCCTGGCCTGGCAATGTGCGGGAGTTGCAGAATTTCATCGAGCGAGCCGTAATTCTTTCGCCGGGCAAGGTTCTGCGGGCGCCTTTAGCCGAATTGAGGCAGTCTGTTGCCCGCTTGGATGATTTGGGTCAAAGTGCGGCTCCCAAGGCCATGACCTTAAGAGATGCCGAGCGGGACCACATCCTCCAGGCGCTGGCCGAAACCAACTGGGTCATCGGGGGCCCGAAAGGCGCAGCTGCCCGGCTCGGATTGCAACGCACGACGCTGATCTCCAAAATGCAACGGCTCGGCGTCTCTCGCGCTCAAGCCTGATAGCCCGGAAAACAAATCTGATGGATACTCGCGACTCATCGAACCATGAATCTCCAACTGGAAAATAAAGTTGCCCTCGTCACTGGTTCAACTGCCGGCATCGGTTTCGCCATTGCCAAAACCCTCGCCGCTGAAGGCGCTCGCGTTATCGTCAATGGCCGCACCGAGGCCCGTGTGGCGGAAGCCATCGCATCCCTTCGCGCCGGCATTCCCTCGGCCAAGCTCGAAGCGCTCGCGCTTGATTTGTCCAAAGCCCGCGACGCGATGGAGACCACGAAACGTTTTCCTGACTTGGATATTCTCGTGAACAATCTCGGCGTTTATCAACCCAAGCCCTTCGAAGAAATCTCCGACGCCGAATGGTCGGCGATCATCGAAACGAATTTTCTAAGCGGCGTTCGTCTTTCGCGTCATCATCTGCCGCGGATGAAAACAGCAGGTTGGGGACGCATCATTTTTATCTCCACGAATCCGCCGTGAACATTCCGGTGGAAATGATCCATTACGGCGTGACGAAAACGATGCAGGTGGCGCTCGCCAGTGGATTGGCCGCAACTACAGCGGGAACGGGAGTGACGGTCAATTCGGTGCTCGCCGGCCCGACGCGTTCGGAAGGCGTTGACACATTCATCGCCGACATCGCGAAATCAAAAGACATCACGCCTGCTGAAGTGGAACAGGAGTTCTTCCGCACGGTAAGACCGAGTTCGCTTTTGCAACGCTTTGCCACAACGGACGAAGTTGCGGCCATGGTTGCGTTCGTGGCCAGCCCACTTTCCTCCGCGACTAACGGCGCGGCGCTGCGCGTGGAAGGTGGAGTCGTGCGTTCGATTCTTTGAAGAATGTCGCTGATGAACTGGCTCCATTGGGCGTTGCTCTCGGCTGTATTCGCTGGCCTGACGGCGGTGTTCCAAGTCGTCGTGGGCGGCGTGCTCGTTTTTCTTGCCGGCTGGCTTATTGGCGCGGGCTAAAGGGAATTCAGAAATCACGCCGAGACTGTCTCCACTTCGCCCGACATCCGCGCGGCAGAACCTCGCCGGAATTGTCCCAAAGTCGGTTCACTGAATTTTCTTGTGTCGATGCGGGTGCTGGAATATAAACCATCAACCTGAAATCACGCGCCTTTCTGCGAAGTCTGTTGATCCTCGTGGCCATAGTTGTCACGGACGACAACACCGGGCGCTTGGCGGCGGCGGATGCCGATCAGCCGCAATATTACGAATTGCGCGTTTACACCACCAAGTCCGAAGCCCAGCAGAAACGCATCAACGACTACTGGCAAAATGCCGCCGTGCCTGCCTACAACCGCCTCGGCATTCCGGTCGTCGGCGTCTTTACCGAGCTGCAGGACTCCGCGACCAACCGGGTCTACGTTCTCATTCCTTTCGAGACCCCCGGGGCCTATGCCTCCGTTCCCGCCCGGCTCGCGGCCGATGCTGCGTACCAGACGGCCGCTTCCGACTACCTGAACACCCCAAAGTCCGAACCGGCCTATGAGCGTTTTGAAAGCTCCCTGCTAGTGGCCTTTGACGGAATGAAAAAGCTCGCTGTCCCCTCGTCCGCGGCAGGCCAGAAGCCCTGGATATTCGAGTTGAGGACTTACCAGAGCCACAGCGAAGCCAAGGGGGTTAACAAGGTCAAGATGTTCAACAGCGGAGAGATCCCGCTGATGCAGGAAGTGGGGCTGACCCCGGTTTTCTTTGGCCAGACCGTTGTCGGCTCACAAATGCCCAACCTTATTTATATGGTGTCTGGCGAAAATCAGGAGGAGCACAAAAAGCACTGGAAAGCCTTCTTCGACGCCCCAGTGTGGAAGAAGCTGATTGGAGACCCGCAGGTACAAGGACAACGTCTCAAAAGTCATCAGCATTTTTCTAAAACGGACACCCGCCTCGCAGATTTGATTTCAGGAACGAAGAAATACTTCGGCCGGTGTCCTTCGGAGGTGACATTTCCGCGCGGAGACCTGGAAGGGGCTGGCGCTGAAATCGTCAGGCAGCTTTGTGTGGTCATTGCGAAGCATTAGAGCCATGCACTTCCATGAATTGCACGAATCCCTGAAGTGACGAAACCTCGACGGGCTTGTCGAGAGTTCGACGCAATTCAATGCCGGTGGAGGGCTGACCGACTGTTCATAGCACCTGCATGTCACGCGTTCTCTGTTGAGCCTCAGCGGTTATCGACGGTTACGCCCAAAAGAACGTGAGGTTGGCATCATCATTGCCTACGAAGTCAACGTAATGATCGTATTTGAAACCAATCTGACTACGGGGGTGTTCCATGGACGCGGTCGGCCCGCAACTTATGGCGCTACCAGCGCGCAGTCTCGCTACGTGAGAGAGAAAGCTATGTTCGGGCACCGAAGCCGGACTCCGCAGTCAGGAAAGCAAAGTAATGAAATAATCAACAAGAGGTTGTCATGAGCAAAAATCGAGGAGTTGTCTACACCAAGCCAGGAGAAGTCCAAGTCCAGGATATCGCCGATCCCAAGTTCGAGAACCCGCAAGGCCGCAAGATCGAGCATGGCGTGATCCTGAAGGTCGTTTCGACCAATATCTGCGGATCCGACCAGCACATGGTTCGCGGTCGCACCAGTGCGCCGGCGGGCATGGTGCTCGGCCACGAGATCACGGGCGAGGTGATCGAGAAGGGCTCGGATGTTGAGATGCTCGAGGTGGGCGATCTCGTGTCCGTGCCGTTCAACGTTGCCTGTGGACGGTGCCGCGCCTGCCGGGAGACGAATACCGGCGTGTGCCTGACGGTCAATCCGGGTCGTGCGGGCGGTGCCTACGGCTACGTTGACATGGGCGGCTGGATCGGCGGCCAGGCCCGCTACGTCATGGTCCCCTATGCCGACTTCAACCTGCTCAAATTCCCGGACAAAGCCCAGGCAATGTCGAAGATCATGGACTTGACCATGCTGACGGACATTCTGCCGACTGGCTTCCACGGCGCGTTGAATGCGGGCGTCAAGCCAGGTTCGACGGTTTACGTTGCCGGCGCCGGTCCGGTCGGCCTCGCGGCTGCCGCCTCGGCGCAGCTCCTGGGTGCGGCCGTGATCATGATCGGCGACATGAACGAGGCACGGCTGAGCCACGCCAAGGAGGTGGGCTTCGTTCCGATAGACCTCACCAAGCACGATCGCCTCGGCGAGCAGGTGGCCGCGGTCGTCGGCGAACCCACGGTGGATTCGGTCATTGATGCGGTGGGCTTTGAAGCCAAGGGCCATGGCGGAGGCGATCAGCCCGCCATCGTGCTGAACCAGGCGATGGAGATCATCCGGCCGGCCGGCGCCATCGGCATTCCGGGATTGTATGTCACCGAAGATCCCGGCGCGCACGACGCAGCCGCCAAGACAGGCAGCCTGAGTCTTCGCCTGGGCCTTGGCTGGTCGAAGTCGAATTCCTTCCACACCGGCCAGACGCCGGTCCTTCGCTACAATCGCCAGCTCATGATGGCGCTGCTGAACGACCGCCTGCCGATCGCGAAGATCGTCAATGCCAAAGCCATCAGCCTTGAGGATGCGCCGAAGGGCTACGCCGAATTCGACAAGGGCATCGCCGCCAAATTCGTGCTCGACCCGCACGGCTTGTTGGCCAAGGCGGCCTAACCAACTCATGAGTTCGACTGCCGGGATGATCATGGACAATGCTGCACGGGTAAACGCCCACAAACAAATTCGCCCTCTCCGCGCTGACGTAGAAGACCGGCACGGGCTTGCTCTCCGGCAGAGGTTTCAGAGCCTCGCGCTCCTGCCAGGTCTGCGCCGCGGCTCCGGCCTGCTGGACCAGGCGCTGGATCTGGCGGGCCGAGATGTCAATGCCACCGGTCTCTTTCAAGTGCTCCTGGGCTTGTTGGTAGCTGTCTTGGTCGGCTCCTTCCAAACATACTAACCGGGCAAGGGCCGGAGTCTTGCCGCCTTCCAAACCCAGCGCCGCGTCGGTCGGATAATGGCCCAATTGCTTGCCTTCATGATAGTAGTAATCGCGGAGTATGACCAAGGAGCCGAAAATGCAGTCGATAGTGACAGGCACCCGGCCTTTGCGCACATAGCCGGGTTTGGGCTGGTAGGCGGCATCGATCCGGTCCGCCAGTTTTTGGAAGAGATATCCCATCAACTGATTGGTGGATTTGAAGACGGCCGCGCGCAGCAGCACCTCGAAATCCAGTTCCTCAACGGCCAACTGGCCGGGGTCGGCCGCCAGGAAACGGGTCATTAACTGTTGGATTTCCTCATCCTGGGCGAGGAGGACTTGGGGCGGGGGTGGTTCGGTTTGGGGTGGGGCTTTTTTTTACGCCGATCCCCAGTTGCCAGCGGGTTTGCTCGACGACTTGTTGGGCGTATTGGGCTGTGAGTTGCTGGAAGTTCTGGTAGCCCTCAATGGCCTGCCGGACTTCGGGAACTTTATCCTGAGGGATATAGCGGCATTGGTTGGTACCGATTCTCCCAGGAGTTGAGGTTGTAGTAAGGGCCCTTGGGGCCTTGGCGGATGATGGAGAGGGAGCCGTGTTCCATGCGCCGGATTTGGAGGATTTGTTCCAGGAGATGTTGAGGCGTGATGAGGTTGTTCATGGCCGAAGTATATATGACTATATATACTTGGCAACAAAAAAAGCCGGAAAACTCAATTTCCGAAGAATTTTGTCTCACGCCCTGGCATCGATAAGGCCGAACTTGTCATGGTTGGAAGGAAACAATTGGTCGAAGGCATCTCCCGGGTTCTTGGGTTGCCGCCCGCTGGCGATGCGCTCAACCATTCGTTTGGCCGTGCGTTGAGGTCGGCGTCTCGACCTGTATCGCACCTCCCTTCATATCGCTAGTGCGTTAATTAAGCTTCGTTCCGTGGCCAAATGAATTTTGAACCTGCTTCTGATGATCGTAGGAGATGCGCCATAGCGTGCCGCTGCCGTCCTCGGATACGAGCAACGCCCCATCGTGGGCAACGGCCACCCCCACGGGCCTGCCCCACACACTCGCGCTGTCCACCACGAACCCGGTGAGAAAGTCTTCATACTCGCCGGTGGGAATTCCGTGATTAAGACGCACCCGCACGACCTTATAGCCCGTGCGCGAACTTCGGTTCCAGGAGCCGTGAAACGCAGCGAAAATGTCCCCGCGATACTCAGGGGGGAATGCCGCGGCGCCGTTGGTGGCCGTATAGAAAACCATCTCCAGGGAAGCCGAGTGCGCCTGCAACAGCACGTCGGGGACAATTGCTTGCCCGGCAAGATCTGGACGCTCGCCTGCGTGGCGGGGATCTTCGTGGTTGCCCAGATAGTACCAGGGCCAGCCGTAGAATCCGCCCTCGTTCACGCGGGTGATGTAATCCGGGACCAAATCGTCGCCGAGGCCGTCGCGCTCGTTTGTCGAAGCCCACAGTTGGCCCGTATTTTCATCCACGGCCAGCCCTACCCCATTGCGAATACCGGTCGCAAAGGTGTGCACAGGTTGGCGACCTTCAGGGTCGCAGACCAGGATGTCGGCTCGGTCAGTCTCAGCATCCCAGGCCGCACCCCGGCCGTGTTCAGCCTCCCAACGACGGATGCTCTGGATGTCCTTTCTGCTCATGCCTTCTGCGACGTTTGATGCGGAGCCGACCGAAATGAACATGCGCTTGCCATCCTTTGAAAAAACCACATCGCGCGTGCTGTGCCCGCCGGTGCTTGAGGTCAGTTTCGCCAAAACCACTTGGACGGAGCTATACGCCTTGGCATCCCCATTGCGATAAGCAAAGCGAACTACCGAATTGTTGTTCGCCACGTAAATCCAACGTGGATCATCTCCCGGCGGATAGAAAGCGATGCCAAACGGACCATCGAGGCCGTCGGCAAAAACCTGATTTTCAGTCGGAACCTCCGCGCCGTCACTAGCGCGCAACAGGCTGATGCGATTCTCGCGTGTCTCGGCGACGAAAATGTCCCCGTTGGGCGCTACGCGCAGCAAACGGGGCCCCGAGAGACCCGCTGCAAACAGCCGGACGCTAAATCCAGGAGGAACTGACAATGTGGCATTTGCAGGCTGCTTCACCACGTGCGGGCCGTTGCCAGCCGAAGCGGTTTTGTAAGGCGGGGGCAAATCCGCAAGCGTGATGTGGTGTTCGACCCCCGGCGCAGCATGGCGCCAATCGCCGGCGTCGCTAGCTGCGGAAGCCGGCGCTGCCGCAAGATCAGACGGTCGGAAGGATCCGGCCGGCGCGGTCAAGGTTGACAGGTAGGCAATCAAATTGTGGCGGTTCTCGGCGGAAGGGACGGGGATCGGCATGCTGGTGCCTTGAACAGCAGCCGTCGGATTCGCGAGGAATCGGTCCAGGGTGGCTGAATCCCATACAATCCGCGATTCGACAAGGCCCTTGGTGTAATTGAAGTTTGAGCCAGTGCCAGCATGACGGCCAATTATCCCGACTAAGTCCGGCCCTTGCCCTGAAATCATGGTGTTGCCTGGGCCCAGTTTCGTGGCGTGACAAAGCGCGCAGTTTTGCTGAAAGACGGTCTTGCCCCGGCTGGCATCGTCAGCCGGCGCATCGTGCATTGATGGTTCATCAGGCGAGCTAAAATTGATGATCGTCACTCCCGGCGCCTCCGGCACTTGCAGGCGAAGGAACGGCTTTTCGCAGGCCGTATGACAGGCATAACAACCCGCTAAAGTTTGACGATACGCCGCCTCGAAGCGAGGAACGTCCTTGTTCGTGATGGCTATCTCGACCTCGGAGAGCAGGGATTTGTCCACGGCGTCCAAAATTCCCTTCAAGTCGATCTCTCCCGCGCTGGTTTTTCGGACAGGATGGATGCGCACGGCCCATCGCAAATGCGAGCGCGTCTCGCCCAGGTAGTAATTTGCTAACGGCCAGTTCTGCTTGTCCGCAGCGAACCAAAGGTTCGCGAAGTGATAGCCGACATCCGCCATCGCGTGGGCTTGATCGGGCAGATATCCGTCCGCAGAGTTAGTATTAGTTTGCGCGTTGGAGAGTTTTGGGTCTTTCGGTTGTGGCGTTTGCCGCGCCTGCGCCTGCGACACGGCGGGCTCGAAGATTAGCTCCGACGCGCCGCTTAGGAGCAGGCCGACTCCGAGTCCCGTGGCAAGCAAAACACCTGGTCGAGAATTAGTGAGAGACTTCACAAAGCTGTTTTTGCATTTTGAATTTGTTTGTTGGCCCGGGTTCCGGGAACGGGGCGCACCACAGGTTCGGTCTCGGGACCCCGGGTGAGTGCCGCGAATACTCCAGCCGCCGCAATTCCTGCGCAGACCAAGAGGGCCGTATGAAAACCAGCGAGAAACTGTTGCTGCGCCGCGCTGATTTCGCCCCCAACGATCGTAAGGTCAGTTCTCGCTTCGATTAAACGTCGCCCGGCCTCGGCGCCCCCAAGGCCAGCGAAAATCGCGCCGGCCAGCGCTACGCTTAAGCTCTGACCGAGTACCCGACCGGTTGCCAGCAGCCCGGAGGATTCCCCTTGCTCACTCGCAGGCGCGGCGTTCATCAATGCGCGCGCATTCGGCGTCATGAAAAGACCCTGGCCGACACCCGTGAGCACCAAAGGCCATATTATGCTCCGATCCGAACTTTGGGCATTCAGCCGCGCCACCGCCGCGAGACCGAGACATGCGACGGCCAGACCCCCAGAGGCCAGCCAGCGCGAGCCGAATCGGTCCGCTAGCGAGCCACTCAGTGGTGCAACCAGCGCCAGGGTCAGGGGCAGAGCCGTAAGAAACAGTCCAGACCTCGCCGTCGAGAATCCTCGCAACTCCTCGAAGTAGAACGGCAGGATGAAGCCGAGGGTGAAAAGCGCCAACCCAGCGAGCCATAGCGGCTTGCGTCCGACCATGTCGGACAAGCGCCCGAAGGTGAGTAACGTCGCGGCGATGGTGATAAGGTAAGCGATAATGACCCATTCGATGGCCCCGCCAACGGGCGTATGGAATGTCCTGGCGATAGATGGGAGACTGATATTAACGATCGAAGCATCCAGCATGATCATGAACGTCCCCACCCCGACCAGGGCAAACGTGATCCACGGGTTGTCGGGTTCTTTCCGTGGGCCGGCCTCGATAACTGTGATGGATTCGGGCCGGGCATGACCGGCACCGGACCTCGAGCGACTAACCGATGCAGGCTCGTCAATCATTAAAAGCCTTTGGCTGTGCCATCCAGCTATCTGCCGGGATTTCCGTGACCCCAGGATAAACCGAGTAGCTGATGAGGTTGGCGAGGTTTAACACGCTCTCTCCACCGCGAGGTTGCCGAACGCAGAGTGGGCCCTTCGACAACAGCCGCTGCATGTATGAATGGTTCTCAGAGGGGAGTTTCACCAGTGTTTCGTTCATGAGATAGACATGGCTGCCTCCGCGCATTCTCAAGTTGAGAAACGAGACCAGCAAATCACCCATGGGGAGGGGTTGTGTGCGTTTCTGAGGACCGGACGGGTCGCTCGAAAGCACGTGCTTGCGAAACTCCAACTCGGTTAATTCCACGAGGTCCGCGTGATCGGCGGGGATGTGTGAGAAACCATGACCCTGGGAGAGAAAGTCAATCCGGTTGATTTGAGAGCAGACAAAGACCGACTTCGAGTAGTCATCTGCGACGACGATTCGAGATTGGTAAAACAAATGGACTGGATTGATCCCCCTCAGGACTTTTTCTGCCCTCTCGGCGTCGGGCTGGATGAAGGTCTCCTTGGAGCCATCCACAAACTGGAAGCATATCTCCAGCGCCGGCTGACTTCTGCTCGCTTCCGGAGGACGTATGTTAGTTTCAACTGCGATCATATCTCTCGGTGCTTCGCAATGTTCGCGCCAACCTCACAGCCGCTCGGGCGTAATGGGCAAAAGCGACTGGGACTCAACACAGAAGGCATGAACTGCGGGTATGGCGCATAGTCGGGCAGTTCCGGCACCGCACTGAATCGCGTCGCGCGTTCGACTGCACGTCGATAGTTCGTCACCGCTACGCGGACAAACGAATTACCCTCCGAATCGTATTGGCTCGAAAGCGGCGAGGAAGTTCTGGCCGGCGATCCGCGTTTGGTGACAAACCGTTCGCCAATCAGCAGTCATCGATCTACGGTGGAGGTCAGTCGTGACGGATCGAGTTGACGCACGCGGTCTGCACTGGCGTAAATATTCATCTTTTCGCCGCGCAGGAAACCGACGAGCGTCTGGTTGCTGTCCCGCGCGAATTCTGCGGCGAGGCTGCTTGGCGCGGAAATCGCCGCAACTATGGGAACGCCCGCCGCGAGGGCCTTTTGCATCATCTCGAACGAGGTCCGGCCACTTAGCAGCAGGATAGTGCGGCGAAGCGGCAGACGGTCCCCCAGCAGGGCCCAGCCCACCACCTTGTCCAGCGCGTTGTGACGTCCCACGTCTTCGCGGAGCACGAGAAGTTTGCCGGTCAGATCGAACAAAGCGCACGCATGCAGGCCGCCGGTTCGTTTGAACGTTTTCTGCGCAGCAGCGAGCACCTGGGGCAATCTCAGCAGCACTTGCGGTTCGACTGTGCAACGGTCATCAACCGGTGCGAATTGCTGCCGCACCGCTTCAATAGAGGCTTTGCTGCAGATACCGCAACTCGAAGAGGTGAAAACGTGACGAGTCAGCTTCTTGAGGTCCAGGGATTCCGGCTTTCTCAGCCGCACGTTAATGACATTGCCCTCCGCCACACTCAGTGGCTCTGTCCGTGAAACCGCTTCATCGGAGACTGTTTCATTGAGTTCCTCACGCCGGCCGCTGCCGTCGCGTGCCGAAGGAAGGCAATGCGGTCGGTACCGGATGTCAGCAATGTCGCCAACCGTGTGGACTAGGCCTTCCGTCACAAGAAATCCTGCCGCCAACTCGCGATCCTCGCCCGGCGTGCGCATGACGACCGCGACGCTACGGCCTTCCACTCGGATCTCCAGTGGCTCCTCGGCGGCCAGGAAGTCTTTGTCCTCGGACTCCGCGGAGCCCTTCACGCGCCGCATCGCAACTTGTCGCACTGGCCCGGAAAGCAAGGATGAACCTTTCACGCAACACCATAGCACCGTCTGCACGGGCGGCCAAAATTGTGCGCTAGGCTGGCACGATGACGACCTCCTCCTTCGGAAGTGCGTCGAGCGTCGTTTTATCGATCTGAAGATGCGCCATCACCAGCTCTGGCGGGGCTTGGGTCAGCCCCGGCACTATCCCGGCAAGCGCCAGCGCTGCAAATCCCATCCCCAAAAATCCACGCCGCCTGAACTTGTCGCGCTTTACGGGCGGCACGCTCGCGTCCGTGACTAAAGTCGGATTCCGATTTTCCATATATTTCACGAGGGTTGGCATAAGCCGAGCCAACGTTGGAACTGGGTTTCCGCATCGATCAAAGACGTTTAGGCTCAATCAGTTATGAAGCAATCATTCCCCGGATGCAGAGCGCCTCCATTCCATTGGGGCAATGGATTGCGTCGTGAGTTCGACGGCGTGTCGAATAGGCGACGCAGGTTGTGCAACTCACGATGTTCAACTCGATTGTCTTTGCTCGACTATTGTCCCTCTAAAGCATTGGTCAGGCGGGGCTTCTGAACGACGGCCGAGAACCACTTACGACCCGGCATGGAATCTGCCAAGAAACCTTCAAGAATGAAATCGTTTCGCATAGCGTTAACACTAACACGACCCGTTCCATGATAAAATTAAGAGAGAACGACTTAACACTTAATGCAGATTTGAAAAAGCTCGATGGCAGAGCGGCCATCCAACAACCGTTAAAAATCTGCATCGTATTTGATGAGGATGGCAGCGCCAGCAGCGCCGAAGTCCTGATTAAGCACGTGGCCTTCGATTTCGAGTGCGAGACGCAATTGTTTTGCTTTGACGAGTTGGATCCTCCGGGCCCCGGGGTGGCGGCTGCCCGGGGGGCTTCGGATATGGATATCCTGGTGCTGGCAGTTCGCGACGATCGAATGTTGCCTGCTCATGTTCAGTCATGGCTCGGTCTGTTTCTGGGCCTGCGGGACGAAGACCAGGAGGGCGCGCTGGTGGTGTTGATTACGAAGGCCGAAGGGATCGTCGATCCGAACTCGTCGCTGTTGGAGTACTTGGAGACCGTGGCAGCTATCGGGGGGCTGGCATTTTTCCCGCGTCTGCGAAGTGTCCCTCGCCTCTTTGCCTCGGATTATATGCGACGGGTGCGACGGCGGACGACCCCGGCCGGATTTCGACCCCAGGGCCTCGGACCCGCGGTCCGGAGTGCAAGCACGCTGCCTGGACACATCGAGAGAGGTCGCGTGGTTACGAACCGTCGCCCAGGTTGACCGATTCGGTTTAATGAACCACTCATGGTGAGAGCAAACCATGCCATGGAAACACTCGAAAAGATCGCCTGCGCTGAATGCATTGAGGTTCGCCGGTTCTACATTTCCGCAGGTCACACTTTCTTTGGCCGCCATGGCAAGCCACCAGGCGAGAATCCGATGGCGGAGGTGGCGGAGATCGAGTGTGTTGCCGGTCGCGGGCTGCGGGGCGACCGTTTTTTCGACTTTAAGGAAAATTACAAAGGCCAGATCACCTTTTTCGCCTGGGAAACTTACGGAGCGCTTTGCAGAGAACTGGGAATGCGAGACAGGCCGCTGTCAACGTTCCGGCGCAACGTGATTACGGCAGGTGTGGACTTGAACGAGCTCATCGGCCAGGAGTTCCAAATTCAAGGCGTGCGTTTTCGGGGCACAGAAGAATGCCGGCCATGCTACTGGATGGATCAAGCATTTGCGCCCGGCGCGAACGAATTCCTTAAAGGAAGGGGCGGGTTGCGGGCCGTGATCTTGAGCAACGGCATTCTTCGGGCTGACATCCGATGAAACCAAGCGCCGTACTGCTCGCAGGCGGGCGTTCGCGCCGGATGGGCGTGGACAAGGCGACTTTGCTTATCTCGGGCGAACCGCTCTGGAAGCGGCAGCTTCGGGTTTTGAGCAATCTGCGGCCCGGTGCGGTCTGGATATCGGCCCAATCTGGACCGTCATGGTGCCCGGCGGAAATCGAGGTCGTGAAGGATAGGCCTCCCTCGTGGGGGCCCTTGAGTGGGGTTGTCGCGGGATTGCGTCGTCTGCAGACTTCGCATCTGCTGGTGCTGGCCATTGACCTGCCGCAAATGACCACGGAGCATTTGCAAAAGCTCTGGGGATTGGCGCGTCCAGGCGTCGGAGTCATCCCGCTGCACGGCGACCATTTCGAGCCTCTGTGCGCCATTTATCCGGTTGAAGCATTGGTCGCCGCGGAAACGGCGCTGAGCAGTGGCGATGTGTCTCTTCAACATTTCGCGCAAAGCTTGTTGCGCCAATCCCACGCCCAGGTTTATAAGGTGACCGCGGAAGACCAACCGCTCTACCTTAACATGAATACACCATCCGATTTGCCAATATCCCCGGCGCACAAAACGGGTGGCGGCTAAGTGCGACCCAAAGTTCTCGGCGAAATCGGCTCGGTTAGGGCAACGAGGAATCCGGTGGATTCTCGCGTTGCAGGCGGTCGCAATTGGGGGCATTTTCGCGGCATGAAGGTCGACTATAACCGGTATTTCGAGCGGCGTCGGGAAGTTTGCGGCGGCGAACGCGTGGTCCAGGGGACGCGTGTGACGGAGCGGACGTTGCTGGCCCTGGCTGCACGCATCACTGGCGTGTTCCGCAACGGGGTGACGGAAAACGGGGTGACGGAATCGTGGGCGAGCTGCTTGATCCTGCTGACGGATCACAAGTTGCGCCTTCACCATCCGGCGCGGTGAGGTATATCGGCGTTACGAGGCTTCGGGCGGCAGGTTCCTGCCGAATGCTTCGAGCATGGAGTTAACGAGAACCAAGCCCCGGCGGAAATCTCGGTTCGCGAACTGCTTGAGGATGCCCCAGAAGCCGGGCGGTTTTGGGTCGCATGCTTTCGTCTCGGCCAGAGCCTCGGGCACCGACCGGGCGAAGCCCTCGACCAGTTCAGGCTCAATGGATCCCAGAATCTTGGTCAAGATCAACATGTTCCGGATTCCACGAATTGATTCCGGTGTCTTTGACGCGTCGACGATAATCTCGATCACCTTGTCGCTAGAACCAAGCGCGCCGCGCATGAGTTCAAGCGCGCCTCGATCATGAAGTCCTTGCAACACTTCGTAGGCGGCCAGCAGGGCCTCCGCATGTTCCAGCGGCGCATTCCGCAGGCGGGTTTGCAATTCCACTCGTGCATCGCGCGCCGGCAATTCCAAGGGTATGGGTTGAGCCATGTTTGATTAGGGGATTGAGGGTTAATGGTCGAAGAATGTTTTTATTGTCCGTTTCCGCTGGTCTTGATCGCGTTACCTCCATTGCCTTGGGTTCCAGGAACTCGATAATCCGCGCGTTTCCATTTGCGCTCCACCTCGACGCCTCGTTTCGGCGTGGGATGGCCGAAGCGTGAATTGGTGCGAGGCAGTGGGTTTTCGCCAGATTTCCGGCAAAGCACCCGTAGGTTGACCGAGGTTTCCTTGTATGCGGGCGTATGAGTTATTCTGTCCGTGTGGCTGCTGGTGAGTCGGTTCACCGGGCTCTCGGCATGAGTTCATCGGCATGTAAAGTTCCTTCCCGTGCACTCGGTCGGTCACCACGGCGCGCACCCGAACCTTGCCATAACGCGAGATGAGCTGCACCCAAGTGCCGCTTTGGATGCCGCGTTCTTCGGCAAGTTCGGGCGAGACTTCGACAAACGTGTCCGGCATTTTCTCGCGAATTCCTTCGCTACGGTAAGTCAAGATTGCCTTCGTGGAAATGCTCCAGCAGCCGGCCATTGTTCAGATGCAAATCGAATTCCTGCATTCGGCTGGTCGGTTGGTTGGGAGTAGGAGAGAGGGAACAGCCTGGCTTTGCCGTCCGGGAAGTGGAAGCCTTTCGTATAGAGCAAAGGCTCATCGGTCCCGTCGGCTGCGACCGGCCATTGGAGCGATTTATATCCTTCGAGCCGCTCGTAGGTCACGCCGGCGAACAGCGGGGTCAGTGAAGCGATTTCGCGATAAATCTCCGAAGGATGTTGGTAATGCCAGTTCGCGCCGAGATGGTTCGCCACGTCCTGGATGATTCGCCAGTCGGGCCGGCTTCCCTCCAACGGCTCGAAGCACCTGATAAAGCCTTTGTATGCGCCGCTCGGTGCTGGTGAAACGTCCCTTCTTTTTCCAGGCTTGGACTGGCGGGCAACACCACATCCGCAAACTGGCACGTGTTGCTGAAGAAGATATCCTGCGCGACAAAGAACTCGAGCTTCGAGAGGCCGTCGTTGACGAAGTTTGAGTTTGAGTCCACGAGGCTGATTTCTTCGCCGAACAAGTACATCGCCTTGAGTTTGCCCTCGTGAATCGCGTCGATCATTTCGTGATTATCCAGTCCCTTGGTGGAGGGCAGCTTGACGTTCCATCCGTGCTTCAAAACGCGCCCGCACTTCGGGATCATCCACCGATTGATAGCCGGGGAGGATAATTTGGCATCGCTCCGTGGTCACTTGCTCCCTGGACATTGTTGTGTCCCCGCAAGGGGTAGGCACCTGTACCCGTCCGCATGTAGTTTCCGGTGACTAAACAGCAGATTCGAGATCGCGGTGGAGCTATCTGATCCCATGCTGTGCTGGGTGATGCCCATCGCCCAAAGAACGCAGACACCCTCGGCTTCAGCGATCATATGCGCCACCTTCTTCAACGTCTCGATGGGCAGCCCGCAGGTCCTCTCGGCAAATTCCATTGAGAAGGGTTGAAGGCTCTTTCTGTATTCTTCAAGTCCATTGACCCACTGGTTTAAGAAATCGACGTCTTGGCCAGCCCATTTTCCAGGATGTAACGCGTGATGGCCGAAAGCCAGACGAGGTCGGTTCCGGGCTTGGGGTGCAGGAATAGGTCGGCGCGTCTCGCCATCTCATTTTCGCGCAAATCGAAGACGATGAGCTTCTGGCCGCGCAATTTGTGGGCACGTTTGACCCGTGTTGCCAGGACCGGATGACTCTCTGCCGTATTGCTTCCGATAATGAGCACCAGGCTCGCATTCTCGATGTCCTTGATCGACCCCGAATCGCCGCCATAACCGACCGTTCGCCAGAGACCCACAGTCGCCGGCGATTGGCAGTAACGGGAGCAATTGTCCATATTGTTTGTGCCAATCACAGAGCGGGCCAGCTTCTGCATGAGGTAGCTTTCCTCATTTGTGCACTTCGATGAAGAAATGAAAGCGAGCGAGTCGGGTCCATTCGTCGCTTTGATTTCTGTCATTCGGCGGGCGACCAGGTCCAGTGCCTCATCCCAGCTTGCTTCGCGGAACTTGCCAGCCTCGCGAATGAGCGGTTGGGTCAGCCGCTCGGGGCTATTCACAAAATCCCAGGCGAATTTTCCTTTGATACAAGTAGAGATGCCGTTGGTCGGACCTTCGGAGGGCTCGACCTTTAAAATATGCCGATCCTTCGTCCAAATATTAAAGCTGCATCCGACACCACAATAGGTGCAGACCGTCTTGGTCCGGCGGATGCGGGATTCACGCATGGCCGATTCCGCCTCAGAAACTTTCAGTATCGTGCCGTAACCGGTATCCGGCTCGATTCCCTTGACGATATCGATCATACCGTTCAAAGCCCGTCTTCGGCAATGCGAGTCAAGAATCCCGCGTGGCCGAGCATGGATTTTTCCATGAGTGCGTTGCAGGGACAAACGGTGACGCAATGGCCACAGGAAACGCAACTCGATTCGCCAATTTTCGCTCCGCCATCCCATAGCACGCGTGGGTGCGGATCCTCCCAGTTAATGGACAAAGTCTCGTTAACCTCGACATTCTGGCAAGCCTCGACGCAACGGCCACAAAGAATGCACTGGTCCGGATCGTATCGGTAAAACGGATTTGAGTCATCGAGTTCGTACGGCTTGGTCTTGAACGGAATTCTTTGATGCTCGACGGCAAGGAATTTGGTCGTGTTGTGAACGGTGCAATTGCCGTTGTTATTGTCGCAAACGGTGCAGTAGAGCAGGTGGTTGCCCAAAATTTCATCGAAAGCTTCTCGTTGCGCAGCCAGCGCGCTCGCCGAGGTGGTGGAAACCGTCATCCCGGACCCCACCGTGGTGGCGCAGGCCCTCACCAATTTACCGTCAGCCTCAACCATGCACGTATCGCAGGTCTGAATCGGGCCAAGCTGGGGGTGATAGCAGACCTGCGGGATTCTGGTTCCGCTGCGGTTCAGGAGATCCACCAGGCGCTCCTCAGGCTTTGCCTCTGTGGCAGCGCCATTAATCGTTACGGTAATCGACATATCCTTTGATTCATTTGATTTCTTCGAATGAAAGCCGAACGAAAGCCGACTGGAGATCTGGTGTCATGAGGGCAATTTAGCCACGGAATTATCTTCCCGCAAGTACGGTGCCAAACAGTAACAAGCTCATTTTCCGCAAACACCAACGACGCCTGCACCAGCCGCGACGCTTAGTCGTCGTGTTAGTCGGCGGTTCGACACCGACCGAGTCCTTGCCACACCGGAAGCGGTCTCAGGATCTGTCTCCACCTTCCATAAACCATTGGCGGGAGCGCCTTTCAGAAGCATCGCAAAGGCTTTTGCCGCGTTTGGCATTCCCCTTGCAAGACCGATGAAACTGATATGCTTCATAAACTTGTTAAGACCAACTCGGATTACGTGCTCACGATCTCACGACTCGTGTTAGGCTCTGTGTTCTTCGCTCACGGCGCGCAATTGATGTTCGGTTGGTTCGGCGGGTACGGTTTCACCGGTTCGATGCAATTTTTCACTCAGCGGTTGGGAATTCCGGCTGCCTTTGCCTTCCTGGCGATTTGCGCCCAGTTCTTCGGCGGCCTGATGTTGATCTTGGGATTTGCCGGACGGATTGCTGCGATCGGCATCATCTGCAACATGGCTGTAGCCGTCGTCAAGGTGCACTGGCATTTCGGGCTGTTCATGAACTGGTTCGGCAACCAGAAAGGCGAAGGGTTCGAGTATCATTTGCTGGCAGTCACCATCGGCCTGCTAATTGTCCTGCGAGGTTCCGGAGCGTTTTCGCTCGACCGGTTGTTGGCTCGACGGCGTGCGAGCACCCAGGAGGAAACGCGGGAAATCGGGACCGGCGCTCGCGCTGTGAGGGCATAATATGTGGATCGTTCGTTTAGCTCTCCGTCGCCCTTACACCTTCGTGGTGGCGTCTCTGCTCTTACTCTTACTGACTCCGTTCGTCCTGTTGCGCACTCCAACCGACATCTTTCCCTCCATCAACATCCCGGTAGTCAGTGTGGTTTGGGGTTACACAGGCCTGACCGCGAGAGATATCGAACAGCGCATGGTTTACGGCGAAGAGCGCGCGCTGACAACCACGGTGAACAATATCCAGCACATCGAATCCACTTCCTACGATGGTATGGGGGTCATCAAGATCTTCTTTCAACCAGGCGTCTCGCCTGAAGCAGGTGTGGCCCAGGTAACCGCGGTTTCACAGACAATCCTCAGGCAACTTCCGCCCGGCACGACCCCGCCACTGATCATTGAATACAACGCCTCCAGCGTTCCTATTTTACAATACGGCATCAGCAGCCCCACGCTTTCTGAACAGCAAACCTTCGACCTCGCGATGAATACCATCCGCGTGGGACTCATTAGTGTGCCCGGGGTTGGCATTCCCTACCCATACGGCGGCAAGCAACGCGTCGTCTCGGTGGATCTGGACCCCAAAGCTCTCGAAGCACAAAACATCTCCCAGCAGGATGTCGTCACGGCCCTCACGACTCAGAACCTGGTTTTTCCCAGCGGAACAGCCAAAATCGGCTCCAACGAGTATCCCATCGACCTCAACACGAGCCCACGCTTAATAGACCGGCTCAACGATTTACCCATCAAAAGCGCCGAGGGGACAGTGATCCGAATTCATGACGTCGCCCAGGTCCGGGATGGGTATATGCCCCAGCAGAACATCGTCCGTCAGGATGGAGTTCGCAGCACCCTTTTGAGTGTTCTCAAGAATGGCAGCGCTTCAACGCTCCAGGTTGCCAGTGGCGTCAAAGCCGCCATGGTAAACGTGCTGAAAACGGTCGCTGAGAAGCTGCAGGTCAAACAATTCGCGGACCAATCGATATTTGTGAAGGCAGCCGTCAGCGGCGTTGTGCGCGAAGGCGTGATTGCAGCGGCCCTGACAGCGTTGATGATCCTCCTCTTTCTCGGTTCATGGCGCAGCACCCTCATCATTGCCATTTCGATTCCACTCGCGGTTCTGGCGTCGCTCGCCATGCTCAGCGCCCTCGGTCAGACCATCAACCTGATGACTCTTGGCGGTCTGGCGCTGGCCGTGGGCATCCTGGTGGACGATGCCACCGTCACCATCGAAAACGTCGAGCGGCACTTGAGCGCTGGCGAAACTCTGGAAAACGGCATCCTGGTTGGCGCGGGAGAAATCGCCTTGCCTGCTCTGGTTTCGACTCTGTGCATCTGCATCGTTTTTGTTCCGATGTTCTTCCTCTCGGGCGTGGCAGGATTCCTGTTCGGGCCGTTGGCAGAGGCCGTCGTATTCGCCGTGCTCGCTTCCTACGCCTTATCCAGAACTCTAGTTCCCACCCTGGTAATGTGGTTCGAACGTAATGTGGACCACGCCAAGCACGCCGATACCGCCCAGGTCCGCCCCTGGTTTCGGCCCTTTGTCCTCCTCCAGCGAAGCTTCGAAAGGACCTTTGATAATTTGCGGGGAAGATACCGCCGGTTGCTCGGCGTCATCTTGGGCCGTCGCGCGTTATTTGCGGCCCTGTTCCTTGGCTTTTGCGTCGCCTCGTGGTCTGCTGGTCCCCTTCCTTGGACAGGACTTCTTTCCGAGCGTGGATGCTGGAATTTTTCGATTACATGTGCGCGCGCACAGCGGAACACGGGTCGAGGAAACCGCCATCCTCGTCGATCGTGTCGAGAGCGAAATTCGGCGTGAGATTCCTGTCAGGGAACTCGCTGGCATCATTGACAACATCGGCCTCCCCATTTCCGGCATTAACCTGAGCTACAGCGACAGCGGCGTGGCTGGGACGGCCGACGGCGACATTATGGTTTCCTTGCGAGCAGGACATCGGCCAACCCCTGATTACGTCCGCAACTTGCGTCTAGCACTCAATCGTGATTTTCCAGGCGTCACCTTTTATTTTCTTCCCGCCGACATTGTGAGCCAGACGATTAATTTTGGCTTGCCGGCTCCCTTTGATGTGCAAGTGCTCGGCCGTGACCTGGCCGGCAATCAACAGGTCGCCGCCGCGATTGCGACCAAAATCCGCCATGTGCCCGGCGCTGTAGATGTGCGTATTCAGCAGCCATCCGATTTACCACGATTCGAGTTTGCCATCGACCGAACGAAGGCCTCCGAGCTCGGCCTTTCCGAAAAAGATGTCGCCAGTTCAGTGCTTCTGAACCTGAGCGGCAGCACCCAGGTCCAACCGACGTTCTGGCTCGATTCCGCATATTGGCGTCCAGTATCTCCTCAACATCCGAGTGCCGGAGTATCGAATGACCTCGCTCTCCGATGTCAACTCGATGCCGGTCACGGCTGGCGTGCCTGGCACCGGGAACGAGCAACTGCTGGCGAACCTGGCCTCCTTCTCGCGCACCAACAGCCAGCCGATTTACTCGCACTACAACCTCGTGCCGGTGATTGATGTGTTTGGCGGCGTCGGCGGACGTGATCTTGGCGGAGTGCTCAAGGATATCAAGCCGATCCTGGCGCAGGCGCAAAGCTCGTTGCCGCAAGGAAGTTCAATCATGCTCCGTGGTCAGGCGGAGACCATGCGCTCGAGTTTCATTAGTCTCAGTGTCGGTTTGGTAATGGCGGTGGCGCTGATCTATTTGCTGCTGGTCGTGAATTTTCAGAGCTGGCTCGACCCGTTCATCATTCTCACTGCACTGACCGGAGCTCTGGCCGGAGTGATCTGGGGCCTTTACGTCACCGGCACAACCTTGAGTGTCCCGGCGATGATGGGCGCGATCATGTGCCTGGGAGTGGCTACCGCTAACTCGGTGCTGGTGGTGACTTTTGCGCGGACACACCTCCAGGAAGGGATGACGCCGCTCAACGCAGCCTGGGAAGCCGGCACCGGACGTCTGCGGCCCGTCCTTATGACGGCGTTGGCCATGATTATCGGCATGGTGCCGATGGCGCTGGGGTTGGGAGAAGGCGGCGAGCAAAACGCGCCCTTGGGCCGAGCTGTCATTGGGGGGCTCGTCATGGCCACTTTCGCCACCCTGTTCTTTGTGCCGGTGGTCTTCAGCGTCCTGCACCGAACGGTACTCATGCCGCAAAAGAGTCAGTCGAGCCAGCCCATCCCGCCACAAGGCGCTATACCGGCACCAGCCAATGCTTAAGGAAGATTCTATGAACACCGCTGAACTCCCACAACACGTGATACGCAGCCCGCAGCAACCTGTCCAAACCGCGCGTGCCGCGGAGGCGGCAATCGATGGTGTGCCTCAGCCTGGCCAAACGAAAAAGACCACCCAAGACGCACGCGTATTGCTGTCTCTATTGTCGCATCGATTGTTATCCTTCTCCTGCTCGGCTTCATCCCTCGATGGCGACAAAGTCGGACGGCGACTGCGGACATGAGCCAATTGGAGATCCCAACGGTTTCGGTGGTGTCCCCTGCACCAGGAAAGCCGGGCAATGGATTGGTCTTGCCCGCGGAGATTCGGCCCTGGCGAGAAGCCTCCATCTACGCTCGGGCCAACGGCTATCTCAAAGACTGGGTCGCGGATATCGGGGCGCATGTTAAAGCCGGGCAGTTGCTCGCTGAAATCGAGACGCCGGACCTGGACCAACAACTCGCCCAGGCCCAGGCGCAGCTCGTCCTGGCCCAGGCCAACCTTCATCTCGCGGAGATCACCGACCAGCGTTGGCAGCAGTTATTGAAAACCGCGTCCGTCTCCGAACAAGCGGCGGCCGAGAAGGCCGCGGCGCGCGAAACAGCAGCCGCGAGTGTCGAGGCTGACCGTGCAAACATGCGACGATTGCAAGAATTGGTCTCTTTCCAGCGCGTGGTCGCGCCCTTTGCTGGAACGATCACCTTGCGTAGCACGGATATCGGCGACCTCATTATTGCAGGCAGCGGAGGCCAGCAATTATTCCATTTGGCGCAGACCGACAAGCTGCGTGTGTACGTGCGGGCGCCGGAACCTGACGCCCTGGGCATCGCGCCTGGGCAGGAGGCTACTTTGACCATTCCTGAAAGCCCCGGCCGGCACTTTGCGGCCAAAGTCATAACCACCTCCGAAGCCATCTCGGCAGTCTCTCGAACGCTGTTGACCGAGCTCGAAGTGGACAACTCGAAACATCAAATCCTGCCCTATAGCTTTGGCGAGGTCACCCTCAAGGAAGATAATACCGATCCGCCTTTGACCTTGCCGTCGAATACCCTCCTGTTTCGCGCCCAAGGCCTGCAAGTCGGAGTTGTTGGTCCTGACGGCAAGGTCGAATTGCGCCCCGTCCAAGTCGGCCGAGACTTTGGACAGACGGTTGAAATCCGGGGCGGCGTAACTCCAGCCGACAAGGTCATTGCCAACCCCACCGATTCGCTGGTCACAGGAGTCAAGGTGCGGGTCCAAAGCGGTCCCAAAACACCGGCGGCAAAATGACCATGACACCCGAAATCCGAAACCCGAAACCCGAAAGAAGGCCGAAGCCCGAAATCCGAAAAGCGCCGACATCAAGAGTCTGGTTCGGCCTTCGGATTTTGGGTTTTGCATTCCTCGCGTTTCTGGCGGGTTGCACCGTCGGCCCGGACTACAAACGTCCGGAAGCCACCACCATTCCAGCGGCTTACGCCGGGGTTACGAACGCCGGCGTATCAAACATTGGCGGAACGAATGATTGGAAAGTTGCCCAACCTCAGGCCCAGCTTCCGAAGGGCAACTGGTGGGAAATCTTTGGTGATCCCGAATTGACCGAGCTGGAAAGTCAGGCTTCTGCGGCCAATCAACAGCTCAAAGTTGCGGTTGCCCGCTTCGCCGAGGCCCGGGCCCAGATGGACGTCACCCGCGCGGGGTTATTTCCCAACATCTCCGTCTCAGGCTCATTCGTTCGCCAGCGCACTTCAGCAAATACTCCGTCCACCATCACGGGCAAACCGTACGGGACCAGCGGCACCTTCAATGACTTTTATGTTCCTCTAAGCCTCGGCTACGAACTGGATCTCTGGGGCCGTGTGCGTCGCAGCGTTGAATCCGCGCGAGCACAAGCCCAGGCCAGCGCGGATGATCTTCAAACCATAAAACTTATGATCCAGGCGGAGGTCGCCGTTGACTATTTCTCGTTGCGGGCGCTGGACGCGCAGAAGGCCGTCCTCAATTCGAGCGTCGACGTCTTCACCAAATCGCTGCAGTTGACGCGAAATCTCCGCGCCGGCGGAGCGGTGTCCGACCTCGACGTCGCCCAGTCTGAGACAGTGCTTAAGACAACCCAGGCGCAATTGCCCGCCGTCATGCTCCAGCGAACGCAGTTCGAACATGCCTTGGCCCTGTTGGTCGGACAACCTGCCTCGACGTTTGGTGTTTCGGAACACCCACTTTCGACCAACCCTCCTCTGATCCCTGCGGGATTGCCTTCTGAGCTATTGGAGCGAAGGCCTGATGTCTCCGCGGCCGAACGACGCATGGCAGCCGCTAACGCCAGCATCGGTGTTGCCAAGGCTGCCTTTTTTCCAACTGTTCAATTAAACGGTCTGGCAGGGTTCGAGAGTCTGAATGCCGGCGCATTGTTCAGTTGGTCCAGTCGGCTGTGGGCTGTGGGACCTTCCGTGACGCTGCCCCTCTTCGAGGGCGGAAAACTCCGTGCGGGCCTGCGCTTTGCGCAAGCCTCGTACGACGAAATGGTCGCCACTTACCGCCAAAGCGTCTTGACAGCGTTCTCGGAAGTAGAGGACAGCCTGGCAGCCCAGACCCTCCTCGCAAACCAATACGCAATGGAAAGCGATGCTTTGGTTGCCGCCCGCAAACAACTCGAAATTGTGAATAATCAATACCGTGACGGCCTGATCACTTATCTTGAGGTGGCAACTGCAGAAAGCACTGAGTTGAATGTCGAGTTCGCCGCGACCGCGTTGCGGGGCCAGCAGCTCGTTGCCTCAGTCACCCTGGTGAAGGCACTCGGCGGAGGTTGGAAACAATCGAAGGCACAATGACAAGAGTTCGACATTTTAGTCGAGAAGACGACCTCCTGCAGGATGGATTACAGTGCCGATGTGTCGCCGCCTGGAGTTCCGCAAAGGTAATGCCTTCGGGTAGAACATCTTAATGCGAAGGAGTAGTTCCTTGAGAAAATTGGAACGCGTCGTGCATAGAAAGGAAGAAATGAAAACAAGAACACTTGGTCATATGAAAACGAAACAACTTGGGAATTCTGATTTGTTTATTACCCCCGTGGGCTTTGGGTCCTGGGCCATTGGCGGCTCCGGCTGGCAGTTCGCTTGGGGTAACCAAAAAGATAGCGAGTCCGTTGCTGCTATCCATCGAGCCCTTGAGTTGGGCGTGAATTGGATCGATACGGCAGCCGTGTATGGCTTGGGCCACTCCGAAGAAATCGTGGCCCGTGCTCTCGCCGCTTGGCCTGGGCCTCGTCCTTACGTATTTACGAAATGCGGCCTCCGCTGGGACGGAAAGGGCCAAACTCATCGCGCTTTGGCAGCCGCATCCATCCGCCGGGAATGCGAGGACAGTCTGCGCCGGCTTAAGGTTGAAACCATCGACCTTTACCAAATTCATTGGCCGGTCGAGGACGTGGAAGAACTTGAACAAAGTTGGAATACGATGGCGCAGTTGCAGCGCGAAGGAAAGGTGCGCTGGGTCGGAGTTTCCAATTTTAATGTCGAGCAGATGGATCGGGCGCAATCGATTGCCCCGATCACCTCTCTGGCAGCCGCGGTATCCCTGGTGCATCCCGACGTGGAGTCAGAGATACTCCCGTTTTGCGACTTTGAGGGAATTGGGGTGATCGTTTATTCACCCATGGCTTCCGGCCTGCTGACGGGGGCTATGACGCGTGAGCGCATTGCAAAACTACCCAACGACGACTGGCGCAAACACGATCCCGATTTCAACGAGCCAAAGCTATCAACCAACCTGACCCTGGTGGACCGACTGCGCGTGATCGCCAATCGTCATGGCTGTTCACCCGGAGCCGTGTCAGTGGCGTGGACCTTGCGCCATCCGGCCGTTACCGGTGCCATCGTCGGCGCACGCAAACCGGAGCAAGTGGACGACGTTATCGCTGGCGCGGCAGTCTGCCTGACCCAAGCCGACCTCAAAGAGCTCGCGGCCGTTGCGGAGCTCGCAGCCTAAAACGAAAACCTGGAGGAACAAATGAATATTGGTTTTATCGGTTTGGGCATCATGGGCAGCCGCATGGCGGCAAACTTACAAAAAAGCGGCCATTCTCTGGCTGTTTACAATCGAACGCGTGAAAAGGCGCAGCCGCTGTCTTGCCAAAGGCGCCGCATGGGCTGACTCCCGGCAAACCTGGCAGCCCAAGCAGAGGTGGTCTTCACGATGCTTGCTCACCCTGGCGCTGTCGAAGAAGCGGCTCTCGGCAAGGACGGATTTCTGCCGCGCCTGTCGCCGGGGAGAATATGGATTGATTGCAGTACCGGTTAACCCGTCTTTCTCGAAAAAAATGGCCTCCGAGGCCGCGGCGCGCAACATTCGTTTCCTGGGCGCTCCAGTGACTGGTTCGAAAACGCAGGCTGCGGAGGCGAACCTGATTTTTTGGGTAGGAGGTGAGCCAGCCGATTTAGAGGCCTGCAAACCCTTATTGCAATGCATGGGCAACCGGATTGTTTATTGCGGCGGACAAGGCATGGGCGCCTCTCTTAAAATGGTCATGAACCAACTGCTTGGAACGGTGATGGCCGCCTTTGCGGAAGGGCTGGTTCTTGGCGAGTCACTCGGCCTCTCCCGGCAAGTCTTGTTTGAAGCACTTTTAAACGGACCAGCAGCGGCTCCGTTCCTCGCTGTCAAACGCGAGAGGATAGAAACTGACAATTATGACGCGGCGGACTTCCCGCTACGCTGGTTGCAAAAAGATTTGCACCTGGCCTCCGTCAGTGCCTTCGAGACCGGCGCGGCCATGCCTCTGACGAATGTGGCCAAGGAACTCTATCGCCTTGCGATTCGTGAAGGAGACGGTGACCTGGACTTTTCTGCCATTTACAGCTACCTGGCGCGGAACCAGGAGGTTGAGAAATCTCGCGATGAACGCCCCGAGGAGCCTGAAGCGCCCACGAACAAGCCAAGACAGAATCTTGCTCTCCATGAAAAGTGAGGGAACAGAGCAATCTCGTCCGGCGAGCCAGATGGAAGTTGGGATGAGCCGGCGCTCGTTTGTAAAATCCGCCGCGGCGGCGGCGGTTTTAAGCACCGCAAGCCCACAGGCTTTGATGGCCGAGGCCAGCGAGGTGATGCCCCAGCGCGCTCTGGGGCGGACTGGAGAAAAAGTCTCGGCCATCGGCCTGGGCGGATAACGGGCATCGACAGCCTGAAGATTCTCGACCAGGCACTCGAAGCCGCGCACACGTTCAAGCCGATGAGCAAAGAAGATGTCGCGAGCCGGCTCGCCCGAACCGTGGCAGCCGCGGCAACCGGCAGGTTCGAGCTCTTTAAGTCAGGAAGTCGTTACGATGGCACGGCTCATAATCCGCACTGGCTGGGCTGATCGATGCCACACCTTCCGCGTGGGGACCCGCATCAGCCGCAAACCCCCACCTGACTTTTGCGGCGACCGGAGCGCCAAGGGCAACCCGGTAGAGACTCGCGAATCGAGGAAATTTCGCGCTTAGGATTTGCGATTTCGCCGCCGGGAGGCCATATTATTGCGGAAATTATTCCACATTATGTGCGACCGGACGCATAAACGCACTGAACCTGTGAAAGTTCGTGACATGCCGACGATGCCGCCAACAGTTTACGGGAGTCGCAACGAGTTCTGCCGATCCGCCGACAGCCCTCGCCCAGGGCATTCGCCGTCCCGGGCGAGCTTGGCCCAAAGGCCGGTACTGCTCGTAAACTGCAAGGCGGCATTCCGTCATGCCTGAAATCAAATCAATCGGAGTTGGCGCGCCCTGACGGGACTTTTCGTCGGCGAGCACAACGGCTCCTAAACTGAAGAGACACCGAAATGAACGCCATTAGCGCTGAAAAGGAAAAGCCCATTCGCTTCGCCGGCTCGGAGTTGGGAGCGCAACGGCACATCTGCGCGTTTTTCAACACGTCCGAGGAAAAGTATCGCGTGCTGTTGCCGTTCATCAAGGAAGGCCTGGAGCGGGGCGAGCGCGCCTTTCACATCGTTGATCCCGCCCAGCGCGAGGCGCACTTGGGCCGTCTCAAATCGGCGGGCATTGACGCCTCATCGGTCCAGGAAAAAGGCCAACTCGAACTGCAGGACTGGAACGAATTCTATTTCCCGGACGGACGCTTCGACGAGACGCGCACGATTGCCCAGTGGGTCGCGCTGCTGGACGGCGCAGTGCAAAAGGGCTATCCGCGCACACGGGTCCTCGCCCATCTGGAATGGGCGCGCGACGATGCCGACGCGTTGCTCCAATATGAGTCGAATTTCAACCGGACACCCCGCAATCGTGATCCGGTGATCTGCATCTACGATCTTTCGAAGCATAGCGCGGCATTCATCATGGATATTATGCGCACGCACCCGATGATCATCATCGGGGGCATTCTCCAGATGAACCCGTTCTACATGCCCCCCGACCAGTTTTTACAGGAGTTGCGCGGACCCCGAGTTGCCCTTGATGGATCGCCTTCAGCGGCGAATTGATGTGGCCAGTGACCCGAAAGCAAGCACCGAAGAGATCAGGCGGCTGCAAGGTTGTATCAATGACCTGATCAGCCTCCAGACTCTGCCCGCCATCTGGGACGGACGGGAGTCAGGCAGCATCGTCAGCACATTGCTCGACGTGTTGGCGAGCATGCTCCGACTGGATTTCGCCTACGTGCGTTTGAGTGATCCCATCCATGGATCGCCGGTGGAGTTCCTCCAATTGGCGCAACGTCGCGCTCCGCCGCCGCAAGCCTTGGAGATCGGGCGTGCGCTCGACGGCTGGTTGGCTAACGAATCCGTCAACGCGCCTCTGGTCGTGCCGAACCCGGCGGGCGACGGCGAAGTCAACATCGCGCCCTTCCGGCTCGGACTTACGGATGAAATCGGCATGCTGGTCGCCAGCTCAAAACGCGCCAATTTTCCGACGCCGACCGAAACTCTTGTGCTGCGGATGGCGGCGAATCAGGCGTTGGTCGCCTTGCAAGAAGCCCGCCAATTGCACGAGCAGAAGCGCGCCGCGGAGGAACTCGAACGTCGCGTCGCGGACCGGACCGCGCAACTGACCGCCGCGAACGAAGCGTTACGCGAGTCGGAAAAAAAGTATCGGATGCTGTTCGATTCGATTGACGAAGGCTTTTGCACCATTGAAGTGCTGTTCGATGAAAACGATCATCCGATTGATTACCGCTTCCTGGAAGTCAATCCGTCGTTTGAGAAACAGACCGGGATTCAAAACGCCCGCGGCAGAAGAATGCGCGAGATTGCCCCGCAGCACGAGGAGCACTGGTTTGAGATTTACGGCCGAATAGCCCTGACGGGCGAACCCGTACGCTTTGAAAACCCGGCCGCACAACTGCACCGTTGGTATGACGCTTACGCTTTCCGCGTCGGAGAACCGAGGGACAGAAAAGTCGCCGTCCTGTTCAACGATATCACCGAACGCAAGCAGTCTCAGGAAGCGATCCGCGCGGCGAAAGCCCGATTCGAGGGCATTCTGGCAATCGCCGAGGACGCCATTATCTCAGTGGATTCCAGCCAGCGTATTATTTTGTTCAATCAAGGTGGCGAGAAAGTGTTCGGATATGAGGAAAACGAAGTCATCGGCAAACCACTCGATATTCTGCTGCCACAACGATTCGCTCATCCACATCGCGGACACATCGAAGAGTTCGCCAAATCTTTCGAGGTTTCACGCTCGATGGCGCAACGTCGCGAAGTATTCGGCCGTCGAAAAGATGGGAGTGAGTTCCCCGCCGAGGCCTCCATTTCCAAACTGACGGTTGGCAACGAAGTGGTGTTCACTGTCATTCTACGGGATATTACCCAGCGGAAAAAGGCCGAAGAGAAGCTGCGCGCGAGCGAGACGTATTTGGCAGAGGCGCAGAGACTGAGTCACACCGGCAGTTGGGCATGGTCAGTCAAGACCAAGGAGAATCTCTACTGGTCCAGGGAGCATTATCGCATCTATGGATTCGATCCCGACACCGAGAGCGGGCAATACGAGGTCGCGCGGATCGGATTCACCCCGCTGACCTGCGTGCCTTTGATGAGAAACTTGATCGAGCCATCCAAGAAAAAAGTGATTTTCAGATAGACTATCGGATCGTTCTTCCCGGCGGTAAGTTGAAGCATATCCATAACCTCGGTCACCCGGTATTGAACAACGCGGGCGAATTGGTTGAATATATCGGAACCACGATGGATGTTACCGAGCAGGCCCAGGCCAGGGCCGCCTTGGAGGAGGCCTTCTCGAAAATCAAAAAATCAGAGGCCAGGTTGCAAACAATCATTGATACGATTCCCACATTGGCGTGGAGCGCCGAGCCGGACGGCTCGGTGGAATTTGTCAATCTGCGCTGGAGAAATTATACCGGCCTGACCACCGAACAGGCCCGGAGTTCGGGCTGGAAGGCGGCGATTCATCCGGAAGACATTGGTTGGCTAATGGACCAGCGGCGCATCACCATGGCTTCCGGCAAGCCATTTGAATTGGAAGCCCGCATGCGGCGTTACGACGGGCAGTATCGCTGGTTTATACATCGCGCGGAACCTTTGATGGATGACCAAGGGAGGATTGTAAAATGGTATGGGACCAACACAGACATCGATGACCGCAAGCGCGCTGAAGAAGCGTTGCGCCGCGCGCAGGCGGAACTTACTCATATAACCCGCATCACCACCATGGGAGAACTAACCGCCTCGATTGCGCATGAGGTCAACCAACCACTCACCGCCGTCGTGAACAACGCTAATGCCTGCCTCAGCCTGCTGCCGAACGGCACTCCTGATCTCGAAGAAGTTCGGCAGGCGCTGACGGAAATACTCGACGATGCGGACCGGGCAAGTGCCGTCATCACGCGCGTTCGCCAACTGGCGAAGAAGGCACCGTCGGAAAGGATATTCTTGGATCTGAGGGATGTAATCACGGATATATTGGCGCTGGCTCGGTATGAGTCCGCCACCCGCCGGGTGACTATCCGCACGGAGTTGCCCAATGAGTTGCCGCGTGTTTCAGGCGATCGTGTGCAACTCCATCAGGTTTTACTCAACCTGGTGATGAACGGAATGGATGCGATGAGCCAGGTCGAGGAAGCACAGCGTGTCTTGATAATTTGTGGGCGTCGTGAAACTCAAGATGGAGTGGGCCGGGCGTTGGTCAGCGTGCAGGATTCTGGCAGCGGCTTCAAACCGGAGGAAATGGACCGGCTCTTCGAAGCATTCTACACGACGAAACCGCATGGGATGGGTATGGGGCTGGCGATCAGCCGCTCAATCATTGAGGCGCATGGCGGCCGATTGTGGGCTGAGCCGAACCAAGGGCCAGGTGCGACTTTTCTGTTCAGTCTGCCGGCTGCAGGCGATGCGACCACATGACCGATCCCGAACCCATTGTGTTTATCGTTGATGACGATCTCTCCGTTCGTCGCTCCACCGAGCGACTCATTCGATCGGCAGGGTTCAAGGTCCTAACCTTTACTTCCGCCCGGGAATTTCTGGCGAGCCCGAGACCGGAAGGACCAGCCTGCCTCGTGCTCGACGTGCGCATGCCAGGGTTGAGCGGCATGGAGCTTCAACGCGAACTGGTGCAATCTGGAATCCACATTCCCATCATTTTCATTACCGGACATGGCGACATCCCGATGTCAGTGCGCGCGATGAAGGCCGGAGCCGTTGAATTCCTTACCAAGCCCTTCCGCAGCCGCAGTTTGCTGGACGCTGTCCGCGCCGCCATCGAGCGGGATCAGTCAGCGCACAAAGCGCGATCTGAAACCGGAGAACTACGCGAACGATATGAACAGCTCACGCCGCGTGAGCGGGAAGTGATGGCTCTCGTTGCCGCTGGGCAGCTTAACAAACAGGCTGCCAGCGAACTCTCCACCACCGAGCGAACGATTAAATTCCATCGCGCCCACATCATGCAAAAGATGGGCGCACAGTCTCTCGCCGATCTGGTTCGGATGGCCGAGAAGCTCGCAGTTTCCAACCAAAGCTAAATCAGTTCCGACCTGTACCAAGGGACAGTAGAATTTCCCTGCTGCGTGCGATTACTGTCATGGCATGAACAGAATATGGTTAGGGCTTTGATCGAAATTATCATGCCAAGTCCGAGGTTGCAGTTCGTAGTTCCATTCGCCGTGGAACTTATCGGGACAGAGCTTCAGTTCATGCATCTGGGTCCGGGTGATTTCCACGCCAATCTTGTAGGAACATGAGTCGAGTTTGGCCTTAACGCGAAGGCCTGCCACTGTACGGGTGTTACCGATCAGGTCCACGATAGTTTCGAAGGTTCGTAGCGGCTTGCCGCGCCAATTCTGAGTAATGTGGCAGAACAGCCGGTGCTCGATCTTGTTCCATTTGCTGGTTCCTGGCGGGAAGTGACTTACCCGAATCCGCAGGCCGCTGTCGTCGGCGAATTTCTGGAGCTCAAGCTTCCACGCGCGCGTGCGGTAGCCGTTGCTCCCACCCGCATCCGCAGTAATGAAGAGTTGAGTGGCATTGGGGTAAGCCCGCTGGCCCATCATCTTCCACCATTGCCGAATTGAAGCGACCGCAAACTCCGACGTGTCGTGATCGCGTCCGACGCTCACCCAGGCCTCGTTACGCCCCATGTCGTACACACCGTAGGGAATGGCTTTGCCCGTCGCGTCCTGGGGGAAATCATGCACCAGCACCTTCTCCGGCGTGGATGTGGGCTGCCACTCCCGCCCGCCATTCTTGAAATTGCCAACCAATTCCTTCTTCTTGGTGTCCACGGAGATGACCGGCTCCCGGCGCTGCAGGTAGTCGGCAGCGGTGGTGTTGATATATTCGAACTGCGCGTTGCGGTCCGGGTGGCTCACCCCCTCCCGAGACTTCTGCACCGCCTGCAAACAATACCCAAGCCGGTTGAGCAGTCGTCCAACACTCGTCGAACTCACCCGCCACCCCTCTTTGGCAAGTGCCGCGGCAAGCTTGGCTCGGCTCTTGCACGTCCAGCGCAACGGAGACATGGGATCGCCCCGTGTAACCGGGTCTACCAGTCGTTCCAGCGCCGCCTCCAAGCCGGGTTGAGTCTGCTTAAGACTCGGTCGCCCGGCGCCAGGGTTGCGCACTCGCCCGACGTCGGCTAACCCCAACTCAATCTCTCGCCGACCGTTGCGGATGGTCTGTCTGGCTAATCCTGTCGCTGCGGAGACCAGCGCATCGCCACCGTAGCCGAGGGCGAGTGATTCAGTCGCCGCCCAAAGACGGCGCGCCCGCTCGTTCAGAATCGGTGCTACGGTCGCGTATTTCGAAATGATCATAGCTTCCAATTCGTCATCGCGCCGCATGTGTACAACCTATACACATCCTCTCTTAAGTTGACAATGTAATTTTGGCGCGAGGCCTTAGGCCGAGGATTCTGAGAGGTCGCGCTGGAATCTGAAGCGCTCCGGAGGGATTCGTCCTGAATTTTTCTATCGCGACGCGCTTAAACGAGGATTTAAGGGATAACTATCCTCTTGTTCCCAAAGCAGAAAGTGGATATACAAATCATCAAGTCCATCCATTAAAGATGAGCGCGAGACCCCTTTTGGCAATCCGCGGTTTGCTCCATCTGCAACTTGGACCGGCGCGTACTTTGTGGCTTCTGATTGCGGCCTTGCTGTTTCAGTTTCAAGTCATCGCGGCCGAACCGGTTGATAGCGACGAAGCAGACCTTCAGGGTCTTGTACGCCAACGTGAGGATCTCGTTCAGCACAGCAAATGGCAGCAGGCGGTCGTCGCCGCGGAGAAGGTCGTCACTCTCGAGCAGAAGAAATATGGAGAAGAAAGCTGCAAGACCGCGGAGGCGATGTACCGTTTAGGCTGGCTGGCCAACTGTGCGTGCCAGCCCGAAAAGGCGGAGAAAGTTTGGCTTCGCGCTCTGGCGGTGCAGGAGAAAGTTTGCGGGAAGACGTCGATGGCGACTGCGCGAACGCTCCGCTCTCTGGGTTTCCTATACGAGGTGCGCGCCGGTGATGGTCGTTGGGAGGATTTTCTCAACCGTTCGGCTGAAATCCTGGAGAAGCAGGTGGGAACCAACAGTGTGGAGCTCGCCAAGGCCGTTTGTGGATTAGGCAATGGATACTGCCTCTCGGCGGAGTTTGCCAAAGCCCAGTCGGCCGCCCGTCGGGCGGTCGGCATCTGTGAACGCGCCGGGCCCGAGGCGGCCCAGGAGTGTGAGCGCGCGCTGCACCTGCTCGGCAGGATTAGCGTGCTCCTGCATGAGTATTCAGACGCGGAGGCTTCGTTCTACCGAGAGCTCGAAATCTGTTCGAAACGTGTCGGACCCGACCAGGTGGAGGCAGCAGTGGTCATGGCGTCGCTGGCCACGACCTATAGCGCTGAGGGCCGCTTCGAGGAATCCGAGACCCTTTTTGTGCGAAGCCTTTCAATTCAAGAGCACTCCTGGGCTGATTACGAGCGCAAAAATCTCTTTTGGGTGCTCGAGAGCTTTGGCGAGATGTACCTGGCTTGGGGGAAGCTCGATAAGGCGGAGGGGCTGTTGACCCGAGCCCTTGGCGTGCTGGACCAACCCCAGTGGCTTGACAGGTTGAACGCTTCCACTTGCCTAATGACGCTTCGCCACCGTCCAGGAGGAGCGCGGAAATTACGCAACCGCGCTTGGCCTGCTGACCCGGGCGAGCCACGCGCGTGAGACCAGCCTCGGTCCCTCCGATTCCCTTGAGTGCCTGGCTCACCGGGCCCAGGTTGAATACGAGTCTGGCCATCCCGAAGCAGCCTTAAGTCGCGCGCCCGCGTTGGAAAAGGCCGAAGATCACTTTTTGAAAGAAGTATTTTCTTTTACCTCCGAAGCCGAGAGACTGGCCTGGCAGCAAGCTGAAGCCGCGCGGCGAAGCTTGAACCTATGGGCAACCTTGGCCGCGCCTGAACTCCTTGCCCGTTGCGTTCTCAAAACCAAGGGGATCGTTTTGGATTCGATGATCGAAGAGCGCTGGCTGCAGCGAGGCCAGTCGGGACCCTGAGGTGAAACGATTGGCACTGCAGTTGAAAGCCGCGCGCATGATGCTCGCGCAAACGGCGTCCATGGATTGGAAGCCGGAGAGTTCCGGGAATGAAGAAACGGGTGCCAAAGTGACGGCGGCGCTGAACAACCTGGAGAGCATGGAGGCGGAGCTTGCGAGGAAGGTTTCTCGCTTTGGGAACGTCAACCGGGCGCTGTCAGCGACACCGGCGGAGGTTCAAAAGGCATTGCCCATCGATACCGTGCTTATCGAGCTCATTGAGTACAGGCCGGCTGGCCGGCAAAGGGGCTCTGCAGGCTCATTACGGTGCGCTCATTTTCAGCCGATCAATCACGCCGCGGTGGATCGACCTTGGACTGGCCGCAGATATCGAACGAACCGTCGGGCTCTACACTTCCCTGGTGCGCAACCGATTCGACTCTGACGAACTGGTAAAGGTGCTCCGCAGGTTGAGCCGGCAGGTCTGGGAGCCCATTCGGCCTGAACTGCCGTCCGGCACGGCCCGGATCATCATCAGCCCGGACGCAGAGCTGAACTTCGTCTCATTCTGCACGCTGCTGGAGCCCGGAGGGACCTTCGTGGGCGAGCACTTTCGCGTCGGTTATGTCTCAAGCGGACGTGACCTCTTGGTGAAGGAACCTGAGCCGGACCCGCAGCGCCAGCTAGTCATCCTGGCCAATCCGGATTTCGGAGCGTCCCTCGCCTCGGCTTACGCGACCCCGCAAATCACTGCGATACCGGTGCCTTTGCTTAGGGGGTTGAACTTGCAACCCCTGCCCGGCGCCGAGAGAGAAGGTTTGTGGCTGCAACAGGACTCCGAAAAGCTCGGGTTTCACAAGGTTGCACTCTACCTTGGTTCCGACGCAACCAAGCACAAACTGCTAAACGTCTGTGCTCCGGAGGTTCTCCACCTCGCCACCCACGGCTTTGTTCTCCCAGCGGTACCCAACAACCCACTCGAAAAACTTAATCAAGGACCGCGCGCCCAGCGCCAGAACATGAAAGAACTTGCTCCCATGCTCCGGAGCGGCTTGGCTTTGGCGGGCGCCCAGAACACAATCGAAGCCTTGGCCGCGGGTCGTTTGGTGAACTCTGACGATGACGGGATTGTGACGGCGGAGGAAATCTCCTGCCTGAACCTGCAAGGGACGCGACTCGTCGTGCTGTCTGCGTGTGACACGGGGTTGGGCGAAGCTTACACCGGTGAGGGGGTACTCGGGTTGAGGCGGGCCTTCGCGCAAGCCGGCGCCCAAAATCTGCTTCTAACCCTGTGGCCGGTTGAGGACGGCGCTACGTCCCGGTTGATCATGGATTTTTATTCCGCCCTCGCAGAAAGACACGATGCAGCCGAGGCTCTCGCCACCACTCAGGCCCATTGGCTGACGGAACTCCGGACGCGGAATGGGGTGGCTGAGGCATGTCGCATTGCGGGTCCCTTCGTGCTGAACTTTCGCGGACGAATCTGACACGCCGCGAAGGCCGCGCGCCAGCCCCCATTGGATTCGTGGATAGTGATGAGGGAAAAACCGCTCAAACACTTGGATCGTTCGCCGTAACCCCGGCGGACGTTCTACCGCAAAGCTGACTGGCGGAATCCAACTACTGTCCCGCTCGCCACCTGGGACCGTCGCTTCGCTACGGGGCTTGGCGCGGAACGAAACAGATGGGAGGCGCAGTGTCGGACCGGGGGGCTTGGCTGGATCCGTATTCCCCCTTTTCGCCCGGAAACCAATAGGGAAATTTTTTTGGTTGTCTTCCAGCGCACCTCCCTCTAGGCTGGGAGCGAATTTGAAGTCCATGGACCACCCGTTTCAGACGACTCCTGGCCCAGTTCCGGTTTTTGGAGATTTACACCGAACCAACAACGGGAGCGCCCCCACGAGTTCAAACCCTCCAGCTTCTTAGCACCACTGCCCCATGGAGCGGGATGCGATCGAGATGGACGCGTTGAGGGCCAAAGACCAGCTCGCCTGGGCGAAGGCATTTAAGCAGCTCTGGCCCATCGCCTTGCGTGGAACGCAGTATCTCAGGTTGGGGCTCACCCTGGAAGACGCTGAAGAAGCAGCCAATGAAAGTCTCGCGCAGGTTGCCAAAAAGGTCGATGCCATAGCGACGTTTCAGGAAATGAAGGCCTTGGTGGTGGTCGCGGCGTACCGCAACGCCGTTTCCATGAATCGCAAGAGGTTTGCTCAGAAACGTCTCGTCCCGGATACTTCAAGCGAGCCCGCGCGCGAGGAGGAATCCGGATCTGAATCCGTCCCTGGGTTTGCGGTGGCGTGTTCGCAACTGTCGCACCAGGAGACCGCAGAGTTGGTCCTGCTTCTCAGGGACTTGCTGAGCAAACTGGATGCCACGACAAGTAATTTGGTCCTGGAACATGTGGCGCACGGCACGACCTTGCTTGAGCTAAGTCAAAAGCATGGGGTTCCCCTCGGCACGATCTGCCCAAAAGTCGCGCGGGCCGTTGGAAAACTGAGGAAAATTCTCCGAGAATCTCCACGACTCATGCAAGAGCTGCGGGGTTTTTTGCGATATTAATCGTGAGATCAGAAACTAAAGACAGGATAACCGGCGTGAGATGCTCCGCCAATCCAGTTACGCGAGACCTGCGGAGACGGCCGTCGCAAATGCAGGCCTCCGTTCCGCACCAACGATGATGTCTGACGCACAATTCAGCGAGCTGGTCGTCAAAGTCCTCGGCGGGGAAGCCTCGGTCGAAGAGCGGGCACGCCTGGATGACCTCATACGCTCCAGCCCGGCGCATGCGAACACGTTCGACGAACTCCAAGCCACATGGAAGATCGTCGCGGAAATTGGACCTCTCTGTCAGGCGCTGGATTCACCGGCTATAGAGATTCCCCCTGAAATATCGGCGCAGCTTCGCAGGTCGGTGCTGGAAAGCGGTGAGGATTCAGAAGATCATGCGCTCGCCGATCAAGACTCCCTTGCAAAGAGCCCAACGGTCCGGAGTGACGGCGGGCGGAACGCTTTGAACCAGAGCCCTCAGAGACCGATTGATTGGCCGCTGATCCGTTTCCTACGGCTCCGAGTTGGGGCATGGTTTGAGCGATCCCCCATCGGGTTTTCCAGAACAGTAGCCGCGGTAACACTGTTACTAGCCCTAGCGTCAATGGGGCTGTGGTGGTCCCGAGGACATACGTCATGGGAGACTTCTCAAGGGGACATTGCGGCCTACCTCGTGCTCAAGCATGGTGAATCTCAAATCCAGCGGGCGGGGGGCAAACTCGCGGTTAAGGGTTGCGCCCCGTTGGAGAGCACGGATGCGGTGACGCTTTCCGCTGACGCTGTCGCAACCCTGCTGACAAAAACGGGCGAAGTCGAGGTGAGCGGACCCGGGCGCCTGTTCCTGCGCGACGTCCTTCAGAGGAAGGTTGGAGCCCCGAACCGAACCCAGTCCCTCCCCACACCCAGCTACCTCGATGGGACAATGCGTGAAACGCTGTTTGCCTCCGAAACGCGATTGGAACATTCCGGCCTGCTGGTGGCCACGCGTGGTTTCCATCCCATCGCTCTCTACTCCCCTTTGGGGGCAACCGGGGACGCACTGCCTGTCGTTCGATGGCGGGCAGAACCAGGCAAACGGTACAACCTTGCAATCATCGATGAATTTGGGCTCAAGCGCACCTTCGTGCAACTTAACGCCGTGATGCCTCCGGTCAAACTTGCACAGGTGACAGGTTTGGCCGGACGCGCCCTGTCGCGTCCAGGTCTGTACCGAATCATCATTAGCGAATCGGGCCATCCGCTCATGGCCACGGAATACACATTCCGCACACTCGAGGCGGACAAGTCCGAACGCGCCCAAGCGGCTCCCGAGCGCCTATTGCGTGCATGCCGGCTTTTTTATTCACAACCTGGGCGAACCGGGGACATTCTCGAAGAACTGCTAGGCCTTCCCGCGTCGTGGGCGGAATCGGAATTAGCGTTGCGGCTGAAACTCGCACTCTTTGGCCAACTCGGTTACCAGGAGGAGTTTGACGCGACAGCCGCGAAGTTGCGCAAAATCCACACGGCGGGATGATTCGCGGTCCGAGCCGGCATCGATTAGCCGCGCGGCGATCCTTCTCGCGGCCGGGCTTGGGAGCAAGATGTAGCCCCCCCTCCGAGATCGGAAGCCGGCCAGAGCCGGCTTTGGGATGCGAGTGGAGATTTCTTTCCAGGTATATGCAATAAACCTCCCGCCGTTTGCGATCCTGCTTGTGACCACGTGAGATGGTGGAGAGGTGCTGTGCGACTCCCGCCGTTTGCACTCTGCGAATACCGTCGGTGGTGAGCAGGTGTTTTTGGGAATGAATCAGACGCAGGACCGGAAACAAGGCTTAGGGTTGTGGTGGCTCGCTGGCGGAGAAAGAGTCGCCCGCGTGCCGCTTTCATCAACCTTTATTCGGGTTACCCCGGCTCCGTGGCGGGGTAATCGGAGTCTTCGGTTTCCTGGCATTCTCGCGCGACGAGGCCAAGGACAATGAAGCACACCACCTGGGAGGCGAAATGAATCAGATCGAGGGAAACGGCGAGGCCGCGGCCACCGGGGCGCGTCTGACCGCGGAGCAGTTGCTGCCTCTGGTTTATGACGAACTGCGGCGGCTGGCTGCGGCGAAAATGGCGAACCAACCACCAGGCCAGACACTGCAACCTACCGCCCTGGTACATGAAGCCTACTTGAAGTTAGCCGGAAACAAGGCGGGCAGTTGGGGCGATCAGCGTCACTTCTTCTCGGCCGCAGCCAAAGCCATGCAGCAGATTCTGGTCGATACCGCTCGCCGGAAAGCACGCATCAAGCATGCCGGGGGCAAGCAACTGGTCCCGGTGGATGATCTCGATATCGCGGACGCGGCTGAGGACGAAAAAATCCTGCTGGTGAACGAGGCGCTCGAGAAACTGGCACTCGAGGATCCCACCCGGGCCGAGGTGGTGAGGCTCCGCTACTTCGTCGGTTTGACTCACGCGCAAACGGCGGAGGTTCTCGGTTTGGCGGAAAAGACGGTTCGCCGACACTGGGAATTCTCGCGCGTCTGGCTCTTCGAAGCCATCCGTGCGCTGAGATAGACGGATCGAGGAGCACTAATGAGGCCGAAGATGGGCGCGCGACTCTTAAATAGTTTGACACACGGTGACCGTTTCCACCCCTCAAAAATCGTTATCTGGATCAAAGCCCTGTTATGAACCGGCAATGAATCCTGACCTCGACAAACTGGAAGCCATTTTCGATCGGGCGCGCCAGTTGCCCTCGACTGAGGCACGGGCCGCCTACCTGGCGATGGCGTGCGAGGGCGACGAGGCTTTGCAAAAGCGTGTCGAGGCCATGCTCAACGACGAAGCCCGCGCCCGGGAGTTTTTTGAACAAGGCGCGGCCGCAGCCGGAGATGCCGCCGCGGATTCCAGTTCGGTTCTGGGAGAACGCGTCCGCCCCGAAGGACCCGGCTCGGTCATCGACCGCTACAAGCTCCTCGAAAAGATCGGCGAAGGCGGCATGGGTGTGGTCTATCTGGCCGCGCAGGAACAACCCGTTCGCCGTCGCGTGGCGCTCAAGATCATCAAGTTGGGGATGGATACCAAACAGGTCGTGGCCCGGTTTGAAGCCGAGCGGCAGGCCCTTGCCCTGATGGAGCACCCCAATATCGCCCGCGTGCTGGACGGCGGCGCGACCGAAGCCGGCCGGCCCTATTTCGTGATGGAACTGGTTCGCGGTCTCAAGCTCACCGACTTCTGCAACCAGAATCACCTCCCCACCCGCCAGCGCCTGGACTTGTTCATCCAGGTCTGCGGCGCGGTCCAGCACGCGCACCAGAAGGGGATCATCCACCGGGACCTCAAGCCCTCGAACATCCTGGTGACGGTCAATGACGGGGTGGCGGTGCCCAAGGTCATTGATTTTGGCATCGCCAAAGCCACCGAGGTCCGGCTGACCGACAAAACGGTTTATACCGGACTGTATCAATTCATGGGCACGCCGGCCTACATGAGCCCGGAGCAAACCGAGTTGACCAGCGTCGATGTTGATACCCGCAGCGATATCTACAGTTTGGGCGTGCTGCTCTACGAGTTGCTCACCGACCGCACGCCCTTCGAGCACAAAGAACTGCTTCAGGCCGGCCTCGATGCCATGCGCCAGACCATCCGGACCCAGGAGCCTCCCCGGCCCTCGACCCGGCTGAGCACGCTGGCCGCCGCCGATCTAACCAGAATTGCGCAGGCTCGCGGAAGTGAACCGCCCGAGCTCGTTCACCTGCTGCGCGGGGACCTCGACTGGATCGTAATGAAGTGCCTCGAGAAGGATCGGGCGCGCCGCTACGAAACCACCAGCGCCCTGGCGATGGACCTGCAGCGGCACCTCGAGGGCGAGCCCGTCTCCGCCGTCCCACCAAGCAAGCTCTATCGGATAACGAAATGGGTCCGTAAGAATCGAGGCCTCGTTACCGCTGGAATCGTGGTGGCCGTCTCCATTGTTTGTGGCTTGGTGCTTTCCACCTGGCAGTGGAGCGTCGCCCGGCACAACGAGCGGGTGGCGCGCACCGAATCCCTCAGGAACGCGCAGACAGCGCAATTTTTGGCGGACATGCTCCGGGGCGTTGATCCATCGGTCGCGCGGGGAGAAGACACGCGGCTGTTGCGGCAAATCCTGGATACGACCGCACGGCGCCTCGGGCGGGATCTCAAGGGCGAGCCGGACGTCGAAGCCGATTTGCGCAGCATCCTGGGCGATGTTTATCTCGGCCTGGGCAACTACTCGAATGCCGCCTCGATGTATCACCGGGCGCTGGATCTCCGGACGAACCTGTTCGGCCCGGTGCACCTGAAGGTTTCGGCTTCACTCCAGAATCTTGGGGAGGTTGCGTGGCGCGAAGGCCATTATCCCGAGGCGGAGAAGTTGCAGATCCAGGCGCTCGAGATGCGCACGAACCTGCTGGGCGCGGAAAGCGCCAAGGTGGCGGATTCCCTCGATGGCTTGGGACAGGTCCGGTGGTATGCGGGACAGTGGGCCCAGGCGGAGGACCTGCTCCGGCGGGCCCTGGCGATGCGTCGCAAACTGCTGGGCGACCTTCACCCGGACACGGTAAAGTCCCTCGAGGATTTGGCCGGCCTGCTTTCGGCCGGGGATAAGTTTCGCGATGCCGAGCCCTTGCAAAGAGAAGCGCTGCGGCTGAACCAACAACTGCTCGGCGCCGATGATCCCGCGGTGGCGTCCTCGCTGAATAACCTGAGCGATACCCTGGATGCCGAGGGCAAACTCACCGAATCGGAATCCCTGGCGCGTGAGGCTCTGGCTTTGCGCAAGCGCGTCTTGGGACCGGAACACCCCGATTACGCGCACTCGCTCGCCGAACTTGGCAACGTGCTAAAGGATGAAGGCAAACCCGGTGAAGCGGAGGCCGTGTATCGGGAGTCGCTGGGGATTCGCCGGCAGGATTTCGGCGAGACCAACCTGGACGTGGCGGGCACGCTCAGTACCCTGGGCGGGGTTTTGGTCAGTGAAAACAGGCAAGCGGAAGCTGAGCCGCTCATCCGCGAGGCGTTAGCCATCCAGCGAGGGCTGTTGCCCGCGGACCATCAGGACATTGCGGGTTCGTTACTCAATCTTGCGGCCGTGCTCGCCCAGGAGGGCAAGCTGGCCGATGCCGAGGCGGCCCAGCGCGAGGCCCTGGCCATGCAGCAACGCGTGCTCGGAGAGCATCTGAACGTGGCGATTTCGTATTTCAACCTGGCGTTTCTGCTCGAGGCCGATGGCAAGTTTAGCGAAGCCGAAACCAACGCCGCGCAATCTTTGGCCCTGAGACAAAAGCTCCTGGGGGATGAGCATTCCGACGTTGCCACCACGATGGCACTTCTGGGACGCATCCGATCGGAACAACATAACTTCGAGGGCGCCGAAACCGTGCAGCGGCTTGAAGTATCGATTTGGCACAAACTGGCTGCGAAGAACTCGCCGCCATTGCCCATCAATGTCGCCGGCCTGACGGATTCCTTGCTCCGGCTGACGGAAACGTTGGTGTCACGCGAAAAGTACCGCTGAGGCCGAGGCGCCCGCGCGCGAGGCGGTGGCCTTCACCGAAAAGGAGCTTCCCCAGGACTGGCAGCGGTATCGAGCCCAAAGTCTGCTCGGCGGGGTCCTCGCCAGCCAGCGCAAGTTTGCCGAAGCCGAGCCTTTGCTGCTGGCCGGGTACGATGGCTTGTCTCGATTGGCCGCGAGCCTGCCTCCGGGGGACTCGGCTGTCATCACCGAGGCGGCTCAACGCCTGGTGGCCTATTACACCTCCGCCGGCCAGCCCGAAAAGGCCGCCGAATGGAGCAAAAAGCTCGCCCAAAACAAGGAGAAACCCTGATTTCTATGCCGCAACCTACCGATACCCAACCAATTGTCCGAATTGTCCCGCTCACTCTAACCAAGCAGTCCAACTCGAAAAGACGATAATGAACGATACAACGCCCTCCGGCACATTTCAGGAACCAAACGCCACCACAAAGGCTGGTTTGGGACCCTGCCCCGAATTAAGCTCCTCCGCCAAGCGTCACCAACATCGGGAACGGCGCCATGCTCACATTTACCAACCCCGTCAGCGCAAGCGTGATGGGATTCTACCGGGCTTTGCTGCAGCAATGCCTATTGCCCAAAGCTGTCGTTTAAAGACAAACATGAAACGAACATTCATAGTTCTCTGTCCTCCAGCGCTTCCTCTAGATCTCAAAACCACTAATTGGAGCCTTAACGGACTGTGCGCTCCCACTTGCACGAGTGACGAGCAGAGGTCACTACAACATGATTGTGAATTCTGCTTCCGCAAGGGCGGACCTTATCCGCATGGCCTGACCTTAAAAAGACGCGGAACGCCTAATACAGCCGATTCCATTCCATGAACGTAACTACTCCTTTTAAAACCACACTCACGAAATGCAAACAAAACACCTCACATCAGACACCTCGGCCTTGCGCATTCCCTTGACGACGCAGCTACTGGCTTTAGGGATTGGCCTTTACTTCGTACTCGCATCCACAGCGAACGCGCAAACCATTATTTCGGGTCCGACAATTCCTGGCGGCGTTTGGTCAGCGTCCGGCAATCCCTTTATTATCACGGGCGACGCCTCGGTCGCCTCTGGCCAAACCCTCACGATACAGCCAGGAGTAATCGTTTGGCTCGGTTCCAATGTTACCCTCACCGCGAACGGTGCTCTGATTCAGGCCGTCGGGACTCCAAGCCAAAGAATCACATTTCAAGCCGCCTCGAGTACCTACTACTTTGGAAGGATCTTGTTGGAAGACGAGACGGGAACCAACCGCTTTAAGTATTGCGATTTCGCCAACGCAACGACGGCGATAGCGATGTATGTATATGGAACCTGGTCTGGGAACGCGGTTATGCCTGTAGAAATCATGAACTGCACCTTTAGCAATTGTATAAATCAGGCAATCTACGGCGAGGCTCAAGGTCAAGCCGGCACCTTTTATGCAGACTCTATCACTCTCAACCCTGTGATTAAGAATTGCTACTTCACGGGTACTGGTGGCGGTTGCAGCTTTTTGATCGATGGCCAAAACGCCGGGTTTTGGGGAATCGGTTACGGTTATGCAAATCTAAACATCTTGAACAATGTCTTTTACGGTTTGATTACAAACAGTGCCATTGCGTTGACCGTGGGAGGCTCCGCGGGGGGCAGCGCGGCAACTGTCATCAACAATACTATCGTAAATTGCGATAGCGGCTTCTCAGCAGCCGATCCCTGGGACGCGACTGTTCGAGATTGCGTGTTTGTCGGATGCAACGAAGCCGTCGCAGACCCAGGTTCGCTTTCGCGCCAGGTCAGCTTCAATGATTTCTACGGTAACGCGACAAACTTTTTTGGCTATGGACCAACGTATGGCCAATGGATTATCCAAAATCGGAACGCAACCCTTGCGGACGTTCTTTACAACATTTCTGAGAACCCACTTTTCGTCGCCACGAACGATTTTCACCTGACAAGCAGTTCGCCGTGTGTGAACGCGGGCATACCTGATCCAGCTTTTGAAGACATGTGTGTCCCACCTGCCGCGGTTAGGACCAAATATCCAGAGTTAGGGGCATATGGCGGTCCGGACGCGTGCAACTGGTTGGATACTGTTCCCGAGCTGCCAACAGAGTTGTCAGTTACCGCATCAAACGGTTTCGTTCGGTTAAACTGGGAGGGCATTCCAAGGTCAACCTACGAAGTTCAATACTTCGCAACCAATATCAACTCGATGTTCGGCACAAATAAGTGGCTGACAAACGCCACGGTAATACCGGCGGCCAACCCGGTCTCAATCGCGGTATCCCCGTACCCAACGACAAACCCCGAGGCTTTTTTCCGCGTTCGGAGTCTGGGGCGGAGGCCTGGAAATTGAACGCATGCGCTAAGGAGCTCCAGCGACGGCCTCGCGTTGTTCTTGGACATCAAAGGACTGGAAAGCAATTGTGAAGGGAAAATGCATCATGCAATTAGACACTTTCGCGTGGTCGGACCGTGGAGGGGGCCTTGAGGGCCCAAAGAAAACCGTTCCTTGTTACGATTTGAGCAGGTGGAGCAAGCTGACCCTAAACGCGTTAAACAGCATTGGCATGTCCGCTGCCAGCCCTCTTTCTGGCGATCCGCCGGCTGAGTTAACGTCTTTTGTCTTGATCGGTCGGCTGCTTGTTGCCCTGTGCTGTTTACTTGGTGGCGGAAGCCAATCGTACGGCCAAATGCCGAAGGAATTGCTCCAACGCACTTTTCCGGAGGAATTTCTGGTGGAGGCAGCACCATCAGAAGTGTGGCGAGCGCTGGGTGACCTGGTGAGGGCCGAACCAGGAAGCCGGGTCCTCATCTCCGAAGCCAGTGACCTTCTGTTTTCTTGGGTGGAATGCGGTCCTTTGCCGCTGGGGTCTCCGACGACGACGAGAACCCCGCCAGCCAAGCCGCAAAGTGCTGAACGGTTACGCCAGGCTGAGGTTGCGGAGGTTGGCCCCGACATGGTCGCGCTCACGACCGTTTTCATCAAGGCGACGCCGAAGGGCTCCCGCATCCGCTTCCGCCGTATTTACTATGGCTCGCGCACGCAGCCGCTGATCGCACATTCCTCGGGTGCTTACGAAATCCGATTAGCACAAAAGATAGCGCAAAAGTTGGGGGCAAAGGCATGGCCGAGGTAACTCCCCAAAGACCAATGAAGGCCATTACCCGAATGCCCGCGTTAAGAACTCTGACTCCATTGCTGCTCTGTGGTTTGGTGGGGGGATGTGCCACTCCGCCTGTTTTCGATGCGCCAAGTCCGTATGGCGCGCGCTACCACGAGGGATTCGCTGGGGTGCGGGCACCGGCGCGCGCTGCCATCGCGAGCGTTGCAGGCGCCGACTGGGCTTGCCCCCGGCCCCTGGACGAATTTTGGAGCGCATGCCTGGAGATTGTCTCCCAATACCAGGGCATCGTCGCGCTGGATAAGAAAGACCGCGAACGCACCCTCTTGGTGGTGAAAGGGCGCGATGCTCACATATCGCCCTCGGACCGCCTCAGAGAGGTCACCTTTTGCGATTGTCGTGAAATGTGGCTCGCGATCGCGGTGTGGGAGGAGGCGGGTCAGACGCACCTTAGCCTTGTTTCGATGGACCCCATTACCGGGCAGTTGAGACCAGCAGCGGCAGTCCGACAAGCGCTCCAAGATCAAATCCAAGCCCAGTTGAACTCCGACGAAAACTGGGCGTCAAGATTCGGCAGGACGGATGGGCAGGTGCGTCGGCTTCCTATTGTTTCGCAGCCATCCGCCCCACAGAAGGCCTCAGCTCGCGTGACGTCTGACTTTGGTTTAGGTGAATGGATAGGCAAACGGTTGCGCCTGGAAGCGCCTGCGGTGTATTGCCCCACGATGACAGAATTCCTGGAGGTCGTGATGCAACGCCTGAAGGATGCCGCGAGAATCCCCGACCTGGTTGCCCGAGTCCACGTGCTGGCTTCACCAAACCTCGACGCCTTCGCATTACCGGGCGGAGAGATTTACCTTACCGCAGGCTTAATCGACTGCGCACAGTCCATTGACGAGATCGCAGCCGTTCTTGCGCATCAACTCGATCACCTAAAGAACCAGGACGCGGCAAAGCGACTTCATCGCCAGCAAGGGGCTGCGGACCCGGCGCTGCGGGTGTTTGAGGGTTTGTTGGTGGATGCGACTACGCTCGGGTTCGGGCTTGCCGCGGGAGGTGCCATGGGGGACAGTCTGCTGGACCGCCGGGCACCTCACCCGGGCACTGTTGCTGGCAGTGCGAGCGCCCAACAGCTTGGCTTAGCCTTGGCCGAGAATTTTTCCGCGGAGATCGAGTTGAGGGCGGACGAACAGGGCTGCCAGACACTCTACGCTGCGGGCTTTTCCCCCGAAGCGAACATCTCGCTCCTGCAAACCCTCAGACAACGGCGATTAGCCTGTACGACACCCCAAAAGCCTCTGACCTTCTCCAGCCTCCTGGATGTGACGCCTGGGCTGGATGAAAGGTTGCAGCGCTTGAAGGAGGTCTTAGTCCGGCTCAAATCCGGAGCGTTCAACTCACCGCAAACGTAGTCAACATAATTCCAAGAACAAATCGCTATGAACAAAATGAGTCTCGATTCCCTCTGGCCGGTCACTCTGCTGGCTCTCGCAATTCTGCCCGGCTGCCAGACCAAACCCGCATTTATTCGTCCGGATTATAACCCCGAGCAAGTGGGTCGGATCGCGGTGCTGCCAGTGATGGATAATCGGAAGACACCTGATCCAAAGCACGATTTCAAAAATCTCGCCACGGCTACTTCTGAGTTCGTTACTCATGAACTCAAGTTTCAAAGCCGCTACTATGCTTTCAGTACCACCTGATATTGGGAATGTTGCTGATTACTCGACCGCCTTGGTTCAGCCTACGGCCGCACAAGTGATCGACCAAAGCTCGATCCGGCAACTCGGGCCCTCGCGGGCAAGCTGGGTGCTTGTGCCAGTCCTCGAGTCTGCTGGCGGATGGAACGCCCTGCTCGTGGCCGGTGCGAAAGTTCAGCTTTCTTTATACCTCTTCAATAAAGAGAATGGTGAGCTGTATTGGAAAGGTGCGGCCTCTGGAAGTGCTGGCGCCGCCGGACTCCTTGACGTCCTCGTTCTTGAGCTCTCGGACAAACAGACTCTCTGCCTACAATTGGCTTCACAGGCTGCCTGTAAGTCTCTGCCCAAACGACGAAACTCGATGAGCCGGGGAGGCGGAGATTGGCTCGCCTATCAAGACAAGATCAGGAGTGCTCCGGACCTCCTTAAGATCTCGGTGACGCTTCCGATAGATGGTCGTGCGCGCGCGCGCCAGGACAAACCTTTTGATGCCAAAGCTTATCAGGACGAGATTGTGAAGCGAGTGGCAAAGAAGGGCTACGAATCCATTCCGGTATCGGGCTTTGGGCTGCCGACTCCGCCCACGGAGGAGCAGGTTGTACTCGCCAACACGGAATTCGGAAAGTCACTATCCTGCGTTGGCACGCGTTACGTGCTCATCCCGGTCGTCGATGCCGAGAGGGGCGGCAATCAGAAAACTCATGACATTTCCATGTATTTATTCGATACGGTTACTGGAGAAATGGTTTGGGAAGGAAGTGGCGCGAACCCCGGAGGGATTGCGAACTCGATCATCACTGTCTTGCGTGAGGGATTCCCGAAACGATCCGAGATGGTAAAGTCAGGGCATTGAACCATCGTGAGAATGCCAAGAAACCATGAAAGACCATCTCCTGCTTGCGACGGCAGTATTAGCTATTCTGCTCGCTCCCCGGACAAGTCCGGCACAAAACAGCATCACGTGGGACGTGGTCTCCGAGAATGCCGCCGGACCGGTGGCGTACGGAAACGGACAATATTTGACATTTTCCGGGGAAACCGCCATCGGGTCGGCCACCGGTGGGCCGGGGACATGGAACCCGATCGGGACCACGGGGGATTTGACCCTTCCCAACGCCGCAACGTATGGCAACGGGCTGTTCGTGGTGGTGGGGTCCTCGTTCGCGCAGGACGGCGAGATCGCAACTTCCAGGGATGGCACAAACTGGACCACGGTGGTTACGGGCCTAAGCTACCCCCTTTATGGAGTTACCTACGCCAAGAACATGTTCATCGCGGTTGGGGGCGACGAATCTTCCACCAACAGTGCGATCCTGCTGACGTCGGGTGATGGAGTGAACTGGACGCGGCGGAATGCGGGCACCGCGAGCAGGCTCATGTCTGTTGCCTACGGGAATGGGGTATTCCTCGCGGTCGGTGACCGGAGCAACCTGCCCTTCTCCGGCGGGGTTATCGAGGGTTACGCGGTTCTGACATCGCCCGACGGCGTCACTTGGCCCACGCAGGGCAACGGCATGGCCGATCCAATGCTCGGAGTCGCGTTTGGGGCCGGGGTCTTTGCCGGACTGGGGAACTCGGGTGACGCCATCTTTGCTTCAGCGAACGGATATACCTTCACAATTTCCACGTTCCGATACGGCACAACGGATTTTAACTCATCGTTCAACGATATCATCTATGGAGGCGGGTGGTTCGTCGCGGTCGGCAGCTCCGCTACGGGGATTCTCGTTTCCACCAACGGCATCACTTGGACGGGCGCGAATTATCCATTTACCACCGCCCCGCCGCAGTACGCCGCCTTTGGCAACGGAATTTTTTTGGCCACTTCCTCTGACGGCATTCTGCGCGGTCGCACTGGGGTGACGCTCCCCCCGGCGATCACCGTCGAACCGCAGGGGCAAACGGTGAATGCTGGCGATCCCGTGACACTCTCCGTAACGGTCTCAGGGACGCCTCCACTGACCTATCAGTGGTGGTTCAACAACGGGTTGCTTCCCGGCCAGACCAACACGACTTTGAGCTATTCGGTGACTCTTCCGGATTACGCGGGGAATTACGCCGTGGTCGTGAGCAATCCGTACGGCAGCGCAACCAGCCAGCCGCCCGCGGCGGTTAGTGTCGTCGTCCCCGCGATACCCAAACTCATTTCGCAACCGCAAAACCGGGGTGTTCAATTGGGAGCGACGGCGGTCTTCTCAGTGACCGCCTTGGGCAACGCGCCATTGACGTTCCAGTGGTTATTCAATGGCACCAATTTGACCGGGCAGATGTCTCCCAGCTTGATATTGTCGAATGTCACCGCGGACCAGGCTGGCGATTATTCCGTCGAGGTAACCAGCACGACAGGGTCAACCCTTAGCCAGACAGCGACCTTGCGAGTCGGCACCCTGGCGGCCACTGCGACCACCAGATACTGGCCGTTGTATGATGGGGACATCCGATACTTCAGCGGAACCAACGGGCTAACCTACCTGCAGGTGACGTACGACTCATCCGCCAACCCACCGCAATATCGTGTGCGATTTTATAGCGCGGATTACTCCACGAATTACTATCTTAAGCTCGGTCTGAGCATGGCGTATTCCTCCGACAGCGGCACCTTGTTCGACGATTCCCTCCAACCACCGATCGGTGCCACGTTCGACGTCTCCCCTCCCTGGCCGTGGTTCGAAAACAACCAATTGATGAACGGCGGGACGGTTGCCAGCTCGTTTGTCGGCAGTGTTCCCAATGTGACCAATATCAACTCCTCGGGTTCGGTCACGGTCACACCAGCGCAGACCGTAACCGTTCCCGCCGGAACCTTTTCCAATTGCCTGTCCGTGACGCTTTCGGGCACGGGCGCGATCGCCGGACTCGGCGGCCAGTCCCTGGTCTTGGCTCCGGGGATCGGGCCAATCAAGCTGGGGGTTTACGTGGATCTGGGCTCGGGGCCAACACTGATCGGCTGGCAGTCGCTCACCGGGGGAACCGTGGGGGGCGTTGCGGTTGGATCGCTTCCCGCTCTCCCGGTCAATTGCACGGTCACCGTAACCGCTTCGCCCAACGCGGCCGGCTCAGTCAGCGGCGGGGGAACTTTCGCCGCGGGCAGTTTGCAGACGGTAACTGCTACGGCCAATAGTGGCTACACCTTCCTCGATTGGACAGTTAACGGCAGCGCAGTGAGTACCCTCGGCAAATTACACGCTTACGCTCAGCAACAACCTGAGCCTGGTGGCCAATTTTGCCACCTTCGGAACCGTCACGTTTGCTGCAAATGCCACCAACGGTGTGTCTCCTTTGACGGTGCAATTCACGTGCCCGGGCATTGATAGTAGTGGAAATGCGATCACCAATTGGACCTGGACATTTGGCGATGGTGAGGCAAGCACGGCGCAAAACCCCTTACATGTCTATACCAGCGCCGGCGCCTTTCAACCTGCTCTCATCGCAACCAACATTCTGGGAGCCACGATTGTCGGGGTGGGCCCCCCGATCTCCATTTCCCAACCGCCTGTCGTCCTTTCGGCGCCACAAATCGTTCGCGGCACGCTCTCCTTCCAGCTCTCCGGCCCTCCCGGCACCGGGTACGTGTTGCAGGCCTCTTCGGACCTGGTGAGCTGGATCCCCCTGAGCACCTTCACCATCCCGGTCGGTGGAGGCGTCACGTTGACCAACACCCTCAGCGGTTACGACCGGCGCTTTTACCGCGCCTATCTGCCGTGAGATGGCAACCTAACGCGAAATCCTATGAACCTTTCCGGCCCTGTTTTCGTCTTATGGATGCTCTCTCTTTTGCCCGAGTTCCTCGGGGTTGCGGGCCGAGGACACCACAACGGCTTGGAGCATCGCCGCCCTGGATCAGATTTTGGCAAAGGTGCCGCCCGGGCGGACGACCGCCCGCATCGAGGACATGAAGATCCTGGTCTCGAATTTAAAGTCGTGGCGCGGCCAGTTGGCCGGGCTTCCGCAGCCCCGGCTGGCCTTCGACGGCAACGCACCCACGTGGCCGAACGGCAACGTGTATTACGCGTTCAGCAACAACGTCTCGGCGGCGAAGCAAAGAGTGTTTCTCGACTGCGCCGCGGAGTGGTCGTCATTTGCCAACGTGCAATTCATTCCCAGGACGACGCAGGCCAATTATGTGACGGTCTATGAAGACCCGACCGTGGACGGCGGGGTGTTGTACGTGGGCATGACTGGCGGCCAGCAGTTTCTTTGGCTGGGAACCAACGGCTGGAGCCATTACGTAGTCTGCCATGAGATGGGCCACACGCTGGGTTTGGTGCATGAGCATCAGCGCTCGGACCGGGACGCCTACATCCTGATCCTCACCAACAACGTGCAGCCCGGTTACACCGGCCTCATCAAGCTCACCAACTCGAGGAATCAGACGGCGTACGATTTTCATTCCATTATGCACTATGGGCCGTACTCCGGAGCGATTGACCCGGCGCAGCCAACCATGGTTCCCTTGCCGGCCTACAGCCAGTTTGCCCCCGTCGGTCAGGATGATCCCATCCTGACGCCGCTCGACCGCGCCGGCATGGCCAAGATTTATGGCGCCGGCCCCCTCCTGGGTCCCGAGGTGACCAACACCCAGGACTCCGGCCCCGGCAGCTTGCGAGCCTCGCTCTATTACGCGTATGATCATCCGGGCACGACCGTCACCTTCAATATTCCCGCAACCGACCCGGGATACTCCAATGGCACGTTCACGATTCGTGTGACCGACCAGCTACCCTGCCTGATGAACGCCACGACCGTGGACGGATCGACCCAGCCGGGTGCGTTTGCCCAAGGCCGCCCGGTCATCTGCATCAACGGCGCCTTGTGTCTCCCCTACAGCACCTACGCCAACGGGCTCCGCCTCCGCGGCGCGAATTGCGTCGTGCGCGGCCTGGTGGTAAACGGCTTTCAAGCGAGCGGGTTGCTGGTGAACAGCGGGGCCAAAACGAATGTGGTTTCAGGCAACTTCATCGGGCTCGATGCGTCAGGGACCGCGAGCGCGGCAAATCATGGCTCGGGTATCACCGTCGCCAGCGGGGCCGAGTTCAACCTCATCGGCGGTTATTCCTCCTCCGCCCGCAACCTCATCTCGGGCAACGGCTGGGCTGGGATTACCATTACCGATACCCATACCTTCGCCAATACCGTGGCGGGGAATTACATCGGGGTGACCCTGACCGGCACCTCTGCGCTCTCCAACGGCTTTGCCGGCATCGAAATCAATTCGGGCGCCGTCGGAAACCATATCGGCGGCCCGGAATCGGGAGCAGGTAATCTCATTTCGGGCAACGGCAACTCAGGGATCCTGATTCGCTTCGCCGGAGCCTCGAGTAACGTCGTTCAGGGAAACTTCATTGGCGTCAACGCGTCGGGCACGGCGGCCCTCCCGAATGCGGGTTCCGGCGTCAATATCTACGGCGGCGGGCAATTCAACCTCATCGGTGGCTCGTCGGGGCCAGCGGGAAACCTCATCTCTGGCAACGGCTGGTCGGGCGTTTCGGTCAGTGATCCCCCGGGCATTGGCAACGTGGTGGCGGGAAATCTTATTGGGCTGAATGCCTCCGGGTTGGCTGCGATCGGAAATGGTTTTGTGGGGATTGAGGTGAACAACGGCGCTTCGCAGAACGTGATCGGCGGTACCTTGCCCGGGGCGGGGAATGTCATTTCCGGGAACACCAGCGGGGGCATCATGGTGCGCTTTGCGGGGACGTCCGCCAATCTTGTGCAGGGCAATCTGATCGGGCTGAACGTTTTGGGGACCGCGGCGATCCCAAACAGCGGGACCGGCATCAACCTTTACGGAGGCGCACAATCCAATATCATCGGGGGGGCGATCCTTGGCGCCCGCAACACGGTTTCGGGCAATGATTGGTCGGGGGTCAGTCTGAGCGACAGCAATACCCTCGGAAATGTCGTTTCCGGCAACTACATTGGGGTGGACCCATTCGGCGCCACAGCCCGGGGGAATGCGTTCGCCGGGATTGAATTGGACAACGGTACGACACTAAACACCCTGGGGGGCACCGCTATCGGCGCCGGCAATGTCATATCCGCCAATGGCAACGCCGGCATCATTATCCGCAACCCCGGCTCCGCCAACAACCTCGTGCAGGGCAATCTCATCGGCCTGGATGCAGCCGGCACGGCCTACCTTCCCAACGCGGGAGCCGGCGTTTTGATGTATGGCGGGGCGCGGTCCAACCTGGTCGGCGGCGTGCTCGCCGGGGCGGCGAATTTGATCGCGGGCAACCTTTCGGATGGCGTGACTCTGTCGGACGCTTCCACCACCAACAATTCGGTTCGCGCCAACTGCATCCTCGATAATCGTGGCGTCGCCATCGCACTGAATTCGGGCGCCAATGATTCGGCCCCGGCACCCTCGCTCGCCTCCGCCGTCTTGTCCCTCAACACGACGGTGTCCGGCAGCCTGAGGGGGCCTCCCAACACGGCGTGCCTGGTTGATTTTTATTCGAGCCCGCGGCTGCCCGCTCAAGGCCTGATCTACCTGGGAGCGATCACGGTGATGACGGACGCCGGTGGCGCGGCCTCGTTTACTACGAGTCTTCCCGGCCGTGTTCCGGCCGGACGCTTCCTGGCGGCCGCGGCCACCGATCCGGCGGGAAATACTTCACCCATGTCCAGCGGGGTTGCGGTCACGGTGAGCAGCAGCGTCAACGATGGCATCCCGGATGCCTGGCGCGCGCTCTATTTCGGGGGCAATGGCACCACCACCGACAGTCGCTCCTGCGCGACTTGCGACCCGGATCGGGACGGCATGAATAACTTGCAGGAATTCTTTGCCGGAACAAACCCGACCAATGCCGCCAGCGTGGTGAGATTGAATGCACTTCCCTCCAATCCTGAAAACAATGTCGCCGGCTTTTTGTCGGCTCCGGGCGTGGTTTATCGCATTCTCTACCGCGACGAATTGGAGGCCGGATTCTGGTCGATCGCCGCCGGCCAAATGCTCGGCACCGGTTCGAACATTCTGATCACGGACCCGGACGTGGTTTCGACACCGAATCGGTTCTATCGTTTGCAGGTGTTGTGGTGAGACAACTGGCCGCAATTTTACTCGCGGCCTCCGCGGTCCCACTGGGGCCTGGGCTGCCTCCAAAAGGAAGGTCGCCGAGAGTCAAGGGCTCAGTTGTGCGTCGGCTCCATCGGGGTCCACTGCGTGGGTGTCAAGGTGGGGCCGCTGTTTGCGCGGGTCTTCCACGGGCCAGTTGGCCAGCCTGACCCAGTCGGGACTGGGCGTGCAAAAGGGCATGACATACGCCTTTTCAGGCTATCTGCGCGGCACCCCAGGGACTCGAGCCACCGTCCTGCTCAAGTCATTGCTGCCCACGGGGGATTGGCTCGTCCTCGCTTCCGCGGACCTTCCGGAGCTAACCTCCGAATGGCGCAGATACTCGGCCCGGCTGAGGCCCTGGGCCTATTGGCGTGCTGCCCCTTACAGCGCCAGACGTTGATGTTTTTCCCGTCCACCGTGGGCTTCCCAAACTGCTCCGTGCCCTATTTTAACACCTCAACGGTGCGGAGGCGGGTCATCGCTTCTTCCAACATTTGAAAGGCCAAGACGACCGTGTGGGGATGCTGGAATAGCGGCGTGGCGTTGGTGTGCAATTCCTCTGCACTGCTCGGCATGAACTCCCGGCAGTGCTTCACTTTGTTTGCTGGCTGGTAGCGGGGACGATCGGCTACAGGATTTGAGCTGATGAACTCCGACCGTGCGGACCAGCGGCAGGCGTTGTTGAGCGTATTGAGTTCGCGGTCCACCGTCCGATTACCTTCGCAGCCTTCTTTGATTTCTCCAATGCGCTTTGTGTGATATCGGTCGCACTCCGCCGGCCCTGATGACGAAATGAGAACCGATCCCCAATGGTCCATCAGCAGCACGCAGTGCCGTTCCTCTTCTGTAAGCGTTAAGCAGGTTACAGGGGGATCCCGGGACCCGCGCCCCGCTTAATCAAAGATCCGGCTGAGATCTTTCGAATCGCCCAAGCCCACCAGGTAATGATAGTTGCCCGCGCCGCAGCGCTTTTCCAGTCGCCACACGATGCGCCGGGCCTGTTCTTCGGTTTCCCTGGGGCCGCGGCGGTAGAAGGGCTTGCCCTCGCGTCCAAAGGTGAAGTGCTCGGCACACTCTTCGACATGTAATCCGCCAAACACCCGGGCTGCCTTCTTGTAATCAGGGTGCGGAGCGAACCCCAGCTCTTGAGCGTATTGGATGGCCTGCTCGATCAATTTGCGGGCACAGCAGGGCTGCGCGGCGGTCATGGGAAAATCCGACTCGTAATGTCCCCGGATGCGTTGAAGGTAATCCTGCCGATCCCAGCTCTCATAAAATGCCAATTTTACCCCCAGGCAGTACACATCCACCAGGAAGACGGCCGCTTCGACCCGCTGCCCGGCTGACTTGAATCGGGCGACAATCACCCAGCCGATGCCTTTTTCAAACAGGTCTTTCGGCCAAAGCGCTTCATGCGTGGTCATGCGCCAAAAGGATAAACCTCCGCCACCGCAAATCCAGCTATCGAGCAGCGCCAGTTGCGGGCTTCCAGCGGCTGGGCAGCAGGTGCTTTACCTCGTTGCTCTTCATAGCAGGCAAACGACTCAAAACATCCGTCAGATAATCCTGCGGATTGATGCCACGCCGGCGACAACTCTGAATGACCGTGTAGATTACGGCACTGCGCCAACCGGCGTCGGGATGGCCGATGAAGAGCCATCGCTTGCGACCGACCACCGGTACCCTCACATCATTTTCCACGAGATTATTATCCGGCAGAAAGCGACCCTCGCGAAGATAGCCCACGGCCGCGGTGTATTCGTTGAGAAAATAGTTTGCTGCTTTACCCAGACTGCTCTGGGGCAGCAGGCGAGGGTCCGCTCGCAGTGCCAAGGCGCGGCGTTTCATCGCGCGCCACAAAGCCGGCGCCTTTTGCCGGCGGATGACCTTGCGCTCGGAGTCGCTCAGGTCCCGCGTTTCGTCTTCAATCAGGTAGAGTTGCCGGATCTGAGCGATAAACCAGATGGCCTCGGAAGACGATTCCTCAGCCGCTTTGTACCACTTGCGGCGAATGTGCGCCAGACATCCCAAGCGCTTGATCTGGGTGGGCCGTTGTCGCCGGAGCGAGTCGTACACCGCATAGGCATCGGTCTGGATCGTGCCTTGAAAGCCGGCCAGGCGCTTTTCCGGCCCTTCCCGGCCTCGACCGGTACAAACTCCAGCAACACATCACCTTTGGGATGCGAATAAAACCAAAGATAGCCGGTAGCCGCTTTGCCTTTGACTTCCGGGTCGAGCACTTTGACCGGCGTCTCGTCAATCTGCAGGTAGCCACTGGCCGAGAGTTCCTCCCAAATGCCGTTATAGATGGCCAGCAACAGAAAGGCGATCTTCTCGACCCACTGCACCATTTGCTGGCGGGGAATGACGACCCCGTATCGCTCCCGGAAGATCCGCTCCAAAGTGTAGTAAGCGAGGTGGTCGTCAAAGCGGCTCAGCAGGAGGTAGACGGCCAAACCCAGCCCCAGCTTGCTTTGAGGAACCAGCCGCGGTGGCAGCGGGGCGATACTGACCCGCTCCGACGCGCACCCACAGTCATGGGCGTATTTAGGCCGGACGGTCTCTTTGCAGACGAGCTTGGCGGCAATGTATTCGTATTCGGTGGTGACGACCTCGCCAATCTTTTGTCCCGGTTGCTGACAGTTGCCGCAAACCTTGTTTTCGGGCTCCAACACCACGCGCTGGACTTCCAGTTGCACAGCCGGCAGAGGGTGGCGTCGGGCGCGACGCTGTTTTTTGAGTTTTTCCTTATCCTGGTCAAGCTGGTCCTGCTCGAGCACGTCCTGGCTGACGGGGGGTGGCCGTTGTGCCTGCTCTTTGAGATCCCCCGCCATTTGTCGCAACTGCTCTTCCTGCTCGGCGGTAAGCTTGTCGGCCTTGGGACCGAAGAGTTGGCGTTTGAGCTCGGCAATATAGGCCCGGGCTTCGGCTAGCAGTTGCTGCTTCTCCGCCAGCAGTTGCTCCGTCTGGGCCAGTTGCTCCTGGAGTTTTAGGGCATACTCAGCGGCCGCGGCGGGATTGGCTGCCGACTCACGCAGCAACTCTTCCCGGCTTTTCACGCGCAGAGGGCCTCCCGGAACCTACGGCCCAACGGGTAAACATAAATGTCCTTTTCCGCCACCTGGATGCACGTGTGGCGGTCCTGGCGCGTGCGACCGGCCGTTACTCCCACCGGCTGCCAGTTGGCCGCTCGATAGACCGTGCCCCGAAAACGTTCCCGCTCAACGAAGGTCTCCAATAACACGACCGGGTGCCCATATTTGGCTTGCCAGTCCCGGGCAATCCGCCCAGCGACCCGGCCCAAAATCCAGCTGCCTAAGTGTGGCACCTTGACCCACGGCAAAATCAAAAAACGCGAGTTGTTGGCGATCAGCCCCAGGTTGCTCTGCCGCTGCTCGGCCGACCAACCGATGAAGCGGTCCCGGTCCTGACACTTCCAGGCGGCGGCTCCGAAGACCACACAGGCCACGGGGCGCTGCTGCCCGTCGCGGACCAGGTATTGCACGTTTTGTCCAACCGCCCCGCCAAAGCCCAGATAATGAAACTGAGCCAGTGCCCCCCGGAGCCAGGCCCGCTCGGCCGGTCGCCCGCTGACTTCTTCCACGCTCAGGGGCTGCAAATCGGCCAGAGCGCAGACGATGGGTTCAGCCGGTTCAATGATCGCCGGCTGCGCTCCGCAACGCATCCGGTTGGTCGGCACCTGCCGCCGCGCCGGAAGCTCAATCAACCCGCGCTGCTCCAACTTCACCAACAGTGTGCGGGCGGCCATGTCCTTGAGCTGGCCGGCCCCGTTGCGCCATTGCCAGCGCGTGGCCAGCTCCCGCGACAATCGCCAGCGACTCCAGTGCGGGTTGTCTCCCACCCACTGGCGCAACTCCTCCAGCCCCTGGGGGCTTAAAGGCCGGCCCTGAATGGTCAGAGTCTCGCTCACCGGCCCGGAAGGTAAGGCTCAAAAAATCCGGAGTCCAGTCGAAAATGAAAAAATCTTCACACCCGGTGCCACTGCCGCCGGGAGGTGCTTTCGATGCCGTGAATGAGCAACGTCAAATCCTCCGGACGCAGGTTTAGACTCTGGCCCTCGCCGACGGGCGCGGCATACGTGCCGCGATCGAGGCGTTTTGTCAGCGTCCAGAGCCCCGACCCGTCATACGTCAAAATCTTAAGCCGGTTGCGCCGTTTGTTAAGGAAGACGAACAAAAAACCCGACGTCGGCTCCTGTTGCAGCGTCTCTTTGACCAGGGTGTAGAGGCCATTGAAGCCCTTCCGTTTATTCCGAGCTCGGAATAAACGGAATCATTC
>CAWELO010000004.1:0-764152 GCA_963809845.1 uncultured Verrucomicrobiae bacterium | reverse complement strand
CGTAGAAGCCGCCTTCGCGAATGTGGGTGAAGTAATCCGGCACCAGGTCGTCGCCGAGTCCGTCGCGCTCCTGGACTGTGGCCCAGATTTGGTCCGTGCCCGGGTAAAACCGCAGCCCTATCGGATTGCGCACGCCGCTGGCCACCGTCTCGTGCCCCGTGCCGTCCGGATTGAAGCGATTGATCGCCGCGCGCATTGGCGGGTCGCCCGTCACCACATTGGCCGACGATCCCACAGCGAGGTACATCTTGTCGCCCTTGCGATTGAACAGGACCGTCCGCGTGACGTGGCCCGCGCCGAACGACGCCATCGGGACGATCTCCTCCCCGGCGCCCGCCGTCATCGTCTTCGCGTCGTACCGGTAGCGCTTCAGCGACGTGGTCTCCGCGACGTAAACGTAGTCTTTCCAGAAAGCGATCCCGTACGGCCGGTCCAGGTTCTCCAGCAACTTCTTGCGCGTATCGCCCTTCAGCACCCACACGGTCCCATTGGGCACGAACTCGCTGAGCAGTACCTCTCCGCCTGGGCCCAGCGCCATGAAACGCGGGCGCGTAAACCCGGCGGCAAATTCTTTGATCGCGAAGCCTTTCGGCATTCGGATCGAGGCGCCCTCCGGTCGCGCGATGATCTTCGGCGGATTGGGCGGCGCCGTAACGACGGCGGGTGCGGGCAGCTTCGGGGTGCCCTGTTGCCAGGCGAGCAGGGTCGCCGCGGCGCACGTGGAAAGAAGGAAAAGACGCGTGGTCATGGGATTGCCGATCTTATCACTTTCGGACCGTCGTTTTCGGAAGGCATCGATAGTGCATGCACGATGCTAGAATCCGCTTTCCAGGAGTCCGCCGATGTGAACCACAACGAGAATACCTCCCGTGAGCATTCTGGTTCTCGGCTTCACCGAGTCGGCTCCCAATCCTCATCAAGAGCTCGGATCTCCCGCTCAAGCATTTTCATCAGGTCATGCAGTTCGGCATACCGGGCTTTGAGGGGAGCGGCAGCGCCGAGTGTCCGTTGCTGCATCTGGCCAATTCTTTGTGCCAGCCCAGAGATTTGCTCGTCGGTCACAGTTTCGACGTTTGATTCGGCGTTCATTCTTTTTCCTTTAGGTGCCACCAGCGACGGGCTCTCAAGCGATGGCGATGATGAATAGGTAAACCGGAGTGGCGGCGGCGTCAATTCTTAGTAAGGCTGGTCCTTCCGTCTAAAACAAACGCAGCGAGATCATCGCTCACGCTCGCAAGCGTGCTTCCTTCCGAAGACATTGTTCCAGTTGTCCTGGGGTAAGTTTCAAATCCGCAATGGCACATTTGCCCCTTTTGGAAATGGTCTCCTTCTCCTCAATCTGCTGTAAAACCCCAAAGAAATCTCGCAGTCCGCCGTAGGCTGAAGGTTGCCACTTTTGATAATCCTCTATGAATGTCGCGGCTTTTGGAGACTCATAGTAGAGCCTTGCCCAATCAAAAAACACGTCATAAAGCCGACGGGCGCTCACGGTGCCATCTTTTAGACTTGAGGCTAATGGGGCTTCGAAGAAGTCCAACACGTCTTCAAGGTCATCCTCGCCCGCAGGACCATCGACGTCTTCCGGTTTTTCGCCCAAAAGGAATCTCGCCGCACCTCGACGCTCCTTCGTCATTTTACAAAAAAAGCGCTCATCGTATCTGTCAATCAAGGCGGTCGATTTATACAAAAAGGCACTTCGAGCAGAGGCCACGAATAACAAAAGGCCGATTACCCCAATTGCGAGAGCCAGACAAGGGTGCTTCTCATACAAATTCACGGCCAAGGTTGAGAAGGCGAAGAGGATTAAAGCCGCGTGCCATTCGATATGGTTCAAGAGTTTCTTCATGGCGATATTGCTCTGGTGGAATGACGGGTCAAGCCGCTGTCAACAAATCCAGCCCCAGCAAATCCCACCGGTCCAAATACTGGTTTTCTTTGTCCAGAAAGACCCTTACTGGATTGTCCTTGTGTGGTTTGCCGCCTTTGCCGGGTCTGGCCAACCAATCACGGTGGTCCTTCGCAAGAAAATCAGCGACGGTCTTGCTCGGCACCACGTGATACTCGGGCCTCTCCTTCGGTCCCTTGAGATTCACGAAGACGTAAAACAGCGAGTCCGAATAATAAGTTTCCGCCTTCTCGTTGAGCACCCAAATCTTCTTACCCCCACGGTTTGTTTTCACTTGGATTCCGACGGAACGCGAGGCGTCGGAATTCGTGACCAGGACGTCCATGCCCCTCGTGTTGCGGAGCGTGAGAGAAGCCACATAACCTTGGCGGGACAACTCAGCAGCAACAAAATACTCGCCCGAAACGCCGACGAGGGTTGAGGGAAGATCTTCAAGACCCATGGATTCCTTTGCCATAGGCCAGAGTGATTACCTCTCTGTCGCTAAATGAACAATCAAATTCACTCAATAAACCAGCACCAGCACCGCCGCTTCCTCTGCCGATTTAACCACATCCTCAAACTTTCGGTCTCGGCCAATGGGGTCCCGTAATTTCGCCGCCACATCCGGCACCGATTCAAGAAAACTGAGCAGAAAACTGCCTTTCACAGCATAGTTTACATTTTCCGGTAACGCTCCACTACTTGCGAATGCAGCCTCCAGGTTGAGCTTGGCCGCCACCACGCCGACGACATTGCCGTGTTCATCGACCAAAGCACCGCCGGAATTGCCGGGCTGGATCGGAACGCTGATTTGGAAATATTTTGCGTCATCTTGAGCACCGGACAACGACGCAATCTCGCCTTTCGCCAATTTGGGGGAGAAGCCTTGCAGCCCGATGTTTGGAAAGCCGACGGTTGCAACCGAACTACCCAACCGCACACCTCGGCTGCTGATGATCGGCAAAGGAGTGAATCGGCCTTCCGAACCGGACAGAATGGCGATGATCTTCATCAACTTGTTTCAGCAGCACTGTAATGTGTTCATCTCTTCTTGCGAAGAGCAATCGCCTTCTCGATCGCCTGTTTGATTTGATTATATCGCACTTCGGTTTTGACGAGGATCGCGGAAGCTGATTTGGGATGCCAAGATCACCGGGCCGCCCGTCGTCTGGAGGACAAACGGCTGATCCTGATGAGCCAAGCGAGGACGCCGAGAGTGCCAAAGGGCAGTGCGAACATGGCAGGAATGATGAAGAAGCTTGATTGGTGGAGGAACGAGACGAACCGAACATTCCGCTGAATTAGAAAGGTGACGATGGGCATCATGAGAATCGCGAATAACGCAGACAAGCCAAACCCCTTTCCAGGCCGAATGGTTATCACGCTGATCGAGGAAACGTTGTCCGTGTAGAGGACGAACCCCTTCGCTCTAATTTCAGTTGGCGTGACGGTGAGTGTTCCGTCGTCGTAAATGGTATCGTTCATGGCCACCCAGTTTGTTTTTGTTCGTTTCACTTAATCGGCAGCAAACGAATTTCTTTGATGACCTTTGTCTCCGGTCCCTGTGGAGAGCTTGATAAAATGAATTCGAAAGGTTGGTATCCAGTTTTCGTAACGGCAACGATGAATTGAATCGACTCTCCGTGTCCTCCTCCGAAATCCAGATCCCAGACTCTTTTTGGGGAGATATTAAACCCACCATCGCTGTCAGTTTTGGCGGTTGCCTTAAGTCCACGGTCCTGTCGCGTAAGCAATTGCACCGTGGCCTCGGCCAATGTAAGGCTCATTTTCGCATCAAAGACGGTCCCCGACACACCCGGCCTGGCGACAACTTGATTTATGACCCCGGCCAAGCCCATCATCGACACACCCAACCCGAAGAGCAGTGTTATCATCACCACGATATAAAACGATGCACCGGAATCGCGTGTGACTGGGACGAGATTTTGCCTTTCTCAACCGCTTCCTCAATTTGGGTGCCTGAGATTTAGCCTGGAAGGGGGTTTCCCGTCAGCGCTCAATTTCTCCAATTCGAGGATCGCATTTACCGCCCCATACAACAGCCGATTGTAGTATCTGGCGTCCAGAATCCAAACCGCGATCCAAAATAGCAGCAGAGAGGAATGCCGCCACCAATACCCCCCACCGAAGGGCAGGCACAAGATCGCCTCGCACAATTACCGCTGCCAAGGCGGCGAGGGCTGCGACCCCACCAAGTGCTTGTGTTCGGAGGCGAATCAACAGGTCGTTAAAGTGTTTAGCGACCTCCTCATACTCCTTCCAAACTTCGAACAGGGGTAGATCCTTTCCCTTGTCCGTTTCCGCTTCGGTCTTCCCGATGTTTATCAAGCTGAAGTGGGTCATGTATAAATGCGAGATATAGGATTCTGGGTGCTCGACGAAGTGGCATTCGACGGGTCAGGGTCTCGCCGCTAATCATCTTTCACGACTAGTTCCTTCCGCAGGATCCATCGAAATCCTTCCTCGGGTGTAATCCTAGCGATATCGATGGCGCCGCCTACTCCTGTGATTCCGCCAGGGGTCAAGTACGTTCCATCCGAAAACCGTTGGACACTCTCGGTCATGCGAGTCATTAAAACGCAAAAATCAACAGCATCCTGGAGGGTCATTATGCCCCACTCGATTATGTGCGAAGCTTTGTTTAGTTCCTCGGCCACATTTACGCCTCCGGCCATTGCCGCCTGAACGAAAGGTACCTTCAGAACCTCCGCCGACCAACCGTGGATGACTCTCGCGATTACCTCGTCCTGTCCAATTCTCAGTAGACCTCCGGCGAGGGTGTTTCTGGAGAACCTCTCTTCGGGTTCATTTGGAACAAAAACAAACCAGGCTCTACCAACACCGTCTGCATCATAGCCAGCCACAATGAATGAGATGCTCTCGATGAAGAATTGCCTGCTCACTTTGGCCTCCTCCTTCGTGAACGAGTAGTCGATTTGAATTCCATTTCGGGGAGCGAGAACCAGCCCAGTGCCGCCTTCTGTTGCAATTTGAGATTGGAGGAGCGTTTTAATTCTTTCTTCCTGGGTTGTATGAACTCCTGCAATAAATACCCGGCCAACTGTTGAGCGATTTCCTTGGTGGTGAGCGATTGCAGTTGCTTCTTGCCAAATTCCTTGATGAACCATCCAGCATCCTTGAAGACCCCGTGAGAATCCGGGAAGAAAGCCCTCCCTGCGATCACGACGCCTGCGTTTTTCGTCAACTGGAACAGCTTCACGGCGTTATCAGTGCCTATCCTGGCCATCCCAGCGTTGTTTCGGTTACGTCTGCCTGCTGTCGGCGGTCAAAATGATTCCCGAAGGCGTTAGTGCGGCTATGCAGAGACTCATAACTGGTTCTCCTCCACAGATTGATCATCCCCACTTGAATCCACCAGAAAAAAACCCTCCGGCTTTGCTCACCGGAGGGTCTGTCAATTGGTGACCTGATAATTACGTCGCCTGCTTCACTGAATACCGGCCGTCATTCACGGCGAACACCGCCTTTGAACCCGTGGGCTTTTTCTTCAAGGTGCTCTTCACCTTCCACGGCGAAAACATTCCACCGACAGCCGAAAGGCTTTGTTTTAGTGGTTGCTGGCTTTGATCACAGCTAACGGAAACCACTCGGCACCAGGTGAAACCGCAGTCTCCTCGGTTTGCCTAATGTCGGCACCCTTCCTGCTGTTCACTTGGCAATGAGTAATTCGAATACGCATTTCAATCCGCATACTGAGTGGTCAAAGATTCGGGACACCATCGAGGCTGAGCTTCGCCGCACCCCAATTTCCGAGTTCGAGAAGGCTTTCGGTAGCCCTGATGCCAAAACTGAGTTCAACGGCCAGCTTCTCGAAGCGGTTGCAGAACGATTAGGTTACCACCGTTGGACCGAATTCCTACGGTGTGATTTCGCAATCGTGAATCGGCAAAAGATTCCAGTAGCCTTCATCGAATCTGAAAATTACCACGGGACCGCAGAGGATGAAATCGACAAGCTATGTGCTGTGTCCGCACCAGTTAAGATTCTGATGCTCTCCTGTAGTTGGTCAGATTCCGAAAGAGCGGTTTTCTCCCCCGTTTTGGAGGGAGCGGATTGCACTTCAGGCATAAATATTTTTGGTGAGGATTGCGTGTATGCGATTATCGTCGCCGAATGGGGAAGGGGCCAGCCTGAGGATGAAGTCCTTCGCTACCTTTTCGACGTTATTGACCACAGAGGCGTTGAAATCGAAAGACGGGAAGTTGTCGTGCCGAATAGTGCCCCTGTGTCAGCCAACGGGCAGGTTTGAGTCGCCACCCGGCGGCGGATCACTCATTCTTTCCTTTTACGTTCCACTCCCCCGCACGAAAAAGAACGGCGGCATCGCTCACATCCGCCCATACGGGTTTGCTTCGACCTCGATAAAAGAAGTAGGAGGTCGAGCCGTCTTCATTTTGCTTTTCCGACCTCGTCCCTTGCTTTGAGTAAACCACGACCAAATCGCCAGCTCTGACCTTCTTATCAGGCAACCAATAAGGAGCACGCAGAGAACTGGAAACTTTCCCGTCCGGCAACTTGGATGTGGCACAAACGAGATAGTAGCCAATATCGTCCTCACGGACGACCGACAATGTGAGCCGCTCCTTCTCGATCACGCCGGCATCCGCAATCCGATTGATCCCGATATTCATTTCCACATCAGCTTGACAATGACGGCCCCAATTCAGGAGAAGGGCACCGGCAGCCCGCAGATATATACCCATAAGGTTGTTGTGCTGGTGCCCATACCAGAGGTGCAAGGCCAATAAAGATACCCCCAAGGGCGAGGCTGAAGCCGTGCATCACTTCCATGGCCGAGTGCTGTTCCACCTTCTGCCGCAGCACAGCCCTCTCTTTATCCGCCGCATGAAACTTCTCCTCAAATGCCGTTAGTTCCACCACCCTACTTTCCAACTGATCCAGTTATCCATAAGAAGGCGATGACGGCTGGGTTGCTGATTTCATCCTCGCTCAGTTCGCGTCTCAACTTTGAAAAACGCACGACGGGGCTTTGCGACTTCTTGAGATGGCACCAGTGGTCCACCTTGTGGCTCCTGGTCAGCTTTTTCTTTGTCTGGCATCGGTGAACCCTCATGGTCCGTTGAAAAATGCAAGGCTAAGCTTCCACGGACCAATTTACGTTCTAAAATGGTCTTCACCATAGCCGTTTTAATTACGGTGTGTCGAGAAAGGAAAACTGGTCTGAGTTGGACCGTGTCCCATAACAAAAAACCCTCCGGGTTTTGTTCCGGAGGGTCCTCGCTTGTCTGAGCCGAGGATTACGTCCCCTGCTTCACCGAATACCGACCTTCATTGACGGCGAACACCGCTTTCGCACCAGCTGCTCCGCTTCTTTAAGGTGCTCTTCACTTTCCATGGCGAGAACATCCCGCCACCGCCTGAACGATTTCGTCCACGGTCATGGGCTTTTCGCTCGCCGTGAGAACTTCAACGATTTTCGCGTCAGCCTTGGGTCGGAGCGAATTCGGTTTCCACGACGGGTCCAGTTCACTAATCTGGCTGGCGATGTCCGCCAACTCCTTTGCGATCTCGGCGTATCGATCCTTGAGCGGTTGAGCGAGGCCGACACGCTCCTGTTGCAGTTCGGCGATTCTCGCGTTGATGTCGGCGAGTGCCTGTTGAGGTTTATTGTTCGCGGTCCCAGTTCTATTTGATGTATTTTTCATCGTGCCTGGACTTGTCCGCAGCGGCAGTGGCCCTGTCAACAGCGATGCCCATTAAATCTGAAGATCCTTCAGCGGGCCTTTGATTCCGGCGTTTCGCACGATTGTCGGGGTCATCAGCCAAAATGTTTCGACCTGCTTGGCGGCAATGGCCCCTTTGTAGAACCGCTCGATCACGCCGGGCGAATTGCCCATGATGTGCCGGAGGTCCTCCAGCTTTTTGTGCTCCGCATAGTGGAAGGTCGCGAATGTGTGCCGGAGACCATCCTGGATCCAATCGAATTTCAAGGACTTGGTTACTCTATCCTTCAACCGCCGAAGGTTCACAGGAATGAGCGGCTCGTCTTGGGAGCAGAACTGCAGCCACAGGTGCAAGAGCGGTTCCATGGCGAACACCCGATCCTTTTTGGTCTTGGAGATGGCGGCTGGTATGTAAATCTCTTTGGTGTCCATCTTGACGTTTTCTTTCCACTTCATTTGCTGGGCCTCCTCGGGTCGAATTCCCCCAAAAAGGCAAAGGACGAAATAGGCCATCACCGAATTGTTCTCGTCCTTGAGCACTTCTTTCAAAATCGCTATGGTCTGCTCCACTTTGAAGAATTGGGGCACGCCGGTCTGGACGTGGATTTGGATTTTCTCCACCGGGTTCTTGTCGTAATAACCCTTTTGAATGGCCCAATTGAAAAACTGCCCGAGGTAGTTCCTGAGATTTTTGCGGCTTTGGTTGGAAATGTCCTTATCACGGAGGTATTGCTCGACACGTGCCTGGTCGATTTCCTTGATTTTGGCGTCTTTGAAATCCGCCTTGAACGTGTTCGCCATGAATCGAATGCTGTCCGTTGTCCTTGGGCGAAGGGGCTTGAGGGGGTTCTCGATTTTGTCCAACATCCACAGCGAGAGCAGTTCGGACATGAAAGGGGACTCCTTTACCTTCCGGTGCTGTTCCCAGACAGAAATCGCCGTTTCGACTGCTTGCTCCAAGGTTTTACCGTAAGCCGCACATTGTTCTCCCCAAGCCTTGAGCCTGTCGTCTCCCTCAGTGGCCTGGATCGAGTAGATCCCTGACTTGGCAACCTTCTTCCCAATTTCCGATGCGTATTCAATTGCCTTGTCGCGGCTGGTAAAGTTCTTCCACTTGGGTCCCTTGTAGTGTTTTCGCCGCAGATCCACCGAGAAGTAAGTGTTTCCCGCCTTGACGTATTGGCGGACTCTGGGCCAATCTTTCCGTATGGTTTTCATAGGGTTCAGGCCGTGGAGGCCCGTAAAACCTGTTGGAATATTGTTGGAAACGGTCCTGAGTTTCAAGACCTAAAATCGACAGGAAACCCTATAAAACCCAGTGTTTTAGCCAGTTTAGCTCAGTGGTAGAGCAACGGTTTTGTAAACCGTAGGTCCTGGGTTCGAATCCCTGAACTGGCTCCACTGGCCGCGGGGAATTCAGCTTCCGGATTTTCTCCCCCCTCGCCGCTTCGCTCGCGCTGCTTGCGGGCGGTGTTCCTTTGAAATCAGGCGAGTAAAAAAAAGCGACCCGTTGCCGGGTCGCCGGGTGCTTCCAACTCACAGGAAAGAAACATTCCGCACTCTCTATCGGCGTGATCGCCTTCGACCTTTAGCCGAATCCGCGCGGACTTGCCGCCGGCCAACCGTTGCCGCGGGGAACGACCGCTCAGCGGCCGAGCTGGGTCGCTTCCAACGGGTGGCCGGACCCGGACCGCCGCTCGACGCGCACCGGGCGTCCGGAATCATAAATCGAGTGAACATGCATCAGGCCGTCGGGGCCGGAATCCGTGCTGAACCGGAACGGCACGTTGGTGCGCTCGATGCCGCCAAAGCGGTTGATGAATTCCGCGGTGACGATGCCGGTCCAGAGTTGCGGATTATCCTCGGCGTCGAGGACGGAGGAATGGATGACGCGGGTCAGGCCCACCAGGACATTGGTGCATTCCTTGAGCATTTCGTTGTCCGCCTCGGATTGGAACCGCAGGCGCTGCTGCCATTCGGTTTCGGGCTGGGGAATGCGCGCGTATTCATTTTGCAGCCAGTAAAGCGGGGCGCCGATGACCAGGACCAGCAGCGTGCCGAGGATCAGCCAGATCCCCGCCGCTTCCGGCCAGCCTTCGGTGAAGGAGCGCCCGGGTTCGCCCGGCCCGCGGCCCACGTGCCTGGGGGCGGGCTGACCGCATTCGGGGCAGGCCCGGGCTCCATTCGAGAGCGAGGCGCCACATCGAGCGCAGACGGACAAGCTCAGCCGGGTGGCCGGCAGGATCGTTCGGGAGGGCAGTGCTTCGGCTCCTGAGGCCCGGGGAATGAAAAGGATGGTCGGCATCCCGCAGTGCGGGCATTGGATGGTCTCCCCGACGTGCTCAGAGCCAAACTCCAGATGCCCGAAGCAAATACTGCAGGCGCATCGCGTCCAACTCTCAGATGGACCGCCGACATGGCTCATTACCCCATAGTCTCACGGCGGGGACCCACTGTCGAGCACGAACCCGGCGCGGAATCGCGGGTTTCATCGAGCACATCCCGGCAGTGCCCCCGCCCGCCGAACACGGCCAAACGCCATAGCGCTGGCCTGGAGCCGGCTTAGCGCGTCCCATATCCATCGGAGCACTACAAGAATCGCCGAGCGCCGTAAGCCGGCTCAAAGCCGGCGCTCCGCGGTTACTGCCGGGATGCGCTCGGGTTCATCAGCGGGCGGCGTGGGTTTGGCTGCGGAGGCGGAGGCCGTTCATGGTCCGGAGCTCCCATTGTCCCGGGCGGAAATCGATCGTCGTCGCCCCCGCCGACCGGGTGTAAAGGACGTCAACCCCAAGCGCGTTCAATCGCGCTTGGAGACCCGGGCTGGCCCGCTCGGAGGCGGGGAACTCGGCGTCGGCCACGATGACGAGGCGCGGGCGAACGGCTCGCAGGAACTCATCGGTAAGGGCCTGGCCCCCGGCGGAAAGGCCCGTGATCACGATGTCCGCCTTGAGATCATTGCCCCGCTGAAGCAGAGCTTTCTGTCCGCTCGGACCGAAATCCGAGAGCAGCAGAACGCGGGTCCCATGGACAGTCCCCATCAAAACCAGCGTGTTGTCGTCCGCTTGGGGCCACCGGTCCTGCAGGCCGGGGTGCAGGACCTTCCAATTCGCGACGCGTTGGTTTCGGCTCACGGTGAGGAGGCGACCGGGAGTCTCGGCGAAGTGGCCCAGGGCACGGCGATAGGTCGGCGACCGGAAGCGGACCGGGCCGGCAACGACCCGCGGCACGGCGAACGCGTCCGCGAGCAAAGCCGATCCGCCGACGTGGCGATTATCGCCATGGGTGAGCAGCATCAACGGCAGGCGGTTCACCCCCTGCCCGCGCAAATAGGGCTTTACGCAGAACTCCACCGAGTTGGTGGCGCCCGGGTCGATGAGCAGATCGCCGCCCTGATGCGGCGTGTGGGCGAAGATGCTGAGGCCTCCATTCACCGGCAGGATGGCCAACCGCGCCGATGAACGGTCAAGGGCCCAATGACCGAGATAGCACACGGCCACAACGGCGGCGGCGAGCCCGGCCCAGGCACGCCGGCCGGGAACCAGCACCCAGCCGGACATCATGCCCACCAGAAACGTATAATAGATGAATAGGTCGAGGAGTGAAGGGCTCTTGATGTAAAGGAAGAAGCCAGGCACCCACGCGGCCCAATGACTCAGCCGGATCATGCAATCCATCCAAAACCACGCGCTATGATTGAACAATTCTCCCGCCCAACCGAACCAGCCTCCGCAGAGCAAGCTCGCCACGTTCGAGGAAAGCGCCAGGCTGCTCAGCGGGACGATGAGCAAGTTGGCCAGCAAGGTAACCGGGCTGAACAGATGGAAGTAGTAAGCGGTCAGCGGCAGCGAGCCCAGCCACGCAGCCAGCGAGGTCGCCACCGAGTTGAGCAGCCAGCGCAGCGGGCCGTGGAGCTTCCGGCGCCAGGCCGGAACCAATTCCGCCGGCAGTAGCGGATCCGTGCTGAGCAGACGCGTGCAAACCTCCCGAACGGGCGGCAACAACAACGCCATGCTCAACACGCAAAAAAACGAAAGCTGAAAGCTGGCGCCGAACAACTGCTGTGGTTCCCACACCAGGATGATGAACGCCGCGGCCGCGAGGGAGTTGAGCAAATCCGACGGGCGCTTGAGGCTCCAGCCCCCGATAACAACCGTCATCATGATCGCCGAGCGAATGGCCGAGGGCTGCCATCCGGTCACGCCGGTGTAGAACCAGAGCAAAGGCACGACCACCCCGCCGCACCAACCACGGGAGACCCGTGCCACCCGCAGCACGCTGACCAGGATCCCGGAGATCAGCGCGATGTGCAGACCCGAGATGGCGAAAATATGCATGGTCCCCGACTGCATGAAGGGCTCGTAGATTTCATTGGTCAGGCCTGTCTTCCACCCCAGTGTCATGGCCCAGAGCAAGTGCAACGCGTCATCCTCGACGGGCAGGCCCCGCGCCAAGGTCGCCTGGGCCCAGGCAATGAACCGGTCGCTCAGGGGCGGCGCACCTTTCCCGGACACCAAAACCCAGTCGTTTGCCGATTCGGCTTTCAACTGAAAGTACATCCCTTGCCGGCGCAGGTACTTCCGATAATCGAACAAACCCTCCGCCCGGGGACCGTCCGGGACCGCCAGCACTCCCGTGACCTCCACGGTTTGCCCTTGGTAGAAACCGGCCGGCAGCACCCCCGGTGTCAGGACCAGCACGCGCCCGAAGCTGGCCTGCCAATTCGTATTCGGTCGCAGAATTTCGCGCGTCTCCAGCACGACCAGCGAACGCGAAACCTCCCGTTGGTCCTGCATATAGACCCGCTGACTCGGAGTCTCTTCGAGCGTGCCTCGAACCGTAACGATCTCCGGTCCAGAGGTCAGCACGGCGCGCAAATCCCGCGGTGAAAGAATCGCCGTGCGCGAAACCAGATTGGTCCAACCGCACAGAAACACCAACGGCCAGAGGAGCCGGGCTCGCGCACGGGTCCACGCAGCCGCGAGCACGGCGACGGCGAGCGCCACCAGGAAGAGCAAGCCCACCGGTGGCTGGACATAATCGCCAAGCACCAGTCCTCCCCCGTACACCAACGCCACCGTGACGAATGGGTGCTTCATTGTTTGTCTGAGCCCGACCCAGGAAACCCTGCGCTCAGCCTCTCGCGCCTGCCTGAAAAATCAACGCCAAAAGCGGTTGCGAAAGGCGGGCGGCCTAAACCATAATTGCTCTGGAATGCTTAAATTAGGTGTGAATATCGACCACGTGGCCACCGTGCGGGAAGCGCGCTACCGTGGTCTGGGGCGTGGCGAGCCGGACCCGGTGGCCGCAGCGCTCGCCTGTGAAGCCGCGGGCGCGCACGGTATTACGGCCCACCTGCGCGAGGACCGCCGTCATATCCAGGACCGGGACGTATGGAAATTGCGTGAGGCGATCCAGACACGGCTCAACCTCGAAATGGCCAACGTCGAGGAGATCATAGCCATCGCTTTAAAACTGAAACCGGAGATCGTCTGCCTGGTTCCCGAGCGGCGGCAGGAAGTGACCACCGAAGGCGGCCTGGAGGTGGTCACCAATCTTTCGTCACTAACCCAGACACGCAAGCGGTTGAACGACGCCGGGATCGAGGTCAGTTTGTTCATCGCGCCCGATCCGTCGCAGATCGAGGCGGCCGCCCGCACCGGCAGCCAGTTCATCGAACTCCACACCGGCGCGTTTGCGGAAGCTTTCCCCGACCCGGCCGCTCGCGAGCGTGAACTGCAGCGGTTGGTGGCGGGAGCGCAGCAGGCCCATACCCTGGGGTTGCGGGTGAACGCGGGGCACGGCCTCAATTACGAGAACCTTCCCGCCCTGCACCGCGTGCCGCATTTGGTGGAGCTGAATATCGGGCACAGCATCATCAGCCGGGCAATCCTGGCCGGCCTCGACCGGGCCGTGCGAGAGATGCTTGGCCTGATGGCAAACTACTGAAATGATCGCCGGCATCGGAATCGATATTATCGAAGTCGCCCGCATCCAGGCGTCATTCGACAAATTTGGGGATCGCTTTGTAAATCGCATTCTACTCCCGGACGAAATCAATTATTGCCTTTCGCATCGAGTGCCCGGGCCGTTCCTGGCCGTGCGGTTTGCCGCCAAAGAAGCCGTATCCAAGGCCTTCGGCACCGGCATTGGCGCCCAACTCGGCTGGCATGATATCGAAGTGGGACGCCGCGAAACGGGTGAACCGTTCGTCATTCTGCACGACAAAGGGCAGACCTTGCTCAAGGAACGAAGCGCCCAGCGCGTCCTGATCAGCCTGAGCCACACGCAGGCCCATGCCACGGCCGTCGCCCTGATCGAGTGCTGACGCCGTTCAGGGGCCGGCGCTGGGATGGGGTCGTCGTGGGCCAGGAGCCCTGTTCTTAGCCCCGGCCTTGATCTTGATGGCGAACTTGCACCCCTCGGGCGTCGCGACGCGACGCAGCCCCATCCGGCAACCGGTAGCCGTGGACTAAAAGTCCACGGCTACCATCAGACGCCGCTACGCGGCGACGGCCGCGGACGCCCAACCGGTGTCGCGGAGCGACAAACGATGGGAGTCATCGATTTCAGTGCATGGATCGGCACGCGCCCCACGCAGTCAGGCGTCGCGACGCGACGCATCTCGATGCGGCTGGCCGAATTCCGTGGACTAAAAGTCCACGGCTACCATCAGACGCCGCTACGCGGCGACGGCCGCGACGGCCGCGACGGCCCAGCCGGTGTCGCGGAGCGACAGTTGATGGCAGCCATGGACTTCAGTCCATGGATTTTTGGCTTCCCCACACAGGGCGTCGTAGCGACGCATGATCCGACAACCCCTTATGAAGGAGAGCGAGTTGCCGCGGAACCTGGCCGAGGGATTTGGAGCCGCCGGTCTCCTGAATTCCGAGCTTGATTGCTCGTGACCGCGGTGGCGGAATTGGGCCGTTCGCAACGAAACCAATTCGCCTGGCCGGTGTCTTCACTATATGGTTGCGCTGCCCCGAACCCTTGTTCGCCTGGAACCGCTAACGCGCCGCCCGGCGCACGGTTCGCCGCGCGCTCTATCGGGGCCAGGCGGGTCCCGATGAACAAGCTGCAACGAGCCCTGCTGATCTCCGGGGTTCTAATCGTGCTTTTCGTTGCGATTGGGCTGCTGGGACGCCGATCAAGTCCCAGCCGGCTGCTGCAAGCCTACAAAACCAGTCTGCTCCTTCGAGGCGAAAAACTGACCTACGCGTCGCTCACGGCTTCGCGCGCGCCAGCTTCGGGCACCTCGCTTTCTCTGTTTTCGAATGCCGCGGCCCGGCTGCGAGCCGCGAGCTTGAATACCCGCTGGCTGGACGGCAGAAAGTACGTCGGCCCCGGGCAGGCTCGGGCGCTTTGCCGGGAGAACCTCCAAAGTCCGGGCGCAACCAACGGAACTCGATCGTCCTCGTGGGATGGAATGGCCACCGAACTGGCCCGGATCGATACACCCATGGCGGAAGTTCGCGAAGCCTTGAAGGAAGCGCCGGCTCAATCAAACCTCGGCACGAACGTCTTCAGCCGGCTGCCCAACTTCATCGCCATCCGATCCGCCGCGCAATGGCTGGCAATAGCGACGATTTATGAGCTGCACCAGGGCCACCTCGACGCGGCGCTGCAGAACCTCGAAGCCGTGGCGGAATTGGCGCGGCTGAATCGGGACGAGTACACGCTGGCGGCGCAAATGATCCGCATCGCCGTCTCCGGCCTCGGTGTGGCCACAACCTGGGAGGCGCTGCAAGCGCCGGGTTGGACCGAGCCGCAGCTTCGGCGCATGCAGTCCGTCTGGGAACAGGTCGATTTGGCCCAAGCCCTCGAACGCGGCATGCTGGGCTCACGCGCGCAGGGGGAGGAATTGTGGGCGCGCATCCGGCAACCGAATGGGGGGCAGGCGCTTGCGACTCTGAACACCGGCCCCCTCTTGGGCGGGCCCAGCATGAACAACAAGGTCCAGACATTTGTCTCCGACCATATCTTTTTGCCCATCTACAAGGTGACCGTCATGGACGATGACGAACTGCTTTATCTCAAGATCATGCAGGAGAGCCTGGGTTCGTTGCGTTCGCTGAATGCGGGGGCCGCCTGGGTCACCGCGCACCGGGAACTCGACCAGGCCTTTCTGCCGGTTTATCAGATGACGAACTATCCGGCACGGTTGCGGCACCCGCTCAGCAGCATCGCGATTCCCAATCTGCTGAAAGCCCTCGATAACGGCGCACGCACCGAAACCGAGCGTCGCCTGGCCATCACCGCCATCGCCCTCGAACGCTTTCGATTGGCGCATGGAAGGTTTCCACTGACCCTCGAGGGCCTGGCGCCCGAATATCTTTCTGCCGTGCCGGTGGACCTGATGAGTGGCAGGCCCCTCTGCTACCACCTCGACCCCGGCGGGCGGCCGCTCCTCTACTCGGTGGGCAACGACGGTCAGGACAACGGCGGGGATCCACGAGCCTCCCAAACCAATCAGGTCGGTTTGTGGGAGGGACGCGATGCGGTTTGGCCCACCGCGGCACGGGCGGGAGAATGAGGGGGGGTGCGGGCACTCAACACGATTGGGATTTCCAACTAAGCCCCTGGCCGGACTGAGGCCGACTGAAAGTCCCACCCGCCGGTGCCATGGTTTATTCCCCGTGAGAAAACCTTTTACACGTGCTCCCCGCTCGACTATCAAGGGACCAGCGGAGCGGGCGGGTCCGGCCTGGGTGATTGGCCCGACCCGTGCGCGTCATTGCCATGAAAATCCTGAACACACTCATGCTGATCACACTGTCCACCGGAGCGTTTGCCCAAGATAAAGCCATCCGACTGTATGAAGGTCCCGCCCCGGGGTCGGAAGACTGGAAGTTTCACGAGGCGGAAAACGACAAGAATATGTGGCGGACGCGGGTGGTCTATAACGTCGCCGATCCGACGCTCACCCCTATGTTGCCCGCTGCCGGCCAGGCGAACGGAACCGGGCTGGTCATCTGCCCCGGAGGCGGATTCCACGCGCTGTCGATCGACAGTGAGGGATTGGATGTTGCCCGGTGGCTCACGGCCAAGGGGGTCTCGTGCTTCGTGCTGAAGTACCGGTTGGTCCAGTGCAAAACCGACGACCCAACCACCGAAATGGTGGCCAAGGGTGGCAAACAATTCGAGGAGGATGTCCTGCCTATCGTCCAACTTGCCATGGCCGACGGGCAGGCGGCCGTGGGTTATGTCCGAAAGCACGCTAAAGAGTACGGGATCGATCCCGAGCGCATCGGCATCATTGGCTTTTCAGCCGGCGGCACCGTGGCGGCCTCCGTCGCGTACAATCATACCCCTGAAACCAGGCCCGACTTCGCCGCGCCGATTTACCTGCAATACGACTGGACCCCCAAGGGCCGGGTCCCGGAGGATGCCCCGCCCTTGTTCATCCTGGCGGCCACCGACGATCAACTTGGCCTGGCGCCGCATAGCGTCGCGCTTTATATCGACTGGACCAAAGCCAGGAAACCCGCCGAACTGCATATGCTCGCCCGCGGCGGACACGGCTTCGGCATGCGCAAGCAAAACCTGCCCTCGGACCATTGGATACAACTGTTCGCGGATTGGCTGGACGGCCAGGGATGGATGAAGAAATAGGCTTGGTGAGGCCTGGGGTTCGAGTGCTGATCGAATCCTAAAGGGGCGGCTGAGCGCCACTTGCCGGACGCCATTTGCACACGAAGGTCGCTCCGGAAGCCCTCCCTTTCCTTCGGTAGGTGGGGTCCGTGCACTGAAGTCCACGGCTACGATCTGATGCCGCCACGCGGCGGCGCAGCCGACCTCGCTGCAACAACGACTCAGCTCGGAGGATTCTCCGGCACCGACTCGGTTGGAAGTAGAAATAGCTGGTACTCGACAGTCACCGTCTGCCCGGCGGGGATCCAGCGATAGCCCGGGACGCCGAACAAGCCGCCTCGCTCGATCATGGCGCGGCGGGATTCCGGGAAAGGGGAGACCCCGAATTCCATGCCCCGGGTCAGCGTCACCCCGTTCCAAGGGGGCTGGGTGCGGCTGTAGTTTTCCTCCCAAATACCGAGCCAGGGAAAATCGCTCCGCTTCCACGAGTAGCCGTAGGCCAGGAGATGCGTGGGACTCCACGCGGCAAACCAGGCCCGTTCGCGGGCGGGGTCCATCAGGTGCGTCGAAAACCCACCGGAGACCCGCCGATTGGTGAAAATCCTCATATCCTCCGTCCCGCCATCCAGGCACGGGACCATCGGCCAGGAGAATTCGGCGCCGATCTTCATATAACCTTTGCCGTCGGTGAAGTCCTGCTCGACGACCTTGGATTTAGTGGCCGACGCGCGGAACTGCGTTTTGCCTTTTTCAAGAAAGGGCGGCCCAAGGGTCGCATGCTGCGTCCAGGCGATGGGCCGGTCCGATTGCGAAACATTCTCGACCGCCTCGGTAATGGTGGCGATGCGCGCACCGGCGGGCAGACGGATACTGCGGCTGAAACGGAGCTGCGCCTGGGGGAACGCGGCCTTCTGGACCAGCGTGTCGCCGGTCACCTTGATCTCGTAGCGGGCGACGGAGGCCTCGCCATGGACGGTCATGCCGGCGGCGGCTTCGGCTTCGGTAGGCCCGCCGAATGTATCCATGCAGAGGTTGTGGCCGAGAATGCCCGCGAGCAGCCGGCTCTCACTGTTGTCCCCATACTGCGGGTGTTTGTCGCGGTCATACTGCGAAGGTTCCAGCGATGGCCACGGCGGCGACCAGAGCGGGCTCAGCTTGGTGGTTTTATCCGTAACGGCGGCAATATGGCCGCCCTCCTGGGTGACGATGATTTGCAGCCACTCGTTTTCCAGCGCGTGAGCGCGCCGGCCACGATATTGGATTTCACTCATACGTATGCTTGATGCTTCGACGCCGCGTGTGGGAGAGAGGCTTACCAGGAGGAGAGCGATGCGCAAGGATTTCTTAACGCAATAGACAGGCGGCGGCGGCTGGATTACTCTGATGGCCGGAAACCATATGAAATCCCTGCGATCCAAACGTTGGCTTTTCTTCTTCCTGCTGCTTCTGCCCTGGCTATCGGTGGCACGGGGTGCGGACGAGGACCTCCTGGTAAAGCTCTTCGGCGGCGCGCTCGAACACGTGGCGCAGATCATCGAACCGCCGACCAATCAAGCCCCGCACACCTTTACCACCACGCTCCGGATCGTAAAGGCCGGCGGCCTGCCCAAGGAATTCGTCGGGCACGAAATCGGCGTGGCCTTTCAAGCACCGGACCATCTCCGGCTCTCGACCCAGTGGGAAAACCAGGATGTCGTGGTTTGCCGGGATGGGCAACAGGTCTGGATCGATGTGCCTGGAAAGAAGCTTGGGCTGGTTGGATCACCGGATGTGCCTCTCTTCTCAACCGCTCCCGAGCGAAAGGACACCAAACCCCTCGGCCCCATAAAACTGCCGCTGCCCTCCGAGCAGATTCTGGTGCTGCCGTTCCTCACGGACCTGGCGCTGCTGCCCGACGAGACGGTCCACGGCGTGACCTGCCGCGTCCTGAAAGCCACGCCCAAACCCGAGGCCATCCGCGGATTTAACCTTGCGCGATTTACCCTCCAACTCTGGATTCGCGAGAGTGACTTCATGCCCCTGCGAGTGGCCTACCGGGATGGCCGCAACACCGACATCCAGGTCGAGTTGATCGACCCGTCGGCGGCAGAGCCATGGCCGGCGGCCAAGTGGACGCTTCAACCTGAAAGCGGCGAAAAAGTCGAATCGGTAGCGCGAGCACACCTGGAAAAATTCCTCGAAGTGGCAATCAAGATGCTGGGAGAGAAGGTTCCGACGCTCGGCCCCGCCACCGGCGAGCGGCGCGTCGTGGCCCGCTCCGGCAACGGGAGATTGGAGATGATCGACGGCACCCGCGTGCTCTTTCTCAAGGGGACACCGGAGGAAATGGGCCGCGAGCAGGGGACACTCTTGAAGAAGGAAGTCCGGGATTTGGTGGATCATATTCTGTATGGGGTTGGCGTGGGCAGCTCGTTCGAGAAGGGACGTTGGTTTTTCGGCGAGATCGAACAGGCCCAGATTCGGCTGAGCCGCTACATGGATGAGCGCTATTACCGCGAGATGGATGCGCTGGCTGACGCGAGCGGCCTGGCGCGGGAAGAGGTGCGGCTGGCCAACTTCTTCCCCGAGCTGTTCCATTGCAGCGGGTTTGCCGTGTTCGGCAAAGCCACGGAGGATGGCCGGATGTATCATGGGCGCATCCTGGATTACTTGCGTGGACTCGGACTGGAACAAAACGCCACCGTAATGGTGATCCAGCCGGATCAGGGGAACGCCTGGGTCAATGTGGGCTATGCCGGGTTCATCGGCTCGGTCACCGCCATGAACGAGAAGCACCTGGCCATCGGCGAAATGGGCGGAAGCGGCCAAGGAAACTGGGACGGCAAACCGATGGCTGAGCTGGTGCGCGAGGTAATGGAAACGGCCAGCACCCTCGACGAGGCCGTCGAGATCATGCGCAAGGGGCCGCGCACCTGCGAGTATTACTATGTCATTTCCGACGCCAAATCAAAACGCGCGGTTGGCATCGCCGCCACGCCCGACTCTTTCGAGACGATCTGGCCCGGCCGAAGCCATCCGCGCCTGCCCCACGCCATCCCCGATGTCGTGTTGATGTCCGCCGGGGACCGCTACGAAGAATTGGCGCGTCGAGTACAGGCCCAATACGGCAAACTCAATGCCGATAGCGCGCGTGACTTGATGCGACGCCCGGTCTGCATGACCTCCAATATCCACTGCGCGTTGTTCGCTCCGGACACGCTGGATTTCTGGGTGGCGAACGCAGACTCGAAAAACCCGGCCGCCCATACCCGATACACGCATTACAACCTCGCCGAACTGCTCCAACCCGCCCCGGCCCAGCAGGCCAGGAAATAGTCCCTTTCGCGCGAGCGGCTCCACGACAAAGCTAGCCAGCTTCCCGCGCTAGCTCTTCTCCGCTTTCGTGTATTTCGTGTGTTTCGTGGTCAACCTCCCGTGTTCGAGTGTTTCGTGGTCACTCGCCCCAAGCGTAGCGTCCCTTGCCGGCGACGATACGTTCGACCTGCGTCTTGGGATAATGACCGAAGTTAGCGAGCAGGCCCAGCCGCAGTCCGGTGGCCTTCAAGTAATTCAGCACCTGCGCCCGGTGTTCATCCGCCAATTCGGTCACCGCTTTGACCTCGAGCACGATCCGGTCGTAACAGACAAAGTCTGGCTGGTATCTGGAACGGAGGGGACAGCCCTTGTATTCCAGAGCCAGTGGCCTTTGAGCCAGGAATGGCACGCCCTGAAGCCGCAATTCTATCTCGAGGCACTCCTGATAAACCGACTCGTGAAAACCACAGCCCTTCTCTCGATAGACCTCGAAGCACGCGCCCACTACTCGGTAACTTTCATCCTTGTAAAGAATCTCAGCCTGCATTGCGCACCTCGAAGGAGAATGTCAAGACCATGAGGCACACTTGTTGCCCCCGGATATAATGTCAAGCAACTTAATTCACGATCCCGACGTGGAGGCAACGAATTATACGAAATACACAAACTCGGAGGAGGGACCACGAAACACACGAAACACACGAAAAACGCGGGGCGACGAATACATGAAATACCCGAAAACAGCTTCCCCGATGGATCCTCTACGCTTTCGTGTTTTTCGTGTATTTCGTGGTCAACCTCCCGCTTGGGAGAAAAGACCGGGGCGCGGCTTGACCGCGTCAACTTAGCGGCTTGTCCTTCGGGGATTGTCCGGGAAGCTGACCGACAGGTCCTCAGCCGTGGAGATTCGCGGGATCTCGGGCCATTCGAAATCGGGAACGACTTCCAACCGGCAAGGGGGTTGGAGGATCACCGCGTCGCCTCGGGCCCAAATCAGATCATTGAGCAGGAGTTGGACGACGAGCGCGGGTTCGGACCCGGGCGCACGCCAGAGCCAGGTGGAGGCGTCCACCTTAGCCATGGGCTGGCCCCGGCGCCAATCCAATCCGCCGCCCTCGCCGCGGATAAATAGCGTATTCCCGGGCGCGAGTTCAATTTTTGCTTGGACTTGAGCGGGGGCGCACGCGCTGAGGCGCAAGGCTGCGTCGAACCGGCCCAGGCGTGCGCGGGTGGGCGGGGCGTTACGTGCGGGCGCAGTCACAGCGCACGTCCGCGGCAGCCGATGCCAAAGCTTGTACGCGGTGGCTTGAAATCGGTTCGAGAACGCCTGTGCGCATTCCGGGTTATGTGTCCATTCCCGGCCGTCGCCCAGGAACAGCCCGGTCTCGCAATCTCTCAGCAGAATCTTCATCCCTTCGTAGCAAATGTTTCCCATCCCTATATGAACCCGGAGCCAGCCCGGGTCCAGTTACGTTCCGGTTACAACCCGGTGACAAGCGCGGTGATTGCGGGAACGAGGATGGAAGCCTGGAATGTGCGTGTGCGGATGCGGCGTGATGCGAAGCGGGTTTGAAGTCGAGATGCGCGGGGCCGCCGGCACCCCCGGTCTCAGATCGCCCGGTCGTAAATCCGCTCCGCCACCGCGGTCTTTCCCTGCACGAAGCGATGTGGGTCCAGAATAAAGATGCCATCCGGGCCGAACCGTGCGGTGACCGGGGCTCCCATGCCGTCCTGCAGATAACGGAAATTCCGGTCCCGGACAATCCGCGCCGCATGCAGAATCGCGACGACCACGCGCGCCTCCTCGGCGTTGGGATAAATCGCGGCCAGGCTGTCCCGGTTACCGTCGAAGAATTTCATGCGGCAGACCGCCGCCAAAGCCACCGTGATGCTATCCACGCCATACCCCACCCAGGCGGGCTCGCCTTCCGGAGCGCGGATCTCCCGGGTGAAATGACTGTTGGCGGTACGGCTCCCCTGCCCTTGGGCCCACCAGCGCAGCCCGCGATACTGCTGGTCGCTCTCGATCTTGCCGAGCGTCCCGACCAGCTCGTGCCCCTGGTTGACGGGCCCCTCGAAGTCCGGTGGTGTGATCCAGTTATTGTGGAAATGCATGCTCAACCCGTTGGTGAAATCCACGCGGACCTGAACCGCGTCATAGGTGTCGATGCCCTTGCGCACCAACAGCCGTTTTTGGCCGACAGCCGTGAGGGCGGCGGGTTTGACCTGGTAATAATGGCAGATGAGATCAACCCAATGAGATCCGACGTAGGTGAACGGATCGCTTTGGGTAGCCCATCGGAAGCGACGGGCCGGCAACTCCAATGGTTCCTCCAAATACGCCACCCCGTAAAGCGGCTCCCCGATCTCGTCCTTCAATTGCCGCCAGATCCGGACATGATCGGGATCGAACCGCTTATGCATATCCACCGCCACAAGCCGGTCGCTCGCCCGGGCGGTTTCGATGATTTGATCCGCCTCGCGGATATCCAGGCACATGGGCTTTTCGGTGAGCACATGGGGTCCCGCGCGCAGGCCGGCGAGAATGACCGGAGTGTGCAGGTGGTCCGGGGTGGCCACCGCCAACACATCCAAGTCCGGCGCGTCCCGCAGCAGGTCCACCCACGGTTCCTCGCCCCAATATGCCCGCGGCAAGTGCCCAGTGCGCGACTTGAACTCCGCCTGCGCACGGCGAGCCGAATCCTCGGAGTGGGCGGCAATCGCCGAGAGCTCGAATCGAAGCGGGGCCAGATCGCGCGCCCAGCTTTCGAGCCCGACCCGGCTCAACTGCGGGCTGATGCCAAAGCGCTGCAAGCCGGCGCAAGCCCGCAAGTGCACTTCCCCGCCAAACATCCCGGTTCCGACCAAGCCGATTTTGAGCGCGCCAGCCATGGGTCACGAGGCGAGCTAGCGCAGAGCGGCCATAGCCGCCTGGTAAACCGACAGCGACTCTTGCGGGCCGGTGACGGTCGTTTTCAAGTCGGTTAACCGGCCGTCCCGCAATCCGTAAATCCAGCCGTGCACAGCCAGGGGCTGGCCGCGTTCCCAGGCATCCAGCGCAATGGTGGTGTCGCAAACGTTGGCAACCTGTTCGATGACGTTGAGTTCACAAAGACGATCCACGGCTTCGGCCTCCCCTGCCCTGGCCAACCGCTGTTCGTGTTTGCGGCGCACATCCTGGACGTATCGCAGCCAGTTATCACTCAACCCCAGCCGATCCCGTCGCAGCGCCGCCCGCACGCCGCTGCAGCCGTAATGCCCGCAAACGATGATGTGCTCGACCTTGAGCAGATCGACGGCGAATTGCATCACCGACAGGCAGTTCAGATCCGTGTGCACGACCAGGTTGGCAATATTCCGATGGACAAAGAGTTCTCCGGGCAACAAATCGACGATCTGATTGGCCGGCACGCGGCTGTCGGAACACCCAATCCATAGGTATTTCGGAAACTGCTGTTGGGAGAGTTTCGAGAAGAATTCCCGATCTTGCTCCTGGATCCGGGCCGCCCACGCCCGGTTTTGATCGAAGAGATGTTTTAGTGTTCGCATGCGTTGGGTGGCAAGTTCGAGGGACCCGGTTCCAGGTGTCAAGTTCCAAGTCCCAGCCTTCGGATGTTCGGGCGCGGCGCACAGTTCTTCCGGGGCGAGCTCAGGGATACGTTTGGAGCAGCCGATAACACTGGGCGTTGGCGTTTGTGCTCGGGACATCGGTGAACTGGAACGTGCCGGAACTGCCCACCGTGATCGTGCCAACTGCCGTCCAGCTTTTAAGATCCGCGGTCCGGAGGACCTGGTATTGATATCCAACCGGAGCGGAACCGGTGAGCTGGCAGGCCCGACGCTACCGAACCGCTGAGCTGGAGAATAGCGGAACCCGGCACCGTATAGCTGATTTCACTGGAAAACGCGCTCTCGAGACCGAGGACGTCGTAGGACGTGACAGCGAAGAAATAGGTCGCTTGAGGCGCGAGGTTCGAGACTGTGAGCAGGGTCGAGGCCCCGGCGTCGATAGTGTTGGTGTACGCCTGGCTGGCGCCCCCGTAGTAGAGGTGGTATCCGGCGATGGTGCTCGAGGGGCTGGCGTTCCAAGCCAAGGTGACACTGTGCACCGGCAAGGGAATGGCGGCCAAAGCGGAGTTACAGCACAACCCCGCCACGAGATTCAATAAAGGGATAGTTACGGTTCGAAGGCTTGTCATACGCGGGAGATTCTTGCAGACCACGCCGATGGCGAGCGACTGGAACGTTCCTGAGGACGCCTGGGAAAACCCTTGGGTGAATTCCTGAAACACGCAGCCGGCGCGGGCCGCTCCTCCACGCTGCGGCCGACAGCTCTCGGTTGTGGCGGTTTCGTGTGGCGCGTGGATTTAGCGGCCACTCCCGGATCGCTTGCCGACACTTTGGGAGCGTGTGCCGGGTTGACGCGCCGCGGCAAATTCCGCACCCTCGCGGCAGGTCTGGTCGTTAGGCTTTGCCCGGCCGGCTATTCTGAATCCAGCATGAATAACGACGTCCAGATCCTGCCGTTGTCGCGGTCCGCGCGCGATGTCTCACGTTTCCTGAAGGTTAGCTACCTCGTTTACGGGGACGACCCGCACTGGGTGGCGCCCCTGTTGATGGATCTCAAAAAGGTCTTCACGGATGCCAACCCGCTCTTCGAACATGCGCGCATGCAGCTCTGGGTTGCCCGGAAAGACGGACGTGATGTCGGGCGCATTGCCGGCATTTTCGACAACCTGCACAACCGGCCCGGCCGCGAGCCCGAAGCGTTTTTTGGCTTCTTCGAGTCCGTCGAGGATCGGCAGGTCAGCCAGGGCCTGTTCGCGGCGGTGGGAGGCTGGGCGCGGGAACAGGGCTGCAAGCGGATGCTGGGCCCTATGAATCCGACGACCAACGACGAGTGCGGCCTGCTGGTCGAGGGGTTCGATTCGCCGCCGGTGTTCATGATGACGTACAACCCGCGTTATTACCTTTCTTTGTTCGATGTGGACGGCTTCACGAAAGCAAAGGACTTGCTGGCCTTTCACATCGACCTGGCCGGCATTCCCATGGAACGCCTTACCCGCATCGGCGGGAAGGTCAAGAAGCGCAACCCGGAACTATCGTTTCGCCCGGTCCTGCGCAAAACGCTCAAGCAAGACATCGGGAAGATCAAGGAGGTCTATAACGCGGCGTGGCAGGACAACTGGGGTTTCGTGCCGATGACGGACGCGGAGGTGGACTTTATGGCGGAGCGTTTGAAGCCGCTGCTGATGGAAGGCTTGATCTGGCTGGCCGAGGCGGGTCCCGAACCGGTGGGCTTCCTGCTGGCCATGCCCGATTACAACCCGGCATTACAGCCGCTGAAGGGAAAACTGTTCACCCCCCGGGTGCTGGGCTTCATACCGTATCTGCTCGGGTGGAAGCGTCCGACCCGCACCCGCGTGCTGACACTCGGGGTGAGGGAGAAGTACCGTTCGCGCGGCTTGGAATCGGCCCTGCTCATCGAGGGTCTGCGGGTGGGGTTCGAGGCGGGCGTGCGGGAATCCGAAGCCTCGTGGATCCTGGAAGACAACGTGATGATGTGCCGGGTGCTCGAGGCCATCGGCGGCCGGGTGTACAAGCGATACCGTATTTACCAACGGGACGTGTGAGCGGTCCGGCCCGGCGCGCCTAACGGCTGGTGGTTCCCACCTCGGCTGGCAGTGGGTCTGCCCGGCCAGGAGCCCCGGCTCCGCCGCTTTTCCAATAAAGCAGGTTGCCCAAAGGGAGCAGTACTCCCGCGGCGGCCACCCCGGCGAGGACATCGACCACGTAATGAAACCGGCAATAAATGGTCGCCAGACAGAGGAGCAGGACCACGGCGAGGTGTGGAAACCGAATTCTGGGAAGATAGCGAAAGGAGAAGTAAAGGGTGCAAAGGGCCAAGGCCACATGGCTGCTGGGAATGGCCGAGCCGGGCGCCTCGAATACGCGATAGACCAGGTTCATGAGCTTGAACAACACGCCTGTCTGGATGACGGGCGGGTAGGCGGGATCCGGTGCCAGCGCGCGGCTTGCTTCCGGCAGGTGGTAGCCGCCAACGTCTTCCAGAAAAACGCGCGGCCCGATAATGGGCACCAGGATGTAAATCAGGTAGCAAACGTAGAACACGAACGAGAGGACCGAGATATAATGGAAAAACTGGCGCCGGTCCCGGAGGAATAGCGCCAGTCCGATGCCCACGATCATTGGGTAATAGGAAAAATACGCGGCATAGAACACCTCACTTAAAGGCAGGTAGGGGAACCTCAGCATGAACGTGATACTGGGTTGGAACCCAAACAAGGCCTGGTCCCACCGGATGGCGAGGGGATCCATAAACTCCGGGAACACCATGCGATTGAGCCAGCCGGTTTCAGCAAAAAACCATAGGTACAGCAACATGGGGTAGAAATGGCGCAGGAGGTCCACCGCCCGGCTGGGCCGCGCCCGCGCGTGGCGGACGATGAGCAGGTGAACCAGTCCCAAGCACACCACATGGGACGCGAGCAGCCACGGCCAGCAAGGCACCGTTTCGTTGTGCAGGCACAGGATCAGGAGGCCCGTCACCAAGGAGTAGGCCTGCGTGGCATAATCAACGAAGGTGTAGTGCCTCACAACCAATGCGCTTGCCGATACCATTGGATCGTCTCCGAGATCCCCGTAGCCAAGCGCGTGTCGCACTTGAAACCGAGTTCCGTTTCCAGCCGGCTCGGATCGCAGACCCAGCCCGGAGCGCGCAGTTCGGCGAATTTCTGCAAGTTCATCAGGGCGGGCTTGCCTGTAACCCTCGACCATAGCTCCTGGACCAGGCAAACCGGCCATAACACCGCGGGCGGCAACGGCACCGGAATCGTCCAGACGCGCATCGCTTTTGCAATGAACCGTGCCAAACCCCGGCTGGTCACCGTCCCGCGCGAGGCGACGAAGTAGGTCCTTCCATCGGATCGAGGGTGATCGAGGCAGGTTAAGATGGCCTGAGCCAGGTCCCGGGCGAAAACGAGGCTCAAGGCCTGGGTCTTGCCCGGCTGAGGCAGGAGGTGATGCTGGATGGCTTTGAACAGGGGCAGGAATCCGGTATCGCGCGGCCCGTAAACCGCAGGCGGCCGAAGGATGGTGAAGGTGGCGCCGCAATGGTTTATCACCTCCAACTCGCCAGCCAGCTTGCTCCGGCCATACTCCGAAACCGGCTGCGGCTGGTCCGCTTCCCGCGCTGGCTGCTCGGGGGTGGCCGGTCCAGTTACCGCAAGGCTGGAAATATGGATGAACTGCTTGAGGCCAGGCTGGCGCGCATTGACGGCGGCGACGAGGTTGACCGTTCCCTCGTGGTTAATCCGTCGGTAGTCGTCCGGGCGGCTCGCCTTGGTGCAACCGGCACAATGAATCACGTGGGTGATGCCGTCCAGGGCCGGGCGCAAGCTGGGCGGTTCAGTGATCGAGCCCGGGCGGATTTCCACTCCCGAAAGGTGAGCCCCGAGATCACGCCTGCGGGCCGCGTCTCGCACCAGAATAGCTGTGGGGATTTCTCGCGCCCTGAGTGCCTCGAGGACGTGACTGCCCACAAAACCGGTGGCGCCTGTGAGCAGGACCTTCAATTAGACCAAACCGAGCTCTTTGCCCACCTTGCAGAGTTTATCGAGGGCGAAATCAATCTGGGCTTCGGTGTGCGTGGCCATCAAGCTGATGCGAATCAACTCCTGGCCCGGCGCCACCCCGGGCGAAACCACCGGGTTAACGAAGACGCCCTCCTCCTGCAAACGCTTGCAGAACTGGAAGGTCTTGGTCATCTCCCGGCAATACACCGGCAGGATCGGCGTTTCGGACTGGCCCAGATCAAACCCCGTGCGGGTCAACCCTTCTTTCATGCGGCTGGTGTTGCGCCAGAGTTGGGCGATGCGCTCGGGCTCCCCGGTCATGATTTCGAGTGCGGCCAGCACCGCCGCGGCGTTGGCCGGGCTCATGCTCGCGCTGAAAATCAGGGGGCGGGAATGGTGTTTAAGGTAATCAATGGTTTGAGCGTCCGAACCAATAAAGCCACCGAGGCTGGCCAGGGATTTGCTAAACGTCCCCATGATCAGGTGGACCTGATCGGTCAGGCCGAAATGATCCGCCGTGCCCGCGCCATTCCGGCCCAGAACCCCGATCGCATGAGCGTCGTCAACCATCACCGCGGCGCCGTGGCGCCCGGCTATGTCACAGAGCTCAGGCAGCGGGATGATATCCCCTTCCATGCTAAACACCCCATCGACGACAACCAGCTTGCCGGCCTCCGGTTCGAGCTGTTGCAGGCGGCTGTCCAGCGCCGCCATGTCTTTATGGGGAAAGCGAAGAAATTTGCCCGGGGCCAGGAGGCAGCCCTCGACGATGCTGGCGTGATTGGTTTTGTCGCCGATGACATAATCCCCCTTGCCGACCAGGGCACTGATAACACCCAAATTAACCTGAAATCCCGTGCTGTAGAGTAAAACGGCTTCTTTGCCCACCAATCGGGCAAGGGCGGCCTCGAGTTCGAGATGAATGTCCAGCGTGCCGTTCAGGAACCGTGAGCCGGCGCAACCGGTGCCGTACTTTTCGACGGCGGCGCGGGCCGCCTCCTTGATCTTGGGGTGATTCGTCAGTCCCAGGTAGCTGTTGGAACCGAGCATCAGGACCTTTTGGCCCTCGATCACCACCTCCGTGTCCTGGGCGGAACAAATCGTGCGAAAATAGGGATACAGGCCCGAAGCGCGGATTTGTGAGGCCTCCTTGAAGGTTTTGGCCTTGTCCAAGAGCGACGGAGACCCAGTCTCAAAGCTGGATCGACTGCGCGCCGGTCGATGGTTTGCGGTAACTCCCGCGCCAGAGACCGGGTACACCACGGAGGACGTTGCCGAGCCGTTTTTCACGACGGGCGTCTTTTCCTGGTAAATCATAGGTAGCGACAAATGCCAACAGACCTTTCTTGCCATCAAGCTTTTACGCTTTCTGGCCCGGCTGGCAAGAAGGAAATTGAGGGACGCCAGAGGGGGGGGTAGGCGGTGGGGGAGGCTGGGCCTCCCATGACCAGCGCGGTCCCGGCAGGCCCGTCATGGTTCTTCAAACGCGTGATGGCTATGAATTCGCACGCCGCAGGCGGAATCGCCGCAGGTTGAGCTATTTTCCTTGCACTGTGGCGGCGGGTGAAATCTGCTTTGGGGCATGTCCATCGGTGATTTGGCCAGAACCGCGCATACGACGCGGACAGGGGTGAGGGAGCGCCGAGCAGCGCGCGGGGGTTGCCTTGCGCCCGGCTGGTTAACGGTACTTTCCGGCCAACCGCCTGCCATCATGCCCCTGAGCCAACTGTTCCGCTGCAAAAGCCTCGACAAATTGGTGGGCGAAACCACCGAACCGCAGCACCAACTCCGCCGCGTTCTGGGGCCGGTACAGCTCACCATGCTCGGGGTGGGGGCGATCGTCGGAGCGGGCATTTTTTCCACGGTCGGAACCGCGGCCGCCGGGGGTGGCGAGCACCTGGGCGCCGGACCCGCGCTGGTGATTTCGTTCTTATTGGTAGCGGTGGCGTGTGGGTTCGCGGCCCTGTGCTACTCGGAATTTGCCGCCATGGTGCCGGTGTCCGGGTCGGCCTACACCTATGCGTATGCCACGCTGGGCGAACTGGCGGCGTGGTTGATTGGGTGGGATTTAATCCTCGAGTACGCCATCAGTAATGCCGCGGTGGCGGTGTCCTGGTCCGCGTATTTCCAAACCCTGCTTGCCGGGTTTCACCTGCACGTGCCGCCGTGGCTGGGAACCGATTTCCGTTCCGCGTTCCAGGCGGCAGGCCAGCTCGCACAGGCGCAAGCGGCGCATCTGGATCTGTCCAAGCTGGATCCGGGCACTATGCACGATGCCCAGGCCTGGTTGCAGGCGCCTCGGCTTTTCGGCCTGCCCTTTGTCTTCAACCTCCCGGCCTTTGCCATTGTGGCCATCGTCACTTGGATTGTGTTGGTGGGCATTCGAGAAACCGCCCGGCTCAACACCGCGCTCGTGATAGGCAAGCTGTTGATCATTGGCTTCTTTCTGGTGCTGGGCGCCATGTACATTCGACCGGAAAACTGGGCCCCATTCGCCCCCAACGGGATCAAAGGGATTTCGAGCGCCGCCGCGATCATTTTCTTCGCTTACATCGGCTTTGACGCGGTTTCGACCGCGTCGGAGGAGACGCGCAACCCGCAGCGCGACATGCCCATCGGCATTCTGGCCAGCCTGGTGATTTGCACTGTGCTCTACGTGGCGGTGGCGGTGGTCCTCACGGGCATGGCTCGGTGGAACACGCTGGATAACGCCGAACCGCTGGCGTCGGTATTCTCGGCACTGGGGATGCACTGGACGGCCACGATCATTGCGCTGGGAGCGGTGGTCGCGACCACCTCGGCGCTGATCCCTTATCAGGCGGGACAGCCGCGGATCTTTTTTTCCATGGGCCGGGATGGCTTGCTTCCGAGCTGGGCCGCCAAGGTGCATCCGCGCTTCCGCACCCCCTATGTCACCACGATCTTCACCGGCGTTTTTGTGGCGATTTGTTCCGCCGTAACCAACATCAACGAATTGGTGGAGTTGACCAACATCGGCACCCTGTTCGCCTTCGTGCTGGTGGCGACCGGCATTATCGTTCTCCGATATTCCGACCCGGACCGGCCCCGTCCGTTTCGCACGCCCCTGGTGCCCTGGGTGCCGCTGGGGGCTATCGCCAGTTGCGGTTATTTGATGTTCGAGCTCCCGCGGGTGACCTGGATCCGCTTCTTCCTCTGGATGGCCGCCGGATTGCTCCTGTACTTTTTGTATGGCTTTCGAAAAAGTCGATTGGGCCAGGAGTTGGGAGGCCGGCGTTAATCATGGGATCTGGTGCCATCAACCGGGCGCTCAGCCTTTCCCCCACCCCGGGTCGTTTTCGCCTCCGCGAGAAGCGCAGACCCACTGAGATATCTGCCGGCCCCAACCGGCTTAGGCCCATCCAACGCAGGACCAAGCGGCGGCGCACCAGCGGTCTCGTGCCGCGCCTCGTTAGAAAGCGCATTGCCCTGCCGGCCACGATGTATTACAAGACGCCAGCATGAAGACACCCACGCAGCGGTTTCAGCGCAGGATTTGCAGCGTGACGGTGGTCCAATTGGATCTCGGGCGGCTGTGGACTGGCCGGCGAATTGAACGCCCAGGGGTTTCCCGGCGGCGTTCCGTTTCATGAGTTCCCTGCCAGACCCCGCCCAGCGCGAGACGCCCTCCCGCGAGGACCAGGGTCACCTTGTCCAGGGCCTTGGCTTGCTCGATTCGACCATGCTGGTGGCGGGTTCGATGATCGGCTCGGGTGTGTTCATTGTCTCGGCGGATATCGCCCGGCAAGTGGGTTCGACGGGCTGGCTTCTGCTGGCTTGGGTGGTGACGGGAGCCATGACCATCACCGCCGCGTTGAGCTACGGTGAACTGGCGGCCATGATGCCGCGCGCGGGAGGCCAATATGTGTACCTGCGCGAGGCCTATGGTCCGCTCTGGGGGTTTCTTTATGGCTGGACGCTGTTTCTGGTCATCCAAACCGGGACCATAGCGGCTGTGGCGGTCGCCTTCTCGCGCTATCTGGGGGTGCTGGCGCCGGCGATTTCGCCCACGGCATGGATCATTCCTCCCCTCAACCTTTCCCGGAGCTATGCCGTCAGCCTTTCGACGCAGCAGTTAGTCGCGCTGCTGATCATCCTCCTCCTGACCGCCGTGAACACCCGGGGGCTTCGAATCGGCAAAATCATCCAGAACGTCTTTACCTCCGCCAAGACCTTGTCGCTGCTCGCGCTCATCGTGGTCGGTTTGGTCGTGGCTCGAAATGACGGCGTGCTGCGGGCAAACTTCTCGGATCTCTGGGTGCCCCGCGGGGTATCGCCTGTGAAGCCTGATTTGTCGTTCATGCCCACTCTGGATGCCACCATGGGGGTGTTCGGCTTGTTCGTGGCCTTTTGCGTCGCCCAGGTAGGCTCCCTCTTCTCCTCGGATGCCTGGAACAACATCACCTTTACCGCCGGCGAAGTGAAGAATCCCAGGCGGAATGTTCCGCTGTCGCTCGCCTTGGGAACCGGGCTGGTCACGGCCTTGTACCTCCTGGCGAACCTGGCCTACCTGTGCCTGCTGCCGCTCGAGCAAATCCGCCACGCGCCCGATGATCGCGTGGCGACAGCCGCCATCGAGTCGGTATTTCACGGCGCCGGGCCGCTCATCATGGCGGTCGCGATTATGGTTTCCACTTTTGGCTGCAACAACGGGCTCATCCTCTCGGGCGCCCGCGTCTATTATGCCATGGCACGGGATGGCCTGTTCTTCCGGTCCACCGGCCAGCTCAACCGGTGCAACGTCCCCGCCATGGGTCTGCTGCTGCAAGGCGTTTGGACTTGCCTGCTGGTGTTGCCTCGCACCCGGATGCTGGGGCCGGATGGCGCGCCACGCCTGGACGCGGTGACCGGCGCAGAACAATATGGAAATCTGTATAGCGATTTGCTCGATTACGTGATCTTTGCCGTGCTCATCTTTTATGTGCTGACCATCCTGGGCCTGTTCGTCCTGCGCCGCAAACAACCGGCGACGCCGCGCCCTTATCGGGCCTTTGGTTATCCGGTGGTCCCGGCGCTGTATATTCTGGCCGCCCTGGCGATCAGCCTGGTTCTGTTGTTTTACAAAACCGCCACCTCCTGGCCCGGCCTGCTCATCGTGCTCGCGGGTGTGCCGGTCTATTTCCTGTGGAAAGGACGCCGCTTGACCCCGTGAAACGGGGGCGCTAAGTACACCGGGCGTTATGGGCGCGTTAGATGAAATGAGCATTCAGGCCACGGCGAGGTTTAAACCTCACCGCGGCGGTCGCGCATGACCCAGCGCCGCATTTTCTTGACTTTAGCCATGCCGACGGGCATCAAATCCGCATTGATCATGATCCTGCCTAAAACCCACCATTCATGAACTTGCTCCGCCGAAAAAGCGTCACTGACCTTCAAGCCGAGGCGCTCACGGACAAAAGCCTGAAGCGCGCCTTAGGCCCTCTCAACCTGACGCTGCTTGGGATCGGTGCCATCATCGGCACGGGTATCTTCGTCTTAACCGGGAGAGCCGCTGCGGTGAACTCAGGTCCTGCGGTGGTGCTGTCATTTGTCTTGGCCGGGTTGGCGTCGGCTTTCGCCGCCCTATGCTACAGTGAATTTGCGGCCCTCGTCCCAATGTCCGGAAGCGCATACACCTATGGGTATGTCACTTTGGGAGAGCTCTTCGCCTGGATCATTGGCTGGGATTTAGCCCTGGAATATGCGGTTGGCGCGATCACGGTATCCGTCGGTTGGTCCGGATATGTGGTTTCATTCTTGAGGGATTTTGGCATCCAGGTCCCCCCGGAGCTTGCGGCGGCCCGCGGCACACACTTGGTGGACATTCCTGCGGCTCTAGCTGCCGCATTGAAAGTGCGGGCCGGGTGGACTGCGCTGAGTGGCGGATTGGTGGACCAGATGACAGCGCTGGGTACCGATCCTAGCGCCCTGCCTCACGTGACGGCCATTTTCAACCTCCCGGCGATTTTTATAGTCGCCTTGGTGACGGTGATGCTGGTTATCGGCATCAAGGAATCCGCCGGTTTCAACAACATAATCGTCTTTGTGAAGCTGGCGGTCGTGCTCCTGTTCATCGCCGGAGCCATTCGGATGATCAACCCCGCAAATTGGCACCCATTTATCCCTCCTAACACCGGCCACTGGGGGCAATTCGGCTGGTCTGGTGTTTTTCGAGGCGCGAGCCTGGTCTTTTTCGCTTACATAGGTTTTGACGCGGTAAGCACTGCGGCACAGGAAGCCAAGAACCCCCAACGAGATCTTCCCATCGGCATCATCGGGTCCCTCGTGGTGTGCACGGTGCTCTACATTTTGGTCTCAGCGATCGCCACGGGCGTCACACCATATACACAACTCGACGTTCCTGACCCGATTGCCACGGCCGCCGATCATGCTCAAATGGGCTGGCTGGCACGAATTATCAAACTGGGTGCTATCGCGGGCCTCTCCTCGGTCATTCTGGTAATGATGCTTGGCCAAACGCGTGTCTTTTGGACAATGTCTCGGGATGGGCTTCTTCCGGAATTCGTGAGTCGCGTACATCCGCGCTTTCAGACTCCCTGGCTAATCACGATCGTCACAGGCATCATCGTGGCGATCTTTGGCGGGATCTTGCCCGTGGGCGATGCAGGCAACCTGTGTAACATCGGCACCTTGCTCGCGTTCGTTATTGTATCGATAGGCGTATTGGTCCTGCGCATCCGTGAGCCCAACCTCCCTCGGAAGTTCAAAACGCCATGGGTTTGGGTTGTGGCCCCGATGGGAGCTATTTCTGCGTTGGTGTTAATGGCGATGCTGCCCCTGGAAACTTGGATACGCCTCCTCGTCTGGTTCGCCATAGGCATGGTAATCTATTTCGGTTACAGCATTGGACATAGCAAACTGGCGCGTTCGCCACGGGAACCCAATCCCCAACCGCAAAACAAATAAGTGGGGAGATCTCAAGTTCTGGCCCCACGGTGCGAAGGGTCAGTGATCGCCACCGCGCCACTGCCCAACCACTCGTGTTTCCCACGGTTGTTCGATCATTCCAGCCGTTTCATCCCCTGAACCCGCGGCAGACCGTTCAGTAACTGCCGGACGGTTCGGGTCTGGCCGGGGAGGACCAGTTCCGGGGCAATTTCACTGAGGGGCTGCAAGACAAAGCGCCGGAGGCGCGCGCGCGGATGGGGCAGCGTTAGCTCCTTGCTCGACCGGGTTTCGCTGCCGAAGGCCACCAGGTCGAGATCGATGGGGCGGGGTTCGTTGAGAACTTGTTTCTGACGCCGGCCAAACTTCCGCTCGAGGGCTTGCAGTTTGGCCAGCAGGGACTCGGGGGTTTCCCCTTCTCGCGTGACCAAGCCGGCAACCGCGTTCACAAACGGGGGTGAACCTGGCGGGCAATCCACGGGCGAGGACAACCACAGCGAGGAGACCCGGAGCGGCGCGTCAGACCACGACTTCAGCTCTTCCACCGCGCGCAGCACGCTGGCCTTCGGATCCCCCAGGTTGGCGCCCAGCGCGATGAAGGCAAGGGGACCGTCGCGGTGGGGAGCGTGCCCGGGATTCGCAGTGGGTATTCGCTTTGGCACTCGAACGCAGGCCGCGGGCGTAAAGCGCGCTCCGGGCTCGTTAAACTAATCCGAGGACGTCGGTCATGCTATACACCCCGGGTTTCCGCCCCGCGACCCAGGCCGCAGCCCGCAGGGCCCCGTTCGCGAAGGTCTCCCGGCTCGAGGCCTTGTGCGTGAGTTCGACGCGTTCGCCTGGGCCCGCAAAAATCACCGTGTGATCCCCCACCACATCTCCGCCCCGGACCGAATGCATCCCGATCTCCGTTCCGGTGCGCTCGCCCACAATGCCCACGCGCCCGTGGCGCAGGACCTGGTCGAGTTGCTGCTGCCGGACGGCTGCCAGGATCTCCGAGAGCGTCCGGGCGGTGCCGCTGGGCGCATCTTTCTTCAGCCGGTGATGCATCTCGACAATTTCGAGGTCGTAACCAGGTCCGAGGATTTCAGCGGCTTTGCGCGTGAGCCAGAACAAGGCATTCACGCCGGTGGAATAATTCGCAGACAGGACCATGGGGATGCGCGCACCGAGACTGAGAATCCGGGAGCGGTCCTCGTCGGAATGGCCGGTGGTGCCGATGACCATCGCTTTGCCTCGTTCGGCGCAAAGGGCCGCCAGCGCCGCGGTGGCGCTATGCGAACTGAAGTCAATCACGACGTCCCCCTGGTCAATGACCGCCCGCAAATCGTCCCCCTGATCCACCTGGCCGGTCACCTGCAGTTGCGGGTGTTGCGGCGCCCAAGCCAGCAACATCCGTCCCATTCTCCCCTTCGCTCCAGTGATGATGATTCGAGTCATTTTATGCCTCAATGGTTGATCTGTGACCGCGTGGTGCGGTAGGCCGTCATCCCTTTAGCAGCCCACAGGCTCTCATGGTGAGCTTGAGCGCATCCCGATTTCGCGGGCTCATGGCCACAAGCGGCAGCCGATATTCCTCCTCGATTTGTCCCATCATGGCCAAGGCGGCTTTTACCGGCACCGGATTGGTTTCGAGGAATAGATCCTTGAGCAATGGATAATACTTGTGGTGCAGCTTGAGGGCGGCCCTTGGACGGCCGGCCGCGAACGCAGCCACCATCTGTGCGATCGTCCGCGGGATCACGTTGGACGCCACACTAATCACGCCCTGCGCGCCGACCGCCATAAACGGCAGCGTCAGGCTGTCGTCGCCGCTGAGGATCGCGAACTTCGGCCCCAGCGCGGCGCGCAACTGGCTCACCCGGTCGGGATTGCCCCCGGCCTCCTTGATGCCGATGACATTTTTGCACTCGGACACCAGGCGTTTGATGGTATCGACGCCGATTTCTATCCCGCACCGCCCGGGAATGCTGTACAGGACCAGGGGCAGCTTGGTGTGGCGCGACACTTCGCGGAAGTGTTGAAAGAGCCCTTCCTGGCTTGGTTTATTGTAGTAGGGCGCGACCTGCAACGAGCCGTCCGCGCCCGCCCGTTCGGCCTGCTCGGTTAGGTAAATGGCTTCGCGCGTGGAATTGGCCCCGGTGCCCGCCAGGATCTTAACGCGACGAGCGGCGAACTTGACGGTCAATTCGATGACCTGGACGTGCTCCTCGTAGCTGAGCGTGGGAGACTCTCCGGTCGTGCCGACCGGGACAATTCCGTCCACGCCGGCTTTGACCTGGCTTTTGACGAGCTGTTCGAGGGCGGGCTCGTCGATCGTTCCATTTTTGAACGGAGTGACAATGGCAGTGTAGGTTCCGGTAAACATCAGCGACCCTTTCAGAGGTTGGTTGTGCCTTCAAAAACAAACTCGGCCGGCCCGGTGAGACAGACGTCGTCAAACCCACCGTCCCGTTCGGTGAAGCCGACTTCCAGCACGTCGCCGCCCTGCACCTGGACCTGGACGGGGGAGCGGAATTGATACACGCGGGCGGAAACCAGGGCCGAGGCGGTGACACCGGTGCCACAGGCGAGGGTCTCGCCCTCGACGCCGCGCTCGAAGGTGCGGACCCGGATCCGGCCTGGCCCCAGCACTTGAACGAAATTCACGTTGGTTCCCTTCGGTGCGAAGCGGGTGTGATGGCGGATCTCCGGACCGAGTTGCTGGACCATGGCCTTGTCCGCGTCCAACACGAAGAGCACCGCGTGCGGCACCCCGGTGTTTAACGAGTGAACCGTCAGCTTGCCCGCCGAGAGGGCGAGCTTTTCATCAAGCTGCAGGTTCTCGGGCCGGGTCAAGTTCACCGTGACCCGGTCACCGGCAAACCCGGCGTGAATGATGCCGGCCTCGGTTTCGAAACTGAAATCGCCCTTCTGTCCGGTTCGCTTTTGCACAAAACGCGCAAAACACCGGGCGCCGTTCCCGCACATCTCGCCGCTGCTGCCGTCGCTGTTGTAAAACTCCCAGGCCCAATCCGCTTTGCCGGAAGCCGAACGGGTCAAGAGAATGATCCCATCGGCGCCGATGCCCCGGTGGCGGTCGCACAGCCGGACGATCTGGTCGCGCGCGAGCTTCACGCCCGCCTTCCGATTATCGATGAGCACGAAGTCGTTTCCCGCGCCGTTCATTTTGGCAAATTCCAAAACCATGGGGTGAAAAGGTAATGCGCAACCGGAGGAGGTCAAAACCTAATTATGGGGTGAATAATGACTTTACAGTGGGGTGCAACCCTCGCAGAGTATGGCGCGTGGATGTAAAAGCGTTGGGCGAGACCGGCTCAGGGCAACTGCCGCCTCAGGTTTCAGTGGTTTTCCCGCAGACAGCTCTGGATGCAGCGATCAAGCGATCCCAGGACTATCTGTTGAGCGTGCAAAAGCCGGAAGGTTACTGGATCGGTGAGTTGATGGTGGACGCCACTCTGGTGGCGGACATGGTCGCGTACCATCACTGGAATGGGAAGGTGGACCGGGAATGGCAGCGCAAGGCGGTCAACCACATGTTTTCAATGCAGCTACCCGACGGGGGCTGGAACATCTATCATGGGGGACCGTCCGAAGTTAACGCGACGATCAAACTTTACCTGGCCTTGAAGCTGGCCGGCGTGCCGGTGACGGATCGGCGAATGCTCCGCGCGCGTGAGGTGGCCTTGCACCTGGGAGGTGTTCCCCGCATGAACACCTTCTCGAAATTGTACTTGGCGCTGCTGGGGCTCTTTCCCTGGGAATACGTGCCCACCATCCCGTGCGAGGTCATTCTCATCGGCAAGTGGTTCTACGTGAATTTCAACGAGATGAGCTCTTGGAGCCGCTCCATGCTCGTGCCCCTGGCGATCATCAACCACTACAAACCGACCCGCCCCCTCAAGAATAAGATCACCCTTAACGAGCTGTACCCGGAGGGCATCCACCAGCGCGATCTCGCTTTGGTGCCCGACCCCGAGAAGGTCACCTGGCGCAACTTCTTCCTCTGGCTGGATCGGGTGCACAAATTCGCGGAATGGTTCGCCGAAAACGACATCCATCCCTTTCGCAAGCGCGCGCTCAAACGAGCCGAGCAGTGGATGCTCGAACGGTTCGAGGGAAGCGACGGCTTGGCCGCGATCTTCCCGGCCATGCTCAACTCACTGATCGCCCTGAAAGCGCTGGGATACCCCGACGATCACCCCCAGGTCGTTCGCGCGGAAAAGAAACTCAAGGAACTCGAACACGAAACTCCGGACAGCGTCCGCATCGAGCCCTGCTTTTCCCCCGTCTGGGATACGGCCATCGTGGTGATTTGCCTGCATGAATCAGGCATCCCCGCCCATCATCCCGCGCTCAAGCGATCCACCGAGTGGCTGATGACCAAGGAGATTCGATTCGCGGGGGATTGGACCTACAAGAACCCGGCCAAAGTCGAACCCAGCGGCTGGGTATTCGAGTTCGAGAATAAATGGAACCCGGATGTGGATGACACCGCCATGGTGCTGCTGGCCTTGCGCAAGGTGCCGACCGATGACCGGCAGAAGCGCGACGAATGTTTCCAGCGCGGCTTGAAGTGGATGATGACGTTTCAGTGCAAGGACGGCGGCTGGGCGGCCTTCGACAAGGATTGCACGAAGGGCGTGCTCGAGAAGGTGCCCTTCGCCGATCACAACGCCATGCTGGATCCGGAGTGCGCCGACATCACGGCCCGCATCCTGGAACTGGTCGGCTACGAAGGCTACAGCCTCGAGCATCCTCAAGTCCAAAAGGCGCTGCGTTTCATCCGCGAACATCAGGAGGAGGACGGTTCCTGGTATGGCCGGTGGGGCGTGAACTACATCTACGGAACCTGGCAGGTGCTGCGGGGATTGCGCGCCTTCGATCTCGACATGCAGCAACCGTGGCTGCTCAAAGCCCGGGATTGGATCGAAAGCGTCCAGCTCGACGATGGTGGCTGGGGCGAGCGCTGCAACACTTACGATGACCCGGTCTTCAAGGGCCAGGGTCCGAGCACGGCTTCGCAAACCGCCTGGGCCGTGATGGGCCTGTGCACCTTCGGTGATCCGCTCCGCCCCAGTGTGCAACGCGGCGTCGAATACCTCGTCCGCTGCCAAAATCCAGACGGCTCGTGGACGGAACACGAAACCACCGGGACCGGTTTCCCAAAAGTGTTTTACCTGAAATACGACATGTACCGGAATAGCTGGCCCCTGCTGGCTTTGGCCACCTACCGGAACCTGCTCGCCCGAACCCAGCCCGGCCGAAACGGCAAGGCTTCCGCGGATGCTTTGAACGGAAGTAGTTCGAACCATGAGAACCACCGCCCGAATGCAGCCGCCGGCGCCGGGCGCAGGTGACGCGGCCCGGCATGAGTTGGGCCTACCGCAAGCTGCTTCGTCCCCTGCTCTTCTCCCAGGACGCCGAGCGGGTCCATAACCGGACCATGCGCGCGTTGCGCCTGGTGAGCCGAAGCCGCTGGCTGACCGGCCCGCTGGGCTGCGCTTTCGGCGCGCCCGATCTGCCCATCCACGCTTTCGGCTTGCGCTTCCCCAACCCGGTGGGCCTGGCCGCCGGCATGGATAAGCACGGTGATGCGTTGGCGGCCTGGCCAGCCTTAGGTTTTGGGTTTACAGAATTGGGCGCGGTCACCTGGCATCCCCAACCGGGCAATCCCCCGCCCCGCGTTTTTCGCGCCATTCCCGACGCCGCGATCGTCAATCGCATGGGATTCAACAATCCGGGAGCCCAAGAGGTAGCTGAAACTCTGGCACGATGGCGGGCTCTGAAGCGCTGGCCCAGCCATCCGGTGGGCATGAACCTGGGCAAATCGAAGATCACGCCGCTGGCTCAGGCCCCGGAAGATTACGCGCGCTCCTTTCGGGTGCTACTGCCTCTGCTGGATTTCTTTGTCGTGAACGTCAGTTCTCCGAACACCCCGAACTTGCGGCAATTGCAGGACAAACGGGCCCTGGACGAAATCCTCGCCGCCTTGCAGGAGGTGCAAACGGCCGTAACCGGGAAGCCCGCCGAACCGCTCGCCGCGCCGGGTTCGCGGAATCTGCCGCCAGTAAGCGGGGCGACGCTGAGTCCGCAAGCCGAGGGCGTCTCTCCCGCAACCAAACCCATATTGGTCAAAGTGGCGCCGGACCTGTCCTTCGAGGCGCTGGATGAAATCCTGGACCTGGTTGGCCCCCGGCAGGTGGCGGGGATTGTCGCGACGAACACGACGGTGACGCGCCCGCAATCCAGCGATCAACGGCTGCAGCGGGTTTATGCCGAAGCGGGCGGGTTGAGCGGACGTCCCTTGCGCGCTCGCAGCACCGAGGTAGTTCGCCACCTCTATCGCCAGAGCCAAGGCCAGCTCCCGATCATCGGGGTGGGCGGCATCTTCACGGCGGCCGATGCGTGGGAAAAGATTACGGCAGGGGCGAGTCTCATCCAGGTGTACACCGGCTTGGTCTATGAAGGGCCGGGCCTGGTGCGAGGCATCGTCCGCGGGCTTCGAACGCAACTCGAACGATCGGGCCTCAAGGAACTGGCCCAAGCCGTCGGCTCCGCGGCGTAATTAATGGTTGACCCTTGCCGGTGAGGAGTTTATAGAAGGGTTATTGACTGGATGTAACCCTGACCCCATTACATATGACTCTGACAAAACGCGACCTGGTGGTTCGCATCAGTGAGGAGACAGGACTGATTCAACAACAGGTCCTGGATGTTGTTCAGAAGACGCTCGACTGCATTGCCGAGGCCTTGGCCCGAGGCGATAAGGTGGAATTGAGGAACTTCGGGGTGTTTGAAGTGAAAGTGCGCAAAGCCCGCGTCGGACGCAACCCCAATGCGCCCTCGAAGGATGTTCCCATCCCACAGCGTTCGGTGGTGAAGTTCAAAGCCGGCAAGCTCATGAGGAAGGAAGTGTTAAAAATTCCTCCGGCCGCCGCACCGCCGACCGAAGCTCCGACTCAGTAAAGCCTTCGGTCTCCTCGAAGGACCCCCCGGCTTCCCGTGTTGGAGCCAGCCGCCCGCGTCGGCGTGACTTGGTCGCCCTTGCTTTCGAGGAAGCGCTTAGGAGATTGGGTGCCGGGGATCGGGGTTCGACCACCGTGGAGAAGGGCTGAGCTTTTGCCTTTGCTTTTGTCCGAGCCTCCGTACCTTTTCACCCGATGATGGAACGTTTGCCGGGCTTTCGAGACTTTTATCCTGAACCGCTGCCGCAGTCGGGCCTGTGGAGCGCCGACGCGCGCCAGTACATTTTTGACAAATGGCGGAGCACGGCCCGCGCTTACGGCTTTCGTGAGTATGACGGCCCGCCCCTCGAGCCGTTGGAACTTTTCACGACCAAGAGCGGGCAGGAGATTGTTGGTCAACTCTACAATTTCAAGGACAAGGGCGAACGCGAGGTCTCGCTCCGGCCCGAGATGACTCCGACCCTTGCCCGCATGGTGGCGGCGCACGAGCGAAATTACAAAAAGCCGATCAAGTGGTTCGCCCTCCCGCAGCTCTTTCGCTACGAACGACAGCAGAAGGGGCGCCTGCGCGAGCACTTTCAGTTCAACGCGGATCTCATCGGCGAAGCCGCTCCCGCCGCGGACGCGGAACTCATCGCGCTGCTGATCGACACGCTTCGATCCTTCGGCCTGAACCAGGAGGACTTTGTCATTCGCCTGAGCAGCCGCAACGCCTGGCACGATTTCTTCCTCAACCACGGCGCGGATCCCGCCAAGGAATACGAGTTTTACCAGGTCATCGACAAACTTGAACGCGAGGATCCCGCAAGCAATGAACAGAAGTTGGGACCGCTCGGGTTCACGCTGGTCGAGGTCATGAGCTTCATCGACGCCGGCCAGCCCACCGCGGAGCTCCAACTCATCCTGGAGAATCTCGCCGCTCGGGGCCTGGATGATTATGTCAAAGTGGATTACGGCGTCATCCGCGGCCTGGCCTATTATACCGGCGTGGTCTTTGAAGCTTTCGACCGCAAGGGGGAGTTCAGAGCCATTGCCGGTGGCGGTCGCTACGATAATTTGATCGGCTTGATCAGTGGCGGAAAGGTTAACTTGCCTGCCCTGGGGTTCGGCATGGGCGACGTCGTGCTCCTCGAACTCTTGAAAGCGCGTGAACGCCTTCCCAGCTTCGAGCCCGCCATCGATGCCTTTTGCCTCATCGAATCCGAGGATCTCCGCCTGGAATCCTTAAAGCTCGTTCAGGACCTTCGAGGGGCCGGCTTCGTGGTGGATTACCCCCTCACTCCAGCCAAGCCCGACAAGCAGTTCAAGCGAGCCCAGGAACTCAAAGCGGCTTACACCCTCAAGCTCGAGCGAAACCCTGAAAACCTTGTGCTCGCGCGGGTCCGGAATCTTCAAGCACGAAGTGAAAAGTGCGTCGGACTAACCGAGGTGGCCCCCGCCCTGCGAGGGATGCTACCTTAAAATGGACAGCGCGACCGCAGGCGATCGCCGGCGCCTTGTTTAAGGCGGGCGGAACCGCCTTCGGATGCTTAAGCCGGGGCAGTGCTCGGCTGGGCGGCGGGCGTTCGCGTTTCCCGCTCCTTGACCAGGGTTGCGCCCTTGCCCAAACGCTTGCGCAGATAAGTAAGCTTGGCACGCCGGGTCCGGCCTCTGCGCTCGACCTCGACCTTTTCCACGCGGGGTGAATGGATCGGGAACACGCGCTCGACACCTTCGCCATAGCTAATCCGGCGCACGGTGAACATCTCGTTGAGGCCATGACCGCGGCGGCCGATCACCACGCCCGAAAACACTTGAATGCGTTCCTTATCGCCTTCGACGACCTTGGTATGCACGCGCACCGTATCGCCCACCGCGAAGGTCACGGGTTCTTTGCGAAACTGGTCCGATTCGATTTTATCAAGTAATGCCTGATTCATAAATTTTCTTTCACAACAAGTCCGGCCTGCGCTCGCGTGTGCGCGTGCGCGCCTGTTCGAGCCGCCACCGGGCGATTTCCGCGTGGTTGCCCGAGAGCAGGATCTCGGGGACTTTCATTCCCCGGAACTCCGCCGGGCGGGTGGTACTGCGGATACTCCAGCAGCCCGCGGCTGAAGGATTCATCGTCCGCACTCTGGTCGTCACCCAAAACGCCGGGCAAAAGCCGGGTCACAGCGTCAATAATGACCATGGCAGGCAGGGCGCCGTTGGTGAGCACGTAATCACCAATCGAGAGCTCATCATCTGCCAGTTGCTCGCGCACCCGCTCATCAAATCCCTCGTAATGGCCCGAGACCAGCAACAGGTCGTTCGCCAGGGACAATTCACGGGCGATGGCCTGGCTAAACACCCGGCCGGCCGGCGAAAGCAGAATGACCCGCGTATTTTCGCGCGCCAGCGTCTCTACCGCTTCAAAGATCGGTTCGGGCTTCAGCAACATGCCCGGCCCACCGCCGAAGGGACGATCATCGACCGTCTTATGGCGATCATGGGCGTAATCCCGCAGATTGTGGATCCGAAGATCCAGCAATCCCGACTGACGAGCCCGCTTGACAATACTCTCGTCCAAGGGCCCGGCGAACATGGCGGGAAACAACGTGAGCACATCGATTGTCATGACCGCCATTCAAATTCAGACTGGGACGCGCCCTGCTACGCCTGCTTGTGCTCATCGGCCAGGCCAGCACAGCACCGGCAGCGGCGGACCGCGCGCTTAAGTCGGCACGTTTTCCTCGACGATCTCCAGGGTGCAGCGCAATCCCTTCTTGGCGCTGCCAGCCAACAGGAGCGAGCGAATGGCGTTAATGGTCATCCCTTGGCGGCCAATGACCTTGCCCACGTCCTGCGGATGCAATCGCAGTTCATAGACCGTCGTGCCCTCCCGTTCCACCGGGGTGATCGTCACGTCGCCGGGATGCTCGACGAGCCCCTTGACGACGTATTCGAGGAAGGCTTGCACGGCGGCGCTCAGGTTCAGGCGGCGGCGGTCGCGGCTGCGGCCGTGGCGGCTTTGGTGGCCTTCTTGATAAAACTGGCCACCGTCTCGCTCGGTTGGGCGCCCTTGCTCAACCAGTATTTGACCCGTTCGAGGTCCATGGCAAAATTGTCGCCCTTTTTGAGTGGCTGGTAGGTGCCGATTTCCTCGATGAATTTCCCATCTCTCGGGCTGCGACCATCAGCCACCACAATGCGGAACACCGGAGCGTTTTTCGCCCCGACCCGCTTCATACGAATTTTAACTGCCATAAAAATGCTTTCTGCTTGCCAACGATGTTCAAACCGAACCGCTCGCCCTCAAGAATTCCACAAAAATGAAGTGGGACCCTAGCCGCAACCGGGATGATTGGCAAGCGCCGATTTCGCCTATTTTGGCTTCTCAACCCGCCAGCTTGCGCTCACACTCTTCCGCCCAAACCGCCGCCGTAACTGCGGTTCGGTAGTCTCGTTGTGCGCACTAAGGCCCGAAAAACGACCGGAACACAGGAAACGCTGAACTTGCCTCTTCTTCTCGAGGCAGGTCCGGCGCTGCGGGAATCGTGCCCGATCGAAAAAGACCTTTTGCACTTTCGCGAGTTTGGCCAGAAAACACGGCAGCTCACCACCCTTTGGGAAGCAGCGGACGGCATTTCCCACGAGGTGAATGCCTTCGTCAACGAGTTTTGGACCGCGCGGCAGCGTCAGGCCAGCTCCCTGCATGAGGTGTCTTATCGCGCTTGCTTCAAGCCTCAACTTCCGCGTTTTTTTATCGAACGCCTCACCCAACCGGGGGAGACGGTCTATGATCCATTCATGGGCCGGGGAACGACCGTAATCGAGGCGGCGCTGCTGGACCGGGTGCCCCTGGGCAACGACATCAACCCGCTCAGCCGGGCGATGACCGGTCCCCGGCTAACCCCTCCCACCCTCGCTGACATCGAAGCCCGCTTGAGCCAGATCCCGTTGGATGACCCGGGCGACATGCCCGAAGATCTGCTGGCGTTTTACCACCCGGACACCCTTCGCCAAATCGCTTCCCTGAAAAACTATTTTTTGGGCCGCCAGAGGAAGCGCCCGCTGGATGCGGTTGATTCCTGGATCGCGCTGGTGGCGCTCAACCGGCTCACCGGCCATTCCAACGGCTTCTTTTCCGTTTATACCCTGCCGCCGAACCAGGCGGTGTCCGCCCAGTCTCAAAGAAAAATCAATGCCAAGCGCAACCAGACGCCGCCGCCTCGCGACGTGGTGCGCATCATTTTGAAGAAGTCCCGGCAATTGCTGGGCGACGTGACCCCGGAAATTCGGGCGCGGCTTATTGCCCGGTCCGTTCAAGCCCGGTTGCTCACCTGCCCCGCCCATGCGACCCCGCAGATTCCATCGGGTTCAGTGTCGTTGGTCATCACTTCCCCTCCCTTCCTTAACGTCGTGCAGTATGCGACCGACAACTGGCTGCGGTGCTGGTTTCTCGGCATCGATGCCGGGTCGGTGAAATTGACCGTGCCCAACCGATTAGCGGACTGGCAGACCTCGATGAGCGAAGTATTCCGGGAATTGTATCGGGTGTTGAAACCCGGGGGCCATGTCGCCTTCGAGGTGGGCGAGGTTAACGGAGGCAAGACCAAACTGGAACAGGCCGTTCTGCCCTGTGGCGTCCTGGCCGGGTTGACGCCCAGGCTGGTGGTCATTAACGACCAAAAGTTTACGAAAACGGCTAATTGCTGGGGCGTGGACAATATGAGCAAGGGCACAAATACCAACCGCATCGTGCTGTTTGAAAAGCCACCCGCGCGAATTGACCCCAAGCGCTGAACAGCGATTCGCGCCGGGCCGTTAAGCCGCAGGCCGGGCGGTGCCCGGCCCCGTCCACTGCGCCGTGCCAAAGGCGCATACTTCCTTCTTGTTCGCGCAGAGATGGGTGAGAAGAAGCTCCCCGGCCAAGCTCGGCAACTCACCCCTTAACCGTTCGACCGCAGGGGCGGACGCCTCCTCTTTGAGCTTCACCGTCACGATGAAGCGGCGGCACCATTTGCGCCGCAACCATTCCACCAGCAATTCCACCGTCTTTTCCGGCGGCGCAATCACGTCGCACAGCAGCCAATCCACCGGCTGCGGCGGACGAAAGCGAAATGCGTCACCCGGAGTGAACCGGACTCGGGGGTTGGCCATCAAATCGCCGCGCAACGGCGAACGGTCCACGGCCGTCACGGTAGCGCCGCGATTCACGGCCACGTAAGTCCAGCTTCCCGGCGCGGCCCCCAAGTCCACACACGTCTCTCCGCGCTGGATGGAATGCCCCAGGCGCAGCTCGGCTTCGATCAGCTTGGCAAAGGCGCGGCTGGGAGCGGCGGGGTCGGCAGCCGTTGCCACCTGGCCTTTGGGATAGGGGCAGATGACATGGCGCTGCAGCGCTGGGATGGGTGCTTTTGCTACCGAGATGAACCCCTCCTCGGGCGCAACCAACAGCAGTTGAACCAAGGACGTCTCCGGCGTGAACGGCGCTGGGTCCACGCGCAGGCAACGCAGGAGATGGCGCCGCTTCCGATGGAGCAACTCGAGCAACGCCGAGCGAATGAGCCCGCATCGCTGGCGGCCGGCCTCTCGAACGCCCCCTTGTCCTGGTGCCTCCGGCTCTTTGGGGCTGGGCTCGGGGTGCCCTCGCTGCTTGGCGCTGTGCCAGGCGCGGGCGCCGACGCGCCGGATGGCCCGGGCAACATAGTGTGGCTCGACATGCAGGCTCCACGGCTGATTCTCGGGGAGCTCTCCGGCAACAGCCTCGAACAACACGCGGGCCCAGGCGTTAATCGATTCCGCTTTCGCCGCCCGCGCGTCGGGCAGCCACTGCCGGGCGAAGACGAGATAGGGCAACCGCGCATCCGGCCTGGGGAAATCCATCTCGACAAGCAAGGGATGCGGACGGCGCAGAGGAGCGCCCGGAAAGGCCTCGGCCAGCTCGAGCTCGAGTTCCGCCTCTGCATCTCCGGGGGCGAGGAACAATTGCATCCGGTGCAGGCGCGTGCAGTACGCTTAAAACGGCGCAACGAGACACGAACCGCGCCACCAGCCGGGTCTCCGTGTGCGGATTCCGCGCATCGCGGTCAGGCTTTGAGCACCGCAGCGCCAGGCGCGGGCCGTGAAACGAACAGGGTCGGTTTGATTTTGGTTCGCTGTTCGTATTCGGAAGCCACGTGTTCGGAAATCTCCTTCACCTTGCCGGCCTGCACCAGGGCAACGGTGCATCCGCCAAATCCACCGCCCGTCATCCGGCAGCCATAAACCCCGCCCGCGGGCCCAAGGTGCTGGGCAATATCGACGATGGCGTCCAGCTCCGGGCAACTGACTTCGTAATCGTCACGCAGCGAGGCATGGCTGGCGTACATCAGTTGGCCGACGGTCGGCCAATTCGAGGCGCGCACGCCTTCGGCGGCATGGACCGTTCGCTCGATTTCGCTAATCACGTGCCGGGCCCGGCGGAAGGCCACGCTGTCCATCCTGCCCTGGGCGCGTTCGAGGGCGGCGGCATCGGCATCCCGCAGTGAGGCGACTCCCAGGGTTTTGGCGGCTTGCTCACATTGCGCCCGGCGCTTGGCGTACTCGCCGCCGGTCAATTCATGCTTCACGTTGGTATTGGTAATCAGCAATTCCACCGACAGGTCGGTCATCGGCACCAGGTCGGTGTGGCGGGAGCGGCAGTCCAGCAGGAGCAGGTGGTCTTTCTTCCCCATAACGGAGATGAACTGGTCCATAATGCCGCACGGCATGCCGGCGTATTCATGTTCGGCTTTCTGGCAGAGGAGGGCCTTTTGGACGGGATCGAGTGCTTTGCCGGCGATGGCTTCGAGGAGCGTGGCGGTGGAAACCTCGAGCGCCGCGCTGCTCGAGAGCCCCCCTCCCATGGGAACCGTCGAGTGGATCAAGGCGTCGAAGCCCGGAGGCCGGATCCCCCGCGATAAAAATCCGGCAATCACTCCCAGGGGATAATTGGACCACGTGCCCTTGGGCGCCGGCCGGAGCGGCTGAGCCAGGTCGATCTCGGCCCGGTGTTGATCGCCCGTCGAGCACAGCCGGATGGTTTGGCGGCTATGATCCGCGGGAGCGGCCGCAATGACGGTGTAACGATCGATAGCCATGGGAAGCACGAAGCCATCGTTGTAGTCCGTATGCTCGCCGATGACGTTCACCCGGCCGGGAGCTGCCGCGATCCAACGCGCGGGGCGGCCGTACTGTTTGGCAAATTGCTCCGAGACGAAGTGGCTGAGTTCGGTGAGGGTCATGGCGGGCGGGTTCCTATTGGGTGGTGAATTTATGCACGGTGGTTTGCCGGTAAATCTGGCCGGGTCGCAAGATCGTGGAGGGAAAGCTCGGGTGATTGACGGAATCCGGGAAATGCTGGGTCTCGAGGCAAAAGGCCGTATGACGTCGATACACGGTGCCGCCTTTGCCGGTGAGCGAGCCATCGAGGTAGTTGGCCGTGTAGAGCTGCACCCCCGGTTGGGTCGTATGCAGTTCCAATAGCCGGCCACTTCGCGGCTCGTAAACGCGCGCTGCCAGGGCGAGGCCCTGCCCGCCGCCATTGAGAACGTAGTTGGTATCGTAGCCGGGTTCCTCGGTGCCCAGTTGGGAGATCCTCGAGCCGATCGTCCGGGGTTGCGTGAAATCCCAGGGCGTATCCCGCACCGGCCGAATTTCTCCTGTGGGAATGAGCGTCGAATCCGTCGGCGTAAAGTCATCCGCGGCGAGCATGAGTTCGTGTTCGAGCACGTCCCCTGCCCCGCCCAGGTTGAAATAGGAATGGTTGGTCAGGTTGACGGGAGTCGGCCGGTCGGTGACCGCGGAGTAATCGATGCGCAACTCGTTGGCATCGCTGAGGGTCATGACCACAGCCACAGCCAGTTTCCCGGGGTAGCCCTCCTCACCATCCGGACTCGAGTAGGAAAATTTTACGGACGCGCCGGGCTGAGGGGTAGCCTCCCAGACCACCTTGTCAATACCCTTTAACCCGCCGTGGAGATGGTTGGGGCCGTTGTTGACCGCCAGCGCATAGTCCGCGCCGTCCAGGCTGAACCGGCCCTTGGCGATGCGGTTGGCGACCCGGCCCACCGTGCAACCGAAATAGGGATGGCCCGCGAGATACTGGTCGAGATTATCGAAACCCAGCACCACATCCGCGGTCGCGCCCGAGCGGTCGGGAACGTGGAGTTCGGTAATGATGGTTCCATAGTTGGCAACCCGGGCGAGCAAACCGTTCTGATTCCTGAGCGTGTAGAGCTCGACGGGCGTGCCGTCGGGCAATTTGCCAAAACTGGATTTTTGAATGCCTGGGTTCATGAGCATCGCACCTGCTTGATTCAAACGTTTTACGGGGCAAAGTTCAATGGCGGATTTCAACGCCCGCGCAAAACCGCAAAGTCACCGCCGACGCGGACCCAGGCCCCAGACCGGAGGCGCGGCAATGGCATTCCGCTCCAACCGCCTCCTTGACTCGTTGGCCGCGGCTCTTCACAATTCCTGATGCAACGCGGGCTTCTCAGAAAGAACACGCATGAACAAATCATCCGTCCGCCAACGGTCCGGCTTCACCTTGATTGAGCTGCTGGTGGTCATTGCCATCATCGCGATCCTGGCGGCCCTGCTGCTTCCCGCGTTGACGCACGCCAAGCTCAGCGCCCAGGCGACAGCATGTTCGAACAATGTGAAGCAGTTTTCGCTCGCCTGGCTGCTCTACTCGGATGAGAACGGCGGTCTGCTCGTCAACAACTCGAGCTCCGCCGACACCCGCACCTATCGGCAGAGCTGGGTTAATAATATCGAGGACTGGGGGACCAGCGACGAGAACACAAACCCCGCTTACGTGCTCAGCGGCAAAATTGCCCCGTACGTAAACAACAGCCTCCGGATCTATAAATGCCCCTGCGATACTTCAGTCGCCCAGAGCGGACCCCGGCTGCGCAGCCTTTCCATGAACTCCCTGGTGGGGGATCCCTTGATCAACCCCAACCGGTTTAATCCAACGTGGCAGCAGTTCCTCAAAATCACACAATTCCCCGCACCCGCCAATTTCTACGTTTTTATCGAGGAGCATCCGGATACGATTAATGACGGATACTTCATGAACCAGTGGGACCAAATCAAATGGGGCAACCTGCCCGCGTCGTATCACGACGGCGCCGCGAATCTTTCCTGGGCGGATGGCCATGTCGAGCGGCATCGCTGGCTGCCCAACACCGTGAGACCTCCGGTCCAAGGCGGTGCGGGCGGCGGGTTCGTTCCCTCACCGCCGAACGATTTTCTCTGGCTGCGGGACAGGACCAGCATCAAGCTGTCCATCACTCCCTCGGTGGCCCTGGGCTCTGACGTGGCGCGCCAGTAGGCCGGTGAATCGATCCGCCCGGCCCGCTGTTGTCCCCTCAGGACTCCCTGGCTTGTCTCCCGTCCTGTCCCTGGTATCCTCCTGCGGTGAACAACAACGCGACCATGTCATTTATCAAGGAAGACCCCTGGCGCATCTTTCGCATTATGGCGGAATTTGTCGATTCTTTCGAAGTCCTCTCGCAAGTGGGACCCGGGGTGACCGTGTTTGGCTCCGCCCGGATGCAGCCAAAGAACCCCTATTACCGGGCGGCCGTCGAGCTCGGCAAGGGCCTGGCCAAAAACAACCTCGCCATCATCACGGGCGGCGGCCCCGGCATCATGGAAGCCGCCAACAAGGGCGCCGCGTCGGTTAAGGGAAGATCCGTGGGCCTGAATATCGAACTGCCGCACGAGCAAAAAGGCAATCGGTTTGCCAACATCCCCATTCATTTTCATTACTTCTTCTCGCGCAAAGTTTGCTTCGTGAAATACAGCATCGGCTTTGTGTTTATGCCCGGAGGCTTCGGCACCCTGGACGAACTCTTTGAAGTCCTGACGCTGGTTCAGACCCAGCGCATTCCCCAGTTCCCGCTGATTCTCTTCGGCAAAGAGCATTGGAAGGGTCTGCTGCGCTGGATGAAAGAGCGCGTGGAGGTGGACGCGTATATCAGCCCCGGCGATCTCGACCTGCTCACGCTCACGGACGACCCGCAAGAGGCGGTGAACCTCATCCTGGATTACGAGCGCCGCGTCGGACCGCCCGACGTGATGCCAAAAGCCTTTGCTTGAGCGGCGCCCGCTCTGTGCCAGCGCCGGGCGTAGGACAAAAATCCTCATTTGTGGATTTCCCAGCGTTTCTCGTGGCGCCGTAGGGGTTACCGTGCCAACAACCAGGCAGGTTTTGGGGCGAGCCGACCCGGGAGAAGGTCTTGGCTCTCCACAGTCCCCACGCCGTCCGCCGACTCGACCAGCGCTGGGGGCAACCTCTTCGTTCCCTTCGTTTGCTTTTGTTCTTCGGTTTGGCCCCTTCAGTTCGCACGCGGCGGGATCCTGCGTATCCAGCCATCCGTCCGCTTTATCCCGTGGAAGTTGAGGCTGCTCGGCTCCCGGGGTATATCCGGCGGCTTCCTATAGCTCCGCAACTGGGAAAACAGAATGCCTGGGCCATGTTTGTAGCCGGCGGGCAACTCATGAAAATCCAGAGTTCTTTGTACACCAAGCAAACGAAGGGAACGAAGAATTCTGTCGTGCGCCCGTGGTAGGGCCAGCGCGGCGTCGCGCACTATCGGATTGCCAACGCCGGGATTCTGTATCACCTATAGGCCACGGCAATTCCGTGCCATGGGCCCATAGCTCAGCGGTTAGAGCAGGCGACTCATAATCGCTTGGTCGGGGGTTCAAATCCCTCTGGGCCCACCATACTTACGTAGATTTCGAAAATTGTCTGTCCCCTTTCTGTCCCCTTTTTCGAGTGCCGAGGCGCAAATGCCATTACCTCTCGACTGGGCCCAATGTTCACTGGATATCGGATCAAACGTGAATCTTTCATTCGACTATTCAATACCCAGGCGAGAGAGAGAAAACAGGAATCCGGCCCACCGGACACGAGAATTCGTGGGCGAGGGCACTGCGTGCCCGGTTGGGATTGGAAGCTCAAGCGATTGAGGGTAATCTTGAGGCGCGCGGGTAAGTGGCGTTAAACCTTGAGCGAGCTGTAAAGGCTCGCGAGGGCTTGGAAGCCCCCTTGCTTCATCTGTCCGTTTTGTTCAGTTCATTAGCCGCCTCGGCGGGTCCACTGCAGCAGCAAAGTTAGGCCGCCACTTCGCAATACGCGGCATCGGAACGCGGCGCTGGAACCGGTTCGCCCGCCAACCGCAGCCCCTCGATGTGAAACTCGATCGCGTCATGCATGTCCTGCTCCACCTCCGGTCGGGTCCGCCCGGTTGCCACGCAACCAGGCAGATCAGGGGAATACGCGGAGAAGCCAGTCCCGGTACTCTCGATAATAATCAGATAACGGCTCATTTGAGTCCTGCTTGTTTCAAGATACTATTTAGCGTTCCTGGGGCAAGGTCGTCGTTCGGCTTTCCCGGGACGGTGACGAGTCCTCGCTTCTGAGGGTGTTTGTACTGCCGATGGCTGCCCCGAGTCCGGTCCAGATACCAGCCGTCCTGCTGGATCAATTTCATGACCTCACGGACTTTCCTTCCTCCTGAGGTTGTCAGTCCGGCACCCGCCGTCAAGGCAGCTCTTTTGCATCCGCCGAGCCTTTAACGAACCGGCTCAGGCCAGCCGGGCCGCGGGCGCGGGAACACGAGCCAGGCGAAACCCGGCGTGGCCTGAAGCCGATGGTTCGCCCAATGGCAGCCAAATCCTTTGAGTCGTTTGCCATTCATCCGGCCTCCGAAGCCCTGATAAGGGCGGCTTGATAATAGCCCGGGGCAAGGCCGCCGAGGCCGCCGCCCCGGGTAAAACGCCACCCCACACCCAATCTCTCTTTTTTCCAATCTCGTTTGGCGCGCCCCGGGCGCGCCAAACCAGATTGGAAAAAAGAGAGAAATCATTTTGGGTTCGTAACCCAGGGCGGCGCTCGTTCCTCGCTTGCCCTGGGCTATTGTCGTGTCGTCCTTACAGGACTTCAGCCGGACGCGCTCCGGTTGCGTCCTCGGCGAACGATTGTCGTCAGGCACTCCGTGCACCTGACTCGGAGCAAACAGAATGCCGCCCGCCGGAGTTGCCTGCACGAAATTGTTACGCGGCGGATTGCACGGTTCTTCCATAATCATAAAAGGCAGCCACCAGGGCTAGAGGTGTGCAGACGACGTTGAGCATGATCATGAGCATGAGCCAGGAATACTGATGATCAAGGATTCCATGAGAGAATGCAAAGAACCCCAGCAGGACTAAGTCACCGAGTAGCTGGCAAAAAAATACCCACCGCAACGCACGAGTGCGCCCCTTGTGCTTCCTCCACAGCAAGCAGCACACCGGCCAGACAAGGAGCCCGCTGAGGTAAAGCAGGATGCCCAGTATCCCGATGAAAGCGTCCTGGATCACACAACCTTTGCAGCGTAACGTTCGGGCTCACTGGCGCGGCGCCACTGGCGTCCGAAAAGCAAAGTGAGCACGAGAGCCGCGTCCAGTGAAGCCCGTGGGTTGGGCCGACTAATATGCATAGTCCAATTCATCGTCCAGAGTACCACCTTTGATAGCATCCAAAAGTGCCCGGTAGTCCTTCAGTTGTTTGCCCACTGCGTGCCAGACGACCTCCGCCTTTTTGTCGCCCTGCTTAAACTTGGCAACCAACACGTGGTACCCGTGCCCTAGCCCGCCGCTCTCGTAGTGCACGACGTAAAGGTCGCCACCGATGGCTCCCCAGATGAGCCGCTTTCCGGAAAGAGTATCGTCGTGCACCACGTCGTTGAGCTGCCATTTCTGCCCGGGATCAGCGATTCTCCCGTGACCATCGGCGCAAAATGAGAGGACTTGGGGAGGCAGCTTGGTGGTGGCGTGAACCTCCTTAAACTGTGGGGCATCCCCCAAGGCCTTTCGGTCTTCGGGAGAGAGTTTCGTGACGGCCGCCCAGCAGGTCGTCTGCGCTACGGAGATGACCAAGATGAGGGAAGCGAGAATCTTCATATGTGCCGAGGCCCAACGAAAAAACTCACCGGTGCCGCGCCCCCAGACGAGAGAACGCAAACAGACCGGACTCGCGGCATCCGGTGCAGTGACCTCGTTAGGCTGCGATTTCAAGATTGATGGTCCGTTTCCTTCCAATTCTCCAGACGATGAACAAACATAGACTTCCAAACGCAATGATCGGGATGCAACACAGAAGTGGACCCCCAAATGCATCCCAGAATCGAGACCATGCCAACGATCCTGTACTCGGGACAAATCCAGGCTTCATACCATCTCGGAAAAGATCAGCAAACAATGCCACAGAGCACAAAAACAGAGTGGGGAGTGCAATGCACAAAGAACCAAGAATGGCGAGGACAGTACGCATAGCGGCCTAACGCCAAAGAGCACCCATGAGCGGCATTCCCCGACTCTCGGTCTTCAAACTGATACCGGTGCCGCTCATTCGGTGCCTTGATTTGTTAGCCTGAGGTTTCATTATCGTGCTAGGTATGGGAGAAGACGCCAGCTGAGCAGGATTCCCAGAGCAACGAACAAAGCACTGCCGATTGCCTCCCATCGGTGTCCTCTCACCGCATAGGCGACGAGTCCAAATAGCAGGGCAAGACACGAAACAGCGCACCCGATTAACAGCCAAAGAGCGGTCCCGTCCAGACGCAACGCACTGCTGAATAGTATGGACAGGAGAAGAACGACCACCACATACGCTTTAAAAGGCAGCAGCATGAAGCCCAACCAGTTTGGAGCCGTGTGACAATCGGTATGCATGCAATTCGGGGCTAACGGTCCCGACCAACGAACCGGCGCCCCCGGGTTTCGGCATGGCATCGAGACATCATGGCCGGGTTCGTTGCGGCGGAATAGTTAAGCCGGTAGCTCAATTTCTGATAAGATTGGAATTTCATGCTGCTCCGTATTTGGAAGAAACAATCCGACCTTCGGACCCCATATCTCAATCGCGGCTACGGTTCGTTCACATGAAGTGCCGTCTGGACGACGAACCCTTACCTTACTGCCCAGTTTAACGGGAAACGATGGCCTTTGCTCCAAATCAACGATCACCAGCAATCCGGGACCGACCTTCTCTTGGAACTCGGGATCGCTCTGAAGCGCCCGCTCATCAAATCTGATGCTATTAAGAACTCGAATCATGGTGCCAGGCCTTAACAGTAAGCTGAGCGACCGCCGGGAATTTGATACCGGGCGTTCCCTGTCCGACCGGGCTCGCGACGAGCTCCGAGCGGAGAATCGGCACGGCGGTTCGCCTCCGGCGTCTGGTTCGGCGCTTTCATTTCCAGTTGGCCAGCTTGCCTTCCAGGTTCTGCTCTGCAACGGTCCAATCCACCTTGTTGCTGCGGTAGGTCTCGCGGTAGTTCCTGAAGTCCTGGACAAAGGTCTTGGCCACAAACCGGCCGGCAGGCCGAGTGCTATATACCGTGTTCGCGGCGGAAAAGCACAATGTCTCTATTCGCCGAGTGCCGCCCTCGACGTCGCCTGCCCGGAGCTTTTGCAAAGCATCGAAGGTGCCGACGAAGGTCCCGTTTTGCAGCACCAGGGCGTGAGCAAAGCCTTCCTGATAGCCAAGGAGGTAACTTGCGTAAGCCGCGCCACAAATCAGCAGCATAACTACCCCGGCGAGAAGAAAGCGTTTCATGACTCAATTCTGCCGCCCGAGAGCCAGGCTGGCCAACTACAAACGACCGATACGTTTGGAACCGACAGCATAGTCGAACGAACCGGCTCAGGCAGGCCGGGCCGCGGGCGCGGGAACACGAGCCAGGCGAAACCCGGCGTGGCCTGAACCCGATGGTTCGCCCAAAGGCAGCCAAATCCTTTGAGTCGTTTGCCATTCATCCGGCCTCCGAAGCCCTGATAAGGGCGGCTTGATAATAGCCCGGGGCAAGGCCGCCGAGGCCGCCGCCCCGGGTAAAACGCCACCACACACCCAATCTCTCTTTTTTCCAATCTGGTTTGGCGCGCCCCGGGCGCGCCAAACCAGATTGGAAAAAGGTGAGGGAATCATTCTGTGCCTCTCACCCAGGGCGGCGCTCGTTCCTCGCTTGCCCCGGGCTATTGACTTGTCGTCCCTACAGGACTTCAGCCGGACTCACTCCGGTTGCGTCCTCGGCGAACCCTTCCAGTCAGCGAACCGGCGGCAACAGGCCACCGCACGACATTGCGGTGTCATCGGCGGGTTCGCTGCAGTGGAATAGTTCGGCGTCGGCGATTTCATGTGTCAGGAATCTCCACTCCCCTTAAGTCTGGCCGCCAAAGTCTTCCGGTGTAGACGCCAACCATTGAAAGCATTCACCGCAGCCAACAATCCAAAAAACACGGCGCGCTTCCCGTACGGTGGGACTGATGCAATCAGCAGGCCAACGAAGGCGTAAGTGATCATCACCAGCCGATCACCCTCGGGACTGGTAACTTGGTGCTTGAAAATACTCATACGCTGAACTCCGCCGAAAGGTCCCGGACAGCGACTCCGCGACGGCGATCTCCGACTTGTCCAACCAGCGTCCTCGCGGAGCTCGCTGCAGCGGGGTAGTTAGGTCCGAGGCGCATGCTTTATCGTGAGGAGGAACTCAATTAGAATCGGCCAGAGAACGACTCCTAAGAGCCCAAGTAGCAGCCCCAGAATTTCGGGGACGCTACCAACTGCCCACTGAGCTGCTATAACTGGCCAACAAATTATCGCAAGGAGAACACCGCAAAAGTGCTCTGCGGCTGTTTGGGGCTGGAATGGCGGCAAATCACTATCCCCCGCGCTGAGAACGAAAACGAGCAGCCCGAAGGTCATGCCCAGCATTACCATCGTCAGGAGCACAATTCGCCCGGGAATCATTCGGCCCCACACTCCGCTGATAAGCCTGTTCATAGAGACCTAACGGTTCCGGTCAGCGACTCCGCGCCGTTGACCAACAATTTGCAGAACCAGCGCAGTCGCGGAGTTCGCTGCGGCGGAATGGTTGGATGACAAACGCCTCATGAAATTTTCTTCGTCCGTCCACCATTTGCCTGAATCAACCATACGGCGAAACCGACCAGCAACGCCGCGACTGCCAGCCAGCCCACCGGAAACAAAAAAACCCAATTTTAAGACCCGGAGGAACAGATACATCGCGAACGGCTGAACGATAACCATAGCGACCGTGCGCAGCGTAAACTGTTTCATAGCACTCTGGTGGGGTCCGTCATCCAACTACTGATTGAACGAACCATCCGTTCGTTGATCTGGATGCTTGTTCTATTCATACAAACTCTTCAGCATCGTTACCTTACGCCGAAAATAGACCCAATGTCAACCCCTGATAATTCACCCAAACTCACCCGTTAACCCTATTACACTAACCACCGTTCGCTGATCCAAATATGCAAATCCAAGACGCAATCAGTTTATTGCGAGCCCGTTGCGCTCTCCGCCACACCGCTCTCAAAACCGAAAAATCCTATGGCCACTGGCTAATGCGGTACGCGGGATTTTTAAAAGGCCCCCAACCCAATCCTCTCGCTACCACGGAACAAAAAGTGGAGGCTTTCCTTACGAGCCTAGCATTAGCTGGAGTTTCTGCCTCCACTCAAAACCAAGCTTTCAATGCTCTGCTCTTTTTCTACCGCTATGCCCTAAAGCAAGAACTCCTCAATATCAATTCTCTGCGGGCCAAAAGACCGGCGGCTCTGCGCCATTGCCCTGCCCGTGAGGAGGCCCTCCAACTCCTCGCGCACGTCGATGATGTCCACAACTATGATCATCAACCGTCAGTTCTGGCTTCCCTTCGCGAACTGCTCAATGCAAGCCTGGACGATTGGCTTTGGGATGCGTTCGCCCTTCTCCCACGCCCGGAGTGCCCGGGCCGAAACCCCGAGCATCATCGCACACTTGACCCGGCTCCATTTCCGGCGCTCGCGCAATTCGCGGAGTGTTATCCGTAAATTGGTTTTCACGGTGTTAACTCCTCGATCCGTTGTCCGGTTTGCTTGTGCCACCACCACGCGAAGATCCGGCGATGGCAAAACTGGCCGGGCTTTTTCAAAGCTTCGAAGCAGCAGAGGATCGCTTCGCGTCCGGTCTTGGCGGCTTCTGCTTCAAGCTGCTTCAGTTCGGCCCGGATGTGGGTTCTTCATCCATTTCGAACTGCACGTTCATCCACTTCAATACGCGCGTCACCTCTTTCTTGGTCAGGTCGTGCGGAGCCTGGAACACCACCCGGCGCTTCGCCTTTGGGTCCAGGATGAACACGAACTCCGCCAGGTCGTTGGGCACCGCCGGTGCCGCTTCGCGAGTCTCAGGGCTCGCTGCCGCCGGAACCTCAACGGCCGCCTCGGCGCCGTAGTTGACCAACTTATAGACCCCGCCCTCCTTGGATACCAAGCCGACCAGGACCAAGTAGTCAATCACGATCCGAAGCTGCGGAATATGGTCCGCCTCAGCCTTGGCAGCGTCGGCCAGGTCATGGACGATCTCGTCCTCCGTCAGCGGCCGGATCCTCAGCTTCGGAATCAGCAACTGCCCGCACCAGGACCTCTCAAGCGACGAGGCCAGCTTCGATTTCCACACGATCTCATGGCCACAATTGAGCCTCATTATTCATTTAGATTTCGCGCGAAAACACAGCACACTTCACACATAACAATACCAAAAGTTATTTGTGGTTATAATTTACACATAGTTAATAGGTATTTATTTATAAATATTCCGCTGCTTAAGTACCTGGAAACCATGCCGGTATATTCAGCACGATAACACAGTCTGAATATGCATAACAACACAGTTGGTGTTGACACAATAACACAGTTGGTGTATGCGTAATAACACAGTTCATGGCACAAAAGGCACATACAAAAATGGCGGACGCTCTCGAGCGCGTAAATGCGATGGCTCGCAAAGCCGTGGTGAAGTCCGCTTCCATCCCGCGTGCGGACCGGGAATTACTCACGGAACGCGGCTACCTCCAGGAGATTTTCAAGGGCTGGTATTTCCTCAGCCGTCCAGGTGAAAAGCCTGGTGACAGCACCGCTTGGTTTACGGCTTTTTGGGATTTTCTTTCCGTTTATTTGGAGGAGCGGTTCGGCTCGGATTACTGCCTTTCGGCCGGTTCTTCCATCGATCTGCACACCGGTGCTAATCTCATTCCAAAACAGGTGGTCGCTTTGACCGCGCATGGCGGAAAAATGATGCTGGGGCTGCCCCACAATACTTCAGTGCTGGTCTATCAGGATGCAAAGAACCTCCCACGGGATGTTGAAATTGTTCGCGGGGTTCGTGCCATGCCACTGGCCATGGCTCTCTGCCGCACTCAGCCATCTTTCTTTCAGAATCAGGCACTCAGTGCTGAAATCGCCCTCCGCGCCGTCAAATCAGTAGACGATTTGGTGAGAGGCATTCTTGAATCCGAATCCGCAGCCCGGGCTGCAAGGTTTGCAGGCGCCTATCAATTCCTGGGAGATAATGAGCGAGCCGAGCAGATCATCAATACCGTTCGCGCCGCCGGGATCACCTTCGAACCCAGGAACCCGTTTGATAAACCCGCGCCTGTGCTTTCTGGGGCAACACGGCTGCAGTCTGCCTATGCTGGTCGCATTCAGGGACTGTTCAAAACTCAGAGAGAGGCTGTCCTCGAAGTCTTCGGTGATTTGGAGCCACGCCCCGTTGACGATCCGGCGTCCTATTTGGATCGGATTGAGGCGGTATATGAGCACGACGCCTACAACTCGCTTTCCATCGAAGGTTACCGGGTCACGCCCGAGCTGATTGCGAGGATCCGTTCCGGTTCGTGGAATCCGGATGGAGATCCAAAGGACCAGAAAGAAGTAGCAGCCATGGCGGCCAAGGGTTACCTCGAAGCCTTTCGCGCGGTCAAAAGGAGCGTGGCTCGCGTCCTTCAGGGCGAAATCTCCGGCCAGGTGTTGCGGCAGGATTATCCGCAGTGGTATCGGGCCATGTTCAGCGAGTCGGTCCGCGCAGGTTTCTTGCAGCCATTTCACCTGGCTGGGCACCGCAACGCGCCGGTGTATATACGGGCTTCTCGACATGTGCCGCCACCGTCAGAGGCAGTCAGTGACGCCATGTCCGCTTTGCTCGATTTACAGGAAAGCGAAGAGGAACCAATCGTCCGGGCCGTACTGGGCCACTGGCTCTTCGGCTTCATACATCCCTATATGGATGGGAACGGCCGCATGGCCCGATTCCTGATGAACCTGATGATGGCCTCAGGCGGTTATCCGTGGACGATCGTGCGCACCGCCCGACGTAAAGAATATCTGGATGCGCTTGAAGCAGCCTCGGCTGACCAGAATATTTCTCCATTTGCCAAATTCATCCGTGAGGAGATGAACGTGGACTGGACCAAGGAGCCCGCCAGGGGGTAATCCGAAGCTCCCCCGGCTACTCATCTTGCGGGAGGCCGAGCCATTTGAAATCGCCGGCGTTCTGTGAGAGCAGCCGGCGGTTGACTGATGCCTCAAGCCTGACGTTAACGGGTGTGTTCGGCTGAAGGAAGTCCAGCCTGGCTGCCCTGACCCAGCACCGGCTGCCGGACCTGCCATATCAAATTGTCACCAGGAGGTGACTGACCGGACCGCGAAACGCGCGCCTAATTTTTCTCGATGCGCTGGTCAGGACGATGCGACTCGTGCTTGCGGGCCGAAAGCGGCGGGTGGCTTTGAATTCAAGGGCAAATCGTCGCTTGGTGCCGATTCGGTGGAGTCGCTGATCAGGGTATCCGGCCCCCACGCACGGTTCCATTCGGAAACGCCGGAGCTTAAGGGCAGCCGTAAACGATGACATCCGGGGGTTCAGTTGCATGCGCTTGCATTTATCAGCATGTTCATGAGGGTGCCCGGGTATTTCTCGCTGGGTTTCTGTGCCACTTTTCCGGCTCGTGCGGCGAGTACAAGTCGCTGTCTGAAACCTCGGAACTCAACCTGCATGTGACCGAAAGAGGGCTTTTTGCTTCCCATTTGTTGGCGCGGCCGGCCGGCCTAAGCCGGCTTTGTCCTGAACTGAGCCAGGTTGGAATAGTCGATGAGCTTGTCGAGGGTTTTCAATGTGAAGACCTTTCCTCTTGTGGCGGTGAGCATGGTCTTCATGTCTTCAGCTCGAACCTTGAAGCCCCTTCCGGCGATGCAGGCGATGACCTGGTATTTCTGCTGGCCGGGAGGCATGTCGGTGGTGCTCATGGCGCCGAGGCGCCAGATGCGGGTTGCTTTATCTCGGGCGGTTCCATCGTCTTCGGCTATTTTGGCCTCAATCACCACCTTAGGCGCAAACTCGTCGGGAACGACAAAATCTGGCGCCTGTTCGAACCCTGCGAGCTTCTCGGCCCGTTTTGTCTTGCGGTATGTTATCCCGGCCTTCGTGAGAACGTCTTCGATTGCTGATTCAAGAGTATCCCCGACCAGGCCGCTGACCGAGTCCCTGTGGCCAGCGAATGGGCGGCCCAGGAATCGCTCGTAAAGCAGCATGGCATAGGGAGCGCCGAGGGCCGCGAGCGACTTGATTGTGTCAAGACCACCAGCGGTGTCAGCCTTATCGAGGCGGTGGATTGTAAAGGGGATTCGCGTCGGCGAGCCTTCTTCCATGAGGTCGCAGGCAGCTTCAATCATGGCTTCAAGGCGAGCATCCCTTACGTGGGTGTGCCTCATTGGCCTCAATGGTTCAACCCTCGCTCTCCTTTCTAGATCGCGGGCGAAATTCTGATCGATTTCCTCCCCTTTACGCTGGCTTGCGACGTAGGCCCACTCGGGCGGGGTGAAGCCCAGGATTGAGCGAATCACCATGAGGCATAGAGGGGTGGTGTAGACAAGGTCGGAAATCTGTTGGCGAGGTAATTGGGAGAAGCCGGTGGTCACTTTCTTCAGGGCTTCGTATGCCCCCTCGAAGGCGGCGTATTCTACGAATGCGTCACCCTTAGGAAGCAGTAGAAACACGGATTCAAGGCTGGAGAAGACGGCCTCGACGAATTCGTCGGGATTGGCGAGTATTTCCTGCAAGTCAGCTTCAAAAGGATATTTCATCGGTTCGCATTTTATAGGGTGTCGCGGCTTCCCAAAGCTCCCAGTGCTGGTGCGTCTGAGCTTTGGTATAGGTTTCTCCGAGTGCGTTGATTACGGCTTCGACGCCGCCAAATTCCGTAGTCCAGGCCTTCACGGCCGCCGTCCGGGCGGCGGTGTTTTTATCCGCCTTCCACCCGTTGCGCAGCTTCCAGACCGCCAGGCGGATCATGTGGCCGAAGATAATGCAGCGGGTGTCTCCCTGCGTGGGCTTGACCTGTCCCTGTTGAAGAAGGGCGAGGTCTTCGGCCACGACTTTGGCCAATGCGGCGGGGGTTTCGGCGAGCCAGCGGCGTGGAAAGCTGCCGGTGGAGCGGCAGACAAAGACTGTGTCGATAATGGATGAACCTGTGCCGTTGATGTGGATCGACGCGCCCATCTCAGCGGGACAGGGAAGCGACGCGGAGCAGACCAGGCCAGCGTCGAGCATGGCGACGGCAACCGGGAAATAGGCGTCGAGCTGGTTGTGGTGGTAGGTGTAGGCCAGCGGCGAACCCGGTTTGAGGACTTTGGCCATCTTTCGAAAAACCCGGGACATGCCTTCAGTGAAGTGCTCCAGGTCACGGCCCATGTTGACGTTGCCGGTGAGCTCGTTGGCGTTGCGGGTGGTGAGGCGCGCAAACTCGGGGTGCGTCGTTGTGATGAGCGTGCGAAGCCACACGTAGCAGAAGTCCATGAGCTCCGCGTACTGGACATTCCTGAAATATGGCGGGTCGGTGAGGACGGCGTCGAATTGTCTGCCGTTGAAATCCACCTCGGCCGCGTCGGCACAGTCGAGCGAAACTTGTTTGGTTTCGAGGGGGCCGGTACCGTTGCGTTGGTCTCCAATCCATTCGGTGGTGATGGGGACCTGGATCTTCCGCGAACCCTCGTGACGAATCTCGAAAGGGTGGTGGCAGTATGATTTCGCTTTGTAGAACTTGTCGATTATGTTGAGCCAGCCGCCACTGCCGACGGCGCTGCTTTTGCCGCTTACTCCGAGAATGTTCGATTCGCACTGAATTAGGGCAATGGGAAAACCGTGGACGGAAAAGACGTCCAGGGACTTCAGAGCCATCGTGTCGTAGCGGCAGAGCATGTTTTGGTAACGGAGCAGGTCTGAAAGATTTGTGGCGAGCGCGTCGGCGATGCGCCGGTCTTTTTGGCGGCTGATGAGGCGGCATGCCAACTCGAGTCCGAGAAGCTGGCGGGCGTTGAACATCTCGCGATACTGGCGGTAACCCCAGCGGTGGAGGCGGTCGGTTTCGTCGCCGGACGGGATTTCGTCCTTTGGGATGAATGAGGGCCGCATCGACGAGATGCGGGTGGCGGCTTGCTGGAATTTGGCCAGGTCGTCCGGGGATGGCTTTTTGAAGAAGCGGCCCTGGTGCCGGGCGCGGCAGCTTTCGCAATGGTATTCGATGGCGAAAAGACGATGGGCCGGCGGACCGGCGGACGGAGTGGGATATTGGTTCGGGTGGCCGCAATGCCGGCACTTGCAGTGATTGCGCTTGGCCGCAAATTCAAGCGTGAACGCAGCTTTGCAGTGTGGGCATGCCGGCGCTTGCTTGGGCGAGGGGCTGTCGTACAACTCGCCACAGACGCGACAGACGAAAATGTTGGTTGGGTGGCGAACGGCCTCGGAGACGAGGTAGTTGGGGAAGAGGTCCACCGGCTGGCGACACCGCTGACACGGAGGCGACTTGACCCAGAGGAAGTACTTGACGCTGGCATTCTCGGAGCCGCAATCGAGACACTTTGTTCGGTATAGGAAGCCGATGTCCTCTTCGAGTGTTCGGCGGAGGGTGTCGGCGGCTTTGCGATAGGCGGCAATGTCCAAATCGGAAATCTCCTGGCGGACTATCCACCACGCCATTGGGTTGATGTCGTAGCCCGTTATGGCGCAGCCGACGCGATTCGCCTCGATTAGAGTCGTGCCTCCCCCCATGAACGGGTCGAGGACGCGAAGCGTTTTCAGCGACTGCCCCCGGTAGAACTGGTCACGCAGCGGCCCCTTAACAAACTCAGAGAGGATTAGCGCGCGGAACAGTGTGCCCGGCCTTCGAGCGAACCATTTGTGGACAGCCATAATGGGGCGGTAGTTCTGCTGGATCTGCTTTTCACGCAGAGCCAGGTCGGCCACGAATGGCACATCGAAATCGCGCTCAATCATCCGTAGGCGAGAATGTCAGGGATTTGACACGACGCCAAGGAAGATGCGCTGGCGAGCGGTTGTTGACGGGAGCGGCTGAGCGGGCGTGTCTGTGTGATCGGTTGCGGGCGCGGGCGTGTATGGTTATCATCGGGCTGCCCGCGGCCGGCGACACGCATGACTGGGTGATCTACGACGAGGATGCGAAAGGCGAGTTCCTGGCCGTTTCCAAAGGCGGCACGCGGACCATCGAGAACAATCACGTCCGAAAGACGATTACCGACATGCAGGGCACGGACATCGGGGTCTATGAACTGAAGCCCTGATGCGACCTTCCACCTCTCGTTGGCATCACTTCATTTTGAATCATCTGGTCCAGCGTTTGCCGGTTTCGGATAAGGGCAGTCGAACCATCCTTACAGAGCATGAGCTCTGCCGCTTCCGGGAACGAATTGTAGTTCTTGGCGGCCCGGCTCGATGAATAAGCCCCGGCGCCACCGACCAGGATTAAGCCGCCGATCCGGGTTTCCGGCAGCCGCCGCGGCTGCAAGCCTTCCGGCCTGCCGGGAGTCGGTGTGAGCACGTCACCACCTTCGCAGCAGTGTCCGACTACCACATATCGTGTCCGGTGGCTCCTTCCGGCCGTTGCAGGCACTGCTTCGATGGGATGTTGGGCGACATGCATGCTGGGCCGAAGGATCTCGGTCATCCCACTCCACGGCGTCAACCCAGGTAACTTCTAAAACGCAGGACCACGCCGGGAACCGCCTTGACGCGCTTCTCTCAATGACATTCCATTAACCCGTGGACAGCAAAATCTGCCATGCGTAGCTACTTTTGATCCCTAATCATGCCGACATTCACCTCCCTGAACGCATACTACGCTGCTGACGTCCCGGCTTTTCTCGTCGCCGATGGTCGGGCCGTTCTGGGTGAGGTAGCAGCCAACAGCTCTTTCGCGATCGACGCGGATCAGCGCGATGCCTGGGTTTCCCAAATTCAACTCCTTCAAGCAAACCTGGTCGGAATCCAAGGAACCATCTTTTTGGAGTTCAACGTTCCTCGAATTGGAACTCGTCTTGATGCTGTCCTCATCTCCGGCCCCGCGATCTTTCCAATTGAGTTCAAAGTCGGTGAAGCCGATTTTGTTCGTGACCACGTGAATCAGGTTTGGGATTACGGACTCGACTTGAAGAACTTCCACCGCGCCAGCCACAGCGCCCCGATTTACCCCATCCTCGTGGCGACTGAAGCCCCAATTTTTGACACGGCCTTTTCCGAGCCCCACCCTGATGGCGTCCACCCGCCGGCGAAGAGCAATCCAGAAGGGCTGCTCAACCTGATATCGGGTGCCCTCGCAAACGCGCGTGGTGACGTAATAAACGCGAAAGCTTGGGGCGACTCACCGTACCAACCTACGCCCACAATCATCCAGGCCGCTCAAGCTCTGTATTCGAAGCACTCCGTCGAGGCCATTGCCCGCCACGACGCCGGAGCCCGCAACTTGAGACAGACCTCCAGTCGAGTCGAAAACCTCATTGAACAAGCACGTCATCGCAGAGAAAAACTAATCATCTTCGTCACGGGAGTTCCTGGTGCGGGGAAAACCCTCGTCGGCCTGAACGTTGCCACCAAGAAGCGCGATGAAGCCCAACCCACGCATGCCGTATTCCTTTCCGGAAATGGTCCACTGGTGAAGGTCCTCACGGAAGCCCTGACACGCGACGAGTTTGCTCGCTCGCGCAGGCAATTCCTCAAGACTCGGAAAGGGGACATCCGGCAAAAGATCAAGGCTTTCATCCAAAACGTTCATCACTTTCGCGATGCTGGGTTGCGTGACCTTGCCCCACCTTGTGATCATGTCGTCATTTTCGATGAAGCACAGCGCGCTTGGAACCAAGCAATGACCTCCGAGTTCATGCGCAGAAAAAAAGGCAGGCCAAATTTCAAACAATCTGAGCCGGAGTTCCTAATTTCGTACCTCGATCGGCATCCAGATTGGGCCGTGGTGGTCTGTCTGGTCGGTGGCGGCCAGGAAATCAATCGAGGAGAGGCAGGAATATCGGCCTGGCTGGAAGCAGTCAGAACCTCATTTCCCTCCTGGCAGGTCCACGTCTCGCCAAACCTCACGGATACCGAGTATGCGGCCGGTCACGCCCTCGAGGGGTTATCTGGCCGAGCCAACGTTGAGACTGACGAGGCTCTCCATCTCTCCGTTTCAATGCGCTCATTTCGCGCGGAAAACGTATCCGCATTCGTGAAAGCCGTTCTTGATTGCGACAGTGCAACTGCCCGCGAAATCTTTGCTAAGGTTTCGCCGCGATATCCTATTGCGCTCACTCGCAACCTGATTGCGGCTAAACAATGGATCCGCCGACACGCCCGCGGGTCGGAACGGTTCGGCCTTGTCGCATCTTCTGAGGCCCAGCGGCTTAAACCTCATGCCATCGATATCCGGGTCGAGGTCGATCCCGTCCTCTGGTTCCTCAACGAACCCAACGACACGAGGTCCAGCTTTTACCTCGAAGACGCCGCCACTGAATTCCAAGTCCAGGGTCTTGAACTCGACTGGGTCTGTGTCACTTGGGATGCTGACCTCCGGTTTATCGATTCCGATTGGAATTACCACTCTTTCCGCGGCTCAGATTGGCAAACCATTCACAAACCAGATCGCCGACAGTATTTGCGCAACGCCTATCGTGTCCTTCTCACCCGTGCCCGCCAAGGCATGGTGATCTTCGTTCCTCCTGGGGACGAAACAGATCCGACACGTGCACGAGCACTTTACGATTCCACGTTTGAATACCTCTCTGGAATAGGCATCCCTAGTCTATCGGATTAAGCAGTTTTTGCAGGTCACGGCACGTTTCGGCATGGTAAAGGTCCCCGCGCGCGGCATGATTCGACGTTACGGCACCTGGTAGCCGGCCGCCCAGGCGGCTTGAACCCGCCCTGGATTTCCACGAAACTGGCAGGGTGCGTTTGACACCTCTGCCGGTCTGGCAACTCGAGCAGGACATCCTGGAGGCGGTCCGTCACTGCGGCCGGCTCGTGGTGGTGGCGCCGACCGGCTCCGGCAAGACAACTCAGGTTCCCCAAATGCTTCTCGACTCCGGGGTGGCCGGGCAGAAGCGGATCGTCGTGCTCCAACCCCGGCGGGTCGCTGCCCGCACCGTGGCTGCCCGCGTGGCGTGGGAGCGGGGCACGCCCCTGGGCCAGGAGGTCGGTTATCAGGTCCGGTTTGATGATCAGACCAGCCTCGGCACCCGAATCTGTTTCGTTACCGAAGGCATCCTGCTCCGCTGGCTGCAAAGTGATCCGCTGCTGGAAGACGTGAGCACGATTGTCTTTGACGAATTCCACGAACGAAGCCTGCTGGGCGATGTTGCCCTGGCCCTGGCCAAACGGCTGCAGCGCCAGGAGCGGCCCGATTTGAGGCTCCTCGTCATGTCTGCCACACTCGAAGCTGAGCCGGTGGCTGAATACCTGAGCAAAGCACCCGAATCTCAGCCCGGCCCAGTCGAAACCCCTGTGCTTCACTCGGAGGGGATCAGTTTTCCGGTCGAGGTCCGTTATCTTGAGCAACCTGACGAACGGGCCGTGAGTGAACAGGCGTGCGACGTTATCGAACAGATTGTCGCCGCGGGTGAACCGGGAGATATTCTTGTTTTCATGCCCGGCATGGGGGAAATCAACGCCACGATCGGGGCTGCCCGTTCGATCCGCGCCGGGGAACCCCTCGCCTTCATCCCGCTCCACGGCGACCTCCCGCCCGAGGAGCAAGACCTCGCGTTTGCCCCAAACCCGCTCCGCAAAGTCGTCGTCGCGACCAACGTCGCTGAGACCTCCGTGACGATTGATGGCATCCGCCACGTAATCGATGCCGGGCTGGCCCGAGTGGCTCGCTACGATGCCGAACGGGGCATTAGCACGTTGTTGATCGAGCCCATCAGCCGCGCTTCAGCCGATCAACGCAAGGGGCGGGCGGGCCGAACCGGCCCGGGGATTTGCCATCGACTTTGGACTGAAAGCGGCCAACTCAATCGGCCGGAGCGCAACACGCCTGAAATCCAACGCAGTGACCTGGCCGAAGTGGTCCTGCTGCTGCATTCCCTCGGCATCCGCAAAGCCGCTACCTTTGATTGGTTGGATAAACCCAATCCTCAGGCTGTCGAGCGCGCCGAAAAGCTGCTGCAAACGCTCGGCGCGCTGAAGACCGCTGTGCCACCGGAGCCAGCTCCCGCACCGGAGGAGAAGCGGCAGCGCGGTGATTTGACGGCGATCGGCGCACGCATGTTGCACCTCCCCATGCATCCCCGCTATTCCCGCATGCTGGTCGAAGCCGCGCGCTACGACTGTGTCCCGGCCGCTGCGCTCTGCGCCGCGCTGGTTAGCGGGCGCGACCTGATGGTCCGCCTCGGCCGCGACGACGCTCACGTTGAGGAGGCCCGCGAACTCTTCGAAGCCAGCCAGGAATCCGATTTTCACACCCTGATGCGGGCGTATCAGTTTGCAAAGAATAGTGGCTTTCGCGCCGAGTCATGCCGGAGGCACGGGATTCACGCCCAAACGGCTCGCCAGATCGACCAGACATTCGAGCAAATTCTGCAACTGGCGCGCAACCTGGTTGCTACCCCGGCGCTGCCGGCAGCAAGGGCTCCCGCAGGTCACGATCCGCTTCTGCGTTGTTTGATGACCGGTTTTATCGACCAACTTTGCCGCCGGAGAAGCCCCGGCACTCTGGAGTGTGACCTCACTGAGGGGCGCTCGGGAACGCTGATGCGCGAAAGCGTTGTGCAATCAGCCGATCTCCTCGTTGCCGGCACGATCCGGGAGCTTCCCGGCCGCGGGTCCGAACCTTTGGTCCTGCTCGGCCTGGCCAGCGCGGTTCAACGCGAATGGATCGAAGCCTCGTTTCCCGAACAGGTCACCCGCAAAGTCGAACACCTCTACGACCGCACGCACAAGCGTGTGGCGGCCGTAAAGGTTGTCCGCTTCCAGGACCTGGTGATCCACCACCAGCACCAGTCGGAAGTGGACCCGGCGGGGGCTGGCCGGTGCCTGGCCCAGGCTTACCTCAAAGGCTATTTTGAGCTGCCGCTCTTCAAGCACGAGCTCAAGCAATTCATTGCCCGCGTCAATTTGCTCACCCTGGCGATGCCCGAACTGGAACTGCCGCTGTTTGATCAAGCGGCCATCCAACGCTGTTTGGAGCGCGCCTTTACCGGGTTGACCCTGGCCAAGGAAGCCCAGGCTGCTCCGCTTCAGGATGCCTTCCGGGCCCATCTTCCCAGGGAGCAGCTCGCCTGGATCGATGAGATGGCTCCCTCGGCGATTCCGTGGCCGGACGGACGCAAGCTCAGACTGCTCTACCCCGAATCGCCCGCGGAAAAGGATGGCCGGGCCAACCCGCCGGAGGTGCAGGTGAAACTGCATGAATGTTTTGACTTGCAGCATCACCCGAAAATCTGTGAAGGGCGCCTGCCGGTTCAACTCTGGCTCTGCGGCCCCGACGGCAAACGCCTGGAATCGACCAGCGACTGGCTGGCTTTTAAGAAAACCTCCTACCCAAAACTCAAAGCCATTTTGCAGCGTAAATACCCGGGCGTAGCGTGGCTTTAAGCGTCAGCCTTTTTACCGGGCGGATGAAAGGCGCCGCGCAACGCTGCCGGCATAAGTTTTCTTAATGATGAGTGCAGTTTCATTCACTCCTTCCGGCTTGTCTTCCGCCGTTCCTGCCTCCATGCTTCGCCCCCCAATTCGGTCCCACCGGTCCGTTGGAATTCTATTATGCTGAAAGCCGGAATTGTCGGCTTGCCCAACGTAGGCAAGTCAACTCTGTTCAATGCCGCCACCCGCACCCGCAAGGCGCAGGCGGCAAATTATCCCTTTTGCACGATCGATCCCAATGTGGGCATCGTGACCGTCCCCGACGCGCGGCTGGCGGTGTTGCAGAAGATTGCTAAAACCGGGGTGGTCATCCCGGCGGCCATTGAGTTCGTGGACATTGCCGGGCTGGTCAAGGGGGCCAGCGCCGGCGAAGGCCTGGGGAACAAGTTTCTCAGCCATATCCGCGAGGTGGATGCCATGGTACAGGTCGTGCGCTGCTTCGAGGACGAGGAAATCCATCATGTGGCCGGGAAAGTGGACCCCTTGCGTGATATCGAGACCATCACCACCGAACTCGTCCTTTCCGATCTCGAGGCGGTGCAAAAGAAGCGGTCGAGCATCGCCAAGGAAGCCAAGCGCGGCGACAAGCAGGCCATCGCGGAGGAAGCCGTGCTGGCCAAGCTCGAACCGCATCTCGATGCGGGCAAGCCCGCGCTGACCCTCGCGTTGGCGACCGAAGAAAAGGCAATCTCCCGCCTTTTCTGGCTCATGACGGACAAACCCACCATTTTCGCCTGCAACGTCAAGGAAACGGATTTGGCCACCGCCGATCAGAATCCATACGTTCAGAAGGTGCGCGAGTACGCGCAGCACCATTTCGCCTGCGAAGCCGTGGTCATTAGCGCGCAAATCGAAAGCGACCTGGTGGATTTGACCGAAGCGGAAGCCGCATCGTTCCTCAGTGAACTCGGCGTCGCCGAGTCAGGTGTGGGCGCTTTGATTCGGGCGACGTACCATCTGCTGGGCCTGTGCACCTATTTCACGGCCGGGGAAAAGGAAGTGCGCGCCTGGACAATTCAGCGAGGCGACAAAGCGCCGCGGGCCGCCGGGGTCATCCACAGCGATTTTGAGCGGGGCTTTATCAAAGCCGAGACGGTGGCTTACCATGACCTGGTAAACTGCGGCAGTGTAGCCGCGGCGCGGGAAAAGGGCCTCTACCGTATGGAAGGCAAAGAATACAGTGTGCAGGACGGCGACGTAATGCTGTTTAAGTTCAACGTTTAGCGTCCTTGAGGCGGTCCGGCGGGAACCGCGAGGATTAGGGCGGCAACGGGTATTCTTCACCGCAGTTTAAAATGGGAAGCCGGGTCTGCCCGGCGCTGTTCAAGTATTTCGATACGACGCCGAAGGCGATTTTCGCGAAGGCCGAACTCATTGCTTCAAGCGCCGGGAAAGCCTACTTTCGCTGGCACATGCTCCAAACGCTTGCCGTCGAAAACTACCGTTCGCTCAGGAGCATCGTCGTTCCATTGGGTCGGCTGAATGTCATCCAAGGCGCCAACGGCTCGGGAAAATCTAATCTCTATAAGGCTCTGCGGCTGTTGGCCGACACGGCGGCCGGCGGAATCGTGAGTTCGCTGGCTCGCGAAGGCGGACTGAAGTCCACGTTTTGGGCTGGACCCGAGAGAATTTCCCAAGCCATGCGGACCGGACGTGTCCCCGTGCAGGGCACCCAGCGCAAGGAAGCCGTCCGATTGAAACTCGGGTTTTCGGGGAATGATTTCGGCTACTGCATTACCATGGGTTTGCCGGTGCCCTCGAAGTCAGCCTTTGCGCTGGATCCGGAAATCAAGCGGGAATGCATCTGGTCCGGTCCCGTGTTTAAGCCGGAGCGAGTCTTGGTGGACCGCTCAGGGCCCGCCGTGCGAGCGCGAACCGAGCAGGGTTGGCAAACGCTCGCCGATGGGCTGGGCCTCTTCGAAAGCATTTTCGTACAGATTGCCGACCCAAACAACGCCCCTGAAGTTCTGCTGCTGCGGGAAACGATTCGCAGTTGGCGGTTCTACGATCAGCTTCGGACGGATGTCGATTCACCGGCTCGAATCCCGCGGCTGGGAACTCGCACGCCAGTCCTCGGTCATGACGGGGGGGACCTGGCGGCGGCGATTCAGACAATTCTCGAGGTCGGGGACGCGGATGCCGTCATCGAGGCTGTCGATGCCGCGTTCCCGGGAGCGAGCCTTCGGATCGAGGTTGGATCAGATGATCGGTTCGCGATCGAATTTCAACAACCGGGCCTGCTGCGTCCTCTCAGTGGTGCTGAGCTATCGGACGGCATGCTGCGCTTTCTGCTCTGGTTGGCGGCTCTGCTCACCCCGCGCCCACCGTCCATGATGGTGCTGAACGAGCCAGAAACCAGTCTGCATCCTGATCTACTCCCAACTTTATCGCGACTGATCATCAAGGCGGCAGACACCACCCAGGTGTGGGTCGTGACGCATTCGGCCGCGTTAATCGCTGCTCTGGGTCAAAGCCCCGAAACCCGTGTTATCGGATTGGAGAAGGAACTGGGACAAACACAGGTGAAAGGGCAGAACTTGCTGGATCGACCGCAATGGCGGTGGGTGGAGTGATGGGGCAGTTCCGAACTCGACCGCTTATGCTTTTGCTGTCTCGCCCAGCAACACTTCCGCAGGTATGCGCAAACCTACGACCAGGGCACGAATCATCTTGAGGCTGAGGCCGCGTCTGCCGGAGAGCACCTCGGATACGCGGCTTCGGCTGCCCAACAACGGGACCAAGTCTTTTGGCGCGAGTCCCTGTTGCTCCATCCGGAACCGAATCGCCGCAACCGGGTCGGGCTTACTGATCGGGAATTTTTTTTCTTCGTAATCGTGAACCAGAAGCGAAAGCAGTTCCAGTTCATCGCCCGGTGGCGTATTGGCCGCAGCGTCCATCAGCTTGTCAATTCTGGCGAGCGCCGCTTCATATTCGGTTTTCGTTTTAATTATTTTGGCTTTCATCAAATCTCCTCCGCGTCAATGCGGTCGTAATCTCTGTGCGTCCCCGCGAATCGAACATAAACTACGCGATACGCATAATTAATTCGGACAACCAAACGGTACCTGTTTCCGGCGATATTGAACACGGCACGACCATTTTTGAGTATGCTGGCTGTGGCGTACTGCGCTTTGACCTGCGCGGGATTGGCCCAATCCGCTTCCTCGGCCTCATGGAACCACGCATCCAGGCCGGGCTTCGCATCGGGATGTTTTCTCGCCAGCTCATTCAGCCATTTTCTCGAAATAACCCGAATAAGTTCTCACAGAAATCGCCGCACGACAAGCATGGTGTTCCCATTTTGGGAACTTGTCGAAGGGAAAATTGAAGCGCCCCTCGAACCGTTCAGAATTATTCGGTAGTCCAGTAGTTCTTCGCGGCTGACAATTTGACCCGTGGCTTCGCCCTGCCGTTCAGCATCGGCGGCCTGCTTTAGCTTCCCACGAGCGAGCGCTAACCTCGTGGAAGCCGGTCCCGGATGGCGGTGCCCAAGCTGGGCTTGCTGGCACGCGCTAACACCGCAGCGCACCGGTTTTGCAGGCGACCCGATCGGGATTCGTCAAACTTCGCAAGAACGGTCAAGCGCGGTTTTGGGGGGCGAAGTAAGCTTTTCGTCAAAACGTGGGACTCATTCCCACGAAATCTACGAAAGGCAAAACATGAAATCGCTAAAGAAAGCCATCGGATTCGGATTCGTAACCTGGCTCGTGCCATTCGCCGTCTCGGTGAGCATCTTCCTGCTGAAGATGCCGCTGGGCAGATACATGAAGGACATCGGCCTTGGGTATTTCACCTTCCTGATCATCAGCGCCAGCGCCGCGTGGCTCTTGCATTGCCAGGCAACACCCAGGTCTGAGAAAATGTCGTCGCGATGGAACTTAAGCCCGCAACTCTCGACAAATGATGAAGCCGTCCACTCTGGATGATTACAAACGGCGAATCCTGAAAGTGCTTGTGCATCTGCACCAGCGCATCGACGACGAGGTATCGCTCGACGAGTTGGCCCGAGTGGCCTGCTTCTCTCGCTACCACTTCCATCACATCTTTTCGGGCATGATGGGTGAATCGTTGAAGGAACACGTTCGGCGCTTGCGGCTCGAGCGGGCGGCGATTCAACTCAAGCTCAGCCGGCGGTCCGTGACGCAAATCGCCTTGGACGCCGGCTACCAGGCACACGAGGCCTTTACCCGCGTGTTCAAGGCGACCTACGGCGTTTCGCCGCTCCAGTTCCGTGTGAAGAGAAGTCCCTTCGCCGCCGTCGCCGCTCCGTCCGGTGTGCACTACCGCGAAGGCAAACCGTTGAAGAACTTCAAGACCAATCGTTGCGGACTCCAGAATATGAATGTGAAAATCATCAGCATCGAACCGAAGCGCGTGGCGTTCCTGCGCCACGCCGGCCCCTACAATCAAGTCGCGTCCACGTGGGACAAGCTCCTTCCCGCGCTCGGCAAAGAGGGATTGCTCGGCGGCGATTCGGAATTCATTGGAGTCTGTCACGACGACCCGGATGTGACGCCCGCGGAAAAAATCCGCTACGACGCGTGCGTGACGGTGGACGAGAAATTCGTTCCCTGGGGCGAAATCGGCGTGCAGACGATCGCCGGCGGCGAGTACGCGGTGGCGACTCATTTCGGACCGTATGGCAGGATGGGAGAAACCTACGCGAAGTTGCTGGGCCAATGGCTGCCGCGAAGTGGACGCGAATTGCGCTCGGGGCCCTGCTTCGAAGTTTACTTGAACGATCCGAACAGCACTGAACCCGCAGAGTTGCTCGCAGACCTTTGCGCCCCGCTGCAACCACGCGCGAGGCTCGCACCACTGGGAGTTTGATTATGAAGACCAAAGCAAAGATTGACCTCTACAAGTTGCACAAAACCGACTACGTCACGCCCAGGAAGCCGGTCCTGTTGACGATCGGAGAGGCCACTTACCTTTCCATCAGCGGGCAGGGAGAGCCAGGCGGCGCAGTTTTCACTGAAAAGATCGGCGCGCTCTACGGGGTGGCGTTTACCATTAAGATGACGCGCAAGTTCGCGGGCGAGCAGGACTATGCGGTCTGCAAGCTGGAGGGACAATGGTGGGCAGATGGCCAGGAGAACTTTTCCAGGGTTCCTAAAGAGGAGTGGCGCTGGAAACTTCTCATTCGCACGCCGGGTTTCGTGAACGCGAACGAACTCAACAAAGCTGTCGCGGTGCTGCTCAAACGCGGCAAGAGTTCCAGTGTCCGCGAAGTCAGGCTGGAATCATTTGTCGAGGGATTCTGTGTGCAAATGCTCCATGTTGGCCCGTACGAACGAGAGCATGAGACGGTTGCCTTGATGAAGGCTCACGCGGAGAAGAACAGCGCGAAATTTTATGGCCAGCATCATGAGATCTACCTGTCCGATCCTCGACGTGTTCCTCCCGAACGGCTGAAGACGATTCTGCGGCATCCCGTGACACAACGCTGAAGCACGGCTTGTCCTGCGTGACGAGCGGTGGAACGTGCGCCGTCACCGAACCGGTGCGCTTCATCGATGACCTCGAGCGCATGGACGCTCATCGGCCACCATTTCCTCGGCGGGCGCTGTCCCGTATTTGTTCTCGAGGCCCCGTGGGCAACCCATGGCTTGGATTTGATCTTTAACCGGCCGGGTCCTGGATTGCCTTGATGTGAAGCGCGGTCGATGAAACTCTTGACCCTCATGAACGCATTCTGTGAAACGAAAGGAATTGCCGGAATACGGAGACTGGCGCTCCTGATGTGTGCGCTGGGTCTGCTTGCGTCCGCCCGCGCCGAGACCGTGAAATCAGGCCCCCACCGCTTCACCTTCGGCGGGCCGGACAATTCTGAATTCCTGCTCGACGGGCAACCTTTTCAAATCCGCTCGGGAGAAATGCATCCGGATCGGATTCCCCCGGCGTATTGGCGTCAGCGGATCCAAATGGCCAAGGCCATGGGATTGAACACGGTGGCTATCTATGTTTTTTGGAATGCGCATGAGCCGAAAGAGGGGCACTACGATTTCACCAGCCCCGCGCGGGACATCGGCCGCTTCTTGCGCCTTGCGCATGAGGAGGGCATGTGGGTCTTGTTGCGTCCCGGCCCGTACTGCTGCGGGGAGTGGGACTTCGGCGGCATCCCGACTTACCTCTTGCGGTATCCCGACCTCAAGCTGCGCACCCTGGCCGACCCGCGCTACATCAAAGCCGTGGAGCACTACCTGCCCCGGTTGGCTAAAGTCGTGCGGCCCTACCTGGCGGAGAACGGCGGCCCAATCCTGATGGTCCAAATCGAAAACGAATACGGCAGCTATCCCCGGCGCGATCATGATTATGTGGCCTGGCTGCGCGAGCTTTGGATCAAAAACGGAGTGCGCGGGCCGTTCTACACCTCCGATGGGGCCGGCGAGGGCTTTCTCAAGGGCGTGACCCTGCACGGTGCGGCCGTGGGACTGGACCCTGGCGAAAGTGAAGAGCACTGGGCCATTGCGCGGAAGATGAACCCGGGTGTGCCGGTGTTTTGCTCTGAGATCTACCCGGGTTGGCTGCGGCACTGGGGCGAACAAAATTGGTCGCCCACCGATCTCAGCCGGCAGGTCAGATTTTTCATGGAGAACAAGAAATCGTTTAACCTGTATATGCTGCATGGGGGAAGCAATTTCGGCTTCACCGCCGGCGCCAATAATGGCGGGGCCGGGTATGAACCCGACGTGACCAGTTACGACTATGGCTCGCCGGTGGACGAACAAGGCCGCCCCACGCCGGCCTATCAAGCGCTCCGGAATCAACTGGCTTCATATCTCCCCGCGGGCCAGGGCCTGCCTGAAATCCCGGCACCGATCCCGGCCATGTCGATTCCTCCGATTCAGCCGGAGCGCTGGTCGGGTCTGTGGGAACAGTTGCCGCCACCGAGGCCCATGGAGGCGCCGCAGCCGTTCGAGTCCCTGGGACAAAATCAAGGCGTGATGATTTACCGCACAAAAATCAGTGCCGGGAACCGGCGCGAGCTCGCTTTCGCCAACCTCCACGACTATGGGCAGGTGTTCGTGGATGGTTCGTTGATCGGAACGCTGGATCGGCGTCTTGGTCAACGGGCGCTTGAACTCCCCGCTTGCGCCAGCGATGCCACGCTCGAGATCCTGGTCGAAGGCATGGGGCACATCAATTTTACCATTGCCATGGAATCCGACCGCAAAGGGATCTACGGAGACGTCACGCTCGGCAGCGAGGTTTTGAAGAACTGGCAGGTTTACCCCTTCCCGCTCACGGACGACTGGGCGATGAAGACACGAAAAACCGCGGCGGCGCAAGGCCGCCCGGGCGGCATATTCAGAGCGCGTTTCCACCTCGACCAGCCGGCCGATACGTTCTGGGACATGTCGGCATACCAGAAAGGGGTCCTGTGGGTTAATGGTCACAACCTGGGACGCTTTTGGTCCATCGGGCCACAGCAACGCCTGTACTGTCCGGCAGCATGGCTCAAACGCGGGGCCAATGAGCTGGTCGTGCTCGATTTCGTGGTAACCCAACCGCAGCCGCTCGAAGGAAAACCAGAACGAAATTGACGCCCGTCGTTGGGCCGGATCGTTTTGCCGGCTGGCTCCGGGCGATGTTCAGGTCCGTTTCACAATTTCAAACATATCCCCGAAAAAGGGGGTGGACTTGGCGTGTCCGAACCGGTCAGAGTTCGACGATACATGAATGAATTCACCTCCGGTTGTCCTCATTCTCCGTTCGCTCATGACCTTTGCGCATGAGTGCGGCGGCGCGGACATGATCACGCTGCAACGGATGTGGATCCAATGCGACGGCAAGCGAATCTGGTGGTTGCCCGCCGCGGTATTGCCAGCATTCACCCGCAGATGAACCAATGAACTCAAAATTCACAGCTTTGTGCCTCTTCGTGCTGACCGTCGGAACAGCCGTGGCGCAAACCTCCGAGAGTTTGCTCCACTACGATTACCGCAGTCTGGTCGCGCGCGCCGATCTCGCTTTCAACACGCCCGCGCCGAGCAGGCACGATGGCCTGCCCATCGGCAATGGCCGCGTGGGCACACTGGTCTGGACCACGCCTTCCGCCCTGCATTATCAACTTAATGACGTTGATCTTTTCTGCTTCGGCAATAGACACACTGGCCTCTCCCCAAGGGCATAACGACTATTCTTCCGGCTGCGGATACGTCGATATCAGCCTGGTGGACTATGGCAACGATGTCTTTGCCGGCGAGAAGTTCCATCAAAGCTTGTCGGTCTATGATGGTTTGGAATCAGCCAATGGCGACGGCGTCCAGACGCGAAGTTTGGCATGGACTGACGGCGACGTTATCGCGACGGAAGTGGACGATCAGCGCAGCCATCCGAGCGCTATCAATATCGACCTGCGGATGCTGCGGTATGCACCGGTTTTCACCGTGAAACAACCCCCCACGCCTCTCGGACCGCATGGCGCGACGATCCGAACGGGCGATCACGTCGCAACCTCGCGCCTGGACATCCGGGACGGGAAGATCCTCCTGACCCAGGAATTCACCGAAGGCAGTTTTTACAGCGCCTCGGCGGTGGCCGTTGGGGTAGTGGGGCGCGAAACCAAGGCGTCATACTACAACGAGCTGACCGTTCGTTTGTCGGCTGAGGCGCGCCAGGGCAAGCTGTTGATTCTTGCCGCCACCGCGGTTAGTTACGACAAAAACGAAAATGTTGGCGACCTGGCGTTGAAGCAATTGGCGGCCGCTGAAGCCAAGTCTTTTGACGCCCTGGTCCAAGATAATCGCAAGTGGTGGGGCAATTACTGGAGCGAGGGTTTCATTCATTTGCACAGCGCCGACGGCGTGGCGGACAACGTTGAGAAGTCTTACACCTATTTCCTTTATCTCATGGGCTCCTGTTCCCGCGGAGCCTATATGCCGCGCTTTTGCGGCATGGTCTGGGGAAGCGACGGCGATTTACGCGAGTGGGGCTCGATGTATTGGTGGCACAACCAGGGCTGTCTGTTCGACGGTTTCACGGCGGCCAACCGGCCGGAATTGATGACCTGCGTGTTCAACACCTACAGCCGCTATCTGGACACTTACGCCCGCGCCGCGCAGCAGCAATGGGGCAGCCAGGGCATTTGGATCCCCGAAACCACCTGGTTCAACGGTTTGGAAGATTTGCCCGAGAATATCGCCGCCGAAATGCGCGACCTCTACCTGGCGCGAAAACCTTGGAACGAGCGCTCGAAAGAATTTGATGCCTACGCCCTCAACAAGAACGGCCTCAACAGCCGTTGGAACTATCGGTACACCGACACTCAACAAGGCCCCTACGGCTGGACCTCCCACGTCCTGTCCAGCACCGCTAAAATCGCCTACCTCTATTGGCTCCATTATGCCTATTACCTCGACCAGGAATGGCTGCGCACCACCGGCTATCCCATGATCAAGGGCACGGCGGAGTTTTATCGAAGCTTTCCCAACCTCTACAAAGGCGATGACGGCAAATACCACATCCGTCATGTCAATAATCTGGAAGAAAAGCCCTGGGGCCGCTCCGATACACCCGAGGAGCTGCTGGCCATGCGCGTCCTGTTCCCCATTGCCATCCGGGCCTCCGAAATCCTCGATGTCGATGCCGGCCTGCGTCCGAAGTGGCGTGAAGTGGCGGACAACCTCCTGTCCGTTCCCCCGTCGCCCGAACCCGGCGAATACTACGATCTCTGCACGCCGGTCACGGACGATACCGCGTTGTTAAACAGCCTGAAAGCTTCCTACACCGGACCGGGCGCCCGCAAGGGCGGCGACGGAGGAAACCTTGGCATCCTTTCCCGGGAGCCGGTCATTGCCGCCAATCTCGGCATGGCTGAACTGATGAGGACGCTCATCCCCGGCCAAATGCATTCCAATCCCGAAACCAACGCCCCAAGCCGTGGCGGACGTGGGGGCTTGTTGCGTAATCGCATGCTCTTTGGCGAAGGCCCCGGAGCCATCGAGTTTGAGCACCTTGGCAACGCCGCCCACGCCCTGCAAAACGCCCTTCTCCAAAGCGTTCCTCCCTCCGCCGAGAAGGAGCCCATCAACACCGTTTTCCCGGCTTGGCCGAAAGGCTGGGACGCCCAGTTCAGCCTGGCCGCGCGCGGCGCTTTTCTCATCAGCGCGTCGAGGCAGAACGATAAGGTCGAATTTGTCGAAATCCTCTCCCAAAAAGGGGGCCGGTGCATTTTGCAGAATCCCTGGCCGGACACCGAGGCGACCGTTTACCGCAACGGCAAAGCCGCGGAAGGTCTCTCGGGCAAGTTGTTAACAGTATCAACCACCGCCGGCGAACGCGTTGCCCTGGTTCCCAAAGGCAAAGCCCCCACCGCGAAAAGCCTGCGGTAGTTGCGTTAGTTTTTGGTGCAATCAGCACCAAAATCTCCAGCGCTGATGGTGATCCTTTTGCCCCTCGCGCGCAGGTTCAACAAGGCCGGACCGTTCCGGCATCTGCTGGCGTTGTAGCAGTTCGATCAGGGCCTTTCGGTCAACGAACCGGCCTGGGGACTGCGTGTGGGCCGCAAAATTCTGCCGGCTGGGTCCGGGGCATTCACGTTCCTAACTCCCCGCTTTCGGGGATATGCACGGCTTATGATTTCCAGATAGGGTAACCGAGCAGTTGGACCAAAACTAAAACCTATGAAACAGGAAAGACCTCGAGCCTGCCCTTTACGGACCCTAAGTTCGGCAACCTCCATTCTCTCGGCTTGCACGGTGGCAGCCCTGGTGGTGGCCGCCTCCGCCCAGGCGCAACCGACAATCAGCGACCTTTACCCCGATGGCAATTACCTTTTGCAGCCAGCAGCGAAGCTGGTTTTTACCGCCAGTTCACCTGTGGGCGTCACCAACGTCAGCGTCCAACTGACCCTGACGAACGCTTCCACGCGCCTGAGCTACGTACGGACCTTTACCTCGGCTTATGGTCTGACCATCTCCGGCCCCGACACTGCGGAATCGGTCAGCGCCCCGCTGGCGACCAACGCGTTCTACAGTGCGCTCATCCAGGTCACCGATGCCACGAATGGCACCGTCAGCCAAACCATCGTCTTCGACACACTCAGCGGCTATGTCTTTGAGGCCGAGGATTACGATTACACGGCCAATAGCCAGACCGGGCAGTTCTTCGACAACCCCCAGACGAATGCGTACGCCAATCTCGGCGCTACCGCCGGAGTGGACTGCTGGAACGCCAGCAGCGGCGGCAACGCCAACTACCGTCCCAACCCCAACCCGCAGACCCAGGATGGCCCCGGAGGGTTGGCCACCGAGCCCAACAGCGACCTCAAGCGCCTTCCGTACGTCGGCACCGGCATGACCGACTACGATGTCGGCTGGACCGCTGGCGGTCACTTCGGCAACTACACCCGCCACTATCCCGCAGGCACCTACAACCTGTACATGCGGGCTTCTCAACCCAACGTGAGCCTGCAGAGCGATGCCGCCAGCGTGACCATAGCCAAGGGTAACGCCTCCATCTCGGGTTCGGGCCCCTACCAGTTTTCGATTCCCAACACCGGCGGCTGGCAGACCTTCACCTACGTTCCCCTGATCGACAGCTCGAGTGGCAGCCCAGCCCAAATCACCTTCGACGGCACGGCCAGCACCTTGACGGTCACCGTCGATGGCGGCAACCTGAATGAGAATTTCTTCATCCTCATCCCCGCTGAAACCACCGTCCCAACCAGCAGCGTCACCTTCCCCGCGACCTACCCGGATGGCGCTGCCTTGTATCAAGCGACCAACACCTTCACCTTCGAGGCCAACTCGACAGGCGTAATCTCGCCCGGCGACATGACCGTAATCGTCACCGCCACCAACCTTTGGCTGCAGGGTTCGGTCACCACCTTGACGGTCAACCACGGTCTGACCGTCACGGACAACTCGGGCGGAGCCAAGACGGATTGGCTGGGCACTTTCCCGCTGAGCAGCAACACGGTTTACTCGGTGTATCTCCAGGTCTTCGACAGCGCGGGCGTCCCGGCCAGTACGACCATCCGATTCGACACGCTTGATCCACAGAGTTATACCTTCGAGACGGAGGACTACAACTACACCGACTCGAATGGCAAGCCGGGGCTATACATCGACAATCCGCAAACCAATGCCTATGTGGGAGCCTTGGCCACCGAGGGGATTGATGACCATGTCACCAGCACCGGCGGCGGCAATACCTATGGCCGGAGTTCGTACCCGGGTGGGACACCCCCCAATTGCCTCTCCACCGAGAACTGCGGAGATCAAATGCGCGACGCCTACAATGGCACGGGCTTTGCCAATTATGACCTCGGTAGCGCGGTCTCCGGCAACTGGGCCAACTACACGCGCAACCTCCCAGCCGGCACGTTCAATATTTACCTGCGCGCCGCCAGCGCGAACGCCAGCACCACCGACAGCGCCAGCCTCGCCCAGGTGCTCAGCGATCCGGCCCAGCCCAATCAGACGGCGGCCTCGCTCGGCACCTTCAGCGTGCCCAACACCGGTGGATGGCAGAACTATCAGTGGGTCCCGCTGATGGATCAGTTCGGCAAACTCGCCCGTGTTCCCGGCGGTCTCGCCACCCTGCGGCTAACTACCGACAAGGGCGGCTACAATGCCGACTTCCTCCTGCTGGTGGAGGCGCAGTCGGGGCTTAACTCACCGCCCTACGCCAACGCCTTTACCCCGGATGGCACTTCCGCGCTCTATCAATATACCAACAAGTGCGCCTTCCTGGTTCATTCCTCGGTCGGCATCTCGACCAACCAGATCTCGGTAGCCATGGATGGCGTTACCATCGCTGGGCTCGCCTTCAGTGGCGCTCCCACGTTGTGGAACGTGACGGCTCCGGTCAGCGTCAACGGTTACCATACCGCGACCATCACTATGACCGACAGCGTTGGCACTACCACGAATAGTTTCAAATTCAACACCTTTGACCCGGCCAAGTCCTACCTGTTCGAAGCGGAGGACTTCAATTACACCGATGGCAGCGGCAACCCGGGCCAATACTTTGATGACCCCAACACGGTAAACCAGTATGCCGGGCTGCCGGCCACGCAGGGGATCGATGCCTACTCGGTGTCCGGCAATCTCGGCGCCAGCCTCGCCTACCGCGGCGGTGGCTCCACGGGCACGATCAATAACGGCTTGAACTGTGAAAACGCCAGCGACTCCTTGGAAACCGCGGCCCATGCCGGACAGCAGAACTACGATTTGGGCAACACGGCCAACGGCAATTGGGGCAACTACACCCGGACCTATCCAACCGGCACCTACAATATCTACATGCGTGCCGCCAACGGGAACGGCGGGGCCTCCGCGCGCGGCAGCGCCGCTCTGGTTACCGCGGGCGCAACCACCGCCAGCCAGACGCTCACGAACATCGGCAGCTTCGATCCCGTTCCGCCTACCGGCGGCTGGCAGATCTACACCTGGGTCGCCTGCAAAGACAACAACGGCAACCTGGGCCAGGTCACCCTCCGCGGGAGTCCCAGCACTCTGCGGATCACTTCGGGCGGCGGCTACAATGCAGACTATTTCGTCCTGGTCCCAGTCAACACGACCCTGCCCTCGCTTGCCAATCTTTATCCCAACGGGCTGTTCCAGGCGCAAGGCACGAATACCTTGAGCTTCGATGCAATCTCCTCGGCTGGCATTTCGACCAACTCCATTGTCGTGACGCTCAACGGGGTTACCCTCACCAATCTGGCCATTTCCGGGAGCTCCACCCAATGGCACGTGAGCTACTCCGGCCTGCAACCGGACACGTTCTACGCGGTGACCATCACGTTCGCGAACTTGGCTGGCGCGCCCTACACCACAAGTTTCAACTTCGATACGTACTCCCCCGGTAATTATCAATGGGAGGCCGAGGATTGGGATTACACCAGCAACAGTGTGCCTGGCCTGTTCTTCGACAGCCCGCAAGTGGATCGGTACTTCGGGCAGGGCAGTACCGCCGGCATCGATGCTGGCCAGGTCACCTACAACACCTCCATCCCGTGGGTGTACCGGCCATATGATCCGGCCAATCTCACCCCCGGCACAGACATCAATGATGATCTCCCCCGGGTTCAGTTCGGCACGAATACCGACTACCGCGTCAATTGGTTCGGCTACGGCTCCTGGGCCAACTACACCCGGGACTACCCCAAGGGGACCTACTACGTGATCGGGCGCTTCACCGAGGGCGGTGCGGATACCGTTGCCATCCTGTCCAAGGTTACCAGCGGTTGGGGCACCACGTCCCAATCGCTCACCCAGCTCGGCACGTTCTTCATCCCGCTCAAGGGTTGGGACTCCTGGGAGAGTGTCTATCTGACCGACCTGAACAGCAATCGCGTCACGGTCGCCTTCGACGGCTCCCAGACGACCCTCCGTCTGTCCGGCAACCCGGTGCAAACCGGTGACCCGACCATCAACGCGGGCTACTTCATGCTCGTCCCGGCGGCACAAGCCGCCTCCACCACCCTCACCGCCTCGCTCAATGGCGGCAAGGTGAACGTGTCTTTCCCGACGGCGACAGGTTCGACCTATCAGGTGCAATACAAGAGCCAGCTCTCCGATGCGACCTGGACCCCGTTGGGCAGCCCGCTCCCGGGCACCGGCAGCGTTGAATCCGTCCAGGATACTCCTGCCGGCAGCAGCCGGTTCTACCGAGTGCAAGTCCAATAACTCGGAAGCTCTAAATCGCCATCTCCGGCAACCGGCTCGTCCGGTTGCCGGAGAACTCGTTTTTAGTGGCCAGTCCACAAACGGTGCCGGCCGCGCCGGTTTGGGGCTTCACCTATAAATGGTATTCGTTGACGCCCCCCATTTTAGGCTTTTGTGAGAGCTCTACACCGCTGCATTCTACGGGTCGGTCGCCCAATGGCATCGCCTCCCGCCATTTCCGGGCCGGTTGGCGATACCAAAGCCTCATCGCTTGCTGCTCAACGCCGGGCGCGCCGCGACGTGCCTCGCCACCGTGGAAGTGGAGGTGAGGGCACACGCGGGAAAAACGGCCGTTCCACTCCCGGGCGGCATTTCGTGCTGTAAAGCACTTGAGAGAAAAGGGGGCGGAAGCTAGTTGTTCGTCCTCGGAACGGGGGTGTATATCCAGCGGTCACCGGGAGTCCACCCCACCGGTCCTGGGACCTCACGCATCAGCCCACTCAACCGAAGCACATCCTCGAGGTGCTTGTTCATAATCGCCTCACCGGCGCCCACTTCGATCATCGTAGGTCCATTCTGGTCGGCGCCGTAACCGCCCCGGGCAGCGGATACAATGTCAGGGATATAGTTGGGCCAAGTCCCCGCGTACCAGGTGTAGCCGAACAGAAAGGCTTGCGGCATGTTCAGCTTCTGTTTCCAATCGATCTGGAGTTGAACAAAGGGCTCGCCCGGCACTGCGGCAATCGCGATCTCCTGATTGATCAAAATCGTGCAAATGCGAACATCAAAGGCCTTGCCTTTGTCAAATCGCCCAACAAATCTCAGCGAATCGTTCATAAAGCGGAGGTTGGTTTCGCTGCTGGGCTTGCAGACCAGGGACTTGGTGAGCTTGATCGCCTCGTACGAAAGCAGGTGGCCAACCCGCTCAATGGAGTTGTAGTCCGTTTGAAACGGGTCGTCCGGACCCGTTCGCCGGGAACTGATGATCAACGACTCGATATTGCCGGCAGCTCCCTGGACAAAGAGGCAAATAAAATTTGTTCCGAAGGTTTCCTCCACGTTTCGGCAAGCCACTCCAGGATAGTCAGCCGACACGGCATAGTTCTGACAAACGACGTCGGCATGGCAGGCATAGTTCATCAAAACCGCGCGCGGCTGTCCTGCTGCGTCCTCAATCTTGATGATCCCAACCTCAGGGTCAACCGGCCCGAAGGGAATGCGATCCGGGTTTTCACAAGCGTAATGATCGTCTGACACCCACGACTCTCTAGCGTGCCCATCCTCCCGAATGATCAGACGGTTGAACCCCAACTGGGGAAAACTTCTGTGGCCGGCACAAATGCGCGCCGGAAACATGTTGTTAACCGCCGTTCCCACGGCTTGGGTAATTTGCTGCTCATAAAAATCCTTGAAATCGCTGCCCGGGTCGGAATGGGTGTGAGAGGAACTCAGCAAGACTTGCGAAAGCCCAAATTTTTCTTTGCACGTCGCAACCAGGCGTTCGCTGGTGTAAACGCCCAGGTCAACTGAAACAAAGGCGAGGCGCTTGCCGCCTATTTCAAGCACCAGAACCCTGGCGTTTACCTCGTCATGAACAGGCTTCTTGGCGTGCGCAGGGGTGATGCTGATTTTGGCGATCCCGGCGCGAAGCTCACCCTGCCAGTTCTCTTTGTTTTGGGAACCTTCGCCCGCAGACGCGAGCTCCGTCTGGGCTGCTTGAATCGTCCGGGCGAACAGGAAGCAAACAAGCAGCAGTTTCAAGGGAGGGTTGGTCAAGGAATTCATTGCGTTTCCAGGTTGAGAGCGGCATGGCTCGGTTTGGATCGTAATCACTTTGCCAGCCTGACACGAGGGTGTCTATCCCCGGTTTTGGGGATGGTTTCAACGGCAGCATCGGCCACCACCAAACGATCTTGCCTTCCGAGATAGGCATTTCTCTACTTTATACCCACCCCGCCCATCTGTTTGGCGTGCTCAAGCCGCGTGCGACCCATCGCAGAACGGCTTGTTGTCCGACCGACCGCAGCGGCACAACGTCAGCCGATTTCGAATCTCATATGCCTTTCCATCGGCGGAAACAACCGGGATGCCTCCGCGCACGTAAATCGGCCCGCTTACCTTTTTCTCGGTGTCCTCGATTAACCCGAGCGATGGCTCAAATTTCGGTTCGATGGGCTTGCCGGTCTGCTCGGTCCCAGGCCACCAAGCGCCCGGACGGACAATGTCCCGCCTCGAACTCCACGAGCTTCCGCGGGCTTCGGGGTTGTCCGTCTGCGTCACCAGGTTCCAGATCCTGCCTTTCGGGTCGCAGAACCGGGCGAAGGCGCACAGGTTCTCCTGATCGGTGAGCCTCATCGTGGGACCCTCGATGGTCTCAGCTTGCTCGAGGTAAGGCTCCCGGCTGGCGGTTTCGGTCCCGTCGAATTGAACCTTTTTGTGGCTGCCGTCGCAAAATGGTTTGTTCCCTGACTGCCCGCAGCGGCAGAGGGCATACTGCGGTTGGGCCGGGTATTTCTTTCCTTCCCGGTAATCGAGGGATTCGCCCTCGGCGTTGGTGACAATCCACTGTTCGCTCAGAGGCAACCCGCCGCTGACGAGGTAGGGGCCATCTTTGGTGATTTCGATCTTCGCTTTCAGGTGTTCGCTCGTTTTCATAATTGCTTGCGTCCAAGATAGCACTCCCGCCGGTCTTGTCATAGAGGTTGCGACTTGCGACCGGGCTCGGCTCCGCTCCGATGGGTCACCTTCGGTGTCTCCAGCGCGAGGTGGTTGACTTTCTCCCGCGCCTTTTGGTCCGCGCTGTGCCATCGTCGTTTCACTGCCGACTTTCTGAAGAAATCTTAAGGGGGTTGAGGCTCGCCGAAATCTTCGAGCTCTACGTCGCCGACCCGGACGGGTACTGACTGGGAAGTGGTCTGGGCACCGATGTGCACGTTTGATCACGCAGGCGCTATCGTGTTCAAGCAGTAAAGGACCAAGCATCCGCTCGCGAAATACCCGCCAGTGCGCCTGAAATCCTCAATAATGGTCTTGTGTGGTGCCAGCCTTGCTTTTGCGCGGCTCTGCGTGGGGTTTGCTCGCCCGCCAGGGCTTCGCCTCTCGGTCCGATGTCTTGGTGACACAAACCTTCCCCGTTTTGGCGCTCACCTTGCCGTGGTCCAGATTTCTAACGCCGGTCCGTTTGCGGTGGTGCGGGACCGGGATCCTCAGGTTGTCTTTAATTCACCTGCTGTTCCGATGAGTTACACCCCCACTGACTGGAGCGTGCTTGAACCTGCGGAAGTTGAGCACGTGTTGACCGAGTCGCTCTGAAATCAGTTCGGCTGAAAGCTGGTCGTTTGTGCCCAGAAACCCGGGGATGACCCCTACGGTATAGCCGCTGAGCCGAAGCTTCGAACTTGGCACCGGCAATTCGCCGACTGGCTACGAAGCGAGCCTGCGGAGCGCCAGTTTCTCGGCTTTCGGCTTCGTCCAACAAGCCGAAGCTGTCAGGTCGCAGCCCTTCCGCCGGACCACCCGAACCTGCTGCCGCCACGATCAGGCCCCAACTTCGGTCCGCGCCTCGGCGGCCAACGGAGTGCTCAGGTAACGTTCCCCAGTCGAGCAGGCCACCGTCACGATCATCTTGCCCTTGTTTTCGGGGCGTTGGGCCACCTGCAAGGCGGCCCACACGTTTGCGCCGGTCGAGATGCCCGCCAGAATGCCCTCTTCCTTGGCCAGTCGGCGGGCCATGGCAAACGCATCATCATTCGTCACCTGAATGCACTCAATAATCTGCGGACGGCCCTGTGAGTCTTTCAAGTGCAGGTTCTTGGGGATGAAACCGCCCCCTAACCCCTGGATCTTATGGGGACCGGGCTTGAGGGGTTGTCCGGTCAGGACTTGCGAGATGACCGGCGAATCTTTCGGCTCGACCGCGATGGCTTCGAAAGCCGGCTTGCGCGGCTTTATGGCTTCCACGCAACCCGTAATCGTGCCCCCGGTTCCAACCCCTGAAACCAAAATGTCCACCTGGCCATCCGTATCCGCCCAGATTTCCGCCGCGGTGGTTTGCTGGTGGATTTCCGGGTTGGCCGGATTCTCGAACTGCTGCGGAATCCAGGAGTTGGGTGTGTCCTTGGCTAGTTGCTCGGCTTTGGTGATGGCCCCTTTCATGCCCTCAGCGCCCGGCGTCAGCACGAGCTTGGCGCCTAACATCGCCAAAAGGGTCCGCCGTTCCATCGACATGGTATCCGGCATGGTCAGGATGAGCTTGTAGCCCTTGGCGGCGGCGACGAAAGCCAGGGCAATACCGGTGTTCCCGCTGGTCGCCTCGATAATCACCGAATCTCGCTTGAGCCGGCCTTGGCTCTCCGCAGCCTGAATCATCGCCATCCCGATGCGGTCCTTCACACTGCCCAGGGGATTAAAAAACTCGCATTTCAGCAGCACTGCGGCCTCGAGGCCGGCAGCAACTTTATTTAAACGGACGAGCGGCGTGCGCCCCACCGTTTCCACGATATTATTATAGATATGAGCCATAAAGACAGTTGCGGTGAACCCAGCCAATGCGTTCCGCCTGACTGAACCGAGAGCCTACAATATATCGTGATACGATGTTAGTCAACGCCTCATCGCCCGCGGGGACGACCAGGACCGCCCTTGGGCGCAGCCTCCGGGCTCAGCCGCCCTGGGCGCAAAACCGCTCGATCCGGTCCAAGCCTTTTTCGAGGCTGGCCATGCCGGTGGCGTAACTAATGCGGATGTAATCGTCCGCGCCGAAGGCCACGCCGGGAACCGCCGCCACCTTCTCGCGTTCAAGCAGTTTGGCGCAAAACTCGGTGGATTTCAGCCCGGTGCCCGAAATGTTCGGGAACAGGTAAAAGGCGCCTTGAGCGTTGACGCAGGAAATCCCGGGAATGCTGTTGAGCCGTTTCCAGGCAAAGGTCCGGCGCCGGTTAAACTCGGCCAGCCAGGTCTTAAGGTGATCCTGGGGCCCGGTCAGGGCCGCGACGGCTCCCTTTTGGGCGAAAGAGGTCGGGTTGCTGGTGCTGTGGCTTTGTACCGCTTCGATCGCCTTGGCGATCGGCTCGGGCGCGGCGCACCAACCCAGCCGCCAGCCGGTCATGCTCCAGGCCTTCGCAAACCCGTGCACCACGACGGTATGCTCGTAATGCGCCGGCGAGAAACTGGCCACGCTTTGATGTCGCGCGCCGTCGTAGAGCAAGTGCTCATAGATCTCGTCGCTCATGATCAGGATGCCGCGCTCGACGCAGACATCGCCCAGGGCCTTGATTTCTTCCGGCGCATACACCGACCCGGTCGGATTGCTGGGCGAGTTGAGCACCAGCAAGCGCGTTCGGGGCGTGATCGCCTTGCGCAGCATCTCCGGTGTGAGTTTGAACTCGGTTTTGTCGCTGGTCTCGACGATGACCGGCTGAGCGCTGGCCAGCTTGACCATCTCCGGGTAACTGAGCCAATACGGCGCGGGAATGATGACCTCGTCGCCTTCCTCGCAGGTGGCGAAAATGACGTTGAAGCAGGAATGCTTGCCGCCGCACGAGACGATGATTTGCGACGGTTTGTAAGCGAGCCCGTTTTCACGCTTGTGCTTGTCCGCGATGGCTTGGCGCAGTTCGGGGATTCCCGCGGCGGGTGTGTACTTGGTGAAACCGGCGGCCAGCGCCTTGGCGGCGGCTGCCTTGATGTGCTCGGGCGTGTCAAAATCGGGCTCCCCGGCGCCGAAGCCCACCACATCCTGGCCCTCGGCCTTCATCTGTTTGGCCTTCGAATCGATGGCCAGCGTGAGCGAAGGCGACAACGACGCTGCGCGGCGCGAGATCTTATAGTTCATAGCGACGAGACAAATAGCACCGGGCCAGCCAAGAGCAAGTGGGAAGTCCGGCGGCACGAGCGGGCTGCTCGAAGAGCACTTGGGAATTCGGAGGGGGCAGAGCACCCGTGCAGATCACGTTCCCCGCCAGAGTTCCCGCCCGTCGAGGCCGGAGGCCTCGAATGTGCCTAGCTCCGGGTGAGAACCCGGAGATAGCCTCGTGAGCCCTCCTTCCGACACCGGTTCGTTACACTGAGAGCAAATATGTTGCCGCTTTGTCACCCTCGTCTCAAAAGCGTCGGTTGAAAAAGCGGCAACTTTCACTAGACTCCTACAAATTCAAAACACCTTGTGAACCAATCAATTTTCAGCGCACGTGCAGGAAGGCCCCGAGCGTCATCCCTTCCCCGGGTCTCTTCTGGTCCCGGCGCGAGGCGCAAATTATCTCTGAGCATCGGCTTGTTTCTCCTCGGGCTCGCTGCGGCGGCGCAAACCCGCCAGGACGCGTTCGACTGGTCTGAACCGGTCGGCCGCACCGGCGGGGATCGGGTGGTGCTCCCGGACAACCAGGTCATTACACCCGCCGGGACGCAGCTCGAACTGCACGGCCTGCGTCCGCAGGTCCTGGCCTTGAGCCCGGACCGGAGCATTCTGGTCACCTCGGGCAAAACCCACGACCTAATCGTGATGGATCCGGAAAAGGCAATCATCCTGCAAACCATCGCGTTGCCTGGCAATGGCCCGGCGTCCGGTGCGCCGGAGGACGCTTCCACCCACATTCTCAAGGCCAGCAAGGACGACCAGGCGAGTTACACGGGATTGGTGTTCTCCCCGGATGGTTCGCGGCTGTATTTATCCAATGTCAAAGGGAGCATCAAGGTATTTGGGGTGGACGCGGATCATCACGTCACCGGGCTGGGTTCGATTGCGTTGCCCGAGGCGAATGCGCCGCGGCGAAAGGCGGAAATTCCTTCGGGTCTGGCCATTTCGGCTGACGGCAAGCGGCTTTACGTTGTGGGCAGCCTGTCCAACCGGTTGTTCGAGTACGAGCTGCCTACGGGGAAGCTCTTGCGGACCTTCGAGGTCGGGGCCATCCCCTACACCGTGGTGCTGACCGGACACAAGGCTTACGTGAGCAACTGGGCGGGGCGGCGTCCGGACGCACACAGCCTGACCGGCTGGGCGGGTCGCGGGTACTTCCGTGCGGGCGGATGCGCGCGGTGTCGCCAGCGAAGGTTCCGTTTCGGTGGTGGACCTGGACAGCGGCTTGCCCGTGGCCGAAATCATGACCGGCCTTCACGCCAGCGCGCTGGCGGCCACCCCGGACGGCCGCTATCTCTGCGTGGCCAACGCCAACAGCGATACGATCAGCGTCATTTCCACCTCCACGGACCGGGTGGTCGAGACCATTCCGGTTCGCTGGCAAGCCCAGGACTTGTTCGGGGCCTCGCCCAATGCGCTGGCGCTGGACGCGAAGGGCCGCACGCTCTACGTATGCGCGGGCACGCAGAATGCCGTGGCGGTGATTCGTTTTCACCCGGGCCGCTCCCGGTTCCTGGGCTGTCTGCCGATCGGAAAGCAGGGGAATTCCAAGCTGGCCGGGCTGATCCCCACCGGCTGGTTCCCCGGAGCAATCGTGGTCGATGAGCAGCGCGGAAAGCTCTACGTGGCCAATATCAAGGGCACGCTCCCGGACCGCGCCTATGATCCGTCCCACGAGGGCTACAATTCACATCAGCATCTCGGCACGATCTCGTTTATCTCCCTGCCTGGAAAGCCCGAGTTGAAGCAAGAAACCGTCACGGTGCTGCGAAATTATCGCCGGGCGGTGGCGCAAAATGTCTTTCTGCCGGCCCGGCCCGATCAGCCGGCTCGCGCGGTCCCGGAGCGGATTGGTGAACCCTCGGTCTTCAAGCACGTCATCTACCTGATCAAAGAAAATCGCACCTACGACCAGGTGCTCGGGGACGTCACCGAGGGCAACGGCGATCCGCGGCTGTGTGTCTTTGGCGAGCGCGTGACGCCCAACCAACACAAGCTGGTGCGGGATTTTGTGCTGATGGATAACCTGTATTGCTGCGGCATTTTGAGCGCCGATGGCCATGAATGGGCCGACACGGCCCTGGCGACGGATTACATGGAAAAGTCGTTCGCGGATTTTCCGCGCAGCTATCCCGACCTGCAAGACCTGGACGATTTTGACGCGGTGGCGTATGCGCCGGGCGGGTTCCTGTGGGACAACGCCAAGGCGCACGGCAAGACGTTCCGGATTTACGGGGAAGCGACCGTGGCCGTGAAGGCCTGGAAGGATGCCAGCAACCGAAAGCCGGTGAACTTTTTGGATTCCTACAACGATTTCATCCATCACACCGGGTTGATCACCTACAGCAACTATCCCGGCCTGGATTCACTCGCAGCCTGCCGGATGACCAACATCGTCGGCTGGGAGATGGCGGTGCCGGATGTCTATCGGGCGGCCCAGTTCCTCAGCGAGTTCAAGGGTTTCGTGGCCAACGGCAACCTGCCGAACCTGATCGTCATGGATTTGCCGAACGACCACACCTCCGGCACCGATCCGGGCAGCCCAACGCCGGCGGCCCAGGTGGCGGACAACGACCTGGCGTTCGGCCAAATCGTCGAAGCCGTCAGCCACAGCCCCTATTGGAAGGACACCTGCATCTTCGCCGTTGAAGACGATCCGCAGTCCGGCTGGGATCACGTGAGCGGCTACCGCACGACGGCTTATGCGATTAGCGCCTACACCAAGCGGCATGCCGTGATCGGGATAAACTACAACCAAACCAGCATGCTCCGCACGATGGAGTTGATGCTGGGACTGCCCCCCATGAACCAGTTGGATGCGACGGCCACACCCATGACCGCGTGCTTTACCGGCCAGCCTGATTTCACGCCGTTCGATGCGCTCACGAACAACATCCCACTGGATCAGATGAACCCCGTCCTTTCGAGCATCCATGATGCCCGGCAATTGCGCGACGCCATCGCTTCGTCCCGGCTGCCTTTGAAAAAACCGGACCAATGCCCCGAGAGCGTTCTGAACCGGATTCTGTGGCACGCCCAGCGAGGCTTCCAGGAGCCCTATCCGCAGTGGGCCATTACTGAAACCGACAACGATTAAAGCCCGACCGCATGCCCGGCGTGCCCCGCATCAGTGCTGCGCGTGGCGCTTGGCAACGGCTTCGACCCGATTGCGCACGTGCATTTTCTGGCAAATGCTCTTCACGTACGTGCGGACCGTCTCGACGCCGATTTGCAGCTTGTCCCCGATTTCTTTGTAGATGAAGCCCGACGCGAGCAAGGCCAGCACCTGCTGTTCGCGAGGCGATAAGTTCTCGGCCTCCGTATTCGAATGCCCCGCGGTCTGGAAGTGTTGCACCACCTTGCGCGCGATGGGGCTCGACATGGGCGAGCCCCCGCCATACACATCCCGAACGGCCTCAAGCAGGTCTCCGGGCGGCCCGGATTTGACCAGGTAACCATTGGCGCCGGCCTTGAGTGCCCGAAACAAACTCTCGCTGTCCTCATAGACCGTGACCATGATGATCTGGAGTTCCGGCATGATGGCCTTGAGCTCCGCCACGCATTCGATCCCGGACATTCCTGGCAATTTGATGTCCATCAGCGCGACGTCCGGGTTTCTGGAAGGAATGTATTTCAGCGCTTCCTCGGCCGAACCAAACGCGCCTACGCAGCGAATGTCATCCGCGCTGCCAAGGATTTGAACCAGTTGCTCCCGCAAAACCGGGTTGTCTTCGACCACGGCGACTTTCTTATTCATAAAGGTTTTGAGCTGCCGCCGGCGGTGGCTCGACCATTTTTGGCTGCCGGCGGGTTTCGCGGCAGTTGGCCGGAGGCTCTGAGCCGCAATTCCATTTCGACCCTCGAGCCTCGTCCGGCCTCGCTGAGGATGCGGCAGGTGCCGCCGACCTCGGCGAGCCGTCGTTGCATATTTGTCAAGCCGCTCCCCGACGCCTGGGTGGAAGGGTCGAAACCGCAACCGTCGTCCTGAACCGAGATGGAGAGCCGTTCCTGCTGAAGCTCGACCAGGAGGGTAACTTCCTGCGCGTGCGCGTGCTTGATAATGTTATGGACGGCCTCCTTGACCGCCATGGTCACGTTGTGCCGGGTTTGGCTGGAAATCTGGATGGTTCTGGGCAAATCCATGACCCCGAGCCGGCAGCGCAAGCGCGCCTGGGTGCAGAGTTCGTTGACCATCTGACAGAGGTAGTTGCCGAGGGCATCGAGATTGTCGTTCTCCGGGTTCACGGCCCAGACCGTTTCATAAAGCGCGGAGATCAGCTCGCGCGTCATGCGTGAGATATGGTTGAATTCGAGGCGCGCATTTTCCGCCAGAGAAGGGTTGCCTTGGGCCATGGCACTGAGCAGGGCGATCTGGGTGGCCCGAGCGCCCAGGTCGTCATGGATGTCCTGGGCGATGCGCAAGCGCTCCTGCTCGAGGGCGCGTTGCTCGCGGAGTTGCGCCACTTCACGCCGCATCTTGTACCAGGTCAGGTAACGGGTGATCAGCACCCACACCGCGAGAATCGTCGTGGCCACCGAGAGCCAGAATAAGGGCAAGTTCCACAAGGGCACCGGTACGTGAATGCGGAGCGTGTCTTCCTCTCCGGTGGGGACTCCCAGGGCGGTCAGCGCCTGCACCCGGAACCGAAAATCGCCCGCCGGCAGCGCCGCATACGACGCCGAGCGCGTGTCCCCCAATCCCAGGCTAAACAATTCGTTCCACTCGATCAACAGCCGGTCATTTGGAGCGACGCGTGGCGCGGTCTCGCGGACGTTGTGCCACTCCGCGTGGCTGGCCGGATCGTCATCGACAATCGCCAAGGCCCTGAGCTCCGGCTCCCGCCCATACTCGACAATCTTGGCCATGCTCGGCCGGATCCCATCGCGCACCCAATCCGGCGGCGGCGACGGGGCCGAATCCGCCCCGAGCACCGGGTGGAGCAACACCTCGGGCACCCCGGTGTTCGAGGAAAGGCGGGACACGACCAAGTCGTCCACCAGGTAAACGCCGACGGTCGCCGGCGGGCCGCAGCCCGAGGAAATCGCAACCCACACATGCGAGGACAACGCGGGCGCCACCAGCGTCTCGCGGCGATGCGAGAGGGTGGAGTTGGTAAGCGTGCCGTTCCAACCGGCGCTCTCGCCGGTGACTTCGAAGGTCCTCTGGCTGATCTGGTCCCCGTGCTCGTCGGAAAAGCGAACGGTCAAACACATCGAGGCCTGCCCCTCCCGCCAAGCCTCATCGTAGCCCTCAAGCTTATAGCGCAGCCGGATCGGAGCCCAGTTCGAGTTGCTCGCGGGCCCAAAATTGAAAGTGACCGCACCCGGTCGAGCCCCTAAGCGCAGGTCTCCTCCCGGGCGCCACCGCGCGGGTCTGCCCCCGGCGGTCACGGACTGGATCTGCAACCGGGCCTGGGCTGGCTTGGCGGCGGGTGGGACTGCGCCCGGGGACGCATGGACCCAGAGCGCGCTGAGGAGCGAGAGGGCCATTAAATTCAGCTTACTCACAATAGGGGAGCTGACGCTTGGGGCTCATGGGCCTACGAGCAACCGATAAAACCTCGCGCCGGCGCCCCCCACCCCGTTGGTCACCCAAAGGGAGCGAGCTACGGGGGCGCTCGACAAGTCCTGAACCGTGGTCCACGCGCCGATATTGAGGTTCGTGCGGCTTTGAAGGACATAATCCAAATTCGCCTCGGCCGAAAAGTGAAAGGCCAGCTTGCCCGGATCCACCAACGCCAGTGAATCCAGCAACGGCATGGGCGGGCGCAGGCTGGAATTCACCAGCCATGGAACAGTGTCGGCGAGAATGTCCGGCCCTTGCGGCCCAGAGAGCAGCGAAAACCAAACATAGAGCAGCTTGCCACCCTTGGCCGGTCCCGTGCCGAAGGCAACAAAGGCCGCCGCGTCGCCGTAGTTGTTGCCGAGAGCGTCGATTGCCTTGAGCAACGGCACGTAGCGGTTGGCCTGGCTTACGCCCGAACCCGTGATGGCGCGCAGGCGCTGGTCGCCTGGGGGAAAAGGAAACTGCAGCGGAACCGAGTGCAAAAGGGTCTGGTTGGGATAGCGCTGCATGAAGACGCCGGGGGGCGCCTGTTCAAAGCTTTGAAAGGGCAGGCCCAGCGCCGGCAGCAGGGGATCCGCCGGCCCGGGCTGATCGGCCGGACCGTACCCATAATAGAAAGGGAATGGACCGCTGGCCAGCACTACCAGCGCCCCGCCGCCCGCAAGGTACTTCGTCACCGCAGCCTTGCCGTCTCCGGTGGTCAAGACCGTTTTCACGTAAGTCTCTCCCCCCAGATAAAACGCGAGCGGGTAGCGCTGCGCATTGAACTGGTTCGTGTCCACCAACTGCTGTTCGGTCAGCGCGTCCCATTTATCCCGCAAGCCGGTGGCGGCGGCAAAATTCGCTCCCGCTCCGGCGGTGTTCAGCGGCAACAGGGCGATGCGTCCGGCGGGCAACGCGGCGAAGCTTTGCTTGAGCGCCTGCAATTCGAGTTCCTGGGTTTCGCTCTGAACAAAGGCCGGGGAAGCATTTGTGAGAGCAGACTCAAAGGGCAGCCAATCGCTCTGGGTGCCGGTGAACGCAGTAGCGGCCATGAGCAAGGTGCCATTCGGGTCCACCTGGGCGACGGAACGGCCGCCGGGCACCGACACGAAATCCATCAACACTTTCCGGTTGAAGATCACCGGCCAAGCCCGCCAAGCCAGCACCGGATGGCCACCGAGGGGCGTGCGCGTTCCGTCGTCCAGGACCACGATGGGCGAGCGAGTGAGCGTGTCACTGGGGGAGGGCGAGTACGCCAGCGCGATTACGGTGGCTCCCGGTGCAGTGAGCGACAGGAGATTCGTCGCCGCGTGCAAGGCCTGCCAGTAAGGAACGCCGTAGTTCCAGTGCTGGCCCGGAACGAGCCCGGCAAACGAGTTCAGGTCGGTCCAATCCTGCGGCAGGAGGTAGTTGCCGGGTACTGCCAGGAAAGCGAACAAGCCGTTGGTTCCCGCAGGGCCATTCTGCTCGTCATAGACCAGCGAGTTGTCGAACGTCATCGGCTGCGCGGTCGCCGGCACCGTTCCGATCGTAATCACATCCCCAGCCTGAAGCTGCGAAAAATATAGCGAACTGGGGGACTGCGGCGGGCGGGTTACCTGCCCGCTCCCCAGCGTTTGCATCTGGCCATTGCGCAGGCGAGTCACTGGAAGCTGGGAAATGTCCACGAACGGGTACGAGAAGCTCACATCGAAGGCCCCCGGCAGGGTCGAGACGATCCGGAAACTGCACGACCCGTAGCCGCCGGTCCGATAGTCGGCGACATCGCAAGCCACGCCGTTTTTGTCAAAGGCGATGCAGGCCTGGGCCCCCGCGACAACCCGCATCGTCGAAGCCCCCACCGGTTCGTTAAGGGGAAGCGCCGGGCTGAAGCCGTAGGGGTAACGATAGCCCCGCCCGGGCCCGGACCCATCGAAAACCCCCAATCCTTCCGTCAGCGCTTCGCTCGCGGTGTACTGGGCAATCGAGTTTTCGTACGTCGGCTGATAGAGGACCGGCCATCGCTGCAAGATGCCGCGCAGATAGTACCGCATGCGGGGATCGCCCGTGTGGACATAGACCTGGGTCATGGCGTCGATGGTCCAGTTCACTTCGTTGGCGCACCCCAAACCGGCCCAGTCGCGCCCGCTGTTCGGCTCGACCAAAAATGCGCTGTCCAGGGCGCCGTCAAACCGGTCCGAATCCATCGCCCAGGGATGGACGTAGCGCCAAATCACCGTATCCGCCATGTGCAGCGCGAGCGCCGCATTGGTCGCCCGCTGCGGATCGTCGCGGAAGGTAAAATAATAGTCCAACAGGAAGGCGCAATTGAGCGTGGCGCCAATCGCGAACGGCGACGAGGGAACGTCGGCGAATTCGTTGCGGGTCCAGACGTAATGCTTGGACCAGTTGAACAATTCGTCGATGGCCGGGAGGTATCCCGGTTTAATCTGCCCATGGTTGCGATCGTAACGGTACAACTCGACCAGCACTCGCGCCGGATACCAGCCTTCGGAGTTATGCAGCGTGGTCACCGGGGGCCCGCCCCAGTTGGTCAGCCAGGCGCCGGAAAGCGGCTTCTGCCAATACAGACACGAGTCTCCCCCGGCCGTGAACGTTGTCGCGTAGTTGGTGAGCAATGATTCGACACGTCCCCGCGCGTAGTTCACCGTCGCCCAATCACTGCTATGCACCGCCGTGTCGATGGGCATCTCCTGGTGCCCCTGCCAGCCCTGGACCAGGACCGTCCCCGCCGGGTAAAACGTGGTCTCGCCTCCCGGGCCGAATAAGCCGACCCCAATGGGGCCCGCGAAGTCGCCCAGGCGCGCCTGACCGGGAATCCAGGCCAGGTCATTCATCGCCGGCACCCGCGGCAGTGCATTGGTATAGCGCTCAAAGAGGCGGGCTTGAAACCGCTCGTTGGGATCCTCGGTTGCAGGCAGGGCGGTGTCGATCTCGAGGGTGAACCAGGACGCCAGGGACTCGCCGCCCTGGGGATAGGTTTGCTCGCCATAGCGAACTCCGCCGTAGGGGTAGGCCAGTGCAATGAGATTGGTCGAGGTTCCCTGCCGCCAACAATAGCTCGTAGAAACATAACGGTCCGACTGATCGGTGGCACGCGCCTCTTGGAAATCATAACCGACGTACAGAGCGGTGTCCGGGCTCCAAAGCCCAACCATCGGGATCGGGTGGGCGCCCAGCGGGCAGACATAGCTCCAGTTACGATTCCACAGGCAGGAGATCTCGGGGGAACCGAGGTGCACGTCGCCCAGCAGCGGGAAGGCATCGGCCAAAGGCGTTGCGTTAAGCCAGCCGCGCTGGTGCCATACCTGGGCCGTGGGCATTGAACAGACCAAAAAATGGAACGGCGCCGGTCCGTCCGGGAACATCCCCAGCCAATGATTCGTATTAAAGGAGAGAACCGTGAGCTTAAACTGAACCGTGGGCTCCCATGCGGTCGGCGCACTCCCCTCCCCCACGGCGGGCACCGAGATACTGACGAAATCATCCGCAGCGAAGGTTGCTGCCAGCGGGTCTTTGGTGTGGAGACCGGACAGCCGGATGCCGGAGGCATTGGTCGCCACGCTATCGGCCTGGATCGCACTTTCACAAGCCAGGCGGATGGGCGCCACGACCACGCCATCCGCCAGGACATCAAAGCCTTCGTTGCCCGCCGCCTGAATGGTGAACCGGGGAGACCCGCGCGCGCTGACCACAACGCCAAGCACAGGGAGCAGGATGCCGAGAAGCAGAAGCCGGCAGGTGCGCCGCGGAAAACTCGAGTCCATATCGATGCGTTGCTCGGGAATCTGATGCCAATGACCGCAGTGCCTAGTGTGAGCTTCCGGATGAAGCCGCGCAACCTTGATCCGGCAGGTGCACGCCGTCACGCCGCCCGGGGGGCATCCCGGCATTACCCCCCGCCGAACTCGGCCAGACGCCGGAGCGCCTGCTTGGAGCCGGCTTAGCGCGTCCAATATCCGTAGGAGCACGATAAAAATCGCCGAGCGCTGTACGCCGGCTCCAAGCCGGCGCTCCGGAGGGACACTGCCGGGATGCGCTCTCACCGCCCGGCCCCCGGCCCTGATTCCGGGGCTGGGGACGGATGGGTCCTCGTTACTCGCGCAACGGGGACTCCATCCGCATCGATTGAGCGCTCGGTGATCACGCCCGCCAACTGCGGCAGGGATGCGCCCCGAGGGTCACGGCAAAGGCGGATACCGCAGCCGGAACAGTTGCGACTGCTTCGGGGCGGTTGGTGAATAGGAGTTTCGCACGGTATTGGTCAGACTGACGACATCCGTCCAGGAACCGGTGGCGGAGGGAGCCGATTCCAAGGTCGCCGTGCCAAACCAACCGACGGTGGCGTTGCCGGTCGAGTTGGTGATCTGCAGGGTTTGGAACATGTTGATCCCCTGGTGGAGCCCGCAGGGACGCACGACGTCATAGCGCACCCGCGAGACGTGGACGTAGCCGGTGGTCGGATCGGCGGCGTTGGCCGGCGTGGTCTGGTAGCGCACCAGCGACTGCGGTCCCTGGTTGACGCCGTTGAAGTTCACATTGGGCAGCTCGAAATACGCATCGCGCCACTGGCCTGTCCCCGCCAGGGTGACGCGGGTGTCGTAGGGAGCGACCGGGAACGTAATGGTCGAAGCCCCGTAAATCCAGCTTTGATAAACCTGGGGACGAAGCGTCGCGCCGGCCATGGCCGGATCGTCATAGTAGGTCAGGGCGATGGCCACGTCCGCGTTGTCCTGGTAGGAGGGCCCGAAGACCTGGTTCAAGATTTGGAACTGCAGGTTGTTGTTCCCGCCGTCGGGCCGAACGGAGAGGCGCTGATCACTCGGCGGCCCGGCCATCTCCACTGCCATTTGCTGATCGCCGCCAGAACTCCCCACGTCCAGCCCATTGGTGACGCCGGCCTTGAGATCCAATTCCACATAATAACTGTAATTCGTCGAGCAGATAAGGGGGTTGACGAAATAGGTGGGGTCAGGGTCGAGCCCGGCCAGGGCGTTGGTCCCAGACCGGACGACACCCAGCTCGATACGGTCGATAAAGGGCGCCCCGCCATTAAAGACCAACCGCGGCCCGCCAGTCAGAGGGGCGGTGTTGACCCCGGCCAAATTCACCGCCGGGAGCCAGAAAGCCACCTTCGTCCAGGTGCCGGACCCGGTCAGCGTGAAGAGCGGTCCGCTATACGTCGCGACGCCGCCGACGCTGTCAACGGCATACGTGTCCGGACCAAACGTCGCCCCGGTCAGGGCGGGGTCATCGTAAAACTCGACGCAGACCTTCATTGGACGCGGGAAATTGCAGGTCTGTCCCAGGTAATTGCTCAGGATGCCGAAGTTCATGTAGGTCCCAGCGGCCTGGACGGCCTTGCGGAGGTCGCCGGCGGGGCCGACCCCGGCCTGGTACGAAACCGTTTGATCGGTATCGTTGAGCACGGCCAGGTGGTTGGTTAATCCGGCATTCACGTCAACGTAGGCCAGGTTTACCGCGGGCTCGGGGGCGCAAGACGCCGGAGGAGCAAACACATTGACCTGGTTGGAAGTTCCGAACGCGCCCTCAGGACCCAGGGCCACCGCCCGAATGATGATGCCGGGGACGCCCTCGATGCGGAGGGTGCCGCCGTTGACGCCACCGTTCTGGACCCCGGATTTCGCCGGATCCGGCACATCGCCGACGTATCGGTTTCCATCCACCGGATCGATGGCGTTGGTGATGCTGAAGAGCATCCAGTTCCATTGCCCGTTATTGGCGCCCGCCGGCACGATCCCGCCACTGACCGGAAGCTCCGTGCCCAGCGCGCCCTCGCGGAATATTACATTAATCCCGCTGCCATCGGTGTTGTAGAGTTTGTCATTGCCATAGACCTGCAGCAAAATGTCGATGATTGGAACATTCGCCCAAGTGGCAAAACTGCTGTCGGCGATGTTCATGAAGGAGCTGGTGGATTCATCCCCCGCCAGCCCGGAAAGATTGATGGGCTGGTAGGCCTGATCGGCGCTTCCAGCGAAGGATACCGTTTGGGCCCAGCCGGCCGGGGTATCGAAGGTCGCCGCGGGATCCACAATCGAGTAGTCCACCGTGGCGGTGCGGTTGATGCTGGCGGGCCAGTTCGTTGGAGCGAACGGTCCGGTTTGCGCGTTGACACTGGCGGTTCCAGCGAGCAGCGCCACGAGCGCGGCGCCGAGAAAAGGCAGCAGCGGAACTGCCGGACGGTCGAAGTTTGCACATTTTGGTCTCATCGGGGGTAGCCTTGTGGATAGGTTGTTGATCGCTTCATTCTTGCTCCGAGCGCCGGTCCCTTGCCGCAAGCGCGCGCAAGGCCGGCAACCAATGATGGTAGCGCCTACCCGAGGCGGGCGGTATCCCCGAAATCGGGGAAGGGTGCGGCGGACGAGCCGCCTGTCGTCCCCGGACCAGTTCCACCGCAGCCTCACCGATCGCGGTTTCCGCGATGCTCGAGTGCGGCGCTGCGGAACTGGGCCAGCCAAGTCAGATCCCCGACGAAATCCACCGCCATTCCGGCGGCTTCGGCCGCTTTAAGCGGCAGGTACTTCCCCGTGGCGGTCGCCAGTGCCACACCCGCCTCGTCTCGCATTTCCGCCCTGGCCTCGAACAAGCGTCCACGCCGGTCGGCCACCAGCTCGGCGGTGGCGACGATCGGTTGATGCGGCCGGGCCGGCTGGAGGTAACGCACGTTTAGCTCTGCGCAATACGCGAACCGCCGGGTCCGCACCGCGCACGCCCAGGTCATGATTTCATCGAGCAGCGTCGCCGTAAGCCCCCCATGGATCGTTTGCTGGAATCCCACGTGCTCCCCGCGAAAGGCAAAATGCGCCCGAACTATTTTCCCGTCCGTCTCCGAGCGCAAGTTCAAGCCCTGGGGATTGGAATCCCCGCAAACGAAGCAGGAGTGTGTATGAGGCAATTCGTTCATCCGCACAGGTTTTAAGAGCGCGGCCCAATTGCCAATCCAAAAGCGTTGGGAACCGGTTTTGATTGCGCGGGGCGGGCGGGATGGGTTACAACTGCGCGGCGGCGAGTTTTCTTAACTCATATGATGAGCAGCATAAGTCCAATGAATTTCAATTGTCGCCCGGTCAGTGCGCCGGATTTCCTGCCGCTGCCGCGGTTGCGCCACCTCCAGTTGCAACGGTTGCAGTCGATGGTGCGGCACGCCTACGAGCACGTGAGCGTGTTTCGGCAACGGATGGCCGAACGCGATTTGACGCCGTGCGACGTGCGGGGCCTGGAAGACCTGGCCAAGCTGCCGTTCACGCAAAAGAGCGATCTGCGGGACACCTATCCCTTCGGGCTGTTTGCCAGCCCGATGAAGGACATTGTGCGGCTGCACGCGTCCAGCGGGACGACGGGCAAGCCGATCGTGGTGGCTTACACGCAGGAGGACCTGGGCGTCTGGACCGAGGTGATGGTGCGCAGCTTTGCCGCTTGCGGCTTGCACGAGGGGGATGTGATTCAGAACGCCTATGGCTATGGCTTGTTCACCGGGGGCCTGGGCGCGCATTACGGAGCGGAGGCGCTCGGCGCGACGGTCATTCCCATCTCGGGCGGAAACACGCAACGCCAACTGATGGTCATGAAGGACTTCGACGTGACCGCCATCTGCTGCACGCCCAGCTACTTTTTGCACCTGTTGGACCAGGCGCCCGAGCTGGGGGTCGATATCCGCCAACTCAAGCTGCGCACGGGCGTTTTCGGCGCGGAGCCCTGGACCGAGTCCATGCGCCAGTGCATCGAGACCAACAGCGGGATCAAGGCCTACGACATCTATGGCTTGTCCGAAATCATTGGCCCGGGCGTCGCCATGGAATGCCGGGAGCAAGCCGGACCCCATATCTTCGAGGACTTCTTCTACCCGGAAATCATCGATCCGCAGACGGGCGCCCCCCTCCCGGACGGGGAGGAAGGCGAACTGGTCCTGACCACGCTGAGCAAGAAAGCGATGCCGATGATTCGCTACCGGACACGGGACATCACGGCGCTGGCGCAGGACCGCTGCGCCTGCGGGCGCACGTTGCGGCGGATGAAGCGCATCTCCCGGCGCAGCGACGACATGTTCATTGTACGCGGCGTAAATGTGTATCCGTCACAGATTGAAACGGCGCTGCTCCGAGTCGAGGGCGCCCTGCCCCACTACCAAATCATCCTGACGCGCGACCAGGGACTGGATCAGCTCGAAGTCCAGGTCGAGGTGACGCCGGAGGTGTTTGCGGACACGGTGGGCGCTCTCGAGCGATTGCAGGGGCAATTAAACAAATCCATCGAGACGACGATCGGTCTGCGCGCCCAGGTGCGGCTGGTCCAATCCCGGACGCTGCAGCGGAGCGAGGGCAAGGCCAAACGCGTCCTGGATCAGCGGAAGCTCTAAAACCAGGCGCTATGAAAGTGAACCAGTTATCCATCTTCCTCGAGAATCAACCCGGCGCGCTGCGCCGCCCCATTAGCCTGCTGGCCAGGGCCGGGCTGAATGTCCTGGCGTTGTGCCTGGCCGATACTCAGCAGTTCGGCATCCTGCGAATCGTCGTGCGCGAGGCCGAACAGGCGAAACAACTGCTCGAAGCCGGCGGGTTTGTGGTCAAGGCCACCGAAATGGTGGCCATTGAAGTGTCCGACCGGCCGGGCGGTCTGGATGAGATTTTAGCGGTGCTGGAAAGTGCCGGGGTGAACCTCGAGTATATGTACGGGTTCACGCAAAGGCGCGAGGCCCGGGGCCTGCTGCTGTTCCGGTTCGATGCGCCGGATCGAGCCATCGAGGCCCTGCAGGACGCCGGGATCAACCCCGTGCGCGGGGTGGAGTTGTTCGAGCCGCCGGGGAGCTGAAGCCGGTGCGGCGCCGCGTTACTCGGTCGGAACGAGCTTGGGAAAGGGCTTGTGCGGCTCCTTCTGGTACCAATAGGCGACCGAGGAAACCACGTCCTCGAGCGGGAGGTAACGCCCGCCGGACTGCCAGCCAAGCGCCTGGATGGTCACCTTCAGGTCCTTTCCAAAGTGCACCGGGTCGGCAATATGCCAGCGGTACAACCCGAACCGCTGGCCCACCTCGTAAATCTTGTCGGGCGGAAGCACCTGGGCCAGGCCCGTGTACGGCGTCGAAAACACGTGGTATTTCCTCGTCTCGGGATCCTCAAAATCATACGAGCCGCAGAAATAATCTTCGGTGCCCGTGCCGCAGATGGTGGGGAATTTTTGATCGCCGTCCAGGTAGAACTTGATCTCGCCCTCGCCCCACCAACCGGGGCTGTGCACCTCCCAAGCCAGGTAGGTGCCCACGTATTGGCCCTGCCCCTCGACCCCGTCGAGAATGGTGTAAATGCCCTTCTCCTTGAGGGGCGCCTCGCGGCGGAATTGGGCGTGGAAATAGCCGGTGTTTCTGGGCACACCCGTCAAGGTGTAGTTCACCTGGTAGTAGAGGACCATGTCCTTGGCGTCGGTGTTTTCCATCGTGATCCGGGCCGATTTGCGAAAGGGCATCGGCCAGTAACAGCTAAACGCACTCCCTGGATTGACACAAATGGCCAGCGAACTGATCTGGCAGTATTTGCCCCATCCGCACGCGAAAAAATCACCCACCGGGCACTCCACCGAGGGCTCCGTCTCGCCGTCCCAATAGAAGCGCAGGATGGACCGCCGCCAGTTTCCGGTCGGGGTCATCCACATCTGCTGAATGCAGCCGGGCCCCTTGATCTCGCCCAGTGTAAAGGTCTTCCCGGCCTTGATGACCACCGAAGGAGACACCTTCCAGGTTTGCCCCAGATCGCGCGCGGCGTTCTTTCCGGTTCCCTCGGTCGCCATTCCGGCGTTGCCCTTCTCCCCGGTGAAATTCTCGGGGCTGATGGACCGCGATTTCGCGTTGGACAGCCGGTACAGGTTTCCCAAATTCAAGCCCAAACCCGGGTCATCAGCCGCGGGGCCGTCGGTTTGGAGACAGAAAAACACCAACGAAAGCGAAGCCAGGAGGTGGGAGGATCGTTTCATGATAGCGATTAGGTTAATGACGCGCGCTGCCGCGCGGCTCGCGCCGGCACCATGCCTCGCGAGAACGCCCGGATGATAATTGTCCGAGTTGCGGCGTGCAAGTGCCGCTTTGCGGCTCGAATCCCAATCGCCCTCAATCCCAAATCCGGTACGGCAGCGTATTTTTGTCCAGGTAGATCCCGCAACGGGGACATCGGTCCGGATCGTTCCAGGGTCGAACCCGATGAAACGAGAAGACGGGGCACCGCGGCTGAAACTGAGCCCAAGTGAATTTGGATCCGCGTCCGGCAACGGTCAGGCGGTTCACGGCGGATTGGAAGGAAGGCGGTCCCTTGGCGGAGGGCCAGAGTTCGGCCATGCCCGAACGCCAGACGTCCAGGTTGACATTCAGGTTCATGGCGAGGTCGGCCGGCAGTTTCATCCGCGTGACCACGTCGTACAATTCCTTGCAGTCCTGACAAACAATCGTTTGCACGAACAGGTTCACGCCGCGGTCTGCCCGGCCGGAGACCCTGGCCCGGTAACCGCACCTGGCACACTCAAACCAATACAATCGGCCCATGCGATTCTATTGAAGTCCCAGCCCTGAGCCTCTCATGAGCCGCCGTGCCGTTCAAGCTTTATGCGGGCCTGGTGCAAGGAAGAGGCGGCCCCTAAGAGCCGCCTCCCCTTACCACAACTAACTAAACCTCACCCTGCAAACTCCGCCCCCCGCCCGCGCAGGCAATGGGGTACTCACCCCCAGCCACGAGCGCATCCCGGCAGGCCCCCCCGCCGGGCGCGGCGAGACGCCGGAGCGCCAGCTTGGAGCCGGCTTAGCGCGTCCAGTACCAATCGGAGCACGATAAGAATCGCCGAGCGCTGTAAGCCGGCTGCAAGCCGGCGCTCCGAGGGGTCCTGCCGGGATCCGCTCGCTGCAAACCACCAAGCAGGTTTTGGGGTGAGCCGAGCCGGGAAAAGGTCTTGGCGCTCCGCTGTCCCCACAATCGCCGAGGGCCGTAAGCCGGCTCAATGCCGGCGCTCCGGGGGCAACCTCTTTGTTTCCTTCGTTAGCTTTTGTTTTTCGGTTTGGCCCCCTCAGTTCGCACGCGGCGGGAGCCTGTGTGTCCGGCCATCCGACCGCTTCATCTCGTGGAATTTGATGAAGATCAGCTCCAGCGGTATATCCAGCAGCGTCCGATAGCTCAATAGTTGGGAAAACAGAATACCTGGGCTGTGTTTGCGCCCGGCAGGCTAACCATGGAAATCCAGAGTTCTTTGTACACCAAGCAAACGAAGGCAACGAAGGATTTTGTCCTGTACCCTGGGCGCGTTTTGCTTCAGGTGGTTTTGCGTTGACAGTCCCCCGGTGGCGAACTAATAAAAGGAGAACTCATGACCTCATCTAACCCCCTTAATTAGCTATCTGTCAATGAACTGCGAACCCGCTGACCGCCCCGCCGCCGGCAACCGCTGGCGGATGAACCGCCGGGATTTTTTGAAAACCGCTTCGGCGTCCCTGGCGCTTTCAGCGCTGGGCGCGGAGGCGCTGGACGATCTGAGTGCCAAGCCGAAGCGAGTCGGCCTGATCGGGACCGGTTGGTACGGCAAGAGCGACCTGTTCCGCCTGATTCAAGTGGCGCCCGTCGAGGTCGTATCGTTGTGCGACGTGGATAAGCATCAACTGGCCGAAGCAGCCGAGTTGGTGAGCCAGCGGCAGCGGTCCCGGAAGGTTCCGCGGACCTACACAGATTTTCGGCGGATGCTCGGGGAAAAGGACCTCGACATTGTGCTGATTGGGACACCGGACCACTGGCATGCCCTGCAGATGATCGCGGCTGTGGAGTCGGGAGCGGACGTCTATGTGCAGAAGCCCGTCAGCGTGGACATCATGGAGGGAGAGGCGATGGTGGCCGCGGCGCGGAAGCACCAGCGCGTCGTGCAAGTTGGGACGCAGCGCAAGAGCACGCCGCATCTGATCGAGGCCAAGAAGAACATTATAGATGCTGGTTTATTGGGGAAGGTGGCCCACGTCGATCTGTGCTGCTATTATCATATGCGGGCCAACGGCAACCCGCCGCTGAGCCCGGTGCCGGATTACTTCGACTACGAGAGCTGGACCGGCCCGGCGCCGTTCCGGCCCTATGACATCATCCCCCACGTTCGCTGGTGGCGGACCTTCATGGAGTACGGCAACGGCATTGTCGGGGACATGTGCGTGCACATGCTGGACACAGCGCGCTGGATGCTCGGGGTAGGCTGGCCCAAGCGCGTGAGTTCCAACGGCGGCATCTTCGTGGAAAAAGGGGGGAAGTCCAACATCAGCGACACCCAGACGGCCACGTTCGAATACGACGATTTGACCATGGTCTGGCAACACCGCACCTGGGGAACGCCCGCGGACCCGGATTATCCGTGGGCACTGACGTTGTACGGGGATAAAGGAACGCTCAAGGCCAGCGTAATGCATTACGACTTCATCCCGGAGGGCAAGGGCGAGTCCATTCACAAGGATTGTGTCTATGAGCGGGAACAATATCCCGAGGATGTCACCGAAAAAGATATCGAGCTCCACGCCGCCCCGGCTACGCGCCAGCACATGCGCGATTTCCTGAATGCCATCGCCCGGCGCGGCCGGCCCATCGCGGACATCGAGCAGGGCCATATCTCCACCGCGAGCTGCATCCTGGCCAACCTCTCGATGAAGCTGGGCGGGCGCCCCCTGGCATATGATCCGATCAACCGCCAGATCCTCGGGGATCCCGCGGCCAACGAACTGCTCCGGCGCCCCTATCGCGCCCCGTACCAGCACCCGGAACGGCTAGCGTGAGCCACAACGCCATGGGACATCCACCTGCCGGCGGCGAGCCTGTGCTCCCTGGGACCGGGAGGCCCCGCGGCTTGGTTCGCCCCCCGCGCCGGGCGATCTTGGCTCACCCTCCGCCAGGCCATTCATCGCCCGGCGTCGAAACAAAACCGAATTTCTAGCGTGTTTCCTCCGTCCTATTTTGAAGCCATGGCACGATTGGGCAAGGCACATTCGATGCCCGCAAGCGGCGGCGGAGCGGCGGCCATTTCGGTGGCGGATTGCCGGGGGAAAGGCACGCCCGGCCGCGGCCGGCCATGGGCGATGGCCGCGCCTGGGGTGGCCGATGGTTGTTTGCCGGCCCTCGTGGGCGCGCTTGCTCTTCTATTTGGATGCCAGGGCTCCCTGGCGGATGCATCCAATTCCCCCGCCCTCTATCCCAAACCCGTCGAGCACGTGTTGACGACCTACTGTTTCGATTGCCATGGCGACGGCATGGAGAAGGGGAAAGTGGCCCTCGACCAATTCGACTCGCGCGAGCAAATGCTGGCTCGGCGCGACCTCTGGATGGCGGCCTTGAAAAACTTGCGCGCGGGGATTATGCCGCCCCAGAAAAAACCGCGTCCGAGCCCGGCCGAGCAGCAGATCTTCGAGTATTGGGTCAAAACCGAAATGTTCCAGCTCGATCTCCACAACCCGGATCCGGGACGCGTCACACTTCGCCGCCTGAACCGCGTCGAGTATCGCAACACCATTAAGGATTTGATGGGGTATGATTTCAACGTGGATGAGGAGCTGCCACCGGATGATACGGGCTATGGGTTCGACACGATTGGTGACGTGCTGACCATGTCGCCCCTGCTGCTCGAGAAGTACATGCGCGCGGCGGAACAGATCACGGCCGATGCGGTTCCGCGGACACTGGCCGTGCCGTCCGAAGAGACGATTTCGGGCGAGGGTTTTCGGGCGGCTTCGGGGGGCACCACCGGGCGGCGGCTGGACTTTTACCAGGAGAGCCGGCTCGCGCGCGAGTACAGCGCCCGAGCCAGCGGCACCTACCGGCTCACGCTCGAACTGCAGGTGCAGGGCCAATTCGAGTTTGACCCCGGCCAGTGCTTGGTGCTGTTCAAGTCGGACGACCACGAGCTTTGGCGAAATGAGTTTAAATGGCAAAACGGCAAGCAATTCGAGTTCCGATTCGATCAGAAATGGGACGCCGGCCCGCATCACCTGGTGTTCGAACTGCATCCGAAAACGCCTCCGGACCAAAAACACAACGCGCTCGACCTCCGCATTCAACAGGTGCGCGTGACGGGTCCGCTCGAACCGCAGTATCTCAAGAAGCCGCGCAATTTCGATCGGTTCTTCTGGAAGGATCCCCCCGCCGCGCGCGGCGAGCTCCGTGCCTACGCGCGCGAGGTGCTGGCGCGCTTCGCCGGCAAGGCCTATCGCCGGCCCGTCGATCACCGCACCCTCGATCGCCTGGCCGCCATCGCCGAGGACGTTTATACCAGCCCGGGAAAATGCTTCGCCGACGGCATTGCCGAAGCCATGGTTCCCGTGCTGGCCTCTCCTCGGTTCCTCTTCCGCGTCGAGCAAACCGAGCCGCAAAGCCAAGCGGCCAAGTATCCGTTGCTGGATGAATATTCGCTGGCGTCGAGGCTCTCGTATTTCCTGTGGTCCACCATGCCGGACGACGAACTGCTCGGCCTGGCGAGCCGGCACGAATTGCGCAAGAACCTGGCGGCGCAAATCAAACGGATGGTCGAGGACCGCCGTTCGCAGGCCCTGGTTGAAAACTTCGTGGGCCAATGGCTTCAAGTGCGGGATCTCGACGGCATCAACATCAACGAACAGGCCGTGCTGGCGCGCGATCGGGGCGAGGACCGCGAGCGGGAGCGCCGCATCCACCGCTTCCAGGAACTCAACGCCATTCCCGCGGACAAGCGCACGCCGGAGCAACTCCAGGAACTGGACAAGCTGCTGGCCGATCGCCGCCGCCGGGCCAAGGCCCGCAATGAGGTCGAGCTCAACCATGAGCTCCGCCGCGCGATGGGTGAGGAAACCCAAATGGATTTCGCCTATGTGATGCGGGAGAATCGCAGCACGCTCGATTTGGTGTCGAGCGATTACACCTTCCTCAACCAGCGCCTGGCTCAGCACTACGGCATGACCAACATTGCCGGCAACGAAATGCGCCGGGTAATCCTGCCACCGGACAGCCCGCGCGGCGGCGTGCTGACCGACGGTTCGGTTTTGATTGTGACCTCCAACCCCACCCGGACTTCCCCGGTAAAGCGCGGGTTGTTTATCCTGGACAATATCCTGGGAATGCCCCCGCCGCCGCCGCCGGCAAACATCCCGCCCCTGGAAGCCAGCGAAAAAGATACTCCGGGGCACGAACCCACCCTGCGCGAGACGCTCGCCATCCACCGCAGCCAGCCGCTCTGCAGCTCCTGCCATAACCGGATGGATCCCCTCGGCCTGTCCCTGGAAAACTTCAACGCCCTCGGCATGTGGCGCGACGAGGAACGCGGGACGCCCATCGACGCCGCCGGCCAGCTCATCACCGGCGAACCGTTCACCGACATCCGCCAGGTCAAAGAAGCCCTGGTCACCCGCCATCGCCGCGACTTTTATCGCTGCCTCACCGAAAAATTGATGACCTACGCCATCGGCCGGGGTCTTGAATACTACGATGTCGAGACGGTCGATCACATCGTCGATCAGCTCGACCAGGACGGCGGACGCTTCTCGACGCTGCTCGCGGGTGTCATCGATTCCGCCCCCTTCCAACGAACCCGCAATCCGTCCCCCACCATGGCCGGGGACTCGCGCAATTCAAAAACTGTGATAAGATGAATAAATCATGAACTCTAGCCCATCTAAAGCAGCGCTGCCGCGGTTTTCCCTCTCGTTCAACCGGCGCCAGTTCCTGCGCGGACTCGGCGCCTGCGTGGCGTTGCCCGCCTTCGAGGCGTTCTGGCCCGCCCGCGCCCTGGCATCCCAAGCGAGCGCCGGGGCGCCGCTGGCTTCGACGGCAACGGGCGCGCCGCTGCGGCTGGGGTTCCTGTACTTTCCGAATGGGGCGATCCAGCCCACCTGGTGGCCGAAGGGTGAGGGCGGCGAGTTCGAGCTGGGCCAGACCATGCAACCCCTGGCCGCCTTCAAGGATCGTTTGCAAATTCTCGGCGGCATGGATCACGCCAACGCGAAGCCCGGCCCCGATGGCGCCGGGGATCATGCGCGGGCCAGCGGAACCTTCCTGACCGGGGTGCGCGTCAAAAAGACCGCCGGGGCGGACATTCACGCGGCCGTGTCGATCGATCAACTGGTGGCGCGGCAAGTCGGCCACCTGACCCGGTTCCCCTCGCTCGAACTTACCTGCGACGCCGTCCGGAAGGCGGGCAACTGCGATTCGGGATATTCCTGCGCCTACCAGTACAACCTGGCGTGGAGTTCGCCCAGCACCCCCGTGGCCCCGGAACCCAACCCGCGCCTGCTCTTCGAGCGCCTCTTTGGCGCCGGCAACCACGGCGAGCGGGCTCAGAGCTTGAAGCGGCGGCAGGCCGAGCAGCGCTCCATCCTGGATTTTGTCATGGACCAAGCACACTCGCTCGAAGGCCAGCTCACGTATCGGGACAAGCAAAAGCTCGACGAGTACCTGGTCAGCGTGCGGGACGTCGAACAACGCATCCAGCGAGCCGAGCAGTTCGGCAAGGTTCCCGACCCGTCCATGCCCACGCCCGACGGCGTCCCGACGGCCTTCGAGGAGTATGTGCAGGTGATGTTCGACATGCTGGTGCTGGCCTATCAGACCGATTCAACCCGCGTAGCGACGTTCCTGCTGGCGAACGAGGGGAGTAATCGGCCCTTCCCGGAGATTGGCATCGCCGAAGGGCATCACAGCCTCACGCATCATCAGAACAAGCAGGAGTTAATCGACAAGGTAGCCCAAATCGACCTGTGGTACGTCAAGCAGCTTGCGCGGTTCTTGCAGAAGATGGACAGCACGAAGGACGTGGATGGCAATTCCCTGCTGCATAACTCGATGATCATTTACGGCAGCGGCAACGCGGATGGCAATCGCCATACCCACACCAACCTGCCGGTCGTTCTGGCGGGCAATGGCGGCGGCGCCTTAAGCGCCGGGCGCTTCGCCAAGTTCGGCAGCGTGCCGATGAGCAACCTTTTGCTGGGCTTGGCCGACCGCATGGGCACCCAGGGGATCGAGCGCCTCGGCGATTCGACGGGACGGTTGACCTCGATTTAGTCCGGGATCCGGAGCGATTCGGACACGCCATCAGCGCGTGATGCGTGATGCGTGACGAACCCCGGAGGTGGGACCACCCGTGAGCGGGAGTCCGAGGCCGGATTCGAACGGCTGTCATCCTCCTTCCGCTGCGGGAACGGCTCCCCTATGATACCGCTGGCATGGCAAGATCTGGCCGCAAGCTTCCAGCACGAGAACCGGCTAAATCACGCGCCCGGAGATTCCTCCTGGTGCTTGGCGCGTGCGTTGCGGCTCTGACGCTGGCGTTCCTGCTGCACAGGACCTTTCACGCACCGAATTCGCCTCCCAATTCGGGGCTGGCGGAGCTTGTCTCGGTTCGCGGGATTTCAAAAACGGAGCAGGCGCGTGAACTGGCATCCTACGCCGGGTCGGAGAGTTGCCGCGAATGCCACCAGGAGGAATACGCGTTGTGGCGGAAGTCCAATCACGCCCTGGCGGAGCGGAGGCTGGATCCCGCCGACGATCGCGCCGCCTTTGCTCCGCCTCGTTCTTTCCACCATGGCACCCAGATCACGGACTTGGCGTGGACAAACCAGACCGCCCGGGTCACAACCACCGGCCCCGCCGGCAAACCCGAGGCCTACTTTCCCCCGCGCGTGATCGGGAACGATCCGCTGCGACAATTCCTGGTGCCGTTCCCCGGCGGCCGGCTCCAAGTCCTGGAAGCCGCGTATGACCCTCGGACCAATCAATGGTTCGACGTCTATGGCGACGAGGACAGGCTGCCCGGAGAATGGGGGCATTGGACCGGGCGCGGGATGAACTGGAACTACATGTGCGCCTCCTGCCACAACACGCGCCTGTGGCGGAACTACGATGAACCGAGCGATGCTTACGCCACCACCATGGCGGAGATGAGCGTGGGCTGCGAGGCCTGCCACGGCCCGCTGAAAGCTCACAACGCGTGGCAAAAGCGTTTCGGAAAAACCAGCCAAACGGATCCGACACTCCCCAAACTGACCCGGGCGCAAACGCTGGACAACTGCGGGGCCTGTCACGCGCGCCGGACCGATTTGACCGGCGATTTCAATCCCGGCGACCGCTTCCTGGATAACTTCGAACTGGTGCTGGTAGATCGCTCGGAGACCTACTACGCCGACGGGCAGGTGCGGGGCGAGGATTACGAGTATGGTTCCTTCCTGGGCAGCCGCATGCACCAGCGCGGCGCGCACTGCCTGGATTGCCATAATCCGCACTCGATGAAAACGCTCCTGCCGGGCAATTGGCTCTGCCTTCGCTGCCATGGCGGGAGCGACACCAACGCGCCCCTGATCGATCCCGTGGCCCACAGCCACCATAAGGTGTATGGCTTTTCCGCCAGCGCTACGCCCGGGCCGACGAATATCGACCTCGCAGCCTATCGACCGGGAACCATCCGCGAACAAGGCGGCGAGTGCGTGAACTGTCATATGCCCCAAACCGTCTATATGCAGCGGCACTGGCGGCACGACCACGGCTTTACGATCCCGGATCCTTTGCTGACCAAACAATTTGGGATTCCCAACGCCTGCAATCGTTGTCACCAGGATAAATCCGCCGATTGGGCGCTCAGCTTTTGTGACCAATGGTATGGCCCGAAAATGGAACGGCCCACCCGCCGGCGAGCGCAGGCGATTGCTCGCGCGCAACGGGGCGACGCCTCGGCACCGGAAGAGCTTGCCGGTGCGGTGCGGTTGGAACCCTCGCCCTATTGGCAGGCCGTCGAGCTCGGTTTGCTTGGGGCCTGGGCGGCCCGGCCGGAAATGTCCTCGCTGTTTGTGGCAAATTTGAGCGCCACCAACGCACTCGTCCGGGCGAGTGCGGCCGCCGCTCTCGCGGCTGCCGTCTCCGACGCAAATCCCGGCGCGGAGGAAGCCTTGAAGCGAGCTCTCCAAGACCCGGTGCGAAGCGTGCGGCTGGCCGCCGCCAGCTCCTTGGGCAGCAAGCTGGATCTCACCTCCGCCGCCGGGCAGGAATTTCAGCGCTATCTCGAAGTCAACGCGGATGAACCGTCCGGACAAGTTCAGCTAGGCATTTCCTGCTCGCTGCACCATGACCTGGACTCCGCCCTGCGCCACTTTCAAAAGGCAGTCGAGTGGGATCCTCACTCCCCGCCGTTCCGGCACGAACTGGCCGTAACGTTCAGCGCGCTCGGACGGCCCCAGGATGCGCTGCGGGTGCTCCAGGATGGCTCCCGCCTCAGCCCGCGTGATGCCCAGTCGCACTATGACCTGGGCCTGGCCTACAATGAGTTGAGCGATGTGCGCGGCGCGGCCACCGAACTGCACTTGGCCGTCGGCCTCGATCCCCGCCATGCCCTGGCCTGGTACAACCTCGGGCTGGCGCAGAACGCGCTCGGCCAGACCGAAGAGGCCATCGAATCCTTGCTGCGGGCGCAATCCGTCGATCCCGATGACGCGCGCAGCCCCTATGCCCGCGCGACGATCCTGGCGCGCCTGGGCCGCACCGGGGAAGCCCGCACCGCCGTTCAACAATCCTTGACCCGGGATCCCTCTTCTGCCGAAGCGAAACAATTGCTCGAACTACTCTCTCAATAGAATTCTATGCGAAGAAATTACCTGGGTAGCCTGTCGCTGCTCTTAATCGTCGCCTGCACCTGTGCGCCCGCCGGGACCTCATGGTCGGCGGAGGCAACTGCATCGACTTCCCCCGCCGACAACTCCGGTCCCCTGCCCTCCCCAAGTTCGGCGGCCGGCCGTGTGGTGGCGAGTGGGATTCCCCTTCAATCCAAGGTGATGCTGGTGGTCGGTGAACATCCCGGGCCGCTCACGAAGCTGGCCGCGACCGAGTTGAAAGCGTATTTGAACCAACTCTCCGGCACCCGGGTTTCGCAGGCATCCCAGGCGGAAAACTCATCACTTGATTCGCAGACGACTCTGATGGTGTTGGGCGCTGCCGGCCCGGGCGGCCTGGTGGGCGACATGGAACAAGCGGGTGTTATGAGCACGGCCGGGCTCAAGCCCGAGGGCTTTGTCGTCAAAACCGTCGGTTGGCATGACCGCCCCGCCGTAGTCATCGCCGGAGCGGATGATGCGGGAACCCTCTACGGTGCTTACGAGTTTCTCGAGCGCCTGGGCATCACCTTTCGCATCACCGGGGATATCGTGCCGAGCCAGCGATCCACCGTCGTGATACCCGGCCTCAATCTCAGGATGGAACCTGCTTTGCGCCGGCGGGGATTTCTGTTTGCGGCGAATTTCGACAACACCTCGATGTATTCGTGGGCGGATTATCAGCGCATGTTGGACCAGATGGCGCGGATGAAGTGCAATTACCTGCAGTTCTGGTGGTTCGCCTACGCGCCCTGGCTCCAATACTCGTACCGGGGCGAAACCAAGTGGATGGGCGACGTCTCCACCAAGGAGAGTGGTTATCACAACATGGCCTACGGCGGGTTTGGTTCCCGCACGATCGAGGACGTTTCGATCGGACGCGAGCGCTTCAAAAATCACCCGCGAATGGCTTCGCTCGAAATGCAGCACGTCGAGACGCCGGAGGAAGCCTTCCAGGTTTCTCGAGACCTGCTTCGGCGGATTATCGCTTACGCCGCCGCGCGCAATATCAAGGTTTGGCCGGTGGTGGAAATGGGCTCGCTGCCCCCGAACCTCGCCCGCCACGGGGAAATCGTGGGGGAAGCCCCCTTCAATTATGTCTTCGGCACCTTCCTCCATCCGTTGGACCCGGTGAACCGCGAGATCCAGGTCAACCGCCTGAAAGCCCTGGCCGAAACGTATCCCCAAGCCGAGGGCTTCTTCCTGAACTTCGCCGAGCTCTACCCCGAGCTGGCTACTGACAAGCATCGCGATTTCTTCGAAGCCGAACGACCGCGCTTCCAGGATCTGCGGGCCCTGAGCGCGCCGTGGAGCGCCGCGCTGGCCAGCATCTACGACGTGGGGGTGGAAAAGCTGGTCGATTCCAATATTGGATATTTCGATTTGTTTCAATACCTCCTCAAGCAGCGGGATGCGGTCGCTCCCGGGATGCGCCTGGGACTGATGACCGTGGGGCGCGGTTACGCGCTGCCGCAATTCAACAAACTGCTGCCGCCGGACGTTCCCTTCGCTTCCCTCGAATCCAGCGGCGTGTGGACCATGCTCGGCGTGCCAATGGAATGCTTTGGCGGCATGGGCGAGCGCGAGCGGATCATCCAGCCGCGCATCGATGACGATTTTGACATGCTCGGCATGCAGTTCAGCGTGCGCCTCTATGCGGAGAAAGATCGCATCTTCGCCGACGGCCTCAAACAGGGCCTGACCGGCGTGGCCGGCCAAATCGAGCGTGCCCGGGGCACGGAGTTCAACAGCAGCTTTCTGGCGCGCGCCGCCTGGCAACCGGATCTCACACCCGACCAGTTCTACCGGGAGGCCGCGGAACGGATGTTCGGCCCGGCCGCCGCAGACGAGATGTTTGCCGCCTTTATGAAACTGGAAGCGAACCAGGCCCTCTTGGGTTACTACGAGTATGACGGCGGTTACGGCGTGTTGTTGTGCTGCAGCGGCATTCGCGAGGTCAACGCGGCCTACCGTTACTGGCAGCAACGAAATCCGTACGGGGGCCCGGTGATGCGTTCCTGGAAGAACCTGATGAATGGTTCAGCCGATATGATCGCCCGGCGCGAGGCCTCGATCCAAATGCTGAACGAAGCTCTGGGCCATTTGCAGGCGGCCTGCGCCACCGTCGCGCCGCGCGGCGCCTACGAACTGAATTACCTGATCAACCGGACCGAGGTGTTTCGAGACGCGCTCGCCGGGCTGAATACCTTCCGGCGCGGCATGGTGGATTTCGACAAGGCGTTCCGAAAGCGGCCGGACACCGAGGAAAAGGAGTTCGTTGCCCGGCTGCAAGCCAGCCTGGTCACGATGCGCCGAGGCCACGAGCAACTGAAGGCCGCCACGCAAAAATATAGCGAGATCGTGGACCATGTCTGCGACCTGGCCGTGCTCTATCACTTGAACGCCCGCGTTATCCTCGGCACGGATCTGGCCATCCAGTTCCTGCAAAACATCGCGGATTATCATGCCGGCAAGCCGTACCTTACGCCCGTGCATTTCGAACGCCTCTTTCGTCCACGCCCGGATCAAGGGGCGGAGCAATAGCGCGTTGGTGAAAGGGTAGGCGCGTATGCGCGGAGACGAGTCGAAGCCAGCACGGGCAGGAAGTTTGTTTACAACTGGAAGTTGGTCCACAGGGGTTATCTCTATGGGTCAAGCGTCGCTACGCGACGCGTGGCATGAGAGACGAACCGGATCCATGGACTGAAGTCCATGGCTACCATCATTCGTCGCTCCGCGACTCGCGCACACAGCTCCGCGACGCGCGCACACAGCTCCGCGACGCGCCCCCCTTGCTCCGCGATTTGCATTCCTCGCTCGGCTACTTGGCGCCGCGTAGCGGCGTCCGATGGTTGCCGTGGACTTTCAGTCCACGGAACCCGGTTGCCAAATGGAAATGCGTCGCGGAGCGACGCCCCAGGGGCGCGATCCTCGGTTTTCCTGGTGCTTTGAGGTTGAACAAATCCGGATCATCCCTCCGGAGCTCGTGATTCTACACTTTCCTCACGAGGCGGTTTGGTGTTAAGTGCGCGGGCAATATGAGCAAGACGGCATTGTTGTTCGCTGGCCAGGGCGCGCAGGTAGTCGGAATGGGACAGGATCTCGCCGATGCTTTCCCGGGGGCGCGGGAGTGGTTTGATCGCGCCAACGCGGCGCTCGGCTATGATCTCGCGGCGATTTGTTTCAAGGGCCCGGAACCGGAACTGACGAAGACCGAAAACGCCCAGCCGGGCATTTTTTTGACGAGCTGGGTGGCTTTCCAGTTGCTCAAGGAAGGGGCGCCCAACCTGCGCTTTGAGGCGGCAGCGGGTCTGTCGCTGGGCGAGTTCACCGCCCTGACGGCCGCCGGAGCCATGAGTTTTGAGGACGGCTTGCGCATTGTCCGGCTGCGCGGCCGGTTCATGCAGGAAGCGTGCGAGGCGAGCCGTGGCGGGATGGCCGCCGTGATCGGCCTCGACGAAGCGGCGACACGCGAGGTTTGCGAGGTGGCCGGCGTGGTCCTGGCCAATTTGAATTGCCCGGGTCAATTGGTCATTTCGGGCGACAGCGAAAAGATCCGGCGCGCTTGCGAATTGGCCAAAGCCAAAGGCGCGCGCCGCGCCCTGCCCCTCCCCGTGGCCGGCGCCTACCACTCGCCGCTGATGGCCGGCGCGCAGCCGAAGCTGGCCGCCGAGCTCGCCCGGCTGGAAATCCGCACGCCCGAAGTCCCCGTGATCGCGAATGTCACAGCTCAGCCGCATGCGGGTCCCGATCCCATTCGGGCGCGGTTGATCGAGCAAGTGACTTCTTCGGTGCGCTGGGAAGAATCCATGCGCTACCTGCTGGCCCAAGGGTTCACGCGCTTTATCGAACTCGGGCCGGGAACGGCGCTAAGCGGGTTCATGAAGCGCATCGATAAAAATGCGCAGGTGCTCAATGTCGCGGATGCGGGCAGCTTGGCCAGCACCTTGAAAACGCTGGCGGCCGCCGGGTGAGCCAAACCAGGGGCAACCGGATGGGAACTGGAAGATCGTGACCGAGGCCCTGAATGACGAGATCGAGTTGGTGCGGCAGGCGCAAACCGGCGACTTGAGCGCCTTCGAAGCATTAACCAACCATTACGAGCAACGGGTTTATTCGCTCGCGCTGAGAATGCTGCGCCAGGAGCAGGACGCCGAAGACGTCACCCAACAAACCTTTCTCAGCGCCCTGGAACACCTGCCGGGGTTCCGGGGCAAGGCGGCGTTCTCGACCTGGCTCCTGCGCATCGCCGCGCACGCGGCTTTAAAGGTCATCCGCAAACGAAAGGGCCTGAACACCGTCTCGCTCGAAGAGGCCACCGAGGGCTCGCCGGATTCCGACTCCGTGCCGCACCCGGAATACATTGCGGATTGGCGGCAAACGCCGGACGAACTGGCACACCGGCATGAAATCCAGCGGTTGCTGGACGAGGGACTCGCGCAGTTGGACGAAAAGCACCGCCTGGTGTTCCTGCTCCGGGACGTGGAAGGCTTGTCCATCAAGGAAACCGCCGAAGCGCTCGGCTTGACCGAGGCCAATACCAAGGTGCGCCTGCTGCGCGCGCGATTGCAGCTCCGCGAGCTGCTCACCCGGACGCTGGGGGATCCGGACCGGCGGGTCGCGCGAGGAACCCACGATCATCGCTGAATTGCCACAGGCGGAGACACCGCGGGAGTATTCGTGTAACTTTTTCCCGTAAGACGGCTCAATGATAGCAGGCCCTGTTGCCATGAAGTGCGAAGAACTATTAAAGCAGTTGAACGAGTACGTGGACGGTACGGTCGATCCCGCCGTCTGCGAGGAATTTGAGAAGCACATGGCCGGCTGCAATCCCTGCCAGGTGGTCGTGGACAACATCCGCAAAACCATCACCCTGTATCGAGGGGAGACGCCGTACGAGCTGCCGATCGAGTTTCGACGGCGCCTGCATGCCAGCCTGCGTCAACGCTGGAAGGAAATCCATCCACCCGAGGGGCGGAGCGATCCGAAATGAGGGTTCATCCAACCCCGCAAAAGCGCGCTTGGTAAACGAGGAACCAAACATGATGAACTGGCCTGTACTGGTGGCGGTTGTGGTGCTGGTCCTGGGCTTTTGGGCGGCCAAGCATTTCACCTTCATCTCCGCAGCCAAGGCCGGGCAACTCCTCGCCCAGGGAGCCCGGATCATTGACGTGCGCACCCCAGGCGAGTTCAATTCCGGGCATGTTCCAGGGGCAATCAATATACCCCTCGGCAGCCTCACAGACGATGCGCCGGGCCGATTACCCGACAAGGCCCAAGCCCTGCTCCTGCACTGCCTCAGCGGCGGGCGCAGCGAGATCGCCCGGCGCAAGTTAATGGGGTTGGGTTATCAAAACGTGTTCAACCTCGGCTCTTACGCCCGCGCCGCGAAGATTGCGGGCGAAGCGAAAGCAAGAGGCGGCGGTTAAACCCAACCGATTCTCCATTCCCTTGCTGTAGGAGGACCCGCTTGGGTTGGTTGGCGGACGACGCGCCCCGCGCTCCGGCCTCATTTTGACGAGCCGCCCAGATCGAGCACTCGCAGGTTCCTGAATTCGAAGGATTTCTCTTCGACTTGAATCCCGATATAGCCCCGCGGTGAATCCAGGTCGCTGAACTCCCACGCCCGCTCGCCATCCACATCCAAGGTGACCTTCTTGCCGCGGACTTCGATCCGGAATTTGACCCACCGATTCAGCGGCATCGGCGCGTTCTCGGCAGGCACCACGGTCTTGTTGCCTTTGACGAAGGCGCCCAGCGCCGACCGCGCCAGGTTCACCTGCCAGACGTCGCCGGGCCAAGGTGTCCCTTCGAGGCCGGCGCGGATGAAGAACCCGCTGTCGTAGCCCGGCGCCAGGGCGCGCCATTCGGCCTCGAAGATGAAGTCGGTATATTGCTTTTCGGTTCGCAGCCAGCCCATGCCTTTCACCAGCCGCAGGTTCCCGTTCGTCACCACGAAGGTCACGTCGTGCACCGACGCCCAACCGGCCAAATCCTTCCCGTTAAAGAGCGACTCCCATTGGGCGCCGGTTTCGTCCGCGCGCAAGTTGGGAACCAGCCACAGGTTCAAGCCGGCGAGCAGCGCCCAGGCGATTGGTTTAAAGCTTAAGGGTTTCAGCTTCCGCATGCGCGATTGTTGCCGCGAATGCCCGCCCCGAGTCAAGCGTTCCCCGTCCCTTCACGCTTCCCGTCTCGCGTATTTCGCGTATTTCGTGGTCCATTCGGCTCCTGTATTCCGCTGCCTTTCCCCGTCGTTTGCCGCCGGTTGGAGGGGTCGGGCCGCCAGGAAAGGCTTGACCGCGGGCACGCGCGGGGTTATTGGATCCTCAGGCCTAGTATTAACCACACTGTATCCAACCATAAACCAAAGTACTATCTATGAGAACGCTCGCCCTTCCGCTCGCCGCCCTGGCGGCTCTAGCTCTCGGCCTCACCGCCGCTTCCGCCGAGGTGTCGGCCAAGATCACCGACGTCCACCTGTGCTGCAAGGGCTGTATCACCGGCGTGGAAAAGGCCGTGGCCGAGGTCCCCGACGCCAAGGTCACGGTGGATCAGGACAATCACGCCCTCACGCTAACCGGTCCCGACAAGTCCACGGTTCAGAAGGCGGCCAACGCCATCGTTAAAGCCGGGTATTTCGGCAAAACCGAGGATTCCGACATCAAACTCGACCCCCGCACCGGCTCGAAGAACGAAACCGTGCAAAAGATGACGATTGAAGGCGTGCACCTGTGCTGCCCGAAGTGCGTCAAGGCGGTGGATAAAGCCGTCATGGCCGTCCCCGGTGTAAAAGGGCAAACCGCGACCAAAGGGGCCAAAACCTTCGAGGTGACCGGCGATTTCAATGACCGCGATGTCATGAAAGCGCTGCACGAAGCCGGGTTGACGGGCAAGGTGGTGCAGTAAGCGGTCCGGCCCCGACGGCCGACCGACCTGGAATCGCCGCCGAATTAGCGCGGCGGTCCCCGAGGAGTTTCAACGCCACGGTTCCCGGTCTTTGCTCCAACCCGTTGCAGGGTTGGCATTCATTTCTGTGCGCGATCCCCTTCGGGACGGTCCGAAGGGGCCGCCTGAAGGCCGCGGGAAACCCGAGCCCATGAGCGGTGGTCACGCCGGGTTTCTGCCTGTTGAAATGCTTTACTTCAGCGTGCTCAGGAACTGGACGAGGTTTCTCAAGTCTTCCGGCGAAAGAATCCTGGCCAAGCCCTCGGGCATGGGAGAGAGAGCGGCTCGACGGCTCTGAATCTCGGCCTTCTTGATCGTCACGAGGCCCTTGTCCGGCGTGTTGATCACCAAATCCTCGGCGGTCTCGCTCTTGAGCACGCCGGCCTGGCTGTCGCCATCCTTCAACACGACCATCACGCTGTCGAACCCGGGTGCGATTTGCTTGTTGGGCAGCACCACGGATTCGAGCAAGTACTGGCGATCTTTCTGCGCGCTCACATGCGTCAGGTCGGGCCCGACATCGCCGCCCCGTCCGCTGATCCGATGGCAGCGCACACATTGGGCTTCGGGCCGCTCGAAGAAGACCTTCTTGCCCTCCGCGGCATTTCCTCCGTACAAGGCATCCTGGTAAGGCGCCAGGGGATCGTCTTTGGGCAGGCTGGCTTCGTATCGTGCCAATTTGGCCTTGATGCCTTCGCCGGCACGTTTATTCGCAGCCTCGACCACATCCAGGCGCAGTTCCTTCGGCACACTGCCAGCCTGCAAACGGTCCAGCCATTGGCCCAGCAAATCGTCGGCGGAGGAACCTGGCAGGGCGCCCAGGGCGGCCAGGGCGGCCTGCTGTTCGCCAATGGTTCCATGGTCCAAGGTCGAGCCGAGGTGATTGAGCGCATCCGCGGTATTGAGTTTGCCTTCGAGCCGCGTCGCGGTTTTACGCAGGTCTTCGTCCGGAGCTCGGCGCGCGATTTCGAGGGCTTGCGCGAGCGTGGGCAGGTCCAGACCGGCGATCGTGTCGAGGGCTTTGGCCCGCACTTGGCTGGACACTTTGGCGTCCGCTACGAGTTGAGAGAGCACGTCCCCCGTGCCGGTCATGTTCAAGCGCTTCACTGAACCCAGGGCGGCAACTCGCACCGCATCCGGCGCGTTGCGCAGGATGGCGCCCAGTTGCGGTTCGAGGGCCTCGGCGGCAATGGCGGGCGGACGCACGGCGGCCACGGGACGCCAGAGCCCCATCACGCGATCGATCCCGGCCGGGTGCTCCCAATCGGCTAACTCCTCCAAGGCTTCGACACGCATGTTATCCGGGGCGTCGGCGCGGGCGGCAAAGGCAGCCAGTCCCCGGGCAGAGTGGGCCGTGCCAAAGTGAAAATTCGCGTCGAGCACGCGCCGCAATAGCGCTTCCAGCCCCAGCCGAGGCGCCGCGTCCTTGGCCACGCTCGAAGGGACCAGCGGTTCACCATCGAGAAACCGGGTCAGCGCGGGGCTGTCGATCAAAGCGGCCAGATCGGGCACGGCCCCGGTGATGGGTTCGTCGTTGATCGCCCGCGCGGCTTCGAGCACCAGGGCCGGGGCCGGGTCCTTCAAGAACAGCGCGATTTCCGGCCGCTGCAAGCGGCGCAACGTCAGCAGGACGCCCATGCGCACGGCCGGGGATTCATCGTGCGCGGCCCCGAGCAAGGCCTCCACGTCTCGAATCCCCGCCAGCCCCATAACGCCCGCATGCCGCAGGTAGGGATCGCTATCGGCGTTTTGGCGGAGCATGGCCAGCAACGCCGGCACCGCGTCCGACCGACTAAATTTGCCCAGGCTGATCGCCGCGAAGAAACGCACCCGGGGGTTTTCGTCGGACAGCGCGGCGATCAACTTTTCGAAAGCCTTCGAGTAACGCCGGTCGCCCAAGAGCTTGGCCGCTTGTGCGCGCACCTCGCCATCCTGATCGGAAAGCAGCTCGACCAGCAGGTCCAACCCGGCCGCTATTTGTTTTGGCAAACCGTCCCCGGCATAACGGGCGCTTACCTGTCCGATACCCCAAATACCGTGCAGGCGTGCGAGGGGACTGGCATTATGCCGCGCCACGGCCATGAGGGTGGGCACCGCGCTCAACCCACGGTCTGCCAATTCGAATTGGGCTTCCTGGCGCACGCGCATATCGGGTTGTGACAGCAAGCGAGCCAGATCCCCCAACGAGCGCTTTTCCATGCCCTCGGCCAGCAGGCGCTTGGTTTCGAGCACGAGCGGGTCCCGGTCCACTACGGGATCATGGACCCGATAAATGCGACCCTTGCCGCGCGGTTCCCAGCCTTCCACCCAGTCGCTCACATACAGCCCGCCATCCACCCCGAATTTCACATCCGTCGCCAGGATGCTCCAGACGAAGTGGTCGCGGTTGACGAGCTCGAAGCCTGCTCCCTTGGGTTGCACGGTAAAGGTATGGACGCCGCTATTGGCCGAGCCGCCGCGGAAATCCACAAGAAAGAAATGATCCTTATACTGCGCGGGGAGACCCGTGCCGGGGAAGTAAGCTACTCCGGAAGGGCCGCTGGCGATATTGGCCACCGGGGGCACAATATACGCCGGCTGGCCTTCAAACGGCGGATACCACAACCGCTCGGCGTTGAAGGGACCGCGAGAGTAGGGATCCTCCATGAACTGGTAGCCCACACGCCAGCCGTTGTCACTCCCTTCCACAACGTAAACCCAGCGGGACTGGTCGCCGCTGTCCGAGTTGTTATCGCCGGTAAACAGGTTCCCATATTGATCAAACACCAGATCCTGCGGATTGCGCAGCCCGTAGGCGAACACTTCGAGATCCGAGCCGTCCTGGTTGCAGCGAAACACGGCGCCCGTCTCCGCCTCACCAACCCTCCGGCCATCGGCCACCCGGATATTGGATCCCCGATCGCCAATGCTGAAGTAAATCTTCCCATCCGGCCCCAACGCCAGCCCGTGCAGGTCGTGCCCCGAAAAACCCACCCGCACGCCAAAACCGTAATGCAGCGACTTCCGCCAATCCGCCGCCCCGTCGTGATTCGTGTCGCGCAGCAGCCACAGGTTCGGGATATCCGTGTACCAAACGTTGCCTTTCCGCGCGAGCACGCCCGCGCCGATGCCGTCGAGCGGCGTGTTAAATCCCTCCGCAAATACAGTGGAATGGTCGGCTTTGCCCCGCCCGCTCCGATCCTCCAGCAGCGTGATCCGCTCGGTATGGGCGGTATAGGTCCCGAACCTCTCCCCCAAGTGCCGCTTCATCTCCGCCATGCGGTCGTCCACACTCCGCGAGGCCAGGTCCTCGTTCAACCAATCCATGATGCCCCGAATGTCATCCACCCCGGCCCCCAGGCGGAAGGTTTCGCACAGATAGACCCGTCCCTTCTCGTCAAAACAGAACGCCACCGGGTTGGCCAGCATCGGCTCGGCGGCCCACAAATCCACTTTCAGCCCCGGAGCAGGCTGGATCCGTTTGATGGCCAATGCGGCCTCGTCGGAGGCCGGCGCAACCTCGGAAACGGTTTGGCCGGAGGGCGCCAACTTGTCCTGCGCGCGGCAGATGAAGGACCCAGTTGAAACCCAGAGCGCGAGCCAGCCGCCGGCAAGCAGCCGGCGAGCCGTTGCGCCACCCAGCCGACGGCGGTGGTACATGCACATAATGCTAATAAGCGTGATTTCTGGATATAATGGACGCGAAATCCGACGGCAAGATTCATCGGAGTTTGGTGGAACGTCGGCCGCGGAGTGAGACGACTTCCGGGGGCCGCCTGGAAACAAGCCGCAACTACTCCGTTTCGCGTCCCCTGGGATCGATGAACTCGTCGGTGAGGAGGGCGCGCAGTTGCTGGCGGGCGCGGTAGAGGCGCATCTCGACGGCTTTCACGGAGCACTCGAGCACGGTGGCGATTTCCGCCTGGGGCAACTCCTCGTACACGGAGAGCACCAGCGGCTCCCGGAGTTCCTCGGGAAGGGCGGCTACCGCCTTGCGGACCGCCGCCGCGCGTTCCCGGGTTTGCAGGTTGCGATCAGGCGACGGTTCGAGGCCCGGCAGGTTCTCCCTCAGGTTCATGTCGGTCCGTTCGCTTTCGGCTTCGAGGGACACCTGGGGATGGCGGGCACGCCAGCGATAGCGGTCGCGGACCAAATTGCTGGCGATGGCATAAAGCCAGGTGGTGAACTTCTGGCGGGGGTCAAATTTGCCGCGGTTCTGATAAACCCTGACAAAAGTTTCCTGCGCCAGGTCAGCGGCATCCCCTTCATCCTGGAGCGAGCGGAGCAGGTAATGAAAAAGCCGCTCCGCATGACGGTTCATCAAATCGTTTAGCGCCGTCTCCCGGCCGGCGACCAACCGGGCCATGTCGCTCGTGTCCAATTCCTCCCCCGCGGGTTCGTTCATGCCGGGGTTACATCGAGTGGTGGTGCGGCATGGGAATGGAATCGGCGGGACCATGGCTCTGTTCCATGGCCTGGCCGCTCAACACGGTATGCTGCTCGGCCCATTCGAGGTAGCGCCGCCCCTGGTCGGGGGGCATGGTGCGGCTGACGGCTACAAAATGGTTCAGCATTTCGGCTTCGCACTCCGCCCGGGTGGCGGCCCGCTCGTCGAGCAATTTCCGGAGTTCGGGGGTGACCGACGGGTCGTGGGCCAGCAACTGCTCGATCTGGCGGTTTTCCTCGGCGATCCGCGCGCACCGCCGCGCGCACTCCGGCAGATACGCCTCGTGGAGTGTGGAAATTCGCGCAAACTCGGCGTCGCTCAGGTTAAATTCCGCTTTGAGCCAAGCCAGTTCCGGTTGGGGTTGGTTGAGCAGAGCGCGGCTCCGCGCCGTTCCAACATAATAAAACCCGGAAAACGCCGCGGTGCACACGAGCAATCCGGACAGCAGAATGAGAGCGCCCTTCTTCATGGCGCCGGCAGCCGCTGCAAGGGATCGATGGTCTGGAGATACCGCGATTCCAGCGCGGCTCCCAGGCGGTCGTTTTTGTGCTGAGCGGCCCACCCCCCGGCCACCACCCCCAGCGCCAGCAACACTGCCAAATAGGAAAACGCCACGGTCGGCCGCGGAAGAACGCTATCCACCAGCCGAACCAAAGCACTCCCCAAGGTCCACGCGGAGTGGTTTTCTCCGCGGGCGATTCTTTTCCAGACGTGTTCCTGGAAGCGCGGGGGCAACGGCGCATCGACGACCCATTGGCCGAGCACTTTATCCAAGGCCGCCTCTTGTTCGGGTTTTCGGTTACTATCCATATCGCAAACGCATCTTCAGGTTATCACTTTCCGCACCGGGCACAACGATCCGCGAACCGCACCGTCCGGTTCCACCCTACCCGTTCCGCGGTGCGTATTCCTTAATACGCCACGGACGCCGCCACCCCTCATGGGTAGCTGTCTAAAACCCCTGGGATGAAGAGCGCGTCATCCGTCCACTTTTTGCGTTACGTTTTGATTACGCCCGCCTTCTCCGCTTGTGTCCGGCGCATGATTCCGCAATGTTGGACGGATATATGTTTGCATCATTTCGGCGGATGCTGGTCGGCCTGGCGGCCTGTCTCTGGACTGTAGCGGCCTTAGCGGTTCCCCACACGGACCACGTTTTTATCATCAGCATTGACGGGGGAAAACCCGCCGTCATCGAGCAGAGCGACATGCCCGTGCTGCGCCAGATCATTGCCGAGGGCGCGCACACCTGGGCGGCCAAGACCATTTTCCCTAGCAAGACCCTCCCCTCGCACACTTCGATGCTCACCGGAGTCGGGCCCGAGAAGCACAAGGTCCTGTGGAACGATTGGATTCCCTCCAAGGGCCTCATTCGCGTGCCCACGGTATTTTCGGAGGCCAAAGCGGCCGATCTCTCGACGGCCATGTTCGTGGGCAAGGAGAAATTCCGGCATTTCCTCATTCCCGGCACGGTCGATGAGTTTTCCTTCGAGCGGGGCTCGGCAGCGGAGGTGTCCAAGATGATGGCCGGCCAGGCAAAACCCAGCACGGAAGGAACCGTATTGGCCAAATTCGTCGCGCAGGACGCGGCGCGATACATCCTGCGGAAGAAGCCCAATCTGTGTTTTATCCACTTCACCGACCCGGACGATACCGGCCACAAGTATGGCTGGGGCTCGAAACAGCAGATGAAGGCCTTCGGCGATGTGGATGCCGCGCTGGGCGAGGTGGTTGAAGCCATCAAACAGGCCGGCATCGCCGGAGACAGTGTGCTCATCATCACCGCCGATCATGGCGGTCACGCCAAGACCCACGGTTTGAACATTCCCGAGGACATGACCATTCCCTGGATCGTATGGGGTGAGAATGTCAAAAAGGGTTATACCATCACCGCTCCCGTAGTGACCTATGACACTGCGGCCACCGCACTTTGGCTCCTGGGCGCCCCGCACCCCAGGAATCTCGATGGGTTCCCGGTCGTGAGCGCTTTCGAGCAGTGAGGCCGGGAGACGAGCGGCTACCGTCGCGGTAGTTGGGCTTGGCGAACGCTCGAGATTTGACGCCGAACTTTCCGGTTGGCCCGTTTGGACAGGCTTGCGCCCCTGCTCGGCTTGGGCTAGGGTGCGCCGCGGATAAGGCCGGTTTCCGAGTCCGGCGCGGTCTGGGTGCGTTTCTGATTCTCGATATGAAAGCGAAGGCTCTCTCCAACAAGGATCGTTTCGTGATTATCATGGCGGGCGGCAAGGGCGAGCGGTTTTGGCCTGTGAGCCGCGAGAAAACGCCGAAGCAACTCATCCGTTTGCTCGGGGATCGCTCCTTCCTGCAAGCGGCCGTCGAGCGCGTGCTCCCGCTGGCGCCGCCGAGCAACATCCTGGTCATCACGAACGAGGCCCAGGCGCCCGAGGTGCGGAAACAATTGCCCAAGCTACCCAGGGAGAACGTGGTTGCCGAGCCGGTCGGGCGCGATACCACGGCGGCGGTAACCCTGGGCGCCGCTCTGGTAGGGGCGCGCTCGACCACCGGTGTCATGGCGGTCCTGCCCGCCGATCACGTCATTCCGGACGAGAAGAAGTTTCAACAAGTGCTGGCGGATGCGTTTGACCTGGCCGGCCGCGGCCAGGCCATCATTACCATCGGGATCAAACCCACCGAACCGGCCACCGGCTACGGCTACATTCGCGTCGGAGAGGCCTTGCCCCCGCCCGCCGGGGCCAAGCCGTACAAGACGGCGTTTCACCGCGCGGAGCAGTTCGTCGAAAAACCTCATTTCGACAAAGCCCTCGAATACCTGAACAGCGGCCAATACCGCTGGAACGCGGGCATGTTCCTCTGGTCATTCGTCACCATTACCGAAGGGCTGCAAAAGCACCAACCGGACATGTATGCCGCCTGTCAGCGGTGGTTCAAACTGGCCGCGACCCCGGCCAAGCTGCAAAAGGCCCTGGCGAAGGAATACCCCGAGCTGAAGAAGATCTCGGTCGATTACGCGCTGATGGAACATGCGCAGAATGTCATCGTGGCCGACGGCGACTTCCCCTGGGATGATCTCGGCTCCTGGACCGCGCTGGGCAGGCACCTGAAAGCCGATCCCGAGGGGAATTGTGCCGTGGGGGATTTCCTTCATGTCGATGGAGCGCGCAACATTATTTTCGATGCCCGCTCGAAAGCACGCCGGACACCCATTGCGGTCGTCGGTCTGCGGGATTCGATCCTCGTGCAGACCGACGACGCTGTGCTCCTGGCCCACAGGAGCCAGGCGCAGAAAGTGAAGGAACTGGTGAAGAAGCTCGGAGAAGATCCGAGGCTCAAAAAACTCGTCTAATGACACCAGCCCAAGGCTTCAGCCTTGGGTGGAAATCCAAGGAGGAGCAGTCCCGAAGGGACGGCTGAACTGTAGCGCCAGGCCGTGGGTTTGGCGCGGGCGGCCGCCGAGGCGGTCTCCGGGTCTCAGCCGGAGCCATGCGGGTTTGCGGCCTCGGGCCTCAGCTTAAGCACCTGTTGCCGGGCTGCAATGATCCCGCGCCGTCACACTACCGGCCGCAGTCCCTCCCCCACGATGCGGTTCAACAGCGCCTCGGCATCCCGAAAATCCGGGATAACCACGTCGGCGCCTACGCCCAGAAGCCGCGTGCGTTTCCACGCATCGAACTGACCGGAGCCGTTGTGGGCTTCGTCACTGGCGACCGCCACCGCCAGGCCGCCGGCCTCCTTGGTGTTCTCAATCTCAACGTAACCGTCGCCGAACGACAGCAGTTGCCGGCCGGGAATGTGGTTCTCGCGCAGGAGACGTTCGATAATCATCTTCTTGGAGAACTGCTTGTAATCATCCAGCGCGCCGTAAATGTGCGGGCCGAAGAACTGCGTTAGATCGAGCAGGGCCGCCTCCTGTTTGACAAAGACCTCGTCGGTACCGCTCGCCAAGTACATGGGCAATCCGCGCTCGTGGAGGCTCTCGAGGAACGGGCGCGCACCATGGACAAGCCAATCACCCGGCCGCTGGGCGCCGCTGCGCAGTGCTTCCAGGCGATGACGGATGCGCTCGTCAAGGCGCCGCAGGTATTCATGCTTGTACCACAGCGGTTCGCGGGGAGTGCCTCCTCGTTCCTTGATTCGCTCGGCCAACTGGATCATCTGGTAAATGGTCTGCTTGCCATTCAGCCGCATGATGTCATCGAGGCAGAGTTGGCGCCGGGCATCCTCGCTTTCCCCCGCTAGCGGAGGGAGGAACTCCGCAAACATCGGCACCATGATTTCGGGCCAGCCCTGGCGGATCAGCGAGAGCGTGCCGTCAAAGTCGAAGAGCACGTGGCTGATGGCCGGCCGCGGCGCAAACTGTGGGCTGAACTCCACCAACCCGGCGAATTCAGCATGGTCCTTTTTTGGTTGAGTCGTAATGCGTCCAATGTTTGGCAAATCCTCATACCCGGCAACTCGAAAGTGGCGGGCCGAAAACTTTGCGTTGTCGAACCCCGCGTGATGGGTTATTCCAGACGCCCATGCAGCCGTATCCCGAACCGCTGGACTTGACACGAGTGAAGGTCTATCCGCTGGCGCAGCGGCGGAGCTTGAGCGAGCTCAGCCAATTGGTGGTCGATCCCGGCGCAGCGCCCCGCGCCTGCGCGCCGGAGGCGGAAGCCAGCGTGGCGGCGTGCGGCCGAGCCATCCAAAAGGCCCGGGAACGCGGGGCGAGCGTGCTGCTCATTTACGGAGCGCACCTGATTAAGAACGGGGCCATGGGGCTGGTCAACCGCCTGATCGCGCACGGCTGGGTCACCCACCTGGCAACCAACGGAGCCGGCACCATCCATGACTGGGAATTGGCGTTTCAAGGCCGCACCGAAGAGAGTGTGCGACAGAACGTGGCGGCGGGCTGCTTCGGGACGTGGGATGAGACCGGCCGGAACATCCACCTGGCCTTGCTGGCCGGGGCGCTGCGCGGCGAAGGCTACGGACGCAGCCTCGGACGCTTTATTGCCGAGGATGGCACGACCCTGCCCGCGATCGCGGAACTCGAGCAGGCCCTGCGCGGAGACCCTGGCCACTCCCTGGCGCCAGCGCGGGCCGAACTCCTGCAAACCTTGCTTAACTATCCGTTTCCGGCCGGACGTGTCGAGGTGAAGCATCCGTGGAAAGAGACCTCGATTCTGGCCCAGGCGTTCCGCCATAACGTCCCGTTCACGGTCCACCCGGGCATCGGCTACGACATCATCGCGACGCATCCCCTGTTCAATGGCGCCGCGCTGGGCCGCGCCGCGGCTGTGGATTTTCGCTTGTTCAGCCGGGCCGTCGAAGGACTCGATGGCGGGGTGGTGCTCTCGGTGGGCTCGGCGATCATGGGCCCGCAGGTATTCGAGAAGAGCCTCAGTTGTGTGAACAACTTGCGGCTGCAAGCCGGCCGCGGCATCGTCCGGGACCACGGCATTTATGTCGTGGATATCCAGGATGGTGGACGCTGGGACTGGTCCAAGGGCGAACCGCCGAAGGACAATCCGGCGTATTACCTGCGATTCTGCAAAAGCTTTGCGCGGATGGGCGGCACCATGGAATACGTGCAATGCGACAATGTGGCTTTCCTGCAACGCCTCGTGCACGGCCTAACCCAAAACCCGAGTTAGCTCATGGATCGAGAACGCTTTCGCGCTATCGCCGCACGTTACCCGAACCTGCAACTCGCCGTCGTGGGTGACTTCTGCCTGGACCGGTATTTGGAGATTGATCCGCAACGGCATGAGCTTTCGATCGAGACGGGTTTGCCCGTCCATAATGTCGTGCGGGTTCGAGCCCAGCCGGGCGGCGCCGGAACCATCCTGAATAATCTCTCGGCTCTCGGCGTAGGCGCGATCTTTCCCGTCGGTTTCGCCGGTGATGATGGCGAGGGATTCGAACTGTCACGCGCTTTGGAACAGCGCGCCGGGGTGCGGCTCGACCATTTCTTTCGCACGCCTGAGCGGCGCACGTTCACCTACTGCAAACCCTTGGTCCTCTCGCCAGGCAAAGCCCCGGTGGAGCTGAACCGGCTCGACTCGAAAAATTGGACGCCAACCCCGCCGGCCGTCCGCGAGCGCTTGATGGGCTCGTTATGGAAGCTCGCCCCGGCCACCGACGGCATCCTGGTTTTGGACCAGGTGGATGTGCCGGAGACCGGAGTCGTCACCCGCGAGGTGGCCGAATCGGTCGGACAACTCGGAACTCGCACCGGTAATCCGCGCCTTTTCGTTCTGGCCGATAGCCGCCGCGGGCTGAAAGACTTTCCACCGGTGGTGTTTAAAATGAATGCCGCCGAATTATCCGCTTTGACGGGCGGGCGCAACCAGGGGAGCGTCGAGGAGATTCAAAAAATGTCCGCCGAACTGGCGCGGCGCAACGGGCACGCCGTGTTTGTTTCCCTGGCCGAACGAGGTATCGTAGGAGCGACCGCCGAGGGAAAAGTGGAGCATGTCCCGGCATTGCCGCTTCGCGGCGAAATCGACATCGTGGGCGCGGGTGACGCGGTATCGGCCAATCTCACAGCGGCGCTCGCCGGCGGGGCTACCTTGCGTGAAGCCCTCGAAATCGCCATGGCCGCCGCCTCGGTCGTCATCCACAAGCTAGGCACGACCGGGACGGCCGATGTAGCGGAGATCGAAGTGCTACTCTGAGTCCAGCGCGGCGGCGAGCGTCAACCCGGCCGACTAAAGCCGCGTGGCCTCGGCGTGGACTCCGATTCCGGGGGAGGCGGGATTGAGCAATTTGATCTCGCGCTGGGGGAAAGGGATTTCGATTCGGCTGGCCCGGAACTCTTCGAGGATGGCCTGATTGAGCTCGTTAATTGCCGGGACATAATCATCCGCCGCAACCCAGGGCTTAACCGAGATTGTGACCGAGGAATCGCCGAGCTGGCTGACACCCACCACCGCGGGTGGTTGCTGCAGGACGCGCTTGTTGGCGGCCAGCAGCTTGCGCACCAGCGCCACCGCTTCAGTGATATTCGTCGCATAACCGACCCCAACCGACAGGTCCAATTGCCGGATGGTGCCATAGTTGTGGAGGATCTCGCCGACAATCTTGCGGTTGGGGATCACGATGCGGGATTGATCCGTATGGATGAGGGTGGTGGTGAACAGAGCTACCGTGGTGACCTGCCCGGCTTCGCCTGCCAACTCCACATATTCGCCGACCCGGAATGGCTTGGTGAAAATGATGCTCAATCCGGCAACCAGGTTTGCCAACACGTGCTGCATCGCCAACCCGATGCCCACACCGGCCACCCCGATGCCCGCCACCATGGGCGCGATGGGCACCCCGCACTTCTCAAGCGCCAGAACCACCGCCAGGCCGAAGACGACCAGGTGAATCACCCGGCCCGCCAGCATGCGCACGGGAGGCTCGACCTGCTTTTTGGTGAACCATTGATCCGCGACGCGGCCGATCCAGCGCGCCGCCACGGCTCCAGCCGTCAGGATGATGAGCGCGCCAATGATCTGGAAACCATACTCGGTGAGAAACTTGAAAACTGTTGTCCGGATCTCGTCCATAACTAGTAAATTCGCCGGGTAATCCGCCCGAGCCTGCGGCCATTATGTAACTTTCACCGGGGCGAAGCAAACCGGAAACTTCCGCCGGCGCGCCGGCTACAACACCTGCTGGCGGACGGGGTCGCCCACAGACGATCTATGGGTGATGCCAGAGGAGGTTGGAACACGAACCGCTTCGGAAAATCAGGATTGGCCGCCGCGTTTCCTGGTTCAACCGGAAACGCCCCAGGATGAGCCCGCCGCGGAAAAGATCGCCCACAACTTGCGCTCAGAAACCGAACCCCTCAGCCCCGAGGACCACGTAACGGCGACCGTGAGCGGGCCGATCGTGTACTTGACGGGCACCGTGGCGAGCGATTCGCAACGCCAGGCCATCCGCTCGTCCGTCGAGCACGCCTCGGGAATATCATCGGTGTATGACCGATTGGGGGTGAGGTGAACCTCTGGGAGTGTTCGATAGCAATGGGGGCGGGGCTCCCGCAGCCACGGTGGAACCGCCGGAGGATACCGAAAGTTCCGGGAGTGGGTTCCGTAATCTCCGGGAATTGCACCGGCTGGCGAAAGGGGGCATTCTTTTGGTGTTGAACGCGTCCTTACCGCTGCAATTTCGATATCCTTACGAGGAGTTCGCGGACCATATCAAAGCCATGAGAACGGTCCGCGAGTGGGAGTACACCTCGCGCTTCGGGCCGGTCGGTACCGCGCAAACCAGCAAGGCCAACAATGCTCGCGTGCTGGAATACTTCTCAGACTGTTACGCGGATCCGAAGGAGGCGGTGCAGAAGGCGGAGGCGTTCCTCTCGATTTACGATTACATCGGGCGCCACGCCGCCTTCTTTTCAAAAAAACATCTGCTGGACCGGGTGGCCGGAAGCGTCTTTTCGGTCGATCCCGCACTGCTCCGCGCAGTGCATTATGCCTTTACTGCTTCCGCCCAACCCTCGGCTGCGGATGCCAAACGGGTGCTCGCGCTCGCACGGGCGTTCGGCGATTTCGGAGCGGGTTAGACCCGGTTCCCGCCTTCGCGCCCTCGCGGCTTGGCGTCTCTGCGTTTAAACCTGGCTGTATCGATGCCTCCGAGGCCGTGCCTCGTTAGTTCAGGAATGAGGTTTCGTTGGCCTGCAACAGGGCGTGGGCGTACTCCTGCCAGGCCGTGAGGGGCTCGCGGCGCCGGAAACTATTCCCGCGGTTGCCGCGCGGGCGCGAGGGTTGGCCCCCATTCGAGGTTGGTCTCAGGGCCTTCGCCTCCGTGGAAAGGCGGTCGGGTTCGGGCGTCTCCGCAACAAACGCCAGTCCCAGGCTAACCTCCTCGGGGCGTGGTGGTCGCTGGTAAATGCGGTTATAGAGAAACTCGATTCGCGCCTTGGTATCGTCACCATCGCGGAACGCCGGCAACGCAACGAGCCGCTTGGCCTGCTCGATCACCAAGGGGCTGTTCATCAGGAACAGCGCTTGTTGGGGGACGGTGGTCTCGTGGCGGCGCCCGGTGGGCAGGTCGGGATTGGCGAAATCAAAGTTGACCAGCACGTCGGCCACATCCGCGCGATCCACCCGCCCGTAAATGGTGCGGCGGGTGACGAACGGCTCCTTCTCGATATCCACCGGCCGGCCGTACATGGTGGGATCGAGATCGCCGCCGATAGCCAGCAGCGAATCGCGCAGCGCCTCAAATTCCAGCCGGCGGATATTGGCGCGCCAGAGCAGGCGGTTATTGGGATCGATCTCGGCGTAGCGCGGGTTGTTCCCGCTGCTCTCCTGGTACACGCTCGAGAGCAGGATCAGCCGGTGAATCCGCTTGATGCTCCACCCGCCCTCGATAAAGCGCGAGGCCAGGTAATCGAGGAGTTCGGGGTGGCTGGGCGGTTCGGAAGTCATGCCAAAATCGTCGGGTGTGGAGACGAACCCCTCCCCAAAGTGGTGAAGCCAGATGCGGTTGATCATCACCCGGGGCGTCAATGGGTTTTGCTTGCTGGCGATGGCCCACGCCAGATCCAGGCGGCCGCTCCCATTGGTGAAGGGGGGAGGCGTCGAGCCGGCGATCACTTCCAGAAAGTGCCGCGGAACCGTTGGGCCCTTGTTGCCCGGGTCGCCCCGCAGAAACACCGGCGAATCCTGCGGTTTAACCTTGTCCTCGAGGACCATGGCGCGCGGCGGCGCCCCGGGATGGGTCAGCTCCAAATGCGCGATTTTGGACTGGTTTTCACGGAGCTCACGCCGCAACTCGCGCAAGCCCTGACGATCTCGGGCCCGGCGCAACTCACGCAGCTTCAGCCCCAGTTCGTCCTTTTCCCGCTCGAGGTCCATCCTTTGCTTGTAGTAATCATTGTACTCCGAGCCGCCCACGGTCTTGAGAATGACCGGTTCGATTTGGGGTTCGGCGCAACTGGCGAAAACGCCCCGCAGCGAGTAATAATCCTTGGTGGGAATGGGATCGAACTTGTGGTCGTGGCAGCGGGCGCACGAGACGGTCAGGCCGAGAAAGCCTTTGCTCACCACGTCGATCCGGTCGTTGATGATGTCGTTCTGCATCTCCATGAACCGGTCGCCCACCGTCAGGAAACCCAGGGCGCACAGGTTGGTGGGATTGCGCCGGGAGGCGGGCAGTTTGTCCGCCGCGAGTTGTTCGATGATAAAGACGTTGAAGGGCTTGTCCTCGTTGAAGCTCCGGATGACGTAATCGCGGTAGGTCCAGGCGAATGGGTAATTCGGATCCTCGATCTGCCGGCGGATCTGGCCTTTTGTGTCGCTGTAGCGGGCGACGTCGAGCCAATGCCGGCCCCACCGTTCTCCGTAGTGCGGAGAGGCGAGCAAACGATCCACCACCTTGGCGAAGGCGTCCGGGGAATCGTCGTGGAGAAAGTCATCCACTTCCTCCGGAGTCGGCGGGAGCCCGATCAGATCGAAGGTGGCGCGGCGGATGAGGGTGCGTTTGTCCGCCGGGGGATTGGGCTTGAGATGCTTCTCTTCGAGCTTGGCCAGGATGAAATTGTCGATGGGGGTCTTGGGCCAGGCGGTGTCCTGCACCTGAGGCACTGCGGGCTTGGTGAGCGGCTGCCACGCCCAATGGGTTTTGGCGGAGTCTTTGGCGGCGAATGAGGTGCTGGGTGCGCTGCGCGGGTCGGGAGCACCCATCTGGATCCAGGTAATCAGGTCGGCGATGACATTTTCGGGCAGTTTGCCTCCCTTCGGGGGCATCTGCAGGTCCGGGTCGGTGTAACGGATGGCCTTGACCAGCAGGCTCTGCACCGGGTCTCCCGGAACAATGGCCGGCCCCGTGTCACCACCCTTGAGCAGGCCCGCGCGCGAGTCCAACAGGAGTCCGCCTTTGACCTTCTCGGCGTGCTGGCTGTGGCACTTGTAGCAATGGTCCGCCAGGACGGGCCGGACGCGGCTTTCGAAGAACTGCAGTTGCGCGGGCGTGGGATCCGCCGCCAAAGCCGGACCACAGAGCAGCAGGGACAAAAGAACCGGGATCTCGAATCGCCCTCGGTTGCGCCGGGAAAGTCCCCGAGGTGCGACCGAAAACCCGCAGCCCGACGAATGCAGGTCGAGCGTGGAAAAGCCGCGGCGAACTCATGCAATGACACCCTTCACCACGTCGCCCGCGACATCGGTCAGACGAAAATCGCGGCCATTATAGCGATAGGTCAGCTTTTGGTGATCGAAACCCAGGAGTGCCAGAATGGTCGCGTGGAGGTCGTGGATGTGGACCTTATTCTCGACCGCCGCTGCGCCGAATTCGTCGGTGGCGCCATAAACCGTGCCGCCCTTGACGCCGCCTCCGGCAAAGATCGTGGTAAAGGCCTTGGCATTGTGATCGCGCCCCGGGTTCTCATGTTCATTGCGATCGCGCACCGGTTTGCGGCCAAACTCACCGCCCCAAATGATCAGGGTCTGATCCAGCAGGTTGCGCTGCTTCAGATCGGTGAGCAACGCCGCCAGGGGTTGGTCAATTTCTTTGGCGCGTTCGGGCAGCCGTTCCTCAAGGTCCTGATGGTGATCCCAGCCCCCGGCCCAAACTTGGACGAAGCGGACGCCGCGCTCAACCAGCCGGCGGGCAATGAGCAGTTGGTTGCCGTGGACGTTGCGGCCGTAGAGATCCCTGATTTCCTGCGGTTCCTTGTTCAGGTTGAACGCGTCGGTGGCTTCGGTCTGCATTTTGAATGCCATCTCGTAAGCCTGCAGTCGCGCTTCAAGTTGGGCGTCCTTGTGCAGGTTTTGGCTATGCAGCTCGTTCAGCTCATAAACCAGGTCCAGTTGCCGGCGCTGCTCGGTCAGGGGCAGGTACTGGTTGCGGATGTTGTGGATGATCTGGTTGACGTTCGGGAGCTTGGTGTCGATGCTCACTCCCTGGTACACACCGGGCAGAAAGGCGGCCTGCCAATTGGAACTCCCGCCCGGCGGTGTTCCGCCCGGGCGCAGCGAAATAAACCCCGGCATGTTCTGATTCTCCGTGCCCAGGCCATACAGCACCCACGAGCCGACACTGGGCCGCACCAACCGGGTCGAGCCCGTGTTCATAAATACCGTCGCCACCTCGTGCGCGGGAATATCGGTGTAACACGAGCGAATCACCGAAAGGTCGTCCACCATTTCGCCCAGCTTGGGAAAGACTTCGCTGACTTCGATGCCGCTGGCGCCTTTTTTCGCGAACTTGAAGGGTGAGGCCATCGCCACCCCCTCCATGCCCGGGATGCTCTGGCCGTCGTATTGAACCAGCGCCGGTTTGGGGTCCCAGGTGTCCACGTGGGACGGGGCGCCCTGGGCAAAGATATGAATGACGTGCCGCGCTTTGGCCGGCAGGGGCGGGTCGCGTGGCGCCAGGCTGACCAACTCCTCGGCGGCGGCCTTGGAACCCAACGCGTCCTCCCCCACCATTGCCGCGAGGCCCAGCATCCCCAAGCCCATCCCGGCGCGCCGGAGGAACTGGCGGCGCGTGACAAATAGGTCCTCCAATCTGGCAGAATGCTCCTGCAGGTACTTGTTGCCAGTATTCATAAATGCATCAATATCACACTAGACGATGACTGCGACCATCAGGTTTCGCATTAATTGCAGGTTTGATGCCAAAAAATGTCTAAGACCAAGTTTCTCAAGGGCGAATGTCAGCAGTGCGGCGGTCACCTCGAATTCCCGGCTGAGATGGCCGGGATGGCCTCGGAATGCCCCCACTGCCGTCAGCCCACGGACCTGGTGCTGGTGACGCCCCCGGAAGAGCCGGCCGTGCCCCGGGGAACGGTGGTCTGGGCAGTGCTGGGCATCGTCATTCTGAGCCTGGGGCTGGCGGGGGCGTTGATGGCCTTGAAACGGGCCGAGCGTTTGGCGGCGAAGCAAAAGGCACGGGCCAACGAAGGGGCCATGGTCGAGAGCACAACGAATTTATCATCCACCCCCGCGCCCCATGTGGATGGGGCGGCGGCAAAATCCAGTTTTACGGTTTCTCCCGTTGTCCTCGAGACGACTCCTGGAACCTCTCGGATCGATGCCACCGGAGTGGTGACGAACAGCTCGGACCAAAAGCGGTTCGGGGTCAAGGTCGAGGTCGATTTATTCGATGCCACGGACCAGAAAGTAGGGATAGCGTCCGATTACCAGTCCGTTATGGAGCCGGGAGCAGAATGGCGGTTCAAGGCGCTCGTGCTCGACCCGAAAGCCACCTCGGCCAAGATCGCGAGCATCAAAGAGGACCAATAAGCCTGCGGCCGGGGCTCCCGTCAAAGCTCGCGCAACGCCGCGGCAATCGGGAGGCGAGCGGCGCGCAAAGCGGGCAGCAGGCCGCCGATCAGCCCGATCGTCGTAGCCCATAGGATTCCCTGAATCAGCAATTGCCGGGTCACTTTGAAGGCAAAGGTGACCTGGCTGAAGCTTTGAAAATTAACGGTTGAGGTATGAAACCCGTTGAAGGCCCCGTACGCCACGGCGGCGCCGATCACCCCGCCCAGCAGAGCGACCGCCAGGGATTCGATCATCACTGACACGACGACGGCTCCGCTCCCGAATCCTAAAGCGCGCAGCGTCGCGATTTCACGCGTCCGGGCCGACACGGAGCTGTACATGGTGTTCAGCGCGCCAAACACCGCGCCCACGGCCATGAGGGCGGCGATGAGAACCCCGAGGGTGGTAATGAGCCTGGTCACCAACGTGGATTGCTCGGCGTAATAATCCGACTGCCGGACCACCTGAACGTTCAGACGCGGGTCGGTGGTGAGGGCATCTTTGAATTGCTGGAAGGCGTTCGGCGAGGCCAGTTTCGCGTAAACCGACTGAAAGCTGCTGCCGCGATTGTAGGCGGCCTGCAGCACCTTGGCATCCGTCCAGATCTCCGACTCCGCCGTGCCCCCTTTGGCCGCAAACACCCCGACCACCGGCCACTCGTTGTGGCCAATGTGGAGCGTATGACCCACCTCCAACCCGGCAAATTCCTGGGCCGCACCCGCCCCCACCACCACTTCGTTTTTTCCCCATTCAAACGGCCGGCCCTGCACAAACTTCAACCCGTCGCGGACCTGGAAGGCAGCCGGTTCGACGCCCCGAAAGGGAACATTGGCGTCGGTGCCGCTCGAACGCTTGGGCAGGTTAATGATGACGAAGAGTTCGGCGGAAGCGAGGGAAGCGTTGGCACCGCGCGCCAAGCCGGGGCCGTCTTCAATCAACCGCGTTTCGTCCTGGCCGAGGTTGCTGACCATCTCGCTATCGGCCCCGCTGCGCAAGACGATGGCCGAGTCCGGCGAAGCGGAGGCGGACATGGCCTGTTTGAAACCCGCGGCCATCGAGAGCACGCCCACCAGCACCCCCACCACCCCGGCAACGCCAAAAACCGCCGCCGCCACGGAGCCGCGCCGCCGAGGGATGCCCATCAGCCCGAACTTGGTGACGGCCCCGACCTGTGAGATCCAATTCGAAAATCCGGCCATAATCACATTCTCCGAAGCGCGTCCGCCACCCGCAGGCGCATGGCCGCAACGGCCGGGAAGAAGCCCGTGGCAACGCCCAGGGCCACGCAAAGCCCCAAACCCAGGAGCAGGTCGCGAGCCGGGAAGAAGAACATGGGCAGCATGCCGGACAGGGCTTTGGCCACCACGGGGACGATCAGCCACGCGAAGCCCAGGCCCAGAACTCCGCCCAGGATCGAGATGAGACACGACTCGGCCAGCACCAGCCCGAGCACTTGCAGGTTGGTAAAGCCGATGGCCTTGAGCACGCCCAGTTCTCCCGTGCGCTCCCGGACGGCTTGCGAGATGGTGTTCCCCGCCACCAACAGGATGGTGAAAAAGACCGCGCCCAGAATCGCGGCGGTGATTAGCGCGATGTTGCCCACCTGCTTCGCCCACGATTGGGCGAAGGCGCCTTCCGGCTCGGTCTTGGTCTCGTAGTCCGAGTTCTCAAACTCGCGATCCACCAGCTTGGCGATTTCGGTCGCCTGCGCCGGGTTCTTGATGCGGATCGTGTACCACCCGACCTGCCCCTTGCCCCCGGCACGCGCCTCATCGAAATAATCGTAGTGGAAGAAGAACGACAGGTTGTCCGCAGTCTGTTCGGTCACATCGTATATCCCGTCGATGTCAAACTCCCAGGTTTGATTGCCGTCGGCCTGGCGCCAGATGGGAGAAAAAATGGGGACCTTGTCGCCGACTTTCCAATGCAGCCGGTCCGCCGTCGCCCGGCCCACGATGGCCCCGGTGCGCGTTTGGAACCAGGCCTTCTTCTGCGCGTCGGGCAAAGCGATTTCCGGGTGCATGTCCAGAAATTCCTCGGGCACGACCGGGTTTTGCATGAAGAACACCTTGGGCTGTTGTTGAAACACACCGCCGAACCAGGTCTGGTGCGTGGCCAGCGACACCCCGGGAATCCGCTCCATGCGCTGCTTGTAACTCACCGGCAGGGACAGGATCAACGAGACCTTGTTACGCACCACCAGGCGATTTTGCCCGGCAACGCTGATGCCGCCCGTCAGCGCTTGTTTGATCGAGGACAACAGGCCGAACAGGACGAAGGCGATCAAAATGCACAGCAACGTCAAAAGCGTGCGGAGCTTCTTCCGTTTCAAGTTGCTCCAGATGAGGTGAAGAAAACGCATGCGAAATCGCTAGAATGCCGGGCTGGCAGGTTCGCCGCGGTTGTCGTTCATTCCCTGCGACCTCCCGCCGTCCGGATTGCCTTTTCGCCTCCAGGGGTTGCGCGGAGTCGAGCCGCCAGTCTCGACTGGGAAGGCGAAATCGCTCGCGGGGTTCATCGGACCGGCTCCCGGCTAAGCTGCCCTTTATCGAGATAAACCGTCCGCGAGGCGCGGGCCGAGGCGTGGGGGTCGTGGGTGACCATGATGATGGTCTTGCCGTGCTGACGGTTCAAAGCTTGAAGCAGGTCGAGGATCTCGTCGCCCGCCTTGCGGTCCAGATCACCGGTGGGTTCATCGCACAGCAGCAGCGTGGGGTCGGTAACGATCGCGCGCGCGATGCCCACCCGCTGCTGCTCGCCGCCCGAAAGGGTGCGCGGATAATGTTTGGCGCGATGCGCCAAACCCACCACCGCCAGCGCGGTCTCGACATGCGTTCCGGCGGTCGGCTTTGGTCAGGTGCGTCAGGAGCAAGGGCAGCTCCACGTTTCGCTCGGCCGTAAGCACCGGCATCAAATTATAGAGCTGGAACACAAAGCCAATGTGACGCGCGCGCCAGGCGGCCAGCTTGCGATCGGACAGCTCGTTCACTCGCTCGCCGGCGATCGTGACGGCGCCTTCGGTGGGGCGGTCGAGCCCGCCAATGAGGTTCAGCAGCGTGCTCTTGCCCGAACCCGAGGGTCCCATCAGGGCAAGGAATTCCCCGGTCGGGACCTGCAAATGCAAATCCTGAAGAACTTGGATGTCCTCGGCGCCTCGATGAAAGACTTTTCGAACCCCTGCCACCTCGACCAGGGTTCCGTTGCTTTTTGGTTTTGGGGCGGGTTCAGTCATGGGTTGATCTCCCTCACGCTCGCGCCGTCGGCCAGGCCGGCGGGCCCATCCGTTACAATTCGCTCCCCGGCGCTTAATCCGGCGGTCACCAGGGCGTCGTCAGCGCCGTTTTCCTTGGCCGTAACGGCGCGGCGCTCGACGCGGCCGTCCCGCACGACCCACACGACGTCCCGCCCGTCCTGTTGATGAATGGCGGTCTTGGGCACGGTGACGCCGTGCACTGAAGCGGTCTCCGGGCCGATGGCCTCGCGAAATGCCACTTTGACCCCCATCTCCGGCAGGATGCGGGGGTCGAGCCGGTCAAAGCCCACGCGCACTTTGACGGTGGACTTCTGTCGATCCGCCGTGGGAATGATCGCGATGACTTTGCAGGGAATCTTCCAGTCGGGATAGGCATCCAGCGTGGCCTCGACCGGTTGGCCGGCTTCGACCCGGTTGATGTAGCTCTCGTTGACGTCGATCTCGATTTCGAGGGATTGCATATCGACGATGGTGCAAATGCCCGTGCGGGTAAAACCGCCGCCGGCGGAGATGGGAGAAATCATTTCGCCGGGCTGGGCATTCTTGGAAGTAACCACGCCAGCGAACGGGGCGCGGATGATGGTGTCCTCGACCTGCTGCTGCCAGGAGGCCACCTGGCGTTCGGCGACCGTGACATCGGCCTGCTGCTGCCGGAGCCTGGCCTTGAGCGCCAGGGCGGAGGCCTCGGCATGGTCGTAATCGGACTGGGTGGCGATCTTGCTTTTGACAAGATCCGTCTGGCGCTGCAGCTCCTGGTCGGCTTCCGCGATGCGCACGCCCGTCTCGGCCAGGGCTTCGCGGGCCGATTCGAGCTGGGCTTGAGCAAGCAGCAAGCCCGCACGGACGTTGGTATCGTCCAGCCGGGCCAACACTTGTCCTTCCTGTACCTTCATACCTTCTTCGATCAGCACTTCGACGACCTTGCCCGTGACTTTGGACGACACGGTGGCCTCCCGCCGGGCCGTGACATAGCCGGAAGCGTTCAGCACCGTTCGTTCTGTTCCGCCCCGGGCCGCCTGCTGGACCACGACCGTGCGCACGGCCATGCCTCCGGGTCGTTTCAGCCACCACCAACCGGCCCCCGCGGCCAGCAGCAGCACGCAGAGCCCCACCCACAGGCCGGCCTGCGGGGCCGATACCGGTGCTTCCTTGCGCTCAATTCGCAAGTCGTCGAGCGACGGCCGGGGGTTATTCATGTTTTGTCGTTGAGAAGAAACCGCTTTTTGGGCCTCCGGTCAATGGCGGGATGGTGACAATCGCCGAGGCGCTTTGGAAAGAGCGGCGGCCTCGACCGCCATGCTTCCGAACCACCCCGCGGCGCTCCACCGTCAGGACTCGATCCATGCCAACGCTTGCGCCTCATCGGCAAAAACTCGAACCGGATAGTTCTTGTTCCGATAGACGTTCTCCAAAAACTGGGTGTTCTCGTCCAACACCGAATAGAGGACGGCGATCTTGACCTCGACCGGAAAGTTGAGCTGCTGCAGGATCCTGGGCCGTTCGAAAATCTCGTAAGGCTCGAGCCGCGAGACGGTGTGAGTGTAATCGATCAGGACACCCTTGGAGCCGTGCCGCAGGACGGTGTCCCGCAACTCCTCGCTCATTTTACGCAGCGGCGCGCTGCCGAGCGCCCCACCTGCCTTCACGAAGACAAGGCGCTTCACGTCGTCGCAATGGATGGTCCAATTCATGACTGCTGAGCCACCGCCAACCGGTTGGCCAAAGTTCCTGCCGCGAGCCTTAACGCTCTGGGGGAGCCAGCACCGAGCACCCCTGGCCTCGGCGCCCCAAGTTATACAGACTATAAACGTATCTTCAAGAGAATTCCGGCCTGGTCAGGGCGCCGCGAATTGCCCGAATTGCGCCAAAAGTATTGTTACCCGAGAGGAGGTTGAAAGCGCCGTCAAACGATCCGATGTGCCAAAAGTCGGGTTACCCTGGCATCCATGGATAAAAACATGAGTCAACGAACCCGAAAGCAAGTCTTGGAGAAGTTGCGGCGGCGCTATAAAACGGCCCGCGCGGAGCACAACACCAAGCTCGTTGATCAGGCGGTGCAGTTGCTGGGCCACCATCGCAAGCCAGCGACCGCATAGGCCGCCGGCCTGGCGGCAATGTGCAGCGGCTCCGGCGCAAGCCGGCCCAAGCCTGCAAAGAGGAGAACTGAAGTGAAAGGCGAACCCAGCGTCAGAATTCCAGGACTGACCTTTCCACGAGTGTAGCGGGTACATTTTTCCTCGGGTTGATTTTCTTTCCGGTTAAGTCTTCGGAAATGGTTCGAGGAGCTTCGATAATAAGAGTGTGTAACGCACTGCATGACTATAGCTACTATGTATTGTCTAAATGCGACATTATGCACAAAACCGCCATTTTCCTCTTGCCTTATTCTTCGATTCGTGATGTTATCGCCTTGAAGATCGGTTGGCCGCGGATGGTGAGCTGAACGATTCAGCTTCGCTCCCGAGCCGCCGAGAGACGGGAAATATGCCGATGAGGAAGAATGTTGGAGACGGCTTGGAACGGCACGATGCGGATGGCCAACTGCCTGTTTGCCTGCGTGACCAACTGGCAATGCGCCACGACCACCGATCCCAATTCGACCGTTCTTTACTCGGATTCCGGGGTCTTTCAGACCGTGGGCGGCGGCGCGCATTACCTGGCGGGCTTTAGCCCCTATCGGTCCACGGGCACCACCAACATCGATTCGAACCTGCTCTCCGACCTCCAGCAGAGCACCACCTACCCGCCGCTCCTCTATTCGAACACGGTGCTCTCGTGGAGTTCCAACATGACCCTCTTCCCCCAAATCCAGCGGAATACCGGGCCGGCGCCCGATCCCGGCTATTGCTATCCGGCGATGGACTATGAGCTGGGCGTGACTGCGATCACCAACGCCTGGACGATGACCATCGTTCCAGGCACGGTCATCGGCTGCTTCGGATTGGGAGTGAACACCTACGCGCTGGGTTTTGGGAACGGGGCCGTGCTCCAGTGCCAGGGCGCGCCAACCAATCTTGTCCGGTTTGTCGAATACACCGCTGTGCAGGAACAGGGCGGGCCGGGATCAATGACGGCCCCTCCTTACATGCTCAGCGACTATGGAGCAGGCCCCGCGACCATCAACTGCCGGTTCACAGACTTTTCCGGCCTGGCTCGGGACACCACGGAAGTCAACGGCTACACGGCGGTGTTCAACTTGCAGGACTCGCAATTCCATGGCGGCTACATCTGGGACACTTCCAGCGTGGTGAACCTGACCAACTGCCTGCTGGAGCGGGTCAACTGCACCCTCTGGACCATCACCAACACCCCGCCCGGCATCCGCAACAACCTGTTTTATTGGGGATCCTTGTGGTTCGCCCCGCAGGCCACCAACCCCATCGTGAGGGATTGCCTCTTCGACCACACGTCCATTACCGGCGGGAACGACGCGGGTTACAACGCGTTTGTGACGGGCGCCAACACCCTGTCGCCCTCCAATGCGACCGACCTCATCCTATCCGCTTCCCCCGCCTATCAGGCCGGTCCGCTGGGGCTTTATTACGTTCCGACGAACAATGCCGTGGTGAACGGCGATACGAACATCACCGCCGACCAGGCGGGGCTGTATCACTATACAATGTACACCAACATCGTGGGCGGGACGGAGATCAAGGAAACCAATAGCTGGCTTGACATTGGATTTCATTACATCGCGGTGGACTCCAACGGAGCGCCCGTGGATACCGATGGTGACGGCGCCCCGGATTTCCTTGAAAACGCGGGCGGGGACGGCAGTTTAACAAATCTTTACAACTGGAAAAACGGCTCCGCCGGTGGTAACTTCCTGCTCGTGCCGTCCTATTTGCGCTGTGAATACCGCCAGAACCCGTGGGGTATCACGACCAACTACGGCCCACCGCGCTTCTACTGGATTGTCACCTCGCCCAATCGCGCAGAAAAGCAGGTTGGCTACGAGATAATCGTGGGTTCCAGCAACGCCGTGGCGAACGGCTATGGAGACCTTTGGGACAGCGGTAGACAATATTCCGACCAGACGATACATGTCCCATACGCTGGTCCCCAATTACAATCCGGCCAACGATTGTGGTGGAGGGTCAAGACCTGGGACTTGTACACAGGACTGAGCAATTGGAGCACGAATGGGTTTTTCCAGGTCGGATTGTTGAGCACAAATGACTGGACCACCAACACGTATTGGATAGGTGTCAACGGCTATCAGCCAAACAACGCATCGCCGATGTATCGGAGCACCAATATTTTACTCTCGAAAACGATTTCGAGCGCGACAGCTTACGTTTCCGCGAAGGGCGTCTACGAATTATGGGCTAATGGTTACCGGATCGGAAATAATCTGCTAGCGCCTGAGTGGACCGACTATACGACCCGAATCCAGTACCAAACCTTTGATTTGACTCCCTATCTCACGTCGGGCACTACGAATTCGTTCAACGTCTTGGGAGCTTTTGTTGGTGAGGGATGGTGTTATGGCAACGTGGTCGGTCCTGATTATGGCAACTATTATGGGAGTCCCAACCCGCAGCTTGCGCTGTTGCTCGTGATCACGAACAGCGACCTATCCCGAACCACGGTTTCCAGCGATGCTAATTGGCAGTGCTCGACTAACGGTCTAATTCGATTTTCTTCCATCTATAACGGGGAGACGGATGATGCAAACCAGGACGGCTACAGTACGAATTGGACAACCGCGGGGTCTACCTCAACGAACTTCGCAGCGAGTATCCTGACCACTAGTAATGTTATGGGTTCCCAAATGTTTGCGCAGCCGACTGATCCCATTCAGACGGTTGGCTATACAAACCCGATCGCGATGTGGGCGGTCGGGACAAATACAACCTTGGGCCTTACCACAAATGTATATGACATGGGTCAAAACATGGTCGGGTGGTGCAACCTATCGGTTTCAAACTCACAAGGAGCATACAATTCAGGTGCGACAATCATCCTACGACACGCTGAGCGTCTCACTCTTGACTCGAACAACCTCGGAGGCTTTGGCTCAGGAAGTGGGAACATAGATCGTGCTAACCTGGGATTGGCTAAACAGATAGACACGTACGTCCTTAATTCCGCAACGAATCAGCAATTTCATCCGCACTTTACCTACCATGGCTTCAGGTACGTTGAGGTCACCGCCCCGACTTCCATCGCGGCGAGCCTCACCAAGAATTCGCTTCTAGGCTGCATTAACCGGTCCGGTTTGGCACAAACGGGGTCCTTCTGGTGTGGGGGCACAAACGCATCCAATCCTGCCGCAAATTGGGTTTTAGCGAAGAACTTGATAAATAAATTGATGACGAATATACTTTGGAGCGAACAAGATAATTTGCCAGCAGGGGTATTCACTTCCTGTACCCAGCGGGACGAGAGAGACGGTTATCTCTCGGATCCAGAAATCGTGTCACAGAACGCTTGCTTTAATTTCGACCTTGCAGGGCTCTTCACAAAATGGCTGCGGGATATACGAGATGCGCAGACCGTTCGGATGTCAAAGGTCGGCGCTGCAAGTTGGGCTTACGGGGGTTACACAGACGTGGCTCCCTGGGATAACAACACGGTGCTTGGGAGTGACGTCAACTCACGGCTGTCCTATTCGGATCCTGCCTGTCAAGCAGGTGGCATTATCTTTCCGTGGCGCCTCTACGAGAATTATGGGGATACTAGGATACTCGCAGAGCACTTTCAGTCCATGACCAACCACATTGGGTATCTGGCCTCCCTTTGCCAGGCTAACACTGGGACATGGCAGGCCAATGCTAATATCTGGAAACTTTCAACTGTTGAAGCATGCGATTGGGCGGCCGGAGATTATTTTAGCTGGTTCGCCAGATCGAGTACCAACCCGTTCGCGTGGCCCCAAGGCCATGCCAGTGCCAGTTACGTGCCTTGGGGGACCGCTTGGAGCGGCTACTCGATTGACTTGGTCGCGGCCATGACGGGCGTTCTGGGCCAGTTAACAGCAGGCACTCCTAGCGGAAGGTACTTACTCGTCATATTACACCTACTGCACGAATTTAGCCGCAATGGCACGAACCGCTTATACAAATGCTAATAATCTCTGCGTCCAGTACAGCGGCACGAATATCATAGGAGTCGGGGGCAAGTCAAGTGCGCAATCGGATTGCATGACGGCACTGCACTTCAACATGATCCCGAACACCCAGCGTTCAAATGTCTTGTGGCTCCTGGTCAATAGTTCCTACGGAATTACAAATTTTAACAGTGGTTATACGAACAATGGTTATACTAATATTTACTGCACTAACCATCTCTCGACAGGCTACTTTTTTGCTTCCAGGGAAATGTTGGAACTTAGCCGGGACGGCTACACGCCTCTTGCATATTGGCTCCTCATGGACACCAACTTTCCTTCTTGGCTTTATCCCGTCACTGTAGGATCGACGACGATATGGGAGGGCTGGAATACATACCTCGCAGGCCCGGCGAACCCAGGTTCCTTGCCGGTGAATGATCGCGGTTATTACCCACAAATACTTACTTCGTTCAACCATCTCCCTTATGGGGCAGTAGGCGAGTGGATATGGAAGATCGTGGCGGGGATAAATCCTGACGATGGTAACCCCGGCTTTAAGAACGTAATCATCGAACCCCAGCCTGGTGGGGGCATCACCAACGTTTTTGCTCTTTTTAGTTCAATCCACGGGCCAATCGCCTGCACATGGACAAATAGCACGAGTGCGCGAACGTTCAGCCTAACGATTACCAACCCTGCGAACACTACCGCTTCAGTATACCTGCCTTGCACAAACAGTTTGGGGAACATGCTTGAATCCGGTGTTTCTGCCGCCCAGCAGTATCCGTACTACACCACCAATCCTCCAGGTTTCACAAACGGCGCTGTCGTGTTTCAAGTTGGCTCTGGGGGCTACAAGTTTACAGTGAGCAATGTTGATCTTTAACGGCCGATGCTACGACTGCATCTTACGTATAATGGTACCTAATGCTATGAAAAAGGTTTTAAGTCTGAACGGGATGTATTTTCTAATTTCATCCCAATCTCTCCTGCTTGCAGCACAGAACGGGTCAATACTGTGGAGCAATACCTTGGGGTCGGCATTCATTCAAACCTCACCCGCGTTAGCGCGTGACAACACTATCTACATCGTTGCAGGGGATAACAATCTCTACGCTATCACTAATTCAGGAATCTCCGCGTCCAACAAATGGGTTACCGCAGGGGGCGGCCCCCCTGCCATCGCTAGCGACGGTTACAGTGTATTTCGTCGGATTATCGGGTGGTCTATACGCTATTAATCCCGACGGCTCGAAGAAGTGGTTTTACTCTGTTAGTGGTGGGTCGGGAGCCCCGGCTGTGGGTTCGGATGGAACTATTTACTTCAGCGGCGGTGGGCTGAATGCAGTGGCACCCAATGGTGCGAAACTTTGGAACGTTCCCGTGGGTGATCTTTCTCCGACTATCGATACTCAAGGAAACATTTACGTAGGTTCGGCGGGCTATACCGCGTTCTACGCAATTAGCTCTGATGGCAAGCAGAAATGGGTGCAGGGCTTTCAAGCCCCACCCTCTGACTCTGCGTGTGTTGGCTCTGATGGGACCATATTGTTTTCCGCAGCATTATTATACGCCCTTTCACCTCAGGGAACCAATGTTTGGTCTGCCTCAGGAATGCTCGACGGTTCGCCAGTAATTGGCCTCGGGGGGGGCGTTTATCTCGGTGCCTATCAAAGCCATAACCTCGACGCATTCACGGTTGGAGGCCAGTTTTCCTGGGAAGCGCCTCTTGGAACCGGGTCGCGCCTGCCGAGCACCGTCCCAGCCGTTGACGCTGCCGGAAACATTTACTGGTGCGCGGGCAGTGCCATAACCGCAGTTAGCCCAAAAGGGAGCGTATTGTGGAGCATTCATGCCCCCCCGCCTAGTGATCCTACCCAAGCTGGCGATTGGGCAATCACTTCCCCAACCATCGGCGCCGACGGGACAATTTACGCAACCTTAGGGCCGACGCTCTATGCCATCGCATCCGGCACAAACGGTCCGGCCAGGAGTTCCTGGCCGATGTATCGAGCCAACGCTCAGCACACGGGCAGCTTGCAAAGGCCCGTGCTCAAGCAGCCCCAAAGGCGCAGTGACGCGAATTTTCAATTTCAAATTTACTCTCAACAAGCCGGTCTGACGTACGACATCCAAATGTCCACGAACTTGACCAGTTGGACGTCACTGACGAGCATTGTGGCCACCACGCTGCCCACGGATGTGATAGACCTGAGCGCCTCGAACGCGCCGTTGAGGTTTTATCGAGCGGTGTCACCGCCTTAGCGGCAGGGGCGGGACGGCCGCAGAACACACTAAAGTCAGATCCGCACAAGCCTCTGCCATGAACAACTTCTCTCCGAGTCCTCGAATCCCCCTTGTCCTGAGCATCGTTGCGTGGGGTTTCCTCGCCCCGGCGCAAAGCTGGTATTATTACGCGACGAATCCTCCAGGGTATACGAACGGTGCCACGGTGTTTCAAGTTGGGGCGGGATCCTACAGGTTTAAAGTTATCAATATTCACCTTTGAAATTTAAAGCAGTTACTAAGTGTTTCATTATGAGAATACTGTATCTAACTTGGATCTTCGGCTTTAGTGGCCTAAGCCAACTTGCGTTCGGTCAGGCGGTCCCGGGAACGGTGCTCTGGTCATACGATGCCGGTACCGCGATATCCTCCTCGCCTGCCATAACACCGTATGGGGCGGTTGTGTTTGGCTCGTCAAACGGCCTGACCGCCATCACAAACTCGGGTGCACTAGTCTCCAACAAGTGGACGTTTTCTGTTGGCCAGCTGGTTTCCTCCTCGCCAGCAGTTGCAACCGATGGAACGGTGTATTTCCTCAACCCAGTGGCGGGGTGCTTCGCCTTGAATCCGGACGGCTCGGTGCGGTGGTCCTTCCCTTTCCAAGCGAGCGGGCTCTCATCACCCGCAATCGGCGCTGATGGGACGGTTTATGTGGTCGGTGACAGCAGTTTGTACACACTGACGACCAACGGAACGGAGAAGTGGGCATGTAATATCGCCAGTCAAAGCGGCTCGCCTGTAATCGCGCCAGATGGCACAATCTACCTCGCAACTGGGCCCGGCAGCAGCATTTATGCGGTGAACCCTGACGGGACCCAGAAGTGGGTCCACGCGACCAGCGGGCGCAGCACCGGCGAGTCCGCGGCCATTGGCGCAGATGGCACGGTTTACGCCACCATCGGCGGCCTTTATTCGTTTGCGACCGATGGTACCGTGGACTGGGTCAATTTCACAAACCGCTTCGACCTATCATCACCGGTGGTCGGAAGAGGTGGGACCATCCTTACGGTGGAGTACCGGATCGTCACGCTTTACTCCTTCGACGCCAACGGACACGCCATATGGACGGGCGTTTCCGGTGGGTGGGCTCTCTACGGCTCGGTTCCGTCTCCGGCTGTGGACGCTCTCGGCAACATAATCTATTCCGTCTCCAATGGTGTGGTGTCTCTATCCCCCCAGGGTCAGGTCCAGTGGCGAGTCGATGGTAGCGGCCAGGTCCAGCCGAGCAGCACCATTTCCGTAACTTCTCCCACCATTGTAAATGATGGCACCGTCTATGTCGCGCTGGGCACAAAGATGTACACGATCGCCGGAACAAATCCACCTGGGAGCACGCCTTGGCCAATGTTCCGCCAGAACCCTCGTCATACGGGAAAGGTGGAGAAGCCTGCGCTCAGCCAGCCTCAGAGGCGCAGCGACTCCAACTTTCAATTTCAACTTTACCCCCAGCAAGTCGGTCTGACGTACAACATCCAAATGTCCACGAACTTGAACAGTTGGACGTCACTGACGAGCATTGTGGCCACCACTCTGCCCACGGATGTGATTGACCTGAGCGCCACGAACGCGCCGTTGAGGTTTTATCGAGCGGTGTCACCGCCTTAGCGGCAGGGGCGGGACGGCCGCAGAACACACTAAAGTCAGATCCGCACAAGCCTCTGCCATGAACAACTTCTCTCCGAGTTTTCGACCCCCCTTGTCCTGAACATCGCTGGGGGGAGTTTCCTCGCCCCGGCGCAAAGCTGCATTCAAACCCGTGCGCCGATCACAAATTGGCACGCCGTAGCCTGTTCGCGGATGGTCTAAAATCGCCACCGCAGTCAATGGAGGGCTGATTTACATCTCGAAAAACGCAGGCGGCACTTGGACGGCAAGCATGGCACCTGCCACAAATTGGACGTGCGTTGCTCGCTCCGCGGATGGCAGCAAACTGTTCGTCGGAGCGCGAGTTGGGCAGTTCCTAGGCGGGCAAATTTGCTGTTCTACAAATTCCGCAAGCTCCCGGGCCGCGTCCACTGCCGAAGTTTAACCCTGGCTTTCGCTTGCGTGCTCAACCAGCGGCCAAGAGGTAATAGCGGCCTGGTGGGACGCCACCAAAACCACTGCTGGCGACACTGCCGTATCGACCAATGCGGGAGCTAGTTGGCGATGGGTTGACAATTATTCTTGCAGTGCGGTTGCCTGCTCAGCAGATGGCCGCACTCTGGTCACAGGAATGCTGTACGGCTCGAACATGCGAGTCGATGTGTCCACACATTTAATCTTCAAGAAAAATCGGGCTTGATCAGGGCCCCGGAATCCGCCGCTGGAGGCCTCGAACTCCGCAAAAAATGAGGCGATCTGGCACCCCGCCCCCTGCCCCGGATGCTGGGTGATCCCTCCCGGAAATCAATACCGGCTCAATCTTTTCGATGCGGAAGTTTTCACCGCCTTGCGCTATGCTCGCGGCCATGAGATCCCGCGTTCCAATAGGGTTCACACCGGGCTCCGGCTTGAGCAAGCCGGGGTGCCCGCCGGGACCTGCGGGGAATGCGTCGAACCGGTTTGGAGGCTTTCGCGAAGACCCGACCACGGGCAGCGAGAAACCCAACCCGCAGGCCTCGACCGACCTGGAAACCCTGAGCCGGATTTTGCCCGCGCTGGACGCCCTCGAAGACGAATGGCACGAGGCTCGGATATCCGTAGCGGCGCGCGCGCGTGGGTACTTCACACCCGACGAAGATGACCGGGTACGGCAGATGCTGCTGGCGTACCGGAACTACCGCTTCGCGCTCTATGAAGTTATTTACCGGGCCTACGCCTACCGCGACGCTCGCCGATCGCGAGCAACAGCTCAGACTCTTCCTTGTGGGTTTTGGCGCGGCTTTGACCCTTTATTCCAAATCACTCAAGCTCATCCAGGCCTACGAGCGCGAGCCCCTGGTTCGCAATAAGTTGAATGAGGCGGACCCCAAGTCGGAACTCGAAGCGGGCTTTTTCGAGGAACTGCTGCGCGGCTACAGTTCCCCACGCAACTATCTCGACCTGGTGAAGGCCACCTGGTTTTGGCGCGCGCATCGCCGGGAGATTCAGAGGCTCGCCCTGGCGTCACCGGCGGAATGGAAGTGGCTGGTGGCTGTGATCCGCCGGGAGTTGGTGGTGGTCCGGCAACGCCTCTTAAAAGTGCTTGGCTGCCGGCTGCGCTACGATTGGCGTGCTTTCTTTCGCACGGTGTTCGCCCCGGTACAGGCCACACGCTACAGTTTGCGGTCTCAAATTGCCGGCGCCTGCGCCGGCATACGAACCACACGCCATTACGTCCCCGCCCTGGGCGATGCGGTGATCGCGCCATTGCATCCCCAACTGTTGCCCGGCGACGTCCTCCTCGTCCGCGCCGAACAGAAACTCACCTCGGCGATTTTGCCTGGATTCTGGGCGCACGCGGCGATCTTCGTCGGCGGCGCGGCGGAGGCGGACGCCATCGGTTTGAAGGCGAACCCTGCAATCCAAAAATGGCTCGACCGGCTGGCCCAAGCGGACCAAGGCCATGGGTGCGTCATCGAGGCGATCAGTCCCTGCGTGCGGATCAGCTCGCTGGAATTCTGTTTGTGTGCCGACCATGTGGCCGTGCTCCGTCCCAGGCTGGACGACCGGGAGTTGCGGGCCGCCATCGTCGAGGCCTTTCGTTACCTGGAAACGCCGTATGACTTCGAGTTTGATTTCAACCTGAGCACCCGGGTCGTCTGCACCGGGTTGATTTATCGCTGTTTCCACCATCGCGGCGGTATCGAGTTTGGGCTGATCAAGCGGCTCGGACGCTATACCTTGAGCGGCGACGACATCATGAATCAATGGCTCGCCGCGCTGGACTCATCCCCTAAATCTTCGGTTATGCCCTTTACCCTGATCGCGCTGGTGCTCAAAACCGCGGCGGGCGAAGCGGTCTTCGTTCCCAGAGATGAAGGCCCCGCAACCATGCGAAAGTTGCAAAGCGGGTGGCGGCCCAACCGCGAAGGCTCGTCCCGGCCCGCGACGCCGCCCGTGGGCAAGCCATGAACGCAATCTCGGCACTTTGGCGCCCCCTGTTTTACTGGTTGATCACCCGGATCTATTTCGCCCGGATCACCGTGCTCAACGGCCATCGCCGGCCCCGAACCGGCCCGGTGCTGTACCTGGGCTTGCATCGCAACGGCGCCGTGGATGGATTTGTTTACCATAGCGCGCTCGATGGGCCCGTGTTTATGATCTCGACGCAACTGCGCCGCAACTGGTTCGCCCGGCTTTTCTTCACCGGGATCGCCGTGACGCGCACCCAGGATGAAGGCGATCGCGCGGGTAACGAGCAGGCACTGCAGGAATGCCTCGGGCATTTGCATGCCGGCGGCTCGCTGTTCGTTTTTCCGGAGGGCACGAGTACCCTTGGGCCGCGGCACCTGCCTTTCAAGACGGGGGCTCTGTGGCTGATCCTCGAGTATCTCGAACACCCCGGTCCGCCACTGCAGGTTATTCCGGTGGGCATCCATTATGAATGCCCGTGGGCGTTCCGCGCGAAAGTCGAGGTGGTCCTGGGTGAACCGCTGGACCTGACGCTGCTTCCCGACCTGGCTTCCACGCGCCCTGCCCGCGACCAGGAACCAGCGCGGACCCTGGTTGTGTCCTCAACCCGGAAAGCGTGGCGGCTCCCGGGACCACCACGGCAGCGCTCCGCCCCCTGCCCTCCTCCGGGAGTATCCGGCTTCGAAAGTTGAAGGCGCTCAAGCGCCAGGCCCAGCTTGCCTTGGAAGGGGTCGGTATCAACGTCGCCTCCGAGGCATACCAGAGCCGGATTAGGCGCCTGGCTTACGTCTCCACACTGGCCACCTCGCGCATCGTACTTCGGCTCATTGAAAGCGCTCGAGGAGCAGATACCAGGCCCGGTCTTGCAGGCCGGCGAACGCCTGGAAGCCGAATTGTCCGGTCGTCATCTGCTGTCGCATCAAGGCGTGCCCCTGGTGCCGATGGGCCCTGTTCCGCTTTATGTTCTCGCGTTCCTTTTGCTGGGGTCCGCGACCGCCGGCGCTTTGGTGTTGAATTTGCCCCCCCTGCTCGCCGGCTGGTTTGCCGCCAGGAAGTTTCCCGACGGCGTAAATGTGATCTCGTTGTGGAAGATCCTGGTGGGGATTCCGGTTTTCCTAATTTGGGTGTGTCTCGTCTCGGCCTTTTGCGCATGGGCAGGGCGGCCGGCGTGGTTCGTAGCGGTACGCCGGCCTGACGTGGGCCGGGCTGCACCTATACTACCGTGTCAAAAAACTGGCCGTGGCCGTGCATAACGGATTGCGCTTTCCTGACCTCCGTCCGGTGATGCTTGAATTTCGCGAGCTCGTCCTTCGCCATTTCCCGATCGATCCTTTCGATCCGGGTTCAAAACACATACGCGCCGGAATCCCTGGACCTCAAAACAGGCTGTGAACGCCCCAACCCTTCCGCTCCCCGTCCCGGCCAAAGCCCCTGGACTTCACTTGCTCCCGCACGAGATCTGCTTCGGCCTCTTCCTGCTCATCACCTGGGGGAGACTCTCCTGGGTGGAAGGGTTTTTCGGCGTGGACGCGCTGCTTTACCTGGCGCTCATTGCCCTCAACCTCGCGGCGATCGGGATGAGTCGTGCCCGGAACACCCCATTTGCCTGGCGCTTCGGCCTGCTGTTCTATCCGGTCGCGATGAACCTGGTATTTGCGAATATGAAAACGGCCATCCCGCGGATTCATCCCGCGAAGATGGATACCCTGCTGCACGCCATCGACACGCGCCTGGTCGGAACCAACCTCAGCCTTCGCCTGCAACCTTGGGTTCACCCGCTGGCGACCGAAGCGCTGAGCTGCTGTTACTTCCTGTTTTTCGTGTACCTGCTTTTCAGCCTCGTTTACTATTTTGTGGGCGACCTCGAACTGCTGAAACGGTTTGTGATCGGCCTCTTCACGCTTTATGGCATCGGCTTCCTTGGCTATTCCTTCGTTCCGGCCTCCGGGCCCTGCCATGCGTTCGCCGAGCAGTTTCGCGTGCCGCTGCAAGGATGGTGGATGACCAGATTGAATGCCGCCGTGGTCGCGCGGGGCAGCAATGGCGTGGATGTCTTCCCTAGCCTGCATTGCGCCATCTCGTCCTTTTTGCTGTTCTTCGACCGGCGCCACCGGCCCTGGCGGTTCAGGCTCTACGTGGTGCCGTGTGTCGGTCTGTGGTTTTCGACGATTTACCTGCGCTACCATTACTTCATCGATGTGCTCTGCGGTTTTGCGCTCGCGGCTTTGGCCCTGTGGCTGGCCAACCGTTATCCTTCAAACACGAAACAACCCCCTGACTAAATACAAAACTCACGCTATGAAATATACCTACGGTTTTCGGGAGCCGATGGCCGATCGATTGGAAATCAGCGGCGGCAAAGGCTCGAATCTATCGCGGTTGACCCAGCAGGGCTTCCCCGTGCCGCCGGGCTTCGTGGTCGCCGCCCAGGCCTATCGCGATTTCGTTGCCGCTGGACGCGAGTTTCTGCGCGAGGTCGATAGCTTCCATTTTGCCGAGCCGGCTCGATTACGGAGCGAAAGCGAAGACTTGAGGCAGAAACTCGATCGCCTGGAACTTCTGCCCGGCGGATGACAGGAAGTCACTGATCGCCTGAGTCATTTCGCCCCCGGCCAGGCCTTTTCGGTTCGTTCTTCCTCGACGATGGAGGATTTGGCCAGCGCGGCGTTTGCCGGGCAGCACGAAACGTATTTGAACTGCACCGGCCCGGCGCGAATCCTGGATCGGATCAAGGCCTGCTTTCTTTCACTTTGGTTCGATCGGGCCATCGCCTACCGCCACCAGCAGCACTTTGATCACGCGCTGGCCGCGATGTCCGTGGTCGTCCAGCAGATGGTCTTCTGTGATGTCGCCGGCGTCGGTTTCAGCATCAATCCCGTCAGCGGCGATCTCACGGAGATCATTTTCGACGCCAATTTTGGCCTGGGCGAATCCGTCGTGAGCGGCGAAGGCGAGGTGGATCACTTCGAATTCGAGAAGAGCAGCGGGAAGGTGCGGCGTTCGACCATCGCCCGCAAGACCCGCAAAATCGTCGCCGTACCCGGGGGCACCCGCGAAGAGCCTATCGACCCGCCCACGGGTCTGCGTCCGTGTCTGGACGAGCGGCAAATTGATCAATTATGCGCTCTGCTCCGCCGGGTCGAGGCGAGCTACCGTTTCCCGCAGGATATCGAGTGGGGGTTCGCCAGCGGAGAACTGTATTTGCTGCAGTCGCGGCCCATCACCACCATTCCGCCGCGCTGGACTCGGGACGAATCGGCGGAGCGATTCCCCAACGTGATTACCCCGCTGACCTGGGACTTCGTCGAAACCGGTTTTCATCGCTCGCTGAGTTACTCCTTTCACCTCATGGGTTTTCCGCCGTTCAGCGGCAAATGGTTTGGGATGCACGGCCATTACATTTATGGCAATCAAAACGCCGTCGAGCTCTACGGCAAACGCGCCCCCTTCCTCGTGAGCACCCAGGACGAACTCCGGGCCGCCCTGCCCCGGATTCGCGAGGAGTATCGCTGGGTTCAGGAGCTGCCGGTGATTTGGGCGCGCGATTTGGATTTCTACCTCATCAGCATCGGGCGGTTCATGGCCGAGCCCCTCGAAGGAAAGGATCTCAAAGCGGTCTGGCAGTATGTCCTGGACGTGAACCAGCTCGGCGCCACTTACTTTTTGCCCAACATCGCCATCTCCATCACCCACAGCACGCTCTACCGGCTTTTGCATTTCCTCCTGAAAATGTGCCTCGCGCCGGAGCGAGCCAATGCGCTGTTTGACCGCTTGATGGCTTATTGCGAAACCAAAACGGGCACGATCAACAAGGAACTCTTCGAGCTGGCGGCGATGATCCGCACCGAGCCGAAACTCGAAGAACTGCTGCGGACAAACCTTTCCCGCGACCTCGTCGAAGGCCAGCCGGCTCGCCGCCTTCCCGGAGTTCGAAAGCCGCCTGCGGAAATTCCTGCGCGATCACGGGCATCGCGAGGTGGATTTCGACGCCTACTCCCCCACCTGGCTGGAACTGCCCTGGGTGGTGCTGGATAATCTCCGGCTCATCCTCGCCACGCCGATGGACCCGGCGCCCAGCGCCAAAGAGCGCGAGTTGAAAATTCGCATGGTTGAGGCCGAAGCCGAGTTGTTCCACGAACTCCCGCCCGATCTCCACTTCTTTTTCGCCGAAGTGCTGCGCCTGGCGCGCGTTTATACCAGCCTGGACGACCTCGAGCATTATGAAACCACCCGCCTGACGCTACCCTTGAGACGCGGGCTTCGCGAGTTGGGCACGCGACTGGCCCAGCGTGGCGTCCTGCCGGAGCCGATGGATATCTTCTTCGCTCACCTGGCACAAATCCAGGACGCGGTGAATGTGGACACGGCGGAATCCTGGCGCTGCTTCTCGACGTCGGTAATCCAGCAGAAAGAAAAGTACCTGGCGGATAAGGCGCGAAAACCCGAATGGGTGCTGGGCGCGCCCACCGCGCCGAGCCTCTCCGAAACGTCGCTCTCGGGGCTGGCGGGGAGCCCCGGCGTGGCCGAGGGTCCGGTTTTCCTCGTGCTGAGTCCCGACGATTTCTCCCGGTTCCCCAAAGGTGCGGTGCTCGTCGCCCGGACCACTAATCCCACCTGGACACCCCTCTTCTACAGCGCCGTGGCGGTCATTACGGAAAGCGGCGGACCACTCTCGCATGGCGCGGTCACGGCGCGCGAGATGCGCTTGCCGGCGGTGATGTCGGTGAAGGAATGTCTCAGCCGTCTGGAAAACGGATGCCGCGTGCGGGTGGACGGCACGCACGGGACCGTGGCGCTGCTCTAACAGAAGCTGCCTGCGCCAGCGCCGCCTCGCGACCCGGGCCGTCGTCTGACTACTCGCACCCTGCGTGGTGCTGCTCTTCTCGCAGTCAACACAATCATCGGGTGGCTCCCGCGTGCCCTTGGGCAGAGTCTTGCTGAGACGGTGGCGGCACTTCTCCCTCGCAGCCGCTGCTTCGACGTCAGCCCCAGGCCGCGCCGCGCGGTTCTTGGCATCGCGATTGACCACCGCATGAGGGTTCTACTCGACCAGCGACTCGGCGGTAGAGCGCGGGTCGAGGAGGAACACTCCGGCCTTGGCTTCGAGCAAGCGATGGCCGAAGGCAGCCAGTCCATCAACATCCTTTTCGGTTGCCGTCAGGCCGCCCTGCGCTATTTGTAGAGCCATGAATACTCCGCTGAAGGACAAATGGGTGATGATAACCGGCGCCTCGAGTGGCTTCGGCGCTGCCGCCGCGCGCGCCTTTGGCGCTGAAGGTTCCAAACTCCTGCTGGGAGCCCGCCGGGTTGAAAAGCTCGAGGAGGTGGCCGCCGCCGCGCTGCGCGCCGGCGCGCGCGAAGCACATGCCCAGGCCTTGGACGTAACCGAGACCGCCAGTGTGGAGGCGTTTATCGGCTGGGCACGAGAGAGAATCACCGGCGTACGAACACCGCCAACCGAAGCGAATGGTCCCGGCCTGGACGTGCTCATCAATAACGCCGGCGGCGCGCATGGGGCTGACCCCGTGGTGCACGCCAAGGATGCCGATTGGGAGGCTATGTTCGAGACCAATGTCCTCGGACTCTTGCGCGTCACCCGCGCCGCCCTGCCCCTCATGCTCAATCATCCCGGCTCCTCGATCATCAACATCGGCTCCATCGCCGGGCGCACCGCTTATGAAGGCGGAGCGGCCTACTGCGCCGCCAAAGCCGGCGAACTCCAAATCACGCGCGCCTTGCGGCTGGAACTCAACGGCACCGGCATCCGCGTCGGCACCGTCGATCCCGGCCTGGCCGAAACCGAGTTCTCGCTGGTCCGCTTTAAAGGCGACGCCGCCCGGGCGAAAAAGGTGTACGAAGGCACCCAGCCACTCGTGGCGGAAGACATCGCTGACATCCTGGTTTGGGTGGCCAGCCGGCCCCCGCATGTGAATATCGACGAAGTTGTCGTGAAACCGGTGGACCAGGCGGAGATATATAAGGTTTATCGGAGATCGGGGGGCGGGACGGGAGGCGTGGGGCGTAATACGTAATACGTAATACGTAATCCGTAAAACGTAACGCGTAATACGTAATGTCCGTAATGCGTGAAGCGTGAGGGGGGAGCGGGAGTCTAGGGCTGTGGAGTTCCGGGGCCTCCACGTGGTTACGCCGCTGAGTTTTACCGCAGCCGCGGACAGGGCGCTCAATGTTTCCGCGGCTTTCCTGGTTTGCTTCTCTTTTACCCCCTTAACGTGCGTCCGCTCACCCGCACGCCCACATGGGTTCACCGCGCGCCAGCAATCCGGCAAAGCGTACGGCTTGCGCCGGTTTGATTTTACCCGGCTGTGGCGGTTCGAACGGATCGACCACCGCTTCCACCAGAGCTGGTCCCGCGAGATGGAGGCTGCGGGACGATGACGGCCTCGCGGGTTTTGCGAAGATTCAAGGCCTGGACGCCGGCAGCACGTCCACCACCAGCCCCGAGGGATCCTGCGCGCCGCGATAAACCCGCTGGGTCGCTTTCTGGAAATCCTCCGGTTTGGCGGTGGCGATATTGACGAAGGTCTGCGGATTGCGGTCCACCAGTGGAAACCACGAGCTTTGCACCTGGACCATGACGCGGTGGCCGGAACGGAAGGTGTGGAACACATCGGTCATTTTGAACGCCAGGCTGGTCACCCGATTGGGTTCGAAGGGCTCGGGCTTTTCGAAGCTGTCCCGGAAGCGTCCGCGCAAAACATCGCCGCGAACCAACTCCTGGTAACCACCGAGTTTCAGGTTAGCCGGATTAGGATCGGGGTTCGGGTAGTCGCCGGGAAAGACATCGATGAGTTTCACGATCCAATCCGAGTCGGTGCCGCTGGTGGAAACATGCAGCGCCGCCTGAACCGGCCCGGCCAGGCTCAGATCGGTTTCGAGCGGCTCGGTTTCATAAACCAGCACATCCGTCCGCGAGGAGGCGAAGCGCTGGTCTCCGAGCGGATAATCGCGCGGATAACTCGTCGAGAAATCACTGGTGTAGGGCACCGGCTTGGCGGGGTCGCTCACGAATTCATCAAACGACTCGGCACTTTCGGAAGGCGGCTCAAACGCCAGCGCCCCGCCCGCGTGAAAGAACAAGGTGCGTTGGACCACGCTGGCTGGAGGCCAGGAGTCAAATCGCCGCCACTGGTCGGCGCCGGTTTCAAAGACCTGGGCCTCGGCCAGGGGATAGTTGGTATCCCCCTTCAGGAAGTGACGAAAGAACGGCAGCTCGATTTTTTCGCGGTAATACTCGGAGGTTTTGGCGTGAAAACTGACGGCCCCGAGCGTCTCGCCCACGCCGCGGCCCCATTCCCCGTGAGACCAAGGACCCATGACCAGGATATTGGTGATGCCTGGATTTTGGCGCTCCGTGCAGCGGTAGGTCTCGAGCGCCCCGAAGAGATCCTCCGCGTCATACCAACCGCCCACCGTCATGACCGCGCAATGCACATTCCGCAGGTGCGGCCGGATGTTTCGGGCCTGCCACCAGGCGTCATAATCCGGGTGGGCCAGGAACTCCGTCCAGGCCGCCGAGCAGCCCTTGAAATACTTCGCGTCGGATTGCTCGAGCGAGCCCATCCGCAGGAAGAAATCGTAGCCGTCCGGGGTGGGAAAGTGGAACCCTTTGGCTTGCTCGTGCAAGGGATCCTCGGGGTGTTGGGCGAAGTTGTAAAAGAAGCCGAAATTCTGCGAGAGAAAAAAGGCGCCATTGTGGTGCAAGTCATCACCCATGAACCAGTCCGCGATCGGCGCCTGGGGCGAGGCCGCCTTGAGCGCGGGATGGCTGTCGATCATGCCCATCGAGGTGTAAAAACCGGGGTAGGAAATGCCGAACATGCCCACCTTGCCATTGTTGTTGGGAACGTTTTTTACCAGCCAATCGATCGTGTCCCAGGCATCCGAACTCTCATCGGTGTCCTTCGCGGCTTTGGCGGGATGGAACGGCCGGACGTGGATATATTCCCCTTCCGAGCCGTAACGTCCGCGCACGTCTTGCGTAACCAAAATGAAGGTATCCCTGGCGAGCGTTCCGAATGAGCCGGACGGGTCGTTGTAATTGTCCGCGCCGTATGGCTTGAGGGCGTACGGGGTGCGCGTGAGCAGGATCGGCCAGGGCTGGGAATCATCCTTGGGCGTATAAACGCGCGTGAACAGCCGCACGCCGTCGCGCATGGGGATGCGATATTCGAACTTGGTATAATGCTCTTCGAGCCAGGCGGCGGTGGTGTCCGCTGGTTTTTGATCGGCGCCTTGAATCGTCCACGCGCCGGCCGCTCCAAGCACCAGCGCGCCCACCACTACGGCGGGCGAAACCACGCAAGCGGAAATGCGGCGAATGGCGGTCTTAGGCACGATACAGATCATAGAGTGTGTGGCCCCAGCTTGAGGGAAATCTCAAACCGGAGCAAGCCGCCAAAGGCCGTTCGCCAGTCGTCACGCGCGCCGATTCCGTTACTTCGGCGATGGACCCTGGGTGACCTGGACGAGATCCGACGGGCGAATCCATTTGGCAAAGGCGGCGCGAACATCCGCGGCCGTGAGGTTCAGATAACGGTGGCCGGCGAGGACAGGTTCATCCAAGGGCAGACCGAGCAGTGACCGGGAAAGCCAGCCTGTGGCAATGCGGTCGGCGCTGTCCTCCGAGAGGGGGATCTCACGCAGGAGCAGTCCCTTGGCCTGGCGCAGCTCGCGTGGGCTGACATCGTGGAGCTGCATGTCGCGGAGGTTGCTGAGCACGATGGCGCGGGCCTTCGAGACATTGGGGGGGTCGGAGGCGTACTCGACGGAGTACGTTCCGCGGGTTTGGCCGACGTTGAACTGCGAGGATACGTGGTAAACCAGGCCGGCATTCTCGCGCAGGTCGCGGTAGAGTCGAGTGGCGTAGAAGCCCCCGCCCAGCACATGGTTGCCCAGTTGCAGCGGATAATAATCCGGGTCCGTGCGCACCAGGGAAAGCGTCTGTGCCAGTGTGACTTTATCCTGGACCCGGCTGGCATCCGGCACCTCGGCGAAGGCCGGGGCATTGGTTGGCGCGGAGGGGAAGAGGGTGTCGGGCCGCGGACCCTCAGCTTTCCAGCCGCCAAAATACTGATCAATAACCGATTGCGCGTTGCCGGGCTCGACCTTGCCGAAAACGACGATGGTCGTCAGGTCGGGCCGAAACACTCGGTGATGATAGTGCCGGATGTCATCGATGCTGAGCGATTTCACCGTGTCCGGCGTGGCTTGGAGCTGGATGGGATCGTGCTTCGGGAACAAGGCGCTTTCGAGCGCGCGCCGCGCCAGGTAGGCCGGGCTCTCCAGCTCGCCGGCGACTGCCTCCACGAGCTGCGGTTGAATCGTCCGGAGCGCCTCGGATGGCAAGGCTGGATCCAGGAGATTCTGTGCCAGCAGTTGGACCCCCCGCTCGAATTGATCCGGCAGGATTTGGAGCGAGAAGTTGGTCCCGGGAGATTCGATGGCCCCGATGTCGTCCAGGGCCTTTTGGAAGGCCAGCCGATCCAGCTTAGTGGTGCCAAAGGAAAGCAGTTCGTCCAGGACCATCTCGGCGCCCTGTTCCGAGGCCGGAGCCTCGGTTTTGGGGTTGCTTTTGATCAACCCGTAAATGCTGACGGTGTCGCTAATGGACTCGGGTTGGATGATCAGCCGCAACCCGTTCGGGAAGTTGGTATCGAGCGGGTGCAACGTCGAGGCCGGAACCTCCAGTCGGCTGATGGCCGAACGCGCCCAAGCGGGCAGCTTGGACCCGCCGCTCTCCTTGGGCGTGAAGGATTCCTTGCCCCCAAAACCCTTTGGCGAAATCGGTTTGCCCGAAGGCTGCGGCGTCAGGATGGCCGTGATCGCATGATCCAGGTCCAGGTACTGGGCGGCCACGCGCTGGACGTCCGCAACCGTGACCCGGCGGATGGCCGCGACGTCATCCTCGGGCGATTCGCGTCCTTCAACCGCCACCGCCTGCGACCATTCCATGGCCAGGCCGGGAATGGAGTTGCGCTCGAGCTCGGCACTGAGGATTTCGCGGCGTTTGGCGGCTTCGACCAGGTCGGCGGCCAGGCCGTTGGTGATTTGTTGCGAGAGGGCTGCGCGTATCTGTTGTAGAAGATTCGTGGCGTTGGCTGAGGCCGGGTAAGCGGCCGCCGCGTAACCCAGGCCGGCTTTCGGGAGACCCTCATAGGCAAAGGAGGCTTCGAGGGCTTTGCCTTCGGGAACCAATCCGTAGAGGTCCCCCCGCTGACTGCTCAGGACGTCCGCCAGCACCTCGCAGGCGGCATAATCGGGACTGTCCGAACCCGGGAATCGGAAAACGAACGCAGCCAATCCGTAAGGAAGATCGGTATCCAGCTTGAGCATTTCGGGGTGGACGGGTTGGAAATGGTAGTCGGAACGGGGCGGCAGCGCCCGGCCAGGAATGCGCTCAAACAGTTTCTTCACCATTTGAAGGGCCTGATCCGTCTGCACATCACCAACAAGGATGAGGATCGCATTATTCGGGATGTACCAGGTCTGGTGAAAGCGCTTCAGCATCCCCGCCGTGGTCGCATTGAAGGAAGGACGGGTGCCGAGCGCGTCGTGCTCGTAGGGGCTGCCCTTGAACAAGGCGGCCAGCAGTTGCATGTAGAACACGTACTCCGGATTCGAAAGGTCCTGCGCGACCTCCTGCTCGATGGCTCCGCGCTCGAGGGCCCACTGCTTGGGGGTTACCGAAAGGCCCGCCATCCGCAGCGCCTCGATGTGCAAGGGCAACTCGATGTCTTCCACCGGTACGGTAAAGAAATACTGAGTAACAGCTTGCTGGGTGTCCGCGTTCGAATCGCCGCCGAGCGCGGCCGAAAGATCGGCCAGCTGCCCGGCATTCAAACCGGGGCTGCCACGGAACATCATGTGTTCCAGGGCATGGGCGGTGCCGGGAAAGCCGGGCGGTGTTTCATCCGAACCGACCCGGTAGTTGATAATTGTGGTGACCACCGGCGCCAATCGATCGGGCACGATGATCACGCGCAGGCCGTTGGTCAGCGTAGCCCGCAGGATATCCTCGCCGGGCAGATCGACCGGAACGGCCCCCAGGGCGGGCAGGGACAGGAGGAGCAGACCGAATACCAGGCTGCTTGCGAGCGCACGCCCGTCACCCAGCCGGCACGAGTCACCCCACCGCAGGCCGCCCCGGTCGCGCCGCGGGCTGGATGCGGTCTCACAAAATCCTGGACTTTCCTTCATAATCACCACCGTATGGTTGTCTCGCAGGTCCGCCGAAGTCTGGGCCGGGCAAAAGCCCGGCTTTGGGGCAAGGAGCCCAGCCGAACGATCCTGCGGAGTGGATATATATAGCTCAGATTCTAAGCACGGCCACTGGGTTTTTGTGGTATCTGGTTAAGGACAAGGCCGGGATGGCATTGCCCGGTCAAGGTCTGGCGGGGCATGGCGATCAAAACAAGTTCGCCGCTTTAAGGTTTATGGATTGGAATAGTCAAATGACGGAACTATGGACGCGAGCGCCGCGAGGGAGTTGGCGTACGACGCGCTATTTTGCTTTGGTCCTCGTGTGCGGGGTAGGACTCGGGTGGCTTGGCGCGATGGGCTGCGCTTCCGGGCGCAAGTCGGAGGATTTGCAGCTTGTAACCAAGGCCTATAACGATATTCAGCGCCATTACGTGGATCGCAGCGCGGTGCAGCCACGGGAATTAACTTACGGCGCCATCAGCGGCATGGTGGACGCCCTCGGGGATACCGGACACAGCACGTTTCTCACGCCCGAGATGGTTAAGGACCTCCGCAGCATGGAACATGGGGAACTCAAAGGCATCGGCATCGAGGTCGAGATGAAAAACGGCCAGGTGGTGATCGTGGCCCCCATCGACGGGTCGCCCGCGCAACGCGCTGGGTTGCGCAGCGGAGAAGTCATCCTGCGTGTCTCCGGCCAGGACATCGCCGATTGGCCCTTGAGCAAGGTGGTGGAGAAGATTCTAGGACCCGCCGGCACGCCGGTCAGCCTGACGCTGCAAGAACCGCGGAACGGCCACACCCGGGAGGTCACCTTGAAACGTGCGGCCATCAAACTGCACGAAGTGACCTGGCACGTGTTGCCGGGAACCGAAATTGCCCACATCCGAGTGGCCACCTTTGATGCGGGCGTCACCCGGGACCTGAAACGAGCCTTACAAGCTATCCAGGCGGACAAAGTCAAGGGGATCATCCTCGACCTGCGAAACGACCCAGGCGGCCTGCTGGATGAAGCCATTGGCGTGGCCAGCCAGTTCTTCACCAACGGCACTGTGGTCCTCACCAAGGATGCCGAAGGCAAACTCACTTCCTCTTCCGTTGAAAAGGGGGGATTGGCCGGCGGCACGCCCCTGGTGGCACTAGTCAACCAGGGCTCGGCGAGCGCGGCGGAGATCGTCGCGGGCGCCTTGCAAGCTCGCAACCGGGCGTCATTAGTCGGCGACACAACCTTCGGCACCGGCACGGTATTGCAAGAATTTGGACTCCCGGACGGCTCCGCTCTGCTGCTGGCCGTCGGGGAATGGTTAACCCCCGAGGGACAGTCGTTCTGGCACAAAGGCCTCACTCCTAAGTATTTGGTGCCTTTGCCGCCGGAAACCTCACCGTTGATCCCCTCCGCTGAGGCCGACCTGACCCCAAAACAACTCTGGGCCAGTGAGGATCGCCAACTCTTAACCGCATTGCGGCTGCTCACCCCCCACAAGCCCGAATGAGGTTCGGCTTCAGACCCGCTGCGCGTTGAGCGCTGGCCAAGGGCTGTGGGGTTGACAACCTCCGGGGGTGGCTAGCCCCGGATGCGCCGATCGGCGGATGGTTGTGAGGGTAAACCGGCAGGCCAGCCCACGCCCTGACCCGACTCGGGCCGGCTCAGCACTTCGCCCGCGTGCACGGATGCTCAACCTCCTTGGAGGCGGCGGGCCGGTGAAACGCGCGCCACACCAGAATCAATCCGGCCACAATGAACGGGATGCTCAGGATTTGGCCGACGCTCAGGGGAAAGTTTTGCGCGTACGCGGCCTGCCGTTGTTTCACAAATTCGATAAGAAACCGGGCGGTGAAGACCAGGGTCAGAAATAGACCCAGCAACAAGCCGCGGGGGGTGCGTTCGCGCGAGCGCCTATAGAGCAGAAACAAGAAAACGAAGGTCAGCGCGTAGCTCAGCGATTCGTAGAGTTGCGCCGGATGGCGCGGCACCAGGTCCTCCCGCGTGAAGACGAAAGCCCATGGCATCTGCGTCGGGGTGCCGAGGATTTCCGAGTTAAACAGGTTGCCCAGGCGGATCAGTGAACTGGCCAGAGCGGCGGGAACCGCAAGCCGATCCAAGAGCCAGAGATAGGGCTGGTCCGGCCGGCGGCGGCAATAGAAATAGAGGGAGATTAAGATCGCGATCACACCCCCATGACTGGCCAGCCCGCCCTTCCACACCTCAAGTATTTCCAAGGGATGACTCAGGTAATAGGCGGGGTCGTAGAGGAGACAATGGCCCAACCGTGCCCCGACGATGGTCGAAATGACAAGATAGATTAACAGCGTGTCCAGACTGTTCGCGTCCTTATGCTCGATCCGGAACTGCCAGCGCACAATCCAGTACCCCACCACAAACAATATGGCGAATAGCAGGCCATACCAGCGCAGCGTCAGTGGACCGAAATGCGCCAGGTCCGGGTTGACACCCCAATGAATAAACGCTTGGAGTGTCACAACTCAGCGGCGCTCGCCACCGTGACCGCCTCCATGCCCGACGCCTCCGCCGCCGAGGGATCCGGCGCCCGGCCGGATCGCCTGAAGGGCCGCATCGGAGTTGTCAGCCACAGGTGCGGCACAGACCGGATTCGCGCACCGTCCGAACGAGACTGCCGCCGGGAGGAGGGCTTTAAGCCAGAGGTTCATACGTCAAAGCAACACAAAAGGGTACTGCCCTTTTAAGGGTTGCCATCCTTCTCAACTGGATAATATTACTGCTCAACGCGGGAAAAGACAACCGCGGGCATCATTGGCATTAGCTATTGAAATGAATATTACTACGATTCCCTGGATAGTGGCGGTGGTGGCAGCGCTGGCCTTTGGCTGGCTGGCCCACCGCGCCGAGCGTGGATGGCTGAGCTGGGCCTTGGGAGGGGGGCTGTTGGGCCTCCTGGCCACGACGATCATTTGGGGGGTTGGGCAAGCGGCGGCCATCCCGTTCTCGGACCACGCCCGGACGATGCAGCACATTCACTGGACGCTGGAAGCCGTGGGAGTGGTGGTGGTTTGCGGGATCATTTTGGCCTGGTGTTTGCCGCGCCGGCCCGCCCCACCGCAAAGCCCGGCGGGCAAGCCTTAGCAGGCGCCCTTGTGCCATCGAGTGGGAATATCGGGGTGAACCGCGGGCGCCAGGCGCTGGTGGAGGGGAAGGGATAAGCTATCCGCGGGCGCCGCCAAGGGATTGGGCGATGGGTTCCGATGCTGCTGAGCTGCCTGGTGGCGGGCGGATGTTTTTATTGGATCTTCCACGGAGTGGATTTGCAGCAGCTTGGGCGATCCCTCGAGGACGTCAACTGGTGGCGCCTGCCGGTGGTTGTGGTGCTGGATGTTGCCGCCTATCTCCTGGTGGCCGTGGAATGGCAGCTTCTCCTTCGGCCCGTAGGCCGTTTTGGTTTTAGAGCAGCCGTTCGGGCTGTGTTCGCAGGCCGTTTCGCCAATGATGTGCTGCCGGTCCAGCTTGGGTACGTCATTCGTATCTTTATGGCGTCGCGAAGCCTGGGCAAGAGCGTTTCCGCCGTGGTGCCTTCCCTGCTGATCGAACGGATGCTGGATGGTTGGTGGCTGGGCGTGGGCATTGTTCTCCTGACGTTTTTTGTCACGATGCCCGGTTACATCATCCGGGCCCGAAACATCCTCGGGTCGGTGCTTTTAGCCGGGGCGGCATTGCTGCTGGCAATGACGTTGAGCCGGCGGAAGCATGCCGGCGGCGCGGGCGCGCCACTGAGGGCCGGGTGGAGGCTGCTGGGGAGTTTCGAGAGCTTCTTTGGCCGCGTGGTGTCAGGGGTGCGCGCGATTGGGGGCTCGCATGTCCTGCCGGCGGTCGTTGTTTTGTCCGCGTTGAAGCTCATGGTTCAGGGCCTGGCATATTATGGCGTGATCTGGATGTATGGGCTGCAAATATCGGTATGGACCGGCTTGGCTGTCTTCCTGATCGCCTACCTGGGCATCACTGTTCCCAGCACCCCTGCCAGTGCCGGAGTTTTTCAGTTTTTTTCGGTCCTGGGTTTGGAGCTATTTGGAGTGCCGAAGCTGACGGCCAGTGGACTTTCGTTAGTGGCCTTTGTGGTACTGACCGCGCCGCTGGCGGCGGCGGGGGCGTGGGCGGTGGCCACCAGCGGGATGAAATGGCGTGAACTCCGATCGGAACTCGATGCACTCCGGGAGCGAATGCGGGAGCACGGCTAAAGAACGCTACAACCGAGGCGCCCGCCGCCCCCGAGGTTCTCGATCTCCCCCGAACCCTCAACCATTCTACCATGCGCGGAGGGTCTGAAGCCGAGCCTCATTCGCCACGCATCCGGAGGCAACGAATACCTGCCCGTTTTGCGCCGCCCGGCCTCCGGTAACTCGGGCTCAAGCCTTCTCTTCGATCAACTCGCGCCGGGCTCCGCTGAGAAGTTGCTCGATAAAGGTGGTGGAATACACGCCGCGGCGGAAGTTGGGATCCTGCAGAATGGCCTGTTGAAAGGAGATCGTCGTCTTGATCCCGGTGATTAAGTACTCACCCAGAGCGCGGCTCATTTTATCCATCGCCTCACGCCGGTCCTTGCCATAGGTCACAAGCTTGCCGATCATGGAATCGTAGGCCGAGGGGATGGTGTAACCGGCGTAGGCATGGGTATCCACCCGCACGCCGCGGCCGCCCGGTTGATAGTACATTTCAATCCGACCCGGGCTGGGGCGGAAATCATCGAAGGGGTCTTCGGCGTTAATACGGCACTCGATGGCATGGCCCTTGAACTGGATGTCCCGTTCGGAATGGCGCAAGGGTTCGCCCATGGCAATCATGATCTGGTAGCGGACCAGGTCGATGCCCGTCACCTCTTCGGTAATCGGGTGCTCCACCTGAATTCGCTTGTTCATTTCCAGAAAATAATAGTTTCCCGCATCATCCACGATAAACTCGACGGTTCCGGCATTCGTATAATTGGCCTGTTCCGCGATTTTAATCGCCGCTTTGCCCATTTTCTCGCGCAGCTTCTTGAACTTGTTGTCCAGGAAAGGCGAAGGACTTTCCTCGACCACCTTCTGATTGCGCCGCTGGATCGAGCAGTCACGCTCGCCCAGATGAATGATATGGCCCCGGTTATCCCCGAGGATCTGGAACTCGACGTGATGCGGGTTTTCGATGAATTTCTCGATGTAAACCCCGGAGTTGCCGAAGGCCTTTTCGGCCTCGGTGCGGGCGGTATGAAAGCCCTTGACCAGGGAGATGTCGTTGTGGGCCACCCGCATGCCCCGGCCGCCGCCGCCGGCGACGGCCTTGATCATGACGGGATAACCAATCCGTTTGGCGACGACCAGCGCATCCTGTTCATTTTCGACCACACCTTCGGAGCCCGGCGGAGTTGGAACACCGGCCTTTTTTGCCAGGGCTCGGCTCACGGCCTTGTCCTCCAAGGCGTTCATGGCGCGGGAGTTCGGGCCAATGAACCGGATGTTGCAGCTTTCGCAGACATCGGCAAAGTGGGCATTCTCCGCCAGGAAACCATAACCGGGGTGAATCGCATCCACATCGGTGATCTCGGCGGCGCTGACGATACGGTCAATGCGGAGGTAGCTCTCGCTGGCGGGGGCTTTGCCGATGCAAATCGCTTCGTCAGCCAATTGGACGTGCATCGAGTTTGCGTCGGCCTCCGAGTAAATGGCCACGGTGCGGATATTCAACTCCTTGCAGGCGCGAATGATCCGCACCGCAATTTCGCCGCGGTTAGCTACCAGGACTTTCTCGAACATGTGGTTAGAGCCGTGAACTCAGGGGTGGAGTTGCTTCGGGATGACGCCGCGCAAGAGCTAGGCGGGCCGAATTTTGAATAGCGGCTGGCCAAACTCGACGGGCTTGGCGTTCTCGACCAAAACCTGGGTGATCACCCCTTTGGCCTCCGCCTTGATTTCGTTCATGACCTTCATAGCCTCGATAATACAAACCACGGTCTCCGGGTTAACCTCCGAGCCTACCTCGGTGTATGGACCGGACTCCGGCGAAGGGGAGCGGTAAAACGTCCCAATCATGGGCGACTTGATCTCGACCTCGTTCGTCGGAGCCGGGGCTAGTTGAGGCGCGGAAGCGGCAGGCAAGGCAAGGGCACTCGGCGCATACGCGACTGCAGGCGAATCATCCGTGGGAACGCTCCCACCGCCATTGGCACCCCGCTTGAGACGAATCTTGAAATCCTGCTTTTCAAGTTCAAACTCCGAAACGGAGTTCTTCCGCATCAAGTCGATAATTGCTTTGATGTCTTTTAAATCCACGGTACCGTATCGTTAGAGTTGATTACCATTTCTACATAACCCAAGCCCGAGAAAGTAAAAAAGCAGCAGCCGAGTGTCGGCTCTGCTTGGCCAATCAATTCAAGTCTTAAGAGGATAGATCACGGCTCTAAATAAGGTCAAGTATTAAAAAAGTGGTTCTGAATGCCCGGGCAAAAATGACCAATTAAAAGGAAAAATGGCCGAACTTAACCCGAAGTCTTTGTCTCGTTAACGTTAAGTGAGGCTTCCAGCGCCAAAAGATACGATCTCCAGCCGAACCCGGTAATTTGTCCCCGGCACACGGGCGCGATCAGGGATTTATGCCGGAAATCTTCTCGAGCATGGACATTCGAAAGGTGAACCTCGATGGTAGGCACGCCCGTGGCCACAATGGCGTCACGGAGGGCAATGCTGGTATGGGTGTAGGCGGCCGCATTCAAAACGATGCAATCGAATTGGCCTTTGGCGGATTGTATCCAGGTAACCAATTCGCCTTCGAGATTCGACTGGTCTGAATTGAATTTCGACTCCCAGGTCCCCAGCCCGAGTGCGAACTCTAGTCTCGATATCGGCCAAGCTGGTCCGGCCATAGACTTCCGGCTCGCGTTGGCCCAGCAAATTGAGGTTTGGGCCATTGAGGAACAGTATTTTCATGCCGAGCGGGCAGAATAAGCGCCACCCGCCTGGAAAGCAACCAGCGATGGGTCACTGAAAAACCGGGTCCAACCGATAGCGAGGAGCCATGAAACACACAAAGAGCTGCTCCCTTTTTGTGTGGCGAACCTATTTTCCACTCAACGGTGGATGGGACTTTCCCCGTCGCGGGGACGGCTGAGAAGGAACCCCAGGAAGGCGAAGGCTGGCCAAGCCAGCGCCGGCAGGTAGAGGCCGAACTCCAAAAGGCTTTGGGCGGCCCAGCCGAAAACGCCCAGCCAAAGCGAAAAGAGAGACCAGTCACCCCCAGCCAAGGCACCGGACCTCGGCCTCGCTTGCGCCAGGGCCGTCCGTGCCGAGTACCCCAACCCCAGGACGATAAAGGCCGTGTACGCCAAACACCCGAGCCAGCCCGAATCGGACGCCTGTTCGAGGTAGTCATTATGCACCATGCGCGTCATCTCGGATTCAGGCCGCTTGATTTCACGGTAGGGTATCATGAACGTGCCCGGACCCGTACCGGCCACCGGATGGGCAACCGCGATTCTCAAGGCCGCCGACCAGTAATCGAAACGCGCGCTGACACTGGTGGCGCCTTTCTCGAAGAAAGACGCGTATATAAACCCAAAGCCAGCCAACCCCAGCGCCAGAACGCTTGCCACCAGGGCGATCTTGAGCCGCCTGCGAAAGCCCAGGCGGAGCAGGGCTAGCAGGCCCACCAGCAGCACCAGCAACCAGCCCCCCTTGGAACCGGACCAATACAGGCAGCCACCAGCCCCGACCGCGACCACCGCCAGCAGAAAACCCCGGGCGGACAACGTCAGCCGGCGCCGTGCCTGGGCGATGGCGGTGAGGATGAACGGCAGAAAAAGGAGCAGAGCCCCGGCGAGCGCATTGGGATAGAAGAGCGTGGAAAAGACACGGTTACTGGACATTTTCTTGAGGTACTCGGGAGTGACTTCGCGCAGACGAGGATAGATTTCGCGGAAAAAGAACTGGCGCGTGGCTTCCAACCCGCCGAAATGTTGCTGCCATCCAACCGCCAGGACCAGGACAAATCCCGCGATAATGCCCGCGCAAAAGGCGCCTAACCGCTCGAAACGGCCAAGGCAGAACAGACCAAGATAGAAGCAGGCGGTGCAGGCAAAAAAATGCTTCAGCGTCGGCCCCGAGAGCTCCGGGCTCAGGCTGTGGAACGTGGCTGCCACCTGCCAGGCGAGCCAGGCCAAGGGCAAAACCACCAGCCAGCGGGGCGCGGCCAATGGACTCGCACGCCGGAGCGCAAACGCCAGCAGACCGGCTAGACTGATAAGTGCGAGCAACGCGTAAGCCCAGGCGATGGGCCAGGGCGAATCGAGCAGGAATTCGTACCCGTTGGCGGGATGTTCGACCCATTTTTCCAGGATCGGGGGGTTGCCGAATTTCAACAGCGCCAAGCCAAAAAACGCGCCGAAGAGTCCCGGAAAAATCCGGACCGGCCAGGGATCGGCGGGGTCCTTTACCGGCGCACCCGCCCCTTTCCGGAGAGTATTGGGCTTCACGGTTGAGGGAGTCGGAATGGGTTCGGTCGGGCTGGCGCCTGGCATTTCGGGCCTAAAGGCGAAGCTTGAGCAGGCCGACTTCGAGTGCCAGCGCCTCCTGAACATTGGTTCCAAGCCATCGTTGAACCTGCTCCACGATTTGGAGATTCTGCAGTGCCTCCTGGGTCGAAATGCGGCGAGCCACCCGTTCGGTTGCGCCGAGTTCGGGAAAAGCGAACAACTCCTCCCCCGCGTCCAGGCTGCGAGACTCTGGGCGCGAATGCGTCGCGTTGGCGGACGCCCGCGGCGGCCGGCCCTCCGCGTGGTGGGGACTCAATGTTTTCAACCATACGTCACGAAGCCACCAATGAAGCAGACCAAGAATATCCGCGCGCCGCCGGCGGTATTCCGCCTCGATGGATGCGGCCAGTTCATCCTCCCATTTCTCGAGGTAGCTTTTGTCGGCGTCCTGGTACTGCTGCAAGGGGGAACGAGCGGTGAGCGCGGCCTCGACACCGGCCTTGATTTCGGTGAGTTGGCGCAGCAGCATGTCCAGGAGGCGATAGCGTCCCAGCAGGCTCTTCTGCTCGAGTGCGGCCATCTGGCTGAAGGATTCGAGCCATGGGCGGCTGGCGGGATCGGTCGCATGGGGACTTCCGCCGGCGAAACTCAAGCGCAAGCAGCGTGACAGGATGGTATCCAGGAGCCGCTGCGGCTCGGTCGAGAGCAAGATCAGGATAGATTTTGCCGGCGGCTCCTCGAGCGTCTTGAGAAAGGCGTTGGCGGCCTCGACCCGCAAGCGGTCGGCCCCCACCAGGATGGCCACCTTGAACTCCGCTTCGCCTGGCTTGAGCTGGATCTCCCTCATCAAATTGCGCATCTGCTCGACCGTGATGACACGCGACTTGGATTCCGGGCGAACCCAGTGGACATCAGGGTGATTCGAATGGTCGATCTTCGCACACGAAGGACAGTCATCGCAGGACTCGGTTGCGACCGCTCCCGCTCCGATACCCCTTCGGCAATTAAGCGCCTTGGCGAAGGTCCGGGCCAGTCCCTCCAAACCATCGATTTGGTGCCCGGTAAACAAATAGGCGTGGGCTAGACGCCCGCGGCTCAGCGACCGCTGCAGCAACTGGATGCTTTGCTGTTGGTCCGAAAAGTCTTTGAATGCCATTGCCCATTGAATGTAGGCAACGGATCGCCCGGGGGAAAGGCTGAAGGACGGCAAAACTTGCCGGCGTGCTCGCCCCCTGGCCACCCCGCCATCCGCACGAGGGCAAACCGGTGCCGTGGGTTATTCGCAGATCTGGCGTTCTTCCGAAGCAGGCGCCGATTCGGTGGCGGTGAGGACCACGTGGCGGTGCGCCCCGGGGAACCAGATCTGCTCGGGCCGGGCCGGGGGCGCGGCGCGCCAATCGCCAGCCAGCGCCACCACCTTGCGCATTCGTTCGAACCACCATTGCGCCCGGCTCCGCCGGTTTGGCCGGCGGTTGCCGCCCGACACCCTGCCGCTAAAGCTCATTTCTAATTGTCCATTGTCCATACGCGTCACTTTCTTTTCGCAGGATCCTACCTCGGACACCTAGACGTAAACTGTCCAGGTTGATATTTAATTTTCGCGCGTCCGATTCAGTATCGCTTATATGGCTTGGCTTCGTAACGTAACGGTGCCGACACCCAATTGTCGGGTGGAGGTGGCAGTTTGAACCTTGTTGGGCCGGTGGAAAGGGACGATATGGGGTGAGGACCCCATTGCGTCCGACGGCCAATCGAGTAAAATGTGAACTTATTCTCGTTTACCCCGCTTGCGCGCAGGATAGGCGTTGGACAGACTGCGCGCGGCAGGGACAGATTCGAGGGGAGCATCGCCGAAGAAATCGGAAGGTGGAAGTGGAGCAAGAGAACGTTATGGTCGGAGCGCTATCCGGTCCGGTGACTGGCGATAGGCTCGGGGTTCAGGCACGAGGGTCATGCCTGATCCTGGCGGGGGAACTGGCACCGCTGGTGTGGCCGGAGCATTTTCCACCGGCGGACTGGTGGGGGCGATTTTTCACGGGCATTCCCCCCTTGGGGCCGAGTGTCGCGTTTTTCCACCGGCTTGAACTGCAGCAGGCCTTGCGCGCGGTGCCGGCCCTGAACCGCTGGACCAACACGCGGCACCGGCAGGTCGCGCTGAGGCTGGGGGAGGCCCTGCGAATGCTCGGGTGGAGGACGCCTTACTTCATTCCGGCCGATCAGGTCGTAGCGATCATCGGCGGGCCATCATTCAATGCCTTTGCGCAGCAAGATCTTGAGTATCTCCTGGACGAGTTCAACCGCCAGTTGGGCCGAAGGCTTAAACCGGAGTTTTTGCGCTCGGTGATTGAATGGAACGATGCGAGAACGCGGTTCGGGGAGCTGGTCGAAAAGGTGACCGCGCAATTGGATCTGCAAGCGGCCGAGGCTGCTCGCGCGCCGGGCGGTTACAGGGTCTTGGCCCCGCTCTGGATCTCTCCCAACAATTCCTCGAGGCGCCGCCCATAGCCGGTAAAGTTCTTTCGCATGGCGTCGTCGTTCGAGACCTTGGCTTGCGCGTCGTGGAACACAACGACCATGTGCGGTTCGATGGATAGTGCGCCTTGGTAACCGCGGGCCAGGGCATCTGCCAGGATGTCACGCACCCTCCCCTCCCCCTCCCCGGGCCAACAGTAATCCGCGTCGTTTTTGGCCGGATTCCACTCGGCATCCTTGATGTGGATATGGACAACGTGGTCGCGAACGTGCTCCCAAAATTCCCAGGCATCCTGGCGGGGCCAGGGTTTGGGCTTGGACCGATCGGGATTGAGGATCGGATTGGCCGTGTCAAAGACCCATTTGAGACCCGGGCATTTGTCGAGGAGTTCCAGGGCGTGCTGCCAGCTCATGCCGCCGTAGTTCATGCAGTTCTCGTGGACCGGCTGGAGCCCGGCATCCAGGAACCGCTGGGTGACCTCTTTGACGCGCCGGAACACTTCTGCGGGGATGCGATACTCCTCATCCCCCGGCTTGAAACTCATGATGCGCACGTACCGGGTGCCGAGGCGCGTCATGCGGGGAATGGCTCGCTTGACTTCGGCCAAGGTTAATTCGAAGGGGTCCTCAAGTTTTCGGGCCCAGTTCATGATGGTTGAACCGAAGCAGCAGACGCCGATTTCCGCGGCCTCAAGCTGCCGAACCGCCAGGTCGAAGGCGGCATCGGGGATCTCGTGAAAATTGGCTTTCGGGTAACCGGGGACTTGGACCCCGCGCATTTCCACATAGCGCCAATTGAGTTCGCGGCAGGCCTGGACCTGGCCTTCGAGTGTGTGGGCGGCTTCATCGCCGATTCCGGTCAGCAGCATAGTTGTTGCTGGGGAAGTTAGTTCCTCGGAGTCGCTTGGCAAGGCTGGAAGCACGAGGCTCACGCGCGTTCATTCCGTGCCCGGATGTTATGGATTAAAGTTCTCGGCTGCCATCGGACGGCGCCACGCGGCGTCCAACCCGGTCGCGCGCCGCATACGCGCCCCCGCCGCCCACCCCCGATCCGTCCCCTATTATGCTTGACCCTTCGGTCGCACCGCCCTAAAAGGATTCCGTTGGTCCGCAAAAGTTTAGCATATACGTTTCTATGCCCGATTTAAAAGAACTTCACGACGCGGTGATACGGGGAGACGCCCAGGCCTCGCAGTCCGTCACCCGCCAAGCGCTGGCCGAAGGCATCGACCCGCTGGTGCTGGTAAACCAATATATGATCCCCGCCATGGACGAAGTGGGCCGGCGGTTCGAGTGCAGCGAATATTTTGTGCCGGAGTTGCTCATCTCAGCCAGGGCCATGAAAGCGGCGCTGGAGTTGATCCGGCCACTGCTGACGGCCCGCGGCGACGAACCGCTCGGGCGGGTGGCCATCGGGACCGTCAAGGGCGATTTGCACGACATCGGGAAGAACCTCGTCGCTTCACTCCTGGAAGGCGGCGGTTTCGAGGTGATCGACCTTGGCGTCAATGTGTCTCCCGAGAAATTCATCGCGACGGTCAAGGAACGAAAGGCCAATATCGTGGCCATGTCCGCCCTGCTCACCACGACGATGCCTTCGATGAAAAGCACCATCGAGGCATTAAAGCAGGCCGGCGTCCGGAACCAGGTCAAAGTGCTCGTCGGCGGAGCTCCCATCACTCAAAGGTACGCCGAAGAAATCGGAGCGGATGGCTACAGCGACAGCGCCGTCGGCGCGGTCGCGCTCGCCAAGCGGGTTGCCGCCCCATAGCGCCGCATCCGGTGCCTCGGCTGCGGGCCGCGGGCCAGCAGAGTTTTCTCCCGAACGTGCCATGAACGAAGTTCTGCAACAGTTGCTCTCCCAGGGGCCGGTGATCACCGACGGCGCCTGGGGCACCCAGTTGCAGGCGCGTGGGCTGGAACTCGGCGAGTTTCCCGATACGTGGAACGTGAGCCATCCCGAGCGCGTGGCCGAAGTGGCACGAGCGTATGTCGAGGCCGGCAGCCAGATCGTCCTGACCAACACCTTCGGCGCGAACCGCGTTCGGATGGCCGATCTTGCCGCCGGTTTCAGCGTGGCCGAAGTGAACCAGCGCGGCGTCGAAATTTCGAGGCGGGCGGCCGGGGACCGCGCCCGGGTGTTTGCCTCGATCGGCCCGAGCGGCAAATTGCTACTGAGCGGGGAGGTGACCGAGGAGGATCTATTCGCCGCGTTTTCCGAGCAAGTTCAAGCGCTGGCGAAGGCCGGGGCCGACGCGCTCGTGATCGAGACGATGTCCGATCTTGAAGAAGCCAAGCTGGCGGTAAAGGCGGCTCGGGAAACGGGATTGCCCGTCGTGGCGTGCCTGGTGTTCGATAGCGGCAAGGATAAGGACCGGACCATGATGGGGAACACGCCCGAACAGGCGGCCGAGGCGCTTTCGGCAGCCGGAGCGGATGTCATCGGCTCGAACTGCGGCCAGGGCATTTCCGGATTTGTTGCGCTTTGCCAGCGCCTCCACGCCGCCACGGATCGCCCCATCTGGATCAAGCCCAATGCCGGTTTGCCCTCGGTTGTCGAGGGCCGCGTCCACTACGATGTGGCGCCCGAGGAATTTGCCCGGCACATCCCCGAGTTGGTCCAGGCCGGAGCCAGTTTCGTCGGGGGGTGTTGCGGCACACGGCCTGATTTTATCGCCGCCGTCCGCGAGCGACTGCGCCAGCTATGAACAGCCGGGAAAGAGTTATCGCGCATTTGGACGGCCGGCCGGTTGACCGGCTTCCGCTCATGCCCATCACCATGATGTTCGCCTGCGATCAAATCGGTGCGCGCTACCGCGAGTACTGCACCGATTACCGCGTGCTGGTCGAGGGCCAAGTTCGCACGGCCGAGGCCTTTGGCTTCGACTACGTCAATACCATGTCCGATCCCGCCCGCGAAGCAGCCGACTGCGGCGCGCGCGTCGAGTATTTCGAGCACCAACCCGTGGCGCTCCTGGAGGAGCAAGCCCTGCTGGCGGACAAGACCAAGCTCGCGTCGCTGCCGATCCCTGATCCGCTCGGTGGCGGCCGCATGCATAACGGCATCAAGGCCGTCGCCCTGCTCAAGGAGCGGGTCGGGCAGGACAAAATCGTCGAAGGCTGGGTCGAGGGCCCGATCGCCGAAGCCGCGGACCTGCGCGGAATCAACACCATCATGCTGGATTTCTATGATGACCCGGCCTTTGTGCGGGACCTGTTCGCGTTCGTGATCGAAATGGAACTGCGCTTCGCGCGGGAACAAATGCGGGCCGGCGCCGATGTCATCGGGATCGGTGATGCCGCCGCGTCGCTGGTCGGACCGCAGTTTTATCATGAGTTCGTCTGGGCCTACGAAAAGAAGCTGGTCGACGGCATTCACGGGCTGGGGGCGCGGACGCGGATGCATATTTGCGGCAACACCAGCCTGTTCCTGGACGGCCTGGGCAAGCTGGGCTGTGACATCGTGGACCTGGACTACCTGGCCCCGCTGCGTGCGGGCCGGCAGAAAATGGGCCCGGACCAGGTCCTGCTGGGCAACCTGAATCCGGTCAGCGCGCTCCGCAACGGCGACCCTGAAAGTGTGACGGGCGCCATCGCCGAATGCCACCGGCAAGCCGGCCCGCGCTTCATTGTCGGCGCCGGCTGCGAAGTGCCGCGCGACACCCCGGCACCGAACCTCCGCGCCATGTGTGAATACGCGCGCACCCACCTGCCCGGGTGAACCCGCTATTTCGACAATGTAAGATTGGTTTCGGAGTGGCCACCACAGTTTAGAGTAGTCGCCGCTCAATCAACAGCTCTCTATGAAAGCCCAATGCCTTGCTCTCGCTGCCGCCGCGGTCTTGCTGACCGGCCCGTGCACCAGCGGTGGCGCCGAACCGCCGACATCCCCCGTCATCGAGCAGCCGCTCATCCTGACCCCGGCCCCACCGCCCTCACCTCGCATCAACGGCCCGAAGATCTTCGGCGTTCGCCCCGGACACCCCTTTCTCTACACCATCCCGGCTACGGGGCTTCGCCCGATGACATTCGAGGTGGAGAACCTTCCCGAAGGACTCACGGTCGATCCGCAGAGTGGACAAATGACCGGACGGATCGAGCAGCCCGGCGAGTACCGGGTGAAGTTTAAAGCGGTGAACAGTCTCGGCACCGCCGCGCGCGACTTCAAAATCGTCTGTGGCGACACCCTGGCGCTCACGCCGCACATGGGCTGGAATAGCTGGTACGTTTGGGAGAACCACGTTACCGACAAGATCGTGCGCGAAGCCGCGGATGCCATGGTTTCCAGCGGGCTCATCAACCACGGCTTTCAATATATCAACATTGACGATTGCTGGGCGGTCAAGCCCGGCGCCGCCGACCCAAGCCTGGGAGGTGACCCGCGGGACGCCCAGGGCAAGGTCAATGCCAATGCCCGATTCCCCGACATGAAAGCCCTGACCGATTACATTCATGCCCGGGGCCTGAAGGCCGGGATTTATACCTCACCCGGGCCGCTCACCTGTGCCGGCCACGCCGGCGCTTACCAGCACGAAGAGCTCGACGCGCAACGCTTTGCCGAGTGGGGCTTTGATTTCCTGAAATACGATTGGTGCTCCTACGGCGACATTGCCAAGAACCCTGATCGCGCCGCGCTCGAAAAGCCCTACCGGCAGATGGGGGACATTTTGCGACGCCAAAACCGGGATATCGTGCTGAACCTTTGCCAATATGGCATGGGCCAGGTTTGGCAATGGGGCAAGGCCGTCGGCGGCCAGAGTTGGCGCACCGCCGGCGATCTCGGCGGGTCCTTCGAAGGGATCGCAGCCGCGCTCTTTCGCGACGGGTTCGACCTCTACGCCCGCGACCACCTGGAACAATTCGGCGGCCCCGGCGGCTGGAACGACCCGGACTACCTGCTCCTCGGGTTCCTCAGCAACTGGAAAGGCCAAACCGTGCCGACGCCGCTCTCTCCCAACGAGCAATATGCTCACGTCTCGCTCTGGTGCCTGCTCGCCGCTCCCCTCATCCTCAGCGGCGATATTACTCGGTTGGACGAATTTACAGTCAGCCTGTTGACCAACGACGAGGTCTTGGACGTCGATCAGGACGCCCTCGGCAAGCCGGGACACCGGGCTGCGGTGGATCAGGGGCGGGAGGTCTGGGTGAAGGACCTGGAAGACGGATCGAAAGCCGTTGGCCTCTTCAATCGCGGTGAAAAGGCGACCCTGGTGACCGCGACCTGGCCGGATCTCGGTCTGAAAGGTCCGCAACTCGTCCGGGATTTGTGGCGTCAAAGGGACCTGGGCGTTTTCGAAGACCAACTCAGGCTTCCGGTCCAGCGCCATGGCGTCACTCTGGTGCGGCTCCATCCTCATCGCACGGGCGGGCCGCGGCCCGTCGAAGGGAACTAGAGCAAACGAGCGCTTGGCAGGCTTTTCGAACGCTCCGCGCTACCGCGTTCCCTCGTGATCGATTATCGAAATACCCCATGTTCCGTCTAAAAAAAACGATATGACCTCCGCGCCCAATGGGGTGTATATTTATCGGAACAACTTCGAGGGTGGTTCAGCTTTAAGGAATTATGAAGGTTTTACTGGTTTACCCGCAGAATCCGGACACGTTCTGGAGTTTTAAACACGTCCTGCCTTTTGTCTCCAAGCGCTCGACGTTCCCTCCGCTGGGCCTGTTGACGATCGCCGCCATGCTGCCCAAGGATTGGGACCTTAAGCTGGTCGATTTGAATGTCGAACGCCTCAAAGATAACGATCTGCACTGGGCCGATTATGTCATGATCAGCGCCATGATCGTCCACAAACCGTCCGTAAACGAGATCGTTGCCCGCTGTGCCGCGCTTCACAAGCCCATCATTGCCGGCGGCCCGCTCTTTACGACCGGCCATGAGGAATTCACCGAGGTGGACCACTTCGTATTGGGGGAATCGGAAGAGCTGATGGAACAACTGGCCGCCGACATGACCGCCGGAACCGTCAAGCATTGTTACCGGAGTCTTAATCGGCCAGACGTGACCCAAGTGCCGGTGCCCCGCTGGGACCTGGTGGATTTCAAACACTACGTCACCATGGCCGTTCAGTTCTCACGCGGCTGCCCCTTCGACTGCGAGTTCTGCGACATCATCGTCATGAACGGGCGCGTCCCGCGGACCAAGACCCCGGCCCAACTCATCAACGAACTCGAGACCCTCCGCCGGCAAGGTTGGAAGGACATGGTTTTCATCGTGGACGACAATTTCATCGGCGACAAGAAACGCACGAAAGTGCTGCTCCGGGAGATTATCGCCTGGCAGGAAAGGGTGCATCCAAGCATGGGATTCTTCACGGAAGCTTCGGTCAACCTGGCCGATGATGCGGAGCTTTGCGAGCTGATGGTGCGGGCCGGGTTCAAAAAGGTGTTTGTTGGGATCGAGACCCCGGTGCTGGAAAGCCTGCAGGAGTGTCACAAGCTTCAGAACAAGAGCCGCGACCTGGTCGAATCCATCAAGACCCTGCAACGGGCCGGCATGGAAGTCATGGGTGGATTCATTGTCGGCTTTGACCACGATCAACAGGACATTTTCAAACGCCAATTCGAGTTCATTCAGCGCTCCGGGGTGGTGACGGCGATGGTGGGCCTGCTGCAAGCGCTGCCCCAAACCAAGCTTTACCAACGGCTCATGCGCGAGGGCCGGCTTGAATCCGCCGCCACCGGGAACAATACCGAGGCCGTGCTGAACTTCAAAACCAAGCTCAGCAAAGAATTCCTGCAAAACGGCTATCGCGAGCTCATGAAGAAACTCTACGAGCCAAAAGCGTATTACCAACGCATTCGAACTTTCCTGGAAACGCACCAGCCTACCGGACCGGCCCTGCGGCTCTCGCCGGCGGATTTCAAAGCCTTTCTCAAATCTTTCTGGATGCTGGGGATCTGGGAGCGGGGGCGGCATAATTACTGGAAGTTCTTTTGGACCACGCTCCTCCGCCGCCCCCGTCAACTGCGCTCGGCCATTGAGTTGGCGGTGATTGGCTACCACTTCCGGCGCGTCGCAAAGCGCCTTTGACCGGCCCGGCCGCCGCCGGCAGCGCTCCCGGCCACGGTCAAGGCGCCTCGAGCAAGACGAGCCGCGGAAAGCCGGGGTCCATGGCGGCCGCATCCGCGGGGTAAGCCGTTTCCAATCGAGCGAGCCAGGAATCGATGAGCCTCACCAGCGCCGAGACATCCAGGCGCTGATGCAGATGGGGATAGCCTTCGAGGTTTTCCCGAGCCAGCCGGAACAGAGCGGCCGCCGGTTTGGGTCGTTTCTTCTGCACGTGCACGAACGCTCCGGCGAGCTGAATCAATCCTTTGTAGAAACGCCCTTGAGGTCCGTGCTTATCGGCCAGCCACAGCTCTTCGAGCACCTCGTGCGCCTCAAAGAAGAGCCGGTCGTTGAAGCAATGGAAATAGCCCAAGTAGTGCGCGTCCAGTTCCCGCCCTCGCAACGCCTGGATTAAGCCGGCGATCTTTTCGCTTTTATGACTCATTCCGGCATGCACAGTCCTCAGTCCCAACCCCGGAGTCAATCCGTTCCTGGCGCTTGTGGCTTTTCTTGAGACGGTCGAGCCCCCTTCCGCCCAGGCCTAACGAGGCCTCTGCCAAACTCGAAGTGCTTGAACCCACGCGCCGTTCACCTGGCCCACAACACGCAATCGGGCCGAAGCTGGACACGGTCCGTGGACGGATTTGACTTCCGCCCGGGCGTGCGACACTCTGAGCGCATGGCAAAGCCAGCTTTGGGCCGGGGCCTGGGGGCCCTCTTAGGTGGCGGTAACGCCGCTAAAACCCCCGTTCCGGCCGCGGTTCCGACCCACAGCCCGCCGCAAGCTCCTCCCGAGGACGCACGTGCGGGAGTGCAGGTCGTCGGGTTGGATCGAATTGTCCCCTGCCCTTTCCAGCCACGCAAAGATTTCCCTCCGGAGACCCTGCGCGAGCTGGCCGATTCGATCCGGGAACAGGGGGTGGTTCAGCCACTGATTGTCCGGGAGCGCAACGGGCACATGGAGCTGATTGCGGGCGAACGCCGCTGGCGCGCGGCCCAACTGGCGGGACTTAAGGAAGTCCCCGTGATCGTTCGCCAGGCCGACGACCGCGCGGTGTTGGAATTGGCGCTGATCGAGAACCTGCAAAGGGAAAACCTGAACCCCGTCGAGGAGGCCCAGGGTTATTCGCAGCTCATCGAGCAGTTCCGGCTCACCCAGGAGGAAGCCGCTACCAAGGTCGGCAAGAGCCGAACCGTGGTGGCCAACGCGCTGCGCCTGCTCAAGTTGCCGCCCGAGATTTTGGGCCATTTGCGCTCCGGCCTGCTGTCGGTGGGCCACGCCAAGGTTATTCTGGGGCTTTCGTCCGCCGCCGATCAAACGCTGGTTGCCCGGCAAGTCCTGCAGGACGGCCTCAACGTCCGCCAAACCGAGTCCGTGGTGGGCCGCTTGCGGCCAGGCCAGACGCCCTCACCGGCAAGGCCCGCGGCCACGGCTGCCCCACCCAGAGAGTCCCAGGTGGAGAACGTCGAGAACCGGGTTCGCGAGCGCTTGGGCACGAAGGTTCGGCTTCGGTATGCCGCGGGCAAGGGTTCCCTGGAAATCGCTTTTTTTAGCGATGCCGAACTGGAACGCATCTTGCAGATCCTGGGCGTGAGCGCGGATTGAACGGGACCGGTGATGCGTTGCGAGCCATCCGCACGTTCAACGAGAGCCGGGCTTTACTGTCTTCGGAATTCTGGTATTTAACTGGAGTGGAAGCGAGCCACCGCCGCATACTTAGGACTTTTCGCCGCCCGAGGCGGCGTGCCCGGATGCTATTTCAGCCCGGGAGCCGCGGTTCTCACCCACCTCGTTTTTTTCTATGAACAACCCCCAAACACTACGCGAACAAACCGCCGCTCAATTGCAATCCTCCGCCCCCCGGGTCAACCAAATGACCGCGTTCGTCGGCCTGGATGGCTTCGTGGACGACATTCTGCATGTCGTGGATAAACGTGAAAGCGCCGAAAAATACGTGCGCCTGCCCACCATCGCGCAACTGGCGGAGCGCCTGGCCGCGGCGGCGGGCCGGAGCACCAATATCGAGCTGGTCAGCCAGATGACCAAGCTCGGCGGCAACGGCCCCATCATGGCCAATGCGCTGGCAAGTTTCGGCCTGAAAGTCACCTATCTCGGCATTCTCGGCTACCCTAATCTCCACCCCGTGTTCGCCGATTTCGCCAACCGCGCCGAAGTCCATTCCATCGCCGAACCGGGCTACACCGACGCGCTCGAGTTCGAAGACGGCAAAGTCATGGTCGGGAAGCACGAATCCCTCAAGCAGATGAACTGGGAGAACATCAAAAGCCGATACGGCCAGGAAAAGTTCGCCGCCAAGTTCGGCAGCGCCGACCTGGTCGGCTTTGTGAACTGGACCATGCTGGCGCACATGAGCGAAATCTGGTCGTCGGTGCTCAAGGAGATTTGCCCAGGCATGACCGGCCTGCGGCGCAAACTGTTCATCGATCTGGCCGACCCGGAGAAGCGCACCAAGGAGGACATCCTGCGCGCTCTGGAATTGATCGCCGCCTTTCAGAAACACTTCGATGTGATCCTTGGACTCAATGAGAAGGAAAGCCACGAGATCGGCTCGAACCTGGGGCTCAAGACCGGCGATCACTCCCCCGAGGGCCTGCAAAAGCTGTGCGGAGAAATCCATCTGCGGGTGCGGGTGAATACCATTATCGTCCATCCGACGGCCTTCGCCCTGGCTTCGGGGCCGGATGGAACTTCGCTTGTCCAGGGGCCGTTCACCCCGAAGCCGAAGATCACCACGGGCGCCGGGGACCACTTCAACTCCGGCTTCTGCCTGGGGAAACTGCTGGGCCTGCCTACCGAGCAATGCCTGCTCACCGGCGTGGCCACCAGCGGCTTCTACGTCCGAACCGCCAAGAGCCCGACCGTGCCAGACCTGGCGGGCATGCTGCGGAACTGGCCCGCTTGAGCTTCGATGATCCTGCCTGTCGTCAAGTTTGGCACCCCGGTCCTGCGGCAAAAAGGCGCGCGGATTGAGACCATCACCCCAACCGTCAAAAAGCTCATCGCCGACATGCTGGAAACGATGTACGCCTATAAGGGTATCGGGCTCGCGGCCCAGCAGGTCGGCGTGGCGATCCAGTTGACGGTGGTCGATGTCCGCGGGGCCGCCGAGCGGCCCTCGAGCCTCGAACTGAACGGTCAACCGGCCGAGGTGGCTGGGTTCATGCCCCTGGTCCTGCTCAACCCCGAGATCACCCCCATCGGTGAACCCGCCGCCGGGCCCGAGGGGTGTCTGAGCTTCCCGGAGATCTTTGCCGACATCACCCGCCCCGACGCCGTCGAGGTTCGCGCGCTCGACGCCGAAGGCCGGCCATTCGCCTTTCGCTGCGGCGGCTTGCTCTCCCGCGCCATCCAACATGAAACCGATCACCTCCACGGCATCCTGTTCATCGATCGGATGGACAAAAAGACCAAGGAGACCCTGCGATCCGAGTTGGACCTGCTGCAGGCAGAAACCAAGGCCGCGTTGAAAGCCGGGTAAGGCTATCTCCCGACCGCGCGGCCGCGCGGGTTCGACCCCACGACTCGAATCCGAGACGCAGTGGCGCCCGCCGCGCGCAAGGCGTGTGAAAGCTCCCGAACGAAGCCGTTTTCGGTGGACGTTCCGCCCTCGACGGACAATCTTGTTCCGCACAGTCGAAGGTTCCTATGTCAGGCGTTAAAAATCCGGTCAATTCACGTCCCGCCGATCCCTCCCAGGATCTGGCGATGAAGGATAGCGCCGAAGTGTTGGCGCTGCTGGAAACCGCCCCGGCGGGGTTGACCGAGGAGCAAGCCGCCGCCCGCTTCGAGAAGTATGGACCCAATGAGGTTGCCCGGGAGAAGCGGCACGATTGGTTTGAACGGTTGATCGTGGCGGTGCGCAATCCCCTGGTCATCCTGTTGACGGTCCTGGCGATCGTTTCTTTCGCCGCGCCGCAGGGCGACGCGATCACCGGGGCGATGATGTTGGTCATGGTGGCGCTGGGGGTTTCGCTGCGGTTCATCCAGGAAACCCGGGCGGACACCGCCGCGGCGAAACTGAAGGCCATGATCCGCGTCACGGCCACAGTCGTGCGCGAGGGGCAACCCCGGGAAATCCCCCTGCGACAACTCGTCCCCGGCGATATTGTGCGGCTGTCCGCCGGGGACATGATCCCCGGAGATGTCCGGCTGATCACCGCCAAGGACCTCTTCGTCATCCAGGCCACGCTGACCGGGGAGTCCATGCCGGTGGAAAAGACCGATGCGCGGGACGCGCGGGAGAACATCTCACCGATCGAGCGTCCGAATCTTTGCTTCCTGGGCACCAGCGTGGAGACCGGTTCGGCCACCGCCGTGATTTTCGGCACGGGCGCCCAGACCTACTTCGGCAAAGTGGCCAAGAGCCTGAGCGGACAGCAGGCCGACACGGCCTTCGAGCGGGGCATCAAGCGGTTCACCTGGCTGATGATCCGGTTCATGGCGGTGATGGTGCCGCTGGTTTTCCTCATCAATGGAGTGACCAAGCACAACTGGGGGGAGGCCTTCTTTTTCTCCCTGGCCGTGGCCGTCGGGCTCACGCCCGAAATGCTGCCGATGATTGTCTCGGTCTGCCTCTCCAAGGGCGCGCTGGGCATGTCCCGCAAGAAGGTCATCGTCAAACGGTTGAACTCGATTCAGAACTTCGGCGCGATGAACGTCCTGTGCACGGACAAAACGGGCACGCTGACCATCGACAAAGTCATCCTGGAAATATACTGCGACGTCTTCAAAAAAGAGAACCAGGAGGTGCTGCGGGACGCCTACCTCATCAGTCACTTCCAAACCGGGTTAAAAAATGTCCTCGACCGCGCCGTGCTCCAGCACCAGGAACTCCACCGCGAGCTCTCGCTGGATCAATACAGCAAGGTCGATGAGATCCCGTTCGATTTTTCCCGCCGGATGATGTCGGTGGCGGTCGAAGGCCCGCAGGGTGAACGGCAGTTGCTCACCAAGGGAGCCCCCGAGGCCGTGTTTGCCAGGTGCACTCACTTCGAAAGCGACGGGGAGGTGTTCCCCATGGAACCGATCCTCGTGGGAAACCTGATTGAACAGGTCAATGACTTGAGCGAGGACGGTTTCCGCGTCCTGGCCGTGGCCACCAAGAAAGTGGACAAACGCCCGGCGTATTCCAAGGCGGACGAAACCGAGATGGTGCTTACCGGTTACCTGGCTTTCCTGGATCCGCCCAAGGACACCGCCGCCAAAGCCATCGCCGTCCTGTGCCAGCATGGTGTCCGGGTCAAAGTATTAACCGGCGACAATGACCTGGTCACGCGGAAGGTATGCCGCGAGGTGGGCATCAATGCCGAGAAAATCCTCTTGGGCAGCCAGGTCGAAAGCCTGTCCGACCCGCAACTCGAAGAGGCGGTGGAATGCACCGATGTCTTTGCCCGCCTCTCGCCCGCGCACAAACAACGGATTGTGCGGGCCCTGCAACATCGGGGCCACGTGGTGGGTTTCATGGGCGACGGCATCAACGATGCCCCCGCCTTGCGCGCCGCCGACGTCGGCATTTCGGTGGATAACGCCGTCGATATTGCCAAGGAATCAGCCGACGTAATCCTGCTGGAAAAAAGTTTGCTCGTGTTGGAGGAAGGCGTGCTCGAGGGGCGAAAGGTCTTTGTCAACATCCTCAAGTATATCCGGATGGGCGCCAGCTCCAACTTCGGCAACATGTTCAGCGTGATCGGCGCCAGCGCCTGGCTGCCCTTTCTGCCCATGCAGCCGCTGCAGATTCTGACCAATAACCTGCTTTATGATTTTTCCCAGGTGCCCATTCCCACGGACAATGTGGGCCAGCAGCAGATCGCGAAGCCGCGGCCCTGGCAGATCGGCGAGATCGCCAAATTCATCGTTTTCATCGGCCCGATTAGCTCGATTTTCGACTACACCACGTACCTGCTGATGTGGTTCGTCTTCAAGTGCAATCAACTGGGGCTGGCGCCGCCACCGGGATTGGCGGCGCGTTTCGCCGCGAGCGACGACCCCAACAAGACCTATGCCGCCGCCCTGTTCAGCACGGGATGGTTTGTCGAGTCGTTGATGACCCAAACCCTGATCATTCACGTGATCCGAACCAACCTCCTGCCGTTCGTCCAGTCCCGGGCAAGCTGGCAGCTTACAGTGACGACCGTGGTCATCATGATGATCGGGGCCTTTCTCCCGTATTCGCCGCTAGCCACTCCCCTGGGCTTTGTGCCGCTGCCCCTGCTCTACTGGCCGCTGCTTCTGCTGACGCTGCTGGCCTATGTCGCCCTGACGCAACTGGTGAAGACGTGGTTGATCAAGAAAAGCTGGGTCTAGGCCGGCGGTGGGATCGCGCGGGAAACCGCCGGCCTACCTGGCCTGGTTATATTTCAGAAACGCTTCGAGATGCTCGGGCTGGGTCTGCCAGAACTGGACCAATTTCGAGAACACCTTCAGCGTTTCGGGGCGGAGGTGGTGCTCGATGACCTCGACCTCCTCCTCCACGGTTTGCCGGCTGAGCCCCAGAAGCCGGAGCAAAGCCGTCAGCGTTTCATGGCGCACCTTGATATGATTGGCTACGGCGCGTCCCTCCGCGGTCAACGTGAAGCCTCGATACCGCTCGTAGTTCACATAGCCGCGCCGCGCCAGACGGCGGACCATGTTTGAAACCGCGGAGCGGCTCAGGCCCAGCGAGGACGCGATGTCCGAAACACGAGCGTAGCCCTTTTGAGCCATAAGCTCCTGGATCCGCTCGAGGTGATCTTCCGTCGATTCCGAGCGGGTCTGAACCGGCCGGGTGGTTAGGCGCTTTGATTTCACCGCGCCCTTGGTAGCAGACCGGCTACCTGAGGTCCAGCGTTCGCTGCGGCCCGGCCCTTGATTCATGGCTTTGCGCGACGCTCAGCATAGGATAACTTCCTGGCATCCGCATGCCGCCCGTACCATTGAATTCGTGTCCAGGCCTCGATGACCGAGGGATTCGCCCCGGCCGGGCGCCGGGTCCGCCCCGCCGCCAGCCTTTGCCGCAACGACCCGAACGCGGCCCTAGCCTGCGGATTTCCTCCGGACGCCAAGGCGCCGCGAGCTTTCCGGACCGGGCTGGGAGCATCCCGAGGGCCGCGGGCGGGCGGTGTGGGTTCACCCTGGTGGAACTGCTGGTGGTCATCGCCATTATAGCGATCCTGGCGGCCTTGCTCCTGCCCGCATTGACGCAGTCAGAACAAAAGGCCCAATCGATTACCTGCGCCGCCAACATCAAACAACTCTCGCTGGCGTGGACGCTCTACGCCGACGATTTCAACGATTGGCTGGTCAACAACCACGGCGTGCCCGAAACGCTCGCTCGCCGGCAGACCTGGGCGAATAATGTCGAGGACTGGCTCGCCAGCGACGACAATACCAATTTGACCTACCTCACGGAATCCAAGCTTGGCCCTTTCGCCAGTCACTCGGCCAAGATCTACAAGTGCCCGGCCGATCGTGAGCCGGCCCCGAACGGACCGCGCATCCGCAGCATGTCCATGAACGCCATGGTCGGAAACCCGGGCGAATTGACCAACCGTTTCAACCCTTCGTATGTCCAGTTCTTCAAGAAATCGCAGTTCCTGAATCCGTCAGGCACATTTGTCTTCCTGGACGAGCATGCGGACACACTCAATGACGGTTTCTTCGTCAACGTACTGGAGGAGTATATGTGGGGCAACCTGCCCGGCTCCTACCACAACGGGGGGGCCAATTTTTCGTTTGCCGACGGGCACGTGGAATATCACCGCTGGGTCGTGCCGGCCACGGTGCAACCGATCCAGCATAAACGCATGACGCGGTTCGCCGCCAGCCCGTCAACCGACTTCGAATGGCTGAAGGTTCGGACCAGTTACCGGGGTGCGTCCCCGTAGGCGGGGCGGGCTTAAGCGTCCCGAGTTCGGCGCGGGCCGAAGGCCTCCAATCCGTTACTGGCTTTTGTTCCAGCGAATGGCCAACTGCAGCAATTCACTGGAAGTTTTCAGATTGAGCTTCTCCCGGATGCGAGCGCGGTAGGTGTCCACCGTCTTCATGTCGATATGCAACTGGCCGGCAATCTCACGGGTGCTGAGGCCCATCCCGGTGAGTTCGAAGACCTGCAATTCACGATCGGCCAGCAGGTCGGCGATGCTGTGGCTCGCGCTCTGGCTCTTGGACCCTAACCGGGCCAGCACCGCCGAGGCGGTTCGGTCGTTAAGGTAAATGCCCCCTCCCAGGATCCGGCGAATCGCCAGCAGAATATCGCGGGGGGCTTCCTGCTTGGTGATATAACCTTGGGCTCCGGCGCGCAGCACCCGCTCCGCGTAAAGGGTTTCGTCGTGCATGGAAACCACCAGGACCAGCACGCGCGGCCAGCGCGCGTGAATATCTTTGATCAATTCCAACCCGCTCGAATTTCTCAGGATGAGATCCACGACGACCAGGTCGGGCTTGGCGGACTCGATGGCCTTGAGGGCTTCGAGATGCTCCTCGGCCTGGGCGCACACCTGCAGGTCGGGCTCGCGGTTAATGCTTTCGGCCAAGCCCTCGCGTACGATCGGATGATCATCGACGAGCATGATCCGGGTGACCTTGGAGGCGGGATGAGCGTGCAGCATGGAGCTTTCCTCTCAACCCCGCTGCGGAACGCGGCACGTGACGACGGTCCCCGTTCCGCCTCCACTCAAACCCAGCATGCCACCCAGGCTCCGGGCGCGGTAGTCCATGATGTGCAGGCCCATGCCCGCGTGCCTTTGCGGATCAGCGGGCAGACCGCGGCCGTCGTCCTTGACCTGAAGTTCGAGGGCGCCGTCCGAGCTGGTCAGCCGAATTCGAAGCGAACGCGCGCCGCTGTGCTTCACCGCATTGTTGATCGCCTCCTGGGCGATGCGATAGAGATGGGTGGCGACCGTGACATTGCAGGGTAAACGCCGGCAGTCGGCTTCACACACGCAGGTCAACGCATAGCGCTCGGTCGTCGTGCGCGCCAGTTCATCGAGCGCCGGAACCAAGCCCTCCGTCTGAAGCCGGACCGGGTAAAGGCCGCGGCAAACGTTGCGCGATTCGGTGATCGCCTCGTCGAGGAGTGCGCAAATTTTTTGCGCCGTGGTGGCTTCGGGACGCCCGTCAGCGCTGAGGGACTGCAGGAGCGAGTTGGAGCTGAAGGCCATGCCGATGAGCTGCTGGCAAAGGCCATCGTGAATGTCCTGGCCGATGCGGGCTTGCTCGCGGTCGCTAATTTCCAGGATTTGCTGCTCGAGACGGATGCGCGCGATGGCGCCGGCGGCTTGGGAAGCGATCGCCTCGAGTCCAAATCGCGCCTGCATCGGGATTTCCTCCTGCTGATGTGAGGCCAAGGACAGAGCGCCCAGGACTTCGCCCTCGTGTTGCAGCGGGAGCACGGCGAGCGCGCGCAGGTCCGCCCCCACCCAGAACGCGCTCTCGGTATTCCACCCCGGGGCGCAGATGGGATAGAGGGCGCGCCCTTCTTTAATCAGCCTGGCCTCCGGGGCGTCCGCGTCATACAGGGAGACGCTTGCCACAAAGCCCGCGGCCAGGCCCATGTGCGCCTTGAGCTGCATGGCGCCGGTGTGCTCGTCGGCCAGGTACACCCCGCCGCAATCAATCCCCTCAAGCCCGGCCACCGTCTCCAAGAGGCGCTCGAGGGCTTCATGGAGATCGCTAGTGACGCTGAGCGCCACGCCCACATCCCGCTGCGCCTCCAACAAGCGCTCGGAGCGCTTCCGTTCGGTGATGTCCTCCGTGATGCCCACGATCCGATACACCTCCGAGTTCTCATTCAAAACCGGAAACGCGCGGTCGTGGACCCAGCATAGGGAGCCGTCGGGCCGGCGGACCCGGTATTCCTCATCATAATCGCCGGTGATCTGGCGGGTATGAGTCGCCAGGCTCACCCGCTCGCGGTCCGGCTCATAGACCGCCTCCAACCAGATCTCCGGGGCGGTATAAACGGTTTGGCGCGGCCGACCCCACACTGTCTCGAAGCCGCGGCTGACGTAGTTGACTCGAGTCTTGGCCGGATCGGTCACCCAGAAAACTTCGGTGATGTTTTCTGTCACTTGCCGGAATAATTCCAAGGTCTCGCGCAAACGCACAGCCGTTTCCTTGTGCTCTTCCGCTTCGCTTTGCAAACGGCTGGTGCGTTCCTGGACGGTCTGTTCGAGCTGGCGCGTCAGGCGGCCCACCTGCGCCGCCAGCCAGCCCGCGGCGGCGAAGCCCAGCAGGCGTATGACGGCATTCCACTGGATGACCCAACCGGGCAGCGCCAACCCGGAGGGCTGCGCGCCATCAAAGTAAAGAAAGGCCCCCGCGGTGAAGGTCACAAAGAGGGCGGCACGAGCACCGGCCGCCCAGCCGACGAAGGCACAGCCGAAAAGGTAGAAAAGATCGAAGTTCAAGCCCGGGGTGGTGCCGAGGTCGATCATCCCGACGACACTCACATAGCAGATGCCCAGGATGGTGACCTTGGTGCGGGGATCCAGGGCAGTAACATTCCCGCCCCGAGGCCCGCCGGCTCCGCCGCCGTTGGCCGATTGGAGCGACGCGCTTGCCGCTCCCAGACCGTTGCCCAGCCAGCTCATGAACTTATGCATAGATCGAACCGGTTCTGGATCGGGAGAAATCCAGAGGCGCCTTCGTCCTGCCGCTTCTTCCCGTTCCGCCTAAGGGTATCAGAGTCAACGGCAATGTGAAACAAGAAGGGAGCCTGACGCCCTGGGCGAAAGCCGGGTCATCCGGCCGCCTCCGGGCCCGGCCTTTTCGTCAGCCGCAAGCGCGCGACGCGCATGCCGTCCATGGCTTCGACCCGCAGGTCGTAGGCGCCGATGGGCATGGTATAGCCAGCCCTGGGAAAACCGCCCAGGCGATGCGTAACCCAGCCGCTGACGGTAGTCACGCCTTCCTCGCGCAGGGACTCGCCCACCAACTCCTCGAGCTCATGCAACGGCAGGGCTCCGGCCAGTTCCCAGCCCTTTTTGCCCAGGGGCACCAGCAGCGGCTTCTCCTGGTCGAACTCATCCTGAATTTGACCGACCACCTCTTCGAGGATGTTTTCCAAAGTGACCATGCCCACGGTGCCGCCGTATTCATCCACCACGATGGCCAGGTGCAGCTTGCGGTCGAGCAGCATCTGCAGCAGCTTTTCCAGGTGGGCGGTTTCTGGAATGTAAATGATCCGGCGTGCCACGGGCCGTAAATCAGCGCCGCTCCGGGCCTTCAGCCGCATGGCGTATAAATCCTTGATGTGGACCACTCCCAGCGTCCGGTCCAGGTCGCCTTCGGCGCACAACGGGAAACGCGAGTACCGCGTCCGCTCGGCCACATCGAGGCATTCGGCGATGCTGGCCTCGGTATCCAGGCTGACAATTTCCTGCCGCGGGCGCATGACCTCGCGGGCCAGACGGTGGCGCAAATCCAGGGCGTTGAGCACAATGTCCCGCCCGAGCAGGGTGCCGCCGGAGAGCGTTTGGGACGTTGCCAGCAGCAGGCGCAACTCCTCCTCCGAATGCGCCCGCCGGGCGTCGCTGACCGGCTTGAAGCCGGCCTGTCGCAACAACCAGCGAGCGGTGCCATTGAGCAGTTGATTGAAAGGGTAGGAAATAAGAAAGAACCACCTCAAGGGTTGGGCCACCCCGAGGGAGATCGGCAGCGGGTTCTGGATGGCCATCCACTTTGGAGCCAGCTCCCCGGCGCTAATATGGAGGAACGTCAGGGCGGTAAACCCGATGGCAAAGGCAATCGAATGCCGGATGGCTTCCGAATCGATATGCAGGGAGGCCAGCAACGGCGAAAGCACGGCCAAAAACACCGGTTCCCCTGCCCATCCCAAGCCCAAGCTCGCCATGGTGATGCCGAGCTGCGTCGCACTCAGATACGAGTTGAGGTTGGCAATGATCGAACGCGCCACCTTGGCCCGGCGATTGCCCTTGGCCACCAGCATGTCGAGTTGGGTTTCCCGAATCTTGACCAGGGCGAACTCCGCGGCGACGAAAAACCCATTGACGACCACCAAGCCCAGGACCAGGAGAATTTTCCAAACGATCTGCAGCGCCTCAGGATGGTTCTGCATGGGCTAGGCTGTGGACAGCCCGAGCCGGCGGCTGCCTCGATGGAGCTTGCCCCAACTCCGGTTCGGCCCTCTGGGACTCCTGCTCACCCCTTGGTCCAAAAGTCGATGACAAATACGTCTTCGAGCACCGGACCGACCATTTTGCCAAAGGCCTTGTGCGCCGGGTGCTCGAGATACGCGTCCCGGTCCTGGTTGCTGTTGAAGGTCAGAACAAAGCAATGGGTGAAACCCTTGTTCCGCTGCTCCGGACTTACATTGGTTCCCCACTCCAGGGTCACGACCTGGGGGATGTTATGCTTCAGTTGCTCGAAGGCGGCCTCGATGTTTTTGATATCCTCCGTGGACGCTGTGGATTTGAACTTAAAGGAAACGACGTGCATCAGCTTGCCGACGGGCTTCGACGCGGCGCTGAAGCCCAGAACCAACAGTCCACAAATCAAAGCGGCGAGTAGCTTCATCTTGCGGCGAGCCTATCCCGCCCCGGGAACATCGGCAAGCGGCAAGGTGGCGGTCGAACGAGGACCGCAGGCCTCGTTTCCTGGATTTTGTGGTGATTAGCTGAACCGGGAGCCCGGTGCTTCTGGCGCGCCCAAGTTCAGTTGACGCCGGCTCATTCACGTTTAAGATCTGTCGCATGACACCCGGAGACAAATCTTGCGCGCTATGACCTCAGCTCACCTCGATTGGAATACTTTCTATGCTCGGACTGGGCTTCTCTGCGCGTTGCTTTGGGTGTCGAGCGTGCCCGCCTCGGCGCCATGCTGGCCGCAGTTCCGCGGTCCAAACTGTTCCGGAGTCGCCCTCGAAGCCACACCGCCCGTGGCCCCCGGCCCCACCAACGGCGTGCGCTGGTGCGTCGAGGTGCCGTGGTCACCCTCGTCACCCTGTGTTTGGGGCGACCGCCTCTTCCTGACCACTTTCGATCAGGGCCAGCTCCAAACCCGGTGTTACCAGCGGAGCGATGGGAAGCTGCTCTGGTCCAAGGGGGTTAAGCCGGACAAACTCGAAGGCTTCCACCCAACCGAAAACAGCCCCGCCGGTTCCACGCCCGCAACCGATGGCCGGCGCCTCGTGAGCTACTTTGGCTCCTTCGGTTTGATTGGCTACGACTTCGAGGGAAATGAGCTCTGGCGCCATCCTTTGCCTGTGGCCGTGAGCGGGGGCGGGTACGGCTCGGGCACCTCCCCGATTATTGCGGGCGAATTCGTCATCCTCGACCGTGACCAGGACCAGAACTCGTCGCTCCTGGCCGTGGAGGTCGCCTCCGGCCGGACGGCGTGGGAAACGGCCCGACCGGACGCGACCGGGAGCTTCGGCACGCCGGTGATTTGGCAAAATGAGGGACGCGAGCAAGTCGTCGTGCCGGGTTGTCTGCGCCTCAAGGGCTACGATCTGCAGAACGGGAAGGAACTGTGGATGGTGGCCGGGGTGGCGGCGTTTTCCTGCACCACACCGGTGGTCGGCGAGGGATGGTTGTATTACGCGGCGTGGGCGCCGGGCAAAACGGATTCGCCCTGGCCCTCCTGGGATGTCTTCCGCGAGCGCTACGACAAGAACCACGACGGCGAGGTCACCTTCGATGAATTGCCTGCCGGCGAGCGGGCTTACATGACCGGCGTCGATGTCAACCACGATGGCAAGATCACCAAAGCCGATTGGGACATCCTCATGGGCCGCAACGCGAAGGGCCGGAACGTGCTGGTGGCCCTCAAACCCGGCGGGCGTGGTGATATTACGCAAACCCATGTCGCATGGGAGTTCAACCGGGGCCTGCCTTACGTGCCTTCACCGCTCTTTTATGAAGGCCGGTTATATCTCATCAAGGACGGCGGGATGCTCTCTTGTTTTGATGCCAAAACCGGGGAACCGTTTTACGTCCAAGAGCGCCTCGAAGCGCCCGGCAACTACTATGCCTCGCCCGTCGCGGCCGCCGGTCGAATTTACCTCGCCTCGGTGGGCGGCAAACTCACGGTCGTGAAGGCCGGCGGCCAAAAACCCGAAATTCTTCACCAAGCGGATTTCGGCGATCGCATTTTTGCCACGCCGGCCCTGGTGGGTGATCGGATCTATTTGCGCACGCGAAAAAAGCTCTACGCTCTGGGCGCCGAAGAATGACGCACGGGACACCGAGCAAGCCGAGACCGGCACGCTGGCCAGCGCATCCAGCCGCGGCCCGCCGGTCGAGCGTGATTTGCCAACGCGCTTGGTGGTGGGGGTGAGCCGCGCGGTCGCGAAGCTCAATAGGGTGGCGAATCGCCGGGGTTGGATGGCGCGTCAGAGGAAGATGCGTTGGACAAAGAGGTATAGATTGTTCCTCCATTCCGTGGGGTCGTGAGCGTTGCCATCGACATGCCATACGTGAGGGACGCCTTTCTCCTTCAGGTACGTGTGCACCCCCTGGCTAATGCGGATCAACCCGTCCTTATTGCCGCAGCCAAGCCAAAGCAATTTTAATTGCTGGGCCGCCGCCGGGTCCGGAACCAGTTCCTCGGGCGGACGGGTGTTCGGCGCGGAGGAAAAGCCACCGATCCAGGCAAAGGTGTCCAAGTGGCCCAAACCGAAGTTAAGCGACTGGCCGCCGCCCATCGACAGGCCCGCCAGCGCGCGATGCTCACGGTCAGCCTGAACCGAATAGCGCGCCTCGATGGCTGGGATCACATCATCCAGCAGATCCCGCTCGAAGTTGGCGAAGGCGGGTGCGGAAGCAAAAACATCACCCTCGGCCCGGTCGTTCTTCCGCGCGCGACCGTTGGGCATCACCACGATCATCGGAACGGCTTTCTGGTCCGCCAGCAGGTTGTCGAGCAGGACGTCCGGATGCGCAAACCGTTCCCACTCGGTCTCGTCTCCACCAATGCCGTGCAGCAGATAAAGCACCGGATACTTCTTATCCTTCGAATAACCGGGCGGCGTGTACACCTGCATTTTGCGCATGGTCCCGACGGTTTTCGAGTCATATTCGATCATCTCGAGGCGGCCATGGGCGATGCCCTCGCGCTTGACGTCGAAGCCGGCCGGGGGATCGGGAAACGCTGGCTTGTCGTCCGGCCCGAGCACAATCGGACCGCCAAACCCGCGCGGCCCTCGCGGCGGCCGGTTCGTGGGGCCGCCGCCGGCGGGGCTGGCGCCCGCAACCGCCGCCACTTCGACCCGCTTGGCCACGAATTCCTCATTCGCGAAATCACCGACCTTGCGGGTAAACTTGATGTCGTTGTCGCTCACGTCGCCTGTGTAGTCGATTCGCACCTCGTTATCCTGGAACTTGAACAGCTCGACAAACGTCAGCTTGTTGCCGTCAAGTTTCGTGTCCTTGAACTCCACTTCCCGTTTGCGATCACCGACCTCGGCGCTGGCTTTTCCGATGACCTTGCCGTCGTTCAATTGGAAGGTGAAGAGATATTTCTGCTGGCCGATAGGGGTCTCGAACTCGGCGCGCCATTGACCGGAGATATCACTGGCACGCGCGGTGATTCCGGGTAACAGGCCGCATAGCGCCAATACCAGGAGGCTGATCGAGGGCTGGGTGTGCTTCATAGGCTTTCTACTTGGGGTTGATGGGGACCGGTCGTGTTGATTCAATTGTCATCGATAGAGGCGGCTGCGCCGATGGGACACAATCTCTACCCCTACTTCCGGTAAGTCACGGGTTTTGGACATCCAATCGTCGAGACTCGCCAGGCCACACCGGTTCACCCGCGACGCGCGACGCCCCCCCAACCCCCGGAGATTCTGTGGCCGGGCTTCATTCGTTGTGCGCCTCGCGCATCAGCTCGAGGGGACCCGGGGCTGGGGAAATGCTGAGTGCCGTGCTGCAACTGCGGCAAAACTTGACTTGATTACAACGTGTTTTCAGGTCCAAGGATTCTAGTCCCGGCCCGGATAGAGAACCTCGTAGCGACCTCAGTTTCCGCAGCCACTGAGTTCCGCACGTCGGCGCTTTCCGGCTCCTCCCTGAGAAGCTTTGACAGGCAACTCGTATCCAGACAGGTCATTTGCGCCCCGTCGCGAAGGCGCGGTCGGCGCGAGCGGCCGCCAGCGCCGCATCGCTGCGCGAGCGTGTCCCACCGGAGATCTTTTTTTGCCAGCGCGCATGTTCCTCGGGGTTCCAGCGCGAGCGCTTGGGGCCCTCCGCCGCCACGCGCACCAGTTTGGCCACCGGCTTTGAATCACGTGTGATCAGGATTTCATCCTCGGTTTGCAGGGCCGCCTCAGCCTCGGGCCAGCGCTGGCGCAAATCCCGGATCGTGATCGCTTTCATAACGCAAGCATAACCTGTTTCACGCGAACTGGGCGAGGGCGGATTCGCAATCTGCTTCGAAGTGAGCCCCTTCTCGGCCATTTCTAGGCCGGAAACGGCGTTTGTTCGGTTACGATGCCGCACCGGGTGATTGATGACGGCCGCATTTTGCCACCGCGACGTTGATTCGGCTCAGTCAGCCTCAAAACCATACGGCCTCCAACCTGGATAAAAGTGTGACTACCTGGGCGTGTGGCGTCACGCTGCAAAGCCAATAATGAACCTTGGACTTCTCAGCGCCTTGAAATGCGCACGAGCAGTAAAGGGCCGCGTCGTCGGTCGCCACTCCATGTAGGCATGACACCCAGCCGTGCGCATAGTGCTCGGGCAATTGGATGGCGCCTCTGGAGATAACGCTCTGCGCAGTTTGCTTCTTTAAGTCGAAGCTATCAACCGACTGCCATTCACCCCCGAATTCGCCAGGCCGCTCGCTCTTGGTGATGCTTTGGACCGTGTAGTAGATGGTGGCTTGGGTCGAACTGGTCACAAGGTCCTCGTAATGAACATCCGGTGGCGGGGAGCCAACCGAGCGGTAGGCCCGTTCCGAGGTGTGCCGAAAGAACAGCCTGCGCTCGAATCTGTCCGCGGAGTGGTGCTCAACCGATGCCACCACAGCACCGGCGATGGGGTTGTAAACTGTCCTGAGTGGGTGGAAGTCCGGCGGAATGCCGATGGCCTCACGGACGGCTAGAGTTTCCTGTCTGCCTTCTAGCAGGATCTTCTGGATTTTCTCGTCGCTAGGCATTTGGAAAGTTTGTTGCCGGTGTCCGCTGAACTGAGTGGCTCGCCTTTCCGGAGCCCCGGAGGGAAAGCTTGATAATCGCCCAGGGCAAGGCCGCCGAGGCCGCCGCCCTAGGCTATTATCAAATCGTCCTTACAGGACTTCAAGGGAGAACTTCCAAACTCCTTAACCTTTTCGCTGGCGGGAACCTGGGGCGGGATTTACAGCGTGCAACGTTCGACCGACCTGGCCCACTGGTCTGAACTGCAGGAGATCACGAACTCGGCGGGCGTCACCTCCTTTACCCTGACGAACTTGGCCAGCAGTGGTTCGGTGTTTATTCGCGCCGCTTCAAAGTGAGAAAGGTCTCGGCCTTTTTAACCCGGAAGCGGCGTTTGGTCGGTTACATTGCCCCACGACGAGTGGAGGCGTTTCTGAGTTGAAGCGCGGAGATGTGGAGCATCCCTTCGCGTGAACACCCAAGCCTGGGAACGCGCCACCCGCTGATGTTTCAGGGCTTTACCGGCAGGATTTCCACGCCCAAAGCGACATCGCTCCCTCTGGTTGCATAGGCTCGAACGACTAACCTGGGCCAGGGAATCGAGGCGGGCAGAGTCAGGGCGCACTCGAACCCGGTCTGGCTGGATTTGGCGTCGGCCTCGGCGAGGACCGTTTGGTTGGCCTTGCGGTGATTGGCCAAGACTGTCCGTTCACGAGTGGCCGCCTTTTCGGGCGAAGCATCCGGCAGAGTGTCGAGATCGGTCGGCTTAAACCCGACCGGGCGGTCGATGCTGAGGTGAACGCGCGCCCCCTTCAACCGCTCCGGAAGGGTCCCTCGCACGACGACCGTGCTGCCGGGACTTGCTGAGGCGGGCGGACTCAGGGCGATATCCAAAGGCAGAATCGGCAAACGCAGGGCGGGGTCGCCCAACAGCATCCACATCTCCAAGTGTTCCCGGCGCTGGACAGAAAGCGGCACCCGGCCCCCGCTCCCATCGAACTGATCGAATAGCGAAAAGGCCCCCTCATCGATCGTGCCCTTGGCCAGGCCCGACTGCACTGCCAGCCAGTAATCGGCTAACCGCGAGGGAAACGGCGGCTGCGAGCAGCATTGCAGAAATCCGTCGATAGCCAAAAGGCCGGGCGCGGAGTAGCTCTCGGCGGAGGCGCCGATGACGGCTGCTGGGCCGCGGGCGTTGCGCATCGCGGCCAAGCCATAGCCTTCGCCATGGTCGCCGCTCCATTGACAGGCAAAGCAACCGCAGGTGAAAAATACGCCCTGGCAGGGCCGGAGGTTCAGGCGCGCCCAATCCTCTCGGCTTAACAAGTAAGCGCCATTTGACCACAGCCCCGAGGCATCCGAGTGCCCGAGGTAGATCGAGAAGAGCTCCCCTGATTGCAGTTCATCCAGCGCCCCCTCGCGCAGGTGGGACGCAGGCAGGAAGTAAGGGGAGGCGCTGAAATCAGCAATCGCCTCGAGATGCCACGCCGGATGCAGGCCTTGCAGCCGCGGCAGCGTCGCTTGCTCGACAAACATTTCAGCCAGCGGCCCGCCGCCCGGGTTGCCTTGCAGCAGGGTGATTCGATTGCGCCAAGGCCCGGGCGGGCAGTCCTGTTCCAGGCGCAGGGTCTTCTCTACCATGCTCCGCACCTCCTCCGCCGTGCGGCCGGGAAAACGGCCCACCGCAATCCGGGGGATCCCTTCCTCATCGGGCAGGCTGTAGCCGTAATCGCCCGCCAAGCCCTTCATCCGCCCAGTCATCCCGGGCAGTCCGGGGACCACGGTTTGTTCGGCCATCGAGACCTTGCTGGCGTTCAAGGCTCCCACCAGCAACACGCAACCGTGCTTTGTGTTTTTGCCAAACTGCTGCTTGATGAAAGCCGCCAGTGGCCAGCCGTCCCCCGATCTGATCTGCTCCGGGGTGAGCACATTTGTGGTCTCGACCAGGCTTACCCTCAGCCCCTCCGCGCGGCGTCTCTCGATCAAGGCTGCCAAGGACCCTCGGAACCCGGGGGCCGTCACCACCATCCATTCGGCCGGGGAGGCCTCCCCGGCCTCCACCGAAGGCTGCTTCGGGTCCGCGAAGGCCGGCGCAAGGAGCGTCAGGAGAGCCAGTACGAATAGTGTAGTGCGCATGAGTCCAGCAGCCTCTTTTCGAGGTCTCTCCTCTTCATTGAATGGCGATCACTGATTCGATCGCATCACTGGGAAGACCCCGTTTCGCGTCTGCCAGGCGATCTTCGAAGATCAAACGCACGGCTTCCCGAAGGCTCTGCTTTGCCTCCTCGATGGACTCTCCTTGCCCGTTCGCTCCTGGTACTTCCGGGCAGATCGCCCAGTAGCCCCCTTCAGGCGCTGCTTCGATGATTGCGGTAAGCTCTGCCTTCATCGCCTAACTTTCCTCAAGCCGGCTCGCTCCGTCAACCACCCTATCATTTGCGAACCGAAGGCGCAGGGCCTTGCCGAACGCCCGGCGCCCAGCCTTTCCCCGAAGCCCACACGACTCCCCTGCCCTGGCGCCAAGCCGCCATTCACGAATCGGAACCGATTTGACCCGCAGAGGAGGATTATTGAACTCCGCTGTTCCACAACCCGGGCAGACAGCAACCTCGTCCTGATTTGATTGGCCACAATAAGCGCACGTTTTCACACGTAAGGGCAAAGCTAACGTCGCTGCGGGACTTCAATTTGGCTCGCGGCGCTCGCAGGGCGGCGAACGTAAACCGCAGCGGCGCCGTGCCGATGACGACCACCAAGACCGACAACAGTCTCCCGGCTTCTGCTGGCTTGTCGAGTCAGGCGCCGCGATCTTCATTTCGAAATGGCCCTAATGTATATTTCAGCTATAGCCAAGCAAACAGCCTGAAACCAGATCAAACCAAGTAGCCACGGTGATGCGAGAAGAAAATTCCGCAAGGATTTGGGCAGGGAAGAGTCCGGGAGAGGGGACGCCAACGACGCGGCGACAATCAGCGGGGCTCCAATGAGCTCGACGTAAACCGAAAAGGGAACCGAGCAGGGATGCGGCAAATTAAGATAGCCGCCGAGCACCGCCGCCATAGCGAGAACACACCAGCCAATCAAGGGGACAGAAACGGGATGGCGGGCGAGAAATGGACGAATCACGCTCATCTTGCCGAACGCACAACGCAGCCACGCCGGATCACTCGTGTCCGAGTGCAACCTCGACGCCCAACCGGCTTTGGTTGCCGTGACTCGTTAACCATCATGTTTCGCTCCCTCCGGATCCTCGTCTGGTGAAGGCTGCTCACTTGGTGGAAAAGCCAAGTCAACGAATGGTGGTATACCCTTCATGAACAGAATACCAAGAATCATCTCAATTACACCTCGCGCCGCATAGTATCCGGGCTGGCTGTGCTGCAACTGGAGGAGTCCGATGGAAAAAAGTAAACCGTCCATGAGGTACAGAGCACCGTAACTAAAGCCTAGCAAACCCACCGTTGCGACAATGATTTTGAAAACATCTCTTGGTTTCATAATACGGGTCGAGGTTTAACTACTGGATCACCCGGCCATCCGCTTGGGATTCCAAATGCGTGCTCCCATCATGCAAATCCTTCATGGTCGGGAGCTTGCGCCGGAAATGGACCCGAAGTCAACCCTTAAAAAGTCAACCGTCCCCTGAACCAGCGACGCCGCGCCTTTGGGTTTGAGCATGCAAGCGAAGCGTTCTCGCAAGGTTCGCTTCGACGTGCTGGTTCGACGCCGGGACGGCTGAGCTGGGTTGCGGCCCTCAGCCGTCCCGTCGGGACTTGTCCACTCCAAGTCCGCAGTCCCCAACGCTGAAGCGCTGGGCTATTCTCGGGCATCCCTCCGGGATGAAACGGCCCGCAGGTTGCGCTCTTTTTCCGAGGAAATCTAACACTGTCGGCCTAGACTCCTTGGCCCTCAACACAGGTTGCAGACAAGTCAGTTTTGACCGCATGCGACGCCAGGCGCGTGTTCGCAGGCGCCAGTTTTGTCTGCTTGCCTGGATCGATCGATTCAGCGAGGCAAACCGCCCGGCAATTTCTCGCGCGCCAGTGTGCACTCCCAGGCGGGGCTGACAACCACGCCGGGCGGGGCCTCTTTCTGGCGAACAGCGACATCACCGGCCATGGGGTTCTGTCGGATCACAGATCCCCTGCTGTCTCGTTAATAAAGACAAATATGCGCAAAGAGGTCCTTCTAAGAAGACCGATATCAACCCCGGCGGGCTTTTGCACACGAGGAAGTGCTTGCAACCAGGATCATGGCCTTTGCGATTTCATCCTCAATGCGCGGCCGCGGCTGGACCCGCGGGTGTGGTGATCTTCCGCAGCAAGGGCACGAGCATCGCCGCGACGGCGAGGCACACGGCCATGGCAAAGAATGCATCGGCAAAGGTTTGCACCCGGGCCTCGCGATAGGTGAGCGACCAGAGTTGCTTGAGCGCCGCCGCCTGCCCATGGAGCACGTCGCCGCCATGCGCGGCGGCAAACGTGGCGCTGACCCGGCGCATCAATCCTTGCATCGCGCTGTTGGTTGAATTGAGGTGTTCCGCCAGCCGTAGAAAGTGGAGGTTGGTCCGGTTGTTTAACAGGGTCGCGCAAACCGCAATGCCGATGGCGCCACCCAGGTTGCGCATCATGTTGAAGAGCCCGCTGGCGTACTTGAGGCGGTCCGGCGGCAGGCTGCCCAGGCCAAGCGTTACCGCCGGGGCGACGGCAAATACTTGGGGGAAACCACGCAGCACCTGGGGCAGAAAGAGTTCAGCCGAGCCCCAATCGTGCGTGATGAAGCTGAAGCTCCACATCGACACCGCAAAGAGCATCAATCCAAACAGCATGAGCCAGCGCGTGTCGATTTTGCGCGCCAGCAGGATGTAAGCCGGCACACCGGCCAGGGACGCCGCGCCGGTCGAGGCGATCGCCACGCCGATTTGCCAGGCGCTGAACCCGCGGACATAACCCAGAAACAGGGGCGTCATGAAGATCGTGGAAAAAATTCCCACGCCCGTCATGAAGGAAAGAATGCAGCCGACCAGGAAATTCCTATCGCCCAGGGCCCGCAGATCGACCACCGGCCGCGTGAACGTTAGGCTGCGAACCACGAACAGAACCCCCGAAACGACAGCAATGAGGGCGCAGGCTCGAATCGCCGGATCGTCAAACCAGTTCCACCGCGCCCCCTCTTCGAGCACGTATTCCAAACAGCCCAGGCCGGCGGCCATGAGGGTGATGCCAAGGTAATCCGCTTCCTTGAGGAGCGAGAAGTCAGGCTTGTCAATATCGACGACGAAAGGGACCAGGACGGTGACCACGATGCCCGGAACCAGGTTGATATAGAAGAGCCAATGCCAGTTGAGGCTATCGGTTATCCAGCCGCCAATGACCGGCCCCAAGGTGGGCGCCACCGAAGCGATGGTGCCGATCACGGCGGCCGAATACACCCGCCGTTGGCCTTGAAAATAGTGGAAGGAAGAGGTGAAGACGATGGGGATCATGGAAGCGCCCAGCAGGCCTTGCAGTGCGCGGAACACGATCATGCTTTCGATGTTCCAAGCCAGCCCGCAGAGCAGGCTCATCAGGGTGAACCCGGCGGCCGAAAGCGTGAAGAGCCAGCGCGTGGAGAATACGCGGGTTAACCAGCCCGAGAGCGGGATCATGACAATTTCGGCGATCAAGTAGGCCGTTTGCACCCAACTGATCTGGTCCTGCGCCGCCGACAAACCGCCCCCAATGTCCTGGAGAGAGGAAGCCACAATCTGGATATCCAGCAGGGCCATGAACATGCCGATGCACATGACCACAAAGGGCAAAATCTCCCGGACCCAGCCCTGAGGTTTCACCGCGTTGCTCATAAGCCGGCGCGATTGGAAGCTCCCGCCTTGGCGGAGAAGCGCGTGTTGACTTTGGCCACGACCGACAGCCCCGGGCGCAATTGGCCCAGGACCTCAGCCCCGTCGTCCAGGACAATTCGCACCGCCACTCGCTGCACAATCTTCGTGAAATTCCCAGTCGCATTCTCCGGCGGCAAGACACTGAATTGCGCCCCCGTTGCCGGAGCGATACTGACGACCCGCCCCGAGAAGGTCTGGCCGGGGATGGAATCCACCTCCACGACCGCGGGCGAGCCGGGATGTATCCGGGCGAGCTGGCTCTCCTTGAAGTTGGCGTCGATCCAGAGCCCGCGCGCCGGCACCAGCGAGAGCAGTTGCGAGCCCGCGGTGGCATACGCGCCAACCTGTGCGCTTCGGTTTCCCACCACGCCATCCATGGGGGCCCGCAACTCCGTATAGCTCAAATTCAGTCGCGCAAGCTCGCGTTCGGCTCGGGCCTCATCCAGGGAGGCTTTTGCCTGCTGTGACTGCGAGTCGATGACCACCAACTGCCGCTGGGCCGCAGTGAGCCCTGCCCGCGCCTTTTCGCCCGCGGCAACCGCTTCCTGGTAGTCCGCATCGGACTTTTGAGATTCTTGAACGGACACCGCACCGCCCCCCAGCAACCGGTTGAAGCGCACCTGATCATCACGGGTGCGAACAATTTCCGCCTCCGCCGCGTTGAGGGTCGCTTCGGCTTGCCCAATCACCGCCTGCTGCAAATCTCGCGTTGCGGCCAGGTTGGTCAGAACCGCGCGTTGGATGGCCACGGTCGCTTCCGCTTTCGCCAGCGCCGCCAGGTAATCCCGATCATCCAACTTCAGCAACCGGTCGCCCGCGTGTACCGTTTGGTTGTCGTGGACGGCCAGTTCCGAGATGAATCCGGCAACTTTCGGCGCGATGACGGTCACGTCGCCGCCCACATAGGCGTCGTCTGTGCTCTCGACGAACCGCCCAACGGTCCACCAGGTGTGGGCCAGTTTCGCGGCGCCGCTGCCTGCAAGCAACAGGCACACGGCCCAAACCAAGGGTTTGAAATTGGCCTTTCGGGGCGGCGATGCGTCCGGGACCTCCTCTCCGGGATTTCGGGCCCCGTGGTGGTTGTGAACCAAGGGAGCGGCGGGCCGGTTAAATGAGGTGGCCGGGGAATCCGGAGCCGTGGTGGTTGCGAGTCTGGCAGAGTTCATAGCATTTGAATCAATTGTTCAAGTCAAGGACGGGGTAAATACCGACCGGTTGGTATGTTTTAAAGCCGCGGACAGAAGGTGATATGGTGGAAATTCACGTGGTCCGAGCCTCAGTTCTTCGACCCGGCAATTGTTTTCGCGGTGGCCCGGGCGTGCTGGCCGAAGAGACTTTGCAAATAGGAGCGAAACTCTTCGATGTTCTCCGCCAGCACCCCTCTGCTCTTGGCGGCCTTTGCCAGCATGAGCGAGCCCTGCACGATGGAGACGTAGAGCAGAGCGATGCGCTTTGGGTCGAACGCCGCGCCGGGGGCATGCAGGGCTTTGGCCTGAGCCAGATCGGTTTCAAAATCTTCGGCTATCGCGGCGAACAGATCTTGGCAAAGCGTGCGCAGCCGGGTGTTGGTGAACGAGAGCTCCTGCGCAAACATCCCTATGAGGCATCCCCATCCCTTGGTGGCGCCCTGCGCGTCGGCGGAGGCTTCCTTCGCAAAATCGAGCCGTCCGAAGACACGATCCAGCGGGTCGGCCATTCGGCGAAACGGCGCCTCGGCAAATTGCCGCTCCTTCAGCTCGTGGAACCGCACCACCGCCGCGGCCGCCAGGTCGTCCTTGCTCTTGAAATAATGAAAAAACCCGCCCTTGGTGACCCCGGCCTGGGCGCAAACGTGATCGACGGTGGTGGCGTTAAACCCGCGCTGGCGCATCAGGGTGACGCCGGCATCGAGGAGCTTGCGTTTGGTCTCGGGCAACGGACCGGTTTTAGTTTGGTTGAGCATACGGACTAGTTGGTATGTAACTCGAAACCTGGAATGCGTCAACCAGTTTCTTTTTCCAGCATCAAAATATTTTTGTCCGCACCCTACCCCTTTTTCAACCTTGGCCGTAAGTTTGGCTCTATGAGCAAGCCACCAACCATGACCCGCCGGGCGGGATGGTGGGCTCAGCGATTGGAAGGGCGGCACTGTCGCATCCAGCCTTGATCGACCGGCGGGCGGGCGATAACCTCTTTCATAGGTTGGAATCCCGCTCCGATCTGGGGCGAGCAGATTCCATCATCAAAACCGGCCCGTTGGCCGGGGGACGTGTTTATGAGTGTGACGCCTGATCCAAAAGAAGAGATTCGCCGGTTGTTCCGCGGGCATGTTCCGGGATGATTCAATGATCCGTTGCCGTCCGATAGCCGGCCCTCGGCGCGGCATGCCCAGACCCAAAAGAGGCGACTCATGGTCGTGAGCCGGCATTCCATGACCAAGCTACTCATCGCCTGTTTGACGTTGACGGGTGCAGGGCCATTAATGGCTGCGGATTGGCCGCAATGGCGAGGACCAAACCGTGATAACACATGGACCGAAACCGGCATCGTTTCTTCTTTTCCCTCCACCGGCCTGGTTCTCAAATGGAAGATGCCGGTCGGCTTTGGTTTTTCCACCCCGATCGTTTACAACGGGAGGCTCTACCTGACCGACCTCATCGCCGAAAAACCGATCGTTCACGAGCGCGTCCTTTGTTTTAATGCCCGGTCAGGGAAACGGATCTGGGTGACGCAGCACGACGCCTCCGCGCCGGACTGGTTTTTCAATCCCGCCCAGATGCGCGGCCCCGGTTCCACTCCCATCATTCACAATGGCCGGGTCTATGCCCTATCCATGTTCTTCGGGCTGGAATGCCTCGACGCCCGCACGGGAACTGTCCTCTGGAGACGGGATCTCGCCACCGAGTACCAACTCCCCTCGAGTTCTCTCGACGCCTCGCCGCTGGTCGATGGCAACCTGCTGATTGCCTCGATCGGCGGAAAGCCCGCGGCAGGGGTGGTCGCCTTCGATCTTCTGACCGGTCGCGAAGTCTGGAAATCCCTCGATCAAACGGCCACCTGGAGTTCGCCGGTAATCGTTCTTGCCGGCGGCCGACGCCAGCTCATCGTTTGGATGAGGCAATCGGTCACCTCGTTGAATCCCACCAATGGCGCCGTTTATTGGAGCCAGCCGACCGTGTCCGGCGGAAGCCCCGGTTTCTCGGCTGTCTCCACTCCGGTCATCCATGGCGACCGCCTGCTCGTCAGCGGCCTGATGTTTCAACTGAGCAGGGATCAGCCGGAGGCCAAGGTGCTCTGGCCTGACACCCCATCCGGAACCCGCCGCATCCTCAGCGACACCTCCACGCCGCTATTCAGAGATGATTTTGTGTACAGCCCCCGTTCCGGTGGGTTGTTCGTCTGCCTGGAGGCCGGCACGGGGCGTGAGGTGTGGCAGACCAACGTCGTCACGAACCTGCGACAGGGAGCCTGTGTCCACCTGATACAGAACGGAGCGTCGGTATTTCTTTTTACCGATCAAGGCGATCTGGTTCGGGCGCAACTCACGCCTGCCGGATATCGGGAGTTCGGCCGCGTGCATTTGATCGAACCCACCGCGCTGTTGTTTGAAAATAAATTCGCCTGGGCCGCTCCCGCGTTTGCCAACCGCGATATCTTTGTGAGAAATGACCACGAACTCCGCTGCTATTCCCTGGCCGGGAAATCCGACCGCCGCGGGAACAACCACTAACCTTCCGGGGCCGCGCGCGGACGTAAACGGCCAGTGAGGCTGGAGAATGGCTGAAAGGCATGCCTGTGGCTTTCTATTCCGTTATTGGGGCTGGCTGCGAACCAGGATCGGCCCACCGCCGCCACGGCCCGGGCGCCTATTACAACTCGCCTCACGCCCCAGTTGCGTACCGGCTGGCCCAAAGCCCGCTTCGACTAGGTCCCCCGTCACGGCGCGCGCGCGTCGCTCGCCAATGCAGAGCAAACGACATCACCCATAACCTCTTCACTCCGTCTCGAAGCCTGTGCCCCTGCTCTGCCGCGACGTTCAGGTTTGGCTTTGTTGCCGGTCTGGCCGGTCGAAGTATGGCCGGCCCAAAGCCCCCGGACATCCACTCGGAGTTTGATGGCCGCCAACCTTGCTGCGAAACCAGAGTTGTGAAGCTCGGCAGGTGCGGACCAAGGGGGCCAACCTGCAAACGCTGCAGGTCTTCATGACCCGGAATAAAACGAACAATCATAGATGTAATTCCTTTCGTTGTTGGTTGAAGGCAAAAGCAAATGGCACCCGTTTAAGTGATGAGAAAATGAAAATGCGCCAGAGGGACAGACCGGCAGGAGTGACTACGCAGAACTGTGCGTCGCCCCTGCCAGCGCTCTTTTCCCGCGAAGGACGGGCATTTAATCAGAAATTGGTTCGTTTCGCGTGCAGGATGTAACGCCAAATCGGCGGACAGTTATCAGGTCATCGCCATCGAAGATGGATGGCGGGTGAAATAACACTGAAAGGAAGAGGGGCGCAAATTTTCCTATTGCAATCCCATATGAGAGCGAGCATCATGTCTCGATGAGCGGCAAAACAGACGTGTGGCAGGGAACTCTGGCGTTGATGGTTTTGAAAACACTGGAGCGCAAAGGCCCATTGCATGGTTACGGCATCGCTCGTCAAATCGAGCAGACGAGCGACGATCGGCTCTCCCTGAATTACGGAACGCTCTATCCGGCTTTGCTCAAGCTGGAACAGGAGGGCTGCATCCGTTCTGAATGGGGTTTTTCGGACACCAACCGGAAAGCCAAATTTTATCAACTCACGCGCGCGGGCCGCAAACAAATCGAGAAAGAAACCCAGGAATGGGAGCAAACGACGGCCATTCTCGCTCGCTTCTTAAACCCTCAAATCGCGTGAACCATCAGCACCCAACTTCGAGGGGGAATTCGAACGTTTTTCCTATGGCTTGCCCATAGCTATGAGCTTCGAAAAAGAAGAGCGACGATTATGAAACAGATTCGTCAATGGATGATGAGATTGGGCGGCTTGTTCAACCGGCAGCGCAAGGACCGGGAACTCGATGAAGAGATCGAGAGCCATTTGCAATTGCACAGCGAAGACAATCTCCGTCTGGGCATGTCGCCCCAAGAAGCGCGACGTCAGGCGATGCTCGAATTAGGAGGAGTAGAGTCTATGAAAGAGGCCTATCGAGATCAGCGCGGATGGCCGTGGCTGGAAATGCTCTGGCAGGACATTCGATACGGGGCGCGGCAACTACGCAAGAATCCCGGTTTCACCATCGTGGCGGTGCTCACGCTTGTCATCGGCATCGCGGCGAACACCGCGATCTTCAGCGTCGTGAATGCGCTGTTGCTTCGTCCATTGCCGTATGCGGATTCCGACCGCCTGGTGATGTTGTCGATCAACTCCAAAGGCGGAGATGGTGGCGACACCGACTTCACGACGTTTGTTGATTGGCGGGAGCGCAGCCGATCTTTCGAACGGATGGCGTTAATTACTTCGTGGGGCGGAGTGATGACCGGGCAGGGCGAACCAGAGAGGGTCCAAGGAATCCGCGTTTCGGCTGATTACTTTAGCCTGCTCGGCGTGGCACCATTGCTGGGGCGCGACTTCAGCCCAGGAGAAGATCGTCCCGACACGCGGTTCGTCGTCATGCTCAGCCACGCGTTGTGGAAACGCCGCTTCAACTCCGATCCGAACATCATCGGCAAACCGATCAAGGTGAGCGACGAGACGTTCACCGTCATAGGCGTGATGCCGCCGGGCTTTGAAGATTTGGTGGCTGCCAATTTCTACGGGCCAGCCCAGGTCTGGGCGCCGGTCGGTTACGATGTGACTCAACCGTGGGCATGCCGCACTTGTCGGCACCTAAGAGCCTTTGCTCGTTTGAAATCAGGCGTGACCTTCGCGCAAGCTAAAGCCGAGATGGACGCAGTGATGAATTTGGTGGTGCGCGAGCATCCGGAGAGTTACGCGCCGGATTCCGGCATCGCCATGATCAAACTCCAGGATGAGTTTGTCGGCGGGATGCGACGGACGTTGATCGTGCTACTGGCGGCGGTCGGATTCGTTTTGCTGATCGCTTGCGCGAACGTGGCCAATCTGCTGCTGGCGCGCGCCAATCAGCGGTCGCGGGAGATTGCGCTACGGCTGGCACTCGGCGCCCGTCCGTGGCGTATCGTGCGGCAGTTGCTGACCGAAAGTCTGATGCTGTCGTCGCTGGGTGCTGGATTGGGACTCTTGCTGGCCATGTTGGGGACGGAACTGCTGGTCAGACTCAGCCCGGCGACGATGCTGAAGTTGCAGGAGGCGAAGACCGATGGGAGCGTGCTCGGCTTTACGTTGCTGGTTTCGCTCGTGACCGGCGTCCTGTTCGGATTGCTTCCAGCGCTTCAGGCGTCGAAGTCCGACGTTCAACTCGCGTTGAAAGAGAGCGGCAAAAGTTCGCCGAGCGTGAGGCAAAATCGTTTGCGCGGGTTCCTGGTCGTCACGGAGATTGCGCTGTCGGTGGTGTTGATGGTCGGCGCGGGACTGCTGATCCGAAGCTTCGAGCGGATTTTAAGTGTGCCGACAGGATTTGAACCGCGGAACCTGTTGACGATGACGGTTCCGGCAACCGGCGCAAGATACGCGCAGGACGGACAAGTCGCGGCGTTTTATCGAAACGTTCTTGACCGCGTTCACACGCTGCCCGGCGTCGAAGCCGCCGGCATTGTCAGCGTTCTGCCATTCAGCGCCAATTACGACAACTGCGGTTTTTTCATCGAAGAGAAACCGCTGGCGAATCCGGCGGAAAGGCCTTCGGCACGACGTTACGGCGTCAGCCCGGATTACTTGCGCGCGATGGGCATCCCATTGCTGCGCGGCCGGCAATTCAACGAGCGGGACAACGCAAACGCGCCGCTGGTTGCGTTGATCAGCAAGACGGCGGCGGAACGCAATTGGCCAAATGAAGACCCGATTGGAAGGCGAATCAGGCTGGGCGGGCCGGAGGATGCTTTGCGAACTATTGTCGGAATCGTCAGCGACGTTTGCCAGCAGGGGCTGGATGACCGGCCCGGCATGCAGGCTTATGTGCCGCACGCGCAGTGGATTGGCTCTGATATGACGCTCGTCGTTCGCACGTCGGTTGACCCGGTCAGCTTGACCGCCGCCGTGCGCAAGGAAATCCGCGCTGTTGACGCCAGCCAGCCAGTTTATCAGATCGCCACGATGCACCAATTGATCTCCATTTCAGTCGCCCAACGCCGGTTTACGCTGCTGCTCGTGGGTGTGTTTGCCGCCGTGGCCTTGTTTATGACGGCGATCGGGATTTACGGCGTCGTCTGGTACTCGGTCGCACAACGAAAGCAAGAGATTGGCATTCGGATGGCATTGGGCGCACAGCGCCATGAGGTCGTTCAATTGGTGCTTGGGCAAGGATTGCGCTTGATGCTGTTAGGGCTAGCCAGTGGCGTCGCTGAAGCTTTCGCGCTTACGCGAGTGCTGGAGCACCTGCTTTTCCAGACGAACACAAGGGACCCACTCACATTTTTCCTGGTCACCGTCACGTTGTGCGCCGCCGCTACCATCGCTTGCTGGCTGCCAGCCCGGCGGGCGGTCAAGGTGGATCCCATGGAGGCGCTTCGTCAAGAATAAGGATTCCCTATGAGAAAACTTCGCGCGTGGATTTTCAGAATTAGCGGCTTGTTCAACAAGAATCGGAAAGACCGGGAACTCGAGCTGACATTGGTCGGCCTGCTGGCGTGTTACCTGCCCGCCCACCGAGCGGCACGCGTCAAGCCCATGGTTGCGCTCAGACACGAATGAGGAAGAGTTGACACCTTCGAGACCTGGTTTATAGCCGAACGCTTGTCCGTGACTTTCAGTGCACAATCTCATTCGAAATCATGCCGAGTCGCAGAGTGAGAAAGGAGTGATTCCTGGCAGCGTCCTGAAGCTTCAACGGGGCCGCGCTCGGGGGAGCGCGGAGAGGTAGTTGCCAGGTGGTTAAGTGGAGCAGCCGTAAGGTGTCAGGATGGACATGGGATCACTCGGCGTCAGTTTGTTGTTTCAAGGGTTGATTTTGGCCCTTGTGGAGGGTCTTGAAATTCGTGCTTGTGCTGACTTTAGTGCCGCTTTTTTCTTCGAGCTCACGGCGGGCATTTCCTGCAACGGTTCCTCCGGCACGGGCGGCCCCCTTGTTTTCAGGAAAGCCTCGCGCGTCCTTCCTTTTGGCGATCTCGGTGGTGGAGGCTTCACCGAGCATGGTAAAAATGAGTTCCAAGTCCGTCATGTGGTCGCGCAGGTTTTCCTTGGGATTCTCAAGTGCTTTGAAAGCTTTGTATTCCGAGGGTGTCAGGCCAAAAGTGGTTTTGCTAATCTCGGCGGTGGGGATGGCGAACTCTTTGCGCTCTTTGACACCGCGCTTTTTCCATTCATCGGTCAGTTCATCGCGAGCGGCAATGCCGCGCAGGCGCTTTTCAATCCAATCTTCGGAGTAGCCTTTTTGCTGGTAGATGGCTCGCATCCGTTTGGCAACCAGCTCTGGATTCTCGATCTCTTCCAGACGTTGGTAACCGACGCTGGCAAGCCAGCGTTTGAACGGCTCTGCTTTGCGGGACGGAATGGATTGGATGAGCCGGAGAAGCTGCTCGGTGTCCGCCACATCGATCAGTCGTTGCTTGCCAACGGCAGCGGTCATTTTCAAAGCGTTACAATTTGTAACGGTTTGATTGCCTTCCCCAAATGGTTCAACGCCCGGAGTGAATCCGCACTGCATTCTCCTCAGCAACGTTGGTGTGGTTGTATCAAGGTGACGTGACCATTGCCAATCAAAATATTACGTGATGACTGAGCGGCGCTCGGGGCGAATTTTGGGCGTGCTTTCCCGCCACGATAGCTCCCGAGGCTGTGGGCAGAGGCTCGCCATCGCGCGCCGAAGGGACGGTGATACGACCGCGAACGCCTATGGGCACCTGCCTCTGATCGACCTCGATCCCGCCCGCCCCAACGTGAAGCCAGAGGCGGCCGATGATTACTGGGACCAGGTCGATTATATCGTGAGCGCGGCGAACCAGCGCGGACTCTAGATTGGCTTCCTGCCGACCTGGGGACGTTACTGGCATGACAACGTGAAGGACGGCGAGCCGTTGTTCACCGTGGCCAATGCTGAAGTTTATGGCGAGTGGTTGGGAAAGCGCTACCACGACGCGGGGTTGATTTGGATCCTGGGCGGCGACCGCAGCGTGGATAATGACGGGCAGAGAGAAATCATCCGCGCGACGGCACGTCGAGATCGCTCGGCACCTTCGAGAACCACGGCGTGCGGGAATTTGTGCCGCCGGACTATGGGGAGATGCTCGACTGGGTGCTCGTGCTCGATGATGCCGCGAAGCATTCCCCCAATCCAGGAGTTCCACGATGAAGTGGCTTTCCCGGGGAATAGGCACTGGCCTGAGGATCCAACTTGGATATTGAAGGCAAACCACGGAGGTAATGGGAATGAAGCGTCCAATCGGTGGATAGGGTACAATCAAGCCAGGGAGCGGCTTGACGGTTTCAGGCGATGTCATCTACTATTCTGCGCATGAAACCTGCCTGGCGGTTGTGGGTCCTTCCGGCCTTGATCTTGACCCGAGTTGGCTTGAGCGCACCCGTACCAACGTCCGTGGTTTCCCGAGTTCATGTGGTCTCAATACATGTCCGAGATCATGCCGCATTCGACTCGGTCTTTCTCTTGTTTAGAGACGTTCTGCAATTGCCGCTGGTTTATGGGTCACTGAGCAAGCCAGGGAATGAGAGCGACCGGCTCTATGCCGGTTTCTCGGTAGGGAACGCCTACCTTGAGCCCTGCGGCCCCTACTCGAGCGATGCCCCGTTCAGCTCGAACCAGGTCGCTCGGTTCCATGGGTTAACGTTTAGCCCAGCCACCTCCCTGGTCGAGGATTCGCAGGAGTTGACGCGCCGCCGCATTTCCCACGGGCCGATCGTTGGGGGCGGAAGCCTGCCCCGCTTTGTCTATTTCGACGACACCTGGCTAACCGGGAAACTGCTGGCGGTCAGCATTTGGGAGGTCAAGGACAAGACGGATCGCGTGAACCTCGAGTTCCTGGGTTCGTCTTTACAGGAGGCCAAAGGCGGCGCACTGGGCGTGAAACGAATCGACGAGGTGCGGATAGGTTGCCCTGGCGATGCAAACCGCGAGCAATGGAGCCATTTTCTGACCCCTGCCAGGCAGGAGGGTGATGCCTGGTTGTTTGGGAACGGCGCGGCGCTTCGCTTGGTTCCCTCCCAGGCAAACCAGATTGAGTCCATCGTGTTAAAGGTTAAATCGTTGGAGCAAGCCAGAACGGCTGCTGCGCAACGGGATTTGCTTGGAAAGGCCACAGTTGATGGGATCGAATTGAATCGGGCTAAAACTCTAGGCCTTCGGATACTTCTAAAAGAGAATTAGCAATAAAGCGTTCCTGTTCAGTTCGCAGCCATGGTGCTAACGAGAGCGCTGACGTCGATGAAGTTATTGACTTCAACGAGGCTAATTTTACTGAGGATTTCGTGGAAATGGAGCGGGTGAAGGGAATCGAACCCTCATCTCAGGCTTGGGAAGCCCGCATTCTACCACTGAACCACACCCGCTGCAGGTGCGCTTCACTTTTAGCAGAGGTCGAGGGGAGTTGCAATAGCTCAATTTCCGTGTTTACTTGGCCCGGGTTTCAGCGCTCAATATGGCTCCATACAGCATTCCATTATGAATACGCCTTCGAATAGCCTCTCCACCCGCAGGGAATTTCTCAAAACCTCAGCTCTGGTCGGCAGCGCGCTCGCGGCGCCGGCCATTTTGCCCGGCAACTTGTTCGCCGAAGAACGAACCGGGACACTGCGCGTGGGGCTCATCGGGTGCGGCGGGCGCGGTTCGGGTGCGGCCAGCCAGGCCCTGAACGCCGACAAGGACGTGGCGCTGGTGGCCATGGCCGACGCGTTCGAGGATCAACTGCAAAAGAGCCTGCAAAGCTTGCAAAAGAGCCACCCCGAAAAAGTCAAAGTGACCCCGGACAAATGTTTTGTCGGGCTGGACGCCTACCAGAAGCTGATCGACAGCGGGGTGGACGTGGTCCTGCTGGCCACGCCGCCGGGGTTTCGTCCCACGCACCTGCGCGCCGCCATCGAAGCCGGCAAGCACGTCTTTTGCGAAAAGCCCATGGCCACCGATGCTCCGGGCCTGCGCTCGGTGCTGGAATCCGCCAAGCTCGCGAAGGACAAAAATCTGTCCCTCGTGGCCGGTTTTTGCTGGCGGCGCGATGTCGCGAGAAAAGCGTTTTACCAGCGCATTCATGAAGGGGCGATTGGCGATATTCGCGCCATCTACGCGACGTATTACACGGGCCCGGTGAAGCCGATGCCACCGGCCAGTGACCGCCCGGATTCCATGGGTGATTTGGAATGGCAAATGCGGAACTGGTATAATTTTGTCTGGCTCTCGGGCGACGGCTACGTGGAGCAATGCTGCCATAGTGTGGACAAGGTGGCCTGGGCCATGAAAGACCAACCGCCGCTCAAGGCGGTCGCCGTCGGCGGCCGCGGGACGCCCAATAACCAGGGGGACATTTTCGACCACATGTTCGTCGTGTATGAGTTTGCGAACGATGTGCGGGGGTTTGTCGGCCAGCGGCAGGTCGGCGAAACGTACTCGGAGAACTCGGATTATTTGATGGGGTCGGAAGGTTTTGGGAAGATTCCCGGCTGGCAGGCGCCGATCATCAAGGGCAAGGAGAACTGGCGCTACCATGAGACCGGGCCCAAGACGGACATGTACCAGAACGAGCATGACGAGCTATTCGCGAGCATCAGGAAAGGCCAGCCAATCAATGACGGCCAGTGGATGGCCCAGAGCACGATGATGGGGTTGATGGGCCGCATGGCCGCTTACACGGGGCAAGAGGTCTCCTGGGAGCAAGCCATGAACTGCCCGGAGAAACTCGTGCCCGAGTCACTGGATTGGAAGATGAAGCTGGACATCGCCCCGATGGCCATGCCCGGGGTCACGAAGCTGGTCTAGGGGCACACCAACCCATCCCCCCGCCAAGACGTTGAACCGCCGCCAGTTTATCAAAGTCAGGCCTCAGCGCCACCGCTCTCGCCGCCTTGGCGCCAACCGCGCCCGCCGCCGAAACATCCTCCGAGACCAGCCCGAAGCGCCCCATCCGAAAAGCCATCATGTGGGGCACCGTCGGGGTCAAAGGCTCCGTGCTCGAAAAGATGCAAGCCGTCAAAGAGGCCGGCTTTGAGGGCGCGGAGATGAACAGTCACATGGACCAGGATGAGGTGTTGCGGGCGCGTGACCAGGTCGGGCTTGGTCATTCCCAGCGTTTGCGGCGTGCACCATTGGTCCAAGCCCCTGACCGATGCGGACCCCCGGGTGCGCGCCGAGGGGCTCGAAGCGCTGAAGCAAACCTTGCGGGACGCCAAGCGTTATGGCGCTTCCTCGGTGCTGCTGGTTCCCGGCATTGTGACTAAAGAGGTGACCTACGCCGAGGCCTATACGCGCGCGCAGGCCGAGATTCGCAAGGCGGTGCCGCTGGCCGAGGAACTCGGCGTGAAAATCGCCATCGAAAATGTCTGGAATCAATTCCTCCTCAGCCCGCTGGAAGCGGCGCGGTTATGTGGACGAGTTCAACAGCCCGGCCGTGGGCTGGCATTTTGATATCGGCAACGTGATCAACTACGGCTGGCCGGAGCAATGGATTCGGATCCTGGGCAAACGCATTCAGAAGTTCCATGTCAAGGAATTCAGCCGGAAGAAGCGCGACCAGGAAGGGTTGTGGAAAGGGTTTGACGTGAAGTTACTCGAAGGCGACGACGACTGGCCCGCCGTCATGAAAGCCATCGACGACATTGGCTATCACGGCTGGGCCATGACCGAGCAGGGCGGCGGCGACAGTCCCGCCGGATTGAGAGACCTGGTCGAGCGCTTCGACAAGATCCTCTCCTGTTGATTACGGTTTGCTCGCGGCCGCTAGTTCGGGTTCGCATCCTCAGACCGTTCTGTGCGCTTTCAGAACTCGTTGAACCCACGGCGGGAAACGCCGCCGGGGATGAACCATGGGAGCCGAGCCTTGGCCCTCAAGCGTTTTGGATGGTGCCTCCTCGCCACGCTCCTGCTGGTTGATTTTGGCGCCCGGGGCCAGGATCAAAGCCTGACCATCGACGACGACCTCCTGCGCTCGGCGCAACAATGGGCGCAGGAAAACCTCGACCCGGATGCGCTGAACGCCCTGCAGAGCCTGGACCAGGACAAGGTCAGGAAATTCTTCGCCGATCTTCAAAAGGAATTCCGCGGAACGTATGTCATCGACCTGTCGGCGCTGAAAGATACCGCGCACACCGTCCTGCCGTTGCTCGAGAGTTACCAGGAGACGCTGCCCTATGCCGTCTGGTTAAAATCCCGCCTGGACTACCTGGATGCGGCGGAGGAGTTCCGGCTGACCCTTCCGCCGCCCAAGACGGCTCCCGGCCAGCCATCCAAACCCATCCCCAATCCCACCCCCGCGAGGGAGCGGGAAGTCTGGATTAGCAAGGTCGTCGAGCGCAAATGGCCGGACGCGGCCAAAGTCTATGTGCCGCGGCTGAAGCCGGTCTTCGCGGCGCAGCGGGTACCGTCCGAGTTGGTGTGGCTGGCCGAGGAGGAATCCTCCTTCGATCCGCGCGCCCGCAGCCCGGCTGGCGCCACGGGAATGTTTCAACTCATGCCCACCACGGCCAAACGCTACGGGCTGCGCACCTGGCCCTTGGATCAGCGGCTCAATCCCGAGACCAGCGCGCAAGCCGCCGCGCAGTATCTCCGGTATCTCCATGACCGATTCCAGGATTGGCGCCTGGCCCTGGCCGCTTACAATGCCGGCGAACAGACGGTGCGGGCGCTGCTCGCCCGGCACAAGGCGCGCACCTTCGACCAAATCGCCCAGTTGCTGCCGGCGGAAACGCAAATGTACGTGCCGCGATTCGAGGCTATCCTGTTGCGCCGTGAAGGACTCCGCCTCAGCCAATTGAGCCGGAAGAGTGAGGACGCAGCGACCCCAAACCGCGGCGGTTAATCACCAAACGGCAAAGCGCCAGGGCCGCCCCTCCCCTGCCCCGCTCTCGCCTTGATCCGCGACGTCAGGGAAAGCGAGCGGCCCGCGTGATCGCGCATCGCATCAACTCCGGGCGGAACTGCTGCCCATCGTATCGGTGAAGGTGGTCGTGGTCAGCGACATGCCGCTGAGGTGTTCGTTCACCCATTTGATCCCGGCACTGCACGCGCCGAGCAACTTCGGGGAGGGCGCGGTCAGCGGCAGGATGCTGTCCTCCGCCTCGCTGTACAGGGGCATGACGTCGCCTCCCGAGAGCGCGCAGAAACGGTCGCCCGCGCCGATGGCGAGCAGCAGTTTGGCATAGCTCTCCAGGTTGACTTCACCTTCGCCGTGACCGCAGAACTGGTGTCCGCGCTGGGTCCAATCCTCCGAAATCATCAAGGTTGAAGCGCCTTCGAGGAATTTGAAGTTTTTGGCATGGCTCCCCACCACGCGTGGCGCGACGAATGGGCTGGTGAAGCGTCCGGTCCAGGTTTCTCCGGCCCAGCAGTGGCTGGGATCGCCCCAAACGCACATGCACTTGTCATAGTCGGTGGCCATAAGCAGGAGGCCAAAATCCCGCGCGCACATCGCTCCGGTGCCGGGGTGAATCTCCTGGGCCAGGCAGGCGCCGAGCTTGTCGGCGTGCGCGCGAATTCTGGCCGTCTTGGCCCGGAAACGGTCCAAGCCTTCGGCCATAAGTTTGTCCCAGCCAAAAAACCAGGGATAGCCGCCATGCAGCACCGGGTGCCCCCACAACCCCCAAAACCAGCCGTAGATATGAATGTCGGCGGCCGAACCGGTTTCGAGCAGCCCAACCAGGTATTCCTCCGACCAATCTTCCACGTACTGCTCCCCTTTTTCCAGCACGCTGCCGGGCACGAACTTCTCCGTGTATTCCGGACCCCACTTCGCGCTCAGATGCGCGTAGGACGCGCAATGCGCGCTGATCGTCGGGGCCACAATGCCCAGCGCGCCCAGCACCTGCTTAATCTCTTTGGGGTTGCGGAACACGATGGCGCCGTTCTCGCCATGACCGGGGCCGTTCAAGAGATAATTCGAGATCATCATCGAGCGGGCGCCGGCCTCGGTAACGTATTTCCCGACCCCTTCGAGGGTCTTGAGACCGCCGACGAGCTGGCCGGTTTCCACACCGGCGACAATGCTGACTTGCTTCCCACAGCCCAGGCTCAGCCGCGCGCGGTTGGGATCGAAATAGGCGTTCAGTTCTTTGAAAAATAAAGGATTCATAGTTCGTGCTGTTGTGCCCGAGCTTACCCCCGCGCACAGGGACTTGTCCAACGATCAGTTCAGCCCCGCCCGCGGATGAGGGCCATCCGCTAAACCGGGCCGCGAGGCGGAGCGCGCGCGGGTGCGCCCGACAACGAACGCAGCCCGAATTTTCGGGATTGAGGTGCGCACCGATCCTCGTAAAGTGTCGGCTCATGAACCGCCTGATTTCTCCTTGCCTGTTCGCCGCCGCCTGCCTTGCGCTCAGCCTCCCGGTCACCGGCGCGCTGGCGCAAACCAAGTACGAACCTAATTGGGCATCCCTGGACCAGCGGCCCTGCCCCGAGTGGTACCTGGACGCGAAATTCGGCATTTTCATCCATTGGGGCGTCTATTCCGTGCCGGCTTGGGGCGCTCCCAAGGAGTACGCCGAGTGGTACTGGAACCACATCGCCGATAAAAAAGAGAACAACCCCTGGTGGCAGTTCCATGAAAAAAATTACGGGAAAGATTTCGCCTACCAGGATTTCGCGCCGATGTTCCGAGCGGAATTGTTCGCCCCGGACCAGTGGGCCGACATCTTTTATCGCTCCGGCGCCAAGTATATCGTGCCGACCTCAAAGCACCATGAAGGCTTCTGTTTGTGGCCGAGTGAGGAGGCCAACCGCGATTGGGGCCGCCCCTGGAACGCGACCGTCGTCGGCCCGAAACGCGATCTGCTGGGCGAGTTGAGTACCGCGGTGCGGAAGCGCGGGTTGAAATTCGGTTTTTATTATTCGCTCTACGAGTGGTTCAACCCCCTGTGGTTGCATGATAAACCCGCGTACGTGACTCAGCACATGATACCGCAGTTCAAAGACGTGGTGTCTCGCTACAATCCGGCCATCATTTTTGCCGACGGCGAATGGGACCTGCCCTCTAAGGATTGGAAGAGCGAAGAACTGCTGGCCTGGCTTTTCAATGAATCACCCTGCAAGGATGAGGTGGTCGTCAACGATCGTTGGGGCAAGGAAACCCGGCACCACCACGGGGGCTACTACACCACGGAGTACGGCGCGGGCTTGAAGGACAACACCCACCCCTGGGAGGAGAACCGGGGCATGGGCTACTCCTACGGATATAACCGCGCCGAAAACCTCGACGATTACAAAACCAGCCGCGAGTTGATCCTCGTCCTGGCGGACCTGGTCAGCCGCGGCGGCAATTTTCTGCTCGATATCGGGCCCACGGCTGACGGGCGGATTCCGGTCATCATGCAACAGCGGCTGGTTGAGATCGGCGATTGGCTGAAGGTAAACGGCGAGGCGATTTACGCAACGCGCTACGCCGGCCGGCCATGCCAGTGGTCCGAGGGCGCGCGACCGGACCAGGCATACGGCGACTTTAAAGTGAAATACAACCTGCTGGATCAGATTGGAGCGCAGCCCAAAGGAGGCAAGGCCGTGAAGCAGTTGTTCTTCACTCGCAAGCCGGACGCCCTGTATGCCATAACCACAGGCTGGCTGGCGCCGGAGGTTACTATCAAGAACGTGAAGGTGCCGAACGGCTGTCGGGTGTCCATGTTGGGAGTTCCCGGCACCTTGCATTCTGAAGTCCGGGGCAAGGACCTTGTGATCACCGTTCCCCGGTTGGATCCCAACCAATTGCCCTGCCTGCACTGCTATTCCTTCAAAATCCCCGGTGCCGCCTGGGTAACGGATTGAGAGGGCGAGGGCGGCGCAGAGCGCCGATAGGACGAGCCTTCACGGAAATGCCAAGGGCCGCCGAAAGCCCCGCCCCCCCCAGGCGTTCCCGAACCGCGCCGGGTATATGGGGTTAACACCCAGGATGAAAAGTCCGGCGGATTGGGGTTTAATAATCCTCGGACACTATGGAGAGGGTTGTTCAAGAGGGCTCAAGTTACCCCGTCGTGGGAGGCGCGATGATATTCTTCCTCGTCTCCGTTTGCCGGCTGGTGCTTTCCCGCTCGCGCCGATCTCCCCAGGAGTCCCATCGCTCCTAGGCCCTGGGCATCGCGGCGATCCGCCCGTTAAGAACGGGGCATGTGCCACCGACAACCTGCTTGAGCCCACCCAACTTTCGTCCGACCCGTAACGCGCCAACGGTCTGAGGGTCTGAGGGAGCGCATCCCGTCATTACCCCCGCGGAACACGGTCAGACGGGAGCGCCGGCTTGCAGCCGGCTTAACGCCTCCAACGTCCGCCGGAGCACGATGAGAATCGCCGAGCGCCGTAAGCCGGCTCAAAGCCGGCGCTCCGGGGTACTGCCGGGACGCACCCGGTCTGAGGCCGCTTGAGAGTTTGGGTTTGACACCGCGGCCAAACCATGGCAGCGATTCTAATATTATCCATTCCCAATACTTGTCTTTGGTTCCAAGTCCGCCGTTTGCCGATCCCGGTCGAACCCATCGGACCTTCGGCTGCGGGGCTTGGCCGCATGACCGAAAGGGTCTCCGATGAAACAAACCGGCCTAACCTCAAGCACCCACACCAAACCGCTCATCCTGGTCTGGATCCTGTTGGCTGCGGTGAATTCCTTTTGCCGGGCGGCGGAGAGCCCGGCGCTGCCCAAGGTGACAGGCTTGGAGCTGCAGCCTTTGGCCGCTCAGGTTCGACGCGTGGTGACAGCCTTGGATCTGGAGGGCGCTCCGCTATCCGCCCGGGAAAAGGCGGCGCTGGAGGCCGCGGTTTTAAAAAGCGACGCCGAAGCCGCCTCGGACGAAATCCAGGATGTGCTGGACGCCCACTGTTTGGTGGCAGTGGATATCAACCCGGAGATGCGGGTCAAAGTCGGGCAAGGCCCGGCGGCGGCGGAATTGGTCGAGGCCGGCTGGCGGACGTTCCTGGTCAAAGTGCGCAACCAGGCTGGGGCCACGGCCGCCCTTCGGGTGGCCAGCCCCAATGCTCAGTCGGTGCATGATTCCCCCGCGAAGCGAAACGCTTCCGACCGTTACTACGGCCGACAGGCAGGCGCCAAGCTGCCGGCGGCGGACCTTTGGCTGGATATCGAAACCTTGGATAAGCAACCCCTCCCACCGGAGCTGAACGGGTCACCCCTGGAATACCGGATCCTCTCGTTGTATAGCCGCGACGCCGGACAGCGTGAAGCGAAGCTCGTATTCGATGTGGGCCAGGGCACCCAGGACCTGGGGACTCGCAGCGAAGTGGACGTTTTGTTCCGCTGCGCGCCGGCGCGTGCGATCAAACTCCACGTCCTGGACGAAAACGGGCAGCCCACCATGGCGATGTTTATCTTTCGAGACTTGGAGCATCGCGTGTATCCGTCGCAAGCCAAACGGTTGGCGCCGGACTTTGCCTTTCAACCGCAGGTCTATCGAGCGGACGGTGAAACCATTCGGCTGCCGGAAGGCCGGTATGACGTTGAGTACACCCGCGGCCCGGATACCTCACGCGGCACGAGGCACTCACGGTGGCCGGGGGCCCTGAAACGGCCACGTTCAAGCTCGAGCGCTGGATCGACCCGTCCCAATTCGGGTGGTGGTCGGGCGATCATCACATCCATGCCGCCGGCTGCGCGCATTACACCGTGCCGACGGAAGGCGTGCTGGCGGCCGATATGTACCGCCATTGCCAGGGCGAAGATCTCAAGATCGGCTGCAATTTGACCTGGGGGCCTTGTTTCGATTATCAAAAGCAGTTCTTCACCGGCCAGGATGACCGCGTTTCCAAGTATCCATACCTGCTGCACTATGACATCGAGGTGTCCGGGTTCGGCTCCCACCAATCGGGCCACCTCGTCCTGTTGCAGCTCAAGCAGGAGATTTTTCCCGGCGGTGATTCTGATAAACATTGGCCGACGCTGGGTCTCAACACCCTGCGCTGGGCCAAGGCCCAGGGAGCGGTGTGTGGCCCGGCGCATTCCGGGTGGGGTTTGGAAGTCGAGACCAGCGACCTGCCAAACTATGTGATCCCGCCGTACAGCGGCATTGGCGCCAACGAATACATCGTTGATGTCACCGAGGAGGTGCCGGGTCCGGACGGCCGGTTGGTGCCGGCGGTGGATTTCATGTCGATGGTCGATACGCCCTACGTCTGGGAACTCAATATGTGGTATCACACGTTGAACGTTGGTTTCCGCACGCGGATCAGCGGCGAGACCGATTTCCCGTGCATTTACGGCGAGCGCGTCGGGATGGGGCGCTCCTATGTGAAACTCGAAAACCGGCTGACGTATCACGATTGGTGCGAAGGGATCCGGCGGGGGGCCAACTATGTGAGCGATGGCCGCAGCCATCTGCTGGACTTCAAAGTCAACGAGGCGGTCATGGGCCGAGGGGATAGCGAACTGCGATTGCCCGGACCCGCTACCCTGCGCGTCACCGCCCGCGTGGCCGCCTACCTGGGCGAAAAAGCGGATCCCGACATCGCCGGCAGGCGCTACAACCAGAAGCCTTATTGGGACCTCGAACGCGCGCGGATCGGCCAAACGCGCAACGTGCCTGTCGAATTGGTGGTTAATGGCTTCCCCGTAGCCCGCCGGGAATTCCTGGCCGACGGAACGCTGCGGGAGGTGGCCTTCGATTGCCGCGTCGAGCGGAGCAGTTGGGTCGCGCTGCGCATCCTCCCCTCTTCCCACACCAACCCCATCTTCGTGCTGGTGGATGATAAACCGATTCGGGCCTCGGCCCGCAGCGCGCAGTGGTGCCTGGCCGGCGTGGACCGGTGCTGGTCGCAAAAGGAGCGGTTCATCAAACCCGATGAGCTAGCCGATGCCCGCGCGGCCTACGACCACGCGCGAAACATCTACCGTGAGCGACTGGCCGAATGCAAAGCCAACGGGGCCGGCGCCAATCCTGGCGAAAAGTGAGCTGGTGTTCGCGGGGCTGGCCGGATGGCTCAAGGCCGGCCCTTCCGCCCACCCACCAGCGAGAGCACGAAGAGCACCAGAAACAAAAGGAAGAGAACCTTTGCCACCCACGCGGCCGTGCCTGCCAAGCCGTAAAACCCAAAAGCGCCGGCAACCAGGCCCACCAGGAGAAATACCAAAGCGTAATACAACATCGAACCGCCTTTCTCGAATTATTTCGCCGTCCCGCGTGCCAGGCCGAACACGCCGGCGATACACGCCACAACTCCTCCGATCAGCATCCAAATAGCCTTGTTGGTAGGCGAGCCGGTGAAAAATCGGGATAGATCCGAAGTGAAGGATTGGCTGGCATGCACTCCGAGGATCACCAGCAAGATCCCCACTGCTAACAGCGCCGCTGCAATTGCCTTGTTCATAGTTCTGTTTTCCGTGCCCCTCACCACACGTAAACCGCGCGCACCGGGGTTGGTATTGGGTCTAACCCTTCTTGTCAGGCAATATCTCTAACTCGGCTTCAAGTCTCGCCGCAGCCACGGGCTTTGCTTCCTCCGTGATGCCGCAAAGCGCTCTTTCGTTCGGCGCAAATCTCACTCCCCAGGCCGGACAATTCTCCGACCGCAGGGTTTATAAAGCCAAACGGGAATGGAGCCATCGGCCTGGCTGCCATTCCCGTTAAAGTCGATCCGACCGGCCACGGCCACCACGGGATCCACGCCCGTGGCTGGCCAAGCAGACTGTTAAGCGGCCCCGACGACGTTCCGTCCGTTCCTCCAGGTATTGAGGAAGGAGGACGCTTCGGTCAGCTTCTTTTCGAGGGTTTGCACCTGGCGGGCGCCCTCGGTGGCTGATTGCCTGGCCTCGTCGCGCTCTTTTTCGGCGCGAGCCAGCAAGCCCCTGAGCGGTTCGAGCGCCGCGCGCGTCTTTTGTTCGGTCTCCGCCTCCCACTGGGCCTGGGCGGCCATTTGGCGGGCTTCGGCCTGGACATTCATCAAGGTCACCAAGTCTTGCTCACGCTGCCTGGCTTCGGCCTGGGCGGTTTCCTCTTTCTGCTGCATTTCCTTGCGCAGATGGCCTTCGAGATCACGCAGGCGGGCTTCCGCCTCGCCCTCGCGCCGGCGAAGCACCTCTTCGGACTGGGCCTGCAATTCCGCCCGGAGACCGTCGAACTTCACCTGCCATTGCTGGTCGCGCTGGCGTGACTTGGAAGCAGACAGTTCTTCCTTCTGCTGTGCCTCCTGACCCCAGCGGGCCTCGGCGGCGTGAACCCGCGACTCGGCTTGACGTTCCCATTCTTCCTCGCGGGAGCGCAAATCCGCAGCCCATTGATTTCGCAATTCGGTTTCGCGGGCCTCGCTGCGGAGAGCGAATTCCTGTTCGCGCTGTTTGAGCTTGGCCTGGAAACCCAGGTCCTTCTGCTGCAATTCCTGCTTGAGGCGCGCGTCGGCCTCGCGGGATTGGGCTTCGAGCTGGCGCTCGAACTCCGCGTCCCGGCGCCGGACTTCCTGCTCGGCCTGGGTTTGGAACTCGCTCGCGCGAGCCTCCGCCTGCGCCAGCAGTTGCTGCTCGCGCTGCTTGAGCCGGGTTTGAGCCACCTCTTCCCGCTGCTGCACGTCTTGCTTCCAGCGGGCGTCCACTTCGAGGGCGCGGGCTTCGAGCTGGCGTTCGAGATCCGCCTCACGGCGGCGGGCGTCCTGCTCCACTCGGGTCTGTTGCTCGGCCAGGCGGGCGTCAAAGGCCAGCGACAACTCCTGCTCGCGTTGTTTTAATTGATGGGCAAAGTCATCCTCCCGCTGGCGCAGCGTCTTGCTGACCTCCAGTTGCTGCCGCTCGAAGCGGTGCCGCTCCTGGCGGGTGGCCTTCTCGAGCTCGCGGGCGGCCTCTTCTTTAGCTTGCGACAACTTCAGAGTGAGGGCATCCGCCTGCTGCTGCAGCTGAGACTCGGCCGTGTCGCGGGCGTGCATGGCCTCCTTCAAGTCGTGTGTCAGCCGGGCGCCGGCCTCCATCGAGGCCAGTTCGGCGTCGGCAGCCTGGCGGCGGGCCTGCATCACCTGGTTTTTGCAATCTTCGGACACTTCCATCAGCTTTTTGTGATGCTCCTGCATCAGGGTGGTGCGCTCGGCTTCGCTGGCGGCGCGCTGGCTGTCCAGTTCCTGGCGCAACTGCGTCAGCCGATCCGACCAGGCGTTCTGGCGCATCTGGACCTGGCGCTCGATCTCGGACTTCTGCAGGTCGCGCAAGGCATCTTTCTCGATGACGGTGCGGTTGAGCGAGTCGGCCATGCCGGCCAGCTTGGCCACCCATTCCTCTTCCCGCTGCTTGGCGTCTTCCTCGTGTTCCAAATCCTTCGCTTGTATCTGCTCCTGGTGCCGGGTCGCGGCGGCGCTCATGGCCTCGCGGGCGGTTTGCAGCTCCGCTTCTTTCTCCGCCAGCGCCTTGTCCGCCACGGCTTGAGCGGCGGCCAGTGCCTGGTCGCGCGCCGCGATTTCGGCCGAAGCCCGGCTGGCGAGGCGTTCCGCGCGCAGGATCTTCAACCGTCCGGCGCGCGTGTAGAGCTCATGCATGCGCCGGCCAAAGAAGCCGAGACGATGCTGCGCGCGTTGTTGTTCGGGCTGAAACACGGTCGAGAACCCGATCTCCACCATCAGTGTCGGCAGGAAACGCGACGATGAAGGCCAGGACGGGATAAACCGAAATGCGCACCATGCTGATCTGGTCGGTGAGGATGTCACCCCGCTCCTTGGCGGTGGCTTTAATGGACATGGGGCGTTCCCCCTTGATCAAACCACGGATGATTTCCACAGTGGTCGCGATCCGGTGCACCTGGGTCTTGCGAATGGAGGCCTCGCGCGCCTCGTAAAAGCCTTCTGCCTTCTTGCGGGAAGCCTCGATTTGCGCGCGGATCCCGTCCACCTTCTGAAGGTCAGCCGCATAATCCTTGTCGATCTGGTCCCGCTCCGTCTTCTCCTCGGCCCCCAGAGTCGCCAGGGCGGCCGATAATTCCTCGCGTTTGCGATCCGTTTCTTCCCGTTTGGTGGTCGAGCGCGTGTCGAACTCCGCGCGCAACCGGCGGGCGTCGGCATCCACCTGGGCGACACGATCACGCCGTTTGTTGTTCACCGTGAGCAATTCGGCCTCTTTGGTCTTGATCTGATCGTCCAACTCCGCCACCAGCGTCGGCTTGAGGATGGTATTGGTCTCGCGCACCGGCGGCACGCCGGGATCCACGGGCTCCTTCATCAACTGGCGCTTGAGGAAATTGGCGCTGGCGTATTCCGCTTTGGCCTTTTCGTAGGCGGCCTTCTTGTTCTCGTATTCCGACAGTTTGGCTTTGTAAGCGTTCTCGATCCGGGCCTCCTCGGCGTTCCAGTTGGTGGCGCGGCCGACTTCGACCTCGCGCCGCGCACGCAAATCGGCGAGGGTCTTGGTGAGCTGCTCGGTGTCGGCGTTGAACTGCTGGATGATATTGGCCTGGCGGGCTTCGACGTCCGAGAGCTCCTTTTTCTGGTAATCCGTCAGGCTGATGGCGTCCTGCCGCGCGGCGTCATTGCGCTGGATCGAGTCTTCGAGGTCGGCCTTCGCCTTGGCATGCTTGGCGGTCAACTCGGCAATCTTGCTGTCATGCTCCGCGCGCTTATCGTCGATGCCCTTTAAGTCGGCATTGAGCTGGGCGATCTTTACCTCCTCGGCCTCCGCCTTCTCGAGGAATTGGCCGGCCGGCGCCATCGCCACGCCCATTTCGTAAACCGCCATGTCCTTGACCAATTGGAAGGTCAGCAGACAAATCATCGGCAACCCCACCACGAGCATAAAGCCCTTCTGCCACCCATGGCGCGAAGAGGTCCAAATCGCCAGCGGCAGCTTGAGCAACTCCACCGCCAGGATGGTCGCCCCGATCGGTCCGATGCCGAAAAACGTGACGCCCATGCCCATCGGCAGGCAGACCATCTGCTGGTACTTCCAGCCGGTCGCCAGAATCACGAATTCCGTTACCGTCGCCATCGCCAGCAACGGCAGGGTCAGGTAGGAAATATTTTTGCTCTTCAGCCGCTGCCACGGGGTAAACCCGCGATCGCGCGGGGCCTCGCCGGGCGTGCCGGGTGGATTCGTTGTGTCAGAATTTGTCATAAGTTTACCTTGTTACATCCATCAATCACGCTAGGTGCTCAGCAGTTCGCGTGCCACGGCGGCCCCGCCTCCGGCCCACATGGTTCCGCCCGCCGACGTGGGACCGCACCCTCGCTGGCGCCGCGCTAAAACGGGCCGCCTCCCGCCCACCCTCTGGGCGCGGATAGCGCGACGGGGGACGCACCGGCCGATCTCCGGCTGTGAGGTTGGGGCACTGGTGTCAAAAATTCTGACGCGTGGAGGCGGGTTCGGTCAGGTTCGCGCTCCCCTTCTGAGACCGGTGAGAATGCCCTTTGCCCTGTGGGGTTTTAGCCCACTTCAAAGGATCGCGGCCTGAACTTTAGGAGAGCCGGATGAGCAAGACATATGTGATTCAATGGAAGTCGAAGGTGAACAGACGCGCGGGGAAATGGACCAAGCTATTCGACTGTGAAGCGGCGGAGGCCCTGGTGTTCGAACTGAACCAGGAGTACCTGGAAATAAACCATGAAGTCCTCGCTTCGGATTCCGCGGGTCGAGGGCCAGAACTTAGCGGCCGGAGGTGGTTGAACCGGCGTCGGAGAAGCTCGCGGGGAGCCTGAACCCCGGTCCGGGCCGGTCCTGGGGCGATTAGCCGCGGGCGGAGATCGCGTAGCCCCCCATGACCTTCCGTCCATCGCCACCCCGGGTCACGATTCCGGGCTTCTGGCAGAACTTTCCCTTGGGATTCGGCGCTGCTGGTGTAGGTTGTAATCGGATGGATGCCGCAGAGTTCTCGCAATCATTCAGAATGTTATGGGAAAACAAGCCGGGCGCTGTGGTGCTCCTCATCCTTGGGTTTGTTGTCTTCCTTTTCGTAGTCATCGACACGTGGCGCCACAAACGGCACCGCAAGAAGCATCGCTGAGCGGTCCGAGGCGCAAGAGTTGACAGACGAACAGATTTCCATCGATGAGCCGGGGTTTGGGCGCACCCGAGATCGACCGGGTCAGCCAGGCTTGGCCCGCTCCCGACGGCGCACATGATGCCACCCCCGCCGCGGAGGTTTGGTGTGAAGCCTGGACGAGAATCGAGCAACACCGGGTGTGAATCACGCGGCTGGGTTTCGAGGAGTGCGCATCGTTCGTACCCGGCAAAACATCGGATCGCTTGATAAAAACTCCCAGAGGGTGTTTCCTTATATTGTGTTTACGGCTTTGACCCCAGATTTGAATGTGGAATCACGCGAGGTGATTAGAACGCAACTGCAGCAGTGGTTCGACTGGATGGACCACATCCTCGATATTCACCGAAGCCATTTTGTTCTGCGCGAGCCGACCCCCGAGCAGCTTCGCCAACATAAGATTGCCCTCCGGACCTCGATCCGGTATTGCCACGCCATCAACACGTTGATCGGGGATCCGGAATTTAACGAGCCTGAATTGGTGAGTCGGCTTAATATACGCAGCCGCCAATTGCAGGATGCCTACGATGCCTTCTATGATCCACACCTCTCTGGGGTCAAGGCAGATCTCATCCTCCAGCAAGTCTTCCCTGAATGAACCGCGAGTTGGAAGACCTGATTAAGGCTTACGACGCGTCTTTAGCCGCACGCGACCTTGAGGTTTACGAAGTGGCGACCCTAAGGGGAATCGAACCCCTGCTACCGCCGTGAAAGGGCGGTGTCCTAACCGCTAGACGATAGGGTCGCTGTTGCTGCGTGCGAAATATAGTCGCGAACCTGCAACTGTCACGCCAATATTTAGGATTGGGCCGGCGCCGCGTTCCGGAAGTTAAGCGAAGCTCTGCCGCGCGGGGGATCTCCGGCGGCGGAAGGGTTTCGCAGCGCCCCGAGCCGGGCCGTTCCCAGTATCCTGTTGATCTATCAGGCAGTTTTGCCCTAGGGTTGCTCCAGCTTAAGGCATGAAAATATACATCAACGGGCAATACCAGGACGAAGCCAACGCCAGGATCTCGGTGTTCGACCACGGCCTGCTGTACGGGGACGGCATTTTCGAGGGTATCCGGGCGTATAACGGGCGTGTCTTCAAGCTCAAGGAGCATATCGACCGGCTCTTTTGCTCCGCCAAATCCATCCTGCTCACGATTCCCATGTCGCACGCGGCCATCATGGCCGCCGTGGTCGATACGTGCCGCGCCAATCAGCTCCGCGACGGCTATATCCGTTTGCTCGTCACCCGCGGCGTCGGCACCCTCGGCCTCAACCCCAACCGGTGCAAAAACCCAGCGGTGATCATCATCGCCGACACCATCCAGCTTTACCCGCCCGAGCTGTACCGACCGGGGCATGGAGATCGTCACCGTCCCCACGGTCCGGAATCTGCACAGCGCCCTCAACCCGGCCATCAAGTCTCTCAATTACTTGAACAATATTTTGGCCAAGATCGAGGCCAACAACGCCGGGTGTGAAGAGGCCATTCTCTTGAACGCGGAAGGCTTCGTGGCCGAGTGCACCGGCGACAATGTCTTCATCGTCAAAGAAAACCAATTGTTGACTCCCCCCCTCTCGGCCGGAGCGCTCTACGGCATCACGCGTGGCGTGGTCATGGCTCTGGCGGCGCAATCCGGAATGGAGGTGGCGGAACCGAACCTGACGCGCTATGATCTCTTCAACGCCGATGAGTGTTTTCTGACCGGCACGGGGGCCGAAATTGTCCCGGTCGTGAAGCTCGACGGACGAGTCATCGGCAGCGGAAAACCCGGCCCCATGACGGAACGCCTCGTCACCCAATACCATGCCTTGACTAAATCGTCGGGCGAGCCGATATACGAGTAGAGAATTTATGTTGTGCTGCATCTGCAAGGAAAAAGAAGCCACCGTGCATTTGACCCAGATTGCCGGGGATAAAATGCAGAAGGTGGACCTGTGCGAAGAGTGCGCCAAGACCAAGGGAGTCAATGATCCCACGGGTTTCTCTTTGGCGGACCTGCTGCTTGGCCTGGGGGCTTCCCAGGAAATCGAGCAAGCCGGCGGTGGCGCCGAGATGAAATGCGCCCGCTGCGGTTTCAGCCAGGCCGACTTCAAGAAAGCCGGTCGGCTCGGCTGCCCGGAATGCTACAAAACGTTTCGCGAGCCCCTCGAGGGCCTGCTCAAGTCCATGCACAAAGGCACGCGTCACGTGGGCAAGGTGCCCGAGTCGTTGCGCCACAGCCGCGACCTCTCCGACCGTCTCAAGCTCCTGCAAAAACGCTTGACCAAAGCCATTCAGGAGGAGGACTTCGAGGAGGCCGCCATCTTGCGCGACGAAATCAAGCAGACTTCGGCCCGCCTCACCAGCCCGGCCCCGACCTGATCCGACGTAATGGACATCCACGATTTTCTAACTCCACCCGCCGACATGGCCCGCCGCAAGGGGCCCTTCGACCGCATTGTCATGTCCAGCCGCGTTCGGCTGGCCCGCAACCTCAAGGACGCTTCGTTCCCCGGCTGGGCCAAAAAGCCCGAACGCATCCGCGTGATGGAACTCATCCGTCCGGCCATCGAAGGGCTGCCCGAAATGAAAGATGCCTTTTCGGAGACGATGGACAGCCTTTCGACCCTGGATAAGACGATTTTGGTCGAGCGCCACCTCATCAGCCGGGAGCATGCGGCCAAGAGCGCCGGGCAGCGGCCTGGTGCTCAACCGGGACGAGACGCTGTGCTTCATGATCAACGAGGAGGACCACCTCCGCATGCAAGCGCTGCGGCCCGGCCTGCAACTGCGGCAGGCCTGGACGGCCATTGATCAGGCGGATTCGAGCCTGGAAAAGCGGCTGGATTACGCGTTTCAGCCCTGAGGTGGGCTATTTGACCGCCTGCCCCACCAATATCGGCACCGGCATCCGGGTCAGCGCCATGCTCCACCTCCCCGGCCTGGTGCTGGCCGAGCAGATCAACCCCATCATTCAATCTGTCAATAAACTCGGCCTGGCCGTCCGTGGTCTTTACGGCGAAGGGACGGAAGCCCTGGGCAACGTGTTCCAGGTTTCCAACCAGATGACCCTGGGGGAGACCGAAAGCGCGATTGTCGAACGCCTCGAGAAGGTCCTGGCTCAAATCATCGAGCACGAGGAAAACGCCCGGGCTTCCTTGCTCGAAAAGAAGCCGAAGATGGTTTACAATCATATTGGCCGGGCTTATGGAATATTGGCCAACGCCCATAGTATTTCCTCGAAAGAGACCATGAATCTGCTATCTTTAATGAGATTGGGCGTGGATGTGGGGTTATTTCCCGGTGTTGACCGCTCCCTGGTGGATGAACTCTTCATTTTGACCCAGCCGGCTCACCTGCAAAAGCGCCATTCTGAGAAACTTTCGGCTGAGGAACGAGATCTGCTGCGCGCGGATATGGTGCGCGAGCGCCTTAAGCCCGTCAGCCGCCCGATCGCCAAACCCTCCGGACTAACGCCGTCGGGATTGGACAAACAGTAATACTGACTGCAATTTGAAGTAGCTTATGAGCGATGAAGCGATGAATAATTTTACTCCGCGGGCTCAACAAGTGCTCGCGCTTGGCGCGCAAAGAGGCCGACCGCTTCAACCACAATTTCGTCGGCACCGAGCATCTTTTGCTCGGGCTGATCAAACTTGGCCAGGGCGTCGCGGTCAATGTGCTCCAAAAACTCGGGCTGGATCTCGAGACGGTGCGCATGGAGGTCGAAAAGCAGGTCGGCACCGGCCCCGATCAGAAGATGATCGGCAACATTCCCTATACCCCGCGCGTCAAAAAGGTCCTGGCCCTCGCCGGCAAAGAAGCCAAGGCCCTCAACCATACCTATGTCGGCACCGAGCATATCCTCTTGGGCTTGCTCCGCGAGGGCGACGGCGTCGCCGCGCGCGTCCTGAAGAATCTCGACGTGGATATCGAGCAAACCCGCCAGGAAATCCTGAAGGAACTCGACCCGAATTTCGCCGCCCAGGAAGAATCCGGCTCCGGGCGAAACTCCGGAAAAGCCGGCCCCGGAGAAGAAGGGCGAAATCAAGACGCCCGCGCTCAAGGCCTTTGGGCGCGACCTGACCGAGATTGCCCGCAAGGGGGAGATGGATCCGGTGATTGGGCGCAAGAGCGAGATCGAGCGCGTCATTCAGATTCTCTGCCGCCGCACGAAGAACAATCCCGTGCTGCTCGGCGAAGCCGGGGTGGGCAAGACCGCCATCGTCGAAGGTTTGGCCCAGGAGATCGCCGCTGGGAACGTGCCGGAACTGCTCCGGGACAAGCGGGTCATCACGCTGGACCTGGCCTTAATGGTCGCCGGCACCAAGTACCGGGGCCAATTCGAAGAGCGCATCAAAGCCGTCATGGACGAGATTCGCCGCTCGAAGAACATCATTCTCTTCATTGACGAGCTCCACACCATCGTGGGGGCCGGCTCGGCGGAAGGCACCATGGATGCCTCCAACATCATCAAGCCGGCCTTGAGCCGCGGTGAACTCCAATGCATCGGCGCTACCACGCTCAACGAATATCGCAAATACATCGAAAAAGACGCCGCCCTCGAACGCCGCTTCCAGGCCGTCAAGGTCGAGGCGCCTTCGGTCGAAGAGGCCATCCTGATTCTCAAGGGACTTCGGCCCAAGTACGAGGACCACCACAAAGCGGAGTTCACCGACAAGGCCATCGAAGCTTCCGTCAAGCTATCCGACCGCTACATCACCGACCGCTACCTGCCCGGATAAAGCCATCGACCTGATGGATGAAGCCGGTTCCCGCGCCCGCATCGGCACCATGACCCGCCCGCCGGAGGTCAAAGTCCTCGAAGGCGAGATCGAAGACATCAAAGGCAAAAAGGAACGCGCCATTAAGAACCAGGACTTCGAAGGCGCCGCCGCCATGCGCGACAAAGAAAAGCAGGCCAAAGAAAAACTCGAATCGGTCCTCAAGGAGTGGCGCACCAGCCGCGAGGAAAAGCGCGTCAAAGTGGACGAAGAAGACATTCTCCATGTCGTGTCCAAGTGGACGGGCATCCCGCTCCAGCGCATGGAGCAGGGAGAAATGCAGCGCCTCATGCAGGTCGAAACGGAAATGAGCAAGGTCGTCATCGGCCAGCGCGAAGCTGTCTCCGCCATGTGCAAGGCCCTGCGCCGCTCGCGGGCCGATTTGAAAGACCCGCGCCGCCCCATCGGCACGTTCGCTCTCCTGGGCCCCACCGGCGTCGGCAAGACCTTGCTGGCCAAGACGCTCGCGGAACAGCTTTTCGGCGACTCCAAGGCGCTAATCCAGCTCGATATGAGCGAGTACATGGAGAAGTTCAATGTCTCACGCTTGATTGGCTCGCCGCCGGGCTACGTCGGCTATGAAGAAGGCGGACAACTCACCGAACAAGTGCGCCGCAAGCCCTATTCCGTGGTGCTCTTCGACGAAATCGAAAAAGCCCATCCGGACGTCTGGAACATGCTGTTGCAAATCCTGGAAGAAGGCAAATTGACCGACAACGTCGGCCGGGTCGTTAACTTCCGCAACACCATCATCCTGATGACGTCCAATGTCGGCTCGGACACCATTCGCAAGCAATCGACGCTCGGGTTTTCGCCGATTACCGATGAAACCAGCTACGAGAAAATGCGCGAACGCATCTTGGAAGAGGCCAAAAAGACCTTCCGGCCCGAGTTCCTCAACCGGCTCGATGACATTGTGGTCTTCCGTTCGCTCACCAAGCCCGACCTCATCGAGATCCTGGATTTGGAAATCAGCAAGGTGATTCAACGGCTCAAAGCGCGCAATATCCACCTGCACCTGGACGAAAAGGCCAAAGACTTCCTCGTCAGCCGCGGGTACGACCCGCAATACGGCGCCCGGCCGATGCGCCGCGCGGTCGAACGCTTCCTGGAAGATCCGCTCGCCGAGGAAATCCTCAAGGGCTCCTTCCACGAAGGTGAGCCCGTAACGGTTTCGGTCGAGAACGACCGCCTGGTCTTCACCCAGCAAGCTGCCGCCGAGGGCGCTCTTTCCTCGAGCTAGGTTCCACCGCCAAGCACACATGCGGGCGGAGAAGCTCCGCGCGCGCATCCGCGGTGCCATGCCTCGGGTCGGTAAGTCCCTGCGGGGTGCGACCCTGTTGGCCGTCACCGTTGACCCCCAATGCCAGGCAGCCCCGGGCTTTGGGTCGCGAGTTTTTGCTTGAACAAAACCGCCCTTCTTACGTCAAAGTAATTGCCAGCATTAATCAATAACATATACCAACTATGAAAAAAGTATCGCTCCTGCTCGCCGGGCTCGTGGGTCTCCTCCTGTTTTCACTCGCCACCCCCGCCTTCGCCAAAGGCAAAGAAAAGACCATTACCGGGGAAGCCAAGTGTGCCAAGTGTGCCTTGAAGGAAAGCAGCAAATGCCAGACCGTCATCCAAATGGAAGGCAAGCATGGCAAGTTGATCACCTATTACCTGGTGAACAACGAGGTGGCCAAGAGCTTCCATGAAAAGATATGCAGTTCACCGATGAAGGTGACGGCGTTCGGCACGGTTAAAAAGGTCCATGGCAAATACGAGCTCGACGCCACCAAGATAGAGCCTGCGAGCTAACGCGCTTCGGCCTCCGGACGTTCGTGAGCGGCGGGTGATTGCCGGTGCGGCGGGCTCAAAGAGCGGCATGCGTGGCAGAGGCTTCTTTGGAGGGTGGCGAGGAGCGATGAGCTCCGCCACCCTGGATGGTTGCTGGCGCCCCAGGGGGGTGGCATCGTTCGCGGCTCGGCAAGCTCGCGGGTTTTCAGTTTGAGGTCTTGGCACACGAACGCTCACCTTTCGCACCGGGTTTAGGTAACGAAGCTTGGCGGTTCGCCGGTTTCTCCGCCTCCCGCGGACTATCGGCACTTGTCATCCCCTGCGGGATGGGGCATATCCGTTTGATGTTTATACGGTTTGTCTTCGCCGCTGTCCTGCTCCCGCTGGCCTTTGCCTCCTCTTCTGCGGCGACGTTATCCCTGGCGACGCTGAAGGTGGGGCTGGTGACCTATACCAACGTCACCGTGCTGGGCGCCAACGCAACGGATCTCTATTTCACGCACGCCCAAGGCATCGCCAATGTGAAGCTCAAGTATCTCAGTCCGGATTTGCAGAAGCGCTTCAATTTCGACCCAAAAGCCGCCGAGGATGCCGAAAAGAAGCAAAGCGAAGCCGACCGGCTCTATCAAACCACCGAAGCCAAGGCCTTTTACGATCGCGCGCGCGCCGAGGCCGAATCGGCGGAGGATGGGCCCTCGAGCTCGGAGGACAGTCTCGCCGACCCGTTGTCGAAGAACTCGCTGCTGGGCAAGGCGGCGCCACCGATCGAGTTGGACAAATGGCTCACGGAAAAGCCCACTCTCGAAGGCAAGTTCGTGCTTATTGCTTTCTGGGCGCCCTGGAGTATCCCCTGCAAGAAATGCCTTCCCGGCCTGAACGCGCTTCAGAAAAGGTTTCCTGACCGGCTCGTCGTGGTGGGTGTGACCTCGCAAAGCGAGCTGCCCCCGGACCTCAAGGTTGACTTCGCGTCCGGCGTGGACGCCAAATCCAAATTGGTCAGCGCCTTGGGGATTAACAACATTCCCTCCGTCCTGCTCCTTGACCCTAAAGGCATTATCCGCTACCAGGGCCATCCCGCCGCGGTGACGGAGAAGAGTCTGGAAGTTCTTCTGGCCAAGTCCGCCAGCGAAGAAAAGAATTGAGCGGGGTCCGCCGGCGATCCGCGCCGAGAGCCTCAAAGCCCGTCTGCGCGAAACGCCAAGCGAACCGGGCGTTTGCCTCCCCTCTCGAAACAGGTCACGTTCCCTTGCACTTTTTCCTTGCGCGGCTTCCCCCACGCTTTACCTAGTCCGGGTGCCTGTCGAGAACCGCATTATCAAGGTCCAGAAGCGAAACCGCGCGTTAGTGAAATTTGATCCCGGGCGCATCCACCGGGCGATTGCGCGCGCGGCGGAATCGATCGGCGGCTTTCAGTCCGATTTTCTGCCGGCGATCAACGACGGCCTGTTCGAGGGCGGGCGCGCAGATCAGCAGATCGCGGCCTTCCTGACCGAGGTGGTGGTGATCGTCTTGAACGCCAGCCCGCACCATCTCATCTCAAATTTCCCACCTACCATCGAGGCCATTCAGGATTTGGTGCTCCATACCCTCCGCAGCTATGGCCTGCAAAACACCGCGGATGCCTATGAATGTTACCGCTGGGGCCGGCATTGGCTGCGCGAGGGCGCGATCCGTCCGGAACAGTTCGCCGGCAACGGCTTTCCGGATGCGGCGATGAAAGACTCCCTCGCCTGGAATCAAAAGCACGGGTGCGCTACCGTCACCGGGCTCAACGAACTGGTGCGCGCGGGGCGGATGCGAGGACTGATCGAGGATTCACTGGCCCGGTACGAACGATCCCTGGACGTGGCAGCCGAGGCCATCCTGGGGCGGCTCGATTCCGGGATCGGCCTGCGCATGATTTGGATCGCCGGCCCAAGCTCCTCGGGAAAGACCACGACCACGGTCAAATTGACCGAACGGCTGCAAAAGCAGGGCATGCGCTTCTTGATGCTGAACCTGGACGACTACTTTTGGTCGCTGGTCGAACATCCCACCGACTGGATTAATGATCGGAACTACGAGACGCCCGAGGCGATGGACATTCAGTTGCTCAACCGGCACCTCCGGGAACTGCTCGAGGGGCGAACCATCGAGAAACCCGTGTACAGCTTCAAAGAAGGACGCCCAACGGCTACCAAGGCCGTGAAGCTGGAGCGCGACCAGATTCTCCTCCTCGATTGTTTGCACGGCCTCTACCCTCCGTTGACCGAAGGCATCGATCCTTCGAGCCAATTTCGTCTCTATATTGAATCCGAAAATGCGCTGCAGCTCGCAGAAAACGCTGGCCCCTGGGCCGCCCGCTCCACCGACCTGCGCCTCATGCGGCGGATGCTCCGCGACGCGCGGCACCGGAACTACGCCCCCTTGCTGACTCTGCTTCACTGGCATTACGTGCGCGCCGGTGAGTTCTTCAGCATCATCCCCCTCCGCGGGCTTGCCGACGCGGCGGTCAACGCCGGCTTCCCTTTCGAGCTGCCGGTCCTGAAGCCCTTTCTTCGCGAGCCGGGAGGCCGCTTGCCCCAGCCTCGTGATTTCGCCAATTACGAGGGCTTCCTTGACGCTCAAATCCGCTATGCCCGTGTTTGCGAACTGCTTGATGCCGTCCAAGCACTCACGAAGGCTGAAGTTGATGAACTGGTTCCCGGCGAGGCCCCCATTCGTGAGTTTATCGGCGGCAGCACGATTAAAATCCCGCATAACGACTAACCGAGGCACGGGCTGCCGGGAACGGACTGGTTGACCGCAGGCTTACCCCCCTCCACCCCAGTTGGACTTGTGGGACTTACCTTCATGAGCCACGAGTTTTACAAGGGTGTAGAGGAGCGTACCGGTGACCTTACGGGCAGTGGGCAGGCATCATTCCGGAGAGCGCCTTCCTTGGTTTGACTTGGCCCTTCAACCCGTTAAGTTACAGCAGGTGATTCTTGTGAGAGTGCTTCTGGCTTTATTCGTTGGCATTGTCATCGGCGCGGCCGGCCTCTGGTATTATACCTCGACTTCCGGCAGAACGGGGCGCGAGGACGCGAGCAGCCGTGTTCACGACGCGATCCAGGACAAACTGCGCGTGCTCGACCTGCGCCCCCAGGAAATCAAGGATGAGCTGGCCCGGACCGGCCAGGTTGTGCGGCGCAAGGTTCGCGCGGCCGGTCAGGCCGTGGCCGACGCCACCGCCGACGCGCGCATTACCGGCGCGATTAAAGCCAAGTTGGTGGCCAATCGGACCCTCTCGGCACTGAGCATCTCGGTCAACACCACCAACGGCATTGTAACCCTCTCCGGGACCGTGCCCTCGACCGACGCCATCAGCCAGGCGATGATGCTGGCAATGGACACCGACGGGGTCCAGGAAGTGATTTCCACCTTGCAGGTCCAGCAGCCCCACGCGGGTTCCGGGTAGAGAGCCAGGCCTGAAATGACGACCACCAACGGAAATGGCAATGGGCAAAAGCCTCCCGGCGCGGCCAACCTGGCGTTTGTCGAAAGCCTTTACGAGGATTACCTGCGCGATCCCTCAACGGTCGCACCCGATTGGCAGCAGTATTTCTCGGGCATCGCCGAAAATGAGTTCCGCTTCCCCAAACCCCGATTCGGCCCTTCGTTCCGCCCCTCGAGCATCTTCCACCCGCCCGCCCGGGAGCGACCCGCACCCACGCCGGGCCTGACGGACCTGAAAACGGCGGCCTTACAGGATCGCGTTTACCTGCTCACACGGCTCTATCGGGTCCGAGGTCACCGGATTGCCCAGGTCGATCCGCTCGGCTTGCCGCGCCCCGTTCCGCCCGAGCTGACCCTCGAGTTCTTCGGGTTCACCGAGGCCGACATGGACCTGCCGGTCTATAGCGAGACGTTCCAGTACGACGGGCACCTGACCCTGGGCAAACTGCTCGAACGGCTCCGGAACACGTATTGCCGCTCGATCGGCGTGCAGTACATGCACATCGACGATCTGAGCGTCCGCCGCTGGCTGCAGCGCCGGATGGAGGCCACTCAGAATCGCCTGCAGCTCTCGCGCGAGGAGCAATTGCGCATTCTGACGCGGCTGACCGACGCCGTGACGTTCGAGGAGTTCATCCGCCGGAAGTTTCCCGGGGCCAAGACGTTCTCCCTGGACGGTTCCGAGAGCCTGATTCCCCTGCTGGATCTGGCCATCGAAAAGGCCGGGGAGCAGGGCATCCAGGAAATCGTTTTGGGCATGGCCCACCGCGGCCGGCTCAATGTGCTGGCCAACATCGCGGGAAAAAGCGCGCGCCAAATCTTCCGCGAATACGCCGACACCGATTGGAAATCGACGACCGGCCGCGGCGACGTGAAGTATCACCTAGGGCACAGCACCGACTGGGTCACGTCCCGGGGCAAAGCGATCCACCTGTCGCTTTGTTTTAATCCCAGCCACCTCGAGTTTGTCAATCCCGTCGCCCTGGGCCGGGTACGCGCCAAGCAGGACCGGGTGCAAGACGCCGAACGCAAGCGCGGCATGACCCTGCTGATCCATGGCGACGCGGCGTTTGCCGGCGAAGGGGTGGTCCAGGAAACGCTGAACCTGAGTCAACTGCCGGGTTACGCCGTGGGCGGCACGCTGCATGTCGTCGTCAACAACCAGATCGGGTTTACCACCAGCCCCCGGGAAGCGCGCTCGAGCACCTACGCCACCGATGTCGCCAAGATGCTCCAAATCCCCATCTTTCACGTGAACGGCGAAGACCCGGAAGCCGTGGCCCAGGTGGTTCGCCTGGCCATGGATTTTCGGTTCGAGTTCCACCGCGACGTGGTGATCAACATGTATGGCTACCGCCGGCTGGGACACAACGAAGGCGACGAACCGGCCTTCACTCAACCGGTGCTGTACCGCGCGATCGCCAAACGCAAAACCGTCCGCGAAGGGTATCTCGAACACCTGCTGAAACTCGGCGAGGTCACCCGCGAGGAAGCCGACGCCATTGCGTCGCGGCGCAGGGAACTTCTCGAACAGGAGCTTTCCGAATCGCAGGCATCCAAGGCCTCCGCAGCCTCCCGACCAGCGCGCGGGGTTTCTGGTCGAAATATAAAGGCGGCCCGGAATTGCCGGACGAGAATTCCGCCACCGGGGTTTCCGGTGAAAAACTTGCCGCCTGGCTCGAAGCGCAGACCCGGCTGCCGCCGAAGATTTCCACCCGCATCCAAAGATAAAAAAGCTGCTGCAGGCGCGTCAGCAGATGGCCGGCGGGGCGGAGCCGCTTGGACTGGTCGGCGGCCGAGGCGTTGGCCTTTGCCAGCCTGGCCGTGCGAAGGCGTCCGGATCCGGCTCAGCGGCCAGGACAGCGAACGCGGGACGTTCAGCCAGCGTCATGCCGTGCTGCACGATCACCAGGACGGCAGGACCTATACGCCCACTGCCAGCACCTCACGCCCCGACCAGGCGCCGGTCGATATCCTCAATAGCCCGCTTTCGGAGACGGGCGTCCTGGGCTTCGAGTACGGCTACAGCCTCGACTACCCCGACGGCCTGGTGATGTGGGAAGCTCAGTTTGGCGACTTCGTCAACGTGGCCCAGCCGATCATCGACCAATTCATCGCCAGCGCCGAGGAGAAATGGCAGCGGCTCAGCGGCCTGGTGCTGCTGCTGCCGCATGGCTTCGAAGGCCAGGGCCCGGAACACTCGAGCGCCCGCCTCGAACGGTTCCTGATGCTGGCCGTGGATGACAATCTTCAGGTGGTCGTCCCCACCACCCCGGCTCAATACTTTCATTGCTTGCGCCGCCAGGCGCTGAGGCCCTGGCGCAAACCGCTGGTCGTGATCACACCCAAGGCGCTGTTGCGGCATCCCAACGCCGTTTCCGCTATCGGCGATTGCGCGGAGGGCGCTTTCCAACCCATCTTGCCCGATGCCCAGGGCGCGCTTGGCGAGGCGACCCGGCGGGTCATCCTCTGCTGCGGCAAACTCTATTACGAGCTAGCCGAACACCGCGAACAAACCGACGCTCGGATGTGGCCATTATCCGACTCGAACAGCTTTATCCGTTGCGCCGCGACGGTTTGGAACCGCTGTTTGCGGCCTGTGCCGCGGGCACACCCGTCTTCTGGGTTCAGGAAGAACCGGCCAACATGGGCGCCTGGATTTACCTGCGGGTGCAGTTTGGCGAGATGTTGTTCGGCCGCTTTCCCTTCGCAGGCATCACCCGAGCCGCCTCGGCCTCCCCTGCCGCCGGCTCACACCGCCGCCACAAACAGGAACAGGCTGACATCATCGCCCGCGCGTTTGGAGAAAAGTGATGGCCTTGTTCTCACCAGGCCGGCCGGCGACAGGTCGCATACACCCACGGGAGGATGAGGCCGCGAAGACCGTGAACACGCCCTGGCGCCGGGCCACGCCAGATTTCCAACCGGCAGCCGGCTCCGCCTTCGATCCCACACACCTGGGGCAGTGGCTTCAATCCGCTTTGGTTTGCTCATCGCTCAGAACCCTATGCCCATCGAACTAAAAGTCCCCGAAATCGGCGAATCCATCACCGAGGTGGAAATCGGCGCCTGGCTCAAGCGCCCAGGCGATCCCGTCCGCAAAGACGAAGCGCTGGTAACGCTGGAAAGCGAAAAGGCCACTGTCGAGCTGGCCGCGCCGGATTCCGGAACGGTCTCACAAATCCTGAAGGACAAAGGAGCGGTCGCGAAGGTCGGAGAGGTGATTGCCTACCTGCAAGCCGGCGCTCCCGCCGGCCAAACTCCGCCCGAGGCCAAGCCGGCCTTGGAACCCGCCGCAGCCAAACCCGCCTCGGCACCGGAACCGCAGATCCGCCCCGCCCCGCGTCATGCCGGCCGCGCAGGTCGCGCTCGAAGCGCATGGTCTGCGGCCCGAGGAGATCCAAGCCACCGGTCCCGGTGGACGCATCCTGAAGGAGGACGTGTTGCGCCGGTTGGAGGAAACTGAGCCGAAAGTCCCCGCGCCGGCCGCCGCTGAACCCGTGCCGTCCCCTGCCCCGCCCCTGCAGGCTCCGACCGGAGATCGGGAAGAGGAGGTCGTCCCCATGAGCCGCTTGCGCCGCACGGTGGCTGAACGACTGGTAGAAGCGCAACACGCGGCCGCCCTGCTCACGACCTTCAATGAGATCGACATGGGCGCAGTCTCGGCGCTTCGCAAGGAATACGGCGAGGCCTTCCAGAAGAAATACGAGGTGCGGCTCGGGTTCATGTCGTTTTTTATCAAAGCCTGCATTGACGCCCTCAAGCAATTCCCCGCGTTGAACGCCCAGGTCCTGGGCACCAATATCGTGTACCACAATTATTACGACATTGGCGTGGCGGTAGGCAGTGGCAAGGGCCTCGTCGTGCCGGTCATTCGCAATGCCGAACGCCTGAGCTTCGCGGAACTCGAAGTCGTCATCGGCGATTTCGGGCGCCGGGCAAAGGAGAACAAACTGAAACTCGAGGAACTGCAGGGAGGAACCTTCACGATCAGCAACGGCGGAGTCTATGGTTCGCTGTTGTCCACGCCCATCATCAACCCGCCGCAGAGCGGCATCCTGGGGCTCCATGCCATCCAGGAGCGGCCGGTCGCGCGCGACGGCAACGTGGTGATTCGTCCGATGATGTACGTCGCGCTCACCTACGATCACCGCCTGGTCGATGGCCGCGAGGCGGTGTCCTTCCTCAAGCGCATCAAAGACGTTCTTGAAAGCCCCGCCCGGATGCTGATGGAGATCTAACTTGAGCACGCCGGAACTTCCAGGCGCGGCCCCGTCCATGCAGGAAACCTATGCCAAGTTTCGCCGGCTGGATCCCGGCAAGATCATCGACACCGTGCGATCGTTGCGCGACCGGATCGAGGATCGGTTCCCGGGTTCCGGCCTGGGCAAAGTGGTCGCCGAGCTCCTCATGGTAGCCGAGGAAACCGTCACACGGACGCGCTGGATCCAGCGTCCGCATCTCCCGTTGCGCGCCGCGGCCGCGGTGCTTAGCCTGGGCATTATCGCCCTGGTGATCGCGCTGCTGTTCAACATCCACCAGTTTCAGTTCAACGATTTTACCAATTCGGTTCAGGCCCTGGATGCCAGCATCAGCTCGGTGGTCTTTGTCGGGGCCGCCATTCTCTTCCTGCTGAGCTGGGAGAACCGCATCAAGCGCAGCCGCTCGCTCAAAGCCATCCACGAGCTGCGTGCCCTGGCACACATCGTGGATATGCACCAGTTGACCAAGGATCCCGAAAGCGCCTTGCGCTCCCAGTCACCGGTGTTCTCGCCCAAGCGCGCTCTGACGGCCTTCGAGTTGACGCGTTACCTGGACTACTGCCAGCGATGCGGTGGCGCTCATCAGCAAGATCGCCGCGCTGTACGTTCAGGAATTTCAGGACCCGATCCTGCTGGATGCCGTCGATGATGTGGAGGATCTCACGGCGGGTTTCTCGCGCAAAATTTGGCAGAAAATTACCATCCTGGAGAACCTGGACGATCCGGAAACCAAGCCGGGCGCCCGGGCGCCTGAACCCGCCCCGGTCCTCAATCCGCCCTGAACCACGGGCCAAGGCGCTTCCCCTCGAACCAACTTAAATGACTATGGACACCACCACACCGCAATACGGCCTGAACATCCGCACCGGCGGCGCGCTGGACTTCGTCTCGCTCGGCGCCCTGGTCCATCGCCTGGACCCGGGAGTTGTCCCCTTTCGCAAGGCCACCCAGTGCCGCATCCACGTCAGCGGCGGGGAGTTCAACGTGGCCGCCAATCTCGCCGATTGCTTCCGCCTGCGCACCGGCATCGTCAGCGCCATGGTCGATTACCCCATCGGCGACCTGGTCCACGAACGCGTCCGCGCCATGGGGGTTCAACCCTTCTATAAGCATTTCGAACACGACGGCGTCCAGGGCCCCAACATTGCCGCGGTTTACAGTGACCGCGGCCAGGGGGTGCGGCCGCCGGTCGTCTTTTACAACCGCTGCCATGAAGCCGCCGCCCAGTTGAAACCCGGAGACTTCGACTGGCAGCACATGTTCGCGGGCGGGGTCCGCTGGTTTCATAGCGGCGGCATCTTTGCCGCGCTGTCCCCTTCGACGGCGGAGGTGATCCTGGAAGGCATGCAGGCGGCCAAGGCCGCCGGCGCCGTAATCTCCTTCGACCTGAATTACCGGGCCAAATTATGGAACATCTCGGGCGGCGCTCAGCGCGCCGTTGCCGTGCTGGACCGGATCATCAAGCATGTGGATGTGCTGGTGGGAAATGAAGAGGACCTGCAAATGGGCCTGGGCATACCCGGCCCCGAAGTGGTCGGCAAATCCAAGCTCGATCCCAGCGCGTTCTTCAGCATGATCGATAAGGTCCGAGCCAAACATCCCCAGGTCAAAGTCCTCGCCACCACCCTGCGCGAGGTGCATTCCACCAACCGCCACTCGTGGAGCGCCGTGGCCTGGATTAACGGACGGAACGTGGTCGCTCCCACCTGCGAACTGGACGTCTATGACCGAGTGGGCGGGGGCGACGGGTTTGCTGCGGGCTTCTTTTATGGATTGCTGAGCGGCGCGCCGGAGGACGATGCGTTGAGACTCGGTTGGGCCCACGGGGCGCTGTTGACCACTTTCCCCGGCGACACCACCATGGCCACTCTGGAACAAGTCCGCAGCCTGGCCAAGGGCGGCTCGGCCCGTATCCAGCGCTAACAAGGCGCGGCCTTAGGCCAGGAGCGTGTTGCGGGGTGGTCGAGGGCGGGTGAACTCGGGAAAGGCAACGGTGGCAGAAGGCTCATAAACCGCTGTCGCGTAGCGACAAAATGATGGTAGCCGTGGACGTCAGTCCACGGATCTGCCACCTCCCCCGTGCGGAGCGTCGCGTCGCGACGCGCCCATCCCGGATTCATTTTTCCGCGTAGAGAATTTCGTGCAGGTCCAGCAACTCGCGAAACAACCTGCGTTTATACGCCCGCCGTATCGGGGGTCGCCGCGCGACGCAGGTTTTTCGATCATCGGATGCGGCGGACTGAGGTCCTCGGCTGAAATCCGCTGTCGCTGCGCGACATAACCCCACATCGCGGAACGGCAAAACCCACGTGCAAACCAAAGGCGGCGATCCTCTTCAGATCGCCGCCCCAACAACAACTATTATTCGTTCCCGCCCTCCCTAGGGTGCGAGAAGGTCATTCCATTGCCTTTTTACGCGACCCCGAGGGATCCCGGAAGTGGGGTATTTGCCCAAATCTCAAGGCCACTAGATCTGCGAATAGGCGGTCGGGACCAGGAAGTAATTGTGGATTTTGGAAACCGTATCGGCGAATTGGGGATCCTTCTGCAGCTTATTCCAAACCGGATGTTTGCCGAAAGCAGCCCAATGTTGCTTGTGCGCCTCTTCGTTTTCCGCGGACAACATGTAAGTCAAGTGCGGCAGATTGGCGCCGATCAGCGCCTGGCCGTAAAAGATCGGCCCCAAGCCCACTTCATGCATCACATCAATTTCGCCGGAGTTGAACATCTCGACTTTCTTGAGCGCCTTGAGTTCGCTGTGGCTCTCGTAGGTGCGAATCTCGAACATGCGATCCTTTTTCTCGCGCGAGTAATCGGGCCGTTCCAGTTTCGGCATGCCGGCAAACGCCAGCATCAGCCAGCTATCGATCCGGTCAAACCCGGGGGTCGTCTTGGGGGAATTCCAGTAATCCTGCGCGGCCTGGTCCATGCCCGATAACGAACTCAAGCGAACCACGCCCTTCATCATCGTGTCCAGCGAAGGATAGGGAATCAAAACATAAACGGCGGGACCCTCCTTGGGTTCCTTTTCCTTGAATACTCCGACAGGCGTGATGCCTAACTGGTTCCAAGCGGGAATGGCGGCCTGTTCGAGGTAGGCCTCGAGCAAATCGCACTTCGCCCCGCTCTTGAGCCGATACACTCTCAACTCGTAATACTCCCGGTTCGAGGAAGTCGATTCCGCGCCCACCGCGCTCAAGCCCGCCGTGCTCAACCCGGCAAGGGTAGAGGCTGCCACTGAAGTCTTCAGGAATTCGCGTCGTTTCATTTGGTTATCGTTTTGGGGGCGGACCGGCCGCCCGGTGTTGTACGCGGACAGGTTTAGCCCCAGGGGGAAAAAAAGGAAATCACTAAATGGACTCGCGCCGCCGCCGGGGCACATCTCCGCGCCCACATGTTTTTTGACATTCAGCCGGGTTTGCTCGGTGACGTTCCGGAGATTTCTCTCAAATCCCCCTGCTAAACCCTATTCAAATGTTCCGGCCCTGCTATAGTGTAGTGGCTCGAGTTTTGCGTGAAGAAAGCGATTCGCATTCTGATGCTGGAAGATGACGCCGCCGACGCGGAACTGACTAAATTTGCGCTCCGTAACGGGGGGTTAAGCTTTTCTCTGGCCCGGGTGGACACACGGGAGGATTACCTGCGCGAACTGGCGCAGCACCCTCCCGAACTCATCCTTTCGGATTACTCGCTGCCGGGATTTAACGGGCACGACGCGTTGGCGATCGCGCTGGAAAGTTGCCCGGAGACCCCGTTCATTTTTGTGACTGGGACCATGGGGGAGGAGGTGGCCATCGAAACCCTGACGAGCGGGGCGACCGACTACGTATTGAAAACCCGGCTTACCCGGCTGATGCCGGCTGTAAACCGCGCCCTGAGGGAAGCGGAGGAGCGCGCGCAACACCAGCGCGCCGAGGAGCAGTTGCGGGAATCCCACCAGCAACTCCGCGCACTTTCGGTTTACCTGCAGTCCGTGCGGGAGGAAGAGCGCGCGCGCATTGCGCGCGAGGTGCATGACGAGCTGGGCCAGGCTCTCACCAGTTGCAAGCTGGACCTTTCATGGATCGCCAACAAGCTCCCCAGGGAACTCAGGCCGCTGCTCGAAAAGGCCAAAGCGCTCACCGCCCACATTGACTCCACGATCCAGATGGTGCGGCGGATATCGAGCGAGCTGCGCCCAGGGGTCCTGGACCACCTCGGCCTGGCGGCGGCCTTGGATTGGCAGGCGAACGAGTTTCAAAACCGCACGGGGATCCGGTGCGACGTCCACGGCAACTTGCGGGATTCGCTGCTCGACCAGGATCTCAGCACCACCCTCTTTCGCATTTTCCAGGAGACCCTCACCAATGTCATTCGCCATGCCGGCGCCACCCAGGTGACGGTGGACCTGCGACAGGACGACGGGCGGATCACCCTCGAGGTCAAGGACAACGGCCGCGGGATTTCCCGCCAGGACGCCTCGAATGGGCGATCGATGGGGCTGCTGGGAATGCGCGAACGCGCCGCCTTGCTGGGCGGCATCTTTCGCATCGGACCCCTGGCGCGGGGCCATGGAACACGCGTGTGCGTGTCCATCCCGCTGCGCCACCCCCAGCCCACGCACAAATCACATCATGAAGATCCTTTTGGCCGACGACCACACCGTGGTGCGCCACGGGTTGAAGCAGATTTTGGCGGATGAGTTCAGGCAAGCCGCCTTTGGCGAAGCCCGCAATGCCCAGGAAGCGCTCAACCTCGTTTGGAAGGAAGCCTGGGACGTCGTCGTGCTGGACATCACCATGCCCGGGCGCAGCGGCTTGGAGGTTCTGCGCGAGATCAAACGATCCAAACCGAAGCTACCCGTCCTGGTACTCAGCATGCACCCTGAAAACCAGTTTGCCGTGCGCGTGCTCAAGCGGGGCGCCTCGGGCTACATGACCAAGGAAAGCGCCGCTGACGAGCTGGTGGGCGCCGTCAAAAAGGTGCTCGCGGGCGGACGGTACGTAAGCACCTCGCTGGCGGAGAAGCTGGCGACGTATTTCGCCGGCGATACCCAGAAACCTCCCCAAGAACTCCTTTCGGACCGCGAGTTTCAGGTCTTGCGGCTGATTGCCTCGGGGAAAACTGTGAGCGAAATCGCCAAAGAACTCTCGCTGAGCGTGAAGACCATCAGCACTTACCGCACGCGGATCCTCGAAAAGATGGGCCTGCGGAATAACGCCGAGTTGATGCATTACGCGATGCAGCACCAACTGGTTGAATAGTTCGACAAGGTTGGAGCTGTTTCGGAATGGTGAGCGTCAAGGCGGGATTTGCCTCGGCCCAAGGGTTTGTCCCGGAGGGACCTGCGACAATAGCCCAACCGTTCAACGTTGGGTTGATGCACCGCACGCATCGAGGCACCAACCAGTTGTCGCAGGTCAGCGAGCGCGTCCATGCGATCCAATCGAGTCTGGACAAGGCCCTCGCGCACCACCAAGGCCTGCGCATCCTCACGCCTCGCTAGCGCCAAAAATCCCTGGCCGCGAACGTCATCGTATTTATGTTCATGACCACTAAGCTTCACGCGAACCCCTGAATTGTAGAATGCCAGCACCCGCGACCCAAAGTGGGCATAAACCTCAAACCGCAATTTGAATTACCCCACGGGACGACACTGGCGACCAGGAGGGTGGGCCGGGCGCGGATTCCGTGCTGGCAGTAGGTTGGGTGCGACTGCGTTACCGGCTAGTTACTTGCCGTGATGGGGCTTGCTGACGCTGGTCGGTACCGCTAATGAATGGACCGCATGATACGACAAAACCTGCTGGCTTTGATGGTTCTTTCCGGTCTGACGTCGATCGCCGTTGCTCAACCGGCGTTCCCTTCCCTGGGCCACCCGGATTCCTCGACCTGGGAGGAACTCTTCAAACCGGACTTGTCCAACGCCGTGTTCCCCAAAGGCGTCTGGACGGCCCAGGACGGGGTCATGACCGCCTCCGAGGACCAGGCCATTTGGTCGGACCGGGATTACCAGAACTTTATCCTGGATCTCGAATTCAAAACGGCCGACGGCGCCAACAGCGGCGTGGTCATTTACGCCAGCGATATCAATGATTGGATCCCCAACTCCCTCGAAATTCAAATCCTCGACGATTACTCGTCGAAATGGGCGAACGTCCCCAAGAATTGGCTCTGCGGGGCCGCTTTCGGCCACCAGGCGCCCACCAAGCAAGTCGTCAAGAAGCCCGGTGAATGGAACCGGATGACCGTCATGTGCGGGGGCCCGAAGATCATCGTCTTGCTCAACGGGGAGCGCATCAACGACATCGATCTCACCCGCTTCACCAGCGCGACCAAAAACCCCGACGGCTCCGAGGTGCCCTCCTGGCTGGCCAAGCGGCCCCTCTCGAGCCTCGTCACCAAAGGCCGGATCGGTCTCCAAGGCAAACACGCCGGCGCCCCCATCTTTTTCCGCAACGTCCGCGTTCACGAAATGCGGACCCGTTAGCGTCGGAGGGGCTTCAGCATGGCCGGTCCGGGTGGTGGCTCCAACTCTTTGCCGGGTTGATTTTCCTTTCGATGCAGCGAACCCATTGTAGCTCACCGACTCGCGAGCTTCAGCCAAGCGCTGAAATCCCTTCGGGATTCTTTTCGTGTGGTTGGTGTGTTTCGTGGTCCCTCGCGGAGTTCTTCGAGGAGGCCGCGTCTATCCCCAAGGGATTGCAGCACTCAGCCGCGAACGGTCACAGCGGTCGAACCCAAATATTTCGGAACCGCACCGGGCAGCCATGGCCTCCGAAGGCGAGCGGTCCTTTGCTTAGCTTGGGCTGATACTCAGGGAGGATGCGATGGCCGGTGGTTCCGTGGATTTCCTCGTTGAGCAACACCAGCACGCCGTTCTGAAACACGGTGACCCGGGCCGGAGCGACCAGCTTTTCGCCCTCGAACCGCGGCGCAACAAAGGCGATGTCATACGTCTGCCATTCGCCGGGGGGCCGGGTGGCGTTTACGTAGGGGGGCGTCTGGCCGTAGATGGCGCCGCAGGCGCCGTCCGGGTAAATTTTCTCGTGATAGGAGTCGAAAATCTGAATCTCGTACAAGCCCATGAGCAGGACGCCGTTGTTGCCGCGATTATACCAAGGCCCTTCGAAGTTGGCCGGCCCCATCCATTCGAGGTGAAGTTGGATGTCCCCGAAGCTTTCCTTGGTCGCGAAGTGGCCGTTTCCCGAAACCAAGCAGCCGTCGGCCACCTGCCAGTCCCCGAGCGGTTCCCATTTCGAGACGTCCTTGCCATCGAAAAGCACCAGGGCATCCGAGGGCACGGGCGCCGGCGGGCCGGCTTTGCCCGGATCTACGCGCCGCGGATTCGGTCGGTCAGGGTCATGGACAAGCCACTGGCACCAAGGCAGCTTCGGCGTGTCTTTGTAGCCATACACGCCCGAGCCGTCCCTGGCATAAGCCAAATCGGCACCCGGAGCGGAGCAAGCAAGGAGAATTGGCCAAATCGCCGTGCCGACGGCGAGCCAACGAAGCCGGTAGAACGTTGAGTTCATGGAGAATTATTGAGTTCTGCGCCGCACAGGCGTTGCATTGCCTTCCAGACTCGTTTTCTGGCGCGGACAGTCAAGCCCGGATTACCCCGCAGCGAGCCTCCGGACGCAGCCGCGCATTACGCTCACCTCGCCGGGGGGCGTCTTGCCCGGCGGCAGGCTTGGGTCAACGCCCTGAGCCCTCCCACCCCTCCGCCTCCCTGCCCTCAGCACGTTTCCCTTTTGCGGGCGGGCGACATAGTCTAACTTGCGGGATGCTGACGTTAGCTGGCATTCGCAAGTCCTACGGTGAACGTGTGTTGTTCGCCGATGCGACGTTGCAGGTCAACCGCCAGGACCGAATCGGTTTGGTCGGTCCCAACGGCGCGGGCAAGACCACGCTTTTCTCTATTATTCTCGGAGAGGATTCGCCCGAAGCCGGGAAGGTTACCTTCGAGCGCGGGGTTTCCGTCGGTTACTTGCCGCAGGAGAATGCGCCCGCGGGCGATGAAACAGTCATCGAGCTGGCGACCGGCATTACGCCCGAATACGTGAAACTGCGCCGCATTGTGAAGGCTTGGGAGGCGGACCATCCTGTCGAGGCGGTGCACACGGAGGATATCCACGACGATGTGCATGACCGCTTCAACCAATTGGGCGGCTATCGGCTCGAAGCCAAGGCCAAGCAGATCCTGGCGGGGCTGAGTTTCCGCGAGCGGGATTTTGACCGGCCCGCCCGCGAGATGAGCGGCGGCTGGGTCATGCGAGCCCACCTGGCCCGGCTCTTGACCCAGGAACCGGATCTCTTGCTGCTGGACGAGCCCACCAACCATCTGGACCTCTCGGCGCTCCTCTGGTTCCAGGATTACCTCAAGATCTATCCGGGAGCCATTCTCCTCATCTCGCATGATCGCGAGTTCCTGAATCAACTGGTCGGCAGCATCGTCGAAATCCGCCAAAGCCGGCTGATTCGTTATCGGGGCGGGTACGACGATTACCTCCAACAACGCGAAGCTTACGAGCACCAACTCCTGGCCGCCTTTAAGCACCAGGAACGCGAGATCGGGCGCTTAATGGATTTCGTCAACCGATTCCGCGCGAAAAACACCAAGGCCGCCCAGGCTCAGAGCAAGCTCAAACAGATCGAGCGCATGGACAAGGTCGAAGCCCCGACCAATGACCAGCGCGAAATTACTTTCGAATTCCCCCAGCCCCAACAGAGCGGGCGGCGCGTCATCAAGCTCACCGGAATTCATCACGCCTACGGCGAGACGGTGGTTTATCGGGGCATCGATTTCCAAGCCGAGCGGGGCCAGCGGATCGTGCTTGTCGGCCCGAACGGCGCGGGCAAATCCACCCTGCTCAAGCTCCTGGCCGGCGTCCTGGCGCCGCAGGGCGGAGAGCGGCTCCTCGGACACAATGCCAAAGCCGGCTACTACTCCCAATACCGGGTGGACATGCTGCGCCCTGAACGCACCGTCCTGGAAGAGGGGCTGGATACGCCGCAACGGGTGACCGAGCAGTTCGTGCGCACCTTGCTGGGATGCTTTCTCTTCCGCGGCGACGATGTGTTTAAGCCGGTCAGTGTCTTGAGCGGGGGCGAGAAGAGCCGGCTGGCTTTGGTAAAACTTCTGCTGGACCCGCCGAACCTCCTGCTCATGGACGAGCCGACCACCCACCTGGACATGTCGAGCATCGACGCCCTGGCCTACGCCCTGCATCAGTTCGCCGGAACCCTCATCTTCATCAGCCACGACGTCTATTTCATCCGGGCACTGGCAAATCACGTGGTCCATGTCAACGCCGGCCAACTGACGCATTACCCGGGCGGCTATCAATACTACCTGGACAAAACCAAGGTGGCGTCGGCCCGCGCCGGTCTGACCGCGGGAGAGGACGGACGCCACGGCGCCGGACCCGGCGGGAGCCGGGCGCCAAAACCAGCGAGCGCGGAGGACGGCGGCGGCGTTTCGCGCAAGGAGCAAAAGCGCCTCGAAGCCGGAGAACGGCAGGCGCGGTCACGTGAGCGCAAAGCCCAACAATCGATGGTGCATCATCTCGAGAAGCAAATCCACGAACTCGAAGCCCGGCAGGCGGAGCTGGTGGCCGAACTGGAACGGCCTGAGACCTACGAAAAACCGGGGGCGGCGGTTTCCGTGAACCGGGAGCTGATCGGGGTTCAGGAGCAGCTCGCGGCTTTAAATCCCCAATGGGAAGCCGCGGCCACGCGCCTGGCCGAAATGGAAGCCCCGGCGGCGTGTAAGGGTTTGGACGCCTGCTCCGACTCATAAGTATGCTATCTTCGATCATGAGCGTGACGGAATCAGGGTCCTGTTTTAAACGTGGGTACGCCGTTCTCGCCTGCGCGGGCCTGATGGCGGCTCTTGCGTTGAGCGGTTGCTCGCGGGCTGAATCACAGACTTCCACCGCCAATCCAGCCAGTTCCGCACCTACCTTTACGAACGCTATGGGCAACTTTAAAAAACCTTCCGAGGCGGAGCTCGAACAAAAGCTTACGCCCATGCAATACCGGGTGACCCAGAACGCCGCAACCGAGCCGGCCTTCCACAACGAGTTTTGGAACAATAAACGGCCCGGGATTTATGTGGACATCGTCTCGGGTGAACCGCTGTTCAGCTCGCTGGATAAATTCGATTCGGGTTGCGGCTGGCCCAGTTTCACCCGGCCCCTGAGTGAGAGTGAGATCGTTCAGCGGGACGATCACACGTTCGGCATGGAACGAACCGAAGTTCGTTCCAAAGTCGCCGGCTCGCATCTCGGCCATGTTTTCGACGACGGCCCAGGCCCCACCCACGCCCGCTATTGCATCAATTCGGCCTCGTTGCGCTTCATCCCGGTCGAGGAGATGGAAAAGGCAGGCTATGGGGCGTATCTCGAGCCGTTCATCAAAGCCGGGCTTTACAAGCCGGCGGCCAAGGGAGCTGGTTCGACCCAAACCAAGTAGGACGGCGCCACGGCGGCGGCGAGCCCGCCGCTAACCTTGGACGATGCTCAGATACGCCTGGCGAATCGCGCGCCGCCATTGGGCGAGCGCCTCGCGAAAGGCGTCGGAAGTGGCGAAACCACAACGCACGGCGACCCGATAGTAGGGAGCGGGATCATCCGGCAGAACGGTTTCCCCCTCGTAACTCCAGCGCCGGAGGATGCCTTCGAGGCGGCGCAAGCGGCGGTAGTTCTCGATCAGGCTCTTCGCCCCGGGGAGCGCGCCGGTGGCGCGGCCGCGCTCGAGTGCGCGCAGCGTATTAGCCTCCTGCCACCCGTTTCCCAAACACAGGGTCTGCGCAGCAAATTCTGCGTCCATCAAGCCCCCGGACCCCGTTTTAATAGCGAGCGCATCTTTGCCGCGAGGCGTCCGCTCGTGCTCGATGCGCAGGCGCATCTTGTGGATCTTCCCCCGCCAATCCGGCGCGTAAGCCACCAGCGGCAGGCTGGGCGATTTAAAATGGGTCAAGCGCGCCGTGAGTTCCTGGAACCGCGCCCCCAAGGCGAGATTGCCGGTAATCGGGCGGGTACGGGTGAGGCTTTGAATTTCCCAGAGCTGGGCTCGTTGGCGATAATACTCCTCGTAGGCTGGCAGGGTGTTCACCAGAAGCCCCTTCTCGCCATCAGGGCGCAGCCGGGCATCGGTCTGGAACACCAGCCCCTGCTCGGTCCGCGTCGAGACCAGGTCCATCAGATCTAACGCCACCCGCGAGAGACGCGTGATGTTCTTGGCGCCGGCTTCGGCGACAAAGAGCAGGTCGAGATCCGAGCCATAATCAATTTCGGACCCGCCGAGCTTGCCCAGGCCGATAACCACAAACGGCGGTTTGCGCAGGCGGTGCTTTCGCATCACCACTTCCAGCCCGTACTGCAAGCAGCCATCCGCCAGCGCCGAGAGTTCCCCGAGGTATTGTTCAAAGTCGGCCAGCCCCAGAATGTCCCGCAGCCCGATGCGCATCAACTCCGCATGGTGATACCGCCGCAACCACAAATGCTGATCGGCGTCCTTTAGCCCATGACGCAGGTCCCGCAGGATTTCCCCGGCGTGCTTGCGAATCCGCAACCGGCCGCTGCTGACCAATTCATCCACCAGATCGGGGGTGCGGATCGCCAGCTCGGCCAGAAACTCCGAACGATCGAAGAGCAGGATCAGCAGTTCGAAGATCGCAGGGTTGCTGTGCCAGAGCTCGAATAGCATCGCCCGCGCTCCGTAAGCGCTGATGAAACTGTCCAGCCGCGTCACCACGCGGTCGGGATCCGAGAGGACCCGTTTTCCGGCCTGCCCGGCGTCACCCCCGGGTGGCGCCGCGCCAGGGTCCCGGACCTTCGGGCACAGAGCCAACAACTTCGGCAGCAAGCGGAATCCCAGCTCGCGCGTTCTCGGGGACACGTGAACGTAGCCCGGGCCTTCCACGAACTCGCGCAGGACCCGATAGGCCTTGTCCAGGTCCCTGAAAGCATGGTTGGCCAGAAGGCTCTTCCATTCGCCTTCCCGCCCTTCAAACTGCAACGGAAAAGGCGTTTCCGCCCGCGGCCGGGGCGCATCCGCACGCAGCAAATCATTGAACAGCCGCCGGACCTCGCCGGCATGTTTCCGCCGGGCGATCTCAAAGCCGTGGGCGTCCGAAAAGTTCATCAAGCGCGCCAGGCGTTGCCGGGCCGGGCGATCCCCCGGAATAATGTGCGTCTGGCGGTTCTCCTCCATCTGCAGGCGGTGCTCGACCGCGCGGAAAAACAGATACGCTTCCCGCAGCACCCGGGACGCCCCGCCGGGCAACAACTCATACTGCACCAGCTTCTCCAAGGCGGGCAGCGTTTGCGCACCTTGCAAAAAGGGTTGCCGCCCGGCATGGAGTAATTGGAGTGATTGGACAATGAACTCGATTTCCCGAATCCCGCCGCGCCCGAGCTTGACATTGCGTTCGAGTTCATCGGCTTTGACGACTTCATTCTCAATCCGATCCTTCATCGCGCCTACCTCGCTCAGGACGCTCTCATTGATGGAACGGGGATAGCGGAAAGGCTGGATGGCTTCGAGGAACTCGGCCGCCAGGTTCGGGTCGCCGGCGACGCCGCGGGCCTTGATCAGCATCATGCGCTCCCAGGTTTGGCCCCACTGTGCGTAATAATTCTCATAACCGCTGAGCGAGCGGCTCAAGGGCCCGGAGTCCCCTTCGGGCCGCAGCCTTAAATCGATGCGGTAGAGGACGCCTTGCGGGGCCATGCGGCTCACCTCCGCGATGAAGGCCTCCGCCAACCGGTTGAAAAACTGATGATTGGTTATCCGGGGACGGACGGCGGAGCGCGGACCGGCTTTGGCTCGGCTCGCCTGGCGCGGTGGTGGAGTCTTGTACACCTCGCCCTCTTCGCTATAGGCGAAGAGCACATCGACATCCGAGCTGTAATTCAACTCCTGCCCGCCGAGCTTTCCCATGCCGAGCACACAGCCCCCGGTCACATGCCAACTCCCCTCGGCGTCCCGATGGTAGGGCAGGCCATAACGCTCCGACAACTGTTGATGGCAGATTTGCCAGACCCCGCTCAAGCTGACATCCGCCACGTCGGAAATTTCCTGGATAATCTCCGGCACGCTCCCCAGCCCCGCCAGGTCTCGCGTGGCAATCCGCAGCATCTGCCGGGCCTTAAACTCGCGTAACCGGCTGAGCGCCGCCGCATAATCCCGCGCGGCCAGCAGCGGTTTGAGCCATGCGTTCGCCTCTTGAGCTAAGCCCTGTTTGCGCCGTGGGAACCGGAGCGCATCCGCTTCGAGCAACTCCAGCCACTCCGGATGCTGAACGAGCAGCGTGCTCAACGCGCTCGAGCCGGCGAACAACGCGGAAAGCACCGTGGTGAATTCCTTCGAGGCCCGCTCGAGAATCGACTTTGCGCCCGTGGCGCGAAGCAAACTCAAAAAGTGTGACGCCCGGACGGGATCCGCGCTGGCCGCGAGGGACTGTTTCCATTGGTTTTCCATTCTAGAGGCCCTGAATTTGAAAACACGCTGCGGACAAGTCAAGTTTTGCCGCGCTCGCACAGACTACCCGGCATTTCCCTGGTCCGGGTGTCCATTTTGTCCTCGCGCGGAGCGCAAAACCAAGGAGGCGCCGGCCTGCTCCCAATGTGCTTGGGGCCACCCAATCCTCGACCGCCCGCGACGCACCAGGGTCTGAGGTCCAGCATCGTTGGGTTACCCAATTCGTTCCAACGTCACCGGCTCCGCCTTGCTCGGTTGCGCTTTGGCGAGTTTGGTAAAAAGGCCTTTCCAGAATCCCACCCCATAAAGCACGTGGGTTAATACGATGAGCGGCATGGCCGCCAGGCTGCGCGCTACTCTCTTCCCTCGTTCCGGAGGAGCAGCGTCCGCTGACATGCGGCCCCCTTCACCCGCCCTGCCAGGGCCGTCGGCGCTGGGCTCAACGCCACGGCCTCGCGTCCTCGGGCCGGAGCTCGCCAGCACCAAACCCTGCCCCGCCACCAACGCCAAATAAAGGACGAGCGGGACAAACACCACGGGGCCAACCCAAGGTTCCGCAATCAACCCGAAAAGATAGACCAGGAAAAGCGGCGGAACAAGATTCAGGGCCGATCCCGGGGTCGGGTGAAGCCGGAACTGCTCCGCCCTGCCCCTCCCATACGTCACGAGCATTTTTGCAAAAGCGCGCAAGGTTCCGCGCGGGTGGCGATAGACGAGAAACCCGGGGTCGTAAATCAGTTTGCCCCGTTGCTTCTGCAGCTCATCCATCAAGGCATTCTCTTCGTTCGGGTAGAGGGCCTCGTTGAACCCGCCCAGCGCGAGGAGGGCGTCACGCCGGGCCATGAGGTTGCACAGAATGAGTTCCTTCTCGCTGGTCGCGCGCGTCGAACCCACCGCCGCGTAGCGCGCCCGGCTGGGGCCGAAGGCGAGCCAGCTCGCCAGGACCAGGGCGAATACCTGTTCGAGTTCGGGGGCCTCGCGCGGACACAGGTTGGGCCCACCCAGCATTTTAACTTCCGGTGAGCCAAACACCGGCGCGGCCCGGCGAAGATTTTCCCGCTCCGGCACCGAATCGTCATCCAAAAAATAGATCAATTCGCCCCGGGCCGCCCGGATCGCCGCGTTGCGCTGGACCGAGGGCTGCCGGCCGCGGGCCACGATAATTTCGAGCCGGCCGGCGGGATAATCCAGCGCGCGCGCCGCCGCAACGGCTTGGACCACCGTCTGGCCGGGGCGCGCCGCGATGACCACGGTGACTCTCGGAACTTCGTCGCTCACGCAGGGAAGCTAGAGTTGGGGGTGCAAACTTCAAAGTTCAAAAATTTGGTTTTGACAAAACCTGAGACGCTTCTACATTTCCCGCGCCCTGGATGGGGTCGTAGCTCAGTTGGTAGAGCGCCTGAATGGCATTCAGGAGGTCAGGGGTTCGAACCCCCTCGGCTCCACCATCCTTCATACGGAGACGTCTGCTGGCCAGCGGCAATGTCACCCAGAATCAACCGCGGAGTCTCAAGCGGGCTGCGTTAGGCCCTGGACCTTGAGCCTCACTGCTCTCTGAATTCTATGAATTTCATACTATCTTAGTATAGGGCCAAGTCAGTGGCGTTTGATAGATTCGAGAAATTTTCAGGACACCGGGCGTGTCGTTGCCGGGAAGCGGTGGCCGTACCTTTTTGTTGGTAGTCCCCTCACCGTCCCGAGGATACCGATTCGTGCCTCTTCAACGCGGTCGCCCTCAACTCTCTAGGTCAACGCTCGGTGACGCGGAAGAAAAGTTACGGCATGTTTGTAATCGGAGTGGTGAACTGATACAGTGAGCCGTTCCCGGTGATGTTGTTCTGCAAGGCCGTCCATCCGCTGGTAAGATTCGTTGTCGATTCAATCGTGTGGGAATCGCCGTAACTGTATTAAAGGAAATTACCAGCACATTGCCTTTGAATTGAAGCTGCCAAAGTCGCAGGAGGTGGCGTCCCGGTGGAGGTTGCTTGAGCCAAAGTCAGTTCTATCGTTCCCGTCGCTCCGCCATAGCCATCGACCGCAATTTTGTAAACCTCTCCGGCCCTCGCCGTGAAGGCAACATAACTTCCGGAATAAGTCCGGTAACCGCCGTAGCCATCATCGTCCGCGACCAGGCTTAGGTTTGATATGGTGTTTCCAGTCTACAGGCTGCCAGGAGGGTTACAAATGAACTGCCGGCAGTATCCACGGTTACCAACCCGTCCGCTGGCGCCATCCATGCCCACCACACCGAACTGCCTCTCCGGGTTGCCTGCGTGATTCGGTTCGCCCAGCTCCTTGGTGGCATTCACATTAGAGCCAGTGACCGCTTGTGATGTTTCTGTCGAATCTTGCCGCATTAACAAACGCATCATTTCGTGGTCCTGGAACCAGGGTCAAGGTTGCTGAATTGGTAACGCTGCCGTCAGGGGTTGCTGACGACCACGCTGTAAAGCGCGGAGTCATTCGCCGAGAGATTATCCATCGTAAAGAGTGCTTGCGTGGCGCCACTGATCGCGAGGCCATTCCTGAACCATAGATAGCTCAGATGTCCCGGTCCCGTTGCGGTGACGGCAAAGGTAACGGAGCCGCCCACGTCCGCGGTTTGGCTTTGAAGCGGCGTATTTATGGAAGGCGAACCGGGGGGCGATAGCGAGACAGCGAGAACCACCGTTCCGGTGTCGCCGTTAAGGCCATCAACGGCGATATCGTAAGTCGTGCCGGCAGTAGCGACAAAGGTCACCAGGCTGGTTAGTAATTGGCCATAATCGTCGCCGCTGGCAACCAGCGTCAAATTCGACACACTGCCCCCCGTGTATACTGCCAGCAGCGTATCAAAGGAACTGCCAAACGTGTCCACCGTTTGCCGACCCCGTTGGTCGGGGCCATCCAATTCCACCCAATGGAGCTACTACGCCGCGGTTGCCCGCGATTTGAGGTTCGCCGGTTCTTTCGCAGCAAACACATTAGACCCCATCACCGTGTTACTTGAACCAGTAATGGTTGCGCGGTTCGCAAACATGTCATTGACTTCGGTCAATTTCAAAGTTGCGATCAAACTCATCGTTGTGCCGAAGGCATTGCTAGACCACCACTTGATAGTTGCCCGCATTGCCGGCGTTGACGTTCGCCAGGTTCAAGGCGGCGGTCGTCGCCCCGGCGATGTTCGTTCCGTTCAATTGCCACTGAAAACTCATCGGCTGCGAAACCGGTGCATCGCAACCGAAAGCAGGGCATTAGTTCCCAATACGACCTCCTGGTTGGCAGGTTGGACAGGGTCGTGGGGGCCGAGTCGACCACCGGCATCGATGCACCGCCACTGTTGGCCGTTCCCAACAGGTTGGTCACCACTACTGTGAATACGTCCGTGTTGTTCTTTTGCGGCCCGCTCAGCGTCAATGTGGCATTCGTCGCACCCGAAATATCGAGCCCATTCATCTGCCATTGGAAACTCAGCGGTGGAGCGCCAACAATACCGGCGGTCAAAAAGGCCGTCGCCCCGCTGTAAGCGTAAGTGCTAACCGGCTGTCTAGCGATGAAAGGCGAGCCGCTATTGGCCAGCGCCAGCGCGTGGGTGACTCCTGCGGCTACCGCTGCCATATAACCCGGCCCTGTGGGCGTATTGGTTTGTCCATAGGTGTTGTCGCCCCAGGCAACCAACTTCTGATTACTACTGCAACGCAATGCTGAAGTTTTGGCCCGCCGCGATAGAGACGGCGTTGCTGCAGGACCCGCCGGCGCACTCGTCTGTCCCGAATTATTGTTGCCCCAGGCCACCACCATGTCCCGTTGCCTTGCAGAGCTAAACCGAATAAACCACCCGCCGCAATGGCCACCACGTTGGCCAAGCCCGCCGGCACATCGGTCTGTCCTGAACCATTGAAACCCCAGGCGACCACTTTCCATTGGCCTGAAGTGCAAGGCTGAAATTCTAGCCCGCGGCTATGGCCACGACATTGCTCAGACCCGCGGGCACCTTGGTCTGGCCCAGGCTATTGTTGCCCCAGGCAATCACCACCCCATTACTTTCGACAGCGACACTGTAAACGGAGCCTGCCGCTACGGCCACGACGTTGCTCAGACCGGCCGGCACACTCGTCTGACCAAAAGCATTGTTGCCACGCTACTACTACCCGTCTTTTCTGTAGGGCTAGGCTGTGATAGCCACCCGTGGCAATGGCCACAACGTTGTTCAGGCCTGCCGGTATATCGGTCTGGCGCTGGGCATTGTTTCCCAGGCAGTCACCGTCCCATTGTCTTGAAGCGCCAAACTAAAATCGATGTCCGCCGGCCATGGCCACTACGTTGCTCAGACCTGCAGGCACATTGGTCTCTCCATAACTATCGTCGCCCCAGGCCACCAACAGGGAATTCACCTGGGTCAGCGCTGCGGTCGAACTTAAAGTTGTTCCGAAGGCATTGCTTACTGCCGCCCGGTAGTTGCCTACATTGGCGGCGGTAACACCCGCCAGGCTCAAGGTGGGATGGATCGCTCCGTCTATATTTGCTCCGTTGAACTGCCATTGGTAGCTCATCGGCTGTGAGCCGGCCGTATCCACCGAAAAGGTAGCCGTGGCTCCGGCGAGCTGATTACGACGGATTGATTAGAGGGTTGAACCAGAATGACGGGCGCAGAATTGCTGACCGTCACGATCGCACCGGCGCTGGTGGCCGTGCCGAACAAGTTGCTGACGACGACATGGTGAACACCGGCGTTGTTTGTTTGCAGGCCGGTCAGCGTGAGCGTGGCATTGGTCGCGCCCACAATATTCATTCCGTTCAACTGCCATTGATAACTCAAAGGCAGATCTCCTATGAAGCCGGAGTTTAAAACAATCGTCTGCCCGCTATATACATCGGTCCCGACCGGTTGGCGGGTGATGAAAAGCGAGCCGTTGTTCACGAGAGCACAGAGCGTGAACCGCGCCCGCTGCGATGGCCACTACGTTGCTCAACCCCGGCGGTACATTTGGTCTGGCCATACCCGTCGCTGCCCCAGGCCACCAAGTTCCCTCTATTCAGGAGAGCCAGACTGAAAGCCTGGCCGGCAGCGATGGCGACAACGTTGCTCAAGCCGGAAGGAGCGGTGGCTTCCCCATAAGTGTTGTTACCCCAACCAACGACTGATCCGTTCTGTTCCAGCGCCAGGCTGAAATTGCGCTCCCGCAGCAATCGCTACCACATTGCTCAGTCCGGGCGGCACGGTGCAATCTCCCCGGCAGTATTGTCACCCGAAGCGACCACCACCCCGTTCTCTTGCAGCGCCAGGCAGAAAAAACCGCCAGCAGCGATAGCGACTACGTTGCTTACGGCCGCCCGGCACATTCGTCTGCCCGGAACTATTGTCGCCCCGGGCGACCACCGTCCCATTTTCACTAAGGCCCAGGCTGAACGTTTGGCCGGCCGCAATCGCCACAACATTGCTCAGGCCCGGCGGTCACGTTCGTTTCACCATAAGTGTTGTCGCCCCAGGCGACCACTGTTCCATTGCTCTGCAGCGTGAGGCAATGATACAAACCCGCAGCAACAGCGCCACGTTGCTCAGACCCGGCGGTACATTTTCTGCGCCAAAGCCGTTATAGCCCCAGGCCCCGACGATGCCATTGCCCTGGAGCGCCAAGCTGAAATCACTGCCGCCAGCAATAGCCACCACGTTGCTCAGACTCGCCGGCAAGGTGGTCTCTTTATAGGTCTTGTCCCCCCAACCCACCAAAACAGAACTCAACTCCGTTAGCACGGCCACCGAACTCAAAGACGTGCCGAACGCGTTGCTCGCCACCACCTGGTAGCTGCCCACATTGACCGCCATGATATCGGCCAGATTCAGTGTAGCCCGGGTTGCGCCGGCAATGTTTGATCCGTTGAAACGCCACTGGTAACCCAGAGGCTCGGAACCCGTCACAGTCACCGAAAACGCGGTATTCGCTCGCGTGAATACAGCCTGACTAGCAGGTTGAGCCAGGATAACAGGTGCCGAGTTGCTGACCACCACAGTCGCGCCGCCGCTAACAGCCGTCCCCAACAAGTTGCTCACCACCACACGGAAGCACGTCCGTGTTGTTGGTTAGCAACCCGGCCATGGTCAGGGTGGTATTGGTCGCGCCTACAGATGTTCGTTCCGTTCGACTGCCATTGATAATTCAACAGCAGAGTTCCCACGATACCGGCGCTCAACAAGGCGGCTGCTCCGCTGTAAGCCTCGGTGTTGACGGGCTGACGGGCGATAAATAGGGCGCCGTTGTTTACGGCGCGAGGCTGTGATTGTAACCCGCGGCGATGGCTGTCACGTTGCTCAAACCCGAAGGGACGTTCGTCTCTCCGAAAGAGTTGTCACCCCAGGCCAAGACCATCCCGTCGCCCCGCCAGTGCCAGGGCAAACCAACATTTGGCCCAGTTGCGATGGCGACCACGTTACTCAGGCCCGTCGGCACATTCGTCTGGCCGGAACTATTGTTACCCCAGGCGATCACCGAGTCCCGTTTTGCTCAAGAGCGAAACTGCAAGAGGCGCCTGCGGCAATTGCGACGACGTTACTCAGACCTCCAGGCACATTGGTCTCGCCATAAGTGTTGTCACCCCAAGCCACCACCGTTCCGTTGTCTTGCAGCGCCAGGCCGTGATACAAACCCGCGGCAACCGCCACTACGTTGCCCAACCCTGCCGGCACCCTGGTTTGGCCATAAATATTGTTACCCCAGGCAGCGACCGTCCCGTTGCTCTGCAGCGCCAAACTGAAATGTTGCCCTCCGGCAATGCCCACCACTTTGCTCAAACCCGAAGGCACGGTAATCTGGCCATAAGTATTGTTCACCCCAGGTGGTCACCGTCCCATTGCCCTCGAGCGCCAGGCAATGGTAGGAACCGCATGCAATGGCCACCACGTTGCTTAAGCCCACCAGCACGTTCGTCTCACCATCGCCATTATAGCCCCAAGCCGCCACGGTCCCGTTGCCTTGTAGCGCGAGACTGAAATCACTGCCGCCAGCAATGGCCACCACGTTGGTCAAACTCGGCGGCTCATTGGTCTCCCCATATGTGTTGTCACCCCATCCAGCCACCAAAGAACTCAAATCCGTCAGCACTGCCGTGGAACTGAGACTCGTGCCAAAAGCGTTGCTCACTACCACTTGATAGCTACCAGCATTGGCAGCGGTGACACCCGGAAGGTTCAATGTCGCCAGGGTTGCGCCGGCGATGTTCGCGCCATTGAACTGCCACTGGTAGCTCAGTGGCTGGGAACCTGTCGCTTCCACAGAAAAGACCGCCGTGCCTCCGGCAAGAACCGCCTGGCGGACAAGTGGCAGCAGGATGGTCGGCGCCGAGTCGACCACCGTCAGGGTGGCACTGGTGCTAGTGGCTGTGCCCAGCGAGTTACTTACCGTCACGCGAAACGTATCTACGTTGTTAGTTTCCAACCCGGTCAGCGTCAGAGTCGCGTTGGTCGCGCCCGGCACATTTGTACCGTTCAACTGCCATTGGTAACTCAGCGGCGGAGCGCCCGCGATGCCGGCGCTCAACACCGCCGTGCCACCGCTATCCGCCGCGGTGCTGAGCGGCTGCCGGGTAAAGCATGGTGAACCGTCATGCAAAAGCGCCAAACTGAGGTATGCCCCCCCGGCGATGGCCACCACGTTGCTCAAGCCCGCCGGCACGCTGGTCTGGCCGAAAATGTTGTCACCCCAAGCCACCACAGAACCATCGCGCTGGAGCGCCAGGCAGAAAGTTTGGCCGGCGGCGATGGCCACCACGTTGCTCAAGCCCGCCAGCACGTTCGTCTGGCCGGACTGATTGCTTCCCCAAGATGTCACCTCGCCGTTGCCCATGAGCGCGAGACTGAAATAATTTCCCGCCGCGATCGCTACCACATCGATCAGGCCGGCCGGCACATTCGTCTCGCCAAGATTGTTGTCACCCCAGGCCGTCACCGTCCCATTGGCATTGAGCGCCAGAGTGTGGTCTAACCCCGCCGCGATGGCCACCACGTTGCTCAGGCCCGCCGGCGCGGTGCATTGCCCATACGAATTATTCCCCCAACCTGTGACAGTTCCGTTGCTTTCCAGCGCGAGGCCGAATTCGCCGCCCCCGGCAATCGCCACGACGTTGCTCAGGCCCGTTGGCACATTGGTCTCGCCAATACTATTGTCTCCCCACGCGACCACCGTTCCGTTGCTCTCGAGCGCCAGGCAGGCATAATTCTGCGCCGCAATCGCCACGACGTTGGCCAGGCCCGGCGGCACTTTCAATTGGCCATAACTATTGTCTCCCCACCCGATGACCGTCCCGTCATCGTGCAGCGCCAGCGCGAATAAGCTCCCGGCGGAGATTGCCACAACATTGCTCAAGTATGCCGGCACAATGCTCTCCGGATCGATGTCTTACCCTACACCATCGCCCCCGTGCCAGACGACCACCGGGCCGGAAAACTGGGGCGTGAGCCAAATCGTGTTGTTCATGACCAGGGTAAGGCTCGCGGTCTGAGCGGTAAAACTGTCCAAAACCGGCGCCGCGTTTGATCCCGACCAGCCATCGAAAAAGCCGGCATCGGGCAAAGCCGTAACCTGGACAACATCTCCCATCTCATACTCGGGCTTTAACGGAACCACGCTGCAGCGTCCCACCCGGAATGCTTGTGGGAATGTTGAGTCTCGGCCGGACCGAATTCGGATTGGTTCGGTCGGTGCCGTCGAGGTGCTCCAGGAAGTTGGATACACCGTCGCCGTCCGGATCGGCGTTGGGATCGACGCCGGTGACGCCGAAGTAGGCGAGTTCCCAGGCCATCGGCAGCCCGCTGCCGTCGGGGTCTCGGTGGGAAACATTGATGACGGCGCTGGTGACCGCGCCCCCGCTATTGGCCGCCACCAGTTGATATTTGCCCAGGTTACTGGTCGTGGCATTGGTCAGCAAATAAGAACCGTGGGTGGCGCCGCCAATGGCCACACCGTTAAAATACCACTGGTAGGTGAACGGACCGCCGCCGGTCAAAGATGCCGAGATCGTCAGCAGCCCGTTGGCGTCCGCGCCGAGGTACCGCGGGGCGAGATTCTCAAAACTGGGCGGCGCGGCGACCACTGCACTGTTTTCAATCACCAAATTGCCGGCCGGATCATACTGCAAGGAAACCTGTGCCTCGAGTTGCAGAGCCGGGGCGAACAATAGACAAACTCTCAAAAGAATTGCAGAGATGTTGCTCATCGGCTTCCTAGTTATTTGAAATTCCGTTCGCCGGCTTTGTTGGATCCGGCTGGTTGTTACACATTGGCTGCGCTATTGAGCTCTCCTTCCCACTCACGAGAACAACTTCAGGAAGACCGCTGCAGACCACATCGACGCAAGGGGGGAGGCCGTTCATGCGCGTTGTACCCGGGATGGATTTCTGAAGTCACAAGAATTAAAGATACACGACATGTTAGTCGGCGGCTTCGACGTTCCGTGAATATTCATCAAAGTCGTTTTTGATATCTAACGTGAGTACCAAAAGGTTGAAAACCCAAACCAAAGGTTTTTGCAACGGACAATTGTCTATGTTGTATTTCCCGAAGACCCCTGTATTTACGCCAAATACGTGACCCTCTGCAGGAAGGCCCCCTCCCAGACCCACATTCGGGATAATGCCACCTGACGTTGTACCTTCGGGTGGCATCAGCACCCGCTACACCCAGTTCACCACCGGAAGCTCCAGATTGAACTGACCACCCTGAGAGGTCAGATATTGTCCCGGTTGAGAATGCACGATAAAATCCGGGTGAGTACATAACTGAGCCGCTAGCGCCACCAAAAAAGCCACCACCAAGACTCACCGCAAATCCAGTATTGCCCTGGCTGTCCAGAACCTGCTGAACCGAGAATGTCCCTCCAAGGCCATACCCACCGGTTACGGCAATGCCCCAAGGCGCAACAACATTCATATAGTGGTCACATTTTCGTGGAGGGCAGAGGCCCAACGGATCAATTGTATTGACTGGATTATTTAATACATACCCGTAGAGATTGAAGCCGCTTTCTTCCGCAATTGGATCGCGGCTGAGCCACCGCGCCTTCCCAGCGTCGTAGGCGCGGTAAAGCGTCAGGTTGAGGCCGGAAGGCAAGTGCCGGAAGTGGCCCGTGAATCCGAAACTAGCCTCCGCGTTTCCATCGAGCTTAGCCATGGACCCAAAGGGCGAAAAGGCATACTCCGCGCGATCCGTCGCCGTGTTGTCAGTCAGTTCCCGGATGCTGCCCAGATGGTCCCGCGCATAGAAAAGGTTAGTGCCGCCTTGCTGCTCGCCCTGGGCGAAGTAACGGTTAACCACAACATTGTTTGAATTCCATTCCTCGCAAATTCGGGAGCCGCACCACACGAAGCGGCGATCCGCCACAGTCACACCGCCACTGGTCTCAACGATTCGGAGCCTACGGCCCATTCCATCGTAATAAAACTGGCTCTGATTCGTCCCCTGAATAACCCCCGTCAATCGCTGCTCGGCATCCCATTGGTAGCTTGAGTTGGGAGCATTGGTGTCGGAGGTGGAAACCATTTGATTCAAGCTGTTGTAACTGAAGTTGCGCTGGACGCTGTTGGTGCTTTCAAACAGGCGGTTGGCAGCTCCATCGTAGCCGTAATTGTAGCCGACCGGACTGGCTCCGCTCTCCGCCACGCTCGATAACTGGCCGGCGGCATCATAGCGGATGTTCCAGACTGCGCCAGCGCGCCCAATTGTTGCACCCAGTTGGTGATCTCGCCGGCCGGATTGTAGGCGTAACTGAAACTGGAGATGAGGGAGGCGTTGGCTTTCTGGTGAATGATCTGCTGCAATCGGCGGTCACCCAGATCGTCAAAATAACTGAAGTGGCTGCTTTGGCCGTTAGGGTAGAAGGCATCCAACACCCGCGCCGTGGCGCCGTCGTAATCATATCCGAAGCTGCCGAGCGCGTTCACAACATTGGTGACGCGGCCCAAGGCGTCAAACGTCGCGGTTTGCGCCACGTTATTGATAGCCCGGTTGTTCGCGCGGCGGAGCGAATCATAACCGTAGCTCACGGTTTGGTTGGCCCACGGTCCGGTAACGCCCGCAGGCAGGAGCGCGCCTAAAACACCGACGGGGTTGTAGCTCCAGGTCGTCATGCCGATCCCATCCTGCATGGAAACCAGACGGTCATAATTTGGATCATAGGCATAGGATACGGCGGGAGTGAAAGTCTGCGCATTGGGATAGGCAACACTCTGGAGATTGTCGTCCGGGTAATACTGGTAAACTTTGAACTGCCCTTTTTCATCTACCGCCGATTTTAACCGGCTGGTGTTGCGTTCATAATAATAAGACGTTCCCCGAGCCATCGTCATAAAACTTGGCGACGATCCGCCCCTGCACATCATGGTCCCAACTCGTAACGCGTCCTAGTGGATCAACGAGTTGCGAGAGCAAACCGCACCCGCAATATTGGTAGCGAGTCACACGCCCCAGGGGATCTTGCGTGGCAATCACCCGCCGGAGTGAGTCGTACGTGTTGATGGTCTTGCGTCCCAATCGATCCTGAACCTGCACCAGATCCAGATTGCTGTAGGTGAACGCCTCGAACGTGCCATCCGGATAGGTGATGTTGGTGAGCCGATTCAGATTGTCATAAGCGTAAAACAGCGTATAGCCGTCGGTGTTGGTGACAAAGTGGACGCGGCCTACAGCATCGTAACTGAAACCGACGGTGTCGGTGGCGCTCCCCAGCGGCCCTACGAGTGTGAGGAGATAACCGTTGGTATCGTAAGTCAGTGTGGTGGTCTCGTCCTTGGCATCGGTGCTGGTGAGCAACTGGCCGCTGGCGTTGTAGGTGTTGGTTGTCATCTGTCCAGCCGCGTCAAAGATCGCCGTCGGACGATGCTGTGCATTGTAAAGGGCGCTGACCAGGAGGTCATTGTTACTCCCCGTGGTTTGACGCACTTCGAGCAAGTCCACCAAGTTGGTCGAGTAAACGTAGGTCATGCTGCGGCCCAGTGGATCAACGGTATTGGTGAGCTGGCCCGCGGCGTTGTAAGCAAAGGTGCGGAGCTGGGTGGTGCCATCGTCAAGCACCCGGCCAACCACAGTCGGTTTGCTCGAGGTGCCGATTTCGATGGAATCGGGCTGGCCGGCATAGTTGAACCAAACGCGGTTTTCGAGGGGCTCCTGTTCACTTTCCTCGACGCTGGTGGCCGGCCCCAAACCATCCGTATGAAGCCAATGGTAGAGTCGCGCGGTGGTGTAGTCGTTGGTGTTTGCGGCATACGCCGCATACGCGTTTCGATCCCAGAAGTAGGTGTTCCGGGCCGTTCAGATACCCGTCGAATGTTTCTCATGTTTGCCGGCAGGCCGGCAGCCGGCAAGCGTTCGGAAATGCCAACCGCTAGTGATTGAAGAAACTCGACCCGCTCCTTTTCTCCGTTGGGATACGTCGTCACCAGCCAGTTCTTAGGTCCTTATATTATTCGTCACATTCCCTGTACCAAAGGCGGTTGTCCCATAAGGCGTGGTCAAGGCCTGGATGCCTGTGCCGGAATCGTAAGTAAATTGCGACGTCAGTCCGATGCAGTCCGTGATCTGAGCCAGCAGACCATTGGTGTTGTACTGGAAAGTAGCGGATCGCCCGAAGGGATCAGTAACTTTGGTAATCTTCAGGGGGTCGCCGACATCCAGATACGAAAAAACCGTTACCTGGCCAATAGCATCCGTCAAGGCGATGATGCGGAATTGATCTGTCGTAGGTGATTTGGACAGAATTGCCTTGAGGATCAATCACCTCGGTCAGGAACACGTTCCGGGAAGTTCCGTTAGTAGCGGTGGGTTGGGAAAAGATATCTTCGGAGCCATCCGGAAATAGCAGGCTGTAACTATTGGCCGAAGTTCGGGTCAGAATGGCCTGGCTCTTCACTTCCGGAGCGAAGGATCGCGAGGCACCGTTGAAGCCAGTGAATGTCAGTGAACCGCCGCCTTCCACGTAATAACTGACATCGTCTGAGGGGTTGCCTGGGTTATCCGTGAGGTAGGCCAGCCAGTTGAAGGTCCATTTTTGACCCAGGTTGGAGTAGCTGAAGTTAGCCGGTTGGCCGGATTCATACTGGTTGTAGGTCGCAGTAAAAAGAACCGCTGGCCCAAGGGGTGGTGCGTAGCCGACCGGATTGTCCTCGAGATTCAAGCTGGCGAGCATCAAGGACACCTTCGATACGGCCATGCCCCCGAGAAAATGAGAGGCCCTATAACCAAATGGGTCAGGGTAAAAAGGCTCATTGGGCGGAGCCGCACGCGGACTAACAGGGCACGTTGTTTTGTCGTACTTTGTGGTGGAGGTTATGACCCGAGCACCGACTGCCCCCTTGCCCCAAACGCCTTTCCCTTCGGCTTCAGAAACTGTGCGCCAACCGGGAGGCAGGTTGCCCACCAGCACAAGGAAGTAACCCGAAGCTTCTGCCTCCAACGCGCGCCGGGTCGCCCAGGTGTCATTTATGAAGGTGGGGTCTTGCAGCAGGTAATGGCCGTTTTCCTCACGGATCAATGCCGCGTAATGCCCCACTTTCCAGTTCACAACCGCCGGCATCAAGAACGCCGCCCCGTTGGAGCGGTAGGCCATCTGGTAATCCATTCCCAGTTTGCGGGACAGGTCCAGCACCTGGTTCCAGTGAGATACCATTGGTGGTTGATGTGGAATTACGCACCAGCTCATCGCCCTCTTTCTGCGGGTCCTGAAAAGCCAGGATCCGGTCCAAAGCCTTGGGGCCGCATCGAAAAGCAATCTCCGGACGGTTTTGCATCGTCCAGAGACCTTCGCGTCGCGCCGGAGACCTTTGACTCCGCCGAACCCGTGATCACCCGTCCTTTAATTGAGTCCAACAGGGACGACAAATCTCCCATTCGTCCAATCCGGGCTGTACATCCAGGCCAGTTCGCTGACCGCGCGGTCCGCAAGCGCCTTGGCGGGGGGATCAGTCGCCGGTTGCAAGCGTGGCCAGGCCTCTTGCCACGACTGCAGCGCTTTCGAATACCTGCCGATACCGGTAGTATTCCACGCCGAGATTGAACAGCAGGGCAGGCGTCCACGGTGAGTCCGGATGAACCGCTACATACTCTTCCAACGACGAAAAATCATCGGCGACAGAGCGCCGGACATGCTGCCTCACGGTCTCGGCCAACTGCCGATTCTCTTCCGCCGACGGCACCGCTCCAACGGGAACCAGCGGCTCGGCAAACAGCCGGACCTGCCTGATTTCCAGCGCGGAAGAATTCTCGGACAGAACAAGTCCAACGCTCGGAGCCAGTGGGCCGGAACGGTTCGATTCACAAACGGGGTCGTCTGGGCCGACATCGGTCCGGGCGGTAGCACGCCACAAAGAGGCACGGCCACATGCTCGCCCTTAAGCAACTAATCCAATCGTGTCTGAACATGCTTTTCCTGAAACGGGGTGTTAAGGTTTTATCCAATTGAGTTCCCTAAGAAAGGCTGGCGAGTGTTGTATGGGAGCCATGCAGCGGGCACAAACGCCAGACCTGCTTGCAGCGGGCGGAGGCAAGAAAACGCTACCGAACAGTGCAGGTGCAGTCCGTCTCCACATTTCTCTCAAAGCCTTTTCATTTTCGGCCCTTCTGAATTACGCCTGTTTCACTCACGGTTGGCTGGCCAAGGACATAAAATTCCCATTCAATTGTCATTCTGAGGCCGAGCTTGGTGTTAATGTAACCTATGGAAAGCTAATGTCTAATGTTCCCCCTTCAACTCGCACTCGCCGCCACTCACCGCTAGCTCGCCTGCTTGAGGAAATCTAAATCTGTTGCGGATGAAGTGCCCATCTGCCCTAACCGGCGTTCGAATCGTTCCAGGGCGATTCGAACGAGGCGTTCTCACAACACCATGCTTGCAGTGCCAAGACTCACTTTCGCAGGCTGGCCGAATGCTTTGCTGCCACGGCGATAATGAGCATTCAGATTGAGTGATATTTAGCGGTTTTCAATGAACGGCACCGTCCGCCACCGGCTAATCTTGTTTCACAATCCGCTATACAGGCTTGCGAACCGTTGAATGGCATTCAGGAGGTCAGGGGTTCGAACCCCCTCGGCTCCACCATCCCAACGAATCTGTGCTTCCTATAACCAGGGGTTTGTCTCGTTCAACCACTTCTAACGAGATTCCGGCGGTCGTTCGGCATTGTGCCCCCCTGGGGTGGTCTGCATTCGTTCTTTGATAGCTCGGAGTTGTTTGGCCGCTTCCAGATCGCGGGGCCGCCCTACTGCTTCCTTGGAAGCGATGGCGGCGTCGAGGTTCAGAATCCTGAAGTCTCCATACGAGAACCTAAAAATGACGGAGTTCGCCAGAACGGTTTCGTAGCTTCCAACCCCGGCCACCTCCCCGAGACAGCCCAGCTTTCCCAAATCGGTCTGCAAGTACAGGTTTTTTAGCCGGCCGCACAGTTCGTCGGTCAACTCAAGGGGAAGTTTATTGGCCGCCAGCCGATGATACGGGTGGAGATCTCTGACTGCCGCCTGGATGCGGTAAAGGCTGGCGGAAGTAAACGGGCAACACACGTCAAGGTCAGTAGTCACCAAGGTCACTCCGTGCATGATTCCGCAGACGCCTCCAATCACCACGAACTCCACTTGATGTTCCCGGAGCCGCTGTAAGAGGGCTTTATCGTCCTGAACCATGCTCAGGTCGAGTTCGCGGGCGACCATAATCTCCAACACGAGATTCAAGGCCCGCTGGTGTTCCTCCAGTCTTTCTTCAGGCGTCCTGCTTAAAGCATCCTCAACCAGCGACATGTCAAAGCCATAATCGCAAGCCGCACGCCAGGCCGGCCCCGCTTCAGGCGGACAAACGTAGGGGCCATTAATTTCCGCCAATAATCTTTCGTCGAGCATCCTGGTGCAATCTGGCAGGAAGGCCGCATTCTGGCAAGGGACTGCTCTAGGCCGTAATGAGCCACAACAAATGCGCCCGGCCAACGAGTTGGCATCGCGATGGTCGGCCGTGACTTCCAACGAAGTTCGTTAAGGAACGGAAAATGACAGATTGTCAACCGATGTCCTGATTCCGCGGCAGGCGAGCATGTTTCACCTGAATGGCATTCAGGAGGTCAGGGGTTCGAACCCCCTCGGGTCCACCATCCGTCCCCGTACTTCAGGACCACTCGTTGTTGAATTGGACCCGCGTGCGCTACCCAGAGCCGAACTGTGCGGGTGCAGTGGTCTCGCAACAGCTCCAATTGCCCGTTCCGGCCGCATCGCTTTCGAGCGTATGAATTGCATCTTGGGATTATTATAGTGCATCGCCCGTGGGTGGTGGTGGTTAATTCTCAGAATACCGAAGACAGCGAGCGGGCAATGATCAAGCAGGGCTCACCGTCACCACTAACGTCCGTTATGCCAGCAAAACGGACGCCCTGGAATCGAAGGTTCTTCGCGGATCATAGTGGATAGAGATTGAGCTTTCCGCAAAAGAACAGGATGCGAACCCGGTAGTTGCGGAAGTTGCGAAAGCCCCGGGCGGCGGATTTGAGGCTCTGGATCTTCGAGTTCAAGCCTTCGGTCACCGCGTTGGTAATCGGGTGCTTCAGGTATGTCAGCAGGTTGTCCAGATGTCGCTTGAGCATTTGGGCTACCTCCACCAGCGGCTTGAGCTGGCTGCGGCTCACCCACCCAAACCAATCCTTAAAGAAGCGGCGCGCCCAGCCCTCTTCCTGATAATTCCAGAACTTGGAGAACAGTTCCTTGGCCGCCCAGGCCCGCCCCACTTTGAGCGCCAAATCCTTCAACCCGCAAAACTCCTCGCGTTGCTCCGGGCTGAAATTCTCCGGGTTATACAACCACAGTTGCCGCGTGCCTTTGAGCGTCTCGTCGCCCTGGGCCATCAGCTCCTTGTGCTCCGCTCGCCGGACTTTGTCCACCGCCTCACCCAGATATTTGCTGACGTGAAACTTGTCATGCACGATGGCCGCCCCGGGCACCTGCTTTTCAATCGTCCGGACAAAGGGCGTTTGTTGCGCGGGGGATTGCCGCCCGCGTTGCTCGCTGAAAAGCACAATCCTGAGTTTTACGCCGAGTGGCAGGATTCCTACTTTGCCCGCGACGTACAGGAGCTGTTCCGGTTGGAGAAACGCGCCGGATTTCTGCGCGTGCTGGAATTGCTGATGCGGCAAAGCGGCGGGATGCTCGACGTGTCTAAGCTGGCTGGCGAAAGCCAGATTAGCCGGCCCACGGTTACGAACTGGTTGGATGTTTATCAAATCACCCATGTGGTGCATCTGGTGCGTCCGTATTCCGCCGGGGGGCGACGTGAGATTGTGGCGCAGCCGAAGGTGTTTGGGTTCGATACCCGGATGGTCTGTTATTCCCGCGGTTGGCATCAGTTGCGCACGGAGGATTGCGGCCTGTTATGGGAGCACCTCGTGCGGGACACCCTCATTGCCGCCGGGTTGCCAAAGATTCATTTTTGGCGCGACAAACAGCAGCGTGAGGTGGACTTCGTTGTGCCGCGCGAGCGCGACACGGTAGATGCCATTGAATGCAAATGGAATCCACAGGCATTTGAAAGTCGTGGGCTGGCGGCGTTTCGTGAACAATATCCCAAGGGAAAAAACTTTGTCGTTAGTCCGCTGAAAAGCCCTTCTTATGAGCGGGTTCAGGACGGTCTGAAAATCTCGTTCATCTCGCCCGGCCAGGGTTGGCGGCGGTGCGGCTATTTCGACCCCGTTGTCCGGCTCCTGGGGCAACGCACGGATCAAATCTGAAACTGTGGGCATGGTATCACTCCCTATTTTCTTTTGATTTTCCTAACGATGAATCCGGTTGGCGCTCCAGCCAAGCAACGAACATCTCCATTGAACTATCCAGCAGTGCCAGCGTGTCCTCCTGCCGCGGGGACTTGTCATTCGCCCAAAACAGGAAGAGGCCCGTGTATAAGGACCAGTACAGGTTCAGGGCCGACGCGGGGAGGTCTTGAAAACCGTGCTTCCGACCTAGCCGCGCGACAGCTGTCAGATGCGACGCTCGCACCCGCTGATCGCCCTCATCCCTGGTACTGACCAACGGGTGGAGGAGCGTGCTTAAAACCGCGGGAATCTGTCTGCGCAGGGGCCTGAGCTTCCGCAAGCCAGCCGCAACCAAGGCGAATAGCTCCTCTTCAAAGGAGGCCGGTTCGGGCGGCTTTTGCTCGAAATGCTCATTTACGCTTTCCAGCGCTTCACCTATCAGGCTCGCAACGATCGCCTCCTTCGAGAGAAAATAGTTGAACAGCGTTCCCGCCGCGATTTCGGCCTCCCGGGCAATGTCCCGGGTCGTGACGGCGTCAAAACCCTGCGACGCGAACAAGCGCTGGGAAACCTCCATAATCCGGAGGCGAGTTGCTGCCCTGGTATCAGCGGTCACTCGCATAAGGCTTGGGCTATTTTCAAACTGAGCACGCTCACATTATCCGCTCTCCGTTCACGCGCTGTTGCCGAAGCAACACGACGTTCCTGGTGCGTGGGCTTTTGCTCTGCGGTTTCCCTCCCGCTTCCTTCCCGAAGGGATTCGTGAACAAGGCCCCATGCGTCGGCATCAACCGACCACGATATTCACCAGCTTTTTCGGGACCACGATGATCTTTTTGATGGTTTTTCCCGCGATGAAAGGCTGGACCTTTTCGGAAGCTTTGGCGGCGGCTTCGACTTCCGAAGGAGTCGCATTGGCGGGGACCTTGACGACATCGCGCAGCTTGCCATTCACCTGGACGGGGATCTCGAGGGTGTCCTCGACCAGTCGGGCCGGGTCAAAGTCGGGCCAGGCGATATAGGACAGCCCCGTGGGCCGTGATGAATCCGGGCCGGACGGGAATGCGGCTTCGACCTTGGCGAAAAGCTCTTCGGCCACGTGCGGCGCGAAGGGCTGCAACAGCACCAGAAAATCGCGCAAGGCCGAGACCGGTTTAGTTTCCCAAGTCATGGCTTCGTTGATGAAGACCATCAGCGCGGAGATGGCCGTGTTGAAGCGAAGCCCATCCAGGTCCTCGGTCACCTTTTTAATGGTGGCATGAAGGGTTTTGAGCTGGGCCGGCGAGGGCTGGACGTCCTTGATGGCAGGGTTCAGTTGGATTTTCTCCGCGTACTCGGCGCCTCGTTGTGGTTCGGCGGTGACATTTTGTTCGAACTCAACCTCGCTTTTCTCATCGACGAACAAGCGCCAGACCCGGCCCAGGAAGCGATAGACCCCCTCGACACCCTGGGTGCTCCAAGGCTTGGTCATTTCGAGCGGCCCCAGGAACATCTCGTAAAGCCGAAACGCATCGGCGCCGTACTCGACGAGAATATCGTCGGGGTTGATGACATTGCCGCGGGACTTGGACATCTTTTGCCCGTCTTCCCCAAGGATGAGCCCTTGGTTGACCAACCGGTGGAAGGGTTCCGGAGTGGAGACAAAGCCAAGATCAAAGAGAACCTTGTGCCAAAAGCGCGCATAGAGCAGGTGCAGGACGGCATGCTCGGTACCGCCGACATAAAGGTCGATCCCGGGTGTGGCTCGGGCCTGGCCGGAGACTAGCATGGTATCGGCGCTCGTCGAACGGCCCATCTCCCCTGCCCCGCCCTGCCCCGCCATCGTCTCCGGCCGCCCGACCGAGGCGGCGCCCATCCAATACTTTTCCGCCTCGGCCCCAACGAACCGGCTGGAGTTGCCGGCATCGAGATAGCGCAGGTAATACCAGCAACTGCCAGCCCATTGGGGCATCGTGTTGGTCTCACGTTTCGCGCCGTCGGGCAGGCGGACCCAGTCCGCGGCGCGGGCCAAGGGCGGCTGGCCGTCGGGCATAGGCTTGTAGTCTTCGAGTTCGGGTGGCAGGAGCGGGAGAGCGGACGCCGGGACCGCTTCGTGATATTCACGTCCGGCGGGATCGGTCTTCCAGAGGATCGGGAACGGCTCGCCCCAATAGCGTTGGCGGCTAAACAGCCAGTCGCGCAGTTTGTAATTGATGGTTTTCTTACCGAGCCCCTTGGCTTCCAACCAGGTCGTGATCCTGCGCTTCGCCTCGGGTGTCGGCAGGCCATTGAGCGAGATCTCCGCATTGGTTGAATTGACCGCCGTTCCATCATCGATGTAACCACGCCACTCCTGACCGGATGGCGGTTCCACGACTTGAACGATGGGCAAATTGAATTTGGTGGCGAACTCTAAGTCGCGGCTATCATGCCCCGGCACCGCCATGATAGCCCCGGTGCCGTAGCTGATCAGGACGTAATCGGCGATCCAGATGGGGATGCGTTCGCCGGTCACCGGGTTCTGCGCGCAGGCGCCGGTGAAAACGCCGGTCTTGTCCTTCGCCAGTTCGGTGCGTTCGAGATCGGATTTCTTGGCCACACCGGCTTGGTAAGTTTCGACGGCACCGCGCTGCGCCGGGCTGGTGATGGCCCCCACCAATTTATGCTCGGGTGAGAGCACCATGTAGGTGGCGCCGAAGAGGGTGTCGGGCCGGGTCGTAAAGACCCGAATCTTCTGGTCTGAACCTTCGACCGCAAAATCGACCTCGGCGCCTTCGCTGCGGCCAATCCAATTGCGCTGCATCTCCTTGAGCGAGTCCGTCCAGTTGATGGTCTCGAGGTCCTGCAGCAACCGCTCGGCATACGCGGTGATGCGGAGCATCCATTGACGCATGGGCTTGCGGACCACGGGGAACCCACCCACCTCGGACTTGCCATCCACAACCTCCTCGTTGGCCAGGACCGTACCCAAGTCTGCGCACCACCAGACGGGCGCTTCGGTGACGAACGCCAGGCGCTTCGAGTCGCAGTAGGCGCGCCTCTGGGCTTCCAGTTCAGGGTCGGCGCTGCCTCTGGACTCTTCCTTGAGCTGCAGCGCAGGCGGATAAGGCAGCGTGTCGATCGGTTCCGCTCGGTTCGTCCCCGGATTGAACCAGGAATGATAGATCTGCAAAAAGATCCATTGCGTCCATTTGAAATACTCCGGGTCGGTCGTGTTCACCTCGCGCGTCCAATCGTAGCTGAAACCCAGGGATTGAATCTGGCGCTTGAAGGTGGTGATGTTTTGCTCGGTGGTTTGACGCGGATGCTGACCGGTCCGGATGGCGTATTGTTCGGCCGGCAACCCAAACGCGTCCCAACCCATGGGATGCAGCACATGCAAGCCCTGCGCGCGTTTGTACCGGGCCAGAATATCTGTGGCGGTGTAACCCTCGGGGTGGCCGACGTGCAGCCCGGCGCCCGAGGGATAGGGAAACATGTCGAGGATATAGCATTTGGGCAGTTGCTCCGGCCGCATCCCAAGATGCCTCCGGGCAAAGGGATGCGCCGCCGGAACAGTTTCCCCGGGGTTCCAAGCGCGAAAGGTCTGCTCTCGCGCCCAATGCTCTTGCCACTTGGGTTCGATCAGGTGGAATGGATACTGCCTGCGTCCTGCTGCCATAAGCCGGGGAATATTGCGCAAATGACCCGGCGGCACAATGGAGAAACGGGGTCCAAAACCACGGGTCCGTGGCGGAGAGGAACCACTAAACACACGAAATGCACAAAAACGCCCCGGCTTGAAATGTGTTGATGCAGACCGCAGGGGCGGGCAAAATACGGCAGGCAATGGGGTTTGCCGTCTCGCGCTGCGAGAGAACCGCCTGAAGCGTTTCAGTGCTGATAACTCCTGCCCGGGCCGCCTGGGGCGGCGAGGTTGGACTTATGTGGAATGCACTGTGGATATTTCTTGGCGGCGGGTTGGGGAGCCTGGCCCGGTGGGGGGCTTCGGGCTGGGTCGCAAATTCTTTTGGCCAGACCTTTCCCTGGGGGACTTTGGTTGTGAATGTAACCGGGTGCTTTGTGATCGGCCTCTTCGACGGGTTGACGGGTTTGGAAGGCCGGTGGCTGGCGGGCGCCAAGTTCCGCAATTTTTTTACGCTCGGCGTATGCGGCGGCTACACGACATTCTCTTCTTTCAGCCTGCAGACGCTCAAGCTGGCGCAGGATGGGGAATGGTTCAAAGCGGGGGCCAACTCGGTGTCCTCGCTCGTGTTCTGTTTGGTGGGTGTATGGCTGGGCCACGTGCTGGCCGCAGCCATGAATTCGAGTCCGCAATGAACGTTGTTTTTGCTCCGACCTTGGCCCGGGCCTCGGCGCCCTCCGCCGGGGTGCCGGCCTCCGCCTCATTCCCGGGCCGGGTCCGCGTCGTCCGGAGCGGACGGGGGCCGTAGGGATTACCGAAGCGCGATCGAGAACCAGGAAGTTAAAAACCTATGAACCCACCCCAAGACGCGATGCTGCTGCGGATTTTTATCGGCGAATCGGACCGTTGGAAGCATCAACCTTTGTATGAAGCCATCGTGATGAAGGCGCGCGAGGTCCACCTGGCGGGCGCTACAGTGTTGCGCGGCCTGATGGGCTTCGGCAAATCCAGCCGGGTCCACACCGCCAAAATCCTCCGACTCTCGCTGGACCTGCCACTCATCATCGAACTGGTGGATACCGAGGAAAAACTGAACGCCTTTCTCCCCACGCTGGATGAAATGATGAAGGGCGGGCTCGTGACGTTGGAGAAGGTGCGCGTGATTGACTACCGCGCCAACCCGGAACCCGGTTCGCCGTCGCCTGGCTGAGGACTTCGACGATGTCCATTGTCGAAAGGTTCACCCCCGCCCCCGGGGGCGCTGAGCAGAATCCCCGGCCCGCCTGGCAACGCTGACGCCTGCCGCGGCCTCACAGCATCTCGAGCGCCCCGGGACCGCTGGGGGGCGGAAACAGACGATCCAACTCGGCGAGTTGGCTGCTGTTCAGCGGTTGTTTAAGCGCCTCAAGGTTTTCTTCGAGCCGCTGGGGCCGGCTGGTCTTGGGAATGACGATCACCTCGTCCTGGGCCAGCAGCCAGGCCAGCGCGGCCTGCGCAGCGGTCATATGATATTGATCGGCGAACCCGGCGAGTTCGGGATGGCTGGCGAGCCCGGCTTGTTCGATGGGTGAATAGGCCATGGTGGGAATGCGGTGTCGGCGCAACCAGGGCAACAGGTCCCACTCGATGCTTCGGCGCGTCAGGTTGTAAAGGAGTTGGTTGGTTTGGATGCCCTTCCCACCCGGCACAGCCCAAAGTTCCTTGAGTTCATCCAGGCTGAAATTGCTGACGCCATAATGGCGGATTTGGCCGGCCTGCTGCAGCGCCAGGAACGCCTCCATGGTCTCGGAGACGGGGAAGTTGCCCGGCCAATGGAGCAAATACAGATCAATGTGGTCGGTTTTGAGCCGGCGCAAACTCCGCTGACAGGCGGCCTTGACGCCCGCGCGGGAAGCGTGCGTGGGCAGTACCTTGGTGACCAGAAAGACCGCGTCACGCCGCCCGCTGATGGCCTCGCCCACCAATTCTTCAGCCAAACCGTCGCCGTACATTTCGGCGGTATCGATCAGAGCCGCGCCATGGTCCAGACCCAGCCGGAGCGTGGCGATTTCCTCCCGGCGCGCCGCCGGGTCCTCGCCCATGCGCCAGGTTCCCATGCCGAAAGCCGGCACGTGTTCGCCCGAGGGCAGCCGCACGGTCGTCATCTCAAGGTGTTGAATCTGTTTCATAACCCCTACAAAAACGCTAGCTCAGTTCCAGAAAGGATCAAGGCCGTGAACGGCAACGGGAACAGGCTGGATTGATGTCCCGCCTGCCCCGGGGCCCGCCTCCGGGCTTGATGCGAGACGGTTTTCACTTAGATTCAGTGGCACCATGATACCCATCAGAGAACTGGCCTTAGCCAGCGTCGTCTTTGTAAGCGCGGCGCCGGTCCCGTGCGCCCGGGCGGCCACGGAGAGTTTCGCCTATTTTCGCTCGGATCGCGGTCTGGAGACCGGAAGCGGGCCGTTGCCCGAAAATCTCGAAGCCCCGGCGGCGTTGCGATGGCGCGTGGAATTGGATTCAGGACATTCGACCCCGATCCTGCAAAACGGGAGAATCTTTCTCACCACCTATCGACCGGAAACCAAGGAGTTAGCTACCGTGGCGCTGGACCAGGCGACCGGGCGGTTGCTCTGGCGGCAGGGCGTGACCCCGCAGCAAATCGAGCAGACCCATCCGATTGGCAATCCCGCCACCGCCACGCCGGCCTGCGATGGCGAGCGCGTGTTTGTGTTCTTTGGCAGCGCGGGCTTGTTCTGTTACGATCTCTCGGGCAAAAAGCTCTGGGAGCAACGGATGGGCCCCTTCCGCGACGAATACGGCGCCGGAAGTTCCCCGGTGTTGCTCGACGACAAAATCATCCTCAACCAGGACCACGACACCGGCAGTTTCCTGATCGCGTTCGACCGCGTAACGGGTCGCAGGTTATGGAAGACGCCGCGCCCGGACGCGGTGAGGAGTTATTCCACCCCGGTGATTTGGCCGCAACCGGGCACGCCGGAGATCCTGGTTGCCGGGGCATTGGAACTGAGCGCCTATGATCCAGGCAACGGCGAGCGCATTTGGTGGGTGGACGGTCTGGCCCGCATCGTGATACCGACACCCGTCCCCTCCGGGGACATGATTTACATGGCCTCGTGGGCGCCGGGGGGCGACTCCGGAAAGCGCCTGGAATTGCCGTCGTGGCCGGCGGCCCTGGCCAAATGGGACGCCAACCACGATGGCAAACTCTCGAAGAGTGAGATTGATGATCATGAGGTGTTGGACCGGTTCTATCGGATGGACCTGGACCAGGATGGTTACCTCAACCAGCAGGAGTGGGAACGCCATGCCGCGGTGTTTCACCGGGCGCAAAACGCCACGCTGGCCATCCGGCCCGCTGGAAAAGGCGGCCAGAGTTCCAGCGCCGTCGTCTGGAAACACGCGAAGGGCGCCCCGTATGTGGCCACCCCGGTGCTGGACCATGGCATCCTCTGGATGGTCAAGGAAGGCGGCCTGGTGACCAAATTGGACGCTGCCACCGGCGACCTCTTGCAGGAGGAGCGTGTGCCCGGGTTTGGGAATTACTTTGCCTCGCCGGTCGCCGGGGATGGCAAGGTTTACTTCTCGAGCGAGCCGGGCACGGTCAGCATTGTCGCCTCCGAACACGACTGGCGCCTGATCGCCTCGCGAAACTTTCACGAGAAGATCTACGCGACGCCTGTTCTGGACCACGGCCGCCTGTTCGTGCGGACCGAGCGAGCCTTGTACTGCTTCCCGGGAGGGCAGCCGTAGGCCGCGTGTCCCGTGCCCGGGAGGGTCAGGGGTTGCTGGCTCCGGATGCCGAAGGCCCTCCTACTTCACCTCGATGCCCAAGCGGTGCCGTTCGAGCAGGGTGCCATCCGCGAAGGCGAGTTGGGCGAGCATTTTGTTATAGTCGGCGATGGCTTGAAACTCGGCGGTGCGGGCGTTCGTCAGGATTTCCTGAAGCCCGAGCACAACAAAGCTGGTGCTCAGGCCATTCGCGAGCTTTACCTGTTCCGCAGCCAGGGCGCTTTCCGCATAGACCCGGGCCTGGTGGGTGGAGCCGATTTGGGTGAAGCGCGTCTGGACGCGATTGACCAGGTCGGCAACTTGCACCAGGACATCCTGCTCCGCTTTCTTAAGCTGCAGTTCGGCGATCTCGCGCGCGGCTTTGCTGGCCCGAAAGCTGTTCCGTTCGCTGAGATTATCGAGCGGAAAACTGACCACCACCCCATAGAAATACGCTGGGTTGGCAAAGCTGTAGGTGTGACTCACCGTGGTGCCCACACTGGGATCGACGCCCAACCCGCCGTATTGCCCGACCAGGTCCAGATTGGGGAAGAGCTGGTTCTTGCGGAATTTGACGACGACGTTGTTCTTTTCGATGGCGAGGCGCGCCTCGATGAGATCGGGGCGGTTTTTCAGCGCGTTGAACGAGCTTTCCGAGCGGTTCACCGAGGTCGGGCACGGCCATTAAGGCGTCGGCGGCTTGCACATCGAGATCGGCCCACTCGGCGAAATTATCCGTGATCAGACTTTTGAACGCATTTTGGCTCACGGCCAGAGCCTCGCGCGCGGATGCGAGGGCGGTGAGTGTATTCTCCAGTTGGGTTTGCGCCTGGGCGAGTTCCAACGGCGGCAAGTCGCCGACTTCCACGCGGCGTTTGGTTTCCCGAACCAACTGCTGGCGCAGTTCCAGGGCCTTCTCCTCCACCCGCACGTCCTCACGCGCGGCGATGAGATCCGTGTAGCCCAACTCGACGGCCAGCACCGTCTTCATGATCTGGAAACGAAGCGCCTGCTGCGAGATCTTGAGATCTTTGCGCCGGATGGAGATCTGCTCGCGCGGGGCATCGATCCAAAAATCTTTCAGCAAATGTTGCTGCATCGTGAGCTGGACGCTGCCGTACGCGTTGTTGGTCGTCCGGATGCCGCCGGGAAAAAGCAGGGCATTCTGGGGCGTGGCCGAGAAGTCGGTGGCGACGCGCTCGTTCATGAGCGTGGTGCTCAGGTCGTAGTTAAAGCCGATGGGCAGCATGCCGCTCAGGCCGGAGGAGACGGAATCATCCCGGGAGATGTACGACAAATCCGGCCCGCTCTTTTTCGGATCGAAGTCGCCGGGCTGGTTGAGGTAATCATGCTGCCCGCGAACGGAAAAGAACGGGCTGTAAACCCCGTAGGCACCGCTCAAGTCATAACCGGCGATCTCCGCGGTCAGGTGCTCGATGCGCAGGTCAAGGTTTCGACTGAGCGCCAGGTCGATGCTCTCGCGCAACGAAAGGAAGCGGACGTTTTGAGGCGAAGGGGTGGTTTGCGCAGGGACAGCAAACGCGGCGGCGAGCACCACGGCCAACAAGACTCGAACACGCATTGGGCGAATAGTATGAGGACCGTCGCGACGGTTAAATAGCTTTCCGTTCAGATCTCCGCCTCGTCATCGTGGAGGTACACCGAGACGTTCTCGAAACCTTCGGTGCCGCTCAACTCCGCCTGCAGCTCGCTCGAACGCGAGACATCGCGCAGCAGCAGTCGATAGCTCAGGTCGGTCCCCTCTTTGGTCGAGCGGCGTTCACTGGCCAGGTCCAGCCGGGTGGCGTGGCGCTTGAGGACCTGGCGCAAGGCGCCCAGGCGGCCCACCACGTCACCCGTTACCCGCAGATTGAGCACCGCGTCATAGCGGTTGCGCAGCCCGAACAACAGGAAGCGGAGCACCAGGAAGATAGAGCCAATGCCGGCGGCGGCGATTACGGCCACCGAGAAGCGGCCCGTGCCGACCGCCAGGCCCTCGACGATCACCCAAAGAATGAAGCTCGTGTCGCGGGTGTCCTTCAGCACGTTGCGGAAGCGCACGACCCCGAAGACCGCGAGCAAGCCAAAGGCGACCAGCAAGCTGCCGGACATCGCCGCCATGAGCATGGCCACGATGCTGGGCAGCACCGCCAGGGCGCCGACAAAAGTCCGCGAGTAAGACAGAGCCTCGTGCGTCCACATGTACACGAAGCCAATGAACAGCCCGCTGGTGAAGGCCAGCAGCAGCATGAAAGCAAGCGCCCGGCCGTCGGGCGAACCGGGCCCATCAGGACGGGCGAGCGTCTCGAGCAATTCGTTCATGAATTCAGCTTAGGGGGCCAGGCTCCGCGCTCGCGAGCGCCGCGCCGCCGGCCGGCGGGCCGCCTTTTCGAACCGGAGCGTTTCGTAGGTTAGCACTTCCCGAGCCAGCCGAATGCACTCGATGGGGCGTGGGCTGAACACGGTTTCCTTGCCCAGCATCACCGCATCGGCCCGCTGGCGGGCAATGAGCGACAAATCGGAGAGCTCGGCTCGTTGGGGCAAGCCGCTTTCGGCGAAGCCCTCCAAGACCTGGGTGGCGACCACGGCCACTTTGCCGGCGCGGCGGGCCAGCTCGACCAGGCGATCCTGAGCTTCCGGCAAACGGATGTAACCCACGGCAAGACCCAGATCGCCGCGGGCAACCATGATGCCGTCCGCCTCCTCGATGATCTCCTGCGCGGCATCCAGCGCGGCGATGGTTTCAAACTTGGCCATGAGCTTGAATCCCCCGGCCAGGCAATCCGCGATGCTCGCCCGCGCCTGGCGCACATCCTGGACGGAGGCGATCAGCGAGAGGGCGATCCAGTCCGGCGTAAGCTGCTCGCGGGCCAGGGCGCGCAAAAGTTCGCAGTCCGCGCCGATCACAGGCTTAAAAGGACTGGGGCTATCCGGCAGATAGAGCGAATTGGATGACTTGAGCGGCACCGTGCCGCTGACCAGGTGCGTCAGGACCCGGCCATTCCGGATTTCATCGACGACGAAGTTGATCCGGCCGTCGCAAAACCACATCCGCTGGCGGGGGACCAGATGATCGATCAGTTGGGCCAAACCCGGCAGCGGCACGGGGGCCGTCCCATTTTCACCGGGAGCGCCGGCTTCGGTTTCGGGGTCCCAAAAAATCACCCGGGCGCCCGGAGTGAGCTTCTGTTCCTGCATGGAACCGGTGCGGGGACGAGACGAGGGCAGGTCGAGCAGCAACTGGACCGGGGTGGCGAGCTGGCCGGACAGGGCGCGGACTGCGCGGGCATTCTCCACATGGGGCCGCTGACGATACCCGCAGGGAAGCCTAAACCAACGGGCCCCGGCTTCGACTGCCTTTCGCAAATCTTCGGGCTTTTCCAGGGTGGGCCCGATAGTCGCCATGATTTGGGGGACCTTCCAGCCCGTCTGCCCGGGATGCAGGTCGTCAGATGTTTCGTTCACAATACTTCAAGTTAAGCTGGCGGCCGATAACCACGCCGAATATGTCAATAGCGTAACAATCTGGTTACAAGGATCAAGCGATTTGGCGCGACGTACCGCCGTCCCGGGGGGGTCGATACGGGTGGCCATTAGAGAACCACGATGCGCGCGGACGGATTCAGGCCACGGCCAACAGGAGCAACACTCGCCGAGCCGCGTCGCCCACGACCGTGGCCTTGTGGAACCCTGCCGACCGCGCCAGGCGCCGGATTTCCTGGCGGGTGAAATAGGTTTTATCCTTCGCCTCGTACGCGTGCTTGTCCCTGGCTGACGCATTCAAAAAGTCGAACACCACGAACCCGTCCTGCGCGAGGGCGTGGCGGGCCGCGGCCAACAATTCCCGCCCCAACTCCGCGCCGTAATGCGAGAGCAGCACGCCGCGCGAGAGCACAACCCCGGCGCGGGGAGCCAGCTCGGAGAGTTTAAATACATCGCCCACGAGGAATCGCGCATTCGAGATCCGCTTCCGGCGCGCCGCGCGGATCATGGCGGGGCTGATATCCACACCCAGGCCCCAAGCAAACGAGCCAACGACCCGATCCAGGACCAGTCCGGTGCCGCAGCCCGCGTCGATGACGCCGTGGTGCTGGCAGAACCTCCGCCGGCGACGGATCACGCGCACAGTCTCGCGAAGGAAGCGGGAATAGGCGGCGTCCTCATTCAGGTGGCACCGCGAGTTCTGCAAATCGCGATCCCACTGGGAGGCCCGGGCGTCCCAGCGGGCGGCGATGGCCGGCAAATCCCGTTCGCCATAGAGCCGCTTCGCTTCGGAACCTCCCTGGGCCTGCGGGTTCACATCCGGATCCGCCCTTCGAGGGCCCTGAAGGTTTCGATCAGCGCGTCGCCGCCGGGGAAATCACGCCAATGCCAGCGCTCGGGAATGCCGAGTTGGGCGGTGATGATGCGCCGCACGAGCTGGCCGGGAGCGTGCTCGGCGTCGTAGGCCCGCAGGCTGCCGTCCGTTTCCTGAACCAGCAGATAGCCGAACTCCGCGTGGCGCAATCGCCCGAGTTCAGCCAGCGAATTCAGCGGCAGGCTCATGCGCGCCGACAAATGCGGCTCGATGCGGATGGGAGCGGGAAAGATATTGAAGTGGGCGTGATCCACGCAACACGTCCCCTTGCCGCGTTCCGGCGCCGGACCATGCTCAAACACCACAGGAGCGACTCCCCAGCGCTCCACCAGCGCCGCGCGAACACGCGCCAGGAGCCTGTCCAGGCGGCCGAATTGCTCCCGCGGCAAGCAGGCGAAGGACGGGATATGTTCCCGGGTCAGCAGCAGCAATCCGCCCGGCATGAACATCCCCAGGGGCGGCATTACGACGAAATGCTCATCCGCATACAGTATCCTCGAAGCGAGACGGCCTCCCAGCATCTCGCTGAAAATGCTCGGCCCGTCCCCGTCGATTTCGGTGCAGAATGGGCACTGCAGCGACGGCGAGGAGGCGCAACCCGCTGGCGGGAGGCTGCCCTCGGCCAAATCCAGGTGGAGCAGGAACGCGTCGGCTGTGAGCGCCGCCAAGGCCCGAGCCCGGTGAGTGAGAACACCCGTGGCACTCGGGTCATCCGGCACGAACAGGTCCGAGAGCGGCATCCCGCGGTCTCGAATCCCGCGGGAGACGTCAATTCGGCCCGGAACGGAGCCGGTCCAACTGCGCAGCCCGCCGTGCAGAAAGCAACCGAGGTGACATTCCATCGCCGCCCGGTCAGAAACACCGTCGAGCAGGCGTTTTAAGCCCGCCGGGCCGAGGCTGCGGAGCACCACCGAAGTCAGCGGCCCGGGAAACGGCCGGTAGGCCTCAAGCACCAGGCCCGCGTCATCGACCAACACCGGCCGGCCAAACTCCATGGCCATGTCTCGGGCTTTGGTTTCCAGGGCGTGGGCAAAACTCAGACTCTGGCGTTCGGGCACCTCCCGGGGCGGTGGCTCCAGATGGATCCGCAAGCGCTCGAGGTCACGCTGGAATGGCTCGTACTTGGCACGATTGCTGGTCACCAGGGTCAGCATGGCGGTCTTCAGCGCCGAACCAGGGCGCGTGCCCTCCGGCGCAGCCTTTCGCCAGCGGCCTGGCGAACGGCCGCGGTAGCTTTTCGCACGGCTTGACCGGGCGTGGCGTGGTTCACATCCAGGAAAACCAGGTTGGTCACTTGCGTGGATAACCAGCGATAAAACTCCCGTTCCCGTACGTGAAAAAGTTCATGGGCCGTGAGCTCATCCAGTGCCCGTGCCTGGCCCCGTTTCCTGGCACTCCGCGCCTGGCACGTGCTCAGCGAGGCCTCCAGCACCAGGACCAGATCCGGCACGGGCACGTACCCGGCGATCGGGTGAATCATGGCCACCAATTCAGCCAGGCGCTCCGGGCTGTGGGCACCATGGACGGCAAAAGTGGACCACAACGAGCGATCCATGAACAGCAGCGGTTCTCGGCCTTGGCGCCGGACGCGCATCTGTTCGAAACATCCGCTGAGGAAAAACATCGCCGAGGCAAACCAGTCGGCATCGCGGATCATCCGGGTTTTAAAGGCTTTGCCAAACCAGGCTTTGTCGGTGCCGAGGCAGCGAGCGGCGCCGAACTCCCGGGCCAGCAACCCGCACAAGGTCGTCTTGCCCGCGCCGTTGGGTCCTTCCAGGGCCACGATAAACGGCCCACCCGGCTGGCGCTGGGCGAACCGAGGCATGTGCAGCGCCTGCAAGTCCCGCCGGTAATCCTCCCGCTCGAGCAAACGGGGCTTCATTCCACCAGCACGGAAGTTCTCGCCCGGAAGACGTTCATCGAGCTCCGGCTCAGAGGCGTGGTGTAAATGTAAGGGGAACCAGCGGTGGCCTGGTCGCTGCTGACATACCCGGCGGCCTCCAAGGCGCGGACCGTGTCTTCGAGTAACTGCACGAGCTGCCCATGGCTGAGGTAGTCAAAGCGGATCTCGCCCTCGAGGCCGCCGTAGCAAAAGCTCTCGAAGGATTTCGGATGGGCGATCCGGATGCCGAACCGGGCCGCTTCGGTATAATAAATCGTCCCGGGAAAGGGGATAAGCTGGTGAATGGAAATCTCGTGCGGGCGCAATTCGAGCATGAAATCGATAGACTCGTATTGCTCTTCAAGCGAGCCCGGCAGCCCATAAATCCAGCCGGTCTTCACGCGCAGCCCGGCCTGGATCGCGGCGTCGATCCCGCTGCGGATCTGCGCCTTGGTCATGCCCTTCCGGGCTGACCGCAAGATATTCTCCGAACCCGACTCGACTCCGAAGTAGATGCGCTGGCAGCCCGCTTCAGCCATGGCGGAGGCCACCGCCGAATCGACCCGGTCAGCGCGCATCTGGCCGATCCAACTCACCCCGACCCGCCGCGCGGCGCAAGCCTGGCAGAATCGAAGGATGTCCTGTTTCCGCAGCAGGAAGATGTCATCCGCAAAAAAGATTTCCCGCGCGGCATAGCGGTCGCGCAAATGCTCCATTTCGTCGATGACCTTCTCGTGCCACCGGATCGCCACGCCATCGTTCCGGATGGTGCCGGTGTAATTGCAACAGAAGGCGCAATGATGTGGGCATCCCCGGGAGGCCAGCATCGAGTGGTGGGTGTACCGGGGAGGTTGTAGAACTCCGATCCACGACGGGCAGGTTGTCGAGATCCGAGATCTGCGACCAGCCGGGGGTCTTCACCAGCGGGCCCGCGCGGGAGGAAAAAACGACACCGGCCAGGCCCTCGGGGGGTTCGCCTCGCTCGAAAGCCGCCACGAGCTGAACGATGATCCCCTCCCCTTCTCCAAGCACGACGACCTCCGCCCCATCCTCGATAAGGTCCTCAGGGAACAGGCTGCTATGGATCCCGCCCGTCACGATGTGGATGTCCGGGTAACACTGCTTGATTCTGCGGATTTGTTGCCGGGCCACGGGATAGTTCGGCGTGATGACGGAAAACCCCACGACTTGGGGTTGAAACTGCTCGACCAGGCTGAACAGCCCGGCGTCGTCCAGGCCTTCCACATTTTGGTCAAAGATGCGGACTTCGTGCCCCGCGCGCCGAAGGATCGTCCCCAAAAAGCCCACCCCCAAAGGGTACTCACGGTACATCTGCTTCGGGTTGTAGGATCGCGGAACGGCAAAGAGAACGCGCATTAGGGGGAGATTCCGGTGGCGAATGCGGCGGAGTTCGGACCCTCGCCGTGGTTCGAGGTTTGCAAATACTCGGCGCCCTCTTCGAGCACCCGCCGCACTGCGGGCATGTCCTGGTGATAAAGGTGGGCCGAACCGATGAGACCCGTTACCCTGCCCGGCGGGAGGCCCAGATCGCCGGCCACGCTCCGCGCCATCGCGCAAACGCACAGGCCATCGGCGTAAAACTTGCGAAACATATCCTGGCCGCGCGCAAAATACATCAGCCGCAGGGCGCCGCCGCGCACCAGGAATTGGACGACGTTGACGCACGGCACCTTGCCGTTCGGCGGCCCGCAGAGCGTGAGGACCGCGCGCTTGGTCCAGGGCTCGGCCCGGAGCAAGTCAACGATGTCCCGCAGATCGTTGCGCCCCCCGGGACCACGCATCAAGCCGGCGTAGCTATGGCCCAGGGCGTTGGGTCCATCGGCAAAAAAGACCTTTTCCATCTCGCCGATCATCTGGCGATCACCGAAGCGCTCGAGGATCCCGTCGCGCTGGTCGTGAATGGCAAACCCCACCTCCATTCCCAGGCATTCCAAACCTTCACGATCCATCGATGAGCCGGTTTTGGAAATCTGAGCCAGGGAGCGAATCCAGGTCTGGCCGAGGCCGGCAACTTTCAAATCAGGTACTAATAGCCCTATGCTGGCGGCGTCTCCCGCGACTGTCAAGTTGGCCCTGGAGGCCCTGATCCCCACGGGCGCGGGGAAGAGTTCTTCCGAGGCCGCAGTTCTCCAGGAGTTTGGAGGATTCCTGGATCTTTGCCTGCGGATACACGGCCCTCGAGCCCACCGGTGCGGGTAATCCCTGGGCTGGCCGCCCTGCCGTTCAGGCCAAAGGCCTGGGTCATACCAGCCCAGGGCACACGCCCTGGGTTCATGGCCTCAAGAAAACATCCTGAGCGCTGAAGGCGCGACTCATCCTGCACCTCTTGGATTCAATCCCATTCGTATCGGTCATCAAACTCCACGGGGTACCTTTGGAGCAGGTCCCGAGGTGTTCGGATTGAATGAGGGCGATTGATGAACCCAGCGCACCTTCTGAAGCAGGCCGTTGGCCTGCAATGCAAAACCGCGGGCCAAGATCCCAGGGCGCGTGCCCTGGGCTGGTATGAGCGACGCCGTTGGCGTCTTAAAGCCCCGGCGGGGTTGGCTCGGTCTCGCCCCCGAAGAACTGCGTCCTGCCCCAGGAGCCGGTGTTTAAGTGTTTCCCACCTTGATGAATGGCCGGACTCCGGGCCAATCTCACCGCGTGATTTTAGCCAGTTTAGCTCAGTGGTAGAGCAACGGTTTTGTAATTCTACGCGTGGTTTTTGCCATTGTTAGCAACTGGCCTTCCCTCTTGTTTTACGAGGCTATTCTCGCATTTTGCTTTTGCCATGACTGGCTCCGTTTTGCCCCAAAAACCTCAACCCGTATCCAAAAGCGATATACAAATTATCTAGCCAGTGTCTTCAGGCCGGTGACGAATAATATTTGTTGACCCATCGGGATGGAGAATCTGGGCAATGACCGGCGCACGGTTGCCTCGCAAGACAGCACAGATGCGTTCGTGCAGGTCCTCAAACGTGATCTTGTCATATTCTTCGCCGGTCAACACCAGCAGCGGCGATTGATATTCTTGGCCGCTGCGCTCAGTTCCTTTTTGGGTGAACTCGGTTACGAAAACCACGGCTCGCATGTGTGGGGCGTCGTCATTCGCATCAACAGCCACGGGCGGCGGCAGAAATGCGCCAAACGGGTCGCCATCCTCATAGCCAGCGCCCGGGCTTGGTGACCCGATATGCGGGGGAACGCCTTGGGCCGTCACTTCGATCCAATCGCACCTCCTGAAATCGTCTCCGTCCTTGGGAAACTTCAACTTCCAAAGCGTCGCATAAATGCTCATAAGGTCAGCGTTTCGCGTCGGCCAGGACTTTCAGGAAATCGCTGGCGCGGACAATCTGAATGCCGCGGAACTCTTTTAACACCAGGAGATCGTTGTCGCGGCTGACAACGTATTGCGCCTGCCCCTCGATCGCGCATTCGAGCACCATGTTGTCTTCCGGGTCGCGCGGCACCGCGTTCAACACCTTGGGAATCTGGACCACCCGCAGAAAGCCCAAGTAATCGGCGAGTGTTTCAGCAACCTGTTCCGCTGAAAAATGCAGCCGCAACCCCAATTTCTCAGCCAGCTCCTCGACCAATTCGGGGCAAGTAACGGCTTGAATTTCGCCAACCCGCGCCCGCTCGACGCATTGAAATGGATTTCCCCCCAGCCCGTTGCGGAAAAAAGGATATTCGTGTCAAAGACAGCTGTGATGGCCACGGTTATTTCTCGTGCAGCAAGTCATTCACGAACGCCTCGCGTTCATCCTCGGACAGGCGATCCCAATTCAATCCTCGCCCGACACAGGCTTGACGCAACTGTGCCTCGCCAAACCGCAGTCGTTCCTCCCGGCGGCCTTGCGAGTCCTGCGCCAGAGCCAACAAGGCCGTGCGCTTGTGTTCGGCTGGCAATTGCCGCACCAGCGAAATCACCTGCTCGTCGCTTAATTCCAAAACGCTCATCGTCCCAAACTATACCATAAACGGGGCACTCAGAGCAAACTCGAAACCGGCGCTTCTTCCGATGAGAGGCTTCAAAGATTCGCTTCGTGTTTCCTAAGTGCCGCAGTTCCCGGCGGAGCGAGCATTGTCAAGGTGGAGGCGGCGGGAGGAGGGGGCACTACCTGCATGGGGTCAGTTAAGGAGGTTATCACATCGCAAGCCGTCTCTGAGCCGGCCGTTGGGGCTGCGTGGGCTTGCGGGTGTTGCCGCCTTGGAGCAGCCATGCCAAATGCGCCCGGCTGCCCAGGCTCAAGTGCTGCGCTGCCCACGCCACTGAAAGGGTCGTTGGAGCACGCAGTTGATGGGCCAGTTCCAACTGCGCCGGATCACCGTTGGGCCGGTTCGCCAGATCCCACTCCGTCCAGCCCAGGCGCTCCCGACCCTGCGCGATCAACCACAAAAGGCGTGCACACGCCAATTGGTCTTGGCGCAGGTTTCCCCAAGCGTGCTCAGGAAACGATGGCGAGCCTGGTCGTCCCCGAAGATGGCCTCCTGGCGATCCCCGCGATTCAGGAGGTGATACGTCGCGCCGGGGTATTGGATGCGCAGCTTGCGCTGCCATGGGGCAGGCTCCTCTTGGGACTGCGGTTGAGCTAGAAAGATTTTGTTCGGGGCCCGCTCCCCTGCCGACCGGCTTCCCTCATCCAGCGGCGCCAAAATCGGCGAACTTTGACAACCTCCTTAACTGACCCCATCCCGGATCGGCACGTCCTGTGCCAAAGGGATGGACAGCCGCTTCCCCCCCGGAACCGCTGACCGGCGCCCTGCCCTTGACCACCTCAGCAAGCGGGCGGTCGACGCCAGGGCATCCATCACACCGTCACCGCGCCAAGAAATGCCGCAGCAGGAAAAACGCCATCACCTGCAAGGAAATAAAACCCAGGCCTGCCAGCGTTCCGGCGAGAATCGGAGTGGTGCGAAATCCCAAGTGCCAGCCGGGTTTCCGCAATCGGTGACAATAGCCGGACACGAAAACTTTCGCTGGTTCATCGAGTTCGGCTTGGAATTCCGCGATGGCCTGATAACGGTCGGCTGGGCTGCGCTGCATGGCATGCAGCACGATCTCCTCAGTCTGTCGCGACAAATTGGGATTTAATTCGCGCGGCGCAATCGGGTCGCCAGTCACGCGATCGTTCATGGTGACCCAGCAGTTCTCGTTCTGGAAAGGAACGACGCCGGTGACCATTTCGTACAAAATGGCTCCCAGGCAATATATGTCCGAACGCTCGTCCGTCCGTTCGTTTTTCACCTGCTCCGGCGACATGTACTCCGGAGTCCCCATGGTGGCGGTCAGCCCGTGGAGGGTGATCTTTTTCGAATCGGCCGCGGAGGCGATGCCGAAGTCCAGGATGCGAATGCTGCGGTCCCGGCAAACCATGATATTGCCCGGTTTCAAATCGCGGTGCACGACCCCGCGTCCGTGCATGTGCTGGACCGCTTCGCAAATCAGGCTGGCTATGCGAAGGGCATCCTTTTCGGGCAACGGCCGCATGGCGTCGAGCAAGTGCGCCAGGGTGCAGCCGCGCAAACATTCGGTAACAATATAGGGCCGGGTTTTCTTTTCGACGGTGACGAACTTGAGAATAAACGGATGATCCAGTTTCCGGCCGATTTCCTCCTCCCGTTGAAAGCGGTCGAAATAGTTCGGGTCGGCTTCATATCTCAGGTGCGGCACTTTCACAGCGACCGGCTGGTCGCTATGGGCCAGATCGAGGGCCTGATAGATCGTGGCCATGCCGCTCCGGGTGATGGCGCCACCGATTAAAAAGCGTCCGTCCAAAACAAAGCCCGGGCGAAGCTCCGGTGCGAACGCCGGGTCAACCTGGCCGGCTTGTTCCGGCACGTCACGAAAACAATCGATTTCGTCGAATGCACTATTGAAATGGGTGCTCATGCGTTGCCGGCGCGGCCATTCCGAAGGAAGCGGTCACCACGGTTCATTTTTTAAAATCCCATCCCCTTCAGGATTGGCGCCAACACCATCGCAGGCCAACACCATGCGGGGTAATCAAAAGCCGGAAGGAACGTGTTAAAAAGACGTAAAACCCGGCAGCCTCCCGGTTGACACAATTTTGACGGAATCCGGCGCTGTTTTAACTACCACGGAATCTCCGCGCGTGAGAAGGTGCGCCCATGGCACGCGTTGTGGCACCAACCCTTCGGACCCAGCCAAGCACGCCCGCGATTGCGTCCGGCGGCCAAACCTGATTTCGCATCTCCCATGAAAACTCAAACCCTCTCCCATCACGCCTTCGAGTTTCATTTTCCTGATATGGACACCTCTTTGTTGGCTGAGTGTTCGGGGGACAAGGTGCTAATCCGAGCGACGAGAAATTCCTTCACCGAACGGGGAAAAATAAATTTCATCCATCAGCTTGCCTCAGAGGGATTCATTCCCGACCAGTATCAATGGCTGCCAAACTTAAACTCGGCGCGGTCAAACGTTCGCTGGCAGGTGGATGACTCGTGGCACAAGATTCCCGAGGCCGCCACCCTTTGCGCAAGAAAGTTCATGTTGGGTTTGATGGCCTCGGCCGTCTCGCTTTGGTTTGGATTGATGCTGGCGCTGCTGCATGGCTGGCGATAACTGCCGAACTCCGACACCACTCCTCGTCCCGCGTTGCGGCGCGTATTCGCTTCGAGAATCGCTCCGCTCGATCTTTCATCTACGACTTCAGCCTGGCGTTAACGCGACGCGCTGCGCAAATCGCAACAGTCTAAAAATAAACAGCGAATAAATCGATCCTTCAGAAAAATAAACGAGATATAAACAAAATTTCATTGGCTTTTCTAACCCATTTCTCCACAACCACTTCGTACCTTTCACCGAATGCTGGCATCCCGGGTGCTTCAAGGCTGTCGATCACGTTGAGTCGAAAATAATTCAACAAGTCAGACGGTAGAACCAAATCTCGCCGAGCGCTCCCATGAATCCGGCGAGCCAAAGTTAAAAGTCCTGTCCGCCGACCGCGCACGTGCTGTGTACATGTCCGAAAAACATGAAATCAATCGAAGGGATCATAACGCCCTTCAAGCCCGTGAAGGCAAAGGGTTCGGACGGAGGAAACGAACGAATTGGCCATTTAGTGCAACCAAACCTATGAACCGAAAACCAAACGCAGAAGCAAAATTATGACAAACGGACCAACACCATCTGGCGGCGGCGACAAGCCGACGAGCAAAGCAACCCTGGGTTTGACCGGGTTGACCATTAACGCCATGGCGCTTATCGCTCCCGGGGCCTTCCTGTGGTTAACGTTTCAGGAGCAATCGCTCTATGGCGCGCCGCTCGCCGGCTGCGCCATGTGGCTCGGCCTGCTGGGCGCGCTGCTGCTGTGTTTTGCGACGGCGATCAGTTATGCCGAACTGTCCAAACTCTATCCGGGCGCTGGTTCCTCTTATCTCTACGCGGAACAGGCGTTCGCTTCCAAAACGAAGGCCTATCGGTTCGCGCGCGTTGTGAAATTCTTCACCGGCTGGGCAAGTCATCTCTACTATTGGGTTTATCCCGGGTTGATGGTGGGTGTGACCGCCCTCATTGTAAGTTATCTGGCCAGCATCTTCTGGCCGGGGACGTTCAGCGGCGTCTATAATAGTCCGCTGTTTATGATGCTTTTTTGCGTCGTATTCTCACTGGGGATCGGCTACATCGCCTTCCGCGGTGTGAACGGCACGACCGCCGTGAACATGGCCATCAACGTGATCCAGATCACCGCGCTGGTCGTCTTCTCGGTGATGGCCATTTCCTATCGCACGAGCCACAAGGAGGGCGCGCAGGCCGTGCATTTATCCAACGGCGTTGCCATCAATTACAACGTGGACCAGGTGAATGTCACCGACGACAAAAACAAGCCGGTGCAGGACACGTGGGCTGATAACAGCCCCAAGACAGATGATAAAGGACAGCCCGTTTACAAAACCCAGGACCGCCAAGTGACCGCCGATGATCTCGACAAGGCCAAAAACACGGACGCGGTGGTGCTGGGAACCTTGACCTCAATGGGGCTGGGGGTGGGCGATCCGTATCCGGTGTTTCAAAAGGATGACGCGGGAAAATTGAAACTCGACAAGGACGGCCACGCGATTGCCGATCCCTTCACGATTAGCTACACCGGGGATTTTTCCGGAAAAGTCGGTGACCCGAAGGACCCCTTGACGTTCAACAATCATAAATCCGCCGCCTCGGTGATTGCACCGCATGGCTTCAGCTTCGTCATCATTCAGGCGTGCATCGCCATTCTCCTCCTGGTCGGTTTCGAGTCCGTGACCGCCATGGGTGAGGAAGCGAAGAATCCGAAGAAGGACATCGGTCGGGCGGTGCTGCTCTCGCTGGCCATTCAAGGCGCGGTTTGCTACCTGTTCGAGTACTTCGCCGCCAATTATTTTCTGAACAATGGCTACACCATCACCAACGCCGGGGCTTCCGGCGCGCCGCTGGGCGACATGATGATGATTGTCGGCACGTGGGCCTTCGGCAGTCCTTCGGCGGGCAAAGCCTTCATGCTCGTGCAAGCCGGCACCGTCTTTCTCGCTCTGATTGGAACGACGCTGTCTTGTTTGAGCACCGGAGCGCGCGTCACCTACGCCATGGGGCGGGATGAAGAAGTGCCGTCGCATTTCGGCCTGCTGCATGGCAAGACGCTCTCGCCGCACCGCGCGATCTGGACGTTGTCCATCATTTCAATCTTCATTGGCATTGCCACCGTTTGGTTGTATCTGGGCGGCACGACACCGGCGGCCTTGGACAAGCATAACCTATGGTACAGCTTCGGGATCCTCAGCGACCCCGCGACCTATGCCAAGATGCCTAACACACTGGTGCTCATCACGCTCATCAGCAACTTCGGCACGTTCCTGCTCTATATGACGACCTGTTTGGTGGCCATCGTGGCCTTTCGCGAACACCACACGTTCCATGGCGTCAAACATTTCCTGATCCCGATCTTCGGGCTGGTCGCCAACCTGGCTTGCATGTTGTTCTATCTCATCGGTCCCTTCATGGTTCCAGGCATGAGCGTCAAGGAGCCTTACATCGCGCTCGGCGTCGTCGCGTTGTGGGGCCTTTACGGAGGCTTCTACTTCGTCAAACGAAGCAAGGCCGCGGGCAAGGAAATTCTGTTGACCCAGAAGCCCGCGATGAGCTCATAAAGGGCAGTTGCGAACCGTTCAACCAACCCGGCCACTCTCGCACGAGGTGGCCGGGTTTGCCTTCTCAAGCCAGAGCCGCTGGCTTCCCGCGATTTGAGCCTTTTGCCCGCGGAAGCTTTCTTTTAACCTTCCTTGGCCAATGAAAGTTAAGTGTTTCCAGGTATCCAGCGTCGGGGTCGTGCGCGACCATAACGAAGACTTCGTTGTCTTTTGGGAGCCGGACGATTTTTATCAGCGGCAGGGCGTGGGAAGCATTGCCATTCTCGCCGACGGCGTCGGCGGCATCGGCAACGGGGACGTGGCCAGCCGCATGGCCGCGGAAACGGCCATCGATGTGTTTCGTGAAACGAAGCCCGAAACCCCGCCGCCCCAGATTTTCCAGCAGATCTACGGCACGGCCTCCGCCAAAATCTTCCAGGCGTCGCGTGAGAAAGGGCGCATGGCGACAACGATGGTCACCTCGATCTTCTGCCATGACCGGGTGAACATCGCCCACATCGGCGATTCGCGCGCCTATTTGATTCGCACGGGAAAAATCAAGCGGCTCACCAGCGATCACACCTACACTTCGTTGCAGGTCAAATTCGGATTGCTGCTGGAAAGGAATGCCATGACCAGTCCCCATCGTTCCACGCTCACCCGGGCGCTGGGATTCGAGCCGATGTGCCATTACGATGTGGTCAGCGAGAATCTCCAAGCCGGCGACCTGGTCTTGCAGTGTTCGGACGGCCTTTACGGGTTCGTGTTGGATGAGGAAATCCTGGATATCGTTACCAAATTTCATCCCGGGCAGGCCTGCAAGAATTTGATCGCCCTCGCCGAAAAACGCCAGGCCAGCGACAATGTCAGCCTCCAACTCATCCAGGTCTGGGACGTCGATTCACCCAAGGGCATGCCCGCCACCGCGCCGGCCAAGCCCGCCCAACCCACCGGCAAGGACGTGAACGTCGGCTCCCTGTTGGATGATCGGTTCGAGGTGACCGACGTGATCGCCAAGAGCGGCATGGCTTCGCTCTTCAAAGCCAACGATCGTGAGACCGGCAAGGCCGTCGCTTTGAAGATTCCCTACATGCAGCTTGAAAGCGATGTTGCGGGATTCGAGCGCTTTCGCCGAGAGGAGGAGATCGGGCTGAAGCTGAATCACCCTTACATATTAAAATTTCTGCCCGTTAAAAAGAAGAGCCGGCCTTACATCGTCATGGAGTATCTCGAGGGCCAGACCTTGAGCGAGCTGCTCAATCGCGTTCGTCCCCTGCCCGAACCCGATGCCGCAAAAATAGCCAGCCGCATTTGCGAGGCGTTGGAGTATTTGCACGAAAACCAGGTGGTGCATCGCGACCTCAAGCCCCAAAACCTCATGCTCTGCAACGACGGCTCGATCCGCATCATGGATTTCGGCATCGCCAAGTCGCTCGCCTCGCGCCGTCTCACGTTCGTCGGCTTCACCCCGGCAATGGGCACGCCCGATTATATGGCGCCCGAGCAGGTCAAAGGCAGCCGCGGCGATCATCGGACGGATATTTACAGCCTGGGAGCCATTCTTTATGAGATGGCCACGGGCGAAGTGCCCTTCGGCGGCGATAGCCCCTACGTGATTATGAACTCGCGGGTCACCGGAGACCCGGTTGCCCCGCGCAAGATCAACCCCAAGCTGACTCCGGTAATCGAGGAAATCATCCTTCACGCCATGGAGCGTGATCCCAAGCGGCGTTACGCTTCGGCGGCGGAGATGAAGCGGGAGTTGGACGACTATGAAACCGTCCCGCTCATAAAACGTTACGAGCGGCTGCGCTCGCCGCAGGTCTGGAAATCACGGTTCCGCATGGTGCCGCTGATCATTTTTTTCGTGCTGCTCTGGCTCCTCGGTTTCTTTGTGATGTTCCTCTATTTCAAGAAGCATCGCTGACCGCTTTCAGCTCGCGAGAAATCGATAACCGATGCCGGACTCCGTCAGGAAAAAAACGGGCGCATCCGGGTCTGCTTCGAGCTTGTCGCGCAGTCGATGCATGTAAACGCGCAGATACTCCGTCCTGTGCTCGTGTTCCGGACCCCAGACTTCGCGCAAAATCAGCCGGTGCGTCAGCACCTTTCCTACATGCCGCACGAACAAGCTTAACAAGGCATATTCCGTCGAAGTCAATTTGACCGTCTGATTGTCGCGCATGACCAGGTGCGCGGCCTGGTTCACCGTGAGCTTGCCGAAGTGCAGGACGGGCTCTTCGATCTTGCCCTTATCCGCCCGCCGCAGCGCCGCGCGCAAGCGCGCCAGCAACTCTCCGCTATTGAATGGCTTGGTCACATAGTCGTCCGCCCCGGCGTCCAACGCCTCGATTTTTTCCGCCTCCGAATCGCGGACCGTCAGGATGACGATCGGCGTTTGCGTCCATTCCCGGATTTGCTTCAGCACCGCGATGCCGCCCACATCCGGCAGGCCCAGATCGAGAAGGATTAAATCGTGGCGGCGCTGCGCGGCCGCGGCGAGCCCTTCCCGGCCCGTGCCGGCGGTGGCGACACGGTAGCCGTTGGCTTCGAGTATCGTGGTGATGAGCCGTTGAATTTGCGGTTCGTCGTCGATCACCAGGGCGGAAACCGGCGGCGGGGATGGGTTCGCGTTCATGAGGCTTCCTGCGGGAATTCAGGCGTGTCCGAAGCCGGCAGAAGAATATTGAAAATCGCCCCGCCGCTCATGCCGTTGGCCGCCTGGACCCGTCCACCCTGGGCTTCGACAAAGCCTTTTACAATCGCGAGCCCAAGCCCTATGCCGCCCGGCCTCGCGTTCGGCAATCGGTGGAACAGGTCAAAAATGTGCTCGATGTCCCCCGGCGGCAAACCCGGCCCGCGATCCGCCACCTGCAGCAGCAGGTCTTTCCCTTCGAAGCGCGCGGCGATTTCAATCGGGGTTCGCGGCGGCGTATAGATCGCCGCGTTGCCCACCAGGTTGCTCAACGCTTGTTGCATGAGGACGAAATCCATCTTAGCGAGATGCGGTCCGGCGGCAATTTTTGTTTCGACCGGATGGTCCGCAATGAGGTCCGCCGACTCCCGCAGCGCCGCCCGAATGACGTCCCGCGCGTCGCACCAGTCGAGTCGGGGTTGAAGCTGGCCTGCCTGGAGCCGCGCGGCGCTGAGCAGGCTCTGGACGACCCGGTTGAGCCGCGTCCCGGCGGATTCAATTTCGTCGATAAACCGCTGTTGCGATGCCGAAAGGCCTCCCTCGGCCCGCAAATTACTCGAGGCGCCGATGATGGCGGAGATCGGCGTGCGAAATTCATGCGAAACGGAATTGAGCAGCGTCCGGCCCAGCCGTTCGGACTCGAGCAGCAGCCTGGCTTTTACCTCGATTTCGTGCTGGGTGCGAAGGCGGGCCGTCAACTCGCCGATGACGAGCGCAACGACGAAGTACGTTCCCACCATCATCTGATCGTAGATGGCTGCAATGTGGAACGAATAGCGCGGCGGGATGAAAAAGAACAGCCAGGCAAGCACGCTCAACGCCGCCGCCAGCAGAATTGCCCCACGTCCCACCGCCAGCGCCAGCAACACGACTGCCAGCAAATAGACAAGCGACAGCGCCTGATAACCCGTCCAACGCTGCGCCCAGGCATTCACCAACGAAACGGCAAGAACCGTCGCGAGCGCCGCCGAATACTGGCGCCAAGGCTTGGCGAGCCACGACTTCAATCGATTCTCGATCAGAGACATCAGAGGGAAAACTGCTCCGCGGCACTCATCGCATGTTCTCGGTTTCGAACCATTGTCCCTCGGAATGCCGAACCGCACAAGCCAAAGGAGCCTTGGCACTGAACTCAAAGCTCCTGGCCATTCGGTCGTAAAGTTTGAACCTGTCGTCCTGGTTGTTCGTGCCCAAGCCCAGGCAGTATCGGAGCCTCCCCTCAGCGCCGGAAAACAACATCACCGAGATACAATCCGGCATAAGCGTTGTCGTTCTTGTCGTGATTGTCCAAGTCGTAAATTGTGACGTGTAGCAGCCCGGGCCGGAGCAGCGTAAAGGTGATGTCGAACGGTGTGCTCCCGTCCCGGAGCGGTTTGGAGAGCGACGAGCCCGCAGCGGCTACGATGGCGTCGGACCCGGCTTCGGCGGTGTTTCCCAGATAGAGGGTGGCGTGCTTGAGGCTCCGCTGGTAACAGGTGCCTACGACCCGATAGGTCCCGCCGGTCTGGAATTTTGGCGCGGTTCCGGTGACGGACTTAATCTTGATGGAGTCGTCGGCGTGAAATGCCCTCTTGATTTCCGGGGTAACGGTGAGCCTGTGTTGTAGCGCCGTCGTATCCGGGGCGGCTTGCACGAAGCTGACCGCCAAGGCGGCCACGAGGACCACGAGGGCGGTGATGATGCGTGTTTTCATGGGTGTGTTTGGTTTATTGATTTGTCGTTGAGCGGCCGAACGAACCAAGAACTGCGGCCCGAAATGACAATCGCGCCCGCGACACTGAGCCAAGGAAGTATCACGCAGAGCGGAAGCAGCGGAGCGTTGCGCGTGAAATGCCACAGTCCCGCTGAAGCGTCGCCAGAGGTGTGATAGAGAATTGCGATCAGCAGGCTGCCGCGGGCGCCAAGATGCCCGGCCGTCATGAAAACAGAGAGGCAGACAACGATCACCACGTAAGTGGCCAGCGCAAGGCCGTGCTGCGCCGATCCGGGCAGGAGGAAAAGCGGCACGTGCCAGAAAGCGTGCACCACGCCTAAAGTGACGCTTGCTGCCAGAGGGGAGCGCCTTTGGAGAAGGCGCGGCAGTGCGAAACCGCGCCAGCCGAGTTCTTCGTTCAGTGGACCGCCGAATGCCATGACCCATAGGAGAAACTGCGGCGTCAGGTAGCGCGCTGAAAACTCGGGCACCTGCCCCGTGAAGAGCCTGGCCAGCCCAGCGGTGAGTGTGTAGCACAGCGGGACCAGAAAAACGGCGGCGAGAAACCATACCACCGGCAAGCGAACGCGCACAAGCCGTGCAAAAAGATCGCGCAGGCCAGCGCGGCCTGAATCTCGGCGCGTGAAATAAACGCCCCATGCACTCGGCGCGCAAGCTCCAATACAGATCAAGAATACCGGGTCTTTTACCACGCCACTGTCCGCCAAAGGGTTGACGAAAAGCGGCAAAACGTTCTGAAGTGATGGCAAGAAGCGCACCGCCGCCCAAATTGCCCAACTCGTGATAAAGGTCAGCGCGAAAAACGGGATGAGACCAGAGTGCGCCGCTTTCGAGCGAGCTGGTGTCTCGGCACGCGTTAGGGAAACGGTCTCGTTCATGGAACATGGCCGGGAACGCACTAACGGCAAACCCTCGCGACTGGCACCCGGTATCCTTCGTCGGAAACCAGATCACCACCGGACCTCACACTTGAGCTCCAGCAAAACCCTGGACGGGTGCCCGTTCGCCGCAGGGCCTCGTCATGAAAGACTGCATCATTCATACACCACAGACGCGTGGAGGTGTTGCTCCTCTATGGCGTTGCGGACCAGGCCCCTGGCCTCGTGCGCTCGTTCCGGCGCTAAAACCGATAAAGACACGCCGACAGAACCCGCCCAGACTGTCAAAATGCCGTGTTCCTTGAGGACCTTCACCAAGGTGTCCGCAGCCCGTGCCCCATCCTCATCCATGGTTGGATTGAGAAAGGTCGCCACGATCAACCCATGGTTTGCGACAACCGAAAACCGCGCGGGTGCTTGGGTTTTGCAGGAGACGCTTGCCAAGGGCACGCGGACATAAGAACCAAAAAGACGACGCGCGCTAACCCTCGGTCATTCATAATGTCGCACAGCAACCGCCCCGGGCCGCTGGCGCTCAGCGTGGAACAAGGTCTTCATCGCGGGGTCGGCTATGGTTGTGGCAGGTTTCATAGCCACCTCATGGAGCGCTTCCAGTCAGCGAACCGGCGGCACTGGCCCACAGCGTGGCGTCGCGGCTTCATCGCCGGTTTCCCCGGAGTGGAATGGTTACGCATCCTGCTCCTCAACGGCTCGAATCACTAGCTCCTGGCCTCCGGGCGACTCTGCCAGCCACCAAACTACCACGGTGAACGGCCCGAACCGGGGTTCGTGCTCGATTAAAGAAACAACATTGGCCGCACCGATCTCATTGATAAAAGCCTCCGTCCGCTGACGCAGTTGTTCCCGGTCCTTCTCGTGCCGAGGGTCCGCTTTCCAACCCCAAAGCGGGTGTCGAACCGATTTCGTAAACACGGTGTGCCGAATGCGTTTCATAAACCAACGGCGTAACGACCAAACTGAGCGACGCGGGGCCAAAGACGTTGGAATGCGACCATGACGCGCCATCCCGCGTCCACTCCAGGGCGATCGTTAAGCGCGAATCTCATCTGGCATCCTCATCCTTGTCCAACCGGCGACGGCCCGTCAACGGGGCAAAAGGCGAAACGGGCGAATGAGCATACTCCCGGGTGCCGCCGTCATCTGGACCAACTAGTTCCACACGAACCAAGGTGACATCATCGCGGCAGTGGTCAATAAAATAGCCCGCTGCCTCTTCTTGAGATTCAGCGGTCAACTCATCGTAATACATCTTATGGCCATGCTTCCAATGCATGCCAAAAATGTAGCTCTGCCACATAGGCCACCTACGCCGAACGACCAACCTCTGCGGCCGGCACCTGGCAGTTAGCGTTCAAAACGCCAGAACCACAAGACCCGACGTTCGGGCGTCGGCGAAACCTCTGGCGGTGCCAGTTCGCACCCGGGCCTCGTTCGGCACTTAGAAGCAGTTTTAATTCGTCCACCATGGGCTCTTTGGCCCTTTGGCAAGAATGTTGAAGCTCTGCGCGATGCGGTCGAATACTGGGAGCATACCAGCCTTGTCGCTGGTTCCGAATCCAAGCCTATACAGGAGAAGGCCCTCCGCAGTAAAATAATAGCGGCAACTCCAGAGCCCCCAATTCTCCAGCTTTTCGAGATCCAGTGTCCATGCCGGCTTGGATCGGATGGTAGCCGGTCTGCCAACGAACCCACCGAAGCCGACGCCCGCCAAAATCCGCCGCCTCTGGTCCGCACATCGTTTGAGTGACCCAAGGGGATTGTAAGACTCCCGGTAGACGATCAAGATGTGTTTGCCTTCTTCATGCGGGACGAACCGGATCAACTCGTAGGGGCTGTTGGTGGGCACTCGCGGGGCGGTGTTCCAACGCTTGGGCACATCGAGCGTAAAACTCCACTCACGACTCTCATAGTGATAAATATCTTTCGTGTCCATCGACTTTATCCTTTTAATCCATGACCAATCGAGCGCGCCGTTGCGGCCGAACTATCGGTTAAACGAACCGGCGGTTCGTTGATCAAAACCGGGAAAAGCGTCGCGGCACCTCTCTTGACATTGCCCGGGGAAGGCCGTTTTTCCGAGGGAAAACGCCCGTTCATTCATAGGGCGACTTTACCGCCCGGGCACGCCAAGTCAAGCTCAGTGGTTGGCCACCGCCCCTCCGGAAAACAGGAGGCATTGGCGGCGCAGAAAGTCGCACCCCTGCCCTTGCGCCCGCCCCCGCTCGACCACCCTTGGCTTTTGTTGAGATATTCGCCGTAGCTGCTCCAGCCAAAACTTGCACGGCAGTCCAGGCGGGCGGGTCCGTTTTGCCGACGGCGGTTCAGGCTCGAGGTGAATCCAACGCCACGCCTTCGGCGGTCGAGCAATTCAAACGGTTCATAGCAAGCCCGGCTGAAGTCCTGTAAGGACGACAAGACAATAGCCCGGGGCAAGCGAGGAACGAGCGCCGCCCTGGGTAAGAGACACGAAATATTCTCTCTCCTTTTTCCAATCGGGTTTGGCGCGCTCCCGCGCGCCAAACCCGATTGGAAAAGCAGAGGTTGGGTTGGGGTGGCGCTCGACCCGGGGCGGCGGCCTCGGCGGCCTTGCCCCGGGCTATTGTCAGTCCGCCCCTCCGGGGCTCCGGAGGGGCGAACCCATCGGCTGCTTCCTCGGGCGGTGGAAGGGTTCGAGGAAAAACGTTGCAGGCGATTCCACCGTGCCGGTAGTCACCAACGGGAATGTCGCGAAGTATGGAGTGCGGCTGGCTTGCCACCGCTTTTGGAAGGCGTGAACCGTTCGAAAGCGGCGGCAAGCCAGCCGCACTCCATACGCTTCGCGAGGATGCGGAGCCGGCGACCGCTTGCCAAGTGCCGGCGGGTGAGCGAGGGTAAAACAAGAAAGATGAAGCCTATGGAAGCAACCGAACGTGGAGACAATGAGCGGGGCGAACTTCGAGCGAAATTGGACGCGGCCGTCGAGCGTGCCAAAGCGGTTTGCGAACGTTTGCAGGACCAGACGAGCGCAGCGGCCAGCGCCGCCGACCGCACGGTGCGCGAGCATCCTTACCAGGCCGTCGGAATCGCTTTCGGCGTGGGCCTCTTAATCGGAGTGCTCGTTACGCGCAGCCGCAGCGAGTAATTATCCGTCCGGGAAGCCGGAGAGCCGGCCCGGTTTCCAACCGCCAGCGCGTGTGGCGCGCAAGACAGACTGGCGCAGGCCAGACATGGTGTCGCCGACTACAGTCTTTGCCGCCGCCCGACGCAGATTTCGGGAATTGTCCCTTGCCCCAAACCGCGCTGTAACCAAGCCCGGTCCCGAGGCTGGATAAAACCGTTGACGACGGGCCCATCGGCGGCATTTACTGGGCTTCATGCTCTCCGCCGCCTGTCTGAGAATTCGGGCCTGTTTTTGCGCGGCGCTGGCCGCCGGTTTGTGGGCGGGGGCGCCGGCCGCGCGCGGTGCGGAAGATCTCGCGCTCGACAGCGTGGATCACGCCGGAATTATCTCCCGCTGGGATGAGCAAAGCCTCGAACGCGGGCGCAAACTTTTCTCGCTGGCCTGCGCCCCTTGCCACGGGACGAACGGGGTGCAAACGATCAACCCTCAGTCGCGGCCGTTCGCAGTGGCAAAATTCCAGAATGGCAGCGACCCCTACAGCATGTTCAAGACGATCACGCGGGGGTTCAAGAACATGCCGTCGCAGACCTGGATGACGCCGGAACAGCGCTACGAGGTCATCCAATTCATCCGCGAAACATTTCTAAAGGGGCGCAACCCCGCGCAGTACACCCGGGTGGACGGGGCCTACCTGCAGTCGTTGCCCCGGTTCGATCCCAGCCGGGCAGGCAAGGCCGGGGATGCCAGCCATCGCCAACCGGATTTTGGCCCGGTGCTGGAGTCCCAATTGGGCGCCAACTTCGAGGACGTGCTCACCTTCCGGCTCAAAAACGACGTGACCCTCAGCTACGATTTGCATCGCATGCGCCTGGCCGGCGCATGGCAGGGCGGTTTCCTGGATCTCTCCCGAACGGGCCATGCGGAACAGCGAGGCGAAGGACAGCCCCTGCCGCAGGGCACGCCATTGCGCGACTTGCAGCAGTGGTACTGGGCCTGCGGCGGACGTTTCGACTATTCGACGAATGGCCTGCTGCCCCGGGGTCCCCTGCCCCCGGAATGGATGCGGTATCGAGGGCACTACGTGTACAATCGGCAAGCCATCCTGTCGTTCGAGATTCAGGGCCGCCCCGTTCTCGAGTTGCCGGACGCGGAGGCAACCTCCGGCTCCGTCGTGGTCTCCCATACGCTGCGCATCGGCGCGGGGGGCGTTCCGCTGCGGCTCTGTGTCGCGCAACCAGCCAATATCCGTCGCAGAATCTCCGGACTGGTTTCGCCCGGGGAGACGATTCCCCGCGGCAGAACGGGCCCGGCGACCGGGATGCTGGTACTGAGCGCCGAGCAGGCCCCCGGACCAGAGGCCAGGGCGCCCGGGACCGGCCAGGAGCGCGGGGATTTTGTCGCCGCCGCCGTGGTGGGTTCGACGGAGGGAATGACCTGGGAGGTCGATGACCAACAACGGCTCATCCTGAACATTCCAGCGGGTTCGGAGCCGCGGGTCCTGCGCGTCCTGTGTTGCTCGGGCAGCGGCGCGACCGGCCTGGGTGGATTCGCTTCCTATGTCACGACGGCGCGAGGCGAAACCCCGGTGGATCCGGAAACGCTCATTCACGGGGGCGCGCGGCTCTGGCCCATGCCCATCGAGGTCAGCGGCCAACTTGGAGACGCCTCGCGGGCCTACGCGCTGGACACTGTTCCGGTTCCCTTCACCAATCCCTACGGCGCCTGGCTGCGCACCAGCGCCTTGGCCTTCTTCCCTGATGGCCGGGCGGTGGTGACCACGTATGGCGGCGATGTCTGGATGGTTTCGGGGCTGGATTCATCCCTAAAGCATGTGAGCTGGTCGCGCTTCGCCTCCGGACTCTACGAACCGTTCGGTGTGCAGGTCATTCGCGATCAGGTGTACGTTACCTGCCGCAACGGCATCGTGCGACTCCACGATTTGAACCAGGACGGTGAAGCGGACTTTTACGAGACGTTTTATGCGGATCCCGATGTCTCCACGTTCTTTCACAGCTTTAACTTCGATCTCCAAGTGGATCGCCGCGGAAACCTGTACTACCTCAAGCCCGGCGAATATACCGATTATAAACTGCCCGGCGCATTGATCGAAGTCGCTCCTGACGGGAGCCGGGCCGAAGTTTTTTGCACAGGCTTCCGGGTGCCCAACGGCATGGGCATGTTGCCCGATGGCCGGATGACCGTCAGCGACAACCAGGGGAACTGGATGCCCGCGTCCAAAATCAACATTGTCCGGCGCGGCGGCTTCTACGGGTACGTGCAGAACCTCAAAGGCGGAGGGGCCTACGGGGATCAATGGGCGCCGGACGGCGGGCGAATCGATGCGGACAAGGTCATCCCGCCGGCCACGTTCGACCAACCGATCATTTGGATGCCGCAAGAGTTTGACAATTCCAGCAGCGGCCAGCTCTGGGTGGATGACTCGAGGTTCGGCCCGCTCTCCGGACGGTTGCTGCACACCAGCTTCGGCAAGGGCTGGATGTATTACCTGATGCTGCAAGAGGTCGGCACGGTTGCGCAGGCGGCCATCGTGGCTCTGCCCTTTCAGTTCGACGCCGGGCTGATGCGGGCGCGCGTAAATCCGGCCGACGGACAGGTGTATGCGACCGGGCTCTCCGGCTGGCAAGGGCCGGACGGCGGCAAAGACGGCTGCTTGCAACGGCTGCGCTACACCGGGAAGGCGTTGAAAATGCTGGACGATGTCAAAGTCCGCCCGGACGGGCTTAGCTTAACCTTCAACTTCCCACTGGACCGCGCGACGGTGCTCGACCACGAGAGCTTCCACCTCGAACAATGGAACTATCACTGGACCGCAGCGTATGGTTCGGATCAATACTCCCTCGAACACCCCGATCGCAAGGGGCATGATCGGCTCGAAATGGCTGCCATCCGGTTAAGCGAGGACAAACGACAGGTGTTTCTGACCATCCCGGGGTTGCGCCCGGTGAACCAGGTCGAGATCCGCCTGAACTTGCGGGCCGAGGATGGAACGCCGTTCAAAGAACTGGCTTATTTGACGATCAATGCGTTGCCGAGCAAATGATGCCAAACGCCGCCGGGGCGCCGCTACGCGGCGCGAGGTGGTTTGCTGCAACTTTTTCCATGGGCTGAAGCCCATGGCTACCATCGGTGCGTCGCTCCGCGACGCGCTCACCAGTCCGCGACGCGCTCACCAGTCCGCGACGCGCTCACCAGTCCGCGACGCGCTCACCAGTCCGCGACGTGCTCACCGCTCCGCGACTCGGTCACCGAGACGGCACTTGGCAGGGCCTGGCGCAACGGATAAGCTGCGGACGGAATGCAAACCGAAACAACCACCGCGATCTCGAGTTGATATGAAATCTTTTCCCACACCCAGCATGTCGTTCCCTCGTCGGACCTTTCTCGCCATGGCCGGCGTCATGCCGGCCGCCCTGGCCACGGGGTTCGGGGTCAGTGTCACCGCGGCCGAGCCGGCTCCCTCCGAAGCCACCGGCCCCAAACGGCGGCCCATCGGCCTGGAACTTTACTCCGTGCGCGAGGAGTTGGCGCGAGACCTTCCAAATACCCTGAAAACCGTGGCCAAAACGGGTTACGAAGTCGTCGAGTTCTACTCGCCGTACTTCAAGTGGACGCCGGCGTACGCCAAGGAGGTTCGCGCACAGATGGATGATCTGGGCCTGCGCTGTTACTCGACCCACAACGGGTTCGAATCATTCTCGTCCGCGGAAAACTTGGGGCACGCCATCGAACTCAACCAGATTCTCGGCACCCGCTATGTCGTGCTGGCCAGCGCGCCGGGGCGCACGCAGGGTGTCGATGGCTGGAAGCACCTGTCCGAACAACTCACGAGCGCGGTCGAGCAATTAAAACCGCACGGCTTGAGCGCCGGGTACCACAATCACCAGGCCGAGTGGGCCAAACTGGAAAACGGCCAGCGCATCCTCGAAGTCATCGCCGCCAACACGCCCCAGGAATTTGTGCTGCAGTTGGATGTGGGCACCTGCGAAGAAGCCGGCGCGGACCCGGTGGCTTGGGTCAAAGTTAATCCGGGACGCATCAAGGTCATGCATCTGAAAGATTGGGCGCCAGGCTCGGACGCGGACAATAAGGGGTACCGGGTTTTGTTCGGCGAAGGCGTGACCCCCTGGAAGGAACTGATCGCGGCGGCGGAATCGGTTGGCGGCATCGAGTATTTCCTGATCGAGCAGGAGGGCAGCCGGTACCCGGAATTCGAAACCGTCAAGCGCTGCCTGGACAATTGGAAGGCGATGTTCGACAAAGCCTGATTCAGCGCCCGCAGCATTCCATCGCTCGAATGATGGCCGTCGCCCGGTTCTCCACGTGAAAGGCGGCGAGGATATCCTGCACGTGCTTTTCCACGGTCCGCGGGCTCAGGTCCAGGATGGTGGCGATCTCGGCGTTGCGTTTGCCTTCCGCCATCCACTGCAGGACGTCATTCTTGCGTTTGCTCAACTGAGGCAGCGGGCGGAAGTGCGGCGGGGTGACCTTTGGCTTTCGGTCCAGGCGCTAATGGCCAGCGTGGGAGCGGCCTTGGGAGGGACCGGGCCCGAGATTGCGCCAGGGCGCTAAGGTGTGGTGCCCGTAAGGCTGGTCCCGCTGACCCGCAGCAGGTTCAGGTCGGTTACGATGAGCGAGAGGCCGGCAAGGTCGCCGGGGTTGATATCGAAGAGGAGCGCAACGCCGCCATTGGTCCAGATATTGTTAATGGCCAAAGCATTGGCACTCCCGAGAGCGAGGTTTTGGAAGATCCGGGCCGAGCTCAGGGTGCCGGTCGAGCCGAAGGTAATCGGACCGATGGCCGCGACAAAGCCCTGGAAGGTGCCGAAGTTCAATGTCGTGCCCTGGATGCTGTCTCCGATTTCACCGCTTGAAATGACGGCGCCCGTCGAGTTCAAGTTGCCACGAATGGTGATTCGGCCCAAAATGCCCGTCCGCGAGGCGGCGATCCCCGAGATGGCAGCCCCTTGAGCCCCGATGCGGCCGCTGAAGGGACCGCCAATGGTGATGTCGCCGAGGATATTGCCCAGCGCGAGCACATCGCCCGTGCTGGTGCCCGAGCCGAAGCTCAGACCGCCGAAGCGCGTGATCTGGCCACGGCTGTTGACCGTGGCGGTTCCGTCCGAGTTTTTCTGGATGACCCCGATATCACCTTGAGCAGCGATGGTTCCCAGCAAAGCCGTGTTGGAAGTGAACTGGCTGATGAGGTTGCCACGGGAAATCACCATGGCGGCGCTGGTCATGTTCAGGTTGAGCGTGGTCACCCCCGTGATCGTCCCCGAAGCGTTGGTGATGACACTGCCGATGTCGGCGGCAACGGAGGTTTGGGCGCCGGTCAACGGATCGATCCGGATGCCGGTGCTTTGGAAAGTGCCGGTCAAATTGCCGCCGTAGAGGTTCACATTACCGAAGAAACTCGAGGCGGATATGTTGGCAATGCCCGTGCCGCTCGACAAATAGAGGTCCCCGAGCGAACCCGTGCTGGTGATCGCGTTGGTAACTTGGAGTCCCGTGCTCACCGAACCGCCGTCGCCGATAAAGTTGATCGATTGGATGACGCTACGGTTGTTCCCCGGTCCCGTAGGGCCGAACATGGTGACGATAGCGCTCAGGATGGGATTGTTGGGGAGCTCGTTCGTGAACACGACTTCCGGATCGTTGAACTGGGGCGAGTTGTTGGTATCCAGGAATAGCACGTCGGGGAGATTGCCACCGAACGGAACCCGGAACACTCCGGTAGCCAGAACGGTTCTCGTCCCAAAGGTGAGAATGTCTTCACCGTCCAGGCCTTCGAGGTCGGTGGCCAAGACCGTGCCGAAGCTGCCGGTGATCGTGGCGAACGAGACCCCCATGATGGTCTGGGCCTGCACACTGGCCACTTTGGCGTCATCCCGCACTTCGACGCCCGTAAGATTATCGGAGGGTAACACGACACCACCCGTGGTGTTGCCGGCGTAGCCCATGTAAGTGATTTCCGCAGCGGTGACTTTCAGCAGCAGATCACCACCAATCCCGATATTCCGCAACCCGGAGACGCCCTTGGCATCGAGGCGGGACAGATTGAATTTCGCCGTCGTGTCGAAGGTCACCAGTGACAAGTCGAACCGGATCGTTGAAGGCGAAGGATTATTGATCCGGATAGCCACTTGCGGATAAGGACCGGACGCGCCGTCATAGACAAAGGTAAAGACGACCGAAGCGGGCATCGTGGCGCCGGTGACCGGAATGGCGAGGATCTGGCGGCGAATACCGGCCTGGGTGATATCGAGCAGGGTGTTCCCGGTGTCGGCCGCGGCGTAAAGCGTCCCCATGCTGCCGACGTAGATTCGGCCGGGAGCGTTTCCACCGATGGTCATGAGATTGACGGTGCCGGCGGTGAAGGTTCCGAGGAAATTCCGCCCGACCGTTACGGTTTGCAGGCCGCCGGGGCCAGTGTCGCTAAGCGTGCCCAGGAAGTCGCGCCCGATGGCCAGGTTGCCGTTCTGGAAGTTCAGCAGGACCAGGTTACCGGAGAAGTCCTGGGCGAAGTTGAGACTGATGCCATTGACGCCCGGGCCGCCATTGACGGTGGTGAAGGTGGGCACGTTGATCTCGTTGACGGTGAAGCTGTCGTTGCCGGAACCCAAATTGATGTTCAGGCTCGCGATGCCCGCGTAGGTGATGCCGCCGGTGGCCATACCCAGGCCCGTGATGGTCGTGGGCGTAAGCGTGCCGGTCTTGTTCGCACTCGAACCGGTGTCGTCCACATTCAGGGTGTCCGCGCCGGAACCGATGAGGGTCAGGGCGCCTTGGATGGCATTGACAACGCCGCCGACAGCCGGGGCGAGACTGCCGACATAGAGCGTGTTCGTGCCCGCACCGGCATTGATGCTTGTAACCGCACTGGTACCGCGGACATTCATCGTATCGTTGCCGGTGCCCAGGAGGATATTCAGCACACCCAAGCCGCTGTAATTGATGCCGGCCAGGCCCATGCCCGTCAGCGCCGAACCGGTGAGGGTAGCGGTCTTGGCGGTGGCGTTGCCGCTGTCATCCACGTTGAGCGTGTCAGCCCCGTCGCCCACAATCGTCACGACGCCTTGGAGATTGTCCACCACGCCGCCCGAGGCTGGCGCCAGGCTGCCCAGGTTGATGACATCGGCGCCAGTGCCGGTGGCGAGGTTTAAGGGCGCATTCGTCGAGCGAACGCTGACCACATCGTTGCCGGCCTGGGTGCTGATATTGAGCGGGCTGGAATTGCTCAACACCAGCACCACGTCGTTGCCATTGCCGCTATTGACCGTGGTCGCTGTAAGCGTGGCGGTGGTCGTGATGGTAAAGGTGTTTCCGCCGCTGCCCAGGGAGATATTCAACGTGCTCAACCCGCTGTAGGTCACTCCGCCCGAGCCCAGGCCGGTGAGTTGCGTACTGGTGAGGCTGCCCGTCTTGGCCAGGGTGCTGCCGGTATCATCCACATTGAGGATATCCGCTCCGCTGCCCGTGACGGTGATCGCGCCTTGGAGTTGATCGACCACCCCGCCGGTGGCCGGGGCGAGACTGCCCAGGTTCACTGTATTCACACCCGTGCCGGTATTGATGTTCAACGCCGCCGCGGTGGTCTGAACATTAACGGTATCATTACCGGCCTGCGTGTTGAGATTGGTGAGGCCGGCGTTGCTCAGCAGGTTCACCGTGTCGTTGCCCGCGCCGGTATTCAGCGTCGTCACCGTGGCTTTGTAAGTCGAAACAATGGCGAACGTGTTGCCGCCGTTGCCAAGCGTGATATTGAGGAAGGCCAGGCCGCTATACGTCACCCCGCCCGTCCCCAACCCCAGCCCGGTCAATTGCGTGCTGGTGAGCGTGCCGGTCGTGGCCGCGGCGGTGCCGGTATTATCGACATTCAAGGTATCGGCGCCGCTGCCGGTCAAGGTAATGGGGCCTTGCAACGTGTTCACCGTGCCGCCGGTAGCCGACGCCAGGCTGCCCAGGTTGATCGTGTTCACGCCCAGGCCGGTGTTGATGTTCAAAGCCGAGGCAATGGTCTGGATATTTACCAGGTCGTTGCCCGCACCGCTGTTCACGGTCGTGGTCGTGCCGCTGGCGGTGCTCGCCACCGTGAAGGTGTTGCCACCGCTGCCAAGCGAGAGGTTCAACGCGCTGAGACCGCTGTAGAGAATGCCGCCGGAAGGCAGCGGCGAAGGCGGCGGCGGGACGATATTATTGGCCCAGGACAGGCGAATGTGACCCGCGGCGAGGCTGATTCCAGGGCTGATCGGCAAGTTCGGTCCCGTGGGCATCAATTCCACCACGCGATAGAAGCCCATGGTGGCGGGCAGATTCGGCGCGTTCCAGCTCACCGTCGGGCTCGATGAAGTGACCACATCGAGGACGTTCCACACCATGAGGTCGGTCGAGAACTGAACTTGGTAAGTCATCCCCGGAGATCCGGTCGTGCCCATCCCCAACCGGGAGATGGTCGAGGACGTCAAGAGGCCGGTGCGGCTGACGGTCGTGCCGGTGTCATCCAGGTTCATGGTATCCGAGCCATTGCCGTTGATAACCAGCAAACCCTGGATCCCCGAGACCACACCGCCGGTCATGCTCAGGCTGCTGCCGACATTTACCGTGTTCACCCCGGCGCCGGTATTGACCGTGGTGGGTCCGCCGATGGCTTGGATATCGATGGTATCGTTGCCGTAGCCGCTGTTGAGGATGGTCGGCTGCGTCGAAGTCCCGGCGATGACGAAGGTGTTGCCACCCGTGCCGAGCGAGATATTGAGCGCAGTCAGGCCGTGATAGACGATGCCGCCGGTCATGCCCAACCCAGTCAGGGCCGTGGCGCTCAAGGTGCCGGACTTCGGCCCCGTGCTCCCCGTGTCATCCACGTTCAGTGTGTCCTGCCAGTGCCCGTTAATCGTCAGCACCCCCTGGATGAGATCCGTAATGCTCAGCGGGAACGGAGCGCTGCTGCCGATGTTGATGGTGTTGATGCCACCCGCCGGATTCAGTGTGGTTGAACTGTTAATCTGCCGGACATTAAAGGTGTCGTTGCCATCCGCGCCGTTAACGGTCGTCGTGGCGCTGGTGCCCACGAGGACGAAGGTATCATTCCCGCCGTTGCCGTTCACGGTCACGCCGCTCATCTGGCTGTAATCGACCGGCGAGAGGCCGCTGATGATGCTGCCCGCGCCGATGGTGATGGTCTCAGCGCCCAGGCTGCCATTGACGGTCAGGACGTCGGACGCGCCGCCGCCCTTGGCCGTAACCACGGCGGCGATCAACAAGCTGACGGTGAAGGTATCGTTGCCCGCCCCAGCATTCAGTGTCAGCGGCGAACTGGTGGCGTTCACGGTGAAACTGTCATCGCCCGCCCCGCCGTTGGCGGTCAGGAGCGCGTTGTTACCGTTGATCGTGAATGCATCGTTCTTAGCGCCGCCATTGAGCACCGTCGTGGCCGCGCTGCCGTTGACGATGAAGGTGTTCGCGCCGCCATTGCCGCCGTTGACCGTCAGCAACCCGCTGTTGCCGTTAATGATGAAGGTGTCCGCCCCGTTCAATCCATTAAACGTTAGCGGCACGATATTCGAGTTGACCACGAACAGGTCGGCATTCGGGCCGCCATTGATTACCGTCGGGACACTCGTGCCATTGACCGTGTAGCTGTTGGTGCCCGCCAGCCCATTTACCGTGAGATACTCGATGTTCTGGTAATGGAGGGTGGCCCCCGGCGCACCGGCCCCATCGATGCTCGAACCGGAGATGACGAAATCATTTCCCCCCGGCCCGCCATTGAGGGTGAGCGTGTCGCCGAAGAAGTCATTGTTATTACCATTGAGCAAGAGGGGCGAGAGCAGGCCCAAGCCGGTGGCGGGGTCCTGAGAGTTTATCGTGAAGCGATCATTCAGCCCGCCGCCGTTAATCGTGGTTTGCCTTCCGGCGATGTTGCCATTGATGGTGACGGTGTTGTTGCCGCTGGACAACGAGATGTTCACGTTGTCCGCGTTCTTATCCCAATAAATCACGCCGTTCGGCCCCATGGCCGGGCTGTTGAACTGGGCGATGACCGCGCCGACCTGGTCCACCAGGCCCTGGGTATCGACAATCGTGGTGAGGGTGTAACTCTGGTTGAGCCGATCCCCGGAATCGTCGATCCAAATCGTCTTGATCCCCCGCCCGTCCGCGGCGCCAGCGGCGATGCTCAGCGGCGCCATGATGCCGGACAGTGTGCCCGGCAGCGGCAAATCCACGCCCGTATTGGGAATCACCACGTCGCGCCAACCGATGAAGAACGTGTCGTTTTCGGTTTGCGAGCCAATCAGTTGCAGCATGATTTGGTGGGAGTTCGGGTCATAGCTGACGGTGAACTCGCCGGCGAAGATCGTCTGGTTGATGGCGTTGAGGATGAGCTTGGCCAAATCGGCGGGCGACTGATCGGCAGCGCTTGAAGCCGCCGTGACCGTGAGCGAAGCGCTCAATCCCAAGTCCGGGAAGGAAATGGTGTAGTTGAAATCCTGGGAGAGAACGCCATTGCCGTTGGCCTGATTCAAGCCGGCAGTCTGGCCCGGAGGCACAATGCCCACGATGGACAGCGGACGCCCGTCGAAGAAGTGCGGCGGGATGCGGATCCAGGACGGGAAGTTGGGCAGATTAGCGTCACCCAGGATGCGCGTGGGCGTGATGATCGATTTGATATAGAACGTGTCGCTGCCTTGCAGACCGGCGATGTCCAGCTCGGAGATGTTCTGGAAGGTGATATCCAAACCCGCTCCCGTGATCGTGTTCCCATCGATCGTGATGGTGTCATCCAGGATGGTGCCGAAGACGAACAGGCGGTTGAACCCGGTGCCGCCGTCGATGTTCAAGTGGCCGTTCTGACGATAGTTGAAGACCGCCGCATTGCCGGACCCGCCGTTGACGCTTGCGTCGGCCTGCTGCGAGGTAATCGAGGCGAAAATGTAGAAGGAATCATCCCCATCGTCTCCGTTGAGCGCCATGGGCGAGGTGTTGGCAAAGATGTAGAACGTATCCCCGCCATTGCCGCCGTTCAACTCCACGACTGCGTGCGTGTCAAACACCGCGAACACATCGTTGCCGCCGTCGCCATTAATCAGGATGACGGGTGCGGCCAGGCTCTTGACGATCAGGTTGGGGAACGCGTCTTCGAGCAACAACCGGTTGAGCCGGGCGGTGTCTGCCGGAGACAGGGTAATGCTGTTCAGCAGATTGGAAGTCGGAGCGGAGAGCTTCACCCCGAGGAAGGCGCTCTGGTTGTAGATCGAGGCCCCCTGCAAAATGACCGTATTGAGCGCCGCCGCCAGGGCCGCCTCCTTCGCATCGAGCGTCGCCGTCGTGCTGGTCAGGATGGCGTACTGGTTGGGCGCGAGGGTTTGGATCTTGGCCCACAGGTATCCCGGCACACCGGAGTTATTCGTGCTCAACGTGGTGAGCAACTGGCTGAAATTGGGATAGAGATCCGAGGCAGTAAACAGCGCCGGATAAGACGTGGCAACGCTGAAGGTGCTGTCCATCTGCACCTGGTCCGCCCCCTGCCCAAGGCTCAGGACCATCGAACTAATGCCGTTGAAGCTGATAACACCCAGGCCGTTGAAGGCAATGCTGTTCGCGTCCGTGACGGCCAACTTGCCCACCGTCGAACCGGTGTCATCCAGGTTGATCGAATCGCGTCCGCTGCCGAGAATGTTCAGGTTCCCGTAGAGGTGATCGATAATACTGTTGGTCGGATCGTTGAAGTAGGCCGTATCCGAATTGGGTATCGGATTGCCGTGATCGTCCAACTTGGGAACGAGATCAGTGGCGGGATTAAACGTGCTGTGGGCGTTGGTGCCGATCCCCACGGCGTTCGCGCCGGTGCCGAGGCTTAGATTCGTCACCCAGGCCGAGGTTCCCTGAACGTAGAAGGTGTTGCCGCCGTTGGCCAGGTTGAGGTTCAGGGTGGTGAGGCGCGCCCGGACCTGCGGCAGGTACTGCGGGAACAGGTCATCCAGCAGCAGGCGGTTGAGCATGAAGACCTGGGCCGCCTGCGTGGGCTGCCCGCTCATCAAGGCGCTGGTCGCGGAGGAGAGCGTGACGCCCTTAAACACGGTGGCATCGTAAATCGAAGTCGAGCTGTGGACGACCGCGTTGAGCGCGCCGACCCAGGCATCCTCCAACTGCCGCGTGGTCGAGGTCCACGTTCAACAACACGGCCAGTTGATCCGGGGCCAAGGCGGCGAACTTCGAGAGCAGATACTGCGTCGGGACATCCATGCCGGGCAAGAGACCCGTGCTCGGATCGGCGATAAACTTCGTTACCAGGCCGGTCAGGCCGTTGAAATCGCCGGCGCCAAAGAGCGACGATCCTTCGCTGAAGCCCGTGCCTGAGAATCCAATGCCCGGCGCGCCCAACCCCAGGCCGGTGAGCGAGAACTCGGTCAAGGTGCCCGTCATCGCACCGGCGGCGCCCGTATCATCCACATTCACGGTATCCCGGCCGCCACCGACGATATTGAGCCGGCCCTGGATATGGGTCAGAGTGCCCAAGTTCGCTCCAGCCGAGGGGTCGCTCACCGTTTGCGTGAGGCTCTGGGTAGTCTGGAAGGTGTAGGAAACGCTGACCAGCGCGCCGGCCGGCGGGGCGTTGATGAAATGCACGGTCTCGTTGCCGTTGGCGTCCTTGACCAGGGTGTAATCCGTACCCTGGGTCAGCACGGTCGGCGTGGAGTTGGCGCTCGTGGTGTAGGTGACTACGACCGCACTGGTGCTCGTGGGGATATGCAGCAGCGGCAGGGCCGTGGCGGTGGACCACTCGGCGGTGGCGCTCTCGGTGGTGCTTTGAACCGCGGTGTAGGAATACGTCGCGCTGATTTGCGCACCGGCGGGCAGCGTGGTCTGTAGGCTCAAGTAATACTTCCCGCTCACCGGGTCGATGCCCAGGGTATAGCCGCCCGGGCCCTGCGTGAGCGGGACCGTATAAGTCACCGAGACGTTGCCGGCCGGCGTATGCAACAGGGTGAAAACGGAGGACGCCGACCAGGGCGACGGTCCGATTTCGGTCGTCACCCGGTTGAACTGATAGGTAGCATTGACCGTCGAGCCGTCCGGCAAGGCGCGCAGGAGGGTCAGCACCGTGTTGCCGGTCGCATCATGGCCGAGGGTGTAATCGGTTCCTTGAACCAGTGGGACGGCGGTGGTGCTGCCGCTGGATGCATAGCTGACCACAACGGCGCCCAGCGGGCTATGCTGCAAGGTGAACGTGGAGTTGATGACCCACGATCCGGCGAGCGCGTCGGTGGTGGTCTGCGTATAGCCGTAGGTCGCGCTAACGGTCGCACCCGTTGGCGGCTGATGGAGGAAACTGAGCACGGTGTTGCCACTGCCATCCGCCGTCAGGGTGTAATCGGCGCCTTGCAGCAAGGCCGCGCTGTAGCTGACCACGATGGGCAGCGTCGTCACCGGATTGTGGAGCAAGGTAAACTGGCTGCTGCCGGTCCAACTCGCCGCATTGCTGCCAATATTCACCGTGTTCGTGCCGCTGCCGGTGGTGACCGTCGTAACTTGCGCGCCCTTCGAGCCCTGGTAGGTGCTGGTGACCGCAAAGGTATAGCTGGCCTGGCCCATGGTGAGGTACAGGTTCGCCAAGCCGCTGTAGGTAATGCTATCGGTCCCGCCGGCCTTCCCCATGTTCATGCCGTTCAGGGTCGTCGAAGCCAGAACGCCGCTTTCACTGGCGCCGGCGGCCGTGCCTGTATCATCGAGATACAGGGTGTCGTTGCCGGTGCCGGCGATAATCAAAGCGCCCTGGATGCCCGACAGCACCCCGCCGGTATTGGGAGCGAGGGTACCAACGTGGATGGTGTTGCTGCCGCTCTGGGTCGTTACGTAGGTGACATCGCTGGTCGTCTGCACATTGATGACATCGTTGGCATCGGTGGTCAGACGGGTCACGGTCGAGCTGAACGTGCTGGCGATGGTGAAGAGATTGCCGCTGAACCCAAGATTGATGTCGATCTCCTTCAACCCGGAGTACATAATCCCACCCGAGCCCATGCCCATGCCGGAAAGCTGATCGTTGGTCAGCACACCCGCCAAAGCGCCCGCCTTGGCCTTTGTGCTCCCGGTATCGTCCACCTTGAGCACGTCCTGCCCCGCGCCAACAAACGCCAGGGCGCCCTGGATATTATCGACGTAACCACCGAGGCCGGGGCTGAGGCTGCCGACTTTGAAGGTGCTGGTCTGGCTCGTCGTCGCCACGGTAACGGTGGTCGAGGTGATGCTGTTGGTCGAGACGACACTGAACTGGTAGCCACCGGTGCCCAGGCTGAGATTCAGCGTCCGGACACCGCGGTATTGCACACCTTGGGCCATGCCGAGTCCGGTGATGCTGGTGGCGCTGAGCAGGCCGGTTTCGCCTGCCGTCGAGCTGCCATTATCCTTGAGCACCAGCGTGTCCAGGCCCTGGCCTTGAACGGTCACTAAGGCGGCGATGGTGGAAAGCACATTGCCCGTGCTGCCGATATTGATCGTCGCGGCGACGGTACCCTGCGTCGTGACGGTCGTGTTGGCCGCGTTGGCCTGGATATCCACCGTATCGGCGCCGCCGCCGGTGGTGATAAAGGTTGAACTGCTGTTGGCCAGCAGGCGGATGTGATCAGCACCCGAGCCGCCATTGACCGTGGTGTTCGTTCCGGCATGGGTCGTGGCGATCCAGAAGTCATCGCCTCCAGAACCCAAGGTCACCGCGAGATTGGTGATACCCGAGTAGGTAATCCCCTGCCCCATCCCGAAGCCAATCAGCGTGGTGGCATTGAGTTTGCCCCCGTTACCGCCGGAGCTGGGATCACCCGTCTTCGAGGCGGAGCTGCCCGCGTCCGTGACGGCCAGCGTATCCCGGCCGCTGCCGATCACGTCCAGGGCGCCCACGATTGAATTGAGCGGATTATTCGCGTCGCCGACCACGACCGAGTTTTGCCCGGCGCCCATGTAGAGATTCACCTGGCCCACGGGCACGCCGAGCACGGACATTGAATTCCCTCTCGAGCTCAGCAGCAGATCCAGGGTTAGGCCCTTGAACTGCACGCTCCCGCTGCCGGCCATCCCCAGACCGGTGAGCGTGTCATAGCCCGAGCTCGCGTTATAGCTCATCGCACCGGCCTGAGAGCTCGGATTGGCCGTGTCGTCCAAATAGACCACGGTCGTACCGGCGCCGGTGATGGCCAGGTTCGCGGCGATGCCCGAAAGATTGCCGCCACTGCCGGAGGTGGGCAGGTTGGTCGAGAACGCCGGCGGCGTGGAACTTCCGACATAGATATAGGTCGAGCCTGTTCCCCCCGTAATGGTTGTTTGGCCCGTCACCACGGGCACCATGATGTAGGTTTGACCGGCGCCACCCGTGATGTAATTCCGGCCCGATCCCGTGGTTATCAGAGTGACGCTGCCCGAGGCGCTCGAAGCGGTGATCGTGTTCGTGCCGGTGCCCGCCAGGATCGTGATATTGCCGGCCGTCCCATTGGAATAGCCGCGCACGTTGATGGTGGCGTCGCCACTGCCGTAGTCAGACACGTGGAACGTCGAACTGGACGCGGCAGACGACGGGCCATTCACCGTGATCTTGGCGGTCACGCCCTGGCTGATTTGAATGGTCTCATTGCCATCGGCGGTGTTGATGACGATCTGATCGATGCCGGAGTAGATTTCGGTCACGCCAAACGCGGTAATCTTGATGGTTTCCCCGTTGGGGTCGCCATACTGCCGCACCGACGGGTTCGGCGCCTGGCTCGGATCCACATAATCGGTTTGCTCGATGACGAAGGTCTCGTTGCTCGAACCGCTGCCGGCATTCCGGGTACCGCGATTCTGACCCAGGTTCAGCACCACCGTTCCTCCGCCGGTATAGGACGCGAGTGTCGGCGGGGGTGGGGGATAATCCAAGCTGCCAAACTGGAAGTCCACGCTACCGCACACCGTGAAGAACAGCAGCGAGACGCAGGCCTCCAAACTGACGTGGACCAGGGTGCCATCGACCGAGAGATCACCCGACAGGCTCACGCCGAAGATCAGGAAATGCGCGCTGCCATCCACGTGGCCATGGAAGCCCACGTGGTGGATGCCGGTCGCCGGATCCCAATAGGAGAAGATCTCGATAGAGATATTGCCTTCGATTCCGACCACGCTGGGATCCCCGAGTTGGAAGTGCGCGCCCGCGGCCAGATCGAACTCACCATTGGAATCCAGGAAGCCATAGGCATAGAGCGTGACGATGCCAAACAAGCTGAACTGCAGCGGGTCGCTCTTCGGGATCTCGATCCGGAAATAGCTGCCCGAGAGCGTGATGTAAAGACTGCCAGTAAAATCAAAGCCCAGGATATTCAGATCGACGTGGGTGACCGCGATCTCGAAGAAGTGCGGCGCGATCGACAGCGCGCTGCCATCCGGGAATACCGCGGAGCGCGTATGGCCGGTGGTGTTGATCTTGAGTTCGAAATTGCCGTTCAGGCTGAAGATGTCGGTGTTAATCGGTGAGCTCAGCGAGAGCATGATATCGAGGGCAATGCCCGGCGAATCATCGAAATAGAGCCCGGCGAAGCCTTTGACCCCGAGGTTGAACCCGAAGAGCGTCAGGGAGGCGTCAATCTGGACCACAATGAAGCTCGAGGTGACCGTGAGCTCGAAACTGCCGCGGATCTTCACGACGTTGAAGATGTTCATCGTGCCGCCGATGAAGATCCGGAAGGTCGCGGCCGAGATGGTCACCGTCTGCGTGCCGGTGATGTTCCCGCTGGAATCCACGGTAAACCGCGGGAGGCTCTGAGCCGAGCTGCTGGTGTTGATCTCGGCTTGCATTTCCCCGCTGAAGCCGATCACCGAACTCCCGGCGCTAATCTGCACGGTCAGGATCCCGACTAATCCCGCGGAGCTAATCCTCAGAGAGCCATTGACCGAGAGGGTGCCCAAGGGCGCCAGTGACAGGCTCCCCGCCAACTGCATTTGGAACCCGCTCGAGTCGATCTGGAAATGGAAGGCCCCCTGCTCGTTGAACACCCCAAGCAGAGAAAGCTGACCCCGTCCGGTAATCGTCACATAGGAGCCGGGTGAACCGATCGAACCATCCAGTCCGCGCGGGCCCCCTGGAATCGTGATGGGCGTATTGCCGACGAATTGCTGCAGCAGTGTGGGGACCTGGTACGTCTGGTCGGTTCCAAACGTATTGATCTCGAGCAGTAGCGAGGCGTCGAAGAACGTGTTCGACACTCCGGCCATCGCGCCCGAAGCCGTCAGGTTGATCGAGGCCGCAAATCCCGGGTTCGCGCCGTAGCTCACAATCAAAAGTCCTTCCGCGCTAAACTTCATCAGCGGACTGTTGATCGGACCAATGTCCAACTCGCTATCCACAAAGAACGTCAACTGCGTGCTGGTAATCTGGAAATCAAGGGCGCCCTGGATGCGCAGCACATGGAATCCGCCCAGCACGAGATCGGCCTGGCCGCCCACCTGGATCTCGAAACTGGTCGGCTTGAGCGTGAACTCCGTCGGTGTGTTGGGCAGCAGTTTTGGCGGAACCTCGCTCGAAGGCGGAGTCGAGGAAGCCGTTGTCGGCGCCGGCGGGGCCGTTACCGTCGTGGCTGGCACCGGCGTGTTGAAGAGGCTGACCGTGACGTCGCGATTCGTGGTGTTGAGATCAATTTCAGCGGCGCCGTGGGCGGACAGGACAAACGGCCCTTCGCTGAGGTTGAGGTCGAATTGGCCGTAGATCACACCATAGACCTCAATCGTGCCGTTATTGTTATTGACCATCAGGTCACCGCCCACTTCAGCTACCTGGCCGATATTCGGCTGGACGATGGACATGTAACCGGAGAATTGGAGTTCGAAGCTCGACGACGAAAACGTCATCGACAAATTGCCCGTCACTTCAAACGTGACAAAAGTGTAAGTGAAGTCGGCGCCGCCACTCAGGCTGATATTGAAGTAGGTGGCGTGCGTGACGCGCGGGTCCACCATCTGGTGGTTGGCGTCCAGGAACTGGAACGATAAGGAGCCGAACAACGAAAAGATCGGAGTCGAGCTGATCGGTGAGGGCACGTCCAAAAGGAACAGCACCGACGCGTGCCCGGCCTGGATCTGGGTCAGATCCAGGAAGAAATAGCCCTTGGCGCTGAAGGAATCGCCGAAGGTGACCGTGCCGGTTAGGAGCAGCTTCACCCCTATCTGCCCCTGGGCATTCATCTCCAGGGCGATGGTCAGGTCCACGTCCGCGCGGAACGCGTTTTGACTCAGGTAAGCGTCATAGAGCGTCGCGCCCGCGTGAATTTCCAGCGGCGGCAGAAAGACGTCGGCGATGCTGGCGGGCGGATTGTTGTGGAAGGTGATGACCTGTTGGATCATCTGCGCCCGCCAGGTCGGCTCGTCCATCTGCAATGGCGGAGCGTAGGTCGAACTGCGCAACTGCCGCGGATCGCTGGGCGTTGGCAGCGTGGCCTTCAGGTCAAACCCGCCCCGCAGATTGGTGAGCGACAGGCCCGTGTCCGGATCCAGCAGAATGGGGATCGGCGCCTCGATGTAGAACGACAAGGGACCGTATTGCGAGAGACCAATGCGCAATCCCACCTCGCCGAGCCCAGCAATGTTGACGTGGCCTTCGAGTCCGCCGTAGAAAACTTCGTTGGCCACCGGTGTAGTGGTGTCGGTATCGGCGATGACGTTGCCGTGGCTGTCGAATTTCACTGTGCCGATGATGATGGAGCCGTCCACCACCCCGCCGAACAGGGTGCCGCCAATGTTCACGCCCACCCCGGCGATCCCGATAATCGGGAACTGGCCGGCCGCCAGCTTGGCCACGTCGATCTGGATGCCCGTCACGCTGCCGCTGAAATTCACCGTGCTGGGCAGGAAGCTGGGCGTGGTGACATCCGCCGAGAGGATCAGGATGAAGTTGCTGGGGTTGGTGTTGAAATTGTTGCCCGGCCATTGGATGGTCACCGACAGGTTGGTGATGGGTAACCACGACGGCCAACTCACCGCGCTGGCGGTGTTTTGCCCCGCGGCCAAGGCGATGGCGAAGTTGTTCTTGGTCACCAGCGAGCCGTCACCCTCGATAGCGAAGTTGCTCGCCCCGCCCAGCAGATCCAACGGGCCGGCCTTCAACTCGGCTGACAGACCGTAGGTGCCCGGGGCCGTGCCGCCGCCGAAGCTCAGCAAATCCTGGCCGGGCCCGGCCTGCGGGTTGATGGCGACGTTGTTCGCCTTCAACACCAGGAAGGTTCCAAAGTCCAATTCGAACTGACCGACCGTGGCCGTAAAATTATTGAAGGTGATGTCCGTCGGCGGCGACAGCGGATGAGAGAGATTGAGTTTGAAGCTGAGGTTAAACTTCAGGTCCAGGTTGCTAAATTTCGCGGTGAAGGAGCTGAGCGCGATTTGTGCCAGCGGATCACTCAGCTCCACCTGGATGGAGATGACGCCGCCCGGGGCGAAGTGGAAATCATGGAAATGAATGGCCGGAGTGCCAAGCGTGATCGGTCCCAGCGTGTGTGTGCCGGTGGATTGGATGGTCCCGCCCAGAGGATGCACCACCGTCTGGGTCTGGCCGCCCCCGGTCGAGGAACCCGTCAGCCCCGGCAGCACCTGGAAGTCCTCGATTTGTAAACTCTCCCCGTTGTCCAGGCCGAAGCCGTCCGCGCCGCCGAAGTGGAAGCTGAGGGAGGCCGTCACGCTCAGATAGAGCGTCGAGTTGTAATACAAGCTGACGCTGGCGTGGCTCAGGTTGACGTGCGTCATCGCCGAAGTCACCGAGTCGGGCGTGATGCTCACCGAGCCGGCGCTAATCACGACGTAACCGCCGAGGGAAAGCTGGACATTGGTCAGTTGAACGCTCCAGTTGGCGCCGGAGGTGTAGGTGACCGAACCCGCGCTGAGCGAGAAGAGCGTCACGCCGGTTTGGGAAGGATCGCCGAAAGATAACGTGGCGTTGGTAGCCGTATAGGTATTGCCGCTCTGCGTGATGTTTCCGGCGGTCAACGTGATCAGCCCGGCAATCGTGAGGCTGCCGTTGCTGACGGAAACGCTGTTGAACGCCGTGCCGCCCTTGGCCACTTCGGTTGCGGAGAAGACCACCGGGATGACCGCGCCATTGACTGAGACGTTTTCGTTGACCGCCGCGCTCGTGGTGTTGCGGCGGATGCTGACCGTGGCTTTCGCGGAGCTGCCGGCCACAGTGATGCTGGCCGTGGCGCTGGCGTAAAGCGCATAACCGCTGCTGTTCGGCTTGGAGGTATCATTGAACATCACTAGGCCGAGCTGGCCGTTGGACATGCCCACGGAGGCCGAGAGGCTGGCGCTGTTGACGCTGCCGTTGACATTCACCGCGCCGATAATCGTCTTGGTGAGCGTGCCCGTGGTCGTTGTCGTGATCGAGAAACTGCCGCCCGCCGTAAAGGTGATGTCACTGCCGGCGCTGATGCTCAGGTTCAGCGAGCCGCCGAAGCTCTTGAAGTTGCGCTGGTCCGGCGTGCTGTTGGTGCCATCGGTGAATTGGATCGGGAGCGGAGTTCCGGCCACGGTTACCGATTGGTTCACCGCCGCATTGGTCGTGTTGATCTGCAGATTCGCCGAACCGCTCAGCGTGATTTCGGGCGGCAACCCGGTCACCCGCACGTTGCCGATGCTCGCGTTCAGAGCATAGGTGGAGCCCGCGGCCCCCGAATCCCGATAGATCACCAAAGCCATGGTGATGTTGCTCAAGCTCAGGCCGACGCTGCCATCACCGATGAACGCTTGGGGCACCGAAACGCCGACCAGAATCTTGGTCAGAGTCGGTTTCGAGGGATCGTTGGATTCCTGGAAGGTGAAGCTGCCATCGGTAATCGACACGAAGTTGGCGATGTTGAGGCTCGCCGTCCCGGTGACGATCAGGACGGATTGTCCGGCGGCAACGCTGGTGAAATTCAGGGCGACGGAGCCGCTCGGGGTCTGGACCGAAGCCGGGATGCCCGGAGCCGACGTGTTGACCCCGTTATTGTACATCACGCTCAGACTGCCGGTGAGGGACAAGTCGGGTATGCCATTGAGGGTATCGATGCCACTCGAACTGACGAGGGCGTAGGTGGCGGCCGCGCCGAGCGGCTTGTGAATCAGCAGGCCGAAGCTGGCATTGGCGATCGTCAGGTTCGTATCGGTGGTGCCCAACACGATGTTGACATTGTTCATCCCAATCGCCAGGTAGGAGCCCCCGCTGCCATCCGAGACTTTCTGTAATCCGAAGTCGCCCGACACGGGACCCAAATTGGCAATTTGCAGGGTGATATGCCCTTCCACCTCGTAGAACGGACCAATCTCTCCCTTGCCAAAACTGAGCGTGACCGACCCGGCGCCCGGAATCGTAATCGTCTGGTTCACGGTGTTCGGGACCGTGCTGACCTTCACCAACAACCCGCTGGCGCTGAGCTGCAGGCCCGGAATCCCCTGCACCGAGTCCGTGCCGCCATTGACGACCAAAGCGTAGGTCTTGTCGCTGTTAACGAGCAAACCGAGACTGGCCCCCGTGATGGAAACCCCGGTAAACTGCGCGCTGGCGCCGCTCCCTTCGGTCAGGCCGATGCTTGCGTTCACGTTGACCGCGCCGATCTGATAAGACGCGGCATTGCCGCTCCCGATCTGTTGGAAGGCGAAATCTCCCGTCAGGTTGACAAATCGGTTGCCGTTGCTGTCCACCGGGCCGATACCGATCGAGAGGCCCTTGGCGACGAATTCAGTGACGTTGGCTTCCCCGACCGAATAGGTGAGCCGGATGTTCGTCCCAGCCGGAACCGTCCCCGTGGGCAGATTCAAGCTGGCCACGCCACCGGAAACCGTTACCCAGGCCGAGGCATTGACGGAGACGGTGTAGGGATAGACGACCTGGACCGTCGCGCCCGCCTGCACTTGGCGCGTGACGGTGACCACGGTATGGCCGTTGGCATCCGTGCTGAGCGTGTAATCGGAGCCCGCCGTCATCGTCGTGAACGGCCCGGAGCCGGTGTTGCTGTAGCTAACGACCACATTGCTCGGGCTCGTCGGCGTCTGCGTCAGCGTAATCGTGTTGGCCGAGGCCACCCACGAGCCAACCGAATCGGTCTGCGGCGTGCCGGCCGTGTAGCTCAGGGTAATGGGCAAACCGGCGCTGGGGACCTGCGAAAGCTGCAGCGCGGTGTTGGTGGTCGAGACGAGGAAGGAATCGGACACGGTCGAAACCGTGAACACCAGCGGCAAGGTGTTTCCAAGCACATGGATGGTTTCATTGACCGCATGGCCGGTATTGTTCACGCGGAGTTCCAGATTGCCGCTCACGGCGAACTCGGCGCTCAGATTCAGCACCGCCGTTCCCGAGAGATCCAAGGCATAGGATTGCGTGGCGCCGCTGGCCTGCGTGTAAACCGCCAGGGCGAGTTGGCCGTTGGTAATGCCGAATCCAACACTGGGCGTCCCGACCGACATGCTCACGCCCGTCGCGCCAACCAGCAGCTTGACGTTGCCCGTCGCGGGGTCGGTGCTGCGGATGAAAGCAAACTGTCCGGTAAGCTGGGCGATCGGTGAACCTGAATTGGCGGGATCCACGCCCAAGGTGATGTTGCCCTGGATATCCTGCAAGAGTCGTTGATCCGCCGTATTGCCAGTGCCATCGGTGAACTTCACCTCTACGTTCCCGCCGGGCGTGGAAATCGTCCGATCAATCGCCTGGCCGGTGGTATTGATCATGACCGCCAAACCCTGGGTTGAACCGGGCGATTTATCGATCGAAAGCGTCAAGCCGGTGATGCCTTCGAGGGTGGCGGTTTGGGTGCCGGCCACGAGGGCATAGGTGGGCTGCGCCCCCGCTTGGCGGAACAGGATCAGGCCGAAGGTCGCCCCGCTGATCTTCAAACCGGTTTCATTCGCGGTGCCCTCGTCCGCCCCCAGGAACGCGGTGATATCGGTTCCGCCAATCTGAATTTCGGTGCTGCTGCCGGGACCGGAAGCCGTCGAGGTCTGCTGGAAGCTGAAGTTGCCGGTCAGCGTCACGAACCCGGCAATATTAACGCTTAACGCCGAGGCTGTGAGCGAGGCGTTCACCACCGCGGCGCTGGTAAACTGCAAGTTGAACGGCGCACCGCCGGTGGTGATGGAATCCGAGATGGTCCGACCGGTCGTGTTGGCGCGAATCTCGACGCTGCCACTGAGCGAAATGGAGCCGCCAAACCCGGTCAGGCTGGCCGAAGCCAACACGTCCAGGGCATAGACGGTCTGCTGCTGAATCGGGTCGGTATAGAGTTCAAGCCCGAGGCTCCCACCCGTGAGTTGCAGGCCCATGGAACTGTCGCCCAGGCTGGCGGAAACGGAGCTGGCGCCAATCAGTAATTCCCTCACCGGTGGGCCGTTGAGGGTCACGGTCTGGCTGGTGATGGCGAAATTGCCGGTGAGTTGCGCCACGTTCGCCACGCTCAGCTTCATCCCCGAAACCACCAGCGAGTTGACGTTATAACTGCCGGTGTAGTAGGTCACCTTTACGGTGGTTCCGGCCGCAGGCGCCCCGGGGCCGAACGTGAGCGTGGTATGGTTCTGAGCATCTGTGCCGGCGGTGAAGTTGGTCGCGCTGGTGGAGTAAGAATAGCTGACAGTCACGGAAGCGCCGGTGGGCGGCGCCCGTCCGGCGGCGAAGTTCACCACGGTTTGATTGCCGCTGAGCGCGAGCGTGAAATCGGTTCCCTGGTTGAGCGTTACCGCCGACCCGCCCGTGGGGGTGTAGCTCACCGACACCGGGAACGCGCTGTCCGGCGTCTGGGTAAGGCTCAGGGTCGAGGTCCCCGTCCAGGAGGCGACGGTGTCCTGCGCCGGCTGAGCAACCGCGACCTTAATACTGCTATTATCGGTCGGAGTCTGGTTAAGCGTAACCGAGGTGAAGGCGGTCGAGGGCGAGGTGAACGTATCGGTCTGCACAGCCCCGAACACCAGCGGCACCGCGACCCCGCCTACGCTGATGCTCTCATTCACCGGAGCGCCGGTGGTGTTGGCCCGCGCCTCGATGCTCGCAGCGCTGAATTGGAGCGCGCTCGGGAAACCAACCACGGCGAAACTTCCGGTGATATCGAGCGCATAGGTCGTGTGGCCGCCGCCGAGGTACACCGCCAAAGCCAGGGTGCCGTTCTGCAACTCGAAGTGAGGCGAGTTGCTTCCAGCGGGCGCGCCGACCGCGACCACCACCCCGGTGGCGCCAACCAGCACCTTGGCGGCGCTTGTGCCATCTGCCTGCGGTTGGTAGCTCAGGGCGGTGGCGCTGGCACTGATCGAGCCGACGGGCAGTTGAACCAGGAGCTGTCCGGTGGTCACCGCAAGCGTGCCCGTATTTAAATCGTAACTGGCGCCGATGGTTTGAATGCTGGCGACCAACGGGTTAGTGGGGTTGAGATCACCGCTCGGGTCCAATGACAGATAAGCCTGCGAGGCCGTGAACGTGACCTGGCCGCTCAGGCCGCCGCCGGACATATAGACAAAATTGTTGATACTCAAGCTGGGAGCCTGAAGCTGGAAGAGCCCACCCAAGGTCACGTTGCCCAGGGTCACGCTGGCGTTGTCAAAGGTGAAGCCGCTCTTGGTTACCTTCAGGTTGGTCACCGTGGCCTGCAGGTTATTCAGCGGGATAAGGGTCGCCGTGGCGCTCGTGACATCCACCACGATGGGGGTCACCGTCAGGGTTCCGCTTTGACCCAGGCTCCCATTGAGCGTCAACGTGGACCCGGAGATGGAGTATTGGCTGGAATTAACCACGCTCGTGGTGCTCTTGCCGTTGACGGTCGTCGTCAAAAGTACCATGACCTGGGTTGGGTCGGTGGGCGCCTGCGAGAGTGTTTCACTGGTGGTGGACGGGGTTACCGTGAAGGTGTCCACCGGTTCGGACGTAGGATTCAGCGTCACCACGCCGGAAACTCCGGTCGAAACGTCCAGCAAACCCGCCACGTTCAGGTCGAACCCGGTGATGGTGATACTCAACTGACCTGAGGACAACGAACCGCTGAAATCATAGGTCGCGTCAACCGACCCCTTCAAGGTAACGGGCGAACCCGAGGGGAAGAGCTGGGGACTTCCCGAGAGATTGATGGTTCCGTTAACGCTTCGGGTGGTGGTGTGCGTGTTGGGATCCGTCAGGGCGAGCAGTGAGAAATTGGTGATGCTCAGGCTCGGGTTGGTAATGCTCAAGAAGCCGCCGATGCTGACCGTCGGCGAGCCGGAGGCATAAATAGCCGTCAACGTGCCGGAGAGCGGCGTGTTGGCGGCGTTTCCCGGCAATTGAGTCAGACTGAGGCTGGTGCCCGTGACCGCGTAATCCGCCGAAGGGAGAACCGTCGTTACCGCCGCTGCGCCGGTGCCCGTCGTCCAAATAACCACCGGCGCCTGGCTGTTGGGCGTCTGGGTCAGCGTTTCGGTGGGCAGAGCGAACTTATTATTGAGGATATAGAGCGTGCCGCTCGATGCAGCGCCCAACGGCCCGGGCCAGGTCGTCACGGTAAACTGCCCCGAGTTGTCGATCGTGTAGTCGCTCGTCGGTACCACCGTCACCGTATTGACCCCGGTCACCAGCACCACCGTTAATTGGGTGTGGTCGGTCGGCAATCCCGGAATTTGCACGGACGCCGGGGTGGTGCCGCTGGTGACGCTGGTTTGGTAGTAGCTGTTGGTGATATTGAACGCGTCCGTGACGCTCGTGCCGGGGCCGATGCTGATCGAGCCAAAGCTCAAGCCGGCTTTGGTCAGGCGCAGATCGCTGATGACCCCCGTCGCAAATCCAGAGAACAAGTTGACCGTCACGGTTGCGTACGGGACCCGGGCGATGTTGCCCAGCACCATCAATGTTCCATTCCCGGCAATCGCCCCGGGATTCAGGCTCAGGGTGCTCCCGGAGACGCTGTAACTGCTCGGACTCAGAACGGTGGACCCCGTGCCGGCCGTGGGCGTGAACACCACGGTGAACTGGCCGGGTGTAAGCGCCTGGCTCAAAGTCTCATTCGTCGTGCCGGTCGTCACGTTGCTGAAGCTCTGCTGGAACGCCTCGCTGGGAGTGAGGGTGACCTGCCCGGCGTGAATGGTCACCGCATCACCCAGGGCAATATCCAGGCTCGGGATCGTAAGGCTCAGATCGACTTTTCCCGAAGCGCTGTCGAAGGTGTAGCTGCCCAGCACCTCGCTCAGGCTCAAATTCAGGAACGCGAAACCCGGGAAAAGCTTCACATTGGTTGCATCCACGGTGAACTGGCCGTCGATGTTCGGCTTTAGAACCGAGGTCGCGCTGTTGTCCGCCGCGGAAATCGCGTAAGTGACCCTCAACGTGGCGGATTGGGTGCCCGTATAGTTGTAGGTCAGGGTCTTGCCGTTCAGCGTGTATTGGTCGGGCGTCAGGACCGTCGTCGTAGCCCCAGCGCCGGTGCCCGTTACCAACGTCACCGCCACTGGCGAATTCGGGTCCGGCAGGTACCTGCAGCGTAAACGTATTGGCGCCGGTCGTGAGGGTCGGGGACACGTCGGTTTGTGACGTGCTCGTGCTATAGTTGAAATGGCTCAGGGTGAGCGTCACGCCACCAAAGCTCAGTACGTTGCCCAAGGTGGCACCCGGACTTTGCACGGTCAGGCTTCCGATGGTAAAGCCGGTTTGCAGCAATTGGAAGTTGGACAACTGCACCGCCGGAACGCTGCTGAAATCAGGGAAGGTCAGCGCGGCGGAGCCGATTTGCGCGATGACGGCGTTGCCGGGCGTAACCGTGACACCGGTCGCGTGCAGATTAGCGGCGTCCCCAATCGAAAGGTCGAGGCTGCCGATGGTGATGCTTAGCCGGCCCGTGGCGCTGAGTCCGTCAAAACTTCCGAAGCTGTAAGTGGCGGTGATACCGGTGGCCGTGGTTTGAACAAAAGAGCCGGGGAACAGTGAAAGTGAGCCGATGCCCAGGGTCAGGCTGGTTGTGGCCACGCCATTCTTGTCCGTGATGGTGGAACTGCCGCCGGTCGTGCTTGCGTAGGTCACCACCAGCCCCGAACTGAGTGACAAGCTCAGATTGCTGGCGCTGAGAATCGAGCCCAGGCTGGCGGTGGCCGCCGTCAACGAAGCTGAGTCGAACGCGAACCCGTTGTTACTCACCACCAGGTTGGCAATCGTCCCGGTGATCCCGAACTGCGGCGAACTCACGGTGACGGTCGTGTTTGTGAAATCCACCACGTTTTGTTGCGCTGCGCCCGAGGAGTTGTAGCTCACCGTGACGGTGCCGGTATCCGAAATGCGGAGCGCTTCGCCAATGGTCAGAGCAAAGCCGCTCACCGACAGGGAGAAGGAATACGTGCCGTCCGAGGCGAAGGTCACATGACCGGTGATGCTCCCGAGCGTGGCGCTGAAACTGCGGCCCGGGAACAGCGTCGCGCCCGTCGCCGTGGCCGTCAGTTGACCGCTCCAATTGCCCGCGCTGAGCGTCAGGTTGCCGCTCAAATTCAAAGAGGTCAGCCCGAGGAATCCGCCCAAGCTGGCGTCATCGAAGGTGTGATTGACGCTGATGCTGGTGTTACTGCCGGCCGAGATCGTCAAGGTCTGGAGGATGGCGTTGAGCCCGGGTATGGGGGTGGTGATATTGCTGACCTGAACCAGCTTGAACGGACTCGAAGTTGAGCTGGCATGCTGCGTCGCGTCCAGTGTGATCTGAACGACGGAGTTGCCCACAGCGATGCTCTCGCTAATCGGCGAGGCCGCGGTCGAACTGTTCATCAGCACCGTCACGGTGGCCGACGCGCTCCCCCCCAGCACGCTCGCCGTCCCGCTCGCGCTCAACGCATAGGTGTTCGCCGGGTTGGCTCCTTGCGGCTGGTAGATTACCAAACCCAGTGTGCCGTTGCTCAGGCTGGCCAAATTCGCTCCGTCGTTGGCCGACCCCGTCAAACCCGTCACCCCAATCTCCATCTTCGTCGGGTCCGTTTGGTTGGCCGGGGTAATGATCGTGTAAACAAAGTTGCCCGACAACGTGATGATGCCACTCACGCCGATCTGCAACGACCCGCCAAAGCTCACAAAATTTCGCTGGTCAACCGTGCCGTTGCTGCCGTCGGTGTAATACACCGTCACCACGGCGTCCGGCGTGCCAATGCGTTCGTTGACCGCCCCGCCGGTCTTGTTGATTTGCAGCGAGGTGGTGGCCGAGAGGCTAAGGCCGGTCGGCAGGCCGACCGGTGTCAGCGTGCCTGAAGCCGTAAGCGCGTAGGTGTTGGTGCCTTTGATCGTATCCCGGAAGAGCACCAACCCCAGCTCGCCGCTGGTCAATTCCAGGCCGAAGGTCGGATTGGCAATCGTGCCCTGCCCCACGAACGCCGTGACGTTATCAGCGCCGATAAGGAGCTTGGTCAGGCTGGTCGTCGAACTCGACGTAACGACCTGTTGCGTGAACGAGAAATCGCCACTCAAGCTGACAAAATTGGCGATCGTGAAGGAACTGATGTGGGCTTGTATGGTCTGAATCGCCTGGGTGCCCAAGCTGCTGAACTTCGTGGTTAAGCTGCTGTCCCAAGGGGCCTGGGTGACCGCGGCGGCAATGCTGCCGGCATCAAACCCGGTGCTGACCTCGACCAGCACGCTCGAAATCGTCGCAGTCCCCAAGTCCGAAATCGTGGTGTTGAGGCTCGCCGTGGCGGCCGTCGCAACCAGCGCGAACTGCGCTGTGGCGCTGCCGGCCGGGCGGTGCACAATCAAGCCAAGATTTGCGCCGTTAACCGTCAGATTCGTGTCCGACGTGCCGAGCGTGACATTGACGCTCGTTAATCCGACCAAGAGGTCTCCGCTGCTGGTCTTCTGTAAACCAAACCCGCCCGTCAGGTTTGCAAAACCCGACACCGACAGCGTCGCGCTGGTGGCGGCGACATCATAAACCGGTGTGTTCTTGGTCGTATCAACGTTCACCGACCAGCCGCTGCCGGAGAGGGTCAGGTTCGGAATGCCCAACAGCGAGACTGAATCACCGGTCGTGCTCAGGGTGTAGCCGCTGCTGGAAACCGCCAGGCTGGCGCTGGCGTTGCTAATCGACAACCCCGTGAAGCTCGTGCCATCGCTGACTCCCACCGTCGCCGTAACGCCGGTCGCGGAAATCGCAAACGAGGAATTCTGCTGCTGAATCGTGAAATTCCCAGTCAAGGTGGCGAACGAGCCTACCTTCAAGGTCAGCCCGGTGGCCGCAAACCGCTCAGAATTGCCCGCCACCCAGTAGGTGACTTGGACGGTATCGCCCGCAACCGGCGCGTTCCCAGTGGTAAAGGCCAGAGTGTAGCCCGACGTGGTGTTGCCTGAAATTGTGTATTTCGAGCCGTCCAAAGTGGTTGTGCTGCCGGAATGCGTTACCGCCACCTGCAAGCCCAACCTTTCGGTCGAGGCATTGAACACATTCGTGTCAGACGGGTTCTGAGAAAGCGCCACTGAGGTTGAACTCGAAGTCCATTGCGCGGTATCGACGACCTGCCCCACCTGCAACGGGACCACGGTTCCATTCACGTTCAATTGATCGTTTACCGCGGAACCGTTGGTGTTGACTTCGGCGCTCAGCGTGCCGCCCACCGTCAACTCTCCAAAGCCGGTCAGGCTGACCCCGCCTGAGATGTTTAGCGCATACGTCGCCGCGCTTGCGTTGCTGTCGCTGTAGATTTCCAGCGCCAGGGTTCCGTTGGACAACGTGACACCCAAGCCCGACGCGGTGGCAGTCGCCGTCACTCCGGTCGCGGCAACCGCCAGCGTCGTCACTGTGCCGCTGGTCTGTTTGTTGAAACTGAAACTGCCGCTGACCGTTAGGAACGGAGTCGAATTCGAAGGCAAACCCACACCCAGGCCGGTGATGGCCCCTTCGACATCGGTCACGTTGCTTCCATCCGCGAAAGTGACCGTAACGGATTGGCCGTCCGGCGCCTGCAAAGTCTGGTTCACCGCCGCGCCGGTGGTGTTCACGCGAACCGTGAGATTCACGGGGCTGGCTAAGGTCAGGCCAGGCAGATTGCTCAGCGACGCCCCGCCCGAAGCCGTCAGGGCATAGGTCAACGGAGCCTGGGTGGTCAGGCTGGAATCCACCTTTTGCACCAGGATCAGCCCTAGTTCCACAGTGCTCAGGCTTAACCCGCGCGGGGCGCTGGGATTACTGTTGTCACCCACAAAAGCGGACGTAATCGAAGCGGCGATCTGCACCTGGCTGGTAGTCACTGTCCCGTTCACCACCGGCGCGAGTTTCGTGAACCCGAAGTCACCGGTTAGGGTGGCAAACGTGCCGACTGTCAGTGTTGCGCCCGTCGCAGCAAAGCTCAGCGGTTGATTCGCCGCCAGGGAGAGCGAAAACGGATTGGCCTGATTGGGAATTGAAATGGACTCACTGACAGTTCGTCCGGTGGTGTTCACCTTCAGTTCAGCGGTACCGGTTAGGCCCAACACACTGCTGAAGCCAACCAACTGGACCGGGGCGGAGGCATCGAGCGCATAGGTGCTGCTGGTTGGGTCAAGGTAAACCGCCAAGCCGAACGTGGCGTTATGGATCGCCAGGCCCATGCTCTGGTCGCTGGTGCCCAGGAAGGTGCTCACGCTGGCACCGACCAGGAGCGTAGTCACCGGGGCATTGTTGATTGTCTCCGTGGTCTTCGTGAACGAGAACTGACCGGTGACCGAAACGACCCCGCCGACCGAAAGGGTGAGATTGCTGCCGGCCACAGCCGCGCTGACGTTGCCGGTGAAGTTGAGGGTTAGGTTGTGCGCCGGGTTGTTATCAACCGCGATCGCCTGGTTGATCGCTCCCAGGGTGTTTACCTGGACCTCGACGTTGCCGCTCAAGGCGAGGGTGTTTGCCGGCAACCCAACCAGCGCCACCGTGCCCGTGGTGTCCAAGCCGTACGTGTAGCTCGCGGGACCGCTTACGGGGGTATTGCTCACGACCACGAGCGCCAGGCTGCCGTTGCTCACTTGCAGTCCCACCAGGTTGCTACCCGTGGTCAACCCCGCCGATACGCTCACCCCGGTCGCGCCCAGCATCATCGTCGCGCCTAAGCCCCCGGCCTGCGGGGTGTAGGACAACAGCACGCCGCCGGTGTGCAATTGCGCGAACCCGAGGTCCACGTCCAATTGTTCGAGCATCACGCTCAGCGCACCGGTCGCGAAGTTATAATCCCCGCTCAGAGCGAGCGTCGCCGGGCTGTCGGACGTGTTCAGTGGGTTATGGGAAATCGTGGCCGCAGCCGCACCCAGCGTCAGCGACGCCCCGTCGGCCGTCACGTGCGCCGTTCCGGTCAAGGTGCCCCCATTGAGGTAGGTGAGGTTGTTGAACGCCACCGTAGGCGACTGAATATTCAGCAGGCCTCCCAGGGTTACCGACGACGCCGACCCGGTGACGTTGTTGATGCTGAAACCGGCTTTGGTGATGACCAGGTTCGAGAGGCTCACCGCCAGGTTGTTGAGCAATGGGTACTTTGACCGTGGCGCTCGAAATCGTCGCCAGCGTCGGATTATAGAAAACGTTCAGCGTCCCCGCCGCGAGCGGCGTCTGGAAGTTCAGCTTGGAACCATTGAGCGAGTACTGGCTCGCGGCAATAACGCTGGTGGAACTTCCCGTCTGCAGCGTCACCAGGATCTGGCTCGGATCCGAGACGCTGTGGGACAAGGTTTCGCTCGAAGTCCCGGCCGAGACGGCAAACGTGTCGTTCGGCGTCGTATCGGGAGTCAGCGTCACACTCGGCGAGTCGATTTCCAACACACCGCCCACGGAGAGGACAAAATTGGTGATCGTAATCGACAGGCTCCCGCTGGAAGCAGCGCTGCCGAAAGTATAGGTGGCCACAGCCGTTCCCCCCGTCGTGACGCTCGAACCCGGGAATAGCGACAAACCAGTCAGCGTGGCACTGATGGTGCCGCTGACCGGGTTGGCCGCATTCGTCAGATCGATGACAAACCGGCTCCCGACGCCCGTGCCCGTAAAGGTGAGACTGGCGCTTTGGATGCTGAGGAAATTACCCAGGCTGGTGCCGGTCGAGGCGGTCGCCAGCGTGGCCGAATCAAAGGAGAGACCATTCCTGCCCAGGTCGAGATTGGTTATGTTTCCCGTAAATTGGGTTCCGAAGAAATTCGCGCTGGCAGATACACTGGCGACAGTTACCACCGGATTTTGGCCAGGTTTCAGATCAACGAGCCCGGCGTCCAGCGTCAGGATGTTGGCCAGGACGAGCTTCAAATCGTCAAAATGTACGTTTAACTGCGAGCCGTGCGTGCTATCGAAGGCATAACTGGCATTGAAACCCGAGGCTTGCACGCTTAAGAATGCCAACCCGGGGAACACGCTCACCGTGTTGGCCGACACGGTAATGGATCCGCTCACGGAGACGGCGGATGCGCTGCTGGCGTAATTGAAGGCGAAATTTGACACCGAGACATCGAGCCCGCCCAACTGCAGCAACCCGCCGATATTCACCGTTTGGGTTGCCCCGGTGGCAAAGGAAAGGCTGCCAATCGTGAACCCAGTCGGCAGTAGCTGGAAATTGCTCAGATTCAGGGCGCCCAACCCGTTGAACAGCGGGAAGCTCACTGTCGCCGAAGGCACCGAGGCCAGCACCGACGCGCTCGGGGTGATGGTGATAGTGGGGACGTTTACCTGGACGGAGTCCCCGAGGGTGAGACTCAGATTCTGGATGACCAGGCGGAGAGTGCCGCTCGGGCTTAAGCCGTCAAACCCGCTGAAATCGTAATAGGCCGTCAGGCTCCCGACACTGGTCGTGATAAACCCGCCCACCGGGAACAACCTCAGGTTGGTGACGGTCAAACTCAACGTGGGCGTTGTGGTGCTCCCGCCATTGCCGATGTCCGACGGTCCGCTCGCGGCGTAGGTGACATTGAACGGCCCGTTGGTCAGCGCCAGGCTCACGCTGTCGGCTGACAGCACGTTCCCAAGTTGGACGTTGGTCGCCGAGAGGCTGACGCTGTCGAAGCTGAAACCGTCGTTCCTGACCACCAGATTGGTGACGGTCCCATTTACATTGAACTGCGGCGAACTCGCCGTGACGGAGCCTACGGTCATCAGGGTCTGCTCGCCGCTGGGCAGCCCGCCGGTGGTGGTCGAAGCAAATTGGAAATGACCATTCGTGGCGTTGAGCTGCAGGGCCTGGCCAACCGTCAGGGAGAAATTCAGATAGAAGTTGAGACTGTACGAGCCGTCGCTATTGAAGGTAAAGGTGCTCGGGGTGGACCCGAGACTCACCGTGGCACTGAAACTGTGCGCCGGGAAAAGCATAGCGGTCAACGAGTTCACCGTCAGCGAACCGGTCCAGACGCCCGAGGACAGCGTCAACGTGCCGCTGAGGGAGAGATTGCTCAGAAGGAGGAAGTTACCCAGGGCGAGGTTGGTAAACTGGCCGTTGCTGGCGTTGATGGTGATGCTGGTGTTGGCGCCGACATTGATCGTCAGCGTGGATAGGATGGAATCCAGCCCGGGGATGCCCGTCGAAATGCCGCTGATGGTTACCTGCTGAAACACCGTGCCGGCGCTGCGGCTAGCTACTTCGCTTGAACTAAAGCTGATGGCAATCCCGCCCGCCGTCTCGCTGACCGCGCTGGTGGTGGTATTCCTGCGAATGGTGGCGGTCGCCGTGCCGGTCAGCACCGTCGCGGTGCCCGTTGCCACGAAGGCATAGCCCGAACTCGTGTTGGTCAGGCTGCTATAATAGATCACCAAACCGAGACTGCCGCCGCTAAGGCTGGCGGCCGTGGTCCCGTCATTCGCCGAACCACTCAGCCCGGAAACGCTGATCAGGATCTTAGTCACCGGCGCGGCGGTGCTCGAACTGAAGGAAAAATTGCCCGAGAGATTGGCAAACCCACCGAAACTGAATTGCACCGAGCCCGTGAAGCTCTTATAGCTGCGCTGATCGGCGGAGCCGTTCGAGCCATCCGTGAAGACCACGTTCACCAGGCCGCCCGGTGTCTGAATGGATTCATTGACCGCCGCGCCGGTGGTATTAACCATCAGGGCCCCCGTGAGGGTGGCACTCAGGTCGGCGGGCAGACCGACGGCGGTGATTGTCCCGCTGCCTGTGAGCGCATAGGTAGTTGAAGGGGTGGGACTCGTGGCGCGATAGACGACAAGCCCGAGCTGGCCGCCGGTGAGTCGTAGTCCGAAACTCGATCCGTCCGGGCTGCCGATGAATGTCTGGAAGTTGCTGATCCCGACAAGAATCTTCGTGACGCCCGTCGTGCTATTGGTCGTCTGACGGAAGGCAAAACTGCCGCTCAACTGCAGCGCGTTGGTCGCCAAACCCGAATTGCCTAGCGCCAGGGTTGCGGTGCCCTCGATATCCTCGACGTTACCAGCGCCCAAGCTGCTGAAATCCAGGGCGACATTCCCGCCGGGGGTGTGGACCGTTTGCGCCGGGCTCACGAGCGTCGTCACCGCGAGGCCCGTGTTGTTGACCTTGACCGTCAAGCTGTTCACCGTGAACGACAAGTCTGACGGCAAACCGTTGAAGGTGTCCGTCCCGCCGGACGCGGCCAAAGCATAGGAGGCTGCCTGGCCGGGCGCCTTGCGCACCAGCAGCGCCAGGCTGGCGCCCGAGATGGTCAGGTTCGTATCGCTGGTGCCCAGCACCAGGCCCACGTTGTTTGCGCCGGCCAGGATCTCGGTCACGCCCTGCGCATCAACCGTCTTTTGGAACCCGAACGCCCCGCTTAGCGTCACGAACGGGTCAGTCGAACTGCCGGGGTTATAGATACTGCCACTGACCGTCCCTTCGACGTCATAAACGGTGCTCCCGTCGGCGAAGGCCACCGTGACTGATCCAATCGTCTGGCTCGGCACCGGGCTACCGGTCGTGTTGATGCGGATGGCCAGGCCGGTTGCGGTTAAATTCATCCCCGGCAACACGAAGGTCGCAGTCCCGCCGCTGGTCGCCAATGCATAGGTCGAACCCGAAGCACCCGTCAGGTTCTTTTCCACCAGCAACCCAAAGCTGGCCCCGCTCAACGATACCCCCTCGGTAACCGTCCCGCCTTCGACCAACCCCACCGACGCCCCGATGCCTGTGCCGCTAACCGTGAAGATCTCCTGTGTGACCTGGCTGGCCCCGCTGGCCACCACGTCCGTCTTTTGGACCCCAAAAGTCCCGGTCACGGTCGCGAAACTGCCAAATTGCAGCGTGGCGCTACTGACTGTCACTGCCAAGGGCGTGCCTGGGGTGATGTTCAGCGTCTGCGTTATCCCTCCCACCGAAATGCTCTCGCTCGTGATTGCCGCGGGGGTATTGCTGCTAAGCCGAGCATCGAAACTGCCGCTGGCCGTGACCTCGCCAAACGCTGTCAAGCCGACCGCACCTGAGGCTTCGAGGGCATAACTGTCCGGCGCGCGCGTCACGCTGGTATCCTCGTAAACCGCCAACAGCAATTGCCCATTGCTGACGGTCATGCCAAAGGATTGATCGGGCGAGCCCCAGAACAGGTTTACTTGCGTCGCGCCAATCAGCAATTTCACCAGGTGATCGGCGGTATCCACCACCTTGCTGAAGGAAAAATTCCCGCTCAGCGTCGCAAACGAGTGGACGGTAAGGGTCGCGCTCCCGTCGATATCTTCCACGTTGGCCGTGCCGGTGGCACGGAAATCCAGCGTTACGGTTTGCCCCGGCCCCGCCGGAGCGGTCAACGGGTTACCCGAGTTATCCGTAACCGCGGTGCCCGTATTGTTGATTTTCACAGCCAACCCCGACCCGGTCAGCGTGAGATCGCCCAAGCCGTTGAGGGTGTCCGTGCCTCCGTTGGTCTCCAGGGCATAAGTGGCCGCGCCGGAACCCTTGTTAATGAGCAAGCCAAGACTGGCCCCGGAAATCGTGAGGTTGGTATTGCTATCCCCCAGGACCGCCGAGACGTTCGTCGCTCCGGCCAAAATGGTAGTGACGGCTCCATGGGTAGTAATCTGGAAGCCAAAATCGCCTTCGAGGGAGGCCAGGTTGTCATCCGACACCACCACATGCCCTTGCACCGCAGCAAAGTTACGCTGGTCCACCGTGCCGTTGCTACCATCCGTGAACGCCAGCGTCACGGCGCTGTCCGGAGTGAGTATCGCTTGGTTGACCGCCGCACCAGTGGTGTTCGCGTTGGCCACCAGGCCCGGGACCGCCGAACTGGTTCCGACGGCGCCCAGGTGCAAGCCAGTAACGCCTTCGAGGAGCGCCGAACCGGCACTGGTCGTCAGGGCGTATTGGAGACCCGTTTGCGTCGAAGTCGAGGAATCGTATTGGCGGACCAGCAACAACCCCAACTCCGCTCCGGTCACTTTGAGGCCGGTCTCGCTCGCGGTCCCCTGGTTTGTTCCCACGAACACCGTGACGCCTGAGGCCCCGAGCAGGAAGTCGGTCGTGCTCACCGTGCCCACGAGCACCGGAGCCAGCCTTTGGAACGTGAAGTTGCCGCTAATCGACGCGAAGCCAGGAATTGCCAGGTTAAGGCCCTGCACGGAAACCGACAGCGGGACATTGGCCGCAAGGGTATTGCCGGTAACCGGGAAGTTGGTGATCGCCGTTCCAGTCGTATTGACCTGCAAATCCGCCACCGGCGAGCCGCCGGTAAAACTGGGGGTGAACGCGCTCAAGCCCAGCAGGCTGACGGCCCCTTCGGCATCCAACGCATAAACCGAGGCACCGGTCGAGGTTTGGGAGATCTGGAGGGACACGCTCGCGTTGGTAATGCTGACCCCTACCCCATTGTTTCCCCCGGCGGTGTGATCGTCTGTCCCGAAGAAGAGATTGATCCCGGTGGCGGACAGCAACACCGTGCCGGAGTTATTCGTCGCGCTGAAGTTCCCGGTGACAGAAACAAAACCGCCGACCGAGAGCTGTAAGTTCATGGCGCTCACGGTTCCGGCATCCGTCCCGGTGAACGCATAGGCGACTGTGCCCGTGCTCAACGGCACCGAGAGGTTCAGACTTGCCCCGATGTTGTTGAGCGTCACCGTGGCCGTCCCGCTCAAGCTGAGACTCCCGGGGGGCAAGCCGACCACGGCAATATTCCCGGTCGCGTAAAAGGCGTAGGAGGTAGCGGGGGTGGAAGTGTGCTCTAATTCCAGTCCCAAAGTCCCACCGCTGATTTGGAGCCCCGTCGGCGTCCCGCTCGAATTGTTTCCGACGAACAAACTGGCCCCGCTCATGCCGAGCAGCATGACGGCTGGGTCCGAACTGTTGCTCGACGGTGTGTAGGAGAAAAAGACTCCGCTGGCATCCAAGACCGCGAAGGGCAACGCCAGGTGAAATGATTCCAGGTTCAACGTCAGCGTTCGCGTGCTCCCGCCCAGGTTGAAGCTGCCGCTCAGGGCATAATTATCGGCGACCACCGCCGGATTATGCTGGATGCTCGCCTGAACTCCCCCACCGAAGTCCAGCGTTGCCCCAGTAGCGGTGAACCCAACCGTCCCGGCCAGCTTGCCCTGGCTGATAGAATAGCTGACGTTATTTAGGCTGACCGTTGGATTGGTCAGCGCCAGCACCCCACCCAAGGCATTGAACGGCGTATTGGGGGTAACCGTGGCATTGGCTAAAGAGAATCCATCCCGGGTTACTACCAGGCTGCTTAAGCTAACGGCCGCCCCATTCAACGGCAGCACGGTTACGGTCGCCGTTCCCAATGTCATCAGCGGGGCGGCACTCGAACCCGGCACCACTCCGTAAGTCACGGTCAAGGTTCCGTTTTGACTGATGGGGGCATTGAAACTGATGGTCTTCCCCGAAATCGAATACTGGGAGGCGCTGACCAGCGAACTGCTCGTCGTCGTGCCGTTGGTCGTCGTCAGCACCACCGTGACCTGCGTCGGGTCCTGCGGGACGTTGGACAGGGTCACCGCAGTCAACGGCGCGGTGGTCGAGGCGTTGAAGGTATCGGTTATCGTGCTCCCTGGATTGAATACCACCTTGCTGGCCGCCAGGCTCACAATCCCACCAATCGTCATGCTCAAGTTAGTGACGGTGAGCGAGAGCCGGCCCGTGAAGTTGTTGCCGGAATCGTCGAAAGTCGCACTGACACTGCCGGTGGTCGAGTTCCCGGTGCCTCCCGGAAAGAGCTTCAGGTTGTTCAGCGTGGCGGTGATCGAGCCCGCAACCGATACCGTGCCCCAATGGTCCGAGGTGTTGAGCTGGAAGCCGCTCACCACCAATTTCGAGGTGTTGTCGAAACTCAACACGCTGCCAATCGACAGCCCGGCGGCGGAACTGAGGGTGAAGGTGCCAAGACTCAGGCCGGTCTGCGTGATGGTAACCGCTTCGGCCGAGGCTTGGAAACCGCTCAGGACATTCGAAACCACGCTGGCGCTGGTGACCGAGGCGATGGTTGTTTGGCCGGGCTGAAGGGTCACGGCGCCCATTTGCACCTGCAACGCGTCGCCAATGTTCACATTCAGGTTCGTTACGGTCAGCGAGAGCACATAGTGGTTGGCCGTATTCAAACCGTAACTGCCGCTCAAACTGCCGATGTGCACCCCCAGGAAGCTGATGTCCGGAAAGAGCACCGCGTTGGTGGCGCTCACCCCGACCGTCCCGGAGATACTCGGGGTGGCACTATTGTTGAATGCGAAGTTGGTCAGGCTGACGCTGGCATTATCAAAACCGACAATGTTGCCAATCGTGGTGGTCGTTGCCGCTTGGCTCGAGAGCGTCAGGCTCCCGAGACTAAACCCGCTCTGGCTTAACTGGAAGTTTACCAGGTTCAAACTGCCAAACCCGCCAAACTGCGGAGAGGTCACCGTCAGGCTTGGGATGGTGGCCATCACCGATTGGCCAGGCTGGAGGATCACCTGGTTGGCACTCAACTCGACGGCTTCACCAATCGTCAGGTGGAACCCGGTCACGGTCAACTTGAGTTGGCCGCTGGCATTTTGACCGTCGAAGGTGTTGAACCCGTAGCTGGCCGTCAGCGCGCCGAATTGGGTCGTAAGCGCGGAGGCATTCGGGAACAGAGCCAGACCCGTCAGGGTAAGGTTCACCGAACCGGCGACCGACGGCGTACCGCTATAGGTCACGTTGAAGGGGGAGGTGCTATTGGGTCCGCTGACTGTCAAAGAAGCCGAGCTGGCACCCAACACGGGGTAGCCCCCGACGGTCAGGCTCACCGCACCCGTGGAGTTGACGGTCGCCGCGTTGAAACTGAAACCGTCGCTTCGGAGGGTTAGCCCGGTCAGGGACGTGGTCGTTGAAAGACCACTGAGCGTCGCCGAGCTAATGACCGGAGCCGCGCCGGTCAAGGCCAGGTTCAAGGCGGCCGGCGATGAGGGGCCGGCTACCCCCGCCGGGGTGAACTGGAAGTGGAGACCACCGACATTAATTTTCAACCCTTCGCCAATCGTCAGAACGAGGTTGTTGAGCGTCAGGTCGAAGCTGTAGCCGCCCGACGGCAATGGCGTGGTGTAGGTCCCGGTAGCACTCGCGAAAGTGGCCGTGAAGGAGTGGCCATAATACAAGGTCCCGGCGGGCAGGGTACTGTCGCCAGCAGCGGTGATGGTCGTCGTGGTAACACCGTTGCTCGTGCTGGTGTTATAGGTCAGTCCACCGAGCAGGAGAATCCCGTCCAACGTAGCCTCGGTCGGGAGCGGATTCGTGGCATTTTGTATGTCCGTGAAGAGATCGTCGTATTGAAGACCGAGGGGAATAACCGGGCGTTGACCAGAGCCGGTCGAATCAGAAGAACTAGAAGTAACTAAAGCAGAACCACTTACACCATTCGAACCGGGAGGCGGGTTCGCTCCTTTCAGCGTGCTCGTGAGCTGTTGAGCGCTGCCACCCAACACGGGCGCGGCGGTAACCGCTCCTAAAATTGTCGTCGAAATCGATGTCGCCGCGAGTCTCAAAACCGCCGGTTTGAACCGGGGCCCGCACGGAGATATTCGCGCCGGTTCGAGCCGAGACCGCGTCCGAATTTTGAGCCGGAGTTTGGTCCGCGCTGAGCGGTCCGGCCGGGTGGGTGAGACTGGTTTTGCCGGCGGTGTTTTCCGTCGCGTTTTGATCCCCATTTCCGCTCTGGGTCACACTCGAATTCGGGGACTTTCCTGCCACGTCATCCGAAGCAGATTGGACCGCGCCGGGAGCCGAGTGATGGGAGGAAAACGAGTCGGAATGATGACCGGCCGATTCAGCCGCCATGCCGTCAAAAATACCATTCACCCGAGCCGCCGGATCGTAGGCGATGAGCTCGTTCATCTGGCTGGAAACGGGAGCGTGCAGCACCTCGATGACACCCGGATCGGTGGAGCCTGGAGTGGGCGAAACCGGCAGCGGCTTGGTCACCGCCGCGAGACCCAGCGGCGAGGCGACGGAAAGCAGCACGCGCGGTTCGAGCAACTCGAATTCGAATCGGGCTGCGCTCGTTGTATTCTGCGGTTTCAACAGAGTCCCAAAGTCCGGCTCAGATCAAAGCAATCCTACTGTTGTGCGTATGCTTTGCTGATGGACATGCAGATTTAATCATGAAGATTAGGACGCGTCAACGGCCAAAATAATTTTTTTCGGCCCGTACGATCACGGACGTCGTCCCGCTTGTCTTTCGCCCGCCGGCCTGGTACACACCGGAGGTCCCGTAATGAAGCCCTGGCCGAACCTCGCGCGCGCCTGCCTGTTTTGGGCCGCGGTCCTGTGCCTGAACGCGGCCTGGGGGCAGGCTGGCTACCTGAGCGTTCCGGTCGCCAAGGGTTATAATTTCCTCGGCAATCCCTTCAACGCCACCGACACGAATGGGGTGCTCAATAACAGCATCACGAACGTGTTGCAGTATGGGGCGCCAGCCATCCCGGAGGGGACGGCGGCATACGTCTGGAACGTTTCCCGCCAGGCCTTTGATCCTGCGGCTTTGTACTCCCAAACGTCGGGATGGAGCACCGATTACGACCTGCCACCCGGAAAGGGTTTTGCGCTCTACTCCACTTCGAGTTGGACGCTGACCTTCGCGGGCGCTGTTCCTCTGGGCTCACTCACGAATGGGGTCCCGGGGACAAACCGGTTCGCGCTGGTCGCGTCGAAGGCCCTGCTGCTGACGGGCGGGAATCTGTCCGCCACGGGCCTGGCCTTGCCGAATATCGATGGGGAAACGCTTTATCTTTTCGGCACCAACAGCCAGAGTTTTTCGGACGCCTTTACCTGGTTCAACGGGTTTGGGTGGTTCGATCCGGACGGCATGGCGGGGACGAACGGGCCGGTCGTGGCTCCGGCTGAAGCATTCTTTGTTCAGCACCCGGGCGCTGACGTGAACTGGGTTCAGACAGCAACGGTGCATCCCCTGATTTCGGTGCCGGCGCCCCCCGGGTTCACCAGTCTGTGGCTACACCAGGGAGGGGTCGTTTTGGGGGGCATAGCCCCGGGCGGCAACCCCTACAGCATTTACTTTTCGGCCGATGGGGTCTCCTGGGCACAGGTGGCGACTAATCGGACCGGCCCCACCTGGTCGAGTTCGTGCCCGGCCGGTCGCGCAGGTTTTTACCGGACGCTTAGTCCATGAAATCAGTGCTGACGTTCAACCACATCCATCCTCGAAGACACCCGGCGCACGACCGACCGCGCGTCGTACCTGACGCTCAAGGATCGACCCGATTCCGAGCTCGGATTCTAAGGCCGCCTTCATGGCTTCTAAAACAGGCGCTCTGCGGTTGTCTCACGGCTCTGTCCGGCTGGCACGTGACCCTCGCCGTGGCTCAGAGCAGCGGCACGGTCAATTTCGCCAATAACAGCTCCTGCCTGGTCATCAACGGCCAGACCCAGAAGCCCGTGGCCCTCTCCGATGGCATTCAGGCGGCGCTGTACTGGGCACCCTCCGGCTCAAATAACTTCGTCCAACTTGGGGCTGCTATAGCCGTTGGGGTGCCGCTGCCGGGACTATTTGCGGGCAGGACGCTCAGCACGGGAGCCGGTACCACAGCCGGGGGAGCGGCCCAGTTCCAAGTGAAAGCCTGGAGCGGAGGGTATGCCAGCTTCGAACAAGCCGCATCGCATGGTGGCGTATTGCTTGGCGAATCGTCTATCCTGCAGGGGGTCACCGGCAATCCCGCTGGCAGCCCCCCTGCCCCACCCAACTCGCTGGCGGCTTATGGGCTCGGCAGTTTTATGGTCAGTACGAGTCCGCCGCCGCCGTTCATTCGAGCGGCAACCTTGGTGAATGGAGGCGTCAACCTCGTCTGGACGACGATTCCGGGCATGTCTTACCAGGCGCAATACACCACCAACCTGGTGGCGAACCGCTGGACCGCGCTGGGTCCCCCGATCACAGCCCTGAGCAACGCGCTATCGGCTTTTGATGGGCCGAACACCGACCCCATTCGCTTTTATAGGGTGATCCTTTTGACCCCCTGATTGCGGAGATCAAGGGCGGGGGTCTCCCGGCTCGGCAAGATCGGCCCGTCCTCAGATAACATCCTGGCCCGCGAAGGAAAGCGCCTCTTCCAACCAAGTGTCGGTGCGAAGCACGGCGCGGCGCTGTTGATAGGCCAGCCGTTGCGCTTTGCGCTGGGCCAGAGCAAAGGACCCGCGAGCCAGGTTGTGTGAGCCGGGCAGATTCGACTGAAATGCACGGGTCAATGCGCTCCGTGCCGGGCCGGGTAGATGACGTCGAATCAAGTCGTCCTCGAGGCTCACGAAAGCTTGAACGCTGCCGGGATCGCCCTGCCGACCGCTCCGGCCAAAGAGCTGGCGGTCAACCCGGCCCGATTCGTGCCGTTCCGTGGCCAGGACATGGAGTCCACCCAGTTTGGCCACGCCATTCCCAAGCTTAATATCGGTGCCCCGACCGGCCATGTTGGTCGCAATCGTGATGTTCCCCGGTTCGCCGGCCAGCGCCACGATTTGGGCCTCTTCCTTCAGTCGTGTGGCATTCAAGACCTTGTGACCGAGGCCGCGCTCCGCCAGCAGCGCCGCCAGCCGCTCACTGGCCAGCACGCTCCGCGTGCCTACCAGCAACGGCCGGCCGGTCTGGTGCAGGCGCTGGATTTCCTCAACCACCCCCAGGTGCTTTGCGCTTTCGTCCAGGAAATAGCGATCCGGCCAATGCTGACGGATGCAGGGGCGGTTGGTCGGAATGGCCAATACCGGTAGCTTATAGACCTGCCAAAGTTCACCCGCGGCCTCGCGCGCCGTCCCGGTCATGCCGGAGAGGTGGTAGAAGCAGCGGAAGAATCGCTGAAAACTCAGCCGGGCGATGGTTTCGGTGGGATCCGACAGCTCGAGCCCTTCCTTGGCTTCAATCGCCTGGTGCATGCCCTCCCGCCACGTCCGTTGCGGCATCGGGCGGCCCGTGAATTCGTCCACAATCACCACTTTCCCGCCTTCAACGATGTAGTGCTTGTCGCGTTGATAGAATTCGCGGGCGACCAAGGCCTGGCGAATCAGCTCAACCCGCCGGTCGGAGCCGCGCCAAAGCCCGGGAAGGCGGGTGGCGCCCTCCGCCAGCTTTTCGCGGCCGGCGTCCGTCAACTCGACCTCCTTGTAGCGGAGATTGGTGCGGTAGTCGGCTTCGACCGTCAGGGCACCGACCAGCTCTTGGGCCGTCCGACCGGCCTGCTTGAGCAACTCGTTCTTGTGAGGAGCGGAAATGATCAGCGGCGTAACGGCTTCATCGATAAGCAAACTATCCGCCTCGTCCACAATCCCGGTATGGATGCCTCGCAACAGGAGCCCGTCCGCCGAGGAAGCCTGGGGCGCCAGCAACTGCCGGATCAAGCGGCGGGTGGGGTGCGTTAATGGGCCCAACCGCAGCCGGTCCCGCAGGAAATCCGCCAGCAACTCCTTGCTGGTGGTGTAGGTTACATCGCAGCCGTAGCCTTTCTGCCGCTCGGGCGGCGCCATCTCAGCCGTGATACAACCCAGCCGCACGCCACAGAAGTGGTACAGCGGGCGCAGCCACGCGGCATCCCGCTCGACCAAATAATCGTTCACCGTAATCACGTGGCACGGCTTGCGGGTCCAACCCGACAGCACGGCGGCCAAACCGGCGGTGAGGGTCTTGCCTTCTCCCGTAGCCATCTCCGCGAGAAACCCGCGGTGCAAAGCCAAAGCCCCCATCAACTGAACATGAAAAGGGCGCAGCCCAAGCTTGCGGTCGGCTGCCTCGCGAATGGCCGCTAACGCGGGCACCAGCAACGCATCCGGCGTCCTCCCCTTGCGGCGAAACTGTTCGCGAAAACCCAGCAAAGACTCCTGAAGCCGCGCGTCAGAAAGTTCAATCCATTGCGACGCCTGGGCATCCGTCTGAGTGGCCAGCGCATCCAGTTCGGTCAAACGTCCAGCCCTGCGCTGGCAAACTCCGATGCAGCCATGCACGACCGAATCCAGGCCGCGGAGAACGGGCGCGGGCGGGGAGAATGAATGATGCGACATGGTGGGCATCTGGGCTGCGCTCGGAGGCTCGAGCGAGGCCATCGGGCCTTAGAGTTGATAGCGTTTTTGTAGCATTTGCCACACGCGGCGGATCCAGCGCGGCAGGAGGGGCTCGGACGGGAGGTTAAATCGGATCCGCCCGGATCGTCCGTCGAGCAGCGCCGGGGCCAGGGATGGGCGCGTCTCCGCCGACTGGGAAACCTTGGCCAGGACCTCGAAAAACGGCTCGGCGGCCTTGCGGCCTTGTGGATCATCGGGCGCGACCGGCACGTCACCGCCGCCCAGCCAGCCCAGCGCGGAGGAGGGCAGCATCTGCTGTTCGCCGGGAATCACTTTCCAAGACTCGACCCGGATGGACTGGGCCGCCTGGCCGTGCAGGCGGATTTGAGCCCCTGAAATACTCGGGGTGAACAGCGAATCCACATCCTCCTCCTTGACTGTGGCTTCAAACTGGAACGCCGCGGGGTTGATAAGCGTACCCAGATGGCTCCCCCGCGGCAGCCAGCGTCCGACTGATTCCTCGATGCCCGGGGCGACCCACAGACCGTCCTGACGCGCCAGGATCGTGAGCCGTTCGGCATCCCGTTGCAGCTTCTCCCGCCGTGCTCGCGTGGATTCCAGCAGATCCCCGAGGGGTTTGAGACTCGCCGGGTCGCTGCTCATGGCCTTGAGCAAGCGAGCCTGAATTTCCTGCTCATGGGCCACTTCCCCGGCCAGTTCCAATTCCAACTCCTGGTTGGACAGGCGCAACAGCGGCTGGCCTCGACGCACTTGCTGGCCGGAAGGCGCCAGAAGCACTGTAAAGTGCCCGGCCGTTTCGTTCACCACCTCGCTCCGCTCGATCGCCCGCAACACGCCCGGCGCCCGGAAGTGGTTCGGAAACGGCACCACCTGAAGAAAGAGAATGACCAGCGCCGCCAAACCACAGCTCACAGCCACCGCCCGGCCCCGCACCCGATCCAGGCGCGGACTGGTCGCCAGGAAGTGAATGAACCGGCCCAGGGGCACCGTGACCCATGAAATCAAGCAGATGGCCGCCATCAGGATCCCCACAATGAGGAACCGATCGGCTACGATGAACAGAACCCCGGTGAATACCACCAATCGATAGAGCCCGCTGGTAACTCCGTAGAAGGTCAGCCATCCGGCCTCCCGGGGAGTTTGGGCGGGACTAAAGCTTTGCTTCACCCCGAAGAGGTAATACTCCGCCAGGTGCCGCAGATGAGCCATCGCCCGCTGACTGAGATTGGGAATCTCCAACAAATCGGAGAGGATGTAGTACCCGTCGAAGCGCAGCAGCGGGTTGCCATTGAAGATCACCGTCGAGACCGACGCGATGAGCATGACGTTATGCGCCAGGCTGTGCAAGGTGCCCTGCCCGGTGCCGGCCCAGACCAACGCCGCCACCGCCGCCAGCGCCAGCTCGACAATCATCCCCGCCGCTCCCACCAAGGCCCGCTTCCAGCGGCTGCGAAAACCCCAACTCGACGTCGCATCCATGTACGGCATCGGGGTGAAAATCATCAGCATCACTCCCATCACATGAACCTCACCCCCAAACTTTCGGCAGAAATAGGCGTGGCCAAACTCGTGAACGGTCTTTACCAGAACCAAGGCGGCGTAGAGCGGCAACAGGTTCCCCGGCGCCAGCATGTTCTGCGTCTGCTCGCGCAACGCGTCGAAGTTCTCGAAAACAACCTTGAATCCCCAGCCGACCAATCCCAGCCACAAGAGCGCCCCCAGGGGACTGATGAGCTTGCCCAAAAGCGGCAGTGTGCGGACCAGGAACCGATCCGGGTCCAGCAGCGGAAACCGCATGAACATCACATTCAGGAATTGGGCGCCCACTTCGCGCTGCTGGCGCTTCTTGAACCGGTTGAAAAGCTGCACGCTGTCGGCCGCCAGCCGGTATTGGAGCAAATTGGCGTAATAGAGCTGCGATAAAAGCTGGATGACCGTCTCCTGCCCGGGCGCCTCGGACGGGAATCGGTCCAGGCACTCCTTCCAAACCTCTTCGACCGTCCGATCCGCCCGCAGCCGGGCGACGAACTCATAAGCCGCCGGGCGCAGCCGGAAGAAGTTATTGCTAAACGGGTCTTCGAGCACGATCCAACGCTCGCCCCTAAATCGCTGACGCCGAACCCGGACACCCGGACGCAAGGCGATTCGCTGGCCGGCAATGCGGTACCAGGATTCGCTGAAGGTTTGAGGCGCGTCAGCCATGCGTGAGAGGGGAAAGTGGGTGCCGGGAGGCTGCCATCACGCGAGGTTGGCCAGGGTACGCCTCCCACTCGCCGGTCGTCGAACGCGCGGTCAACCGTTTGCCCGTTTGCAGGCGTGCGCGCACTCGGGGTTCTTCCTTCGGCGCCGCGCCGCGGATCATGTTTACCACCATAATTTCATCCTGAGGAAGTCCACGGTGCGATGCGTCAGGATCCAGAAGAGCGTGCGCTTTTCGACATAGAGCTTGCATAACCCGCTCATGCCGGGGCGCCACCAGGGCTGAAGCGGCTGGTCGAAGCTCAGCCGCACCAGGAAGACATTTCCATCTTTCTTGGGCACCGCGGCGGGTTCGACCCGCATCAACCGGACCGGGTATTTCAGCTTGGGCTCGGTGACAAAGGCGATTTCACCCTTCTCCTTGCCCAAAATCTCATGGATATCCCGCTCGTTGATCTCGGCCTGGGCGTAAAGGGTGTCCAATCGCGCGACGCGGAAGAGCACGTCGCCTTGCTTCACCGGCGCGCCGATGCGCTCGCGCAAATCTCCTTCAATGACCGCCCCGGCCACGGGGGACTTGATCACCGCGTTGTCCAGGCGGTACTTCACGACGTCGAGCCGCGCCCGGGTCTGTTCGACCATGGCTTGGGCGATCCGCATTTCCGCCAGCGCCGAAGCGGCCCGGGCCTTGTCGGTCTCGCGCTCGTAACGGCTCAAATCTGCGAGGGCCGCGGCCTTTTCGAGGCTCAACTCGCTGGTGTTGAGCGTTAGCAATCGGCCGCCCTTCTCAACCGGATCGCCGGTGCGAACAAATACCTCCTGAATGTAACCGTCGAACGGGGCGCTCGAATAGGAGACCTCGTCACTGCGCAGAATGAAAGTACCCTCGACCCGATAATTGACGCGGACCAGGAACAAGGCGGCGAGCAGCGCCACGATGGCCAGGCCCAGCAACTTGGCGGCCGTGTGCTCCGGCCCAAACAAGCGGCCGGCTTGCTCGCGCGCGGTGGAGGCCCAGCGCGCGCCAAACCAGCGATCGTGCTCTTTCAAATCGGCCAGCCGTCCGACCACCTGGTCGCAGCCCAGGCGAAGCTGCTGCAGCTCGGTCGAGGTGAACGGTCCGGCCTGGCGTTCACAGGTCAGGACCGCCACCGGTTTGCCGTCGAACCGCAGTGGAAGAGAGCACAGGTGCCCGATTTTCTGGTCTGAGGCGAACCGCTCGTGGTCCCGGGCTACCGTGGTCGCTCCGGCGGGAACGGGCCAGACGATCTCCTCGTCCTGGTCCAGGCACTCCTCCATGGCGGCCTCCAGGCTTTGGGCGGCGGCCATGTTCCGGTCGAATTTTTCGGTGCGGCTCATGGCGCACAATCGGATGTAGCCTCCTTCGAGCCAGCCCAGGCTGGCGCGCTCGCACCCCAGCCGCGTGACCAGGCCATTGCAGAAAGCCAAAGCGCCGGCCAGGAAATGCCGGGATTCGTTCACCGGAACCAGGAGGTCCAGGACGGTTGCGAGCTTCTCCACATCGCCCCGGGCCTGGCGCGCCGCCTGGCCCAATTGATACACTTGCGGAGTGTCAGCCGCCATCCCCAGGCGGAGCAGCGCTTCGCGCGCCTGCGCCGAACTTGCTCCTTCAAGCAGCCCCAGTAAAACCGCCTCGTCCTCGGGGCGCCCAAGTTTGAGCCGAACAGCCAGCGCAAAGTGGCCGGTGCCGTTATTTTGCTCGAGCGTGTGCAACAGGCTGGAGTTTGCGGCACACTGGCTCGCCAAATCCTCGAGTTGCATGCTGAAGCCGGCGCGGAATCGGCTCGGCCCGCGGTTGGACGACCATTCCGCCATCTTCTTCCAGGCCGGCGGCGGTCCGGCATCTTTCAGCAGCAGGGCGAAATGCTCGGCCCCGGTCAACCGTGCGCTGCAGGCCAGCAACCGCGGCCAGAACTCGCGAGGAGGGCCGGGAAAGCGGCGCAGTTCCAGCAGTTCGCCGAGCGCCTGTTCCAGCTCGGCGGTTAAACCGTTAGACGAAGAGGACATAGCGGTTTAGTTCAGAAACATCCGGGCGGCAAGCCCCGGACGAATTTTGCCATCGGGATTGTCGAATCGGACTTTGACCTTCACCAGCCCGCTGGCGGCATCGACGACTGGCGAAATGAAGGATATTTTTCCCGTAATCAGCGATTTGCTGGCGCCGGTGTCCAGCTCCAGTTGGGCGGGTTCGCCCAATTTGAGGCCGGCGGCCAGCCTGGCTTCGAGATTGCCGATGAACAGGCAGTGCTTTACATCGACCAACCGGGCCAGGGGATCCTGCGCCTGGCGGGAATCACAAGCCTCCCCGACCTGGTGATAAATATCGGTAATGACCCCGTCAAAGGGAGCCACCACCAACCGCCGGCGTACTTCCTCCCGCGCAATATCATATTCCTGGGCCGCAACTTTGTAGTCCGTCTCCTTCTTGTCCAACTCCTCTTTGCTGATGGATTTCGAGCTGGAAAACAGCTTGGCGGTGGATTCCCACTCGAGCTTCTTCTGCTGCATGACAAACCGTCGCCGCTCGGCTTCGAGTTCTTCCAACCTCTTGTCCAGTTCCAGAATGACGTCGCCGGCCTGAACCGAGTCACCTTCCTTGAAGTGCTTGGCGCGGATGATCCCATCCGAGGGTGCTCCCAGCCGGGTATCCAGGAGCGGCTCGGTGATCCCGGTGACAAACACGCGTTCGGTCTGCGCACCGGCAGCGAAAGCCCCGAGCATGAGCAACACGGCAGCGAGCATCCCATTCCAGCAGAGACGGTCGCCGGCCGCGCGCCGGGGTGGTCGTGGATCGGCCCACCCTGCGGGGTGGAGTTTCCAGCAACTCTTCGAAGGAAGCGATGGGGAGGAGTGGAGGTGTATCATAATCAGCGCGACAACGGGAGAAAACCTTTTGTCCGCCAAGCCAAGTCGGTCTGGGTCATATCGACGCCGCGGTTTTTGAGCAGCGTGCCTTCCGCCAATTCAAGTTCCAACATGGCGCGGCGGTATTGCACCATCGTCTCGAGCAGGGAGTTCTTGGCCTCGAACAAATCAACATCCGCTTCGAGCACCTTTCGACTTTCAATCTGGCCGACTTGCAAGCGGGCCATCTGGGTTTGCAGGACATCATGGGCAAAATCCACGACCTCCTGGTAGCGAGGCACGCTCTCACGGCGGCTTTGCACCTTCTGAATGGCCGTGTGAATTGCGTTGGCGATTTGAGTTTCCAGGTCATGCAGTCCGAGCAGTGCGGCCTCCTGACCCAGGCGGGCGGCGGACAACTCGTTGCGCGCCCGGATGTTGCCGGCCAGGGGAATCCGCAGCTCGAACCCGATGGACCAGGAGGGAAAACCGCCTTGATCCACCTGTTGCCATGAAGCGTCCGGGTTTAACCCGTAACCGTTCAAGCCGTAACTGCCTTTGAGGTTGAACTCCGGCAGCGCCTGGTTCCATGCGTAACCGATGCGCACACCGGCCTGAATCAGCTTCTTGCGTTGCGCCAGGTAATCGGGGTTTAATTCGTACGCCTCGCGCCACCCTTGGAAAAACGTGAGGTTCGTGCCCAACAACCCCGGTTTGTCCACCGCCACAAACTGCTCCTCCCCGTTGACCGGCATCGCGCCGTAAAGCCCCAAAACCTGGTTGACGGCTTCGTCGCGCTTCTCACGGGCATCCGCGAGTTTGCTCTGCCGAAAGGCCAGTCCGGAGCGGGCTTCCATCACTTCGAGTTCCGAACCCTGGCCGGCGTCAAGCTTGGCCTGGCTGTCCTTGAGAATCGTTTCGGCGACGGACGCGGACTCCTCGAAAAACCGCACCTGCTCCTGAGCCATGTACAGATTCCAATACGCCGCTTCAGCCGTGGAAACCGCCAGCATCAATTGACGCCGGTATTGCTGGAAGGCAACCTCTGAGTCCAGGGCGGCCAGGCGCAAGCTGGCCAGATTCGCGTTGATTCCCCCGTTCTTCAGCAACGGTTGCGTGGCGGTCAAACCGAAGAACGTCACAAACTCGTGATCCTGCGCAATGTTCGTCGTCTGGATGGAGTTATGAAGATCCTGCAGGCTGTAGCCCAAACGCAGCTTGGCGCCTGTCGGCACCAACTCCTCCAAACCCCCGTTGTAGGTGTTGTTGCGCTCCCAAAAAGTGGGGCTGGACGCGAACAGGCCCAGCGCCGCCTGCTGTTCGACGGTATTCTGTCGAAAATTGCTTTCGCGATCCGCCGAAACCACCAGGTCCGGCTCGAAAGCCCCTTTTTCGGCGTTGTGCCGCTTCTGGCTGATTTTCAACTCGATTAACTTGCCTTGGAGCGCCTCGTTACGGTCCAAGACAGCCTGGACGTAGTCCTTGAGGGTCCAGGCCTTCCTCGGGGCCGAACTGGAAATCGGCGAGACACGCTCAGGGGAGCCGGTGAAGGATGCACCGGCAGAAGGCGAACTGAAACCTTGCCCCGGAAAAGCAGGAGAAATCCCCAGTGCCGAAGCCAACACAAGCCAACAAATCGTAGGCCGCAAGCGACCCGCGCGGATACAAATCATAGGTGTATGGTTGGAAATATTAGCGGAGCATTTTTGATTGTCAACGCCGTCTCCAAAGTGTCACAAAAAAAGGTAGCACGATAACTTGGCTTGCGGTTTGCCCAAATGCCGTTGCCGCTTGGACTCGATTTCCGCTCCGGTTCGCGGATCAATCCGCTCCTGGGTCTGCCGGGGCGAATTTCAGGGGTACTCCCCAGTTCATTAACCTCTCCGTCGCGTTACCCTCCTGCATGAGGAGGGGGGACAGATGTTGATTCGATGCTCGCGACAGCCATTCGCCTTCGGAAGCGAGGTGCGAGCCTTGGCGGGACAGGCCCTCGGACGCTACCGGCAGATGGTTGAACTGGCCCAGATGACGCCCGGCACCCCGGTGCACCTTCAGGTGCGCCGCCGCGGAACCACGCGAAGTTTTCTGGTGACTCTCGGGGTCACACCGCCCAAGCCGGTTACCGAACCCGATATGGCGGTCGGCGGCTCCTCCGAACCCTGACCGGGCCCGCGTGATTTTCCAGCCGCCGGGCAGCCGCAATCTTGCGGGTCGCGGGCGGGATTGACCCCATATCCCAGGACCTTGCCTTACCCGGACTCCGGGCGAGGTTTGAGTGAGTAGGTAATTCCGGAATCCAGGGAGGGACATATGAAGCATTCGTGGTTCAAGAGCGTGTCGATTGGTTTGCTTGCCATGACCGCAGTCGTCGCCGGGCACACACAAACGATCGGGGAGCAGGGCGCCTTCCAAATCGCGCCGCCCCCGGTCTTGCCGCCACCGCCAGTTTTCCAGCCCCCGACGCTGCCGAATATCATCCCGACCGTGCCAACTTTCAGTCCGTTTCGGCTGCCGCCTCCTCGGGTCACGCCTTCCTTCCCTCCGATGTTTACTCCGCCAGTACGGACCCCGGCGTTGCCCCCCGCGAATCGCGGCCTGGGCATCGGGCAACAGGGAATCACCGCCATCGGCCCGCAACAGAATGAACCGATCATTGGGCAGCAAGGCATCACCACGCTGCCGCAGCAGAGCATGGAAGCTAACCCGCACAACCCCGCCACGGACAAGCCCTTCCGACAGCAGCAGTTTGGCAGAACCCTGCGCTCGGCGCGAGGATTTCGCGCCACCCGCTCAGTCGGTCGCGGCGCCGGCCGGCGCTAAACGCGTCTGCCGCGCAAGCTCTGCACCTATCTATGTTTGGCCAAATCCCGCCGTGACAGGGCGAAGCCCTCGTTTCTCTTCTCCGCCAGGTCTTCGCGATAAAACCGCACCGCCGGGGGGTCGCACGCCGAGTGGTTCAGTCCGTTGCGCTCGATGATCGGCCCGCGCACTTCCTCGACGCTTTTGGCGCGGAGCAGCTTTCGAGCGGCCACGCCGCCGAGGAGGACGATCTGCCGCGGATCGATCCGGCGAATCGGTTCGAACAAGTAAACGGACGCGCAGGTCTCGGTCTCCTTCGCCTTCGGCACGCGGTTGAATTCCCCTTGCCAAAGCCCGGCATCCATTTAAATTGCGCCGCATGGAAGATTCGCAACTGGTACAGTACCTGCCAGTGCTCATGCTGGGCGTTTTGGCCGTGGTGTTCTCGGCCGGCATGTTGATCGGCTCCGTGATTCTTGGCAAAAAGGGCAAGCGCCCCCCGATCAAAGATACGCCCTATGAGTGCGGGATGCTCCCGATCGGCCCCGGCAACACGCGGCTGTCGGTGAGGTTTTACCTGGTGGCCATGCTCTTCATCCTCTTCGACATCGAGGTCGTTTTTCTGTATCCCTGGGCGGTCATTTACCGGCAGATGCTCAAGGAAAACCCCGGTCTGATTCTCGGCTCGATGCTTTCGTTCATGGCGATCTTGTTCGTCGGCTATATCTATGCCGTGAAAAAGCACGCGTTCGACTGGAAGAACTGAGGAGAACCAGGGTAGTCCTACGGCAGCCCCTTACCCACGGTCCCACTTATGATCAAATTCGGCACGAGCGGCTGGCGCGGACTCATCGCGCGCGATTTCACCTTCGACAACGTCCGCCTGGCCACCCAGGCGATCGCACAGTACCTGAACTCGCCGGAAGCCGCTGGACGGTCCCGCTCGAAGCAGGTCATCCTCGGCTACGACACCCGGTTCCTGGGACGAGAATTCTCCCTGGCCGCCGCCGAGGTGCTGGCCGGCAACGGCCTGACGCCCCTGCTCTGCAATCGCGATACCCCCACCCCCGTTATTGCCCATACCATCCGGCATCGAAAGGCCCTCGGCGGGATTAACATGACCGCCAGCCACAATCCGGCCGAATACCAGGGCCTGAAGTTTTCGACCAGCAACGGCGCCCCGGCGCATCCGGAGGTCACCCGACAAATCGAGGCGAGGGTTGCGCAACTCGAAGCAGAAAACTGGGGATTCAAGGCGGCGGTTATCGGGACCTTTCAGTGCAAAACCATCGACCCTCGACCCGATTACTTCAAACAGCTCCGAAAACTGGTCGATTTCGCCGCAATCAAAAAAGCCCGCCTCAAGGTCGCGGTCGAACTCATGTATGGCACCGGCCACGGCTATCTCGATACGCTCCTCGACGAAGCCGGTGTGAAGATCACCGTGTTTCATGACGAGCTCAATCCCCTCTTCGGCGGCCACCATCCGGAACCCAACGCCGAAGGCATGGCTGAAGTCAGCCGGTTCGTGCGCAGCGGCAAGGCCCAGCTCGGCCTCGGTCTGGACGGCGATGCCGACCGTTTTGGGATTGTGGACAAAGACGGCACCTGGCTCACCCCCAACCAGGTCCTGGCGCTGGCGCTCTACCATTTGAAAAAGAACCGCGGCTGGACCGGCGCCGTCGTGCGCACCGTCCCGACCAGTCACCAAGTCGATGCCATCGCCGCACTGCTGGGCGTCAAGGTTCACGAAACCCCGGTGGGCTTTAAGTACATCGGCGCGCTGATGGAAAGCGAGCCGATCATCGTCGGCGGCGAAGAGTCCGGCGGGCTCAGCGTCAAAGGGCATGTCCCCGAAAAAGACGGCATCCTGGCCTGCCTGCTGATGGCCGAACTGGTGGCCACCGAGGGCAAATCCCTGGGACGCATTCTCAAGGATTTGGAAAAGAAAACCGGCGAGTTCCACACCGAACGGATTAATATCGGCATTCAACCCGAGACCAAGGACGCCCTGCTGGCCAAGCTGGGTTCGGGTCTGGCCGCCATCGGTTCCATGAAAGTCGAGAAATTCATTACCACCGACGGCTTCAAGTACCTCCTTCCCAACGACGAGTGGGTCGCGTTCCGGGCCAGCGGCACCGAACCGCTCATTCGCTGTTACATCGAAGCCAAGTCCGCCGCCCACCTCAAGAAGCTGCACCAGGCTTGCCGGCGACTCCTCGGCTCCGCCTGATGGCTGCGCCCGCGGGGTGCTCTGTCGCGTGATTCCGATTCGCCCCGCCACCGTTGGGGACATTCGCTCAGGCGTCTCGCCGGGTTACCCAACGGAGCATCTCGATAACTTTCGGCGGCTGGCCGGTCCGCAGGATGCCGCGGCGAAAGATTTTGACACTCATCCATAAGGCCAGCCCGGTGAACAGGATCAGCAGGACGAGCGTGCCGATGAGATCCACCAACGGCGGGTCGGCGGTCGCCCGGTTCATCATCGTAAACGGGGTGTAGAAAGGAATCCACGAGAGCACACGCGCCAGCGCGCCGTTGGGGTCTTTGGGAATGAACGTCATGGTCAGCAAGGGAACCATCATGATCATGGTCAAAACGCCCATGTAGCTTTGGGCCTCCTTGATCGTGTTGCAAACGCTGCCCACCGACAGAATAAAGGCGGAGTACATCAGGTAGCCCAGAAGGAAATAGATCGCGAACAGCGGCACAAGATTGGAGCCCTTCAGGACGGCCAGAATTTGGCCCGTCAATTCGGACGCGCCACCCGATTGCCAGCTCAGGATGCCAAATAACGACAGCATCCATACGCCCACCATGGTCAAACCGATCGCCGCAATGCCAAATAGCTTGCCCATCATCAATTCCCCGGGAGTCACCGACGAAAGGAGCACCTCGATGATGCGGTTGGACTTCTCCTCGATCGTATTGTTGAGCAGCATTTGAATGATGACAAAGATCGCCAGCCAAAGCAGGTAAACGAACGCGCTCGGCGCCCACTGCTTGATCGTATCAATCGTGTTAATCGCCTCTTTGCCCTTTTCCTTTTTCGGGTTCAGGCTCGCGAATGCGGCATACGTTTGCTCCACCTGGCGGATGACCCCGGCATCCAGGCCCCGAGCCAGATATTCACGGCGGCGAATCTCCGCATTCACCGCCTGCTCGATTTCGGAGCGCAAGGAAAAATCCGAGGCGTTGATGGACCAATACTGGATCTGCTCGGCGCGGGCTGCTGCGCGCGGCTCCGGCGCGGCTTTCGACCCCGACGCCGAGGCTGCGGGGCGCACGACCAGGCTGTCGAGGTGTGGCGGGATAAGGACCGCCGCGCTGAGTTCGACGGCTTTCCCATCCACTTCGGTCCGGCTGGCGCCACGCAGGTAGGGCCTGAGTTGTTCGGCGACGGCTGCCAGGTCGGCTTTGCCATCGATCCCGGCGGGAAGCCCCGCCAACTGATAGGCGCGTCGCGGCTCGCGGAACTCCGGCGTGCCCGGTTTGAGCCGCGGACCAACCGCTTCGAGAAAGTATCGGCTGCCGCCCCGGCCGATGAACGCGTCCAGGGCCCGGGGATTGCTCTCGGCGAACTCGCTCAGAATGTCCGCCGGGGACGTTCCGTTTGTGGGGATCTCGGGGCTAGCGTGCTTGCGGGAGTACTCACGAAGCGCGGCAAGAACCTTTTGTTGATAAGATCGTTCCAGGCTGGATTGGATGAGCGGAGCCAGGCTGCCGGATTGGTCCAACAGGACGAAATAGCGCGTGGGGGTGGCCTTTTGTTCGAGCCAGATGGGCACTTGGACCGAAAGAAAAAGGATGGCCGGCATGAGAAAGAGGCCGAGCCAGAATCCCTTGGTTTTGGCATTTTCGGCGTATTCACGCCAGGCGACGAGAAAGGCGTATTTCATCGGAATGTGGCCTCCTTGGCTTCGCTGCCCACCAGGCGGACGAAAACCTCATGCAAACTCGGGTCGGATTGATTGAAACTCCTCAGCCGGACACCTCGGTCGAAGCAGGTTTGCAGAATCGCCTGCGGGTCGGCCCGCTCGTGTAGTTCCAACTCCCACTCGATTGCGGCATCACCCACCGTGCGGGTGGCATGGCGCTCCAGCCGTCGCGCCGTGACGACCTCCGGCAGCGCGCGCAACGGCTCGATGTCGTCCTCCGTCTCGATGCGCACCCGGCGCGGGAGCGAACGTTTGGCCTCGGCAATCGTGCCTTCAAAGATCTTCCGGCCCTTGGCGAGGAGCAGGATGCGATCGCACAAGCGCTCGGCATGCTGCATGACGTGGGTGGAGAACAGGACGGTCCGGCCGCGTCGCGAAATGTCGCGGATGATGTCCTCCATGACCTGCTGGTTAACGGGATCCAAGCCGGAGAAAGGCTCATCAAGAATGACCAACTCGGGATCGTGCGCCAGCGAGGCCAGCATCTGAACTTTTTGGCCCATGCCTTTGGAAAGGGCGTCGGTCGGCTTTTCGGCGAAGTCCTTTAGCCCATAACGTTCGAGCAAGTCGTAAGCGCGTTGGCGCGCGGCCCGTCTGGTCATGCCTTTCAAGCTCGCGAAATACGCGATGACCGCCCAGGTCTTCATCTTCTTATAGAGCCCCTTTTCCTCGGGCAAATAACCGAGGCGATGGCGCACATCGAGGGCGGACGGCCGTCCGAGCACCGTAATGGCGCCGGTCGTCGGCCGGATGATGTCCAGGATCATGCGGATCGTCGTCGTTTTCCCGGCGCCGTTCGGGCCGAGGAATCCGCAGATCGAACCCGCCTCGAGGTTGAAACTCAGGTCGTCCACGGCCTTGAACGCGCCGTAGAACTTGGTGACGTTTCGCAACGCCAGCACGGGAGCGCCCACGACGGGCGGTGGTTCCGGCAAGGTCTCGGTGAGGTGCATGATGTTAAGGGTGTCCCATTTCGCGGGCAGCCACTCGCGCCCTGGCAGGGCGGGATTTGCCCAACCGGCCGGGGCTGGTTGGTTAATCGCCGCCCACCATCGGGGCAAACAGCGTGCTCGCGTTTCTGAATCCTGGACGCGAGCAGTATCGACCCGGCGCGACGGGTTAGCGATTATAATTTATCCTGGCATTTCTCATCGCGACGGACCTGCGTGTTGCTGTGGCAGGACTGAGCGGAGATGCTGCGTTGACGGTTACACCGATTTGGTGCCTGTTGTGAGCATGACGTCCATCACGTCCAAAGAACTACACGAGCAAACCGGGGCCTTCTTAGACCGGGTGAAGCAGGGACAGCGTTTCCGCGTCTTGCGCGGCGGGGAAGCCGACGCGTTGTTGGTGCCCGTCAGCGACCAGATTGATCCGCCCTGGGATGACATCATGACGGAGGTGCGAAAAGCTCGGTCCCAGGGCAAGCCGCTCCGTGCCAACCCCATCGTAGGGGAAAGAAACAAACGTCACCACGCCGCTCGTGTACGCCGATAGCTCGGTCCTGTTCGCCTGGTTCCACCCGCATGACGAGTTTTCGTCCGTCGTTGACGCCGCCGTGCGGAAGCAATCGCCGGATTTCGTCTATCGGCCATTTCTCCGATTTGAGTTGCGCCATAACCTGCGGCTGACGCATGTGGATTCCGACGGCCAGGTGGCCTGGCGCCCTTAAGAGCGGCGAAGAAAACAGCGTCCCGCCTGCGTTGGCAGCCGGAGGTGACGGCGGACAAGATGTTGGATGCGGCGGAAGAACTCAGCGCGGACAAAGCGAGCAAGTATGACTGTGGCCGCGCGGACTATTTGCACGTCGCCGCGGCACGCCGGCTTAATTGGTGAATGGGTTAGAGGAGTTCTGAATCATGCCGATTGGATTGCGCGATTTCTTGAAAACGGGAATAGTCGCTTTCTTCATTATTTCGGCTCAGCATCATCCGGACATGAGGAAAACCTGCCAGCACTGTCAAAGGCAGAAGAAGACCGGAGTCTTGAACAGGGCCGGGCGTGGTGATCGCCAAATGATGGACATCTAGAAATGCTACGATTCATCTGCTTCGTCCTGATTTCCTCGTTCGTTGCATGTTCAGCCTGGGCGGAGGATTTCACCAATGCCATTGCCGCCTTTTTGCAACACCGCGTCGAAGTCGAAAAGCGGGATGTTGGCATGGTGGTCGGCATCGTCGATCCGCACGGCAGCAGCATTATCGGCTACGGAACGCTGGATAACAGCACCGACCGGGAAGTCGATGGCGACACCGTCTTCGAGATCGGCTCCATCACCAAGACATTCACCGGGGTGTTGCTGCAAGACATGGTGGACCGGGGACAGATGAAACTGGATGATCCGGTGGCACAATATTTGCCGCTGTCACTCAAAGTGCCGACGTATCATGGCAGGCAGATCACCTTGCTCGAACTGGCCACGCACACGTCGGGCCTGCCTGATGGCCCCGACAACCTCGCCCCCAAGCGCGCGGATAATTCCCGTGCGGATTACTCGTTTGAGAAGCTGGCCGCTTTCGTCTCCGGGTACAAATTGACCCGTGAACCCGGAACGAAATATGAATACTCCACCGTAGGGATTGCGTTGCTCGGCCAAGCCATCGCCAGGAAAGCCCGTACGAACTACGAATCGCTAGTGGTGGAGCGGATTTGCCGTCCATTGAACATGAACAGCACACGGATCACGCTGATGCCCGAACTAACACCCCGGTTTGCACGGGGACACAATTACTACGGCTACCGGGTATCGCATACAGATTGGGGAGCCCTGTCGGGGGGTGCCGCGCTGCGCTCGACAGCCAGGGACCTCGTGAGATACGTGTCGGCCAATCTCGGCCTGACCCGGTCCAGTCTTTCATCGGTCCTGGAGAAGACCCATGTTCCGCAGTTCCACGCATACCTGGAAACGGATAGCGATGTCGCTACCGACGTTGGGTTGACATGGATGATCATGCGCGATTCGGGCGATGCGACCCTTATTGGACATGGAGGACTCACCAGGGGTTTCACGACATTTATCGGGTTCGACATGGCGCGGCATCGCGGGGTGGTAGTGCTCTGTAACTCCCTGGATTTGGATGCTTCCCGCATCGGCCGGGTTTTGCTCGAAAGTGAGTGGAATTCGGATCTTCGCCCGAAGGGAATCAAACTCATCGGCCCGACGGCAGATCGGTACGTCGGACAATATAAGATTTCCCCCGCGCAAGCGCTTGGGTCTCTCGCGCGGCATGGCATAGGCATTCGCCGCGAAAGGGGGCGACTTTTCATCCAGGTCACCGGGCCCGCTACCTGGCCCAAACACGTGCTCACCCCGCCGGTGACAGACGAATTAGTGCCAGAATCGGAATCCGTCTTCTTTGAAAGATTAAGCGGCCTGCCTATCACCTTTTCCCGCGATGCCAGCGACCGCGTCACCGGCTTTTCCGGGCACTTCCTGGGGCATGCGTTCGCTTACGACAAAATCGGCGATCAGCCGCCAGAAGCTCCCGAGCCACCCAAACCGAACCGCGCGATCACGCTGGGAGCAGGAGATCTTGCCGCCTGTGTGGGGCATTACGAATTCGCGCCTAACAACGCGTTTCCGGTTGGGATGAAGCTGATGCTCTGGCGAGAAGGCGATCATCTGATGGGACAAGCCTCGGGGGAGAATACCCTCCAAGGTGCCTTTGATGTTTATCCCGCGTCAAAGACGAATTTCTTCATACCGGCTGACGGCGCCCAATTAACCTTCGTTAAAAATGAAAAAGGCGAAGTGAAAAGTGTGATCCACCATTATCCGGGGCGTCCGGGTTGCGATGGAAGGAAGCTGCCCGCCAAGGCCAAATGAAATGCGGGATGGGATCTGCGACGAGCGTTGGTTGCCGTTGTGGAGTCCCGTGCGGGAGTTGCGCCGATCTGAACGGTTTTGCAGACCGCGGCCTGGGCTGGCACAGGCGGAGGCGTTCGCCTCCGCCCGCCGTATTATCTTGCGTCCTTGAGCCGGCGGACCGGCAGGAGGTCGTCACGGGGAAGGCTCACGGCCCCGGCGGGGTTTGAAGCTCACTCATACCGCCAACCGATCTGAACCGGAGCGACCAGTCCACGCGGCGGCTGTCGGTCGCTTGGATGTTCACCCGCAACCAACCGCGTTCCCCGCGCGCGGCGGGCGCCGCGCGGATGACCACACCGGAGCGTGCATCCGCTGGGGAGACGGAAGCGGAGACGAGCTTCCAGACTTTGCCATCGGCTTCGAGGCCGCCGATGCGAAGTTCGTAGGGGTCGCCGCCGACCAACCGGCTGGTACCGGAAAGCGTGCTGCCCGCGTTGCTCCATTTCTCGCCGCTCACCTCCAGCATTCCCTGCGATACATGGCGGGAGGTGCTGACCAGGACCGGATGGCCGGCGGCCGCGCGCAGCGCAATCACCCGGCAGGAGCGCGCGGGGACAGGGTAACGAAATTCGCCCGAAAAGGAGGGTGCCGGCGCGTTCGACCAGAAATCGAACGCGAGATAGCGCTGGGTGGCGTCAAGACCGGCCTTGGCGGCGGCGCAAGCGATGCTTTGGTCGTCGCTCTCCCAGTTGAACAAGCCCAGCACATCGCGCCGGACGGCCTGCCGGGTATCGGTCACCAACCAAATCCCGGGCATGCTGCTGTCGAAATAATCCACCGGCCGGGCAACGGCGCCATGGAACGGAATAGTGCGCTTGATGATGTCGAGCCGCTCGGGAGGCAGTTGGGGAAGCCAATCGCTGTTGAGATAAAACTGCCCCGATAACGCGACCCAGGAGGTGATGAGCCGGGCTTCCGAGAGCGGCACCGTCGCGCGAACGTAGGTGGGGTCGGGGTCATTCCACCAAACCCGGCCGTTCAGGAAGTAAAGGCGGCTGCCGCGGACCGGACCGGTGATGATCGAGCCCGAGCCGTTCCCGGCGATTTCTTTGCGGTAATCGCCCCAGTGCTGGCCGTTGTCGGGGCCGATGCGCATCGAGTCCACCAGGCCCAGGCAACCGCCCAGCGTGCGCATATTCTGGCTAACGTTGCACCCGGAGAAAAACACCTCCGGACCCGCCGCCTTGCGGAGCAGCTTCAACCCGTCGCGAAACACCTCCAAGTTGGTCTTTTTCGGATTGTAAAAGGGTGCATTGCTGCCGATCCCATCATCGCGATAGCCGTCATTGACGTAGATTTGCTCCGTCGCAGTCCCGGTCCAAAGGCCGTCCATCTTGAAGTAATTGTAACCCCATCCATGGATGGTTCGGACCATTTCTGAAAGATACGCCTGCACCTCAGGTCGGGTAAGATCCAGCGAGGTATTGCCCCACGGTGTTTCAAAGGGCCGGCCGTCGGCACGCCGAACAAACCAGTTCTGCCGGTCCTTGAACTCCGGGTCCTGGTAATCGCTCGCGAACGGCAGAAACCAAAGTCCCGCCGTCAACCCGAGTTGCCGGAACTGGCCGGCCACCGGTTTCATGCCGTGGGGATAGGGACCGTCGGGTTTGGCGCGAAGGAAGCGCCGGGCGGGCCCATTCCGTTCCCTGCCATCCTGCCATTTGTCGTCGATCTGGACGAAGGAAAAGCCGAAGGGCTTGAGTTCTCGGGCAGCAAAATCCGCGAGTTCCACAATGGCCTTCTCGTCGGCCGCGCCGCCGTGCGGGTTGGAATACCAGGTGCAATAGCCCGCCATCGGCTGACGCAGACGGATGTGATACTGGCGGGCAATCGCCGCGGCAAAAGCTTCCTCTCCCAGGCGCGCGTCGTCGAATTCACCAATCGCGAGGGTCTCCAGCCGGGCGGACTCCCGTGCCGCGAGCCGCAAATGGCCATAATCCAACCGCGGCTTGAATTGGACCCGGTCCTGCCGCACCTCGGAGAAGATGACACCGCTGCCACGGTCGCTGGTCAGCCAGCCGGCCACCACTCCCCGGCGGCTGGCAGGGTCGGCCAGCGTCAGGAAAAGATAGCTGCCCGGGTTTTGATCGGGCGCGGTCAGTCCGGCTGTGCCCATGGTTTGCAGTTGAGCGGCCGGAAGCCCGAGGTCCAGACTGAATGCCGCCGGGGAAACATGGGTGAAATCCACCAGCCCCGGGCCTGGGTTGTGCAACTCCCCGCGCAACAGCAGGAATGGCAGATCGCGATAGAGTTCGAGCGAAATCGTGCCCCCGGAGACCCGCCTCACCACCACCCGCTTGCCCGCGCCGAAAACCGCGTCCCGGACGGTTTCAACGCGGGCCGCCCCGGCTGCCCCGTCGAGCACACCGCACGTGAGAAAGACCAGGCCCGAAGGCTTCGCGGTCAGGGAGAAGGTGTGGCCGGCCTCATCGTACTGGGCGACGAGCCGCTCGTTTTCTACACGCAGCGTGGCCGCCCGCGCGCAGCCAAGCGTTGCAAGAAATCCAGCAATGCCGAGGCACAGGACGGCCCACACCCACCGTCCGCGGGCCGAGAAGCGTTTCACTTGATTAGGAATCATTTGCGTTCACCCATGGGCAAGTCAACGCCCACGGCGGCGGCATCCTAATCAAGATCCACAAGTCTTACCAGACCCGGATCATTCCGATTCCACAGGCTATTCCAATGGCGCGCGCGGTTTGTAAGTGACCGGGTTTCAGTCCTTCGTATAATCACGTTCATGAAGGCTGTTGATAACTCCGCCAGCAGCGGAGTTCGGGGAGCATCCGATGGCTCCACCGGCCGGTCGCTGCCTCCGGGCGAGCCCATGCTCGAGGAAATTTCCCGCTTGGGCGGAGCGGCGCGCCGCGGCGGCGCCGAAGGGGCGCTCAAGCTCTTTGAAGCCGCGCTCAGGGATTTGGTTCGCGAGAAGCCCGAGGCCTACGGCGCCGCCCAGGACGCGGCGAGCCAGAACGCCATGGCGGAACGGCTGCTGGAGTCGGTACGGACTTCGTTTCTCGCGCGGACGGTGGAGAACTTGCGCCGCGAAGCCGGCTATGTCCGGTTCTGCGGATGCTGGATCCATCGCGCGGCGTTTACTTTTCTTGGATTCGGTTTATTGGCGGCGGCTACGCTTCCGTTTTGTCTGGTTTCGCTCATGTCCACCTCGGCCTGGGGTTGGGTGCCGGGGACGGCCGGGTTGCTGGGCGCGGTGTTGCTCGGAGCCTGGATTTTGAGCCGAATCCGGAGCAGTTGACGTCCACTCAGTTGAGTCTAAAGACGCTTGATATGAAACTCAAAAAACTGGCCTGGATGGCGGGCGCACCTGGCGCCGCCCGCTGGCGCCGCGCCGGATTGGGCCCGATCGCGGCGGTTTGCCTGTCGGCCTTGCTTGCCGGCTGCGGCCAGCAGGTGCCGCAGAACAAGCTCACCCTGCTGGTCAAAACCCTGGGCGCCCGCACCACCACCAACGAGACGGCCTCCGCCGAAATCTACTGGGCGCGCCGGCTGCCCTTCGGGGCGAGCGCCAATCCCGGCGTCCGCATCTTCACCTTTCCCCTGGGCCTGCAGGAGTATGAGTTTTCGCAGGCGCCGAGTTACGAATCGCCGCACGACGAAGCCATCGAGGTGGACTGTCTGGGCGGGCACCTGACCTTCGACGTCAACCTTCAGCTTTACCTGGACAAGGACATGCCGGGACTGCCGGATAAGCTCTTGCAGTTCATCAACGATCACCAACTCCAAGGCTACAACGGGGAGCGCGACATGCTGGCCCGCTGGGCCGGGGAGAAGCTGCGGCAATTCGTGCGCGAACCGCTGGCCCAGTACTCCCTGAACAAGCAGGTGATTGAGATCATGCGCGGCAAGAAGGAAATGAACGAGATCCTGCTGCAGCGCATGAATCAGCGCTTCAACAAGTACGGCCTGATCTTCAGCGCCTGCGGCATCTCCTCGGAAGTTCGCATCCCGCCCGACCAAAAACAGCGCATGAATAACATTGTCACCACGGAGTACGCGAACCGCACCCTGCAAATGCGCAGTGACAAGCTCATGCCGCTCCTCTCGGACATCAGCCAGATCGAACAGGACGGGATGACCCAAAGCCAGAACAAGCAAAACTTCGGGAGCCAGGAGGAAATTCAAATTCTGGCCGAGGCCCAGCGGCAGCGGCGCCGGATGTTCATCGACCTGGTGGGCGAGACCAACTACGTCGCACTGGAACAAATGCTCACGATGGTCAAGAACCTGAGCGACGGCCAGACCAAGGTGCTGGTGGTTCCCCGAAGCTTGGGGTACTTGCCCGGCTCGATTTTCGAACCCGGCGCCACGTCCGGCAAAAGGTAATTTATGGGAACTCTGCGTTCATTCGAAGCCGCGCGAAAGGGCCTGCCGCTGAAGTCGGGGCTGGCGGCGTTGGTGCTCATCCTGTGTTTCGTATCGGTGATCCGCTTCACGAAGTTCACCTACGTCAAACAGGGCGAGAAGGCATTCTTCTACAATGTGTCCTCGGGCCGGCCCGTGAACCCGCACGACAATCCGCTTCTGAGCATGGGCTTCCATGCCACTTGGGGGCCAAACGAAAAGGTTTTCACGGTGCTGGGCACCATCATGGATTACGAGTTCACCGGGTCCGGGAGCGGGTCAAATCCTGGGTTCGATGAAACGCTGCGTTGGAACTCGAGCGAAGGGGTCGTTATGGACGCCGAATACAAGCTCTACGGCCAGGTCACCGATCCCTGGACTTTTTTTCTCCATTTCGGCGATCCCGAGCACGCGTACCGGATGGCGCCGCACAAAGATATCCGCGTTTACGAAGCCCTGCGCTGCTCGGGCAAAGCGATGAATCAACATCTGAACGAGATCGCCGCCAACATGGATGCCGAACAGATCCGCACCCGGCCCGACCTGCTAAAACAAGAACTCCTGGCCTGGATCCGGCCCTATATGAAGCAATTCGGTTTCGAGGTGACGGATCTCTTGTTTATGGGCAATTTCAAATACCCCGACGGGAACGTCATCGATGAAGCCCGCCGCCAAATGACGGATCTCGACGCCGAAATTCGGGCCAAACAACAGGAAAAAGAGAACAAGGCGAACCAGGCCAAAGTCGATGTCAGCCAGGCCGCCATCAACGCCACGATGAAAATCGAAGCCGCCAAACGGCGCGCCTCGGCCGTCGTCGCGGAAAGCACCGCGCTCGCCGGCGCCCTGAAGGAGTCCATCGACCAAATCGGGGTCGAGGGAACGATGAAGCTCAAAATGACCGAACTCTACGGCGAGTTGACCAAGTCCGGCGCGATCCCGACGGTGATCGTCACCGAGGACTCGATCTTCTCCGCGCCCTTCTACCCCACAACGACGCCTGGAACGATGCGAAAAGGCCCTGCCAGCCCGGAGGCGCGCTGACCGTCCGATCAGCCAAGCATTAGGTTGGGGTTGCCCTCGCCCAGGCCCCGCCGAGCGGACACAGAGGGCAACTTCGCCGATCCAGTCCATGCAAGAACCTCCAACCACAATCCAAGGCATCACCGTCGCAACTTTCCAGCACCATGCGGAAGGTTGCTATTTGAATACTTTTTTAGTATGAAGAGCCAGCCCTCTGGAGTCGGCCGCATGGCGCGGCTTCCGCTCGACGTGTAATCCAGGCCGGGATGAGCGGGATGGCTCAAACGCGAGGGCAAGAAAGTGAAAAGACGTATGAATCGAAACGTCACGACCTGCTGTTTAGCACTGCTGCTGTGGGCTACAACCCAGAGCGTTTGGAGCAAAGGCTATCGCACCTCACTCGGGACCGCCCCCGATGACTTCCCCTTGGTGGTTGTTTCCGGCACGCCTTATGAGATGGGATTGTCCCTCGGGACGCTCATGAAACCGGAGATTCAGCGGTTCGTGCCGCTATTCGAGCAAGAGGTTCAACAGGCCGGGGGCGCGGATTTGAGCCCGGCCAGCCTGGACAAGGCCTGGAGCACCATGGAGCCCTTCATGAGCACACGATTCAAAGATGAGTTGCGAGGGCTGGCCGAAGGCGCGGGCATTCCCCTGCCGGTCATGCAACGGGTGCACATGATTCCGGTGATCAGCGAGTATTCCTGCAGCGGCGTGGCCATCTGGGGCGCCGCGACCCGGACGGGCCATCTCTACCAAATCCGCAACCTGGACTATTCCACCGACGCCCATTTGCAGGATTTCCCTTGTGTGGTGATCTATATCCCTGACGACGGCATCCCCCATGTGAATCCATCCTTCGCCGGGAGCATCGGCTGCCATACCGGCATGAACGCCGAGGGCATCACCCTGACCGAGATCGGAGATTCACCCTCCGCCGAAAAACCCTACGACCTCCACGGGCTTCACTTCATGATGATGTTCCGCGACATCCTCTACTCGGCCCACACGCTGGACCAGGCGGTTCAAATGATTAAGGACACCAAACGGATCAAGAAATACCACTTCGTGGTCGGTGATGGGAAAATACCGGCGGCGGTAAAAATGAAGGCCTGGGCACCCGACCTGGTGATCTGGAAAGACAATGATCCCCACGACGAACTCGCCCCCAACGTCTTCGACCACGTCGTTTACCACGCCGAAGGGCGCAACCCCACGGCGCGCGGGCACATTTCCGAATACGGCCGGGGCCGCTACGACATGGACGCGGTCATTCAACTCTCGAAGGCGATCGGGACGCTGGGGGGCAACCTCATGAACGCGGCTTACGACGCCACCGACCTCGAAGCCTGGCTCAGTTACGCCGAAAAGAACGAATGCGCTTACCGCCGGCCGTACGTGCAAGTCAAGTTGAAGGATTTTATTCCCTACAACCCGGCGAATCCGAAGGTGAAAATCCAAGAGGTTTTGCCCTGAGGTAATCCAAACCCCCGCGTAGCGTGAGAGCGGATTGGTAGGGCGAAAACTGGCCGTTCCCGGCGAGTGCGCCGTTCGCGACCGAACCACCTCTCTTTCGTGTATTTCGTGTGTTTCGTGGTCCCTTTCAAGTCCCCACGGATCTGGGCCTGTGGCACGACAATCGCTCTCCCCTGCTCCCAGAATGGCCACCCGCCTTAGACCATGATGCCGGTGCTCGACAAGCTAGCCAGCGCGCTTTCGGTGACGCCCACGTGTCCCCGTTGCAAGCGCGTGATCCCCAGCGAAGACGTGAACGTAGCGAAGGATATCGCCTTCTGCCGCAACTGCGATCTCTCGCACAGCCTCTCGGCGCTGATTTCGGGCAATAGCGTCGATACGGATGTCGATCTGAGCCGCCCCCCCGCGGGTACGTGGGTCCAACGCCAGGGCGACGGCCTGGTCGTCGGCGCCACGAACCGTTCCCTCGGGCAGGCCTTCGGGCTGCTCGTTTTTGCCTTGTTTTGGAACGGCATCGTCTCAGTTTTCGTTCTGCTGGTCGCGACCGCGACCTTGCAGCACCTGGGCCTGCGGCCGCCCGCTTGGTTCCCCGCGGCGTTCACGAAGCCCGGCCATGTGTCGGTCGGAACGACCGTGTTCCTGTGGCTCTTTCTCACGCCCTTCATCGCCGTGGGCATGCTCGTTTTCTCCTCCGCTCTGAGCTGCCTGGCCGGGCGGACAGAGATACGCCTCCAAGGAAAGGAAGGCACACTTTTCACCGGCATTGGTCCCTTGGGGTTTCGGAAGCGCTTAAATTCAACGGACGTGAAGGATGTCCGGATCGAAGATCGGACCTGGCAAGACAATCGCGGCGCGGCGCGTCACAACACCCAAATCGTCATTGATACTGGTTTGAAGCCCATCCGCTTCGGCTCGATGCTGACCGCGGACCGGCGCCGGTTCCTGGCCGGAGCGTTGAAGCAGGAATTGCTGGGCCGCTAAGCTTCGCAGGGACTGGATTTCAACACGTTTTGGGGCTCAAGGACTCGATCGTGTCCTGGACCATTCGGAGATTCGGCGGATGCAATTGCCGCCGCAGTCGAGTTTCCAGGCCGGTTCACTGGCCCTGGGAAAGGCGCGCCAGCACCACGCGGAACCCAATGTCACTACAGCGGTCCCAAGGGCTGTAATCATCGCGGTTCGCCGACCGGCAGGCCCTGGGCTCATACAGCCAGGAACCGCCGCGCGCCACCCGAAGCGTGCCGTTGGCGCGAACGGGCGTGTTGGTCATCGTCCCGCCCGGGAAGGCATCTTCCCATCGATCCAGGCACCACTCCCAAACATTCCCGTGCATGTCGAACAAACCCCAGGGGTTGGGCCGGCGCGTCCCCACGGGGTGGGTCGCCGATTCGCTATTGCGCGTGAACCACGCGTAGTCACCGATCCGAGTTCCATCCTTGTCCTCGCCAAAGCTGAAGCGAGTGGTCGTGCCGGCCCGGCAGGCATATTCCCACTCCGCTTCCGTCGGCAACCGATACCCATAGCCTTTGGGCAAGCGGCCCGCGCGCTGAGCCACCTCCGTCAGCTTGTCGCAGTACTCCACCGCCTCGAACCAGGTAACCCGCTCCACCGGCCGGTTCGTCTCGCCTGTCGCGTTGCTGGGGTTGACGCCCATGACCTGCTGATATTCGCGCTGCGTCACCTCGCATTGGCCCATCCAAAAGCCATCGGGGATATGGACTCGGGTCTGCGGCCCTTCATCGGGATCGCGGCCTGATTCTTCGGCCGGACTGCCCATGAGGAACTCTCCCGCCGGCACCCAAACCAGGCCCTCGGAATGGGGCGAACGAGGCTCGGAACCGCCAAGGCTATCCCTTGCACTCAGAGCCGCCGCCTCAACCGGCGCGGCAGACGAAAGGCTCTGCGATGAGCTGAGGAAGGCAATCGAACCGCTGTACAGTGTTACGGTCGGGCCCCACCCGAGCCTAAACTCCAAATCCGCGTCCGGAAGAGTTCCTTGAAGATCGGGCTCCCCCTGGATTTGGGCGGTGACAGCCGTTGGTTGATTCGTGTCGAACGAGAGCCGAACCAGGTCTTTGGAACGAATAACCGAATTGGCGCCGTTTTGGATCAACACCAGGCTGTCTCGCGCAAGCTGTCCGCTCAGGAGGTCTCCGTTCCGCAGTTGGACCCAGATCGTCCCCTGCCCAGCCACGCACGGTTCTGTGTGACCGAACACCACCTGCCGCAATCGTTCCCGACGGACCTGGATGCGGCTTTGCGCGGAAAGCTCAACCTCGAATGCCGGTTCGGTGATGAAGCCCGTGAATAGATTGCTGTTCCCAGTCCGCACGGTTTGAAGTGGCTGGCCAATCTGGGCGAAACTGATGGACACCAGCTTCGGCGTAGGAAAGCTCAGTTCACCATAGGCGGTTCTTAAAGTGAATTGCTTGTTTAAAATCCGGCCTTCCAAACGCTGGCCGTCGTCCAGCAGCAGGACATCCGTGCCGGTTCGGACATGATCCACCTGGGCTCGCACGAGGTCGCAATCGAGCGCCAACCACACGAGCGCCAGCACGAGCAGGAACCGGGTTGTAAGCCAGCACGCTCGGAAAACCGTCGGCCCGCAGGAGCCCACCCGGGGATTTGGGCCGGCACGACGGCTTGAACCGAAAGCGCTCATTTCTGAGGATCGCGGGAGATGAAGAGCGTCGCAGCCGCCGCCCCACACACCAGCGTGAGACCGAACAGCCAGCCCAAGGTGGTCAATTCATCCACCGGCTTAGCCACCCCGCCCAGGACTTTCTCGATCGTGGCGACCATCTCGAGGTACGACAGGTCTTTCAACCCGGCGAAATCGTAGAGCAGGTTGGAAATATGGTAAAAGCCGATGACCCCGAGGATGGCCACGAGGTTGTTTCGAAAAAGGATGAGGGCCAGCAGGGTGAGCGTGGAGAGAAAGGCCGCGGTGCCGACGACCTTGCCCAGGGCAATCAACATCCAGCCCGGCGTCACGGAAGCCGTCCGGCTCAGGGAACCGCCCTTGGCCCGGCCGGTGAGCAGGTTGAGGATGGCCGTGGCGCGGTTAGCTTCTTCTTTTGGCGGCGGCAGCACCAACCGCACATCCGCGGGCAGACCTAGCACTCCCAGGGTGCCATCGCCCCGGAAACGCACGATCACATGGTTGTAATCCCGGCCCCAGCGGTCCGGCTGGGTCATGGCCCCCAGCCGTTCGATAGTGCCCTTGTATTCGGTCTGCTCGATTTTTACGTAGGCGGTCAGATTGGTGGTCAGGCGTTTGAACTCCTCGAACTTATAAACCGGCACCCGCACCTGGTACTCGTCGAGGGGTGCGAGGGTGCAAATCTGCCCGCCGGGAGAAACAAACTGACCCGAGTTGGCTTGCACTTCCGTCACATAGCCGCCCAGGGGCGCGGTGATGGTGGCCAGGGCCAGACGCCGCCGCGCGTCGCGAACTCGGGCCACCGCATTGTCCACCGCCCGCTGCGCCGTGGGCACGGCGTCCTGCGCGATCCGCAACTCGCTTTCGGCGTTTTTCAGATCACGCTTGCGCGAGCGAACGTCGGTCTGGCGGTCGGCCTGTTCGGATTTGCTGAGCAAATCCTTCGCCAGGAGGCTTCGCTCGGCCCGTTCCAAGGCGTCCTGCGCCTGGGCCACGTTGCGCGCCGCCTCGTCCGCTTTGCGCCGCACGTTGATGACCTCGTTGCGGGCGTTCTCCTCGGTGCGGCGCTCGGTCTCCAACTCATCGAAAATCGCGCGGTCATCCAAGCGGGCCAGCACATCACCCGCGCGCACGAAGTCCCCCTGCTTGAGCGTCATTTCCACTACCGTGCCGCTGACTTCGGCAAAAACCTTCTTTGGGTCCCAGGCTTCCACCTTGGTGTCCCGGGCCGCGGAGGTGACGAATCCACTATCGGTGCGGACCAATTTATCCTGGCGGATGGCCCAAATGCTGGCGGGCAATAATACGCCGCCCACAATCAGCAGGATGGCGCAACAGCGCGCGATCAATTTGCCCAGGATATATTCTCCCCGGGTAACTCCGCGCGAGAGAATGGCATCGTTCAAACACTCGGTCTCGCGCGCCAGAGCGGCGCCGGCGATGAAGATGACACCATGCATCCAAACGAGGAGGTAGGTGGCATAGACGCCCTCGAGCATCTGGCTGGCCGGCTGTTGCTTGGCCTGCATCCCTTTGAGTTCGAGCAGCGTCAGAAGCGCGCTGGCGAGCAAAAAACCCCGGCACAACCACGAACTCGCAATCGCGCCCAGGTCCGCCCGCACAAAAAGCCACACCGATTGCCAGTGCCCGGGCAGCCGCCGATTGCGGACAGAGGATGAGGGCGGGACTTGCGCTGCGTCCGGCTCGTTTACCGCGGCCATGGGCTCCGGGATGGGCATGCGTTTATTTGCTCGCACGGAGGAACCCGCTGAACTCGTCCTCGGTGATCAGTTTGAGGTAAGCGTCTTCCAGTTGGCGGCCGGTCGAGTTGATGCCCTCGATTTGAGCCTGGGTCTGCCGGGCCACGCCCAGCAACGCTTCGATCACCTCTCCCAACGACTCGTCCGACCGCAATTCGATGCGCAGCCGATCTTTGTCCTGGGAAAAATCGGCCCGTCCAAGCCGGTCCCGAACCGCGGCGCGAAACAGGTCCGCCGCGCCGGACACGCGCACCTCGATGACGCTTTTGGGCAACAAGTCTTCGAGGGCCGAGCGCGAGCCGTCAAACAGCCGCTGGCCCTTGTTCATAATGAGCAACCGGTCGCAGGCCCGGTCGATATCCCCCAGGATGTGCGAGCTCAGGAGAACGGTCTTATGCCCCCGCAATTGTTCGAGCAATTCCAAAGTCTGGCGCCGGCTGATCGGGTCCAGTCCAGCCGTCGGCTCGTCCCAAACCAGGAGCTCCGGATCGTTCATTAACGACGCCGCGATGCCTAACCGGGTCTTCATGCCCGTCGAATAGGCCGCAATCTTGCGCCCGGCATCGTCCATTAAACCCACCGCGCGCAGGAGCGTGCCCATGCGGCCGTTCCGTTCGAGTCGGCCCAGTCCAAAGCACTTGCCCACGAAACTCAGGTAGCCGATCGCCGTGAGGTCTTTGGGAAAAACCGGGTCGTCGGAAAGAAACCCGACCCGTTGCCGCAGGGCTTTTGCCCCGGGACCCATGGGCTCGCCAAAGACGCGAATCGCCCCGGCGGTGGGCGTAATCAGCCCCAGCGCCAGCCGAATCGCGGTGGATTTTCCAGAGCCGTTTGCCCCCAGGAGCCCAATGGTCGAGCCCGCCGGCAACGAGAAGGAAACGTCCGCCAGGCCAATCTGCCGGCCATGGTAAACTTTCGTCACCCGCTCGAATTCGATGACCCCGGACATCCCGCCGACATTGACCAGACCCGCTTAGGGTGTCAATGATAATGCTTTACAAACGCTAACGAGGCTGGGCTCCCGACCGTTTGCTCATCGCGGGGTGATCGAAGGCCGGGAGGGCTTGAGATTGCCGGGGGCGGTTGAGGGCTCGTTATCAAATCGAGATCCCCGTCTCGGCCTCTTGGAGCTGCAGGAACTCGAGCACCCGGGCCACGCATTCGGCGATGGTGAGTTGGTCGGTGCGCAGCTCGATCTCGGGCTTTGGGAGGGGGCTCATAGGGCGCGGAGATGCCGGTGAATTCCTTGATCTCCTTGGCCCGGGCCTTGGCGTAGAGCCCCTTGGGATCGCGCTGTTCGCAGACTTCGAGGGGCGCGTTGACATAGACCTCGATAAAGCGCCCTTGCGGAATGATACGGCGCACCAGGTCGCGGTCCTCGCGATACGGAGAAATAAACGCGGTGATGCAAATCACCCCGGCGTCGGCAAAGAGCTTGGCCACCTCCCCCACCCGGCGAATGTTCTCGGTGCGGTCTTTGGGGGAAAAGCCGAGGTCGGAACCCAGCCCGTGACGGATGTTGTCGCCATCCAGCACGTACGCGTGGCGGCCGAGGTTGAAGAGCTCCCGTTCCAACTCGGTGGCGATGGTGGATTTGCCGGCGCTCGAAAGCCCGGTCAGCCACAGCACGCACCCGAGATGGCCGTTGCGCAACTCGCGCTGTTGAGACGTAACCTTGCCGGTGCTCCAATAAATATTGTCGCTCTTGGTGCGAACTGTCGTGCGTGCGCCGCGGGTAATTTCCCGGGGCGATGATGCCCCCGCCGGAGACATCGAAGCCATCGACAATCACAAACCGGCCCGTAGGCGCGATTTCAGAATGGATGTCGAACGCGATGGGCCGCCGGGTGTGAATCGTCAGTTCGCCCACCTCATACCTCCCGACAAACATTTCATGCGGGTCCCGGGAAACCGGTGTCGAGGGTCGATGCGTCAATGACCTTGTCGAGCGATTCGATGCTGCATTCCACCTCTTGGGTCGCGAGCTTTAGCTTATAGGTCTTGCCCTTGGCAAAGGGTTGCCGGCCCATCCAAAACACCCGGGCTTTGAAGCTGGAAAGCTCGAAAGGCGGGGCGGTCTCGAGGGCGGCAACCGCGCCCCGCGGCGACGAAAATCTGCTCGGTCAGGGTGATGCCGACCGATTCGCCGGCGCCAAAGCCTGGTTGCTGGCCGGGGCGTTCCAGCGTTCGATGGTCTTAACCGTGCTGGTCTTGTTGCGTGGGCGAAAACACCAGCCTGTCGCCCGACCTTGATCGAGCCGGCTTCGACCCGCCCGGCCAGAATGCGCCGCTCGTCGAAGCGATAAATATCCTGAATGGGAAACCGCAAGCGGCTGGTTGTTCGGTCGGCTCGGAGACGTGGAAGGCATCCAGGGTCTCGAGCACGGTCGGCCCGGACCACCATGGCGTTTTGGGGCTCAGCGACGGCGATGTTATCCCCATGCTTGGCGGCAATGGGCACAAATAACTTCGGTTCTACCCCAACCGTTTTGAGCCAGGCGCGGTATTCGGCCTCGATCTGGTTGAACCTGGCCTCGCTATAGTTTTCCAGGTCCATCTTATTCACCAGCACCGCGATCTGCCGGATGCCCAGCAGGTTCAACAGGTAGCCGTGCCGGCGCGAGTTTTCCTGCACGCCCTCATGCGCGTCGATCAGCAGCAAGGCCGCTTCGGCATTGGCCGCGCCGGTGACCATGTTCTTCAGGAATTCCTTGTGCCCGGGCGCATCGATGATGACGTACTGCCGCCGCTTGGTGTGGAACCAGATCTGGGCCGTGTCGATCGTGATGTTCTGGTCGCGCTCGGATTGCAGGGCGTCCATCAGGTTGGCCCATTCGAAGGGCACGCCGCGGCGCTCGGCTACTTTTTGAAGCTGCTCGAGCTTGCCTTCCGGCAGCGAGCCGGTGTCGTGGAAAAGCCGGCCGACGAACGTGGATTTTCCGTGGTCCACGTGGCCCACGATGACGATCTTGAGTTGCTCGCTGGGAGCCTGGCTGGAACCGTTGGGAGAAGTCATGGGTGGCGCTTTGATAGAAGGGTTTGCGGGCGTTTCACATGTATCCGTCCCGCCTGAGCTTTTCAAAGGCGTCCTCGCTCTCCTTGTCCTGGGCGCGGCCCGAGCGCTCGGGGGTCCGGGTCTGGCGCAGTTCCTCGATAATTTCGCGCACGTTTTTCGCACTGGACTTTATGGGCATGGTGCAGGGGGCGCAGCCCAGGCTGCGGTAGCGTTCGCCGTTGCCGTTGGCGAAATAGAGCGGAATGACCGGTATCTTCTCGCGCTCGATGTACTCCCAGATGTTCAGCTCCGTCCAGTGCAGCAACGGATGGATGCGGATGTGGGTCCCCTTTTCGAAGTCGGTCTTGAATTGGTCCCAGAGTTCGGGCGGCTGGTCCTCGACATTCCACTCCATGTTTTTGTCCCGCGGGACTGAAGTAGCGCTCCTTGGCGCGGGTCGGCTCCTCGTCCCGCCGCACGCCCACGATCACCCCGGTAAAATGGTGCTTATCGAGCACCTGCTTCAGCGCGTCCTTTTTCAAGGTGCCGCAGCATTCGACGCGCGTCGCCTTGCCCGTCGGGGTAGGTTATGCCGCGCTGGAGCACCTCCTCGTTCTTGCCCACCACCAACTGCAGCTTCCAATCCGCCACCAGCTTATCCCGATATTCGATCATGGACTGGATCTTGTAGGTGGTATCCACGTGGACCAGGGGAAAGGGCACATGGCCAAAGAAGGCCTTGCGCGCCAGCCACAACAGGACGGTGGAATCCTTGCCAATGCTCCATAGCATCGCGAGATTTTCAAACTTGTTGAACGCCTCGCGCAGGATGTAAATGCTTTGGTTTTCGAGTTTCGACAAATAGTCCATATCAGATCTGAAAATCCACTTTCTTCGGCATGAAGGTGTGAATGCCGCATTCCACCTTATTAAAGCCGGTCCAGCGCCCGGCGCGCTCGCCCTGTCCATCCTGGAGCTTGCGCGTGCAGGGCTGGCAGCCGATCGAACCGTAGCCCTGGTCGTGCAACGGATTATAAGGAATCCGGTGCTCGCGTAAATATTTCCAAACGTCCTCCCGCGTCCAACCGGCCATCGGGTTCAGCTTCACAATGTCGCGTCCCGAGGCCTCGTCGAACGCGTAGAGTTCGATGATTCCAATTCCCGACCGGCTATCGGACTGTTGCCGGCGCAAACCGGTGATCCAGCATGCCAACTCGCCGAGCTTGTCGCGCAAGGGAAAGACTTTGCGGATCGTGCAGCACAGGTCCGGGTTCCGCTGCCAAAGTTCCGGCCCGTTAATGTCGGCTTGTTCCTCGACCGTCAAATCGGGTTCGAGCGACTCGATGGCGAGCCCGAAGAAATCCTCGAGCCGCTTTTTGAGGGCCAGCGTCTCGGGAAAAAGCAGGCCGGTGTCCAGCGTAAACACGGGGAAGGCAAAGCCGTTTTGCTTGGCCAAATGGATCATGACCAGGCCCGCGCCTTGAAAGCTGGTGCCGATGGCGGCGCGAGGGCCGAACCGCCGCCAGGCCCAGCCGAGGATGTCCGCGGTCGATTGCTCCTGGAACTGACCGTCCAGCAGGCGCACCTCGGCGCTGGTAAGTTTCTCTGCGGGTGTCAACACGGGTTCACCTTCCTGGCCTCTCGCATCGTGACCAAGTCTCGCCCAGGCTCAAGCGGCCGCGCCGGCTTCCTTCCACAGGACGCGCGCGCAGAAATCGCCAAACCGTTCGGAAGCCACGCGCTCCTGGCGATACCGGGTCAGCAACGTGCGCAACTCGCCCATCAGGTCGTCGCTTTTAACCGACTCCTTGTAGAGCCGGTTCAGGCGCGTGCTGGCTTCATTGCCGCCCAGATACACCTGGTACTTATTCGGCGCCTTGCCCACAAAGGCCACTTCCGCCATGAACGGGCGAGCACACCCGTTCGGACATCCTGTCATCCGGATGATTAATTCCTGGTCCGGGAGTCCCACCTCTGCAAGCAACTCCTCGATCGCCGTGAGAAACGCCGGCATGGTCCGCTCGGACTCGGCGAGAGCCAAACCGCACGTCGGCAACGCCGGGCAAGCCATCGAGGCCAGCCGGGTAGGACTGAAAGGATTTGCGGCGGACACGCCATGCTCCGCCAGGAGGGCCTCGAGGCCGGACCGCTGTTCGGCGGCGATGTTCACCAGCAACAAGTTCTGCGAGGCCGTCAGGCGAACTTCGGGACGGAACTTCTCGGCAACCTGACGCAACCCCGTCTTCAGACGGTAGGACCCTGCGTCCCGGACGCGCCCGTTCTCAACGAACAATCCCAGAAAATACTTCCCGTTCGTCTGCCGATGCCAGCCGAGCAGATCACCCTGCCGGGTAAACTCGAATGGCCGGACCGGTTCGAGTTTGAACCCGGCGCGCTGCTCGAATTCCCCGCGGAACCACTCGACTCCACGCTCCTCCAAAACGTATTTGAGCCGGGCGTGCTTGCGATTGGTCCGATCGCCGAAGTCACGGTGAATCGTGATCACCGCCTTGGTCGCCGCTTCGAGCTGGTCCGGTTTGATAAACCCAATCACGTCGGCCAAACGGGGAAAGGTCTGCGCGTTCCCGTGCGACATGCCCATGCCTCCGCCGGCCAGCAGGTTGTAGCCGGCCAGTTGGCCATTTTCGACAATCACCACAAACCCCAGATCGTTCGTGAACACATCGATGTCATTCAGCGGCGGAAAGGCAAATGCCGTCTTGAATTTGCGCGGCAGGTAGCGCTTGCCGTAAAGCGGATCCTCGAAATTGGCATGTTCCGGACGGTTCAGGTCCAGTTCCCGGCCTTCGAGCCAGATCGAGTGATAGGCGGGAGTCCGGGGCGCCAGCTTATCCGAGAGCTCACGCGCCTGGGCCAGCACCTGATCCACCAGCGGACTCGTGGCCGGCGTCGGCGGCGCCATGACGTTGCGCTCCACATCTCCGCACGCGGCAATCGTCGTGATGAGTGCCTCATTCAAGGCCTTGATACTCTGGCGGAGGTTCGCCTTGAGAATCCCGTGGAACTGAAAATCCTGGCGGGTGGTAATCCGCATGGTGTCGTTGCCATACTGTGTCGCCAGCCGATCACAGGCCAGGTACTGGTCGGCCGACAGCACTCCCCCGGGGAATTTGGTCCGCACCATCATCATGTAATGCTTAGCCACCTTCCGCTGATCCCTGTCGTCCTGCTGATACACCCCGTGAAACTTCAGAAACTCATAGTCGTCGTCTGAAAACCGCTCGGCCGAAGCGTCCCCCAGGGTTTGGGCGATCGTGCCGCAAAGCACTGGGTTTCCCTCTTTTAACCCTTCGTTACGGGAAAGTTTCACCGGTTCGCTCGCTGGTATCATAAGTAATCCACTAAGAATATGTATGATTATCCACCCTCCCTCTTTTCTTGTCAACGGTTTTCGAAAACGAATCCATCGGGTCGTGCCTAAGGACACACAGCCTGCCGCTGCGGGAGAGCATTAAAGCGGGCTATGGCAAGGCAAAGGCCACCACCGCATCGCTCTGCGGCTCCTCCGGGACCTTGGCGTGGCCGCCCGCCGCGATGACGAGGAATTGTTTGCCCCCAGGCCGGGTTCTGTAGGTGATCGGGGTTGCCGCACCGCTGGCCGGCAGCGGCGCCTTCCAGAGTTCCTTGCCGGTTTCGATATCAAAAGCACGGATAAAGGGATCGAAGGTCCCGGCGATGAAGACCAACCCCGCGGCGGTGATGATTGGGCCGCCGAGGCTAATGGAGCCGGCGGGAACATGGGGCTGCGAACCCCCAAAATCCTGCATTGACCCCAAGGGCACCTGCCAGCGAATGGTCCCCTGCGTCAAGTCCACGGCCGTGAGCATGCCCCAGGGCGGAGGACAGCAGGGCAGGTCTGAGGGAGCCTGGAGGAAGCGGCGAAACAAGCCGTAAGGTGCGCCGGCCTGGGCGGTATAATCGCCGTCTTCGTCGCGGTGCTTGTGATCGTCGAACTCAGAACGGGGGATCAGGCGGATTTTGGCCGCCAGGTTATTGACGTTCACCACCAGCAGATTCCGCTTGGGATCGAAGGCGTAGCCGCTCCAGTTCATGCCGCCGAGGTTCCCGGGGAGCACCAACGTACCCTGCAAACTTGGAGGGGTGAAGATGCCCTCGTTTCGCAGTGTACGAAGGCGCTCGAGACAAACCTGTCGTTGGGCATCGTTGACGGCCCAGGTGTCTTCGAGCGCGAGCTTTTGAGGAACCAAGGGTGGAGGGGCAACGGGAAACGGTTGGGTTGGCCAGGAACGTTCGCCCGGGACATCGCTTTGGGGCACAGGCCGTTCCACCACCGGAAAAACCGGCACCCCGGTTTCGCGGTTGAACACATAGAGCATGCCCGTCTTATTGCCCTGGATCAGAACGGGGATCTCCTCGCCCTGGCGAACCAGGTTGGCGAGCAGTGGCGGTGAAGCGCAGTCGTAATCCCACAGATCGTGGTGCACCAGTTGGAAACCCCAGGCCATCTCGCCCGTGTCCGCGCGCAAGGCGACCACCGAGTTCGCCCACCGGTTGTCGCCAATCCTCAGTCCGCCATAGTAATCCGGGCTGGCGCTTCCCGTCGGGATGAACACCAGGTGACGCGTTTCATCCACCGCCATAATCGACCAGGCGTTGGCAGCGCCCGTTTTCCAGGCGCTGTGACTTGGAGAATTGGTCGGAATCGGCTCCCAACTCCACCGCAGGGCTCCGGTGCGGGCGTCGAAGGCGCGAACGACCCCGCTGGGCATGTCGGCTCGCGAGTTATCGTTGATGGAGGACCCGACGACCACCAACCCGTCCACCACGGCCGGGGGTGAAGTCATGTGGTACTGTTCTGGCAGGTACCGCGCAACGTCGCGCAGGCTCACTTGGCCGCCGACGCCAAAGCCTTTACATGGCCTGCCGGTAAGCGCGTCCAAGGCAATGAGTCGCGCGTCGAGTGTGGTCTCGAAAATGCGGCGCCGGCGGAGGGAACTCGGGTTGCCCCCCGCGCCGGGCCCGGTTGCCGGCTCCAGCCATGTGGCCACGCCGCGGTTGATTAGCCCGTCGCCATAATCGCCCGAGCGCCGCACCTTGGGGTCATAGGACCAGAGTTGAACGCCAGTCTCAGGGTCCAGCGCGATCACACGATTGAAGGGAGTCGTCAGGTACATCCGACCGTCCACCACGATGGGGGTCGTTTCGAAACCGCTCCGGTTCCCTCCCCGGCGCCCGTCCGAGATGTCGCCGGTATGAAAGATCCAGGCGGCCTTCAAAGTGGCCACGTTCCCGCGATTGATTTCGGTGAGCGGGGAATAGCGCATCCCACCGGGGTCCCGGCCGTAGCAGGGCCATTCGTCTGTCGGGGCAGTGGAGCCGGCACCCAAGCGTCCCACCACGCAAAGCGCCACACCGGCGCAGCCGCACCATCGAAGAACCCAACGACGCCAGCGCCGGCCACCGCTCGCTCGAATTCTACCAGGTGCACTGGAGGGTTGCATGTGATTGAGAATGCCCCGAGTATGCCTCGGCTCGATCCGGGAGGCAAATCGTGATTAGTAGCATTGCTTAGTCCGGCCTGCCGGGGATTGCGCTCCGGCAAGAAGCCTCGCGGCCCGGCATTCCTGCTCGTTTTGCAAGGTCGTCTGCATTCCGTACGCTTCCGGTGTTGTGTCGCTTCACGACAGCCGCAATAATCGGCGCGTATGAAGCACCTTCTACCTGCGGTGATGGCGAACCTGATTTGCCTGGCAGGACAGGCCCAAACCGGGGCGTGGCAGTTCCCCTGCCCCGAGACGAATATCGCGCATTACACGGCGTTCCACATCACTGAACCCCTGCGCATCGACGGGTTGCTCGACGAACCCGCCTGGCAGGCGGCGCCCACGTCGCCGCGGTTCGTGGACATCATCACGGGGCAACCCGCTCTCTACGACACGCGGGCCGCCGTGCTGTGGGACGACCAGTACCTGTATGTCTCCTACCGCGTTCAGGAACCTTTCGTTCACGCAAAGTTCACGCATCACGACGATCCGATCTACTACGACAACGATGTCGAGTGCTTCATCGCCGGACCAGACGCCTACTACGAATTGGAACTCAACGCCTACAATACTCGCTACGAGGCCTTCTTTGTGTGGCAAAACACATTCGAAAGCTCCGGCCTGTCCAAGCTGCCGGAGTTCGACCGTTCGCAGCTCGTGCCGTTTAACGGCGTCGGCTTCACCAACCATATCCGCGGCGGACGGCTCGGTAATTTCACCCACGCCCTGCCCGGCCTGAAGAGCGCTGTCCATATCGACGGCACGATCAACAACGACACGGATCGGGATCGCGGCTGGACGGTGGAACTCGCCGTTCCGTGGAGCAGTTTGGGCTGGCTCGCAACGGACGGGCGCTCGCGGCCGCCCAAAGAGGGCGATATTTGGCGGATGGATTTCTCCCGGTTCAATACCTACAAGGAGGCGGCCCCGGCCCACGACTCCGGCGGCTGGGTCTGGACGGCTCACGGTGTTTGGGACTCCCATATACCGGAGTGTTTCGCCTTCATTCGCTTTTCCACGAATGATCTCGAGCGCAGCAGCCAACCTTCACCGCGGCACAGCCCGCCAGCACCGCCTAAGGGCGTGGACCGGTAGAGCGGACTGGCCGGCCGAAAGTGAATTCCCTAGGTTATGCCGCAATGCATTCGATGAACACGCGATGGCGCGGCTGGGGCATGGCTCGGGCCGCCGTCCCGTCCGGCAACCGGCCATGACCATCCTGGCTTGTGATCTGGGCGGAACTCGGGTCAAGCTGGGCCTGGTGCGCAACGGACGGGTGCTGGCGCAAACGGCCGAGGCCGTGGATTCGAAGGCCGGACTGGCCAACGCTCTGCCGGAGCTGCGAAACGGGTGGCAGCGCTTGCTGGTTCGGGCTGGCCTGAACACCAAAGATTGCCGCGGAATTTCGATGGCCTTCCCCAGCTTGGTCGATGTCAAAACCGGTCGCGTCCTGGCCGAGTACGGAAAGTATGCCGACGCGCTGGATTTCGATTTTCGCGGGTGGGCGCGGGAGGCGTTTGGTTTGCCGCTGGCCATCGAGAACGATGCGCGCATGGCCCTGCTGGGTGAATGGAAACTGGGCGCGGGCCGTGGCGCCGAGAACCTGGTCCTGATCACCCTGGGCACCGGACTGGGCACCGCGGCGGTGATCGAGGGCCGCGTGCTCCGGGGCCGCCATGGGCAAGCCGGCGTGCTGGGAGGGCACCTGACGGTGCGCTACGGCGGACGCGAATGCAGTTGTGGCAATGCGGGTTGCGCCGAAGCCGAAGCCTCGACTGCCTTCCTCGAACGGATCGTCGCGAGCTTTCCCGAGTGGACTAGCAGCGCGTTGCGGCACGGCCCGTTGAACTACGACGAGGTTTTCCAGCAGGCCGGCGCCGGTGACCCGTGCGCCTTGAAATTGCGGGCGCACAGCCTGCAAGTCTGGGCAACCCTCGCCGTAAACCTCATCCATGCGTACGATCCGGAGGTGGTCATCCTGGGCGGCGGCATCATGGCCGGGGCGGCCGTCATTCTGCCCGCCATCGCCGATTATGTGCAACGGCGCGCGCACACACCCTGGGGCAAGGTCCGAGTGCTGGCCGGAGAACTCGGCGACGCCGCGGCGCTCCTTGCCGGTGAGTACATCCTCGACGAGCCATCTCCCGCGCTTTCATGAAGCAGCCAAACTACGATAAATTCCCCGTGGTGGATGTGCCCGGGACCTTCGCGGTCCTCGAAGGCTGGCCGGCGATCCTCGCCGAGCTCGGTGAGCGTTTAAACGGGATATCCCGCCCGGTGTTGGTGGTGGATACCTATCCCGGCGTGAACGATGCCGAGGTGCTCGGCGCGCTCGAAGCCGCGCTCCGCCCCGCCCTGGTCATCCGCACGGTCGATCTCAAAAAGCCCGAGCCTGAACTCCTGGCCCTGATTGGCCGGAATCTGACGGATGACCGCATCTTCGGCATGCTGTCCTGCCACCGTCTGGAAGAATTCTTCGATCCGTCGCTGCTCGCCGACGCGCGGGCACGCGTCCAAGCGCAGCGCCATGGCCGGGTGTTGATTTACGGCGTGGGCGCCGCATTGGTGTCCGCCGGAGACCTTTTGGTGTATGCCGACATGGCCCGGTGGGAAATCCAGTTGCGCTACCGCCGCGGCGCGCCCAATTGGGGCGCGGAAAACGGGAACGAGGATTTCTTCCGGAAATATAAGCGCGGGTTCTTTGTCGAGTGGCGTGCGGCCGACCGGCACAAATTTGATTGCTTCGACCGGGTGGATTTCTTTATCGAGACGCACTTGCCCGGGACGCCGAAGCTGGTGTCGGGCGCCGCCGTGCGGGAGGGATTGCGGCATGCGGCTACCCGCCCGTTCCGGGTCGTGCCCTTGTTTGACCCGGCGCCCTGGGGCGGGCAGTGGATGAAGGCGGTTTGTGATCTGGACCGCACCGCGCCGAATTACGGATGGTGCTTTGATTGCGTGCCCGAGGAGAACAGCCTGTTCCTGGGATTCGGCGGGAAACGCGTCGAACTGCCGAGTTTAAACCTGGTCTGGCGCGAGCCGGTCGCGTTGCTCGGGGATCGAGTGCATGCGCGTTTTGGCCGCGAGTTCCCGATTCGATTCGATTTTCTCGATACCATGGGCGGGGGGAATTTGTCGTTCCAGGTGCATCCGCTGACCGAGTATATCCAGCAACATTTCGGCATGCATTATACCCAAGATGAGAGCTACTATCTCCTCGAAGCCGGGCCGGGCGCCTGCGTTTACCTGGGCTTGCGCGAGGGCCTGGATCGGGCAGCCATGCTGCGGGATCTCGAAGCCGCCCAGGCGGGTGGCGCCCCTTTCCCGGCCGACAACTACGTCAACCGCTGGCCCGCAAAAAAGCACGACCACTTCCTGATACCCGCCGGAACGGTGCATTGCTCGGGCGCGGACGCGATGGTGCTCGAAATCAGCGCCACGCCGTACATCTTTACCTTCAAGCTCTGGGACTGGGGCCGGCTCGGGCTGGATGGCAAGCCGCGACCGATCCACTTGAACCACGGGGCGCCCAACATCCAATGGGACCGAACTACAGGTTGGGTGGAAAAGAACCTGATCAACCGCGTCGAGTCAATCGGGAATGCGCCGGGGCCCCGCGCGCCCACCCCCCTGGCGACGGACGCTCAGCCCGCGCCCGAAGGCTGGCGCGAAGAACGCACCGGATTGCATGAGCGCGAGTTTATCGAGACGCGCCGCCATTGGTTCACCGAGAAGGTGCCACACGATACGCAAGGCGGAGTCAATGTGCTCAACCTCGTCGAAGGTGAGGCCGCGGTCGTCGAGAGCCCGGAAGGCAGGTTCGAGCCGTTCGTGGTGCATTACGCCGAGACCTTCATCGTGCCCGCGGCGGTGGGGCGCTATACCATCCGCCCCCATGCAATGGCGAAAGACGCCCGCTGCGCCACCCTGAAAGCGTTCGTCCGCACGGGGATCGATTGACGAAACCACGCTGACACGATTTGCCGCGAATGAACCCGCCTGAACCAACCCGAATTGCGTCCGCAGTCGAGCTCATGAGTCGCTATGACCCCACGACCGGCCGCATCGATGGCTGCGCCATGGTCGAGCGTCACCTATCCGATTTGAGGGGATGTTTTTCGGACGAAGCCGCTTTTGCCGCAGCTTTGGCGGCGAGCAACCCTTTGGTTTATTCCGTGGCAAGCTTTGACCCGGGCACCGGGGAAGGCGATTTGCACTACGGCCTGGGCCGGTTGCTGCCCGGACGCATCGGTGGCGAGTATTTCATGACCAAAGGGCACCTGCACGCGTGGCGTCCGGCGGCGGAGTTTTATTTCGGTTTATCTGGTGAAGGCCTGATGCTGCTCGAGGACGAAGCTACCGGTCGGAGCCGGTTGCTCGAACTGCGCCCCCACGGTGCCGTGTATGTTCCCGGCCATACCGCCCACCGCACGATCAACGTCGGTAACACGCCTCTGAGCTATCTCGGCATCTATCCTGCCAGGGCGGGACATGACTACAGTGCCATCGCCCGAACCAACTTTCACTGCGTGGTGGTGGAGCGCGACGGGCAACCAACGATGCTCCCCAGGCCGCAACTCAAGTGATGCCCAACCCGCGCTATGCAAAACTACCTGACCAAACCCATCCCCAGCGCCAAGCCCGCCGTGTCCCTCGTCGAACGGCCGTGGGGTTCCTTCAAGCAATTTGCCCACAACACCGAATGCACGGTGAGCTTGATGACGGTGTTGCCAGGCCAGCGGCTGAGCCTCCAATCCCACACCGGCCGGGCTGAGCTCTGGGTCGTGATCGACGACGGAGCCTCGATTCAGGTCGGTGAAAGTGAGCGCACTTGCCGCGCTGGCGAAGAAATCTGGATCGCCGCCAACGAAAAGCATCGCCTGAGCTGTCAGGGTGAAAAACCCATCCGGGTCCTCGAAGTCGCCTTCGGCAACTGGCAGCAGGACGATATTAAACGCTACGCAGACGATTACCGGCGCGGCGGAGGCTGACGGAGCCGCCAGCCTCGCTCGAGCGCTTCAGTTTTCGCTCCGCGCGGCCCTTTCGGGCTCACGCGCAAGCGAAAACTCCAAAACGGCGTAGCCATCGATTTGAAAGTGCTCCACCTGGATTTCCACCATCCGGGCCGCGACAAGAGTGAGCTTTCCGGAGTCCCGCGTCGGGCCATGCCAGGCCCAGTTCTCGATGACCGGTTTGCCGTCCACGCTGACCCGCACGCCGTCATCGCTCAGCGTGGTGAAGTCCCAAGTCCCCTGCTCAAGGCGCAGTCGCGTCCTGGCGATCATGCCGAAATGATCCGCGCCCAAGTGCGCGGCGGTCACTTCGGGCGAGAGCCCCAATTCGCTGGGGCCGCGCATGCCGTAGCGCAACGATAGTTCGTCGAGGGCCGCCCTGACAGCGCCCGGTCCCTCCGCCAGCTTCCGATACGCCTCGAGGTTGGTTCGCGGATCGATGGCGGCGGGCCACTTGAAGAACGTTGCCGCCCAACGGGCCGCGATCAGCGTCCCCTTCTCTTCCGCCAAAGGTTGTTCGGCCAACTGGACTCGGAGCAGATAGGGACGCACGCCGGGCTCCGTGGCGCTGACGGTGATCTGCGCCTCGTCCGGTTTTCCAGGAACGCCGGCCACCACCCCGCGGACTTGCTCGCCCAGGACTTGCACACGGAGATCGCGTGCGGGCACTTTTAGGACTTGGAACACGGCGGTCCCACCGGATGAACTGAGCAACCGGACCAGTGGTGTCGTGTGATCCCAAGGGCCCCACTCGGTCATGAGGATCTGCTCGCGCCCGCGCAGTTCAGGCCGCGCGCCTACCGGGTGTTTACTTCCCAAAACCTCGTGCTCCGGCACTCGCTGGGGTGCGATCGCCACGTGATCCTCCCGCCGTATCGCGTAGGCCGGGTCCGCCAGCAGCACCTTCTCCACTCCAACCACCTTGTTCGAGCCCAGCAGCACCTCGCCCGGCCCGCGGAATTGCATGGCCACATCGTCGCCCTCGAAGGTGTTATCGGCAAGGATCGAACCCGTCGATGCATACCCGTTGGCTTGGGCCCAGAGCTTCTTCGCGAACTCGGGATTCGCTCCGCCCCAAAGGTGCACCCCGCATTTATTCTTCAAAAAGAAGTTATGCTCGATTCGGTTATCGCCGCCGTGGTCGATGTTCACGCCGCCTCGTTCCAGGCCGTAACCGGCGTCGCCGTTGGCCTCGAAGTGATTTCCGGCGATGAGCGTCTCACGGGAGTAGCCGGCCCAGACGCCGCAGATCGCGTTGCCCACAATGCGGTTTTCCAGGTACTGGTTGCCAAAGGAAAACGTGTTCTCGATCCCATGTGCCGCCGCATACGAAAAATCATTGTTTACCAGCAGATTGTCGTCGTTGCCACGGCGCCGGTACCACGCAGCGGGATGCTGGCCGATCTCTCCCAGGGCCTCGCGACCCGCGAAACCAAAGAAGCCGTCGCCGCCGTGGGTCACGGAATTTTCCGCAAAAACGTTCTGATTATTCTGCTCGAAGACAAATAGGCCCGCCGAATCCTGCCCGCGGTTATACACGCCGTGGCTGTAGCCGCGCACGCAGAAATCGAGCGCATTGCGGCTCACCACGTTTTGCGTGCAGCGCCACAGGGCGATGCCCCAGCCGGAGTTGAACGAGAAGTCATTGTCATAGATTCGCGATCGGGTCACGCGGTCCAGGCAGAGCGCGTTCTGGCCGTGCCACACGCGGCAGTCGCGCACGGTCACACCGGCGGATTGCTCCAGGTACAGGGCCGCGCCGTAGTTGGTAAGCCATTCGTGCTGATCGTTGTTGTGGCCGTAGAGCCAATCCCCCTCGTCCTCAGCCCTGGGGGTCGAGTTCAAATGCGCCCGGTGGTTATCGGAGGCGTCGAGCGCCTCGAGGGTGAGGCCATCGGCCCGCGAGGCGTGCATCCCGCACCAAAACCCGCTCATCCGCGCCCCGCGGATCGTCACTCCGGCGAAACCGTCCAGCCGGATTCCCACGCCGCGGTATTGGTCGGGCCGGGTCGTTCGAGGCGAACCGCGAAGGACTGAGCCCTCGGCAAAATCCACCTGAATGCCCGGCGCCCCGATCACGAGGACGCCCTCGTCCCCGGGGTCACGAATCACCAGGCCCGGGGGAATCTCCACGCGGCAGGATTGGGTAATCACCGTGTGAGGCGCGGTGACCACAATGGTGGGCAAGCCAAACCCCTTCCCCACCCCGGGCTGCCCCGCACGAATTGCCGTTCGCCCGAGCCCGGCAACCAAAGCCACTGTGAGCAGCGCATAGAGAATTTCACGCGGCGGGCGAGCGGGGCAAATCATCGTGTCCGCAGCCAAGCACGGCGGCTCCCGGAGATCAAATCGAAAATCCCCCTCGGACGCCCCCGCGTGAGCGGCGGAAGCTGCATAGCCAATATGTGGCAAGGTTTTGCCAACAGAGGGAGAGCCCGAAAGTCAAAAATCCGCAGGATTCATAATGCATGAGTCAAGATTTGATTATTGGTATTGCCGGCGCCGGCGGCGACGGAGTGGTCTCCGCGGGTGAGTCCCTCATCACGGCCGCCGCCCTGGAAGGTTTCCACGGTCTGATGACCAAGAGTTTCGGTTCGCAGATCCGCGGCGGCGAGGCCTCGTGCCGCCTGCGGCTGGCCACGCGCCCGGTCCTGAACCCCAACGGGCCGCTGGATGTGGCGGTGGTCTTGAATTGGGAGGATTTCCGCCGGTTCGGGGCGGAGCTGCCGGTCGGACCCTCGACCATTGTGATTTACGAAAGCCAGACCGGCGTGGCCCCGGACAAGCTCCCGCTCGAAGGCGTCACGCCCTCGGTGGTCTTCAGCGTGCCCATCACCGAGATGGCCCGGACCCACGCCGGCACCGACAAAGCCAAAAATATTATCGTGACCGGTTTGCTGGCCGGGTGGTTCGGGATCGGCCGGGACAGCATGCTGGCCGGGATTCGGAAGAAATTTGCTAAGAAGGGAGCAACGGTGGTGGAGGGAAATGTGCGGGCGTTCCAGGCGGGATTGGACTTTGCCGCGGCGCACCCGCTGGGCGAAGACCGCAAGCTGCAAGCGCCGCAGGCTGGTCCGCAGGTCAAGCTGTTAACCGACGGCAACGACATGTGCGCCGCGGCGGCCATCTTTGCCGGGTGCACCTTCTTCTCCGGCTACCCGATCACGCCCTCGACGGAAATCATGCAATTTCTCGACCGGGAAATCTGGAAGTATGGGGGCACGCTCCTTCAGGCCGAGGACGAGATCGCGGGGATCGGCGCGGTGGTGGGCGCCTCGTTCGCGGGCAAGAAGGCGATGACCGCCACGTCCGGGCCGGGGATGTCGTTGAAGACCGAGATGCTGGGCCTGGCGAGCCTCGCCGAGCTGCCGCTGGTCTGCGTCAATGTGCAGCGGGGCGGACCCTCGACGGGCATGCCCACCAAGGCGGAACAATCCGATCTGTTCCAGGCAGCCTTTTCGGCCCACGGCGATTGCCTGCGCCCCGTGCTGGCGCCGACCTGTGTGGGCGACGTATTCGGCACGACGGTCGAGGCCTTCAACCTGGCGGAGCACTACCAGACGCCGGTGATTTTGCTGTCCGACCAGGAAATCGCCCAGCGCAAAGAGACCGTCGATCCCATCGACACCTCCAAGTTCGAGATCCTCGAACGGCGGCGCCCTACCGACACGGAGCTGGCCAATTACGCGCGCTTTAAGCTCACCGAGTCGGGCATCAGCCCCATCAGCCATCCCGGCCTGCTGGGCGGCAATTACCTGGCGGCCGGCATCGAGCACAATGAACTGGGCCGTCCGACCGCCAGCGGAGAAATGCACGCGCGGATGAATGAAAAGCGCTTCCGGAAATTCAACCCGCTGAAGAACCGGCGCGATCTCTTCGAGGTCGAGGGCGATCCGGACGCGCCCATCGGGCTCGTGAGCTGGGGCAGCGTAGCGGGCGTGGCTCGGGAAGCGCTGCGCCTGGCCCGGGCCGAGGGGCTGCACGCCAAGTTGTTGGTGCCCCGGCTGCTCTACCCGGTGGCCGAGCCGGTGTACCAGGACTTCTTCGCGTCGGTGAAACGCGGCTTGTTCATCGAGCAATCCTTCCAGGCGCAACTCTACCGCCTGGTGCGCATGTATGTGGATTTCCCGGCACTGGTCAAGCCGCTGGCCAAGAGCGGTTCCAACCCGATTCAGCCCGCCGAAGTGCTGCAGCATTTACGGGAGTTGGTCGCCGCCATCCAGGGCAACGGCACCCACCATCACCTCGACCAAAACGGAGACTGAACCGAACACTTTCCAAAGGACAACCAAACATGACCACCCTCGAAGCCATTCCGCAAGCCAGGTTCCAAGCCGGAGATTTCAAAAGCGATCTCAAACCCATCTGGTGCCCTGGCTGCGGCGATTTCGGTGTCGTGACCGCCATTACCCGGGCGCTGGCCGCCATCGGCCGGCCGCCGCACGAAATCGCGTTCGTCTCGGGCATCGGCTGTTCGAGCCGCATCCCCGGCTATACCACGGCCTACGGATTCAACACCGTGCATGGGCGCTCGCTGCCCATCGCCCAGGGCATCAAACTCGCCAATCCTGATTTGCTGGTGCTGGTGGCCAGCGGCGATGGCGACGGGTTCTCGATCGGCGGCGGACACGTGGCGCATGTCATCCGGCGCAACCTCGACCTGACTTACATCGTCATGGACAACCAGATCTATGGTCTTACCAAGGGGCAGTTGTCCCCCACGTCCCAGCAAGGACGCAAAACCGTCAGCTCCAATTTTGGCAGCCTGGAAGCCCCGGTAAATCCCCTGCTCTACGTCATGGGTTACGGCGCGTCCTTTGTGGCCCAGGGCACGCCGGCCGACATGGGCGGCCTGGCGAAAATGATCGAGGAAGGCATTCGCTTCCCGGGGTTTGCTTTCATCAATGTTCAGTCGCCGTGCGTGACGTATGGCGAGGAAGAGCAACAGCTCAAGGCGCACAAAACCAAGCTCCAAACCCTCGAATCGATCGGCCACGATCCCGCCGACCGCGCCCAGGCCACCGAGTTGGCGCGCGCCTATGGCACCAAGCTTTACACCGGAATCCTCTATCGCAATCCCAACCCGCCCCCCACCTACGGCCAGGGTGTAACCGAACGCCACCAGGCACTCAAGAAACTGGCCGTCCCCCGCCAGCAAATCCTCGACCGGTTCCTGCCGCAAAAGTAATCACTGACCACTCACGAGGCTCGTCCACCCGCAGGCCGAAGGCCTCATATGTGGAGAGCTCCGGGCCGAGCCCGGACATGATCCGTGATGCAGCTCGCAACCGCGGAAGCGGTTGAACGACGCCCTCCTCCTTTTAGGCGTGGCTGTTGTTCTCCCACGCCCCCCGGCTGAACCGCTGCGCAGCTCCGGGTAGCGGGCTTGAATGGCGCGCGCCAGGGTTCAACCTTCCGTCTCCGGGGCCTGCTCGAGATAGCGTTCGATGTGGCGATCCAGATCGGAAAGGCCTCCGGCACAGTTGGCGGCCTGAACTCGCTCGACCATCTCGAGACACCAGGCTTCCTCTTCAACTTGCTCACTGATAAACCACTGCATGAGCACTTGCGCGGGATAGTCCTTGGACTCGAGCGCAGCCTCGAAGACCGCGTTGATGCCACGGGTGTTGTTCACCTCGAGCGACTGCGCATGCTGCGCGGCTTCCAGCAGCGACTTGAAACGGAAGACGGGCACGGGAATCCCGGCGACTTCCGGCAGGACCCCACGATCGATCAGATGGGAGGTGATCTTTCCGGCATGCCCCTGCTCTTCGTCCGCTTGCTTGGCGAAGTAGCGGGAAAAGCCCCTGAGGTTCTGGTCGTCGCACCAGAGTGACAGCGCGCGGTAACTGTGAGCCGCGGCCAGTTCGTTGTTAAACTGGCGGTTGAGTTCGGCGAGGACTTTGGCGGGAATTTGGTTCATAGCGAGATGGTCTGCATTGATTAACCTATGCCCCAAGCCACCAGCGGGTGCAAGTCGTCAGAACCCACCCCACTTACAGCGATCCACTTCGACGAGGGACCCCGCAGAATGCACAATCGGTTGGGAAGGCAGGAAAGCACGCTCATGAGGCTCGGCCTCGGATGCTCCATGCGTCAGGCGGTAATCGAGGGTTAGGGGGCGCGAGCACGTCGGGGGTGCCAGACGCCTCATTAGGGCGACAAGCCAAGTTCTTTGGCGGTCAAATCGTAGGAAAAGTGGTCGAGGTAAATATTGTGCTGGCCCCATTCGAGTTCGCCTCGCTGAAAATCCACGTTGTCGGAGCGCAGCGATTGTTTCGGAGGCCGGAGCACCTGGTTGTGATCACTATTGGCGATCAAACGGTATTGATCCAGGCCGCCGAAGTAAAAGTCCCGAAGCTCGCGCCGTTGTTCCGGCGTCAAGGTCGTCGCATATTGCGTCGCATAAATGCCCATGTAGGGATCGACCGGCACCCAACCGTAGGGCGCCAGGTAAATCTCGCACCAGTCGTGGTTGGAGGCCGCGCCGGGAAAGGTGTTCCAGCCCGATTGCCACCGTGCGGGAATCCCATTCAAACGGCAGAGCGACATGAAGAGGAGTGCTTCCTGGCCACAATCACCGTAGCCATTCCGCAGGCAGGTGGCGCTGATATTGCGGATGGTCGAGTATTCGAGCGCAAAGCTGTACTGAATGTGCTGCGATATCCATTCGTAGAACCGCTTGGCGTTCACACCGGGATTGCGCTCGTCTCCGGCGATTTGCCGCGAGAGCTTGCGGATTTCCGGCGTGAAAAGGATGTGGGGCGCTTCATTGGTGAAGGCGCCGAGGGCGGGATCGGCCAAATCGGCCGCAGTCGCCCGCTCCGGTTGGACATCGAACCAGACCCCGCACGAAGTGTATTCGTACTCGATCTTGAAGGTGGCCGGTTGATTCCGGCGCGCGGTCTGTTCGAGGTACACGCTACGGATGGGGCTCTGCTCATCATCCAGGTGTTTGAGGGCGGGTTCGGCCGAGAGCAGGCTGAAGTTGTCCTGAAAAGGATAGCGCCGGGGCACAGGCAGCCATGCGCGAATGACCTCGCCCGCCGGCGCGGCATTGGCATCGGCGGTGACCGTCATGGTCACGGAAAAGCGCTTCGGCAGCACGTAGGGCTGGTGCTGCCTGAGCGCCGCTTGCTTGATGGCCTCGCAGACCTCCCAGTGCCGTTCGGCAACCTCCGCGCCGTGGCGGGGAGGAAGGCGGCGAGGATAAAGCTCCGGATGACGGAAAAAGAGGTTCGGCACGCTGGAAACCATGAACCAACGCCGGCCATCGATCTCGCGGCTCTCGAACCACCCATCGGCCAGCCACCGCGCATATTCCTGCCGGGTCAGATCCCTGACTGATTTCTTCAGGTTGGAAAAGAGGTCGTGCTCGGTATAAGGGAAGTCCTCTCGGATACGTTCCAGCCGATCGAACTCAAACTCCACCGCTTTGCGGTAAGCCGGGAGCAAGCCGGGCTTATGCAGTTCCTGAGTCAGCCGGGCGGCGGCTTCCAGGAATCGCCCCTGCCCCTCCAACTGGCCGGCTGATTCCAGCGCCGCCTCGTCCGCCAGGCCGGTGGCCGCCCAAAGCAGCCAGCAAAGCGGCAAGAATCTGAGAGGCTTCATACGCTCTGAAAATAACAGCATGGCCGGAGAACACAAAACCTGAAATCCAACCTGCTCGACAGTGAGCGAGGGAAACACGAACCCCCCGCCCCCAGACCAAATCCTCGGCCTGGACACTCCCTTTTCCTGGCCTCGCCGCAGCCGGGACTCAGCCGGTTTCATGCGCCTATCCATCACCGGCTCAGCCAAAGACCACCCCCTGTCCATCCTGATCTTGCTCCGCCACGCGCCGTCGTTGAGTCACCGCGGGCCGTTGCTGGCCAGCATTGAGGAAAACGATAACATGCTCTTAAATATCAATTCACTGAATGACTCGACCTTTTGGTACATTGAATCACTATGAATACAAAACACTACATCACCCGATTCATCGTAACCCTGACCTCCGTTTCAGCGCTGGTGGCCGCAGCGGGGCTGCCCCAAGCGGGTCTGGCTCAAGAGACACAACCGACCACCAAAGCGCGGGTTGGGATTTATGATTCGCGGGCAGTGGCCGTTGCCTTCGCCGGCTCGGCGCCGTTCAACCGATGGTTGGACAACCTGAAGGCAGAACATGCAAAGGCAACGGCTTCAGGGGATCAGCAGCGGGTTGCCGCGTTGGAAGCTGAAGGTAAAGCCAGGCAGCGGCTTTTGCACATGCAGGGTTTTAGCACGGCCCCAGTGACCAACATTCTTGACCAGATTAAGGACAAATTGCCTGCGCTCAAACAAAAGGCGGGCGTGAGTGTGCTCCTCTCAAAATGGGACAAGGCGGGTCTGGCCCAGTACAAAAACGCCGATCTCGTCGATGTCACGATGGCTCTGGTGGACGCTTTGAGCCCCAGTGAGCGCCAGCGCAAGACCGCGATTGCGATCCAGGAGCACAAACCGATTTCACTTGAACAGGCGGAACGAATGGAAGACTAATTGCCCATACGCTGGCTTCAGGCCAGAGACGCGTCATGGCTCGTCACCGATAGGCCTCAGCCAAGACGATCCAGGGCTTCTTTGGCCCGGTCCCGTTTGGCCTGCCATTCCACCAGGCGCTGCTGATGCTCCTGCAGAACCGTGGCGGGCGCCTTGGACGTGAAGTTCGCATTGCCGAGTTTCTGCTCGACCTTGGCGATTTCGCCTTGGGCTTTGGCGAGTTCCTTCTGCAGCCGGGCCCGCTCGGCCTCGACGTCCTGCAAACCTTCCAAAGGCAGGTAGAGGTCCCCCATGTCGGAGTGCACTCCGGGGGTGCCTTTGGCCGGCTGAAAATCCGGCGTAATCTCGAGCGCCTCGGCATTGAGCAGCAACTTCATTACATCGGCATCCAGGGGCGGGACAAAGCCGGATGGTTTCAAGACGAACTTTACCTTTTTGCTCGAGGGGATATTCCCCTCGCGGCGCAAGTTCCGGCCTTGGGTGATCAGCTCGAACCTCGCATCGACGATCCCCAAATAGCATTTGTCCACACCGTAATGGGCCACGAAATCCTCATCGAGCGGTTTGGGCCAGGGAGCGAACATAATGGTTTGGCCGCCCTGATGCCCGGGCATGTCCCGGCTGTAGCCCATGCCGTGCCACAGTTCCTCGGAAATGAACGGCAGGAAAGGATGGAACAGGCGCAAGGTATGCGAGAGGACGAAGTCGAGGACGGCCAGCGTATTGGCCCGGCGGCGTTGTGCGTCCGCTGACGGTGGGGTCGGACCCGGGTCCGGCGGGGTCGCCTGCGGGCTGGTGGAGAGAACGGCTTTGCTCGCCTCGACATACCAGTCGCAGTACTCACTCCAGAAGAAACGATAAAGCGTCTGGGTCGCTTCGTTGAAGCGGTACTCGGTAAACGCGGTGGTAATTTCGCGGACGGCCTGGTCGAGCTTGAGCAGGATCCACTTGTCATAGCTGGTGAGCAGTTCCGGGGCGATCTCGCCCTGCACTTCGCCGCCTTGCATCTGGCGGAAGCGGCAAGCGTTCCAGAGCTTGTTGCAGAAGTTGCGCCCGAGCTCGACATCCTTTTCATCGAAGAGCACGTCCTGGCCCAGGGGAGCGCTGCGCATCGTGCCGAAGCGGAGCGCGTCCGCACCATACTTGGCAATGAGTTCGAGCGGGTCCGGCGAGTTGCCCAGGCTCTTGCTCATCTTGCGACCGAGCTTGTCGCGAATGATGCCCGTGAAATACACGTTTCGGAATGGCAGCTCGCCCATGAACTCGTAACCGGCCATGATCATTCGGGCGACCCAGAAGAAAATAATGTCCGGCCCGGTGACCAAATCGGACGTGGGGTAGAATTTTTTGAGCGTTTCGGTCTGCTCGGGCCAGCCCATGGTGGCAAAGGGCCAGAGCCAGGAGCTAAACCAGGTGTCCAAAACGTCGGGGTCTTGCTGGTAACCAAGGCTCAGAAGCTGGCTCTCGATTTCGCCGGCGCCCGGACCGACGGCGGCTTCGAGCACGGCCGGCTCCGGCGCCGACCCGGCCTCCGCCGGGAGCTCCCGGACCACTACCTCGCCGGCCATTTGCTGAACCGCGGCGGCGAGCAAGACGGCCGCACGGGCCCGCGAATCCGCCGAACAACCGGGACCGGGCCGCCACACGGGCACACGATGGCCCCACCAAAGCTGCCGGCTGATGCACCAGTCCTTGATCTGGCCCGTCCAGTGAGTGTAGGTCTTGGTCCAGCGCTCGGGGTGGAACGCAATGGCTCCCGTTTCCACCGCCTGGGTGGAACGCTCGACGCCAGGATACTTCAAAAACCACTGCTCGCTCAGGTAGGGTTCGACCGGCACGTGACTCCGCTGGCTGTAGCCGACGTTGTGCGTGTAATCCTCCGTTTTGAGCAAAAAGCCCTGTGCGGTGAGTTCTTCGACCACCGCTTTGCGCGCTTCCATCCGGTCCAGCCCGATAAAATCTTCCCCCGCGTCCCGGGTCATCGCGCCATCCGGGCCGATCACAACCGTAACGGGCAGGTGATGACGCAGGCCCATTTCGTAGTCATTGGGATCATGGGCCGGCGTGACTTTGACGCAGCCGGTGCCGAACTTCGGATCGACAAAGCTGTCCGCGATGATGGGTATGGGCCGGTTGCGCAAGGGGAGCAGGCACCGGCATCCGACCAAGCCGGTGTACCTCGGGTCGGCGGGATTCACCGCCACCGCTTCATCGCCCAGCATGGTCTCGGGCCGCGTGGTGGCAACCACCACAAACTCGCCCGCTCGGGGCCGGTCCTGGTCATCGAGCAAAGGGTATTTCAAATGCCAGAGGTGGCCGGCTTCTTCGACCATTTCGACTTCCTCATCCGAGAGTGCGGTCCGCGCCGCGGGATCCCAATTGACCATGCGCTTGCCGCGATAGATGAGACCCTGCTGGTAAAGTGCGATGAAGACCCGCTGAACACAGCGCGAATAAGCGGGGTCCATGGTAAACCGCTCGCGCGACCAATCGCAGGAGCAGCCCAGCTTTTTTAGCTGCTGGATGATGATCCCCCCGTGCTTCTCCTTCCAGGCCCAGACATATTCCAGGAATTTCTCGCGCGAAAGATCGTCGCGATGGCGGATGACGCCGTCCTTCTTCAGCGAGCGAACGACGACCGATTCGGTGCCGATGCCGGCGTGGTCAGTGCCCGGCAGCCAAAGCACTTCCCTGCCCTCCATGCGGGCTTTGCGGGCCAGGATATCCTGAATGGTGTTGTTGAGCACATGGCCCATGTGGAGCATCCCGGTGACGTTTGGAGGTGGGATGACAATCGAATACGCCGGTTTGCCCGAAGCCGGGTTGGCGGTAAAACACTCCTGGCGCAGCCAGAAGTCATACCATTTATCTTCGACGCTTCGGGGTTCGTACGCTTTGGGAAGGTCAGCCATAGGCTTAACGTTTCGTCAGCCGGTATTCCAGGCTGTCCGAGAGGGCTTGCACACTGGCTTCGATGATGTTGTCGTGAACGCCGACCGTCCCCCATTCCTCCTTGCCATCGGTGGATTCAATCAGTACGCGGGTGCGGGCGCCGGTGCCTGCGGTCGAATCGAGGATCCGGACTTTGTAATCGGACAGCCGCACCCGTTTAAGCTGAGGATAAAACTTCACCAGCGCGTTGCGCAGCGCCTGGTCGAGGGCGTTGACCGGCCCATCACCCTCGGCAATGGTGTGCTCGGCCTCGGCGCCCACCAGCACCTTGACGCTGGCCTGACACACCGAGATCGAGCGATCCCGCCGGATGGACACGTGATAGCCCTCGATTTTAAAGGGCGCCGTTTCGTGTTGCAGCACCTTGCGAATCACCAGGGCCAGCGAGGCTTCGGCCGCTTCGAATTCGTACCCCTCGTGTTCCAATTTTTTGATCTGGCTGAGGATTTCCTTCAACTCGGGTGTGTCGTTTCCCAGCCGGAAGCCCAGTTCGTGGGCTTTCATGACGATATTGCTGCGGCCGGCCAGATCGCTCACCAGGACCCGGCGGGCGTTGCCGATGCGGGTGGGATCCACGTGCTCGTAGCTGTGAACCACTTTCTGCACCGCGTTGACATGCGTTCCGCCTTTGTGGGCGAACGCCGCTTCGCCGACCCACGGCTGGCGCGGGTCGTGGCGCAGATTGGCGATCTCATCGACGAATTGGGAAAGCTCCTTGAGCTTGCGCAGGGACGATTCCGGCAGGCAGCGCTTTCGCATTTTGAGGACCAGGGTGGGGATCACGCTGGTCAGGTTGCAGTTGCCGGTGCGTTCGCCGTAGCCATTGATGGTGCCTTGCACCTGGATCGCCCCGGCTTCGAGCCCGGCCAGTGCGTTGGCCACTCCGAGGCCGATGTCATTGTGTGTATGGATGCCCAGCTTCAACTTCAGCCGGGCTCGCGCCTCGGCGGTGATGCGGGAAATCTCTGCCGGCAACGATCCGCCGTTGGTGTCACAGAGCACGAGGAAATCCGCCCCGGCATCCTGGGCCGCCTGCCAGGTGGCCAGCGCGTAGGCCGGGTCGTTCTTGAAGCCATCAAACGCGTGCTCAGCGTCGTAAACGACGAATCGCCCGTGGTCCTTTAAAAACCGGACCGTGTCGGCAATCATCGCCAGGTTTTCGTCCGGCGTCGCGCGCAGGACCTGCTGAACATGCAGCAGCCAGGTCTTGCCAAAGATGGTCACCACCGGCGTCTCCGCCTCCACCAGCAGCCGGACCTGGTCGTCCGTTTGCACGGCGACGCCTTTGCGACGCGTGGAGCCAAAGGCCGCCAGGCGGGCCTGCTTGAACTTCTTCTTCTTGGCTTCGGCAAAAAACTCGATGTCTTTCGGATTCGAGCCCGGCCATCCTCCCTCGATGTAATGAATCCCAAAGGCATCCAGTCTTTCGGCAATGCGCAGCTTGTCCATCACCGAAAAGTTGATGCCTTCACCCTGGCTGCCATCGCGCAGGGTTGTATCGTAGAGCTCGATCTCGGGTTTCATCGTCGTAACCGCCAACAGCGGGACGGGAATATCTACGCTAAGCGCACCGGGTTGCAAAGCCGAAACGAAGAGTGATCGCCCCGAATGCGGCGAAGGAAACGACCCGAGAGCAGAGCGAAAAAGGCGGCTGCCGCCCCCTCAATGTTCTCAAGCCCATCCCCACTCCTCGGCCATCCCACAACGCGCGGCACGTCTGAGACCGCGCCTCATTCGTCACCCTACCTGGCCAAAGCAACCAGGTAGCGCTGCACCCGGGTGGCATCGTCCGGCCGCTCCATATGCAGGTATATCTGGTGAAGGTTGCTGCATACCCGGAGCAGGATTCGGCGGGGGCTCAGCGGCGTCAGGTAATCATCCCGTATGCTGTAGTTGCCCTGAACGAGATATCGCACGCAATCCGCCTTGTTCAAAAGCTTGCCGCCATGAAAGGCGTCGATGTAATTCTCCGCCGAACTGCTTTGATAACGGCACAGAAAATGCCCGGGAAGACCAATGCCGGCCAGGGGCAATTGCAGGCGACGCCCGACCAATAAGTACACCATGCACAGGTTAATCGGGTTGCCAGTGCGCCGGTCCAAGACCCGGTTGAAGTAGCTGTTCTCCGGGTCGTAATACTCCTCCTCATTTCCGCAGAAGCCGAGGTCCTGAAACAGGTACTCGTTCACGGTCTTGAGGAGCTGTTCCGAGTCGCAGCTTCCGATGATGCGCTCCCGGAGGTCCGCGGCATAACTATCCAGCAACGCTTGATAACCGGCGATATTGATGTCGGGGTACCAGGTCTGCGCCAGCAGCCAGGCGCCTTGTTCCAGGTCTAGCTCTTCCCCGTGTTTCAGGCAAAAACCCAAAAACAGGTTGTCCGCCGCCTGGCGGTCAAAGGTGAGCACAATCTCCTGCGTGCGCCGCCGCAAAGCGGGTTCCCGGCTCAAGGTGTGCGGCCGAAGCCACTCTGTGGCACGGGGACCGAGCGAGAGGATTTTCTGGCGAATGCTGCGGTAAACCGCCACGTCCTCATCCGCCAGCAATTTGAGCAAAGCCTCGCGCCGGCTCTCGGAGAGCTCCTCGGGCGCTGTAATCGGGCCGGCTCGGTTCATTCGTGACGCTCCAAAGCCAATAGACCAAAGTCCGGGCCGAAATTCAACAACGAAACGCTACCGCCGGCCCGGTCTTTGGCCGCCTTGGCCTCTCATCCGCGACCGCGCTTCGGATTGAATGTCCTTGAGGGCCGTCTCGAGGAGGTCGCGCCGTTGCCGGCGCGCCCGCTGCCGGAGTGCCCGAGCATCCAGCAAGGCCGCTAAGAAGGCCAAGCCGGTGAGACAGAAGCAAGCGAGCCAGTAGAGCAAAAAACCCAGGTTCTGAAGCCGGCCCTTGAGCACGGTTTCCCCGGCGATCAGCATCCCCAACGCCGCCGCCAGCACCAGCGCCCCGAACCAACGTCGCACCGTTTGCGCATCCGCAGCCATCACACCAGTTTACCACAGCCCGCCTGGCTTCCTCAAAACAAATGCCCGAGTTGGCGTTTTGACCGTAGATCGGCTAACCTGTGACCGTGAGACCATCGGGACTAACCTCAACACCTTCTCGAGCTATGCAAATCACAAAACAACTGGCCATCTTTCTCGATAACCGCCCCGGCATGCTGGCCCGCGTCGCCGATGCCTTGGCCGAGGCAAAAATCAACATTTATGCCATCACGACCAGTGACACGGTGGACCACAGCGTGATCCGCCTCGTGGTCAGCGATCACCGCAAAGCCCTCCACCTGTTCGAGGAGCACGGCACCCTGGTGGTGGAGGATGACGTCCTGCTGATCGACGGGACCAATCAGTCGGGAGAGTTAGCCCGAATCGCACACCAACTCGCCAGGGCCAAGGTCAACATCGAATACTGCTACAGCGCCACACCGCCCGATGTCAAAACGGGGCTCCTGGTGCTGCGCGTCTCGGACCCGGCCAAGGCGATGAAGGTGCTGCAGGCCCGAGGCGGGAGGCGCAAGAGGTGAAACGTGAAGCGTAAAAGGTAACAACGTAACAACGTAATAACGGAATGGCGTAATGAGCTACTGGAGTAAATCGTAAGCCGTACGCGGGAGCGGGCGGGAGACGCGGCGATCTCGAAAATCTCTCCCTGACTCACCCCTCACGTTTCATTTTCCCTTACGTTATTACGTTATTACGTTATTACGTATTACGTATTACGTATTACGTTGTTACGTTGTTACGTTATTACATTGTTACGTTTTACGCTCCATGCCCCATCCGCTCCTTTACGAAATCAACACCCGTTGCTGGCTGCGCGAGCTCTCAGCCCGGGCGGGCCGCACGTTAACGCTCGCCGAGGTCCCGGAATCCGAGTTCGCCGCCTGGCGCGACTTCGGGTTCACCCACCTTTGGCTTATGGGGATATGGCAGAGCGGACCTCGGGCGCGCGCACGGGCGCTTGAAAACCCGAACCAACGCGCGGCGTATTCACAGGCGCTGCCGGATTGGCGGGAAGAGGATGTCGCCGGCTCACCCTATGCCATCGCGGCGTATCGGGTGCCTGAAGCCCTGGGCGGCGAAGCCGGCCTGAGCGAGTTTCGCAGACGGTTGAACGCAAAGGGAATGAAGCTGGTGCTGGACTTTGTCCCCAACCATGTGGGTTTGGATCATCCCTGGCTTGAGCGCCGTCCGGAACTGTTCGTGCATACGGCGCCGGAGGCCCCCGGCGCGTTTCTACAGCAGACCGTACAGGGACCGCTCTGGGTCGCCCACGGCCGGGATCCCAACTTTCCCGCTTGGAACGATACGGCCCAGTTGGACTGTCGCTCGGCAGCCACCCGCACCGCCATGACGGATGTGCTGCGGGACCTCTCCACCCGCTGCGACGGGGTCCGGTGCGATATGGCCATGCTGCTCCTCGACGAGGTCTTCGCCAAGACGTGGAGCGGCTTCCCGGTTTCCGGCACGGCTGCCACCGGCGAGTTCTGGGAGAAGGCCATCGAGGCGGTCAAGGAATCGGCGCCGGAGTTTCTGCTTTTGGCAGAGGCCTATTGGGGGTTGGAACCGCGGCTGCAGGCTCTGGGTTTCGATTATACCTACGATAAGGGTCTGTATGATTTATTGGTGGCGCGGAACGTTCCAGAACTCCAGCGGCGGCTGATGGACCTGCCGGAACCGAGCCTGACGAAGGGGGCGCATTTTCTCGAGAATCACGACGAGCCCCGCATCGCGGCCCTGTTGAACTGGCCGGAGCATCGGGCCGCCGCCCTGATAGTGCTGGCTCTGCCCGGCATGCGACTCCTGCACGAAGGCCAGCTCTCCGGGGCGAAAATCCGCAGCCCGGTGCAACTGGCGCGGCGTTCGCACGAGCCGGCCAACGCGGAAGTCCTAGCGGGTTATACGGCGCTGTTGCAGGCCTGCCGTGCCGGCCCGCCCGGGAAGGCAACGACTCGGATCCTGGTTCCGCGCCCGGCTTGGGACGGGAATCCGACCGGTCAGGACTTTATTCTGATCCAACGTCGGATCATGGAGGCGAGCCTGGAACTGGTGGCGGTAAACTACGCGCTGCATCCCAGCCAATGTTTTGTTCCGCTGGAACTGCCCGCATCCCCGGCGCGGTCCTGGACGGTGCGCGATCGGCTCGGCCAGGAGTTGTATCGCCGTTCGGACGAGGATCTGCGCGGGCATGGGTTTTACCTTGACCTTGCTGCCTTCGGCGCGCACTGGTTCACATTCGAGCCGTCCGAGTAACCGGCTCCGCCCCGCCCGGCAATACGTAGTCAAGCTGATATAGGCCCGGTTAATCGAGGGCATTGAAAGTTGCTATTTTGCACTGGCACAACCGGGGGCCAAGGCACATCACGAGCACAAATCCTTTCGGTTAGCACAACCAAACCCGAAATGAAAACTCGTTACGCATCACGTTTTACGTTCTGACGCGTTACGCTCCCTGCCCGAATCGCCCCAAGCCCCACCCTAATACATCAAATATTTCGCCCGGCATTTACGGAACGCCTCGAGGTCCGGCTGCCAGGTCGCGCGGATTTCAGCGAGCGGCTTGCCGGCTTTGATGGCGTCCAGGGTCGGCGGGTGCCTCAGCAGGTGGCTCAGCTTGCCCGGATCAAAGCCGTCCGGATAAAGTTGAAACAGGGTCCGAGCGATCTGCAACCCCACATCGACCACGCTGCAAGCATCGCGGTCGGTTAGGAGGATATAGACACCGTGACAGACCTGGCCTTTAAAGATACTGGCTGTGGGGGTGAACTCGACGGGAACAAAACGCACACCGGGCAAGCCCGAACGGTTAAGGTCGTCCGCCAATGTCACATCGTTGACATACGGGGCGCCCACCACCTCGAACGGTGTATCGGTGCCGCGGCCGACGGAAACGGCGCTTTCCAGCAGACCCACCCCGGGGTAGAGAATGGCTTCGGTAAGATTGCGCAGGTTAGGCGAGGGATTGATCCAGGGCAGGCCCGTCTGGTCCAACCACAGATCCCGTTTCCAGTGCTCGAGCGGGATCACGGTCAGGTCGGCGGGGCAATTTCGCTCACCCCTAAACATGCGCGCCAGCTCTCCAATCGTCATCCCATAGCGCAGCGGCACGGCATGATAGGCAACGAAGCTCGGCTGGCCCACGAGCACTGGACCATCCAGCGTCACGCCATTGATCGGATCCACTCGGTCGAGGACGAAGTACTTCTTAGAATGCTCAGCGGCGGCTTCCATCGTCATCGCCATCGTCGTGGTATAAGTATAGAAGCGGCAGCCGACGTCCTGGATGTCGAACACGAGGGCGTCGAGATCCTTGAGTTGCTCGGCTGTCGGCTTGAATTGCGCCCCATACAGGCTGTGAATCGGCAGACCCGTGTCCGCATCCACGCTATCGCCGATCGGCTCGTCGGCGACACCACGGATGCCGTGCTCAGGGCTGAACAGTGCCCGGAGCTGTACCCCGGGTGCGTTCTTTAGCAGGTCGATGGTCGGGTTGCGCTCGCGGTCGCGTCCCGTGTGATTTGTAACCAGGCCGAGGCGCAACCCCTTGAGCGGCGCGAAGTCCTGTTTAACCAGAACATCAATGCCATTCAGAGTCTTGAATTCCGCGGGTGGTGGAGCTTGAGCTGTCGCGGGCGCCGGAGCCTCCTGTTCCTGGCGCGGAGCCAGGGCGCCGGGCACATAGGCGAAGTTGAAGTCAGGGATGGCCTCGGCGGCCAGCGTGGCAAGTTGCGCGCGCAGGGCGCCCACGTTGCCGCTTTCATCCGGGTGATTCCGGTTCGACAGGAAGATCACGAAACTTTCCGAGAAGGGATCGAGCCAAATCGACGTGCCGGTCCAGCCGGTATGGCCATACGACCCGATGGGGAACAGCTTGCCGCGAGCGCCGCTGAAACCGGAATCGATGTCCCAACCCAAGCCGCGGCGAACGGGCAGTGAGGCGGGTGATTGGACGCGGGTCATCAGCGCGACCGTTTCGGGCTTAAAGATGCGCCGCCCGTCCAGTTCCCCATGGTTCAGCAGCATCCGGGCGTAGCGGGCCAGGTCCGATGCCGTGCTGAACACGCCGGCGTGGCCGGCCACACCACCCATGTGCCGCGCCGTTGGGTCATGGACCACGCCGAGAAAAGGCTTTCCATGAACCACCTCGGTTGGCGCGATGCGGCTCAGTTTGTCAGCGGACGGCAAGTACCCGGTATCGATCATCCCCAGAGGCTGGTAAATCTCGCGCTCGACGAAGTCCTGCAAGGGAACCCCGCTGATGCGCTGCACGACCTCTCCCAGTAAAAAGAAATTGATGTCGCTATACCGGAAGGTGGTGCCGGGCTCGGTCACCAACCGCTCCGCGCAGGCCTTCTGAATAGCGGCCGCCTGCCCGTGCCAATCGGTGGTGGTTTCGATATCACCGCGCAAACCGGAAATATGGAGCATCAACTCTCGGATGGTGACGCGCTCCTTGCCGCCGCCGGTAAACTCGGGGATATACTTCTGAACGTGGTCATCCAGGCTTAATTGGCCGCGCTCGATCAGCAGCATCGCGGCCGGAGTGCAAGCCACCACCTTGGTCAAGGACGCCAAATCGAACAGGGTGTCTTCGGTCATGGGCTCCACGTCCGGCACCAGGGATCGATGGCCGTAGGCCTTGTGATAGCTAACCCCCCGATGCTCGATCCATAAAACACCGCCCGGACAATCTTTGGCCGCGATGGCGCGCTCGATCGCCGCGTCGATTTCCGTGAGTTTCTCCGCGTAGAAACCCGCTGGCGCCTGGGCCCTCGCCGGAGAACCGAAGCCGGCGCACAACCACAACACGATGCCGCAACGCTGACACCAGCCGAAGGCTGCGTGAGTCGCGGTTCGACGGGGCGGTTTCATCGAGCTGCATTAAACCGTTGCCGGCCCTGCCGAGCAACCGGAAAGCAAAAGGGCATCCGGGTGAGGGATGCCCTTTTGACAGTGAGTGCCGGGTCCGGGCGCACCGAATACGGCGCGCCCTTCGAGACAGGCCCTTAGCCCAGCAACGGGTTTTCCGCCGCAGCCAAGGCCGTGGGGGCGGGAGCCGCCTCTTCGGGCTCGGGCTCGTCTTCGAGTTCGACCAGTGGCTTCAGATGCACCTTGCGGTGGTGATCGAAGCCGGTGCCGGCAGGGATGATGTGCCCCATGATGACGTTCTCTTTGAACCCGCGCAGATAATCCACGCGCGCCCGAGTGGCGGCTTCAGTGAGCACACGGGTGGTGTCCTGGAACGAAGCGGCGCTGAGGAAGCTCTCGGTTTCCAGCGACGCCTTGGTGATCCCCAGCAGCACCGGTTGAGCTTCGGCCGGTTTGCCGCCCATTTTCTCGACTCGCGAATTCTCCTCTTCGAATTCGAGTTTATCGACCTGTTCGCCCCAGAGGAAGGTGGTATCACCCGGTTCGGTGATGCGGACTTTGCGCAGCATCTGGCGGACGATGATTTCGATGTGCTTGTCGTTAATCGTGACGCCCTGCAGCCGATAGACTTCCTGGACCTCGTTGACGAGGTGTTCCTGCAGCTCCTGGGGACCGCAGATATCCAGAATCTCATGTGGGTCGATCGGGCCTTCGGTAAGCTGCTGGCCCTTCTTGACGTAGTCACCCTTAAAGACGATGACGTGCTTGCCGATGGGAATCAGGTGTTCCTCTTCGACCCCGGTTTGCTGGTCCTTGATCAGGACGCAACGCTTGCCGCGGACGCTGGCCCCAAAGTCCACGATCCCGTCGATCTTGGAAATTTCGGCGGCGTCCTTGGGCCGGCGCGCCTCGAAGAGTTCGGCCACGCGCGGCAGACCGCCGGTGATGTCCTTGGTCTTGGAAGTCTTGCGCGGGGTTTTGGCCATGAGCGTGCCGGCCACGATCTTGTCGCCTTCAGCCACGACGACATGCGCGCCGGAGGGGATGGGATAGTTGGCGATGGCTTCGTCCTGCTCATCGAGGATGATGATTTGCGGGTGCAAATCCTCCTTGTGTTCGATGACGACCATGGCTTCCTGCTGGGTCTGTTTCGTCCACCTCCTGCTTCATGGTGACGCCTTCGATGATGTCGGCGAACTTCACCTTGCCGGCCTTCTCGGACAGAATCGGGACGTTGTATGGATCCCATTGGACGAATGTTTCGCCCTTCTTGACCTTGGCGCCGTCTTTGACGGAGATGACGGAACCGATGACGACGTTGTGCTGCTTCGAGTTCGCGGCCGTCGTCGGCCAGAATGGAGACCGAGCCGTTTTTGTTGAGCACGATGTTGTTGCCGTCTTCGAGTTCGACCAGGCGCAGCTCGTTATAGCGGAGGGTGCCTTCGAACTTGGCCTTAATCTGCGGCTGCTTGAACACCTGCGAGGCCGTGCCACCGATGTGGAACGTGCGCATGGTGAGCTGGGTGCCGGGCTCGCCGATGGACTGGGCGGCGATGATGCCCGATGGCTTCCCCGAGTTTGACCCGCGCCCCAGTGGCCAGGTTGCGTCCGTAGCAGTTAATGCAAACCCCTTGTTTGCTTTCGCAGGTCAACACGGAACGGATCTTGACGCGCTCGACGCCCGAGGTTTCGATCTGGCGGGCTTTCACCTCGTCGATCTCCTCATTGGCCCGAACCAGGACTTCCTTCGGGCTCTGGGGATTGGCGATGTCGTCGCAGGAATGACGGCCGATGAGGCGTTCGCTCAGGCTTGACGACTTCGTCTTCACCTTCGTAGATGGCCTGAGACCCAGATGCCGTTGGTGGTGCCGCAGTCCTCCTCGCGGACGATGACGTCCTGGGCCACATCGACCAGCTTGCGGGTCATGTAACCGGAGTCGGCGGTTTTGAGGGCGGTATCGGCCAAACCCTTGCGCGCGCCGTGCGTCGAGATGAAGTATTCCAGCACGGTCAGCCCCTCGCGGAAGTTGGAGAGAATGGGTTTCTCGATGATGTCGCCGGAGGGCTTGGCCATGAGGCCACGAACCCCGGCCAACTGGCGAACCTGCTGGCGGTTGCCACGCGCGCCGGAATCCACCATGAGCGAGACCGGGTTATATTCCTTTTTGCCCTGGTTGGTTTCCAGGGTGCGCAACATGACGTTGGCGATCTGGTCGGTGCAATGCGTCCAGATGTCGATGATCTTGTTGTAGCGTTCACCGGGGGTGATGACACCTTTGCGGTACTGCTTCTCGACCTCGCGGATTTGCTTTTGCGCCGCGTCGATTTCCTGGTCCTTTTCCTTGGGGATGATCATGTCATCGATCCCGATGGAAACGCCGGCCCGGGTGGCCTCACGGAATCCCAGTTCCTTGAGCTTGTCCAGCATGATCACGGTCTTCTCGTGACCGCAAATCTTGTAGCACTTCCAGATCAAGTCGCCCAATTCGCTCTTCTTGACCGAGCGATTGGGGAAGCCCATTTCTGGCGGCCAGATTTCGCTGAAAATGACGCGTCCGACCGTCGTCTCGATGACTTTGCGGTTCGCATCCCCATACTCGGTCTTCCGACCCAGGTCCGGGTTGGCCAGGCGAATGCGCTCGTGCGTGGCGGCCGCCCCGTCGGCGTAGGCAAACATCACCTCGGTCTTGGAACCGAACAGTTTCAGGGTCCGGAGGTCGGCCGGTGCGGGCGTGCGCGGCTCGGCCGTGATATAGAAACAGCCGAGGGTGATGTCCTGGGTCGGCGTGATGATGGGACGCCCGCTGGACGGGCTGAAAATGTTGTTGGGCGCCATCATGAGCAGGCGCGCCTCCAACTGAGCCTCGACCGAAAGCGGCACGTGCACGGCCATTTGGTCGCCGTCGAAGTCGGCGTTGTAGGCGGTGCAAACCAGCGGATGAATCCGGATGGCTTCGCCTTCGATCAATTGCGGCTCGAAGGCTTGCACCGAGAGGCGGTGCAGCGTCGGCGCGCGATTGAGCATCACGGGATGGCCGCGGGTGACTTCTTCGAGGATATCCCACACCTCGGTGGTCTGCCGCTCGATCATTTTCTTGGCCGAGCGCACGGTGTGCACGTAGCCGAGTTCTTTGAGGCGGCGAATGATGAACGGCTCGAAGAGCACCAGCGCCATCTTCTTCGGCAGGCCGCACTGGTGGAGCTTGAGTTCAGGGCCGATCACGATGACCGAGCGTCCGGAGTAGTCCACGCGCTTGCCGAGCAGGTTCTGGCGGAACCGCCCGCTTTTGCCCTTGAGCATGTCGCTGAGGGACTTCAGGGCGCGGTTGCCGGCGCCGGTCACGGCACGGCCATGGCGGCCATTGTCGAAGAGGGCGTCCACGGCCTCCTGGAGCATGCGTTTTTCGTTGCGGATAATGACCTCGGGGGTCTTGAGCTGCAGCAGGTTCTTCAACCGGTTATTGCGGTTGATGACACGGCGGTAAAGGTCGTTGAGGTCGGAGGTGGCGAACCGGCCCCCTTCGAGGGGAACCAGCGGGCGCAAGTCCGGAGGAATGACGGGCAGAACCGTCAGGATCATCCACTCGGGCCGGCTCTTGGAGGACTGAAGCCCTTGGAGCAGTTTGATCCGCTTGGCGATCTTCTTGCGGATCTGCTTGCTCTTGGTTTCGGTCATGGCCTGCTGCAAATAGTCGATCTGCTTGCCCAGGTCCACCTTGGCCAGCGCGTCCCGAACGGCTTCCGCGCCCATCTTGGCGAGAAAGGCCTCAGGGCCATAGGTTTCGCGGGCTTCGCGGAATTCATGCTCGCTCAGCAACTGATTCTGCTTGAGCGGCGTAGAACCCGCATCGATCACCATGTAATCCTCGTAATAAATGACGCGCTCGAGATTCCGCGCGGTCATATCCAGGACCAGGCCGATGCGGGAGGGCATGCACTTGAAGAACCAGATGTGACACACCGGAACCGCCAGCTCGATATGCCCCATGCGCTCGCGCCGGACGCGGGCCAGGGTCACCTCGACACCGCAGCGGTCGCACACGACGCCGCGATGCTTGATCCGCTTGTACTTGCCGCAGGAGCATTCCCAGTCCTTGACGGGGCCGAAAATACGCTCACAAAACAGCCCGCCCTTTTCGGGCTTAAAGGTGCGGTAATTGATGGTCTCGGGGTTTTTGACTTCCCCTTTGGACCAGGACCGGATGGCTTCCGGCGAGGCGACGGAGATCGCGACGTATTCCACCTGGTTTACCTTGTCCAGGCCGAGCAATTCGCGGGCGCTTTCTTTGGTGCTGATCATAACGGAAAAGGAGTAACGGAATAACGGAGTGATGGGGTAAGGATAGGGGTGCGGTCAGGCCGGGGGCCATTGCCCGCCGCCCGGGCCCGGACAAGCGTCTGCGCTTCACCGCCCTCGCCTCCGGAGGAGGCAAGGGAGGAGCGCCGGATGGCGAGCAGTTTTATCGCTGGGGCAAACACGTGCATGAATTTAAACGGCCGTCAGGATGGTGGAAGGCTCCTGGGGTTGATCGACGGGGTTGGAGTAGCCGACCTTGACGTCGAGCCCCAGTGACTGCATTTCCTTCACCAGGACGTTGAAGGATTCCGGGATGCCGGCTTCGAGGCTGTTGTCGCCTTTGACGATGCTCTCGTAAATGCGGGTGCGGCCTTGCACGTCGTCGGATTTGACCGTGAGCAATTCCTGCAGCGTGTAGGCGGCGCCATAGGCCTCCATGGCCCAGACTTCCATTTCCCCGAAGCGCTGGCCGCCGTATTGGGCTTTGCCGCCCAGCGGTTGCTGCGTGACGAGCGAATACGGCCCCACGGCGCGGGCGTGGATTTTGTCCGCCACCAAGTGGCCGAGCTTCATCATGTAAATGAACCCGACCACGATCTCCTGGTCGAAGGACTCGCCGGTGCGTCCGTCGATGAGGCGGGTCTTGCCGTGTTCGGGCAGATGCGCTTCTTTGAGGTAGCCGCGGATGTCCTTTTCCTTGATGCCATCGAACACCGGGGTGGCGAATTTGAGCCCCAGGAACTTGGCGGCCCAGCCAAGGTGCGTCTCGAGGACCTGGCCGACGTTCATGCGGGAGGGCACGCCCAAGGGGTTGAGGACGATGTCCACCGGCGTGCCGTCGGCCAGGAACGGCATGTCTTCCTCCGCGACGATCTTGGCGACCACGCCCTTGTTGCCGTGGCGCCCGGCCATCTTGTCACCCACGGAGAGCTTGCGCTTGGAGGCAATATATACTTTGACGGATTTGATGACGCCGCTATCGACACCTTCGCCGGATTCGGCGCGTTCGAGTTCCTCGTCGTACTGCATCTGCAGATCGTCGAACTTCTTTTTGAAGCTGCCGATGATCTCGTTGATCTTGTTGCGAATCGGCGAGGGGTCGATCTCGATGCGATCATACACCATCGCCAGTTTGCGCAGCAGGGTCTTGGTGATCTTGCGATTGGCCGGGATGATGATTTCGCCGGTCTCGCTGTTGACGACGTCGAGGGGGATCTTTTCGCCCAGCAGGATGTTGCTGAGGGCTTCGGTGAGCTGCTCGCGCAACTCCTCCATCTTCTTCTTGTATTCGTCCTCGACTTCCTTGGCGTGCCGCTTCTCTTCGGTCGCCGTGACGCGGGCCTCGTGGTCGGCTTCCTTCTTGGCGGAAACCTTCACGTCCATGACAATGCCGTAGGTGCCGGAGGGCACTTTGAGGGAGGTGTCTTTCACGTCGGCGGCTTTTTCGCCGAAGATCGCGCGCAGCAAGCGTTCCTCGGGGGCCAGTTCGGTTTCGCTCTTGGGAGTGATTTTGCCGACCAGAATGTCGCCGGGCTTAACTTCGGCGCCGACGCGGATCACGCCGTCCGGACCCGAGGTTCTTTAGCGCCTCGTCGCCGAGGTTGGGGATGTCGCGGGTGATTTCCTCCGGCCCGAGCTTCGTGTCGCGAGCGCCGACCTCGAATTCATCGATGTGGATCGAGGTGAACACGTCCTCTTTGACGATGCGTTCGCTGATCAGGATGGCGTCCTCGAAGTTGTAGCCGTTCCAGGGCATGAAAGCGACCAGGCACATTGCGGCCCAGGGCCAATTCTCCGCCCTGGGTGCAGGGCCCGTCGGCAATCACCTGGCCCTTTTTCACCGCTTCACCTTTATGCACCAGGATCTTCTGGTTGATGCAGGTGGCGGCGTTGGAGCGCATGAACTTGCGAACCGGATAAACATAGACGCCCTTTTCAGTGTCGGTTTTGAGTTTCTTCTTGCCTTCGGGCATTTTCCCGTCGGGGTGATGACAATCTGGCTGCCGGTGACCGAGGCGACTTTGCCGGCTTCCTCGGCGACGATGACGGCGCGGGAATCGCGAGCGACGCGCTCTTCGAGGCCGGTGGCCACGAGCGGGGCTTCGGTGACGAGCAACGGCACGGCCTGGCGTTGCATGTTCGAGCCCATCAGCGCGCGGTTGGCGTCGTCGTGTTCGAGAAACGGAATCAGGCTGGCCGCGACCGAGACCAATTGCTTGGGCGAGACGTCCATGTAATCGACCCGGGCGGGCTCGACGTCGATGAAATCGCCGCTTGCCCGCGGCAAACGACGCGTTCGGTGGAGAATGAGCCCCTGTCGTTGATGGGAGAGTTGGCCTGGGCGATGACGAAGGCTTCCTCGCGGTCGGCGGTCAGGTAGTCCAAATGGGTGGTACACCTTGCCGTTTTCGACCTTGCGATAGGGGGTTTCCAGGAAGCCGAAGTCATTGATCCGGGCGAAGGTCGCCAGGGAGGCGATGAGACCGATGTTGGGGCCTTCCGGAGTTTCGACCGGGCAAATGCGCCCGTAGTGCGAGGGATGGACGTCGCGGACTTCGAATCCGGCCCGATCGCGGGAGAGACCGCCGGGTCCAAGGGCCGAAAGCCGGCGCTTGTGGGTCAACTCGGCCAGCGGATTGATCTGGTCCATGAACTGGGAGAGCTGGCTGCGCCCGAAGAAGTCGCGGATGACGGCGGACAGCGCCTTGGGGTTGATCGAGTTTCTGGGGGGACATGCTCTCGACGCCCTGATCGAAGAGGGTCATGCGCTCCTTGACGAGGCGCTCGGTGCGAGCCAGGCCCACGCGGCATTGGTTGGCGAGCAATTCACCCACCGTGCGGACGCGGCGGCTGCCCAGGTGATCGATGTCGTCCAGGCTGCCTTCGCCCTTTTTGAGGCGAAGCAGATACTTGGTTGCGGCCACCAAGTCGGCCTTGGTCAGGATGCGGGAGTCGCCGCCCTTGATGCCGAGCTTCTGGTTGATCTTGTAGCGGCCGACCCGGCCCAGGTCATAGCGCTTGGGATCGAAGAACAGGCGCTTGATCAAAGCGCGCGCATTGGCGGCGGTGGGCGGATCGCCCGGGCGCAAGCCGGCGGTAAATGTCCTTGAGGGCTTCCTCCTCGTTCTTGGCGGGATCCTTTCTTCATGCATTTGATGACGATCCCGTCATCGGCGGTCGTGTCCACGACCTTGATCTTGTTCACGCCCAGTTCGGCAATCTGCTTCACCACCGCTTTGGAGAGCGGCTCGAAGGCGCGGGCCACCACCAGGTTTTTGTCCGGGTCCAGCAACGTCCTCGATCAGCACCTTGTTGGGGAGGTCCTCGCGTTTTTCGGCGTCCTTGACGCTCAACTCCTCGACCTCGTAGAAGAGTTTGAGGATTTCTTCGTCGGTCCCGCTTCGGGGTGGCGTCCTTGCCCTTGGTCTCGCCATCGAGGAACGCCAGCGCGCGGAAAAAGGTCGTGGTCAGAAATTTGCGGCGGCGTTTCTTGCGATCCAGATAGACGTAAAGCGAGTCGCTGGTGTCGAACTGCGCTTCGTACCACGAGCCGCGGTCGGGGATGATGCGGAACGAATGCAGAGTCTTGCCGTTGGGGTGGACGGTGGCCTCAAACGCCAGACCGGGCGAGCGATGCAACTGGCTGACGATCACCCGTTCGGCCCCGTTGATGACAAAGGTTCCCTGCGGGGTCATCAGCGGCAGCTCGCCCATGAATACCTTTTCCTCTTTCGTCCCCTTCTCTTCCTTGAGCAGGAAAGTGACGTAGAGCGGCGCGCCGAAGGTTAAGCCCTCCCGCAGGCATTCGAGCCAATCCACCTTCGGCTCGCCGATTTCATACGAATGAAAGTCCAAAACGCATTTCCCGTCATAACTCTCGATCGGAAAAACCTCGGTAAAAACGGCCTGGAGCCCGAGATTCTTGCGCTTGGACGGAGGTTGATCCGCCTGCAAAAACTCCCGGTACGAATTGGTCTGCAATTCGATCAGGTTGGGCGGAGCAATGATCTCTTTGATTTTGCCGAAGTTAATTCGTTCAGGCGATCGCAATGACATTTGGACCTTTTCTCGTGGCCGGCGGGGGCGCCAAACCGTTAATTACTGCTAAAAGACATAAAGCAAGCCCGCTGTGTTCAAGAGCGAACTTGCCACAACCCAAACCACGCGCGGTGGTTGTATTGGTTCTTGGTATCTAATCTAAACTGTTCGTTTTTCTACTCGAGGACAAAGCCGGAGCGGCGGCATCCCGCCGCCGCCCCACAGATTTAACCTCTATTTTACTTCGACCTTGGCGCCCGCTTCTTCAAGCTTCTTTTTGGCGTTATCAGCCTCGGGCTTCGGAGCGCCTTCCAGAATAGGCTTGGGCGCACCCTCAACCAGAGCCTTGGCCTCAGCCAACCCCAGGCCGGCTTTGACCTCTCGGACCGCCTTAATCACGGCGATTTTCTTATCCGCCGGGACGGAGGCTAGAATCACGTCGAACGTGGTCTTGGCTTCGGCGGCCGGAGCGGCAGCAGCACCAGCGCCAGGGCCCGCGGCCGCAACTGCCACCGGAGCAGCGGCGGTAACACCCCATTTACCTTCGAGTTCTTTGACCAGATCGGCGATTTCGATCACCGTGGCATTACTGAGTTCATCTACAATTCGAGCTTTGTCTAGAGCCATTTTGACCTTTCATTGCGTCTCGTCGTCGTCCGTGGCCACGGACGGATTGAGTTTGCAGCCGACAAACCGACGATTTACGTTGTTTTTTGTTTATTTCCACCCCGGTCGGCTTAACCGGGGCGAAAGTGTCGAGCATCAACCTGCGACCAGCCGCAGCCAGCCGTCATCAGGCGATATCGGTTTTGAACTACGCTGGGACCTCCGCACCGAGTTTGTCTTGTCGGGCCTGCAACACGCGGGCCATTTGGCTGGCCGGGGTGTTGAGGAGCCTGACCAGCTTGGTGGCGGGGGCACTGAACACTCCAAGTAATTGACCACGAAGAACTTCAATCGATGGCAAATCAGCCAGCGTCAGGATGCTGGACGCCTCGAGACGCTGATTGTTCAGGAATCCAAAATGAACTTTCAGCTTGTCAAATTCGGTGCCGAATTTCTTAACGACCTTCGCCGCCGCCGAAATGTCCCGTTGACCGGTAACGACCGCCATTTGACCGCCCAGTGATCCATCGAAATCCGCCACCCCGGCCTCTTTGGCCGCGAGGCGGAAGATCGAGTTCTTGATGATATGAACTCTCGGCGCCGGCCTGGGTGAGGCGCTTGCGGAGTTCAGTCAACTGACCGACTTTCAATCCCTTGTAGTCAACCACGAGGAAGAAAGGAGAGGCGTTGAGGCGCGGCAGGTACTCTTTGGTAAGGCTTTGCTTTTCGGGGCGCATGGATTTGGGCTTAACGTTGAATTGGCTAAGGTTAGAAGCAAAAAGTTGAAAAAACGTTCAAGCAATGAACTCTTTTAGGTCCAAACGGACCGGAGGGCTCATCGTTGCTGACAGGGTGCAAGTCTGGATGTAATGGCCCTTGACGCTGTTGGGGCGGGCCTTTACGATGGCCTCGATAACGGCGCGTGCATTTTCCTCGATCTGGATCGGCATTGAAGGATGCCTTGCCGACGGGAACATGCACATTGCCAGCTTTGTCGATCTTGAACTCGACGCGTCCGGCTTTGACTTCCCTAACCGCCTGGCGGTATCTTCGGTGACCGTGCCGGTCTTTGGGTTTGGGCATCAACCCCCGTGGGCCGAGGACTTTGCCCAACTTCCGCACCTCGCCCATGGCTTCAGGGGTAGCAATCGCGACGTCAAAATCAGACCAGCCTTCCTGGCACTTCTTCATCATGTCCTCGTAGCCCACGAATTCAGCGCCCGCGGCCCGGGCAGCTTCGGCTGAAGGACCGCCCTTGGAAAAAACCAGGACGCGAACCGTCTTACCGCTGCCGTGGGGCAGAGGAACGGTTCCGCGAACCATTTGGTCGGACTGTTTGGGGTCCACACCGAGGCGAAACGCCAGGTCGATGGTTTCGTTAAACTTGGCTTTGGGAAACTTGGCCAGGACTTCGACGGCGGACTTCAGCGGGTAGGCCTTTTTGCCGTCAATGGATTCGAGTGCTTTTTTGTAACGTTTGCTGGGCATGAGTTCAGGTGCGGTGCCATCGAGTCGCGAACCGTCGCGACTCTCCCGCGGTTTTTTAGATGGAGTTGATGGAGCGAAAGGGCATGCGATTAGCCAACGACGTCGATGCCCATGCTGCGGGCAGTGCCGGAGACGACGCGGAAGGCAGCTTCCTCGGAGGTGGCATTCAGGTCCTTCATTTTGATTTTGACGATCTCGAGGACTTGTTTGCGGGTGACCTTTCCGACCTTTTCCTTATTGGGCACTTTGGAGCCGGCGGTGATGCCGGCGGCCTTCTTCAGGAGGATCGAAGCCGGTGGGGACTTGGTGATGAAGGTAAAGGATTTATCCTGGTAAACGGTGATGATGACGGGGATCACCATGCCGGGCTGGTCCTTGGTCTTGGCATTAAAATCCTTGCAGAACGCCATGATGTTGACGCCATGCTGACCGAGGGCCGGCCCGACGGGGGGCGCGGGATTGGCCTGGCCGGCCGGGATCTGCAGTTTAATGATACCAGTTACTTTCTTTGCCATAAAATCAGAATCGGGATTCCAAACTTAATCTCAATTTTCATCCAGGCCTGGTCCTCAGCTCACGCGCTCGCCGCCGGGCAATGCCGGGTGAAGCTTGAGCGCCGCGGACTCAGCCCTTTTCCACCTGCCAGTATTCCAGTTCGACGGGGGTGTTGCGGCCGAAGATATTGACGGTGACTTTGAGTTTGCCGCGCTCGGGTTCGACCTCTTCGATTACGCCGCTGAAATTCAGGAAGGGGCCGTTATTGATCTTGACCGTCTCGCCCATGTCGAAACTCACCTTCGGCTTCTCGTGCTCTTCGGACGCGGAGATCTGGTTCTTGATGGACTCGACCTCCTCGGCGGCGGTGGGCGTGGGGGGTTCACCGCCGACGAAGCCGATCACGCCCGGGGTTTCCTTGATGAAATACCAGGGTTGTTCGATGATCCGGTTGTTTTCGTCCAGCAGCACCATATCGATGAAGACGTAACCGGGCCAGAGCTTGCGGGTCGAGACGGTCTTCTTCTGATTCCGCACCTCGACGACTTTCTCCATGGGCACAAGCACTTCCTTGACGAACTCACCCATTTCCTCGGGTTTAATGCGCTTCTCGATGCTCTCCTTGACCTTCTGCTCCTGGCCGGAAAGCGTATGAATGACAAACCACTGGCTTCGCATGATAAAGAATAGCTGCGGAATTTTAGGTTATCCAGCGCACTACCATGCCAAAGATGAAATCCATAAAGACGGTGAACCCGCCGAGGATGACGATGGAAATGGTGACCACGACGGTCGAACCTTTGAGTTCGTCCCAGGTCGGCCAGGTGCACTTGCGAAGTTCCTCGCGCGTGAGCTGAATGTAGTTGGTGAAACGGAGCAGGTATCCTCCGCGCCAAAGCCAGGCGAAGAGGCCGCCCATAACAACGACCCAGATGGTGAGCCAAATGTAGTGAGTTTTCGCACCGTGATCAAAAGCGGAATGGCGGAGAGGGAGGGATTCGAACCCCCGTCGGCGGTAAAGCCGAAGCGGTTTTCAAGACCGCCGCAATAGACCACTCTGCCACCTCTCCGGAGAAAGGCTGAACGGCTGGACTGGAAGAGCAGACCGGGAACGCGCGGGGCGCGCAGGTGACTGCGCGCCTTCACTCGGCTTCCGATTTCCATTAATTCAATCATCGACTTATCCAGTAACCAGCATGCGGTGGCAGGGCGGGAGGGACTCGAACCCCCAACCGACGGTTTTGGAGACCGCTACTCTACCAATTGAGCTACCGCCCTTGCCGGAGGCAGCCAGCGTTGTTCAACAGCCTAGGTGATCACTTCGGTGACACGACCCGCGCCGATGGTCCGGCCACCCTCGCGAATGGCGAAACGCTGACCTTGTTCCATGGCAACCGGCGCGATGACACTGACCTGTACCGATACGTTGTCGCCCGGCATCACCATTTCCACGCCCTGCGGGAGGGTCACGGTGCCGGTGACATCTGTCGTGCGGAAATAGAACTGCGGACGGTAATTGGTGAAGAAAGGGGTATGCCGGCCGCCCTCTTCCTTGGACAGCACATAGACTTCCGCCTTGAAGTTCACGTGGGGGGTGATGCTGCCGGGCTTAGCCAGCACCATGCCGCGCTCGACTTCTTCCTTCTTGGTGCCGCGCAGCAGCACGCCCACGTTGTCGCCGGCGTTGGCCGAATCGAGCAGCTTGCGGAACATCTCGATGTCGGTCGCCACGGTCTGGCGGGTGTCCTTGAGCCCGACAATCTCGACGGTGTCCATGCGCTTGAGCACGCCACGTTCGACGCGCCCGGTCACCACGGTGCCACGACCTTCAATGTTGAACACGTCTTCGATGCACATCAGGAAAGGCTTGTCCACCTCGCGCGGGGGCAGCGGGATGAAATCGTCGATCGCTTCCATCAACTGCTGAATGGACTTCTCACCGTCGGCTTCGCCGGCCAGGGCTTTCTTGGCGCTGCCGCGGACCACGGGCGTTTTGTCGCCGGGGAACTGATACTTGTTCAGCAAGTCACGGACTTCCATTTCGACGAGGTCGAGCAACTCCGGGTCATCCACGAGGTCCACCTTGTTCAGGAAGACGACGATGGCGGGCACGCCGACCTGGCGGGCCAGGAGGATGTGCTCCCGGGTCTGGGGCATCGGGCCTTCCGAGGCATCGACCACCAGGATGGCACCGTCCATCTGGGCCGCGCCGGTGATCATGTTCTTGACAAAGTCAGCGTGACCCGGGCAGTCGATGTGGGCGTAGTGGCGCTTGTCACTCTGGTACTCGACGTGTGACACCGCGATGGTGACGGTTTTGGTTTCATCGCGCACGGTGCCGCCCTTGGTGATGTCCGCATAGGAGATGGGTGTCGCCAAGCCCTTGCGGGACTGGGTATGGACGATGGCGGCGGTTAACGTGGATTTGCCATGGTCGATGTGACCGATGGTGCCGACGTTGACGTGCGGTTTCGTGCGTTGAAATTGCTCTTTAGCCATTGCTCGCTCCTGGTTTTGTTATGTGTAACTGTCTATGTACTTTAATACTTACGAATCTGGAGCCCATGATCAGGGTTGAACTGATGACCTCGTCCTTACCAAGGACGCGCTCTGCCAACTGAGCTACATGGGCGCCGGCCAGAAAACTCTAACCTGATACCTATAAACGACAAAAACCCATTGCCCCACTCGATTCCTCGTAGAACCTTTGGGGCTAATGATTTTCGACTTTTTACGGCCCGATTGCAGCGAGAAAATAAAGGAAGCGCCAAGGCGTGTCAATGGGTTTCAGCCAGAATTTTTTCGGGTGTTTCTCCTCCCGGAAATACCCCAAGAAAGCGGCCCTTTTTTAACCTCCGGGCGCGCGTCCCTGACGCCATTCCCGCTTCGGTGGCTCGGGCAAGCCCTGGGCGCGCAAGGCGGTGCGGAAGTGCATTTTGGCGACTTTAGGGAGGTTCTCCGCGCCGAATCGGGCTATGAAGCCTTTGGCGGCGGCATCGACGGCCGCTGAAGCGCCTTTGGGCAAGGCCATGCCGTGCTGCTTTTCCATCTGACCCAGGCGGGTGACGAATTCATCGCGGGCGAGGATGGAAGCGGCGGCCACCGCCAAGTCCTCTTCGGCGCGGTGCTTTTGCACCAGTTCGATGCTCCGGCCCAAACTCATCAGGGCTTTGGCGACGGTCTCCTTGTTGTGGGCGAACTGGTCACTGATGGCACGGACGGGCGGCGGGTTCATCTGCTGCCGCTTGGCCATCAGGTTTTCGATGACCCGGGCGTGGCCCCAAGCCAGAAGGGTATTGACACTGCGCATCTTGGCGTAAAGCCGATTGTAGGCCTCGTTGCCAATGGCCACAACGTCTGCCACAGCGCCACGGGTGTTGCGGATGAGTTCGGCGAGTTCCTGGATGCGTTTGTCGCTCGAGATGTTTTTTGAGTCCCGAATCCCGGAATCCTTCCAGGTCTTGACCACCGATTCGTTGACGTAAACCCCGGCGATGCAAAGCGGACCAAAAAAATCTCCCTTGCCGCTCTCGTCCACGCCCAGTCGGGGCAGGAGCAAATCCGGGTTAAGGACGGTTTCATAGCCGAGCCTGGCTTCCTTGAGGATCTCGGGTTCGAGAATGAACTCGATAAATTCCTGGGTGCCCTTGCCCTGAACCACGAGCTTGCCGCTCTGGTAAAAAACGAGATTGGTCTTGTCCTTCTCCGCGGCGAAGCGCGCGTAAGGAACTTCGCGAAACTGAAAATGGCGCGCCTCCAACCCAGCCTTAAGTGTGTCCGCCTGGGCTTCCGACAGCTTGATGGTATAGGACGTTATTGGCTTCACGAAACCACGGGAGGTTAGAGCTTCGAACCGAGGTGCGCAACCCGGGGGTTGCAGCCCAAAAACCGCGCACGAGCGCTCGATCAGGAACCACGAAACAAATCACCCCCACAAAACGGAGAAAACCACGAAACACGCGAACCACACGAAAATACCAACGTCGGCTTCGGTGGGGCGTGGTCGCGTCCATGCGAATCGCCCCGCGATCCTCCCGACTCCGTGCGACGAGCGGGGCGCGGTAGAAAGTCTGTGTGCGGGCTGCGGGCGGCAGCGCATGCCAGGAGTTTTTGGCTGGGGATTATCACCCGCCCGGCACTCTCAAGCCAGGGTTGCATCCAGCTTGTATGTGCGGGATGGGCGACAGGCTGTCCACCCCGCCCCGCAGCGCCGTCCGACCGGAGCTTGATGCTGCCCTGCCCTCACGCACGGGGCCGTCATAGGGCTTGACCACCGGGAAGGGATGGCCAAGCATAACACCATGTCTAAGTCTCTTCCGCTGCTCCTGGGCCTCCTGTGCGGTTCCGCGGTCTCCGAAGCCGAAGACCTCCCCCACAGCTTCAAGAAAGTTGTGATCACCGACCAGTTCTGGGCCGAAGGCGCGGACATTGGAGATTTCAACCGGGACGGCGTGATGGACATTGTTTCGGGGGCCTTCTGGTATGAGGGGCCGGACTTTAAGCAGCGGCATGAGATTTATGGCGCAACGGCGACGTTCAAGCGCAAGCAGGCGGACGGCACGGAGGAGACCATCCCCGGATTCGAGGGCGGGCTGGGCGAGAACAATGCCTACTCGGATTGTTTTCTGACCTATGCCTACGATTTCAACCACGACGGCTGGATGGACGTGATGGTCTATGGCTTTCCGGGGAAAGAGGCCATCTGGTACGAAAACCCAAAGGGCGCCCCCGGTCACTGGCCGGCGCACGTTGCCTTGGACGTGCTGGACAATGAATCGCCCGGCCTGCTCGACGTCACGGGTGATGGCAAACCCGAAATCCTGTGCTGTTCAAAAGGCTACCTTGGCTACGCCGAAGCCGATTGGCAGAACCCGACCGCGCCCTGGACCTTTCACCCGATTTCGCCCAAGGGCGATTACCAGCGATTCACACACGGAATTGGCTGCGGCGACATCAACGGAGACGGACGGATCGACATCCTGGAAAAGGACGGTTGGTGGGAGCAGCCGGCTTCGCTGGCCAATAACCCTGTTTGGATCAAACACCCGTTCCATTTCGCCGACGCGGCGGCCCAGATGCTGGTTTATGACGTGAACGGGGACGGGTTGAACGACGTCATCACCAGCATCAACGCCCACGGCTATGGCCTTTCATGGTTCGAACAGGTCCGCCAAAACGGAGAGATCACTTTCCGCGAGCACGTGATCTTGAACAAGGACGCAACCCCCAACCCCCATGGCGTGGCCTTCTCGCAACTCCATTCGCTTTCGTTGATCGACATCGATGGCGACGGCTTGAAAGATATCGTCACCGGCAAACGTTTTTGGGCCCACGGCAAACACGGGCCGGACCCCGATTCCAACGGCCCGGCGGTGCTCTATTGGTTTAAGCTGGTCCGTGCCCCCGGCGGCGTGGTCGATTTCATTCCGCACCTGGTGGACGACAATTCCGGCGTGGGGACCGAAGTCACTACCGGCTTTGTCAGCAACAAGCAGTACCCGGATATTGTGGTCGGAAACAAAAAGGGCTTGTTCCTCTTTGAACACCAGGTTCAGCCCGCCACCAGGCGCTAACGAAGCCCGGCCTTGGACCCGTGGCGGTGGCGAGGCTTGAAGCGGGTGCGCCTGAATTCCAAACCGATTGCCCGGACGTGAAACTCACCTTTAAGCAACTGGATCTCAACCTGGCGCATCGCTGGGCCATCGCCCGAACCGGCGGCACGACGATCGCGAAAGTCGTCGTGGTCGAATTGACCGGGGCGGACGGAACCACCGGGCTGGGCGAAGCCGCGCCGACCGCGCGCTATAAGGAGTCGGTGCGCACCGTCGAGACCTTTCTCCAAAAGGTCGATCCCCGCGGGCTCTCCTTCAGCGATATCGACGGCAGCATGAAATACCTCGACACGCTCTCCCGGCAGGATATGTCCGCCAAATGCGCGCTGAACCTCGCGCTGCTCGACGGGGCCGGCAAGCGCGCCCGGAAGCCAGTTTACGACCTCCTGGGGCTTGGCTTCCGCGAAGACCATCACCTCACCTCCTTCACCATCGGTCTGGATAAGCCTGAGATCATCCGCAAAAAAGTCGAGGAGGCGGCGCCGTATCCGATTTTGAAGATGAAAGTAGGCGGAGCGGACGATCCGGCCAGCCTGGCCGCGCTCCGCGCGGCCGCGCCATCCAAGCTCGTGCGTGTGGACGGGAACGAGGGGTGGAAGACCAAGGAGCAGGCCCTCGAAGCCATCGCGTGGCTGGCCCGCGACCCACAAATTCAGTTCATCGAGCAACCGATGCCGGCCAGCGCCTCGCTCAAGGACTGGACCTGGCTGAAGGAGCGCTCGCCCTTGCCCATCTTCGGCGACGAATCGTATCACCACGCCACGGATATCGGGGCGGCCGCCGAATGCTTCCACGGTGTGAACGTGAAGCTGGTGAAGACCGGGGGCATCAGCGGAGGTCTGGCGGCGTTACTGGCGGCGCGCAAGGCCGGCCTCAAGACGATGCTCGGCTGCATGGTGGAAACCAGCATCCTGATCAGCGCGGCGGCGCACCTGGCCGAGCTTTGCGATTACCTGGATATCGATGGGAACGCGCTCATCACCAACGATCCCTACGCGGGGGTGAGCACCGAGGGCGGGCGGGTCTCCTTTGCCCGCGCCACCGAACCGTTCGGGTTGCGGGTCAAAGTCAAGGAATGACGGTTAATCCAGCACATTAAATAATGTTGACAATAGCGGGGGGCGCTGTCAGATTACGGGCAAGCCTCTCGCCGAATCCATGATCGCAACGTGGCTCGGTTCAGCGGGGCGAATTTGCTCATGGCGTGCCGACTTGCTAGCCGAGCTATGAAAGCTAAAAAGCATTGGCCGCGGCCATTCTCGTGGACTGGCCGCGCGGGATTCACTCTGATCGAGTTGCTCGTCGTTATTGCCATCATCGCCATCCTGGCGGCGATGCTCTTGCCCTCGCTGGCGAAGGCCAAGCAGAAGGCCCAAGGAGTCCAATGCATGAGTAATCACCGCCAACTCGCGATGGCCTGGCGCATGTATGCGGAGGACAGCAATGACGTACTGGTCTATGCCAGCACCACCGGGGACACCGGTAACCCGCCCGACCAGTATGCCTGGTCGGGGGCGCACATGGATTTTGACCCGAACAACCGCGCCAACTGGGATCCGACGGTGGATATGATGAAGCGGCCGCTCTGGCCCTACGTGGCCAAGACCCAAGGCGTGTTCAAGTGCCCTTCCGATCACTCGACCGTGACGGTGAACGGGGTGGTCAAACCGCGCATACTGAGCATGTCGATGAATTTATATGTGGGTGGGTTTGCGCCGGACGTTAAGCTGGGTGATCCCCTGCCGTATGGCACGGACGGTCACTGGCCGTTCGCCAGCGGTTACAATATCTATGGCAAGCTGTCCAGCATCGGCGGCAACACGCCGGCTTCGAAGATTTTCGTATTTTTGGATATGCGCGAGGACAAGGTCAACTGGAGCAACTTCATGATCGACATGTCGGGCTACGCGCCGCCCAATCCCGGCGCCTACAGTTTCACGTCGGACTTTCCCGGAATGTACCACAACCTGGCGGCGGGATTTTCCTTCGCGGACGGGCACTCGGAAATGAAGCGCTGGGTGGACCCGCGCACGACGCCCCCGCTCCAGGACGGCGGCAACCCGACCAGCGTGCCCAGCACGCCTTCACCCAACAATTTGGACATCGCATGGCTCCAAGATCACAGCACCCGTCCACAGTAATTGCCGGCCGAGTTTGGCATGTTGTCTGAACACCAAAACCCCCACGCCAGCATCGCATTAAACTTTGTATCCGGGACCGCCCGCTTCCAGGTCCCGGACTGCAAGACAGAGCATCCACGGCTCAGCCGCCGCGGTCGGGTTGCAGTCCCGTCCTGGCGGTCCGAGCCCGGCCCGAGAGCGAAACCACAGCACCAACCCACTGCAAAAAAAGGAAACCGAACATGAAACACTTCATCGACCACAGCCTGGGCGCGGCCCGCATCGCGGGCGGGGCCTTGCTGGGGATAACCCTCGCCTTTTCGGCTCGCGCGGATTATCAGTCCGTAGTGGTCTCGCAAGGGCCCGCCGGCTATTGGCGGCTGAATGAAACCGCGCAACCGCAAACCACCACCACGACCGCGAACAATCTGGGAACGCGCGGCGTAACGGATAACGGGACCTTCAACGGAGACACCGCATTCATTCACGGCTACGCGGGCGCCCTGGCGAGCGCCGACACCGCGGCGCAGTTTAACGGGTACGATCAATCGTTGCAGGCACCTTACGACGCGGCGTTGAGCCTTACCAATTTCACGGTCGAGGCCTGGCTGGCGCCGGCGACCTTGGTCCCCGTCAGCGGGCTGACCTGTGCCCTGGCTTGCGGCCAGTTTACATCTCCACGATCCGGCTGGTTGATCTACCAAAGCACCAGCGGATGGAACCTGCGCATGTACAACCTGAACGGACTGAGCACATCGCTCAACCTGGCGATCCCGACCAATATGGTGGCCGGCGCCTATTATCACCTGGTGGTGACGTTCGACGGAACCACCGCCACCGCCTATGTAAACAGCGCGCTGGTGGCCACCGGCCAGCCTTCGAGCTACGTCCCAGGCACTGCCGGACCGTTTTCAATCGGCGCGCGATCCGACGGCGGTTTCCATTGGCAGGGCAAGGCGGATGAAGTGGCCTTCTACGGGTCGGTCTTGACCGCGGACCAAATTGCAGCCCATTACTCAGCCGCGACGACGAATGCTTCTGGCTACGCCGGCCAGGTGCTGGCGCTGAACCCGCTGGTTTATTTTCGCCTGGACGAAGCGGCGGGGGACACCCCGGCCGCGAACCTGGGCACGCTGGGCAGCGCGGGCGCCGGGGCATACGCTCCGGGTTCGCACCCCGGCGCGGCCGGCCCGCAACCGCCGCCATTTCCCGGGTTCGAGGCCGCGAACAAGGCGGTGGCTTTCGATGGCACCGGCGGCTATGTCGCCTTGCCCCCATTAAACCTGGATGCGAACACCGTCACGATCACCGGGTGGATTAATGCGACCGGCGCGCAGGCGGCAGCCACCGGCCTGATCTTCAGCCGCGCCAACACCACTGTCGCGGGACTGGCGATCGACGTGGCGGGCGGCCTGGCGCTCACCTACAATTGGAACGCCGATCCTTCGACCTACAATTGGGCCAGCGGTATTTCGCTGCCGGATTCGACGTGGGCGTTTGTGGCCTTGGTGGTACAGCCCACACAAGCGGCGATTTATTCCGCCGCCAGCACGAATGCGAGTTCATTTATGGGCGCGACCAACTTTACGACCCACCCGGTTCAGAATTTTGACGGCACCATGCTCTTGGGCGCGGACCTGACGCCGGATGTGGGCTCGGTCGCGACGTATTTAAATGGCGCCATCGACGAAGTAGCGGTCTTCAACCGCGCGTTGGGCGAAGGTGAAGTTTACAGCCAGTATGCCGCGGCGATTGGGAATCTGCCGCCGACAGTCTTCACCGATCCGCAAGCCCCTGCGAGCGGGGTCTATGTGGGCGACACACTGGCGCTGGCGGTGGATACCGGCGGCACACCGGCCTTATCGTATCAGTGGCGCAAGGGCGGCCAGCCCATCACGGGGGCAACCACCAGCGCGTACGTGAAGGCCAACGTGGCGCTCGGGGATGGGGCCACCTACGACGTGGTCATTACCAACGCGTTCGGGACGGCGACGAGCCAACCGGCGGTGATTGCGGTCAACCCCGTGACCCCGCCCTTGGTCTCACAGGGGCCGGTGGGCCGCACCCTGTATCCCGGGGGAAACTTGGACCTGACGGTGTTTGCGACGGGCGGGCAGCTTGTCTATCAATGGGTGAAAGACGGCAGCGCCCTGGCCGGGGCAACGACTTCGAGTTACTCGGTGGCCGGCGTAACCACGAATGATGCCGGAACCTATTCGGTCACCATCACCAACAGCCTGGGCAACGCCACCGCCGGTCCCGTGACGGTGACCGTGGCCACGGTCACCGCCGGCGGCTATGAAGCAACCATCCTCGCCGACAACCCTGAAGCCTGGTGGCGGCTGGACGAAACCACTCCGGGCACGATGTTTGATTCCTTGGGCCGGCATGACGGGTATTACACCAACATCTCCGGCACGCCCGTCACTTTGGGGGCGCCCGGCGCCCTGATTAATGATGCGGACACTGCGGCGTCCACGGACGGCACCGATCCCTGGTTCGGTGTGGTGCCCTACGATTCGGTTCTTGGCAACACGGAGTTCACCCTGGAATGCTGGGCCCAGGTTCCGGACGGCACGAACAATTATTGCCCGGTGTCCTTCTTCCAGTCCTCACGGCAGGGGGAGTTCCTGTATGCGGACTCGGGCTCGGGGACCTGGCGTGGGGCCATTGGCGGCGCGGGGAGCCCCTACCAGTTTTACTTCCTGGGCGACACCCTGGGCGCGCAGATCGTCCCCAACAAGTGGATGCACCTGGTCATCTCGTATGGGGTGAGCATCAGCGGATTGCGCGTTTACGTCAACGGCGTGGGCGTGGATCCGACCGGCGCGCCGAATGTTTTCGGCGATTTCCCGAGGAATGTCGCGGGGCCACTCCTGATCGGCGGAGTGGGCGCTCCCATGGGCTATCCGTTTAAGGGCACGGTTGACGACGTGGCCTTCTACACGCACCCCCTCACACCGGCGCAGGCACTGGCCCACTATGTGGCGGGCCGCTACGGCACCACCTCGAAACCGGTCTTCACCCTTCAGCCGCAGTCCCAAACGCTGGTTCTCGGCCAATCGCTGTCGCTGGCCAGCTTGGTGGAAGGCTCGTTGCCCTTGTCATATCAATGGCTGAAGGATGGGACGCCCCTGGCCGGCCAAACGAATCTGTCGTTCAGTATCAGCACCACCGCATACTCCGATGCGGGCTCTTACCAACTCCAGGCGGTCAATCCGGCGGGCACGAACCTCAGCACCACCGCTCTGGTGACGGTGTTGCACATCCCCACCTATGTGAACGCCACCAACGGGCTGGTTCTCCACCTCACGTTCGATGGGAACTACCAGGATTCCTCGGGCCGGGGAAACAACGGCACACCCGAAGGCTCTCCCAGCATCGTGCAGGGTATGATCGGCAGCGGAGCGCTGCACTACAGCACGGAGACTGACACCGGCGTTTCCGGCGGGACGGTGACCAATGCCAGTTACGTTCTGCTGGGCACTCCGGCGGATTTGCGATTCAGTTCAAACGTGAACTTTTCGGTGGCCTTCTGGGTCCGCTTACCGAATGGGTACACCAATGGCGACCTCCCGTTCCTTGACAGCGCCACGAATTCCGACTTCAACTTCGGGTTCACCTTCGCCCCGACGTACGGGCCGACGGTAGGCGGCATCACCGGAACGCCTGGCGGTTGGCAATGGTGCCTGGCCGACAACGTCAGCGCCACGAACGACGTGAACGGGGCGGCCGACTCGATCAACGATGGTAACTGGCACAGCTTGGTGTTCACCTTCGATCGCACCAACAACGGCATCACCTACCTCGATGGCGTTCAGGTCGATGCCACCTCGATTGCAAACGTAGGGAACATCGACACCGGCGGTCCGATCGTGATCGGGCAGGACCCCACCGGTCTATATCCGGAACCTGGATCAGCGGACATCGATGATCTGGGCGTCTGGCGGCGCGCATTGACCCCCGCGGAAGCCCTGGCGATCTACTACGCGGGCCTGAATGGCACCAGCTTCGATACTTACGGGCCTGTCCCCGTTAAACTTGTGTCCTCGTCGGCAGCGGGCAAATTGGTGCTCAAGTGGCCAGTCGGCATCCTGCTGGAATCCACCAGCATCACCGGACCCTGGACACCGGTCGCCGGCGCGACCGCACCGAACTTCACCGTCACGCCGGGGCCTGGAAGCAAGTTCTACCGCATCCAGCTCTAAGCGCAAAGCACCAGGCCAAGGTTGGCCAATGATCGCGAGGCGACCGGGCACTGCCCGGTCGCCTTTTTCGTCACGGCCATCGCACACGACGCCCTTGGATGCAGAATCCTCCGTATCCGTGCCAGGCCCCGACCCGGCCAGCTCGGAGAGCAACCTCTTAGGCTCGTTTGTTTTGTTGTGTTTAACCGGTTTGGTCCGCCCGATTCCTCAGCCCTTGGGCAAAGACCCTGGATGGGGCTTGTTTACACCCGGCCCACCCGGAAAACCAACCGTTCCTTACACACCATGCAAACGAGGGAAACAAAGCGTTTTGTCCCGCCCCCAGTCTGGCAAGGTGGAGGACGGATTTCTTCGGAGGCCGCGGTTTTCCGTGCGCGCGGGCAATTGGTGTATCCTCGCCCGTAGATACCTGGCCCTCAAGCCCAGCGCTACGGGTAATCCCCAGCTGGCCACACCGCTTCAGGCCAAAGGCCTGGGTCATACCAGACCGGGGCAACGCCCCGGGTTCATAGGCCCAAGAGTGCATTCTGAGCGCTGAAAGCGCGAGTCCTCCCGGGGCTCATGAGGCAGGCCGTTGGCCTGCAACCCCAAACCACGCGCCTCGAACCCCGGGCGTGTGCCCGGGGCTGGTATGAACGACGCCTTCGGCGTCTCCAATCCCCCGGCGGGCAAGCCATGGAAACCCGGAGTTCTTGGTACACCAAGCAAACGAAGGCAACGAAGAATTCTGTCGTGCACCCAGTCTGCCGGCGCCTTACAGGTGGAGCTTGCACGCGCGCGGTCTTTCGATTATCCCTCACCTTGCCGCTTAGCCAAAGTTAACCGGATTGGGCGGCGCGTTACAAACCATCGACCGAGCCAGAAGGTACTCCCCCCAAGCCAGCAACCGAATGCCCACCCAGAATCTGCCTTCCGCTCCCCTGCCCTCTCCACGTCAAATGAATAGGCCCATATGCAACTCTGGACGGCCGCACCTGCGAGCCCGGATCGGGAGCCTGATTGTGTTATTGGCGGCGTGCGACTTTTCGGCGCGCGCGGACTATCAATCGACGGTGCTCTCCCAAAACCCGGTGGGTTATTGGCGTCTGAACGAGACGTCGCCACCCCCGCCGCAACCGATCCTGGCCACCAATGTGGGAAGCCTCGGCGCGTCGCTCAATGCGCCGCTGCTCAATGGAGTGGTTCGCGGCCAGCCGGGCGCGTTAACCGGAACGGCAGACACCAGCGAGCGGTTCAGCAATCCTAATTGGGACATCACCACGGTAGGCCCTTATGCCAATGTTCACTACACCCCGGAGCTGAATCCGAACGGACCGTTTACGGTCGAGTTTTGGGCCAAGCCCACCTCGACGCCGCCGGATGTGTTTTCGCCGGTTTGCTCGCTGGACACGAGCACCAATTCCGGCGCCAGCCGTGAGGGTTACGTGTTTTATATCGATGGTCCGGATTCGGGCTGGCAGTTTCGGCTGGGCAACTACAGCGGCTACGCGGCGATTGCCACCGGCGGGACGTTCACCCCCAATACCTGGTCTTACGTGGTGGGCAGCTTCACGGGGTCCTCTCTCTTGCTGTATGTGAATGGCGAGCAGGTGGCGACTACCAACTTCAACGCGAGTGCCTACACCCCGAACCGCACACAGCCGTTCTACATCGGCATGACCACGTTTCCGAACCGCCCGTTTGACGGCTGGATCGAGGAAGTGGCCTTCTACACCAACGTGCTGGATGCAGCGACCATCAAGGCCCATTTTGACGCGGCCAGCACGAATGGCGCCGGTTACGCCGCCGAAATCCTCGCGGACAACCCGCTCGGGTATTGGCGCCTGGGCGAACCCGCCGATCCGGCCGCGGTCAATCTCGGCTCCCTGGGCGCCGCCGCCGACGGAGGCTACATCTCGCCGGCGGTCCCGGGGGTGGCGGGCCCCCAAGCGCCGGACTTTGCGGGATTCGAGCCGGACAATCACGCGCTCGACTTGCCGGGATACGGCGGCTATGTGACCGTGCCGGCCCTCAATCTCAACACCAACACCGTTACCATCACCGGCTGGGTGAAGGCCGCCGGGCCGCAAGTTCCTTCCGCTGAAATCGTTTTCAACCGCTGGATCACCACCACGGCGGGACTGGTCATGGACGCCGCCGGCGGGTTCGGTCTGACCTATAACTGGAACAACGACCCCGCCACCTTCAACTGGGCCAGCGGTCTGTCGCTCCCCGATTCGGATTGGGCTTTCGTAGCCCTGGTCGTGCAACCTTCGCAGGCCGCGTTGTTCGTAGCCAGCGACACAAATTACGCCAGTTTCGCCGGGGCCACGAATTTCGTCAGCCACGCCATGCAAGGTTTTGATGGAGTGACACTCTTCGGAACCGACTTCGCCTACACGGACCGAAATTTTGCCGGAGCCCTGGATGAGATCGCGATCTTTAACCGGACGCTCAGCGCCGGCGAAGTCTTCAGCCAATACGCCGCCGCGCTGGCGGGCGTGCCGCCCCAGATTTTCGCCGGGCCACAGGCGCCGACAAACACGTTGTTTACCGGAGACAGTTTGGTATTGAGCGTGGATGCGGGCGGCAGCGCCGAGCTTCTCTATCAATGGCGCAAGGACGGCGGGGACATCGCCGGCGCCACCAACAACCAGTATGTGCAGCCGCGGATCGACGCGACCGACTCGGGATCGTATGATGTGGTCGTCAGCAACAGTTTTGGCTTCGCCGCCAGTTCGCCGGCATTGCTGCAGGTGAGCTCCCTCGTCGTGCCCAGTATCGTGCAGGATCCCGTTGGCCGGGTGTTATATCCCGGAGGCACCCTCACCCTCATGGTTTCAGCGCTGGGCGGCACGCTGGATTATCAATGGCAAAAGGATGGGCAGCCCTTGGCAGGGGCGACCAATTCGGCTTACTCCGTGCCGGCCGTAGCGAGTGCGGACGGCGGCGCCTACTTCGTTATCGCCAGCAATCAACTCGGTTCGGCGACCAGTGCGGTGGCCACGGTAACTGTGCTGGCCCCAATTCCCGGCAGTTTTGAAGCGGCGCTGGTGGCCGACGGACCGGAAGCCTGGTGGCGATTGGATGAACCGTCCGGCGCGACGGTCATGGTGGATGCGATGGGGCGGCATGACGGCATGTACAACAGCGCGGTCACCCTCGGGATGCCGGGCGCGGTCGCGGGAGACAGCGGCACCGCCGCATCATTCAACGGGACCGGGTATGCCACCGTGCCCTATTCGCCCGCTTTGAATGGCGCCGCCTTAACCTTGGAATGCTGGGCGAAGACCACGGCCCTCCGCCAAACCATGTCCCCGGTCTCGAGCCATTACCTGGGGAGGGGCTGCTATTTTGTTACCGCCGCGCCCGGGTCGGGTCAGTGGGCAGCGGCCGCGGCGGCCGCCGGCAGCGAGTATTTTCTTCCCTCCACCGCGCCCGCGGCAACGATGGAACCCGATGTTTGGACCCACCTGGTCCTGACTTTCGATCCGACCAACCTGCTCCGGTTTTACGTCGATGGCCAGTGGGATGGAGCGAGTTACTTCGACTTCGATCATAATGCCGCCGGGCCGTTCGTGCTGGGCGGCCGGGGCATCTCGTCCACGGTGGCGGCGGACCTGCTCTGGAACGGAGAGGTGGATGAAGTCGCGTTTTACAACAGGGCTCTGTCTTCGGACCAGGTCCGGGCCCATTATGCGGCGGCTCGCTACGGGACAAATACCGCGCCGGTTTTTAAAGCTCAACCACAGTCACAAAGCGCGGAGACGGGCACGACACTGAGCCTTCGCAGCCGGGTCGAGGGAACTCTTCCCTTGGCCCTGCAATGGGTCAAAGACGGCGTGGCCATCACGGGCGCGACCAACGAAACCCTCACCTTGAGCAACCTCAGCTATGCCGATGCGGGCGGCTATTGGCTCACCGCGACGAACAGCGCCGGCGCGGGCGCGAGTTCGACGGCTTCACTGCTGGTCATGCCGCCGCCCGGATTTGGCAACCTGACCAATGGCCTGGTGCTACACCTGAAATTCGACAACGACTTCACAGATGCATCGGGGCTCGGGCATGATGCCGTTTCCAACGGCGCGCCGGCTTTTATCCCCGGTCACATCGGGCCGGGCGCCATACAAGTCAGCACGGTCACAGCGGTATCCAACTATAATTACGTTTCCCTTCCTTACACACCGGATCTGGTCTTCGCGGAAACAGACAGCTTCTCCGTTTCGTTCTGGATCAATTATACGAACACCCCGGATGACCTGCCGATGATCGGGAATGCGGTGGGCTCGACGCTGCAGCCGGGCTGGGTGTTCGCGGACGACAAAGGGAAGCTGGCCTGGACTCTGGTGGGCACAAATGGCGGTTCGGTTTTGGCCACACCCCTGGGTGGCCCCGCGCTCAACGACGGCGCCTGGCATAGTGTCGTTGCCTCGTTTGACCGGAGCGTCGGGGCGGCAAATACCTACATTGATGGGGCGTTGGCGGCTTCACGGTCCATCGCGGGGCTCGCCAGCCTGGATTCGGGCAAGGCGGTTTGCCTGGGCCAAGACCCGACCGGGACGTACGCGGTGGACGGCGTTTTCGCGATGGATGACCTGGGAATCTGGCGTCGAGCGCTCGGTACGTATGATGCCCAGGCGATCTACCAGCTTGGACAAAGCGCTGGCGCGAGCTTCGACACCTACGGCCCGGTAACGTTGGCGCAAATCCCTGCCGGAAGCGGGTTTGAGCTTATCTGGCAAGCCGGCACCCTGCTCGAAGCGGACGCCATTGGAGGGCCCTGGACGCCTGTCGCGGGAGCCGCGCCGCCCCTTTACAGCGTCAGCCCGGGACCGGGAAACAAGTTCTTCCGGGTGCAGCTTTGAGTCAACCACGGCGCAAGCCGCATCCGGCGATGAAGGCGCACATAATCCCCGCCAGGCGGCTGGGATTTGAACTGAAATGGCGGGGCTTGAATAGGGGCTTTTGTCAAGGAGTCGAATCTGGTGACAGAAGACGCAATTGGGCGTAAACTGTCGCAGGAACCATTATGAAGAGCGGGTTGAATTGGAAAGGGTACCTGGGGGCGAGCTTAATTCTTCTGCCTTTGGCTGGCAATTGCCTTGCTGAGGACGCCGGCACCACTCAGGCTACAATACCCAAATCCATCGAGGCATCAGTGACGAATTCCGCCTCGAGCGTCGAATCCACGCCGGCGGAACTCTCGCCCACCAATGACATCGCCAACGCGCCTGTCCAGGCCGTTTCGGACCTTCGGCCATTGCCGCCCGACATCCGCCCCACCAGCCCGGCGGCACAGGTGATCAGCCTGGCCAATTCCGGTGTCGAAGAAGGCGTGATGCTTGCCTTTGTGACGAACTCCGCCAGCACGTTCAATCTCGGGGCCGAAGAGATCATTTATTTGAAGGACATCGGCGTGCCCGACGCGGTCGTGACCGCGATGATCCTGCGAGACCAGGAGATTCGAACCCAGCCAGTCGCGGCGGACGTGAATCCGACTCCTTGGGTCGAGGCTCCGGCGGAAGCCCCCGCGCCGCCACCGTCCGAGGTGGCGCCCCAGCCGGACCCTTCAGTTGCGGGTTATCCGCAGCAACCACCCGCGGCCGCCCCGGCGGTCGAGGTGGCGGATGATTCGGGTTTCTACAACGGACTGTCGCCGTACGGGACCTGGAATTACCTGGATGGTTATGGACTTTGCTGGCAGCCCACGGTGGTAACGGTGAACCCGAACTGGCAGCCATATTACAATTGTGGTCAATGGGCTTGGACGGATTGTGGTTGGTATTGGGTATCGGATTACTCGTGGGGCTGGGCGCCGTTCCATTATGGGCGGTGGTTCCGTCATAGTCGGCTGGGCTGGTGTTGGGCGCCAGACCATGTGTGGGGTCCTTCCTGGGTCTCCTGGCGCTACACCGATGGTTTTTGTGGCTGGGCCCCTTTGCCGCCCGGGGCTGCGTTCATCGCCGGGGCTGGCCTTACGTTCCATGGCCGTCACGTGGGCCCGTCCGAAGACCTCGGACTGCGCCCGGATCACTATCGGTTCGTCGCATGGAACCATTTTCGCGACCGGAATTTGCAGCACCAAAGCCTCGCGGCGAACCAGCGCGACCGCGTCTTCCGGAGTTCGATTGCGGCGACCCGGATTGGGGGGAACGGTCAACGGGTCGTTAATGACGGGTTGTCCGCGGATCAGGTCGCCGCCGCCAGCCACATCCCCGTCCGAACGATCGCCCTGCGGGAAAGCGCCGCGATCGCGGGCGGTATCGGTCGCGCGGAGCGCTTTGATGTCAGCGAGCGGACGCTTACGATTTACCGGCCTAAGCTGGCGCCATCGGCCCCTGTGGCCATGCGCAGGGCCAGCGCCGGTTCCGCGTCCCCGAGCCTCAGCGCGGGCTCGCAGCCGGCGGCCCGGTCCGCAACCGCCGCGCCCGTGAATTCGCCTCTCGCTCGCGAGTTGTCCGCTTCAAGCTTCACCTCGGCATCCCCTGGAGGATGGAGCCCGGTCAACCGGACTCCGCGCCCGGGCCAGAATCAACCGTTGGTGCTGCGCGGTCCGCAAAGCTCGGCGGCCCGTGAATCCGCGCCGCGCAGTTCGATGGTCATCATCGGACAAAAGGCTAACGCGCCGGGCTGGACTCCCAACGGACCGAAAGCCCCCGCCACCGCCTCGCCGGCGCGAAGCAGCGAAAGCCGTGAACCGCTAGCGTGGACCGGTTCGGCACGAGGAAATGTGGTCCGTCCGCCGATGGACGGGCGCTGGCAATCGGGCACGCCTCAAGCGAACGCGGTGAGCCCGCCGGCCTACGTTCCGCAGGCTAACCGCCGGTGGACGGGCTATGACCGGAGCGCCGAGGTTTATCGTCCTGCGCCAAGCTATCAGGCCCCCTCGCGGAGTGTGCCGGCAAATGTGCCGCGTTACGCGCCCGCACCGGCCAACAACACGGGCCGGAGCTATGCCGCGCCCCCCGCGGCCCCCGCCCGGCCAGCCTATTCCGCCCCGGCCCAGCCGAGCCGGAACCAGCGATAGTTCGGGAAACCCGCCGCCGCGGGGATTGCCCCTGCCCTGCCTTCGCGGCAAAGGAGAGCGAATCGCTCGGTCCAAGCTTTTTGGCTTGTGCGAGGAGGCGAAAGCGCTTAAAGGCCAGGAGCAATTTTGCACCTAAACAAGATGACCAAGAAGCAACTGCAAGCGCTGGCGCGTACCCACGGCACACCGGTGGTGATCCTCGATCATGCGATCCTCCGCCAGAACTACGCGGCTTTTAAGAAGCACCTCCCGAAGGTTCAGGCCTATTTCGCGGTGAAGGCCAACCCGGAACCGGCGATCATCCAAACCTTTTACCAGGCGGGCGCCAGCTTCGACGTGGCTTCGCTGCCGGAGTTCATGCTGGTTTACGATAACATCAAGCACCTGCCCGCGAAGGAGCAGCAGGATTTTATCTGGGACAAAATCATTTATGCCAACCCCACCAAGCCCAAGGAGACCCTGCAAGCCTTGGATCAATACAAACCCCTGGTCACGTACGACAATTTGACCGAACTGAAAAAGATCAAGCAATACGCCCCCCACGCCGGAGTCGTGTTGCGCCTGCGGGTCCCGAACACGGGCTCGATGGTCGAACTCTCATCGAAGTTCGGTTGCGACCCGGGCGAAGCGGTGGATTTGATCCTGGCGGCTTTCAAGCTGGGCCTGGTGGTCGAGGGCATCAGTTTTCATGTGGGCAGCCAATGCACGAATTTCCAGAACTTTGTCCAGGCGATCGACATCTCGTCGGCGGTGATGAAGGAGGCCAAGTCGCGGGGGCATGCGATCAAGATTTTAGACATCGGTGGCGGCTTTCCCGCCCCCTACAATCGGCATGTGCAGCCCTTCAGCGCGCTGGCCCGGAAAATTAACGCGGAGATTGACCGGTTGTTTCCCGCGGACATTCAGATCCTGGCCGAGCCGGGGCGGTTCCTGGTGGCGACGGCCGCGGTGTCCGTCGCGCGGATCATCGGCAAGGCGGTGCGGGACGGCAAGACGTGCTACTATATCGATGACAGCGTCTATCACACGTTCAGCGGCATCATCTTCGATCACTGCCAATACCACTTGCAGGCGCTCAAGAAGGGCAAAACGGAGGTCTGCGCGGTGTTCGGGCAGACCTGCGACGCGCTGGACACGATCTCATTGTCCGAGACGCTGCCCGAGCTGGACGTGGAAGACCTGGTATTCTCGGAGAACATCGGCGCGTATAGCAGCGCCTCAGCCACGTGGTTCAACGGATTTCCGCCTCCGAAAGTGATCCATATCAACCAATAAGCCGCGCCAGGGGAGCGCCGCCCGAAACCAAGCCGCTCCGCCGGCCTGCGGCGGGATCAACCGCCCTTCCTCAGGTCGGCATAAAGCCAGGCACGCGCATACGCCCACCACTGCTTCGCGGTACGTTCGGGAATGCCCAAGGCGGCGGCGGCCTCGGGTATCGTTAGACCAACGAAAAATCGCAATTTGACCAACTCGGCCTTCTCCGAGTCCTCGCGCGCGAACCGGGTCAGAGCGTCGTCCATGCGCAGCAAGGTGTCGTCGCTGGTATGGGCGGCAATCTCGACATTGTCCAGGTCCACGCGCGTCAGACCCTGGCCGTGACGGACTCGGGCTTTGCGGCGGGCTCGATCCAGGAGAATGTGGCGCATGACTTCGGCGGCGGCGGCCAGGAAGGAACGTTGGCTGGACCAGGAATCCGGGTGGTTTCCGGCCAGTTGCAGCCAGGCCTCGTGAACCAGGGCGGTGGTTTGCAGCGTGTGACCGTCTTCCTCGCTTCGCCATTTCCCGGGACGCGATGCGGTGCAGCTCCTCATAAATCAACGGCAGGAGTTCATCGGCCGGCTTCTCGGGGTCGTCGTCGGCTCCGTGAGGGTTAGCGGGGGTGTCACTCATGCGCTGGGGCGGAAAAACTTTTCATGGGACGACGCGCCTGGCAAGCCCTTCCCCCACGCGGCGCGCATCCGCGCACCACCTCCATCTCCCGGCGCCAGCGTCGTGCCGGCGCGCGGATGTGCCCGAGCCGGCCGAGGCGGCCGGGCCGAAAACAAAGGGGCGGAGCCAAGAACGCGCAAATTCATCCTACAGGCTCTTGAGCACTTCGGCGGCAGCGGCAATGGTCCTTTGCAGGTCGTCCTCGGTGTGGGCTGTCGAGAGAAAGCCCGCTTCGAATTGCGACGGGGCCACATAAATCCCCCGATCAAGCATGCCGTGGAAGTACCTTTTTGAAACGCTCGCGATCACACTTCAGGGCGTCGGCGAGATTGTGCACGGGGTCCTGGGTGAAATAAGCACAGAACATCGAGCCGCAGCGATTGAACTGGACGGGCACTCCGGCGCTTCGCGCGGCCGCGATCATTCCGGTTTCCAGCGTTGAACCAAGCTGTTCCAGGAGTGCATACGCGCCGCCGGTGGCCAGTTCTTCCAGGGCGGCCAGTCCGGCGGCCATGGCGACCGGATTGCCGCTCAGGGTGCCGGCCTGATAGACAGGCCCCAACGGCGCCAGATAATCCATGATGTCGGCCCGACCGCCGAAAGCGCCGACGGGCAGGCCGCCGCCGATGATTTTGCCGAAGCAACTCAGGTCTGGCTGGATGCCGAACCGCTCCTGGGCGCCGCCTTTGGCGAGGCGGAAGCCGGTCATGACTTCGTCGAAAATCAGCAAAGCCCCGCTCGCACGCGTTAACTCCCGCAAGAATTCCAAGAACCCCGGCCGGGGAAGATACAAACCGGCATTTCCCGGAACCGGTTCGAGGATCAGACCCGCAATCTGGCCTTGGTTGGCCTCGAAGGCTGCCGCCACGGCGTCGGGTTCGTTGAAGGGCACGACGATGGTATGCTGGGTGAACGCGGCGGGCACCCCGGCACTGTCGGGATTGCCAAACGTGAGGGCGCCGGAACCGGCCCTGACCAGGAGCGAATCGGCATGGCCGTGATAACAGCCGTCGAACTTGATGATTTTGTCCCGCCGGGTAAAGCCGCGCGCCAGGCGAATGGCGGACATAGTGGCTTCGGTTCCCGAGTTGCACATGCGCACTTTTTCGACACTCGGCACCAGGGAGCGGATGAGCCGGGCCATAGACACCTCGAACGGGTTCGGGATTCCGAAGCTGGTGCCTTCGGCCGCGGCATTTTGGACCGCGCGGATAATCTTCGGGTGGGCGTGGCCCAGGATGGCCGGACCCCAGGTGCCCACATAATCCACATACTCGTTGCCATCGACATCCCAAACATGGGCGCCGCGGGCCTTGTTTACGAAGAACGGATGGCCGCCGACAGCGCGAAAAGCCCGCACCGGCGAGTTCACGCCGCCGGGAATAAGCTTGAGGGCTTCAGCGAACAGTTGTTCGGATTTGGCTCGCGACATCATGGGGAAAACTTAGCGTCCGCCGCGCCAAACGCACGCTCGAAGTGCGCCCTTGGCAGCGAGGAGGCCCCTCCGCGTACAACTCCCATCCCGTGCCGCGGGCGTCGCGCTTTTGCTTGCCGCAGCGGCGGTTTCCCTGCTCAATAGAGGCGCGATGGAGAAAAAGATTCTCTTTGTTGAAGACGAGCAAGAATGGCGCGTGATCGTGGCGGAAGGGCTGGCGGCGGCGGGGCACGACGTGCTGACCGCGAAGGACGCCTCCGAGGCGATGGAAAAGATTGAGGGCGTCAAGCTTGGCCTCATCATCCTCGATTTAAATTTGGGTGGTGAGGACGGGTTGATGCTGATGCGGTTTTTGCGGCTTAATCAGCCGGGGGTGCCCATCCTCATCTACACGGGACAGGTCCACGACGATCTGGTGATTCAAAGGATGCTCACCCAGGGAGCGGCGCAATACGTGCGGAAGGGGCCCATCCAAGACCTGGTGCGAGCCGTGCAACGGTCCTTCCGCTAATCCGTAGAGCGCTCGGGGACTTTTGACCCGAGTCATCGTAGCCCAAACGCGGGCGTGGCGCGGAACCCCAGTTCACATACCGCCTGGACTGGGTGCTGGCTATCCGTTCAGGATTGCCCGAGGCACGAAGGGTTGGCGCGGAGGTACTCGTGGATGGACTTCGCGGCGTGTTTGCCGTCGCCCATGGCGAGAATCACCGTAGCGGCCCCGCGGACGATGTCGCCCCCGGCGAAGACCCCGGGCACGCTGGTCATGCCCTTCTCATCGACGATAATATTGCCCCATTTGTTGAGCTTCAGCTCGGGGCAGGTCGCCGTCAGCAGCGGGTTGGCCCGGGTGCCGACAGCCACCACGACCATATCGCAGGGGATAACAAACTCCGAGCCGGGGATGGCGACGGGGCGGGCGCGACCGGAAGCGTCGGGTTCACCCAACTGCATCCGGACACATTTGAGACCCGTCACCCAGCGCTGAGCATTGCCCACCACCTCAACGGGGGCGACGAGGAATTCGAATTCAATGCCTTCCTCTTCCGCGTGGTGAACCTCCTCCGCGCGCGCGGGCATTTCCTTGCGCGTGCGGCGATAGACAATGACGGAGGCTTCGGCGCCCATGCGCTTGGCGGTGCGAGCCGAATCCATAGCCACATTGCCCGCGCCCACGGTGGCGATGCGCTTGCCTTTGAGCACGGGGGTATCGGCGCGCGGGAACTGATAGGCCGCCATGAGGTTCACGCGGGTAAGATACTCGTTGGCGGAATAAACGCCCTTGAGGTTCTCGCCCGGGACATTCATAAACACCGGCAGGCCGGCGCCATTGGCGACAAAGATCGCATCGAACTGATCCCGCAATTCCGGGAGCGTGTACGTGCGACCGATGATGGTGTTGCAAACGATCTTTACTCCGGCCTGCTCGAGCCGTGCCACCTCGGCTTCCACGATCTGCTTCGGCAGCCGAAACTCCGGGATCCCATAAACCAGCACACCGCCGGGTTTGTGAAGGGCCTCGAAGACGGTGACCTGGTGGCCCTGCTTGACCAGTTCGCCGGCGGCGGTGAGGCCGCCGGGGCCGGACCCTACGATGGCAACCTTCCGACCGGTCGGCGGGGCCACTTGGAGGGCCTGCTGATCGCTGTGACCACGCGCCCAGTCGCCCACAAACCGCTCGAGGTACCCGATCGCGACGGGCAGGCCCTTATGGCCGCGAATGCACTCGACTTCGCACTGGGTTTCCTGCGGGCAAACGCGTCCGGTAACGGCGGGCAGGGCGTTGTCGTTGAGCAAGGAACGGGCCGCCTCGGCCAGGTTGCCGGCCGAAAGCAAGTCGATGAAGCGCGGGATATTGACCATCACCGGGCAACCGGAAACGCACTTGGGATCTTTGCACTGGAGGCAGCGTTCGGCTTCGAGCAGCGCGGCCTTTTCGGGCAGGCCGAGATTGACCTCTTCGAAGTTCGCGTTGCGGATCAAGGGATCCTGTTCGGACATGGTTTGCCGGCTGATTTGCAGGCGCTGTTTGGTCGAAGGTTTGGGAGGCACGGTGGGGATTATGAATTGCGAAGCCGGGATTCCAAAACTAGGCTGGCGGGGTTGAAGTGGCTCCGGGGTTTGTGCGGTTAAGCTTGGGGGGTTACGAAGGTAGCAAGCCGGCCAACAGACCTGGGCCGTCAGCGGAGCCCGATCTTGCAGGCGCCGTCCTCGCAGGCGCGTACGGCCTGTTGCTCGAATTCACGGTACGTGGTGAGCCGATCCATCAGCACCTCGAAATCGACCAGGTGCCCGTCGAATTCCGGGCCGTCCACGCACGCAAAGAGGTTTTCCCCTCCCACGGACACGCGGCAGCCACCGCACATGCCGGTGCCGTCCACCATGATGGGGTTCAGGGAGACGATGGTGTGGACACCCAGGGGTTTTGTCAGATTCACCACCGCGCGCATCATAGGAACGGGTCCCACGGCGTAAACGATATCGATTGCCGCCGAACCCAGCGCGTCCTTGGCCGCGTCGGTGACAAAACCGCGCCGGCCGTAACTTCCGTCGTCGGTGCAGACCACGACCTCACCCAGGCGGCGCAGTTCCGGTTCAAAAATGACCCACTCCTTCGAACGCCCGCCAATGATGCTCACGACCGAGACGCCCAGGCGCTGCAGGCCCTGAGCAATGGGATGAACCACCGCGGTCCCAACCCCGCCCCCGACACAGAGCGCGCGGCCGGAGTTGATGAGTTCCGTCGGCTTCCCCAAGGGCCCGGCGATATCCGCGATGGTGTCGCCGATTTCCAGGGCCACCAATTCCTGTGTGCTTTTTCCCACCGCCTGGATGACCAGGGCGATGGTGCCGGCGGGGGCGTCCGCGTCGGCAATGGTCAGTGGAATCCGCTCCGCCTGGCCGGCTCTATGGACAATCACAAACTGGCCGGGTTGTCGAATCTGGGCAATCCGTGGGGCCAGGACATCCAGGCGGGTGACATTCGGGCTCAGACGGTTTTTGGCAACAATTTTGTGCATGCGACGCTCCGGGAACGCCCCGGCATTCATAAGCGGCGCATATCATGCAAATGACACTAGAGCAAGTCAATGTGATAACGCCCGGGCGGCCGATCCGGAAAAAAAAGCTGCTTTAGGAGCGCCGGCCGGTTTGGTTATCGGACCATGACGCGATAGAACCGGGCGGGCTGGTTGGTGGCGAAATCCTGGTTGGTGAGCCAGCCGCCGGTGCCGGAATTGGTCAGGAGGGAAATCCAGGCGGCATTGGTCAGGCTGTTTTTGTATTGGAGCACGTAGGAGAGGTTTGTCTCGGTAGGGAAGGCGAGGCTGACCAAGCCTGCGCTCAGGCTCGGCGGAAGGAGGGAAAAGGAGTGGGCCGCACCCCACTCGTAGGCGCCGATGTCCGCCCCGATGCCGAAGGGACGCTGGACGCCCCGTTGGTCGGTGGGCGGGAAGAGGCCGCTATTGGCCGGGATGGCGTCGATGGCGGGGCTGCCAGCCAGAAGCGCCATAGTCATGGTAGGGCCGCCGTTGGCGGCGAGTGGGCCAAGCCGCGGGTCGGTGTTGTCACGGCTGGTCCCGCCGAGTGGCGGAGTTGAATCGGAGCTGAGGTTGTGCCCCTTATCGGTGATGGCACCGTAGGCGTTGCCGCCGGAGAGGTTGGTGGCCAGGATCGAGTTCATCAAGGTCAACGCCGCGCCCAGACTCGCGAGGTCGCCGCCGTGGGACTGGCCGGGGTTGCCGTTCGAGCCCGCAAACGTGCCGTTGCCGGCGACCCCGTTCGTGCCCCCGACCGCGCTCCCCGCCGATAGCGTGCAGTTCACGATGGCCATGCCGCTGGAGTTCAGCACATTGCCCCCGTTGCCGTCGCCGCCGCTGCCCCCGTTGCCGCCGGTGGGCAGGGACCCACTGCCATCGCCCCCGTTGCCGCCATTGCCCGCCGTGACGACATTGCTGTAAAACGTGCAATTGGTCAGTGTGGCGGACATAACGTTGCAGAGGCCGCCGCCATCCGCGTCGCCACCGGGCAACCCGAGGCTCCCAGTGCCACTGGTACGGTTGCCCCCGCTCGAACTGTCGCCTCCCAGGGCCGTGTTACCATTGAACGTGGATGCGGCGACCCGACAGTTTAGCCCGTTAAAAATTCCGCCGCCGGCCCCAATGGCTCCGGCGCCGCCGCTGCCTGAGAGGCCGGGATAGGCCCCGGTGCCAGCCGTGCCGCCGAGTCCGCCGCTGCCGCCCGTGGCGTTGTTGCTGGAAATCGTACAGTTGAGCAAGGTGAGATTGCCCAAATTATAAATCGCGCCTCCGTAGCCAATCGCACCCGGCCCCCCGCTGCCGCCATTGCCCCCCTGCCCCAACTGGCCGCCGCTGTTGCCGCCATTGCCCCCGTTGCCACCATTACCGCCGACAGCGCTATTGCTCAGGAACGTGCAGTTCAGCAACGTCAGCGTCCCGACATTGTAAATGGCTCCGCCCAGGCCCGACGCGCCGGCCGCGCCGTTCTGGCCGGAGCCGCCCTGGGCGTAGGAACTGTCTGAACCGTTCGCCCCCGCCACACCATTCGAACCGAGGGCCGAGTTTCCGGCGAAAGTGCAATTGGTCGCGATGACGTTTGCCCCCTGATCGATGTAGAGCGCGCCGCCGGCTGAACCGGCGCCATTGGCCAGGGTCAGACCCACCAGTTGCAGCCCGCCGCTCACATTAAACAGTCGCACCAGGTTGGCGCCGCCAATGGTGACATTATGGCCGCCGGCATCAATAACCGTGTTCTGGGCGCTGAGGGTGACGGGTTTGGTCAAGGTCAGGCTGCAATCGCTCGAGAACGTGACCACGCCGCCACCGAACAGCGCGTTGGTGAAGGTCTGTTCGGAACAATCACTCACGGTTCCACCGGCGCGAACCGACAGACACGCGAGCACGGCCAATCCCATGGCTATCGCCCGAAGACTGCCTCCGTTCCGGAAGCAACCCCAATGCTTGAAGCGATTCGTCCGTGGTTGGGCCTCCACGGGACGCTGCGTCCCCAGCAGGATAGACTCCGTGATCATAGGTCGTAATCCTAACGGGTATTTCGGCGCGGCAAACCTCAACGGGGTCAACGAAGCCCTATTGGTCGCGCAGGCGCTGCTTCTCGCTTCGGCGCATCCGCAAGTCCTCATCATGCTGCACCTCGCGCTCCATTTGCCGCACGGCCGGCATCCGCCGCTTTTCAGCCGAGGCCGTCAGCGCGGCCACTTCCGGCGTCGGCAGCACCGTGGGCCGAATCAACACGATGAGTTCACTCTGCGCCTCATCCTGGTGGCTGCTGCGAAATAGATACCCCAGCACCGGAATGTCCTTGAGCAAGGGCACCCCCGAGTTGTTGTCGTTCTTATCGGTTTCAATCAACCCCCCCAGCATGATGGTGTCGTGGTCCCGCACGGCCACCTTGGCGGTGGCCTCTTTCTCGCTCGTCACCGGGACGTCCCCCACGCCCTGGATCGTGACGTTGCCCGTGAAGCTATCGATCCGTTGATGGATGTCCATCACCACCAGTCCGTCGGGGTTGATTAAGGGCGTCACTTCGAGCGTGACACCGATCTGGAGCTGCTGGATGGTCGAGTAACCGCCAAAAGCCCCGCCCCCGTAGTAACTGCCCTGGGGATAGGGCCGGGACTGACCGACGAAGATGGACGCCGGGACGGCGTGGGAGGTTTGGATGCGCGGGCGCTGCAGGATGCGGGCGCGGCTGTTGGCGGCCAGGGCCGTCAGGGAAACATCCAGGTCATTGCCCAGCGAGGCCAGGTAGCTGAAGCCGCCCGGCAAATTTCCGGCGGCGTTCGTGGCGTTGGCCAGGTTAAAACTGCTCGAAGACAGAACGTTGTTGTTATTAATCGCGCCAATGCCTCGAAAGTAATTCCCCGGACCCTGAGGCGTCTGCTGGAGGTAGCTCACGCCGAGGTCTCTCGAGTTGTTCAAGGTGACCTCAACGATCACCGCCTCGATCAACACCTGCGCCAGGACGATATCCAGCTTGGACACGATCTCTTTAATCTGCTTCATGTCGTCCCGCGAGGCGAAGATGAGCAGCGAATTGGTGCGTTCATCGGCAACGATCTTGGTCTGGCCCAGCACCTGGATTTCTCCCGCCGTGGCAGCCTTGTTGATGATGTTCTGCAGGCGCTGGGTGAAGCTGCCCTGGTTGCCGGCTTGCGGGGCGCCAACCGCGGCTTGCGGAGTCACTCCGATCGAACCTTGCGGGGTCAATCCGTAGGAGCCGCCGCCCATGGAATTCATGCCAGAATAGCCGCCGCCCATGCTGCCCATGCCGCCCATGGTGCCGCGGCTAGCCCCGCGCGAGCCCCCATACCCCCCGCGGGCGCCGCCGCTCGTACTGGCGCCAATCGAGGTGGTGCCGCCGCCGGCGCTCAAACTGTTGAGCGCGCTGGCAATATCGGCCGCCATCGCGTACTTGATCGGAATGACCTCCTGGATGAACTCCGGCGGGACCGACACGTCGATCTTCTTAATCATCTCGAGCATGCGCTTGACGTTCTCGCTGTAGTCGCGCAGGACCAGGATCTGGCTCGGGTCGATGGGCAGGATGCCGTTGGCCAATCCGGGGCTGGCAAAGGGCGTGAGCGCCTGGACCAGATCGCTGGGTTTGAGGTAAGTGGTTTGCACCACGTGCGTCACAAACTGTCCCAAATCCGAGAGCTGATCGGCGGGTTCCTTGTTGAAGGGCCCGCCCACCTGCCCCGCCTGGGCGCTGGGCACGACTTTGACAAACTTCTCCCCCACGTTGACCACGGTAATGCCGTTGAGCGCCAGCACCGCGTCAAAGGCCTGAATGGCCTCGTGGCGGGTCAGCGGAGTCTGGGTCTTGAGGGTGATGGTGGGCGCGGGCAGCGAGGTGGGCCGCAGAACGGTGCGTCCCACCAACTCGGAGTAAATCTGCAAGACCTGGTTGAGATCGGTGGCTGGAAAATTGATCGTTCCCGCGGGCAATACCTCGTCGGGGGAGGCATTGGTCCCCGTGCCGGACGCCGGGACGGGGCTCGAGGCCTGGCCGGGAATGGGCAAGCGGGACGGCAAGGGCAACTGCGGGATCGAAGGCACCTGGCTGCGCGCGGACACGCCGTTCGTGTTGGGAGCGCTTTGCCCGACCGGACGAACCGGCGCGGCGGGCGCCGCAGCAGGCTGCGCGCTGGCTTCCGGGGCAGGGTTGTTGGTGGAGGCTGCGGCGGGAGCGCTATTGGTGACGGCCGCGGACCGAACGGCGCGGGGCTGGGTCAGGGCCCGCTCGAGCAGCGCGTCCCGATTTGTGTCGGACGGACCGGCGGGAATAGGAGCGAAAGGGCCTCCCCCGGCCGGCTCGGCCTGGCTCAATGCCGGGCGATGCGCCCCGGCGGAAGAGAGCGTCTGCGCCGGAGCGCCCAGGCCGGTCAGTAATACGGCTAGCACGGTGGTCTTGGCTGTCATGGTGTTGGTTAAAGGTCTCGGTGGGAACGCAGTTCAATGTCACGGGCCGGGATTCACCGCGAGGGTTCTGGCGGGCGCCGCGGCCGGACGCAGCGTGTTCTTTTTCTGGTAACTGGCAATCAGCTTGACGTTGGCCACGAGCTGCTGCCTTGGCGGGTCCGGGCGGAGACTCAAGTCCCGCACGCGAATCAACGAACCGCCGGATCCCAGGTTATAGAGAAAATCCACCAACTGCTGCTCCCCGCCTTCCACGCTCAGACTCTCGCTGCGCAGGAGGAAAAACTGGTTGGTATCGGTATTGATTTTGCCGGTCGAGAGGAAATGCACACCACTGCGTCCGGCCTGGGCGTTGATGGTATTTTGGAATTGAAAGGGTTGCTCTTCCAAGGGAACATTCTGGCCCTCGCCCTCGAGCTGGCGGAGGCCGGTCTCATAGACGTTGGTCTGCGCGATCTCCCCCTGATATTTGGCGAGCTTCTCTTGCGCCTCAGCCATGCGGTAGTGCATGCTGCCCAGATCGGAAAAGTGGGGAATGACAAAGACAAAGTTCAGGACGATGAAGGTCAGGACGCCGGCAACAACGACGACGCGCTTCTCGAACGGACGCAGGTTTTCCCAGTAGCCTTTCATTGCACGTCGGAGCGTTTGAGTTCGAGGATCAGGCTCCAGCTCATGGCCGGACCCTGCACGTGGGTTTGGAGGCTCTCGCCTTTGCCGGGATCGAAGAGGGACTGGCCGTTGATGGTGGCGCGGGTCATTTCACGTTCGAAATCGTAGAGGCTTTGGATCTGGTCACCGGGGATGGTGCCGTTCAAGGTCAGGCGTTTGCCATCGGAGAAATTCATGCTTTCGAGCGTCGCATTTTCCGGGAGCAGCCGGGCGGTCGTATTCCAGCAGTCCAAACCGGCGAATTTGAGCTCCTGGCGGTCCTTGAGGACGCGGAACCGGTCGCGGAGCTGGATGGCGTTGGTATAAGTGGGGCCAAGGTCGGCGACCTGTTGTTCCACGCCCTGGGTTTTAAAGGACGCGTAAGCCAGGGCGACCATGTAGATCGCCACGCCGGCCATGTAGAGCGCACCCAGCGCCAGGAGCCCGCGCATCCAGAGCCGGTCAACAAACTGTTGCTGATAGCGGGTCGTGACATCGACGGGCATCAGGTTGATCTTCACGTCGGCCTGCGCCGAACGGCGCGCGGTCAAAGCGGCGACCTCCCGAGCCGGCAACGGCGCGATGATGTCGATGGGTTCGTCCAGGCCCTCGTGCAAGGCCGGCTCCCATTCCGCCGCGGCCACGTCGGCCACCAGGTGCCACTCGGGACGCGAGGTGAGCCAGCCCTCAAGTTCGCCGGCCCAGGCCATCTGCATCAGTTGTTCCTTCAAGGCGGCCGGCCGGTTGGCCGGGGGAAGGATCAACAGGTCCAGATTCTGCAGCACCCCGCCGTACCACCAGGCAACCAGGGCCGTATTCTTGCCCCCGACAGCCTCCGGATAGATCCAGGCGCCGTCTTCGGTAATCGCGGTCGTTTGAAGCTGGTCCAGCAGCGGTAGTTCAAGCCGGTCCGCCAGGTAACCCTGCGCTTCGAGTTTGCCCAGAAACTCCTCGACGACACTCCGGGCGACGACCATGACGACCACCGTTTGCAGGTTGTCGTCGGTGTGCGCCAGCGTATGAAAGCTCCAAACCACCTGCGCCACGGGCATGGGCGAGAGCTTTTCCATCTGAAGCTCGACCATCGAGAGTGTCTCGTCGAAATTGCTCTTGGGCAACTGCGTGACCCGGAGGAACACTTGTTCCGGAGGAAGCCAGGCGATATTGAGCTTGGTTTGAAAGAGCGAGCGCCAATCCTTGGCGACCAGATTTCCGGGCAAAACCTCCCCCTCGAGGCAGGTTTGCTCACGGCCCAACACATAGCCCCCATTCCGGGCGTCAAACTGCCAGATATGCCGCGCCTCAGCGCCGACATTCAGAACGTTGCAGGAGCGAACCGGCTTGGAGCTGGCTTTGCGCACCACTGCTCGGGAGCCCGAGGCCGCCGGTGCCGCGACGCGGCTCTTCGCGCCGACCCCCGCTTTGGCGAAGCGGAAAAACAGCAGGCCGATCAGCAGCAGGCTGATGCCGGCGGCAGGATAAAAGGAGGGGTTGCTCTGAAACCGCTTGAACCGGTCGAGCAGCGCGGACCGCGTGCCTTGAACCGGCTGGGCCAGCGCCGCCGAATTCGTCCCGCCTCGTGCGGTGGCGAGGGTATTGGTTTTGGCGCCGGCAACCGGCCGGGCCGTTCCGGGACGCGCGGGCGAAAGGGAATTGGTTCGGACGCCTAACCGTGTGGGCAGGGGCGTCTGGTCCAAAGCCTGGGACACCGGCGGCAGAATCACCAGATTCACCCCCAACAGGCACCCGAGTGTCAGCGTACGCCAGCTCATGCTCGACGGCTTCAACTCTTCACCCACACTTCCGCTTTGGTGTCCTCCATGAGGGCGTCCAGGTGCTCCTCGATTTGCGTGACGCGGAGGACCTCCTCGATGGTCGTCGAACCGGCCCTGACTTTGTTCCAGCCGTCCGTGCGCAACGAACGCATGCCGTACTCGATGGCGCGCTGTGCGATGGTCGAGGACGGGGCGCGGCTCAAGATGAGCGGCCGCAACGATTCGTTGAGGATGAGCAGTTCGTAAATCCCCATCCGCCCCTGGTATCCCAATTGGCGGCACTGCTCGCAACCGGTGCCGCGCCAGAATTTCGCGGTCTCGATCTCTTCGGCGGGAAACCCGATGCGCCGCAGGTAATCTCGTTCGACCTTCTGCTCGGCCTTGCAATGGGGACAAATGGTTCGCACCAGGCGCTGTGCCATCACCGCTTCCACCGAGGAAGCCACCAGGAAGGGCTCGATGCCCATGTCGATGAGGCGCGTGAAGGCGCTGGGCGCGTCGTTGGTGTGGAGCGTGCTAAAGACCAAGTGCCCCGTGAGCGCGGCACGGATGGCGATTTCGGCGGTCTCCAAGTCGCGGATTTCGCCGACCATGATGACGTTCGGGTCCTGCCGGAGGATATGGCGCAGCCCCATGGCGAAGGTCAGGCCGATCTCGGGCCGCACCGCAATCTGGTTGATGCCCTTGAGTTCGTATTCGACGGGTTCCTCGATCGTGATGATGCGCTTGTGCACCGAATTGATCGTGCTCAGAAAGGCGTAGAGCGAGGTCGATTTGCCGGAACCGGTCGGCCCGGTGACCAGGAAAATGCCGTGCGGTTTGACGATGATTTCGCGAATGGCCTGTTCTTCGAGCGGCGAAAAACCAAGCTTATCGAGGCTCAAGAAGATTTTGCCACGCGTCAGGAGCCGCAGAGAAACACTCTCACCATAAACGGTCGGGACGGTGGAGACGCGGATGTCGATTTCCTCTCCCTTGATGCGAACGTTGATGCGTCCGTCTTGCGGCAGCCGCTTTTCGGAAATGTTCATCCCCGACATGACCTTGATGCGGGAAATCAAGGCGGCTTGAAAGCGCTTGAGCTGCGGCGGCATCGGAGTCTGGTGCAGGATGCCGTCGATGCGGTATCGGATGCGCAACTCGTCTTCGGCGGGCTCGAAATGGATGTCCGTCGCGCGGTCTTTGTAGGCCTCCCAAATCACCTGGTTGACGAACTTGATGACGCTGGCTTCCTGGTCGCTCTCGGTGATTTCCTTGTCGCTGGGCAGCTCCAAGTCCAGCGGCGCCTCCTCTTCGAGTTCGCCCAGGGTCTCGGCACCCACGCCGTAGAAATTCTTCAAGCGCCTTTTCGATTTCGACCTTGGTGGCCAGCGCAAACTGCACCGGGCCCCGCGCGTCGAAGCGGACGGAGTTGAGCATCGCCGTATCGAACGGGTTGCTGACCGCGACCTGGACGGTGCCATCCTGGACCAGGGTGGGCAGGACCGAGTATTGGAAGGCGACTTTGGTCGAAATGCGGTTGCGAGCTTCGGCCGGGACTTTGAGCTTGGTCAGGTCGAGGTACGGCCAGTTGAGGGCCTGGGCAAGCTTTTGCAGGAAAACATCTTCGGCCAAGCCCTGCTCGCGGCAAATAAAGCCCAGCAACGACTCCTGCGAGCCGCTTTCCGCCGCCACTCTCCAGGCCTTGGCCCACTTCTCGAACTGTTCGGGTGTGCCCAGCCCCATGCGGGACAAAAACTCTCTGAGCGATGTAAATGCCATGTGCTTACCGACTAGCCATTAGTTTCCTGATACACACCAAATTAAGAAAAGTTGCGGGAAGGGTCAAAGTTTTAATCAGGTCGGCAGGGACCCCGAACCGGCAAAATTAGGTGATTTGTCTGGGAAAACGGCTAACGATCCGGACAGGAACCCGGCCCCGGATTGAAGGGCAGCCGTAATGATGGGTGAACCCTGTTCAGTGAGGCGTGATCCCGCCGGAAACTAGCCAAAATGGCCGTGCGCCGGGAAAGGCAAAAGGGGCCGAGCCTCTACCCCGCGCATTTTGCTTTCAGATTTCAAGGCGGCCCTGGGATGGGTTTGCCGGGTTGTGCCTGGCTCGACGCCGCGAGCCGGCAGACCCTCGCGCGGCCCGGTGTGCCCAAGTGGAGACGAGTGGCGATCTCCTTGACCGAGAGCGTGGTCTTCCAGTGCGCCCGGTCCTCCAAATAGATATCCTGTTGGCGGCCCCTGCAACTCATCACGTGGTGCACGGCTCCGGGGTATGGAATGCGCACCTGCCGCGCCCTCGCGCGACTGCGCCTCGAACGGCGATTGGACGTCAGGAGAAAGGAAGGATCAAGGCAGAGGCTTGGCCCTTTTCCTGTGTTTATCCCGAAGGGATTTCATCACTCAGCCCAGGGTTGGCCTGCGCTTCCGCAGGAAGTGCGGGGCTACCCTGGGTCAACGCGGCGTTGAGGGTCATTTACCCTGAAAGGGTTTCAGCGCCGGCGGTCCGGGCCTCGGCTCCAACCCTTGCAGGGTTGACATTCGTTTGGGTGCGCGAACCCAGGGTAGCTCGCCGACTCGCAACCCTGGGCTGAGTGCCCGCTATCCTTTCAGGATAGCCCGGAGCGATTTCACCATCCAATTCGGGTTTGCCGCTAAATGCCGAACCGCCGTCATAAAAGGTGCCATTTTTGTCCCGAATTAACGTCCGAGAACGGAACCGGAACGGGGTCAGTTAAGGAGGTTGTCACATCGCAAGCAGTGTCTGGCCTGGCCGCTCGCGCTGCGTCGGCTTGCGGGTGTCGCGGCCTTGGAGCAGTCATGCCAAATGCGCCCGGCTGCCCAGGCTCAAGTGCTGCGCTACCCACGCCACTGAAAGGGTCGTTCGAGCCCGGAGTTGATGGGCCAGGTCAAACCTGGCCGGATCACCTTTGGGCCGGTTCGCCAGGTCCAACTCCGTCCAGCCAAGGCGCTCCAGACCCTGCGCGATCAACCGCAAAAGGCATGCACTCGCCAATCGATCTTGGCGCAGGGTTCCCCAAGGGTGCTTAGGAAACGATGCCGATCTGGGTCGTCGTCGAAGATGGCCTCCCGGCCATCCCCACGATTCATGACGTGATACAGCGCGCCGGGGTATTGGATGCGCAGCTTGCGCGACACGGGGCAGGCTCCTCCTGGAACTGCGGTTGTGCCAGGAGGATTTTGATCGCGGCGCGCCCCCCCCGCCGTCCGGCTTCCTCATCCATCGGCGCCCGAATCGGCGCAGTTTGACACCCGCCTTAATGGGTGACCCCGTTCTGGAATCCTTTCCTGCTTGCCTTGCAGATTAGATAAATCTGCGATTGAATCTCCGACAGCGTGGACTTATCCTCGCATGGCATGAGGACCCTCCTCGCTACTTGCCGGCTCTGGCAGAGGAAAGCGGAACGCCAGGAGTGCGAACCTTGTGGGTCGTGCGTTCGCCCTCGACTCGGTCGGGCTGAAGACGCCACGAATGGCCAATGGGGCAGGGGCGCGGGGTTCCTCTGCGCTATTGTGTGGCTCGTGCTTATAGCGGGCCTCTTGCTGGCGTTCCCTAGGCGCCTTGGCGAAGTGTATCGGATCGAAGTCGGCACCGGGCAGCAGTTTAAGGTGACCTTGCCGTGGTTTGGCCACGAGCAGTCAGGCCAGTACCGGTTCGAAGCAACTTTATTGCGCGGCGCAAGCAAGCTCACCATCCGTGCTGTCGATTGCCTGGAGTTGCTGACGTTAAATGGAAGGACGGTCTTCGCAACCCAGCCTGCCGAATGCCTCCATTGCGCTTACACTGATTTCCCATTGCCGAAGGCTTTGGCACAAAAAGGAGCGCGCGCGACTTTTATAACCAGGAACATTCACGGAGAAGGGTGGTTCGACGTGAAGGAGGCGCACGGGCTGACAGCGCTGAAGGCTCTGATGCTGGCCGTTTGGGGGATTGGAAGCTTCTGGCTTGCGGCGCGGTGGGGCTATCCGGCTTGGGTCGGCTGGCCGATTGCGTTGGCCGGCCTCCTGGCGATGCAGTACCTCGACGTGACGACGCCATGGATAAGGCAACACGACGTTTCGGGTCATCGCGAATACATCGACCATCTTAGTGCTACCGCACACATGCCCGCAGTCCAACAGGGTTGGGAAACATGGCAGCCGCCGGTCTATTACGGCCTCGCGGCAACGTGGCGCGCCCCGTTCTCGTACGCTTCGTTCGACGATCCATTCCGGCCGATCCAGTTCCTCGGCGCGGGTCTTTATTTGGCGACCGTGTTGCTAGCGTCGCTCATTTTCCGACGGCTGAACCTCGGCGGACCAGAGGCGACGGTTGGGTTGGGGGTTCTGGCGCTTCTCCCCGGCCATCTTTTTTTCGCCGGCCGCATCAACAATGACGTTCTTCTGCCCGCGCTTGGTGGCGTCGTAACGCTGTCGACCGCTCAGTTTATCCGCTCCGGTCATCGCCGCTGGCTCTGTTGGCTGGCGCCATTCCTTGCCCTGATGCTCGCGACGAAGGGTTCCTCCCTGGCGATAGTTGCAGGAGCGCTCGCTCTGGTCCTTTGGGCCGAGACCACGCGCTCCGGGTGGCGTGCCGCCTTGTGGAAGACGTACCTGACGGGCTTGCCGGCGGGACTCTGGCAGATCTTTTGGTGGGCGCGCACGGCTGCACAAACGGGCAACCCCCTTTATGTAAACGCCGCCCTTCCGGACGATCTCCGCATCGTTCGCTCGACTGTGGGGAGGCTTCTTTCGTTTGACTTCGGCGCCTTCCTCGGGGGCCAGTTCTACTACGACGGCGCGGTGCGCCAATCGTATCCAACTGCCCTGACGACGAGCCTCTTGTACGGTGAGTACCGGGATGAATGATTATGGCTTCCACTGGTGGGCGCTGCTCCGCTGGGGGTGCCTCGGAATGCTCTTCCTGCTTGCGACAGGAGTGTGGGTCCGCCCCAGGCCGGAACTGAGGGCGCCGTGGATTGCTTGCCTCGTCTTAGCGGCGTGCCAGACCGCTATAACAGTGCTGTACGCTGTGCAATTCCCCTTTGCCTGCAACCAGAACATGCGCTTTTTTGCGCAGGCCTTTGTCCCGCTCTCGTTCCTTTGGGGCCTCGCCGTTGCGAACTTTTGGCGCCAGACCGCCTGGATTGGACGCTCGGCGGTCGGGATCACCCTTGGGGCTTTTGTCCTTGGTCTCGCCGAGTTCTATCTCCGCCTGCTTTTTTAAAGCCGCCTCCGACGGAATTAAAACGGCGGGAGGGCGACAGGTTTGAGAATGAATTCGCTACTCCCGCACGTCGCGAATAGACCAGATTTCACTCGGCCCGTAAAAGTCAAAAGAAGGTGTGAAAAAGCCAAAAAATGGAAGGCAGATTTCCCTCGATTAAGCCCAAGCTGCGCAACGTATGAGGGCACTGGAAGAAGAGCCCAAGACCACGTTCCAAGGACGCAAAGCCCGACGCACGATACATGCACAGGAGCAGACTCATCGCGTAGGAGAGGATAGCTCCGAAACGGTGTTTCAGGACATTTCCCCGCAGCCGGCAAATGCGTTGACCCAAGATAGATTTTGCTTTTGCGCGCGGCTCTCGCAATTCCTTAAGTTCTGCGTGGTCGGCGGCAGCGGAACCGTCGTGGACATGGCAGTCCTTTACGTGCTGGCTGACCCGCGCTCTTTCGGCCTGAATATTGGGCTGAGCAAGCTCTGCGCGGCGGAGGTAGCCCTGATCAACAACTTCGTGTGGAATGAAATGTGGACCTTCAAGGAAAGCACCCCTGGGCAAGTCTTGCGCAGCCGCCTCCGGCGCCTTGCTGTCTTCAACGCAATTTGCGGAGCCGGAATCGGATTCGCCGTCTTCCTGCTCTACGGGTTCCACACTTGGCTCGGGTGGAATCTCTACTTTTCGAACCTGTTGGCCATTGGCATCGTTACCCTTTGGAATTTCGGCATGAACGCGAAGTTTAATTGGGGCAAACAGGCCTCGTCCGAGGTCTGTTTGCCAAATGACGGAGCCGATCAGCGCAACGGCATGCCTCAGGGTTGGGTTGCCTGCCGAGGCACGGGATGGATCGCCAAACAATCCTTAGCGAAAATGCGGTATGGAGGGGCGCGACGGCCGGAATCTGTGTCAACAGATAGGATTTACGGGAACCGAACTTGAATAACTTATGAGCCTGGATGTGTCCGATGAACGAAATTACGGAAGCGCGGCTTTGGGTGCTGCCCGGACTAACCGTTCTTATCCAAACCTAAGGCACCGCATCGCCTCGGCACTCGGGGTTCTGGCTGCCATTGTGTTAGGTTGCCTAGCGTTAGCAAAACTCGCGATGCTCGTACTCCATTTCAACCAATTCTCGAGGAGGAACGAATTTCTCTCGATGCTGCCGAACTGGTTACTCCTTTTGGGGTCAGTTTTCCTGGAGCTGACGGTGATCATTAAGATTTTAAGCAATCTTCGCGTTCCGCGCAATATCGGGTTTTGGCTCATCTGGTTCTGTACATGGTCGGAATATACCGTGTCGGCATTTGGCTGTTTTCGCCGGGAAGCAGCTGTCACTGTCTAGGAATCCTTGCGATCGCATTGGGTTCCGGAGAAAGAACAGAGACTACATGGGCTGTCGGGATACTCATAGCCTTAGCGGATATTGGCCTGATTATACTGTATCTGGGCCGCGGTGCTAACCGAGTTCTGACGGGTGTGCCGCGAGTCGCACTCTGTGTCGGAACAATAATTCTTTCATTTAGTGACCTGGGAATGCCTCGGTCCTATTCCGCCGTACAGATCTCGGGGCACATATCGTCGGAGTATTTTTCCGCGACGAATGCGTTAATAAATCATGGCCAAAGCGAATTCCGTGTCGTTCGGGACGGTTCTCATTGGCAATTGTACACTGAACAGCCAAACTCAGAATCGTATACTATCATTTCAGATGGATCATCGACATTCGCTCTCATTTCGGCCACAAATACTACTCTGCGGATGGCCGCTCGCGGAGCCACAAATCTTAATTCTAGGGCGCAGATAGGTATCATCGACACTTGGAGCGCCCCGATCTTTACGCCGGCAGAAACCCTTCCGTGGTGGTTTCTCATCTTTTCTGAGGACGACGCCTCGCGCTATCCTGAGCCGCCGACGCCATGGACCGTCCCAAAGTCGGACACACAGGCGTATTTTTGTACAAACCTCATAGAGTGGGCGAGCTCTGAACCTCACCTCCTGGCAACCGTGGGATTCTTCTATTCGAGGAATCGGGTTCTGGGTGCAGCGGCCTCGGTGATGCTCAATCGGCAGTCACCGTCTTTTGTCTCTCGCGAGGATACAAAGCGACTTGCGGCAGCGCTGAAACAGTTCAACACAACACTGAAAGCAGGGGAGGCATCCGTGCTTGAGTGGACAAACACGCCTTACGGGGTATACCCCCTAAAGTTTGAATGCCGTGTTTACGATTCGTTGTTCGAACAGCTCGACTACTACGAAAAAGCCGGGGGATACCGCGCGGGGCATGTCCCGGCTCTGCGTATCAAACACACCGTTACAATAACCAGCATCGGCGAGTCGGCTCCCGTCACATTCCCGCCAATGTTGAGCACACCGACATGGATGGTTGACAACCGCTTTCGGGACAACCGCCGCCAGGTCCAACGCATCGAATATGGCCCGTTGACCAATTGGATACTGGATCCTCGTGACGTAATGGCGAGGGCGGCAGGGCATTTTCCAGTTATGACGATTAAGATGAGTGCTGAGCAACAGGTACCATGGTTACGGTGGCCCCTGATAATTTTACTCATCGCATTAGTTGCATTTCCCCTCCTTGCCCTGCGCTTAAGGAAGGGAGCGAAGAAATAAGCGCGGAACAAACTATTAAACTACCAAAAAGACAATGAAGAAGATACTGGCGGATGTTGTTCTTGTTGGAGCATTAATCGCCCTTCCCATTAGGGTGTGGTGCTGGCCAAACAGGCAATATTGTGAACCATGGGCTGGTCCAGACAATACAAACTGCGGAAGCTACCCGGATTGCGGTGGTACATGCGTTGTGTCAAGCGTTGTCAGTGGGCCGGCCAGCGGCGGGTGGTGCGTTAATGGAGGCTTAAACTGCAGTTATGTTACTGGGGGCACCATGACCCTTAGTGATCAAAAATATAATTGTGTCCCGAAATACGGCATCTGTGGTTGTGGCGGAAACGTCCAAGGGAACCCCACAACGTCCACGCCCCCTTGGGACTGCTCATAGCGGCGTCGGGGGCAGCGGAGAGAAGTTCCTACAGGTACGGGGTAACCGTTGCGGCCCGGACTGCCCGGCTGGATGCATTTTCACTTTCGGCCCGTCTCCGATACTCGTGGAACGGGGAGGCGGGCTCGTCGGCATTCTAAACATGATGACCAAACGCCAGAACGAGGTGCTCGATACTCTTCTTGAATGTCACACCTGGTGGAATCTGTATGGCGATTTTTGGTAAAGAGCTTATTGCCCGAATGTTTCGCAGGGTACGGGGGGCGAGCCTTTCACAATCGTTTCGAATGGCGGTGGTCGCGATCCTAACCCATCGGATCTTCCTGTTGTTACTAGTCTCAGCGTCATTTTGGGCCGCATATAACTCACACCAGTTCTTGTCGGCGTACGCGCGCTGGCCCGGAGGGCGGGACCCCACCCCGGCTAGCCGACTCGCCACGTGGGACAGCGCTCACTATTTGATACTGGCTTCAACCGGTTATCACAAGGGTTCGCTGTCTTGCGCGTTTTATCCATTATGGCCGCTTGTGATCCGCACCGCATCCGTTGTAACCTTTTGCCCTGTCTTGCCAGTGAGCTTGGTGTTGGCGAATGGGCTATCGATAGCGGCGTTCTGGATGTTCTTCAGATTGGCGGAACGTCATTTCAGCCCAGAAACGGCACGAGACGCCTTGGTCCTCATGTTAGGATTCCCAGGAGCCTTATTCTTCGGCTTTCCGTACACTGAAGCGCTTTACCTGCTCATGGTCATCGCCTTCTTTTGGGAGCTTGAACGCGAACGCTATTTCTGGCCCTGCGTTATAAGCTTCCTGATGCCCCTGACAAAGGCGATCGGCATATTCATCGTGCTCCCAGTGGCGTGGCACCTATATGAGAGGCGAAAGAGACTACGATACTGGCTCTTGCTACTCGCGCCTGCACTCGGCTGGGCGATGTATTTCGGTTTAATGTATGTTCAAACCGGCAACGCCTTCGAAGGCTTCGAGGCGCAGAAGGCTTATCCCTACTCGCCCTCAATCAAGAACATGTTCAACCTGCCGGCCTTCTTGAGCGCGTTCGGGAGCATCGGCAGCCTGCACGGTATGATGGACTCGGCGCTGGATCGAGGATTCTTCCTGATGTTCCTGGCGCTGCTGCCCCTGGTTTACCGGCTCAACAGGACGTGGTTTTGGTATGTGCTGCCAGCAGGGCTGGTGCCGGCCCTCACGAGTTACTTTATGTCCTACCGGCGGTACATCATGGTTCTCTTTCCGCTTTTTATTGTCCTCGCCCAGTCGCTGGCGAAAGCTAGGCACCGGTGGGTTTTTTGGTACTACGTGGCTGCATTGGCCGCGCTTCAAGCCTGGGCGGTGAGAGAGTTCGTTAACTTTAACTGGGCAGGATGAGGTATGCTTGCAAATTGCAGAGTGCAGAGTGGGGGGTGGGCGGCGGGCGGCCGAGCATCGCGGGCTGCGGAAGCGAATAGGGGCTCGGGAAAATCCCCGGGGCCCGAAACTTGCGCTTTTACGCTGTTGGAACTTCTGCTAGTGATTGCCGTGATTGGCATACTGGCAAGCTTGCTGCTGCCGAGCCTGAATCGCGCCAAAGGATCTGCCCAGGGGGCGCAATGCGCCAGCAACGTCCGCCAGCTCCTGCAAGGCTGGCTGATGTACGCGGACGATAATAATGGCCAGTTGCCCTGCAACTCAGACGGCCAGGATGGGATGGGGGTCTTCACCAATTGGGTGGCCGGAACGATGAGCCGCGCGGCCGACGCGACGAACACTTTGTTGCTCATCGATCCGCAGCACTCGTCTCTGGCGCCGTATACCGCCAGCCCTGGCGTCTACAAATGCCCGGGCGATAAGAGCCGGTTTGTCCGAAGCATGTCGATGAATTGTCGCCTCAATCCCACACGAATCAAAGGAATCCCTGCATTTACCGCGGGCGGCAACAGTCGTTACGCAACATTCAGGCGCGTGCAGGAGATCGCAAAGCCAGACGCGATTTTTGCGATTCTGGACGAGCGCAGCGACAGCATCAACGACGGTTTTTTCGGCGTCGACATGAGCAACACCGGCACGCGGGACGGCAGCGGACCGAGCAACCCTTACTGGATAATCGATTATCCCGCCAGCTACCACGGCGGCTCGGGCCAGATTTCATTTGCCGACGGGCACGTAGAGACGCACCGGTGGCTGGAGCCGACGACGCTGGTCCCGTTGGGCAGGGCGCACCCCGGCAGCCACACCTCAGCCACGGACCGCGACGTCAAATGGTTGCAAGACCATTGCACGCAGCCACAGTGAGCTCGTGGACTCGGAAAAGAGAGCGTCCGAGTATGAGAGTAATGACAGGTCCGTGGGATAGACTATATTTCTAATTAATTAGGTATCGCGGTGGTGGTGAGCTGCACTCGCTCACGACATCCTACTATTTCGAATATTGCGTGGATCGGTGTAGTGGCCCCGATCACAATCCCCACAGCGGAACAATCCTCCGCGGCTGAGCTTGCAAACTGCTGCCGGAGATCACCTATCACTTTGGACCGGTGACGGCGAGATGATGGGGTTTTCGGTTTTTGGTGGGCGCAGCGGCTTTCGGAACGGGAACGGGGTCAGTTAAGGAGGTTGTCACATCGCAAGCAGTGTCTGACCCGGTCGTTCGGGCTGCGCCGGCTTGCGGGTGTCGCGGCCTTGGAGCAGCCATGCCAAATGCGCCCGGCTGCCCAGGCTCAAGTGCTGCGCTACCCACGCCACTGAAAGGGTCGTTCGAGCCCGGAGTTGATGGGCCAGTTCCAACTTGGCCGGATCACCTTTGGGCCGGTTCGCCAGGTCCAACTCCGTCCAGCCCAGGCGCTCCAGACCCTGCGCGATCAACCCCAAAAATCCTGCACTTGCCAATCGGTCTTCGAGCAGGTTTTCCCAAGGGTGGTTAGGAAACGGTGCGGATCCTGCTCGGATTCGAAGATGGCCTCCCGGCCATCCCCACGATTCATGACGTGATACAGCGCGCCGGGGTATTGGATGCGCAGCTTGCGCACCATGGGGCAGGCCGCTCCTGGAACTGCGGTTGAGTCAAGAGGATTTCGCTCGCGGCGCGCCCCCCTGCCGGCCGACTTCCTCATCCATTGGCGCCCGAATCGGAGAAGTTTGACAACCTCCTTAACTGACCCCGTTCCCGCCACCGGAACGACCAACACCTTCGCCGCGAGCTACCCTGCGCTGGCCGGAGATCTCGGGGGCTCTAATTGGATTTTCCTGGTGGCCCCCTCGACGGCGCCAACTGGAAGCTTTACCCTACGGCAGCCTGGTGGCCACTCAGGCCAGCGCAACCGGCGCGTTGCCGGTGGATCTGGGGGATCGGGCGGGTGGCGCGAGCGGAGAGGGCTGGCCCGGCAACTTCAGCCGCGCGATCGATGAAGCCCCCATCTACAACACCGCTCTTTCGGCCGGCCGGATAACCACGCATCACCTGGCCGCAACCACAGGAGCAACGCCCGCCTTCAGCATAAAGCCCGCCGCAGGAAACCGGGTGATCATCGCCTCGCCGCCCGGGGCCACGCTTCAGCACTCCACGACGCTGAACGGAACCTATACCGACGTCCCGGGTTCACCCACGTCCGCCGCTGACGATTCCCGCCACCGGAACCATGTTCTTCCGCTGGAGCAGGTAAGGTTAAGAATTCCTGCGGTGGGAAAGCCCCATGCGACCCACTGGCGCCCCAGCAACCGAATCGAGCTTTCACTCGCTCACTATGGCTTCACACCTGTGACGGTGAAGACGACGGAATATGTCAATGTCTCCGGATTGCGCAGGTGTTCCAAGAATCGATTCCTCAACGATTCCGCAGCCTCAACAGAACCAAGCGCCGTGACAATCGCTGGGAAGGCGATGTCCAGCTTCAACTCCCACAGCCCCAAGTCCTCGGTGCTCGGCGCGCCTGCAACCAGATGATAGGGTTCCACGCGGACTTGGACCTGTCGCAATCCAGCCCGGAGGGCGAAGTGGAACAACTTCCGTCCGACGAGTAAATCAAAGCCCGTTTCTGACAACACATCCAGAACGCGGTGAATGCCGGCTATCAGTTGAGGGTCAGCCGGATAATGCCAAAGGAGCTGACCATCCAGGTCTTGAAGCATTACTTTGCCTCCCGGTTTGCAGACGCGAACCATTTCCTGGATCGCCCGCGGCGGATTGATGAGCGGTCCTCGAGCAGAAACCGTGTAAACACCAGAATCAAATGAGTTATCGGCAAAAGGCGAATCCAGCGCTGTGCCCTGCCGCACGCGCGCGCGTTCGGAGCCGGAAGTATTATGCCGGGCTTCCTTCAGCCCGGCGCCTCGCTGATATCGAGCCCCTCGACGGTTCCGGACAGCAAGCGCCTGGCAATTTCGGACGCAATAACTGCGGGGCCGCATCCCACATCGAGGAATACAGTACCCCACCCCCAACATGTTGCGCCAGGTAATTTCGGACCCATTCGCGGGGATCCACCTTGGACGCCAACCGCTCCGCTTCACGGGGATCGTCCATCAGTACTTGTCTGCGGTTGCGTGCTCCCCAACCTTGAGCGCTCTGGGTGGCCGTTGGATAAGCCCGGCTCCGGCAGGGACCCCCAACTCGAGTTGCGCGGCCGGACCCCGCTTCTGGATTGGAAGGGTGGAACCCGGAGACCCCCTTGAAAGCCGCGGATGGTATCAAAGCGACTTGAGCTTTAGACACCTCTGCTGAGGAAGGTGAACCGCCCTCGCCATGGGCAGTGGCTCTTCCCGCCAGGCCGTAGCGCTTCTCAGCTCGCATCATTCGATCGTAAAACTTCTCCACGTGGTGGTACCACCCCAAAAGCCCCCTCTGTTCCAGCCAGAAGCTCTGCGAATACTGTCGCACCAGCGCTCCGCCCATAGTTTTGAGGTGGGAACTCGTGAGGCAGTCGGTGATCACCGGCACCGCGTCGGAAGGAAACCGCGTATAAGCTTCCGAGGCTGCGGAAACGAGGGCGCGGACCACGGGGCCCCGCTGTAAGGCATCCAAACCAGGAGCCAGAAGGAGATCACATCGATTCTCGAGGAAGCTGAAATTCAGGCCCAGTGGCCCTCGCCAGGCGATTGCCGCGCCGGCTGGTTCGTTACTGCCCGGTAAATAGGCCAGCCAAATACGGCGATAGCGCCTCAACCCGACTCGCGAATATAATTCATCCACGCCCTCCAAGAGCAGGTCATCCGCATCTAGTTCCTCCCCCGCAACATACACGGGACCACGAGCCGCGCGTGCCAGCGCGATCAGTTCATCCGATTTGGCGTTTTTACACTCCACGGTTCGCACGGCTGAGTTGGCCGAGCTTAAACGCGCGAGCGGGACCAGCACATAATCCAAGGTGGCAACAGCGGAATACTGCGGCCCGATCGTGCTCACGAGCGAGCCAAAGACCCGGTTTGCAAACCGATTGTTCGGTCGGAACCAATTCTGCCACGAACGATCCGCACCGGCGTGCAGCCGATTTCCGCAGGTCGCTAACATGACGGCGCGTGAGGCGACCGGGCTCCCGACCGAAACCAAGTGCTGCGCGACCCATCCCGCCTGAGTGGATCGCCAGCAGCTTATCGATGCCCAGGCATTGCCGCCTGGGTCGCTGTAACTGATTATCCAGTGAAGTTCCTGGTTCGCCCCGAGCGTGCGAGTCCAAGAATCCTCTACGGCGCTCATGAAAGGGGCCAACTTCTCCTGCTTGGCTGGATACAGAAAACCCGCCTCCTCGTAACGCCGAAAGAGCGCCGCAGGCGAGATGGCATTCACCGCGCAGCCATAGTCCTGGTAATTTGGGCGAATGGTCGCTGGTGTTAACGCCCCAGAACCGCACCCGGTCGCACTACGGTTGTCCATAAAACTCCAATCCCTTTTGCTCCCTCCGTCCATGGTTCAACCGTGCCGCTCGATTTTCCGCCGCTCCCAGGGCTATCGTGTCATGGTTCACCTCGTTCAACAGGAAGAGTTAACGATTGTTACAGGAAAACTGCTCGCGCTTTGTCACTGGGACTCGGAAAATGGCATTCCACGGGTGGTGCCGGTCTCGGACGGGTCTTGGGACGGCCGCGACGCGCCTCCGAGCCGCTGCCGCGGCGTGGCCAATACGATGACCGCGCCCCGGTTTCCGAGGTTCGCCGCGAAGGCGACCTGGCCGGCATCGTTGTTGAGAGCGCCCCCGATGAGCGCTGCCCCGGCGAAGTCAAAGCTCGTGACCATTCCCATTCCCGGCAACCCTTGCCCGGTTTTGGCCACCATCTGCAAACCGCGAGCGGTCTTTACCCAGAGCGCCTCCTGTCCGTTGCCCAAGGCGGCCAGGAAGCTGACCTCTCCCTGCAGGTTCAGATGATGACCGGTGGCAAAATCGCTGACCGTGACAATCCGCGACCCGTCCGGGAGAATGTCCCCGGGCCGGACAACGGGCCGGGTCGTGCCCTGGGATGGATCGTAAAGGTAGAGGCCTTGGGCAAGGTCATTCTCCGGAGGCGCGCTCAAATCCCCCACGAAGAGCACCGTGCGGGCGTTGTTGATGATAGGTCCCCAGGCATGGCGGAAAGTCCCGCCGCCTGGCGCCGGGTCGCCCTGATGCGCAATGGAGATAATCCGGCCACTATCGGCAAATCGAAGATATGTATTGTCCCCGCAGAAAATCCGCGAAGATTGCTGTGAGAGAGCCGGGTCTCCGATGCATTCCTCCCCGGCAATATGCGCACCGAACACAATGTCGCCGGCGTCATTGAGCCAGCCCAGTTCTGCCAGATCAAAGGCGCCCCCACCGGGCGCTGCGTCGCCTGGCTGCACGATCTTTTGGATCTGGCCGCCGACGCCCAAGAGATATAACCCCAGGCCAAGACCTTGGCTCGGAAGGAGCCCTGCCGTGGAATCGACCAGTCCGGTAAAGAGGACTTGCCCCTGATTGTTGATGCACGGGCCAAAAGCTACTCCTCGAAAGACAGAGCCGCTTTCGGGCAAACGAGTGAGTTCCGGCACGATCACCGGCCGGACTTCGCCCAAGGCGGCCGAGAATCGATACAGCCCGGCGTCCATACCATAGGGTGTGACAAACGGGGCAAGTTGAAGCGCCGCCACGGCATCACCCCAATCGTTGAGGCTGGGTGGTGAAAAAACGATGCCTGCGAATGCGCCACCGCCGGGCGCGCCAGCACCCGGAAGCCCAAGGGCCTCTGTTTGGCCATGACGCACCACGAATGCCGCTTCTCCGAGATAATCCACACCGTCTGTGGCGTAGCCCGACCCGAACACGATGTCTCCGTGGTTATTGATTTGTCCGGTTTCGAAAAGCCCATCGAAACTGCCGCCCCCCGGGGCGGTCTGACCCAACCCGGCAATCTCCTGATAAGTGTAGGCAGTCACCGCACGGCCGGTGCATGCGGCGGTCGCAACCAGCAGCACCACGCTCAGGCAAATCAACTCGGCAGCCTGCGGGGGCATAGTGTTTCTTCCGCACAGCGAGCAGGATCCGCTTCTCTTCAGGCCTGCCTCCTCTCGTTGGATGGGTGCAGCGCTTTCCGCATGGGGTCCGCAGGCATCACATCGTGGGCCAGAGCCAGAATCGTTGGCCGCTGGACCCGCAGCAGTGGCGGGACGGAAAAAAATGGGAAGCGGACTAAATAAGGCGCTCCTTTCGGCAAACTGTCGATAAACCATAAACTGTCCTTCACGGAATCAGGGCTTTAACTGGATTCAACAGGAAAGCCTGATGGCTGTTACAGAGAATTGGCGGGAATCGCTCGCGGGGACCGCGGTGGGGTCAATGGTGTTCGTCGCACGGTTGGGCGCAACGCCGTCGAAAGTCCGGTGGTGCGAAGAGGAACTCACCTTCCGCGGCCGCTTGAACCGCATCAGCCTCCGATGCACGGGGATGGGATTCCTCGGCGTAGAAGCCCTGGATTTCCGGTTCATCGCTCGGGGGCAGGTCGTCTGCGGCCTGGGCCGACCCGATTTGCTCGCACGTGAGGCAGAGGTTCGGGTTGTTTTGGGGTCGCCCGGCGATGGCTTTCCCGCAGCAGCAACAGAGTGTTGGATGCATTTGCTGGTTGGCGTGCTCTGAGGGTCGCGAGTCACTGGCTCACCTTGGAGTTCAGCTTCTTCGGCCGAACATCCAGGAGACGAGCACAGGATTGCTACCCGCACGGGTCATTGGCTCAATCTGTAGAACATTTGGGGAGCGGAGGTTAAATTCGTGATGATGTTCCACCCATTGGTCACAAACGGCGTCGAGGAATTGGTGGTCACAAACCGCGGACGGGCCGAGACTGGTGGCGGATTGCAGGGTAAACCCGGGAGCGCTGGCTGGCCAGGTCAACACCAGGTTCGCTCCGGAGGGCTTGATGGTCACTTGCGGGGGCGAAGCCATGACCGCCAAGGACAAGCTGAACAGGTCGCCCCCTCCCCAAAGGCCGCCATTGAGCGTTGTGCCATAAAGGACGTTGCCCGGCAAAACCAGTCCGCAAACCGGGTTCGCTCCGTCAACATTGGTGCTGCCAAGCGCAGGCTCGGATTCTTGCTGGTGTTCACGGATTGAACTGGTTTGGCGCACGGGGCTCAAGAAGTTAAAATCGTGGATGCTTTCGGCCACGGGTTCGGAGTGTCACTTTGTAATAAAAGACATCGGGTCCAACGGAGATCCTGTTCGTGCGAAGCGTTTCGACGGAGGTCCAGTCCTTTTCGAATCCTCGGCGCCAAATCGCGATGGACGCCGCCGGCTCGGAAGTCATCGCGTGGGCGTCGCCCGTGGGTGTTAGGAACTCCACAAGATCGGAATTCTCATCCACCGGCTTCGGCTGCATCATCGGCAACATGCAGCACGGCCGCGATGGCGCCGGTAACCGAGTAGCTCAATCGCCGTAATGTTTTCATTGGCATCGGAGCCCCTTCATTCGTTGCGCTCGTCCTCCCATTCGTTGGGCTTGGGAGGTCTCGGGTTTGGAACTGTTCAACAGGAAAGCGCTCGTACTGTTACAACAAATCTGGAGCCGTGACGGCTTGACGCGGGACGCAACTACGGCAGGGCTTCCTTGGGCACTGTGGTGTGGACGGTTTTGTTGGCCATCAGCGTCAACCGGATGACCGCATTGGAATGGGCAGCCAGGAGCTCACGCGCGGACCAATCCACGGATGCCACGTAAAAGTTGCGGTCCAGCTCCGACTCATATTTCAACCGGAAGACCTGGCCGTTGGTGAGAATGCCTGTGCGCGGTGGATCGGGGCGGCCAGGCTGATCGGCGCGGATGAGGCAATGGAGCGAGGGAAGCCGCGCGGCGGGAACTCCCAAAAAATCCAGGCGAACGGGCATCCCGGCGGGAGGATCAAAGCCGTAGCGCCAGAAGTTCATGGTCACGCGGTGCTCGCCATTGTCCTTGGCCGCGATCACATTGAGCAGGAATTCGCCCTTTTCGTTCGCCGTCTCAACGGTATGCTCCATGGCCATGTGGGGCAGGCGGCTTGCCGAAATCCGGCCCGTGACATAGCTGCTGAGCAGTGCGGTCAGGACGATGGCGGCCAGTCCGCCCGCTTTGAGGGGTTCGCGTTTGATCCAGTTGCAGGCCCGCTCGGCCGGGCTGCTGCGCCGGGCGGTGATCGTCCCGTGGTTTTGCCACGCGTCCAGGTCCTCGGCCAGCGCTTCGGCCGAGCGATAACGCCGGGCAGGGGCCTTTTCCAGGCACTTGAGGCAGATGGTTTCCAGGTCGCGATGCACGGCCGGATTCAGCGAGCGGGGGCGGGGCGGCTGGGCTTCGGTGACGAGCTTGAGGGTGGCGACGGGGGTTTGGGCCTCGAAAGGCAGCCGCCCGGTGAGCAACTCGAAGAGGATGACGCCCAGGCTGTAGGTGTCCACCGCGGTGCTGAGCTGGCCGCTTTTCACCGCGGCCATCTCGGGCGCCATGTAGTAGGGCGAGCCGAGGACAGCGCCGGTGAGGGTAAGCCGGCCATCCACGCCAATGTGCCGGGCCACGCCAAAATCCGTCACGATCGGTTCGCCGGAGGGGTCGATGAGGATATTCGAGGGTTTGAGATCCCGGTGCAGGATGCCCCGCTGGTGAGCGAAGTGGACAGCGCGGGCCACCTTCGCAAGGAGCGAGGCGATTTTGTGCTGGCGATCCCGCGAGCCGGGTTTCGCGGACGGGGCTTCGGAAGTTGAAACGATACGTTCATGCCCAAGGGAGAATTCGGCCAGCCGGTCACGCAGGCTCCCGCCCTCGATGAGTTTCATCACCAGGTAGGGCCAGCCGTCGAACTGGCCCACCTCATAGATGGGCACGATGTTGGGGTGGTCCAGGTTGGCGGCGGATTCGGCCTCGAACTCGAAGCGTTTGACGGCGGTTTCGGAGGCGAAGATGCCCCCGGCCAGCAGCTTCACCGCGACCGGGCGGTTCAAGCTCACCTGGCGCGCTCTCCAGACGGTGCCCATGCCCCCGCGGGCGATTTCCTGGATGAGTTCGAAGTCGCCCAAGCGCTTCAACGGACGGGCAGCGGGAGCGGTCGCCTCCTCGGCGGGCGGTTGGGCCGGCTTTCAAACCAAGCTCAAGCAGGCAAGGCACGCATAGGCTACCGGTGGCGGTTCGCGACAGCGGCGCGCCGCAGGTGGGGCAGTGCGGGTCTGCAATCATGCTGGCGCTCATGGAGTGCCTCCTTAGTTCAACAGGATTTGCGACGTCGTGTTACGGACACGAAACGTGGCACGCAACGAGTAAAGCGTATCTCGTAAGGAGAACGGCGTGAAAAGCGAAAGATTTCGAGCAGAATCAAGCCGCGAGCGGACGCAATCCAAATGCCTCGCGAAAGCGGTGTTCATTCCCGGCTCCAGGCCTTGAGCACCTCGCGCAATTCCTCGTCGATGTCCTTGGGATCGGCCACCGTCTGGGCGACTTCCCCGCGCAGAAGTTCGCCAAAACGGTGTACGAGCCGGTGCAGGGCCACCCGCACGGCGCCTTCACTCATGCCCAGGCTGGCGGCCAGTTCCGCGTACAAACCAGCGGGCACGGGGCAAGTCATCAAAGGAGAAAGCCGTTGGAATAATTCGGCTTTGCCGCAACGGCCGTAATCCTCTTGGAGCGCGCCCAATGCCTTTTCGACCAAAGCGCCCGCCCAAAGCCGGTCAAACTCGACTCCAGGCTGTGCCTCGGTGGATGGAGCGTCCCCCAGTCGCGATTCAGCGAGTTGCGCGTCCCAGGAGATAAACTGCCGGACCGCGCCCCCGCGCTTCAGGCTGGAATGCCTCTCCCGCTCGTTAATCAGGAAGTTTGAAAGGGCGCACAGCAGGAAAGTGCGGAAGCGTCCCTTTTGCCGGTCCACCCCGCTCAACCAGGGGCGCTCGAAGAGGTGCTCGAAAAAGGCCTGGGTCAGGTCCTGCGCCCGGTGGTGGTCGTATCCCTGCCGGCGGACAAACGCGTAGAGGGGCAGCCAATAAATCTCGCACAGCCGCGCCAGGGCGGCCTCGGCATCGGGCGCGCGCAGTTCCCGCGCCGTGAGTACCAAGGGTCCACAGCGTAGGCGGCATCTGTGCTCCGCTACTTGCCCCAGCTCCCCTCTGGCCAGAAACACTCCTGAAATCCTCAGCGCCTGACATCCGACCTGCCTTTCCCCTCTTCCGCCCGCGCCATCTCAACCCCCAGCCCGGGAACCCGGCGGAACACGCCGGACCTGACAGGGGTTAATGGGACGGATTATCCACATTTCTCTAATCCTGGCAAGTAGAATCGGTGAAGCGCCTGAAGCGTGAAGCGCGGCGGAGGCGTTCGATGGAGGGGTTGCTCGGAACGGGGTCAGTTAAGGAGGTTATCACATCGCAAGCAGTGTCTGGCCTGGCCGTTCGGGCTGCGTGGGCTTGCTGGTGTTGCCGCCTTGGAGCAGCCCTGCCAAATGCGCCCGGCTGCCCAGGCTCAAACGCCGGGCTGCCCACGCCCCTCATAGGGTTGTTCGACCCCCGGAGTTGACGGGCCGGTTCCAACTTGGCGGGATCACCTTTGGGCCGGTTCACCCGATCCAACTCCGTCCAGCCCAGGCGCTCCAGACCCCGCGCGATCAACCGCAAAAAGCATGCACGTGCCAATCAGTCTTGGCGCAGGTTTCCCCAAGGGTGCTCAGGAAACGATGCCGATCCTGGTCGTCTTCGAAGATGGCCTCCCGGCGATCCCCACGATTCATGACGTGATACAGCGCGCCGGGGTATTGGATGCGCAGCTTGCGCACCATGGGGCAGGCCGCTCCTGGAGCTGCGGTTGAGTCAAAAGGATTTTGATCGCGGCGCGCCCCTCCTGCCGGCCCTCTTCCTCATCCATCGGCGCCCGAATCGGCGCAGTTTGACAACCTCCTTAACTGACCCCGTTCTGACCCCGTTCCGTTCCCCCGATGACCCCGTTCTGACCCCGTTCCTGGCGCTAACCGACTCGGCTCACTGACTCAACCGGAAAAACTGTTGGGTCGCCGAGATTGGATTGGTCACGGTGTTTTGCCCGTTAACGACGACCGGCACGGGAAGGTTGGTGGTCCAGACCGGCGCGAAGAGATTCGTGGCCGCTTGCAGACGAAAGCCGTTGTAATCCAGGCCGACATAACTGGTCGGCCAGGTCACAACGACATCCTGTCCCGAAGGAGTGATCGTCAACTGCGGCAACAACGAGAGGCTGAATACTGTCCCATTGCCACTGCCGCCAGCGATACTGGTTGTGCCATAGAGTGTGCTGCCAGATGCGGTCAAGCCCCCCTGCGGCTCGCCGCCCTCGATGTCCCCAGGACCTGTAAATGTGTGAAGGATAGAAAAGCCCGTGCCATTGGTGCTCAGCGGGTCCACTAAGCCACCTTGAGGAGAGATCGATGTGATCCCGAAGAGATTGTGGCCCAGCAGAACCAGGGTTCCACGGTTGGGTATCCCCTCCGCATTGGCGAAGGAATGCAAAGTGCTGAAACCAGTTCCATCGATGTTCAGCTTAAAGACGGTCCCATGGTCGGAACTGCCTCCGGCGCTGGTCGTCCCGTAAAGCACGCTGCCGGATAGGAGGCACCCTGCCGTTGGCTGAGCCCCGTCAGTCGTGCCTGTGAAGCTGTAGAGTTCCGTCAAACCGCTCCCGTTTGTGCTAATGCTGAAAACTGTGCCGCTGTTGGAATGCCCGCCCCCATACGTCGTGCCATAGAGGATATTGCTCGACAATATCAAAGCGCTTTCCAGCACGCCGCCGACGATGTTCGTCAAACTGTCGAACGTGGCGAAACCCGAACCATCGGTGTTGATTCTGAATAAGGTCCCTTGCCTCGTAGGGCCTCCAACAGATGCAGTACCATAAATCACGCCCCCTGATACAACCAACTCAGCCATCGGGCTTGATCCATCGTTGCCCGGCACACTTACGGAACCGCTGAAGGCATGCAGGGTCAGAAAATTGTCGCCGTTGGTGCCCATGCTAAATACGGTCCCGTTGCCTCCAGTTCCGCCGGAATACGTCGTCCCATAAAGCATACCACCAGACAATGTCAAACCGGCCAGCGGCTCGATTCCGTCTCCGTTGATTGGCTGAATAGGGTCCGCAAACGAGAAGGTGTGCAACGTGGTGAAGCCGGAGCCGTCGGTCTTAAGCTTGAAAAGCGTGCCGCCTCCCCATGAGCCGCCACCTCCCGCCGTGCCGTACAGGGTCTCTCCCGATAAGAACAAGGTGCACCATGGAGCAGCGCCATCGCCATTCGTGTAAACAGGGTCAGAGCCCGGATATTTGAAAACATAAACAGGCGAAAAGGAATATATGCTCGCAAGCGCCGTGGCGCTGTTGGTTCCCGCAAGCAGTGCAACACTCGTCAGTATAGCCAGAAGGCCATAGCCGGTGATTGGCTCCTCCCCCAGACCGATCCGGCAAGTGGATGCAGCATGGGCCTCATAGTGAACCAAATTGAAAACACTCATAATAAAACAATATGGCATTAAATGTAGAGAATTGTCAGAAAGAGTCCTTTTAATCCCCCTTATCTTATTTGATCCGGAACGGAACGGGGTCACCCATTCCGGGCCACTGTGGGGAGGCGTTCTAGGGATGCCAAAGTCGAAAGAACAGATTTCCTGTCGGTGGTGGATTCGTTACCGTGTGGTTGATCATCGGTCCGGTATAACTGCTCCAAATGCCCGAAGCCAGATCGTCGGTGGTCTGAAGCGTCCAACCCGACACCGAAGGCGGCCACGAAACGACAGCCTGATTGGCGGCATAAATAATGGTCAACGCCGGTGGCGGTTCCGGCGGCAGATCCGATGGCAGATTCGAGAGGGTAAACACCACACCGGCATTGTTCGTACCGCCATAGTACGTCATGCCGTAGAGTGTCGAACCCGATCAGCATCAGCGAACCGTAAGGCGTCGCCCCGTCACCCACGCCGCCGGCGAACGAGTGAACGTTGGTGTAACTGCGCCCATCGGTGCTAACCCGGAACACCGTCCCCTTATTGCTCGCGCCGCCGACCGACGTCATGCCGTAGAGCCATCCATTCGCCAGCGTCAGGGAGCCAAGCGGAGTCGCCCCGTCGCCCGTTCCGCCGGCGAAAGAGTGCAGATTGACGTAACCGCTGCCATCGGTCTTCATCTTGAACACCATGCCCAGTCTGGACTGGTTCGTGCCGCCCTCCTGCGTCATGCCGTAGAGCGTCGAACCGTCCAGCGTCAACGAACCCGGAGGCCCCGCCCCGTCGCTCGGGTAGCCGGCAAAGGAGTGCAAATTGGTGTAACCGGTGCCGTCGGTGTTCACGCGGAACACCACGCCCAAGCCGGCCGCGCCACCTTGCGACGTCATCCCATAGAAGTTCGTGCCGCTCAGCGTCAGGTCACCACCCGGATCGGCCCCGTCGGCGGCGCCGCCGGCGAAAGCGTGCAGATTGGTGTAATGGCCGCCATCGGTGTCCATGCGGAAGAGCGTCCCGAGATTGTTCGTGCCGCCGATGAGCGTGGTGCCGTAGAGCGCGCCATTCGCCAGCGTCAGCGAACCATAAGGCCTCGACCCGTTGGTCTCCCTGCCGTTGAAGTAGTGCAGGGCGGTGTAACCGAGGCCATCGGTGCTCACGCGGAACGCCACGCCCACCCCGGCCCCGCCTTCCACCGTCATCCCATAGAGGTTCGTTCCCGAGAGCGTGAGCGCCGCATGCGGGCCGCTCGCGTTGCCCAGGAAGCCGCCGAAGGAGTGCAGGTTGGAACAACTGCCGCCATTGGTGTTCATCTTGAACACGCGCGACGATGTCATGCCGTAGAGCGTGGCATTCGACAGGATCAGCGAACCCACCGGGTACAGCCCGTCGCCGCTGGTGAACGTGTGCAGCAGGGTAAAGGTTTGCGACGAGGCAGTCGTGGCGGCCGCCAGTACCTAGCCCGAAAGTAGTGTTTCGGATGCTCCATGCGATTCGTTGCGCGTAGTTCATCGGTTTGCTCCTGATGGGTGGAATGTTAGAGGCACCGTCTGAATGAAGAAATCTCGCGGGTCTGCCGCCGCATTGGCGGAAACCCCGGGGACGGATTCCACGTTTTCGGCGGCCGGTTGGCGCGCCTATTCGGGACGCTTCGACCCAGCTGAAGCGTGAAACCAAAGGGCGGCCCTGATTCTCCGCGCACGCAAGCCCACCGGCCAAAGCGCCACGCCCGTCGTGCCTGGCCAGCGCAGATTTGTCTCTCCACCTGGATCCAGCTATGCGGAGGCCGCAAACTCCATTCACACGCGCCTTTCGCAGGATGAGCGCCAGGACATACCAGACAACCACCGCCAAAACGATGAGATGCATATAAGCCATTTGCATGGCGGGCCTCGGTGCGCCCGAGCCGGGTAAAGCTCAGGCAACCAACGGGCCATCCGAATAATGTACCCATCCTAATCCTAGATACAATGATTTTGTAATTAAACTGATAGTAAATCGCCTGTCGCACCCCGTGCTTTGGTCGTTTCCTAGCGCAAATGCCAAGCGATGTGCGACACTGATCCGCAGTGACTTGCGGGATACTTTAAGCAAGTGCGACCTCGAACCAAAAACAAAGAAAGAAGGATTCTGTTATGAAAGAAAAAACGGCGATGCAGCTCGGAATGATCGGTCTGGGCCGGATGGGGGCGAACATGGTGCGCCGGCTGCTCAGGGATGGACATGAGTGCGTGGTTTTCGACCGCTCCGCCCAGGCGGTGGGAGAACTGGTTAAAGAGAAGGCCGTGGGCGCGGGCTCGCTGGCCGAATTTGTCCGGCAGCTCAAGTCACCGCGCGTGGTGTGGTTGATGGTGCCCGCCGCCGTGGTGGACGGATCGCTGACCGAGCTTGTGCCCCTGCTCGAGGCCGGCGACATCGTGATCGACGGCGGCAATTCCTATTACGTGGACGACATCCGCCGCGCGAAGGATTTGGCAGCCAAGGGTGTTCACTACGTGGATGTGGGCACGAGCGGCGGCGTATGGGGTTTGGAACGCGGCTATTGCATGATGATCGGCGGCGAACCCGCGGTCGTGGAGCCGGTTGGACCCCATTTTCGCCACCCTGGCGCCGGGCGTCGGCAACATCCCGCGCACCCCTGGCCGGGAGAAAATCGCCGGCACCGCCGAGCAGGGTTACCTGCATTGCGGTCCGAACGGGGCCGGCCACTTTGTCAAAATGGTTCACAACGGCATCGAATACGGGATCATGGCGGCGTATGCGGAGGGTCTGGGTGTATTGCGAGCCGCCAATGCCGGAACCCGGCAGGGCCAGGCCGATGCCGAGACCACACCGCTGCGCAATCCCGAACATTATCAGTTTGAATTGAACCTGGCGGACATCTCCGAGGTTTGGCGGCGCGGCAGCGTGATTGCCTCGTGGTTGCTGGACCTTACAGCCGGCGCACTGGCGCTGGACCCACAGCTCGCGAAATTCGCCGGACGGGTCTCCGATTCCGGGGAGGGACGCTGGACGATCAAAGCGGCCATCGATGAGGGCGTCCCCGTCCCGGTCTTAACGACGGCGCTCTACGAGCGGTTCGCCTCGAGGGGCGAGGCGGATTACCAGGACAAATTGCTCTCGGCGATGCGCTTTGGTTTCGGCGGCCACCTGGAAAAGAGCGGCGCCTGAGGCGCCGGGTTCCGTGGGTCCGCGCTGTGCCCTGCGCTGCCGGCCCCGCTGCAAAATGGGGTCTTTACTCCATTCCCGGCCGGGCCGGCTGCGCCTAGAATCCGAGCTACAACAACCATGATCGCTCCAAACGCGCACTCCGAAACCCACGACCAAACCTCCGACCCGTGCGATCCCGCGCCGCCACCTGGAACAAACGGCGCGGCCCGAACCGATTCATTTGCCGGCAGCCGTCCCTGCAGGACAGGCGGATCTCGAAGAAGCCGAACCGGCGCCGGAGGACCTGGCGCAGGAGGAAGGCGCACACGAGTCCGAAGGGAATCCCGCGAGCAGCCGCCATGGCGACGAGGCCGAGGCCGAGGTTGGCGCGGAGCGGTCCAGCTACGACGGCAAGACTGCTTTTACGCTGTATCTGCGGGAGATCGGCCGCGTTCAGTTGCTCAGCCCCCAGGACGAGATCGACCTGGCCCGGCGCATTAAGGCGGGCGACCGCAAGGCGCGCGAGGAGATGATCAAAGCCAATTTGCGCCTGGTGGTTAAAATCGCGCGCGACTATGAAGGCATCGGCCTGCCGCTGCTGGATTTGATCAGCGAAGGCAATATCGGGCTCATGAAGGCGGTCGAGCGCTTCGATCCCGCCAAGGGCGCCAAGCTCTCCACCTACGCTTCGTGGTGGATTAAGCAAGCCATCAAGCGCGCGCTGGCCAGCCAATCGAAAACGATTCGGGTCCCGGTTCACATGCTGGACAAGATCTGGAAGATGCGGCGCGTGGCGCTGCGGTTGCAGGAACAGTTGGCGCGGGAACCGACCGACGAGGAACTCGCCGAAGAGTTGGGGACCACAGCGGCCCGGGTGGCCCAAATGCGCGTGGCCGGCGCCCGTCCGGCGTCACTGGATGCCTCGATCGACGGGGAGGATTCGAGCGCCTTTGGCGAAATCGTCGAGGACGAAAAGGCGGACACGCCGTACGAGCTCCTCGAAGACCAGACGTTCCGGCGCATGCTCAGGGAAATGGTCCGAACCCTGTCACCGCGCCAGGCCCAAATCCTCAACGCCCGGTTCGGTCTGGATGGCGAGCCCCGGCAGACCCTCGAACAGGTCGGCACGGAGTTGGGGATCACTCGCGAACGGGTTCGCCAGCTTCAGAATTCCGCTTTCGAAAAGCTGCGCCGGATGATCGAACGCAAAGAACGGATCAAGCACTGAAAATATCGGGCCGCAACGGCCCGTGGTCCATCGGCATCCGCCGCCGGCCTGCGGCACGCCGCCCGTCGAGGCACCGGTTCGCGGCGGCGGTGGAGTCAACGAGAAATTGACTGAGGGGTCATTTCCACTAGGCTCGACCCCGGCCATGATTCGAACCTTCATCCGATTCGCCCTGCTGTTGGCCATCACTGCCCACCGTTCAGGCGCGGGAGCGGTGGTCGTTGCGGACCGGCGATACCGCGCTCACGGTGACCGCCAGCGCGGGTCAACTGGCCATCACCTCCTTGTCACCTGCGGGGAAGCCACCGGACTGGATCGGCGAACCGGTTCCCATGGCGTTGCCGGATCACGTGTTCATCGACAACGCACCCCGGAAATTGGATTGGAGGTTCCTGGGAAAGGCACCACACACTGCCACCGGGGAAACCATCCTGCGGTTCGTCTGCCGGGAACCGGAGCTGGAACTGCTTTCGATTTGGCAGGCCCGGCCGGGCGCGGGACCGGTCGAGCACCATTTCGAGCTGGTGAACCGAAGCGGCCGGGTGATCGAAGCAGCGCTTCAACCCAGCCTCGCGCTGGCCTTGACGGTGGCGAACGGCCATTCGCTCGAAAACTGGTGGGTGGAAAAAGGCGCCGGACGTCCCTCGGATGCCGGGACGCACCGGGAACCGATCGGCACGGGTTACTCGTTCAGGGGACTCTCAACGCCGTATGCGGAGGTGCCCGAAATGATTCCCTGGATCTCGATCCAGGATGCGACCGCGGTTCGGGCGTCTATCTTGGCATTGAATTCAGCGGGCGTGTGGGGATGGACGTGAGCGCTGCCGGAACGCCATTGCAGGTGACCCTCACGGCCGGGCTGGACCCCTCAGAACGCGATTTTCGCAGCCGTTTAGCGGAGGGCGAGCGTTTCGTGACCCCTACGACCTTTGTGGGGTGCTATCGCGGCGAGGTCGATGATGGGGCCAACCGCCTGCACCGCTTTGTTGAGGTGCACCTGCGGCCGCCGGTAACGGATGCGCGTTATCCACTGGTGGTGAACAACAGTTGGGGCAGCGGCATGGCGGTGGATGAAGCGCTGGCGCGGCACATGATTGACGATTCGGCGGCGCTGGGCGTCGAACTGTTCCACATCGATGCCGGCTGGTTTCGCGGCGTGGGCGATTGGCATCCTAACCCCGGGAAATTCCCCCGCGGCCTGGCGCCGGTCAGCGATTACGTTCACCGCAAGGGGATGTTGTTCGGACTCTGGGTCGGCTGGACGCAGGGCGGGACGGAAGCGCGCGGGATGGAGACGCTGGCGGTGACCAACCCTCAGCAACGGGACTGGTTCACCCGGGATTACGCCGCCGCCTGGAAGCCCTCCGATTTTACCGGGGCCACGGTCTGTCTGGGAGACGCGGCGGCCCGTGCCTGGTGCCTCGGTGAATTGCGGCGCATCGTGGCCGAGTACCGGCTGGATCTGCTCGAACACGATCAGGTGATGATCGTGGACCAATGCGACCGCTCGGACCACGAACATACCGCGTCGCCCGCCGACATCGCTCTCCATGCGGCACGCGGCTACTACGCGGTGTATGATCAACTGCGAAAGGAGCACCCCACCCTGCTCTTCGAGGACTGTGTCAACGGCGGGCGCACCGTGGATTTCGGCATCGTCCGGCGCACCCATTACATCAGCATCACCGACACCTACGATCCGATGAGCAACCGGCGGGCATTTTACGACGCGAGTTATCCGCTGCCGCCTTCGATGTGCGAATGTTACGTCGAGAACCAGCCCGGCCCGTCGCCCGCCACCTTCAAAACCATGTTGCGCAGCGGCATGATGGGCTGGTTCACCCTCATGTGCGACACCGCCGCGTGGTCCCCCGAACAGCACGAGGCGGCCAGGCGCCAGATCGAGATCTACAAAAGCTGGATCCGCCCGCTGATCAACCAGGGTGACTTGTACCACATTTCGACCCGGCCCGACCCCGCGCGCTGGGACGGGATGGAGTATGTGGACGGGAAGACGGGCAAGGGCGTTGTGCTGGCGTTTCGCGGGGCCAAAGCGCCGGAATCGAGCCAGGTCTTCAAACTGAGGGGGCTCGAACGCAAGCGGTCCTACGACCTGTGGTCCGAGGATGGGTCGATGCCGCGCCACCAGGTTACCGGGGCACGGCTGATGGAAGAGGGATTGCGGTTGGGGTTGGCGGAGCCCGGGACTTCGGAAATCATTTATCTGCGAAAGCCCTGACCCGTCCGGAACGGTCCGCCGCCTGAACCGGGCCCTACGCCGGGCGAGACGCCCGCGCTACGAGATGGGGGCAGCGCCCGGATGCGCCCCGAAGCGATCGCCGTGTCGTTTGTCGCTTGGCCGGCCAAGCGGGAGTCGAATCCGAGCCGGGGAATGGCAGCCGATTCTGGGTGGAGTCGCGGCGCGCCGAAGCGGCCCATGCCGGCCTTGCGATCCGTTAGCCGGGGGCCGAGTCCGCCGTCGGTGGGAGGGTTTTGGGACTCGGCGGACGGAGGGTGGACGGGTTCGGCCGACAGGCCTCGGGGGGAATGTCCATCCAGACCCAATAGCCGTTCAGTGCCCGGCTGATTTCGACGAACCTCTCAAAATCGACGGGTTTGATCAGAAAGGAATTCGCGCCCAATTGATAGGCTCGATTCACATCATCTTTCAGATCCGAGGAAGTGAGCACCACCACCCGGGTTTGCCCAAAGCCCGGCTGGGCGCGGAGCCACAGCAGGAAGTCAAAGCCGTCTGTGCCCGGCATCCTGAGGTCCAACAGCACCAGGTCCGGCAGCGGAAACTCAGCTCGGGCTTTATAAATGCCAGCCCCCAGAAAGTACTGCATCGCCTGGTCGGCACTCTTGAGGACGATCAGCGGGTTTAAAAGGCGGGCCTGTCGGAAAGCCCGCTGGATGAGGACAACATCGTCCTCGTTATCTTCGATGAGCAAAAACAAAGCCTGATTACGCATTCAGCGTTGAGCAGTCTGCGAACTTCGGGGATTGGGTTCAATAGGGTGAATTCCCCGGGCTTCAACCCCGGCCCCGATGCCTGTCCGGTTCCCAGGTTGGTTTGGGGCGCCATCCGGGCAGCGGCATCCGCGGATTCCCGTGCCCCGGGCCGCGCACCGAGCCTGCGGGTTGCCGGTTGCCCATGGGTCTTGTATATTGCCGCGTAGAAGCCTATGAAATTTTTCGACCCGGGTAGTTCGGAGATCCTCCTGAAGCGTGATGGTGTGTTCCCCTTCGCCTTTTCGCTGGCCATAGTGAGCTTGGGTACTTTGGCGCGGATCCCCTTCCAATCGGTGCTGGGCGATGCCAGTCCCTTTCTGTTCTATTGGCCGTCGGTGTTGATCGTGGCGGTTTTGTATGGGCTGAGGCCTGGTTTGCTCGCGGTGGTGGCGGCGACGCTGCAAGCCGATTATTTCTGGATGCCGCCGCATTGGGCTTTGGGCATCAACGAAGTTGAGTTCCTCCAAACACTCACTTTTTGCTTCGGCACCAGCGCCATCGCCTGCCTTTGTGAATGGCTGCACCTCGAGCGGCAGAGCAAGGAACACTTTCGCGCCACGCTGGCCAATGCCGGCGAACCCATCCTGACCACCGATTGCGAGGGACGGATTGCCTATATCAACGCGGCCGCGCAGGCCCTGCTGGGCCTGCGGACCGATGAAGCCGTCGGCCAGTTCATCGCCGGCGCGCTCTTCCTGCTCTGCCGTTCGAGCGGGCGCCCCCTCACCCACGCGCTGCAACAAGCGCTCATCCAGGATGATCCTCACCTCCTGCCCGGAGAGCTGGTCCTGTTGAGCAACACCGGCAAGCGCCATGAGGTGAGAGTGGCCCTGTCTCGAATCCTCGATTTTAAGGGGCATAAGATCGGCAACGTGATCGTGTTTCAATACCGACAGGCGCGGGAGGACGCAAATCGCGCCGCGATGCTTCCCGACTTGGGACCGGCGTTGCCTCCGCAACCTTGTTGACCGCGGCCCCAGTCCGGAAACCCCCAGGCCAGTCCGGGAGAGCGGGCCGAGCGCCGGCCGGAGGCTCAGCGGGAGGATTTCAAGGATTTCCTGGCCAAAACCCAGAACAACCTGGAACCGGAGTTATACGCCCAAGCCATCCAGATGGCCCAGGGCAACCAGGCCAAAGCCGCGCGCTGGCTTGGCGTCACGCGGTTGAAGATGCGTGAAAAACTTGTCGAGTTCGGCTTGCGCCAGGAGCGTGAATCCACCCGGGAGTGATGGTGCGCTCACCCGGCCCAGCCGATCCCGAGCTGCCGGGAGCCAGGGTTCCAGCGTCGTGAAACCAGGTCGGTGGGTTTCACCTCGACCGAGGCCGGCAGTCATCGGTCAAAATCGGATCGCTGGCAAGACCCGATCGGGGGAGGATCGCTCGATCTCAAACACCGCAATCAGGGCGCTGCGGTGCAGTTGAGGATGCGGGGTCTCGGCCGCCCGCAAAAGCGCTGGAATGGCCGCCCTGGCTTCCGGGCCAATCGCTCCCAACGCCCACGCCACGTCCGCCCGCACTTCCACATTGGGCTCCCCTTCCAGGATTTGGATCAACCCGGGAACACTCGGCTTGGCTCGCGCCCCCAGAACCCGGTAACCCTCGATGGCCCGGTAGCGGACGACGCCGGCCTCCGTGATTTGCAGCCGGAGGAAGGACTGTCGATGGTTGAGGGACAGGATGGCTTTTTTCCAAAGCGGATCCTGCATGCCGATCATCCGCTCGAGCAACGGGAGGGCGTTGGTGCCGATGGCCTGCACCGCCAGCGTTGCCCGCTCGGGGCGTTGATCTCGTGACAGGTCGAAATCCGCCAGCCACAGGTGCAGCGGTCTTCCTTGAAAACTGGGTTCCACCCGGCTGAACGCGAACCACCCCAGACCGCCGATGATGGCGGCCGCCAGGATCGCCAGTAGGATCCGGGTCGAGTTGCTCACCTGCCGGACGAGGCTCGGCATCAGGCCGTTGTTGGGTTGACCGGGGGTCGAGGATTGGGTGGGCTCAGGCACGTTGGGGGTGGCAAAGGCCTCGTTCGTGCTGGGCCTAGCGCGGAGGTGAGAAGGAATACGGCGCTAGGGAAAGGCTGGGCGCCAGGCTGCGAGCGCAGAGAAACTTGAAGTGTCGAAAACCAGCGTTGAGATTCAAGAGTGGCAGTATAGCCCGCCGGGTGAAGCGGGCCGAGAGCTTTCTCACCGCCGGCTCCCCTGCCCTGCTTCGGTCGCGGCCGCGACGATTCATCGGGGGTCAACCGCGGCGTGGCTGTGACACTTTAAGCGCGCTGGACGAAAGGACGCTGGCCCGCTATCAGATGCTGAACACGGGCAACGTCCGCGACCTGCAACCGCTTCAAATGGCGGTGGGGGAGAAGGCCGCGGTGGATGACCAGTACGATACGCTCTTTCAAATCGGTCTGGACGGATTGAAATCGCAGGGCTTTGGCCAGAACGGCAATGTCAGCGAGACCACCGCTTGGAGTTCGAGCACAGAACCAGCGCCGACAGCGCACCAATAAGCAAACTATAGTGACGGACCGAAACCGACTGCGACTCGGCCTATTGGGGCTTGCCTTGTGCGCGCTCGGGCTAACGCTCGCCTTGCTCGCAAACTCGCGCGGTTATACCCGCCCGCTCCGAGTACGTCGATTGCTGGGAGTTGCCCTGCCTGCTCACCAACCGTAACACCTATCGGCTGGTGTGGGGACAAGCCGGACGGGAACTGCTTTCGTTGGATTACTGAATCCCAGTGCGTCGTCCTCCGGGGCGTCGAGCAAGCCAAGGATTTGCATCGGAACGCGGAGTAGGCGATGTTGCGCTTCGATACCTCGAAACCCGGATTAATACATCACGAAACAAGCCCGCAAAGGGAACATCAATCATGGCGACCAACACCATCCGTCTCCACCGCGTGCTCCGCACGACACCCGAGAAGGTCTATCGCGCGTTCCTGGATGCCGAGGCCATGGCCAAATGGCTCCCACCAAACGGGTTTACCGGCAAAGTTCACCACTTGGACGCCCGAGTCGGCGGCACCCACAAGATGTCGTTCACGAATTTCAGCACGGGACACAGCCACTCATTCGGGGGAACATATATCGAGTTGACCCCGCACCAACGGATCCGCTACACGGACAAATTTGACGACCCGAATCTGCCGGGAGAACTTCAGGTTACGATTACTCTGAAGAAAGTATCGGTGGGCACGGAGTTGAGCATCGTGCAGGAAGGCGTGCCCGAGGTGATTCCACCCGAGGCCTGCTATCTGGGCTGGCAGGAATCGCTCGTGCTGCTAGCGAAACTGGTCGAGGCCGAAATTCCAGACTAAATCGTCATGACCACTAAGGGACCGGCGCCGCGGAGCGGTTTGCCGGGTTTAATTCTGGCGGGGTTATTCGAATGAAACTCGGTTCGGTTACGGAGAAACCATTATGTCACTCAGACCCATCAAACGATTGATCCAAGCCAAGCCCACGTTGGAAGGCGCCGGGGTGCGTCTCCGGCGCGCGTTCGGCTTCGGCAACACTTCGGAGTTCGATCCGTTCCTGCTGCTCGATGACTTCCGAAACGATGTCCCGGAGGATTATCTCGCCGGGTTTCCCTGGCACCCGCATCGGGGAATCGAGACGATCACCTACGTCCTGGCCGGCACGGTCGAGCACGCGGACAGCTTGGGCAACCGCGGCGCGATCGGGGCGGGCGATATCCAGTGGATGACCGCGGGCCGGGGCATCATTCACCAGGAAATGCCCAAAGGCGATCCCCTCGGCCAAATGCACGGATTTCAGTTATGGGCCAATCTACCGTCCGCGCTGAAAATGACCGCTCCCCGTTACCAGGAAATTAAAGCGCCCGAAATCCCCGAACTCACCGATGACGACGGCACGCGCGTCCGCCTCGTGTGCGGAAGTTTTTGGGGCAAGCGGGGGCCGGTCGAGGGGATCGCCGCCGACCCGGTTTATATCGATGTCAGTGTGCCCCCCGGGAAGCGCAAGACGCTCCCGATCGAGACCGACGCGCCACGCCTTTGCCTATGTGTTCGCGGGCAGCGGTAAATTCTGCAATGCGTCAGGTCCCTTGGCGGTGCCGACCGAAGGGGTGAAATGGCTCGAAACCGCGCCCCCAACCGAGGCGGGGAATCGTTCGCTGGTCTTGTTCGACTCGGGGGACGATGTGGCGGTGCAGGCCGGGGACGAGGGAATCCGCTTCCTGCTCGTCTCGGGCAAGCCGCTGGAAGAACCGGTGGCGTGGTACGGTCCGATTGTGATGAACACCCAGACGCAGCTCCAGCAAGCCTTCGAAGAACTGCGCGAGGGGACCTTCCTAAAACCAGGAACGTCATAGTTCCGCGGTCGGGCCGTCACTCGCCGTGGCAATAGGTCGTTGGGGATCGAACCGTTGCTGCAAACGCCGGACGGAAGTGGTAAGGTCTTCCGCATGACCACCCAGCGTCCATACTCGGTTACGGCCGTTGGCTGGCTCTTTATTGCTACGGGCGCCCTCGGACTGTTGTTCCACCTCTCCGAGTTCCGCGCGCCCCGCACGGTTGACCACGGTCTGCTGTGGGCCACATTGGTCCGGGTCTTGGCGGTCGTCGGCGGCGTGTTTTTGCTCCGAGGGCACAACTGGGCGCGGTGGCTGCTGGTTCTTTGGATGGCTTTCCACCTCGTTCTCAGCCTGTTTCATTCGGCCCGGGAAGCGCTGGTTCATACGCTGTTGTTTGGCGGGATTGGGTATTTGCTGTTTCGTGCGGCAACATCCGCCTACGTCCAGGCGGCAAGCCAGGTTGAACCGCGCAGGAACCCGGCCCTTCGCCAGCCAACCGGCGATCCGTCGGATGACTGATCGCTCCTTTTCGGCGCCGTGGAAATCCCTCGCGCGCCCAGTCACGCTGAGGCAACCCAGACCGCAGGAAGACCCAAGAACCTGGGCTGAAAAACGGGCTTTCACTCCCACGGTTTTGGCCTCATCTTCGCCCGGATGAAAGTTGAAAAGATTACCTTGGGCGCCGGTGCGGTGCCAAAGCAAGGCGACACAGTCACGGTCCATTATACCGGCTGGCTAACGGATGGCACCAAGTTCGACAGCTCGCTGGACCGTGCGGAGCCATTTTCCTTCATCCTGGGCACCGGCCAGGTGATCCAGGGCTGGGATCGAGGAGTTGCCGGCATGCGCGTGGGCGACAAAACGCGGCTGACCATCCCGCCAGAATTGGCGTATGGGGCGCAAGGTTACCCCGGGGCCATCCCACCGAATGCCAGCTTGATCTTCGAGGTCGAGTTGTTGTCGGTCTCGTGATCGACTTGTGAGCGGCTATGAATTCACCCGGCCACCCGAGAAAGCCCCAGACACTGAACCGGCTTCCGCGGGCGGACCGCCGCAGCCGCCCCCCAAGCCGCCCAAACTGACCGCGCGGGATTTGCTGGAACCTGGCGAGCCAGGAAAACGCATCTTCGTACCCGACTACATCGAGATCCGCGAACTGGCCGAACTCCTCGGGTTAAGAGCCTTCAACGTTGTCGCTGACTTGCTGGAGTTGCGCCTGTTCAAACACGCCGACGATTTAGTCGATTTCGCCACGGCGACACGCATCGGCAACAAGCATGGCTTCGCGGTCGAGCGCCTGTTATGACAAAAACCGAGGCGCTGAGCCGCCGTCATAGCTAGGCCCGGAGCGCGGCGGGCACGCCAGCTTCTCCCTGATGGTGCTGCCTACCAACGATAATAGCGGTAGGGATTGTCGCCCATCGGGAAATCGGTGCGATAATCAGGATAATAATACTCGGAGGCCGGGCGCCCCTCCGCCGTCGCATTCCGGGCCACTGCCGGCCCGGCACGCGGACCCGTCGCTTGCGGCCCTGACCGGTCGCCGTTCGGGCCGACGGAGAAGTCCAGCTCCATGGCCGAAGTATCGAGGGGATGAAATACTTGGCTATCAATGGCGAAACTAGCGCCGAGGTTGGCCAGCAATTGCGCGACGGCGCGGGTGGCCCGCCAGCGCGTGTAGCGGAAATACGTCTTCTCGTCGGCGCGAAAGCACGTCGGGATCGACCTGGCAGAAAATAGCCACGCCGTGCCCCACCGTTTTGCGGCCAAGCAGGCCGCCGGCTCCAATTTCCGCGCCACCGCCCACCAGCCACGGGGGAGTGTCCAGGTAACAGACCGCCAGCGAAGATCCGAGCCGCTGAGGCCTCGGGCTTCGGGCCAATCAGGCGGGGAAAGAGATCCGGCAAAATCGGATGCAGCCCGCTTTAAAGTGGCGCCGAGCCCTGCCTCCGCCTGCTCGCGCGGCAAGAAGAACGCCTTGCCGCCCTGCTCCAAGTAAGCGTTGAGCGCCGCCGGGTCAAAGGCGGCTTCCGAACCAATGAGCAGCAGGCCGGCCCCGTTATCCAGTGTGGCTGAGGGTTGATAACTTACGCCGATCTGGTTGAGCCAGGCCGCGCCCGTTGCGCCGCCGAGATATACGACCTTGCCCGCCCGTGGACACAACGGAGCGCGCAGCGCGTAATCGATGATTCGCCCGGCGATGCGCCGCGCCGCGGGGTCCTGGGCGTAGTGATCTTCCAGATCGAGGGTGCAAACCATCGAGCCGGCCTTGCCCATAGTCCAGTTCCATCAGCGGTGTGTACGCCAGGTCAAATTCGCATTCCAGCAACGGCCGCCACCCGCTGCGGTGGGGTTTTCGATGGCCGCGCTGCTGACGCCGCCGCGGTTGCCCCAATGCCAGCCGGCGTAGGGCTGGTCTCGTTCATTTCCTCGGAGGTAATTCCCGGCGTATTCCGGATAGGCCTCGACCAGGGCGCTGTTGCCCGTCCAGTCGCGCAGATCTTCCGATCGCAGAATCGCACAAGGCCGATAGTAGAACGGCTGAAGGGATCGGAAAGACGCGCCGGGCGACCTTTGGGCACACGCGCCACCCGAGAGCCCGGGCGATCCAGTCCGGGTCCTGGGCACAGATGAGTGCCCGGCCGCCGGCACGGACGTAGGGCTCGAGCCTGAGCGCAATCGCCGGATCGTTCTTCAACGCGTTGCGTCCAATCACGACGAGGGAGCCATCCCCGCCATTCCAGGAATTGGTGCGATAGCCGAAGTCCACCAGCATTTGGCCGGTCAATCCATTGGGATCCACCACTGCGATCTGGCCGCTGGCCGGCTTGATCCTCGCAAAACACGTTAAAGCCAAACGTGTCCTGATGCCGCTTCTCGCCGATGGCTGCCGCCAAGGTGATCTGGCCATCGCCGTCGGCTGGCTCGGCGGGCGCGTTAAACTGGAAAGGAATCAATCGGATCTCGGAAACGGCCAGGGTGCCTTGCGTCCGGCCCCCGCCACGGCCTTGCCACCAGCCGTGGCCGTCCAGGCCGCAGTGAAGTCCTGGGGCTGGCGCGTATCGTTGATCAGGACGATCTGCTTCTCGATCTGCTGGCCCGGCTTAAAATGGTGGTCCTTTGCAGTGTATGCTCCCCGCACCGCCGGCGATCCAGGCCAGGGTCGGGCCATTATTCTCTTTCAGGGCGTCCTGCGTCCAAGACCAGGTGCGCAGGCCGCCCGGCAAACCGGCCGTGCGCCAACTGCGCCAGGTATTGACGCGATAGAGTTGCTGGATTTTGTGGTTGTTGGAGTATTCATCCAGGCGGTTCTCGGAGCTTCCGTAGAGCATTCCGTGGCGGAACAAGTCGTGAAGATACTGTCGATACTTTGGGTTCCTCCGCGGCATACGCCTCGGCGCCAAAATAGATGGCGGCGTATTCCGTGAGCAGTGGCTCGCTGGTGATATTGCTCTCAAACCCGTGGCGCCCGCGCCGGAACGTGCAGTCCATCGGGCGTGCCAAATTCGACCATCGCAATCGGCATCTCGCCGCCTTCCGCCCAGGCACTCAGCCAGTCCTCGCGCTCCTGCAGCGGCAGCAAAGTCCAGGTAGCAATTCATGGTATAGAGGTCGCCCGCATACGCCCCGGCGTGGCTGTAATCGACCCGGGTGGGGTCGAGCTTTTTGAGCCCCTCGAACAGTTCGTTGCCCGCGACCATCAGGCGCTGCCAGCGCCTCATCGCCCTGCCCCCAGCCACGGCGGCCAATGTGGCGCGGATCCGCATCCACGGCGTTGTTGAAGAAATTGAATCCGGCAATCCACATCACCACCGAAGGGTGATTGCGGTAATGGCGCATCCACACCGCGGCGCGGTCGAAGGCGCGCTGCCGGTTCTGCCCCCAAACCAGCCGCCCTCTCGAATCCATCATGTACTTATTGGCATTCAGGACATACTGGGCCACCAGGTATCCTTTGCGATCGGCTTCGTCGAGGTTCCGCCCCGAGTCGGCCGTGTCGCCCCGGCTGTCCACGTTCTCCTGGCCCATCTCGGAAAAGCTGTCGCCCACCTGGCCGGGCGGGCCGTTGTAGAAGCATGGCTGGCGCAGGTGAACCACCGTGCCGTTCAGGTAGAGTTGACCGCCTTCGATCCAAAACTCGCGGAAGCCGAACTTCTGAGGGTATTCGTCGTCCAAACCCGCGCCGTTGACTTTGAGCCGAAGCGTATAAAGGCTGGCGGAAGGCCGGTCCGGCTCGGACTCCACGTCCCACAAGCGCGGGTTTGACCACGGCCAGGAGAGCGCCAGGCTCTGCATCGGCGCCGCCACCACGGCCGGCTCCGCGGTGAAATGCTTCTCCACCTCGCCCTGTTCGTTGAGCATGTCCGCCTCGACCTGGACCGGGCCCGCCTGGTTGACGCCGGTCAGTTCCACGTCCAGGGAGATTTCCTTGTTCCGCGTTGAGGTCCGCACGAAGACATCGGTCACCCGCGCCTCCGAGGAGCGGCTTTCCAAAATAACGCTGCCCGTCAGCCCCCGCGACTTCAGCGAGGCGGCAGCATAGGAAACGTTGGCGAAGGCATTCTGCCAGAATGTCCCCACCTGTTCCGCGTCGGCAATGGCGGCCACCAGCACTCGAACCTCAGCCGTTTGACCAGGCGTCACCGCTGACGTGATATCCACCGAACCCCACGGCCAAGCGATTTTTCCGCACTCGCGGCCGTTGACATATACCATCGCATCCGTGCACACGCGCTCGAAGCGGAGGCTCATCAAGCGCCCTTGCCACTCCGCTGGGATGAGCACCTGGCGGCGGTACCAGGCTCGCTCCACCCGCGTTCCGTCGTAGAGATCCCACGGCGGACCGCCGCCCAGAGCCAGAAAGTCGCCGGATTTCCCGCGCGAACTTTGCCAGCTTCCCGGCACCTTGAGATAGGCCCAACCGCTCTTGGGAGGCTCCGCACCCGCTTCGGCTGCCGGCGTGAACTGCCAGATGCCATTCAGGGACACCTGGGCCCGCTTCGAGTTCACCGCGGTCACGCGCGCCTTGTCCCAGTCCAGGGTTACGCCGGACGGCAGTTCGGCATCCACGGGAGGCGTCGCCGCCGGCAGGTGCGGCGTGACCGCGAGGCCCACCAGGATCAGAGGCAACCCGAACCATGCGGCTTTGGACAATGGTGAAGCACCGGTTTTCACCCGGATAGTTTTGGCCTCTTCTTCCGCCTTATGAAAGTGGAAACAATCACCTCGGCTCCCGGCCAAGTGAGCAGCAGTCCAGGCGCGGGAGCGGGGTCCCGTCGGATTCAGCCGGGTGGCGGAAGCGCCGTTGACACGGCCGTGACCGCCTTTTTTCGGAGCTCATCGATTTGTTTCTGAACGGCCCCGGAATTTGGCGAGCGGGCTTTCCACATTTCCATATAATCGAGCGCCCGGGCGTAATGCTTTTCGCCTGCTTCGAGCTTGGCCAGGTGCGACGTGATCTCCAGGAACGAGAACCTGTCGGGATCGGACTTGCCGGACTCCTGCTTCCGCCAATTGCGCAAGGCCACCTCCCACAGGTTTCGGGCTCGCGCCGGGTCATGATGGTTTTCGGCGAAGACACGCCCCAACTCGAAGAGAATTTCATAGCTGCCGGGATTGGCGCGCAAGCCCTCCCGCAAGAACTGTTCGGCTTCGTCCGCCCGGCCCATGCGCTCGCGCAGCCAATAGGCGGTGACGGTGTAGGTCCGGATGTCGTTGGGATTGAGTTCGGCCGACAGTTGCAGCCAGGGCAGGATTTCGCGCACCTCGGAACTCTTGCCCAAATCATGGGAAGCGCCGCCCTCATCCAAGTGGGTATGGGTGGACGGATAAAGGTTTCGGCTGAATGCGTCGATCCAATCGCGCGGCTTTCCCAGAAAGCCCGTCTCGTCGCCTTGATTTCGGCCGGCGACCGTGCCGGAATCCTCGGCCATATGAGGGGTCTTAAACGCCTCGCGGTTGTCGAAGATGGTGGGGTAAAAGCCGCTGTGGAAATAAGCGTCGGCTTTGATAAAGAAATGATTGGCGAACAGCCGGCGTCCGTCCCCCAGCAGCACGCTGAGTGGGTCCCCGCTTCTTGCGCGGTTTCCCTGCCAGCTTTGAAACCACACGTCCAGCCAGGCGGCGAGCCCGAAGCACAGGACCAGCAGGGCCGCGGCGCTCAGTTCAGAAACCTTGGAGGCACGCATAGGCAAGCGTCAGTTGACGGCGCGGCGGCGAAAGATGAGGCAGGCGATCACGAGAAACGCCGCCGCGTACGCGAATCCGTAGAGCGTGGCCAGCCCGCAGACCTTCCAGGCGATGGGCGGCCAGTCGTGAATAATGAGATCGCGAACGTCGAATAATTCGAGATGCGGCACGGCGAAGTAGAGCGAGATAGAGGAGCGAACGCCGCGGCTCGGGAAGCCGCACCGCGACCTGGTTGAGGTGGCGGCCTAAAATGAGGATGAAGGCTGCCAGCACGAAAACAATCGTGGCATTGGAGGAGGGCGCGGCGAAAATCAACGATCCCAGCAGGGTGAACGCGATGACCACCGCCAGCATGGCCCAATGCAGTCCGGCCGCCTGCGCGTAATTGAGGAGCGGCCAGTGGTGCTCGCGCGTGGCGGCCAGCACTCCAAAAAACGCATAGAAGCACACCAGCGCGCAACCGCAGGCGAGCCAGCAGCCGAGGAATTTGCCCAGCAACAGCTCCGCCCGGGTCAGCGGCTTGGCGAGCAGGGGAAACAACGTTCGATTCTCCCGCTCCATGGGAATCTGCCGGGCGGTGGTGGTGATCGCGATGACCAGCGAACACACCCAAATCAGCAGCAGACAGATTTCCTTGAGGTAGCGAACAATCTTGTCATCGTGAAAAATGTTGACGGAGGCCATGACCAGGCAAATGAGCACGGTCAGGATGAAGAGCACGTAAGCATCTTTGCGGCGGTAAAGTTCCTTCATGACGACGCCGGCAACGGCCAGGATGTTATTCATAGCTGCGAATGGATTTTGAATTTAAGGCTGGTAGCCGACGACCTTCAGAAAGAGGCGTTCGAGATTGCACTGATGTCGCTCCGCCAGTTCGCTGATGCGGCCCGCTGACCTTCAGTTCGCCCTGGTGCAAAATCGCCACGCGGTCGCAGACCGTTTCCACCTCCCCGAGTTCGTGCGAGGAGAAGAAGACCGTTTTGCCCTCGTTTTTCAGGCGCTGAATAATTTCGCGCACCTTCATGCGCCCGATCGGATCCAGGCCGCTGGTGGGTTCATCCAAAATCAGCAGGTCGGGATTGTTGATCAGCGCCTGCGCGAGGCCGACGCGCTGCTGCATGCCCTTGGAATAGGTTTTGATCAGCCGCTGGCGAGCCTGCTCCAGTTCAACCAGCTTTAAAACCGCATCGATCCGCCGTTCCGCTTCCGCTCGCGGGATGCGGAAAATCTTGGCATAGAACCGCAGCAGTTCCTCGGCGCTGAGAAACTTATAGTAGTAGGTCAATTCGGGGAGGTAGCCGATGCGCTGCCGGGCGATCGGCTCCCGCACATTCGTGCCGAAGAGGCGCGCCTCCCCGCGGGTGGCGTTGGTGAAGCCCAGCAGCACGTTCATGGTGGTGGTTTTGCCCGCGCCGTTGGGTCCGAGGAAGCCAAAGATCTCGCCGGCGCGCACTTCCAAATCCAGGTTCCGCACCGCCACTTTAGGTGTTCCACGCTGTCCGGGTGTTCGGTAGTGGACGTGGAGCCCTTTGATTTGGATGATGGGGGAGGATGCCGGCGCGTGCTTGTTGATTTCGGCGGTCTCGCGCGGCGCCGCGGGGATCGAAGGGCCGGGTTCGAGCCGGCGCGCGGGCTCCCCGGCCCCGGTGGGCGCCTCGGCGGCCGGTGCCGTTCGCATCGGCGACGGCGGTTAAAGTGAGATCTGTCGTGTTCATACTCGGTTTTGCTTTTCTCCTTCGGCGCATACGCGTGCGCACATGGAGGGGTTCAGTCTCGGAATTCGGACGAGGAATGGCCTGCGGACCTGCTCCTGCCGCGCCGCCGCTGCCGGGCCGATGACGAGCTTTACGCCGCCATCAGGTGAGGCAGCCGTTGGCGCACGCGAACCGGCGGACTTCGCCAGAGCTCACGCCGCAGCCCAACGGGGCTCGCAATCGCCGCGGGCACGTTGGAGAACCAACCTTAGGCCGCAACGACCGCAAGCCGGTCTGCCGGCGGTCCGCGCGCGTCCGGCGGCGAAGGCGGGGCAAAGCGCGAGGGGAACGCGACGAATCGGGCGGCCGCCACGCTCGCCAAAAGCACAGCGGCTAACACCACCATCGCCGAGGCGGCCAACTTGCCTTGCTGGAGAGCCGCAACCGGGCAATTGTCGGCAGCGGGGATTGCGCCCGAGTGCAACCAGGCATGAAACGGTTCCCAAGCCTCGGCGGCGGCCAGCGCCAGCCAAAGCGCCAGCGATAGTACCGCGGCGAACCTGTACAGGAACTGGCGGTTGCGGCGGCTCATTTGTGGACACTTTGCCATCATGCTGTGCTGCAAACGTGTTTCGAGCAGCTCGCCATGCCGGAAGGCCCCACCCAGGGGTATCGCTCGCCGGGCGGCCGCCTCATCACCGCCCGGCGGTTTTGACACCTTGGCTTCCGGTTTTCAGTTAGGCTTAAAACATAAAAGCAAAGCTGACCTTGAACAGGACCGGGGCGGCAAGCTGATTGCCGGTAAAGTTCTGAAAGACGGGGAATTCCGCGTCCGCATACACTTTTACGGGATGGAAATGGAACTCCATGCCCGGCGAGAGCATGAGCCGCTGATAACCGGAGGCGACGGGACTGGCCGCGTTGGCGCCGCTGTCGCTGGTGCGCTCGGAAAAGATCATCTGGGCGACAGGTGTGATCTTGAGTTTGCCCAGCGACAAACCCTGGTAGTAAACGCCGGTCGCGGCATCCAATTCCACTCCCGGACGGTACTGGACCTGCGTCAACACCGGCACGTCCAACTCCCCTTGGGCATACCAATCCAACTTGCCATCCCGGGTCAGGTTGTGGCGGTAAAAGCCGCCCAGCAAAATGTCCGTGCTCCCGGTGCCGATCTGCGTGTCACGATCCACGACATCCGGATCGAAGCTGAAACTGCCGGTCGGCAGTTTTACCCCCAGCGTGAGCCCGGCCGAGAGGTCGGGGAACAGCCCGGTGTAAATGCCTCGCAGCCGGACGTCGCCCAGTTGGCTCCAATGCCGGGTTAAAATATTGCCCGCATCGTCAGCGCTCCGGAAGGTGCGGTAATCGTAGGGCACCTCGGCCTGGATGCCCCAATTATAGTTGAACATGTACTGAAGGCCCGAGCGAGAAGAAGTCCGTCTCAATCTCCTTGTCGCTGTTGTTGGCGGCGGGCGCACGGGAAGTGCCGCTCCAGTTCTGGTTCTGGTCCTGGTAATCGTAGTTCAGGAATGCCATCCCCCCCTGCCCGCTCGGAAACATCGAGCTGGTGCCCACGTCAAAAACACCACACCCACAGGCGCAGGCCCAGCCGGCGTTGGGCACCAGCAGCGCCGCCAGCGCGGCGGAGAGGACTTTAGTCAACGGGGAATTCAATTTTTCGGTTTTCATGCTAAAGCTAAATTTCAAAGAGTTGTGAGACACCGCGACCGCGGGTCTCAATTAAAAAAGGAAACTATCAACCACATGCGCGGACAAGCGCAGGCGGCCAGACCGAAGGGTGTTAGGCGAGGCCGCGGCGAGGCGGGGGCGTAGGGGGAGTGAACAGGATCGACCGGAGGTGATCCTCGGCCGTCTGCCGATGCCAAAAAGCCCTCGGCGCGGCGAAAATGAACTGTGCCTTAAGAGCCAGGAACTCGAACTTTTTCAACTGGAGCGGAGCTTCCGACTTTTGTTCGGAGCGTTTCCCCCTGGCGATCTCTTTGCACAGGGCGCAGGGATGCTTGCCGTCGAAGGTCTTCTCCAAGGCTTCCTTGATCGTCGCGTCCTGGGAATACGTGATCACCATGCCCACCCAGGCCAGCGATTGGAAGAAGGCCCAATGCAGCCCGATGATACAGGCCAAGGCAACTACCATGGCCACGCGGGGCAGTCGTGGAAGCACGCGTCAGGTTAGTCCCCGCTCGGGAAATGTCAAATCGCTTTTTGGCGTTCAGTCACCAAGAATTGCGAAGACACGGAGCCGGAAAGCCGGCCAACCCCACTCCCCCCGCCATTGGGTGACGCTGCGCGAAACCGGAGCCTTCATTTCGAGCTGAGCGCCGCGGCCTCGATCATGCCTTTGCCGTCCATCTCGTAAATGCCGATCAGATAATTGTTCTTGCGGATTGCCCCGACGTGAAATGTGCCTGCAATGGTGAGAAGAACATTCTGAACCGGTTTGAAGCCCTTGCCCGCGGTGTTGACGATGATCATTTCGTTGATGCGCGGCATCCGCCCGTAACAGCAGCCCATGGTGTTGGGCAACAAAACGAAGTCGGTCACCAGTCCCTCATTCATTTTCACCGGCAGCATGAACCCGTTGAGCGCGACCTCCTTTCCCTCAAGCCCCCGCACCGCCGGGGGGATTTGTTCGAGCACGCGCGCTGTGGCGGCCGCCGGGTTAGCGTCGGGGCGAGTCATCTCCGGGGTGACGCTAAACGGAAAGTTCGATACCTGCCGGAACGTAACGGTGAGATAAGGGTTGCCGCCGATCGTTACCTCGGAGCGCGGCGCATTGGCGAGCTCGGAGGCTGGCGGGAGGCGCACGGCAAGGGTCGCCCCGGGGATATGGGCCGGGGCGACGGCCGCCGGATTAGTCAAGCCCGCCTGAGGAGTTTCCGGGCTGACGAGGGGAACAATTCTCTCGCCGTGAAGCGCCTGGGCGGCGGCGGTTTGCGGCGTCAGGGCCGGTGCGGCGATGGCGAGAAGAAGCGACCCCAGCCACCACCGCCAGAGGGCCTCCCGACCGATTGCCCGTGCCGCCAACCGGCCCGCGCGCCTCTCCGCAATTTGAGGCGGTCTAGTAGTGCTTCGCGTTTTCATCGCTGCCTTTCGGAAAGTTGAATGCAATGTTCGTGTAGGTTTTGCCGTGAACCGTGATGTTCTTGAGCACGCCGTCAAAGGCCGGGGTGGTCTTGAGCCAATCGGCCCGCGCCTCGAACAACGACGTGTCGCCCACCGTCTCGCCGGTGGCGTGGTTGGCGACCGCCTGCAACACCAAATGCTCCCGGCGGCCGGAAGCCTGGACGGCAATTTCCAACGCAGGCGCGGCGATACGAACGAAATCTTCCATTTCACCGTCCAGCACGAACGCCTGCAACTCGCCGTTGGGCGCGTCGAGGACGAATTCCACGTGATTTTCCTCCTCGCCCAGCTCGACGGGCGCGCCGCCGTGCGGCGGTTTGTGTTCATGGTGATGGGCCGCCGGGTTGGGGGGCACGGCGGTTTCTGTTTTGGAGCAGCCGGAAATGAACCCGGCCGCCAGTACGATACCGAGCAAAAGGAGAATCTTCATGGGTGAGATGCCGTTCTATGACTGCGGTGTCAGGTTGGAGGCAACGTCGGTACGGTAGGCCTTCATGGCCGGCACGATACCCGACACCGCGCCCAGCACGATGAAGGCGGCGGGCGACCAAAGCATGACGGCGTTGAAGGCAAACGGGTCGAGAACCACGCCCGTCTGGGCCCGGATGATTCCAGCCACCACGGCCATCAGCCCAAGGTAAACGCCAAATCCGGCGGCCGTGCCCAAAGCCGCGACCGCGGCGGCTTCGAACACAATGGCGCAAAACACCGTCGCGCGACGCGCGCCCAAGGCGCGCAGAATCGCCAAGTCGCGCCGGCGCTCGTTCATCGAGTTGTAAATACTGGACAGGATCGAGCCGGCGGCCACCAGAGCGACGAGATAACTCACCAGCGTCAACACGCGGTCGAACCAGCCGATCTTGTCGAACAAATCGGCCATCACCGCCCCAATGGGCCAGGCAAAGGTCAGGCGGTTGCCCTGCCGGTTGTACATCATATCCATTTGGAATCCGGCGATGGCGCTGCCCGCCTTGAGTTTCACCAGCACGGCACTCACGTCCGTGGCGGCCCTGGGATCGTGGCCGCTCATCCGCTGGATGCCCGCCAGCGGAATCCAGATGACACGATCGGCGGGCGTGTTTGACGGTTTGAGGAGCCCCACGACCACGTAGGTTTCCGAGTGCTGATTCCGCTCGTCGAAAATCAATCCGTGGAAGGGATGAAACGTGTCGTTCACCTTAAGCTTCATTTTGCGGGCGACAAAATCGCCGACGACCGCCTCGCGCCGGCCGGGGTCGAACCAATTGCCGCCGGGCTGGAGCTCGAAATGTTTTCCGGTCGCGTATTCGGTTTTCTGGAAGAGCTCCGGCGTGGTGCCCACCAGCCGGTAGCCGCGATAGTTGTCGCCCACCGCCAGGGGGACGGCGAGTTCGACGTTGGGATTGTTCTGAATGTCGAGGAAGTCCTGCCAGGCAAGATTGCCGGGCGAGGCTTCCAGATCGAAGATGGCGTTGAGGACCAACTGCAGCTTGGAGCCGCGCGCCCCGAGCACGGCATCGAAGCCCGCGTTGACACCGGTGAAGGCGGCCTTGGATTGCTGTTTCACCACCCACACCGACATCAGCAGCCCGCCCGCGAGCGCCACGGAGGCCGCGGTGACCGCGGTGGAAAGGGAATGCTGGCGCAGGCTGCGAAAAACAATGCCGCTGATATTCACGCGCCGGCCTCCCGCGCGCAGGCGCGGTTGATGGTGTGAAAATCGCCGGCCGGCCCGAACTGGCCGAGCACTTCGCGGTCATGGCTGACCAGCAGGAGCGCCGCGCCATTTTCGCGGCACGCTTCGCGAATCAGGCCCAACGACTCGCGCGCGTTCTTGTGGTCGAGGTTGCCCGTGGGCTCGTCGGCGAGGACAAGTTTCGGTTTGTTCGCCAGCGCGCGCGCCACGGCAACGCGCTGCTGCTGGCCGGTGGAAAGCTGGCGCGGATAATGATTCAGCCGCTGGCCCAGACCGACGCGATCCAACAGTTGGCCGGCGAACACCCGGTCCGTCCCCGCGCCAAACGCCATGCCCAGCAAAACATTTTCCAGACAGGTGTAGCCTTGCAGCAAATTGAAGGTCTGAAAAATATAACCGATTTTCGCGCCGCGCAGCCGGTCGCGTTTCGGCTCCGTGAGGCCGGCCATATCAGAACCTTCAATCCAGACGGCCCCCGAATCGGGTTTTAAAATTCCGGCGATGAGGTTGAGGAACGTGGTTTTGCCGGAGCCACTTTCTCCCGCCAGGGCAAGTTGCATCCGCGCGTCGAGCGAAAACTCCGCCACATCCACGATCAAGTGGCGCGCGTTGTCCGGCGCGATAAAGGTCTTTTTCAAATTCGAGATGCTGAGCAACGGCGCGGTCATGAGTCTGGTTTCTCTGAAATGTTTTGCTCCGCGGGAAAAGCGAAGCCGGGCACATCCAACCCGAATCAATCTTGGGGGTTTCCCTTGCGGAGCGGATGCGCCGGCCTTCCAGCGGCACAGCACAATTGAACCCAGCGCAAGGCGGGACGGGATCAGCCGAGCAACGGCGGAGCGCGTTCGAGAGGGAACTGTTCGATGGTCGGGCTGGCAAACCAAGCCGTGACCGGAAAAACGGTTTCGAAGCACGGGGTGGGGAGCGGCGCGGAACCTCCGCCGGCCGGGGCATCGACCTGGCCATGCGCGAAAGACGTAACCACGCAATGGTGTTGAGCGTCCTTGGCATCCGCATGGAGCAACTCGTGGAGCGCCGGGGATGCCGCCGAGGCGAGGACGGACAGGAACAGAAGCAGCATTGCGCCAGCGGCCACTCGCGACCAGCGAGTGCCAGAACCAAGCGGTTTCTTAATCCTGCGCATTATTGTCTTTATCCGTTAAAAGGGGTGCTCTGTCAACTACCCAACCGCGGAAACACCGGTAAAATGGCCGCTCCTCACCTGCACCTCTCGGTGGCAACACATCGACCATCACGGAGAGGGGGACAGGATGAACCGAAGCGCCTCCAACGCCAGACCCCAAGCTACCGCCTCCGAAGGAGAGGACAGGATGAACAGGACTTACAGGATTCAGAATTTGGAGCCGGAAGCGCATCCGCCTGGATGAGCCGCCGGCGCGGTTCCTTGCCGGTAAGGGGCCTCACAAAGCAAGCGCGGCGGCTTCCACTTCGGGGTCTGCTGACCGGCCTGTTCTCATCCTGGGATCGGCGCCACAATAAGCTGGCGCTGGCCGCCGGCTTGACCCATCCTGATGCAACCTGATTTTATGATAAGGCATGCTCTTCCCGACAATGTCGCGCGAACCAAAGGAAATTCCCACACCGAAAGCCATTTCAACGGGAAGCGGGCAGGCGGGCCATCACTGAAGTTCCGCCGGCGACCTTTGCTTTTGTGGCTGGCTCTCCCGCTAGCCGCGCTGCTTTCCGCCGCGACCCTGCCCGCGGCCTCGATCAAAACGCTCATCGTCCAGGGACAGACCAATCCGGCGCACGACATGGCGGCAGGCACAGTGGAAATGAAGAAGATACTCGGGAGCGCCGGACTTTTCACGGTCGAAATTACCAATACGCCGGCCAGGGGGCGGGACATGAGCGGCTTCAAGCCGGACTTTTCCGCCTTTGACCTGGTGGTGATGAACTATGACGGGGATCCCTGGCCGGAGGCGACCCGGGCGGCGTTCGTCAAATACATGGCCGACGGCGGCGGATTGGTAGTGGTGCACTCCGCGGACAATGCCTTCGGCGGTTGGAAAGAATTCAATGAAATGATTGGCGTGGGCGGGTGGGGCGGGCGCACGGCAAAATCGGGACCGTGCCTGCGGTTCCGTGATGGGAAATGGGTCGCCCTCGAGGCGCCGGGGCCTGGCGGCAGTCACGGCAGACCCCACCCGTACGTGGTGACGACCCGGGAGCCGAACCATCCAATCATGGAAGGTCTGCCGGCGAGCTGGCTGCACGTTTCCGACGAGTTGTATGATCGGCTGCGCGGCCCGGCCGGGAATGTGACCGTGCTGGCGTCGGCCATGACCGACCCGAAAACGGGTGGCTCGGGAGAAGAGGAACCGGTGCTCATGGCCATCACGTATGGGAAGGGGCGGGTCTTTCATTCCACGATGGGCCACGGCCTAAGCCAGATGCGGTGTGTGGGTTTCATCGTCACGCTGCAGCGCGGGGCCGAATGGGCCGCGACCGGAAAAGTCACCCAAAAGATTCCCGCGGATTTCCCGAGCGCGACCGAAACCAGGAGCCGGCCTTAATCTCCGGCCGTTCCAAACCGGTCCGCAGCGCTCAGCGCTTTCCGGCGAGATCCCGGGCCGCTTTGACGGCCAGGCTCAGCAGGAAGCAACCGATCGCGACGAGCACGATCGAAGCGCCGGTGGCCGTGTTGGCATAAAAGGAGACCAGCAACCCGGTGACGCCGGAAAAGAGGGCGATTACGACCGCATAGAAGACATATTGCCTGGCGTTGTTCGCGAGATTGCGCGCGCCGGCAGCCGGAACAATCAACAGGGAGTTGACGATCAGGAGTCCCACCCAGCTTAGGTTCATCACCACTACCATCACCACGGCGGCGCAGAAGAGCACCTGGGTCCACCAGGCACTCAGGCCGCGGCTGCGCGCCAAGGACTCATTCAGGCCGACCAGCAGGATGCGGTTGTACGCCAGCAACAGACCGCCCCCGACCAGCACCGTCATCAGCAGAAGCTGGCCGACTTCCGCCGGGGTAATGCTCAAGACATCGCCCACCAGGTAGTTGGTGAACTGGTTGAAGTTGCCGCCGCGGGAAAGCAGCGCCACCCCCAGCGCCACGCTAAACGACATGCACAACGAAATGACCGTGTCCATGGTCGAGCGGGTGAACCGCTGCACCGAAATAATCGCGAAGCCCAGGATCAGCCCAAACGCCAGGAGCGCCCAGAAGGGGCTGGCCAGGCCCAGCAGCACGCCCAAAGCCACCCCGGCAAGGGAGGCGTGCCCGATGGCATCGGAAAAGAACGCCATGCGGTTATTCACCACCAGCGTCCCGATCAAGGCAAAGAGCGGCGAGACGATGAGTATCGCCAGCAAGGCCGTCCGCATGAAGGCAAACTGCGTCCAGCCAAACGGCAATCGTCCGATCAGGTCATGCCACAGGCCCATGAGCGTTCTCCGGTGCGGTGGCCAGGTCCAGCCCGAAGATGCGGCGCACCTCCGGGTGGGCGATGACCTGGGAAGGCGAACCCAGGCAAAGGATCCGCCGGTTGAGGCACACGATGCGGTCGGATACCGCGGTCACTCCCGCCAGGTCGTGCGATACCATCAGGATGGAAAGGTCATAGCGCTGCCGCAGTTGCGAGACCGTGCGATAGAAGAGCTCGCGTCCGGGCAAATCGATCCCCGAGATCGGCTCGTCCAGCAGGAGTAAATTGGGGACCGGGGTCAGGGAAAGGGCCAGGAGCACGCGCTGCAATTCGCCGCCGGAGAGCTGCCCGAGCTTGCGCTCGAGCAGGTGTTCGGCCTCGACCGCGGCCAGGGCGGCGCGGGCCTGCCGCCGGTCACGGCCCGAGCGCCAGAGCACCACCGGCCAGCGCGACAGCGCGCTGGCGAAGAGGTCCTGCACGCTCATGGGCGAAAACCGATCAAATTCCAACTGCTGCGGCACGTAGCCCACGGCCGGCGCATCCTTCCGCCCATGCCCGAACACCGGCAGGAAATGAACGGCGCCGGAATGCGGCACTTCGCCCAGCAGCATGCGCAGCAACGTGGATTTGCCGGCCCCGTTGGGGCCGACGACGGTGGTGAGTTCGCCACAGTGGAGATGGAGGGAAATATCCTCGAGGACGCGGTGTCCGCCGAGCGCCACGTTGACGCGCTCGAGCGTCGTGCAACACTCGCCGCACCGGTGCGGCGCCAGGCCGTGATGAGGTTCCGAATGGCTCTCCATGGTGTGTTCGCGCGGCTCAGCCCGCGAGCGCCTGGACCAGCACCTTGAGGTTCCGCTCCATGGTCCGGAGATAGGAATCACGCGCCTGGGCCGGGTCACTGGGGCCGGTGACCGCCGGGTCCAGAATACGGACGGGAACCCCCGTTTCCCGGTGGATGATTTCGGCGCTCCGGGCCGGGTATTGCGGTTCGGCAAACACCGCTTTCACGTTCGCCTGGCGCACGATTTCAATGGTTTTCGCCAACTCCCCCGCGCTGGGCTCCGAACCCGGTTCGCGCTCGACGACCGCGACGATGTGGAGGTTGAACTCCTGGGCGAAGTAAGGGAAAGCCTCGTGGAACGTGACGATGTTGCGATGCTTCAGGCCATCCAAAGCCGCGTGCATCTCGCGCCGCAGCGCTCCCAACCGGCGCGTGTAATCCTCGGCGTTCTGCTCGTACGCCCGCGCGTGCGCCGGATCCGCCGCCGCCAATCCCGCGGCGATGTTCCGGGTCTCCGCGATCGCGCCGCCGACGCTCACCCAGACGTGCGGGTTATGGTTGTCGGCAAGCTTTATCCCCCGGCTGGCCTCGATCACCTTGAGGTTGGGGGCTTGCTCCAGCGCCTTCTGGATAAAGGTCTCCATCCCCGCGCCGTTGGCGACAAAGATGTCCGCGGTCGCAATCGTCATCAAATTGGCGGGCGTGAGCTGATAATCATGCAGACAGCCGGTGACGGGCTGGGTCAGGCACTCGACATTGACCCCGGGGATGCCGCCGGCGACGTTCAAGGTCATCACGTACATGGGGTAAAACGAGCAGAGCACGGTGAGCGGCCTGGGGGGCGCGGGCGTGGCCTCAACCGGCGATGGCAGGCCCCCCAAGCCCGCCAGGACGGCTAGAATGAGCCGGTGATAACGTTTCACGGCGGGTTTCCAGAGATCACTTTGTTCTTGTATAAGCGTCACACAAATGTAAATCATTTGCAATAACTAAATGGAAGCCATTTGCGTTAACTTCGGCCCCGGCTTCCCCGGGAGCGCCCGCCGCCGCGGCCAAATTTCCTCGAAGCGACTCTTCCATGCCCCTTGAAACCTATCTCCAGCGGCTGCGCCATCGCGGCCATCGCATCACCCCGAAGGTCCGGGCGGTCTTGCGGGTGTTCCTGCAAAGCGGCTCGGTGCTGGGCCCGGTCGAGATGCGGGCGAAGCTCCAAAAGCGATTTAAGCGGGTTGGCCTGCCCACGATCTATCGCATCCTGGAGAGCCTGGCGGAGTGCGGGATTCTTTTGACGGCCGCCAACCCGGAACGCCAACTGCGCTATTACCTGTGCCGGGACCTCGACCTGGGCCACCACCACCATTTCATCTGCCTGCGGTGCGGCAAGGTGGAGGAGGTCAACTTGTGCCTGATGGGCGAAGTGGAGCGCTATGTCAAACGCAAGCTCAAGGCGACGGTGCAGAATCACCTGCTGCAAATCGAGGGCCTGTGCTCGAAATGCAGCCGGCAGGCCGCGACGGCCCCCCCGGGGGGTTGAAGAGTCCTCCGCGCCTTCAGACTCACACTTGCGCAAGGCCGGCCGCCGTGCTTTGTTACGGATCAGCGTGAAGCCTTCGACCCAGTTCCAGCACCCTGGCCACGGTGGCCGTTTTGCGGCCGTGCCCGACCCGCCCGATGCGGATAAACTGAAAGGGCCCCGCGCATGAAGCCATGCCGCCAGGCGCGATCCGGGGCGCGATCGCCGAAGCCGCTCCAAGGCAAGGCATCGCCGCGGCTTGCGCTCCTGCTGGCGGGCGTGTCGGTGGCCGCGCTGGCCGGTCTGTTCTGGGCTCGCGACACGCTCCAGCGCGAGCGCGCCGAGCCGGCCCCGGTGGCCCGGATTCGAGGCGAGCCGATCCAGCCAAGGGCGGAAACCAATGGCCCCGAATTCGGCGGTCCCACGATGAGCAACCCGCTCCCCGGCGCAGCGGCCGCCGCCAAAGCCCGGCGGTTCAGGAAAAGGCATCCCAAGCCGGCTTCGTTCCAGCACCGCATGGTTGAATTTCAAGTCAGCCAGGCCGAGGGAACCAACGGACAAACCGCCGCCGGATTCGGAGGCAACCCGGCCAAGGTAATTTTCACGGCCGCGCAACTGAAGGCGCTGCCCGGCGTCACGTTGCCGCCCGGTTGCGAGCGAGCGGGCTTTGAAACGCTCGCCGCTTTTCCGTTCGAAGTCACCAAGGAAATGGCGGACGGCTCGAGCAACCTCGCCGCCGCTTCCGCCGCCACCCGGGAGAAAATTCCCGCCGCCGTGCGGGCGCTGGACAATCATTTCGTGGCGGTCCGCGGGTTCCTGCTGCCGCTGAAGATGAACAACGGCCTGGCGATCCAGTTCCTGTTGATGCGCAATCAGAACATGTGTTGCTTCGGCTCCGTTCCGAAGGTGAACGAATGGATCTGTGTGGAGCCCGAAGGCGCCGGCGTCAAACCGGTCATGGACCAACCCATCACCATCATCGGCAGGCTGCGGGTCGGGGAGATCCGTGAACGTGGCTACTTGGTTGGGATTTACAAAATGCAAAACGCACAGGTGCATATCCACGGAATCGATTAATGGCCATGGCCGGCCACGCGTTAAGCGGTCCGCCCAGCCCCCTGGCGCCAGACCGGCCGCAGGTGGTGGTGCGAGTGTGCGGCGTCAGCCGCTATTTCGACCGGCGCAGCTTCGTGCGGGCGTTGACCCAGGTTAACCTGGAAGTCCATCGCGGAGAGGTGTTCGGCCTGCTCGGCCCAAGCGGTTCCGGCAAGTCCACCCTGATCCGGATTTTGGCGGGGCGATTGTCGCCCTCCGAAGGCCGGGCGCGAGTCTTCGATCGCCCACCAGGACGGCGGGCGGTGCGCTCGCGCATCGGGTATCTCCCCCAGCATGCGGCCGATGCCCGCTCCCAGACGGTTTCCGAGATCTCCGATTTTCTCAAGGACGTGTTCTGGCTCCTGTCGCTCCAGCATCAAACGCGCCCGCCTGCCGCGACGCCTGAACCAAACGGCGGGCGCGGTGGATTCAGGCAAGTGCTCATGAACGATCCGGAACTGGTCTTGCTCGATGAGCCGTTCTCCGGCCTCGAGGCCGAAGCGTGCGACGAACTGCTGCAACTCATTCGCGCGCTCAAGCAGCGCGGCCGCACGGTGATCCTGACCGGCAGTTCTCTGACCTACGTCAAGGATATATGCGATCGCCTGGCGGTTCTGCACCGCGGCCAGATTGAAGCCTTGGGGACTCTCCACGACTTGCTGGCGACACCCAACGGGCTCCATTACCTCGCCGACCTGCTTCCCCAGGCCATGGCGGAGGGAGCCCTGAAGTTGATTCGGCGGAGCCTTGGCCTGGAGGGCGATCTTCGCCCAACCGACCCCGAAACCGGGAAAGCGCCCCGAGCCGAGCCCGGCGCCCAGACGCAGGCAACTCCGGAGGGCGTGCTCCTACCCCTGGTAAACCCAGCGCAACCCGGCGCCGCTCCACGGTTGGAGTCCGAGCCGGCCATCGATCACGAATTGCTTTCCGCCCTGACCAGGAATCCCTCAGGCAGTGAACCTCGAGAACCCAAGCCCTGACCGCGCGGTTGGGTTACTCCTGTTTTTCCGGGCGGCCACCGTTCTGGCGTTCCGGCAGCCACACCCGCATCGAGCATGTGCCACGATTGGCGCTCGCATAATAAGGTATCGCCGTTACGGTGAACGGGGTCGAAACGACCGCATCGGCCGCGGTTCGGAAAAGGCCCGTCGCGAGCGCGTGCACAACCGTCACCCCGCCCAGGAGGTCGTCCCTGTATTCCGTCGTGAATGAGGCATCCGCGGGAAGGACCAGGTTCTGAACCGCTCCGCCGTTATCAGCCCCTTCCAAGCAATAGACCAGCGGCCCGCGGCTCAAGGCTACGCGGCCCTGGTCGGCTTCCACGCCTGGATTGGCCTGGAGCCGCCGCACCGGCATGTCCAGCGTGAGTTGCACGACGTCTCCGGATTTCCATCGACGATGCACCGTGGCATAGCCGTGAACGATTTCAGGCTGTGCAACGAGCTGGCCATTCACTTCGAGGCGCGCGGCACCCGGCCCGGGGCGGCTGGCGGCCTGATACAGATCGCCGGGAGCGGAGGCGCCCTGGCACCAACCCGGGATCCGGATATGCAAGTCGAACGCAGCGGGCCGGGCGGGTTGGACGGTGATCTTTACCTCACCCTGCCAGGGATAACCGGTCGCCTGCGTGATCGCCACCGGCTGGCCGGCGAACTGAATTTGGGCTCTGCTGCCCACGAAGAGGTTCACATAAATCCCCGCTTTGTCCTGCGCGTAAATATAGCCGGGCATCGCGCCCATGAGCTTCAGGAACATGGGCGGACAGCAAGGGCAGCCGTTCCACGACCAGCGTGCGTTGCCGCGGGGCGCCTCCAACGGATTCACATAAGTGTAGTAATTCCCGTCCGCAGAAACGCCCGCGAGCGCGCCGTTGTAGAGCTCCCGTTCGAGCACGTCCGCGTAACCCGCATCGCCCGTGAGCAGATTCAGGTTGCGTGAAAAGAAGGCCGCGCCGACCGCGCCGCACGTTTCCAGGTAGCCATCGTTGGGCAAAAAATAATCCTTTCCGAACGCTTCGCCCGCCGCGGTGGCGCCGATGCCGCCGGTGACATACATCTTCTTCCCGGTCATGTTTCGCCACAAGCGGATCGCCGTTTCGCGATAATCGTCGCGGCCGTTGATGCCCGCGAGCGCGGTAACGCCGGAGCACAGCAAGGCCGCCCGGACGGCGTGGCCTTCAATGGTCGTTTGCTCGAACACCGGCTGGTGGTCCTGGTTGTATGCGCCGTAGGACGGCTGATCCTTGCGGGGATGTCCGCGGGCTTCGACCCAGTACTGGGCCAGGTCCAGGTAGCGGCGTTCATGCACGGCGGCTGGCATCGCTCGCTTCAGCTCCGGATGCTCGCGGAAGAACAGATACAAATTGGCAAAGGCCTCCTCGACGATGGCGTGGTTGGGCACCAGTTCATATTTTGGCGACGGCCCGACCTGGTCGCAGGTGTAATTGGCCAGCTTCACGGCCACCTTCAGCAAACTGGTCTTGCCGGTGGCTTGATAATAGTGCACCGCCGCCTCGCACAGCGCGCCGACGTTATACATTTCATGCTGGTAGCCATCGTTGCCGCCGTTGAGGCCCCAGCGCTGGTTCGGATGCTCCAATTCCGTCCAGGTGTTCAGATACCCGTCCGGATCCCGGTCCTGCGCCGCGGCGATGCGCGCAATGTAACCATCAATCCGCCGTTCCAGAACCGGGTCGGGCCGGGCCGCCAGAAAATCCGCCGAGCCGCGGATCATTTCATAGATCAGCCCGTCGTACCACGGGGGACCGGCGTGCCCATCGGATTTGCCGTCGCGGACCCGGTCGAAGTTATTGAGCGCCCCCCCCCGGTCGTTCTCGAACTTCGTGAAGCAATCCGGGATGGTAACCTCTTGCCAGAGTTTTCGTTTCGGTGACCAAAAGGCGTCTTCGACGCGCACCGATTGAATGGGCACGGGCGTGAGCTGGTTGAATTCCTGGGACCTCGCCCGGCCGCCGGGCAGGCAGCAGAGCGCGCCCATCATGGGGAAGGCAAAGAGGGCTTTCATACTGATGGAACAAAGGATTGGACATTTCCTAACGGCCCGCAATGCAAAGATTACCCCCGCTCCTCCGATCTTCCCGATCCTCGGAAATCGCGTCGGGGCTGCCGTGCCCCCGGCGCGAACGGCCTCCCTCCAAATGTCACCTATCCTCGGTTGACGTTTCGCGGGGACGATCCTAAAGTATTCTTATGGCAAGGATTTTGGTGATTGATGATGACCCGGGGGTTGGAGCTGCGCTCCAACCGGCGCTTGAGACGGCTCACCACAACGTCTTTTTGGCCTCGGACGGGAAAACGGGAGTCGAGCAATTTCGCGCCGTCCAGCCGGACCTGGTCTTTTGCGACCTGGCCATGCCCAACCAGAACGGATGGGACACCCTCCGGGAACTCAAAGCCATCGCCCCGGGCGTCCCCGTGCTGCTCATGAGCGATAGCCGGTTCGCTCCGGAAGCGCTCCGGGCGGCGGCGCTGGCGCTGGGCGCTCGATCTTTCCTGGAAAAGCCGCTCAGCCCCGCAGCCGCCGTAGCGGCGGTGGAAACGATGCTCAGCGCCAAGGCCCAAGGCTGTCGAAGAATTCTGGTGGTGGATGATGAAGCGGACGTTCGGGTGCTGCTCGAGCGCGCGCTCCGCCGGGCCGGTCATGAGGTGGCGGTGGCCGCCGACGGGCTGGAAGCCCTCAAAAGCTATCGCGCCCATCCCGCCGATGTGGTGATTGCCGATCTTTTCATGCCGGTCATGGATGGGATCGAAACCATCCGGGAACTGCGCCGGGAATTTCCGGAGGCCAAGGTTATCGGCATGTCGGGGAATGCGGCTGGGAGCAACCTGTTATCCGCGGCACGACAACTCGGGAGCGTAGCTTCGCTGGAAAAGCCGTTCACGCTGGACCAACTGCTGGAAGTAGTGCAAAAGGCCTGGGCCACGAGCCGTACCGCTGGCGCCACGCCCAGCTCACCGTAGGCCGCCGTTCCTTCGAGCGTGCGGGTAACTGCTCGGAGGCAAGACTGACGCCAGATCGGCCAGTGACGCGCTATTGCCTTGTGAGGCTATTGCCTTTTGCACAGCTACCCTGCCTCACCCAACCGGTAAATGAATTCTGCGGTGAGCCGCCTGGAATGGGCTCGACGAAACAATCCCTTTACTCACACCCCGGACGGTAGTAAAGAGTCTCTCGGATGAAGATGAGGCGGCAGCAGCGGGCACGAGCCGTTTGGATAGCCACCCATTTCGGGATGCTATCCGGAGCCGCGGAATCCTTTTGTAGCGAGCAAGGCGGCGAACGATCATGATTCACCGCCGCGCGGTTCAACCATTCACATAACAAACGAAGCAACGATTATGAGTGAAGCTGGCAAGTGTCCGGTAACGGGCAGAACACACCAACCCGCGGCCGGCGGCGGCACGACGAACCAAGACTGGTGGCCGAACCAGTTGAGACTCGATCTCCTGCACCAACATTCCTCCCGGTCCAATCCGATGGGCGGGGATTTCAATTACGCGAAAGCGTTCAAGAATCTCGACCTGGCAGCGGTGAAAAAAGATCTGGCGGCGCTGATGACCGACTCGCAGGACTGGTGGCCGGCCGACTTTGGCCACTACGGCCCATTGTTCATCCGCATGGCGTGGCACAGCGCCGGCACCTATCGCACCGGGGACGGACGCGGTGGCGGCGGCCGCGGCCAGCAGCGGTTCGCGCCCCTCAACAGTTGGCCGGACAACGTCAGCCTGGACAAAGCGCGCCGCCTGCTGTGGCCGATCAAGCGGAAGTACGGCCGGAAGCTTTCCTGGGCGGACCTGATGATCCTCGCTGGAAACGTCGCCCTGGAAACCATGGGCTTCAAGACGTTCGGTTTCGCCGGCGGACGCGAGGACGTCTGGGAGCCGGATCACGATGTCTATTGGGGCGCCGAGACGGCCTGGCTGGGTGATAAGCGCTACTCCGGCGACCGGGACCTCGAAAACCCGCTCGCCGCCGTCCAGATGGGGCTGATCTACGTCAACCCGGAAGGCCCGAACGGCAAACCCGATCCGATCGCTGCGGCCCGGGATATCCGTGAGACCTTCGCTCGCATGGCGATGAACGACGAGGAGACCGTGGCGCTCATTGCCGGCGGGCACACCTTCGGCAAGACCCACGGCGCCGGCCCCGCGTCCCACGTGGGGCCCGAACCGGAAGCCGCCGGCCTCGAAGCGCAAGGCCTTGGCTGGAAGAATTCGTTCGGCACCGGCAAAGGCGGCGACACCATCACTAGCGGTCTGGAAGTTACCTGGACCACCACGCCCACCAAGTGGAGCAATAACTTTTTCGAGAACCTGTTCCGCTACGATTGGGAACTGACGAAAAGCCCGGCCGGCGCGCACCAGTGGCAGCCGAAGGGCGGCGCGGGCGCCCAAACCGTGCCGCATGCGCATGACGCCTCGAAGCGTCACGCGCCGGCCATGCTGACCACGGACCTCGCCCTCAGGTTTGACCCAGCCTACGAAAAAATCTCGCGGCACTTCATGGAGCATCCAGATCAGTTCGCGGATGCCTTTGCCCGGGCGTGGTTCAAGCTGACCCATCGCGACATGGGCCCGCGCGCGCGCTATCTCGGCCCCGAAGTGCCCGCGGAAGAACTCCTCTGGCAGGACCCCATTCCCGCGGTCGATCACAAGCTGATTGAGGCACCGGACATCGCCTCCCTCAAGAGCAGGATCCTGGACTCCCGTTTGTCCGTGTCGGAGCTGGTCTCGACCGCTTGGGCGTCGGCGTCCACCTTCCGGGGTTCCGACAAGCGCGGCGGGGCCAACGGCGCCCGCATTCGGCTGGCGCCACAAAAGGACTGGGAAGTGAACCAGCCCGCCCGATTGGCCAAGGTGCTCCAGACTCTGGCGGGCATTCAGAGCGCGTTCAACAGCGCGCAGTCCGCCGGCAAGAAGGTCTCATTGGCTGACCTGATCGTTCTGGCCGGTTGCGCAGCCGTCGAGGAGGCCGCCAGGAACGCCGGTCATCAGGTGACGGTCCCCTTCACACCGGGCCGCATGGACGCCTCGCAGGAGCAAACCGATGCGGCCTCCTTCGCCGTGCTCGAGCCCATCGCGGACGGCTTCCGCAACTTCCAGAAGACGCGCTACACGATATCGGCGGAGGCGTTGCTGATCGATAAGGCGCAACTGCTGACCTTGACCGCACCTGAAATGACCGTGCTCCTGGGCGGTATGCGCGTCCTGAACACCAACTTCGGAGGCTCCCGGCACGGCGTCTTCACCAAGCAGCCCGAGGCCCTCACCAATGACTTCTTCATCAACCTGCTCGACATGCGCACGGCGTGGAAGGCGGCGTCGGAAAACGCTGACCTGTTCGAGGGTCGAGATCGCGCGACGGGCGCGCTCAAGTGGACCGGCACGCGGGTGGACCTTGTCTTCGGTTCGAACTCCGAACTTCGGGCCTTGGCGGAAGTCTATGCCTGTGAGGACGCCCAGGAAAAATTCCTGCGCGACTTCATCGCGGTGTGGAATAAAGTCATGAACCTGGACCGTTTCGACCTCGCCTCATCGTAGCACCAGGGTTTTCGAGGCCTTCGCATAAGGCGGTAGTCAAGCCCGGCTCAGCCGAAGGCGCCAGACCAGCCTCGACCTGGCGCCTGCTAGAAGCGCTTGGACCTGGCGGCCTGGCCCAAGGCCAAAGCCGGCTCGGGTTCCATGGCGCTGGCCTTCGCCATCCCGCCTCGGCCACGGCACCGGGCTCAGCTCAATCCGCCGGCTGAAAATCCTTGTGCCCCGTCTGCCATAGGAGGAAAGCGGTACTGGCCCGCGAAGTTCTTGAAGGTAACCAACTTCTCTTCGGTGAAGTGCCCGTTGTCGTAGTTAACCTTCATCAGAACTGGGTCGCCCGAGGTGCTCGCGGCCTGGAGCCCCGCGATGAATTTGCCAGGCTCCCAGGGCGCCACACGCGGATCGTTCCACCCACCCACACCCATCACCGCTGGATAGGCCACACCCTTCCGAACGTGCGAGACCCCGTCCATTTCGGCCAGGGCCTGGCATTCCATCGGATCTTTTACGGTCCCGAATTCGGGCGTGTTGACCGGGCCATTGGGAGAGAATTCCATCCGCAGGGCATTGGCGCAACCGACATTGCAGATGGCCGCCCGGAATAGATCGGGACGTTCGGTGATGGCGCGGCTGATCAGGATTCCGCCGGCGCTCGTGCCAGTGCCAGCCAGCTTTTGCGGATTGGTATAGCCCTGCTTGACGAGGTATTCGGCGCAAGCGATGAAATCTTTCCAGGTGTTGGGCTTGGTTGTTTTGTAGCCCGCCTTATACCAGGCCTGGCCCTTTTCGCTGCCGCCACGCGGGTGGGCAAAAGCCAGGACCACACCCCGGGTGGCCACCGAATGCCGCACACTGAAGCTCGGCGTATAACTGATCCCGTAAGCCCCGTAGCCTTCGAGAATGCAGCAGTTTGATCCATCGAGCGCCATGTCCTTCCGATGGATGATCGACAGCGGCACCATCGTGCCGTCGTAGCTGGGAGCTTCGACCTCCTCGGAAACCAAGTCCTGGAACCCGGGGTACGAGACATCCGTGTTAAAAATGCTCTTCGCAAACCGATCTTGCCGCGCGTCCAGGTCATAAATCGTGACCGGCGCGGTCCACGATGTAATGTACACCAGGCAGCGGTCGGTCTTTTTATCCGGGCACGACACGTCAACGGTTCCCGAAGCGGGCAGCTTGATCTCGGCGTACGTGCCCGTCGCCAGGTCGTACTTGACGAGGCGCCCGACCACTCCGTTCGAATAGACCACCAGCAGGTAGTGTTTGCACTTGGTCATCGACTGGATCGAATCGCCCGCCTCCGGAATGACCGTTTCGGCGTGCTTCCAATCCGGATGCTTCACCGCGGTGCGAACCACCTTGTATTTCGGGGCACCTTCGTGGGTCACGGCATAAATGTAGCCGCGATTGAATTCGAAGCCGCGCACCAGGTTGTCCGAGGTTTGGCACAGCACCGCCCACTTGATCTTCGGACTTTTCAGCTCCGAAGCCGGGGCATAGAACATCCGCAATTCAGGCTGCACCGTGGCCACCAACCCGACGAGGTAGTCGGGATAGGATTCATCCACCACCGCGATGGGAAACTCCCTCGGCGTGATCCCCAGGTTGGGGTAGCTTTCATCGCTAAAGAAATCGGGGTCGGCGGCGAAGTCCCTGCCGACCTGGTGCAGGCGCGTTTTGCGGTTTAGCTCAATTTCAAGGCTCTTGATGTCGCTGACCTTGCCGGCGTCATAGAGGAAGCTCCGGTTATCCGCCAGCCAGGCGATGGGTCCCATCGAGGGATAGATGCTCTCGGGCAACAACGCACGCGTATCCACCTTCATGACCCTCAACTCCGAATACTCGGCGCCCCCAGCGGAGAGCGCCATGACCAGGTGCCGGCCGTCCCACGACGGGAGGAAGCTTTCAATGGTCGTGGTAACCCCGCGTTTGTACGGGCCGGGATCGAATAACAATTCCTCCGTGCCGTTCCAACCCTCGCGGAAGTAGAGCTTCCCCACGTTTTCGCCGCCGAGGGTCTTCTTGTAAAACACCCGCCCGTGCTCAAAGGTGATGGCGCTGTAAGTCGCCGGCTTGAGCTTGTCCAAAGCCATCCATTCCCGGGCCAGGGCATCCCTTCCGGGGATCTTCGCCAGCAGGCTGTCGGTCAGCTCGCCTTGCGCTTTGAACCAGGCCTCCACGTCCTTGTCCTTCAGGTCCTCGAGCCATCGGTATGGGTCTTGGTAGGTCTGACCAAAATAAGTATCCGCGGCATCCACGGTCTTGGTCGGAGGGTAATTCCAGCCGGCCTGGGCTGCGCCTGCTAAAAGCGCCGGGAAGGCGAACAGACAGAACCTATTCATATGTGAATCCTTTCGCTTTTTTGAACCGAGTTTTGCCAGACCCAAACGGCCCAAGGCACGACAACGGCCTCGGGCTAACAACGAGGTAAGTCTGGTGATTATCGCATGCAATCCCCTATCACGCAAACGCGCGCCCTCCGGACGAGCCAAGGCCAGGGCGATGCGCAAAGCAGGCCGGGTATCCTCCCCGGCGGGTAGAACGGGTGTTTCGCCCGGTCTCGGCACACCTCGGTTTGGGGGTGGCCGCCCGGTATCATCCCGCCTGCAAGACCTCAAGCATTTGGCGGTCGAGTTTGTGGCCGCGGAAATCCTCGTAAGCCACATCGGCGCGGCCGCTGTCCAGCACGCCGAAGCCTCCCCGCAGATTCCAGAGCGACCACCCCCAGCCGGCCGCCTGCCACAGGTCCAGGCAATCGCGCATCCAGGCCAGGACCACTCGGTGCGGCGTGAAGCTGAATGCGCCCCACTCGCCCACGTGGATGCCGACGCCTTTGGCTTCGAGTTGCTTCCAGGGGACGATGCGGGTTTGGCGCAGGGTTTCCTTGTTAACCTCGTCCTGTTTGCCGGGGTTCAGCGGCCAGGCCGGCTCGGGCCATTGGTCGGAGCCGCCAATCCATCCCGCTTTGTAATGGGAAATGCGCATCGGCTCGTAGCCACGCGTGCTTTGGCCAATGCCCAGGCCGGCCAGGCCCATGACCGGGCTTCCACCCCATTTCAGGCCGTCGGCGATGATCAGCCGAGCGGGATCCTCCGCCCGGATGGCCTCGACCAGGCGCCGGACCACGCGGACGTAGGTCTCCTCGGGAATATCTGACGGTTCGTTCAGCAAATCAAAACTCACGCGCTCGTTGGGTATGCCTTTGTAGCGCCGGGCCAGGTGCGCCCAGTGGAAGGCGCAAGCATCCAGCGCTTTGGCATCCGTCCACAAATCGAGCGGCTCCTTGGGCGGGTTGACGCAATAACCGGGGGCCCGGTGGAGATTCAGATTCACGTGGACCTTGTATTGGCGGCCGAACTCGACGGCGCCGTCCACGTGCTTCAATTCCTCCGGCTTGAGCTTTAACCAGTCCGAGGCATCGGTCCAACAGCGGTAGGACATGGGCAGGCGGACGAAATTGAAGCCCCATTCGGCCAGGAGCGAGAAATCGGCCTCCCGGAACGGCGGGTTGCCTTGGGGCTGCTGAGAGAATTTCTCCAGCAAATTGAAGCCGCGCCAGCGCGGCAAGTGGCGGGCCATGGCCGGGTCGGTTTCCAGCCGCGTCGAGCGGCACGTTGGCGAAGGCGGCGGCAGCGGTGAGGGTGCTGGTGGCTTGGAGAAACTCTCGGCGGTTCATACGTGCCCAAGGCATACTCGACTCCGGGCTGAGAGTAAAAGCCAATCGGCGCAAGCGCCTATCGATTCTCCTGATGCGTGGCTCGGATTCATTAGTGGCACTGTCAAGCCGCAATGCTCACTAAGCTTCGGTTATGAACTACGGATGCGCCCGGTGCCAAACCACCCCGCCCCGCCTTGGGCCTGGATGAATCCCACATTAAAATCCATGCATAATCGCCCCGCCCGGTTGCCCGGGAAGGCCCGGAAGCCTAAGTTGAGATGAACGAGGGCAACCACACGGCGCCCGGAGCTTCGGAACGATGGGCGCGTCGCTGTGGCGTGGGAAACCAAATAGCCGGCCCGGCTCGTCGGGTTCTAACGGCAAGCCGGCCGCGGAGGAATTCATATGAGATTAATTGGACAAGTGCGGAAGTGGGCGGGCGGCTGGCGGTTGTGGCTTTCGTTGTTGGTAGTTGGAACCTTAACGGGGTGTGCGGGCGCCGGATACTATGGCTACGCCGGACCGGGCTGGTACGGGGATTATGATGAATACTACGGCCCGTATTACGGTGGCTATTACGCCCCAGGCTTCTATGGCTACTACGGGGGTTTTGGGGAGCCGGGTTTCTATCGATACGGCTATCACCCTTACGGGCTTTACCATCGCGGCGGGTTCGACCGTCATTTTGCGGGGCGCGGATTCGAGGGGCATCCGGGTGGGGGATCATTCCATGGGGGCTATCGCGGCGGCGGATTTGGTCGTGGTGGCGGCGGCCACGGTGGTGGCGGCGGCCACGGTGGTGGCGGCGGTCACGGTGCTGGTGGCGGTCATGGCGGGGGTGGCGGTCACGGCAGATGAGCCGCCCAGGGCATTGGCCAGCGTCGGAGTACTCGTCGCATCCGCGGAGTCCGGGGCTTCGTGCTCAAGATGGCTCACCGGCTTGGCCCGGGCCGTTGCTGAGGTCCATCCGTGGGTGGAGGCGGAGTTGAGTGAGTTTTTCGCGCATGCGGGAGCGAGTGACGCCGAGCCAGCGGGCGGCCTTGGCTTGGTTGCCTTGGGCCAGGCGAATCGCCTGGGCGAACAGCTCGGATTCTAAATCGGAAATCATGCGGGCGTAGGCATTGCCTTCCTCGCCGTGCTGCACGCGCGCGAGCAACTCGGTGACGTAGGCCGCGTGGGTTTGGCTGACCGCAGAAACGGGTTTGTGAGCTTTCGCCAAGACCTGCTTCACATGCTCGGTCGTGATCACAAACGAGCGAGCCAGCAACAGCGTTTGCCGCACCACATTCTCCAACTCGCGGACGTTCCCGGGCCAGGTTTGGTTTTGCAGGAAGGCCAGGGCTTCGGGTTGGATGGAGCAGGTCACCGCGCCCAACTCCCGTCCATAGCGCTGGATGAAGAACTTGACCAGTTCGGGGATGTCCTCCGCGCGTTCGCTCAGGGGGGGCAAATGAATGGTGACCACGCTCAACCGGTAGAATAGATCTTCCCGAAACTCCCGTTCCAGGATGGCGGTATCCAGATCGCGGTGCGTTGCGGCCAGGACCCGCACATCCACCGGAATGGTCGAATCGCCGCCCAACCGCTGAATGCAACGCTCCTGTAAGACGCGCAACAGTTTGGACTGCGTGTTGGCGTTAAGGTCCCCGATCTCGTCCAGGAATATAGTACCCCCTTGCGCCTGCTCGAAGCGGCCAATGCGCTTGGCCTCGGCCCCCGTGAAGGAGCCGCGCTCGTGACCGAAGAGTTCGCTCTCGAGCAGGGTCTCGGGAATCGCCGCGCAATTGACCGCGATGAATGGCTTGGCGGAGCGGTGACTGTGCTGGTAGATGGCCCGGGCGATAAGTTCCTTGCCGGTGCCGGTCGCGCCACGGATGAGCACCGTCGCCGGCGTCGCGGCAACGCGCCCCACCTCCTTGTACACGCTCTGCATCACCCGGCTCCGGCCCACCAGGGCGAACCCGGTCGAGCCGGACCCGCCGATTTCCACCGGCTCGGACATGAGCCGGGAGTGGGCTACCGCGGAGGCGACCAGGTCGAGCAATTCCTCAGGCTCGAACGGTTTGATGAGATACTCGTACGCGCCCAGTTTGGTGGCTTCGATAGCGGTTTCGGTGGTCCCGTGGGCCGTCATCAGGACGATAGGGAGCTTGGGCTTGGTGGTCTGGAGCCGAGCGGTGATTTCAAGACCGCCCAGGCTGGGCAGCTTAAGATCGCTCAAGACCAGATCGAAAGCGCCGTCCAGGGCGCGCGTGAGGCCCTCGTCGCCTCGGCCAACGATTTCAACGCCGTAGCCTTCATCGGTCAGCACCCGTTGCAGTGCCGAAGCCGTCCGGGCGTCATCCTCGATGAGCAGTATTTTCGCTTCCATAATCTTCCACGGCGGGCAGGAGGATCTCAAAGGTCGTGCCGCGAAGCAGCTCGGTTTTATAGCGCAGAATGCCGTGGTGCTTTTCGATAATCCGGGCCGCAATGGCCAGCCCCAAACCGGTGCCTCCCTCCTTCGTGGTAAAAAACGGGTCAAAAAGCCGGTCTTGCACGTCGGGCGGGATCCCGTTGCCCGTGTCCTCGATTTCGAGGACGACCGCGCTGGGTTCCGAGCCTGCCAGCCCGGTCCTGGTGCGGGCCAGGCGCAGGACGATGCGACCCTTCCTGCCGATGCTGTCCGCGGAGTTTTGGACCAGGTTGATGAGCACTTGTTTGAGCTGTTGCGTGTCGGCCTGGATCCAAGCCGGCTGGACAATATCCAGCTTCAGTTCGATGGCCGCCGGTGCGAGTTCCGGTCGCATTAACTCCTGGATGTCCTTGAGGATCCGGTCGGCAGGCACCTTCATCAGTTGAGGGTCAGCCGGACGGGCGAACTGCAAGAAACTCACGAACGATCCGATCCAAGCGGCCAACCTCCTCGCTCAGCACGCCGGCGTCCTCGCTGGCGGCCAACGCGTGCGGCATCCGCTTTTTCAGGCTGAATAGCCGGAATTTGATGGCCGTGAGCGGGTTGCGGATTTCGTGCGCGACCCCGGCCCCCAGCGCCCCAAGCGCGGCCAGTTTTTCCTGGCGCTCGATGATGGAGGCGCTTTCGCTCAGCTTGGCGCGCAAAGGCGCCAGCATGCCGCGATAGATGATGACCGCCAGAGTTGCGGCGAGGGCGAGCAGCAGCAGCAGCGAGAGCACAAACAGCCGCTGCAAAGAGTATAAGGTGCTGTAGGAGTCCTCCATGAAGAGGTCGAAACCATGATGCTCGGCCTGAACCACCTCCTCGCAGGCCGCGAGCACCGGCCGGGCATCCCGCCGCGTTTGTTCATACACCGCGGCGAAATCCTCGCGGTTGCCCGGGCGATAGGTATTGGTTGACGCGGGATCGGCCTTGGCCAGAAACCCGGCATAAGCGGCTTCCAGCCCTCGAAAAGCCTCTTGTTCCTCGGGCGAGACGAAACTGGAAGCTTTGGTGTGGAGCCAGTCTTCGAGTTCCTGGGATTCCTGCCTGAATTGGCGCAGGTCGGCCGGGCTCCCGGTGAGTTGGAAATCCAGTTTGCTGGAAGTCAGCTTGCGCAGGCTGACCCGGAAATTCATGCCAAAATAAAACTTCTCCGCCTTGATGGCCGTGAACCCCTCACGGAGCCGGGCCTGCTGGCGCCAGATGTTGGTGTCAATTCGGAGAATCAGGAACGCCACCAGGCCCACGGCCACCGCGAAGCCCGCCAGGCGGATCGCCAGCGCCCGGTGGTCGCGGGTGGTCCGCTGCAGGCCACGAGTGGAACTATACGTGCCAGTCCAGATTCGACTCATAGCCTGGTCTGGCTCAAAAGCCCTGAAAAACCCGCGGTCTGGCCCTGCACCCAATCTGGCATGGGACAGGCTACACCCGCTTTGACCGATGGCAAAATGCTCAATGCGCTGGACACATAATAGAGACGTATGCCCTCAAAACCTATTCTAACCATCTGCGCGCGCCGCTTCGGCAGGCCGCCTCCACTTCCTGCCCTGCGATCAAGCGTTAACCCAAATCGGATAACGCCGGTCTGGCTTCCGCTCGAACAGTTCGAGGTCGCCGTGCGCGGCGGCCGGGTCACCCTCCAAGGCCCTCCGACCTCCCGGCCAAAGACTGCCGTTGCGCCCGCTTCCGCCGCCGAACGGCGGAGCGAATTCCTTGGGACGAAGACCGGCTGGTCTGGCAGAGGAGCCGCGGAATTTTATCATTCTACCTGGGGCGCGCCAGGCCACCAAGCGCCCCTCAGCGCGGGACCTTCGCCCACGAATGTTCATATGAAACCGCGCGTCCTGGTCGTGGATGACGATGCCGCGGTGCGCGGCTCGATTCAAAGTGTCCTGGAAACCACCGGGTACCAAACGCTCACCGCCCCCGATGGCCGGGCGGCGGAGCTCTGCTACCAACAGCCGATCGATCTCGCGATTCTGGATTTGAACCTTCCGCGGGAGAGCGGCTGGGATGTGTTCGAAGGGCTCACAACCCGGTTTCCGCATGTTCCCGTGATCATCATCACCGGGTTGAGCAATCAGTACCGCGTGGCCCAGGCGGCGGGAGTCAGCGCGCTCATCGAAAAACCAGTCGAGGTCACCCTCCTGCTTGCCGTAATGGAGGAATTGTTAAACGAACCCAGAGAGGTCAGGTTGCGGCGCATGTGTGGTCATCAGACCGACACGCGTTACTTTGGGCGATCCCTTCCGGTGCCACCACCGGACTCGGGGGGCGCGGTCCGAAATGGGCCGCTCCATTACCGGTCTCTTGAATAGGCGGGGATGAGCACGAAAACAATACCGCAGGAGAACACGGGTGGCGGCTTCAGGGATACCCATGGCGAAGCCGGCGCCGCTCGGCGTCAAGCCAGGCGAAGCCGCTCATGGCTTGCCGCTTGGGCGCGGTGGGCAAGGCTCAAGTGGCTGGCATGGGGCCTTGTGCCGCTGCTCAGTGCGTGCACCCTACAGCCGATCACCCTGGCCCCCGTCGGCCCTGGCCCGTTCGCGCAGGCGGCCACCCCACCGGGCTCGGGCCAGTTGCAAGTCTATACTAAAACCGAGGAATACTGGGATGACGATCTGTCTTATTTCCCGCACACGGATTATCAGATTTACTCGGCCACCGGAAAACGGCTGGAGCAGGTATGGAATCATCACGACCACGAAGATGAGTACCCCACCCTGGTCACATTGCAGCCTGGCAGATACACCGTGAAGGCCTGGGCGGAAGGCTACGGACTGGTGATCGTGCCGATCTCGATCCAGGCCAATCTCAAAACCCTGGTCGTGTTGCAGCCGGGCTGGAACCCGGGCCAAGCGGTTCCCGCCACGGATCTGGTGCGGATGCCCAACGGGTACGATGTGGGCTGGCGCGCCACCGTCCCGGAGTCGGAACCATCCCCCGGCAGAGACTTGGCGGCTGGCTCGCCGACCGCTGCCGCGCCCTCGGCAAGCATCCCGGGGGAACGCTGAAAGCAACCGCGAAATGGCGCATGCCGATTACCGGACAGGTTTGTTGCCCGCTTTGCCAGAGGTTGTCGCCGGCTGAGGCTCTCCATACTCACATTACCGGGGAACATGCGCGGTTGAGGCAGGACACCGTCGGGTTAATCCAGGCGTACCATCCGGAATGGTCTGAAAGCCAGGGTGCTTGCTGGCCCTGCTGGAAGGGCTACCGCGATGCCACCCAGGCCTTGACGCTCCTGCGAAACTCAAACCCCAAATCCCAACTCTCCCGCGCCGCTTCCGTCCACGGCTCACTCTCCTTGCTCCAAGCCACGTCCGTCTCTGCCACCGGCACCCCTCTTCCCGTCAAGCACGCGCCAAGGCAGGGTTAAGGCCCCGCTGGGCTCCAATTCTCGCCTAAGACGCCAAAGTCAGTGAAGTTCACGTTGCCGTCTCCATCGAGGTCGCCCGGCAGGCCCGGTTGTTGGTGCAGCCATTGGCCCGCGAGGATGCTCAAATCCAACGGGTCAACGTGGCCATCCTGGTTCAAGTCACCCAGGGGCGGATTGAACACCGCGATGTTCTCGAGATAGACGGTGCCCGGCCACGCCCCCAGATTGAACAATAGACCCGCCGAAAGATCGGAAGGTTGCTGCATGGTGAACGCGTAGTGGAAATGCGTGCGATTGGGAGTGAGGTAGGGTGGCGCGATTTGACTATAGTCGATGAACGGCGCGTTGCCCTGAGCCAATTTGACGTCGATATAGCGGCTCTGGCTCGACCAGCCATCGAACTCCAGAACATACTGGCTGCCTTGGAGGAGTGGGATTCCAGCTTGGGCCAACTGGACATTCGTGAGACTTTCAGCCCCATTGGTGATGTAAAACTGGGCCAGGTTGCTTTCCACGCTCCACACCGCGATGGCGATGCTGCTGAGGTTGAGCGCCCAACCAGCCCCGCCTTGAGAGAAATCTCCGTTTTGTACCAGGTTGCTCCCCGGCGGAACAATGTTCACCAGAGTGCTCTCCTCGTTAGAAAAGGGGCTTTCGACGCCCTCGCGGTTCACGGCGGTCACACGGAAGAAAGCCAGGCCGTTCGTGAGCCTGGAAAGCCGCGTGAGGGTGGAGGTGGATTCCGCGACCACGTTGGTTGGTTGCGGAGCGGGCCCCTCGTAAATGCGATAATAAGCAACATTAGTGTCGCCAAACTTGTTGAAAATCAGCGTGACATTGTCCAACTGCGGTTCCACGACCAAATAGGGCGCTGCCACCGCGCCGCGCCAGGGAAATCTGAAGGCGCGGTAGGAATAGGAGGCCGGCACGGTGCTGAGTTCGAACCGGGTAACCCCGCTGGCATCCACCTCGATGGCCTTGGGGTACTGCGGCAGCACAAAATCCACCAGCGTGTTGCCCGTGGGCAACCGCTGCGCGTTTCCCATAAAGTAGGTATAGGCGTCCGGCGCGTCGCGGAACTGCCAAACCAGGGTGGCGGTCCAGTGGGTCAAATCCAGTTGGTACTCGACCGCCCGGGACACCTGGGGGACATGATAATTGCCGTTGTCGAAAACCATGTAACGGCCTTGGCCCAGGGCGCTGATATTGTGCTGGAAACTGGTGCCATTGAATGGATCGTTCACGAAGGCGAAACTGCTGTGAGCACCGCTGAGCCGCCAAACGATGTCCCCGGAGTCACGATCGATCTTGGTGACCTCGCTCAGATGGCGGGCTGAAACCAGGACGTTTCCGTCGTCATCGATGTCGATCCCGTTGAAGTGCGGAAAATCCGTATTTCCATTCTCGTCGGCAATGTTGTAGTGGTCCCAGGGCCGCCACTGAAACACCAACTCGCCCGCCGCGGTGAACTCCTGGAGCACGGTTTCCCGGACACTGGCCCCGGGAGCACCGCCGGTGACGTAGCGGCTCATATCCACGGTGTTGGTTCGGTAGCCCAGCAGGAAGTAGCTGCCATCCGCCAATACCTTGCACTCATGACCGTCGGTCAAGTACCCGTTGGTGGTGCAGTACGTGCGCAAAAAATTGAAGTTCTGGTCGAAAACCGAAAATCCGGCCCCATCCCCAAGCGTCCAGGTAATGGTCCCGTCCGGCTGCTCCTTGAAGTCATACACGAAGCCACGGCGATACCACACCGGCAAACCGCTGTTGTCGAGAATCATCGTATAGGGGGTCCCCGCCTGGGGCGCATGCTCGAGAAAGAGATATCCAGGTGAAGGGTTGGAACTGACGTTGATGATGACTTGAGGGAAATCGCCCGGCACCGAGACGCCGTTGGTCATGAGTAACGCCTTGGGCCGGTGCAACGGAGGCATGCCCGCGATGCTCATCTGAGCCCACGGCTTCATTGCCTTAAATTGGCGCTCCGCATTCGCAGCTCTTTTCAGCGGCTTCGCCGGGGAGGCAGAGGTACCGGGCAAGGGCGCCGTAACCATGAATTGGTATTGGAACGGAGCGGGCCGCCCGCCCGCACCCGGCGCGACCTCCGGGCTCAAAGCTACATTCACCAATTCGTTGGTGTTGAAGCTCGCGGTCATCTCGAATCGGACGGTCCGGCCATCGCTCGCTACCTGGGTCGTGCCCGCATGGCGGCCGCTGGTGGCGCCCGTCACGGTGATGCAGCTCGCCAGGTTGGTGACCTGAGAGGGTGTAACCGTTTCAAATCGTAACAAGACGTAGCGCGTCTGCTCCGAAACATACGGCGCTCCCGGCACCGGAGACAGATACAGGTAACCGGCCTGCCGGGCGGCCGTCTGACCCCGCGCGACCTCCACCATGGCCAAAATGGCCACGGCCAATCCCAAGAGGAGCCATCGCGAGCTCACCTCAAACCGCCCCCTTGCGCGCCGAATAAATTCGCGCGCCCAAAATGTCTTCCGCTCTCAACCATAGCATCCTGTCGCCGCGCCGCGAGCCAGCCACCGGACCGCGCCCAGCGCTCGCCGGCCCCAAACCGGCTCACCTGGCAACTCGGGCCGCCCCCCACGCCGGACAAGTCCAAGGGCACTTTTATCAATGAGTCCCCCTGTGCGGAAAGACAATGAACAGAATTTAATCTGCTTTTAATCTTCCCCACCGGCGGCGGGGGATCCGGTGGTTCACCACCGACCACCGGTGGCACCAAACCGACCGGTTGGGCGGGGCACAGCGCGGGCGGGTTCACCAAAAGCACCGGGAATCCATGGAATTACGATGCCTTAAACACTGGCACGGAAACCGCTCCGAGTGGCGCGCATGAAATCGCTCCATGGAAAGCTGCTGGCCCACCTGAACAGCCAGCCAGGATGGCTGACGCAGCCCGTATATGCGCACGGGTTGCGGCCGGCGCCTCTGGCCGTGGCCATTAGCTTCGAGACGGGTTCAGGTGCCGTAAGCGTGGTGCAACACTTGGCACGCTACCTGGAATCGCGAGCGCCGGCGCAGGGCGAGCCCTGGAGAGTGTTCGACAAGAATCTCATTTCCCAGGTCCTTGAGGATCACCATTGGCCCGTTCGCCTGGCCAAATTCCTGCCGGAGGACACCCACAACCCGGTGGACGACCTGATGGATGAACTGTTGGGCTTGCACCCGCCCGCTTCGCTGGTGGTCCAGCAGTCGATCGAGACCGTGCACCGGCTCTCCCGAGAAGGCCATGTGATTTTGGCAGGGTGGGGAGTGAATGCCATTACGGCGGGCCTGCCGAACGTCTTTCAGGTCCGTTTGGTGGGCAGCCTGGAAAAGCGGGTTGCCCGGATCGAGGAGCGAGAGGGCCTCAGCCGCAAGGAAGCGCGCGCGTTTATCCAACGGAGCGACCGCGGACGAGCCCGGTACCTGAGGAAATACTTCCATCGGCAAGTATCGGATGTGCTCCTGTACGATCTGGTGCTGAACACGGATCGGTTTTCCGAAATCGAGGTGGCGCACCTGATTGGTGACACTGCCCTAACCCGCCATGACGGCGTGGCTCTAACTCCCACCGTGCCCGTCATCGAACGAATTCTATAACCCCACGAGATACCTCTATGGCTCATGTCGTCACGAACAAATGCAACCACTGCAAATTCACCGATTGCGTCGCGGTTTGCCCGGTGGCGTGCTTTTATGAATTGGAACAGCAACTGGTCATTCACCCGGAGGATTGCATCGATTGCGGCGCCTGCATTTCAGAATGTCCGGTGGAAGCCATTTATCCCGAAGGGGAGCTGCCAAGCGAGTTCCAGGCCGATCTCGAATACAATGCCATGGAGGCCAAGCGGCTCAAGGACGGCGGACAGGAGCCGCTCATTCAAACCGGCTCGCCCCTGGCCACCGCCCTCCAGAGAAAAGCCGAGCTGGGCTATTGAGCGAGCTTGCGGGCCAGAGCCCATCCCGGGCGTTCCCGTTAGATCTCAAAATCGCCGGGTCCACTCGGGCCGGGCGCGCCGGGAACCGGCTCGGGCGGCGGTGTGCGCTCGTAGAAGACGCGGATTTCCGCAGGCTGTTGTTCCAGGAGCTTCTGGGCGCGCAGCAGCGCGTTGCGGGTGGACAGGGTTGGATTAACGGGGTCGGCCGGGAAGATGTTTTCCGGGCCGAGCCGCTGGCGCAGTCCGCTGTTGCGCAGGACGCGGCAGACATCCGGATTGCAGCCGCTGATCAGGAGGTGCCGATGGGTTTGGCGCAAGTAGTCCAGCAAGGAATCCAGCGCCATGACGGTTGAGGCATCCAAATGCCGGGCGTTCTTCATGCGCAGGATAAACACCCGGATGTTTTCATCCTCGGCCTGGCGGCGCACTTCGTTCTGGAACAGATCGGCGGCGCCAAAGAACAGCTCACCTTCGACGTGAATGATCGAGATTTGCGGATTAGGCCGCTGGGACTTATCCGGGAGTTCGCGGAGGTGGCCCTGGTCGCTGAAGGTGTATTCGACGAGTGTTGGCGTGCTGGTCTTGCGCAAAAAGAGCACCAGGGCCACGCCGATGCCGGTGTAAATCGCGGTTTCCAGGCTGACCAGGAGCGCCGTGGCCAGGGTGAGGACGAGCACGGCGGCATCCGAATGGGTGGCGCCCCAGGCAACTTGGAGTTGCGGCCGGTTGATCAGCTTGTAGCCAACCCGGATCAGGTGAGCCGCCAGGGCCGGGACCGGAATGTAGTTAAACACGGGCGTGACAAAAAGCAGCACCAGCAGCACTACAACGCTGCTCAGCAGGGAGGACATTTGCGTGGCCGCGCCGCTCTGGAAGTTCACCGCCGAGCGGGTAAAGGAAGAGGAACCCGGCGTCACCCCGAACAGGGCGCATGCGATATTGCCGGCCCCCATGCCCAGCAATTCCTGGTTCGGATCTAACTTTTGCCCGCTGCGGGCCGCGAGCGTCTTGGTGATCGCGGTGGCCTCGAGCATGCCGATGATGGCGATGGCCACAGCGGTGCTGGCCAGGTGCGGGACCAAGGCCAGGTGGTCGCGCCCGGCCGGCAAGCCGGCAAAAACTGGCAGGATAACGCTCAGAGCGCCCTCGTCTTGCACCAGGCGGAAGGGCAAGTGCGGTTCGAAAATCGCCAAAACGCGGGTCGCGATAGCGAGCAAGCTCAAACCGATCAAGGCCTCGGGCCAGGCCGGACGGAACCGCTTGACGACCAGGAAAATCGCGAGGGTCAGCAGGCCCACGGCGAGCGACCAAACGGAAAACTGACCGTGACCGATGGCCCGGCCGGTTTCCTGCAACTCGCGCACGAAACCCTGGCCGGGCGGGCTGGAAAACTCCAGCCAGTTGTGGAGTTGACTCGCCATCAACAGCACGCCGATGGCGGTGGTGTAACCCACCACGACCGAGCGGGAGATGAACCGGGTCACGCTGCCGAAATTCATGAGGCCCGCCGCAAATTGAGTCACCCCGATCAGAAAGGCCAAAAAGGCCGCCAATTGCAACGTGGGCAACCCGGCGCTGGCGTACGCGCTCAAGGTGGAAGCCACGATGAGCGACACCGAGGTCGTGGGGCCGAACACGTGGTGATGCGAGGAGAAGAATAAGGAGCCCACGAACCCTCCAATCATGACCGAGCTGATCACCGGCGTTGGGGGCAGGCCAAAGATCAGGGCAAAACCGATCGCTTGCGGAATCGACACCAGGGTCAGCGTGGCGCCCGCGACCAGGTCACGGCGAAATTTCTCCCGTGAATAATGGCGCAGTTCCCTGAAAACAGGGAACTGCACCCCCGGCAGCATCACCTTGATCCGCCCCAACGCCCTCAGTTCGTCGATGGTGTCACCCATGAAATCGGCCATTCGTACGCTCCCGCGCCAATGGCTCCATCAAGATAGAATGTTTGCGGGGCCTGGGCAATTTCAGTCAGCGCCGACCATTACGCCTTTAAAGTGCCGGAGCCATTCAATCCGAGCGCGATGAGGCTCACAGCAACTGGGGCGCCCGGCCTCAGGTTCCAAGGCCGCGCTGACCAACTCGGGGCCAACCGCTGGCGCCGGAGGCGCGTTCAAATCGCCGGGGGGCGAAAGAGGGGGAGTGCCGCCGCTCGGAGATACCGCCGCAACGTTTTGCGGTCTACTCCGAGCTCGCGGGCACAATTGTTGTATCGTATTCTGTTCGTGCACCTTAAGGATATTCACCATAGCGCTGACGCATATGCCCGCCAACGGCCAGTCCGGCTGGTTCTATGAGCGCCTTAAGGTGGGGAATTTGAAATCCTTCAAAAGGCCCACATTTCGACCCTGGGGTGTCCCTGTTGACCGTCCGCTGACATGGAACAAAGCTCAAAGTTACCATTTATCAACTGCCGCTAAAGGCTAAAGGGCCGATTTTTATTAAGAATTGACTCAGGGTAAGTTTTGGCTTATAAGGGTTGCAGAAGCTCACGTTCATCGTTACTCGCCGACCTTGGGTTTTGAAGCTCGCTCCTGGTATGGAGTACGAGGATGGAGCGCATCCCAAGAGCTTGGCGCTGAGCAGACGTTGAGATTTAGAGCTTCCTGCGGTATGGGGAGTAGGCTAGACCAAATTCATGACTGGGCGGATCGTGCAAGGAGGGCTCGATACAAATCGTCCATCCTCGCGACAAATTCTGGCATTTCCCAGAGTCAGCTCCGTCGGTTCTTTAGACCAAAATTTGGGCGGTCTCCGCAGGCATGGTTGCGCGACTTACAGCTCGCGGATGCAATAGAACTGCTGCGAGGTTCCCGTTTGTCACTAAAGGAGACAGCGCAAGCCACACATTTTGCGGATGCAACTGCGTTGTGTCATAGTTTCCGCGACCGGTTCGGTTGTTCACCGACCCGCTACATGAACCGTGAGCGGACGGCCTGGGACCAGGGCGCCCCGCCTCAAGAATCGCTAAACGCGCATGGGGTGGCATGTAGTTGTGCTCCGGAGATTTTCGGTGCCGTGAGCCGCCACAAAGTTCGCATACTTATAGTAAGCGATAGCCCGATTTTGTCCACCGGGATGGCGGAAACGGTCAGATTGATCTTTGGTTCACTAATGGACCAGTATCCCGAGAGTTACGAGATCCACCAGATCGGCCTGTTTCATAGCTATGCCGTGGCGACGCCACGCTGGCCGATCTATCCAACGAGAGGTGGTATCGGTGCGCACGGACGTCCATTTTTCCTAGTGGAAGACAAGTACGGACAGAGGACTTTCCCGGAAGTATCGGAAAGGCTCAAGCCTCACATTGTGTTCGCCTTCAATGATCCCCAACGAGTTTTGCATTTATGCAAGCCTGAAAGTGAACGGGATTACAGACTACTGCTTTGCCTAAACTTCGATGGGACCCCATTCCCTTCGGGGACATGTCGTCTGCTGGCTCTGGCGGACCTGATCGTCACACTGAGCGAGTTCTCAAGGCGAGTTGCTATAACCTCGGACCCCGTCATGGTCCCAGACAAGGTACAATGGTTATACGCTCCTGCTGACACTTCCAGATTTAAGCCGCCGACAGATTCTGAAAGGAAACAATTGCGCGCCAATTTTTTACCAAAATGGATGCCGCAGAACGCGTTTGTTTTGGGTTGGGTAGGGCGAAACCACTGGCGCAAGCAGGTTTGGGTCGCTTACGAGGTCCTGCATCATTTGCGGACCGGCGGCTACTTACTTTGTGAGTCATGCCGTCGAGTGACAGTCCTGGTTCGCGGTCCGTGCGGGTCGCACGCCAGCGGGGCTTCGAAACCGGACCGAACCGAGTGCGCCCACTGCAGGTCGCCATCGGTCTGCATTGCGGAACCGCTCGACCATGTTTATCTTTGGCTACATATGCCCGAAGAGACCTCCGAGGATTGGGATCGCGAGTGGCTGGAGTTGCAGTTTGGCCTCAGGCGTGGGCATGATTTGTTGTATACGGCGGGCCACCGCGTTGAGGCCTGTCGCAAACCCGCGGAGATGCCAGAACTGTATCAGGCCTGGGATTGCCTGCTCTATTTAACAGGAGGAGAAGGGTTTGGATTACCCGCCTGGGAGGCAATGTCCTGCGGTTTGCCAGTTATTTACACGAACTATTCTTCCCACGCGGAGTTCTTGCGCAAAGCGTCCGCAGGCCTTCCCGTTGGAGGCCTTTTGCAGCCGGAAGGCGGAAGCTGCGTCTGGCGACTGGTCGCCGATGTGGAGCAAGCCATCGAAGCCGTCCGCGTTCTGTGCTTCCATCCAGAGCTGCATCGAAGGTTGGCGGCCAGCGGGCCGGCTTTTGCGGAGCACTGGAGGTGTTCGGCAGTGGCGGAGCGGTGGCACCAAATACTTCAACGTCTCGCAAACGTTCCTTCCTCGCCGTAAGCGGGAATAACAATGAAATGCGCGTCCGAAACAATAAACCGCGATTGATACGAGCACCCGGCTACGCTACTCTCGTTGATACCCAATATTGGGAGTCAAATTGGTCAAAACAAAACCTATGAAAAGCCGCAAATCGTTGAGCCCTGTAGCCATTGGGTTGCAGGGATTAATCGCAATGTCAGCTGCAGCAAGTTGGACCCCCTCCGGCAGCTATAACGGGGCGGGATTTTCCTCTTACGCAAATGACCTCGGCCATACCGAGGCCTATTACGATAGGTCTGGCTACTCCATCGAGGTCGACAGGCTCATACAGGCGGATGACAGAAGCATTGGTGTCACCACAATCCTAAGCGATAGTCAGACGTCGTCTTACGTGCTGGCTAGCTATGATTGGAGCGAGGAAACTTACATGTGGGGATTCTGTAAGGTTGTGGACCACAGTAACGGCGCGGACTCCGGTTATGCCAGAGTAGACTCCAGTATGTAAACTGGTGACCATAGTGCATGCTGACCTTCACCATTGCCACCGGGAGCGACTCTCCCGGTGGCGCACCATGGGCAACGAGCTTGAACTGGTCGATACGTTAGCATTCACCCTCATCGAACTCTTAGTCGTTATCTCCCTCGTCGCCATCCTTGCCGCACTGCTGATGGCTGGGCTAATGCACGCAAGAGAAAAGGCTGATTCTGCTGTTTGCCGGAGCAATCTCCGCCAAATCATAATCGGTCTGCAGGCCTATTTGAGCGACGCGAATGCCTACCCTCCTTACTTCGATTTCGTGTCTCAACCACCCCCGCCCGCGGAGCCAGCATTTCCGTACCTTTTTCATCAGCACCTAATGCCTTATGTGGGTGCGTCCTGGCCCAAGTACAATCGCACTGTGTCAGGTCAAGCCCCGCAACGGACAGGCGTGTACGTCTGCCCGGGGTACGGACGGCTGCCGGGCCTATTTGTGAGTGGACCAGGTACTCCGTGGGGTGAAGTCGGCTATGTCTTTGGGGCTTATGGCTACAACTTCGGGGGGGTTGCGGGGGATGCTTCCGAGGCCTTCGGGGCTCTTGGCCTAGGAGGGCCGCGGGTTCCCGGCTTCAATCCACTTCTCATCACCCGCGAATCGGACGTCGTGCGGCCGGCTGATATGATCGCCTTTGGCGACACGGGGGCAAGGCTAAGCGACTCCTCGGGTTATCCTCCGGGAAATTATGTTGGCTGCATGGCAATGCTGGACGATGGAATCTATGACCCGGCGCTAGGGCCTGGCCATTTAGCCCCTGCGGACACGTTTACCAGGGGAATTTACCAACGGAGGCACGGCGGATTGTTTAACATGGTTTTCTGCGATGGCCATATCGAGAGCGGTCGCCCCGAATCCTTCTTCATCGTGCGTCACCAGCCGTGGGCTGCGCGCCGCTGGAACAAGGACAATCAGCCTCACCTTGACGCCATCGGTGGTGGAGGCCACTGAGGATTAGAAGCTGACGCTCCTATCATGTGGCGGGCCATTATTTTTGTTTTGCTCGGCTTCACGGTTGGTAGATTTATCGGCGAGCATGGAGAGGGATCTACTAGATCCCGCTCGCTCGCTCCCCCGGTGTCGGGTCGTTCGCCCGTGTTTTCCTATAGCCACAGGCCGGAGACCGATACCCTTACTCGCGGGGGAATCGACGCTAGTCAAAGCGACCAAGGGTTCATGCAAAAACAACTTCCGAGTAAAAGGCGACACTCTCACAATATCCGGAAGTCTGCCTTCGCAGCGAGGCCCAGCATGACCCCTCGAAACAGACTGTAAACACAGGGAGAATCCCCCGCCGCCCAACTCAGGCGCGCCGCGTTGAAAATGTGAATATGACGCTCGACACCGCCCTTTAAAGCGTCATATTCACATTATGAATGTTGTTCACTACTCAGCCGACAAGCTCACGAGCCTCCTGCGCGACCAAAAAGTCGCCACGATGCCGCAACTCAAAAGCGCCTTGGGCACCTCCGTCACCTTCACCGTCTTGCGCAAGTTGGCCCCCTTGGGCTACCGCAGCAGCTATTCCCATGGCGGGACCTACTATACGTTGGATTCCACTGCCCGCTACGATGAACTGGGGTTGTGGTCGTATCGCGATATTCATTTTTCGCGGCACGGCACCTTGTTGAACACCGCGGCCGCGTTGGTGACCGACGCTCCAGCGGGTTATTTTACCCACGAACTGGACGCGGTCGTGCAGGTGGCCACCAAAGATGCCTTGCGCCACTTGGTGCAGCAGGATCGGCTCGACCGCCGGGAGTTGGCGGGCCGCTATCTGTATTGTGCGAAGGAACGCCAGCGGCGTCAGGAACAATGGGCTGTACGGCAGGCGCGGCAACGTCCGGACGATGAGTTGCGGGCGGCCATTGTGCTCTTCTACAGTCTGCTGGACGAGCAGCAACGCCGACTCTACGCAGGGTTGGAAAGCTTGGAGTGGGGTCATGGCGGCGATCAACGAATGGCCGAGTTGTTCGGGCTGGACGTGGACACCGTCGCCCGCGGCCGCGTGGAGCTGTTGGGCGGCCAAGTGCTGCACGAGCGGGTGCGTCGGGCCGGAGCGGGGCGACCGCGGGTCGAAAAAAAACGCCCCACATCCTGAGCCAACTGCGGCAGTTGCTGCGCCAGGACACGGCCGGCGATCCGATGGGACGCCGGGGGCTTTGGACCGGCCAGCACCTGGAGGAGATCAGCGGGCATTTAAAAGCCCTGGGCCTGTCGGTCTGCCCCAACACCGTGCGCCGGCTGCTGGACCAACTGGGCTACGCCTTGCGTGCCAATCGCAAGAGTTTGTCCGGCTCGCAGAGTCCCGACCGGGACCGCCAGTTCCAGTGCATCCGACACCAACGCGAGCAGTTCGCTCGAGAAGGCCTGCCTATCATCAGCGTGGACACCAAGAAGAAGGAACAGGTGGGCCTCTTCAAGAATCCCGGCCGGGTCTGGAGCCTGGAGGCGCCACCGGTCAACGATCACGATTTCCGCTCGCTGGCCAGCGGGGTCGCCATTCCCCGTGGCCTCTATGATGTGCAGGCCAACCGGGGCGCGGTGCTGGTCGGCACTTCCCACGACACGGCAGAGTTCGCCGTCGACGCCATCGTTGACTGGTGGCGCGGCCAGGGACGGCGACGCTACCCCCGAGCCCAAGAATTACTGCTGCTAGCCGACAGCGGCGGCAGTAACGGCGCGCGTTGCCGCCTATGGAAATACGCCCTGCAAGAAAAACTGGCCGACCCCTACGGCCTGGCGGTGAGCGTGTGTCACTATCCGACCGGGGCCTCTAAGTGGAACCCGATCGAGCACCGGTTGTTCAGCGAAATCAGCAAGCATGCCGCCGGCCAGCCGTTGAGGGATTATCCAACCATCCTGCGTCTGATCGCCGGCACACGGACCCGAACCGGCTTACAGGTCTCCTGCGCCTTGAGCACCGCAGCCTATCCCACCAAGGTCAAAGTCTCGGATAGCCAAATGAGACAGTTGGATATATTCAAGCCCAGTATACTGCCCGATTGGAATTACACCATCCTCCCGAGACTAAATCGGAATTAATTTTTGCACGGGCGCTGTGACGCGCCGGAGGAAGGAAGGCGAATACACTCTGCTCTGGGAAGACCCAGTGGACAGGGCATTCATGGAGCGTTGCATTAGCGACCTTGCGTCGAGAATGGGGTCTAATGCGGCTCCGGGACTGACTCGGCTGTTCAGGCAGCTTGGTCTGGACGATCATAAAGCGCAAACGCTTGAGCGTCATCGGACAAAGATCGGGCTTGCTTCCCTCCAAGCGGAGTCGGCTATCCAACAGGTGCTCGCCGCCCGGCAGGACTACGATCAGCACGTGCGAGCGGTGTTGAATGAAAAGACATACAAAGCCTACCGTGACTTCGAGGAGAGGAGAGCCGGACTGCACGAATACGGGCTCATTGAACCCTACGCCGTGCGCATGGGTTTCCGAGTCGATCCGGAGTTGCGGAACAAAGTGGTCGATGTTGTTATGGCGGTGCATGGATACACGGAGGAGTTTTGGCACGGCCCTTACGACGGCTTGCCTCAGGTGGCGATAGGGCATGAAGCAGTCGCAAGCAAACATCGTGAGGAGGCACTGCGTATCGCCCGTGCAGCAGAAAGAATTCCTGAAGCAGCTAACGTTGTCGCGCTACCGAAAGCATATGTGAGCTTGCTGGAATCCTATTATTCCTACAGGCAGGAGCTTTTCACCCCGAAAGAAGGGAGGCCACCACAACCCAGCGTTTGGGGAGCCCGTTCAGAGTCGGGCGTTTTCAGTGGGGCACCACCGCATTGACCCGGAACAAGGTACGCGGCGAGCTATGACTGGTCCGAGAAAAACCAAGCTCCTTGTGGTTGGTGAGAGTCCCGTCATGCCAACGGCGGACGCGGAGCTTATTAGAAATATCTTCGGAACTCTTCTGGAATGCCGAGCATCCGAATACGACGTGCGCCAAGTCGCAATTGGACACTTCATCGCCGTGACCCAACCTGCGTGGTTCCTGTATCCGGTTCGATCCACCCTGACACCTGGCGGGGAGCTATCTCCGGATTTGGACGACGCTGGGAGCGGGGCGGCTTTGCGGACTGCTCTTCAGGGATTTCGACCGGACATTTTCGTGGGGTTCGGTCCTGGAGCAGAACTCATCGCCTCTCACGGCGATTATGCTGGCAGGAAGCCGCGCATCTTAGCCTGCGCCGGGCACGATGGCCTTGTTGGCTCTATGGCCCTTGAACGTGGTTTGAGTAGGGCAGATCGGTTTGTTCTGAACTCCCACGCAGAAGCCAAAGCGCTTCTCAGGCTTGCCCCTAAGTCAGGTGCTGGTCGGGTTTACCACCTTTACCCACCGGCGGATACTCAACGATTTTGTTCTCTAACCGCTGAGGAGAAAGTCCTCTTGCGGACCGAACTCCTACCACATTGGGTCGCTCCAGACGCGTTCATCGCGGGCTGGATCGGGCGCAATCGCTGGAAGCACCAGATTTGGGTCTTCTACAAAGCCCTCCGGTATCTCCGACATGGTGGGTACAGGGTTTGCAGTGATTGCGGACGGTCAAGTCTTAGCGAATGGGATCCTACGTGCCAGTGCTGCGTGGAGCGTGAGCCTTGGCTCAGGGAATCCCGCTCGGATATATCCCCAATGGCCTGCTCCCACTGTGCTTCCGAGTCCGTTTCCGCTGCGGAGCCGATTCAGAATCTCATTTTCTCGCTGCATATGCCGCTCGACGACCCAGCCTCGGAGTGGCCCCATTGGGCTCTAGAGTATCAATTCGGGGTGAAGCGCGGACGCGATCTGCATTACACAGAGGGCTACGGGATAGCCCGGGCGTTAAGGCCCGAAGATATGCCTAACCTGTATGGTTTGTGGGACTGTGTGATCGGCACTGACGCGTCTGGTTTTGGGCTGCCTACATGGGAAGCCATGGCCTGCGGAATTCCGGTGGTGCACGGAGTCGCCACCGGCGCATCGGAACACGTCGTCGCGGCGGAATCCGGGGTGCCTGTCCGATGTGTTTTGCAACCGCAACGCAGAAGCACTGCCTGGCGTGCGATCCCTGAGGCCGCTTCATTGGTGGACGCTATACGCCACCTTTACTTTGATAAGAACCTGCGAGAATCGCTCAGGTAGAAACGGACGTGCATTCGCTGGAAAATACTCACGTCCGATTCAGGCTCAGCGTTGGCACAGCATTCTCCAGGACCTTCGTCGCATCATAAGTTTCCGAATTAGAATGCCTCCACCCCCCGTACCAGATGGGGTGAGCCGCCAGGGCCAGGACGGGAATGTAGCTAAACACGGGCGTGACAAAAAGCAGCACCAGCAGCACCACAACGCTGCTCAGCAGCGATGACATCTGCGTTGCCGCACCGCTATGGAAGTTCACCGCCGATCGGGTAAAGGAAGAAGAACCCGGCGTGACACCGAACAGGGCGCCACCGATATTGCCCGCCCCCATGCCCAGCAGTTCCTGGTTCGGATCCAACCTTTGCCCCCTCCGGGCCGCGAGTGTCTTGGTGATCGCCGTGTCCTCGAGCATGCCAATAATGGGGATGGCCACAGCGGTGCTGGCCAGGTGCGGGACCAAGGCCAGATGGTCGCGCCAGGCCGGCAAGCCGGCATAAACCGGCAGGATAACACTCAGCGTGGCGCCCGCGACCAGGTCACGGCGAAATTTCTCCCCTGAATAATGGCGCAGTTCCCTGAAAACAGGGAAATGCACGCCCGGCAGCATCACCTTGATCCGCCCCAGCGCCCTCAGTTCATCGATGGTGTCACCCATGAAATCGGCCATTCGTACGCTCCCGCGGCCAATGGCTCCCTCAACCTCGAGCGGGCCGAACGGTCGTTACCGGCAGACCACGGTTGCAGTTTTGGCCTAAACATGCCCCCGCCATAAGCGGAGGTCTCGAGCTTGGCTCAAACGCGCCACGGCGCGCGGTAGTCGCGCGTGAGCCACTGGGGATCTCCGGTCCCATCCCGGAACGCCAGGTCTTTCGGGTCCCATTTAATCTTCTGGCCGTGGAAGTAACAGAGGTTCATCAGGTGACAGCAGATGGCCGAGCGCCCGCCGACTTGTTCGTTGGTGATGGGCTTCCGGCGGGATTCAACGCAATTTAAAAAGTCCTTAAGATGATTGCTGCTGGCGTAGAGTTTGATCTTCGCGTCCCGGAGAAACGCCTTTTCCGCCTTGGCGACTTCCGCCGCGCAAACGGTGTCCTTCTGGCCCGTGAATGAAGCGATCATTTCACCGCCCCGTTTGAACGCGAAACGGCCGCGATTGACCATGACCTCGCCTTCAGTGCCGAAGAAATGCACGCCGAAGCCGTCCTTGTGCTCCACGGTGACACCGTCGGCATAGACCAGTTTGGCGCCGCTGCCTGCACCCGCCCGTTCGGGCGGCAAGGCTTCCACCGGTCCGCTGTCGTCCATGCCCAGACCCCACTGCGCGATATCCAGGTGGTGCGCACCCCAATCGGCAACCTGGCCGCCGCCATACTCGCGGTAGTCGCGCCAGTGCGGAAAGAAGTTATTGATCCCGCGCGGACTCAGCACGGAGTTGTAAGGGCGCACCGCCGCCGGGCCCAGCCAGCGGTCCCAGTTCAGTCCCGGCTCCATGGGTTCCTCGCCCAAATCACATGGGACCGGCGGAGGGCCAAAAGCGCACTCGACCCGCTCGACCTTGCCGATGGCGCCGTTGCGCACCAACTCGCAGGCGACGCGGAACTCCTTCATGGAACGCTGCATCGAGCCGGTCTGCAGCACGCGGCCATTGGCATCCACGGCGCGCATGACCTCGATGGCCTCGTGGATGTTGTGGGTGAGGGGCTTCTCACAATAGACGTCTTTGCCGGCGCGCAACGCGGCCAATGTCACAAAAGCGTGCCAATGGTCCGGCGTCGCGATGCAGACGGCGCCGATGTCCTTCCGCCCGATGAGTTCGGCAAAATCCTCATAGGCCGCGCAAGGGTCGGCCGCGGCTGAGGCGTTCGCATAATGGTCGTCCACGCGCTTCTTGGCGTCCGTGCGGCGCGTGGTGTCCACGTCGCACACGGCGACCACGTGGGCGGGAGCGGTGCCGAGGAATCCATGCAGCAAACCCCGCCCCTGGATCCCGACGCCGACGGAACCCATGATTACCCGGTCGCCGGCCGAGTCCGCCGCCAAGGCGGCTCGAGGCAGCAAGCCCGGCCCCGCTGCGGCGCCGGCGGCCAGGGCTCCGGCAGTTTTCAGAAATTGGCGGCGTGAGGTGAGCTGAGAATTTGGTTTCATGGCAAGCAATATTGAACGTATGACCCGCAGAATTAATTACCGGAGATCAGAAGTACCATTCGCTGGGCGGGACTGTCAAGCGCCCGTCAAATGGCACGCGGAAGGTCCGGGAGGTCGCGCAAGGAACGCGGTGGAACCGCCCGCCCCTGCCAGGCCCGCCAAGCCAACCACGAGCAACTGGCCGCGATGCCCAGCCACGCGAGGACTCGGATGCCGGACGCGATTCTCAAGTCGTACTCGAGCAATCCCCAGCGTGGGAGAATTGTATTCCAGTCATGATCGCCGCCCCCAACCAAGGGCAGCTCCATGCGCCGGGCATCGGCGAGATACCGCGCGATATTGAGCCAGTTTTCGAAAAACCAAATACCGCAGGCAGCCACCGCCCGCGCCTGACCGCGGCGCCAAAACACGACTCCCAGGATAACGGGGAAACTCAACTGGCCGATGGTGCCACCATAGGGCTCGAGCTGCGTGCTGAGCAAGCCAGCGAGGGGATGGCCCGCCTCGTGAAAAAGCAGGTTGGCATGATCCAAGACCGGAATGAATCCCGGTTCCGAGCGAAACACCAGCAGCAGGAACACCGATAGCCCGAGGGCAAATCCAGCCAGCTTCGCCCTGGTCACCGGCTCCCATTCATGCTCGATCATGGCGGCGAAATGAGGAGCAGGAACACGGCCAATGAAACCGGCATCCCATGAGAGGACCAATCGTCACTCCCCGAATATGCCCCTATGGGCACAATTCCCACTTGCGTCTCCGGTGGGAAGTCCGCAGGTTCTGGCGCCGGCCCCATCCCGCGGCTGGACAACCTTTGCCCAAGACGCTCAAAACAAGGGTCACCGGCGGGGCTTTGGCCTTCATCGGCTACATGCTCTCGCCGTTATCCTGGTGGAACGACATGTTTGTGAACGTGCCGCTGGCCTTGCTCTTTGCCTGGGTCGTGAGCGCCTTCTACAAGCCCCTGTTCAGCCCGGCGGTCGTCGTGGGCTACTGGCTAACCAATGTGCTGGGCTTTGTCCTGATGCACAAAGGCGCCCAACAGGCGCTCGCCCGAGAGGAACGGGCCTACTCACGGCGAGAACTTCTCAAGGACGTCGTCATCTCGTTGCTGTACACCGCCCTCATTATCGTGCTGATCAAGACCGGCGTGCTCCAACCGTTTCAGAATTACTTTGCCAAGCCCCAATAAGGGTCGGCCTCAGACCATCGGCGCGCGGTGGGTGGCCGAGGGTTGCGGAAGCCCAAGCACATCGGGGCGGCAACCGGGAATATGTTTTCAGATTCAAGGAGCCCCGATGGGGAGGGTCTCGAGAGGTCGAGTGTTGATCCACACCCCTCGGGCATCGCTACGCGATGCAGTTGAGTTGGGTGACCGGGTTGCGTGGACTGAAGTCCACGCCTACCATCGGATGCCGCTACGCGGCGGGGGAACCGCTAGGCGGTGGAGGAACCGATAGCGCTCACCGACAAACGACGCTACCCGGCGCGGGCTGCGAGGGACTAATGCTGGCAACCCCTAACGTCAGCCGAGGGATCCGCTTCACGCAGTGGCATGACGCTGGGCGAATTCAAGAACGGTTTCCAAGTCCGCTTCGCGGGCGGCAATTTCGAAGGGGTGTTGTCGAGCGCCTGTGCGGTCGCGAACCCAGGCCGCGAGGGGTTCACCGTCGCCGGCGAACAGAGCATCCAGGCGCTCCGCCGCCGCATGAAAGACGTCCACGTTGCCGTCGCGCCGCGGCACCAGCATGATCCCCGCAAGCCGGCCGGTCAGGGAGCCGGGAGGCAGGCCGTCCAGGCCCGCCTCGTGGTGGATCGCGCACCAAAGCAGGCGCAGCAGGGCGGATCGCAAAAAATACGCCCCGCTGCCAAGCGGTCCGTGGCAGTGCCAGTCAGGTTCGCTGGCCTCGGCCACCTGCAGGTGAAGGCCTTCCCCGGTTAATCGCCAACCGAGAAAACGGACTGGGGCAGGCCAGGTGCCGGCCCGGTTAAAGCGCGGGCGCACACTGCGTAGCAGCCCGGCTTCCTTGGCGAGCGCCGAAGCTTCGTCAGGACATTCCTGCCACTCGATCCGCTCGACCGCGCGCAGCAACCTGAGCTGCCGCCGCCGCAGACGATCCGGGTTGGCCACCCGGTAGCTGGCCAGACGCTTGCGCAGGCTCTTCGCCTTGCCAATATACAAGATGGTGCCGCCGGCATCGCGCATCAGGTACAGCCCCGGACGATCGGGCGCCCGGCGAAAGAACTCCGCACCCAGTCGCTCGACCAGCGGTTTAGGATCCGGTATCAGCAGTAACTGCGGCATGCCAGGCACAGTATCCGTCAACCTCGACCCGAACGCCAGCGGAGTGCACCAGCCGGAAAGGCCCCGTGCGAATCGCGAATCTTATGGACGAGTGGTAACGCTGCCTCCGGCCCCCGGCTCGGCCTCACTTTTCTGCTTGCCTGCGGATCTTTGGCTTCACAGCATAGCGAGCATGAAACGTATTTTCTTGAGCGCCCTCGCCCTGATGACCGTCTGCAGCCTGCGGGCCGCGGACGACGCCAATATCAACACCCTCACCGATGCGGAAAAGGCCGCCGGCTGGAAACTCCTGTTCAACGGGAAGGACTTCAGCGGCTGGCACAACTTCAAGCGCGAAGGTGTCCGCCCCGGCTGGAAGATCGAGGATGGCGCCCTGGTTTGCGCCGACCCGCATAACGCGGGGGACATCGTCAGTCCCGAAAAGTACGACTGGTTCGAACTGCAACTGGACTACAATATCTCGGAGGCGGGCAACAGCGGCATCATGTACCACGTGACTGAGCAAGGCGGCGCGGTATGGGCCACCGGGCCGGAGTTCCAACTCGAAGACAACGTCAAAGCCGCCGACCACATCCGCTGCGGCTGGTTGTATGCCCTCTATGAGCCCCCGATCGATCCCCAGACCGGCAAGACCCTGGACGCCACCAAACCGGTGGGCGAATGGAATCATGTGCGGCTGGTCATCAGCCCGGAAAAGTGCATCCACGAAATCAACGGCGTGAAGTATTTCGAGTACGTGCTGGGCAGCGAGGACTTCAAGGAGCGGGTGGCAAAGAGCAAATTTGCCAGCATGCCGAATTTCGCCAAATCCAATATTGGTTATATCGCCCTGCAAGGCGACCACGGCCGCGTCGAGTTCCGCAACATCAAGGTGCGTCCCCTCGAATCGAAGCCGTAGTCGGGCGGTTGGCGGGAACCTTGGCCGACCGCGGGTTTTCCGGCGGGAATCGGAACGAGTGGATAATGCTGCGCATTCTGTCCAACTCGCGCTCGAAATCCTTCTGCTCCGCCCAGGCCACAAGCTGGTAGGTCCCTTCCGCACCCGAATAGATATAGTATTGGTAGGCGAGTTGCGCCTGTTGGACGCGGCATTTCACCGTGAACTTCTGCCACGGACGGCCATCGAGAATCACCCAGGCCGGGTCCGTGGCGTGCAACTCCGTGGCGGATTCTTTCAAAAATGCGAGCGCGGCCGACGCGGCCTGCGCCGGCGTGGTAATTTTAGATTCCTGCACCATCACCGCCAGGTTGGCGGCGCCCTGCGAAGCGGAGAGGTTGTCCACGCCATCCACGGCAATCGATTGGGTCTTCCATTCGGTCGGCAGGCTCAAGCTGTAACTGACCTTCTGGCCGTGAACGCTTTGGGTAGGGCCGTTGGACCCCAACTCGAGCGAGGATGAGTTGTCCGCCGCCTCGGTGAGAGGTTGCGTTTCGGTTGCGCCTTGGAAGCGCGCCGACGCGGCCGCTTGCAGACCGTGTCTGTGGCTGAACCTCCACGCGGAGATCAGCAGCATGGCCAGCAAAACCAAGGCGGCACCGCACAAACGGGCGGCTTGTCCGTTTTCACTCGAATTCATGAACCAGGTTGCAATGGACCACCTTGCCTGGCCGGCCTGCGGGCAGGCGACCCGCCGCCCCAGAACGGCACACCGATAGTGATCCCGTATGCGCGCTCAGAGCAGCTTGAGGGCCAAGGTCCAACACAATCACAGCGCGGGCAGCGGCCAATTCGCCTCCGGCTCGACCCCACTTTACCGAAATAACCTGACGCACGCGTGCCCGCGCCGACGCGGCAAACTGTGCCGCGCCCGAGCTCCGTTCCAAAATGAGACATGTCCAACCTCTAATGAGGCTCTAATGAGGCTGGGCTTCGGACTCTCCGCACGTTGTAGGGTAGTCGGAGGTCGGAGGGGCTCGAGAGTGTCAGGGGTCGCAGACGCCTCATTAGTTGAGCGCTCCGCGCGGAGGGCAGAGGGCCAGAAGGGCCGGATGAACCCTGAGCCCCGCTGCGTGTGCGGCAAAACCTCACAGGTCTGGAACGCGTTTTTCTTGGGGAGGGTGAGCCCGGCGCAACTTCGTTTTCTTCCGCCCTCCGTCCTCCGTCCTCCGTCCTCCGTCTTCCGTCTTCCGCCCTCCGTCTTCCGTCGCCGGTCGCGTCATTTCACTCCGCATTGACATTGCCGCACCGGACGGTACTCTGTTGGACAGCTCTTCACGACGAACGTGTTTAGGCTAAGCGAACCGTGGCTGAAAAAGACGACTATCTGGTTGATATTCTAGTGGACCTCGGCTTCGTCACCGCAGAAAAGGTGGCCGAGCTGCGTGCCGAAGCCAAATCCGCCGGTGTGGGATTGGTCGATTTGATGCTGGCCAACAAGGTGATTAAGCAGGCGGATGTCACCCAAGCCAAGGCCGCGCACTTCGGCGCCGAGGTGGTCAATCTTGCCGACCTGAAGATTCCCGACGAGGTCATCGCCGTTGTCCCCAGGCATATCGCCCGAAAGTACCGGGTGGTTCCGATTTTCAAGCACGACGGCAGCCTGACGGTGGCCATCGCCGATCCGTCCGACCTGGATACCATCGACAGCCTGACGCACTTGCTGCAGATGGAGATCAACCTGCAGGTCGCCTCCGACCCGGATATCGAGGAGGCCCTGGGCCGGTACTACGCCGAGCGTGGCGGCACCGGAAAATCCTCCAGCTGCCGATCCGCGGATGCTCGAGACCATTAAAGAGCTGACGCAGGAGCATGTCGAGATCACGACGGCGGCTTTGGGGATGGCGGCACGGTGGAAGCCGACGCCCCGCTGATCAAGCTGGTGAACTCGATCATCGTCGAGGCGTTCAAGATGCGCGCCTCGGACATCCACCTCGAACCGCTGGCCGAAGCAGTTTCGCGTCCGCTACCGGATTGACGGCGTGCTGCATGAGATGAAGCCCCCGCCCAAGCGGCTGCAGGCCGCGATCGTCAGCCGCCTGAAGATTCAGTCCAACATGTCCATCTCCGAGCACCGGATTCCGCAGGACGGCCGTATCCAGACCAACGTAGGGGCGAAGCTGATCGACCTGCGTGTCTCCTGCCTCCCCACCAACCACGGCGAAAGCATCGTCATGCGTATCCTGGACAAGGAAGGCCTGCGCCTGGGCTTGCCCGAGTTGGGCTTTTTCACCGACGACCAGCAGACCTTCGAGCGGCTGATCGGTTTGCCCGACGGCATCCTGCTGGTCACCGGCCCGACGGGCTCGGGCAAGACCACCACGCTCTATTCCTGCCTGCACTTCATCAACCGTCCGGACCGCAAAATCATCACCGTCGAGGACCCCGTCGAATATATCCTGTCGGGCATCAACCAGGTCCAGGTCAACGAAGCCGTCGGCCTCACCTTCGGCGCCGCGCTCCGCTCCATCCTGCGCCAGGCACCCAACATCATCATGGTGGGGGAAATTCGCGACTTGGAGACCGCCACGATCGCCATCAACGCCTCGCTCACCGGGCACTTGGTCTTCTCCACGCTGCACACCAATGACGCGCCCAGCGCCGTCACCCGCTTGATCGATATCGGGGTCAAACCGTTCCTGGTCGCCTCCTCGACCCGCGCGCTGATGGCCCAGCGGCTGGTGCGCAAGGTCTGCAAGCAGTGCGCAGCGCCTTTTTCGCCCCCCGAAAACGAAATGCGCCAGCTCAAGCTCGACGCCTCCAACATCCAGGGCGCCAACTTCATGCGGGGCAAAGGCTGCCCGAACTGCAACAGCACCGGCTACCGCGGGCGCTTTGGCATCTTCGAGATTTTCGTGATCGACGACGACGCCCGGAAGCTGATCTACGAAAAGGTCTCCTCCTCGGTGCTGCGCAATCGCGCGCGCGAGATGGGGATGCGGACCCTGCGTGAAGACGGCATGCGCAAGGTCCTGGCCGGGCTGACGACGGCGGATGAAGTCATCCGCGCGACGGTGGGCGATGCGAATTGAGCGTGAGACCTGTGCTTCACGCCTGTCTGTCCCAATGGCAATCATAAGCAAATGATGTGAACTGGATTTAGCATGGCTTACTCAATGTCCGATTTTCTGCAGTTGGTGGTCTCGGAAGGCGCCTCCGACCTCCACATCCGGGTGGGCACACCCCCCGTCATCCGCGTGCACGGCATCCTGCACCGCGTTGAAGGCCCCGCCCTCAAGCCGGAAGATAGCGAAGAACTGATGCGCAGCATCACCTCCGAGGATCACATCCAGCACGTGCGCGAGCGGGGCGGCGCCGACTTCGGCTTTGCGTTCGGCGAAATGGCCCGCTTCCGCGTCAGCGTGTTCAAGGAAAAGGGCAACTTCGGCCTGGTGCTGCGGCAGATTCCCAGCAAGCTGCTGACCATGGAGCAGATCGGCATCCCGCCGTCCGCCAAGGAACTGCTCTACAAGCCGCGCGGCCTGGTGCTGGTGACCGGTCCCACCGGTTCGGGCAAGACCACCACGCTGGCCTCGATGATTAACATCATCAATGAAGAGCGCGACGAAGCCCACATCATCACCATCGAAGACCCCATCGAGTATTATCACAAGCACAAGAAAGCCCTGGTCACCCAGCGCGAGATCGGCGTGGACGTGCCAAACTTCGCCGAAGCCCTGCGCCGCGCGTTGCGGCAAGACCCCGACGTGATCCTGGTCGGTGAAATGCGCGACCTGGAAACCATCGACGCCGCCATCACCGCGGCCGAAACCGGCCACTTGGTCTTCGGCACGCTGCACACCACCGGCGCCGCCAAGACCATCGACCGCGTCGTCAACGCCTTCCCCACCAACCAGCAGGAGCAAATCCGGATCCAGCTCTCCACGGTCATGCAGGCGGTCATCTCGCAACTGCTCATCCCGCGCATTGACAAACCCGGCCGGGTCGCCGTCTTCGAGATCATGGTCAACACCCCCTCGATTGCCGCCCTGATCCGCGACAATAAATCCTTCCGCATCCAGTCCGATATCCAGACCGGCGCAAAATACGGCATGGTGACCCTGGACTCGTTCCTGATCGAAAAGTATCTGGCCGGCATGATCGCCCGCGAGGAAGTGGTGACCAAAGCCCAGGATCCCGTCACGATCCAAGCCAAACTCCAAGAACTGGAACTGGCCGCGGCCGTCGGGGTGGATCCCGGCGGGCTCGGCAGCGACGGCAAGAAGAACTAGGATGGGTGGATTGGATTATGGCTGACGACATTTCAAACCCTCTGCTGGCGCTGGTCAAAGAACGGGGCCTCATCGACGACCTGCAGTTCGAAGAAGTCCAGGGGGAGTTCAAGCGCAGCGGCAAGCCCGTCATGCAAATCCTGCAAGACTTCGGCATTCTGGACCTGGACTCCATCCTGCAGGTCATCGCCGACAGCCTCGGCGCCGAAGTCGTCACCCTGCGCGAGGCCGAGCTGACCCCGGCCCTCATCCAAAATGTCCCCGCCAAAACCGCCCGCATGTACCAGTGCCTGCCGGTCTCCTTTGACGGCTCTTCCCTCCGCCTCGCGCTGGCCGACCCGCTCAACCCCGGACGCATCGATGAACTGGGATTCCTCCTCAAGAAGGACATCCAGGTCGTCGTGGCCGACCCCGACCGCATCGAAAAGCTCATCGAGAAGCTCTATTCCGAAGGCGGCCAGGACAATGAAAGCTTCTCCGAAATCCTGAAGGAGCTGGGCGCCGACAAAGGACTGGCCGCCGAAGCCGGCGCGGTCGAGGCCAAAGCCGATCCTTCCGCCGTCGAGGACCTGGCCAACCAGGCGCCCATCGTCCGCTTCGTCAACCTCGTGCTCATCCAGGCGGTCCAGGACCGCGCCAGTGACATCCATTTCGAGCCTTTTGAAACCGAGTTCCGCATCCGCTACCGCGTGGACGGCGCGCTCTACGAGATGTCGCCGCCGCCCAAACATCTCGCCTTGCCCGTCATCTCGCGGCTCAAGGTCATGGCCAACCTGAATATTTCGGAGCGGCGCATGCCCCAGGACGGGCGCATCAATTACAACCTGGGAACCAAGGTCATCGATTTGCGTGTTTCCACGCTGCCGACCCAATTCGGCGAATCGGTGGTGTTGCGCGTGCTGGATCGCACCGCGGTCAACCTCGAAATCGAGTCGCCTCGGGCTGCCCAAGTTCATTTACGAGTATGTCGGCGAGGCCATCCAGCGGCCCAACGGCATCATGGTGGTCACCGGCCCGACCGGTTGCGGCAAGACGACCACACTCTATTCGTGCTTGCGCCGGGTCAATACCATCGACTCGAAGCTGCTCACCGCCGAGGACCCGGTCGAATACGACATCGAAGGGATCATGCAGGTGGCCGTCAACGAGGGGGTCGGGCTGACGTTCAGCAAGGCCCTCCGCTCGTTTTTGCGGCAAGACCCGGATGTCATCATGGTTGGTGAAATGCGCGACCTCGAGACGGCGCAGATCTCCATTCAGGCCTCGCTCACCGGTCACTTGGTGCTCAGCACGCTGCACACCAATGATTCCCCCGGCGCCGTCACCCGTATGGTCGATATGGGCGTCGAGCCCTTCCTGATTTCCTCGACGTTGATGGGCGTGCTCGGCCAGCGCCTGGTGCGCACCGTGTGCAAAAACTGCCGCACCCCCTTCGAACCCACCGAGGCCCAATTGGCCTTGCTCAACCTCTCGCCGCACGACCTGGGCGAAAAGCTCTTCTATTACGGCCGCGGCTGCTCGACTTGCAATGACACCGGCTACCGCGGGCGCAAAGGCATTTTCGAACTCCTGACCATCAGCGACAGCATTCGCACTTTGATCAACGAACGCGCGCCCACGGTCGTCCTGCGGCAAAAAGCCGTCGAGCTCGGCATGGTCACCCTCCGCGAAGACGGCTTGCGCAGTATTTTCGATGGTGATACAACCATTGAAGAAGTCGTGAAATATACCTGACGAAACCGGAACCAAACAGCATGGGACAGCGGAGAACAGGAGCGATCGAGTGGCGGGACAGCGGCCCCGGCCACGGCTCCGGCGATTCGCCCCCGGCTCCGGACGCCGAACCCCGAAGTCACCGCCATAGACAACCGTTTCCCCACCCCGCCCCCCTGCCCTCCTACTACTCTCGGATCCCCGCCCTTCACTGCCGTTATGCCTAAATACAATTACGTCGCCATGGACGCCCATGGGAAGGAAACCAAGGGCACCCTCGAAGTCGCCAGCCAGAACGAAGCCATCGGCCGGATCAAGGAGATGAACCTCTTCCCGACGAAGATCGTGGAAGCGGATAAAGGGAAGGACAAAGCCGCGCCCGCCGACAAGAAGGGCAAGCCTGCCAAAGCCAAAGGCAAAAAAGGCGGCGGGATCAACATCAATATCAAGATTCCCGGGATGAGCGGGGTAAAGACCAAGGTGCTCACCACCTTTACCCGCCAGTTGGCCACGCTGGTCGATGCCGGTTTGCCCCTGCTGCGCGGCCTGCGCGTGCTGGAAAAGCAGGAGCGCAACGTCACGCTCAAGGAAATCATCGCCGAACTGGCGCTCTCCATCGAAGGGGGCAGCACGTTTTCCGAGGGCCTGGCCCAGCATCCCAAGGTCTTTAACCGCCTCTTCGTGAACATGGTCAAGGCCGGCGAACTGGGCGGTGTGCTGGAAGTCGTGCTGGCGCGCCTGTCCGAGTTCATGGAAAAAGCCCAGAAGATCAAGGGCAAGGTCATCGCCGCCATGTTCTATCCCTGCGCCGTGCTCGTCGTGGCGACGGCCATTCTGATCATCCTGATGGTCAAAGTGGTTCCCTCTTTCAAAGCCGTCTTCGAGGGCATGATGGAAGGCCGCCAATTGCCGGCCTTCACCCGGCTCGTCCTGGGTATCAGCGGCATGATCAAAGACAACATCCTCATGACCCTGGCCGTCGTCGTGGCCTTCCTCATCGTCTTTAACCTCATCATCCGCACCAAGCTCGGCCGGCGGCTTTGGGACAAATTCAAACTCAAGGTTCCCGTGGTCGGCCCCGTCGTCAGCAAAGTCGCCATCTCCCGCTTCACCCGCACCCTGGGAACCCTCATCAGCAGCGGCGTGCCCATCTTGCAGGCCCTGACCATCGTCAAAGAAACCGCCGGTAACGTGATCGTCAGCAGCGCCGTCAACTCCGTTCATGAAAGCGTCAAGGAAGGCGAAACGATCACCGCCCCCCTCGAAGCGTCCGGCATCTTTCCTCCCATGGTCATCAGCATGGTCGATGTCGGCGAACAGACCGGCGCCCTGCCGGAAATGCTGCTGAAAATCGCCGATAACTACGATGACGAAGTGGACAATGCCGTGGCCGCCATGACCTCGCTGCTCGAACCGATCATGATCATCTTCCTGGCCGTGATCGTCGGCAGCATCGTCATCGCCATGTTCATGCCCCTCATCGACCTCATGAATAACCTCGGCAGCGACGCCGGCGGCAAGGATAAGGATTAGGACGCTGAGTCCCGTGCGAAAGGCTCCTCAACCCACGCCCGCCGGGTGCGGGTGACCATGCGCCCGGTTACCGATCCAGCACAAGCTGCCATTGACCGGCTTGTTTTCCCAACGCATACCCTGCCACCTACCCTGACGCCTGCCCTGCCTCATACCCTGCCATTTACCCTGACGCATACCCTGCCGCGTGCCCAGCCGCATACCCTAACACGTGTCCCGAAGGGACGTACGAGAATGGCCCAACGCTTCAGCGTTGGGTTCGCTCCCAACGTTGTAACCAGTCCCGAATGGACGGCTGAGGAGGCTACCCGCGATCCGGCCATTCCTCGGCAATTTGGGGGACGATCCCCTCCCGTTCGAATTCCGCGCGATCCACGCCCTGGCAACCGAATTTCCGCTCATCTTTTTTTTCACGCGTTATCCTTTGATTTGCAACGGTTTCGTGCGACCGACGGCGAGGTAACGTCAAAAGAGTTGACAACATTGTGCCTACTGCGTATATACATTGTAGATACATTGCATGGGCAGACAATATACAATTGAAACCGTATGGAGTTCGATTGGAATAATCCGCCCTTCAATCTCGACAGCTCTTTGACGTTGCAGGAAATCGAAGAATCGTTCGAAGACCCCTTCGCGATTCGGCTGCTGCCGGACTCGCCGCGGTTTTCGGTTCAGACGCGCTTTTTCAACCTGGGTGTGGCGGTGTCCGGGAACGGGATTTTCACCGTGTATCGTACCAATGGCAAACAAGTGCGGATCATCCACGCCCGACCGTTCGAGCCCGAGGAACGATTCTTCTACCAAAAGAAACTGGATCAGACCCTGGCCTAATAATGAACCAGGATGTGGAGTAGATAAGCGCATGCGTGCGTTAGCAAAATGGGACGAAGTGCCGATCTTCGACAGCGAAGAGGCCGAAGCGAATTTCTGGGCCGAGAACAGGCCGGATTTGCGTTTGATGGAGACCGCGGTGGCGGGGATTGGCGAAGCCTCCGAGTCGGTCACCATTACGCTCCGGATGGACCCGCGAATGCTGGCGCGGATAAAACGCCTGGCTCGGTCCAGATACCTCAATTACCAGAGCATGATGAAGCAATGGCTCAGTGAGCGCATGGAACACGAACTGCGGGAGCGCTAACCCCCAAAAAGTATGCCCCTCAACCAATCATGCCGCGGCCCGGTCTCTCCGACCGGAAGCTCGAATCACTTTGGAGTGCGCGCCCCGGTGCCTCGGGGCCGTTTTCGGCGCGTTCCCCCTCCGCCGAAAGCGCCGTTGATCCGGGCGCACTCAACCGTCTGTCGAGTGGTCACTGCGATGCCGCTCGCGCCCTTGTCTTCGAGAACGCGCCATTACTCCCCCGCCCCTGCGCTGGCCGGCAGCGCCACTCGCGGCGGCGTCCGGTCCGCGTTCACGCTGATCGAACTGCTCATCGTCATTGCCATCATCTCGATCCTGGCGGCGCTCATCATGCCGATCGGCAAAGCCGTCAACCGCAAGAAGATCATTTCCAAAGCGCACGGGGAATTGACTCAGACCGAGACGGCGATCGAGGCCTACAAGACCAAGCTGGGGGTTTATCCACCGGATAATTATTCCGCGGGCGTGGCGCGGCCCTGGATTAACCAATTATATTTCGAGCTGTTCGGGACGACCAACACGGGTGCGAATTATGTGACGTTGGACGGCAGTGCCCAGGTACCGGCCAACGTCGCCGCGCTGTCGCAGTACTTCGCCGGCGTCAGCGGATTCGTCAATTGCACCCAGCCGGGAGGCAGCGACGAAGGCCGCCGGGCTAAATCGTTTCTGGGCGATCTCAAGCCCGGGCAGGTGGGCGACATTTCCCGGAACACCTCGGACCGGGTGAAGATCCTGCTCTCTTCGGTTCCCTGGCCGAACGATCCCAATTTTCCCATCGCCGGTCATCCGGGCCTGAACCCGATTCGCTACAACTCGTCGAGCCCGACCAACAATCCGAGTTCGTATGATCTGTGGATTGACGTGATCATCGACGGCAAAACCAACCGCATCAGCAACTGGAGCCAGGAGCCCTTGATCATTAGCTCCCCCTACTAAAAGGAAGTTACCTATGACTATGCTTCCCCAGCCTCGCAATCGGGTCAATCGGCAGAGCGTGCCCATTTCGTGGCGCGACGCCGCGTGGACCGTACGTATCCTGATCCGCCCGGCCTCGGCGATGGTTCGGCGGCTGTCACAGGTGGCTCCGATAGGCGGAAGCCGTTTTGACGCCTCCCGAGGCGCGTTGCGCGGGCTGCGCCTTTCTTCCCGGTTGGGAGCGAAAACCTCCCTCCGTCCGGTAGCCGAGCCTCTGCGCGGCAGGGTTTCGCGGCGGCGGCGCCTGAGTTGCGACTCCGCCACGATGCGCCGCCTGGCCGCGTTCGCTTCCCTGCCCTTGTCCCGCCATGCCGCGCCGCGTGTGCGCGTTTTCCGCGTTTTCCAACACCCTCAGTTTGCGCTATGAAACACGATTCGAACCTTCCGCTCCCGCCGCTCGCTGTGTCCCGCCCTGCGCGCCCGCCGGCTCGGCGCGCGGGCTTCACGCTGATCGAGCTGCTGGTGGTCATCGCGATCATCGCCATCCTGGCCGCCATGCTGATGCCCGCTCTGAGCTCCGCCAAGACCAAGGCCAAGGTCAAACGCGCCCAGATGGAGATGAGCCAGATCGTCAATGCCATCCGCAGCTACGAATCGCAGTACAACCGCTACCCGGTCAGCAGCAACGCCATGCTCGCCGCCACTGCGGTGGGGGATGATTATACGTTCGGAGTCGATTTCATCCGGTCAAATTATCCCGCTTTTACCCCCCCGCCCCTTTATGGTACGTACCTGGCCAACAATTCGGAGATCATGGCTGTCCTGCTGGATCTGGAAACCTACCCCAGCACCGGCCTGCCGACGATCAACAAGGGCCATGTCAAAAACCCGCAAAAGACCGCCTTGCTGAATGCCACCATGACCAGCGATACGGCCTCTCCCGGGGTAGGAAAAGACCTGGTCTATCGCGATCCCTGGGGCGACCCATACATCATCACGCTCGACCTGAACTACGACAATAAAGCGCGCGATGCGTTCTATCGACAACGGACCGTGTCCATGCAAGCGGGGGCGAGCGGCTATAACGGCCTGGTCAACTCGATCGACAACGGTGGCAACGGCGACCATTTCGAAGCCGGCACCACCGTCATGGTCTGGTCGTTCGGACCGGACAAGAAGCTCTCGCTCGGGATCGGCGCCAACCTCGGCAACAACAAGGACAATGTCCTGAGCTGGAAGCAATAGCCGTGAACACAAGGTGTTTAACTCGGAGATCGCGCACGCTCGCGAAGGGTTTTAGTCCCGGAGCAGCCGGGTGCGCTTCGGGTTTCAGCCGTCCCGCCGGGGCCCGGGCCGCTCTGGCTCCGCTCGCGCAGGGCTGCCCGGCCTGGCTGCGCGCGTTTACCCTCCTTGAATTGTTGGTGGTGCTGGCCATCATCGGGTTGCTGGCCGGCCTGGCGGTGCCCGTGCTCAATAATTTCCGGCCGAATTATACCGCCTCGGCCACGGCCCAGTTGCTCGACGCCGTGGGCCGCGCCCGGCAACTTGCGATCAACCAGCGCACGACCGTTTACATGGTCTTTGTGCCGACAAATTTTTGGAGCATTGACCCCGCCTACAACGTGCTGCCACAACGCGAGCGGGACAAAGCCGCGAAGCTGCTGGACAAGCAGCTCATCGGCTACAATTTCGTCTCCCTGCGCAGCCTCGGCGACCAGCCGGGCCGTCCCACAATTCGCTACCTGGATGCGTGGAAAACCCTGCCCGAGGGGGCGTTCATCACCTTCCAAAAGTTTGCCCTGGCTAATAATGCGTGGTTCCCGATTTACACGAACGACGCCGCCGGCAACCCGGTGCTCGGCTTCCAGGTCTATGGCTTCGACCGAACCGCGCGGGTCCCCTTCCCTTCCGAAACGGCTCCCATGTATAACCCGAACAAGCAGCCGTACGTGGTGATGCCGTACATCGCCTTTGATTACCTGGGACGGCTGGCACGATTTGACTCCCTGGGCAATCCCATCGCGCCCCGGGACGTTGCCATTCCCCTGTCCAAGGGCAATGTATCCTATTCCCGGGGGCCGGACCGCAAGGCCCTGGCGATGGCGCCCTCGGTTAACGAGCAACCCTTGGGCAATGGCACCAACAGTGTGACTTACAACGTAATCTACATCGATTGGCTCACCGGCCGCGCCCGCGCCATACATCAGGAGGTCCGATGAACGAACCGCGCAGGTCACAGCGGAGTGGGGCGGAGCAACCGACGTTGGAGCGTCGCTACGCGACGCGTCTCACCGTGGCCGGGTGTTTTCCTCCGTGGACTAAAAGTCCACGGCTACCATCAGGCGCCGCTCCGCGGCGCGAAACGTCGCCCTCGCATGTCCCCCCGCGGCGCGGAGCGTTGGCGTCATACGCCGCCCCGCGGTGCGGAGTCGCGGAGCGACGGCCCGATGGTAGCCATGGGCTTCAGCCCATGGATCCCGCCCCGCCAAAAACCCACGCGTCGCGTAGCGACGCCCCAACCGCACCGCGGATAAACCTGGCGCCGGCCCGGTCGCTTCATAATCCCACCCTTCCGCCTTGCGCGCCGACTCGCTGGTCCACACCGAACGCGCGTAGCGACGCCGGTTTCACGATGATCGAAATCGCGCTGAGCCTGGCCATCATTGGTTTTGCGCTGCTGGCAATCATCGGGATCCTGCCTTTGGGCATGAACCTGCAAAAGGAGAACCGGAACGAGACGATCATCAACCAGGACGCGTCCATCTTTCTCGCGGCGATGCGCAACGGCGCGCAAGGGGCCGACATGCTGACCAATTACGTCATCTCCATCACCAATTCCGTGGTCCATTACACGCCCCGGGGCCAGCCCTCGGTCACCCGGTTCGGCTACACGCTGACGAACTCGACCATCGGCGCGGCCCTGTCCGATCCGCAAATGCCGCTCACCAACGGCTTCCGGATCATCGGCTTGCTCTGCACACCGCAGATCTACACCTTGCCGCAGGGCCAGGGCTTTCTCAGCAACCACGTGGTGTCCTACTTCCGCTCGATCAGCGGGCCGGCCAGTGAAAAGTATCCGCAGACCGACGCCTCGGTGCAGGACTTTGGCCTGAGCTACAAATTGATCTGCAACGTGGGTGCGTACTCCACGAATTATTTCGATCCCACGTGGACCAATGTAATCGGCCTCTCCACCAACAGCCCGCTTTTCGCGCCGCGCTATAACTACTCGATCGTGGTCAGCAACCTGCAGTGGAACCTCCACGATGTGCGGCTCACGTTCCTGTGGCCGCTGCTGCCCAACGGCGATGTCGGCCGCGAACGCCAGGTCTTCCGGACCATGGTTGGCGGTGAACTGATCGGCACCACCGACCGGGGCTACCCACCCAACGGCTACGGCGGCCTGCCCGTGTTTCTGTATTTCTTCCAACCGCGAACCTACGTGAAAGCGCCGTGAAAACGAGCACCCTGCCCGTGCCGAAGGCACAGATGAAAAGAGCCCAGCAATTTGGAGTTGGGCGCGCGGCACCGCACGCGCCGGGCTCCCGAGCAACGGCGGAGCCGGAGCAGGCCCGCACGGGCGGCGGTCCTTCCGCGGGACCTTCGCGTCCGGCTTTCAGCCTGATCGAGTTGATGGTGGCCGTTGGGCTGCTGTCGCTCATCGTGTTGGGATTGCTCCAGGCGTTTAACCAGACCCAGAAGGCCTTCCGCACCGGCATCAACCAGGGCGACGTGATGGAAGCGGGCCGCGCGACCATGGACATGATGGCCCGGGAACTTTCGCAGATGACGCCTTCCGGCGCGCCGGACACGTTGATCAACGGCTATCGGTACCGCGCCACGAACTTCTTCTCCGAACCCTCGCCGTTCTTTATTGGCGCAGCCGGCTATACGCCGCTCGAACAGGGGTTGCCCTCGATGCCCAACAATGTGCTCCGCACCAACACCATTCAGCGGTTCTTCTTCCTTACCCGGCTGAACCAGGACTGGCTCGGCACCGGCTACGAGGTGTTGCCTGACGACCCGTCCAACCCGATGGTCGGCACACTCTACCGCTTTGCTTCGACCGCCAGGTATCTTGGGCGTGCCAACGATCCCTCGGCCCGCTTTCGCAACGAAGCACGCAAGGCCTTCTTGCAGAGCGCCGCCGGCTTGCCCGTCACCAACCTCAACCGCATTGCCGATGGCATCGTCCACCTGCGCGTGCGGGCCTATGCTCATAACGGCTTCCTCATGGTCACAAATCGCTTCTTAGGCACGAATGCCTACTTCCGCTCGTTCCCCTTTAGCGGTCCGGTGAACAACGCCAACCTCTACACCAATGCCTGGAACGCCATTGCCTGCGCCAACGATTTGATCCCGGACCAATCGGCGACCTATTTCATGAGCAACGCCGTGCCGGCCTACGTGGATATCGAATTCGGCATTCTCGAACCGCAGGTCTTGCAGCGCTACCGCTCGATCCCGCTGGGGCCCGCCCAGCGCCAATACCTTTCCAACCACGTCGCCCAGGTCCAGCTTTTCCACCAGCGCATCGCCATCCCCAATGTCGATACCACGGCCTATCCATGAAAGTTGTTGTGCAAAACGTTTTTCGGTCCCAGCGCGGCGCTGAAGACATTCACGCTCCGTCGCCGGGCAGGCATGTCTGTCACACAGGGGCGGCCGGCGATCGCCCGGCACCCAACGCTAAAGCGTTGGGCTATTCTCAAGCATCCCTCCGGGATGAGAACTGCGGCCGCGGCGGTTCCCCGGTGTGGCGCTCCGCCGGCAGCCGCCGGGATCCGGCTGAGCGGGGGATGGCGTTGATCATCACCCTGATCCTGCTCTCGGTCATCACCTTCATGGCGATCGCGTTCCTGGTCATCAGCCGCAGCCGGAAAAGTTCCGTGGGCATGACCACCGACCAAACCGTCGCGCTGGGCGCGGCGGACGCCGCCATGGCCCGGGCGGAGGCCCAGGTGCTCGCGCCCATGCTGGCTTGGACCAACCCGTTCAACGTCGGGCTGGTGGTTTCCACCAATTTCATTAATCCGGTGGGGTTCACCCGCGGCAGCGGGGCCGCGTACGTGAGCCCGACGAATGTTAATTACACCTACGCAAACGGCTTCGCCCTCAATCCCGGCGGCGATGCCCTGCAAAACCTGGCCAACCTCGAATACGATCCGCGCCCGCCGGTGTTCGTCACCAACTACCTGCAAGGCGGCTATGATTTTCGCTATTATCTCGATTTGAACCGTAACGGGGCATTCGATCCGAGCGGTTGGGTGGGAGTGACCAATGATTTAGGGCGAGAGGTGCCTAACACCGGCTTCACCTACCAAATTGGCGATCCTCAGTGGATTGGCGGCTTGGAGTTCCCCGACCGCCCGCACTCGGCGAACAACCAGTTCATTTACCGCTATGCCTACATGGTGGTGCCCGCCAGCCAAACGCTCGATATCAACTACATTCACAACCAGGCGTATAATCCGGCCAAGGCGGCCCTGGACGCGAACGGGCGCTATTACATGCGCAACCAGGGAGTCGGCACGTGGGAGATCAACCTGGGGGCCTTCCTTTACGATCTAAACACAAATATTTACGGCTGGGGAGGCCTTTACGGCTATAATCCGCCGCTGCCCCCTCCCGGATTTACCCCGACCTATGTCAGCACGGGCAATGCGTTTTCGGATGCCGGCGCCATCGTGGCCAATCGCTACGCGGGCAGCCTGACCTCGCTCGCTTCCGTCGCGGCGCCGCTCGGGCTTTATGCCAATGGCCGGGCAGCCTTTGCGAACGATGGGATTGATGATTATTCGGCCGGACCGGTCATGACCACCACCTGGCATCCGATCCAGGACCCCGACGTCGCCCCGTTCGACCGCCTGACACGGCCGTGGCCGGGCGCGGACAACACGAATCATTTGTTCACTACCCAGGACTTGTTCGATCCCACCAAGACCTCGGTGGCTTTCACCAACCGCCTCATCACGGTCGCCGCGCATACCAACACCTACGACCGTTATACGTACTACCGGCTGCTCTCGCAGTTGGGCACCGACTCGGCGCCCGCGCCCGCCAACACGATCAATTTGAACTATGACAACCTGGTGCAGACTAATTTCCAGGGCATCGTCAGCCCCACGAACTTCTTCCCGTGGCGGCCGGTGGATTTCTTCACGAAGACCGCCAACGCGCTGCTGACGAACGCGGGTTACAATTTCACCGTAACGAACATCGAGATCTACCCGACAAACTATTACACGGCGAGCGTCCACCGGCTGCTGCAGCTTGCGCTGAATATCTATGACTCGACCACCAACCGGGCCTTCCTGAATATCACCCGGCCCCCGTACTGCCCGACCGTGCTCCGGCCCCTGTTCCGCCGGACGACCGCCAGGACCCCCACCGGGACCACCAACGTGGTGTACGTCGCGGGATACCGCGAGGTCCTGGGCACCGCCCTCGCCTTGCCCAATACCGCCCCGCCCATCCTGGAATTGGATAATGGAAATCCGAACGCCACCATCCTGCGATCGGTACCTGTCATGGGCACTGCTCCCTATCCGAATGAACGCCAGGAGCCCCTGATCTCGGGCATGCCGCTGGTCATCGGCGCGAAGAAGGGCTTCCCTAACTTCAACGAGTTCTCGATGCAGACTTATGTGTATCTCTCGCGGCTGATGGAGTTCCGCCGGGCCAACAACGACGTCAATTCCCCCGTGACCCAGACCAATTTGATGTATGTGCTGTCCCTCACGAACACCTTCGGTCTCGAGGCCTGGAACTCCTACCTCACTGCCTACCCTCGCAACCTGCAACTCATCGCCGCCGTCGATGTGACCCCCATCGTGAGCAGCCTCGATTTCGGCGTGGTTCCCCTGACCCTCTTAAGCAATCGCGTCACCAGCGGCGTGGTGACCAATATCCCGGCGGGTCGCTGGCCGGGTTGGCAGAAGCTCGGCCAGGAAGTGTATTCGTTCATCCTGCCTTGGAGCGCGACCAACGGGATTGTCTTCACCAACGCGACGTATGTCACGCAACCCCCTTACCTCGAACCCGAAACACACGTGTTTCCGGCCCCCAGAAACACCTTTTACGCCCCGCATTGGGTGCTGAACCTCAACTCCCGGATTCGCTATATCCTGGTCGATACAGACGCGCAGCGGATCATCGATTATGTCAACCTGGACAACTGGGATCCGGCCGTGGATATCACGGCCACGCTGGCCGCGGGGGCGGACTGCCAGCGGCGGTCCGCAGTCCCTGGTGAACCCCTCGAGCCTGTGGTGCACCAACCGTGTGCGCAATGGCCCCACCATCGGCATGATGAACCAGATCTCGGTCGGCCTGGGAGTGGCCGGCACGCCGAATCTGATGAGTTTCAGCATGGACCCCTACTCCGGACGCGACGTCGAATCGGCCATCGACGGGTTCCGGTACAACCTGATGCAATGGGGTCCGATGTCCAGCAAAGATTCCGGCAAGACGTTCTACCGCTCGAACATCTTTTACGCTCCCTTCGCCCCGTATCTGCCGGTATTCGTCCACACCTCGCTGCAAGCCAATGATCCGCTGGTCCATTATACCCTGGGCGATCTGACCTTCGCGGGAGTCAACGTCACCAACGTGGACTTCATCAATAACAATCCCTTCACCAATAACCTGAGGCAAATCAATACCCGTTATGAGCCCTGGGGCGGCAATCCTTATAAATCGACCGCCGTCATGCCCCCCATGCAAATCGCGGCCAAGGATCCCATGGTCACCCGGTCTGACGATTGGGATTTTCCGACCAATAAATATCCCAATATCGGCTGGCTCGGACGGGTGCACCGCGGCACTCCCTGGCAGACCGTCTATCTCAAATCTTCCAATATCCTGGCGCAGGCCGGGGCGACCATCGCGCAGAACTTGTTCGCCTGGCAGACGTGGACCGGAAATTATACCAATGGCGCGGTGTGGGGCTACATCTCCAACAACCTGGTTCCGCTCTATCCCACGAGCAGTTTCGTCGGCGTTTCCAATATCTTTCCGGACGCGGTTTTCACCCTGCCCACCAACGACTGGCGCATCCTGGACTTGTTCAGCACCGCTCCCAATGACAACGCCACCCGGGGCCAGCTTTCCGTCAATCAAACGAACCTCGCCGCCTGGTCGGCCGTCCTGGCGGGCGTAAATGTTCTTTCGAACACCGCCACCAGCGGCTTCATTCAGCCCGCAGGCGCCTATAATCCGAACGCGGCACTCAACGCGTTGCCCCCGCTGGTCCAAATCCTGAACGGCCCGAACGGCATCATCAATGCCCGGACGAATTTCCCGAATAACACCTTCCAGCGGATGGGAGATGTTCTCGCGGCGCCGGCGTTGACCATCGCTTCACCTTACATCATCGGCAATCCTTTCCTGCGGACCGGCACGAACTCTGCCAACGACGCCGTGGTCGAGCGGATTCCCCAGCAGATCATGGGTCTGCTCCGAACGGCGGACCAGCCGCGTTTTGTGATTTATTCCTACGGCCAGACGCTCAAGCCGGCGAATCGTTCGATCGTTACCAGCGGACAGTACGTCGGGCTGTGCACCAATTACCAAATCACCGCCGAGGTGGCCACCCGGGCCGTGGTCCGCATCGATGGGTGGCCGCGAAACCCGCATGCGGTCGTCGAGAGCTACAACGTCCTGCCGCCTGATTGAGTTAAGTTAAGTCCCGCGCCTGAACCCTCCACCTATGCAGGAAAGCCACATCCCGGAGTGCGGCGGCGGCCCCGCCGCCCCGGCGGTGGATTCGAAGGATCCCGAAAGGCCCGAACCGGCAACCGGGGCCGAGCCAGTGTCAGAGCCGTTTTGTCCCGGAGGGACGGACGGCAAGGCCGGGGTGTTGGGGTTGGATTACGGCGACGGGGGTTTGAGCAGCGCCGGTCCGGGTTCCGGCTCCAACCCTTTCAGGGTTGAACTCCATTTCGGTGCGGGAACCCAGGGTAGCTCGCGGACTCGCAACCCTGGGCTGAGTGCTCGCTATCCTTTCAGGATAGCCCGAGGGGGCTCCGGGGTGAGTGCTCGCCATCCTTTCAAGATAGCCCGATGGGGCTCCGGGCTGAGTGCTCGCCATACTTTCAGGATGGCCCGAGGGGGCTCTGGGGTGAGTGCGAGCCGTCCTTTCAGGATGGCCCGAGGGGACGCTTGGCTGAGTGCCCGCCAGCCTTTTCGGGATCGGTCGAACAGAACTCAGCAAACGGCTGGCTTTTTGATTTACGCTGTGATTAACTAACCCCTCTTATGCGCTGGCGACCTTGGATGTGGTTCTTGGTGAGCGTCGCATGCTTTTGCGGCGCGTTCTATTGTTGGCGGCTGGGTGACCGCTGGGCGGCCGAGAAGCAGGCCCAGGCCGGTTCGCGATCGACCAATACGATCGCGCTGCCAACGGCCAAATCGCCCGGCCATGCCGAGACGGTCGCCGTCCGGTTGCAAGGCCAATCGGGCAATCTGAACTACCATCCGCCACTGGTGGCGAACACCAACGCGGCCTCACCACTGGCCTACCGGCTCACCAACACCAAGCGGCCACTCCGGGAGTTGATGCACAGCGACCGGGCCATCCTGCTGCAAAACGCGCTGATCGATACGGGCGGGTCCAACGCCCTGGCCATCCCCGCTTTCCTCAAGGCCCAGAGTGACCCGGGCACTTATATCGTCCAGTCCCGCGGCCCGTTGGACAATGCGTTCCGCGCGGCGCTCAAATCCGCCGGGGCCACCGTCGTCACCTACATCCCAAATAACGCGTACCTGGTCCGCGCCTCGGACGCCGCCGCTCAACAGTTGGGGGCCGACCCGCAGACCCAGACGGTGTTGCCGTTCGAGCCCTACTACAAGCTCAAGCCCGCCCTGCTGCAAGTCGCGGTCCAGCAGCAAAGGCTGCCCGAAAACGCGCAACTGAACCTGCTGCTCTTCGGCGATGCCCGGGACACGGTGCTAAGCCAATTGGAGAAGCTCGGGGCCAGCGTCATTTCCGAAGATCGTTCGCCCTTCGGGCCGGTCCTGCGCGTCCAACCGCCCGCGGACAGCCTGCCGGCCCTGGCGGGTTTGCCGGGAGTTCATGAAGTCGAGTATGCCCCCACCCGCGCGCCGGCCAACGACCTGAGCCGCGTCACCGCCGGCGTGTCCCCCGACACCCAGACCGACAGCAATTACTTCGGCCTGAGCGGCATCGGCATCCGGGTCGCGGTCGATGACACCGGCGTCGATGTCACCCATCCCGACCTGCAAAGCCGGGTGCTCATCGATGCCCCGCAAAGCGGGGTGGATACCGACGGCCACGGCACCCACGTGGCCGGCATTATCGCCGGCGACGGCACGGAATCGTCCACCGTCACCAATGCCGTGGGCTCGATCAACCCGGGAACCAACACCCAATATCGCGGCAAGGCGCCCAAAGCCACCTTGTTCTCGATGCAGTTCACCCGCCCGGATAGCTATTTGCAGGAGACCGCCGCGCGCACCAACGCCCTCATTTCCAACAACTCGTGGACCTATAACGTCCCCGATTATGACCTGGCCGCCGCCAGCTATGATGCCGCGGTGCGCGATTCCGTCCCCGAGGTGACGGGCTCCCAATCGTTGATTTACGTCTTTCCAGCCGGCAACGACAGCGGCATCAACCAGTTCGATAACGGCGTGAACAACGACGGGACCGGTGGCAATCCCGACAGCATCCAGTCGCCGGGAACCGCCAAGAACGTCATTACGGTCGGAGCGGTCGAGCAGTTTCGGAACATCACCAACACGACCTACTCGTGCGTCGCGGGCAACTGCACGACCAACACGCCGTGGCAACCCAGCACCGACTCGAGCAACCAGGTCGCCGGGTTTTCCAGCCGCGGCAACGTCGGCATTGGCGTCGAAGGCGATTTTGGCCGGTTCAAACCGGACGTGGTGGCCCCCGGGACCTTCATCGCATCCACCCGCTCGACGCCATGGGATCAAATCGCCTACTACAACCCCAGCAACACCACGCCGCTCGATCTCCGGTCGATTATCGTCGCCTCGGATTCGTCCTACAGTTCCGGTATTTTTGTGCCCGCCAACGCGGCGGTGCTGACGGTCACGATCCTCAACGCCAATCCACCGGCCAACCTGCCCGTCTCCATCGACCCGGGCGGCGGGGCCGGCCCCGTGTCCGGCATCAACACGGTCTCCTTGGCGCCGACCCCCAACACCTCGGGTGGCTTTTGGACCTACACGGTTAGCAACAATACCCCGCAAACCGTCACGGTCGATATTCACATTGCGCTGGTGTCCGTGAATGACAACGGGGACTTCCTCGACGTGCTCAAGACCAACCTCAACGCGGGGCTCGGGCCGTATTATCGTTATGAATCGGGCACCAGCATGGCGGCGGGCGATGTCTCGGGCATGCTGGCGTTGATGGAGGAATTCTTTACCCAACGGTTGAACCGGACCAACAGCCCGGCGCTGATGAAAGCGCTGCTGATCAACGGCGCGCGGTCACTGAACACGATCTACGATTACCAGGTTCTGAACAATATCAATTACCAGGGCTGGGGCCAAATCAGCCTGCCCACCACGCTCCCGGCCGCGCTGTCCAACCTGGTCTCCTCGGCGAGCCCTCCCGCGCCGACGTCAATGCTTTTCTTTGACCAAGACCCCACCAACGCCCTGTCCACTGGCGGAAGCCAGACGCGGAAATATTTCGCTCTCATCGGACGCGCAAAACGAGCCGATGCGCATCACGCTGGTATGGACCGACCCGCCGGGCGACCCATCGGCCAGCATCAAGCTGGTCAATGACCTGAACCTGGTGGTGACCAACCTGGACACCGGCGACGTCTTCTTCGGCAACGACATCAGCTCCGGCCACGATTACAACGCGCCCTGGAACACCAACCTGCCTCCGACCATCGACGTGATTAACAACGTCGAGAACGTTTACCTCGGCCCGCCGCTGGGCACCAATTACTCCATCACGGTCATTGGCAGCCGGGTCAATGTGAATGCCGTGACGGCCAATCCCAACGACGTGGTGCAGGATTATGCGCTGGTCGTTTCGAGCGGAGACGGGGATATCCCCGACGGCATCACGCTGCAAACCGCCCAACCCATCAGCACCTTTGCCACCACCCCCAACGTCTTTGTCGTCACCAACAGCTTTCCGACCGACCCGGAGAACCCCATCTCCGGCGGCCTGCTGCAGCATCAGCACGTCGGCGCCAATACCCCGCTGCTGGGCACCAACACCGTGCCGCTATTGAACGACGCCAACGCGGTGCTGACCACCGGGATGACCAACCAGTGGCATTTTTATGTGCTCTCGAACGACTTCAATTACACCAACGCTTCGTTCGTCACCTTCCAACCCCCGGAGCTGTCCGTCCCGCGGATGGGGGTGACCAACATCAATACTCCCGACAACGCCACCCGGCCCGAGGCCGATATCGACCTCTACGTTTCGACCGATCCCGAACCTGACCAATCTCTCGCCCGTAGCGCTTTTCAACGCCGACAAATCACTGGGACCGGGCGGCACCGAGTTCGTAGTCGAGAGCAACGCGGCCCCGCGCTCGGTCTATTACGTGGGCATCAAATCCGAAGATCAACAGGCCGCCGAATACAGCTTCCTGGGCGTGTTCAGCCTGCTCCCGCCCACCAGCACCGACACCAACGGCAACCGTTACCTGCGCGGGATGCCGGTGCCGTCCATTATTCCTATCGGCACGCCGCCCGTTCCGCGCGCCTCGACCATTATTGCCCTGGACATCCTGCCGACTCATATCCGGCGAGTCATCGTGACGAACATCATGACCCACTCGATGCCCGGCAACCTGCTGGGCAACCTGAGCCATAATCAAAAGTTCAGCGTGCTGAACAACCACACCTGCGCCACGGATCTCAGCGGCAACTGCATCACCTTGACCCACCAGTACATTTACGAGGATAACGGCGAGAACAATGTGTTGTTCTCGCGGCATACCGACGGGCCAGGCAGTCTCACGGATTTTATCGGCGACGAGGGCCTGGGTGTCTGGCTGCTGACCATGGTCAACAACTTCCCTTCCGGCACGGGCGAGGTGGATCGGCTCTACATCAAGCTCGAACCGCAGTCCCTCGGGACCAACGGCACGATTTACACCGTGCCACCCATGAGCTGGGTGTATGATTCGATCGACGTGCCGCCGGATGCCACCAACCTGACGGTCTGCGTCTCCGAAAACACCCTGCCCGTCGATCTGTACGTCGGGCACGATTCGCTGCCCACCCAGACCAACTTCGATTACCATATCACGGTCCAGCCTCCGGGCGCCTGCCTGCCCATCTCGATCTTCGATTCACCACCGCTGGTAGCCGGCCGGTATTACATCGGGGTTTACAACGGCAATAATGTGTCCCAAACGATTCGCCTCCGAGCCATCGTGTACCGGAACCCCTACGCCATCGCATCGAGCGTCGGCGGATTCGCCGGGCCGGTGCCCATCAAGGACGACGCGGTCACCTATGCCTACATTACGAACCTGACACACCTGCCGATTTCGTCGCTGGACGTCAGCCTGCTCATCAGCGATCCGCGCATTTCCGATCTCACGCTCACGCTGATCAGCCCCGACGGCACGCGTGTGCTCTTGTTCGAGAACCGGGGCGGGCTCTCGACCAACGGCCTGGGGACCTTCAGCACGACGACCAACAGCCAGGGCGTACCCAGCTTTGCCACGACCAACATGACGCCCTTCTATACCAACAATTTCGACGACGTGGCCACCGGTCCGTACACGGCTGGCACGATGTTTGATGGGTGGAGTGTGCTCAGCAACCGCGCGGTGGTGTACCCGGAGTTGCCGGCGCCGTGGCTCAGCAACAATGTCCTGATACTCGGTGACGCCGCGGTGACCAATACGCTGCCGACGACCAACTCGACCGCCTACAGCCTGAGTTTCCGCGTGAACCACGCGCCGTACCTGGTGGGGACGGTGGGTTGGTGGCCCTTCGACGGGGATGCCTCGGATATCTATGGCGGTTTGAACGGGCTCTTGCTGGGCAACGTTTCTTTCAATACCACCACCGGCGAGGTGAACCAGGCCTTCTTTGGCGACGGCCTGGCGACGCGCATGATAGTTCCGCGCGCCCCGGCGCTGGACCTGGGCCAGCGGCCGGGCTTCAGCCTCGAAGGTTGGATACGCCCCATGCAGGGCTGGCTGGTCAGCACGGGAGCGACGGTGATGAGCGATGGATTCGAAGGAACACCGGGCACGGCGCTGAATCTGCCGGTGGGCTCCTCCATCGATGGCTGGCTGGTGACCACCGGCCAGGTGGATCTGATCAACTACAGCGATCCCCGGTTCCCGGGTCTGCCGGATTCCGGCAACCAGTATCTCGACATCAACGGGTCCGTGCCCGGCGCGGTGTCCACCAATCTCACCCTGGTGCCCGGGCGCGCTTACTTGCTGAGCCTGGCCTACGCGCGGGATCCCAAGTCGCTCAATCCGCCCGCGGTGGTTCCCCAGGCGGACGTGAGCCTGAACGGGTACACGCTGATGAATCTCGAGCCGGACTACACCAACTCGCCCACCAGCCTTGGGTGGCTCAAGACTTCGGTGGTGTTCACGGCGACGTCGGTTACCTCGAAGCTCGAATTGGTTTCCTTCACGACGGGTGACGCGGGCGTCTTGTTCGACTCCTTCAAGTTGCAGGAGTTGTTCTTCACCAATAGCGCCGCCCCGCTGGTGGAGTGGGCCGACGCCGCAAACCTTGGCCAGCCGGGGCCTCAACTCTGGCTGGGCGGCCTGCCGGGCACGAACGCCACGCCCGGAACGCTTTGGGCCAACCTCTGGGACACCAACTCCCAGCCGCATGTGCTCTGGACCGTGGTCAGCTCGATTACCAACGGCGGCTGGCAGCACGTCGGGCTCACGTACGACGCCGCCAGTGCCACGGCCCGGCTGTACGTCAACGGCCAGCTAGCCCTGGCCCAGCCGCTCACGGGCACCAACCTCGTCCCGCGCACTTCGTCCGATCTGTATTTTGGCTACCACCCGGACGCGAGCACCAACTTTGTCGCGTTCAAAGGCGGGCTGGACGAATTTGGCGCTTACGATCGGGCACTCTCGGATTGTGAGATGTCGGCCATCGCCTACGCGGCCACCGGCGGCAAGTACGGCACCAATGTGCTGTCCTGCCCGGTGGTCGATACCGTGCAACTCATCAACGCGCTCGGGTCTTCGGCCTACACCTTCACCAACGGCCTGACGTGGACCAATGGGCCGCAATGGGAAACCAACACCATCGCGTTCAATGATCTGCCGGGGACAAACCTCACCTCGATCGTGCTCTCCGATTCCGATCCCAACACGACCGTGGATGAGTTCGTCCTCTCGGCCATGCTGCCCACTTACACCGATGGGTTGATGCACTTCACCGACAACACCAACATCGCGCTCGTGCCCATCAAATTCGCCCCGGCGCCCTACGCGCTGTCGAACTTCCCGCCCACCCTGGTGTTTTCGAACAGCTTCGAGCAGGCGCTGCCGGGCGAGTATCCGCCCGGCAGCACGCTGCCGGGCATCGCCAACGACCCCGCCGACGGACCGCGCCCCTGGACCGTGGTTTCGGGCCCGGTAACGGTGCTGAGCAACTCGCTGGTGAACGCCGCCGGAACCAATTCGGTGGCGCTGGCCGGGGGCGGTGTTCAATGCGAATTGCCGACCATTCCGGGACAGCGCTACCAACTGACCTATTCCGTACGCGGCCCCGGCGCGGTCAGTTGGTTCACCGGCGATATCAACCCGCTCAACTCGCGCGCCTGGGATATTCTCGGGGGCAACGATGGCGCCTTCATTCACCAGGCCACCAACTCGAATGCCGGGTTCGTGCAAGCCCTCAACGGCACCAATGCCCTGTTCTTCCCGGGCTGGATCGATCCCAGCAACAACCTGGCGTCGAAAACTGAACTCGGTGACCCCGTCAACCTCAGGCTCACCAACTCCTTCACCATCGAAGGCTGGATTAACCCCAGTGTCCGGAATGACTTTGTGCCCGAGCAAGTCGAGCAGTTGTTCTTCCGCGGTGACAGCCGCGACTGCCAGGATCCTTATTGGCTGGGATTGGAGCGCATGAGCGCCAACCAGCTTGACCTCGTCTTCCATATCCAGGATGCGAACAGCCCGGATTGCGGCATCGTGCTGGAATCCGCCAATCAACCAATCGTGGCGGGCCAGTGGCAGCATATCGCCGCGGTCTTCGATGCCGGCGTCACTTCGACCAACGCGACCGGGCAGACCAACGAGTTGCGCCTCTACGTGAATGGGCAGCAACTTTCCGCGGCGAACAACCTGGCGTTCCTCGAAGTCTCCGAATTGACCCAGCTCGCCACCGAGTTCACCGGGCGGTTCCCGTTCGCCAACCTGGACCCGGCGTACAGCCCCGGCGTGTCGATCGGCAATCGCAGCCGAGCCGATAATTCCGAGCCTTATTATGGTTACCTGGATGAGTTAACGGTGTATGGCCGGGCGTTGACCGGGCCGGAAATCGCCTCGATCGCCACCAACGGCGTCATTGGCAAAGCCGATTACCATGTCCCACCCGCGTTGAGCCTGGCCGAAGTCAGCGTGTTGCTGAACGATATCCAAATGGATGTCGGCAACGGCGACAACGCGCAATGGAGCACGCACTCACTCACGTTCACAGCCGACCGCACCAATAGCGTCCTGACCCTGCAAAGCGTGCTGCCCGGAACCCTCATCAACGGCGTTTCGCTGACCGCGCTGCCGTCGGAATTGAGTTACCAGCCCGAACAGTCGCTGACCGCGCTTAACGGGCAGGACGCCTACGGGACGTGGACGCTCGAAATCGTCGATAATCGCGTGGGGAACACGGTTCCAAACTTCAACCCGGCGCTGTTGAACTGGCAGCTTAACTTCATCCTCGCGCCCAGCAACGCGCCGCCGGTGATCGAGTTGGTGCATGGCATACCTTATACCAACACGCTGACCGCGTTTGGCGTCCAGAACTTCGTGGTCAACGTGCCCCAGTGGGCGCTGTATGCCACCAATACGCTGCTTGCGGCGACGGACCGCGCGTTGCTCACCCCCCTGCCGGTCGGTGTGCTTTGGGACCCGAATATTCAAGCGCCTTCCTCCCCCGCAAGCGCCATCGTCTGGCCGCCGGCCCCGAACGGGACAACCCTCCTGGCCACCAACGGCCTGCCTCGAGGCATCACCCCGGGCCGGCCCTATTACCTGACGGTAACCAACCCCAACCCGGTGGCGGTGACGTTTGCCTACGGGGTTTGGTTCGATATTACCTCGCTGACCAATTGCCAGGCTCAGTCCAACTTCGTCTGGCAGGCCGGGGTGCCGCGCTATTTCCAGTTCGATGTGCCTCCGGTCTCGGTGCCGCCGGGTTACCCGCCGCAGGACGTTTCGTTCCTGGTCACCGGCATCCAGAGCAACTACACCGGCCTGGGCAGCAATGTCACCGTGGTCCTGAGCGAACACCTGCCGTTGCCGGATCTGACCCATTACGATTATATCGTCAGCCTGCCCTCCACCAACAACGACGCCATCATGGTGGTCACCAACACCACGCCATTCCCCATCCAAACCAATCGTTGGTACGTCGGGGTGTTCAATAATGCGGCGACCAATGTGGCCTTTATCGCCGAGGCCTGCGCCACCACCAATTACCCAACCGTCATTCTCCTGACCAACGACGTGCCGTTTGTCGCCGGCTTCACCAACCCGTTCGTCTCCCCGCCCGGGCCGCCGCAATCATTCTTCTTCGAGTTCCCCATTACCAACGCCATCGGCGGAGTCTTGTTCGAGCTGTACGATTTCTCCGGGGACGCAGACCTGGTGTTGCAGCGGGATGTGCCGCCGGGCATGCCACCCTATTTTGACGGGAGCTTCCAGGTCGGCCTGGCGCCGGAGCAGATCGTTCTGCGCCCCACCCAGGCCCTGGCGGACATTCGCGGGAACTGGTACCTGGGAATCTTCAACAACGAAGCCACTAACGTCGCCTATACGATCCGGGCGTCCGCGCAGACCAACGGCCTCTTGTTGAGCGCCCTGCCCCTCACACTGACCGTCACCAACCTCCCGCCCCCAGGCGGGCTCCTGCTGGAATGGAACGCCGTCATCGGCGAGTATTATGTGGTCGAGCATGCGGACATCGGCCAGACCAACTGGACCCCCGTGCATTACGTGCGCGCCAGCACGCCTCTGGCCACGGCGCAGGTGCCGATCGGCGGCCAGTACCAGGTCCTCCAGATCGCGCTTAACAGCATTCCGATACCGCCGCTGCACATCCAGCTTTGGACCAACGACCAGGTGCGCATTTACTGGCCCGCCACCTTCCCGGGAATACTGCAGTTCGCCTATGATCCCGCCGGGCCTTGGTCCGACCTGCCCATCCCACCCACCTTGGAAGGCCCCGACGCCGTTGTGTACGACAACCTGGGGTCCCAGTCCAAGTATTACCGCCTGATCCCAGCCCCGTAGAACGAAGCAGGGCACGCCACCGTGTCGCAGGGTTGCCACGCGTCCCGCCCGGCGCGGGCACTGCGTCGAGCGGCCAGAGGGCGCCCGAACCCGCGGCGCGACCCCCGCGTTCTGAGGGCCGCTTTTGTGGATACTTTTGTTTCGTATTTGCTGCGACTTTGGCGCAAACTGGTTTGACTCTGATGCGCTGGCGACGTTTGATCCGGCCCGGACTGGGCTTGCTTCTCTTAGCCGTTCTTTGGCGGTTCGGGAGCATGCCGCCCCAACCGGAGGCGCGAAATCGCCCCGTCGGCGCGAAATCGCCTGCTCCTTCGGCAACCCCCGCCCCCGGCGCCTCCGCCTCGGCCGGCCGCGCGCAATCAGGCGGCGCGCCGCCCCTGGTCCTGAGCAACACCAGCGAACCCCTCAATCAACTGGTTCGGCGCACCACGGCGATCCTGCTCGAGAACGCGCGCCTGGATACGGCCCTCCCGTTGGACTTACCCATCCCTCAATCGCTCCGGGCTCGAGGGGACGCGGCCACCTATATCGTCCAATGCCGCGGCGTCGTGAGCACTTCGTTTCGAGGATTGCTCCGGCAGGCCGGCGCGGCCACGGTTGCTTACATACCCAACAACACGTACCTGGTCCGCGCTTCGGCCAGCGCGGCCCAAGCTCTGAGCCGCTCTCCCGGTATCCAGGCGGTCCTGCCCTACGAGCCTTACTATAAATTGAAGGCGCCACTCCTAGCCCTCGCGTTGAATCAGGCCTCAGGGGAAGGCCAGACTTCGACCGGCCCGCTGGTGCTTAAAGTCCTGCTTTTCAACCATGCTCGCGGCGAGGCCCTGTCCGAGCTGAAACAAGCCTCGGTGGATATCCTGGCCGAGGAATCTTCCACGTTTGGCCCGGTGCTCACCGCGCGCGCTCCCGCGCAGAGCCTGGCCCGGCTGGCGGGCTTGCCCAGCGTGCAGGAAATTGAGCCGGCAGCCCGGCGGGTGACGGCCAATGATCTCAGCCGCGTAACGCTCGGTGTGGCCGTGGATGCCACCACGCCGGCCAGCTACCTTGGCCTGACAGGCAACGGGGTGGTGGTGAACGTGAATGACACCGGCGTGGATACCAACCAACCCGACCTGGCGGGCCGCGTCAGCTTCGATGCCCCGCTCAGCGGCACCGACACCAACGGGCACGGCACACACGTGGCCGGCATCATCGCGGGCAGCGGCATTGAATCGCCGACGGTGACCGAGGCGCCGGGCTCCATCATGCCGCCCGCCAGTCTGCAATTCCGCGGCCAGGCCCCGGCGGCCGGCATCTTTTCGGTCGCGGCGGATTTGGCGAACGGCCCGCGCGGGACGGACAGTGGGCTGCAACAAACGGCGGCCCAAACCAACGTCTTCATCTCGAATAATAGCTGGCTCTACGCCGGCGACCGCAGCTATGACTTGGCGGCTGCCAGCTACGACGCCGCCGTTCGCGACGCTTTGCCGGCGGCGCCGGGAGCCCAACCGCTGCTCTTCGTCTTCGCCGCCGGCAATGACGGCGCCGGGACGGACAACGGGACGGGCGGCAACCCGGATTCCATCCTCTCGCCCGCCACCGCGAAGAACGTCATTACCGTGGGCGCCGTCGAGCATCCCCGCTTCATCACGAACCAGACGTGGACCTGCGCCGGTGGCGGCGGGTCAAACTGCCAGACCAACACACCCTGGCTTGGGCTGACGGATGCCTCGAACCAGGTTGCCAGTTTTTCCAGCCGCGGCAACGTGGGCGTGGGCATCGAGGGCGGGTTTGGACGCTTCAAGCCCGACGTCGTGGCTCCCGGCACATTCATCGTGTCCAGCCGCTCGACCGCTTGGAACCAGGAGGCCTATTATGCGCAATCCAACAACCTGTTCATCCCCGAGCCCGACGCGAATGCGGCCGAGGTGCTCAGCAATTTGAACAATGGCCTGGGCCCGTTTTACCGCTTCGAATCCGGCACGAGCCTGGCCGCCGCCAACGCCTCGGGCGTGCTCGCCTTGATGCAGGAGTTTTTCCAGCAGCGGCTCGGGCGAACCAATAGCCCGGCGCTGATGAAGGCGCTGCTGATCAACGGGGCCCGCTCTTTGGCGGGGACCCCTGGGTTTCAAATCCAGGCCGCCACCAATTCCCAAGGCTGGGGGCTCATCCATCTGCCAAATTCCATACCGGGCAGTCTGACCAATCTTGGAGGCCCGGCCAACTCGAGCTTCGTCTTTGATCAGGACCCGGCGCGCTCGCTCACGACCGGCCAGGGTCACACCTGCCTGGTTTCCCTGTCGCCCGCCGCGCAGCCTCAGCCCTTGCGGGTCACGCTGGTTTGGACCGATCCACCCGGCAACCCGGTCGCCGGGCTCAAGCTGGTCAATAACCTGGATCTCATCGTGACCAACCTGGATACCGGCGCGGTTTTCTACGGCAACGATTTCGCCCCCGGCGCGGAATTTACTTCCGCCTGGAACACGAACGCGGCCCCCAACGCCGATTTCGTCAATAACGTTGAAAACGTCTATCTCGCGCCGCGCACGAGCGCGCATTATTCGGTCACCGTATTTGGCCGGCAGATCAACGTCGATGCGGTGGGTTGGGACGCCCCCGATACGGCACAGGATTATGCGCTGGTCATCTCGAGCGGGGACGGCCAGGTACCGGACGCGTTGACCGTAACCGAATCCCCGACCGCCGGAACCGCCACACCGGCAGTCACGGTGATCACGAACACGTTTCCCGCGGGTGCGACCGATTTTGGAAACATCCTGCTCGCGCAACGCATCGGCGCCGGCGCGCCGTTTGCCAATACCAACACCGTCCCGCTGCCAGGCTCGGCAAACGGCGTTTTGACGATTGGCTCGACGAACCAATGGCAGTTTTACGCGTTTACCAACGAAACTGCCTTCACCAACGCCGCCTTTATCACGTTTTTGGCGAAGCGACTCTCCTTTATACCCGGAGCAACCAACGTTCCCAGCCCCGCCGACATCGATCTCTACGTCTCGACCAACCCGGCCCTGACCAGTTTGGATCCCAACGCCCTGGCCGCAGCCGACCGGTCGGCAGGCCGGGGGGGCACCGAGACGATCGCCTATTCCAACGCGGTTGCCGGAGTTTATTATCTCGGGGTCAAATGCGAGTCTCAGGAAGGCGCCGAGTACGGGTTCGCCGCCGTGGCGAGCCAGACGCCGTTTGCCCAAGCCGACGCCGTGGGCAACCAATTGCTCGAAGGTTTCCCGGCCCCGGCACTGGTTCCGGGCGGCTCATCGAATCAGCCGGGGCGGGCTTACATTTTCGGCATGGCCACCGCCGCCATGCCCGTGCGCCGCGTGATCGTCACCAACACGGTGGACAGCGCCTCGTTCGCGGACCTGCAAGGCACGCTGAGTCACGGCGGCGCCGCGGTCGTCCTGAACAATTTTGCCACGAACGGCGCGACCCTCGATCAATCCTTCATTTATGACGATAGCGGCGAAGGCGACGTGCCGGGCGGCCAGCCGAGCGACGGGCCGGGCAGTTTGCAGGGCTTTGCCGGCCACGAGGCCTTTGGCCAATGGCGGCTCACGGTCGCAGACACCAATCAACCGGCCACCAATGACAGTCTGGAGGTTTTCCTCGAACAGCAGCAGGACCTGAGCGCGGGTGAAGTGGCCAGTATCGCGCCGGGCGCCTGCCGCCAGGATTATGTCCTCGTGCCCTTGATCACGACCAACCTGACCGTCATGGTAAGCTTCGCCTCGGGGACCGGCCCCCTCACCATGCAGGTTTGTCCGCGGGATGACCCTTCCGGCGCTTGCCTGACCATGCCCCTGACGGCGATCGGCACGAACGGCGTGATCAGCGTCGATTCCACCAGTCACCCGCCCCTCAATCCAGGGATGTACGTCGTGCGCGTTTGCAATCTTGGCCCCGACGAGGCCCAGGTCAATATCTTCGCCACCCACACCGACGACGGGAGCCCGCCCCCCGCGACGCAATACACCGCCGATCTGGACGCTCCAATTCCTGATGCCGCCGTTTCGAGATCGACCATCCAGGTGACCAACCTGGACCAACTCCTCTCGGTCGAGGTCGGCGTCCGCATTGACCATCCGCACGTTTCGGATCTCGCCCTGAGCCTGATCGGCCCGGACGGCGCGCGGGTGTTGCTGGACGAGAACCGTGGCGGGGATTCGACCGCCGGCCTTGGCTGCGAATCGGCGGTCACCAACACCATACCGGTCTCCTATGTCGGAGGGCCGGAAGCCGTGACCAACGTGATCGACACCGGCGAAACCTCGGGCGTTATTTCCATCAGTTACAATTTCTTTGCCCTCCCCGACACCATGCACGTGTATTACGATGGCCAGCTCCTGTTTGACTCGGGCCTGGCAAGCGGGCCAGGCTCCACCAACCTCGCGTACGGCCCCGGGCTCTCCTCCTCCTTCACCATCGTGATGAATGAGGGCGGCAATGCGGACTCGAACACCGCCTGGTTTTATACCGTCACTACTGCCCGCATGGAACCCGTATTCCTGACGTTCACCGAAGATACGAACCTGGCTTCGACGCTGATCAAGTTCGCGCCCACGCCCCTGACGAATGTGAATTACTTCGGCTCAACGTATGAGCCAAACAACGGCATCTTCTACCTGCCCGAGGAATCGCTCGGCCAATTTGCCGGCCAATCCGCCGCCGGCCCCTGGACGCTGGAAATCGCCGATCGCCGGGCGGATGCCACGAACTCCCGCCCCATGCTGTGGGAATGGCAGTTATCGCTGCGCCTTCGCGAGTCGATCCCGATGCCGCTGCCCCTGCCTCCCGCGCTGCCCGCCACCAACCTGATCGGGCCGGGGCAGATCCAATGGTTTGCGATCGACGCACCGGAATGGGTGGGCTGGGCTACCAACCGGCTTGTGTCCGCCAGCGCGCCTATCAACTTGCTCTACAATCAAAGCGCTCCCCCGACCGGCACGAACGCCGGGGATTTCACGCTGCTGGCCAACTCGACCAATGGCGTCCAATCCCTGGCGACCAACGGGATCCCGCCGCTGGTTCCCGGAGCGCGCTACTATCTTGGAGTTCAGAACACCAACAACGCGACGGTCGGAGTGGTCCTCGAAGTGGATTTTGACATCGGCTCGATGGTCACGCTCCTGAGCGGGCAGCCTTATGCCGCCACCAATGCGGGGCCGGCCAATGCCATCGACTATTATCGGTTCGTGGTGCCGACCAACGCCATGCGGGCCCAGTTCGAGATCAACGGACCCTCGGCCGGGATGCTGCTGGCAGTGCGCCAGGGCTTGCCGCTCCCCAACGCCGCCAGCTTCGATTACCTCAGCGCCAACGTCGGCACCAACGACCAATTGATCGTGGTGTACGATTTCTCGCGCCCGGTCCCGCTGACACCCGGCGAATGGTTCCTGGCGGCGGTTAATACGTCCGGTTCACCTGCCGGTTACTCCATCCTGGCCACGGACTACCTGGAATACGGAACGAACATTCTGATTACCGACGAGGCCGTCACCAGCAGTAATGCCTGCCTGACCTGGACGTCCCTGGTGGGCGCCCATTATTACCTCGAGGGCAAGGACAACTTCGAGGATCCCAACTGGGTCATTCTCTCCCCCACGCTCACCGCCGGCGATGTCGCCACCACCTATTGTCTCGACCTTCCCTCGCCCTTCGCCTTCTTCCGCGTCCAGGAGGGTTTGGTGATTTCTCCCCCGCCCCTCATCCTGTCCCTCGCCGAGGCCCCGCCCCGGGGCCTGCTGCTGCAATGGATCGCCTTCACCAACGCCCAGTTCACCGTCCGGTGGTCCCCCTCCCTCACTCCGCCCGCCTGGACTTCCTTCACGAATCGCATCACCTCCACCAACGCCGATTTTTTCTTCCTGGATGACGGCTCGCAGACCGGCGGTCTGGACCATGCGCGATACTACCAGGTGCGGCAATTGCCCTGAGGGAACACGCCGCTGGACACGAAGGGGCGTGTCTCTTAACAATAGGCCCCGCAGTGGTCCCGTGTAAGCCGCAACCCGAGTGTGGAAAAAAACCTGACCAACAACCACGAAGCGCCCGTCTCCCGGGTCATCGGCCGCATCCCCAACCGGTTTGCCCTGGCGGGAGGATGGATCGATCAGCCCTTTGTCTCCCGCCGCAACCCCGCCCCACCCGGGGCCATGGTGGTGGTCGCCCTGGAGCCGACCTTCCGCGTGATGGACCGCGCGGGTTGTGCCAGCGGAACCCGGGCGGTAGCCATGCGCCTATGGAACGGACGCCTGCCCAAGCGTCCGCCCGAGGCCTTGGTCCGCGAACTCTACGAGACCGAAAACCGAGGCAAGACCCAGCCCAGCGGCTCGCAGGATATGATCGGCCTGGTGTATCCCGGCATTAACCGGCTGGATTATGACGCCTCGGTCCATGGCGGAGTTTTCCCTTCGAACATCGAAACGTTGAACGATGCGCGAACCGCCCGATGGCTCGAACGCGTCCTGCACGTCCTGCCCGTCGAACCGCGGCCGGAGGGTTACGATCCCTTGGGGGTGCAACACCTCGAACCCCGATGGATCGCGCGCCTGGGTCAAACGGGCAAGGATTGCTTCGACGCCATTCGCCGCCGCGACCTTTCGTCGCTGGGCGCTTCACTGAACGACTGCATGGTTTGCTGGGCGAAAATTCTGCCGCAGGTGGTCAGCCATCCGTTGATTAAAATCGACCTCCAAGCCCTGCTGCGGGTCTATCAGCGCGAGTACGCCGGGGCGATGTACTCCGGCTGCGGTGGGGGTTACCTCTTTGTCGTTTCAGACAAGCCTGTGCCGGGCGCGTTCCAGGTCAACATCCGCACCGCGTCGAAATGAGTTCGGAACCCAAACGGATCGCGGTGAGCGGCGCCTTCGACGATATCCGATCGCGGCAGCTCCGTTTCCTCCAAGAAGCCGCCAGGCTGGGTGAAGTTACGGTCCTCTTGTGGACGGATGAGGAGGTGCGCTTGCGCACGGGCCACCCGCCGAAGTTTCCCCTGGCCGAACGGCGTTACTTTTTGCAGGCCGTGCGCTCTGTCCACCAGGTGATCGCGGTCGATGGCGGCGCGCATCCGGACCTTCCGCCCAGGGTCGAAGGCTATGCTCCGAGTGTTTGGGCGGAGGACGAGGCCTCAGCCAGCGCGGCGCGCGAGCAGGCCTGTCGGCGGCGGGGAATCGCGTATCGCCTCTTTACCACGCCCGAGCTCGGAGGCTTTCCCGCCATACCGGCCGAACCGAGCGCCCCGGGACGGAAGAAGGTCATCGTCACCGGCTGTTACGATTGGTTCCATTCCGGCCATGTCCGCTTTTTTGAGGAAGTCAGCACCTACGGCGATCTCTATGTGGTCGTCGGACATGATGCGAATATCCGCGCGCTCAAAGGCGACGGCCACCCCTTGTTGCCACAGGAGGAGCGCCGCTATTTGGCGGGCTCGATTCGCTACGTTCGGCAAGCGCTGGTGTCCAGCGGCGACGGCTGGCTGGACGCCGAACCCGAAATCGAGCGGCTCAAACCCGACATTTACGCCGTGAACGAGGATGGCGACCGGGGAGGCAAACGCGAGTATTGCGCGCGGCACGGAATCCAATACCTTGTGCTCCAACGCGTGCCTGCGCCGGGTCTGCCGAAACGCTCGAGCACGGACCTCCGAGGTTTTTAAATGCATCTATGAAACCGATCACCTTCCTCCCGGTCCTGCTGGCCGGCCTGCTGAACGCCGCTGCTGCCGAACCCGCTGACTCCGCGGGCCCGCTCCCCGCCGCCGCCGGCCCCTTCCAACCCACGATGGAATCCCTCAAGCAATACCAGTGCCCGGAGTGGTTCCGGGATGCCAAGTTCGGCATCTGGGCGCACTGGGGCCCGCAGTCGGTCCCGATGGATGGTGACTGGTACGCCCGCCAGATGTATCAACAGGGCCACGCCCAATATAAGGATCACCTCGATCATTATGGCCACCCCTCGACCAACGGGTACAAGGATATCATCCCGCTCTGGAAAGCCGAAAAGTGGGATCCCGACCGGCTCATGGGACTCTACAAGAAAGCCGGGGCGCGTTACTTCGTCAGCATGGGTTCGCACCACGATAATTTTTTCCTTTGGAACTCGAAGCTCCACCGCTGGAACGCGGTGAACATGGGACCGAAGCGGGACGTCCTTGGCGATTGGCAAAAGGCGGCTCGCAAGTACGGCCTGCATTTTGGCGTCTCCGAGCACCTCGGAGCCAGCTTCACCTGGTTCCAGGACAGCCATAAATCCGACCAGACCGGCCCGCTGGCGGGCGTCCCCTATGACGGCGCCAACCCGGAGTATCAGGACCTGTATCATTTCCCCGCTGAACCGGGGGACACCGGTTGGTACAGCACCAATCCACGCTGGCAGCGCCAGTGGTTCTCCGAGATCAAAGAGCTGGTCGATAACTATCATCCCGAGCTGCTCTACACCGACGGCGGGGTGCCCTTCGGCAACGAAGTCGGCCGGAGCATGATCGCCTACCTGTACAATTGGGACGCAGCGCTTCATGGAGGCAGGGTGGACGTGGTTTACACGTGCAAGCAAAAGTCGGAAGGACGCTGGGTCGAAGACCTCGAACGCGGCGTCATGCCCGGGATCAACCCCTACCCCTGGCAGACCGATACCTCCATCGGCGATTGGTTCTACAACCGTAACTGGAAGTTCCGGCCCGTGAGCTGGAATATCCACATGCTCGTCGATATTGTCAGCAAGAACGGCAATCTCCTGCTTAATGTCGTCCAGCGTCCCGATGGGTCCATCGATCCGGACGTCGAACAAATGCTCAAGGAAATGGCGGATTGGATCGCCATCCATGGAGAAGCGATTTACGGGAGCCGTCCGTGGCAGGTCTATGGCGAAGGCCCCGTCCGCACCAAGGGTGGCCATTTCAAAGAAGACTTCAATTACACCGCCCACGACATCCGGTTCACGACCAAGGGCAAGACCCTGTATGCCATCGCCCTGGGCTGGCCGGAGGATGGTCAACTCCTCGTCAAGTCACTCGCCCGGCCCGCGGGACAGGCATCTGGCAGAATCACCAAAGTCAGCCTGCTCGGCTACAGCGGCAATGTGCAGTGGAGCCAGACCCCCGAAGGACTTCGCGTCAGAGTCCCGTCCCAACGGGTCTCCCCCTACACCTGCGCCCTCCGCATCAGCGGCGCTGAACTCACGCCTGCTCCCATCCCCGACCAGTCCGCCGCCGCAATCCAACAAGACACCGCCGGCAACTTGACGCTGCCGGTCGAGGCCGGCGAAATCCACGGCGACCAGCTCAATACCGAGGACCGTGATGGTCAAACCAATCTCGGGTTCTGGGACCATCCGGGAGACTGGATTTCATGGAAAGTGCGGATTACCAAGCCCGGAACCTTCACCGTCCGCAGCTCTGCCGCCACCGTCAACGACGGAGCCGAACTCCTCCTCGATGCCGGTCAATCCAGCGCGGCAGCAGCCATCCCCAATACCGGAGACTGGGGCGCCTTTCGCGAGGTCCAGTTCGGCTCGATCCAAATCGCCACTCCGGGGGAGCAGATCATCAAGCTTCGCCCCAAGGACGCCCAGACCTGGAAGGCCATCAACTTGCGGAAGATCGAGTTGATTCGGGCCGGCGACTAAGCGGGCAACGGGTTAAACGGGTTGTCAAGAACTCATTCCGGCGCCGCTGCGCCCCTCTTTTACCTGCCAAACACCCGGTTTGTTCGCTTCGGCCTGGGCAGAAAATACCCATTATTTTCTTAAAATTACTTATTGCGCGCTCTTGTGCGCTTGGTATATTCACCGCTCCGTTTCACCCGGTCCGGGTGCGGACAGCATAACCTGCGGAACCGATAACTGACTGCCTGACCAGGCACAGGAATGATGGCTCCGCTCTCCAAGTAGCTGACTTGGGAAAGTTATTGAATTGGATTTATGCCAGTAAAGACATTTAGACCGCTGACGCCGTCCACGCGCTATATCGCGTATGCGGACTACAGCGACATCACCAAGACCAAGCCGGAAAAGGCCTTGGTCCAGACCCGCAAACGCACCGGGGGGCGTAATACCTACGGCCGCGTGACGGCTCGGGGCATCGGCGGCGGTCATAAGCAAAAGATCCGCCTGGTGGACTTCAAGCGCCACAAGCACGGCGTCGAAGCCACTGTAGCCGCCATTGAGTACGATCCTCGACGGACGGCCCGGCTGGCCTTGCTCCAATATACCGACGGCGAGAAGACTTATATTATCGCCCCGATCGGCCTCCAAGTCGGCGCCAAGCTCATAAGCGGTCCCGCCGCTCCGCCGGAACTTGGGAACAGTCTCCCCCTCCGGTCGGTCCCCGTCGGCCTGCCCATTCACAATATTGAATTGACCCCTGGCCGCGGCGCCCAAATGGTGCGCTCCGCCGGGGGGGCGGCTACCCTGATGTCGCGTGACGAGGGCTATGCCCAAATCCGGCTGCCCTCGGGCGAAATCCGCCGGATCAATGAGAACTGCTATGCGACCATTGGCCAGGTGGGCAATACGGAGCATGAAAATGTCGTGCTCGGCAAGGCGGGCCGGTCGCGGCATTTGGGCATCCGGCCCATCAACCGTGGTGTGGCGCGCAACCCGGTGGACCATCCTAATGGCGGCGGCGCCGGCAAATCCAAGTCGGGCGGCGGCTGGCAGCAACTGACCTCCCCGTGGGGTTTGCTGGCCAAGGGCTACCGCACGCGACATAAGAAGAAGTACTCGAACCGCTTTATCATGGTCCGCCGTGATGGCCGCCCCATGAAGAATGTATGAACCGATGCTGGACCCATGAACTGTTGGACGCCAAGAGCCTGGCTGCCGGCCGGCCGCACGGTTCATCACCCCAACACCCCGCCGCTCGATCACTCCAATCCTGATTATGGGACGCTCAATTAAAAAAGGACCGTTTATCGACGGCCACCTGCTGGTTAAAATCCAGAAGGCCAAAGATATGAAGTCAAAGGCCCCGATCAAAACCTGGTCGCGCCGGTCGATGATTACGCCCGATTTTGTGGGCCTGACTTTTAACGTGCACAACGGCAAGGTCTTTAACCCGGTGTTTGTGACCGAAAACATGGTGGGCCATCGGCTGGGCGAGTTTTCCCTGACGCGCAGCTTCAAGAAGCACGGCGCCCACACGGCCAAGGCGGAAGCGAAGTAACCTATGCAAGTTCAAGCGATCACCAAGAATGTGCGCATGTCCGCGCAGAAGATGCGCGAAGTCGTGCGCCAGATTCAAGGCCTTCCCGCCGCCCACGCGCAGGCCGCCCTGGCGGTGACGCCCCGCAAGGGCGCGCGCTTCGTGGCCAAGACCCTGAAATCGGCCATCGCCAACGCCGAAGACCTCAAGACGCACCACAAGGACTACAGCGCGATGAACACCGAGAAGCTCATCGTCAAGGAGGCCTTGGCTCAGACCGCCAGCACGCTCAGGCGCTTTACGCCGAAGGCACGCGGTTCGGCCGGCCCCATCCTCAAGCGCAATTGCCACATTAAAATTGTTTTATCGGATGAATAACGGGACCCGGCAGAGTGTTGACGCGGCGCCGTGTTGGACGGGTGGAAACCCCACCGGACCAGCCCCCCTGCGGCCAGGCACTCGCTCGCTCCACGATTGCCTCGAACCACAACCTCAATATTTCACCGCCCCCACACCCCTCTCCTGACACATGGGACAGAAAACAAATCCAGTTGGCCTGCGTATCGGCGTTAACCACGATTGGCGCTCGAAGTGGTTTGCCACCAAGAAGGAATTCGGCAAGCTCCTTACCGAAGACCGCCACATTCGCGATCTGCTCAAGAAAAAGCTCGAAACGGCCTCGGTGCCCAAGATCCTGATCGAACGCGCCGCCAATCGCTGCCGCATCACCATCCTGACCGCGCGGCCGGGGATCGTCATCGGGCGCAAGGGCGCGGAAATCGACAAGCTCAAGGAAGAGCTCAGCAAGATGACCGGCAAGGAGATCTACGTGGATATCGTCGAGATCAAGCATCCCGAGATTGACGCGCAGTTGGTCGCCGAAAACGTGGCTCTCCAGCTCGAACGCCGCGTTTCCTTCCGCCGCGCCATGAAGAAAGCCCTGCAGACCGCCAAGGATTTTGGCGCCGAGGGCATCAAGATCCGTTGTGCCGGGCGGCTCGGCGGCGCCGAACTGGCCCGCGTCGAGCAATACCATTGGGGCCGGGTTCCCTTGCACACCCTGCGGGCCGAGATCGATTACGGCTTCGCCGAAGCCCGCACCGTTTATGGCAAATTGGGCATCAAATGCTGGGTCTGCAAGGGCGAAACCAAGAGCCAAAAGCCCCAGCTCCCGACCCCGCTTCAGCCCCAGGCCCAGCCCCAAGCCCAACCCGCAGTCGCCGCGGCCCCCTGACGCCATTGCGATTACCCGCTTACCTGATACGAATTTATGCCCTTGATACCCGAGAGAGTTAAGTACCGCAAGATGCACCGCGGGAACCGCGCCGGCTTGGCCTCGCGCGGTCAAACCGTGGCCTTCGGCGAGTACGGGTTGATGGCCCTCGAACGCTGCTGGCTCGACACCAAGCAATTGGAAGCCGCCCGCGTCGCGATCGCGCGCAATATGAAGCGCCACGGGAAGATGTGGATTCGTGTGTTCCCGCAGAAATCCTATACGAAGAAGCCGCTGGAAACGCGCATGGGCAAAGGCAAAGGACCGCTCGAATCCTGGGTGGCCGTGATCCGGCCGGCCAACGTCCTCTTCGAGGTGGACGGAGTTACCGAGGTCGTGGCGCGCGAGTCGCTGCGCCTGGCGGCCACCAAGCTGCCCATCAAAACCAAGTTTATCTCGCGGCACATCGCCGCCCATTAGCCCCTCTGACCATGAAGAAGCTGCAACGCAAAGAAATCCAGGAAAAGACCCTCGAAGAACTGCTGGCCGATGGCCGCAACCTGCGGCAGGAATTGTTTAATCTGCGCTTGCAGCAGGCCAGCGCCCAGCTCGAAAAACCGGCGCGCCTGCGCACTTTGCGCCGTGACGTGGCCCGAATCGAAACCCGCATCTCCGCACTGCGCAACCAGGCCGCCTAAGGAATCTGAATTTGTATGTCTGACACGACCACCCCTCCCCCAGCCCCCGCCGCTCCGGCTGCGCCTGCCCCCGCCACCCCGGCCCGGACCGGCCGCAAGGAACGCGTCGGCCAGGTCATCGGCAACAAAATGACCAAAACCATCATCGTGCGCGTCGAACGCCGCTTCCCGCACCCGAAATTCAAAAAGGTGATGACCGGCTACAAGAAATTTTACGCCCACGACGAAAAGAACGAAGCCAAGCTGGGCGACCGCGTGCGCATCGAGGAGACGCGTCCGCTCTCGAAGACCAAACGCTGGCGCCTGGTGGAAATTGTCGAGCGCGGCGCCGAAGTGGCGCCGATCGCCGCCTGAGCCATGGCTGATTAACCGGCACTTCATAGCGATTTATGTTACAGATCCGTTCCATTTTAGATGTGGCTGACAACACCGGCGCCAAGCGCGCGGCCGCCATCGGTGTGCTGGGCCGCAACCAGCGTTACGCCCGCATTGGCGACATCATCAAAGCCCACATCAAGGAAGCCACGCCCGATGGCACGGTCAAGAAGGGCGAAGTGGTCGATGCCGTGGTGGTGCGCACCCGCCAGGCCATTCGCGCGGAATGACGGCTCGTATCTTCGTTTCGACAGCAATGCCATCGTGATCATCGACAAGGAACTCAACCCCCGCGGCACACGCATTTTCGGGCCGGTAGCGCGCGAACTCCGTGATAAGAAGTTCATGAAGATCATTTCGCTGGCGCCTGAGGTTATTTGAAGCAGCAGCAACGGAAAGAATTTTATGCGCAGTTTTCATGTAAAGAAAAACGACGACATAGTCGTCATCGCCGGGGCCGATAAAGGCAAACGCGGACGGGTCATCGCGGTTTCCGGAAAGAAGCAACGGGTGATCATCGAAGGGGTGCACATGATTAAGAAGCACATGCGCAAGAGCCAGCAGTACCCCAACGGCCAGATCATCGAGCGGGAAGGAACCCTGCATATTTCGAATGTGATGAAAGCGGCTGAATTCGATGCGCGGGCGGCCAAGCGGGGCGCCGCGGCGCCGGCCCAGGCCTGAGCCGCATGTCCAGCCGTCCACCAGCTTAAACGCCAATGAAAGCCAGACTTTACGATAAGTACATCAAAGAAGTGGTGCCCGCCCTCAAGGAAAGGCACCAATACTCCAACCCGCACCAGGTGCCGCGGATGGAGAAGATCGTGATCAACATGGGCGTGAGCGCCTCGCTGGAAAAGAGCGCCATCGACGACGCCGCCAAGGACCTGGCGCTGATCACCGGGCGCAAGGCCGCCATCAGCAAGTCACGGCACAGCATCGCCAATTTCAAGCTGCGGGAAGGCCAGCCCATCGGCTGCCACGTCACCCTTCGCCGTGACGTCATGTATGAGTTCTTCGATCGCCTGGTGGCCACCGCCCTGCCCCGGATTCGCGATTTCCGCGGGCTCTCGCCCCGGTCGTTTGACGGGCGCGGCAATTATTCGCTCGGCGTGGGCGACCAAACCATTTTCCCCGAGATCGACTTGGACAAGATCAAACGGCAGCAGGGCATGGACATCACCATTGTGACGAGCGCGCGGACGAACGAGGAGGCCATGGAGCTGTTGAAGCTGATGGGCATGCCCTTCGCCGAGGCCAAAGCCAAAGAAACCCCCAAGGAAGCCAAGCCCGCAGCCGAGTAACCCAGGATTATTTTGATATGGCAAAGACCTCATGGATTGAACGGAACAAGAAGAAGGCCGAAACGGCCAAAAAGTACGCCGCCTTGCGCGCGGAACTGAAGGCCAAGCGGGATTACGCGGGCCTCTCGAAGCTGCCCCGCAACGCCAGCCCCGTGCGACAGGTCAACCGCTGCTCGATGAGCGGGCGGCGCCACGGCTATCTCCGCAAGTTCGGCTGCTCGCGCCTGACCTTCCGTGAGGCGGCGCTCAACGGGTTGATCCCCGGGGTCACCAAGGCCAGTTGGTAACGCTCGATCATCATGCCGATACTCCGAAAGCTTAACGTTTAATATACCTGTGAACGATCCCATCTCCGACATGCTGACCCGCATCCGCAATGCCAATCGCGCCTTGCTCCCCACGGTGGACATACCCCACTCGAAAATGAAGGAAAGCATTGCCGTTATCCTCAAGCGAGAAGGCTATATCCATGACTTTGCGGTCGAAGGCCAGTTGCCGAAACTCATTAAAGTCCAGCTCAAGTACCAGGGCAAAAAGAGTGTCATCGAGGGCCTGCAGCGCGTGAGCACACCCGGTCTGCGCCGCTACGTCGGCGCGACGGAGATTCCCCGCGTTCGCGGCGGCCTCGGCGTGGCCATGCTCTCGACCTCGGAGGGCATCATGACCGGCAACCAGGCCCGCAAAAAGAACCTCGGCGGCGAACTCGTCTGTTATATCTGGTAAACCCATCGCTTTTGACGCCTCGCGTCCAACCCCTTAACGACTCAACCCTCTTTTAACCATGTCCCGCATAGGAAAGCAACCCATCGCCATACCCCCCAAAGTGAAGGTGGAGATTAAAGGGCAGCAGGTGTTTGTTGAAGGCCCCAAGGGCAAGCTCAATTGGCAACTCCCGCGCCGCACCAGCATCAAAGTGGAAGACGGGCGATTGCTCGTCAGCCGGCAAGGCGATGACGATCAGACCAAGGCCCTGCACGGCCTGAGCCGGGCACTGGTCAACAACATGGTTCGCGGCGTCACCGAGGGCTTCGTCAAGAAGCTGGAGATCCAAGGGGTAGGCTTCAAAGCCGCCGTGCAGGGAAAGACCGTCAATTTGAGCCTGGGCTACTCGCATCCGGTCGTCTATTTGATCCCCGAGCAGATTAAAGTGACCGTCGAGGAGAACACCAAGTTGACCATCGAAGGGCCCGACCGGCAAGTGGTCGGCCAGGTCGCCTCCGAGATTCGCAGCTTCTATCCGCCGGAGCCCTACAAGGGCAAGGGTGTCCGCTACGTCGATGAACGCGTCATCCGCAAGGAAGGCAAGACCGTGCAGTAATGCGCAACCAGGTTACCGATGAGAACTGAACAAAAACAAAAATTGGCGCAAAAGCGCCGCTGGCGGATTCGCAAGAAGGTGACCGGCACCCAAAACCGTCCGCGGATGAGCGTGTGTTTCTCGAATCAGAACATCCACGTTCAATTCATCGACGACACCGCGGGAGTCACCCTGGCGGCGGCCTCGACGACCGGGAAGTCGGTTCCCGATCGCGAGAAACTCGCCGCGAACCAGGCCAGCGCCAAAAGCCTGGGCGCCTTTGCGGCTCAAACTGCCCTGGCCAAAGGGATTACCCAGGTGGTCTTCGACCGCGGCGCGGCTCGCTATCACGGAAAGATCAAGGCACTGGCCGATGCCGCTCGCGAAGCCGGCCTGAAGTTTTAATGTCCCATGGAGAACAATATTGTGGCTGAAGAACCTATTAAACCAGAGAACCCCGTAAAGCCGGAACCCAGCGAATCTCGCGGCCCACGTGGCGGCTTTCGCGGCCGGCGCGGACGCCCCACCCCGGATTCCTCGGACGCCGGCCGCGAGGGGCAGGAACAGGAACTCGTCGAGAAGGTCGTCTTCATCAACCGGTCCGCCAAGGTCGTCAAAGGCGGGCGCCGATTCAATTTCAGCGCGCTGGTTGTGGTCGGCGACAAACGGGGCCGCGTCGGCGTCGGCCTGGGCAAGGCCGGCGAGGTCGCCGATGCCATCCGCAAAGGCGGCGAAATGGCGCGCTCCCAGATGGTCGGCGTCTCGCTCAAGGACGCGACCATCCCGCACGAAGTCTTTTACCACTATTGCGGCGCCAAAGTTCTCTTGCGACCCGCTTCGCCGGGAACGGGCATCATCGCGGGCAAGACGGTGCGCGCGGTTTTGGAATCCGCCGGGGTCAAGGACGTGCTCAGCAAGTCGCTGGGCTCTAAAAACGCCGCCAACGTGGTCAAAGCCACCTTGCATGCGCTCCTGAGCCTTCGCCTGCGAGAGGACATTTACCAGGGACGCGGTTTGCAAATGAAGAAAATCGAACCGCCCAAGCCGCCGGAGGCCATCCTCGCACCGGCGCCGGACGCCACCCTTGACTCGGGGGCAAATTGAGGTTCTGGTAAATTCCAATCGAGATTTTATGCGTTTACACGACTTGAAACCCCGCCCGGGAGCTAAACATCGGCGCAAACGGCTTGGCCAGGGCGAATCCAGCGGCCATGGCAAGACCAGCGGCCGTGGTGGCAAGGGCCAGACCGCCCGCTCCGGCAGTTCGATCCGCATCGGCTTCGAAGGCGGCCAGATGCCCTTGATTCGCCGCATCCCTAAGCGCGGATTCAACAACACCCGCCACGCAACACGCTACCTGGCCGTCAACCTCGAATCTCTGAATCGTTTCGACGATGGGGCGCGGGTCGATGAAACGGTTCTGCGGGGCGCCGGGCTGGCCAATGGCCGGGCGCATGGGGTTAAGATCCTCGGCGACGGCGAACTGACCCGGAAACTGACGGTCGCCGCCCACGCTTTCAGCGCTTCGGCCAAGGCCAAGATTGAAGCCAAGGGCGGAACCTGCGAGCTGGTGGGGGTTCAGAAGCCTCAAGTCGCCAAGTCCTGATTTCTCGATGCTCCCCAAACACCCCACGCTCCGCCCGGTTCGGCGCCTCGGTCCTCAGACCTCGGCGGCTACGACTCTGGGCCGTGGAATGTGGACCTCGATCTGTGTCTGACCATGTTTGCCGCCATTGCCAATACGTTTAGTAATTGTTTCAAAATCCCGGAGCTTAAATCCCGGATCCTATTCACCTTGATGGTGCTGGCCATCTGCCGGCTCGAAGCGATCATTTCGATCCCCGGGTTGAACGGGGCCGCCCTCGCGGATTTCATGGAAAAAGCCGGCGCGACCGGGGGTGGGATGCTAGGAATGTACAGTCTCTTCACCGGCGGCGCCTTGGAGCATTGCGCCGTTGGCGCGCTGGGCATCATGCCGTATATCAGCGCCACGATCATTATCCAGCTCCTGACCGCCGTGGTTCCGCAGTTAAGCAAACTGGCGCGTGAGGAAGGCGGGCGCACGAAACTGATTCAGTACGGCCGCTATGGGACCGTTCTCCTGTGCCTGGGCCAGGGATTGTTCATGGCCATTGGCTGGGAAAATCCGAGCAAGCTGTTCAATGGGTTTTCCGGGAACCTGGTGCTCTATAGCCCAGCGTATATCTGGTGGTACCGCATCCAAACGACGATCATTCTGACCACCGGCACCGTGCTGTTGATGTGGCTCGGGGAACAAATTACGGACCGGGGCATCGGCAACGGGGTGTCCCTGGTCATCACCATCGGCATTCTGGCGCGCCTGCCGCAGGCCTTTCTGGCTTTGGCGGATATGTTCCACTCGACCGGAGGCGTCGAAGCCAAGTTTAACCTGGGCCACGGCGCGGCCTTAATCCTGCTCCTGGCGGGCGTGATTGCGGGAGTGATCGCCATCACCCAGGCGCAGCGAAAGGTGCCCGTCCAATACGCCCAGCGGGCGGTTGGCCGCAAGATTTATCAAGGCCAGACCTCCTTCATGCCTCTGCGCGTGAATTACTCGGGAGTCATGCCGATTATCTTTGCCCAGGCGATCCTGATGTTCCCGCAAAGGCTGTTCCTGATGGCTGGCGAGGCCTTTTCCGGCACGCATAACCCCGGGGCTAAACTCCTGGCTGATATCCTTCTCAAGATCGCCCGCGCGCTGGGTGAACGCTCCTTCTTCTACCTGGCGTTGTATGCCCTGATGATCCTGTTTTTCTCCTATTTCTGGGTCGCCACGCAATTCAACGAATTGCAAATCGCCGATGATTTGAAGAAGAACGGCGGCTACATCCCCGGCGTGCGACCCGGGCAGGCCACCAGCGACTATCTGCACAATGCCATGAGCCGGATTACCCTCGCGGGCGCCGTGTTCCTGACCGTTATCGCCGTCATTCCCCTGCTCCTGTACAACGAAATGCAGATCCCCTACGCAGTGGCTACGTTTTTCGGGGGAACCAGCATGCTGATCCTCGTCGGTGTCATGCTCGATACCATGCGCCAGATGGAGACCCATTTGCTGATGCGGCATTACGATGGGTTTTTGAAGAAGGGCCGCCTGAAGGGCAGGTTCTGAACGTTCTTTGTCACCTTAGTATCTTGATCGGCGCAACCACCACCGGGACCGGCCGTAAAACGGATTCACATGACAAAACCTCGAGTTCAAACTAGGTTTGCCTCTGTGAGCCTGCCAGGCGTTTGGAACTCGGCGCACCAGCCATGATTATCCTGAAGAGCGATAGGGACCTCGAAGCGATGCGTCCAGCCTGTGGCGTGGCCAGCACCGTGCTCACTGAAGTCGCCGCCTTTATTCAACCGGGCGTAACGACCAAAGAAGTCGATGATTTTGCCGCCAGCCGGATGAAGCATTACGGGGCGAAAAGCGCTTTTTTAGGCTACCGGAAGTATCCGTGCCATATATGCATTTCGGTGAATGACCAGGTGGTGCACGGCCTGGCGGGCCCGCGAGTGCTCCGGTTTGGCGATATTGTCAGCGTGGATGTCGGCGTGATTCATAATGGGTTCATCGGCGATACGGCCAAGACCGTGGCCGTGGGCGGTTGCGGTTTGCTGGGGCAGAAGCTAATGGACACGACGGAAAAGGCCCTCTACGAAGGGATCGCGCAAGCTGTTGCGGGCAAAAGAGTTGCAGACATATCGCGCGCCATCCAGCAGATGGTAGAAAACAACGGGTTCAGCGTGGTTCGGGAGTACGTCGGCCATGGGGTCGGACGCTCGATGCACGAAGAGCCGCAGGTGCCGAATTTTGTGGACGGAAAGTCGTCGCCCAAGCTGCGGCCGGGGATGACCATCGCGATTGAGCCGATGGTCAACGCGGGATTGCCGGGCACAAAAACTTTAAATGATGGCTGGACAGTGGTGACGCAAGATGGTTCATTGTCCGCTCATTTTGAGCATACCGTGCTCATCACTGAAGCGGAGCCGGAGATCCTGACATGGCCCGAGCGAATGCCTTCAAAGTTGAAGGTATAGTTCTTGAAGCGCTGGCCAACCAGACGTATCGGGTGCGGTTGGCCAATGGCCACCGGCCCCTGGCGTTTGTTCCAGGAAGGGCAAAAGCGAATGGGGTCCGCTTTGCCCCGGGTGATCGAGTGACCCTGGAATTGTCGCCCTACGATTTGTCGGAAGCGCGTATCGTCGTGGAACAAGAAACAACTTAAGATTATGAAAGTTCGAGCATCTGTTAAGAAACTTTGCGAAAACTGCAAAGTGATTCGGCGCAAAGGCGTCATCCGAGTGATCTGTACGAACGCGCGCCACAAGCAGCGCCAAGGCTGACCCGGGCAAGCAAACTGTCATCTCCTTACTGATTTATGGCTCGTATTATTGGCGTGGAAGTCCCCCCGAATAAGCGCATCGATATCGCGCTGCGTTACATCTACGGCATCGGCCCCAGCAATGCGAAGGATATCCTGGCCAAGGCCAATATCGACGCGGCGATTCGGGCCAAAGACCTGACCGAGCAGCAACTCTCGCAGATCGTGCATGCCATTCAGGATGGCAAGTACGTGATCGAGGGCGATCTCCGCCGCGAAATCGGCATGAACCTCAAACGCCTTCAAGGCATCAAATGCTACCGCGGCGTCCGCCACCTGCGCGGGCTGCCCGTCCGCGGGCAGCGCACTCAGACCAACGCGCGCACCCGCAAAGGCCCGCGCAAGACCGTCGGCGTGGTCCGCAATCCGACCGCCAAAACCGGCATTCATTGATCCATCACTCGCTTACGCTCCTCAAGTCTTATGGCCGACGACCAGAAAAAGAAACCCGCTCCGAAGAAGGAACCCAAACCCGAAGGCGCCGCCGATAAGGCCGCCGCCAAGGCACCCGCTGACGCCGCTCCGGCCAAAGGCCAGAAGAAAGCGTCCGCGCCGCCGGAAGGCGGCAAACCGGCCGAAGGGGCCGCCCCCGCCACCGAAGGGGCCAAACCGGCCGAAGGCGCGGTTGCCGCGGCTCCGGCGGCCGTCGCCGCTCCCACCGCGGCGGAGTTGCTGGCGGATGATTTGGCCGGCAAGAAGATCGTCAAAGCCAAAGGCGCCAAGAACGTCATCAGCGGCGTTGCCAATATCCTGGCGACATTCAACAACACGCTGGTGAGCATCACCGATATGCAAGGCCACGTGATCGGCTGGTCCAGCGCCGGGCGCGTCGGTTTCAAAGGCTCACGCAAGAGCACCGCCTATGCGGCGCAGCAGGTGGCGCAGGATGCCGCCCGCCAGGCCATGTCCCACGGCATGAAGGAGATTGAAGTGCGGGTCAAAGGTCCCGGCTCGGGCCGGGAATCGGCGATCCGCGCGCTCCAGGCCATCGGCTTGGAAATCACCACCATCAAGGACGTGACCCCGGTGCCGCACAACGGCTGCCGGCCCCGCAAAAAGCGCCGCGTGTAATTTCTTCAATCCGCACTCTTAATTTTTTAATTTCTAATTCAACATGGCTCGTTATACAGGTCCTCGCGTTCGCATCAGCCGCCGGTTCGGCGTCCCTATTTTCGGCCCGACCAAATACCTCGAACGCCGCAATTACGGCCCCGGCGTGCACGGCCCCAAGTCCCGCCGCAAGCATACCGATTACGGCCTGGGTCTGATCGAGAAGCAGAAGCTGCGCTATTATTACGGCCTGCTCGAGCGCCAGTTCCGCGGCGTCTATGAGCGCGCCCTCAAGCGCCGCGGGGTGACCGGCGAGCAGATGCTGCAAATTCTCGAAACGCGGCTGGACAATGTTTGCTATCACCTGGGCTTCGCCAATACTCGAGCCGGCGCCCGGCAGTTGGTGGCGCATGGCCATGTGCGGGTGAATGCCCGCAAGGTCGATATCCCGTCCTACGGCCTCAAGGTCAACGACACAATCGAAATCAAGAACTCCAACGCCGCGCGGCAGTTGGCCACCAAAAATCTCGAAGTCGCCGGCAGCCGCGCCGTGCCGGATTGGTTGTCGCTGAACAAAGAAGCCCTCAAGGGCGTCGTCATGCGCATTCCGACCCGCGACGAAATCCATCCCATCGCCAACGAGCAGGCCGTCGTCGAATTTTATTCCCGCTAGTAACAGTCAAACAAAACAATTATACGGGCCTCGGCGGCTTGCGGGAATAACGCCGGCGGGGTCAGTTTACAATTGTTGAAAGGAAAATATGCCAGTACGTCTAGGACGTTTCGAAATGCCCAAGCGGTTGACCAAAGAAGAGGGCACCGCCACTGAAACCTACGCCAAGTTTATCGCCGAACCCTTTGAAACCGGGTACGGCCACACCATCGGCAACTCCCTCCGCCGCGTGCTGCTGTCCTCGCTGGAAGGCGCCGCCGTCAGCTCCATCAAAGTCGATGGCGCGATGCACGAGTTCGCCACCATTGACGGCGTCGTGGAAGATGTCACCGACATCGTGCTGAACCTCAAGAAGGTCCTCTTCACGGTCCCAAAACCGTGATCCGCAAACCCTGCTCCTCTCGGTCAATAAAGAAGGCGCAGTCACCGCCGCGGACATCCAGCTCAATCAAAACATCGAGCTGGTCAATCCCACCCAGCACATCTGCACGCTCGACAAGAAGAAGAAGTTCGAGATGGAACTCGAAGTCAAAGTCGGCCGCGGCTTCCTTCCGGGCGACGAAAACAAGAAGCCCAACCAGGCCATCGGCGTGATCGCCATCGACTCCCTGTTCTCGCCCGTCACCCGGGTGCGGTACGCCGTGGAAAACGCCCGCGTCGGCCAGCGCACCGATTATGACCGGCTGCTGCTCGAAGTTTGGACCGATGGACGCATCTCTCCGGACGACGCCCTCACCCAGGCCTCGGCTATCCTCCAGCACCACCTCGATGTCTTCGTCGGCTACGACAAGAATGCCGTCGAGTTCGAGGAAGTGGTGGACAAGCAGGACGAGGAGAAGACCAAGCTCAAGAAGCTGCTCAACATGAGCGTCAACGAGATCGAGCTCAGCGTCCGCGCCGCCAACTGCCTGAACAACGCGAATATCACCACGGTGGGCCAGTTGGCGATGAAGACCGAGCAGGAGATGCTCAAGTACCGCAACTTCGGCAAGAAATCGCTCAACGAAATCAAGGAAAAGCTGGCCGCTTTGGGCCTGACCCTCGGCATGACGTTCGAGCCCGACCTGCTGGAAGCTCCCAAAGAGGAGCCGACCACCATCGCTCGCTAATGGTTTACTGACGCCCGGCTGGGCTTTACTCTATCGTTTTATGCGCCACCTCAAGCGAACCGCCAAACTCGGCCGCACCGGCGAGCATCGCAATGCCATGCTCGCCAACCTGGTTTGCAGCCTCATCCAACATAAACGCGTCACCACGACGCTCGCCAAAGCCAAAGCCGCCCGCTCGGTCGCGGAAAAGCTCGTCACGCTCGGCAAGAGCGGAACCATCCATGACCGGCGCATGGCCGCAGCCCGCCTCCACCAGGAGGACGTGGTCAAGATCCTGTTCGATGAGATCGCCCCCGCTCAGAAGGAGCGTCACGGCGGCTATACGCGCATCGTGAAACTCGGCCAGCGCCAGGGCGACGCCAGCCAGCGTGCCATCCTGGAATGGGTAGAACTGGGAACCGTGGTCGCCCCGGTGGAAACCAAGACCGCGGAGGAAACCAAGCCGGCCGAAACCGCGAAACCGGCCGAAACTGAAAAAGCCCCCGAGGCCGCCGCCGCGCCGGCATAGGCGCCTGCTCTCGATTCGATTCACCAAGCCCGACCTCGTCCGAGGCCGGGCTTTTTGTTTTGCTCAACACTGCGGAGGAAACCCCATGCCCCGCCCCTGAGGCGGGCGGGCGGGAGCGCATCCCGGCAGTAGCCCCCCGAACACCGCCCGAAGCCGGCGCGCCGGCTTTAAGCCGCCTTAGCGCGTCCAATATCCATAGGAGCACGATAAGAATCGCCGAGCGCCGTAAGCCGGCTCAAAGCCGGCGCTCCGAGGGCACGGCCGGGCTACGCTCGGCGGGCGGTGCACCGCCGGTTTAGGGTCGCGATTCCTGGTGGAGTCCCCCATGATAAGCGCCATGACGATCAGCGCTTCGGGATTGATTGATTTGCGCAGCGATACGGTGACCCAACCCACCACAGCCATGCGCGAGGCCATGGCGCGAGCCGAGGTCGGCGATGACGTGCTGGGTGACGATCCGACCGTCAAAGCGCTCGAAGCGGAAACCGCCGCACTCCTGGGCAAGGAAACGGCCGTGTTCACGGCCTCGGGAACCATGGCCAACCAGTTGGCCATTCGCAGCCACACCGAGCCTGGCGACGAAATCCTGGTGGAGGCCGGCGCGCACATTTATTACTACGAAGGCGGGGGCCCGGCGGCCTTCAGCGGTGTCATGTGCCGCTGCCTGGACGGCCAGCGCGGCGTTTTTACGGCGATCGACGTGGAAAATGCCTTGCGCCCCTCCGACCCTCACTTCCCCCGCACTCGGCTGGTTTGCGTCGAAAACACGCATAACCGCGGCGGGGGAAAGATCTGGGCTCGGGAGCAGATCCAGGGGGTGGCGGACGCGGCCCGCAAGCATCGCTTGCAATTGCACCTGGACGGCGCCCGGCTCTGGAACGCCGCGATCGCCACGGGCGTCTCCGAGCGCGCGTATGCCGCACCTTTCGATACGGTAAGCGTGTGCTTTTCCAAAGGGCTGGGCGCCCCGGTCGGTTCGGCCCTGGCCGGCCCAAAGGAGCTGATCGAGCGGGCCCGGCGATTCCGGAAGATGGTCGGCGGGGGAATGCGCCAGGCCGGCATCATCGCGGCCGGAGCGCTGTTTGCGCTGCATCATCACCGCGACCGCCTGGCGGAAGATCATGCCAACGCCCGGCGCCTGGCCGCCGGCCTGGCTCAAATCAACGGACTCGAAGTCAACCCGGCTGAGGTCGAAACGAATATGGTTCGCTTTCGCGTTCAAGCCGTGCCAGCCCAAAAACTGGTGGAAGCTCTTCGGGCCCGCGGTGTGCTGGTGCTGGCCGTGGCACGCGACCAGATCCGCGCGGTGACCAATTTGATGGTCTCGGACGCGGACATCGAACGGGCGTTGGCGGCTGTTTCCGCAGAACTGAAATGAGGCGAATGAGGCTCGGCTCGGGATTTTCTGCGCGTTGAGGGGCAGTCGAAGGTGGGGAGGGCTCGGGAAACTTCGGGGGAGGCAGACGGCTCATTCGTTGTGCGCTTCGCGCGGAGCGGAAAGGCATTTAGACCGACCGCGCGGATGCTGCGGACCGGTCCGAGAGCTGGGCGTAAGACAAAAATTTTCATTTGTGGCTTTCCCAGCGTTTGCTGTGGCGTCGCATGGGTTCCCGCTGCCAACAACCGGCAGGTTTTCGGGTGAACCGACCTGAAAAAAGGTCTTGGCGCTCCGCTGTCCCCACGCCGTCCGCCGATTCGACCAGCGCTGGAGACAACCTCTTTGTTTCCTTCGTTTGCTTTTGTTCTTCGGTTTGGCCCCTCAGTTCGCACGCGGCGGGATCCTGCGTATCCGGCCATCCGTCCGCTTCATCCCGTGGAATTTGAGGATGCTCAGCTCCCGGGGTATATCCGGCAGCTTCCTATAGCTCCGAAGCCGGGAGACCAGAATGCCTGGGCCGTGTTTGTACCCGGCAGGCAATTCATGAAAAACCCAGAGTTCTTTGTATACCAAGTAAACGAAGGCAACGAAGAATTCTGTCGTGCGCCCCCGAGAGCTGGCCGGGCCGCGGCCCCGCTGGACAACGCGCGCCGATCAGAGATATCCTGCGGCGATGCATGATGGACTTCCCGGTGGTGCGGGCGCAGCCCTGGGCGTGGCGGACAACCCTCGTCCACGGGCCTGGTTTCGAGGGTACGGCCTGGCGGCGCTCTGGCTGAGCCTCGCCTTCGGCATTCGCTGGGCCCTGGACTCGGCGTGGGGAAATCACTTCCCCTACCTGTTCTTCTTTGTGGCGGTCTTCGTGATGATCCAGTCGGCGGACGCCGGACCGTCCCTGTTCACAATCCTGGGAGGATTTCTGCTGGCGGATTGGTTTTTCGTGACCCCCCGGCATTCCCTGCGGATCACCGACAGCGGTGATCAAATCTTCACGGCCATTTATTTTGGCATCAGCGCGGTGATGCTTTATTTTTCGCTGCTTGCGCGCCGGGCCCGGGCGCGCGAGAAGGCGGCCGGCGAGGCGCTACGCAATCAGGAGGAACACTTCCGGTCTTTAATTGAACACTCGAACGACGTCATCAGCATCGTGGATGCGGGCGGCATGATCGTTTACCAGGGACCGTCGGTGAAGCAGATCCTCGGCTATAGCCCGGAGGAAATGGCGGAACGCAACCTGTTGGAGTTCACCCACCCCGAGGACCAGGCGGACGTCAAAAAACTGCTCGAGCGCATGGATCCGGCGGGGGATCTGGGCGCCCGGCTGGTGTTTCGGCATCGGCATAAGCTCGATACCTGGCGCACCATGGAAGCCTCAGGGCGCAGGCTCTTGCCGGCAAAACCAAGCGCAAAGCAGTACGTCGTCAACTTGCGAGACATTAGCGCCCAGCGGCGCTTGGAGGAGGTCCACGCCCGGCTGGCTGCCATCGTGGCCTCTTCGGACGACGCGATCATCTCCAAATCCCTCGACGGAACCATCCTGAGCTGGAACCTGGGCGCTGAAAATCTTTACGGATACACACCCGAGGAGGCGGTGGGCCGTTCCATCAATCTCCTGGCGCCCCCGGATGGGGACGAGCAAATGACCCCGCTCCTGAGCCGCGTGGCACAGGGGGAACACATCCGCAATTTCGAGACCGTGCGGCGGGCCAAAGATGGCCGGTTGGTGGATGTCTCGTTAACCGTCTCCCCGATCCGTGGCGGTCAGGGGCAGATTGTAGCGGCATCTACGATCGCGCGAAACATCACGGAGCGCAAGCAAGCCGAACGCGAACGGGAGCGCTTGATGGGCGAACTGAAGACGGCGGTGGCGGAAGTCAAAACCCTGAGCGGCCTCCTGCCCATCTGCGCTCACTGCAAGCGCATTCGCGACGACCAGGGCCAATGGAACCAGATTGAGCTCTACATCCGCCAGCGCTCAAACGCAAACTTCAGCCACGGCGTTTGCCCCGAATGCTCCCGGAAGTTCTACCCGGAGTTGTTCCCCGGGGCCGCATAATCCCGGTTGACATTAAGAATTCCTGTTCTTAATTATCTTGGGTATGAAGTCCCGCTCCTTTCCGAGCCTGCGCGCCGGCTTTTCCGGGTTCGGCCCGGACGGCGCGGCCCGGCCCGGGCGGGCGCCCGCGCGGCGCCGCCGGCCCGCCCCAGGCATGTGACGCCTCGAAGCCCATGCGGAACAGCTCATTCTTGCGCCGCAGCAGCCTGCTCCCGCTGAGGCCGGGAGGGTTCGCCGCATGCCTGCTCACCTGCGCCGGGCTCGCGGGTCTCCAAGCGCAACCGGCTCCGAAGCGCCTCCACGCCTTCATCGAAACGCACTGCGCGGAGTGCCATGACGCGGACCTGAAGAAGGGCGGCCTGGACCTGACGGGGCTGCCGTTCAATTTGCAGGAGCCGGCAACGTTTGCGCGGTGGGTGAAGATCGACGACCGGGTAGCAGTGGGGGAGATGCCGCCGAGGAAGAAGGCCCGTCCGGCCGCGGCGGAGCTCAAGGGATTTACGAACGAGCTATCGGCGGCGCTGCTGGCCCGGGATCGCGAGCGCGTGGCGCGCGAGGGCCGGGCGACCGAGCGGCGGCTAAACCGGCACGAATATGAACAGACGCTGCGCGATCTGCTGTCCCTGCCCTACTTGGAGGTAAAGTCGTTCCTGCCGGAAGATTCCGAGGCGTATGGCTTCAACAAGGTGGGCGAGGCGCTGGATGTTTCGCACGTGCAAATGGCGCGTTACCTTAGCGCCGCCGAGTTTGCCTTGCGGGAAGCGATGGCGCCCCGAGTTACCCAGCCACCGGCGGCGACCAACCGATTTTACACCTGGGACCAGGGGGCGTTTTTCGGAGCCATTAAATTGGAAGGCCCGTTGAATCGGCGAACGTTTCCTCTCGTGGGCTACGAACTGCAAACCAACTTGATGGCGATGTCCTCCCCCGAGCGGGGCTCGCCGGATCCGGCGAGGCGGGAGCAGGAGGCGCTGGCCGTGGTGGTGAGCACCTATGAACCCACCGAGATCCGCTTTAACAGGTTTCGCGCGCCGGTCTCGGGCCGCTACCGGCTCAGGTTCTGCGCCTACAGCATCTGGATGGGGCCAAAATACACCGAAGCATCGCCCGGGCGCCGCGCCGAGCCGGTAACGATTTACGCCGACACCCCGCCGCGGTTGCTGCGGAAGCTGGGCAGTTTCGATGTGAACCCCGAGCCCACGGTCCGGGAGTTGGAGGTCAACCTGCTGGCTGGAGAAACGATCCGGCCGGATGCGGCGCGGTTCTTCCGCTCCCGTCCGCCGGACCACAAGAACCCACTGGCGACGCCTGACGGCATGCCTGGCCTGGCCTTCCGCTGGATGGAAGTCGAGGGACCGCTGATCGAGCAATGGCCGCCGCCGGGGCACCGGCTGCTGTTCGGGGATCTGCCGATGCGACCGGCTCCGGACGCGAGCGGAGGGGAGCACGGGGTTGCGGGGCGGGGGGTGGAGGTCATCTCGCAGGCGCCGGAGCGGGACGCCGAGCGGTTGCTTTCGGGATTCATGCGCGCGGCGTATCGCGAACCGGTGGATCCGGCGGATGTTCAGCGCTTCCTGGCCGTGATCCGGTGCGCGCTCGCGGCGGGCCAGAGTTTCACCGAATCCATGATCGCGGGTTACACCGCGGTGCTGAGTTCTCCGGGCTTCCTTTACTTCAGCGAAAAGCCCGGCCGGCTTTCGGATTTGGCGCTGGCGGAACGCCTGTCCTATTTCTTATGGAATTCGGCGCCGGATGCCGAGCTGCGGCAGCTGGCCGCCAACCACCAATTGCACCGGCCCAGCGTGTTGCGCGAGCAAACCGAGCGCCTGCTCAACGATCCGCACTCGCGCCAATTCATCGATGCTTTCCTCGATTACTGGCTGGACCTGCGGTTCATCGAGGGGGTGGCGCCGGATGTCGAGCTGTACCCGGAGTATCAGTTGGACGATTTGCTGGTCGAATCGATGATCGGCGAAACACAACTCTTCTTCGGAGAGCTGGTGCGGCGCGACCTGGGCGTGACGAACCTGGTGGCTTCGGATTTTGCGATCTTGAACGAACGTTTGGCCCAGCATTACGGGATCAACGGGGTGGAAGGTGTGGCCTTGAGGCCGGTGCGTTTGCCGCGCGGCTGTGTGCGGGGAGGTCTGCTCACCCAGGCGAGCGTGCTTAAAGTCACCGCCAACGGCACCACGACCTCCCCGGTCAAGCGCGGCGCCTGGATCATGTCCCGGATCCTGGGCGAACCCCCGCCGCCGCCCCCGCCCGGTGTGCCGGCCCTGGAACCCGACATTCGCGGCGCCACAACGATCCGCGAGCAATTGGCGCGGCACCGCTCGCAGGAGACGTGCGCGGCGTGTCACCGCAATTTCGACCCGCCGGGTTTTGCCCTGGAAAGTTTCGATGTCATGGGCGGATGGCGAGAGCGCTACCGCGCCCTGGGTGGCGGCGAACCGGTAAAGGGTATCGGCCACAATGGCTTGATCTTTCATTTTGGACTCGGCCCCGCCGTGGACCCGAGCGGTGAGCTGCCCGACGGCCGGAAGTTTCAAGATGTGGCGCAACTCAAGCAAGAGCTGCTGCAGGATCCCAGGCAACTGGCTCTCAACCTCACGCGCCAGCTTGCGATCTACGCTACGGGCGCCCCGATCCAGTTTTCGGACCGCCCGCAGCTCGACCGGATCCTGGAACGCACCCGAGCCGGGGGTTACGGCGTGAGACGCTTGATCGAGGAGATCGTGCGGAGTGATTTATTTCTAAATAAATGAGCCGTCCGAGCCGTCTATGGAAGAGCAACCCGATGCACAAGCCATGACCCGTCCGTTTGTAGCCACACGAGCCGGCATCTCGCGACGCCGCTTTCTTCGCGGAGCGGGGGTCATCCTGTCGCTGCCGCTGCTCGACGCCATGCTGCCCGCTTTCGCGAGCCCCGCCGCCGGGGCGGCGGACGCGCCGGGCGCCACGCCCCGGCGGATGCTGGCCATCTGCAACAATCTGGGCCTGTTGCCCACCGAGTTCTTTCCCCGCGAGAGCGGACGCGATTACCGGCTCTCTCCCTACCTCGAACTGCTGGCCGAGCACCGGAACGAGTTCACCGTGTTCAGCGGGGTATCGCATCCCGACGTGGATGGAGGCCATCCCGCGGACAATTGCTTTCTCACCGCCGCGCCGCACCCCGGTCGCGGCGGGTTTCGGAACACGATTTCTCTGGACCAGTTCATGGCCGAGCGGATCGGCCATTTGACACGGTTCCCCTCGCTGAACCTGGGCGTCAACGTGCAACAAGGGGCTCGGAGCCTGGCCTGGACCAGTTCCGGCGTGCTGATTCCGTGCGACGAAAAGGCCTCGGACGTCTTCCGGCACATGTTCGTGCAAGGCACCCAGGATGAAACCGAGGCGCAGGTGCGCCGGCTGGCATTGGGCCAGAGCATCCTGGATGCCGTGGCGGACCAGGCCAAGGCCCTGCAGCGGGGTGTCGGCGCCCGTGACCGCGACCGTTTGGACCAATACTTTACCAGCGTGCGGGAGCTCGAAGAGCGCATGCGCATGGCGCGCGAGTGGGAGCACAAACCCAAGCCCAAGGTCAGCGTGCCCATCCCCCTGGACCCGGAGAGCCCGCGCGAATACATGGAAAAAGTCAGGCTGATGTACGATATGGCCCGGCTCGCATTCGAAACCGATTCCACCCGCTCGGTGGCGCTGCTGCTGGACAGCGTCAACTCGCCCGCCATTGACCTCGAAGACATCAAAATTACCGACGGTTACCATAACCTTTCCCACCACGGCCGATCCGAGGTGAAGCTGGCGCAGCTCAAGGCCATTGACCGGTGGCACATGAAGCTGCTGGCAAATCTCTTCGGCGAGTTGAAGTCCGTCCGCGAGGAGTCGGAGACCCTGCTGGATCGCACCATGATCTTGTACGGCACGAACCTGGGCAACGCGGACACGCACGTGACCACCAACCTGCCCACGCTCTTCGCGGGGGGCGGCTTCAAACACGGCCAGCACCTGGCGTTCGACAAGGAGCACAACTACCCGCTGCCGAACCTCTTCGTTTCGATGCTCCAGCGGATGGGCCTGGAAGTCGATAAGTTCGCTTCAGCGACCGGGACCATGCGCGGGCTGGATTTCGCGTAAAGGTTGCCCTAATGAGGCTGAGCCTTAGAGCCTCCGCGCGTGGTGGGTGATGGAAGATTGGAGGGACTCGATACCATCGGGGTGGCAGACGCCTCATTCATGATGCGCTTCGCGCGGAGGGGAGCGGGGAGATGATGGGGCCGGGGCAATCCTGAGCGCCCGGCTGCGAGTTGGGGAGCGTCCCGCGGCTCGACCCAGGCCCAGCGCTGGGGAAACGCCAGCGCTACAGTTGTCCTCTGCGAGATCGCCTTGTGCCGCGCCGGCCTAAACAGGTACCCTGGCCTGCATGCGTGCCACTCATATTCGGAACGCGGTGTGCTGCTGGCTGGGGGTTCTGATGTCCGCAGCCCCCGCGGCGGCGCAGGTGCCACCCTCGAATGTCAGGATGATCAACTCCTCGGCACCGCCTCGGATCGCCAATGCTTCGCCGCTGGACTATCCGCTGGCCCGTCGAGACGAGGTGATGGACGATTACCACGGCGTTAAAGTGGCCGATCCCTACCGCTGGATGGAGCAGTTGGACTCGACAGAAACGCGGACGTGGGTGGCGGCCGAGGCCCGCCTGACCGATTCCTATCTCGGCCGTATTCCGGTCCGCCAGGCCCTCAAGCAACGCCTGACGGAGTTGCTCAATTTCGAAAAGTTCGGGATGCCGTTCCAAAAGGGTGGCCGCTACTTCTACACGCATAACACCGGGCTCCAGGACCAGAGCGTGTTGTACGTCGCCGAGGGTCGCTCGGGCCGGCCCCAAGTGGTTCTGGACCCAAACCTCCTCTCCACCAACGGCAGCCTGGCCGTCGTCGGTTACCTGGCCAGCCACGACGGACGGTATTTGGCCTACGGCGTTTCCGAAGGCGGATCGGATTGGACGGATTGGCATATTCGCGAGCTGTCGAGTGGGTTGGACTTGCCCGACGCGCTGCGTTGGACCAAGTATTATCGGCCAACTTTTGCTCGCGACGGAAAAGGGCTCTATTACAGCGCGTTCCCCGCACCGCGCCCGGGGGAAGAACTCAGCAGCCGGGACCTGAATGACGCGGTTTATTACCACGCCTTGGGCACACCTACATCCGCGGATCGAAAGCTCTATTCGCGCCCGGACCATCCTGACTGGCAGTTCGAACCGCATCTGACCGCCGACGGACGGTGGCTCGTTGTTGCCGCCGGCGAGGGGGAGGTGGGGGACAAAGGGCTCGAGAATATTTCACCTCATCGATCTCAAAACCGCCGGCAACCCGGTCACGCGCGTGGTCGAAGGTTTTGGAGCGGAGTATATCTACGCCGGTTCCGATAGCGGCACGCTCTACTTCCAGACCACGCTCGAAGCGCCGCGCGGGCGTGTGATCGCGATGGATCCCGGCGCGCCGGAGCGGTCGCGGTGGAGGGAGATCATTCCTCAAGGGTCGGACAGCCTGGATCTGGCGCAGGGGAGTGTGAGCCTGGTGGACCATCAATTGGTGGCCGTCACGATGCACGACGCCCATAGCCAGGTGAAAGTTTACAGCCTGAAAGGCCGCCTACGGCGCGAGGTGTCCCTGCCGGGCCTGGGCACCGCGCAAGGGTTTGGCGGCGAACCCACCGACCGCGAGACCTTCTACACCTATACCGACCTGGCCACGCCTCCCACGGTGTTCCATTTGGACCTCGAGACCGGCGTCAGCACGGTGTACCGCCAGCCGGAGATTCGGTTTGATCTCAGCACGCTCGAAGTCCGCCAGGTCTTTTATCCATCCAAGGATCATACCCGGATCCCGATGTATCTCGTGTGCAAGAAAGGTCTCAAGCGCGATGGAACCAACCCCACCCTGCTCTACGGCTATGGGGGTTTTGCCATCCCGATGCTGCCGCATTTTGACCCGGCACGCCTGGTCTGGCTGGAACGCGGCGGGATCTTCGCGCTGGCGAACATACGCGGTGGCGGCGAATACGGCGAAGCCTGGCACCGGCAAGGCATGCGGGAGCATAAGCAGAATGTGTTTGATGACTTCATCGCCGCGGCGGAGTGGCTCATTGCCGAGGGTTATACCCGCACGCCGCGGGTGGCGATCGAGGGCGGTTCAAACGGCGGCTTGTTGATCGGCGCCTGCCTGACCCAGCGTCCCGACCTTTTCGGCGCGGCCATCGCCTACGTCGGCGTGATGGACATGCTGCGATTCAACCAGTTCGGCCAGGGGGCCGGTTGGGAAGGCGATTACGGCTCGCCGCAAAATGCCGCGGACTTCAAGGTGCTTTATGCCTATTCGCCGTATCACCACGTGCGGCCCGGCACGCATTACCCGCCGACGCTCATCATCACCGGGGATCACGACACACGGGTTATGCCCGCCCATTCCTTCAAATTTGCCGCCGCCCTGCAAGCCGCGCAGGCGGGGCCGGCCCCGATCCTTTTGCGCGTGCAGCTTTCCGCCGGACACGGCGGCAGCCCCAACACCACCCGGATCATCGACGAACGGGCTGACGAGTATGCGTTTCTGCTGCAAACCCTCGGGGTGGAACCGCAGTGAAGCCGCTCGAGATCTGTGGCCGCCGGCGGGCAGCGTGAAGACGCCGGGTTTACGCCCGGCAAACTCAGAGCTCTTTGTACACCAAGCACACGAGGGAAGCGGCGAGCTTTGAGGGCTTTGTCCCGCACCCGGGCGCGTGTTCATGGGGTTGACCGCTTCCTTTTTCTGACGGATAATCGCCGCATGGTCCACCTGTTAGAGAATCTGGTGAAGCATGTTGTGTCTCCTCTCGAAGAACCTGACTGCGGCTCCCGCCTTCCCGTTTAACCCATGAACCCCCAGGCATTCTCTCTCAGAGCCGCACCGAGCCTCCTTGTAGCCGGCCTTGTTCTGTGCTCCGCCGCGGGTCTCGCCGCCCAACCGTTATTGCCCACCGATGTGGGCACGATCGTCAATGGCTTTCAAGATGACTTTAACGGCACGGCGGCAGGCTCGAACTGGGTGGTCAGCGGCGTGAACGTTTTTTCGGTGAGCAACGGCGTCCTGCACGTGGATTCGGCCACCGGCGATCCCAACCATTTGCTCTATGAGGCACCCGGCTACAACAACTCGGTGCAGGAGGTATTGGCTCGGGTCCGGGTTCTGAGTTTCGGCTCGGGCGACCTGGTCCGGGGCGGGATCGGCGCGGCGGTGGATCCCGTCTCGACTCGTGGGGTTAATTACCTCTTCCGGAATATCAACAGCGAAGGCCAGGTGGGCAACCATATGGCTTTCCTGGATGACATGGTCGTTTGGGGACCGGGCCAGAATTTCACCTGGCAGCCCAACACCTGGTACTGGGTCCGGTTGCGCCACGAGCCCAACGCCGCCGCCCTAGGTGGCGTGAATGATGTCTTCGGTAAGATTTGGCTGGGCGATGGAACCCAGGCGGAGCCAGCCAATTGGCAGTTGGTGTGGGATTACACACCTTCCTACCCTGCTTTGACCGGCTACGCGGGGATTACCGCCAGCTCAGGCGGCGCCTTCGTTTTTGATGTCGATTACATTCTCATCAAAGCCTCCGGATTGCCCCCCGTCCTGGTGGCCCCGAACACGTTCGTCCAAACCCCGGTGATTCTTCTCACCGAACCGCAAAATCAGACGGTGACGGAGCTGCAGCCCGCCACCTTCGCCGTCGGAGTGCAAGGCAACCCGGCCCCCGCGTGCCAATGGTATCGGGGCGCCTCGCCCATCCCTGGGGCCACGAACGCTACGTACAGCATTGCTTCGGCCGCCCTGACCGACAACGGCGCCCAGTTCTATGCCATCGCGCAGAACCTGGTGAGTAACGTGACCTACGCTGTGACCAGCAGCGTGGTAAGCCTGACGGTGATCGCCGACACGAACCCGCCGGTGCTCCTCGGCGCCCACACGCTGGGGTTAACCCAGGTGCAAATCGAGCTTTCCAAACGGATCACTCCGACGAGTGCGACCAATCTCTCGAATTTCACCATCACCAGCACCAACGGCAACCCGGCCCTGCTGAGCGCCGCCCTGGATGCGACCCAAACCAATATCCTCCTCCAAGTCAGCGCCCTCACCGAGGAGGTTTATTACACGGTAACGTTGAATAATTTGTCCGCCCAGACGGCTGCGGGAACGGTCATCGCCCCCAACTCGCAGGCCAGCTTCGTTGCCAGCAGGTACCTGCCGTTGGCCATCGGGAACGCGCCGCTGCCCGGGGGCCTCTATGGCATTCCCAATGGCCTCGGGCTCACCAGCGGCGGGGCCGATATTGGCGGGACCCAAGACCAATGCCTTTTTGCTTATCAGCCGCAAGTAGGCGATTTCGACGTCACGGTGAACCTGGCGGGGTTGAGCCTTTCGGACCCGTTTGCCAAAGCAGGGTTGATGGCCCGGGAAACCCTGGATCCATCGAGCCGCTTTGCCGCCGCGCTGACGACCCCCTCGATGATGGGGGACTGCTTTGAATCCCGCGACCCGGCCGGCAGTCTCGCCAGCGTGCAAGGGCGCTTTCCCGCGAATTTCCCCAATACCTGGCTGCGGCTTAAGCGAGCAGGAAACGCCTTCAGCGGCTTCGCCAGTTATGACGGCCAGATCTGGACCAGCCTGGGAACCGCAACGATCAGCATGCCGAGCCAAATCTACCTGGGTCTGACGGGTGCCAGCCATAACACCAACCAAATCACGGCCGCTCAGTTCGTTCAGATCACCAACGTCGCGAGCAACTCCGTGATCGGCACCGCCGATAACCCGAGCGAACCGCTGGGGGTTTCCAGCCGCAAGACACCCGTCGTCATCTCGGAGATCATGTACCACCCTGCCCCGCGCCCGGACGGTCTGCAGCTTGAATTCATCGAGCTCTATAATTCCAACCCGTGGTTTCAGGATGTGAGCGGCTATCAACTCAACGGCACCACCCTCAGCTACACCTTTCCGACGGGAACCATTATTCCCGGCGGAGGCTTTCTGGTGGTAGCCGCCGCGCCGGCTGATTTGATGAGCGCCTATGGCATCACCAACGTGGCGGGGCCTTTTACGGGAAGCCTGAAGAAGTCGGATACCATCCAACTGACGGACGAGATCGGTGCGGTGCTGCTGACCATCCCGTATTCCAACACGGCTCCCTGGCCGGTGGCGGCCGATGGCACCGGGCATTCGCTGGTTCTGGCCCGTCCGACCTACGGAGAGGGCGATCCGCGCGCCTGGGACATCAGCGATGTGGCCGGAGGTTCACCCGGAGCCATGGAATGCTTCCGCCCAAGCCCGCTGCGCCAGGTGCGTCATCAACGAAATCCTGGCGCATTCTGAAAACCCAGCAGTTCCCGCAGTTCATCGAGCTGTATAACCACAGCAACCAGACCAACGATATCTCGGGCTGCATTCTCACCGACGATCCCGCCACCAACAAATTCGTGCTTCCTCCCGGAACGTTCGTGGCCCCGCGCGGGTTCATCTCTTTCAATCAAACCCAACTTGGCTTTGCGCTCAACGGCGCGGGCGGAACGCTTTATCTTTTCAAGCCGGACGGCAGCCGCGTCCTGGACGCCGTGCAATTCGAACCCCAAGCCGACGGCGTTTCCTATGGCCGCTGGCCGGACGGCGCCGGCGATTTTTATCCTCTGGCGCGGAGCAGTCCCGGCACGAATAACAGCGGCATTCCTCGATCGGCGACATCGTGATTAACGAACTGATGTATGACCCGATCAGCGGCAATGACGACGATCAATACATCGAACTCTACAACCAGCGGCACCAACACCTGTCAGCCTGGCCAACTGGCAATTCAACGTCGGGCGTTTCCTTCACTTTCCCCCCGGGCACCACGCTCGGCGCCGGACAGCTTACCTGGTGATCGCGCGGAACCAGACCAATCTATTTGCCAAGTATCCCAATCTTAGCCCGGCGAACACGCTGGGCAATTACGGCGGCAAACTCTCGCATAAAGGCGAACGCCTGGCCTTGGCCATGCCGCAACTCTTCACTACGACCGGCAGCGGCGGTGTGACCACTCAAGCACCGATTTACGTCACCGAGGACGAGGTCACCTATGGCACCGGCGGGCGCTGGGGGCAATGGGCACACGGGGGCGGCAGCAGCCTCGAACTCATCAATCCCAACACGAACCATCGGCTGGCTTACAATTGGGCCGACAGCGACGAGACCAGCAAGTCGGTCTGGACGAACCTCGAGTTTACCGGGGTGCTGGATAATGGGGCCAATTACAACGGCAGTCCGGTCAACCTGGTGCAGGTGGGATTGCTGGATGTGGGCGAAGGCCTGGTGGACAACCTCGAAGTGCGACCCGGTGGCACGAACGGCCCGAACATTGTGGCCAATGGCGATTTTGAAGCCGGGCTGGCCAACTGGACCGCGCAAGGCGACCATTTGCGTTCAAGTCTGGAGACATCCACCGGTCTGGGAGGCTACCAAAGCAGCCAGTCCATGCATCTGCGCTCCAGCGACGGGATCTGGACCCTGGCGGACAGCGTTCAAGGTGTGCTGACGCAAACCACGCTGGGTTCGGGCCAGACGGCTACCCTGCGACTCAAAGCCCGCTGGCTCCACGGCTGGCCGGAGGTGCTGATGCGGCTGCGAGGTAATTGGCTCGAAGTCACCGGCCGGATGCCCGTGCCGGCCAATCTGGGCACCCCCGGCATGCCCAATAGCCGGTATCAGGCCGCCGGCCCGCCTGCCATCTACGAGATCGCGCATGCGCCGGCGATCCCCTTGGCCAACCAACCCGTGGTGGTCAGTGCGCGGATCCACGACTTCAACGCGTTCCTACCCACCTTGCGTTACCGGATCGACACCGGCGTGAACCCCGCCCCCACCTACGTCTCGGTAACGATGGTTGACAACGGCACCGGCGGGGACGCCGTGGCAGGTGACGGCTGCTATAGCGCTACCATTCCAGCCCAACCCGCCGGCACGGTGGTGGCCTTCCAGATTCAGGCCCGCGATGATTCAGGCGCGGCGAGCATCTTCCCTCGCGACCCGACCAACAACGCCGGCCTGCCCGCATGAGTGCGTAGTCGCGTTTGGCGACCCCATCCCCACCGGCAGTTTCGCCATCATCACGTGTTCATTACCCAGAACTGGGCGCAACGCTGGGCCCAATGGGGCGGCGTATCGCACGAGTATTATGAGGGCACCTGGGTCGATGGGGGCGGACGCATCGTGTATGGGTGGATGGGCCGGTATGCCGGCAGTCCGTACCACCAGTATCTGGGCTCGCCGGTGAGCACCGTCGGCGGCATGCACTGGCTCATGCCCGATGACGACCAGGTCCTCGGCACCACCTCCTTTAACAAGCAGCATGTGCCCGGCAATGGGCCGTTGGATGATGACACGATCCAGCGAGAGCAAGCTTCGTTCTGGATGGCGCGACAGCTTGGGTTGCCGGTGCACAACCGGCGCTATTACTTTTACTATGTCAACGGCACCCGGCATGCCCCGTTGATGGAGGACACGCAGGTCCCCGGCGCGGAGATGCTCAAGGAATATTGGCCCAACGATAACAACGGCTTTCTGTACAAGAACCATGCCTGGTTCGAGGGCGACGTCGCGCTTGCAGTCCGAACGGCTACATGAACGTCAACAACATGTCCTTCTGTTTGCTGGGCCGCTACACCACCACGCTCAACGGCGTGCCCAACCAATACAAACTGGCGCGTTATCGCTGGATGTGGTGGATCCGGCAGTTTACCGGACTCGGCCAATGATTTCAGCCAGCTCTACGCGCTGATCGACGCCGCCAATACCCCCACGCAAACGCCGGCCTATTACGCCAATATGGAAAGCCAGGTCGATACCGAAGAATGGCTGCGGCTCTCAGCCATCGAGCATGCCACCGGCGATTTGGATTCCTTTTTCACGCTGGTCCATTGGAACATGTACTCCTACAAGCCGACGATGGGCAAATGGACGGCGCTCAAGTGGGACTGGAACATCACCTTGGGTGCCGGCACCAGCCCGGGATGGGGGCCGGACGGCTCTCAATTGTTTACGTTTAGCACGGCCAACCCGGGTCAGTACGGCGGCTATGACCCGTTAATGACCGCCTTCCACGCTTACCCGCCTTACCGTCGAGCGTATTTGCGGGCCTTCCAGGACATCGCCAACCTGGCGATGAACAACGCGCGGATTAACCCGATGCTGGACGCCAAATACGCTGCCTTCGTGGCCAACGGCCTGACCACGACCTCATACAATGGCCTGGCGGTGCAGAGACCCGGCGGCGGCAGGCGGGCTCGAAAGCTGGATCGGCACCATGCATAACTCGTTGCTCGGCCGCGCTGGCCAGCCAGGGCGTGAGCAACCTTCCGTTTGCGATCAATTCGGAGACCGTCAGCAACGATGTGGCCCTGCTGAGCGGCACCGCGCCGCTCGGCGTCAAAACGCTCTGGTTTAACGGCGTCGAGTGGCCCATCACCTGGAGCACGGTGAGTAACTGGAATGCGACCATCCCGTTGCGCCCCGGGACCAATCAATTCACGGTGCAGGGAGTGGATCTGCACGGCCAGCCAGTGACCGGCGCCAGCAATAGTATCGCTATCCTGTACACCGGGGCCGCCGCTTCGCCCGTGGGCCAGGTCGTACTGAACGAGATCATGTACGAGCCCACGGTGCCGGGCGCGGACTACCTCGAGCTCTATAACAATTCGCCCTCGCTCACCCTCGATCTCTCCGGCTGGCAGTTGAGCGGGCTGGGTTACACCTTCCCCAACGGCTCGCTGATCGCTCCGCGAAGTTTCCTGGTGCTGGCGGCCAATCGTTCGGCTTTTGCTTCGGCGTATGGAGGGCGCTTGCCGCTTTTCGACACCTACTCCGCGAGCTTATCCACCAGTGGCCAGAGGATTGCCTTGGTGACGCCGGGAGTGAACGGCTTGGCGGGCTCCGTCGTAACTCAGGTGGAGTACAACAGCCAGGCCCCCTGGCCGGGCCAGGCCGCAGTGCCGGGCAGCTCCCTGCAACTGATCGATCCGAGCCAGGACAACTGGCGGGTGGGCAATTGGGCCGCCAGCACGAGCAGCAGTGGCAGCGGCATCCCGGGAAGTTTGACCCAGCCCTTCACCCCGGCCACACCCGGCTTGACCAATGCCGACGCCCTGGCACTGCCGGCCTTCCCGCCGCTGTGGATCAACGAGGTCGAGGCGGACAACCTCACGGGCATTACCAACAGCGCCGGACAGCGCAGCGGCTGGCTCGAACTGTTTAACCCGAGCACCAACACGATCGCGCTCGATGGCCTCTATTTGAGCACCGACTACCATTCGCTCACGAACTGGCCGTTTCCTGCCGGCGCAGTCATTCAGCCAGGCCAATTTCTGGTGATCTTTGCCGACGGCCAGAGCGGGCTGTCGGCCTCCAACCAACTGCACACCAGCTTCACGTTGCCCAGCGGCTCCGGCTCGCTCGCGCTGACCCGGATCTTTGAAGGCCAGGCGCAGGTGCTTGATTACATCGATTACCAGAACCTGCCGGCGGACCATTCGTTCGGCTCGGTGCCCGATGGCCAGAGTTTTGTTCGGCAGGAATTCGCGTTCGCCACTCCCGGTGCGCCGAATAATGCTCGGCTCCCACCTTCCTTCATTGCCTACGGCTCAGCCGGTTCGGTTTATAGCCAGAATTTCGATGCTCTGCCCAACCCGGGACTGGTCTCGATCAACACGGCCAACCCGGTCTTGATCGATGGGGTCACTTACGCTTTGGCCAACCCCTTCGATTTCGCCGCTCCCATTGAGGCGAGTGGCAGTGGAGGACTCGGCCTGGGGACCCTGTCCGGCTGGTATGGGCTGGGGAACGTGGGCTCCAAGTTCGGCGCGACCGACGGCGACCAAACGACCGGCGGAGTCATTAGCTTCGGCACGCCGGGCAGCGCGAATCGGGCGCTGGGGCTCCTGGCCACCAGCAGCACCGGGGGAACGGCCTTTGGCGCGCGTTTCTTGAATCAGACCGGGCGCACGCTGAATAACATCGGCGTGGAGCTCACCGGTGAACTCTGGCGGCAATCGAATTTGCCCAAACTCCTCGAATGCTACTACTTCGTCGATCCTTCAGGAGCCGCGCCGTTTTCCACCAGCCTGACGGCCTTTCTGCCCAGCCTCGATGTGAGTTTCGCCACGAGCGCGGCCGCGGTAGGGGGAGTCGCGGTCGATGGCACGGCCGCGGCCAACCAAACCAATCTCAGCGTCTTGAACCAGGCAATCACCAATTGGCCGCCGGGCGCCACGCTCTGGCTGGTGTGGGAGATGGCGGATCCCACCGGCAAATCTCAAGGGCTGGCGATTGATAACCTGCTCTTCGCGGCCTCGGACCAGCCCTTGGCGGGGTTTGGCCCGGCGCTGACCGTACAAACCGCCGGCGACAGCTTCCTCGTAAGTTGGACCAGCATTCCCGGCCGGACCTACCAGATCGAATACACGGACGATTTGAGCACGCCGAATTGGACCGCCCTTGGCCCTCCGATCATCGGCAACGGCGACCCGCTGACCCTCACCAATAACTCGAGCCTCTCGACCCAGCGCTTTTACCGCCTGCGAGTAATCCCCTGAGCCGGCCAAAGACCGCGGTCCTGCCCATGCCCATAGGATTCCTCCGAGAGGGGGAAACCCAATACCTGGCTGACGAGGCTGGGCCTCGGACCGTTGGTGCGCTGCGCATGGGTCGAACGTTGGACGGGGTAAGGACGTTCGTCGGCGCCCAGCGCCTCGTTCGAGGCTTGTCTTTCGTGTGTTTCGCCTCGTTCGTGGTTATCGCCCTGGTGATGACGCATTTCGTGATTTCCCCTTGGCGCGTTACGTGCGATTTTGAGAGTAAACATCGCGGTCGCGCCAATCTCGACCGCGTCGCTTTAGCGACCAATGTCAGATTCCAGCACATCAAGCCCATCGGAGGAAGCTCCTCCAAATAAGCCGCGAGGTTGGGTCCGGAGGATATGCAGAGTCCTGGGCGTGCTCCTGTTGTTGCTGTGCCTGGCGGTGCTCTTTTGGATGCGGGGCGCCCTGTACAACCGCTTCGTGCGATTCCCGCGCGAGCAGGCCGCATGGCAACGGCTCCGCTTGGAGCGCCGGGCGCCAACCGACCGGACGGATTGGACGGAATACCGCGGCATCCTCCATGCACATTCCAAGTACTCCCACGATTGCGAGGTTCCCGAGGAAGAGATCCTCCGGGTGCTGAAAGCCACCCGCATCGATTTCGTCTGCTTGAGCGATCACCCGATTGCCGGGCGGGCTGACTTCGACCTGCAGTGGCGCGGCCTCCATGGCGGAAAACTTTTCATTCCCGGCTTCGAAATGAAAGAGGGCATCATGCCTTTCGGCGTCGCGTCCGGCGTGGTGCTGAGCAACCAAACCGACTCGGCGACGCTGGCGAAGCAGATCACGGAAAACGGCGGCCTCCTGTTTTACGCACATTCCGAGGAGCCAAGGGATTGGGACCGGCCGGAATTGGCCGGCATGGAGATCTATAACATCCATACGGATTTCAAGCGCCTCAGCGGCGGACTGCGCGCGCTGTTACCGGACCTGCTCCTGAGCCAGCGAAAATACCCCGACCAGGTATTCCGGACTCTATTCCACAAGCCCGCGGACCTGTTGGAACGCTGGGACGCCTTGAACCGCACCCGCCATATTACGGGAATCGCGGGCAACGATGCCCACCAGAACGTCGGCCTCCGCGCCGTGTACACTGCTTCCGATACCATACGGGTGGATGATACCAGCCCCAAGACACTCCGGGAGTTCAAGTTGAACTGGCTAACCCGGAGGCTCGCGCGCCTTTGCTTCGGCCCGCTCGAAACCAACCGTCCCTTGTTTCACATCCAGCTCGATCCCTACGAGCGGAGCGCCCGTTTCGTGAACACCCATGTCCTGGCCCATTTCCTGAGCGAACCCTCAGTGCTCGAAGCGCTCCGCGCCGGCCGGGTGTTCGTCGGCTTCGATATGATCGCCGACAGCTCCGGGTTCGACTGGAGCGCTTCGTCCGGCACCATCCGGGTGGTCATGGGGGAAGCGATGCCGTTTTCCGCCCAAGCACGGCTGAGCGCGGCTTCCCCCCTGCCCTGCCGCTTCACCATCCTCAAAGACGGCGTCTCCTGCTTCCAGCAAGCCGGTCGTGCCGTAACCTGGACCCCTCCTGGTCCGGGAAAATATCGAGTCGAGGCTGAACTCAAGATTGTCGATCAATGGGTTCCGTGGGTTTACGCCAATCCCATCCAACTGCGATGAACGCTCCGGCGCTCTTTCAAGTGACTCGGTGGTTTCACCGCTAGGGAATCTCGATCCCCGCCAACGCGCCGGGTCGCGGGGTGTCACCGAACCCAGGAGGCTCTGGTGCCCGGTGTTCCCGCTTGCCCCCGAACCTCGTTTGGCCTACTGGTATGCTCACCGAATAAAGCCCTTATGACACTCATAAAGAATCTTGCGTTCCTGCCCTTGTTGCTTCTGGCCGGCCTTCCGGCGACCGCCGGCGAAACCTTCGAGTTGAAGCGCGGAGATCACATCTGCCTGCTGGGCAACGCCCTGGCCGACCGCATGCAACATGATGGCTGGCTGGAAACCCTGCTCCAAGCGCGGTTCCCCGACCATCAACTGGTGGTCCGCAACCTGGGTTTCGCCGGCGATGCACTGACCCAGCGTATGCGCTGCGAGAACTTTGGCAGCCCCGACGACTGGCTGAGCCGGACCCGGGCAGATGTCATCTTTGCGTTCTTCGGTTACAACGAATCATTCGGCGGCCCCGCCGGGCTGCCGAAGTTCAGGCAAGACCTGGCCAATTTCATCCAGAATACCTTGCAGCATCACTACAACAGCAATAGCCCGCCCCGGCTCGTTGTGTTCTCTCCCATCGCGCACGAAAACCTGCACGACCCCAACCTGCCAGACGGGACGGCGAATAACAAAAACCTGAAGCTCTACACCGCGGCCATGGCGGAGGTCGCAAAGGAAAAGGGTGTGTGGTTCGTGGATCTCTTCGCGCCCTCCCAGGCCCTGTACGCCCAATCCGCCAAGCCCCTCACCATCGATGGGGTCCATCTCAGTGAATGGGGAGACGAAGAAATCGCGCCGGTCATCCTCGAGCGCCTCTTCGGTGGCGCCCCCAAAGTGCCGACCCCGGCCGCGGTGCTCGAGAAGATCCGAGCCGCCGTCCTGGATAAGGACTTTTACTGGTTCAACCGGTATCGGACGGTGGACGGCTACAACGTCTATGGCGGACGATCGCAGATGAGGTATGCGGAGAATATCAGCAATTGGGACGTGCTCCAAGTCGAGATGACGGCCCTGGACGTCATGACGGCCAACCGGGATCACCGCATTTGGGCGGCCACACACGGCGAAGAACTCGCCGTCGATGACAGCAACACGCCGCCCTTCCTGGCGGTTAAATCCAATAAGCCCGGCCCGGGGCCGCACGGCGAATACCCGTTCCTCGATCCTGAGGAAGCGATTCAGCATATGAAGCTCGCACCGGGGTTGAAAGTGAACCTGTTTGCCTCCGAAAAGCAGTTCCCGGACCTGGCCAAACCCGTGCAGATGGCGTGGGACCCCCAGGGGCGCTTGTGGGTGGCCGTCTGGCCTTCCTACCCCCACTGGAAGCCCAAGGACGAAATGAATGACAAGCTCCTGGTGCTCGAAGACACCGATGGTGACGGCAAGGCCGACAAGTGCACCGTCTTTGCCGATCACCTGCATTGCCCGACCGGGTTCGAATTCTACAACGGCGGGGTGTTCGTCGCCCAGGCCCCGGACATCCTGTTTCTGAAGGATACCCACGGCACGGGCCATGCCGATTTTCAGGAACGGGTGCTCGACGGCATTGCCTCGGCCGACACGCATCACACGGCCAACAGTTTCGTGCTGGACCCGGGTGGCGCCTTGTACTTCCAGGAAGGCGTGTTCCATACCACGCAGGTCGAGACGCCGTATGGTCCCCCGGTGCGCAACGCCAACGCCGGCGTCTATCGCTACGAACCACGAACGCACAAGTTCGAGGTGTACGTCTCGTACGACTTCGCCAATCCCCATGGGCATGTCTTCGACCACTGGGGCGAGGACTTCGTGATGGATGCCACCGGGGCTGAGCCTTACATCGGGGCTTGTTTTTCCGGCCTCACCTACTTTCCCAATCGCCATAAGCCCGCGCCCAAGCTCTATCAGCAGCGCACCCGCCCCTGCCCGGGCATGGAAATCCTCTCGAGCCGCCAATTCCCCGACGACTGGCAAGGCAATCTGCTGGTGGCAAACGTCATCGGCTTTCTCGGCATTTTGCAGTACAAGATTACGGACAAGGATGCGGGTTTCGTGGGTCAGGAGGTGACACCGTTCATTCAATCGGATGACCCGAACTTCCGCCCCGTCGATGTCAAGATCGGCCCGGAAGGCTCCGTCTATTTCCTCGAGTGGCAGAACCCGCTCATCGGGCATCTGCAACATCATCTGCGCGATCCGAACCGGGACCATATTCACGGACGGATTTACCGGGTGAGCTACACCGGCCGGCCGCCGCTCCAACCTCTCCGGATCGCCGGGGAGCCGATTCCCAAGCTGCTGGATTTACTGCGCACGCCCGAGGACCGCGTGCGCGACCGGGCGCGGATCGAGCTCGGTGGCCGGGACACGCACGAAGTGATGGCGGCCCTGGCGGCCTGGCAGGCGGGACTTGACCCCAAAGATCCCGATTACCAACACAACCTCATGGAAGCTTTGTGGCTGCACCAGGCCCACAATGTGGTGGACGAAGCCCTGCTCAAACGCATGCTGCGCTCGCCCGATTTTCACGCCCGGGCCGCAGCCACGCGGGTGTTGTGCTACTGGCGCGATCGGGTTCCGGATGCCCTCGCACTGCTCAAGGTCCAAGCCGGTGATGAGCACCCGCGGGTGCGCTTGGAAGCCGTGCGGGCGTGCAGCTTCTTTACCTCCGTCCAGGCCGCCGAAGTGGCCCTCGAGGTCCTGAACCACCCGATGGACACCTACCTCCAATACACACTGGACGAAACCATGAATACGCTGGACCGGTTCACCAAGCAGCCGAAGGAGTGAGGCCAGCCGAACCGCCATCCCATCCGCCGCGCCGCCGCGCCCGCCCTTGCCTGTGGGGGTTGCTGGGGCTACTGCTGGTTTGCGGCAGCGGACGAACGCAGGCGCAAACCGGTGGCAAGAGCTTCTTTCTGCCACAGAATCCGGTGGCCGCAGCCTACGTCCTCGGTCGCCTTTCGAATGCGGAGCTGATCGCCGCGCCGCGCAGCGAATTTGTGTATGTCGCCCTGCTCGAGCGGAAGGGGCTCGAACGGAAATACCGGGTCGAGGCACTCGAGGGGTTGAGCACCCTCCGCCACACGACGGCCTCCGCCGAGTTGCTGAAGGCGCTGGCCCGTCTGGACAAGCAGGGCGAAGCCGCTGCCGACACGTCGCGCGAACTTTTCCCCCTCCTGCTGCAGCGTCCACGAGCGGAACTGGCCGCCCTGCGTGATTCCTGGCGTGGCCTGGCCTCTGAAGGTCAACGCGCCCTGACGCGCCAAATTGCCTGCGCCGCATGGGTTGCAGCCGACAACTCCATCGAGCCAGCTTGGGCGGAAACACAAGATCATCCAACTCGTCTGGCGGACTTGATCTCGTCCATCCCCCTGATCCAGCAAGCCGGCCTGCACCTTGACTTCTACTCCAAGCTCGAGCCGCTCGTTCGAGCTACGGGAACCCCTGAGGTTCGACGGGCGTCTATGTTGGCCATGGTTTCGCTCCCCGACCACCAAGCCGATGCCTTCAAGACACTCGCCGGGTTTATCGCGACCCGCACCGAAACGGAGACGGCCATCGCCGGCTTGTGCCGGCTTCCTCAGGCCGCCTGGGATCGAGGGTTGGCGGGCCCGCTGGCCACAAACCTGGTGGCCTACCTCGACGGTGTGCCCACGGCGGACCGCACCACGACCGAATTCGCCAACGCTCTCCGGCTGGCTACGGACCTGTCCACTACCCTCGCGCCGGAGGCCGCGAAAGCGCTCAGCACGAAACTGCGCGGGCTAGGGCCAACGATGGTGGTGCTCCACGCCGTGTATGAGCAAATGCGCTTTGACAAGCAACTCATCGTGGTCGAAACGGGCCGGCCCGTCTCGATTACGCTCCAGAACGATGATGCCATGCCGCATAACCTGGCCATCCTGCGGCCCGGGACACTCGAGGAAATCGGGCAGGCGGCAGAGAAAATGACGAGCACACCCGACGCCCTGGGCCGCCTGTACGTGCCGGACTCGCCGAAGCTGCTCTGGGCCACCCGAATGATCCAGCCCAGCCAAACGGGACAACTGATCTTCGATGCTCCCAACGAACCGGGCGATTATCCGTTCACGTGCACCTTTCCCGGTCATTGGCGCCGGATGGCAGGCATCCTGGCGGTCGCCCGCGACGCGGATGCTTACCTGGCCAGTCACGCCCAGGCGCAGCCGCCCAAGCTCACTGAATGGAAGCTGGCGGACCTGGCGCCGGAATTGACCCGGCCTGCCCCAGGGCGGGATCCGGAAAGCGGAAGACAGCTCTTTTCAAAGCTGGCGTGCGTGCAATGTCACCGATTAGGCCCGCAGGGCTATGCCTATGGGCCCGATCTGAGCGACGTGTTCAACCGGTACAAGAACGATCGCGCCAACGTGCTCGAACAGATCCTCGAACCATCCAAGAAGATCGACGACCGGTACCGCAACTACAATTTCGAGTTGAAGGACGGCGACTCCGTCCTGGGCATGCTGCTCAAAGAAGATCCCGAGACCGTAACGATCCAAACCGGCCCGGCGGATTCGCTCATTCAAACGCTAAAGAAATCCGAGATTCGGCAGCGGCACCCGATGACCTCGTCCCCCATGCCCGTGGGCCTGCTCAATTCGCTCTCGAAGGAGCAAATCTTCGACCTGCTGGCCTTTCTCGAATCCGGAGGCAAACTTGCACAGCACACGCACGCGCCATAATCGCGCGACTCTCCGAGCGGGCCGTCATCGTTGCGCCAGATCCAGCGCCATGCGGCGGAGCAACTCGTCAAAGTAGTCCGGCACATTCGGTCCGAAGAAGGACATGAGCCGTGGCTCGTATCCCCCGAGGTGATAGTAGCGCGCAGGAATGACGTAGCCGACGTAGTCTCCGTTAAAGCTCGTGACCACGGCATCGCATCCGCGCGCCCGGAGGAAGTCTTTGATCCCCAAGGCCAACTCTCCGCTGAAGTCGCACGGGGTCGAGAGCCAGACGGTATCGTCAATGCGGAACGCCTGCAGAAAGCTGACGGGTTTTGCGGGGACGAGCCTGGCCGCCAACCAGGGCCGGAGCCGGATCCCGTCCGTGAGGCGCACATTGAGCGGCGGCATATTGACGTCGAGTCCCAGCATGCCCAAGGTCACTGAGTTGGTTAAGGGCGTATGGGATAGTTGTTCGATGACGCGCTCGGCGAGGGCTTGACCCATCTGTTGGACACCCGCCAGGCCATTCGTCGCCGGCACTGGCGAATGGCTGCCGACGCCCCCGGCCAGAAACATCGCCAAGCCTCCCGTAGCGGCTTCGATCGCGCGCTGGCAGGCTCCCGGATAGTCGGCGCTGAATTCCATCATTTGACTCGAGAGAATCGTCGCATGTGCACCAAATACTCCCAGCACCGCGCGTGGACCACCCTCCTGCTCAAAGACCGCATAACTGAATTCGGAATCCACTTTGCCCAGGGCACCCACCAGGCGGTTCCGAACGAATTGCGGGGCGTCGAAACGGCCCCGGCCAAACCGGGCGGGTTTCAGATCCTGGATGGCGTGTTGCACCGCCGTCACGATGCAGTCGGAAAACCAAACGCGCGCCCCCGGTTCAAACGGGCCGGCAAAAGACTCCTCCAACGCGCCTTCGCCCCAGCCGCCCAGGCTCGAGTGGCTATGCGTCGCACCCAGATATACTTGTTCACGGCGAAGCCCTGACTCGTCCGCGAGTCGCCGCATCGCCATTTCTTCCACCTCGCGCGGAATGATGAGCGCGTCGGCCCCGACGATCACCCCGAGGCGGTCCTTTACCTTAAGGGCCACGGCTTTGACGTAGAGATCGTCGTGCACGCCGGTAGCCGGCTTTCCGCGCCGGTCGCCGTACCCCGCGAGCGAAAGGGATCGGAAACGCCCCTGGTCAGGAGCGTCCTGCGCCACATGAACCGTGGGGCTCAAACGCGCCCGCCCAAACCCGGCGGCGAGTTCGCCCCGCACCCATTGATTGGTGCGCTCCTCCGCCCGTAGTCGAGCCACGGTGACGGCATAGTAAGGTTCGCGAAAGTAGGGGCGTGTATCCACACCATCGAGGCAAACGACGGCAGCGAGGGCGGCCAGGCTCATCAGCCCCGCCATGACCCGAATTCCGATGCGCACCGATCGCTTCACGCGAGGGAGCATACGAAGAATTCATGTAGATTTAAAGGGCCGTCCAGCTCCCACGAGGCACGGGCTCCCCGCCCGGACTTCCAGGAAACTGACTGGCCGCGCTCAGGGCTGCTGGCCGGGGCGCTCAAGCTGCACCCAGCCCTCAAATCTGGAACTCCCCGATAGCTGCCACCGGCGACACTTGTGCCGGCTGAAGACCGGCGACGGCTTCGCTCTCGACGACAGCGGGCGACACAGGTGCGGCGCCGGGTTCGGCATCCTGTGCAGACAATACACGCGGGGTGAAGGGTTTCCTCACCCGGAGCACCCCGAAGGCTACGTCGTGCTGACGTTCCCACAAGTAATCGAACGAGGAATCTCCACAAACTTGAGCCATAGTAAAGCGACGTGTTGGCTAACCCCTGGATCTGCGAACCGGTGGTCTGCGTATCCAAACGCTCGTTTTCTTCGGGTAAAACTTACCTCGTAAGCCGCTCAGGGAGAAACACAGCATGGAGTCAACCTCCTGTCTTTTGAGCGTTAGGCAGGCACAGCGATCCAGCCGTTCGTTAAGCCAGATTGTAAGGCGTTCGTGGTCAACTTCCGCATACCCGCAGCCTACGCCTCCCGATTCGCTGGCTGGAAGCCGAAAGCCTCCCCGTCTCGCAGGAACACGAAGCCACAAAGACTCCGCCTCGGGTTCCCGATAAACGATGTGGCCCGTCCGGTGCCAGTCGCTCTACAAATATGGCGCGCCGACACCCCCAGCCCCGGATCGCCGGTGCGCACCCAAACGATGATGCCTCTGACGGGTTGAGGCACAGGAATGGCCAACCGGTGCGGCGGTCACCTTGGTCATTCACTCCTGAAAGGCAGTGCCGCGCCCGCCTCCTCCTGGTATCGGGCCGCGTCATCGCGAATCGGTGGCGATCGAGACCGAATCTGTGGAGCTTCGGCACGGGGCAGGAACTATCGCAGTCGGATGATTCCGGCCCGACTCACGCCGCTGAACGCAGCGCAAGGTTCGCCGCCCACGGAATATTATACGCAAGGTGGGAAGCGATGCAGTCCCGGAGATTGCCGCGCTCGCGCAAAAAGCACTGCAAGATCGTCAAGGCACTCAGATCGACCGCTGCCACCCAGGATTGGTAGAATTGGTTCCAATGCGTCAAAGCGACGACCCCTACGATCAGGAGCGTGCTCAACTGGATGGAGTAGGAACCGCGAAAGGCGCGGTAAAGGAACCCGCGCATATACAGTTCCTCGCAAAAGGGAGCCATCAATGCCGGGGCCAAAAACAGGTATTTCTCTGGGCCTGCCGTGTGCCGGAAACTCCAAGCCTCGCTGCTGGTGACGCCTTTGGCCAAACCCGCGGCATACATGAAATGTCCGGTAAGTCTGATCGCCAGCGTTAAGGCCACCCCGGCCCAGACGTAGCGGCTCGGCGGCCGGGCCAGGCCAAGAGTCCGCAGGAACGCCGCCTTGCTCTGGATACGGGCGAAGTAGAGCATGGTCAGGATGGCGACCGCATAATGAAAGCTGGCGAAGAAGAGGTGCCCAAACCCGCCGTGGGACCATTGCCGAAAGCCCGGTGAAAGCGTGCTCAAGGTTCCACGGGTGAGTCCCACCACGAATTCAAACACCAGGAACATTCCCAGGCATTTCCATGCGTCCACGGGATGCCAGTCGGTTTCGGACCCCGCAACCACAGGCGATGGCGGCTCGGAAGACAATCGTTCTGCGGGCTGTTCCGGGGCTGCCGGTTCCACCAGCCGGGTCCCGCACTCGAAACAATGGATTGCCTCCGTGCTATTGGGCCGTCCACAGTATGCGCATTTGAGTTCCATTCACCTAGCTGGAAAGGTCGGAGCGAACCCCTGTTGCCCGGTAAAACCAAATGGCATCATGCGTATAGACCGAGTATAGCGTCTCGGAATACCACCGCAAGCCGCCGGAAGGCGCAAGCTGAGCGGCCGGCTTCAAGCACCTTTCCGGCCTGGCCGACGGCACGCTCCTTTATCTGGCTGCCGAATCGCTCGGGCGCTTATTGCTGTCCGTCCTTGAGCTCGACCAACCAGACATTGCGGTAGCGGACGCGGTTGCCGTGGTCCTGCAACTGCAGCGGACCGGTGGCGGCGTTAGCCGGGGGCTTGCCGGGTTCGTGGCCGGCAGTCGCCCCTTCGATGGAGACGTTGTCCTGCACCTTGATTCCGTTGTGCTCCACGGTGACCCGGGCCTTTTCCTGAACCGAGCCGTCGGGGTTCATGCGCGGGGCATGAAAGGTGATGTCGTACGTCTGCCATTGTTCGGGTGGCAGGCTGGCGTTGACCCGGGGGCGAGCCTGACTGTAAATCGCGGCGCAATCACCCATCGACGGCACCAGGCCGAAAGAGTCGAGGACCTGGACCTCGTAGATGTTATTGATAATCACGCCGCTGTTGGCCCGCCCCTGGCCGAAGCTCTCAGCCATCAACGGCAGCCAAAACTCCACGTGCAGCTTGATGTCGCCGAAGCTCCGCTTGGTTCTGATCGAGCCCTTGCCCGGGTCGCATTGGAGGCTGCCGTCATCCTGGGGATTCCACGGGCCCCCATTCCAAGCCGCGGTGTCGGGCCGCTGGCCCGGCGAAAACGGCAGCAAGACCACGGCCCCAGCCGGCGGCGGAACGCCTTCGGTCGGCGACTTGCGGATCGTCTTCCTCAATTCCGCGCTCATGCCGTAATAACCGGGATCGGCCACCAACTTGTCGCCGATGATCGTGCCGTGCCAGTGAGCGGCATTGGCCCGGCCAAACAGGTTGACTTGCGTGCCCTGCCGGACGCCGTAGATCTCGAATTGGGCGGTCGGCTCGCCGGCGGCCAGCGGCTCAGCCTGGATGACGACACGATAATAGCCGGGACCCTCGGCAATCACCTGGGCCGTAGCCTTGGTGGTCTGCGACTCGTCAGCGTGGTACGTTCCCTCATATGCGCCCATAAAGGGGTCTTGCGCCGAACTGGGTCCAGGCACGACCGCCCCGAGGGCGACGAATATCCACATCAACGCGCATTGCTTCATCATAGCTCTTTCTCTCCCGGTCTTGTTGTCCAACCCCCCGAAGTATCGGCCGCAGCGACTCGGGCGGCGGCACATCGGTGGTTTCACAGGTTCATGATTTCCATGCTAAGGCCTCTCGCTTTCGAGTCAATGCGCTTTCGCCCGGCGCCGGAGTGATAACGGCCAACGGTTCGTCCTGGTGAAACGGGATTTTGGGTTCCAGTCCCTCGAGAGGGGGACCTGAGCTGGACGTCCGTGGCCCTGGGGAACACGCTGGCGGAGTTTCACCGCGGGGGCGTTGACTTCTTTTCCAATTTAAGGAATCCTTAAAGGGTGAAAGATTTCGACACCGTGACGGTTTCCAGAGTGGGACAAAGCACCCTGCCCAAATGGTGGCGAGAGGCCTCGGGTTTGTCGAAGGGCGGCGTGGTTGAGGTGCGCCCGTTGCGGGATGGCCAAAACAGCATCATCTTAACTCCGAAGCCTACCCGGCGACGGGGAGCCGTCGGTTTGTTGAAGCTCTTTGCCAGCTGTCCGGCCCCCATTTCGCCGCCTGAGCGGCATCGCTTGCCCTTCAAGTGAGCTATCTCCTCGACACCGACGTTTTATCCATGCTTGAGCGGAGGCAGGTACCGGCAAAACTGGTCACCTGGGTGCGAGCGAATGAACCCGATATTTTCCTGAGCGTTGTCTCCCTGGCCGAACTCCAGTTTGGGCTGGATGGCGCACCCGTGACGCACCGACCCAGCCTGGCCGCCTGGCTGGCCGACATACGCCTGAAGCTGGCCCCCGCCACGGAAGGTCTGTCGGAGCCGGTCCTGGTTCGATGGAAGGAGTTGCTGGCCGAATTGAAGGCGAAAAATCGGACCATGACGTGCGAGGACTCGTTAATCGCCGCAACGGCACTTTACCATCATCACACCCTGGTCACGCGTAATCAGCGTCACTTTGAGCCTGCGGGCGTTACATTATTTGATCCGCTGGCCTAATGGCGGGTTTCTGGACACCCCAGGATGGGGGTCTTTATTAAAACGTGCAAACCCCGCCGAATCCCCTCAGTATGGCTCACGTGCGATCGAGGCAACTGTCCACCTTGGCCGGCGCTTTAATCGGCGTGGCATCGGTGGTTGGTGAGGCGCACGGCGCCCCGGCGCACTGGTCCTGGCAGGAACCGAACGCCCGGGTGCTGCCCAGCGGTGACCTGGAGTGGAAGCCCAAGCCCTTCGAGTTTCGAGCGGGCCAGTCCCCCCGGTATGTCGATTATGAAGCCGGGCGTGACCTGAACGACGGGCGTTCGAAGCAGACGCCATGGAAACATCATCCCTGGGATCCCGAGGCAACAGGATTCGCAAAGGAATGCCACGGTTCCCACACCTACGTTTTCAAGCAAGGCGTGGTTTATCGAGGCGAGTTGGACGGGAATGAGTCGGGCACTCCCGTGGCACCGATCATTTTGACGCGTGATCCCTCATGGGGCAGCGGCCCCGCGGTGATTTGCGGGTCCGAGGTGATCACAGGCTGGACACGCGGAAGTGATAATCCGCTCATCCCGGAGCCGGAAAAGGTTTGGCGCACGGATCTCGACTGGGTACCGCGAAACGTGTGGATGGTGGGGGCGGACGGGGCGGTGACTCGTATCGCGCTGGCCCGCACCCCAAACTGGACCGTCAGCGACCCGGATGACATCAAGAGCGAATGGTGGACGTGGAAGAATCCCGACAAGCCGTTCGACAACTACACCACGATCAACGGTCAGCGGCGCCACTTGGCGTTCGACCACACCGAGATCAACACGAACCGGCCGCAGGATTATTACGAGGGGGCGATCGTGTGGACGACGAAAGGCTGGGTGATGGGAAACCCGTTTCCGGCGCGGGTGCTGGCCGTCGATCGTGACCGCGGCTCGCTCGCCTTTGCCGGGCAATGGGGCGGCGAACCGTCCTACAAAATTATCCGCGGCTGCCAATACTATCTGGAAGACAAACCCCAGTACCTCGACAGCCCGGGCGAGTTTTGGTTTGAGCGAAAGGGGACGGGCGGACGCCTTTACCTCCGGCTGCCCGGGGACCGGGACCCGAACCGCGTCCGGGTAGAATGCGCCAAACGGATCCACCTGATCGAAAGCCGGGGCATGAGTCACGTGTGGATACGGGGCCTCACTTTTCGCTTCGCCAACGTTTACTGGAACCCGGTGGCGGCGCCTTACTGGGTGTCGCACGAAAGCCTGGATGTGCAGCCCGGTTGCATCCGCCTGCTGGGAAGCGGCACCGACCTGGAGGTGAGCCATTGCACCTTTGAACACGTCCACAAAGGGGTTCGCTTCAAAGCCATGGGCCGGCAGGATGTTATCGACCAGGTGCGCGTGGAAGACAATGTCTTCTCCGACGCGGATTCGGGCGGCGTCGAACTATCCGATAGCACGACCTATGGCGATGTCGCCCCGCCCATGGGCCGGCTGCTCGATGTCCGGGTGCTGCGCAATCGATTCGACCACATTGGACTGCGGCCGGATCTATTCTCTCAGGGTGTTGGGCTGGAAATCGAATACGCCCAGACCGCCGAAGTGGCGGGAAATCTGTTCGAGCGCATTTGCGCCCAGGGCATCGACGTGCATGGGGCCAAGGCGAGCGGCGCGGCCACCGACCGGCCCTTCGCCCGAATTCTCATCCACCACAACAAAGCCGTCGATACGCTCATCAACGTGGATGACTTCGGCGGCATCGAAACCTGGCAGGGGGGCCCCGCCTACGTGTACGACAATATCTCCGGCAATCCCGGGGGGTATCGGAGTTGGGACCATGAGTTAAACCCAAACACGGAATGCCGCTTCGGCCACGCCTACTATCTGGACGGAGCGTTCAAGAACTACTACTTCAACAACCTTGCCTGGGGCAAATCCAAGGGGCCGGCCGGCACGCTGGCCAACACGGCGGCGTTCCAGGAGATCATCAGTTATCAAAATACCTTTTTCAACAATACGGTGTATAACTTTGTGACCGGATCGCGACGGCAGGCGCCGCAAGCCGGGCGCGTAAAGTTCCTGGGCAATGTCTGGCAAAGCGTCGGCCTGCGGGTCTTTCGCGATGCCGACCCGGCCCGCAGCGCCCAGTCCGGCAACGAAGCCGATGCCGGAGCGCAGCGCGACACCTACGCGATCGACACCGACGCCTACGCGCGCAACGTCTTTTACGATGTGGGCGAAAGCTTTGGGGTGTTGGAGCCCTCCGGACGGTGGCTGCAAACGCTCCCGGCCTTCCGGGAAACCCTGGCGAGCTATCAACCCCTGGCCGCCGAGGTGGGAGCGCCGGCCCCGCTGCCGCCCCTGCGGGATGCCGCGGCTCACGATTTTCGCCCCTCGGCCAACTCGGCTGCGCGCGGTCTGGGGGCAAAGGTCTTCGTCCCGTGGAGCCTTTATGAAACCGTGGCGGAATGGAACTTTTATCCGATCGCCGGCGACCCGGCGCGGATTCTCGACGAGCATTGGTGCATGTCCCCATACTACACCGGCCGCGATGATTACTGGAAGCTGCCGACCTATCCCCTCAGGGCGATCAACGTAACGCTCAGCGATTATCAATCCGGGCCACTGGAAAATTGGACCACCGGCGCCCTCCACTTTAACGGCCGCAACCAGTACGCGGTCCTCACCAACGAACGCATCGGTGGTCCGGTCACCCTGGATGCCCAGGGACGCACCGGGAACCTCCAGCGCACCGTCATCGGCCCGGACCTGAGCAGCCCGCAAATCTACACCTCGAGCTTTCTCATCGAAACGTTCTTCAAAGCCGCGCACCAAACCCAGGACGCCACCCTCGTCCGGAAACGGGATACGCTGGGGTGGAGTCTGGAGGTAAGGAAGGACGGGACCGTGACCCTGGTGGGGGCGCCGCACGGAGCGATGGCCCGGCTGTCCAGCCGCGCGCGCGTTGACGATGGCCGGTGGCATCACCTGGTCGCCGAAGCCGACCGCAAGGCGCGAACGTTTACGCTCTACCTCGACGGCAAACTGGACGTGCGCGGTCCGGGCTTGGGTCCCGAGGCCTCCCTGGAGAACGACGCGAACCTTTATGTGGGCGGCACGCCGGGCGGGAATGATCTGGACGGGGCAATCGACTTCTTGCGCATCGCCCGCGGGACATTGGTGGACTCGAAGACCACCATCGACGAGCTCTATGCCTGGGAGTTTAACGGCCCGTTCCTGCATGATTTCACCGGCAAACGCCGGCCCCCCGGTGGGGGGTACGCGGGCGCGATTGACGGAGTCCCCTAGGCCGGGGGCTTGCCGGAAGCAAATCCCGACCGGAACTTTCCCAACCCGCTTCGGGGCCCAGCCAAAGTTCACCCCCCGGACGAGTCGTTGTGCCCAGGCGGGGGGAGGTTCAGCCGAAGCTCCCATCGTGGCCTTGACGACCAATGGTTGCGCGGCTGCAAACCTCCCGTTCACGCAGGTGAAAGCAGAAAAGCATTGTTATGGCCCAAAGGCCGCCCGACAATCCGCGCAATCAAAATGAACAACAAACCGGGAACCGGTGCGCTGACCTGGGTCTGCGCAGCGGCGGTGATAAGTGGTATTTGGCCCATCGCCGGCAGCGCCGCCACTCCAACGGTACTGGCCAGCGGCTTAAACAGCCCCGCCAATATCATGGTCGATGGCACCAACGTTTATTGGACCGAGGAGCCCCAATCGGGCGAATCCGGGTTTCCCCGCCAGATCGGCTCGGTCGCCAAGACCTCCAGCGGCAGCGCGCCCATTAACTACAACTATACCGGCGACCCGGTGTATCCCAACGCCGGTGTCCTCACCGGTGGGAGCGACTTCGTCCTGGATGGCGGCTTCATTTACTACATCGGCCGCGCCTTTGACGGAACCTACTATTTCCCGGCGGTCTGCAAAGTGCCCGTGGTGGGTGGGACCTCGAGCGTGATCAGCCCCGGCGCAGTGGACGCTGCGACGCTGGCCATCGGACCGGCCGGGGGCAACCTCTATTACGGGAGCCAGCACCAGGCCCCCAACGACCGGGACGACACCTTCGACACCGTCGTGGCGCTGGGTAACCTGGGCGGCGGCGAAACCGTGCTCACTTACTCCGGCTACAACTGGGGTGCGGGAGGCAACTACACGATCAGCGGCACGACCTGGTACTACGGACTGGCCGCTCTGGAATACGACAAGTCCCAAAACACCAACTTCAGCTACTGCTTCACCCGGACGCTTGGCTCTTCCTGCACCGACGGGGTTAACCTGTATTGGTCGGATGGCAGCGCCCTCTGGAGCATGCCCCTGGCCGGGGGCGATCCCTCGGTTCTCTTTAGTGGCACAAACCACATCTACGCAATCGCCGCCCCCACGGTCGGTGCCGCCGCCGGCTCTCTCTTTTGGGTCGAGGCCAGCGGGGGTTCGGGCAGCCTCAAGCGCCGCGATCCCGCCGGACAAGTCACCCTCCTCATCGGCCCCACCCCCAGCATGTTCTACTACTACCGTTGCTTCGCGGTGAGCGGCGACACGGTCTTCTGCGGCGCCGCCGGCGGCTTAGTCGAGGTTTCCATCAACGGTGGCCCGGTCAGCGTTCTCGCCGGTCCTGACTATCCCTTTGGCCCCGTCAGTATCGCCACGGACGACACCTCAATTTACTGGAGCGGCAATGGCCAAATCCTGCGTCTGGCGCTCCCGGGGGGCGTTGCCAGGGGTCCGACGCTGCAATTCAGCCAGGCACGCAATGGCCTGACGCTCTCCTGGCCGGACGCTTCGGGGTGGAGTTTGCAACAGAACAGCAACTTGAGCAACCCGGCCGGGTGGTCGCCCAGCAGCGGGATAACCAATTCCAGCGGCACGAATTACTTCAAAATCTCATCGCCGGCAGGGAGTTTGTTTTTCCGCCTGTCCAGTCCCTGACCGGGGTCCAGTTCAGTCCCAGAAAGCCCCGGCCGTTCTGCATGGTCGCCGCCACCCCCCCCGGGGAGCTCCGCCCGTAGGGGCCGGCCCGAGCGGGGCCAGGTTTAATAGTGAAGAAACTGTCACACTGGATGGGCCGTTGCATTTGAATTTGAGCGGCCTTGAACTCGGCTGGAATTCTTGCCAAGTTGGCGTGCATGAAACGGACACGAGGCAACCCTCTCCTTCGGCGCATCCTGTCGGCGGCGATCTTGATTGGAACGTTGGGTCTTTCCACCGCGGCCAACGCGCAACCCGATTCAGCCAGACCGGATTCCGGAAGGCCATTATCTATTCTGCCGCTGGAAGTGTCGGCGAGTCGCGGCATTACCACGCGGGATCCTTCCAGCATCGTGGAATGCAAAGGCGAATACTGGGTCTTCTACACGGGCCGGGGCGTGCCTTCGTATCATTCCCGGGACCTGGTGAAATGGGAACGCGGGCCGGCCGTGTTCAAAACCGCACCGGAATGGATTGCGCAGATCGTCCCCAAAAACCGCAACATGAATTATTGGGCTCCGGACATCATCAAGCTGGGCGAGCGGTATCTCCTCTATTACGCGGTTTCGTCGTTTGGGAAAATGACCTCGGCCATCGGCCTGGCCACCAATCCCACGTTGGACCCGAACGATCCGGCCTACCATTGGACCGATCAAGGGTTCGTGGTCCGGACGCAGGACGGCGACGGTTACAATGCCATTGATCCGTCCGTCTTTCACGAACGCGATGGAAGCCTATGGCTGGCTTTTGGCTCTTATTGGTCCGGCATCAAACTGATTGCGCTGGATTCCCAGACCGGCAAACAAAAGACACCGGATTCGCACCTGTTTTCGCTCGCTTACAACGAGTCCATCGAAGCGTCATATCTGTGCCGGCATGATGATTATTATTATCTGTTTGTGAACTGGGGTAGCTGCTGTCAGGGACCTAAGAGCACTTACAACATCCGCGTCGGACGCAGCAGATCCGTGACCGGGCCCTATCTCGACAAGGCCGGTGTGGACATGTTGCAGCGCGGCGGCAGCCTGTTTCTGGCAACGACCAACGGCCCCTTGATCGGCCCGGGACATGCCGGGACTTTGACCGCGCGCGGAAAGGACTGGTTCACGTCGGACTTCGAGGGTGACCTGCGAATGGACGGAAGGGCCACCCTGGCAATCATGCCGTTAGGCTGGGATGCGGAGGGCTGGCCGGAGGCGACCGTGAATGATGTGAAGGGCGCTCGGTCAGCGGGCTCGGCGACGAAGTAAATGCGGCCTCCGCCACCCAGAAGCCCCACCGGGGCGCTTAACCTTTTCAAAGCCGTCACTCCGTGCCGTCCTCAAAGATTTCCTCGATTTGCATTTTGAACAGGCGTGCCACCTTGAAAGCCAGCGGCAAACTTGGGTCATATCTCTCGGTCTCAATCGCGTTGATGGTTTGCCGGGAAACGCCTAGCTTTTCTGCCAAATCCGATTGCGACCATCCCTTGGCTGCGCGAAATGGGCGTCGCGGACCTCTCGCAGGGCAACGGAGTAAACAAGATTGATGTGGCGCGATACGAGGGTGGCGAAGGCCTCCTCGGAACGGCTCCGGGCGAACTCCCGTAACAATGCCATGTCGTCAGTCATGTTCTAATCAATAATGTCCGAGAGTGGCCAAAGGTAACACGCTTTCTTGGCGAGAGTTCTTGTCACAATCGAGCCCGTTTGAGAAACGTTGGGTGCATGAGCGCCATAGCCAAAAGCCTCTATTGATCCCGGAACTGAAACGTCAGGCTGAGGCCGTCCTGGAAGGTATCGGACTGAAACCACGGGCCGCGTTGGAACTGTTTTACAAACCGATCGTGAAGCGTCGGGCAATCCCGTTCCCGGTCCAAGCAGACAGCCCGGAAGATGACGTTTTGAGCCCTGCCGCCCGCCGTAATAAGTTGGCGGACGAGTTTTAGGCATGGGAACCGTCCCACAACGCGGCGATGTTTGGTTCGTTGACCCGGGCTTGTTATCATTCCGGCGCGTTTCCATCTTAGCCACGGGTCAGATTTCGGGGAACGTTTCCAGCGCGAAGGGGATTTGCCTTGAGGCCGGCCCGGTGTGCCCTAATTAACCAGATGGCGCTGAAGCTTCGGCAAGGTCAGGTCTGGAAACGGGGCGACGAATTCATCCGGATCGTCAGCCTCGAACGTCTCGCCGTCGGATACAAAATATTGAAAGATCTTAAGACCGGGGAAGGCACCCATCGTGAGGCGAGCAAGAAGGAATTCTGCCGTCTGCTCAGTTGCCACCCTGGTTGAGCCCAAACCGCCGGCGTGAAGGTCACCGGCTCGATGGGCTCGTGAATCGGACAGGCTGCCAACCGTAAGCTTTGGCCTGGGCGTTTCTCTGCTGTCGCGCGACTTCGCTTCACCGTTGGACGGCGACCCGTGGCCGCTGTTGCTGCTCGAGCCCTTGCGGGGCCCCCAAGGATCCGCTCCGCTGGATTTCCGTTCCAAATGGAAGCGGTGCAGGAGACGATGGAAGACCGGCGCGATGATAATCCCAACGGAGATCAACAACACGAACCCGGCGTAAAGCGCATAGAGCGACGCAAACAACTTCGCGGGCGTTGTGCGTAGTGGATCGACCGGCCCGATGCCCCCCAGGATCATTGAGGCATTCAAAAAGGAGTCCACCCAGCTCAGGCGATCCAGGAAATGATAGCCCGCGGTTCCGACGAGAAGCGAAGCCCCGATTACGCCGGCGGCGACCATCGTGTGGGTGGCCATCCGTGCAAAAAACGCCCGCCGTGAAATCAAAGGTTGGTGTTTGTGCTCGTACATTTCGGTTATTCGGTCTGCCGCCTTCACCGCTGAAGCTCAGGCCTCATGCCACGATTTCCTGATGGCTTTTTCTATATCGGCCTTTTGGAACTGGCGCGCGCATAACTTCCTCAAAGACGGCCTGTCCCGGCGTCCGCAGTCCCGGTTGCCTGCGGCCGGAAGAAACCGCCACAGCCATCCTTTATCCGTTGCGCCTGTCACGATGGCGATCTTATTCGCTAACGTTTGATTCATGAATCGGCAGGTACGACGGGCCTCCCCAACCCATCAATCATAGGTTTCAAGGAATCCGGGTCGCGTGCCCAAGGGACCAAGGCCCCACGCAAAAATTGCATTGCCAACTTAAAGGACGATGTGTATCGGTCTGCGCATGCGGCGTGATGACGAATTGGAGGTTATGATCAGAGAAATGAACTTCACACGCCAACCAAGGCAACAATCGTCCCAATGAGAATTAGACGGTGGAGCACCTTCTCGCCTACGAACGCTTCTTGTAGCGAAGCAAAGGTCGGCTACCTCGGACTAAACATCCCGCAGCTTGCCCGCCTCCTGGCGCTGTCCCGGCCACCCAGGGATGCTCTTGGAGGCTCTTTCACGCTGGGCATTCGGTTCGCCTTCGGTCGTCGCTGCGACCACCGGAACTATGTCGAGGGAATGGTTGCTGGCGCGGGCGCTGTGTGTCTATAAAGATGGCCAGGTGAAACGGCTCTGGTGGATTCTGCTGCTCCTGCTTGTCGCCCCGGGCGGCGTGGGGCACCTTTCCCCGGCCCACCCATCCTGCCTGCAATCTGGCCGTGCCGCGCAGCGGCACCAACTACGCCTACGACGCCAACGGCAACATGCTCGTGCGCGGCAGCCAGCGCCTGGGCTACGACGCGGAGAATCGGCTCAGCTACGTTGTCACCCCGACCACGGCCACCACTTTCGGCTATGACGCCAACGGGGCCAGGCTCTGGAAGCAGAGCACCAACGGGCTGCAAGTTTGGGTCGGCGGCACCTACGAGGAGAAGCAGGGCAAGATTCTCTATCACGTGCTGGCCGAGGGCCGCTTGGTCTGACCTTTGATTCCACGGGCACCAACGTCTATGCGTATTACCACCCGGACCACCTGCACTCCACGGCTGAGGAAACCGACAAGAATGGCAATCGCATCCAGCACTACGAATACAGCGCCTTCGGTCAGGATCGCTTTACCGAAAGCGCGACGGCCTTCGCGCTCTCCCGCCGCTACACCAGCCAGGTCAAGGACGAGGACACGGGTCTCTACTATTTCGGCGCCCGCTACTATGATCCGCTGCTTGGCCGGTTCATTCAGCCCGACACCGCGATTCCCGAGCTTTTCAACCCGCAGCACCTTAATCGTTACACGTTTGCGCTCAACAATCCGCTGAAGTTCGTCGATCCCAGCGGCCATGCCCCCCAGCTACCTCCATCATTTACGACCAGCGCACGGGCGGCACCCAGCTTCGCTACGTGGACCAACATTTCGGCCAGAGCTACGGCATCGGCCTGCACGGGCCTTTGCCCAAGCCCACGTTGGTGGTCGCGCACGACACCCTCAACGCCGCCGCCGATGCCACCTACAATCCGAATGTTGGCAAGCTCAAGACGGCTCAACTCTACGTTATTGGCATCGGAATGACCGCACTGGGAGTGGTTGAACTGGTCCCTGACGCGAGCTTAATAACCAGGCCGGTCGCCAAAGCTGCTGAAGGTATGGCCGAACGGGTCGTGGGTCGCGAGGTCGGAACCCAGGTCGCCGAGCAACTCACGGTCAAGGCGGAAGTGCGGGCCGCAGAGACAACAGTAGCTCCAAGATTCCTCGTCACAGAGAGCGGCGTGGCTGTGCCGACTGAAGCCGCTGAGCTGCAAGCCAACATGAAGTTGCTCCAAGAAACCAGCACTAGCCCGGCCACAGCTCGAAAATTCCTCGGAACCGACAGCCAGGGGCCGTTGCGTGTCCGTATTGAGCAAGCTCACCCATCGACTCCCGGCTACACTGGGCCAATCGACCCGTTGCATACGGTTGACCATTTGCACATCGACCGCCGATTAAACGGAACCACCGGACCCTGGCAATCAAACGAGAAACTTCCCTATGGCTGGCCATTCTAACAATAGCATTCAGGGCGACCCTATCCTCTGGCCTGACGCAAGTCTGGAACGGATAGACGCTGGATACGAAGAGTTCACTATTCGCGTCAGAGAAGATGCGGGTAGCACTAAAGTAATTCGATGCCTCGGATACATCGGCTTCCAGATGGTCGGGTTCTGGGACGAGGTGATCATCGAAAAAGCAACGGTCCATTCGAACCATCCGTTTATCAGTGAATGCGAGCGCCGATTGAAGTCTTTGCCAGAAACCGGCGCTAAAACGAGAGTCGCGACGGGCAACCAGCTCTTTTGGAAATAACCTTCATCGACAGTTGTAAGTTGTGGGTCTGTGCATACCAATTCCGTTGCGGGCAGGGCTGAAGGGGGATCTTCGAGGCATGAGGCGATTCCGGCAGTTTCTCTGGTTATTGATGCTTGGGCTGTGGTTTGCCACCTCAGCGACTGCATCCGCCTCTGCCTTCGCGTCCGGCGAGGCTTGCGGGGTTGGTTCTGTAAATGCCTGCGCTTTCTTCGCCTTGCCCTATGACGCACAGAATCGAGGAGGAATCTTCTACGACGGTCCAGTCTTGCGCGACTGCATTTACGACACCGCCACGGTGCGCGCCGCTGGTGAGAATGAAGCCGGTGTGTCAGGCGAGCGGCTCGTCTTTATCGGTTTCCCAGGATTTCTTGCCGCAGAGGGTGGAGCAAGCCGACTCAATATCTTTGGCACAGGGGAAGCACCCGGCTTCATTGATGTATCGTCAAACGCGCGGTTCGCGAATGGCCGTCCGCTGACAAGCGGCTTCGGGAACGGCTCTGCCAGCGACATCTTTATTCGCAACGCCCCCATCACCGGAGAAAACACAATTTCGGAGATTATGCGCCTTTCGCAGCCCGGCACGCGCATTACGTTGATGCAACCCGCCAGTGGTTTTCAGGGCCAAGCCTTGATTGATGCCTTTGGCAACAACGCTTCGGTCAATTTCATGCGGACGTTTCCAAGCCAAACCGTCGCTCCAGGTGTGGATATGACGATTCTGCGTATGACAGTAGGAGGCCACTGATGAGCTTTGAAGAACAAATCAAATCGAACTGCGGCAGATTGCCGTATGACCGAATCAAGATTTCGAGCTTCGAGGAGCTAGAGTTGGCTACGATTCTGCGTGGTGTGCTTTTTGTCTTTGCAACGTGGAGCGGCGACGCAATTCGCTCTTTTCGGCTGCTCTGTGACGGCCTTGCGACGACGCCAGAAGTAAAGTTCTCGATTCTGGTCATGGATGCCGATGATTTGGACTTCGACGCCTTCAAGAGTGCGCTTGGCGAATTGCCGCAAGGCAAGGGCGAGGCTTATTGGATTCGGAGCGGACAACTCGTCCATCGAGACCACGGTTACACCGACGAAACGAAAGAGGTACGTACAAGGGAGAATCCGAGAATTCGCATGAAGCAAGTTTTCACCGCTTGGCTCGCGCTGCTCTTTTTTGCCGGATTTCTTGCCGCAGAGACAACACTCTAAAATGAACTTCACACGCCAACCAAGGCAACAATCGTCCCAATGAGAATCAGACGCTGGAGCAGCTTCTCGCCTACGAACGCTTCTCGTAGCGAAGCAAAGGTCGGCTACCTCGGACTGAACATCCCGCAGCTTGCCCGCCTCGGACTGTTTTCCCGGTCAACACAAGAGCGTGGTTTTGCGAGTCCATTTCACCTCAGCACGCTCGGTTCGCTTTCGGTCAGGGATGCGACTGGCCCAGCTATGTCAGGCGAAACAATAGCCGAGTGAACCGCTTCGCTCAAATCATTTTTGCTCTGCTTTTGTCGGCATTTGCGGCCCGCGCGCATGACGATCGGCACCGGCTGACTTCCCTCACCCGGCCGGCCATCAGCCAAACGGTGAATTTCGGCTACGATTCACTGGGCAACTCCAGCACCAACGGTGAAAACGGTGCTTCGGCTTACGGCTACGGCTCGCGCATGCCCCACGCGGTCAAGAGCGCCAGCGGCACCAACTACGCCTACGACGCCAACGGCAACATGCTGGTGCGCGGGAATCAGCGCCTGGCCTATCTGTGGCGCGGTTGGCCCGAGCCCGTGAAAGCCGGCCCGGAGAGTATCTGTTACTCCGTTGAAGGCCGCCAATTCATCGCCACCCGCACCGGCGTCCAAATCAGCGCTGATGATGGACCGACCCAAGTCATCCTCCCCGTGCCCGGCCGCAGCCGCGTCATCGGTGTCGCCCTCGGTGGCCCGGACAAGGACACGCTCTCTGACGACGCGGGTTTATGAATAATCCCCGCAGGTTGGCCCGGTTGTTTGCTCTGACCTTGCCCCTGTGCGCCAGCATTGGCTCCTGCCTGGCACCCGCGCCCAACGATTGCGCCTAGCGCACCGGCGGAAAGTTGCGCGGCGGCAACTCCGCCGGCGCGGAGCCCCAGGATGTGTTCGGCTGCGGTCCCATGACCAGTTCCAGCGTGCCGCCGGCAGCCACTTCCGCGTGCCGCAGCCAGGCGCGCTGCAACGGTTTGCCATTGAGGGTTGCCGACTGCACGTAGCAGTTTTGCGCCGAGTTATTCCGCGTCCTGACCGTGAACGTGCCGCCCTTGTAATAACGTGGGTCCAACTGAAGGGTCACCTCGTCGAAGAGCGGACTGCCGATGATATAAATGCCGTCCACCGGCGAAACGGGATGGAAGCCGATCGCGCTGAGAATATACCAGGCGGACATCTGCCCGACATCCTCGTTGCCACACAGTCCTTTCACCCCGGCCCCGTAGGCGTGGTCCATGATGAACCGGGCCCATTTTTGCGAAAGCCAGGGCTTGCCCGCATAGGCGAACAGATAGGCCGTATGATGGACCGGCTCATTGGAGTGGTTGCATACTCATTCCACTTGAAGGATAGCGGGGTTTTCTCAAAGAACCCGGTCAGGTAGGAGAGGAAATAGTCTTTGCCCATGAGATCGATCAGGCCGGGCACGTCTTGCGGCACAAACCAGCCTTGCTGGTAAGGATTGCTCTCCACGCAGCCCTGGCCTTCCCGGGTGGCACCCTCCCATTTGGTCCACGATCCGTCCGCGTTTTTGGCGTGCATGTTGCCGACGGACGGGTCGTAAATATTGCGGTAATTGAGCGAGCGCTGCAGCAGGCGCTGAGCATCGTTGGTCTGGCCCAAGGCCTCCGCAAAGCGCCCGGCACAATAATCGAAATAGGCATTTTCCAAGGTCACCGAAATGCTCCCCGGCACGAAGCCGAGCTTCTGGTATTCTCGGGCGATGGTTGCCGTTTTCCTGGTTCAAATCCACCGTCTGGAGGCAGAGCTCGCAGGCCTTCTGCCACATCATAGCCGCGAATTCCCTTGAGATAAGCATCGGCAAAGACGGACACCGCCGGGTCGCCAATCATGCAGCCGGATTCGGCCGCCACGATTTCCCAGCGAGCCAGATAGCCGTTGCCGCTCAACTCGGCTTGTTGCATGAGGGAGTTGACCGTGTCGTTGACCACATCCGGCCGAATAATACTCAGGAGTGGATACTGGCTGCGGAAAACATCCCAGCCGCTGAAGATGGTCCGATAAGTGAAGTGCTCGGCCTGGTGGATCTTTGCCGTCCGCGCCGGTGTAAATGCCGTTCACATCGGAATAGGCCCGCGGATCGAGCATGGCATGATAAAGCGCGGTGGCGAAAGCTTCGCGCTGCGCGGCAGTGCCGCCCTCGATGCGGACCCCCGCCAGGGCCTTGCTCCCACAGCCGCCGGCCTGGGCGCGCACCTGGTCAAAATCCCAGCCGGGAATGTCCTGCTCCAGGTTGCGCCGCGCCCCCTCGACGCTCACGAAGGAGATGCCGGCTTTCAGCAACACCTGTTCGCCTGCCGTGGTGGCGAATTCGGAAAAGAACCCAAATGGTCGCCCTCGATTTCACGGCAGCCTTCCAGCACGCGGGCCGCCGCCACGACTTTGCGGTAGCGCGCGCTCTCGATGTCTTCACGCTTGCGCGACCACCCGGCGGGAATCGCCGCCGACCAGACCCCGCATTGGTTGATCGGCTTGCTGAACTGGGCGTAGAAGTAAACGGTGTAGTTGGCCTTGCCGGCCCCATCACCCCAGCCGCCGCCTTCGGGCGGGCACTTCATCCAGCCTTGGATGGTGTGGTCGTCCAGCACCTTGACGTACTGGCGGGTGGAGGTGCCGCCGATGCGCCGGGCCAGATCGATTTGCACGCGCGATTGGTCTCCTTGGGGAAAGGTGAAGCGCAGCATGCCGGCATGCGGGGCGGCCGTCGCCTCGGCGCGGATTTTGTAATCGTCCAGCGTGACGGCGTAATAGCCGGCCTGGGCGATTTCGGTTTCGTGGCGAAACCGCGACCGATAGCCATCCTCGGCACTGTGCACCCCGCGCTCGGTCTTCAACGGGCCGGAGGTGGGCATGACCAGGAAGTTCCCCAGGTCGCCATACCACCCGATGCCGCTCATGTGGGTAAAGCTGAACCCCTCGATGCTGGTGTGTTCGCACGAATAGCCGGAGCCGTTGTCCCCGCCAGTGATGGTGTCCGGACTGAGCTGGACCAACCCAAACGGAGTGGCCGCGCCGGGAAAGGTCTTGCCTTCGCCGAACTCGACGCTCGTGCTGGCGCCAATCATCGGGTTTATCTGATCCACCAACGAGGCCGCACCGGCCGTCAAAACCATGGCGGCGCCCAGGATCGACAAGGCAACCGGCCGCGGATAACTATGCTTCAAAAAGGCGTTCATTCAGGAGTGACTTCGGGGGTGTAGGTGACCGGGGCATGGGCCGCGCCCACCAGCGCTTGCCAGGCAGCAGGCTGGCGCTCGGTGACCTTCCGTGCGAGCCGGTCGCCCGTCTTCAACCGCAACCAGGAGGGCGCAGGCGCCGACAAGACCGTTCAAAACCAGAAATGAAGTGCGCACGATATGGCCCCAAATGTGACGCGGGCGCCGGACGCTGTCCAGAGTCAACCGTGCCCATTGTCCAAGGCCCGGTGCAGGACAAAATCCTTCGTTGCCTTCGTTTGCTTGGTGTACAAAGAACTCTGGTTTTCCATGGTTTGCCTGCACCGGAGGCAACCGCGTCGGCAAAAGCCCCCTATTCTTCGACGGGCGGTGCCCCATCCGCGATCCGGTCTGGCTAAGGGGACGAGCGTGACTGGCCCACGTGGAGGCTGTCGCTCATTTTCCGAGATACTTCGACGGATTGCGTATCCGGTCGAGCCGTTCGACCTCGAACTGGTGCTGCGTGACCTGCCGCTGCCTTTGTTCCCGCGCGAGCGCGATTGATCGTGGCAACTGCCAGAGTTGTTTGGCTAGGTTAACGATAGTCAGGCACACCAGCTTAAGAAAATACATACCTCGGATCGATTGGTTCCATCGTCCTGGGCCAGCTTGAACTGTGCCGACGGGTTTGTCTCTTCGATAATGCTCTCGCTGCGTCTTTTTCGCGAAACCGTGAGGTGCAATATGAATGACGGGTGGAGCTAAAACCGCGCATTTTGCACGATGACGCCAAGCCAGTGGGCATCGAGGCTCCGCAGGGCAAAAGCCCCAGTCCCCGCGCAGCTACCGGCTGCGGCCCTCCTCCGGCTGTGTCTCTCGGCAAGAAGCTAGACGCAACCTAACCACAAACATGATCTTATCCACTCAACGCGTCTTTCTGAATGGCGCAAGATGAGCACGCCACGGCCTGACGTGGAGCCAGGGAGCGTGCAGCCTGTTGGGGGCCCGAGGGTTCCCGAACGTGCGGGTGATCATCCTCTCGATGCGCCATAATGACGAGATGCAACGTGCACGAATCCTGATCCCTTTCATGTCTTCCCTCCCGCATCCCACGAACGGAACCCGCCGGCCAATATCAGGACGTCCGTGGCCGCGGTTCGCCGAATCTGGCTCTTGTCCCGGCGCTCAGGCTTTGCGGTTCGTGCTTCGGCCACCCCCAGGCTGGCGGCCATCGCTGGAATTCTTGACCTGAGTCATTGCTTCTCGGCGGAGGCCGATCCAGACTGCACCATGAGCAACCGCGCTACGTCGCAACTCCGAGGTGTTCAGTGAACTCCCCAAAAATCATCCAGGGGGGAATGGGCGCCGGCGTTTCCGGTTGGCGTTTGGCCCGCGCCGTTTCGCAACTCGGCCAACTGGGTGTGGTCTCAGGAACGGCCTTGGCTGTGACCTTTGCCCGGATACTGGAGACCGGCGATTTGGACGGCCAATTGCGCTTTGCGTTGCGGCATTTCCCCATCCCCGGGGTCGGCGCGCGCCTCCTCGGGGAGTATTTTGTTCCGGGCGGTAAACGGCCGGGCACGCCCTTCAAACTCACTTCCATGCCGACGGTCCATCCCAACGCGGCGTTGCTGGAACTGACGGTGGCGGCTAACTTCGCCGAGGTGTTCCTCGCCAAGCACGGCCATGACGGGGTGGTGGGGATTAACCTGCTTGAAAAAATTCAGCTTCCCACCCTGCCCTCCCTGTTCGGGGCCATGCTCGCCGGGGTGGATTACGTCCTGATGGGCGCTGGCATTCCGCGAGCCATTCCCGCAGCGCTCGATAGCTTGGCGCAAGGAAAGCGCACCGAATTGAAAATCGACGTGGCGGACGCGCCCGCCGGTGAGGAGTTTTACACCGCCTTCGATCCGGTGACCTTTTGTGGCGGTCTTGGCCCGCAGCTAAAGCGGCCGCAGTTTCTTGGGATTGTTGCCTCGGCTACCCTGGCCATCGCCTTGGCCCGGAAAGCCAGCGGACGAGTGGACGGCTTCGTCGTGGAAGGCCCGACTGCGGGCGGGCACAATGCCCCGCCTCGTGGGCCGCTACAACTGAGCGCCAGCGGCGAACCAATTTACGGCCCGCGCGATCTACCCGACCTGCAAAAGATTCGAGCCTTAGGGTTGCCCTTTTGGCTCGCCGGCGCCTATGCGCAACCCGAAAAACTGGCGGAAGCGATCCGACTCGGGGCGTCGGGAATTCAGGTCGGAACCGCTTTTGCCTTTTGCGAGGAGTCGGGCATTCACCCCGAACTCAAGCACCGGGCCCTGCAAAAGAGCAAGCAGGGCCAAGCCCGCGTCTTCACGGATCCGCTGGCCTCTCCAACCGGTTTTCCGTTCAAGGTTTTGGATCTGGAAGGCACGCTTTCTGATCAAAACCTTTATGCCGCCCGGACGCGCATCTGCGATTTGGGCTATCTGCGCCAACCCTACCGCAAGGAGGATGGAGGCTTGGGTTACCGTTGTTCCAGTGAGCCCCTGGATGATTTCGTGCGAAAAGGAGGGAACGGATCGGATTCTCTGGGTCGCAAATGTGTTTGCAATGGTCTGGTGGCAACGATCGGTCTCGGACAAGTTCAATTCGCGCGCGATGAGGAACGGGCGCTGGTGACCGCCGGTAATGATGTCGCCCAAATCGCTCGTTTTCTCAAGCCGGGCCGCGAGTCCTACACTGCGGCGGAGGTGATTCAATACCTGATGCAGAACGCGGGTTGCACCGAAGGCCCTGAGGGGTCCGCCGGTTGACGCTGCACCCGCTCGGGCTGCGCGCCTGCCCATAAATCGTCAGGTGCTACGCCGCCGGCCGCAAAGAAACCGTCCCCGCGATCATCTGAAGGACTACGCTCCCGGCTGGAGCTCCGTCGCGCTTTGAAGACCACTATGCCGCCACGCTCTGCAGACGTTCCATGGCGCCTTGAATCCCCTGAAGGATCCTCAGCATTTCCTGGCGAACGTCATCGGCAGGCGGGTTCTTGGGGTCCTGCATCAGCCGCGCCATCTGTTCGAGCACCAACGGGGCGCGCTTCTGCAGGCTGGCCAAATGCCTCTCCCAATTGAGCTTCTTCTTGGCGCAAGCCAGCAGGGCGGTCAGATAATCGATGTCCTCGCGAGTCGTCCGCGGTCCCTTAAAGCGTTCGTTCACAGCCTCCAGATCCGCTCTCAGGGACTTGATGGTCGCTTCGCAACGACCGATGTCCTTGAGCACGGCATTCAGTTCGAGCAGGAGCGCCTGCTGCTCCGCCGCACTCTTTTGCGCCAGTTTTAGGTCTTTGAGCGTGCTCATGAGTATTCGTTGCCCTTCTTCCAAGCCTCCACGTGGACCGGCGAGAGCAGGAGCATGTGCTGAAAAAGCTCCCAGGGACCAACGGCCCCTTCGGCCTTGAGCGCGGCATCGGTAGCACCCAAGAAGCCAATGGTCAGCGGCGGGATCATGTCAGCATTCGACGGCTCGAGGAGGTACCCCGCCCCCGGGTTTGCGCGTCCAAAAAGCCACGCCGAACGGCATCCCACGTTCCCAACTATAGTAACGGTAACTATTCAATCCCTGGCTCAATCTCCGGGTCGCTCTCGAACTTGGTTAACTCCCGTGCCACGTCGGCGTTAATGGCGCGTAACTCCTCAAGGAATGTCGTCAACTCGTTGCTTGCCGGCGGACGCTCGCAGGGCAGCTCCCAAGCCCCCTTCCGAAATTCCTCTTCGAGCAGCCGGAGCCGGTCCTCGAGCTCGACTGGATTGTAGTCGTTTAACGGGTTTTTGGAGGCCCTGACGAACAGCCGCCGCCAGTCAAGGCGCCTCTGGGCGTGAGCTGCGTAGAGGTCCACGAAATCCCGCGCGAACCCCCGCGTGGACAAAGCGCTGATCTTGGCGTCGATAAGGTCCGCAAACTGTGTGACCTTGAGACCAGGAATGTGTTTGCTCGGCACAGGCCTCAGCTTGGGAACCAGAAACGGTTTGGCTATTTCCAGCTTCACCGGCCTGCGGCTGGTGCCAATTTCATACACATACATCTCTGGATTGGCGCGCGAGACCAGATGGATTCTCTTCCGATCCTCCGAAGTGAGTAAGGCGTTGACCTGCGCCACCTCCTTCGATGTGTGCAGATCGATGTCGAAACTATATCTGCCGAACCTGTTCTCCAGATGCTCGTTCAGGAGGGCCTGGGCCCCCGCCAGAACGCCCAGCCGCTTCAGTTTTGGGTTCCGCGCAAAGGCGTTCTTGACCATGTCCCATGTGAGTGGCGCTTCTCCAGCTTGGGGTATTCTTCCTTTCATGGTTCGCTTGGGTAACCTGACGGAGGCCGCTTCCGAACCCCGGAAAAACGCGGCGAATGCGTGCTTGGTCTTGATCTGCCCGTGTTGCAGGATGAAGGAGGGGTCAACCCAGCCCGGTGGCAACAGCCGCCAGTGCCATGCACGGCCTTTTTCGATTGCGTTTAACGCCAAAGAGCGACGAGCGAAGGGCGTGTCCAGTGAACGCAAGTTCCAAGCAAAAACCCACAACTCCTGGCGTATTTGCGCGCTTCTCACTCGGGTCGTCCCCGTTGGATGAGCGGTTCCCATTCTTTCTAGATAACTTCGGCGCCTACAGCTTTGGAAAATTTTCGTCTGGTCACCGGTTCCTCTGGCGAGCCTCCGCCGAGAGCGTAGCACCAGGATTGATCTTCATTGATTTGTGCGCCAAGCGCAACTCCGGAAGCGGGCCTGATGCGGGGTTGCAGATTGCGAGAGCCCACAATGGGTCTTCCGAGGCAATTCATTGCCTGGGCTCCAGATCGAGTCCCTGTCGAAACCGCTGTCGGCTCGGCCTGGCCCTTGCCACCCTTCAAAGCGGGTTCGAGGGGCTAACCCCCGGCGAATACCGGGCGAAAATTCGCCTCGCGAAGGATTCGGGCCACCTCTTCGCGCTTGTCTCCCTGGATCTCGATTTGTCCTTCCTTCACCGTGCCGCCCGTTCCGCAGGTCTTTTGCATCCTCCTGGCCAGTTCCTCTTTTTCGGGCAAACCGATGCCGATAAATCCTTTGACCACCGTGACCGTCTTGCCGCCACGCCCCGCCTTCTGCCGGATGATGTCCACCCGGCCCCGGCTCTTACCCGCCGGCTTGGGCGTGGTGCTTTGGGTGGGGCCCGGCGGCAGACCTTCGGGGGCGGGCGGAAGCCCTTCGCTGGATAAACCTGCGAATGGGTTATGGCCGAAAGTCTGTCCGCCATCGGTTGGAACACGTTTGGAGTCCTTCATGTGTTTTGGGCATTTCGCGCCGCCAACGCCTGCCTCGCGTGGCCGCAAGCTGAGGCGTGGCCGTTGGCGATCCATAAAGCCAGTCCCGACGTATTCATAAGCTCGCCCAACTTAATTCATGCGCCCCGCTCAAAGGAGATTTATTTTGCAAGAGCCCCCGGGTGCGCCGGAGATAGTCTTGCCGGTCGCAGCTTTCATCGGCGGCCCACGATGCTCTGGGGCTGCCCGCACCTACCAAGCTGACGCGCGCCGCGATCGGGATGTTTTGTTCGTTCGGGCCGCGCGTTCTTCCGCCTGGCGTGCTTCGCGCCTTAATTTCCCGAGACAAAAGGAGGCGCCTGGACCCGTGGGAATTTGTGGTCAAAACCAGGCTCGTCCGCAGACGCCAGTGGGGCTGCGCGGTCTGGGCGAACCGAGGAAAATGATAGGTCCGACTAATTAGCTGTTGAAGTCGGCTAAGTTTCATTTATTTATACAGCGGTAATGTACGAACCCCGGATGTTTAGATACCGTAATTTTCGTCGAGGTACGCCCGATAATCAGAGGACACTCATCCCAACCCTATAATTCACCTATGCCCACTACGCAGCCAGCCCGACCGGCGCCTGTTTCTTTCCTTTCAGCGTTCTCCCGCTTGCAGGCTCGGTGCGCGCTGGGGATCCTGCTCGCCTGGGCCGCGCCCCCCTTGCTGGCGCAGACGGCGCCCGGCTATTTATGGACCGAGGCCGCGCCCAATACCGACGCGCCGCTGGCCGTCGCGGAGGATGGGCAAGGCCACGTGCGGACGGTCGGCCACATCAGCGCCACCCTCTACTTTCGAAGCTACGATACCGATGGCCTGCTGCTCCAGTCGGCAACCTGCGCCAACACGGCGAGCTTTCTGGGCGCGGCGATTGATCCGTCCGGCAGTGTCTATGCCACCGGCGGCTTTACCAGCGCTGGCCAGTTTGGCGATATCAAGCTCACCGGCTCGGTCAATGGGTCGATGTTCCTGGCTAAATACAGCCCGGAGGGCGTTGCGCTATGGGCCATTGGCAGCACCGGCGGGGCCGGGGTCACGGCCTGGGCGGTGGGCCTGGACGCCGCGGGTAACGCCTATGTCGCCGGGGAGTTCATGGGCTCCTCCACCTACCAAGTGCGGTTAGGCACCATCCCGTTGAACAACTACTCGGTGGGAACGATGGATGCATTCATCGCCAAAATTGACCCGAGCGGAAAAATTCTCTGGGCCACCCGTTTTGGCGACGGTTCTGTCCGGCGCTGTTTGGCGCTCGCCGTGGACGCCTCCGGCAATGCCTATGCCGCTGCCAACTTCACGGTGGCGGGTGGGCAGGTGCAGGGCGTTTACAAGTTTAACCCCACCGGCGGCCAGGTTTGGATGCGCTCCTCTCAGCCGGCCAGCACCACCCGGTTATCCGTCACCTCGGCCGCGGCGATCGCCCTGGACGGGCAGGGAAACGTTCTGGTGTCCGGCGGGATGTGTGGCACCAATATCTTTGGCGGCACGCAGCTCTGGAGCGCGCCCGGCCTGCCCTTCGGTCTCGATTATGATATCGAGGTCACCAAGTACGATAGCGCCGGCAGCGTGCAATGGGCCTTTAAGGATGGCGACACCAATATTGACTCCGTATTGAGCGTCGTTGCCGAATCCGGTGGCGGCAATGCCTACGTCGAGGGCTCGTTTATTCACAGCACCATCATCGGGGGGCGGTCCCTGACCAACGAAGGCCACTTCCTTGCCAAGTGCAATGCGGCGGGCGGCTTTGCCTGGGCGCTGCCCACTCCGCGGCTGCCCGGCGGAGGGGATTACCCTGGCGGAATGCTGGCTGCCGGTAGTGATGGCACCGCTTATTTTTTCAGCTCCGGCTCGCTAAGCCGGCTGGGCCTGGTGGCAGCTCCGGCGATCAGCATCCAACCGACCAATCAAATGCTGGTGACCGAGCGCTCCTCCGCCACCCTGGTGGTGGTGGCCACGCCCGCACGCGCGGTCTTCTACCAATGGTATCAAGGCGTTGCCGGGGATCTGAGCCATCCCGTCGCCTGGGGGATTTCCAATGTCTTCACGACGGCGACCATCTACCAGCCAACCTCTTTTTGGGTCCGCGTGAGCAACCCGGCAGGCTATGCCGATAGCGCCACCGTTACGATTAGCCCCCCGGTGCCCCCCAAAATTACAGTCCAGCCGCAGAGTACGATGATCCTTTCCGGCCAGGGGGCGACGCTCTCCGTGGTGGCTACCGGGACCGAGCCGCTGAGTTACCAGTGGTATCAGCTACTCAAGGGGAATGTTTATGCGCCGCTCGACGGCGCCACCGCGGCGAGCTACAGCACGGGGCCGCTAACCAACACATCCAGCTTCATGGTCCAGGTCATGAATCCCCTGGGCGGCGCCAGTAGTGACCTCGTGGTCGTTTCCGTCATTGCCCCGGTGCAAATCGTTCAGCAGCCGCTTAGTCAGTCGATCACCAACGGGCAGCGGGTGACCTTGATGGTGGGGGCGATGGGCGGCCAGGCCCTGCTCTATCAATGGTTTGCGGGCGACTCCGGCGACACGAACAACCCCATCGCCGGCGCCGTCTTTAATACCTACTCCACGGCGCCGCTCACGGCCACGGCCCGATACTGGGTTCTGGTCAGCAGTGTCGGCAGTCGTGTGGCGAGTCAGACGGCCGTCCTTTCGCTGCCCGATGTCCCCACCACGCTGGCTGGGGTCAGCCTCGCCGGGGGAAAGCTGAACCTGCGAATCACAGGCTCGCCCGGAACCCGGTGGGCCCTTCAGACCTCTTCAGACTTGGTGAACTGGGCTCCCGACGCCCGCTGGGGGACCGTTCTGCTGGGCGTCTCCGGCTCGACGAACCTGCAAGCGCAGCCGGAAGGCAGCCGTCCAACGTTCTTCCGCGCCCAGCTTCTGCCATAGCGAAGGCGGGTGAACGAGAACTGCGCCAACATCCGAACATGGTCCGGGATGCCATCGCCGATTGGCTAGGCCGATTCCGGGTTATCCTGCGCGGACAGCGCTACCGGCGGAGCACGGCTCGCGGAATTCCTTCCCCCTCGTGGCCGCACGCGCGCAACACGCCCTTTGCCCTGACGCGGGCCTTCACCTTTCCGACTGATTCAACCGCTTGGCCGTGTTGGACCGTTCCCAAACCCAAGTTGTTATGTGCCGGTAACCACGTTTCGTATGATGGCTCTAGAATTCCTGAACCTCAAAACACGTCGTAATCAAGTCATGTCTCGCGGCCCTTGCACCCTGGCGCTCAGGGTATGATTCGCCCGCAGGTGGCTGGTTTTGACCGGCCGCTGACCCCTTTCCCGCCTCAAATCCGATCGGCGAGATCGTAAACCGTCACCGCCGCCCGGCCTTTGATGACGACGACTCGCTTTTGTCGAAAAAGGAACCTGGCCTTTAAGCGTTCGCGGACCGGTTCGGAGACCGTAACGGTTCCTCCTTCGGCAATCGCACCCAGGCCAAAGGCTTGATTGACGGTGTCGCCCCAGAGATCGAAGCTGATTTTCTTTCGCCCGATAACCCCGGCGACGAGGGGGCCGGTACTGATCCCGATCCGGATGCGGATTGAGGTGTTATAAGCAGAGTTGAGGCGGCCGATCTCGGTGTTAAAGTCGAGTGCCAACTCTGCCATGGCTCCGCAATGATCCTGGTGTGGGATGGTAAGACCGCCGGCCACCATGTAGGCGTCACCGATGGTTTTGATCTTCTCGAGGCCCCGTTTTTCAACCAGGATGTCGAAGGCCGAGAAGATTTCATTCAACAGGCAAACGACCTCCTCCGGGCCGATGTGGGCTGAAAGTGCCGAGAACCCGACCAAATCCGCCACCAGCACCGTTACGTCCGCGTGGTGGTCCGCAATGGTCGCCTCACCTTGTTTCATGCGTTCGGCGATTGCGTGAGGGAGGATATTCAGCAGCAAACCTTGGGATTTTTCCTGTTCCGCCCGCAATTGGTCGAACAGGCGCCGGCTGTGAACACTATTGCGGACTCGCAACGTCAAATCCTGCAGGTCCACGGGCTTGCTCAGAAAGTCATTCGCGCCAGCCGCGATACCGATCATCCGCTCCTTGCGTTCGCCCAGCGCAGTCACCATCAGGATCGGGATCGCCGCCGTGTTCGGATCCGTTTTTAGCCGCCGGCAGACCTCGAAGCCATCCATTTTTGGCATCATGACATCGAGCAGGATCACATCCGGAGGGCGCTGGGCAACTTGCTCGAGCGCCTGCTCTCCGTTCTCGGCTTCCGCAATTTCGTAATCGCGCGCTTCGAGCGAGTCCCGCAGCAACATGCGATTTTGTTCTTCGTCATCCACGATCAGGACGAATCCGCGATGGCTTGGCGCCGGGGCGGAAATCGGAGGGGTGGTTAGGGTTTCAGTTTGCATAATCTTTTACGGATTGCCGCGTGTGGGCTCGGCCTGCTTTGCCGCCTCAAGGACCCCCAGCACACGCGCCAGGAATGTCCGGGTATCAATCGGCTTGGATAAGTAACCGTTGCAGCCTGCTTCCATGGCGGTTTCTTCATCGCCTTTCATCGCATGGGCGGTGAGCGCGATGACCGGAAGGTGGCGGATCGCAGGATTGGCACGGAGAGCCCGGGTCGCCGCCAATCCGTCCATCCCGGGCAGGCTCAGGTCCATCAGAATCACGTCCGGCAAGGTGTTTTGCGCCACACGCAGGCCTTCCTCAGCCGTTCGCGCCTGGCGGACCTCCCAGCCGCTAGCCTCCAGAAGGTCTTTAACCAATTCCAGGTTCAGCGGGTTGTCCTCTATTACCAAAACTCTGGGTGTCACTGGAGCACTCATACTTAAATACTTTCGGCAGGCATCGCATCCAGACGTTGCAGGTCGGCCAGCAAGCTTTCCCGATCCGCCTTGGAGGTGATCGAGTACGCATGTCCGGCCAGCCGTTGTCGTTCCTCCTCATTGAGGACAATGCCGGTGTGGATTAAAATCGGGATTTTATGAGTCGAGGCGTCGTCGCGGAGCCTCTCCATCAGTTGGCCTCCGTCATACTCCGGCATGTTCAAGTCCAAAACGATGACATCCGGATGGTATTTCCTGGCGGCTTCAAGCCCTTTCCGGCCATCGAAAGCTTGAACCACCCGGAATCCTTTGTAGAGCAAGGTCTTGGCCAGCAATTCCGATAATGCGGGCTCATCATCGACCACCAGCACGGTTTTGACTTCTTTGCCTGCGGACGTTTCCGTTTGCCGAACGGCGTCCACGAGGCGCGGCCTGACTTGGGCCTGACCGGCGCCCGTTCCGGAGTACACGCTGAATCCGAGCCGTCCCTGCGGGGTAATCGAGAATAGGGCCACGGGCATGTTGGCGCGAAGGCGAGGGCGCAAGTTACTCAACTGTTGCACTCCCGCCCCCGCGGCTGCCTCATCGTCGATGGCCAAGGCGTACGGCCGCTTGCTTTTCAAGACCGGGGTGATGGCTTCGAGTTCTGAAACCGTCAAAGCCTCGTAGCCGGCTTTCGTCAGGTAATCGACCATGAGCGTCTGCTTGTGCGCGGAACCGGTCACGATGAGCACTGAGGGCCGGAGGATGTTGTCGGGGTGGCTGGCTGCCGCCGCAAGGGGCTGCGGCGCTGGTTCATTCTTGGGGAGGGGAAGCAGGAAAATGAACCTGCTGCCGTGGCCACGGATGCCGTCGCTTTCAACCCAGATCCGTCCTCCATGCAATTCGATGAGCCGCCGTGTCAAAGCCAATCCCAGCCCGGTACCCTGTTGTTGCCGCCCATAAGAAGAGTCCACTTGCTCGAACTCGAGGAAGATTCGCTCCTGGTCCAGGGGTTTAATCCCGATGCCCGTGTCCGTGACGGCTACCTTGAGACACTCACCCGATAGTGCGAACAGGTCCGCGAGGGCGGCGGGATACTCCTGAGGTTTGGTTTCGCGGGCCGCGGTCACCGTGACACGCCCGCCCTCGGGCGTGAACTTGATGGCGTTGCTCAACAAGTTGTACATGACCTGCTTGAATTTGGCTTCGTCCGCCGGTATCGAAACTAGATCCGGGCCCGATTCGCTCTCGATCACAATGCCCTTCTTATTGGCCAGAGTCTTTACGATGGTTTGCACATTGAGGAGCGCATGGGCCAGATTGAAAGGGGAGCGAACCAGTTCCATCCGCCCCGCTTCCACCTTGGAGAGGTCGAGGATGTCATTGATGAGCTGGAGCAGGTGCCTGCCGCTGTTGAGAATATTGTTGGCATACTTGAGCTGTCGCTCATTGAGCTCACCGAAGGTTTTGTCCGCCAGGATTTCAGAAAACCCGATGATCGCGTTCAGCGGCGTGCGCAACTCGTGACTCATATTGGCCAGGAATTGGCTCTTGGCCCGGTTGGCGGCTTCGGCGACGTCTTTTGCCTGCTGCAACGCGGCCTCCACCCGTTTCCGTGGCGTAATTTCTGAAAGCAGGCCGTCGGCGCATAACGCGCCGTCCCGCATCCGGACCGACGGCGCTCGGTTTTGCAACCAGACCCACTGGTCATCCCTTCTGCGAAATCGGCACTCCACATCCAGGGGTTGGGCCTTTTCGAAGAGTTTCCGGTACCCCGTCTCGAGCAGCGCGATATCGTCCGGATGGGCTCGCTCCCGCCACCATGCGCCGCCGGCCGAAATCAGCTCCTCGCGAGTGTAGCCCAGTATCTTTTCCACGTTGTCACTGACATAGGTAAGCTCCTGCCTCGCGTTTACCGTCCATACCACGTCGGGGATATTGGACACCAGCGAACGATACTTTTCTTCGCTGGCACGAAGCGCTTCCTCGGTTTGTTTTCGACGGGTGATGTCCTGGATGACGGCCTGAAATTCGGGCGTTTCGCCGTTCTCCAGAAAGAGGCGCCGCACGGTATATTGCTGCCACGAAACCCGGCCGGTCGGCTCGACCGTCCGATGGTCAAATGAGACGGTGGGCTCCTGCTGGGGCAAGGCCTTGAAATAGCTCAGCGGAATCGCCCGATCTTCCCCGGGCAGCGTTTCCAGGAAATCCGTGCCGAGCAACTCTTCACGGCTGTTGCCGCGGACGCGACAGTAGGCCTCGTTGACGAATGTCAATTGGCCATCGGGCTTGAACCGGCAAATCAGGTCCGTCTGGTCTTCCACGATCGCTCGGAACCGCTTTTCGCTGGCGGAGGTAGCGCGTTCCGCCTGCCGCCTTTCCGCGGCCGCCGACGCCAGAAGCATGTTGGTTACCGCCAGAATACCAATGTAGCTGCCGATGAGCATCAAGCTCTCCCGCTCGTCCGGCGTCACAAACGGCCCGCGTTTGCCGAGGAGCGAATGGATTGCCAGCGCGCTCACCAGCAGGGTGCCGGTGGTTGCTCCACGCTGCCCGAACCGCAAGGCGCCCCAGACCAGGAAGGGAAAGGGCAAATAAGCCAGGGGATAGTTTTGAATCCCATAGACAAACCAGGAATGGAAGGAAATCAGCGTGCCGATCGCCAGGCCTCCGCCGCAAATCAGGGCCTCGAGGATTAAACGGGGATGCCAGCGGAGCTCGGAGGGCGTCGCCCAGGTGATGATGAAGGGCGCCACCACCAGGCCGGCCAAGGCATTGGGCACCCACCACTCGAGCACGGACGTGAAGAGGTCCGACCAGGGCGTTACCCCGGCGTAGGCAAGGCTCACGACGTTGAAGGCCGCGTTCACGGTGGTCCCCAGGAAGCAGGCCAGCCCAATATAGCCAACCACGTCCGAGGTGCGCTCCAGCGCATTTTCAAAGCCGACAATTCTCCGCAGAAGAAAAGTGCAAATGATGGCGCCGATGGTATTGCCAATCGCCGTGCCCAGCGTGAAAAAGCCGAAGGGCACCCCGTTCATGAAGGAAAACAGGACGGCTCCAAGAGCCACGCCCGGCCAGAAGCGGTAGCCAAAGAGCAGAATGGCGGCCAGCGCGATGCCGGCGGGCGGCCAGACCAAGGCGATGCTGCCCGAGAGAAATGAAGATTCCTTGCCGAGCAACCCGCCCAAAAAATAAACCGCGGTCAGGATCACCACGCGGGTGATTGTCCTCAGTCCTGGTTTTTGTTGCATGCGAGGTCAGCTCAAGCGGCCGAAGAACAACCCTCCACGGAACACAGCCCGGCCGGCCATTGACGGTCCCTGCTGGCCCGCTGCCGGACTCGCAAAGATAACTCACGGTTCTCCTCCATGAGCGCCCGCACCAGGGGTTGGTGTTCTGATGGCAGCAAAGGGATAATCTCCGCCAGGTTTCTCTCATCCGGCAGCCCCAAGTATCGGGCAAGCCGGCCTTGGGCATGCTCCCTTTGAGCCAAGGCCAATTTGACCGCCTGCTCCTGATCTTGCAGCGCTGCCTCCTGCCGCAGCGCTCCCGCCGGAATGTCGAGGGGAAGGCAGGCCTCCGCATCATCGAACCGGGCCAGCATTTCGCCGTACTGCTGCAATTCTTCACGCAGTGCGCCGACCAAGTCATTCAAATAAATCATGATTCCGAAACAGCACGTTTAAGCCCGCCGAGCCCAGCGCGCCAGTGATTCGCACTCAACGCGGGGAAACCTGCAGCGAAGCCCCTATTAAACCATGCCAGGTTCACGGAACTGAACTCCGAGGGCACCTCTCCCAATGCAACAGGGCCAAAACGGGCAGTTTTTTCCGACAGCAGTGCAATTATGACCGTGGTTGAAGGTGATGCGACATCCAGCCTCAAATTGGCATTTTGCGCACCTTTATGTTTGCTAAGGGCGGCCAGTCCCGTGGTTAACAAAAGCCAAATTCCGGTCAGCAAGGTTCAGTCGTTTAGTGAATGGTACCAAGCGGGAAACGCGTGCATGAATTTTTACCTGGTGGAATTCACCAACGCGTTTGGCTCGCCAAATTTGTAAAACCTGCCAAACCGTTACGTGAAAAGGGGAGGCCGGAATTCGGGGTGAGTTTCGCGCCAGCGCGCCCCATATCGAGACTGTCTGCTCATCCAGCATTTAAACCCTCTATGAAAACGCACGTTCAATATCTGTTCCTCGCGCTGGCGTTGTTTGTCAGCCTCACTCAAACCGGTCGCGGGGCGGTGGCTTTCACCATCACACCAGCCGCGGTCAGCAACACCTACAGCGGGCATATTACGTTGCAAGTCAATGGCTTGGCGTCCGGGGACAGCGTGGTGGTGCAGAAATTCCTAGACCTCAACACCAATGGTGTTATCGAGGCCAGCGACTGGCTCGTGCAGCAGTTTAACCTGACCGACGGCCAAGCGGGCATGGTGATTGGGGGCGTGACCAATTTCAACGTGCCCGGCGACCTCGACACGACGGCGGGACAAATCACCGCCAAGCTGAACTTCCAGAATGGCGACTTCATCCAGCAGATTGCCGGGCAATATGTATTCAGGCTTTCGAGTCCGAGTGGACATTTTGTGCCGATAACCAGCCCTTTTAGCGTCACCAACCTCCCGTACGCCCAAAAGTTCGTCGGAAACGTGGTCAGCAACGGCACCAGCACCACCTTGCCCAATGCCCTTGTCCTTTTATTCCCGCCCCCCCGCCCGGGAAAAAGCGGGCCAGGCGGCTCGCCGGTGGCAGGCGTGGTGGCGAACAATTTGGGTAGCTATCGCATCCCAGCGCCCGTGGGGACTTATACGCCCGTGGCTTTCAAAAATGCCTATGTCGTCGATTTCTCGGCATCGCCGCTCCTCACCCTGGGCAGCGGTCAGACCTTCACCACGAACCTGACGCTCTTGAACGCGACGTCCAGCATCTCCGGCAAACTGGTTGACGCCAACAATTCAAACATCGGGCTGCCCGGCATTCTTATGTCGGTCCAGGCGAGCAACGGCCTCATGGGAGTGGGCTCCACGGACACCAACGGCAATTTCACTTCTAGCGTGGATGCCAGCGCCGGCCAGTGGGCGCTCCGCGCCGAGGATACAAGCCTCATTGTCCACGGCTATGTTGGGTTGCAAAACAGCACCCTGGCGAGCGCCGGCCAAACGGGGGTCACCCTCGCCGTGCCAAAGGCCACGGCGCTGTTTTACGGCAGCCTGCTGGATAATCTGGGAAATCCTCTGCCGGGCACTGACGTCTATGCCAACGATAATAATAGCTACGTGTATGAAACCGACGCTTACTCGGACGCGAACGGGAATTACGTTGCCGGGGTGCTGGGTGGCTTGGGTGCCAATGACCCCTGGTGGATTTCCGTGAGCACCGACAGGGGTGCCACGAATTACGTTTTTTCTCAACCGGCGTTTGATCAAAATGGCGGCACGAACCTTAGCGCCGGCACCGCTGTGAAGGTGAATTTTACCGCCCTCCTTGCGACCAATCATATAACCGGGAACGTCACGGCAAATGGGACCAACGTCGCGGTCGTTGGAGTGTATGCTTATGCGACGATCAACAACATGGATTTTAACGTTTCTGCTGACACCGATATCAATGGAAATTACTCCTTGAATGTCGGCAATGGAACTTGGAGCGTTAGTATCAATTGCGGCGGCGGCAACGATGGTCTAAACAACCTGCTCGGCTACGGCAATTATCAATGTCCGGCCAATCAAAATGTCACCATCAACAACAACGCCGGCTCGGCCAACTTCGTTGTTCAACTTTGCAATGGCGTTCAGATTCTCACGACCAATTTGCCGAACGGCCAGGTGGGCACTTTCTTTGGGGTCACCCTGCAAGGTTCGGCTTGCGGAGGCCCCCTCAATTGGTCGTTGAACGACCCGCTGGATTTTCCATCCAGCCTAAGCTTTGGCGGGAACGGGTCAATTCAGGGCACACCCAACACGAGCGGCACGTACAATTTTTCTGTGAGCGCGGATGACGGAAACGGTCATTCGGCGTCGCAAAATTTGTCTCTTTACATCGCCCCATCATCCACGCCGCTGCAAGTCACGACGATGTTTTTGCCCAACGGCACGAACGGCAGCCTCTATAGCCAAACGCTCCAAGCCACTGGCGGTCAACCGCCTTATGGGTGGTCCGTCCCGAGTTATTCCGCCACACCGCCGCAGAGTCTCATATTGGCCTCCAATGGCGTGCTCTCTGGTATCCTCACGACCTCTGGCGGACCGTTTTACTTTGACGTGGCGGTAACCGATGCCGCGTCGAACACCGCCTCTCAAACGTTGTCGTTGTTCATTTCCAGCCCGCCCCCGCCTCCATTGCTGATCACCAATGTTTCTTTGCCCACCGGCACGGTCGGCTTGTTTTATAGCGGGCAACTCGGCGCCACTGGCGGACAGCCACCCTATAACTGGAGCCTGGGGCTTGGCTCAGCCAGTTTGCCTCCCGGCCTGGTCCTGAACCCCGCTGGCCTCATCTCCGGCACGCCCACGACCAACGGATCGTCCTCCTTCAAATTACACGTGAGCGACTCGAATTCCTCCGTGCTCGATAAAATCTTTTCCATCACTATCAATCCAAGACCCGTGGTGGTTCTGGGTTCGCCCAGTTGGGTGGCGAATCAATTCCAAATGTGGCTCACCGGCTCGACCGGCCAGAATTACACGGTCGAAATGACCACAGCTTTGGGTGCGTCCAATTGGACGCCGCTCTTTGTCACCAACAGCGCGACGACTAATTCGTTCAATGTCATCGACCGTGGGGCCTCCGACCAACAACGTTTCTATCGCGTGAAGGTGGGGCCGTAGCCCTAGCCGTACATATCGGTGTTCATCCCGGGTTAGCCGTCTTTCACTGCTTATTTGCGGGATCAACGCCCCAGCGCTTTGACCTTTCGGTTTACCAGGGGGGTATGGCTGATGCTGACCAAAACAGGCTCGGGCGTGTCGCGTAGATGGATTTGCAACCGCCCGGACGGAAGTCTCTCCACCCGGTCCATAAAGGCTAAATTGACAATCGCGCGGCGGTGAACGCGGATGAAATGGTCCTCGGGCAGCTCAGACTGCCACTTTTTCAGCGATTTTCTAAGCAGCGCACCCTTGGCGCTTTTATCCCAATAAACCCAGGAATACTCGCCGTAAGCGATCACACGGGTAATCTCGCTGATCTTCACTAAGCGCGTTTCGGTCAAAGTCTTGACCGGGAACGAACCCGTCTCCCTCGAATCCGCCGGCGATGCCGCCGGGGTGTTAGCCGCCAGGCGCTGTCGCGCCCGCCGAAGCGCCTTTTGCAATCTTTCCGACGTGATCGGCTTGACGAGGTAATCGGTGGCGTCGCAATCAAAGGCCTGCGCCGCGTGCTCCTCGGCGCTGGTTACAAAGATAACCGAGACGTCCGGCTCTAAAACCCGGAGCAGGTCGAACCCGGAGCCATCCGGCAGGTTGACGTCCAGGAAAACCACCGCGGGTTCCTGCTCGCGGACCAGCAGACGGGCTTGGGCGAGCGTGGCTGCCGTGCCGATGACCTGAACCTCTGAACTCTCCAGCAACTCGCGCATGACATTGCGGACTACGGGGTCGTCGTCCACAACGAGGGCCCGGAATTGATGCGATGGACGCGCGCGCGGTTCGGCCCGTCGGATCGCCTCCACCCTTTCCCCGGGCGGCTGAGGTTCCGGCAGTTTTATCAGGCTCGGGGTGAGTCCTTGCGGGTGGATCGCGTTCATGCCTCCGGTCGGCGCGAGCGATTCGCCGCTCGGACGCGGCGGGCCGGGAAGCTCGGGGCGCTCCGGCGCAGACGGCCGGGCATCCGCGGTTTTACTTTGCCCCGTGGCGGAGCCGGGCGGAGAGAACGGCAAATCAATGCAAAAAGTTGTGCCTTGGTTGAGTTGGCTGAAGCAACGCAGGCTGCCGCCGTGCTCGTCGATGCAGTTCTTGGCCACGCACAGCCCCAAGCCGTGCCCGGGTTTGGTTCCCGTGTTTGAGGCCCTAAAGAATGGTTCAAAAATACTGGGTTGTTCCGGGAGCGGTATGCCGATGCCCTGGTCTTTGACCTCGATGCGGTAACCCTGCGCGATCTTCGCCAGGCTCACGACCACGGGTTTGTCGGAGTACTTGAGCCCGTTCGAGACCAGGTTTTCCAACGCATGACGGAGGCGCGGGCCATCGGCAACGATGGGAAAACGCCCTTCGCCGCATTGGAACTGAAGGCGCCCCGGGTCCTCCTGGTCGGCCAGAAACAGCGCGCAAAAGCTCCGCAGGTCGAAAGTGCCAAGATTCAACGGCAACCGCCGCATCCGTGAGCGGACGACAAACAGGGTCTCCGAGATGATGTCCTGCATGCGGATCACGGCCTGCTGAATTCCCGCAAAGAGCTGATCCGCGCGCGGCCGGCCGTGGTCCGGCTGGGCCTGTGTGTTCTTGAGCAGGTCGGTATATCCAAGCACTGCGAACAGCGGGTTGCGCAGGTCGTGCACGGTTTCGGCGAAGAGCTGCATCGCCCGCTCCATCCGCTTCGCCTGCCGTCGCCGTTCCGATTGGGACCGATCCAGCCTGGCGTTCATCGCACCCACCAGGTCAACGATGTTGACAGGCTTGATGAGATAATCATCCGCGCCCAGGTTCATCCCTTGGCGCACTTCGGCGGGCTCGGATTGGGCGGTAAGGAAGATGACCGGGATGCCAGCCAGGCTTTCATCGCCTCGGAGGACGGCCAATACCTGGTAGCCGTTCATTTCAGGCATGCTCAGGTCGCACAGGATCAAGTCCGGATGGCTTTCCGCGGCTCGCCGCAGGCCTTCCTTCCCATCGGCGGCCTCCAGAACACTAAATCCATATTTGACCAGCGACTTGGCCACGACTTCACGAAAGCTCGCCTCGTCATCGATCAGGAGGATACTTTGGGGCACGTTCGAATCGCTCATCTTGTGCTTTAGCAAACCGGCTGCTGAGGATATTCAACGTCCGGGTAGTATTTCCTGGCGCAGTCCGGGCAGAGGCCGTGCGTAAACTTGGCATCCGAGTGCTTGGCGACATAGGTTTCGACCTGGTTCCAAAAACCGCTGTCATCCCGGATCTTTTTGCACCCCGCACAGATCGGGAGCAAGCCGCTCAGGGTCTGAACGTTCGCCAGCGCTTGCGCAAGCTTGGCGTTGGTTTCCTCGAGCACACAGGTTCGTTCACATACGAGCCGTTCAAGGCGCTCTAACTGGCCTTTGGCTTCCTGGTGCAAACGCCATTTCTCCGTTAGCGCGCTGGCCAACTGCAAGACCTCCACGGCGTCGAAGGGTTTTTTCAAAATGACGAACCGGTCGGTGCGACCCAGTTTAGCCACCATCTCCTCCCAGCAATAGTCCATATAGGCTGTGCAAATGACGATCTGGAGGCACGGATCGACCTCCCACAGGCGGGCGGAGGTTTCGATGCCGTCCCAGCCCGGCGGCATGCGCACATCGACAAAGGCCATTGCGTACGGCAGCCCTGCTTCAAATTCCTTTCTGAGCATCCGCAGGCCTTCCTGCCCCTGGTAGGCCGGGCTCACCTCAAATCGGGGCTGGCCGACCGCTCCCTGAACCGCGCCAAATACCGCCGTCTCGGTGGCGTCCATGGCTGCGGCCTCCGGCGGAGACAAAACTTTGCAAAAATCATCATGAATAGAAGGATTGTCATCGATGATCAGGACTCGTCTGTTTCGGTCGGGAGTCATATTGTTCCGGGGACCTCTCTCACGCCGGGCAAAGGCAATTCCAGAGTGAAAATAGCGCCTTGGCCGGGGCCATCGCTGTGGGCGGTTAGCGCGCCGCCCATCTGCCTGGCCGCAAGCGCGCCGCTGTGCAGCCCAAACCCGTGGCCGCCTTTGCGGGTCGTAAAGCCGTGGTTAAAAATGCGCGTCAGATTCTCCGATGGAATCCCGACGCCGTTATCAATCACCGAAATCGTGACCTGGCGAGCACCGATGGCCACGCGCACTGTCAACTGTTTGTCCGTACGACCCGATTCCTCGCAGGCGTATCTGGCATTGCCAAGCAGGTTCACCAGGATCTGCAAAACTTTGTGCTTCTCGAGGCTCAGCGGGGGCACATCGTCAAAGTCACGGATCACCCTCTGATCATGGCGGCGGAAAGCCCCTTCATTAATGCGCAGGCTGTCTTCCACCAGATCGACCACGTTTACCATTTCCTTCATTGCGCCGAGGGTCGCGTAATTCTGCTGCACCGCCACAATTTCCTTGATGTGATCGACGTTGCGCCGCAACAACTCCAGCTCCTTAAGATTGGTCTCCTGCTCGGTTTGGAGGCGGTTCGAGAGCTGCGCCAGGTGGGCCGAAACATGTTTGCCCCTGGAGTCAGCGGTGATGAACAATCCAAGGTCATTCGCGTGCTCCTGCAACAAACCCACGACTCGGGCCAGGCTGGAGGCCTTTGACTTCTTCACGCTTTCAACTAGCAAGCCGGTCGAGATGTTGATGCTATTAAGCACATTCCCGACGTTATGAAGCACATTCGTGGCAATTTCCGCCATGCCAGCCTCGCGGGAAGCGTCCAGCAATTGCTTGTGGAGCATTTCGAGCTTCCGCCTGCGTTCGCTTGCGGTCGGTGATGTCGCGAAAAGACCAGGTTCTTCCGTAGTTCTCTCCGCTCTTGCCCTTGACCGGAGAGGAGTATCGATCCAAAAATCTTCCATCGATCAGCTCAATCTCGTCATGGCTCACCTCGTCGGGGTGCGCGTAGAGGTACTTCACCTTTTCTAAGAACCGCTCGGGCTGGTTCGCTTGACTCGTCGCGAACTCAAGGCATTGCTGGTCGTCCGAGCCTTTGGCGAGGTGGGGCGGAATCTTCCAAATCTTGGCGAACTGTTCGTTCCTGAACGCTTGGGCACCCTGTTGGTCCACCACCAAAATGCCATCCTCACTCGAGTTCATCTGAGCTTCCAAGAGGGCAGTTTTCCACCTCGCCTCCTTTTCCGTCCGCTTGCGCTCGCTGATGTCAATCCAAACACCGATAATTTCCAGTGGCTTCCCGGATGGGCAACGAAGCAAGCGCCGATTGTCATCAATCCAAACGTAGCTGCCGTTCTTGTGGCGAATACGGTATTCGGTGCGGCTTGTGCCCTGCTCAAGCAGTTCGGGGATGCTCGCGAGCGCCCGGGCTGATCTTCGGGATGAAGCTGCCCGAGCCACCACTCGTAATTAACCGTCTCCGCAAGCCCAAAGCCTAGAAGCCGCGTGACATTATCGCTCGCCATAATGGGAACGATCTCGCTCCCTCCACTTTGTGCCGGTAAATGACCGCGGGGCTGTGCGCGAGCATTTGTTCCAATTGCGAATGCGCGCTTCGCAATTCGCCTTCCGCCCGCTTGCGCTCGGTAATATCGCGCGAAACGGTGTAGAGGACATCAACCTCTCCGTTGGGCGCTCGGCGAACCATCAGGGCCATCAAGACCGGAATCTCGCGCCCGTCACGGTGCGAAACGCCCCCTCCCCTTCCCACGCACCTTCGCGTAAAGCGGCAGGCAACACGACCTCGGCTATCCGTTGGTTCATCCAGGGCGGGTGCACATCGCTAATCTTAAGGTTTCCTACATCCTCCTGGTCCCCGATTCCACACATTCGCCTCCCGTGCTTGTTGATATATTGCATCTGCATAGTTTTTGGATCGGCGAAACCAATGAAGTCCGGGCTGGCCTCAACGATGTCGGCCAAACGACCGCGTTGCGCCTCGAGCCGTCTACGCTGGGTAATATCGCGTGCGACTTTCGACACCCCGATAAGCATGCCGGTCTCATCCCTGATCGCTGAAGCGGTGACCGAGACATCAATCAGCCGGCCGTCTCTGGTTTGTCGCACCGTCTCGAACGGCTTCACGCTTTCACCGCGCCGGATCCTCTCCAGAATCTGATGCTCCTCTTCCTCGCGCCCCTCAGGAATCAGTCGTATGACGGACGCCGCTAATGCTTCACACTCGGCATAACCAAAGAGCCTCTCCGCACCTTTGTTCCAACTGCTAATGATCCCGCTCAAGTCCTCGCCGATGATGGCGTCGCCCGAAGATTCGACGATCGCCGACATCCAAATCATCGCTGTTTCCGTCTTTTTGCGTTCGGTGATGTCCATGTACGTTCCGATGATGCCGAGGATTTCCCCGTGGCATCCTCGGAGCGGTATTTTGTTGGTAAGCAGGTAACCGTGTTCCCTTCGGGGGTGGTATGCGGTTCTTCGATGAGCAGCTTGGCGCAGCCACTCTCGATAACCTGGCGGTCATCGGCGCGATAGGATTCGCGTGTTCACTCCACACCATCTGGTAGTCGTCTTTCCCCATGATGTCCTTCGGATCGGCCAAGCCCGCGTCTCGGGCAAACATGGCGTTACAGCCCGAAAAAACGAGATTCCGGTCCTTCCAGAACACCCCGACTGGTACTGCGTTGATAATCCCTTCGATGAGTTGCTGGGATATGCGCAGCGTATCCTCGATTTGACGGCGTTTGATGTTTTCCTGGCGCAACCCTTCGTTCGTTGCGGCGAGTTCGTCCGTGCGCTCGATTACCCGGGCCGCCATCTGTTTGAACTCCCTTGCCAGCAGGCCAACTTCCTCGCGGGAGGACTCCGCCAATGGCTGGCTGATTTTTCCTTCGGCGAAATCCCGCACGGTGGCCTGTAAGGCACGCAGAGGCCGCGTGATTGTGTATGCCAGCCGAAAAGCAATGCCCACAGTGGCCAGCAGCAAGAGGGCGCTGACGAGAATCACCCACCGGCCGAACGCGCGGGCGGGCGCCAGAGCCTCGGCTTGGTCCATCTTGGTGATCAAACCGAGTTGGTGCTTGGCGTTCCAGCGATACACGGCTATGGTGGGAACCCCACGATAATCGGGTGCCAGGATGGCCCCGTTATCATGCGCCACGCACAAGCGGACCGCGACGCTATCGATCCTGCGACCCAGCGCGGCCGTCTCCTTGAGGAAGCGCGGCTGGGTGACGAGTAGTTGCTGCGCGTTAATCAGAAATGCATCTTCCGTCCGGTGCAGCCCAGTCCGGCGTTGGGCAACGGTGTTCAATTCCGTTAGATCCAGCCTTGCCGCCAGTACCGCTACCATTTGTCCATTTGTCGCGCGCAGAGGAATCGCACCGGTCATTGCGGGACCTGTGAGCTCCGCGGATTGATACGGTCCTTGGAGGTAGAGAGCAGCCTGGCCATGATCAAAATAGGGACGGCCGACCTTCGATTTGCCTTCTTCGATCGGACTTGTCGAGGCAATCACCTTTCCATTTTCAGGCTCGATGACAAATAACTCAATGAAACCAGAGCGGCTGCCGGCGGCACGGGGCGCGAGCTCTTGCAAAGGAGTACGTGAGCAGAACGCGCCGCTTCGGATCGGGGAGGCCGCGGAGATGAGCCTGGCTGCCTTTTCGACGAGATCGACTTCGTTGGCAATCTGAACGAGATCGTCCAGGCGCTCGTCAACCCAGGCGTCCAGGGTTGCCTCCTTTTCGATCGCTGTGGCGAGCATCTCCGAAATCGCGGCGGTCTTGAGGCTTTCGCTGCCACTGTGATACGAAAACAGGCCCAGCGTCAAAAGGAGCGCCGCGGCCATGAGCACGAAAGACAAGGCGATCCGTGAAGTCAGGCGCAGCTTCATAATGGTTAAGGGGGGGCGATTATGGCACGTTCACTTGAGGATCGGGCGGCGCTCCTGCTTTCGGCCGGGTGTCCGCGTCCAGGCAGCTCCGGACCGTTTGCAGGATGAGGTGAGAGGGGCAGGGCTTCGGCAGGAAGTGCGCCTTCAGCCTGCGAATAAAATCGGTGTTGGAGCCGGCGATGTCGGGGCTGTAGCCGCTCGCGAAAATGACCTTGAGCAGTGGTTTTTCCGACTGCAATCGCTCGGCCAATTCCCGGCCGGAAAGGGTGCCTGGCATCACCAGATCGGTCAGCAGCAGATCGATTTCAGACGCATGGGCACGCCAGATGTCCAGCGCCTCCTCGGCCGACGCGGCGGTCCAGACCCGGTAACCCTGGCCCGTCAACAGGCGCTCGGTGAGCACGCGGACAGCGAAATCGTCCTCCACCAGCAGAATCCGCTCAGTGCCTCCGCGCACAGGTGTTTCAGATTCGCGCACCATCGCGCCCGGGACGGAGACCGTCATGGCCGGCAAAAGGATCCTGAAGCGCGTGCCGCCGGGCTGACTAGTCAAATCGATCCAGCCCGCGTGCTGCTTGACAATGCCATATACCGTCGCTAGGCCAAGTCCGGTACCCTTGCCCGGCTCTTTGGTGGTGAAGAACGGTTCAAAAACCCGATCCAGGTGTTCCGGGGCGATCCCCACGCCCGTATCGCTTATGTTCAAACCCACAAATTCACCAGCACGTGCCTCGGGATTTGCTGCGGCGTGTGCCGCAGTGAGCGTGAGGCTTTCGGTTGCTATCTGCATGTGGCCGCCATGTGGCATCGCGTCTCGCGCATTAACGACGAGATTGAGCAGCACTTGCTCCAGCATTCCGGGGTCAGCCTGGACGCAGGGCAGGAGGTCAGCGTAAACACATTCGAGACGGATATCCTTACGGATCGTGCGTTCGAGCATCTTGACCAAATTGCGAATCAGATCATTGAGTTGCAGGGGCTGCGGCCGGAGTGCCTGTTTGCGGCTGAAAATGAGCAACTGCCGGGTCAGATTGGCGGCTTTCTCCGAAGCGCCGATAATGTTCTTCAGGCCCTCGCTGGCAAGCGCACCCCATTGGCCGGCGTCCATCAACATCAAGTCGGCGTTTCCCCGGATGACCGCCAGCATGTTATTAAAGTCGTGAGCCACACCGGCGGCGAGCTGGCCGACCGCCTCCATCTTTTGGGCCTGCCGAAGTTGCCCTTCCAGTTGCTTGCGCTCGGTCAGATCCCGCGCCACTCCCAAAACCAACGATTGGTTCCCAACCCCGACTGGAAAGGTGCGGATCTCCACTGGCACCGTGCGGCCATCTTTCCGAATCAAATCAAGTTCCGTCGGCCCGGTAGGCTCGCCCTGCTTATTTCGGCGCAAACTCTCCACCGCTTTCAGCAGGTCTGGTGGGGCGAGCAGGTTCAAGGTCAGAAAACTTTTTCCAATCAGTTCGCTCCTGGCGTAGCCGGCTAATTCCTCGGCGGCTTTGTTGCCATCCACAAACGTGCCTTCCAGGTCAATGAGATAGATGCTGTCGGGCGCACGTTCGAATAATGTCCGGAAGCGTTCCTCACTCCGTTTGAGCGCCTCGCGGGCCGCTCTGCGTTCGGTGATATCCTCCTTCACGGCTACAAAGTTGCTGATCGTCCCCTGCTCGTCGATCACGGGTGAGATGGTTGCCTGCTCCCAGTAAAGCTCGCCATTCTTCCGCTGGTTGTGGAATTCCCCCCGCCAGGTGCGGCCGGCCTTAATGGTTCGCCAGAGTTCGGCGTAAGCATCGCGAGGTGTGGATCCTGACTTGAGGATTCGGGGGTTTTTCCCGAGCGCCTCCTCGAAGCTGTAGCCCGTCGTCTCGACAAACCGGGGATTGGCATACTCGATATTGCCTTGCAGGTCGGTGATCAGCACGGTGCTAGCGGTTTGCTCCACTGCCTGCGAAAGCTGCCGCAGGCGCCGTTCCGAGGCCTTGCGCTGGGTGATGTCGGTGTGGACGGCTATCAGGCCAATGAGCTCACCCTGCTCATCCCGGATCGCGTCGGCGCGCAGTTCGACCGAGAAACGCCTTCCGTCTTTGGCTGCCATCTCCACTTCACCGCGCCAGGATTGTCCGCGGCGAATCGTCTCAAACACTTCCCGGCCACGGGTTTGATCCGTGAAGAGGGCGATTTGCGCCAGGGGTTCGCTCAGTTCCTTGGCCGTGATGCCGAACATCTCCACAAACGCCCGGTTGTGATAGGCGTGCCGGCCCTCCGTGTCCGTAACGGCAATGGCCTCGCTCGAGCCTTCGATGCCGGCCCGGATGAGCAGCAGGTTCTGCTCGGTCCTTTTGCGAACGCTAATATCATCGACTACCGCCACGAGGTGCTGGGCCTCGCCACCGGATGCGCGCGCCACTGAAAGCGTCCAACTCGCCCAAAACACGGAGCCATCCTTGCGCCGGCAGAGTTGCTCCATGACAAAACTTTCGGCTTCCGCGGCCAGCAGTTGTCGTTGGCGTTCCAGAGCCGCTCGACGATCTTCCGGACTGAGAACCTCCAGCCAGGTCCTCTGCAACAACTCTTCGAGCCTATAACCAACGATTTGACACAGGCGCCGGTTCGCCCACGTCCACGTCCCATCCAGGGTCAAATGCCCCAGCCCGATGGCCACCTGCTCGAAGCTGGTTCGGAACCCCTCTTCGCTCTGGCAGAGCCGCGCCTCGGCCTGGCACACGCGCAAAACCGACTTGAGCGTCGCCGCAAGGACCTCCAGGTCGGCCGGCCAGGTGAGATAGCCGTCCGCTCCGTGATCCAAGGCGCGCGCTTTGGACTGGGTGTCCTGGGGCGCCGCGGAAACGAAAATCACCGGTAGATGCGCCGCCCGGGGCTTCTGCCGGATTTGCCCGCAAAGCCTTTGGCTATCCACCCCTGGCATATCCGCGTCCAGCAGCACCAGGTCGGGAAGTTCCTTTTCGATGCTCCGCAGGGCTTCGTCCGGGCGCCTGGCGACCGAGGACACGTACCCGGCCCGCTCGAGGGTGCGACCCATGGTTTCGCACCGGGCTGAGTTCTCGCTGATATTCAGGATGCGGCGAGGTGGGGAGGGCGCGATCATGATGCAGGACTTTTGGTTGTGGGCGCGGCTAGGGTTTCTGAATTTGACTCGCGTCGAAGCGAGAAACTGCGGAGCACCTCGGTGACCCGCTCGAATTCCATGGACCTATCCAGGAAAGGGTCCGGAACGCGGAACGGCATGGTTTGATGCAGGCAATACATACCATCGAGAGTGGCGGTTGCCGGGTCACTCCTGCTCTACGATTGCTTTGAACGATAGCCATCAAACTTCCAATCGCACGAATTCAGCCCTCTTTCGCCCCGCGCGGGATCATAATATGTGCCAATGAATCTGACAAGGATATATTTTGCATCCTGATGGCATTGGCGATTGACTTTGCGGCGAAGGAGCTTTTTTGGCGTTCATGGGATCAATAGTTACTTCTGATTCCCACAGAGCATTCTCCTCCCCAACCGAGCCGAGACCCATCCCGTATGAAGTGAGCGCGCCATTTTTTGCAGTAAACGAAACTCGGGAGCGCAGCCTTCAAGCCGCCGGGACGCCGCTAAGCCCCCGCCACCTGGATCACCTTGGCTTCCGGGTCCTGGAAACCCGGCGGCCTGGTCGGACGTCACCGGCTCCCTCACGCGGCAAGAAATGACCTTTCCACGCCGCGATCCCAACTTCCCCGCCACTTTTTTCCGGTTACGCCACCCGTAGGTGTTCGCCCCCAGCGCGCACCGAATGGACCTGGGGCTGCAAAATGCCGCCCGGGAACCCCTGGAACGCGCTTCTAGCCGGTTTAAATGCCCGGTGCCGAGAGTATTTGAAGGAAAGCGAGCCGAAGGCGTTCTTCCTGGCATAGGGGCTGCTCCCACGGCCTCCCGATGTTACCCTGTGAAGTCTGTAAAACCGTCCTGCCGTTGGAATCAGAGCCGGCGGGTGGCTGCGACCGCAATGCCGGTCCGGCGGAAGTGCTCATTGTGGAAGATGACCCGGACTTGGCACAGGACCTGACGGATCGACTCACCGCTCTGAATTATGGAATCGTAGGTATCGCCAACTGCGCCTCGGCAGCCATTGCCCTCGCACAGGCCCGCACGCCGGACCTGGTCCTGCTGGACATTCAGCTTTCCGGTGATATGGACGGCATCCAGGTCGCGGGACAGATGCGCAAACTCTCCATCCCGGTGGTCTTCGTCACCGGCTTCCGAGACGGGGCGGTGCTCGACCGAGCGGTCTCCAGTGAACCTTACGGTTACCTGGTTAAGCCGTATGAGACTTCAGATCTGAAGATTGCGGTTCAAGTCGCGCTGCGGCGGTACCGGGCCGAACGGGACAGGCAAAAATTGCTCCGGCGGTTCCAAGAAGTCCTGGGCACGGTGAAAACTTTGGGGGGAAGACTCTCCATTTGCTGCTACTGCAAGAAGGTCAAAGACAGCGCAGGCCGCTGGCCCGAAATTGAAACCTACGTGATGGAGCATTCCCATGCATCCTTTACCCATGGAATGTGCCCCGATTGCTTTGCGGGCATGAAGAAGAAGCTGGAGGCCGCTGAGGCGGCCAGCGGAGACTCGGGCGCGATGATTATCGGCTAACCACCCGGCGCAGCGCCTTGCCCGGCCGCCTTTTGTCGGTACCAGTCTTTCCATTTCGCGAAGGAACGCGCGCTCTCACCCGAGGGTTGGCCCAACAGCACATTCTCGACACTGATATCCTCATCCAGCTCGGGCCAATGAATGCCGTGCCCCCCCCCAATGAACTCCCAGATCGCTCGATGCCGGGGCAGTGCATTTGACAAACGCGGATACCACGAGAGCGGCACGCGGACGACCCTCCCGTCCGACAGGGAAACCGTCAGTTCGTCCTCACTGACCGCCACACCGACGGCGGCAGGGCTATTGGCCAAGGTCGAAGTAATCATTCCAAATCTAAATTAACCGTAGCTCATGTTCGCCCGTAAGGCGCTCGGGCCAGCGTAACTCTGCACCAGAAAAGCCACGATTCCAAGCCAAACGCACCGGAGAAAGCCAGAACTTCGCTTCAGCGTCTTCCCGTTGGACGTGGGTGTGCGTGGGTTCAGTCCTGTCGCCAGCATAGAAAAAGAACCGGTAAGGTCCGACCCGAAGGCTTGGCGCACGCTGGCCAGAGCGTCACGCTGGCAGCCAGAGGCAAGGCTTTTGCGCCGAACGGCGAGGTGAGCGATGGCTGGCCCTGTCGCGACTCCCGGATCGGTAAGGGCGTGCCGGGCCTGCCATTCGCTCCGCCGAAAGGTTCGGCCAGTGGTTCATCGCCGATACACGTCCTTTCGATGCCTCGCGCGCTGAATTTCGACGATGCGCGACTGGGTGAACACCTCGTAAACCACCCGGTAGTCGCCGACGCGGATGCGATAGGTGTGCTCGGAACCAGACAGCTTTTCGGAGCCGCGCGGAAACGGCTCCTGCGCGAGATCTTCCACGGCAGCGACAATCCGGGCGACCTCCTGAGGCGGCAACTTCCGCAAGTCCTTCTTAGTGGAAACTCGCCACTGAATCTTAAAGCACTCCATCGCGCTTCAGTTCGGTCAAGAATTGCTCGTGCGCAATGACCGGTTCCTCCCGGCGCTCGGCGACGGTCGCAAGATCGTCCAAGTCTTCCAAAAGCTTCTCGTAATCGGTGATTGGGAGCACGACGGCGGTTCGTTCGCCGTGCTCGTTAGTCAGGTATTGCAAGGTCTGGCTCACGAGGAAACTCTACCTTGGTGCCTTGGAATTGTCGAGGGCGAGGCTTGGGCACTTGTTGCGCCCGGCGACCAGCGCTGGCCAGCGGCGCGCCGGCGCGGGGGGCGCGGTGAGACGCAGCCCGCACGCTCTCGGGCCGTCCACCGAAGCAACCGGGTTGGATGCCATTCTAATCATGCGGATATGAATGGGTCTTCTCAGAAGGCGGCAACTCTTTAGCGGCAACCAGATGGTGCGTAGGCTTGGGTCTGACCGGCACCGGCTTACCCGCCTCGGATTTACCGGGCCCCGGCTCAGGATCCGGCCCCGGGCCCACAGGACTCGAAGAGAACGCCGACCAGGCAAGTCCACCAAAGAAGACCATCCCGGGCACCAACTCCAATGCGCTCACCCAGTGACCGGTGAAGATATTTGCGCAGGCGAGACCGAGCGAAAGCGCAACGAGAGAACCAAAAAAGCTGCCGCAATCCCGTTGTGACCGAACTTCGTTTTCCTCCGATCGCATGGCAGTTCAAGTATATCGACACAGATCCGAGGCCGGTGCCGGGATTGAAACTTGAGCGTCCACAGCGTTATAGGATTTGCGGTGCGCTGCAAGCGGAGTCAGGCGGCAGCGGTTCGTCTTCGTGCAAGGCGACGAGTATAATCACGAGCGCGCCGATAACACCGATTTCCCTCGAAAACTCCGAGGTGCGGGCGAGCAGGTAATGAAATGGCGACGGCTTCATCGCTGCGCGGAATGACAGAACTCAGCGATGCAGGCGGCCCAGGGCGCTCCAACTGGCAACCGATGCGGCCCGCCCCCATTCGGTACCGTCACTTTGTTAGCTGCGAAATTGCTCATCGAGAACTTGTGTGCTCGGCAGCCATCGTCAGGAGGCGATTCAGATCTTCAGGATGGCTCAGGTCCCGCAGCGGAATCAAGATAGCTCTGGCGGGGCCGATAAAGACGAACAGAAAGCGCTTTATACGGCGCACGCGCGGAATCCCTGACCATTGGACCGTCTGAGTGAACGTCGGCCCCTTGGTATGCACCCCTTCCGCATCAAAGACGAATGTGACGGGTCCACGTGAAAGTTTGTTCTGACGGCCCGCGGCCCATACGGCGAGTGCGATGATGAGCGGCGTAAAGAAAAGGCAAGGGAGTGCCAGCAGAATTTCCACCGGGCCGAGGCGATATCCCAGGACCGGAGTCATCAGCAGGAAGACTCCAACCGCCGGAAACACCAGATGAAAAAGCAGGAACACGCGCTGATAACGAATCAGCAAAAGGGATGCAACAAACTGGTCCGAAAACCCCGGGTTGGTCGTCACTGAGATCCGATTTGAAACTTCTGCGCTCATGCAGCGGCTAACGCTTCCGGCCAGCGACCCGGCGCCACTGGTTCCCAATATAACATCGACATGTTGTCGCCGGGTTCGCTGCGACGGAATGGTTGGGCAGAGTCTCGCCCTTGAACTTCGCTAACGCCTGCCTCAGGGCTGGGACGATACGAACTCGCCGACGTTCCTCAAGAAGCCGCATCGGCAACCGCTCAAACCAACGCTGGGCCACGTAATGCAACCATTGAATCTGGCGATCAGACTGCGAAAAGCGAATCATGCTGCTCTGTCGAACCTTCTGAGAGAAGAACTTCAAGCACACCTCGATCTGCTCCATGCTGTGGAACTCAAAAGTGAACCCACACACCCGAACGAAATAAACCGGATACCGCTGCAGCGTTGGTGCGCGCCAATACTGCTCCGTCGGAACAGCAGGCAAACGCGAAGAATCGAACATCTTATTTCGATGCCGATTCGGGTCGTATGTCTCTGACCAAAATCTGTGCCATAGGCAAACTACGCCCAACCCCTGGATCTGCGAACCGGTGGTCGGCGTATCCAAACGCTCGTTTTCTTCAGGTAAAACCTACATCGCAAGTCGCTTACGGAAAAAAAAGCATCGAGTCACCCTCCTCTTTTTTGAGCGTTCGCCCGGCACAGCGAACCAGCCGTTTGTTGATCCAGATTGTAAGGCGTTCGTGGTCAACTTCCGCATACCCGCAGCCTACGCTTCCCGATTTGCGTGTTGCAAGCCGAAAGCCTCCCCCGTCTCGCAGGAAAACGGAGGCACAAATACTCAGCCTTGGGTTCCCGATAAACGATGCGGCTCGGCCGGTGCCAGTCACTCCGAATCATGGCGTGCCGACACCCGACCCTGGATCGCCGCTACCCAGCCAAAAGATCCACCTGACGGGTTGATGCTCGGGAATCCAGGGGAAACTCGCACAGGGGCATGACTTTGCCGCCGTAGCGTTTCATGCGGCCAAAATACACGATGGCCTGAAGGCTCTCCTGCTCGCGCTCAACACTAAACGCCAAGGTTCTCACCGAAGTCGATGGGCGAGCGCGCATACAAGTCGTCGGCCTGGAGCCACTCGTGAGGCAGCTTCCGCATGACCAAGCCATGGTCAAACTCGATGGAGCCTTGCGGGAAGCCGTTGAGTCGTTCGTCATTCATGTGGCCTGCGGAGCCCTGCTAAGGGCGGCCTCATACCAGCCCGGGGCAAGGCCGCCGAGGCCGCCGCCCCGGGTAAAAGGCAACCCCCCAACCTCTCTTTTTCCTTCCGGTTGGGCGCGCCGCAGGCGCGCCCAACCGGAAGGAAAAAGAGAGGAGTTCATTTTCGGTCCGTAACCCAGGGCGGCGCTCGTTCCTCGCTTGCCCTGGGCTATTGTCTCGTCGTCCTTACAGGACTTCAGCCGGGTTCCTCCAGCAGTTCCTTTTTGTAAGTTGTTCATGACCAACTCCGCGTTCGAGCACCCTACCCCCGCCGGCTCGTTGATCCAAGTTAAAAATGATTGTCCTTACCGTTTCATCGCCCCGGACAGTCTTTGTCCAGGCGCCCCGGTTCAACTCCACGTTAGGAACCCGCACCAAGCCATCGAAAACACCCGAGGCCTCATGCGGAGTGTTATGCGGCTTTTATCAAAGGCGAGGGCGGTAGAAACGGCCCCTGGGCAGGTGCTTCCGGCGGACCTCAGTGGTGAGTTCAGTAAACCAGGTTGGCTCCGAAATCTGGAATTCGACCCGCGTGAACGTCCTTGGTCCATTCGTCCAGTTTCCCACTGCCCGGGCCCCAGAACTTGCGGCATGAATCAAAGTACTCCAAAACTGCCGGCTGCTCGCCCTTCTCCAACAACTCCTTGGCTAAACTCATATTGGGCCCGAAGCTGCCGAGCAGGGGCGAACCGTTGCTTTTGCCCGCGGCCCGGAGGTGCTCCTTCGCCTCGTCGAGCCGTCCCTCATCGAGCGCCAGGAGGCCCAACACCCAATGGCCGTTATGGACCGCATCGCCGCTGGCCTTCCCGGGATCGCCCCGGCTGTACTTGTCATTGAGCACCAAGAGGTCCGTAGCAAATTGGCGGGCATCTTCGGTCCGGCCCACCGCCAGGCTCATCTTCGCCGCTCGGTCCAGGCTCAGGAATCTTACGTATTCATTGGTCGCCGCACCGAGCGTGGTCATCGCCTGAAGATACTGATTGGTGGCGAGCGCCCCCAGGGACGCCCACTCGGACCGAAGCTTCCATCCGCCGGGGGCAGCGGGGGTGGGCAGCACCGAGCGGACGATGGCTCGCACGTTTGCCATCCGTTCCCGTGCGTGGGATTCCACCATGCCCTCGTTCAGCGTGCGCACTTGGTTGCGCAGCCTTATCAGCTCGAGCTTCTCGCGCCGTTGCGAGTCCAGGTCGGGGGAAAGAGTGGAAGGGTGGTCCAGCGCCGTCTCCGCGAGTGACCCCAGATCGTTGCGCAAGCCGGCCACCTCGGTTCGGAGCTGTCGGATCGTGTGGACCTGCCATCCGAAAGCAATTGCGCCCACCAGGAAGCCGGTGAGCACGAGGCTATGAGCTGTCTTCATTTGCAATCGCCATGGTGCCAGAGCCGCAGGCTGGCGTCGAATAACAGCGTAAAACGGATCTGCCGAGCTCCGAAACCGACGCGATGGGCCACGGGGTGGCCATGGGTTGAGGGGACGATTGAGAGGACCGGGCTGGCTGGCAGACGCCGCATCCGTTTGGGGTTTCGCGCAGCCCACGTTCAGCATTGTGGGTTGTGGCGCGGCCCGTTCCCATCCCGTGAATCCTTTTCATCCTGTCTGAATCAAAGCGCCACCAACGCCAGGCCCGGAACTATCGCCCCCGAGGGAGAGGACAGGATTTACAGGATTTACAGGATTGCAGAATTCAGGAGTCGGCAGCTATCGACCGCTCAAGGCTGCCGCGGGGCCGCGTTGGTCGCGTCCGCCTTGGCGTCGGTACTGAAGGAACTCGCCGGTGTCCTTGAGGATGGTCGCCGTCACAAAAACCAGGAGATAGCGCGGCACATCGTATTCCGTCCGGCGGCGAAACAAGGCGCCCAGGACGGGGATTTGACCCAAGACCGGCACCGACTCGACGTAGGTGCTTCGGTCCTGCTGCAGGATGCCGCCCAGGATCACGGTCTGGCCGGAATTCACCACCGCCCGCGTCGAGAGCTGGTCGGTCCGGTATTGCGGGAGGTTGAGATCGAAGGTGCTCTCGACATTGCCATTGGAGCCGTATTGGCTCAGGGTGGCGTAGCGCACGAGCTGGACCCCGGTATTGATGACCGGGTTGAGCGCGAGTGCGATGCTTTTACCGTCGCCACTGATGCTGGCCAGGACATTCAGGATGGCTCCGGCGGTTATCTTGGCGGGCGCGCCGCTGGGCACGAAGGAGGAGGCGGTATAGAACTGCTGCACCGTCTGCGCCACGGTGTACTGCTCGTAATAGTATTGCACCTGGCCGTCGCTGATGGTGGCGGGGCGATTATTGAGGACCGTCAGGCGCGGCGCACTGAGGGTCTGGCTTTCACCGCTTTGTTCGAGCGCGCTGATGGTCGCGCTGAGCTGGCTGGCTCCCAGCACTCCGGTGAAGGTATGCTGGACGCCCACCCCGACAGCCGGGCCCGCGCTGCCGGTGGCGCCTACCGCTTGGGGAAGGTTCTGGCTGTTGACCACGCCGGTAAAGTCCTGCGGCAGATTCGCCGGTGGCGCGCTCTGGCCGGTTTGCCACAACGCTCCGAGCTGGAGGAACGCGGGCTTGGAGATGGTTACAAAGCGAGCCTCAATCAGGACTTGCTGGATAGGCCGGTCGAATTCCTTGATGATCTCTTCGACCACCTCCAATTGTTCGGGCGTGCCGCGCGCCACGATCAGGTTGTGCTCGTAATCGACAAAGGCCTTCGAGCCGGTGAACAGGTCGTGAATCGCCCGCTCGATGGACGGCAGGCTCGGAGCTCCGTCATTCACAAACTTGTTGAACTTCTGCACCTCGGTCACGGTCTGGGCATTGTTGGCCGAGGTGGTGGTTTTCGTGGCGTCCGGGGCCCCAAACTCCGCCGGCAGCACCAGACCCTTGCGCAGCCGGTAAAAACGGGTCTGCTCCATTAAGTTCCCGCGATCTTTGGCGTCCACCACCCAGACCAAATCCGGCCCCACCTGAAATTGCAGTTGATAGTTGCGTTCCGTGTAACGGAAGAACTCATCCAGGCGGACGTTGTCGAGATTGACGCTCAAGATCTGTTTCAGGGCGGGGATCGATTTATCCGCGACGATGTTGACGCCGGTGGTCCGGCTGAGGCTGACCAGGATCGTTTCCAGGGGAACGTTATCGAGGTGAATGGAGACCGGCTTTTCCAGGATTTTAGCCATGCTCCCTTTGGAGCTCTCAAAGTCGAAAAGCGGCCCCTCCTCGTGAACGGTCTTGCCGTAGGTATCCGGGATATAGGGGGTATGTTCGATGCGGTCCACCGCGTCGCGCACGTCCTTGCGGGCAGGCAGGCCCCGGTCCTTTTGCTCGCCAGCCAGGCTCTTGAGGGTCGGGTTGAAGACCGACTTTTTGGCGTCGATGTTCCGGATCTCCTCCTCGAGGGCCTGGGCTCGGCGTTGCTGGGCCTGTTGATCGACCCAGTTCTTCACCCGGGCCAGGATTGGATTCAAGGGATGCTGGTGAAACAAGGCGTCGCTTTCCCGCTTGGCATCTTCCCAGCGGTTCTGCTTGGCCAGGTCCATGATCTGATTGATCTCCTTGTCGTAGGTAGCGCTGAACCGCACCGGCGAGGGAGTGGGAGGCGAGGGTTGGGGGTGCTGGCAGGCGGCAGCCAGAACCAGGAGCAGCGCCACGGCCCCGATTGTTTTCCAGGGGAAATTGCGCGCCGCCGCCGGGAGCCAGGTCTGCTTCGTGTCGATACGAGTTCTTTCTAATGAGGCCCGGCCCTGGACCATTCGGGCGGTGTGGGGGGGCTTGAACGCATCGGAAGTGGTGGACGCCTCATGAGTTCAGGTTCAAGGAAATTAGCGCCAGTGCCCGGGCTCGCGGTGCCAGCCGTAGCGCCCGCGCTCCCAGCGTGGCGCCACCCAGAAAGCGTGCGGGTGCGGCGGCATCACCCAGCGCCCGCCCACCCATACCCACGCGCCGCCGCTCCAAACCCATTCCCCATCCACCCAGGCGTAGTCCGGTCCGGGGGCAACCACGACCACCTCCGAGGCCGGGGGCGGGGGCGCCTGAGTCACTGCGGAGCTGCTGGTGTTGATCATATAGGAAATCACCCGCTGGCTGACCCCGGAATTGTTCAAGTCGAGAATGGCATTGGCATCCAGGTTATACACTGCCCGGCTGTTGTTGATTTGGCCGATGATCATGTCGTCGCTCACCCCAGAATGGCTCATGGCCTTGATATCCGCAATGCTCGGGGGCGGCGCGGCTGGAACCGGCGCGTACGCGGGAGGCGGTGGAGGCGGCGGGGGCGGCGGCGTCCGGTAGCGCGCGTCCTCGTCCATGCTGTGACCGACCAACCCACCCGCAAACAGACCCGCCGCCCCGCCGATGAGCGCCCCGACTCCGGGCGCCCGGCGGTCCGCCAAGGCTCCGATGGCCGCGCCGGACGCTCCGCCAATCAAGGCGCCGTTGGCGGTGTGATTGGTTTGGCCGTCCGGATAGGTGCAGCCCGCCAGCAAGCCAACCAGCCCGGCCAGGCCGAGACATTTTTGGATAATATTTTTCATAAAAACATTCGCGAGTTGTTCGAAAATTCAAGGCCGCCGGCTCTCGACGCTCGCGCGGCCCGGCTTCGGGGCGTCGGTGAATCGCCAGGTGAGTGAGGGTTAGACGCGTTCAAGGGTATGGTCAGTGACAGGCGCGGCGTTAGTGGTGATCTCTGCGATCTTGATGCTCCTGGCCCCGCTCGGGCCCCGACCGCTCGCGAACGCGTGAATCCCGGCCCCTCGCCTCTTCGACTCGGATTTCCCGGTGGGTCAGCGATGCCATATGCCCGCGTCCGAGCCCTTCCACGACAAATCGGCCGTGGTCCAACCGGTAACCGTTCATGACCACGCTGCGTCCGAAGACCAGCCGCAACCGCTCGTGCGGCAGGAGATACCCATGCAGGTCGTGGTCCCAAAAGTGGTCGTAGCCGACAAACACGAAAGCTTCGGGGCTCAAGCCAAAATCCACATCCACCGCCAGGCGGCCGCCATACCACAGCCCGACGCCCGCACGGAAAACCGCCCCGGGAGGCAACGGCGCCCAGCCGCAGTAGCCGTCGGCCTGGCGCCAGCAGACCCACGCCGGCGCCCAGTCGTAACCGGGCACCCACACCCAGCCAAAGCTGTCCCGATACCAGCGGCCGTAATGGAAGGCGATGTCACCCCAGGGATAGTCCGACTGCCAGCTCCAGCCATCCTCGGTATAAACCCAGTGGCCCTGGTCGCAATAAGGCCGCCAGTACGGATCTGCGCCTTCAACATTGGGCCGCCAGCAAGGGCCGTAGCCCGGCACGTCCGCCCACGAGCCGTAAGGGGCCAATTCGGCACGGAAGGCGTCCAGGTTCGCGGCGGACCCGGGGCTTGAAAGGGAGGGTGCCGGCGGCGCGACCGGAGCCGGAGCCACACTCGGCGCGCCATAAGGCGCCGGCGCGGGGGCCGTCATCGGGACAGCCTGTGGGGCGACCAGTGGCGCCGGGGCCGAGGCCGGACCAGCCTGCGGAGCCGAACTCCCGCCGGCCATCAGGGCCTTGATTTCGTTTTGGGAAACCCCCTGATCGTGCAAGTAAATGATTTGATCCGCCGACAGGTTGTAGTTCGCGCCCACGTGCTTGATCTGCGCCAGCACCACGTCCTCGTTCAAGCCCGCCTTGACCAGCTTCACCACATCCTGGACGCCGCCCGGCAGGTCGCTCCCGGAACTTTGCGCCTGGCAGCGACCCGAGCCATCCAGCAACACCGCGGCACACAGGATGGCCGCCACGCCCGGGGCCACTGCAACTTTCAACCAACGCCTCATCATAAACTGTTTTTGTTGACCATAAGCTCGGCCAGGAGCCTCACGCCGCGCCGCACGCAACAGAATCGGACATTCGCGGAGCGCCTGACCGCACTCCTTCGAGATTACCCGACGCGGGGTGAACCGTCACGTCCGACCGGTGATCGCCATCTCAGAAATCGAGGGGTCCATCCCTGAAAAAGCGGCGTCCATCACACGGCTCGCGCCTCCGGCGTGCCGGGTCCGCCGCCAGGCGGGATGCGCTAGCCGCGGCGGCCGACGGCGAGGTTGAAATCGTTGGAAGCGGGCTTCCGGTCCGCCGCGCGGTTTTGGGCCTGGTTCCGAACCTGTGGCGGGTTTTTCCGTGGCCGGGAAACCCTGGAAGAGGACAACGGCCGGCTGAAACCGGCGGACCCCGTCTCCCCGTCAGCGGACCGCCCCGCCCCGGGGCCTCGGACGCTTGCGGCGCGGAGTTGCGCACACACGTGAGCCCGAGTAATATCACTGATAACTAAAGCCCATTCAGCACGTTGAACTTGTCCTTCCATTTTACCGTCCCTTGGTTCTTGCAGATCTGCGGCGAAATCCTCTTTGAGTTCGCGGTCCTCCTCTCCGCTGGCACTGCCGCGGTATTCGCGCTCAAACGCATTTTGATCGCGTGGCGCGACCGGCGGCTTGCTCCGGTGGTCACCACCCTCAGCCGCACGCAACTGCTGAACGACGGCTTGCCCATCCTGAGCCTTTCGGACGCGAAGAAGGTGGGCCGGGCCAGGGACGTGATCCTCGACTTGCCCGCCGGCCGCGTGGCCGGGTTTCGGGCCAAAATCGGACTCCTCACGCACCGACTCCTCCCATTCGATCAAGTGAAGGCGATTGGTCGCGATGCCATTACGGTGGAATCCGCGTCCGCCCTCTCGGAGCCCAACGCGGTGCCGTCGCTCCAGAGCCTTGCCGCCGAGAAGTATAACCGAACCGAATGCGAGGTGATCACGGAAAGCGGCACGCACCTCGGCGAGCTCTCCTGGCGGGACATCCGGTTTCACATAACCACTGGCGAGGTCCAGATCGTCCTGAGGGTCCGGCGTTCGTCATTTCCCACCCACCTGCTCGACCTCCTCCTTGATGTCGTTTCGGTCTTCCAGCCACTGAACCAGTGGAGTAGTGACCCCTGGCGATTGGAACTGACCCTGCCGCTCAGCGCCGTTCTTAAAGTGAACCGAAACCTGGTGATCGTGACGTCCCAGGCCGAGGCCGATTGCCGAGACCAACAGCAGGCCGCACTGAACCACCAGCAGGAACGACTGAAGAACTCCCGCGCGCAATTTCAGTTGGCGCTGGCGCGAGCCTGGCGGCACCTGACAGGAAAAGCCCTGTGAACTGGCGGCCACTTAATCATGCGCGGGATGCCAGCGGACTCGCCTCCTTGCCGCTGACGAGGCGCGCGGCAATGGCGCTCGGCTTTTGCGTCTTGCTGGCCGCCTCGCCGGGGCAATGCGCCTCGCCCGCGACTCCTTCCGCGCAAGGCTTCCGCCCGGAGTTTGACCGCGACATCCGGCCGATCCTGGCCGAGAACTGCTTTCCCTGCCACGGGCCGGATGAAGGCAAACGCAAGGCGAAGCTCCGGCTTGACCGCCACGAGGAGGCGCTCAAGACCCTCCCGAACGGCGAGGTTGCGATTGTTCCCGGCGATCTGGAGCGGAGCAGGCTAATCGAGCACATCACCTCGAAAGACGAAGACGAAGTAATGCCACCGGTCAAAAGCGGCAAGAAACTGGGGGCCGAGCAGATTGCCTGGCTAACCCGCTGGATTGCCGACGGAGCGGCGTGGCAGAAGCATTGGTCATTCGTTCCCGCGCAACGCCCGCCGCTGCCGGCGGTCAGGAACAAGCGCTGGGGTCGCAACGCGATCGATGCCTTCATCCTCGCCCGCCTCGAACGGGAAGGCCTGGCCGCGTCTCCCGAGGCGGATCGCGCCGTCCTGCTGCGCCGCGTCAGTTTCGATCTCACCGGCCTGCCGCCGGCGCCGGCCCAGCTCGCCCAATGGCTGAAGGCTCGGGATCCCTTCTCCGCGGCGGTGGACGAACTGCTGGCCAGCCCGCATTTTGGCGAGCGCCAGGCCTCGGATTGGATGGATCTCGCGCGCTACGCCGACACCCACGGGTACAACAATGACGTGATGCGCTCCATGTGGCGCTGGCGGGATTGGGTCATCGACGCGTTCAACCGCAACCTGCCCTACAACCGTTTCATCACCGAGCAACTCGCCGGCGACCTGCTGCCCCATCCCTCGCTCGACCAGGTCATTGCCACCGGCTTCAATCGCAACCACGGCATCAACTCCGAAGGCGGCATCATCGACGAAGAATACCGGGTCGAGTACGTCGCGGACCGCGTTCGCACCACTTCGATTGCCTGGCTCGGCTTGACCCTCGAATGCGCCCGTTGCCACGATCACAAATTCGACCCCGTCTCGCAGAAGGACTTTTACCGATTCTTTGCCTTCTTCAATAACCTCGATGAAACGGGCGAGGACGGCCGTTTCGCTAACGCGGCGCCGCTGGTGTCGTCGCCGACCCGGCCGCAGCAGGAGCGGATGGCGCGGGACCGCGCCGAAATGACGGCCGCCGAGGCGAAGATGGAGGCCTTGATCGCCCGCCAGCCCTGGGCGGGCATCGACCTCCAGCTCCTGGCCGAGGGCCTCCTCGAAACGAATAGCACAGCGATAACCAACCGGCTCCTGTGGCTCGAGGTTGGAGCGCAGCCCCTGACGCCGGGTGCCATCACCAATCGCGCCGGTGGCCAACCGTTTCAAACCCGAGGGGGCTTGGTGGTCACCAACGGGCCGCTAGGCCTTCCCGCCTTGGAATTCCCGGGGGACACCACGCTGAGGACCGAAGCCCTGCCGGCGGTGGACACGTTCAAGGGCTGGGCTTTCTCCGCGTGGGTGCGCCGGGACCGGGCTGCTGAGGCGCCCATCTTTTCCAGCGCCAACTATGCGGTCCCCGCCTCCTACGAGAAGTATGGCGAAGGCCTTGAAATTCGGCTGCTGGAATCCGGCGTGCTCGACGTCCGGCTCGCTCATCGGTGGCCCGGCTACTCGATCGAGGTGCGAACCCGGGAAAGCCTGCCGTTGCGGGAGTGGCGTCATGTCGTCATCGCGTTCGACGGTTCGATCTGGGCCAAAGGCTTGCGGGTGCTGCTTGATGGCGAGGAGTGTTCCCGCGAGGTGATCCATGACGACATCACCGTGTCGGTGGGCTTCGGAGGCCCGGCCGTACTCGGAAGCTCGGACAAAAAGGACGCGCCGCGGTTCTCGGGCGCGCTCGCCGGGGTGACTCTGGTGGCCAATCCTGGTTCACTCGACGCGCTTGCCCGCAGCTCCCGAGCTCTGTGCGTGCGTTTGGCCGCAAAAGCGCCAGCTTCGGAGCGCTCCCCCGAGCAACTCGACCTGGTGCGCCGGGCCTGGATGGAAAAGGAGCAACCGGAGTTTGCCAAGGCCGCGGCCGAATATCAATCTGCCCAGGCGGCCCTGCTCGCTCTCGAACGCGAGGCGCCCACCACGATGATCATGCGCGAACGGCCCCAGCGGCGGCCGACGTTCGTGCTCGTTCGGGGCCAGTACGACGCACCACGCGAACCGGTCGAGCCGGATGTGCCCGAGTTCCTCCTCCCCTTCCCTGAATCCGCGCCCCGCGACCGCCTCGGCCTCGCCCAGTGGCTCACCGACCCCAGGAACCCGCTGACCGCTCGCGTCGTGGTCAATCGCTTCTGGCAAAGCCTCTTCGGCACCGGCCTGGTGAAAACTTCCGAAAACTTCGGTTACCAGGGTGAGTTCCCCAGCCACCCGGAGCTTTTGGACTGGCTGGCGACGGACTTTGTCGAGAGCGGCTGGGACGTGAAGCGGCTCTTGCGCCTGATGGTCACCTCGGCCACGTATCGCCAGGATTCGCGGTCGAACGCGGAACTCAACGAGCGCGACCCGGAGAACCGCCTGCTGGCACACGGTCCGCGGCAGCGGCTGACCGGCGAGATGCTGCGCGACCAGGCACTGTTCCTCAGCGGCTTGCTGCACGATGCGATTGGCGGCCCGCCAGTCTTCCCTTACCAACCGGCGAACCTTTACAAAGGCATCGTCGTGGCCGCCGATTATCCCGGGACAAGCTACACTGAATCCACCGGTGAAGGACTCTATCGTCGCAGCCTTTATACCTTTTGGAAACGTACCGTGCCGCACCCTTCGTTAAGCACATTCGATGTCCCGGCCCGCGAAGTGTGCACGGCGCGGCGTCCCAAGACAAATACGCCGTTGCAAGCCCTGGCGACGATGAACGACACCTTCCAAATCGAGGCCGCCCGCAAACTGGCCGAGCGAATGCTCCTCGAAGGGGGCAAGCGGCCGGACCAACGACTGAGCTTCGCGTTTCGACTCGCCACCGCGCGGCGACCCAAAGCGGCAGAACGCGCCATGCTGACCTCGTTGCTCGGGCGGCGGCTGGCCGTTTATCGTCGCGATCCCGCCGCCGCAAAGGGTTTTTTTTCGGTGGGCGCTTCGAAAGCGGACACGAAGCTCGATCCCGTCGAACTCGCCGCTTACGCCAATGTCGCCAGCCTCATCCTGAATCTCGACGAAACCATCACGCGCAATCTGATTTTTATGAACGAACCTGTCCTGCTCACGCGGCGAAATTTCCTGGCTCGCTCGACGCTTGGCCTGGGCGCCCTCGCGTTCGGCCAGTTGCTCGGCAGCACGCTCGAAGGCGCGAACTCCGGCGCGCGCGGCGCCATCGGCCTGCATTTTCCTCCGCAAGCCAAGCGGGTCATTTATCTTTTCCAATCAGGCGGCCCCTCGCAGCTCGAGCTGTTTGATCCGAAACCGGGTTTGAAGGCCCAGTTCGATCGCGATTTGCCGGACTCGGTGCGCATGGGCCAGCGAATCACCGGCATGGTTTCCGGGCAGGCCCGGCTGCCGATTGCTCCGAGCAAGTTTGGTTTCCGCGCGTGCGGCCAGAGCGGCAACGCCATCAGCGATCTTCTCCCGTACACTCAGAAAATCGCCGATGAGCTTTGCCTGATCCGATCGATGCATACCGAGGCGATCAATCATGACCCGGCCATCACTTTCCTGCAGACCGGCAGCCAGCAACCCGGCCGCCCCAGCATGGGATCCTGGGTGGACTACGGGCTCGGGTCCGAGAATGAAAACCTGCCTTCCTTCGTCGTGCTGATCTCCGTGCCGAGCAGCGGCACCGGCGACCAGGGTCTGCTCTCACGGCTGTGGGGCAGCGGCTTTCTTCCCAGCCGCTACCAAGGGGTGCAGCTCCGCAGCGGCGCTGAACCGGTGCTCTACTTGAAGGATCCGCCGGGCCTGGACCGCGCCGGGCGCCGTGACTGGCTCGATGCGCTGAACGCGCTCAATGAACGCCGCCTCAAGGAAGTGCATGACCCGGAAATCGGCGCCCGGATGGCGCAATATGAAATGGCGTATCGAATGCAAGCCTCGATGCCGGAACTGATGGATACTTCAAAGGAGCCGGACTCCGCCTTCCAGCTTTACGGCGAGTCCGCACGCCAGCCCGGGACGTACGCGGCCAATTGCCTCCTGGCCCGTCGCCTGGCGGAGCGCGGGGTTCGATTTGTGCAACTGTACCATCGCGGCTGGGACCATCACGGCGGCCTGCCGGCACGAATCAAAGTCCTGGCGAAGGATGTGGACCAGGCCTCCGTCCGGCCTGATCACCGATTTGAAACAGCGGGGCCTGCTGAAAGACACGCTGGTGGTGTGGGGCGGCGAATTTGGCCGGACCGTGTACAGCCAAGGCAAGCTGACCCAGGAGGATTACGGCCGCGACCACCATGGGCGCGCGTTTTCCATGTGGCTGGCCGGAGGCGGGATGAAAGCGGGCATTTCCTACGGGCAGACGGATGATTTTTCCTTTAACATCGTTGAAAACCCCGTGCACGTGCACGATCTGCAGGCGACGATTCTTCGCTGCCTGGGGATCGATCATGAGCGGCTTACCTTTCGCTTCCAGGGCCGCCATTACCGGCTCACGGATGTTCACGGCGAAGTGGTAAAAGGAATCCTGGCCAGCAGCTAACACTAAACCCCTATGCGCGCCCCCATCCCAACCCCGGTCCTCCTGCTCTGGCTTGTCCCGTTTTCACTCGTTCCCCTGCCACACCGATGCTGGTCCACGGCTAGAGGCAATCCGTGGGCTGGGCACCCTGCTGTTCAGGCCAAAGGCCTGGATCATACCAGCCCAGGGCACCCGCCCTGGGTTCCTGGGCTCAAGAGAACCTTCCGAGCGCTGAAGGCGCGATCCATCCTGCTAAGGAGAAGGTGCAGAATAACTGCTGGAGGATCGCGCCATAGGATTGCTGGTCGCAACGTGTTTGGATTGAATTAGTGTGCTTGATGCACCAAACTCACCTTATGAGGCAGGCCGCTGGCCTGCAACCCCAAACGAAGGGCCATGAACCCAGGGCGCGTGCCCTGGGCTGGTATGATTGACGCCGTTGGCGTCTCCCATCCCCGGCGGAGTTGGTTCGGTCTCGCCCCCGAAGAACTCTGTCTCGCGCCGAGCGGCAAGACCGCGCTGCGTCTTAGTCGCCCGTGGCGCGGTTGACGGGGTAATCCGGGCGGGATATGCTTCGGCACCGGTATGACTTACGAAGAGATGCCTGAAGAATGGCAGGAGTGGCTGGCGCTGACGCCCATCGAGCGCTTCCGCCAAAGCGAGCAGATCTTCGCCCAATACCTGGCAATGGGAGGCAGCCTTGATCCCGACCCCGATCCGACAAGTCCTTTCTACGATGCGGAAGCATCAAGTACAGGCGCTGCTTATGGGCGGCCAGGCCTGCGTGTTTTACGGCGCGGCGCAGTTTAGCAAGGACGTTGACCTGGCAGTCCTTGCTTCAGAAGAGAACTTCTCGCACCTGCGAGCTGCCTTGGGCGATCTTAACGCAAAGCGCATCGCCGTCCCCCCTTCGATCCGAAACTGCTGGCCCGCGGTCATGCGGTCCATTTCCGCTGCCAGGGCGGCGACGCGGACCGACTGCGCGTGGACGTGATGACCCGTCTGCGGGATTTGGCGGATTTTGGGGTGCTTTGGGCGAGGCGGACGACGATCCAAGGCACCGCCGGGGAAACTTTCGACCTCCTCTCGGTCGAGGATTTGGTGCGGGCCAAGAAGACACAGCGCGAAAAGGATTGGCCGATAATCGACGCGCTGATCGAAGGCCACTATCAAGCGCTCCGCCGAGAACCCACTCCCGAGCGAATCGCGTTTTGGCTGGCTGAATCCAGAACGCCAGAACGTCTCATCGACTTGGTCCAGCGATTCCCCGAGGCAGCGGTCGCTCAATCAAAGCGGCGTCCGCTCCTGGAGCTCGCTTTTTCCGGAGCGAGCGAACCCCTGCGCGAAGCGCTCGATGCCGAAGTCCGCGCCGAACAGGCCAAAGACCGCGCGTACTGGGCTCCGCTCAAAGCCGAGCTGGAAGCCTTCCGTCGCGCCGAACGCGCGGGTGCCTGAATGGGGTGCGGGGTGGGACTGAAGCGAAGCCGGCCTGGGAGCAACGGCCGCTGCTCAAGTTGGTTAGGGGCCACGCTTCCCGCCATGCCCGTCGGCATCGACCATCAGGCCGCTAATCAGGAGTCCTGGCAGGATAAACTCACGATCGTCATCGGTAAAGATGCTCACCCGCCCACCGCTCGGATACACGTGGGCGTGATCCGGAGTGGGCACGTTGTATTCGCGACCGTCCGCTGTATGAACAACAAACCGCAAGAACGGCTGCGCCAGAAGTCTCTGCCGGATATCCTTCGTCATAATGACAGAATAACGAAGCGCCGACGAGGACGCAACCGGCGCCTAACGAGGCTCGGGCTGAGACTGGGGCTGCTTCGGATATACAGACAAAGAATCGGGTGAATCATGAATGATCGAATCTATGCAACAGAGATCTCAATCTCTTGCAATCCCTTGTCTATGGGGGCATGGGTGAGAAGGCCTCCGCGACGATGCGCCGGAGGCTCGCAACGGGCAATCGTGAAATCGGTTCGGAAACGCAACAGGCTGGTGAGGTTGCCTCCGGCAGGCTAAGTTGCGGGGCATGAACATCGAGTACTTGGCCATGGGAATCATCCTGGCGGCAGCCTTGTACCTGTTCTGGACACAGAAGCAACGCACCGACGTCACGGCGCTCTTGGTCATGCTGGCGCTGATTATCCCCTGGCCGCATCCGCGGGCCGGTTGGCGGGGCATCCTGACATACCAGGAGGGATTCTCCGGCTTTGGGAGCGCGGCCGTGATCATGGTCACGTCCATGTTCGTCCTGGGGGCGGCGATGGTGCGCACAGGAGCGGCCGAGAGGCTGGGGGGACAACTCTTCCGGGCTTGCGCCCGCAGCGAGGTGCTCCTGCAAGGGGCGATCCTGGTGGTGACCACGCTCTTCTCGATGTTCATGAATGACACGACGGTCGTGCTGGTATTCCTACCCATTATTCTGGCCATCTGCAAGGAACGGAGCCTCTCACCCTCCCGGTATTTGCTGTGCGTGGCGTATGGCTCGCTGCTCGGGGGGCAGTGGACGCTGGTCGGCACGCGCAGCAATATCATCATCAGCGACTACCTGCGCCTGCGCACGGGATCGAGCATCGGCTTTTTCGATTTCACCCCCGTGGCGGCGGTGATCTTCGCGGCGGCGCTGGTGTACTTTCTTCTGGTCGGAAGGCGGTTCCTGCCCCAGCCGGGCCAGGGCGAGTCCGCCGAAGAAGCCCTGGCCCGCGAGTATTTGACCGAGGTGCTGGTGACCCCCAATTCGGCGACGGTCGGCCGCTCCCTGGACCAACTGGGCTGGTGGAAGCGGAATGACCTGACGGTCGTGGAATTGATCCGCGGCCAGCATCGCATCCCGGTTTCGGGCTGGCTCAAGTTACAGCCGGGGGATGTGCTCATTATGCAGGGGCCGGTGCCGACGATCGGAGATCTGCTGAAATCGCCCGACTTTCAGCTCAAGGAGGAGGTCAAGATGGACAACCAAACCCTGCGCAGCGTGGATCTGGTGACGGTGGAAGCGCTCCTGGCCCCGAACTCCGACTATCTTGGGGACACGCTCGAACAGGTGGATTTCAGCCGCGACTACGGCTTTACGGTCATGGGCATTTCGCGCCAGGGCAAGACCATACGGGAGCGGCCCATGGCCACTCCCTTGCAATACGGGGACTCTTTACTCCTCCTGGGACACGTATCCGGCGTCGAGCGATTGGAACGGAACTCGAACTTGTTCCTGGTGGGCCACCGGCACTTTCCCGCTTTGGGAAAAAGGAAGGCCGTCATTACGATGCTGCTCATGCTTGGAGTAGCCACCAGCGCGGTGTCCGGGCTTCTGCCGCCCGCCATCTCGATCCCGATGGCGGCAATGCTCGTGCTCTTGTTCGGATACGTGAAGGTCAAGGACGCCTATGAAGCGGTGGATTGGCAAGCCGTGGTCACCGTGGCCGCCATGATCCCTTTCGGCCTGGCTTTGGAGAAGACGGGAGCGGCGACCGGGTTGGCCCATCTCGCAGTCGATGCCTTGCGAGGGTTCGGACCGCTCGTCGTGATGGGAGCGCTGCTGGCGTTCGCGGTGGTGCTAACGCAACTGATGGAAAACGCGGCGGTGGCCATCATCCTCGCCCCCGTGGCGTTTCAGATGGCGAAGGAAACCGGGGTGGATCCCAAGCCGTTCCTCGTTGGGCTGGGGATTTGCGTCTCGGCCGCCTTTTGCACGCCGGTAGCGCACGAGAGCACGATCCTGGTGATGGGGCCGGGGCGCTACCAGTTTAAGCATTACTTGCAGGTTGGCGGAGTATTGGCCCTGCTCACGTGGCTCATCGGCTCACTCGTGACGCCGTGGGTCTGGCCGTTCCGTCAGTAACGGGTGCCGGTGAGAAGGCCGCGGGCAACACGGAATCTCAGGCTCAAGCGGCGCCTGTCGCTGACGGGCTCACTGAAGCCGAAGGACGCTGGCGGCTGGCCCAATCCGCCTCAAAGAACCTGCCGGAGGAAAAGCGCCACGCCTTCACGCCCTCACCGGGCCAGATGACAAGCGGCGGAGTGACCAGAACTTAACTCGCGCAAGGCCGGCACCTCGCTGCCGCACCGTGCCTCGGCCACCGGGCAGCGCGGGTGGAAGGGACAGCCCGCGGGTGGATGGATGGGTGAAGGCACCTCGCCGGAAAGGACGATGCGGCGGCGTTTCGAAGCCGGATCGACCACCGGGACCGCGGAGAGGAGCGCTTGGGTGTATGGGTGCTTCGGTTGCCGGCACACGGCCTTCGCCTCCCCCATCTCCACCACTTTGCCCAAATACATCACCAGGATCCGATGGCTGATGTGCCGCACCACCGCCAGGTCATGGGCGATGAATAAACAGGCCAGGGCGTGTTCGCGTTGCAGATCCTGGAGCAGGTTGACCACCTGGGCTTGAACCGAGACGTCCAGGGCGCTCACCGGCTCGTCGCAGACAATGAGTTTCGGCTCGACCGCAAGCGCCCGGGCAATCCCGATGCGCTGGCGCTGACCGCCGCTGAATTCGTGCGGATAACGATGGGCGTGCCCGACATCCAAACCCACGTCCCGCAACAGGGCTTGGATGCGCTCGCGGCGCACGGCTTCCGCGGGAGCAAGCTGATGGATGTCGAGGGCTTCCCCTATGACGTCGGACACCGTCAACCGGGGGTCGAGCGACCCGTACGGGTCCTGGAAGATCATCTGGAATCGACGCCGACGAGCGCGAAGCGCGCGGCCTCGCAAACCCGCAAGGTCTTCACCTTCAAATAAAATCCGCCCGGAGGTGGGCTCGACCAACCGGATGACCGCCCGCCCCAGCGTGGTCTTGCCGCAGCCGCTTTCGCCCACGAGCCCAAGCGTCTCGCCGGGCGCGATCCGGAAGCTGACACCATCCACCGCGCGCACGAAATCCTTGGCGCGAGCCAGAAGCCCCGAGTTCACGGGGAAATGAACCTTGAGCGCGTCAACTTCCAGAAGTGGATCCGGCATATCGAAGATGAGGTTCAGCCGTTGGTGCACGGGGAATCCCAGAGCGGACAACGAACCCAGCGCCCGGCTTGGACCTCGGTTAACGCGGGTGCGGTTAGCGAACACTCGGCCCGGGCGCGCGGACAGCGCGGATGGAAGCGGCAGGCAACGGGAAACGCGCCGAGCGGCGGGACCGCGCCCTGAATCGCGGTGAGCCGCTCAACCTCCTGGTCCATGCTCGGAACCGAGTCCATCAGCGCCCGCGTGTACGGGTGCAGCGGTCGCCGTAGGAGTTCCACAGCCGGGCCGCTTTCCACGATTTGGCCTGCGTACATCACTGCCACCTGGTCGGCGAGGTCGCCCACGATGCCCAGGTTATGGGTGATGAGCAGGATAGCCATGCCGAGCTGCTCCTGCAGTTCGCCGAGCAACTCGATGATCTGAGCCTGGACGGTCATATCCAGCGCGGTGGTCGGCTCATCCGCGATCAACAGCTTGGGGCGCGGCGCCAGCGCCATCGCAATCATCACCCGCTGCTGCATTCCACCGGACAGCTCGTGGGGATAGTTCCGCATCCGTGACTCCGGCGCGGGAATGCCCACGAGCTTGAGCAACCGCAGCACCTCCGCCTCCGTGGCCGCTTCCGGCCGATGCAGCTTGAGTGCCTCCTTAATTTGGGCCCCGACACGAAACACCGGGTTGAGCGAAGCGCCCGGCTCTTGGAACACGTAACTGACGATGCCGCCCCGGATGTCCCGCAGTTCGGCCGGCGTCATTTTGAGCACGTCATGATCATCGAGCAGAATCTCCCCACCCGGATAAAATGCGGGCGGACTGGGCACTAACCGGGCGATGGATAGCGCTGTCACGCTCTTGCCGGAACCGCTCTCGCCCACCAGGCAGAGCGTCTGGCCCTGCTCGACGGCCAGCGATACGCCGTCCACCGCGCGCAGCCCATCGCGGCCGCGTCCAAATTCAACCTGAAGGTTTTTGATGTCCAGCAAAGGCACAGCTCATTAATGCGCCCCTTTGATCCGGAGGTCAATCCAGCCGTACGAGTGGCCCGCTCCGGCGGGAAATTGGGTTGAGTGCCGGCTTAAGCCGGGGCAATATGGTGCGACGATGGTGATCGGCAAACACTGCAAACCCGCGATGCTTATGGCAAAAATCCTCCCCGCTTTGTTCACCGCAGCCGCTTTTCTGACGCTGAGCGCGTCCGGGGCGGACAAAAAGATCGTGTTAATCGCCGGCAAGGCCAGCCACGGCCCCGGTGAACACGAATTTCGGGCCGGTTGCCTGCTGCTGCAGAAATGCCTCGGTGGTGTGCAGGGAATTACGGTCGAGGTCTATGATAACGGTTGGCCGAAGGACGACTCCCAACTCGACGGAGCCGCCGCCGTTATCCTTTACGCGGATGGCGGGGCTGGGCATCCCTTTTTTCAGGGCGACCACGCCCAAGTGATCGAGAAGTTGGCGCGGGAAGGCGTCGGACTGGGCTGCATGCACTACGCGGTCGAGGTCCTCAAGGGTGCGCCCGGGGAAAAGATGTGGGAATGGATTGGCGGCTATTACGAGGACCATTACTCCTGCAACCCGATATGGTCGCCTTCGTACCAGAGCTTTCCCAACCACCCCATCGCGCGCGGGGTGCAGCCGTTCTCCATCAAGGACGAATGGTACTTCAACATGCGGTGGCGCCCCGATACCCATGGCCTAACGTACCTCCTGGTGGACAAACCTTCCGATGCCGTGCGCGACGGCCCGTATGTGTGGCCGTCCGGACCCTATCCGCAAATCCAGGCCGCCAAGGGCCGTGATGAAGCGATGATGTGGGCCTTCGAGCGGCCCGATGGGGGGCGTGGCTTTGGCTGGACCGGTGGGCACCACCATAAAAACTGGGGCGACGACAACTACCGCAAGGTGGTCCTGAACGCAATCTTATGGGTGGCGAAGATCGAGGTCCCTCCGAACGGCGTGGAAAGCTCAATCAGTGCGGAGGATCTCACACGCAACCTGGATCCCAAGGGGCGGAAATAGGTGCGGCCTTGCTGAGACCGGACAACAGCTCTGCTTTAATCCGGGTTGCGCCACAAGGCAACCCTGGCGCGTCCGACAGGCCGCGCAGTGTGCGGGGGCCGGTCTTAGAGTCAGGCGATACCCCCACACCGTCACCCCCGCAACCCACCTCCACCGGCTCATGAGATTGCCCAGGTACGGCGCGACAGCGATAGTATTGGCGGCACAAATCCTGGTCTGGTCAGGACGCGCACAGGTCTCCGGCCTCACGAACGTCCAGCACGTGGTGATCTTCATGCAAGAGAACCGTTCGTTCGACCACTATTTCGGCCGGCTAAGTGGCGTACGCGGCTTCGGCGACCCCACCGCGCTGCAGTTCCAGAACGGGAGGAGCGACCTCTACCAACCGCAGGCGCCCGGCTATCTCCTGCCATTTTATAGTTCATCTCAGTGCGTGATCGACCTGGACCACAGCTGGGGTCCGACCCACGCCGCCTGGAATGGTGGCAAGTGGGACCAGTGGGTCCCCGCGAAGGGCGCCACGACGATGGCATACTACGCCCGGGGGGATCTGGCGTACTATTACGCGCTGGCGGATGCCTTCACGGTTTGTGACGCCTACTACTGCTCGGTGCTGGGTCCCACCAACCCAAACCGCCTCTACCTGTGGACGGGCACCATTGACCCCAACGGGACGGGAGGCGGGCCGGTCATCGACAACTCGGAGCCAGGCTTCACCTGGACGACCTACCCGGAACGGCTCGAGGCCGCCGGCGTCAGTTGGAAAGTCTATCAACAACCTGATAACTTCGATGATAACGCCCTTGCCTGGTTTAACCAGTTCCGCAGCGCGCGTCCGGGCAGCCCGCTTTACGACCGTGGCATAGCTACCGTCGCCGATATCGTCGCCGCCTTTCGCCAGGACGTCACCAACGGCACCCTGCCCACGGTGTCCTGGATTATTGCGCCCGCCGACCTGTCCGAGCATCCCATTGCCTCTCCCGCCAGCGGGGAAGTCCTGACCAAACAACTGCTGGACGCCCTGGTGTCCAACCCGGCCGTGTTCGACTCGAGCGTGTTCATTTTAACCTATGATGAGAATGACGGTTTTTTCGATCACCTCGTTCCCCCGGTGCCGCCGCCCGGAACACCGGGCGAATTTGTCAACGGTTTGCCGATTGGACTGGGCGTGCGCGTGCCGGCGATCATTATTTCCCCCTGGACCCGCGGTGGCAGCGTCTGCTCCCAGGTTTTTGATCACACCTCCATCATCCGCTTCCTGGAGGCGTGTACAGGAGGTACTCGAGCCCAACATTAGCGCTTGGCGGCGCGAGATTTGCGGCGATCTCACCTCCGCGTTCGACTTCAACCACCCGGACTTTTCATTTCCCAGCCTCCCAGTCCCGATCTCCGTCGCCTGCGGAACCGGCGTGACCCCCTCAGTTCCTTCAGTTCAGAGGGCGCCGAGTCAGGAAAGCGGGACCCGTCCGGCGCGTCCACTGCCGTATCAACTGAACATGGCCTCGTACGTTGACTGCGCCTCGGGACAGTTTGTCGTAACGATGACCAACGCCGGCACAGCCGCCGCGCACCTTTCCAGTTACCCTAACGCGTACCGAAGCGACGGTCCGTGGCAATACGACGTGGGCCCCGTCAGCGCGGTTACCGACGCGTTCGACACCCTGACCAACGCGGCGGGCCGCTACGACCTGACCTGGTATGGCCCAAATGGATTTCTGCGTCGATTCGCCGGGACGACCACGAACGCCTGCAACCAAATCGAGGTCGGTTCCACCATTGATTCGGTTGGGGGTTCGATCAGCTTGGTTCTCCGCAACTCCGGCTCGGCGTCGGTAACCTTTACGATCAGCGTCAACCCGTATCTGGGCGGTGGCCCCTGGACGACACCCGTTCCGGCCGGAGGATTCGCCACGAACACTTTCGCGGCCGGCTCGAACAGCGCGGGTTGGTACGACGTATCAGTGACTACTGACAGCGACGGGAGTTTCCTGCGTCGGCTCGCCGGTCATATTGAGCCAATGTCCCCTTCGAGCAATCTGCCGGTGATCCTGGTCCAGCCGATCTTCCAGACCGTCGATGGCGGCACTCCGGTCTCCTTTGCCGTCACCGCCGTCAACGGACCCCTGGCCTATCAATGGCAGCTCAATGGGAGCAACCTTCCGGGAGCCACCAACTCCGTTTATTCCATTTCGAGCGCCGGGCCTAATGATGCGGGCGCGTACCGGGTCCTGGTGAGCAACAACGAGGGGACTGCCCTGAGCAATCCCGCGCAGTTAACCGTGAACACCACACCCCGGGTTCAGGGTCAAATCCCCGGCGAAATCCTGGATCCGGGCACAAGCTTGACTTTTACCTTTCAAACAGCCGGCGGCCAGCCATTGAGTTATCGCTGGTATCGCAACGGAACGGGGATCGCGACCACCACCACAAACCAATTGAATTTGGCCAATATCCAGGCCACGGACAGCGGGGATTACCAACTGGTGGTGAGCAATGCGTATGGCTCCGCGACCAGCTCGGTTGCCGTCCTGAAGGTGTATGCCGGACCGCTCACCAGCAATCTGGTCGTACACCTGCCCTTCGACGGGAACTTCAGCGACCTCTCCGGTTTGGGCAATAACGCGGCCTATGCCAGCAATGGGCCCAATGCCAGCCATACCCCGGCCTTCGTCGCGGGCAAGATCGGCCAGGCATTCCAATACACCACGCTCTCGGACGGCTCACGCTTCGAGTACGCAACCCTGGGGTACCCGCCGGACCTGAGGTTCGGGAGCACGAACGATTTCACCGTTTCGATGTGGGTCAATTACACCAATCAAGCCGATGATCTGCCGTTCATCTCAGACAAGGATTGGAATGCCAGCGCCAACCCGGGCTGGGGCTTGTTCACCCAAACCGGGGGTAATTTCCGTGTCAACGTTACCGGCCCAAACAGCAATACGGACAAGTTTAGCGTGACCCCGGCAGCCGTCCTGCGAGACGGCGCCTGGCACCACTTTCTGGTCAGTTTTGTACGCGCAACCCCACCGCTCTCGGCCTATACCTGTTCCTACGTGGATGGCCAACTGGTGGACAAATCGATCATGAGCGTCGCCGGTTCCATCGATACCTACGGCATGCCCTTCACCTACGCCAGTCCCAAGCCGACTTGGCAAACGACTTGGGCTCTCAATATCGGGCAGGACGGCACCGGGGTTTATTACGATATGGGCAACGCCCATGACATTGGCGCCAAAATTGATGATCTGGGGATCTGGCGCCGGGCCTTGACCCCGGGGGAGGCCAGCGCAATCTACGCCGCAGGCATGGCCGGACGCGACCTTTCCTTGGCGGTGATGCCGGTCAATCTGAACGCCGCAATTTCCGGCGGCACGTTGAACCTTCATTGGATTGGCAGCCCAACGCTCAAACTCCAAAGCAGCACGAGCCTGGTTCCCCCAAACTGGTTGGACGTCTCCGGGACCCTGGGCGTGAGCTTCGCCCTGGTGCCTCTGACAAACGCAGCGGCTTTCTTCCGACTCTCACAGTGAAGCAGGCCCCGCGGGCGGTGAACCACCATTTGGGGAAAAGCGGCACACCGGATCCGGTCTTCGGTCGCTCACCTTCATAACCGCTAAACCGCCGTCCCGAGCGCACTGTGACAGCCTGTGGCCGCAGCCTTGTTTCGGAAGATCGCACCGAGGTGTCACACACGATCGGGTTTAGACTTGCGCCGGCTTTCGAGTCCGGCTTTTTTTCGATCCCCCGCCCTTCAAATGGCCGCGTCTCCGAGCGCTTCACCATCGCTAACGCCCGCCACGGCGAGACCGGTTTTGCTCAAGGCTGCTTTTGCGGAATCAACGCGCCAAGAATGGGTTCGACCCACTTGTCCGCCTTCATGTCCCACAGGATGAAATCGCTATCGAACTGCCAGTAGGCCCAGCTAAAGCCACTGGCTTCGGCCGTGCGCGCCATAAAATCGGTGTAGCGGACGCGCGACTCCATGGGCGCCTTGTCGTAGGCGCCGAACTCCCCCAGGAAAATCGGGCGATTGTGCGCCTTGCCCCAGGCAGCGACCCGGGCAAAATCCTGTTGAACGGCGTTCCGCTGCGCCTCGCTGCCCCAGCTCACGCCGGTTTTGTCTTTCTCGGACGTCCAGGCCGCACCCTGATGTGTGAACTCCATGGGCTTGTAATAGTGGACCGTGACGATCAAGTGCCGATCATCGGCAGGGAGCTCCAATTCGTTGAGGTGATCCACCGAGTTCCAAAACGCCGGTCCAACGATGACGGTCCGGGTGGGGTTTTTTACACGGATGACCTCGAGGCCCTCGCGCAGATACTGGTTCCACAACTCGGGCGTAAGTTTTTTATTCGGTTCATTGAGGATTTCGAACAGCACAGAACCGGGCGCCTGCTGATAATGCTCCGAGAGCTGTGTCCAAAAGGAAAGGAATTGAGCTTTGTGTTTCTCCGGGTCCAGCCCCATGGCGTTGTACTCGTGAAAATCGAGGATGACTTGCAGGCCCTGGGCCGTGGCGGTGTCCACAACCCAGTCGAGGGTTTTCCACCACTCCGCACGGAGCCTCCAACCGCCGGCCTCGTCCATGTGCGCGAAGGCATGCAGATTGACCCGCACCGATTGGAAGCCCGCGTCTTTCAAGAGGCGGAAGTGCTTCTCCTGGAAATGCGCCTGGTCGCGTGAGCGCCAGAGGGGGTCATAGCCGAGGATGTTGACGCCGCGGCCCAGGTGCCGGTTCTGTTCGAAGGCGTCCTGAGGCTGCGGTTGGGCCAGAGCCGGGAGACAGAACGCGCCCGCCAGCAGGGTTAAGAGAATTCTCATGACGCTCATTTCTCCAGCTCACTCTTCACCGCGTTGAGAAGCGCTGCCATGCCCGATGGCTCAAACCCGATGGATTGATACTTGATCCGCCCATCTTTACCGATCACCACGCAACGCGGGATTGCCTGGGTGGCGAATTTGCCAAAGATCTCGCGCTTCGGGTCGGCCGCAAATGGGAATGAGTAGCCCTTTTGGCTTTTGAATTTCTCGATCTCGGCCACCGAGTGCTCCCGTCCAACTGCGACGAGAACCACCCCCCGGCTCTTCAAGGGCTGCCAAAGTTCCGTTTCCAAATGTGGCATTTCCATCATGCACGGGCCGCACCAAGTGGCGAAGAAGTTCAGGACCACCACCCGGTCGTGGAAGTCCAGGTCCTGCCCGTCGATCGTATGCACCGCGAGCACCGGCGAGCGATCGCCGACCTTGGTGAGCGTGGTCTCGTCGGCAGCCCTGAGCGGCCCGGGTTGGACCAGGACAAAAAGGCAGAGCCCCGCTACCGTGGCAGTGGTAAGAATCGTCTGTTTCATAATCTGCTCCATGCGTCAGCGCATCCGATAATCTGATGCTCTGAAAGCTTTATTGAAGTTCCGGTGCTTTCGCAATCCTTCCTTTTGCTGCGCGGGCATTTAGTGGTCTCCTCCAAGGTCTCCGTCGCCGCCTGCGGGCTTGAAAGCTACCGCTCCTTGCCTGTCTTTTAGGCCCCGGTTAAAGTCAGCCCTATGACCCCCCACCCGTGATCACAGAGAATGTCATGCTGCCTCTTTGGCGCAGGCTGGGCTGGTCGCTCGTCACCGACCGCCGACGGGTAGGCCCGGCGATGCGGCTCGCCGCCGCCAAAAAGCGCTTACCCCGAATGCGCCCGCATTTATGAAACCGACCACTAAGTGATTGATTCTGCCGGGGTTGACCGCAAATTAAGCAGCCATGGTCCCGATTGTCGCAACGTTTCTGAGCCGCCTCACACCTCGAGGCTGCGCTATGCCCCGGCTCGGCGGCGCCCAACGCCTCGGCCTAATCCTGCCGCTGGTGATTTGCTTTGCCGCACCGGCCCCCGATTCATCGGCAGGACAGCCCCGGCCGGCGGAATCCCTGCCAGCTGCCGCTTCCACTCCCAAAGCTGGCGACGCGGATTTCCCGACGCCGCGGCCGGGCACCCGGCACGCGGAAAAGGTCGCCGCTGTGAAGTCGGGCCATTATGACCTGGTCTTAATCGGCGATTCCATCACTCAGACCCTCGGCGAAGGTGGCGGAGACGAATGGGCGCCGATGAAGCCGGTTTGGGAAAAACACTACGCGCCACGTCACGCCATCAACCTGGGCTATTCAGGTTACCGGACCGAGGATATCCTCTGGAACCTCGAGAACGGTGAGCTCGATTTTAACCCGTCGCCGAAGGTGGTAATGCTCCTGATTGGGACCAACAACACCGACGACCAGCATTACCCGCGGGTTCATTCCGCCGACCAGGTGTTTGCCGGCACCAAGGCGATCGTTGGCTTGATTCGGCAACGGCACCCGACGACGAAGATTCTTATCCTCCGGATTTTCCCCTGCGGCGGGCCGGGAGATCGAACCGATTTTCATCGCAAGTACAACCGGTCGGCCCAAGCCATGGAAGCCACCCGGCGGGCGGGCGAATTGACGGAGCAACTGGCGGACGGGAAGAACGTCTTCTGGTTGGACATTGGCTATGTCTTTCTTAGGCCGGATGGATCGATCAACACGGACCTGATGCCCGACCTCATTCATCCCAATGCCGCCGGCGCGGAGGCCTGGACCCAGGCGGTGGAACCGACCCTGGCCCCATTGATGGGTGACCAACCGATCATGCCCGACCAACCGGATTCGGCCGTGGTCCCGGTACCGAAGTTGGAAACGGATTGCTACGATTGGTGGACGCGCCATCGACAGGTGCTCGCCATCCGGGCGAAAGTCCAGCCGGCAATCGTTTTCCTTGGAGATTCGATCACGCATTTCTGGGGAGGCGAGCCGGAAACGGCGGGCGCGCCCGTGCATGGCCCGCATTCGTGGGAGCAACTGCTCGGCGGCCAACCGGCGCTCAACCTGGGTTTTGGCTGGGATCGCACCCAGAACGTGCTGTGGCGGCTGGATCACGGAGAACTCGATGGGCTCCATCCGCGCTTTGTCGTCATTAACATCGGCAGCAACAACACGAGCGGCACGGCCAACGCCCGGCAGAACACCCCTCCGGAAATTGTCGAGGGCGTTCGGCAGGTCGTTCTGCGCGTGCGCGCCAAAGCCCCGCAGGCGAAAATCGTCCTCATGGCCGTCTTCCCCCGCGAAGAACAGCCCGATCATTGGCGCCGGCGCCAAATCAACGAGATCAACCGGCTCCTCGCCGCGGAGTTTAGCACCGTGCCGGGTATTGCCTGGCTGGACATCGGGCCAAAGTTGCTGCAACCCGACGGCACGATTTCGCGTGAGGTGATGAGCGACTTCTGCCATCCGACCGAACGCGGCTACCAAATCTGGGCCGATGCGCTCCTGCCGCTCATCTCGGAAACCAATCGCTCCACCGCCGCGATCGAGTTGGCGGCGCCGCTGGACTACCAGGTCGTCCAGCGGACCACGCCCAACGAAGGCACGCTCGCCATCCGCGGGACGTACCGAGGACTCGGCGCGGACACGGCGTCCTGGCAGGTCCGGATCTCCTCCCCCGCGCACCCCGATGAATGGCGCCAAATGCCGGTGCAGGTCACGCACGGGGGATTCTCTGCCACGGTGACAGCCCCTGCCGGCGGATGGTGGCGTGTGGAGGTCCGAGCCCTGGTCGGCGGCCGGGCCGTCGCCGAAACCGCCGTCGAGCATGTCGGCATCGGGGAGGTGTTTGTCGTCGCGGGACAATCCAACTCGGCCAATCACGGCGAAGAGCGACAACGCACGCACACCCGGCGCGTCGCGGCCTTCGATGGCCGCCGGTGGCAAGTCGCCGACGATCCCCAACCCGGCGCCAGTGGAGAGGGCGGCAGTTTCATGCCTCCACTCGGCGATGAATTGGTGAGTCGTTTCGATGTTCCCATTGGCTTCATCGCCTGCGGGATTGGAGCCACGAGCGTGCGGGAGTGGTTGCCCGGGGGCGCCGCCTTTCCCAACCCGCCCACCATCGAACAGCGCGTGCGGAAGCTCCCGAGCGGCGAGTGGGTCAGCAGGGGCGAGGTGTACAGCAACTTCGTCGCGCGCATGAAATCCGTCGGGCCGCAAGGTTTCCGCGCCGTGCTTTGGCACCAGGGCGAAAGCGACGCCAATCAAACGGACCCCACGCGCACCTTGCCAGGGGATCGCTACCGCGAGTACCTCGAGCGCATTATCCGCGAATCCCGCCGCGATGTCGGCTGGGATGCGCCATGGTTCGTGGCGCAGGTCAGTTACCACGGTCCCGGCGATGAGGCATCGCCCGATATCCGCGCTGCACAGGCCTCCCTCTGGCGCGAGGGCATCGCCCTCGAAGGCCCCGACACGGATGCGATAAAGGGCCAACTCCGGGAAGCCCGCGGCCGTGGAATCCACTTCAGTGGACCGGGCCTGCGCGAGCATGGCACACAATGGGCGGCCAAAATCAGCCCCTGGTTGGAAGGGCAGCTTTCCGCCAAGGCGGCGGATATCGCCCTGCCCACGCCGGAGCAGGCGGAATGGCTGGATGCCGGCATTGGCATCTTTGTCCACTGGGCACCGAACGTCTATCAAGGCACCGAGGGGGACAACCTCTCGACCCCGGCCAACCAAATCAATCCGGACCGGTTCGAGGCCAATGCGATCGTGCGCGCGGCCAAATCGGCCAACGCGGGCTACCTAATCTTCGTAGCCAAACATATCGGCGGCTATTGCGCCTGGCAAACCGACACCACGGACTACTCGCTGAAGGCTTCCCCTTGGAAACATGGGCGGGGCGACATGGTTGGGGAACTGGCCAGGGCCTGCGGGGAAGCGGGCTTGCGCTTCGGTGTCTATCTCTCCCCGCGCTCGGACGTTCATCACGTTGGCACCGGCGGGAAAGCCGGCGACCCCGAAACGCAGCAACGGTATAACGCCATCTATCGCCGGCAACTTACCGAAATCCTGACCCGATACGGCCCCATGTTCGAAATGTGGTTCGACGGCGGCAACGTCGTGCCCGTCAATGATCTCATTGCGCAGCTCGCGCCTGAAATCATTACTTTCCAGGGCCGGCGTGCCAATTCCACCCGCTGGGTTGGCTCGGAAGACGGCTTTGCGCCTTATCCATGCTGGAATACGATCGATTGGCGGGAGGGCGAGACGCCTAAGGAAGGTGCCGGCACGCCCACGGGCAACCTATGGTGCCCGGCGGAGTGCGACGTTTCCATCTTGCGGCCGAACTGGTTTTGGAGCCGGGGGTGCGACCGCCACATCCTCTCTTTGAAAGAACTCATCGAGGTTTATTACCTGTCGGTGGGGCGCGGCGTGAATCTCCTGCTCAACATCACGCCCGACGACCATGGCGAGATTCCCAAAATGCAAATCCGTCGGCTGCGGGAATTTGGCGACGATATCCGCGCACGATTTGCCAAACCCTTGTTCACCACCCGGGGACGCGGCGACAATCTCTTAATCGATTTCGACCGACCGCGGACCATCGATCACCTCGTCCTGCGCGAGGACATTCGCCGGGGCGAGCGGACGCGTCGGTTTTCCATCGAAGGCCGGATGCCGGACGGCCAGTGGCTGGAACTGGCCCAAGGCACCCAAGTGGGCAACCGTCAGATCTTCCCTATCGCCCCCACCCTGCTTACCGGTGTGCGTTTCGTGGTGCACGAGAAGGTTGCCCCGGTCTCGATTCGCGAATTCTCCGTTTTTAACGTGGGCCGCCCAGCGCCCGAACGCGCCTACCGCGAGCACGGCGCTGCACAAGTGGTACCTGGCTCGCCGCCTTCATCCCGGTGAGGCGGCGGTTTGGGATTGCGATTTAGCGCGGCCATCGACACAGTTCGCGGAATGAAGTTCGGCTTCGACCTGGTCATTTCTTTTGCCTGCTCCGCGTAGGGCCATACCGATCGCACCGCCGCTTCCTGTATTTGAATAACGCCGCTGGAATATTTCATGAAACCCGCCTCGCTTCAACTGAATCACGCTTCAAGACTCCGTCCCCTTTCCGCCGGCCTCATGTTGGCGGCTGCCCTGACCCTCCCCGCTCAGGCGGCAGGCCGGCGGACTATTCCCGGCCACGTCGTGCCGGTCACCGCCAAAGGGGCGCCGATCGGAAGCCTGCCGGGAACCAACCACCTGAACTTGCATCTGGGACTGCCCTGGCGGAACCAGGCGGAGTTGGACAAGCTGCTGCAGGATTTGCACGACCCGGCGAGCCCCGAGTTTCATCGCTGGCTGACTCCGGAGCAATTCACCGAGCGGTTTGGACCAACGCCCGAGGATTACGAGCAGGTCGTTCGTTTCGCCAACGAGCACGGGTTCCAGGTCACGGGCCGGCACTCGAACCGGTTGATGGTGAATGTCGAGGCATCCGTGTCAAACATCGAGCAGGCTTTCCATCTCCGGTTGCGACGCTATGCGCACCCAACCGAGCAGCGCACCTTTTACGCGCCTGATGCCGACCCCACTGTGGATACCAACCTCCCGATCCTCCACGTCGCCGGACTCGACGATTTTACCCTGCCCCATCGCCTGGGCGGCGGGCTGAGACTCTTGGATACCAATCCCATCGTGGCCTATGCCACCGGCTCGTCGCCGGGCGGCTACTTCATGGGAAGCGACTTCCGCCATGCGTACGTTCCGGGGGTGACCAACACCGGGGCCGGCCAGTATATCGCGATCGTCGATGTGGGTGGGCCGTATTACGCGAAGGACATTTACATGTATCAAACCAACGCGGGCCTCTCGACCAATATCGTCATAACCAACATTTTGCTCTCCGGCTGGACCGGCATTCCGGTCGGGAGCACCACGGACGAAGGCGAGGAGGTCCTGGATATCGATATGGCCATGTCCATGGCGCCGGATGCAACCATCCTGAACTACGAAGGCGAGGCGCACGATGTGTTCAACCAGATCGCCGTGGACAATAAGGCGAAGCAGATGACGCTCTCGTACGGCTTCGGCATCGACTCCATCATCCAGCAGACGTTCCAGCAGTTTGTCGCCCAGGGGCAGGCCATGAGCCAAGCCTCCGGTGACGGCGGGGCAGACCCGGACGGCGGGACTGGCCTCACCGGCGCGCCCTACTCGACCATCGTCGGCGGTGTGTCGCTGACGACCACCGGGGCTGGCGGGCCCTGGCGGTCGGACAACACCTGGGGCGGCAGCGGCGGAGGCATTAGCGGGTATGGCATTCCGACGTGGCAACAGGGGCTGAGCATGAGCGCCAACCTGGGCTCGGTGTCGTACCGCAATTACCCGGACGTGGCCATGCCGGCGGATAACATCTTCACGGTTTACAAGAACGGCACGGCCATCGGCGGAACCGGTGGAACCAGCGCGGCTTCGCCGTTGTGGGCAGGGTTCATGGCCCTGGTCAACCAGCAGGCCGCGGCGCTGGGCAAGCCCGCGGTAGGCTTCGTGAACCCGGCCATTTACGCCCTGGGAAAAGGACCGCGCGCCGCCTATCTCAGCGCGTTCCACGACATCACCACCGGCAATACGTACAACAGCCAAAACCCAACACGCTATCCCGCAGTTGCCGGTTACGATCTCTGCACCGGCTGGGGTTCGCCCACGGGCAGCAACACCATTAGCGCCCTGGTTGGAATCGGCACGAACGACTTCGTTTTTTATCCGTCCCAAGGCACATTCAACCTCATCGCCGGTGGGGTGGCCACAGCCACGGTGACGCTGACCCGGATGAACGGGCTGACGGGCAACGCCACGTTTGCGATCAGCGGTTTGGCGGCAGGCATCACCGCCGTCATCAACCCCGTCATCACCGGCACGACCACCGCGCTGACCATCACCACCCAGACCAATACCGCCCCCGGCAGCTATAGCGCGACCCTGACCGGGACGATGGGCGGCCTGTCTCACACGGTCGCTCTGAGTATCGTGGTCGCCGCGCCGATCCCGGGAGCGGCCCAGGTCAGCCTGGCTCCAGCCTACAATCGCATCGGCATTTACAGCGACGGCCGCACCTTCGGTGCCGGCCTGGACAACGCGGGTTCGGGGTTATCCGCCAACCTGCTGGGCTCGACGCTTTCCTGGAATGGTCTCGTTTTCAACCTCGGCCCCGCCAATGCCGCCGACGTGGTCATCTGCGCCGGGCAGACTATCGCCCTGCCGGCGGGAGCTTTTAACACGCTGCAACTCCTCGGCCTGGGAATTAACGGCAACCAGGTCTCGAGAACGCTGACGGTCACCTATACGGACAACTCTACCGCCACCGTCACCCAGAGCTTTAGCGATTGGGCCAACCCGCAAGGTTACCCGGGCGAATTCACCGTGTTCCGGATGCCTTACCGTGACTTGAGCAGCGGTGGAGCGCAGGCGCTCAACGTTTCGGTGTACGGCTATAGCCTGGCGTTGGATTCGTCCAAGACCGTCAAGAGCCTGACGCTCCCCAGCGATTCGAACCTTGTGCTGGTCTCCGCGGCGCTGGCCACCGGCATTCAGAGCGTGCCGCTGGCTGGCTATTTTAACCGGCCAGGGATCTACACCGACGGCACCACGTTCACCAATCCGGCGACCGGCGGTCTCGACGGCGGCGGGGCGGCTTACTCCGGCACGCTGCTCGGCGGCTCGCAAACCTGGAACAACACCCTCCTCACCTTCGGCCCGGCCAATACCACCAATGTCATCAGCGCAGCCGGGCAGACCATTCCCCTGCCCGCGGGTAGTTTCTTCGCCCTGCGCATGCTCGCGACCGGCGTGCAAGGCGGCCAGCCTTCGCAAGCGTTTATCGTTTCCTACACGGACGGCACCGCTTCGACCTTCGTGCAGGGGCTCAGCGACTGGTTTTCGCCGCAAAACTACCCGGGAGAGTCCAAGGCCATCGTCATGGGCCATCGCGATTCCAGCAACGGCACGACCGATAACCGGACCTTTTATTTATATGGCTACTCGTTCACGTTAAACAGCGCCAAGAGCGTGCGCAGCATCCACCTGCCGAGCAATGGCAACGTGATCGTAGCCGCAATCAGCCTTGTCCCGAACTGGCCGCCAACCTTCGAGGCCAATCCCTTTACGCTGGCGGCTGCCACCGTCGGCCAGAGTTACGCCGGAACGGTTGCCACCAACGCGAACGATTTGAACGGGGGAACCCTCACCTTCGCCAAAGTGAGCGGACCCGCGTGGTTGATGGTCGGCGCTGACGGGACCCTGTCGGGCGTGCCGCTGGCCGCCGACATTGGCGCCAACACCTTCGTCGTCAGCGTCACCGATGCCGGCAATCTCTCCGGCAGCGCAACGCTGAATCTTGAAGTTGCCGCACCGTCGTCCCCGCTCCTCTCCACCCTCGCTCTCAGCGGAGCCAACCTGGTGTTGGCCTGGAGCGGCGGCCTCCCGCCTTACCAGGTGCAAGTTTCAACCACCTTGACCGTTTCGGCCTGGTCGAACCTGGCCAGCGGGCTCGCCACCAATAGTCTCACGCTCACTCCCAGCAACCCCGCGGAGTTCTACCGTGTCATAGGCCAGTAGGGGCAGCGGCCTGAGTACGAGACCGGAGGAAAAGGCGCGCTGTAATTAGCTTTACAATGGGCAAAGGGGGAGGAGAGATTTTCAGGATGAAAACGGAACGGCCGGCCTGCGGACAAGACTCGTTGGGATGCCCCCCCAATTCCGCAAAAAGAGGGACGTTTTACTCACGCTAAGACGCTAAGACGCCAAGATGACCGAAAATCAGATCGGAAAGGAGGTGGTGGACGCCGCTGTCCGGCTGCATCGTGACCTGGGCCCCAGGCTGTTTGAGACCGTGTATGAGGTCGTGCTGGCCAAGGAACTGGAAAGGCGGGGATTGGGGATAGAGCGCCAGATGCCGGTTCCCATTCAATACGGGGGCCTGCGGTTCGCGGAGGGTTTTCGGGCCGACATCATCGTGGAAGGAAAGGTGATTCTGGAGCTAAAATCGGTTGAGCAGCTAAGCCGGGTGCACGCAAAACAGCGCTTCACGTACCTGAAGCTCAAAGGGGTAAAACTCGGATTCCTGCTCAATTTCGGGGCCAACCTGATGAAAGACGGCATCGAGCGCATCGTCAATGGTCTCCCCGAGGAGAACCTTGGCGTCCTGGCGTGAGACACCAACCCGAGTCCAACCCGCCCGCGCGGGGAACGCGGCTCCACCGCGTCACTGAGCTCCGCCTCACCGACGGCATACTCGTCGGATGGCTGCACGCCGGAGTCCTGGGGATACGCGCCGCGGACTGGGCGCTCTTGTTCCTGCTGGGTATGGACACCGTGATTCGCTTCGCACAGTCACTCAAGTTCGACGTTGAATTTCATTGGGGGATTTGCGAGTGGCTTTGGCCCAAACGATAGACGAATGGGGTTTGGCCTCAGAGGTGAGTGGGTGGCGCGATGGTCGAAGATTGACGCGGGCCGAGCAAGATTTGTCCTCAAGTTGCCCGGAAGCGCGCCGATAGGTCCTATGACAGCAAACCGCGCCCGCAACGGCGCACAACCAAAGGCACTCAGCATGAACGTCGGAACCGTAGCCTCTCTGCAAAGCGCGACCCAGGAAGCGCTCGAAACAGCCGCGCAAACCAAAGCCGAAGCCGCCAAAGGCGACCAGCAGGCCATTCGGAAACTGGCCCGCCAGGAAGCGGCGAACAACACCCAGAGTCCCCAGCAGGCCCCGAACGCGGCCAACAGCCTGTTGGACGTCAAGGCATAGGTTCGGACTCAGGCACCGGGGGCGGTCCAGGATGGCGCTTGCAGCCGGGCTGACCCTCCCGCAGAACTCTAATGAGGCTCAGCCTCAGACCTTCTCCGCGGATAGTTCGGCCGCTGGAACTCCTCCACCCGGTCCGGTCAAACCGACGGTAAAACCCACCCAGCAGGTTCTCCGAGGAGGTGCCGAGGTTCATTTGCAGGACAAAAACGGCGCCGCTCCGTTGCACCGCATGATTCAGGGCGGCGGGACAGCGCTCCCGTAGCCATTATCCGTCCGATTACGCGACGTGGGATTTCCTGCTCGCCTTCACCGTCTATCCTTTGAAGGACGGTTGGCGTTATGGGCGGTGGACTTTGCAAAGAAGGAAGTTGCCAAGCTCCGGGTCACCAGGTATAAATACGGCTGAAGTTCCCAATAAGCGCGCATGAGGCACCGACAGCCGTTTTTTGGCTTTCGATCGGCGTTTCGTGGCGCGGCCTCGAGCAGATCGGACGGGCGCGTGATCGAACTAGCCGGCTTCCGGGCTCTGGGTTGCGGCTGATTTACAACCAGTTTCAGATCAACAGCTATGACACATTTAGGACCGGGATGGAGCTTTAAACGAAGTCGTCAACTTGACCTGCCGGGACGGGTGAGCCGGATCTGGTGGTTCTGGGTGCTGCTGGCAACGCCGGTGTTCACGTCCGGCTTATGCGCGCCGGTGCCCGGGAAGGTTGACTTTGAGAATGAGGTGCTGCCCCTGTTCCGCGAGAACTGCCTAGATTGCCACGGCCCCTCGAAACAGAAGGGCGGGATGCGCCTCGATCGTCGGAGCACGGTCCTGAAGGCCTTTGCGCGGCGCGTCGTGCCCGGCAGCAGCGCCAACAGCATGGTGTATCACCGGATCAGCGGGAACGCCTTTGGGCCCCAGATGCCCCCAAAAGGGGCGCTGCCGGCCGCGGACATCGCCCTCATCAAGGCCTGGATCGACCAGGGGGCCAACTGGCCGGACTCGCTGGCCAACGAAACGGAGTTGCTGCCGCCGGATCCGAGCGCCACCGCGATGATCCAAGCCCTTCACAACAACGATCTGAGGTCGTTCATGGCGGCGGCCGAGGCCGCGCCGGCACGGCTCAACGCACGCGGTCCGGAGGGGTCCACACCCTTCCAGTATGCTGTGCTCTACACAGACACAGCCACCCTCGCCAAGCTTCTGAAATTGGGGGCGGACCCCAATCACCATAACGACGTCAACGCAACCCCGCTCATGTGGGCCGCCAGCGATCTGAGCAAGACACGTCTCCTGGTTCGCCACGGCGCGGACGTGAATGCACGTTCAGACGATCATCGGACGCCGCTGATGATCGCGGCCCGCCACCCCGGCGCCGCGCGGATTGTGAAGTTCCTCCTCGACCATGGAGCCAATCCCAACCCCAACGGCAAGCCGGTGGGTGAATCCTCTCCGCTGCTCGAAGCCCTCACGGCGGGCGATGAAGCCACCGCCCAGTTGCTGATCCGGCGCGGGGCGGACGCCCGGGCCACCGCGGAACAAGGACTCACCATGGCCGTCGTCACGAAGTGCGAGCGGGCTCTGGAAACGCTGGCAGCGGCAATCACCGACACCAACGCTTACACGATCGCGCTGCAGAACACGGTCGTTTTCGGCGATCTCAAAGCCGTCCGGCTGATGTTGGATCGTGGCGCCGACGTGAATGCCTTCGACCCGTTCGGCAAAACCCCGCTGATGTACGCCGCGATTTCGCAAGTTCTTCCGGTGGAGGTCGTCAAACTGCTGATTGAACGCGGAGCCGACGTCAATGCCAAATGCCAGCATGCCAAGGGGGGCGACACCGGCCTGAGCGTGCTGGATATCGCGAAGCTCAACGGAAACACCTCGATCGTGGACCTGCTGGTGAACGCCGGGGCAAAGGCCAGTCCGGAAGCTCCGCCGGCATTGGCAGCCCGCCACGAAAATACCCTTCGAACTGCGGTTCAGGACAGCCTGCCGTTGCTGCAGCGCGCGGATTTCAATTTTTCCAAAAATGCCGGGTGCACTTCCTGTCATAACAACAGCATCGCGGCGATGGCGATAGGCGTGGCACGAACGCGGGGGGTGCGAATCGACGAGGAGACCGCGCTGGCACAAGTGCGAATCAACGTGCAGGAGTTGGAATCCAGGCGCGACAAACTGCGCCAAGGTTATTACGCAATCCCGGTGGGAGACATGTTCTCCGATTTCATCTTAGGCTACCAATTGGTGGGGCTCCACGCCCAGAATTATCAGCCCGACCTCAACACCGATGCCGTGGCGATGTTCCTGCGAGCGCGCCAAGCGCCCAGCGGCGAATGGGCCTATCCGCACGCCGATATGCGCCCGCCTCTCTGTCTCGATTACATCGCGCAAACCGCCCTCTCTCTGCGCGCGCTCCAGCTCTATGCTCCGAAAATGCGCCCGGCGATCTATCGCAAATCCGTTCGGCTCGCGGCCGCCTGGCTGGCCAAAGCCAGACCTTCAAATAACGACGATCGGAGCTGGCGCTTGACGGGGCTTGCCTGGGCCGGCGCCGACCCGGCGGCGAAACAGAACGCGCTCGGGGAACTGCTTGCCGCCCAACGGCCCGATGGGGGTTGGTCGGACTTGCCATCTATGCGCAGTACGCCTTATGCCACCGGAATGAGCCTCGTGGCCCTCCACACCGGCGGTTTGCCTGCCTCCAATCCGGCGTATCAGCGTGGTGTCCAGTTCCTGCTGGCAACCCAACAAGAGGATGGTTCCTGGTACACGAGAACCCGTGCGCTTGGCTTCCAGCCCTACTTCGATGCCGGCTTCCCCCACGGCTACGATCAGTGGATCTCGGCCGCGGCTACCGGTTGGGCCACCATGGCGCTGACGCTGGCGTTGCCCGAAGGCGGCCCTGTGACCGCCTCTCGCCGCCCGTAACCTGCGTCCAGGTTCGCGTCACGCCGCAGGAATTATTGGGGTTGATGCCTCCGCTGGCTGCGCGGTCACGAAAACCAACGCGGGACCAGGCCGAAGTGCTGCAGTAGAACCCACCCCAGGACCCATAGCGGAAACAGGCACAGCACCACCCCGCAGCAGCGCAGCCAAATCCCACCCCATCGCAAGGGCGGCCAAAGGGCGTAGATGACGAGGACCGCGCCGCACGCAACGGCAAAATCCCTCCATACTTCCGCTTGGTAGGAGCTGTCCCTGGCGCACGCCGGGAGGATGAAAGCGAGGAACACGGGTTCCACTACGCAGGCGGCAACAAGGCGAAGCCAAAGGCGGGTTTGCGGCTGCTTCATGCGGGCGGGAACATCGACGCGCGAATTTTGCGAAGCGCCCAACCGATTCCGCTCCGCAGGTGACCTGCCAGAGGCAAGCCCCCTGCCCTGTTTCTCCAATAGGGATTCACCCGCACAACCTACTACACGGCTGAGGCGGCACGAAGCAACTTCCGTGGCGGGGCTCGCGCATCGCGCTTGCTCCTGTTAGCCTGTTCCCGCTTGAGACCGTCAGCTCCCACGTTCTGGTGGAACCGCCTCCGCCGGCATTGACCGTTGCCCGCGACCCGGGCGCGCAACGGGTGACGTTGTCCTGGCCGGGTCGGGCCGCCGGCTTCAGCCTGCTTTCGGCTGCGGATCTCTCGCCTGACGCTCGTTGGGTCCCCGTCACCAATGCCCCGGTGTTGAGCAACGGCGAGTTCTCCGTGGTGCTGCCCCTGACCAACGCACGCGGGTGGATCTTGCGCTTGAGCAAACCCTGAGCCCACCCATCATTCCCCGCCGAGCGGCAGCCGCGCCGCGGCCAGAAAGCAGGCCAGGGCGGCCACGGACGAGATCACCACCAGGGTCTTGGCCAGCGGCTTCCCATGCGACAAGGTCTTCGTCATCTCCGACCACCGCTCCATCAACAGGCCCGTTTTGCCGTAATAAAGTTCCACATCCCGGCTTTGCTTGCCTGAATCACTGATGGCCAGTGGCGCCGAAGGATCCGCCAAGGCGTTGTCGTCCGGCACGCTTCCATTACGCGGAGCGGTTTGCCAAACGCCGGCGGCAGCCGAAAGGCCGAGGACCAGGATCGCCAGGCCAACGCCGCGGAGCACCCGCCGCAACCGGGCCGGAGAGATGGAAAACCAGCGCCTTAACATCACATGCCATCCAGCCAAACCCGAACCCCTCCAGCGTTCAAATCCGTTCCTCCGGCTCGTGTTTTAAACCCGTGGTCATTCGTCTTTGAATTCAAATGCCTCCCGCTAGCCCATCGCCGGGCCATGGGGATGGCGGTGAAGCAGGACATGGGGCTTTTCCAAACCATGGGCGAGCATGAGCTTTTCGTCCGAGAGCAGCGTGACGGTTGGGCCTTCGGCGACGAGCTTTCCCTCATCGAGGATGAGGACTCGAGAGCACAGGTCCACCACCAACTCAAGATCGTGGGTGGCGATGAGCTTGGCGCCGGGCAGCGAGCGCAACAGGGATTTGAATTCCCGCCGGCCACGGGGATCCAGGTCGCTGGTGGGCTCATCGAGGACCAGCACGGTGGGCTTGCAAGCCAGCACGCCGGCGAGGCAAACGCGCCGCTTTTCGCCGTGGCTGAGACGATGCGGCTGGCGTTCGCCGAAGCCCTCAAGTCCAACCTGCGCCAGGCAATGCTCGACCAACGCGCGCAAGATCGCCCCGTTGACCCCGAGTTGCCTCGGACCGAAAGCCACATCCTCGAATACTGTCGAGGAAATAAGCTGATCGTCGGGGTCTTGAAAGAGCAGACCCACGCGCTGGCGGATCGTGTTCAGGGTTGGCGAGGTCAGCGGTTCATCACCGATCCAAATGCTGGGCTCGGCGGCGGGGCGCTCGGGCAGCAACCCGTTCAGGTGCAGCAGCAGCGTGGATTTTCCGGCGCCATTCGGGCCCAGCAAACCGACGCACTCATTGTCCGCGATCGCAAAGGATATGGCATCCAGCGCCAGACCTTGATGCGGGTCGGGGTACCGGTAGGAGAGATGGCGCACTTCGACCGCGGGCTTCATTTCCACCCTCGGGCACACATGGCCAGGTAGATGCGCTCGGCACGTTCGGTGCTGCGGATAAAGAGCTGGGCGATGATGCCGGCCAAATTGCCCCAAGCCAGGCGGCGTTGGTGGGAGAAGGTGCGGCTGGCGCGGGCCCGCTGCATCCGGGCAGATTCGTCGGCGAGGACGGGCAAATAGCGAACCATCAGGGCCAGGGTCGTAATCATCACGCCGGGCACCCGGAACCGGCGCAACGCCCCAAGCAGGTCATGGAAGGGGGTCGTCCAAGTAAGCAGCAGCATCGCAAACACACAGAGATTGCTCTTGATCAGCGCGGAAAGAAAGATCGGCTTCGAGGCCGGCGCCAGCAACGCGAGCACGCCAATGCCAAGGATGAAAAACTCCGCCACGAGCATGCGCCGCAGCGCATGCACCAGCGGCATCCGTGAAAAAGGCCAAATGAGGCACAGGACGGCCGCGGGCCCGAGGTAAACCAGGTCCGGACGGCGAGGCAGCAGCGCCGTCACCATGACGAACACCAAGGCCGCGGCCAGCCGGGTTGCAGGCGCGACTCGATGGCTGGGACTGCTATCGCAGGGCTCAATTCCCGGGGGACGCATTCTTTTTGGATGTGCCCAGGGCTGGGACCAGGACGCGCGCCAGGGCATAGGCGGCGCCAAAGGCCAGAATCGTCCCCACCGCTCCCGCAACGGCTGTGGCCACGGTTGCCGAGCCGATGAACGGCAGCCGATAATCCGCCAGGGGCGCGGGCAGCGAAGCGGCCACCGCCTTGGTCTCAAAGCCCAGGGTGTGCGCCACTTTCTCCAAACCATCCGGCCAGGGACAAGCGAATGGCCCGACGAACACCGCGAGCGCCAGCGCCACCAGCAAGCCATAACCCACCAACCCGGCCCGGGTGGTCGAGGGTTCGTCCCGGACGCCCGCCAGCAACTGCGGACGGCTGCGCAAAACCGCCCGCACAATCAGCCCGGTCGCCAGGCCCTCGCCGATGCCGATGAGCATATGCACACCCGCCATGGCCGGAAACGCGATCGACCACTGAACGGTTTTCGAAAGCGCTAGTTCGCCCGCACAGGCGATCGAGGCCAGCACCGTGCCGACCCAGCTCGCGAAGGCCGCCGCGAACACCGTGGACCGATTCTCCTCCATCCGGATGACACACTTGATCCCGCGGAAGACGAGATAGCCGCCGCAAACACTGATGATGGCCATGTTCAGGACGTTGGCCCCCAACGCCATCAGGCCGCCGTCGGCGAACATCAGGCATTGTACAACGAGAACGCAGGTGATGACCAAAATCGCGGCGCTCGGTCCGAGCAATACCGCCGCCAGGACTCCGCCCACCAGATGGCCGGACGTGCCGCCGGCCACGGGAAAATTCAGCATCTGGGCGGCGAAAATGAATGCTGCCGCCAACCCGAGCATGGGCATCTGGCGTGGCTCCAAACCGGTCCGCACCTGGCGCAGGGCGAGGCCCACTCCAGCCGCGGACACGCCCGTGCATAGCAGGGCGGTCTTCGCGTCCAAAAAGCCATCTGGTAGATGCATGTGATTGGCCTGCGGGTTCCCGTAAGTAGTGCCCTAAGAATACTCACGTCAAGCGACTCTCGCAACCCCCTAAACCACATACCGGGGATCGACGCCCGTGTCGCAGCCCAACCGTGTCGCCGCCCAAAAGGTGTCGCGGAGCGACATTCGATGGTAGCCATGGACTTCAGTCCATGGATCCGCGCCCTCTCGAATACAACGCGTCGCGTTAGCGACGCCTCTTCAAACTCATCTCGCCTCATAACCCGTACCGGGTCGGGGACGTCGCTACGCGACGCATCCCGTTTCGGTGACCCTGTTCCGTGGACTGAAGTCCACGGCTACCATCATTTGTCGCTCCGCGACAACGTCCGCATGCCACGGTATTGCCGGGGGTCTGGTTCGCGCATCCACTCGTGTCGCTCCGCGACAACGCTCGCACTCCCTTCAGGTCCAAACCCCCAAAGCCTCGAGTTGGCGGGTCGCCGCCGAGGCCCAGCCGCGATTGGCGGCGGGATTGGCCGGGCTGGGGTGGAGAATTTGGCCGACCTTGGGCGTGCCATGAGGAAATACCGCGCGCACTCGTTCCACGGCGAAGCCGCCGATTCCGATGAGCCACTCCGGCTCCAACAGGGGCACCACCGAGGCCAGGTGCGCATCGCAGGCGGCGAAGACCGCGGCTTGTTCCGCCACGGCGAGTTTGTCCGGAGTGCGGTTGCGTCCGGAGAGTTCGAGAAAGGCCAGCGGACAGTAATTGAGCACCAGGTGTTCCGCGAAGAAGGCTTCGGGGGTGCCGAAACGCGCGGCGAAAAGGCCCCACAAGCGCCGTCCGCTGACTTCGGAGCGCTGACAGCCGAAGCCGGCGATGGGGCGGCGCGGGTGCTCGGAGGCGGGCCGACCGACCGCGGCCTCCACGCCGAGCCAATCCCGCGCGGCCGTAACTTCGCCGAAGGGAATGCCGGTTTGGACCATGCCAAAGGGACCCGGGTTCATGCCGAGAAAGACCACGCGCTTGCGGGAAGCGGCAAATCGGCGCAGGTATGCCTCAAACGGCGCCCAGGCGTATTCCAGCGGATTATAGACGTGAGTAACGGGGGGCCCGAACCGGAGCTTGCTCACCGTCGCGCGAAGCCGCCTGGCGCTGCTGATGACCCGGCTGGAAAAATCCTGGGACACAACACAACGGCAAAGAGTCGGATTGAGAAGGCGCGGGCGGCTGTCCAGTAATCCTCAGCGCTCCACCGGGCTATCGCCCGCGATGGGAATGTTGCCCGCCGTCGCGCGGACGCTGCAGGTTCCGCAGCGCGCGGCGGAGGGATTCGATTTCCCGTTCGTCGGCATCCCCTTGACGTTCGAACTGTTCGAGCATTTCGAGCACCGCATCCATCTGGTCCAGGCTCTCTCGCAGACTGGACATAATCTGGTTTACGTCGTCGATGGCCTTCTGAACCGTGGTTCGGGATGCCGATTGACTGGGATAGGCGGGGCCGAAGCCGGAGCTGCGGTTTCCATGGGCTCCTGGTCGGCGTCCGATTCGTCCGCGGGAAAGGGCTCTTCCTCCCTCTCCTCCTGCGGGCGAGGAGACGCCATTTCGAACTCGGATTGGGAGGTCTCGCGCGGAGTTTCGACCGTCTCAGGCCCTCCGGCGCCTTCCGTCCGCGCTGGGGCGGATTCCGCCGGGGAGGGCTTGGGTCTCCGGTGCCGGCCTCGGCTGCGTCGCCCACGACCCGGTCGCCGGCCGCCGGGGCGCGGCGCTTCCGCCGAAGCCGGTGGCTCGGGTTGCTCGGAGCTCGTTTGAAATTCCTGGTCGGGAGCCATTTCCCACAAGTTGCCTTGTATAGGCGCAAAAGCAACGTGAATTATTGTGAAAAGAGTTGGACGGTCCGATGGCGGATTGCCACCATGTCCGGCATGATGTGTAAGTTTGATCTGGCCCGGCGTTTGGTCCGGAGATTTCCTGGCGCGGTTCGCGGAGGACTCCACTTCGCTGAAGCCGCACTCTCGCGAAACCTTTACGCACTGCTCGGGGTCGTGGTGGCGGCGCTGAGCCTGGCACCGGCGCCGGCTTCCGCCGTCGAGATGAACGCCCCGGCGCGGCGAAAACCGAACATCATCTTCATTCTCGCGGATGACCTGGGCTATGGCGATCTCGGCTGCTACGGCCAGACCCAAATCAAAACACCCAACCTCGACGCTTTGGCGGCCGCGGGCATGCGCTTCACCGATTTCTACGCGGGCAGCACCGTCTGCGCGCCTTCACGCTGCGCGCTGATGACAGGTCTGAGCACCGGGCACGCGCTGATTCGCGGCAACGCCAGCGTGGCCCTGCGGCCCGAAGATCTCACCGTAGCGGAATTGCTCAAAGACGACAGCTATCGCACGGGCCTGATTGGAAAATGGGGACTGGGCGACGCCAACACCACGGGCCTGCCGCAGAACAAGGGATTTGATGAGTTTCTGGGTTACCTGGACCAGGTGGCCGCGCATGATTATTATCCGCCGTTTCTCTGGCGCCACGATCCCCGCGCCGGCTTTGATGGCCAGGAAACCCTGTATGGCAACGTGGCCGGCAAAAAGGGAACCTATGCCCAGGACCTGTTTACCACCGCCGCCGTAAATTTTATGCGGCTGTACCAGCCGGAGGCCGAGAATCATTACCGGCCCTTTTTCCTGTACTTGGCCTACACGGTTCCTCACGCCAACAACGAGGAAGCCGCCCGCTCGGGCAACGGCATGCAAGTCCCTTCGGACGAACCCTATTCGTCCGAGTCGTGGCCCCAAGTCGAGAAAAACAAGGCTGCCATGATCACGCGGCTGGACGCAGATGTCGGAAAAATCTTGGACAAATTAAAACAACTCAAGATCGACAAGAACACCATCATCTTTTTCAGCAGCGACAACGGCCCGCACAAGGAAGGGGGTGTGGATCCCAATTTCTTTCATAGCTCGGGTCCGTTGCGCGGCATCAAACGGGATCTTTACGAGGGTGGCATTCGAGTGCCGCTCATCGTTCACTGGCCCGGCAAAATCAAGCCCGGCCGCGTCAGCGACGAGCCGTTCGCCTTCTGGGACTTTATGCCGACCGCGGCCGAACTGGCCGACGCCAAAGCCCCGGAAAAGGTCGATGGCATTTCCATGGTGCCGACCCTGCTGGGCCAGGAACAAACCAACCATCATGAATTCCTGTACTGGGAATTTCACGAGCGCGGCTTTCAGCAGGCGGTGCGGATGGGACACTGGAAAGCCGTGCGGTTACAGGCCGGGGACCCGCTGGAATTGTACGACCTGGCCACCGATATCGGCGAAAAACAGAACGTGGCGCCGGAACATCCGGATGTGATCGCCAAGCTCGAAGCGTATCTGAAAACCGCGCGGACCGAGTCGCCCTACTGGCCCATCAAACGCACGGAAAAGAAAGCCACCGAAAAGCAGGGCGCTTGAGGCGCGCGCCGCGGCGGTGCACGGTGATTTATCCCCTGCCCTGTCCGCGCCTGAGCCAAAGAATGCCGCTCGCGTTGAGGCGGCACCGGCTGATCAGTGGCCGCACGCACGCGGCGAGTTTACGGCAGCTTGTCCTTCTTCCGATAGGCCATCCCTTGAAACAAGGCGATCAATTCGTTTCGATCATCCCGGACTTCCACCGTGTAGCTGCCGAGCTTCGCATTCCGTGAGATTTCGCGCGCCTCGGCGTACAGCGTGCCGGCGGTCGCGGCCTTCATGAACGTGATGCTCACGTTGACCGCTACCGCAATCGAGCCATGGGAGTTGGACGCCGCGGCAAAGGCAAAATCCGCCAGGGTGAAGATCGCCCCGCCCTGCGTGATGCCCAAACCATTCAAGTGAAGGGTTTGCAGCACCATCCGGGCCCGGGCGTGACCCGGCTCGACCGAGATGAGCTCGATGTGGCAATGGGCGGCGAATTGATCCCTCGCCAGGCAACGTTTAACCTCATCCATATTCCCGCATGTTAGACCATCTGTCACGGAACGACGGCTCGAAATGCGTCGCGCGCTCTTTGCGCGCCATCCATGACACAACCCGGCGCCTCGCTCATCGCAGAAGAGGAAACCTGGTGGCCCCGCCTCAAGCCCCCGCCGGCGTGGCTGAACGGCCCTGGCGCCCCGCCAGGAAGGCCCGCTGGTTGTCCTCGAAAAAGGACTCCTCGAAGCCGGCCCGCAACGCGTCGAGCCAAAGTTCCTCCGCCATCGGAAGCTGCGCGCTCAACACCCCGAGCAGCGCCACGTTGAGCGTTCGTTTATGGGGCAATTCACTGGGATCCACGGCTTCGGGTGTGATCACCATGGCTCCGGCGCGCAGCATGTGGCGATTGGGCTCCACTTGCGTCGATTCGAGCGCCAGCAGAAAATCCGCCTCGCCGGCCGGCACCATGGGACTGAACACCCGGGGGCCAAAACGGACATCGCCCGTGACCGAGCCCCCGCGCTGGCTCATGCCTTTGATCTCGCTTTTCTTCACGTCATAACCGGCGGCCAAAGCCACTTCGGCCAGAATATCGGTGCCGCGCAGGACGCCCTGGCCGCCCAGGCCGGCGATAATGATGTTGGTGACGGGGATCATGGGTTAGGGGGAAGGCGTAAAACGTAATACGTAATACGTAATACGTAATGAAGTCAGAGGGAGGCGGGAGTGGGGATGGGTTGATGGTCGCATGCGAGACGGGCTTCGTATTGGCGGAGTTGTTTGGCGATGAGGATGCAGGGGCGTCGCGCGATAATGACTGAGAGTTCGTTGCTCTCGAGGCAGCCGAGCAGCAAACGTTCAAACTCACTCGAGCCGGCGCGGGGCTCGACCACATGGACTCGCTGCACGCCAATCGCACGGATCAGGTCTTCGAGCACGACGCGGTTGGCCGGTCCATGATCCAGCTTGCGGCCCGTGCCGGGATGTTCCTGGTGGCCCGTCATGGCGGTGGTCGAATTATCCAGGATGATCAGGACATGGCCGGTCGCCGGCGGGTTATAGACCATCTCCACCAGCCCGCTGATCCCGCTGTGGATGAACGTGCTGTCGCCAATGACGCTCACCACCCGGCGCGCTTGCGCGATGGGCAGGACATGGCGCAGCCCCAATCCCACGCCCAGGCTGGCGCCCATGCACACACAGGAATCAATCGCCTCGAAGGGCTGCAACACCCCCAGCGTGTAACAACCAATATCCCCGGCGACAATGCAATCCTGCTTGCGCAACGCTTCAAATACGATCCGGTACTGGCAGGCGTCACAGAGCTGTGGCGGTTTGCCGGGCGGCTTTGCGGGCTCCGGGCTGACATCATAATTCAGAATCCGATGCACCCGCACCACATCCAGCTCCCCGAACCGGTACATGTCCGGCTTGGCCTCGACGCGCAGGCCCGCGGCCCGAATGGCCTCGACCAGGCACGGGTCGCCCTCCTCGATCACCACGCAACGAACCACGCTGCGAACGAACGTCTCGATCGCCTTCATCGGCAGCGGATGGGTGAAGCCGAGCTTCAGCACGCTCGCCTCCGGCGCCGCTTCACGGACGTGCATGAACGAAATCCCCGAGGTGATGATGCCCAGCAGCTTGGTGCCCGGGACCACTTGGTTGAGCGAACAGGATTCATTCCAGGCCTGCATCTCGTCGAGCTTCTGGCGCAGCTTCCGATGCGCCGCCCGAGCGTAGGCCGGGATCATGACGCGCCCCTTGATGTCGCGCTTAAAATCCGCGACCGGCTTCACGCCGTGGCTGCCGCGAGGGCGAACCACCGTGTAGCTGTGGCAGACCCGGGTCGTCACCCGCAGCAGCACGGGGATGTTCCAACGCTCCGACAGGTCAATGGCCGCCAGCATGAAATCGTAAGCCTCCTGCGAATCCGCGGGCTCGAGCATGGGCACCCCGGCCGCCACGGCATAGCGCCGGTTATCCTGCTCGTTTTGGCTCGAGGCCATCCCGGGATCGTCGGCCGAAATGATCACCAGCGCGCCGCTCACCCCGGTGTAGGCCGCCGTGAACAGCGGGTCCGAAGCCACGTTCAAACCCACGTGCTTCATGGTGGCCATCGCCCGTGCTCCGCCAAACGCCGCCCCGATGGCCACTTCCAGCGCCACTTTCTCGTTGGGCGACCACTGCGCTCGTCCATGATAGGCCGAGAAGGCCTCGAGAATCTCGGTGGACGGCGTGCCCGGGTAACCGGCGCCCAGCGCCACGCCGGCATCGCGCGCGGCCAGGGCAATCGCCTCGTCGCCACTCAGGAGCAATCGGTTCGCATCATTCATGGGCCAAAAAAAACCGAGCCAGGTTAATACACGTTTCCGGTCCGGGAGGAAAGAAAAAGCGTCCGCCTTCATAACATTTATACGATGTATTAAGCGCCTGAATAAGCAAATCGTATTTCCGCGCTGGACTTGCCCGGGCGGGAAGTATAAACCCCAGCCACGATGTTTTGGGACCGGGAATCTGAAACGCTGGCGCGTCCGCCCCTCGAACAACTGCAACTCCGGCAGTTCCAACAGACCGTGCGGCGCGTGGCGCAGCGCGTGCCGTTCTATCGGCGGCGGCTGGCGGAGGCGGGCGTGGCCCCCGAGCGGATCCGATCCCTGGACGACGTGCGGCGCCTTCCCTTCACGACCACGACCGACCTGCGCGACACCTACCCCCATGGCCTGCTCGCCGTGGACGATGGGGAACCGGTGCGCCTGCACACCTCGAGCGGCACGACCGGCAAGCCCAAGGCCCTGTTCTTCAGCCGGCGGGATGTCGATAACGCCGCCGAACTCATTGCTCGTTCCCTGGTCATGACCGGGGTAACCCGCCGGGATGTGTTCCAAAACATGATGAGCTACGGGTTGTTCACCGGTGGGCTGGTCATGCACTATGGCGCGGAAAAAGTAGGCTGCCTGGTGATCCCCGCCGGTCCGGGCACCTCCGAACGCCAGTTGATGCTCATGCGGGATTTTCGGACCACGGTCGTTCACATCCTGCCCAGTTACGCGCTTTACTTCGCGAGTTTTCTCGAGAGCCGGGGCATCCATCCCGCCGGGATCTCCATCTCAAAAAGGCTTTCGTGGGGGCCGAACCGCACACGGAAGAAACGCGGCAGCGCATCGAGGCGGCCTTCGGCATCGACGTGTACAATTCCTACGGGCTCACGGAAATGAACGGCCCGGGAGTCGCCTTCGAGTGCGAGCACAAGGCCGGCCTGCATGTGTGGGAGGACCATTTCCTGGTCGAGATTATCGACCCGGCCACCGGGGCGCCGCTGCCCGAGGGCGAAACCGGGGAACTGGTGTTGACCACCTTGAAACGGGAGGCGATGCCGATCCTGCGCTACCGCACGCGCGACATCACCTCGATTATTCCCGGACCGTGCGCCTGCGGGCGCACGCACCGGCGCCTGAGCCGGATCACGGGCCGCACCGACGACATGCTCATCGTGCGGGGGGTCAATATTTTCCCGCAACAGATCGAACGCGTGCTGATGGCCGTGCCGCAAGTGGGCCGGAACTATGTCATCGAGCTCGCCGGACTCGATGACCTGCGGATCAAAGTCGAGCTCAACCCCGCCGGTTTTGACGGTCAAATCGAGCACCTGACCGCGTTGCAGCATCAGCTCGTCGAAAAGCTCCGTGCCGAACTGTATGTGCGCCCGGAGGTGGACCTGGTTCCGGCCGGCTCACTGCCAGTGGCCGACGGCAAGGCCCGGCGCGTGATCGACCAGCGCTCGCTTTAATATGGCAGGTGGCGGCAAAGCGCGGCTTTGGCACGGTTTTCACAACAAACCGGATACTCAGCACGGCCCGGCAGCGTGGTCGGATTTCGCTGCCTGCCGCCTCCCGAATCATTCCGTTTGCCGCGTGATCACCTAATCACAGCGCACGGGCATTTACTCATGAACCTCATCGCCGTTTTTGTCGAAAATCAACCGGGTCAAACGGCCCGGATCACCGGGATCCTCGCCGCCGCCCACGTCAACATTTGCTGGGTGACCATTGCCAACAGCGGCAGCTTCGGCGTGATGAAGTTCCTGGTGGACCGCTCCGAGCCGGCCCTCGCCGCGCTCCGGGCGGCAGGCCTGATGGTTTCGGTGCTCGAAGTCATCGCGGTCGAGGTTCCCAACGAGCCCGGCGCGCTTCAATCGGTCGCCGACTGCCTTTCTCGCCACCAGCTCAATCTCGATAACTGCTCGGGGTTTGTCGCCAACCACCGGGCGGTGCTGATCATCGAAGCCCACGACCTGGCTCGGGCCCGGGCGATTCTGCAAGCGGAGAAGCTCCGCTTGTTGGACCGCGAGGAGTTGCTCCGGCTCTGAGGCGCCAGCTATCGCCAACGCTCGGAGGCCGAGCCGCGTCACAGCAGGCTTCGTTGCTCGCCCTTGGGTTCACTCACCCCGAGCTTTTTGTAGCTCAGTTCCGTGGCCACCCGGCCCTGGGACGTTCGCTTCAGGTAACCCTCCATAATGAGATATGGCTCGTACACTTCCTCCAAGGTGTCGGGCTCCTCGCCCACCGCGACCGCTAACGAGCTCAGCCCTACCGGCCCGCCGCCAAACTTCACAATGACCGCCTCCAAAATCCGTTTGTCCATCTCGTCCAGGCCGTTCTCGTCGATCTCGAGCATGACCAGGGCCTTGTCGGCCACCTCGCCCGTGACGCGGCCTTCGTGTCTGACCTGGGCATAGTCGCGCACGCGCCGGAGCAGATTATTGGCAATGCGCGGGGTTCCGCGGCTGCGGCGGGCGATTTCGTGGGCGCCCTTGGTCTCGATCTCGACACCGAGCAACCGCGCTGAACGCAAGACAATCTCGTGCAGTTGGTCCGCCTGGTAATAATCAAGCCGCTCCCGGATGCCGAAGCGCGTCAGCAAGGGCGCCGTCAACAGCCCGCTCCGGGTGGTCGCCCCGATCAAGGTAAACCGCGGCAAGTTGAGCCGGACGCTGCGCGCATTCGGACCCTGGTCGATAATGATATCGAGCTTAAAATCCTCCATCGCCGGATAAAGATATTCCTCGATGGTCTTTTGCAGCCGATGGATTTCGTCGATGAACAACACGTCGCCTTCTTCGAGATTGGTCAGCAGGCCGGCCAGGTCCCCAGCCTTTTCAATGGTCGGACCGCTGGTGCTCTTGAGGCTGGCGCCCATGGACTTGGCGAGGATATTCGCCAGGGTGGTCTTGCCTAACCCCGGCGGGCCGCTCAAGAGAACGTGATCGATGGGTTCGCGCCGCTGTTTGGCGGCCGCCACCGTAATCTCGAGGCGCTCCTTCACCTTGGCCTGACCGGTAAACTCGGAAAAAAGCGAAGGACGCAGCGTCAGCTCCAACACCACGTCCGGCTTCGCCAATACGTCCGAAATCTTCCGTTCAGCCATACTTAAAGAATGGGCCAAGACTTGAGTCGCGCAAGGGCAAAGCACACGGCTTGGACTTTGTCCCGGCCTTCGGCTAGTTTAGCCCGGCGCTGCGGCCGCGAATCGCGGATAAAGCGCGAATGTAAATACCTGAAAATCTCGATGGGAACCATGCGAAACCAACCCCGGGTCGTCGTGGGCATGAGCGGCGGAGTCGATTCCTCCGCCACCGCAGCCCTTTTGCTCGAGCAAGGCTTCGAGGTGGTCGGCATTACCCTCAAGCTCTGGCCCCAGGACTGCGTGTCCCGGGCCGAAGACAAGTGCTGCGGACCGCAGGCGGTGACAGACGCCCGGGCCGTCTGCCACAAGCTGGGAATTCCCTACTACCTGATCGACGAGGCCGCGGAGTTCCAAACCCATGTGATCCAGTACTTCGCGGCGGAGTACAAAGCCGGACGGACGCCCAACCCGTGCGTCATGTGCAACCAGAACCTGAAGTTTGGCCGCCTGATCGACCGCGCCGACCAACTCGGGGCACAATTCATTGCCACCGGCCATTTCGCCCGGCTCGAAAAATCCGCCGACGGCACGCGGACGTTGCTCAAGCGCGGACGCGACGCGCGCAAAGACCAAAGCTATTTCCTGTTCTCGCTGCGCCAGGACCAACTGGCCCGCGCGCTCTTCCCGCTCGGGGAGAAAACCAAAGACGACACGCGGGAGGTGGCCCGCCACTGCCAGCTCAAGACCGCCGACAAAGAGGAGAGCATGGAGATTTGTTTCGTGCCCGACAATGACTACGGAGGGTTTCTGCGCCAGGCCAAGCTCGTGACGGCGCACCGAGGTGAGATCGTAAACCTCCATGGCCAGGTCCTCGGCCACCACGAAGGCATCGAGTTCTATACCGTCGGCCAGCGCAAAGGCCTCGGCCTGTCCTCGCCCAAGCCCCTTTATGTCATCGAACTGGACCCGGTAAACAACCGGGTGATCGTCGGCGATGATTCCGCGCTCGACCGGGACGAATTCAGCGCCGATCGCTGCAATTGGATCCCTTTTGATTCCCCCTCCGAGCCGTTTCGGGCGACGGTGAAAATCCGCTACAATCATCCGGGCACGCCCGCCACCGTCACGCCGATTGCCGCCGCATCCGTGCGAGTGAAACTCGATTCCCCACAGCGCGCCATCACCCCCGGCCAGGCCGCGGTTTTCTACCAGGACGACCTGGTCCTGGGCGGCGGCTGGATTACGCGATGACCCACCGCGCATGAACCCGAACGCGCCCGGACTGTCGCCGGACCTGATCCAGACGCTGAAGTCCGACTGGTCCCTCGAAATGGATGGGGTCGAGATGTACCAGGCGCTGGCCGAGCGGCAGAAGGTGCCCGAGCGCCGGGCGATTTTCGAAAAACTCAGCGCGTTGGAACGCAAACACGCCGACAAATGGGCCGCGAGATTGCGCGAACTGGGCGCGGAGGTGCCGTCCACCCATGCGGGTGAAGGCCACGCAACCCGGGTCGCGGATACTCCCGGGGGGATGCGCGAGATCATCCTGGCCATTGAAGCCGAGGAGCGCCGGGACGTGGCGTCGTACCTCAGGCAAATGCGCGAGTTCAAGGACGAAACGACGCGTGCGATTGTGCGCGAGGTCATTCTCGACGAGTTCGCTCATGCACACGTATTGCGAAGACTTTACGCCCAGAGCGCCGACCGGTCGGTGCTGGACTACCTGGCCCGGCGTCAACGACAGGGCACCGGCAGTTGGATCGGCGACGCCATCTATGGCGTCAACGATGGCCTGGGCGCCATCTTCGGCATCGTCAGCGGAGTCTCGGGGGCGACGCTGGGCAACAGCAAGTTTGTGCTGTTGGCCGGCGTGGCGGGCATGGTAGCCAGCGCGCTCTCGATGGGTTCGGGGGCCTACCTCGCCGCCAAGAGCGAGCGCGAGATCTACGAGGCGGAACTCCATCGCGAGCAGGACGTCCTCACCACCAGCCCGGAGACGGCCATGGAAGAACTGGCCATCTTGTATCAACTCAAAGGCGTGCCCGAGGAGGACGCGCGAAAGATGACCACCTATCTCGCGGCCGATCCCGGCCAGTTCCTCAGGACGCTGGCCGCGGAGAAGCTCAATCTGACCGAAGAGGCCCTGAGCAACCCCATCACTTCGGCGGTGTCGGGTTCGCTCTCCACCGCGGTGGGCGCGTTCATTCCCATCATTCCCTTCTTCTTTATGAGCGGCCTCCCGGCCGTGGTGGTGGCGGCGATAATTTCCCTGGTGGCGCATTTCGCCGTGGGCGCCGCCAAGAGCCTGGTGACCGTGCGCTCCTGGTGGAGCAGCGGCCTCGAGATGACCATCGTCGGCGCCGTCGAAGGGGTCGTGACCTATTTCATCGGCATTCTCCTGGGCCGAATGGGCGCGTAGAAGCATTCTACTTTTCGTTCCGGACGGCGGCTTCCATGTTCTTGGCCATGCGCAGATGCTCCTGCAACAGAGGCAAGGTGGTTTGCGCCCAGGCGCGCAGATCGGGATCCGAGAGATTCCTGGCCGCCTGCCGAAACGCCGCCACGGCTTTGGTGTGGCCCTTGACCATGGCCTGAGCGTAGGCCTGATCAAAGGCGGCGCCGGACAAGCTTTCCAGGTGCTGCAGCATCTGGCTTTGGCTTTGCGATAGCTGTGTGGTCATCGCCGCTCCTTTCTGCGTGGCCAGGTCCTTGAGGCCCTTGTTGGCCTCGCTATGATCGTTGACCATGTGCTCCGCGAAGCTGCGCACGGCCGGGCTGGCGCCCTTTTGTTCGGCCAGCTTGCCGCTTTGGACTTCTTCCTCGTCGATGCGCGCCGCCTGGACCAGGAAGTCAGAATCCTTCGGGTTCAACTGGCCGGTCTGCGCCATTGGGCTGGGCTGACCCGTCGTGCTCGTGCCGCTTTGCTGCGCCAAGGCGCCTGGCACCCCAAGGGCAAGTACGAGTCCACAAACCGCGACGGTCGGCCGCCATCCCATCATTTCTGTTGCTTTCATAAAAAACATTCCTTTCGGTGACACTGTCACCCCAGAGATAACCTAGGAGTTTCGCGCCGGCCCGCAACGTAGGAATCCACCCCACCCGTCCTTGGCTAAACCGTGCACCTCGACCACGCGCGACGCGCTAAGGGTCTGAGGTCGAGCCGCGCGTTTCTCGTGGTCTCTTCCTTAGGGCGCATGCATGGCCTTTTGGCCAGGTAAAACCTGTTTACGAAAGCCGCCGCACGGCGTATAAAACCCGAATGAAGAGCTGCCGATTCAAACACCGTTTGTGGTTGGACGCGCGGTTTTGAGGGGGGCTTTTCCTGAATGCCTAAATAAGAGGGGACACCTGCCATGGGCCAAGAAGTGAATGACCGATTTAAGAATCCTACCTTCGACGATTACAAGCAATTCGCGCGGGACGAGTCGCTCAGTCCCTACGAGAAAGTCGGCTTCCCGATTTCCTATCGGGAAGGCAAGGAGGCGCGGATTTTCGAAGATATCCGCGGCAAACTCAGCCGTTTATCGCTGCGCGGCCAGCGGGTGCTGGAAATTGGCCCGGGCTGCAGCGGCCCGGCAAAGATGATGATCCAATGTTGCCGCGAGCAGGGCCACACCCTCATCCTGGCCGACTCACCGGAAATGCTCGCGCTGCTGCCCGAAGAGCCGTTCATCGTTCGCGCCCCCGGCCGTTTCCCGCAGGACTGCGGCTGGCTGTTGGAAAAACACGCGCGCAAACTCGATGTTATTCTAGCCTACAGCGTCCTCCACATCGTGTGGGCTGACTCCAACCCGTACCATTTTCTGGACCTGGCGCTCGGCTTGCTGGCCGACGGTGGCGAAATGCTGCTGGGCGATATCCCGAACCTCTCCAAACGCAGAAGGTTCTTTGCCTCTGCCGCCGGCATCGAGTTCCATCAGCGGTACACCGGCACCACGGAAGTGCCGCAGCCGCAGTTTAACGAACTCGACCCGGGAAAACTCGACGATGCGTTCCTGGTCTCCATCCTCCTGCGTTGCCGCAACGCCGGCTTTGACGCGTACTGGCTGCCGCAACCCCTCGATTTACCTATGGCGAACCGACGGGAGGACATCCTCATCCGGAAGCCGTGAACGCCGCACTCGAGGCTCAGCCTTCCCGAGGGCTCGGGCGCCCTCGATAGCCGGTCGAGACGCGCTACCCTGCCGAGCTGAGCTTGAGTATTTGGCGCACCGGGATGGGCGTCCAAAAGTTCTGTTGCCCATGGCCCGCGCGCCCGCGGTTCCCTTCTGAAGCTGAAATCGCGAAATGACCAGAATAAATGCGGCCACCAAACTCGATCCGCACCTCCCCGTGCGGCCCCCCGGGGCAGGAGCCTTGGTAGAAATTCACAAATGCCTCGACTTCGCGAAGGTCTACCGGCGCCTCAAACTCGATGAACTCGTATTCACGGCCTGGTGACGAGCGGTGGTCTTTGTAATAGTAACCCTCGGGTGAACGCGGGTGCTGGAAGAAAAGGGTTTCAGCGCCACGCCTCGGGGCGGCGTAGAGATCCAAATCGATATCCTGGGTCCAACGGATGCCGATGCGCATCGGCCCAGCCATCGTTGCGGGTGGTGGGGGCGCCATAGCATCCGGCGAAACCTCGCCGGTGAGCCAATCGGTCGAGGGCACCTCCCGGGTAATGCGGAGCATTTCGACTTTGCTGTGCTCGGGGTCGAGGGTCCAACGAGCGGCCGAGGCCGTGCCTGCATCGGCCTTCCGGAAACCTTCAAGCGCGGTTGGCAGATCGCCCGACAGGGTCAGCAACTCGCCGCCATGGTATTGGAAGTACAGGCCCCAAAAGCGCGTGATCTTTTCCCGGTGCAGATCGCTCATCCAGGGATCACCAAAATAAACCCAGCTTACCCGCAGCGGTGCAGTGACCGCATTCGAGGCGTTGAGTCCGAACACGGAATTCTCCCGGGAGGCGAGCAGGTGTCCGTCGGAGGGAAAATAGCCATCGACCATGGAAAACGCCGGTTCTTTGGCGTCCTGGTACAAGGGGCTGCCGATCAACAGGACCGAGAGTGGCCCGGCGCCCAGGGATGGCTCTTCAGCCAGAAACTCACAGAATTGAGGGACCAGGATGGCCCCATTGAATTGGAGCAGAGCCGCCTTCGGCTTCGGGTGTCCTTCGGCAAGAAAGGCCTTCAGCTCGCCAATCGCGGCTGCGAACTGGTTGGCGCGCGTCTTGGGGCTGTCGAACGCGCGCAAATCCGGCACATTGACCTGGGTTACGCGGCGGAGATGGAACGCATCAAAAATGGTCACCGTGGCGTTCCGGGGCGCAGCCTGAACCAGGAACCGAACCAGGCCCCGATACACGTCGTCCTTTACCGACGCGTCGAGGAAGGGAGAGAGCCCCACAATGAAGGTCCGTGGGGCCTCCCCTGATTTCGGCAGTTCCCGCGCGGCCAGGCTGCCGGCGAGCACGATCCAACAGAGCGCAACGCGTGTTCGTGTCCCCATATTCAAGCTCCGTTCGAGCGGTTCAGCGCGGGCCCCGCCGCGCCCGCCAGGCCGTTGTCGGGTTGAACCTTCGAGAGATGGTTGCGCAGGTGATCCGACAACTGATCGAGGATCACCTGGCGCTTCTCGGATTGGTCCTGGCGGCGCGCGGCTTCGCGGTGGAACATCGATTTGCCATAGGCGATCAGAGCCGATAGCTGGCTCTCCAACCGAATCAGATGACCGTTGGCTTCGCCCAGGCCCAAACGGGCCTGGGCCACCTCGGACTCGAGGCTCCGGTGCTCGGCCTCGAGCTGAGCGAACGTGGGATCCACCGCAAGCCGCACCGGCCGGTGCCGGGCATACAGCAGGTTGAGCTGCATCCCCAGCACGGCGGAGAGGAAGATCTCAGCCACCGCCTGCCCCGCCACCGTAACCACATCGACCCACCGGGCTCCGGCAAAATTCAAATGACCGGACGGGCCCGCGGCCTGGCCGTCAAAAACCGTGAGCGAACCGATCTGTTCATCCATACTTTTGGACAGTGTTGGATACACGCAGGAATAGGCTCCGACCCAGAGCAGAACGCCGCCCATCCCGAGCGCTAAACAAGTCCAGAGATACAGGTCGCGCCGTGTCCCGGCCGGCAGGCAGTCCCAGCCTACTTTGACCGCCAGGGCGCCGACAGGCAGCAGGGCCGCCCAGAGATACGAACGCAGCGGGTTATCCCGGAACGTGATGAAGCCGGACTCGATGAGGTTGAACGAGATGTTCAGCACGCCGAACGTGATCAGGCAGACAATCCCCAGCGCGCAAACGACAAACATGGACGCGTCCCACCGGTTCCAGGGCAAGGTCGGCTTCAAATCCTCCCGGCCATCGACCGTCGCGGCCACCAGCTTGGGCCGCTCGCCGAGCCGAAGCTCCGTGTCCTTGAGCCGGCTCTCGAGGAACGATAACTTGTCCGCGTGGCTCCGCGCCTGCTGCCGGTACTTCTCCCACTCGACCGCGTGGTGGTGCAGAAACAGGGCGCGGTGGTAGCCCTCAATTTCCGCGGGACCCGAAGCAGCCGCATTCTCGAGCTGGTTCTGAATGAACTCCAAGTGAACTGCCGGAGTAATATTTCTCGGTGGGGGATGGGGCTTGCGATGTGTTCATAGAACTCCTCGAGCGTGAAACTCCATGGCCTTGCAGGCAGGTGGACCGCCTGCAAAGGCCCGGAATTGCGGCGGCCTATTTGTTGGTCTCTTCCGCCTCGGCGTCTTCGTCGCTCGCGTGGCTGTCCTTGGAATCGCCCAGGAGTTGCTTTTCCTGTTCCAGTTTTTCCTGGCGTTGCTCGAGCCGCTCGATTTGTCCGTCCAGTTTTTCCATTTGGCGTTCGAGGCCCTCGCGGGCTCGGCGCAAGGCTTCGAGCTGCTGCTGGGATTCCTCTCGCCGCTCCCCTCGCGCATGATTCCCATTCTGGTTCCTGGCCTGGTCGAAATCTCTCATCGCGCGCTTGGCCTGCTCCGCGGAACGTTTGGCGATCTCGCCGGCCTCAGCCGCCTGGCGCTTGGCCATATCGTTTAACTCGTTCATTTGTTTCGACATCTCATCGAAGTTCTTCTGTGGCTGGTTCATGAAGGGGTCCTCAGGTTTCCATTGCGCCCCGTAAGGGGCGTACGCGATGGCGCCACGGCGCTGGCCTTTTTGCTGCTCCGTCAGCTTGCGGACCATCCGCTCGAGCCGATCCAGGCGCTGTTCAATCGAGGCGGCACCGTTGGGAGCGGCGTCAGGCGAACCGGATGGGACTGGCGCGATTGAAGGAGACGGCATGCCGGCCGGGGGCGCGGGAGGCATCGGCGCGACGGGGTCCACAACTACAACTTCCGCCGACCCGGGCTGGGCCGAAATGTCCGGCTTATACCGCGGCCCGGAATCCTCTTCGGGCACGGGGGCGGCGAGTGCGACGGCCTGCGGGGCCGTGGCGTCGCCGGAAGGCGGAAGGGATGGCTCTGCCGCCGCTGGCGCCGCAGGAGCCGCGGGGTCGGCCGCCGCGCGCGGCGGTGCCAGCGCGGATGGAGGAGTGGAGGGGGTTTGCGCCAGGACAAGCCTTGGCCCGGAGTAAATCGCCAGCCCCGCCAGGAGCGCGGCTGTCGATGTGAGGAAGCCCAGCCGGGTTTTGGCCAGGCCGGGGGAGGTGTTTCGATGGGTGTTCATGATCATACTGATCCTTTGTTGGAGTTGAGTTTTACGGCTCGAAGCTCCGGGGGCCAGCCACGGAGGATTGCGTTTCATCAGGCTCGCGAGATTCGCCAGCAGGAGGGCATAGGTCCGGGGATGGCCGCCCTCCTGCAGCACCTGGTCGTCGCAGGCGATCTCCCGCTCGAGGGCCAGCCGGCGTGAAATCCACAAGACCGCCGGGTGGAAAAAGAAGCACGCTTCGACAACCTGCTGCACCAGGTTCGCCCAATCGTCTCCCCGCCGCACATGGGCCAATTCGTGACGGAGGATGTGCTCGGTTGCGGCGCGCCCCACAGGCAGCGCTTCGCTGGGAGGCAGCAGAATCACCGGGTGTGCGAAACCCAGAACAACCGGGGAGCGGTTCGCCGCGCAAACCTTCAAGTCCACCCGCCGGCCGGTCGCCGCGCGCTGACGCAGACTGTGAAAAAGTTCGAGCAGTTGGGAAGGCGGTGGCGTGGAGTTGCGCTTAAGCCGGCGCAAGCGGCAGATTTGCAGGAAAAGCAGGAATAGTCTGAGACCGGCCAGCGCCAGCCAGAGGCCCATGAAGCTCACGCCTGCGAGCGGTGGAAGCGTCCATCCGGAAACCAGATTCCAGGACGCCGGGTGGGCCAGCCAGTTCGGCAAAAGAGCGGGCGCGGCTTCGGGTCTCGAGGCGGGAGCGACGGGGGCGGGAGCCGAATGGGTCGCCCTGGAGCCGGCCGGGGGAGTCCCGGACGCACCGACGCGACCGGGAGGTCTTGCGGTTTCGAGGGTGTAGCCCAGGGGACGGGCGGCATGCCCGGCTCGGGCTCGGGGAATTGTTCCGCGACCGTCTCCCCCACAGCGCGAGCACCCGGCTGAGAATTGCTGCCCGCCACCGGCCGTCTCTCACTCGCTCCTAAAGGGCCTGAAGGAGCAACTGTGGCCGGAGCGCCCGGACGTGCGGACACCATCGAGGCGTCCCGCCGGGGCAAGAACGCGGCCGGCCGCCGGCTATCCAGCAGGTAATGCGCGGGAATGATCGCGGCCACCAGGAACATTATGGAAAACCACACGCCATGCCGGGTCGCCGCATTCGTGCGACCGAACACGCGCAGTCCCAGGCCCACCAGGGCCGTCAGGATGACTCCCTGGTACACGCCGTTGGCAACGGCCGCCACGGCCTGATTGCAGGCGGATAAAATCTCAGGTCTCATGCCGCTCATCCCCGGTTTCCATGATCTTTCGCTTGAGGTCATCCAGTTCCCCGGGCGTCAACTCCTCCTCCCGCAGGAACGACAACACCAGCTCGCTGGGCGAGCCGGCAAAGAATTTCGTCAGGAGCTGGTGCACCGCTTTGCGCGCCACCGTGTCGCGGTCCACCTTTGGCGTGAACACGTGCGCCCGCCCTTCCTTGCGCACGGAGAGATAGCCCTTGGCCCTGAGTATTCGCATCAGGGTCAGGATGGTCGTGTAGGCATCCCGGCCGTGCAAGGCCTCCACCACTTCGGCGACCGTGGCGGAGCCCCGGGCCCAAATCACCTCCATGATGCGGTGTTCGGCGTTGGTGAGCGAGGTGGCTTTGTGGCGGGGCATACGGTGATTGGTCTATTAATTCTTTAGTAGCCGGAGCCTAAAGCGGGGACGCGCGGCTGTCAACTAAATCGTTAGTAGCGGCGAAAAGTATCGGTCCCGCTCCTTCCATCTGATGCTGATATAAAGTTTATCTAATGTATGGCCGGAACCCCGCCCCGCTCCCCGCCGCCCGGTCCGCCAGCACCACGGCCGCGGCCGGGTTGACCCGCCCCGCCGGAATCGCCGGATCGGCGCCGCACAGCTTCGCCAGCATGTCCCGCTTGTCCTCCCCGGTGACCAGCCAGAGGATCCGCCGGGATCGGTTGAGCATGGGATAGGTCAGGGTCATGCGCCGGCGTCCCTGGTACACACCGGTGAGCGCGACGTCCCGGTCGCGAACGTCCAGGACCGGATCCCCCGGCACGAGGGAGGCGGTATGGCCATCCGGTCCCAGACCGAGGTGTGCCAAATCCAACACCGGTGGTGAACCGGCGAGTGCGCCGAGGGTTGCGGCGTACGCGCGCGCGGCCGCTTCCAGATCCGGTTGCTCGACCGGCATCGCATGGAGGTGTGCGGGCGGAAGCGGGGCCCGGGCGAGCAAGCTGGCTTGCAAGTGGGTGAGGTTCCGGTCCGGGTCCCCGGGCGGGGCGACTCGTTCATCGACCTGGGCGACATGCAGCGCGGCCCAGGGCAGATCCTCATGCGCAAGGAATTCGAGCATCCGCCACGGGGTCCGCCCCCCGCTCACCGCCAGGACGAAACGTCCGCGTTCGGCCACCGCTGCCCGCGCCTCACGCGCGATCAACCCCGCCGCGGCACGGGCCACCGCCTCGGCATCGGGTAGAACTTCGAGGTTCACGAGTGTCGGTTGGCGCGGCGATAGCGCCGGATGAGTGTGTTGGTGGAGCTGTCGTGGTCCAGGCGCGGTTCGCTGCGACTCTCGAGTTCGGGGATGATCCGTTGTGCCAGCACCTTGCCGAGTTCCACGCCCCATTGGTCAAAGGAATCGATGTCCCAGATGGCCCCCTGGGTGAAGACGGCATGTTCGTAAAGGGCGACGAGTTTGCCGAGCGCCCCGGGTGTCAAGCGGTCGGCCAGGATCATGTTGGACGGGCGATTGCCTTCAAATACGCGGTGTGGCACCAGCCAGTCGGGGGTTCCCTCGGCCTTGACCGCTTTGGCCGTTTTGCCAAAGGCCAGGGCCTCAGCCTGCGCGAAGACATTGGCCAGCAGCAAATCGTGATGCCGCCCCAGCGGGTTGAGCGTTTGCTCGAAGGCGATGAAATCACAGGGGATGAGCCGCGTGCCCTGGTGAATGAGCTGATAAAACGAGTGCTGGCCGTTGGTGCCCGGCTCGCCCCAGTAAATCGGGCTGGTGTCGCGGCTCACACTTTTTCCTTCCCGGGTCACGTGCTTGCCGTTGCTCTCCATGGTCAACTGCTGCAGATACGCCGGGAATCGTTTCAGATACTGCTCGTACGGCAGGACGGCTACCGTCTGCGCCCCAAAAAAATCGTTGTACCAAATGGACACTAAGGCCAGGATCACCGGCAAATTGCGCTCGAAGGGCGCGCCGCGAAAATGCTCGTCCATTTGGCGGAATCCCTCGAGCATCGCCCGGAAGTTCTCGGGGCCGATGGCGAGCATGGTCGAGAGCCCGATGGCCGAGTCCATCGAGTAACGCCCGCCCACCCAATCCCAAAAGCCAAACATGTTCGCCGTGTCGATCCCAAATTCGGCGACCTTCTTCGCGTTGGTCGAAACCGCCACGAAATGCTTCGCCACGGCTTTTACCTCGCCTCCCAGTCCGCGCAGCACCCAATCGCGGGCGCTCTGGGCATTGGTCATGGTTTCGAGGGTGGTGAAGGTCTTCGAGGACACGATAAACAGTGTTTCGGCGGGATCGAGATCGCGGGTGGCTTCGACCAAATCGGTGCCATCGACGTTCGAGACGAAGCGGAAGCTCATCGCGCGCTCGCTGTAATGCCGGAGCGCTTCGTACGCCATCACCGGCCCCAGGTCGGACCCGCCGATCCCGATATTGACGACGTTGCGGATGCGTTTGCCGGTGTGCCCCTTCCACTTCCCGCCACGGACGCGCTCGGAAAACGCGGCCATCTTGTCCAGCACGGCATGCACCTGGGGCACCACGTTTTCGCCATCGACCCGAATGGTTTCTCCCCGGGGCGCTCGAAGCGCCACGTGCAGCACCGCGCGGTCTTCGGTCAAATTGATCTTCTGGCCGGTGAACATGGCGTCGATGCGCTCGCGCAGGCCGCAACTCTCCGCCAACTGAAAGAGCAATTCCAGCGTGCGGTCGGTGACGCGATTCTTGGAATAATCCAGGTAAAGCCCCGCCGCTTCCAGGGTGAGGCGTTCTCCACGCCCCGGGTCCTCGTCGAAGAGGTCACGCAAATGCCAATGGCGGGCCTTTTGGTAGTGGGTGGCCAAGGCGGTCCAGGCCTGGCGCGGGGAAGATCGTTTGGTTGCTTTTGTCATATCACTGATTCATTTGCTCCATTTTCCAGGGGCGTTGCTCCCGCTTTGCGACGCTGAATTCTCGAAGCCAAGGCAACGCGGGTCAACTTCAAACCGGAGACGGACTTCCAACGCCAAAAGGAGAATCAAAGACGGCGCCCAACGCAAGTCTTTAGCGTTGCCGCCGCCATGTCCGCCTTCTACTCTTGCCCGCCTATGTCAATCTTAGTCACGCCGGAAACCAAAGTGCTGGTCCAGGGCATCACGGGCGCCTTCGGGGCGCGCCATACCCAACTCAGCCTGGATTACGGCACGAATATCGCCGCCGGGGTGACCCCAGGCAAAGGCGGCCAGCTTTTCGAGAAACGGATTCCTATTTTTGATACCGTAGCCGAGGCGGTTCGTCAAACCGGGGCCACGGCCTCCGCAATTTTTGTCCCGCCCGCCTTCGCCGCCGATGCCATCCTCGAAGGAGTGGATGCCGGGCTGGACCTCGTCGTTTGCATCACCGAAGGCATCCCGGTCAACGACATGGTGAAGGTCAAGCGGGCCATGGAAGGCAAACGGACACGCCTGATCGGGCCCAACTGCCCCGGCATCGTGACCCCGGGGCCAGGCGACCACTCCCAGGGCGGGTGCCGCATCGGAATCGCCCCGGGTTACATCCACAAGCGCGGCCACATCGGCGTGGTGTCACGCAGCGGCACGCTGACTTACGAAGCCGTTTGGCAACTCACCTGCCGCGGGATCGGGCAATCGACCTGTGTCGGCATCGGCGGCGATCCCGTCAACGGCACCTCCCACCTGGATGTGATCCAAATGTTCAGCGCCGACCCCGAGACCCACGGCATCATCATGATTGGCGAGATCGGCGGCTCGGCCGAGGAAGAAGCCGCGGAGTGGATTCGCGAGCACTGCAAGAAGCCGGTCGCCGGCTTCATCGCCGGCGCCACGGCCCCGCCCGGGCGGCGCATGGGCCATGCCGGGGCGATTGTCAGCGGCGGCAAAGGCACCGCGGCGGCCAAGATCGCCGCCTTCGAAGCCGCCGGCATCGGCGTCGCGCCAACCCCTTCCGAGATGGCGGAAACCTTGCTGCGGATGATGGAGGGGCGCAAAGCGTAATGCGTGATACGTAACAACGTAATAACGTGATGCGTGATGCGTGATGCGTGATGCGCGTGGGTTGGGATTCATCCGAGGCGTAGCCTTTAGCCCTTCACCTTCACGTTAAGAGTTATTACCTATCCCATTTACGCATCACGCATCACGCATCACGCATCACGTTTTAGCCTCCCCCCATGTCCCTGCTCGACTCGATACTGAATGTGGCGGTCCTGCTGCTTTGGCTGAACTGGCGCTCCCGCCGGCTGGACCCGATGGTGAACTCGATACCGTCCACGCTGGCGGGCACGCTCAAGAGCACGCAACCCAGCGGGATCAAGCGCTGGCAATTCCTCATCGGCTTTTGCCTGCTGATCCTCTTGCGGGTGTTGGTTTCACGCGAGATTGGCTCCCCGGTGGATTGGACGCCCCGCTTGAGCCTTGGGTTTGTCGCGCTTCCCTTTCGGAGCGATAACCTTTCCACCGCGACGCTCTATTCCATCCTCAGCACGTTGCGCCTGGTCATCATCTTTTATTTTTGGCTGCTGGTGCTGGTGATGGTCAACCGAGGGAACCCGGAACCGGACCCGATTCAGAAGTTGCTGCGCTTTCATGCGGGGCGGATGGGCCGGTGGCCGGGTTGGGCGCAGGTGCTGGCGCCGATGGTCCTGACGGCCGGGATCTGGATGGCGATACAGCCGTTGCTGGTCCGGTGTGACGTGGCGACCCGCGCCCACTCGATGGCGCACCTGCTCGCTCAGGGGTTGCTCGTAGGGTTCAGTCTCGTGTTCAGCTTAAAGTACCTGATTCCCTCGATTCTGTTCCTGCACGTCGTGTCCAGTTACGTTTACCTGGGAAGTAATGCCCTGTGGGACTTCATCTCGGCCACCTCCCGGAATTTGCTGCGGCCATTTCGACGCCTGCCGCTGCGGGTGGCCAAAGTCGATTTTGCCCCGCTCCTGGCGGTATTGGTCATTCTGGCGGTATTGAACTGGCTGCCGGGGTTGGTTACCGAGCAGTTGGCGCGTCGTAACCTGACCCTCTGGCCTCGTTAACGCCCCCCCGGCATGGTGGCTGCGAACCGGCCCCGGACGCCGCCTCCGCTCCCGCCCCGCCTTCAACCCGCGGGCACCACTGCGGCAATGGCAAGCTCCTCGTCCCGCGAACCCGGGTCCTGCATTTTGGGGAGCTTCGCTGAAACCCGGGTAATGGTGCCGCGTTCGCTCTCGATCGTCAGCGTGCCGCCGTGGAGTTCGGTGAGGCGCTTGGCGATGGTCAGGCCCAGCCCCAGGCCCTGTTGCTCGTGCAGTTTGCGCTCGAACTGCATGTAGGCGCCGACTTTGGTAATGTGTTCGGTCGAGAAGCCACGCCCGCGGTCGGCGACCTCCAAGGCCACGTTGCCCGAAGAGTCCAAAAGCGCGACCTCGACCGGGCTTCCGGGCTGCGAAAACTTGAACGCGTTCTGGAGTAATTCATCCACGATCCTGGCCAGGTAGTCCTCCGACATCGGGATCGATAGGTCCGCCAGCTTGAACCGGAGGTCTCCAACCCGATTGGCCGCCTCCGCTTGCGCCGTTGCATGCCGTTGGATGAGCGCGGTGGGCGACGGGGTATGCTTGGCGCGCAGCGACTTCACTTTTTGCGGGTCCGCGGCAATCAACTCGACCTGGGCATAAACCAGAAAGCTCTCGACCAGGCGTTCGAGCCGCCGGCCGGATTCATAAATCACCTGGCCCATCTCGGCCACCTCCGCGGGAGGCAGGCTGCCGGCGTCCGAACGCAGGATCTCGCCATAGGCCAAAATGCCGTTGAGCGGAGTGCGCAATTCGTGGGGCAGCATGAGGCTGATGTTATCGCGCAAATCGCTGAGCTTTCGCTCCGCTTCCTGCCGCACCACGTGGACTTTCTTGAGGCGCGCTTCCACCGCCGCGTAGAGCGCATCGATGCTGAACGGTTTGGGCAAATAGTCGTCAGCGCCGAGTTCCATCCCGTGCCGCATGCCGGCGTTGTCGGCCAACCCCGTCATCAGAATGAAAGGGATCGCAACCGTGGCCGGGTCGCGCCGCAAGGAGGACAGGGCCAGATAACCATCCATTTGGTCCATGTTCACATCGCAAAGGATCAGGTCGGGAAGGGCCTTTTGAGCCAGCTCGACCCCGCGCAGGCCGTTTTCAGCTTCCAGGACTTCGAAACCCTTTTGTTGCAGCGCCATGTGGACCATCTCCCGCAGCCACTGCTCATCGTCTATGACCAAGATTCGCTTCATCATTACTTCACTTCACGGCGCCTGAAACAGGACAGGCGTTGTCCTAAATTGGCACAACACCAGGGGCCGGTTGGCTGAGACATCCGTGGACACCGGCGCCGCTTGTCCCGGACCGCTTAACCGAGTTGAGGAGCAAGTCCTTTGCCTACTTGACAAATGGCGGCGTAACCAGCCTCGGCTCATGCCGGATCAGAGCCCCAGTGGTTTGAGAACGCACACGGTTTCAACCGTTGCGATCAGGTTCATCAGAAAATGCAGGAACATGGTCGCATACAAGGAACCGGTCTTCAGCCGGACTGTTCCCAGCAACAGACCGGTGACAAAAACCGTGGCCATGCCGTAGGCGTCATATTGCACGTGGATCAAGCCCCAGATCAACGACGTGATCGTGATCGCTCCGACAGCGCCCAGCTTCGAGTGCAGGATGCCCACAAACAGGAAGCCCCGAAAAAGGGTTTCTTCGGCGATGGGCGCCGCGACCAGCAACGCCAGCCACAACAAAGGGGCAAACCCCGCCGTGCGGTAGGCATTTTGCATGAACTCGGGCACCACCGGCTTGCCCAGACGCACGGTGAGCAGGTCGGACGCCGCGACCATGGCCAGCAAGGCCAGCGTCCAAGGCACCATGCGACCCACCGACACGTGCCGGAAACCAAGATACTCGCCCGGCGGCATGGCCTTGCGCAAACGCGCGAAGAGCCACGTAAAGCCAAACGCCACCGGGGTCGAGGCACAGGTCGCCACCGCCAGCAGCAAGCCGCTGGATTCCCATCCCCGGGGCAGCTTTCCTCCGTGCGTCAGCGCCGCCGCAAAGGCCCAAATGAAGGCAACCACGGCTTGCATGAAAACAAACGAGACAGCCACCGCCGCCGCCAGCCCGAACGTGGGCCAAAGGCCCCAAGGCCGCCCCGGCCCGGAAGCGGAGCCCGTTTCGGCCGACTGCGTGGCATCGGACTTGAACTCCGGAGAACGGGCCTCGGTGGATAAGGACGCGCCCAGCAGATCCGAAAGCGAGACCCCGGAAATCGTTTGCCTGACAAGATCGGCGGTCTGCAATTGCTCCGCGGGAAACGTCTGGGCCACGGCCACGCAACGCATACCGGCGGCTTTGGCGGCTTGAACACCGTTGACTGCGTCCTCGACGACCACGCAGGCCTCAGGCGAAACCCCCAGCCGGGCGGCGGCCGCCAGGAAAATATCCGGCGCGGGCTTTTTGTTGGCCACATCCTCGCCGGTAATCACCGCACCCCAACCGGGCAACGGCAGGCCGGCCTTTTCGAGATTGGCCGACACTTTGATTTTGTCGGCGCTGGAAGCCACCGCGACCCGCAAGCCGGCGTCATGGCAAGCCTTCACCAATGCCGACGCGCCGGGGAAAACTTGCAACTCGGAGGGAACGCGGTCCAGGTAGATCTCGTAGGTCCGCTGCTTGGCAGCGGGTAGATCCAGGCCAAAATGGTGACTTTTCGGCCACGCCGCCGAGGTATCGATCCTCGCCCGCGCCGACGAATGGCAGGAAATCCTCGGGCCGAACTTCGAGCCCTTTTTCCCGGAACATGGCGATTGCTGCCGCGTTGATCAGCGGCTCTGAATCCGTCAGCACACCATCCATATCGAAGATGACGGCGCGAATTGGCCCCGGTGTGGTTAAGGCGTCCATAATTGGCGTACTCCCTGAATGACTTCGTCCACCGGCAGCCCGTCAAGGCCGTGGGGATGGCGCAGCACCGTCATCCGCTCGCTCATCGGCCGCCAGACCGCTTCCGCGGTTTCCCCCCAAAGAATCAAGCCCGGCAATCCCACGGCCGCCGCCAGATGGGAAATGCCGGAGTCATGCCCGATGAACCCGGCGCAACTCCCCAGCATCGGGGCCAGGTGCGCCAGCGGGAGGCTCTGGGCCACGCGCGTCCGCGCCGGGGGCAAGGCTGCCGCCAGGCGTTGCAACCGCTCACCTTCGGCCTCCCCGCCCACCAGCAACAGGTTGAATCCCGTCGCATCGATCAGATACTGAAGCAGGCCGGCCCACCGGTCCTCGGGCCAGTTTTTGGCCTCGCTCCCGCTGCCCGGGTGCAAGGCCAGTTCCCGGAGGGCGGGGGAAGGCGATTCGGCGCCCCGGAAGGACAACCTGGGAACGGGGTCGGCGTCGAAGATCGCCAGGCGCTCCAAGGGCTTCAGGTAAACTTTGCTGGCGTGAATATTCGCCCGCTCGTCGGGACGGTGTGGCCCGGGAATGAACTGCGCCGGCGAGCAGCGGCCCACGTTCGTTCGAAAGATTTGGTCCGGATCGTACAAATAAGAAATAATGAGATCGAATTCGGAGAAATAATCGCGCAATTCCTCGGCCAAATCAACACCCCGCCCGAAGAAAGCCGCCAGCGCCCGGCCTTCCAGCGACGTCGTGTCGTGCACCAGGCCCGCGGCAATCGCCAACTGCACGATATGCGGATACCCCAGCACTTCCAGATAAGCCTGGGGAAACTGCCGCCGCAAAGCGGCAAGGGCGGGCACGGTGAGGATAAAGTCGCCGATGGCTCCCCCGCGAATCACCAGGATTTTTCCGCGAAACGCGCTCACAGGTTGTTCCCGCTCACCGGCCATGCCGCCGTGCTGATAGGCAAACCCCCGGGGGGACGGGAAAAATTCTCAACCCGGCCACTCTCCCCCGCGCGGGCACCTTCCATGAATCCTTTCCCCCCTCATGGGGCGTTGATTAGCTCTTAAACACCGCAAAACCGAGGACGGCGATGAACACGCCGAAGGCCAGCCGGAGACCGCATCCGATCTTGATTCGCTTCTCGCTGGCGGTGCACCAGTTCAGGAAATCCCGCAAACGCCACGGCGAAACCGTCAGCCAAATCCCGGCCACCACCAGCAAGTAGGCCCAGGTTTGAATCACCAGCACCAGCGGGCTCTGTTCGAGGTGCGGACGCCCGGTATCGACCATGAGCTTGGCCAGCAGCAGGAGGACCACCGCCAGGCCGCGAACCGCCAAAAAATCCTGCACAAAAATGCAGCTCCCAATCCCGATTGCGGCAAACCCCAAAAACAAAATGTTCTTGTAGGCGGCAAAATCCGAGATGGATTCCTGGCTTAAATTGTAAACGAACCAGATGGTCCCCAGGAGCATCAGGGCACAACCCCAGGGCAGCGAGCGCGGGAACTTCCGCACCGCGGTTCCATACGCCGCCGGCTTGAGCAGGCCATAGATCTGGGGCAGCCCCAGACCAAGGCCAAGCACGATGCTGAGAATCGAAAGGCTGATAGTCATCTTAAGAAAACGCCTCGAAAAGATGGTGGATAAAGCCGCCTGAAGCAAGTCGCAACCTCAGGAACGCTCCCCCGCTATCGAGGCCCGGCCTCAAATCGCGGGGCGGCCGAAAGTTGAATGAGCGCGTCCCGGCATTACCCCTCGCCGAACAGGGCCAGGCGCCGGAGCGCTGGCTTTGAGCCGGCTGAGCGCGTCCAATCTCCAACGCGCCACGATAAAAATCGCCGAGCGCCGTAAGCCGGCTGAAAGCCGGCGCTCCGGGCACTGCCTGGATGCGCTCAGGTGGGGCGGCCCAAGACCGTTGAACGTGCGGGTTTGTGGTGTGCCGGGCAGCCGCTCTCACGGTGAAGGCGACGCTCCGGGTGCAAATCCCCGGCTTCCTGACCATCGATGGTGCCGCTTCCGCCCACATTTGTGCCGATTGCACAAATGTGGGTTTTCGGGCTATATTGGATGATATGAGCAGACTCTCCATTGACATCAGTGACGAGGAGCACAAGAAGCTCAAGGCCTTGGCTCATGACAAATCGAATGGCTAAACCCCGCCTGACCTGGAGCTGATGGTTCGCCCAAAGACAGCCCAATCCTCTGAGTCGCTGGTCATTCATGCGGCCTCCGGAGCCCTGACAAGGGCGGCATGATACCAGCCTAGGGCAAGGCCGCCGAGGCCGCGGCCCTAGGTAAACCGCCACCCACCCAAGCTCTCTTTTTTCCAATCGGGTTTGGCGCGCTCGATCGCGCCAAACCCGATTGGAAAAAAGAGATAATCATTTCGCGCCCCTAACCCCGGGCGGCGCTTCGCTTGCCCGGGGCTATTATCTTATCGTCCCTACGGGACTTCAGTTTGGCTCGCGGCGAGCGAACACCAAGGATATGCGGCAATGCGGCGTCATCGCACGCGCAATCTAACGTTCCGCAGCAGCGGCCCCGCGCCACTGGCGTGATGTGCAAGCAAGGCGAACTCGCGGGTTCGGAGGCCTGCGGTGGTTTTTCAGTAAAATCAAACGTTGAGACGCGACCCCTCTGCCTTGCCTCTGCCTTCGGGGGTCGGGGACTTCCCCGATGGACAGTTTGGGCCGGGGTGCCAATAATGGGTGTTCGTTTTGGGACCCATCACGAAGACACAAAGGGTCGAGTTGTTCGGGACGCACCCGGGGATGGCCCTGATTGCCGCGGGTGGAGCGGTACGGATCATGAAACGCAAAATGAACGCGTTGGCGGGACGATACCTGGGCGCGTTGCGAAAACACCTCAAGCAACGCTCTGGGGCCAGTCTGGAGTCGGCCCGAGGGCTCGGATGCCAGGCAGCAGCCATCGGGTTGTGGACGCGGGATGTGGCAAGGGTTCACGAGCGAGCGCTCGCCACCCTGGAGCCATCCGGCAGCAAAGTTAAGCTCAACCAGCGGGCGGCCGTGTTTTTCACTCAGGCCGTCACGCAGATGGAGCGGACGCATCAGGCCGCGGGCCGGACAAGCGCCGGCTTGAGGCGACTGAACCAGAGGCTCGGCCAGCGCGGCGTTCACCTGGTTGCAGCCAACCGGTCCTTGACGAAGGGAATCGCGCGGCAAAAAACGGCAGAAGAAGCACTGAAGAAAACTGCGGAACACTGCAGAACGTTATTGGAGGAATCACTCGCCGTGCAAAAGCATTTGCAGCAACTGACCCACCAGGTTTTGTCCGAGGAAGAGAACAAACGAAAGAAGATCAGCCTCGATCTGCGAGATGATATCGCCCAGACGCTGTTGGGAATTCATGTCCGATTGTTGACGCTGAAAAAGGCGGCCGGGCACAACGGCAAGAGCCTCCAGAAAAAGCTTGCCAGCACGAGGCGCCTGGTTGATAGGTCATTGAGAATCGTGGAACGGTTCGCCCGCGAGCTCGGCAAACGGAGTCGGCAAACCGCATGAATCGCTTCCTGTGTGTACTCGAAATCCATCCGTGGGCGCAAAGGGCGGAGTGGGTCGTGAAGCGGTCCGGCGGCATGGCGTCGCGCCCCCACTTTAGCCGGCATTGGTGACCAGGTCATGAAGAGGAAATCCAAACTCGAGCATCGCCAAAAGAAGCCTGCCAACGCCGCTGACGAGACACGGCCTGGATGGCCGGTTAGCGCGTCCTTTCCCATCGTTGGCATAGGGGCCTCCGCCGGGGGCCTCGAAGCCTTGGAGCGGTTTCTTGGGCGAGTGCCGGTTGGGGCCGGCATGGCGTTCATCATCGTTCAGCACCTGGACCCAACCCACAAGGCGCTACTGCCCGAACTGCTGCAGCGCGCTACCGGCATGCCGGTCAGCCAAGTCATGGACCGCACCAGGGTGCGGCCGAATTGTGTCTATGTGATCCCGCCGAACAAAGACTTGTCCATCCTGCACGGGGTTCTGCACTTGCTCGACCCGGCGGCGCCGCGGGGGCTGCGCCTGCCCATCGATTTTTTCCTGCGCTCCCTGGCGCTGGATCAGCACGAGCGGAGCATCGGAGTGATTCTCTCCGGCATGGGCTCCGACGGCACGCTGGGCTTGCGGGCCATTAAGGAACAGGCGGGGGTCGTGCTGGTGCAGGAGCCAGGGACGGCGAAATTCGACGGCATGCCGCGCAGCGCGATTGACGCCGGGCTGGCGGATATCGTGGCGCCGGTGGACGAACTGCCGGGGAAGATCATCACCTATCTGGCCCGCACTCCTTTGGGCGTCCGACCCGAAGAGGCCCTGGGCGACAAGACACAGAGCGCCCTGGAAAAGGCGGTCATCCTGCTGCGTGCCCAGACCGGCCACGACTTTTCCCTCTACAAGCACAACACGCTCTGTCGCCGGATCGAGCGTCGCATGGGGATCCACCAGATCCACAAGATGGCGGTTTATGTGCGCTACCTGCAGGAGAACTCGCAGGAGCTGGAGCTGCTCTTCAAGGAGTTGCTGATTGGGGTGACGAACTTTTTCCGCGACCCGGCGGCCTGGGACCAGTTGAGCCAGAGAGGCATCCCGGCGCTCCTCGCGAACCGCCCGCCCGGACCGGTGCTGCGGGCGTGGGTGCCTGGCTGCTCCACCGCGGAGGAAGCCTATTCACTGGCCATCGTGTTCCGGGAGGCACTCGAGCAGGCCAGGCCCAAGGCGAATTTCGCGCTGCAAATCTTCGCGACGGACCTGGACCGAGAGGCGATTGACAAGGCCCGGCGGGGAATCTTTTCGGACAATATCGCCGCTGACGTGTCGCCAGAGCGCCTGAGGCGGTTCTTCGCCAAAGAAGAACGCGGTTACCGGATGCGCAAAGAGATTCGCGAGATGGTGATTTTTGCGCCGCAGAATCTCCTCATGGATCCGCCCTTTACCAGGCTGGATATCCTGAGCTGCCGCAACCTGCTGATCTATCTTACCTCGGAGGTGCAAAAGAAACTGATTCCACTGTTCCACTACAGCCTCAGGCCCGGGGGTATTTTGTTCCTCGGCAGCGCCGAAACGATCGGCGGTCGCACCGACCTTTTTCAGGAGCTCAGCAGCCAAACCAGAATCTACAGGAGCAAGGAGTCTTCCATGCTCCCGGAGCGAATCGAGTTCCCATCGTCCTTCTGCGCCGGCCTGCCCGTTGGGTCCGAACCACGTCCGGCGCCGAAAGCGCCGGCAAGTTTCCAGTCGCTGGCGGATCATTTGGTCCTGGAGCGTTACGCCCCGCCAGCCGTGCTCGCCAACGACCGGGGTGACATCCTGTATATTAACGGACGCACCGGCAAATACCTGGAACCGGCCGCCGGCAAGGCCAACTGGAACCTCTTTGCCATGGCCCGCGAAGGCCTGAGAAACGAACTTCCTGGGGCCTTCCAGAAAGCGCTGCGACAGAAAGGAACCGTGACCCTCCACGGGCTGAGGGTCGGCGCCAACGGCGGGGAGCAGTGCGTGGATCTCATTATTCAGCGACTCGAAGAGCCTATGCCGCTGCAGGGTTTGGTGCTGATCATCTTCACGGACGTGGCCCAACCTCCGATGGCCGCCCATGCGCCTCGCGGGTCGCCGAAACCTCACGCCCGCGGCGCGGACCTTGCGGGCTTGGAGCAGGAGCTCGTGAAGGTCCGAGCCGAGGCCCGGGCCGCCCTCGAAGAGCGGCAGACTTCGCAGGAGGAATTCCGGTCCGTCAACGAGGAACTCCAATCCAGCAATGAAGAGCTGCAGTCCACCAACGAGGAACTCACCACCTCGAAGGAGGAGATGCAATCGTTGAACGAGGAACTGCAGACGCTCAACGCCGAGTTGCAGGCCAAGCTGGACGAGCTCTCGCGCGCGAGCGACGACATGAAGAACCTGCTTAACAGCACGGATATTGCCACCCTCTTTTTGGACAACAATCTCAGGGTGCGGCGGTTCACTCCCCAGACAACGAAAATAATCAGGCTCATCCCGGCGGACGTGAACCGGCCCATCACCGACCTGGCCTCGGAGCTCCACTACGCGGAATTGGCCGAGGACACGCGGGAGGTTCTGCGAACACTGGCCTCCGCGGAAAAGACCATTAGCGCTCGGGACGGCCGCTGGTTTACGATGCGGATCATGCCCTACCGCACGCTGGACGACCGGATTGACGGAGTGGTGATCACCTTTGCAGACATCACAGCCGCCAAGACGCTCGAGGCGCAGCTACGGGCCAAGCGAGCCGGCTCTGAAAAGCGGGTCGCGCATCGATCCGCGAAGATGAAGCACAGGAAAGAGGAAGTGGAGCCATGACGAATGACGAGCGCCCACCTGCCGCATGAATGAGGGGCTACACATCGCGGTCGCCACCGCCGGACTACGCCGCCGCGCGGAAGCCCTCTTACGGAAGCGGCAGGCAAACGGGCGGCCCGGGGCCCGGGTTCCACAGTCAGCAACCGACGAGCCGCGGATGCTGCACGAATTGGAGGTCCACCAGATCGAACTGGAAGTGCAGAACGCAGAGTTGCGAGAAGCCCGGGAGCGAATGGAACTCCTGGTGGAAAAATACACCGACCTCTACGATTTCGCGCCGGTGGGCTACTTTGCCTTGGATGAACAGGGCCGCGTTCTCGAAGTGAACCTTACCGGCGCCGCCTTGCTTGGGGTGGATCGCTCCCAGCTCATCGATCGGCGTTTTTCAGGCCTTGTGGTTCCGCAGAGCCAGCCGGTCTTTCAAGCCTTCCTGGAACGAATCTCCGCTGAGACCGGCAGACAGAGTTGCGAGGCGGCCCTCCGAAGAGAGGGCGCCGCGGCGTTCTGGGCCAGCTTGCACGGCACCTCCGCAATCTCCGCCAGCGGACCGCAGAGATTGTTCCGGGTGGCGGTTTCGGACATCACCGCGCTCAGGCAGGCTGAGGAAGCGCAGGGCCGCCTGGACGCTCTGACGGTTACGAACCACAAGCTTAAGCGGGAGATTGACCGGCGTGAAGCGGTGGAGGAGTCGCTTAAGAAAAGCCAGCGGCACCAGGGCCAGCTCTTGGAGCAATCGCACCGCATGCAGGAACAACTGCGGCTTCTCTCCCGCCAGCTCCTGGTGGCGCAGGAGGAGGAGCGCCGGAGGATCAGCCGCGAATTGCATGACGTCATCGCCCAAACCTTGACGGGCATCAACGTGCGCCTGGTGGCTTTGAAAAAAAGCGCGGCAAGCAACGCCTCGCACCTGGAACGAACCATCTCCCGCACGCAGCAGTTGGTGCTGCACTCCGTAAAAATCGTCCATCGGTTTGCCCGCGAATTGCGCCCGCCGGTGTTGGACGACCTCGGGTTGATTCCCGCTCTCCACACCTTCCTGAAAAGTTTCAGAGAACGCACGGGCATCCACGTGAGCTTGACCGCCTTCGCGGCGGTTGATCAACTTGATGGTGACAAGCGAACCGTGCTCTATCGTGTCGCCCAGGAAGCGCTCAACAATGTCGGGCGCCATGCGCACGCCAGCCGCGCGAAGGTGAGGATTCAGAAGTTGGAGGGCGCCGTCTGCATGGAAATCGCGGATAATGGCAAGGGCTTTTCCAACCAATGGCTGAAGCGCGCCAAACGGGGCAAACGACTGGGACTGCTCGGCATGAGAGAACGATTGGAAATGGTCGGCGGCAAGTTCACCATCACCTCCGCCCCGGGCAAAGGCACAATCATCGTTGCACAGATTCCGCTCATTGACTGCAAATGCGGTGGGCAGAAGCCACTCCGATCCCGTTCGCTAAAACCAAATGAAGCATAACCGCCGCCAGTCAACCACCCTCGAAGCCCAATTGCCCAAGTGTGCCACAGGCATCCGGGGTCTCGACGACATCACCGGTGGCGGCTTGCCGCAGGGGCGGCCCACGCTGGTGTGCGGCGGGGCGGGCTGCGGCAAGACGCTGCTGGCCGCGGAATTCCTCGTCCGCGGCGCGATGCAGTTCGGCGAGCCGGGTGTGTTCATGTCCTTCGAGGAGACGGAAGCCGAGTTGAAGAGCAACGTTGCGTTGCTCGGATTCGATTTGGCGAGCCTGGTCCGGCGTAAAAAAATGCGGCTCGACCACGTTTACATCGAACGCAGCGAAATCCGGGAGACGGGCGAGTATGACCTGGAAGGGTTGTTCGTCCGGCTGAATCACGCGATTGATTCCATCGGCGCCAAGCGCGTGGTGCTGGACACGCTCGAAGCGCTGTTCGCCGGCTTGCCCGGCGAAGCCGTCTTGCGCGCGGAGTTGCGCCGGCTCTTCCGGTGGCTCAAGGACAAAGCCGTGACGGCAGTGATCACGGCCGAGCGCGGTCGCGAACAGCTCACACGCCACGGGCTGGAGGAATACGTGTCCGACTGCGTCATTGTGCTCGACCATCAGATCAATGAGCGAATTGCCACGCGGCATCTGCGTGTGTTGAAATATCGCGGCTCGCCCCATGGCACCAACGAATACCCCTTCCTCATAAGTGACGAGGGCATCACAGTGCTGCCCATCACGTCGCTCGGGCTGAATCACGCGGCGTCCAGCAGGCGGATTTCCACGGGCATCCGGCGGCTCGACGCGATGCTCGGCGGGCGGGGTTTTTTTCGCGGCAGCAGCATTTTGCTCACCGGCACGCCCGGCACCGGCAAGACCAGCACCGCTGCATTTTTTGCCCAGGCCGCCGCCCAGCGCGGGGAGCGTGCGCTCTACTTCGCGTTCGAGGAGTCACCCAGCCAAATCATGCGCAACCTGCGTTCCATCGGTTTGCGCCTTGAACCATGGGTCACGCGCGGCCTGCTGCGTTTTCACTCGGCGCGGCCGACGCTCTACGGCCTGGAAATGCACCTGGCGACGATGTACAAGGAAATCGAAACGTTCCAGCCGTCGGTGGTCATTCTCGACCCGATGACCAGCCTGCTGGTTGCGGGCAGCGAATCCGAAACCAAGTCGATGGTGACGCGGCTGATCGATTTTTTGAAGAGCCAACAAATCAGCTCGCTGTTCACGAGTCTGACGCACGCCGGCAACCCGTTGCAACAAAGTGAAATCGCCATCTCCTCGCTGATGGACGCCTGGCTGTTGTTGCAAAACCTCGAGGGCAACGGGGAGCGCAATCGCGTGCTCTACGTGCTCAAAGCGCGCGGCATGGCGCACTCCAACCAAAGCCGCGAGTTCCTGATTTCAGACCGGGGCATTGACCTGGTGGACGCTTATGTCGGTCCAGGCGGCGTATTGACCGGCGCGGCGCGCGCGGCGCAAACCGTCCACGACCGAGCCGAAGCCCTGGCCAGCCAGCAGGAAGCCGGCCGCCGCAAGCGCGAACTGGAGCGCAAACGCGCCACGCTCGAACGGGAAATCGCCGCGCTGCACGCGGAGTATGCAGCCGAGGAAGAGGAGCTCCGGCGCTTAAACGAACAGGTCGCGTCGCGGACGCGCCTGCTGAGCGCCGAGCGGACGGAATTGGCAAGCCTGCGGCACGCGGATCCTGAAGCGATGGCCGGCGGGCGGAGCAACTCGAAGCCTAAGGACAACAAACGATGAAAGGCAAAGCGGTGAAACGACGAGCATCCAACTCCACGCGCCGGACCGCCAAACTCTGGCAACTGCGTCTTTACGTGGCCGGCCAGACGCCCAGATCCTTGACGGCTTTCGGGAACCTGAAAAGGATTTGCGAACACCACCTCAAAGGCCGCTATCACATCGAGGTGATTGATTTGGTGGAGCGGCCGCATCTTTCCATGGGCGACCAAATCCTGGCCATCCCCACGCTGGTGCGCAAGTTGCCGCCGCCCGTGCGAAAGATCATCGGCGACTTGTCCGACACCGAGCGCGTGCTCGTCGGGCTGGATTTGCGCCCCGCCGATTAACCGGGACGAACGCCCGTGAAAACAAAAACATCCAACCGCGCGACCAAAGCTTTTGAAAAAGCATTGGCCGCCCGGCGCCCAGGCAAATGCGTCCTGCGGCTGTACGTGGCCGGGGCCACCGACCGATCGCGCCGCGCCATTCTCCGCATCCACCAACTGTGCGAGGCCGAACTGAAAGGCAACTACGCGCTGGAAGTGATCGACATCTATCAACAACCTATCCTGGCGCGGGACGGCCAGATCCTCGCCACCCCGACGCTGGTCAAAGAGTTCCCACGGCCGGTGCGCCGGCTCATCGGCAACTTGACGAACACCGCCGGGCTGATTGCGGGGTTGAATTTGGTCTCGGAAGGCAAAATCCTGCGATGAAAAGCGACCGCCGCCAACGCTCCTCCCGCCGCGCCCGGACCCGGGACCTCGCAGAGCTCGGTGCCCGCCTGGCTGAAGCGGAGGAAACACTCCGCGCCATCCGCGGCGGCGAAGTAGATGCGGTAGTGGTTGCGGGCAAAGCCGGGCTGCGGGTTTTCACGCTGGAAGGCGCCGACCATGCCTACCGCATGCTCATGGAATCCATGAACGAAGGGGCGCTGACGCTGAGTGCCGACAGGACGATTCTTTACGCCAACAAGTGCTTTGCCGGAATGGTCAAACACCCGCTGGAGCAGGTGATCGGCAATTCGTTTCGCCGCTTTCTCTCCGCGGAAGACCGGGGCAAGCTTCGCGCGGGCTTGAAACGGCCTCACCCATCCGGCTCTAGAATCCACCTGCGGCTGGTTGCCGGCGACGGTTCGCAAGTGCCGGTGCAAATCTCGATTCGTCGACTGGCCAGCGGTGGCCTCAACCGCGCGACCTTCGGCGTGGTGGTGACGGACATGACGGAGACACGGCGCAACGAGGAAATGCTACGGGCGTTGTCCCGCCGGCTGGTGCAAGCGCAGGAAGCCGAGCGCGGGCGCGTGGCCATCGAGCTGCACGACCGCATTACCCAGCTTCTGTGCGCCATTCTCGTTCGCAGCCAGGTGCTGGCGGACAAGCTTTCGGAGCGGGACGGGCCAGCGAAGAGACGGGCGCTGGAACTCCGCGAGATGCTCGGTCAAACCGCCGAAGAAGTGGAGCGCATCTCGCGTAATCTGCGGCCCAGTATCTTGAGCGAGCTGGGTCTGGCTGCGGTCCTGCGCGACGCCAGCACGGAGTTCGCCAGGCGGACCGGCGTGTCCGTCAAGCTGGCCTGCGTTGGGTTGGTCGCACGGCTGGCCGCCGACACCGAGTTGACGCTCTACCGCGTCCTCCAGGAAGCCCTCAAAAACGTGGAGAAGCACGCGCGCGCCCGGCACGTTACCGTGCGCCTGGGGCAGCGGGACGGCTTCGTTCAGTTGGCGATCAAAGACGACGGGATCGGCTTCGACCCGGATGCTCAGCCGGCCATACGAAAAGGAACGAGTGGCCTTGATTTGTTTAGCATCCGGGAGCGAGCGAGCTACGTGGGCGGAACCCTCAAGGTGAAATCCGCTCGGGGCGCCGGCACGGAAATCGACGTGCGCATTCCCCTTCCGGGCAAGCGCCACCGCGGCTGACCAACCTGACTTATGAAACCAATCACGGTACTGCTGGCGGAAGATCACCAGATCGTCCGAGAGGGTCTTCGGGCGCTTTTGGAACACGAACGCGATATCAAAGTGGTCGGCGAAGCGGAGACCGGCCGCCGGGCGGTGCAAATGACCCGGGAACTCCATCCCAACGTCGTGGTGATGGACATCGCGATGCCGCTGCTTAACGGATTGGAAGCCACCCGCCAAATCCGCAAAAGCTGTCCCGACACGAAAGTGCTCATCCTTTCCGCGCATAGTGATGAGGCCTATGTCGAGCGAGTGGCCGCCATTGGCGCGACGGGATTTTTATTCAAACAAACTTCCTCGGCCATTCTGGCCAAAGCGATTCGCGAGGTCCAGGGGGGGAAGAGTTTGTTCATCAAGGCCGTTTCCGAGCGCGCTCAGAACCGTTCCCAGAGACTGGCGGGTCAGGAGGGATCGTCAAAGAAGAATGCCAACCGCCTGAGCTCGCGCGAGGTGGAAGTGCTCCAGTTAATCGCCGAAGGCAAGCCCAATAAACAAGTCGCCGCGGAATTGGGCGTGAGCTTCAAAACCGTGGACAAACATCGGCAGCATCTGATGGCCAAGCTCGACATCCATGACATCGCCGGCCTCACCCGCTATGCCATCGGCGCGGGAATTATTGAGAATACGGTCGATTTGACCATCGTCTAGCCCGGACCGACTGTCCCGGATAGGGGAAATACCCCACGGTCATTCCCCGCTACGACCCATACGAGGGTTCGGTGTAATCTTGTTCCGTGAACAACATCTCCCGCGCACCCGAAACCGCCCCCGGTCAAAGCGAGTCCATGCCTGCGCGGCAAAGCCACCCCTCGGCCGTGGCTCAATCGTCAGGGCTTCAGCTCGAGCCCACACCTGCCCCCTCGGTTCCTCATCGGTCGCTGCCTTGCCATGCCGATCGTGCAAGGATCATCAAACGGGCCGAGCTCGTCCTGGCCAGAGCGCGAGCCGTCGCGGAGGACTTGGAGCTCCTGTACGGGCTGAGCTCGGACAAACGGCCCGCTGAATGGATAAACGTGCTTCCCGCGGGCTCGACCGAATCCAAGCCCGACGTGCACGCGTCGGAGATCTCTCGTCATCTTGGAGGCTGAGCGCCCCTCGAGAGGCGCTCTCAGGTTATCTGGATCTTCTTCCCTGCCCCCAATCCGCCGCGCAGCGGGCCCGATTTGCTGTGTCGGGCTGGGCGGATGCACTGCTTAGGTAAGGGAAATGCCCCACGGTTGTCCCCCATCCTGACAGGCATGACTCCTGGCTTATGCTCATGGCGTTATGAAGGGTAACACCATCAGGCGGAGTATGCAGCCAACCGGCACCCAAGCTCGCTGCCCGAGCAAGGCGCCCAAACGCATCCTGGTGGTCGATGACGACTGGGTCATACGCCAGGTTAACGCCGAGATGCTCAGTCGATTCGGTTATGAAACCGAGACTGCGGAGGATGGCGCGGCGGCCTGGGACGCTCTTCAGGCCAATGGTTACGACCTGCTGATCACCGACAACAACATGCCGAAGGTCTCGGGCGTTGAGTTGGTCAAGAAGCTGCGTTTCGCGCGCATGACACTACCGGTGGTGCTGGCTTCGGGCGCCATCCCTGCCGAAGCCATGAACTGGAATTCGTCACTCCAGCTTGCGGCGACGTTGCTCAAGCCCTTTACCATGGATGAGTTGCTCTTCACCGTCAAACAAGTCTTCCGGGAAGTCGAGCGTGCCAACGAACAGCATGAACTGATGCCGATCCGGCGAAGCCAGCCGTCACTCGATGGTTTGAGGCTGCGATGAGTTCCATCCCCCAGCCTCAACTGAGCCGCGCATTACCCGGCCAGGGCGGCAGGCGAGGCGCGCCAATCTCGCATCGGGGAAATCCCCAATAGCGGCAAAACGATCGTCCGTCATACTCTCATTGAATGAAAGCCAATCAGAACAAAAAGGCTCCGACGTTTGCCGATCTCATCGAGAGCGGCTACCGCGCCTGCGGCAAACGCCGGACCAGAGGAATCATTCTGCTCGCCGCCCACGCCCGCCTGATCATGTTTCGGAACCACGTCTGCCGCATGATTCCTTGACGGAAACGTGAGCGAGATCGTGAAGGCTATTGCCCGAGAAGAATCCCCGATGATTCGTTATTGCCGACGGACTGATCGTGGCGATACCGAGCGGGCTCCCGTCCGCCTTCCAGCGGAAGTCGAAAACCGCTACTGCCAAATCGAGCAACGGAGTCCCGAACCGCCCGCTGGGCCGGCGCGGAGCCTCGCCCTGGCGATTCGTTGGGTGGAAACCGAGGAGCAGGTTTTGGAAATCAAGATAAACCATCACGCCGATTACCAATCATTTTTCGCCAAGGGAAGTTCGGCGACACCGCGTACGTCATCTCCTAGCGCGGCTGCATTGAGCCGCGCACGTGCCTGCATTCGGCCGAACAGACCCTGCGACCGAGCCCGCTCGGCCGCAGGGTCACCCCGGCCCCCATCTCGGGCTGGGCTATAAGCATGTTCGATGGGGGAAATGCCCCACGGTGTACCCCCCATTGCAGGCGCGGCTTCGCATCCTATAATCACCCTGTTGTGCATGGCAGCATCACTTGGCTGCTATCCAAATCGGTCTCAGAGGGCCGGTCATCAACTGATGAAATCATGAACGCATGGATCGTCTGGAATCCTTTCAAGGAACTCACAGCCCTGCGCCACGGTTCGGGCGGCGTTTTTGGCCGTGCACGGGTTCACCTGCCCGAGGACCAGGAGGAACAGCCAACCCTGCCCCAACGAGCCCCTTTCGTGGACATCCTTGAGGGCCACACGGAATACCTGATCACGGTAGAATTACCCGAAGTGAGGAAGGAAGACGCGCAGGTTGTTACCGAGGAGGGCGCACTGGTCATCACCGGGGACCGGCAATTCGAGCAAAACCGCAAGCGGGGCTGCCCTGAGCAATGCACCGAAGGCCGCTTCTCGCACCGCTTCGTACTCCCTGCCGACGCCCGTCCCGCCAAAGTCAGCGTCGTATTCGAGCATGAGATCCTCAGTGTGCATCTTGCGAAGCACGCTGCTTTCCATGACCGGTTGACTCACGATTGGAACGCCACCCATCCCTTTCACTTCCGTTCCGCCCCGGCCAAGTGAATTCCGAGTATGAACCGTCGAGGGGCCAGGCCGGTATTGCAAGTTGCACTTGCGCCGTCGCCATGGCGTGCAATGCGCCCAGCGAGCGGGAGGCTTGGCCTGGCTTCCCGCACCTGTTCGAGCGGCCGTCTTCCGAGCCGGGCCAATCAGAACCCGCCGCGCCAGCGCTTACGGACAAGGCACTTGGAGACTTTCCGGTAGTAACGTCCCCCAGGCTGACTGCCCCGCCTGGGCCAGGCCAAGGGGATGTGGCACACCGCAGGCTATAAGGATGGCACCAGCATGAGCGGGCCTCGAAGCCACGCGGCCCGGATGCCGGTGAATCAGAATCAAAACCAGTGATTACGCGATGAGAAGGCACCGAGGATGATCCATATCAACTTGAACAACGCAACGGTGGCGATCGACAAAGCACACGCCAGGGCCGAGACGGTGGTCCGGGAACGGCAGCGCTCGGGATTCGCCATGGAACAACCGTCGATTGTCGGACGCGACTATCACACCGACGAGCACGTGGCCGGTAATCCCACCACCGGCGACCGGATGAGATACTGGGGAAAGCAAGGTGCCTGCTGGGGTGGGGTCTGGGCGTTAGTATTCGGTTCCGCATTCTTTTGGATTCCAGGCCCTAGACCGCTGCTGGGGGCCGGGCCGCTCGTCACGTTGGTTGTTGGCGTGCTTGAAAGCGCCGTGGTCATAGGCGGGTTGAGCGCAATCGGTGCCGGCCTGTACAGCCTTGGCTTCCCCGAGCACAGCCTTCTGCGCCTCGAAACAGCCCCCAAGACCAGCAAGTTTGGGTTGATCGTCCACGGCACCCGGGAGGAAACCATGCGCGCCCGCGAGATCATCAACCGCACCAACCCGGAAAGCTGAGCGCAACCTCAACCTCCGGCCGCCAATCCGCGGCCGTGCGCTGCGGTGGCTTAGCCCCAGTGCCTCACCCCATCACGCTGAAAACAAAACTGCAAATATGAAACATAAACACTTCGTCATCGGGCTCCTCGCCGCCTCCGCTTTCGCGGCCGGCTGCGATAAAGAGCCAACCACCTCCCAACAGATCGACAAGGTCCAAACCGAAACCAAACAGGCCGCGCAGGATATGAAGGACTATACCTATGCGCAGAAAACGGAATTCGTCGAAAAGATGCAAACCCAGTTGGCCGCGCTCAATCACGACTTAGACCAGCTCTCGGACAAAGTCGAAAAATCCAGCGACGCCGCCAAGGCCGAAGCGAAACCCAAACTTCAGGCGCTGCGCGTCCAGGCGGATAAATTGAGCCAGGAGCTCGACAACGCCAAGAACGCCACCGAGTCCACTTGGGACAGCGTGAAGGCCGGCACGAGGAAGGCCTACGACGAATTGAAGGACGGATTCCAGCAGGCGCGCCAATGGGTGAGCGATAAGATCGCGCCGTGAGGCATCAACGCGCGTGGGCAACGCGTGGCAGGCGGAAGGCAAAGGTAGTGCCTTTGCCCTGGGTGCTTTCGCACGTCAAATCACCGTGCATGGCCAGCACGAGCTTTTTGACGATGCTCAATCCCAAGCCGGTGGAAGGTTCGCCTCCTGTGGGGCGCGCCGATAGGCGGCCATAGCGCCTGAACATGCGCTCCTTATCATGCTCGCTGAACCCTGGACCTTCGTCCTGAACCTGGCATTCCACGTAGCTCGCACTGGGCGGACACACCGTGAGGCGAATCTGCTTGCCGGGCGCAGAAAACTTGATGGCGTTGGACAGCAGATTATCCAGCACCTGGTTGAGCGCCGCGGGGTCCGCCTGCACAAGATTTCGGCCCCCGTCCAGCATGGTCTCAAGTTCGAGTTGCTTGCGCCTGGCCGCCTCTTGATGTTGTTGAACCGCGCGTTCTGCGGCCTCGGAGAGATTAAGCGACTCGGTCTTGAGGGTGAGCCTGTGGTCGGCGGACGCATTTGCCAAATACTCTTTTAGGAACGCCAGCATCTGGCGGCTGGAATGCGATATGTTCTCCGCTATCAGCCGAAGCTTGGGGTCCGCGAGCGCTTCGGTGCGATCACGGAGCAATTGAGCGCTCATGTCCATGCCGCCCAAGTGGTTCTTGAGGTCGTGGGTAAGGATGCCCAGTAATTCATCACGGACTTCGGCGAGTTGCTTCAGCTCGTCGCGAGCCCTTTTGAGCGCCAGATGGGTCCGGACTCGTGTGACCAATTCGGCTTCGTTGAACGGTTTGGTGATGTAATCCACCCCGCCGCTTTCCAGCGCGCGAACGATTAGTTCTTTGTCGTCGGCTGAAGAAAGAAAAATGATGGGAATTTCAGCCCAATCGGGGTTCTCGCGGATTCGGCGGCAAACCTCGAATCCGTCCAATTCCGGCATCAACAGATCGAGCAGGATTAGGTCCGGCCGGCGAACTGCCAATCGCTGAAATGCCTGCACTCCGCGGGTTGCGGGCAAGATCTCGAAACCGAGTTTTCCCAAGGCAGCACCAACGACCTGGATGTTGGACTCCTGATCATCGACCACGAGCAAGCAGCCGGTGTTTGATTCGCTGACAGAAGCATTCATTTGGAATTGGCGGTTGAACGCATGTTGTTTGGTTCAATTATTCCACGTCGAAACAGGCAAATCATGCGCTTCCCGGCGTCGATTCGGGCGTTCATGCGTCCGGCCAGTGAGCGGCGAGCCAACCTATCATGCGCAATGCGCGGCGCATCGTACTGAACCTCCAGCCTGCCGTGCAGGCAGGGTTACTCGTAACGGGACCGCCTTCGTAGCGGCAGAGGAGCGGCGGCGTCCAGCAGAGTGTGGACCTTGTGTAGCAAGTCATCGTACCGGAATGGCTTTGCGAGGAGCTCAAAGCGTTCGAAATCGCCAGTTATGTTCTGAATCGATGGGAAGGAGCCTGAAACCATGAGCACAGGGATCATGGGATGCACCAGGCGAAATTGGCGGCTGAGTTCCAAGCCATCAACTTCAGGCATCGAAAAGTCAGTGATTAAAAGATGAATCGCCGCTGCGTTGCGAGCCAACCGCAAGGCCTCCGCCGCACCCTGGGCTTCCAGCACTGTGTAACCCTGCAGCCGAAGGACGTGGGCCTCCACCTTGCGAATCACCGCGTCGTCATCCACGACCAGCAACGTCTTGGGCGGATCGGATATGTTCGCGGCAGATGGAAACGTCGATCTCGAATGAATTGAATCACTCGGTGTTGGGTTTAAATAATAAGGTTTCATACTGGCCCTGCGGCTTGCGACAATCAAGAGCCCTCGGGGTTGGTCTCCCGCTTGCGCAGAACCTTTTTAACCACGCTCAGCATCTCCACAGCGGTATAGGGCTTGGGCAGCATCGTGGCGGGTTGCAGCCAAGGGCATCGGGTGAATTCCTCCTTTGGCAAAGTTCCGGAGGCCATGACGACCGGCAGGGCCATCCGAGCGGAACGCGCCTTACGGACCAGTTCGACCCCGGTCAGCTTGGGTATGTCGTGCGCGGTCATCAGGAGATCATAGTTGTCCGGTACTGAGTGCCTGCCAGGCGATGGCGCCATCAGCGGCGCCGTCCACCTCGTAGCCAGAGCGCGATAGCGCCTGGATGTTCAGCCGCCGAAGGGAAAGGTCGTCCTCCACCACCAGAATGCGGCGGGGCTGATTTGCGCGTGCTTTCAGAGGGCCGCTCGCCCGCTCCGCGGCTTGGGACGTTCCATTTCCTTTCATAACTGGTAGTTTAAGCCAAAGAACCCTGCGCGCGCTATTGGGGATCCCCCCGATGGCGGGTTTGAGGAACCAGCATTGCACCGGCTCTTGAGAACGGTGAACGGGGCGGGAAGCCCCTGGCCGCGGATACGCAATTGATGTCCCGCCGAGTGCCCGGACCTGGACGGGGTCAGACCTGGACGGGGTCAGGACGGGGTCAGTTAAGGAGGTTGTCACATCGCAAGCAGTGTCTGACCCGGCTGTTCGGGCTGTGTGGGCTTGCTGACGTTGCGGCCTTTGAGCCGCCACGCCAGATGCGCCCGGCTGCCCAGGCTCAAGCGCCGGGCTACCCACGGCACTGAAAGGGTCGTTCGAGCCCGGATTTGCTGGGCCAGTTCCAACTTGGCCGGATCACCCTTGGGCCGGTTCACCCGATCCAACTCCGTCCAGGCCAGGCGCTCCAGACCCTGCGCGATTAACCGCAAAAAGCATGCACTTGCCAATCGGTCTTGGCGCAGGTTTTCCCAAGGGTGCTTAGGAAACGATGCCGATCCTGGTCGTCTTTGAGGATGGCCTCCCGGCGATCCCCACGATTCATGACGTGATACAGCGCGCCGGGGTATTGGATGCACGGCTTGCGCGCCATGGGGCAGGCTCCTCCTGGGAGTGCGGTTGTGTCAGGAGGATTTTGATCCCGGCGCTCGCCCCCTGCCGGCCGGCTTCCTCAACCATCGGCGCCCGAATCGGCGCAATTTGACAACCTCCTTAACTGACCCCGTTCTGACCCCGTTCTGACAACCTCCTTAACTGACCCCGTTCTTTGACCCCGTTCCGTTCCTGGAGCTGATGGTTCGCCCAAAGACAGCCCAATCCTCTGAGTCGCGGTCATTCATGCGGCCTCCGGAGCCCTGATAAGGGCGGCAGGATACCAGCCTAGGGCAAGGCCGCCGAGGCCGCCGCCCTAGGTAAACCGCCCCCCACCCAAACTCTCTTTTTTCCAATCGGGTTTGGCGCGCTGGAGCGCGCCAAACCCGATTGGAAAAAAGAGATAATCATTTCGCGCCCGTAACCCCGGGCGGCGCTTCGCTTGCCCGGGACGGGGTCAGTTAAGGAGGTTATCACATCGCAAGCAATGTCTGAGCCGGCTGTGCGGGCTGCGTGGGCTTGCTGGCGTTGTGGTCTTGAGCAGCCACGCCAGATGCGCCCGGCTGCCCAGGCTCAAGTGCTGCGCTACCCACGCCACTGAAAGGGTCGTTCGAGCCCGGAGTTGATGGGCCAGTTCCAACTTGGCCGGATCACCCTTGGGCCGGTTCACCCGATCCAACTCCGTCCAGCCCAGGCGCCCCAGACCCTGCGCGATTAACCGCAAAAAGCATGCACTTGCCAATCGGTCTTGGCGCAGGTTTCCCCAAGGGTGCTTAGGAAACGAGGGCGATCCTGGTCGTCTTTGAAGATGGCCTCCCGGCGATCCCCACGATCCATGACCTGATACAGCGCGCCGGGGTATTGGATGCACAGCTTGCGCGCCATGGGGCAAGCTGCTCCTGGAACTCCGGTTGAGTCGAGAGGATTTTGATAGCGACGCCCCCCTGCCGGCCGACTTCCTCATCCATCGGCACCCGAATCGGCGCAATTTGACAACCTCCTTAACTGACCCCGTTCCTGGAGCTGATGGTTCGCCCAAAGACAGCCCAATGATCTGAGTCGCGGTCATTCATGCGGCCTCCGGAGCCCTGACAAGGGCGGCATGATACCAGCCTGGGGCAAGGCCGCCGAGGCCGCCGCCCTAGGTAAACCGCCCCCCACCCAAACTCTCTTTTTTCCAATCGGGTTTGGCGCGCTGGAGCGCGCCAAACCCGATTGGAAAAAAGAGATAATCATTTCGCGCCCATAACCCCGGGCGGCGCTTTCGAACGCGCCCGCACGTCCAAAAGCGGCGGCAAGCCGGCCGCACTCCAGACGCTTCGCGAATCCAAGCCGGGCTCGCCCGTCCGCGCTGGCCTTGGGAGTTGCCCATTCGCCTAATAGCCGGGCCACGGGCAACCACACGGGCCTTGGCGCCGGCGCTTATAGCGGGGGAGGCGCGCCCGGGACTCAAACGGCCCAATGAGATTATCCATGGCCTCGGTTTCCCCTCGGACCGCGAGGCCGCCCGCCTGCGGGCCTCTATTTCGCCAGACGGGTGCCTCATCGATGCTCACGGACGATGCTCTCCACATCATAATCAGGCGCGGGATTAATGATTTCGGCAGCCACAACCTTGTTGGTGCCGATGCGGTTGGCGATTAGGAGGAGGTCCGGCGGCGCCGCACGCAACATCTGACACGGTCAAGCTTCCATTGTCAAAAGTTGAGATGTAGCCCGAATGGCCGTTAGTTAAGCCCTCGAGGATTTACGGTATTTAGCGCCGAACATGCTGTTTTTATAATAGCGGTTCTGGTGCGGGATCTCCAGCCACTTGTGTCGGTCATTCATCAGCCGCGGATACGGCTTAGGGCGACGTTTCACGGCTCTGGGCTCGCGACGGCCTGGACGATCCGGGACTAAATCGGCAGCTAACACGGCGAACAATTCGTTCATCAGTTGTTGGCGCTTTGGTTTGGAGCGTGCCTGTAAGAGCGCTTCTCCGTATCGACGCGCGGTGGCCAAGCTGCCGGCAAAGCTGACCCGTTCCAAAGGTACTCCGTGGCGGCGAGCGGCTTCGAGCATGAGCCGGCGCACCAGGTTATGCACTAAGAAGTGCATGCGGATTTCACGTTCCAAGTTTTCGGGGTTCTTGCAGCTCAACTGATCCATCTGGAGGGTGATCTTGATATTGCGCAGCGTCAATTCCATGGCCCAGCGCCGGAAATAGAGCTGCGACAGTGCCTCGGGTGGATACTTGTCGGAATCCAGCAGCGTAGTCACCAGGATGACCTTCCGAGTGCGAAAGCCGGGAATCGCGAGCCGACAACGGACCAAGCGCAAGGTGAGGACCTCTGGTAAGAGCGCCCAGGTTTTAGCCTCGACCGTTTGGCGCGCTGGGTTGGCTTGTGCCACTGGACCAACCGTTCGTCAGGACTAATGCGTTTGCCCTGTCGGAAGTCGCGGCGGCGGACTCCCTTCACCCGGAAGACGGCATGGACATTGCGCTCAAGACATTGCGCCAGCAGCGCCCAGTTGCAGAAGCCGCGGTCGGCCAACAAAACGTCGCCGGCGCGCAAACAATCCCAGAGGGTTTGCAGCAGCGCCACTTCATGCTGGGACCAACTGCCCGTCGCCCAAGCGGTGAGCATGCCGGTGGCTAAGCTCAGCAGGCCGACCAGACGGATAATGGGAAAGCCGCACCCAGGCTTTTGCACTTTTTGTTGTGGGAAGGCCTCCTGATTGGCCGGTGTATCGGGGGCAGTGACGCAGGAACCATCGGCCACCAGGACGTGATGTCCACACCACAGGTCCTTGGTGGCCAAACCCTCTTGGGCCTCAGCGCACAAGCCATCATGGATTTGCTGGAGGCGTTCCAGGGGCAAGCCGCCGCGGGCTTGACAGTAAGGACTATCCGTATCGGGCGGAACCGGACAGCCGATATTCTTACATAGGGCCTGAGCCTGGCGGATGGCCTCGCGGCAGGAGGCGCCGGCCTGGGCGACTTGCCATAGGAAAGTCCAAAACACTAAGCGCAGGTTCCAGCGGCGGTTGCGCGAGTGGGCACCTTCATCTTGCTGGGCCAAGCGCCAGTGAGGAATCCAAAGGGCAAAGAGCAGCTCAAACTGGTGCAAGGTGGGAGCGGCGGTGGAGCGCAGCTTTCGAAGCTGGTGGGCGAAGCCACCAGCCCAATCGGGAAAATCAGGTGTTGTCATGGACAGTGCTTATACTGTCCTATTGACAGCTATGCTAGCTTTTTCTTGATGACTAAGCTCAAAAGCAGCCATAACCTGCCCAGGGAATATCAACAACTGCGGCAGAAACTCTCCCGCATTGGCTGGATCGCCTTGGGCAGTTTGGTCCAACGGGACAAACCCGGCCAAGGCGGGCCACGCTACCAATGGTCCAGGCGGCTCGGGCCCAAGACGGTCACAGTGGCCTTAAGTGCCGAGCAATTTAGCTGGCTCAAACAGGCGATCGGCAACCAACGAGAAGTGTGGGATATACTCATGCAGCTTCAGCAACTCACGGCACAACATGCGCTGGAAAACCTCCCCGGACCGCCTCGGCGCAAGCGCCTCAGCAAGAAGCGCTTGGGCCTTAACTAACGGCCATTCAGATCTGACCCCTCTGCCTTCCCCCTCTGCTTCCCTGAAGTATATTGGTTAGTGTGAACGATCAGCTGGCTTCCTGGGTCTATACTTTATACAAATGCCTAGCAATATTAAGAATGGAAGCGAATTCAACGCCAACAGGACCAGACCAAGCCCAAAAAATCCTCCAGCAGCATCCCCTGAAACATCAAAGGCCGATATAACTGCATAAAGAAAGCATAAAGTACCTAAAATGGAGACCAGTAAGAACGAAGCCCAGACGCGGGTTAACCATTTGTTATTGGAAACTTCTTGGAAAAGAATGAAACCCACGACGTCCAACACGACCCCTATTATCCATAGTTTTGTAAGCAGCATGACTAAGGAACCGTCAACAAATAACCTATACATGTCGGCAGAGCTCTGTTGTCTATTTTGACCGATGGGACTTCGGTTTGGCGGCATCGATAGGGCATTGCACTTGTAAATGTTATTTATTGACACTGCTTAAGCGTTGAGTTTAGCTACCCGCTACTCTTTCAATTCTTGACGTCGAGGCTTCTACCGGGACCAAGCAGCAGATAAAAGAAATCATCACCGCATAAGATTGGATTGGGCAGCAAAACGCATCAATTGGCGGCCGTCACGAGTTTGGGGTCGACCTCCAGTTCCGAGATCCACGGGGATTAACGTAGCTA
>CAWELO010000003.1:0-436045 GCA_963809845.1 uncultured Verrucomicrobiae bacterium | reverse complement strand
TGTGCGGGCGGCCATGTCCTTGAGCTGGCCGGCCCCGTTGCGCCATTGCCAACGCGTGGCCAGCTCTCGCGACAATCGCCAGCGACTCCAGTGCGGGTTGTCTCCCACCCACTGGCGCAACTCCTCCAGCCCCTGGGGGCTTAAAGGCCGGCCCTGAATCGTCAGAGTCTCGCTCACCGGCCCTGAAGGTAAGGCTCAAAAAATCCGGAGTCCAGTCGAAAATGCAAAAATCTTCACACCCGGTGCCACTGCCGCCGGGAGGTGCTTTCGATGCCGTGAATGAGCAACGTCAGATCCTCCGGACGCAGGTTTAGACTCTGGCCCTCGCCGACGGGCGCGGCATACGTGCCGCGATCGAGGCGTTTTGTCAGCGTCCAGAGCCCCGACCCGTCATACGTCAAAATCTTAAGCCGGTTGCGCCGTTTGTTAAGGAAGACGAACAAAAAACCCGACGTCGGCTCCTGTTGCAGCGTCTCTTTGACCAGGGTGTAGAGGCCGTTGAAGCCCTTCCGTTTATTCCGAGCTCGGAATAATCGGAATCATTCCGGGCGCCTGATTATTCCGAGTTCAGTTAGAGGAACGCACCATTTCCATTCAAATCCAGCGCCTTTTGTTGTTTCCAGCTCGGAATAATCCAGGTGTCCTTTTCTCGGCAGATCAAACCATCTGCCGAAAAACCAAAGGACACCTATGATCGAGCATTTCTTTTCAGATCCTAAATTCCTCCGCCGGTGCCGTATTGGGCCACTCGGCCCACACCTGGATGGTTTTGCCAGCCAGCTCGCGCTCAAAGGCTACACACGGTATTCCGGTCAGGGCGTCATTCGGATCGTGGTTCAGTTGAACGAATGGCTCTCGACCGAAGGGCTCACCCTTCAGGAACTCGACGAACACCAGATTGGCGCCTTCCGAGCATGCCGCCGCAAGCGGCTTCGCTCTCATCATGGTGAGCGGGGAACGTGCCGACTTCTGCTGCGCACCCTCCGTGAGGCTCACCTCATTGCCGAAGCACCCGATGCGGTCCTGAACTCCATCGAACTTCTTGTTAGAAGCTACGCACGGTATTTGGTTCGCGAGCGAGCGCTCAGCCAAACTACCATTGGTCACCGCCTGCCTGTGGTGCGGGAGTTCCTCTCTCAACGGTTCGAGCCCAAGAGGCTACGCCCGGAAAGCCTTCGACCTGGGGACGTCAGCCGATTTGTGCTCCGGACCATGCAGGACCGGGGCCGGGATCATGCCCAGTTAGTTACGACGACTTTACGTAGTTTCCTGGATTTCCTCTATCAGGAGGGCCGATTGACTGCGCCCTTGCGTGCTGCAGTGCCAAAGGTTGCCAGTTGGCGCCATTTGGACCTGCCGGGGTTCCTGGAGCCCGACCAGGTCGAGCGAATGCTCCGCCACTGTGACCGGAGCAGTGTCCTCGGGCGGCGGGATTATGCGATATTGCTGCTGCTGGCCCGGTTAGGACTGCGGGCGCACGAGGTGCGTCACCTCACGCTCGGTGACATTAAGTGGGCCTCGGGCGAAGTGCTCATTCGGGGCAAGGGTAGTCGGGAAGATCGATTACCACTGCCGGCGGATGTGGGTAGAGCGGTGATTGCCTATTTGAAAAAAGGCCGACCTCGTTGCTCTTGTCGCCGCGTGTTTGTCCGTGTGCTCGCCCCTTATGAAGGTTTGACCAGTGCGACGATTGCTTCGGTGGTCGAACGAGCCCTGACCCGTGCTCATATCTCTTCGACCCACAAGGGAGCTCACCTGCTGCGCCACTCGCTGGCCACCCGCATGCTGCGCGGCGGGGCTTCCCTCACGCAAATCGGCCAGGTTCTCCGACACCAGCGAACCGACACCACCGAAATTTATGCCCGCATCGATCAAAGGGCTTTGCGCGCCCTTGCTCAACCCTGGCCCGGAGGTGTTCGATGAAAACCCTGGCTGGACATTTGCAGGATTATCTCACTTTACGGCGCAGCCTGGGGTTCAAACTCCGCGAGACTGGAAGCTTGCTCCGGCAATTCGTTTGCTTCGCCAAAGAACAGAAGGGCTCCCACCTGACTACCCGATTAGCGGTGCGCTGGGCGACCCGGCCCGCCCAAGCCCTTCCAGCTACGCTGGCTGGTCGATACCAGATCGTCAGGCACTTTGCCCTTTACCTGAGCACTGTGGATCGACGCACCGAGATTCCTCCCGCCGGCTTGTTGGTGTACCGCAGGCAGCGAAAGCCCCCTTACTTCTATACGGATGAGCAAGTTGTCCGCTTGGTCCAAACGGCCAGGAAGCTGCCTTCCGCCGAAGGACTGAAGGGGCCAACCCTCTCTACCCTGCTTGGGCTGGTGGCGGTGACGGGCATGCGCATCGGCGAGGCCGTTGCTCTGGATCGCCAGCACGTGGATCTCTCCCAGGGGTTACTCACCATTCATCATGCCAAAGGAGACCGCGTGCGCCTGATACCTCTCCACGGTTCTACCTGCACCATGCTGCGAAGGTTCGAGCGTCTTCGTAACCGGGTCTGTCCCCACCCGCGAAGTCCCAGCTTCTTTGTTTCCGCAACGGGAGAGCGCCTCAATGATAACTGGGTGCGCATTTGGTTTGCGTCTGTGTCTCGGCAGATCGGGCTTCGCGGCGCCACGGATCGACGTGGACCCCGAATACACGACTTGCGCCATCACTTCGCCATTAAGGCCATGGTGAAATGGTATCGCACGGCAAAGGATGTGGAGGCGCACTTGCCGGAGTTGGCCACCTATTTGGGGCATCAGCACGTCAGCGACACTTATTGGTACCTGTCCGCCACGCCTGAGTTGTTGCAGGAAGCCACGCGGCGCTGGCAGCGCGGCAGAGGAGGGCAAATCCGATGAAACTCCATGCCAGCCTCTCCACGTTGCTCCATGGCTACTTCACACAGCGGCTGATGGCTCAGCTCCATGCCAGCCCTCATACCGTAGCCAGCTACCGAGACACGTTTCGATTGCTTCTGGCGTTCGCCCATGAAAGTTTGGGCAAGGCGCCCACGCTGCTGACGCCTCAAGATCTGGATGCGTCTTTTATCGGGTCTTTCCTCCATCACCTTGAGAAAGATCGTGAGAATACCGCGGCCAGTCGCAACATCCGGTTGGCTGCCATTCACTCGTTTTTCAAGTATGTGGCGCTTCAAGAGCCGACTCTGGGCGCTCTGGCGCAGAGGGTTCTGGCCATTCCCTGCAAACGGCGTCGAAGCAAACCGATCGATTTTCTAACGCGAAGCGAGATGGAAGCTCTCCTGGCAGCTCCCGACCAAGCCACCCGCACGGGGCGGCGTGATCGGACGCTGTTGCTCGTGGCGACACAAACGGGTTTGCGCGCCGCCGAGTTGATTGGCCTCCGTTGCCAGGATGTAGTTCTGGGCTGTGGCGCCCATGTTCGTTGCCTAGGCAAAGGACGACGGGAGCGTTGCACCCCTTTGCGCAAAGACGCGGTCGCGGCCTTGCGTTCCTGGCTGCGTGAACTGGAGACCGGTCCTTCTGATCCCGTCTTTCCAAATGCCCGGGGTCAACCTCTCAGCCATGACGGACTGGCTTACATCCTGGCCAAGCACGTCGCCACTGCACGGAGCGAGTGCCCGTCCCTGGCCGGAAAGCGAATCACACCTCATGTGCTCAGGCACAGCCTTGCAATGGACCTGCTCCAGAGCGGCGTGGACCGCTCAGTCATCGCCCTGTGGCTAGGGCATCAATCGATGGAGACAACCCAGATCTATCTACACGCCAACCTCGAGCTTAAGGAACAGGCGTTGGCCAAAACCAAGCAGTTCAAGGGAAGAACAGGGCGATTTCGTCCTACGGACCAACTCCTGGCTTTCCTCAAAGAGCTCTGATTATTCCGATCCACTAACACCTGACGGCCAGGAAAGACCCAGGTTTTTGAGTCTTTCCGGGCCGAACTCGGAATAATTGGGCACCCGGAATGATTCCGTCCATCGATGGGCGCCAGCGCCAGGAACACCCGAGTGGCCGGCGAAAGGCTTAGCATGGCCGCTTGAGGGCTTGGACCACCGCACCGATCCACTCGGCCGAGGCACGCGCGCTAAAGCGAACGGCCACGCCCTCGGGCAAACCAACCTCGGCCGCCCAGCCGCAACCCCATTCCGGCCCGGAGGGGAGCTTGACCTCCTGAAACACGGGAGCCGCAGCCGCTGGTCTCAGCTGGGTTGGTCGGCCCCTCAGCCTGACTGGCTTCTGATAAATCCAATAATGCAACCGCCCCGGCGGCAAACCCTCTTCCAAAGCAAAGGTTTTCAGTCCTAGTCCGCTCGCTCGGTATCGCGCGATAACATTGGCAATCTCGTTGGAACTCGCATTGAAACTGGCTGCTCGATGACTTCTCATCCCCCGAGTCTATCAGTTGGCATCGCTCCGAATAGAGCGCACCCCCTTTACCGCTTACTTTGCTCTGTTCGGGTCGGCCTCTTTGCTTTACAATGAAACTATGCATGAGAACGAGATCAGCAGGGTGATCGTGGATGCGGCGTTCGAGGTGCAGCGGGAGTTGGGCGGCCCAGGGCTCATCGAGGACATCTACGAGGAGGCGCTGGCCGAGGAACTTCGGTTGCGCGGCTGCCGGGTGGAACGCCAGGTGCCAGTCCGCGTGGTTTACAAGGGACGCACGCTCGAAAAAGGTCTCCGGCTCGACATGCGGGTTGAGGGTCTTGTGCTGGTCGAAAACAAAGCTGCGACGGAGTGCCAGCCGATTTTCCAAGCGCAGATGCTGACGTATCTGCGGGTGACCGGGTTAAAGCTCGGTCTGGTCATCAACTTCGGTCAACGCATGCTCAAAGACGGCATCCACCGGGTCGTGAACGGGCTGACGTAGAGGTTCAACGCAGATGCGCCCGGAGAGATCACGCAAAACCGCGGAGACGCAAAGAGTCAACGCACAGCCGCAAAGCCGCAAAGCCGCAAAAAACAGAGTACAGTGTTTTTTCCGTTTGCGTCTTCGCGTCTTCGCGTCTTTGCGTTTCTCCGTTTCTCCGTTTCTGCGTCTCTGCGTCTCTGCGTTTTCTCCCTCCGACTGGCGTCTCTGCGTTTAAAACTGGCCGATGAGGGCGAAGTTGAAACGGGGTTGGTAGGCGTCGGTCGTGCCGGCGCTCAGCAGGGGAACGGAGAACAAAAAGCGAGCCTCCCAGTGCGAGCCGAGGGCGAATACGGTTCCAAAGCCGGTGCCCCAAAGCGACGTGTGCTGCGGAGCGCCCAAAGGGTCCAGGGGATAGATTCGCGCGTAATCCATATACACCGCTCCGCGGACCGTCAGCGGCACCTTGCTGTAGGCAAACCCGATGATATGCGGTGGCGTCTTCTGCTCGAGGCTGATGTGCCAGCCCGTGTCGCCGAAGACCTCCCCTTCGCGGTAGCCTCGGACGCTATTGACCCCGCCGACGCCGAAACGTTCCGTGCTAATCAGCGGTTCACTGGCCCATTGGCCGTCGGCCCGGAGGGACAGCACCCAATCGGGGTAAACAATGACGTCACGCGAAAGGCTGGGCGTAAGGGTAACCCAATTGCCCGAGGATTCTGTCGAACCGGTGACGTTATGCAGGGCGCTCGAGGAGCCGGAGTTCCAGGTGTTGAATGTCAGCCCGAGCCCAAAAAAAGTGGCCCCGCTTTTGTCTCGCAGGCTGCCATCGTATCGAATCGAAAGCGGCAAATAATTGAGCGGCAACTGCGTCGTCGGGACCGGGGACGCGACGGTGCTCACGATCGGAGGATTAAGGCTGCCGTTCGCATTAACGGTGATTTCCGTGAACGAGAAATTGTTCGTTTTGTTGCTCGTAAGGGAATAGGTCTTATAATCCAGACCACCGGATAAGGTGGAGCGAAAGTCGGCGCCGCCAGGCAAAGGCTCGCTGAGTCGAAAACCGAGATCCTCATTGATCGTCACGTCCTGCTGGACATCCCGCCGGCTGACTTGACGGACGCCGGGCACGTTGTAGATAAGCTGGTCCTGCAGCGTCTCGAGCCCCGTATCGATGGTCGATTGGCTGCCAAACAGGTTCAGCTCGGAGCGCCCTGAGGGTGGCGGCAACCGGAATTTCCGTGTCGCTTCGCTGAAACCGAAACTGCCCGGCTGCGTCTCGATCACGTCGGCAATCGGTTCCGGTGCGCCCAGGGGCAGACGATAAAACGCGCTGTAATTGGCCACCAGGGGCAGGTCATAGAAGGACCACTGATCGCCAGTCTTATATTTCTCGGGTGAAAAGCTGTATTGCACGCCTAGCGAGTGTTCGAGCTGCCAGAGATTGTCATAAACCGCCGAGGTATTCACGCGCAGCTCGGGTGTGCCGGGCGAGCTCTGGTTATTGAACTCGACCTTGGCGTGCAAGGGCAGGCGGTCCTTGACTCGCAAGCGCAGGGTGGTGGTGTTTGGGACCGGGCCGGGTTCGAGTTCGGGATAGACTTGCCGGTCCTGGTTGGCGTTGGCGCGGTCCAGTTCGGCCTGGAAAATGGGGCTGCTCAGGATCGTGTTCGTTCGCAGGCTGGGCAGTGAACGCATCACATTGTTCGAGCTGAAGTAGCGATTGTCCGTGACGAGGATCTCCGCCAGCCGGCCCTGAAAGACCAGGATCTGGACGATGCCATTCGTGAGGTGTTGCGGCGGGATGACGACGCTGACGGTCGGATAGCCGCGGTCGTGATATTCCATTTGCAGGTCGCTTTTGGCCTTCAAAATGTCCGCGAGGGTGACGTTCGTGCCGGTGTATTTGGCCAGGACGGACATGAGGACATTGGTCGAGAGGAGGGTGTCGCCCCGAATCTCGTAGGCGCGCACGGTGAAGCGCGGCACGGTGTTGGTCTGAGTCGCCGAGGGTGCATTGGTCCCCGCGTCGGCGGCGAGGGATTGCGCGGCGATGAGCGGCTCGCTCACCGAATTCGTGTAGCGGATTCCCGAAAGGAGGATCTGCGGCACCGGCGTCCGAAAGGCGTTCAGTGTGGCGACGCCCTTCGCGATGCGGTCCAAGGCGACAGAAACGCTGATGTTGGTGAGGCCCTGGCTGAAGTATTCGAGCTGCAGTTGCGAAGCGGCAGCGCCGATCCCGGCGCGGGTTACATTCGTGCCGATGTATTTCGAAAAGATCGCCCCCAGCGCGTTGGTCGAGGGCAGCGGTTCACCGGCAACGCGATAGGATTGGACATCGAAATGCGGAGCGGGCTCGGCGGCGTGGCTTTGGGCACCGGTGGCAACCAGGCAGAAAAGAACGACCACGAGGCGTAACGTCGCATCCGCACGCGGCCCTCGTAGCGCGGATTTCTCGCCTGCGCGAAATGGCTGGGGCGATACGCGGAGGCGCGCGGCGGGGAAAAACCCGTGCGACGGCGTGGCATTGATCCTGGGTAATGCGTTCGACACGGGCCTCGAGTAGGTGCGTTTCGTCTGGTTGGTCGGAACCCAGGGAGCTGTAGTATTAAACGAAGCTCGTGAGGCGATGGTTAAAGGCTTGCCCCCCAAGGCGCGCTGCCTGGCCGCCGGAGCGAACAACCGTGCCGTGCCAAGCTGTTAATAGCACAAAGCTTAGGGGCGTTCCGAGGACCTGGATCCTGCGGCAGGTTGTTTCTCATCCGTGGGACGGTAGGAATGATCGATGACATGGGGATGGCGCGAGGGTTACGATTCGGTTACGGAGGCGGACGGGGACGAAGAGACTACGGGACTACTGACCACTGACCACGAGACCACGGGACCACGGGACTACGGGACTACGGGACCACTGACCACTGACGGCGGGGGGGACACGCTTGGGCGGGGCTGCGGAGGGCACCGGAAGGGCGCACGGGTTGAGGAATTGTGGCGGCGCCGCTTCGAACAGCCGCCGCGGCCGGGGGGGGCTTAAACGAAGATTGCGGGGGGTAACGCGGGGTTTATATTCAGGGCATGGCAATGTTGACCATCGAACTCCCGCTGCAGGCGGACCGAACCAAGTTCAATGTCCAACGTTGGGCCGCGCTGCTTGCCGATCCCGAACTGACGAAGTTCGAAGGCCGGATCGAGACGGACCGGCATGGCCATATTATCATGAGCCCGCCTCCAGCACCCGCCCACGGAAGCTTCCAAGCCGAGATCGCATTTCAGTTGCGTAACCGCCTTTCTCACGGCCGGGTCCTGACCGAATGCCCCGTATCGACGGCCGACGGTGTGAAGGCGGCGGACGTGGCCTGGGCTTCACCGGAGCGGATGGAGGAACTGTGTGGCCGGCCTTGCTTCGTCCAGGCGCCGGAGATCTGTGTCGAGGTGCTCTCCCCGGCGAATTCAGATGCGGAGATTCAGGAGAAAACAGCTCTCTATTTTGACGCGGGCGCCGTGGAGGTCTGGTTGTGTGATCTGTCAGGCCGGATGAAGTTTATCGCACGAGACCAAGGCGCGTCTCTCGAATATCCGAAGCTCTGTCCCGGATTTCCCAAGCGGATCGAGTTTGGGGGGTGACCCGCCTACGCTGCGCTTCGGCGCGGCGGGACTGCGGAGGGACCACGGGACTACGGGACCACGGGACCACGAGACCACAGGACCACGAGACCACGAGACTACGGGACTACGAGACTACTGACCTGCGCCGTTGACGGTGGGTGGTTTATGGACCAGTTTGCTGCGCATGAAGACCGCAGCCGTGCGGGCATCCGCGCCAATTCTGCTCTTGCTCTGCCCGGTCGTTTGCGCGCTGGCTGCGGAACCCCGGATCGCCGCCCCGGAGCCGGCCAGCGACGGCACGAACTCCTTTCCGCCACTATTCGAAGTGTTCCAGGGCCGAACCTTCACTAGCGAGTCCCAGCGAGACCTCTTTTTCCTGCAAGCGATCCACAGCCGGTACCCGGAGTATTGGCCGTCACTGCTGGAAGCCAACATCACCCTGCATGATTACGTCGAAGCCCCCGCGAAGCTGCTGCGGTTCATAGGCGAGCTGGGCGACGCCATGCGCGGGCGCGACGACCGCGCCGCGTGCACCAACCTCGCGCGGGTCACCGCCGATGAGAACTTCTACGCCAACACCAACGTTTACCGCCCTGAGATCCTGCAAGCCGCGGCCCGGGCTCTGCTGGCTTTGGGGCCGGAGGGCGAGTCCACCCTGGCTGCGGCGATCTCGAGGCACCATTACCAGCTCGACCCGGACAGCCTGGAACAAATGGCCCGTGTCATCGGCGAGGCGCGGCCCCAGGGGGTTGCGTTGCTCGATGTGCTCGAGGCCACCGCGTTCGATTTCAGCACCACCAACGGGGCCACTTACCCGAGCTGCACGCGGGAAGCCGTTCGCAACCTGCTGAACCTTGATCCAGGCGCCGCGCGCGTGCGGAAGCGTTTGACCGTGAAGGCCTCCCTCGAAGACCCGGGCCGCTTTCAGGCCGTCCTTGATGGCATCGATGCGGCGGCGGCCGGCCCGCTGCAGCCAAATCTGGCTGCCTTGGAGCAGGGCATTCGAAAGCGCTTCTCCGAACTCGTGCCCGGACCGAGCGGCTACCGTGATGACCTGCAGGCACTGGACGAGCGGGTGCAACAAAAGTTGCGCAGCGCGCCAGCAGCCGTCACCCTGCCGCTACGCGTAGAAAAGAACTGACGCATGGTTGGGCGGTTGGGCGGCTCAGGCGGTTGGGCGGTAGAGGGGATCTGGCCAACTCGAAACCCGGCGCGCACGGCTGAATTTAAGTTCAAGCGCGAAGCCTGCCCGGCGATCGGCGTCGTCCAGCCCGCGGCGCGATCCGGCCGGCACACGGTCCTCAGGTCCGTCTGCCGCAACGCGGTAGCCTCGAGCCAAAGGCCCGAGGAACTGCCGCTTGTCAGAAAGCCATCGGCGGCAGGGACGATCTCCGGTTCGTCGCCCTCCCGCAATTCCCGCCGCACGAGCCGATTCCGGCCCATAATCAGAGTGAGGCATTCGCGGACCCTTTTACCCAAGCGACTCCATTACCCAGGCGCGACTGGAGCCGACTCCGGGAGGAGACTTCGCATCGGTGCGGGGCTTCGCATCGGTAGCCGGCTTCGTCAGACACTGCTGTCGTCGGATAATCACTTGCACCGGGGCCGCAGGGCCTGTAGTTTTGCGCGTCATTTGGGCGCACCCATAGCTCAATTGGATAGAGCGTCTGACTACGGATCAGAAGGTTGTAAGTTCAACTCTTACTGGGTGCACCACTCTCATAATCAACCCCTTACGACGACGTTTTTCAACTCATTTTTGAGGGTGCTTTCTCACTGCTTTCTCACTTTTTGAATCGGGCTCCAGGCACGATCGTCCGCCTTCCTTCCGGGTGTTGGCGATCTGAAATCGCTCGTTCCAGTCCTTAATAACTCCGGAGGCTGCCCCTGAACGGCCATGGGTTGGTTACGTTCCAGGACCAAGCTGCGATACACCTGGTATCCGTCGGTTTGCAGCTCGCCCTTAAAGCCCGCAAGGAAGGCCTTGGGTCCTTCCCGTCCTCGACTGATCTGCCACTCAAAGATCACATTGCCCCGAGGCCGTCCAAAGACCCACATGTACCCCGGCAACTCCGACCCGGCTCTTCCCGGTCCAAGTAACGCATCGGTGTTTCGTCCGCCTGAAGGTAGCCGCCGGCGAAGAGTTCCACGATCATCTGTCGGTAAATGGGTTGCAGCCAGGTGGCCAACTGCTCGGTCCAATCGACCATGCTCTGGCGGGTCAGGGGCACGCCATGGCGTTCGCGGAAAATCTTCTCCAGCCGGTAAAAGGGCAAATGGTCCTCGAAGCGGCTCAGCAGCAGATGGACCAGCAAGCCCACCCCGGGCAAGCCTTTCTCGATCAAGCGCGGAGGCAGGGGGGCGACCAACACTTCCAGCGCGTCAATCCGCACCGGGGTCGCCAACTCTTGAGTCGCCGGTGTGGCCTTTTGTATCGCCGGGCTGGGAACTGCCGCCGAATCTTTGCGCACGAACTTGGGTCGGACGATGTGGCGCCAGTGGAATTTGGCGGCTTCCCAATCCAGCTCCTTGGTCACCAGCTCATCGATTTGACGGAATGCCTCCGGGTTGGTTTTGACCTCCTCGGGCAGGAGCACTTCCCGAACCGTGGGCAAGTCCTCGGGGATGCCGCTGCGGGGCGCGGGGCGTGGCGAGTGGGTTCGCGGCGTCGCCGTGGTGGTTTTGGCTGGCGGCTCCGGAGTCGCCACCTTGGCGGTCAGCCCCAAGAGGAGCAACTCCAGCTGAGCCGAATCCAACCCTTCGTTCTTGGTATGACCAAAGTAGCGGCGGATGAGGGCGTCGAGCTTTTGGCGTAGCAGCTGGTTCTCGGCCACGAGGGCCTGGACTTGGGCTTGGGATTGAGTGAGCAACGCCTCCAGCCGAACGACTCGCTGAGCCAGATCGGGCTGAGAAGGGGTTGCTTGTGTCATTAGGTGTCACCATACACTATATTATAACAATGTCAATGCACTAATGCACGAATTGCACTTTTTTCTCCTTTTTTCATCGCCGGTACCAGCCGCGGCGCTCCTGAACCTCCAGGCCATTGAGCAGAGCGCTCAACTCTTCGGCCCGCAGCAACCGGTGCGAGCCTTCACCTTGAGGCCAGCCGAAACGTGAGCGTTCCAGGCGTTTGGCGCAACACCACAACCCGGAGCCATCCCACACCAAAATTTTGAGCCGAGTGCGTTTGCGGTTGGTGAAAACGTATAGGTGACGGGATAAAGGATCTTCTGCCAAGCGCTGTTGCACCCACTTACAAAGGCCGTTGAAGGAAGCCCGCAACTCAACGGGATCCAGGGCGACGAAGATCCGGGTGGCGGGCGTGCAATCAAACATGGCTCGGGTGGCAGACTTGCAGCAACGGCCCCATGAGTTCACGAGCCAACCGCTCGTTGAGCCGCACGGTCGGACCGGCGGGCAGGGAGATTTCAGCGCTCCAGCCAGGCTGACTGGACCGGGGAGCAGGAGAGACTTCTTGCAGTCGCGGAACGCCGCCAGGGCTTTTGGTCCCAAGCGCCGGATCATAGAGCCAGTAACGAAATTGGCTGAGCTTCAGACCGTGGGCTTGCGCGAAGTCACGCTGAGATTGGCCGCTGCGACGAAAGCGCTCAATCCATTCAAGCCGCTGTCGGGTTGATGTCGCTGAGCAATCGGGCGTCTTGAGTGGAGTTGAAAGCGAAAGACGAGTGAGAACATTCATGGGCCCGGATCAAATCACAATCCAGGCCCTCCGCGCTATTGCCAGTTCCGCTGACGGATACACATGACTAAGATCAAGACCGGTTCCACCGCGGCCGTGAATGAGGCCTACGGAGGTGGTGCGGTAGAAACCCGCTCGGAGTTAGATTTCAGCGGGCTGCCAAAGGGCTCCTCCCCCCGTTCTCATTGTCCATTGTGCTATTTGTTATAGGTTGCGTTGCACTTCTTAATGACAGCCAACTGTGCGTCCCCGAGCGAGTTGAGGTTGAAGAAGGAAACTCCGATGGCGCCATTATCGTGCGCCTGATGGATGGCTTCCTCGAAATCAGCCAGGTTGTCTCCGTAATTGCCCACCGCTAATCCGGTGAAAAGATGCTCGCCGGGCTTTAGATCGCGGGCCGCCTGTTTGGTGGCGAAACCCACCCAATACAGGTTCCCATTATGGTCATTCTTGTAGTCCATTGGGAAAACGAGGTCCAGGTCCCAGTGCGGCCAGTCTTGTTTGACGTATTCCCGAGCCAATTCAGGGAAGGGAAAGACCGCAGCCGATGCCAGCGTTCCATTTTCATGGCAGATCTGCACACATTCATTGACCAGCGATGAGATGGCGTCCATTCGGAACTGTTTCCAGGCGGCATTCTCCTCCTTGTCGGGCATATCCATCGGGTCTAGGCCGAACTTCTCCTTGAATTCCTGCCGGGCGAGCGGGTGGTAACCAAAGTCATACTCGGGCAGCAGGCGGTCTTGCACCAACGGAAGCCCGTTTGTATTCCGGTAATGCGTCTGCAACTGCGCCCCGAGGACGACATCCACAAAGCGGATGTAGTCGAAATGCACGGAGGCCAACCCTTTGACTCGCGCGACCTCTTTCACCCCCTTCTTGATATAATCCCGCGCGCCCGGAGAAAAGGGACTGAGGAAACTGTAATAACTGACGTAAGGGTGAAAATCGAAGCAACTCTGCCCGAGCCGGTTGACGGAATACCAATCCGGGTGTTGACGGCATTCCGCGGCGTTGCCCACATTCATCATCCAATGCCAGGCATGAATTCGGATGCCGACCTGGCTCCCTAAGTCAACCAGCACCATCAATTGCGCAGCGGTCTTATTCTCAGGGAGAATGTCCGTGATGCCCGCGTCCGCCAGCCTCTTCATGCCCGCCAGTTGGGTCTCCCCGGAACCTCGCGGCTCTCCCCAGGCCGCAAAATAGAATTTCTTGTCCGTATAACTGACGCCCGGCGCCTTATTGGCGGTGTCGGCCGCCGTCGCCAAAGCCGCGCTCGCGGCGAGAAATAGTGCGATTCTTTTTATTGTCTTCATAAGAACAACCTAATTGCCTGCGGATCTGAGCTTACCGGGATCTCACGATACAGGTTCTGGCGTGCCTGATCCTGGCTGATACTGGAGATGCCGATGCGTATGCCAACCTGTCTGGCGTGGTCCGGCGACGGGTCCACCATGATTCCGAGGCCACTGCCTCCTCCTGGTCCGCGCCCCCGCGAAAGCGGCACGTTGGTCAAGGTCTGGAAAGAGGAAACAGGTTTTGAGAACTCGGCATAGAAGTATCCGCCCCTGCCACCCCTCCCGCCTCCGCTGCTTCCGCTGCTTCCGCTTAGCGCATTATTGTTCGTCAGGTCCATCTTTCCGCTCTGCGGCACGCTGAACCGCACATGGGCCGCCGCGCTCGCAGGGAATGTGAGGCGTTAGTAGGTGGCGTGCGCGCTTACCGTGCATTCCACTCTTATGTCGTGTTTCTGCAGGATCGCTGCGTAGTAATACGGCGTGGCCGTCTCCAGATCGTGGTCATACATCGAGGCGGACTTGGCCGGATCAGTTTCCGCAGACCCGGTCATTGGCATCAGGGTCATTGCTCCGGCGGGAAACCCGTAAATTTTATCCGCCAGATACCGGTCTGTGATTCCCGGCGTGGTAATTGGAGAGATACGCATCATACCGTATGGCATGATGACGCTGGGAGAGGTCGCCGAAAGCAATTGACCGATCCCGCCAATATCAGGATTGACGTAATCTACCGGCTCTTTGTTCTGCTGGGCACTGGCGCTCAGCGCAACTGCCAGGACGGCAAAGGCTCGAATCGACGTGTTTGCGATTCTTAATAAAGTGCTCATTGCGGTTCCCTTCCTGGCAACGCTGTACCAGCCGACGTGCGATCCCTCATCGTCACTGGACGGACGCCGCGGCCGAAGGCTGCGATTTCAGTCCAACGCTGTTGACGCTGACGATGGAATAGCCCTGTTTTTCACCCGCCTTAGCCGATGTGTCCACATAAAGCATCTGAGGCAACGGCTGGCTCGGTGTGTCGTGATACGTCATGGACTGAAACAACGGGCGTCCGAATTTGCCCGCCGGCTTCTCCGGCACCTTCGCCAGTTCCTGTCCGTCCCGCAGCACAATGAAGCCGCCAATGCCGCTCTCGAAATCCGCCTCGGCACTCCAGACGATTTCGGTTCCTTGCTCACCCTTCGCCGACACGTGCACGTCGAACGGAGCCGGAGGCGGCGTGGTGTCGCTCGTCGCGCCGGTCTTCACGTATTCCATCCACGCTTTGGCCACCGCTTCATTCGGCAACCAGACCGCTTCCGCCGGGTTGCCTTTGAAATCTGCCGCCGGTTTCGCCTCGTCGCCGAACAACGGCGCCAGCCACGCCTTGCTCGTGTCCATCGGCTTGAGCGTTTGGTCCTTGCTGCCTTTGTCCGGCAATCGCATCGCAAGACAGGCATCGAGAAACGGGATGGCAAGATAGCGCGAGTCGCCACACTCGTGTCCGGTTAGCGGATCGGGCGCGAATCCGATGAGTCCGCCGTGGGCGCGGTATGCTTTGAACGTCGCGATGTTGCCCAGCCAAGGACCCTTCATCTTATCCGCAGCGGTGCGCGTGTCTGGGTCCGGCGGTGGTTGCTTGGGTTTTTCCTTCACTCCTGGATTGGTCATCATCGGGATGCGGTAAACGGCGTCGGGCACGTCATGATCCGTAAATTCCGGATGGGAAAGAAACATGAGTGACGAGCCAGAGCGCATCCACACGGCGGCGACGCGATCGGGGTGCAGCGCAGTCATCACATCGGCCCAGATGCCGCCGCCGGAATGGCCCCACAACGCCCACGGCACCTTGTCGATCTCCGGATGACCGGCCTTGCCGGCGAATTCACCAAGCGCCTTGAGAAATGTTTTCTCCGAACCATTACGCGGATCGAACCACAATTCCGAGGCTCCGGGGGACGTGTCGATCTTTTCATTCTGCACATGATAACTCGAAGCCCAGAGCGCGCAGTCCCACTTCTTCGCCAGCGCCTGCCAGTGCAAATCATAGGCGGCGGTCGATCCTTCGATGGACGCGGTGGTTCCTGCGCCGTGCTGATGAACAATGATGCCGCGAATCGTTTTTACACCGTCGGGAATCCAGAGTGTGTAGGTAACGGCCACCTGCAATTCGTTTGTGGCGGTCGAGGCGGGATAATCAATCTTCAAGTATTGACCCGCTCCGTGCGTTCGACCCTCGAAGCTGACCAGGCCAAGGGCGAGTACCACCGAGGTTCCGAATCGTGATTTGTTCATAATCGATTCAATTAGCTTTCCCGTCGATGAAATCCACCACCGGCTTCGGATCCTGCGGCCCGATCGCAAAATGGCCCTCGCCCTGCCTGATGATCACCGTGAAACTTCCGCCGAGTTCCTTGTATTTCTTCTCTGCCACCCGCGTGTCGCGGTCGAGCCACGGATCGAGGCTACCGCAAACGTGCAGGATCGGCACGCCCGCTTTGGCCAGCGGAGCCAGGTTGTCCACCAGCCGCGTTTTTGCATCATCCAACGGCGGCAGGTTGCCGGACATGATGCTGCGCAGGGCTGGATTCTCCCCGTAAATACAGGAAACTTTGTCGGGGTTCTGGATGGCCCAGGCGTAGGCTTCCCCGGCTCCCGCGCCGACGCCTATCATGGCGGGTTTCTTGGAAAAGCCGTGGTCGGTCATGTTCTTATAGACGGCGTCCCACTCCGCCCGAACCGGCCCTCCCCCCAGGATGGGAGCAGCCACGATGTAGTACCCCTTGGCCAGCAGGGCCAGATCAAGAGCGGAGGCATCCGGGCCGATGCGGTCCGCCCGGAAGACCCAAGGCTTCCCAGTCGCCTCAGTCTTCGGCACGAGCACCGCCATGCCGGTGACTCCAAACGATGACTTGCCAGCCTTGTCGTAACGGTCATAGCACGGCGTGAACTGCGGCCCCCGGCAGGCGGCGTATGTATCTTCTTTGGGGAGGTAAATATAAGAATTCTCGGTACTGTAATAATAGGATTTCGTAAACGTGTCGTCCACGATCTCGGGCCGGGGCGTGGTGTTCGACTGAACGTGCTGCTCAATGAAGTCGGCAATGGGCTTGGGATCGATCAAGCTGTGCGGATGATGGCCGGTGCCTTCTTTGATCATGACGCTCATCTGGCCGCCGCCCTGATGATAGATGTTCTCGATGACCTTCGTGTTTTTCTCCAGCACAAAATCGAGGGTACCGCAGACGTTCAGCAGGGGCACATCGTGCTTGATCAGTTCACCAAGCCTCAAAATATCCTCCGGGTAAATCCCGGGATTGTCGGCGTAGATGCACGAGACCTTGTCCGGGTTCGAGGTCGTCCAGGTGTATTCATTGACCCCGCCTTTGCTCATGCCAACGAAGGCCGGTTTCCTGGACAGCCCATGTTTCTCCGTCAGGTAGGCGTACCAGGCGTCCCACTGCTTGCCCGGATACTGCCTGCCCGGATCGGGCGTAATGAATGCAATGTAAAAACCCCGGTGCAGCAATTCCACCTCGGCCTGCGGTTGGTGGTCCCAATAACAGCCTCGCCACGACCAAGGATTGCCAGGCGCCGGCTTGTTTGGAACGACCACGATGCACCGCCGCTGACCCTTGGCCGGTGTGCCAACCGCAAAGCCTTCTTTTTCCGGCCTCGTGAAAGGAGTGATGGCCAAGGTCTCGTCATCCATAGTGAAGTCGTAGCGGACGAAGCCGTCATGCCAGGTGCTCTTGCCGCCGTCGAAGGCCGCTTCAGCCGCTTGCATCGTCACGACGAAACCACCCACCGAGAAGGCGAGCGCCGCCACGGCGAGGAGTTTTGCCGGCCTGGTTAATTGAGAACTCAATTTTTTCATAATTTCACGTGGCTGATGATTGACTGTGTTTTATAGCATGCCCTCATCGCTTGAGGTTCAGGGTAATTTCCTTTTGCTGGCGCGACACGATCAGTGCCACGCTGTGGAAGCCGGCTAGCGACGGAGCTTGCTGGAGCAATGCACCGACGTCCGCCGTTTGGGAGCCGTCCACGGAGAGGATAACATCGCCTTTCTGCAGGCCGGATCTTGCCAGTGCTGAGTCAGCGGGAACTTCCAAAACCAGCACGCCAGCGACGCCGGGCAGGCCGAGCGCCGACCTCTCGCCCATATCGGCAACATTCCGAACGCTCGCCCCAAGCCAGGATCGCGGCGTGATGTTGCGCGCCTGTGATGCGCCAACGGGCTTTTGGCCGGGCAGAACCGGCGTGCGCGCGAGAGCTTTCAAGGCGGGTCTTTGCACACCAAAGCGGTCCATCGGGAAGTTAACAAAGCCCAGCGACAGAGCGGGAGACCCCTGCTTGACCCGGTAGTCTCCCTGTGCAGGATCGACGAACTGCGCATCGGCCACGATGGAATGTTCGTCGCGGCCGCTTTGCTCATGTAGCCGGGTCGCCGGTGCGTTCGTGGCCCCTCCCCGATACACGAGGTTGTAGTCCAATTCGCGGCCCCAGGGCGGGGCCGGCATGAGCGCGGGCTGGTATTCGCGCCAGACGATGTTTCGGCGGAAAATATCTCCGCTTGAAGCATACCAAACGTGAGGGTGCAGACCGGAACCGACCGTGATGTTGTTCTCCACCGTGCGTCCATAGCCCTCGCGGTTCTTGATGCCACCGTGCAGACAGAGATTGTTGGTAATAATGTAAAACGAGGAACCGTCATCGAGGTCGATGTCCCAGCCGTGGTCGCAACGCCAGCGGTTGTTCCGCAGGATCACCGGCTTGACCGCATCCAGGCGAGGGAGTTCGGGGAACTGCTTTACCCACGCATTTACCTCCGCGACTTTGGGCCGCCAATAACGGTCGCGTCCCCACGAATTGAACGAGCCGTGGTCTCCCGTCTCTTTTACTGTGTCAAACACATCGCAGAACTCGATGACATGCCCGCCCCAACAGCCGTCTCCGATATTGATCCCCGCGCGCGGCATGTCGTAAATCGAGCATTGGCGGACGGTGATGTTCTGGGCCAGGTCGATATCCACTCCGGCAGTCTGCTTTTCCACCCGCCCGGTCAGGTAAATCAGGCAATCTTCGACCAGGCAATCCGCCGGGTAGTTCTGCGTGCGTGGACCAGGGGTGCGGTCGAGGTCCTCGAGTTTGTTTACCTGGCTGTAGTTGAACAAAGGATTGTGTGCCGCCTGAGGGTCTCCGACAAAGCAGATGCCGCTCGCCCCAGCTCTGGCAATCCGGCAGCCGCGTATCGTGACCCGGCGGTTGTAATCATTCACGAAAACTGCGTTGCCACCCACCTGGTCCAGAAAACAATCCTCCAGGGCACAGTCCTCACTGCCCTCGAAGAGCACCGCCCCGCCACGGTAGATGGCCCAGTCCGTGCGCAAGAGCGGTTCCTTCGTGTCCATCACCGTGCGTGCCGCATGACGAAAAGTCAGGCCCCGGAGAATAACGGAGCGCACAGGCTTCTCCTGGCTACCGCGAAACTCGACCAGGTTGCGGAGCCGTGTGGCTTCCACGGTCGCTTTGGCCAGGTCGAGCCCGGGAGGCGGGTAAAAGTAGAGGATATGTGTTTTGGTATTCAGGAACCACTCACCAGGAGCGTCGAGTTCCTCAAAAATGCCCTCCACAAAGCGAATCTTCTGGTGGACCGCGCCACCCCGGTTGTTTTGCCACCCTCCCTCCATCATCAGCCGGCCCTGCGAGTCCTTGCCCGTGATTCGCCAGGTGAAATCACCCCAGAGAGCTGGATGCATCGCGTGAAAATAGCCACCCGCCGGATCAGCCCAACGAGCAACTCGTTCCGGCGAGATGGCGTCCGGCGCGAAGCCGTCGAAATACTGCGCCTTGGGATCGTAATTGGGATAACGCGCCAGAATCTGTCGCTCGCCATTTACGAATATTTCTTCGGTTTGCAGATATGCCGGCACCTTCGCCTGAACAATCCCATCGCGGTAAGGCTGCCAGTCCAGTTTTTCAAGCCTCACGCCGCCGCTAATCACAGGCTGCTCCTGGCCGTACGCTTGGTAAACCACGGGGTCGGCCTTCGTGCCTGAATCCTCGGCACTGAAGACCAGCTTCTCCGGCAAATAGTAGGTGCCGCCTCGCAGCCACACCGGGCCCGGCTTCTGGCGAACCGCGTGTTGAGCTCGCTGAATAGTGGCATACGGCCTTTCCAGCGTGCCGGGATTGCCATCGCTGCCGGTGGGCGCAACGTAATAGGGCTGGCCGAGGACGGGTAAGGCGAGGCCGATCTGCAGGAGAATGGGGAGACTCTTCATGGCTTCGTTAAAAAGCTGGTCACGCCTGTATTCTTTATGAGCGCCTGGGTTTCCGTGGCGCTCAATGCTCGGTTGAACAGCGAGATCATCCATTAGATCGTTGGCCTGCTCAAGGAAATGCATTGATGGCCGAATATCATGCGCAAACGTGACGCGGGTTCGACACCGTGTCCAGCTCGCGACGCAATTCGCTGTCTTTAAATTATTGACCGCGTGTTCGCTCATGAGATGCCACGGATTGATAGATGAATGTGCCAGAAAATCTTCCCACGAGTTAAGGCATTTCGTTCCATGGTTGACTCGATTTATTCAAAACCCAAGCCACCGGCCTTTGGACTCGCGTTGTCCTTGAGCATTTCCACTGCGACGGTGCAATAGTCGGTGACAATCACGCCAGCTTGAACCATGCGCAGCAAGCCGGTGATTCGCTTGGTTTCGCTGAAAGTGCCAGACGCGTCAATCACGCCATACACATCGTAGCCAATCCCCGCCGCATGGATGGCTGGAAGAGCCAGACACACCTCGGTTGAAACACCCGCGATAACGAGCTTCTTGCGGCCGGCCGCTTCCACAGCTTTGGCAAACCGGGGCTCGTCAAATGCATTGACCGTCGTTCGCGCAATGATCGGGATCCCGGGCAAGGCCTCCGCCAGCTCCGGAATCGTCGGACCCCACATCTCGGGCGAGGTGGCTGTCACAATGATCGGCACGCCCAACACTTTGGCCGCCTTCGCTAGTGCGACGACATTATGCTTCAACTCCGCTACAGGGAGGTCTCTGACGCCAGTGAACAGCCCAACCTGATGGTCAATGAGAAGTAGGGCGGCATTGTCCGGCGTGAGCCGCTCCTGGTATCGTTTCGTATTCTGGGATTCCATAGACTGGTCCTTTGGTTTATCGTGGTATTGGCTGATCGCTTTTATCTTCTGTGTATGCCGTTCGGTTTGGAGCGGTCATCGTTTCTTACCCTACCTGCGAGGCAGAAACCGCGGAAATACCTTGTTGCTTGGCTCATCATGCCCATCGGGCATACTTGGAGCAAATGGAACTCCGTCATCTGCGCTACTTCGTGGCAGTCGCCGAAGAGCAGAATGTCACGCGCGCGGCGGCGAGGCTTCACGGGTCACCGCCGACATTAAGCCGCCAAATCCGCGATTTGGAGGATCAACTTGGTATCGCGCTTTTCGAACGAGGCGCAAAGGCCATGCGGCTCACCGAAGCCGGTCGTGTCTTTCTCACTGAAGCTCGTGTAGTTTTGGAGCGTGCGGAGGATGCCGTGCGAATGGCGAAGGCCGTCGCCGGAGGAAAGCGCGGCGAAATCCACGTCGGCTACGCGCCATCATTGACCGTCGAACTTCTGCCGCGCGCGCTGAGACATTTCCGGGAGTCTAACCCTGGCGTGCGCGTGCAGCTTCACGATTTGTCAACCCGGGAAATGTTGCTTGGACTGAGAGAAGGAAAGCACCAGGTGGCTCTGCTGGTGCAGGTGTCGCCGAAGGCTCTGGCGGGATTGGTTTTCGAGGAATTGGAGTGTCAGCCAGTTTGCGTGGCCGCTCATCCGGCTCCCCCGCTGGTGCGAGCGCGTAGAGTTGGGCTGGAGCAAGTCGCCAAGGAGCATCTCGTCGGGTTCACGGTTGCGGACTATCCAGAGCATCGGGCGTGGATCGAAGGCGGAGCCAAGCGGGGCGAAGTTCTCGGCTAATCTCGAAGACTTTCATTGCATGAATCCTTGTGTTTCGCAGTCTGGCGTCAGCATCTTTGCGGGCAAACTTATGAAACGAGCTTTATGGTATATAGTAGCGGCTGTTTGCCTTGTTGGTTGCGCCTCGAAGGGATGGAGGGGGTATCAGGGCCGGCCATTTCAGGACATTGTGTATCGAGGCGGCCCACAACGGATTCCGGGACGCGTACAGTGCGCCTATTATGACCTCGGAGGCGAGGGCGTGGCTTATCACGACTCCGATGCGACCAATCATGGCAGCGGCGCATTAAATCCTGCCAACGGCGAGTATTTGAACGAATTCAGGATCCATGAAGGCGTGGACATTTCGTACACCAAATTCAAACGCCAAACCCAGATAGACGATAACCCTTACAACCCCGTAACGCCGCCACCCAACCAGCTTTATGTTGGGTGGACGGAGCCCGGAGAATGGTTCAACCTGACGGTTAGTGTGAAGCGTGCCGGGCGCTATGCTGTCGCTTTGCTGTACACCTCGAATCGCGGCGGCACGATATCACTGGATCGCAACGGAGAACCGCTTACGCCGCCAATCAGCATTATTTCAACGAAAAATGATCAGGACCCCATCGCCTGGCGGCAATGGCATCATTGGAGTCTTTTGCACGACGCGACCGAAGTCGATTTGCCCGCTGGAATCTCCGTCCTCACTGTCCACATTCTCACGCAAGGTAACATGAACCTGGCGTTCTTCGATTTCCGTCGAAAATGACCAGCGACATTGTGCCGCAGCCTGCTGTCAGCTGACCTGCGCGGTGCCGTTTGGTCCAGCGTCTTGGGCGCGGTGAATCACGCGAGGGAGAAGCATCCATGCTTGGCCTCAGGTTGAAACGGGGTTATGTTTTGCGCTGATATTGTAAATAAGAACGCGATTTGTCTGCGATGAAAGTCCAATTGGAAGAAGCCGGAGAAGCTCTCGAAGCAGTCGAATCGCTTCGACTTGAACTGGAACGGTCGCGGCGTGAACTCGACACCTCTCGGGGGCACCTAGCCCAAATGGAGTTTCAGTATGATGCTCACCAACGTTCGGCCGCGTTGCTGCAGGGCGAAAAGAACATTACTGAGATGATCGCCAGGGGCGATTTGATTGAACCGATCCTTGAAGGCTCATGCAAATTGGTGGAACAAGCGCTGCCAGGCTCGTTAGCGATTGTCATGTTGCTGGATGGCAAGCGATTGCGGCGTGGCGCGGCTCCGAGTTTCCCGAAATATCTTGCGGAGGTGGACGGGTTTGAAATTGATCCGTCAGTGGGCACCTGTTCCGCCGCAGCTGCACGCAAGGAGCAAGTTATCACTGCGGATATTACCAAAGATGCGCATTGGGCAGGGCATCTTGAACTCGCCGCTCGACATGGGCTGAGAGCCGGTTGGGCAACTCCGGTGTTTTCATCCGACAATCAAGTCCTGGGAACCTTTGGTCTCTACTGGCCGGAACCGCGTGGTCCAACTTCGGAGCATCTGCAGATCATCAACCAAGTCGCCCGGCTGGTTGCTTTCGCTATCGAGCGCAAACGATCACAAGAAGCCATCAGCGAAGCAGAGCATTTGGCGCAAGGACAACTGAAGGCACTCACTCGAACGCTCGACGCGCTGGCCCAAGAGTCTAATCCGGAGAGATTGCTCGAACATGTGCTGAGGGTAATCATCGAGCAGTCCGCCGCCCACAGCGTCAGCGCGTGGGGGCACAATCAGGATACCGGGTTGCTCGACCTGATCGCCATTCTCCAAAACGACCGATTCCAGACGCCAACCCAGGCTGCCTATCCAGTATCCCACCTCCCTCCTTCGGCTCGGCCAGAGCCAATATGGATTCAGCTTCTGAATTCCGGCCAGCATGCGCTGATGGAGGACGTCGATCAACCAATTCCGCGAATCTGTCTTGGATCGACAACCGACGCGCCGTGGCATCCCGTAATCAACGAAAACTGCCCTGATCCTGCTACGCTGCGTCTTCAAATGTATTTACAGAAACTTGGAGTTCGCTCGATTCTCTTTGTGCCGATGTTAATCGCCGGACGTGTCGTGGGAGTTATCGCAATCCGTTTCAGTGAAAAGCGGGCATTTTTACGAAAGGAGGTCGAATTGATGCGGGCGCTCGCTCATCAGGCAACGCTTGCGTTGCAGTTGACCCGTCTGTCCGCTCAAAGCCGGGAATCGGCACTGATTGCCGAACGCAATCGTGTTGCACGCGACATCCACGACACCCTTGCACAAGGGCTTACGGGCGTGATTGCTCAATTGGAAGCCGCCCGGGGAGCCATGGCGCAAAAGAAAACGGTGAGAGTTTCCGACCACATCGAACGCGCTGGCGAAATGGCGCGTGAAGGCTTGCGTGAAGCCAGACGATCGGTGCAAGCCCTGCGTCCACTGGCGCTGGAAGAGAAACCGTTGGCCACCGCGTTGAAAGACCTGATCGAGCGGATGACGACAGGCACCGCAATGGAAGCCAAATTAAGCCCGCAGGGTGAGCCCCGGAAGCTTCCGCCAGAGTTGGAAACAAATCTTCTTCGCATCGGTCAGGAAGTAGTAACAAATGCACTGCGTCATGCGCGCGCAACAGAGTTCAACGTGGAACTGGTTTTCGATCGTCACGAGGTTCGCCTGAACTTGCGAGATAATGGCAACGGTTTTGATCTCGGGAAAAAGCATGAGGGGTTTGGCCTTCAAGGAATCCGAGAAAGGGCTGAAGATCTGGGTGGCCGGTTTTCGATTGAAAGCTCGGAAGAAAAAGGCACTGCGATTTCGATTACGCTTCCGCTCTCGAGCACTCCTGAATCGGAACGTTTATGAATCGCTCATCGAATGGTCGAAAAGCAAGTGCGCGTGCTGAAAGGGTGAAGGTTCTGATTGCGGACGATCACACAATGTTTCTTGCCGGCTTAACGTCGATCATCGATATGGAACGAGACATGATTGTGGTCGCTCAGGCTACCGATGGTCGCCAAGCCGCTGACCAGTGGCGGAAACACCGCCCAAACATAACGCTTGTCGACCTGCGGATGCCTGTGCTTGATGGCGTCGGTGTGATAGAAGAAATCCGTCGAGAGGATACTTCTGCGCGAATCGTGGTTCTCACCACGTATGACAGTGACAACGACATTTACCGGGCAATCAAAGCCGGGGCAAAAGGCTATCTGTTAAAGGATGCTCGGCGCGAGGAATTGGTGGATTGCATTCGTAAAGTGAACGCCGGCGAAACGTGCATACCGCCGGCGCTGATGCAAAAGCTCGTAACAGGCATCCACAACGAACTATTGACGGACCGTGAGAGGGAAGTTTTGCAACTACTCGCCAACGGGAAGAGCAATAAGGAAATTGGCGCGACGCTTTGCATCAGCGAATTCACCGTGAAAGGGCACTTGCGCAGCATTTTCAACAAATTGAACGTGTTGAGCCGCACAGAGGCGATCTCCGCGGCTGCGCGCCGAGGACTGGTCCAGCTTTAGTCAGTGCGCAGAGCTTCGGTTGGGACAGGCAGGTTCACAGCTCTTTCTTTTTTCACTTCTGCTGTCGGGTTGATTTCGGCCAAACCCGGGCACCCCTGCAAAAGAACTGCTTCGCCACAGTCCCTTGGCGTCGTGAAAATCAGACCGTTCGGACAATAGCTTCCAACCAATCGAGGCATGATGTTCTCCCTGAAGGTAAAACCGAGCATGAGTTATACGCACGAAACGGTTCCGACTGATTTTATTGCAGCCGGTGGAATTCGATACGCATACAGGCGTTTTGGCAAAGTTGGAAAGACGCCGCTACTTCTCTTGGGGTACTTCAATTCAAACATGGACGCTTGGGACCCGGCTGTGACGAACGGTCTGGCGAAAGAGCACGATCTTATTTTGTTTGATAACGCAGGCGTGGGCGCTTCGGAGGGCCGCACTCCTTCGACAATTGTCGAAATGGCCGAGCATTGCTGGGTTTTCTGCCGGGGCCTCGGCCTGGAGGGAGTTAACATTGTGGGATTTTCCCTCGGCGGGATGATTGCTCAACAAATGGGTCTTGAACATCCCGCGCTCGTCAAACGTCTCATTCTTCTCGGCACCGGCCCGCGGGGCGGCGAGGGCATGACTTTCACTGAGCTTTCCCCTGAAGAACAAGCCGATCCTGTGGCATTTCTTCTTGGAGCATTTTTCACATCTTCGGAAACGAGCAAAGACGCCGGCAGGCAATACTTGAAACGGCTTGAGTCTCGAAGAAAAGATCGCGACCAACCTGTATCGCGGGTTTCGGCCGTGGCGCAACTTGCCGCCATCAGGGAGTGGGGAAACATTCCTAAAACGGAGCGTTTCGCTTACCTCAAAAAAATCACTCAACCCGTTCTGCTTGTCCACGGCAACAAGGACAGTGTGGTAACGCCGATCAATGCACTGCTGCTCGCGGAAAACCTGCCGAATGCCACGTTAATCGTGTATTCGGACTCAAGCCACGGAGCCCAATCTCAGCATTCACAGTTGTTCCTTGGCCACGCGCAGCTCTTTTTAAACGGAGGAAGTTGAATGTTGGCAGGCGAAAACCACCGACGAAAGAGAATGAAAACAACACCCGAACAGAATAAGCAACTGCTTCTAGAAGCGTTCGACACCTTGTTCAATAAAAGAGATTACGCGGCCGCGGAAAAGTTCTGGTCCCCGAACTACGTTCAGCACAGCGCACATATTCCTCCCGGTCGCGATGGTCTATTCAATCTGGTTAAAAGCCTCCCCCCGGACCTCAAGTATGAGCATGGGTTGATGCTTGCTGACAGTGATTTTGTCATGGTGCATGGGCGATACTCGAACAGCGGCCGACCCGTAAGTTGGGTCATCGTTGATATTGTGAGGATTGAAGCTGGAATTCTCGTTGAACACTGGGATGTGATTCAAGATGAAGCCACGAGAGAGCAATCCAAGAGCGGTTTGCCCATGTTTGGCTCTGCATTCCCGAAACTAGACCACCAAACCGCAACTCTGCAATTGACGATAAAGGAAGCGCGAGAAATCGTGTGGCCGCTGTATGAGGCGCTGAACGAACCCAGCAAAAAAGACGTGGCGGCTTTGTTGGCCAAAGCCGCTCACCCGGACTATCGGTCTTATCATACGAATGAAGAATTTCTGACGCGTGACCAACTGACTGACATCTTCAAGGGTATGGGGGTGACTGTTCCTGATCTACGCTGGGAAATTAAGGACATCCAGACCATCGGTGATCAAGTCATTGTGCGTGGTGAGGCGACCGGCACGCCCAAGGGCGAGTTCTGGGGTTCGAAGCCCACAGGCAAGGGCTTCAAGACGATGGCGCTTGATATATTCACGGTCAAAAATGGCAAGCTGGCGTCCTGTTATCATGTCGAGAACTGGATGACTGCGTTGCAACAGATGAGCAAGTGGAGGTAGCGAAAACACCTCACGAGCAATGAGAGGACCACATGATAACGACAAAACAACTTGGCCTGGAGCGGGTTTGTTATGTTTCACGAAAGCCCTTTCGTGAAGTTTTGGAGGCGTCGAGTGCGGGAGTTGGACTTCCAAACATGGAGGAGCTTTGGGAACGCCTTTTTAAGACAATTACAGTTGCCGAAGTTGAAGAGATAATGAGCTCGGTGGTTGGCCATTCTGGCCTGGCTGCCTCCATCTTTGGCGAACTCATCAAGGCTGCCGCGTGGAAGAACATCCCATCCTGGTACATCGTTTCAACGCAAGACAACTCCATTAATCCTGACTTAGAGAGATTTATGGCAAAGCGAATGGGGGCTAAAACCAAAGAAATCAAGGCCAGCCATGTGAGCTTTATCTCCAACCCGTCTGAGATAGCAAAGGTTGTTGAATCAGCGGTCGCTTCAACCGCCTGATTCACCCACCAAGAAGCTGCCAACTGTCACCAAACAGCATCGTCCGGTTTAACCAATAAATATTATGTCGAAAATTCATGCCTACGCAGCGAAAGCTCCCAAAAGTCCACTGCAACCATTTGAATTTGACCCGGGGGAGCTGGGGCCGGATCAGGTGGAGATTAAGGTCACGCACTGCGGGATCTGCCATTCCGATCTTTCCATGCTCGACAACGAGTGGGGCATGTCACAGTTCCCGCTCGTTCCCGGACACGAAGCGGTTGGGAGTGTGCTAGCGCTTGGGGAAAACGCCAAGGGGTTGAGGGTGGGCCAGCGGGTTGGCGTGGGATGGTCGGCGTCCAGTTGCCTTTCCTGTCGCGAATGTTTGTCCGGCCATCATAACCTCTGCGCCAACAGCCAGGGTACCATTGTCGGCCGCCACGGGGGTTTTGCGGACCGCTTGCGCGCTCAATGGGCCTGGGTGCGTCCAATCCCGGATGCGCTTGATCTGGCCAAGGCCGGACCGCTCTTGTGCGGTGGTGTTACCGTGTTTAATCCGTTCCTGGCCTACAACATTTCACCCACGGCGCGGGTGGGCATCATCGGCATCGGCGGATTAGGTCACATGGCACTTCAATTTGCCAACAAATGGGGCTGCGAAGTTCATGCTTTCACGACCAGCGACAGCAAAGAAGCGGAAGCGCGCCGACTCGGAGCCCACGTGGTTCACAACACCAAGAGTGAGGGCGCTTTGAAGAAAATCGTCGGCAGTTTGGATTTGATCATTTCGACGATCAATGCCCCGCTTGACGCGCCAGGATTGTTGGGGACCCTTGCTCCGATGGGCCGGCTCCACGTCGTCGGCATGGTGCTTGAGCCCTTGTCGGTGCCAGCTCTCGGATTGATCATGGGCCAAAAATCCGTCTCGGGTTCACCGGTCGGCAGTCCCACGGCGATCGACCGGATGCTTGAATTCAGCGCCAGACATTCCGTTGCTCCCATCGTAGAGACCTTTCCGATGTCAAAGGTCAACGATGCCTTGGAGCATCTGCGCGCAGGAAAGGCGCGTTATCGCATCGTCCTGGAGGCCGACCGCTAATCTGCCGCTCCTCGTACTAATCACACTATGACAACGACAACAAATGCTTCCGAGGCCAACAAGGCATTGGTTTTTGCGGGCATCAAGGGGGTTTTCATCGATCGCGACCCTACCGTTCTAGACCTGTTCAGCAATGATTATCCGCAACACAACCCACAGATTCCAAACGGCACCGCAGCAATCGAGGCGCTTTTGAGAAACCTTCCCGCTGACTTCAAGTTCCCTCTCGATGTGGATTCCTTCACATGATGACAAAATTCGCGCTGCAACCCCTCCTGATGCCATTCCACATGGGCCATCTGAGGCTACCCAACCGTATTGTGATGGCGCCGCTCACCCGACAACGCGCTGCCAATTCGGGGCACGTTCCGACGAAACTTCAGGCTCAGTACTATGCGCAACGCGCCTCGGCCGGAGTGATCATCAGTGAAGGCACGGCTGTCAGCCCGGAAGGTTATGGATGGGCGGATACTCCAGGTTTGTGGAGTGCCGAGCAGGTTTCAGGTTGGCGCGATGTCACTGATGCAGTCCATGAAGCCGGCGGTCGCATCATTGCACAGCTCTGGCATACCGGATCCATTTCCCATCCTGATTTGCTGGGCGGTGCTCTTCCTGTTTCCGCCTCCGAGGTGAATCCCCAGCAGCAAAGCGTAACGCCAACTGGGAGAAAACCTACGGTGACACCTCGCTCCATGACGCAGACCGAGATACGCCGGACAGCGGCGGATTACCGTAAGGCTGCCGCAAATGCGATGGAGGCAGGTTTCGACGGAGTCCAGGTGCAGGCCAATTACTTGTATCTCATTCCACAATTCCTGAATAAGATGACAAACCTCCGTTCGGACGAATATGGCGGTTCCATCGAAAACCGTGCGCGGTTCCTGTTCGAAGTGCTGGAAAGCGTTCTGGAAGTTGTGGATTCCGAATTGGTTGGGATCAAGATTGCCCCGATGCACGAAAAAGGTCCATTCGCGGCTAATGATGAGACCTTGCCCACGATTGAATATGTCATCACCCGACTAAACCGTTACGGCTTGTCTCACCTGCTGATGATGGGTGCTTCCACGGACTTTTCCGGCAGTCCGCTCGCGGCGCTGGAAGGCGATGGCATGTTCCAGCACTTCCGTCCCATCTTCAAAGGCCCACTCATCGCCAATGTAAAAATGGATCGCGAGCGGGGCAACCGGCTCATTAATGAGGGGCTGGCCGACTTGATCGCCTTTGGCCGTACTTACATCTCCAATCCTGATTTGGTCGAGCGCTTCGCCACTAATGCACCTTTCAATGAAGACATCAAACGGGAGACAGTTTATGCCTCCGGACCGGAGGGCTACATTGATTATCCCGTCATGAACCAGGTCGCTGCGTCGGCAGAAAGTAGCAAGGCGCCGCGAAACTGAATCGTAACCGTGAGCCGGAGAGTTGTCGTTCAAGGTCTCGGATATAGGAAGTAGAGAACCAACGCGCCTCCAGATTTCCAACCGTAATGAAGGCCATATAGTTGCACCCATTGCTGTCACTGCGCTGCGGTCTGCCCAATTGTGGATGGGTAATTCGAGCAAAGGGCGGCTTCGTGGTTGCTGCCGCATCAATCATTAAACGGTTTGGATGAAGTGCTGGGTTTCCGAATTTTAGGGCCGGAGAGAGGCTAAACAGCACGAGCATATTCTCCGAGAGCACCCATTTGACGACCAGTCGGCGCTTCGAGCGCAAATCTCAGCCCAGGTGGGTTGGGGAAAAGCCTGCGAGCAGTATCCGCTGCGCAAAACGCCTGATGAACCGAACCGAAACACCCAAGACTTCGCTTCTGTGGGTGCGCTCACCAAGTGCCCACCTGATAAGCACAAGTAGCAGTTTTTCGACAATTTTCCCCGGCCATGAAATTTTCAAGTGTCGGATTTGCACGCAGAAAAAGTTTGTTGGCCTGAAGACGGGCAAGGAGACTTATGAATGATCGCGGCAGCAAATATGACGAATTGAAAGTCCCTTGCCTGCACCGAGAAACCTGATATGAATAAACGACCTTGCTGGCCGGTTTTGAAGTGCCCGCAAGTGGTCGTTTTTCAACCGCCCGGCAACTTGCTGAATGTGGCCACACGCGGCGAAAAGTTCACTATCAGCGCAGGGAGATCAGGCGTTAAATGCGCCAAAGAACAATCGGCCAGCCGAGCGCGTGTGACGTGAGGAAATTGCTGCTCGCGCCCGATTCCTCGCGCCGTTTCAACCCGGCGTAACAGCCCACGCCGACGATGCCCGGGAGGTAGGCGACGATGACGACGAGGTCAATAGCGCCGATATATTTCATGTGCCGGCCGGGAAAACTTACTGCGCCGAAGACGGTGGCGATTTTGCTGGTAAATCAAGCGCGGGAATTTCCAACGACGGGCGGTCGAGTTCCAATTTCACAATCGTGTCCACGGCCCCGAATGAGGTTGCGGGAATCCCTACGGTGAGTTTGCCGACGCGTTGCTCTGCCAAAACTTTGGTGCCATGAAGCAATGCAGCCGATTTGATTTGGGCGGGCAGTGCGGGCAATTCCAAACGGCCGTCTGCCGAATTCAAGATGTGCAGGTAGATCACGTTGCCCCTGCGAGTGCTGACGATATTCTTTCCCGGCTTCCAGGGCCCGCCGCGTGTGCCGTAAATAGCCTCACCGTTTTTCCTCAGCCACGCGACCATCCAATTTCCTTCCCGGTCAAACTCACCGGTCCCCAGTGGATAAACATCCCAAAGCGAAGCGACTGCCAGTGCGTGACAGCGGCCGGGTCGGCCTTGGGCCAGTCGGGTATGCTGTCAGCGGCAATACTGCTGCCCGCCACACCGAACAGGAGCGCAACGGCGGTGAAGACCTTTTTGGGGATCAATTTGTTCATGGACTTTAAAAACGATTAGTTGACGTTTGCTCACTCAAGTTTAACCGCCGCTGGTCCGAAAAGATTGCAATTCCATTCGGCGAAGAATACTGAACGGACGTGCGCGGAAGCTAACCATTTACTTGGTCTTCGAGTTCCAGATCTTTCTTATAGTCTCTTCTTGGGAGTAGCCAACTGGGCAAGCTGGACTTTTAGTGTTGGCAAAATAGGTGCGCAAGGTCTGGTTGGGACAGGTGATCATCCGGGTCACAGGCATTTGGAGATGACCGTTCGGGTCGGTTTCCTTAATCCAGTTGTAGGCATACCTGAGCCAGTTGTTTCTGTATTCTTCCGGTTGGAGGGCGAACCAGGATATTTCATCCCAACCCCAACAAAACATCGAGTTTGTGTTAGCCACATTGTTAAGCCGATCCCGGCCGAAGTTGTCGAACTCAACCAGGTAGGGCAAGCTCTCGCAACGCCAACCGCTGGGGGAAATACATCCTTTGCTTCTTTTAAAGATGGCATCCAGGTGTCCCACCTCCAGAATACCCTCATAAGGCTTTTCCGGAACGGCTTTAATGCGCATCGGGAACGAATTGAAATCCAGCAGGCTGACGCCTTCCCTTACCATGCCCCCGGAAGGGACATGCCCATCCAGCAGGATCCAGTGGCGGCGCGCATGGATTTTTGCATACGCCCGCACTTTGGCGAGAAACTCGGAGTAGATTTTCAGGTCGCGATCTTCAGCCCCGATGAGTCCTACCTGTCCCAGGTGGAGAGCTTCACAGCCTATGTTGATGTAAGAAACAGCGAGATAATAAAACCAAAGTTGCGTTTCCAGGTTATTGATAATCGGAACTCCCCCCCTTCGTCCTGGGCGGCCGGTCATGCGGCCCTGCCGCTTGGTGATGGCATCGCTGGAAAACGTTCGATCCTCCACCGGCAGCCCAAAATCGGTAAAAACCCAGGCTGGAATTTTCAAGTTGTTGACGTCCCCGCTCACTTGCTCGAAAAGGCATCCCTGAAAGATGACCTCTGGATCAAACGCATGAACCCTTTCCACCATGTTTTGGGCGTAGGCGAGGAAGGCGGGATCGTTTAATCGGCTCTCTTCTCCCCACCGGTAAATGGCGCGACCGATGAACTTGGCCCCGATATTTCGAATCAGGCGGACGTCATCCTCGCGATAAGGAAACTCATAACGTTCGGGATTGCCCGGCACCAGGAAGTAACCCATGGTCACCGAGCGATCGAGGTAATTCTCAAGCGTCTGGCGGGAAATGCCGCCGTCGAAGTAATAAGGGCTTTTGGCGTCGAAAACCACCAGGGCGCTCGCCGGCGCAGGCGACTGCTTCGGAACGGTATCTTCGACAGGCTTCGCCGGAACCGCCGCCGCGGCAGCCGTTGCCCCCACAAAGAAAAGACCCGGCAAGACCAGCAAGCCAACTCGAGACACTAACTGCTGCAGGAAAAGTGTGGGCATGCGTTTCTCAGGCGACGATATCCAATCCGGTCCAGGCCGTCTATCCCCCCGAAAGCGGGGATGGAGCGCGATTCTTGAACTTGGTTTCGGGAAAAGGTCTGTTTGTCTCAAGCGAGCTTTGTAGAGAAGCGATTCTTCAGCGCGCCGTATCCCCGCAAAAGGGGATACCGCGCGGATGCAGAAATAGGCTATCTGTCGGCCCGAAAGCGATCAATACTTACAAGTTGACAATTGTGACACGGAATTTCTCTGACAAGAGCATTTATATCCGGTCCGCGAAGCTCGACCTGGAATTAGCCGAAAGCGCATCCCCATGAACTGACACCACGTCTCTTCGACCGATCCCAACCAGCCCTCAGATTCACGATTACTCCCTTCAAAACCGTCATTCGCCCACCGAACCCAATATGAAACAACTCAACCAGTTTGTCGTAATGGCGGGTTGTCTGGCGGCCCCGCTCCTATCGGTCGCGGCCGCCGAGGCCCCGGTTCTGCCATGGCAACGGGAGATTTCACTTCGCGAAGCCGCGAAGTCGGTGACCATCGACGGGACGCTCAATGCCACGCAACCCGGTGGCCGCGGCGGTGCGGGCGTAACTCTCAATAATCTGAAGATGCACACAGTCATGTGGGGGCCGCCCAACCGGATCACCATTAGCATAACCAAAAACAACGTGTGGGACCGGCGCCTCCACGAATTCCAGGCGCCCACGTTGCAGGAAATCACGGAAGGCGCCTTCTCGCCGGCCAACAAAGACTATATCGGCGTGAAAGAAATTGACTCGGTGACATTCGATCTGCCGGACATTGTCGAACTGCGGCCCTCTGGCGGACAAACTGGCCAACAAGGCGGATCCGTTATCCGCTTCCGTGGTGGCCCGTCTGGACGACGAATCAAAGGCGTCGCTGGCGGCATTTGAAACCGACAGGACCAACTACCGACTGGGGCGTGAATTGCTGACGAATTTGACAGCCAATCTTGTGACCGTTGGGAAACTAGGCGGTTTGAACCTCGTGCTTAGTGGGCCGTCGCTCTATGACGAGAAACTATTCGCCAATGTGCGTCTGCGGCCGGATACCGACAACCTGCGCAAACGAAATCCCCAGGGGAACGAACTGCGGCAGTTGAACCGCTGCTTGCTCGAGGACATGTATCCGGAGATTTCGAAGAGGCCGGGTAATTCCTTGCGGCCTCTCGACCTGGGCTGGCTGCGGAAGGAAGGCGGCTCGGTGGATCCGTATCGTTATCCGATGCGATATGCGTTTCCGTGCCTCAAGCCGGTGGGCCAGGTCATTCTGGGAATCGATCCACTGGAAGGGGCAGCAGCACCCAGCGTAACCCAAAGCTGCGCCAACGGTGTCACGACGCTTGCAGGTGACGAAAGGCGACGCGAAGGCGGACCTGCAATATGTGCTCGAAATGGCGAAAGACGTTTACGCCATTCGCGGTAACCTCTCCGGGATTCACACGCCGGTCTGGCTGCGGCTCTACCGGCATCGGGACACCTCCCATTTGGATTACATGACTGCGGACGGCAAGTACACCAAGCCGGCGGCGGAGAAGGACAAGGGCTTCAATGGCCCCATTGACCCGCCGACCAGCGGCAAGGATGGGCGTTACTTCTGGATTCGCCAGAAGATGCCTGCGGAGAAGACGTTCCCGCAAGGGTTCGAGTACGTGCTGATGGGCGCGATCAAGGGTCCAGGTGAGGTGAAAATCGAGGCTGTCGAGAACCAGTTCCATTTGGGTACGCCGCCGCCCAATCCGCCGATGCCATGGGATTGGTTTGGCGCACCGCGGCCTTCCATCGCTGATGCGCCCGGCGCTGCCGCCACCGCTACCTTCAAGGCTGGATCGGATGGAAAAATCGAGGCCTTTGTCACCATCGTCACCACGATGGATGGGCCGGACCTGCTAGCTGAGGCCAAAAAACGGCTCGCCGAGGCCGAAGCGGCTGGTTTCGAGGGAGCAGTGCAGGAGAATACAAGCTGGTGGAATGCGTTCTACGACAAGCGCGAAAACGGCCGCATCTTCCAGGGCAGTTCTGGTTCGGCGTGTACTGAAAATGTTCGCGGAATTTACCAACAGAGCTGGACCGACAGCCATGGCGGAGGCACGAAGACCGATATGCGCCTCCTGGAATGCAGCGCCTCGTATGCGCTGCCGGAACGGGACTTCCAGGACTTTGACAGCATGCCCTGCTACAACGAAGTCTTCCCGACCTCACGTTACGTCCGCAACTGGGGCGACAGCGAAGACATGTGGCTGCAGATCGTGCAACACTGGCTGCCCGGCGCCCAGCAAAATGCGCGGGACCGCTTCAATATGCCCGGCATGTGTATCACGCACGGTTACTGTCCTCCGGTCAGGCCAGACAAGGTACTTCCATACGACCGTCACTCTCGAATTGTGCCTGGGCACTATGGCCGAGATTCTGCTCCCAGCTTGGGATGAATGGGACTACGGCGGCGACATTAATTTCCTGCGGACGCAGTGTTATCCCATGATGAAAGAAATGGCCCTGTTCTACGCGGCTTACGCGAAAAGGGGTTCCGATAATTACTACCACATCATTCCGTCCATGCAGGAAGAGTACTGGGGCATCTACCCGGAGTTTTCGCGCAACAAGGATGTGATCAGTTCCTTGTGCATGTTCCGCTGGGCCCTGACGCGCGCGGCCGATGCGGCGGAATTGCTGGGTGTGGATGCAGATCTGCGCAAGCACTGGCGCGATATTGCGGCGCAACTGGCGCCCTATCCCACCTGGAAAAAATCGTTTGGCACGGTTTTGGCCGCGATGCCCGACGTTGAGCCGCGGAGTGACCCGCGCGACCACCCCTTTATCGCCGTCACCTACCCGACGATTCTGGCCGACGAAATCAACCTTGATTCACCGCAGGAACTGAAAGATTTGATGGCGCGGACGGCGCAAAACCCGCCCGTCAGAAATCCGGCCGGCACGCTGTTGCTGCTTGGCATTTCCTCTAACAGCGCGGGGGGACGGCGTGGCGGTGGCGACTTCGGTGGAGGCGGCGGCCCGCTCGATCCTGAAGCGATGCTCAATAGCCGCAGTGGACGAATCCATGTGTTCCCCGTCGTGGCGCCTGACGCTGAATTGGCTTTCCACAACTTCCAGGCGCGCGGTGGCTTCCTGGTTTCCGCCGCCAGAAACGCGAGTGGGACCTACTACCTCGAGCTTCAGGCCCGGCGCGATGTGCAGTGCGAACTGATGAACCCTTGGCCCGGAAAGTCGGTCACGATCCATGACACAGGCAAAGCCGAGCCGGTGACGGTGGAGATTGACCGCAGCAACGGCGAGTGCCTAACCTTCGCCGCCGTTGCCAATCACAAATATCAAGTCGAAGCCAAATGATCGAAGTTAACTTCTCGTGCACCCCGCATGAAGTTAGCGCCGATCCCACCTCGGAAAGTGACGTGAGCTTCGAAAGCTCGAGCGTTCGTCTCTCCAGGCGTGATGCACCGTTTTCGGCAGAAAGGCAAGCAGTCTGACAATCTTGAGTTTATCGGTGTACGCTTCTACTGAAACCCAATACCAAATTCTATGCGCTCCAATATCGGCCCCGGCCTTCTCCCTGTAGCGGTGGCTGCCTCCCTGCTTTGTTTATCCTCAACCGCCTTCGCCGCGGAGGAAGTCTCCTGCGCTTGTAATAACAAGGTCATCGTTACCGGCCAGTTCGAACACCGCCCCTTTGACACCTTCCTCATCGCTGGTGCGGCCGGCGATGAAGTAGCTTTTAAGGACGAGATCAAAGGCCCTGATTTCTCCTGCTCGGTGCCGGATCTCAAACCCGGCAAGTACACCGTCGAACTCGGCTTCGCCGAGCTGGAATTCGACCGGCCAGGTCAGCGTTCGTTCGACATTCTCTGCGGCGACAAGGTCCTGGCCACCAACCTCGACCTCTTCGTGGCGGCTGGCGGAATGGACAAAGTCCTGCGGATCCGCGGCGATATCGATCATACCGGCGACGCGGCCCGCGGCCCGCTGACGGTCCGGTTCGTCGCGAAGCGTGGCCTGGCCAAGTTGTGCACCTTCGAGGTGAAAGATGCCAATGGTGCGACGGTCGCTTACATGAAGGTGGCGGATCTCATTACCGCAGTTGACCCGGCTTCGTTGGTCCCGCCCACCGTCAATGGCCCGGTTTTGTGGAAAGATCCCACTCAGCCGCTGGAAGTTCGCGTTAAGGATCTGGTCAGTCGCATGTCGCTTGCCGAGAAAGCGTCTCAGATGCGCAACACCGCCCCGGCAATTCCGCGACTTGGTCTCCCGGCATATAATTATTGGAACGAATGCCTGCACGGCGTGGCCCGCTCCGGTGTGGCAACCGTGTTTCCCCAGGCGATCGGCCTCGCGGCGACCTGGGACACGCCCCTGCTGCATGAGGTGGCGGACACCATCAGCACCGAGGCCCGCGCCAAACATCATGAGTATGCCCGCACCCACAATGGCGACAGCGCCAAATACTTCGGGCTGACCTTCTGGACGCCGAATATGAACATTTTCCGCGACCCCAGGTGGGGCCGTGGGCAGGAAACCTACGGGGAAGATCCGTTCCTAACCGCGCGGATGGCAGTTGCGTTCATTACCGGTTTGCAGGGCGACGATCCGAAGTACGCCAAAGCCATGGCCTGCGCGAAGCACTTTGCAGTTCACAGCGGCCCCGAATCAACCCGGCATACCTTCGATGCCGTTGTTCCCGAGCGCGATTTCTACGAAACGTATCTGCCGCACTTTGAAGCGGCGGTGCGCGAAGGAAAAGTCTGGTCGGTGATGGGTGCCTACAATAGCGTCTATGGGGAGCCGGCCTGCTCCAGCACCTTGCTCCTCTCGGACCTGCTCCGCAAACAATGGGGCTTCCGGGGCCATGTCGTTTCGGACTGCGGCGCCATATTCGATATCTTCGCCAATCACAAGCGGGTGCCTACCGATGAAGAGGCTGCCGCCCGCGCGGTCAAAGCGGGCTGTGATATGTGCTGCGGCGACGACTACAGCACGCTGCCCAAAGCCGTCCGCCTTGGGCTGATCACAGAAGAAGAAATGGACGTTTCGTTGAGGCGCCTCTTGTCTTCGCGTTTCAGACTGGGACTGTTCGACCCGCCTGAACAGGTCGCCTATGCGCGCATTCCTTTTTCAGAGAATGATACGGCCGCCCACCACGCGCTCGCGCTGCGGACCGCGCGCGAATCGATGGTGTTGTTGAAGAACAACGGCCTGCTGCCGCTGAAGCGTTCCAAGCTCAAGAATATCGCCGTGCTCGGCGTTAATGCCAATTCAGTGGACATGTTGCTGGGCAATTACAGCGGCACGCCTTCCCACCCGATCACTATACTGGAGGGCATCAAAGCCGTGGCGGGGCCGGGGGTGAAAGTCACTTATGATCCCGCCTGCCCGCTGGCGACCTTGCGAAACCAGCAATCCCCACCGGCCTCCACTTACACGAACGCGCTGCGCGCGGCCGCTCTTGCGGATGTGGTGATCTATGTCGGTGGTTTGGATCCTCACCTTGAAGGCGAGGACATGCCGGTGAATTACATCGGGTTCGGCGGGGGTGACCGCACGGACATCGAACTGCCCGCCGCGCAAGTCGAGTTCCTCAAAGCCTTGCACGCGATCGGCAAGCCGGTGGTGTTTGTGAACTGCAGCGGAAGTGCTGTCGCCATGGTGTGGGCCGCCGAGCATCTGCCGGCTATCCTGCAGGTGTGGTATCCGGGCGGCGAAGGCGGACAAGCAGTCGCGGAAGCTCTCTTCGGCGACATCAATCCCGCCGGCCGGCTCCCAATGACGTTCTACCGCTCCACGGATGACCTCCCGGCGTTCGATGACTATCGGATGCAGAATCGCACCTATCGCTATTTCACCGGCAAACCCCTGTTTGCATTTGGGCATGGTCTGAGCTACACGAAGTTCAGCTACAGCACCCCCCAACTCGCCAGTAACAAGGTGAGCCGAATGGATTTGATCAAGCTGACCGTGGAGGTGACGAACACCGGCAAGCGCGACGGCGACGAGGTCGTGCAGGTTTACTTCAAGCACGTGAATCCGTCGCAGCCTCAGCCACAGCTCGCGTTGTGCGGTTTTACCCGCGTCCATGTCCCGATCGGCAAGATGGTGCCTGTGACAATCGAGATTCCTGTCGAACGGTTCCGCTACTGGAATACGGCGACCAGGAGCTACACGGTCGAGGCCGGATCGGTACGAACTACTGGTCGGCAGTGCTTCGAACAAGATTGCCCGCAAGATACCAGTCGCAGTGCGTTGAAGCGGTGCTGGCATTTTACCGCAGGGTTTTCGCGATGGGTGCTTTGCCTTTGGGAACCAGGGCAACGCGTTCGCCGGCGGTGGTTGATACTGTTAACAACTTGCCCGAGAGACCTTCCGCGGCTTTGCCGTTGCGGTAAACGGTCGCCTCGGTGTCCGGCCAGGGATTCTGCAAAATGCACCGACCCCCTTTTTGGGAGAGGATTTCGACAAATTCGACCTCGTCGTTCTGCCTCGACGCGCTGATAAGAAAGGCGCCCCGCGCGGCGAGGGTGAACTGGGCGTCCCAACCTTTCGGCCAAGCCGGGAAAACGGTGTTGATGGGCTCCTTCTCGACGGAGGGCGGAACGCTTTGCAGGAGCGCGTTTTGCAGTGCGTGGGAGGCGTTGCCAAGATGCTCAAACTCGATGGCTCCCGGGCCTTCGCCGAAGAGCATGCGGTTACGCAATAGACCACCTCGCCCGCCACGGCCAGGGGCGTTGGTTTCAGGATTGGAGAGCATTTGGCCGGGGATGACCGTCCTCATCAGCTCAACCATGCCGAGATTGGCAGCAATGATCGGTTCTCTGGAAAGGATGCCAAGGTTTCCTCCGTCGCCGCCCCTGCGGGCGCCCCGTCCGGTGTAGGAAGCTTTCAGGTTGTTTAACAACGCGGTATCCTCCGTGACCGGGGTGCACAGATCGTAGTATTCGCCGGGTTGGGGCGATGGGGGAACGGGCAGAAGGTTGTCCGCCACTTCCTTCCACTTCGGACGCAGATCAGCATCGACATCGAGGATTTCCGAGGCCCGGATGGCAATGGGGAACAGGACGCGCATGGCCAGGAGCTCCTCGGGCGTATCGGAGCGGCCCCAGGGCTTTTCTTCCAGATTATTGACATGACGGATGTGGTATTTGCCGTCATCGCCTTTGTAGAGGTTGGGAAAGTTTCGATAAAATTCCGCCGTGCCCTTGATCATGGGATAGCCGGTGGTGCGCAGCCATTCCTGGTCGAGGTAATAGGCGTAATGGAGCCAATAGAGGTAGGCGATTTTAGCGGTGCTGGACAGGACGTGGGAGGTCCAGCCGTAGGGGCCTTGTTGAGTGTCGGTGTAACGATAGTTCCAACGGCTGTTGAGGCCGTTCTTGTTGAGGGCGTAGGCATCAAATTCTTTCGAGCGCTCGTTCCAAGGTTTTCGCGCCAGGTAGAGGTCGCGCATCTCGGCGGCGATATTCTCGGGCAAATCTTCCAAACCGTTGAACCAGGTGGTTTCGGGGATCCAAATGCCCTGGCTGCCCCATTGCTGCTGCGCTGCGCGGGCGTAACTGTCCAGAGAGCGGCTGTAGGTGTTGAACACGCAGGTCATCAATTCCGGCCGGTTGGCCGTCGTGAAACCGTCGAACAGACAGCCCTGGTTGTTGGCGAGTGCTCGAATGGCCGCAATGACGCGGTCGTGAACCTGAGTGGAGAGCCGCGAGAGGTCTTTTTCCGCACCGCGTTCAAGCAGGACGCGGTACAGGGTCACTTGCCTTTGCGCTCGGCGAGGCAATCCTCGAGTGGGCGATAGTGGAGGGGCTTGCGGCGGACACGCTTGAGCCAGGCGGCATCCTCCGCATCTTCGACGCGCTCCCGGGGTGCCTCGTAGTCCTCGATGGGAATGATGACGGAAACGGGCTTGCCGTTCCGCGTCACGATTTCAGGTTCGGGCCACGTTGCTTTCACAGGAGCAATCTACGAGACAGTTGGTTTTGCGTAAACCTCGAACCGCAGAACGTGTTTTGAATTCGCGCGGTTTGCCGGCACCGGTATGCTCTGGCTGATGAGAAGCAGGCCCCGGAATTCGGCCCACCCCTTGATCGCAAAATTTCAGCAGCTATTCAGCCGCGATTTGGCCTTGGAAAACGACTTCCTGCGGCAGGAAAACAAAACCCTCCGCAGCAAACTCGGCGCCCGCGTACCCCTCAACGAAGCCGGAACCGCTGCCTCGTGAACCGGAAGTCGGCGATTGGCTCACGCCAGGTAAAACCAGCAGGGAGATTGCGCTCCTCCTGCCGATCAGCCCGCGCCCGGTTGAAAAGCAGGTGGAGCGGATCCTCGGACTTGTGAACGGAAGTTCTGGGGCAAAGGTTTGTGCGTTTCGGCGGTTTCTGGCCGCTTTCCCGTGAGCCGCGCGTCGGCCCAGTCGCCGTGGTCGTTCTCCGAGTTGCCGTTATCGTCCCAGTTGCACGATACCCGGAGCATTAAGGTCTGTGCGCCGCGGATGTCCACGTCCACTTCGCGAGGCGGCGTTTCGGCGAACATCGAGCCGCTCTCAAACCGCAGCTTCCCATCCACGAAAACCGTGAAGAAGACAGAAGGCCGCGGGTGCGCTTTACCCGCCACGGAACGGTCCACCCCCAGGGTGGATCGAAACCGCTCGAAATTGCGGTTCAACGGGTAAACCAGGACGGTATTGGCGGCGCAACCGAGGCCCTTTTGCCGCGCGCCTTGGCCGACATCGATCGGCAACTCATCGAAGCTGCGGTCTTTTCGGTAGATTGGTTCGGGAAATCCGGTTCCGCGTTGGGCCGCCAGGGGTTGGAGGTCGCTTAGCCAGGTAACGCTCGAATCGAAGCGGTTGGGCCGCTGAGGGCGTTCCGGTTCCGGACGAACCAGCCGCACATGAACTGCCTGCATCGAGTTGGCCGGAAGACTCAACTCGATGCCGCGGGCCAACTCGTCGTGCGTCTTGCGGCCGAGCTCCTTACCGTCCAGCCGCACCTGGTAGGAGCCGGCTCGAAGAAAGGGGAGCTTAACCTTTGTTTTGCGCGGTTGGTCTGTCCCGTTATAAGCGATGCAATCACGCGCCTGGCGAATGGTCGTTGCGCTCTTCGAGACGAGTGTTTCCAGCGTGCCGCTCCCAGGGTCGCTCGCAGGGTCCAGCGCATAAGCGAGGTTGGCCATTCCACGGGCATACGTATCATACATCGTGCGCAGATTGGTATCCCGCAGCTCCATCTTCCAGGCGCTCTTCCATGAGTCTTTATCGAGGACGAGGCGGCAGAGAGCCAGGTACTTGGCATAGCCGGGCCCCGATACATGGTCGAGCAGCGGGCCGATCATGGAGATGAACGTCAGGTCCTTTTCCTGGCACAGGTTGGGCGAGCAATCGTAATCCACGCATCCCCGCATGCCCACACACGTGGTGCCGGTCAGTTGATTGCCGGCATTGTCTTTGGCTGCCGTGGTGCAGGTGGTCATGATATGAACCCAGGCCATGTCTCGGGCCATGTCGAGGAATCGGCGTTCCTGGGAGCGATCGTACCGCTCCAAAAATGCCAGGGTGAGATAGTGGGAGAAGGCCGCGTGCATGTTGTTGCCCTGGAGATTGTTCAACTTGGCTTCCGGAACGATGTAGCTGGCAAACCAGTCGGTTATCTTATCGGCGATGGCCAGATACTTTGGGTCCTTGGTTTCGGGATAGGCCACCGTGGCCGCCATATAGGCACAGTAGGCCAGGCCGGGTGTCCTGAACCAATCATCGCGGTGGTCATCACCGACGCGGTTAAGCGTTGCGCTCCAGCACGGCGGGTAGGTCATCTTCTCCAGGTTCAGTTTCACATTGAGGTCATGCAGGACCATATCGAGTGCCGCTTTGCGCAGCGTGCCGTCGCTCAGCACCCTGGCCGTCTGATAGAGTATATCCGCTTGCCACCAGGTGCCCCCATCGAGCGGCACAAATCCTTCGCGGTACGTGGCGAAGTATCCCCAGCGCGTCAGTCCGCCCGCGCGGCGAACAAAAAAGCTCTTCCCATCCGGGCCTTCGAGCGGGGTCTTGTCCAAAAAGTATCGCGCGAAATTGCGCTCCCAATCCCTTCCCGTCGCCAACCCTTCGTAGGCCAGCAGCGCGGGCGCCTGCCAGACAGAGTCATGGGCGAAGGGATATGAGGCATTGGGGAACTCGTCCATCATCAGGCCCCAACCGGGAATGAAAGCGTCCGGGGCGGCCAGGCGAACGGGCATCATCTCCATGCATTGCTCGGGAGAGAAGCTGCCGCGCGGCACCTGGGTGAGGTCCACCAGCATATCGACTGCCCCGGCGAAGTATTTCTCACACACGTCACTCACTCGGCCGCCCAGGCCAACGTCGAATATAGCGGCAAAGGCTTTCGGCTCGGTCGCACCCAAACGCAATTGCCAGACGGCACGTAATTGACCACCCGCTTCGGGGCGCCGTTCGGCTTTAAAAAAGGTCTCCGACTGCTGCTCGGTGCGCCCATTGGGTTGGATGTGTCCGTTCACCCGCGGCAAAAGAGCGTAGGCGACGTCCAAGGCTCCAACCGAACTGTGGCCGAAGACCCAAGGATTACTGCCGTCGATAAAGGCCTCGGAGCCATCCTCATCAGTGGCTACCCATCCGCGGGTGACCCAGGCGCCGTGTTCCTGGGCAGCGGTGGATTCGGTTGAGAATAGGCAAATCGTCTCATTCGTGCGGCCGACTTCTATCTGCACCATCGGAAGAGGATCGGTTGAACGCACTCGATAGGTAATGCTGCCTTGCCCCAGTAAGAAGCGAACCACTTTTTCAGCGGACGAGTTCGTCAGCACCTCGTAGCTGGACGCCCCACCGGATCCCATCCAGAACGTGTTGTCCGGGGAGACCGGTCTGACGACAACTTTGCCCTTCACCGCGACCCCCGACCAAAACCAACGTCCATCCACTCTATCGAATTGCCAGGCTTGCGGCCCGGCTTGCAGACGGAGTTGCCTGGGGCCGAGGGCAAGACCAATGTCTCCGGCCAGCCCGGTCTGGGCGCAGAAGAAGCCGCCTGCCGAGAGCACCCATACCGAAAGGAGGAACCTAAGAGATGCGCGCATGGGAAAGATGAACCTCACCGGGTGGCAAAAAGCCCTTTGCAGCCTCGTCGAGCACCAATACCCAGTCAGCGCAAGGCCCGGACCACGGAGCGGTCAGGGACATGCGGCCGGAGCGCGGGAATTGGCCGGCGTCAATGGCGATGCCGGTGCGTGGGTCGAACCACCAGGCCTGGGCCTGGGGGAAGGAAAACGAGCCGGGATTCAGCTCCACCGCTCCGCCTTGCGGCAGATAAACCATCAGGTACGCGTCGCCCCGGCAGGCGCGGCGATGGTCCGCGCCGGTGCGCGGGTCGGCAAGGATGGACTGATCGGGGGCGCGCGACAGGAACGGTCGCGATTCGAGCAAGGCGCGCAAGTGCTGCAACTGGCCGGCTCCGGGCAGATTCAGGGCGTTGGTCCAGTCACGGCGCGCGAAGCCAATGGGCAGACGGTCGGGAGTGAGCATTTGCCAAACCGGATGACACCCATAGGTATGGCCGAACGCGCCCGCGAATACGGCCCAATACGCAGCCTGGCGGATGTCGTAATCATCGAACCAGCCGAGTTCGAGCGGCTTCCAGTTTACCCCGTGATCCTCGTAACGCGGCTCGCCATCGAGGCACGGTTTGGTGGGCGTGAGCTGATAATCGCGAGTTATGAGTTGGTCATTGGGGAGATGTTTTCGTTCGTGGCCCGATTGCGCGAGGTTGAAGTCGAGCCAGGCGGCATCGTGGAACCATTCCGAGGAGCTGTGTCCAATGCCACCACCGCCCGGAGGATGGAAGGTCATCAGATGGTTTGGATCGGCCGACTTAATAGCGGTGCCGAGCGCATTCCAAATCTCGCGATTAGAGCCGTCGCCACTCCGGTCACCGCCGTTGATCCAAAACAGGTTCTCGGAAGGGGCATAGCGGCGGCCAATCCACTCGCCGTAGAGCCGGGCATTGTCCGGATTGAAGATGACAGGGCCGATGCCGTGGCCCAGGAGTTCGATTTTATCGCCCCAGGTAGGCAGCAGGGCAATAAACAGGCCCTTTTCCCCGGCGAGGCGAATCACGCGATCGACGTGCTCAAAATAGGCTGCGTTTGGTTGGAGCGGGTCGTTATGGATGAGCGGACGGTGACCGTAACGGTTCGGCACATTCAATCCATCCATTTCCGCCAGAATGACGGCTTGGATAACGGTAAAACCCTTTTGTCGCCGGTTCTCGAAGTAAACCTCGGCTTCTTCCAGCGTCAACCGATGGAATAATTCCCAAGCGGTGTCGGCCAGCCAAAAGAAGGGGGGCCCGTCCTGGAACACCAGGAAGCGGCGGTTGGAGGAAATCGTGACGCGTTTCATGCGGATTGGGGTTGGCCTGCCTTCACCGGCGTGCCGGTGCGGTGGCGGGTCGAAGCGATATCGCACACGGCGAAGGCCAGCACCGCCACGTAGGCAACAAAGGCGAGTGCAAAGGAGGCCTGCAGGCCAAACGCATCGGCGATTCGGCCTTGCAGGACGGGCAGAGTGGCACAGCCCAGAAAACCCATTGTGAGCAGGCCGGAGGCTTTCGACGTTCTCGCACCCAGGCCCTGGATGCCGATCGCGTAAAGCGTGGGAAAGAAGATGGAAACGAAAAACCCAAGCGCCGTAATTGCGCCGACAGCCAAATTTCCTTTCGCGCTTACGATGACAACCAGCAGCGCCAGGGCGGCGCTGGCGAAAACAACCAGAGTTGTTGCGGGCCGCAGCTTCTTTTGCAGCGCGGAACCGGCGAGGCGACCGAGAGCGAACATGGAGAAGTAAACGGTGAACAACCGTTGGGACTGCTGGGAATTCAGGCCCGCGATGGCCGGGTCCTCGAGGTAGTTGCGGTACAGGCCGAACAGTCCAGCCTCAGCTCCGAGCGCGGCGCAGATGACCAGAAAAGCGAAGGCCAGCTTTGCAGAGAACCACGGGGCTGCCGAGGGAATTGGATCCGCTGCGATAGCATCGGACGTGCCCGCGCTGATCCGGATGCGGTTCGGGATTACCCAGGTCACGACGGCGATGCCCATGAGGAGGAGTCCGATGACCGTGAACAGACCTTCCATGTACGGCAGTTTGCCTTCGGGGCCCGCCACGGTAGCAGGTATCATGAAGGAGAGGCTGACCGGGCCGAGGATCTGGGCAATAGCGCCGAGCGCGTTGCCGAGATTGAGGCGGCTGGAGCCGCCATCCGTTGGCCCGAGCGCTGAAAGCAGCGGGTTGCCCGCTACAAGTTGGAAACTGAAACCGACACCGATGGTGAAGAACGCCGCGAGCACCAAGATGTAGGAGCGAGTTTGCAAGCCCGGGACGAGCAGCAAGGTCCCGACAGCAAATAAGGCCATGCCCGTGGTGAGGCACTGCTTGTAACCGATGCGGGGAATGAGGTATCCGATGGCCAGCGCCAGCACGAAAGGAACGTTCTTGGCAAACATGGTGTACATTTGCTGCTGGTAATCGAGTTTGAAGAAATCCTTGAACTCAGGATTGAACGCGCCCTCGAAGCAAAGGGTCAGCCCACAAAAGAAGTAGATGAAGTAGATGGTGTAGAGCAGTGGCCGGGAGGAGGAATGGTTAGCGCTCATGCCTGCATCTCCTGGACCATGGCGGTTGCATGCCGTCGCCAGGTCTCGATGATCCGATCATAGAAGGGATACTTGGCCGAATCTTCGATGCGGTTATTGGCGCGGAGCCAATCCAGGCACTTGCGGGCGCCGTCCTCAAACCGCACGGTGTAGCGGTAGCCCAGGTCACGCCTGGCCTTAGCATTATCGAAAATGTTATTATAGCGGAAATTCTCCACGCACCACTCGGCTTGTTTCGGCGCGAGCCGCCCCAGAAGCTCGCTGGGGAGGTACACAAACTCCGGCTCTGAGGCACCGAGCAAACGCGCCAGCGTCCGCCAGATATGGTTGTGAGTCATCCACTCTTCGCCGGACACGTTATAGTCCTGCCCGAAAGCTTTTGGGTTGCCCATCGCTCCGAGAAACGCGCCCGCCGTATCGTCGCGGTAGGTGGCGACCCAGACCGAGTTGCCATCCCCGTGCATAATAATCGGTTTGCCTTTGATTAGCCGATCCAGGTGATAGGTCTGACCGCCGAACGTGTGGATGCCGGGGCTCCAGGTTTCGTTGTAGGTAAAGGTCGGGCGAATAATGGTAAGGGCAAAGTCACCTCGCTGGTGGGCTCCCCACAGCGTGCGCTCACATTGGACCTTTTTCCAGGCGTAAGGAAACGAGGGTTTGGCGCCGATAACGCCGGTTGCTTCGGAGACGGGATAGCCGGAGGGGGTCTTATCGTAAACATCCACGGTACTGCAAAAGATGAACTGGCGCGTGCGTCCGGCAAACACCCGCGCGTCGCACTCCGCGTCTTCCGGTTCGAACGCAACCATGTCGAGGACGCAGTCCCAGCGTCCGAGGCTGGCCAACCGGCTCTCGAAAGCCATATAGTCCTTACGATCACCCGGGAGGATTTTTACTTCCGGGCGTAACCAATCGGGTCGGACCGGCGTTCTTTTAAAGAGCGTCAGGTCGTGTCCTTGCGTCTGCAAGACGCGAGTGATGGCGGTGCTGATATTTCCAGTGCCGCCGATGATCAGGAGTTTCATGGCTGCTGAATGCTTCGAGGAGGAGCCCAGGGTTCGTTGTCGCCGATAATGGCTTTCTTCCCGATCTCGTTCTTGATTTTGACACCGTAAAAGCCATTGTTGCCGCGAATGATGGCTCCGTGTACGCCGCGCTTGAGGTAAACGCTGCCGGGTTGAATGCGCCCATCCTTTTCGCTCCAGGCATTGCCGGCCTTTCGCAGTTTTGACCGCGCATCGAAGGTGCAATTTTGCACCTGGAGCTTGCCGTTTTCGGCCAAGATCGCGAAACCCGGATCGGTTTGGTTATCGTTTGAGAAATAGCAGTCGGTGAAGGAGACAAAGCTGTTGCCGCGCAATGTGGCGTTGTGCAGGACCGGGCCCCAAAAACCGCAGTTCACAAAGCGAACATTTCCCGAGCACCCAGGCTCGAGCACGATTTGTGTGCTGCGTCCGACCCGATGGGCGTTAAACAACCCGTTTACGATTTGTAGTCCCTGAGGTTGCAGTGATTCCATCAGCACGCAGGTCTCGCACGCGTCCGCGCCGATCCCGCTGAGTTGGCCGTTGCACGCGCCGTTCCAATCCCCGCCTTGGTGGCTTTCGATGAAGCGGTAGCCAACCTTGGCGGGGAACACGAAGGTGTTGTTCACATATTCCCAATCCGTGCGCCCTAAGATGAACGCTTCCAGGTTTTGCTGCATGTAAGCGAACACGCGGTCCCAATTCCCGGCAAAGGCTTTGTTGGCCCAGAAATGCGAATGGAAATGGACATTTTCGATCCGGCCGACATCACCCGTTCCCTCGATCAGAATGCCGCGACGCAGCACACAGCCGTTGATCTGGAACAAACGATGCCGGCCATTCTCGGTCGGGCCTGTCCGGATCCCGTTGTAGCTGTTGATCAGGGTGACGTTCTCGACCGTGCTGTCGAAGCTGACCTCGTTCCCGTGAGCCGGGTTGCTTCGAATCTGGATGGTCCAGGGATAGGGACGGATGTCCTCCGCTTTCTGCTCGGGGTAGTAAATGGTTACCCCTTTGAGCGAAGTTGAGCTTCGCATCTCAATGAAAGCCGGCGCCGATTCGTCGCCCCGCCCCCCGGTCGGGAGAAGGATGGAACCTGTTGCCGGCTCCCAGGATTGAGGCGCTTGATTGATGCCGAGCAGGTGGACGCCCCTTTTCAGTTGGAGATTTCCTTTGCAGAGCCAGCGGCCGACGGGAACGAGCACTACACCGCCACGCTGGCTGGCGGCATTGATGGCGCTCTGAATTGCGTCCGTGCAGTCGGTTTGGCCGTCCCCCATGGCCCCATACTTGAGAATGTTAAAGACACCCACGCCCTCGGGCGCTGCCGCCACCGTCGAAGCTTGGTCCTGCGCCGGAACGCGCGGGCCAAATACGATCCCGATCACCAGGAGAATGAGCTGCGGCTTCATGCTACCGCTCAAAGCCAAACTCAACTTCGTTCGCCCAATGCGTGGACCAGTCATTATGAAACGCGAAACAGTTGTCTTTGGAGACGCTCCGTCCGGCCGCAAGTTCGAACGCGTCCCCGCCATTGTTGACCCGAAAACTGAACTTGATGGTCTGGCCGGCATCCATCCGCTGCTTCACTTCCGGCATCTCGGTCCACGGTATGGCGCATTCGACCGCATTGTCCTTCACGACGAGCCGGGCCTCGCCTTTGACTGCCCCGCCGTCCACGGCGGCTCGCGGTTGGCGCGGAAAGAAGTGCTTGCGAACCATGCCGGGGCGTTGGAGGCAGAAGATTTCCGTGCCGCCACCATAGGGTTCGCCCACGCGGTTGAGCGCGAATTCATAATCCGTGTCGAAATAGGCACAAAAGTGCGGCATGGTCCCGGGCGGGTATTGGAGATGATCCTTCTGTTCCGGTGGGATGACGTTGAAAGCGAGCTGCACGTTGTGCTTGCCGTTACCCGAGGGGACATCGAAGTCCTTGCGATACGAGTAGCGCCGCACCCCCGCCGGCCAGGTTAGTTCCTTTCCCTGGCTGATGACTTTTTCGGGATAGAAATAATCGTCATCATTGCGGGTCTCGAAGCGCGGCAACCCGTCCAAGCGGGGCACCTTCGCGGCGAAATAGAAAAAGTGCTCGTCATAGGCTACCCAGGCCGTCACCGCCCCGCCTCCGCCCTGGCGATCCCAGTTCTTGAAGGGGAGGTAGGCCTTTTCGGTCTCGCTGGCGCCCACGGCCTGCGCACCGGTCTGGGGGATGACTCCCTGCCAGTCCGTCAGGTCGCCGTCAATCGTCAGGGTGCGCTTGGCGATGAAGTTGACGTGCAGCAACTCGGCGTGGCGGACGGTGCCGGCCTGCCCGGCATTGAAGGCGGCCAGCAGCTTGTAATTGTTTTCCGGCGTCGCGTGGCCTCCTGAGATCGAGAAGAACACGTCCCGGCTTTCCTGGCCAGCGAGAGAAACGGTCTGTTCTTCCGGTTGCATTACCAGGCCTTCGATTTTGACCGTCAGCCTGCCTTTGACGGGCCGGTTCAGCACGTTCGAAATCCTGAGTTTCAGCTTCGGCCGGGTGCCAATGGGCGCGGTCAAGTCGCTGGCGATCATTTCGACCGGTTCAACCCCCGTTATCCGCGCCTGGGCAACGGCCCTCAAGAGGGCCGCGAACGAGCCGCGACTTCCATCGGTGCGGAGGAAATAGCCGAGATTGTTGAGGGACACGACGATTTTGCCTGATTCCGGCGCCAGCGGATTGCCGTAGAAGTCATAGAGGATGAATCTGCCTGCCTCAGCCGCCAGCTCCAGCCGCGCGTCCGACGCCAGCGCTACAGATCGAAACAGCGTCCGGTTCTTGTCGTAGCTGGCGCTCAGATCGCCGGTGAGCACGATCGTGCCGTCGTCCGGTTTGGCTGCTCCGATCCGCTCGCCGCCCACCTTCTCGCGCAATCCGTCGAACACGAAAACCCACGGCAGACCGTTTTTGAAGAGGATTTCCTTGAATTTACGCTGGCCAATAAAATGCTGGGAGGCGGCAACCGAAGCTCCCGCGGACCAAACCTGGGCTACGGCATAGTCTTTGCCGTTGATGCGAGGCTTCTCCGAGGTGAACACATTGCCGGCGTAAATGCCGGCCGTACGATCCTGACCCATGGCCCGCATCGACGCGATCACGGCCGCCACGCGGTCGTCCGAATTCGCCACCCAGCTCTCGGTATCCCAGACCTGAACGCGTCCATACTCGCCTTTGCGGCTCATCCATTTGGGCTCGAGCACCGGATCTGCTGCGAGGGGCTGGTAATGGATGCTCACGAAATCCAGCCAAGGCAAAAAGGTATCCTTCCCGTCGCAGAAGAGCTTGTCCCTTGTATTGGCGGATGAGCATGCGCCGCCGATCAGCACCTTTACTCCGGCTTCCTTGCGAGCCTCCAGAACTGCCTCGGCCATGGTCCGGTAAAGCTCCCGAAATCGAGGAATATCCGCTCCCCAACCGCTGATGGAGACGCCCTCCCAGGGCTCATTCCAGAGTTCAACGGCGTTGATCGGGCCTTTGGGCCAACCGTATTGCGAGACCACTTCCTTGAGGTAACGTTTGAACTCCGGATCGAAGGAGGGCAACCAGGTTAGATCCTCTTTGATGCCTTCGATGCAGGTGTTGTTTGGGGTCAGCCAAGGCCGGCCACGGCCGAGCGGCTGCTGTATGGGCGGCGTATTGCCGCAGCCAACCGTGAGCATCAACGTCAGGTCGTTCTCCATCGCCCAGTCAACGTGCGCATCGGCGATGGTGTTGTACCCGCCCTCCACGCGGGCGCCCTTGACGCCGAGCCGCTTGAACACATTAAAGACCTGGGGCGAGAGCTCGTGCGGCCAGCCCAGGTCCATGGCATAGGTCGGAAGCCGTTCGCGGCCTGGCTCCGCGGCTGGCACGCGCACGCACGTGCAGCCGAAGGCCCGCCCACCTTCCCCCAGATCGAGGATGACGGCATAGCCTCCAAACTCCTGCCCGATCTTCGGAGTAACCTCGAAGCTGGCCCCTTCCGCCGGCAGGGCCACGCCCACCTCGGTCGAGCTGGTCTCGGCGAGTTTGAAGACGACCGGTTTCCACCAATCGCCCGGCTTGCCTTTGGTGCCGTAACGGATGACGTCCACCTTGAGGCGCCCTTTGTAGGGCTGAGCCGGTTTGACGAAAAAAGTAAAGGTCACATCTTCTCCCGGCCAAAGCACATTGGCTCCGCGGCTGCAGCCAATTTGTTGTACCGACCAGCCTTTGGCCGAAAGGTTGAAAGTCTTGTCAAAATCCTCCATTGCGCTGCCCGTCGTCATTTGGCCCCAAGCCGCGGAATCCGAGAGCGGGCAGCCGAGCAGAACTGCCAGGCGCAGAAATCGCGCCAGGTAAAGGAGTAGAGTTTTCATGTTTTCAGGGAATCCACCGAAGCGATTGCGTAAGGGGACAAAGTCAGCCGCAAGACACCCGCTGAGCAATCCGATCGGGCAACTGCGGACCAGGTAAGGTCCATCTCTCCGGGACTGCAGTTCCCTCCGTTCACTTGGAGGGTGCGGACGCAGGCTGGCTCCGCACCCAAATCGAGCGCGATCTGCAAGTCACCCGCGGTCAGGTTGGCACAAAGCAGTCGCCGTTTCCCGCGGGAATCAAAGAGGCAGAGTGAAGCAAGCATATCGCGGGCCGGATCATCCTGGGGCACGGGGGCCATCCGGCTAAAGCCCGCCAGCGCGGCGAAAACGGAGTAAGCCGGGAACATCATTCCCGGGAGGGAAGGGAACAAAGGATGGCGGGCGGATGGTGGTCGGGTCTCCATAAGCCCGCAGGATCCGGTGGTCTCGAAGTAGGTCAGGCTCGCAACCTGTGCATTAGCCAACCCGGTGATGCTGCCGAGCGTCCAGGCGGCGTTGAACAGGGAAAGCTGCCGTGGATCCACGGGGGGTGGCAGTTGGGCCGGGTCCCGGGCCGCTTCGCCAGTTGCCACCGCATTAGAGCGTGGCCGGAGGGTGATGGGAGAGACCACAAGCGGCCTGTTGCCCGCGAACGCACGCGCGGTGGCGAGGGTGTGCGACTGGGCTTCCAGGTTCTCCATTACGGAAAGATCGTCGAACACGTGGACCTGCGGGCTAATTGGCCAACTGATGAAGTCGGCCTCAGTGATCCCGAAGCGCCCCAGTGCTTGTTCGCGGTTAAGCTCGCAGAAATGGGAATCGGTTCCACCGCCAATCGATACCCCCGATAGCCTCAGGCGGCGTCGCGCCAACTGCACTGTCGCCACGCTACTCGCCGGCTCAGACTCACGAAACGCCAAGACCCGGGCCAGAGGAACCTTTGTCCTTTTGAGTTCCGCTCCACATGCTTCCAAGGCTGACTCGAAACCGTGATCGCGGCCCAAGTGGACTGCCAGTTCGAGAGCCACCCCGAGTTGCTCCGCTTCGCCTGCCGCCTTCGAGAGTGTTTGGGGCCAACCCGTGTCCGCCATCCGGAGATCCACGCGTAAATGGCTCAGTTGTAGCATGGATAACCGGCTGACTTCCTCCGGGCTAAGCGGGATGCCGTGGCTGGCGACTCCCAATCCCAAAAATGGCATGGGACGGTTGGGCTCCTTTGGGATTTTCCAACGTATCCCGCAAGGCTCCTGGTCCTCGTCCACAGAGCGCTCACTTGACGCAAAGTGCTTGCCCTCGACTTGTGCTGGGGTGGCGCTCTCTGGGGCTGTCAGCCGGAGAGTGACCTCCTGGCGGACGCGTGTGCCGGATTTGATTTCGACTGGAAAGGGCAGGGCCAGGGGCGTGGAGTACAGTTTTTAAAACTTGCGTCCGTCCAGTTCCGCTGGTCTTCCGTCTCAAACAGGTCGCCTTCAAATTCCAGCGCCGCCCAGCAGCCAGGATAGACTTGGTGCGACAGCGAACGTAAGTCGCGGAACGTGCCCTGGGAGACAATTTGCGGTTCGATCGCTGTGGGGAAACGGCACTCCACTTCTGGCCCGTTCCCTTGCTGGTACCGGGCGGACGCGCCGCAACACTCGTGAAGCGGATGCAGCACGCATAACCCGATGCGGTTTTTGAGAAAGGTCGATAGAGCTTCGCCATCCAAGACATAGCGAAGCTCTCCCTCCGAAGAGCCGAAAATCTGTCCGTGCCAGTGGAAGTGAATATCCCGTTCCCGAGAATCCACCTCGAAGCTGAGCTGAAACGAGTCGGTCTGGAGATTCGTGGTCAGGTGTTCAACCCGGTTTGGAACTGTGCCCCAGTTCCGATCCCGCACGGCCACATAGATGCCGCGCAGGACTTCGTGCTGGCCTTTACGGATTCGGCGTAGAAAGCCGCTTTGTGGCTCGAAGAGCATGGTGAGCGGCCCCGCGCGCAAGCGCAGTGGTGGCTGCGGGGCTTGCTCTCGGCCATAGAGCCTGAAATTTTCGGGCAACATTTTTACCGTAAGCCTTCCGTAGTCATTCGGGGATGAACTGGCGCAGGCATTGCACGCTCTCTCGGGCCCAAAGGCTTTCCCTCTCGATGGTTTCGTCCAATGTTGGGCCGTACGGGGTCCAAAGTTCGATGATGGCATTAGGGTCACGCCTGGTGGCCCGCAACTTTTCTAGCACCCACGGTATATTCAACCGGCCCCGGCCTGCCGCGCAACCGTTCACCACATAGCCCATCTGGGAACTCACGCGGGTAATTGTGAAGTCCTTCACATGGAGATTCAATGTGTAGGGTGCGAGGATTTCCACGGCCACTTCCGGCCCTTCCAGGGCGCCGAAGGAATTCACCGTATCGAGGCAGATGCCGACCTGCTCGGGACCCAGTTCCTCTACGATGCGAACCAGCGTGCGGCAGGAGAACCGGTCATGATTCTCGATGGCCAGCTTCACATCGGCCGCGGCAAACCGAGCCACCAGCGGACGCAGCCGGGACACCGTTTCCTCGGGGGTGGGCTCGTCTCCATGCCCATCCACGACCAGGCGCACGAAGGACGCCTCCAAGCGCTTCGCCAAATCGAGGTGCGCCAGGAGTCCGGCGGTGTTGCCACTGCCGCGCGTGCCCAACTCAATGGCGATGTGGTGTTCGCGGGCAAACCAGCGGAACCTGTCGAAATCCGCGGCTGCAAGCGCCGTCAGCGGCAGGTTGTCGCAGAATTGAGCCACCCGAAGTCCAAGGGCATCGGCGCGCTGGAGCACCTCCAGCGCGGTCAGCGGGCGAGCGGGTAAATGACCGGCAACGCCGACCGCCCAGGTGAACGTGTAGGAGCCAAGTCCCAGGCGCATGTGCTCAACTCGGAGGCAAGGCGCCGGCCACGATGGCCTTCACCTGTTCCATAACGCTGTCCGGCTCGAAGACCTTCTTCCAGTCCGGCTGCAAGACCCGTTGGCGACCGAACTCGGCGATCAGTTTGGCGCCATCGGAAAACGTGAAATCAACTCGGTTAAAGGCTATCCCAAGCGGCACTTTGATGTGGCCAAACAGGAAATCCTCGGCTGCGGCGCGCGGAACGCCACGCCTAACCGCTTCTTCCAGGGCTTCGCGCAGCACCATCACCACCGTGATCCCGACGGTTTCGGCCATCGCAGGCTCCAGTATGGCCATCTGTTCGACCGTAATCCGGTGCGCGCGGCTTACGGGCGCAAAGAACGCCCGAGCCAACTTCTCCCCCACCAAGTACTCCGCCTCCGGCCCCTGCATTAGAGCACAGACTATCGGCATCCGGGCTTTGACGCCGCCAAAGAAATCGGCGCGTGCCTCCGGATCTTCCTCCATATCAAAAACGCTCGGATGACACGGATGAGTCACGAAGTAGGTAAGGTCGGGCCGGGTGGTCAGGTCGCCCGAATGCGCGGCTGCCGGATCGAGTGTTACCACCATCGTGCCGGAACGCAGTAGTGGGGTGACGTCTCGAGCGACTTTGCCCAACAGTTTGTCCGGCAGCGCAAGAATGACCACCTCCGCGTCCGCAACCGCCTGTTTCAGCGGCAATGGACGGACGCCCCGGGCTGCCAAATGGGCGAGCCCGCGTTCACCGTTCTCTACGTAACGCAGCTCGTAAGCCGGGTTGTCTTTCAGGTGATCGGTGATGCGACACCCCATTTTCCCCCCGGCGCCCAGCAGGGCGACTGTTTTCAGGCTCATGTTTTACCTCTTTGGGATTTGCTTTTGCGAGTCGTGCATAGGGTTCTCGTGTGGATTTTACGCTGGGGAAGACGCGCCCACCTGGAAGGCTTGTCCGGTTCGGGCTGATTCATAGGCCCCAAAGACCAACTTCAGAGTTTTGAGGTTGTCTTCCGCTGTGGTTTCGGCAGGGGCGTGGCCTTCGAGTGCTCCCAGCAGGTTGGCATTGCAGGCAACTCCTGCCCCTTGCACCAGGCAGTATCTTGGGTCCGCCCACGAAAAGAATGGAGGAGGACATCTCCGCGCCTGGGTCCCGGCAGGGGTCGTGAGGCGAATCCAAAAGTCAGGTCCCAACTCCGCCGAACCATGCTCGCCCTCCACAAAAACGAATGTTTCGGGGAATCGGTCGTGCTCAACCCGACTCGCATAACTCATCTCGCAAGTCACCGTGGCTCCGCTTTCCATCCCCAGCAGCACCGTGGCAACGTCTTCTCCGCGGATATCCGGGCGCACCCGCGTTGTGCGGCAATAGAGCGTGCGTGCTTCTCCGAAAAGCATGCGCGTTGTGTCCAGAAGGTGAGTGCCCATGTCGGTCAGGATGAACTGCTCCAACTCTTTCAAAAACGGCTGCTCATCATAAACCGGAAAACTGTTCGAATAGGTGACGCGCGCGCGAAAGATTCTGCCGAGGGCACCGCTGTCGAGAACGTGTTTGAGTTCGCGAACCGGCGTCTGCCACCGCCAATTCTCGTGCACGAACAGAGGGACACCGGCTTTGCGGCAGTTGGCCAGCATGCTTTGGGCGTCCTCCAGGGTTGGCGCCAACGGTTTTTGACAAATAGCGGGGATCTTGTATTTCGCGGCGATTTCCACGAAGTGCCGGTGCGTCCGTGCATCGGTAATGATGTCAACAAAGTCGGGATGCTCGTTCTTCAGCAATTCGTCCGCTTCGCGGTAAACGGATGGCACCCCAAACTCCCTGGCCAACTGCTCCGCCTTGGCAGGAGTCCGGTTGTATAACGCAACACAGCGCGGCCCTTTTAATTCCAGCCAGGCGGCCAATTGATAGCGCGCCCAGAATCCGGTTCCCAGGATGGCAAAACGCAGTTCAGGCATTGATCTCGTCGGAGGTTAGCAATCAGGCCAAAATCCTTCTAGAAACTTCACGTCAATTTCTATGACGATTTTTACCGTCCGGGGGTTCAATAGCGGATCGTGTCCGCCTGCCTGCTCCTCGGAGTGCACCATGCCCTAACAGCGGGCTTTTCGTTTCGAAGCTTTTGGGCATCATCAGCGCGTGATGAGCGGTAAGACGAAATCGAATGCGCCCGTTCCCAATGCGAATTTTGACGCCCTGTTGCGCGTTTGCCGGAACTTGCGGTTCGAACCCCACGATATCGCGCGCCAGCTCGATCAGCGCGGACGATACGACGTCGAGTTGAACCGCGAGTTCCCCTTCCTGATCAAGCTCTTCCACTACAGTTCCCGACAGCATACGCGGGGGCCAACCTGGCACGAGCGCCTCGAATTGTTTCTGCCCTTGGATGGCACGACACGGTTCCAGATGGGAGATGGCGAAGTCGAGTTGGGGCCGGGTGACCTGCTGGTCGTGGACAACTTCAAGCTGCACCACGTCGTGGATTTTCCCGGATTCAATACTCGCGCGATTGTCATTAGCTTCATGCCGGAGTTTGTTTACAGCCTGGGTTCGCCCTCCCACGATTACCTGTTCCTGCTTCCCTTCTATCCTGGTTCGGACAAGCAGGAGCATCTATTGCGTCCCCATGATGCGGCGTCTCCCGCGGTGTATGGGGCGGTGGCGAAGCTGTTGGAGCGGTTTTTCTCGTTTAAAAACGAAAGGCTCCGGCAAGCGGGGTGCAAAGCCTTTCTTTTGTCTCTGCTCTACCATTTGTCGGAGCATTGCTCCCGATCCAAAGTCTCCCATTGGGAGTTCGTCCGCGAACAGCAGCGGGCCTTGCGGCTCAAGCCGCTCTTTGAGCATGTCAGCCGGCATTATTCGCATAAGCTCAGCCTCTCAGAAGCCGCCCGGCTGGTGCATATGAGCCTCCCGCAATTCCTCAAGACGTTCAAGAAAGTGGCCGGGACCACCTGGGTGGCATACCTCAACCACGTGCGTCTCTCGACTGCTGCCCGGCTCTTGAATGAGACGGCGCTCACCATTGCTGAGATCGCCAACCAGGTTGGGTTTTCTGACCAAAGCTATTTCGACAAGCAATTCAGGAGGGCCTTTGGGTGTTCCCCGAAAGAGTTTCGTAGCCGAGCCTGATTTTGTCCGGAGCCTCACGCAATCCTGCCTGGACCGGCTGGTTTGATTGGCGAGGACGCCCGCCATCGCGCCACCACGAATTTCCTGCGGCATTATGACCGGGATTGGAATCACCAGGGCCTGGACAACAAACTCCTCTGGCCGAAGTTCTTATCCTTGCCGACATTCGGTGCCATTGGCCGTCGCAACCGACTCGGTGGCTTGCTCCATTACGATTACCGCGAGGCGGCCTGAAACCCAACGTCTTCGTCAAAGGCCATTGTCGCTTTGGGTGTCCGTTCTGCATGGGGTGGCGGGTGCTGGGCATGGCCGCAGGCGGGGACGAATGCCAAGCAGATCGAGAGTGAGGCCATGCCTGCCCAGCCGTGCCGGAAGAGAAATCGAGAAAGGAGCACAGACTCGAAAAGTGAGGCTCAGATCAGCTTTTAGACCCGGCGTTTTTTACTTGGTCGGAGAAAGCTGGTGCCGGAACCATCTGGCGGATCAGAAGCTATTATGAAAAGGAAAATGAAAATAGGAATCATCGGTACTGGGAACATCGGGGCGGCCCTCGCCCGGCATTTCACCCGCCTGGAACACGATGTGGTCGTGGCCAACTCGCGCGGCCCTGCAAGCCTCTTGGATTTGGCAAAGGAAACCGGCGCAAAGCCGGTGCCGGTTGCCGAAGTGCCACCCGGGTGCGACTTGGTGGTCGTCACCATCCCGGAAGGCAAAATCCCTGACCTCCCACGCGGACTATTCAAGAACGCTCCGGCCAACCTGATCGTTATTGATACCGGCAATTACTACCCGCGCCACCGCGATGGAAAAATCGAGGGCATTGAAAACGGGCTGTTGGAAAGCCGCTGGGTGGAACAGCAACTGGGCCACCCCGTCATTAAGGTGTTCAACAATATTTACGCCGAACATTTGGCGAAGCGGGGCAAACCTCCAGGGGCCCCGGGTCGCATTGCTCTGCCCGTGTCAGGAGACGACGCCAAGGCCAAAGAAGCAGTCATGAAACTGGTCAACGACATCGGTTTTGATCCCGTGGACGCAGGCGGGTTGGACGAATCCTGGCGCCAGCAACCTGGGACGCCTGTTTACACGGCAGATTTCGATGCTGCCGGCGTCCGCCGAGCCCTGGCTCAGGCAACGCCAGAGCGCAAGCCCGAGTGGTGCGCTACGTCCAAGAGCCCTGGCACGTTCGAAGCACCGGCGTAAAGACAGGTGAAAAGCAAGACGGTGCAAAACGCAGGCTGGATACATTTCGAGCCCAATTCACCGCGTGGGGGGATGATCGTATAAAAAGCGTATGAAACGGCAGGCTGCCTCGACGTTCTGATGCAAGGTCAGAGGGCTGCCTTTGCGGGCGCCGACCGGCGGACCCCGTGAGGTGACGGGGTCGGGTGTGAAGTGCACACTGCTGAAGCGGCCGTAACCGGTGACCTGGAGAACAGGCGGGATCATGAGATGGTCAGTGGTCTGGATGTGGAGGCCGAGGGGCTCGATTAGTCGCGTCTTTTCTGGTCACCATCACCATGAGCAGCCTGGTTGCCGTGACCCGAGTTCGAGGGCACCCAATGTTTCGGATACTGCCGAATGATCTCCGCGTGATGACCGGAGGGAGCGTCGTGGAAATCGAGCCTGACGGACGGGGAGGCAAGCAGCACGCTGGCGGAGACCCGCGGCGGCGCGGGCCGGTAAACCCAGGAACGACCTTCGAGATAGACGTATTGGCGCCGGCTGCCGCTGTAATAGACCTGGTAAGCGGGGTAATAAACATAGTCGTCAGACACCACCCCTTCGCTCTCCACGTAACCCGGCGGAGGTGGGGCAGACACCGTGGCGTAACGCCGCTCGCCCACCTCGCCGACGCATCCAGTCAGCCCTCCCAAAAGCACGGCGCCCAAACCGAGCCCGATACCTGTGAATTTCAACCTTCTCATACATTTCTCCTTTTTACCTCACGGGGCCACTTTGTCGCTCACCCACTGGCGCGCTTGGTTGAAACCGTCCTTCGCTGATTCAAAGCCTTTCTTGACGCCGCTCTTTACGCTGTCCCAGGTGGACTCGGTGGCGTTCTTGACTTCATCAAGCTGCTTGTTCAACCCGGCCGTTTGGTCCCGCAACGCCTGAAGTTTGGGTTTGGCTTCGGCCTTGACTGTGTCGCTGGAGCTTTCGACCTTGGCGGCGAGTTGGTCCAGGTCCCGATTGAGCGCGGCCAACTGGCCTTGCATGGCTTGGACGAACTCCGCCTTCTGCGTGTAGGCAAAGTCCTTCATGTCTTGCGCGGCCGCCTTGGTTTCCGTCTGGACTTTGTCCAACTGTTTGGCGGTGGCCTCTGAGCCGCTCGCGGGCGTTTCTGAATGGTCACAGCCCACCGCGAGGGCGGCGGCGCCAAGGAGAGTAATCAGCAAGTATCGATTTTTCATAATTTCAGACTGGTTTTGGTTGTGTAAATGGGTGCGGTCGGAGCGCTAAGCCGCCGCGGCGCATGCTTGCGGATTGGTCTCCGAAGGCTGGTGTTGGTTTGCGGTTTCCGGGTTGGTGCGGTTGATAATCTCGCGTGCCCGAGCCATTTCCTCCTGGGTGCCATGGGCGATCAGGACAAACTTACCCGTCTTGAGGGCGGTCTCGTACTGTAGGATGCTGTTCTTGGGGATGCCCAGGCTGTAGAGGCCGGCGCCAATCGCGCTCAAGCCGCCCACCACCACCGCGCCTTCCAGCGCTCCGACAACCCAACCGACCAGCGGTCCGGCAACGAGCAAGGGCCCGACGCCGGGAATCAAAAAGAACGCGGAACCGAAAAATAGTCCCCAAATCCCGCCCCAGAATGCGCCCTGCTTGCCCCAGTATTTCATGCGGTCCCCGGCATTGTAGTAGCCGACAACGTGTTCATCCGTGTGATAGTCCCGTCCGACGATCGACAGTTTCTTCATGTCGAAGTCGGCGTGCTGCAGCTCCTTGACGGCCGCTTCGGCACCGCTGTGGGAACCGTAAATCGCCACCACTGAATTATTCGAATTACTATGGGTCATCTTATTTAGCCTCTCGTTGCTTGATTTCTTGTTTTGACGCTTATTGACGGCCACCCGAGCCCCGTTCATGCGGAGCCCGCTGCATGCCGATGCCATGCCATTAGCGTGCGGTGTGCCAGGGCCTCCTCGGTGAGGCCCGGGCTGAGAATTAAATCCGTCGGGTGACCTCATTAAAAGTCGCAATTGCCTTGCCAGCAATCACTCACAGTTGGCAGTTCTGGCCGGCGAGGGTTGAAAGGTGACCGCCCAATAGCCTTCCGGGCAGCTCCTCCAAACCCTCGCCCGTGATGCAAAACGCAGGGGGCGGCAGCGGTGCGAGTGCAAATTGCAGGGCTCCCGGGACGGAAGGAGCGGTGGCCGGATGCTTCTGTGGAAGCGCGCACCGCGGAGGACTTCCCTCGGGCCGGCACCATTTGAGGGGTCACGCCGAGGGACGGCTTTTCGAATTTCACCCTCTGTTTCAGAGCATGATCCACCATTTCGCCGACCTATTGACGGCACTTGGCCAAAGCAGAGAGTTCACGCGCGCCGGTTCCACGCTGTCAGCCGTCACTCAAACTGACCCAGCTTGAGAGCGGCAACCGGGCTGCATTTTGTCGCGTACGGCTGGCGGCCATTCATACTTGCGAGAACTCCGCACCTCCCTTCTCACAGTACCTTAAAGCGCTTACGGGGTGGCAACCACTCCAAGGCAGCGGGATTGAAGTATTGGCACGCCACTCGTCCACACGGCAAAGTGCATGATGCGGCGGTTGTGATAGTGCAAGCTGCAATGCGTTTAGAACGTGGTCACCCCAAACCAAAGGTCAACTCAAGCCGCTTAATCAGGCCGGACTCAAGAGGTTAGATCACCGGGCCTTCGGTTGGTCCCGCATTAGCTGGCAGAGAAGGGCAATTCAAATGCGTCCAGGTTATGATACCAAATCACAAGCACTTTATCGAGGCCATTCACGCAAAACATAAGGTTTGCCTTCGGTTCTATTCCCTGGCCGACAGCGGCGTGATTGATCTTGTCTGCGCCCCCATGGACTATGGTCCAGCAGCGGGGGTCCAGGACGGCGTGAACCGATATTGGCTTTGGGACTACACCAGCAACACGGGGTCTCCGATCTTGGGTTTGCGGCCGGACCAGGTTTTGGACATACGAGTTCTGGGGAAAGTCTTTGACCCGGCAGAGCTGAGTACTCCCCCGCCAACCTGGTCAATCCCTCGGGATTGGGGACGTCCATCCGGATCGGGAACAGAAGACCCTTCGCGAGAGCCAGTCCAGGCAGAAAAACAGGCCGGTTCCTCGGAAGCGCCTCACCCCGCTAGCAATTAAGCATAGACCTTGGCTACAAACCTACTAGAGCAAAATCGAAAGAGCAGAACACTATGGATAAACACAGACAGGCAAATGAAAACGACATGGGCACCCTCGCCGAAGACGCGCGCGCCTTGGTGGCAGCCACCGCTGATGTCGCAGGAGATAAAGTCGCTGAGGCGCGAAAGCGGCTCGCCGCCGCGTTGGACAGGGGCAAGGAATTGGTTGGCTGCGGCCGCGAAAAAGTGGTCGAGGGCGCCAAAGCCGTGGACCAAGTGGTCCGAGAAAACCCTTATCAGACTATCGCTCTCGCCTTCGGCGTGGGGGCAGCGATCGGCTATCTGGCCGCGCGCCGGTGCTCCCGGAGCGAGGATTGAGGGCGCCATGAACCAGCCAGCGCCGATGCCGGGCAAGTCAGAGGACGACACACGGCATTGGCGAACTGGGAAAGGAAACTTATGTTAGGAACTGTTCTAGTCATTCTGCTCGTACTCATGTTGCTGGGAGCACTCCCGAATTGGCCACATAGCCGGAATTGGGGTTACTATCCGAGCGGTGGACTGGGCTTGGTGCTCGTCATCCTGGTTGTCCTGTTTTTGTTGGGCAGAATTTGAGCGGGATAACCGGCCTGGCGGCGAGGGGCGTTCGGCTTAACGGAGCGCCAGCAGTCTGCGAGCTAGCTATCGCCGAACCAGGATGATAATGGACGCAGACCAGCCAACTCACCGGCGCAGCGCTCAGTACGAGCCGGGGCGCGAAAAGCGATCTCCTACCCGTTACAATCGCCAAGATTACTGGGTCGATGAAATGGCAGGCAAAGGGCGCTGAAACTGGAAAGCGGCTACAAATCAGCCTGATGAATCTGCAACCCTATGGAAACGAAGCAAGAACCGGCATGAACGGTTCGACTGCCGAAACTGAAACGCCGGAAGCGATGGGACGCCGCAAGTTCCTGGCGTGTGCCTGCGGGATCCTGGCCGCGCCAGTGGCGGCGGTGATCGGGTATCCGCTGGCCGCCGCGTTGGTTGGCACCATCTACCGTCAGTCCAAGCTGCAGTTCTCGAAAGCCCCCGGATTTGACAGCGCGCCGCAGGGCCAGCCTATCAAACTGAACTTCACTTACGTGGAAACGGACGCGTATTTGCGGATGGAGACGGGCGAAGAAGTGTGGGTCATCAAGCAAAGTCCCACTGAGGCGACCGTATTCTCTCCGGTGTGCCCGCACATGGGCTGCCGTTACAACTGGCAGCCTGAGTCGAAGAAGTTCATTTGCCCCTGCCACAACAGTGTCTTTTCCCAAACGGGTAAGCTGGAGAGCGGCCCATCGCCGCGTTCCCTGGACACGCTGCCTCACAAGATTGAGAACGGCGCGCTGTACGTAGAGTGGGAACAGTTCAAGACGGGTCTCGCGAAAAAAGTTCGCGTCTGAATCAGAATCATGGATTTACCCGTCAAGCCCAAGCACCCGCTCCGCCAATGGGTGGAGAAACGCTGGCCGGTCGCCCCGGTCATCCGCTGGGGTTCTGTTGACGAAATTCCCGGCGGCACCAGGTTCGCCTACGTTCTGGGGAGCGCCACGCTGGCCCTGTTTCTGGTGCTGGTGATCACGGGCGTGTGGCAGTTGCTATATTACGTTCCCACCGTGGATCACGCCTATGACAGTGTGATGTTTCTGCGCTTGCAGGTGCCGCTCGGCTGGCTGATCCATGGGCTGCACTACTGGGCGGCCCAGGCGTTCATCGTGGTGATGGGGCTTCATGTGGTGCGGGTGTTCATCTGGGCGGCTTACAAGAAACCCCGCGAACTGACCTGGTTGCTAGGCGTGGTGTTGCTGCTGCTGGGGGCGGCCTTCATTTTCACCGGGGCCATCCTGCCTTGGGACACTCTGGGGTATTGGGCCGGAGAAGTCGGCACCAGCATGGCGGGAACGGTGCCGCTGGTCGGAAACTTCTTGAAATTGCTCATGCGCGGCGGAGATACGATGGGGCAAATGACCCTGTCCCGAGCGTTTGTGGTCCACATCGCGATCCTTCCGGCCTTGACGTTTTTCTTCATTGTCGCACATATCGTGGCCTTCCGGCAGTTCGGCAGTGTAGGTCCGTGGAAGCCAAAGAAGGTGGAAGAGACCGGTTCGTTCTGGCCGGACCAGACGTTCAAGGATCTGCTGGTGGTCGCTCTGATCCTGCTGGGGCTGATTTGTCTGGCCGCCTTCGTCCGCGCACCGATTACCGGGCCGGCCGATCCGTTGGACAATTCTTACAGTCCGAAACCGGAGTGGAATTTCCTCTTCCTGTATGAGGCGCTGAAGGTGTTCAATGGCTCATGGGAGTGGCTGGGCACGGTGGTCATTCCCACATTGCTGGTCTTGCTGCTTTTCGCGGTGCCGTTCATTGATCGCAATGAAAAGAAAAATCCTTTCCAGCGGCCGATCGCCATGTTGTCCGGCTTCATGTTCGTGGCGGTGATCCTCATCATGACCTTCCTCGGTTATTATAGCGGTTCCAGCGGAAACGCGACGGCAGCTTCTGCGTCAACTAATCAAACCGCCGCAGCCTCGGCTTCCGACGCCACTCCCGCAACACCCGTGGCAGCACCCTCGGTCTCCACGAATTCGCCGGCGGCTGCCGTGACTGTTCCGGCACCGACCAATCAAGTCGCCACTCCCGCTGACTCAGCCACCCGTTCGGCTAAGTCCGAGACAACGCCGCCGTTTTCCACCAATGCGCCCGCCCCTGCTGCGGCGGCTCCTGCGCAGAACAACCAGGTTGCAGCCCTCGCAACGCCCGCCGCCACTCCGGCAGCACCGCGGACAGCCCTCCCGACTTCGACCAACGCACCCGCTGCTGCAGCGCTTGCTCCGACGCCGACCAACCAAGTCGCAGCATCCGCCACCGCCACTCCAGCCGCGCCCAAGCCAAATGCCATTCCATCCCAAACGAATGCCGTCGCAGGCAATGCTTCGGAATCAACGAACCAGAGTCCCACTTACCTGCGCGATGTGCTGCCCATCCTGGCGGCGAGCTGCAACCGGTGCCACAGCCCGCAGACCGTCATTTACAACTGGCTCGATTACCGGGCCGTTTATACCGATCGTGGGGAGATCGGGCGGCGGATCTGGGACAGTTGGAAAGGTCGGTATTACAAGGAGGCAATGCCCCTGCCGGGAAGTCCCGAAGCACTGGCATTTACCGATGCGGAGCGCTTAACCATTCGCAATTGGGTTAACAGTGGGGCGGAGCTGGGCGTCGTGCCGACGCCGACTGCTCCGGCACCCACCCATCAAGTTGCCGGATCCGCGGCTTCCATCGCCGGTTCGGCAAGACCCGGATCAAAGCCGCCAAGCACGACCGCTCCCGCAGGTGACATTCAGGAAGGCAGGGGGCTGTTCAATTCAGCGGGGTGCGCGGTCTGTCACAAGCTCGAAGGCAAAGGCGGCGTGGCAGGGCCCGATTTGGCGCAGGAGAAGAAGTTAGGCCGCACAAGCCAATGGCTGATAACGCAAATCACCGATCCCCGCAAGCACGTTCCTACGACCATTATGCCGGCGCACAAGGATCTGACCCCAGCGCAACTCAAGGGCCTGGCGGATTACATTCTGAATCCCGCGCCCGGATCGGTTCCGGTCAGCGCGCAACCCTTGGCCGCAACGCCTCCGGTTTCTACGAACGCACCGGCACCTGCCGCAGTTGCCTCCGCGCCGGCCAACCAAGTTGCAGCCTCGGACGCCTCCGCCGCCAATCCGGCCAAGCCCGCAGCCGGCCAGACCAACACGACCGCCGCCACGACCGACAGTCCGGAAGGCAAGGGTCTTTTCGTCTCAGCGGGTTGTGTGATTTGCCACATGATTGATGGCAAAGGCGGCAAGCTGGGGCCTGATTTGTCCCACGAGGCGAAGTTGGGTCGCTCCGGCCAGTGGTTGATCAAGCAGATCACCGATCCCCTTAAGCACGATCCGACGACCACCATGCCGGCCCACAAGAATCTGACCCAACCCCAACTCAAGAGCCTGGCGGATTTCGTTCTGAATCCCTCGTCCAGCCCGGCTGCGGCCGGTGCCGGCACAGCGGCGACTGAAGCGAAACAACCTCCCACCTCCTCGTCCACGCCAGCGCAGGCAAAAGAAAGCGCTGACAGCACCAGCCCGGATTCCGCGCCGCCAGCCGCCGCCCCACCCGAAGCGACCGCGATCCTCGTCAAAATGATCGGTGATCCGAAGCACGGCGCGGTATTGTTCAACTTGGATTGCGCCAAATGCCACGGCCAGGCTGGAGCAGGCAAGGTGCCGAATCCCGGTTCGCAGGCGGGCATGGTGCCGGCGCTCGCGCCCATCTCCCGGGAATTGTTCACCAACGATCCTGCCGTGTTCGCGGCGAACCTTGACCGGGTCATCCAGCATGGAGCCACCGCAGCCGGGCCCGGCCCGGCGTTGATGATGCCCGCGTTCGGAACCACGCATTCGCTCACCGCGCCGATGATTGCCGACATCGAAGCTTACATTCTGTCCCTAAACGGCGTGGACGCGGCGAAAATCATTCATCCGGGAGTCCAACCGGCGTATTTTGTTGCCGGAACCGCTGCTCTCCTGGCGCTCGCGTTCCTGGCCATCGGCGGCTTGTGGGTTCACTATCGAACCGAGGGGTCCGGCCAGCCGGGAGGCCACCCCACCCCGGAAGCGTTCCAAGCCCTCAGGCACGAAGTCGCAGACCTCAAAGACAAGCTGGCGGAGATGGAAATGAGGAATCCGAAAGAAAGTTCTGAAAGCATAGACTCTGACGGAAACGATAGCCGCAGCCACCCGCCGAAGCCATAGTGGAGCGCACCCTGGGCCACCGCGCGGAGCATGTTACCCGCGTTGAAGCCCACCTCAGCGATGAAAACGGCAAGAAAGGCGGACGCTTTGACACGCGTTGCATGATGGAAGCCCGCCTCGAAGGGCGCCAACCCATTGCGGTCGCGCATGAGGCGGAGACCATTGCTCAAGCCATTGACGCTGCCGCCGATAAGTTAGGATATTAACTCACTTGTAGTTCCACAGAATGATCACGGTGGTCATCGACTAGAGGGATTCTATTCCCAACGACCGCCTGGCCATCAAGGGACAGCAGGCCGGCACCCGAAGGGACACCCGAGAGCCGGCTGATGCGAATGCGGTAATGGGTCTGTCGATAGCGGTAGTGGATGGTAAAGGCGCTCCATTTCTGAGGAAGCCTGGGGGTCAGCACCAGCTCGTTGCCCTGCAGATTCACGCCGAGCAAGGTCTCGAGTAGCAGCCGATACATCCAGCCTGCGGAGCCGGTGTACCAAGTCCACCCCCCCCGGCCGGTGTGGGTCGCGGCGGCATAGACGTCGGCCGCCACGACGTACGGTTCTACTTTGTAGGTCGCGATTTGGCTGGGTGTGGCGCCGTGGTGGACTGGATTGAGCAAGGTGAATAGATCCCAGGCCCGATCGTTTTCCCCTAGCAGGGCGAAGGCCATCGCCGCCCAAACGCCGGCATGCGTATATTGACCGCCATTTTCGCGCACGCCGGGGATGTAGCCTTTGATGTAACCAGGGTCGAGCGCGGAGCGATCGAACGGAGGATCGAACAACTGAATCAACCGGGCGTCGCGACGAATCAGGCGCTCCTCCACGGCGCGCATGGCCTGGCGGGCGCGTTGGGGCTCACCGGCGCCGCTGATCACGGACCAGCTTTGCGGCAGGGAATCGATCTGACATTCCGGGTTGGCGCGGGAGCCAAGCGGCTCCCCGTTGTCGAAGTACGCGCGGAGATACCATTGACCGTCCCAGGCCTGTTGCTCGATGTTTTGTTGCAACTGACCTGCCTGCGCGAGGCACCGGTCGGCAAAAACGGCGTCGTTGTGTCCGCGGGCCAACTCGGCAAATTGGGTCAGTACGTCGTACAGGAAGAAGGCCAGCCACACACTTTCGCCGCGGCCCTCTTTCCCTACCAGATTCATGCCGTCATTCCAGTCCCCGCAGCCCATGAGTGGCAGACCATGGGTGCCGAATTTAAGCGCGTTCTCGATGGCGCGGACGCAATGTTGGTAGAGAGTGGCCGAGGGTTCGGAACGGTTGGGCAAGTCGTAATAAGACTCCTCCTCGGGCTGCAGCGGACGGCCTTCGAGAAAGGGAATGGACTCGTCCAGCACCCCGGTATCGGCGACGCAGCCGACATACCGGCAGGTGGTATAAACCAGCCATAAATAGTCATCCGAGAATTTGGTGCGGACGCCACGACCGATGGGAGGATGCCACCAATGCTGCACGTCGCCTTCGCGGAACTGACGGGCCGCGGAGCGCAAGAGATGCTCGCGGGTGAGGGCTGGTTCGGCGTGCACGAGGGCCAGCACATCCTGCAATTGGTCCCGGAAGCCGAATGCACCGCCGGATTGATAAAACCCGGTGCGAGCCCACAGGCGGCTGCTCAATGTCTGATACAACAGCCAGCCGTTGGCCAGCACATTAACCGAGGGATCCGGGGTTTCAACCTGCACTGCGCCGAGTGTCCGATTCCAATATTGCCAGACCCCTTCGAGGGCGCCGCGACCCGCCTCGGCGGGTCGGAACCGCCGAATCAGAGTTTGCACGTCCGCGTAGGTCCGCCCCACACCCAGACGGAAGCTGACCTCCTTTTGCTGGCCGGGGGAAAGATCAAACGTCACTTGTGCCGCAGCGCAAGGGTCTAACCCAGCGCCTGTTTTTCCTGAAAGCCGCTTTCGCTTGAGGGCCCTGGGGCTGGCAAGATTCCCGTTGCGGCCGAGAAACTCCCCGCGATCGCCCGTGAAGGTCCGCGCGGGATCGCTTACGTCTACGAAGGCGATGCGCTCGGCAAAATCGGTGTTAAACGGATTGCGCGCAAGCAACGCGCCCGTTTTGGGATCCACCTCCGTTTGGACGTGCAGCAGGCTTTTATGGCGCAACTCTGCCAGCACCCATTCCCAATAGCCGGTGACGGACAAGGTGCGCGCTCGCCCCGAGACGTTGCGGAGTTTCAGGATCGCGAACTTTACCGGAGCGTCCATGGCCACATAGACGCACAGCTCAGAGGCGATGCCGTTCTCGGTGTGCTCGAATACGGAATAGCCGAAGCCGTGGCGGATGATGTAAGGGGTTGCGCCACGAGCTGGCAGCGGCGTCGGTGACCAGAACTGCCCGGTCTGCTCATCGCGAAGGTAGAAGGCTTCACCGGCGGCATCGGTGACCGGATCATTGTTCCAGGGCGTTAGCCTGAATTCATGGCTGTTTTCGATCCACGTATAGGCACCGCCGCTCTCTGAAATCACGGTGCCGAAGTAGGGGTTGGCCAGCACGTTGACCCACGGGGCAGGAGTGACCTGGCCCGCTGACAAGGTGATGACATACTCGCGCCCGTCGCGGGTAAACCCCCCGAGTCCATTGTTAAAGATCAGTTCCCGCTCCACAACCGGCTTGGTCGGCTCGAGCGCGGGAGCGCGTGCAGGAGAGAGCAAAGGGATCATCGGATCCAGCAGCGTGGGCCGCTCCAATTGCTCGCGCAGAGTTCCATTTTCATCGGATAAGACCAGGCGCGCAACCGATTGAAGCAGCACACGGTCTTCAGCGGAGAATTGCTCCAGGCGGCGGACGAAGATGCCGCCCGGCTTGTCCAGCATTTGGGCTTCAATGCCCGACGCAATCAAACTCAAGATTTGGTCCTGCAAGGGCTGGCGATAGACCGAAGCATCCTCGTTGAGAATCACCAGGTCAACGGGCAATCCCTTCATCCGCCAGTAAGAGTGGGCCTGAAGCAGTTGTTGAACGAGCTCGATTCTGGTCGGATCGCTGATGCGCAGCAGAACGATCGGGGCATCCCCGGAGATGCCATAGCCCCAAAGCCCGCTTTGGCCGCGCCGGTTGTTGAGCAGCACACTGGAAGCGGCGCGCCGGGCGGGATTGGCATAAATCAAATCGCCCGCCAGGCGGGCATAAAGCTGGGCGTCGGCTTCCGAGGCACCGAGGTGGCGCAGGGTAACCTGTCCATGGGTCCAGGCGAGGTCCAGGGCCCGGTCGGTCATGCGCGGGTTGGAGTATTTTTCGACGAGCGCCAGCGCTGCTTCACGGCTTTCAGCCACCCCCATAACCAGATCCACACGAGCGGTTTGATGGGGGGCCAGAGTGACCGTCCGTCGCAACGCGGTAATGGGATCCAGCACCGAGCCAGTGGTGTTGGACAGTGGTGAGTGGCTCTGCAGGGCCGCGGGTGAGGCGGTGCTCCGGCCTCGCCCAATAAACGTGTTGCGGTCGGTTTCGCACGAGACCTCGCCTTGCTCGCCGCCCTGTCCCATCATTAAGTTAAAGAGCCAGGGTGGTTTTTCTCCTCCCGAACGGGGGCGGCGGGTGCAGAGCACGGCTGGGCGCGGGCGCACGAACTCGGTTTGCACGAACAGATTGCTGAAAGCGGGATGGGAAGCATCCGTGCCGGGGGGCGCGAGCACCACCTCGGCATAACTGGTCAATTCGAGGACGCGTGGCACGTGGGTGTGATTGGTGAGGGTCACCCGGCGAAGCTCCACATCGTCTTCGGGTGAGACGCTGATTTCGGTGTGGGTCTCCAGGCCAATGTGGTGCTGTCGAAATTCCGCGCGGGCTTGCGTAAAGATGGCTTCATAACGTTTGGCCGGGCCAAGGCAAGGTTGATGCGCGGCAGACCAGCGTTCGCCGGTGGCCACATCACGCAAATAGATAAAAGTGCCCCAGCCATCGCACGTAGCATCCTCCCGCCAGCGGGTGACCGCCAGGTCCCGCCAGCGACTGTAGCCGCCACCCGCGCTGCTGACCACGACGTGATAGCGGCCATTGGACAAGAGCTGAACTTCAGGCGCGGGCAGATCCGGATTGGTGAACACGCGCGCGAGGCTCTCGCCCTCGCCCACAAACTTGCGGGACGCAACGGATTCATACTCTTCGGAGAGCACCTTGGCGGTTGAGTTAGGTACCCGTTCTTGCAAGAGCAAGTCGGCAGCCCTGAAAGACGGGCACGACATGAACCGCCGTTGCATCGGCCGGCCCAACAACTGGTACACCAGGGCGAGCAGGCTCATCCCCTGATGATGGGCCATGAACGAGCGAATCGTGACGCTCGTTTGGCCCGGGGGGAGGCGCGAAGGCGTATAGTCCACCGCCTCGTAAAAGCCGTAAGCCCCTTCGCGTCCATCGGCGGCGAGTTGTTGGAGATTGTGGCACGCCTCCTGAGGCGCGACCATGAGCGCCAGCGTCGAGGCATAAGGCGCAATTACCAGGTCCTCGGCTAACCCCCGCTTCAAGCCCAGGCCCGGCACACCAAACGCGCGGTACTGATAGTTCAGGTGAACGTCGGTCCGGTTGTATCCGGATTCGGAAATCCCCCACGGGACGCCGCGGAATTGGCCATACTTGATTTGCTGCCGGACGGCACCTTTGCAGGTTGCCTCCAGCAACGTGTTTTCATAATTCGGCATGACCAGCAGTGGCATCAGATACTCAAACATCGACCCGCTCCACGAAGCCAGCACCGGATCGCCTCGTAGCGAAACCAGCAGACGCCCCAGCGAGAACCAGTGGTCTTGCGAAACCTGTCCCTGAGCGACCACTACGTAGCTGCACAACCGAGCTTCCGACGCCAGCAAATCATAGAAGCTGGCGTCGCGGCGGCGTTCAGTCACGTTGAACCCGATCGAGAAGAGTTCGCGCGCGGAATCGAATAGAAAACTGAAGTCCATTTCCGCTAGGCTCGCGCTTTGTTCCGCCAAAGCTTGCAGCCCAAGGATGCGCTGGCTGGCGCGACGGCTGGCTTCGCCTAAACAGTGCAGCCATTGAGAGAGAGCTCCCCTGTCGGGGAAGCCGGCTGAGTCAGCGTCCCCGGAAGGTCTTTGCAACTCCGCCTCAATCAGCGGACAAAGTGAGCGATCCAGTTGTGATACCTGGCGCAAGGTCGGGCCCTCGAGGGTGGCAAGAATGGTCGGGAGCCGATCCCGTGCGGCCAGGGGTGCCTCTTGTCCGGTGGCACCGCTCGAAGGCCGATTTAACCTCGGCAAGGCGCTGGACGATTCCAACGCCTCCCTTGCCACGGCGGTTGGAATTCCGCAATGCAGCAGATTGGATATCTGGGCTAGGGCGTCCGGCGCGAACCCAAGCCAAGGAGCCAGAAAAAGCAGATCCTGCAAATGCTCCCGGCCGTTGCGTTCCAGAGCCCGTGTCCACCATTTCAATTCTTCGCTCGCGCCGTCCTCGATCGCAGCGACCCATGCCGCCGCCCGCTCGGTCACGCGTTGCAGCAGGTCAAAGCTTGCACGCAACGTGGCGGGTGCTCTCGCCAATTCGGACTCGAGGCCCTCGAGCTCCGGACTCTTGCCGGTCAGCTCGTGGAGAATCCGAGCCGTGTCGGCCAGGCCATCAAACAGTTGAGTCGGGAAGATTGGCTGATCGGGCAATTCCGCCAAACCGGGACCCAAGGTCAGCAGATGGCCGGCGAGGTTGCCGCTGTCCACAGTGGAAATATAGAGGGGCAGCAAAGGCTTAAGGGTTCGAGTGTCATACCAATTAAAGAAATGGCCACGGTGCCGCTCGAGGCGTTGCATAGTGTCGAGAGTGTCTTGCGTCCGGCGCAAGAGTTGGCCAACCGACAGATACCCCAAGTCGCAGGCTGCCAGGTTGGACAGCAGTGCCAAACCCAGGTTGGTCGGCGAGGTGCGGGAAGCCACCACCGGGACGGGCTCTTCCTGGAAATTATCCGGAGGAAGCCAGTGTTCTTGTTCCGTGACGAAGGTTTCAAAAAAGCGCCAGGTCTTGCGCGCGGTTTGCCGCAAGAAGGCTAATTGCTTCGGCTTTAACTCGGGCGCCGCCCAAGTTCCGATGGGCTGGCTGATACGCCAGGCGATCCAGGGACCGGCAAACCACAGGGCCAGCACAGGTGCAGCCACGCGCAACGCGGAGGGCTGCGCCAAGGCCAGGAACCCCCCGCAGGCCAGAGCGAGCGTGGGTGCGATCCACATGGTCGAATAAAACCCCGCCGCCCCGCCGCGCGCGATACGCTCGGCATCGCTGGCCGTTTGCCATTCCAAGAGCCGTTTCCGAACAATCAACAACCGCACCAGGGTGCGGCCGATGGCATCCAGGCTGATAAAAGCGTCGTAAGGCAGGAACACCAAGGTGAGCAAGGCCTGGCCGAATTGGCGCCCGAATGGACCAACCAGCCCGCGCAGGTGCAACGAAATCGAAGCTTCCGGCGCCTTGCGGAAGAGATCGACCGCTGCCATCAAGCAGGCCGGAAGCAGAATGATCCCCACGACCACCAGGAGCCCGGCAGCCCCGAAGCCGGCCAGCCAGTTGCCGGCCAGAAGCAGCACCAGCGCCGCGGGAACCAGGCTCCGCCGGAGGTTGTCGAGAATCTTCCATTGCGACAAGCCGGACAGCGGATTAGCAATGCGCCGGGCGTCAGGTCCTGGGACGCGCGGCAAGAGCCACTGGGCGATTTGCCAATCGCCGCGGATCCAACGGTGCCGCCGATTGATATCGGTGTTGTAACGTGAAGGATGTTCTTCGTAGAACTCGACGTCGCTGACCAGCGCCGAGCGGCCATGGCAGGCCTCGATGAGATCATGGCTGAGGACCGTGTTTTCCGGGAACCGGCCGGCGACAGCCTGTTGAAATGCATCTACATCATAAATCCCTTTGCCAATAAACGATCCCTCCTGGAAAACGTCCTGATAAACGTCAGAAACCGCGCGCGTGTAGGGGTCGATCCCCACATCGCCGGCAAAGAGCTTAACAAACCAGGACCGCCCGGCACTGGGCAGACTCACTCCCACACGCGGCTGCATGATACTGTAGCCTTCCGTAACTACCCCCTTGATGCGATCGAACTGCGGCCGGTTCAGCGGATGAGCCATCGTGCCAACGAGTCGGCGGGCTGCGTCGCGAGGAAGTTGAGTGTCGGTGTCGAGCGTGATGACGAACTTGATGGCCGGGAGGAGCGACGAATCACCAACCCTCTCGGAAAAACATGCCTTGGATCCTCCCCTAAGCAAGGCATTGAACTCGGTCAATTTCCCCCGCTTGCGCTCATAACCCATCCAAACGCCTTCGAGCTTGTTCCAGCGGCGCGGCCGGTGAAAGAGGAAAAAGATGGTGGGCCGGTCGGACCCGTATTTCGCGTTGAGCATTTCTATTCCCGCACGCGCTCGCCCCAGCAATATAGCGTCCGCCGGTTGAAACTCCTCCGGCCCGTCCTGGAAATCGGTCAACAGGGCGAAGTAAAGGTTGGGGTCGCGATTAGCCAGGTAGTGAATCTCCAAACTTTCGACCAGCCCGTCCACCCCCGCAGAACTAGTCAAGAGGGTCGGCACGACCACCATAGTCCGGCACTCAAGTGGGATGCCGCCGGTGAAATCCAGGCGCGGCAGCAGCCGCGGCTTGACCAAGAAAGTGGAAAGCCAATTCATCACCGCCACGGCCAATTGACTGCAACAAAGCAAGAACACGGGCGTGAAGAGAGCCAGCTTCCAACCCTGCAATTCGCGCACCCGCGCTTGTTGGGTTAAGGCGAGAGTTCCCAAAGCCGTCAGTGAGCAAACCCCGCCGGCGTAGAAAGCCAGGGGAAAGTGACGGATGCTTCGTTCGCAGGCTGTTCGCCAGGGCTGGCGCATGAGTGTTGCGCGCTCCAAGGCCGCAAGGCCTTTGTCAACCAGGTAAAACCCCACATGCGCGGTCCGATCTTCCATTCCTTTTTCCCGGGCGCTGGCTTCGGCCAGTTCGACCGCGCGCTGCGCCACCTCCGACTCCTGCATTTGGCTGTGCCGGGAGATGGCCTCCACCGAATGGCGATAACTATCGCGCGTGGCGAAATCCATTTCCCCATAAACCCCGGACGGATCCAGGCGCAGCGTCTTATCAACCTGGCTCAAGCGCTCAACAAACTCGCGCCAATCCAAAGCGCCGAGGAAACGCAGACTGTTAATGGTATGACTGACGGAGACCTGGTCCGCTGCCTGGTTCTGGCTTTCGAGGTGGACCAATGCGTCGATGTAAAGTCCTTGAGTGGTCAGCGATTGCTCAAGCCAAGTTCGGGCCAGGTGCATCGCCGGACTTTGGCGGGACAACCGTTGTGTGAATTCCGCCACGAACGCGCTGGACAACGGCAGCGTGGACTGCGCCATGTCGGCCACCACGACCACGAGATGTGAGGGATTCTCCTCGGCCATTTTCTGCAAACGTTCGACCCACAGGTCGGCAAGATCCCGATCATGGCGCGCGAGCGTCAGGCGCGAGGTGACCCGTCGCAGGTTCTCAATCAAGGCCAGGCGGAGCATGATCGGAATGGCCCACAACTCGCCCAGTTTCAATGGCGAGATGGTTTGGTAAGCCGCGATGAAGGCGCGCAGTGGTTCGGCATCGATTTGGGCATCGACGTGGGAAATCAATTCCAGCACCAAATCGTAAACGCGAGGAAGACCTGCGGACGGGCCCGACAGCAGACGGGGGAGCTCACGGCTGTAACCCCGAGGCAAATGCCGCCGCGCCATCTGGATTTGCTCTTCGATCAGGTAGAAATTGTCGAGCAACCATTCCGCGGCGTGGGTGACCCGCCGGGTCTGATCCACGGCCTGAGTCGCGCGGTTGTAGGCTCTGAGTGTTTCTTCGTTTTCATCCAACCGTGCGAGCAAGCGATTGGAGGCGCGCTGCGTGACGACCCGGTGCGCCTCGGCGAGGCTTTGGGCATGACGCACCAGTTGTTCCACGCTGAACACCTCGGCGCGTAATGGCGATTCGTTGGATACGGTGCGCGCCTTCACATACGCCGTCACTCGGCTGAGGAGGCTCTCCACGCTCATCCGCTTTCCGGACGGATTGTTCAGGCTGGTCCTCCCGCTGATCACTGATAGTAGAGAGTGGCAAAAAGGATGACCGAGGGCTGACTGGTCTCCCCTCCCACCAGGCTCGCTGGAGTCGCGGGCACGACCAGCGTGTTCATGTGCGTCGCCGTTACGATAAGATTTGGGTGGTTCTTCAGGAAACCGTTGATGAGCTCCTCAAGCTGTGTCGAGGGCGACTTTCCCGGCGGCACGTTGTGCAACACGACATCGAAAAGTTTTACCTTCATGGCAGGCGACTCGATGGACTTGATCAGAAATGGTTTTGCCCGATGCTCTGTCGGTCATCCCGAGGCAACCTCAAACTCCCTCCGCTTATCCGCGTCAACTTTCCACAAAACGCAAGAGGCCGAAAAAAGCCCGAACCGGCCAGGACTTCACCCGGGCGGGTTTAGCCTGAATCGGCGGGTCAGCCAAATTGCACCGGAGTACCTCATGGCAGGCAGGACAGGCGTCAGCATACAGGAAATTGCCCAGCTTAGCCCCACACTCGGGACATTTTTTTTCGAACATAACTTACTATAAGCAGGGGAGGTGCCGCCTTTGGAGTCGAAGGGTCAAACTGTTAGCGGGCAGGCGCTTGAGGATGAAGGCCGGCTCGCAGGCGCCGCGCTTAGCCCGAAGGACCCGTGCAAATTGCCCGGCTCTCATGATGCCCCTCAGGCACTTTGCACGGGTCCCATCGCCAGGAAGGCCCACCATTGACCCCGTTGGCCTCAGGACAGGGCAAATTGGCTCGCATCGGGAGCAGACCACCCACGGCACCACACGGCGGCACGGTTCAAGCTAAAGCGAAGAACATGGAACGTGTCGAGCCAACTACCGAACCGGGTTTGCGCGCGCCGAAGGCAGCCGCCCCGAGTCAGACGCCGACCGATGAATCTCCGGGTCAACATTAAGCGACTTTATGGATATACTTAAGGTGATTTGCCAAGCTCCCGCTGATCTGGCCAAACGAGCCTGGCTGCTGCCGCGAACGGTGGCGACGGCGCTGGAACGAAGGCGGCGGCAGCGCGCGCAGTACCTGTTCGAAACCGAACGGCTCGATCGGATACGGAATCCATCGAAGTATGCCGGACGCTGAGGGGAGAAGCACCGGCTCATTGCAGCCGCACATAGACGCGGCTGCCTTTGGAACTGGCGCCCAAGGCCGAATCGGTGATCCTTTGCGCTTGGACCTTTCCGGTTTGGAGCAGGTATGCTTTGACATTTCGTGCGCGTTCACTCGCGAGAGTGCCGAGGGCATCGGGCGCAATTTTGACTCCCTCCAGAAGCTCAGCCTCCCCGTCCAATACGCCGGCAATCTCCCGAGGGGCCCAAATCATCATCAGGGCGGTAGCGCCCTTTTCGTCGGCGAAAACCCTCCCGGAACTTCGGGGTCGTTCTTTGGTCCTGGTTTTGGTTTTAACGAAGGATGAGTACGCCGGTGTGCTCCTGAGGGCGGAAGCGCCCTTTTCAAAGGAGAACACTTTTTCTGGACTTTCTAAGGGCGGGACTTCTGCGCCGTCAAGCCGGGTTCCAACGGGGACCAGGTTGGCAGCGTCCTCCCAGTTTGCAACCAGCGATTGTTTGTGCAATTCCGCGCGGCGCAAAGCGGCAAGGTCAGTCAGCGGGTCCACGCTGCCCTCGATCTCCAACTGTAGTTCGGGACGTTGGTAGAGAGCGCTGGCCAACACATCCAATTTCGCAATGGCAGCGGGCAAGAGATTCGTCGAACCGGGTTCAAACTCTTGAAAGCTTAGCTCATCTCCTTTGCCTCCGAACAACTCGGCCAGAGCGGAAAAGGGTGAGGTGGCGATTCTAACCAGCACCGACTCGATAGCACGATAAGCCACCTGGCCCAGGTTGAATTGAGGATCGTTCAGGTTGCCATTAACCGGAACCTCCAACGCAATCCTTCCGTCGCGGTCCTTCAGGATCGCAATGGCCAGACGCACCGGCAGCGTGGTGGCATCGGGACTCTGCACTTTTTGACCCAGCGTGAACTGGTCAAGCGTGAGATCGTTCCTCGATTTGAGTTCATGTTCCGAAACCTCATAGGTGAGCTGCGCGCTCAACCTGCCTTTCAGCAACCGGTAGCCCAGGTACTTGATCGAATAGGGGTCCGCCGGCAACAAGTCCATTCCTTTGATAGAGAGCGTTAGATCCATCGGCTGCTTTGAACTCCACGGATTGATTTTTCCCGTGATCTCGGCACGCGCGGTTCTGTCGATGGTGCCCTGGAGGTGGAGGTCCCCCCGGTGGGAATCATCGGAGGAAAGCCCGGATAGGGTGCCGCTGAGTTGCGCCAGCGTAAGGTTCACGTTGGGCTGGAGCGAGCGGTCGATGAAATGCACGTTTGCGTTGGTGAGCACCACCGTAGCCACGGAGAGCTTCGGCCACACCACCGCCGCCCCGTTCGTCAACGGATGCGGAGACGTCCCGTGGCTGTCGCCCAGGCGCAACGCGCTCATCAGGTTGATGGTTCGGTTGGTCTCAATGATCAACCGCGCAAATACTTTCTCCAAGCGCATGGTGTCCACGGAGACGGTCGGCGGGTTCAGGTTGGCTTCGATGCCGGCCATCCGCAGCGAATCCCATCGGAGCAAGCCTTCGCTGGCGGTGCCCTCCGCGAGCGAGAATCCATCCAGCCGCGCGTCGCCACGAAAACGAGCTTCGGGCAACTGAGCTTTGGCGCTGCGCCATCGGGCCGTGCCGGCCAGGCTCAGCGTGCTGCCCAACACGAAGACATCCAGGTGCGGTTCCAGGTAGGGGGCCAGTGGACGCAGATTCAATCGATCAAACGCCAGCTTTATCTCCGCTCGCACCGGCGAGAGAGCTGCCTTGATGTCCGCCCGCGCGGTGCCATTGGTATCCCAGCGCAGGGAGACTTCGGCGCTCATGTTTGTCCCGGCGCGGTTGGAGATATTCCTGGCCCGCACCGCGAGCTCTTCGAGGTCGAGCCGAACCGGTTTTACATTCGCGAGGTCTTCCAAATGCAGCGCGCAGTTCGTGAAGCTAAGGTCGCGGACCGTGCCATTTGCCAGATTGGTGGTGTCCAGCAGCAGCGCTACCAAATTGGTCATCGCGCGGAGCAGCAGTATAATCCCGCCGGGCGCGGGCGGCGCGGAGTCGGCCGGTTTCAATAATTCGAGGGCATTGACCGAAGTGTCCTTGTTGCGGCGCAGAACGAACCGGCCGCCGTTCACGGTCATGGTGTCTGCCTCGGCCTGGCGGGACATCGCGTCGGCGCTGGCGCCGGTAACCACAAAACTGGAAACCTTGACCGCAGGCAGGCCCGTGTCCTTTTCCACCATCTCGAGCGACTTGAGCGCAAAGGTGGCGTTCGTCACGGTCAGGAGGTTGGTTGCCGCGCTCCGTTCATAACGGTAGCTCGAATGAAGGCCGATCACCCCGTCTTTGATTTCGAATCGGAACAAATCCTGGTAGAGCGGCGCATAGGTGGCCAGTGCGAGTCCATCGAGCGAGATCTCCCCCTCGGACCGAAGTGGCTCCAGAAAGAAGGAGCCATTCCAGGAGAAGCGCTCTGCGCCTGCGGAGAGACCGGAAAGCGCAAACACATTCTTGTGAGCTGCGTCCGTTTGGAAATGCGTTAGCGTCAGCTCCAAAGGACCCATGATTCTCCGAAAAGGCGTACGCGGTGTCAGATCCGTGAAAGAAAGCTTCCCGCCGGTGACGCGCAGCCGATTGATATGCCACGAACGGTGTTGGTCGGCTCGCCTGGATTTCTCCGGAAGCCCTGGTGAGAGCTTGCTGATGATGTCCGAACAATTCAGCGTGTAGTCCTTTTCTATCTCTACGCGCACGAACGGATGTGACAGGCTGACCTCTTTAAAGACCCAGGCATGGGAAAAAAATGAGCTGAGCTGGAAATTTAGATAGGCTTCCTCCCAGGAGACCAGCACCGCACCGTCCTTGTCCCGAATCAGGAGTCCCCGGATGGTAACCGACAGGCTGTACGGATTCAGTTGAACCTTCCGAATCGTGACCGGCCGGTCGAGGTTACGTTGACCACTGCTTTACCGCGATCCATCGCACCAGGTGCGGCAAAATGAAAAATCCCAAAACCGTGTACAACAAGAACCCGGCCAGGGCCCATATCGCCAGCTTTTTGAGGCGAGGCGACATGGAATTCAAAAGGGCACCTTTCACCCCGCAGTTGGCTTGGGCGATTTAAGCGGATCGCGACAGCGTGGTTATCCCAACCAGGGCCAGGACGGTGCCTCCAATGAGCATCCAGACGGCTTTATCGGTTGGCGATCCGGTAAAAAACCTGGATACCTGGGAGGCGAAGGCGTGAGTCGCGTTAAATCCGAAGACGATGAGCACAATGCCGCCAATGAGCAGTGCCAGTGGTACGAGTTTGTTCATTATCGCGCTCCCCTCCGGCCGGAGATGAAGTTGAGCAGCACCATGACCAACGCAACCACGAGCAGCACGTGGATCACGCCTCCCATCGTGTAACTGGTGACTACGCCAAGAAGCCAAAGAATCAGGAGGATTACCGCGAGTGTGTATAACATATGTTTTCTTTCAGTGTTTATTTGTATTCAGGAATGTGCTTTGCGTACCGATGGAAATTGCGATTTTTGATGTGATTGAGGTCGGTCCGTTCACTTGCGCGTCCCATTAAGGCGCGATCTTGTCGCTCACCCACTGACGGGCCTTCTGGAAACCGTCCGCCAATTGGTCGTAAGCCTTCTTGGAGCCAGCTTTGACATCGTCCCAGGTGGACTCGGTGGCGTTCTTGGCTTTGTCGAGTTGTTGGCTCAGTTGATCCGCCTGGTCGCGCAGGGCCTGGAGTTTGGGTTTCGCCTCCGCCTTGGCGGCGTCGCTGGATTTTTCGACTTTGGCCGACAGTTGGTCTAAATCCCGGTTGAGCGCTGCCAACTGAGCTTGCATGGTTTCGACGAAGGCAGCCTTTTCCGCGAAGGTATAGTCTTTCATGTTCTGGCCGGCCTGTTGCGCTTCCGCCTGCACTTTGTCGAGCTGTCCAGCGGTGGTCTGCTCTTTATTGCAGCCCACGGTTAACGCGGAGGCGGCGAGCAGAGTGAGGAACAGGTTTTTGCGAGTCATAATTAGGGGATCGTTATTGTGGTAATGTTTGTGCTGCCATCACGTCGTCGTGTCTGGATTTCTCGTGGCCGGTCCGCCCGCTCCGCTTGAATCCGGATTGCTTTCAGGTCCACACCGCACCTTGAGCGCGTAATATGCCACCGCTGTCCTGACCCGGCCGCGTCTGGAAATTGGTTCCGCGGTCATCACCTCCGGCGTAACCATAACCGGCTTGGCAGCAACGATCCGCGAGGCGCTCGAGAATCGAGCAAGGGTGGAAAAAGGGCAGGCTGGGGAAGATTTCCCAAAGCGACCGGAGCGTCGTCGTGTGTGCAAAACGCAGGTTGGTTTGATTGCATTTGTGCAAATCGCCCGGCCTGATCGTTCCTCACGCAACATCCACTGTCGGGCAGGCCCCGGACTCCCAGGAAATCGAAAGCGCGCAGCCGAGGCAGGGGAGGGATTCGCGAGCCCAGCCTCTTGGCGGGCTTGCAAAGTGCACAAGGCGGCCATCGGGGGCCGTGCAGGTTGCAACGTCTCTGCGCCGCTCACTGGAGGCCAGGAAAGATCTCCCGGAGGCCTAATCGCCCGGGATTGAACAGCTTAGAGGGGCGGGTTTACGGTTGGCCGCCCATTAGCTGGAAGAGCAGGGAAAATAAAGCGCACCGACGTTATGAATTGGACTCCTCTGAACCTCACCGTCCGCGTCGGTTGCAGCCTCGCTTACGAAACAACCGTGCCGACCTCGGTGCTGTTCCTGCTCAAACCGCGACTGGAAGGCAAAGTGTTGGTGATGCAAGAGAAGCTTTCCTTCGGCATCGGTTTGCCCTCCTACGAGTTTCAGGATTCCCACGGCAACATCACCTACCGCTCGATGTTCATGCCTGGTCGCAACGAAATTCGTCACGATGCACTCGTTGCCGTTTCCGCTTTGCCCGACAGCCGGGCGGTCCTTGGGCAAGTTCTGCCGGTTGGCCAGCTCCCAGCGGACCTCTTGCGCTACACCTTGCCCAGCCGTTATTGCGATTCGGACAAGCTGATGAATTTTGCGTGGAGTCAATTCGGACAAGTCCCGCATGGACTCCCACGCGTGCAAGCCATCTGCGATTGGGTTCACAATAACATCGAATATCGCTTGTTGTCTGGGCGCTCCGACCTTTCCGCGTCCGAGGTCATCGAAAGGCGTTATGGCGTCTGTCGCGATTTCGCCCACGCGGCCATCGCGCTGAACCGCGCTTTTAATCTGCCTGCGCGCTATGTTACCGGACACTTACCCGATATCGGTTACGTCGATCCGGGCACCCCAATGGATTTTCACGCCTATTGCGAGGTCTATCTGGGAAACGAATGGTTTACGTTCGATCCGCGGTACAACGTTCCACGGATTGGCCGCGTCAAGGTGGCGCACGGTGCAGACGCGGTGAACGGTGCGTTTTCGACCATCTACGGCGAGGCCAAACTGACGCATTTTGAAGTCTGGGCTTACCAAGTGAATCCGCAGGAGGTTTCGGTGGGCGATCCCATCGACTTATCCAAACGCCTCGACGGCGATCAAACCGTGCGATTCAGCTAGGAATGCGTGATCTCTGAAACCTCCCCGACATCACAACCCGCTCACGCTGATGGAATACGTTCAACGTGAACATTAATGTCATATACACCATGCATTTTGCATGATATGTTGAGATCACCTTCTTTGGCCGGACGCGTGTGCGCTCGACTCGACGCGGGGAAGCGCATGATCTACCGATTTCGACACGGGATTATCGGGCCGTTAGCTGTCTTTTGGCTTATCGTCACGGTGGGCAGTGTGGTCACGGGCGCGGTAGCCTGGAGCCGCTTCTCTCGGAGCATCGACGTATCGGCGGAGGCCGAGCAGTTCCGTGAATCGATGAATCAGCTCTTCTCGGTTCTTCAGGATGCCGAGGCCAGCCAGCGCGGCTATTTGCTGACGGGACAAGCATCTTTTCTCGCAGCCTTTACCAACGCGGACGCTATTTTCCCTCCGGCATTCGAACGACTCAGTCAATCGGCACAAGACGACCCTGCCGGGCGGCAAGACCTGCATGAGTTGCGCCCTTTGATTGAACTGGAGTTGGCCGGCCTCCGCCAGGCCTTGGTGTCTCGCGCCGCCCAAGGCTCGCCAGGTTCCGAGGCGGCCGCTGGTCCCAGCCAGGCCAAAACGACCCTGGACCGCATCCGGGAGATCATCAAACGGCGGCACGATAATCGGCTCGATCTTCTGTCCTCCACCGGTGAAGCCACCCGCCACGAAATGAAACTGGTCCACCAGATGACCTGGATGGCCGGTTTGCTCGGGATTGGCGCCGGATGCTTCGCGCTCTATTTCTACCGGGTCGATTACCTCCAGGAGCGAGCGCGACGGGAGTTATTGGAAGAGAAGCTTCACGCCGAACAAGCGGTGCGGGACAAGAGCGCCTTCCTGGCCAACATGAGTCACGAGATCCGCAGCCCCATGAACGCGATTCTCGGGTTCAGCGAACTGCTTGAGCCCGAAGGGCTGACACCCCGGCAATCGCAATATGTGCGGGCGATTCGGGACAGCGGTTCGGCATTGCTGCATCTAATCAACGACATTCTCGATCTGTCCAAACTCGAAGCGGGCAGGCTGGAATTGCACCCCGCCCCCACGGATATGCGGGATTCCTGCGAATTTCTGCGCACTGTCTTCGGACAGCAGGCCTTGATGAAATCGCTCCAACTTCAGTTCGACATCTCACCCGATTTGCCCCGGGCGTTGTTGCTGGATCGTCTGCGGCTTCGACAGGTGCTCGTAAACTTGCTCAGCAATGCGATAAAGTTCACTGAGCGGGGACGAATCAAAACCCGAGTCTCCTGGCAGAATCAGGAGCCGGATGGCATGGGGACGCTTTTGATTGACATCGAGGACACCGGCATCGGAATCCCCGCGGATAAACTTGAAGAAGTTTTCAAGCCGTTCGTCCAAGCCGACTCGGGTCGAACGGCAGAAAAGGAAGGTACCGGCATCGGTCTGACCATCGTCAAGCGCCTCACCGAGTTGATGGGAGGCACCCTCGCAGTCGAAAGCTCAGTCGGTCAAGGCACCGCCTTTCACCTGCGCTTCACGAAGGTCCCGGTTTCGGGCCGGTTACCGGTCGGCGATCACGCTGAACCCGGAGGAGCGGTGGACTTCAATGACTTCGCGCCCGCAACGTTGCTGGTCGTTGACGACAACCGAACCAATCGGGAACTGATGGCGGGCATTTTTGAGAAGACGCATCACCGGGTGCTCTTTGCCAGCAATGGACGGGAAGCGTTGGAGCGTCTGGGCGCGACAAAACCCGATGTGGTCCTGCTCGACATTTGCATGCCGGTTATGACCGGACCACAGACGCTGGCGGAGATTCGCAAGCAGGCGAATCTGGCTTCGCTGCCGGTGATTGCCGTCACGGCTTCGAGTGAGGGCACCGAGGAGCCGGACCTGCAACGCCAGTTCAGCGGATATATTCGCAAGCCCTTCTCACGGCACACACTTTTCGTCGCTTTGACGCAGTTCCTCCAGCAGGGGCCCCACCCGGATCCCTTGAAACACCACCATTCCCCGGACACCCTGGCAAGCATTTCGGCTCCTTCGCCCGAGCAAGCGGCTCAGTGGCGGGAGCTCGCGCTTGAACTCCGCCGCCAGGAAGCCGGCCCATGGCCCTCGCTGCGTGACAGCCTCGCGGTCAACGAGACGCGAGTTTTTGCCCATAACCTTTTCAGCCTCGGCCAGGAGGCGCACTGCGCTCCGCTGACGACTTATGCCGCCACGCTGGCGACTTTAGCCGACGCCTACGCCATCGGCAGAATGGAGCGTCAGTTGGGCGTATTTCCGGGACTGGTCAACTCCATCGAAACTTCTTTGGCGCAACATGTCTGAAACCATTATCACGGGAACCGGCTCCGGCTGCCTGCTCGTGGTCGATGACCAGGAGTCCAATATCCAGGTCATCGGGGCGGCGCTGGGCCAGCTCGGGTTCGAGATTCTGCCCGCGACCGGTGGCGCGCAGGCCTTCCATCGCCTGGCGGTCCGGCGGCCTGACCTCATCCTGCTCGACTTGCTCATGCCGGAGATGGACGGATTCGAGGTTTGCCGGCGCATTCGGGAGAACTCGGAATGGGCGGAGATTCCCATTATTTTCCTCTCCGCGGCCGACGATAAGGGGCTGATCGTTCGCGCGCTGGAAAGCGGCGGTGTGGACTATATCACCAAACCCTTTAACCAGGCCGAATTGGTCACCCGCGTCCGCACCCACCTGGCGCTCAAACGGGCCCATGACGAATTGAAGCAACTGGCCGAGGACCGGGATGAATTGCTCGGCATCCTCACCCACGACCTCAAGAACCATCTGGGCGGCATGGACATGAGCGCCCAATTACTTCGGGACCGCACCGAAGCAATGGCGGACCCGAAGCTGCGGCTGATGGCGGAGAACATCTCCCACTCGAGCCGTCAGATGCTCACGTTTGTGAAGGAGTTTCTGGCTAATGCTTCGGCGGACCACGGCTTGAACCTCAAGACGGAGCCGGTCAACCTTTCGGACGCAGCCGCTCGCGCGGTCCAGCAGCACCAGCAAGCCGCTCTGGGCAAGCAACTCGTTGTGGAGCTCGTCCTGCCGCAGGACGGCCTGCTCGTGCTGGCGGATGGCGCCGCGCTCAACCAGGTGCTCGATAATCTCATTTCCAACGCCATCAAGTTTTCTCCGCCGGGCAAGCAGATCCGCCTCACGGTTTGCCCGCCCGGTGCCAGGTTCGTCGAATGTCAGGTTCAGGATGAAGGTCCCGGCTTCAGCGAAACCGATAAGCCACGCATGTTCCGCCGCTATGGCCGCTTGTCGGCACGGCCCACCGGAAGCGAGCCCTCCACTGGCCTGGGTCTGAGCATCGTCAAGAAGCTCGTGCTGGCGATGAAAGGTGAATTGGCTTGTGAGAGTACCCAGGGTCACGGCGCCACGTTCGCCTTTCGTTTGCCACGAGCAATGATCTCCCACTGATATTCTCCTATGGACTTCCTGGTCATCGACGACGATAAGACATTCCGCGACGCCACCTGCCTGCTCATCGATACCGAGGGCCATTACGCCGAAGCCGCCCGCTCGGGAGAGTCGGGCCTCCTTGAGTTAAAGGAAGGGAAGTTCGACGCCGTTCTGCTGGATCTTAATCTTGGCGCGGAAAAAGGCCTGGACATCCTGGAGCAGATTCTCAAACGCCTGCCCAACCTGCCGGTGATCATCTTTACCGCGCAAGGCAGCGTCAAAAACGCTGTGGAAGCCATGCGGCGCGGCGCGGTCGATTTCCTGGAAAAGCCCTTCACCCGCGAGCAGTTTCATCTCGTCCTCGCCCGTGTGCAGCGCTTTCACCAGCTCAACCAGAACATCGAGCGGCTCGAACGCGAAATCCAGGACAGCAACGCGCAAAGCCCTGAGATTCTGCTGGATTCGAACACACCCCTCATGAAAGAGGTAATGGACACCCTGCTGCGGGCGGCCAAAACACCGGCCTCGATCCTGCTCCTGGGAGAAAGCGGCACCGGCAAAAGCGTCGCGGCCCGAGCCATTCACCAGAAGAGCCATCTGGCAGACAAACCCTTCGTCACTGTGAGTTGTCCGAGTCTCTCAAGGGAACTCCTGGAGAGCGAACTCTTCGGCCATGTCAGGGGCGCCTTCACCGGCGCCATGCGCGACCATTGGGGCAAAGTCAAAGCCGCCTCTGGTGGGACTCTCTTTCTCGACGAGATTGGCGACTTGCCAATGGAGATCCAGCCCAAACTGCTTCGATTGCTTCAGGAACGCGAATACGAACGGGTGGGGGAAAACATTATTCGCCAGGCGGAGGTGCGCATCATCGCCGCCACCAGCCACGACCTCAAGAAGCGCGCCGCCGAAGGCGCCTTTCGCGAAGACCTTTACTTTCGCCTCAACGTGATCACCGCGGAAATGCCTCCGCTACGGCAACGCCAGGACGATCTCACCCGTTTCGCCGGTCATTTCTTCAAGCATTTTGCCGCGCTCTGCGGGCGCCGCCTGGACGGGTTTTCCGACGAGGCCACTGCGGCCATCCTCGCCTATCCGTGGCCAGGCAACCTCCGCGAAATGCGCAACGCCATTGAACGCGCGGTCATCATGGCCCAAGGAAACAAGATTCACCTGCCAGATCTCCCCGCGGAATTGCGCGGCCAGTCGCTGGCGGGGAGCAATGTCAGCGAAAGTCCGCTCCAGGTGGGTGCATTGGTTTCCATGGAGCGGCTGGAGGAAGCGCACATTCGCAAGGTCATGGAACGAACCGCCAATCTGGCCGAAGCGGCTCAAGTCCTGGGAATTGATCAAGCAACGCTTTACCGGAAACGCAAAAAAATTGGGTTGGAATAACCTCATGGGGTGCCCCTTCAATGGGCACCCCTTAAATGCCGTATCGCCCGCGGGTTCGCGCACGCCCCGCCACCACCGCCGACTTCAGTTCTCGGGTCGGTTGCGCGGCCTCCCCTCCCCGACAACCTGGAGGTCGGATTCGTGTTTCAAGGGACAGTGGAAGCCCTCGCGAACGACTCGGTGGTCTTCCGCCAGCCGGACGGTAATCGGTTTCATGGCAGTCAATGGGGGATTGGCGTGTCCCCCTAAGCGGCATAGTCGATGGACTGCGCGGCGGTTCCCGGTTGGGTCTCCAGGAAGCCGCGAAGCTGGTGAGCTCGCGTGGGGTGCCGCAACTTGCGCAGCGCCTTGGCTTCGATCTGACGAATGCGCTCGCGGGTCACGTTGTAGAGCTTGCCGATGTCTTCGAGGGTGTAACCGCAGCCATCGAGCAGTCCAAACCGCAACTCCAGGATCCGCCGCTCGCGCTGGCCGAGACTCTTCAGCACGATCTCGAGGTTTTCTTTAAGCAGGCTGTGGCTGGCGCTGTCGGCTGGGTTCTCGGCGCTTTTGTCTTCGATAAAATCGCCCACGTTGACATCGCCGTCGTCGCCTACCGGAGCATCGAACGAGACGGGTTGGCGCGCCATCCTCAGCAGCACATTTACCCGCTCAATCGGCAAATGCAATTCGTCCGCCAGATCTTCCGGGGTCGGCTCGCGGCCTAATTCCTGGCCGAGCTGTTTCTGCGCGCGCCAAAGCTTGGTCATGATCTCGATCATGTGAATCGGGATGCGGATCGTGCGCGCCTGATCGGCGATGGAGCGCGTCAAAGCCTGGCGAATCCACCAGACGGCGTAAGTGGAGAACTTGTAACCCCGCCGATATTCGAATTTCTCGACGCCTTTGAGCAGACCGAGGTTGCCTTCCTGGATGAGGTCCAGGAACGCCTGGCCTCGGTTGACGTATTTCTTGGCGATGGAAACCACCAGGCGCAGGTTGGCCTCCGCCACATCACTTTTGGCCTGGTGTGCCCGGGCCGCCGCCCGGCGCAACTGGTCCAACGTCTTGGTGAAGTCCTCGTGCGGCCGACGCAGGAATTGTTCGAGACCAACCATCCGGTCGCGCGCTTCTTGCAGCGCGGCTGGCTGCGGGCTCGATTTATGAGACTGTTCGAGTTCATGGATGCGCTTTAGCCCGGCTTGGACCTTCTCCTGGACGTTGTTCGCTACGACGACGAGGTCTTCGATGATCTTTTGTTTGTAACAGAATCTTGGCAGCGTCGCCTGGAGCTTGCGTTCGAGTTGCTCGAGCTCGGCAAAAATCGTTTGGCGGCGGCTGGGCGACACCGTTTTGCGCCAGCTTAGGTAGCGCTCATCCACCTGGGCGTCCAAGCGCTGAATTTGTTTCAACAGGTCGCCCAAGGTGTGAAGGTGGCGTTCGCGGCTGGTGACTTTCTTTTCCTCGACACTGCGGTCAAAACGTTCTTTGGGCGGGTCGGCTAGCAACTTCTGGGCGATGGCGCTGTGTTCCTTGGCCGCGAAGCCCAGGCTATAAACCAGCCGCTTCATTTCCAATTCGGCGCTTTCGATGCGCTTGAAAACTTCGACCTCCTGTTCCCGAGTAAGCAGCGGCACCTTCCCCATCTGGTTCATGTACATCCTGACGGGGTCATTCAGCGGTTCGTAAGGCCGATCTTCCGGCTCCTCCGGTTCCTCGCGTTTGGGCCTTTCCACTTCGGCATGCGTGACCACCTCGATGCCAAAGCTCTGGAGTTTCGCATGCAGCTCGTCCAACTCATCCGGCGAGACGCCCTCCGACACGACCTCTTGGATGTCGTCGTAGGTAAGATGGCCCTGCTCCCGGGCGGTGCGGATCAGAGTTTTGAGCGCGTCCTGTGGGTCCACCAGGCCAGGACCGACCCCAACCGCTGGGTTGCCCGCTTTCGTGCCGCCGTTTTCAGCCTGCGGAGGTTGGATTTCTCTCGGTTGAGTTTTCTTGCCGCCGTTGGCCGCCGCACCAAAGAGGAAAGGTGTGCGCAGAGTTCGCGTCCTCCTCGGACTCCGTTCGCCGGACCCTTCAGGGAGTTTTTTCATTCTTTGAATCATTTTTGCTTCCTCGGGTTGGAACCCGGCTCTCCGGGTCTGGTTACAACAAAAAAAGGGGCGCGGACCCTTCGGTTCCACGCCCCGGTGGAAAATCCCTCTTAGTTACGCCGGCCATACCCGGACCCGGCGTGGTCTCGGCCGCCGTTGGCACGATCCTCGCGAGGCGTGGCTGCGTTTACCGTCAAAGCGCGCCCGTCGAGCGTCGAACCGTTTAACGAATCAATCGCCTGCGGAGCTTTTTCCGGCGTTGACATGGTGATGAATCCAAACCCGCGCGGCCCGCCCGTGGTGCAATCCATCATCCGGTCGGTCTCGCTGACCGTGCCTTGCGCCGCAAAGGCGGTCCGGAAATCGGTTTCCGTGGTGTTAAACGACAGGTTTCCTACGATTAGTTTTGTGTTCACGTGATACTTATTGTCCCTAGTTTTACCCTGGTTCTCCAAACTGTTCCCCAACATCGGGGTCCAAATCATCACTGAAGCAGGTTCACCGGGAGACTTATCAGATGCTGGAAGCGATAAGCTATCTATAAGACGCTCCCACTATGCACCCTGGCGGGGGAAGCGCAAGGAACATTCGCGAAAACCTCCTCGGTCATCACCTCGGCGTGCCGCCGACACGCTGTGGAGAAGGCTCCCTCTCCGCTCGGAAGCGGGCCCAGCCCGCGCGGCGCAGGTGGGGTGAGGGGAAAACCGCATTGCAGGGCGACACGACGTAAGCCGCTGCCTCGTGAGTGCAGTACGCATGATACTCGCGGCGATCGCCGTGCGAAGTGCAACGCCGGTGCCTCTCGGGAGCGCCGCTAAAGCCAGGAGAATCGGCAGCAAGGCAGTCGCCATCAGCTCCTTGCCGGCTATGCGCGATGCGTGGCACCAGCGATGCTTGGAGGGACTTAGACGATTTGAACCGAAATCCAACCTATGACAAGCAACATTGGGCCTGTGGGCGACCGAATCCTCGTGGAAGCTGTCGAAGAGAAGGCACTCAAAAGGGGCGGAATTGTTATCCCAGACACCGCCAAGGAAAAGCCCATGGAAAGCCGGGTGATGGCCCTCGGCACCGGGAAAACGGATGACAACGGGAAGAAAGTTTCTTTCGAAATGAAAAAGGGGGACCGCGTGCTCGTCAACAAATACGGCGGGACGGAAATCAACCTTGGAGGCAGAGAATATAAGATCCTCAGTTCCGAGGATGTCCTGGCCGTGCTGGCTTAGCTGCCTACTGTTACCGCTCAACAAATCATTATCTTTTTATTTATGTCCGCAAAACAATTGCTCTTCGACGAAAATGCTCGGCAAACCCTGCTAAGGGGTGTCTCTAAACTCTCCAAAACCGTCGCCGCGACGCTTGGCCCCAAGGGCCGCAACGTCGTGCTCGACAGGAAATTTGGCTCCCCGACAGTGACCAAAGACGGCGTCACGGTCGCCAAGGAAATCGAGTTGAGCGACCCTTGTGAAAACATGGGCGCCCAAATGGTGCGCGAAGCCGCCAGCAAGACGAGCGATAATGCCGGCGACGGCACCACCACTGCGACTATCCTGACGGAGGCTATTTTTCGCGAGGGCCTGAAATATGTGACCTCCGGCGCCAACCCGATCGGCCTCCAACGCGGCATCCACAAGGCCGTCGGCGCCGCTGTCGAACATCTCGACAAAATCGCCAAGAAGGTGAAAGACAAAGCGGAAATCAAGCAGGTGGCGACGGTTTCGGCCAACTGGGACACCGTTATTGGCGATATCATCGCGGACGCGATGGACAAGGTCGGTAAAGACGGCACCATCACCGTCGAGGAAGCGAAGTCCATCGAAACAACCCTCGACGTGGTCGAAGGCATGCAGTTCGACAAGGGCTATTTGTCACCGTATTTCGTTACGAATGCCGAGACGATGGAGGTCCGCCTGGAAGATTGCTATGTGCTCAATTACGAAAAGAAGCTCAGCGGTCTCAAAGACTTGCTTCCCTTGCTCGAAAAGGTCGCCAAAGCAGCCAAACCGCTGTTGATCATCGCGGAGGATGTCGAGGGAGAAGCGCTCGCCACCCTCGTAGTGAACAAGCTCCGCGGCACCATTCATGCCTGTGCAGTCAAGGCACCTGGTTATGGTGATCGGCGCAAGGCCCTGTGCGAAGACATCGCAATCCTGACCGGCGGTAAATTCATCAGCGAGGACCTCGGCATCAAGCTCGAGAACCTGACCCTGGAAGACCTCGGCCGAGTCAAAAATGTCACCGTGGACAGAGAAAACACCACTTTGGTGGAAGGCGGAGGCAAAAGTTCCGAGATTCAGGGCCGGGTGAACCAGATTCGCCGTCAGATCGAAGAAACCACTGCCGATTACGACAAAGAGAAGCTGCAGGAACGCCTCGCTAAACTGGCCGGGGGCGTGGCCATCATCAACGTGGGCGCCGCCACCGAGACCGAGATGAAGGAAAAGAAAGCCCGAGTGGAGGATGCCTTGCACGCAACCCGCGCGGCGGTGGAAGAGGGGATTGTGCCGGGTGGCGGCGTGGCGTTGCTGCGTTGCCTGGCAGCGATGGATACCGTCACCCCGGAGAGCGACGACGAGCGCATTGGCGTCGAGATCGTCAAGCGGGCCGTGGAATATCCGACGCGCGTATTGGCCGATAACGCCGGTGTGGAAGGCTCTGTGGTGGTGCAGGAAGTCAAGAAGCGCAAAGGCAACGAGGGCTACAACGTCTCGACGGGCATCTATGAGGACCTGGTCAAAGCAGGGGTTGTGGACCCGAAAAAGGTCACCCGCACTGCGTTGCAGAATGCTGCCTCGATCGCTGGCTTGTTGCTGACCACCGAATGCCTGGTCACTGAAATTCCGGTGGAGGAGAAAGCGGGTCCCAATCCTGCCGGTCAGGGCGGTATGGGTTATTGAGCGGTTGCGGCTTGAGGCCCGCAGCCAGCAACCTGGAACCTTAGTCAATCAATGATGAAAACGTTAATGCCCTCGCCGCGGCAGCGCAGCAAACCGCCCATCGACGATCCGAATACGGCTCTGTTCCCTGTGAGGAGCAAACAGAGCTTCATCCAGTGGCCCACCGACCAGGAGATCCAGAAGGTCTCCGAGCGGCTGACCCAAATTCAGCAAGTGGGGATTCGCTGCGAAGCCAACGGGGATTATTTCAGGAGCGGAAACCTGGCTTATCAAATCCAGGAGATCATCCGGGCGACAGCGGAACTCTTGAAGCTGAGCCAGCGCTCCAACCGACCGGAGTCGTAGATGGGCCCTTGGCCACACGGGTTCGAGTCGCGATCGAATTTCAACAACCGGGCCTGCTGCGTCCTCTCAGTGGTGCTGAGCTATCAGATGGCAGGTTGTGCTTCCTGCTCCGGTTGGCGGCTCTGCTCACCCCGCGTCACGGGCTTTTGATTGGCAACTGAGGCTTCATCGCGGGGTCCAATGCCTCTGGTTTGTCAGCAACCTTTCGTTTCGCTTAACAATTCGCGAATCCACACGCTCGTGGCCGCTTGTTCGACCGTTTTACCTCGTGAATCTTTATCCGTCAGCCTCGCGCCACGGGCCAGCAAGAGCTTGATGATCGGTGCCTGTTGGCGGTGTGCGTGGTCCGAGCCGCTCCCGCTTTTCCCCGTGGGCTGGACGGCCAGATGCAGCGGCGTCGATCCCGCGTGGTTGGGCTGCCGCGGGTCTGCGCCGCCATCCAACAGCGCCTGGACAGCCGCTAACGACCGCCCCCGGACTGCCCGGTGGAGTGGCGCCACACCGGTCTTATCCACGGCGTTGGGCTCGGCGCCCATCGAGATGAGGTACTCGATCACGCGGGCCTGCCCCTGCGGTTCCCGTCGGCCATCGTCCGCCGCGTAATGCAGTGGCTCCGCCCCCCGTCGATTCCTCGCGCGGCAATCGGCCCCATGCCTGATCAGCAGGTCCGCCATCGGGCGAGAGAATGCGGCGGCCGCCATGTGGAGCGGCGTGTCCCCCGCATACAGGTAGTGAGCGATCGCGGTGAAGAAAAAGTCTGTCGCCTGTTGCCGCGCCGCACCGGCGGGCGAAGCCGTTGTGGCCAAGGCCGGCGCAGCGCTCAGGCGACGAGACACGCGGTCGGTATCCCCGGCGACCACGAGGCGAATGAACTCAAGAAAAACTGAAGTTTCCATTCGGATCCCCTTCGCGTACGGCTAACATTTGCGGTCACTCGCGCCGGAAAGGGGGCGCCAGAAATTTGAACAAGCCGCGTATCCGGCGTCGAGTGAAGCGCGGTGGTTGGGGTTGCTGAACGACTTCATGACGAAGACCTACAAATCGGAGTTTAGGGCACGCTTCACCGCGGCCGCATCGCTTGTTCGACAAGTGACGCATACCCGATTGTTTCGCACTGATTGGACCCAGCAAAAGTCCAGGAGTTCGCCCTTTTGAAGCTGGCGTTTGGCTTCGTCCAAGGCGGTCGCCTGGTTAGTGGGATTGTGGGGTAGTTTGGAAATATCTACGAACACGCCTGTCAGGTAACCTGAGCCCGTGAGGTCCCTCACTTCCAGTGCTGTGTTAAACCTGTATTCATCAAAATGAAACGGCTTAGACAGGCGACTGGGAACGACACCCTCGATAGACCGAAAGCGTTCGCCCCATGTCACGCGGTATGCTAGTCGTCGGATTTTCTGGTTGTCGCCCGAGCCTCTCGGGGGCACAACCCAGATGGTCGCCGCAACTATGGCGCCCAAGCTTACCAAGCCAGCGGCCAACCAATACGTGCGTCTGTTCATATGCCCACCCAGTTTGGAGCCCAACGCTGTCCCTGAGTGGCGCGGGGCCAAGGACGTTGGAATGCGAACAGGACTGCCCATCCCGCGTCCACTCCAGGGCGCTCTTTAGGGGTTTCGTGTCTGTGCATGCTCACGGAATCGCTGCTGCTGCTCTCCTGAGAATGCGCTCTTGGGAATCACCGACGCAATCCCATTGTCCGAAAGGTGCAGATAAAAATAGGTGGCGTCCTCCGAAAACCCCAGGAACCTCGTCCACGGCATCTCGGTCTTCCAATTTGGCCCGGTAACCACCAGTTGCGTGGGACTGAACTCCAGTGTCTTCGGGTCGGTCAACATCCGATCATTGTCAACGGCCTTCGCTATAACCCGATACTGGGCAATCGGCATGAAAACGAGGATTAACAGGAATATTAGGCCGACAAACACGTCATCCGGGTATAGGAAGAAAAGCGAGACACCAACGGTCAGAATTATTGCTGAGAAAAGTAGTCGGCGCGGTCGAAGCATCATGCGCCGCCACCAAATGCGGACAAGAACATCTCGCGGAACTTGGTAGCTGATTCCCTGCGTGTCGGGCAACGGTGGTGGTTGCATGCGCTCGTAACACCTAACGAAATAACTTAGCGATGCGGGCGGCCCAGTGCGTCCGAATTGGCAATTGCCGTCTCCCGCCCGCATTCGCTCCAGTGATTTTTCTCGACGAATTCCACGTTACCAGCAATGAGCTCGAAACCAGCTTGCGAGACATTCGCGTGCATAACCAGCTCACTGCACAATCTGCACCCGGTAGAACCCTTGAGGGTGGTCTCTGGTCGAATCAAAAATCGAAACATTGGTGCCGGTCCCTCTCACAAGCGGCTCCAGATCGATCCACTGAGGCTGTTCCAAAGAACTGGTCCATTGAACCCTGTACGTCTTGTCGGCCTCCGACGTCCAGCCCAGCTCGATGGCGTTGAATGCTTGCAATTCCGGGCCGCTGGCCACGCCCACACTCGGCAAGGCTGCTCCTCGGGCTTGTGGAGGCTCAAGCCGCGTTTCGGGTGCGCTTCCGGGACTGCCTATAGTCGGTATGGCGGCTCGTTGGGCTTGAGCGCGATTTGATAAAGCCCACAATTCCAGTTTTTGGGTTGCTGCCGGAGCGATCTCGGCTACTCCATATAGGGGGAATCCGAGCACCATGTCGGCATTGACGTAATCGTTCCATTCGCACGAGGGCGGGTTCGAGTGGTGTGGCGGCCAGATATGGACGTAATACTCTGTTCCACCCGTATTGGAAGGCTGGCCTCCACCCCAGTTGGTGTAAACTACCGGTTCGCCGCTGGTCCACCGGAATGAAAAGGGCCTATCCCGGTCGGTTAATCCGATCCACAGAGCCCCGCCGTAGGGACCGAAAGTCGAATAGATCCAGTTATCTTCCTGGGCATTGCGAATGGTAGCCAAATGACCACCCAGGCGCACCGCCTGGGCTTCAGCGTTGCTCCAGGTGTTCTGTGCCAGGAGATAATAGGTGTGTCCATTGACCGGGTTGAGTACCGGGCCTGCAAGGATGCTAATCGGATCGATTCTGGGCGTGCGCTGCGAGATGCTTGGGCCGGTAGTCTGCACCTGCCACGGCAGATAAAAGTGCGGGTTATTCTGTGGCGTGTAAGTGACGGCCAAGCCGTTGACATCTCCAGGGCTCACCGAAGAATCCGTTGTCACTGAGAAAACTGCTGTCGAACCCGCTGGATAAACGCTCGTAGATTCCAATCCCCACCACATCAGCCATTTCCAGCCCACACGCGGAGATGGAGAAATGACTCTGCCATCGTGTGCGTCGAGCCAGGGTTCCTGGCGCTCCAGCATGGTCCAGCGAGCGTTGCCATTCGGATTTGCGTATGGTGCTGGAACCGTAAAAGCCAACACCCGAGTCTGGACGGGAACCTCGACAACGAAATGGTCAAGACCCGAGGACTGATCGTGGTTGTGGACTGTCCAAGTGTAGCGGTTTGTCCCCGGCTCTTCATCGACTTGCACCTCAACCGTGTACCCTGCGGGGCCTGCCGCGGCTTGAAGAACGAGCAACAAGACCACGCCAGTCCCCAGAATGCCCCGGGCCGCTTCTGGACCCAACCCAAAAATGGATCGCCTTGCGCTCATGCGTTGAATAGGAAATCTAGTGAAACTGAGCGTATCGACGGGGCGATTGACAACAAGCAATATTTCAGCACTCTGCTCGAACAAGTAAAGCGCCACCCCAACCCAACCTCTCCTTTTTCCAACCGGGTTTGGCGCGCTCCCGCGCGCCAAACCCGGTTGGAAAAAGGAGAGGGAGTCATTTTGGGTCTCTTACCCAGGGCGGCGCTCGTTCCTCGCTTGCCCTGGGCTATTGTCGTGGCGTCCTTACAGGACTTCAGCCGGACTCGCTTCGGTTGCGTCCTCGACAAACAAGTAATTATGCAGATCTGCCTATCTCCCCATGTTGGGGTGATATCCAAACGGCGCCACGGTTCCTCTTTCACGACTACGAACCATACCGCCCTGGAGCCCGAATGTAAAGCTTATTGGAGCTTATTGGAGATGGGTGCTTATTGGCTTATTGGCGAGCGCATCCCGGCATTACCCCCGGTTGAAGACGGCCTGACGCCGGAGCGCCGGCTTGGAGCCGGCTTAGCGCGTCCGATATCCATAGGAGCACGATAAGAATCGCCGAGCGCCGTAAGCGGGCTCCAAGCCGACGCTCCGGGCCGCTGCCGGGATGCGCTCCTTATTGGTGCATTGGTTGACATAAGCCTGCCTCTCACGCTAATCCGGGAGTATTGGTTCGCGTTAGAGCGTCATGATCCAATGCCTTCCTGTGCAACACGTCCCACCAGAGATTGCCTGCTCCTTCGAGCGGCGGCAAATGCTCTCTGGATATTCCGCTGCCGATGGCGGGGTAGTAAGGATTGAGCAGAAGAATCCTCATGGCCGGAACTGGTTTCTGTTGGCGTTCCGTCGCCGCGATCGCGGCCGCCCTTCTTTGGCGAAACGCGTTGACGTCCCACGCCCGCGGCGCCAACATGCCACCATGGCTGATGAGACCCTAAACCAGTCCTCGCTCACCCGCGTTGCGTTTAGTGCAGGGCGGTGCCTGAAAGCAAATCTTCATCAGCGGTTATACAGCATGACACGGCTCGATTCATCGACGGAAGCCCGCCACTTTTGACGAGAAGCTGGATGCGCGGCCACAATACGACCTGATGCTCGATCACCTCGACCCCTCACTCGTGAAGATGCAGTTCCAGGTCGCCGCGGTTTCCTCCGGGTACAAGGCCCAGGACTATTTCCGCAAGTTCCCCGGTCGGTTTATCTCGGCTCACCTCCAGGACTACGCGCCGGACGACCATAAGAAGGAAGTGGTCGTGGGCGCCGGCATCGTGGACTGGAAGGATTTCTTTGCCGCCGCGAAGGTGGGCGGGTTGAAATACATCTTCGTTGAGATGGAATCCAACCCCGCCATCATGGAGGGTTGCGCGAAATTCTTGAAGGGCCTGGGGTAGCATGCGGATGCAGCGCGCATTGCTCGTCCGGTTGGGGGTGAAAAGCCTGCTTGCTGTCCTGATGGCCGGGACATGCAATGTTCAAACCAGGGGAGCGGAAGCGGCATACCCGGTGAAGGTAAGCTCGAATCATCGTTACCTGGTTGACCGGAACAACAATCCGCTTCTGATTGTGGGAGATTGTCCCCAGAGCCTGACGGTGAACTTGTCGCTGCCGCAGACCGAGATGTATTTCTCCAACCGTCAAGCCCATGGGTTCAACGTCATGTGGGTCAACCTGCTCTGCACCGTCTATACCGGCGGGCGCCCGGACGGCAGCACCTACGATGGAATCTTGCCCTTCACGGGCTACCTGGCCGGCGGCACCCAGGATCTGTCGCATTACGATTTGTCCAGGCCCAACGAGCCTTTTTTCGCGCGTGTGGATGAGATGATCGAGCTGGCGGCCAAGTACCATTTGCTGGTTTTTTTGGACCCGATCGAGACGGGCGGCTGGCTGACTAACATGGTCAACAACGGGCCGGAGGCTTGTCTGAACTATGGGAAGTGGCTTGGGACACGCTACCAGCACTTTGATAATATCGTCTGGATGAGCGGCAACGACTACGAGGGGTGGCGGGACACGCGCAATGACGCGGCGGTGACAGCCGTGGCCAAGGGAATCCAGGCAACCGATACGCGCCACATTCACACGATCGAATTGGGGGGCAGCTTCGGGCTTTCGACGGACGATCCGAATTGGGCCGCGCTTGTCTCGTTCAACGCCGCTTACACGTATTTCCCGACCTATGCGGAGGTGCTCAAAGGATATCATCGGCCCGGGCCGATGCCCGTGTTCCTGGTGGAGGCGTGTTATGATTATGAGTCGCTTGGCCAGGAGCATATCGCCACACCGGAGACGTTGCGGCGCGAGGAGTATTGGTCCAATTTAAGCGGCGCCACCGGGCTCATCTACGGCAATCATTACTCGTGGACATTCGCGGAGGGCTGGCAGACCCACCTGGACACTCCGGGGGCGGCGCAGATCGCGAATATGAAGTCGTTCTTCGAGTCGCGACCGTGGTACCGGCTGGCGCCCGATGACAAGCACACCACGCTCATCGCGGGTTTCGGCACCTTTTCCGGCAAAGGCACCGTTGATGCCAACGATTACGCCACCGCCGCGCGCACGCCGGATGGCCGGCTGGTTATCACGTACGCACCGACGGTCCGGCCTCTGACCATTGACATGACCCGGCTCAGCGGGCCGGTCACCGCCCGCTGGTTTGATCCTGCCAACGCCGCCTACACCGCCATCGCCGGTTCTCCATTTTCCAACACCGGCACTCAGACTTTCGCTGCGCCGGGCCGAAACCACGACGGCGACGGGGACTGGGTGCTCGTGCTCGAAGTCAATTAGGATTTGGGCTTGCTTCGGTAAAACGGACAGAGAAAGCGGGTTCATTTTGTGGGTGGTTTTAGGGTTCGAAGTCAACGGGTGAGGGGTAATCCAGCGCGCTAAGTGGTCATGACCACTAGGGGAGCGCTGGCGCGTGTGGAAGCATTTGGTGTCATCGAAGATCTCACTTTGGGCCGGACGCACGGTCTCGAAACGTGACGGCTCACGTCGACCTCTGCCATGGGCGGGCGGTTAAACGTTCCCGCCGTTTGACATATCGTTGTTTGGATGTACCTTCCGCGCACCATGTCGATGTGCAACCAAGTGGTGCTGAAAGATGCCGGCGGTTTCGCCGCCGGCCCCGCCGCGGTTGCCATTTTTCCGCATCGCTTCGTAGCCGCGTTGATTATTGAGCCCGTGAACGCCGCCCTGGTATGGCCGGCGTGCGGGCAGAGCGAACGAAAATAATTTTACCTGTTTTCTTCAGCCCTGCTCCCCAAAAGGTGGCAGGGCTTTTTGTTTCCCTATGAAAACCAAAACCCATTCATGAACGGTGTAAACCAGGCCGAAACAATGCCGGCACCCTGTGCCGTCCCCGCCGCGCAAACTTCCGCGCTGGGCATTTTGCTCGCTTTGAGCCTTTGCCATCTGCTCAACGACTCCATTCAGGCGCTGCTTCCGGCCCTCTATCCGCTGCTCAAGGAATCGTTCAGCCTGAGTTTTACCCAGATCGGCCTGATCACACTCACCTTCCAGATGGTCGGCTCGGTGTTTCAGCCTGTGATCGGATTTTATACGGACCGCCATCCCAAGCCTTATTCGCTCGTCTGCGGTATGGGCATCACCTTGATTGGACTGATCGCACTCGCGCTCGCACCCGGTTACCATGCCGTGCTGGTGGCCGCTGGCATGGTGGGCCTGGGCTCGGCCATCTTTCATCCGGAATCTTCGCGCATGGCGCGGCTGGCTTCCGGCGGAAACCACGGATTTGCACAGTCCTTGTTCCAGGTCGGTGGCAATGCAGGCAGTTCCATTGGGCCATTACTGGCGGCGGGCATTATCACCCGTTACGGGCGGCAACACATTCTCTGGTTCACGCTGCTCGCACTCGCGGGCATGTTCATCCTGGCACGCGTCGGTTCCTGGTACCGTCAACATCTGGATGAACGCCGCGCCCGCAAGACCCCCGAACCTCATCATCACCCCGTTGCGCCGGCACAAGTGCCGCTCTTGCTCGGCATCCTGCTCTGCCTGATGTTCTCCAAATTCTTTTATCTCGCCTCGATGACGAATTATTACACGTTTTATCTGATCCAACGGTTCGGCCTGACCGTGCCTCAATCGGAGATTTACCTGTTTGTGTTCTTGTTTGCCGTGGCGGCGGGCACAATCGCGGGCGGCCCCGTCGGCGACCGGATCGGACGGAAACCTGTCATCTGGATTTCCATACTCGGCATGGCGCCATTCGCATTGCTTTTGCCACACGCAAATCTCCGGGGGACTCTTGTCTTGAGCATCATCAACGGTCTCATCCTCGCTTCAGCCTTTCCGGCGATCCTCGTCTATGCCACTGAATTGCTGCCCGGGAAGGTCGGCACCATCGCCGGCTTGTTTTTCGGGTTTGCATTCGGCATGGCGGGCATCGCTTCGGCCGTGCTTGGAAAATTGGCCGACGCGACCAGTATCGTTTACGTGGTCAAAGTCTGTTCATTTCTGCCGTTGATTGGCTTGCTCACGGCATTTCTGCCGAACCTTCACAAAGAGGGCGTCCGCAAACCGATTTAAATGGTTTGAACTACCGCGCGCCGTTCGGATGGGCTCCGCTCCAAAACGGAATCATCCGGTTGTCGAACGTCCACTGATAGGCAAGGTAGCACTGAAAGCCAATCGGACCATCCATGCACCGCCCGGCCGAGAAGAGCAGATGCCGATGCTCACTGAAATCATAGACGGCGCCGATATTAAAAGCGGTACCCTGATTGGGGAAATCGGCTTGGTAGAGCGTCTGGTGATAAATCTCGACCCCAACGAGTAGATTGGTTGTTACTTGCTTCTGTAGGACCACTCCCCCAAAGCCCCAGTTTCCGCGGCCGGAGAGCGAATTGATGCCGTAACCAGCGCCGCCGTAAACCGTCCAATCGCCCCAGCTCTTCTGCGCCCAGAGCGGAATGAAGGCCTGCATGTGGCCATTGCCAAGATTTTGGCTTTCGCTGCCGGTGGGCAGCTCGATCAGGGGAAACGTTCCGATTTGCGGCCAGCCGTTGGTCTCCTGGACGAAACGGTACCTGGCGCCCAACTCGAAATCGCCAAAGCCGTAGTGACTCGAGCCTTGCGGCGGCGAGTCGTAGGCCATCGGCGCAATCAGGTGAAGCTGCAAATTGGGGGCCGCGCCGTAATTGAGCTCCAGATGTGGGGCGGTGCCCGACCAATCGCCTCCCAAGTCCTGGTGCATCGAGGCGATGTAGAATTCCCAACTGTGATAATCGACAGGCTCGGGGTCATCGGTGACGAACGGCGGTCCAGCGACGGCCTGCGGGCCCAGTGCCTCCGGAATGGCGCAAACGAGAACGAGCATGTGGAGGCACTTCATTGGATTTAATCCGCGACCAAGTAAAAACACAAAATGATAAGGACGCCGCCAATCACCCCACCGAGAACCATCTGGAGCAAACGCTGAGCGCTGAGACGCGGCCCGGCGCCCGCATGGATCCGGCTGATGGCCCATGCCGCGGCGAAATAGACGATGAACACCAGGGCGACGTGCGTTACCCAGTGGTGCCCGGTCAGGCGCTGCATCCAGTTCGTCACGGTCTTGCTGGACTCTTTGGCAATGACGAGCGCTGCGTTCAACAAACTGCACAGGGCCAGCGATAATCCAAACGTGACGGCGCGCTTGGTTGGGGATTGGTTTTCCGTATCCATGATTCGATTTCAATGCGGTTGCGCCAGCAATGCCATTTTAACGCCCATCGCGATAATCGCGCCGCTGCCTTCGGCCATCAGCGCCAGCACGAAGATCATGCCGGCCACCCACAGCACCAGCCGCCGCGCGGCTTGGTTGGATGCCAGGTCACCTGCCGCCGCGATCGGCAAATAGGTGGCCGCCAGCAGGAGCGTGATCACGAAATGCTCCTTCGTCTCCATGAAAAAATTGTGGGCGAACGGCCACGGCCCTTGAAGGATGAGGGACTTATCTGCTTTGTAATCGACGACGTACCAGTAGCCGCCGAGGAGGAACGCCATCCACATGAACAGGCAGCAGGCCCGGCTCATCCAGTGGATGCGGGTGAGGTTGCCTGGATTGGCGTTCAACACCTCGACGAAGCACCCGATCGTGCTGAACGCGCAGCATACGCCGCAAAACACGTGCCCCAGCAAAAGCACCTCTTTCAAACCCGTGGACATTTCATTCCTCCTTGCCTGAAACAACTTCGTCGTAGAGTTCGCGAACTTGTTCGCGAAGCAGCGCGAGAACTTTCCTGCCATCGCGCGTCAGCCGGTAGTCTTTGCGGGCGCGCCGTCCCGCACCGCGGGCCGTCACTGTCAGCCAGCCGTGACGCACCAACCGTTGAAGCAAAGGGTAAAGCGTGCCGGGGCTAATCTCGTAGCCATGGCGGCGCAACTCGGTGATCACCCACTGCCCATGCACCGGCGCCTCGCCCGCATGGTGGAGGATATGCACCTTCCAAAAACTTAACAAAATCTCACGTTCGACTGACTTCATATATTACGGCTAACGATGTCGTAAACCGATATCGGATGGCGATTATGTTGTCAACTGAAATGTTGTGAAGAGGCGGCGGGCGAAGGCGCTTGTCTCGTTAACCGCCAGGGTTTCACGTGGCGTGGGCCGTTGGGCGGCTTCCTGGGGGCGAAGTTGGAGAGCGAGTTCCTGCCATCGATCGGCTTGCTCGGGCAGACGAGTGGGAACGCCGGCAGACGTTTCTCGAGAATGATGGTGACTCAACGGGTCTTTGAAGGGCGCCTGCCGGAGGAACCGTGGACCACCTCAACCAGCGGGATCTCCCATTCATCCACCTGGTATTGTTCACGGCGTGTCTGATCCTCATCCTGTGCGGAACTGCGTGAAACCATCGCCAGAACGCGGATCTCACGGATGCATCCGGCTATGCCGCTCCACTCGGCATCGCCTTTGCGCGAAAGCTGAGCAACACAGATGCCACCATTGTCGAAAATTCCCATGCCATTTCCGCCGTCGAGATCCCATGCTTAATTTGTCCCCGGGTTTCAGTCGTGCGAGGGCCAGGTGAACGGGAGACCCTTTGCGGAACCTTCCCGGATACCCCAGATGAATGTCCTCGAGGCCGAGGGTTTCATAAGCGAGACGCTCACAGCCCACTGAAGGCGATGTGGGAATAAACTCCTGCGTGATAAACGCCGAACCAATCACGGGCTCTGCCAGGGATGGGCGCACATCGTTTCGGTCCACCACCGCCAAGCTTTTTCTGGCGCGCGTCATGCCGACGTAAAAGGCCCGCCGGCTTTCCTCCAGCTTGGTTCGGTCCTGGCGAGCTGGCCAGGTCCCGATGAGCAGGACGTGGTCATACTCGGTTCCTTTGGCGGAGTGCACCGTGCTCAGCGTTACGCCATTTCCATAGGTGAATTCTCGGCGACTCTCGGCGTAGGCCGCGTAGAGAAACTCCAGCGCTTCGTAGGTGGGGAGCTCCGAATCGGAGGATTCCTGCCGCCAAGTCTCCAATAATCCAGCAAGGAAGGTCACCCACGGATTTGCGCCGACTTGGCCAAACATCTCGGCGGCCATGGAACCAAGTTCGCTCGCGCGCTTAAGTTGGTTGCGTGCTTCCTGCAAGTGTAGCAAAAAGCGCCGAAGCTCCCGGATCTGGTGCAAGGGAACCATCTTGTCCCTTTGGGCCAGCCATCGAATCGGGACGTTTGCGGCCTCCATCAATGCGCGAACCAGGGCCAATTCCCGATGCGTGCTGGACAAGACTGCCATCTGCGACCAATCACTCATTCCCAATTCGCGAAGACGCAGGATCTCGGCGATGGCTGCCTCCGCCTGCATGCGGTCGTCGCGGACCTGGATGACTTGCACCCGTCCACGGGTGGCCGGATCACGTTGTCCGAACTCACCTCCCGCCGGCAGCATTTCCCGGTGCCGATCAATTCGGATCGGGTGTTCGGTCTTCATTCGATCGGCGTTGTTGCCGATCACTCGGTTCGATGCCTCAATGATGTAGCGCGTGGACCGGTAGTTCTCGACCAGGTAATGCACGTCGGCGTCGTAGTCTTGTTTGAATCGGCGGATGAACTCCACGTTCGTGCCACGAAAGGCGTAAATGTTCTGGTCATCATCGCCCACCGCCAGAATTGAAAGTTTGAGATCAGGATCATCCAGCGTCTTGCCGGCGATTGCGCTGATCATGTCGTATTGGGGCTGGTCGATATCCTGGTATTCATCGACGAGGATGTGTTGAAAGCCCGCCAGGAGCCGGTCCCGGACTTCGTCAGCCTCCAGCCCCGGCGGGGTGATCTCGCCGCGGAGGAGTTTTACCGCGTCGGCGATGAGGGCGTCGAAATCGATCCCGACCCCGGCCTTTTCGGCTCCGCCGGCGTAAGAATAGCCCAGCAGCCGCATCGCCAGCCCATGGTAGGTCACGACGGTAACCCCCTTGGCATCATCGCCCACGAGGTCTCGAAGACGCCGCCGCAGCTCGATCGCGGCGTGGCGGTTAAAACAGCACACCAGCACGCTTTGTGGCCGAACGCGCTCAACCCGAAGGAGGTAGGCGCAACGATGGACAACCGTTTTGGTTTTGCCCGACCCGGGGCCGGCCAGGATGAGCAGGTTGCGGCCAACGGGCGCGGTCACCAGCTTGATCTGGGCGGAATTGGCCAGGTCGGTGACAATGCGCTGGTAGGATTGCGCCGTAGTCGCGTGGCTGAGCAACTCAGGCTTGGTGCTCAGGTAGCGTCGGATGAACTCCTCTTTGCCCAGCGAGAAATAGGCCAGCACCAGGCCCAGGGCCTCCTGAATTCGCTCCAGGCCGCGGCGGGCGAATTCGCTCATCACATGCACCTGGAGGACTCGCTCGCTGTAATGATGCTCCAAGGGCTGGTAATCGCTGACTTTGTACTTCTCGCCTTTGGCCTGGGGCTGGAGTCGGATGGTCATGGCGGCTCTGAAAACCGCCAGTCCCTGCTGCAGAACAATGACCCGCTGCTCGTGCAGGTACATCAGCGCCCGCTCCAGTGCGGCGGCAGTGTCCTTCAAGTCTGATCGCAGGGCCAAATCGCGCTCGAGAGCGTCTTGCATCTCCTGGAACGAGAATTCCACCAACAAATCGGCACCGGGCGGCGTATCCGAGGGGATCTTGGCTAACAGCGTGTCTAAGACCAGAGAGGCCGCGCGCCGGCGTTTTTCGGCCAGCTCACTGATTGCGGCCCAACTCCGCTTCACTCGCACCCGGCAAGAATCTTGAGCGATGTGGCGCAGTTCGATACTCCCGTGGGTGCCGGCGAATCCGCGTCCGTCCTGGCTGAGGCTTCTGAGCAAACCGCGCACAAGTTCAATGGAAGACTGCTGTTGTTCATCGCACAGGCGCTGGTTCAGCAGGCGAAGTGACAACGGCATCCACCCCTCCGGATCCGGTTCCTCCTTGGCCAGCAGATCTACCAGCGCGCGGTCAAGCTGGAGCACTTTGTCCAATCGAAGGCGGGAATGGTCGGCGACTTTGTAGCGCACAAAGGCATTGAGGAGCATGTCGCGCTTCATCAATCCCGCCTGGGCCATGCTCCCGAGGATCTTAAGCACCTTGGTGCCCACGTATTCCGGATTGGCTGCGGCATTGCCCTTCGCGAACGCGGCCAATTCCGGCAGAAGAGCCAGGCGGTCCACGGTCAGATGGTCGGTAGGGCCGCAGTTTATGACTTCTCGCAAGATCGCCAGCCACAAGCTCTGTTCCTGCTGGGACAGGTTAAGGCGAGCCATTTTGGCCGCGGCCTCCTCTAGATCCTTTACCAAGGGCCTGGCCTGAAACACCTGAGTAACATTTTCATCGCGCTGAATGAAATCCGCCCTTTCCAGCCATGAAATCGCGGTCCGCACTTTGGTATCCGCATCCCGATCTTCCACACCAATGTTCGTTTCAACGTCCTCGTCACGCAGAATTTCTCCGGTGGTAATGACCACCTCCTGTCGATCACCCTTTGCGGCGTTACGCAGGCCTCGCAGGATCTGGGCAATGTCGCGCCGGGTCAATTGTGAGAAGGCGCCCATGCGGAATTGACGTTCGCAATCGGCATCCTCAAAGAGGAGGACGCAGTCCGCCATCCGCCCGTCCCGGCCTGCACGCCCGGCCTCCTGTAGGTAGTTTTCCAGCGACCCTGGAGTGTCGGCATGAATAACTAACCTCACGTCATCTTTATCAATACCCATGCCAAAGGCATTGGTGGCGCAGATTACCTGCACCTCGCCGGCCAGGAATTCGTCCTGAATCCTTTTCTTTTCGGGCGGCGTCAGGCCGGCGTGAAAGTGTTCCACGCGCCACCCCTTCTCCCGCAGGTGTTCAGCCGCTTCCTCGGTGTTGGCTCGCGTGGCGCGGAATACGATGGCGCTCCCCGTCGGCAACCGCTCGGAGAGCAAATCGTGCACCCGCTCCAGCTTGCTGTAACCAGTGATCGCCTGGACCTCGAACCGCAGGTTCTGCCGCTCGATACCCCCCTCATACAACGCCAAGTCACGGCCGGTCTGGGCTTTGAAGTAAGCGATGACTTCCTCCTTCACGTCGCGCTTGGCCGTGGCGGTGAAGCAAGCGATCGGGGGTATGGGCACACCCTGTTCCTTGGAAAACTCCCGAATGAACCTCCCCGCATAGAGGTAATCAGGCCGGAAGTCGTGCCCCCACTTCGATAAGCAATGTGCCTCGTCGAAGACCCAGCATCCAATCTCCCGCTGGGAAATGGCATCGCGAAAGGACTTATTGCGCAGCTGCTCCGGCGAGACATACAGCACGGCCACGTCCCCGAAGCGAATCCGCCTCAGCACGTCCCCGCGTTCCAAGCTGGTTAAAAGCCCATATAGAGCGGCGGCAAAGGGCGTGTTGGTGCGCCGAGCCAACCCGTCCACCTGGTCTTTCATTAACGCCTGAAGCGGGGAGATGACGATGGTCAAAACACCGCGGCGGTAATTCCTGACCAGCGCAGGCAACTGAAAGCACAGCGATTTTCCACCGCCCGTCGGCAGGATGGCCAGCAGGGATTCATTCCGGAGCCCCGCTTCAACAATATCGCTTTGTAAACTGCCCCCTTGCTTGTTAGCGGGCACCGGACGGAAATCATCCCACCCGAAGAACGCGCGTAGCTGCTCGCGCGCGTTGTGAACTTTCCGGCAGTAAGCACACTGATCCGAGCAGCATGGGATTTCCCGCAACCGCCCGATCAACTCCCCCGTTGCCGGGTGCTGAAGTCGCACCCACGGCGGCAGCACGGAGTTTGAGCCGGCAACCCGCAGCCATGTAACCGCGTACGCCAACGCACGTCTCTGTGGGCCGGTCTGCACCAGCATTGCATGCGCCGGCACACTGGCACACCCCCAACGCGCAAACATCTCCGTGCAGATTTCCAAAGCTCGGTCTTGAGTCGGCCGCGATCCACCGAGAGCGCGAAAAACAAGATCCATTCCCCTGGTGAGGGTCTCTTCGGGTTGATCAGGAGTGGTCAGAAGAAAATCCAGTAACTCGAAGAGCCTCGGTTCGGTTTGCCGGAGGCCGCCCAAAGACCGGAATTCGTCTGCGAACAGAACTCCGGCTTGGCGGGCATCCGCGACCGGATCATTCACGCTCTCCCGCACTAATTTGTAGTTTTTTACCAGCCGATGATATGGATTCTCGGGGAAGCAAATGGGCGAGAGCACCAGGGTATCAATAACCGGCAGACGGTGGATTGCGAGATTGGATGCCCGTTCACGTAGCACCGGAAGGTCATGGAGGACCAGGTTGTGGCCAAGCACGCAGTTGGCGCCTTCGGCCATGCGATCAAGGTCTTTAACCATCCCTTCGAAGGAACCCCGCCCGGAACGCGCAAGGGTCACGCTGGCAAGAAGGGCACCAAGCTCAATGATCTCTCCTTGATGCGAAACTTCGAGATCCAGCAGGAGGGCGCGTTTTAGCAACGCGTCAACCGATGCGTGTTCGCTTTTTTCACTCTCATCTGACTGCAGGCTCATGCTCGGCGTTTCACGGGGGCCAGTTTACCACCAGGCTGGCGCGTTTCACGCCTGCTTTTGCAAATGCTCAAGGTTTCGCTTTCGCACCCCCGGTTCGATCTCGGCCAGCCCCAGTTCCCCGCTTCAACCTCGCGGGAATTGAGGTAAACCCGGACGGGGGCAATCCAGAGCAAATCCTTCAGCAACTTGGACGAGTACACCCGCGGGGCTTTGCTCACAAGCGGCGAAAACGGCGAGACAACTCGGTCCCTTTGTGCGTTATTGGCTTTATGGCAAAAGAGCCAGCGCCCGATATCCCGGCGGTGACCCGATTGGTTCGCTTGTTTTCATAATTGCCTGCGTCTGAGGTAGCACTCCCGTCGGCCTTGTCATGGAGGTTGCGACTCGCGACGGGTTCGGCTCCGAGCGGGGGTCGGCTTCGGCCTGTCTAGCGCGCGGCGATTGACTTCCTCCCGCACCTTTTGGTCCGCCTGAGTCACCCGTTCATGCTGCCGCAGATGTTCCATCCTCGACTCGACGAGTAACCTTTCCACGAACCGGACCGGTAGGGCACGTCCTGGAAGACGCCCCAGGCGGGTAGTCCTGCCTGCCGGTGCCTATTTCGATGAGCACCAGAACCTTGAAGCGCGGCGGCTTCGACGGTTTCGCGTTCGCCGCGTCATTGTGGAAAAACTTGCGTGGCCGTCTTGAGAAACCAGTCACGGGCCACCCATTGGTCGCAGAAACGGCCTGGGATCTGCTCAATCTGCAGGATTGTGATAATTGAGAATCTGGTGGCCTATTTGCGGCTGGCTGTTACGCCGGCGGCCAGGACGGGCAAATCCCTATCCATCAATGGGTCGCTCTTTCTTTTGATCGCCTGCTTCGGGCACGCTGGCGCGGCGGGAGCCGCAGATGTCGTCTCGGTTTGGGGAGGTGCTCGCGGAACTATCGGTACTCAAATCCGACGGCACCGTTTGGACCTGGGGCGCAAACGGCTTTGGCAAGCTTGGCATCGGCGAGACGAACATCATCCGCATGGACGTCCCGGTGGAAGTGCATGGGGAGGGCAATTCCAGTTTTTTAAACTCGGTGAAATCCATTATGGGGGGCGAAACACACAATGTCGCCGTGAAGGGGGACGGAAGCGTCTGGGCCTGGGGAATGAATGCTTTTGGTCAACTTGGGAACGGCACCACGAATGATTCCTGGACCCCAACGCAAACCGGGCTCGGCGCAACCCCGCCACTCACCTCGGTGGTCAAGTTGGGAGGCCGGCCCTATTTCACGCTCGCGGTGAAGTCGGATGGAACCGTATGGGCGTGGGGGATGAACCGTTATGGGCAGGTGGGCAACGGTACCGTTAACCCCCTGTCTGGACCCCAAATCACCGTCCCGGTATTGGTCAGCAACTCCCAGCCTGGCGGGCCGATTAACAGCCCGCGGCAGGTCACCTGCGGATATCAATTCGGCGCTGCCCTCACCACGAATGGTACGGTCTGGACCTGGGGTAGCGGAAGCCATGGAGAATTGGGCCAGGGCCCCTCAACGAGCACCAGCTATTACCCCGCCCCGGTGCCGAGTTTGACGAACATTATCACCATTTCCGCCGGCTGGTTCCATATCCTCGCAGTAAAATCCGATGGGACGATTTGGGCCTGGGGCAACAACTCCAATGGCGAACTCGGTGACGGCACGCCAGTGAATCGGTGGAATCCGGTTCAGGTTCTCAACCTGACCAATGCCGTCGCCGCATCCGGCGGCGATAGTCACTCTTCCGCGCTGGCCTTGGATGGCACGATTTGGAAGTGGGGGCTCAACGATCTGGGAGAATTGGGAAATGGAACCACCAATGCCACCGCCAACCCGACCCCTGCCAAAATCCTCACGGACAAATTCGGCAACCCGTTTGCCAACGTGGTCATGATGGCCGCCCGCGACTATCACAATATCGCGGTGAAAGCCGACGGCTCGGTATGGATGTGGGGCGCGAATGACCAGGGCCAGTGCGGCGTTGGCAACACTAACAATGTCTGGCAACCGTCCCCGGTTGTCGGCTTGGGCCCCCGCGTGGGACTGCCGCTGAATGTAATGGCTTCTCGGCCAGGCTATGTGGATCTTTCGTGGTCGAGCGCGACCGGCCAATTTTTCAACCTCGAATGCTCGACCAACCTGGCAGGCGGGTTCAGCACCACTTTACTAACCAATATCCTGGCCACGCCCCCGACGAATGTCGTCACGCTCCCGATGACCAACCCCGCAGCGATATTCCGATTGAGATTCTGATCCAGGTCCGGACCCTTGGACGCCGGCCGGGCTCAAGCGATGAAATCGAGGCGGCAAACGCGTCGTGGCATCGGGATTGTCTTGGGCAATGAGATACCCAGTGCCCCAAAGTTCATCCTCGACGCAAGGATCAAGGATAAATCTAGGCACCAGAGCGGGGTTCTTTTATCCGTTTGCGGAGCCTGCGAAACACTTTCTCGCCGTCAACGCCTTTGCCACTGTCAAGGCGGTCAATGCTTTGCAGCAACTGCGTTTCCAGTTCCTCAAGGGTCTTGGGCGCTTGCGGCAGCCGCGCGGCTTGGTCGTCCCTGAGACGACGGAGACCGGCGCGGACAACTTCGCTGGCAGTCTGATAGAGGCCGCTCTCCACTTCCTTTTCCACAGACTTTGCTAGTTCTGGCGTCAGCGATAGATTCATGATGACAACGCCATAACATTCACTTCACTGGATCTCACCACGAATAACAGGAATGAGGCAAATCCTGTTATTGGCGTGATGGGGCAAATGCCGCCCGTCGCGGCGGCGGAGAGCGACAGAGGCACAGTCTGACATTCATAACGCGCGTTTCGCGCCACGTTTATTCACACCCTAAAGCTGCCCCCTCCGGGTCAGTCCGGCGGTGCCGGGACGCCGGCGCGACTTCAACCGGCGCACTGTTGGGCAAGGGTGCCAGGGACGGCACGGCCTTGGTATGCGGGGTTCCAAGGGGATGCTTCCCTTTGGGCAGGATTCCACAAGGCGGCACGCCTTTGCGTCAGGGATCAGGCGGCGCAAAATCTCCGCAGCTTGGCAAAAATCCAATGTCCCCGCAAATTACACCGGCGTCTAATGGACTCGCTCTGAATCGGCAGCCCAGACGTGGCGGATGGCCTCCTCATCACCCATGCCACTCGGTACTGCCGGGCTCGGGTCATTGGCAAAGTACCACTGTGTGTCGGGTGATCGTGCCGTGCGGCTGCCAGGCATCTCGAGGAAGGCATTCGTGTCCGTATTGCGAACCCAGTCCCAGGCATACTGCAGCCATCTGGCGCGGTATTCCCTGCTCTGATGGGCGAACCAGGTGATTTCGTCATAGCCCCAGACCCAGTTGAACTCGCCCTTGGCGTTTGGCTCGCCCGGATGGCGGCTGACGCCATAATTGTCAAATTCGACGAGATACGGCAGGTGTTCACAGGTCCAGCCGCTAAAGGTTTGACCGCCTTTGCTGCGGCCATAAATCCCATCGGAGAACCCGACTTTCAAGATCGCTTCTTTGGGTTTTTCGGGCGTTTCCATGATGCGCAACGGGAAGGCGTTGAAATCCAGCAGCGGCTTTCCATTCCGCATTAAGCCGCCGCTCGGCACGTGGCCATTGCACAGGACCATGTGACGGCGGGCATGTTGGGCTGCATACGCTCGGACCCGTGTGAGCAGGTATTCCCACTGAGCGTTGTCACGGTCGTTTTTGTTCATGATCTCGACCTGCCCAAAGTGGATAGCCTCGCACCCCGCTGCGATGTACGAGGCGGCCTGGTAATAAAACCACAACTGTGTCTCTATCCGGCTCACATCGGGCACCTGGGCGTTGCGGCCCATGGGACGGCGCTGGCCCTCGGGATAGATGATCGCATCGAAGCGGAAGTTCCGCTTCTCGACCGGTTGCCCCAGCGCGATGAAAACCCAGTCCGGAATCTCGATGTCGTTTACCTTCGGGCTGACCGTCTCGAACACGCAGCCCTCAACAATCATGTCCGGATCGGCAGCTAACACCTGCGGGATTTGCTGCCGCGCGCGTTCTATATTAGAGAGGAAATTGTTCTCGGCGCCCCACAAACAAAGCGCGCGTCCGAGATACTTGGCGCCCGTGCTCTTCAGCATGCGGATATTGTCTTGGAGGTCGCCACGGCCATTGACCAACCCCTCCACCGTAATGGCGCGCGCCAGGTAATTCTCCAGCACCTGGCGGGAGATCGTGCGATCAAAGCGGTAATCCACCGCCGGCGGCGAGGAGGACTGAGGCGCCAGGCTCGGGCCTTTGGGGACGCTAACGGTATGACTGGTGATGAAATCCACCGCCGGTTTCGGGTCTTTCGGCGCCAACGGGTAATGGCCTTGGCCGTCTTGGACCAGAACCGTGATCTTGCCGCCAAGTTCGGTGTAGCGTTTCTCCAGCACCCGGGTTTGGCTGTCCAACCAGGGATCTTCGGCGCCGCACACGTGAAAAATGGGCACGCCGGCCTTCGCCAGCGGGCGCGAGGTTATCGAGTGGTTGGATCTGAGCTGTGTTGCTGTGCAAGAAAGGGTTTTCCGCGTAAATGCACGACACCTTGTCTGGATTCGCGATCGCCCAGCCATAAGCTTCGCCTGCCGCGCCCCCGGCCCCCGCCATGACCGGTTTTGGCGAGAACCCATGGCCGACCAGGTAATGGTAGATAACGTTCCATTGCGCCAGGAGCGGACCATCGGCATTGTATGGCACTGCGCCCGTGACGATGTGAAAGCCCCGGGCCAGCAAGGCTTGATCGACCCGCGCATCGGGCTGCACCCAATCCGCCCGGAATACCCAAGGCTTGCCGGGGGCGGAGGTCTTCGGCGCCAGAATCGTGGTAAAGGCTTCAACCTTGGGCAGCTCGATTTGATAACGCGTATAGCATTCTGTAAAAAGCGGCCCACGCACGCTGACGCAGGTTCCCTCGCTCGGGTAGTTGCGGTAAGCCGTGGCCAGACTGTAATAGGCGCTGCGGGTGAACCGCCCGCTGACCCAGTCCGGCAAGGGCGCCTTGGTTTCCTTGACGCTTTGCTCGATAAAGTCCGCGATGGGTTTGGGGTCGCGCAGGCTGTGAGGATGATGGCCACGGCCTTCCTTAATCATGACCGAAATCCGCCCGCCAAAAGCGTGATAAATATTTTCCATCGGCAAGGTGAATTTGCCCAGAATCGGATCAATGCTGCCGCAGACATGAAGCAGCGGCACATCGTTGGTCGCCAGGGCGCCCAACCGCATCAACACCTCCGAATTGCCGCCGGGGTTATCGGCATAGATGCAGGCCACCTTGTCCGGATGCGCGGTGGCCCAGGTGTAGGCGTATTCGCCGCCCCGACTCATGCCCACAAAGGCAGGCTTGGCTGACAATTCGTGCTTTGCCGTCAGGAATTCATACCACGCATCCCATGAGGGGTCGGGCTTCAAGTCCTGGCTCGACTCGATGTAAGCGATGTGAAAACCACGCCGGAGCAGTTCGATTTCGGTTTGTGGCTGATGGTCCCAATAACAGCCGCGCCAGGACCAGGGATTCCCCGGAGCAGCGATCTTCGGAACGACGACAATACAACGTCGCTGGCCTCTGACCTGGTGCTTGATGCCATCCCCCTCGTCGGGTGCCGCCTTGGTGGGATCGATTTTCAGCGTTTGCTGGTCCAGCACAAAGTCATAGCGATCAAACCCATGCCAGAGTGTCTTTTCGCCGGAGAACGTCGAAGACTCCGGCTCGCTGGCCAGGCCTGCGGCAGCCAGGGCCCAGGATAAAACCAATAGGGCGGGCGCGATGATTCTATATCGAGAGCTCATAAATGCGGATCCTTCGCGCATGGTACAGCCGGGCCTCTCTTGAGGCCATCCCCGCTTTTGGGGATGCGGCAATAGACAATCAGCCAGGTATTCCGCTATCGGCTGGCCCGCTGGTGGCCCAACAAACCAAATAAGGCAGGCCCTCCGAGCGTGAAATAAAATGCCGCCCCTACCGGGTTGGGCCTTCGGCATCCTGGCGATTATAGACGGAGGCGGAACACATATCGGCCAATGATGGCCACCAACAGGGCTGCGGACACGGTGCTCGCAAATCCAAAGAGGCCGTCCAATACATCTGCCGCGCGCGGGGCAGGGGCGAGCTGATTTTTTTGCGAAGGATCGGCCGTCGCCGTGATGGCGCGCTGGCTTTGCAGGTCGGCACGTTTTCCCGGCGGCAGCGTTGCGTTCATCGTAAAATAGGCCGCGCCCGCGGCCAGCCACGCGATGAGGAGCGAGACGAACCCGCGCCCGAGAAACTTCACGAGCGTCAGCGAGCGGCGTCCGGTCATAACCGCGTCACTCCCCGGTTGCCGGGGCCGGCTGCGGCGCAACGCGGCGAGAATCCAGTCCCAATTCAGCGCGAGATGCAAACCAACGAACACCACCAATACAAAATTCAGCCAGCCATGAACTTCGTGCCAGAGACGAACGCGCCCGGGGCTTTCCCCGAGGAGCGCAGTGGATTGGCGGGAAGCGAACACGCCGGAGAACAGTACCGCCGCCATCAGAACGAACAGCATCACATTCAACAGAGCGCTAAGCCGGACCCGATGACCGCCGCGTCCGCCCATGCCTTGGAATTGAGCGACGAACCATGGCCATTGCAGGACCACATGCAGCAGCACCAGCGGGCAGAGCGCGAACCCCAGCCATTGATGCCATTCGAGGCCGGTAAGTTTGATCGGTTCGAGCACGCATACCAGCAGCAGCATGGTTGTGTCGAGACACACAAGAAAGGCAACGCGGTGGTTCATGGTTTGCCTATCAGACCAGTCCACTGCCATAAGCTCACGTTGCCGATGCCGTTCATCGCTCGATTGCGCCCGCCTGTTGTCTCGATTTGCCGTCACCGGATTGTTGCGCAAAGGACATTCACTTTTCCCGGCGTCCGTCCGTATAATAGGATGCCATGAAGCATACAGCTTTGAAATCGATAAGCTTAACGTATCCAGGTTTCCAGACCCTGCCTCGGGGGCTGAAACGGCTCCTGGTGGTTTCAGAGACCTTTTTCTTCGAAGACCAGAAGCCATCTCACCGGGCGGGTACGCCGCAGCCTGCCAGGCTTCAATGCCGCCAATTCCCGACCCGCGATCCATTCTTTCCATTCTCGGGCTCGGCCTGGAGGAACTAACCAGCGCAGCCGCGCGGGACCGCTACTGGATGATCGATGTTCACACCTTGAGGAGGGCTCACCCGTTCATGGCCAGTCATTGCCCCGTCCCGCCCGGGGTGGCGGCCGAGGCCATGTGCTGTTGTTCCCAGGGTAGGAAATTGCCGTCGATGGCCTTATGGACTTCGGAATGACCGTCGGCGAAGGCGTAGGTTCGCACCCAGCCACCGTCGGTGGTCTGCCAGGCGTCCTTTTCACGAAGGACAATGATGCTCTGAGGATTGGCGAGGGAGTTCAGCGAGCCCTGATAGGCGATGTCATATTTGTCGGGCGCAAGCGCAAATGGGGTCGGGCCGGTCGTGGATTCGTCGGGCTGGAGCGCGACTTCGCCTTTGGCGGTTGAAAATCTCAAATCCGTCGGCCAGTACGGCAGCGCCTGGGAGAAATTGGTGGGGAATTGGCCTTGGTTGTTTTGAGCGTACTGAACGAATGCCAGCACCCAGGCCTTGGTGTAGGTCATCCGCGCGATACCCACCTCCTTTAGTTGCTCCGCAGTCGTGGTGGGCTGGTCGGCGGCCGCTTCGGCGGCAGTAGGTTTGGCTGGGGCGATGCGGGCTTCGGCGACTTGGCGCCGCAAACGTCCGACTTCGCCCCGGAGCTTGAGCAACTCGCGTTCCTGGGCCGCGTCGGAGGCGCTGGGAGCGGACCGGTTGCGCCAGCCGATTGGAAAGGCTCTCGTTGGCGGAGGCGAGTTGCTCCATGCGCTGGCGGAGCTCCTGGTTTTCGCGTTGCAGTTCGAGGTGAGAGCGGCGCTGAAGTGCCAGGGGGATGGCCAGGCTTGCGATCAGCACCGAACCGGTAATCAATATTTTTGCATTAGCCATAAATGACATTTTTATTAGAGAGGTGGAGGCCGCGGCCGTTCCGGCCGAACCGGCGAGCGCCGTGCCGGCCACCGTGAGCGCAAAGCCCGCGGGGGCCGCGGTGACGGCCTCGCCGGTTAAGCCGGTGGCCAAAGCCGCGACGGAGAGCGCGACGCCCCGTTGTTTGAGGAGCGAGTGGAGCTTATCCAGCGCCCGGCTCACCCGCATCCGGGCGGCGTCTTCGGTGCTTCCCAGGGCGAGCCCGACGGACCGGAAATCACGCTGTTCGAAGAAGCGGAGCAGGATGGCGGTGCGATCCTCGTTCCCGAGTGAATTGATGGCCTCATCCAGCATGGGGGCAAGGTGTGCCAGGTTGGCCGGTGAGTGGTCCGGGGTGGAGTCCATAAGGGCGGCTTCGTGTTCGCGGGCTTGGCGGCGGCGCTGCTGGCGCATGGTCTTGCTGGCAACGTAGCAGGTGTCCCGGTGCAACCAGCCGCCGAGCATGACCTCCCGGGGCAGGTTCGCCGCCTGGCGAGCCAGATCGGCGAAAACCGTCTGGGTGACATCCTCGGCCAGGTGGAGGTCCCCGTTGACCAGTCGGCGCGCGGTCGAGTACACCAGGTTCACATAGCGCGCCACCAGTTGCCGGAAGGCCTCTTCCGACCCGCCTTCGGCATACTCAGCCAGGAGTTGTTGACTCTCGGTCATCTTCTTTCATAAGTAAAAACCCGCCGACCCTTGAAACCGAACATAATTCGGTGGTTTTTGTACGCCGGTCGGGGCGATCTCCGGGTTTCACCCGGAGCTATGCAGGTTTGAGGCCTCCGGCCTCGCCGAAGTGGATACACAAAGGTTCTTTCACAAAGGGGAACGGAGGGAACAAAAAGCCCCCATGTCAGGCCTGTTTTTATCGGGTTCGGCTGCGTCTTTCTTCGTGGTCTCCGTTACCTTCTGTGCAAAGACGTGGGTACACCTGCCTCGCCTTGGCCGCCGGGCTTCAAGCTCGTTCGAGAACCCCGCGCCAGCTAATTCACGTCACTCGTCCGCCGAGGCGCCCGCGTTGCGGCGCAGGAACAGGGCGGCGGTCAGCACGCCGGCGGCGAAGGCCAGGCCGAGCGCAGAGTAGGGGAACTGGCGTACCATCTTGTCTGTGGCACGAGCCGTGGCGACGGCCTGGTTGCGCATTTGGGCGCAGGTTTGCTTCAGGCGCTCGAGGCGGGTGAGTATCTCCTGCCGCTGTTGGGGGTCGAGGGCGGAACCGGCGGCGGCGACTAATTGATCCGCCCCCTGAACGGCCAGCATCAAATCGTCCACCAAGGTCTCGAGCGAAGCTTCTTTTGAAATCAGGTCTTTATAATACAGCTCCATAAAACAATCCCGGCACAGGCTATCGGCGGCTTTGCGCGTGCACTCACGGAGCGCGTGGCAAGCTTCTTTACCAAGTGTTAAAGCCAAACACGGTCAAATGCAAACCCCACTTGACGGAGCGCCGGTTCGGCGCAAGTCTGGGCGGCATGGAACGAACCTACCTTTCCTTGCGCTGGCGCGGCGCCGTGCCTTTCATGCTTCTCCTCGCCGGGGTGCCCTCGGTCGCGACGGCTGACAACGCGTTGGAAGATTATGTCCGGCACGCCGATCCCTCGTTCACCTGGCGGCAGACCGCCGAGCGCGAGGTCGGACAGGCCAAGGCGGTGCGCCTGGAATGCAACTCGCAAACCTGGCGCGGCCACTTATGGAATCACGAACTGCTGGTCGTGCGTCCGGAGAAAGTTCAGCATCCGGACATCGCTTTGCTCTTTATTACCGGCGACGGCATGGTGGAGGACGACTTCGAGCTGTTGAAAACCCTTGCCGTCCGCGCGGGGGCCGTGGCGGCCGTCATTAACCGGGTTCCCAATCAGCCGCTCTACGACGGACGAAAGGAGGATGCCCTCATCGCCTACACTTTCGATCAATATCTGCAGACCGGGGACAAAACGTGGCCGTTGCTTTTCCCGATGGTGAAATCCGCCGTGAGGGGTATGGATGCCGTGCAGGCTGTGACCCGGCAGGATTTTGGGCAGAAGATCGGCCGCTTCCTGGTGACCGGTGCTTCGAAACGGGGCTGGACCACCTGGTTGACGGGAGCGGTCGATCCCCGGGTTAAGGCGATTGCGCCGATCGTCATCGATATGCTCAATATGAAGGTCCAGGCGCGATGGACCCAGGAGATGTACGGGCGCCAAAGCGAACAAATCAAGGACTACACCGAGTACCATATCACTGACCGGATGGATGAGCCGGGCATGGTGGAATTGAGGCGCTGGGTGGACCCCTACAGCTACCGTGCCCGCTACACCCTGCCGAAGCTGCTCCTGCTCGGGACCAACGATCCCTATTGGGTGGTGGACTCGCTGCGCAACTATTGGAGCGACCTGCCCGCGCCAAAGCTGATTTACCAGACGCCCAACGCGGGGCATGACCTCGGCGGCGGTGAGGAGGCCAAGAAAACGTTGGGCGCGTTCTTTCAGATGATAGCCGAGCACCGGCGTCCGCCTCGAATGACCTGGCGGTTTTATCAGAGCGCGCCCGGCACCGCATCTATCGCGGTGAAGCTGAGCCTGCCGGCAACTGGCTTCCGGTTGTGGACCGCCGACTCCATGGACCGGGATTTTCGCGACGATAAATGGTCCAGCGTCGATTTAGCCGCAGATTCGAAAACCGAGGTCGTGGCCCAGGTCCGGACCCCCGACCACGGGTTTCGAGCCTATCTGGTAGAAGCCGAGCTCAAAGCTCCGGACGGTGGGATCTATAAGCTGTCCACGGAGGCGCGGGTGACTCCGGACGGTCCACCTTTGCTGGCGGGCAAGGCGGCCGAGGGGGATGCCCTGCGTCCTGCGGCGCCCGGGTCGAGGTAGGGTCTGTTGGCCGCCCTTACAGCCTGGCGCTCAGCGTTTCCCAGGGCCCGGTGTTCCTTCTCCCCTGTGCGCGAAGCGCACCACGAACGAGGCGTCCGCTACCCCCGTGCGTGCTTGAGCCCACCTCACCGTCGTCTCCCCGCCACGTCCAAACGATCTGAGGCCCAGCCTCGTTCGCCGGATTTACTTTTCCGACGGAACTGATTGAATGTTCCCCGCATGTCCAGCGCGCTCGTTGAATTCCAGAAAATCGGCGTCATAAACACGCTGAGGGGCTGTCAGCTTTTCACCGGGCTGCCACCGCAGGACCTCGAGAACATCGCCTCCGTCACGATCGTAAAAGCCCTCGAGAAGGGCGAATACCTGTTCCACGAGGGCGACGTGGCGACCGGATTCTATGTCATCCAGCGTGGCGCCGTGAACGTCCACCGCGTCAACGCCGCCGGCAAAGAGCAGGTTATTCACATCTTCCGCGCCGGTGAGTCCTTTGCCGAGGTGGCGCTGGCTTCGGAGACCGGCTATCCGGCGGATGCGTGCGCCTTGGAGCCCAGCCAGGTCCTGCTGGTGCGGAAGGACGGCATCCTCGCCCTGCTGCGACGCCAACCCGAGCTTGCGTTGCGCATGCTCGGGTCGATGAGCGGCCATTTGCGCGAGCTGGTGGGCCAGCTCGAAGACCTGGCCCTCAAGGATGTGGAAACGCGCCTGGCCAATTGGCTGGTCAAGCGCTGCCCCGATCCCCACGGCGACCGCCCGGTGAACATCGAACTCGCGATGACCAAACGTGTGCTCGCGGCGGAGTTGGGCACCGTGAGCGAAACCTTTTCCCGCACCCTGGCAAAATTCCGCGAGCAAAAGCTCGTCGCTGTGAAAGGCAAGACCGTGATCGTCCTGTCGCCGCTCAAGCTCCACGCTTTATTGCGAAGGAACTTGGGAGAGTAGCTCAGGGCGTCGAAGGATAGAGCCGTTGGGCCGGGCTCCCCGGCGGCTCAGCTTGCGAGGGCGGTTTTCATCCGTTGCAGGGCTTCATCCAAGGTCGAACGCGGGCAACCGAAATTCAGCCGGACACAACACTCGCCACCCGGACCGAATTCTGCTCCTGGGTTGAGTGCCACCTTGGCCTGCTGCAGGAAGAAATGATAGGGGTCCGACGGGATGCGGCCGGAGCGGATCCACGCGCCGAAGTCCAGCCAGGCCAGGTACGTGGCGTCGGGAACCGTAACCCGGACGCCGTCCAGTTCCTGGGAAACGAATTTCACCAGGTAATCCCGATTGCCCGTCAGGTAGTCGCGCAGTTCACCCAGCCACGGATCGCAGGCGCCGGAAAACGCAGTTTCAGCGGCGAGCAATCCCAGGCTGTTGACGTGCAGGGCCAAATGTTGGAGCACCTCCCGGTATCGTGCGCGCAAGGCCGCATCGGGGATGAGGGCAAAGCCGCAAAACAAACCAACCAGGTTGAACGTCTTGCTGGGGGAAACCAGTGTGATGGTGCGAGCGGCGACCTCCGGGGCGATCGAGGCGAGCGGTTGATGCTTCGCACCCCCTAAAAGGAGTTCGCTGTGAATCTCGTCGGAACAAATGACTGCGTTGTGCCGCAAGCAAACCGACGCCATATGTTCCAGCTCGGAGCGCGAATAAACTTGTCCTGTGGGATTATGTGGATGACATAGGAGAAACAAGGCCGTGCGCGCGCCGTTTGAATTAAAGGCCGCTTCGAATGCGGGCCAATCAATCTCATAGCGCAGCGTGCGGTGGTCATCGACGCGCCGCAGGGCGGCAAGTTGGCCCACGGTGCCCGTGTGCTGGGGCACGTCAAGGAAGGGGTGGTATACCGGCGGTTGCACCAGCACGCCTTCCCCGGGTTGGCACACGGCGCGGGCGGCTGCCTTGAACCCGGCGACAATCCCCGGCGTGGCTACCACCATGTCCGGGGTAACCGCCCAACCGTAGAGCCGCTGCATGCGCTCAGCCACGAGCTCCGCCAGCCGGCGACTCGGCAGCTCGTACCCAAAGATTCCGTGGTCGATGGCCGACCGCAAGGCTTGGCGCGCCGGTTCGGGCGCCGGGAAATCCATGTCGGCCACCCACAACGGGAGGACACCCGGCCCGTACCGCGTCCATTTGAGGCTGTTGGTCGAGCGCCGATTCACCACCTGGTCGAAAGCCGAAGGCATGGCCGAAGAGTCGGCGCGCCCGCTCGAATTGGCAAGTCAGCAGAGCACCGCAAAACTCTTCGTTGTCTTTGTTTGCTTGGTGTACAAAGAACTCAGGGTTGCCATACGACGCCACAAGAAATGCACGGAAATCTACAAATGAAGATTCTTGTCTTGCGCCCGCGCCTGGCGCCCGCGGGCCAACCCGCACCGGCCGGGCTCAAGGCGTGTGCGTAGCCGGCAAAAGTTCCGTGCAATGATCCAGCTCGGTGGCGAACTTCTGCAACGCTGCGGCGGCGATTTCGATTTGCCGCGTGGTTTCAGTCCAGTTTCTTTCTTCGAGCGCCTCGCGAACGCCCGGCAGCGTCTTTACGCCGTAGCCCGTATAAAACCCGGGCGCGTAGAGCAGATGCCGGTACCAAGGGCGCCGCGGCAACCCTTCGGCGCAAAGGAGCGTGCGCTCCAAATGCATTAACCCTTGGTCCAGGGGGGCGCACGCGGCCGTCGCGGGCGGGAATGTGCCGGCCTTCGCGGCGTTGCCGCGGACCGCTTCGAAGTGTTCGGCGCTGTGTTGGAGGCTGGCCAGCGCGTTTTGGAGCGGGGCAAAATTCAGGTAGGGCACCTCCGGTTTGGGACTGGGCGGAAAAAAGGGCTGCGTCGGGTCAGCGGCGGCTGTCAGCACCGTTTCCGCGAGCAAACGGTTGGTTTCGATGGTCCCCTCCCGCATGGTGTCGGCCAGTTGCCTGACTTCCTTGACGTATCTGGCCACCGTTTCGGAAAAATCCGAGAATTCGTAAGGCAGCACTTCGGCGTCCGCGAATCGCAGAACCGCCCGACCGCAGGTGCGGACCAGCACGATGCCATATTCAAAATTCGGATCGCCGAAGCGGACGTAATGATCGAAGGAATCATAAATCGAGTGATATGAGCCGCCGTTGTCCTCGCCGCCGTAGCCGAGGTCCAGGCTGGGAATCCCCAGGTGCTGCAGGAACGGCGTGAAATCCGACCCGGACCCGAGCGCCTCGAGGCGCAGATCCGCTCGGGTTCGTATTTCGCGCCGCTCCGCCGGACCGGCTTTGGCGATTTCCTGATCCCGGCGGCGCTCGGCCACGCTGAGCTTGGTTTCCGGATCTTCCACCTGCCGCGCCACTTCGTTGATGAATCGCTCCAGAATGTGTGACCCCCCCGCGCTGAGGAAACCCCGCCCGTTGCTGTCGCTGTTGATATACAACGCCCCCTTTTGACTGAGTTCAGCCGCGTGCGTTTCCACCCATTCGGTCGAGCCGAGCAAGCCGGGTTCCTCGCCGTCCCAGGCCGCATAGACGATTGTCCGGCGCGGCTTCCACCCTCGAGCTGCAAAGCCGCCACGGCGCGCGCCTCCTCCATCAGCGCCACCGTTCCGCTGATCGGGTCGTCCGCGCCGCACACCCAGGCATCCTGATGGTTGCCGCGAATGATCCATTGGTCGGGCGACTCCGCGCCCGGCAGGCGCGCGATCACGTCATAGACCGGGGTTTGCTTCCAATCAAATTCGAGCTTCAAATGCACCGTGGCGGGACCGGGCCCGAGGTGATAGGTCAGGGGCAAGGCCCCCGCCAATCCTCCGGTGCCACCGGGCCGCGCAGAGCCCGCAGCAGCGGGGCGGCATCGGCATAAGACAGCGGCAGCACCGGAATCTTGGCCAGGGAGGGCGCCTCGGATTGCGGCAGACGTTTTGCATCCTTGGTCGCCCCCACGCCGGGCGTCAGAGGGATCCCCCGGGTAGAGCGGCAGGTCACACACCGAACCGCGCTGGGCTCCCTGCTCTCCCCGCCAGGCGCCCTCGGGGTAAATGTCCCCTTGAAATACCCGTCATCCCTCGGGTCCGAGTAAATCAGGCAACCAATCGCGCCATGTTCGGCCGCCACCTTCGGCTTGATGCCGCGCCAGCACGCGCCGTAACGGGCGATCACGATTTTACCCTGAACGTCAATCCCGCGTTCCGCCAGCCCATCGTAATCCGCGGGCCGTCCGTAATTCACATAGACCAGGAGCGCGGTGACATCGCCGTCCTTGGAATAGGCATTGTAGGTGGGCAATTGTTCGGTGGTCTGCCCCGAAGTCGAGTCTTCCTGGAGCGACGGGTTCCTGCAGGCTGGCCTGGAACCGCGACGGCTCGGTCATTTCCAAGACCCGGGTTTTTGGCGTCGGGAAAAGCACCTCGAATTGCTCGATCTGTGGTGTCGTAGCCCCAGGACCGGAACTGAGCCGCGATGAACTCCGCATTGGCTTTGTCGTAAGGCGAGCCGAGGTGGTGCGGGCGCGCGGATAGCCGCTTCATCCAGTCCCGCAAATGGTCGCGCTGAAGCGAGCCATCAAACTGTGCCTCCAAAGCCTGCTGCCGCGCCGCTGCCTCCCGGTCAAAGCCAAGCATGCTCGAGCCGTTGGTCTCGCCCGCCCGACTGGATGCCAGCGCTGAGCCCAGCCACGAGACCATGAGGAGAGTTTTGAATGTCATAATCGCACGCGTCACCCCCGGCCGGCCGTTTCGGCGCCCTCCGGGTGATCCGCCGGAAGGTTAAGCGAAAGACAGGTCCCGAAAAGCGAAAAACGGCACGCGTGCCGGCCACCCGGTCCTCGGACGCGGCGGGAAATGCAGCCCGGCGCCGCGCTCTTTTATCGCCCTTTACCCGCGGAGGGTCACAGATTCTCGAAATGACTGAATAATTCAGGGAACTTGGCCTGCGCCGCAGCCGGCGCCGCGGCTTTAGCTTTTGCTGCCGCATCCGCAAAGGCCTCTGGTATTTTGTCCTGCGGCGTGGTGCCCGGAGTGAAGCCCGCCGCGTCGGGCGCAGGTGGGTAATCGGCGTCATCCCCGCGTGGTTGGTCGAGTTCGAGCGCGTCCCAGAGGTTGCCCACTGGGCGCGCATCGACCTCGGCAGAATAGGTCCCGTTGCCGAAGCGCCGCGCGATGCACTTTAGGACTGAGGTATGGTCCAGGTCACCGTGATAGACCGCCCCCTGCTTGACGAAAGGGGAGATCAGGTACGCCGGGACGCGCGGGCCGGTGGTCTGAAACGGGCCAAACTGGTACGCGGCGCCTGGCGGCGGGTTGGTGGGGATGGCGAGCGGTTTGACGTGGTCAAAAAAGCCGCCGTTCTCATCGTAATTGACGATCATCAGCGTCTTTTGCCATCGATTCCAGTTCGTCAGCAGGTCTGAATAAACGAGGCTCAGGAAATTCTGCCCGGGGGTGATGGCTGAAGGGGCATGATCGTCACAGGCCGCCTCAAAGTGCGGCGCGTCCGTGTAGCGCGGTTCGATAAACACCACCTGCGGGAAGGGTCCCCCATCGACCCAATCGGTCTGGAATTGGTCGTAGCTGCGGAACCGGTCGTCCGTAAGGACCTTCAGATGCCAGTCGTCCATCATCATGAAAAACGGGATGCCGCGATGGTACACCCGCCAGGAAATGTTGTTGCGATCCAGCCAGTCATAAACCAGATCCTGCTTGGGAAGCATCACGCTCTGATTGGTGTCATTCAACGTCGAACCGCTCATCGCCATCAGGCGGTTCGGCTGCGTGCCCGTTGGCACCGCCGCAAACCACCGGTCACAGATCCCGTAATTCATGGCAAAGAACTGGCTGGCGGGCAAATCCTCGGCCTGGTAATAGCCCATGACGATGGGTTTATCCGCCTGGCTGAGTTGCCGAACCCTTGCGTAACTCCTCACAAAGCCGCCCATCGAGTAGCTGCCGTCGCCGTCCGGGTCCAATTGCGTGCCAATGTCCGGGCGGTCATGCGGCGGATCATCGGGGAGCGGTTGGTCGGGTTGGCCCAAATGGAAGATGGGGAATTGCAGTCCGCTGCATTCGTTGGTGAAACCGGGAATCTTCTGCAAACCTTCAACGTCTTTGTTGTGGGGCGGCAGCCCGAGATAACCGAGCAGATGATCGAAGGAGCGGTTCTCGAACATCAGCACGATGATCGTTTCTACCTGGTTAATTTTTTGCATGGTGATTGGTGGTGGTCGCGGCTGGATCAGGCCAACGAGGTGGACACTTGAAGCCTTCGGCCTCTGCAGCGGCACCACTTCGGGTGTGCCGCAAAGCTTGCGTTCCTGAGAATGGGAGGAGCTTCAAGCACCGCGCCGGATGAGTTATTATTCGGGCAGTTTACCACAGAGTTGTTCTGCCGGCCAGCGGGCTGGTCCAGGGAAAAAACCGGCCGTTGAAGACAAACAAACAAGGTGGCATGTTACAGCGTGATGAACCCAGAGGCCTTCGCGTTGCGTGAGACGACCGGTACGTCCGGGGTGGTTCAAACCGCCCGCGATGCTGTGGCGGCACTCGCCGTCTTCGCAATCCCCCACCTCATCGTTGGGGGGCTTGCGGTCCAGGAATATGGCTACCCGCGCGTTACCATCGATGTTGATATCGTCGTGCCGGATGTGCTCGAAGCCGCGGAGTTTCTTGCGTCCAATCTCAGCGGCCCGTTCTTCCGCGTCGCGGGGCGCCAGGACGGCGTGCAGGATCGCCGCAACGGTGTGGTAGTGGACCTGTTGCCTGCGGGGCACGTTGTGGGAAAGCATAACCACGTGCCTTTTCCGCAGCCTGGCAAAGTAAGCGAAGGGCTGCAGTTGGTTACCCTCGAAGAACTGATCTCCTTGAAGCTGGATAGTTGGCGCGGCGCTCCGTTACGCCGCCACAAGGATCGGACCGACGTCATCGAACTCATCCTCCGCCGCAAGTTGTCCCGCGGTTTGGCGGTAGCCCCCGTCGTGCAGCAGCTCTACTTCGAGACCTGGGACGGTCTTGAAAGCGAGCGGTAGCCCAATCTCCAATGGACAACGGCGCGATGCCGCCACCCTGGTGATGGGTAGTTTTCGAAACCCTTGACCGGGGTCAAGGCGTCCGCGGCGTGCCTGCGCTACCTTGGGCGCATGAATGAACGACCGCTGATGGAGCCTGGATGCCGAGCCGTGGTTTCACTGCCCGCGGAAACCCAATACGCTGCCAATGGGATCGTGAGCCGGACCCTCCTGCGCACCGAGAGCACGCGCACCGTGCTGTTCGGCTTCGCCGCCGGTCAGGAACTCACCGAGCACACTTCCACACAACACGCCCTGGTCCAAATCTTGTCCGGCGAGTGTGAATTCTCGCTGGCCGGCAAACCGCATCAACTGAAGGCGGGCGACTTTCTCTATATGCAGCCGAACCTTCCTCACGCCGTCAGGGCGACGCAACAGTTTTCGATGTTGCTCACCCTCTCAAAGCCCTTGCCAACGCCTGAGCGGCCGGCCCAGCAACCCGCGAGCCCTGCAGCCGGAGACTGATTCCCCCCGCCATGAAGCATCCCCAGCAGGAGAGCGGTGGCGAAGCGCGGCGGCGCCCGATGGGAGCCTGCTCACGGGCATCCGTTGCTGCCAACTGAACCCGGCGATGAACCTCCAATCAAACCACAATCGTCCGGAAACGAAGGGGGCAACCGTCCCATCAGTGGCTTTGCCGCTGGCCTTCATTTTGACGGGAGTCCTCTCCTTGTGTGCGGGGGTAGGCTGGCTGGTGGTTCGTCCCTCGCTGCTGGCGGCCTACCATTATAACCAGTACGTCATCGCGGCCACCCACTTGTTGGTGCTGGGTTGGATTGTTTCTGTGGTCATGGGCGCGATGTACCAATTGGTGCCGGTGGCGCTGGAAACCAAGCTCTACAGCGAGCGCCTCGCGCGCTGGCATCTCATCTGCCACCTGATTGGATTCATTGGCATGGTCTGGATGTTCCGCGTGTGGAATATGAAGCAGGTCGGCCACTTCGGCTGCGTGCTCGCCGTGGGGGTGGGCCTGTTCCTGTATAACCTGGTGCGGACGTTGCAGCGCGTCCCCAAATGGAATGTCACCGCCACGGCCGTCGCCGCCGCTCTCTTCTGGATTTCCGCCACCGTCACGGTGGGACTCTCGATCGCGGCCGGAAAATGCGTCTATGAATCAAACGCGGGCGTGGCTACGGCGGGCGTCGTGCGGACCTTGTTCAGCGGCTTGCGCTCGGTCGGGGCCTTTACGTCGCGATTCGACGCGATCAGCGCAATGCATGCCCACGCGCACCTCGGGGCCGTGGGGTTCTTCACGCTGCTCCTGGTCGGCGTATCATACAAGCTGATCCCGATGTTCACCTTGAGTGAAGTGCAGAGCGCGCGGCGGGCGGCCGCGAGCGTTATTCTGCTGAACCTGGGACTCGCCGGGTCGTTTCTCACCATCCTCACACGCAGCCCCTGGAAATTGGCCTTTGCGCTTCTCGTGGTGCTGGCGCTGGCGCTGTACGGCTGGGAACTCCGGGCCATTTTGCGCCAGCGGAAGCGTCGCGTGCTCGACTGGGGCATTACCTCGTTCCTCAGCGGCGCTGCGCTGCTAATCCCCGTGTCGCTCCTGGCCGTGGTGCTCTCCTGGCCCGGCCTGCCACTCAACACCTTTACCGGGCAACTCGAGAACCTCTACGGCTTCCTCGGACTCATGGGGGTGGTTTCCCTGTCGATCATCGGCATGCTTTACAAGATCATCCCGTTCCTGGTGTGGTTCGGTTGTTACAGCGGATGGGTGGGTCGCGCCAAGGTGCCGGCGCTTTCGGATTTGTATTCCGCGCGGCTGCAGGCCTTGGGCTATTGGAGCTTTCTCGCCGGCCTCGCGGTGACGGGCGGCGCCATCGTGTGGTCGAGCCCGAGCGGCGTGCGTGTGGGCGGCAGCGCGCTGGCCCTGAGTGTGATCTTCCTCGTGATCAACGTGGGCGCGATGCTGGCTCACCTCTTTAAGCCGAAAATCGAGCCTTTATCAGTAACCACAGCGGCAGGACGATCCAGCCTGGGCACCGGGTCCGCGCGAGCGCCGCTCCGCCCGCCTCAGCTCGGCAACTCCCCGCTTTCAAAACCCGTATGAATACGATGAACGAAGCCGCCATTCTTGAAACCTTGCGTCAGGTCATTGACCCCGAACTCGGTTGCAACATCGTCGATCTAGGATTGGTTTACAGCGTGACCGTCAATGGCTCGAGTGTTGGTGTCGTGATGACGCTCACCACCCCGGGCTGTCCGATGCATGAGAATATCCGCTGGGGCGCTCAAACCGCCCTGCTCGGGGTGGAGGGCATCGAGCAGGCCGACGTCGAAGTCGTTTGGGATCCCCCGTGGCATCCCTCAATGATGACCGAATTTGGTCGAGCCGCCACCGGCGTCGGAGTGTAATACCCATCTCATAAAGCGCCTGCCGCGCCCGATGTCCATGAGCCTCCCCAACTTCCAATCACCCTCACAACCCGCAGAGGGTCTGAGGCCCAGTCTCATCACAACACAAGCAAACATAATACCTATGAATACCACCATCGAACCGCAAGACCTCATCGGCCCGGACCGAGTCATGGACGTGAGGCCGATTCCCTGTTCCATCAAGCATGGTCTGATTATCCGCACGTGGCTGGCGCTTCCCGTCAATAGCCATTTCATTCTCCTGAACGATCATGATCCCGTGCCGCTGTACTATCAGTTCGCCGCCCAATGGCCCGAGGCCTTTGCCTGGGAGCACCTGGTCAAAGGACCCGGTGAGTTCCGTATAAAGATCACCAAACTAAAGCCCGTGAGCACCTCCGCCAGCGAGGTGCCGGGCTGCTGTGGCGGAGACTAATCGCCGCGCGGGGCTTTGGTGGGCCGTTGGGGAATCGGCTCTAATTGGATCGGGTGCGTTCCGCCGTCCGCCGGGACCGCCGCGCCCGGTTCGTCACCCGCCTCGGCCCAACGGCTTGAAAGGGCGGACGCAGGGGCGTTCCGACCCGCCGGAGCGCCCCGGTGGCGGTGGGGGGCGTTGCGCCGCGCCCGCTCGCCGCCCCAGCCGCCCCTTGCCTGCGGGGGTTCCTCGTGCTATTCCCATCTGCGGCAATGATGAATTCCGGCTTCAACCCCGTCTAACGCGCATGTCTGATGCGGATGCTCCCCGTCGGCGCGTCAGTGTGGACGGCAAGTTCTTCCGGCTCGGCGGAAAGAAGTTTTTCGTCAAGGGTGTGGCGTACGGCCCGTTTGCGCCCGAAGCGGGCTCGGGCAGGCCAGGATTCTCCACCCCGGAACAAACCGCACGGGATTTCGCCCAGATTCAGGATCTCGGGGCCAACCTGATCCGGGTCTATGAGCTCCCTCCGCAATGGTTGTTGGACCTTGCCGAGGAGCGAAGACTTAAAGTCTTCATCGACATCCCCTGGGATAAGCACATTTGCTTCCTGGACTCGCGAGCCGGGCAGGACAAGGCCCGCCAGGCCGTGCGCCAGGCCGTCAGCACCTGCGGACGGCACCCGGCCATTTTCGCTTTCAGTGTGGCCAATGAGATCCCCGCGGACATCGTGCGCTGGAGCGGCGCCCGGGCCGTGGCCGAATTCATTGACACCCTGGTGGCTGAAGCCAAGCAGGCCGACCCGGACTGCCTGTGCACGTCTGCCAATTTTCCCCCAACGGAGTTCCTCCAGCCCCAAAGCCTCGACTTTGTCTGCTTTAATGTTTACCTCCACCAGGAACCCGCGTTCAAAGCCTATCTCGCCCGCCTCCAGATGCTCGCGGAGGCCAAACCCCTGCTCCTGGGCGAATTCGGCATCGACTCCCGGCGGGAAGGGGAGCCTCGGAAATGTGAAATCCTTGGCTGGCACATCGAGGATGTGTTCCGCGGCGGCTTAGCGGGGACGATCGTTTTCAGTTTCACCGATGATTGGTGGCGTGGGGGCCAGCAAGTCGAGGACTGGGAAATGGGGCTGACCACGCGCGACCGCCGTCCAAAGGACTCGTTTTTCACGGTACAACGGGCGTTCGCGGACGCGCCGTATCACAAACTCCCGCGTTATCCGAAAGTTTCAATCGTCGTGGCCAGCTACAACGGTGACCGGACGCTCAAGGCCTGCCTGGAATCCCTCGAACAGCTCAACTACCCGGATTATGAGGTGATCCTGGTGGATGATGGCTCGACGGACAGCACCCGGGAAATAGCCTTCCTCCGGCCCCGGGTTCGCTACGTGCGCCATGAGAGCAACCGCGGCTTGTCGGTGGCGCGCAACACCGGCATCGCGGCCGCTTCCGGCGAGATCATCGCGTTTACGGACTCGGATTGCCGCGCGGATCCGGACTGGCTGCATTACCTGGTAGGGGACCTATTGGCGGGTGACTTCGCCGGCATCGGTGGCCCCAATCTCCTGCCGCCGGAGGATTCCTCGGTGGCCGCCGCCGTAATGGCATCGCCCGGCGGACCCGCGCACGTGATGTTGACGGATGTTCAGGCCGAGCACGTCCCGGGCTGCAACATGGCTTTCTTCAAGTGGGCGCTGAGCGAGATCGGCGGCTTTGATCCGATCTTCCGCCAAGCGGGGGATGATGTGGACCTGTGCTGGCGCGTGCAGCAGGCGGGGCACAAGATCGGCTTTAGCCCCGCCGGCTTTGTCTGGCATTACCGCCGTTCGACGGTCGGCGATTACCTGAGGCAACAACACGGTTATGGCGAAGCCGAGGCGCTCCTCGTGCGCAAACATCCGGAGTATTTTAATGCGTTGGGCGGCAGCATCTGGCGAGGGCGCATTTATGGCGCCGCCGGTTTCGGCGTCCTGCTCCGGGCGCCGATTATTTACCGCGGATTATTTTGCAGTGCCGGCTTCCAATCCCTCTATAGCGCGGCGCCCGCCTTGACCGCGATGCTCTGCACCACCTTCGAATACCACGTCCTGGTGGCGCTGCCCCTGTGGATCCTCTGCGCCATTTTTCCCTTCCTGCTGCCGCTCGCCATCACCAGCCTGGCGGTCTCCCTCGGGGTGTGCGCCGCCGCCGGTGCCCAGGCCACTTTGCCGCAGGCCAAGGCGCGTTGGTGGTCCCGGCCTTTGGTGGCTCTGCTCTTTCTCCTTCAGCCGATCGTGCGCGGTTGGGCGAGGTACCAAGCGCGACTCTTCTTCCGGCCCACCCCGCTGGCCGTCCAGCAAACACTCGACTCGATTGCGCTGCGTGAAGGCCGCCAATCCCTTGGCCAATTGAATTATTGGAGCGACCGGCCCGTCCCACGGCTGGCGTTCGTCGCCGATATTCTGCGGCGCTTGGATCAGCAAGGCTGGCCGAACAAATCGGACATCGGCTGGTGCGACTATGACGTCGAAATTTATGGCAGCCGTTGGAGCACCGTGCAGCTTGCCACCGTCGAGGAAGAGCATGCCCGTGGCGTGGGGCTGATTCGCTGCCGGTTGCGCGCGCGCTGGTCCCTGGCCGGCCGGGTAGCTTTTTGGTCCCTGGCGGGCGCCTGCGTGCTGGGCATCGGCTTGGGCGCCGCGCACCTGCGCTGGATTTGGTTGGTGCTGCTCTCGCTGCCACTTTTTGCGTGGCTGCTCTATCGCGAACAACGAACCTTGCAGAGCCTGCTCGTGGTCTTTTTGGACGAGATCGCCAAGGAGTGGAACTTGCGCCGCGACTCAGTCCCACCATAATGGCCGCGCATGAAAGTGACCCAAGTCGCGATCCGCCCCAGCGAGGCCTCGAGCCAGGCCGGACGGCCCGCGCTCACGCCGGAACTGCTGGCCGCCAGCGGCGCCCGTTATTCCAGGAACAACGAGGGCTTGGACTCGATTCTCGCGAAAATCGATCCTCACCACCTCGAGAAGTCGGTCGAGTCCATTTTTCGGATGGTGGATTATGGCCATCAATCCATTGCCGATATGGTGCCGGTGGCCATGTTTATCGACGGTGTCTCCATCTGGCTGGCCTATTACCTCTGGACGCTTTGCCCGACGGCCGGCGGGCAGGAATCCTCAACCCGCTATCTTAAACTCTCCGCCGAGGGACTGGCTGCGCCGGAGGTCTTGGGAATCCCGGCATCGCGCGCGACGGAATGGCGGGAACGCATGCTGCAGTGTTTTCAGACGTACCAAGCCGCTTTAACTTTTTGGGAAGCGTTGGCCCAGCAAAGTCCGGCGCTCCTCGGGATTCCCCGCTCGCTCCTCGAAGACGCTTCCGACCTGGCGCAAAAGAAAGTGGCCCGGATGCGGCGCAATTATGCCTTTGATCGGGCCAGGTATTTTTTGCCGGTGGGCGCCGCGACCAACGTGATGCTGCTCATGTCGGCCCGGGGTTGGGTGAGCCTGTGTCAATTCCTGCTCTCCCATCCCCTGCCGGAGCCCCGTCGGCTCGGGGAGTTGGTGCGAACCGAACTCGATTTGTGCGCGCCGAGGATGCTCAAGCACGCCCGGCAAACCGAATCGCATCAACACACCCTGGCGGGTGACTTCGATCAGCTCGTCCGCCTGGCTCGGGCGAAAACCTCGCCCTGGGAAGAGTCTCCGGCACACGCTGCTGAGTCCGCCACGCCGTTTCTGGCCGTGATGCCTCCCGAAGGAATCCCGGTCGAGGACTTCGCGAAGGACCTCAGCCACCATTCGAATCGTTACGCCCCGGTGGGGAGCAGCCTGCAGCGGACCGCAGTTCGGTTTGGTTGGCCGGCCATGGGGTTCGCGGAGATTCGCGACCTGAACCGCCATCGTACGGGGACCAAGTATTGCCCGCAGATACCCCGCGGGTTCTATTTCGCGCTCGATCAACTTTCCGCGGGCAATTCGGCGTGCACAGCGGTGTTGACGAAATACGCCGAAATCGGCCATTCCGCTTCCGTCATGACCCTGCAATCGCTCCGGGGTGCGGAGCCCTCGTATATCTATTGGTCCGTGTTGGGCACCGAGTATCCCTTCGAGCACACCACCACCGCCGATAAATTCCTCTACGAGGCGGAGTTACGGACGGGCCTCGGGGCGCATTTCCGCTACGCCAAACACCTGCGCGACGTGCTCGCGCTGTGGTACGACCGCTTTCCAGCCACCCAGGGCCTGGTCCTGGAAGGAAGCGCCGAGCCTGAATAGACCACCACACCGTCTGGCCCCCCCAGCCTGCGAGTGCATCTCGGCAGTACCCCCGCGCCGAACACGGCTAGACGCGGGAACGCTGGCTTTGAGCCGGCTTAGCGCCTCCCATATCCATAGGAGCACGTCAAGAATCGCCGAGCGCCGTAAGCCGGCTCAAAGCCAGCGCTCCGGGGGTACAGCCGGGACGCACCCCCAGCCCCCAGCCCACCCGGGGCTCGGGCTGACCTTGTCAAGGGTTCTCATCCCGGCTATGGTTTTGCGTAATGAAGCCTCTGGCCTTCGAGGATCTGGCGAGATTGCCTCTTGTCGGCTTTTATCAAACCTCGTTTCACAAGGCAACCGGGGTGGCGCTGAAGGTCGTGCCGCCTGAAGGCGCCTGGCGTCAGGAGCCAATTAAACCCTCGCAAAACCCGTTTTGCGGCCTGTTGGCCTGCGTTCCGGCCAGCGCCGGGCCGTGCCAGGAAACTGAACAGCGGGCCTGTCGCACCGCGGCCAAAAAGCTCAACACCCAGCAACTTTCCTGTTACGCGGGACTTACGGTGCTGGCGGTCCCGGTCATTACCGGCGGCCGCCATATCGCCACGCTTCTGAGCGGCCAGGTGTTCCGCCGGGAACCCACTGAACGCGATTTCCTCCTGATTCTCAAATCGCTTGGCGAAGGACTGGACGCGGACTGGGTTCGCAACGTCCGGAGGACCTACTTTGAAACGCCCGTGCTCGCCGCCGACCGGTTTCAGGCCGCCGTCCAGTTGCTCGAGGTCTTTGCCCAGTATCTGGCCGACTCGGCCAGCCGGCTTGCGATCGCCGGCTCGGAAGCGGATCCCGAGGCGGTGGCCCGCGCCAAGGAATTCGTGCAAGCCCACTCGGAGGAGAACATTACGCTGGCCCAGGTGGTGCAGCATGTCCACGTCAGCAGATTTTATTTTTGCAAGCTGTTCAAGAAGGCCACGGGTCTGACCCTGACCGAGTATGTCACCCGCGTGCGCGTGGAAAAGGCCAAGACCCTGCTGAGCGATCCCGCGCGCCGCATTTCCGAAATCGTGTTTGCCGCCGGCTTTGGCTCGATTCCCCGCTTCAACAGCGTGTTCAAACGGCACGTCGGCATGGCCCCTACGGAGTACCGCGTGAATCTGCGGTCCCAACTCCCCGCTCTGCCCGCCAAAAGCAGGTCCTGAAAAAGGCCGGCGACGTCGAAATGGGCTGGCCGCAAGCTTGCCGTTTCTCCGCGCGGTGCGCACCCGCCTGGGTGGATCATTAGCTTCCCCGCGCATCACATTACCCGCTGGCAGCCGATCAGCCGCAGCAATGGCCAAGCAGTGAATGCCAACCGGCAAGTAGAGGCTCCGCCTCCCGCGCGCTATACCTTAAGCACGATCTGAGGCGCCGAGCCAGGTGGCCACCGGCGGACGGCTCCCTCGGAAGTTTGAAAAGCCAGAACCGCCGGCTCGTGATTGGTTGGAAACGCAACGGCTGGGTTGAATCCCGGCAAAACGCCCGAGTGCACAAAACATAACCTGAACGAAGAAAGCATGAACCCATCGAAGTATTTGAAACCTGGGCTGCGAACCGGCGCCTGTCTCGCGCTGGCCGCCACCGTCATCTACGCCCTGACGCTCACCGGCCTGACGGCGGCGGACCCCAAGCCCGCCCCGGAAGCCAAAGCCTCGAAAAAGGTGGAAAAGAAGAAGCTCACGGGCGCCGAGCTCTACGCCATCAACTGCAATCGCTGTCATCCGGAGCGTTATCCTACTGAATGGAATCCCGCCCAATGGAAGACCATCATGCTCCACATGCGGGTGCGGGCCAACCTGCCGGCCGAGCAGGCCAAGACCATCTTGAAATACTTGCAGGAAGAGGCGGGCAATTAACCCCCGAGGATTTAAAATGAAAAAATGCTCTCTCCTTTTCGGCCTGACTGCCGCCGCCTGTACCCTGGGCGCCGTCCTGCCCCGCCAAGCCTGGGCCGCAGTCAGCGATGAAGATTTCAACGCGCTCAAGAAAATGGTTCAGGAATTGAACCAGAAAGTCCAACAACTCGAGCAAACCCACGGTCAGGACCAACAGTCGCATCACCAGGACGAGCAAAAGATCCAGCAACTTCAGCAACAGTTGGACCAGACCCAGCAGCTTGCCACCAACGCCGTCGAAAAAGCCGAAGCCGCCGCCCAGGCCCAACCCGCCGCCCTCCCCTCCGGCCCGAGCGCGACGCACGCCTTTCAGGTCGTCGGCGACGCGGAAACGGTTTTCGGGCGCATCCAGGGCCAGCACAGCGGATTTGGCTTCGCGGATTTCGCGCCCATCTTCCTGTTTCGAGCCAATGACAACGTCCTGTTTGAGGCGGGCTTTGATTTCACCCTCGCCAATAACGCCCCGGCTTCGGCGGGGACCGCTTACGGCTTCGATCTGAGCTTTGCCAACCTGGACTACTTCTATAATGACTACATAACCGTGGTCGCCGGCAACATGCTCTTGCCGCTGGGCACCTACTCGGAGCGCAGCGCCGGGTGGCTCAACAAAATGCCCGACAATCCCATGCCGCGCGGGTTGCTGCCTGCGAACGGCATCGGCCTGCAACTCCGGGGCTCCGTCCCGATCGGCAACGAGGGTCAGATGGTGACCTACTCCGCCTATGGCGTGAACGGTCCCTCCTCGGTGGATGGCACCGGCAATTCCGGCGCCCTCGACCTGGGGGGCAACGTGGGTTTCCTCTCCGCGGCGACCACGCTTCCTCGGCAATATGGCTACGGGCTTCCGGGCACCACCTTCTCGACCGTGGGCAACCTGCACTCCAACCCCAGTGGCGGCGGTCGCGTCGGGTGGTTCTTTCCCTGGAAGCCGCATTACGATGTCGAGTTGGGGCTCTCCGGTCAATCAGGCGAGTGGAACGATCTCGGCAACCTGTGGTCGGCCCTTGTGGTGGACGCCGCCGTGCATGTGAGTCCCTCGGTTGAGATCAAAGGTGAATACATCAACACCTGGGTGGAAACGACGGACCTGGGCACCATCCGCCCCAACGGTTGGTGGGTGCAGGGCGGTTACAAGCTGTCCGGGTTGAATCTGGACTGGCCGTTGATCAACAATATCGAACTGGTGGGCCGCTATGATCGGTCCAAAGACGGCCTGGCCCCCGCCACCACCAACGATCGTTATACGGCCGGGTTTGTCTATTACTTTTCGAACACCCTGCTCTTCGAGGGTGACTACGAGTGGCTGCACAACACCGGCCCCGGCGCCGACATGTTCCCCGGTAATGAAATGCTCTTTCAAGTCTCCTACGGCTTTTAACAACCATTCGGCCGGGCGGGCAGCTCGCTGCCCGCCCCGCCGGGATACACTCCAAACGAAACAAACATCCAGTAACTGTATGAAGATGAATCACCCATTGATCACGTGCCTCCTCGGCGCGGCCGCGCTCACCCTTGTCCAGGTGGGCACGGTCCGCGCCGCGGACGAACCCCTCGACGCCGCCGCCAAGGCGCGAATCGAGCGCTTCGAGAAGGGGCCGGCGAGCATCAATATCTCGAAATATCCGGACGGCATTAAAGACAACTATGAGGTCTTCTCTACCAAGTGCACTCAGTGCCACAAGCTGAGCCGGCCCATCAATTCCGATTACGCGCTGCCCGACGAATGGTCGCGTTACATCAAACGAATGATGCACAAGCCGGGCAGCGGCATCAGCGCGGGCGATGGCAAAAAGATCTACGAGTTCCTGGTCTATGACGCCAGCATGCGCAAGAAAAGCATCGTCGAGGAAAAGCTCGCCAAAGCCACTCCCGAGGAAAAAGCCACCGCGGAGAGCAAAATCAAGGAAGTCCACGACAAGTACGACAAGTAGAGCTTCGGGGCGCCCGCCGCCGATCCTTGCCGACAACCCGCCTGTCTCATGCCTCCCACCTATCCTGTCGAACTGCCGGATGTGAACTATTTCACGCGGCAGGTCCTGTGCCGCGAGGGCTGCCCGGTGCGCACCGATTCGGGCGGGTACGTCCAGGCCATCGCCGAGGGGCGGTATGAGGATGCCTACATCATCGCGCGCACTCCGAATCCCTTCGCCTCGATTTGCGGCCGGGTCTGCGCCGCCCCCTGTGAGGCGAAGTGCCGGCGCGGCGCCCTCGACGCCGCCGTGTCCATCCGCGCGCTGAAGCGGTTCATCTGCGAGAAGCACGGCGTCGAGTCGGAGGCATTCGACCTCGAACGGGTTTACCCTCAACTGCGGCAAAAGGACGCGCAAGAACTCGGTGCCGGGCGCAAAGTGGCGGTGATCGGTGCCGGGCCGGCCGGTTTATCCTGTGCGCATGAGCTGGCCCTGATGGGGTTCTCAGTGACGGTGTTCGAGGCGCAACAAGTCTTTGGCGGCATGCTGGTCCTGGGTGTGCCGGAGTACCGGTTGCCACGGGAAATCATCCAGGCCGAGATCAAGGCCATCGAGTCCCTGGGCGTCGAGATTCTCCCCAACCAGCGGCTCGGTCGCGACTTCACGCTGGCGGATCTCAAGCGCCGGGGCTTCGACGCGACCTTCCTGGGCATCGGCGCGCACAAGAGCCGCGAGCTGGCGATTGAAGGGGTGCAAAATGACGGCGTGCTTCGCGCCATCGAGTTCCTCTTGAACATCAACCTTGGGTTTCGCGTCTCCCTCGGCCGCAAGGTGGTCGTGATCGGTGGCGGCAACGTCGCGTTCGACGTGGCGCGTTCCGTGGTGCGGCAGGCCGAGCGCTTCTCCGCCATGAGCGAGGTCGAGTTGCGCGGCGCCCTGCACCAGGCCGCTTCGGCCCTCGAACAGCTCACCGCTCGGGAACCCGAAGCGCCCGATGAGGTCCGCCTCGCGCTGGACGTGGCTCGCGAGGCCATCCGCAAAGGGGTTCCCGAGGTGCACATGTATTGCCTCGAGAACCTCGATGAAATCCCCGCCGCGCGCGAGGAGATCGAGGAGGCGGAAAAGGAAGGCATTCAACTCCACACCCGGCGCGGCCCGAAACGGATTATCGGCCAAAACGGCAAAGCCGAGGGCATCGAGCTCATCCGCTGCAGCCGGGTCTTCGATGAGAATCGCCGGTTCAACCCGCAGTTCATCGAAGGAAGCGAGGAGGTCGTGTCCTGCGACACCGTGGTCCTGGCCATCGGCCAGGCCGCCGACCTGTCCTGGGTGCGCCCCGAGGACAATTTGAAGATCACGCCCCGCGGCGCCATTCAGACGGACCCGGCCACCCTGGCGACTTCCCGGCCTGACGTCTTCGCAGGCGGCGATTTGGCGTTTGGCCCCCGGATCATCATCACCGCCGTGGCCGAAGGCCAGCGCGCCGCGCGTTCCATTGCCAAGTTTCTCACCGGCAAATTGCCCGAACCCGCGCGGAAAGTGCGTGCGACCGTTTATCCCGCTCGGAATTACGCGATGCCCCCGGACTATGAGAAGATGACGCGGCGCTCCGCCCCTACCCTCCCGCTGGACCGGCGCATTGGCATCGCCGAGGTCGAGCAAACCTACCCCGACTCGTCCGCGTTGACCCAGAGCCTCCGGTGTTTGAAATGCCATGTCAGCCCGATTTTTGACGGCGACAAATGCATTTTGTGCGGCGGGTGCTCCGACATTTGCCCGGAGAACTGTCTTCGGCTGGTCGATCTCCTGGCGGTGCGCGGCGATGAGAGATTGCAGGCGGCCCTCGTGGCTCGTTACGGACGCATCCCCGCCCGCGGCGAGCATTCCGGCATTATCAAAGACGAGACGCGCTGCATCCGTTGCGGCCTGTGCGCGATCCGTTGCCCCACCGGCGCGATCACGATGGAAAGACTCGATTGGGTTCCCGCCTGAACTCCAAAAACCTTAACCGCTCCACGCATGACTTCACCCAAAGACGATGAGATTCAGCGAAGAAGTTTCCTGGCCCTTTCGCTCGGATGGTGCTCGGCCACCTTCGCCGCGGCTGCCTCCGTCGCGGCGGCCGCCAGATTCCTGGTTCCCAATGTGCTCTACGAGCCGGACCGGCGATTCAAAGCCCTCAAGCCGGAAGACTACGTCGAAGGGCCAACGTTCATGCCGAACCTGCGGGTATTCCTGTTTCGCAAAGGGAACAGCTTCCGGGCCGCGTCGGCAGTTTGCACGCACTTGGGATGCACGGTCAACCTGGCTGGTGACGGCTTCCATTGTCCGTGCCACGGCAGCGTGTTCGATAAGTCCGGCGCGGTGGTGAGCGGGCCGGCGCCGTCCTCCCTGGCATGGTTCGGCCTCACGTTGAGCCGCGATGGGCATCTCATCATCGATACCTCGCAGCAGGTTAACGCCGATAAATACCTCGTGGTCTAGCCTTTCTATGCTCCATCGACTCTGGAAAACTTTTCACGGAACGCGGATCGGGCGATCGATTTTCCGCGTGGGCCTGCCGGCCAGCAACCTCGAGCGCTCCCAGGTGGCGATCTCGAGTTTTTTCCTGCACTTCCAACCGGCCAAGGTTCAGCGGCGCAGCCTGCGCTTTCGCACCACGCTCGGCCTGGGGCTCATCTCGCTGTATTTATTCCTCATTCTCGCCGTGACCGGGGTGCTGCTGATGTTCTACTACGTGCCCGCCACGGATTACGCCTACCAGGACATGAAGGACCTTGAGTTCGTCGTGACCGCGGGGCAGGTGCTGCGCAACATGCACCGCTGGGCGGCCCACCTGATGGTCCTCTTCGTCGCGTTGCATATGTGCCGCGCCTTCTACACCGCCGCCTACAAGCCGCCGCGCGAGTTTAATTGGATTCTCGGCGTGGGATTATTCCTCCTCACCCTGTCGCTTTCCTTCACCGGTTACCTGCTGCCGTGGGACCAGCTCGCCTACTGGGCCATCACCGTCGGCACCAGCATTGCGGGTTACGCCCCCATCGTCGGTCAGAAACTGAAGTTCATGTTCCTCGGCGGCCACGTGGTGGGTGAATCCGCCCTCATCCGCTTTTACGTCTTGCACGTCATTGTCCTGCCACTGGCCGCGATCATGCTGATCGCGGTTCACCTCTGGCGTGTGCGTAAAGACGGCGGCTTGGCCCGGCCTGAGGAGCCTCAACCGGTCCGCGAAGAGTTTCCGGCGGGGCAGGCGCCCGTGACCAAGACCTATGGCCTTATGGAATTGGCCCGCGGCAGCACCCCCGCGGTCGGCATCAATCCCGAGGAAGAGGTCTTTACCTGGCCGAACCTTGTTTTTCGCGAAATCCTCCTGTTCATGGCCACCATCGCGGTGGTGCTCGTGCTGGCGATCTTTTGGAATGCGCCGCTCGAACAAATTGCCAACCCGGTTCACCCGCCCAATCCCGCCAAAGCCCCCTGGTACTTCCTGGGCTTGCAGGAGTTGGTGGCGTACTCGGCCTTCTGGGGCGGTGTGGTCGTCCCTGGCCTGCTGGTCACCGCGCTCATCGCTCTGCCGTACCTGGATCGGGGACGCCGCGGCGTGGGCGTGTGGTTTTCCGGCGAACGCAAGGTGGCCATTACCCTGTTCAGCATTTGCTTGAGCGTGGCCGTCATCCTGACCGTGATCGGCACCGCCTTTCGCGGCCCGAACTGGTCCTTCCAAGTGCCCTGGAAACCGGCGGCCGCGGTGGTGGAAGAAAAGTAGGCCGAACCCTTTCAGCTTAAGCGCGGATGCACACCGATCGACACGCGAATCATCAGGCCAGCCCGGCAACTTAAATTCATGGACACCTCTTTGCGCAAACTCTATCCCTGGTTCACGGTGCTCGGTCTCGTGATCGGCGGCCTGGTGATCGCCGCGTTCTACAAGGATCAGCACCGCGAGTGGAAGGACTGGCAGCGCTTGTATATCAAGGATGAGATGGCGCGCGCTTCCACCCCGGAACAACGGGCCGACGCCGCGCGCCTGTCGGTCGATATCCGCCAGGTGGTCCTGCCGGAATTGGACCGGGTCGATCGGTGCACCAGTTGCCATGTGGCCGTGGAGGATCCCAGCTATGCCGGCTTTCCCCTCCCCATGGCCTATCATCCGAACCATGATCGGCATCCCTTCAACAAGTTCGGCTGCACGATCTGCCACCAGGGCCAGGGCCGGGCGACCACCCGCGAGGCGGCCCACGGCCGGGTGGAACATTGGGATCGGCCCATGCTCGAGATGAAGTACATCCAATCCGCCTGCGCCAAGTGCCACCTGCCCACCGACATGCCGGAGGCCCCGCAGTTGGCGCGCGGTCGCGCGGTGTTCGAGGAAAGCGGCTGCATCGGTTGCCATAAGCTCAACGGCAGCGGTGGGGTGATCGGACCCGAATTGGACAAGGTCGGCGCCCGGCGCAACGCCGAATGGCTGCTGAAACATTTCAAGAACCCGGCCGCGGTTACCCCCGGCTCCGCCATGCCGCCAATCAAGGCCAGCGACGAGGATTTGAACGCGTTAACCCTCTATGTGCTAAGCTTCACTGGCGAGCCCTTGAGCGCGTATTACGTCTCCATGAAAACCATCCCGGGCCCGCAGGCCGGCCGGCGGCTCTTCGCCGAAAAGGGGTGCATCGGGTGCCACTCGATTGGCGGGAAGGGCGGGAAAGTCGGCCCTCCCCTGGACGACGCCGCCAAGCGCCACGACGCGCATTGGATCAGCGCTCATTTCCAAAACCCGGCGGCGCTCTCACCCGGCACGGTCATGCCCCAGTTCAATTTTAACGAGCAGGAAATCCGCGCCTTAACCGAGTTCCTGCTCTCCATGACCGACACCAATGTTGTCGGGTTCATCAAAATCCCTTCTCTCATGACCTCCGTGGATCGCGGCAAGGCCGTTTTCAAGAAGTACGGCTGCGCCGGCTGTCACGGCCAGGACGCCCAGGGCGGCGTGCCGAATCCCAATGCCAAGACCGCCGAGCAGGTCCCCGGCTTGAAGTTCGTCTCCGAAGGTTACACCAAGGACGAACTCAAAAAGCGGATCCTCGATGGCCAGCGGGAAATCCCCTTCATGAATCCCAAACGCCCGCCCGCCCCGCTTTACATGCCTCCCTGGCGTGGCAAAATCGCCGAGGGCGAACTCGCGGATTTAACGGATTACCTCATGAGCCTAACGCCGAAAGGCGAAAAGCTGGACTTCTAATCAGCCTCGGCCTCCGGGTAGCGGTGCAGATAGATCCCGGCCGGCTCGGACCTCGTCGCCAGGGCGTGCCGCTTGCCAAGCGTCCTCCTTGACCTGAGCGCCGGGTTCTGGCCTACAATGCCCCGGAAACCGAGTCCATTATGCACCATCACCTATCCTTCAAACTCAATCGGCGGCAATTCCTCGGCGGCGCCAGCGCCGGTATCGCCTTGTTTCACCTTGCCCCCAGCCACGTGCTGCAAGCCGCCGAAGGCCGCTCCCCTAACGAAAAAGTCAACATTGCGGGGATCGGTGTCGGCAGCCAGGGCGGCAGCGACATCGATGCGATGGCTGCCGAGGGGCAGAACATCGTGGCCCTGTGCGACGTGGATGACAACTATGCCGCCAAGACGTTTGGGCGGTATCCCAAGGCCAGAAAGTTCAAAGACTTCCGCGTCATGTTCGACACCTTGGGCAAAGAAATTGATGCGGTCGTCATCGGCGTGCCGGACCATGATCATGCGGTCATCACCATGGAAGCCATGCGCCGCGGCAAACATGTGTACTGCGAGAAGCCGCTGACTCATAACATTTACGAAGTGCGCCAGATCATCGCCGGCGCGCATGAACACCGGGTCGTGACCCAACTCGGCAACCAAGGTCATTCGAGCAACGCGATCCGTCAGCTCTGCGAGTGGGTCTGGGCCGGAGCCATCGGGAAGGTGCACACGATTCACGCCGGTTGTGATGCGTTCAAAGAGGTGTACTGTCAGATTCCGAACCTGGGAAAAGCCGAGAAGCACTACGACGTGCCTGCCGGCCTGGATTACGACCTGTGGGTCGGCCCGGTGCCGTTTCGGCCGTACACTCCCCTGTGGGTCCCATGGAACTGGCGCGGCTGGATGCCCTTTGGCACCGGCACGATCGGGGATTGGTTCTGCCATGTGATCGATCCCTCCTTCTGGGCTTTGGATCTCGGGGCGCCAACCACCGTCATGGCCGAGGTGACCGGTTATGATCCCGCGAAAGATGGGCTAACCTATCCGCCCGCGACCAAAGTCACCTTTGGTTTTCCCGCCAAGGGCCAGCGCGGTCCGGTTACCCTGGTTTGGCATGACGGCAATGATCCCATCCCCCGGCCGCAGGAGTTCTCGCCGGACGATAAGGTCCCCGGCACCGGCGCAATCCTTTTTGGCGAAAAAGGCATGATCGTCCACGGCTCACACGGCGCGGGAGGCTGCTATCTTACGCCGGAGAAGCTCATGGACCAATACTCGGGCAAGAACGCGCCCGCACAGTCCATCCTGCGGGTGAAGAATCACGCCTGGGACTGGCTGGAAGCCATTCGCACCGGCCGGCAGGCGGGGTCGAATTTCGATTACGGTGGCCCGCTCACGCAGATCGCTCTCATCGGCGCCATCGCGATCCACTTCCCGGGCCAACAGCTTGAATGGGACAACCGGGCGATGCGTTTCACCAACCATGCTGAAGCCACCGCCTTGGTCCATCCCGCCTACCGCGAGGGTTGGAAATTGTAAGGCCTGGCGGGCGGATCTGCTGCGTCGTGGGCGACATTTGGATCCCGCGCAAGCAGGCCGGCTGGCATTACGTGATGCCGCTTCACGCCGACAGGCAGGTGCGCGCCCGTACCACGAGCGATTCGGCGATTGACCGATGCAGCTCGGGAAAATGAGGCCGAGCCAAGATCGTGTCAGGTGGCCCCGGGCAGGGCGAAGTCGGGGCTCTGCACGAGGCGGATGTAACCCTCGGCCTGGGCGTGGCCGCTTTCCAGGCCGCGCATTTTGGTGACCATTTCCTGCACGCCGTAGTATTTGTCCGGGGCCTGGCTGGCGTGAGCGTAGCAGGCTTGCCGCTTGCGCGGTTCGGTTTCCGAGATATCGACGTAGTGGGTGGGGGTGAACTGGAGCGTATCCTCGCCGTTCGAGACCTCGTAATAGGTACAAGGAAAAGCTCTTCTTCATCCGCAGCCACGCTTCATAGACGAGGTTGGAGATGGCCCGGTGGTCGGCATGGTTGTCAATGGGCCACTGAGTGAAAACGAACTGAGGCTGTTCGGCTGCCAGGAGACGATGGAACGCTTCATAATGCGCCTGGTCCACGATGGCGCGGCCATCATGTTGCCCGGCAAAAGCGGGCCGGGCTTTGAGAATCGCGCAGGCTTTGGTGGCTTCGGCCGTGCGAACGGAACCGGCGTCGTAGCCCGGCCGGCTGGCCCAATCGCCGCGGTTCAGATAAAGCAGGACGACCTCGTGGCCCAAATCGGTGTAACGCGCGACAGTCCCGCCGCAGCCGTATTCCGGATCGCCCGGGTGCCCACCGGTGACGACGACCTTAAGCTTGGAATTGGGGTTTGAGCCGGCGCCGGTCGAAGCCAGGGGCAAACCGGCAGCCACGGTGGTTCCCAGCAAACCAGCCCGGGCTAACATTTTCCGACGTGAAATGGCGCTCATAGAGAACGGTCTCGGCAATCCCGCTGCCACCGATTATGCGCGCCCAAGCCCGCGACATCAATAGCCGCCACCCGCCGCGCGCCTCAGGCGCTCGGCAGTTCGGCCCGGGGCGCCTCCGCCTGCCGCCCGTACCCGAACAATTTCCCGCGTTTGATAACCTCCACGACAGGCGCGGGGACCATTTGCTCCCAGGCGTTGCCGCCGGATTGGATGCCCGCCAGGACTTCGCGGCGCCGGATGCGCACGAGATCGGGGTCGAACTTTCGAATGCCCTGGATGTAGCGGTTCTCGATCAAGTGCGCGTAAAGGTGCTTCAGGTGCGCCGGGACCGGGTAGGTCTCGGCGGTGATCAACTGTTTGGAATCCAAGTCCAGGTGCGGATACACGTATAGGCGCGCGGGATTCTTGAAAAGCTGGCCCAGGCCTCCCAGCAGCCCGCCTTCGCTTTCGTTGTAAAAGCTCTCGTCGAGGATCTCCTTCAGGTTCGACGCGCCCAACGCGATGCCCAGGGGTCTTTTGGTGTAGCGTGACAGGTAGGAGGCCAGCCGGTGGAAACGGCGGAAGTTGGACACCAGCACGGTTTGACCCAAGGCTCGCAGGATTTCGGCGCGCTCGAGAAAGTCCGCCGCCTCGATGGCATTCCCGGTGGTCAGGTGGCGCAGGGTCATCTCCATTAACACCACGGGTTTATCACCCTGGATTTCGGGCTCCTGGATGAACTGGTCGAGGCCGCGCTCCATCACATCCAGCGTGGCCTTGGTCACCGGGCGGAAACTGCCGCGCTGGACCAGCACCGGTTTGTTATAGAGCACTTCGGCCCATTGAATCGCCTCACCCTGGGCGGTGAACATCGCCGCCTCCGTCAAACCTTCCCTCACCAACTGCAGCGCCGCGACCCGGTTATCCAGGCCCACAAAGGCCGGCCCCGCAAAGCGAATCATGTCCACTTCGACGCGTTCCCAGGTCAAATTATCGAGCAGGGAGCGGATCAACACTTCCGGCTGGCGATGGAAGTAGAAGGTGCCATGGACCAGGTTCACCCCGATGACGCCCAGAGCTTCCTGCTGGCGGAAGTTCTCCTTGTCGAGCATCCGCACGTGAATATAGATCTCCGAGGGATCGGCTCCCGACTCCGCTTGGAATTTTATGCCCAGCCAGCCGTGGCCCTCTTCGCGCCGGGTGGTGACGGTGTTGGCGAAAGCGAAAAAGGCGGTGGCCGGACCGCGTTTGTCCTCCAAGCGTTCGAGCAGCAGGTCATACTCGTAATCGAGCATGGCCTTGAGCCGCCGCCGGCTGACATACCGCTCCGTCGGCCCGTAAATCGCGTCGCTCACCGCCATGTCATAGGCGGAAATGGTCTTGGCGACGGTTTTGGCGGCGCCGCCTACGCGGAAAAACCAGCGCGCGACTTCCTGGCCGGCGCCGATTTCGGCGAAGGTGCCGTAGCGCTTCGCCTCCTGGTTGATCTGGAGCGCTTTCTGGTTGGTGTCCAGCTTCTCGTGCGGCATCTCAAGGTTTCCAGATCATATCCGCCACCGTGCGCCCGGCGGGCACAAACGGCAGCACATGCTCGGTGTAAGGCACGATGACATCGAGGACGTATGGCTCCTGGGCCTCGAGCATCCGCTGGATGGCCGGGCGAAGATCCTTCTGATACATCACGCGCTCGCACTTCACGTTGAAACTGTTGCACACCGCCACGTAGTCGGGATAGATCTCCTGGCGATGATCCGGGTCGCCCAAATAGGTGTGGCCGCGGTTGCCCTTGTAAAAGCGATCCTCCCACTGCATCACCATGCCGAGGTGCTGATTGTTGAGAATCATCGCCTTGGCGGAAATCTTTTCGATGTGCGCGGTGGCGAGTTCCTGCACGTTCATGAGGAAGGAACCGTCGCCGTCGATATCGACCACCTGGCGGTCCGGGCAGGCCACCTTCGCTCCCAGGGCCGCCGGATAGCCATAGCCCATGGCGCCCAGGCCCGCGCTGGTTAAAAGCTGCCGCGGATACTTGAATTTGTAGAACTGAGCCGTCCACATCTGGTGCTGGCCCACGCCCGTGGTGATGATCGCCTCGCCCTGGCTCAGTTCATAGAGCGCTTCGATCGCCATCTGCGGCAGGATCACTTCGCTTTCCCGCCCCTTGAGGTGGTCGCGCATGTGCTGGGATTTCACCACCTCGTCCGTCACGGCGTAGCCAAACGGCGCTTTGGCTTTCCAGGAGTCAATTTGCCGGTGCCAGGCCGTGAACTTCTTTTCGAGCGGACGTTCCTTCACCATTTCCGCCAGGCGGCCCAAGGCATATTTGACGTCACTGACCACCGGCAGGTTGGCCGGCTTGTTCTTGTTAATCTCGGACGGGTCAATGTCCAGGTGGACGATGGTTCCATGTTCGCAAAACTTATCGACCTTGCCCGTGACCCGGTCGTCGAAGCGCACGCCGAAGGCCAGGAGCAAATCGGCGCCGGGGGCGATTGGCCTCATCGGGTCGTTCGGGTTCTTGCGGAGTTCGTACTCGCCGTTGACGGCCCAATTCGCGAAGGCCGCCCCGTGCATGCCGAGCCAGCGCAGCGAAAGCGGGTGTGTCTCGGGCAGCACGCCGCAACCCATGAGGGTCGTGGTGACGGGGATCCGCGTGAGTTCGACGAATTGCCGCAACTCTTCGCTGGCGTTCCCCGTGATGACGCCGCCGCCAACGTAGAAAACCGGACGTTCCGACTTTTCGATCAACCCGATGATCTCGTTGAGTTCGAGGTCGCTGGCGCGCTTGTTGGGATTGTAGCCCCGCACATGCGCTTCCTTCGGAAACACCGGCTGCGTGCGCGCCTGCTGAACGTTCTTGGGGATGTCGATGAGGACCGGGCCCGGGCGGCCGGTTTGGGCGATATGGAAGGCCTCTTTGACAATCTTCGGAATGTCATTGATGTCGGTCACCAGATAGCTGTGCTTCACCACGGGCAACGTCATTCCATAGATGTCGGTCTCCTGAAACGCTCCCTTGCCGATCATAGCTTGCGGCACCTGGCCGGTAATCGCCACCAGCGGCACGGAATCCATATAAGCATCCGCGATGCCGGTGACCAGGTTGGTGGCCCCTGGCCCGCTGGTGGCCATGCACACGCCGGCCCGGCCCGTCGCCCGCGCATAACCATCCGCCGCGAACGCCCCGCCCTGCTCGTGCCGCGGCAGCACCGTGCGAATTTTCGAGCGCGTCAGCGCCTGGTGAATCTCCATGCTGGCCCCACCGGGGTAGGCGAAAATCGTGTCCACTCCCTCGCGTTCCAGGCACGCGACGAGAATTTCGCTGCCCGACATCGTGGGGCCAAGTTCCACGCTCTTGCCGGCAGCTTGCTGGGCTGTTTCAGTTGCTTTGCTCATATGGTTGTTTTGGTTTCGTCTGGCCGCCGCGGGAACACAAAAAAACCCACGACCGTTTGCCAGCCGTGGGTTCTTGTCGAAAATCAATCTATTCTCGACAAGCGCCGGCGGCGGCGCCGCATACGACGACGACCAGCAGAGCAACTTGTCGATTCAATGACATTGAGCTGGAAACTAATGAATCCGAGGCCAGAGGTCAAGCCTCGATCTTTGGTTCCTCGTTTTCTTTTGTTCAAAGGAAACGAAGAATCTTGTCCCGCATCCGGGGGGCAGCCACAAATCCGCGACCGCCCTTGCCGCGCCCGGCCGCGATCGCCCCTCACCCTCGGAAATACAGGTAGGCGCCCACAATGCAGGTGAGCACGAGGGCCGAGGCCGCTACCTCACGCCAATCCCAACTGGCCCGGGTTTTGTATCGGTCCTCGTTTGAGGCCGTGGCGAAGGTGAGCCCTTGGATCTTGTCATAGTCGGGCGCGGCCGTCAGATAACTCACTGCTACCATGACCACCGCCGAGACCAGCGTGATCAGGATGCTGAAGTATTGGAAGTTGATGTTGTTGACGATCCACAGGAATGAGCCCTCGGTGTAATGCCAATCTTTGTACAGGGACGCCGGCGTGTCCACCAGCATCCGGAAGAGCCCGATGATAAAGCCTACGATCATGGCCCAGAGGCAGCCCTGGGCATTGAGCCGCTTCCAAAAAACGCCGAAGAAGAAGACCACGAAAATCGGCGGGGCCAGGTAGCCTTGAACCGCTTGCAGGTAACCATAGAGTCCCTGGGCGCCCTGCACGACGGGAATCCAGGCCATGGCTACCAGCACCATGACCACGGTGGCGATCCGCCCCATGCGCACAATTTGCGGCTGCGAGGCGTTCGGACGAAGCTTTTGGTAAATATCTACCGTGAAAAGCGTCGAGCAGGCGTTGAACACGCCGGCCAGCGAACCCATCAAGGCCGAGAGCAAACCGGCTACCACAATGCCCCGCAACCCCGGTGGCAGAAGGTGTTGAACCAGGAGGGGGAAGGCGCCCTGGGAATCCCCAGCCGCGTGGCCTGTGGCCGGATCGTACACTTGTTCCAGCCCGGGCACCTTGCCGCTCTTGGCCAGGGCGAAGCAAATCAGCCCGGGAATGATGAACAGATAAACCGGGAACAGTTTAAGAAACGCGGCAAAAATGCTGCCACGGCGGGCGGTGGCTTCATTGGGCGCGCCCAGGGCGCGCTGCACGATGTATTGATCCGTGCACCAGTACCACAACCCGATTACCGGCGCGCAGATGGCCATGCCCAGCCAGGGGAAATTCGTGTTGAAGTACCAGGCGATGCGGGTTGGTTCCTTGACGGGTGCCCAGGTGCCAACCATCCCCGCCGGAATCAGCGGCTTCCAGAGATTGAACATGTCCGAGCCGCAGATGCGCCTGAGTTCGCCCCAGCCGCCCAGCTTGGCCAGACCATAAAAGGTGAGCAGCGCGGAACCCCCGATCAGCACAATGACCTGAACGGCGTCGTTGTAGGCCACCGCGCGCATCCCGCCCAACACCGTGTAGAGCCCCGTCAGCGCAATCACCAGGATTGACCCGATCCAAAAGCTGTTCAATTCGATGGCTCCCAAGTGAAGATGCAGCTCGGGCAGCAGCGTGCCGAACACTACGCCGCCCGCGAAAATGCCGACCGCGATTTTCGAGACCACAAACGTGATCAGCGACACGATGGAAAGGACGTAACGCGAGTGCGTGGAAAAGCGCCGTTCGAGGAACTCGGGCATGGTGAACACCATCGAGCGGGCATAGAAGGGCACAAATACCCACGCCAGCACCAGCAGGCACCACGCGTGCAGTTCATAATGCGCCATGGCTACCCCGTCCTTCGCGCCCGAACCGGCCAGACCCACGATGTGTTCCGAACCGATGTTCGAGGCAAAAATCGACGCGCCGACGATCCACCAGCTTAAATTGCGCCCCGCGAGGAAATAATCGGCGGCGGTTTCCTTCTCGCGAGTGATGGCCCGCCAGGCCACGACCAGCAGGACGGCAAAGTACAGAGCGATCGCCAGCCAATCGATTAGCGTTAAAGTCGTGCCGGCCGGGTCGGAGACGGCCAGCAGGGGTGTGAATGGGTTCATAGCGTGTGAGGTGGTGTTGGGGAGCTGAGGGTTTAGCCGTGGGACCGCGCCCTGGGCGGCTCCGCGGCAGGGCGGCGGTTTGCGGATCGGAAGTGAGCGGCCGGGAGCTCAAGGCGCGGCGACGCGCCGGCGACGAGGCAAACAGGCCGGAGCGCCGGACCGGGTGGACCGGTGGCCAGGCGCTTCGGCGGAGAGCCTTCTACGGCGATGCCTCCGCGGTTGCGTCCGCTCGCCTCGGTACCGTTGCGTTTCGACACGGTTCGCTCGCGGTCAGGATTGTGTCGAAAACTTGTAAATAATGGTGTTCCGATAAACCTGCCCCGGCTTGAGCACGACCGACGGGAATGCAGGGTGGTTGGGTGAATCCGGAAAATGCTGAGGCTCCATGCAAAAACCATTGCGGAACTGGTAAACCCACCCGCCCTTGCCCGTGAGCGTGCCATCCAGGAAATTGCCCGAGTAAAACTGCAAACCCGGTTCGGTCGAGAACACTTCGAGAACCCGGCCGGTGGTGGGTTCGGTTACCCGCGCCATCAAGGTGAGCTGGCCTGGTTGCTTGTTGATCACCCAGTTATGGTCGTAGCCATTCGCAAACTTGAGTTGTTCGTCATCCTGCTTGATGCGGGCGCCAATCGCGGTCGGCGTGCGGAAATCAAACGGCGTGCCGTCCACCGAACGCAACTCGCCGGTTGGAATCAGGGTGCTGTCCACGGGGGTGAACCGATCGGCGGGAATCATGACCACGTGATCCAGGACGTCCCCTCTGCCGGCCAGGTTGAAATAGGAATGCTGGGTCAGGTTGACCACCGTATCTTTATCCGTCGTGGCGGTGTAATCGACCTTCAGCCCATTATCTTGCGTGAGCGTATAGATCACCGTTACCGAGAGGGTGCCCGGGTAACCCTCCTCGCCATCCTTGCTGACATACGTCAGTTTCAACGCCGGCCCGTCCGGGTTCGCCAGGACCATCGGCTCCCAAACCACCTTGTCGAAGCCCTGGTTCCCGCCATGCAGGGCATTGGGATAATTGTTGGTAGCCAAGGTGTATTGCTGGCCGTCCAGCGTGAACTTTCCGCGCGCAATCCGGTTTCCATACCGGCCGATCAGCGCGCCAAAATAGGGAGTTTCCTTGATGTAATCGGCCAGGTGATCATAACCCAGTACCACGTCCCCGAGCTTGCCGTCGCGGTCCGGCATCTTGAGCGATACCACCAGCCCGCCGTAGTTGCTGATGCGCGCTTCCGCTCCCTTCAGATTGCGCAGCGTGAACAAATACACCTCGGTTCCGTCCTTGGTTTTTCCAAACGGTTCGCGGCTGATATGTTCGGCGGCCGGAGGCGTGGACGTGCAGCCGGCCAGGCCGAGCAGGCCCAGGCCCAGAACGGCAATCCCGAGGCAGGTGTCCAGGTGGCGTGGCAGGCTCAGTGCGGCACAACGCCCTTTGCCGGCGCGCCCGTTCACCGTGATTCGAATTTCAGAGCGGCTTTCTCTCGGCTCTCCAATTTGCATGATGCTCATCTTTTTTTGGGGGTGGTTCTTTTTATCTCTGGTTGCCAGCCGTGCTCGCCCGCTGACCATAATAGGCCCCGGGGCCGTGCTTGCGGAAAAAATGCTTATTCAGCAATACCTGCTGCATCGGTCGAGTGGAAGGAAAAAGGCGCAAGGTCTCCCCGGTCAGACGCACCAAATGTTCGAGGATCGCGGCGTGATGGACCGCGGCGGCGGCGGTTTTGCCCCAGGTAAACGGTCCGTGGCTGGCCACCAGAACCGCCGGGCAGGCCAGGGGATCACGCCGGGCAAAGGTTTCTACGATGACCTTGCCGGTATTGGTCTCGTAATCCCCGGCGATTTCTTTAGCGGTCAGCAAGCGCGTGCAGGGAATCGATCCGTGGAAATAATCGGCATGGGTTGTGCCTAATGCGGGGACCGGCTGGCGGGATTGGGCCCACGCGGTGGCGAACAGGCTATGGGTGTGGACGATGCCGCCGATAGCGGTAAAAGCGCGATACAACACCAGGTGTGTCGGCGTGTCCGAGCTGGGGTTGAGTTTGCCTTCCACCACCCGACCCGACTCCAACGTCACTACGACCATGTGCCGGGGTTTCATCGTTTCGTAGGGCACGCCCGAGGGTTTGATGACCACCAAGCCCTTGCCCCGATCAATCGCGCTGGCATTGCCCCAGGTCTGGATGACCAGCCCTTCTTTCACCAGGGCGAGATTGGCTGCCCAAACCTCGTGTTTCAGTTCCTCAAGCATGGGTTAGGTTCTTGGACCGTTCAGACGCGGCCGGGCGCCTGCTCGTCCGTAGAAGTCATTTTCGTGCTTCGCTGCGGATGGCAAGGAGTTCCTTCATCACACCGTAGAGCGGTTGGCCGGCTTGTTGAGTGCCAAAGGCATCATGAACTCTGCGGTACAGGGCGTACAGCCGCTGGTAAACCGCGTGCGCCTTCGGGCTGGGTTGAAACGCGCGCGGCTTCCGGGCGGTCATGGCAGCCTGCGCCGCGGCGAAGGTATCATAGCCGCCCGCATCCCGTCCGGCCACCACCGCGCCCGCGATGGCCGCTCCCAGAGCGCAGGTCTGGGCCGACCTCGAGATCTTGATCGGACGCCCGGTGACGTCGGCGTAGATCTGCATCACCAGCGGGTTCTTTTCCGCGATGCCTCCGCAATTCACGATCTGCTCGACCTTGACGCCGTATTCCTCGAACCGGTTGATGATGGTCAGGGCGCCGAACGCCGTGGCCTCGATGAGCGCGCGATAAATCTCAGCCGGCGTGGTATAAAGCGTTTGCCCCAGTAGCAGGCCGGTCAGCCGTTGGTCCACCAGAATCGTCCGGTTGCCGTTATTCCAATCCAATGCCAGCAAGCCGGATTCGCCGGGCGCCAGCCGCGCGGCAGCCGCGCTGAGCGCTTCGTGGGACCCGGCCTTCTTGCCCAGGGGTTGCAGATAATTGACAAACCAATTGAAAATGTCGCCCACGGCGGATTGCCCCGCTTCCAGCCCGTAAAAGCCGGGCAGGATGCTTCCGGGGACAATGCCGCAAAGTCCCGGAATATCCGGCAGGCTCTCGGACAGCGGCGCCACCATCATGTCACACGTGCTGGTGCCGATAATCTTCACCAAGGTACCGGGTGCGATGCCCGATCCGACTCCCCCCAGGTGCGCGTCGAACGCGCCCACCGCCACCGGTATCCCTTGCGGCAGACCGGTCCGCTTTGCCCAATCGCCGGTGAGTCCACCGGCGCGACGATCCACGGATTCGGCCTTCGGCCGCAGGCGCGAGCGCAATTCGCCCAGTTTGGGGTCCAGCTCCGAGAGAAACTCGCGGTCCGGGTAACCACCCCAGGCGTCGTGGTACATCGCTTTATGGCCCGCCGCGCAAATCCCTATGCTCAACTGGTCCGGGGCTTCGGTCCCGGTCAGCATGGCCGGAATCCAATCCGCACATTCGACCCACAGATGCGCCGCGTCGAACACCTCCGGACAGGTCCGCAAGCAGTGCAGGATTTTGCTAAAAAACCATTCGCTGGAATATGTGCCGCCGCACTTGGCCAGGTATTGCGGGCGGATGCGGCGGGCCAGTTCCGTTATCTCCTCCGCTTCCGCCACACCGGTATGATCTTTCCACAGCCAAGCCATCGCCGCCGGGTTGCGGGCGAAACGCCGATCCAGCGCCAGCGGACGTCCGGCCCGGTCCACCGGCAAGGGCGTGCTCCCCGTCGTGTCCACCCCAATGCCAATCACCTGTCCGGCCCGGAAACCACGCACGTTGCGTCGCGCATTGGCCAGGGCCCGCTTGATGGTATGCTCCGCGCCGGCGATGTAATCGGCCGGGTGCTGCCGCGCCAGGTTGGGATCGCGCGAAAGAATCACCCCATCTTTCCCACTGGCGTAGTTCCACACCGCGGCGGCGACCTCGGCGCCATTGGCGGTGTTGACGATCAACGCCCGAACCGAGTTCGTCCCGTAATCCAATCCAATGGTGTAGGTGGCGTTCATGAGGGAAGTCTAAGAAGTGGCTGTGCTTGCGAATAGTCAAAACCATTCCAGAAGCGGAGGCCACCGCGCCATGAGTTGGTGAGCGCGGGCGGAGTTGCTTGGGCGCCCGGGGCATGGAAAAGGACTGTTGAGCCCCCGTCGGCGGGGCCTGAACGCGGGCCAAGGCCCATCGGGTGGTTCTCCGGTCGATGGACTTTGGTGATTCCTGCAGCCTTCATTTTAACGGACTCCTGCCCTGGTCCTCGCTTGCAGGCAGCACCAGGCGGTCCAGGCCGGCGCCCACGAGCCCGGCAGCCCGGCGCCGGGGCGCGGCCTGACAGACCACCTGCCCAAACCGGGCCCATAAGGTTCCCGCCTGGATCTCAGCGCCCAAGTGTTCAATGGCGCCCGGCATTTCCGCAAGGAGACCGGTGACGATGACCCGATGCACGCCTAGAATATTGAGCGCCCCCGCTATGACTTTGGCGGTCGCGCTCAGGGTATCGCCCAACCAAGGCTCGATCCCGTGTTCCCGCACCCGTGTGACCAGCAGCGGCCAGGCAGCTCGCTTGTTCCCCGGTTCGCTCCCCAAGCCGGCTGCGAGGAAGCTCTCGATGAGCCCGCGCTCGGAAACCAGCGTTTCCAGGCATCCCACTGCGCCGCACCCGCACCGGCGCGAATTTCCGGGCACCGGCGAATGTCCGAACTCGCCGCTGAGTGTCTGCGGTTGGGCATAGAGTTTTCCATCGAGGACAATCGCCCCGCCGACACCCTGGCCAAAGTCCACCAGGAGAAAGTCTTCGCCTGCCGGTTCAGCGGTCAGGTGGCCCCAGGCCAGCGCGCGAATCTCCTGGACCAGCACCGCCGGCAGATTCCAAACCTCACCGGCCAGCTTCGCCAGGTCGATCCTTTCCAACCAATGCAAATTCGGTGAAAACAGCACCTGTCCGGCGCTTTCATCGACGATTCCCGGCACACTGACAAGGACCCCCCAGAGCTGGCTCTCGTTTAACTCGTCCGCGATCAGCTTGAGTCCTTTGAGCCACGCCTCCGGCGATCTTGGAGTCGGAAAGCGGCGCGCCCACTCGTCTGTGAGCCGTACCGCCACCGGCAGCGTTGCCAGCCGGGTTTCGGTGACTCCCAGCTCAACCACCACAAACCTTCGCCGCCGATCATCCAGGCGCAGTAGTTGGCCCGGCCGCCCCAGCCGGGGTGAGCCATCCGGCCCCTCCGTCGCCTCGCCGGCCGTCGAACCCGCCTGCTGCAAAACCCCCAACTCGAGCAACTCCGAAGTGATCTTGCCCGCCGTCGGCTGGCTAATCCCCGCCACCTTTGCCAAATCCGCGCGCGAAGCGGCGCCCAGACGCATCAGGAGGGAGATCACGGTGCGCTGGTTGGTTCGGCGCAGGCTCGCCGGCAAGGCCGGTGTTTGGACTCCGAGCATAAGGGGTCTCGATCAGATTTAATCCGAGCCTATTATGTTAATTTAGTTAAGTAAATAGAAATCGACGTGCGTTTTCCATCGCGGGGCGTAAGACAAAAATCTTCATTTGTGGATTACCCAGCGTTTCTTGTGGCGTCGTATGGCTTCCCGCTGCAAACAACGAGGCAGGTTTTGGGGTGAGCTGACCCGAGAAAAGGTCTTGGCGAGCTGCTATCCCCACGCGGGCGGCCGACTCGACCAGCTCTTGAGGCAACCTCTTCGTTTCCTTCGTTTGCTTTTGTTCTTGGGTTTGGCCCCTTCAGTTCGCACGCGGCGGGATCCTGCGTATCCGGCCATCCGTCCGCTTCATCCCGTGGAGGTTGAGGATGCTCAACTCTCGGGGTATATCCGGCGGCTTCCTCTAGCTCCGCAACTGGGAAAACAGAATGCCTGGGCCGTGTTTGTACCCGGCAGGCAAGCCAAGGAAAGCCAGAATTCTTTGTGCACCAAGCAAACGAAGCCAACGAAGGATTTTGTCGTGCACCCTTCCCTCGCCCCGGGCAACCTGGTTCCCGACGGTTGTCTCGCCGATTGACGGCCCGCGGTGGACCGTATAAAAGCCTCTTCAGCCATGCGCGTGTTCGAGGGACTGAATTTCGCCGAGGGCGGGGCGGCAGGAGCCGTCCCCCCCTCCTGGCTCATGCGCGCCCGCCTTCTCACATGAACGATCCGCACCCAGGCATACCTGTTCCCCACCAGAACTGGCCGCACCCCGAGCGCCAAGAGTTTTCCGGCCAGTTTGTGCGCCTCCAACCGCTCAACGCGCGCGAGGATTCCGCCGGCCTGTTTCTCGCCTCGCATGGGACCCCGGCTCATCAGGCCCTGTGGCAATTCCTGTTTTATGGTCCGTTCCAGGGGGCGGATTCAATGCGTGTTTGGCTGGAATCCATCGAGGCCGTGAAGGATCCCCTCTTCTTGACCGCGCGCCAGGTTCCCAGCCAGAAACGGGTGGGCATGCTGTCCATCATGAATATCGTCCCGGAAATGGGCCGTGCTGAACTCGGCCACATCTGGTACGCGCCCGAGGCGCAACGGACGAAAATCAATACCGAGGCGGTCTTCCTCTTGCTGCGCTACCTATTCGAGGATCTCCATTACCGGCGCATCGAGTGGAAGTGCGACGCCCGGAACCTGCCCAGCCGCAACGCCGCCCTCAGGCTCGGCTTCGCCTTCGAGGGGCTGTTCCGCCAGCACATGATCGTCAAAGGCTTGAACCGGGATACGGCCTGGTTCTCCCTGTTGGACCACGAGTGGCCCCGGTTGAAGCCCAACTTTATCCGCTGGCTCTACGAGGAGGACGGGGTTTCCCTGAGGGTGTTGAATGCGCGCGTGCGCGAAGGCGGCCCCGCGAGTTTGCATTAAGCAGTCTGTCGCGATGGGCTTACCCAGGCGAGACGGGGTTTGAGCGAAAAGAATCGGCGATGACCCCGAGCGGCAAAGCGGCCGGCCGACGGTCTTCGGAAGTCGGAGCAATCCCTCGCCCTTGTCCGTTTCCCGGCGGTTGCTTAGCATCCGTTCCATGACCGGTACCGACTGCATCGCGGCGCTAAAAGCCCTGGGCGAACTGAATCGAATGCGCATCCTGCGGGCGCTGCTCGAGCGCCAGTTGAGCGTGAACGACATCGCCCGGCGGCTGCGCCTTTCGCAGTACACCGTCTCCAAGCACCTCAAGGTCCTGCGGGAGGCCGGACTGGTCGAGGCGGAGAAACAGGGCAAGCGGCGTCTCTATGCGGTGGCCGTTCCTCTGCAAGGACCCCTCCGGCGCAACGCCCGGGTGCTGGAACTGGGCTGTTGCAGCTTTCGCCTGGACCGGCTCCCGAGATGACCTCCCGGGCGGGTGGAGCCGTGCCGATGGCATGTCCCGGGCGCGTTCGGGAGCGTCGCAGCGGATTTTTAGGTTGCGCTTGGCCGGATTATATGCACATTACTGCATACGATTCACCCGTGTTAGGATCCAGCAAGCTATGAATGATGCCCGCTCCACCGCCTCAGAAACCGGTTGCCCCGCCGCACCCTCCCCACGCCCAGGCCCGCTACGTTATGATTGGCGGCTTTTTGGGCGCCGGCAAGACCACGGCCGTCGCCCAACTGGCCCGTTGGTTCACCCGCCGCGGCTCGCGCGTCGGTCTCATCACCAACGACCAGGGCAGCCACTTGGTCGATACCACGATGCTCGCCGCCCGCGGGTTCCGCGTCGAGGAGATCCCCGGCGGCTGTTTCTGTTGTCGCTTCAATTCCCTGATCGACGCCGCCAAGCGCCTGACGGCCGAGACGCGTCCGGACGTCTTTATCGCCGAACCGGTCGGCAGTTGCACCGACCTGGTGGCGACGGTCACGTATCCGCTGCGCAAGCTCTATGGCGCCGATTACTCGATTGCTCCATTGAGCGTGCTGGTGGACCCGGTCCGGGCTTTGCGCGTGCTGGGTCTGGAACCGGGCGGCAAATTCTCCGACAAGGTGCGTCTACATCTACCGCAAACAGCTCGAAGAAGCGGATCTGATCGTGATGAACAAGTGCGACCTGCTCGCCCCAGCTCAATCCGCCGCCCTGCGCCAGGAGTTGGCCGCGCAATTTCCCCAAGCCCAAATCCTCGAAGTCTCCGCCCGTCACGGCGCCGGCCTGGAGGATTGGTTCGCACAAATCACCTCGGCGAGCCAAATCCCGCGGGACGTTATGGACGTGGATTACACCCTCTATGCCGAGGGCGAGGCATTGCTGGGCTGGCTCAATTGCACGCTGCAAGTGCGTGCCGGGACCCCGCTGGATGGCAACGAACTGGTGAAAGCCCTGGCTAGCGAAATTCAGCGGCGCCTCAACCAGGCCGGAACCGAGGTGGCCCACCTCAAGATGACATTGGACGCGGACAACGAACTCGGCGATCTCGCGGTCGTCAACCTGGTCCGGAACGACCTGGTGCCTGAGCTCTCCCAAAACCTGCAGGACAAGTTTGTCAGCGGTGAACTTACCATTAACATGCGGGCCGAAACCGCTCCGGAGCTCATGCGGGACACCGTCCGTAGCGCCGTCGAGACCTGTGCCCAGGCCTATCCCGGCCTCACTACGACCTGGCAGCATCTCGAATGCTTCCGCCCCGGCAAACCCCAACCGACCCACCGGGTCACCCAGGCATCCTGGATACCAGCCACAGAACGCCCGAGCCATTGACTTCCATCGAAAGACCTGAACCGGACTCAGCGATAAAGCAAATACACCGGCGCGCCGCGCCTTAGATTGAGGCTAACCTTGCCGGCGGTGACTTGAACTTTGCCCGCTTCGCCAATCGCGTTGATCCGGGTGACCTGCTGTGTTTCCACGGGAAGCTCCACCTGCGCGCCGGCTTGCGGACTCCACACCGCAACGGCTGTGTCCGACCCTCCCGCGACGGGCACAAATCTGAAGGCGAGAACGCCTCGAGGCGCCGGTACCGGGCCGGCCAGTCGCTTGCCTCGGAGCACCCGTGTCAGCGTCGCGTAAGCGACGTAAGCGGGCTTCGGGCTGAAGTCGTTATTGACGATGCCCATTTGGTGCTCGAAGTAGATCGGGTCCTCGCCGTCATTCCTGAAGTCGTACCAAAAGGTTCGAGGCTGAACGCCCGAAACGATTGCGCACAAATAACTGCGGGCAATGAGTTCGGCCTGGGCGCGCAAGGTGGTCGGTGCGAAATCCTGCCGGACCGTGTTGTGAGGGGTGTGCGTGGCCCAGCCCATCTCGGTCAGCCAGACCGGGCGCCGCGTGCCGTCGGGCAGTTTCACTTGGTCGGCCACCTGCCGCAGGTCGTCAATGAAGGCCTGGTCGTTGAGCTGGGTGCGATACGGATGGATGGTGAGGATGTCGAACGGGGCGTGCAGTTCGAGCATCCGGCTGATGAATTTCCGATCGATGCCGGCGGTCGAGAGTCCGAGCACCTGGGCGTCGGGATCGATCGCCTTGATGGCCGCGTAGCTTCGGGTCAGGAGTTGGGCGTACAGGTCTTTCGGACCCTGCCAGAAAAAGATGTTCGGTTCATTCCAGATCTCCCACTGCTTGATCTCCGGTTTGTAGCGCTGAACCATAACCTTCAAAAACTGGATGTAATCGTCGATCCCCTCCGGGGTATAGGGCTTGGTCCATCCCGTCCAATATCCGACGATGGCATAAACGGTGATGCCGTTGCGCCGGGCGCAGGCCAGCAGGCGGTCGTAGTAGCTCCAGTCAAATCGCCCGCGCTCGGGCTCGATGCGGCCCCACGAGAAATCCTCACGCGACCATTTCACGCCCGCGTCGCGCGCCATTTCCGCCGCGCGCTCCATCAGGTGCAGCCCGGCGGTGTCACCTCCATATCGGTTCAGATACACTCCCATACCAAAAGGAGATTCCGGGTCCAGCGATGAGTCGCCCCTCTCGGTTGGCCCGGCCACCCACGCCGCGCGCACCGGCGTCACCTCTTGACCGGGGATCTCGAGGGTGAACTCGGCTTCGAGGAATTTCCGCTCCGCTCTCTGCGCGTCGGTGATGGGCAGCTTGAAATCGAGTGGCTCGCACTTCGCCGGCACGGTGACGGCCTGTTCACCTTGTCCAACTTCATCGCCGTCCCAGTCGCGCAACACCCAATGCAGCTCCCCCTCGAGCGGCGTATCGCTGACCGCTCGCGCGTGCGCCGCAAACCAGGAGCCGGTCCCCGCGCCATGGCTCTCCGCCAGCAGCACGCAGCGCCGCTCTTCCGGGCACGAAGCGTCCACGGTGATTTCGCGCAATTCCAGGGAGCACGACGCGGCGCCCGTTCCCGCGCCCAGCCCGATTTCTCCCAGGCGCAATGGGCCGTGGATCTTCCCGTCGTTTTCACCCCCGTGCCATTCCCAGCCGGGCCCTGGGGGAGCCATCGGTAAGCAATTCCTGTTCGCCGTCCCCGGTGAATTCTCCGATCGTCTTCTGGAACGTCATGAAATGGGTATGCAACACCAGGCGAACCGGATGCCCCCGGGCATTGCCGCGCACCCGCAGCCGGATCCTGTCCACGTTGCCCAGCAGCACGTGGTCGGGCACACCGAGCGAGAGCCACTGGGCGCCCGCGGAGAAATCGGCCTTCCAGATCTTGCCCTCCAGACGGCTGGTCCCGGCGTTGCCGTCCGCGCGCAGCCCCCATCCCTCCGCGGGCTCGAACCGGTACGCCGGGTACGATACCCGCGCCACGGCTTCCCGGTAATGCACCAGGCGCAGGTCGTCGAACAGCAACGCCCCGGTGGTCTGCAACCCATGGTCCAGGTTCAGGGCCAGCACCCGGGGTTCTCCGCGAACGTGGCCGTCGTTTGCCCCTCCCCAATGACCCGTCCAGCCCGTGAAGGGAATGGTGACGCGCACCCAGTGGTCCGCGGGACACTCGACAGTCTTTTGAAATGTTTGCCCGGCGGAATCGCTATACCGAAAGACGAAGTCATTTCCCTCCGGCCGCTTCAACCAAAGCTGCAAGGCGTTCCATTCGTTCGTGCCGCTCGCCCCTGGGCTCCGGCATCCGCAATAGCGCCCCCACGTAATTGCCGCCGCCGGTGAAATCGAATGTCAGTTTCCCTCCGAACCGCCCCTCGTGGGCCGCCTCCGTGGCTCGCTCGAAGCTCCCTCGGGCGCCGGGAAACTCCGGCCCGTTCGAGAAGGTCCAGCGTGAAGATTGATATCCGTCCTCGAAATCCTCGAGTGCAATCCCACCCTCCGCTGCGGTCGCGGGCCGTGCCACCCAGGGAATAACCAAAACCGCCACCAGCCACGGCGAAAGCGAGAGTCGCATGAGCACCGAAGCTATGCCCTGCGCCGGCCTGTCGTCAATCGCTGTCCCGGCGCGCGAAATCGAATGAGGCTGGGCGTCAGATCCTGGGTGCGTTGTGGGGTGGCCGAGGGTTGGGGGGACTCGAGAACCTGGGGGCGGGCAGACGCCTCATTCGTCGTGCGCTTCGCGTCGAGGTGAGATAGGACATGGAGCCGGGGAAACGCCAGGTGCCGCCAAGGCCAGCGTGGACGGCTCGGGGATAGGGCGCTCCAGGCTAAAACTGGTCAGGCCGGTCAGCGCTGATGGAGTCGTGGGCGGGACACCGCTTGGATTTCCGGTGAGCACCGAAAATATTTGGGATTGGCCCCACGTGGCGCCGGTAGTGGTCTGCGCCAGGGAGTATGACCCGGCTGAAGTGTCCCACACCCGCACCTGTAAAAACGCGGTGTCGCCACCTGCCACTGTGGGGAGGGAAACGACCCCACCGTTAAAGTAACCGGCGGCGACACCGGTAAGAAATCCGGTGGTGGCAACGCTCGTCAGCAGCGTGGCGCTCGGCGGGCGCTGCAACCCTTTCAGGGTTGACCTTCGTTTCGGCGCTCAAACCCAGGGTAGCTCGCAGACTCGCAACCCTGGGCTGAGTGCTCCTATCCTTTCAGGATAGACCGACGATCCGTCGCGCGCGGCAAATCCAGGCGTTCGCTTCAGGGTTTTCCGGGTTCCTTGGTGAAGGCATTGACCACTTTGATCTTCGCCTCTTTGGCGGCGTCCATGATTTTGATGATCTGGCCAAACGGCGCGGCTTTATCGGCGCTGATGGCCAGCCGGAGCGTGGGGGTGCGGGCGGCGGCGGCGAGCAGGTCTTCCTTTAAGCGCTCGACCGTGACGGGTTTGGCATCGGGGCCGAAACGGAGGTTGCCGGAGGGGTCCACGCTGACGATCAGGGGCGCATCATCGCGGGCGCCGGTCTTGACGGCTTGCGAGGATTCGGGCAAGGCGAGCCGGAGGGCCGGCTGCTGCTTGAAGGTGGTGGTGACCATGAGGAAGATCACCAGCACGATGAGGATATCGATCAGGGCGACGATGATGACGGCGGGAGCCTGGCGGCGGCGGCGAACAAGAAAGCGCATGGAATGAGGTGGGAAAGGCTGTTCAGACAGTGGTCTGCGACCTCGGCAGGACACCCGATCCGCCGCGGATTTCGTCGCGATATTGGCGGCGGACAAATTCGTCGCAGATGGTTTCCATTTCGACGGAGAAGGACTCGACTTTTTTGCTGTAGTAGCTCCAAAAGACTAGGGAAGGAATGGCGATCAGCAGGCCCAGGAGCGTGGCCCGCAGGATCAGGGCGATCCCCTGGGCCAATTTTCCGGCATCGACCTGGCCGCCCTGGCCGACGTCCGCGAACACGGTCATCATACCGAGGATGGTGCCGACCAATCCCAGGAGCGGGGCGATGCCGACGATGATTTCGAGCACCACCAGGCCGCGTTCGAGCCCGGCGATTTCGTGGCGCGCTCGGGTTTGGAGGGCATCCACCACCTCGGCCTTGGGCCAGTCCAGGTGATCGGAAGCCAGCAGCAGCAGCCGGCTCATGACCGAGGCATGCTGCTGACAGACGCGCCGGAGCATGGGGACATCCTCCGCAGTCTGGCAGGATTCGACGGCGGCCTCGACCTCGGGCGGGACGACGCGGCGCCAGCGCAAGGCCAGGCCGCGCTCGATGATAAACGCGAGGCCCACGGTCGAGGTGAGCATCAGGAGGAGATAGACAATGAGTTCCATGGTTAATCAGTTGTAGTAGAACGTGAATTGGATATGGCGGGTCTCGCCCAGCATGCGGCGCATGTCGCTGGGCCAGGGAGCGAAGGGCGAATTGTCCTCGACGGCTTTGCGACAGATCAGTCCCAGCACCTCGCCGGCGGTGTTTTCGGCGATGTTCATGTCGCTGACCCGCCCATCGAAGTGCAGCACAAATTGCAGGACCACCCGGCCGCGGCTGTCCGAGGCGTAGTCCCGTTGGTCCAGCAAGCCGTACCAGCGATCCTGGATGGCCTGGATCATGGCGTCGTCATACTCGCCATAGGGCGTGGCCCGCGTATCGAAGGACACCGAGCCGCGGCGATCCACGCCGCCGTCTTGTTTCATTTTCTCCCCGATGAGCCCGCGCTTTTGGCGGCGCGCCTCAACGCTTCCTTGAGGGTGCGCGGCCGGGATTCCTTGGCCTCACCCTCATCCTTCTTGGGGTGATCGTCGGGTTTGGCCAGGGTGAGATCCCCGGGCGCTTCGGTGGATTTGGCTTTGAGTTCGGGTTGGGCTTCTTTGCTGGGCGGCGAGGGCCGGCTGGGCTGCAACGGCGTGAACTTCTCACGGGGCACATCTTCGGCCCGGACCATCTGCGTTTGCTTGCCGGTAACCTTGGGCGCCTCCGCGGCCTTTTCGGGTTCCGGGTTGGCCGCCTTCGTATTCAGGCTGGAATAATACTTTGCATCTTTGGGCGGCTCCGCGGTGGCTTGTTCGGGGTTCACCTCGACAAACATGAGCGGCGCCTCCTGGGGTGGCATGGCCGGCGGGCGGGGCTTTTTCTCGAGGGCCTGCGCCAGTTTGTGTACGGGCTCGAGCCAGGCGGGCCAATGCAGATTCCGCCAGACACCATACCTTTGTCCGGTATAATAGCCGCCGAAGAGGAGCAGGTGCACCAGGATGGAGATGACAAAAGCGCGGGTCAGGCGCGAAATTGTCGCCTGCTCGTTGCGCCATGACCATCCGTGCATTTTGGCAACAGCCATGCACTACCAGTCTGCCGCACGCTGGGAACCGGGGCAACTGTTTAGGGACCAATGAGGCTGGCGCTCGGATTCTCCGCGCGTTGCGGGGCGGCCGAGGGTTGAGGGGGTTCACGAATATCGGGAGTGGACGACGCCTCATTAGTATTGCGCTTCGCGCGGAAGCGAGAGGGAAGACGGGGTTGGGGCAACCCTGAGCCACTTCGGTCAAACCTGGAGGCCCGCGCCACGGGGGAGTTGCTCGAAGGCCCGACCTGGGCCATTCTTACTCAGAGGACTCGGTAATAAAACCGAGCATCGCTAAAACTATGAGCCAAACCGCCACGACCGAAACGCCGCGCACGACCCCGGGCCTGACCCAACTCGACCAGTTGAAGCAATTCACCAAAGTTGTTGCGGATAGCGGCGACTTTGGCTCGCTGAAAGAATACGCGCCCCAGGACGCAACGACCAACCCCTCCCTGATTTTGAAAGCGGCCCAGATGCCCGCCTACAAGCCGCTGGTGGAACGGGCGGTGGCGGACAACCGGAAGTCGGGCGCGACCGGCCCGGCCCTGCTGAACCGGATCATGGATGAATTGCTGGTCCTGTTTGGCGTGGAGATCCTCAAGATCGTTCCCGGCCGCGTTTCGACCGAAACCGACGCCGAGCTGTCGTTTGACACCCAGGCACTGATCGACAAGGCGCACCGTTTCATCGAACTCTACCAGGGGTACCAGATCCCGCGCGAACGCGTGCTGATTAAGATCGCATCGACGTGGGAAGGGATTCGGGCGGCGGAGGTCCTGCAGAAGGAAGGCATCAACTGCAACATGACGCTGCTGTTCTCGCTGGCGCAGGCGGTCGCCTGCGCCGAGGCGAAGGCCAGGCTGATCTCGCCTTTCGTGGGGCGCATCCTGGATTGGTACAAAGCAAAGACCGGAAGGGATTACTCGCCCGCCGAGGATCCCGGCGCCTTATCGGTAAAAGAGATTTACACCTACTACAAAAAGTTCGGGTACGGCACCGAAGTCATGGGCGCCAGTTTTCGCAGCAAAGGGGAGGTCCTGGAGCTGGCCGGTTGTGACGCCCTGACCATCAGCCCGCATCTGTTGCAGGAACTCAAAAGCTCGACCGAACTCGTGCCGCGAAAGCTCAGTCCCGACCTCGCCCAAGGGAGCAAACTCGAGCGGATCGCGGTCACCGAAAAGTCTTTTCGCTGGCTGCTCAACGAGAATGCCATGGCTACAGAAAAGCTGGCCGAGGGCATCCGGCTGTTCAATGCCGACGCGGTCAAACTCGATCAGTATCTCGCGTCGTTGGTTTAACCGGCGGCGGCAGACGCCGGGCAGTTGGGAAGGTCGGTCCGCAGAGGCCGGTTGTCCAGTCCAGCGCCATCGGGGCTGCCCGCGTGGTGCCGGCGCCGCATTTGCCACTTCCCTCGGGGCGGCTTTCAGGATAATCACTTGGCTGCCATGAATCTTAAGCAACTCGAAATCTGGTTTGTTACCGGCAGCCAGAATCTGTACGGCCCGCAAACGCTGAAACAGGTGGCAGCCAATGCCCAGGAGGTTGCCCGCGCGCTGGGCAAAGCCGCGGCCATCCCCGTGACGGTGGTTCCCAAGCCGGTGGTGAAGACGCCGGCTGAGGCGACCGGTCTGTGCCAGGAAGCCAATATCGCATCCCAGTGCATCGGGCTGATCACGTGGTGCCACACTTTTTCGCCATCTAAAATGTGGATTAACGGCTTGAAGCAGCTTCACAAGCCTCTCCTGCATTTCCATACCCAGTTCAATCGGGACATTCCGTGGGGATCGATCGACATGGACTTTATGAACCTCAACCAGGCCGCGCATGGCGACCGTGAGCATGGGTTCATCATGACCCGGTTGCGCCTGAGCCGGAAGGTCGTCGCCGGCTATTGGCAGGACCCGGCGGTCCAACGGCAAGTGGGCGCGTGGTCCCGCGCCGCGGCGGCCTGGCACGATTGGCAGGGCGCCCGGTTTTGCCGGTTCGGCGACAACATGCGCGAGGTGGCCGTCACCGAAGGCGACAAGGTCTCGGCGCAGATCCAGTTTGGTTACTCCGTGAACGGTTACGGCGTGGGCGACCTGGCGCAACGCATTAAGACCGTTTCGGACTCGGAAGTGGATCGGCTCGTGCGGGATTACGAGCAGGCGTACACGCTCTCGACCAAGCTCCGCAAGCCGGGTCCGATGCGGGCCTCGCTGCGCGACGCCGCGCGGATCGAACTCGGTTTGCGCGGGTTCCTGAGCGCTGGAGATTTTAAGGGGTTCACCACGACCTTCGAGGATCTGCACGGCCTGGCCCAATTGCCGGGACTTTCGGTGCAGCGCTTGATGGCTGATGGCTACGGTTTCGGAGCCGAAGGCGACTGGAAAACCTGCGCGCTGGTCCGGGCCATGAAAGTCATGGCCGCGGGGCTGAAAGGCGGCACCTCGTTCATGGAGGATTACACGTACCATTGGAATCCGAAGCGCAACCTGGTGCTGGGGGCGCATATGCTCGAAATCTGCCCGAGTATTGCGGCGGGCAAACCGTCGCTCGAAGTCCACCCGCTGGCCATCGGGGGCAAAGCCGACCCGGCGCGGCTCGTGTTCGATACGCCGGCCGGCCTCGGCCTCAACGCCTCGATGATCGATTTAGGCAACCGCTTCCGCTTGCTGGTGAACGAAGTCCAGGTGGTGGCCCCGGAAGCGCCGCTGCCGAAATTGCCGGTGGCGCGCGCCGTCTGGATTCCGCAGCCGAACCTGCCGCTGGCAGCCGCCGCGTGGATTTATGCCGGCGGCGCGCACCACACCGGCTTCAGCCAGGCGGTCACCACGGAAATGCTGGAGGATTTCGCCACCATGGCCGGCATCGAACTGGTCGTCATCGACGCGGAGACCCGGCTGCGCCCGTTCAAGCAGGAACTCGAATGGAGCGAGCTCTACCAGGCCCTGCGGCATGGCCTGGGGCGCTGAGGCCGGGGCGGCGGCGCTGAGAAAACCAAGGCCCGGGAGGGGCGGCGCGCCCCGCGCGGCGAGCCCGCGCAAGGCCGTGGGCGGCGGCGTTTTATCCGCTGTTTGCGCTCCCCAATGCGCGTCGTTTCCGGCGCGCGCAGCTTGACCTTGCCCGCACCCCGCCGAAAAAATTTTGAACATCCACCGCTGAAATCCATCAAATTTTCTCGAAACCGCGCGGCTGGGTTGCACGCCGTTGCGGACTGGCTGCTGGCTGAGAATCCAGTTTACAAGCAGATCGAAACTGGTTAATCAGAGAATTCGCTTCGTGTCACTAACGGAGCATGTTTATGATAAAAGTCCAAAATTTGGCGAAAGTTTTCGGCTCCAAGCGAGCCGTTGATGGGCTCTCGTTTTCGGTTGAACGGGGCGAGGTGCTCGGGTTTCTGGGTCCCAACGGCGCCGGCAAGTCCACCACCATGCGGATGATCACCGGCTTCATTTCGCCCACGGCGGGCACCGTGAGCGTGGGTGGCTTTCGACACGGTCGAGCACCCTATCGAAGCGCGCCGGCTGATCGGGTATCTGCCCGAAAACGCCCCGGCCTACACCGACATGACGGTGCTTGGCTTCCTGAATTTCTGCGCGGAAATCCGCGGCTTGCGCGGCGCCGCCCGCAAGGATGCCGTGGAGCGCGTGGTCGAAATGTGCTTCCTGCAAGCCGTGCTCCATCAGAGCGTGGAGACGCTCTCGAAAGGTTATCGGCACCGCACCTGTTTCGCCCAATCCATTATTCACGATCCCGAGGTCCTGGTCCTGGACGAACCGACCGACGGCCTGGATCCCGAACCAAAAACACGAGGTGCGCCAGCTCGATCCGGCGGATGGGCGAGAAGAAAGCCATTATTTTTTCGACGCACATTCTCGAAGAAGTCGATGCGGTTTGTTCCCGGGCGATCATCATCGATCGCGGGCGCATCGTGGCCAACGGCACGCCCCGGGAATTGCGGCAGAAATCCGAGTGGGCCGGGGCGGTCACCGCTGCGCCTGGGCGGCGCGCGCAACGGCGAAGTGAAGGACAAGCTCTCGCAGTTGGTGCTGGCCAAAAAGGTCGTGGTGCTCGAAGAGAACGCCTCGGGCGTGCTGGCGCGGATTTATCCCAAACAAGCCAGCGGCGAATTGGCCTGGACGGTGGCGAATCTTTCGCAGGCGGAAAAACTGGACCTCGAGGAGCTGCACACCGAAGAGGGCCGGCTCGATGAAGTCTTCCGCACCATTACCATGCCGGACACGGCCGACGGAGAATAAGCCATGAACACTTGGGCCAACATCAAGACCATCACCAAACGCGAACTCGGCGCCTATTTCTCGTCGCCACTCGCGTTTATTTTCATTGTCATCTTCCTGCTGCTGTGCGGGTTTTTCACCTTCATGGTCGGCGGCTTTTTCGAGCGAGGCGAGGCCTCGCTTTCGGCGAGCTTTTTCCTGTGGCACCCGTGGTTTTACCTGTTCCTGGTGCCGGCGGTGGGGATGCGGCTGTGGGCGGAGGAGCGGCGCGTGGGCACGCTGGAGCTGTTGCTGACCATGCCCATCACCACCTGGCAGGCCATCGTGGGGAAATTCCTGGCTTCCTGGATCTTTCTCGGGCTGGCCTTGCTGCTGACCTTTCCCATCGTCATTACGGTGAATTATCTGGGCAGCCCGGATAACGGCGTGATTCTGGCCGGTTACATTGGCAGTTGGCTCATGGCCGGCACCTACCTGTCCATTAGTTGCATCACCTCCGCTATGACCCGCAACCAGGTGGTCAGCTTCATCATCTCGGTGGTGATTTGCCTCTTTTTCATCCTGGCCGGGTTCACCCCGGTGATTCGCTTGCTCGAGGGCTGGGCGCGGCCGTGGCTGGTGGATGCCGTCACCTCCTTCAGCGTCATTACTCATTTCGAGGGTTTCCAAAAGGGCATTCTCGACTCGCGCGACGTGTTGTTCTTCCTCTCGCTGATCGGGTTTTCGCTGTTCTCGACCAGCGTCATTCTCCGCAGCCACCGCGCCGGCTGATTGCAAAGGACTGACCGATGAAGAAAAAGACCATTGAGACCATCCTTTATTCGACGGGCGGCATCGCCGCCATGGCGCTGATCCTGATCGCGTTCAACGTGATCGCCGGCGCCTTCAAGGAGCGCGTGGACCTGACCAAGGAAAAGGCCTTCACCCTCTCCCAGGGCACCAAGCGCCATCCTCGCCAAGCTGGACACGCCGGTCAAAATCCGCTTTTACTGCACGCAAGGCGAGACCGCCCCGGAGACCATTTATCTTAAGAACTACGCCCGCCGCGTCGAGGATTTGCTGGCCGAATACAAGCAGGCCGCGCACGGCAAGCTGATCATCGAAAAGTACGATCCCCAGCCGGATTCGGACGCCGAGGATTCCGCCCGGCTCGATGGCGTCGAGGGCCAGATGCTGCGCAACGGGGACAAGTTCTACCTCGGACTGGCCGTCAGCGAGCTGGATGAGAAGCAAGCCATTCCGTTCCTGGATCCCAACCGCGAGCGCTTGCTCGAATATGATTTATCGCGCGCCATCACCCGCGTCGCCACCCCGGAACGGCCCGTCGTCGGCGTCATGAGCCCCATGCCCCTCTTCGGGACCCCGTCCAACCCCATGATGGCCCGGATGGGACAACAGGGACAGCAGCCCTGGGTGCTCATCACCGAGCTAAAGAATGACTTTGATGTCAAAAACATCCCCATGGACGTGGATAAGATTGCCGATGACGTCAAGGTCCTGCTCCTCGTCCACCCGCGAGACATCACCGACAAAGCCCAGTACGCCATCGACCAGTTCATCATGCGCGGCGGCAAGCTCGTCGCGTTCCTGGATCCCCTGCCCATGGTCGATACCAAGGAGCAGAATCAAATGCTCGGCAACATCCCCAACAGCGGTTCCAATCTCGACAAGCTGCTCAAGGCCTGGGGCCTCTCCTTCGATACCACCAAGGTCGTGGCCGATATGAACTACAAGATGCAGCTCGGCGGGCGCGGCGGCCAGCCCCAGGATGCGCCCGCTGTTTTGTCCGTGACCTCCGAGGGCATCAACCACGAGGACATCGTCACCAGCCAGATCGACAACCTCTGGCTGCCGTATGCCGGCGCCTTCGTGGGCACGCCCGTTTCCGGCCTGAAGGAATCCGTCCTGATCAAAAGCACCAAAGACTCCCAGCTCGTCGATGGCTTCATGGCGAATCTCTCCGGGGAAAATGTCATGAAAGACTTCAAGCCCTCCGGCACCGAATACGCCCTGGGCGTCCGGCTCAGCGGCAAATTCAAAACCGCCTTTCCCGATGGCGCCCCCGCGGACAAGAAGGACGATGCGGACAAGAAAGACGCCGCCAAAAAGCCGGAGGAAAAGAAGGCCGATGATTCGCTCAAGGAAACCAAGCAGGACAACACGGTCATCCTGGTCGGCGACGCCGATATGCTCTACGACCGCGTCGCCCTCCAGCCCATCCAGACCCTCTTCGGAACAGCCTATGCCCCGGCCAACGGCAACTTGAGCTTTGTCCAGAACGCGGTCGAACAACTCACCGGCGACAACAACCTGATCGCGGTCCGCAGCCGCGCCAGCGTCAGCCGGCCCTTCACCCGGATCAAAGCCCTCGAAACCGCCGCCAACGAAAAATTCCAGAGCGAAATCAAAGGCCTCGAAGAGAGCAAAGCCGAGGCGGAGCGCCGCATCAATGACCTGCAGCAGCAGAAGACGGACAAGGACCAGCGCTTCATTTTGTCCCCCGAGCAGAGCGCCGAGCTGGCCAAACTTCGCAAGGATGAAGTCGATGCTGGCAAACGCCTCAAACAGGTCCAAAAGGACCTGCGCCGGGAAGTGGTATCGCTTCAGACCAAGGTCAAGTGGATCAATATTCTCGGCGTGCCCCTGGCCGTGACCCTTTCCGGCATCGCACTCGCCGTCGTTAAACGCAGAAAAACTTCCGCCAAATGAACCGCAACCAATTTGCTCTCCTGGTCTTCCTGTTGGTCGTCCTCGGCCTGGCCGGGCTGATGGTCTATAACCGGCAAAACGACGTCGGCAAATCCGGTGACCCCGGCCTCGGCAAAAAGCTGCTGGGCGACCTGCAGGTCAACGACGTCGCCGCCATCGTCCTCAAACAGGGCACTAACGAGCTGGACCTCGTCAAGAAGGACAATTTGTGGCGGGTGCGCGAGCGGAATGATTATCCGGCCAATTTTTCGGAGATCAGCGAGTTTCTGCTCAAGGCACGAGACCTGAAAGTCATTCAGAGCGAGCAGGTCGGCCCGTCGCAACTGCCGCGGCTCGAACTGGTGCCTGGGACGGGACCCAAGGCCGCCCTGGTTGTCGAGCTCAAGGATCAGAGTGACAAGACCATCCGGTCGTTGCTGCTCGGCAAGAAGCACATGCAGAAGTCCAGCCAGCCCGCCGCCTTCGGCGACATGGGTGATGCCGGCGGCTATCCCGATGGCCGCTATGTCAAAGTCGGCGCCGACTCCGGGACCGTGGCGCTCATTTCTGACGCCCTGGCCAACCTCGAACCCAAGCCCGAGCAATGGCTCAACAAAGACTTCTTCCGTGTCGAGAAAGCCCGCTCGATTGCCGTCGCTGGTCCGGCCATCACCAATGCCTGGAAGATTGTCCGTGAGACCGAAAACGGCGACTGGAAACTGGCCGATGCCAAACCCGGCGAGCAACTGGACACCGCCAAGAGCTCGAGTGCCGCCAACGCCTTAGGCACCCCGTCGTTCAACGACGTGGCCACCAACCTCAAGCCCGAGCAAAGCGGCCTCGATAAGCCAACCGTCGTTACGCTCGACACCTTCGACAATTTCACTTACACCGTGAACCTTGGCGTCAAAACCAATGATGCCTATCCCCTCACCGTCGCGGTTAACGCAAACCTCCCTTCCGAGCGCACCGCTGGCAAGGATGAAAAGCCGGACGAAAAGACGCGGCTTGACAAGGAATTCAAAGAGAAACAAAAGAAGCTGGAAGACAAGCTCGCCCAGGAAAAGCGCTGCCAGAATTGGGTGTATCTGGTTTCCAGTTGGACTTTGGAACCGCTGCTCAAGGATCGCTCCCAGCTTTTGGTCGAAAAGAAAGAAGAGCCCAAGAAGGACATGAAGGGGGTTCCAACGGCGCAGACGCCCACGGGGTTGCCCTCCCTGCACCCGGCCGAGGTCACCGATCCACCCGAAAAGTAAGTTGTCCGCTAGCGCTGGGCGTTTGTCCGGGGATTGTAGCTGAGGATGCTCAGGCTTGCGTCGTGGGTGCAATTCCCGCCCGGCGCTATCCTGGGGCTGGCGGCGGTCTTCAAACCCGTCACCCGCTCCGTTTTCTGGCACGCCCGGTGCTTTTGATAGATGACCAAATGCTGTTTTCGAGAAAAGCCGGACGCGCGGGAGGGAGTCAGCCAGAGAATGTAGGCACTGACCCGCGGGCGGTGTCTCATTGCGGTACCGCCGGCCCGAAGACCGCGCAACCCGGCCTCGGCGCCCGCTCCCATTATCCAACTCCCCCACCCCTGGTACGCACATGAACTTCCACCATAGAATTCTCCGGGACAGTGAAGCGGAAGGCGGCGGGGGCGAATCGCTGGATTTTGATTCAATGCTGCGTTCGAGCATGGAGGAATTGTTGCGGCTAACCCAGGCCCACCAGTCGGTCTGGGGCTTCGGCACCGAAGAGGAGTGGCAATTGGACCAGGACCAAGGAAGCCTCATTTTCAAGTTTCCGGGCCGAACGGCCATCGCGCCCGTTCAAATCATCGGCACCTACGATCTCCAGGCCAGCATGTGGATGTGGGCCTGGGCCAACCCCCTCATTGCCAACTCTGTCAAAGCGGACTCGGTGCGCCTGAAGGAGTATGGCGAACAGCACGGGATTCAGCGCCTGGCCGCCAGCGAATGGCTGGGCCAGGAGAGCGATTGCTGGTACATGGCCGCCCTGGCCTGTTTCCTGGCCGGCGCCAATGGCGCCTACCGCGGCCCGGCCGCGGATACCTACACGTTTATGACTTTCCGCGAATTGGCCCACCACCCGGCCCCGGAGGATCGCGCGGGCATCCTGGCGCATTTCAAAGCGGAGACCGCGGCGGAGTTCAAAGCCTGCGCCGGGGACATCACTGCCCAAAAAAATGCCTGCTGCCGCTATTTCCGCCGCGGCGCCGTGCTGGGCTTGTCGCAATCGGACCTGATCGATTGCCTTGGACTTGCCGTGCCCTCGATCCTCGAGGAAGCCGGATACTCGTCCGACGAGGCTGAGCACATCCTGAACCTCGTGGGTGAGATCTCCGATGTGGAAATCCAAAACGCCTGCGCCTCGAATGTTGCCTGAGTGGCGATGAGGCTCGGCCTCAGCCTTTCCGCGCGCTGTGGGGTGATCGAGAGGTGGCGGGATCGAAAAGATGGGGCGTGGCAGACGCGCATCGGCTCAGGCGTTGCGTCCCGACGCGGAGTTGCGAGTTCGAGAGGAATTGCCGCTTGGCACAGCGACTGCATCTCTCATCGCGGTTGTCTCTTACAAGCTGTACCTCGGCTCTAAATGTATGAAGACGGGCAAATTTGGACATCACCGGATGTTGCGCTGGCTATGGTTTAGTCTCGTGCTGCTTTGGCTGGGCAGCCTTGGGGCAAAGGGCGCGATCGAGGAAACCTTCAAGGTGCTCCAAATTGGGTCACAAGTGTACTCGAACGTGACAGTCACGACCAAGTCCAAGTCCTACATCTTCATTCTGCATTCAACGGGCATGACCAACATTCGGGTGACCGATCTCCCAGCGGACCTGAAACGACAGCTCGGTTACACCGTGCCCGAGGACGCTGCTGGGGCCAAGAATCCCGGCGCTTGGGCGACCAAGACGCTGGCCAAGCTGGAAGGCCCTCAGCTTGCGGGAGTGAAACAAGAATTAACGCGCGCCTGGCAGGGACGCTTGCCCGTGTCCAGCCTCCGTCTGCCTCACTTGAGCACCGTCCTGCTGGTGAACCTCGCAACCGCGTTCCTGGTGCTTTATCTCTTCTTCTCCTACTGCTCCATGCTGATTTGCCAAAAGGCGGGCAGCCAGCCGGGCATTCTGGTGTTTGTCCCCGGGCTGCAAGCCGTTCCGTTGTTTCGCGCGGCCGGCATGTCTCCCTGGTGGCTGCTGGGTTGTTTTGTGCCGGTGTTGAACCTGGTGATCAATGTCCTCTGGTGCGTTAAGATCGTCCGGGCGCGCCGAAAGAGCGGATGGGTATCGCTACTGCTCTGGCTCCCTCTCACCGCCCCTTTCGCGTTCATGTACCTGGCATTTTCCACTGCCGCGCCGGAAGAACCGGAGATCCCACGCATCCAGGTGATGGCCTTGGAAACGGCCTGATCACCTGTGTCGCGCCCCCGGCTTAGGCTGCATCGTTGCTTGGTCCGTCGTGTCCGCGCCCGGTCGAAGTCGGCACCGCGCCCGTGGCTGCGCTGTCCGCCCGGGCGGCGGCCTTTCACGAGGGGTCGGGTTTGTCCTCGAAGGATATCCGGGGCACCAACGGCCATTTGTCCTGGACCTTGATGAGCCAGAAAAAAATTCGGCGCCGCCAATCCATGGACCAACCGCCATCCAATTCCCCCGCCAGGACGGCCGTGATGGCGTCGGGCAGGTCAAATTTCGCGCGGGGCTCCATGAAGAGTTCCATGAACGGGGTGGTGTAAAACCCTTCGACCATCTCCGAGTAGAAGCGCATCGAGCGGAAAACCTTTTTCTCATAGGCCCGCATCCGCCGCCCGAGGATGCCTGGCCGGGCTAGCGAATCGACCACCACCTGCGCGGCCAGCTTTCCCGAATACATCGCCAGATAAACGCCCGCCGAAAAAATCGGATCCATAAAGCCCGCCGCATCCCCCACGCGGAGCAGGCGCGGGCCGATCAATCGCTTATTGTGATAGGAAAAGTCGCTCGCGGCCTGGATCGAATTCACCAATTTGGCCTGGCTCATTCGCACCCGCATGGCCTCGCTGGAGCGCCAGATGCGCTCGAAGATTTCCGCCGGCTTTTCCTTCGCCCGGCTGAATTCCTCCTGGTCCAGCACGCAGCCGACGCTGGTTTTTTCGGCCGAAATCGGGATCACCCAGAACCATTTGTCGCGCAGCCGCACGATGACGGTGTCCCCGGCAGGCGTCCCCTCATCCAGCTTCACCCCTGTGAAGTGTCCAAAGACGGCGACCTTCTTCAGGCGCGGATGCACCACGCGCAATCCCTGCTGATTGCCGGTGAAATTCCCCCGCCCGCTGGCATCGATGAGCAGGGCGCCGCGAACGGCGGCCGTTTGCTGGTGCTCATCCCGGGCCAGCACCTCGACGCCGCCGCTGTGCGTGGTGAAATTCGTGACGGTCCAGCCTTCCCGCACCTCGGCGCCGGACTGGCGCGCATGGTCGAGCAGGAGCTGATCGAAGGCAGCGCGTTCGACCTGAAACGCGGCGGTTTGGCGCGTGAATTTCCCGTTGCGAAAGACGAGTTTTAGCGACTTGCTGCCGTTGCCGAGATGGAACTGCGCCCCGAGCTTAGCCGGAAAGCCGGCCGCTTCGAGCTTGGAGAGCACCCCCATCTCGGCAAAAAGCTGACGGTTATAGGGCAGCAAGGATTCGCCGATATGAAAGCGTGGGAAGCGCTCCTTTTCGAGCACCAGGACCCGCTTTCCCGCGCGCGCGAGGAAGGTAGCGGCCGCGCTTCCACCCGGACCGCCGCCAATCACCACCGCATCATAGACGACCGAAGACATTATGCATTCGAGCGGCGCTCGTGGGTTGCGGGCCGTGTGGGCCTCGGCGGCCACCGGCTCTAACCCGCGGGCTTTTGTTGCACCGCCAGCGCCATGGTATTGACATTCTTCAGGATTTCCCGGGCCGCCTCGGGATCGCGAATCTTCAGTCCGAAGTTCTTGTCCAAGGCGACCACCAACTGCAGTGCATCCACCGAGTCCAACCCCAGACCGCCGGGACCGAATAAGGGCAGGTCATCGGCGATCTCAGCTACGGTGATGCGCAGCATCAGGTTCTCGACCATTAACTGTTTAATCCGTTCTTTCAAAGACATCATCTCGTCCATGCTAATAGATCCCACCATCGACTTTTATGATTGAGCCTGTGATGTAACTGGCTTCGGGACAAGCCAGAAACCTCACCGCGGCGGCGACTTCCTCGGGGCGTCCGAATCGCCGCATGGGCACCTTCGCCTCCGCGGCTTTCCGCGCCTCGGGCCCCAGGGCGGCCAGGGCTTCGGTGTCCACGAACCCGGGGCACACCGCATTCACGGTGATGTTGAGCCGCGCAACCTCTTTGGCCAGCGATTGGGTCAAAGCGACCAGACCCGCCTTGGCGGCGGCGTAGTTGGTTTGACCCGGCGGGGCCAGGAGGGCGCTGAGCGACGCCACATTGATGATCCGGCCCGACCGCTGGGAAATCATCGTGGGCAGCACCGCCTGGCAGCCATGAAACGCGCCGTCCAAATTGGTCGCCAACACCGACTGCCAGGCGGCCGCGGGCATGGTCGCCAGCAAGGCATCGGAGTGTTTGCCGGCGTTGTTAACGAGCACGTCGAGACGCGCGTGGCGGGAGAGGATTTGCTCGACGGCTTTCTGCCAGCAGCCCGGCTGCGTGACCTCCAGGCCGAGGGTGGTGCAGCGCCCGGCGTATCGCCCGGCCAGATTGTCGGCGGCCTCGCGCCGCTGATGGATTCCCAGCCAGACGTGATTGTTCGGCGATTCTTCCAGGAAGGCGCCGGCCAGGGCGATTCCCAAGCCCCCGTTGCCGCCGGTAATCAAGATAACTCGCGCGTTCACAACCCTACTTCGACGGTTCCCGTCCGGGCGAATTGAGCGGCAAGGGCTTGCTGGTTCAAGCCCACGATGCTGACGTTCGCCGTCTCGTACTCCGGCCCGAACAGGGCATCGACCGCCAGCACGCATTGCCAGGCGGCCGCGGCCATCAGCCCTTCGCCGCAAACGCGTTTGGGCGAAAGCCGCCCGCCTTTCCAATCGTGCCAGGCTTGTTCCTCCGCGCAATCCAGGCGCGGGATCCCCTGCAAACCGTCGCACAGCACCCCTTTCGCCGGCGCGGCACCCAGTTCCGCCCGCGCCCTCAGTGCCGCGGCACGCCGTGAAACGCTCGAAGTAAAAAGGTGGGGCTGGGTAATCGCGCGCAGTTCAACCCCGGGGGCTCGCCCCGGCTCACGCCGCAAATACAAGGCACCCGCTCCCTCGCTCACGACGCCCTTCCGGTCAAAGAGATCGAAGGCCTCGGCCACTAGCCAGTCCTGCTCCTCGGCGCCGATCACCAGGCAGCCGTCCACGGTCTCGCCCGTCAGCCAATCCGCCGCCAGGCCGATCCCTTGCAGAAAAGTCCCCGGGTCGCCGACCAGCGTATAATAGAGCGACTGGGTGCCCAGCAACGCGGCCAGGTGGCTGGCCGGCGCATTAAACACCGTTTCAGGGAAAAGCACCGGGCTCGCGGTGGCGGGATCCTGCAGCATCTCATGGCAAAATCGTCTCGAGTAGTTAACACAGCCGGACATGGCGCAGAAGATGATACCGAGCCGAAGCCCCTGGCGATGGGCGGGCGAAGCATCGTCGCCCAGGGCCTCCCAGGCCGCCGCCACCGCGTATTGTGCGATCGCGCTCGAGCGGCGCAGCCGGGGGTGGCTGAGCGGCGCGAGGCCGGGCGGCACGCGCGGCACACTGCGCACCCTGGTGGAATCAGCCCGGCCAGGTCGTCGAAGCTCCCCGGACGGCACAGGCTGTCCCCGCCGGATAGCGTCCCGCAACGGCGGCACGCCCCAGCCGGCCGGCGAAACCGCCCCGCAGCCGTGGACGTGGATGCGACTCAAGACCACCTCCGGAGAATCAGAGTGGCGTTGGCGCCGCCAAAGCCAAAGGAATTCGTCATCGCATACTCGACCCGCGCGTCAACCGGTTGGCGGACCACGGGGAACGCACAAACCGGGTCGATCGTCTCAATGGTGGAGGTCGGGGGCAGCCATTGCTCCCGCAGAGTCATCAGGCAAATAACGGTTTCCACCGCCCCGGCCGCTCCCAGCAAATGGCCGATGCCCGATTTGGTTGAACTGACGGGTAACCCGGCGGCGCGCGCCCCGGCCCACGCGTTAATCGCGGCTGCCTCGGCGCTGTCGTTCAGCGGCGTGCCGGTCCCGTGCGCATTGAGATAATCGATATTCTCCGGACCCAGGCGCGCGGACGCGCAAGCGGCCCTCATCGAGGCCAGGGCGGCGTCGCCCTGGGGATGGGGCTGGGTCAAATGATGCGCATCGGTGGCCGCGCCATATCCGACAATTTCCCCGAGGATTGCCGCTTCACGTCTTCGGGCATTTTCGAGCGTTTCCATGGCCAGCATCGCCGCGCCTTCGCCCAGCGCCAGGCCATCCCGCCGCGCGTCAAAAGGCCGGCAGCGCGTTGGAGAAAGGGCCTGCAACGAATCGAAACCGGCGAACAGGAGCTGGCTCAAGGCCTCGTAACCGCCGGCAAACACCCGCGTCGCCCGCCCCCGCCGCAGCATCTCGAATGCATGCCCCACGGCGTTGGCGCCCGAGGCGCAGGCGTTGGCGATGATGGTGATCGGCCCGGAACAGCCCAGCGCCCCGAGCAGGTTGAGCGCTTGCCGTTGCGGCTGATAGTGGACCACGCGCGTCGGCTGCCGCCGCCGCCGGTTCGGCGTTCGAATCGCCTGGCGATACAATTCCTCGCCCAGTACCATTCCCGCGCTCGTGGTGCCCAGCACCAGCGCCAAATCCTCGGAGGCTTCCCATCCCGCCTGCCGCCAGGCCTCGTCCGCCGCAACGAGCAGGAGTCGCGCCGCCCGATCGAGCCGCGCCCCCTCGCGCCGATCCAACCGCCCCAGCGGCACGTCCGGGCTCAGGACCGCCTCCCCGGCGACGCGAGCGCGCTGCCGGGAAACATCAAACAAGCTGACCGGCTTCAAGGCCACGTGCCCACCCCGAAACCCCGTGGCATTCGCGTTCCAACCTTGGCCCAGGGCCGTAATAATGCCCGCGCCGGTGATCACGACGCGCGGTGACGGATTGAGCTGCTGAGGAATCGGGAATAGCACAGTCTAACGCAAATCTATCCTCAGAACTCTAAAAGATTCCGCTCTCAAGTCAATAAACCTGCGCTTTTTCAGCCGTCCCCGCTCGGCCTGTGGACTGTGGGCCGGGGTTCAACTATATTGGCGGCATGAAAGCCTGTTTTACCTTTCGTCGTTGGTTCGTCGGTTCGAACGTCTTGCTGTTTTGCAGCTTGGCTGCGGTCGCCTACGCCAGTGCCCCAACCGCTTTCGACCTCATTAAAGAGGCCAATCGTTACGTGGGTGAGCAAGCCAAGGACAAGGTGGTCCAAATCCGGTCCGAGAAGTCGGTCGGCACCCTGACCCCGAACATCTGGTACGTCGTCCTCTATGATCCCACCGCCACCCTCAAGGCGCAGGAGGTGAAATTTGGCGCTGGCAAAATGCTGTCGGTGAAACGCCCATTTCGGCTGCTGGAACCCGTCACCGGCGGGGATCTCCCGCTGGATCGCGCGAAATTGAAAATCGATTCCGACGCGGCGATCTCCGCCGCCCTGGCTGAACCGCTCCTCAAGGACCTCAAAGTGACCGCCACGCAACTGAAGCTCGAACGCGTCGGCGAAGGTGTTCTGGGCCAGGCGGGGCCGGGCGAAGGCATGTGGAAAGTAAAGCTCTGGGCCGCCAAACTGCGTGAGCCCAGCCGGGACGCCGATATCGGTGAAGTCTGGGTATCCGCGTTGGACGGCAAGGTGGTCAAGGACGACCTGCACATCAACCGGGTGGACTGAGCCCCTGCCGGCGAAAGGACGCGGATGGACCCGAACTGCTCCGGAGAGACTTGCTATGATGTTGCGATTGTCGGCGGGTCGCTGTCCGGAGCCGCCAGCGCAATTTGCCTGCTGAGCGCCCAGCCGGACCTGAAGATCCTGATCCTCGAGAAATCGAGCGCGTTCAGCCGCCGGGTGGGCGAGGCCACCGTCGAGGTGAGCGGGTACTTCCTCGGACGCGTCCTGGGACTGACTCAGCATTTGAACGAAGCCCACCTGGTGAAGCAGGGCATGCGGTTCTGGTTTTGCAACGACCAGACCCAATCGCTGGCGGATTGCAGCGAAATCGGCGGCCGATATCTCTCTCGCGTGCCCGCCTACCAGGTCGATCGGGCGGTATTGGACGAAGAAGTGCTGCGCCGCGCCAGCGCGCTCGGCGCGGAGGTTTGGCGCCCCGCCAGTGTGGGCAAGGTCCGGCTCACGGCAGGCGGAGAACAAGTAATCGAGGTGCGCCGGGACAGTTCCGTCCGGGTCGTCCGGGCGCGCTGGGTGATCGACGCCTCGGGGCCGGCCGCGCTGCTGGCCCGCCAGGAAGGTTGGTGGCGCGCCAACCAGGCGCATCCGACCACCGCCGTGTGGGCTCGCTGGACCGGGGTCCGGGACTGGGACGGACTGGAATTGGCTCGAAAATATCCCGCGTGGAGCGCGGCGTGCCAGGGGATTCGCACGACGGCGACGAACCATTTCGTCGGGCCGGGCTGGTGGGCGTGGTGCATTCCTTTAAAGGGCGGAGATGTGAGCATTGGCGTGGTGCTGGATCAGCGCCGGGTGGCCTGGAAGGAAGAGGGGCCACTGGGCCGGCGCCTCAAGGATTTCCTGCTGCAGCACCCGGTGGCGCGCGAGATTATGGCCGAAGCCCAATGGCGCGAAGGCGATGTCCATTGGCGGAAGAACCTGGCGTACTACAGCACGACGTTTGCCGGCCACGGGTTCGCGTTGGTGGGGGATGCCGCGGGCTTTCTTGATCCGTTGTACAGCCCGGGGATGGACTGGATTTCATTCACCGTCTCCGCCGCCGTCGAGTTGATCCTGGCCGAGCGCCGCGGGGCCGACCTTGGTCCGATGCTTGAAACGCACAATGCACGATTCCAGCGCAGCTACGCGCGCTGGTTCGAGGCCCTGTACCTGGACAAATACGAGTACCTCGGGGATTTCGAACTCATGCGCATGGCCTTCCTGATGGACCTGGGCCTGTACTATCTGGGCGTGGCGTCCCAGCCGTTCAAATTTGGCGCGAAGGCGCTGACCCAGCCGGTCTTCTCGACCTCCGTCTCGAGTCCCTTCTTCCATTTCATACGCGCCTACAACCACCGCCTGGCGCGGATTGCCCAAGCCCGGCGGCGCCGCGGTTGTTGGGGACGGCACAACGCCGGCCGCCGTTTCATGTTTCCCGGCTACACCTTTGCCCCGGGCAGCGCGTTGCCAATTGTTAAATCCGCCGCGGCCTGGGCCTGGCTCGAACTGACGGAAGGCTGGCGCTCCTGGTTGCCGTCCCGCCGCGAGAAACCCACATCCACCACCGAAGCTGCCCCGAGCCAGACCAGCGCAGCCGGGCCTGAGCCTGACCCAGCCGCTCCCTGCCCGGAGGTGTTTCTACTGGGTTCAGCCCCGGATAGCCGTAAGGTTTAAACATGGATTGGAGAAGAGAAACGGCCGCAATTATTCCGTGCCTGAACGAGGAGGCAGCCATTCGGCGGCTGGTTCCGGCGGTGAAGCGGCACGTAAACGCGGTCTGCGTGGTCGATGACGGCTCACGAGATGGCACCGCCGGAGCCGCCCGCGAGGCCGGGGCTCAGGTCCTCCGGCATTCCGCTCCGCAAGGCAAGGGAGCCGCTCTCCGGTCCGGCTGGCGCTGGGCTCAAGAACAAGGTTTTTCCTGGGCGCTCACACTCGACGGTGATGGCCAGCATGCGCCGTCCGACATCCCGGCCTTCTTCCAATCCGCCAGGCAAACCCATGCGCCGCTGACCGTCGGCAATCGAATGCACGATGTGGCCAGGATGCCGTTAGCCCGCCGGTTGACGAATTACTGGATGAGCCGCAAACTCTCGAGCCTGCTGGATACATCCATTCCTGATTCCCAATGCGGGTTCCGTCTGATCAAGCTTGCTGCTTTGAGTACCGTCGCCCTCACCGCCACGCATTTTGAAATCGAATCCGACGTGCTAGTCTCGTTCGTGCGCGCGGGCTATCGCGTCGCGTTTGTGCCGGTAGCGGTCATTTACCGGACCGAGCGAAGCAAGATCCGCCCGGTGCAAGATGGGCTGCGCTGGTTTCGCTGGTGGAAGCTCGCCTGTTTGGCGGGCGAGGGCGCGCGGCGCCCGGCACCGGCCTGGCTCGACCTGAACCAAAGCGCCCAGCCCCAAAGTGCCGCCGCGGGCGCCCTGGGCCGCCGCGCCCGGTAGGACAACCGGGGCTTCCCGAGCGACGAAGGGTTTTCCGCACTATCGAGCGTCGCGAGGCGACCCAATTCCATTCGGTGACCGGGTTCCATGAACCGAAGTCCACGGCTATCGCCAGACGCCGCTACGCGGCCAGCGACCCGGATCACGGCGCAACGGAGTCGGTCCGAGGCCGAGCCTCGTTAGGCTGACTCCGTTCCGCCGTGGATGAACTCTTCGTGCAACCGGGCATAAACCCCGCCTTGGGTGAGCAGGGATTTGTGGGTGCCACGCTCGACAATGCGGCCCTGGTCCAGAACCAGGACGAGGTCCGCCTTGCGGATCGTGCTCAACCGATGTGCCACCACGAAGGCGGTCCGTCCCCGCAGCAGTATTTCCAAGGCCTTCTGCAAACGGGTTTCCGTGACCGTGTCGATCGCGCTCGTAGCTTCGTCCAGCACGACAATTCGCGGATCGACCAGCATCGCCCGGGCAAAACAGATCAACTGGCGCTGCCCGAGCGAGAGCGCGGCGCTTTTCTCTCCGACTTCGGTTTGCAGCCCGCGCGGCAAGCCCTCCAGCAGGTCCACGCAGTCCAGCGCCTGGAGGGTGGCACGGACCTCGGCTTCGGTGGCTCCGGGCCGGGTAAGCCGGATGTTTTCCAGCACGGACCCGGCGAAAAGAAAGTTGTTTTGCTGGACGCTTCCCATCTGGCCGTGGAGAGAATCGCTGGTGGCCTCGAGCAAATCCACCTCATCCACCCGGATGGTTCCGCTGGTGGGGAGATAAAATTTTTGCAGCAGCCCGACGACTGTCGTCTTCCCGCTGCCGGTGTGCCCGACCAACGCAACCGTTTGGCCGGGCTCGGCGATAAACGACAGGTCGCTCAACACGGGGCGGCCCGGTTCGTAGGCGAAGGACACGTTCCGGAACTCGACACGTCCGCGAATCGGGGGCAGTGGCCGGGCCGTGGGTGCGTCTGTCCAGTCCGGCTCGAAATCGATCAATCTGAAGTAGCGTTCGGCCCCCGCCATGGCCGCCAGCGCCTGGTTATATTGGTTGCCGATGACCTGCACCGGGTCGAAAAAGAAGTTCGCCAGGAAAAAGAACATCACCATGTCGCCCACCTCCATGTGCAGCCAGCCGTGCCACTGCAGCGCGCCGTAACCGCTGAGCAGGGCCATGGCTCCGAGAAAAAGCTGGCTCTTCATTTGCAGCAAGGGAATGAACACTGCCGAGGCATGGGCCACGCCGACATTGTTTTCCCCGTGCAGGTTGACGAGTTTGCGGAAGAACCCGGCGTTGATCTCCTGCCGCACAAACGCCTGGGTCACCCGCACGCCGCCCACCGATTCGCCCAGCGTCGAGGTCAGGCGGCTCCACGTCTCCTGCATCTTGCGCAGTTGATAGCTGACCTCGCGCCGGTACTTTTGATTCACCACCCAGATCGCCGGCACCAGCAGGAGCATCAGCGAGAAGAGCTTCCAGTTGTACCAGGCCATCAAGCCCGCGGCGACGGTCATTTGCACCGCCTGGATCGTGACCACGAACGCGACGTCCTGCACCGCCACCCGGACGCTGTCGATATCGGAGGTCATCCGGCTGATAATGCGCCCAAATTTGGTTTTGTTGTAGAAAGACATGGGCAGCGAGGTCAGCTTGGCGAACAGCTCGGAGCGCATGTCGTGGGCGACGGCCTCGCCGAGTTCGAGGGCAAATCGCTGGCGAAAATGCAACGTGATCACCATGGCGAGCACCAGGCCCAGGTAAATGGCGGCATGGCGATAGATGCCCGGGAGATCCTGTCCCGCGATGGGTCCGTTGATGGTCTGGCCGATCATCCAGGCCAGCGCGGGCAACTGCAAACCACGGGCAAACGTCAGCACAAACAGCCAGTTGCGCCGGGCGGCGTACCGCCGCGAATACGTGAAGATGCGGCGGATGAGCTGGACGCTCAGCGGAGCGTGGTCCGCCTCGCGATCCTCCATCGGGCGAAAATACGTAATGGCCTCACGCGTATCGAGGGCGTGGAGTCCCTCGCTCTCGCGCGGCGAGGCGCCGTCCGGGCGGGCGTCTGGGTGGGCTGAGCGTGAGGGCTTCATGCTGTTTTCCCCCAAACTTCAAGCCCGCCCCTCGCCGACGGAGTCATCCCCCGGCCATCGGCCAGGGCGGGCGTGCCTGGCGCCTCGACGACCTCGGATAGTTGAAGGGCGGCCGTTTCGCGATAAGGGCCTGGCACGCGCGACAGTTCCTCGTGGGTGCCGGCATGGATGAGCCGTCCCCCGTGCAGCACGAGGATCACATCGGCGCGCATGAGCAAGCTCAGACGATTTGCCACCACAAACGTGGTTCGGCCTTTCATCGCCAGCCGCAATGCCGAGACAATCTCGTGCTCGGTTTTGGAATCGACCGACGCGGTGGGATCGTCCAGGAGCAGGATGGGCGGTTCGAGCAAGAGCGCGCGCGCCAGCGCCAGCCGCTGCCGTTGCCCGCCGGAAAGGTCCACCCCGGACTCTCCGAGCACGGTTTCATAGCCGCGGGGCAGAGCCTGGACGAATTCATGCGCCGACGCCACCCGCGCGGCTCGCTCGATTTGTTCCTGGGTGGCATGCGGACTCCCGAACGCGATGTTCGCGGCCACCGTATTCGAGAACAGGAAGCTCTCCTGGTACACAATCCCGACCTGCCGCCGGTAGGAATCCAAATCGAGCTCCCGCAGGTCCTGGCCATCGATCAGCACCCGCCCGCCCAGCGGGTCATAGAACCGGGGGATGAGACTTAAAAGAGACGTCTTGCCGGAGCCGGTCAGGCCAAAAATACCCACGACCTGCCCCGGCCGCGCCTCGAAGGAGATGTCGCTCAACACCGCTGTCCCCGCGTGGTAACCGAAGCGCACCCCGTCGAACGCCACCTTTCCGGCAATCCGCGACACCACTTTGGCGCCGGGCCGATTCTCCACCTCCGACGGGGTGTCCAGCACCTCGAACACCCGGCGCGCGGCGGTGAAGCTTTGCTGCACGGAATTGGCGATCGTCGTGATGTTGGCCACCTGTCCGTTGAACTGTTGCAACAGGCCCGCAAAAACAACCAATCCGCCGCCCAGCGGAATCCGGCCCTGCACATAAAGCCAGCCGCCATACGCAAACAAGATGACCAGGCTCAATTGAGATAAAAACTGTGTCACCGGCGTGAAGATCGCCAGGTCCAGGAAGATCCGCTTTTGCTGGTTGCTCACCGCGTCATTGGCCGCCTCGAACCGCCGGGTTTGGTGGGGCTCGGCGGCGAAGCCCTTGATGGTCTGCATGCCCCGGACGCTCTCGCTAAAGAGCTGCACCAGGTGATCGAACAACTCGCGGTTGCGCAGATAGGCCGGGCGGAGCCTCCCTGAATAATAATGCGTCACCCACCACAGCCCAACGGTCACCGAGAGGCAAGCCACCGTCAGCGCCGCGTGGATGCGCCACATGAACAGAAAATAAGCCACCAATGTCAGCACCATGTTCAAGCCCTGCAGCACCACGCCGTCCACGAACAAACGCGTGTTCTGCACGTCCCCCGTGACGCGGTTGAAAATCGAGCTCGAACCGTGCGCGTCAAAAAAGCGAAAGCTGAGCCGCTGCAAGCGATCGTAGATTCGGTCGCGAAGGTCAGGGACGATCTTGGCCTGGGCCAGCCGGGCGGTGACCATGTTGTACTCGTAAGTCAGGAAGGCCCGGAGCACGGCCTGCGCCACGATGGCCAGCGAGAGCGCCGTGATGATGGTCAGCGGGCTCCAGGCCGGGGGCGGGATCCAGCCGAGGGGATAGACCGGCACGCGCTGGGCCGGATCCAGCGCGTGCCGGATGACATCCACCGTCACGCCGAGCAACTGCAAGCCGGCCAGCCCTAACAGGAGCAGCGCCACGCTCAACCCGATCGAGAGCAGGCAATCGCTCCGGAACTTCCAGGCGATGGCCAGCAAACGGCGCACGAGTTCGCCGGTGGAATACCGGCTCTCCCCCGCCTCGCTTGAACGCGCTTCAGACATTTTCAGCCTCCCATTGTGGCGGCTAACGCGCCCTCAATCCAGCACTGAAGTGGGGTCCAAGGGCGCCGACAAGGCGGCATCAAGCCCGTATTGGCGGTGTGGGGACAGCCTGTCCCCACCAGGGTGGATGCGGGATTATGGGGACAGGCTGTCCCCACACCGTCCCGCAGCGCCTTCCGACCCGAGTTCGAGGCAGCCCTGAGGCGCTGCCAGCCGGATATCCGCCACGCATTCCACATGCGCGGTCTGCGGGAACATATCCAACGGCACGATCTGCGCCACCCGGTAAAGGCCCTCGGCGCCGAGCAGTTTCAGATCCCGCGCCATGGTGGCCGGCTGGCAGGAGACATAAATGATTTGCGCCGGTTTGGTTTGGCGCAGCAAATCAATCGTTTCGGGGTGGCACCCCTTGCGGGGCGGATCCAACAGCACCGTGGTGGCCCCAGGCTGCAGTTTCTTCACCAGCCCGGGAAGCAATTCCTCGGCGGAACCGGCCAGGAACTCCCCGTTCGTGCGGCCGCGCGCCACCGCGTTGCGCTGCGCTGCCTTGATCGCCATGCGGTCGTATTCCACCCCCACGAAGGATTCGACCAGGCCGGCCAGTTCGATGCTGAAGAAACCCACGCCGCAGTACACGTCCACCAAATGGCGGGACCCGCCAAGGCGCAACTGCGAACGCACCGTTTCGACCAGTTGCGGCAGCAGGAAGAAGTTGTTCTGAAAAAATGAATCCGGCGGCACCTCCCACCCTTCCGGCGCGATGCGCAGCATCACCTTGAGCCCCCCCTTGGGCGGCGGGTGCAAGCGGACCTGCTTGATTTGGTCGTTCAAGGCCGGCTCGGCAATTTTACATTCATCGAGATCGACCACCAGGCGGTTATCGGCGCGGATAAAGCCGATATTGAGGCCTTGCTTGAATTTATCCCACTGGCTCCGAATCATGATCCGGTTTCGGTAGCCGTAAGGCTGCGGACAGGGAATGACCGGCGCCACCAGTTCGGGATCCAGTTCGCCCAGGCGCTGGAACAAATCCGCAACCTGCTTATGCTTGAGCTTCAATTGGGTCGAGTACCTCCAAGTGCTGGTACTGGCATCCGCCGCAATCGCCAAAGTAAGGGCAAAGGGGCTGCACCCGTTGCGGCGAAGGCTGCAGCACGCGAAGCAACCGGGCCCGAGCAAACCGCTTTTTAACCTCGGTCACCTCCGCCTCGACCACTTCGCCCAGGCCCACGAACGGCACAAAAACAACAAAGTCCTCCATGCGCCCCACACCCTCGCCACCGAAGGCGATGTCGCTAATGGTCAGGCTGAGTTTGTCACCTGCGGCAAGAATCACTCCTCCACATTAGAGACTGGGCGCGATCGGCTAAAGGGAATTCTAATCCGAGCCGGCTTCAGACCCCTGCGCGCGTGGTGGGAGGCCGACGGTCGAGCGCCCAGGCAGGTTGGAAGCGGCAGCGGGATTGATCGCGCTATCCTGAAAGGATTGGGAGCGCTCAGGACGGACCACGAATTACGCGAACCACACGAAAGCGATCCCGAAGGGACGCGTCAGAACTTGAGGTTCCAGCTCGGCTGAGCGTACTTCTCGCGCACCAGCATGGCGATTTGTTCGGAGGGAAGGTGTTCGAGGGTTTGGCGAGCCTCCCACGCCCGGGTTAAGGCCGATTTCAGGACCTCCGCCGGCAGCTTGAGGTTCAGGAGGAAATCATGGTGGGAACGGTTCAGCCGGTAGTCGGGCTGCCGGCTGGGCATGGGCAGAGCCCGGGCGATGAGTTCCAGGTCCATGCTCAGCAGAAAGGAACCATGAAAAAGCAGGCAGCGTTTCCCCCGACGCTGTGCGTTGCCGGAGAACTTCACGCCTCCCAGCGCGAGATCGGTATGGCCTTGCTTCTCGACGCAAGCCGCGAGGAGCGCGTCCAGGGCCTGTTGATGCCGGCCGAGAATGTAATCGTTGGTGGCAGGAATGGTGTGGAGCGCGGGTGTGCTCTCGTGGCGCAGGACCAGCGAGTAATTCAGGCAGCCGGGCCCTTGAAGCACCGTCCCGCCACCGGTGCAGCGGCGCAAAATCGGGATCGCATTCGCTTCGCAAAAGCCGAGGTTGACTTCGCTGGCGGCGCGGTTGGCATAGCCCAGGGCCACGAAGTACCGCTCCGATTGCCAAAAGCGCAAAACCTCGTCCGTAGCGCCCGCCTCGCAGGCGGTTAGTAGTGCCTCGTCGCACGCGAGGTTCTCGGCCGGGGTGGGGAGAGACAAATCCAGAAACCTCATGCCGCGGGTGGAGAGGAGAGCGGGCCGCAATTACACGCCGGGCCGGGCGTTGCTCTCTCGCTGGATTTCGTCCCCATCGTTTTAAGGTGGTTCTGGCGGGAGTCACTTGCCAAAAGCGAGGTTCCTTGTAATGTATTGCGCCGGGTTATCACGAGCTCGGCAAATTGGTGCTATAGTTTTTTGTTGGCATCAAGCGTGCCATTCTGTCAAATGCGGCGCGTTTCCCGATCCCGTTATTCGGCAATCAGGCGGGACAAGCATAACGACCAGGATTTTGAGTGACAAAGTGAAAGTACCCTAAAAAAGAAATAAAGAACTCGACGCCGGAACTGCGGGTCCTGCCCGAGCCGAATGGCCAGCCCGAGGACAAGGTCCTCGAGTCCTTGGAATCGGTGGTCGAGTACACGTTGCGCCAACAGGTGCATGGGACCACAACGCGGTTTCTCGGCAGTCTGACCGGCAGGCTGCGCGAAGGGGGCATCGAGGTTCCACGGGTGGTCAGCACCCCGTACATTAACACCATCCCTCCCGAGAAGCAGGCCGCTTTTCCGGGGGACTGGGAGATGGAACGGCAGCTCAAGAGCTACGTGCGATGGAATGCGATGGCGATGGTGGTCAACGCGAACCGCGAGCATAACGGCCTGGGAGGCCATATCTCGACGTATGCCTCCGCAGCCACGCTCTACGAAGTCGCGTTCAACCACTTTCTTCGGGCGCGCACCGATGATTTTGTCGGCGACATGGTGTATTTCCAGGGCCACGCGACGCCGGGGATTTATGCTCGCGCCTTTGTCGAGGGGCGCCTGGATGAACATCATCTGCAACATTTCCGCCAGGAACTCGCCGAGGGCGGCGGGCTCTCTTCGTATCCGCATCCCTACTTGATGCCGGATTTCTGGCAATTTCCGACGGTATCGATGGGGTTGGGCCCGCTGATGTCCATTTACCAGGCCCGGTTCAACCGCTACCTTCGCGCGCGGGGGCTCATGAGCGGCGAGGAGCCGAGGGTATGGGCCTTTCTGGGCGATGGCGAGACGGACGAACCGGAGACGCTGGGCTCGATCTCGCTGGCCGCGCGGGAGAGCCTGGACAACCTGGTCTGGGTCATTAACTGCAACCTCCAGCGCCTGGACGGCCCGGTGCGGGGCAACGGCAAAATCATTCAGGAGCTCGAAGCGGTGTTCCAAGGCGCGGGCTGGAACGTGATCAAAGTCATTTGGGGCTCGGACTGGGACAAACTGCTGGCCGCGGATCGCAGCGGACTGCTCATCCGGCGGATGGAAGAGGTGGTGGACGGCGATTACCAGAAGTACTCGGTCGAACCCGGCAGCTACACCCGCAAACATTTCTTCGGCAAATACCCGGAATTGCTCGAGCTGGTGAACCATCTGACCGACGAACAAATTCATAAACTGCTCCGCGGCGGGCACGATTCCCGCAAAATGTACGCCGCCTACCGCGCCGCGGTGGAACAAACCGGCCAGCCAACCGTCATCCTGGCCAAGACCGTGAAAGGTTACGGCCTGGGCGAAGCCGGCGAAGGCCGCAACATCACCCACCAGCAGAAAAAGCTCAACGAAAAGGAACTGCGCGAGTTCCGCGCCCGCTTCGGTATTCCGGTGAGTGACGAGGAAATCGCGGAAACCCCGTTTTTCCGCCCGGGACCGGAGAGCCGCGAGCGGCAGTACCTGCTCGGTCGCCGGCAAGCGCTGGGGGGCTTCTTGCCCCGGCGCGTCGTCACCGCCCCGCCCGTCGAGGTGCCGAAGCTGGACTTCTTCGGCGAACTGTTGAAGGGCTCCGGCAAGTTCGAAGCGTCCACGACCATGGGCTTTGTCCGGTTGCTCAGTCTGCTGGTGCGCAACAAAGCGATCGGCCCGCGGGTGGTGCCTATCATACCGGACGAAGCCCGGACATTCGGATTGGATGCGCTGTTCCGCGAGATCGGGATTTACTCGTCGAAGGGACAGCTTTACGAGCCGGTGGACAAGAAATCCTTGCTGTACTACCACGAGGCGAAGGACGGGCAGATCCTTGAAGAAGGCATTACCGAGGCCGGTTCGATGGCCTCGTTCATCGCCGCCGGAACCTCCTATGCCAGCACCGGCCGCTACATGATCCCGTTTTACATCTATTACTCGATGTTCGGCTTCCAGCGGATTGGGGATTTAATGTGGCTGGCAGGCGATATCAAGGCCCGGGGCTTCCTGCTGGGCGCCACCTCGGGGCGCACGACGCTCAACGGCGAGGGATTGCAGCATCAGGACGGCCATAGCTTGCTGCTCTCGAGCACGATCCCGACTCTGCTGACCTACGATCCCGCCTTCGCATACGAAGTGGCGATCATTATCGCCGACGGCTTGCGCCGCATGTACGTCCAGGGCGAAGATCTCTTTTACTACCTTGCGCTCTACAACGAGAACTATGCCATGCCGCCCATGCCCGCCGGTGTCGAGGAGGGCATTCTCAAGGGCCTTTACAAATTCAAACCCGGCCCGGAAAAGCTGCCGCTCAAGGCGCAGGTGTTTGGGAGCGGACCCATCCTGCGCGAGGCCTTGCGGGCTCAGGAGCTGCTGGCCAGCCAGTTCGGGGTGTCCGCCGACGTGTGGAGCGCCACCAGCTACAAGGCCCTCCGCAGCGAGGCCGTCGGCACCCGCCGATGGAATATGTTCCATCCGGGCGAGGAAGGAAAAAAATCCTATCTCGAACAAGTGCTGGCCAAGGAGCAGGGCCCGTTTGTGGCGGTATCCGACAATCTCAAGCTGGTTCCGGATCAGATCGCTCCCTGGGTGCCTGGTGGATTAACCACCCTGGGCACGGACGGCTTTGGCCGAAGCGACACTCGTCCGCGGCTGCGCCGCTTCTTCGAAGTCGATGCCGAATCGATCGTGATCGCCACACTGTCCGCCCTGGCGGAAAAGGGCCGGGTCCATCGCGACTTGGTGAGCAAGGCGATTCGGGAATTGGGTGTCGATCCCGAGAAGGCCCACCCGCAGCTCCTTTGAACCACGGATGGACACAGCGCGGCATCACCACAATCGAATTGCGCAAACCACCTGCGGTGCGCCTGGCGGGCCGTCGCAGCCTGACCCAAGGCCGCGGCAGGCCGCGCCTGCTCCCCACCCGCAATCCGCTTAACCGCTAGTAAACGATTCAACTCAGAACAATGGACTTAAAACTTCCGCACCTTGGCGAAGGCGCCGACTCCGGCACGGTGGTCAACCTCTTTGTCAAAGAAGGTGACCAGGTCGTGAAGGATCAGCCGATCCTCGAACTCGAAAACGAGAAGGCCGTGGCTACCATTCCGTCCCCGTCCGCCGGCACCGTTACCCGGCTGTTCGTCAAGAACGGCGATAAGCTCAGCGTCGGACAACGGATCCTTTCCCTGAGTGAACCCGGCGGCGCAGCGCCCGCGGCTGAGCCCGCCAAAGCGGAGCCGGCGCCGCGAGCGCAAGCGCCCGAGCCCCTGGAAGCCGAAGCGCCTGCCCCCGGGCCGGAACCCGCAGCCGAGCCGTCCCCGTCCGTGCCCCCGCCCGGCGTGCCCACCGCCGCAGCGCCCTCGATCCGCAAGCTCTCTCGCGAACTGGGAATCGACCTGACCAAAGTCCGCGGCAGCGCCCGTGGCGGGCGGATCATTCTCGAAGACCTGCGCGCTTACATCCAGCGCTTGCAGCGCCTGGCCGCCGAGCCGCGCACGGCAGGCGCCCCCGGCCCAGCCGCCCGGCCCGCGGCGGAGCAAATCGACTTTTCGAAATGGGGACCCATCAGCAAGCGGCCGGTGTCGCCGCTGCGCCAGGTCATCGCCCGCCGGATGCTCGAAAATTGGAACGTGGTGCCTCATGTGACACAGTTCGACGAGGCCGATATCACCCGGCTCAACGAACTCCGCAAGCGATACGCGCCGGCTTACGAGAAACAGGGCGTCCACCTGACCCTGACTTCATTCGTCCTCCGGATGGTGGCGGACCTGCTGAAAAAGCATCCCGTGTTTAACTCCAGTCTCGACGAGGTCAGCCAGGAGCTGGTGTTCAAAGAGTATTACCACATCGGCGTGGCCGTGGATACCGACGCCGGGCTGATCGTGCCGGTGGTTCGGGACGCGGACAAAAAGAGCCTGCTGGAACTTTCAAAGGAACTGGAAGCGCTGGCGAAAAAGGCCCGGGAGCGGAAGGTCTCCGCCGAAGAGTTGAAGGGCGGGACCTTCACCATCTCGAACCAGGGAGGCATTGGCGGCGCGCAATTTACCCCGATCGTCAACAAGCCCGAGGTCGCCATCCTGGGTGTGGGCCGCGGCGCGCTGAAGCCGGTCGTCCGTAACGGCAAAGTCGAGCCCCGCTTAATGCTGCCGATCGGCTTGTCCTACGACCATCGCGTGATCGACGGCGGCGCCGCGGCGCGGTTCACCGTCGAACTCGTCCGCGCGTTTGAAACCGTCGCCGAGGACACGGTGAAGTTATGAGATCGCCGCCATGGAGCATCAAAGCCAGCGAGTGTCGGAACCCCGAGGTCCCAAGCATTTCCGCGCCCTCGCAAACCGCCCTCCCTAGAACGTTGCATGCCCTCCCCTTACGTTTTACGCCTTACTCCTTTACGTCTCACGCATCACGCATCACGTTATTACGTTGTTACGTTGTTACGTATTACGCCTTACCCCCTAATCACCCCGTTTCCTCCCCATGGACCCCATCACCACTGAAATCGTAGTCGTTGGCGCCGGACCCGGCGGATATGCCGCCGCATTTTATGCCGCGGATTTAGGCAAAAAAGTTGTCCTGATCGAGCGCGACCCACGGCTTGGGGGCGTCTGCCTCAACCGTGGCTGCATCCCGTCCAAAGCTTTATTGCACGCCGCTCATACCATTAGCTCCGCCCGCGAGTCCGAGCATCGCGGAATCACTTTCGCCGCGCCGACCATTGATACGTCGAAGCTTCGGGCCTGGAAGGAGTCCATTCTAACGCGGTTGGCGGGTGGGATTGCCCAACTCGCCAAGATGCGCGGGGTCCAGGTCATGCAGGGACGCGCTTACTTCGAGGATTCGAGATCGCTGCGAATTGAGACGGGGCAGGGCCAGCAGTTTGTTCACTATGACAAAGCGATTGTGGCGGTGGGCTCGCGCTCCGCGCTGCCCAAGGCCTTCGATCTCGGCAATCCGCGCGTCATGACCTCGCGCGAGGCGCTCGAAGTCGAGGACGTGCCGGAGAACCTGCTGGTGATTGGCGGCGGCTACATCGGCATGGAACTGGGCACGGTCTATGCCGCCCTGGGCAGCAAGGTCGTGCTGGTCGAGGCTCTCGACACCATCCTGGCGGGCGCCGACCCGGATCTCGCCCGGCCCATCGTGGCTTACGCCAAGAAGGCCTTCAAAGAAGTCCGCCTCAAGACCAAGGTCGCCAAGATGGCCACCAGCGGCAAGCAGATCAAAGTCGAGTTTGACCTCGACGGCCAGCGGCGCGAAGAACTCTACGATCGCGTCCTGGTCGCGGTCGGCCGGACTCCGAACGCCGAGGATCTCGGCCTGGAAAACACCAAGGTCTCTTTCGACGACAAGGGGTTCATTCACGTCAACGAAAAGCAGCAAACCACCGACCCCGCCATCTACGCCATCGGCGATATCGCCGGGGGCGTCCTGCTCGCGCACAAGGCCGCCAAGGAAGCCCGCGTCGCCGTCGAGGTAATTGTCGGCGAGGACAGCGCCTTCTCGGATATCACCATTCCGGCGGTGGTCTTTACCGACCCGGAACTCGCGTGGTGCGGCCTGACCGAATCCGAGGCCAAAGCCAAAGGCATCGAGATCCAGGTCGCCAAATTCCCCTGGGCCGCGTCCGGCCGCGCGCTCTCGTTCGACCGGCCCGACGGGTTGACCAAGCTCATCATCGATCCGCACACCGAACGCGTCCTGGGCGTCGGGATCGTCGGCGTGGGCGCCGGCGAACTGATCTCCGAGGGCGTGCTCGCGGTCGAAATGGGCGCGACCGCCAAGGACCTCGCCCTGGCCGTGCATCCGCATCCCACCCTCTCCGAAACCATCATGGAAGCCGCCGAGTCCTTCTATGGCCACGCGACCCACACCTGGACGCGGAAGAAGCCGGTTGAACCCTGATGGGCGGGGCCCGCTGACGGCGCTGGTTAGGAATTGCGCTCCTAAGCTGTGGTCCGCGGTGGTCTGTGCGTTCGCTCTTCATGCGGAGACGAGAGGGGAGACAGGGCTGGGGAAAGGCGGAACGCCGTACTCCAGATCCGGCGAAAGTTGACTTGAATCCCGCCTGTTTAGAGGCTCAAGGATTCTACGCACGCACCGGCGTGATGGGCTCGCTTCCGCCGCGGGCCATACGGCTGCCGCGCCGGTCAACCGAATTCCTCACGAACCCAGCGAGGATGTAACCGATACCCGGCCTTCGACCGTTCGGCGCCGCGCCAACGATCCTCAGATCGAGCGATAGAGAGATCGAGCGATCGAGCCGCGTTCGCGATTTGCTGTTGAATTCCCGTCCCGTCCGCCTACTATTCCCTCGTGGCGGTCTCCCGCCACGACCCTTCAATGGTTCGGGGCGTAGCGTAGCTTGGTAGCGCGTCTGAATGGGGTTCAGAAGGTCGTGAGTTCAAATCTCACCGCCCCGACCATTTTTCCTAGCTTAGCCAGGGAATTTCATGGCAAATCGTTCGGCCACTATCGTGGCCTTGCAGGCCCGGTTCGCGGCTACTCCGTCGCCATCCCTCGCCCAAGCAAGACCAGGCCTGAGAACGCCCAATTCTGGTTCAGGTTCAAACTCCTTGCCTACATCGAGTGCGCCGCTTTCAGGCTGCATTCGGAAGCCGTCCTAAGAGCGTCTACGCTTCGCCGGCCTCGCGGAAAATGATCTGTTTCACGGCGTGGGTAACGCGAAAGCCAGCAATTGTTTCCAACTCTGCCGTCACTTCTCGAACCGATGTTAGATATCCCCGCTCTTTTCCTTCGAGCAACACCCCGAGCAATCCGATGACCTTTAACCCTTCACGAATGGCAACTTGCCGTCCCAGTGTTTCGTCTATCAAGAGATAATCGGCACGGATCTCCTTGGCCAAGATGATGGCTTCCGCTTCCCCCAAATCCAGTTCGGCGCAAAGGCGGTGCACTTCGTCTTCTGCTCCGGTCTGCCGGACACGAAGAAACGCGGGAAGGGTGGGATGGGTTTGTAGGAGTTCGTTCCGGACTGCTTGGGGGATAAAGATTTCGTCATAGAGGTGCGTGAGGACCTCAACTCGGCCGATTTGGATGAGCGACGTGACCGCCGACGTGTCGCTGACGACAATCACTTGGACGATCGTTGGCGCAGTTGCCTAACATCGTCCAGGGCGTCCTGCTCAGTGTAGCTGATGCAAAGGCCGCGTTTGCCAATCTCCTGCATAAAGGCCGCGTAAGTAGTCCCAGCGATTCTCGCGGCCCGTCCAAGTGTAATCTCGCGCCCCGCGTACAAACCCACTGCCAACTCCAATCGCGCCTGCGCTTGAGTCAGATGGAGCGATTCGATCTCTGCGTCTGGCAGCTCAATCATCATGGTTGAACTATATTCGCCCCGGCTGCGAACGGCAAGATTCCTCAACCCTCGATTTCTGGGCCAGGGGAAGGTCGTGAGTTCAAATCTCACCGCCCCGACCATTTAAATCCCGCTTACAGGGTGAACTTCGAACCTTCAATAGTGAATTCTGACTGGATACCTTGCGACCGCCGCTTCGCCCTCGCATTCGGCATAAACGTAAGGGCTGCAAGAGCAGTTTGAATGCTGGCTTGCTCTTTAGCCTGTTAGACAGTATTGTCTAACACGATGAAAACGGTATCGGTTCGTGAGTTTTACCACAACGCAGGTCTCGTGGACGGGCTGGCAGAAGGCAAACAACTGGTGGTCACGGCCAACGGCAAACCAAAATTTGTCGTGAGCAAGAGCGCACGGCCAAGAATGTCGCGAGAATTGGCGGAAAAGCGGGCGGTGGGCGATTCAAGGTCCCCTGCGTTCAATGGCACGGTTTTCCTCGCCTCGCTTAAGAAATGAAATTGTATGCGGACACCTCGTGGTGGCTGGGCTACAAGTGCCGCAGGGATACGCAACACCAGGCGGCACTGAGTTTGTTCGAGCAAGCTCCCGAGGCGGGGGTGCTTTGGACGACGTGGCAGCGGGTTGAAGTCTTCAATGGTTTTTGCCAAGCCGAACGGGCTGGCTTGCTTCGCAAAGGGGAATCTCGTCAGATGATCCGTCTTCTGGAGCAAGAAGTCAGGATTGGTTATTGGCCCCATGTCGAGTTCGACTGGACAGACGCGGTGCGCACGGCCGGTGAGCTTCGGGCCGAACATTCCCTTAAAATGGTGGTGCGCGCCATGGATTTATTTCACATCGCTATCGCGATCGAGGTCGGAGCCGACGCTCTGCTGTCTTTCGACACGGACCAAATCGCACTGGCTGAGGCGTCGGGGCTTGCGGTGATTGGGTTAGCGCAAAAACCCAAGTAGGAACCAAACGGAACCGCCGCTTAACCAGGTTGAGAACAGCGAAGCGGCCAGCCACTTATCTCTGAATGGGGTTCAGAAGGTCGCGGGTTCAAATCTCACCGCCACGACCGTTTCAAACCACTCTCCTTCCACGGGTTGCGCGCTGATCTTCGAATTCCTCTCTTCACGATGATCTCGATGTCTTTGAGTTCTGCTGCCGGGCAGCGAAGATGCTGAGGGAAACAGACCAACAAACGGATACCGCGAAGGCGATTCAAGCCACGGCTTTCTGCTGGTCTCGCTTACTTGATTGCGAATACGTGATAAACCGTTTTTATATTGTTTAAATGATAAAACGGCTTTATCATGTTTAAACGATATGACTGAGTATCCGATCAAGACGCCGCAGCAGCTTGGTTCCGTGCTGCAGGGCTATCGCAAGGAACGAGGGCTTACCCAAAAAGACGTCGGCGCCAGGTTGGGAATAGCGCAAAACACCGTCTCGCAGATTGAGTCAGAGCCGGGGCGAGCAGGTTTGGCGCGAGTTTTCAAAGTGCTGGCGGCCCTCGATCTCGAACTTGTGGTGCGACCCCGCGGCACCTCCGGTCACCCTTCAGAGTGGTGAGCGATTATGGGTCGGCATAGAAAATCCCGGGTCCTCTCGGTGTGGATGAACGGCGAGCGCGTTGGAGAGTGGCGCCGGCCAGCCAGCGGGGGACAAGAGTTCTTGTACGCAGAGTCCTGGCTCGCCTCTCCGGCTGCACGGCCGATCTCCTTGTCGATGCCCTTGCGCCCATGGAAGGAGCCTTACCGCGCTGGTGTAGAGGCTTTCTTCGATAACCTGCTTCCGGATAACCGTCAGATCCGTGAAAGAATTCAACGGCGTTTCCATACGACCTCGATAGGAGCGTTCGATTTGTTACAAGAGATTGGGAGGGATTGTGTCGGCGCGCTGCAGTTGGTGCCCGAAGGCGAACCACCCGTGAACGTACGCCAGATCACCGCTGAACGCTTAAAGCGCGATGAAGTTGCGCAAGTGCTCACCCGGTCCCTGGACTCGGCGTTCGCTGGTGAGGAAAGCCTTCAGGAGATGTTCCGAATTTCGCTTGCGGGAGCGCAGGAAAAGACGGCGCTGTTGTTGCGCGATGGAGTGTGGCACCGGCCCACTCAGGCCACGCCCACCACCCATATTCTTAAGTTGCCGCTAGGTGCCAATCCTCAAGGAATAGATCTTTCGACGTCGGTGGAAAACGAGTGGCTGTGCTCGGAAGCGGTGCGGGCGTATGGCGTTCCGGTGGCCAAATGCTGGATCGAAACCTTTGCCGACCAAAAGGCGCTCGTGGTCGAGCGGTTCGATCGCCGCCTGGCTTCCGACGGTTCCTGGTATCTCCGCCTGCCGCAGGAAGATCTCTGCCAGGCCACCGCGACGCCGCCGGGGCTAAAGTACGAAAGTGACGGAGGACCCGGCCTTCGGGCCATCATGGAACTGCTCTTGGGCTCGGACCAGGCCGCCGAAGACCGCCGGGATTTCATGCGCACACAACTCGTGTTCTGGATGCTGGCGGCAATCGATGGGCACGCGAAAAATTTCAGCGTTTTTTTGCTGCCGGCCGGTGCGTATCGTCTTACCCCGCGCTATGACATCCTGTCCGCCTACCCCGTGCTGGGGCATGGTCGTGGAAAGCTGGCGCCAGAGAAGATTCGGATGGCCATGGCCGTGGAGGGCAAAATCCGGCACTACCGCTGGAAGGAGATCTGTGCCCGGCATTGGCTCGAAACGGCGAAGCGGTGCGGTTTCGGGGAAATGAAGCCCATCGTCGAGGACGTGGTGGCCAGGGCCCCGGCTGTGGTTCAGCAGGTCCGCGGGATTGTGCCGCCGGGGTTCCCTGCGCCGATTGTGGACGCCATTCTCGAGGGAATCAACGCGCGGGCTGAGCAACTCACAGCGGAACTCGCGGGCTGAATGATTCAGCGGTTTTTGACCGCTACGAGGACCTGGCGTTGGTCTTGGGACTCGATGGAGTCATTTTCCACAAAAGTGGTCAACTTTTTGAAGTTTAAGTTCTGGCTCACGATTTTATGATTAAACATCAAAAAGTGGAGTTGTCTCGTTGTTAAACATCAAAAAATGGACTACAGTGTTTTTGAAATGGCCTTAAGCATCAAAAAATCTTCGTTGAGCCTCGAGCGCCTGCCGGAAGTCTTTGTCTCCAACAAAGAGGTGAGCTCTGCTGTCTCCAAGGCGGTTCAGTCCAAGCGGCTACGCAAACTTGGCTCCCGGCTTTATACGAAGAACATGACCGAGGCGCCGACGCAGATCGTTAAGAGACACTGGCACAGTCTGTTGAAGGACTATTTTCCGGATGCACTCATCTCGGACCGTACGGCTCTTGAGAACCGACCGGCCGTGGACGGATCGGTCTTCATCATTTCGTCGGCACAACGGCCACTGAGTTTACCGGGTATTACTTTTCGCCCGCGGAAAGGACCCCCACCACTGCCGAGCGACCCTTCGTTCCTCGGAAATGCCAGGCTATGTTCCGCGCCGCGCGCCTGGCTGGAGAACATGCGCGCGTCCCGCAAGCGCGGTGCGGAAGTTCCTCGGACATTAACCAAGCCTGAGCTGGAGGAACGCCTCGATCGTCTCTTGCGGCAAGGCGGAGAGGCTGCACTTAACCGGTTACGGGATGATGCACGTGGAGTTAGCCGGGAACTTGGCATGACCGAGGAGTTCCACGCTCTTGACGAGCTGGTCGGCACTTTTCTTGGCACTCGAGAGGCAAGCCTCGAAACTTCTGTGGCGCAAGCTCGCAAAAAGGGCAGGCCGTATGATCCGGACCGACTGGGTCTGTTCCAGACGCTATTTGAAGAATTGCGAGGTCGAGCACCCGTAACGAGGCTGGCGGGAAACATGGCAGATTCGGCGAGGACCAATCTTGCGTTTTTTGAAGCGTATTTCTCCAATTACATAGAGGGCACCGAATTCGCCATCGAGGAGGCGATGGACATTGTTTTCAACGGGGTGATTCCGCGAGAACGCCCAGAAGATGCGCATGATATTCTGGGGACCTTCCGAATGGTTTCCGATGGCGCACAGATGGCGCGTACGCCGCGCAATTTCGAAGGGTGGATCTCGTTATTGAAGGAGCGCCATGCAGCCTGCATGGAGATGCGCCCGGACAAAATGCCAGGCCAGTTCAAGTCCAAGGAGAACCGAGCTGGCAGCACGTTTTTCGTTGCGCCGGATCTTGTACTCGGAACCTTGGAAAAGGGATTCGAGATTTACCGTGGGCTCGAAGTGGCGCTCCACCGAGCGATCTTCATGATGTTTATCGTAAGCGAAGTGCACCCGTTCGTGGACGGCAATGGCCGCGTGGCGCGGATCATGATGAATGCGGAACTGGTGGGGCAGGGAGACCAAAGAATAATCATCCCCACGGTTTTTCGGAACAACTATATCAGTGCTTTGAAGGCGCTCTCTCAGAGCGGGAAGGGCTCACCTATTATTCAAGGTCTCGATTTCGCGCAGCGGTACACGGCGTCAATCCGCTGGGAGAATTTTGACACCGCGAGAGCGCAGTTGCAGTCCACCAACGCTTTTATGGATGCGAATGAGGCGGAGGACAAGGGAATCCGGCTGATTCTGCCCAAGCAAACACAGGAGTAGCTTCGGCAAATGGATCAGCTCGGCAAGCTCGGCTTTGCGCAGTATCCGTGGATGCCGTTCGTCAGGGGGTGACCTTGCCCGTCGCTTAGCCCCGGGAGCCAGGCGTCACGCCGCGGTGAGCGCGGCGCGCCCATCCTCCACCGTGCCGGTTTTCTCCAGGAAATAATCATAGCCCCCGGCATACGGCGTGATTTGCCCCGCGTTCACGTGCAACACCTTGGTGGCGAGCTTGCGAATGAAATGCACATCGTGGGAAATGAAGACGAGGGTGCCCTCATAACGCTCCAACGCCAGCGTGAGCGATTCGACGGTGTGGATATCCAGGTGGGTTGTGGGCTCATCCATGAGCAGGAGGTTCGGCGGATCCACCAGGAACCGGATCAAGTTAAGCCGCGTCTTCTCGCCGCCGCTCAGCACCTTGGTCGGCTTGTAAATGTCGTCCTTGCGAAACATGAATGACCCCAGCACCGCCCGAGCGTCTTCCTCGCGCATCAGTGGCGCGCTGGCCGTCACCTCTTCCAGCACCGTCCGCTCCGGATCGAGGGTGGCCGCCCGATGCTGGCTGAAGTAGCCCACCTTCGCGTTATGACCCAAGTCGCGCTCCCCCTGTTGAAACTCCACCACGCCGGCAAGGATCTTCAGCAGCGTGGATTTGCCCGCGCCGTTCGGCCCAACCAGCACGGTCTGTTCACCCCGCTCAATGGCGAGATCCAATCCCGAGTAAACCCGGGTCGCACCGTAGGCCATGTGGATTCCTTTCAAGTTGACCGCCCGTTGACCGCCGCGCGGCGGCTGCGGAATCTGGAATCGGAAGGGCTTCCGTGGCGCCACGGGTTTCTCGATCTTCTCCATGCGCTCGATCTGCTTGAGTTTGCTCATGGCCTGCGAGGCCTTCGAGGTCACCGAGCGAAACCGATCCGCAAATTGCTGGAGCGACGCGATCTCCTTTTGCTGGTTGTTGTAAGCGGCCAATTGCTGCTCATAGCGCGCCGCTCGCTCCACCAGGTAGTCCGAGTAGTTGCCGGTGTAGGCAATCAGCTTTTTCTCCGAAATCTCGTGCACCTGGCCCACGACCTCGTCCATGAACTGGCGGTCATGTGAAATCAGCAGCAACGCGCCGGAATAATTCATCAGGTAGCTCTGCAACCACAGCAGCGAAGGCAGATCGAGGTGGTTCGTCGGTTCATCCAGCAGGAGCAGATCCGGTTCGAGCACCAGCAGCCGGGCCAGGCGCGCCCGCATAATCCAGCCGCCGCTCATCTCCCGGGCTTCGCGGTTGAAATCCGCGTCGCGAAAACCCAGGCCGCGCAACATCTTCTTCGCCTTGGTCTCCACTTCCGGGTCGTTGAGCTTGTCGTGTTTCGCATGGGATTCCAAGTATTCCGGGCAGGACACATTCCCCGCCCGCTCGAGCTCGTGCAGCCGCTTTTCCAACCACGGCAATTCGTCCACCCGGCCGGTCGCCACGTCCAAAACTGTTTCCTCGCCCAGCGCTTCGCTCTCCTGCGGCAGATGACCCACCGTGGTCCATTCATCGCGCTCCACCAGGCCCGCGTCCGGCTCCCGTTCCTTGAGAATGATGGAGAACAGCGTCGTTTTGCCCGCGCCGTTCGGCCCCACCAGGGCGACGCGGTCGCCATAGTTGACGTGCAGCGTGGCGTCCTCGAAGAGCGTCCGGCCGCCGGCCGCCACTTTAAGATCACGAATTGTAAGCATGAAAAAACATATTCGCCGGCAACATACCGCCACTGCCAGGAGACAGGCGTGCGTTAACGCCGCAGAAGCCGAAGCGTGGTTCTTGTCGATGACGACGAGTTGGAGACAATAGCCCGAAATCGCGCGGCGTCAATCGTCCACTTGGGAAAGACAGGCATTCGGCGGCCTTTGCCAAGCCGAACGGGCGGCCGCTGGATATACACGGCGGTTCAGCGAATGCGCCGCTCGACCAGGCAAGGTCAGTGAGGTGGCCTGGCGGTCCGCGGGCGCGCGGCATTGTTCGTCGAGGGCGCCGCATGGGTCTTGGCCGACGACGAGCCGGCATCCAACGTCTCCGAGACATCCATCGCCCCGTTCACGTCTCCCATGGGGCCACCCGAACCGCCGCCACTCTGAGACTTCTGCGCGCCCCCGGGCGAATTCAGGGCCGGCGCCTGCTCTAAAGCACCGGTAACCAAAGGCAGACCATAGAAGTATCCGACCCAGGCCAGAACGGCGATCACCGCGGCTATGACGCCATATTTCAAAAGTGAATTCTCGCTGCCGGGGTGCTGGGGGATGAACTTTTTCGACGGGGTTGGCGCATGCGCGGTGGAGCGCGCGACTTGCGTAACCCCCAGTGCGAGTTTCGCGCCCGCGGGCCTGGCCGCCGCCTTTGCCAAGGCTGGGGCCGGAGCGGGCGCTGGCGGGCGGGGGCCTTCCGGCACGAGCACGCTGGCGTGGCAGGCGGGGCAGTCGAGGTGATGGCCCGCCCAGGCTTCATCACAGGAAATGTGCTGGCCGCATTGGGGGCAGGAGATTTTCAGATCGCCCATAAAGTGCTCACTTTCTGGCGGAGGCCGAACGGTCGTTGATTCGAGGCGATACCGGGCATGGGCCTATTTACAGCACTCTGGGGACCGGGCGTCAAGCCCGGTCGTGAGACAGGCCATTGACCCAAATCGGCGCCGGTGATCGCCAGCGACGGGAACCCCAATCCGCCCGCGGCCCATCACCCCGCCCATCCTGCTTACCGCAGCGCGCTCATCAACGACAGGATCGGCAGATAAATGGCCAGGGCCACGCAGCCGACCAGCACGATCAAAACCAGCATCAGCGTCGGTTCGAGCACGCTGAACAGGTTCTTGATCCGGCGCGGGATGACTTCGTTGTAGTAGGTCGAGACGTTATCGAGCGCGTGGTCGAGGGTGCCGGAGCTCTCACCCATTGCGACCATGCGCAGGAGCAGGGCGGTGAAAATCGGGTGGCGATGCATGGCCTCGCTGATGGTGCTGCCGGTCTTCACGTCCTCCTCGACCACACCGATGGCCCGCTCGACGACGGCGTTGCCGATGAGCCCGTGCCGGCACAAGCTCAGGGATTGCAGGATGGGCAGGCCCGAGCGGTAGAGGATCGAGAGGTTGTGCGAAAAGCGCGACAGCGCCAGCATGCGGTTCAGCTCGCCAAAGAGCGGCACGCGCAGCTTGGCGGTATCGACCGCCAGGGCAATGCGCTTCGAAAACCGCGGGCCGAACAGGACCACCAGCACCAGGATGAGCAGCTCGGGCAGCCAGAGCAGCCAGGTGGCCTCGGCGGTGTTGCCCACGGCAAATACAAACCGCGTGAGCCAGGGCTGGGCAACGTGCAGTTTGCTCAGCAGGCTGGCGAACTTGGGGATGATGAAGGTGAACATGAAGATCATGAACACGCCCATGACCGTCAGCACAATCGCCGGGTAAAGCGTGGCCTGCCGCACGTCGGCCATCATGCGCTCGACCCATTCCAGGTAATCTTTGAGATCCTTGAATCCCTCGGGCAGGTTGCTGGTGCTTTCACCGGCTTTCACCACGCTCACGAAGTGGGTCGTAAACACCCCGGGATACTTCGCCATCGCCTCGTGGAAATGCATGCCCGATTCGATCTGCCGCTGCAAATCGTAGAGCACCTCTTTGAACCCCGGGCTTTTGCAATCCTGGCACGCCACATCCAGCGCGCGCACCAGCGTGATCCCGGCGGCGAGCTGGAACGACATCAAGGTGCAGAAATCAATCAGCTCGCGCCGCCCCCGCGCGCCCCGGAGCTTGAAACGCGTCAGATCGCGCGTCGGCACAATCGGGATCGGCTGCCGCAGCCGCTGCAAATCGGCCTGCGTCAGCCACAGGCCGGCGTTGCGCAGCTTCAGTTCGAGGTTCGCCTCGTCCGAAGCGGGCATGACGCCGGTCAGCGTCCGCCCCCGGCGATCAACGGCCTCGTAATTGAATACAGGCATGCCGCAAGGGTAAGGGCTCGGAGCGAGAGGGTAAAGGGGGAAGGGGGCGGAGGGCGGAGGGCGGAGGGCCAGAGGACCACGAGACCACAAGACCACGAGACCACAAGACCACAAGACCAGACACGAGACCACGGGACCACGAGACCACGGGACCACGGGACCGGAGGACCGGAGGACCGGAGGACCGGAGGGCGGAGGGCGGAGGACGGAGGGGCGGAAGACCACGGGACCACAAGACCATGGACCGAGGACCGAGGGACCACGGACCGCGGGGCCATGGGGCCATGGGGCCACTGACTACTTCGACGGGGTCCGGTTTTCTGGGGAAAATGAGCAACCTGCCGGCAGTTCCATCCCGGAGGGATGCTTGCGAAATAGGGGTAGGGGTGGCGCACACGCGCCATCCCTACCCCTATTTTTCGCATGTCCCTACGGGACAAGGCCTTGAGCCGAGGCAAATCCCACCTCGACGCTCACCCTTCCGAAGGAGATCTATCACTGTCGAGGCGGTCCATAGTCCCCCTCGCCGCGCCGTAGCGTAGCGAAGGCGGGTGGTCTCGTGGTCCTCCGTCCTCCGTCCCTCCGGTCCTCTGGTCCTCTGGTCCTCTGGTCTCTGGTCTCGTGGTCTTGTGGTCTCGTGGTCCCGTGGTCCCGTGGTCCCGTAGTCCCGTGGTCCGCAGTCAGTAGTCAGTGGTCAGTAGTCAGTGGTCAGTAGTCAGTGGTCTCGCGGTCCCGTGGTCTCGCGGTCTCGCGGTCTCGTGGTCTCGCGGTCTCGTGGTCTTGTGGTCCCGTGGTCCCGTGGTCCCGTGGTCCTGTGGTCTTGTGGTCTCGTGGTCCCTCCGCCCTCCGCCCTCCGCCCTCCGCCCTCCGCCCTCCGCCCTCCGCCCGCTCACTTCAGCGACAGCCGGGTCACGCGGAGCAATTCTTCCACCGTGGTCATGCCTTGGACGACTTTGAGGAGGCCGTCTTCGAACATGGTGTGCATGCCCTTTTCACGCGCCAGGCGCATGAACTCGGGCGCGCCGACCCGGTGCAGGATGGGGTCGTGGTAATCTTCGTCCAGCAGCATCAATTCATAAATGCCCACGCGGCCTTTGTAGCCGCTTTGATTGCAGGTCGGGCAACCGGCGCCGCGCCAGAGCTGCAACCGCCCGTTTCCGGCTGGCGGCACCACCTTCAACTCTTCAAAAACGCGCTCGGGGTTCTTCACCTCTTCGCGGCAATCCGGGCAGATGGTGCGGACCAGGCGTTGGGCCAGGACGGCCAGCAGGCTGGCCGGGAGCAGGAAGGCATCGACGCCCATGTCGATCAGGCGGGGGATGGCCCCCGGGGCGTCGTTGGTGTGCAGCGTGGAGAACACCAGGTGGCCGGTGAGCGCGGCGCGCACCATCAGTTGGGCGGTCTCGGTGTCGCGCGTTTCGCCAACCAGGATGATGTCCGGGTCCTGGCGCAAGCAGGGCGCGCAAGCCGTTGCTGAAGGTCAGGCCCGCCTCCTCGTTGATCTGGGTCTGGCGCACCAGCGACATCCGGTATTCGATGGGGTCTTCGAGCGTGAACGTGCTCACGTCCATGGTGCTGACTTCCTGCAGCATGGCGTAGAGGGTGGTGGTCTTGCCGCTGCCGGTCGGGCCCGTCACCAGCACCACGCCGTAGGGCTTGTTGACCACTTCACGAAATTGCTTCTCGATCGCGGGCGAAAAACCCAGCGCCGGCAGGGTCAACACCTGGCTGCTGGGATCCAGGATACGGGCGACGATGTTTTCCCCGTGGCTGGTCGGCAGGCTCGACACGCGCAAATTCACCTGGCGCCCGCCCACCAGCATCGTCGCCCGGCCATCCTGCGGCACGCGGGTCTCGGCCAGGTCCAGATCGGCCAGGATCTTCATGCGGGTGGTCACCGCGGATTGCATCGCCTTGGGAATCAGCACGTCCTGGAACAACACGCCGTCGATGCGCGTGCGCACCCGCATCATGCGCTCCTCGGGCTCGAAATGGACGTCGCTCGCCCGGCTGTTCACCGCGCGCGTGATGATCTGCCGCACCACCCGGATGACCGGCGCATCCTCGTCCTTGTTGGCCATCCGGCTCAGGACGGCGTCCAGCGACTGCGCCTCCTGCCGGTCTTTCTCGGCCAGGATCTTGTCGATGGACTCCCCGATGGTATCGCCGACGGTGTAATACAGTTCGAGGCAATTCAGGATGTCGCGCTCGGGAGCGGTGACGACCTCGATGGCCAGGCCGGTGACTTGCTGGAAGGTATCGACCGCGTTGACGTCGAAGGGATCGGACAGCGCGACGGTAAGCGTCCCGTTCGACGCGGCAAACCGGCATGCCCAGGCAGCGCCGGGCGACGTCCTGCGGCACGAGCGAAAGCACGGTCTGGTCGATGGAAACGCGGTTGAGATTGACCGCCCGCGTGCCGGCCCGCCGGGCAAGGAACTCCGCCAAAACCTCCGGCGACGACAAACCCAAGCTGAACCACGATTTGATCCAGCCGCCCGCCCGTGCGCTGCTGCTCGCGACGCGCCAGGTCCAACTGCACGTCCGTCAGCATGCCACCCGCAAGCAGTTGATCGGCCAGCGGCATCCGCTGACCGACGCTCATCTCGGGTCCACGTGTAACCAGTTGGCATACGAAACGAATTCACAGGCACGCTAGTCCTCGAACGGGCCTGGGCTTTCCCTAGCGATGCGTTAAGTAAATGTAAACATCGACCGTCCGGTACCCCCGCCAGCGCTGGCAGCATATTCAACTCGGCCCTTGGTATCGGTACCGGGGGTACCAGCACTCGCCTAATGCAGCTCCGTCAATCAGATCATTCAGAGCCTTCGCGTCAGCGAGTGCGCAGTTTTGGATCTTTACCTCGAGGACGTATTGCGCATTCGCAACAGCGTTATTGACACCGTCCAATTAGTATGCCATGCGGCACGCACCGTTACAAGCTGCCGCCGTTGTGAGTTCCACTGTGCAATTGGCTGAGGGGTCGCCGCCAGCGAGACGCGAGGAAAAGGGCTTGTCAAGAAGACCTTCAGCCATCAAGACGTTCGTGTCGTAGCCTGCTGATCCAATTGAGTGTGCGTGCTCATGACGTCAGTTGTACCCAATTGAGCAGGTTCAGCTTTCCGTATTTGCCGTAGTGAGAAATCGCTGCCGACTTCACCGCCTCGATTGCCACCGCGGTGCTATTGACGCGGGCGCTATCGACGGCCTCAAAGACCCTCGGAACCAGCATGGCGGCCAGGATCGCGATGACGGCGAGCACGCCGATCATTTCGATCATGGTGAAGGCCTGCTCGGGCTGGGGGCGGACCCTGCCGGCTTTGGATGTTTGCAATTTCATGTTGTCGTTTTCGTTCGCTTACACCGCCGACCGGTCTGGCATATCATGCATTTGATTCAGTTATGTACCAGATTTGAGGACATTTCTCAATCCGCACTAATACGGGATTGAGGTTCCCGATTATTGCGGGCACAAAATTGACGGCCAAGAAGTCCACGCATTGCCACGTGTCTCGGAATTTAGGGATAAACGCGGAAAAAGACAACTGAAAAACCGCGTGACCCCGGACCGAATCAGGCCGCGGGACCGAATTCTCCAGCGGCGGGACCGAGTTCTTCCGGGGCCTGACCGAGTTCTTCCGGGGCGTGACCCAATTCTTCAGGGGCGGGACCGAACCAACCCTGCCGGGGGATTGGAGACGCCGAAGGCGTCATTCATACCAGCCCCGGGCACACGCCCGGGGTTCGAGGCGCGTCGTTTGGGGTTGCAGGCCAACGGCCTGCCTCATGAGCCCCGGGAGGACTCGCGCTTTCAGCGCTCAGAATGCACTCTTGGGCCTATGAACCCGGGGCGTTGCCCCGGGCTGGTATGACCCAGGCCTTTGGCCTGAAGGGCGGCGCGGCCAGCCGGGGATTACCCGCGGCCAGCCCGGCTTACAGAGCGTTGCATAATTCGCTAAACCCTTTCTTGACCATGCCCGCCCATAGAAAGTGCAAACGCCCGCGCCTTTCCGGCATTTTCTGGGCATCATGGACAGCATGGTTGTAAAACAAAACTTTAGCTTTTTATGCAACGCTCAGTAAGGGCCAGGTATCTACGGGCGAGGATACAGGAAAACCGCGGCGTCCCAAGAAACTCCGTCCCCCACCCCGCCCCGGAGCGCCTTCCGACCGGAGTTCGAGGCAGCCCTGCGTCCGAGGACGGCTCAATCGGCCTCGAGCAAAAACACCCGGGAGGATTTGCGCCCCAGCGTGGACTCGATTCTCAGCATGGCTGAATAGTCCTTGGGCGCGATAATCGCCGGCGAGGTCTCGAACTGATGCGTGATCACGTAGTGGCCCGCCGAGTCCTGGGAACTCACCAGGGCCTTGCCCCCGCCGTCGGGCGCTTCCAGGTCCTCGTTCCGCGGCAGGATGATGCGTTGTTTGAACTTGTCGGGCAATTCGATCTCCGTGCGAACGGTGGATTGGCCGTGGCCGGGGAAGAACAGCGGCAGGAGGCGGTGGTCCGCTCCGACCGGAAAGAGCGACGGTGTAAACGGCAGATCGAGGTAGCAAATACTTCCCATCCACCACGCTGTAGTTGTCGATTTCGACGGTGAATTCCTCGACGCCTGGGTACGCATCGAACTTGGTAACCAGGTCCTCGACCGGGCGCGCGCCCTGGGATACCGCCGAGACGATCTCCTGGAAGTACCGCCGCTTTTCCTCCGGCGGCAGCTCGGCGAAGAAGCGGTGCTTGGCGTTATATTCGGTGCCGTAGTAGCGGCGGGAAATGCCCAGCCGCGTCTTGCCGTCGGCTCCGACCAAAAGATGGTACACAGTTTCGCGCCGGTCCTGGCAATTGGCGGCGGCGCGGATGGTCTCGAAGGATTTGCTGGCCAGGTCGATGGCGAGCTTGCCGTCGTAGGAGGTCGTGCCCAGTTCGGCGTATTGGTCCGTATCGTTCAGGTAATAGTCCTGGCCATCGACCGCAACCCGCACCAGGGGCATCTGAAAGCTCTGCGGCAAGGGGAAAGCCGAGGTCACATTGGTGATGGCGGCAATGGGGGGCAGGCCGGAGGCCAGCACGAATTGGGGCTGGAACCCGGCGGCCGCCAGCAGGGCGTGCAGCAGGATCGCGCGATCGGCGGTGTGCCCGTAGCCATCCGCCAGGGTTATGTCCGCGTCTGAAAGTTCGCTCAGCGGCAAATCGGTAAAGGAAGGGCCGGCCAGGCGAATGGTTTTGGCAACAAAATCACGGATGGCTTTCAGGGCGTCGAGGCGGGTCTTGCTTCCCTCGGTGAGCTGGCGCGCCACCGCCGCCGTTTTTTCACGGTTCGCCGATTTGGCCAGCAGGGCCTGCCGCAGATCGGCCAGGTACGCTTTTGCGTCACCCACGAAGTAGCTCACTCCGTTGAGAAAGATCCACTCGGGCGGCAGTTGCGCCTCCTCGGGCAGGGAGGCAACCTTGCCCACGCGCCATTCGAAGGTCTGCACTCCATTGGCCTCGGCCTGCTGCGCTTTGAGATCGTCACCGGCGCCGCTGACCAGCTTCTGGATTTTGACATCCGCGGGCGCGGTCAGTTTGAACGATTTTTGGTCCAACTCGTCCCAAAGCTGAAAGGCCTCGAACCCGGCCAGGAACGGCTTGCCCTTGGCGGTGATTTCGAATTCGACCTCGATGGTGGAGCCGATATCGACGCCCGGGAGGTTGGCCACCAGGATTTTGCCCCCGGTGTAACGTTTGGCGGAAGCGTTCCAACCGGCGTCCATCACGTTGATCTCGCCCTTGGAGATCTCCTGCCGCTGGCCCGTCTTGGAAATGACCACGGCATGAACGAGTTTGGCCTCCTGGCAGGACGGATTGTAGTCAATCTTCACTTCGGCCTCCCGGATCTTGCCGCTGTAAGTCAGAATTCGCTTCGCGTATTTGACGCGATAAACCGCCGTATGGGCGTCCTTGATGTCCAGTTCTTTCAGGCTCTCGAGGATTTCCGCGTTGGACGCGACCGGGGCCGGCGCCGCGCTGCTCGCATCCTCTTTGGCCTCGGTCCGGGCATCCGCATTCAAGGCCAGGACGGGGGTTTTGCGGGCGTCGTATTCCAGGCTTTCGAGGGTTTGCTTGAGTTTGAGGTACTGGGCCGGGTTGAACTCGACCGTTTTCAGCTTCAGCTCCCGGGAACAGTAGAGCGTGCCGTTCTCCGGCCGGAAAGTTTCCGCGTAGGTGAGGGTGGGGTCGTTCTGCGGGGAGCAGGAAGGCATCGAGACGGCCGCGGCGAAACCATCGCCGAGTTTCAAGGAGACATCCTCTTGCAGCCCGCACGCCACGTAGCTTTCCATCGGGTACTTGCGCTTCTCCAAGCCGGTTCCGCCCAGGATAAAATTCACGATGCCCAACCCCTTGCCGATCCAGGGCACGCTGACCACCGAGCGGCCGTTCCCGCTGGCGGTCATTCCGTCGGCGGAGAACTCCAGTTCAGCCCGCACCTCGGATGAAACATCGAGCATGTTTTCCGGGAAGAGCTTCAGCGCTTTCAACCGCGCCCCGGGCATGGTCCGCTTCAGGTTCCGCTCGAAGAACCGGCGGACGTCGTCGGGTTTCATCCGGACAAACACCTCGCGATAACTGTTGTCGTTCACGCCGTCGAACCACACCTCCGATTTGCCTTCGAGATGGCCGGCGGCGTTCAAGGTGGCGTCGGTTTTGACCCGCAGCATGTTTTGGTCGGCCGGCTTTATGGGACTGAGTTGAATGTTCTCCCCCTCGGGGCGGCAGACCAGGTAACTTTGGTTGCGATCGCCGTCCGGGAGGAGGTCGCGCGTGTTCTCATCGGTGGGATCCATCAGCACGTAATCGCGGTCCTTGAGATCCACGCTCACGATGGCGTGGTTGAAGAACGGCTCGGGCACGTCGGCGTCCTTCTTGGCGCCGACATCGATCAGGACCGGGTAAGCGTTGAGGCCGGCGGTCCGCAGCAAGGAAACCAACAGGGCCGCCTTGTCGCGGCATACCCCGTATTTCTTGTCGAATGTCAGGCAGACATCGTGGGGTTCGAATCCCGGTCGATCCTTCTCCGGCGTCAGGCCCATGTAGCGGATCTGTTTCGAGACGTAGTAAAAGATGGCCTTGATCTTCTCCATGTCGGTTTTTGCCCCGGCGGTCAGGGTTTCGACCTTGGCTTTCATCTCGGGGGTGATGGCGTCCAAATGCGGCTGGCTGAGTTTCCAGTACCATTTCGAGACGTCCTGCCAGGTGGGCGTGGTGCTGATCATCAGCCGCTGCAGCACGTTCTCGTAAGCCGGCATGGCCGGCTCGTCGAACATCCGCGAAACATTGTCCACCTCCCAGCGGTGCACCAGCACGCCGTTCTCGCCGCCCTCCGTCTGCGTCGAATGCACCATGGTCCCGGGGATTTCGTCCCGGATGAAGATGCGCTTGAGCGGCTTATCGACCGGGGAGTGGACGACATAGGTGGTGTGGCGAATGTAGCCCTGCCCTTCGAAGAGGTTTTCGTCCGCGAATTCACCCGGGATGATCGAGCGGTGCGTGGTGGTCCGCGTGACCGAATGGAGCACGTCACCCACGTCGAGTTGCGGGATGTTGACCTGCAGGATCTTGCTGTTGGGATCGTAGATGTTCATCGACATCTGGCTGTCGTCGATCATTTCCTTGGAATTGGCCGGCACATCCACCGGCACCACGGTCCCATCGGGCTTGTACACCTCGATCTTCGGCACCTCGACGGTCGTGTACGGGAGCATGAAGCTCAAGGCGATTGTGCGGTTGTTCCGCTTGCCCTTCTCCGTGAGCACCTTTACGAAACTCTCGTCCTGGGCCTCGCCCGTGCCGTCCTGCCGGTAAACCCGGACCATCTTTTTATCCACCGTGGCATCGTCACAGTCGGGATATTTCCCGGGTGTAATCTCGGCCGCGGCGGCCAGCACCCTCCGGGCATCCAGATAAGCCCAGGTTTCCCCCTGGTAACGGTTGGTCTCCTGGGCAAAGACGGCGCCGGCCGACAGAACAAAGCACAGTAAAACCGCCCGGCGGGCCTGGAACATCGCATTGATTTTCATTATGGATCCTTTGCGGAACAGGCCCTATCCATACCACACCCACCCCGGCAGGGCAATGCAGAACGCCAGGGCGGGGTGGGGACAGCCTGTCCCCATCATCCTGCGTCCAGAAGGTTTTCTTGAGCCCATAAACCCAGGGCGGGTGCCCTGGGCTGGTATGACCCAGGCCTTCGGCCTGAGCGGCAGTCCGCCTCACGGCGACCCAGGCCTTCGGCCTGAACGGCAGGCGGCCTCACGGCGACCCAGGCCTTCGGCCTGAACGGCAGGGTCCGCCGCGGTTGCCCCACCGCGCCTGGGGTTTTGAGACGCCAAAGGCGTCGCTCATACCAGCCTAGGGCGAAGCCCTAGGTGCGCGGCCCGTTGTTTTGGGGTTGCAGGCCAACGGCCTGCCTCATAATCTGCGCTCGGTGCATCAAGCACCCTAATTCCATCTCAAGACCAACAATCCTATGCCGCAATCCCTCAGCCAGGTTATTCTGCACCTTGTCTTCAGCACCAAAGAGCGGCGCCCCTGGCTGGACGCGGAGATCCGTCCGCGCCTGCACGCCTATTTGGCCACGGTATGCCGCGATTGCGCTTGCCAGGCCTACCGGGTTGGCGGCACGGCCGATCACGTCCACCTGGCCGCGCGCTTGGCCCGCACCACGAGCCAGGCGGAGTTGTTGGAGCAGATCAAGAAAACCTCCTCCGCCTGGATTAAACACCAAGGGAAGCAATACGGCGGTTTTTTCTGGCAGCGCGGTTATGGTGGTTTTTCCATCGGCTGGAGCCAGTTGGAGGATCTGGTGCGGTATATTGAGCATCAGGAGGAACATCATCGGACCCGGACTTTCCAGGAAGAATATCGGGACCTGCTTCAAAGGTATCACATGGAGTTTGATGAACGATACGTGTGGGATTGAACCAAAGAGCCCGAGGATGAATCGCGCCTTCAGCGCTCAGAATATTTTCTCGAGCCCATGGACCCAGGGCGTGTGCCCTGGGCTGGTATGACCCAGGCCTTCGGCCTGAGCGGCAGTCCGCCTCACCGCGACCTAGGCCTTCGGCCTGAGCGGCAGTCCGCCTCACGGCGACCCAGGCCTTCGGCCTGAACGGCAAGGTCCGCCGCGGTTGCCCCACCGCGCCTGGGGTTTTGAGACGCCACAGGCGTCGCTCATACCAGCCCGGGGCACGCGCCCCGGGTTCACGGCCCGTCGTTTGGGGTTGCAGGCCAACGGCCTGCCTCATACGAATCCTTGAACCTCAAGCCATGTTCTGATCAAGCCAAGGTCCGCCGCGGTTGCAGCAAGTTCCGGCCTTTCCCCAACGCCGTTTCCCCTCTCCTCTCCGCGCGAAGCGCAATACTAATGAGGCGTCTGCCACCCCCAAGCCCCTCAACCCTCGGCCGCCCCTCAACGCCCGGAGAATCCGAAGCCCAGCCTCATTAGCTCATTAGCTCATTGTCCTCTTTTGGAACGTAAGGGTGTCTGATGTCAAGACATGCCGCCAGCGGCGACCCGGCCCGCCGGTGCGGTCGCAGTTCGCCGGCGACCGGATGGATTCCGACTTCCCGCTCGACCGAAATCTCCCCGGCTTGGCATCAATTACGCTGCTCTGAAACACTGGCGATCGGGGCGGAACGCATCGCCTGGATTACGCATGACCGGCTCACCACCAACCTAAGAAGGTCCTCCCCCATGCCACCCCCAACCATCCTCTCCGGCCCGGTTGATCTGCAAACGGACACCAGTTGGTACACGCTCGAACCCTTGCGCACCGAGGGGCCGGATGCCCTTCGGCCCACGCCGGGAATTCGCAAGATCACCCTCCGGGAAATCGAGAGCCACTGGCCGAATGCGCCGGACGACATCACGATCCACAAAGCCGATGATTTGTTCGGAGAAACCGCGGCGGCGGCCGACCCTTACGGGCCGATCCTGGCCAAGGCCACCCTGACCCGGGCCACGTTCGATTTCGAGCTGGAAGGCTCGCCGCGCCCGCACAAAGTGTCCATTTGCCCGCCGGATCACGTCACCGTCGAGTGCCGGGCGGACGCGAACCCGATCCGCGCGTGGCTGGCGCGGTGCCGGTTCCGCATCGCGCGGGCCTGCCGGACACTGGCGCTGGCGCTGTTCACGCTGGCGGGGACGGTCGGTGCGTCCGAGGACGAGGAGGCCCATGAAGCTTGCGCCCTGTGGGGCGGGTGGGCAGAGGGGCTGAGGGTTGAACGGTAGGATTAGGGGCGGCTGCGATTCCTGGGGACGGGCGCCGGTAGAAGAGGCGCTCCCGGGGATGAGCGGCGAGGCGTGAAGCATGTCCGAGCCGACACCGGCCAGCGTGTGGGCGACCCTGGAAGCATTTCCCGGCCTGAGCGCGCTGCGCGGGGTTTGGGAGCGGGAACTCGGGGACGATTTTGCGGCGTTTTCGAGTCTCTGCCTCGAAGACAGCGGGAAGCTGGCCACCTCGATTCCCTGTCCCAGGGGTTGCGGTTGCCGCCACACCATCGTGCTCCGGCACGATGGCGCGGGAGCGATTGCCATCTGCCGCTGCGAACCGGCAAGTTGTCCGGACCTGCCGGTTTCGCTGGCGGAAATCCGGCCGCTGGAAGTCAACCGCGCGCGGCTGGCCCGGGAGCTGGCGCGGGCGCTTTTGTGCCAGCCCAGGATTCTGCGGCTGAAGCTTCCCGAGACCATGCAATTTGGCGCCTGGTCCAGCGACCAGGTGCCGGTCATCCTCACCATCCAGAGCCAGCCCCAGGTATTCCGCACCGTGATTGGCGAACTGGCCACCCGGCTGCGCCGCCCGTTCATCCTGTTCGGACCCACCGCCGGCCACCTGAACGCCGAGTGCCAGGAACTCCTCGCCAGCGCCCAGGCCGGGTTCTTCCCCATCGACTCGACCCTGCGGCTCACGGACCAGGGCGTCCTCCTGCCGTTAAAGGCTCCCGGCGAGCTCTTTGCCCCCTTCACGCCGCAACCCAAGGAGTTCGAACAAGACGCCGCACGCCGCATGGTGGCCCTGGTGTCGCAGTTCGACGCGGCCACGCTCAAAGTTTTCCGGTTCTATTGCCTCGAAGGCCTGAGCGCGCGCCTGGTGGCGGCAAAATGCCGCTGCTCGAAAACCTCCGTGCTGCGGCGCCTCCAAATCATCCGCGCCCGGACCGGCGTCGAGCCGCGCAGTTTGCGCCAGCTCTCGGGCCACCTCGAACGGGCCGCCGAGAGCGCCACCGACCCCAGGGCGGCGCATATCCATCGCCGGCGCCTCATCTACGACGACGCCGACCCGGAGGAGCCGGAGCGGTGAGGGATGGTGGGAAGTGCGGTGCGGGTCGCGACCCGGGCCGCGCATGCAAGATGGGCGGCGAATGCGCCAGATGATCGAACGTGGCGGAGGTTTGTTCCGAGAGCGGCAGCCATCGCGGGCCAGTGCGGTTTGTCCCGGAATGCGGCAGGCGTCATGCGCGAGGGCGATTTGTCCCGGGATCCGCCACGTGTCGAGACACTAGCCCGTTTATCACGCCGCGGATTTCGTCCCGGCGCGCACCACGTGTCATGCGCCGGAGCGGTCTTGTCCCTGGGATTCCACCTGATATTGCGCGCAGGGGCCATCGTGTCCCGGAGGGACAGCAGATCTACGGCGGGGGTTGGGCGAGTGTGGTGGAATAGGCGGAGAGCTGGTTAGCTGCGGCACGGACTGTGCCTTCGCCGGTATCCGGAAAATGGTTAATCGCCCACCGCACATATGCGCTCATGTAGTTGGTCATGGCTTGAAAAGCCTGCGGCGCGTTTGTCGAAAATGTTTGGGCGATCGGCTGGAGCGGGCCATAGGTGCCCACCCCAGCGCCCGACAGGACTCCTGGCGCAAAATGCCAGGATCCGTTCTGATAAACCCAACTGGTATCCTGCTGTATAACTTGCGAGACTTGAACGGTGACGCCGTCGCTCTTATAGAGGGTTAACACCGTGTTTAGGATGACGGAGAAGCTGGTCACGCCATTTGCAATCACATGATTTGTTCCGGAGTTATCGATTACATACGGGGCCAGAAACGCCATCCAAGTTATTTAGCACCACCCTGGCGAACTGCGAGCTGAGATTGATTCGCGCGATCCGGAGATCGCTCCCCTGCCCTTGCCAAGAAGCCCAACTAGCGGAGTTCGTTGGCACCGTATTGTCCGGGTTCGTCCAAAGGGCATTGAAATCGTTAGTGGAGATTGTGTTCGTGAACGGCAAGGCGGACGAAAGGCTGGAAAGTATGATGAAGCGTGGATTGATCGGCAGAGTGGGAGAGCCGCTCGCCGGTTGAACATAGGGCAAGTTGGCGGCCGGAATACCTCCGATATTGAGCAAAGGATCTATCAAGAACGCGCGTGGGTTATTGGCGGGGTTCGTCAGCACCGTCCCGACATCCCAGCCCGCGTTGGTAGCAATGAAATCCGCCCAGTTGGCTTGTCCAGGCACATACCGCTGGCGCGACACTCCGTCCTGGAACGCTTTTGCCAAGGACTGGAGATTGGCATTCTCTGAGACTTCCGCAACGTAATCGGCCTGACGTAAGAGCGCAGGTAACGTCGCACTCGCTAGGAGCGCTGAGATGGCGAGGACCGCGATCACTTCAATCAGGGAGAACCCCCCCCTCGAATCCCGGCCAGCCAGCATGCAGGTCGCTCGGTTCGGCGCAGCGCGCCAAATCTCTGCCCGAAGGTCACCCCGCCCGATACAGAACCCCATAAATCTTCGCCCTGAAGGAAACGAATCCTTGAGCGGGGATACGCGATGTCGCGTGCCGGAAACATGCGGGGAGGTTTCCATTAGTCTGAGAGATTTGTGACAGTCGTCTGGACAGCGGCAGCGTCGTTGGACAAGGCGTTCCAAATGCTAGCAGCCAATGGCCCGTTAGTAACGGCGAATCCCACGCTGGCACCAAAATTATAGTCGCCCATGAGGCTGTAGAAACCCGAGAGCATGGAGAGCGTGGAACCGTTTACTCCTCCTGGTGATTTGGCCACCGAATTTGCCAAGGCGGTGAATACATCCCCCGGGGTTGAGGAATACGGCAGACCGGAGGTGCCAGGCACACTTGTTCCCCAGCCTGTCGCCAAACTTCGCCAGGCCTGGTTCTCGAACACATAACTCAGATCGTTCTGTATCACGGCCTTCAATTCGAGGTTGGTCGTCAGTGCAGGTGGGTTTGTGTCGTACAGACACAAAACTGAGCTTTCCAAAAGCCAAGTATCGAAAACGGCGGTGGCGAGGTTTGTCGAGCCGGCAACGCCACTGCTTTCAACCGCAAAACTCCCCGAATATTTCGGATCTAAAGGGTTCAAGATTACGCGGTGGAACAGCGGAGTGAGGTCGATGCGCTGGATTTGCAGATCGTCACCCGGATTGTTGCCGAAACCCCAACTGGGTGGCCAATCCGCAGGCACCGACCTCCCAGGAGTGCTCCATGCGGTATTGAAATCGGGTGAGGCTGGAATGGGAGACGAAAGGCTGGAAATGATCAGCAAGCGGAGATTCAGCCCCGGCGAACTGAGGCCTCCCAGGGTGGTTGAAGTTCCGCCCGGTTGATTCGTCTGCGCATAGGGTAGTCGGGTGTTGGGGGAGCCGACCCAGAGATTGGGATCCACCAGAAAGGCCCGCGCAACGCCGCGAGAGTTATAGAGGACTTGATTGGTCGCCACTCCCATTTCCATGGCCAGCACCCCAGGCATGTCATTCGTCCCCGGGATATAGCCCGTGCGCAAAATCACCGAACGCAGGGCGGAGGCGAGTCCATTTAGCTCGGCGGCATCCCGCGTCCGGGCCGCCTGGTCGAGTTTCGCGATGAAAACCGGGGCGGCAATCGACGCCATGATCGCCAAAATCGCCAGCACGCCGATCATTTCGATCAGGGTAAAGGCGGCGGTCCCGCGCTGGCGCGGGGTGGGACGCCAGGGGGCGGCAGGTTTGGCCCCGAACGGCGCGGATTGGGCCGCCTGGGCTCCCAGGGCTCGCAGCTCACTTTCGGGTTGGCTCATGGACCTGACTGGTTGATTGACAGATTATGCCACGGACCGCCGCCGGGCTCAACCATTTAAAGCGGGAAGATTCGGGCCGGGCATCCCCAGCCCCAGGCCGTGGTGGGGAGGACGGAACGAACGCGCGCGGCGGCGAAAGAGCGGGAGCCTGCCAACCCACCCCCCGATTCGGTCTATCCTGAAAGGATACGGAACACTCAGCCCAACCCGGGTTTGCAGGCCTGAATCCGATTCGGTCTATCCTGAAAGGATAGGAAGCACTCAGCCCAGGGTTGCGAGTCTGCGAGCTACCCTGGGTCGGGGCGCCGGAAGGAGGGTCAACCCTGAAAGGGTTGCAGCGGACACCGTGCTCAAACCCTTTCAGGGTAAAGACGTTTTCTGGGGCGAGTGGACCCAGGGTAGCGAGTCCGCGCGCTACCCTGGGTCGGGGCGCCGGAAGGAGCCTCAACCCTGAAAGGGTTGCAGCGGGTGCCGCGCTCAAACCCTTTCAGGGTAAAGACGTTTTCTGGGGCGCGTGGACCCAGGGTAGCTCGCAGACTCGCAACCCTGGGCTGAGTGCTCAAATCCCTTCGGGATAAGGGCCTCTGCCCCGCGAACGGACGTGGATTTGCACCCCAATCCCTTCGGGATACATTCCCTCCGACCCAGGAACGAACGTGGGTCTGGACGCGAACCTTCGGGATGGACACGTCCGCCGCCAACGAACCAACCCCGGGTTTGTAGGCCCGAATCCGATTCGGTCTATCCTGAAAGGATAGGAAGCACTCAGCCCAGGGTAGCGAGTCTGCGAGCTACCCTGGGTCGGGGCGCCGGAAGGAACCTCAACCCTGAAAGGGTTGCAGCGGACGCCGCGCTCAAACCCTTTCAGGGTAAAGACGTTTTCTGGGGCGAGTGGACCCAGGGTAGCTCGCAGACTCGCAACCCTGGGCTGAGTGCTCAAATCCCTTCGGGATAAGGGCCTCTGCCCCGCGAACGAACGTGGATTTTGGACCCGAAGTCCCTGCGGGATAAACGCCCTCTGGCCCACGAACGAACGTGGGTCTGGACCCGAACCTTCGGGATGGACACGTCCGCCGCCAACGAACCAACCCCGGGGTTGCAGGCCCGAATCCGATTCGGTCTATCCTGAAAGGATAGGAAGCACTCAGCCCAGGGTTGCGAGTCCGCGAGCTACCCTGGGTCGGGGCACCGGAAGGAGCCTCAACCCTGAAAGGGTTGCAGCGGACACCGCGCTCAAACCCTTTCAGGGTAAAGACGTTTTCTGGGGCGAGTGGACCCAGGGTAGCGAGTCTGCGAGCTACCCTGGGTCGGGGCGCCGGAAGGAGCCTCAACCCTGAAAGGGTTGCAGCGGACGCCGTGCTCAAACCCTTTCAGGGTAAAGACGTTTTCTGGGGCCGAGTGGACCCAGGGTAGCTCGCAGACTCGCAACCCTGGGCTGAGTGCTCAAATCCCTTCGGGATAAGGGCCTCGGCCCCGCGAACGAACGTGGATTTGTACCCGAAAGCCCTGCGGGATGGGCGCGTCCTCCCACCAACGACCCCAGCCGAACGAATGTCAATTTTAAATGATTGCATCCAAAGCTCCCGCGCATTAACATCTCCTTATGGCTCAATCCCTCGCCAAAATACTCCTGCATACTGTCTTCTCGACCAAAGAGCGCCGTCCATTCCTGCGCGATGCGCCGTTGCGCGAGCAGCTTTATCAATACCTGGGTGGCATTTTCAAGCACCTGGACTGTCAGCCCGTGATCGTGGGCGGAGTTGCCGACCATGTGCACTTGCTGGCGGCGCTCGCGCGCACCCTTCCGCCGGCCGAAATGGTCAAAGAACTCAAGCGGGGCTCATCGCTGTGGCTCAAGGACCAAGGCCCGGACCTGCGCGACTTCGCCTGGCAAAACGGCTACGGGATATTTTCGATTGGCTTTTCGCAAGTGGAAGAGGTGCGCCGCTATATCGCATGCCAGGAGGAACACCATCGGCAACTGAGCTTCCAGGACGAGTTCCGGCTGTTTTTGAAGCGCTATGGGATTGCTTTTGACGAACATTACCTCTGGGACTGAGCGCCCGCCTGTGCTCAAACCCTTTCAGCGTAAATGATCCCCAACGCCGCGCCGACCCTGGGCCGAGTACCTGAAATCCCTCCGGGATAGAATCGAACCGCCCACCGTCGGACCGTCGGACCGTCGGACCGCCCTCCGCCCCGGGCCTCAGGTAAACTGCAACCGGGTGGTGGGGGCTTCGGCGTCCCAGCCGCGCGGGGGTTTGCTGTTGATCGAGGAGACGTCCTTGATGGAGATCTGGCGCCCGCGGGTTTTGGGGCCTTTGACTTCCACCTCGGCCGGGTTGCAGGTTTGCTGATTAATCTTCTGGTAGGGCGCGGGCTTGTATTTGATGAACAGCTCGGCCGGGGTGTCGGGCTCGAAGAACAGGACTTTGGACTTCGGCGGGATGCAGTGGTAGATCTTGTTGAGGATGGCGCCGCCGAAGGTGAAGCGCTTGAGGAAGGTGGCGTCGCGATTGGTGTAGGCCAGGGTGAAAATGCGCTCGCGCTCGGGCAGGCCGCAATAGACCAGGTCGGGCCCCACGAATTGTTTTTCCGGCAGCTCGATCGACCTTGTAATGCCCGTCCTTGAACAGCAGCAGCAGCTTGTCGAATTTCGTGCAATCGACGCTTGAATTCTTCGCCCGAGACCTTGTGGCCGATGTAGCCGGATTCGCGGTCGTAGGCCACTTTGAAGGCCTTGAACGCCACCTCGCGGGCGTCCACTTCGTCGTAGCGGCTGGACTTGGTGAGGCGCGGATAAACCGGGCCGTACTTGGCGAGGAGCGCTTCCAGATGGCTGATGACGTACTTGGTGAGCCCCTTGAGGTGCTTGCGGGTTTCCTCGAGATCCGCTTTGACCTTGTCCATCTCCTCGCGGTGTTTGTTGATGTCGAAGAGGGAAATGCGGCGGATGCGGACTTGCAGCAGCCGCTCGACGTCGGGGTCCGTCAAATCGCGAACCATCTGTTTGCGGAACGGCTTGAAGCCCTCGTGCACGGCCGCCAGGACGGCCTCGTTGGTTTTGCACTGCTCGATTTTCTTGTAAATGCGCTCTTCGATGAAGATGCGTTCGAGGGTGCGGAAATGGAGTTCTTCCTGGAGCTTGGCTTGCTTGAGTTCGAGTTCGCGCTTGAGGATATCGACGAGCTGGGCGGTGTTTTCGCGCAGAACCTCCGACACGGTCAGTCTCGACCGGGCCGATTGTTCTTGATGACGATGATCCGGCTGGAGATGGTGACTTCGCAATCGGTGAAGGCGTAGAGCGCATCGACCAGTTGGTCGGCGCTGACACCGCTGGGGGCTTTGACCTCGATCTCCGACCTCCTCGGAGGTGTAATCGTTGATGCTCTTGACCTTGATTTTGCCCTTGCGCGAGGCGTCTTCGATCGAGCCGATCAAGGAATCGGTGGTGGTCGTGGGCGGGATTTCCTTGATGACGACGGTGGAGTCGTCTTTGATTTTGATCTTGGCGCGGACCTTGATCTCGCCGGCGCCATCCTGGTATCCCCGGGCATCCATCAGGCCGCCGGTTTGGAAATCGGGCAGGCATTTGAAGGGCTGGTTTTTTAGGATGGCAATCTGGGCTTCGAGGAGCTCGGGAAAATTGTGAGGCAGAATGCGCGAGGTCATCCCCACCGCGATGCCTTCGGTGCCGAGCATGAGGAGCAGCGGGAGCTTGCAGGGCAAGGTGACGGGCTCCTGGTTGCGGCCATCGTAGCTGGGGACGAACTCGGTGATTTCGTCGTTGAACAGCTCCGTGCGCGCGAGCTCCGTCAGCCGGCACTCGATGTAGCGCGGGGCGGCGGCGACGTCGCCGGTGAAGATATTGCCGAAGTTTCCCTGGCCCTCGATGAGGTAGCGCTTGTTGGTCAGCACCACCAGCGCATCATCGATGGACGCATTGCCGTGGGGATGGTACTTCATGGTTTCGCCCGTGACGTTGGCGACTTTCATGAAGCGGCCGTCATCAATGCGATGGAGGGCCCAGAGAATGCGGCGCTGGACCGGCTTCAGACCGTCCGCCAGGTGCGGGATGGCGCGGTCGCGGATGACGTAGGAGGCGTAATCGAGAAAGCTGCGGTTCACGCGGCGATGCAGGGGCAGCTCGATCTTGCCGGGAACAAACGGACGCGCCGGCGGCGGGGGGGCGACGTTCTCGGCCAGGACGTGCGTTTCGCCGTTGCCGTCACCGTTGCCGTTCTCGTTCGCGGCGGCCTTGGGCGCGGGCGCCGGCGGCTGGCCATGGGCGGGGGCGGCCGGGGTGGCATGGACTTCGCCGGGGGTGTTGTCCGGGGCTTCCGGGATGGGAAGTTCAGGCTGGTCGGAATTCTTTTTACGTTTGGCTGGCATGGTCTAAAGAAATTGGCGTGCTCGAGGGAGCCGGCTTAGTGCGGGACGTGAGGAACCGTTGCGGTGCGCGACCTGCCGGATCTTGGAAAAGCTTTCGGGGTTAGCATCGTCATGCCCGTGCGGTCGCTGGTGCGCGTGCAGGGGCAGGCCGGTATGTGAGTTCCCTCGCATCAGTCCTCCACCGGCACGACCAGGTTTTCCATGATGTAATCTTTGCGCTCGGGGGTGTTCTTGCCCATATAAAAGGTGAGAATTCCCGCGGCGTCCTGTTTGGGGGCGTATTCGACCTGGCTGAGGCGCATCTCCTTGCCGATGAACTGCTTGAACTCGGAGGGTGAGATTTCGCCGAGCCCTTTGAACCGGGTGATTTCGGCGCTCCGGCCGATTTTTTGGGCGGCGGCGTCGCGCTCGGCTTCCGAGTAACAATAGATCGTCTGCTCCTTGTTGCGGACGCGGAAAAGGGGGGTTTCGAGCACGAACAAATGCCCGTCGTGAACCAGTTGTTCGAAGAAGCGGTAAAAGTAGGTGATGAGCAGGTTGCGGATATGGAGGCCGTCCACGTCGGCGTCGGTGGCCAGGATCACTTTCTCGTAGCGGAGATTCTCGAGGGTGTCCTCGATGTCCAGGCTGCGCATCAGGTTGTACATCTCGTCATTCTTATAGACGATATCGCGCTTGAGGTCCCAAACGTTGAGCGGTTTGCCCTTGAGGATGAAAATGGCCTGGTTCTCCACGTTGCGGCAACTGACGATGGAACCGGCGGCCGACTGGCCCTCGGTGAGAAAGACCATCGTGCCCTTGCCCTTGCCCTTGGCTTTGTTGAAGTGCTCCTTGCAATCCTTGAGCTGGGGGATGCGGATGGTGATGGCCTTGGCCCGTTCGCGCGCCAGCTTTTTGACCTCCTGCAATTCCTTGCGGAGCTGGCGGGTGTCCTGGACTTTGGCGATGATTTTTTCCGCGATTTCCTTGTTGCGATTGAAGAAGTGCAGGAGTTCCTCGCGGACGCGGTTGACGAGTTCGGTGCGGATTTCGGTGTTGCCCAGCTTGTTCTTGGTCTGGGACTCGAAGACGGGGTCCTTGAGCCGAATGGCCACGGCGCCGACCATGCTTTCGCGGACGTCATCGCCTTCGAATTTCTCGTGGCCGTATTCGTTGACGGCCTTGAGCAAGCCCTCGCGGAAGGCGCTCAGGTGGGTGCCGCCGTCGCTGGTGTATTGGCCGTTGACGAAGGAGTAGAAGGTTTCGCCGAACCGGCTGTTGCTGTGGGTGAAACAGAATTCGAGCATCTTCTCGGCATAGTGCAGCGGGGGATAAATCGGCTCGCTGCCGTCGGCCTGCAGGTCTTCCAGCACCAGGTCAAGCAGGCCGTTGCGGGATTGGAAGGTCTTGCCGTTGTAGAGGAGCTTGAGCCCGCTGTTGAGATAGCTGTAGTGGCGCAGCCGTCGCTCGATGTGCTCGGGGCGGAACTCGATTTCCTTAAAAATCGCGGGGTCGGGCTCGAACCGGATGAGCGTGCCGTCCGGCTCGGCTGCTTTTGCCTTTGTTTTCCTTCTTCAGTTTGCCCTGTTTGAAACCGGCTTCCACGAACTGGCCTTCGCGGTGGCTGCGGACCAGAAAATCCTTGGACAGCGCGTTGACGGCCTTGGTGCCCACCCCGTTTAACCCGACGCTGAATTGAAAGACATCGTCGTTATACTTCGCGCCCGTGTTGATCTGCGACACGCACTCGACGACTTTGCCCAGCGGAATGCCGCGGCCGAAATCGCGGACGGTGACGGTTTTGTCCTCGATCTCGATTTTGACCTCTTTGCCGGCCCCCATGATGAACTCGTCGATGGCATTATCGATGACTTCCTTCAGGAGAATGTAGCAGCCGTCGTCATAATGGGACCCATCCCCAATCCGCCCGATGTACATGCCGGTGCGCAGCCGGATGTGCTCGAGCGAGGAGAGGGTTTTGATTTTACTCTCGTCGTAAACGTGCTTGGTGCTTTCTGCCATACTTCAAACGCAAGAATATCGGGGTGGAAATCAAGGTTGCCAAGCCCGAAGTCGGGGGGCGCGGGCGGGGGCGAAGTCCGCGGCGCAGTCCACAATCTGGCGCATGCGCTGGAACCACCAACGGGCGCTGGCCGAGGTGTGGTTTGCACGGGGGGCCGCGCCCGACCGGCGGGCGCCGGATCTCAGGCTCAATTCCAATTGTCGATTCCGCATCGTAAACCTTTCTTTTGCCCTCCAGCCTGCCGGAGGAACATGGACATCCGCAGTCCATGACAAGAAAATAGTTTGATGCGATTACATGAGCATAAGTGATGCATGTCGCCCGGTGCCGGTGCCGGGGCGGGCGGCTGGAACGGTGGAAGCCCCTTGGGCCTAAGGCGCGACCACGAGCCGATAGAACCGCTGCCCCGCCGAGCTCAGGGCGTTGCCATCGACCAGATGGAAGCTCGAACTGGTAGCGACAAACGGATTGCCCAGGTTCAGCCAGTTGGGCTGGCGCAGGTCGGACGTGTATTGGACCTGATAGACCAGGCCGGAGGCGGTGGCCCAGGAAAGCTGAACATCGTTTCCGGATTTGGCGACGTTTTGGAACGCCGGGCGGGGGATAGGCGTCAGGCTCACGTCATCGACACCGAAGTAACTGGCATCATTTTCCGCCTGGATTTGCAGGGTCGCGGACTTGTCCGCCGCCCGGACCAGGAACTGCAGGTTGGTCCAGGCGAGAACCGGCGGGCTGGCAATGCTAAAAAGCGTTTGTGTGGCAAGGGGGCCGGGCTGCCAGTTCAGGATAAACTGTTGTCCGGTGCCGGTGGCCGGGTTGTCGAGCCAAAGCGACAGCCAGTAGGTACTGCCCGGGCAGGGTGGGCACCGTCTGCGAAAGCGAGGCGAGCTGGGTGTCGCCGAGAAAAGCGCCGTAGCTGCCCGAGTGCACCGTCGAGAAGCCCGAGGTGGCGGCCTCGACCGCGTTGTAAACGTTGCCGCCGGCGACGGTGTTGCCGACGAGCGTCCAGCCGCTGAAATCGCCGGATTCGAACCCGCCATTTTGGAGGGCGGACTGTCCGATGGACAGGGTGAACAGGACGGTGAGCGTGCCGGCGCCATGGTTGGTGAACAGCAGCGAAGCGTTGTAGCTGCCGGGCCCAAGCCCGGTGGCGGCGCTGGTCAAACGGGCTGAGATTTGGCTGCCCGAGGCGGCCGGCACGGTGCCTTGTGTGGCCGACACGGTGAGCCAGGCCGAGGTGTTCACCAGCGACCAACTCAGGGCGGACCCGCTGGAGTTGGTCAAGGACAAGTTTCCGGAGTCGGGAGTGAAGGGTCCGCCGACCGGCCCGGTCGAGGTGAACCCGGTGGCGGGGAGGACTGCGAGCGCGTTGGCTGCGCCGGAGAGCGAATCGATCAGGGGCTGGCCGGCGGGGGTTCCCCACCCGGTGCAGAGGTCATACCCGGAGGTGGCGTAGAACAGGTTCGGGCTGCTGTTCCAAACATTGTTTCCGGTGGTGATATCATGAAAACCGGCGCCGGCCGCGGCGCTTTTGCCGAGGGCATACAGCGCGGGGTTAAAGAAGCCGATGGCCCCCTTGCCGGCGCCTTGGGCCTGCTGATTGACCAGGGCGGCCAGGCCCGCCCACAACGGCGCCGCGCAACTGGTCCCGCCCAGTGCTCCGCTCGACCCATTCCCATACACAACGTACACATTGTCCGCCACCATGGCGACGTCGGGCAAGTTGCGCTGGGTGGTGGCGCCCCCGTTGGCCGACATGCTGATGCCCGATTGCCAGCTCGGCAGCGGATAGTAGGAACTGATTCCGCCGCTGGTGCCGCTATAACTGCCGCCGCGCAGGCCCCAGTTCCAAACGGTTTCGGAACTCCACGCGCCACCCGGCCCGGTGGTGTTGAGGGTGGTTCCGCCCACTACGGTAATGTACGGGCAGCTCGAAGGAGCGTTGGCCAGGGTGGTGTTATCCACTCCGTTCACCGACTTGGCCCCCGTCGTGTACGCGTCGCTATCGCCCGAGGCGGTGAAGAAGGACTGTCCCTGGGCGGCCATTTTCTGGAAAATGGCGTCGGTGGTCGTGCTGGGGCCGCCGCCCCAGCCCCACGAGCAGGCAAACTGCTTGACCTGGGTGTTCGCGGCCATCGAGTTGAGAATATCGTTTACCACCCCGTTCGGCCCCGCCTCGAACATCACCAGCTTGGAAATGCTCGGCGCCATCGAAATCACCATTTCCATGTCGAGGGAAACCTCGTTGTTGCCACTGTTGACGCCGGTGGTGGGAACGCCATCGTAACCGTCCAGCAGGATCGTTTGCAGTGGCACATTCGGCAGGCCCGCCGCGGTTTCGTACGTCGTAATGTCTGTGGCATAATAGCCGTCGAACTCTAGGAGTCCGACCATCTGACCGGCCCCGTTGAGCGTAACGCCCGGAACGTAAGCCGCGCGAAAGTCCTTGCCCATATATGCCCCAATCGGGCTCGAACCGCTCCGGGGCGCTCCTGCCGTTCCCCCGCCGCCCGGAGGCATGGGACGGAGCCGCGGGCGTGGCAAAACGTAGTTGTTCAGGCCGCTGATATCCGCAATCGGCAGGGCGGCGTTCACCGACGGCTCGGTGTCCGGTGCGAAGAAGTTCCGCTGCTCGGACGGATGCCGGTAGCTGAGGAGGGTGATGTGGAGGGCGCGTTGGATGTCGCCCACCGATCCTTGGACATCCAGCACGAGATGGTCCGCGAAGCCGGCGACAACCGCCAGACCGTTGGTCTGGGCAAAATCGATGAGCGCCTGGTAATCATCCGCCGTGGGTCCAAACCGCTGGGTAAACTGCTCGGAGGTCAAGTAATGCTGGAAGTTGGTGCTCGTGGGATCGTAAAGCTGCGCCAGAAACTCAGTCAACCCCTGCGGGTCCCGCAGGCTCACGCCGATCGCCAGGCGCAGTTCATTGGTCAGCGGCACAGACCCGAGTGCCGCCAGACCGGGGGGCAGCCTCGGGACATGCCCGGGGAGGGCTTTCAACCCGGCTTCCACGCCAAAGAGCGAGGGCGCGGCCGCCAGACAACAAGCGGCGGCCAGTCGAGGGAACCATAGACGGTTTAAGGTCATCATAGCAGTTTGCCGGGAGTCAGCTTAAGAGGCAATGAAGATGGCTGGAGATGCGCAACCCCGAGGTGTCCCCGCAAGATCGCTGCCTGCCCCCGCGTCGCGGAGCGCCGCTCGATGGCCGCGGCGGGCTTGCGGCCTGTTGAGCATGTTCTTCAGTCGGGTCATCGGTGCGATCCGATCGCTTCGTGCCGCACATTAGCACGTTGCGCGCCACGTGCAACGGCCCCGCCTGGCTGCCCCCGAGCCTGCGCCGGGCGGGAAGTGCGGGCGCCAACCCATAAAATCCGGGCCGGGACGAATACCTCACGTCCGGTTCCGCGCGGCTTCATGAAAAAGAATTCATCCATTATTCATTCGTCGTTCATGCGCGGGCCATCAACCTCGCGTAAGGTGTGCGATGCAAAAGACACGCAGTGGCCCTTCTAGCACCGGTTCCCGAGCCGGCGCCCGGTGCCCGATCCGCTTATGAATCACCACGAGTTATTGCCCGCCGTTTGGCCGCTCGCGGAGCAATGCTTGGCAACCGGTGGCGGCCATCTCGGAGTACCCATTAAGAGCCATGACACACGCAGCGAGCAGGCCCTTTGCCCGATCCTTGACCCCGCGCGGAGCGGGGGCGATGCACTTTCCCTCGAAAACGGCTCGATTCCCGGTGTTCCCATGAAAGCCCAGTCCATTGGCATCCGGCGCTTTCAGCCGCAGGATGCGCAGCCTCTGTTTCTGGCCACTCGCGAATCGATGGCGCAGATCCGGCGGTGGATGGTCTGGTGCCGCGAGGATTATGCTTTGAGCGACAGCGTGGCCTTCATCAAGTCCACAGAACAGGATTGGACGGAGGACAAGCGGTACAGCTTTGCGATTTACAACCAGGTGGACGGCGCTGTGCTGGGGAGCATCGGACTCAGCGGAGTGGACCGGCTGCATCGGCTGGCCAACATCGGTTATTGGGTGCGGAGCACCTGGACGGGGCAGGGTGTGGGGCTGGCCGCTCTGCGCCTCACGGCCCGAGTTGCTTTCGACGAGCTGGATTTCAACCGGCTGGAGATGCTCATCGCCACCACCAACCGCCGGAGCATTCGGGTGGCGGAAAAGGCCGGGGCCTGCCGCGAAGGCGTGTTGCGCCAGAAACTTTGGATCCAGGGCCGGCCCCTGGACGCAGCCCTCTATTCGCTCCTGGCGGAGGAATACCGCGGGGATTGAGGCGCGAGCGCGGCTCGGTTGCCGCGGGGGCGGCAACCGGTCGAGGATAGGAACCGGAAGCGTGCTGCGAGCGGCGAATGCAGCGTCAGGCCCTCATTGCGCCCGTGTGGGGTGCTCCCCATCCAGGGGCAGGGAGAACCCCACGATCAAACCAAGCCGATCCACGCGGAGGCGGGCGGAGATGCGCCCCTTGTGCAGCTCGACAATGCTCTTGCAGATGGCCAGGCCGAGCCCGGCCCCGCTGCCCGGCTCGGAGCGAGGTTCGATCTGGACGAAGCGTTCAAAGATGTCCGCCAGGCGATGGGGCGGCACGCCCTTGCCCTCGTCCCAGACCTCGACGTTCCACCGGCCCTCGGCGCATCGGGAGTGGCAGGTGACGGTTCCCTCGGCCGGGCTGTGGCGCAGCGCATTCGAGAAGAGATTGAACAACACCTGCCGGATCCAGCCCGGGTCGAATGCCGCCGTGCCGCGGTCGTTGCGGGCCACCACGAATTTCACCCCGCGGCTCTCGGCCAGCAGCCGCGCGTCTTCGGTGAACTGGTCGATGTAATCGCAGGTCGAGCAGTGTTCGAGTTCCAGCGGCAGGACGCTGGATTCGGCCTTGGCCAGCGTGAGCAGGCGTTCGAGGGTGTGGGTCAGGTAGAGCGTTTCCTGCAATTGTTCCTCGACCGCATGCCGGAATCGGGGCGGCAATTCCGGATCGTTGGCCAGGCCCTCGGTGTGCAGGCGTATGACCGAGAGCGGGGTCATGAGCTCATGCGACGTGTCGGCGGTGAACCGCTTGACCTGGTTGAAAGATTTTTCGAGCCGATCGATCATTTCGTTCAGGAGCCGCGCCAGCGCGACGATGTCCCCGCCCCCGGACGGAACGGGGATGCGCTCACTGAGATTACTGGCGGTAATGCGCTGCGCGGTGGTTTGCATCAGCCGGATCGGGCGCAAGGTTGAGTGGCGCAGCGCGAGGCCGAACCCAGTGCTGACCAAAGCGATGAGGGGGATGCCGAGCAGGAACATGGCCCGAAAGGAGTTGTTCACCCGCTGGAAGTTGCGCAGGGACATGGCGATTTGCACCTGCAAGCCCGGGGCATCGTAGCGGGCCACCCGCGTCAGCCCCAGCCACGGCAGATCCATCGTGCGTTTGTCAACCTCCCCCGCGACATCAGGCAGCCCATGAGCCCCCAGGTTGGGTGAGTGATAGACCACGCCGCCCTGGTCGGCGTGGACTTGAAAATAGAACAGCGCCTCGTCGTTTTGGGTATGCTCATGGAGGGCGGCTTCGAATTTGGCGGCGTCGAGGGGCGGGCGGAGCGGAGCGAGCCGGGCGAGGATCTCCTTGCTCTCGGCGTCCAGGAGGAAATCGTTGCCCGCCAGCATTTGCCCGCGGATAAACCAAAACCCGATCCCGATGGCGACGGTGACCGTGAGCGTCACCACGGCGGCGTAGAAGATGACGTGGGAAGTGCGCAGCGGGATCATACCAGTTTATAGCCCACGCCGCGCACGCTTTGAAACACCGGGTCGGTTTCACCGGTCCGCCGGAACTTCCCGCGCAGCCGGCCGACATAGACGTCCACCAGGTTGGTTTCCATGTCGAAATGAGAATTCCAGATCTTCTCGGCAATTTCGGTGCGGGTCAACACCCGGGCGGGATTCAGGAGGAACAATTCGAGCATGGCAAACTCGCGCTGGGTCAATTGGACGGGGGCGCGCTCGAACGTGATTTCGCGGGTCAACAAATCGAGCCGGATGCCCCGGTGTTCCAGCACGGTCTTCTTGCGGCCCTCTTGCCGGCGCGCCAGCGAGCGCAGCCGGGCCACCAGCTCGCCGAAGCTAAAGGGCTTGGTCAGGTAATCATCCGCCCCGAGGTTGAGGCCGGTGATCTTGTCATCGACTTCGTGTCGCGCGCTCAGGATGAGCACCCGTGTGGCGAGGTGCTGCGCTCGCCAGTCAGTCAGCAGTTCCAGCCCGTTGCCGTCCGGCAGCCCAATGTCCAGGATGATGACATCAAAGGAGTTCCGCGAGACGGCCTCGCGCGCCTCTTGCGCGCTCCGCACCCAGACCGGATTATACGAGACCTCTTCCAGCCCTTTCTTCACGAACTGGCCGATCTTGCGATCGTCTTCCACCAGCAAAACTTTCATGGCTTACAGCACGCGGCAGGCCTCCTCGAAGGCGAGCCGCGGGCTCCGAGGGTGCAGCTTCGCCGGGTCGCCGTAGCCGAGGTTGCAGAGAAAATTGGATTTCAACCGGCCCTCGCTGAAGAATTCCTGGTCGCTGGCTTCGCTTTGCTTGCCGGCCCCAAAAAACTCCTCGTCCAGCCGGGCGTTGTCGAAACCCGACATGGGCCCGCAATCCAAACCCAGCGCCCGGGCCGCCAGCATGAAATACGCCCCCTGCAACGAAGAATTGCGCCGGGCCGTGGACTCGACCAGTTGCGGGTTCTCCTCGAAGAGTTTGGCCATGCCGGGGTTGTGCGGAAAGAGCTTCGGCAATTTAAGGTAGAACTTCAGGTCGTAAGCGATAATGACCGTCACCGGGGCAGCCATGGTTTTGTCCACGTTCCCCGGGCCGAGCATCGGTTTCAGGCGCTCCTTGGCGGCTTTCGAGCGCAGGAAGAAAAAGCGGGCCGGGCAGCAATTGGCGCTGGTCGGACCCCACCTCATCAAATCGTAAATCCGCCGGATCGTTTCGTCGGGGACGGGTTGATCCAGCCAGGCGCTATGGGTGCGCGCGGCGCGAAACAAGCGTATCGAGGGACGCTTCGGCAATGGGTTGGTTCATGAGCTTGGCGTTTGGTCTGTTTTGTCAATGTTTTTTGGCTCCGCACACCTTCGCCCAAGCGCGGCTAAATGCAAGCGGCGCGGGCGAACACCGCGGCTGCCGGGGCCGCTCAGAACTCCTTGCCCAATGCAGGACTGCTCGCTGCCTTCGAGGGTCGAGCGGCGCAAGGTGGCGGCCCCATGGTAGGCCATGAAGTAGAGCACCGGCACCGCCATCCGGCTGATCAGCAGCGAAGCGATCTCACCGGCCATGAGCGAGATGGCCAGGCCCTGAAAGATGGGGTCGGCCAAAATGACGCTGGCGCCGACGACCACCGCCAAAGCCGTGAGCAGCATGGGCCGAAACCGGACGGCCCCGGCATCGACTACCGCCTCGGCCAGCGGCATGCCTTCGGCGAGCCGTAGCTCGATGAAATCCACCAGGATGATGGAATTGCGCACGACGATGCCCGCGCCGGCCATGAAGCCGATCATCGAGGTGGCGGTGAAGAACGCGCCCATCAAGCCGTGCGCGGGCAGAATGCCCACCAGCGAGAAAGGAATTGCCGCCATGACGATCAGCGGCGTGAGGAAGGACCGGAACCAGCCGACCATGAGAATGAAAATCAGCACCAGCACCGCGGCGAAGGCGGTGCCCAGGTCTCTAAAGACTTCAATGGTGATATGCCACTCCCCGTCCCATTTCAAGGAGGGCGCGTCCTCGGTAAACGGCTGAACCGCATTGTAAATCTTCAGGGGAGCGCCGGTGCCGCCGAATTCCCGTGTGTCCAGCCTCCGCAGCGCCTGGTTCATCTTGAGGATGGCATAGACCGGGCTTTCGACAACGCCCGCCACATCGCCAATGACATAAGTTACGGGCATCAGGTTCTTGTGGTAAATGCTCTTATCCACGATGCCCGGCTCGACTTTGACCAGTTCGCGCAAGGGCACCAGCGGCGCGTCCGGAACCCCCGGCGGACGCACCCGGAGGGACAGCAGTTCTTCCGGCGTCGAGCGGCTCGCGCGCGGCAGTTGCAGCACGATATCGATGTCTTCCTTGTCCCGCGGCACGTGCAGCAGATCGATCACCTCGCCTCCCACCGCGATGCGCAGCGTTTCGGACAGGGTCTGGGCGCTAATGCCGTGCAGGGCGGCCTTTTCTTTATCAATGACAAACCGCGCCTGGGGCTGATCCGTCTCAATATACCAATCGGTGTCCACGACCCCCGGGGTCTGGTGGAAAACGTCGATGACCTTGTGCGCGAGGGCGAGGCGGCTTTCCTCGCTGGGCCCATAAATTTCGGCGACGAGCGTTTGCAGCACGGGCGGACCGGGCGGCACTTCCGCCACGGCGACACGCGCTCCGTATTTGGCGGCGATGGCGGCCACGCGCGGCCGGACGCGTTTGGCGATGTCGTGGCTCTGGGCCTTGCGTTCGCCCTTGGGCACCAGGTTGATCTGCACGTCGGCGACGTGGGCGCCGCGGCGCATGAAGTAATGGCGCACCAGGCCGTTGAAATTGAAGGGGGCGGCCACGCCGGCGTAAACCTGGTAATCGGTGACCTCCGGCTCGACGCGGACGGCGGCGGCCATCTCGCGCGCGGCCTGGGCGGTCCGTTCCAGGGCGCTGCCCTCGGGCATGTTGAGGATGATCTGGAATTCGCTTTTGTTATCGAACGGCAACATTTTCACTTTCACGAAGCCGATGCCAACCAGCGCCATCGCCACCAGGAGCAGCGCGACAATGCTGCCTAGAAAGGTGTAGCGCCAGCGCCGCCGCGCGATGAGCGGCCCCATGAACCGCCGGTAAATCCGGGTAAAAAAGTCCTCCTCGTGGCTGAAGTGAGACCGGGGAGCACCGTGATCGCCGGCGGACTCGCTGGCGGCGGTGAGGGACGAGTATTTGCGGCCCCAGCGCAGGATGCGAATCGAGGCCCAGGGCGTTACGGTAAACGCGATGGCCAGGGAGAAGAACATGGCCGCGCTCGAGCCGATGGGGATGGGCCGCATGTAGGGTCCCATCAGGCCGCCCACGAACGCCATGGGCAAAACGGCGGCGATCACCGCGAAGGTCGCCAGGATGGTGGGATTGCCCACTTCGTTGACCGCCTCGACCGCAATGACCGACCAGCTCCGCCCCTGGTTTTGCGGCAAATGAAAATGCCGCACGATGTTCTCGACCACCACAATGGCGTCATCGACCAGGATGCCGATCGAGAAAATCAAAGCGAACAGCGTGATCCGGTTGAGCGTGTAGCCGTAGAGATAGAACACCAGCAGGGTCAAGGCTAAGGTCGAGGGTATCGCGATGCCCACGATCCCCGATTCCCGCCAGCCTAACGTGAGCAGGATCAACACCGAAACCCCCAGCACCGCGATCCCCATGTGCAGCAATAGTTCGTTGGATTTTTCCGCCGCCGTTCGCCCGTAATGCCGCGTGATGGTCAGCTCGATGCCATTGGGAATCGTGCGGCCCTTGAGCGTTGATACTTTCCTCAGGACCTCGTCGGCGACCGCGATCGCGTTCGCGCCCGGCCGCTTGGCGATGGTGAGCGTAACGGCCGGTTGCTCCCCGGGCGTGGCCGATTCGGCCGCGCCCTTGCCGAAAAATACGTACTGCGAGGCTTCCTGCGCGCCATCCTGAATCTCGGCCACATCGCGCAGGTACACCGGCACGCCGCCAAAGACACCGACGACGACGTTGCCCACGTCGCGGGCGTTGGCGAGAAAACCGCCGGTCTCGATGTTGATTTCCTGATTGTTGCTGGTCAGTCCGCCGGCAATCGACTGCCGGTTGGCTTGGCGCAGCATGGGCGCAAGCTCCACCGCGCTGAGATTCCGTGAGGCCAGCCGCGCGGGATCCAGCAGCACGCGCACCTGGCGCCGCGCGCCGCCAATCAGGGTGGTCTCCGCGACCAGCGGGACCTGTTTAACCGCATCGTCCACCTGGGCGGCCACCCGCCGCAACGTGAGGTGATCATACTCGGAGCTGTGGAAGGTGAGGGCGAGGATGGGGACATCGTCGATGGATTTGGGTTTGATCAGGGGATGCGACACCCCCTCGGGGATGCGATCGAAGTTCGATTGGAGCTTCTGGTTGAGCTTAACGAGGCTCTTCTCGACATCCTCCCCGACCTTGAACCGCACAATGGCCAGGCTCTCGCCCGGCCGCGAGGTCGAGTAGATGTATTCGACGCCGGGAATTTCCCAGAGCAGCTTTTCCATGGGCCGGGTCGCGCGTTCTTCGACTTCCTTGGCGCTGAAACCCGGCAGTGAGACCAGCACGTCGATCATGGGCACTTTGATCTGGGGCTCCTCCTCGCGCGGCAACATGAGGATGGCCGCCATGCCCAACAGGACCGAGGTGATGACGATCAGGGGCGTGAGCTTCGAATCGATAAACGCCCGGGCGATTCGTCCTGCCAGGCCCAGGGCGGGCGGTTCGGAATGGGAAGGGGCGCTCATGGGGCAGTGCGGAGGAAGCCCTGGGACGGCGCCACCCGGGCGGATTCCGGAGGCGATCCGCGGCGCCAAAGCGGTGTCATCGCCGGGCGCGGCTGCCGCGCTCCAAAGGTGCCGCGCGATCCGGGCGCGGCGGGGTGCGCCTTCATTGCGCCTCCACAGGTTGGCCATCGGTCAGGAGCGGGGCGCCACTGACGACGACCGGTTCGCCCGCATCCAGACCGGCGAGGATCTCGAACTCGTCACCGACCCGCTGGCCGGTTTTAACCAAGTGCATCCGCGCGTGTTGCTCGGTAATAACAAACACCATCTCGAGCTGGCCGCGGGCCACGACCGCCGAGGCGGGCACCCGAACCGGATGGCTCTCGCCCACGGGGACGAGCAAGCGGGCGAACTGGCCTGACCGCAGGCCGGGGGAAGCCGGCAGCGACAACTTCACGCGGAACGTGCGGCTGCCGGGATCGATCACGGGTGCGATCTCGGCGACGGTGGCCGGCAACTCATCCCGGAGCGAGTCCACACGGACGCCCAAGCGCGCGTTGGACTGTACGTGGGCGGCGATTGCTTCGGGCACATCGGCTTCGAGCAGCAACCCGGAAGGATCCTCCAAATCGACCAACGGCTTGCCGGGAACCGCCAGGTCCCCCACCTCAGCCCACTTCTTCGTGACCACGCCGTCAAAGGGCGCCCGCACTTCCACGTAGCTCATCATCGCCTGCGCTTCGGCCAGTGCGCCCCGGGCGACCTGGGACCGTGCGTCGGCCGCGTCGTACTCCGAACGTGTAACGGCCTGCTGGGCGAATAACGCCGAGATTCGCGTCCAGTCCCGGTCGGCTTGCTGCAAACCGGCCTGGGCCTGGTCCAGTCGCGCTTTAATCTCGGCGGCATCGAGCCGCGCGATCAAGTCGCCCGTGCGAACCGCTTGTCCGAGCACGACCGGCATCTCAACGACCCGCCCGCTGAGTTTCGCTTCGAGCGTGGCCCGAGTCCTGGCCCGAATTGTCCCCACCACTTCCTCGTAGCTAACGCGTCGTTTGCTTTCAGCCGCTTGCACCTGCACCCGCACCGCGGGCAACTCCGGTGGGGTGGCGCGGTGACTCTCTTCTTTGGCGCGGCAGCCAGCGAAGAGCAACGCGGCCAGGCTCAAGCAAAGGAACCAAACTTTCGGATCGTGCTTCATACGTCCGTTTCTGAGGGGTTAGCGGTTGGGTTCATGGGGCATTTGTTTCGATGGCGGATCCAACTGCGGCAGCGAAAGGGCTTTTCTTAGTGCGGCGACCGCAATCCGGCGGTCGGCCTCGGCCTCGGCGCGGCGCACACGGGCGGCCACCAACGCTGTTTCCGAGTCGATGAGTTGTGTGGGGAGCGCCATCCCCTGCTCGAAGCGTGCGCGGGTCAGGGCGGCGCTTTCGGCGGCTTGCGCCACCGCCTGGTCCGTGACGCCCAGGCGCTCCTCCGACGTTTGCAAGTCCAGGCGGGCCTGTTCGGTTTCAAAGTCCAGCGCCAGGCGCAGCTTTCGCGATTCCTCGCGAGTGGATTCCAGTTGAGCGGCGGCTTCTCGCACCTTGGCCCGGGTCAGTTTGCCGTCCCAGATATCCCACTGCACGAGGGCACCCGCGGTGTAGCTGCCGGCGCCGCTCTCGTACTTCCAGCCGTAATCATAATCCAGACTGCCGAAAGCGCTGGCTCGCGGCAGGTACCCGCTCTTGGCGCCACGGACCTGTTCCTCCGCGGCCCGTTCACGCTGCCGCGCGGCGGCCAATTCGGGCCGCCGGGAGAAGTCACCCGAGTTGGGCACGGCGGCGACCGGAGCGCTCTCGGCCACCGCGAATTCGCCCCCTTCGATCCCCAGCAGGTTGCGAAGGGCGCGGAGGGCCAGCGCCTGCGCATTGCGCGCGCGCACCAAATCCTCGCGCGCCTGGGCCAGCCGGACCTCGATGTCCAGCACATCTGACCTCAGCAGCGTGCCGCCTTCGAGACGTTTCCGCGCCACGGCCAGGTTTTGTTCATACGCATGGACCGCCGCCTCGGCCGCGCCGATGAATTGCCGCGTTTTGAGCACGCTGTAAAACGCGCGCGAAACCTCGAAGCCCAGCGCATTGCGCACGGCTTCATTCTCCTGCCGGGCGGCTTGCGTGCCGGCTTTAGCCGCTTCACGCCCGGCCCTGTTCCTCCCGCCCGCGTAGAGCGGGATGGTGACCAGGCCCCGGGTATTGAGATCATCCACGTTTGGCACGTCGTTGAAGTTCAGCGAGGAGGAATACGCCTGTTGATTGAGGATGCTGCCAAAAACCATCATCGGGTTGTCGGTGCGCGTATAGCTCGACTGAAACTGCAGCCGGGGCCAGAACGCGGCATTGGCCTGTTCGAGCCCGGCTTGCGCGGCGATAATGCGCTGCTGCGCCACCCGGGCGTCAGGATTATGATTCAACGCCTGGTCCAGGGCGCGGTCGAGCGTCCACGGTTCCTCGGCCGACACGCCCAAACAGGCACAGAAGGGCAGACAAACCAGAGAAAGCAGGACGGACGTCTGTCGTTTCATTGGCGGTTGATCCTCGTTGGGTTGCGGGGGTTCATGTTTCACCAACGCGCGCGAATGGGCCGCTCGTGCGAGCGCTCCGGTGCGAGAGCGACGTGAAGCGGACGGAACCCGCCGTTCACTTCGAGCAGCAAGCCTTCGGTGCGTTATCGGCGGCTGCGCAGGGACATCCCACCCCCAGCTTCCGCAAGATAATTTCGAGCGGGCAGAAGTTGGTGAACGAGGACTGCAGCAAGTTGATCCCGACAAAGCCCGTAAACCAGAGCCAATAATGGCTATGATAGTGAGCAAGCAGCAGGCTCACGAGGATAAAGCTGCCGGCAAATCTGCGAATAATCATTTCCATGGGGATCCTTCCCGGTTGAGGTTTTTCATATCTGGACGAGTGCCATCTAAAGAACACTGAGCCGGGAGCGGGCGGAAAGTTACAGGGTTTGTGCGCCGGGGTGAAGAATCACCGCGGACCGGCGCTGAGCGATTTTGCTTGAAATCAATTAGCTACGGTTCATGCGGGACGGCAACCATCCGGTGGCACCTGCCGGGCGTTCCCCTGCTGCGAATCGCTAAAAATCCAGCGCTTGCCTTTGGACCAGGGTTAGCTATGTTTCCCAACTCCCGTCACGGAGACCTGGCGGGCATTGACGTGATTTTGAACTAAAACGTATGGCAACAGCAAACGATCTTCGCCGCGGCATGGCGATTAATTACAACGGCGATGTGTGCGTGGTCCAGGACAGCCAGCACCGCACCCCGGGCAACCTCCGCGCCTTCGTTCAGGCCACCCTGCGCAGCATCCGCTCCGGTCGATCCTCGGACGTGCGCTTCAGCTCCACGGAAAAGATCGATGTCATCCCCATGATGACTCGCAAGATGGAGTTCAGCTACAAGGATGGCGAGGATTTCGTCTTTTCCGACCCGGAAACTTACGAAACCGTGACGCTGTCCGCTGAAATTGTCGGTGACGCGAAGAATTACCTGGTCGAGAACGGCACGATCACGGTCACGTTTGTCGAGGACAAAGCGGTGTCGCTCGAGTTGCCGTCGAGTGTGGTGCTCACGGTTTCGGATGCGCCCGAGGGCATCCGCGGCGACTCGGCCAACAACGTTCAGAAGGCGGTCATCCTGGAAACCGGCATTACCGTTCAGGCGCCGCTCTTCATCAAGACCGGCGAAAAGATCAAGGTGGACACCCGGACCGGGAAGTACATGGAACGGGCTTAGGTTCGTTTTGGTGAGGCCGGGCTTCGTTGGAGTCTAATCCGAGGGCGATCGCCCGAAACTGAATTTCCGCGAGAGGGCCAGCGATTGGGTGAGTGATTTCACCCCGGCGGTACACGTCGGGTCGGAGAGGGAGGCGGCGGCAATGCAAACCCCGGTGAGCAGGCAGCGCTGCAGATCCCACTCTTCGTGCAAGCCGAGCAGAACGCCCGCGCAGAAGGCATCCCCGGCCCCGGCCGTGCCCCGGATATAATCCGGTGGAAGCTTCAGTGAAGCCTGCCAAAAGTCCTCGCCGGTGCGCGTGCGGGCAAAGGCGCCTTCCGGGAAATGGATGACCACCAGTTCACGAACGCCCTGTTGCAGGAGCGCTCCGGCCGCATGCTTCAACGCCACGGGATCAAGCTGGCCGTCCGGTTGCCGGGTGGCGAATCCCGTGGTCTTGCCGGCTTCGATTTCGTTCAGGATGCAGTAGTCCACGTGCTTGAGCGCCGGGTTCACCACTTTGGGGAATCGATCACTGTCCTCGCTCACGACATCCACACTGGTCCGGATGCCGGCGTGCTGCGCGGCGGCCAACAGGCGGGCTGCCCGGGTTCCGTATTTCGGATCCGGCTTATCCAGGGCATCCAGGAGCAGCAGGTAGCCCAAGTGGAAGATGCGCGGGCGCACGCGGTCGAACTCTAAATCCGCGCCCCGCCAGAGGGCATTGGCGCCGCGGGCATGGAAGAACGTGCGGCGGCCATGGCCCTGTTCGGTCATCACATCGGTGTAGGACGTCGGCGCCTTAGGTGTGGCGGTCAAAAACCTGACGTCGATCTTGTGCCGGCGGCAGTTATCCAGAATATGGTCTCCGAAGGGATCTTCGCCCACCAAACCGGCGGCCAGCAGCGGGAAGGGCACGCCGGTTTTGGCGAGATCCATCAGCACGTTGTAGGGCGCGCCGCCGGTGCCCTGGGACTGGCTGCGAATATTGCCCAGTTGCTCCGGTTGCGGATAGACATCGATGATCTTGACTTGGTCAATGATCCAGTTGCCACCGGCCAACAGGCCCTTGTGGGCGTTCGCGGTTTTGTGTTTCATGAGGGTCGAGGCGCAGTGTATGTTGCTAGTGAATAGAGAAGAGAGACCTGATGGCAAGCCATTTTTTGGCCAAGATTGGCTTTTCAATCCAGGCGCGTTTAGTTAAGAATTCTCCATGCCAGACCCCTCGCCAAAGGGAGAACAGACTTTCCGGGGCATCCCGGTGTCGTCCGGGGTGTGCCGCGGCAAGATCCTGGTCCTCAACCGCCACCGGCCCGCGATTGGCCGTCGCGAGTTAACCGAGACGGAGCTGACCGAGGAAGTCAACCGCCTCGAAAAGGCTCTGGTCCTGACCCGCGAGCAAATCCTGGAAGTTCAGCGCCGCGTCAGCCAGGCCATGGGCGCCGAGGAGGGCGGCATTTTCGACGCGCATCTGCTCGTCCTGGAGGATCGCACCTTGCTCGATGAGGTCGTGCGGGTCATTCGCGAGAAGCGGGTCAATGCCGAATTCGCTTTCCATTCGGTGGCCGAACGCTATGCCGCCAGCCTGGCCGCCATCCAGGACGATTACTTGCGCGAGCGGGCCACCGATATGCGGGACGTCACGACGCGGGTGCTCAACAACCTGATGGGACGCGAAGAGGACCTGGGCCTGCGCAACCTCAAGGAACCCTGCATCATCATCAGCCACGACTTGACGCCCTCGAACACGGCGCAGTTGGACAAGCGGAGTGTCCTGGGCTTTGGGACGGACGTCGGGAGCAAGACCTCGCACACGGCCATCATGGCGCGTTCGCTGCGGATCCCCGCCATTGTCGGCCTCAAGGACGCCACCTCCGTGATCGAGAGCGGCCAATACGCCCTATTGGACGGCTACAACGGCGTCATCATCATCAACCCGACCGACCAGACCCTCTTCGAGTATGGCCAGCTCATCGGGAAACAGGCCGCCTTGCAGGAAAAACTCCGCGACATCCTATCCAAACCGGCGGTCACCCTCGATGGCCATCGCGTCGTTCTGTCGGCCAATATCGAAAGCCCCGCCGATGCCGATTCGGTAAAGGCCAGCGGCGCGGAGGGAGTCGGGTTATTCCGAACCGAATACTTGTTCATCAATCGGGAGTTGCCTCCCGGCGAGGAGCAACAATACGAGGCTTACCGCGAGGCCGCCGCCGCCCTCAAGCCCATGCCCGTGGTCATCCGCACCCTCGACCTGGGCGGAGACAAATTCCTGGCTCACCTGCCGCTGCCCAGGGAGATGAATCCTTTTCTCGGCTGGCGTGCCATCCGTTTCTGCCTGCAGGAGCGCGATATGTTTCGCGAACAGCTCCGCGCCATCCTTCGCGCCAGCGCCGAGGGCAATGTCAAAATGATGTACCCGATGATCTCGGGGCTCGAAGAACTCAAACAGGCCAATGCCCTGGTGGAAGAATATAAGGCCGAGTTGCGCCAGGAGAATATCCCGTTTGATGAGCAAATCGAGATCGGGGCGATGATCGAGACCCCCTCGGCGGTGATCGTGGCCGACGCGCTCGCCAAGCGGCTGAAATTCTTCAGCATCGGCACCAACGACCTGATCCAGTACTCGCTGGCCGTGGACCGGATGAACGAGAAAATCGCGCATCTTTACGAGCCGACCCATCCCGCCATCGTGCGTCTCTTGAAAGCCACCGTCGATGCCGCCCACCGGCATCACCTCTGGGTGAGTGTGTGCGGCGAGATGGCCGGCGACCCGGCGCTCGCTCCCTTGCTGCTGGGCTTGGGTGTGGACGAACTCAGCGCCTCCCCTCCCGTGGTGCCGCTCGTGAAATTCCTCATCCGCCGGCTCAAGCTGAGCGAGGCTCAAGAACTGGCGGCCTTCGCGCTCCAAAGCGAATCAGCCTCTGAAATCCTCGCGCGCTGCCAGGAGTTAGCCCGCCAAATCGCCCCGAGCTTGTTCGAAAACAAGTAGTCCTAATGAGGCTGGGTGTCGGACCCATCGGGCGTGGGAGGGTGGTCGAGGGTTGGTCGGGCTCGAGAAGATCGGGGGTGGCAGACGCCTCATTAGTTGCGCGCTTCGCGCTGGGGTGAGAGAGGAGACGGGGTCGGGAAAATGCAGCGAAATCTGACCGATCACGACATCTGCTGAGGTTCAAGAAAACGAGAGAGGCTGGGTCTCGGACCCTTCGGGCGTGGGAGAGCGTGGACGAAGCTCAGAACGGCGCCTGCGCGCGCCTCGAACCTCGTGATTTGCCCCCCTTCCGGTAGGTCGCCCGCTCGGATGCGGCCTTTTCGGGCGTGCTGCCATCGAGGGCCCGTTTTAACTCCCGGATCTGGTCCCGGAGCAGCGCGGCCTTCTCGAATTCCAGGTTGTTGGCGGCCCCGAGCATCTGCTCTTCGAGTTCCTTGATCGTGTCGCTCAGATCGAGATCTACCCCGGACTCGGCCAGCATCGAATGGGCGCGTTGTTGGGTTTGGTAATGTGTGGAGAGGCTCTCCTCGACCGCCCGGCACACGCTTCGAGGAGTGATATGGTGCTCCTCGTTATACGCTAACTGCTTCTTGCGCCGATACTCCGAAACCGCCAGAAATCGCTCGATGCTCCGGGTCTTCACGTCGGCGTAAAGGATCACTTCGCCGTTGATGTGGCGGGCCGCTCGGCCGGCGGTTTGGATCAGGCTCGTTTCGCTCCGCAAAAAACCCTCCTTGTCCGCGTCCAAAATCGCCACGAGCGAAACCTCTGGCAAATCCAATCCCTCGCGCAGCAAGTTGATGCCGATGAGCACGTCAAACTCGCCTTTGCGCAAGGCCCGCAGAATCTCGACCCGCTCGATGGCGTCGATTTCGCTGTGGAGGTACTGCACGTGGATGCCGATGTCGCGCAGGTAGTCGGTCAGTTCTTCGGCGGTCCGTTTCGTCAGGGTGGTCACCAGCACGCGTTCCTTGGCATCGGCGCGCAACCGGCATTGGTGGATGAGATCGTCAATTTGGCCCTGGAGGGGCTTGAGCGTGATCCTCGGATCCACCAGCCCGGTCGGCCGCACGATTTGCTCGATCACCCGGCCGCGCGACCATTCCAGCTCCCGTGGGCTCGGGGTGGCGCTGACGTAGAGGGTTTGATTTTGCAGTCCCTGGAACTCCTCGAAATTCAGCGGGCGGTTGTCCAGCGCGCTCGGCAGCCGGAAGCCGTGCTCGACCAACACGGTCTTGCGTGAGCGATCGCCCTCATACATCCCGCCGATTTGCGGCACGGTGACGTGCGATTCATCAATCACCAGCAGGTAATCCTTGGGAAAGAAGTCAAACAGGGTGCAGGGCCGGGATCCCGGCGCGCGGCCAGAGAGGTGCCGGGAATAATTCTCGATGCCGGAGCAGAAACCCATTTCCTCCATCATTTCCAGGTCATATTCGGTGCGCATTTTGATGCGCTGAGCTTCGAGCAGCTTGCCCTGCTTTTCGAACCAGGCGATCCGGTCGCTCAACTCCTCCCGGATGGCGAACAGCGCGGGCCGGAGCTTTTCCGCCGGAGTGACGAACTGTTTGCCGGGGTAAATCGTGACCGCTTCGAGCGCTTCGGTTTTCTCCCCCGTCAGCGGCTCGAAACGGGTCAACCGGTCGATCTGGTCCCCAAAAAACTCGACCCGGAGCGCGTCCTCGCGCCCCGCCGGACACAACTCGACCGTGTCTCCGCGCACCCGGAACTGGCCACGCGTGAATTCGATGTCGTTGCGCGTGTACTGCAAATCCACCAACCGCCGCAGGAAGTGTTCGCGGCTCATTTCCATCCCGCCCCGGATGGGGATGACCATCGCTTCGTAGTCCTCTTTGCTGCCAATGCCGTAAATGCACGACACACTGGCCACCACGATGACGTCCTGGCGCGAGAACAGCGAACTCATCGTCGAGAGCCTCAACCGCTCGATCTCTTCGTTAATGCTCGAATCTTTCTCGATGAACGTGTCGGTTCGCGGGATGTAGGCCTCGGGTTGATAATAATCGAAATAGCTGACGAAGTACTCGACGGCGTTTTTGGGGAAAAACCCCTTGAACTCGGCGTAGAGCTGCGCGGCCAGGGTCTTGTTATGCGAAATGACCAGGGTAGGCTTTTGGAAGTTCCGGATCGCGTTCGCCACCGTGAAGGTCTTGCCCGAACCGGTCACCCCGAGCAACACCTGGTTTCTGGCGCCAGCCAACAGGCCGTCGGTCAGCTTCGCGATGGCTTGCGGCTGATCCCCGGCGGGTTCATACGATGAAACGAGTTCGAACATACCAACAGGACAAACACTCAACGGCAAGCTAAGGTCGCCGGCGAGCGCCGTCAATGCGCCGGCTGTCCGTCCCCGAGTGGCGTCTCCAATAGGCCGGCGGCGAGCGGTTCTAAATCCACACTGGCTCCCAGAGTGGCCCCGGTCGGGAGCTTGGTGCCTTCGGCCAGGCTCTTTTCGGCGCCTTCCAGGACGAGCGTGGTGTAGAGGCCCACCGTCATGGGCGCCAGGGCCAAGGCGTACAACTCGGGAGCCAGCCTGCCGTTCTGGTGTGCGAGAATCATTTCATACAGCTTTCCCGGGCTGCTGATCCCGTAGCCGGTCACGGTCTGGTCCGCGTCAAAATTGCGAAACAAGGGATTCACTTCCATCAGGCCGTCGGCGTGGATTTCACGCAGGCCCGGGCTGTCGAAGGCCAAGTCCACCAGGGCATCCGAGCAGATGAGGCGGCCGGATTGCACGGTGGTGGACCATGCGGTATTAGGCAGGGCCCACCCGGTGATGAGGTGGGCCAGCGCGCCGGTCTCGAGCAGGATTTCCGTGTCCACCAAGTCGTACCCGCGGCTCGGGATAGGTTTGAGCAACGGCAGCTTATGCGCGTATCCAACCGCCCGCACCCGAATGGGTTTGAGGTCGGTGACATGCAGCAAAGCGTCGGCCATGTGCACCGTGAGGAAGGAGATCGGCGTGTTCTTTTCGGCGAAATCCGGAGAGGCGAAGAACCGGGGCGAATGATTCGGGTCGGCGACCGCCAGCTTATCGATCATGTAGAGGACAGCGGTTTGGAGCGCCCCGTAGCGCCCGCTCAGAAATCGGGCGCGCGCCTCCTTGATCCGAGGGTCCTCGCGCTTGTGGAAATCGACCCCGAGCAATCGCCCGTTCTTTCGCGCCGCGTCGATCATGGCGCGGACCTCCTCGACGGTGGCCGCCGCCGGTTTGGGCACGACGACATCCAAGCCGGCATTCAGCGCGTCGATGGTTGGGCGGCAGTGCAAGCGGTCGGGCGTGTTCACCTGCACGGCGTCGAGCTCGACCTTCGAGAGCAGCTCCTGGTAATCGGCGAAGCGGCGTTCGGCCGGCACCCCGGCCAGGTCGCCCAGCCAATTTCGCCCGGCTTCGTTCGGGTCGGCCACGGCGAGAATTTTCAGGAGTGGCGAGTAGCGGCTGCGAAAGTAAAGGTGCTGATAGATTTCGCGCACGACTGAACCGGCGCCGATGATCCCCAGGCGAAGCTTGGTTTTCATGTCGTAATACTTCGGGAGTGACGCATCAACTCAGATGGATGGTCCCGGTCTGCAAGAGCAGGAACACGGCGAGGAACTCGGCGGCGGCACGGATTTCATCCAGCGCGATCTGTTCCTGGTCGGAGTGCGCATGTTCCAGGCGCCCGGGGCCAAAGGTGAGCACTGCCATGCCGGGATACTCAGCGGCGAATAATCTGGCATCGCACGAAACCGTCCAACCGAGGATCGGCTCTTCCTGCCAGATGCCGGTCGTCCGGGCCGCGGCAATGGCGTGGCGGACCGACGGCGAATCCGGGTCCCCGTCGAAGGCTTCGTTGTGCAGTTTTTCGTAAACCACCTTCACCACGCTTTCAGCCTGCTCCCCGCGGCCGATCCAGCGGAGGTAATTCCCCGCCCCGCGCTCCGCGGCACGGCGCAGCCGCGTCATGACTTCCCGCATGCTGTGGGTGGGAACGAAGCCCTGTCCGCCTTCCAGGATCAGCGGCGCGTTCGCCGGCGCCTGCGTGGCAGCGGCTTGCGTCCCGTTGCCCCAAAAGGAACTGCACCGGACCACCCGCAACGGCTTCGAGCCGCGGCTTTGAACGCACTAAACTTCGAACCAGGTGAGCCATTTTGGTAATTGCTCCGTCGCGCTCACGGATGGCACCCATGTGGCCTGCCGCACCATGCACGCGGACCTCGAAGCCCGTGCCCTTTGACCGAAGATCATAATGGCGCGGGACGACCGGCTCGCCCGTGGCCGGGTCCAGGCTCTTCGTCTTGTCTCCGTAGAGCCCGGCGTAATCCGCCAGCCCCGCCTCGAGGCAGTCGGACACGAGGGTCTTAAGCCCCGGCCCCGGCTTGTGTCGCAGTTGAATGTTGAACCTCACCGCGCCGCAGATTCGGCTGGGGTGCTCACCGAAGGGGCCGATGATGCCGTGGCACGTCTGCACCGGGCGTTGCGGAAACAGGGGATGACGGCTCTCGGCGCGAATGGCGGCCCCTTCCCGTTCCATTTCCTCGTTGACGAAGGCGAACAATTCGAGCGGGCAAACCCCTTCTGGGGCGGACAGCGTGGCGCGATACCAGACGGCGCCGCGGTTGGCCGGGTGAATGCGCAGGCCCGTGCATTCGCAGACCAGCACGCTCTCGTATGCCGATTTCAGCTCGCGGTCGATCGCCAGCGACAGCGATCCGTTCCCCCCGGTCTCCTCTTCCACCACGAACATCCCGAGCACATTCCGGTTCCAAGCCGCGCCGGTTCGGCGCATGGCCTCGGAAAGGACCTTGAGCGCTGCCACCACGCTGACCACAGGACCCTTATCATCACAAGCACCGCGGCCGAAAACCGTCTGACCGCGAATACGCGGCGGAAAATACGGAGCAACCACATCGAGGTGGGAGTTCAATGCGATGGATCGGCCGGGTCGCTTCCCGTTCTTGCCGGGAACAAAGTAGAGCAGGTTCGAGCGCGTCGAGTAAGTCTCGCTGGGCGAAAGCCCCTCCGGACGCTCGGCGGTTTTGGTAAAGTGCGGGAGCGAGAAGGCGGGGTGGCCTTGAATGATCGGATTGATGGGCCGTCGTTCCACACGCGCGCCGGGAATCGCCAGCGAGCCGAGTTCCCGCTCGAGCACTTCAAAACAGCCGCCTTCGGCCCGTCCCATCAAGTTCGGATCGGCCCGGGGCGTCGTGTCGATCCGGCAGAGTTCCACCAGCAAATCGCGCACAAAACGGCGAAACGCCGTCGTGCGCGTCTGGCCGAGGATGGCGCGAACCAGCTTGCGTGATCCGCTGGCACTGAGAGGTTCAGGGCGCTCGTTGCTCTCGATTTGGCCTGGGTCCATGTTCATCAGGGTTCCTGGCGGCCGAAGGTTGGTTCAAGGCCCGCGGATCGCGGGCTTCAAGGTCCAGGCTTGGAGTTGTGCCAGCGCGACCACCTTGGGCGCCCGGAAGCCTTCTTTGTGGATAATCCACCCTCCGAAAAGACCTGTGGTATCCGGAGCAACGCGCCGGGCGGGCAGCAACTCGACCTGGGCCGGTATTTCCAGCCCCTGGTCTTGAGGGAGTCTGCCGTGGCGCACAAACTCATCGTAAGCTCTGGCTAAGCCCACCAGGAAGGACCCCGGCGCGATGGCGTCAGCCCCCACAAAGACGCGTGCCGGCACGCGGTGTTGCGTTTGAATGAAATCCAGCACGTCCAGTGTGGTGTCGCGAAAGGCCGGCCAGTTCAGATGACCCGGGGCGAATGGCGACGGCGGACCGTCCGGGCCCAGGAGGCCCCTGGCTTTGAGCGGAAACGCGGGTGACTGCCCGCGGATCAGTCCGCCGACTGCCGTGGTCAGCAGTTCAAACTGGTCGGCCACCGAATACGCGCGATTGCCGATCACGCGAACATCGACGCCGCTGCCAGCGCCGGACACCAGCCCGGAAGCAATCTGCGACAGGTCATCCGCCGAAGCGCCCGCCGTTCGGACCGCGTCGGGATAGATCGTAGGCAGCTCGCTGGCCGTGATAAAGCGAACTTCGGGATTCGAACGGATGTAATCGATATACTCGGCGAAGCGCCGGAAAGCCGCTTCGGTTTCCTCTGGCGGCCGCTGTGGCGGGGCCTTCCATTGCTCGCGGGGCGGGTTGGCGCCGCGACGGAAATTTACCCCGTCCCAGAACTCGACGTGTACCCACTCGCAGGGGTGATAAAAAATGCTGATGAGTCCCCCGCCATCCTGGCTCGAAAGGCGCTGCGCAACCGCGGAGAACTGCTCCTTGGCCGGCGCCACCGCCGCGGGATCGTGCAGTTCCATCCGGGTATAGTTTTGCCCCATGTGATACACATTGAGCGTGTTGGCGTACCAAAAGGGTTGTTCGTTCCACCCCACGTTTTCGCCCTCATCCACGTAGCACGGAACCCCATGCGGGGCGATCCCAATCTGGCCCAGCGCGGCCACGGCCTGCGGCGCCCACGACGAACCCGGTTGTCCGTAGCAGACCAGCGTTTTCGCTCCGAAGATGCGCCGGACGTCCTCCGCGCCCGGACCCTCGCGGCGCACAAACTCTGCCATGCCGTCCAGCAGCCCGCACTCCGCCAGATATTCCGTGGGCGTGGGATGGACGGAATGGTAATTTGCGTGGTAACCGATGTCGTGCTTTCTCAGCGCGGAAATAACGTCGCGCCGGCCGCGCCGTTCGAGCACGCGCGCCTTTTCGCCAACGACTTTGAAGGTGGCCCGGATGTGGCGCTCGGTCAGCATGCGGGCCAGTCGCAAGCAGGCGTCATCATCGGCGGGCAAAAGATAATCTTCCGTATCGAACCAGAGGATGACCTGGATGCGCGGGGCGAGCTGAGCCCGTCCGGCGCCGGGCGCGCAGAGCGTCAACCATGCCAGGGACAGAACCACCAGTCGCAGGCGCGTGCTCATAGGACGCCAGGGTGCCGAACGCGCGGTGGCAAGTCGCGCACAAAATGGTTGCCTTGCGGGGCCGGAAAACGGGGCTATGATTAAGAGGTCTAAGTCCATGTTCAACGCCAACTTTTTATTTGCTTCGCTGATTTGGGGTTCGGTGGGGATGGGCTATTTTATTTACGGCAAGAAGCAGACCTCGTGGGTGCCCATGGCCGGAGGGGTGCTCATGGTGGCCGCTTCATATTTCGCCAGCTCCGCCTGGGTCATGTCCTTCGTCTGCCTCGGGCTTATCGGTGCGGTCTTCCTCCTGCTCAAACTCGGTTACGGCTGAAGGACGGTGTGGCCGGTGGCCGTTGCAGTATTTAGAACCCATCGCGATCCACGGCTGGCGGTGTTCCTGGCGTCAAAATTGCTAAAATCAAAGCCCGGCCTGTCGTGGGAAAGGCCGTTGGCTCGTGGCAGCCGTCTCCCCAAGCCGCGTGGGTGCGCCAGGCTGGGACACGGTGCCCTGTTTCTATACACCACGGAATGCAACACCGTTTGGTCCGCCGTCGTATGAAAAGAATGCCCGCTCCGGTCCGCCTCCCCTTCCGCTCGCCCGCCCGCCCGGTCGCTCTGGCCCCTGGTTGATGTGATTTCCGAACCCCAGCCCACCGTCTGCCCGCACGTCATGACCGGCCGCACCGTTCCTCATTCCACGCTGTCGCCGCGATGAAGGACTCCGATGGGATTAAGGTCTTGATCGTGAATGAGGATGGCCAGTATCTGGCCGGAACGGCAACGCACTGGGAGTTCACGGAGGATCGCACCCGGGCACGGGTCTTCGATTATGCGCAGGATCACGTGGCCGACCAGCTTCAGCTCGTGCGCAACGCCTACCAAACCATCTGGATCGCGGTGAAGCTGGACCCGCGCGAGGCCTACGAATTTTGCGATCGGTGTGGCGCCCGGATGACGGCCACGCAGGCCTGGTTCGACGGCGGCCACTTCCTCTGTCCCGGTTGCAGAGTGCGGAGCTAACCCCAGGACCGCGCGCGGTGCGGTTGGTTTCTGTGGGGCGAGGCCATTCGACAATCCTCCGGCTTCCCACACTGGCTCAGCGGGTCAGCGTGTCCGTACTACCCTGGCTTTGCCCAGTGGAACCCCGGCGCGTTTTCCAAGAGTATCCTGGGTTGAGAATTACAGCCCGCCGCGCGATGCTGTCACCGTTGTTTCTGTTCGTCGGAGGTTATTGAGAGCGGCCCGGAGGGTGATCCGGGCCGCTTTTTTTCGAACCGCGCTCACTTGGTATCCCGCAACCGATCCGTCCCGGCGTCCCATGGTCCTGCGAGCAAAGAAGCGCCTGCCGGCACAGCATGCGCCTTTGGGCCTGGCCGCGGCGTGTGGCGAATCATGCGCGAGCTGACGCCTGACAGAATTTGCTTGGCGCTGGCATCTGCTGTGCTTATTTGAGTGCTGGCTCGCGAACAGGCTGGCGGACGAAATGAACACTTTCTTGCATGGGTTTTTGACCCTCGGCAGCTTGGCGCTGGCGTCGAGCCTTGCGCCCAGCCGCGGTCATGCCCAGGTGCCGTACCCGCAACCGGGCACCGGCACGCCCATCAGCACCGCCGTGACGCTCGTGGCCAACGGCGGTGACGTGAGGGTGACGTTTCAGGCCAACACCGCCACCTACAACGATTATCTTTTTCTCGAATCTCCCGCCCCATCCATCTCCTTCCAGGCACCGCCGCGCAGCGGGAACTACATTTTTTGGAACCATGACCCCAGCCTGACGGCCGGCAGCTCGACGGTTGATTTGGGCATTTTTCCCCCGGGAACCGAACTGGTGTTCGGTGAGTATGTGAGCAACACCGGGCAGGTCTTTTACAGCGGCGCCGGCAGTCGCAACGCCGATGGGGATGTTCACGCCTATGTTACCGCCACGGGGCCGAGCACGGTGTTTGTCGGGTTCGAAGATCTCTTGGCCTCCGCGCCCTCGGATTTCAATTACAACGACATCACGTTTACCATGGACAATCTTTCGGCGGTGGAAGTCCCGGAGCCCCGCGCCACGATGCTGCTGCTGGCCGGGTTGGTCACGGCGCTGGCACGCGCTCGTCCCGGCGTTCAGCCGTGTCGGTCCGGGGTGCGCGGTGCGCGTTGAGCCAATCCTCACGCAGCAGCGCCAGGATCAACACGTCTTCGAACACCCCCCACTTCTTCACCCGCTGGCGCAAAACGCCTTCGGGCTTCATCCCAATCTTTTCGAGCACGCGCCCGGAAGCCGGGTTGCGCGCCATGTGGTGAGCGAAGATGCGGTTCAGCCCGAGTTCCTCGAAGCCAAATCGGACCAGCGCTTCGGCGGCCTCGGTGGCATAGCCTTGACCCCAATGTTCGACGGCGATCCAATAACCCAACTCGGCTTGCGCGTGCTCACGGCTGACGTCCCGCAAGCCCGCCACTCCCACCAGCGCCGAACCGCGCACCACGCCAAACACGAGTTCCTTGCCGGAGCCCGCCGACTCAGCCAAGCGTCCGATCCAGTCCCTGGCCTGCTCTTCGGAGTAAGGATGCGGGATGGAAATTGTGGTATCGGCGATTTCCCTGCGGCCGGCCATTCGCGCCACGGCGGGCACGTCTTCCGGCGTGAGCGCCCGCAGCGTGAGGCGCGGGGTGGACCGCAGCGGCTGGCTGGGCCCGCTGTCCAGGCTGAGTTGCCGCCAGCCTTCAAGAACCGACCAGGTAAAATCCCCGACCTCGGGTTCTTCCGACTCGCGCGGCCCCGCCACATGCAGCACGCGGACGCCATGCTCCTGGATGAACCGGTGCAGGCGCGCTCCGGCGCCCTCGCCCCAAGCCGTGCGGGACAAAACCAGGCAGGGTTTGCGCTGCTTGCGCGCCAGGTCCAGAGTCTTTTGGGATCCGCCCGAGAGCACCGGTTTAAGGCTGAGGATAACCGTGGCCTCCGAATCCCGGACGTTCCATTCCGTGCGCTGCACATAATTGGCGCTGGGGGTTTCCTTCAATCCATACCGCGCATCGATGGTCCCGTCCTCCGCCTTGCGGCCTTGAGGACACCAGCCATCGTGCTCGACTCCGTGCGTAATCGCCCAATCCAGCGCGGCCCGATCCACTCCCGTCTGGCCGCCTGACACAATCTTAATTCCGTCCAAACCCATCCCTCTATCTTAAGGGAGCGCTGGCGGGTTTCAAGCGTGGCACCAGCCAGCGTGCTGGGGCCGAGCCTCGTCAGTCATGCATGGGGGCTTCCAGCAACCGCGGTTTGCGCTCGTGCAGCGGGAGCCAGATCCGGAACGTCGTGCCCCGTCCCACCTGGCTTTCCAGCTCGATCCGACCGCCGTGCGCCCGCACGATGCGTTGGACGATCATCAATCCGAGCCCCGAGCCTTTCTTTTTGGTGGTGTAAAACGGCTCGAAGATCCGGTTCAGTTGATCCTCGGGAATGCCGCCGCCCTGGTCGGCCACGCTGACCCAGACCTCTTCGGCGCCCTCGCCGGTTTGCAGGGTGAGCACGCCGCCCTTGGTCATGGCTTGCATGGCATTCTTGATCAGGTTGACCAGCACCTGCTGGATCTGGGTCGCGTCGATGGGGGTAAGCGGCACCTGCCGGGCCAGGCGCACGCGCACCTGGACGCCGCGATTTTCCAGTTCTGGTTCGAGCAGTTCGAGTGTCTTCACCACCACGTCGTTCAGCGAGTGGGGCTTGAGCAGCGGTGGCGTGGGCCGGATGGCGTGGAGGAATTGAGTCACGATATAGTCGAGCCGCTTGATCTCCCCCTTGCCCACGTTCAAAAACTGCTCGAGCTTTTGCGCAATTTCGGACGTTTCGGAGCTCGCCCCCACGCCGCGCGCGGTGGCGCTCGCCCGGGGCCGGGCGAACGATCCCGCCGTCGAGACGGCCTTCAGCTTTTTCACCTCCCGTTCCATGAGCTGAAGGTGGATGTGCAGCGCATTGAGCGGGTTGCCGATCTCGTGGGCCACGCTGGCCGCGAGCATCGTCAGGGCCTGCACGCGTTCGCTTTCGATAGCCTCGAACGTCTGCTGCCGGGCCTCGGTGGCGTCGTGCAGAATCAGCACCACACCCGTGCTCCCCGGCGACTGCCCGTCCAGCGCAGCCGCGTACAGCCGGAGGAACCGCGGGCGGGGAAAATGCACCTCGAACTCGTGCCGGACGACGCCCGCCCCGCCGGCAGTGTCGAGCCGGGTGATCTTTTCCCAATCCAACTCGGGGATGAAATGTGTGATCGGCTGGCCCTCGACGCTGGGCTGGAGCCCCAACAAGCGCGTGACCGCCTGGTTGAAGTAAAGGATCCGCCCATGCTCATCGACCACCAGCACGCCGTCCTCAATGGTATTGAAGAGGGTCTCGAGAAAAGAGCGCTCCCGCGCCAGTCGCTGCACCACGTTTTGCAGCCCTTCGGGATCGAGCCGGCCAATCCGCTCGAGGACTTTGTCCAAAAAACTTGATTTGCCCGCCATGCGCCTCCGGTTCGAGTTAGCCCTTTCTCGTCCTCATACTCCGCGGCGAGTTCGACCCGCCGGGCGATCTTGCGAAACCCATGCTCAACGCCATGTTCTATCTTTAAAGGACGGCGACGCGCTGTGCCAGGGAAAACCAGCCTCCATTCGCTTGCATTTCCACCCTTGGTCCGCCACCATGCGCGCAGCGTCTATGCACACTCTGAATTGCTTCCGGGTCAACACTGCCTCCACCCTGCTGCTCTTTGCTCTCGCCGCCGCGTCCTCCCAGGCGGCCAATGACTGGCCCCAATTCCGCGGCCCGGATCGCAACGATATTTCGCCCGATACCGGACTTTTGCAGGATTGGTCCGCCGGGGGACCGCCCCTGGTCTGGGAGGCGACCGGCCTGGGACCCGGCTACTCCGGGGTTTCGGTTGCCGGCAACCGTATTTTCACAGCCGGTGATAAAGGCGACGTCTCCATGGTTATCGCGTTGAATGCCGCCGACGGCAAGCAGGTCTGGGCTTCGCGGCTCGGCAAATCCAGTGCCCCGGGTGAACCCCGCTTCGAAGGTCCCCGCAGCACCCCCACGGTTGCCGATGACCTCCTCATCGCCCTCGGCCAATGGGGCGACCTGGTCTGTTATGAAGCCCAAACCGGCAAGGAACTTTGGCGCAAGGATCTCACCAAGGACTTCGGCGGAACCTGCCCCAGTTGGGGCTACGCTGAATCCCCGCTGGTCGATGGCGACCAGGTCATGGTGACGCCCGGCGGCTCCCAGGGCGCCGTCGTCGCCCTGAACAAACGGACCGGCGCGCTGATCTGGCAGAGCAAGGAATTTACCGACCCCGCCCACTACTCCTCCCTGATCGTCGAGGACCTCGGCGGCGTCCGCCAGTACATTCAACTTACGCCCGAAAGCGTCGCGGGCCTGGCCGCCAAGGATGGCAAATTGCTCTGGCGCGCCCGCCGCAGAGGCAACGTTGCCGTCATTTCCTCGCCGGTTTATGACGACGGTCTGGTTTATGTGAGTTCGGGCTACGGCGCCGGCTGCAATCTGTTCAAGGTGACCGCGGCCGGCGGCAAGTTTTCGAGTGAACAGGTGTATGCCAATAAGATCATGTCTAACCACCATGGTGGTGTGCTCCGCGTGGGCGGCTACGTCTATGGGTATTCGGAGGGCAAAGGCTGGACGTGCCAGGACCTCAAAACCGGCGAAGCCAAGTGGGAGGAGCGCGACAAGCTGGGCAAAGGTTCGCTCGTTTGCGCCGATGGCCGCCTCTACCTCCGCCAGGAAGACCGCAAGGGTACTGTCGCCCTGATCGAACCCTCTCCCGACGGCTACAAGGAACATGGCCGCTTCGATCAACCCGATCGCAGCTCGAAGAACAGTTGGCCCCACCCCGTCGTCATTGGCGGCCGCCTCTACCTCCGCGACCAGGACGTGCTGCTCTGCTACAACGTCAAAGCCAAGTGATCGGTTAACAAACCTCCCTCCCCGCCGTGGCACGGGGATTCCTCGGCCCCGAAACTCAGCGCTGACCAGACGCGCTCAGGTCGCGATCTTCAGAAAGCTGTGCGCGATTTCTTCCACCGCCTCGTGGTTCAGATCGTGGCCGGAATGGTTGCCCAGGAGATGGGAGCGGAGCTGGGCTTCGGGCAGACAATAGACGCGCGGGGTCGCGTGCGCATCCAATTGCAGGTTCGCTGCGGTAAAAACGAACACCGCCTGAAAATCCCCCGCCAGACGGTTCGTGAGGAGTTTTATGTTCTCGCGGATTTTACCGACCGTCTCAGCGAAGTTTCGCACCTCGGGTTCGTCCAACGGATACCGGTTCCACAGCAGTTCCCCATTGCCGTCCCCCGAGACGAGCCCCTTCCAGTTCTTGGTCGAGATGACGAAAACCCCAGTCGGGCCGATGATGACATGATCCACGGGGCCGAAGGGGGTATTCAGGTCGTGAATGACACGGAAATCGCCGGGCAACTCTTCGAGCGCCTCACTGATCCGCTTGTGGGCTTCGGCACCACCGGAAAGATCGCGTTCCTCCTCCAAGCTCTCGATCTTCCTGCGGGCCAGGAGGAAGATTAGGCGCAGCAACAGCACCAGGGCCAAAAAGGCCAGCGCGAGCATCCAGAGCGGGCTCTTGCGCAACAACTGGCCAATCAGATAGCCGGCCACGCCGAAGCAAACCGCCACGCAAGACAACAGGACGGCCAACAGTTTGCGGCGCTTCTCAAAGGCTTTCGGGCTGACATATTTGCCCGCGCTTCTCAACACTCTCGCCATATCAAGTGGCTATTCCATCCATAAGCCAGAGTATATACCCCCGCGGCGAACGGAAAGCAAAAAGGGCCGCGTCCGAGCCATCGGTGGGATTGATGCGTCGTTCCGCGACGCTAGGTTTCCGAGAGGCCGCCAATCCACGGACTAAAGTCCATGGCTGCCGTCAATTGTCGCTCCGAGACCGGGCCCGGCAAGCGTCGTTCATGGCTCCGCGACGCCGATGACCATCCCGCAACGCACAACGGGTCTAACGCCGAACCGGGTCAACCATGATCCAGCGCCTTGGTGTACAGCGCCTCAAAATCCGGGGCGGAAATCTGCCGGGGATTGAATTGCGCGGTCCATTGGCGCGCGGCTTCGGCGGCAAGCTCGGGGATAAGACGGCGGGAGGCTGGGGCGCCATCGACACAGCGGGGCAACGCGGCCAGGTCGAGCAATGCCTCCAAACGCCCGGCTAAAAGCTCGGCGGCGCTTTCGGGCGCTTCCGACGGCAGCGCGACCTGGGCGGCACAGGCCATCTCCGCGTAGGCCCGGGCCGCAGCCTGATCCCGGGCGTTAAACCGGACGACATGGGGGAGCATCAGGCCGACCGCGTGGCCGTGGGGCGTGCCGAAATGGGAGGTGAGCGGATTGGCGGCGGAGTGAGCGGCGCCGAGCATGCTGTTTTCAATGGCGGTTCCCGCCCAGGCAGCACCCAGGAGCATCCAGCCCCGGGCCTCGAGGTCTTCGGGCGACTTCATCACCCGCGGCAAGCCGGCCATGGTCAGCCGAAACGCTTCGCGCGAGAACATCAGCGAAAGGGGTGTTCGCGCCCTGGTCACGGCGGTTTCGACCGCGTGGGCAATGGCGTCAATCCCGCTGCAAGCGGTCACGCGTGGCGGTTGGGAGAGCGTGAGCGCGGGATCCAGAATGGCAACGCGCGCCGCCGCCTTGGAATCGCCACAGGCCATCTTTTGATGGGTCTGTTCGTCGGTGATCAAGGCGAAGGACTGGCATTCGCTGCCGGTTCCGCCCGTGGTCGGGATGGCAATCAGCGGGAGCATGGGCCGGGTGGCTTTGCCCAGTCCCCAGTAATCGCGGATCTGACCGCCGTTGGTGAGGATGAAGTTGCTCCCCTTGGCAGTGTCCATGCTGCTGCCTCCCCCCAGCCCGATAATCGTATCCACACCGGCCTGCCTGGCGATCTCGACGCACTTGGCAACGCATTGGGTCCCGGGGTTTTCCTCGACCTGGTCAAAACAAGCGACCCGGATTCCCTGCTCCTGCAGCAGTTCGATGACTCTAGCCGCATGCCCGGCGCGAACGATTCCGGGGTCGGTCACCAGCAATACCGCTTTGGCCGCGAGTTCGCGGGCAATCCGGCCGGCCTGATCGATGCAACCCGCGCCAAAAACAATCCGGGTTCGGGGACGATAATCAAAAGGGGCGGGCAGAGAGAGGGCAAGGTCGGGGTTGCTATGCATACTGCGGGAGCCAGGCGCTTAGGTGGCTGCGAATTCCAGCGAGCGGCGGCGGTAGAGGAACTCGAAGAGGTTGCCTTCATGCGGCTGATCCCAGGAGACCTGCATGGTGGAAATCGGGCCGAGGTTTAGACGATCGATGGTGGAAGATTCCAGGAGCGACTGCTTAAAGTCCGCATCCTGGGTGATCGCGGTGACCACCAGTGACGGCCCAATCTGCCGCAGCATTTCGGATTGCGGGACCTGGACCACGCTCGCATAGGGACAGAGGAACTCGCGATTGGCCAGGGGATGCGCGAACGCGTCGCAAAGCACAATGGTCGGCCGCAGATACACGCCCCCGTCCAGGACAACCCGGCGCGGTCCATTCCGATACTGGGCGGCGCTATCCACCGCGCCCGCCGTTTGCAATCCCTGCTCAATCATGGCGTCAATCCCCTCCGCCATCTTAGGATTGGCAAAAGCGGAGAGCTTCGCGTTTGGGTCGGCGGCGGGCAATGGGGCAATGGGGCCGAGCTTTTGCGCGAGGGCGTCCGCAATTTCGGCGGCGTACCTCGGCGCCACCACGGCCGAGGCGTTGATGCAACTGCGTCCGCCGTTGTCGGCGATCGAAGCCGCCATGACGTCGATAAATTCCGGCCAGCGCTCGATCTGATCCTCGCCGATGAGGATTTTGCTAAAGCCGGGGCCGTGAATCTGGATCGCCGGGTTTCCCGCGTATGGAGCGGTGGTGCTTTGATCACCAAAGACCAGCGCGCGGCCGCAGGTGCGGAGGATCTCGGCGGCGCCTTCGTGATCGGTGGGGTAGAACCCGAACGCCTCGGGCGGACAACCGGCCGCGATCAATGCCTGAATGATGCGATACGGGGTCCACGGCTCGTCCCGTCCCGGCTTGAGAATGACCGGAATCTTGAGCGGAATCGCCGGGAGCCAAAGCGAATTGACACCAGGCGAATTGCTGGGCATGACCAGGCCCAGAGAGGATGTGGCCGGATAAAAACTGACGCGCGCGCCGGCCTGTTCGCCAAACCCGCGGTCAATCACGTCCAAACCCAGGCCGCGCGTCAGGCCATTGAGGACCGTTCGCATCTGGTTCAGCGCCTGCGCAATCTTTTGGCTGTTGCGCCGCACCATGACGAACGGAAGGCCGCTGGTCGCCGAGAGAGTCTCGACATATTGGCTGGGAGATTGCGTGTGGCCCTGGTCACCGAGCGGGAGCGTCTCGTTCAGGAATAGGTCCGCCGCCCGGCCGCAAATCTCGATGAGCTGTTCGCAGGGAATCTCTTTAAGCGCAGCCCGGGCCTCGGAGATTTTCGAAAGATCCTTGCGGACGATGCCCGCGTTGACCTGGCTGATCTGAGCCACGGCTTCCCCAGTCCGGCAGTCCTTGACCGGGGCGCGGTCCAGGCTGGCGTAAGGCTTGCCGCGGCGAAGCGCTGGAATATGGGGTTGCATGCCCGGTTAATATACGCCCTCGACAATGTTCTTTTCCATCGCGCCAAAGGGCCGGACATCGCCGACGCCATCCCAGGCATAGGGCTCGCGCGGGCGGCGGCGGAGGGCTTCATCGCGTTCGAGAAAACGCGGCAGAAAGAATTCGCGCGTGAGCGTGGTGAGTTCGACGCGGCCCCAGGCGCCGTAATCGACCAGTTGGCTGGTTGCGTTTGGATTCACGACGCGGAGGACGGCGCGGGGCTGGGGCGCGTAATAGGTGACCGAAAAATTGTCTTCGGGGCGAAGCGGCACGCTCGCGGCCAGCCCCATCAAGGTATTGCCGTAGGTGGGATAAAAGCCAATCTTGCCCTCGAGCACCTCCTCGACGATGAAGCGCACATATTGCGGCGTCATGCTGGTGCCACCGCAGAAAACGCCGCGGATGCCGGCCTCGAAGAGATTGACCTTCTCGCCGATCGCTTCGAGCAGTTTCGGGGTGGTGAAGAGGCCGGCGATTTTGCGGTGCCGCAGCAGGGTCACAGCCTGATCGACCACATGGTCCATGTAGGCGCGCGCTTGCTCGAATTGCTTGGCGGCGATGACCTTCTTCACCCAACGGGGATCGAGGTCGATGAAATAGCAGGGGCTGCCCCGGAAGTTCGCCAGGTGTTCGATGGCCAGGCGCAGCCGACGGGGCCCCGTCGGGCCCACCATCAGCCAGGCGGCCCCGCGCGGAAAATGCGCCTCGGCAATCTTGGTGGAAAACTCCTCATAATCGGTCTTGTAATCGTCCCACCCGATGCGCTGCTTCGGCATGCCGGTGGTGCCGCCGGTTTCGAAAATGTTGTAGGGACGGCCTTGGAACTTCGCCGGCACCCACACCTCCGGTTGGAGGTCGCGCAGCCAATCGTCTTGGAAATGCGGGAAGCGGGCGACCAGGTCCGGGAAAGTTTTGATCTCCTGGCGCGGATCCCAGCCGGCCTTTTTGGCCCACGCCAGCCAAAACGGACAACCGGTCTCGGGCGAAAAATGCCACTGGATCGTCTCGCGCAGGTGCGCATCGAGCTTTTCCTGGGCGGCCTGAGTATCGAGTTCGGGGGGGTGCATTGGATGGAGATGGATTAGCGCAGCACAGAAAAATCCGCGGGGAGCCCGCGAGAGCGGCGCCTTGTTGCTGGATGATTGCGCCGCAGCGCGGCGGTCCCTTCGCCTCGTGACAAACGGCCACCGCCGCTCGGGAAGTCGCTCGCCGGGACGGGTTCTGAGCCGTTGGAAGGTGACATAGAAAACGCGCCAGAAAGTCCAGGTCAGGCCCGCAGTGTCTGACCGGTCGGGGCCATGAGCTTGCCGGCTTGGCCGCGGCCCGGCTCGCCCCGAGCCGCAAAGTTTGAAAAGTATTTATCGATGGTGGCCTGGCTCGGCGGGCGGGTGACCAGCGAGACCAGGATCATTAAGGCAGCCGAACCCAGTACCATGGGCACGACGGGCAGGAAGCCGTACACCGTCACATTGGCCGTCGAGCGCTCGAAGAAATGTCCCAGAGCCGGAAAAATCAAAGCCACCGGCTGGCCGGGTTTGGGGGCGGTGCCATCCGAAATCCTTTGGAGATACCAGGTCAATATGAGCCACAAGGCGACCCAAAGCGCGGAGGCCAGTGCGCCGTACTTGGTGCTGCGCTTCCAGAACAGCGCCGCAATCATCACAGGCGCCATCGCCGCGAAACCTGAAAAGGCGAACCGAACGGCCAGTTCGAAAATGCTCGCGGGTGTCATCAAGGCGATCAGGTAGGCAACGCCGGTAACCACGAGGATGAACCCGCGGGCAAACGCGACGCTGCCGCGCTCGCCGAATTTGGCCGTACCGCCATAGTGCGCGAAGACGTCTTTGGTAAACATGGTGCTGACGGCCAGCACCTGGTGGGTGTCGGAGCCCATGACCGCCGAAATAATTCCGGCGCCGAGAATGCCCGCCAGCCAGGCCGGCGCGTGATCCGTCAACAGGTGGAGCAGGATGCCGTCGGGGTTCTTGAGGCCCGGCTCCAGTTGGGTGCCAATGACTCCGAGAAAAATGCAGGGCAGCCAGATCGCCAAAATGGCGATCGGATAGAGCATCACCGTGCGCTTGAACGCAGTCACTTTGCGCGCGGCAAAACACATGATCGCCATGTGCGGAAACATGATCGAAGACAGCGGAATGAACGTGTAGCTCCAAAAGAACCGCTCGGACATTCGCTCGCGGGTGACGAGATAGCGCGTCTTGGGATTGTTGGCGATCTTTTCAATGTAGTCTCCAAATCCGCCCGGCAGCCCGTGGCTAATCACTGCGACGGCGACGGCTCCGAACAGAAGGAACAGCAGGGTCTGGAAGATGTTGACCCAAACGGTGCCGCGCATGCCGCCGAAAAACACGTTGGCGGTCACCACGAGCGCGACGATCGCGCACCCCAGCCAATAGGCGACCCGCCCGCCGCTAATGTCACTCAGCACCCGCCCGCCGCCCATGATGCTGATGATCATGTACGGGACCAGCATGCCGACGCTCAGCGCGAAGATCAGCGTGCCGATGGTGGAACATTCCCAGCGGTCCCGGAAGAAAGCGACCTGGGTTTGATGGCCGAAACGCTTGCCGATGGCCCAGAGCCGGGTGCCGATGAAGAAGATGGTCAGCGGGATCACCAAACCCGAAGAGGAAGCCATCAGGCCGTAAATGCCGATTCCCTGGCGGTAAGCCTGGCCGGAACTGCCGAGAATGGCGAACGCCGTCATATTGGTGGCGAAGATGGACAGGAAGAAAACCATCGAGCCCACCGTGCGGTTGGCCAGAAAGAAATCTTCCGTGTTCGCCTTCGTGCGGCGAAAGGCGACACTGCCGATCACGGCGATGATTGCCAGGTAAATACAAACGACAATAACAGGGATCATGAGTGACCTCGGCTTTGGTCTTCGTTCTCAGACGGGGCCTGGGGACTTACCTCTTCCAGATGGCTCGGCCAGGCGAACTTGACCAGCACGGCCATGAGGATGGAGGCCACTATCGAATAGCCCACCTGGTACGCCAGGCCGGCCGGCAGGAAACCAAACACCAAAGGATCCGCCTTCTTCCAATTCCAGAAGTCCTGGTGCAGGACATAGATGGCGAGGATCAGGAAAGTGAGAAGGAACGTTTTGAGTTTCATGAGAGGATCACGCCGGCGAGCGGGATTTCAAATGCTTGCGCCGGGCCTGCCTGAGCGCGCTCCGCTCCGGGGAGCGCCCGGCCCGGGGCAACTCGACGCCGCGCCCGCGCTTTAGGGTTTGAGGCTGGCATCGGCTTTGGCTTGGGTGGAAAAAGCGAAGAGGTGCGTGTTTGAAGCGACGTACAGCGTGCCATTCGCAATGACGGGGGTGGAATAGACCGGCGCCCCAAGGTTGGTCACACTCAGCAGCTTTTTCTCTTTGCTCGCTGCAAACACCATGAGGTCGCCATCCTCATCACCGATATAAACTTTCCCGTCCGCCACCATCGTCGAACCCCAGACGTGCGCTTTCAAATCGTGCGTCCAATAGAGCTGGCCGGTTTCCGCATCAAAACAGTGGAGATAGCCCGAAAAGTCGCCAATGAAGAGCAAGCCGTCGGGCGTGATGGAAGCCGTTGACAGGCTGCGATGGATCTTGTCGTACGACCAAATCTTGCCGGTCTGGGTAATGTCGCCGGTCTTGGTCGCATCAATGCAGGTAAGAATGCCCACGCCCTCGCCGTGCTCCGGGTCCTGGCCCACCGCCGTATAAATGCGATTCTTCCAAAATACCGGTGTGGCGTTGATCTCGCTGGGGCCTTCCGCATCCGGATACTTGAACTTTTTGCGCTCGGGCGGATTGCAGTCGAACCACCAGACCTTCTTCAGGAAGGCATCGTCGCCCTCCTTCACGGGGGTGGGATCGAAGGCGTAACAGATGCCGTTGCCACCGCCGAGGAAGATGAGCTGCCGGCCGTTGACGACGCCGGTGGAGGGGGAACACCATTGACCGTGGAAGATGTGCGGGCCAATGTGGGCGTCGTCCTCGCCGACCAGCTCGCCGGTGTGTTTGTCCAGGGCGATCAGGCTGGGGGCGTTCGGGGAGGGAATGTTGGAATGGGTCCAATCCTGCCCGTTCGAGGTATTGACGTAAACCCGATCACCGATGACGAGGGGCGCGCAGTCGGACGCGTTGTGGGGGAACACGCCCAGCTCATCGATCATATCATAGCGCCAGATGATATCGGCGTCTTTGGGACCCGGCGGGATCGGGGGCGCGGGGTGCTCGGTGGGTTTGCCCTTGTCGATAATGACATCTTTGACGACATATTTGGCTTCGTCCTTAAACGGCCCGTCGTTGCCATTGGCCATGCCATCGACGTCGAGGCACAGCACCTCGCAACGGCTGCTGACCACATACAACCGGTTACCCTCGATGGTGGGGGAGGAAAGCAGGCCGAGGCTTTCCCAATCGTTGACCTTGCCCGAGGCCAGCTTTGGCACCGTAAGCTGCCAGCGAATCTCGCCGGTCTTCTCGTCCAGGCAGAGCAGGATGCTGCGATCGCCCTGGTAGCGCGGGTCGTGGGGCGGCTCGTTGTTCGTGCCAATGAATACCCGTCCCCCCGCCACGGTCACATTGCCGTAGCTCTGCGATCCCAGCTTGGCCACCCATTTCACGTTCTCGGTATTGGAAAGATCCACCTCGTCCGAGTCCTGCTTGAACTTGATCTCACTGGGTTTGCCCTTGGTGAAGTGATCGGGCAAACCTTGGGCGGGCGAATACATGTTGCGCGCCGGAGCCCCGCCCCATTCGGGCCAATCCGCAGCGGGGAGGCCGAGAGGGACCGCGGCGGCAACCAAGGCGCTTAGGAGCGGACGGAGGGGTGCGGGACGGAATTCAGTGTGCTTTCTCATGCGAATGGGTGTCCAGTAATGGCGGGTAAACAGCGGGGTTGGGGCGCGAAGCCATTTGAGGGATTCGCGGTTGCGCTCCGGCCGCGGTGCGGGTGAGCACCCTCCGGGCTCCGGCGGGCCGGTTCAGGGAGAACTCGCATAGGCGCTCAGTCCGGGGTCACTTCCACATTGTCGATGAAGACCCGCATATCCTGCGGCGAGAAGCCGAACAGCCCTGGCGCACCTTGCTGGTGCGCCGTTTTATGAGGCACTTCGATGGTCCAATCCGCCGGCTCCGCCTCGTCGCGCTTCCAAGCTTTGGCACGCACGATTGCCGAGCCGTCGGGATTCTGATCTACCCGGGCTTTCAGACGATACCAAACCTTCGGAGCCCACTTGAAATCGCGGGCGACTCGAAGGCGTTCCTGGTTGGAGTTAATCTCGATCTTCTGGTCGTTGCCCTTCAGAACGATCAGGTAATGCTGATTGATGACTCCGACCTCGGACATCTTGCGCCTGTTGCCATCGCTCATCACGTCCGCCTGGATCGTGTAATGGCTCATCTCCGGCGTCCCCATAAAGACGGTGGCGCGTTGGAAAAATCGGTTGCTGGTGGTTTTGGCCAGGACCTTGCTCCCGTCCTTTTCGCGCACGTCAAATTTGAACCGCGCCCCGATCCAGGGCAGCGGCGGGTAGGCGAAGTTGACCCCTTCCGCGTCGGTTTGAGTCAGCTCGAACGATTCGAAATCCTGTTTGATGGGCAGGTTCGGCATCACCCGCCCGCGAATGTAGCCTTTGAGGGAGCCCGCGGTGGCCTGGAAGGCGCCGGCGGACAACACGGGATCGGGCGCGGCCACCAATTCGCCCTGGTCGTTGAAAGCTCCTCGAAGAGTGGATTTCACTTTGGCGGTGGCCGGCACGTAGCTGACCCACTTCACTTCGTTCGCCGGAATCGAATCCTGGACGGTGAAACCATTCGCATCCAAAGAGCGCACGCGGAAGGCCGCCTTATCACCCGGATGCAACAACACCTCGGAGGGGATAATCTGAAGCTGGGTCGCGGGGCCCGCGGCGGGCCAGGGCGGTTCGGCGATCGGCGGCGGGCATCCGGGGTTGTTGCCCTTCGATCCCCAGCAGTAGAGGTGACGGGTCGTTTGCAGGTAAACCTTGCCGTTGTAGGCCACCGGTGTGCCGAAGCAGCGCCCGTCCAGGGCGACATGGCTGAGAATTTCCGCCGAGGTCTGGCCGGGCTTGATCACGTAGAAGCCCCCGGTGGTTCCCGCGTCGGTCTGGCCCGCCGCCTTGGCGTCCGGGTCGTCCAGGATGGGAACATAGAGCTTCCCATCGGCGTAAAGCGGACAGGAGTTGCGCTGTTCAATTCCCAGTTTCAGCTTCCATTGGATGGCCCCGGTCTCGGCGTTCACCGCGAAAAAATCGCCCTTTTCCGCCACCATAAAAATCGTATCCCCTTCCATGATGGGGGAACTGGTCGAGGAGGAAATATCATCGGCCCAAAGCTGCAGGTCTTTGCGTTCGAGCACCACCGGCCCGGCGGCCGGGCTCGAGGGCATCACGTCCGGCACTTTGAGCGCCACCATCTGTCCCAATTCGTAAGGCGTCCCATAGATGGCAATCACTTCGTTGTCGTGATGAACCAGGACGGTGGCGTTGATCCCGGCGCGGAAAAGGTTCACCCGCCAAATCGGCTCGCCGGTGCGGGCGTTCACGCAATCCACGCTGCCATCACCCGTCGCCGTGTAAAAAACCCGCATGCCGTGATACCACGCAAATTGCGGGTGCGAGAACGAATTGTCCTTGGGCGGCCCCCCCGGACTCGACGCCCAAACCAGGTCTCCGGTCTTCTTGTCAAAAGCGTAGAAGCGGTCCGCCGCGGGGCCTTGGGTGCCCCAATTCGCCGTGATGCCCCGGGCAATGACGAGATCCGCGTCCAGCGCGGGCGTCGCGGTGCGACCGTTGGGAAAGGTGAGACGGCCAAATTCCTCCATCAGGGAATGATGCCAAATCGGTGTGCCCTCCGGCGTGAAGGCCGCCAAAATGCCCTGCGTGCCCTGCATGTACACGTTGCCGGTCTCCTCATCGACTGCCGGGCTGGCCGTGGCATAGCGAAGATAAATCGTGTCGCTGAGGTAATCGTTGTAAAGCCGTTCCCATTCCTTCTGCCCCGTTTCCGCGTCGAAACAGGCCACCCCCTCCTGCAGGTCCGGTCCCTGGCCCAGATACCCCATCGCGTACAGCTTGCCGTTGGCAATCACCGGAGCCGATTGGCCGGGAAAATCCACCACCCACAGCGCGTCCTGCGGGGAAACCTTCGTGGGCAGCCCCGTTTCGCGCGACACCCCGGTTTGCTCCGGCCCCCGCCAACTGAGCCAGCCGCGAACCGATCCGCCCAGCGCAGGCAGGGTGCACAGACCCAGGAGAACAAAATAGCGCGCCGCCGAGCCTGCGGCTCCGGGCCGAAACGGCCGCTTCATACAGCATGCAACAAGTTTATGCATTCTATGATAGTTAAATATAGGAGACCGGTGAAAAGTCGATGATATTCAATGATTTTGCAAATGGAGAGTGCTTATTGGGGAAGAAGACGGGACGCGGAATGCGTAAGAACGTGATACGTAAAAGCGTAAAGCGTAAAAACGTAAAACGTAAAAACGTGATGCGTGATGCGTGATGCGTGATCCGTGAGGGGGCGGGGGAGGGGACGGTTACGGGGTCGCCGACGCGGATGGTGCCGTTGGAAAGGATCTGGGCGCGGAGGCCGCCTTTGTGGATCAGGCCGGGCAAGACTTCGGGGAAGGCCGAGTTGGCCAGATGTTTGCAGGGCTCGCAGAGCTTCAGCCCGCGGAGCGAAACCTCGCCCACTTTGAATTCCCTGCCTTCCAGCGCATTCAAATCCACACCTTCGGTCACGAGGTTGCGGCGCGCGTGGCGCGAGGTGAAGGGCAGGCCGGATGCGAGCCGGAAGGCCTCGATGTTCTCTTTCTCGATCAAGGTCACTTCGTAAGCGGGCTTTTGGGGGTGGGGCGAGAAGGTGCCTGTGCCCAGGAAGTAACGGTCGCCTTCGAGGCCGCGGCCGGCCACGGCGGAAACCTTCTGGCAGACTTGGGGCACGGACGAAGCCGCCGGGGCGATCAGAATTTCGATGACGCGTGACATGCGGTGTGGGGACAAAGGGAATCAAGCGGTGAGCCGGATCCAGCGTTGGGCTTTCATTTCGAAGCGTGGCAGCGATCCGGGCGCGAGGATCTGAACGGGCACCCGCAAGTTGAGCAGCGTTTTGAACGCCTGTTCGAGCCGGAGCCTGAGCGCGGGTCCATCCGCGGACCCGGCCGCCTCGACTTCGAGCGACAAGTCCAGCATCGCCTGGCGGCAATCCACCCGCACGCGATACTCCGCGACCTCCGGATGCGCGCGCACCAATTCCTCGACCTGGCTGGGATAAACGTTCACTCCGCGAACCACCACCATGTCGTCGCTCCGGCCGAGGATGCCCCCTTCGAGGGCCAGTTCGTGCCGGCCACAGGCGCAAACGCCTCGGGTGCGGGGCTTGACGAGGTCGCCGGTGCGATACCGGATGAGCGGGGAGCCCACGCGATCCAGCGTGGTCAGGACCAGCTCACCGGTTTCCCCGGGCGGGGCGGGGTTGGCGGTCTGCGGATCAATGACCTCGGGCCAATAAGCGGATTCCAGCACGTGCAGCACACCCGGGCCGGCCGGGCATTGGTAGGTCACCGGCCCGACCTCGGTCATGCCGTGGTGATCGAACACGGTCGCGCCGGGCCAGAGCTTCTCGATCCGGGCGCGCGTTGCCGGCACGCTCCCTCCGCTCTCGCCCGCCACAATGAACAGCCGCACCCGGCTGCGCGCCAGATCGACTTGCTTTTCACGCGCAACTTCCCCGAGATGCTGCGCATACGTGGGCGTGCAACAAACGACGCTGATTTCATTATCCAAAATCGCTTGCAGGCGCGCCAGGCTCGACATCGAACCACCCGGAAAACAAAAGTAGCCTAGCCGGAGCACGGCTTCGAGCGCCGACCAAAAGCCGAGGAATGGCCCAAAGGAAAAGGCAAAGAAGAAGCGATCCTGGCGAGTGATGCCGGCCGCGTCGAGAATTTGAATCCAGTTCCCCACCAGATGATTCCAACTCTCGGTGGTGTCGAGCCACCGAATGGGAACGGTGGTGCTGCCGCTGGTTTGATGACAACGCACATACCGTTCCAGCGGAAAGGTGAGATTGGTGCCATACGGCGGATGGGCCAGGCGATCTTTGACCAACTCGTGACGCGTCGTCAACGGGAGCACCCGCGAGAATTCACTGAGGGTGAGCGCCTGGGGGCAGCCGGCCAATTTGCGCGCATAGAACGGGTTGGCGGGAATCACCGCTTCGAGCAACGCGCGCAACTTGCCGAGCTGCCGCTCTTCGATTTGGAGTCGAGACGCACTCATTCAACCGTCATCGTGGGATTTCGGCCGCGCACCGCGATCGGCCCATGCTCGCCGGCGCGACGTCGTGCCCGCGCGCGGGGTTCTCCGTGCCGCATTCCAGGGTCAGAGCGGCTGTCCGGCGGCATCTTCGCCCAGGGCTTGAGCCGACAGGGACGCCTGCGGTTTGGGAGCGTGCACGGCCCCCGGAGCGGGCTTATACAGCGTCACCAGGCACCCGCCCAAAGCCGCCAGGGCCAAACCCAGAACAAACTGCCAGGGCAGTCCCTTCCAGCCACCCGCCGGCGGGTGCAGCACCAGCGAGTAGATGGCATTCAAGACCGGCGCGCCGGCAAACACGATCGACATCACGACTGCGGGAGAGCCTTTGGCCCCAAAAGCGAGCAGCACACCAAAGGCCCCGGCCGCGCCGACGATCCCGGCCACCAACGACCAGGCTGTCCCGCCCGCCGTGAAATTCCACGAGGCGCCCTTGAGGAGCAGCACGGCCAGCGGCGCCAGCACCGCCGTCAGAAAATAGGCGATGCCGACGCACAGAAAGGCCTTATAGCGGCCGTTCACGGGGTCGTTCATGCCCATCTGGCCCGAGTGCAGAAAAGCCCCGTACAGGCCCCAACAGCCGACGGTGAGCAGTGAATATATCAGCCAGGCATTGCTGGAGCTGGAGGAGTTGCGGATTAGATCATTCATAGCTTGTATTTGAGTTTAATTAAGCGCGCATCAGGCGTGAGGCGTTGTGCGCGAGGCTTGGGTGGCTCCGGACCTTGGTTTGTCCTGGGCGCGCCCCTCCGCTGCCCGGGGCGTCGCGCCGGTGCCCAAGACCTCGGCTGGAGCCACTTGGATCTTGTCGGAAAGCTCCCGCGGGAGAGGGACCGCTTTCAATCCCCCATTCTCCTGCCGGGCGGCACAGACGGCCACCAACCGCCCGCGCGCCACTTCGCGCGGAGGGGTGTCGTTCTGCCGGGTAAAACGAAACTGATAGGTCAGCGTGCGGGCGCCTTTGCTCTCGACCAGCAGGTGCACCAGCACCTCGTCCTCGAAATGCAACGGCAGCGCATAATCGCATTCGGCATGCACCCGAGGCAGGCAAACCTCCAGGCCGCACCGGGACAAAACCACGGAAAAACCGAGCGAGCGCATGAAGGCGGTTTCGGTGGCCTCCATGAAACGGAAGAAGTTGGAAAAGTGCATGATCCCCGCCATGTCAGTGTCGGAGAACTCGACGCGCCGAAGGAGTTGGAATTCGCAGGGCATCCGCTGAGTGGTCATGAACCTTAGCCCCCAACCACTGCCGGGTCTCTCAATAGTGGGCTCGCCGTAGGGAAGCGGTTCCGGCACCTCGGCCGTTTCCGCCACCGCCCGGTAGAGCCTCGAGAAATCCTTGTTCACATCGCCCGAGAGACAATCCGTAATGTCGCCGGTTAGCTCCGGGTATTTGGTGGTCAATTTCCGGAAGCTGAAATTGGGATCGTAAAAGGCATAGACGAGCTTGCGCATGTTTTCGAGCCCCTCGCGCAAGACCCGGCCTGTACTCGGCGAACCTACGAGCGGAGAAATCCTGGGCGTCGTAAGCGGCCTTAACGTGGTCCGCCGCGAGCATGCCGCTTTTGAGCGCCAGCATAACCCCCGAGGAAAACACCGGGTCCAGGAAACCGAAGGCGTCTCCGGCCACCAGCAGACCATCGGCGGCGCAGTAACGGGATCGCCACGAGAATTCGCTCGTGATAAAATAGGCGCCCTCCTGCGTGCCGCAGGCCAGGTGCTCCTTGATCCAAGCGTTTTGCTCGATTTCACGGTTGAAAATATCCTTGGGCTCGCGCACGCCGTCGCGCGATAGATACTTCCCCTCCGCCACCACCCCCACGCTTATCCTGTCGCGGTGTTGCGGAATATACCAGAACCAACCTTTCTCTGGGACGTACGCCACGGTCGTCGCGCCGCCCTCAATGCCCTGGTCCCGGAGCGCGCCGCGATAATAGGTCCACACCGCGACCTTATTCAGCTTGGGTTCGCGCACGCGCCAGTTGAGACGGGTCGGCGCCATCGCCTCCCGTCCCGAGCAGTCCAGGGTCATCGGGGCGCGGAATTCGACCGTTTCGCCGGTTTGGGTTTGCGCCCGGACGCCCAGGGTCCGGCCATCCTCCTGGATGAGTTCCCGGACAGTGGTTTCTTCCAGAACCTGCGCGCCTTTGGCTCGGGCGTTTTGCATCAACATCAGGTCGAATTCCGAGCGCAGCACTTGCCAGGTCTGCGCCACTTCCGGCGCGTACCGCGTGGAGAAGTGAAAAGGCTGCGAAGCTTTGCCGGACGGAGAAACAAACTGGACGCTGTATTTTTTGACGAACTCGGACTGGCGCATTTTATCGAGGAGCCCCAGGCGCTTCAGGGGGTAGCAAGTAAAAGGAAGCAGGGACTCGCCGATGTGGTAGCGCGGGAATTTCTCCCGTTCGAGCACCGCCACGCGCAAGCCGTGCTCGGCCAGGAGCGCGGCGGCGGTGGAACCCGCGGGGCCGGCCCCGATGATAACCGTATCGTAAGTGAGTGCAGCAGCCATGTCGTTTGTCGTTTTAGATGATGGAAAATCGTGGAGGATAGGGGACACGGCCCGCGGCGTGCCGCCGCGCACCACGGATTGCGCCCGCCGCCCGTTGGCGGGCCGGCCACGCGCGAACCACGCGCAGCCAGCGGAGCGGGCTCCCGCCGCCTCGGGAAGCCGGGTTGCCATTATGAACCACGTCGGTCATGTTCGCCCGCAGCGCTCCCCGCCGCTCTTGAGATCTTTCCGGGCGGGAGGCGGCGCGAGAATCTCGAGCACTTCCGCCAATAGGCGGCGCGAGCGATTCAGGAGGACGTTGCGGCGTCCGTAAAGGAGGCTCGGTCCGGCTAAGCCCAGCAAAGTGGCAATCCGCGAATCGGATTCCACCGAGAAGAATGCCTGCGGCCAGCTCATGTGGGGGACCGCTTCGTCGTGCAAAATCGTGCCAAAGGGGGTCTGGGCCTCGAGCACCCGCCGGGCTGCAGCCGGGGGCAGATGATTCAGGCAGATCCGAATGACGCCATACTCGACTGGCTCCGGGCGGTCGGTGCGTTCGAGGATCACCTCCCGCAAATAGGATTCATCCTGGGACTCGTGGCCCAGTACCTTGAGCGCAATGGGTTGGCGGTAAAAGGCCTCGAGGGTCGGGGTCATGTCGTGGGAATGCACCAGGAGCGCGCGATACGGTTGTGGCACGTGCTCGCCATCCAACGGCCGCAGCGTGGGCGGGCGCAGCCCGGCCCGGGCATAGAACAAATCCAGCAGCGCAGCCCAGGGCGGTTGGGCCGCGACGGAACTCTCGGCTTTGGAGACCGCGGACACCATGATCAATCGGGACGGGCTGGCCGCGTCCGTGGATCCCTCACGGTCGGAAGCGTCGCGTTACGCATAACGGGCCGTGCGATGTTCCGGGAGGAAGAATTCATGGACCAGCCGGTCCACTTGCAGCAGGCCGTCCCGGGTCAGGCGGAGGAAATCGCCTTCGACGATCAGCATGCCCCAGGATTTCAGCGTCGCCACGGGCTCGGCAAAACGCGCGAGAACGTCCACCCCAAACTTGCCCTGAAAATAGGAACGGCTGATGCGTCCGAGCTTGAACTGCAGCACCATCTCACGAATCAGGCGTTCCTCGGAAGTCGGGGTAAGGGCGCGATAAATCGGCACTCGGCCTTCGCGGAGCGCCGCCAGGTACGGTTCGAAATCGTGCTGGTTCTGGAAGTGGGTGCCGCCAATGTGCGAGAAGGAAGCCACCCCCAAACCGATCAGATCGGCGCCCTGCCACAGGCTGTCGCGGTAAACGAAGCGGGTGCGCGCGGGATTCTTTACCACCGCGTAACCGCTGGTTACCGTGTAGCCGGCCTTTTCCAATTCGGCGAAGGCGTAGTTCACCCACTGGCGCTTGGTCTCCCAATCGGCCACCGGCGCCACCAACCGCCCCTGCGTCTTCATCTCCTGGTAAATCTTCGTATTATACGGCACTTCCATCTGGTAAATGGTCACGCTGTCAGGGGAGAGTTCGATGGTCCGGCTCACGCAGTCCCGCCAGTTCTCCTCGGTTTCCTCCACCATCCCGGCAATCAGGTCGATGTTGATTTGTGGGAAGTCCAGCTCGCGCGCGAATTGATAGGCGCGATGAATCTCGCGGGAGCGGTGCGCCCGCCCGTTGATATCCAGGATGTGATCGCTGAAATTCTCGACCCCCAGGCTCAACCGCGTAACTCCTATCTCCCGGATCACCTTCAGCTTGTGGTCCGTCAACGTTCCCGGCTCGCACTCGAAGGTGACCTCCTCGGCTGCATCCCAGGGCAGCAGCTCCTTCATCCGCCCGGCCAGGTTCTGAAGTTGAGACTCCGAAAGATAGGACGGGGTCCCGCCGCCGAAATAAATAAACTGGGGCTTGCGGCCGGCGATAAAAGGCTGCGCTGCGTAGAGCTCCAGTTCCCGGATCGCCAGATCCAGGTAGGCCTTGATCGCCGCCGAATCCTTGTCCGTGTAAACCCGAAAATAGCAAAAATGACACCGCTTCCGGCAAAACGGGATGTGGAGATACACCCCCAAAGGCGTTCCCGGCGCGGCCGGTCGGCTCAAAGCGGCGGTGACCTCGCCCAGCCGGTCGGGTTTCCAGAAGGAAAACGGCGGGTAATTCGAGACAAAGTAATTGCCGACGGTCGTTTCCTTCTCGATCGGCACGGCCGGTGGCGGTGGCTGGACAGACGCTACGGTCATGTAAAGTATAAGATTCTGTTTTTTTAGACGCTCCGGGGCGTCCGCACATTCACGGAACGCCAGCACTATCCAGCAGGTCCCATAATTTTTCAAATGAAACGTGCTTACCCCCTCCTCCCGGGGTGCGTCCCGGCGGTACCCCGGAGCGCCGGCTTTGAGCGGGCTTACGGCGCTCGGCGATGCTCATCGTGCTCGGGTGGACGTTGGAGGCGTTAAGCCGGCTGCAAGCCGGCGCTCCCGTCGGACGGTGTTCCGCGGGCGCAACGCTCCTTACTGGCCGCGCACCCGGAACAAGGCGCCGGCGCCGGTCATGGGGAGGGTGGCCGACTGGCTGTTGGTGGTCAGGAGCGCGCTCCAGGTCAAGCCCGGCATCAGCGGAGAAGTCTCAACCGTGTACGGTGGCGTACCTTTGGTCCAGGAAAGCACGAGATTCTGGCCGGCGGTGGTTAACGAGACCGCCGGCCCCTGCGTCACCGTAACGACCGCGGCATCGTACGCCACCGCATGGATCCCGTCATTGGCGCTCAGTTCCAGCGTATAAATGCCGGGGGTGCTAAAAGTGGCCGTCGTGTTGGTTTGCGAGGCATCGGCCAAATTCACCGTTCCCGGTCCCGAATAAAGTTTCCATTGAATAACCGGCGGCGCTCCCGTCGAACTAACGAACCCGGCCAGGTTTACGCTCGCTCCGAGCGAGACGGACTGGTCGGGCCCCGCCGAGGCCATCGGGGCTCCGGGCGAACGGGGGCCTTGAGTCGGGCCGGTGGCCTGCACAACTTCGAAATTGGTGAGCCCGAGGCTGGAGATATGGGAAAACGCATTCGCGGGCCACCGATCGTCCGGGGTGATCGAAATCGAAAAGAAGCCGCCGTTGTCGGCCACCAGGGCGCCGTATTTCTTCAGGCCGAGCAGGACGGCCTTTTCCTCCTTGGTCCAGGCGGGCGGGATGACGAAGCTCGATTTGAGTCTCAATCTCTGGCCCATGGCCGGAACATTGGTTTGGGACGCCGGCGTGCTGGAAGCGTAATGGTTCGCGGGATAGAGGTATTCTTTGCGCGTGCGGTACACCACCAGCCGGCAGGCGTGTTCCACCATCCCCCGCTCGCACTCGTCGTATCGAACCAGGGCCGGGAACATCGGCAACCCCGCCGCGTCCCCGGAAGTCCAGCCCGCCGGTCGGAGCGCATTGCTGGCGAGATCGAATTTCGCCCCGTTGGACGCCTGCCAATTCGTGCCCACCAACAGCGCCTGCCAGGTCTCCCAAATGAACCCGTTGCCCGGTAGCACCACGATCGAATGCCGATCGCCCCCCGTGCCGTTGACGTCTTGCTGCCATTGCTGGAGGGTCAGGTTTCCCGTGCCGGCCGGCCAGGTCTCGATCGGCATATTGCCTGGAATCGGGTAGGGACTGGGATCCGACTCATCCGGGTAATCCACGAAAGTGATCGGCACCGGGGGTTGCCCGTCCGGCGCCAGCACGAAATTCATCTCCTCAAACAGCCGCAGGGTGCGCCGGCTCGATGCCAGGTCGGAACTGATTTGCCCGATCATCGCGTCGGAATTCACCAAAACCGGCAACCGGGAAATGTCCTCGTTCCAGGCACTGGTGACCGGGAATATTTGCATGGCCGAGACAATCGCGTCCGCCTGGGCGGTATTGAACAACACCGAGTTTGTGACGAGGGGCGCCGGTCCCAAAATGCGGCCCTCCTGGTTGATCCGTGCCGCCAGGCACGGAATCGTGGTCAACAGCAGGCCCACCACCTCCAAGGCGAAAAAGCGTTTCATAACCGCAACGACAAGCCGCGGATTCAAAAGCAGGAAACAAGCCAAACCCCGGCGCAAGGCGCGCCTCACGCGGGGGCCTCCAATCATATATTGCTCGAGTTCCCGCGCTTTGCCATGCTGCCTCCATGCGCGTGACCTGGCCGTTTTTCGCAAGCTTTTGGCTCGCACTCTGCACCGGGGGTCTGCAAGCGGCAACCGACCCCTCGATCGCCCCGCAACCCCTGCCCTCCGACCCCGCCCCGGCCATCGCCCGTTTCAAAGTGTTTCGGCCCGCTCGTTACCCCGGCATGTGCGACGCCTCAGGAGCGGTGCCCGTCACCTCGAACATCTTCGCCGTGGCGAGTGACGAGGACAATATCCTCCGCCTCTACGACCGTGACCAACCCGGGCAGCCCGTGAAGGAGTTTGACTGCAATGCCTTTTTGCAGGTGCGCGGCAAATCTCTGGAAGCCGATCTCGAAGCGGCGGCGCGCATTGGGGACCGGGCCTTCTGGATGGGGTCGCATGGCCGGAACCGCATCGGCAAGGAGCGCCAAAACCGCGACCGTTTTTTTGCCACGGACATCAGAATTCACGGCCAGGAGATCGAGCTTGTGCCCGTAGGCCAGCCCTACCAGCGCCTGCTCGAGGATTTTATCGAGGACCCTCGGCTGGCCAAATTTCACCTGGGTGAATCCTCACTTTCCGCCCCGAAAGAATGGCAGGCTTTGAACATCGAAGGACTTTCAGCCACCCCCGAGGGTCATTTGCTCATCGGGTTTCGCAATCCCATTCCAGAGGGGAAGGCCTTGATCATCCCGATGCTGAACCCCGACGAGGTGGTTCAAGGCCGGCGCGCCGAATTGGGCGCGCCAATCCAGTTGGATCTCGGCGGGTTGGGCATTCGCGATATGGCCTGTATACCAGGGCACCTACATCATCATCGCCGGCAGCTATGATGGCCGCCGGGATTTCCGCTTTTATTCCTGGGCCGGAGGCGACGCCCAGCCCAACCGGATCACCGTCAAACACCTGGGCAGCTATCACCCGGAAGCCATCATCATCTACCCTGACAAAGGGCCTGCAGGAACTCCAAATCCTGAGCGACGACGGCACGCGCCTGATCGATGGCATACCCTGCAAAGACAAGCCGCCGGAAGCCGAAGGTTTTCGTAGTTTTTGGCTGGTCCAGTAAGGTCTCCCGCGCCTTCACCACTCATCGGGTGCGTAACCATGTCCGGCGTTGGAAGGAACCCTTCGTTGCCTTCGTTTGCTTATGTTCATCAGTTCGGCTCGCTCGATTCGCATGGTGCGGGATCCCGCGCATCAAACCATCGGTCCGCGTCGTTTCGTTTCGTTAAAGTTAATGATCCGCCTTCGGTGAACACCAGAAAAACGAGGGGTTTCGTCCTCTGCCCACCACGCGGGCGCTCCCCACGAACCCGCCCCAGGCTTGCGCCCGCCACCCGCTGCCCTACCTTTCCGGCGTGAGCGAACTGGTTGGCGAAATCGACACGTGTGTCCGGGCTCGAAATCTTTTCCGGCAAGGGCAATCCATTTTGGCCGCCGTTTCGGGCGGATTGGATTCGATGGTTTTGCTCCACGTCCTGTGCCAGTTGGCGCCCAGCTATCGGTGGAAATTGACCGTGGCCCATCTCAATCACGGTTTGCGAGGCCGCAGCAGTGACGCCGACGAGCGGCTGGTCAAGCGAACGGCACGCGATCTGGGTCTTCCGGTAATCGCCCGGCGCGGGGACGTCCGCTCGCATGCGCTCGCCGAAAAGCTCTCGATCGAGATGGCGGCCCGGCAGCTTCGTCATGACTTTTTGGCTTCCGCAGCCTGCGATGCCGGGGCTTCGACGATCGCCCTGGCCCATCACGCCGGCGACCAGCTCGAGTTGTTCTTTCTCCGGCTGCTGCGCGGCAGCGGGGGCGACGGCTTGACGGGCATGAAGTGGCGCAACCCATCCCCTGCCAATCCGGAAATCGAGCTGGTGCGCCCCTTCCTGCAACAACCCAAGGCCCGGCTCCGGGATTACGCCCGGCAGGAGCACATCGCCTTCCGCGAAGACGCGAGCAACGCGTCACTCGATATGCAACGGAACCGGATTCGGCATGAATTGTTGCCTTTGCTCAAAAGGGATTACCAGCCGGCCCTGGAAACGGTGATCGGGCGCGTCATGGCGCTCACCTCTGCCGAGGCCGAGTTTGCCGCCCAGGCCGCCGGGCGCTGGTTATCGGCGGCGCGTGCTTCGCAGGACTGCGAACCCTTCGAGGCCCTCCCGATCGCGGTCCAGCGCCGGTGCCTCCAAACCCAGCTACTGGATTTGGGCATAAGACCGGAATACGATCTCGTCGAGCATTTGCGGCTCAAGCCTGGAAATCCGGTGTGCGTGCCCACCGAGAAGCTCGGAGTCGCGGGGGAGGAACCCGGGCGTCCCGGATCGATTCTCCGCCAGGCGACCGGCTTGCTGAGTTTCCCGGAACCAGCGTCAGGTTTGTTCGCGCCGGACTCGTTGGAAGTGCGGCTGAGTCAAACTTCGGGCCGGATCATTTTTGCGAACGTACGCATTGATTGGACTATAAAAGCGGGAAAATCTCGCCCGGCGCTCAAGCCAACACCCGGCAGCGAGGTTTTTGATGCCGATCGAGTGGGTGATCGGATCGTGGTGCGTCATTGGCGGCCCGGCGACCGCTTTCAGCCCATAGGAATGCCCTATGCCGTTAAGCTGCAAGACTTTCTCACGAATCGAAAGGTGGCCCGATCCGATCGGCACCGGTTGATTTTGGCCGAGGATTTGCGCGGCGAGGTGTTCTGGGTCGAGCGACAACGCATTTCGGATCGGTTTAAGCTGACAGAAAAGACGATTCACCGCTTGCATTGGCGGTGGCAAAGGCTTTAATTCCTCAGGTTGCGGCCTGCATCCTATGGTGGTAGTTTTGCCCAGCCGATATCATTCTTAAAATGCCAGACGACAATCGATACAACAACGACGACGACAAGAACGCGAAGCGAGGTGAGTTCAAGGTTCCGCCCAGGACCTGGCTGGTTTGGATCGCCATTTTCGGGGGCATCATTCTTTTGATGTTGTTCAAGGAGCGCATGGACACCCCCGGGGACTTGCTGTCGCAATCCCAGTTTTGGCAGAAGGTGGAGGCCAATCAGATCGATAAAGCCACGATCAACTACAGCCCCCAGGACTCGGCCTTGAACGAGGTCAATGGCTACTATTACAAAGACAGCGACCACAAAGTTGAGGCGCCGTTCCGGGCCAAGCTCCGGCTCACGCCGAACATGGAAGAGAAGCTGTACGCCACCGGACGCTTCGAGCCCCACGCGCCCAATACCATGCTCATGAGCGTGGCGGTGAGCGTGCTGCCGTTCATCATTATCGCCGCCTTGATTTGGTTTTTCTTCATCCGCCAGATTAAGATGGCCGGCAAGGGCGCCCTGAGCTTCGGCAAGAGCAAAGCCCGCCTCCTGGCCAAGGAACGCAACAAGACGACTTTCAAAGACGTGGCCGGCATCGATGAGGCCATCGAGGAAGTATCCGAGCTGGTCGAGTTCCTGAAAGATCCCAAGAAATTTCAACGCCTGGGCGGTCGCATCCCCAAAGGCGTCCTCATGGTCGGCCCTCCCGGCACCGGGAAAACCCTCCTGGCCAAGGCCATCGCCGGCGAGGCCGATGCCGCCTTTTTCAGCATCAGCGGCTCCGATTTCGTCGAGATGTTCGTGGGCGTGGGCGCCAGCCGCGTGCGCGACATGTTCGAACAGGCGCGGAAAAATACGCCTTGCTTGATTTTCATTGATGAAATCGACGCCGTCGGCCGCAGCCGCGGTCACGGTCTCGGCGGGGGTAATGACGAACGGGAGCAAACCCTCAACGCGCTGCTCGTCGAGATGGACGGCTTTGATACGCAGGAAGGCATTATCATCATCGCCGCGACCAACCGTCCGGACGTGCTGGATCCCGCCCTGTTGCGACCGGGCCGATTCGATCGCCAGGTCACCGTCAATCTGCCCGATGTGCGCGGTCGCGAAGCCATCCTGAAAGTTCATGCCAAGAACGTGAAGCTCGCCCCGGCCGTCGATCTTTCGGTCATCGCCCGCGGCACGCCGGGCTATTCCGGCGCCGAGCTGGCCAACTTGCTCAACGAAGCCGCCCTGCTGGCCGCCAGCCAAAACAAAAAGGCGGTCAACATGGAGGAGCTCGAAGAGGCGCGGGATAAGGTCCGCTGGGGACGCGAACGCCGCAGCCTGGCCATGACCGACGAGGAGAAGAAGTTTACGGCCTGGCACGAGGCGGGCCATGCGCTGGTCAATGTGCTGTTGCAGCACACCCATCCGCTCCATAAAGTCACGATTATTCCCCGCGGCCAATCGCTCGGCTCCACCATGTCCCTGCCCAAAACCGACGTCCTCAACCGGCGCCGGAAGGAAATGCTCGACATGATTGCCGTCACGATGGCGGGCCGGATCGCCGAGGAAATTGTCTCGGGCGATATTTCGAGCGGCGCCGCCGGTGACATCCAGCAAGCGACCAACATGGCTCGCGCCATGGTGATGCAATGGGGCATGAGCGACCGTTTGGGCATGGTGCAATACGGCGATGACGACGAGTATATTTTCCTGGGCCGTGAGATGGCCCGGGCCAAGGTTTATAGCGAGTTCACCGCCCAGGAGATCGACGGCGAGGTCAAGCGCATCATCGATGCCGCTTACAAGACCGCCAAGGATCTCATCATCGAGCAGCGGGACAAACTCGAACTGATCGCCAAGAGCCTCCTGGAATACGAAACCCTGGATGGCCAGCAGGTCCAGGAAATCGTGCGCACCGGCTCGTTCACCCCGCCGGCGCCCACACCCACTCCGGACCCGCCGCTCGGGGCTCCGGCCGGCACGCCCTTGCCCGAAGCGCCCGGCAAACCCGCTCCGCCGAAGCTCCCCGGACTGGGCACCCCCGCCCCGGCCCCGGTGTGACCGATTGCGGTGTTCCATCCCCCGACCGGCGGCTCCGGGCCCTGTCCGGGCACTGAACCAGCCGCTCGCCAAAGCGCGCCCGCGAGCTGCCCGGCCCGTTGCCACACCCGGCGGCTTTTGAGCACCGCCGAGGGTTTTGAAGCGCCTGGTTCCGACCCCGTTTCCCCCAATGAGGTCAAGCAACCATTGTCAAAAGTCGAGATACGGCCGCGCTGCCCTCCGTTTTGGCCCAGGCAACTCGGGGCTTAAAGTTTGTTAAGGAGGAGTCGCTAGCCTTTTACATTACTCCAAACGTCATCTCAGGTATATCATCGACTAGGCCTCCACAGTTGTTTTATTGATCTTGCCTGCGGCACGTACACAGTCTCTCCGGCAGGATCGCCACGTCCCGAGCCTTCCCCGCCTTTACTCTCTGAAGCAAAGGGGTCGCGTCTCAACTTTTGACAATTGAAGCTTGACCGTGTCAGATGTTGAGCGCGGCCGCGCCGCACCTCCCCTAATTGACTAACCGCATCGGCACCAACAAGGTTGTGGGTGCCGAAATCATTAATCCCGCGCCTGATTATGATATGAAGCGCACCGTTCGTGAGCATCGATGAGCCACCCTTTGGCGAATAGAGATCCGCAGGCGGGCGGCCTCGCCGTATGAGGGGAAACCGACGCCATGGATAACCTCATGGGCCGTTTGAGTCCTTGGCGCACCCCCCGCTCTAAGCGCCGGCGCCACGGCCGGTGTGGTTGCCCGTGGACCGGATATTAGGCGAATGGGCAACTCCCAAGGCCAGCGCGGGCGGGCGAGCCCGGCTTCGATTCGCGAAGCGTTTTGAGTGCGGCCGGCTTGGCGCCGCTTTTGGACGTGTGGGCGCGTTCGAAAGCGCCGCCCCGCCCGGGGCGCGCCTTTGGCCCCGGCCATAATCGTCTGTGCTCTCGGATTTTTTCCTTTCGGTCGGCCCAGCGTGGTCGGTACTGGTCGCTGAGGCCGTGTCCTCGGCGCGTTTTCTTGCTGGACCATGAACCCACCGAAGGTCAACCACCTCGGGCCGCGGATCTCGCGTTCCGACTTGCTTGCAGGCCACGCGCAGTGGCTGGGGGCCGCTGCGTCGGAACATTCGGCGGGTGCGACGAGCCGCCCGTTCGAGCGCTTGAGATCTGTTTCAGTCTCTGCTAAGCGCGACGTATGTAAGATAAGGCGATCATCCACCACGCGGAAGAGGGCGGCTTTTGGGCTGAGGGCCTAGCCTTACCGGGTGCGTGACCCAGGGCGAGTCGGAGGAGGAAGCCACTTCCAATTTGCGAGAGGCTATTGATTGTGGCTCTCGGTGGAAACGACCGATGCCGGAGGGACCAGAATGACCGCATCACGAGTTGGCCCTGTGAAACAGGTTTCGAGCAAAGCGCTGGCAAGGGCCGTTGAGCGGAAGGGTTGGAGTTTGGCTCCGGTTACGGGCAGCACCAGATCCGCGGCATGCGCGGACGGCGGAGAGATGATGTCATTCTGCTGCACGGCAATCGCCCTCTCTAGCGAGTATTGTTCCACTCTCTCAGCAAAGGGGTCGCGTCTCAACTTTTGACAATTGAAGCTTGACCGTGTCAGATGTTGAGTGCGGCCGCGCCGCACCTTCGCCTAATTGCCAACCGCATCGGCAGCAACAAGGCTGTGGGTGCTGAAATCATTAACCACGCGCCTGATTATGATATGAAGCGCACCGTTCGTGAGCATCGATGAGCCACCCCTTTGGCGAAATAGAGACCCGCAGGCGGGCGGCCTCGCCGTATGAGGGGAAACCGACGCCATGGATAACCTCATCGGGCCGTTTGAGTCCTTGGCGCACCACCCCGCTCTAAGCGCCGGCGCCACGGCCGGTGCGGTTGCCTGTGGACCGGCTATTAGGCGAGTGGGGAACTCCCAGGGACAGCGCGGCCGGGCGAGCCCGGCTTCGATTCGCGAAGCGTTTGGAGTGCGGCCGGCTTGCCGCCGCTTTTGGACGTGTGGGCGCGTTCGAAAGCGCCGCCCCGCCGGGGGCGCTCCCTTGCCCCCCGGCCGGAATGGCCTGTGCCCTCGGCCTCGTTCCTGGCGGTCGCGCCCATGCTGGTCGGGTACCGGTCGCTGAGGCCGTTTCCTCGGCGCGTTTTCTTGCTGGACCATGAACCCACCGAGGCTTAACCACCGCGGGCCGCGGATCTCGCGAGTCCGCCTTGCTTGCAGGTCACGCCAGTGGCGCGGGGCCGCTGCGGCGGAACGTTCGGCGGGTGCGACGAGCCGCCCGTTCGAGCGCTTGAGATCGTTTCAGTCTCTGCTAAGCTCGACGTATGAAAGTAAAGGCGATCATCCACCAAGCGGAAGAGGGCGGCTTTTGGGCTGAGGTCCCAGCCTTACCGGGGTGCGTGACCCAGGGCGAGTCGGAGGAGGAAGTCACTTCCAATTTGCGAGAGGCTATTGAATTGTGGCTCTCGGTGGAAACGACCGATGCCGGAGTGGCCCAGAATGACCGCATCATCGAGTTGGCCCTGTGAAACAGGTTTCGGGCAAAGCGCTGGCAAGGGCCGTTGAGCGGAAGGGTTGGAGTTTGGCGCGGGTTAAGGGCAGTCACCACATCTTCGTCATGCCCGGACGGCGGGAGAGGATCGTCATTCCGCTGCACGGCAATCGCCCTCTCAAGCTAGGATTGCTCCATTCTCTCAGCAAAGGGGTCGCGTCTCAACTTTTGACAATGTAAACTTGACTGTGTCAGACGTTGAGTGTGGCCGCGCCGCCGCACCTCCTCCTAATTGCTAACCTCATCGGCACCAACAAGGCTGTGGGTGCCGAAATCATTAATCAGGTGCCTGATTATGATGTGGAGAGCATCGTCCGTGAGCATCGATGAGTCACCCGTTTGGCGGAATGGAGCCCCGCAGGCGGGCGGCCTCGCCGTATGAGGGGAAATCGACGCCATGGATAACCTCATCGGGCCGTTTGAGTCCTTGGCGCACCCCCCCGCTCTAAGCGTCGGCGCCACGGCCGGCGCGGTTGCCTGTGGACCGGCTATTAGGCGAATGGGCAACTCCCAAGGCCAGCGCGGCCGGGCGAGCCCGGCTTCGATTAGCGAAGCGTTTGGAGTGCGGCCGGCTTGCCGCCGCTTTTGGACGTGTGGGCGCGTTCGAAAGCGCCGCCCCGCCCGGGGCGCTCCCTTGCCCCCCGGCGGCGGACCTGGTCATGCTCAAGCGCATTCAACGGGAACGAGGCAAACGGTCGGGCGGCCGCAAAGGATCGCCGACACGGCCTTTTTGGTCCACCTGCCGGGCGAGCGGCGGACTTGGACCCGGAGCTTAAGAAACCGCAAGGGTCGTGGTGCGGCTCGGCTTTGGCGCGCTGGCGCGCCTCGTTTCGCCGGGGAAACCGCCGCGCTTAAACTTCTTGCCCTTGGAAGATTATGGAGGGATAATCCCTCCATGGAAGCGACCGTTCTGGATAAAAAGCGACGCATGACCCTGCCGCAATCCGTTTCTCAGGCTATCGGACTCAAGCCGGGTGACCGTGTGGAATGGCGGATTGAGAACGGAGAGATACGCGGACGCAAGCTGGTGGCAAAAAAAGCCAAAGAAATGTTCCCGCCGGGCAGCCTGCTCAGGTATCTGACGCCGGAACGGGACGCCGAACAACTCGCGATTTTATCGGGCTGCGTTCAAGGGCCGATTGACGTCCGATCTCTTTGGCAAACGCGGACACGTAACGCTTGAAAGGCGCAACCAAATTCGGATGCGAATCCGGAACCTTTTTCGCCTGATGGCCACGGACTAAAACAGCTTTTGCGGATCGCCCTTCGGCCGCCGCGCCGGGTCCGTCTCGTCTCAGCCTTGCGCATTAAGTGGCTGCTACAGGAGCGCCACGGCGTGTGCCTCGTCTGCCTGCCGTAACTCTTCCCCGTAATGGCCGCCGCGCAACCGACTCACTTGCGCCAGCAACTCGTGCCGGAACTCCCTCGTTGCCGATGCCCCAACCCTGCCCACCAGGGTCGTCGTCCGGCTCGGCTTTGGCATGCCGGCGCGCCTCGTTTCACCGGGCAAACTCCCGGCGGTCGCCGCGATTGAGCACGTGGCCGATCGCTCCCGGATACCGCACCTGCAGCTTGCACGCCGAACACCCGAGGCGATCCGGTACAACCGGCCCGAGCCTTCAAGGGTTTCAAACGCGTGGTTCCGATCCCGTTTTCCCCGACGCGGTCACGCATCCATTGTCAAAAGTTGAGATGCGGCCCCACTGCCTTATCCTGCTTGCGATGTGACAACCTCCTTAACTGACCCCGTTCTGTTCCAAACTCAGAGCGTCCAGGGGTTTTTCACCAGAACCAAATGTGGAGAGGTGACCCTGCTTCCTCTTCTGCCTTCGCCTGAAATTAGCGCCAAAATGCTAGTAAGGAGTGTGAGGCCCAGTCTCAAATCACGGCGCCTTCCTTGGCGCTTCTATCGTCCACATGTCATTAGTATCAAGAAGTAAATGAAACCATTGACCATTTATGACAATACCATTCTTTTCGTTACGCCTATCAACGGGATACCATGCTCCAGCGTACCAATCTTCAAAACCGGAACGATTACCGTTGGTGTCATAGGAAATCCGTTCTGTGAATGACCCACTTCCTTTGTCCCACCACCACACTTCGCTTTTTCCAGGACCATGAAAAATAACATCGTATCGAGGTGGCCGGCCCTCCTTCAAATGCAAATTGAATACATTTGTGCCGTTAAAATAATAGCTTACTTCATCAGGTTTTCCGCCGTGATCAAAATCCCACTCTATCCAAAGCGGTTTGCCCGTTTTGGCCTCCACAATTCCGAGGCCCGTCACATCGTTGTTGTGGAAATGCGCAAGCTTAAATTGCTTACTGTCAGAGCGAAGGTCAGCGTTGTAGCGCCAATTCCAACTCATCCAGCCGAGGTTAGCGAGCAGCAATAACCCAAAGATAAGCGCCCACAACGGAATACTTCCGAATGCTTTCATACGCACCGTTTCCTGTCAGAAATGAATTTTGATTCTATGGATTGAAGCTACCATTCCCACCACCATTTTGCATCGGTGGATTGTAATCACCATCTGAACCGGAGGGTGAGTTAGTCATAATGCCATGATTTCTATTTACCATGTTTGGAACTAATGGTGCTATGTTACTCATGCACTCCGGACCATCTATGAAAGTTCCCACGTCACCCCAACCAGTCTTAATGCCCTCCCAAATACTCTCCGTTATTGGCCATGATATAGGGTTATACCAATGCCACAACCCAAAGGGGTCGCCGCCGTCAATTGGGTCATTGCCAACATATCCATACAGGTTGGGATACTCCAGCAATTCCACCGGCCAGTTCGGAGCATAAGTGCCTTGCCCGCCCCGCAGAAGGTTGAAAAACGCCAGCGCTGATATCCGATTGCCCCTGTAGGACGAATGTGAGTTGCGAAGGTATCCGCTGACATCAATGCTTCCATTCTGCATCGCCATCGCCAGAAAATATTGCATTTCCGAATCGTTGACGTTAAGCCGGAGCTTTCTGATGAACAAGGGCTGGCTCACCAGGTGCAGCGTCTCGAAGCCCGGTTCGCCCAAAGGGTCCCGATTCAGCCATCTCCGCACCGAGGGATCATAAAACCGGTAGAGGAAATAATACATCCCGCTCAGCCGGTGGAGTTCCTTGCTCGAGAACTGATACACGTTCGCCGACGCCAAAGGGCCGCTCGACCCGAACGAGTTGCCGAACGGATCGTAACGGTAGGTGGCGGCCATCCCCTGGCTGCTGTCCACCAGGTACATGATGTTGCCATTGCCGTCGGCGTGGTAATAGTGGTTGGTCGTCCAGTTCCCGGCCGAATAACCGCTGGAACGGCCCAGCAACCCGCCGATGCCCCCGGCCCCCTCCATCGTCCCGCTCAGGTCGGTGCCCCGGGTGTAACTCACGTTCGGGTTGTTGCTCCCGTCCCGCTCCTGGATCACCCGCTTGCCGTCGTAGAGATAATTGACCGTGCTGCCCACCACCCACTTGGAACCGTTCCAGGTGAACTCGTTGCGCGTGCGCAGCCGGCCCATGCCGTCATACACAAAACCGCTCTGGTAACTGCGATAGACCACGTCGGAAATCAGGCTCAACCGGTTCTCCGCGTCGTAGGTGTAGGAAATATAGCCGTTATTGGTGACGCAGTTTCCGTTGGCGTCATAGGCCCGCAGATAGGAGTTGGCGTTGGTCAGCTCGTTCTTGATATCAACGTAGTCGGTGCCCAGAATGCCGTTGTTGGTCGTGTAGCTGATGTTCCAGGCCGCATCATACGCGTAACCGAGGTTCTCGATGCTCGAGGAGCTGGCGGCCACCTTGATTTGGCCGATGTTGTCGTAGCTGTACTGGACGTAGGTGCCGGCGGCGTTGGTGAAGGTGGTGCGCTGGCTGGCCTTGTTGTAGCCGTAGGTGGAGGAGTCCAGCACCGTGTTGCCGCTGTTGTCCAGGAACGTCCCGGCGAGCCGGGCCACGCTGTCGTAGGTGTTGGTGATGTAGCTGGTGTTGGGCAGCAGGAGTTTGATCGGCTCCCGCGAGGCGCTGCCGGCGCGGTAAAGGTACCCGAAGGCGCCGGCCTGCGAGGTCACGTTGGTCAGGCGCCGGGCGGCGTCATAGACAAACCTGTTGGTCCACGTCGCCCGTGGGCTGCTGCAAACTCAGGCTGGTCCGCAATCGGTTCACGTACGTGTTGGTCAGGCCGCCGCTGCTGAACGGTGAAATCTCCGTGAGCAACTGGTTGCCGAGGGTGTAACTGTACTTCGTGGCGCCCGCCGCGTCAACCATGTTGGTCAGGCGGTTGAGGGCGTCGTATTGGAGGGTCACGCCGGTGCCGAAGGGGTATTTCACGTTGGTCAGGTTGCCGGCCGGGTCGTTGGTGTAGTACGTCGTGCCCATGGCGCTGCTCCAACGGCTGGCCAGGCGATCGTCGGCGTCATACGTGTACTTGAGGATGACGCTTCCCGCCTGGTCAACCTTTCGTGGCTCCCGCCGCGTCCACCATGTGTGTGAGGCGTGTGAGCCGATTCAAGCGCATCTCAATGTCAAATGTGGAGATGCGACCCCGCTGGTTTCGGTCATGGCAATGGAGGTTGCCCATCATGACGGAGAGAATCGCTCCGCTACCTAAGGAGAAAAGCACCACGAACTTCAGCAAAGGGAAGCCACAGCCCGGTTTTTGCAGGCGGTGTTGCGGGTAAGCTTTTTCGTTGGCGGAGGTGTCGGCCAGTTGGGTGGAGGAACCATCGACAACTTTGACGGGGCGGCCCTGCAACTTGGTAGTGTAACCAACCCTCCATCGGCGGTTGCGGCCGTGGCGCTGAGGGCTTTTTCCAACCGCTCCCTGGGCAGACGGAGGCGAGCCTGGACATAGGCCGAATCGCACACCGAGATGGTCGGCAGTCCGCCCAGACGCCGCAAAGCCTGCACCTGGCGAACCACCTCACGACAGGCCGTTTTGGGTTTGAGCATTTGCCAGACAAAACACTCGAAAGTCAGGCGTAGCGGGAAGTCGCGTTCCCGGCTGTTGGGACCTTCATCCTCGCTGGACAGCAGTGGTGCAGGCGGGGTCACAAATAGCTCCTGGAGTTGGCCGAGGGTGGCCTGGCGCAGGGTGTGGACGGTGCGTCGGCCCAGGTGTTACGAGCCACGGTGCCGTCGTAAGAAATGCCACTTTTTGGCCAAATTGTAACCAGAAACCGCCATCGCCATCGTAGTGGGCACTTTGTAGCCACGCGGCCGTCGTTAAAAGCGCCGTCAGCGCCGCCTCCGCTTCTCTTCAATCCCACTCGACCGATTTGCGCCGTCTTCAGGCCCGCCTTACGCTCAAAACCCTTGTCGGAGCGACGTAGATCCGCTTGCCACTTCCTTTGCCAGCAGTCCGAGAGCTTTCCGCCCCCTTCGCTGCCTTTACCGCATTGTCCTTACGGCCAGAATCCGGCGACAACACTTTCGCGGTCATCGGGTGTTTTTTGCGAACCCCCTAATTTGGCAAAGACGTTGCCGAATTCCCCAAAACAAGGCCAGTCTTTCGCAGCCATCCTGGTCCCCGTACCTTTCGGGCGGTGCTATTTTCGCTCCACTTTTTACGACCGCTCAGGCTTTTCCTCGCCGCTTTTGCGACGCCAGTTCGGCCAAAAATACGATGTTAAATTGGCTCTGTAACACCCAGGGCCGCGAGCCGGGTGCGGAATCCGGGAAGGAAGGGGGTGTGCAGCTGGGCGGTATATATACCGCCCTATCTGAGTGTCTGCTAGACTTATTCCCATGCAGCTGGATATTTCCACAATCAAAGCCGAATACACGCAACTAACGCGCCCGCCTGGCCAAGGTGGGGCTGGAATCGTCAGGGCTATGCACAGGACCGCGGTCTCGGCGCGGGCGGACCTTGCTGTTACGAGCCACGGTGCCGTCGTAAGAAATGCCCCGGCTCCGGCCAAATTGGTAGCCCAGAAACCGCCATCGCCATCGTAGTGGGCACTTTGTAGCCACGCGGCCGTCGTAAAAGCGCCGTCAGCGCCGCCTCCGCTTCTCTTTCGTCAATCCCACTTCCATCGAGTTGCGCCGTCTTCAGGTCCGCCTTACACTCAAAACCCTTGTCGGAGCGCGAGATCCGCTTGCCACTTCCTTTGCCAGCAGTCCGAGAGCTTTCCGCCCCCTTCGCTGCCTTTACCGCATTGTCCTTACGGCCAGAATCCGGCGACAACACTTTCGCGGTCATCGGGTGTTTTTTGCGAACCCCCTATTTTGGCAAAGACATTGCGCGAATTCCCCAAAACAAGGCCGTCTTTCGCAGCCATCCTGGTCAGTACTTTCGGGCGGTGCTATTTTCGCTCCACTTTTTACGACCGCTCAGGCTTTTCCTCGCCGCTTTTGCGACGCCAGTTCGGCCAAAAATACGATGTTAATTGGCTCGTAACACCTTGCTACCAGTGGACGCGCAAGGTGAAGGCAAAAACGGTGTCCGTCGCTCTGTCCAAAGAACAATACGAAGCACTGAAAGAGGCGATCGAGAATTGGAGAGACTTACATGAAATCCTGCAACGGATGCAGTCTCTATCCAGGCAAGACATCTTTGAAACGCTGCCCAGCCCGCCTCGGCGTAAGCGCTTGGGCAAAAAGTTTTAGGCCTTATCTAAGGGCCATTCATGACCGACCCCTTTTCCCGAAAACGCCAAGCCACCTTCTCACGTTTTTTGTTCGTTTCTTAATTCCTGCAGCACGCCACACCAAAATTCTTCCGCTGTCGTACCAACTAATAATTGATACATGTCCTCCGCGTCCTTGATGCCATCTTCCGCAAGTTTCAAGCGAATCAGTGACTGTAACTGCTCCGCACCGTCATGCGTGAGATCCGAGCCTGGAGGGGTGAGGATTGTCTTCAGCTGAGAACGAAATCGCTCATTGAGCCAAAGCCATAGTTCCTTCTTATAAGCAGGCGAAAGAATCACCTGATGCTGGCTAGCAGCGTCGCTCGGCTGATCAACAGCGTTCATGGCCAACTCGGGGGTTTGGGTTTAGGAGCGCCGGGATGCGGAATTGTTCTGCATTGGCATATCATTGTCCCTTGTGAGGTGACTGTGCACATAAAAATGTACTTGTAGCCACCGCACTGGGCAGCACACATTTTCCGCTCCTTTGGATTGCACGACCTCGTGGAGTTGTCCGGCCAGATTAGTTCGCTGCCAAGGTCGATGGCCTTTGCTCCTATCCACCCGCAAGTGTACGCGATCCCAATTGGCCCAAGCACCGGTCCGAGACCGGGGGGCAGCCTGATGGGGGGCAACCTAACAGGCGGCGGTTCAGGAAGCGGGAGCAGGAATGGTTTCCGGCCGTCCGGATCCAGGAAGCTTACGGGAGCATTCGCGGCAAATTCGTAGAGGTTCAATCCGCCTTCCTCGTCACCAGGGTCTCTATTTAGCCACCTCCTGACGGAAGGATCGTAAAACCGGTAGAGGAAATAGTCCATCCCGCTCAGCCGGTGCAATTCCTTGCTCGAGAACTGATACACGTTCGCCGAGGCCAGCGGGCCGCTCGACCCGAACGAGTTGCCGAACGGATCGTAACGGTAGGTGGCGGCCATCCCCTGGCTGCTGTCCACCAGGTACATGATGTTGCCATTGCCGTCGGCGTGGTAATAGTGGTTGGTCGTCCAGTTCCCGGCGGAATAACCGCTGGAACGGCCCAGCAACCCGCCGATGCCCCCGGCCCCCTCCATCGTCCCGCTCAGGTCCAGGCCCCGGGTGTAGCTCACGTTCGGGTTGTTGCCGCCGTCCCGCTCCTGGATCACCCGGTTGCCGTCGTAGAGATAATTCACCGTGCTGCCCACCACCCACTTGGTGCCGTTCCAGGTGAACTCGTTACGCGTGCGCAGCCGGCCCAGGCCGTCATACACAAACCCGCTCTGGTAACTGCGATAGACCACGTCGGAAATCAGGCTCAACCGGTTCTCCGCGTCGTAGGTGTAAGAGATATAGCCGAAGTTGGTGACGCAGTTTCCGTTGGCGTCATAGACCCGCAGATAGGAATGGGCGTTGGTCAGCTCGTTCTTGATATCAACGTAGTCGGTGCCCAGAATGCCGTTGTTGGTCGTGTAGCTGATGTTCCAGGCCGCATCATACGCGTAACCCCGGTTCTCGATGCTCGAGGAGCTGGCGGCCACCTTGATTTGGCCGATGTTGTCGTAGCTGTACTGGACGTAGATGCCGGCGGCGTTGGTGAAGGTGGTGCGCTGGCTGGCCGTGTTGTAGCCATAGGTGGAGGAGTCCAGCACCGTGTTGGCGCTGTTGTCCAGGTACGTCCCGGCGAGCCGGGCCACGCTGTCGTAGGTGTTGGTGATGTAGCTGGTGTTGGGCAGCAGGAGTTTGATTGGCTGCCGCGAGGCGCTGCCGGCGCGGTAAAGGTACCCGAAGGCGCCGGCCTGCGAGGTCACGTTGGTCAGGCGCTGGGCGGCGTCATAGACAAACCTGTTAGTCCACGCGCCCGCAGGCTGCTGCAAACTCAGGCTGGTCCGCAATCGGTTCACGTACATGTTGGTCAGGCCGCCGCTGCTGAACGGTGAAATCTCCGTCAGCAACTGGTTGCCGAGGGTGTAACTGTCCTTCGTGGTGCCCGCCGCGTCAACCATGTTAGTCAGGCGGCAGCGGTTCCGAATAACCCCTTTGCAGCCGAGAACCGCGTTGCGGGCTGAAGGAGTTAATTTAAAGTGTTGGCAGGAGGGGGCTGGGAAGGGGCCGCGCAGTGAATGGCGGAAGGCGAAGTTTAGATTGTCAACGGGATCGGGCTGGCTGCTTTCGGCGCGGGCCGATCAGTCGGAGCTGAAACGGATTTGGCCCAGCGGAGGCAAATCCGGTGGCAGCCGGCAGGCGCGCAAGCCTTCCCAAATGGCCTGAGCCAGTGCCAACTCGGTGGCCCGGCGCGCCCAATCATAGAGTCGGCGCAAACAACCGCGGCAGGTGATAATCCAGAGGATTTGAGCGACCTGCATCATGGTATAGTAGTTTTTGGAGGCGGTGGCATTGGCGCAGAAAACATGTTCCAACCCGATCCCGTTGTTTTTTTGGGCGTTGAACGTGTCCTCGATCAGATGCCTTTCTCGTCCCCCGCTATTGACCACCGTGGTCACGCGCTGGGGCGTTAGTTTAGCGAAATTGGTAATGTAAGCGTAAAGGGTGGCGGTGGGCTCGTCGGTGATTTCACCCTGCAAAATGACCTGGGTCTGGTGTTGGCCGAGCATCACGTTTTCCACCCAGCGAAAATCCTGTTGGCCGGCTTTGCCGTCTTGGCCCAGCAACAGGCGGAGTCGATTATTCCGGTTCAAGGGCAGCAGTCGGATGGTTTCGTCCCAGGTGGTGGGCTGGCGGCCTTCCTTGAGGGTCAGCACGTATTTCCAATCGAAAAGCTGGCAGAGCGTTACCACGGCCTGGCAGCAGTAAAGGGAGTCAGCCACCAGGCAGATCGCCAGTTTGGGGAACTCCCTTTTGAGCCGTTGAGCCAGGCGCTCGAAGGCCTTGAGTTCGCAATCTTCCTTTTCGGTCTCCGGATTAACGACATCCATTTCCTCGTGCATGAGGGGCAAGAGCGTGCCTTCCGGTCCAATGACCGAGAGTTGCAACACATAGCGGTAGCGGCCCGTGCCGGTGGAGGACTTGCCCCCCTCGGCAAAGCCCTGGCGGCATTTTTCCTTAACGCTGCCATCCAGCACCATAATGTACCAGCGCTCAAAGAGACGACTGTGATCAAAGAGGCGGCGTTGGAGCAACTCGCGGAACATGAGCACCGGGAGCTGGGCCACCACTTCGGGGTCCACGCGGCTGGCGTGGTAGGCGGCGTTGTCTCCGCAGGTCACAGTGGGTTCTCCCTCAAAGCGTGGATCCTCCGGACCCTGGCCGCATAAGGCGCCCATATTGTAGGCGGCCTGACCGGATTGGCGCTGCTGGTCAAAGCCGTTGCGCGAGCCCTTGCGGGAGAGAAAGGTGCCGATGATCTGCCACCACAGATGTGCCGCCGTGTACAGGCACATTGTTTGGTTGCGCGGGTCGGGCAGGACCTGGTTGAGCCAGTCGTTGAGCCGGGGACAGATGGCCCGGACGGTGCGCACCAGCCCTTGAGCGCTTAGCGGTTCATCAATGCCTTTGAGCGGTTTGCGGCCCGCCGGTTTGCGAGATGGCTGTGGATGAGGGACCGGGAGTGGCGAGTCACTTGGCGGATGAGTCGTTTGAGACGGCGATAATTTAGGGTCCATTGTTTGACTTCGGCGACTAGTTCCATGGGCACGTAGAGCGTGCGGGTGCGGCCGTGCTGCTTGAAGGTCAGATGCCAGCCTGGCTGGGTGCAACCCGGCCGTTTGAAGGCCGAGAGGCTGCCTTCCAGGAAGGGGCCGAGGCGGGCGATTTGGCGCAGGGTCGACTCGCGCGCCCGGGTGTGCCGGTTGGGAAGAATCGCGCTAGGGTTCATGGTTGAGTAGGAGGTTAGGCGGCTCAAAGAGCACAGACGGGTTCAAGACTCATTCCAGGGGGCCGCTTGCAAGGCTTGAACCACCAGGAGGTGGATCTGCTTTTCCAGCGTGCGATAGTTGGCAATTCGTCTTTGGCATTCCCGAGCCTGCGCGGGGGAGAGAGTTTTGGTGGTGCGTTTTCCTTTCAGGAAGCCGGTCCAGCGGTAATAGGGGCCGTGGAGTTGGGCGGTTTGGCTTTGCAGGCGCAGTTGGGTTTGCCGCAGGTGCTGCGGGCGGTGGAGAGGCTGCCCGGCAGCAGCGGCAGAGTGATGTGGAGGGTCACTTTTTTTGTTGCATTTGTCCTAATGTATATATACATTAGGACGGATGCAAGCACTATTTCATTAACAGATCACAAATAAACTAATCCGGGTTCGGGATTGGAACCGCCGCCCTCAGACCCGCCCACCTTTTGGGATCGGGGCTGAACTCCCGGGCCTTTGCCGCGCTCGTGTTGAGCGGCGCGTGAAAGGCTCACGCAGGTAAACTACTTATTGAAAACGGCTCTGGCGCCGGACCGTCCGAAGAAAAACTTCTCGCCCACCCTGAAACGTTGCCCGACCCGGTCGCGGCCGCCGTGGCAGGCTAGCCTGGATGCAGCCCCCGCCCAACCCGAAAAATATCTAATTCGGAATCGCGGGTCAGGCGGTTGAGGGCGTCGTATTGGAGGGTCACGCCGGTGCCGGAGGGGTACTTCACGTTGGTCAGGTTGCCGGCCGGGTCGTTGATGTAGTGCGGCGTTGCCCATGGCGCTGCTCCAGCGGCTGGCCAGGCGATCGTCGGCGTCGTCCGTGTTACTTGTTACGAGCCACGGTGCCGTCGTAAGAAATGCCACTTTTTGGCCAAATTGGTACCCAGAAACCGCCATCGCCATCGTAGTGGGCACTTTGTAGCCACGCGGCCGTCGTAAAAGCGCCGTCAGCGCCGCCTCCGCTTCTCTTCAATCCCACTCGACCGAGTTGCGCCGTCTTCAGGTCCGCCTTACACTCAAAACCCTTGTCGGAGCGCGGAATCCGCTTGCCACTTCCTTTGCCAGCAGTCCGAGAGCTTTCCGCCCCCTTCGCTGCCTTTACCGCATTGTCCTTACGGCCAGAATCCGGCGACAACACTTTCGCGGTCATCGGGTGTTTTTGCGAACCCCCTAATTTGGCAAAGACGTTGCCGAATTCCCAAAACAAGGCCGTCTTTCGCAGCCATCCTGGTCGTACTTTTGGGCGGTGCTATTTTCGCTCCACTTTTTACGACCGCTCAGGCTTTTCCTCGCCGCTTTTGCGACGCCAGTTCGGCCAAAAATACGATGTTAAATTGGCTCGTAACATGTAATTGAGGATGACGCTTCCCGCCTGGTCAACCTTTCGTGGCTCCCGCCGCGTCCACCATGTGTGTGAGGCGTGTGAGCCGATTCAAGCGCATCTCAATGTCAAATGTGGAGATGCGACCCCGCTGGTTTCGGCACAGTCTCCGCGAGGGGGCAGCCGTTATACCTCGCTGAAGCAAGGAAGCAGGCCTGCGGGGCCTGGTCAACATCACGACCGCTGCCGCTGCCCGTCCAAAACCAATCGCAAACCCACTCAGGTAAGCCCGGACCTCCAGCTTCGGCAGGTCGTTCTGAAAACGCTGGTCGAGGCCGCTGCCGGAACTGGGCAAAGGACAAGGCCCGGCGCCCGGTCCGATACGAGCGCGGACGGGTCAAGAGATGCACGTTGACCGCCTCGTGGTGCTCCCGGTCCACCAGGCCGTAGAAGCGCACCAGGTATTCGCGGTAGCGGGCCACCAGTTGCGGCTCGATTTCGCGCAACGATGCCGGTTGTATTTGCGCCACAGCCGGGCGGTGGGGCCGTTGAGTTCCACGCTGCGCGTCTCCCGGCGGACCGCCGCTTTCACGTGCTTGCCGGCGACCACTCCCCAGAGCCGGAGATGCCTCAGGCCGTGGGGATTGGTGGTCTTGGTCTGATAGAGGTTGAAGGCCAGGTAATCGTATTGGCTGCCCTCCAGGTATTCCTGCCGGGTGAGCGCTCGCCGGTCCTTGACCGGGCCGAACCAGAGACCCCGCAGCAGTTGCGAGTGACCCCGGTCGAATACGCCCCGTTGATGATGAAGTGGACGTGGGGATGGCAGGATAGACTGTGGGCCGCCAGGGTCCAGACCAGGTGAACCTCGGGGTAGCGGTCGCGGACCGGCGGGCAAACCGTTTGAAGTCCTGGCTCACCCGCCGGGCCAGATCCCCGGGGCACGGTCAGCGTCCGGCCCACACCCGGAAGGTATATAACGCCGGCAACCCTGGGTGGTCGTGCTCAGGGCGCCGACGGTGCGCATCAGGTTGGTGGTGGCGACCGGGGCCGGTGTGTGGCTCATACACTATCCCCCTTCCGTCCCGATGTTATTCCTTCTCTCAAGTGCGGCTTCCCCGGGGCCTTCCGCAGGGCCTCCAGGTCGGCCAGATGGGCGCGGATGGTCGCCTGGTCGCGCTCGGGGTCGTAGTTCAGGTCCAGCCCCTCGGCATACACCGCCCAGGTAACCAGGGCCTGGCCCGCCCAGTCGTTGGGTGTTACGAGCCACGGTGCCGTCGTAAAAAATGCCACTTTTTGGCCAAATTGGTACCCCGAAACCGCCATCGCCATCGTAGTGGGCACTTTGTAGCCACGCGGCCGTCGTAAAAGCGCCGTCAGCGCCGCCTCCGCTTCTCTTCAATCCCACTCGACCGAGTTGCGCCGTCTTCAGGTCCGCCTTTCACTCAAAACCCTTGTCGGAGCGCGAGATCCGCTTGCACTCCCTTTGCCAGCAGTCCGAGAGCTTTCCGCCCCTTCGCTGCCTTTACCGCATTGTCCTTACGGCCAGAATCCGGCGACAACACTTTCGCGGTCATCGGGTCTTTTTTGCGAACCCCCTAATTTGGCAAAGACGTTGCCGAATTCCCCAAAACAAGGCCGTCTTTCGCAGCCATCCTGGTCGTACTTTTGGGCGGTGCTATTTTCGCTCCACTTTTTACGACCGCTCAGGCTTTTCCTCGCCGCTTTTGCGACGCCAGTTCGGCCAAAAATACGATGTTAAATTGGCTCCTAACAGTTGGGGTAAAGCCGCTCCTCCAGCCAGGGCAGATAATCGCATCGGTCGCCTCGCCAGGTCATAATCACTTTCCAGTATGCCCCGGCACACTGCGGGTAAAAAGCGGGCGTCCAGCCTCCGGGCTGAGCCAGTGGCGTCAAGGCCACCCATCAGGACCCGCCCCGCAACCATGCATGGGCATCTGAGTGATTATAGGTCCGGGTTGGCGGGAATACCGTAGCGATTTTGCGTGAAGAGCGCCGGGAAGGCGAAAAGGGGCGTTCGAGAGCGCCGTAGCTGTCGCTTTATCGAACCGTTCATCTGTCTGAACCAGCTTTGCCTCCGCTATCATTCGAGAACCGGTCCCGCAGTTCACGCAGCTGCTGTCCATGTTCTGAATCACCATACAGCCCCAGAAGGTGGTCCAGCTTCTGCAAGCCAGCTCTGCGGTTAACACCAATCATGGCCATCAATGCCCGGTAGCGAATTTGCCAGGCTGCGGCATCGTCCGTGCTTAAGCCTTCGGCGGGGCGTTCAAATCCCGGACGATCCACGAGGCTGTCCAACTGCTCTTCAACCTCCTCGTCACCCGCAAGCTCACAGATGCGAATCATGACAGCTAGTGCACATAGGGCGAACCCTCTCTGAAAGGCATTCTCTGAGCGGTCGGTCGCGATGCTGAGGAGTCCGCTAGCGACATCCTTCCGCATTTCCAAGGCACTATGTCTGAACTCGTCCAGTGCCACCTCGAAATTTTCCCTTTCTTCGCTAGCAGCGCAGAACCGCTGGAGGAATTCCCGACCGACATACTTTCTGCGATCCGCATTCATTCACAGGGGGCGATCGGCAACAGCTCAGGCTCGCCACTACGCTGGAACTTCCCTCAGAAAGCTGGCGCAGCTATGCCGATTGCAACCGGACAAAGCTCAGGCTGGATGACGCACGTCACGGCCACGCCAGTGCCCACAAGCCCAACTACTATACCGCCGCATACCCAGGGATGATTCTGGCAAAAGGTCCGGTTGGTTGGCGGGTAAGGATCCTGTGGCACACGCCGCCCCTGAACAGGGCATACTACGGGCACGACCACGGGGGGCGGTGGCGGGGGATTCTGACATAGGTCACCATAGACCTGCGCAAGCCCGAAGAGTTGGTGGCTGAGCTCGGTGAACGTTGCATAGTCCCCCATCATATCGGCAAGCATTGCCTGCTCTGATAACTCGTTCATCCGATTGTTCAACTGATCACAAAAGGCGCTCAACCCAAGCGAGTCAAAGTAACGCACAGGCTTATTGCCCACAAAGGAGTAGAGGTTCTGACCTTGGGAGATTTCAGCTGATGGGCCGACAGAATACGCGCCTTTCATCCCTCGGCGACGGCGAGCAGTTTCAAAGCCGGATTCATCCAACGGGTCCCTATTTAGCCACCTCTGCAAGCTGGGATCGTAGAATCGGTAAAGGTACATGTACATCCCGCTGTTCGCATGGACCTCTTTGCTTGAGAAGCTGTAAACGTTGGCGGAGGCTTGGGTGCCACTCGACGAAACGATGTTGCCGAACGGGTCATATCGATAGGTGGCGGCCATGGCTTGGCTGCCGTCCACCAAGTACGTGATGTTGCCGTTGCCATCGGCATGATAGAAATAATGGGTGTCTCCAATTCCCGCCGAATAGCCGCTGGAGCGGGCCAACATGCCGCCGATGCCGCCGGCGCCCTCGAGGCTACTGCTCAGGTCGGGACCCCGGGTATAGCTGACCGTGGGATTGTTGTTACTGTCCCGCTCCTGGATTACGCGCGTGCCATCGTAGAGGTAATGCCGTCTCGCCCGACCAGACCGGGCTGCCGCCGGAATCTACGTGAACTCGTTCGCTTGCGCATCCGACCCAGACCGTCATACACGAATTGGCTCTGGCTAGAGAGGCGGGGAGGAGCCGTAATCGTCGTTTTCGATCCAGGCTCAACCGGTTCTCGTCGTCATTTGTATAAGAATATAGCAGGAGCCCACTCCATTCACGATTTGGAGTTTCCGTTCGCATCGTAGGTATCGCTGGGCGCATTGGGTCGCCCGTAAGCTGGTTCTGGCTGTCCACCGTGAAGGTGCCGACCCTCCCGTTGTTGGTCAGGTAATTGAGTTCCAGGCGGCATCGTACGTGTAACCGCGATTCTCGGTGGTCGCCGGAGCTGGCGGCCACCTTCAATCTGGCCGATGTTGTCGTAGGTACTAGAGACGTAGGTCCCGGCGGCGTTGGTGAAGGCAGTGCGCTGACTGGCGCTGTTGTACCCGTAAATGGCGGAATCCAGCATGCTGTGGGCGCTGTTGTCCAGATACGTTCCGGTCGACCGAGCAACGCTGTCGTAGGTGTTGGTGATGTAGGCTGGTGTTCGGCAGCGCGACCTTTTCGACTCAGCGAGCGCTTGCGGCGTTCGCCGCTCCCACCGTGTACGCGAACGCGCCCGCCTGCGAGGTCACGTTGGTCAACCGCGCTGCGGCGTCATAGACGAACTTGTTCGTCCACATACCCGGTGGGCTGCTGGAGGCTCATGCTGTCCGCAATCGGTTCACGTACGTGTTTGTCAGCCGCGCTGCTGAATGGTGGAATTCCGTCAGCAACTGGTTCCCGAGGGTGTAACTATACTTCGTGGTGCCCGCGGCGTCCACCATGTTTGTCAGGCGATTGAGGGCGTCGTATTGGAGGGTCACGCCGGTGCCGAAGGGGTACTTCACGTTGGTCAGGTTGCCGGCCGGGTCGTTCGTGTAGTACGTGGTGCCCATGGCGCGCTCCAGCGGCTGGCCAGGCGATCGTCGGCGTCATACGTGTACCTGAGGATGACGCTTCCCGCCTGGTCAACCTTGTTGGTGACCCGGCCATACTGATCGTAATTCCACAGGGTAGAGTGGCTTTTGCCGTCGGTCAAGGCGAGCAGGTCGCCCGCGGCGTTGTCGGTGTAGCGGACGATTTCGGCGTTCGCATTGGTCTCGGCGGTCTTGCGGCCCGCCGCATCGTAGCTGTAGAAATTGGTCATGCCGATCTGGTTGGTGTAAGCGGTGAGGCCCATGGGCGAATACCCGAACTTCTCGACCCCGCCGTCGGGATAACCGCGGGTGGCGAGGCGGTTCAGGTTGTCGTAGGTATTCGTGAGCATGGTCCCGTTCGCGTCGGTGACATAGACCGGACGATTGAGGACATCGTAACTGCTGACCTGCTCCGCTCCGTAAGCATTGCTCACCGTGGTGAGGCGGTTCAAGTTGTCGTAATAGAGCCAGCGATAGCCGGTGCCGTCCCCGGTCGCGATCTTCCGCCCCAAGGCGTCGAACCAGTTGGTGACGTTGTAGCCATCCGCGTAATTGATCGTTGTCGGATGTCCCTGGTTGTCGTAATTGAATATCGTCAACTCCTGGATGGCCGTGTTCCAGGCGTTGGTGATGTAGGCCACCGCGCCGCAGGTGCAGTAACCATAGCCGGTGACAGCGTTGTCGGCATTCGTTTCGGCGACCTTGCGCCGGAGCGCATCGTACACGTAGGTACGTCCAGTACCCGTGACGATCCTTCGTGGCCGTGAGGTCGAGGATGCTCGTCCCGCCAGAGCTGTTCGGATACGGGGTGCCGCTCAGGAGATAGTAGAGGTTCGTGGTTGAACCACGGGAATCCGACGTGCCGGTGAGCCGGTGCAGGCCATCCCAATAGTAGGTTTCCACCAGGCCGCGCTCGTCGGTGTACGTGGCCATCGTGCCATCCGAATTCCAGGTGTAACTTCGGATGCGGTCGATCGGCTGGTCGGTCGTCTGCTGCAGGCGATGGCTGCCGTTGCGGAAAGGGGTCGGTCCCGGAATTCTGATCCGAAATTCATACCTGGGCTGGCACGCTGGTCTCATAGGTTTTTTCCAACCGCATTCTGAGCCGCTCAACCCCGGCTTCGGAGGCCCTTACCCGGCGGATGGCTTGTGTCACGCGCGACTCGTCTCCCATGCCCAAACGCTCGCTGACCCAGCGGCGTCTCACCGTGAACGGGGTCATGAACGGGGTCAGTTAAGGAGGTTGTCAAACTTCGCCGATTCGGGCGCCGATGGATGAGGAAGTCGGCCGACAGGGGGGCGCGCCGCGATCAAAATCCTCCTGACCGAGACGCAGTTCCAGGAGCAGCCTGCCCCATGGCGCGCAAGCTGCGCATCCAATACCCCGGCGCGCTGTATCACGTCATGAATCGTGGGGATCGCCGGGAGGTCATCTTCGAATCCGAGCAGGATCGGCATCGCTTCCTAAGCACCCTTGGGGAAACCTGCGCCAAGACCGATTGGCAAGTGCATGCCCTTTTCGGTTGATCGCGCAGGGTCTGGAGCGCCTGGGCTGGACGGAGTTGGATCGGGTGAACGGGCCCAAGGGTGATCCGGCCAGGTTGGAACTGGCCCAGCAACTCCGGGCTCGAACGACCCTATCAGTGGCGTGGGTAGCCCGGCGCTTGAGCCTGGGCAGCCGGGCGCATTTGGCATGGCTGCTCAAAAGCCGCAACGCCAGCAAGCCGACGCAGCGCGAACGGCCAGGCCAGACACTGCTTGCGATGTGATAACCTCCTTAACTGACCCCATTTATGACCCCATTTAGTGCCTCCCCGCCCCGTGGGTGGGAACGGGGTTCCTGCTTGATGATGAAAGGCTCCCGACCTTGCAGTGCCAGCTTGACTTACGCGCAATACCGTAAGACGGTAAGTCATGACGGTGACCTTATCCAGTAAAGGGCAAGTGGTCCTGCCCAAGCCAATTCGGGGGCGGCTCCAGTTGCGTCCCGGCGCCAAATTTAACTGCAGGGTGGACGGGGACTCCATCATCCTGACACTGGAACCGCGGAGTCGTGATCGTCCGAAGCTCATCCTTGACCGCGCGACGGGATTACGGATTACGAAATCGCCTCCTGAGGTTAAGGTCTCCAGTGAAGACGTACGGACAGCCTTGGCTGATTTCCCATGAGATACCTTCTGGACGTCAATGCGCTGATTGCGTTGGCCCATACGGGACACGTGTTTCATTCCAAGGCTCGCGCCTGGTATTTGTCGGTTGCAGCCACGGCACGCGGCTTTCACACCTGCTCGATTACAGAAATTGGGTTTGTAAGAGTCTCTGTGGTCACCGGTTTGCAGCCGGACATACCGGCGGCCAAGCAGGCTCTCGATGCGCTAAAGTCTTCATCCAGGATTCGATTCGAGCTGATTTCCGATGACGCAGGCGTGGCGCAACTTCCCCGCTTTGTTAAAAAACCCCAGGACATCACCGATGGACATCTGTTCGAGCTGGCCCGGAAGAATTCGATGCGGTTGGCCACCTTTGACCAGGGGATTCCGAACGCTCTGTATATCGGGTGATCCGGTATGAACCTGAAGCGGCACTCATAGCCCCCGAGCCCGTTGCTGACTTGCGTGAATGGCATAGCTATTTCAATGTGCTCTCGGCGGCGAGTTTTTCAAATTGGGAGAACTCAAGCTGGAAGAAGGGCCTGGTCCTTTGGCGCCAGCCTTCGCAACAACCCCAATCCTCGCCGCCGTGTGTTTTGCCTGCACGCAGCCGTTCTCTGAGAGAATCAGGAATGCTGTTCACGCCGCGCGTCAGCAACGTCCTTTGTTGCAGGTCCGGCGCCGCTAATAGCGGTTAGTCGAGCAACCCGGCGAGGTTGGGGTTCGAAACGGATTCGACAACTCCGGGGCGCGCCACTAGGGTATCGGCATGGTCATCGCACCGTCCTTGTTAGCGGCGAACTTTGCCCGTTTGGGCAAGGAAGTCGAACGGGTGGATCGTTCCGGGGCGGACCGATTGCACCTCGACATCATGGACGGCCATTTCGTGCAGAACATTTCGTTTGGCCCGGGTGTCGTAAAAACGGTGCGTCCGCTCACGCGGCGGTTCTTCGATGTGCACCTGATGTGCACCAAACCCGATATTCTGCTCGAGCCCTTCGCCCGGGCCGGAGCCGACCAGATGAACATTCATGTTGAACTCGGGGAGCACGTGACCCCGCTGATCTGGCGCATCAAATCTCTGGGCAAACGCGTCGGGCTGGCGATCAACCCGCCCACCTCGATTTTGAATGTACAGCCTTTCCTGGACCGCATTGACGCGCTGCTCGTCATGACCGTGAATCCGGGATTCGGCGGCCAAACGTTCATCCATGAAACCCTCCCGAAGATCCAACAGGCCGCCGAGTGGCGCCGCGAGCGAAACCTGCACTTCGACATTGGCGTTGATGGCGGGGTCGATTTCGAGACCATCACCGATTGCGCACACGCCGGTGCCGATACGTTCATCAGCGGCACGGCGCTCTTTGGTCAAAAGAACATGACGGCCGCCGTCAGGAAGATGCGCAAACTCGCCGAAGCCGCGCAGCCTCGGGCGCTGCTGCGGCAAAGCGCGTAGGGGTGTCTTCGGCCGGCCTCGGCGTTCTCGCTACGGTGCGGTAAGATGCTTTCAGAATAAACTGCCGGCAAGAAGGTCCCGACCCTAAGGGCATTCGCAGCCGGCAAACATACGGTACGGAATCCTTTAGCCATGCGGATCAAATTTGGAACAGACGGTTGGCGGGCGGTGATCGCCGAAGCCTTTACCTTCGGCAACATCGAACGAGTGGCCCAAGCCACCGCGGATTACTGGAAAGCCAATCCCGTTCCCGGCACAAAACAAAAAGCGATCGTCGGCTATGACCGGCGATTCCTCTCCAATGAGTTTGGCAAACTCACCGCCGAAATCCTGGCGGCGAATGGCTTCGAGGTGGTGCTGGCGCCCGACCCCACTCCCACACCATCGGTTTCCTTTGCCGTGAAACAGGAAGGGGCGATTGGCGGCGTGATGATCACCGCCAGCCACAATCCGCCCATTTTCAACGGCTTCAAACTTAAATCTCACTTTGGCGCTTCCGCCGACTCCTCCGTTTGCCAGGCGGTCGAAGCGCTCCTGGACAACCATCCCGTGGCGAGGAACTCCGCAACGTCCACTCATGAGCGTATCACCGTCCGCGACTTGCGTCCCCCGCATTACGCCGCCCTCAAGCGCCTCGTCGATTTCAAACTCATCGCCCGGTCCAGGCTGCGCTTCGCGCACGAAGCTCTGTTTGGCGTCGGCGCGGGCTGCTTCGATCAACTCCTGGCCGGCACGACCTGCAAGGTTACGACGCTCAACGGCAAGCATGATCCGCTTTTCGGGGGCATCAACCCCGAGCCCATCGAGAAAAACTACGCCCGCAGCTCCGCCTTCCTTCGCCGTCACCCGCACGATATCTGCCTGGTGACCGATGGTGACGCGGATCGCGTGGGCGGTATGGATGGCCGGGGCAACCCCCTCTCCACCCACCAATTGATCTGCCTGCTGCTGCGCCACTTCGTCATCCATCGCCGCGGCCAGGGACGGGTCGTCAAAGCTCTCACCACGACCTCGATGGTCGATAAAATGGCGTCCGCCTACGGTCTCGAACTGACCGAGACCGGCGTTGGTTTCAAATACATCGCGGCGGAGATGATCAAGGGCGGCGTGCTGCTGGGCGCCGAAGAAAGCGGCGGGATTGGCTTTGCGGGCCATATTCCCGAGCGCGACGGCATCGCCGCCGGACTGCTGCTGCTCGAGATGCTCGCGACCGAGCGCGTGCCGGTTACAAAACTGATCTCCCGGCTGGAAAAAGAATTCGGCCCCCATCGGTATGGCCGCATCGACACCCATTTCCCTCTCGAAAAGCGACCGGCCTTGATGGAGTTCCTCCAAAAGCACCCCCCGGCCAAACTCGTGCGCTCGCCCCTGGCCGAAATCAAATCGTACGACGGCGTGAAGTACATCGCCCAGGACACCTCGTGGTTGATGCTGCGTGGCTCCGGCACCGAACCGATCCTCCGCATCTACGCGGAAGCCAAATCCGACGCGGACGTCGGGCGGCTCCTCAACCTGGGTACCCGGCTGATCCGGGAGGTTTAGCGACCAACCTCTGGCACTGCGAAGGGGCGGGCTCCTCGCCTTGCCGGGGCAGACTTTTTGTGATCCGGAGCAAGCGAAAGCGCCAAGTTTGCTTTTGTCGCGGGCGGTTCTCACTTACATTGCCGGGGACACGGTGACATGCTGACGACACTGCGCATCAAGAACCTGGCCCTGGTGGTGGACCTCACGCTGGAACTGCAGCCCGGGTATAACGTCATCACCGGTGAAACCGGGGCTGGAAAATCGATCCTGATTGGCGCGCTGGGGCTCGTGCTGGGCGAGCGCGCAGACCGGACCCTGATTCGCAGCGGCGCGGACAGTTGCTCGGTCGAGGCGGTATTCGAGGTGGCGGGGCTCGGGGCCAAATTGGGGCCGTTTCTCGAGGCCAACGGACTCGAGCCTTGTGAGGATCACCAGCTTGTCCTCAAGCGCACGTTCACGAGCGCGGGGACCAACCGGCAATTCATCAACGGCTCGCCCGCGAGCCTGAGCACGCTGGCCAAGCTGGGCGAGTGGCTGGTAGATATCCACGGACCCCACGAGCACCAGTCGCTGTTGCACCCCGACCAGCAACTCGCCATCCTTGATGCGTTCGGGAAGCTGGACTCGCAACGCGAGGGCTTCGCAGGCTGGGTGCGCCGGCGGTCCGCGCTCACCGCTGAAAAGGCGGGTCTGATTGTCGATGAACGGACCTACGCTCAGCAACTGGACCTGCTGCGGTTCCAAGTCGCGGAGATTACCGCGGCCCGGCTCCGCGTCGGCGAGGAGGAAGAGGTCGAACAGGAGTACCGTCGGGCCAGTAATGCAGCCAGGCTGCTGGAACTCAGCCATGCCGCCTTGGATTTGCTGGCCGAGAGCGATCCTTCCATTCTCACCCAAGCCGGAGCGGTGGGCCGGACCTTGCAGGAATTGCAGCGGCTCGATAGCGGGGCCGCGGGGCTGCTGGCGCAGCACGAACAAGTGACCGCTGACCTGCGGGAGTTGCAGGCCGAACTGTCCCATTACGCGGACCACGTGGAAGTGGAACCGGCGCGGCTTCAAGAACTGGAACAGCGCCTGAACCTGCTGCATTCGCTCAAGTTGAAGTACGGCTCGACGCTGGGTGAAGTGCTGGCGTTTGGCGAGCAGGCAAAGCGCAAGCTCGAAGACCTGGAACAGCGCGACGAGGCGCTGGCCCGCATCAACAGCGAGTTGGACAAGGTGGACTCGGAAATCGTGCGCGCCGGGCGGTCGCTCTCACTCGAACGCCGCGGGCTCATCCCGCAAATTTCCAAGGCCGTCACCAAGCAACTCTCGGATCTCGGTTTCAAGCAAAGCCGGTTCGATATCGCGCTAGCGACCCGGGAGCACAACCGGAGTTCGCGCGCCGACAGTCTCCCGGAACAGCTCTCCCATTCCGGCTTCGACACGGTTGAATTTCAGTTCGCCCCGAATCCGGGCGAACCCGCCCGCAACCTGCGGGCCATCGCTTCCTCCGGGGAATTGGCGCGGGTGATGCTCGCGCTCAAAACCGTCCTGGCCGCCGAAGACCAGGTTCCGGTGCTGGTTTTTGACGAGGTGGATGCCCATGTCGGTGGCGAGACCGCCCACGCCGTCGGCGGGAAGATGCGGCAAATCGCGCAAAAGCGGCAGGTACTCTGCGTCACTCATTTGCCCCAGGTCGCGGCTGCCGCTTCGGCCCATTATGTGGTCACCAAGCAGGCGAAGGCGGGTCGCACCATCTCCGAGATTACTCGGATTGAGAAGGAGGAGCGCGTCAGGGAACTGGCGCGCATGCTCGGCGGCCAGACCGAGGCCGCGCGCAAGCATGCCCAGGCGCTTTTACAAGGCGATTAACGCGTCTCGGCGGTGAAGGGGGAAGGCCCTTCAGGTCAAAATCCCACTGACGACTTTGCCTTCGACATCCGTCAGGCGGAAGTCCCGCCCTTGAAACCGGAAGGTAAGCCGCTCGTGATCGAACCCCAGGAGGTGAAGGATCGTGGCCTGGAAGTCATGGATCGGCACCTTGTCCCGCGTGACGGCGAAGCCGAGTTCGTCGGTCTCCCCATACGTGAACCCCTTGCGGATGCCGCCGCCGGCAAGGAACATGGTGAAACAATCCGGGTAGTGGTCCCGGCCCAGGATCTTTCCAGCGGCCGTGCGGCCCTCACGGAATGGCGTGCGCCCAAACTCGCCGCCCCAAACGATGAGCGTTTCATCGAGCAAACCGCGCTGGCGCAGGTCCCGGATCAGCGCGGCCACCGGCTGGTCCATGCGCGCGCACTTTTTCGTCAGGCCATCCCGGATGTCCTCGGCTTCGCTGGTCCCGTGAAAGTCCCAGCCCCAGTCGAAGAGCTGCACGAAACGGACCCCTTGCTCGACGAGGCGCCGGGCCAGCAGGCAATTATTGGCGAAACTGGCCTCGCCCGGCTTGGCGCCGTAGCTATCGATCATGGCCTGAGGCTCGCGCGAAATATCCATGAGTTCAGGCACCGACATTTGCATGCGGTAAGCCAGCTCGTATTGGGCAATCCGCGTGGCAGTTTCCGGATGGCCCAACTCCCGCATCTGGTCTTCGTTCAGATCCCGCAGCACATCCAGCGTCTTGCGGCGCAACGCGCGGTCCATCCCCGGCGGATCGGATACATAAAGCACCGGATCGCCTTTGGAGCGGCATTGCACCCCCTGGAACACCGAAGGCAGGAATCCGCTGCCCCAGGCGCTGGGGCCGGCGCTCGGCTGGGTCCCGCTCGAAATGAGCACCACGAAACCCGGCAGGTTTTGGTTCTCCGTCCCCAGGCCATAGGTGACCCAGGAACCCATCGAGGGACGCCCCGCACGCGGAGATCCGGTGAAGAGCAACAGCTCCGCCGGGGTGTGGTTGAACTGATCGGTGTTCATCGAGCGAATCACGCACAGTTCATCCGCCACGTCGTGCAGCTTCGGAATGGCGTCCGACATCCAAATGCCCGCGTCACCGTAGCGCCCGAACTCCCGGGGCGTGCCCATGAGTTTGGGCACCCCGGTGGTGAAGGCAAAGCGCCGGCCCTTGAGAAACTCGTCCGGGCACGGCTTGTCATTCCACTCGACCAACTCCGGCTTGTAATCGAACAAATCCAGGTGGGGCGGACCACCGGACATGTGCAGGTAAATCACGCGCTTGACCTTCGGCGCGAAATGGGGACGCCGGGCCGCCAGGGGGTTCGCGCTGGAAAGCGGCCCGGCATTCGCCTCCCGGCCCAACAGGTCCGCCAGGGCAATTGCGCCCAGGCAAAACTGGCCGGTGCTTTTCAGAAAGCTCCGTCGTGTGAAATTCTGGAGCTGCTCGAACCGGGGATCTTTCATAATGGCATGCCGAGTTTTCCTGCGGCTTCAATCATGGGTTGAAGGTCGAGGGTTGAAGCTTCGCCGAGACTGGCGGCGCGCAGCGTGTGGCCCGCAACCTGCCACTCGCAACGTTCACCACCTGTCTGCCGCCGGCGGCCCACCCGTATTGATTTCATCGCAATTCGCATCATGCGTGGTGGCTTCAGGGCTTCATCAGGGTCTCATCCAAATTGAGCAGCACATTTCCCACCGCCGTCAGCGCGGCCAGGTCCGCCGTATCGCCTCCTTCGGGAAAGGAGCCAATAGGGTCGGTCGCCAGTTTGGCGGCGTGTCGTTCGTCCTGGCGGAAATCCGTGCAAGCTGCGTCGTAAAACGCCACCAGGCGGCGCAACTCGGCTTCCCGAGGCGGACGTGCCAGACAAAGCCGGAAACCGTAGGCAACTTCATCCTGCGCCGAACCACTATGCTGCTCCATGCGCCGCGCGAGGGATTGAGCGGCCTCGACATACACCGGGTCGTTCAACACGACCAGCGCCTGCAGCGGCGTGTTGCTGCGGGGCCGCCGCAGCGCGCATACCTCCCGGTTCGGGGCGTCAAAGGTGGCCAGCGAGGCATAGGGGTTGGTGCGCCGCCACTCCACATAGATCGCGCGGCGATACCGGTCTTCCCCCTCGCTGGTCTTCCAGTCGAGCGAACTCCCAAAAGCCGCGCTCAGGCCCAACGAGGGTTGAGGCGGGCGCACGGGCGCGCCATACATTTTCGAGCTGAGCAAACCACTGACAAACAGCGCCTGGTCCCGGACTTCCTCGGCGGGCAGGCGAAAGCGCGGTCCGCGCGCCAGGAGCAGATTGTCGGGGTCGCGTTCGAGCAGTTCGGGAGTGACGCGCGAGGATTGCTGATACGCCGCGGAAGTGACCAGCAGCTTCAGGAAGGCCTTGATATCCCAATGCCGGCTCATCATTTCGCACGCCAGCCAATCCAGCAGCTCCGGATGCGTGGGTAAATCCCCTTGAGAGCCGAAATCTTCCAAGGTGCGAACAATGCCGATCCCGAAAATCTGTTCCCACAGGCGGTTGGCGAGCACACGCGCGGTTAAAGGATTGCGGTCGTCCACCAGCCAGCGCGCCAACGCCAGGCGATTCGGCGGCATATTTGTCGGCAACGGCGGAAATACCGCGGGAACCCCCTCGGTCACCGTTTCTGCCAGCGCCTTAAAATTGCCTCGGAGTTCCACGTGGGTTTTGCGCCGCCTGTCTCCCTCCAGTTCCTGCATCACGGGAACGGTCGTCGGTTCGATGGCCGCGAGCTGGTGCTCGAGTTCGGCAAGGCGTTGCCGCTCGGGTGCGGTTTCCGCCGCGATGTGAGCCTGGAAATACTCGAGCAAATCGGCCTGCTCGGAGGCGGTCCGCTCCGAGGCGCTGAGTTCCAGGATCCCGAGCGTTGCTTCGGGTATTCCGGCGGACTGAGCGGCGGCTTCGTCCGGGTAGGCCGGGACGACCGATCGTCCGAGCGCATTTTGCCAGATCAATTCCAGCGGAAACTCCTTCTCCCAGCGTGGCAGCTCCGCGCCGGCCCGGGGTGTGGGAGTCCGAAATCGGCGGTGGATCTCACCCGCCTCCCGTAGCAGCGGCGCGCGCTCGCGCTGCTGATCTTCCGTGAACACCTTGAGCACCGGCGCTTCATCGGAGCGGTCCGCATCCTCGGTATTGTTGAAGATGGCGAAGAAGCGGAAGTATTCTTCCTGGGAGATCGGATCGTACTTGTGGTGATGGCACTGCGCGCAACCCATCGAGGTCGCCATCCATACGGACATCGTCGTGTTGACCCGGTCCACAATGGCGGCGTTCCTGAATTCCTCATCATCGGTGCCACCTTCGTTATTGGTCATGGTGTTGCGGTGATACGCTGTGGCCACGCGATCTTCCTCGGTGGCGTCCGGCAGCAGGTCCCCGGCGATTTGTTCGATGGTGAACCGGTCGAACGGTTTGTTCTTGTTGAAAGAACGGATCACATAATCGCGGTAGGCCCAGATCGTCCGCAGGGGATCATCGGCGTAACCTGCGGAATCGGCATACCGGGCCAGATCCAGCCACATCCTGGCCCAGCGTTCTCCATAAGCGGGCTTTTCCAGCAACCGATCCACCAGCCGGCTGTAGGCGTCAGGGCGCGTATCGCTGACAAACTGCTCGATCTCTCCCAGGGTGGGCGGCAGACCCGTCAGATCCAATGACACGCGCCGGATCAGCAGCCGCCGGTCCGCCGGGGGAGAGGGTTGCAGTCCCTCGTGTTCCAGGCGGTTCAGGATAAAGTAGTCGAGAGCAGTCCGCGGCCATTCCTTGTGCCTGACCGCGGGCAGGGGCGGGCGCACCGGCCGCACGTACGCCCAATGCATGGCGTAGGGGGCGCCTTCGGTGATCCATCTCCGCAAGTCATCGATTTGGGCCGCCGTAAGACTCTTGCCCGAGGCGGGCGGCGGCATGCGCTTGCGGGGGTCCTGCGCCGTAACACGGGCGATCAGTTCACTGCGCTCGGGCGCCCCGGGCACGATCGGGGTGCGCCCCGACTTCGCGGGCTTGAGTGGATCCGGGCGAACATCAAGCCGCAGGCCGGCCTTTCGGGCGCCTTCGTCAGGCCCGTGGCATTTATAGCAGTTTTCGGTAAGAATAGGCCGGATGTCGCGATTGAAATCCGCCGACGTGGCCCCGTTCGCGCGAGCCGAGATCCCCAGGAGGCCCGGAACCGCCGCCAGAAGCACCAATGCGATCTGCGCGCCGGCCGCCGAGCGCGCCCGAGCGACGCCCCGGGACAGCCGGGAGCTTCCGCTCGAGGCGACCGGGACCTGTGTGACCGGGACAATCATGGGCTGACGATGAGCTAATAAGTTCCTTCCACTTTCCTTATAGGTCAAGAGATCTCGATCATCTCAAACCGCCGGGGGCGTAAGACAAAAATCTCCATTTGTGGATTTCCCAGTGTTTCTTGTGGGGTCGTATGGCTTCCCGCTGCAAACAATGAGGCCAACTCGACCAACTCTCGAGGCAGCCTCTTCGTTTCCTTCGTTTGCTTTTGTTCTTGGGTTTGGCCCCTGCAGTTCGCACGCGGCGGGATCCTGCGTATCCGGCCATCCGTCCGCTTCTTCCCGTAGAGGTTGAGGCTGCTCAACTCTCGGGGTATATCCGGCGGCTTCCTCTAGCTCCGCAACTGGGAAAACAGAATGCCTGGGCCGTGTTTGTACCCGGCAGGCAAGCCATGGAAACCCAGAATTCTTTGTACACCAAGCAAACGAAGGCAACGAAGAGTTTTGTCGTGCACCCAACCGCCGGGCACATCCTCCTCGGGAGACTACGAAAGGCATGAAACACCCGGGGACCACGAAACCCACGAAACACGCGCAAAACCGGCAGACCACGAAATACGCCAAATACACGAAAGATTAGGAGACTTCGAAGTGCCCGAATCACCGGAGACTGCGGGACGGGCCAAAGGAATGAGGCGACTGCCACCCGCGACGTGTTCAGGCCCACTCCACCCGACACTACCGCTCAAACCCCGGCGGTTTGAGGGCGAGCCTCGTTAGGCTCTCTATTGCGCGAAGGCCCGCCAGAACTCAGTCGTTCCCCGGAGTGGCACGGGAATGACCTGCGGGTCGTTGGTCAGGGTGAGGGACAGGAGATCCTGCCAGTTGCCCGGCAGGACGGAGGAGGTCTGAACCGTGTGCAAGTGCCCGATGTCACCGTGGAGGGTGAGGAGGAAGTTGGTTGGCGTGGCCGTCAGGGCAAGTTGGGGTGCGCGGGGCAAAACCGGCTGTCCGGCGGGGGGATCATCGCTGAAATCTGGAATGCCGTTCTGGTTGATATCGTTGGTGTCGGTGATGGATAGCACCCAGAAAGCATAGGGATAAGGCGTATTCTGCGTGCCGTCGTTGTCGAACTCGACGTACCCGGAATAGTTGGTGGGCCAATTCAGGTTCCGGAAGAACACATGGTTGGTGAACCAATGTGTTTGTTGGGACGCGTCGAGGAGTTTGCCGAATTGGAGCGTTAACTGGTTCATCCGGTCGGTGGGTGATTTGGCAAACTGCAGTGAGCCCTGGAACGTGTTGGTCGCCGCGCCGGTCTGTTTCAGAGCGACGGTGGCCGAGACGCTGTTCGAGCCGGGCGTATACACCAGCGGGCCGGTGTACTCGAGGATCTCGAAGCTATGCGTGAAGGAACTCTGGTAATTGGGCAAATAGAGCGTGCAGGTGCCCTGGGAGGAAGACGGCGCCCGGAACCACGTCGTCCAGATCGGCCCGCTGCCGATCACCGAGCCAAAATTGTAACTGCTATTATAGCTGTTGGTGTTGACTCCTTGCGACACCTCGAAAAAATCGGGATAGCCGTTCGTGTTCGCGTCCACCAACTCGGGCAGATAGACCGTGAAGCCACCATCCACCGCGGTGATATCGAACGTGCTGTCGTACAGCGTGGCGACGCTGGTGTAGAGAATCACCGGGGGTTGATCGATTTCGCGTTGCGGTGGCAGGCCCCAGGGGAGCAATTCTCCGGCGCCGTCAGGCGTTCCAGTGCTGTTCACGCTCAGCATATCACCGTAGGAATCTGTCGCCGGGTCCAACCGGACCGAAATGCAAAACATCCTCGCCTGCGCTGTCTGCGCGCCGCTGCAAATCCATGGGGTTAGCAATCCGCACGCCGTGATAAGACTGAATGGAACTCTCATATATTGCTCCAACTGCGGACAGTCAATCATAGCCCGTGGCGTGCGTCAACCAACAGGTGGAGGATTCGGTCGCGCCGCATCACAAATACGGCGTCAGCAGCCGGGCGACGCCGTCCCGCAAGCGGACGGGCAGGGGACGTGCATCGATGTCCGCGAGGGTGACTTGCACGGCGTCTTTGCGCTTGGCGTCGGCGATCTTTTGGAGCTGGCGCGCGAGGTCGAGATCGTAACACTCGACGTTGAATTCGAAATTCAAGCGCAGGCTCCGGGCGTCCCAATTGGCCGAGCCGACCAAGGCCCAGCACGAGTCCACCAGCATGAGCTTGGAGTGATCGAAGGGCGGGGGCGTGAGCCAAAGGCGGCACCCATGCTCGAGGACCTGCCACCACATGGCCCGCGAGGCCCATTGCACAAAGGGCAGGTTCGAGCGGGACGGCAGAAGGATGTCCACCCGCACGCCGCGCATCGCCGCCAGGTTCAGGGCCGACACCACCGCCGGGTCCGGGAGGAAATAGGGCGTGACGATGCACACCGACTCGCTGGCGATTGACAGCGCGCCCAGCAAGGTCCAGCGGAGTTTCTCGAAGTCTTCATCCGGACCGTCGGTGACGCCCCGGGCGAGCACCGCTCCGGCCGGCTCGGCTTTGGGAAACCAGGCCTCGCCCCGGAGCGCTTCGCGGGTCGTAAAGAGCCAGTCATCGGCGAAGGCCTCCTGCAATTGCGCGACCACCGGACCCCGCACCCGAAAGTGAAGATCCTGCACCGGGCGCGGCGGGTTGCGGCGCAGGCAGTTGCCCAGGCGGACGTTCATTCCGCCGGTGAACCCTTCTCGTCCGTCCACCACCATGATTTTGCGGTGCGTCCGCAAATTCAGCGAGAGCAGCCGCCAGCCACTGCCGAGCAAAGGAAGAAACCGCGCATGCGGCACGCCCTCGTGGCGCAATGCCTTGAGAATGCTGGGGAAAGAATAACGCGTGCCGGCCGCATCGATCAGCACGCGCACCTCGACCCCGCGCCGCTGCGCCTCGCCCAGCGCGGCGGCGAACTCCAAGCCCACCGGGTCCCGGTCGAAAATGTAGGTTTCGAAAGCAATGGTCTGCCGCGCGTGCCGCACGGCTTCGAGCATCGCCGGGTAGGCCTGGTCGCCATTGATCAAAGGTTCAATCGAGTTGCCGGGGAGCAGCGGGCGATCGACGACCTGGCCCACCACCCGCGCCAGCATTTCCAACTGGTTGGCCCGGGCGGGGAAATGCTGGTGCAATCCCTCGGGCAGGCACTCCGCGTGCAGGAGGGGCGCATGGTAATGTTCCAGGCTTTCGCGCAATCCGGCGGCGTGGCGGCGGAGGCGGTTGACGCCGAAGATGAAATAAAGCACGGCCCCGGCGAGCGGCGCCAGCCAGATGAAACCCACCCACGCAATGGCCGAGCGCGAGTCCCGCTTGTAGAGCACGGCATGCGCGGAAGCCGCCAGGGCCAGCAGCAAGGCCAGAGCGGCGAATCCGATATGCCATGCGCTATGCGCAAGTTCCCAAAGATTCGGGGCGGGCCGCATTCAGGTGACGCAAATATACGGGCGCCGCCCGCCCCTGTCAGGCGGTAAAGGTGTGATTGTCACGGTTCCCGACCTGCGCTATAGTTCTTCCGATGAGCCTCCCTGCCCCATGAAAGTGCGGATTCGCAACCACGAGGGGAAGTATCTTGCCGCAGGAGCGTCCGACGTGGGGTTTTCCGACGATTGTACCCAGGCGATTGTGTTTGATTACCTCGAACATCGGGTTGCCGAGCAACTCGAGATTATTCGTAAGACCCAGGGCCTGGCGCTGGAAATCGAGGAGGTGGAACCGAAGGAAATTTTGGAAACCTGCGACGGCTGCGCCCGGCTGGTTTCACCTTTCAACATCCTCTTCGATGGACGCTCATTCCTTTGCACGGATTGTCGGGCCAAGACTGGCCATTGACGAGCCCCGCAGCACCGCGCCGGCAGGCTCGAAGTTTTCAGCGATGTCCGCCGCCGCCACTGTGCCCGCCGAATCCGCCTCCCCCGCGAAAACCCCCGCCGAATCCGCCTCCGCCGCGGAACCCTCCGCTGCGAGCGCCAAACGACATGGAATGCCCGGCAAATCCGCCTGCGGGGCGGGCCGCGTAACTGCGAACCGGGCCGAAGGCGCTGCCTCCGCCGCGTCCCGCATAGGTGCCGACCGGCTGCCAGGCTGAGCCGCGGGAGCGTCCCCCATAGGCACCGCCATACCGTCCGCCGAACCCTCGATTGCCGCCGTATCCGCGATAGTGGCCAAACCGGTCGCCGCCATACCCGCGGAAATGACGATACCCATCCGCGTCGAAGAAGAAGGGGGAATAGAACCCGTACCAGGGATAGCCGTAGCCGACTCCCCACCCGTTGTACGGGTAGCCGTAGTACGAGCCGTAGGGATAGCCGGAATAATACGAATAATCGTATGCGGGATAGCCATAATCCCCGTAGTCGTAGCCATACCCGGGCGCCGTGGCATAGGCGTTGGCATCCGGCGCGGGAGCCGCCGGAGCGTACTGCGGAGCATATTGCGGAGCGGCAGCGCTGAGTACGGCTGCGCCGCCGGCATGGACCGAGCCCTCACCTCCGCGCCATGCTGCATCATCGACGTGAGAACGTCATCGGGAACGCCCCGCTGTTTGAGGTCGATGATGTCCTGGGCGCTCAGGGAATACGCGGTGGTCGAGTTCTGGATGTATGCCCTGACCACCTGCGGATCGACTTTAGCGTCCAGCATCTTGAGAATCTCACGGATGCCGGGCGAGTAGCGCGGAATGGGAGCCGCTTGGGCTTGGACCGATATGGGAGCGATGGTGTCGGTCGCCAGGGCTTGCCCCGGACCGGCCCCAGCCACCCCGGCCACGGCTGCGACTAAGGTAAATCTCCTCCCCCAATCGCCCAATGGATTCCGTCCGGGTTTCAAAAGCTTCATAACTATTCCTGCGGCAAGTTCTTGCAACAAGATCCCCCCGATTCCACCCCCTGTCAAGCCCTCTCCCCCCGCCCATCCTTACGTTGTTACGTTATTACGTTGTTACGTCTTACGCCCCTACATCCCCATAATCTGGTACCCGCAATCCACGTAAAGCACCTGGCCCGTGATGGCTGCCGCGCCGTCGCTGGCGAGGAATAGTCCGGTGGCTCCCAGTTCTTCGGGCAGGACGTTTCGCTTCAGCGGCGCGTGCGCCTCGTAGTGCTTGAGCATTTCGTTGAACCCGGCGATGCCACGCGCTGCCAGGGTATTGACGGGCCCGGCGCTGATGCAGTTGACCCGGATCTTCCGGGGGCCCAGGTCATAGGCCAGGTACCGAGTGCAGGCTTCCAGCGAGGCTTTGGCCACACCCATCACGTTGTAGTGCGGCACCACCTTCTCGGCGCCGTAATAGCTCATGCCCACCATGCTCCCGCCCTCGGTCATCAGCGGCGCCGCCGCGCGGGCCAATCCCACCAGCGAGTAGGCGCTCACTTCGTGCGCGATTCGGTAGGCCTCGCGGCTCGTGTTGAGGAATTCGCCTTCGAGGGCGTCCTTCGGCGCGAAGGCGACCGAGTGCAGCAGCAGGTGTAGTTTGCCGAACTTCTCGCCGACAGTTTTAAACACGCTCTCGATCTGGTCGTCCCGGGTTACGTCGCAAGGCAATATCATGGTATCCGCCCCGAAACTCCCGGCCAGTTCCTCGACGTTTTCCTTTAGTCGCTCACCCTGGTAGGTGAAGGCCAGGCGTGCTCCGGCTTTGTGCCAGGCCTGGGCGATGGCCCAGGCGATCGAGCGCTTATTGGCCACGCCAAAGACAATTCCCAGCTTGCCGTCGAGTAACATCGTTTGCATTTCTTTCGATTCCAAAACCAACCACGCTTAAAGCCTTGATTCGGTGGTCTTACGACCGGACCCCTTGAATCTGAAAACACGTGGGGGACAAGTCAAGCTTTGCCGCGCTTGCAGGCACGCGCGCCGCGCATTCCCCCTCCGTCCCTCCGCCCTCTGTCCTCTGTCCTCCGCCCTCCGCCCTCCGCGCGAAGCGCAAAACTAATAAGGCGTCTCCCACCCCCAACGTCCCCAAGCCCTCTCAACCCCCGATCCCCCCGCAACGCACAGAGAGTCCGAAGCCCAGCCTTATTAGGGGGTGTGCGTCGAAACGCACAGTGACCGCGCAGGGGAACTGCGGTAGAAAGGGGTCGAATAAACGGTACAGCCTCGGGAGGCTGGTTTTTGACTGGTCGGGGCGGTAACGGGTAGCGGGCTTTAAGTTGCGAACCGTTGCCGCCCTGGCTTTTTCATGGGGGATCTTCTCGTTCGCGCGTCACGGTTGTGCCCCCAGGCGGTTTGTCCCAGTCCTCCGGCTCCTCGGCCTCCCGATCGGACGCCCGTCGCGTCACGACCCCGTCCCTTCCACGGTTGCCAACCCGCGCGGCTCTGGCCATGATGGCCGCATGAATCGACGCTCCTTTTTCTCGACGGCGGGGTGCCTGGGCGCCGGGGTGGCGCTCGGCGCGCACGGCCAGGATTCCGCTCCCGGTCCGGAAACCCATTCACAGCGCATCCGGCTCGGCCTCTGCACCTATTCCTACTGGCACTTTCGCGACCCGAAGGTCTCGATTGAAACGGTTATCGAAAAAGCCGCTCACTTCGGCGCCCAAGGGGTGGACATCCTCCACCGGCAGATGGACATTCCGGAAAAGGAGCCGCTGACCGCCGAGCACCGGCGCTATCTGCAAAAGCTCAAGCGCCATGCCTTCCGCAACGGCATCGACCTGGTTTGCCTGTCCATTCACCAGGATTTCGTCCAGAAGACCGCCGCCGACCGCCAAAAGCAGGTCGAGCACACCCATAAATGCCTGGAAATCGCCCATGAACTAGGCATCCCATGCATCCGGCTGAATTCCGGCCGGTGGAAGACCATTGCGGATTTCGATGATCTCATGAAGGCCCGCGGTCTCGAGCCGATACCGCCCGATTGCACAGAGGACGACGGGTTCAAATGGTGCATCGAGTGCATCGAGCAATGCATCCCGAAGGCCGAGGAATGCGGCGTGGTGATGGCGCTCGAGAATCATTGGGGCCTGAGCCGCACCCCGGAAGGCCAGCTCCGCCTCATCAATGCCGTTCCCTCGCCCTGGCTGGGCGCACTGATGGACACCGGCAATTTCATGGAAGACCCCTACGACAAGCTCCGGCAGATCGCCCCCAAAACGGTCTATGTCCAGGCCAAAACCTACTACGGCGGCGGCGAATGGTACACGCTGGATCTCGACTACGCGCGGATCGCCAAAATCCTTTCCGAGGCCGGCTACACCGGCTATTGCTGCCTGGAATTCGAGGGCAAAGAGAATCCTGACATCGCCGTGCCCAAAAGCCTGGCCGTGCTCAGGAACACGGTGGGCGCCTGATTGTGGTGGCCCCCTCGAGCCTCACACGCCGCTGCCGCTGCTGCGCCGCTGCGGCTGCCGCTGCCGCCGCTGCCGCCGCGTAGCGGCGTCCGATGGTAGCCGTGGACTTTTAGTCCACGGAATGCGGTCGCCGGCTTGAAATGCGTCGCGTCGCGACGCCTGACCGCCCGGGGCGCGTGCCGATCCATGGACTGAAGCCCATGGCTACCATCGTTTGTCGCTCCGCGACACGGGCTGGGCTGCTGCTGCCGCCGCCACCTCCGCCACCTCCGCCGCGTAGCGGCGTCCGATGGTAGCCGTGGACTTTTAGTCCACGGAATTCAGCCACCGGAACGGGATGCGTCGCGTCGCGACGCCTGATGGATGCGAATGCCCTCCGAACCACACCGAAAACCCAGCCGGTCTATGCGATGCCCGCTAGCCCGTGCGCTGGGCCCAGGGCGAGAGCAGCGCGGTCCCGGGCGCCAAGCGCAGGTTCTCATACTCCGGCCAGGGGCAGCAAACCACCGCCAGCTTCACCTCCGGGCGCGACTTCAGGCTCGCGAGGTCTTCGAGCCGCTCGAACTCGTGCAAGCTCGGGCAATTTGCCGGCGTCGCCCCGGGGTCATGCACCAGGACCTGGTAGCCGTGCCGATGCAGGTTTTGCGCCAGGAAAAGCCCCGCCGATTCCTCCACGATGTAGGTGTCCGGTTTATACGCCAGGCCCAGCACGGCCACGGTGTCCGCCTTGCCCACCCGGCTGCGGACTTGTTCCAACAGGTCCAGTTTGGTCTGCTCGTTCACTCGGTCCGAGGCCTCCGCCAGCGGCGCGGCCACGCCGAGTTGTTTGGCCGTGTAGGCCAGCAGCCGGTTGTCCCGCGGGAAACACGGCCCGCCGTAGCTCAGCCCGGCCCGCAGGTATTTGGTCCCGATCCGGCTGTCGCTCCCAATCGCGCCCAGCACCGCGTGGATGTCCGCGCCGGGAAAGCGCTCGGCGATCATCCGGAGCTGGTTGGTGAAGCTAATCTTCATCGTGATGAAGCTGTTCACCGAAATCTTGGTGAGCTCCGCGCTGATGATGGACATCCGCCGGATGGCCGGCTGGTTCCGGTTATAAGCGCGATATAAATCTTCCAGCGCCTTGCCGCTCTGCCCATCCGATTCCCCGATCAGCACCAGGTCCGGCTCGAGCAAGCCGCGCACCACGTTCCCCAGCGCGATAAACTCGGGGTTATAGCAAAAACCGAAATCCGCCCCGCATTTCCATCCCGTCTCCTTTTCGATCATCGGGATCAATACGCTGTCGCACGCCCCGGGCGTGGTGGTGGAGCTGCAGACAAACAAATGGCCCTTCTTCCCCGCCCGCTTCAACGCCACCGCCAGCGGATGCATCGCCTTCAACAAAAACTCCGACGAAAAACTCCCGTCCGGCAAGCTCGGCGACGGCGGGATAAAAAACGACACATCCGTGTCCACCGCTTCCGCCACGTCCAGCGTGGCCCGCAAGCGCTCGCCTCCGGCGCGCACGGTTTCCGCCAGGCCCGGCTCCTCGACGGGCGCCTGGCCGGCGTTGATCCGGCGCACCTTTTCGGGATCGACATCGATCCCCACGGTGGGCAAGCCGCGCTGGGCCATCGTGGCGGCGATGCACCCGCCGAGTTTGCCCAGCCCAAACACCGACACCCGGTCGAGCGCTTTCATGGCCGGGCGCTTCGGGGACTGCAAGTTTGATTGTCCATTCTCGCCCTCTCTTTTGCCAAGCGCCGACCCGCCTGTCAATCGCGCAGGCGTGGGCCGAGACCGCGCGACGGCCATGCGGGAGGGGCCATGGCCACGAAATATGCGAAATACGCGAAAAATGGCCCCCTGGCGGCATGATTCGAGGGCATCCGCTCACCGCCAGTTCGCGCTCCGCCCCCTCCGCGCCATCCGGCCCTGGCAAGCGGATTTGGGCCGGGGGCCAAAGTGACCACAAATCCTCCGACGCCGGGCATTCCTCGCTCGCGGAACACCGCCGCTATCTTGTGTGGGTCGTGGTGAGAGCCGCGCTTGCCTCCGTGCCGGGCGTCGAGTATAGATAACCGCGTGCCGCGAGCCCGCGTTCTGCCAAGACGCGTGCGTTCGTGCCGCCGGGACGCCAACGTAGCTCAGTCGGTAGAGCAGCGCTTTCGTAAAGCGCGGGTCGTCAGTTCAATTCTGACCGTTGGCTCCACTCCCTCAATCAATCAATCCACCCTCGGATCTCGGCATTGACTTACAGCAGGCGGGCTTGTCATTGTATCGAATCGAGAAATGCTTAAGGCGCGCTCCGATGCCAAGATCCGTTCAGTTTATCGTGGTTAGGTCTGTACGTTGACCGAGGCACCGAGACCCGCATGCCGTGTTGAGATTATGCTGAGTGCCATCTTTCTGTATCTGTTGTGCGGGATTTCCGGAAGCTGTATCGAGCGCCGGTTGGCGCTGAATAGCTTAATAAAGCGCCTCATCCTGATCTCGGCGGTTGCGGCCGGCCAACTGATGATTCTGGTCCAGGGTCTCTCGTTGGTCCACTGGCTGACCGGTCGCGGCTTCATGTTGGCCAATCTCGCGTTCACCGGAGTGGTCCTGCTCACGCTCCGGTTGAAGCCTCCCGCCATGGGCCGCGCACCTTGGGGGACCCTCGTCGAGCGGGCATGGTCGGAGGTGCTGAGTCTGCGAACCAATCTCCTGGTTTTGGCGTTGGGGATTATGGCGCTGGGGATGTTTCTGACGGCCTGCCTGGCGGGTTGGCTGCTCATTCCATTCGGCGACTCCTACCATTTTGAGATGCCCGTCTTTTGGATGCAGCACCGGTCCGTCGCTCCCTTCCCCATTGCCAACCCCCGGGTCGTGTCGCTGTCGTTCGTAAGCGAGGCGCTGACGCTGCCAGGATTCCTTTACGCACACACTTGGAGGCTGGCTTCCCTTCTGACCCTGGGCGCTGGGTCGCTCTGCCTGTGGATCGTCTTTTCCCTGGCCCGAAGAATCGGAGCGGGCTTCGCCTCCTCCATCTGCGCTGCGGCGGTCGCCGCCGGTTGCACCCGTTTTGCCATGGACCCGATGGACGCGGCTTCGGCCACGTTCCTTGTCGGGCTGTGGTTTGGAGGGAGCTTGATTTTTTTGCTGGATGCGCGTCAGCGAGTGGCGATGAGCCGAGAGCAGGCGGTCGAGCTTTCCTGCTCGCTCTTTTGCTTTCTGATGGCCTGTGGCTCGAAGAATACCACTGTGTTCATGGCGCCGTTTTACCTGGCGACGGCGGTCTTGATCATCGGGAGCGGCTTCCGGCGAACCGCGGCCAATTCCGAAGAGCTAAGCGCGGGCGCGTCAGGCAGCGGGATCGAGCCCGAGGGCGCGGTCGCTAATCCGGAGAGTATCCGTCCTGGCGATAGACGATGCTGTCGGAAGGGTTCTTTGCCCCGGCTGGCCTTGGCGCTGGCTCTTGCTGGTACCGCCGGCTTGGCTTGCTCGGGGCTGCCCTGGAACTATGCCTCAAACAAAATGTGGTTTGGCAACACTCGCGGACCTCACCTCATCCAGGAAACCGTCTCCACAGACTTCCGTCCGCGCGCCATGTGGACCCGATTATGCCGCGGGGCGACCTTGCTGGCGTTCGACACCACCTGGATACCTGGCTCCGCCAAGCGCCGCTATGCCTGGCTTTGCGAGCATGCGGTGAAGGCCTTGGGAGGGTACAAAGACCTGCCCGAGGATAACGAATACTATCATTTCAAGCCTGGCTCGTTGACTCCGCGCAAGGGGCTTGGCCTGGTTGGGATCGCCATTTTTGGCCCCGCGTGGCTGGCCGCTGTCTTCTATCTGTCGCCAAGGCAGCGCGGCTCCGGACGGGCGGCGACAGACCGGTTCAATGTCCTGGTTCTGCTGATGATGACGGCGGGTTCGTTTGTCATGGTTCACCTCATTCTCCGGTGGCAGTCCATCGGCGTGCTGCGCCTGATGCTTCCGTTCGTCATGGCGGGAGCCCCCCTCTCGGCGCTTGTTTTGGCCCGGCCCTGGCAGAGAGCCGGGGCCTTGGGAGTATTGGCCATCAGCGGCCTCATGTTTCTCACTTTCTGGGTGGGGAATGTGGCCCGCAGGTTGGATTTGGCCGAGCGCAAGCCGTTTCAGATCGTCGCCCGGCTGCAAAACGCCCACGGCGTCGATGCCAAATACCAGTGGCGCGCTCAGCCCGAGCAGGACTTGCACATCCGTGAGGAGTACACCTACCGGGAAATCTACGCCCAACTGATGAGCGGCCTCCGCCAGCCCTGCACCATTGGTTTTGTGGGGGATATGAATGCCGAATGCGATTACCTATTCGGAGGGGGCTTTCAAAATAAGGTTGTGGCCCTCGTGGACTGCCGCGATTTTGACCGGGTGCTCGATCCGCCCGTCCCATTGGATTATGTGGTCGTCGAGAATAAATTCGAAGTCATGAAGGATTGGGCTGCCGCCCACGGTTTTCAGCCCCTCTTCCAAGCCAGCGATCCCAAAGGATCCATGGTAATGGCCTTCGAAAGAAAACCGGCCGTCGCACCTGCTGCGGTCTCGAATTGAACTCTGAGGGTGCAGGCAGCTCGGTGCTGAACCCTTGGCTTGAAGCAGGCCTTGACCGGAGTGGGGCCGAGCATCGTCTCAGGCACGGCCCACTGCCAGCAGGCTCTGGCCGAAGGGCGGGCGTAACACCCTGGATTCCAGCCCGTGGACCACGGGAAAGATGACTCGATCAAACAATCGGACCTTGGCGCGTTCAAAGATACGCTTCTTCAAAAAACAAAAGTTGAGCCACCAGGCAAAATAACCCACGCAGTTGAAATAGCACAGCCGCTCGATCTGGAACCCACCCCGCGACAACTTCTCCTTGAGTTCACGCCGGGTGTACCGGCGGAAATGGCCGAAGTCTTTGTCGATGGGCGCGTAAATCTCCGGGCGGGCCGGAACAAACAGGCATAACGCCCCATGCCGTGATCGCAGCAACTCGCTGTAACGGCGCAGTTCGCCCTCATCTTCGCCGATGTGCTCGAGTACGTTGATGCTCAGGATCGCGTCACAGGCGGTAGAGGGCGGGAGGTCGGCAGCCGTTCCTTCCAGGATCTCATGATTTGGAAATCGCACGCGGTGCTGCGCGCAGAAGCTGGAATCGGGCTCGACGGCCAGTGCTCGCGTGACTCCAGGCAGACGCACCAGGTGATCCGTCATCTGCCCCACGCCCGCCCCGACTTCGATGACCTCCCCGCGCAGAAAGTCGCGAAACTCGGCGAAGAGCGCCTCCCGGTAGTTTCGCGCTTCCGCCAAAGCGGCGAACTCGAAATCCTCGGTGCTGGCCAGCACATTGGGTTGGTCGCTCATCCTCTCAGGAAATTATATTTCAGGATGCAACGCAAGGCGCTAAACCCATCCCGCCAGTTGATCTTCTTGCCTTCCTCGTACGTGCGGCCGTAATACGAGATGGCCACTTCATAGACCCGCACTTTCAGCTTGCTGACCTTTGCCGTCACTTCTGGTTCAAACCCAAACCGGTTTTCTTCGATTGTAATGCGCGACAGCACTTCGCGGCGGAAGGTTTTATAGCAGGTCTCCATGTCCGTCAGGTTCAGGTTTGTGGCCATGTTGGAGAGCGTGGTCAACAGCCGGTTCCCGACCGAATGCCAATAATAGAGCACCCGGTGGGCGCCCGAGCCGATGAACCGCGACCCGAAAACGACGTCGGCCTTGCCGCTGAGAATCGGTGTGAGGACCAGGTAATACTCGGCCGGGCTGTATTCGAAATCGGCATCCTGGACAATGACGATCGGCGCCGAGGCGCGACCGAAACCGGTCCGCAACGCCGCTCCCTTGCCCTGGTTCCGTTCGTGGCGAACCAGTTTGAGCTTGGGTTGCAGCGGTTCCAGCTTCCGCAACTCCTCCCAGGTGCCATCGTTGGAGCAATCGTCCACGATGATCAGTTCCTGGACCGGACGCTGTTCGAGGACCAGTCGCGCCACCTGGGCAACGCTGCCCGCCTCGTTATAGACGGGCATGACCACCGACAAGCAGGGATCAACTTCGGCATTGGACCGTGGCTCGACAAAGGACGGGTTGCTGTTCATCGGGTCAACTCAGGAGTTCTGCCAGCCGCCGGCCGGACACAACGCTTGACATAAAAGGCGGGTTGCACCCGCTTGCCGGGTTCGAGGATGCCGCCGGGTGTTGCCAACAGGATTTGCAAGCGTACCAATTGCAAGTTGCAGCAAGCTAGCGATACACTCGGCTGGGAACAAGAGAAAAGCCACGGCTCCCTCCGCGACTAAGCGGCCTCGGGAGGACCTCGGAATGCTCCCTTTCGAACTTCTTTTGCCCGTGGACCGGTTTGGGCTCCGTGCGCTTACTTTCCTGCTTGGCCGGATGACTCGTGGGTTGCTAACAGAGGTTTTCACTGGCAGAATTCGGATAGCACGTATCAACGAACAAGTAATGGCTTTCAACATTTACAATCTTTACCGGATAATCCAACCCGGATTCCGAGGCCGGCGCATCCGCCTCTTCTTGGAGCGTCTGCAACCCAGTTCCACGACGCGGATCCTTGATGTCGGTGGCTACCCATTCGACTGGGAGGGCATCGTCCCGATTAAGTCACCGATTACCTGCTTGAACGTTGCCTATCCGCCGATGCAGACGTTTCCTGAGCGTTTTCAGTGCCTGACGGGGGATGGCTGCCGTATGGAGTTTTCAGATAAGGCCTTCGATATCCTATTCTCGAACAGTGTCATCGAGCACGTGGGCAGCTATGAGAACCAAAAGCGTTTTGCCGCCGAAGTTCGGCGCGTCGGGAAGAAGGTCTTTATCCAGACCCCCAACCGCTGGTTCTTTGTCGAGCCTCACTTTGGAGTGGCCTTTGTTCATTTCCTGCCCTGGCCTTTGGCCAAGCGCCTCCTCCGAATCTTTTCTTTCCGAGCCTGGTTTCGCAAAGGAGACAATGTGGATCTTAAGCAACTGGCGGATGAACTGCGGCTGTTGACTTTCCGCGAGGTGAAGGAGCTCTTTCCCGACTGCGAGATTATCCGCGAAAAGTGGTTCGGTTTGACGAAGAGCTTTGTCGCCGTCAGGGCTTGAGGCGTCTTCCCGGACCGCCTGCGCCTTCAGGAGAGGATCACTTGCGCACGCCCACTTGGCTGATGTCGATCGGTTGGAAGTAAAGGCGAAAGGCGGGTGAATTCGACGCTAATTGAAAATCGCCCTCAAGCGGCGCCCGGAAGAGCGGGTCCCCGATGATCGAGCCGCGATCGTTCCCCATCGCTTGCCATTCCTTGAGCGTGGCGTTCCCGAAGCGAAACCGGGTGGGGTCCGCGCGAAGCCGAGTATCAAGGTACAGATTCATGTCCATGCGATACTGGTGGGGTGTCCAGTCCTCGCCCAGTAGCACGCCGGAGTCGAAATAGACCAGGTTGCGCATGAACAGGAAACTGAGATGTTGCTCCGGGGTGGTCCGATTCAGTTGGATATTGCGGCCGAAGGCGAAGATATTGTTCAGCACGCCGTTGGTGGCGCCATAGTGGAACTCGAAACCGCCGTGGGTCGTGCGATACACGATATTGCTTTCGATGAGGATGCCGCTGCTGCCCTCATCCAGGTAGATTCCCCAGCCTCCATATCGCAACGCGGCCACATCGTGCACCAGGTTATTCAGGATCTTTGTGCCGGGTTGCTTGCCCAGTGTGTAGATGCCGCCCATGTCGCTCAGAATGGGGCCATCTCCGTCAGATCGCGCGCCGATATGGTGAATGTGATTGAACGCAAAAAGATTGTTCGTGCACAACGAGGCCCCGTAGCCCCACGTCCAACCCAACGAAGCGCCTGTGGAATAAAAGTCGTGGATCAGGTTGTGGACGACGCGGTTGTTTGGCGTCTGCCCCAGCCAAACTCCCACTGCGCTGTGGAATCGTTTGCCGCCGTCGTAAATGTGGCAATCACTGAGCTCGTTGTCCCCGGTCTGTTCGGCGGTCGAATTGCGAATCACTCCTTCCCCCAGCTTGACCCCGCCGGCGCCCAGGTCCGAGAACTCGCAATGAGAAATGAGGTTCGAACTACATCCGCGCGCCAGTTCCAGCCCATAGGTGCCCAAATGAACGAACGAGCACTTCTTCCACGAGCAACCTCGGGCGCCTTCGCCCCAGACCGCTCCGGGCACCACCACCGAGGATTGGCCAACTCCGCCCTGCTCCGAATCGAGCTTGGGGTCTAACGTCTGGTTGACCAGTTTATCCTTGCTACCGGGATAATGCCATTCCGTGTGCGAAAAGGTCAGCCCCTTGACGCGAACGTGATCCACCATCCGTCCGTTCTCCGGATGGCCCTCGAGGCGGAGAACCTGGGTCAGCGCCGGTGCAACGGCCTCCACCGTCTGCAAGGTCTCTCCCGGACGCGGCAGATAATAGAGCACTCCGCGGGAGGAATCCAGGCACCACTCCCCAGGCTCGTCGAGAAACTCCAAAGCGCCTTCGAGGTAGTATAGGTCTCCCGGGTGGAGTTGAAACCGCGAATGTTTCCTAAACTGGATGGACCGGACGGCGGGGTCCACACTCGCCACCGGAAGATGGGAATCGATCCACACGTTCATCACCACCGCTTCCGCGTTGGTGGCGGTTGGCCACGGCTTCAGTTCATCCGGTCGAAACCGAAATTTCCACGTGACGCTATTTGCCTTGGGAGCTTGGTCCGGCACTTCGGCAATGTTCAAATAACCGTGGGCCGGATACCGCGCCCGTGTCGCTCGGCGCCCGTTCACCCAAAGCTCCTGAAACCGCCACTTGCCACCTCGCGCCTCGGGGACTTCAGCCATCCAGGCGGTCTTGCCATTGACTTCGGCGGCCCGCCACCCGGTGATGCGCCGTCCTCCGCTGAGCACGGGTTTCTCTGTTCCGTAGGACGAAAGGACGAAGCCTGAGTCCTCCGGCTTGAGCACCAAGGGTTCGATCAAGAAATAAGTCCCGCTGCGGGCGAAAATAGCTGCAACCGCGTTGGAGGGAGTTCCCGGGCTTTGCTTCCAGGCGCGAGCGGCTGCCAGCGCGTGCGACAAAGTGGCGAGAGGCCCATCAGTCCTGGCGGTGTTCGCCACTGAGCGGTTACCCGACCAGGAATCGTTCCCATTCGTCGCCACGATGAAGAAAGCATGCATCGCGCCCGCTACCGGAGCCCCCAGCAGCTTCCCTCCCATCAAACTGAGCAAGAGTAGGGCAATAAGGGCGGGTCTTAAACCAGGAGTCTGCATCAATGCGTCAATTCAGAGCATGTCCTCACAGGGCTGGCATGTCTATTTGAGTTAGAACAAGCACTTTGCAAATTGCAGGGATTGCTTTCTGGCTGGTCGGCGGGCTATCAGGTAAGCCGACCACCCCACCCAATGAATCTGAGCGGTGAATTTCTTTCGGCTCGCGGGAAAGAACATGAAGATCAGACGGGAAGCCGCGAACACCCAATTTCGAGAAATTCCGCTCGCCAAGACTTCCAGCCCGCGGTCTCGGAGGTCCTGGGCCAGCGCTCCCATCACGACGGGCCGCACGTGTGTGCGATCGTCAAAAAAGTTGAGCGTGAAGGTTCCGGCGGCGGTTCCCGGCGGACTGGAGAGCGTTAATGATTTTGGGTGGGGCGTCTCGAAATAGACTCGGCCTCCCGGTTTGAGCAGGCGGGCGGTTTCTTGCAGCAGATGTTTCAAATCGCCCAGGTGCTCGATCAAGTGCATGCAGGTGATGGCGTCGATCGAGCCGTCCGCCCAGCGAAGGCTATCCGATTCCAGGTTCGCTCGCTGGAACTCGCAACCCGGTGGGTAATTTCCGGGCAGCCTTCCAGGTCCACCGAGAAGAACCGCAAATCGGGCCGCAACTCTGAGAATGTGGCGCAGGGTTTCGCCGTCTGATGAACCAAGATCCAAAAGCGCCCCTCCTCGTGGCACTGTGGCCACAAACCGGGCGCGGGTGTCAAGCCAGGGGAACGCCCTCAAGTGCCGCCAATTCATGACTTGCCGGTTTCCCAACCGAGCGCGATGGTGGCGGGGACGTTCGTAACCAGAACTGCATATTTCATTTCAACAAGGTAGCCACGGTGTCGAATAGGTGTAAAGTGGCATATCGGCTCCCCGTGCGTCCTTGGCGAGTTCGAGCCCAAATACATGCCGTGACAGCTTCTGTAGACAGGTAAAATGAGCCCCACGTCCGTATCTTCAACCTGCGCGCCGAGGCTCTTTTGGGGCAATAACAACCCGCGGCCCACAGCGTTCATGAATACTGTGAAAGGAAGTTCAGGCGAGTCGGCCAAACGCCGGAGCGGGGGGTAAGGCGGGTTCGGGTTCAGCCTGCTCGACTGCCTTGGCTATCGCCGGGACGGTGACTGGCTTGCGAATGCCATGGTTTAAGGCGATGCTCAAACCCACGATACCAGAGAACACGGCTAGATCTCCGTAAAAGCCTCCGAAAACCGCTGTAAAGAAGACCAGCCGAGCAGCAAAGTATGCAATCAAAAAGGTATTGATGATCTTTAGGTCTGGATCCCCATGATGGTAATTCAAATAAAGTGCTCGAAAAGAAGCCACGAGGAACCACACGAAAGCAAGAGCTCCCCAGACCCCGAAAGGAATTAGGACCGACAGGGGACCGTTATGGTAATCGCCTGCGAGCATTGCCACCTCCTGGGAGGTCGTTCTTCCACGCCGTACCATCTCGGACGCCAGCTCCAGATCGGTCGAGGAGATCCCCAGTCCTTTGCCCAGCCACAAGTACCTTGGGACCTCGGGCACCAGCACGCGCCACATTCCCAAGCGCCACTCGCTGGAGCCTTCTGCGTCATAGCGCGCGATCGGGCTGACGTCCAAAGGGAGGAAACTGAGTGTCCGTTGAATCGGAAGAGGAAGATCATGAGCGAACGGCACGACCAGCGCCCCACATAGCACAACCCCGGCTCCGAAAGCCATAGCGTATTTGGAGCGAAGAAGGCCCTCAAACAAAAACAGAAAGGTGAAAGTCAGGCCCATGAGAATCAGAAACGACCGAAAGCCTCCGGCACTGCCGATGACAAACAGGATTACGAGGAGGAGCAGCCGGAAGGGGTGTTTGGACGACACAACGTTGCGAATTCCGTACCGAGCCAGCAAAAAACAGAATCCGCCCGTGCCCGCCACGCTGGTTCCCCAAAGGCGTATAATATCCGCATTGAATCCAATGTCACGTATCCCAACACTCTCTGGGGGGAAGAAGAGGAACAAAAAATAGAACTGAGGTCCCAGAAATGGCGCCAGGGTGCTTATGGCATCGAAAGCCGCTCCCAATAGAAAGAGGCCTAGGTACCTCGTAGCCTTCTCTTTCGGAATGGGCTGGGCTATCATTGCTAGAAAGCCGGCTATCCCTGCGAATATCAACACGTACCTCTTTCCACCAACGTTTTCGCTCCCCAGTATTTGAAGGCCGAACCCACCCGTAAGATTGGCTGTGATAAAGACAACCGCGCCCAGAAAAATGAGGGGCATTATGATAGATGGCGCGCTGATGAAACGGCGCTCCTTCGACAAAGCCCGCTCGAAAAGTGAAAGGGAAAGGCTGACCCCTGCCATTACCAGCCAAAATGGGGGTCGGCCGGGCAGAAAAAATGCGACTGCCGTGGCGTTCCAGCTCAAGAACAATACCGCATGGTGCTTGGCTAAAACAAGTGGTGCGGAAATGACCAGCAAAATTACCCCGACCATGGCCCAAGTGCCCAGGTCGGACGGCGAGGCCAGCAGATACCCCATGATGAGCGCCATGGGCAAGATCAGCGCATAGACCAAAAGCGCTCGTGCGGAAGAAGCGGCGGAGATCATTCAAGTCAGGATTGTGGAGGAAACAAAGGGCCTTCAGTAGGTACAACCGATCCCAACGATCAACGGCAGCCCCTCCTAATCCGCCGCCCCGAGGGGACATTTGAGCCTCCGCCGGGGGGGCGCTGGCGCATCGGACATGCGGCTTTCCAGATGATGTTTCCATTTTGCTACAGATTAGAACAAGGACAGGAGCGATTTGCAACTCGAATTCCGAACAAACCGCCGCTCCACGGCGACAACCCATTCGCCCCGGGACGCATCAGGGCCAGCAGGCCAGGATCCTGGGGGCTCTGAAGAAGGTCGGTTGGCGCGTTCTTCCTCGGCTTCGAAACGGCCAAAAGCGAGTGCTTGACCAAATGCTGCTAGGTGCTAATGTAGCGCTCCTCAGTGAAGCAACAGAACCATTTCGCCCTGGCAGAGCTGGAGGGCCGCTCCGTTCGGACGCCCATGGGAAGCAGGTAGAGTTGCCCCCGCCATGTTGCATAAGAAAAGAGTTTTTTTAGCCTCATATTACAGTGCTCGCCGCAGAGTTCGGGAGCTTTTGAGACTCAAACCACGAGTTAGGCCACCCCCGGTTTTGGGACAACCGATCGAGAAAGTCATTGAGCGCCATGGCGCAATCGCAAGGCTCCTTCTGGAAAACCTGCCACCGGAGGTTAATCTACGAGGGCAAAATTTTTGCGAAGTCGGACCGGGGGACTGCCTGGCACTGGCTGCCCTGGCTCTGGGAATGGGCGCGACCCGGGCAGATATGGTGGAAAAGGCCGACCCAGTCGTGAACGAGAAGCAAGTCGAGGTGTTGAGATCTTTGAAGGGCCAGGGGCTGCCCATTGACATGTCGGTCATTGAGTTGGGCCATACCCTCCGCCTGGACACTAAGCGCATCACCTACCATCCTACCTACATGGAGCAGTTCGTCGCGCCCGTGCGGTTTGCCGTTATTTTTTCCCACTCGGTGGTTGAGCATGTGGAGGATCTCCGAGGCTTTTACCGAGCCTGCTGGAACGCTCTGGCAGATGGTGGGTGGATGCTCCACATTGTTGACCTGGGTGGGCACGGGGAGTTCGAAGACCCGCTTCCACCTTTAGATTTTCAGACCTACCCCGACTGGATTTTTAATTGGATGTATCCTCCATACCATCGAGCAACACGGCGGTTCCTGGGTGAGCACCAGGAGGCGATTTCCGAGGCAGGGTTCGTGCTGCGTAAGACGGCGCCCCTGCGAACGATTGATGACCTGTATCTCAGCTCGGTGGGGCCACGTTTGCGAGCAGCGGCGAAAAAATGCCCTCGTGACGAACTCCGCGTAATCGAATTCGCCGTTCTGGCCCAAAAGCCTCCCTGCGGCGCGCCCGATCCATGAAAGTGCTGCTGGATTGTTCCGTTCCTTTCTCCCTGGCTCATGGCGGGCAGCAAATCCAAATCGAACAAACCTTCCGCAGCCTCAAGGAAATTGGAGTTTGCGTCGAACATTTGCAATGGTGGGAAGATTCCCAAAAAGCCGATCTCATCCATTACTTCGGGCGGCCCCCAGTGGAATACTTGGAGCTGGCGCGCAGGAAAGGCATCCGGGTCATAGCAGCAGAGTTGTTGACCGCGGCAGGCTCTCGTGCGGCGTTGGCGCTCCGAACCCAACGCTTGGCTATTCGAGTTGCGCGCGGGATCCTGCCACCGCTGGTCACCAAACGTTATGGATGGGAAGCGTTCCAAAAAGCCGATGCGTGCCTGGCGCTCACCCGCTGGGAAGCTCACCTCATGCAGTACCTTTTCGGGGCACAACCAGAAAAGGTTCACGTGGTTCCCAATGGCGTCGAAGAGTTATTCCTAAGGGACTCACCCGCACAGCGTGGTCCATTCCTCGTTTGTTCCGCCGTAATAACTGAGCGGAAGCGGGTCCTGGAGCTGGCGCAGGCAGCGTGCTCCGCCAAGACGCCCCTCTTGATCATAGGGAAGCCATACGCGCCCTCAGACCCTTACTCCCTCAGCTTCCTCAAACTATGCGAATTACACCACGATTTGCTGCGTTACGAAGGACAGGTTCAGGATCGAGCCAGGGTGGCACAAATATATCGCGAGGCGCGGGGCTTTGTATTGCTGAGCACCATGGAGAGTCTGAGCCTCGCCGCTCTCGAGGCAGCAGCCTGCGGTTGCCCGCTGCTCCTCAGTGATCTGCCATGGGCGAGGACGGTCTTTGGCGAACGTGCGACCTATTGCCCCATTACACCTTCCATCCCAAACACAGCGAGAGTGCTCCGCCGATTTTACGACCAAGCCCCGGAATTGCCCACTGCCACAAAGCCGCTTTCCTGGATTCAAGTTGCAGACCAGTTGCGCCAGGTTTATGCGGCGGTTCTTAAGATCTCGCGGTAAATCCCAAGATGCGCCTGTGCAATCACCGCTGGATGGAACCGCGCCCGAGCGCGGGCTTTGGCTCGCTCAGCCAGCTCCGTGGCGACCGAACGGTCGGCCAGCACCTTTTCTACAGCCACGGCGATGGTGGAGGGGGCCATGGGATCGCAAAAGAGTCCTGTCTGGCCATCTTCGACGAGATCGGGAACGCCACCGACCCTTGAGGCGATCACTGGAACGCCAGCCGCCATGGCCTCCAGCACGACCATCGGACAATTATCCTCGATCGAGGGGAGAACCAGCAGGCTTGCGGTTCCAAGGTGCGCCCGAAACTGATCTCGATTCGCAAATCCTGCATGGGTGCACCAGGGGCGCGTCCTTACTAGGCTCTCGAACTCAGCCTTATAGGGATCCGCCGCTGGGCCCTCCCCCAGAAAAACAACCTCAAACCTCATTCTTCCTGCCAGGGGATCCAGTGCCCGAATAAAATCGTTTTGGTTCTTCCTTTTACAGATTACGCCAGCGCACAGCACTCTCGGCGCGGTCCCGGGAACCGGCACCGGAGTGATGTCGAAAAGCCCCCCCTCCACCGCGTTCGGCACCACCCAGGACTGGCGAGCCAGACCGGAGACTGCCGCCTGGGTATATTGCGTAATGCAAACAACCCCCTGGGCGCGGGGGATCGTAAACGCCTCGAGCCGAGCCGCCAGCCAAAGGAAGGAGAAAGGCTTTGCCCGCGCCAGCGGCGCCAGCAAACGCATGTTCCCGTGTAAGGTGATGACATTGGGAAAACCGGATAACACCGCATCGATGGCACAGTCCAACTCGGTACCTTCCCCATGCACGATGTCGGGCCGCAGCTCGCGCAATTTGCGGCGCACAGCCCGGATGCATCCCTGGTAGGCCGTGCGCATCCAGCCGATACGAGGTACGTGGAGGCTGTGGAACCAAGTATTGTCAGCCAGCTTCTTTTGGGACCTCATTGGCCGGCGGGCGCAGGACAAAACGTGGACCTCGACTTCCGGGAGAAGGGCCAAGCCTTCCAAAAGGGCAGCTGGAGCGGTGCCGAAGGTAGCTACCGGATTCCCGTAATCACGCTTATGCTCTCGTACGTCGGTGGTGACGATGGCTAACCTCATGGGCCGAACCGGTGCGTCTTAGACTCTGCGACCCGCGAAGATCAAGTTTCCGTAATGGTATTCCGGTGAGCGACCCTGTTCGCGGCTAAGCACTTTGTTGATGATGGGAGAGAATCGGCCATCCAGATAAGGGGTAAACCAGTTGTGATCCAGCTTGATCGGATGGCCGGTAGCGCCGATGTCATCACGCATAGCCAACAGGTCTTCCTCATTGGTCAGATCCTGACCAAGGATGACGATCCCGCCCCGTTTGACCACCCTGAGAAGGTTCTCCATGCATAGCTGGGCGTCCTGCACGTGGTCGAGCACGTTGATCATCACAACCAGATCGAAGTAATCCGAAGCAAATGGCAGCTCCTCCAGCGGGTGGTCGTCCAAAACGCACTCCCCTTTCCGGTACAGGTCGGCCACCAGGGTTAGCTTGAATCTAACGTAGGTGCGAATCAGAGGATCGGAGAGATATAGGTGTTCAATGCTGCAGCGCTCCCGGATCAAGCGGATGTTCGTGTACGGCCCGCAGCCAACCTCAAGAGCGTTCTGAATGGCCGGCGGGAGGAACTGGTAATCGTCGAACTGCTTTTTCCACCAGTGGTTCCAGTCATCTCCTCGGTGCTTGCTCACCATGCCGAGCAGTGCCAGCGTTCGCCAAATATAATTCTTGAAATAGCGGGCTCGCAGTTTCTGGGTCCGGACCCAGTGCTGCCGCTCCCACTGCTGCGCCTGCTCCCAGCGCGCTCTGCCCACCTTATCGACGATCACTCTATCGTTCATTTTTACAGATGATAGTAGAGACTGGGCGCCGTGGGCAAGACTATCCGCCTGACACAGGTTGAGGCAGCACGGTCGATCCTGTCCGTATGGCGGCTACCATAAATCCAATCGAGATCGGATGGGAGTCAAGGTGCCGATCAAATTTCGTGAGCACCCAAGGCAAGAGGTAATGCACCGGGAGCTTGAGCAGACCGACCCGACACGCCACCGACAATCCCCGGCTCAATGGAGAGAGCTTACGCTCCCACTTTTCTCCAGCTCTGATAAAACCCCTGTATCGAGCCTACGGCGCAGCGACCAGGCCCGCCCTGGGAAGCCATGCTCTCGATTGCGAAACCGTGCTTGTCAAGCCAATGGCGATACCAATACGGCGTAAGTCCTCCGTAGTAGTGGAAGGGCTCCATGTGGACGTACGATGCTTGTGGGGCCGTCAGGAGTAGCCGTCCTCCGGCCTTTAGCAACCGATTGAACTCCGCTAAGACAGCCATCGGATCCACCACATGCTCGAGCACTTCGGTGCAAAGAATGCAGTCCAGGCTGGCATCGGGGAGAGGGATACGGGTGATTTCACAGATGTAGTTGATCGGCTCCAGGTAGTTGATAGAGCGCCTCTGGACCGACAGAAATCCTGCGTCTCATAGCGGCAGTGGGCGAAGAAAGGCCTGTACCTGGACGCGCCCGCCCCCGCATCAAGCACCCGCTTCCCCGGACTCAACTTGGCGGCCTCGGCCTTTACCCACTGGTCGCGGACCCCAAGCCTCGCGGTTCCAAAACCGCTCTTTTTTGGTTTCAACCAACTTATCCATGAAGCCTCACGGCGCATTTTTCGGACGGGACTCGACGGAGGCTGCCACGCATGAACTGCAGCCAGTGAAATCCAAGAAGGCCGCTCCCATAACGCGGCCAGAACCAATAATTAAAAGCGGCTCCGGCGAGAAAGGGCCCGAGGACCAACCAGCCGGGTTGGGCATGCGGGAGCTGGACGAGGATGATATTGATCGCCAGTGCCACGGCGTTGGTCGCCATTGTCGGCCACAGCATCGGCAGTCGATTCCACAAGCTAATCATCGTGTTCCACGCCGTGCAGTGGGCATCAAAAAGACTGCTGGCGGCCAGCAAAATCAGCCAACCCAAAGGGAGCATTGCTTTGTTCGAGCTGAACATGTGAACCAGGGGCGGACCGATGGCGACAATTCCCGCTGCCATGGTAATGAAGCTCCCGATCACCAAACATAACCGTGGGCCGAAAACCATCCGAAGTCTGTCGAGATCACCTCGGGCGATCAACTGCCCTATTACCGGCCACTTCACGGAGGTCCAAACCGCGGCCATGCCACTGACGATGTTGAACGCCTGCAAGGACAGGCCATATCGGGCGTTCGCTTTCAGCCCGAAGGCCAGGGAGCACAGGAAGACGTTCGCGCTTGTGCTGAGGTAAGCGCTGGCGAAATAAAGCCCCAGACGCCACCCGTTTGGCCAAATGATCCTGAGGTGGTTTTTCCAATCGACCCGGTGAGGGGGTGGGCAGTGGGCCAGGAGCTTGAGGCATTCCCTCCGGGATAGGACCAGTAGCAGAAAGGAGGTCGATAAACTGGCAATTGGCAGACTCATTAGTCCCGCGCCGCAGATCAAGAGTGTGCTGGCGACAACCAACCTTAAACCGTAGCTTAACATCACAATCCGCGTAGCCGCGAGAACCCGGTTCGCATTACGCAGGTAGGCATTCCAGAAGTTAAAGTAGGTTTCCGCAGCGACGGCTGCTATGCCGATCCCCCATGCGAGCCATGTTATGTGCGGTGCGGACGTGCCGCCAACCCTGCTCCACACCATCAAACTGCCCAGGGTGGACAATAACAGCACAGCCGCGCAGGCGACGTACCTGTAAAAAATGCGCGCGGTAAACAAAAGCTCCCAGAGCAGCGCATAGTTGGGAGACCCGGTGCCCGCTTCGGCCACCAGTCCCTGGGCCTTAAGCTTGGTCGCACCCCCCATCGCATAACTCACAAATCTTCCAATCGTGGGCGAAACGCCCAGATCCAGAACGACGACAATCCCATTTAGCTGCAGAGAAAAGGTAGTACATCCCAAGATCTGCTTCCGACAGCATGTGCAACAGCAACGGCAGCAGTAGGAGCCCTAGGGCGAGCTTCAAGAAATTCAGAGCGATCGTCCAAGCGACCGCCGATTCCGATATTCGTCGGGCTAAGGATACGATCGTTGGCCGTGCCGTGGGCCGTTCAATCGCTTCAGCTTCCATCATTTTGGTTTCCGTTGTCTTCGTGCGTGCAAATCGTCTTCGCGTGGTGGATCTAACCATCACACCCGTATTAGAGCCCAGTCCAGCCAGCTAAAGAGAGTGTAGATTATCGATGACGTTCCACCCAAAGCAAACGGAAAGCGTGTTTCTGTTCCGTTCAATCCCGCCCGGCCGCACGACAGAATGGCAAACATCGGATGGAAGCCGCGCGTTTCAGAGGCCCACCTGGTTGTGGAGCCCAAATTCTCAGCTTCGCGTTCAGCGACGGCCACCTCGGCAAAACCCCGCTCGTTTGGATCACACGACAGCGCTGACCCGGGTGAGTTGACCGTGAGTAAGCTCAGCGCTTCAGTGTCTTGACAATCATGTGAATAAAGCACTGAAAACCAGTATAGAATTATGGGCCAAGAACCCGCTCATTCCCGCAGGCACGCATCTTGGTCGGATTCCGCAGAATTCCGTGGGGGCCAAGGGATGGGCTTGATCTAATGACGGTCCTTGCTAGAATAGCGCCAGTGAACAAGTTTGGCCGTCCCTGCTTCCCTCAAGGTGCTGTCTTCAGAACCGGGCCGAGGCTATCGGGTCAGGCCTGAAATCACCCCATGGGTCGGCTGTCGCTTTCTTGCGCCTTCGTGACGATTGCCGACTTGCCGGAGGGGGCGGGGCGGACGGGGCGGTTGCGGACGCTGGTGGCGGCGATGGTGGGGCTGGGGCACCGGGTGGTCATCTGGAATCAGCACGGGATGAACCTGGTCGGGGTGCAGGAGGTGTCCGGCGAATTGGGCGGGGCGCACTTCGAGTATGTGCTGGGCACCACGCGGCGCTCCCATGGATTTCGGGTTACCGCCCTGAAGCTCCGCGCCGTGCGCAACATCCTCGGGCGCGTCCGCCAGGCCGCACGCGCCGGGCAGTTGGACTTGATCGTGTTCAATAACCTCGCGTTCTACGACACTTACCCAATTACCCGTCTCGCGCGGCGGCTGGGGATCCCGACGATCCAGTGTTACGAAGACGAGCGCCTGGAAGTGGTCGTGGCGAAAAAGCTGGGGCTGGCCCAGCGGGTGTTTGGCTGGAATTCATGGGCGGCCGACCACTGGTGCTCCCGCATGGCGGACCAAATCTGGGCCATCTCCTCGTACCTGCGCGACAAATACGCGCGGCTCTCGCGCCGGCCCGGGCGCGTGCGCATCATCCCGACCATCATCGACTGCGCGGCGTGGTCCCTGCCGCCCGAACCGGACACAGCGGCACCCTTGATCCTCTACTCGGGCGGCTTCGGGGAGCAGGACGATTTCGTCAAACTCGCCCACGCGCTGGCTTGTCTCAAGCGCCAGCGCGTTCCCTTCCGCATGCGGTTCCTGGGAGGCAAAGCGGACATTCCCGGCGTGCAACAGCTTCAGGCCATCGTCACGGAGCTGCACCTGGAAGATTGCGTCGAGGTCAAGGGCTTTTGCCTGGCCGATGCCGTCAAACGCGAGGTCGCCGGCGCGAATGTGCTGGTGAACCTCCGGACGAATTCGATTTGGAGCGTGTCGGGCCTCTCCACCAAGCTCTCGGAGTACCTGGCCGCGGGCCGCGCCGTGCTGACCACCAACATCGGGGACAATGCGCGGTATGTGGAACATCTCAAGAGCGCGCTGGTGGTTTCGCCGGAGGATCCGGCGGAAGCGGTGGCGGCGGCGCTCAAGCAGGCGCTCGAAAACCCCGAGCTGCGCCGCCGGTTGGGCGAAGGAGGCCGCCAGGCCGCCCTGAAACATTTTGATATGCCGGTGGTCCAGCGGACCATGGCGGAGGCCCTCGGCCCATTGCGCCGGACCTGAGCACCGCGCGCCGTCGTGCGATGGCCCAGAAAGCACAGCCGCACAATTCACCCCAGGCGAGGGCATCTCGCCCGCTCGCCCACGTACGGGGCGGTGCGCGCTTGGCTTCGTGGGCACAATCGGTCAACCTCCCGGGATGAACATCCAGCCCTCGCTCCTGCCCCGCTTGCTGCTGCTGTCCGCTGTCCTGGCGCCCTGGGGAAAAGTTCGCTCCGCCGAGCTGCCGCCGATTCCTCCGCCGTTGGGAGTGCCGAAGCCCGGCCCAACCAACGCTGCGCCCTATGCGCCGCAGCCAATCGTGCAGGGCGGCGTGGTGATCCCGCTCTATGCCCCGGACTCGCCGTTCTTGAAACCGGACCGTGTTCGCGAAGCCGAGCAGTACAACCTGAGCCGGTCGGTCCCCGGGCGGATCAACAGCATTGTCAACATCCACAACCCGTCGATCGAAGTCCACACCGTCGAGGGCGGCCTGAACACGGGTGCGGTCGTCATCCTCGCCGCCGGCGGCGGCCACAACACGCTGAATGTGGGGTCCGAGAGCGCGGATTTTGTGCCCTATTTTTACAACTACGGCGTCAACACGGTGATCCTTCGATATCGCCTGCGGCGCGATGGCTACAACGTGCAAACGGACGCGGTGCACGATGCGCTCCAGGCCATCCGCCTGGTGCGCGCCCACGCGAAGGATTGGAATATCGATCCGGACAAAATCGGGATCATGGGTTTTTCAGCGGGAGCGGAACTAGCCTCCCCGGCGGCCATTTTCTTCGGCGACTTCGACAAAGATCATCAGGACCCCGGCGACCCGCTGGCGGGCATTTCTTCCCGTCCCGACTTTGTGGGCCTGGTATATCCCGGTCCTACGCCGTTCGCTCGCGGCGCGAACCCGCCCATTCCGCGAAATGCGCCCCCGGCTTTCATCGTCTGCGCGGGGTCCGGCGATCGGGTCCATGCCATTTGGGCGGATGAATTTTTCGGGGCCATGCTCCACGAGCGCATTCCCAATCTCGAGCTGCACATTTATGGCAACGGCAGTCATCCCGGCCAGCCGCTCGGCGATGGCAGCCGCATGAACGCCGGCCTGGCCAACCGGAACCTGCCGTTCGGCTCATGGCAGGACCGGTTTATCGATTGGTTCCGGGATTTGGGGTTTTTACAAAAGCCGGGAGTGGAAACGAAAGCGGCGCGGGATGTCGCCACCTTTGTCCATCAGCCGGCAGGGGAAGGGAAGTAGGTTTCAAGCGCGCGGGTGAGGGGCGTCGCGACGCGACGCATCTCCGCGTGGGGGGAACCGGGATCCGTGGACTCGAAGTCCACGGCTACCATCGGATGCCGCTACGCGGCACCACGCCGCACCGCGCCGCACCACGCGGCGACATGCGGGGCCGCTACGCGGCGGCACCACGCGGCGGCGGGGCAACCCTCGTCGCGGAGCGACGAACGATGGTAGCCATGGACTTTAGTCCATGGATCGGCGCCCTCCCCGATGCCCGGCGTCGCGTAGCGCCGCCACCGCTCCCGCCGCCACTCCCCGGGTTCAGGCGGCCCTGCCCCGGTCGGAAACGGTTTCGTCGAGCAGTCCGTACTGCTTCAATTTGTATTGGAGCGCGCGGCGGCTGATGCCGAGGGCTTGGGCGGCGTCCTCGCGGTTGCTCGTCACATGCGTGAGCGTTTGGCGAATCAACATTTTCTCGACGTCGGCCAGGGGCGTGCCGGGTTTAACGGTGAAGGTGGTCGTGGTCTGATCGAATTCCCTGAGGAAATCCGGCAGTTGCTCCACGCTGATGACCGCCTCGCGGCAGGTGATCACCACGCGCTCGATGGTATTGCGGAGTTGACGGACGTTGCCGGGCCAGGGGAACCGCTGGCACAATTGCATGGCTTCGGTGGACATCCGTTTGTCGCGCCGTTTGTGTTTCGCGGTGAATTGCTCGAAGAAGGCCTCGATGAGCAGCGGGATGTCTTCGGCGCGCTCGCGCAGCGGCGGCATCAGGATGGGAACGACCTGCAACCGATAAAACAGGTCCTCGCGGAAGCGGGCGGCTTTAACCGCATCCTGCAGGTTCTTGTTGGTGGCGGCGATGATCCGGACGTTTACCCGGATCAACTCCGACCCGCCCACCATGCGAAAGCTGCTGTCTTCGAGCACGCGCAAAAGGTCGCCCTGGCCCTTGGGCGACAGGTCGCCAATTTCATCCAAAAAGAGCGTGCCGCCGTCCGCCATCTGGAACCGGCCGGGCTTGGTGGCGACGGCGCCGGTGAAGGCGCCTTTGACATGGCCGAAGAGTTCGGCTTCGAGCAGTTGCTCGGCCAGGGCGGCACAATTGACAGAGATAAACGCATGGTCGCGACGCGAACTCTGCAAGTGGATCGAGCGCGCCACAATCTCCTTGCCGGTCCCGCTTTCGCCTTCGATAAGCACGGTGACCTCGCTATGGGCGACCTCGGCCACCAGGTGCGCGACGGCGCGCATGGGTTCGCTCTCGCCGATGAGCAGGCTGGCTTCGGACCGGGTTTGCAGGCGCAAACGCAGCTCGTTGTTTTCGGCGACGACGGCTTGGAATTCGAGCGCTTTCTGCACCAGCACGCGCAGGCGCTTCAAATCGAGGGGTTTGGGCAGGTAATCGTACGCGCCCTCTTTCATGGCCTGCACGGCGCTTTCCACGGTGCCATAGGCGGTCATGAGAATGAACAGCGTGTCGCGGTGCCGGGAGCGGACCTGGGTGAGCAGGTCCAGGCCGCCGAGCCCGGGCATTTTGATGTCCGAAATGACCAGGTTATACAACCGCTCCTGGGCGAATTTCAGCCCGGTCAGGGCATCCGTCGTGGCATCGACGACATAGCCCTCCCGCTTGAGGGCTTCCTGAATTCCCCCGCAGAGCCCCTGCTCGTCGTCCACCACCAGTATTTTCACTTTCGATTTATCCATGCACTCAGGGAACTAGTCTGACCGAAGAATGCGCGTTTTACAAATCGGTACCGATAGGAGTTGGGGAATTCAGACCCGAAGTCGAATCCATCCCGGTCGTGAGGCTTTGCCAGCCGTTCGATTTTATGCACGGACCGTGGCCTTGAACGCTTTTGCCGCGGCCTTGAGACGCTGGTTGGGTTTAGGCGGGTTGTCCAGCAGAGCCAGCACCTTATGGGCGTCTTTCTGAGAAAGCCGGATGACCGACTCGCGTTCAATCACGCGTTGCGCTTCCAAATAGGCGATTTGCACCACGAACTGGTTGACCGTTGCCCCCAAAAGCTCCGCCGCTTGTTCAAGCGTGGCTCGCACACTATCCGTCACGCGAGCCGTAATCCTCGTGCGAGGCTTTTCCATTGCCTGTCCCATGTCTATATGGTGCCACTTTGGCATCGACCTTTCAATGACGTTCAGTTTTCCCCCAGCGCAGACGGTGCGGAAAAGGGCGTGCCTGCCCGCCAATGCGTCCGGGCATTAGCCCGAGTTTAGGCCGGAGCGCTGGCCGGAGTCGCTTTGACCAAGGCCCCCGTCGGGCAATGTCGCACGCACGCGTCGGCGACCCTTTGCAGGCCTTCTTCGATCGAGTGATTCAGCGGGGCGGAGACGCGCACCTCGAAGCCGCGCCCGATAAACGTCAGCCCCAGCGGTTCGCGCGCCTGCTCGGTGAGTTTGACACAGATGCCGCAAAGGATGCATTTGCCGGGTTCGAAGATGATGCCGCCGGGCTGGCGATATTGCTCGAACTCGCGCCGCTCCGAGCGGAAGCGGCTGGCATCCGCCCCATAGGCCTGCGCGTAATGCTGCAGCAGGCAATTCCCCGAAGAGTGGCAATCGCAATGAAGACAGCGGGCGGCTTCGCCGACGGCTTCCTTGTGATTCAACCCCGCGCACCGGTCGCACGGGGTGGCTTTCCCCGCGGGACTCGAAGCCGCCAGGAACTGGCGCAGTTCACCGGGAGCGAGCCGGCCCATGATATTCGAAAACGGCTTTTCCGGCCGGCGTGCCGGGCGCCCTTCGAGAAAGAGGTGGACGCACTCCGCCGCGGCGCGGCCTTCGGCCATGGCGCGGATCAGTTGTTTGAGTGGTTTCACCGCCGCGCCGGCGGCAAAGACTTTAGGCACGGGCGTTTGGCACGTGTTGGGATCCACCTTGAGGGAGGTTCCCGCCAGGGGCACGCCCAGCTTCAGCGCATCGGCGGGGCTAAGTTCGCCGACGGTAAGGAGGATGGCGTCGAATCCGCGCGCGAGGCCGTCCACACTCAGGTGCTCGCCCAAGCCGACCCCGAGTTTGAATTCGATGCCCAAGCGCTCGAGCGCTCGCAGTTCATTCGCGAGTGCGTCGGCGGGTAAATCGGCTTCCGGTAGGTCGCGCAAGCTTCCGCCCGCCACCGGGTGCCGGTCCACGACCGTCACCCGGTGACCGTGCCGCGCGAGATAAAAAGCCGCAGCCAGCCCGGTCGGGCCCGAGCCGATGACCACGGCGGTCTTGCCGCCGGATTGCTGGTTCGACGCGGCGCCCGGTCCGCGCTCCGTCTTGACGGTATCGTTTGGCGTGGGCGGCGCGCCCAGGGTGTCGGGTTGAGGGCGGTCCTTTTCCCAATCCGTAACAAATCGTTCGAGGTTCCGGATGCCGGCCGGGTCATCCCAGGAACCGCGCCGGCAGCCTTGCTCGCAGGGATGATGACACAGGCGCCCCAGCACTCCAGCCAATGGCAACGCATTGCGAACCGTGAGGAGGGCCGCCGGCAGCCGGTTCGCCTGGATCTGACGCATCATTACCGGGATGTTCAACCCCAGCGGACAGAGGCGGTCGCAAGGTGAAAGACAGTCGCCCACATGATCGCTAAACAACAGCTCGAGCGCGGTCTTGCGCGCCTCGTGGACCTCCTCGGTTTCACTTTCCACGACCATGCCCGGCTGCGCCTTGGTCCCGCACGAGGGCAACAACCGCCCGTTGATTTTCACCAGGCAAACCAGGCAGGAATTCAAAGGGCCGCACTCTTCGAGGTAACACAGCGTCGGGATATCGATCCCCAGCGAACGCGCCGCGTCCAGCACGCTCTGCCCCGGCGCCACCTCGACTTCCCGGCCGTCGATGCTGATCGAAAAAGCGCTCATTGACGATCGGCCATCCCCCGTTCCAAACCCGGACGCGCCCGGTCACCAGTGACCGGGCCGGACGAAGGTGGCTGCGCGGTGGGTGGGCGGCGGACGATCATACGACGGTGACGGCGTGGTGAGGGCAGACCTGGCGGCAGGAATCGCAGCGCGTGCATTTGGCGGCATCGATCGTATGCCGGGCGTAGGGCGTCATGGGAACGGCATCGACGGGGCACGCTTGGGCGCAGAGCGTGCACCCGGTGCAGTTTTCGAGGATTTGATATTTGATCAGCGCGGTGCATTTGCCGGCCGGGCATCGACCCCGGACGTGCGCGTCATATTCGTCGCGGAAATAGCGCAGGGTGGTCAGGACGGGATTGGGAGCGGTTTTGCCGAGGCCGCAAAGGCTCCCGGCGCCCACCTGGTGGGCGAGATGTTCCAGCTCGGACAGGTCCTGCTGCCGGCCTTTGCCTTGGCAAAGGCGATCCAGAATGTCCAGCATGCGTCGCGTGCCGATGCGGCAGAAGGTGCATTTGCCGCAAGACTGGTCTTGGGTGAACTGCAGGAAATAGCGGGCGATATCCACCATGCAAGAGCTGTCGTCCAGCACGACCAAACCGCCCGAGCCCATGATGGCCCCCACGTCGCGGAGCGATTCGTAATCCACCGGCGTATCCGCCAGCCGGGCCGGCACACACCCGCCCGAGGGCCCGCCGATTTGGACCGCCTTGAATTTGCGGCCGGGCCGCACGCCGCCGCCGATCTCCTCGATGATTTCGCGGATGGTCGTGCCCATGGGTATTTCGATCAAGCCGCCGCGCTGCACGTTGCCCGCCAGGGCAAAGACCTTGGTTCCCTTGCTGCTCGCAGTGCCGTGAGCGGCGAAGGCTTCCGGCCCATGGCGGAGGATCCAGGGCACCAGGGCCAGGGTTTCGACGTTGTTGATGAGCGTCGGTTTGCCCCACAGCCCCTGTTCGACAGGAAAAGGCGGACGCAACCGAGGCATGCCGCGCTGGCCTTCAATCGAGGCGATTAGGGCGGTCTCCTCGCCGCACACGAACGCGCCGGCGCCCTCCTTGATGGCAAAGCGCAGCGGATAATCCGTCCCCATCAGTCTTTCGCCAACCCAGCCGCGCTGCTGGCAGAGCTTGATGGCCGCGCGCACCCGCTTGACCGCCAAGGGATATTCGTGACGAATGTAAAAAATACAATCGTGGGCGCCGACCGCAACGGCGGCAATCGCCAGCCCTTCGATGATGCGGTACGGGAACGACTCGAGGAGCATCCGGTCCATGAAGGCGCCGGGATCCCCCTCGTCACCATTACAGATGACGTATTTGGTGTCACCCGGCTGCTGCCGGGCCGCGCGCCACTTTTTGCCGGTGGGGAAACCCGCGCCGCCGCGGCCGCGCAAGCCGGAGCGTTCAAGCTGCGCGATGATCTCGTCCGGTGCGAGCGCGGCGCCCAAGCATCGTTTCAGGGCCTCGAAGCCGCTCTGGGCGACGTACTCGTCCAGATCCAGCGGATCGATTTTTCCAAAGGATTCGGTAGCGATATGCACCTGCCGGCCCAGAAAGCTGGAAACCTCCGGCTGGCGGACATCCATCTGCGCCTGCGTCACCCGCTCTTCGCCGTCCTCGAGCAGGAGGGAATCAACCGCGCGCGTGAATAAGCGAGCCAGCTTGCGGCGCAGCCCCTTGGGGCGAAAGTGGCGGAGCACCAGGCCGCGGGCGTCCGAGGGACCGAGCCCGGCGTAAAGCGCGGCGGGCCGTCCGGACTGGATGACTTCGACCATGGGTGTGCGGTGACACATCCCGACGCAGCCAACGCGCTTGATGGAGACGCTCGCGCCTGTTTGCGCGGCGCTTTGGCGCAGCGCATGAAAGAGCTGATCACTGCCTTTGGCCATGCAGCACGAGCCCAGCCCAATGTTGATCTGGGCCAGGCCGTTCGCGGGCGGCAGCGGTTCTTCCGTCGAGGGCGCGTCCAGCCGGTTTTGGCCCTGTTTCAGAAAGTCGCGGATCATTCCAGGCGCTTTCTCACTGGTCGCGTACCCCAGGGTGGTTTCGCCGATGCGCACGACGGGCGCCAACGTACAACAACCGAGGCAAGCCACCGGTTCGAGGGTGAAGGTTCCCTGGGGATCGGTGTCCTCATGGGCCGGGATCTTGAGGTACCGGCGCAAGGCGTCCTCGACGCGTTCGGCCCCCGTGACGTGGCAGGCGGTGCCGCGGCAAACTCGGACCAGATGTTTGCCGACCGGCTTATGCCGGAACATGTCGTAAAAGGAAGCAACCCCCGCGACGGAAGCGGGGGTGATCTCGGTTTCGCGGCAGATTCGCTCGAGGGCTTCGTGGGGCAGGTAGCCGTAGTGATCCTGGAGCGCCTGCAGGAGCGGGATGACCGTGTCCGGCGTGCGCCCCAGGCGAGCCACGCTTTCTTCAACAAATGTCAGATCGACAGGCATCGGAGGCTCATTTCCCCGCTGGCTTTTGCCCCAGGCACCAAATGTTGGTCATTCCGCGAAGGACAATGCGTCCGTCCAGAAAGACCGGGCTGGCATGGAACGCCTCGCCCATTTCGGTGTGAGAGATTTCTTTAAACTGGCGCGCGGCTTCAACCACGATGGCGCCGCCCTTTTGCGTGAAGAGATAGACCCGGCCGCCGGCAATGCCGGGCGAGGAATGGCAGTCGGTGTCGAAGTCATGGTCCCAAAGCTTTTTCCCGTCCTTCACATCGAAACAGGTCAGCATGCCGCCGGTAGTCAAGGTGAAGACCAACTCCCCATTGCTGACGGGACTGGTCACGTCGGGGACGTTTTCCTCCGTACTCCAGGCGATGCCGGTTTTGGTCACATCCCCCTGGCCATCGGGACGGATTGCCAGCAACCGGTCCGACGGGCTGGGCACCAGGACCAGCCCCCCGGCGAAGATCGGGGAGGGTGTAATCTCACCATTGAGGCAATTCACCCGCCAGAGTTCGCCGCCGTCGGTTGCGGAGTAGGAAATCGCCCACGGGACAGCCAAGGTGAGAATCTGATCCTTGCCGGCGGCGTTGAAGACGATCGGCGTCGCCCAGGAACTGCCGACCTTGCGTAACGTCTGCCAGACGACCTGGCCGGAGCGCCCGTCGAGAGCATAGAGCTTGGATTTGCCATCGTCGCCGTCACCCTGGTCCAACTGCAGAATGACTCGGTCCTTCCAAGTCGCCAGCGAGGTGGCGTAACCATAAGGGTTCTTCAGCGGCCCGAAGCTCTTGGACCAAACCGGTTTGCCGTCGAGCGTGAACGCGGCGATATCTCCGTTGGCGAAGATCACATACACCCGCCGGCCATCCGTGGCCATCGAGCACGCCGCGTAACCGGTGGTGTCCGGAACCTCCACCCCTTGTGTCGGGCTCCCAGGCACATTGCTCACGTCCTGACGCCACAAGCTCTGGCCTGTGGTTGCGTCCAGGCAAAAAACCTCGCGCCGGGTTGCGTTTCCACCGGAGAAAAAGATGCGATTGCCCCAGGCGATGGGAGAGTTGAAGCCGGGCGCGGGCACGGGGGTTTTCCAAAGGATGTCGGCGCCGGTTTTGGCGTCCCACTGCACCGGTGAGTTCGTGAAGAAACCCACGCCGCCTCCCTCGGGCCCTCGGAAACGCGGCCAGTTGCGTGCCATCTCGGCATCGGAGGCCGCGTCCGTCGTGGCGGTGGCGGCGGTAGCCGGGCCGGAGCCGAGTAGTTTATCGACATCGGCCGGTTGTTCGGGGACGGCATTGCTCAGTCCCAGGCTGATGGCGAAGAGCAATGCGCCGATGCTGGCGCCGCCGGCCGCGACGGACCAGCGCGCCCGGGCCGAGCGGCGCGGATTGCGTGCCGCCGTCTCGGGTTTCGGCCCCGGCATGGGCAGTGGTTTGCGGAAGCGTGAGATACGGGAGCCGGCGATGATAAACACCGCGACTCCGGCCAGGAGTAGTAAAGCGCCAGAATGCATTTGTGATAACTGGCGAAAGTACCTTTGGCGCTGCTTCAAATCCAGCTCCCGGATCGATTTCTTCAGCGGCTCATCGGCGGGATTGCGGCGGAGACTCGTCTTAAGATCCAGCATTTCCGGGGAGGTCAGGGTGAGGACAGGGGAATGGCCCAACTCTCCGGCCAGCAGGGTCAGCGCGACTAGCAACGAGAAGACGCCACTGATCCACGCCGTCGCCTGCCAAGGCCGTGCGGCGGCGTGAGCGGCGGAGTCGCGGGCCGTATTTTCAGTGGTTGATGGCATGGGGCGGTTTGATGGATTCCGCGGAAAGCAACTGCGGCAGAACGCCGCGTCGGGTCAATTCGTTCGGGCAATACTCGAAACAGCGCGCGCAGGCAAAGCAATCGCCGCGATCGGGTTCGTAGTCAGTCCGGGGGCGATGAGGCGACAGGCTGATGAGCTTCGCTCCGATGACCAGCCCCACCCAGCCGCCAAAAATCCAGCCACCGATGCGAAACCGGTGTCGAACGGCCGCAGCTTCCGTCAGGATCTCTTTCGGCGTCTGCCGCGCCCGTTCCAGGGCCAGGTCATCTGGCGACAATGCGCCGGTCTTTCTCGGCGATCCCTGCGCCCGCAAAAAGCTCTCGGCCAGGCCGACCGTCGGGTGCAGCTTGGCGGCGGCCGCGCTGAACCTGAATCCTACCCAGCCGCCGCCGGCCACGAGCGCCGGCAGCAGGAACAGCAGCAGGACAAGCCGCTTCCGATCCTGGGCCAGGTCTCGCGGTTCGGGCCGCGTTGCTTCGGGTTCGCGCATCGCGCCAAACGGGCAGGAAGCCTCACAAAGACGGCATTGCGTGCAAAAATCGGGCGTCACGCGGACACGCCATTTCGCCACCGTAGCAGCCAGTTTCAGCAGGGCGCCGTAGGGACAGAGGAATCGGCAGTACGGCCGGCCGATGAATACTCCCAGGATCAGCAACGCGGCTCCGGCCAATACCATGACCGTCCGCCCGCTCAACCGGAAAATGGGGATAAACGGATCGTATTCACAGATGATAAAGGCGCTGCCGGTGGCGGCGAACAGCACCCCGGCACCCAGGTAAACATAGGGGAAGATGCTCAGAGCCTGTTCGAGGGCGACGGGGAGTTTCATCGGCTTGAGCAGGACCAAATCCTGCAGCGCGCCATGCGGGCAAACGCCGGCGCAAAAGGCCCGCCCCGCGAACAGGGCGAACAGCAGGGGCAGGACGAAAAAGGCGATGACTCCCAAAGGCACCGCATAGGAGGGATCGCCCAGCGCCTGGGCGATATTCTGCACCGAACCGATCGAACAAACGCACCCCTTGCGGTAAAATCCAAAATAAAGCACCGAAAATACCGAGAGCGCCACCAGGCCATTGCGTGAGCGCTTCTTAAAGATCAGCCAGCTCGCAACACCTAAACTGCCGGCTAAAACGGCCACATCCAAATACTGAAACGCCAGGCCCCGGGCCGGCGGAGTGGCGGGCGAAGGCACCTGATGTCCGGTCTCGAATTCGGGAGGCGGAAAGCGCTGGTCCGCCAGGAGCGCCGGCGCGCAGAGGAAAAGCGCCAGGCACAAAAAGCGGCCCGCGGCTGCGGCCAACTTCGCCCAACCAGGCCGTGGTTGGCGGGGAGCGCGAAGCCGGGACGGTGCGGCCGCCCGGCTCCGTCCCGCTGGACATCCTGTGCCGGCCGTAGCCGCTGCGCCATCCGGCCCGGGCCAGTTCCACGTTGCTCCTGCTAATGGGTGGCGGTGCATCTTAGTGGCTCATCGTTTTCAACAGGTAAGGATGAGCGGCCGGCACCCGGCGGATGGCATCGCCGGCACAAACTTTGGCGATCGAACATTCGTTGCAGTTCAGGCAGCGGTCGTGCCGAATTTGCAGGAAGAGCGAACCGTTGCCGAAGCGGTTGCACCCCTCGACACACTTGGCGCAGCCAATGCACAACTGCTCGTCGATGGTGTATTCGTAGTAGGGATCCTCGACGTACGTTCGCTTGATCGCGGCGGTGGGGCAAAGGCAATTCTCGGCGCCGGTGTTCAGCTCGTTGGGTTCGGGCTCGAAATAGCCGGTGCAAAGCTGGCAATAACCGCAAATCGCATAGGCGTGAACGCATTTGACCGCGGATTGTTCGAGGACACAGTGGGTGGCACAGTTGCCGCAACGGACGCACTTCTGAGGATCGATCTGCCAAACCGTTCCCGCCCCCGCGCTGCGGCCGGCCAGGACCCCCAACAATCCACCGAACCCCGTCAGCGCCGTCGCGCGCGCGCCATCCCGCAGAAACTGGCGGCGGCTCACGGCAGGCGGGCGGGCGGGTTGCGGCTGGTTTCCCCCATGTTCCTCGGTATTCATTGGCCGCCCTATCCCTTCCTCCGCATGACGCGGACCTGGCGAGCCACCAGATCGAGAATATATATCCTGCCGCCGGAATCGACCGCCGCATCCAAACCACCCATGGCGCCGTCGGAGAGGTCCTGAACGGAGCCGGTCTGGGCGTTCTCCGCGAAGGACTCCGGACCGGCGACCACGCAATCCAGGCTGCCATCCGCCGCGTGGACCTTAACGCGCGGCAATCCCTTTTCGCACGTGACACATTTCCCATCCGGGAGCATGGCCAGCCCAATGGGGTTGCAGCAGCCGCAAAAGCCATCGATCGCCCCGGAAGGTTTTCCCCAGGAGAGTTCGAGATCGCCGTTGAAGGTATAGGACTCGACCACATGGCGGCCGGGATTGTTTACCCGGACCAGGCCGTCTTTGCCCAACGCCACGTCCAGGTAGGGGCTCGGGACGATGAGCCCCGGAACACCTCGCTCCTTGTTCCTTTGGCCGATCCGGCCCTGGACCCGTCCCGATTGGTCATAGCGGAGCACGACTCGATTGCCCGAATCCGCGGCGAAAACATTCTCGGCATCCAGCGCAAGTCCTGTGAACCAGGTTCGTTTTCCCGGAGATTCCCAGGCGCCGAGGGGCGCCCCCTGGGCATCAAAAACCTCGATGTGATCCCGCAGTCCGGCGTAAACCGTCCCGTCCGCCGCCACCGCGACGCACCGAGCTGAGCCCCGAAGCGGAATCTCGCTTATCGGTTCGCCCTCACGACCCAGAATGCGGATCGCGCCTTGAGCCGCGAGGTAAACCCGATCCCCCGGGCCGATGGCCAGTCGCCGGGGCTCCCGGCACCCTGCGGAAAAGCGGGTGACCTGTTCGTAGCGCAGGAGCGCCGGATCCGTTTTGGCCAGGTTCCCGAGATCGTAGGAGAATGGGTTGGGTGCAGCTTCCGCAGCGCCGGCGCGGGCAACGGCTCCTGCCACAGCGCCGCCGAGCGCCAACAGCCCGGCGCCACTCGCACTTTTCGTGATGAAGTCTCTCCGGTTTATCATTGGATTTGGCGTCTGCATCCAATCACCCGTTTTGACTCTGCTTGCGGGAAAGTGCCGCGGGCAGCTCGCAGTCGGCAAATACAGCGCAGCGGCTGCAAATGCTCCGATTAATACAACGCCGGCGGGTGGCCCCAACAACCTTCGCTGACAGAGCGGCGATCAGCGCCAACAGGCCAAGCACACTATAGCGCGCGGCATCGCGGAGAAACTCGCGACGGCCTTCACGCTGTTGCGGTAAAAAGCGCATATACCCAGGGCGGTTAAATGATAACGGATCGAGCCTCGTATGCGGCGAAGAAAGCCGCTACGACGGTTTTGGCAAATCCCAACCCTTTTTTGGTGTGAAGCTAACTTTTTTTGTTCAGCGATCCGCCAGGGCCGCCTGCACCTTTCAACCGCTTTGGCTCTAAGCTGGCGCCTGACAACGCCGCCTTCCGCGGTTTTCCCTTGGCGGTTTTCCGCCGGCGCGCCTAATCTGCCGGAGCCGGTCCAGCAGCCGCGGAATGCCATGCCCAGCCGAATTCTTTTGATCAGCGCGAATCGGTGCCACACCCCGGACCCGGTGTTCCCGCTGGGATTGGCGTACCTGAACGGGGCGCTGAACCGGGCGGGGCATGAGTGCCGGTGGCTGGATTGGCTGATCGAGCCGGAGCGCCTGGTGGAAACGCTCAGGAACTGGGGGCCTCAATACGCCGGCATTTCAGTGCGCAACATCGATGACGTGCTGATTCGCAAACGCGAGGTCTTTTTCGAGGAGGTGGCTGCGCTGATTACGGCGATTCGGCGAGAAAGCCGCTGCAAGGTCATCCTGGGCGGAAGTGGCTTCAGCATTTTCCCCGAGGCACTGCTGGAGCGGACCGGAGCGGATTTCGGAATTGTGGGTGAAGGCGAAACCGGCCTGGTGGCATTGGCGGCGGCGTTGGAAACCGGGAGCGATTACCGAAGCATCCCCGGGTTGGTCTTTCGTCAAACCGGGAAGATCATGGTCAACGATGGCGAACCGGGGCACGAAGCGCCGGGCTTGAGGCTCGAAGACCGGCCCGGGCCGATCGCCAGCTATTATCTCGAGACCGGCGGGATGCTGAATGTCCAAACCCAGCGAGGTTGCGCCTTGCGTTGCTGCTATTGCACGTACCCGCTGATCGAGGGCCGGTATCACCGCCGACGCTCCGGGGAGAGTGTCGCCGAGGAATTCGCGCAATTGCAGCAGTTGGGCGCGCGTTACGTGTTCATCGTGGATTCCGTCTTTAACTCCTCGACGCGGCACGTCGCTGAAATCTGCGAGGCGCTGTTGCGGCGGAACATCCGGGTGCCCTGGGGTTGCTTTTTGCGTCCACAGGGCCTGTCGGCGGACTTAATGCGGCTGATGGCGCGAGCGGGCCTGACTCATATCGAGTTTGGTTCCGATAGCTTCTGCGACGAAGTTCTCGCCGGCTACCAGAAGGGGTTCAGTTTTCAGGACATTCTTCAATCGAGTGAACTCGCCCGGGCGGAGAAGATCGACTTCTGCCATTTCCTCATCGCCGGCGGCCCTGGTGAAACCCAGGCCACCCTCGAGCGGGGATTCGAAAATTCGCGGCGGCTCAAGGAAGCGGTCATCCTCGTCGTCGCGGGCATGCGGATCTATCCCGGGACGGATCTGTTCCGGAAGGCGGTGGCGGATGGGGTGATTTCACCCGACGCCGATCTGTTGAGGCCCACGTACTATCTTGCACCCGGTCTGACCGAAACGGGGGTTTTCAGCACGCTTCGAGGATTCTCGGCACAATCGCCAAACTGGATTGTGGGTGACCCGGAGGCGTCCTACCAGAGTTTGGTCGCCCGGCTCCGGAAGCGCGGTGTGCTGGGACCGCTGTGGAGCTATTTCTCAATGCTCCAGCACCTGGGCTCCGGGCCATGGATGGCAACTCGTGATCGGATCGCCGGCCCGTGAATGAACCCGCGCGAGTACCATTAAACCCGAGCCAGTACGAACAAATCCGTGCGTGCGCGGATGAACCCAGGCCTGTGCGAATGAACCCGTGCCAGTGGGAACAAACCCGCGCCCGTGCGAACACCCCCCCAGAGTGCGAGAGGATGAGGGCCCGCGAATGGCTGCACGGCCCTTGTCGCGGAGCGACAATTGATGGTAGCCATGGACTTCAGTCCATGGATCTGTGGCCTCCGCTATGCGTTGCGTCGCGTAGCGACGCCCGAGGGCGCGGATAACCCCCCACGGTAAACACGCGGTTCCTGGCGCAACGCGGCCATTTTGTTGGCAGCCGAACTTCTTTCGCGGATTCACCGCCTGGCGACATCCAGGCAGATCATGCGGGTCAAATCCCGCGCGATCAGGCGCCCGTCAGCCAGCGCCAGGGGACCCCAGGATTCGCGCCCTTGAAGCACCTGGGCCTGTGCGAGCAAGTTGTACTTCTGCGGCGTGGCCTCGATCAAGCGGAGCAGGCCGGAGTCGTTCATGGCGAAGAGGACTCCGTCCGCCAGCAGGAAAGGGCCAAGCCCAAATGGCTGGCCCGGGGCGCTGGTCCAAACTGGTTTGCCCTCGAGATCGAGGCAAACGAATTTGCCATCCGGCCGCACCCCGTAAATGTGCTGGTCGAAAAGAATGGGAGTGTGCTGCGTCGCTCCGAAAACCTCGGGATCAAGTTTGAACAGGGTTTGAGCCGTGAACCGCCCGCCGTCCTTTTTTACCCGGAGCATGAGGCTCCCGGAGTTATAGCCGCCGGAGAAGAAAATCCGGCCGTCCCCGAGCACGAGCGGGGAAGGCACCGTGGCGATGCTGATTTTCCAATCGGTGGTTTCCCAGAGGATGGCGCCGTCCCTGGCGGACACTCCCACGACGCCGGAGTTGGCGCAATAGACGTACATGCGCTCTCCGTCGAGCTCCATGGGCATGATCGAGGAATGGGTCATCTTCCAGGAGTGTGGGTTCGGGCTTTTCCAGAGTGGCTTGCCCGTTTCGCCATCGATGGCCAGGAGAAGCGAGTCTTTGCCCCCTGGCGCCAGAATGACCTTGTCTCCATCAACCAACGGGCATTGGCCGGCATACCACGGCGGTACCGTCGCGCCAAACTGCCGGACCAGGTCCAAGCCCCACCGGAGTTCGCCGCTGACGGCATCCAAGCAAACGACGTGGCATTTCGGGCCGATCGCCACGACCCGCTTTTCTGTGACTGCGGGGGTGGTTCGCGACATTCCATGATTCCGTTTTACGGGGTCGGGATAGGCGTAGCGCCAAATCTCGCGCCCATCTTCCAGTGACAAGCAGCGAAGCGCGTCCTGCCGCTTGGGCTGGTCATAATCCATCACGTAAACCCGTCCGTTGAGGATGGCGGCGCCGGCGTAACCTTCGCCCATATCCGCCGACCAGAGTTCGCGCGGGCCGGGAGCGGGCCAACTCCGCGCCAAGGGGGTGGTGTCCGGGCTGATGCCATCCCGGCTTGGCCCGCGGAATTGGGGCCAGTTACCTGCGAGTTTGGCGGGTTGCCCGTCGCCTCGGATGAGATGGCCGGCCAGGACGGCATTGGCGTTTGTACCCACGGCACTGCCCGGAGCCTGGTCGGCGCCGGGCGCCCGCAGCTTGAGGGGCGAGTCCGATAGCCTCCCAGACCACCATACCGCGAGCGCCAGCAGCGCCCCTGCGCTCAGGACGGCGGACAACAGGCGGTTGGTTCTGACAAACCCGGATTTTCTCATGACCGATGCCTGTTGTAACGGGGATAGCCCTGGTGGTCGAGCCCGGAGGCACTATGAAAGCATCGTCGGCGGTTTTCCGCATCGAAAACCCCCTGCCTCCGCCTGACCGTCCGACCGTCCGACCGTCCTCCGCCCTCTGTCCTCTGTCCTCTGTCCTCCGCCCTCCGTCCTCCCCCCGCTCACAGTTCCGTCAATTCCCCTTCGAGCTGCTCGAGGGTCTTCCCCCTGGTCTCAGGCAACCGCCGCAGAACGAACAGGAACCCAGCCGCGCAAATGCCCGCATACAGCCAGAAGGTTTTGGCCGAGCCGAGCCACGAATTGAGCAGGGGGAACGTGTAGGTCAGAATAAAGCAGGCGATCCAAAGCGACGTCACGGCCACCGACATGGCGGCGCCTCGGATCCGATTGGGGAAGATCTCCGAGATAACCACCCAGGTGACTGGCGCGAGCGACATGGCATAGCAACCAATGGCGGAGAGAACCAGCAGGAGCATCGGCAGGCCCTTGATGCCCTCGTGATAACAAAGGCCCATGGCAGTGTAGATCAACGCCAAGCCGGCGGCGCCGATGAGCATCAACACCCGGCGTCCGCCTCGATCCACCACCCCCAGCGCCACAAAGGTAAAGACCAGGTTCACGGAACCCGTCCAGGCGATGTTCTTCAGGACCCCGGAAATGTCATAGCCCGCCGCGTGGAAGATCTCCTCCGCGTAGTTGAAGATGACGTTGATACCGCACCACTGCTGGAAGACGGCGAGCACGACGCCGAGCACGAGCACCTTGCGGATGCGCGGATCCAACAGGTCCCGGAAACGCACGCGCTGGCTCTGCTCGTCCGCAATGGTTTTTCGCACCTCGTGGATCTCGGAGCGGGCATAGGTCTCGCCGCTGACTCGGGAGAGAATCTGGCGGGCCTGTTCCTGGCGCCCGTTCTTCACCAGCCAGCGCGGGCTCTCGGGCACGAAGAACAGGCCGCCGAAGAACAACAAAGCCGGCGCTGCCGTAAGCGCAAACATCCAGCGCCACCCGGCCTGCCCATACCACGACGTCGCGATAAACTCCCCGGTGCTGCCCGGGGGCAGGTTCCGGACCAGGAACCAATTGACGAACTGCGCCAGGAGGATGCCGAGAACGATGGTGAGCTGGTTAATGGACACCAAGCGCCCGCGCAGGCGGGCAGGGGCGATCTCGGCGATATACATGGGCGAAAGGTTCGAGGCGAGCCCGATGGCGGTGCCGCCGAGAATCCGCCAGCAGACGAAGATGACAAATGTGGGGGCCAGGGCATTGCCGATGGAGGTGACCGCGAATAACACGGCCGAGAGCAGCAGAAGCCGTTTGCGCCCGAAGCGATCACTCAAGCCGCCGGCCAGGAGCGCGCCCAACAAACAGCCCAGGAGCGCGCAGCTATTTGCCCAGCCGGACTGTGCGGCGTTGGTGAGATGGAAATACCGTTCGAAAAAGGGCTTGGCCCCGCCGATGACCACCCAATCATAACCAAAGAGCAATCCCCCGAGCGCGGCAATGCTCGAAATCGTCCAAACGTAGCCGGCGTTGAAGCGCTCTCCGGCCTCGGAATCCGCGGGAGCTTTGGGGACCGCGATCATTTCTGGACACAGCTTAAAGGATGCCCAACGGAAACCAAGCACGATGGCGAGACAGGCAGTGGAGCGGGCGTAACCGGCCCACTAGAGCCCCAGAGATTCCGGCGCGGCCAACTGAAACAATTTCGAATGGAGCCGCGCTCCGAGATGTGCGGGGTCGAGGGCGAGCACCTGCCGCAACTGCTCCCGGGCTGGTTTGGCGCGTCGCAACCCGAAGAGGCCCAGGGCCAGGAGATAGCGGCAGTTGATTTGGTTGCGCCGGTCCAAATCGTCATCGAACACCATAAACTCGGGCAGGGACACGGCGAAATAATCGATCTCCACCCGATCCTTTAAATGCCCTTTGCCGAAGGTGACCAAAGTTTGGAACCGCTCGCGGGCGGCAGAGGCCCGTCCCAGCTTGGCCAGCGCCAACCCCTGGTAAAAAATGGTTTCCGGATTTTGATCGTTATAGTACACCGCCGGCGTCGGCGCGCTCATGCCGGTCGCGGCCAATCGCCAGGCGGTTCGCGCGGCTTTCGCATCGCCCCGTTGTTCGTGGGCCTTGCCCAACCAGAAATGGATCGGATTCTCCCGGGCGCCATGCAGCTTCCCTTCGCCCAGACTCTCGGGATAATGCCGCGCCCGCTCGAGCAGGTCGAGGGCCAAACGGGCTGCGTTCTGCGCCGGTGCCGCGCCGGCTGCGGCTTGCCCCCCTGCGAGCATTCGGTCCTTGGCCATCTCAACGAGGCTGGTCACGTATTGGCCCGTTACCCGGCCTTCCCCGCCTTCCCACGGGTGGAACGTACGGCTCAGAAGCCGATCCAGAGCTTCTTCGTGGCGACCGAACAAGTTCAGCAGGGTGATGAATTCGAGGAGCAAATCCTCCCGCTGGTGCACGGTCGGGAGATGCTTGGCTAGAAACGCCATGCGCTTTTCAGGGGCCACACCGGCCCGTCTTTTGAGCAAATCCAACTCGAATAGCACCCGCGCGTCTGAAGGATCCAGTCGGAAAGCCGTTTGCAGCGATCTCAAGGCCCTGGACGGGTCGTGCAGCTTGTTGAAATACGCGAGCGCCAGATTGCGGTGAACCACCGGCAGCGCGGGATCGGCTTGGCGAGCCGCTTCCCAGCACGCGATGGCCTCTTTCACCTGCCGCTTGTCATACCAGAGGTTTCCGAGATAAAGCGCGGCGCGGGCGTCTTTGGGATTGAAGCGCAACGCGGCCTGCAAAGCACCAAGGGCATCGAGGCTGTTCGGAAAGCATCTGTCCGGGCTTTGCGCCGCCGCCAGCCTGAAGTATCTGGCAGCCGCGTTGGCGTCGGCAAACTGGGTGGCGTAGCTCCCCAGGAAATAAAAGACCATGGGCCAGGCATTGGGCATGCTCGTTTCGCCCAGGTGGCCCGGGGCAGGGACGGCGGGGGGCGCGCCGCCTCGCCGAGGCGCCCGAGCACCGCCGCGCCCTGCGACCAGGGATTGCAAGAGAGCGATGGCTTCTTCATACGCTCCGGCTTGCGCATAATCGGCGGCGAGTTCCAGGCCGGCATGGATCCCCGGACCGCCGAGGGGCGTATCACCGTCGCGCGCGCACGCTTCCGCCGTCCGCGGCGGGCGCGGGATTGGCCGCTCGGCCTTTTGGCCGTCCGGTGGTGTGTGAAGGAGGTTCAATTCATTCCGCGCCGCGAAATCCAGGGGGTCCCGGGCCAGCGCCGCTTCCGCGCGGGCCTGGGCTTCGACCGAGCGGCCGAGCTTGCGGAGCAGCACGATCTCCAAATGGCGGGCCTTTTGGTTGTGGGCGTTGCGCGCGCGGGATCGCTCGATAAAGTCGAGCGCCTGGGCAAAATCTCCTCGTGCCGAAGCGATCTGGGCCAATTGGAAAAAGGCGGCGTCCTGCCAGGCCGCGTTCCAAGTGGCTTTGTAAAAGGCGTCATAGGCCAGAGACAGTCGGTCCGAGGCCTCCGCTCGACTTGCGGCGCTGCGCGCCAAATGCCTGAGGCAGACGCCGAGGTTGTAGTGCGGCTCGCCGTCCTGTGGGTTCGGGTTGTGCCGGGTTTGGGTCCGGATGGCCGCGCGGAAGAGTGGCTCCGCCAGGGAAAACTGGCCGCGGCGCAGGAGCAGGAGCCCGAGGGCGTTGTTGCTGCGCACGTCTCCGGGATCACGGCGGAGCCCTTCACGGTAATAATCTTCCGGCTCCCGGGTCGCGTGACGGTATTGTTCGAGGTGCAAGCCCGCCAGGTAGAGCGCCTCGGTGGTTTCGACCTGGTCAGGGCGCGGGATCGGTTTCGCAGGCTGGGGAATGGCCGCGGCCTGGACAGGTTCGGGTGCGTAGGCCACGAGCAGGGCGCCCTCACGGCTATGGACACTCAGTTCGAGATCTGCGTTCCCGAGCTTTCGCGGAAGCTTTACTTCGGCGGTGAACGGACGGTCAGGCGCCAAATCCTGTATGGTCTGCCAAACGATCTTGTGCCCGGAAACCAAGCGGATGCTGGCCCGGGGCCGGCTGGCGGTGGCATACGCGCCGAGCGAGACTTGCCCGTTAGCGTGCTCGAGGCTCACCGCCGCATCAATGGTAGCGTTGCGCACCAGGCCAATGGTTTTGTAGGGGAGAAAAAACTGCCGGACCTCCTTCTCCTCGCCGGGTTCAAGCCAGGAAAAATCGGGCTGATTGTCGGCAAACACCCCGCACATCAGCTCCGCGTAAGGCCCATCCTCGTCCGTGAGATTGCGGTCCCAGGCGCGACCGAATTCGCCGCACCCCCAAACCCATTGCTTCTTGCCAGGCACGACGTGGTGATCGGCGACGTGCAAAACGCCGGCCTGCCGCCCGTGATCGTACCCGCCGATAAAATTGTAATCCGAGTGGGCGGCCATAAACGACGTGGGCACTGGCAGGTTCTTGTACCAGGAGATATCCACGCCGCGCGAGTAATCCACCTTGTAGTATTCACCCCGGGCGACAGGGAAACTCGAGACATCGCGTTTGCCGTGGTCATAGACCGCTTGCACGTCCGGAGGAAAGACCGACTGATACCGGTCGTTGACGTGCACGGCGGGGTTGGTCCAGAGGTGAAAGCTTTGCGGCAGGGAAGTGGGATTGCAGAGGCGAAGGTTGATCTCGAGCAGGGCTCGGGCCGGATACAACGTGAGGCCCAGGGTGCTCTTGAGGCCCCACATGGGTTCTAGCTCGCTCAGCCACAGCGTTTGGCTGCCGTCGGCGTTCCACGTCGTGGCGTGCTCGACGGGACAATACGTGCCGGGCCGATGATGCTGGGGCCAATTGAACTCGATACCGCCCGAAAGCCACGGGCCCGCCAACCCCACCAGCGCCGGCTTGATGACGCGGTTGTGGTAGATAAACGCGTAATCATTGGTCTTGTCATAGGCAGATTGAATGCGCCCGCCAAACCCGGGCATGACCATGAGCTTTAGATACTCGTTTTCAAGGAAGATTGCCGTGTGCGTTTCATCCGACTTTTCGTCGCAAATCTTGTCGATCACCGCATAGGGGTAAACGCGGCCCGAACTCCCTTGGTAAACCCGCTTTTCCAGAAACATCGGGTTGGCGTTTGGCTCGCCCGCCCGGTAGGTGGGGATGACGAGGTCTTCGGTCCAAATGCGCACCGACTCTGGACTTTGCATGGCGCGGAGCTTGACCGCTTTGAGTCGTAATTGCAAAAAGCTTTCGCCGTGCAGTTCCCGCAGCGGGCCCCTGGGGCCAAGTCAAGCACCGCTGCGCCTGCGACCCGGCGCCCACACTTCTTCCCCCGGCATTTCGTGGCCGAAGCGCGCAGCCCGTTCCCTCCGGGGGGGCAGGGACGGGCGCGAGCGAGCATTACAATTCTGTCATGCTGGGGCAAGGTTCCGGTCATGTTCCGAGCTTCTAATCTAATAGAGAAAAGAAACAATTATGAAAACGAGTCCAAATCGATCCCGTATTCGTGTGGTGGCCGCGGGCCTGTGCACCGCTCTGGCGGTAGGCGCTTCGGCTGTCGCGTTTACTCATAAATCAACCGAAAAGGCGGATGCCGGGGCTTCCGGCCCCGTCAACGTGCCGCTGGCGGAAAATCCGGTTTCCCGCGAAGGAATGCCCGCAGGGAGTTTTGCCCCGGTGGTCAAACGCGTGGCCCCGGCGATCGTGAAGATCGTTACGACCAGCACGATTCAGAATACCTCGACCCAGGAGATGCCTGGGCTTGAGGACCCATTCTGGCGTCATTTTTTTGGCAATCAATTCGGCAATGGGTTTCCCCAGACCCCTTCGGGTCCGTTCCGCGAACGCGGGTTGGGCTCGGGCGTCATCGTGACCAAGAACGGTTACATCCTGACCAACAACCATGTGGTGGATCACGCCGACCAGGTGAAAGTGACACTGCTGGACGGCCGGGAGTTTACGGCCAAGGTGGTGGGGCGGGATCCCAAGTCGGACATCGCGGTGGTGAAGATTGACGCCAACGATTTGCCGGTGGTGCCCATGGCCGACAGCAGCAAGGTGCAGGTCGGTGATGTCGTGTTGGCGATTGGCAATCCCTTCGGCGTAGGGCAGACCGTGACCGAGGGCATTGTGAGCGCCAAAGATCGCGGGAACATGGGGATTGAAGACTACGAGGATTTCATCCAGACGGATGCGGCGATCAACCCTGGCAACTCCGGCGGCGCGCTGGTGGATGTCGAGGGCCGGCTCATTGGGATTAACACGGCGATCCTCAGCCGATCCGGGGGCAATCAGGGCATCGGCTTTGCCATCCCGTCGGATCTGGCTCGGAACGTCATGGTTAGCCTGGTCAAGTACGGCCATGTGACACGCGGGTATCTCGGGTTGATGATTCAGAATCTCAGCCCGGCGCTGGCCAAGGACTTCGACGTGAAAGACCTGCACGGAGCGTTGGTGGGTGGAGTCGTGCCCCAGAGCCCGGCCGCCAAGGCGGGCATCAAAGATGGCGACGTGATTGTGGAGTTCAACGGCAACAAGATCAACGACAGCACCCAATTGCGGTTGGAAGCCGCGGAGACCGCGCCGGGGACCCGGGTGCCGGTAAAGGTTCTGCGAAACGGTGAGACCAAAACGATGGAAATCACGTTGCGCGCGCTTCCGGGTGAACAACAGGTGGCTCAAAACGATGATAATAACAACCAGGACACGGGCACGCTCAACGGGGTTACAGTCCAGGATGTCGATCCGCAAATGCGGCAGCAGTTCAACCTGCCGGGCAACGTGAAAGGAGCCGTGATCGAGGAAGTAAAACCCGATTCAGCCGCCGCCGAGGCCGGCCTCAAACCCGGCGATGTCATCGAGGAGATCAATCGGCACCCGGTGAAGAGTGCTGAAGACGCTGTCCGGTTGACGGAAAAAACGACCGACAAGCACACGCTGGTGAGGGTCTGGGAGGGTGGTGGTAGCCACTACGTGGTGGTGGACGAGAGCAAGCAGACCGGGTAGCCCGAGCACTTGATCCGGGCCCATAGGTTTCGCGGCAAACTCTGAATCGAGTTTGCCGCGAACCATTATCGGACGATCGACAGAGCAAAACCGTCGTAACCCTTGCTGCCGGCCGTTTGAATGACGGTCGAAGTCACGCGGGGTTCGGCGCCGAGCACGTCGAGGAAGCGGCGCATGCCTTGCACGGCAGGATCTGTGCTGGCTTCCTCGATCAGCGCGCCTTTGCGGATGACATTGTCCACGAGAATCACACTGCCGGGACGGGATAATTTCACGGCCCAGCGGAAGTAGTCCGCTGTGCCTGGCTTATCCGCGTCGATGAAGATGAAATCGAACGGGCCCTGGCCTTCCGCCGCGAGACGCGGGAGGGTTTGGATGGCCGGCCCGACGCGCTGCTCGACCCGGCTGGAAAGGCCTGCGCGCGCCAGGTTGCTCCGGGCCACCTCGGCGTGACGCGGTTCCAATTCCAGCGTGACCAGCCGCCCATCGGCGGGTAGCGCCCGCCCGAGCCAGATGGTGCTGTAGCCGCCCAAGGTGCCGATCTCGAGGATGGTGCGCGCCTGATGAATTTGCGCCAGCAGTTGCAGGAGCTTGCCCTGGCATGGGGAGACCTGGATGGGCGGCAGGCCGGCGGCGGCGCTTGCATCGAGGGCCGTTTCGAGTATGGGGTCGGAAGCGATAAGCCGCGCACCGACATATTGGTCAATGGCGGTCCAAAGTTCCTGGTCACGATTCATAATTGCGTTTGGGTGAGTTCCGAGCTGCTCGAAATGAGGCTGCTGCACGCGGGCGGGCACGAGCGGGGGGCGGACGGAGTCCAGGGTCCAGCCGAGGATGAACTGGGCGGCCGGGCCGCAAACACGGCCCTGGCAGGGCCCCATGCCGCAGCGAGAATGCAGCTTGGCCTCGCGCCAACCGGCGAAGGACCGCAGCTTTCCCAAAGCGACGTCCTCGCAACGGCACACGAGCGTTTCGTTCGCCGCCAGGCTCCTTAGCTCGGGCCGCAAGGCGTACGTTCGGGCCAGCGCGCGGCGAAATCGGTGCCAGGAAGCGCGGCGGGCGAAGAGTGCCTTCGCCTGGGCCTTGCATTCCGCAGCGGCATAGCCGGCAATCCGGCCTTCAACGAGGGCACAATCCGCGCCGCCGATGCCGGTCGGTTCGCCCGCGCAAAACACGGCGGGGGCCGAAGCGGCCTGGAATTCATTTACGCGGACAGCTCCGTCCATCAATTCGCAGCCCAGCAGGAGCGGCAGTTCGACATTGGGCACGAGGCCGAAGCCACAGGCCAGCAGATCGCACGGCTCAGTCCAGGACGTCCGGCCATTCGTGAGGGTCACGCGCTCGACGTGGGACTTGCCTTCCGCGCGGGCGGTCCAGACGCCGTAGCGGCACCGGGTTCCGAGAAGGCGCGCTTGGAGCCCGATGCCCTGGCATAGTTTGGCTGGATGGGCCAGGAGGTTGCGCGCAAAGCCCAGCACACGTTTTGCCGGCGCTTGTTCGCTCACCGAGACGACGCTTGCGCCCTGCTTTCGCAGGGTATCCGCCACCACCAGCAGCAGCGGTCCGCTCCCCGCCACAACAGCGCGTTTGCCTTCGACCGGCCAGCCGTGCTTGATCAGGGCCTGCAGGCCGCCGGGCCAAACACGCCCGGCAGTGTCCAGCCGGGGAAGGGGAGGAACAATTCGCGCGCGCCGGTCGCCAGAATCAAGCGGTGGCAGGCCACCGTCGCGGGAAGGCCATTGCGCTCGACCAGCAGCAGGCCCGGCTGGGGGGCGGCAATGACGGTTGCCCCCTCGAGCACGGCCGCGCCCGACCGAGAGAATCGATCCAGCCAGGTTCGTGCCTGGGGAAGCGAAGGCCGCGGCGGTTGACCCCGCCAAATCTGGCCGCCGAGCCAGGGAGACTCCTCCAAGAGCAGCACGCGACGGCCGCTCTCCGCGGCGGTGCAAGCGGCGGCCAGGCCGGCCGGACCGCCGCCCACTACGGCAATGTCACATTCGAAGTGGCGCTCACCCATCGGTCAATATCTCCATGCCCTCGGCGCAAAGGACGAGGCAACTTCGGCAGTTGGCCTGGCCGTTAATGGTCACGCGGCATTCGTGACAAATGCCCATCCCGCACAGGGGTCCTCGGGGGGTCCCGGACACCGAGCCGCGAAAGCACGTGATGCCCGCACGCGCAATGGCGGCGGCTACGATTGTCCCGCCCGGCACGCTTAACCGCGCGCCGTTCACAGAGAGGTGGACTTCGTCGGACACGGCAGCAGCTTAGTTCGCGACCCCCAAGTTTCCGGTCGCCGGGTCGAAGGATGGCGGCGTTGGCTTCGGTAACGATCCCAGCGCAAGCTCTGGCCTCAAGGTCATCATCGCAATCAATTTTCGCTGTTCTCCCTAATCGCTAACCGCGCCGGCAGGTACGGTGTGGCTGGGATTTCGGTGTTGAGGTTCAAGAGGAGCGCGGCCAGCAAATGGCCGGTAGCCAACGAGGTGGTGATGCCCAGGCCCTCGTGTCCGGTGGCTAACCAAATGCGGCTGCTCTGGGAGCTGGGGCCGATCAGCGGCAGCTTGTCCGGGGTGGCGGCGCGGTGCCCGGTCCAGGCTCGAAGGGCTGATAGTGACCCTAGCATCGGCAAATAGGCCAGGGCGCGCTCGAGCATGCGGTCCAACATACGCTGCTCGACCTTGGTGTCCTCCGCCTCGAATTGACGGGACGAGCCGATGAGCAGCTGGCCGTTTTTGCGGGGTTGAATGTTGAACGCGACGGAATCCTGGTTCACGGCATGGGCGCTCTTGAGGTAACCCAGCTCAACGATTTGATGATGAACGAATCCCGGGTAGCGATCCGTAATGAGGAGATGACCTTTGCGCGGGCGCACCGGCAGCGCAGGGCTCAGGGTGGGGGACCAAGGGCCGGTGGCGTTTACCGAAATGCCCGCTGAAATACGGGATCCGTCCGCCAGGACGACTACACCCGAGGGAAGCAATTCGACAACAGACACTCCGAGGCGCAGTTCCGCGCGATACGCCCGGGCCCGTTCGATGAGAAAATGCGCGGCACAAGGCGGATAAATGACCGCGTCGCCCGGGACACGCAGGCCGCCGGCCAGCCCAGGCCGCAGGTGTGGCTCGGCCTGGGCCAGGGCGGCGCTGTCGAGCACTTCGACGCGAATGTTGCGCGCCTCGTAGTGTTGCTTTTTGCGGAGCACCGCGCCCATCTCCTCCTCGTCCGCGGCGACCCAGAGCGTTCCGCACGGCTCATATTCAACCTCTGCCGGGAGTTCCGGGACCAGGTGCTGCCAGAGCGAGCGCGAGTAGGCGGTCAGTGCGAATTGGGCTTCGGAATCGTCCATCACTACAATGTGCCCCATGCCCGCGCCGGTGGTCCCGCCGCCGATGGGGCCGCGGTCCAACACCAGGGTTTTGAGGCCGGCTCGAGCGCATTCCGCGGCACAAGCGGCGCCGACAATGCCGGCTCCAACAATAACGATGTCGAAGGCCTGGGTCATGCACGGATGCTCCACGCAGACGGATCGGGCTGGTCCAGGACCGACTTGGCCTGCGCGTTAACCCCGTCGCGGCCGGAGGCTGGTCTGGCCCTCCCCCCGCGGCCGGAATCCACCCGCGCCTCAGTCTGGCGCGCAGCGGCTTCGAGGCCGAGTATCCGCTCCGTTCGAGACTGAGCGGGAATGGCCGGAAAGACGCCCGTCCAACGTGGATGATCCGTAGCGGAGGATTGTGTCATGCGCTCAAGTGCTGGCCCGGTCGTGAACCCAGGTGCGCCGGACACTTCCGATGACTCTAGGCGAATTGAATTCGCCAAACAATGGATTTTCCGAGGCCGTTTGAAAAGCGCAGCCGAGTCCATGCGAAGCGCGGAGGGCACGTTGAGTGTGGCAGACTTGACACCGAATTTTATCCACGTTGAGTAAATTTCATCAGCGTGCCGCGTGGTCGGGCGGCGCGGCTGGCTCAGAAGTGTGGTGAAGCAGCGGTTTTCAACGCCGTTGCGGCGCTGGCCTGTTCCTTGCTCTAAGGCGAGAAGGTTTTATTATGAGCCGCACAAGATTGGACGTATTAAGAAGGAAGGAACCGCTGAGAGTCGGTTTCCTGCCGGTCAGTGACTGTGCTCCCCTGATCTACGCCTGCGAGGGGGGCCTGTTCGAAAAGTACGATCTGGACGTGCAGTTGCAGCGCGAGGCGAGCTGGGCCTCGCTGCGGGATAAGGTGATTTATGGTGAACTGGATGCGGCCCAGGCGCCGGCCACGCTGCCGTTCCTGGCGAATCTCGGCCTGGAATCGGATCCCTGCGCGTGCGTGAGCGCGTTGGTGCTCAGCTTGCAGGGCAATGCCGTCACCATCTCACAACGGCTTTGGGAGGCGGGGGTGCGGGGACCGGAAACGCTGCGGGAGCAGATCTATAAGGACTGGGGAAAGCGGACCTACACCTTCGGGGTGGTCTTTCCCTATTCCCCGCAAGAGATTCTGCTGCGGCGCTGGCTTTTGAGCGCGGGCATCAAGCCCGAGGCGGACGTTCGCATCGTGCCGATCCCTGCGGCGCAGATGTTTCCCACGTTGAAGCTCGGCTATATTGACGGCTTTTGTGTGGGCGAGCCTTGGACGGCGGTGGCGGTGCAGGCCGGGGTAGGGGCCTGCCTCGCCACCAGCGCCGAGATGGCCTCCCTCCACCCCGAAAAGGTGTTGATGGTGCGCCAGAGTTTTGCCGCGGGCCGAAACGAGGAGCATGAGCGGTTGCTGGCCGCTCTGCTCGAGGCCTGCGCCTTTTGCGACCTCCCTATAAACCGTCCGCTGCTGAGCGATATGCTTGCTCATCCGCAGTATGTGAACGCTCCGGCGGACTGCGTGCAGGCGGGCTTGGGGGGCTCCCCTGCGCGCAGCGGGGAGGTCGCACAAAGCTTTACGGACCTGACGGTGTTCCACCGGCACAACGCCAACGACCCGACGGACGAGAAGGCCAGATGGATCATGGAGGGCCTCTACGAGTTGCTGCAGAAAAGTCCGTTCAAGCTCAACGGCCTGGGCCGGACGCCGGTCCTTAAGAACATCTTCCGCCGCGACATTTTTGAACGAGTGAAAACGGGGGGCTACGAGCAACCCGCGCCGGCTCTGGCCGAAGCCCGTGGATGATCCACGTGAAGCAAACAGAACTCGCGAACCGAAGTGCCAACGGCCAGCAAAGACGAATGATCCCAGACGAACAAAGTCATAAATCGCTCAATACCAAGATCGTGGTGGAGTGCTGGCAGGTGCTCGACTTTGGGGTGAGAATTTGCGTCGGCTGGCGCCTGGCGGATTTCGCCTCCGGTTTGCTGGGGTGTTGGTGGCTGCGCCGCCCAGGTTTCTTCGGCCGATTGACCACCAGGCTCAATCCCCGCTCGGAACGGGAACCATCATTTACCCCGCTTTCGTGGTTCGAGCCACGGCGGTGCGGTGCGCCGCGCGGACCTGCCCGCGGCTCAATCGCTTGCACTTTTCCCGCGCATCCTCCGAAGCGCGGGCCGAGGCCAGGGCGCCAAAAAAAGGGTTCTCGGCGCCCGGCCTCGGAATTATTTATCCTCAACGGAGTTGATCCAAACCCCGGTGCGGCCGGGGCCTGATCGATAGCGTTTATCGATGGTTTCCATCCGGCCCGGTCCTTCGAGGCGGTGATCCTCGAAGGCGGCGGCAATCCCCCGGGCCCGCTCCGTTCGTCCGCCCTTGGGAAACGAGCGTGCGCGAGCCGTGTTTGCAGCCTGAAGCCAAACCAGGCAAACGGAGGATTTTGTCCCGCGCCTTTGGCTGGTTTGAGGCCCGATTGTGGTTGACTTGGCGTAGGGAACCGGGTTAGTGTGCGAGCAGTAACCACCGAAACAACTGGGAGAACGCGCAGTCCTTTTTAGCGGCCGGACAATCCTATGACACCAGGCTTCAACCGCGGCGGGGGGCATTCCGCAGGCCTGCGGGCGTACCGGACGCGCCCGCATCAAGGCTTCACGCTGATTGAGTTGCTGGTCGTAATCGCGATTATTGCGATCCTGGCGGCGATGCTTTTGCCTGCGCTGTCCCGCGCCAAACTCAAGGCAACCACAGCATCGTGTCTGAACAATCAAAAGCAGATGGGCCTGTCCTGGATGATGTATTCGGATGATAACCAGGACCAGTTGGTCAACTTCAACAACGCGGACACGGTCAATCCCGAGGGGATCAACCAGCGGCCCTGGCGCTATCAACCCCCTTATTCGCCCGCGCCCAGCCTGCCGGTTATCCCGCCGGAGGCCAACAGCATGCCGGTGCAGCAAAAGGAGATCTTTCTGATGCAGGAATGCATTCGCCAAGGCGCGCTGGGACCATACCTGAAAAACGCCAACATCATCCATTGCCCCTCGGACACCCGCTACAAGCGCACGGTGGGACAGGGCTTTTCCTACGGCAGTTACTCAGGTGTGACCGGCTTTGACGGTCAAGCCTGGGCCATCTTAACCCAAAACAAGATCCTTACCCGGAAAGCGCATGTGCTGCATCCGTCCGAAAAGATCCTGTGGATGGAGGAAAACGACCCGCGGGGTGAGAATTGGGGTACCTGGGTCATCAACATGAGCGGGACCCTGGGCAACGACTTTGCCGGGACCACGTTTGTGGATTCGCCCGCAGTGTATCATGGAAGCAGCAGCACCTTTAGCTGGGCCGACGGCCATGTCTCGAGCCGCCGCTGGCTCGACGCCGCCACCATTAAGTACGCCTCGGACAGCGACCCCTCCGGCAGCAAATACGGTAATCCCCCATCGGAAGCTCAGACTCGCGAAGACATTGCCTTTGTGAAACATGCCTACGTTTCCAAGGACAATCCCTGACCGTTAGGTTTCCGTCTCTATCCCATCTCTAAGTTCGCCCCGCCCCCTCCGCTCACGTCTCACGTATCACGAATCACGAATCACGTTTTACGTTGTTACGTTGTTACGCATCACGTTTTACGTTTTACGTTTTCCGCCCCACGTCTTACGTTCTCCCCTATGACGAGCGCAGAAATACGACAGTCGTTCCTGGATTTTTTCCGATCGAAGGGGCACACAATCGTGCCTTCTTCGAGCCTGTTGCCCGATTCGCCGAACTTGCTGTTCACCAACGCGGGGATGAACCAGTTCGTGCCGATTTTCCTGGGCCAGCGCAATCCCGATGTGTCGAAGTGGGCCGGGGCCATCCCAGGCGGCGATACCCGGGCGGCCGACACGCAGAAATGCATTCGTGCCGGCGGGAAACACAACGATCTCGAAGATGTCGGCCTGGATACGTATCATCACACCTTCTTCGAGATGCTGGGCAATTGGTCGTTCGGAGATTACTTCAAACGGGAAGCCATCGGCTGGGCCTGGGAACTGGTGACCGGAGTTTGGAAATTCCCGCCCAACCGCCTTTACGCCACCGTCTATTCGCCGGATAAGACCAAAGGGGATCCCAGCGAGTTCGACCAGGAGGCATACGATTTCTGGGTAGAGAAATTCCGGGCGGCCGGCCTTGACCCGAGCGTGCACATTGTCAACGGGGGCAAGAAAGACAATTTCTGGATGATGGGCGATACCGGGCCGTGCGGGCCGTGCAGCGAGATCCACGTGGATTTGACGCCCCAAGGGGATACCCGGGGGCGCCTGGTCAACCAGGGCGCCGCCGAGTGTATCGAAATCTGGAACCTGGTTTTCATCCAGTTCAATGCCAACCCGGACGGCACGTTCTCCCCGTTGCCTGCCCGCCACGTGGACACCGGCATGGGGTTCGAGCGGGTGACGGGCATTATCCAGAACACGAAGCATTTCACGGATTTCAGCCGGGCGATCTCGAACTACGAGACGGATATTTTCCGTCCGATTTTCGACCGGATCGAAAAACTGAGCGGCAAGAGATACGGCGCGACGCTGCCGGCCCAGGGCACGACCGGCGCCACTGACCAGGAAAAGATGGACGTGGCGTTCCGCGTGATCGCCGATCACATCCGGACCCTGAGCTTTGCCATCGCCGACGGCATTTTGCCGGGGAATAACGACCGTAATTATGTGCTGCGCCGAATTCTGCGGCGCGCGGTGCGCTACGGCCGCCCGCTGGGATTCCAGGAACCGTTCTTTTACAAGTTGGTCTCTGTCCTGGCCGATACCATGGGCCACGTGTTCCCGGAGGTCCGGGCGAAGCAGGAACAGATCGAGGAGGTAATCCAGCGCGAAGAAGTGGCCTTTAACAAAACCCTGGACCGGGGTATCGAATTGTTCTGCGAAGAGACGGCCGGATGCGCGGCGGCCAGATTTCCGGCGCCTTCGCTTTAAACTGGATGATACCTACGGCTTTCCCCTGGATCTGACTAGTTGATGGCTCGCGAACGGGGCCTGACCGTCGATGTCGCGGAAGTGGATCGGCTGATGGAAGAGCAAAAGCCCGCGCCCGGCCGGCTCGGAAACAGGAGGTCATCGAATTCTCGCAAGTCGAGAGCACGACCCCGACGGATTTTGTCGGATACGAAAAGCTCGAGGCCGCGGCAAAGGTGCTGGAAGCCGTCCAGGATAAAGGACAAAACGGCGGTGATCCTGGACATCTCGCCGCTTTACGCAGAGATGGGCGGACAGGTGGGGGATACGGGCGAATTGTCCTGGCCGGCGGCCAACTCTGGCCGCATCGTCAATACTCAAAAAGCTGGGAATACCTGGCTGCATTTTCTGGACGAAGACGGCGCGCGCGGGCCCGGCGCCGAGGCTCCCGCTTCCGATGCCTCGGTACACTCAGCGTGGATCGCCCCCGCCGCTTGCGCCATCCAGCGGCACCACACCGTCACGCACCTGCTTCACTGGGCCTTGCACGAGGTGGTCAGCCACGACGCGGTTCAGAAGGGCTCTTATGTGGGTCCGGACAAGCTCACCTTTGATTTCAGCAGCGCGGCGCTCACGCCGCAACAGGTGGCTGATGTGGAACGATTGGTCAACGAGCGTATCCTGGAAAACGCGCCCGTACCGTGGACTCGAGGTCAAATACAGCCATATTAAAGACCGCAAGGACATCATGCAGTTCTTCGGCGAGAAATACGGCGACTGGGTCCGCGTCGTGCAGATTGGCGGACGCGCCACCGCGCTCGACGGCTACTCGATGGAGCTTTGCGGCGGAACGCATACGTCGCGCCACCGGCGAGATGGGTCTGTTCCGCATCGCGGCCGAATCCGCCATTGCCTCCGGCATCCGCCGCATCGAGGCGGTTTCCGGCCTGGAAGCGTACCGCCAGAACAACAGCAGACCTTCACCTGTCAAGAGCTCGCCGGCAAAGTCAGTTCGCCGGTCGGTGAGTTGGAGAAGAAGATTGAATCCCTGCTGGCCCACCAGAAGGAACTCGAGAAGCAACTCCGAGCCTTTCAACAGAAGCAGGCTGGAGACCTCGCGCGGAATCTTGCGGCCAAAGCCCGGACGGTCGGTTCCGTGCCGGCCGTGATCGAGGATCTCGGCGCCGGCGACGGGGACTACTTGCAAAGCGTGGCCGACGCGCTGAAGGGCCAGTTCAAAGGGGTGGTCGTGCTCGGCGGAGCCGCGAACGGCGCGGTGACGCTGGTGGCTACGGTATCACCGGAATACACCAAGACCTTTCAAGCGGGTAAAATCATCCAAGCCATCGCCCCCGTTGTCGGAGGCAAAGGCGGCGGGCGTCCGGACAACGCCCGCGGCGGGGGCCGGGAGGCCGGCAAGATCGGGGAAGCCCTGGCGCAGGCCCGGGAGCTGATCCAGGCCAAAGGCTGACGACAACAGGGCCGGCCTCGGCCTTCTCCCATCCTGCAAATCCTGTTCATCCTGTCCAAACAAGAGCGCCACCAACGCCAACCTGGGGCGCCTCGGCCTGGCCGGTGCAAGTTTCGGTTGAAAACCGAACAAGAGTAAGTTATTAACATCGGTATGAAAAAGCTCATCCTCTCCGCAGCAATAATGACATTTACCGTGGCGGTTTATGCCGGTCAATCGTGTGACGGTTCGGCTTGTTGCTCGAAGGCCAAGACCACCGAGACCAAGGCCGCAACCTGTCCCTACTCGCATAAGACCGTGACGAAGGCCGCCAAGCACGGCGCTTCCAGACAGGCGTTGCAGAGTCCCAAGGCCATGTCGCTGGCCTGAGCCTCCTCATTCGCGTTTTCAGTTTAGGCCCTGCGCGCTCATGCGCGCGGGGCTTTTTTGTTAGCCCGGGACGGAGGCTTCAGAGGCGCGAGCACCAGGCCTTCCGGAGGATTGCGGGCCGACAATTCTCACAAAGCCTGTCCCTTCCAGTCCTCGGGCGGAGTTGGGCAGGCCGGCCCAGTCCAGTCAGCAGATCGGCGGCGCGGGCGGTTGGGGGTCGCTTTCGCGAGCTTGGCGCAGCAAGCTGATACTGGTGACCAGAGCCCAAAGCCACGAGGCCACGAAGGCTATCGCCCCGGCCACCCCCAGCCAGTTGGCCGATTGGGGCCGGGCGCGACCCTCCATATCGTCGTAAGCCTGCAACAGCACCAGGCCGAACCAGCCGATCAACAGGCCGAACCCGGCGATCGCCAGCAGCAACTGCCCGGTTCCCGCGAGGTACCGTCCTCCCAGCAGCGAACCCAAACCCGGCGTGGCGAGCTGATTGATTAAGGCGGAGTTCCGTGCCGTCGAACGGCTAAGTGGTTTGGACGGTTGGCGTGGAGAAAATACTTTCATATCCATACATCAGCGCGCCGAAGCAAATCGGCAAGCTGACAAACAAGCCCACGCAACAACACGCCACTCCCAGGAGATTTACCAGTCCGCAGACGACTACCAGGCCGAAGACCGCCCACCAATGTTTGCCGACCATCCGGCGGCTCGCCTGCATGGCAGGCCAGAATTCCATCTGCCGGTCGATAATCAGCGGCAGGGTGAACATCCAGGAAACACTCAGGTAAATGGTGGGGATCAGGGCGAGAATGAACCCGAAGGCGGCCCACAGAACCAGCAGCGGCGTCGGGCCCTGGTGATGCGCGATCTGATAGACAGGATAAGCCAAGATGGCGGCGCCGGGCAGGGCTCCCAGCGCGGTCAGCAAGGCGGTGACAATGTAGCCGAGGATAAGCTGGCCGAAGCCGACGCGAAAGCCGGAAAAGACGTCGCCGATGTCCGCCGGTTGGTGGCGGATATTCTTGAGCATGAAATAATACACGCCCGCCGTTAATGGGCCGGTGATGATCAGGCTTGCCAGGGAAAGCAAGAAGCCGATCAAGGGGATTTGGGCCAGGAGTGAGACGCCGCCCTGAACCAGGAGAAAAATGGCCACCCCGCCGAAAATCATGCCGAAATTGTTCTTCAACAAATTCCAGGCATTGCTCACACAGCTCCCGACATCCAGCTCATAATCCCGGGCGAGCGCTTCCGGGGACAAACCGATGGGGGTGCCCGGCGCCGAGGAGCCGATATCCGGGGCGCCCGTCCCGCCCAGCGCCTCGGCGAACTCCGGAAATTCCGAGAGCGGTCTCCACTCGGTGGCGTCCTCGGCATGCACCCGGCTCTGGGGGCCGGCCCGGCCCTCGACAATCCATTGGTGCAATTGTTCGGCTGTGACGGGCCCATACTCCCTTTGATCCGCCCCGATGATTTTATACATAATGGTTCGATCGAGTCCGCCTGATACCGAGGGGTTTGTAAGCCATTCCCGGCGCGCGCACAAGATTGCATTTGCCAAACCGGACGGCATTGCCTACGTTCTTTTCGTGGAATTCGGATTCGGCACGGCAACGACCATTTAGCGTTCATCCTCCTGAACAGGGGATGAACGCCAACGCCTCGATACTTGCTTTCGGGGCGTTTTTTATTGGGCCACCCAGACTGGAAGGACAGCAGACATGAACAACGATCAATCGCCCGAGCGCAAGACGCTCGAGGACAGAAACCGGATGAATGAGCTGGACCGGCTGCGGCACTCCTGCGCGCACGTTCTGGCCACCGCCATCCTGCGGCTCTGGCCGGAGGCGCAGTTCGCTTCCGGGCCGGCGGTCGAGAACGGGTTCTATTACGACGTCGAACTCCCGCACCGGATTAGCCCCGAGGATTTCCCCAAAATCGAGGAGGAAATGAAGCGGGAAATCAAGGCCAACCACCCGTTCGAAAAGCAGGTGGTGACCCGCGACCAAGCCCTGCAAGACGCGCAACGCGGCCGGTTGGGCGCCTTGAGCGAGCGGTCCGAGCCGAGCAAATTCAAGCTGGGCAACCTGGCGGACATCCCCGAGGGCGAGCCGATTTCCTACTTCCGCAACGGTGAGTTTATCGATCTCTGCGCCGGGCCGCACGTGATGCGCACCGGGAACATCGGCGCTTTCAGACTGACCAGCGTGGCCAGCGCCTATTACAAGGGGGACGAGCGCAATCCGCAGCTTCAACGGATTTACGGCACGGCCTTCAAGAACAAGACCGATCTCGAGGCCTACTTCAAAATGCTCGAAGAGGCCAAGCGCCGGGACCATCGCAAAATCGGCGCCGAGATGGGCTTGTACGCGCTCGACACGGAATATGTCGGCCCCGGCCTGCCCCTCTGGCTCCCGAAAGGCGCCGCTATCGCCGAGGAGTTGGAAAAGCTGGCGAAAGAAACCGAATTCCTGGCAGGCTATGTTCGGGTAAAGACACCCCACATCGCCAGAGAGAAGATGTATCTCACGTCGGGCCACCTCCCGCACCTGTACGCTGACTCCATGTTTCCACCGATGGAGTTATTGGCGGACGATAGCCGGAAGCGGGTTGAAAGTGCCGTGGCGCTGCGTGAGGAGAAGCTGCGACTCCAACAAGACAGCTCGGGTGAACACGGCCAGCGAATCGCCGCCCTGCAGGAGGAAATTGATCGCCTCATCGCGCCGGGGGGCTTTCCCACCGACAAGTATTACCTCCGGGCCATGAACTGTCCGCATCACCACCGTGTCTTCGCGGCGGAACCGCGGAGCTATCGCGATCTGCCGTTGCGCCTGGCGGAGTACGGCACCTGTTATCGCTATGAGCAGTCGGGCGAACTGTTCGGCCTGATGCGTGTCCGTTCGCTCAACATGAACGATGCTCACATTTACTGCACTCCGGAGCAGTTTGCCCAGGAGTTCAACGCGGTGAACGAGATGTATCTGAAGTATTTCAAGATCTTCGGAGTTGAAAAATACGTGATGCGCTTTAGCACGCACGATCCCTCCCGCCTGACGGGAGACAACGCCAAGTTCGTCAACGAACCGGAGCTCTGGAAGCAGACCGAGGACATGGTCCGCGATACCCTCAAACAGTGCGGCATCCATTATATCGAGGTGCCGAACGAGGCCGCCTTTTATGGCCCGAAGATCGATGTCCAGGTTTGGAGCGTGATCGGGCGGGAGTTCACCCTGGCGACCAACCAGGTGGATTTCGCGGTGCCCAAGCGCTTCGGGTTGGTGTACCGGGATCGTGACAATACAGAGAAGACGCCGCTGTGCATCCACCGCGCGCCGCTGGGCACCCATGAGCGGTTCATCGGCTTTCTCATCGAGCATTACGCCGGAAATTTCCCGCTCTGGCTCGCGCCCGAACAGGTGCGCGTGCTGACCCTCGGTGAAGACGAGGCGCTGCTCCATTACGCCAAAGACCTGGTGCGGGAACTGCGCGGTGGCTGGGTCCGCGCCGAAGGGGATTTTGGCTCCGACAAAATCAACGGCAAGATCCAGCGCGCCGAGCAGGCCAAGGTGCACACCATGCTGGTGGTGGGCCCGCGCGATTTTCAGGCCGGCGCCGTCAGTATCCGCTTGCACGGGAAAGGCAGCGTGGGAACCAAACCCAAGGCGGAAGCTGTCCAGGAAATCCTGGCCGCGATTCGGGAGCGCCGGGGATAGCCGGCGGCCAAATGTTCCACGCCGGTGTTTACCCACGCCGGCGCGGCAAAGAAATCAACGAGCGTGCCAAACCATTGGACCCGCATGGCGATCCAGAGCAGCCCCGGGCATCCCGGCGGCCCAGGAATGCCACGGAGCCTTCCCGGCGCGAGCGAGCGTGCCGCCCTTCGCACGTTCCGGGTGCTTGACGGTGCTACTCGCAGGAGAACGTTCCCCGCCCTTCCCCCGGCGGGATGCACGCCCTCGGGATCCTGGCGATGGCGCCCGGCATTCCGGCTCCGCCCGACGGCCACTTGCCTTTCATGAGTCCGCATTATCCCAGTGTTTTCTTTGAACTGCTGGCCGCGCCCTTCCGGGACATCTCCATGGTCTGGGGAATTGTCCCGCTCTACTTCGGCTTGCTCCTCAGCGAGTTGACTTCGACCAAGGCAAATTTCCGCACGGCGATCCAGACCGGGTTCAGCTTCCTCTGGGCGGGCGCGCAATGGCTCTACCCTTATTTTCGGGCGCACACGCCGGGAGGACCGCGGATCGAATTCAATGCGCTGCTGCCCGTCAACCTGTTTGTCACGACCGTAGTTCTGCTTTTCGGCGCCGCGGCGGTGGTGAGCGGTCTGCGGCGGCATTATCCGAAGTACTGCTCGTTTCTCGGTTACACGCGGTTCAGCAACTATTTCATGATCACCATCTACCCGATGCAGGCCCACGCCCTGGCCTGGACCTGGGCGCGCCTGGCGGCCATCGCCATTTTCGCGCTGCCCGTGTGGCTGGTGCTGCACTTCGGGCTGATGCCGCTCCGTGGCCGGAAATAAACCGGCCCAAAGGTCATCGGGCTAAGTTGGAATGGACCCGCCCACTCCGTGCGCGAAGAGCCCTTCGTTAACACCACGGATGTCGGAGGGGACGCTGATCCATGGACTGAAGTCCCTGGCTACCATCGGTTGTCGCTCCGCGACAGTGGGGGTGGGAACCATTATTCCTTGCTTCTCATCATGGAATGCCTGTCTCCGTGTAACGCTCCGCGACACGGGTGCGGCGTCGATCACGCCGGTTGGGTGTGCCGGGTGGTCCGGGTGACGTTTGTCGCGTGCTGCGGGTTGGTGGTGCCGGGGGGTGTGGGTCGTGCGGGCTGCGTGAGGTCGGTTGTGTGTGTCGCGGGATGCGGGCGTCGCCGGGATGTGGGGGCCATATGTTGTGCGCTGCTGGTTGGGTCGGGCGTGCGATGCGGGCGCCGCATGTCGCGTCCCGCGGGTTGTGTGTGTCGCGCGATGCGGCTTGGGTGTGTCGCGGGATGCGGGCGTCGCATGTCGCGTAGCGACAAACGACGGTAGCCGTGGACTTCGAGTCCACGGAGAAATCGCGGCCGTCCCGCGCGCTCCGCTTCGTTCACATCGGAGCTCGTTTCCCGCGAAGCCGGACGCGGAACGTGAGGGGCTGGAGCATCCCGGGCAGGACGGCCGAAGGGGTGAGGATGGTTCCGTCGGTCACGCCGGGCGGCATGGCGAGCCAGGCGCTGAAGAGTTCCTCGACGGTCCGGGTGTTTGCGCAGCGTACGCACGTTTTCAGAGGAGCGCCGGCGCAGCCCGGGCAGCGAATCGGCACGCGCAGCGAGATGGTCACCATTCCGCCACCGGCCGCCTCCGCCGCGCTGGGAAAGATCTCGATAACCTGGCTGCCCTCACGCCGGGCAACACCGCACGCGATCAACGAATTGAGCGGACCGCACAAACGCCGGAGAGCCACGCCGGGCGCTTTGCGCCTCGGAGCCGGACTGGCGGCCGGATTGGGCGGGAAGCTTCGCGGCAACCCACGCCGGCGATCATACGCGGCGCGGGCGACGGGGTCGGACAACACTTCGTAAGCGGCGGAAAGATTCTGAAAAGTGGCCGTGGTAGCGGGCCCCGCAAGGTCCGGGTGCCACCGGCGGGCGAGGCGACGCCAGACACGGCGCAATTCAGCGAGGCTGATTTGCGGATGGACGCCCAGCACGGCGTAGTGGTCCTGTTGCGGAGCAGCCGGCACGACGCGGATGGGTCAAGGGCCGGGGCCACCGGTCAATACTCGCTGCCGATGCGGGAGGTTCCACCGCATGACAACGGACCGAGTCTCAGCGCTCATGCGAGTTCCTCCAATACCGGCGGAGATGCCGCGGCGTAGTCGCGGTTTGGAGTCATTGAGCAGCCTACGCACCTGGCCCTGATTCTGGCAAGCCGCGGGTTTTATCGTGTTAGTGGTCGCGACCGGGTAGGTTCGCAGAAGCAAAGGACGCAAAGGGTTCGCCTCTCAATCCTTACAATTAAAGCTATACCGTGCCAGAGGTTGAGTGCGGCCCCGCCGCACCCGCTCCTAATTTCTAACCTCGCCGACATCAACAGGGTTGGAAAAAGAAATGGGAATGGGTGACCCCCTTCTTCCTTTTTGTTGCCGGAAGCTTGAGTAGGGAAGAAGGTTTTCCGGGCTCACCCAATGGAGCATTAGAAGCCGGTTATCACGACACGGTAATAGCGGGTCTGGGCCTGCATGAACGCCGCCGGATCACCGAGGTTGGCGATTGAGCCGTCGCCGAAAACATTGATCGCCAGGTTCGTCCAGGAGATCAGATCGCTTGAATACTGCACGGCGTAAGCTTTGCCCGGCACAGTCGGCCAATGCACCTGGACCCGGCCGTTGGTGATGAGCGAGGCGGCATCAATGCGCAGAGCCGAGTTCGCATCCAGAGGATCCGTACCAGCCCAGAATTCGGCATAGTTGCTCATGCCGTCCTGGTCGGGGTCGGCATTGGGATCGATGCCCACGCGACCAAAATGGCTCAACTGCCAGTCGTCCGCTATTCCGATATTGGCGGTATCGGGGGGAAATCTTGCGGATGCAGTTGTTGCCCGAGTCGGCGAGGTAGATGTTTCCAGCAGCATCGAGGCAGATGGCCGCGGGGCGGCCGAACTGATCCGCCGGGCCGCCGCCGTTGAACTGGGCAACCGCGCCCGGGCCATTGCGATATCCCGCGACGCCGGTGCCCGCGACCGTGCGGACCCAGCCATTGGTATCAATTCTCCGAACGCGCGCGAGCTCATTGACAAACGCATTGTTCCGCGAGTCAAAGGCAATGTCTTCAGGACCTGCAAGCAGACACTCTAAGCGGGAGCCGTCGGAAAAGCCGTTGACGCTGCCGGCAAAGAGGAGCGGCTGAACATACAACTCCCAGATTTTATACTCGGTGGCGGCATAGACCATCCCGGCGGTATCCTGGCCGACCCCCACATTCGCGCACCAACCCGCGTCACAGTTGCCGCCCGACCCCGCCACGATCGCCACCGTCCCATCGGGCGACAGCCTCTTGACTGTGGCCCAGGAGCCCACAAAGATATCGCCATAAGGGCTGACGGTAATTTGGCCCACCCCATTGGCCGAGCCCAGCGTGCCCACGGTGCTCACGACGCCACCGGCGATTTTTCTGACCAGGCCGCTGCCGTCGGAAACGTAAACCACGGTGGAGGGGGCAACGAACACACCGACCGGGGCGGAAAACTGGGCGTTGGTCGCGGCGCCGTCCTGCGAGCCGGCAACGCCGGTGCCTGCAAGCGTGACGACCTGGCCCGAGGGAAAAATCTTCCGAATCACGTTGTTTCCGGTATCCGCCACATACCAATTACCAAACCGGTCGAGAGCGATGCCATGGGGGTGGGAGAACTTCGCCAAAGGCCCCGTGGCATTTACGAACCCGGCAGCGCTGTTTCCGGCCAGGGTCCGCACTACGTACGGTTCGGGATCGAACAATCCGAAATAGGCGGACCGGGGATCGCTGGTATCCATGTCGGCCCGATAAGCGCGTGCGGTGAGCGTGACGGGGTTGGTGAAGCTCAGCGCCGCGGTGTATACCGCCGCGTTGGTAGCCGGATCCGAGCCATCCAACGTGTAATGGATAATGGCGTTGGTCGTGCTCGAGGTGATTGAGATCAGAGTGCCGTTGGTCAAAGGTCCCTGTGCGGGTGAAAAGACCGGTTGGGCCGCTTGGATCAATGTGTAAGCCACGCCTTGGACAGCACTGTCCAAATAACCAGGAGTCACCGCAAAAGCTTGCAGCGTAAAATCTCCACGCATCACGAGCGGGGCGGAGTAATTGGCGGAACTGGTTGTAGGGGCGGTGCCATCAACGGTGTAGTAAATGACGGCGCCGGGGGTGTCGCACGAGATGGTGATATTGGTTCCGTAAACCAGCGGGCCTGAGGCCGGGCTGAACACGGGAGTAACAGTTTGGACCAACGCATAAAAGACACTTTGCGCCTGGCTGTCGAGATGCTCCGGAGCAATCGCAAAGGCGCTGAGTGTCGTGCCGCCGTTGATGGTCACGGGACCGGCATAGGGGACCGAGTTGGTAGTGGGCGGAGTTCCATCCAGCGTATAGTAAATGGTGCTGCCCGGTGTATCGCACGTGATGGCGATAACCGTCCCATTCATGATAGGTCCCGCTGCCGGGCTAAAGTCGGGCGTGGCGGTCTGCACTAAGGAGTAGAAGACACTACTCACCGGGCTATCGAGATGCTGGTCGGCGGTGGCAAACGCGCTGAGCGTCGTGCCGCCGTCGATGACGATTGGTCCGCTGTAGATCGCCGAATTGGTAGTCGGCTCGCTTCCGTCCAACGTGTAGTAAATGGTGCTGTTGGGCGTGGCGCAACTTATGGCAACGCTGGCGCCATTGGTAATTGGGCCGGAGTCCGGACTAAACGCCGGGGCCTCGGTCTGGACCAGAGAGAAGAATACCGTTCGGACGGCGCTATTGAGGTATCCGCTGGCCGCGGCCATCGCGCTGACGGTGGCGCCGCCATCAATCATCAGAGGTCCGGCGTAGACCGCCGAGTTGGTCACCGGCGTGGTGCCGTCGAGCGTGTAATAAATTACGCTGCCGGGCGTAGAACAGGAAATGGCAAGGCTATGTACCATTGGTGATCGGCCCGGAATTGGGAGTAAAGATCGGGGTGGCGGCGCCGGCGAGCGAGTAGAGCCCGCCCGAGACCGCGCTGTCGCTATATCCGGCGGCAACGCCGAGCGCGCGTAAAAAGATATTATTGGTGATGATGATCGGGCCGGAATAGAAAAGAGAGTTGGTCGCCGGTGTGGTTGCGTTGATGGTATAAAACAGGGTGGCGCCGGGAGTGATCGTGCTGATGGAGACCAAGGTTCCGTTGGTCACCGCTCCCGGAGCTGGAGCAAAGAAAGGGTTGCCCACTCTAGTCGTGAAGACCGCGCTGGCCACATCGCTGGGGCTCAAATCGCCGCGGAAAGCGCGCAGTTTATTCGTGGTCCCACTGGTCACCTGGAGGGTGGCGCCGGAGGCAATGACCTGATCGGCCAAAGTTGGGTCGGCTCCATTGGTGGTGTAGTAAATTTCCGCGTTCGGCGTGAAACCGGTTACCCGCACCAGGTTGGAGTTGATCACCCCTCCGAACGGAGAAAAGATCGGCGTCACGGCCTGGTGGGTATCCTGGATCTGCAGGATTCGGCCTTTGAAATGGTCCGCCAGATAAATCCGGCCTTGGTCATCTTCGCCGAACGTGCTAATGGCGAAAGTAGCGGCATTAATGCTTGTCGGGGCGAGCAAGGTGGCACGCTGAAAATTCGTGCCGGATTGCTTCAAGCCCCAGATCCAGCCGTTCATGAAATCGCCAAAGAAATACACTCCATCGAGGCGAGGCGAACCGGGCCCGCGATAGACATAGCCACCGGTAACCGATGCCGCACCGTTGGCCGGCAGGGAAGCGTGATCATACCAACTCACCGGTGGAGTAAGCGAGGGGAAGTTGGTGAACCCCGGCGGCACGTGATAGGGAGCGGGGCCTTCCATGATGCTCCAGCCATAGTTGCGGCCGCCGGCAAAACCGGCCGGCTCAAACTGGATCGATTCATGTAGATTTTGCCCCACATCCGCGATGTAAAGGTCGCCGGTCAGCCGATCGAAGGAAAAGCGCCACGGATTGCGCAGCCCAAGAGCCCAAATCTCCGGCGCGTAATTGGTATCGCTCACGAAGGGGTTGTTCGGGGGAATGGCATAGGGTGAGACCCCGCTTTCGACGTCGATGCGCAGCAGTTTGCCTAAAGGAACGCGGGCATTCTGTCCGAAATGCAGCGGGTCACCTTCAGAGCCGCCGTCGCCTACGCCGATATAAAGATACCCATCCGGACCGAACGCAATCTGTCCACCGTTGTGATTATTATATGGCTTGGGGATCACCAGGATCACTTGTTCGCTGTTGGTGTCTCCTGTTGCCAAATCCCCGGTGAGTTGAAATCGGGAAATCACCACCGAGCCATCGGCTCGCCTGGTGTAATCGACGTAAAAAGAATGATTGGCCGCGAAGGCTGGAGAAAAGGCCAGGCCCAAGAGCCCTTGTTCGGCTCCGGCGCTCAGCACCCGCGGGCTGATATCCAGGAAAGGACCCGGCGCGACGCTGTTGCTCTGAACAACCCAAATGCGGCCTCTTTGTTCCACAACAAATAAGCGCTGACTGCCATCACCGGCATGGGTGAGTGTGGTTGGCGCCAGAAACGTGTTAGTCACCACTTGGGTGAAGCCCAGCGTAGGCCAGTCGATGGGATCCGCCTGGGCGGGCGCCGAGCAAAACAGGCCGAGGCAAAGAAAGCGAGGTCCCCATGGTTTTAGGGGTGCAACAGACAACCGAAACAAATTCCCGTGCATGATAAAACCCACGATTCAGGTGCGTATTGGCACCCCCTGTTTTCCCGGTGAACGGCCTACTTTAATCCAAAGGCCGCTCCCAGACAAGTCTTAGTTAATAACGTGCGGTGGACTTTTCAAAAGCGGACGAACTGAGGGTTTGTATTTAGCAAAAGCGGACAGGTCATTTTGGGAGATTGGAGAAGAGGATGACGGGTTTGGGATTTTGGGTTGGCGCTTTTTTTGGCGATCACGCTTGGATTCGCCGGTGGTTCAACTCCTGGCGGTCATCGCGTCCCCATTGACCAACCCGCCACTCACAGAGATCTGGAGATCACTGGGGAATGCCGACCTTAAGCCGGTCCATGAAAGAGCAAATCCTCGGCTGGATTTGTCTCGTCGTATGCCTCTCGGCTCGGGCCTCCATGGCTTGCGTTACCGGTCCAGCTTTCGCGGTCCCGCTCGACTTCGCCGTGGTGGAATCTCTCGACTTGGATCTCCACGGGGTCGTGAACTTCAATTTCCTTGCCGGTCCAGCTCTCACCACCGGCGAACCCGGCAATTCCTAAAGCCCTAGTTACGTCTCGGCCGCCTTTGGTAACGCCGTCCTGGCTCATGGCGCCAACGTCGCCATCCTCCCGATCGGTTCGACCATCGGCGCCAGCGTCTCCAACGCGAACTGGTCCACCAACTCTCCCAACCTCGGCCCGTTCGAGAGCGGCCCCGTCTGTTTTGCGCTTTCGCACCCGGGGAACGGTTGGCAGAATTGGCGTGATGGGCATTACGCCACAGCAATTCAAGCAGCTCGAACGGCGCCTGGGTTCTCCCCGGCGGAGTCCGGCCGCACTCATGGAACGGACTCCGCCGGCAAGCGGGGCCGTCCAGCAAGTCCTCCTGGGATTGGACCCTTCGCTGCGGGGGACCGGTTATAAAAGCACGAAAAGCAAAGGGCTCAGAAAAGCAAAGGTGTCACGTCTCAACTTTTGACAATTGAAGCTTGACCCTGTCAGATGTTGAGTGCGGCCGCGCCGCACCTTCTCCCAATTGCCAGCCGCATCGGCACAAACAAGGTTGTGGGTGCCGAAATCGCTAATCACGCGCCTGATTATGATGTGAAGCGCACCGTTCGTGAGCATCGATGAGCCACCCCTTTGGCGTGATAGAGCCCCGCAGGCGGGCGGCCTCGCGGTACGAGGGGAAACCGACGCCATGGATAGCTTCATCGGGCCGTTTGAGTGCTTGGCGCACCCCCGGCTATCAGCGCCGGCGCCACGGCCCGTGTGGTCGGAAAAGCCACCTGGGTCGCATCTTGTCATTGGTCATTTGGACTCCGTTTTTTGTGGCGGAACTGGGCAGGCGGGTGGGGGCCTGGATTGCGCTGTCGTCAGCAAAGCCATCGCCCGATTCGAGCCGCGCATGCCGACGGGCGGCGCGTGTTTGCAGGTTCGAGCGTTTCGTCCCCCTCGACCATCGCCCACGCCGCCGTTACCCATCAACCCACGCTCTGGAAACACCAACGGCAACCAACTTGAAGTCCCGCAGGTTGCTCATCTTTCCTAAGAAATCTGACGTCGTCCCATAAGTCACTAGTCCCGTAGTCTCGCAGTCCCGCAGTCCCGCAGTCCCGCAGTCCCGCAGTCCCGCAGTCCCGCAGTCCCGTAGTCCCGTAGTCCCGTAGTCTCGTAGTCTCGTGGTCTCGTGGTCCCGTGGTCCCCTCATCCGTGTTCCCGCTCCTCCCCCTTCATCCGAACGTTCAACTCAAGTTTCCATCGACCAGGGCCGGCCTTTTGCAGGCAGCGCACTTCGAGGGTGCCGACTTCCGTGACGGCGGCCTGGAGGTTCACTGGCACGAGGTGTCCGGCTTCCTGGCCGTCGGCGGGCAGGGTGGTTTCGATTGGGGCCAACTCTTCGAACGCGTCGTTGTGGGCCACGTCGTCGAAGAGTTCGCCGGCCTTGTCCTCGCGCCGGAGCGACGAGGCAAAGAAACGAAAGCGTGTGGGTTCGCCGACGACGAGCCCGAACTCCTGCGGGGGGATCTCCGCCAGCGTGCCTTCCTCCATGCCGAACGGGGCGACGCAAAGGCCCTTGACCGGCGGCTCGAATCCCGGCACAGCCGGCGCCGCGGATTCCACACCCACGTAATACGCGCGCGCGGTGCCGCCGCGAATCCGGATGCCGTGACCCTTTCGGACCCAGCCGTAATAGGCGGCGCCGCGGGCCACGGCGAGATCGAGATCCGCGCCTTCCAGCTCTTTCACGGGCTGGCCGCCATCGGCTTGGAGCCAGTGGTTCAGGACTTCCAGTACGCGCTCCTTGAGCGCGGCAGCTTTGAACACGCCGCCATTGAACAGCACGGCTGTCGGATGCACGAAGGCCTTGCCTTTGGCCGAAGCCGGCGCGTCGTGGGCGGAATCGAGGGCGCGGGCCTGGCGTGTGAGAAACGCCGCGAGATGCCGCGTGATGCCGGGATCGGACGCGTAGGGCAGAGCTATCTGCGCGAGGCCCGTGCGGCGCGCGGTCTGGGGCGCCTCGGTGACGGGCGCCTGGGGCATAAAACCATCCATCAAAATGCGCGTCAGCTCGTCGCGTGTGAGTTCGGTTTTGATGGTGCCGCCCACCAGTGCGGAGCCGCGGCTGGGCACCGAGATGGGGAACTTCTTTAACTTGGGATCGTTGAACAGCGCTTCCTTGGCCTGGCGGCAGCCGTAGGTGAGCGAAGTGAACTGCCAGGTATCAAGCCTCTTGCCCGCCGCAGCCAGCTCCTGGTTGAGCGTGTGCGCCAGGGTGAGATCCATGTTGTCGCCGCCGAGCAGGATATGGTCGCCGACCGCGAGGCGGGTCAACTGGACCTCGCCGTTCTGCTCCGTGACGGCGATGAGCGATAGGTCCGTGGTGCCGCCGCCCACGTCGATGACCAGGATGATTTCTCCGGGCTTAACGTGTTTGCTAAAACTCTCGCCCTGGGTCTCGAGCCAGGCGTAGAGCGCGGCCTGTGGTTCTTCGAGCAGCGTGACATTTCGCCAGCCAGCCTGGCCGGCCGCTTGCATGGTGAGATCGCGCGCGGCGGCGTCGAAGGACGCTGGCACAGTCAGCACGATTTCCTGCTCGGCGATGGCGCGCTCGACTTTGGCTTTGCCATGGGCGAACGTATGGTTCCAGGCCTCGGCCAGGTGGCTGAGATAGCGCGCCGAAGCTTCGAGGGGCGAGACCCGCGGCACGTCGGCCGGCGCCTGCCACGGCAGCAGCGCGCTGGTGCGGTCCACGCCGGCATGGCTCAGCCAGCTCTTGGCGGAGGATACCAACCGCGCCGGAACTTTGACCCCGTGCGCGCGGGCAAACTCCCCCACCACACTGCCGGCTTTCCTGTCCCAGGGCAGGGCGAGGCTGCCCTCGTGAAATTCGCCCGGCGCGGGCAGGTAAAGAAACGAGGGGAGCAGGACCCGCTCCTCGGTTGTGCCCGGCGCGGTGAGCTGGGGGACGGGCAACAGGCTCTCGCGCCAGTCGCGCGGCCCGGCGGCGGTCAGATCATAAAAAGACAGCGCGCTGTGGGTCGTGCCTAAATCTATGCCGATGCAGAATTGAGCCATGGTTTCAAATTCCGGATTCGGGTTTGGGATGACGCCTCCGTGGCTCGTTTAACTGAGCTCGACCTCCGCCGGAGCCACCACCCGGGGATCGATGGATTCCGAGAGGGCGGGCATGCGGATTTCCCGGGCCACCCAGCCATGATGTTTCAGGACCCCCTTGAACGGGGGCTGGCCCGACACGTTGCCGGTGAGGCGGATTCGCTGCGCGTCAAAGCCTTGCGGCACCGTGATCGCGGCGCCTTCCGCCTCCCGCGCCGAAGGTTCAAATTCAAAATACTGGCCCAGGACTTTCCGGCAGCCCCCGTGGACCACGCGCGCGGCGGACCCGACCTCCTCGTCCGAAAAGCCGGCGATGTCCTGCTGCAAAAAGTCCAGCAAGCGGCCTTCGCGCTGCAGCGCGGCCAGCAGCATCAAGCCCGAGGCGTGGACGCGTTCGGGCGTGGTCGCCGGCTTGGGCGCTGCCAGCAGTTTCAATCCCGCCTCGACCTGGCCGGCAAATCCGCCGTTGAACAACAGGCGGAAAGCCATCCTCAGCCGCGCGAAAAATGAACTCCCTTCCGCGGAATGGTTGCGTTCCATGCCGCCACCATACCGTCAATTCCGGCTGCGGGAAAATGGAAAGTGAGGCTGCGGGCCGGCCCGGGCGCGGCGCCCCGATGCGCCCGCGGTGGCGTCTCAGCGCCCCAACCAGGCCCACCCGCGGCGCCCGGCCGAGCCTTATCCCCCTCGCGCGCACGGTCGCGGTTCTCGCGGGTCCGCCCCCCGGATTGCATCTCTGTCCGCAAGAAAGGGTGAACTTTTGACAAAGCGGGTGAAGTCACTCTAGGTATCAGACGGCACATTCTTTTCGTTCGAATAGAATCGTGGCGTCGCGCGCGGCATTCCGGCACTTAGCACCGCCTGGATCCAGCCCCGGAATTGGGATGGTCGGCGCGCGATCCGCGGTTATAATGACCGACCGAATGAGGACACGCAAATCATGGCGGGAGAAGCTGGCCGACCCGAAAGGGTTGCCACGGGTTGAGCCGATCACCGCAAAAATGAGTTCCCGGTGGGGTGTCGGCACCGTGGTGATTCCCGCGCTCAGGAAGCGCTTGCGCGCCGAGGGGCACCGGGTCATCAAGCGTGGTCAGAAGTATTTCGTCGCTGATTTCGAACGGTCATTAGTCAAACCTACCTCACTTTAAAACCAGTTATTCTGTGCATGAACCTCACCACGATCCAAAAACCTTTTAGCTCGTTGAACCGCTCGCTGATCCGCCACCCGCTGGACGCCATTTTCGCGCCCAAATCCGTGGCAGTCGTCGGCGCGACCGAAAAGCCCGGCAGCGTCGGCCGGACGGTGCTGTGGAACCTGATGAACACGCCTTTCGGCGGCCCGATTTATCCGGTCAACCCCACGCGCGGCCGAGCGTCCTGGGCATCAAGGCGTACCCAAACCTCTCCGCCCTGCCCGAAAAGCCGGAACTCATCGTCGTCACCACCCCGGCGGTCACCATTCCGGCCATCATTGGCGAAGCCGCCGACCTGGGCATTCGGGGCGCGGTGGTGATTTCGGCCGGTTTCAAGGAAATCGGCCCGGCGGGCGTTGAGCTCGAGCGTCAACTCCTCGCCCATGCCCGCCGCGGCAACATGCGGTTGATCGGGCCGAATTGTCTCGGGGTGATGAATCCCATCACGGGCGTTAATGCCACCTTCGCCGCCGGCATCGCGCGCCGCGGCAACGTCGCCTTTATCAGCCAGTCCGGCGCGCTCTGCACCGCGGTCCTGGATTGGTCCCTGCGCGAGGAAGTCGGTTTCAGCGCGTTCGTCTCCATCGGTTCGATGCTCGATGTGGGCTGGGGCGACCTCATCAGCTATTTCGGCGACGATCCCAACACCAAGAGCATCGTCATTTACATGGAGACCATCGGTGATGCGCGCTCTTTCCTTTCCGCCGCGCGCGAGGTGGCCTTGACCAAGCCGATCATCGTCATCAAACCCGGCCGCACCGAAGGCGCGGCCAAAGCCGCCGCCTCCCACACCGGTTCGCTCGACCGGCTCCGATGACGTTCTCGAAGCCGCCTTCAAACGCTGCGGCGTCCTGCGCGTCAACAACATCTCCGACCTGTTCTACATGTCCGAGGTCCTGGCCGAACAACCCCGGCCGCAAGGCAATCGGCTCACCATTATCACCAACGCCGGCGGCCCCGGCGTGCTGGCCACCGACGCCCTGCTCACCAGCGGCGGCGCGCTGGCCGAGGTCTCGAAGCAAACCATGGAGGAACTGAACAAATTCCTTCCGCCGGTCTGGAGCCACAATAATCCCGATCGACGTCATCGGCGACGCCGGCCCCGATCTCTACGCCAAGACCCTCGAAGCCGCCGGGCGCGACCCCAATAGCGACGGCCTGCTGGTCATCCTGACACCGCAAGCCATGACCGACGCCACCGCCACCGCCGAAAAGCTCAAGGCCTTCGGCCACATCGGCGGCAAACCCGTTCTAGCCAGTTGGATGGGCGGCAATGAAGTCGCCCCCGGCGAAGCCATTCTCAATCGCGCGGGATCCCCACTTTCGCCTACCCGGATACCGCGGCCATGGTCTTCACCGCCATGCACCAATACAACGAGAATCTGCGCGCGCTTTACGAAACACCGGTCCCCTCGGCGGACCCGGCCGACATCGCATCCGGCCGCGCCAAAGCCAACGCCCTCATCGAATCCATTCGCAAAACCGGCCGCACCATCCTGACCGAAGCCGAATCCAAAGACCTCCTCGGCCTGCTACGGCATTCCCACCGTCGTCACAAAATCGCCAAAACGGAAGCGGCCGCCGCCAAAACCGCCGCGCAAATCGGCTTTCCTGTCGTCCTCAAGCTCTTCTCCGAAACCATCACCCACAAGACCGATGTCGGCGGCGTGCAATTCAATCTCAAGGACGAAGACGATGTGCGGAGGCGTTCAATCGACATCAAAGCCGCCGTTACGGAGAAGAAGGGCGCCGAGCATTTCCAGGGGGTCACCGTTCAGAAGATGATCAAGCTCAGCGAAGGTTACGAGCTGATCCTGGGCAGCAGCATCGACCCGCAGTTTGGACCGGTGCTGCTCTTCGGCATGGGCGGCCAATTGGTGGAGGTTTTCAAGGACAAAGCCCTTGGCCTGCCGCCGCTCAATACCACCCTGGCTCGACGGATGATGGAAACCACCAAGATCTACAAGGCCCTCCAAGGGGTGCGGGGGCGCAAACCGGTCGATCTGGCGGCCCTGGAACGGCTCATGGTCGGCTTCAGCCAATTGGTCGCCGAACAACGCTGGATCAAGGAAATCGATATCAACCCGCTTATTCGCTTCGGGCGAAGATCTCGTAGCCCTGGATGCCCGCGTTATTCTCCACGACCCCAAGACGGCCGAGGACCAACTGCCAAAGCTCGCCATTCGTCCCTATCCCACGCAATACGCCGAGTCCTGGAAACCGAAGGGGGGAGCGAGCATCACCATCCGCCCCATTCGCCCGGAAGATGAGCCGGTAATGGTGGGCTTCCACGAGGGCTTGTCCGAACGCAGCGTCTATTTGCGATACTTCGCTCCCCTCAAGCTCCAACAGCGCGTCTCACACAGCCGCTTGCTGCGCATCTGCTTCAACGATTACGACCGTGAGATCGCCCTGGTCGCCGAGCGCAGCCTGGGCAAAGGCAAATACGAGATCCTGGGCGTCGGGCGCATGAGCAAACTGCATGGCTCCGGCACCGCGGAATTTGCCGTGGTGGTCACCGACAAATGGCAGAAAAAGGGCCTGGGTACCGAATTGGCCAAGCGTCTCATCCACATTGCCAAGCACGAGAAACTCAAGCGGCTCGTCGCCTATACCCTGCTCGAAAACCATGACATGCAAAACATGTGCAAAAAGCTGGGGTTCACCATCAAACGCTACACCGAGGACTCGGAGTGTGTGATCGAGATGGATTTGTAAGCCATCCCGCGTTCCCCAGGCGGCGAACCGCGGGGCATATCCGCCAGTTCTCCCTGTAGCACGGGCAGGGCTGGATCAGGCTCGCATTGGGGGTGGGGACAGCCTGTCCCCACAATCCCGCGTCCACCAGGGTGGGGACAAGCTGTCCCCACCCCGCCGATACGAGCTTGATCCAGCCCAGTAGCGCGGGCGCCTCGGCATTGACCGCGAAATACGCGAATCACACGGAACCGGGCCTCTTTTCGTGTGGTTCGCGTATTTCGTGGTTAACCCGTGGCTTGCAGCAGGCGCCGCAAACCCTCGGGGAGCGTGACCCAGGGCTCCCAGCCCGTCGTCCGAATCTTGGTCGCATCCGCCACCACGTAAGGAAACGGATCGGGCAGGGGCGGAATCGCTTCTTCGATCAGCCCGGGTTTTCCCAACAAATCCGCGAGGCCGCGCGCGAGCTTTCGGACGCTGGCGCCCTCACCGGTCCCGAGGTTCACTGCTCCCGCCAACTTCCTTTCGACCGCGGTGAGCAGCGCTGCCGCCAAATCGTCGATGTAAATGTAGTCTTTGGTGCTGTTGGGCGTCTTCAGAACGATCTTCTCGCCGCGTCTGAGCTGGTGAATGATGGAACTGCACAGCCGCGACGGATGCTCCCCCGGCCCATAAGGATAAAACACTCGCCCCCAGCAAAGGCTGAAACCCAGCGGCTTGGCCTCGGCTTCGAGCGCGATTCTGAGTTCGTTCTTGCACCGTGCGTAGGTGGTGGTGGGCGCCACAGGCGTGGTGTCTTCCCGGAGGGGCTGATCGGTAATCTGGTATTCGATGCACGTGCCCACCCCCAGGATGTGGCTTGTGCCGGAACCGGCCACCCTGCGCAGGAACTCCAGGCTCGTATCGCGAAAGCGCTCGTTTTCCATAGACTCGAGGTACACCCCCGGTGTGGTAATCCAGGCGGTGTGCACGCAGACCTCCGCTCCGAAGGCGGCGATCTCCCGCCAGGGGGCCTCGCCCAAAGTCCCGCGAAACCAGGTCATGCCGGCGGCTCGATCCAGACCCGCAGGCACCGCCTCGGTCGGAATCACCAACCCGCCCACCTGATGGCCGCGGCTCAAAGCCAGCCGAACGAAGGCGGACCCGATGAACCCGGTCGCGCCGGTCAGCAGAATTTTCATGGCAACAGGGAAAGCAAAGGAAGGTTCTGGTCTCGCTCCGAAAGCACCGGGTTGGCTGCCGGCCACCGAATCCCCACCGCGGGATCATTCCATCGCAGGCCCCGCGTCAACTCGGGGACATAAAACTCCGACATCTGGTAGAACACCTCGCTGTTGTCGGCCAGGCATTGAAACCCGTGCGCGAAGCCGCCCGGCACATAGAGCGTCCGACGGTTTTCCGCCGTCAACTCGAAGGCCTCCCAGTGCCCGAAGGTGGCCGATCCCCGCCGGACATCCACCACCACATCGAAAATCGCCCCCGCCGAACAGCGAATCAATTTGATCTCGGGTTTGGGCTCCGCCTGGAAATGCATCCCGCGAATCATGCCCCGCTGCTTCGTGCGCGTCAGGTTGCACTGCGGCCAGCGGGTGTTCAGGCCCTGCGCCCCAAACTCCCCCTCGCAATAGGTGCGCGCGAAAAACCCGCGCTCATCCTCGCGCAATTCCAGTTCGACGAGCCAGACCCCGGACAAAGCCCCCGGCTTGAACTTCATGAGCGCCCCCCTGCCATGCGCTCGGATGGGGATCGCGGTTTTCCACGGAACACAGTCATCCCGGACGGCCACATGCATTTCAAATTCATCGCAGCCTTATTTTCCTCAACCTAACCGGCGAGTCGAGCTCAACGTAAATACGAATTGACTCAGCCGAAGGATCCGGCTAGCCTGCGAGCAGGATTAGATTAGCCCGTAAAACTGACCCGAACTGATACGGGTGAGGGTTGAGCAGCCGCAAAGCCCGGTTTGGACGTGGCGCGCCGGCTCCAATCTCCCCTGCCTGCGGAAAGCCGCGGAACAAAGCTTTAAACAGAAGGAGAAATCCATGAAACCCAATTTTCGAGCCAGGCTCCCGTTTGTCATCGCGATGACCACTTTTGGCCTTGTGCTCCTGGGCAGCGCGTTTGTTGGCACGCCAGTGTATGGAGCGAGTTGCGCAGCCCCACCCTCCGGGTTGGTCGCTTGGTGGCCGTTCGAGGGCGACGCAACCGACATTACCGGCGCTCACGTCAGCACCATTGTCGGAGCGGTGAGTTCAGTGTCCGGCGAAGTGGGACTGGCCCTGGCGCTCGAGACCGTCCCTTCGGGTGTGGCGGTTTCCAACGCTCCGGATCTGAACTTCGGGCCGGGCGCGGATTTCTCGATCGAAGCCTGGATCAAGCCGGAGACCGCCTCAACGTCTTACGACGTGATGGACGTTGTGGACAAGCGGTCGGTGCTTTCAGACCAATCGGCGGTGGGCTATGAACTGTACCTGGGCAGCGGCAGGATCGCATTCCAGATTTCAGACTCGAGCTTGAGCGGTCCGCAGCTCGCCGGTTTGACCGGGCCGGATTTGCGGGACGGGGCCTGGCACCACGTAGCCGCTTCGATTCAACGCGCCTCAACCACCGGAGGCAACTTGTATGTGGACGGAGTTCTGATCTCAACTTTTGACCCCACGGGACACCAGGGCGACCTCAGTACGACACAACCCCTGTTGATCGGATTGCATCCGAGTTATCCCGCGGTGAATGCCAACTTCAAAGGCGCTATCGACGAGGTATCTCTGTACCATCGGGCGCTACTGCCAGCCGAGGTACAATCCATCTTCGCAGCCGGCAGCGCCGGAAAGTGCGTCACCCCCACGCCGCCGGCGATCTTTGCCCAACCAGTGAATCAGAAGGTGATCGCCGGGGATGACACCTCGTTCAGCGTGTTGGCCGGCGGCGCGCCTCCACTCAGCTATCAGTGGAGTTTCGAGGGCACCAGTATCGCTGGAGCAACCGCTCCAACACTGACGCTAACCAACGTGCAGCCGGCGCAGGCTGGCGTTTATGCCGTCACCATCACGAACTCACTGGGTTCGCTGCTCAGTTCCAACGCCACCCTGACGGTGAATTTCCCCCCGGCCCGGGTATGGCTGCCGGATGCGAGCGCGCCCGCCGGGAACCTGCTGGGCGATAGCCTGCTCACCGTTCCCGTGTACCTGGTTGCCAACGGCAACGAGAATGCCTTGGGCTTCAGCCTGAACTTCTCCCCGAGCCTGCTCGGGAATGTGAGCGTGGCACTGGGGAGCGCCGCCTCGGGTGGCGCGCTCCTGGTCAATACCAATGCGGCCCCGAATGGCACCCTCGGTATCGCGCTCGCCTTGCCCACCGGCGCCACTTTCCCTCCAGGAACACAGGAGGTTGCGGACGTGGTCTTTGCCGTGTCCGCACAGACGAACGGGTCCTCCACGCCAATCACCTTCGGAGACCTCCCGATTGCCCGCCAGCTTTCCGATGCCTCGGGCCAGATGCTGGCCGCGAGTTTTTCCGGCGGCACGGTCACCGTCTCGGTCGCGTTCGAGGGTGACGCGTCGCCACGGCCCAACGGGGACAATGACGTGACCATCACGGATTGGGTCTTGCTCGGACGGTATGCGGCGCGTTTGGATTACCCCACCAACGGCAGCGAATTTCAGCGGGCGGACTGCGCCCCCCGCACCACGCTGGGCGACGGGCATATCACGGTGGCCGATTGGGTGCAGGCGGGACGGTACGCCGCGCGGCTGGATCCTCTAGACCGTGGCTGGCGGCCCAACATCCGAAGTGGCGACCGCTGCGATCGTGGTTCCCAAGCTCCGCGGCGTCTCCGCCCGCAAATTAAGCGTGAGCAGCACCCTGCTCACCCGCGGCCAAACTGGGGCCGTCTCGGTGGAACTGGTGGCGCAAGGCGACGAGAACGCGCTGGGTTTCAGCCTGGGTTTTGATCCGGCCATTGTGGCTTACCGCGGCGCCGGCGCGGCGGGCGCGGCCGGTGGAGCGACCATGCAGGTCAATGCCACCCAGGCCGCTTCAGGCAGGCTGGGTTTTGTTCTGGCGTTGCCCGCAGGAAGGACCTTTGCGGCCGGGTCCCGCCAGGTGGTCAATGTCAGTTTCAGCGCGCCGGGCTTGAATCCCGGCTCTTCACCGATTGCGCTGATCGACCAACCGGTCCCTCGCGAGGTGGATGACGCCGGCGCGGCGCTCCTGGCCGCGCAATATATGAACGGGATGATTACGGTGAATCCCATGCCTGAACTCACCATCCGCCGCGCCGGTCAGGCCCTCGAATTGGCATGGCCCGCGTGGGCGACAAATTACGTGCTGCAAGAAGTCACTGGAGACATAAGCGCCTCGGCCCAATGGACAAATTCGACTCCCCCGGCCCGGGTAACCAATGGCCAAAATACCATCACTTTGACTCCGGGCAATACCGGGCGATTTTATCGGCTGTACAAACCTTGAGCCACGCGCGGTCAAAGAATGCCGTGCTCGACCAGAAGCTCCCGGTGGCGCATCATGTTTAACGAATCACGCTGAGGAGAGGCCTGGCGTTTCGGATGATCGAGCAGATGGCACGCGTACATCTGGGGGTACCAGCGCGCATACTTGACCGGACGTTTCCCGGGCAACGTCCGATCGATATCAATCTTTCGAAACTCATGGCTGGCGTTGAACTCATCGATCGCCGCCAACTCGCCGCACCAACGGTTGGCGAAATAAAAGGCCACATCGTCCAGATAAACGCTCACCGCGGGCAGGTAACGCTCGGGACTGCCCGTGAGGCTTTTCAAGGATGCCTCGGCTGCGGAATGAAGATCCACATCCACCGAAATGAAGCCCAGGGGCGCGTCGGGGCTCAGTGATTTCAGAAATCCCCCGATGCTGTCCCGTATGTCGCCGAGGACGAGCTCAGCCCGTGTCCCAATTCGCGCCTTCAATTTTTCGCTGTCCACCAGAGTGAAATCTCCGCTCGACCAAATCTCCGGGTGCTCCTTGTAACCGGTAACGGAGGGAAGCCCGGAGCCGGTGTCGAAACCGACGACCCGGAACTGCATGTTCAGGGCGGGCCCGATTTTCGCCGGCGAGCTCGGCCATGTTGAGCAGGCCGTTGCCATGTGCCACTCCAAATTCACAGACGGTCACCCGTTGATGCCCAAAATACCGGGCCATCTGGGCCGCGCGCAGTAGCCCATAGGCGTAGCTCGGCCGATCCAGCACCCCCCAATGCTCCTGCGAAATCACGCTGCCCATGAGCTTTGCCCAAATCCTGCCTAACGAAACGAAAGGAGGATCGTACAACAAAGGTTTGTAGTTCTCTATGGTCATATTCGAACTGGGCCACACCGGGGTTCGCGTCCCCGCTTCGGAGGGGCTTTCAACCCCGCAGGCGTCACGCCACACTCACCTTCGGTATCGGGATGATAAACTTGCCGCCCTTTTGCCGATAGGCTTTTTGCTGTTCGAGGATTTCGTCGGCAAAATTCCAGGTGAGCAGCAGCGTGTAATCCGGCTGCCGCGCGAGCAGTTGCTCGGCGGGGACGACAGGGATGTGCGTTCCGGGGGTCAGGCGGCCCTGCTTGTAAGTGCTGCGATCCACCACAAAATCGATTTGGTCGCGCCCGACCCCGAAAAAATTCAGCAGGGTGCTGCCCTTGGCGGAGGCGCCGTAAGCCGCGACGCGCTTGCCTTCGCGGCCCAGCCTGGCCAGCAGTTCGCACAGTGCGTCGCGGATGCCCATCACCTGCCGGGCGAATCCTTCGTAGTAGGGCAAGGAACCCACCCCTTTGCGCTGTTCCTCAGCCAGCAATTCGACCACCGAAGCTTCGACCGGGTGCGCCCCAGCCGGTGTGGCGAATAACCGCAACGAGCCCCCGTGAATCGGCACGCGTTCCACGCGAAAAATCGAGAGCCCGTGCCGCTCGAACAGCGGCTGGAGCGCCGTCAGCGTAAAGTAAAACACGTGCTCGTGATAGATCGTGTCGAACTCCGCATGTTCGATCAGGTCCACCGCGTAGGGAAATTCCAGGACGATTCGCCCCGCCGGTTTGAGCAATGCTCGCAGCCCCGCCACGAAATCATTCGTATCCGGCGCATGCGCAAAGACGTTGTTGCCCAGAATCAAATCCGCCCGCCTGCCCTCCCCCGCCAGTCGCACGGCCAGGGCTTTGCCGAAGAATTCCACCAGGGTCTCGATGCCCTTTTCACGCGCGACCTTGGCGATGTTGGCGGCCGGTTCGACCCCGAGGCAGGGCACTTTGGCCCGGACAAAATTCTGCAGCAGGTAACCGTCGTTGCTGGCGATTTCGACGACCTGGCTCCGCGGGTCGAGGCCGAATTCATGGGTGTAGCGCTCGGCCGCTTCCCGGGCATGGCGCAGCAGCGCATCTGAAAACGAGGAGAAGTAAAGGTATTCGGAGAAGAGCTGGACCGGCGGCACCAGGTCCAGGATTTGCAGCAGCCAGCACGAACGGCAAATCGCCAGCCGCAGCGGAAACTTCGGTTCCGGCTTCGCGAGATCCTCGGGTCGAGGCAGGTTGTTGGCCAGCGGTTGCAATCCCAAGTCGAGTAGCAGGCTGCCCTGGTCGCTGCCGCATGAACGGCATTGAAATTTTACTTCAGGATTCATGGTTGCTTAAGGACGGGCCATGCTCAACCGCGGGCTGGGTTGACCCAGCGCAGTTCTTCCGTCAGCCATCCCTCCTGCCGGAGGCGGGAGAGGGTATTCAGACGCATAAGCTGGGACCGGCGAAAATCCTGGTCTTGAAACTGCATCGCTTCCAAGCCACCTTTGAGTTCCCGGATGGTGCGCGCCAAATCGTACTCCGGCTGGTGCTCGGGAGCGAGCTTGCGGAACAGGCTGAAATCCACCTTGTAGGAACGTCGATCCGGCTGCGCTGCCTTATTGATGGAGACTTCCACCCCGGGAACGATGTTCGCCACGGCCTCGGCCAGCGCCCTGACCTGGTAATTCCAGGTATCCGAACCCACATTGACTCGCAGGCAGTGGCCGCCGCTGCCTGCGCCGCGGCCGATCGCCCAATCAATCGCCCGGGCCATGTCCCGAATGTGAATGAGCGGACGCCAGGGGGTGCCGTCGCTCAAAATGGTGATCTTGCGGGCCGCGACGGCGCTGGCGACAAAGTCATTGACGACCAGGTCCAAGCGCAAGCGGTCGCTCATGCCGCAAGCGGTGGCAAAGCGCAGGCAGGTAACGCCAAAGCCTCCGTCCGCCAATGTTTCGAGATCGCGTTCGGCGGCCACCTTGCTGCGGGCATAGGCCGTAAGCGGGTCCAGGGCCGAGCCCTCGTGGCGCGGTTCGGCGTCGGCAAACCCATACACGCTGCAACTCGAAGCAAACACGAACGACTTGGCGCCCGCCGCCTTGGCTTGCCGCGCCAGCCGGACCGCTGATTGGTAATTGATGTCCAGCGTGACCGCCTCGAACGCATTGCCCATGGGATCGTTTGAGATCGCCGCCAGATAGACCACCGCATCCACCCCCTGTAGCAATGCGTCTGGAAACCGCCGGACGTCGCCAAAATGCTGAGCGTCCAGCCCGCACTCCGGCAACCGCCGCGCCCCGGTAAGGCAATGAGCGAAATAGCCAATGTCAAAACCGGCCAGGTGGGCCTCCGGCCGGCAATGCCGCAGATGGTCCACGACCACCGGGCCGATGTAGCCCATGTTGCCCGTGATCAACACTTTCATTCGGCCTACTTTAAAAAACTCTCCGCCCGGTCACAAACGTATTTCGCAAACGGGACCGAGCAGGTCCAGGCCGGCGAAACGGCGTTGAGGACATGCAGCGACTTGGCGTCGCCTTGAATCACAAAATCCATTTCGAGTTTCCGGGTCTTGATGTTGAGCAGTTGCGCGCGAATCCCCGGCTTGCCCCAATGCCGGTAATCTTCCAGCCGCACCCCCTCGAGCAGTGTCGAGGCCAGGGAAACCAGGCGCGAGCGGAAGTACTTCAGCGTCTCTTCCACCGCCAGCCGCTTGAAATCGAAACCTGACAAAAAAAGGAGGCCGAGGTCCCGGAAAATGATCTCGGCAAATTCATCGAGTTTGAAATTGCCCAGCCCCTGGTAGGCTTCCCGCCAAAAGGCCGGGATGGCCGTCGGGCCAATCTTGGAACGGTTGTCCACGCGCACGGTGAAGTGCACCCCCAGGAATGGATTCCGCAGATCCGGCACGGGATAGACATTGGTCCGCAGCGCGCCCGGGGGTTCCTCGGAGTACAAATAGATGCCCTTGAAAGGAAGGATGCGGTACTCGTCGCTGAAGCCAAAGTCCCGAGCCACGCGGTCCGCGTAGAGCCCCGCGGCATTCACCACATAACCGGCTTCGAAGACGCCCTGAGAGGTTCGAATTTGCCCGTGGCTCCGCCCTTGGTATGCCGTGCTGTGGTGAATGGCGATGCCCTCCTTCACCGCGTCCTCCTTCATCGCCAGCACCACTTGCGCCGGGTCCGCGGTCGCCGTGGTCGGCGAAAAGATGGCGCGCTCGAAGGTTTTGACGCGCGGCTCGATCTTTTTGGCCTCGGCCGCGGTAATTGAATTCAGGGCCACCCCGTTGGCCTGGCCGCGCCGGAGCAATTCATCCAGTTGGGGCAATTCGCCCGCGTCGCGCGCCACGACGAGCTTTCCACATTGATTAACCGGGATGCGCCGGGCCTGGCAGTATTCCCGCAGAATTCGGTTGCCTTCTCGCGTAAACCGGGCCTTGAGACTGTCCGCGGTATAATAAAACCCAGCGTGGAGCACGCCGCTGTTGCGTCCGCTGGCATGCAGGCCGCACTCCGGCTCTTTTTCCAGCAAAACCACCCGGCACTCCGGGCGCCTCTGTTTGAGCTCGCGGGCGATGCTCAGGCCCACGATCCCTCCCCCGACCACCAGAAAGTCAGACGTGGGCATGGAGGTTCACCAAACCTTCCACGGCGCCCGGCCACTATTCCAAAGGTTGGTCAGGAGCTGCTGCTCACGGTAGGTATCCATGCACTGCCAGAAGCCGCCGTGGCAATAGGCCGCGATCTGGCCCTTCTCCGCCAGCCGTTTGAGCGGTTCCTGCTCCAGCACGCACGTGTCATCCGTCAAATAGTCGCCGACCTGCTTGTTCATGACGAAAAAGCCCCCGTTGATGAACCCCGGTTGTTGCTCGGCCTTCTCGCTGAAAGCGGTCACGGCATTGCCGGTGATCTGCAAATCGCCGAATCGCCCGGCCGGGCGGACCGCCGTGATGGTTGCCAGCTTCCCCTGCGCGTGATGGAATTGGATGGATTGATTGATATCGCTGTTGGTCAGGCCATCCCCGTAGGTGACCAGGAACTCCTCTTCCTCGATGAACTTCAGCGCCCGCTTGAGCCGTCCCCCGGTCATGGTCGCCTGGCCGGTGTCGAGCAGGGTCACACTCCAGTCTTCCTCGTCGTGCTGGTTGAGATACTTGATCTGCGGACGGGCGCCCAGCCGCAGCGTCACATCACTCGTGTTCCAGTGGTAATTCCGAAAATACTCCTTGATGACCTCGCCTTTATATCCCAGGCACAGCACAAACTCCTTATGCCCGTAGTGCGCATAATGTTTCATGATATGCCACAGGATTGGCCGTTCCCCAATGGGCACCATGGGCTTGGGCCGAAACTCGGTCTCCTCGCGCAAGCGCGTGCCCAAACCACCGCAAAAAATCACGACTTTCATGAATGTCCGGCACTGTCCGCAGGAACTTTTCCGCCGGCTCCCGGCACGTCCCAGGCGTCACGTGCCTGAAGCTCAAAAAATACCCGTTCCCGGGCGCCGAGACAATAACGATTCCCGCCTGAAAAGGATGAATCCATTCTTGACCTGGCGGCGCAAAATGAATTTCATCACGGGGAACCGAGTCTGAAGGTTTAGACAGGCACATTGGCTCGGGCTGATAAATTTTATGAAAACAATGAGTATCACTGCATCAGTCGGCCTGCTTTGGGCAGGGGTGGTTGCCGGGATTCTGGCCCAGTCTCCGGCGGCCCAAGCCGCTCCTAAGAAAGTGCTGGTCGTCACGACCACCACCGGTTTCCGGCACAGCTCGATCCCGACCGCCGAAAAAGTGCTGGCCGAGCTCGCGCAAAAGAGCGACGCGTTCACCATCGAGTACGCCCGGGTCGAACCGAGCGACCCCCAGTTCAAGGGGCCCGACGGCAAGCCGGATATGGAAAAGGTCAACGCTGCAATCAAGGACGTGCTGGCCGAGAAGATGAGTCCCGCCGCGCTCAAGACCTATGATGCGGTCATTTTCGCCAACACCACTGGAGACCTCCCCCTGCCCGACAAGGACGCTTTTATCGAGTGGGTCCGGGCCGGCGGCGGGTTTGTGGGGATGCATTCCGCCAGCGATACCTTTCACCATTTTCAGCCTTACCTGGACATGCTGGGCGCCGAGTTCAAAGAACATCACGCGCAAGCAAAAGTCGACGTCATCAACCAGGACAAGGAGTGCCCGATCTGCCGGAACCTGCCCGCCAACTGGGAGGTCTTCGATGAAATCTACCTGTTCAAAGGGTTCGAGCGCTCGAAGGTGCATGGCTTGCTGACGCTGGACAAACACCCGAACGACAAGACACCGGGGGATTACCCGATCTCCTGGTGCAAAGAGTTTGGCAAGGGCCGGGTCTTCTACACCTCGCTGGGGCATCGGGAAGATGTCTGGGATCCCAACGCCCCCAACCGCAAGAACTCGGTGGAAGTTGCCGAAGCCTACCAGCAAATGATCCTCCACGGGATCCAATGGGCCTTGGGCGAGGAACAAATGAACGCCAAGCCCTAAAAAGGAGCGGACTGAGTGTTATGAGCGAAAACGAGAAGCAGAACTTGGATTTTAACCGCCGCGATTTCCTGAGGAGCGGTTCGGTGGCGACGCTGATGACGGTCCTGGGCGGGGGCGTGGAAATCCTGGGGCAAACCAATGCGACACCCGCGGACGCCAGCCCGGCCGCCGGTCCCAAATTGAAGCTGGGGATTATCGGCCTGGGCACACGCGGGCGTGAAATCGTGAACACGCTGGGCCAGATCCCGGACGCGGAGGTCACGGTCATTTGTGACACCTACCCGGCCTGGATCCGGCGCTGTGCCACCTCGGCGCCGAGCGCCGCGCAGACCCAGGATTACAAAACGATTCTCGATAACAAGGAGATTAAGGCCGTCGTGGTGGCCACGCCGACCCACCAGCACAAGGATATCGTGCTGGCGGCTCTCCAGGCCGGCAAACATGTCTATTGCGAGGCCCCGATCGCCCATACGGTCGAGGATGCCAAAACCATCGCCCTGGCCGCCAAGGCGGCCAGGCAATTCGTCTTCCAATCCGGCTTGCAGATGCGCTCCGACAAGCAGCGCCATTTCCTCCTGCCCTTCCTCCTCTCGGGCGCTTTGGGCACCTCCGTCATGGCCAAGGCCCAGTTCCATAAAAAGCAGAGCTGGCGGGCCACCTCCCCCAAACCTGAACGGGAAAAGGAATTGAATTGGCGCCTGGATAAGGATTTGTCACTGGGATTGATCGGTGAAATTGGCATTCACGCCATTGATCAGGCCGCCTGGCTGATGAGCATGCGCCCGGTGGCGGTGAGCGGCCACGCCTCGATCACGTTCTGGAAGGACGGACGGGAGGTCCCGGATACCGTTCAGTCCGTCATCGAGTTCCCCGCCGGCGTATTCATGAGCTACGATGCCACACTGGCCAACTCTTTCGATGGTGAATACGAGACGCTTTACGGCAGCGACGCCGCCGTCATGCTGCGCGAAAGCAAGGCCTGGATGTTCAAGGAGGCCGATTCGCCGCTGCTGGGTTGGGAGGTCTATGCCCGCAAGGAAACCTTCTTCAAAGAAACCGGCATCGCGCTGGTGGCCAACGCCAGCAAATCCGTCAACGCCGCCGTGAAGGAAGAGTCGCCCTTCAAGAATACTCCGCTCTTTTACGCCCTGACAAATTTCGTCAAGAACTCCGCGGATGTGACGGCCGCCAAGGATGAGTTTGTGGCCAGCTTCGGCGCCGACGACCAGGACGCCCTGGGCGAGGCGGCCTTCAAACGATACCGGCTGGTCCTCTCGGGGCGGCCCGCGGCCGGCTACACGGAGGGCTACCATGCGGCGGTTACCGCCATCAAAGCCAACGAAGCAGCCATAAGCGGAACGCGGATTGAACTCAAGCCGGAGTGGTACGAATTGGGTTAGCGAATCAAACGTCAAATCAGTGATCAGTTAGCAACGTTAATTACGATACAGACCATGAAAATACGAACCATGATCGCGGGCCAGGTGGTGGTGCTTTTGTTGGCGGGCTTGTCCCTCCAAGCCGCCGAGCTGATGCGCTTCAACGCGAAGCCCGGCACCCTCAAGATGAGAATCGAGGGCACTTCCACTATTCATGATTGGCAGGTCGAAAGCAGCATTATTGGCGGCTACCTCGAAGTGGGCCCGGAGTTCCCCATCGAGCCCGGCCAGGCGGCGACCCCCGGCAAGGTCGAAGCCCGTGGCGAAGCCCGCATCCCCATTCGCTCGCTCTTCAGCATCGAAAAAGATGGCAGGAAGTACAGCGACCGCATGGACGAAGTCATGTACGAGCACATGCGGGCCCAGCAAAACCCCTGGATTGTTTATCGCATCACGGAGCTGGTGCTAAAGGAAGCCGCGAAAAGCAAAGATGCGCCGTACGTTTTTGACGCCAAAGGCACCCTGGCCGTGGCCGGCGTCACCAACACCATCAGCATGCCCGTCAACATCACCCCGCTTGGCGACAAAAAGCTGAAGATCACCGGCACAACTTCGCTGAAGATGACCGATTTCAAGGTCGAACCCCCGAACCCATTGGGCTTGGGCATCAAGACCGGAGACGATGTCAAATTGATCTTCGACTGGATGGTGGCGCAAAAGCCCGCGCCCGCCTCAGTCGCGAAGTAACTCCACCGGCGTCCGGGCCGGGCGCGCCGCGGATTGCGCGGCGCGGCCAGAACCGCGCGGACCGGTTCAATCCAAGGCACCGGAGCTAACCAAAGCCCATCCCGGCAGGCATGAACAGCGTGTCGTTCATCCTGGTCATCCTGTCTTCGAGCGATTGACGCGCAGGCGCCCTCCGGCCGTGCCCCTATTTTAGCCTCTGCTCGAGGAGACTGCCGATGACCGAGGGATTGGCTTTGCCCTTGCTGAGCTTCATCACCTGGCCTTTCAGGAAATTCAGAGCGGCCGTTTTGCCCGCCTTGTAGTCGGAAACCGGCCCGGGATTCGCCGCGATGGCTTGATCGCAGAGTTGTTCGAGCGCGGCGGTGTCGCTCACCTGCGCCAGACCTTTGGATTCCACGATCTTGGACGGCGCTTGGCCGGTGGCGAACATCTCGGTGAAGACTTCCTGGGCCATCCGCGTGCTGATCTTTCCGGTCTCGACCAAATCCACCAGTTCGGGAATCGCCGCAGGACCAAACTTCAGGTCGGCCAGTGTGGACCGGGCTTCGGCCATTTTGGCGCGGAGGTTGTTGATCAGCCAGTTGGCCACCGCCTTTGGATTCTTTGCCGGTTGGGCAACCGTCTCGAAATAGGCGCCCAAGGGGACATCCCAAACAAATGTTTGGGCGTCGGCCGCGGGCAAGTGGTAATCGCGCATGAACCGCTGCTTGCGCGCGAGGGGCAATTCAACCACGCGGGAGGACACCTCCTCGAGCCATGCCTCGGTGGGGCGGAAGGGCATCAGGTCGGGGTCGGGGAAATAGCGGTAATCGTGCGCATATTCCTTGGTGCGCATCTCTTCGGTGATACCCGCCACATCATCCCAGCGCCGGGTGGATTGGATGAGCTTGCCTCCGCTCCGGAGCACCTCGATTTGGCGGGGGATCTCGTATTCGAGCGCCTTGCGCACCCCGCTGAAGCTGTTCATGTTTTTGATCTCGATTTTGGCCCCGAGTTCGGTCTGGCCCCGCGGCCGCACGCTCACATTCACATCGCAGCGCACCATCCCCTTCTCCATATCGCAATCGCTCACGCCGCCATAGACCAGGATGTCCTTGAGCGCGTTGAGATAGTCGCAGGCCATGTCCGCGCCGGTCAGGTCCGGTTCCGACACAATTTCCATCAAGGAAACGCCTGCGCGGTTGAAATCAACTCCGCTGTGGCGCTCGAAGTGAAAGTTCTTGCCCACGTCCTCTTCCAGGTGAGCCCGGGTGATCCGGACTCGCGAGGTGCCTTGGTTGAACTCGAAATCGACATACCCATTCATGGTCGAAGGCTTGTCGTACTGGGTGATCTGGTAGTTTTTCGGCATGTCCGGATAGAAATAGTTCTTCCGGTCGAATTTGGCGTATGGGCTGATCGAGCAGTTAAGAAGCAATCCCGTGAGGGCGGTCAACCGCAGGGCCTCGGCGTTGGCGACGGGCAGCACACCGGGCAAGCCGAGACAGACCGGGCAAACATGCGTGTTCGGCGGAGCCCCAAATTCATTGGCGCAGCCGCACCACATCTTGGATTTTGTCTTAAGCTGAACGTGCGTTTCCAGCCCGATCACCGCTTCGTATTCCATGAAAGACTCTTACCACGGATGGCACGGGATGGACAATCACGGATGGACGGGGCAGTGGGCTGCGACCTGCGGGCGCCTGCGCCGCCGGGGGCGCTCAACCGTGAATCAGCTTGCCTGGGCGCGGCGCTTATGGAAAATGGCATTGTGTTGGCCCCTGTCATCGCGTCGAACCTGACGGTCTCCGTACGTGCCCCGGGCGCACCCGAGGGCCTGGCGTTGGGTTCGGTTGTCGCATTGCACCATGGGAAAGATCGCTAAATCCGCCCGAGGGTTGGCTCCTGGCGGGGGGATGGCGCTGATTTGCGTAGTACTGGGCCTGTTAACCTGGGCCAGCTTCGGCCCGGTTACCCACCACGAGTTCATCAAGTTCGATGATCATCGGTACGTCACGGACAACCCGCATGTGAGGACCGGTTTGACCTGGGCGAACGTGAGGTGGGCGTTGACGGCGGGCTACGCCTCGAACTGGCACCCGCTGACGTGGGTCTCCCACATGTGTGATGTCGAGGCCTACGGGTTGCGACCTGGGGGCCACCACCTCACCAATCTCCTCCTCCACCTGGCCAATACCCTCGCGCTCTGGTTCGTGCTCTGGCGCATGACCTCCCGCCTGTGGGCGAGCGCCGCGGTGGCGGCCTTTTTCGCCGTGCACCCGCTCCACGTCGAATCGGTGGCTTGGGTGGCGGAGCGCAAGGACGTGCTCAGCACGCTATTCTTTCTCCTCTCGATCGGCGCTTACGCGTTATACGCCCAGGCCTCCGCGGAGGGTCCGGAAGCGGCCTCCGGCGCTGTGCAACCGGCTCCACGGCGAATTGCGGGCCGCGCCGGGCTGTATATCGCCGCCCTGCTGCTGTTCGCCTTGGGTCTCATGTGCAAACCCATGCTGGTGACCTTGCCCTTCGTGCTGTGCCTGCTGGATTGGTGGCCGCTCCGGCGCGTCTCCGTTCCGTTCGCGCCCTCCAAATCCGTGCCGGGCCTGCTGGTCGAAAAAATCCCGTTCCTGCTGTTGAGCATCCTCTCGTGCGTGGCGACTTACCTGGCGCAGGCGGGCAGTCATTCCGTCACTGCGGGCCTGCCGTTTCGGCTGCGGGCGGCCAATGCGGTGGTTTCGTATCTCAAATATATAGGTAAGACGTTTTGGCCGTCGAACCTGGCCGTGTTTTACCCTCATCCGGATACCCGGTATGGCCTGCCGGCAACCGCGGGTTACCCAGCCTCGGAACAGTGGCCCTGGGGTTTGGTTCTGTTGGGCGCCCTGCTGCTCGCGGGCATTTCCTGCGTGGCCCTTTGGCGTGCCCGCCGATGGCCCTGGTTGTTCACCGGTTGGTTTTGGTACCTGGGCACCCTGGTCCCGGTAATTGGCCTGGTGCAAGTCGGCATGCAAGCCATGGCGGACCGTTACATGTATATTCCCTCGATCGGCCTGTTCATCGCTATCGTTTGGGGCGCGCTCGAACTCCTGCCCGCGTCACAACGCACCCGCACGACACTGTCCGCGGCGGCGGTCGCGCTCGTGATCTGTTGCGCGGTGATCACGCACCGGCAGACACTTTACTGGCACGATAACTTGTCGCTCTTCGAGCACGCGTTGGCGGTGACCCGGCACAACGCGTTTGCCGAGTGCAACGTCGGGGAGGAACTGGCCCGGCGCGGACAACCGGACCAGGCGCAGAAACATTTTCGCGCGGCACAGCTCGCCGATCCACGCAATCCACTGGCCTATATGGATCTGGGAATTGCCTTCGAATTGGAAGGCAAAGTGGACCAGGCCGTGCCGCAATACGAAGCCGTCGTCCGGCTGCGCCCTTGGAGCCAGTCAGCGCGGCTTACCCTGGCAGGCGTGCTCAATCGGCTCGGTCGCAAGGATGAAGCCCTGGCGCAGTACGCGCAAGTCCTCCAGCTTAACCCCGATCAGCCCGCGGTGCGGTACGAGGTGGCCTCCATCCTGGCCGCGCAAAATCATCTGCCGGAAGCGGTGGCTCAACTCCAGCGAGTTGTCGAGCTGCAGCCGGACTTCACGGCAGCGTGGGTCGAGTGGGGGACGCTGCTGGCTTCACGCGGTAGGTTTGCCGAAGCCCAGGCTCCGTTGCGCCAGGCCACGGCTCTTTCTCCAACCAACGCCGCCCTGCATTTGGACCTGGGCAAAGCGCTGATGCTCGGCGGCAAATCATCCGAGGCCGCCGCGGAATTCAAAGCGGTGGTTCGACTCGATCCGGGCCTGCCGGCCAAGCTGCTGCAAGAGGGCAGGGTGCTTTCCAGCCAGGGCGAGTTAAGCCCCGCCCTGGCGCGGTTCAACACGGCGCTATGGCTCGAACCGGACTCGCCCGCCGCGCTGAGCGAGGTGGCCTGGTTGCTGGCCACCCACCCGCTGCCGCAACTCCGCAACGGTCCCCGCGCCGTTCGGTTGGCGCAACGAGCCCTCGAATTGAGCGGCGGTAAAGACGCGCGGTTCTGGGCCAGCCTGGACGCCGCCTGCGCCGAGTCCGGGCGATTTCCCGAGGCGATCTCGGCGGCGCAGAAGGCGCGGGAACTGGCCCTGGCGGCCGGCGACCAGGAGACCGCGCGGGCCTGTGAGGCCCGGCTGGCTCTCTATCAGAACCAGCGTGCGTTCCATCAATCGACGGCCTCGCACGGAACGGGTGGTTGAGCTCCGCGCACGGGGAACACGAGACCCGAGGCTTCGGGCTTACTCGACCGACGGCCAATTCCCCACCACAACTTTGCGGTTCCGAGTTCCCAACTCGACCCACAGATCAAATCTCCCGGGGTTGTGCGTAGGCGCCGAAACGACATAGCGCCAGGAACTCGGCTCGAATTCCCGGGCGACCTCGGCTGAAAGCGCGCCGAAGGGAATGTTAAAACCCGGCGCAACTACGTCCGGGTCGTCGTGGATGTCATACGGGGGCGCGGCATTCCTATCGAGAAAGCGCGTAAGCTTGCCGGGGGTTTCGGCGCAATTCCTGAATCCGTCGCAATGCAAGAAAGCCTTCACGTAGGCCGCATCCGCTGGTTGCACACCCTCCACCTGGTATTTTTTATTGGCGGGGTTGTAGATCACACCCACCAACTCGTAATAGAGCGGGTTGGCAACCGGGTCCACCACGAGCGGTTGCCGGCTCACCACATGATCGGGAGGATAAGCCCCGAAGTGCGCCTTGTACGCCTCGATCGCACGGACCATTTGGGTGCGCTCCTCGCGCGCTTCCGCGCGGAATGCGGGGAAAGCCGCCGTAACCTGCTCTTCCAGCCTCCGGGCCGCGATCCACCGGTAGCCGGCGTAACCGATGGCACCCAGCACGACAACGGCAAGAACCACAGTGACGGTTTCCCGCGCGGTCAGCCGTCGGCTGAGGCAAGACTTCAGGGCGGGCATAATTGAAGCACCAGTAACACCACCGTTGCGAAATGCCAACCCCGAAAACCACCCCAGCCCGCGCCGGAGGCAACCGGCGCCACCTTCGGCTCTCATCTTCGCGCAGGCTCTCCCGACTGGCGGGATGTCTCCGCCCCAATGCCCAGGGCCTTCAGGAGGCCTCGCAGACATTCGGGCGTGGCCGCTGTCGGCGGCCGAACGGCCGGGGCTGGCTCCCGCTCAAGCGGCGCCTCCCGGTTCGAGGGCTTGCAGGATGCCATGCAGGGGAATCCTGACCCAATCGGGGCGGTGGGTGAGTTCATAGGCGATCTCGCAGAGCGCCTTTTCGAGGACATGGCCTTCCAGCAGGATCGCCAGCCGATCCCGCTCCCGCGGCAGCAGGCCGGAATTGGCCATCCCTTGCAAATACGATTTGAGGAACGTGGCGCTGACCCAGCGATACCAAAAATCGGTCCAGGGTTCGAGCGAAGGCAGATCCTGGCGCTGCAAAGTGCCCAGTTCCATCTGCCGGAAGAGCGCCACCCGGGTGACGTAGTCAAAGGAGCGGATCATGCCCGCAACGTCACGCAGGGGCGAGCGCTTGATCCGCCGTTCGCCCAGCGACCGAGTCGTATCCCCCTCGAAGTCGATAAAAACGAAATCCTTTCCGGTGTAGAGGACCTGGCCGAGATGGAAATCGCCGTGACAACGGATCCGCTTGGCGTCCATCGGGCCGTCGCAAACGCGGCGGAGCCGGTGGAGAATCTCACCCTCGAGTCCGGCCACCCTCCGCGCCGCGGGCTGGGCCTCCTCGGGAAGATCGCCGGCCTCGGTGCGCAGACGTTGGAGGCTCTCGACCGCCAGGTTGCGCATCGATTGGAAAAGCGACCGCTGGTAAAAGGGAGTGAACGGCTCCGGGGCAAAGTCAAGGTGCTGGCTGTCGGAGGCCAGGGCCAGGTGCAACTCGGCGGCGCGCTGGCCCAGCAGCCGGGCGAGTTCGAGGTACGTCCCGATCAACGCCACCACGCTCTCGGGCACGTCGCGCCCCGCCAGGTCGAGCATGGAACTCTGCCCGAGCACCTCGAGCGGGGTCACGGCCGCGGCGGTGTGCACGCGCTCGAAGTAGCGGCTGAGCATGTCGATGGTGTAAACCCAGGCGTCCTGGGCGTTCGGCACAAATCGGGACAGAATCCCTACCGTCAGGCGCTCGCCGTTGCGCCGCCGATATTCGAGCGACCCGGCGACGGGCGGGATTTGAGGGAAATTTCTTTCGGTCAGAAACCGCCCGAGCTCGAGTTCGGGATTCACTCCATTTTCCAGGCGGCGGAAAAGTTTGAGAAACAACTGGTCGCCGAAGACGATCGCATGGTTGCTGTGTTCCGCCTTGAGAAAGGAGGGATCCAGCGGGGCCAAATCCTTGCCGAGGCCATTCCGGAGAGCGGGCGCGGGCAGCGCCTTGAGTTCGCCCTCAAGTCCGCCGAACGAGCGGCGGCGGTTCATCGCTTCGAGCAGAGCCAGGCTGAAATCTTTGCTGCGCGTGGCGGCATAGAGCATGGCGTCCGGGGCCGGTCCCTCCCGGTGGAGCCGGGCAATCACAAATTGGGGCGAAGCGCTCTCGAGCCGGGCGGCTTCCTCTCCCGTCGCCATGCCGACCGGCAGGAAATAGTCCTCGGGTTCGCCCTGGATGTATTCGAAACGCAGAAACAGCATGAACGCGCGACTTGGCCCGGCGGGCACGGCAATGGCGTCGCGGATCTGCACCGATTTGAGTTCATGGCCGTTGCCGCTGAACCAGGGGCGTCCTTTGACGTAATTGCACAGCGTACTCTCGAGGGAAGACCGCCACTCGAGGTCGAGCAGATCCTCCCAGCGCGCCGGGGCGGCGAGCTGTTGACCTGGGCCCGGCTGGGCCGCCTCTTCGCGCGAGGACGGCGATTCAAGGGAGAACCACAACGCGGCATGCGGGCTCAGTGTGAGAAAGTATGGCTGGGCCGTAATGACCGGAAATTCGGTGCGACCGAAGAGTTCGACTGGAACCAGGTTCTGAAACTCGGATAAGTCGAGCGTGACCGGTTGTGGGAAACGCGAGAGATTCGCGATGATAAGGAGCACTTCGTTTTGGTAGCGGCGGACGAAGGCCAGGACCTTGCGGTTTTCGGGCCGGAGGAATTCGAGCGAGCCGCGGCCGAAGGCCTGGTAGCGCTTGCGCAGGGTCAGGGTGCGTTTCATCCACCAGAACAGCGAACTGGGGTTGCGCTGCTGGGTTTCCACGTTGATCGCTTCGTAATGATATTCCGGGTCGAGGATGATGGGAAAATAAAGCGCGTGCGGGCTGGCGCGCGAGAAGCCGGCGTTTTTGTCCGAACTCCACTGCATGGGCGTGCGTACGCCATTGCGGTCGCCGAGGAAAATGTTGTCGCCCATGCCGATTTCATCGCCGTAATACAGGACCGGGGTGCCGGGGAGTGAGAAGAGGAGCAGGTTGAGCAGCTCGATGCGCTTGCGATCGTTGCCGAGCAAGGGCGCCAGGCGCCGGCGGATGCCCAGGTTGATCCGGGCCTTGGCGTCATTCGCGTACACCCGGTACATGTAGTCGCGCTCCTCGTCGGTCACCATTTCCAGCGTCAATTCGTCGTGGTTGCGCAGAAAAAGCGCCCACTGGCTGGTCTCGGGGATGGGTGGGGTCTGTTCCAGAATATCTACAATCGGCACGCGATCCTCCATGCGCACCGCCATGAAAATTCGCGGCATGAGAGGAAAATGAAAAGCCATGTGGCATTCATCGCCCCGGCCCGCGCCAAAATAGGTCACGGCGTCTTCCGGCCACTGGTTGGCCTCTGCCAGCAGCATGCGATCTCCGTATTTCTCGTCCACATGCCGGCGCAACGTCTTCAGATACGCGTGCGTCTCGCCAAGATTCTCGCACGACGTCCCTTCCCGCTCATACAAATACGGCACCGCGTCCAGCCGCACGCCGTCCACGCCGAGATCCAGCCAAAAATCCAGCACGCGCCTGATCGACTTGTGGACCAGGGGATTATCGTAGTTCAGGTCGGGCTGATGTGCGTAGAACCGGTGCCAGTAGTACGCGCGAGCCACGGGGTCCCAGGTCCAGTTGGACAGCTCGAAATCGCGGAAGATGATGCGCGCGTCGCGGTACTTCTCGAGACTGTCGCTCCACACATAAAAGTCCCGCCACGGGCTGCCGGGCGGCGCCTGGCGGGATTTCTGAAACCAGGGGTGCTGATCGGAAGTGTGGTTGACCACCAGTTCGGTGATCACCCTCAAATTGCGTTCATGGGCGCGGGCGAGGAAGACCTTAAAATCCTTCAGCGTGCCGTAGATGGGGTTGATGGAGCAGTAGTCGGCAATGTCGTAGCCATCATCCTTGAGCGGTGAGGGGTAAAACGGCAGCAGCCAAACGGCGGTGACCCCCAACTCCTGAAGATAATCCAGTTTTTGCGTCAACCCGCGGAGATCACCAATGCCATCGGCGTTGCTGTCCAGGAACGCGCGCACATGCACCTCGTACACGATGGCATCCTTGTACCATTGCGGATCTTTGGCGGGCGCGGGGAGCAAGGCCTGCGAGCCGCGCTCCGTCGCTTCGGTCGGGTTTCCGATCACGTTGGATTCCTTGAATTTCAAATCAGGTTGTCAACCCATCAGGGTCTGCTACGGCTGCCGCAAGCGGCTCACACTTCCTTCGGCTCCGGTGTGTGCTCTCGAAATTGTGCGGTGCGCCCAGCCAGCCAAGCGCCTTCAAACCTATCACATTCCTTAACCTGACAAATCCCCGGCCACCTCGCAACGCATGAATTGCCCGCCCCCAAGCTTCGCTCGCCCGGTGGATCTACTTCCAGCCGCCGGGATCCGCCAGCGAGCCCGCTCCCCATTTTATTTTGACGCCGGGGAAGGGTGCTGTTAAAAGCTTCGCCAGATTGCCCGGGTCGATAACGCTCAATATCATGAAAGAATCAAAACACCCCAAGTACGGCCGCATTCTGCTCAAGCTCAGTGGCGAGGGTTTGGGCGGCGAGGCCGGCGTCGGCATCTCGCCCGAAGCGGTGCAGGACATGGCGCGCCAAATCGGCGAGGTGCGTGACCTGGGCGTCCAGATCGTGGTGGTGGTCGGCGGCGGAAATATTTTTCGCGGGCTGAAAGGCAGCGAACGAGGGATCGAACGGGCCACCGGCGATTACATGGGCATGCTGGCGACGGTGATTAACGCGCTCGCCTTGCAGGATGCGCTCGAAAAGATCGGGGTCGCGACCCGGGTGCAAAGCGCGATCAGCATGGCGCAGGTCGCCGAGCCGTTCATTCGCCGCCGGGCCGTCCGGCACCTCGAAAAGGGCCGGGTCGTCATCTTCGGCGGCGGCACGGGCAACCCCTATTTCTCGACCGACACCGCCGCCGCGCTGCGGGCCAACGAAATCGGCGCGGAGGTCATTCTCAAGGCGACCAAGGTGGACGGCATTTATGATTCCGATCCGAAGCTCCATCCCAAAGCCAAACGATTCGCCGAGATCAAGTATCTCGAAGCCCTGCAGAAGCAGCTCAAGGTAATGGATTCCACCGCGTTTTCCCTCTGCATGGACAACAAGATGCCCATCATCGTTTTCGACTTGTTCCGGCCACATAACCTGAAGCGCGTGGTCATGGGCGAAAATGTGGGCACCCTGGTGACCTGACCGCCAAGACGATTCCTGGTTTCGAGTCTCGCGGTCAGGTCAATAGACCCTTGCTTTTCCCGGTCCCCGGCGCCAGGTATAAGCATGGTGGGGATGGTATTCGCATCCAGAGAAGATGCTGGCAGACGACTCGGGCAGTTCCTCAGGGACCGCGGGGTCGAGACCGACCTGGTGTTGGGGTTGCCCCGGGGGGGTGTAGTCGTGGCCGCCGAGGTGGCTCGACTTCTCGAAGTCCCGCTTGAAGTTCTCATCGTTCGCAAGATCGGCCATCCCCTGCATCGTGAGTTTGCGGTGGGGGCGATTGCCGAGGGAGGCGTGGTGATTCTCGATGAGGCGATCATCGGGAACAACCCCATCGTCCACGCCGAACTCCGGGAGGTGATCGAGGAGGAAACGCGTCGCTTGCAGGCTTACCAAGCCCGATTCCAGGGCGCGCAGCCAGCGGACTTGGCGCAACGAGCGGTGTTGCTGGTGGATGACGGCCTGGCCACCGGGGCCACGACCGAGGCGGCAGTTCTCTCCGCCAGGAAGCAGGGCGCCCGCAGCGTGACCGTGTCCGCCCCAGTCGCCTCCCACCAGGCCCTCAAGCGCCTCCGGCGGGTCGCCGACGACGTCGAGGTGTTGTGGGTGGACCCGGACTTCGACGCAGTTGGCCGGTATTATCAAATGTTCCCCCAGACCACCGACGAGGAAGTCATGGAGTTGCTCCGGGCGGCCTGAGACGGGGGCGTAGCGCGGTCTGGCGGGCGGATATTTCGCATGGGAAGTGCCGCCCGGCTTGGCTTCACAGCCAGGCGAGCTATGAAGTTCCGATTCAGGATTTCACGGGCGCGGGCAAATCCCGGCGCGCGAAGATTTGGCGGATGACTTCCTCGATGGGGACCTCCTGGATATCGATGTCGCTGACGGGGAACTGATCCAGCAAGACCTTGCAAACCTGGATAACCCGGTCGCGTTTGACTTTCAACCGGAAGCCGCCGGGGTTTTGCTCGACGATTTCTCCGAATTGCGAGAGATCCGCTGTCGGCCGCGATGCGGTGGGTTCGTACTGAATGGTGACGAGCTTGGCATCGGCAAAGCGATCGACAATCTCGCTGAGCTGGCCGTCGAAGAAAATGGTCCCGTGGTCGATAATGATGACGCGTTTGCAGAGTTCCTGGATATCGGCCATGTAGTGGCTGGTCAGGAGGATCGTGGTGTGCTGGGTGAGGTTGTGGTCGCGCAGGAACTCGCGAACGGTCTTTTGGGATACCACATCCAGCCCGATGGTGGGCTCGTCGAGAAAAAGCACCTTGGGCTCGTGGAGCAGCGAGGCGATCAGTTCCATTTTGGTGCGCTCGCCCAAGGACAATTCCCGGACACTGACATCGAGTTTGTGTTGCACCGCCAGCAATTCACTCATCGCGGTGACCCGCTTTCTCATCGTGGCGGCGGGCACACCGTAGATTTGAGCGTTGAGCTCGAACGATTCGCTGGCGGGCAGATCCCACCAGAGCTGGTTCTTTTGGCCGAGCAACAGGGCGAATTGACGCCGGTAGCCGTCGTCGCGCTCCCAGGGAACATAGCCCAACACCTCGGCCGTACCACCGGTGGGATAAAGCAGCCCGGAGAGCATCTTGAGGGTGGTGGTTTTACCGGCCCCATTCGGGCCCAGAAAGCCGACTAACTCGCCGGGCTCGATGGTGAAGCTGACATCTTTAACCGCGATGGTTTGCTCATAGGCTCGGCGGAACAGCCCTCTGAGCGCGCCCGCAAACCCCGCTTGCTTTTTATAGGTTTGGAACGCCTTGGTCAGTTGATTCACTTGTATGGCGGGCATCTCTGGGCTCCAGCAAGGTTGATTTAAGGAGAAGGGCGCCTTTGCATCTCAACCCCATATATAACCCCGAAGATTGGCGGCCGCCAACCGGCCTGGTTCCGCCGGCGCCAAACCCCTCGCGGCCGGCCCGCCGGCAAACGGGACCTTATTGAAAGCCAGGGATCGAAAAGTCGCGGGGCAAAAGGAAAACGCGAAGCGAGTTGCCGGGTGGCCGGCATTACCGCATGAGCTGTTTTTCGAGATAGCTAACCACCTGGCGGACGTTCGCGTCCACCTCCATCCGGTCTTTGACGAGGCGGCAGGCGTGGAGCACGGTGCCATGGTCGCGGCCACCGAAGGCTTCGCCGATCGTGTTGAGCGAACTTTCGGTCATTTGGCGGGAGAGAAACATGGCGATCTGGCGCGGAAACGCAATGTTTTCCGGGCGCCGTTTGCTGGTCATATCCGCCAGGCGAATGTCGAAATGTTCGGCCACCTTCTTTTGGATGATCTCGATGCTGACGGAATAGCGGCCTTCCTCGTGCAGAACCTCGCGCAGCAGCCCTTCCACCACCTCCACGCTCAGCTTCTTTCCGGTCAGCGAAGCATACGAAGCCACGCGGATCAGCGCCCCTTCGAGGCGGCGGATGTTGGTGCGAATTCGATTGGCCAGGAAGTTCAGGATTTCCGCCGGCAGTTGCACGCCCATGATTTGGGCTTTCTTGTTCAGGATCGCCAGGCGCATTTCGACGTCGGGCGGCTGCAGATCGGTCACCAGCCCCCATTCAAAACGCGAGACCAGTCGCTGCTCGAGATTTTGAATTTCACTGGCGGGACGGTCACACGTCAGCACGATTTGCTTATGCGCTTCGTGCAGGGCGTTGAAGGTATGGAAGAATTCCTCCTGAATCCGCTCCTTTCCCGCCAGGAACTGAATGTCATCGATCAGCAGCACATCCGTTTGCCGGTACTTTTTGCGAAAGCGAACCAGTTGGTTGTTTTGGATTCCGTCGATGTACTCGTTGGTAAACTTTTCTGAAGAGAGATAGGCGACGCGCGCGCTTTTCTTATGGCTGACCACGTATTGGCCAATCGCGTGGAGCAGGTGCGTCTTGCCCAAACCCACGCCACCATAGAGGAAGAGCGGGTTGTATGATTTGCCAGGTGACTGAGCCACCGCCTGCGCGGCGGCACAGGCAAAATTGTTGTTGTTGCCGACCACGAACGTTTCGAAGGTGTTTTTCGGATTAAAGCTGACCTCGTGGTTGGAGGCGCTCCGGTCCAGCGCGGCCTCGGGCAACTTGGCCTTATCGGGGGCGGCGGCTCCGGACAAAGGCGGCGGAATTTGGTTGGAGGCGCCCACTTTGAAATTGACCTGGAGCTGCTTTCCAGCCGCCAACGCTACTACGTCTTGAAGCAAACTCATGTAATTGTCCTTCAGCCAAACCTCGCAGAAATCGTTGGCGACCTCCAAGGCGATGCACGTGCCATCCAAACCACACGCGCGCAGCGGAGCGAACCAAAGATTGTACGTGTCCGCACTGAGCATGGAGCGAAGTTGCTCCTGTGCCGCAGTCCAAATTTTTTCCGCGGAAGCTTGCATTTTTTATCCCAAAAGCCCGATTTTCGGGCATTTTATTCACCTATCCACCGGCTGCACCCGTGAAGCCGATTTTGGCTGCCGTCCGGATACTGAACTTGCTGCGGTGCAAGGAATTCCGTGCCGGAGCCCCGCAACGGACACTGTCGCCTAACTTGCCAAGATCCAAATTCCTGTAACGCAAGCACTTGCGCGATTGAAACAAACGGCGTTTTGCGTTGGATTTCTTTCCGCCCAAATCCACAGGGCTCGTGTGCAGCTCAGCCAAAGCTTTTAGGCAATCAGGGCGGAACTTGCGAGGACAACATATTAACTCTTGTTCACGAGTTATTCACAGGCCGCTTTCGGCCCATAAAACAGGCGCTTTTCTTCATCTTTGACCTGTGAAAATCGGTGCCGCCCGAAAGCGGCGCCTGGCACGTCACCCACGGCGCCTAAACGTCGTAGTAGAGGAAAAACTCATAGGGATGGGGGCGCAGGCGCAGGGCGTCGTGCTCCTTGCGCTTGGTCGCGATCCACATGTCCAGGAAGTCCGTGGTAAAGACATCGCCCTTGAGCAGGAACTCGTGGTCCTGCTCGAGGCAATCCAGCGCCTCGCTCAGGCTGCCGGCCACATTGGGCACTTTCTTGAGTTCCTCGGGCGGCAGCTCGTAGATGTTCTTGTCCAGCGGTTCGCCGGGTTCAATCTTGTTTTGAATCCCATCCAGGCCTGCCATCAGGAGCGCGGCAAAGGCCAGGTAGGGATTGGCCGCCGGGTCGGGCGGGCGGTATTCCAGGCGCTTGGCTTTGGGGTTCTCGCTGTAGGTGGGGATGCGGATGGCCGCCGAGCGGTTGCGCGAGCTGTAGGCCAGGTTAACGGGCGCCTCGTAGCCTGGCACCAGGCGCTTGTAGCTGTTGGTGGTCGGGTTGCAAATGGCGCACAAGGCCCGGGCGTGCTTGAGCAGCCCCCCGGCGTAGTAGAGGGCCATCTGCGACAAGCCGGCATACTCGTTGCCCGCAAACAGGGGCTTGCCCTTCTTCCAGAGGCTCTGGTGAGTGTGCATGCCGCTGCCGTTGTCCCCAAAGAGGGGCTTGGGCATGAAACAGGCCGTCTTGCCGTGCCGGCGCGCCACATTGCGCACCACATACTTGTAAACCATCATCGCGTCGGCCGCCTTGACCAGCGTGTCAAACCGGTAATCGATTTCGGCCTGGCCCGCGGTGGCCACCTCGTGGTGCTGGCGCTCGATCTTGACCCCCAACTGCTCCATCACCAGGCACATCTCGGTGCGGATATCCTGTTGCTGGTCCAGCGGGGCCACCGGAAAATAGCCTTCCTTGTGCCGGATCTTGTAGCCCAGGTTGGGCATCTCCTCCCGCCCGGTGTTCCAGACGGCCTCCTCCGAATCGACGCTGTAGAAGGTGCCGTTGCTCTTGGAGTCAAACTGCACGTTGTCGAAAATGAAGAACTCCGCTTCCGGCCCAAAGACCGCCGTGTCGGCCGCCCCCGTGCTGGCCAGGTATTTTTCGGCGCGCTGGGCAATGCCCCGCGGGTCCCGCACGTAGGCTTCCAGGGTGCCGGTCTCGGCAATGGTGCAGGTCAGCGAGAGGGTGGGCTCGCTCATGAACGGGTCGATGAAGGCGGTGTCCGGATCGGGCATGGCCAGCATGTCGGAGGCCTCGATGCTCTTCCAGCCGCGGATGGAGGAGCCGTCAAAGCCCAGGCCCTCGCTGAATATTTCCTCGGTCAGCTCCCGGATGGGACAACTGAAGTGCTGCCAGGTGCCAAAGGTATCGACAAACTTGATATCGACCATCTTGGCCCCGCTCTTCTTGGCGAGTTCAATTACGCTCTTGGGTGTGCTCATGGATGTGGTTGTTGGGTTGTAGTTCTGCTTTCTGATGAACGCCTCTCGGGACTGAGCCCGGGGAGTTAAACCGCCGCTTCCCCGGTCTCTTCGGTCCGGATCCGAATGGCGTTGTCAATCGTGCTGACGAACACTTTGCCGTCGCCGATTTTGCCGGTCTTGGCCGCCTTGACGATCGCGTCCACCGCGGAGCTAACCACGCTGTCGGCCAAAACAATCTCCAGTTTGATCTTCGGCAGAAAATCAACGGTGTATTCACTGCCGCGATAAATCTCGGTATGCCCCTTTTGCCGGCCGAAGCCCTTTACCTCGGACACGGTCATGCCTTCCACCCCCAGACCGGAAAGGGCTTCTTTCACATCTTCCAGTTTGAAAGGCTTAATAATGGCTTCGATCTTTTTCATTTCGTTTTTTCGGTTCCCGAACCGGATACTAACAACCACTCAAAAGCTGTAAATAGGAATGTTGAAAAAACCGCGAATGGGCGCGGCTCGAAGAACGGTGCGGCCGGAGCGTGCGCGGGCTGAAAAAAAGTGCTGGCTGCGGGTGAGCGACCTGGTTCAGAGTACCGCCACGCACAGCCGCCGAACCTAGCCAGGCATGACGGACCCTCTGCCGTGGCGCGGCGCGGCGGGAAGTGCTCTACGGAATTGGATCATGTTCGAAATGCCGGTGAGCCTCAAACTCTGGCGCCGGGCTGTCTGGTCGATGGCGGCGGCCCTGGCACCGGCATGCGCGGCCCACGATCCGGCCGCGGCAGCATCGAAAACGGCGCCGGCTGCCAGGACAGACCCCATGGAAAGACAACTGACTCGGAGTCGGAGCGGGCACATCCTCACCAACATCGGCGCCTGGTCGCCGGACGGTGAATGGATCGCCTATGACACGCGATCGGATTCGGCAGGCGACGTGTTCGACGGCTCGCGCATCGAGAGGGTCAATCTCCACACGGGCGACGTGAACGTGTTGTATGAGGCGCAACACGGCGCGCATTGCGGGGTGGTGACGTTCAATCCCCGGATCGATGAGGTGGTATTTATCCTGGGCCCGGAGAACCCGACCCCCGATTGGCAATACGCTCCCTGGCATCGGCGGGGAATGATTGTCCAGGTGGCGCAACCGGGCCGGGCAACCCACCTGGATGCGCGGGATCTCTTGCCTCCCTTCACGCCGGGGGCTTTGCGCGGCGGTTCGCACGTGCATGTCTGGGACGGGGCGGGGGAGTGGGTGAGCTTCACCTATGAAGACGCCCTGCTGGCGCCCTTCAAGCAGGAGACGTCGGAACAGGAAATGAACCTGCGCAATGTCGGCGTGAGCGTGCCGGGCCGGCCGGTGCACGTGCCACCCGGCCATCCACGCAATCATGACGGAGAATATTTCAGCGTGTTGGTGACGCGGACGCGAGCCAACCCGGCGCCGGGCTCGGATGAGATCCAAAAGGCGTTTGAGGAAGGGTGGCTGGGCACGAATGGTTATGCCCGCGCGGATGGTTCCTGGCAACGCCATGCGCTGGCGTTTCAGGGGCAGGTAGTCTCGCCTCGAGGCACGGTTTTATCCGAAGTGTTCATTGCCGATCTGCCCGAGGACTTAACCCTGCCCGGCGATGGACCACTCGCTGGAACCGCCACTCGCCGCCCCGTGCCACCGCGCGGCGTCACGCAGCGCCGATTGACCTTCACGGCGGACCGGAAATATCCGGGGCTGCAAGGACCGCGGCATTGGCTGCGTAGCTCCCCGGATGGGGCGCGGATCGCGTTCCTGATGAAAGACGATGCCGGAGTGGCGCAGTTGTGGACGGTTTCCCCCAACCGCGGCGCACCGGTCCAAATCACGCATAATCCCTGGCCGATTGCCTCGGCATTTACCTGGAGCCCGGATGGCATCCACATCGCGCATGCCATGGACAACAGCGTGTGCGTGACGGACACCGTCAGCGGAGAAACCAAACGCCTGACCCCGCGGAGCGAGGATGCGCTTGCGCCCCGTCCCGAGGCCTGCGTGTTTTCGCCGGATGGGACCCGGATCGCGTATGTGCGCCCCGTGCCCTCGGAGGACGGCCGGTTCAACCAGGTGTTTGTGGCGAGGCTCAAATAATGCGCGGCCCACGGATACCGGCGCCTTTCGTCTTGACCGGCCGCGGTCGCCGCGCGGCACGGCCGCTCGCTTTCCACCCCATTTCCGAATGAACTCCGCCACGCCCAGGGCCTACAAATGGTGGGTGCTGTTCATGCTTTGGTTCGTGTGCTTTTTCAATTACGCGGACCGGCAGGCGATGGCCTCGGTGTTTCCGAAGCTCGAAACGGAATTTGGCTTCGACAAAGTGCAGTTGGGATTGATCGGGTCCGCCTTCATGTATGTGTACGCGCTGGGGTCGCCCCTGGCCGGATTCGCCGGGGACCGGTGGCGGCGCAAGCAACTGATCCTGGGCGGTTGCCTGTTCTGGAGCGTCACGACCGTGCTGAGCGGGTGGTGTCATCAGCTCTGGCAGTTTATTACCGTCCGCGCACTCACCGGCCTCGGCGAAACCTTTTACTTTCCCTCGGCCACGTCCCTGCTGAGCGATTATCATGGTGGGAAAACCCGTTCGCGGGCGCTGGGGATTCATAACTCGGGGGTGTATGTCGGCACGATTGCGGGCGGCTGGCTGGGCGCCTGGTTCGCCGAGCACCTGGGCTGGCGCATCGGGTTTTACTTTTTCGGCCTCGCCGGCGCCCTGCTGGCGGTGGTGCTTTCCCGGTTTCTGGCGGAACCACGGCGCGGGGCGGCCGATAACGGCCTGGACGCCACCACGGCAGCCGGGACAATGGAGCCGCTGACAATCCGGGAGATCGGCCGCGTGCTCTTGCGCAAGCCGACCGCCTGGCTGCTGCTGGGCGCCTTCATGGCCGCCAATTTCGTGGCCGCCATTTTCCTGGTTTGGACGCCCACATTCCTGGTCGAGAAGTTTCATTTTAAACTGACCGCGGCGGGTCTTTCCGGCAGCGTCTTCATCAACGCGGCCAGCGCGATGAGCGTGCCCCTCGGCGGCTGGCTGGCCGACCGGTGGGCGCTGCGGTTCGCCGGGGGCCGGATCCTCGTGCAGGCCCTGGGATTGCTGGCCGGTTCGGTCTTTGTGTTCTATGTGGGCGCCACCCGGAACGTCGGTTTGCTTTTGCTGATGATGGCCCTTTTCGGTCTGTGCAAGGGGGTCTATGACTCGAATATTTTCGCTTCCATTTTTGATGTGGTCGAACCACGCGCCCGAGCGACCGCGGCGGGCCTGATGAACACCCTGGGTTGGAGTGGCGGCGCAATGGGGCCGTTATTTGTCGGCTGGGTCAGCAAACATGGCAGTCGCGGGACGGAAATGGAGAACATGAGCGGGGCCATCGCGCTCTGTTCCTGGGTTTATATTTTCGGCGCCGCCCTGCTGTTTGCCGCGGTCTTCCGCGCCAGCCGGGACGTGCGCCGAACGGGCGGGGGGAAGGCGGAGGCCGTTTGACCTTGCCAGGCCGGGACGCATTTTGGAGAATGCGCGCCGGTTGACGCGGACGTCGTGCTATGCTCAACACCAAAATCCTCAACCCGCACCTGCTCTCCTTGCTGGCGCGGATCCGGCATACCAACGCACTTGTCATCGCCGATCGCGGTTTTCCCTTCTGGCCGCAAATTGAAACCATCGACCTCTCGCTGGCGAACGATATCCCCACGGTGTTGCAGGTGCTGACGGCGCTTCGGCAGGACTTTCAAGCGGCCGCCGCGTACATGGCGCGCGAATTCCTGGAACAGAATGACGCGGCGGTTCGGGCGCGCTTTGCCGAAGCACTGAGGGGGATCCCCATCGAGTACGAGCCTCACATTGAGTTCAAGCAACGGGTCCCCGGGGCCATCGGCCTCATCCGCACGGGCGATACCGTCCAGTATGCCAACATGATTTTAGTCTCCGGCTAACCATCACCCCTGATTCATGAGCGCAAACAAGAAGAGCCTTTTTGTCACCGAGGACGGAAAGAACCTGGTGTTCACCTTTATCCTGGTCAGTTCCCTGTTCCTGTTGTGGGGGATTTGTAACGGGATGATCGACGTGATGGACAAGCATTTCCAGGATGAACTGCATCTGTCCAAGTCCCAATCCGCGTGGGTTCAGTTCGCACATTACCTTGGGTACTTTCTGATGTCGTTGCCGGCGGGGTGGCTGGCGACGCGCCTGGGCTACAAGGGGGGGATCATCGCCGGCTTGTTGCTGGTGGCGGTGGGCGGGTTTTGGTTCATACCGGCCACAAAGATCGCGGCGTTTTGGGCGTTTTTGCTGGGGGTCTGTGTCATTGCCTCGGGTCTCACGTTTCTCGAGACGGTGGCCAATCCCTATACGACGGTTCTGGGCCCCACGCAGTTTGCCGCCACCCGCATCAATCTGGCCCAGTCCTGCAATGGCGTGGGCTGGATCTTCGGTCCCATCATCGGCAGCATGTACTTCTATTCCAAGGATGCCTCCGGGCAGAGCACGGGCAGTCAAACCTTGTACATCCCGTATGTGGGAGTCGCGATCGTCGTCATCGTCCTGGCGTGTATTTTCTTCTTCGCCAACGTGCCGGACATTAAGACCAAGGACGATTATCACCTCGACGAATCGGCTCCGGACGCCGCTCAGTCGATTTGGTCTCATCCGCATTTCGTCATGGCCGTTGCGGCGCAATTTTTCTACGTGGCCGCGCAAGCGGGGATATTCAGTTTTTTCATCAACTACATGACGGCGGAGGTCCCGCCGATACCCGCATCCTGGAACGCATCCGTGCTCCACGGTTTGTTTGAAACCAATACGGCCGGCGTGCTGGTCATTAGTGATAAAGGCGCGGCGACGCTCGCCTCGGTCGGCTTTGTCTGCTTTCTGGCCGGGCGGTTCACCGGCGCGGGGTTGCTTAAAAAATTTGCCGCGCACAAGGTGCTGGGACTGTACGGGGTGCTCAACGTGATCACCTGTTTGCTGGTCTTTTGCAAACTCGGCTGGGCCTCGGTGGCCTGCGTTTTCCTGAGCTACTTTTTTATGTCCATTATGTTCCCCACGATTTTCGCCTTGGGCATCTTTGGGCTGGGGGCGCGCGCCAAGAAGGCTTCCGCATTCATCGTGATGGCCATTATGGGCGGGGCGATCCTGCCGAAACTGATGGGGTACGTGGCTGACAAGTTCGACATGTCGCGCGGGTTCATCGTGCCGATGGTTTGTTTTGCGTTTGTGGCTTTCTATGGTTTCAACTGGCCGAAATTGAGCAAAGCCGACGGCCTCTCGAGCAAGCCGGGAAGCCTCAAGGAAGTCAGCGCCGTGGGCCATTAATCAGCGTCCTGGCGCGCCGCGGAGCCTGTGCCATAACCTCGCGGGGCCTCGCGGAGTCAGCCTTTGATCGCAGCCTTCCGTCTCCCGGCGTTTCCACCCGGCCGGCTTCGAGCGGGCTTGTGCGGCGCGGCGGCGTAGTGTTTGATATCGCCAATCACTTCGCCTGAAATGAGTCACTTGTGGCCCTGGTGGCGTGCAGGCTGCCTTTGGGCCTGCGCGATAATTCTGGCCGCCGGCAATCCCGGGACGGCTTCGGCGACGGATCACCTCGAGCAGATTCGTCAGCGCGGAGTGTTGCGCTGGGGCGCCGATGCCGAGGGTGGCGCGCCTTATGTCTTCCCCGATCCGCGGCAGCCGGACCGGTTGATCGGTTTCGAGTATGACCTGGCCGAAGCGCTGGCCGCCAAACTCGGCGTCCGAGCGGTAATGGTCCAGAACCAGTGGGACCAGTTGATCCCCGCTTTGGATCGCGGCAATTTCGATATCATCCTCAACGGCCTCGAATTAACCCCCGAGCACCTTCAGGAGGTTGCCATGTCGCGGCCGTATTATGCCTATGCCCAGCAAATGGTCACCCGGCGGGACAGCCCCGGGATCAATAGCCTGGCCGACTGCGACGGCAAGCCGGTGGGCGTGCTCTCTGGGTCTGCGTCCGAGCGGCTGCTCCGGCAGCAGGGCCGCGCGCTCTGGAAAAGCTACCCGGGAAACGTTGAGACCTTCCAGGACTTAAAGGTCCGGCGCCTGGACGCGGTGCTGGTCGATCTGCCGATCGCGATTTATTACGCCCAGCCGGATCCCCTGCTCCAGCTCTCGGGGGCGCCCTTCGCGACCGGCTACTACGCCATCGGGGTGCTCAAGCAGGATGAAACCCTGCTCTCGGCGATCAACGACGCGCTCGGGCAGCTCATCGCGGACCACACGCTCGAACGGATCGATCGCAATTACGGCATTTGGGACGAACGTCAGCCGCTTTTGAAGGAGGCCCGGCCCGCGATGGCCGCCGCCGAGAAACCGCCGATCACGCTGCGCGAGCGGCTCGGCTATTTGCCTTTGTTGCTGCGGGCGGCCGGGACCACCGCCGAACTTTCCTTGCTCTCGATGGCGTTAGCGGTTGTGGCCGGTTTGGTGGTTGTGCTGCTCCGGTTGTATGGGCTTGGCCCCATGAAATGGCTGGCCAGAGGTTACGTCGAGGTCGTCCGCGGCACGCCCCTGCTGATCCAGCTCTTCCTGATTTACTATGGCCTGCCCGAGGTGGGCATTCGCTTGAATGCCTTTTGCGCCGCGGTGCTGGGCCTGGGCTTGAACTACGCCGCCAGTGAAGCCGAAAACTACCGCGCGGGCATCCAGTCCATCCCGCGCGGGCAGACGGAAGCCGCGCTGGCCTTGGGCATGACCCGCTGGCAGACGCTGCGGCAGGTCGTCCTCCCGCAAGCGGCGCGCGTCGCCATTCCTCCCGTCACCAACGACTTTATCGCCATGTTCAAGGACACCTCGATCGTTTCGGTGATTACGATGGTCGAGTTGACGAAACAGTATGGCATGCTGGCGGCCTCGAACTCCGATTACATCGTGGTCGGCCTCATGACGGCGGGCATTTATTTTGGCTTGAGCTACCCGGCCTCTCTATTTGCGAACTGGCTCGAAATCAAGCTCGCGCATGATCCTCGTTGAAGAACTGACGAAATCCTATCGGGCGCTTCCGGTGCTGCGCGGGGTGGACCACCGCCAGCAGCGCGGGCAGGTGGTGGTGTTGATCGGCCCGAGCGGCTGCGGCAAAACCACGTTCCTGCGCTGCCTCAACCAGCTCGAACTGCCCGACTCCGGGCGGATCACCATTGACGGGGTGTCGATCGAGGGCGGACGGGTGATGCGCACCGGCCCGGAGCGGGAACAGCAACGTCAGTTGCGCCTGCGAGCCGGCATGGTCTTTCAATCCTTCAACCTGTTTCCGCACCTGAGCGTCCTGCAAAACATCACCATGGCTCCGGTCGTGGTCAAGGGACTGGCTCGGGCGGAAGCTGAAAGCCTGGGACGGCGGCTCCTGGCCAAGGTCGGGCTCGACAGCAAGGCGGCCTGTTACCCGTCCCAACTCTCCGGCGGGCAGCAGCAGCGAGTGGCCATCGCCCGCGCCCTGGCGATGGAGCCCAAGGTGATGCTGTTTGACGAACCGACCAGCGCGCTGGATCCGGAGCTGCGCGAGGAAGTCCTCCGGGTCATGCGCGGGCTCGCCGAGGAGGGCATGACGATGCTGGTGGTCACGCACGAGATGCAATTCGCCCGGGACATCGCGGACCAGGTGGTGTTTTTTGAGGAAGGCCGGGTCGCCGAGTGCGGTCCACCCGAACAAATCTTTGTGCACCCGCAGCGGCAGCGCACGCGCGAGTTTCTGCGCCTGGTCCAGGCCGGATGAGGCGGCGTCCGGTCCGGCGGAGCGCATCGAAGGCCGGGTTCATCCGGGGTGCAAAATGGTTGACACCGGCGCTAATAACTTCTAATCACATCCACGCCGGATTCGTAAAAGTTATCTCGCTTGATATGAAGAACCCAGAACCCCGTTTGATTTGCTTGCCGACTCGATCCTCGAAACGCTTGGGCATGGCCCGGAACCACCGCCGGCTGGTGCTCGCCCTCCTGCTGCCGGTTTTGCTCGGGGCGAACCTGCCGGCGAAAGAACCGTTTGCCCATGAGGTCGACGGGTTGATGTCCCAGATGACCCTCGACGAGAAGATCGGGCAGATGACCCAGGTGGATATGAACGCCCTCAAGGACCCGGCCGACATCCAAAAGTATGGCTTCGGCTCGATGCTCAGCGGCGGGGATTCGGATCCGGCGGATATCACCGCCGCAGGCTGGCGCAAAGCCTGTGAAGGTTATCAAACCTGGGCGTTGAAGACGCGGCTGAGAATCCCGCTGATCTATGGGATCGACGCCGTGCACGGGCACAACAATGTCGATGGCGCGGTCATCTTCCCGCACAACATCGGCTTGGGCGCCACCCGCAACCCGGCCCTGGTGCGCAAGGCCGAGCGGATCACCGCCCTTGAGATTGCCGGAACCGGCATGCATTGGGCCTTCGCGCCCTGCGTAGCCGCGGCCCAGAACGAGCGCTGGGGCCGGACCTATGAGAGTTTCGGCGAATCGCCGGAGTTGGTGTCCGAACTCGGCGCCGCCGCTACGCGGGGCATTCAGCAGCGGCTGCCCGGCGGAGGCTCGGTCCTGGCCTGCGCCAAGCATTTCCTCGGCGACGGCGGAACGCTCAACGGAGTGGATCAGGGCAACACGGTGTGCGACGAAGCCACGCTGCGGAGGCTCTACCTGGCGCCCTATGCGGCCGCGATTCGCGCGGGCGCGGGCTCGATCATGGCTTCCTACAGCAGTTGGAATGGCGAGAAGATGCACGGGAACAAATACCTGTTAACCGACGTCCTCAAGGGGGAACTCGGGTTTCAAGGCTTTCTGGTGAGCGATTGGGCGGCGATTGACCAACTCTCGAGCGATTACAAGACCGACATCGAGAAGTCGATTAATGCCGGCCTGGATATGGTCATGATCCCCAAAGGCCCCGGCGAGAAGAATAACTACGTCGAGTTCATCACCTTGTTGAAGGAACTGGTCTCCGAGGGCCGGGTGCCGCAAGCCCGGATCGACGATGCCGCGCGGCGCATTTTGCGCGCCAAGTTCATCATGGGTCTCTTCGCGCACCCGTATGGAAATCCCAACCTGACCGCCGAAGTCGGTTCCCCAGCGCATCGCCAGGTCGCTCGCGAGTGTGTCCGGCAATCCCTGGTCCTGCTCAAAAACGAGAACCACGCCCTCCCCTTTTCGAAAGCTCTCAAGCACCTGGTCGTAACCGGTCGGGGCGCGGACGACCTCGGCATGCAATGCGGCGGGTGGACCATCTCGTGGCAGGGCAAGACCGGCGCCGTCACCCATGGCGGAACGACGATCCTCGAAGCCGTCCGCCAGGCCGCGGGACCGGGAACGCAGGTGACGTTTTCTCCCGACTCGAGCGCGTTGGCGGGCGCGGACGCGATCCTGGTCGTCGTGGGTGAGCAGCCCTACGCCGAGATGAAAGGCGATCGCGCGGATCTGCGGCTTGCGCCCGAAGATGTCGAACTGGTCCAACGCGCCAAACAGACCGGAGCTCGCGTCGTGACCGTGCTGCTTTCCGGTCGTCCTTTGATCCCCGGCAACGCGTTGGAATCCAGCGATGCCTTTGTCGCCGCCTGGCTCCCCGGGACCGAAGGCACCGGCGTTGCCGACGTGTTGTTCGGCAAATATAAACCGACCGGCAAGCTGCCTCGGACCTGGCCGCGGAGCAACGAGCAAGCCGGGTGTACGGTGAACCAGCCGGGCACGGAAAAGCCGCTGTTTGAGTATGGGTTCGGGCTGGGGTATTGAGGCGCGGAACGTAAAACGTAAAACGTAAAACGTAAATGCGTAATGCGTAATGCGTAATGGGTTGTGCGTGAGGCTCACGCGTTATGCGTGAGGCTCACGCAGGGGGAGGCGGTTGGGACTGCGGGAATTAGGGTTTTGAGGGGGGTGGTGGAGTGGCACCAACTATGCTTATGTTTGACATCGAACTATCGGGCGATAGCACGTATGGCCCAGGCTGAGAGTCTTTGCGTCTCGGCTGGGCTTCAAGCTTGATCGTCGGCCTGTGCGTCCAGACGCACATTCCCAAATCGACCTCAGCTTGCGAAACTGCGGTCGGCACGAGTTTTAGCCGTCAGGTATCCCAACGGGTGCGGTAAAATGCTTCCATGTGGGTCAGGGTTGCCTTGGGATGCCGTCGTCAATAAGCCCGAAGACATAATCAGAGTTTAATATGAATCGAACCCACCCATCCTGGCCCTCTCCGAGTTCTCGATACGGTTTAGCCCTGATCGGGATGCTCGCTCTCCACGGTCCGAATTTCTGCCGCGCTGCCAGCACCATCGTGGCCTGGGGCGCTGATGAGTCGCATCAAACCGAGGTGCCCGCGGGGCTGAACCAGGTCGTGGCGGTCGCCGCGGGTGCGAGTCATTCGCTGGCGCTGAACGCCGACGGCACGGTGGTGGCTTGGGGGCTAAACACGTCCGGCCAAACAACGATCCCGACCAACCTGGTGAACGCGGTGATGATCGGCGCCGGCTCGAATTACAGCTTGGCGTTGCAGAATGACGGCATGGTCGTGGTGTGGGGTGGAATCGAGGCCGCGCCGCCGGATCTGACGAATGTGCTATCGATCGCCGCCGGGTGGACGCACGCCTTGGCGCTCAAGCGCGACGGCACCGTCGAGGCCTGGGGCAGTCAAACCAACGTGCCTCCGGGCCTGACTAATGTCATTGCCATTGCCGCCGGCAAAGGGCAAAGCCTGGCTTTGCTGGGCACCGGCGAAGTGGCCGCGTGGGGAGATAACGCCTATGCCAAAGCGGTGGTGCCACCCGGGGTCAAAGATGCCGTCGGGATCGCTGCCGGCGCCGATCATTCTCTAGCCATTCTGCGGGGAGGAAGCGTGGTAGCCTGGGGCCGCAACGATTTTGGCCAGTCCACAGTGCCCGCGGGCCTGACCAATGTGGTGGCCGTTTCGGCCGGCGCGCTGCACAGCGTTGCCTTGCGCGCCGATGGGACCTGGTTGGCCTGGGGCGACAACACGTACGGCCAGGTGTCCCCAGGTCCGGGTGCCGTCGCTCTCAACTCCGTCAGCGCGGGGGCCTATTTCAACCTTGGGCTCGAAGGCAGCAGCGCGCCGTCGATCGTGGTTTCGCCCGCAGATCAAACCGTGTTTGTATCGGGCAATGTTTCCTTCCAGGTTTCCGCCGTCGGCCAGCAACCGCTGACCTATCAGTGGCAGCATAACGGGAACGATATCCCCGGAGCTACCGATGCGGTTTTGATCTTGCGGAACGTGCAGTTGAGCGATCAAGGGACGTACGTCGCGCAAGTCAAGAATAGCCTGGGCTCGGCTGCCAGTCTGCCGGCTGTGCTGTCCGTGCTGGGCGGGGTGGCGGATACCACACCGCAGGATCAGACGGTGATTTGCGGCGATAACGCGACTTTCTCGGCCCACGCCACCGGGCCGGCGCCGTTCAAATACCAGTGGCAATTTCAGAACCAGGCGATCCCCGGCGCCACCCAAACCAGCCTGATGGTCACCAACGTGAGTTCGTTCCAGGCGGGCGTTTATTCGGTCGTCATCAGCAATGCCTACTATTGGACGAATCTCGGGGCGAACCTGACCGTAACGGTCGAACCGCCCCAAATCACCAGTCCTGCCACCGCTTCCGCCACCGAGGGGGTTCCCTTCAGTTACGCGGTGCAGGCGCTGCATTCCCCGAGCTACTTCGTCGCCCAATTCCTGCCCTCCGGCCTTTCGATCGACCCCACCAACGGCGTGATCTCGGGAGTTCCCGCGGAGAACGGCGTGTTCTTCCCCATCCTCGGCGTGACCAACGCCTGCGCTTCCGCCAGCCAGATGATCACCCTGACGGTAGCCCCGGCTTTGCCGGTCATCCGAGGGCCCTCCCAAATCACGGGAACCGAAGGGAGCGCCATTTCCAGGAAGATCACGGCCACCGGCTCGCCGACGCTCTTTGGCGGACAGAATTTGCCGCCAGGAATCAGCGTCGATCCCCTCACGGGAACCATTGCCGGCCTGCCCATCTACGGGGGGGCGTGGAGTTCGACGGTTTGGGCCAGCAACGTGTGGGGCGTGGGGCAGGGGACGGTGCAGTTTTCCATCGCGAACGCGCCTATCGATAATTTGTCCATCGAGAATTTGACCTACACTTACTCGGCCCCCTATCTGCTGGATTTCCAGTTCTCCCTCTACACAATGACCGACACGAACGATCCCGCGTCCGGACATGGGGTAGTGGCGGATGCGAAACTGCTCTCGGCGCTATGCCTCGAAGATGACGTGGCGACCGGCTCGGAGACCGGCGCGCAACTCGCCCAGGGCAACTCGAAGGTGATGAAAACCTACCTGGTGCTGGACTACACGGAAAGTATCGCGTCCCTGGCGAACGGCGACAGCAACAGCAACGGCATCTCGGACGCCGTGGATGGCATGGTAAACGGGGCGATCTCCTTCGTGAACCAGCAGCCGTCCGACGGCCAGGTGGGAGTCTATGAGTTTCATCGCGAGGATCTTCCCCCCAACAAGGTGCTGGGTCTCACGACGGACAAAGGTCTGGTCGCCCAATCCATCGGCGGGATCTGGACCAACTATGTGCAGGGTTTTCCCGCCGGTTCGCGGTGCTGGGACGCGGTGATGGCCGCGATCAACGACCTGGGCGCCTCCAACCGCGATGAGCAGCATTACGTGGTGTTGATTTCCGACGGCCGGGACGAATCCAGCACCAACACCATGACGTCGGTGATCGCGGCGGCGGCCAAAAACAATGTGAAGGTCTATTGCGTCGGGTTCGGCACGGAGTTGGACACCAATACCCTGCAAAACCTCAGCGCGCAGACCCAGGGCAAATATCACACGGCGACCAATGCCGCGGACGTGGTGACGCAGTTTGCCGAGCTCGCCAGGGATTCGCGCTGCCAATACATCCTGCGCTGGGCCACGCTCAAACGCGGAGCAAATCCCGCGTCCTTCATGCCCTCGTTCCAAATCGCTTACCAGGGCATCATTGCCGCCTCGCCGACCAACCCGTGGTATATGGATACGAATAATCCCATCGTGGATACCAACGCGATGCCTCCCACCACGAATTACAACACCCTCACAAATTTCATCATCGGGTACTATTTCCCCGCCTCGAATGCCGGGCCGGTGACGGTGGGTTCGCTCCGCCTGTCGCCCGATGCGGAAGTCAGCCCCACGGCTATCACCCTGCGGGCCAGCTATGTCCCGCGATACATCCGCCAGCTTCGGCTGCATTACCGCGCCAATTGGCCCGCCAGCGCGCAACTGGACTCGGCGCAACCGGGAGAGATGCTGGCCGGCTGGACCCTGACTGAATCCGATGATGGCGCAGGAGGCAAATGGGCGCTGCTGAGCAGTCCCAATCCCGCCGATCTGGGAACCAGCCTGCCCTTCGCTTCCTTCGGCAACCTGCTCACGTTCTCGTTCCAGGATATCATCGATCCGACCAACCCTTTCAGCGTCTTTGATATCGACAATACCATTTACACCAACACCGGCGGCCAGAGTTTCGCCTTCGACCTGACCAACCTGGTGCAGAACTTTCCCCTCCTCCCGTACGGCACGCCCGTTCCGTGGCTCATCGCGGCCGGCTACAGTTCGAGCAACCAGTGGGTGCAGGCGGAGTTGCTCGATCCCGACGGCGACGGCGCGCCCAACTGGCAGGAATACCGCGCGAACACGGATCCCCTGGACGCAACCTCGGTGTTCCAGGTCCAAAGCACCACGCGCTTGCCCGATGGACGCTTCCAGGTTGTCTTTAGCAGCGCCCTCAACCGATCTTACCGGGTGGAAGCCTCAACGGACCTGGTGAATTGGGCCACCGTCCAGGACAACATTCCCGGAAGCGGCCAGCCGATCACGGTGATCGATAGCCGCCCGGTGCCCTTCGCCGGCACCGCGTTCTATCGGGTCCTGGTGTACTGAGGACCCGCCCGCTTTCGCGCGGTTCATTGTGGGCATGGCCTCGAGGCGCGTGCGCCCGGCGCGTCGCGTTGCCCTTGGACCGCCCGGCCTCGCCGTCGCGCCTCGCATCGGGAAACGCGCGTAGCCGGGCCGCGAAGCGTTTGGACTGCGGCAGCTTGCTGCCGCTTTTGTAACCGTCCCCCGTCAAGGTTAAGTCCCTGAGCTTTGTTTAGCAATGTTCCCTCTCGAAACGCCAGCGGGAGGACCGGACCTTTCCGATTAGCACAATTGCACCTCATTGTCACACTATCTTATGGTCTCGTTCCGACATCGTTCTCCGCAGGTCGCAAGCCATTGCCATACTGGGCCTTGCAGCCGTCAAGGTTGATTGACCTATCTGCACCGATTTCCCTCAAAAAAACGCTTTTATAAGTGGTGGAGACTCGTGGTCATGCGGCTCGCGGATGGGATCGGGAAAGTCGAAGCCATGGTTTATCGGGAATCGGGCATAACGGGAGCCGCGGATTTCAGAAACCGAGATTCGCTCAGGTCTGACGCCGATGATCCGTTATGGACTTTTTTGTCATCTTACTTTTTCCCAAATTGGCGTCGTAAAAACCCGGAAATTTGAACCAATGCTGTCGTAAAAACCGCCCGTGCCGTACCGTTGGCACAAGCTACGACCCGGCGGAGAGCGGTTTTGTGGTGGTTTTCGGATAGAACGAGAAATTGAGCCGAATTGCCGTCGCAGTCCCAATTCGCGTCGTATAACTTTTCCGAGTTTTGCAACCGCGCTCTGGTCGTAGCACCAGGAGCGTTTCTCGAGGGTCCGAAGTGGGATGGAGTGGGTTCCTGCGGGGCGGGCGTGAGAGCGCTGGCTGGGTGGTTTTGTCAAAGCGCAACACGGCGCGGCCGATGGCGGGACTCGATTGAATGGGATCATGGAAAGGGAATGACGGCGTTGAACGGCGCTTTTTTACGACGGCACTGTGGCATGGACGTGTAGCGATTTGACCAAGTACGACGCCAATGGGACGTTGCGAACGTTAATTCGGAACAAAAACGATACTTTTTACGATGGGAATTCGGCATTTAACAAGTAACGGGACTAACGCAACGACGCGAGCAGTTCGGATCCCTTGGGCTATCCTGAAAGGATAGCGAGCACTCAGCCCGGGGTTGCGAGTCCGCGAGCTACCCTGGGTTGGCGCACCCAAACGAATGTCAACCCTGCCAAGGGTTGGAGCAAAGACCCCGGGACTGGCCGCGCTGAAACCCTTTCAGGGTAAATAATCCTCAATGCCGCGTTGACCCAGGGTAGCCCCGCACTTCCTATGGAAGAGCGGGGCTACCCTGGGCTGAGTGTTCAAATCCCTTCGGGATAAACGCCGCGTTGCGCATCTCACACCAGGCGGCCGCCGTCGGCTGGGCTGAGTGCTGAGACCCCCGCGGGATGGACGCAGCCGCCGCAACAACCCAGCCCGGATTGGAGGCTCAGATCCCTTCGGCTATCCTGAAAGGATAGCGAGCACTCAGCCCAGGGGTTGCGAGTCCGCGAGCTACCCTGGGCTCGCGCACCCGAACGAATGTCAACCCTGCCAAGGGTTGGAGCAAAGACCCGGACCGCCGGCGCTGAAATTCTCGAAATTGACGCCATGGGCACCACGAAGTACAGTTACACCCTCGGCAACCAGTTGCTCACGGAGCTTTCACCGTTCAGCAGCGGCGGCTTGACCAACACGTACGTGAACCGATTGCGGATCAGCCTGAGTTTGCAGCAGCCCACGGGCACGTGGACCAACAGGTTTGTCTATGACGCCAACGGAAACTGCGTCACCAACTTCGTCTATATCTCCTACACGTACGACGCGGAGAACCGGTTGAGCCTGATTTCCGACGTGGTCTATCGCAGTTACCAGAGCGGGTTTGTGTATGACGGCCTGGGCCGGCTGCGCACGCGCAACGAGTACACCTGGAACGGCTCCAAGTGGGTGGTGGGCAGCACGGTGAATTATCTCTACGACGGCAACCGGGTGATCCAGGAGCGGGACGGGAGCAACAACCCGAACGTGAGCTACACCCGGGGCCTGGACCTGAGCGGGACGATGGAAGGCGCCGGGGGCATCGGCGGCTTGCTGGGCCGTTCCAGCGGTTATTCCGCCGGGAACTGGACGACCAACCACTATTACCACGCCGACGGCAATGGCAACATCATGTACCTGGTGGACAGCAGCCAGGGGATGGCCGCCACCTACCGTTACGATCCGTTCGGCAACTCGTTTGGGTCGAGCGGCCCGCTGGCCTCGGCGAACGTGTATCAGTTCTCCAGCAAGGAGCTCCACCGGCTGAGCGGGATGTACTATTTCCTCTACCGGTTTTACGATCCTTCCGTCAGGAGGTGGCTAAATCGAGATCCACTTGGCGAAAGCGGATTCGAACGACTGCGAAATGGATTTGCTTCTCCGTCCCCGAGTGAACAAAATCGTTATTTGTTTGTCAAAAATGCGCCAAGCCCCTTCCTTGATACCGATGGGTTGGGTATAATCGCGATTCCTTTGCCGGGAGGCTTGGCGATTCCGATCCCAGAGCCCATATTAGAGAACCCGATTGGTGCTTCCCTAGTCGGGGGTGCCGCTGCTGGAGCCGCACTTTGTTTTGCATTCCCGAACGTGGCGACCAAGCCAGGCGAGTGGATCGGAAATCTCCTGGTTCCAAAGGTTAGGTTAAAGACCTGCACTTATGCCTGTTTTGGCGGCAGCGCTGGCGAAAAAGGAAAAGTCACCACCATCACGGTTCCTGTCGATCATCCCTGTAACGCCCGGATCCCAACGTCTAGCGGTGCGATCTGTGATAAAATCGGGGAGGGTCCGATTAACAACTGACATATGCCAAATCGAAGCCCTCATGAATCAGTTGTTATGCTCCAGAAGAGAAACGGTATGTTCGTCAGCCAAGTTCGCGTCGCGATCGTGGCATCACTTCGCGCTTCTCCCAAGGAAAAACCCCAGTTTTCAAGCGGTTATGCGCAAAGTTCGCCTGTTCTGGAACTTGCGGATCCGAGTAAGTCTCGATTCACGGCTATTGAGGACCTTCGATTGGCTTGTGAACTAGCGGTTGTCAACGCCGTTATGGCTCGTCAGCAGACTGAGCGTGGTCAGGCGGATACACGATTACTTTGATCCAAGGCACAAATCTTACCGATGACTGCACCATCGGGTTCGCAATAGCAGCCATGATCGCTGTCAACCGAGTGTCGCCACGCGGAGGACGCTCTGGGGAGGATTTGAACGGATGGTCGGAGGTGCTGCAGGGACTGGTCTAGCTCGTGGTCAACCCGCGATGGAAGTGTGCTCCCACATTGCGGTATTTATCGCAGAGCGAAGCATAGGGCCGGATCCGAATGGCCGTTAGTTAAGGCCCAAGCGCTTCTTGCTGAGGCGCTTGCGCCGAGGCGGTCCGGGGAGGTTTTCCAGCGCATGTTGCGCCGTGAGTTGCTGAAGCTGCATGAGTATATCCCACACTTCTCGTTGGTTGCCGATCGCCTGTTTGAGCCAGCTAAATTGCTCGGCACTTGAGGCCACTGTGACCGTCTTGGGCCCGAGCCGCCTGGACCATTGGTAGCGTGGTCCGCCTTGGCCTGGTTTGTTCCGTTCGACCAGGTGCATATTCCGACGCTCGTCGGACACCCATTCCGATTCATATCGGACAGTCATTCCAATTCAAAGCGGACAGCTGTTCCGATTGATATCGGACAGGGATTCCGATTTCATATCGGACACTTTTTCGGTAAGTCGGAACGCTGTCCGATATCATCGGAAGGGTGTCCGACTTGCCTCGGCACGGTGTCCGATATGGTCGGAACTCATTAGGAGCGGAGCGACGCAAGATAAGCTGCCAGAAGCGTGGCTGTTGCGATTTGAACCCATCGTAGCAGGCATCCCTATGGCCCGAGAACTACTGTCTATGCGTCAGATCAAAGAACTGCTTCGGCTCAAACATGAACACGGATTGTCGGGGCGCCAAATCGCTCGCAGTTGCGGCCTGCCGGTCAGCACGGTGGCTGACTACCTCAAGCGCGCTCAAGAGGCCGGTCTGAGCTGGCCGCTGCCCGAGGACCTGACGGAGGAGCAACTGCTCCAGAAGCTGCTGGACAGCGGCGCCGCCCCGACCGCGGCCAATCCGCCGGCCAAAGCCTTGCCCGACTGGAAAGCGATCCACCAGGAACTGCGCCGCAAGGGCGTCACGCTGCAGTTGTTGTGGAACGAATACCACCGAATCCAACCCGAAGGCTATGCCTACAGCCGCTTTTGCGAGTTGTATCGGGAATGGGAAGGAACCCTCGACCCGGTGTTGCGCCAAGTGCAGGTGCCGGGACAGAAGATGTTCGTGGACTGGGCCGGTCAGACGGTGCCGATCCACAATCCGACCGATGGCACGGTGAGCCAAGGGCATCTGTTCGTGGCGGTGTTGGGGGCCAGCAACAAGACTTTCGCCGAGGCCTTCCCCAACGAGCAACTGCCCTGCTGGATCGCGGGGCATGTCCATGCTTACGCCTTTTACGGTGGGGTGGCCAGCGTCACGGTCCCCGATAATCCGAAGACCGCGGTGGTGCGCGCGTGCCGCTATGAACCGCAGCTGCATCGCAGCTACGCGGAAATGGCCGAGCACTACGGGACGGTGGTGCTTCCGGCCCGACCGCGCAAGCCCCGCGACAAGGCCCACGTCGAGACCGGAGTGCAGATCGCCGAGCGGCACATCCTGGCGGCCTTGCGCGACCAGCGTTTCTTCAGCGTGGGCGTGTTGAATGAAGCGATCACTCCGCTATTGGCCAAGCTCAATGCCAAACCGTTTCAGAAGCTCGAAGGCTCGCGTGACAGTTGGTTTGAAATGGAGGAGAAAGCCCGTCTGCTGCCCCTGCCGGCCACGGCCTTCCAGTTGGCCGTCTGGTCGCAGGCCAAGGCCAACATCGATTATCACGTGGTGGTGGACAACCACTTTTACAGTGTTCCCTATCAACTGGTCCATGAGCCATTGGAGGTCCGCATGACTGACCGCACTGTCGAGTTGTTCCATCAAGGCAAACGCGTGGCGGCCCACGCCCGGAGCCATCAGGCCGGACGAGCTACGACCCTGGAAGAACACCGGCCCAAGTCCCATCAAAAGCACCTGCAATGGACTCCGAGCCGCCTGATTGACTGGGCTGCTAAAACCGGTCCCAACTGCGCCAAAGTGGTCGAGGAGATCCTCCGCCGCCAGCCCCATCCGGAGATGGGTTATCGTTCTTGTCTGGGCATCATCAATCTGGGTAAGGGGGCGGGACTGGAGCGCCTGGAAGCCGCCTGCAAACGCGCGCTGCACTTTAAGGTCTGCTCCTACCGGAGCGTCAAATCCATCCTGCAAAGCCGCCTGGAAAACCAGCCCCTGGAAGAACAACTGCCTCTGCCCAGCCCGCCGCATGAGAACCTGCGCGGCGCCCCTTACTACGACCAAAGCTCAACCGCCTCAACGGCCCCAAACCCCACCGCTTCCTAAACCTATGCTCTACACTCAAACGCTCGAAAAACTCTCTGCGCTGCGCCTGGAGGGCATGGTCCAGGCCCTGGAAGAACAGCGCCGCCAGACAGATATCACCGAGCTGGATTTTGAAGCTCGGCTGGGCCTGCTGGTCGAACGGCAATG
>CAWELO010000002.1:0-361494 GCA_963809845.1 uncultured Verrucomicrobiae bacterium | reverse complement strand
ATTCCGAAACCTCTGCATCAAAAATGGAAGCGGAGCGGCAATCACGATGGCGACTCCTGGCGACTCCGATGCCAACAGCGAAACGCTGCCAACCATGATGCAACTGTGGAAATGACTCCCAAATGATCTGGGTGCTTGCCGCTATCAGGGCAAACATGATTACCATGGCCAGTATCCAAGCTGCCGAGCGCTGCCTGGCCAGGCCAAAAATCAGCCCAACAACACCGGCTCCAACTAGAGCCGGCAAAGTGTTCTCAAATACGTTGTGCCACATAAGCATCTTGCCTAACGTTTCAGCTCACTGATGGTGGCATCCCATGGTTTTTCAATTAGTGACGGCGTTGCGGGGCCACCATTCGGTGCAGCACCAGGTTAGACCACGTCTTCATCTTTCTAAGAACTAAAATATCCCTTTCTCAGGCAAAAAGCGAGAACGCGACCAATGGCAATAAAAGAAAAATGCCGCCAACAATGAACCAACTCCGACCAGCGATGGGACTCCCAGAGTCGTCGTAAATATCGTCACGTAGTCCGCGAATCAGAAACCGCAAACCAAAGAATGCACAGATGCCGAATACGAGGAACCCACTGCCCACAGCTCCGCGTGCCGTGCTGTTCTGGAGTGCATAGTTCATAGAATCCGTGAACGTGCTTCGTGGTCTAACAGTCCGGGTCACCGACCGCGTCTGTGACGTCCAATCTGCAACCCGGACGTAATCGCGGGGCTTGGTGCAGTCCGGTGGTTATGCTCAGAAATCAATCGCAAGATGCCACCTCACACCGTATTTTTGTGCTTTTGAAGCACTCGTTGACAGTCCAAAAGATCGTCTTTGGTTGCTCTCAGTTCCGGGAAAATCTCAGCCTGAGCAAGGAGCTAAGTCAACCGTCTTCAAACCTTCTTCAGCAAGAACCACTGCACTGCGGGAATGTCGACCCAGCTACATCCTCTCCCAAAAGGTTTTCGGCTTCCTTTGTGCTCGTGCTGAAGAATTCCATTAAAGGGCGCACGCCAAGGCGTTTTGCTGCGGCAGCAAGTTGCTTCTCCGACTTGCTCAGCATCTTGCCATCAGTCACCGAATCAAAATCCGGGACCTGCTTCTCTAAAGCAATGTAAAGTGCCGCGCCCATTTATTTGTTCCTTTCTGCATAACGTTGCGCATCAGTGGCGCGCCGCCACTGATAAACGATATGAAACAGGACCGCAATCGGCGCGTCCACTGAATGCGCCTCGTTAGGCCGGTCCGGTGGTGCAAAAAGCTGGCATGTCATAGCTGTAGATCCTGCCCTGGGCGGTGACGACCTCGGATGTGCCTGAGATATACGAGTAGTCATCCGGTGCGTCCGGCACGATGTGGAATATGAGCCTCGCCGCTTTGACGTCAGCAAGCGCGAGACCAACTGACTGGACAATCCCGACGAACGTGCGGTGAACTGCCTGCGATGCCAGTACCAGCGGTTGGCAATCGGGGATGCTGGTTGGCAGGGAGACTCACGCATGAGGTCGAGCGTGATTTCCGTAACGCCTGCCGTCCGGCAGGTTTGACTGAGATGCGGATGGAGGCATGACAAGCCGCTCATCGCGTGATGCAGAATGTCGTGTGCGACACCGTTGAGGAGCTTTGAGCTGGGCATAAGCGAATTGCGGCCTAACGGTTCCGGCCAGCGACTCCGCGCCATTGACCTTTGATTTGGAAACCCGATGCAGTCGCGGAGTTCGCTGCGGCGGAATGGTTGGACCAGGGTGGGATCATCTCAATCATGCTCCATGCGAAGAATCTCTCTGTGCCCGAGGTAACCCGGCCCGGCCACATACAGAATCCACGTCTTTGGCTGGCTAAGCCGGCGTCCCAAATGATACTCCGCCGGCTTTCCTGCACACATAACGACTGCGTCGCTCCCGGCAAGTTCAATATCAGTCGGGTGCAGAGCACGAATCACTTCTGGAACTCGCGGGTCGTCGGGCTTGAGGTCAACCTCGTTCGTCAAGGAAGAGTGCAGCATCCCAAGACACGCCTCGGCAATCTTACGCCGCTCCTCGGGACTGCGTCCGTCGGTCGCGGGCCGTAGAAATACAATGGCAGCTATCACGACGACAATCACGACACCAGCACCACCGACCAAAAGGTAATTTCGGAAGGCTTTCACACTCGGTATTGCGACGCGGTCCAATGGCGCACGTCAGGCACCCGCGCCACTGGCTGCCGAGCATGGAATCCACGCGTCATCGCGGGTTGCCTGCAGGTGCTGGTTCGCTGCTTTGTCTCCACTTCGCCTCCGCGAGTGCGAACGTGCGTTCATCTAGTCCGATCGACCCGTAGCCAAAATAAACGTCCTTTCCCCTCAGAATAGGAAACCACTCTGAATTATAATCCAAAGTGCCATCTCCCAACATGACCCGCCAAGCAGGCGCGATATGGTCGGCGAAATCGTGTTCGCATCCGCCTGTCATTGTGAACGCAACAAGCGCTCAAAACGATACGGCTGAGGTGCGTAGACAACCGTTCCGTAAATCCCGCTACGCGGAGTCGTGAACTCAACAAAGCCTTCAGGCAATATCTGAATCCGCCCAGCGAACAGGAGCTCATCATCAACCGGAGTAGAGTGGTCGCCCAGGTGGTGAGACCATCCCCAGCCAAACTCGCATCGTAGAAGCAGTGGCCTGCCGATAAACTCGCAGCATCGTTTGGACAATCCAGACGGTGCCAATGGTGCAGGCGGCGGCTTCATTTTCTCAGCGAACGATCACCATCAGCGGTGGGAGCCAGCCGCCAAGGACTCCCGTATTGTGACTGGGCTAAACGGCTGGCTCCCATCCGCTGCATGGTGTGGTTAGCCCTTTTCATGTTCACAGCCCCATGAGCTCGCTGACCACCACTAAGGCCAGTCCAACGGCGACAAGGCACAATGCTGCAACCTGAAGCCGCTCGTAGCGCCCCAGGAATTCCGGTTTGTGTCCCCACTTCTTGGCGAGCTTCTTGGCGTTCAGATAGTCGCGCAGTCCGGACATGCTGTAGAGGAAGCACGATGGGGCAACGCCCAGCTTCTCAAGGTACCGCTGGATCGGTGGCTGGGTACCAAATGCTGGCCACCACGCCCAGGATGAATCCGGAGAAAAGAAACACCATTGAGATGATTACGAGCGGATGCATAGGGCTAACGATTGTCGTCAGGCGCTCCGGGCACCTGGCCCAGGACAAACAGGAAGGCGAAAACCGGAGTCGCCTGCACCAAATTGTTAGGCGACGGGTTCATTTTTTGCTACCAAGAAGTTGGACGCCAATCTCACTGCAGACCTTCGGCAAATCGCTCGTGGGTGGCGAGAGCCATCACCCGGGTGGATCGCGTCAGCCTCGCTGATCTCAGCCGCCGAAATAATGCGCTCCCACTCGCTGTAGTAGCTCCTTGGGGTGTCGCCAATACATATTACTTCATCTGCTAGTTGCACGTGTTCGGACATGACGTCCTGCACTGTATAGACCGCGACCGTTTTCACCCCCGCCCGCTTGAACTCCGATATTAGTCGAATAGCGACTTCTCCATGGTCCGCTATGAGAACTTTTTTGATCATGGGGCGTGTGTCGCCTAACGCCCGTGCTCTCTCGCGCCGGGCAGATGACGCCACCTCTCCAACCAGATCACACGGCCGGCGTCAAGAGGAGCGCGATGGTTAGCCGTTCTCGACCTTAGGAGACCCACGCGCCCCATGCCAAAACCGGGCGACATCCACCCGACAGTCTCCATGGTCGACACGGTAAATAATGCGGTAGGGGCGGACAACAATCTCTCGGATGGACGGGTCGACAAATTCGGGCACGACACGCCCCATTTCGGGAAAGTCAGACAGGCGCTTGGTGCTGTCGACCAATAACCGTCCGAACCGGACAGCCCGCTCCGGCGAGTCGACCGAGATGTAGCGGACGATGTCACGCAGATCACGGCGCGCAGAGGGCGATAGGCTTACCTGATAACCCATGAAGGCAATTCACGCTCGATGTCCTCGATAGGAATACGCTCGCCTCGGTCCAGTTCCTCCAGACCCTCCCGCACGGCGGCGATAAACTCAATCTCCTTCACTACGTCGTGCAGAGACACATTCTCAGGAAGCCGCTGCAGCAGATCCTGGACAATTTGCTTCGTGCTCATGTTGGTAGTATCCGTTGATCTTCAGGGGATTTCAAGCATGACCCTCGTGCGATATTGGGTTTCGCCGGTCTGCGGAAGGACGGCATAACAAGTGATTGAACAGATCTTGTTATCATTCCATTTGGGGTGATAACAAAACGCCTTTCTCATACCTGAGAAGATCTCATTGCCCAAGACTCCGCCTCCCAAGCCGACTTGTAAAGTGATTTGTCGCTCTTTTTCATTGACATTGCTATAAGCCATCATGCATCCCCGTTTTGAGTGGAGCAGCTTGGCTAGCCTTCTTCCAGAAAAAGACTCAAGCCGTAACCAGGTTCGTTTTCTTTCATCAACGGAGTGTCGCCTGGGCAATCTGCACAGGAACGAGGTGGCGCATAGGCATGCACCTGCCACCCGGTTTTCTGACAGGCCTCGGCCAAGGTTTTCAAGAAGTCATGGCGGTCCACGTCATCCAGGAAAATGTCCTCGCGCCGATTGCCTCGGCTCATGACGCCTGTCCCGCCGTAGCCCACGGCGAAGGAGGATGGTACATCGCGCCGGGATACTGGCTGCGCAATGGGCGCGGCATGAAATCCAGACCGACCAGAGCTGCTCGCCTGGTCAAAACAAATGCACTTTGTCAGGGCTTGACCCCATTCCCACCGTCCGGCCCTTCCCTGCGTGCGGATTTGGGTGGGAGGTGGCCAGCTTGACCCTCTAGTGTGAAACAATTATGTTTCACACGTGAGCGAGAAGACTGCGACGATTCGTGAATTGCGGACCGATTTCCGTTCGGTGAAACGGCGCATCGAAGAACACGGTGAAGTCGTGATCACGGATCACGGAGAACCCGCCTATGTGATCAAGCCCTTGCCGGCAATGCCCAAGCGGCGCACCCCCGTGCCCGATTATTATTCGCGGCTGTTGAAGCGGCAACCCTGGGCGCTCTCCGCCGAAGAAACGCGCCGGTTTTGGGAGGATGAGCGGCAATGACGGCTGCGGAGGTCTATGTTGATCCGAGCGCGCTGGAATTGAAGCTCCGCCGTTTCCTGACCTTCGATGCAGCCCAGCAGAAGCTGGCCGCGGCCGCTGGTTTGCGGCTGATTTATGTGTGAGCTCAGACGCCGGCTTTGCGCCCGAACTTCGATCCGGGCGCCCTGTCACTGGCCCGCTCCTTGAACCCGCAGGCTGGTTCGCCGAACTCCCGCCGACAGATCAAAGGCTGGGACGCAGACCCTTTGCCCACCGGTTGGTTATCCGGAAGGGATTGGCCGCGCCTTTAGCTCCAACCCTTTGCAGGGTTGACACGGGTTTCGGGTTTCTGAACCCAGGGTAGCTCGCGGACTCGCAACCCTGGGCTGAGTGCTGCAATCCTTTCAGGATCATCGAATCCAGCGGCGCGGACCTATTCCACGACGCGCCGCCCCTTTTTGCGGGCGCGATACCGATCTTCGATCCATTTGTAGGTGGCCCGCAAGCCGGTGTCCAAGGGGGTGTTGGGTTCCCAATCGAGCACCTGCTTGATAAAGGTGTTGTCGCTATTCCGCCCCGCCACGCCTCGGGGCGCCTTCAGGTCGTATTCCCGCTTGAGTTTGATCCCGGCGATTTTTTCCACCTTCGAGACCAGGTCATTGATGGAAACCAGTTCGCTCGAACCGAGGTTAATCGGCGTCGCGATCAATTCGTCACAGTGCATGATCGAATCGATGCCCTTGGTGCAGTCGTCGATATACATGAAGCTCCGGGTCTGGTGGCCGTCGCCCCAGATGGTGATGGAATGGCCGCCGGTATCGAGGGACTCGATGACTTTGCGGCAAATGGCGGCGGGCGCTTTTTCCCGGCCGCCATCCCAGGTGCCCCACGGGCCATAAACATTATGGAACCGGGCGATGGCCGTTTTCATTCCGCGTTCGGCCCAGTATTCCTGGCAGAACATTTCGGACATGAGCTTTTCCCAGCCGTAGCCGCGTTCGGCCATGGCGGGGTAGGCATCGGACTCCTTCAACGCGCGCACCTTGGGGTCCTGTTGCAGTTCGGTGTTGTAGGCGCAGGCGGAGGAGGAGAAGAAATAACGGCGCGCGCCCGCCCGGTAAGCGGATTCGATCAGGTGCGTGTTGATGAGGATGCTGCGCAGGCATTCCACCCGGAACCGTTCGATAAAGCCCATGCCGCCCATATCGGCCGCCAGGTTGTACACCTCGACAGCACCCTCGCAGGCCCGCTGGCAATTGGCCTCCTGGCTCAAATCCAGGGTCAGGCATTCGACACCCGGCACGCGCTGATACCATTCGGGCAGCGGTTTTTTGTCCACCGCCCGGATGCGCGTGAATCCTTTTTGAGTAAAATAACGCGCCAGCGAACCGCCGATGAATCCCCCGGCGCCCCCGATGAGAATCAGGTCGCCTTTGCCGAGCTTGGGATCCTTTTCAATCAATCGTTTCTGTTCCATAAACATGCCTTTGCTCCGCGACGGTGGGAGGCATCGCGTCAGCGGACTTCCCGCCGCCCCGCCGCACCATCGAAAGGGGGCCAACATGGCATGGGGGCCGGCCCGAGGGCGAGCGCAAATTCGCTCCGAATTTGTCCCCTAATCTCTATTGACCTCCCGGGGAGGGTTTGCTAAAAAAACTTGTCCGTTCAAAGAACCACCGTGTCGGTGTCAGAAGACAGATTGTCAGTGAACCTAAAAGACAGACATTCAGTGATCCTGCCCGTGCAGTCCTCCCCACTTCGTTTTCTTTGAGCTGACGCTTCCTTATGAACCAGAACAGGCTATTCGTGGGCAACCTTTCCTACCAGACCATGGAGAATGATTTGCAGGATTATTTCTCCCAGGCCGGGGTCGTGACCTCCGTCAACTTGATGTTGGACAAGGTCACCGGAAAGTCGCGCGGCTTTGCGTTCGTCGAATTCGCCACCGCGGAAGAGGCCAACAAAGCCGTCGAGGCCCTCCACAACAAAGACTTTCAAGGCCGGGCCTTAACCATCAATGTGGCCCGTCCGCGAGAAGAGCGCCCGGCGCGTTGGAGCGGCGGCCGCGGCGAGGCGCGGTCCGAACAACGCTAGACGCGCCGCGTCCGGGCCTGTGGGCGCCACCGCCGCTGCGGGAGGCAAGTTGAGTTGTTTACCCCGGCTCCCGGGAGCCCGGCGGCCCGCTGGCTGGCCGCTTTCCGCTCGCGGTATCACCGGCCGGGCGGCGCGTGGAATATGACATTGACACCCTGTTTGAGCGATCTTAGTCTAAAGTAAAGTTTACGTTATGGCCGAAAATATTCCCAATATCCCCACCGGCGCCGTTCCGCCGAAAAAGGAAACCGGCAAGGTCCAGCCCAAAAAGGAAACGGTCCGGATTAATCTGCCACCCAAACCCTCGGCTGCTCCGACGATCAAGTTGCCCACGCTGCCTCCGGGTGGACCGAGCGCCGCCGCCCCGGCTGCCGTAGCGGCCGCCCCGGCCCCCACCCATGCGACCAGCGCCCCGGCCGCGCCCCGGGCAACCTCCGCGCCGATGGCCTCCGCGCCCCGGCCCGCCGCCCCGGGTGGCTCACGCCCCGCGCCCATGGTGGCTTCCGCTCCCACGGTGAGCACGCTCGACCAGATGCTGGCGGTGGCTGCTGCTGTGATTGGTTTGGCGGCTGTGGGGACCACGGCCTACATCATTTGGATGCTGCCGAATTGAGCGATCAGGCTTCGGCCTCGGGCCCGGAGCGCCGGGTGGGAGGCGGGAGCCGTTGACGAATCATGGAACAGGGATGAATGTGGGTGAACCAGGGTGCCTGCCGCCCGCCAGAGGTTCGCTGATTTATATGATTTTATGTCCTCCTCGAAAATGACCGTTTTGACTCAAGATAATTTCGCCAAAGAAGTCCTCCAGTCAGCCCAGCCGGTTTTGGTCGATTTTTGGGCCGAATGGTGCGGGCCTTGCAAGATGCTGACGCCGATCCTGGAGGAAGTCGCCCAGGAGTACGGCGAACGCGTCAAGTTCGCCAAAGTCAACATCGACGAGCACCAAGGGCTGGCGGCCGAGTACGGGATCCGTTCGATCCCAACCCTGCTGCTGTTCCGTCAGGGCCAGGTGGCCGACCAGATGGTCGGGTTGCGCAGCAAGCGCGATATCAAAGCGTCCATCGATCGCGTGGCCGCCCCGGCTGGGCAATAGCGCGCCGGGCTCCTTGGGGTCCGTCCCGGGCGCGCGGCCGGGTATTGCGCCCCCTGCGGGCGGGTTCGTCGTTCGCCGGGTGCGATTTTTCATTCCCGCTCCCGCACTTGCGCTCGCGGCGTTGTCGAGGCAGGATGAGTTGCCGACCGCGGCAACCAAGCTGTGGGTTGCGCGCGCATTATGGTTCTGATCATCACGCCGGGGCAACTCAACCAGCGGGGGGAATTCTATCATCAACTCGGACAAATGACGGCGGCGGGGATCGGCCTTCCGGCCGCGCTTGAAGAACTCGAGCGTCACCCTCCCGCCCGGTCCTACCTGCAGCCCATCCGCCAACTCCGAACGCATCTGGCGGAGGGTTACACCTTTACCGAAGCGATCGCGAACCTGGGGTCCTGGCTCCCGGCATTCGACGCCGCCCTCTTGCACGCCGGTGAAACCAGCGGGCGCCTGGATGCCTGTTTCCGCCTGCTGGCCGATTACTACACGGACCGGGCACGGATCGCGCGGCAGATGATCTCCGACCTGATGTACCCGGCGTTCCTGCTGCACTTCGCTATTTTCATTCTTCCGTTCGCGAAGTTCTTCCAGAGCGGAAACTGGATCGTCTATCTGTCGCAGACGCTCGGGGTGCTGCTCCCCATGTACGGAGTGGGGCTGCTGGTGGTTTACGCGGCGCAAAGCCGGCACGGATTACGGTGGCGCTCGTGGGTAGAGACCGCGCTCCGGCCCGTTCCCATCCTCGGGACCGCGCGGCGGTACCTGGCCCTAGCCCGGCTCTCGGCCTCCCTTGAAGCCTTGCTCAACGCGGGCGTCAGCATCATCCAGGCGTGGGAACTGGCCGCGGCGGCGAGCGGCTCGCCTGCGCTGCGCCGGACCGTGCTGGCCTGGCGCCCGCTGGTCGATGCGGGCCAAACCCCCGCCGAAACCGTGCGCACCTCGGGTGAATTTCCGCACATGTTCGTCAGTCAGTATGCGACCGGCGAGCTCAGCGGCCAACTGGATCAAACGCTCCACCTGCTGCACCGGTTTTATCAGGAAGAGGGATCACGGAAGCTCCACGCGCTGGCCCAGTGGACGCCGCGGGCGGTCTATTTCTGCGTCATGATCATGATCGCCATTCGGATCGTGCATTTCTACGCCGATTACTTCAAGCAGGTGAGCGCGGCCGGTGGCTTCTAACGCGATTGCGCTTGCCGCTGCTTCGTCTATTTTCAGCGGATGCATTTGAGCGAACTGCTGGCGAACGAAGAACTCCGCCGGCATGAATTCCCGGTCACGCGCGACAAGATTTATCTCGCGCACGGAGGCGATTGTCCCCTGCCGCGGCGGGTCGCCGACGCCGTGGCGCGCTATGCGCAGCAAGCGACGCTGGGCGACCAGGAGCGGGTGGTGTACCCGGAGATTCTCGCAACCTTCAGGCAACGGGCCGCGCAGATCATCCACTGCCAGCCGGACGAGGTGGCCTTCGTCGGCCCAACTTCCCTGGCACTGAGTTATTTTGCCAGCGGACTGAAGTTTCGCCGGGGTGACAATGTCCTGATTTATTTCGAGGATTACCCCTCGAACGTTTACCCGTGGATGGCGCTGGCCGAGCAGGGCGTGGAGGTGCGGTTGATGAATACCCGCGGCCTGGGCGCCATCCGGCCGGTCGATGTGCTCGGCCAGGTCGATGAGAACACGCGGCTGGTCGCGCTGGCTTCCTGCCATTTTGTCAGCGGTTACCGCATCGATGCCTCGACCATCGGCAAATCTCTTCAACAGCGCGGCATCCTCTTTTGCCTGGATGCCATTCAAACGGTCGGCGCATTCCCGATGGCGGCCGAACACGTGGACCTGCTGGCGGCCGACGCGCATAAATGGCTGCTCGGCCCCTGCGGCGCGGGGTTGATGTACGTGCGGCGCCCGCTTCAGGAACGCTTGAACCCGCCGATTTACGGCTGGCATAATGTTCAATGCCCGGATTTTGTCGCCCAGGAGCAGATTGTCCGGCGGGACGGCGCGGCCAGGTACGAAGCCGGCACGCACAACCTGCTGGGCCTTGTCGGGCTGGTGGCGGCGATGGAACTGCTGCTCGAATTCGGTGTGGACCAAATCGCCGGTGAATTGCTCCGCAAACGCGCGTGGCTGGTGCCCGCCTTGCAGGCCAAGGGCTATACCGTCCTGCACGCGGATGCCGCGCCGCAAAACAGCAGCGGCCTCACCTCCTTCCATCAACCCGGCGCCGACCTCGGCGCGTTGCACCAAAAACTCCTCGAAGCGAATATTGTCACCTCGCTGCGGGCAGACCGCGCCGGAGGGAAGTACATTCGGCTCTCGCCGCACTTTTATAATACGGACGAGGAACTGCAACGACTGCTCGCGCTGCTATAACGACGGAAAGGTGCGGGCCCACTCCGACGCGCTCCGCCAGAAGAGGGTTTAGAACGATGCGACCAACCGACATTCAACAAGTAGGCGACGACCTGGCCGTCAAATGGGATGACGGCACCGAGTCGTTCATCCCGGTGACAAAGCTGCGGCGGGCCTGCCCCTGCGCGGGATGCAAGGGTGAACGGGACGTGATGGGCAACCTCTATAAGGGGCCGGATACACCGCTCACGCCCGCGGCCTTCCAGCTCCGCAGGCTGGCCTTCGTCGGCACTTACGGACTGCAACCCACCTGGGCCGATGGCCATTCGACGGGGATTTACCCGTTTGAATACCTCCGGGAACTCGGTGCCGAGGGTTAACGGCGGAGTGGAAAGTCTTGTAGTTGGAAAGTGCTGGATTTCGCAGCGACACGCAGGTTGATTTCCGTCCGGCGCCTGCTAAGACTTCACGCGTCTATGACGAAGCTCCTCCCGCGGGTGCGCCACCTGCTCACGCTGGCGCTGTTGTGCTCACAGTTCTCCGCCGTGTCCGCCCCCCTTTCCCTGCACCCGGAGAATTCCCACTATTTCCTTTTCCGGGGCAAGCCTACGGTGCTCATCACCTCGGGCGAGCACTATGGCGCCGTCCTCAATCTCGACTTTGATTACCTGAAGTACCTGGACACGCTGAAGCGCGACGGGTTGAACGGGACGCGGACATGGTCCGGCGCCTATTGCGAGCCGCCCTCCGCCTTTCAGATCGCGCACAACACCCTCGCCCCGCTGCCCGGAAGGTTCATCTGTCCGTGGGCGCGCAGTGCCGACCCCGGTTATGCCAATGGAGGGAACAAATTTGATCTCGCCGCCTGGGACCCCGCCTATTTCGAGCGCCTGAAACACTTCGTGGCGGCCGCCAGCCGGCGCGGGATCATCGTCGAGCTCAACCTGTTTTGCCCGTTTTACGAGGAAAGCATGTGGGACATGAGCCCCATGAACGCGCGCAACAACGTTAACGGAATTGGCAGCCTGGCGCGCACCAATGTTTACACGCTCGACAAAAGCGGGGCGCTGCTCGGGGTGCAGGAGAAGCTGGTGCGCAAGCTCGTCACCGAACTGAAAGGCTTCGACAACCTCTACTACGAGATCTGCAACGAACCCTATTTCGGCGGAGTCACCCTCGAATGGCAGCGGCATATCGCGGACGTCATTACCGAAACGGAGTGGGCGCTGGGAGCGCGCCACCTGATTTCGCAGAACATCGCCAACGAAAAGGCCCGCGTACAAAACCCGCACCCGCAGGTCTCGATCTTCAATTTCCATTACGCTACCCCGCCGGAAACCGTGGCCATGAATTTCGACCTGAACCGGGTCATCGGAGATAACGAAACCGGCTTTCGAGGCACGAACGACGCACCGTATCGCGTCGAGGCCTGGGATTTTATCGTGGCCGGCGGAGGTCTTTTCAATAACCTCGATTATTCATTCACGGCTGGCCATGAGACCGGCACCTTTGGGTTTCCGGCATCGCAACCCGGCGGCGGGGGCCCGGGACTCCGGCGCCAGCTCCAATTTCTGGCCCGGACGCTCCGCGGCCTGGACTTCATACATATGGCGCCGGCCCAGGGCGTGGTTGCGGGGGATTTGCCCCGAGGCGCCTCCGTGCGGGTGCTGGCACGTCCGGGTGATGACTACCTGCTCTATCTCCACGGCCCCGTCAGCCAGCACGCCGAAGACCGCGACCAGGCGAAGTTCGGCCAAGGGGAAATCACCCTCGAACTGGCGCTTCCCTCGGGCGAATTCACCGCCGAGTGGCTCGATCCCAAGCGCGCCTGTGCCATCGCACGGTCTCGGTTCACGCATTGGGATGGGATGGAACACCTGGCGGTTCCCGCGTTCGAGCAGGACATCGCGTTGGTCCTGCACCAGCATTCGCAAAGCGACTGAGTTTTCAGTCCAGGGAAACGACCGGCCGCCGGGCCGGGCGCCGTCCGCGCATTGCCAAGCCGGTCTGAATGCGGTATAAGAAATCATGAAGCGCTGTGTGCCCCCGCCCTCCCTTTGCGCCAACCGCCCAGCCGCCTTCTCGCTGCTCGAACTGCTTTTGACCGTCGCGATCATTCTCATTCTGACGACGCTCTATTGGGGTCCCAGCAAAGCCAGCCGCCAGCGCGCCTTGCAGGCTTCCTGCCAGAAAAACCTCCAAAAACTCTACATTGCCATGAGCCTGTACGCGGATGACGCGCGAGGGCGCTTTCCGGTGGTTCCCGGCGCCCGGACTTCGGCGGACGCGCTCGATCCTTTGGTGCCTCGCTACACTTCGGACACTTCGGTGTTCATTTGTCCGGCGAGCAAGGATTCGGAGCCCCCTTCGGGCGGCTCGATTCGCAACCATCGGATCAGCTACGCCTATTACATGGGGCGATCGCCCACCAACCAACAGGTCCTGCTCACCGATCGACAGGTGAATACCCAAGCCAAAACGGCGGGCCAGCTCGTGTTCTCGCCGGACGGCAAACCTCCCGGAAACAATCACCGCCAGTTCGGCGGCAATCTGATGTACTGCGACGGGCATGTAGAATTGAGTCCGCCCGATGCCGCTGTTCCGCTTCCCTTGAGTGCGGGCGAAACCCTGCTCAACCCCGAGCCATGAAGATTCAATGTTCCTGCGGAGCGAAGTTTGAGTTTGAGATTACGCCCGCGATGGCGGCTGCTCCCGTTCAATTCATGTGCCCCGCGTGCGGCCAGGATGCCTCGCCGTTCGTGGATTCACTGGTGCGGCGCGAGCTCGGCCAGACAGCGAGCCCGTCCGGAACACCGATCGCGCTGGGCCGGGCCCAAGGCGCCGGGGCTGAGCCGGCGGGCGCCCAGCCAAGGCTGGCGCTGCGAAAGGAGACACCGCCGAGCGGCCCTGCGGAGCCGAGCAGCGCGAATGAAGCAGCCCCCAACCCGTGCCCCAAGCATCCGGGCCAGTTCGCCGCCGAGCAGTGCTCGGTTTGCGGCAAACCGATCTGCCCGCGGTGCATGGAACTTTTCGGTTATGTTTGCTCGCCCTTGTGCAAGGCCAAAGCCGAGGCGCGCGGGATGCCGGTGCCGGTTTATTCAGGCCAAACATCGGTGCGCGAGGCGCGCGTGTGGCGCCGGACGGTGTGGATCGCGTCGGTCTTGGGTGGAGCCGCCGCATTGGTATTGGGATTTTGGTTTTGGTATTCCTGGTTCGGCTCCGTTCCCAAAGCAATCTTCTCGGTGCGCTTTCCCGAAACCGCTCTGGCAGGCCAATCGGCCTTCGGCGGTCAGAACCTCGATCAAGTCGTCCTTTTCCATGGCGCCACACTCGCACGGTATTCGATCAACCCGCAAAAGGAGATTTGGTCGGTGCGCTTGCTGGATCGAGAGCGGTACAGCCGGATAGCGGAGGCTCAGCTTAAAGCCATGCAAGAGCGCAACGTTCACCTCACGGACCAAGGCGTCGAGGACCTGCCGAAGATCCCTCCCGCCGACAAACTCATCGACCAACTCGAAGGCTCCGCGGAGGATGCAATGACTCTCTATGTGCGTGGTGAGAACGTCTGGGTGGCGTCGCCCGGAAAAGTGGTGCGCTACGACTGGGAAACCGGAAAACCCGCCAAGGAGTTCCAGGTTCCCCCCGGCGCCGGCGCCATCCGTTCGCGAGGGGATGATTTGATCTTCCTTAACGCGTCCCCTGCGCCGCCCGGCATGACCGACCTGAACCTCAATACCTGCGACCTGCGCACGGAGGATTTTGGCCAAGGCGCCACACTCAACGGCCCTGCTCTCGCGGGCGGCACTGCGGACAATTCGCAACTGGCGGGACTGCCGCTGGGAATGCCAGGCCGGGACATGGGCAAGGCCATGGACCCCTCCAAGGTCGAGGAACAGGCGCAGCATTTGTCCACCGCCCAACGCCTGGCGCTTCCCGCCACGCTGGCCAACTCGATGAACCAGGAGCGCGAATTAGCCGTCATGGACGACCGCGCCAAGCCGCAGAACCCATCGGCCCAGGAAACGACCGCGCGAGGCAGCACTTCGCTCGTTCCCACTCGGGATGGGTTTATCGAGTTCGCTGTCCGCGTGCTCGAATCCCGGATCGTCGAGCGCAGCGCGGTAAAGGCCGGCACCGGAAAGCCCGCGCTGAGCGACGGCTTGACGGCCGGGGGGAGCATGGACGCCGCCAACGGGATCCTCAACGAAATGCAACACGAACGGGGCGGCGACCTGGTGCAGGTGGATGAGAGCCGCTACCAGGTCACGCTGCGCCGGCCCGGAAGCGCCGGCGGTTGGACCGGTGAAGTCATCGGCGCCCCACGGCTGTTCCCGCTCGAAAGCGCGACGGTGCTGACCGCGGGCAAAACGCTCATGGTGTTCGACAAAACCAACAAGCTGCTTTGGAAGAGCTCGCTCAGCTTCGAATTGCCGAACATCCCGGAAGCCACCGACCCCCAAAGTGCCCGGTTCGGAGAAGGCCCGTGCGTGGAACGCCAGGGCGCGCTTTATGTTTTTGACCAGGGCTTCCTCGCGTGCTTTGACCTGGCGAATGGAAATCGACGCTGGGGTCTGCCCACCGTAGGTGTGGCCGGGCTGCTGTTTGACGATCACAACATGGTGTATGTGAACACCACCTCGGCCAGCCCTGAAAAGTTAAGGTATTCACGCCAAATTGACCTTTCACAGAAGATCAACCCGGTCGTGCTCAAGGTGGACTCGACGACGGGACGTGTGCTCTGGCGGACCGAACAGGCTGGGTTGGTCAGCTACGTCTCCGGGAAACTGGTGTTGTCCACGGAGTCCTACCAACCTTCGCCAGAGGAGCAGGATGGGCCCGACACCGGCCTGGAAACCCTCCCCTATCTGCGCATCCGGCGGCTTGATGCGCACAATGGACGCGAACTCTGGCAGTACTTCCAGCAACGCGCGCCGCTGGACATTGCGTTTGAAGGGAACAGGATTCGGCTGGTGTTCCGAAAAGAAGTCCAGGTGCTGCGGTTTATGGTGCTCTAATGAGGCTGGGTTGGGGACTTTCTGAACGTATTGGGGCGGTTGAAGGGGAGAGGGCTTAGGGACATTGGGGGTGGCAGACGCCTCATTAGTTGTGCGCTTCGCGCGGAGATGAGAAGGGAAACCGGGTCGGGCGATCGCTCAATGCCGTGCGGCAGAGGCGGCAAGCCTCGACTTGAAACGAAGGGTCTCCTTACCCGAAGGGTCTCCTTATCTCTTCCCGATTGCTGGAAGATACTCGCCTTTGAACTCCCGCTTCCACCAGGCCCCGGTGCGGCGCCGTTCTTCGAGGGTGGTAAACCGGTAATCGTAGAGCTCGGCGCGAATGTACTTGGGCGGGCCAGCGGGGAATGGGTTGGTTGCAAGCAGGGCGAGCACCTCGGGAGCGCCCTCGAGCAGCCGGAGGCAGAAATTCACAAACCACGGATTGTCGCGATAATCTCCCAGCGCGGCGAACCACATTTGCCAATCCAGGCGGGGCTGATAGGGAGCCACAAAAGGAGGGCGGCGGGAAAGGTTCCCAGGCTGGTACCGAAACTCATAGGCCTTCCAGTCCCGCCCATTCTCGCTGCCCTCGACGATGATTTCCGGGCGCGACTTAGTCATCACGGCGAACAGGCCGTAACTGTTGATGGTGCGGAAAGGCGCCAGCCATTGGTACAGGCCAACGACCGGCGCCGTCCACCGTGGAGGACGGCCCAGAGGCGCAGCCAATTGAACCAGCGAAATGCCGATCCAGACCACCGCCATGCATGCCAGCATCCAACGCCATCGGGAATTGGTTTGCGGGACAAGCCTGGGTTCCGCCCCCGGGTCGAGCGAACGAAACCTATGCAGCAGCTTCCGCAGGACAGAATCGTCGAGCACCAAGAGGCAGAGCCCGAGTGTGAGCCAGTTAAAGAACGTGTAGTTGCCGGTCAACAAGATGAGCACCTGCAAACTCGCCAGGGCCAGCCCACCGGTCATGCGCACGCGGCGCGGCATGAAGATCAGGAAGGGGGCGGCCAACTCAACCAGGAACATCAGCGCGCAGGAGGTTTTTTGGAACCAAAGGGGCATTTGGTGGGCATACCAGGCGAGCGCAGTCGGGAGCGGCTGGGTTTCGTAATGGTAGGTCAGAGCGGAAAGATCGCGCCAGGCGGGATCGCCACTTGCCAGCTTCACCACACCCGAGAGAAACATCAATTTGAACAGCAGCAATCGCAGCAGCCAGAGAACGGTTCTCGACGGAGGCCTTTCCCGCCCAAGCCGCGGCCGCCACTGCCAGGGGGCAAGAAATACCGCCAAGAACCCGGTCTCCAGCAACAGGTTGTCCCATTGAAATGCAAGAAAGTCGCCGCCAACGGTGGTCAACGACAGGTAGAGCACCCACATCAACGCGAGGCAAAGCGGCGGCGCAACCCCGCCCATGAGGAGCAAAGCCAGCGCCGCCCCCGCACCGCACTGGATTTTCAGGAACGTATCCGACGCGTCAAACCAGCACAGCGTCGGCAGCAAATGATAGCGGTCGAGCCCGATGCTGCCGGTAACCACGGCCCGGTGCGCCTGCGCCATCAGATCCGCCGCGGGCAGGATGCCATGCGCCCCCAGCAACCCGGACACCTGCACCCAGAGCGAGACAAAGGCGATCAGGTAAATTGCCCCCAGCCAGCCGAGGAACAACCGCCGGACCAGGAAGTATTCCGGCCGCTCGACGTGTTGTCCCCACCCAAGGCGGGTTGCCCAGCTAAAGAACGAACGATGCCGGGCAATCAACCGGTAGCCAGCTTCCGTGAAACGCGCGATCCCGGGGGTCCCGAGATAGAGTCGCAAAGGCCAAGCCGACGCCGGACTTGTGGCTAAAGCACGGAACACCGCTTCCGCCCCGCGATAGACGGCGCCGTCCGTATCGACCAGGTGGATGGCTTCCGCGAATGCCTCAGGCGTTCCGTCGAGCCCGAGCTGGCTCACCGACGGATCCTGAAACGGCACGTAGTCCACAGCCTCGCCCGTGGCCTGCCGCCATCGCCGGATCCATCGCGCGCAGAACTGGCAGTCGCCGTCGTAGAGCAGCAAAGGTTTGCCTGGTGCTTTGGCGGCTCGACGCGGCGGATCCACGGCGGCAGTAAATCGGATTTGGCCACCGAGCTCAATCCTGCCCTTTTAGTGCCTCCCCCCCCGGCGAAGGATCGCGGATGGCGGCCTCCACGGGGCCTGCGCCACTTGAAAAAGGTTTGAACTGGGCTAATGGTTTTCCGTGCGAACCAACTTCCTCCCAGCGCTTGCCCTGCACGGAGCCGATGACCCGAACGTGCCGCCTCAGGAAGTGGCGGCCTTCGAGGAAGAGATGCGCCGGGGCGGCGTGGACTGGCAACTGATCGCCTACGGCGGCGCCGTCCATGCCTTTACCGACTGGAACGCGGGAACGGATAATTCGCGGGGCGCCGCCTACAACGAGGGCGCCGATCGCCGGTCCTGGGAAGCCATGAAGCAATTCTTTGCAGAGATCTTTAAGTAGATGCGATTTCACATTTCACGCATCCGTCACCGAGCCGCCCTGCATCCGTGACGCGCCAGTTCCAGAATTCGCGGTCAAGGAGGCTTGCGTTGGAACGACCGTATATGGCGCGCCGCCGGACCGATCAAACCGGCGGCGCCTTTTTTACCTCCCCAATTGTCACAATCCCGGGCTTGCGCACCCCATTCCGGGCAGGTTACAAGTAAGTGACATTTACTCCGGTGCGGCCAAATGACGCCCACAAATCGTGCCGGCTTCAGAAGGCCAGCCAGCAGCTATTATGAAAGCAACGAAATCCAGGAAGCACAACGGAACCCCCGCCGCAGCTACCCGGGAACTGGTTCTCCGGGCAGTCGAAGCGGAAAAACACGCGGAATCGGCCCGCAAGCACGCCAAGGTCGCCAAGGCCAAATACAAAGAAGCTCGAAAGGTCTTCAAACAAGCGAAACGAGCCGCGAAGGAAGCCCGCAGAGAAGCCAAGGTGGCGGCCAAAGTTTCGAGTTCCCGGAAGCCCACCGTCCGGCGCTCACCCCAGCCCATCAAGGCCAAAACTCCCCCGGCAAAACCGGTCAAGCTCCCTGCCCGAGCGCTTGGCGCACCCGGCGTGGTCCCCGCCAAAGCCCCCGCGCGACCTCCGGCCCCTGTTCCTCGGTCGCCGGCTGCCCCGCCCCCGCCCACCCCTCCGTCTTCCGCGAGCACTGGCGGCGCCTGAATCGTCTGGCTTGCAGGCTGGTGGCGCCGGTGAATAACTCGGCCGCGCGCGGTGAATCGTTTGTTTAAAGCCGCAGTTATCCTGTGGAAAACCTTCGGTTTTAGAAGGTCAATATCTCGGGTACCGAAGTTCATCGGTTCGTAACACTCTGGCGCGGGAGCGGTTATCTCAAATCCGGCTGACGCCAGCCCCACGTGTCATGCGGTTGTAACCTCGGCGCCGCCGAGGTGTAACATGATTCTGTCAGAAAACCATCCGCGCGCTGGCGTTGGTCTTATGACAACTCCCAAACATTATATTATCGGTATTCTGCTCTCCGCATTCCTCGGGTTTTGGGGGGCGCAGGCCATCATCTACTTCTATGCCAGCCAATTGGGGTTTGAACCCAACCAAGGCAAACGGCGCCGGAACCTGCTTTCGTCGGTCAAGGTTTCCTTGGGCACAGCCTTCATCCTTTCGATCCTTTGGTTTCTTCAGCGATTCATCCGGAACTGAGCTCCGGCAACCGGCCTTTATTAGCGCGAGAGCTTAATCGCACGCTTCGGGGATCGCTCCGCGGCGGGGCGCCACCGCCAGCGCGCGCCGGCCCATGAAGGCGGCACTACGCACAAACCCGAGCTTCATTGAGGTGGCATTCCCCAGGGCGCCGTTGCCCGAATGTGACCGAGCCGTTACCCGTCCGTCACATGGCAGGAGCACGCTTAGCGGGTTGGGACATCCTAGGCAGGACGATTTTGCGGGCAGCCTTACTTTCTTGCCGGCGACGTGAGGCTTTTGGTGGAACCAAACCGTGACAAGTTTAACGTCAGACTGTAATGATGGGCTGCGAGCCTTCGCGGGCGCGCAAGGTTTGAATTGTTATGAATGCTAAATCGATATTGCTGGTTGTAATGGGGTCGATCTCGCTCCTGGGCTGCTCTCGAAACGAGGCTCCGGCCCAAATGCTGATCAACGGCGCGGGGGCCACTTTCCCCAACCCGCTCTACTCGAAGTGGTTTGATGAATACGCCCGGGTGGATCCCTCCGTGCGCTTCAACTACCAATCGATCGGCTCGGGCGGCGGCCAAAAGCAGATCCTGGCCCAGACCGTTAATTTTGGCGCTTCAGACGGGCCCATGAGCGACGAAAACCTGGCCAAGGCGACCGGCAAACTCTTGCACATTCCCACCGTCGCGGGCGCCGTCGTCGTCACCTATAATCTGCCCGGGGGCCCAAAGCTGCGGCTCGACGGGCCCACCATCGCGGATCTTTTCCTGGGGAAAATTACCAAGTGGAATGATCCGCGCCTGGCGCAGCTCAACCCCGGAGTCCAACTGCCCGACACGGACCTGATCGTGGTGCACCGCTCGGATGGGAGCGGAACGACCTATATCTTTACGGATTACCTGAGCAGCGTGAGTCCCGAGTGGGACAAACAGGCCGGACACAGCACGTCGGTCAAGTGGCCGACCGGCCTGGGCGCCAAAGGCAACGAGGGCGTGGCGGGGCAGATCACCCAACTGCCCGGGACGCTCGGATATATCGAGCTGGCCTATGCCCACCAGAATCACCTGCCGGTCGCCGATATCAAGAACGCCGCCGGCAACTACATCACCCCGTCGGTGGAATCCGTTACCTCCGCACTCGCCTCGGCGAAGATTCCGGAAGATTTCCGGTTCTCGATGGTGAACCCTCCCGGTCCGCAAGCATATCCCATCGCCGGAGCCACCTGGCTGCTGGTGTACCAACATCAGACCGACCCGGTAAAGGGCAAGAAACTGGTCGAATTCCTCAACTGGGCCTTGACCCAGGGCGAGCGGATGGCCCCCGCACTGGACTACGCGCCGCTGCCGGAGGACCTGGATCAGCGCGTGCTCGACCGCATCAAAACGATCCAGTATTAACCTCGACCGGCCTGATCCCCCGTTATGAACCTGACGCCCGAAACCGCCGCACCCCCGCTCAGCCGGAAGATCAGCCGTGGGGCGGTCGGCGATCGGCTCTTCAAAGGCTTGACCTTGTGCATGGCGCTTTCAGTGGGGGTCTTGATCGTGCTCATCGGGTACGAACTGGCGAAGGGGGCACGTCCAGCGTTGGGCAAGTTCGGCTGGCACTTCCTGTTCAGCTCGGATTGGGATCCGGTCAACGAGCAATTCGGCGCGCTGCCGTTCATTTTTGGGACGCTGGTTTCTTCGGCGATCGCGCTGCTGATTGCCGTGCCGCTGAGCATCGCCACCGCGGTGTATCTGACGGAAATCGCTCCGCAATGGATACGCTCGACGCTGACGGTGTTCATCGAGTTGCTGGCCGCGGTGCCGAGTGTCATTCTCGGGCTCTGGGGCATCTTCGTGATGGTTCCCTGGTGCCGCGAGCACCTGTTTCCCTGGCTGAAGAGCGCCTTTGGGTTCCTGCCCCTGTTCACGGGGCCGATTTACGGCGTGAGCATCCTGGCGGGCGGAATTATTCTGGCCATCATGATTTTGCCCATCATCACCTCAGTTTCGCGGGAGATTCTGCGCTCGGTGCCGGGTTTGCAGCGCGAAGCGGCCTACGCGTTGGGGGCCACGAAATGGGAAGTCACCCGCATCGCCGTGCTCAGCTACGCCAAGAAGGGCTTGTTCGGCGCGGTGATTCTCGGGCTGGGACGGGCGCTGGGCGAGACGATGGCCGTGACGATGGTGATCGGGAATCGCCCGGAAATCTCGGCTTCGTTGTTTAAACCCGGCTACACCCTGGCCAGCGTTATTGCCAACGAGTTTGCCGAAGCGGTAACCGACATGCATCTGAGCGCGCTCTTCGAAATCGGCCTGGTCCTGCTCGGCGTCACCGTGGTGGTCAACGCGCTGGCGCAACTGCTCCTGACCACCTTCGCCGGACCCTCGGCCGGCCTGCGCCCTTAACCCCGCGACTATGGACCGGAGCTATCATCGCTGGCGGAAGGTCAAGAACGGGCTGATGCAGGGCCTGACGTGCAGCTGCGCGGTGCTGGTCGTGCTGCCCCTGGGTTTTATCTTTTATCATGTGGTGAAGTCGGGCGCGGGTTCGGTAAATTGGGCCTTTTTCACACAGTTGCCCAAACCGGTGGGCGAAGCCGGCGGAGGGACGGCAAACGCCATTCTCGGGACGTTCGAGTTATTAGGCCTGGCCGCCCTGATCGGCGTGCCGGTAGGCGTGCTCGGCGGTGTTTTCCTCAGCGAATACGGCGCCGCCAGCCTCAACTGGTGGGTCCGCTTTGGGGCGGATATTTTGAATGGTGTGCCTTCGATTGCCTGGGGCATGGTGGTTTGGGCGTTAGTTGTCGTGCCCATGAAAACGTTTTCCGCCTGGGCGGGCGGCATTGTATTGGGCATGATGATGGTGCCGCTGATCATGCGCACCACCGAAGAGGTTTTGTTGTTAGTCCCGGCCGGCTACCGGGAAGCCGCCCTCGCCTTGGGAATCTGCCAGTGGCGAACGATCCTTCAAATTGTCGTGCGCACCGCCCTCAAGGGCATTGTCACCGGCGTCCTGCTGGCGCTGGCCCGGGTCGCCGGCGAAACCGCGCCGCTGCTGTTTACGGCCTTTGGCAACCAGTTCTGGAACCGCCGTCTCGCGGACCCGATCGCCGCGCTGCCGCTGCAAATTTTCAATTACGCAAAATCTCCCTACGAGGATTGGCACCGCCAGGCCTGGGCGGCGGCATTGGTCTTGTTGCTGTTCGTCGCCCTGGTCAATGTGGTGGTGCGGGTATTGACTCGAGACCGATTCGCCCAACGCCTTTAAACGCATGATTGCTTCGGAAGAAACCGATCGCCAGAAGACCACGCCGGCGCCGCCGAAACCCGCGGTCCCGGCGCAGCAGCCGGCCCCGGGCGCGGAGACCGCCACGCCCGCCATCAGCGTGCGCGAGCTCTCCGTCTTTTTCGGCGCCAACCAGGTGCTCAAGCGGGTCTCGATGGATGTTCCCGCTCGGGCGGTAACGGCGATTATTGGGCCCAGTGGCTGCGGCAAGTCCACCTTCCTGCGCTCGCTCAACCGCATGCACGAACTCGTCCCCTCGGCCCGGATCCAGGGCCAAATCCGGCTGTTCGGCGAAGACATCTATGCCCGGGACGTCGAGCCTGTGGTCGTGCGCCGCCGGGTGGGAATGGTCTTCCAGAAATCCAATCCCTTCCCGACCATGTCGATCGCCGACAACGTAACGGTTGGCCTCCGGTTGAATGGGATGGCTAATGGGCCGATGTTAAAGCAGCGTATGGAACAGGCCCTCGCCATGGCCGCCTTGTGGGATGAGGTGAAAGACCGGTTGAACGCCGCCGCCACCAGCCTCTCGGGCGGGCAGCAGCAGCGCCTGTGCATCGCCCGCGCACTGGCGGTCAAGCCGGAGGTGTTGCTGATGGACGAGCCGGCTTCGGCTCTGGACCCGCTGGCGACCGCCAAGATTGAAGACTTAATCCTCGAATTAAAACAGGCTTATACCATCGTGATCGTCACCCATAACATGCAGCAAGCCGCTCGCATCTCCGACCAGACCGCGTTCTTTTACCTCGGCGAACTGGTGGAATATGGCACCACCTCAAAAATCTTCACCAGCCCGGGCAAGCGGCAAACGGAGGATTACGTGACCGGTCGTTTCGGATAAAGGCTAACGTATGTTGCACTTCGAACAGGAACTGGACCTGCTAAGAAACACGCTGCTGACCATGGCCAGCCGGGCCGAGACCTCCGTCAAACTGGCCATCAAGGCCCTGGAAACCAGGGATTACGATCTCGCGCTGCAAGTGCGCGCGGATGACGTGCTGATCGACCGCTTCGAAGTCGAGCTGGACGAGATGGCCCTGCGGCTCCTGGCCAAGGCGCCTTTGGCCAGCGATCTCCGATTGATCGCGGTCACGATGAAAATCTCCCAGAACCTCGAACGCGTGGGTGACGAGGCTTCCAAGATCGCCAACCGCGCCCGCGACCTCAGCCAGGAACCGCCGCTCCGCGTCGATGTGGACATACCCCACCTGGCCGACGTCGCCCTGGCCCTTTTGAAAAATGCGCTCGACGCCTTTGTCGCCAAAGATCCTCTGGCCGCGCGCGCCTTGATTCCCCAGGACAAAGAGGCGGATGCCCTCAACAAGGAAATCCATCGGCGGCTGGCGGATCAAATGATTGAACGGCCTGACACCATCACCCGGTGCCTAAATCTCATGGTGGTTGCCAAGAGCCTCGAACGCATTGCGGATCACGCCAAAAACGTCGCCGAGGAAGTCGTCTTTCTGTGCGAAGCCGAGGATATCCGCCACACGGGAAAGAGCTCCGCTGAGCTGCTGACCGAACGCCCAGGCCCATAAGCGCCGCGCGACTGCGGGTTCACCACACTCACGCGGCACCGAGCGCCGGTGTGCGCCGGCGCGATTCCGCCGCCCCGGGCGCGCTGGATGCTCTTGCCGTTGCCGCTTTCGAAAGGTCTTGCTCAATCTCAAGCCGGGGTCGAGCCACCTTCAAGACCTCGCCCCTCAACGCCACAGACTCGTAACAATTCCGCCACCTCGTTTTAACATAACGTTGCTTTGGCCGGAGGGCGCTGTCCCGCATATTCTGAGGGGACGAGAACCGACGTGGCGGCGCGACGAGCAATGGCGCCGGATTTTTGTGACTGGCCCGTGCGCTCGGACACCGCTCAAGGTGTGCGCCGGAAGGGCTCAGGCTGACTCTATAGTCAGGTGAGGCCGAATCCACCCGCTCACTTCGGTCTCCGTACCGGAATCGCATAAACGACTATGGACTTTGCATCGCCGATATTCGCCAGCGCGCTGGATTTTGCCTTCAAGCAGGCGACGACCGAGGGCAAAATGACCATTTGCGTCCTGCTGGTGGTCTCGGTCTTTAGCTGGACGGTCATTATTTCAAAAGCCCGCCAGCTCATCCGGGCGCGCAAAGCGGCCAAGAAATTCTTCGCCGCCTACCGGGAAACGCGCGATCCGCTGGATCTCTACCGGCGCAAGCAGGAATTCGACGGCGCACCCGCCTACGAGCTCTACTACACCGGGGCCGAGGAGACGGAATACCATTTGAAGAACAACCCCGTAAGAGTCGAACAGATCCGTGACTTGGTTCCCGGGTTAGAGACTCAGGCGCAGACCGACGTGATTGCGCGCTCGATTACGACCAAGATCAGCCATGGCGCCTTTGACACCGTGCGTGTCGCGCTCGAACGGGCCGCCAGCAACGAAGCCATGTCCCTGGAAAAGGGCATGATCATTTTATCCACCGCCGTGGCGGGCGGACCCTTTCTGGGGCTGCTCGGCACGGTCTGGGGGGTGATGGAAACCTTTTCGGGCATCGCCCGGGCGCAGACGGCCAGTTTGACCGCTATGGCCCCAGGCGTTGCGGGCGCGCTGATCGCCACGGTCGTCGGCCTCTTTGTCGCCATTCCCGCCATGTTCGCCTACAACTACATGGTGACCACCATCCGCGCCATTACCCAGGAGTTGGACGCGTTCGCCAATGAATATGCCACGGCATTGGAACATAAGGACGTGGACAACCGGGGGCTGGCCGACGAACTTCGCAGCGCCCTTCAATCCACGCTGGCCCCGCTGGTGGCTCAAGCCGCCATCGGCGCGCGCGAGGAACCTGCCTATTCCAGGTAACCGCCGCTTCCGGGAAACGTTTTGCCGTGAAGAAGTGTTCGAAAAGCCATCATCACGCGCTGGCGGAGCTGAATATCACGCCGCTGCTGGACCTGGCGTTTGTGTTGCTGGTGATCTTCATCATCACCACCACGCCGATCGTCAACGATCTGGCGGTCGATCTCCCCACCGCCGCCAAACGGCCCAAAGATCCCAAACCGAAAGTCCACTACGTCACCGTCCAGAGCACCGGCCAGTTGTACCTGGATCGGGACCCGGTCAGCCTGTCCGGGCTGTTGGAAAAAGTGATTGCCGCGCGCATCGGCGAGCCGGACCTGAGCGTGGTGATCCGTGGCTCCGGCAAGGCGAAGTACAAGAATGTGGTGGCCGTCATGGATATGCTCCAGCAGGCCAACGTGGGCAAAGTGGATTTGGCAACCGATGCCATCGGGGAGGGACCCCCTCGAAAGGAGTGAATTATGAACGAACGCAGAAAGCGGAACTCGTCAAAAGCAAACTTGGTCATCTCGTTTATCTTTCACACCTTCCTGGTGACGGCCATATTTTATTTTGCCGCCAAGGAGGGCATGCTGGGTAAAAAGCTGAAAACCATCGTGGCCGAGATGGTGAAGGAGAAGAAGCCGATCGAGCCGCCAAAACAAAAGGAAGAGCCGAAAGTCGCGCAGCAGGCCAAAACGGCCGAACCGCCCAGGACCGTTGCGGCCACACCGCCGCCCATGGCGCAAGCCGCCACCCCACCCCCCGCCACCGAAGCGCCGGTCGCCGCCCCACCGGCGGCAGACCCCAGCTTCTTCAGCGACGGCGCCAAGGAAGTGGTCGAAGTCTCCGATCCGAAGCTCCTTTACAAAGGTTTGATCGAGCTCGCTTTGCGTTCGCGTTGGGAACGTCCCGAAGATATCGACGATCAAAACTATGTCGCCGAAGTCGAGCTGAACATCGATCCGGACGGCACGGTTGCGGGCTCGAAATGGATCCGGGGCTCCGGCGACCCGCGATGGGATAAATCCGTCAAACAGGCGGTCGCGGCCATCAAGAGCATCAGCCGGCCACCGCCCAAGGGCTTCCCTCCCAGCTTCCTGGCCCGGTTTGATGTGGAAATGACCAAAACCGAAGACGTCTTTAAGGTCAGCACCATCCAGTGAAAAAGGTCTCCAAAGGCCACCACGGTTCGCTCAACGAGCTGAACATTACGCCGTTGCTGGACCTGGCGTTTGTGCTGCTGGTGATTTTTATCATCACCACTCCCCAACTCTCGAACGATCTCGAGATGAACCTGCCCTCGGCTAAGAAGGCCAATAAACCGGCCAAGCCACCTCAAATCCAACGCATTTTCGTCGATACGACCGGCAAGATCACCCTCAATGGCCAGCCTACGGAGCTCCCGGCCCTGAAAAAAGATCTGCTTGCCCTCAAAGCGAGTGATCCCGACGTCAGCGTCGTCGTAAAGGGGCCCCCGAGGTGGACTACCAAGGCGTCATTCGCGTGCTGGATATTCTTCAGCAGGCCGACGTTGTCAAAGTCGGCCTGGCGACCGAAACCGCGCAGTAACTCACGCTCCGGGGGCCCTCTCCCTGCAAAGCTGGGACGGAGCTCCCTCAGGGCAGCCCCGTCCCGCCAATTCTCGCAGGCCCCGGTCTGGCCGCACGCCTGCGATGACAAACCCTGAACGGTGCTACATCAGGTAAGGATTGCTCAGCACCGAGGACGCCTTGTGGCCGTGGTAACGGTAGAACTGGCCCGCTCCACGAACGGCTGTGGAATACGGCGAAGTGGCGGAGGGCACGTCGGTATAAGGCCCCAGGACGGAGGCCGCGGACTGTAGAACGGCATCAGGGCACTGCCAGCGCAACGTCACACCCGCGCCGGGAGCGGAATCGAAGTTCAGGCGCATCACCAGCGCATTGGTATCCACCAGGTCGCCGCTGCTGAACACAGACGCCATCTCGGTGGGTGTCAACGCCCGGTTGTAGAACCGGATATCATCCATCAGCCCGTTGTAGGGCTGCCAGAGCGTCGTGTCGTGGGAAAGGCCGAACTCAAGCTCCTGGCCCGTTTGCCAGGACCAGGCGGCGGAGTTAAAGTTGAGGTTGTCGCGCTGGCCATCAACATAGATATCCACCTCGCCACTGACGGATTGGTCATACACGAGCCCCACCAGGTGCCAGTTGTTGTCGGCCAGGTTTGTGGCGACCGAAGAGAAGGGGTTTTCGTTACCCACGGAAGACTGGAATTGAATGGTGCCGTTGGTTCCCAGGGCCAGGACACAGCCGTTGGGATTGCGCCGGTCAAAGAGAGCGGCGGGGTTGGTTCCGGTCACACCCGTCGAGCGTATCCAGAGGAGCACTGTGCCGGTGGTGGCGTCAAAGTTGGTTTCACCCTGGACCACAATTTGATCCGGGTCGGAGGCTTTGAAGTTCATCACTCCATTGCGGCTGCCGCTGGAAGCCAGCCACGTGGCCCCGGACGCCACCCCGTCGTGGGCCGGGCCATTCGGGTTGGAGTCCATCACGAAATTGCTTCCAGCGGTGGGAAGAAGATGATCCACAGTGACCACCGACACATCGCTCGTGGCCTGGCCATACGCATTCGTCACGACGAGGTCGTAGCTGCCGGCCTCCGCCACTTGCACGTTCGTGATCCCGTAGGACAGAGAGGTCGCACCCGGAATCGCCACGCCGTCCTTTCGCCATTGATAGGACAGCGGCGGCACACCCACCGCGTAGGCGCTCAAGACAAAGTTGTCGCCACCACAGGCCAGCAGTGAGTTCGGCGGCATCGAGATGACCGGCTTGTCAGTGATAATGAATCCGGCGATGGTGCTGGCGAAGTTATAGCCGGCTTTCGGCCCGACATGGGCGGCACGGTTCCCGATGATCATCAAGTGATCGGTGTCGAAGGCGGCGCTGGCAGTGCTCAGGCCACCCCCCACACCGCGCACCCACGCCGTATCGCCAACGTCCGCCACCGGAGGCGTGCTCGGATACATCACCGACTGCGTGCTGTTTGCCGTCGCGTCGATGATGAACACATTGGTGAGGTATTGCATCGAGTCGGCCGAGGCGATCACCTCGACCGCGAAGGGGCTATTGGTAAACAGTGACTTTAATCCCGTGATGTCGATCTGGTAACCCGCATTGGTGTTATTGCCGCCACTCGAGCCGGGACCAAAGTTCACCCCGTCGCGTAAAAAGCCCCAATAGACCTGTTCGTTCCCCGGGTTGTATTTATTTCCTCCGAATGTGTAATGCGGTCCTGAACGACTATACCCGCCGAAGCCGCTCACATTGGCCGTGTACGCCGACCACGTGACCGCCAACGATCCGTTCGGCAGCGGGTTCAATCCGCCGCCTGAACTGGTGGTGTCGATGGTGTTGTTCAGCGTAAAATATGCCGCCGTGCAGCCATAACCCGTATCCATTTCCGCCAAGCTCTCCCAGGCGTTGGTCCCGATACCAAACGCTGGTCCCGTCACCACAGCGCCGGAATACGAATCCGGGCTGCAGTAATGCGTTTGGAAGTTGAAGCCGACCGTCGCGGCCTGGCTCACGCCCAGCATAAGCGCCGCCGCGGATACCGTACAAGCCAGTTGTTTCACATGCCCTTGGTTAAGAGCGGTTCGTTTTCTTTTCATAGGTGTCTTTCGGTTTTCCCCAGGCGCAAGCCTGCCGCGTGCCCGCGTGCGTCCGAGCCAACTTTCCCAGGGAGTTCGAGGATTCTCATTTCACCTAACCCGCGATGGACGCCGGAGTCAATTCAATTATTTGCCCTTGTTGTGGCCCGCTGACCGAGTGCATGTTCAGCCCGCTTCCATGAAAGCCGCCAATTTGCAACACCGACTCAGTGAGGCACGCCAGCTCCTGTTGTCTCAAAAGTTTTCCCAGGCCTTGTCCCGCTACGAGCGGTTGGTCCGCCATTTTCCCGGCCACGCGATCCTCTGGTACGAATACGGCAACGCAGCGTCCGGAGCGCGGGATGCGCGCCGGGCGGAAACCGCCTGGGACCGAGCGCTCGAACTAGCGCCTCGCAATGCCGAGTTGGTCGGCCTCATCGGGCATCAGTACCAGGGCTTGCGCCGGCCCGACCGGGCGCGCGCCTGCTTCGCCCAGGCCGCCGCGGCCGATCCCCGCGCGATCAACCCTCGGATTAGCCTGGCGGTCTTGTTGGAACAGAACCATCGCCTGGACGAAGCCCGCGAGGCGGTGGAGCAATGCCTGGCGATCGACCCGCGGGATGACCAGGCTCGCTATTTCGCGGCGCTGCTGGATCGCCGGGAGAATCAGCTCGAAGGAGCCGAGCGCGCTCTGCGCGCGCTCATCGAATCCGATCCCAAACATCCCTATGTGCGTTATGCCTGCCGTTATGAGCTGGCCCAGATTCTGGATCGGACGGACCGGTTTGATGAAGCCATGACGCTCCTGGCCGAAGCGAAGGAGCTTGTGCGCGGGCTAACCGACACCCGGTTGATGCTCGAGGCCTACGATCAAGGCGCGGATAGCGCCCGCCGCTTCACACAAAACCTCCCCGCGAACATTCTGGACACCTGGGCGGAGCTCTTCCCGCCGTCGAACCGTGAGCCGGTTCCCAGGCTGGCGTTCCTGGGCGGCCACCCACGCAGCGGCACCACTCTTCTGGAACAAGTGCTCGATGCGCATCCCGAGGTCGCCGCGCTAGATGAGCCCACGGCCTTTCTCCATGTCTTGCAGCCCGAATTCCACAACTCGAAGGAATTGTCAGCCGCTCGCATCAACGCTCTCCGCCGCCTTTATGCAGGCGCGCTGTTGCAGGAAGTCGGGCCCGGAGCAGAGGGAAAGCTCCTGGTGGACAAGAATCCTTCTCCCACCGCCCGGCTCCCGGTCTGGCTTCGCGTTCTCCCCGAACTGCGGGTCCTGATTGCTCTGCGCGATCCCCGCGACGTCGTCTTGAGCTGTTATTTCCAAAATATCCCTCTGAATGCGGCCAACGTGAATTTCCTAAGCCTTGATCGCGTCGCCAAGCACTATGCCGACGTGATGGACGTTTGGCTGGCGGCGCGGCAATGGACCGGCTTTGCCTGGCTGGAGACGCGCTACGAGGACATGGTCGCCAGCCTCGAGACCGAGGGTCGTCGCGTAACCGGCTTCCTGGGGCTGACCTGGGATCCGCAACAAGCGACGTTCTACGAAAAAAGCCGGCAGAAGCAGCTTTACTCGCCGACCTACCAGGATGTCACCCGGCCGGTCTATGCCCGCTCGGTTGGGCGCTGGCGCGCCTATGAAAAGCACCTGGCCCCGATACTGCCTGCGCTCGAGCCCTACTGCCGAGTTTTCGGCTATGCCTGAGCTCAGGTCACGGCGGATTCGAGGATGAGGAGATCGCCGTGGCGGGCGTCCAGAGTGGCGCGGGCGCCGAAGGGGAGCGTGGCATTAAAGCGGGTGTGTCCGAAGGGCAAACCGGTGACGATGGGGACCTTGAGGGGGAGGAGCCGTTCGGCAAACACGTCGGCGAGGGTTTGGCGGTATTCTCTGGCTTTCCCGGCCCTGGGATCGTTGCAATTGTGGTTCATACCAATTGCGATGCCGGCAACCTGCTGCAGCAAACCGGCGTTCAGCAATTGGGTGAGCATCCGATCGAAGCGGTACGGGACTTCATCCACATCTTCGAAAAAGAGGATCTTGTTTTTGAACGAAGGCTGGTACGGGGTTCCCAGGCTCGCGCACAGGATCGAAATGTTGCCGCCGACCAGGCGCCCGGTGGCGAGGCCGGGACGCAAAATGGCGACCGTTTTTCGATGGTATCCCTGGCAGATGCCGCCGGGGGGCGTGGTTTGCGTCAGCGTGCGGAGAAAGCTCCGGCGGGTGAACTCGGGCAGCGAATCCTTCAGGAAATCGGAGTTCAACATGGGACCATGAAAGGAGGCCACGCCGGCCTTGGCCAAAAAGGCGCAATGCAGCGACGTAATATCACTGTAACCGACGAGGATTTTCGGGTGGGCGCGTATTACCGAATAATCGAGCAGCGGCAGGATCCGGCATGAGCCGTACCCACCACGGACACAGAGGATGGCTTTGACCCGGGGATCGGCCACCATCGACATCAGATCGCCGGCGCGATCGCGATCCGACCCGGCGAGAAAACCCGCGCGGCGGCGGACGTTGCGGGCCAGCTTCGGTTTGAAACCAAGCCGCGTGACGGCGGCCGCGCACTGATCGATCCTTTCAGGATCCGCCGGCGCGCTGGCCGGGGCGATCAGCCCGACGATCTCTCCGGATTCCAGGCGCGGTGGTTTTAGGAGCATGAGCAAATCGAGCGGCGGATGGCCGCCCGCGAAACCAGCCCCGCACCAGCGCGAATCTCGAGGCCGGCCCAGCCTCCACCCATGCTGCCTCCGCTGTTGTTCCGCGCCTTCACCTCAGCGGCTCTCCGGAGGTGTGGCGATGGGGGGGGAGCGGAGGCGGGCAAGGAGAGAAGCTGGGCCTTGGTTTGATTGAAGGCGGTTTGCAGGTCCAGGAGGACCGCGGGCGCGCCGTCGAGAGTTCCCGCTCGGGCGAGGTCTTCAAGTCTTTGGGCGAGGTGGACCATGCGTTTGGCACCGAGATTGAGACTCATGCTTTTGAGGGCATGGGCGTGGAAGGCGAGCTTCGCGGGATCGGTAATGGCATCGTTGATTTGCGCGATGCGCGGGGGGGCGCCCTCCAGAAAGAGCTCCACCAATTCCTGCAACATCGTCTTCCCATGGTCCGCCGGCATGGAGCGGAATTCGTTCAGCAGGCTCTGATCCAGCAAATCGTCGGCTGGTTTGCGCGACAGCATGGTGGTATCGGATTTGCGTGATTTGAGCGGGCCCCAGCGTTCGATCGCGGCCTGGATTTCGGCGACCCGGACGGGTTTGGAGATATAATCGTCCATGCCGGCAGCGAGGCATTTTTCGCGATCGCCCAGGAGGGCGTTGCCGGTCATGGCGATGATGCAGGGCCGCCGTTCCGGGGGCCAGCGCCGGCAGATCTGGTAGGCGGCCTCCAGGCCGTCCATCTCGGGCATCTGGACATCCAGGAAGAGCAGGTCGTAAAGCTTTTGTTCGAGCGCCTTGAGGACTTCCAGTCCGTTGTTGGCGAGATCCGCCCGGTAACCCAGCTTTTGCAGGACGCTCAGGCCAACTTTTTGGTTGATCGGATTGTCATCCGCCAGCAAGAGGCGCAGGGGCAGCCGGCGAGCCAGGCTGGCATCCAGCGTGGGCGAGGCGGGCGCCTTCTTCTCCCGCTGAAGCTGAATGCTCAGTGCGCGGCAAAGGGCATCCAGCAGTTGGGCTGGACGGATCGGTTTATGGACATACACCGAAACCCCCGCCTCCATCGGGCGGGTATCATCGCCCCGGACCCGGGCGGAGGACAACAGGAGCAGCGGCAGGTCGCGCCCGCCGGGCAGCTTGCGGATTTCATCGGCCAGCACCAGGCCATCGGTTTCGGGGAGCTGCAGGTCGAGAATGGCCACATCGAAGGGCTTGCTTTTGGCCAGCAGCCGCAGGGCTTCGCGGCTGTCCTTGGCCAGCTCGACCGTCATGCTCCAGTGCGCGCAGCGGGAGGAAACGATGCGCTGATTGGTGAGGTTGTCTTCGACCAGGAGCAGGCGCTTGCCCGCTAATTGCGACTGCGGCCCCTGCCAGGGCGGAGAGGCGCTGCCGGTGGTCGCTCGCGCGAGGATTGTGAAGTGGAACGTCGAGCCCTTGCCGGCATCGCTATCGACCCAGATCTGCCCGCCGAGCAGCTCCGCCAGGCGCTTCGAAATGGCCAGCCCCAAGCCGGTGCCTCCATAGTGGCGGGTCGTGGAAGCATCGACCTGCTGAAACGATTTAAACAGCCGGCCCTGCTTGTCCAACGGAATGCCGATGCCCGTGTCGCGCACCGAAAAATGGAGCGACCATTCCTCCGAGTGCCGCAAAAACTCGGTGTCGTACTTTTGGGCCACCGCCGCCGGGCGGGTGGGCCGTCCGGCTGGGACAACTTCGAGGACCACCTCGCCGTGATTGGTAAATTTTACCGCGTTGCCGATGAGGTTTACCAGGATTTGCCGCAGACGAGTGACATCACTGACGAGGACTTTGGGGATGGAATCATCCACGAGGTAGCCCAAGTCGAGGTTCTTTTCGGCGGCCTTCGGGGCCAGCAAATCCATGGCCTCCTCGATGCAGGTGTGGAGTTCGAACGGGTGATTTTCGAGCTCCAATTTGCCGGATTCGATTTTCGAGAAATCGAGGATGTCGTTGATGATGGTCAACAGGGCGTCGGCGCTGCCGCGGGTGGCCTCGACAAAATCCCGTTGCTCATCGGTCAACTCGGTGTCCAGCAGGAGGGCGGTCATGCCCAGAACGCCATTCATCGGGGTGCGGATTTCATGGCTCATGTTGGCCAGGAACTGGGATTTGGCGAGGGTGGCCTCTTCGAGCTTTTGGTTCAACGAGATGAGGGCGGCATTGCTTTCGATGAGTTGCTGCTGGCTTTCACGCAGGGCGCGGTAGGCGGCATCGCGCTGTAACAGGTTGAGAAAGGCCTTCGAGTGGTAGCGGATGCGCGCGATGAGTTCGATGCGATCCGGCAGTTTGACGAGGTAATCATTGGCGCCCAGGGCGAAGGCCTGCCCCTTGACCTGCGGGTTTTCATTGGTGGACAGGACAATGATGGGGATGTCCTTGGTGCGCGGATTCGAGCGGTACTGGCCCAGCAGCGTCAGGCCGTCCAACCCGGGCATCACCAGGTCCTGCAGAATGACCGTGGGTGTGATTTGATTGGCCACCGCCAGCGCCTCCCGGGCATCGGCGCAGTAATGGAAATCGATATCGACCTGGTTGGCCAACGCGCGGCGCACCGCCTCGCAGACCATGGCCTGATCATCGACGAGCAACACCATGACATGATAGTCGGGCAAGCCGACCGGACGGCCGGGTTCCGTTCCCGCCGGGTAATTGAAGTTCGGCTCAGGCATGCGCGAAGGGACGTTGAGCGGTCATGGCCAGCAAGCGGGCGGCAATTTGGTCCAGCGGCAGGATTTCTGTCGCCGCCTGGAGATCCGCGGCGGCTTTGGGCATGCCATAGACGGCGCAACCGGCGCGGTCCTGGGCGATGGTATGATGGCCGCGGCTGCGAAGAAACCGCAACCCCTCCGCCCCGTCGCGCCCCATGCCGGTCAGCAGGCAGCCGATGACTTGCGCCGGCCAGAAGCGGGCCACACTGCGAAAAAATACGTCGATCGAAGGGGTATAGGAGGAGTCCTCGGGCAACCGCGTGTAAGCCAGGCGCACCGAATTGATGAAGATAAGGTGGCTGGCGCGGCCGGCCAACAGCGCGGTCCCGGGCTGGGGATGATCGTTTTCCTGCGCGAGACGGACCTCGAGAGGGGTTTGATAATCCAGCCAGTTCGCCAGTCCCTGCGCGAATTGCGGATCCACGTGCTGGATGATCACGATGGGGGCAGGGAAATCCGCCGGGAGCTGGGCCAGGATTCGTGCAATCGCAGCCGGTCCGCCGGCCGAAGCGCCGAGGGCAACCAGGCAGTGCGGACGCGGCGGGATGGGCGCGAGCTGGCGTTCGCGGAACACCCGTGGTCCGGCAGGTGCGCCGATGAATTTTCGGATGGTCTCGAGTTTGGCGAGCAGGGTGGCCGCGCCCTTGCACGCGCCGGGACATTCCATGACGGGGGTATTGACGGCGTCGAGTGCCCCGGCGCCCATGGCTTCAAAGACCCGGGACGAATGGTCGATCACGTCCGCGGTAACCACCAGGATGGGGCAGGGGTTCTCCGCCATGATCCGCCGCGTGGCTTCCACGCCGTCCAGGCGGGGCATCATGAGATCCATGAGCACCAGGTCCGGCAGATCGCGGGCGCAGAACCGGACCGCTTCGAGGCCGTCGCGGGCGACCCAGGCAAGCTGGTGGCGCCCGTCCGCCAGGAGCACGCGGCGAACCGCCTCCACCGCCAGTGGCACATCGTTGGCAATTGCGACTCTCATGTTCCCGGCTCGCCGATCAAATCAACGACCGCCTCCAGCAGGGCATCGTCCTGAAAATCGCCCTTGGCCACGTAATAATCCGCGCCGGCTTCCAGTCCGCGCAAGCGGTCCTCGGGACGATCTTTATATGAGACTATCAGAACGGGGATGGACTTTAACAGGGAATCCTTTTTTATCAAAGCCGTCAGTTCAATGCCGTCCAGGCGCGGCATATCGACGTCGGTGATCACCAGGTCATAAGGCGCCGACCGCAGCGCGTCCCAGGCCTCCCGCCCATCCGCCGCCACGTCGGTGACGAAGCCTCGCGAAACGAGCAGCTTGCGTTCGAGTTCGCGCACCGAAAGGGAGTCATCGACCGCCAGCACGCGTTTCGGACGGGAGGGCGGCCCGAGGAGACCCGAGAGGGAGGCATGACTCAGCCGTCCGTCCGCGGCCAGGCGGTCGAGGGACCGGAGCAGGTCCTCCACGTCGATGATCAGAATGGGACCACCGCTTTCGGTCAGCGCCGCAGCGCTGATGTCCCGGATCTTGCCCAGACGCGGATCCAGCGGCTGAACCACCACCTCGCGTTCGCCCAGGAAGCGATCGACCACCAGCCCAAAGCGTGCATTGCGGTCGCCGAGCACCACGACGGGGAGATCCCCGGCTTCCCAACGAGGCGTGCCGCATTCCAGGACCTGGTGGGCCGCCAGCAAGCGGACATGTTGCTCACCCATCGAGAAGCTGTGGCGGCCTTCGAGGACTCGGATCGAAGCGCGCGGGAGCTTGAGGATGCGGGCGATCTGGTTGAGCGGAATGGCATAAGGCTCACCGCCGATTTCGACCAGCAGCGCGCGCAGAACCGAAAGCGTGAGGGGTAATTGCAACTGGACGCGGAGTCCCTTGCCGGCCTGGTTGGTGAGCCGGATCGCGCCCCGCACGTTCTTCATCATGTTCTGAACCACATCCAAACCAAAGCCGCGGCCGGAGATCTCGGTCACCGATTGCTTGAGGGTAAAGCCGGGAAGGAAGAGGTATTCCAGCAGATCGGGTTCGGTAAGACGCCGCGCCCGGCCGGGACTTGCCAACTGGCGGGAGACGACCTCCGCGCGCACGCGGTCCAGGTGGACGCCGGCCCCGTCGTCGCTGACCGTCACCAAGAGCACACCCGCACTGTGGCGGGCCTCCAAACGCAGACTACAGGCCGAAGGTTTGCCCGCCTTCCGGCGTTCCTCGGGGGATTCGCACCCGTGATCCACTGCGTTGCGAAGCAAATGAGCCAGCGGTGTCTCGAGCCGCTCGAGAATGTCGCGATCCACCTGGGTGTTCTCGCCCAGGATTTCAAAGTTCACCTCTTTTCCAAGATGCCGGGCCAGGTCCCGCACCATGCGGGGAAACTGGCCCACGCCCTCGCTGAAAGGGCGCATGCGGGTGCGGAGGACTTCCAGATACAGGCGCTGGGAGAGTTGAGCGGAGCGGCGGTCAAACAGATCCAGTTCCCCCAGGCGCTCGACCAGGGCTTGCTGGGCAAGAGCCGTGTCACGGCCCAGATTCTGGAAGTAGAAGCTGACGCGCTCGTTGTGAAGCTCCGGCGCCAGGGCTTGCCGGAGGCCTTCGAGTTGCTGGGCCAGGCTCGCGTGCTGGCGCTTGAGCAGTTGCAGCGAATCGGCGAATTGCCGGAGCCAGCGGGATTCGACCAGGGATTCGCCCGCCAAGGCCAGCAAGCGGTTCAGATTGCCGGCCGCCAGGCGCAGAACGCGTTCGGGCGGCTCAGCGGTTGGCACCGCCAACGCCAGCGACGGTACCCGGGCGCTGTCCCCCGAGGGCAGCGGCGCCGCGGATTCGAGCAGGATGCTGGCTGGCGAATGGTCCGGCGCGCTCACCGCGGCGGTTGCGGGTTGGCGCGGCCACTGCCGGAGCGGGCCAAGCGAGGCAAGGAATGCTTCGATCACCTCGCGCTTCTCCTGTTCCCAGGCGCCGAGGGTAGCTTCGGTGCGCTTGGCGAGTTGGGAGAGCAGATCCACGCCGGGCAGCAAAATGTCCACTTCCGCTTGTCCCAAGGGGCGATGGCCCTGGTGGGCGGCGACAAAGCAGTCTTCCAGGGCATGGGCGAGGCGAACGGCAGCGGGGAGATTGACGATTTTGGCGGCGCCTTTCAACGAGTGGGCTGCCCGCATGAGCGCTTCGAAAGTGTGGGTGGTGGCGGAGCCCCGTTCGAGTTCGAGCAGGCCCTGGGTGAGGACCGCGGTCTGGCTCTCGGCTTCGGCCCGAAACAATTCGAGCATCGAGAGTCCGGCCATGTGCTCTGTCCCCTGGGGATTCACGGCCAAGTTCGGTTCCAGGTCGAAAAGAGCAGCCCGGGATCCAGCAGCCCGACCGCGCGGTTCCGCCATGACAGGATGTGGCGAGTGTAACTGGGATTCGGATCGGTCAAGGAGGCCGGCAGACGCCTCCACGCGTGCGGCTCGAACCGGTGCGGACCGTGCACCTCGTCCACCGGGAACGCCAGCCGGCTGCCTTCCCAATGGGTGACCAGGACCCGGTTCGAGGCGCGGCGCAATTCCTCAGGGGAAACCATCCCCTCGACACCCAGCAGGTGGCCCAGCGAAACGCAGAGCAGGAGTTCGCCTCGGAAATTGGCCAAACCCAACAGCGCCCCCGTGCGCCGATGCGGCAGCGAGTGGATCGTGCGTTGTTCGGTGATCTCCTGCAGAGCGCTGGTGGGCAGGGCAAGCCATTCGGACCGGATGCGAAACACCACCGCCGAGGTGGCCTTGGATTCGCCGGGCTCCCTCTCGACGGAAAAATCGCGCGTCCGCTCGGCACGGTAGTCCGCGGCCAGCGGCCGGTCCAGCAAGCGCCGTGCGGCCTCCGAGAACACGGGGCAATGGTGACAATGCACGTGCCGTTCCAATTCCTGGCACGAGCGATTGCCGAAGACGCCAATTTCGCTCCAGCAAGCCACCACCTCGGGCTGGGCGGACGCGATTGCAGTTGTGGCCCTGGCGCTCACGACGGCTCCGATGGGGGTTTGATGCGCTCGGCGCGGCGCCGAAGATTCACGGCCAAGGGCCCATCCCCGCTTCGGGCGGCCAGCACCGACATTTGCAGCAAGGTCTCGCGATGGCGCGGTTCGAGGTACAAAGCGCGGCGGTAGCACTCCAAGGCATTGGGCTGGCCCGCTGCCTCGCGAACCCGGCCAAGCAGATAATAGGCCTGGGCGCAGTCCTGGTTCAACCGCAGGTAACTCTCGCAGAGCAGCGCCGCTTCTCGAAGACGTCCCGCGTCGGCCAGCCGCCGCGCGTGTTCCAAATCCGGGCCGGCGGCAAGCGGTCGGCCCGGCGCGCCCGGAGGGAGGGATTCTTCCGTGATTGAGAATGGTTCGAAGGAACGGTCCGAAGCCTCGGCAGACGGCCAGGAGGTCAGGCGGACTCCGCGCCGCGGCGGAACCGGGGAGCGGCTGGAGCTGCGGAAGGCCTCCGTCACGAACGCCGCCGGCCATGGTCCCGGGGCGAAACCGTGGCCCAACGCCAGGGCTTGCTCGGCGGACCCGACAAAAAGCACGCCCTGCGGGTGGAGCATTCGCTGCAGGTTTGCCAGCGCTTTGACCTGGCTCATCGGGTCGAAGTAAATCAAGAGGTTTCGGCAGAAAATACAATGATACTGAGCCGGTTTGGGCGCAAAAGACGCGGGCTCGAGGAGGTTGCCCGCCTGAAATGAAACGGGTTGGCGCGCTTCCGGGCGCAAAAGAAAGCCCTCTGCGGTGGACCGGAAGTACCGGGCACGGAAGGCCGTTTGCCGGTTGCGGAAAGCGTTCTTTCCATAGACCGCCTTGCGGGCACGGGCCAGGGCGCGCACGCTGAGATCGATGGCGTCGATACGGAACGCACCCGGCGACAGCCCGGCATCGAGCAGCGCCATGGCCATGGAATAGGGCTCCTCGCCCGAGGCACAGGGCACGCTGAGAATGCGGAGCGGTCGCACCCGGGCTTTCGGCAGCCATTCCTCGAGGGCAAAGCGTGCCAAACCGGCGAAGGCCTCGGGCTCACGGTAAAACCAAGTCTCAGCCACCACGACCGATTCAACGAGATCCCGCCAATGCGCCGGGGACACACCGAGCAGTTGAACGTAATGGTTTACCGAGGTCAAACCGAGGCTCTGCATTTGAAGGTGGACCGCGCGTGTGAGCGACGGGCGGCCCAGAATGGCAGCGTCCAACCCGATGGACTCGCGCAACTTGGCCTCGATTTCTGTCATGGCTGTGTCCTGGCCTTAGACCGGGGTGCTTTGAGGTTCATGGGTTGGTGGCAATACCGGTTCAGCGAAGAGGAGTTCTTTGATTGGCTCGGCCAGCAGCCGGTGTTCGTAAAGCCAATGGATCGGCCCCTCGGGGTCCATCAGGACCGGGCCAAGATAGGGCGCCGAGCGGAGAGACAGACCGGGATCGACGAAATTGGCGGCCTCGGTGCGAAGCGTCTCGGTGGCTTGCTCGGCGATCAACCCCAGCAGGCGCTGTTGGCAAGACGCATCCGAATGGCGGACGATCACAATCCGCGTGCTGAGGCGCTGCGCCGCAGGCCGGCCGGAGGTCAACTCGGACAGATCGACCGCGGGAACGGGACGTCCGCGATAATTGAAGATCCCGGCCACTCCTCCGGGCGCCTGGGGCAGGGGCTTGAGGGCCAGCAGCGGCACCACCTCGATAACCCGGGTTGCGTCCAGGGCGTATCGGTTGGGACCAATTTGAAAGAGTAGGAAGAGCATGGTGCTCACAACCCCAGTGGCGGACCGTTGGTCAGCGCGGCGGACGAGTCGTTCCGGGGAGGAGAGGCGGAATCGGGCGACGCTGGCCTGCAACCCGCGCGCGGCGCCATTCAACTGCTCGATGGCGAGATTGGACTGGCGAAGGGATTCGGCCGTCTGCTGGGCAGCCTCACTCAATTGAGAAAGGGTCTCGCTGATTTGTTGCGCGCCGGTGGCCTGGGCATGCATGCCCTCGTTGACGGTCTGGAACCGCGGACTGAGCGTCTGGACCTGGTGAATGACCTGGGCCAGGCGCGCGCTCACCTCCCGGACCTCCTCGACGCCCCGCCGAACCTCTTCGGAGAATTTGTCCATGCCCATGACGCCGGCGGCGACGGCGGACTGCATTTCTTTGACCATCTTTTCGATGTCATAGGTGGCGACGGCGGTTTGGTCCGCCAGGCGGCGGATTTCGGTGGCTACGACCGCGAACCCCAGGCCGTATTCGCCGGCTTTTTCGGCTTCGATGGCGGCATTGAGAGAGAGCAGGTTGGTTTGGTCAGCCACTTTGGTGATGGTCACGACGACGGAGTTGATGTTGGTGGTTTTTTCACTCAGCACTGCCAGCTTCGAGGTGATCGAGCCGGCGGCTTCCATGATGTGCCGCATGGTGCTTTCCATGCGCGCGATGGCCGCCTGGCCGCTCCCGGCCAGTTGCGCGGTCTGCTCGGCCACGTGGTTGACCTCGTTCATGGTCTTGACCAATTCCCGCGAGGTGGCCGAGATCTGCTTGGAAGTGGCGCCGATTTCGGCGGTGGTGGCGGCGATTTCGTGGGCGGTGCTTTGCTGCTCTTTGGCGCTGGCGGCAATTTCGAGGGCGGTAGTGTTGACTTGAATCCCCGAGCGTTGGACATGGCCGACCAACTCGCAAAGGTCTTCGGCCAGGTGGTTCAGGCCGCGGCCAACCACGCCGAATTCATCCTTCTGATTCAGGCTGAGCCGATCGGTGAAGTCACCCTGGCGCATACGCTCCAGCGTGGCGACCAGGCGATTGAGCGGTTCGGCAATGATCGAGGACTGAAAGCGGCCGGCCAGCAGCATGGCTATCACCACGGCCAGCAAGCCGGCGAATCCAATCACCGAAACGGAGCTGGCGATCTGAGCTTCAGCGGCTTCGACCTCCTCGACCCGGCGCGCGAGATCGCGAAAGGCCTGGTCGCGCTCCTTGCTCAGGCCCGGGTAATTGGCATTGAAATACGTCACCGCATCGGCTGGCTGGCTGTCGGCCATTTCTAAAACCCGGCTTTGCAAGCCGCCCAAAGTCCCGGGGTCCTTCCCCAGGGCAAAGTCTTCCAGGGTGCGCAGCGCGGCTTGCAACTCGGCAAACTGGCCATAGGAGGAGCGGAGGCGGCTCAGGGTGGCCCGGAGGTCTTCCTGGGCGTCATGCAGGCGCTGCTTATCGAGCTCGCTTTTAGGGTCCAGGGCCAGGTTTCGCAGGCCATCGGTCATGACCATGACATCGTAGTATAGGCCATAACGGGCGCCGGAGAGTTGCCCGGCGAGATTGTTGGCGTTGGAGCGGGCCGCCGCCATCCAGGTGCCCAGGCCGGCCCCGATCAGCAACAGCAGGATCAACAGCAGCACGACCGCATTGAGGCGTTGCCGTATGGTCATTGGCGTCATGAGCGGATCAAACTCCAGCGGCAGCAAGCGGAACGCGAACTCCGGGCGTCGGGATCGCTGCTGTCCCGGGCAGGGACCGACGCTCGAACTCGCTCCCTCCAGTCGCTGCTTTGCAACCGCCGGACCTGGCCGGTGAGCCAGCTCCGCAGTCAGTTGTATTGCCTGGAAGACTCATAGCGCGGTGGGTGGAGAAAAACAAGGCGAAAGCCTCTGGCATGCCGCACGGATGCTGCGGACCAAGGGCGTCCGTAGTTGCCCGGACAACAGCTCCGGGGATCAAAAAAGTTTTTACTTTTAAGAAAAGAGCCCTTTACTCGAATCGAAAGCAAGGTAAGATGAAGTCAGGCGCGCTAATTAAAGTGTGCCGCGAATGGATTCACAGAGCAGTGTAAAGCTTCGGTCTTCTGCAAGCCGAAAAATCGGCAGAGTGCTACACCTTTCCTCCTCCTCTGCCAAGCCTGCCGTTCCGCGCTGGCTTCCGTTCGAAAACCAAACATCACAAGCAAAGGAATTGCGCCCATGGACCTGCATCATCCGATCCTGAGAGAGTTTCCGGAACATCGTGAAACCATTCGCCGTCTCAAGGCAGCGAATGAGCATTTTCGCAATGTCTTTGATGAGTACCATCGCCTGGATGACGAGGTGTATCGGATCGAGGAGGAAATCGATTTCGCCACCGACCAGGAAATCGAGGAACTCAAAATGCGCCGCGCCAAGCTCAAAGACTACATCTATCACATCATCCGCCACGCGCCGCCGGCGTGCCCGGTTTGCGAAGGGACTGGTTTGGCTCAGTAGCGGGCTTTGGGATGTTGTAGCACCGCTGCATGTCGAGGTCATCGGCGGCTTGGAACCGGGCGATGGCCTCAGGCGGGAGTTCAGTTTCGAAGGTGCCCGGGGAGGCCAGGGGCTTCATTTCCGCGCGTTGGGGGTCGCCGGTGCAGAACTCTGACCAAGGACGTAGTCAGGGCATTTCATCGAGATTCGCTCCCGTCCGGCGGGCGCAGCCATCAGAGCCCCAGCCGCCGAAAACGGTTTTTCACCTCTTTGAAGTGGAAATCCAGCGAGCAGAGTTTCTCGAGTTCACCTTGCTTGAAATGTTTCTCCACCTCGGGGTCGCTCTTGAGCTGTTCGAGGAAACTCGCGTCGTCACGCCCGGCATGCTTGACGGCCCAGGTTTTCATGGCGTTCCGCTGCACCAGATCGTAAGCCTGCTCCCGGGTGAGCCCTTTGCGGATCAGCGCCAGGAGGACGGTTTGCGAGTTCCACATGCCCAGCGAGAGACCCAAGTTGCGCTTCATGTTCTCCGGGTAAACTTTCAAACCTTCCGTGAGCTTGGCCAGCGTCACCAGCATGTAATCGAGCAGCGTGCAGGAATCGGGGAAAATGACGCGCTCGACCGAGCTGTGACTGATGTCGCGCTCGTGCCAAAGCGCGACATTTTCGAGGGCGGCGACCGCGTTGCCCCGGAGCACACGGGCCAGCCCGGTGAGGCGTTCCCCGGTAATGGGGTTGCGTTTGTGCGGCATCGCGCTCGAGCCTTTCTGGCCTTCGGCGAAGAACTCCTCGGCTTCGAGGACTTCGGTGCGCTGGAGGTGGCGGAATTCGGTGGCCCAGCGTTCGATGCTCGCGCCCACCAACGCCAGCGTGCCGATGAACTCGGCATGCAAATCGCGCTGGATCACCTGCGTGGCGATGGGCGCGGGCCGCAAGCCCAGCTTGCGGCAGACCTCCGACTCGATCCGCGGAGACAAGTGCGCGCTGGTGCCCACGGCGCCGGATAGTTTCCCCACGGCGACCGCCCTTCGCGCGGCTTCAAGCCGGCCCAAGGCGCGGCCAAACTCATCGTGCATCACGGCCATTTTCAGCCCGAAGGTGGTCGGTTCGGCATGGATGCCGTGGCTCCGGCCAATCATCGGGGTGAACTGATGCTCCCGTGCTTTGGCCGCAATGACCTGGCGCAAGCCCTTGACATCCTCGAGCAGAATGTCGGCCGATTGCACCATCTGCACCGCGAACGCCGTATCGATGACGTCACTGCTGGTCAAACCAAAATGCAGCCAGCGGCTGGCCGGAGCGCCGATGTTCTCCGCCACGTTGGTCGTGAAGGCGATGACATCGTGGTTCAGGGTCCGTTCGAGTTCCTTGCAGCGGTCCAGGGAAAAGCCGGCCCGCCTTTTCATTTGCGCCAAATCCGCTTTGGGGACAAGCCCGGCGGCGGAAAGCGCTTCGGCCGCGAGCAGTTCAATTTGGAGCCAGATCTCCAGCTTGCGCTGTTCGCTCCAAATCTCCCGCATCGCCGGTCGCGAGTAACGTTGAATCATGGGGAAGCAAGTATAGGGGAGAGGGGGAAGGGGTGAAATGGAAAATGTAACAACGTAATAACGTAACAACGTGATACGTGATACGTGATACGTGATACGTGATACGTGATACGGGAGGCGGGATACGTGATACGTGATACGTGATACGTGATACGGGAGGCGGGATACGGGAGGCGGGATACGGATACGGGATACGGGATACGGGAGGCGGGAGGCGGGAGGCGGGGGGTGGGAGGCGGGGGGTGGGAGGCAGTCAGGCTAAACCGGCTTTGCTACGGGTGCCGCCTATGAAGCGTCACCTCTTACGTTTTACGTTGTTGCTTTTTACGCCCTCACGCATCACGCATCACGCATCACGTTGTTACGTATTACTGTTTTCCGCCCCCCGTCTCATCGCCGGACAATTTTCTGGCGCGCGGCTTCGAGGATGCGCCGTTCGCGCTCGGTCAGGCTCTGGATTCCGTGCGCGGAGATTTTATCCAGGATGGGATCCACTTCTTTGGACAAGAATTCTTCGGCTGGCAGGTCTTCTTCGGGCTTGCTGCGCGCCCAACGTCCGGGCGGGCCGGAGACCACCTTCACCAGCCGGCGTGAGGGCTGGCGGCGCAGACGGCTGAGGTTCGGCCAGTGGATGTTCCAATGCATGGCATAGCGCACAAAAACAATGCCGGTGAGCATTCCGCCGAGATGCGCCGCGTGCGCGATGTCGTCGGGACGAAGCAACCCGATGAGGGTCAGGATGCCGCAGAGCAGCAGAAGGTACTTTGCCCGCATCGGCAGGATGAAGAAAAGAAGGAGGATCCTGTCGGGAAAGAGCAAGGCGAACGCGGCCGCCAAGCCGAAGCCGGCGGCGGAAGCGCCGACCACCGGCGCGGCGTACATCCCGCCGAGCAATTGGCCAAAGAGCGCCTGAACCAAGCCGCCGATGATGATGGACGAGAAGTACAAGGCGAGGAATGACTTGCGGCCCAAGGTTTGCTCGATGTCCTGACCGAAAATATAGATGGCCCAGCAATTGAAGAGCAGGTGCAGAAAGCCGCCGTGGATGAACCCGTAGGTCACCAACTGCCACAAATACCAGTGCTTCAAACCCCCAAGGCTTAAATCAAAGTAATAATCGAACGGAAAGGTGGGGAAAAACGGACGCTGGGCCAGGTGCACCACAAAGACCGCCACGTTGATGAGCAGCAGGATCAGGGTCGTCGTCAAGCGAGGCTCGAACGAGGACTGGCGCATATAATTACGGTCCTCTAACATAAATACAGCCGCAAGGTAGTCGCGGAACGCGCATTTTTCAAACAGGCTTTTGACAAAGCGCGCCGGGGAGGATCGCCGAGGCAATGCCGTTGACGGCCGACCGCGGAGTGCTCCCCTTACCACCTGGCCAGCGGAGGTTTTGACCCGGACACGGGGTCAGGACCCACCGCCCCAAACAGGCCATCGGCGGGGCCTCTCCGCCCGAGCGCATCCAGGAAGCCACGGGCCTTGTGCAAGGTCTCCTCATATTCCGCGGCGGCCTCCGAGTCGGCCACAATCCCCGCTCCCACCGGGAAATGGACGAGCGAGTCCTTGCAGATGGCGATACGGATGGCGATGCTTAACTGACTCTCGCGATTAAACCCCAAGTAACCGAGCGCCCCGGTGTAGGGCCCCCGGGCGGTGGGTTCGAGTTCGTCGATGATTTCCATCGCACGGAACTTCGGGGCGCCGGTCACGCTGCCACCGGGGAAGCAGGCGGCCAGGGCCTCGACATGGCTGAGCCCGGGACGCAAGCGGCCTTCGATCGTGGAAACCAGGTGTTGAACATGCGGAAAGCGCTCCAACCGCAGCAGGTCCAGGGTACGCACGGATCCGTAGTCGCAGCATTTGCCCAAATCATTACGGAGCAGGTCGGTAATCATCACCAGCTCGGCGGTCTCTTTGGCACTGGTTCGCAATTCATGAGCCAGTTGCGCATCCCGATTGGGATCCGCCGAGCGCGGGCGTGTGCCCTTGATGGGACAGCTTTGAATCTGCGACCCGCTCAGGCGTAGGAACAACTCGGGCGACGATGAAACGATCTGGAAGCCGCCGCAGTCGAGAAACGCCGAAAACGGGGCGGGTGACACGGCGCTCAAACGGCGGAAAAGTTGCCAGCTTGAACCTGCTTGCGGGAGGCTGAGGCGGTGGGAAAGATTCACCTGATAGATATCTCCGGCTCTGATGTAGGCCCTGGCCCGTTCGACCCGGCTGAGGAAATCAGCCCGGGACAGGTTCGATCCCCAGCCCGCACGTTCCACAACCTCTCCCGGTTTGAAGCCAAAGCCATTTTTCAGGTCCGGCGCGGCGGGTACGCCCGTCCGGCGCAGATCACCCGAGCGTGGGTGTGGAAATCGGCCCCGGGACGAAGCCGGAGCGGGGTTCTGATCGCGTTCCCTGGCTGCCAGAATTTGCCGGTGCCACCAACCGCTCCGGCGTTGCGCGCGCTCATCGCTTTGCGAGCCGTCCCCCGCCAGGCCAGTTGATACCACCCAGGTTTTGCCCAGGTAATGATCGAAAACCACGAGGCTGTCGTAAAACCCGGCCTGGCAGTCTGGAAGTTCGAGATCATTCCGGGCGCGCCGGGAGAGTTTTGGCTCGGTGAACTGCTTGAGGTCATACCCCCAGAAGCCGAAGCAACCGCCCAGTGGAAAGGGCAGATCGACTTCGTCGAGCAATTCGTAGCGCGAGATCAGGTTCGAGAGCACCCGCCAGGGATCGCCGAACTGAACGTGAGTGGCTTGTGCCGACCTGATTTCACAGCGCGAACCCCACGAGCGAAAGCAAAGGAACGGTCGCGCCGCGAGGAATGAATACCGCGCCTGGGGTGATTCAAAGTACAGGCTGCGCAACAGGACCAGGCCTGGCTGGCCCAGGATCTGCCGAGCCAGGGATTCGGGGCCGGTGTCGCCGGCCACTTCCTGAATGCGCGGTTGCATGGGGGATCGCCTATCCGGGAAGGCGGCCGGTTTAGAGCCTTAGAAAACGGCTGAGTCCGGGATCGGATTTGAGCGGTGTCACCAGGGCCAGGTTGGCACCCTCGGGCCGAAGAAAATCGCGGGCCGCCGATCGAATCTCGGCGGCTGTGACCTCGGCCAGGCGGCGTTTGATTTCGGCGGCGGAAAAGATTCGGCCATAACCCAGGAGCTGCTCGCCGATCCAATTCATCTGGCTATCGGTGCTTTCCTGGCTCAGGTCGATTTGTCCCACGACATAGTCACGGGCGCGGCGCAACTCGGAGGGCGAGGGCGGGGTTTGGCGCAACCGGCGAAGCTCGGCGGCGATCAACCGAAGCGCTTTGGGCAAGTTGTCCGTGTCCAATCCGGCGGAGATGACCAGGTCGCCGGTGTCGGCAAAAAAGCTCGGAGTGCTGTAGATGGAATACACCAGCCCCCGGTCCTCACGGAGGACCTGGAACAGGCGGGAACTCATGTTTTCACCCAGGATGGTGCTCAGGAGCCGCAAGGCGAAGCGGCGATCGTCGTGCCGGGAGCAGGTTCGAAGCCCAAGGGCGATTTGAGTTTGCTCGGTTTTCTTGGTGAACAACCGGGTGCGAAGCGCGGTTTGATGGTGTTGCGACGCGGCAAAGCCGGGGCGCGGTCCCGAAGGAAGCCGGGCGGCATACCGCTCGACGGCGCGGATCAGCCGCCGGTGGCTCAAGTTCCCGGCCCCCGCAATCACGATGTTGCCCGCGGCGTAATTCTGACGCAGATAGCTAAGCAGGTGAGGGCCGGTCATGCCGTCCAAGGTCCGCGGGGTTCCCGTGATCGGCCGGCCGAGGGGCTGGCCGGGCCACAAGGCGGCGTTGAGCAGTTCCTGCACCTGGTGCTGCGGCTCATCGAGGTACATGGCCATCTCTTCCTTGATGACCGCGCGTTCCTTGGCCAGTTCGCCCGGAGCGAACCGCGAATTCAGCAGCATGTCCATCAGGACATCCAGCAATTCCTCGAGGCGCTGGCAGCCGGCGCGGGCGTGAAAGCAGGTGGTCTCCTCGCTGGTAAACGCATTTAGATAGCCCCCGATGCCCTCGACCGCCTGGGAGATTTCCTTGGCGCTGCGCTTCCGCGTCCCCTTGAAGAGCATGTGCTCGATGAAGTGGCAGGCCCCGTTGAGCCGCGCCGGCTCGTAGCGCGAGCCAACTCCCACCCAGATACCCACGCTGACGCTGAGCATGTGCGGCATTCGCGCGGTGGCCACAGTGAGGCCGTTCCTGAGTTTAGTTGCCTGGTACATGCCTTTTCCGGTGTGTCATGGCCACAGAACATGACCCATCCGCATTTCGAAATCCAGCGCGCTCGCGGGTGGCGAGGCCATGGCTGGCAGGACGAACCCTTCGAATGAGGCCTCCGCCACCCCTCAGGTTCCCAGCCCCCACCCTCCGCTCACCCGCAACGCGCCGAGGGTCCGAGACCGGGCTCCGTGAAGAAATCAAATGCCCTTGCTCAGATAATATTCCGCGACCGCGACGTATTTTTCGGCGAAGCCTTTGATGCGCGCGCGTTCCGGAGGGCTGAGCGAGCGCACCACTTTGGCAGGCGACCCCAAGACCATCGAGCCGGGAGGGATCTCCTGGCCTTGCGTGATCAACGCGCCCGCGCCGACGATGGATTGGTCGCCCACAACCACGCCGTCCAGGATAATCGACCCCATGCCCACCAGCACTTCGTTGCCTACCCGGCAGGCATGTACGATCGCTCCGTGCCCGACCGTGACGTAGTCGCCGAGAACGCAGGGATACTCGTCCGCCAAATGAAAGACCGAATTGTCCTGCACGTTGCTATGATGGCCGACCACGATGCGGTTGATGTCGCCGCGCAGCACGGCGTTAAACCACACACTCGAGAAATCGCCCAGGGTCACGTCGCCCAACACCACAGCCCCCTTGGCGATATACACCCCGCGGCCCAAGGCGGGCTGCCGCCCAAGAAAAGTCTCCAATTGTTTGTGGACATCGCTCATAATGAAGGAACCTTAAACCCGAGCCAGCCGCTGCGTCCAAAACCTATGGACGCAATCGCACCCGGCAGGTCCTGGCCGCAATATTGCCCGGGATTGAAAAAAGCCAAAGTGAAATCTAATGAGGCTCGGCCTCCAACCGCTCTTTTCGCCCGCAGGTTTGAATTCCAAAACCAAGGGCGGTTTCGTAGAATTAGGCGTTGAGTATGCCGAAACACAAGCCGTATCGACCGCCAACTATCCGGGAACCGCTGCCGCGCTCCTTTAAGGACCTGACCCCGGCGAAACACTTCAACCCGCGGACCTTCTTTCGGGAAATGGTGTGGAAAACGTTGCTGACCCGACGGACGGGCCAGCACCGGGCCCCGGCTTTTCCGAAATTGACGCGCGGCCAGGTCGCGCTCACCTGGATTGGACATGCCTCGTTCCTGGTGCAGTTTACGGATCTCAACGTCTTGATTGACCCAAACTTCGCCAACTGGCTGTTTCTGCTGAAACGGATCAAACGCTCGGGCCTGCGAATCCAGGACCTGCCTCCCATCGACCTGGTGCTTTTGACCCACGCCCATTTTGATCATTTTCACAAACCGACCCTGCGCCGGCTGCCGCATCCGAAAATTGGCATCATGCCCTGGGGCATGGGCGACCTGGCGTTCAACCTCGGCTTCGCGCGGATCGTCGAGTTGGATTGGTGGGAGAGCTTTTCGCACCGTGACTGGAAGGTGACCCTGGTGCCCTCCAAACACTGGGGCGCCCGGGTCCTGCGGGATATTCATCGGGGCTATGGTGGTTTCGTCCTCGAACACCAGGGCCGCCGGATTTATCACGCAGGGGACAGCGCCTATTTTGAAGGCTTTAAAGAAATCGGGAAGCACGCGCGGCCGGAGATTGCCTTGCTGCCCATCGGGGCCTACCATCCCGAATCGTTTCGGCATCTGCACATGGGACCCGACGAAGCCATTAAGGTGTTTAAGGAACTGCACGCGCGCTGGCTGATCCCGATGCATTATGGGACCTTCCGCCTGTCCTTCGAGGATATGGACGAGCCACCGCGCTGGTTGCGCCAGCTCGCGCACGAGCAAGGCCTGACCAAGCGGCTCCGGATTATGGAAGAAGGGGTGCCCCGGGTCTTCTGATGAAACTCTTGATCACGGGCATTTGCGGGTTTGCTGGATATACCCTGGCCCGCGCCCTCCGGGAGCACATCGAGGGGCTCGAACTGATCGGATTGGATAACCTGATCCGTCCGGGCAGCGAGTTGAACCGCGCCAAGCTGGGCTTGCTGGACGTCAAATTTATCCACGCGGACGTGCGGAGCGCTTCGGATTTCGAGAGTTTGCCGCCCGCCGACTGGGTGTTGGACGCAGCCGCCAATGCCAGCGTCCTGGCCGGCCTGGGCCACCCAGCGGCCAGCCGGCAACTCGTCGAGCATAATCTGGCCGGAACCATCAACGTCCTCGAGTATTGCCGCCGCCATCGCGCCGGCTTCATCCTGCTCAGCACCAGCCGCGTCTATTCCATCCCGCCTCTGGCCGGCCTCGAAGTGCAGGTCAAAACGAACGCGTTTCAACCCGCTCCCGATCAAAAATGGCCGCGAGGCTGTTCGCGTTCAGGCATTGCCGAGGACTTTTCAACCAGCCCGCCGGTTTCCCTTTATGGGAGCACCAAGCTGGCTTCGGAGATTCTGGCGCTCGAATACGGCTCGACCTTTGATCTCCCGGTGTGGATTAACCGCTGCGGCGTGATGGCCGGCGCCGGGCAATTCGGGCGGGCCGACCAGGGCATTTTTGCCTTTTGGATTCACTCATACGCAGCGCGCCGCAGTCTCAAGTACATCGGTTTCGGCGGGCAAGGATACCAGGTCCGGGATGCGCTGCATCCGGCGGACTTAGCGCCTTTGCTGGCGCGGCAAATGGCGCAACCCTCGAAGCAGCCGGAGCCGCCCCTGAATTTTGGCGGCGGAACCAGCAACAGCATGTCGCTGGCACAACTGAGCGCCTGGTGCGCCGAGCGGTTTGGCCCGCATCACATTGAATCCGATCCGACACCCCGGCCGTTCGATTTGCCCTGGGTGGTCATGGATTGCCAGGGGGCCGCGCGACGGTGGGATTGGAAACCCCAGATGCGCCTGGGGACGATCCTGGACGAAATCGCGCTGCATGCCCGGCAACACCCCGAATGGATCGAGTTGACCTCCCTATGAACAGCCCGGCACAAGAGGTCCAAACCATTTACAGCCAGCGCTTCGCCGCCCAGCGGGCCTATCGCCGCCGCGTATGGCAGGTCCTGACCGCGGACTTCTTCCAGGACTGGGTGAACCCTTCCGGCGCGACCCTGGATCTGGGCTGCGGCTACGGGGAATTCATTAACCAGATCCTGGCCCGGGAAAAATATGGCATGGACCTGAATCCGGACTCGGCGCGGATGCTCTCGCCGGGGATCAAATTCCTGCAACAGGATTGCTCCCAGCTTTGGCCACTGCCCGAACACTCGCTGGACACCGTGTTCACCAGCAATTTCTTTGAACATTTGCCCGACAAAGGGACGCTAGGACGGACCCTCGACCAAGTCCGGCGCTGCCTGAAACCCGGCGGCCGCCTCATTGCCCTGGGACCCAACATCAAGTATTTGCCCGGCGCTTATTGGGATTTCTGGGATCATTACCTGCCTCTGACCGAGACCTCGCTCTGCGAAGGTCTCGAAAACCGTGGCTTCAAGATTGAACGGTGCGTGGACCGGTTCCTGCCCTACACGATGGTGAAGGCCCGAGAGTACCCGCTGTTTTTTCTCAAGCTCTACCTGAGCACGCCGCTGGCCTGGCGTTTTCTGGGAAAACAGTTCCTGATCGTGGCGGCCGGAACCTGAGTTCCGGGGCTTTACGCCGCCTTACTTCACGCGCAGCAGCACCACGCCGTGGCGTGGCACTTGCACCTGAATTTCACCGGCGAACTTGCCCAGGTCCTGCTGCCGCCATAGGTCGCGGGCTCTGTGTTTGCCCGTCCAGCCCAGGTCGGCCCATTTGAGCGTCATCGCGCAGGCGTCTTCGCCGAGGTTGAACAGCCCCACCGCCTTGGAACCGTCTTCCATGTCCTTGGCCCAGACCTCCCGGTCCCCGTCCTTGACCACCCGCCCCGCCTGGCGGCCCAGGGGATCCTGGCTGACTTCGAGGACCTCGTCGTTGGTGAGCAAATTGAGCGTGAAGTCGTCCAGCTTGGTCATATCGCAGCCGATGAGGAGCGGCGAGCACAACAGGCACCAGAGGCTGATGTGGGTATATTGCTCGTTGGGGGTAAGCCGCGTCGGGCGGACATTGGCGCTCCAGCCCACGTAGCCGACCACCAACATATCGGGATCGTTCCAGTGCCCCGGCCCGGCGTACCGTTCGTGCCCGGCCTGGCCAAAACCGATTTCGGACATGCTCGACCAGGTATCCGTGATATCGCCCGTCGTGCGCCAGCAATTGCCGCCCACCTGCGCGCCCCATTCCCACACGTTCCCCATGCCGTACTGGCACAGGCTGAAAAGAATGTCTCGCGGCACCTGGTCCAGGGCAGCGCGCATGACGCGGTAGGGTTTCATCAAACCGTCGTGGTCCGGATGGGGCTCGATCCCGCCATAACTGCACCAATCGTACTTGAGATAATCGAAGCCCCACTCGGCGTAACGGCGGGCGTCCTGCGCCTCGTGGCGGTAGCTGCCCTCGTGCCCCGCGCAGGTCTGGGGTCCGGGCGAGGAATACAGGCCGATCTTGAGGCCCTTGGCATGGACGTAATCGGTGAGGGCCTTCATGTCGGGAAATTTTTCGTTCGAAAGCACATTGCCATCCGCATCCCGGCCGGCTTCCCAGCAATCGTCGATGTTAATGTATGTCCACCCGTGATTGATCAAGCCGCTGGCCACCATGGCATCCACCGCGGCTTTGACCTTCTCCTGGCTGACGTCGCACCCAAAACAGTTCCAACTGTTCCAGCCCATGGGCGGCGTCAGCGCGATGGTGTCGCCGCAGACGATTCTTAGCGGCCGCTTGGCGGCGCCCAAGGCGTTGCGGGCGCGCAGCGTGACGGTATAAGTGCCCCGCTCGGAGAGCGTGCCCATGATCAAGCCCGTCAAGGGATCCAACTGCAGGCCGGGAGGGAGCTTGCTGGTCGAAAAGGTCACGGGACGCTCGCCGGTCGCCGGAATCGTGAAGAGAAAAGGCGACCCCGGGCGAACGCCAACGACCCGCGCCCCATTGATGCGTGGCTTCGGCGAAGCCTTCGGAGTCAACACCACCGGAATTTCGCGCGGCGGCACCACGCTCTCAGGCTTGCCCTCCGCCATCACAAATTGCGCCGCGGCCCAATCGGCGTGATCGTAATTCATCCCGTCCCCCGCGTCGCCGACACGAAGCATGAGCGTCTTGATCCCGCGCAAGTCGATCTCGACCTTCTTGGCCGCGTCCCCGCCTCGCAGGATGCCGCTTTCCCAAAGCGTTTTGCCGTCACCCACGACCTGGAAGTTGACACTGCCCCGCTGGCCAACTTCATCGTCCACCCCAACCATGGCGCTGAAGTGCTCGCCCCGGCCACCCAGCGCAACTCTTGCCGTGCTGACGGAATGCGTTCCCAGCCCGTGCGCGTACTTTTCCCCACCGATGGAAATCTCATGCCCGTCCACGGAACGGTCGGCATGCGGTTGCCCCCAGCCCTGGGTGATGGAGTCGAGCTCCAGAGTCTCCACACCATAGGTGGCCGCATGCCCCGGCGACGCGAGGGCCAGCGAAGCAAGGAAAGTGAGTGTGGCGATGGAGTTCTTAAGCATGCTCATAAAATGGTACGATTTGCGGTGCGAGCCAGAAGCGTTTATAAGCCAGACCTGGCGGGCTAAGTCAAGGCTCGATATTTTGCTCCGCAGCAGGGGCGCGCATGCTGACAGGCCTCCCGTCTCGAAGCGCGCCAAAGGGAAAGCAGCCAAGCCCGAGGCTTACCCCCAGAACTTCCACCAGTGCTTCTTCTTTGGTGCGGTAGGAGTGAACTGGGTTTCCTCGTGAGCCATCGAGGCGGGCTCGATTTCCAGGACGCGGCTTTGGGGAACAACGTACTCCTGGCCGTGAACCCCTTTGTAGCGGTAAACGGCGCCCTGGAGCTTCGGTTTGTGGGGAGTAATGATCTCAGACCCATTGCTGAGCTTCATGACATATTGGTGTGCGCAACCACAAAGGCTCAGGGCGGCCAGCCCCAGCACTAAACCCATTCTTTTCATAATCATTGGTCTCCGTCTTTGCGGCTCGCAACCGCCCTGCCGCCGCCTACGTTATAGCCAGGAGAACCCTGGTCGGCAATGAATTAGCCGCCGCCCGGCGATTCGCCGGGGGTCTGAACCATGGTTCGTGCTGCGCTTCGCGCCGCGTGGAGGAGAAGCCCGCAGCCGCTCAGGGCTTTCGTGTGGAGCGTTCCATGACCCAGTAGGCGTCCACGTTTTGTTGCGAGAGGACGTTCAGCGACATGAGACGGCCGATGGGAGGCGTCGTCCGGGGATCCCTCCACTTGTGAATCTCCGAGTGGCCATCCACAAAAGATACGCCGCCGGCCCCGCCATGATAGCTGCCCGGAAAATCGATCAGGTACCACTGAGAGGACTGCGAGGGCCAGCCATTCATCGAGGTACACCACTCGCCATCGTTGATGCTGTCGCAGCGTTCGTCAAGCAACACAATCGTCATGGATGGCCCCGGGTTTAACACATCGCTCATCTTTTTATACTTGTTGTAGCCGCTGCATCCCGCGAAGGAATCACAGTCGATGCTGTTGAACCAACTCAGCATCGAATAACTGCGCTGCCTGGGGAAGGTCTGCCCCTTGTAAGGTCCCGACGGCGCGAGGCAGGGGTACTGATTGTCCGATGGACATCGCCAGATGCCCGTGCTGTTCCCGCAATACGGCCACAGGCGGCTGCGCTTTACCACCAGGTCCACGTTCCAATTGTTCGCGTTGAGCCCATCCGTCGCCGGGTTGCCAGCCCAGCTCATCTCGAGGTCATAAGGAATCCAATCCGTGGCTGGGTAGCCCCACGCCGAAGGCACCCGGTCCGAGCTGTCCTCGCAGTATAACCGCCAGGCGATCATCATCTGTTTGCCGTTGTTCAGGCACTGCACCCCTTGCGCCTTCTGTTTGGCGCGTTGCAAGGCGGGTAACAACATCGCCGCCAGAATCGCGATGATCGCGATGACGACCAGCAGTTCGATGAGCGTGAAGCCTGCGCGGTCCGACGGCCTGAGCGCGAACCGTCTCACAGCATCGACTAACCGCCGTGCAGGGACTGGGCTTCGGTTTGGGCGGTGCGGCTTCATAGGGGGTGGTGCGGGTGGAGGGCTCGCGGGTTTCGAACGCCGAACCTCGCCGCTTTTGCCAGGTTGTTAGGTACACCGATTGTCGCTTTCGCATGGGCGTTTTTCTGGTGAATCCGGATCTAGAATAGATGAAAACTCGGCTGGAGTCGAGCGAAAAGGTGAGCGGGCCAAAGCGTAAAACGGGATGCGTAACTCGTAAGACGTAAACCGTAAAACGTAACGTGATGCGTGATAGGTGAGCGCTACGGGTGTGGAGGGACCGCCTTGGGACTTGAAACCGGGTGGGGATCGTGGGAGAAAAGGAGGCTATGAAACCTTGGACGGTGAACCGCCGTGCTTTCCTCGAACGATCATTCAAAACCGCCGGCCTGCTGGCGGTGGGCGCGAGCCAGCCGGCGTGGTTCTCCGTTTCTCTCGCCGCTCAAGGGGGAAGCCATGCCATCCGGTTGGGCGGCCCTTCCTTTGCCCACACGGATGACCCCGAGGAACTGGCACTGGCCCATCGCCGCCTGGGCTACCGCGCCGCCTATTGCCCAAATCTGCCGCTGAAAGACTCCGCCCGAATTCGCGCGTGCGCGGAAGCCTTCGCCCGCCACGACGTGATTATTGCCGAAGTCGGGCGATGGGTTAATCTGCTGGATCGCGACCCGGACAAGCGCCGTCAGAACCTGCAGACCGTGACCGATGGGTTGGCGCTGGCGGAGGCCGTCGGGGCGCGCTGCTGCGTGGATATTGCCGGCTCGTACAACCCAACCTCCTGGTTCGGGCCGGACCCGGCGAACCTCTCGCAAGCGCACTTCGACGCCACCGTCGAGAATGCGCGCAAAATCATTGATGCGGTCAAGCCCCGTCGCACCACGTTTTGTTACGAAGTCATGGGCTGGTCCTGGCCCGACTCGCCGGATCACTACTTGAAAATGATCAAGGCGGTGGACCGCAAGGCATTCTCCGTGCACCTGGATCCCTGCAATTTGGTCAACTCACCGGAAAAGTTCTACCACAACACCGCCCTGTTGAACGAGTGTTTCGACAAGCTGGGCCGCTGGATTGTGAGCTGCCACGCGAAAGACCTCACCTGGGACGTCGAAATGAACATCCATTTCCGCGAAGTAGCGCCGGGAAAGGGCTCGCTGGATTATGCTACCTACCTGCGGCGCCTGGCCCAGTTGCCCCAACAGCCGCCCCTGATGCTCGAGCACCTCGTTACGGCGGAGGACTATGCCGGGGCGCGGGAGCACATTTTCCAGGTTGGACGCGAGGCGGGGTTGAGTTTCGGCTAGAATTCTTCACCCTCAAAACCGGCTGCAATCAAGTCAAACGACGCGTCTGTTACCCCCCGGCATTCCGGAGCCGCAACGCTCCACCACCCCACAACGCGCGGAAAATCCGTGGCCCAGCCTCATTAACCCTGGACGCCCGGCCGGGGCTGTTTCGGTTTTATTTGCTGCCACGCCGTGGCGGTCTTAAGCTGCGCACCATGGCCAGCGACGTCCAACTCACTCCGATGATGGCGCAGTATCGCCGCATCAAGAGCGAACTGCCCAAGGACGCGCTACTGCTGTTCCGCTTAGGTGATTTCTACGAAATGTTCTTCGAAGACGCGCAACTGGGAGCGCAGTTGCTCAACGTGGCGCTCACCAAGCGCGGGGTGATCCCCATGTGCGGCATTCCGTTCCACGCCGCCAACACCTACATCGGGCGCCTGCTCCGGGCCGGTCGAAAGGTGGCCATTTGCGACCAAATGGAGGACGCGCGCCCGGGGCAACTGGTCAAACGCGAGGTGACTCAGATCCTCAGTCCCGGCACACACTTCGACGAGCGTATGCTGGCGGCGGAGCGAAACAATTTTTTAGCCGCGGTATGCGCCGTGGGCAGACTTTTCGGGCTGGCCTTCGTGGACCTGACGACCGGGGACTTTCGGAGCACGGAGGTTGAAGGCGAAACGGCGGCGTTGACCGAGCTGCATCGGTTGCGCCCGGTCGAGATCATCTATCCGGCGGAATCGGAGGCCATCAGGGAGCTCTTGCGCGGCCGGCCCACCGAGGCGGAGGGCAGCGCCCGAGTTTTCGGCGCGGCGGATCCCAAGGCCAATGGGGCAGGGGCAACTTCCAAACCTGGACCGACCCAGCCGTCGAGCGGCGCCGGCGCCATCCTTAGCGGGTACGAAGACTGGGTGTTCGCCCCCGAAACCGCGATCTTTACTGTCCGGGAGCATTTCAAGGTGGCCTCGCTGGACGGGTTCGGTCTGAAGGATCGCCTGGCCGCCACCGGCGCCGCGGGAGCCATCCTGCACTTTCTCACCCAGCATCTCCGGCGCGAAGTCACCAACCTGACGCGCCTGTCGTTTTATCACCGCGGCGATTTCATGTCGCTCGACCTGACCACCTTGCGGCATCTCGAACTTCTCGAACCGCTGCACCAGGACGGACCGCGCCAGACTTCGGTGTACGGGGCGCTGAACCGCACGGTCACACCCATGGGGGCGCGCCGCCTGCGAGAATGGCTTTCTCAACCGCTGGGGACCATCGAGCCGATTCGCCGGCGCCAGTCGGCGGTGGCCATCCTGGTGGAAAACGCGAGTGCCACCGAGAGCCTGCGGGGCCAGCTCGCGCAGGTGCGCGATTTGGAGCGCACCATCAATCGGCTCAGCGTCGGCAGCGGCAACGCGCGGGACCTGGCCGCCCTGCGCACAGCCCTCGAACAGTTGCCCGGGCTCAAGCAGGCCGTGAGCGATCTCATGAACTTACCTGCCGGAACCGGCCCGGACGGCGGAGGCAACCCGGTCGAGTTTGCCCGGGATGTGCTAACCCCGGCCTCCGGCGAGGAGCCGGGCCGTCAAGCCGGTGAGGCCTGCAGCCTGCTGCTGGACCTGCACGCCGAAGTCACGGAAATGCCCGAGTTGGTGGAACTCATCGGTCGAGCCATTGTGGATGAACCGCCGCTCGCGCTTAAGGAGGGCGGGCTGATCCGGGATGGTTTTGACGAGGCATTGGACTCGTTGCGCGGCGCCATGCGCGGTGGCAAGGATTGGATTGCGAAGTTGCAGCAGGATGAAATCGCCCGCACGGGCATTCCTTCGCTCAAGGTACGGTTCAATTCCGTGTTCGGGTATTACATCGAGGTCACGAAGGCCAACCTGGACAAGGTGCCCGCACATTATGTGCGCAAGCAAACCATCGCCAATGGCGAGCGGTTCATCACGCCGGAGCTGAAGGAAATGGAGGGCAAAATCCTCGGCGCCGAAGAGCGCGGCCTGAGGCTGGAATACGACCTTTTCCAACGCGTCCGCGGAGAGGTCCTGGCCCGGCTCTCGGAAATCCAACGGAGCGCCGCAGCCCTGGCGCAGTTGGACGTGCTGGGTTCATTTGCCGAGCTGGCCCGGCTCTACAATTACTGCCGCCCGATGATGGGGGAGAGCGGCGTGTTGTGGATTCGCGAGGGCCGGCATCCGGTGCTCGAACAGAACAGCGAGGAGCGCTTCGTGCCCAATGACGCGATGCTGCGAAGCGGACCCGGAGCCCGGGCTGACGAGGAAAACGCCGCGAGTGCAGCCCAGCTTCCGGCTCCGGCTGGGAACAAGCCTGGCGCGGAGGTTGGTTTCCCACAAATCATGTTGATCACCGGCCCCAACATGGCCGGCAAGAGCACCTACATCCGCCAGGTCGCGCTCTTGACGCTCTTGGCGCATACCGGCTCCTTCATCCCGGCAGCCGCCGCCCGCATCGATTTGGTGGACCGCATTTTCACCCGGATTGGCGCCAGCGACGACCTGGCGCGGGGACAGTCCACCTTTATGGTCGAGATGTGCGAAACCGCCAACATTCTTAACCATGCCACGCCGCGAAGCCTGGTTATTCTGGATGAGATCGGGCGTGGAACCAGCACCTTCGACGGGCTGAGCCTGGCGTGGTCCATCGTCGAGCACCTGCATAACCAGGTCGGCGCCAAGACGCTGTTCGCCACGCATTATCACGAACTCACGGAGCTGGCGGCGCGGTTGCCGCGCCTCAAGAACTTCAATGTCGCGGTGCGCGAATGGCACGATCAAATCGTGTTCCTGAGGAGAATTGTCGAGGGCGGCACCGACAAGAGCTACGGCATTCAAGTGGCGCGGCTGGCCGGCCTGCCCAAGACCATCCTCGACCGCGCCAAGGAAATCTTGCAGAACCTGGAAGAATCCGAACTCACCCCCGAAGGCACCGTCCGCCAATCCTCCCGGCGGCAAAAGGATCGCGAACGGCTCCAACAACTGGCGCCCCCTCCGCAACTCGATCTGTTTGGCTGAGCCCGCGCGACGCGAGGGTTGCGGCGAATAGGGGCCTTCGAGCCGCGGGCAAAACGGGGCCCGATTCAGTTCACGTGGTTGAGGGAAGTAAACATGCGATCCCACCGGGGCCGCCAATAGTGCTGGTGGTCAAAGGAAAGCGCGACGGCGGTCGCATGACCCACGATACGGTTCCGCGCCACCGCGCCGTAATACCTTGAATCAAAGCTGTCGTCCCGGTTGTCTCCCATCATGAAGTAATGGCCTGCCGGGACGCGATCCGGACCAAAATCTCTCCGCGCGGGCACACCGGGAAACGCGGCGACGGCGTGGGGCCGTCCGGGAAGTTGCTCGGCGGCAAAGAGGTGGTTTGCCCGATCGGCGGGGGCCACGTCACGTAAAAGCTCTTCCGCGATCGGCTTATACTCGACGGGCTCTCCATTGAGGATAAGCCGGTCGTTTCGCAGCTCGATCGTATCGCCCGGCAACCCGATCACGCGCTTCACCAGCCGCTTCCCGTCATAGGGCGAGAAGAAGACCACAATGTCACCGCGACGCGGATTGCTCCACTCGGCCAGGTGCCAGGTGGTAAAGGGCACCTTCAAATCGTAGGCCACCTTGTTTACATAGACGCGATCGCCTTCGAGAATGGTGGGCTTCATCGAGCCGGTCGGCACGTCATTCCAATCCGCCAGCGAGGAGCGAATCGAGCAAACAACCAATGCGAAGAGGACGAGTGGCCGGATCTCCTTGCGCCACCAATGCCGGGCGCGCGAGCGGAGTGTTGTAGAAGTCATTGATGTTTCAACTTAGACCGGGGAAGGCAAAGCTCGTTCAAGACCGACCGGAGCGGCTTCAGGTGCTCTTGACGTCCGGATTACGGTCTCGCGCGCCCACCGCCGTATTGCGACATAAACTCCTGGGCCTGTTGATTTTTTGGGTCCAGCCGCAGCGTCTCCTCGAACTCCCGGGCAGCCTCCTCGGGCCGGTTTAGCTTGAGCAGGGCGACGGCCAGGTTGGCGTGTGCCCGCACGTAATCGGGCTGGAGTCGCAGCACATGCTGGAATTCGGCGGCCGCTTCGGCAACCTGGCCCTCAACGGCCAGGTCCTCCCCCAACCGGTAGTGCGCCTCCCAGTAATCCGGGTTCAGCTCGAGGGCTCGGCGCAGGTTGGCGATCGCCTCGGAGTGCCGTTCCAGATTCCAAAGGACCTCCGCGCTGAACAAGCAGACGGAGGCGTCAGGAGGACTCAGCCGCTGGGCGCGTTCCAGCTCCTGCCAGGCCTCCGCCCAATGGTTCTGGCGCGCCAGGACAAGGCCCAACTCCCGGTGTATGAGGCCTTGGTTCGGGTTTAGCGCGGCTGCCTTGAGCAGCGCCTCGCGGGCTTCGGCCAGCCGTCCCTGCTGCTTGAGCAGGGTGCCGAGGCTGTAATACGGAAAGTAATAATGAGGGATCAGGCTGCAGAGGGTGGTCTCCTCGTCCGCGGCTTCCTTAGCATTACCGGTTGCGTCGAGAAACTCGGCAAAGTTTTGGTGCAAATTAAAGTCCCGGGGTGCGCGTTCCAAGGCATCCAGGTAGATCTTCCGGGCTTCCGGGGCCGGGGTCGCCGCCATGCGCCGGCGCAACTCCGCCACCTGGCTGCGGAACGCGGCGAGGCGTTTGTCATTTTCGAATTGCCCGGTGAAAGGGGGCCGGCGCAAGCGGCCAATGATCTCCTCGATGACGGAAACGCGATTCCAATCGGTGAGTGCAAGCCACCGTTCGCAAGTCTCCTTGGAAGCCCAGCCCGCGGCGCCGCCGCGAAGAACCTCTGGGGGCAGGATCGTGAGCGCGTGTTCGGCCCAAGCCCGGGCCAGGCGATAGTTTCCCTCGAAATTCAGGTGGACATGCTCGTAGAACAGCTCGCGGCCGGGGATGTTGCCGGGGCTGCCGGCGGCCAACTCGCCTTCGGCATCACACAACGCCACGTTGCGGCCGGCAAACTCGCGTGCAGCCGACCGGATCATCTGGTTGATCCTCGAATCCGCTCGAAAGATGAGTTCATCCCGATCCAGGGCTGCCTGGAAATGTTCGCGCGCGGCGCTCGAATTGGTCTGGCGCAATTCGCATTCCCCCAGGCGGAACTGCCAATCGGCCGAAAGTGGGTTCAGTTCAGCGGCCAGCTCGAAGTCTTGCGCCGCTTCCGGCCACGCTCCCCTTGCCGCCGCCGCCGACGCCCGGCTCACGCAGGTTTCGAGCTTCGCGCGTTCCGGCGCCGGCAGGTTGGTTTCCGTCACGGAAGCAAACGGCGGGCAATCTTTCAGGTTCACGGCGACCGTGCTGAGAATGATCCGGGCGCCGGCGCTTGACCCCGCGCGCAGAATGTCTTCGAGGTTTCGGCGGAAATTCTCATAGACGACCTGCTTCCGTGGGTCCCCCGGGGGAATCCGATTTCGCAAGAACATCTCGAGGCCCTGCCAGGAGGAAGCGGTGCCGGCCGGAGCCGTGAGCCGGCGCGTGAACCCCATCAAGAGCTGGCCTAGCCGCGACCGTTGCAACGCCAGCCCCATGCGGACCAGCGGCAGCGGCGGCGCTCGCTGCCCAAACGCGGTCGCCGCGCCGAAGGGCCCCACCATCTCATTGTTGCCCATGTAGATGATCCAGAGGTCGCCGTCATAACCGGCGCATTCGCGCGCGATCGGAACAATCACATGCGAATTGATCGCGGTGACGGCGGTGTTGACGATCTCAAAATGTGCGCCGGGAAAGCGCTCGCGAAGCAAAACCTCGAGGTACCGGCCGGCCCCGAATTGCGGCCAGGGATCGCCTTCGGCGGCGGATTCGCCGAAGATAAAAATCCGGAAGGTTCCGGCCGGTTTCCGGGCTTTCATGACGACGGGGGCGGGAATCCGCGCCAGGGACGGCGGGAAGAATCGCCAGCCGAAGCGGTCGTTCCCGACCAGGCACTCCTCGCCTTGAATGGTCATCGGCTTGAAGTAAGCCGTGGGGTATCCATAGCCGCACGCGCGCAGGATCAGTTCCACACCGCCCAGGAGAACCAGCGGCGCGAGCACTGCCAGCAACAGCCGCCACAACCATTGCCGCCCCTTCGGTAGGGCCTCGGGAGCGGTGGCGGCGGCGCTAGGCCTCGCGGGCGAAGGGTTCGCCAACCGGCCGCTTGCACGATTTGGTCTTCTCTGTTTGCGTCCCAACGTCTTCAGCCTAGGCATCCGCCCCGAAGGAAACAACCCATTTGGAACGGCGCAGGGGTACTGGACGGCGCCCGGCGGGCCGTGGCTTGGCGCGGGTCAATTGCTTCGAGGCGGAGCCCAGGCAACACCTGTCGCAAGCGGGAGCGCTACTCGGGCGACTGTCGATAATGGGACTGGCCTTCATCGCCTTGGCCGGTCTGTGCCGCTTGAGGCATGGCCGGCCCCTGGCCCTTTGGCGCCAGGCTCTTGAGCGGTCTCAATATCCCTTGCGCCAGCGCCGCCTCTTTGACCGTCACTGGACCCTGGACCAGCTCAGGAAGGTTGAACGTCTTGAGGTAGGCGTCGTAGAACCCGGGATCTTCCTGGGGAAGCAGGAAAGGCTTATAGAAACGGCCCTGTTCGTCCACATAGCTGAAAAATGGCCGGGCAAAGAGCCCATCGAGCCGCTTGCTGCTGAAAACGATCCAGCGGCTGTTGCCAGACCAGCTATGCCAGGACTCGGCCTGATCACTGTTGATATCCAGACGGCGGTATTGGCGCGTGGCGACGTCCAGCACATAAAGATCGCTGCTGGATTGATACACCGGAAAGTTGCCCCACTTGCAGAGGCAAAAGAGGACAAACCGGCCGTCGGGTGACGGCTTGGGCTGGCACGCGCTAAGCCCGGTCTGCTGCGCGGAGACCAGCACTTCCGGCTCGCCCCACTGATCGCGGTCGAGGTCATAGCTTACCCGCACCAGGTCGTAACGGACGTCACGGTACTTCTCGATCGGCAACGGGGCCGTGCGGCAATAGTAAAGATAGCGCCCGTCCGCCGCCCATCCCGGCCAGGTCTCATTCCACTCCGGGTTGGCGATGGCGGGCGGAAACACCACGGTGTTGGAATCGACCCGGTAAATGCCGAGGTCGGACTTGGCGTCGAACACGTCGCGCGTTTCCCCCTGGGTATGGGTGAAGAACGAGAGTTTGTTCGCCGAGAAGGCAAGGAGCCGGCCGCTGGGATGCCAGGAGAGATAGCCCATCGTCTTATCCACCCGTGTCACCTGGTTGGAGGTTACCAGCAACAACGGGTTCAGCTTGTTCGAGGTGCGGATGTTCAGGGCGAAGGTGTTTGGGTTCCGGTTCAAGAACGTGTGGCAATTGAGGCAATCGCCCCCGAATTTCTGATTTTCCAGGATGGGGCGCTGCTCAAAGGATTCCAGGTCACGCTGGTAAATGCCCAGGTGCACGTATGCGTTATAGAGCGGCTTGAGCAAGCGATACACCAGGTGGCTGTCGATTTCCTCCTTCGCGATTTGATTGGTTATTGTCGCAAACCGGCGCCAGCCGTTTTCCGGGTTCTTCACGGAGATATCAACATAAAGCGGCTGACCGGCATTCGCTCGCAACAGGGTGGACCAACTCTTGGGAGGAATTTGAACCGAGGAACTGCCGCACCGGATCCGAATGGTCTGCCCTTGAGTCGAGTGAATCTCGATCGCGTACGCCGCGCCCGCCTCCTCTACCCGGAAGTTCAAAGGGGCGATATTGGGCGGGAGGACCACGCCGGTATAATCGGGGAATACGCGAGGCGGCTTTTCGGCAGCCGGCGATGCCGGCGCCAGCCCGATGGCCCCCCAGGCCAAGAGGCCGGCCAGCAGCCGAACTTGCATGCGCGCCAGCCCGGCACGCCCGAGGACTCGGTGGTTCATTCGCTTGAATTCGCAGGTCCAGATCACGTCGCGCAACCTCAGGATTGTTTCATTTGGCTTTGCCGGCCGAAATAGTAGTACCAATAAGTATCCCCAAAGTCCCGCGCCAAGCTTTGGCGGCCCGCTTCGGTGCTGAATAATCGCTGGTCCATGGCTTCGATGAATCGATGGAAGCGCTCGGCGGTTTCCGCGCGGACATGGCGGCCGCGCAGTCCGACCGTCACCCCTTTGTTTTGCTCGTAGATAAGCAGGGCCTCCTCGTAATGCCGGGGAATGGCGGGGTAGCCAAACGTATCGAGTTGCCAAAGCCGATCCACCAAATTGCTGATTTGCAGATTCATCAGGTATTCGCCCATCAGGTATTCGAAAGCCATGCGGTTGGTTGGATTGCTCAGCAACAGGTGCGTGAGCAGGCCCTCGGCGGGAAAGGCCTGGTGGGCCAAATCCTGTGTGGGCATCAAGGGACGGATGGCCGCAATCTCCACATCGGAGTCCAGGCGCGGATTGCGTTCGAGATCCTGCAAACAGGTGTTCGCCCATTTTCCTTCAAAGGGGATTTGACCCAACGCGTGCAGAAAGACTCGGGCCGCTCTAGGACGACCTTTCAATACATTCACCCGCGCCAGCAGGCGCAGGAGTTCCGGCCGGTCGCCCTCATTCTCCAGGGCTTCATGCGCCAGGTGCTCCGCTTCGCTCACCAGCCCCAGCTCAAGCATCGTCTGGCTTTGCGCCCGGCACGAGTCCAATCCCCCACCCAATCCCGGCAGCAGATCCCACTCACTTTGATTTCGATAGGAGAAAATATCCTCACCCAGCCGCCCCGTATGGTAGAGCGCCAGGTGCAGGCGCGCCTCAGAAGCAAAGTCCAGGTCTTTACGTTCCAATCGGGAGGCCACGGTCAGCACCTGCTGATACTCTCGGCGGCTCGAATAATAGTCGATTTCCGCGACCCGCTTGCGAGCGACAGCCAATCCAAACCAGACTGCCACCCAGCCAAGGACAAACAAGAGGGTCGCCAGGAGAGGCTTCATTTCTCCGGCTTTCGTCCGGGGGGCGGAGCGCGCTGGCTGCGGCTTCCGTCGGCGCTCATCGGGGGCGGGTTTGGCCACGGCTGGTCGTGAACCCGTAGATAGCGCGTAGGTCAAGGGAAGGAACAGAAAGAGCACCGAATTCAGCAGCCAGTCCACCACTCCCTTGCACCACGGATTCAACAACCCCGCAGGTTCCACGTCGCGAAACCAGGTGAGCCACAATACCCCGATGGAGACCGGCAGAGCCAGGACCAGCAACCACCACCCCCGGCGCCGGTGCCGGAGCTGGATGAGTCCGGCCAGGACCAGGAACAACACGGCGGACCACAGCCCCGCGACATAGAAGAGCGCTCCCGACAGGAACCAACCCACGACCAGGGCGGCGGGCCGCTCGCAGACGCACAGGTAAAGGTAAGACGCCCCCAGGGAGCAAAACAGGGCTAACCCGACTGCCAGGGCCGAAGAACTATCTGATCTCTGGCGAGCAGGAGCAGGAAAGGGATGACAAACGGCGCCATCGAAGGGCCAGAGCCGGGTTTCCTGGCCAGCAATCCCCAGGCCGCGATAAACGTGAGCCCAGCCAGCAGAGTGTAAATCGCCGCGCCTAACCCATTGTAGCGGTTCAGTTGGCCCAGAAAGGCCGCGGCGTAGCCCAGCAGACCCCCTGGGTAAACCAGGAACGGGTTCAGGAAGGAGTGTGTCAGCCGGAATACGGGGCTCGAATGTTGATATTCCACGGCCGGCTCAATGCGGAAGCACACATAAATGAAGAACAGCAGAAAAAACATGCCGGCGACGAGGGGATAGCGCGGACGGGGCAAGCGCAATGCCGGTGGCTCGCACGTGCCGTGTGCGGGTCGTCGCAGGGGCGGAGCCATGGGTCGATGATTTCAAAGGGCTGACTGAAACTCAATTCCAAACGGGCGATCGGGACGCCCAGGCCCGCGGCGGTATTGCTTGGCACAAGGCCCCGTCCGGAGGTATCTTCCCGCGGGTTTTCATCATGAGTGCACAGCAGCCAAAAACCGAGGGTGAAGCGCACCTGCCGCGGTGCCTGGCGCGTTCGGTCGTCAACGCGCTATCGGATGATCCCACGCTCGAAGCGGTCACCATCGACCGGGCGCGCAAAACCATCTCCGTCGCCACTCTGGGGGTAACCAATGTTCCCCGCCTGACCGAGCGCATCAGCGATACGTTCCAACAGGCGCAGGGAAGCCAGAGCGATCATCAATGCATGCTGTTGCTGGGACAGGGAGAATGCCAAAGTTGTGTCGCTCCGCTCTCGGAGCTGCAGCGCCAGAGGATTTCGATCCAGCACGAAGGCGATAAGACCACCATCGCGCGCGTGACCTGCCCGACCGCCCCCAAGTTCTGGCGCTGGCGTGATATCCCGTGGCCCAAAGTCGTCCAGCGTGATGTCGAGTTCCTCGAACATGCGGACGAGATCGACGAATGGAAGGCGCAATTAGCGGCGGCCGTACTCTGCGGCCTTTTTGGCCTCAGCGCATTTTTGTTCCGGGCCTATCCGTTGTCCACCCTGGGTTACGTGCTGGCGTACGTGGCGGGGAGCTGGTTCACGGTGCAGGAGGTTTGGGAGCGCCTGCGCCAGCGGGCGATTGATGTCCATTTCCTCATGCTCGCCGTGGCTATGGGAAGCGCCAGTGTGGGCGCCTGGGGCGAGGGCGCGATGTTGCTCTTCCTGTTCTCGTTCTCCGGGGCCCTCGAGCACTTTGCCCTCGGCCGCACGCAGAAGGAAATTCGTTCGCTGTTCCGGGAAGCGCCGAAATTCGCCACCATTTTGGACGAGCGGGGGCAAGAGCAGGAAATTGAGGTGGAGCGGTTGCGGCCGGGCATGCGTCTGCTCATCAAGCCCGGGGCGCAGTTCCCGGTCGATGCCGAAGTTGCCAAAGGGCAGACGGCCAGCGATGAGTCCAATCTGACCGGCGAGGCCGCCCCGGTCGAAAAGGGCGTGGGGGACCTGGTGCTCTCGGGCACGATGAACCTTTGGGGCGCGGTCGAAGCGCTGGTGTTGCGGCCGGTGGCCGAAAGTTCGCTGCAGAAGATCGTCCACCTGATCAAGGAAGCCCAGCGCCAGAAGGCGCCTTCGCAGCAGTTCACCGACCGCTTCAGCACCTATTACACCTACAGTGTGCTGGGACTCTCGCTGGCGATGTTCTTTGTCTGGTGGCTGGGCTTTGGCCAGGCGCCCTTCGCCGCCCGCAACCTGAGCCACAGCGCCTTTTATCACACCATGATCCTCCTGGTGGTGGCTTCGCCCTGCGCCCTGGTGCTGTCCATTCCCTCGGCGGTGCTCGCCGCCATCGCCTGGAGCGCCCGCCATGGCATCCTGTTCCGCGGCGGTGCCGCCGTCGAAAAACTCGCCGCCATCACCACCGTCGCCCTGGACAAAACAGGGACCTTGACCACCGGCGAGTTGCGCGTGGAAAAAGTGGAGAGCTTTCCGCCCGGCCGCGAGGACGAGGTGGCGCAACTGGCCTACTCGCTCGAACGGCTCTCGACCCATCCCCTGGCACGGGCCATCACGCGGCACGGAAAACAGCAAGGCCTGCGGATCATCGAGCTTCAGGATTTTGAGTCCATCACCGGCCAGGGCCTGCGGGCGCGGCATGAGGGGGAGCATTGCGTCCTGGGGCGCCGCGAGTGGCTGGCCGAGCACCCGCGCGGTGTCACGATCGCCGACATTCCGCCCGCGCATGCCGGTCTTTCCGAAATCTGGTTGATTCGCGGTGAGCTCGTAGGGCGGCTCATCCTGCGGGATGACGTGCGCGCCCAGGCGCCCAGCCTGGTCGAAGCGTTGCGCCGCGCCGGGTTGCGAACGGTGGTGCTCACGGGCGATCGCAAAGCCGCCGCCGAGCACCTGCGCCAGGAACTCAAGCTGGATGACGTGCGGGCTGAACTCAAACCCGAGGAAAAACTCTCGGCTATTCGCGCGCTGACCGAGCAGGGGCAGCGGGTGGCGATGGTCGGGGACGGGGTCAACGACGCCCCGAGCCTGGCGGCGGCCTACATCGGGGTGGCCATGGGCGCACGCGGCGCCGATGCCGCTCTCGAGCAGGCGGACGTCGTGCTGATGCACGATCGCCTCGAAAATTTCCTGGCCGCCTTCCACCTGAGCCAGCGCGCGCGCCGTATCATTCGACAAAACCTCTTCATTTCGCTCGGCACGGTTGTGGTCCTGGTCACCTTCGCGCTCATGGGCCAGATTCCTTTGACGCTGGGCGTGGTGGGGCACGAGGGCAGCACGGTCGTGGTGGTCATGAACAGTTTGCGGCTGCTCTTCGGCTCGGGGTCAAAATAGGTGCGCAGACCGCGGGTGCCGTGCGTCTTGGTAGAAACCATGAGCTTCGTGCGTGGCCTGCGCGAGAATCCCGCGTGGCGGCCCTGAAAGCTTGCGCCTCCGCTCCGCCTCTCGTACAACCTCGACGGTCATGAACATCAACAACGGGCTGCTCCTGACAGCGCCTCGGGTCACGCCGGTTTTGGACCCGGGGTTTCGTCCCGCGGTTCTGGCCAATCGCAATTATCGGCAGCAGGTTCGCCGCTCTGCCCTCCGAGTTGACGCCGGGTTGGCCTTGGAACAAACCGACGGGAGTGTTTCACATTTTCACACCCAAATCCTCCCGGAGGACCATCCGCAGGCGGCGGCTAATTTCATCTATCTCGAACGCATTGTTAAGTTCCTGCTGTGGTCGCGCGGGGGTTTTCGCCTCCACTTCGCCGGGCCGCCGGCCCTGGCCGCACGGCTCGCCGCGTACTATCGCGACACCCCCGCCGGCCAGTTCGATTCCCACCTGGTCGGGGAGCGCATGTTCGACCACGCACTGGAAGTCGTCCCGGTCGCGCAGCTTCCGCCCGAGCGCCGGCGCGCGACCCCGCTGGGCCGCCATTTGCAAGGCTGCCGCATCGGCTTCGACCTGGGCGGCAGCGACCGCAAAGTGGCGGCGGTCATCGATGGCGCCGTCGTGTTCAGCGACGAAACCGTTTGGGATCCCTATTTTCAACCGGACCCGCAATATCATTTCGACGGGATCATGGATTCGCTCAAGAAAGCCGCCGCGCACCTGCCCCGGGTGGATGCGATTGGTGGCAGCGCGGCGGGGGTATATGTGAATAACCAGGTCAAAGTTGCTTCACTATTTCGCGGCGTGCCGGCCGAACTGTTCGACCAGCGCGTCAAGGACCTGTTCCTCGAACTCGGGCGAGCGTGGAACAACATCCCCTTTGAAGTGGTGAACGACGGGGAAGTTACTGCGCTTGCGGGCTCCATGGCCCTGGGGCGCAACCGGATCCTTGGCATCGCCCTGGGCACCAGCACCGCGGGCGGCTACGTCAATGCCGAGGGCAATATCACTTCCTGGATCAATGAACTGGCCTTTGTGCCGATGGATTACAACCCGGAGGCCCCCATTGATGAGTGGTCAGGGGACTATGGCTGCGGCGTACAGCACTTTTCTCAGCAATGTGTCGGGCGCTTGCTCGCTCCGGCGGGAATCGACCTCGAAGCGAAGCTCCCACTGCCGGAAAAACTGAAGCACGTCCAAAGCTTGATGGAGCGGAATGATTACCGCGCCAAGAAGATCTATCAAACCATCGGGGTTTATCTGGGCTACGGCGCCGCCCATTTCGCGGATTTTTATGACCTGGAAAACGTGCTGATCCTCGGGCGGGTAACCTCGGGCCCCGGCGGTGACTGCATCCTCGCCGAGGCTCGGCGAGTGCTCGAAACCGAATTTCCCGAGCTCCACGAAAAGATCGCCTTCCACATTCCGGATGAGAAACAAAAGCGGCATGGCCAGGCGGTCGCCGCCGCCAGCCTGCCGGAACTGGCAAATCGAGAGGCCCCATGACTCCGTACCATCACCTCGTTTCCGAGTACGCCCGTCTGCTCGGCGAAGGCAGGACCTACCCGCTGGGCGGCTTTCCCCCGGCGCCGCGCCCGGTGCTGGCCCCGAACGCTCCCCGGGCGCTGTTCTTCGCTCCGCATCCCGACGATGAATGCATCTCCGGCGGCCTGGCCCTGCGGTTGCTGCGCCAGGCTCAAATGCGCGTGTTGAATGTGGCCGTAACGCTGGGCAGCAGGAAGGAACGCCAGGCCGAACGCCTCCGCGAGCTGGAGGGTGCCTGCCATTACCTCGGTTTTGAATTAATCCAGACGGGCCCGAACGGCCTGGAAAAAATCAACGCCAAAACCCGCCAGCAGGACACCGCGCACTGGGCGGAGTGTGTGGCGCTCGTCAAAAGCATCATCGCCACACACCGGCCCAAGGTCATTCTCTGCCCGCACGAGCGGGACTGGAACAGCACCCATATCGGAACCCATTGGCTGGTCACCGACGCGCTGAGGCAAATGCCCGCGGACTTTGAATGTTTTTTGGTCGAGACGGAGTTTTGGGGAGCCATGGACGACCCGAACTTGATGGTTGAAATCAGCACTCAGGACCTGGCGGATATGATCACCGCCACGACGTTCCACGTCGGCGAGGTCCAACGCAACCCCTACCATCTCCTGCTCCCGGCCTGGATGATGGACAATGTCCGCCGCGGCGGCGAGGTGGCCGGCGGCCAGGGCGGCGCCCCCCCGGACTTCACGTTCGCCGCGCTTCATCGGCTCAGGCGCTGGCGCAACGGGCAGGCGGAGAGGTTGTTTGCAGGTGGCAAGCAGGCGCCGGCTGCGGTGAACGTGGCGGAGCTCTTTTAAACCCCGGTTCAGAAGGTATCCGACATGCGATGCGCGACGCGCATTACGCATCACGCGCTGCCGGCAGGTCTGAGCTCTCCATCCCCGTTCAACTCGCTGAAATCTGCAGCATCCGCTCGATGGGTAGGCGCGCGCGTTCGATAATGTGCGGGGGCAACTCGATTCGCGGGGCCAGGTTCCTCATGCAATCCCGCACCTTTTCGAGCGTATTCATCTTCATGTATTTGCACTCGCTGCAATGACAGGGATCCGTCGGGGCGCGCATCGCGTCCAGCGCCGGCGCGCAGATAAACTCCTTGCCCGGGCATTCCTTTTGCATCCGGTGGATAATTCCCGATTCGGTAACGATCACAAACTGCCGGGCCGGGCTCGACTTGCAGTAGGTGATCATCTTCTCGGTCGAGCAAACCGAATCAGCCAGGTCGCGCACTTCGCGCAGGCTTTCCGGGTGCACGACGATCTTGGCCTCCGGGAAGGCCTGGCGCAGCCGCAAGAGACTTTCGAGCCTGAACTCGACGTGCGCATAACAGTTGCCTCGCCACAGCGTCATGGGCCGGCCCGTCTGCTCGGTCACCCATGCGCCGAGGTTTTCATCCGGCACAAAAAGCACCTCCTTGTCTTTCGGGGCCGCCTGCACAATTTTCACGGCGTTGCCGCTGGTGCAGATGACGTCGCTCAAGGCCTTCACCCCGGCGCTGCAGTTGATGTAAGCAATGGTCCAGAAGTTCGGCTTGGTCTTTTGGAAGGCCTCGAGCTTGTCCGCCGGACAGCTTTCTTCGAGCGAACAACCCGCCTGTTTGTCCGGCAACACCACGATTTTGTCCGGGTTCAAAATCTTGGCCGTCTCCGCCATGAAGTGGACGCCGCAGAAGACGATCACGCCAGCTTGGGCTTTGGCTGCCTGCTGGGAGAGACCGAGAGAATCGCCGACAAAATCGGCGATGTCCTGGATTTCCGGCACTTGATAGTTATGGGCGAGTATGACCGCGTCGAGCTGCTTTTTCAGGACCAGGATCTCCCGGGACAACGAGTCGAGTTGGGCGCGAGGCAAGGGCTTGCGCAACGGGAACCGGTCGATACCCGGCGGCGAGAGTTGAACCAAATCAGCCATTGAGCAAGCCTAACGCGGGCGTTTGGGGTCGTCAATGCATGCAAATTTGCGCTTCCTTCCACGGGGATTCGCATTACAGTGGGCTTTTCGTTGTTGTGAGTGCAGCGGCATCAACCATGAAAGAGATCATACCGCCCGCGCCATCCATTGTTCGCAACGATGTGGCGTCCGCGCAGGCCTTGTTTCACCAGCACGTCGTGCCCAGCTACGGCCGATTCGACCTCGTGCTGAGCCACGGATCCGGCAGCTACGTTTATGACGTCACCGGCAAGCGTTACCTGGATCTGGGCGGCGGCATCGCGGTGAGTTCGCTGGGCCACGCACACCCGGCCATCACCGAAGCCCTGGTCGAACAGTCCCGCCGGCTGATTCACGTTTCCAATTTCTATTATCACGAGCCCCAGGGCCGGCTCGCCCAGGCCCTGGCCGGCCTGATCGGACCCGGCAAATGCTTCTTTTGCAACAGCGGCGGAGAGGCCAACGAAGGCTTGTTCAAGTTGGCCCGCAAATTCGGACACCCGGAGGGCCGGTTCGAGATCCTCACCGCGCACAACTCCTTTCATGGCCGGACGCTGGCCGGGATTTCCGCCACCGGCCAGGACAAAGTCAAACGCGGCTTCGAGCCCATGGTGCCTGGTTTCCGGCACGTCCCGTACAACGATCTGGAAGCCATGCGCGGCGCAATCTCCCCGGGCACGGCGGCGATCTTGATCGAGGGCATCCAAGGTGAGGGCGGGGTGATGCCGGCCTCGCCGGAGTATCTGCTCGGCTTGCGCCGGCTTTGCGACGAGAGAAAACTGCTGCTGTTGATGGACGGGGTCCAGGATGGGTGTTTCCGAACCGGCCGATTCCAAAGTTTTCAACGCATCCTGGAAGGCGCCAAGCCCGCGGGCAGCCACACCCCGGACCCGGCTTCATTCCTGCCCGACGGCATCTCGATGGCTAAGTCCCTCGGGGGCGGCTTCCCCATCGGCGCGTTTTGGGTTCGGGCGCCCTATGCCGATCTCTTGAGCGCCGGCACACACGGCTCGACTTTCGGCGGCTCGCCGCTGGCCTGCGCGGTGGCTTTAAGGGTTCTGGACGTGATCCGGCGTGAAGGTTTGGCCGAGAATGTGCGGCGGGTCGGAGCCTTTCTGAGCTCCGGCTTGGAGGATCTGGCGCGAAAGCACCCTGGCGTGTTCCGGAGCGCGCGCGGGCTGGGATTCATGCTGGGGATCGAGCTGGCGCCGCAGATTCAAAAGTTGCCTGGAGACGGTGCCAAACCCGTATCGATCCGCGCCGCCATCCTGCTCCACGCGGCGGGGTTGCTGACCATCCCGGCCGGCCCCCAGCTCCTGCGCTTGCTCCCGCCGCTGAATTTGCAACCCGCCGAGGCGGAGGAGGGGCTCCAAATCCTCGACGCCGTCGCGCGCCAAATCGAGTAACGGCGGGGGAATCCGCAGCATCGTTTCCGCGTTGCAAGCGCCCGCCGGCTCATTCAATTCCAATGAAGCATCTCTTAAGCATAGAAAAACTCAGCCGGGGAGACATGGAACATCTCCTCTCCGACACCGCCACCATGAAGCAGCGCCGGGGAACGCGCGCCACAGACCTCGCGGGCCAGATCTGGGCCATGCTGTTTGCCAAGGCCTCAACCCGCACCCGGGTTTCCTTCGAGGTGGGAATTCGCGAGCTGGGAGGGGACGTTATTTTTCTCCCGGCCGGTGAGATTCAGCTTGGACGGGGCGAACCCATTCGCGACACCGCGCGCGTGTTGGGGCGCATGGTCCAGGGGGCGGTGTTTCGCACCTTTGCCCAGAGCGACGTCGAGGAGTTCGCCCGGTACTCCGGTGTACCCACCGTCAATGCCCTCACCGACGAAGAGCACCCGTGCCAGATCCTCGCCGACCTCTTCACCATTCAGGAAGCACGCGGATCCCTGGCCGGCAAGGTGATCACCTTCGTTGGGGATGGCGCCTGCAACGTCGTCAATTCCTGGATCTTCGCCGCCGCAAAACTCGGCTTCGAATTGCGCGTCGCGGCGCCCAAAGGATTTCAACCCGACCCCGGGTTGCTGGCCCGCGCCGGTAGCAAGGTCGTCTGCCTGGAAGACCAACGGGCCGCCGCCCGGGATGCCGATGTGCTTTACACCGACGTTTGGGTGTCCATGGGGAAAGAGGCGGAGTCCGCCCAACGCATCCAGCATTTGAGCGGCTACCAGATCAACCAGGCCCTGGTCAAGCTGGCTAAACCGGGCGCCCTGGTGATGCACTGCCTGCCGGCGTATCGCGGCAAGGAAATCGACGAAGAAACCTTCGAGGCCAACGCCCAAACCATCTTCGACCAGGCGGAAAATCGGTTGCATGCGCAGAAGGCCGTCTTGAGCTGGCTGGTCCATTGAGGGGCCCGCGGAAGGAAAAGTTCCGCGAAGGCAGGCGGTCCGAAAAACGACGCGGGTCCGAGGTTGAGCCTCCTGCGAAATTGCTAAGCCCTCGACAGTGTCGATGGACTCTGTTACCTAGGCTGGCCGTGCGTTCGAAGCTGCTCAAAGACGTCACCCGGATCGTCGTCAAGCTGGGAACGGGTGTCCTGACCGATGCCCGGAAGCAGCCGGACCCCGCCCAGATGGAGCAGTTGGTGGCGCAGATCGCCGAGCAGCGCCGGGCCGGCAAAGAGATGGTGCTGGTTTCCTCGGGTGCCGTGGGAGCGGGCATGGGGGCGTTCGGCTACGCCCGGCGCCCCACGGATCTGGCCGAGTTGCAGGCGTGTGCCGCCGTCGGGCAGTCCCGGCTCATGGCCATCTACGACAAACTTTTCAGCGCATTTGGCCTCTCGGTCGCCCAAATCCTACTGACCCACGAGGATCTCGAACACCACGAGCGCCACCTCAACGCCCGCAACACGCTCGTCACTCTGCTACGTCATGGAGTCGTGCCCATCATCAATGAAAACGACGTCGTATCGTTCACGGAACTCAAATTCGGGGACAACGACAAGCTCTCCGTCCTGGTGGCTTCGCTGCTCCCGGCTGATTTGGTGGTGCTGTTAACCACGGTCGATGGTGTCCTCGAGAATTTCGGGAAACCGAACCCGAGGACCGTGCCGCTCATCGAGCGCATCGATGCCCGCGTGGAGAGCCTGGCGGGGGGAACGGATAGCGCCACGGCCGTCGGCGGGATGGCCTCGAAGATCGAGGCCGCCCGGATCGCGGTGCGTTCAGGCATTCCCCTGGTGATTGCCTCGGGCAAGAAGAAACAAACCCTGGCCCGGGTGCTGGCAGGCCAGGACGAGGGCACACTGTTCGTCCCCCAGAGCACGCGGCTGCGTGGGCGCAAACGCTGGATCGCCTTCTTTCATCATCCCAAAGGCACGCTGTTCGTCGATGCGGGCGCGCGAAAAGCCCTGCGCGAGAATGGCAAGAGCCTGCTGCCGCCGGGTGTAGCCCGCTGCGAGGGCCAGTTCTCCGCCGGTGAGGTCGTGCGCATCTGTGACCTGGACGGCACCGAGTTTGCCCGCGGCATTGCCGGTTTCGCGGCCGCCGAGATCCAAGCCGGGCAATTGAAGCGAGTCGAGGTGGTGCACCGGGACAACCTGGTTATCTTGTAAGCGACATGAAAAAATCACCCGCCATTGGCCAACTCCTGCAAGTCATGGCCCGCCTGCGCGCGCCGGACGGCTGCCCCTGGGATCGTGAACAGGACCACCAGACCCTGCGCTGGCATGCCGTCGAGGAGGTCTATGAACTCATCGACGCCATCGAGGCGAAGGACGACCACGAGATGGAGGAGGAACTCGGCGACCTGCTGCTCCAGGTGGTCTTCCATTGTCAACTCGCCCGGGAACGCGGCGCCTTCGACTTCGAGAGCGTGGCCCAACACATCACCGAAAAATTGGTCCGCCGCCATCCCCATGTCTTTGGCGATGTGAAAGTGAAAAATGTGGACCAGGTCTGGGCCAACTGGGAGCGCATCAAACACGCGGAGAAACAAGGCACACCGCGCTCGCGCCCTTCCGCCCTCGACGGTATCCCCAAGCATCTGCCCGCCCTCCTCTACGCCGAAAAATTGGCCAAAAAAGCGCGCCGAGCCAAATTGGCCGTGCCGGACTCCAGGCGGCGCCTGACGCGGAAGCAATTGTCCAAGGAGTTGTTGGGACTGGTGGCGTACGCGCAGAGCAAGGGATGGTCCGCCGAAGATCTGCTGCGTCAGGAAAGCCGCCGAGCCGAGCGCGTCTGGCGCCGGGAGGAAAAGCGGCCCCCTGAGTAACCCGATTTGGTGGGACCCGAGGCCCGGAAGCCGCGGACACCGCAAAGTGACCCGGCTTTTAGGTGCCGGATCATTCACCTCATTCCTGTCCTCTCCCGAGCGGAGCCGGCGAATTATCGGCAAACTCTTGGCGAAGTCATTGACGCTTTTTTCCATGACTTCCGGGCGCCGAGAATACACTTTACGGCCTGCCCAACCTCGGCTAACAGTTGCTTTCGAGGCCCGGCCCGCATGGGGCCGCGGCGAATCAAATGAAGACTCCCGAGCCAAAAGATCCAGCCCCACCGACCCAACTCTCCCGGCGCCAGTTTCTCGCAGGCGCAAGCGTCACCGCGGCTGCAGTGACCATCGTGCCGCGCCATGTCTTGGGGGGAGCACGGTACGTGGCCCCCAGCGAAAAGATCAACCTCGCCTACATCGGCTGTGGCACGCAAGGGCTGCGCCAGATGATGGCGGCGCTGGAAAAGCCGGAGATCAACATTGTGGCCGTGTGCGATCCCAACCGGAAGAGCGACGATTACCCGGAGTGGGGCCCGCATGAACTCAATGATAAAATAAGAAAATTCCTGGATGACCCGGATTGGGCGAAGGGAGCGCGCGGCGGCCTCTGCGGACGCGAGGTGGGCTTGGAGGTGGTCAACCGGCATTACGCGAAACAGAAGCGATCCGGCCAGGTCTCCGCCTGCCGGGCCTACGTGGATGTTCGTGAGTTGCTCGAGAAGGAAGCGGATTTGGACGCGATCTATAATATGACGCCCGAGCATCTGCACGGCTTTGTGACGGTCGGAGCGATGCGCAAAGGAAAACACGTCATCACCCACAAGCCAATTTCCAATGTCCTGAGCGAAGTCCGGGTCGTCCGGGACACCGCGCGGCAATCCGGCGTGGCCACGCAGTTGTTCTGCGCGGCCGGGACGCAAAGCACGCCGGCGATCAGCGAGTGGATCGCCAGCGGCGCCATCGGTCCGGTGCGAGAAGTGCACAACTGGTCTTCCCGCCCGTTCTGGCCCCAGGGGATGACCGAACGGCCCGCCGAAACCCCCGCCGTGCCGGACGGCTTGGAATGGGATCTGTGGCTCGGGCCGGCCAGCTACCGGCCCTATCATCCCGCCTACACCCATGCGGTGTTCCGCGGCTGGTGCGATTTCGGCACCGGCGCCCTCGGCGATATGGGGCACTACAGCATGTACCAAATCTTCAAGATCCTGAACCTCGGCACACCCTCGAGCGTCGATGCCACCGCCAGCCAGTTCTGGAAGATCGAGGATTTCACCTGGCACAAGCAGCCCCACCGATTGTCCTATCCTCGAGCCTCGCTCATCCACTGGCAGTTCCCCGCTCGTGGCGACCGGCCACCCGTCACGCTGCACTGGTACGACGGAGGCCTGCGACCGCCGTTGCTCCCGGAACTCGAAGCGGACGGCGAGGACATGCCGGAGGAAGGCCTGCTCTTTGTGGGAGATGGCGGGAAAATCCTCGCTGATTTTACCGGCGAAAAACCCCGGCTCATTCCCCGGGCGCGAATGCGCGACTTCAAAGAGCCGCCCAAAACCTTGCCCCGGCCGATGGAGGAGCTGGATCAGTTTATTGGCGCCTGCCGCGGCGGCGCCCCGGCGGATGCCAGCTTCGAGCGGGCCTATCCGTTTGCCGAAGCGATCTTGCTGGGGACCATCGCGCAACGGGTCAACAAGAAGCTGCTCTGGAATTCCGAGGCCTTTGAATTCACGAACTCGCCGGAAGCCAACGATCTGAAGGGACGAAAGAATCGAGCCGGGTGGGAAGTGTGACCCGTGGTTGCGCGGTTCGCCTTGGGCTCCGGGCCGCATTCCCGGTTGCCGCTTCCGTCCGGGCGGGATATGATCCCGCCCAGCCACCACAACCATTTTATTATCATGTCTGAAAGCATCGGATTCGTCGGCGTCGGCCGAATGGGCTCGAACATGGCGCGCCGGCTGAAGGATTGCGGATACGAGATCGCCGCGGTTTATGACCTGAACCGCGGCGCCGCCGAGTCGCTGGCCCGGGAGCTGGGCGCCCAACCGTCCGCCGAACTCAAGCAAGTCACCAAGCTTGCGGACATCATCATCACCGTCGTCAGCGATGACACGGCTATGAAGCAGATCTTTATGAAGGGATTGTTGAGCCGGGCGCGAGGCAAACTCTTCATCAATTGCGCCACCATCACCCCGGAGGTGCACGTCTGGGTGGAAGGCAAAGCGGCGAAGGCGGGAGCCCAAGCTCTCGAGGCCTGCATGGCGTCCAGCATCACCCAGGCCCGGCAAGGCTCGCTGTACCTGATGTGCGGCGGGAAGCCCGAAGCGTTCGAGCGCGCGAAGCCCGTTTTGGAAAAGCTCAGCGGCTCGATGCGTTACCTTGGGCCTGCGGGAACGGCGGCGCAGGTCAAAGCGCTCGTGAACATGGTGATGAACATCAACACCGCCGGCCTGGCCGAGGGGTTGGCGCTCGGCGACGCGCTCGGGCTTGATTTAAACCTGCTACGGGAAGTCTTCTCGCAAACGGGCGCCAATTCGCAAGTGCTTAAAACCGATGGCGAGGACATGCAAAAGCGCGAGCATTCCTGCTTCTTTTCCGCCGCCCATGCGGCCAAAGACTCTGGCATCGCGCTCAAGCTCGGCAAAGCTCTCGGTCTGACACTCCCCTTGGCTGCCGCCACCCGGAAGCAGTACGACCGCATGGTGGCTGAAGGATTGGGCGAATTGGACAAATCGGGTGTGGCCGAACTCACTTTCCTCGGACGGGGCCAGCCGTCGGCCGCCGCCCAGAATCCTTGAACCTCGAAACACCCTGAAATCACCTCAACTTTTGCCGCCCGTCATCGGTGGCTGGGCACGGTGCAAGCCGAGCCCGGCAACTCCGGCTGGTGCCCATGCCGCTGCGGTGCGGTTACACCTTTGCAAATGCCTCCTTGGCCGCTAAATTCCTTTGTGGAAAACGAATTTTCCGTTGCGGCTCACTGGTCCGGCGATTTCGAGGAACACGCGGTCCGGACCTGGGCCGAAGGGTTGCGCGCGCGCCTGCGCGCGCCGCAGGTTTCATTGGGATTGGTCTTCATGACCCCGAAATTCTTCCCGCACGCCAGGCAGATCCTGGAAATCCTGCAAGTCCACGCGCGCATCCCTCTTCTAGCGGGCTGTTCCAGCCAGAGCCTCATCGCGGGGGAGCATGAGATCGAAGAAGATGCCGGGATTGCGCTGGGTCTTTATGCGCTGCCCGGGGCGGAGTTGAAGGCGGTTCCATTCACACAAGACCAGGTTGAAACGGCGACCGGCCCGGATTTTTGGCCGCGAGTCACCAGGATCGCCCCCGCTCAAACGAACGGCTGGCTGGCATTTCTCGATCCCTTTCACCTGGACAGCGAAGCCTGGCTGAAAAGCTGGAATGAGTCGTTCGCCCCCACGCCCGTCCTGGGGGGACTGGCCAGCGGCGATTTCACCGCTCAACGAACCCAGGTCTATCTGAATGGCGATGTCTTCGAGGAGGGCGGGGTCGCGATCTCGGTCGGCGGCGCTATCAGCTTGGCCGGGTTGACGTCACAGGGTTGCACGCCCATTGGCGAAACTTGGACCCTCACGCGGGTCGAACAAAACCTGATCCACCAAATCGGCAACCGTCCGGCGTATCAAGTGCTGGCGGAAACCTTTAACAATCTCAGCCCCGACGAGCAGAAAAAGGCGCGAGACAACTTGTTCATCGGCCTGGTCATGAACGAGTATCTCGAGGACTTCCACCGCGGCGATTTCCTGGTGCGCAACCTGCTGGGCGCCGATCCCAACTCCGGCAGCATCGCCGTCGGGGCGCTCCCCCGCCTGGGCCAGACCATCCAATTTCAACGCCGTTCGGCCGCCGCTGCGACCGAAGATTTGCAGGAGTTGCTGATGCGCACCAAGTCGCGCTTGGGTCGGGCCAGGATTTATGGTGGTTGCTTGTGCTGCTGCAATGGCCGGGGCCGGAATCTCTTTGGCCGCCCGGATCACGATGCGCAAATGGTCCAAAAAGCACTGGGCCCTTTCGGTTTGACCGGCTTCTTTTGTAACGGCGAGATTGGCCCCGTCGGCCAGAAGAATTTTCTGCACGGCTATACGGCTTGCCTCGCGCTCTTCGTGCAAAAACCGGGGGAGCAAGCGGGCGCGCAGGGCGCGGGATGAAGCGCTCAGGCTGACTGCAACGCCGCGAGCCTCGAGACGGCGGCGTCCCAGGCCGAGGATTTGCCGGGCCGGTACAGGCGGACCCGACTGGATTTGCGGACGACCTCGCGGATTTCAGAGAGGGAGGAGAGCTCGCCGTGGGAACGGGCTTGGACCAGAAGGTTGCCCAGCGCGGTGGCTTCGACCGGACCGGCCAGGACCGGGCACTGACAGGCATCGGCGGTGAACTGGTTGAGAATCTTGCTCTGAGAGCCCCCGCCGACAACGTGGATAACCTCGATGCGGTTGCCGGTGAGTTCCTCGAGGGCCTTCAGCACCTGGCGGTATTTCAAGGCGAGGCTCTCATAGGCGCAGCGAATGAGTTCACCTTCGGTTTTGGGTATCGGTTGCCGGGTTTCACGGCAGAAACCCTGAATGGCCTGGGGCATGTCCGGAGGATTCAGGAAGCGGGGATCGTCGGGGTTGACCAGGGAGCGGAAGGCCGGGGCTTTGGACGCGAGCGCGGCGAGTTGAGCGTATTCCAAGGTTCGGCCCCGCGCATCGAAGGCGCGTTTGCATTGTTGCACCAGCCATAGGCCCATGATGTTCTTGAGGAGTCGAAACGTGCCGTCCAAACCGCCTTCGTTGGTCAGATTCAATTCCCGGGTGCGGGCCGAGAGCGAGGCTTTGCCAATCTCAACGCCCATGAGGGACCAGGTGCCCGAGCTGAGGTAAGCCCAGTTGGGTTTCCCCGTGCTGGCCGTCGGCACGCCGGCCACGGCGGAGGCGGTGTCGTGGGAGGGGGGCGCGACCACGCTGATCAGGCCAAGACCCGTGGCGTCCGCAACGTGCCGGCGAAGCGCACCCAGGTTCGCGCCCGGCGGCACGATTTTTGGAAACATGCGCGTGGGGATATCGAATTGCTTGAGCAGCGGCCCGGCCCAATTCCGGGTGAGCGGGTTCAGGCACTGGGAAGTCGAGGCGATGGTGAACTCGGCCACCCGGGAGCCACACAGCGCCCAGTGGAAAAAGTCCGGCATGAACAAAAGCGAATCGGTCAATTCGAGCAACTCGGGCCGGGCCTGCTTCAAGGCCAGGAGCTGAAACAAGGTGTTGAGCTGCATGAATTGCAGCCCGGTTTGCGCGAAGATCTCCGCGCGCGGCACTTTGCGAAACGCACGTTCCATCATGCCATTGGTCCGAGCGTCCCGGTAATGATAAGGCTGGCCGAGCATTTCGCCGCTGCGGGTCAAGAGGACGAAATCGACTCCCCAGGTATCGGCGCCGACCGACACGATGGACTTGCCGTATTTCCGGGCCGCGAGGGCCAACCCGGTTTGAATTTCGGCCCAGAGCCGCAGCACATCCCAGCGGAGGGAGCCGGCCAAAGGAACGGGGCCGTTGGGAAAGCGGTGCACCTCTTCGAGGCGGATGGTTTTACCGTTCCAAAGGCCGGCCATTACGCGTCCGCTTTCGGCGCCGAGATCAATAGCGAGATAGGTGGTCATAGCAGTTAAAGGTCAGAGCCCGCGCATCGCGACACGTGGGATTTGGGCGACGCGACCGGCGGAGCTTCAGAGATTTTTGTCACTTTCGGGCTCGGGTCGATTTACGCGCGTTTGGCCAGGACTTTGGCCTCGTAATCCTTAACCTCGGCCAGCCAGGCATCCCCGGAGGGAACCTCGAAACGCTCACAGTAATAGTCCCAAACCGGGCCAAAGGGGAGGGTTTTGGATTCTTCGAGCAGGGCGAGGCGCGAGGTATAGTCGCCCTCGATTTCGAATTGTTTGATCCGGGTGATCGGAGTCAGGAGGGCCAGGAGGAGCGCTTTGGCCAGGTTGCGAGCGCCGATGACCCAGGCGGCGACGCGGTTAATGCTGGCATCGAAGTAATCGAGGCCCAGACGAACGCGATTGAGGTAATTGCCCCAAACAATTTCCTGCGCGATCGCTTCCAGTTCGTCCGTAAGCGTCACCACGTGGTCACTGTCCCAACGCACCCCGCGGCTGACGTGCAGGGCAATCTCCGGCAGATACAGCAGCACCGCGGAGATTTTATCGCTGATCCCTTCGGTCGGGTGGTAATGGCCGGAGTCCAGAGTCAGCAGGGTTTGGCGGGTAATGGCGTATCCCAGGTAAAACTCATGGGAGCCGGGCGTGTAACTCTCCGCGCCGATCCCAAACAACTTCGGCTCCACCGAATCCAGATTGAAGCGCGGGTCGATCTTCTTTTTGAAGATGGCATCCAGCGACGCCGCCAGACGCTCCCGCGGAGCTTTACGGTCGGCAGGGGTATCCTTCATGCCATCGGGAATCCAGAGATTGGTCAGGCACGCTTTGCCAAGGACTCTGCCGATTTCGGCTCCGATTTCACGGCAGCGGATGCCATGCTCGATCCAGAATTGGCGGATGGCCTGATCGGGACTGGTCAGAGTCAGGCCCCCGGCCACCTTCGGATGCGCAAAGCAGGTCTGGTTGAAGTCGAGGCCGAGGTTGATGGATTTGGCCCAGGCGATCCAATGTTTGAAATGTTCGGCGGACAGCGCGTCGCGATCCACGCGCCGGCCTGCCGGTTTCGGCATAGCTGGCGTGCAGGTTGAAACGGTGCCGGCCGGGGGTGAGCGAAAGCGCCTTTTCAAAATCGCGCCTGAGTTCCTGCGGGGTTCGGGCCTTTCCGGGATAATTGCCGGTGACGGCCAGACCACCGCCGAGCGCCTGGCCGGCATTTTCGAACCCGCCGACGTCATCGCCCTGCCAGCAATGGATCGAAATCGAGACGCCCGCGAGCTTGGCCAGGGCATGTTCGGTGTCCACGCCGAACTCAGCGTAGCGTTCTTTGGCGAGCGGGTAAGATGGAGCGCGGTGTTTGGTTTTCATACGGATTGGTTTCAATCGCAGCGGTCTGTATGCGGGGGCCAGCCTCGGAATGCAGCTCCCCTGTGCTCGCCCCCGGGTCAAAAAGGCCACGGCACTATTCGGGCGCCGGCAATGTCCACGCTGCCCTGGTCGGGATTCGCTTTGCTCTGCGGCGAACACTGTTCATGTGAAAACGCTAGCGGTCAGGCGAGGGGAAGGCAACTGGGAAGCGGATCCCCAAGGCCCGCGTCCCGGCCGGGCGGCGGATTGCCGGGCCAAAATCATGGTTCAGCGGCGGCGGCGTACATGGCGACGACATTCGCCGGCGGAACGTCGGCAAGGATATTGTGGACCTGCTGAAAGACATAGCCGCCGCCGGGCCGCCAAATCTCAAGCTGCCGGCGCACGTGGTCCCGCACTTCAGAGGGTGTCCCTTTAATCAGCACCTCGCGCGTGTCGCACCCGCCGCCCCAAAAAGTGAGTTGCCGGCCAAAATCGCGCTTGAGCCCGGCGGGCGCCATCCCGCGGCAGGTGATCTGGACGGGGTTCAGCGCGTCGAGGCCCGCGTCGATCAGGCCGGGCAAAAGCTCACGCACGCCCCCGCAGCAATGGAGCTGGATCTTCAGATGCGGCGCCTGCTCTTTCACCCGGGCCCACATCGCCCGTTCGCGGGGCTGGAAATACTCGCGATACATCGCGGGCGAAATCTGCGGACCGGACTGCATCCCCAAATCGTCGCCGAACATGATAATGTCGATGTACGGGGCGACCGTGCGCAGAAAGCGATCGAGATTGCGCAGGTGTATCTCCATGAGCCGGTCCAAAAAGCGGTGGGCGCGGCCCGGGTCGCCGGCCAGGAGCATGAGGAAATTGTCGTTGCGATAAAACCATTGTCCGAGCTCGAGCAAATTGCCACCGAACAGCCCGATGATCGCGCGGTCTGATTGCTCACGGAGCCGGCGCGCGCCTTCGGCCAGGAGCGGTTCGCCCGCAGTTCCATCCGTGATGGGACCGGGTGGAGAGGCGACCGCCGACCACATGCACTCGGCGAGTTCGGCCTCGACGCCCTCGATGTCCTCGTGTTCGAGAAACGGAAAATGCACTTGCTCGAAGTACCAAACCCCCTCGGGCATGCGTGCCATCACCCGGCCGCTGGACGCGGATCGCAGGACCCAGTCGCCGCCGTCTTTTTGCGGCTGGGCCCACACCGGCATCAGGCAGGGGGTGCCATCCGGCAAGACCCAATCGCTCCAAAACTCCTCTTCGAGGGCGAACGCTCGGCCCAGTTCGATGGTATCCACCTGGAACTCTTGGAGCACATCCTCATCCACAATCGCGAGCTGCTGAACGGGGTCGTAAATGCGGATCGGCTTTTGGGGCAGGCCCAGGTAGTTGCGCAACCGATGGTACGCCATGGCGGCAATGCCGGAGGAGCGATGCCCGGAAAGGTCGATCGGGACGCGATCCGATTCTTCGTGGTTGAGCGCCGCAAGCACTCTTTCCCGGGGAGTCATAAAGTCGCCGCTGAGCGAGGCCAGCATGTGCCCGTCGAGGGGAGAGGTCAAAGGCAAACTTAAAGCAAGCCCTCAGGTTGATAAATTCTCTTTACAGCTATTAGTAAAGGCGCAACATCGGTTCATCGTGATGTCGGGACCTTAACCCTGTCGCCTGCATGAAGATTGGCTTCCATACAGATGCGTTCAATTCCGCTTACTGGTCCTTCGATCAATGCCTGGGGTGGGCGCAAGCGAACGGTGTCCATTATATCGAGTGCGAAGGCCAGGGCGGACCGCTGCTCGAGGAATCGCTTTTGTGGCTGCGCAAAACCCTGACCGAACTCGGCATCGACTTCACATAATCCGAATATGAACGACCAAACGCCTCTTCCCCGGATCATCACCCGGCGCAATTTCCTGCGCACTTCCTCCGTCGCGGCTTCGGCTGCCGCGCTCGGAGTGGGCTGCGAAACGACGGCCCGCAAACCGGCGGGGCCGGTGACCACCGCCAGCGCCGCCGCCCTGGCGGTGGAACGGACGGCCCACGCGGCCGGCAGCGATGTGCTGAAGGTGGGCATGATCGGGTGTGGCGGGCGTAATGCCGGGGCCGCCGGACAGGCGCTGACCGCCGACGCCGGGACGCGGTTGGTGGCCATGTGCGACATCTTCCGCGACCGCATCGAGGCCAAGCGGCAGGAACTCAAAGCCGCCAAAGGCGACCAGGTGGCGGTGGACGACGATCATTGTTTCACCGGGTTCGACGGCTACAAGCGGGTGATCGAGTCGAGCGATGTCGTCTTGATCGCCAACGCGGCCAAGTTTCATCCTTTCCACGCGTATTCGGCGATTCAGGCCGGCAAACATGTCTTTGTCGAGAAGCCGCACGGGATCGATCCCCGCGGGGTGAAGCTGATGCAGCAGGCGTGCGAGGTGGCCAAGGAAAAGAAGCTCAGCATTGTCTCGGGCCTGCACAGCCGCTTTCACGCCGGTTATATCGAAACCATCCGGCGCATTCAGGACGGAGCGATTGGAGACATTATTTCCCTCGAAGAGAATTTCCTCCGCTCGCCCTATGGCATCACCGAACGGAAGCCCGGCTTGACCGAACTCGAATGGCAGTGCAGCACGCAGTATCACTTTCGCTGGCTGTCGGGAGATGATGTTCCGCAATCGCTGGTGCACAACCTGGACCGTTCAAGCTGGGTGTTGGGCAACCAGGTGCCCATAAAATGCCATGGCCTGGGCGGACGTTCTTCGATGACCGAGCCGGTTTACGGTGATGTCTTTGACCATCATTCCGTCGTGTACGAGTTCCCCAACGCGGTGCGGGTCTATGCGCTGACGCGGACCACTACCGGCTGCTACGATGAGGATTCCAGCCTGGTGTCGGGCAGCAAAGGGCGAGCCTCGATCAAGGCCTGCCGGATTTGGGGCGAACAAAACTGGCGCTGGCAAGGCCAATGCGATCCGTACCAGGTCGAGCACGATCAATTATTCGCCGGCATCCGGGGCAAGTCGGATATTATCAACTGCGGCGCCTACATGGCCCGCAGCACGATGATCACCGTGATGGGCCAGATCTCCTGTTACACCGGCAAGGAGGTGACCTGGGAACAGATCAACCAATCCGAATTCTTTTACCCGCCCAAACCCGAAGACTGCAAAGATGGCATGGAGCCCCCCACCACACCTGATTCCAGCGGCAGCTACCCGGTGCCGATGCCTGGGCGGACGGTCTTGATCTAAGGCCACCTATGCGAAGCGTTCGCGATGGTTTACTGGACCGGCACGGCCGGGGGAAGGAGCGCACCCCCGGCGGACGGCCAAAAGCGCCGGGGCATGGCGCTTCCCACCGTGCGGCAAAGGGCCAGGCTCTCTGCTGGATGGCTCTGTTTGCCGTTTGCCTGGGGCTTTCCGCGCAACCGTTGACCCATACCGCCGCCGAGGACCGGCACGCACGGGTGCTCTTGGTAACCGGCATGGATTATCCCGCGCACCTCTGGCGGCAGACAGCTCCCGTTCTGGCCCAAGCGCTGCAACAGGATCCGCGTTTGAGCGTCTTTACGATCCAGGACCCCAACTTCCTGGACTCCGATGCGATCCATCGGTACGACGTGATTGTGCTGCATTTCCAGAATTGGGAGCAGCCGGCGCCGGCAGCGCCGGCGCGGGAGAATCTCCGGAAGTTTGTGGAGGGCGGGAAAGGGTTGGTGCTTTTGCATTTCGCGTGTGGAGCATGGCACGGTGAGTGGCCGGGGTTCGGGGACCTGGCCGGGCGGGTCTGGGCCGGGCAGCAGGTGCGCCAACACGATCCCTTTGGATCGTTTAAGGTGGAGGTGGTTCAACCCGAGCATCCGATCATGCGGGGTCTGAAGGATTTTGAAACTCAGGATGAGCTCTATACCTGCCTGACCGGGGATCATCCCATCGAGGTGCTGGCCCAGGCGCGTTCGAAGGTGGATGGGAAATTCTACCCCATGGCATTCGTATCGAGTTGTGGCCAGGGGCGCAGCTTTCACTGCACCCTGGGACATGATGTGAACGCTCTGAGCGTCCCCGCCGTGCAGGACTTGTTCCGGCATGGCTGCGCCTGGGCTGCCGGGTTGGAGCCGAGGTAACCCGCTCATGAGACTCCGCTTCGAGAACCTCCCGGCTGCCAGACGCCTGATTCGTTTTTCGCTTCCAATTCCACCCCAAACTTTATGGGCAAAATCGCCATCGGCATTAACCTCGAATTCGTGCGGCACGAGGACAAACCCTTTGAGTGGGGCGTAAAAACCGCCGCGCGGCTGGGCTACACGCACGTGGAGCCGATGGTCCATTGGGGCCGGGAGTTGCTCAGCGAAGCCGGCTACTTCCACAGCGTTTCGATGCTGGATGATCCCTTGAGAATCCGCCGAGCATGCGACTCAGCCGGAGTGCGGCTCTCGGGCCTCTCTTCGCACACACCCCTGTGCAAACCAGAGATCGGGACCGAATATCTCAAGCAAGCAATTCGGTTCGCGGCTGAATGCGGCGCCCCGGTCGTCAACACCGACGAGGGCCCCAAGCCGAAATGGAGCACGGAGGCCGAAGACTTCGTGTTGATGCGCTATACCCTCTTTGAAGCGGCACAGGTGGCCGAGCCGCGCCGAATCCTCATTGGCCTCGAATGCCACCAGCAGTACAGCCGGGACCCCAAGGGCCTGGACCGAATTTACAAGCTGGTGCGGAGCCCGAGCGTGGGGATCAATTTCGACACGGGCAACGCCTTCCTCTGCGGCCAGGATCCCTACCTTTGGCTGCGGCATGTTGCCAAACGGCTCCTCCATTTGCACGCTAAGGATATCTCGATCCGGCAATCTGGCGCCGAACGCGGCAAGGTGACGGGAACGCCGGTCGGTTGCGCCTGCGGCGACGGCGTCATCGATTGGGAACGGGTGATCCGAATGGTCCGGAAGGATTGCCCGCGCGACATCGTCTTCTCGGTTGAATGCGGCACCGTCGAGCAAGCCGAGCGCTCGATTCAACATCTGAAAAAGTGGATTCGCACCTCGTAGCCGAGCGCATGTAGCTCTCCCCTTTCCCTCAATGAGGGCGCAGACGCACGGCTTGGCCCGTGTCCGTCCGGCCAGCACTTGCCGTCCCCCCGGGTAAACGGTATCTGTAAGGATGCGAACATCGTCAACGCCTTCGAAGTCGAATCCTCGTGGTGCCTTGCGCAAGGGGTCTCCCGTTCGAAAGCGAGCACAGGCAGCACACGGCAAGGCGGTCAGCCCTCCTACTCCGGAGCGAATTCAACAGTTGGCCTGGGGTTACGCGCCGCCGCTGATCCTGGCCGATCGCCCGCGAAAGAGCTAACTCGCGGCGTGCCTGATGTCTCACAAAAAGCATCCCGACAGAATCACACGCGACCGGCGGCCAACATCCGGGCCGGGCTTGACTTGTCCGGAGCATCCTTCGAAATTCAAGGAAGCCAGTGATGTCAGCTACCGCCCGAACCGAGCCCGGCACCCCCGTTTTCCATGTGCGCGGGCTCACCAAGGTCTATGGCATGGGAACCGCGGAGGTACGGGCGCTGGCCGGCGTGGACCTGGACCTCTACGCCGGGGAACTGATCGTCTTGTTGGGGCCCTCCGGCAGCGGCAAGACCACCTTGCTGAACAATCTCGGCGGCCTGGACGTCCCGACCGCCGGCGAACTTCAGTACAAAGGGCTGGACCTGACGCAGGCCGATGAATCGGAGCTCACGCGCTTCCGGCGTGATACCGTCGGCTTCATCTTTCAATTCTATAATCTCATTCCCAGCCTCACCGCGCGCGAAAACGTAGGTCTGATCACCGAGATCGCTTCCGATCCACTCCCGCCGGAAACGGCGCTGGACATGGTCAACCTGGGCGAGCGGCTGGATCATTTCCCAGCCCAGTTGTCGGGCGGGGAACAACAGCGGGTCGCCATCGCGCGCGCGATTGCCAAGCGCCCGGAAGTGTTGCTGTGCGATGAACCGACCGGCGCCTTGGATGTGCGGACGGGGATTGTGGTATTGGAGGCGATTCAGCGGGTCAACCAGGACCTGGGCGCGCTGACGGTGATCATCACGCACAACGCCGTGATGGCGGAGATGGCGGACCGGGTCATTTATTTTTCGGATGGGCGCGTCCATCATATTCAGGTGAATGAGCGGCGAGCCCCGGCCAGCGGCCTGAAGTGGTAATGATCTCGCACTTGGACCGCAAACTCTGGCGCGATTTGCGCCGCTTGAAAGGGCAAGCCGTCGCGGTGGCGCTGGTCATGGCCTGCGGCCTGGCGATGATGATCATGGCGCGCAGCCTCATCTTTTCCCTCGAGTCCACGCGCCAGGAATACTACGAGGCGAACCGGTTTGCGGATGTCTTCGTCCAGCTCAAACGCGCCCCCAACGCAGTAGCCGCCCGCATCGCCGAAATTCCAGGGGTGGCCGCGGTGCAACCGGGGCTCTCGGTGCTGGTCACGCTCGACCTGGCCGGCGTGGACGAACCCGCCAGCGGCGCCGTGCACTCGTTACCGGATTTGGGGCCGGCCCAACTCAACCGCCTGTTCCTGCGGGCGGGCCGCTGGCTCACGCCCGGCGGACATGGTGAAGTGCTGGTCAGCGAGGCCTTCGCCGAAGCCAATCACCTGGTGCCCGGCAGCCACATCGCCATGCTCCTCAACGGAAAGCGCCAGCAACTCCAAATCGTCGGCACCGTCCTCTCGCCCGAGATCATCTTCGAGTCACGCCCAGGCGCCGCCTTGCCCGACAACCGGACCTACGGAACCTTTTGGATGCCGTATAAAGAGCTGGCGCGGGCATTTGATCTCGATGGCGCGTTCAACTCCCTCGCACTCACGCTGGCCCCGGGCGCCGCCGAACGCCCGGTGATTGTCGAAATCGATCGCTTGCTCACTCCTTATGGCGGGCGCGGCGCTTTCGGCCGCGGCGACCACCCCTCGCACATCCGTGTCTCCGACGAAATCCGGGTCCTGCAGACCATCTCAGTCGGCTTCCCCGTCGTGTTCCTAAGCGTGGCCGCGTTCATGATCAACGCCGTCCTGTCGCGGTTGCTCTCGCTCCAGCGGGAACAAATCGCCATTCTCAAGGCCTTCGGATTTTCGAACCGGCAAATCGTGGTTCACTACCTGAAGTTTGCCTTCGTCATGGTTGCCGGGGGGACCGTGCTCGGTGGTTTTGGCGGCGTCATCCTGGGGGAGCGTTTGGTCCTGATGTACCATCGGTTCTTTCGCTTTCCCGATCTGGCCTTTCACCCGGACCGAACAGCATTTCCTCTGGCGTTGTTGGTCTGCACCGCCGCCGCCCTGGCCGGCGTGTTCGGCGCCGTGCGCCGCGCGGCGAAACTTCCCCCCGCCGAGGCGATGCGGCCCGAAGCGCCGGCCAGTTACCGGCCGGCGTTGATCGAGCGGACGGGCGTTGGGCGTTTCCTGTCGCACACGTTCCGCATCGCCGTCCGCAACCTCGAGCGCCGGCCCACGCAGGCCCTCTTTACCGTGACGGGACTGGCGCTGGCCACGGGCATTCTCATCGTGCCCAATTGCTTTCACGATGGGGTCGCGGAGGTGCTGGATTTCCAATGGGATGTCATTCAGCGCCAGGACGTCGGGGTCGGGCTGGTCGAGCCCTCGAGCATCCAGGTGCGGCACTTGTTCCGCCAGTTGCCGGGCGTCCTGAGGGTGGAGCCCTTTCGCCAGGCCTACGTGCGGATCAGTTGCGGCCACCAGCGCCGGCAGTTGGTGATTCAAGGGTTGCCGGCCGGGGGATTGCACAATCGGGTCCTGGACCAAAACTCACGTCAAATCCAGCTTCCACCCATTGGCCTGGTGATCTCAACCAAGCTGGCCGAGGTGCTCGGGGCGCATCCGGGAAGCCTGTTGACCGTGGAAGTCCTCGAAGGCAAACGACAGGTCCGGACGGTTCCCCTGGCCGGTTTGGCCGAGGATTTTGCCGGGATGGCAGCCTACATGGATATGCACGCTTTGAACCGGTTGCTGGGCGAGGGCGACATCATCACCGGGGCAAACTTCCGCGTCGATCAAGCCCGTCGCGCCGAGTTTTTGCGGGCGCTCAAGGAAATTCCCCGCATCAACTGGGTGGCCATTAAGGAATCGTTGCGCGAGAACTTTCGCCAAACCACCGCCGCCAGCATCGGCCTGATTCAAATCATTTACATGATCTTCGCCATCGTGGTGGCCTTCGGCGTCGTGTACAACAACGCGCGGATTTCGCTGGCGGAACGCGCGCGCGAGCTGGCTACGCTTCGGGTCATCGGCTTCTCCCGGCGCGAGGTCGGCGCGGTGCTGGTGACGGAACTGGTGATCCTGGCCGTGCTGGCGGTGCCGTTTGGGCTGTTGCTGGGCACGGGCTTTGCCAAAGTCATTTTGCGGGCCGTCAATACGGAAACGGTGCGGCTGCCGCTTATCCTGACGACGGCCAACTACGCCTTTGCGGTGACGGTGGTGACGGTGGCTTCGACGGTTTCGGCGCTGGTCGTGCTGCGCCTGCTTAATCACCTGGACCTAATCGGAGCCCTGAAAGCCCCGGAATGAAAAGCTGCAATGCTCTCTCTTCCATGACACATTCGGGCCGTTATCGCACATGACGTCACCTGACCGACCTAACCCCGCGCCCCGGCAGCAGCGGAACACCCACCGGGTACGGCGCTGGCTGCCGTATCTCGGCGCCATAGCCTTGGTGGGCCTGCTCGTAGCGGGCCTTTGGCCAAAGCCTGTGCCCGTAGAGACGGCCGCCACCAGCAGGGGCCCGCTGCGTGTGTCCGTAAACGAGGAGGGAAAGACACGCATCCGGCAACGCTACCTGATTTCCTCGCCCGTTACCGGACAACTCCGGCGCATTCCTTTCAAGGCCGGCGCGGAGATCCAAGCCGGGGAAGCAGTCGCCGTCCTCGATCCGCTCTCGCCCAGTTTGTTGGATGCCCGAGCCCGGGCCTCGGCTGAGGCCCAGCGGGACGCCGCCGCGGCCAACCTCGCCAAAGCGCAGGCCGCCCGCGACTTCTCCGCGAGCGAATTGCGGCGATTTCAAAAGCTGTTCGCGGATAAGACCGTGTCGGTGCAGGAACTCGAAACCGCCCAGATGCGGAATGCGACCGCCATCAAGGAAGCCGCCGCAACCGAAGGAGCGCTGCGGCAAGCGGAAGCCGAACTCGCCCAGTTCGGCGCCCCCGGAGCCGCGGCTGACAGTGTGGCCTGCGTGCCTCAGGAGGTCCGCTCCCCTATAAAAGGTGAGGTGCTAAAGATTTTTGAGGAGAGCTCTCGGGTGGTCTCGGCCGGCGCCCCGCTGATGGAAGTGGGCGATCCGTCCGACCTGGAAGTGGTGATCGAGGTGCTCTCCCGGGATGGGGCGGCGATTCCACCCGGCGCCAAGGTCGAATTCGATCAATGGGGCGGGCCGGAACCGCTGCTCGGCCGAGTCCGCCTGGTTGAGCCCGCGGCGTTCACCAAAGTGTCCGCCCTCGGTGTCGAGGAGCAGCGGGTCAACGTCGTGGCGGATTTGCTCACGCCCCCGGATCAACGCAAGAACGTCGGAGACAACTTTCGCGTTGAAGCGAAGATTATTGTTTGGGAAGGCAAGGATGTCCTGAAAGTTCCCGCCGGCGCTTTGTTCCGGCAGGGCGACCAGTGGGCGGCTTTTGCCGTGGTCGATGGCCGCGCACAAATGCGAAGGGTTAGAATCGGTCACTTCAATTCGGCGGAGACGGAGATTCTCGAGGGGCTGAAAGCCGGCGAGCAGGTGATCCTCTACCCCGGCAGCCGTGTCCATGACGGCCAGCGGGTCCGACCGATCACCATCTAAAGAGCTTCCGTGCCATGCAGGAAACCGATGGGCGGAACTTCAACCTGGGGCATCGGCCGCCCCCGCGGTTCTCGAGCCTCCTCCACCTTCAGCCATCCCGCCACGCCCGGAGGCTCCCGGGCCCGCCTCAGGAGAGGAGCACGCTGGCATTGCGCGCACGGCCCTCGGCCCAGGCGCGCAGGGAACTGATTTGCTGGTCCATGGTTTTCGCCAACGGCACGGTCTGGACCAGGGTGGCGAGCACATGGTGAGTGCCCAGTTCTTCATGGGCATAGAAGGCGTCGTAGAGCGCGCTGTTGATGGCCTCCTCGATTTCGGCGCCGCTGAAATTCGGGCTGGCGTTGACCAAAGCCTCTAAATCGAAGCGAGCGGCGTCGCGCCCGCGCTTTGCCAAATGAATGGCGAACACCTCGCGCCGCTCGGCGGCCGAAGGGAGATCGACGAAGAAAATCTCGTCGAGCCGGCCCTTGCGCAACAACTCGGGCGGGAGCTGGGAGATATCGTTGGCGGTGGCCGCCACGAAAACCGGGGCGGTCTTTTCCGAAAGCCAGGTCAGGAAGGTGCCAAAGACTCGGGCCGTCGTGCCGCCATCGGTGATGCCGGAGGCTTGGGTCCCCGCGAAGGCCTTGTCGATCTCGTCCACCCAAAGGACGGCGGGCGCCACCGACTCGGCGACCGCGATGGCGCGCCGGACATTTTCCTCGGACGAACCTACCAGGCTGCCGAACATGCGGCCCATGTCAAAGCGCAGCAGCGGCAATTGCCACCGGTTGGAAACCGCCTTCGCGCACAGGCTCTTGCCGCAGCCTTGAACGCCCAGCAGGAGGATGCCGCGCGGGGCCGGGAGACCAAAGGCACGCGCCTCGCTGGAGAAGCCCATCGCCCGTTTGTCCAGCCACTCCTTCAACACGGCCAAGCCGCCTACCTGGGAAAAGCTCTCGGAAGCGGCGTAGTATTCCAGCAGTCCGCTTTTGCGGATGATTTGCTGCTTTTCCGCGAAGACTTCATTGACATCTTCCCCGCTCAATCCGTCGCTGCGGACGATGATCTTGGCAAAAACATTTTCGGCCTCGCCCAGGGTCAAGCCCAGGGCGGCCTGCAGCAGGCGATCGCGACCCGAGTCGCTCAATTGGATTTCCAGTTGTTTGAACTGCTTCAGCTCCTCGATGATATGGTCCAGCAAGCTCGCTGAGATCCTCCCGCGACGGGAGCGGGTAATTCAGGACCGTGATTTCCTTTTCCAGCTCGGTGGGGATTTCCATCACCGGCGAAACCAGGATGATGGTCTTGAAGCTGTTCTTCAGGTGCAGGGCGATCTCTTTGAGGCGCCGGATAATCGCGCTGTTCGTCCGGGTGAGGAACGGATGAAAATCCTTGAAGATGAAGAGCGCGGGTTCGACCTGGTCGATGACGTGTTCGAGCGCGGCCAGTGGGTCCCGCGTCGCGCTGTTGCGATGCTTCTGGGATTGGACGGACGAGCCGGCGGCAACCACACCCGTGGTGCAGCTCCACTCAAAGACCTTCTTCTGCCGCTTGTGGGCAATCTCCACCACCACTTGCTGAACGCGCGTTTCCTCACTGGTGATCAGATAAAGAATCGGGTAGCGGGCGCGAATGAGGGTTTCCAACTCGCTCGAGAAGGTCATGGGAAGCGGCGATGCCAGGGGAGTCACGGAGGGGGGAGGTTAGCGACCCAGCCAGCGGCGCCACCAGGGGCGGGGTGGGATGGGGTTTTGTTCCAACGAGGCCTGCAAACGGTGCTCGATGGACGGAGGAACGGGCGTGTGCAGCGCATCGTGCCGCAAAAGTTCCTCCACCGTCTGGAATTCCTGCGCCGCTTGAGCCTGGTTCGTGGCTTCAATCGAAACCTGCTCCTGTTCCGTGTTTTGTTGTGTGGTTAGCTTTTTGGGAAGGCTCATAGTACACCTCAGGCAGACTGTTGAAACCGGGCGGCAAAGGCCTTGCGGGCGCGGTGGAGTTTGCCGCGAACCGCATCCGAAGATTGGCTGGTCAAGGCGCCCACTTGCTCATAGCTGAGTTGCTCATCCGCCACCAGGAGCAGGATCAGCCGATATTCGGTGGGCAAGCCATCCAGCGCCTTTTGAATGCGCCGCCCCAGTTCCTTGGTCTCCAAAATGCGCAAGGGCGAATCCGTCCTGGCTGCGGCCGTCTCGAAAACCGACTCGTCGATGTTCGTGAGCATGTGGCGCTCATTCCAGGCCTGCTGCAGGTTCCGGCAATGGTTGATGGCGATGCGATACAGCCATGTCCGCCATGAGGACTCGCCGCGGAATTGGTGCATCTTGCGGAAGGCCTTGAGAAAAACGTCGTGGGTTGCGTCCTGCGCCTTGTCCGGATCGCTAAGCAGCCGCAGACACAGATAATAGATCGCCCGGTTGTGCTCCTGGTACACCTCGGCAAATTGAGAGGGCGGCAGTCCGGACTGCCGAATCCCCGAAGTCTGTTCGTCCGTCAACGGTTTGCTCACGACAGCGTCCACGGGCAATTAGACATCAGGCCGGGAGAATTGTCACGCGCTGCGAAATGGCGAGGGCGAACGCCGGGGAGGGTGGGGTGATTGATTTGCCCCCGCAGCGGCCATCTCCCACCGGGAACGGCAGCATCAAGGGCGGCCCGTGGGTCGGACGGGCCGGCAGACTTGCCCGGCAGCAGGGTCACCCCCGAGCCAGCGGGCTTAACGTCAATTATTTTGCGGACGGGGCAGGATCAATTCCCCATGGTACAAGTAGTCGCAGGCACGGCCGGGGTCGGTCTGCAACAATGTGGGGTCGATCTCGACCCTGGCCTTGAGCAGAAACTTGCCCAAAGTAATGGAATCCCAGATCACAAAAGCCCGGGGGCCTTCGAACTCCAGATCCAAATCAACAAACGCCGTTTTTCCGTTCTCCACGGTCAGGCTCCGCATTCGATAAGATTTTAAGCGCATGCCTTGCTATAATCCTTTTTAGAGGATTCCCGGGGCGGCGTCACGAAGAAAAAAAGGGCGTTCGGGCTGGAAAACCTTGGAGTTTCGCCGCAGTCGCAGGTAGGCGCTCAGGGTTTCCCCCCACCCCATGTCCCCTCTCACCCTCGGGCGGAGCGCAAAGCGAAGGGGCGGCTGCCGCCCCCGCGCGTTCTCGATCCCCCCGGCCTTCGACCGCCCCACAACGGCGGAGGGGTCTCAGGCCGAGCCTTATTAGGAGGGGGATTTCTCGACCAAAACGGCCTTGTTTTTCACCAAATACTTCTCAACGACGGCGATGCCGGAGAGGGAAGTGTGAGCGCGCTTGGCCTCGCTTTTGAAGAGCTTGTAATAAACTAAGCGCTTCCCCACGTCTTGCACGTGGAGGTTGGCGTCTTCCATTCTCCAGATTTGCCCCGTTTGCAGGGGCCGGGCGATGGTCCGGTTCTTTTGGCTCACACGGATCAGACGGTGGCGCCGGGAAGATATTCAGAAAATCACAAAATACATTGCCTTTGTAGTTACGAATATATAATCTAGAACATCCGAAGCATTAGCTCAGCTAGAATCCTTTAACCGCAAAATGACACCGTCATACCCGTCCGCCCGGCGCGGTTGGACCGTCGTCCTGGCCGCTTTGGCCATTAACCTGCTGTTGGGGGTCCTCTATGCCTGGGGCGTTACGGGCAAAGCGCTGGTCGTCGAGTGGCACTGGACCAAGGCCCAGGCGGCCCTGCCGTTCACCGTTTCCACTGCTTCGTTTGCGCTCACCATGATTTTTGCCGGACGACTGCAGGACAAGATCGGGCCGCGTTACGTCGCAATGCTGGGCGGCCTCATTTTGGGAACAGGCCTGGCCGCGTCGTCTTTGGCGCACACCCCGCAAGCCATGCTGGCCAGCTTCGGTCTCGTCGGCGGCCTGGGCATCGGGTTGGGCTACTCGGCCACGACGCCGCCGGCCATTAAATGGTTTCCTCCCGCGCGCAAGGGTTTGATCACCGGCATCGTGGTGAGCGGTGTGGGGCTGGCCGCGGTTTACATGTCGCCGCTGACCGATTACCTGCTCCACCGCGTGGGGATACCACGCACCTTTGTGATCCTCGGCATCGGGACCGTGGTTTTGGTGGGGCTGCTCGCACAACTGCTCGCGAATCCGCCCCCCGGCGGCGCAGCGGAACCGGCCCGGAACGCCAGCCGCCCCGCGGCCGGCGGTTCCCCGGCTGGGCGGGGTGAATTGGACTGGCCGGAGATGCTGCGCACGGCGCGCTTTTACCAGCTTTGGTTGATGTTCGTGCTCTCGGCCTCGGCGGGGCTGATGATCATCATGCATATCGCGATCATCGCCCAGGAGCAAGCCCATGTGGACCGATGGGGTTTCTGGCTGGTGGCACTGCTGGCCCTGTGCAACAGCCTGGGGCGGGTGTGCAGCGGGGTTCTCTCGGATCGTCTCGGGCGCTCCCGCACCCTGATGCTGGCGTTTCTCTTGCAGGCCGTGAACATGTTCGCATTCAACCAATACACGACCCCCGGCCTAATCGTGTTCGGCGCGGCCTTGACCGGGCTCTGTTACGGCGCGGTTTTTACGCTCTTTCCAGCGACGACGGCCGATCTCTATGGGGTTCGGAATCTGGGGGTAAATTACGGCCTGTTGTTCACGGCGTTTGGGGTTGCCGGGGTGACGGGTCCCTATCTGGGCGGGAAACTGCGCGATGTGGTGGGTTCCTATACGCCTGCCTATACCCTTTCAGCGCTGATGTTGCTCGCGGGCGCCGCCCTGGCCTTGTTCGCGCAAAAACCCGCCCGCCCGCCGGCCCCGCCGCACCGCTCCAAGGAATGCGAGGAGCTGGCGTCCGCCGGCCGTTAAGGGCCTGCGCGAGCCCAGCGGCTCAAAATGGCCATTGGCAAGCCCGCGGGATCTGTGTTTCATTCCCGGCACAATGGCTATAGACGAGAGCAACTCATTGATCGAGCAGCGCAAGGCAAAGCTGGCTTCCTTGCGCGCCAAGGGAATTGATCCCTTCCGAAACAAGTTTCGCCCCACGGAAACCTGTCTGGCCGCGCGCGCAAACTATGCCGAAGGCCGCGAGGTCTCCGTGGCCGGAAGGGTCACCGCGCATCGGGACATGGGCAAGAGCATGTTCATTGACGTGCGGGACCAGTCGGGACGGCTGCAGGTCTATGCCCAAAAAAATGTTCTGGGCGATGAACAGTTCGACGTCTTCCGGCACCTGGACCTGGGCGACTTCATCGGTGCGCAAGGCACGCTGTTCACCACCAAGACCGGCGAGATCTCGGTTCGGCTCACCTCCTTTGTCATCCTGGCCAAAGCGCTCCGTCCGCCGCCGGAAAAATGGCATGGCCTGGCGGACACCGAAATCCGCTATCGCCAGCGCTACCTGGATTTGATGGCCAATCCGGACGTGAAAGAGGTCTTTCTCAAGCGCAGCCAGATCCTCGGCGAGATTCGTAACTTTCCTGGACGAGCGGGGCTTCGTCGAGGTGGAAACGCCCATGATGCAGGCCATCCCCGGAGGCGCGGCGGCTCAACCGTTCGTGACGCATCATAACGCGCTGGGCTGCAATTTCTATCTGCGGATCGCCCTGGAACTCTATCTCAAGCGCTTGCTGGTTGGCGGACTCGACAAAGTCTTCGAGATCGGCCGGAACTTTCGCAACGAGGGTCTGTCCCGCAGGCATAACCCGGAGTTCACCATGCTCGAAGCCTACGAAGCCTATGGTGATTACGAAACCATGATGGAACTCCTGCAGTCCATGGTCACGCAGGTCGCGCGGAAAGTCCTGGGCACGCTGGTGATCGAGCACAAGGACGCCGAAGGCAAAGTGACCAAAACGATCGACCTGACTCCGCCCTGGCGCCGCGTCAACTACAAGGACCTCGTGCGCGAACGGGCCGGCGCAGACTGGTTCGACGTGACTCCGGAGCAACGGCGCGAGCGGGCGGCGCAGTTGGGAGCGGAGATCGGCAAGGAGCACGAGGATTTCGAGGTGACCCAGGCCGTGTTCGAAAAGCTCATCGAGCCGACGCTGATCCATCCCACGTTCGTTACGCACGCGCCCAAGCAGTTGATTCCGCTGGCCAAACTTTCGCCCGAGGACCCCACCACCGTCGAGGTTTTCGAATGCTGCATCAACGGCCAGGAAATCGCCCCCGCGTACACCGAGCAGAATGACCCCATCGAACAGCGCGAACGGCTCGAACACCAGGCGGGCGGCGAGCAGCAAAAGCTCGATGAGGACTTCCTCGTTGCCCTCGAACACGGCATGCCCCCGGCCGGAGGCATCGGCGTAGGCATCGATCGCCTGTGCATGCTGTTGCTGGGCCAGGACACCATCCGGGATGTGATTCTCTTTCCCCAGCTCAAACCGCGGTGATTTTCACCGGCGGGAATGGCGCAGGGCCTCGGGCGCACGGCCCCGGTTAAGCCACGAAACAGCCACGTGGCCATCCGATAGACATTGGCGGCGATGCCTGCTACCCTCTGTTTTGCGTTCATGAGCATGCCAGGCAAAACTTCAGAGATCCCCGCCGCGGCGCCCGCGCCGTCCGATTTCATCCGTGACATCGTGGAGGGGCATGTGGCGGAGGAAAAATATCCGCAGATCCACACGCGGTTTCCGCCCGAGCCCAATGGCTACCTCCACATCGGCCACGCCAAGTCGATCTGCCTGAACTTCGGCATCGCGCGCGAGTTTGGCGGGGTCTGCAACCTCCGGATGGACGACACCAATCCCACCAAAGAGGACGTCGAGTACGTCGATTCCATCATCGAGGACGTGCGCTGGCTCATTGGCGATTGGGCCGAGATCGCCTCGGCCTGAAGGCCAAAGGTGTCAGCCCCCCAACCGCAACGACGTGGGCGGCAAGACGGATTTCTATCTGCCTGCCTCCGCGCCCAATTCGCCCGTCCCCTCCGGCCTCGAACCCTTCTACGCTTCGGATTACTTCGAACCAGCTCTACCAATACGCTTTGCAGCTCATTAGCAAAGGCGTTGCCTACGTGGATGACCTTTCCGCCGAGGACACCGACAAGTACCGCGGCGCGCCGGATCGTCCCGGAACAGACAGCCCCTTCCGGACCCGCTCGATCGAGGAGAATCTCGACCTGTTCACGCGCATGAAGACAGGGCGAATTCTCCGACGGAACGCGCACCCTGCGCGCAAAAATCGACATGGCGTCGCCGAATGTCTGGCTGCGAGACCCGGTCCTGTACCGGATCCGCCATGCCGAGCATCATCATACCGGCAATCAATGGTGCATTTACCCGATGTATGATTTCGCCCATTGCCTGAGCGATTACATCGAGGGCATCACCCACTCCATTTGCACGCTCGAATTCGAGGTTCACCGGCCCCTCTACGATTGGATTCTGGAGCGCCTGGAGCTGCCCCGTCCGCTGCCGCACCAATACGAGTTCGCCCGGCTGAGCCTGGGCTACACCGTCATGAGCAAGCGCAAGCTCATGCAACTGGTCAATGAAGGCCTCGTCTCCGGCTGGGACGACCCTCGCATGCCTACGATCAGCGGGTTGCGGCGCCGCGGGGTAACACCGCAGGCCCTGCGCGATTTCGCTTATAACATCGGGATCACGAAATATAACGCGCTGACGGATGTCGCGGTCCTGGAGTATGCAATCCGTGAAGATCTAAACCGGCGCGCGCTGCGCCGGCTGGCGGTCCTGCGGCCGATTAAAGTCGTGCTCACCAATTACCCCGAGGGCCAGGTGGAAAACCTCCAAGCCGTCAATAATCCCGAGGATCCGAACGCCGGGACGCAGGACGCTGCCCTTCAGTCGTGAGCTGTACATTGAGCGCGATGATTTCATGGAATCTCCTCCGCCTAAGTATTTCCGGCTGCGCCCCGGCGGTGAGGTGCGGCTGAAGTACGCCTACATCATCAAATGTGAGGAAGTCGTCAAAAATGCCGCGGGCGAAGTTCGTCGAGCTGCGATGCACCGCCGACCTCGGCAGCAAAACCGGCGGCCCGACCGCCGGTCGAAAGGTGAAAGGCACCCTCCATTGGGTGAGTGCTCAACACGCCATTGACGCCGAAATTCGTCTGTATGACCGCCTGTTCACAGTGGCCGAGCCGGATGCGCAGGGCGATTTTAAGCAGCACCTGAACCCGCACTCGCTCGAAGTGGTGTCCGCCAAGTGCGAACCGAGTTTGCGCGAAGCCCAACCGGCCTGCGCTATCAATTCGAACGGCTCGCCTACTTTGCCGTGGACAAGGACAGCACCCCGGCCAAGCCGGTCTTCAACCGCACGATCACGCTCAAGGATGCCTGGGCGAAGGAAGCGCAGAAGGCGCACTGAAAGCCGGCCTCAGGCCCCCCGCAGGTTGTGGGGTGGTCGAGCGTTGGTCGGCTGAGGTGGCAGCCGCCACGGCCCGGCTTGCGGCCCTGCCTGCGTTTTGTTCGCTTTCTGATCTGGAAAAGTCTGGGTCTTGCCCTGCCCGGAAGGAGTTGACTTTTTATGGCTCCGGCACCATGGTCAGCCGGTCATTAATTGGGTCTCCAACACAAATATACGTGCTTCAAATCATATGAAAACCAAGGTTCTAGCCGTGGTCGCGGGGCTTGCGTTCTTTTGCGCCCTTCCCGGCAGCCAGGCGGCCGATCCCTCTGCGGCTTCGACGGAATTAAAGGAGCTGGTCACCTCCGTAAAGACCAAGCTGCAAGCGGGTAAAACCAGCGAAGCGGATCTCGCCCCGGAGCTCAAGCAGTTCGACGAGCTGTTGGCCAAACATAAGGACGAAAAGACCGATGACGTGGCCCAGATCCTCTTCATGAAGGCCCAGCTTTACCTCGAGGTTTTTGATAATTCGGACAAGGGCGTGGCCCTGGTTCAGCAACTGAAACAGGACTTTCCCGAAACCAAATGGGGAAAACGCGCTGATGATATCCTGGACTCGATCAAAAAGCAGGAAGCCGCGAAGACCATCCAGAAGGCTTTGGCAAAAGGGACGGCTTTTCCCGACTTCGATGAGAAGGATGTGGCGGGCAAGCCCGTGTCGATCGCCAACTACAAAGGCAAAGTCGTGCTGATCGACTTCTGGGCGACGTGGTGCCCGCCCTGCGTGCGCGAACTCCCGAACGTGATCAAGACCTACGAGAAACACCATGATAAGGGTTTCGAGATCATCGGCATCAACCTGGATGAGGACGAGGCAAAGCTCAAAAGCTTCACCAAAGAGAAGAATATGACATGGCAGCAATTCTTCGACGGCAAACAGTGGAGCAACAAACTGGCCGTGAAATATGGCGTGCAGAGCATACCAGCCACCTTCCTCCTCGACGGCGAAGGCAAGATCATCGGGCGCGACCTGCGGGGCGAAGAACTCGAAGCCGCGGTGACCAAAGCCCTGGCCAAGAACTGACCCGGGCCCGGCCCACACCAGCGCTCGAGTGGCGGAGCCTAGTTCGGCTCCGCAAACAAACCGAATTCAGAGAGCGCCGGGCACACCGGAGCCTGCGTAATGCGCAAGCGGACTTTTTCCGTGGTGACCGGCTCACCGCGGATCAGGCGGTGATTCCCGATGCTGGTCCCCTTGGCGAATTCCACCCACTGGCCGTCTTTCCATTGATCCAGGGCGAAGGCTTCCACTCGCTGGCCCAACGGAAGATACTCTCGAAGGCTCACCACGTTGAAAGTCACCGGCTGCGCGAATGCGGCAACCAATTCCGGCGTGCAGACATTATCGTCGGTGGCCCAATAGCCGGTTGGTTTGGGACTCGCCATGTGCGCCGGGCCGTACCGCCTGGCGCCGCCGCGAATATTGCTGGCCGTGAGCCGGGCGTCCTGCGCGAGGTTCTTGGCAAACGTAGCCTGCAAGATACGGTGAAACTCACGCAACGAACGAACGTCGTTGTCGTTGATTTGCCCGCGGCGATCCGGTGGAATATTGAGATTTAAACAGGCGCCCCGCCCAACGGATTTGTAATAGAGATCGAGCAGCTTTTGTGGACTCTTCACCTGGGAGTCTTCTTTCGCATGATAAAACCAGCCGGGCCGGATCGACACGTCACACTCGGCCGGAACCCACGCGGTGCCCGGTCGTTCCCCGGAGTTAAGACCTTCCGAAGGACCGCCGGGATACCGCCCCGCCAGGTTCAAGGTGGCCCAACACGGATCCCCGGCGATGCCGCTCTCATTCCCTACCCACCGGAAATCCGGCCCCGCGTCGCTGAACATGACCGCCATAGGCATCAACTCCCGCACTAACTGCCGTGTATTGTCCCAATCGTAGTAGGTGCGGGCGTCGATCCGGCGCATCTCCCGGGCCCCCCCGTAATAGCCGTCGCCGCCGTTGGCGCCGTCGAACCACACGGTGAAGATGTCCCCATATTGCGTGAGGAGTTCGCGAAGCTGGTTGCGGTAATAGGTAATATACGCCGGGCGGCCATAATCCTTATGGTTACGATCCCACGGTGAAAGATAGACGCCGAATCGCAGCCCATGACGCCGGCAAGCCTGCGAGAGTTCCTTTACCACATCGCCCTTGCCGTCCCGCCACGGGCTGTTCTTCACCGAGTGCTCGGTGTAGCGGCTGGGCCAGAGACAAAAGCCATCGTGATGTTTCGCCGTCAGGATCAGCCCCTTCATCCCGGCCTCCTGCGCCACCGAAGCGATTTGATCCGCATTAAAATCAGTCGGATTGAAGACCGACTCGCTTTCGTCTCCGTTGCCCCATTCGCGGTCAGTAAAGGTGTTCACCGTGAAATGGACAAAGCCGTAGAACTCCATCTCGTGCCAGCGAAGCTGGCGCTTGGTGGGCACCGGTCCGAAGGGCTGGGGCGGCGCCGTTCCGGCCAACGAGTGACCTGGGATCCCTACCGAAAAGAGCAACGCCAAACCAAGCCACGGTTTCAGAGGAGAAATGCGAGCCATACGTCGAGTTATCTGACGTCGATCGCCCGCGGTTTGCAAGCTCCAAAACCCATCGCGCGACCTGAACGAAAGCGATGAGGAAGAGACCACGAAACATGCGAAATACACGAACGACGAGCAACCCTTCCGGTGGTCCGTAGTGATCGAGAGTTTTCATCGCCCACGCTCGTCCTAGCCCGGCCTCAAGCGGGGTTGTGGACTCTCCTGCCACCCAGCCTTGGCCTTGAATCGGTTTGCCCGAGCGGCGCCCATTTCACATCCCGAGCGCCACGGTGCTTCGAACTTTTTCGCTCCGCTGTTCAATCCTGCTGCTCCTCGTGGTTGCCATCCGTTCAGGTCGCCTTCTGGCAGTGTATTGTCATTAATATGAGCCACCAGGATCCGGTCCGAAATCTAAATGACAGTCTACTGTCACTATGACAATGTACAGCCACACTTGGAAGAATACCGATAAGCCCGGGGTTTGTTCTCGCTTATCTCAATCAAAGGCCGTGCGTGTCTGAGGCCGGGGAAGTTCGCGGCAGACCGAGCTCCCTGCCGTTGCGAACCCCACGACTGCGGCTCGAGGCGAGGATGCTGAGCGGGTGTCAGGACGCGGAGGCGAACCCACATAAAGCCCGCAGGATTCAGCACACTCCCATTCCGTCGCTACCAAGTCGCTCCTCGGGCCGTGCGCGAAGGCAAATCGTGGTTGATGTGTGGTTGTTTGGAGACTAGCTTCCGGGTCGTCTCGCGCCGTGAGTGAATGCCTTGGAATCCGAGGCGGATTCGTCTCGCGCCAGGATGCGGATTAAGTCGATGTTCGTTTATCCAAAACAGTACGATGTCATCGTTGTCGGAGCTGGCCACGCGGGTGTAGAAGCTGCGCTGGCGTCCGCTCGCATGGGCTGTCAGACCCTGTTGTTGACGATCAACGCGGACACGGTGGGTCAGATGTCGTGCAATCCCGCGATTGGGGGATTGGCCAAGGGCCATCTGGCGCGAGAGATCGATGCTTTGGGCGGGGAGATGGGGAAGAACACGGACATGGCGGGTCTGCAGTTCCGCATGCTGAACACGAAGAAGGGACCGGCGGTATGGGCGCCTCGCGCTCAATGCGACAAGAAGGCGTACCAATTTCGGCTGAAGTGGATTTGTGAGCGCGAGCCCAACCTGGACCTCCGCCAGGCGCAATGTCAAAGGCTGCTCCATGAAGGGGGTATGGTCTATGGCGTAGAAACCACGGTTGAAGTTCAATATCGTGGCAAAACCGTCGTCGTTACCACCGGAACCTTTCTCAAGGGCCTGATGCATATTGGCCTCAATCAGCAAGCCGGCGGGCGCGCTGGTGAAGCCGCCGCTACCGGCCTCTCCGGCTCGCTTAAAGAGGTAGGCCTTGAGCTCGGGCGGTTGAAGACCGGAACCCCGCCCAGGTTGCTGCGTCGGTCGATTGATTTTTCCGCCACGGAGATACAAGGCGGTGACGACCCCGTCCCTTATTTTACCTATTGGCGTGACGATTTGTTCCACGTGGAACAATCCGGGGAGCAACTTGCCGAAGCCGACCATTTAAAGTCTTCGTCGAGGCCTGACGCTGGCAACGGCGAGAAAATGTTCCACGTGGAACATCGCCCAAACCGTCCCCCCGCCTTCGCCACGGATTCCCGCGCCTACCCGCCGGGCTCCGTTCTCCAACAAATCAACGGCCAACTCCCCTGCTTCATCACCTACACAACCGACGCCACCGCCCGCATCATCCGCGATAATCTCCACAAATCACCCCTGTACTCCGGCGTCATCGAAGGGGTCGGCCCCAGGTATTGCCCATCCATCGAGGATAAAATCGTCAAGTTCCCGGAAAAGGAGCGACAACAAATCTTCCTCGAACCCGAAGGCATTGCGACCGATGAGATCTATGTGAACGGCTTCTCCACCTCGCTGCCGTTCGAGGTCCAGCTGCAAATGGTGAAGACCATTCGGGGGTGCGAAAATGCCGAAATCCTCCGGCCCGCCTACGCCGTCGAATACGATTTTGCCTTCCCTACCCAGCTCTATCCCTCCCTCGAGACCAAGGTCTGCCGCAACCTGTTCCTCGCCGGACAAATCAACGGAACCTCCGGCTACGAGGAGGCTGGCGCTCAAGGGCTCATGGCCGGGATCAATGCGGCCCGCCGGGTCTCTGGAAAAGACCCCGTGGTGTTGAAGCGGGACGAGGCGTATATCGGCGTCCTCATTGATGATTTGGTCACCAAGGGCACGGTGGAACCTTATCGCATGTTCACGTCGCGGGCTGAATACCGGCTCCTCTTGCGCCAGGACAACGCGGACCTCCGCCTCGCCCAACTCGGCTACGACCTTGGCCTATTGCCTTCCAGAAACCACCAACGATTCCTAGCCAAGCAAAAGGCGGTGATCGATGAGATCGCCCGGCTCGAGGTGACGCGATCCGGGTCAGAAACCCTTGCCCAGTTGCTACGCCGACCGGAAGTCTCTTACGCGGACGTCGTCAGGGGTTCAGGTTTGTCCCAGGAAGTCACTACGCAGGTCGAGATCGTCTTGAAGTACGCCGGGTACATCGCCCGCCAGGAAAATGAGATCGCCAAACTGAAAGATCTCGAAGATAAGAAGATACCACCTGATTTCGATTACTCCCCGGTCCCGAGCCTTCGCCAGGAGGCCCGTCAGAAGCTGACTCAGATTCGCCCGGCAACGATCGGCCAGGCATCCCGCATTTCTGGCGTTTCACCTGCCGACATCAGCATCTTGCTAGTTTGGCTGAAACGGAACGGTAGCTCGAAGGCATCTACGTAGAGTCCAAGGTGGAGTTCAAATTGGCGGCAGGTCGGACAGTTTCATGTAACATATGTTACATGGTCCTGCACATCGTGGTTGCCGCAGTGACCTTGCCGAAAAATGGAGCCCTACTTAATCAGCCTGAAGAACAGTGCTGGCCCGGAGATCGCGGGAATATACGGGCTGCTGACAATTGGCCCGGGGGTATTGGTCCATGGGCCGAATGGGGTTCCCGATTGCTGAAGCGTGAAGCCGCCTCGAATCCAGCTCAACCCGGCCAGGCCGTTGGTATAGGTCAGGTCGAGCTGTGGGCTGAGAATGTAGGGTTCGCTATAAACCAGGGCCGATCCGAACGTGATATCCGGGCTCCCGGCGTTATAATTATGAACTTCCGCAGCCAGCAGGTTGTCGCCGGCGAGCAGGTTGGTGGTCAGATCACCGGAAATGGCGAACAAGTCCGGGCAGGTGGCATTGCCAGGGGGGACATCGTTACTGCACGGAAAGCCGGCGGCCAGGGTCGAATTCAAGATCTGCGCCGGGTACGGATCCATGCGAAGACGATAGATTTCGGTGCCGTTGAGGTAAAAGACAGCGCCATCATCGACGTAGTTGCTCAGCAGGAGGGAGACGCCCGATAAGGCATTCGTGAAAGGGAAATGCGTCCGAAAATAATAGGTGTAATAAGGGAATCCGGTGTTCGGATCCAATGTCATCGAGGTGAGCAGCGGAGCGGGAATGGAGTAATTCGGTCCACGGTTGTCAACCCATAGCAACCCAGGTCCCGATCCAAGCCAGCCGGAGTCATCATAGCCAGGTGCGGTCCAATTGACGCCGTCGAGGTTGGTGGCGGTGTAAGTCCAGGTATTGGCTCACGTCGAAAATGAGGTTCGCCGTCGTGTAATTGGTGGTCGTGAAGAAGAAATTCGAGGAAACGTACTGGGAACCGCTCGCGCTCGAGATAATGCTAAAATAGTAGCCATTTCCGGGACTGAGCCCGGTGAGGAGCATGGCGTGATTGGTCACCAGCAGGTGGAGAGCGGTGACAGTGTGCCCAGGTTCGTGGTCAATCCGTATTGCACTTGTGACGTAGCCGGGGCGGTGGTGGTCCAGGTAATTGTCGCGGCGGTATCATCAGGCGAGGCTTGGACGTCATTGATGAACCCCGGCACAGGTTTCGCGTAGATTCCCAGGTGCGAGCCTACAGTGCGTTCAACCTGGTACGAGGCGGCGGCGCTATCGTGATTCAGCTCCACGGGGGTGCCTGTGGAATCTTCCATGGCCATGCAACTCGAACCACCACCGTCCATGTTCGCCCCTTCCCAAGCTCCGACGCGCTGCAGCCAGCCCGCCGTTTCCCAGTCGTAGGCGCCGTCGCTGTAGCCCGATTGCCTGCCGTCGATGGTGAGCAGGTACAGGTACCGGTGGTCCTGCGACAATCCGAACGCGGTGCGAGGATTCAAGCCGTGAACAAAATCCGAGCTGCCAAGATAGTTCGATCCGATGTTCATCCCGTTGACCAGGACGGCGTACAGCCCCGACACGGCACTATAAACACCCGTCGTCGGCCGCGCCGGCCAGTTGGTAGGAACAAACGTCGCCTGGTTGTTTGTGGTGAAGAGAAAAGAAGCGGGGTAAACGGGACCTTCCTGCGCGGACACGATCTGACCCTGGTTGATGAGCAACCCGATAATATCGAATCGCGTTCCTTGCGGCAGCGTATAAGAGGGAGACTCCGTGTTGCCGGTTCCCGGGTCGTGAAAGTAGTTTGCATTCACTGCGACCTGCAGATTGTTCATGCTCAAAAAATTGGTGGTGGTATAACCCGCGGTTTCGTAATAGTCCGCCTGAAAACCCGGGCATCGAGGGGTTGGAAAAAGCTGAATGTCGGGATCTGTGAGATCGACTCGGAGGGCTTGAACGACCTGGAGGTTCTGAAAGTTTCCCGGTGGAACATTGCTCCCGATGGCGTGATCGATGCCCTTGAAGACCGGCACCCATGGAGTAAGCGACGTGGAAGCTGCGACAGGAAACGCGAGAAAAAGCATCAGCGCGACGCTGAAAGCGGTTTGGAGTATTAATTTTAACGTTATCGTCGCGCTGTTATGCACGTGATCAAAACGTTTCCCTTGAGTCAGGTTTAGGTCAGTTCTCACTGAATTGGTAGTCATAGCCATCGATGGGGTCTCGGGTGTAGGCGGCATTGAAGCCGTCATAGTAAATCTTGGTGAGGCGCACGTGGCCGTCCACAAAGCCCACCACGCTCTCGGCGTCGCAGTAGAACGGGCTGTTGCTGTTTCCTGTTCGGCTGCGGTGCCACGAGAGCGGAGCATGGGCGGTCCATTCCATGGCCAGAAGCGTCTTGCGCGGGTGCTTGAGAGCGGAGAGTTGAAGGCCGGCGATGCTTGGCACCCCGAGCATCGTCACGCCGTTATACACGTAGCTGCCATAGTCGAACCGGGCGCTATCGTGAAAGGGAGCCGGATCCGAATAGCCGCAATCGTTCGGACAGGCAAAAAGCCGGTCGTTGTTGGATGAATCGCCGCTGAGGCCCGCGTAGCGCTTCACTTGCTCTTTGTACCACCACCACAAGGGCCGGTTGTCTCCCGGGACGATCGTGGGCAGGGATTGGGAGTTATCCGCAGAGAAACTTAGAATGGCCTGGTTCACCCTCTGGAGGTTCGCGGTGCAGACCGCCAAGCGCACCTTCTCGCGCCGGATCGAAAGGCCGGCAACCAAAACCGCGCTCACGATGCTCAGCAGGGCCACCGCGACAACCAGATCCGTCAGCGTAAAGCCGGCGCGAACCTGACCCCGGCCTCGACCCGGAGCCCGGGTGCGAGCCGGCGGCACCCGCAGGATGCCGCGCGGTTGCCGCCGATGGATCCCATTTACATTAATGCAGCACTTCACTACAATTATATCTTCTTATTCACATTAGCGCGCATCCGTTGCCGGCACGCGGGTGGCATACGTGGCCGCCGTGACCGCCAGGAAGCCTTCATCGAACCAGGCTTGCGGATCGCGCGGTGGCGTCACGGAGCGCACCGGGCTTTTCCGGCTGAGCACAGCGGCCTGGATCACCTGTTGGTCAAAGAGGGTCTTGAGATCGATTCGATCCGGCAGATTGCCGGAGCAAAAGGCGACGATGCCGGGTTTGGCCTCTCCCAACTGCAGGCGCTGCGCTTCGGTTAAGAGCGGCGGCCCCATGAACGAGACGATGACGCTGCCCGGTGGAGTCTTGCGGATGAGCTCGAAGAAATCCCCGGGTGGCACTTCGACGGGCCGGAGCGGATCGACCTGGAGCGCGAGGGTCTTGGTTGCGGTCACATGCGCCTGGTTCAGCGTGCGGTTAAAGCTGGCCAATTGGATGTCAGAGGCGGGGTTTTTGAAGGCTGCGGTGTCCCGGCAGATGACGATGACCTGGCCGCCGGGTTTTAGCAGGTTCAGCGCCTGGCGAGCCATGACCCACCCTGTCGCAGCAAACGGTTCAGGTTTGAACCCCGGCCCGAATCCGCCGTGGAGCACAAGATAGAGCGCCGCGCAGGAAGCCATCGCCGCCGCACCGGCGGTTATACCTATGAACTTGTTATTCCGCATGGCCCGAGCGTGGGTGGTGATGAAGGCAAAGGCCCGCCGAGTGCGAGCCGCGAGGCCGGGGACCGAAAGGCCGCGTATCGGGGGAGGTGGCAGCGGCCCGGCGTGGCGGGTGCGTAGCCCCGTATGGTCAACCGCCGTGCCGCGGCAGATTGTCCGCGCTACGGGAGAAAGCTGGAAACGGTCATGAAACACTCAAAAAATTCCGCGAGGCTTGGAGAGAACAACGTTGGTGGTGCCGGTTGAGAGCAGGAAGCTGATTTTGTCGCGCAGATCGGGGGTGGTGTTTTTGCGAGCGCTGCCATCGCCCATGACGATGGTGCCTTTCAGAATATGGAGGTTCTTATCCCAGGCCGCATCGATGGATGTGCCCAGAAAAGTATCCCAATGCGGGTCGAGGCCACCGCCGCCGCCGATGACATTACGGTCGCCGGAAATGATATCCTGGGTGCGGGCATCGGTGGTGCTCTGTCCTACGAAATAACTGACATTGAGGTCACCGCGCAAAGCGGCCCAGTTCGTGCCCACCCGCGTGGTTAAATCGAATGGACACGCCAGGAGTTGCGGAGTGCGGAGCTCGTTGGCACAGACGCGGAAATTGTCCGTCCAGTCAGGTGAATCCTTGCTGCCTCCTTTTGCCTGATCGACATTCCAGGGGTATTTGTCCCCTTGATCTCCGGCCCAGAGCCGGATGGCCAAGCCAATCTGCTTGAGGTTATTGACGCAAGTAATGTCCTTCGCTTTTATCTTCGCGCGTGCCAAGGCCGGGAGCAACAAGCTGGCCAGGATGGCAATAATGGCAATGACCACGAGCAACTCAATCAGCGTAAAAGCTGATTCCCTTCTGAACGATTTCATAAAACGACGACGCAGCGTTCGCAGGAGCTCGCTCGTGCCTGAACGAACTATCAGGCCAGTTGTATGATGTCCTGGCATGAAAGTCAATTATTAACCAGTACCGAGTCGCAGCAGGCATCGGGCAGCTCCGAGAAGCGTAGCTGATGCTGTCGAATTTCGAAACACACTGAAACAGGTCAAGTTTTACCGCGCCACCACGCATGCGTGGCTTTGGCGTGAGCACTAAAGCAGGATCCGTTCCCAGTCACGGCATTCGCACCACCCGCAATGATGACCTATCAAACCACGCCTCCCCGGCACGCGCACGCAACTCACAGACGAACTCAACTTCCGAGCTCTCAGCAGTGACCTCGAACTCGGCCGCAAGGGTTTGCCAAGAGGTGTTGCCGACCAAATCCTCCGACTGCCTGGCTTGGCCGGCGAGACGCAAGCCGGCGCCCTGATGCACTCCAGCGGAAAGGGGCTGTACGCCGGATACCCTGGCCCGGCCCTCGAAACGGTAATGTCCGCGCGGGAGGACAGCCTTTGCTTTCCAGGCGGCGGCGGTTTCAGAGTGGGTGATGATATGGAGTGACGGTATTCCATCGGGGCTCTTGGCCTTATCCAGGCCGCCCGTGCTCGGAGGATCCGCCGCCAGCCAGGATTCGATTTGGCCGGCGTTATTGACCAGATCGAGCGGCTTCGGTTCCGGGTCAAGCAATTGGTGGCGCAGGTTTTCTTGGCGTGCCACGATCCGCTGTTTGACCAAAGCCGACTCCCGGACGAGCGCGTCAAATTCACCAGCCGTAAGCGCGGGACGAAGATGTGCGACAAGCCGGTCGAGGTTCGAGCTCAACAGCGGCGGATTGAAGAGGTTGGCAAAGAGAGAGGCGAAGCGAGTCCGGTATTGCTCCGCTCCTTGCGGGCTCTCGATAACGGCTCGGGCCACCAGCCCGGCCGGGTGGGGCTTCCACGGCAAGCCCGGCCTGCCCAGGAGTTGATCCATGCCGTGGGGAAAGAACAGGACCTTCCCGCTGTCCAAATCTTCATAGACGCGGTAATTATTCCGCGCCAGGCAGTAGCCGTCACGATGGCACAGCATCACCTCGAGGGCCATGAAGGTTAAGAACCGATCGCGGTCCAACACTTTCCCCAGGCGTTCCCAGCGCTGCGCGGGGTTCTCCTCGAGGGCGGCCTCGGCGAGCGCTTCGAGGGGCGCTCGGCTGGATTGGGGAGCCGCAAGGGAAACGCGCTTGAGCCGCTGGTTCACGTCGTGGCCTTCGCCGGGTTCAAAGAGGTTGTCCGCGATTGGGTTGAAGTAGCACGAGAGGAAATCCTCGGTGAACCCTTCCTTCAACACGTAAAGCCCGAGCCGGTGTCCATTCAGGAACACCAGCGCGTGCGTCACGCGCGGGGCCGGTATCCCGGCCTGCCGAAACAACTCACCGCCCAGCCATTCGTTGCAGTAGCTGGGATCTTCGACCGAGTTGTTAAGATGGATGCGACGCAGCCCGTGGAATCTCTGGCCGGGATTGAATCGGCTGAAATCCAGGGTCCAGGCCGGTTTGTCATCCACTGTCCGGAAGCTGCCGATGGACCCTTTGAGGCGCGCCGCGACCTGGCCAAAGGTGCTGTGTCCGTCGGTCAGCGTGGCGCGAACGAATTCACGCGCGTCGTTGCGCAAGCGATCCAGATCCGCGGGCGCGATTTCGAGGTGCAATTCAGGAACCGGTCCATTGGTAAAGAGCTCGGCGCCGGGCCAGGCGGACGGCGGAGTGCCCGGGGTGGCGCGCGCTACTCCCACGGATAAGGCCATGGCTATGGAGCCCAGCAAGGCCCACGACGCGATCCCGGCCATGACGCGCGGTGTGGCCGCCAGAGGTGATAACCGCAAATCCCTCCAGGATGGCAGGTGCGTTTGTGCGCGGCCCCGGGAATAACGCGCGCGCTCAGGGTGCGGATGGGGCGAGACGTCCACGGCAATCAAACTTACTTTGGCGGGGCTGGCTTCCGCACCACGACCAGCGCGTTGGCGCTGGGTCGCTCGTCCCCCTCGCTAGGGCTGTTGCGCACACTGCCCAAGGCCCAGAGGGTGGCGGACCCGCCGCCATCGAGATTCATTGCTTCCTCACAGCCCAATTTCACCAGGTAATCCGCCAGTTCAGGGAAGGTCATCCCCACGGAGATATTACTCTGGCGGCCATCCACCTCGACGAGAAAGAAGTAATCTTTGTTCCATCCGAAGGCGGTGCGGGGATGGCGCAGGTGGATGAACCCGTTCCACTGCATGGGCTTTCGGTCATGCACCAGCGAAGGCCCGCCGCCGATGGCGACGTCCACGTCGGACAAAGGAGGGGACGTTGCGGTCACCACCTGGATGATGTCGCCTGGGTTCACTTGGGGGAGATGAGGTATTAGCTCTGGGCCGAGCGAAAGCACCATCCTTTGCGTGGTAATGGGCGTATCGCCCGACTCGCGAATCTCGCGAACAATCAGGGGAGTGGTTTGTCCGATTCGCAAGCCGGAACGGGGGGCGTTGGTTGCTGTGTCGAGAACGAGCTCACGGCCGCCGCGCGTTCGGGTCGAAGCACCCAGCACCGCGGTGTAAAGCACCGCGGCCTCGTCAGCCCGGGCCTCATTCAAGCCGATTGGGGTCGTCTTCCCATCCGGCCAAACCACATGGAATCGCGAATAAACGTTCGTCATGTGCGGCGCAGAGTCGGGTCCAATCCAGAAGCACGTGTGGCCGGCGGGACTGCTGACCACCTCGCCTTGCCGGATTTGGAGGTCGCGGGGCCGGCCCTGGTAGGCCTGGCTTTTGTCATAGAAATCCCCGTTGATGGCCGCGAGCACTGGACCAAGGTCGCGGGAAAGACTCGTGAGTTGCTCGGAGACGGTGCCCATGCCCAAGACTTTGCCACCGCCTGAGGTGGTAACGAACCGGAAATCCTGACTCGCGCGTTCAAGCCGCACGATGTGGATCGACCAGGGGATGTCATCGATGACCTCGTTCGTGTATTGGAACCAATGGTCCGCTTTCGGCGATTCGGCGGAAACGAGACCGGGCCCACGAACGATCGCGAGCAACAGCAATAGCCAGCCGCTCAAAGCCAAAGTTCGGTGCGCGCCCGCCGCCCGACCTGAACCTGGCCCAACCCAAGACCGGGGTGCAGAAGAGCGGAGCCAGGTGAAGGTGAAGCGCCGATGGGCGGAAGGCTCACCTGCTTTCGAAGGAGGGAAAGGTCCCGACGGCTGTGTGCTCGAGGTCGCGCGCATCAGTGAGGGTTCGCAGCATCAGGCGTTCCACGGGCGGCCCGCCGCTTCAGCACGGCCAGGCCGTTCGCAATCTCGCGCTCGGCGCGGTCGCACGGACTATTCTTCACTTCACCCCCATACCAGAGCGTGGCGGACCCACCGCCATCGAGGTTCATGGCATCCGTGCAGCCCAATTCCAGAAGATACGTGGTCAGTTCGTCGAGCGTCATGCCCACTGAAAGATGCTTCTGCCGGCCATCCACCTCGATGAGGAAGAATCGATCCGCATTCCAACCGACCGCCGTTCGCGGGTGACGCTCGACCATCGAGCTGAACTCGTAGGCCTCGTCCGGGGCGGCGTCGATCTTCTGCCGCCTTCCATCCCGCAGCAACACGGGCCCGCCGCTGATTGCGGTGCGGATGCCATGCAGCGCCGGGGAGGAGCCGGTGGAGATCTCGCAACACGGCGCCGGCTGGGGTGCCGGCCAGCGAACCCGGGGCCTTGGGTCCGATGGACAAGACCGCGACGCCTGGCGCTAGCGGTGTATCGCCGCTCGAGCGGACCTCGCGCACGCGGGCGGAGTAGGTCAGACCGATCCGCAACGGCAGCCAGCGGCTGCCGTTCGCAGGTTCAAGGATCAATTCGCGCCCGCCCGTGGTATGGGTCGAGGCGCCGACTGCGGGGGTGTAGAGCTCGATTCCGGCGGCGGGACGTTCCCCGTTCAGGCCGAAGGGGGTCGTTTCGCCATTGGGCCAAGTCACTCGAAAAAGCGAGCTGACATTGGTGGTGTGGGGTTGGTAAGCAGCGTCAATCCAGAAGCTGGCGCCGCCCGACGGGGCACTGATGAGTTCGCCGTTGATGATCTGCAAGCCCCGGGGAGCACCGGCGAAGGCTTTATCGCGTTGATAGAAATCGCCGTTAATAGCGGCGACGGGCGCGCCGAGGGCTGGGCTGACTCCGTTGACCTGGTCCGAGAGTGTGTCCAACCCGATGGCTTTGCCCCCGGCGTGCACTGACTGCAACTCGTAGGCAGGGTTGGTTCGCGTCACCTCGACCCGGTGGATGGACCAAGGGATGTCGGCGCGACGACTGTTTGTGTAGGTCACGCCGGATGGCGCATCCGGCCTGGGATCGGAGCGTGGCTGCGCAGGCAACGTTCGTGTCGCCACCAGCACCAGCGCCACCGAAACGCCGAAGCGAATTCCCTCCCGAAAAGAACCGTGCAGGCCGAGACCAGCGAAAATGCCGGTTTGCCAATGACGCGCGCGTGCGGGCTGCGCCGAGGCCGGTGTGGCGCTTCGCTTCCGTTCGCAATCCAAAATGGGCTCGTGCCGGTGCATCCGCAAACGAGCTACTTGGTCCCGGTAGGCGAGCTTGCCGGGGCCACCCGCGGCTGGTGCAGCAAATCACCGAAGTCCGCCAGCAGCGAATATTTCTTCTGCCAAGGTGTGTACATGAACCCGCGCACTTTGCGGATTCCCTGCGCCGCGTCCAACCAGCCTTTAACGTCCTTCAAATCATCGGCGTCATAATAGCAGGCCACCAGGGTGCGGAAGCCGTGATCGGCGAAGAAGCGCAGGCTCTTTTCCTGGGGTTCGCCACCCCAGACCGCCATGATGAGGTTCTTGGGCACGTGTTCCCACGACCCCGTGTAATCCCCATCGACCAGGTAATAGTTCCCATGGGCGTTGTGATTGGGATCGAGCATATCCGACCAAATATAAATCTCGGCGCTCGGGATGTAGGTGCGCAGAATGGCCGCCTCCTTGGTAATGCATTCGCCGAGCAGCTCACCCATGTTCCGCCCCTGGCACGCCTTGCAGGTCCCGCCCATGCGGATCTCATCCATGTTGAGCAGCACGCTGCGCGGCTGCAGCTTTTCCGCCAGCAACTTCGCTTCATGGTCGAAAATCTGGTAGAGCTCCGGTTCGGCCATGCAGGCGCCCACCTGCGAATCGTTGAGGATCATCGAGTGATACCAGGTCACGCGCAAATGGTCGCCCTCGTGGATCCGGCCGCCGGGCAGGATCTTCAACGGCAGCGCGTCTTTGTCATCGCGCCAAAGTTGAAGGTTGGGATCTTCGAGGGTGGCGTAATCTTTGCCTTCCGCATAGGTCACTGAACCGTCCTCGTTGCGCACGGTGACGGGTGTGCCAGGCCGGTGCAATACGTTCACGGGGCCGACCTCCTCGACGCTCCAGTCGTCCAGCCAAAGTTTGCCCGCCTCGCCACCCCACATCCCCGCGTAGAGCGACAGCTTGTCGAACGTGAGGCTGTTGAAAAGCATCGTGATTTTCCGCCAGTCGGTCGTGGACGGCACGTGAAATTCGCGCGGCGCCAACTCCCGGTCTCCGCCCAGAACCAGCACGCGAAAGGCATTGGCCGGTTGCAGGCCCTCGGTCTTGACCCAGAGCGTCAGGCGGTAGCAGCGATGCGGCTGGACCTTCACCTCCTGCATCACGCGCCCGTGGCCGTATTGGTTAGCCGTGAAATGCTCGAGGCGTAGCGAGGCCTGGCCACTGTGCCGGGTTGCCGTATCCACAAAGCTGATCTCGCCGGGTTGATCGTGAAAACTGTAACCCTTGAGGTGGTTGCCACTGTATTCTTCAAACCCGCCATTCACGAACTGAACGGGTTGGCTCTCCCCGAGCCGGGCTTCACCGCCGTGTACCACCATCGGGGCGTCGATGACCGGAAGCCCCTCGGCCAGGTTGCGATTGTGGGCCAGCGCGCCGCCGGCGTAGCCCGCGGAAAAAACGGACGGGATTAACTCGAGCCGGTTATCGTCGCACGCCTTCTTAATCTGATCCAGCCGGCGAAAATAGTCGGGAGATCGTTTGCACAGCGTGTCCAGTCCGAAGGACATCACCGCGCCGTTGAGATGGTGCTGGCCGGCTGTTTCCAGCACGCGGGTGATCTCGGTGACATCGCTGTCCTGGTTCAGTCCCCAGCCGAAGATAAAAACGAACCGATCCGCGAACCGTTCTGCCGCTGACACGTGGGCGCACAGGAGGGAGCAAGCAGAGAGAAGCACTAGTTGTTTCATAAACTACGGTTTCTGAACTCAGGAGAGCGAGTTGCCTCGCCGCGGGGAGGCGAACTGACGTCTGTCTCAGCACGTCCGCCACCATGCCGGAAGGCGCGGCGGTTATCCAGCCTAAATTAGACGTGACGACGGCGGCACCATGCCGCCACTCCGCGGGCGGGGCAACAGCACCGGATCCCCAGGGATAATGCCGCCGCTTCGGTTCCGCCGATTGCCGGCCGCCCAACCTAAGCCGGCTGTTGCTGCGTGAGGCAATGCAGCGTGCCGAAGCCCAGCACCAGATCGACCGCGTGAATGCCTACGACCGGGCGGTCGGGGAAAAGTTCGCCCAGAATGCCCAAGGCGATCCGGTCGTTGGGATCGTTGAAGGTGGGCACGATGACGGCCGCGTTGGAGATGTAGAAATTGGCGTAGCTGGCCGGCAAACGATAACCGTCGAAGTGGAGCGGCGCGGGCATCGGCAACGGCACGACCTCGGGCTTTGAGCCGTCTTCCAGCCGCAAATCCTCGATCCGCTCCCAATTCTCGGCCAGAGGCCGATAGTTGGCATCCTTGCGATTGGTTTCCCGGATCAACACCACCGTGCGCGGGTTCACGAACCGGCAAATATCGTCGATGTGGCCATGCGTATCATCGCCGACCGGTCCGGCCACCAGCCAGAGCACGTTCCTGACGCCGAGGATATCGTTGGAGTGTCTCCTCGTATTTCCTTGCGGCCGAGGCCGGGGTTGCGCACCTGGACTTCGGGATCGAGATAGCATTCTTCGGTCGTGAGCAAGGTGCCTCGTCCGTTGACGTCGATGCCGCCCCCTTCGAGGACAAAATCCCGCCGCGGCAGTTTGCTTTGAACAGCGCTTCCCGAGCAGTCGCGCCGCAGTCTCCGGAACCCGGCGATCCCTTTGCCAATCGCGGTACTTCGCCCAGGCGTTGAAATGAAAATGCACGATGGCCGTTTCTCCGGCCCGTCCCCGGCCGCCTGCCTTTTCGCGTTTGACGAAGATGGGCCCGCTATCCCGCATCCAGCCGCGGTTGGTTGGCGTGCACGACAAACTCGACCCGGCGCACGTCGCAGCCGGCGAGCTCGAGAAATCGCGAGGCCATGCGCTGCTCGGTGCGATTGCCCACCAGGAGCCGCACGCGCTCGCCCGGTGAAATCTTGCGCACCATTTCGCCATAGACCCAGCGGATGGTATCCAGTTTGTCCGGCCAATCCGCCGGGTTATGCGGCCAGCCCAGCCAGGTGGCCTCGTGCCGCTCCCATTCCGCCGGCATCGAAAACCCGAGGGCCGAGGGCGTTTCTGTCTGATTTTTCGTTGCGTTTGCCATAGAATTCGCGCGCAAGATAAAGCCTTCCCGTTCGATGTCCATCGGGAAGCTTGGCGCGCGGCGCCGGGACGCCGTCCTGCATTTAATCATTGGCATTCGACGCGGCGCGCGTATTGTTTCCCGCAATTATTTTTTTGAATTATGGCCAAAAAAGGAAAAAAACACGTTCGTTCGCGAGAAGACCTCTCCGAAATGCCGGAATGGATGAAGGAAAAGCAATGTCCGCACAAGAAGCAATACATGGCGGGCAAGCGGATCATGCCGCGGAATCTGAACGGGAAGGAAAAGCTCAGCTACATCATCGATGAGGTCTTTTTGGCCTACAATTCGGCGCGGCTGAAAGAGGCCTGCCAGTTGTTCGCGGACCGGATGCTCGGACGCCGACGTCACCATTGGCATGAGCATCTCCGGCGCGCTGACGCCCGCCGGGCTGGGCTGCTCGAGCATCATTCCCCTGATCAAGGCGGGTTTTGTGGACTGGATCGTCTCCACCGGCGCGAACCTCTACCACGACATGCATTTCGCGCTGAATTACCCCGTCCATTCCGGCAGCTTCAAATTCGACGACACGGATCTGCGCGACAACGACCTGGTGCGCATTTATGATGTGGTCATCCCCTACTCGGATGGCTTGATGGCCACGGACGAGATCCTGCGCGAGATCCTGCTTCAGCCTGAGTTTCAAAAGGAAATGGGCACCGCGGAGCTGCATTACCTGCTGGGCCGCTACTCGCGCCGAGTGGGAACGCAAGAACAAGCTCAAGGACGTTTCCGTGCTGGCGGCGGCGTATCGCGCCGGTGTCCCCTGCTACACCTCATCGCCGGGCGACTCGACCATTGGCATGAACGTGGCCGGTGTCGAACTGCGCGGCTGCAAGCTCCGGATGAACCCTTCCATCGACGTGAACGAGACCACCGCCTTCGTGCTGGCGGCCAAGCGCGGCGGCGGCCGGAGCGGCGTGGTGCTTTGGGGCGGAGGCAGTCCCAAGAATTTCATGCTGCAAACCGAGCCCCAGATCCAGGAGGTGCTGCGCATCAAGGAACTCGGCCAGGACTTCTTCATCCAGGTCACCGACGCGCGGCCCGATACCGGCGGCCTCTCCGGCGCCACGCCGAGCGAAGCGGTCAGTTGGGGCAAAGTCGATCCCACCAAGCTGCCCGACGCCGTCGTGTGCTACACCGACACGACCATCGCCATGCCCTTGCTGACCGCACTACGCCCTGGCCAAGCACAAGCCGCGCAAACTCCGGCGCCTCTATGACCACCGCCAGCGCATGATGAAAGCCCTGACGAAGGAATACTTCCTCCACAACAAGGTGAAGATGATCGACGGCAGCGATCCGGTGCTGGATTAACCGGACCCGCCGCCAGCGCGAGGATTGCGACCTGGCGCCGCAGGCCTTGGATCCAGGCCGGTGGCGCCCGTGCGGGCGGGGAAGCGGATCGTCCACGAAACACACCAACCACACGAAAAGCTGATTCGTTTTTCGTGTGTTCAGGGTATTTCGTGGTTCTCTAACTCGTTACCGCGTGATCCCGGGCGGTTCGGGGTCTTCGTTTCAGTGTGTTTAGCGTATTTCGTGGTTTCTCAATCCCCGCCCCGCGCGTTGGGGCCTGCGCGACCGCATTGACATCGGTCGGTCTTTCGCTAAATTCAGCGCTCGCGATAGCGCTTTGAAAAGATGACCTGAGCGGGCGGAGCCGGTTCGAACCGGAGGATGAACGCCCTTTCGGCACCCGGTGCCCCGGTCAATTTTCAACCACCTCGTGGTAGGTTACCCAAGTGGCCAACGGGGGCAGACTGTAAATCTGCTGGCTCACGCCTTCGATGGTTCGAATCCATCACCTACCACCACCCTTTTTCGCCTGTCCAAACAGGGGATTTCTCCTTTATTTACTACAGCCGCATTTACCGGCTGGTCGTGAAAATCGGGTGTTGACCCGAGCTGGTCTTTCCTGCCTACGGTCGCTTTTGCCTTCCCCTTCAAAAACGGCTGCGGAGAACACAAACAGAAAGGAAATGGCCGTCAACTATTTGCGTGGGCCAATGCACCACAGGCTCTTGTCCGTGCGCAGGAAGATGTCACGGTCCGAGACGGCGAGCGAGGCGCTCATGGGTTCGCCACCGACGGAGTTAACGGCCAGGAGTTGGAACTTAGGATTGGCCTTCAGGACGAACACGTCCGCGTTCCGATTCGGCACATAAAGACGGTCCCCCACCAGCACGGGCGACGCCCACGCCCCGCCCGATCCACCCGTGCCAGTCAGGCGCTCAGTCCATACGGTCTTGCCCGTCCTCAGTTCGAAGCACTCGGCAATGCCCGCCGTGTTCACGAGATAGATGTGCTCGTGAAATATCACCCCGGCGCCAAGATGGGACTGGCTGTTGGCCAGCGGCTTCAGCCACAATCGATGCGTCTTCGTCACGTCGCCGCGACCACCCGGCTGGACCACCATGAGGAGGTTGCGGAAACCGCTGCCAGCATAGGCCACGAACCCCTCACCCTGGAACGGGGAACTGTAGGCGCCGATGTTTGGTCCATCGGAGCGCCAGAGTCTCTCACCCGTGCGGGGCGCGAAGGCAACCAACTGAAGGGGCAGCGCCACCACGAGTTCGTCATGCCCGGTTGCCGGCACGATAAGCGGAGTTGCCCACGAGCCGGCGATCTGCGAAAGCTTCACCGATGCTGCCGCCCCGGCGCTTGCGTCCGGCCCGCCGAGTTCCTGCCGGTTTACATTGGGGCCGATAACCGGAGTATCGAGCTTCCAGAGGGTGCGACCTGTTTTCTTGTCCAGCGCGATGACGAAGCTTCGGTCTCCCGGCCCGAAATTGAGGAAGCAGAGGCCCTGGTAAAGCACAGGTGAAGAGGCATAGCCCCATTGATGTGCCTGCCGGCCCAAGTTGCGGTGCCACAACTCGCGCCCGGCAAAGTCGTAACAAAACACGCCAGCCGATCCGAACCAGGCAACCACGCGCCTTCCATCGGTCACCGGCGAAGGGGTGCAGGGCGGGTTCTCGCCGCTACTCGGCTCCGGCTCCGTCCAGGTGACACCGGATCGCCATAGCAGCCTGCCGGTGCTCCGATCAAAACACATCACCGTGCGAAGGCTGTTGGTACTGATCGCTTGGGTGACGAACAGATGCCCTCCCCATATGATTGGCGTGGAATTACCGCGGTCAGGCAAGGGCACGTGCCAGCAGACGTTCTCGTTGGGGCTCCAGTGGAGCGGGAGATTCGTATCGGCGGCCAGGCCACTGCCACCTGGTCCGCGCCACCCTGGCCAGTTCGACCCGGACGCCGTCAGTGCTGCGCATGCGAAACAAATTGCCAGACGTGACCCGAGTGAGGCGGTTAGGCATCCGCGTGCCTTGCGGTGCGGGCGTAGCATGAAAGAAACGTAACCCAGGCGGGGCGACTCGGCAGGGTTATTTAGCTCCATCACTCGAACGACGGAACCCCGGTGATGACAAAGTTCCGTGCCGGCAGCGGGACCACTCCTATCCGATCTCACGGCCAGCGGAGGCGATAGACGCGAGACGGATAATTCGTCCACTGAAGGTCGCTGAAATACCAGGGAATGCCTGTGAGGGTATTGGTTTGAAGCGGTTGCCAGTTGGGATTGGTTATATTCGTCGTCGCCTCCACGACCGTGGTAAGTCCGTAGCTTCCCGTGATGTTGAACCCGAATATATTCGATCTGACGCCAAATCCTGGATCATTCAGAAGCATTTCCATATGAATGGGCAGCGCCGGACGTCCCGCGAGAGCAGAAGTCCAACCCGAAGCCGTGGGTTCGTAATAGACGATCAAAAGGTCGTCGTTGGCAAAAGCACTCGAATCGGCGGCAGGGGCGTTGCCCTGGAAAAAAATGCCACCTAAACTCGCGCAATCCGCAAAGGCCAGGCTCCCCACCGAAGAGAGACTGCTACCGAGAGTCACGTTGGTGAGTCCGCGGCACAATTCGAATGCCGAACTCCCAATGGAGACAACGCCGGTGGCGACCGGCAAGCTGGTCAGACTCGAACACATCACAAACGCGTTTGGACCAATGTTTGTGACGCTCCCGGGGATAGTTACGGTGGCCAAGGCCGAGCAATAAGCAAATTCGCCAGCCTCGATGTTCAGTGTGCCATTAGCGATCACTACATTGGTTAGGCTTATGCATGATTGGAATGCACTCGAACCCACACTGCAATTTGGAACCGTGAGGTTGGTCAGATTATGGCAATTAGAAAACGCCAGGTTGCCGATCCGGATTACAGTGTCCGGGATGATAACCCCCCCCAGGAGGCCCCAGGAAAACGCAGAGTCGGCAATATTAGTAACGGTGCCGGGAATGGCGTAGCTCCCAGATTTGTTATATGGGAATTGAAGCAGTGTCCGCTGATTTTTGTCGTAAACGACCCCTTCAGAGCTACTGAAAAAGGGGTTGTTGGGATCCACATTTATCGCCTCAATCCCGGAGCCACCGAACGCATTGGATCCGAGGTCACTTGCGTTTCGCCCGATCCAGACGCTCACAAGGCTGGAGCAAAATATAAACGTTCCGTCACCCAGTCCCTGCAAGCCGTTGCCAACAACGGCGTTGGTCATACCGCTGCACCCCCAAAATACGCTGCTGCCGAGATTGGTGACCGAATCAGGAATCGCAATGCTCTTCAGGTTGTAGCAGGTATAGAAGGCCGAATCGGCGATACTCCTGACCCCGTCCGGAATCATGACGCCGGTCAGGTTGGTGCAAGAACGGAAAGCCGAGTTTCCAATGTTCGTCACGCCCGTGCCCAAGCCTATGCTGGTCAGATCGCCACATGACGCGAAGGCCGCATCGCCGATGGTGGTCACACTGTCAGGAATCGAAACGTTAGTCAGGCCTGCTATTGAATAGAACGCGTACGGGCCAATGGCACCGACTGGAAGTCCGTTAATGGTACCAGGTAAGACAACCGCCCCGCCCTGGCCTGTATAGCCGGTAATGGTCACCGTGAGGTCCGCGTTGATGGCGTACTCAAATTGCGCCTGTACCAGAATCGGTACCATCCACAGCAGCAGCAATAAAAGCCGAGCAGGCAGAGTATGCTTCCGCAGTTGCTGGGGGATAAAGCCGAAGTGGAGGGGTTTTGCGGATGCCGGTCCAATTGGCGCGGCGGTAATCGGCACGGGCAGGCGAATTCTCATCGGGAGGGTTCCTTTCGCGTTAGTGAGGGCTTCATGTGCTCTCCTTCATCTTGTAAGGGAGATGATAAGGAATTCTAGGTTAGTGTCAAGCAGCAAATGCCACCGTGTTCCTCCTCGAGTGGCATTGGGTGAACGTGTGTTGAGACGTCGGGGTCACAAAGGCCAATAAAACAAGGGCGGAGCTTGAATGAAGAAATCCGCGGTGGAGGGCAATCACGACACAGCGGCCACGTGGGGAACGATCGCAAGGCACGGAATAGGGAGGAAAATGGTTCGCGTATTCCGCGGGTGATGCGACTCACGGAGTCTGGCACCGACGATGGCACAATCCGCGTGCAAGAGACCCGTTCGAAGCAGTTGGCGCGGCACTGGGCGGGCCATCGAGGCGAGGTGGGGGCGTGTCGTCCGTTCCCAACGGCGATGAGTTCGTGGCGGCGGGTCAGGATGGAGCCGACTGCCTTTGGGACCAAAGCTCCGGCCAACGGCTCCTCCGCTTGGCGTGTCCGGCCAACGCCCCTCGTCCGGCACGTGAACGGAAGAAACCATAGTTACCAGGAACCGATCAGTGCGCCCGAGCAAGAGAGCACTCTGATCACTGGCCGCTAGGCGCTTGGGCCCGGTAGTCCGGCAAATGACGGATTGCTCCCGCCCTGTCGGTCGTTCATGGTGATTGGAGGCGGAAGAACCGGGTGTCGGTGGGGATGGGGGAGAAGATCACTTCGTTCAGGCCGTTGGTGACAACGGTAGGGGAGGTCACAACCGTCCAGTTGGGGGCGCCGGGGTTGGTGTTTTGGAACAGCCGGAAACCGGTGACGCTGGCCGGCCAGGAAACGACCAGGCTAGTGCCGATGAGGTTGATGGAAAGCAGCGGGGAGTTGGCTTGGCTGGCCGGAGTGAGCAGGAGGGTGTGGAACAGATCGCCCTGGCGAATGGCACTGACCAGGAGCCAGCCCTGGTCATTGATCGCCGCCGGCGCGCCCAAAACCCAGCCCGCATTCGAGTCGATCAGTCCGTTCAGATCGCTCATGGTTCCATTGGCATAGATGAAGGCGTGAAGTCCGCCCAGGTCGTTGGTGTCAAACGAACCAACCACCGCTCCACCGGCGTTGATAGCCGCGGCACGACTGTTCGTGCCGCCCAGTGCGCCTAAATCCGCCAGAGCGCCCCCGCTGTAAAGGAAGGCATGTTGCGTGCCGTTGGTGGTGTCGGACCACCCGGCCACCTGTCCGGCATGGTTGATCGCCAACCCCTCGCTGACCGCCCCGCCCAAAGTGCCCAGGTCCTTGTTCGTCGCGCCGCTGTAAAGAAAGGCGTGCCAGGACAGCGAGTTGATAAACGACCACCCGGTAGCCTGTCCGTTGGTATTGACGCCCGACGCGTAGCCCGCGCCCAGGTCGGCCATCGCACCCGCGCGATAAAGAAAGGCATGCGCCACCCCCGACGTGGTTTCGGACCAGCCGGCAATCGCGCCATCGTCGCTAATCGCGTAAGCATAGCTGTTCGAGCCGCCCAGCGTCCCAAGATCGGTCGTGGTTCCCGCGCTGAAGAGGAACGCGTGCTGGTTCCCGTTCGTGGTATCAGACCACCCCACGATCTGCCCGGCGTTGTTGATGCCCAGGGCGCCTCCCTCCAACCCGCCCAGGGTTGCCAGGGGGTCGTCGTACCGCCGCTATACAGAAAGGGGTGCTGCAATCCGTCGAGGCCATAAGACGTTCCGACAACCGCGCCGCCGTTATTCATAGCCGCTCCATCGACCGTGCCCAGGTCCGTGATCGCATAGGTGGGAGCTGCGCCGGCGGGGGAGCCGATCATCGCCGCCAAGGCCGCCAGGACGGCAAACGACAGGAAGGGACGGAGTAAGAAGCTGCGGTCAAAACTGGTCTTCATGATGCAATGTCGATTGAGGACGGCGGGGCCGACGGGGCAGGTTCTCCGTTCACCCTCCGGGTCCGCTGTTCTGGCTTGACGATACCATCCGGAACCGCCTGAGAGGAAGACCTATTTGCCCGCTTTGGACTTGGCTTTGGGCTTGGGGGCCTTGCGCGCGGTGCGGGGGCGGACCTGGCGGCGGACTTTGCCCATTTGCTGAGCGAGATTCTCTTCGACCACCTCGCGCCAGACGCGGCGGCACTCGCAATCCTTATTCGGGCATTTCTCGAGAAAGGCGAGTTGCTTGCGCCTTTGCCGGACGAGCGAATTGAGCCGCAGCAGTTCGGCCTCGAGCTCGAGGACCTGTCGTTGTTTGCTTTTCATTATTAGCAATCAGCGTCAGGAAGATAATCGGGCGAACCTCAATTGTCACTCATCCATTGCAGCCCCGGCGGCGCGAACCCGGGCTCAAGGCCGGGTGATATGGAGAGCCTGCTCAAATTCCTGGGAGAACTTGCGCACGGATTCGGTGATGCGGGCGGGCTGTTCGGAGAGGGTTGCCACCATCCGCTCGGTCATCTGCGGCTTGTGGCGGATGAGCTCGACCGCGGCCACGATCAGGGACAGGTGATTGTTAATATCGTGGCGCATGTCGGACAATTTGCGATTGATGTCCTCGATCTGCGCAACCGTCAACGTTACTGGTTCACCGGGCAAAGGCATTGCGCTACCACCATGCGCTGAAACCCGGGGCCAAAGCAAGCGGCTTTGTGATTGAACTGGACCCGCCGCTGAGTAAAAATCTGTATTCTTGATGAACCGCACCCGCGGGCCGCGGCCCGCCATTCCGCTTTGCGCGCTGCTTGTGGTGGCGACTTTAGCCAGCTTTTGGCCGGTGCTTCACAACGGTTTTATCAAGCTGGACGACGGCTTTTACCTGGTCCACAACCCGCGGGTCGCGGGGGGGCTATCCTGGGAGAGCATCCGTTGGGCCTTTCAAACCGGTTACCAGGGCAACTGGCATCCCGTCACCTGGCTCTCGCACATGCTCGACGTGGAACTCTTCGGGCTGACCCCCGCATGGCATCACCTGGTGAGCCTGTTGCTCCATACGGGCAACGCCCTGCTGCTGATGCTGTTGCTCAAACGGCTGACCCTGGCGCCCTGGCGAAGCTTCTTTGTCGCCGCATTTTTTGCCTTGCACCCGTTGCGGGTCGAATCGGTTGCCTGGGCTGCGGAACGCAAAGATGTGCTGTGCACCTTCTTTTTCCTGCTCATGCTCTTGATGTACGCCGCTTATGTGAAGTCTAAGGGCGGCGGGACGCCGGTCGTTGAGCCCGAACCGTCCGATAGGGACGAACCCACAAGCCCATCCCCGCGGGAACCGGTCCCCGCGGCGCAGGCTGCGGAGACACCGCGCTACCGGTTTGCGGCCCGGACCTATTACCGGCTGACGCTGGTTTTTTTCGCGCTGGCCCTGATGAGCAAAGCGATGGTGGTGACCGCCCCGTTTGTGCTGTTGCTGCTGGATTTCTGGCCGCTGGGGAGGCTGGGCGCAGTCCAGGGCCAAGGGTTCCCGAACTCCGGTGCTCAAGGTTCAAACCCCAGCCCAGCTTGGAATTCCGCTCTCAAAGGTCTGGTCCGGGAGAAGCTGCCCTTTTTCGGTCTGGCGATGATTTCGAGCGCGGTGACCTTCGTGGTACAGGCCAGTCACCGGGCGATGTACCTGGATTCACCCTTGGACCTGCGATTGGCGAATGCGGTGGCCTCGTATTGGCGCTATCTGGGCCTGGCGGTATGGCCGAGGGATTTGTCCATATTCTACCCATTTCCCCAAGACGGCTCCCAGGGGCTGGCCTTGTGGCCGGGCACGATCCTTGGCGTCGCGGCCGTGGCGCTGATCCTGGTGAGTGTGCTGGCCGCCTGGGGCGCCCGGCGCGCGCCGTGGCTGGCGACGGGTTGGTTCTGGTATGTGGGAACGCTCGTCCCGGTGATCGGGATTGTCCAGGTAGGCGGCCAGGCCATGGCGGACCGCTATACTTACATCCCGCTGATCGGCATTGCCATCGCGGTCGTATGGGGCGTGGGTGAGTGGACATGCGGGAGGAGAACCGTTCAGATTGCCGCCGCCACTGGTGGAGCACTCTGCCTGGCCGCGTGCGCCGCGCGCACGCATGCCCAGGCGGAATACTGGCGCAATGACTTCACCGTGTTTAGCCACGCGCTGAAGATCGATCCGCGCAACGCCCTGGCCCACTACCACGTCGGGATCGCCTTGCGTGACCAGGGCCAAACCGCCCAGGCCATGGAGCAATTCCGCGCGACCATCAAGGACGATCCTGCATTCGCCCCCGCCTACTCGGAAATCGGCGCCATCCTCGAAGACCAGGGCAAGGAGCAGGAGGCCCGGGAGCTTTACGAGCAGGCGTTTAACGCCAGCCCCTGGACGGCGCAGATCCACAATCACCTCGGGGCCAGGCTCTGGGCGGCGGGAAACCAGGAAGCGGCCCTGGCGCAATATGCCGCGGCGTTGCGATCCGATCCGGACTTCCCCGACGCGCACTTCAACCTCGGCCTGGCGTTGTTCGACCGTGGCCAACTTCCTGAAGCCGCCGCCGAATTCACCGCGGTCTGCCGGCTCCGGCCGGGTGACGCCGAAGCCCTGGGCTGCCTCGCCGACACCTTGATCCGGGAACGGCGCCTGGCTCCCGCCGCCGATTGCCTGCGGGACCTCGTCCGCGTGGCGCCGACCAATGCCGAGGCACACCAGAAACTCGGCCTGATCCTTGTCGAACAAGGCGAGTTGGGCCAGGCCACCGCCCAGTTTCGGCAAGCGGTGAAACTGAATCCGAACTGGCCGGAGCCATTGAACGCACTGGCACTGGTGCTGGCCACGCATCCCCAAACCAGCTTGCGCAACGGCCCCGAAGCCGTATCGCTGGCCGAACGCGCCTGCCGGCTGAGCGGCGACAAACAGCCGCGCTATTGGGGAACCTTGGACATTGCCTACGCCGAGGTGGGCCGCTTTTCGGATGCCATTGCCGCCGCCACCAAGGCGCGAGACCTGGCGGCGGCCGCGGGCCAAACCAACGCCGCCCAAGCCGCCGAGGCCCGGATCCAATTGTACCGGCAACAACGCCCATTCCATCCGTAATCTCGTTTCTTCCGCCGGGTGCGGCGATCCGGAGATGCAGGGTGCAGGAATTTGGGCAAATTAGTTTTGGCGGCTTGACGCCAGGGCGGGGTTGGTCAAGAATTAAACGCTCGTTTAAAACGAACGTTTAGTAGCCATGCCCATCTCGACACACCACCGCTCGGACACGGCGCCCGAAGCCGCCGCGCCGGCTTCCGATTCGATCGCCCCACTCCCGGCCTCCATGAAATCTGTTCTCCGCCTTGGCGTTTGCTCAGCCCTGGCTCTGACGCTGCTGGCCGCGTGTTCGCCGCCAAAAGCGGTCGCGCCTCCCGCCCCGAAGGTCACGGTGAGCCATCCGCAGACCGCGACGGTGACCAATTGGGACGAATACCCCGGCCACCTCGAAGCCGTCGAGATGGTCGAGGTGCGCCCGCGCGTGTCGGGTTACCTGGAATCGATTCATTTCCAGGACGGCGCGGAGGTGAAGGCGGGGGATCTATTGTTCGTCATCGATCCCAAGCCGTACCAGGCGGAGTTAAACCGGGTGGCGGCTCAGCGTCGCGAAACGGAAACGCGGCTGGAATTGGCAAAGAACGACCTGCAGCGGGCCGAGGGATTGCGGGGCACCAAGGCCATTTCCGAGGAGGAATATGACAGCCGGAGCAAGGCGGTGCGGCAAGCGGAAGCGGCGCTGGCGGCCGCGCAGGCAGCGGAGGATGTGGCCCGGCTGAACCTGGATTACACGCGGGTGGTCGCGCCCATCAGCGGTAAGATCGGCCGGAGATTAGTCACCACGGGCAACCTGGTCCAACTGCAAGGCAATAACGGCAGCGCCACCGTCCTGGCCACGATCGTTTCGCAAGACCCGATTTATTGCTATTTCGACGTCGAGGAAGGGGCGTTTTTGAAATACCGGGCGAGCACGCCCAATCCGCAGGTGGCGGAGGTGCAATTCGCCGCGCCGCTTTGTGAGTTGGGATTGGTCAACGAGGATGGCTTCGGGCACGCGGGCAAATTGGATTTTTTCGATAACCAGGTGGATCCCCAGACTGGAACGATTCGGCTGCGCGCGGTCTTTTCCAATCCGCAACGGTTGCTCGTGCCCGGAATGTTTGCCAAGGTGCGCGTCCTGGACGGGCCGCCGGAACAAGCGCTGGTGATACCGGACGTGGCCGTGCTTTCCGATCAAGGTTACAAGTACGTTTATGTGGTCAACCCGGAGGGCAAAGCGGAAGCGCGTTCGATCCCAGACCGGCCGGGCGCACGGCAGCATGCGCCACGGTCAGCAAAGGGTTAACGACCGACGACCAGGTGATCGTCAACGGGTTGGTGATGCTCCGCCCGGGGATCAAGGTGGACATCCAACCGTCCCAAGCCGCCGCCCAGGACGTCAAGCCGCCGGGGGCCAAACCGTAGGTACCGGCTCTCCCGCTTTTTCACCCCCCGGAATACCCCCGTGAAATTCTCTCACTTCTTTATCCGCCGTCCGATCTTCGCCGCGGTGTTGTCCATCTTCATCGTGCTGCTGGGTGTCATTGCCTTGTTTACTCTGCCGGTGGCGCAATACCCGGAAATCACGCCCCCGACCATCTTCGTCCAGGCGACCTACCCCGGCGCCAATGCGGAAACGGTCGCAGACACGGTCGCGACCCCTCTCGAAGAGCAAATCAACGGCGTCGAGAACATGCTCTACATGTCGGCGCAGTGCAGCAGTGACGGCTCGATGCGGCTCTCGATCACGTTCAACGTGGGGACCGATCCCAACACGGCGCAGGTGCTGGTGCAAAACCGCGTTGATGGGGCGCTGCCGCGCCTGCCCGAGGAAGTGCGCACCCTGGGCGTGATCACGCGGAAACGCTCGCCCACCATCGCCATGCTGGTGAGCCTGGTTTCGCCCTCGGGAAAATACGACCCGGTTTACCTCAGCAACTACGCGTACCTGCACGTCCGGGACGTCCTGGCGCGCTTGCCGGGTGTGGGCGATTCGATCATTTTTGGCGCGCGCGATTACTGCATGCGGATCTGGATTGATCCCAACAAGGCCTCCGCGCGCAACCTCACCGCCAGCGACATCGTCTCGGCCATTCGCCGGCAAAATGTGGAGGTGGCCGCCGGGCTGTTCGGCCAGGCGCCGCAACCCCCCGGCAACCTGTTCCAACTGGCAGTGCGCACCAAGGGCCGGCTGGTGACCCCCGAGGAATTCGAGGACATCGTGTTGAAGGCGGAAAGCGCGGGCCAGATCACGCGTTTGAAGGACGTGGCGCGCATCGAGCTGGCCGCCAGCGACTACAGCATCGATAGCAAACTCGACGGCCAGCCGGCGGGGGCCATCGCGCTGTTCCAGCAGCCCGGCTCCAACGCCATCGAAACCGCCAACGCCATCGAAGCGGCGATGAAAGAGCTGAAGACGCACTTTCCCGACGGCCTGGACTATCGCATCGCCTACGACACCTCGGCATTCATTCGCGAGTCGATCCGCGCCGTGATTCACACGCTGATTGAAGCGATGCTCCTGGTGGTCTTCGTGGTCGTGCTCTTTCTGCAAAACTGGCGCGCCTCGCTCATCCCGTTGATTTCGGTGCCGGTCAGCCTGATCGGGACCTTCGCCGCCATGTCGGCCTTCGGGTTTTCGTTGAACAACCTCTCCCTCTTCGGCCTGGTGCTGTCGATCGGCATCGTGGTCGATGACGCGATCGTGGTGGTGGAAAACGTGGAGCGCCATATCGCGGAGGGCTTGTCACCGGTGGACGCCACGTTCAAGGCCATGGACGAGGTCAGCGGCGCGGTGGTGGCCATCGCGCTGGTGCTGAGCGCCGTCTTTATTCCGACGGCGTTCATCAGCGGGATCACCGGTCGCTTCTACCAGCAGTTTGCGCTGACCATTGCGGTTTCGACGCTGATTTCGGCGTTCAATTCGCTCACGCTCAGCCCGGCGCTAACCGCCCTGCTCTTGCAGCCCCACCATGCGCCCAAGGACGTGATCAGCCGGGTGCTCGACGGCTCGGTGGGCTGGCTCTTCCGCGGGTTTAACCGCCTCTTTGAAGGCGGGCGAGCCACCTACGCCCGGGCCCTGGGCCGGGTGGTGCGCCATTGCGGCATCAGCCTGGCGGTTTACGCCGGTCTTTTGGGGCTGACCTGGTTCGGGTTTCGCCAGGTGCCTACGGGCTTCATTCCCACCCAGGACAAAGGCAGCATCTTCTGCTACATCCAGCTTCCCGATGGCGCTTCGTTGCAACGCACCGAACGGGTGAGTGAGCGCGTTCTGAAGCTCGTCAAGGAGAGTCCCGGGATCGCCGCCGTGTCCGAGTTTGCCGGGCTGTCCCTTGTCTCCTTGGGCAACAGCGCCAACGCTTCGAGCATGTTCGTCCGGCTGAGTCCCTTCGAGGAACGCGTCAAGGACGGTCTGACCGCCGACGTCATTATCACCCGCCTCAAGAAGAAACTGGCCGCGGCGAATATCCAGGAGGCGTTTGTCGGCGTGTTCGGCATGCCGCCGGTGGATGGATTGGGGATTCTCGGCGGCTTCAAACTGCAAGTCGAAGATCGCGGCGCTTCCGGCTATGCGGCCTTGCAGGCGGCCACCTATCAACTTGCGGCCGCCGCCAACCAGGACCCCAGGGTCGCCGGAGCGCTCTCGACCTTTCGCGCCGGGGTGCCACAGATCTTCCTGGACGTGGACCGTGCCAAAGCCGAATCCATGCAGGTCCCACTCGATCAGGTCTGGGATACCTTGTCGGTCTATTTGGGCTCGCTCTATATTAACGATTTCACCCTTTATGGGCGGCCCTACCATGTCACCGCGCAGGCGGACGCCCCGTTCCGCGCCCGGCCGGAGGACGTGAAGAACCTGAAAACGCGCAACGCCAAGGGGGAAATGGTGCCGCTGGGAACTTTGGTCAAAGTGAAGGACATCAATGCCCCGGTGCTGGTCGGGCACTATAATCTCTTTCCCACGGCGGAAGTCACCGGCAGCACGGCGCCGGGCGTCAGCACCAGCGACGCGATCCGCGTGATGGAGGAACTCGCGCGCAAGGTCCTGCCCAACAGCATGGCCATCGAGTGGACGGAGTTGAACCTGCTGCAAATCCTGGCGGGGAACACGGCGATTTACATCTTCCCGCTGTGCGTGCTGATGATGTTCCTGGTCCTGGCGGCGCAATATGAAAGCTGGTCGCTGCCACTGGCCATCGTTCTGATCGTCCCGATGTGCCTGCTCTTCGCCATCCTCGGGGTTTGGCTGCGCGGGTTGGATAACAACCTCTTCACGCAGATCGGCCTGGTGGTGCTCATGGGCCTGGCGTGCAAAAACGCCATCCTGATTGTCGAGTTCGCCAAGCAACTGCAGGACGCCGGCCGCAACCGGATCGAGGCGGCCACCGAGGCCTCGCGCCTGCGCCTGCGCCCCATCCTGATGACCTCCTTCGCCTTCACCTTCGGCGTCATACCCCTGATGCTGTCCCACGGCGCCGGCGCCGAGATGCGGGTCTCGATCGGCACCGCGGTCTTCTTCGGCATGCTGGGCGTCACCTTCTTCGGCGTGATCCTCACCCCGGTGTTTTACGTCGTCATCCGGCGCACCGTGGAACATCGCAAATCCGGCGCGACCGCCGCGACGCCCGGCGCCGGATTACCCCATTCCACCTAACTCCACATGCGCGCTCATCTCTCGCCTGGCCGGCTCCTGATGGCTCTGCTCCCGGCCCAAGTTCGAATCCAAATGCTGTGCCGGCCCGGGGAGCATGCGGCGGACAGCCGGCCGCGGGCGTCGAGGTCAATCTCTCCGCGTCTTGGATGCGGCCTGGCGCTCGGCCTGTTGCTCGCGGGCTGCTCCGTCGGCCCGAATTATCACCCCCCAAAAACCGAGTCGGCCCCAGCCTTTGCCAACGGGGGTCAGACCAACCTTTCTTCCAATCAAACAGCCGTGGATTGGTGGCGCGGCTTTCAAGATCCGCTGCTGGATCGTCTCGTGGACCTGGCCCTGGCCACCAACCAGGACCTCCGCATCGCCACCGCGCGCGTCCGTGAAGCACGCGCGCTGCGCACCCAGGCAATTGCCGATGAGTTTCCTGTCGTGGACGGAGTCGCCGGGTATTCGAGGACCCTGTCGAGCCAGGCAGCTTATCCTTTTCCCCTCACCCGGTCTCAACGGCAGTTGGATTTATACAATGTCGGGTTCGACGCCACCTGGGAGCTGGATATCTTCGGCGGGGTGCGCCGCTCGATCCAGGTGGCTGGGGCGCAACTCGCCGCCTCGGAAGCCGGCCGGCAGGATGTGCAAATCACGCTGATCTCCGAAGTGGCGCGCAATTACTTCGAGCTGCGTGGCGGCCAGCATCAGCTCGACGTCGCCCGCAAAAACGCCCAAAACCAGCAGGAGACACTCGACATCACGGAGGCCAAGTTCAAAGCGGGCCGGGCAACCGAGCTGGATACCGCGCGGGCCCGGGCCCAACTCAATGCCACATGGGCGGCCATCCCAACCATCGAGGCTGCCGTTAAACACTCGATCTACCGCCTGAGCGTCCTCACCGGCCAGCAACCCGCAGCCCTGGAGCCCCAACTGACTCCTCCCGCCCCTATCCCGCCCCTCCCGCCCCTGGTCGATATCGGGAACCCGGCGGATCTCCTGCGCCGGCGACCCGACATCCGGGCGGCCGAGCGCACGCTGGCGGCGGCTACCGCCGGAATCGGCATTCAAACCGCCTCCCTCTTCCCCAGGGTATTCTTCAACGGCAACCTTGGCTTCGCCGCCAACCGCCTGAGCGGGCTGGGCAAGTCTGGCACCGATACCTATTCCTTCGGCCCCCAAATCACCTGGGCAGCCCTTGACTTGGGCCATGTCCGCGCCCGCATCCAAGCCGCCCATGCCCAGGCGGACGCGCAATTGGCCGCTTACGAAAAAACCGTCCTGCTCGCGCTCGAAGAAACCGAAAACGCGCTGGTCGATTTTGGACACGAGGAGGCCCGCCGCAATTACCTGCAAGCATCCGTGAATTCCGCCGCCACGGCCACCGCCCTGGCCCGCCAGCGCTACGAAGGCGGGATTGCGGATTTCCTGCCGGTGCTGGACGCCGAGCGGACCCAACTGGATGTCGAGGCCCAGTTAGCGCAAAGTGAAACCCGCACCGCTACCACCCTGGTCGCCATCTACAAGGCCCTGGGCGGCGGCTGGGAGGTTAAGTGACCCGGGTTCCATCGGACAGCAAGACCACCCGGCTGCGGCGTACCGCCAGAGCGGACGCTGAGCCGGCGATCCAGGTTCCGCGCCGGCCGGTTGCGCGGTCTCCCGGGCAGCGGCGCCCCACGCACAGTTTTCTTCAACATTTTTTGAGCACCCGGTGGCAAGGAAAGGTCAAATCTAAACAAACAAAGTTTGTGATTAAGCTAAGTTAGACAATGAGAAGACCGATTAAAGATGAGTTCACCGGGCTGCCGCTTTCCCGGCAGCGGAAATATCAATTACGGATGCAGCGGGACAAACGCTGCACGGAGTGCGGGGCTCCGGCGGCCCAGGGTTCGCGCTGCCTCCAACACCTGGTCAAGGCGCGGGAACGCCAGCGGAAGAAAAGAGGACTTAAACGGCGGTATTACAATACCTTAAGCTATAAGCTCGAAGCCATGGCGGCCTGACCGCCTCCGGTCCGTCCCACCTCTTCCCTCTCCGAACCGATCGCGGGGTTGCGCGGGTTTCCCGCTCGCGCAGCTACTCGCTCCGACCCGGGGAAACTCCCCCTTGCCGCGGCTATGCCTTCACCGTTTTGAACCTTGGGATGTGATTCACCCGAAAGTGGGCTAGCGGGGGAAAAGTGGGGTTTTGATGTCGCATCTTTTCCGCGTGAAATTCACGCAAAAGGCGTGAATTTCACGCAATTCACGAGCCATCTTCGGATTTGACAAAGGGTTTTCCTGGGGTTTTTGGAGATCAGCCCGGGTGGCATCGGCGATGCTTAAAAGACGTTTAAATTGGATTGACAGCGCGAGCCCAATCCGTCAAAGTTCGCGAACCGTCAGCCAAAAACAAAGTCAAAACCAGCAGAGTATATGAACAACCTACGCAAGAAAATAGGGGCTTTCACATTGATCGAGTTGCTCGTCGTGATCGCCATCATCGCCATATTGGCGGCCATGTTGCTGCCCGCATTGGCACGCGCCAAAGCGCGCGCGCAGCGCATTAGCTGCACCAACAACCTTAAGCAGATGGGCTTGGCCATCAAGACCTGGGCGCTGGACAACGGCGACCGCTACCCGATCCTGGTCGGCGCGACCGAAGGCGGCCCGCCCAACCCGGTGATCGTCAACAACGGCGCGACGCGCAGCGTCCTTGCCGGGTTCATGTACCAGGTGTGGGGCGTTATGTCGAACGAGTTGAGCACGCCCAAGGTCCTCTCCTGCCCCTCGGATGAGCGGACCGCCGGCACGAACTTCTCCTTGCAAGCCGGCAACCAGAGCCAGGCCCTGGGTGCTTACTTCAACAATTGGTATCTCTCCTACTTCTACGGCATCGACGCTTCGGACAATTACCCGCAGATGATGCTCGCTGGGGATCGCAACATCTACAGCTTCAATCCCGCCGACGACGACCCTGCCCACCACCTTCCCGAATAACGGGTACGGCTCCGGGCCGAACCAGTCCTACGCCTTGGGCACGAACTTCCCTGCCAACGTGGTGACCCCCACCTGGACCAGCAAGATGCACCAAAACAATGGTAACGTTCTGCTGGCCGATGGCAGCGTGCAACAATTGAGCAGCAGCAAGCTCCGCGACCAGGCCCGCAACAGCGGTGATACCACCTCCCTGGCTCCGGCCACGGCGTCCAACCCGGGCAACTGCCTGGCGTTCCCCTAAGCCAGTAGCAGCTATTTAATTCATTTACGCAAGGCGCCCGCAAGGGCGCCTTTTTTTTCCTGCCTGGCTCATCCAAAGCGCCCGAAACCATGGTTCTTCGAAATCGAGCTCTCCCGGGCCGCATTCCGGCGGGCGGGAAGTCCTTTTCACCGGCCTTAACCGGCCCCATCGGCCGGCCTCCGGCCAGCCACGAGGCCTCTCAGGATGGCTTTCCGCAGTTCGCCATATCCCGATCGAGGAATGACGCGGTCATTTCGATGATCTGGCGGAGAGGTGTGGCAGGGCGAAAACCGGTGACGGACGCCAACTTATCGACCACCGGCTTGCGGCGGCGCATGTCGTCAAAGCCGGGAGCATAGGCCTTCGCGTAGGGCACGAATTCGATGGCAGATTTTGATTCGAGGATCTCGATGACAAGTTCAGCGAGGGCTTGGATCGAGATTTCTTCCGTGCCTCCGACGTTGAAAATCTGGCCACGGGCAGCGGGGCAGGCGAGCAGGCGAATGAGGGCTTCCACCGTGTCGCGGACGTAGCAGAAGCAGCGGGTTTGCTGGCCGTCGCCATAGACCTGCACAGGCCCGTTGGCCTGGGCGGCGGCAATGAAGCGGGGCAGCACCATTCCGTATCGTCCGGTTTGGCGCGGGCCGACGGTGTTGAAAAGGCGGGCAATGACCATCGGCAGACCGCGCTCGCTGGCGTAGGCGAAGGCCAGGAATTCATCCATCAACTTCGAGCAGGCATAACCCCAGCGCGCCTGGTGAGGCGTGCCAATCAACAAGTCATCGGCCTCGTCGAAAGCCGGCTTTTGACTCTTGCCATAGACTTCCGAGGTCGAGGTCAGCAACACCGGCACATGGTGAGCCGCCGCAGCCTTGAGCAAGACCTCGGTCTCATGCAGGTTCGTTTCGAGGACGTGAATCGGTGAGTTCACCACCAACTCGACGCCCACCGCCGCTGCGAGGTGGTAAATCGACTCGGCCCGCTCCGCCAGCGCGTCCAAATCCGGGCAGTTCGAGATCTTCGATTCAATGAACCGGAACCGGGGATGGGTGCGGCAGGTCTTCAAATTCTCCAAACCCCCCGTCGAGAGATCGTCGATGGCTATGACGGCTTTGCCTTCCGCCAGCAATCGTTCGATCAGATGCGAGCCGATAAAGCCCGCCCCACCCGTCACTATGACATGGGCCGAGCCGCCGCCGAGGCCAGGCGGTTCAGTGATGCCTTTGGGTAAGTTCATGTCGCGTTGCCGCACCGCCCTGCGGAGGGCCCAGCGGGCACTGCCACGACACGGGAAAGGTGTCTTTTCGCGTGTTTCGCATATTTCGTGGTGGTTAAATTGAGGTCACCCGGCCCGCAGCGCGCGGCCAGCAGCCGGTGGCGGGTATTCGGGGGAGGGCAGGCGGTCGTCGGCTGTTTATCCTCGGTGGTCTGCGATCTATAGCTTTCGAGGCCCCGAGCCACCGCTTCGGCAAGTTTTTGGCGATAGCCGGGCTCGGCGATGAGCCGCGCTTCGCTCGGGCTGGAAAGGTAACCACCCTCGACCAGGATGGCGGGGCAGGTCTGACCGCGCAACACCCCCAGGAAGCGGGCGCGGCGCACCCCGCGGTCCTGGTGACCGTTCACCTGCAAGAGGGCGCGATGAACGCTGAGTGCCAGCAGCAGGTTATCCACATCACAGGCATTGTTGGGAAATGACTGCCCGATTTCATCGGCAAAGCCGCGCGTGAGCGACGAGGGCAGGCCGGCCGGCGTCAGGCAGTACGTTTCCGCACCGGACTCACTCGGATCCGGTCCCGCCGAGTTGAAGTGAAGGCTGACGAAGAGCGCGGCCTTATGCTCGGCGGCAAACGCAACGCGGTTGGACAGGGCCAGATCGGTGTCGGTCGAGCGCGTCAGGAGGACCTCCCAGCCCTGGGCGGCCATCAAGTCCCGCAGGCGCAACGCCCAGTCCAGGGTGAACTCCTTTTCATAATGAGAACCCAGCACGCTTCGGGCGCCGGCGTTCTCGCCGCCATGCCCGGGGTCGATGACCAGAACCGGATTGGTGCCCAGGGGCAAGGGAGAAACGCCTTCCAGCAAAGGGGCAATCGTCTTCATCAGATCCAGGCCATGGGCATAGAGCCGTCCGTCGATGAGCTGCGGCGCGAGGCCGAGCCGCAGGTCGAGCCCATTCCACCGGGCAAACTGCGATCCGGCGCTCAGCACGAACACCCCGTGGGTCGATTTGAGGGACCAGGTAAGCGACGGCGCGGTGGACAACCGGGCGGGTGGGGCCAGTCCGCGGCTGCGAGACCAACGCTCGAGGGGGACCCAAGTCTGGAAGGAGGCTTTGGGCGCCGTCAGGGTTGCCGGAGGTGGATTGGAGGCCATCGCCGGCAGTGCCTGCGAGTTGGTCGGCCCCGTGCTCGAGGGTGGAGCGGCAAACAGGTTCTGCCAGTCCGGCACATGGGCCGCGTTGCGGCGCGGGGTGGTGGCGCAACCCGCCAGCAGCAAACCCACCCAACCCCACCGCGCGTACGTCAGAAGTGACACAGCCCTATTCTGGGCAAGGCCCACAGGGACTCAAGCCGATTTGAAGCCGGAGCGGCAGATTGGGTTCATCCGCAGTTCGACTTGACACAAAGGATTGAAATTCAGGAGATTATTAACGGTGGCTTATGGCTTGGTTTGCACGAGATAAAGAGAAAGAGCGCTTTTACCTGCTGCCGGGGATGGGGGGCAGGAACCTCCGGCGGAAGCGAAAAGTGATTTTGCGTTGGTCGATCATCGCGGGATTGTTTACCTCAGCGATATTGGGTGGAATTCTGTACCTGATGAGCCGGGTACTAGTCCGTGAACCTCAGAACATGCCAGGGCCGGAGCCCGGAACTGCATCGGTTCCCGGTTGAACGACCATGAAGAACGCCGTCTTTCAAGCGCTGATCGAGGCGGCCCGGCGGCAGGAACCGGTGGCCCTGGGACTCATCACGGGGGTCAAGGGTTCGAGCCCGCAAAAGATTGGCGCGAAGGCGGTGTTTTACCGGGATGGCCGCATCATCGGCACGCTGGGGGGAGGCTGCCTCGAAGCTGAGATCCAACACCGGGCCATCGAGGCGCTGGGCAGCAACCGGCCGTCCGCCTTTGATCTGCTGCTGGATCATGATTTTGGGTGGGACGATGGCCTGATCTGCGGCGGCAAAGTGGAAGGATTGGTTTTGCCGAACGTTCAGGCTGCGGGGGAGCGATTCTGGGCGGCATTGGAAGAGCGCCGGGAGGCACTGCATTGGGGGGTGAGCAAGGATTTCTCTCTCGCCCTGATCAAGCCAGCCTTGCCGCAATCCTCCGAATGGCGCTACGCGGAAACCGTGTCCCCGCCCTGCGTCCTATGGATTGCCGGAGCCGGGCACGTGGCGCAAGCGGTGGCGCCCCTGGCACTCCACCTGGATTTCGCCGTAACTGTGCTCGATGACCGGCCCGCGCTGGCGAGCCGCCAGTTTTTTCCCGAGCCCGTCAGCTTGCACGCCGAGGTTTGGGACAAGCTGCTCGCGCTGCCGGTTCCCGAAGGACCGAGCTTCGGGCTCATCGTAACGCGCGGTCATCGCCACGATGCGCTCGTCTTGCAGAATTGGATTCACAAACCCTTTGCGTTTTTGGGCATGATCGGCAGCGCCCGCAAGGCGCGCATGATCTCCGAACGCTTCCTCGATGAGAAGCTGGCCACGCCGGAGGAACTCGCGCGAGTCGCCTGTCCGGTGGGGATCCGGATCGGCTCACAAACCGTCCCGGAGATTGCCGTAAGTATTGTGGCCCAATTGATCGAGAAGCGGGCTGCTTTAACGCCCCGGGGCTAGAGCTCCCGCTCGCCGCTTTTCGCGCGCTTGCCCCAGAGCTGAGAAATGTCCGGGTTAGATTCGCTCGAAATAGCGGACCTTTTCCCAATCCGTAACGGCATTATTAAAGGCCTCGGTTTCCAGGCGTGCGTGATGGACATAAAAATCGACCACGGAATCGCCGAAGGCCGAACGGGCGAGTTTGGAGCCAGCCAGCGAATCGGCGGCGTCGCGCAAGCTGCTGGGCAACCGGGCAAGTTGCGGGTCCACGTAGGCATTGCCCAAATACTCGGGTCCGCAATCCAGGCCTTCGCGCACGCCCGCCATGCCGGCTGCCAGCATGGCGGCAAACGCAAGATAAGGATTGGCATCCGCGCCCGGCATCCGGTTCTCGATCCGGAATGAGCTGCCTTCGCCCACCACGCGAAATCCGACCGTTCGGTTATCCAACGCCCAAGCCATGCGCGTCGGCGCCCAACTGCCGGCCTGGTAGCGTTTGTAGCTGTTGATGGTCGGCGCAAAGAAAAGGCAGAGCTCGGGCGAATACTTCATCAAGCCGCCGAGAAACTGGCGAAAGAGCACCGAACCGGGGCCGGAACGCTCCGCCGTTCGGGCCCGCGTTCCCGGCGGACCCCAAAACAAATTCCGGTTGCCCCGCCAAAGGCTCATGTGGATGTGGCAGGAATTTCCGGCTTCGCTGGGAGCGTACTTGGCCATGAAGGAAACTGCTTTCCCGTGCTGGTCGGCAATTTCCTTCACGCCCTGCTTGAACAACGCGTGCATGTCGGCCATTTCGAGCGGCCGGGTGTAAATGAAGGTGATTTCATGCTGGCCCCGGCTCCATTCGCCCTTGCTGCTCTCGATGGGCACGCCCGCCGCCGTCATGCCGTTCCTGATGGCACGCATCAGGCTTTCGTCGCGCGTCGGCTGCATCAGGTGATAATCAATCCGGTAATCGCTCGAGGGTTGCAGGTCGCGATAGCCGGCCGCGAACGCCGAGTGGTAGGTTTGGTTAAAGAGATAAAACTCGAGTTCGCTGGCGCAATAGCAGGCCAGGTCCCGGCGGGTGAGAGCCTCGATTTGGCGGCGCAGAATCGAGCGTGGCGACTCGGCCACATAAGCGCCATCGTGCCGCACGTGATCACAGAACACCAAGGCGGTGGCGGGTTGCCAGGGTAAAACCCGCCAGGTGCTCAGGTCGGGTTTCAGCGCGAAATCACCAAACCCCTGCTCCCAGCTTGCCACCTTGAACCCGTCCAATGGATCCATCTCCATATTCACGGTCAACAGGTAGTTGCAACCATGCGTTCCGTGCCGGGCCACTGAATCGAGAAAAACCTCGGCGCGGAACCGTTTGCCGACCAGGCGGCCAAAGGGATCCACGAGCGCGACCATGACCGTGTCGATGGCGCCGGACCGAACCAGGGATTTGAGAGAGGAGGGGGGCATGGGGAGGAGCGTGATGCGTGATACGTGATGCGTGATTACGGCATGGGGACATCTTCGAGCAGGCCGGGGCAAGAAAAGTCAGGAACGTCAGGGTCTCCAGTGGGAAAATAGGAGACGGGTGTTTCATTCAGGTACCGACTCCTCTGGTCGGGAACCATTGTCAGAAGGAGCCTGATGATCCGCGTGAGCAGGGCGAGACGATGATGAGTCACTTGGGCGCCAAGGACGTGCCGAGCCTTGAAATACCATCCCCTGGTTTCACGCGCCGAACCGAGCGCGTATTCATAAAACCGCGCCCGGTCCTTCCCTGAAGCTCGAGAGTAGCCTTCCTCGATATCGGCGCTCACAGCGCCGGCAGCCCGATAGAGTTGATCGCCAAGGCTGATGGTCCGCTTATCGCTAATGAGCTTGGTCACGTCGAACCAGCACAGTTCGGCTTCGAACAGTGCGAGACGATACGCTTCGATCTTCCAGACCGCATCCCCTTTCATCTCGTCCGGAACAGTTTCTTCCCACTTTTGATAGTTCATTCGGCACAGCTCCACGTTCTGGCGCGGGGTGGGTTCACGCATCACGCATCACGCATCACGCATCATTCCCCAACATACACATTCTTCACCTCCGTATATCCCTCCATCGCCGCCAGGCCCAGGTCGCGGCCCAGGCCGCTTTGCTTGAACCCGCCAAAGGGGGCTTCGACGTGGACGCTGCTGTGAGAATTGATGCTCAGGACGCCGCTCTCGACGGCGCGGGCGACGCGCAGGGCCCGGCGAAGATCATTGGTCCACACCGAACCGCTCAGACCGTAGGGGGAGGCGTTGACTTCGCGGAGCATCTCCCCTTCATCCTCGAACGGCGTGAGACACACGACGGGCCCGAAGATTTCCTCCCGCCAGCAACGAGCCGACTTCGGCACGTCCACCAGCACCGTGGGTTCCAGGAAGTATCCGCGTGGATGGGGACGTCCACCGCCGCAGACGAATTTCGCCCCGCCGGAGCGAGCCTCCGCCAGAAAACCCTCGACGGTGTCGCGCTGGGCCGAGGCGACCAGCGGGCCGATCTGGGTCTCGGCTTGGGCCGGGTCACCCACCACGAGCTTTCGGGTGGCGGAGACGAAGCGCTCGACAAAGGGTTCGAAAATCGCCCGCTCGATGAACACGCGGCTGCGCGCGCAACAATCCTGGCCGGTATTGGCAAAAACGCTCATGGGTGAGCTGTCGGCCGCGCGCTGCCAATCCGCATCGGCAAAGACGATGTTGGGGGATTTTCCCCCGAGTTCGAGTGAGATGCGCTTCACGTCCCGGGAAGCCAGCTCCATGATGCGTTTGCCTACCTCGGTCGAGCCGGTGAAAGAGAGCTTGCGGATCAAGGGGTGCGTGGCCAATGCCTCACCGATGGCCGCGCCGGAACCGGGGAGGACTTGGAGCACGCCCGGCGGCAAGCCAGCCGAGTGAGCCACCTGGCCCAGCGCCAGGGCGGTGAGGGGCGACAACGACGCCGGTTTCAGCACGACGCAGTTCCCCGCCGCCAAGGCCGGCGCGGCCTTCCAGCAGGCGATCGGGAACGGGAAGTTCCAGGGCACGATGCAGGCCACCACCCCCATCGGCTGCCGCAGCGTAAAATCAAAACCGCCGCGCGCCACCGGTATCGTTTGGCCACCGAATTGAGCCACCGCGCCGGCGTAAAACTCGAAAACGCGCGCGCCCAGGCCCGCTTCATCCCGGGCATCCGCGATGGGCTTGCCGATCTGCTGCATTTCGAGTTGGGCAATCCACTCCAGGTTTTCACGCAGAGCGCGCGCCACCCGGTAGAGGATCTCGCCGCGTTTGCCCGGCGCCAGATCCCGCCACCCGGATTCCCACGCGCGACGGGCGGACTCGACCGCCGCACTCACGTCTGCAATATCCGCGGCCGCCACCTCGGTGAAGATTTCTTCGGTGGCCGGGTTGGTGAGGGGAACACGCCGCCCGGAGGCGGAACTCCGCCAGGCGCCGTCACAAAACAGGTGGGTTGGGAGGTTCATAACACTTCAAGATAGAGCGCGCGAAAATCTTCGGTCGTGACCGGGACGACATTGGTTTTATGGCAGGGATCCTGGACCGCCTGGGCGATGAGCGCGTCGAGGTGCTCGGGTTTGACGCCGTGCGCGCTGAGCCGGGAGTTCAGGCCCAAACCGGCCAGGAACAACGCGATGAAGGCAATCGTCTCCGCATCCGCGTCCGCCTCGGACGCCTTGAAGACATCGAGCCCGCAGGCGATTCCGACCCGGCGGTAAATTCCCGGTTTGCGGGCCGCGCAGAATCTCATTCCGGCAACCAGGCACAGCGCGTTGGCCAGGCCGTGGTGCAGGCCACAGATCGTGGAGAGCGGATGGGCGAGCGAATGGACCACGCCCAGATCCTTTTGGAAAGCGATCGCGCCCATGGCGGCGGCGGCCAGCATCTTGCCTCGCGCCTCCAAATCCCCGCCGCAGCGGTACGCCCGGGGCAAAGCCTCGACAATGAGGTGGATGCCTTCCAGGGCAATGCCATCGCATAGCGGATGAAACACCGGACAGGTATAGGATTCGATGCAATGGGTCAGCGCATCCGCGCCAGTGGCGGCGGTCAGGGCCGGCGGCAAACCCACCGTGAGTTCCGGATCCAGGATGACTAATTTGGCGAGCAACTCGGGGTGGAACAGCACCGCCTTGCGATGGGTGGCTTCGAGAGTGATGACCGAACTGCGCCCCACTTCGCTGCCGGTGCCGGCGGTGGTTGGGATGGCCACAAACGGCGCCAGCGCCGCCCAAGGGGGTTCCTCGTAGAACCGGTTAAAGTCCAGGGCCGGCCGTTGGACCAGCAACCGGGCCGCCTTTCCGGCGTCCAGGGGACTGCCCCCGCCCAAGGCAATGATACCATCGCAGTGGTGCCGGCTATAGGCGGCGGCAGCCTCGCGCACATCGCTCTCCAACGGATTCGGGTGCACGCCCGAGTACACGAACCACGTCTGGCCCTGGCCCGCCGCACCCAAGGCCGCCGCCAGGCTATGAAAAGCGGGGGTGCGAAGCAGGCCGGAATCGGTGACCACCAAGGGCCGCTGGATGCCCAGGCGTTGGGCGCGGTCGGCAAGTTGGGTAACGGCTCCCGGGCCAAATAACGTGGGGGTGGGAAAAGAAAAGGTGGTCAGGCTCATATCGACTCGGCGCATCAACTCTCTCGCAGTGGTTCGAAATCATCTAAGCCAAAGCGCCAGGGAAGTCAATTGCGGGCTTTTTTACTTGTCTAAGCGGCGGGTTTCCGTATGATGCGGGCGTGCTGGCCGGATTTGGCTGGGGCACCATCCTGGCAGGCGGTGTAACCCTCCGCCTGCGGCTGCGCCCGAGGGATCATGCATCCCTGCCGGGCAGGATCTGAATCAGTGGGCTGATAGGTTGCCACTGCGGCCCGTGGTCATGTCTGCGGTACCAACAATCGAAACGTTGTCCGCGCCGACGGAGAGTGTTGTGCCGCCCCGGCGCAGAGGTACTCTGCTTATCGTGGATGATGAGGACGGCCCGCGGCAGTCGCTCAAGGTCATTTTCAAGGACGACTACGAGATTTTCCTGGCCAATGACGGCCCCAGCGCGATCGCCTTGGCGCAAGCTCATAAAATCGACGTGGCGGTGCTGGATATCCGGATGTCCGGCATGTCGGGGATCGAGGTCTTGGAGCGGTTGCGATACGTCGCCCCCGCGGTCGAGGTGGTGATGATGACGGCCTTCGAGACCACGGACACCATGAGGCAGGCGCTGCGCTTGCGGGCATGCGACTATATCAACAAGCCGTTCGACGTTTCGACCATGCGGGCGGCGGTAGCCGGCGCCATGCAGCGGCGCACCCTCGAAGGTGAGATTAACACCAACGCCGAACAGCTTCAGCATCTGCTGGCCGAACTGCAGGATCAAAAGATCGAAGAACAAATGGCCCATACCCGGGGGGAAATCTACGCCAGCATCATTCACGATATCAACGGGCCGCTCACCGTCATCTCCGGGTTTGTCCAGCTCCTCAACCAGCGCATCGGCAATGCCAGCCGCCTGGAACTCGAAGATCTCGAGTTCATCAAGGACCGGTTGAAGACCATTACCCGGCAGGTCACCAATTGCATCGAGATCTCGCGTCGTTACCTGAGCTTCCTGCGCCGCCATACCGACGAGGCGCCGCGGGTCGGCGTCAACCAGCTCCTGCTCGACCTCGGCCACCTGGCACGGGTCCACCCCAGCCGTGGGAATCATGATTTTATCGTCGAGCCCCTGGCCGCTGACATGGCCGTGCGCATGAACGGTACGGACTTGATCCAGGTGCTGCTGAACCTGACCGTGAATGCCTTTCAATCCGCTTCGGGCACCCACTCCGTGCGCATCGCCGGCCAGGTGCTCGCCGAGCCGCTGGACCTTGCCTCGTTCAAAGATGGCCCGCAAGACCGGTTGCTGAACGTCGAGAACTTCAATAATGCGCCGCCGTTGCTCGCGGTTTCGGTGTGTGACACCGGACCGGGCATCCCGCCCGAAATTCTGCCCAAGATTTTTCAGCCCTATTTTTCAACCAAAGGCCCTCGCAGCGGCACCGGGCTGGGGCTCAACATCGTCCAACGCCTGGTCAAAGAAGCCAAAGGCGCGTTGCATGTGCACACCGAAATCGGGCGCGGGACCACCTTCACGGTTTATCTGCCGGGTTTGGCCCTGCCGGCGGCTCAGCACTAGCCTGCCAACCTCACGCTCGTGCTCGGCTTCGATTTCGCGGGGATGTTCGGGGATGCCAGCCGCCAGGGCGGCAAGACTCACAAGAACCGGCCGATGCCAACCCGCCTCGAAGAACCCCGGTAGCCTGCCCGGTTGAGCCGATTTCCATTCCCATTATGCCCGCCGCGACCGCTCGACTCGAATACAAGCCCGCCACCCTCTTCAACGCTCGGGCGATTCTGGTCGTCTGCGCCTTCGGCCTCTTGCTGCTGCTGCCGGTGATCCTTTCCATGCTGGTGGTCAGCGTGCTGCCCATCGGGTTCTGGACCTTGGCCATCCCGGCGGCGACCATCGGCGCGGCCACCTATTTCCTGCCGTTCGGCTCCGGCAACTCCTATGTCGCTCAATTGGTGCGCCCCATCCAGCCGGCGGCCCCGGCCGGTCCGGAAGCGTTTATCGTGCAGGTGACCTTTCGCCCTCGACTGCGCTCGGGAATCCGTGCCCTGGTCGAGGACGCGGACGATGTCGGATGGCTGACGGTCACCGAATCCCTCGTGACCTTTCGCGGCGATTCCATCCAGCTATCGCTTCCGCGGGAGCAAATCCAGGGCGTTCGAGCTCAAAGCATCGGTCCGCGCGGACTCTTTCTATATCCCCGGCTGGTAGTGGCCGTTTCGGGACTTGGCCAGGCGCGGGAACTCCGGATTGCCGACCGCTCCTCCTGGGTGCTGCCGGAAGCCCGGAGGAGAACCCGCGAACTGCGCCGGCGATTGACGGGCGAAGGAGCGCGCCCATTAAGCGCTGGTGATTGACACCCGCGGTCCGGCTGCCATGGCTCGGTTATGATCCGCAAGGCCAGAGCCCGACTCTCCCTCACCGACGCAGCTTCCAAAGCCGATTAGCGCGACCATAGGAAAATCCCTGTCATTAGGGTCGGCCAGCGGCGGCCGTAACGCTGGTAAATGCGCGGCCACAACTCGGATCAGGACCCCCGAATACTGGAAGGGGCTTCTTGGCCTGCGCGGAATGAAGGACGCAAACCTGAACCCGGTATTCAGGCCAGCAACGGACTCCGCAGGCCGAGCAACGCGCGAGCGCACGGAATGCCTTTTGTACTTGACCTTCAGCGGGCTGGAACGGCAAGTGCCCGCGCAAGGTTTCTCAGGGTTATGAAAACAACACTCTCTCGTCTCCAAACCACGCTCGGTCTCTTGTTGTTATTTTCCATCACCCGGGCCTCAATGGCCCAAGTCAACACGGGCAGCAATGGCAGCGACGGAGCATTTAACCCCACGGCGGCCAGCACCGTGATCAACATGGCCTCCCACCCGAACGGCATTTACCAATACACGTCTGTCAATATCCCGTCCAGCGTGACCGTGACATTCACCCCGAATGCGGATAACACGCCGGTCGTGTGGCTGGTGCAGGGCAGCGTTGTAATTAATGGGACCGTAGGACGTATCTGGAGGAGAAATGCCGAGTGGTTCTGCTGGAGGCGTGGCGGACCAGGCGGATAAGCAGGCGGGACTGGTGGTCCAGTTCCCATAGCCGTTACGGGCCAGGCGGGGTTGCCAAGGCCCTTATAGAAGCTCGGCAGGACCCTGGTCCTACGGAGCCAGCGGAATCGATCAAAATGGATATGAGCGAGACGGGCCGACGTATGGCAACCAATTCCTAATCCCATTGCTTGGGGGTTCGGGGGGAGGCGGAGAAGGTAGCACTGGGGCACTTGGAGGCGGCGGGGGCGGCGGGGGCGCAATTCTTATTGCGGTCGCAGGAACGGTCCAGCTCGATGGGACAATTTACGCCACGGTGCGGCTGGCGGGGCTAACGATAGCGTTCCTCCTACTAGTTACGGATGCGGAAGCGGTGGTGCGGTTAGGTTGGTTGCTTCCAGAGTTGTCGGTTCTGGGCATATTTCTGCGGTCGGAGGGGCGGCCTTCAACAGCGGTGGATTAGGTCGCGTCCGCTTCGACACTTATCAAAATGATTTTGGCGGTTCCATTGGGGGGGTTTTCACTCAAGGCGTCCAACCTGTGGTCATCCCCTCCCCAGGCCAGTTGCCGCAGTTGACAGTCATCAGCATCGCCGGCGTTCCCGTTTCTGCCTCTCCAACCGGTGTTTTGTTCACTCCTGACGCAGTTATCTCCTCTCAGCAATCTAATCCAATCCCCGTCGTAGTGAGTTGCGTGAACCTGCCGTTGAACACAGCCATCACGGTGAGTGTGAAGCCGGCAAAATGGCTCGCCCGTTAGCGCAGTCGCCTACAATTCCATGGGCGCGCTGGCCTCAAGCACCGCAACCGCGATGTTGAACATCCCACGCGGGGGCGGTCTTGTTTACGCGACAGCGGCAACCGGCAAGTTAGCTACGCGATGCCCCAAATAATTTGGAAACCAACATATATGAAACCGGCAAACGGCGTTCTTCTCAAACAAATATTCGGCATAAGTGCTGCTTGTATTGGCTTCTCGGTTTTTGGACAGGTTAATACCGGCAGTGACGGCAGCGACGGCGCATTTAGTCCGACTACCAGCCTCATCGTTGATATGAGAACGCGGCCCAGCGGTGTTTATCAATTCACTTCTGTCAATATGTCCGATAAACGTGACCGTAACGTTCATTCCAAATGCGAACAACACACCGCTCGCGTGGCTGGTGCAGGGCAGCGTCATCATAAAGGGATTAGTGGACGTGTCTGGGCAAGGTCTCAGTGCGCAGAGTTATACAGCCGCTGGGGCACTTGGTGGACCCGGAGGTTATGTTGGGGGACACGCAGCATCCCAACCTACTGCAGGGCAAGGTCCCGGCGGAGGAGCGCCTGGACCTTCTGGACAGTCTGCCGCATTTGGTGCAATTCCTACCCAGTGGAACGGCAGTGGTTCGGTCCCGTTCGCCAACGGTAGCTCTAAATACGGGAACGATTACCTCCTTCCCCTGCTAGGCGGTTCTGGAGGTGGTGCGTCTTCGGCAACTAGAACGGTTCCTTCTACGCCCCCGGCGGTGGCGGTGGCGGCGCAATCTTAATTGCTGCCTCATCCGCTATCAGCATCGATGGAGCGATATACGCACGTGGAGGTCAGGGCGGCGTTTTGCCCGGCAGTATTTCGGTTGCAGGGGGCGGAGGCAGCGGGGGAGGTGTCCGATTGTTTTCACAAACACTCATAGGTGGCGGTCAGGTTGATTGTTCAGGTGGTGGTGGTGGAAACCTCGAAACCGGTGGCTTGGGCAGAGTTAGATTGGATGTCATTTACAACAATTTTGGCGGCCAAATCCGAGCCGTGGTCAAAGAGGGTTTCCAACTCATCCTTATCCCATCCTCAGGCCAGTTACCTCAATTGACCGTGAATCAGCGTAGGCGGAGTTCCCGTATCCGCCTCGCCTACTGGTGTCCTGTCCACGCCGGATGCGGTCCTTTCGGCGCAGCAGGACAATCCCATATCCATGGTGGTGCAGTGCTCCAATCTTCCGCTGAATACTCCCATCACGGTAAGCGTGAAACCGATGAACGGCTCGCCCGTGAGTGCCGTGGGCTACAACAACACTGGCACTCAGTCATCGAGCACAGCGACCGTGTCATTGAACATGCCTCGTGGTGGTGGGTTGATTTACGCGACGGCAGCAACCGGACCCTGATCGAGAAAAGCGAAAGGAAAGCAAATGAACATGAGTCGAGTTTTGGCACTTACGCCAGTGGTGATCTTTGGGTGCTGGCTGCCAGTGGCTTGCTGGGCGCAGGTGAACAGCGGGAGCAATGGCAGTGATGGGGCGTTCTGATCCTACAACGAACACCGTCATCAATATGGGCGACCGCCCAACTGGAATTTACCAATACACCTCTGTGCAATATTTCAATTGGGGTCACAATAACGTTCATTCCGAATGCGAGCAACACGCCCGTGATTTGGCTTGTGCAGGGCAATGTTGTGATCAACTGGACGGTGGATGTATCTGGGAACCCTTCGCCTGGTAGCAAAGGAGGTACAGGTTGCCGGAGGGTGGGCGGTGCAGCGGAAAAAGCCCAAGCGCTTCAGGCCATAGGTCCGGGAGGCTGGGACAGTAGCTAGCGGAGAGTTACAAGTCCAGATTACGGCAACGATTTCCTTATTCCCTTGCTCGGTGGATCTGGTGGCGGTGGCACAATCAGCGGGGGCGACGGCGGTGGTGGGGGAGGTGGTGGCGCCATACTCATCGCCGCATCAGGGACCATCACGCTGAATGGATATCTCAACTCTTACGGTGGCGCTGGGGGTCCAAACTGGTATGGAACGTCAGGTGGTGGCAGCGGAGGAGCGGTGAGGCTCGTTGCCAGTCGAATCACAGGGTCTGGGTGGATAAATCCGCTTGGAAGAAGTAGTGGTGGAGGCGATGGCAGGGTTAGATTTGACGCTTACCAAAACGGCTACAGCGGAGGCGCCCACGGAACTATCGGCCAGGGGTCGCAGTTTATCATAATCCCCGCGACAGGCCAGTTGCCACAATTGACTGTGACAAGCGTCGGCGGAGTTCCCGTCTCCCCATCGCCTACTGGCGTCCTCTTCACCCCTGATGCCGTACTTTCTGCGCAACAGAACAATCCCATTTCTGTCGTGGTGAATTGCGCCAATCTGCCATTGAACTCACTCATCACTGTGGGTGTGAAGCCGGCCAACGCGCGGCGTTAGCGCCACTGGCCTCAACACCACCGGTTCCTTGGCCGCCAGCACCGCCACCATTTCCATCGTCATCCCTCGCGGCGGCGGTCTCATATACGCCACGGCAACAACTTCAAATTAGCCTCGTGTTATGAAATCTTTCTGGCCTATTTGGACTCTCACCGTGCTGCTTGGCCATTGTCGCCAGCTAAAGCCGCTGACGTAATTACAAACTTCATGTCGCCCATCGTGAGCTATCAATACACCGAGAATTTCGGCAGCGCCGCCTTGACCAACGGCGGCATCCTTTCGCCCATCGCCAGCTACCAGTATTTCGAGTGGCCGGACGTTGACGGTGTGGGATTTAGGAACAGCGCTTTGGTAAGCTATTTCTACGGGCTCGGGGAAGGTGCGGCCCTCATCACCGCGCAGCCGCAGCCCCTATCCGTTCAAGCCGGCATGGCCGCCAATTTCAATGTTGTGGCCGACGGCCGGCTTCCGCTCCAGTACCAATGGTTGTACCAAGGTCACCCCATTTCAGGGCCACCGCTCCGAGTCTCACGCTCCCTAGCGTCGAGCCTCGTAGCGGCGGAGATTATTCCGTTGAGGTGCAAAACGCCCTGGGTTCGGCGTTGAGCGCGGCCGCACGATTGATGGTTTATGAGCCGCCAACCGCGCCTCCCCCACCGCTGCCAACATCAACTCAAACGGGTCAACCGCCGCCACCAGGACTCGTTGCACCTCCGCACGGACTGAGCAGCACCCAGATGATCGTGTTTACGGGCGGCGGCGTTATCGATACGAACAAGATGACGATTGTCTTAACGCACGGGTGGATTCCGAGTTGGGAAAGCTCTGGCGCCGTTGGCTCGGATGGCTGGCCGTCCTCCCTTTATCAGGTTTTGAAAGCAGGCGGCTATGAGGCTATAGCGAATATCGTGGCGTGGGATTGGAGGGAGGATGCCACCAAACTTCTCGCCCACAACCGCAGCCTCGCGTACGCTTAGCGAAGGCGACGGCTTAGGGTCCCAACTCCTGCGCGCTCTTGGTGCCGGCTACAATCAACCGATTCATTTCCTGGGCCACAGTCTGGGCACAATCGTAAACTGCGAGGCCGCTGACTTTATTCATGGGCACGCGATAACACGCCCCCCAGGTTTGGCTGTGTTTGACTCTAAAAACACACACATGACGCTATTCGACGAGGCCGAAGCAGTGTCGATTCTTGATGCGGGTCAGCTCGCCCTCGATCCGAACCTGAACGCAGACACAGCCGAGTTCTTTCTGGATAACCCCTGGGCTCGCGTTATCCCGGCGAATTATGCGTGGGTTGACAATTACGTTAGCTTGGTCGGTCTGGCACACACGGAAGCGGCCAACATTGTGCTCTGGCGCGACGCCAGTAACGACCTTAATGCTTTGCATGGTTATGCAATCGATTGGTATTCTCGAACGGTCGCAAATCCTACGATTAGCCTCATGGGATTTCGCTACTCCTTTGAGCGGAATTCCTTGAGGCCTCCACCCGGCACGAACACCTATTTCTTCCAGAGCCTGGATTTGAGCCAATCCGAGCTTTCGCTGATCGACGTAACCACTCCATTCAGGGATGCGTTAACCGCTAGTGCTGGTCTGGGCCTCGATCGATTCCTGATTTACCCCACTATGGGAGCGCTTAAAGCATACCAGGTCGCCGCCACGCTGGGGTACCACGTTGAAGCCGGTATTCAAAATGGAATCCAATACGCGGGCAGCCTGACGGAAAAGTTTGCGGCCGATTTTGGGCCACCCAGCGGCCAGCCGGTGTTTTTTGGCGCCGCGGATTCGACGCCAGCCTACTTTGTCCCCCCAACCCCTTCCGCCCCGGGCCAAGCGGCGTGGGGCTTTCAATTCACCTTACAACCTCCACCACAAGGGCCGCTAGTGCACCAGCCCAAAGGCGGGAGTGTGACCACGAATCTTTTTGCGTCGGTTCCCGTGATCGTTCCGGAAGGTGCAACGCAATTGTCATTTCAATTTCAAATCAGCGGAGCCGGGCCGGGGGAGTTTTTTACGATGGGTATATCAAACCAGAACTTTTTCACGATGGAGTCGGAATTCATTCAGGATTCAGTCTGGATGCCGGTTACGGTGGTGGGTATCTCCGGATACGCCGGTCAGGGGGTGCAGCTCTTCTTTGGTCTGAATGGTGACAATGTTGCGACGGCTGGCCAGCTTAGCGTTCGCGGGATACAGTTCGCCGGGCCGCTCGCCCCAACTCTAAGCATGTCAACGCAGGGCGCCAGCGTGGTTCTCTCTTGGCCGCTTACCGCCTTCGGTTGGCAGCTCGAGTCTGCTTCCTCGCTCTCTCCAACCAACGCCTGGACGGACGTCGCAAATCCTCCGGCTCTTTTGGGTTATGAGTATGTCGTGACTAACAGCATCACTGCGGAAGCGACCTTGGTTTCACTCGGAAAAAGAGGTTGAACCGCTCTCTCTTAGAAAGCTCGGTCCCCCAGACAACACATTTAACGCGCGGGCCGGTCGCGGTTTACAGGTCTGGCCATGTGATACATATGTGTATCACGATGAAAACAGCCACCGTCAGAGATTTGCGAAACTGCTTTCCACGGGTTGCGGCGTGGATTACGGAAGGCGAGTCGGTGGAGATCACCAAAGCCGGGAAATTGTTTGCCCGGTTCAAGGTCGCTGTTCGACGACGCGGTAAAAGCGGGTGGCGGACGTTGGAGGCACGGCGTCCTGGATAGTGACCAGGCCACCGGTTCCGGTAAGGCACCCGAGATTTGTCGTAGCCATCCAGGGCACGACCAGGCGGTCCGCGGCTTCGAGGCAATACATCTGGCCGGGCGCGGTGTTCCAAGCGAGTTAAACCAGGTTATTCGAAAGTGTCAGCTTCAATTCGAGGGGCAATTCGACGCGTGTGAACCAAATGTCCTCCTCCCCGTTGAACGTGGCCGTGTAGGCGATCATGGCCGCGCCGTCCAGCGAGACCATGCCGATGTAGTCGCCCATTTTCTCCTGCGAAGGGTATCCCAGCGATGGATCGAAGGGGGCGCTGATGGGGGTGTTGGGCGACCAGGTCAAACCGCCATCCTCCGAGGATGCGAAGTAGAGTCGAGAGACCAGCGAGGAAGGATTGGCGCGGGTATCGTTCCAGCAGGCATCCAGCCGTCCGTTCGGAGCGACCGACAGGGTTCCGAACCAGTGGTAGGCACCGGCATTTGGCGAGTCGTCGTTGATACGAAGCGGGGCGCTCCAGGTCAGGCCGCTGTTTGTGCTCCGGGCAAACATCACGTTGGCCGGATTGCCGGTGCCGCTCACCGTGCACAGCAAATAGACGTTGCCGCCGTTTGGCCCGGGCGAACGGTCCACGGCCACCCAGGGCTGGCCCAACAAACCCACCGGATTGACCGGCGCGCCGTAGATCATGCCCCCGCCGAGATCGACCTGGGTCGTCTGATCGAACGTGGGCGCAAGGCTCGCGTCGGCCGCGTTCGTCGAGCGATTCACCCAGAAAACGGCGCCGTCCCAACCGGCAACGTAGAGTTCCCCGCCCGGCCCCACGTCGAGCGTGCCCCAATAGGGGTGCTGGGGGATTCGAGGTGGCGGTCTGCCAAGTCTGGCCGCCATCGGTCGAGCGGGTGAAAATCTGGTTAGGATCGTTTGCGAAATTGAAATCGGGGCTCCAGGCCTCGTAAAGGTTTCCGCGCCCCGGGCCGGTGGTGCGATCGATGGTCATCCACTCTTTGTCACCACCGAGTGCCTCGCCGGAAAAGTCCCAGCTCACACCCCCGTTGGTCGAGCGCCAGAGGTCGGAGTGATAGTTCCCGTTGGTGAGCACTCCCAGGTAGTAGAACACTCCGCCGGCATCGGCCGCCAGGACCGGGTCGCTCCGAAAGGTGCCCGGCTCGAGCACGCCGGGAAAGGTCCAGGTCGCGCCCGCGTTGGTCGTGTAGGCCCAGCCCGCCTGGCGAAAGCCACTTCGGACATCGTCGAACTGGCGCCAGCCGATGGCCAGGCGGGTGGGATGGAGGGGATCGATACATAGGGAGGGTTCGTTCGCGGCATCACCGACAATGTTTTGGCCGGCGGCGTTGACATTTACCTGGACCGTGGCCGTGTAGAGGCCCTGGCCCGAGGCCCTGGACTCGACCAACCCGCCCGGGTGAAGCAGCGGCAACAGCAAGATCGCGGCGATTCGAAGCGGCCTCCTCCCAGGCCTGGGGAGCGATGGCTTGCAGACCTTCCTTGGGCGCAAGGCCACCGCGGAATCGGGCTTCATGCCATCGAGTATAATCAGCCGCGCATGCCGGCTCAAGCCCTCCGGGATCACCCCTGGACCGCGCCCACGTGATCGAGGGCTGTCCTCGAACTTTAACTGGGGTAATCCCCTTTTCGTGTGGTTCGCATGGTTCGTGGTCAGCGACGTCCTACCCTGCGCACCTTCTTTCGGAAGCCGGTCTTTGCCTGAGGATTGTGGTTCTGCTCGCGAGAACGGCGGCTATTGGATCAGGCCCAGTTTCCGCCGGACGATCTCTCCGAGGTATTTCACCGGCACCGCGCCGGGTTCCAACACGGCTTCGTGATAACGACTCAGAACAAACTTATCTCCCAATTCGCGTTCGATTTGCTGGCGCAGGCGGTAATGCGCCATCCGCCCTACGAAATAGGTCGAGAGCTGGCAGGAACTCTGCTTGGCCCGGATGACCTTCAGCCGCGCTTCGCCTTCGGATTGAAAGCAGTTTTGCGTGAGGAACGTCATGGCCTCGTCGTCGCTCAGGTTCGAGCAGTGCATTTTGTGGTCGAGGATGGTGTTCGCCACGGCGCGCAGATAAAACTTGAGCTGGTTGAGCCGCAGGGCCAGGTCACCGTGGCCATAGCCCTGGTCGAGCATCATCTGCTCGGTATAAACCGCCCAGCCCTCGATATAAACCCCCGATTGCAGCACGCGCCGGATGAGGGAGGGATTGCGGTTCATGTATTCGAGCTGGACGCTGTGTCCGGGATACCCCTCGTGGATGGTGAGGATATCGAGCATGTAATTGTTGTACTCTTCGAGGTAGCTCCGGACGCGCTGGGCATCCCAATCCTTGGGCGGCGGGCTCACGGCCAGGTGGCCGGTGCCATTGGGATCCAGCGGGGCCGGGGCTTCCATGTACGCGGTCGAATTGCCGCGTTTAAATTCGGGCATCTCGATCACCTGGCAATGGTCGGGCTCGGGCAGCTTGAGGATGTCGTTGGCGGTAATGAACTGCTTTGAGCCGTTCGACGCGCTGCTCCATTTCGCGCGTGAGGTCCTGCGGTTGGGCGTGGTCCTGAGCCACCGCCTCGAGGACGCGTTGCACGGCGGCCCGGCGCCCGTCTTCGTCATCCGGCGGCAGCGCCTGCCGGGGAGTAATACTTGCTCCAAAGCTGGCGCGCGATCACATACATGTCGCGCTGGACGCGCCCGAACTCCGATTCCGCCTCCGCCATTACCTGGTCGGCGCTTACCGCGGCGTCCAATTCCAGATCCAGTTTCCGCGCGAACTTCTCCGGACCGATTCGCCATTCGCCCTTGGCCCGGGGCAACAGGTCTTGTTCGAGAAACGTCTGGTAGTCCTTCAAGCAGGCGACCACGGGCTTGGCCGCCGCCTCGAGTTCGGGGAGCTGCCGGGTTTCGTCGGCGAACTGGAAAATCTCGCGCTCGTAAAAGCCGATGGCGCCCCGGTTTTGATGAATGGCAGTTTCGGTATGGGCGCGCGGAGGGTTCTTCAGGTTCCGGCGCGCCGCCTCCACGATGCGAGGAATCCGGGCCATGCGGGCGATGCAGTTGGAGATGTTCGTCTCCTCGGGCAACGGGATTGCGTCAGCAACAGGTACACGCTGTCATTGATATAATCGTTGTAAACCCGAGGGTCCTCCTCGAAGGGATGGAAGTTCTCCGTGAGCCATTCGTCGGTCTTTAAGGAATGCTCGAGGATTTCAAAATCAATCTGGCTGGGGCGGGAGAGTTTTCGATAATCGACGCTCTTAGGCAGGCTGGCCAGGGTGGCGCGCGTGAGTTCGAGCCAGCGGGCTCTGGCTTCGGGCGACAGATCTTCAAGGTCGGCGTCGAACCGATGGTCACCCAGTTCGGTGGCCTGCAGGGGCGAAGCCGGAAAGCGGCGTCCAGGTGATGCTTGAAGAAGGTTTCCAGGTTGGCGTCCTCGGTTTGGGCTTGGAGCTGGGTCAGGCTGGAAACCAATATCAAAAGCAGGACCGGTGATAGGAAGCTACGCTTTCTCATGTCGGAATGTACCGAGGAAGCTCCCAGATGGGGCACCGGGGGTCAAGGTCAATGTCCCCGGCGGTGCAAAGCAAAGCGGGGGCGAGGCACCCCAGTAGCACCCGGGCATCTCGCCCGCGCCGTGATCGGGCATGCGAAACCGGCCTTGGCCGGCCCGAGGGCCTCACAACCTCGCCATCAACAATTCCCGCTGGAAGATCAGTTCCTTGGGCAAGTGCGAGTAGAGCTTCATGAAGAGTTCCTGCTGCATGAGCAGTTCCCGGCGCCAATCCTCGTGGTGGATGGCCTGGACTTGCTCGAACTGTTCGGAGGTGAATTTGGGCAGCCCCGCGAGATCGAAGGTCTTGGTGTTCGGCACCCAGCCCAGGGGTGATTCTTCGGCATCCACGCGCCCGCCGCAGCGATCGACGATCCACTTGAGCACGCGCATATTCTCCCCAAAACCCGGCCACAGGAACTCGCCCTGGCCATTTTTGCGGAACCAATTGACGTGAAAGACGCGCGGTGGATGCTTGATCAAGCGGTGCATGTTGATCCAATGGCGGAAGTAATCCCCCATATGGTAGCCGCAGAACGGGAGCATGGCCATGGGATCGCGGCGCACCTGGCCGGCGCCGCCGTCCGTAGCCGCGGTCATTTCCGACCCCATCGTGGCGCCAATGTAAACCCCATGCACCCAGTTGAAGGCCTGGAAGATCAGCGGCACGGTATCTCCCCGGCGTCCGCCGAAGATGATGGCGCTGATGGGCACCCCATCGGGATCATCGGTTTCCGGAGCCAGCACCGGGTTATTGATCATCGGCGCGGTAAAACGGCTGTTCGGATGGGCGGCCTTGTCCTTGGACTCGGGCGTCCACTTATCCCCGCGCCAATCCAGGCACTCTTTGGGAACAGGCCCGTCCTTGCCTTCCCACCACACATCGAGATCGGGGGTCAGGGCGACGTTGGTGTAGATGGTATTGTGGGAGATCATCTGCACCGCGTTGGAGTTGCTCTTGGAGTTGGTCCCGGGAACCACCCCGAAATAACCGGCCTCGGGATTGATGGCGTAGAGCCGGCCATCGGGCCCGGGTTTCATCCAGGCAATATCGTCGCCGATGGTTCGAATCTTCCAGCCCTTGAAGTGCGCGGGCGGGATCATCATCGCGAAATTGGTCTTGCCACAGGCGCTGGGGAAAGCGGCCGCCACATAGGTCTTTTCGCCCGTCGGCGATTCGATGCACAGGATCAGCATGTGCTCGGCGAACCAGCCCTCCTGGCGCCCAAGGCAGGACCCGATCCGCAAGGCCAGGCACTTCTTCCCCAGCAATACGTTGCCGCCGTAATTCGAGCCGACCGAGATGATGGCGTTGTCCTGCGGGAAATGGGCGATGCAGCGGCGCTCGGGGTGAACATCGAGCATGGCGTGCAGGCCGCGGTTGAACTCATCGCTGTGGCCGAGCTCTTCGTGGGCGATATCCCCCATCCGGGTCATGATCCCCATGCTCAACGCGACATAGATCGAGTCGGTCAGTTCCAGGCCCACCTTGACCAGTGGTGACCCGGGTGGACCCATCAGGTAGGGCACGACGTACATCGTGCGCCCCCGCATCGAGCCGGCCGCCAGCCCGCGCAGCTTCTGGTACATTTCCTTCGGCGCCATCCAGTTGTTCGTCGGGCCGGCTTCCTCCTGATCCACCGTGCAGATGAACGTGGATTGCTCGACCCGCGCAACGTCGTTCGGGTTCGAGCGGTGATAATAGCAGCCGGGGAGCTTCTTCTGGTCCAGCCGAATGAGGATTCCCTTGGCGACCGCCTCCTCCGTGAGCGCCGCCCGCTCGGCCTTCGAGCCGTTGCACCAAAACACCTGGTCGGGCCGGCAGAGATTTGCCATCTCCTGCACCCAGGCCAAAACGGACCGGTTGCTGGTATTACACGCGCCCAAACATTCTTTTGTCATAAGTCGTCCAATCATGGCCCGCCAAAGCGGGGAAGGCTCTAACCGATCGACATGCTAAATGCAACCCTCTGCCAAGAAACGAGAAGCATTTGCCAAAAGTGGTGAAGTCAGCCCCGGGTCTGGATTCTTAACCTGTAGAAAGTTCGGACGTCAACGCCCCGGTAGCAAGTCGTGAAATCGGAAGTGCGGAAAAACCCCATCCACGCATGAAAACAAAAACCGCGGACCATAAACACGGGCCGGCGCCTAAAACGCCGCCCATCGAGAGTGAATTGTCCAGCGCCTCGGCGCCCTCAGTATCCCAGGGTCCGAGCGCGGTGATCAAGTTCAAGCGCATCCTCGTGCCCATTGATTTTTCGGAATGCTCGCTGTTGGGCTTGGATTACGCCGTGGCGCTGGGCCAGCAGTTCCAGGCCAAGCTGATCCTCCTCCACGTGGTCGAGCCGGCGGTTTATCAGGAGAATTATTTTGGCGTCAACCCACCCGTTGGCGAGGCTAACCAGGACCTGCTCGAGGCCGGGCGGAGACGCCTGGCGGCCTTAGCCCACAGACGAGCCGAGCGCAGCCTGGACATCGAAACCCTGGTCCGGATCGGACGCGCCCACTCCGAAATCCCTGACACGGCCAGGGCCATGGGCGCGGATATGATCGTTGTGGGCACGCACGGTTTCACCGGCATGGAGCATCTGCTGATGGGCAGCACGGCCGAACGCGTGGTGCGGCATGCGCCCTGCCCGGTGCTCACCGTGCGTCTCCCGGGAACGGAGCCCTCCAAGGGCAACTGAAAACGCGACCGGCCATTCCGGTTTGCCCCCGGCGCCGGCATTCGCGCTCAGACCTTGCCGATCCACTTGCGATCCTCCCAGACCGCCTTGAGCGACGTCAGGTTGCGCCGGTCCAGAAGGCTCTTGGCCGCGGCCAGCGCCCGGCCCCGCTTGAGATGATGCCAGGCGTCGCTCGCGCTGACGGCCACGAATTGCAGCACGCTGGGGTCCCGGTAACAATCAATCATGCACCGCGTGCAACCGTCGCGGATTAACCGGGACGAATCGAACTCGTAAATGTTGCACATGGGCTTTTCCCAGAAGTGGCACCGGTAGAGATTCAGGTTCCAATCGAGGTAAAAGTACTTGTGGCCGCCCAGGCACCCGAAGCGTTCCGGCTGCCGGCGCAAGTGGCGTTGCATTTCCGAGAGCGATTCGGCCGGATTGACCACCGGAAAGCCGCTGCGCAGCTTCATCTGTTTGATCTTCTCGAAGACCTCGATCAGTTCCTCGGTCTGGTAGCTGACCAGGGTGGAATCGCTGAAGCTGAGATAGCTCGAAGCCAGGCTCGTCAACGGGTAGCTGAAGGTGCAGCTCTTAAAGCCCAACTGGGTGAGGAACGCGGGCAGCTTGTCGTAGTCTTCGATGAGTTTGCTGGCGGTGACGCTCGCCGTCGTCTGGATGCCCAACTGGCCGAACACCTCGTTGGCTCGCTGGATCTTGCGACAGACCTCGGGCAAACCGCGGTTTTTTTCGTGGCGAGCCACCTCATGCGCGTCGATGGACATGATCACGCTGCTGAGGCCATCGGCGGCCAGGTCGCGCATGTTCTGATCGGTCCAGAGCGAGCCGTTGGTGCAAATCATCGGGTGAATCCCCCGTTCGGCGGCATACCGCGTCATGGCCCGGAGATCTTTGTGCACCAGGGGTTCACCCCCGACAAAGAGCAGGTAACCGATGTGATTCTTTACGCAGATATCAATCACATCCCGGGCTTCCGACAGGGTAACACTACGCCGCTTTTTGGGGTCGAACCGATCGACGGCAAAGCCGCAGAAGTCGCACTTGGCATTGCAGATGTTGGTGACGGCGAACTGCAAGTACCCCGGGCCGCCGTGGTGCAGCACGTCACCCAGAAGCCTCCAAAGACTCGTGGCGGGCCGAACCACGGGGGCCGAAATATCGGCCGCGCCGGACGGCGTCTCAAGACTGCGAGGCAACGTTGCGGTGCTCATGCCGGTAAACTCGCGCATTCTGGCGGGAAAGCCAACGGGGAGGCAATGGTTTCTTTGGCCGTGAACGCGGATGGGTGCGTCCCTGCAGTACCCCGGGAGCGCTGGCTTTGAGCCGGCTTACGGCGCTCGGCGATTCTTGTCGTGGTCCTATGGATATGGGACGCGCTAAGCCGGCTCAAAGCCGGCGCTCCGGCGTCTAGCCGTGTTCGGCGGGGGGGGTACTGCCGGCATGCGCACGATGCGGATGCGCCCAACGAGAAGTCAGAGTTGCACCAAGCTCATGTTGGCGGGGTGGCGGCAGCCTTTCCCCACCAAGATGGGCGCGGGATTGTAGGGACAGGCTGTCCCCACCCCGCACCACCGCTCTGAGACCGAGGCTGGCTAGAGCTTGTGAATCCGAATGCTGCCGCCGCTGGTGCGGAGGAAGATCGGTTTGCCACCGCCGTTGACGGTGCCCCGGAGTGAACTCCGTTCCGTTTTGCCCACCACCGTTACCGGCACCTCGCTGCTGACGTCTCCCCCGGAAGTCGAGGCATCGAGGTTAAAGGCCCAGGTCTCCGGGACTTGCACCATCACCCCACCGCCCGAGGTTTCCAACCGGACCTCCTCGGGAGAGGGCGACGACAGCCGGGCGGAAATGGAGCCACCCGAGGTGGAACCTTCGACCCGGCCGGCCACATTTTGGAGATTGATGCCGCCCCCGCTGGTCTCGACATGGGTAGCGCCTTGAAAATCATGAACGTCGATCGACCCCCCGGAGGTGTTGGCTTCGAGACTGCCCGAGCCCGCCGCCACCTCGATGCCGCCTCCACTTGTGTTCACCTTCAGCGCCCCCTCACAATCCAGCACGCGGATGCCCCCACCAGCCGTCTCGCCATGAAGCGGCCCGCGCAAGCGGGCGAATTTCAGACCGCCTCCGCTGGTTTGCGCCTCGACGTTTCCCGTAAGGTCATCGACGGTGATGCCTCCGCCGGCGGCTTTAAGTTCCGCGCTGAACTGCGCCGGCACGGAAATGATGTACTTGGCTTCGTTGCGTTGAATGCCACGAAACCAGCCCAGGCTTTTTACTTTCGAACGCGAAATGACCCGGACCTGGTTGTCATCCTGCGAGATCTCGACGGGGTGCTCCCGCAAAAAGGTCTCCTCGTCGGCCTTGCTACGCCGGACGATCTTCCGCATGACGTTGATGGTGACCTCGGTGCCGGTGTTCGTGGTGACCTGGATCGACCCAAACTCGACCTCCACGGTTAGCTTGCCGCCGGGTTGGGCGGCGAAACTCTTGTTGATTTGCTCTTTGGTTTCGGCGCAAACGACGGTGCAACCGGCCAGGAGTAGAAACAGGATTCGTTTCATAAGCATGATGTCTTCAGAGTGAATTCTCGCGCTCGCGGCTTTCGGGCCGCGCCAGATAATAAGACCCCGACGGGCTCGGTTTGTTTCAGCAAAATTCCACCGGCGCAAACCGCACGACGAAAGCGCTTTAACCGCCCCCCCGGCGGCTGGCCTGAAGCGCGTCAGCATCAACCGGCAGCCGTTAGTTGGCTATCAGTTGGCGGCTGCGCATCCAGTCCGCGGCACGTTGCGGCCAGGTGGTGATGAGCTCCCTGGTCGGCCTGAGCCCATAGCCATGCCCGCCAATGGGATAAATATGCAATTCGAAGGGGACATTCACCTGCCGCAGGGCCGCCGCGTAAAAAAGCGCAGTTTCAACGCGCACCGGGTCGTCTTCGGCCATGACGATGAAGGCCGGTGGAGTGTTGGAAGAGAGGCTGAACTCCGGAGCAATGCGATCGTGCTGCTCTTTAACGGTCAGGTAAGCGGGGTAGATCAATATCGTGAAGTCGGGGCGGCAGCTCGTGGCATCGGCTTCATCCTGTACGGGATAACTGCGAGACTCGAACTGACTGCTCGTCAATGCCGCCAAATGGCCCCCGGCCGAAAAACCGAGAATCCCCAGCCGCTTTGGGTCGAGGCCCCATTGCTTGGCCCGGGAACGCACCAAACCTACGGCTCGCTGGGCGTCCTGAAAAGCGGCGGTGTGCTTCTCCAACCCGGGCCGGCTCGGCACCCGATACTTCAGCAGGATCCCGGTCACGCCCAGTGAATTGAGCCATTCGCAGACCTCTGTGCCCTCGAGGTCCATCGCAAGTATGTGATACCCTCCGCCCGGGCACACGATCACCGCCGTCCCATCCGGCTTCGACCCCACAGGGCGGTAGAGGGTTATCGTAGGCTGGGAAACGTTTCCCAGCCGGATCACGGTCTTTCCGGCCACCAAACCGTCCTTTGAAGTTGTCGTATCATGTTCCTCGCCCACAGGGTCTTTCTCCCCCGGAGGCGTCCGGGGCCACAAGGGGAGGGTTTGTGGGGCGTCGGCTGCCAGGGAACCCAGCAGGGAAACCCCGAGCAAGCCGCAACCGAGTGCCGCTTTGAGAATCGTGCGCATCGAAGGTGAGCAAACCGGCTGAAAGGCTACCGAGTCAAGGAAACACCACCCCCAGGACGGTCGAGCCGATGCACTGACAGGCTCGGTCCCGGGCGGTCGAGCGGCAGAGTCAGCGCCGCATCAAGCTCCGGTCGGAAGGCGCTGCCGGGCGGGGTGGGGACAGCCTGTCCCCACAATCCTGCGTCCACCTTGGTGGGGATAAGCTGTCCCCACCCCGCCCACACGAGCTTGATGCAGCCCTGCGGCGCAGCGTTTTTTTCATCGGCAGTGTGCTTGACTGGGGATTATGGGTCACCTAGCATTTCCGGCTCGCTGATGGGGGCGCAATCGAGCGTCAGGCCACCACTGGACTTTTCAGCGATTAACGGAAAGATTTGCTTGTGAATGTAACAATCGAAAACCTCGCCCCTTGCAAAAAGCTCATGCGGGTGGAAATCGAAGCGCAGAAGGTGGATGAAACCTTCGAGGCCGTGGCCAAGGAATTCCAAAAGGAAGCCAAGCTGCCCGGCTTCCGTCCGGGCAAAGCCCCGCGGGAAGTGGTGCTGCGCAAATACGCCAAGGACATCGAGGACGAGGCCCGGCGCAAACTGATCTCGGAGGCGTACAAAAAGGCCGTGGACGAGCAGACGTTTGACGTGCTGGGTTATCCGGACATCGAGGAGATCCAGTTCGCGCGCGGCCAGGCTCTGCAGTTTGCGGCCACCGTGGAAACGGCACCCGAATTCGAGCTGCCTGAATACAAGGGTATTCCGGTGAAAAAGGAAGCGCGCACCGTCACGGAAGAGGACGTGAACCGCGCGCTCGAAGCCTTGCGGCAGCCTCAGGCCGGATACAAAACCGTCGAGCGCCCGGCCGGCAACGGCGACGTCGCCGTGGTGAACTACATCGGAACCGTCGAGGGCAAGCCGATCACCGACCTTGCCCCCACCTCAAAGGGATTGACGGAGCAAAGCAATTTCTGGGTCGAGATCGGCGCGAACTCCTTCATTCCCGGGTTCGCGGAGCAGCTCGTGGGCGCGCAGGCCGGCGAAAAACGCACCCTCAACATCGAATTCCCAGCCGACTTCGTCACGCGCGAACTTGCCGGCAAGCACAGTGTTTACGAGGTCGCTGTCGTCGAGGTCAAGGAGAAGGCGCTGCCGGCCTTGGACGATGCCTTCGCCAAAGGTTACGGCGCCGAAACGTTCGAGAAATTGAAGGAGGGCGTGCGACGGGATTTGGATAACGAGCTGGCCTACAAGCAAAACAAAAGCATCCGAAATCAGCTCGTGCGCTCCTTGTTGAACCGGGTCAACTTTGAGCTGCCCGAATCTGCCCTCGCGCGGGAAACGCGCAACGTGGTGTACGACCTGGTGCAGGAAAACGCCAAACGCGGCGTCTCGCGCGACGTCATCGAACAACAGAAGGACGTGATTTACTCGGCGGCTTCACAGGGCGCGAAGGAGCGGGTCAAGGTGGCGTTTCTGCTGCAAAAAGTTGCCGAAAAGGAAGACATCAAGGTGTCCCAGGAGGAAGTTGCCCAACGCATCAGTCATCTTGCGAGTACCTACCAAATTCCGGCGGACCGGTTGCTGAAAGACCTGCAGAAGCGAAACGGCTTGATCGAAATCTACGACCAGGTCATGAATGAAAAGGTCCTCGATCTGCTCCAAAAACACGCGCAAATCGAGGAAGTCCCGCCCGGGACCGAACAACCGAATCCCTCTTGATCGCCGGAGCTCGCCGCTGCCGAGCGGTGCTGCCGGGCGCGGTGGATTGGGAGTTTGATGTCCAATCCAGGAATGCCGCCGCCTATTGTGTCCGGCCGAACTTCTTTTCGAGCTCGCGGAAGTTCATCTCAATCAAGGTCGGGCGTCCGTGCGGACAGGTGTAGGGCATGGCGCAGTGACGGAGGTTTTCGACCAGCTTTTCCAGCTCGGGCCCGGCCAGCGGGTCATTGGCTTTCACGGCGTGGCGGCAGACGGTCTTGGCCACGGTCAACTCGCCCAGGCGCAGGGTATTGACCTCGAGCCCCACCGCTTTCAGTTCGTCGATCAGCTCGAGCACGAACCGGCGCGCATCGGTCACTTTGACAAAGGGCGGCAGGGCGTCCAACAGGAAGGTCCGCTCGCCGAACTCGCTCAAACCCACGCCCAACCGCGTCAGCACGGACAATTGCTCCCGCGCGAAGGCGGCGTCTCTGGCCGAAAGCTCGACGGTTTCCGGCAACAGAAGTTTTTGGGAGGGCGCCTGCTGGTTCTGTTCGAGACGGGCGAGCATCTGCTCGAACAGGATTCTCTCATGGGCGGCGTGCTGATCGAGCAGCACCAGCCCGCGATCCGATTCCAGCACCACATACAGCTTGCCGATGACCCCGACCAGTCGCAACGGCACATTCAGCAAGGGCACCGGCGCCGCGCTCGCGGGACGCGCGGCGCCAGCCGCCGCCGGGCTGGTTGAAACCGGGGGCGGTAATACCGGAGCGGAGGCTTGGGCCGGAGGCGGCGGATCGAGGGCCGGTTTGCTGGCGCCGAAGCCCATCCGCAGTGGAGCTTGCTCCGGCCGCGCTGGCATGGGCCCGGATCCGGCGTTCTCCCGGGCCGGCGCCAGCTCCGGAAACCTCCCCTGCTCCCCGGCTCCCGTCACCGCCGCGTCCGGTTTTCCCACGACCGAGGGCGCTGAAGCCGGGACGATGGAGGGTGCGGCCGGGGCATGAAACGCCAGCAACGTTTGCCGGACCGCCTGCGCCGCCCACCTCCGCACCTCAGGCTCCCGGTGAAACTTCACCTCCCGCTTGGACGGATGAATATTGACATCGACTTCCGCAGGGTCGAGTTCGAGGAACAGGCAACACACCGGGTAGCGGCCTTTCATCAGCGAGGTGTGATAGCCCTCCAAGAGCGCGAAGTTCAGCCCGCGGTTCTCGACCGGCCGGCGGTTGACGAACAAATGTTGATCCTCGCGCGTGGCCCGGGAGACCCCCGGCGCGCCGATGAAACCCCAAACGCGAAAGGACGCCGGCGGCGGCGCCGGGGCGGGAGCTTCACCCCCATCCGGGCCGGTGGCGAATTCGATCTCCGCATCGGCCGTTCGGGTGAACTCGACTGAAAAGTCCACCGGCAAAAGCTTTTGGTCGGCCCCATAAAGACTGCGCAACCGCTCGCGCAGGGCCAGCGAGCGCGCCGAGGGTTCGGGACCCGCCTTCACCGCCGGCAGTTGCCAGACCAGGCGGCCGTCCTTATGGAATGTAAACGCGACTTCAGGAAACGATAGTGCCGCCAGCATGAGATAATGCTGAATGTGGGCGGATTCGGTTTCCTCGGTGCGCAGGAACTTCCGGCGGGCGGGCAGGTTAAAGAAAAGTTGCCGAACCTCGACGGTGGTCCCCGGCGCGGCACCGGCGGCTTTGACTTCGAAAATTTTGCCGCCGCCGATCACCACCCGGGTGGCTTCGAGCGCGTCTCCTTCCCGCTCGCGGGTGGTCAAGACGAACCGGCTGACACTCGCAATGCTGGGCAGCGCTTCGCCGCGAAAACCCATCGTGGCAATCGCCGCCAGGTCCTCGGCGCGCCGGATCTTGCTGGTCGCGTGCCGTTCCAGGCACAACAGCGCGTCGTCACGGCTCATCCCCAGACCGTCATCCGTCACCCGGATCAGACTGCGTCCCCCCGCCTGTATCTCCACCCCTACGCGCTCGGCTTGGGCATCGAGCGAGTTCTCGACCAACTCCTTCACCACGCTGGCGGGCCGCTCGACGACCTCGCCCGCGGCGATCTGGTTGGCGACCTGCTCGGGTAAAAGGCGGATCCGGTTCATGGCTTATTCCAAATGCGCTGCCACTAAAGGTGGCCTCGGCCCGCCACCCATTCGCTTTCGAAACGCTGGCGACAAAACGATCGAGCGCGGCTCGCGCCTTTCCGGCGCCGGATATCCCTCGTCGGAGACGCTCCGGACACGCGCCTGGCGCCTGCGTATGCTTGGCCATTCAGCCCTGGTTGCATTCATCCGCGGTGATTTCGGAGCACTCGGCTTAAACCGGGCGGGGCAAAGGCAGGCCGAAAGCAAACACCGCCCCGCGTCCCGGTTCGTTGCGGGCGGTGATCCAACCGTGGTGATCCTCGATGATCCGCTTGCAAATCGAGAGACCCAACCCGGTTCCGTGAACCTTCCCGTGCGTGGCAAACGGCTCGAATAATCTCCCCTCCATCTCGGGGGGGAGACCAGGACCGGTGTCCTCGAACTCGGTAATGATCTCCGCCGGTCGGGTTTGAAACCGCAACCGGACCTGGCCGCCACCGGGCATCGCCTCGATTGCGTTATGCGTCAGGTTGCGAAATACCCGGCTCAGGCGCTTGGGGTTGATCACCATCGCTTGGGCCGGAGGCTCGCTTTCTAATTCCACCGACACGGACTTCAGTCCGGCCTCGGCGCGGAGATCTTTAACGACTGCCTGCACAAACTCCCGGTAATCGCTGGCCGGCAGCACGAGATCGGCCGAGGACCCTTGCGTAAAATCCAGGATCTCGCTAACGAGATCGCTGATCCGCTCCACTTGCTGGCGGATCGTGCGCACCGCCCGGTGCCGAATCTCCGGCGTGCTTTGGTCCATGCCCGCCATTTCAGCCGTCAGCCCGATGATGTTCAACGGATTCTTCAGGTCGTGAATAATCGAGCGCGCGAAGCGACCGACCACCGACAAGCGTTCCGCCTGCAAGATCTCGCGCAAGTACTGGCGGTCAAACTCGCGCAGGCGGCGGCTGATCTCGCGTGATAACGCCAAAGCCAGCGCGGGCGATCGCTCGATGAGACCCAGGAGCGCGGCCCGGGGAATATAATAAACGGTCGTTTCCTCCCTCGCCGCCGCGCTGGCCGAGCGCGGTTTGTCTTCCAGCACCGCCATCTCGCCGAAAATGTCCCCCGGCCCCACCTTCGAAAACACATGGCGGCCCCGCTCCGCGATCCGTCCTGAGATCTCCACCAGCCCGGTCTTGACCACATAGACGCCATCCCCGGCGTCGCCTTCCTTGAAAATCTCCCGGCCCGCGGGAAAGGTCAGTTCTTGCGCCGCCTTCCTCAGAGCCGCCAGCCTCTTGGCCTCGACTCCACTGAAGAGCCTGCTGTTTTCCAGAGTGACCATGGGAGCACTTTAGGAGAAAAACGGTTGAGGTAAAGTAGTTTGCTGGCGGGGAGGAGGGACTACCCGCCTCCGCTACGCTACGGCGCGGCGAGCAGGACTGCGGGACTACGGGACTACGGGACCACTGACCACGAGACCACAGGACCACAGGACCACGGGACCACGGGACCACGAGACCACTGACCACTGACCACTGACCACTGACCACTGACCACTGACTACTGACTAATGACTACTGACTACTGACTCGGGACTGGGGAGGGATGGGGGTGGAAGGGGGACAGACGACAAACTTGACGGCAAGCGCTGAGAAACCTACCTTCTGGCCGGTTCTGGTGGTCGTAGCTCAGCCCGGTTAGAGCCCCAGATTGTGGATCTGGCTGTCGCGGGTTCAAATCCCGTCGATCACCCCATTTTTTTTCGCGGCGGAAACAAGTTGTTCCTTACCTGAGAATCGGCGATATCTGCCTCCCCCCAGCGCCTCGGGCGCCGGAAAGGCACTCCCGAAGCGCATGCGCGAGGAAGTCATTTTGACGTCACTGAAGTAGTTTTGGGGTCCGACACGAATGGCCGTCAATTAAGCCTTCGAGGAACTGTGGTATCTTGGCCCGAACATACTGTTTTTGTAATAGCGGTTTTGGTGCGGAATCTCGAGCCACTTGTGACAATGGTTCATCAAGCGCGGATTAGGTTTTGGGCGACGCTTGACAGCTCTTGGCTCGCGGCATCCCGGCCGATCCGGAACCAGATCGGCAGCTAAGACGGCGAACAACTCCTGCATCAGCATCTGCCGCTGGCGCCTACTGCGTGCCTGCAAGAGAGCTTCACCATAACGACGCGCTGTCGCGAGGCTGCCGGCAAAGCTGACCCGCTCCAGCGGCACGCGATGGAGGCGTGCGCTTTCGAGCATGAGCCGGCGCGCCAGATTGTGGACTAAGAAGTGGATGCGGATTTCGCGCTCTAAATTCTGTGGGTTCTTACAGTTCAATCACCCGCGCAGCGCTCAGTACGAGCCGGGGCACGAAAAGCGATTTCCTATCAGTAAATTGGAAAATCCAAGCCAAAAAAGCTCGATGTGGTAGGATGCTGGCGATGCCCGGCCCGTAAAAGTCGCTCTCGTTGTCCTGACCGCCGCGACGTCGGTGACGTTCGGTCTAATTGGGTTGAATGCCCTCACCTGGAACGAGCCAACTTTTCAAGGCAAGTCGGTCAGGTATTGGATGAACTATGATTACCGGCCACCCCATCCAGACCTGGAGTTTCAGAAAGCATGGAAGAACTTGGAGGCAAACACGGTTCCGTTCTTGGTAAAATCATTGGACAAGACGGACCCTCCGTTGCCCCACGTATCGTATCGGAATGCGTGGTCGTCACTGCCGCCGTGGTTGCAGGCAGTTGCGCCACAGCCAGGCCCTCCGGCGCAGGTGGTCCGCTCGCGCGCCGCGTCTGCTTTGGGCATCATAGGCGAAACCGCCAAACCCGCAATTCCAGCGCTACGGCTTGTTATGGAATCAAATGAAAGCACCTTCGTTCGCGAAGTTGCAAAGGATGGTATCAAGAAAATCAACCCCGAGGCTGCCTCCCAGGCCGCTGCCAGATGAGGGCCTCGGGTTCCCCTTACTAGCCCGCGTGATTTCCACGCGCCGTTGGAGCTTCGGGCATGCTGCACTCGTCCGGTTAGCTCAGCTCAATGGGATACCAATCGATAAAAGGCGGGGCCCGGCGGCACGGGAACGGTCACTCGGTTTTGAGAGTTCGTGCTTAGCGGCGAGGCCGCCATATTTGTCCAGTTCCTAGCTGTGAGGTCTGTGCTCTGTTGCAGGGTAAAGCCATCGGGGAACTCAGGCCAAGAGAGGCTCAGGTTCGTCCCTGAGACGCTGATGCCCAGCGTCGTCTCCGGCGGTGAAGTGTAGAGGTAACCTTGATATGGGGAAGGGCCGGCAGTCCCCCCGACCACCAGCTTGCTACCATCCGCTGAGGAGGCAACCGTGTCCCACTGGAAGCCGTCCTGCGAAAGATAGTCGGAGGTCCAAGTCGCGCCAAAATCATGCGACACAGCAACCAGCCCGTCGAAACTGACGGCGACCAGGTTAGCCCCATTGGTCGAAGACGCCGTGGCATACCAGGTCGCGGCCGGAACACTCGTCTGCGCCCATAGGAAACCAGAATAATCCGAGACGAAAATTGAATATGGCCAGGAGGCCACAGCCACCATTCTTCGTCCGTCGCCCGAACACGCAACGCCTTGGTATGAGACGCCGGTTGTAACAGTCGTCATCTGCCAGCTCGACCCGGAATCTTGTGACACATAAACTCCGGTTCCTGACACCGGGACGCCCGCCAGCTCACCCCCGTCTGCGGAGGAGGCAATCGAGCGCCAAGTCGTGGCGGGTGCGCTGGTCAAAACCCAGCTCACTCCACCGTTCGTCGATGCGTAAATGCCGTAAGCCGCCGCTATCAATTTCTGCCCGTCGGCTGAACAAGCAACCTGCGAAAAGGGCTGGTTTGGCAAATTGGTTATTGTGGACCAGGAGACACCAAAATTCGTCGAAAGGAAAAGGCCACCACTCATGCCCGCACTCCAACCCGCCACAAGTCGGGTTGCATCCTGCGACGCCGCGATTGAGTTGAACCTGCTGGTGCTGCTTAAAACCGGGGCCCACGTGGCTCCAGAGTTGGTGGAAGTGTAAATCGCCCCAGCCCCAGCGTAGCCGTTGGCGGTATAGTCATAAAAGCAGGCTGCCACCCGCGCGCCGTCCGCTGATGAGGTTGTGGACAGCCACCAGCCCAGAGGCACGCTCGTGCGTCCCCAGATTTGGGCGTCGGCGGGGGAAACTGACGAAAAAATGACGAGCAGGGCTCCGATGAAGGCCGTGAAGCCGAATTGAGGAAAAGTACATTTATAGTTCAAATCAAGGAGCCGAGCCTTTTCCATCGCCCGAACCTGGCAAATCCGGCGTTTTTGTAAAGCAAGTTTAGCAACTCAACAAGTGCCCGACTCCGCCCCAGGGCCGCAATTGTCGAAATCGCGTTCCTTTCCAACCGATTCTCCACGACCACAAGTACCCGCCGCGTTGGCCCCGCGCTCAAGCCCTAGGCAATCAGCTCCCGTCCAGCGTCCCAGCCATCCGGGTTCTCCTCTTTCACGAGGTCGTAGGGCTCGAAGCTTTTGCCCGCTTCCTCGTATTTGCAGCGGGGCATCAGCAGGACCTACCGAACGGAATGACAGAGCAGAGCGGAGGCAAGCAGCCGCGCCGGTCGGCCCCGTATGCTCAAAACTCTCATGCGGCTTCGAGGCTCGCTCACCAGATATTCATTTTGGGCCAGGAGCTCTTAGTCAAGGGATCCCGTGACGTAAGCAAGCATTCTCTTCCAGTTCATCGGCACAAATTGAACCAGCGCATACGCCCGCAGGTAACTTTCCCAGCCGTTGTAACTGCTCGCGGATGGACCGATTCGACCGGTTTGACCATACGGGATCCGGAAAACGCTCCTAAATCATTCTGGTGCGTTGTTCCATACGATTGCATCATCCGCTGAGGTACAAAGAGGTGCGTTTGCCTGGAAATTGTTTGGCAATAAACCGGTGAATATTCCATAGAACTGTCCCCAGGTAAGACGGCTAGACAAGGAAGGCGCCGAATGGCCGTCCACGTAAATCACATTGACCCGATGATTATGCTTAGCGAACGCATGCTGAATGCGCGCGGCTTTAATTGGGTCGGCCGCGGAGGTTGCCCACACCTCATCAAGCCAGGCTGCGTCACCTGACAGGTCGCCCGCATCGCAATTAGCCGGATTAACGGATCCGCTGCTGTCGGTGCTCATTACCGTGTTTACCGGCTGCACGGCAGCGGCCGTTTTGAACGGCTTGAGTTGATAAGAACCGTAGGAAACCGGTATGCCAAAGACCCCCACCATGTTGAAGTTGTAAGAAAGGAACCCGGTCAGACTCGGGTCACGAGCAACTCCTGGTTCCGAGGTGTAGGTCAGGCCACGCTGACGTTTCGGGCACACAAAGGCTTTGGTGTTCTTAAGGTAAACTGCGACAAGCGGAGCGGGCGTATTGGGTGATACTTTATCCACGCGAAACCACTCTCCACCGCATGGCTTTCCTAAGGCATTCCGGTAAGGCCCGCCTTCCCATTCGGTGCCGATATTGGGATAGGTGTCAGCAAAATCGTCCGCATAAAGAATCACAGCCAAGCCAATTTGGTGGGTATTGTTCAAGCACGACGTGCCCAGCGATCGGTCCTTGGCCCCGGACAGGGCCGGTAGCAACAGGGCGGCAAGAATTGCGATGATCGCAATAACCACCAATAGCTCGATCAACGTAAATCCATGCTCGAATCTTTTGCTGAATGTTTCAGGCTTGCCGGTTTTCATGGGAATTCGTTTCGGCTGACGACATTTCTGGGGTTGACGCGTGCAAACCTAGCTGAAGCGGGTTGATGGGTCAATCCCCTAAAGCGGGGATGGGCGGTCGCCAGGCTAGACTGGGACTGTGATCGAATTCATCCCGGAGTGGCATCCTCGCCCGATCGCGCGCAAGCACGGGGGCAGTTCCCGCCGTTCCCAATCCTCGGGCCGTCCTGGTGCCAGTGAGATTGGATTCAGAACAAACCCCGGATTGCGGAATCGCTGGGTGGCGGCCGAAATGCCGGCAGGGCTCCATCAAGCTCGGATTGCTTGGCTGTTTGGTCGATGCCGGTGCGGTAGGCTTTGCCATCGAAAACCCATTTTAAAACGCCCCAGGAGCTGTTGGGGCGTGCGCGGCCGCGACCACGAGCGGCAACGGCCTTGGGAATGTGTTCAAAATCAACCCTGACGGGATTCTGACGACTTTGCATTCCTTCGCGGGTGACCATGAAGGCGGATATCCCTTTGCAGGGATAAAACACCGCTGCCAGCTTCCAGGTTTGAAACGCTTCCTCACGCTTGGCCGAGGGCCTGGAAGCCATGAAGCGGGCAGCCAAAGCGGCGTATCGGCCACCAGGGAAATAGCAACCAGGTTCGGTTCGCCACAAGCATGAGCGGGAGAACGCAAATAACTACAGCTTCCTCTCATATCCGGATTTCACGGACCTGCGCTCCAGAAAAGATGTGGCGTTCAGCGAAGTGTTCGCTTTCGAACTGGCGTCGCTCGGCTTGCAGGGCGAACTCACGGAAAGGCTCTCGGCTACCTTGGTCAGCGCTCACTACTTCTCGGCCTTGGTCGCGCCGCAGCAATAGATCGCGGAAGCTGGCAGGGCATCGGAGGAGGCGGTTTGGGCTCATTCTTCAATAGAAGAGCGGTGTGAATTGCCCGATGGCATAACCCGCAAAGATGGCCATGGCAACGTCTCCGTCACGCCTCGACCCGCCACGCGTGGCGATTCTGCCGACCGCTACTGCCGGTAACAACAACAGCGTGCTGATTCCCAAGGTGCACATGAGCACGAAAAAAAGAAAAATGTGTGTTGAAAAGGCAACCGCCAGGCAACCGAGGGTCAATATCCCGGTGACCACCGCCAGGCTCCATCGCGGCAGGCGCAGTCGGCCGAGGCCGGCGAGGGCCAGCCATACCACACCCAGGACAACCAACTGCGCGGGGAGGCGACGCAGTTGCGGGGTTACGCCCACCCACGACCCCAGAGTCAGGACGAGTGCGAGCAGCAGAACACCGGGAATAATAAACCCTTGAATCCGTCCCAGGCGGGGATGAAGTTCAGGCAGGCGAAACATCAAACCCAACGCGCCCGCTATTCCCAGCACAAGCCCGGCGAATCGCCACCGCCACGCGGTCGGAGCGGCGGGGACGGGTTTGCCGACAGCAGCGCACGCGGCTTGGACCGCCGCCCGCACGAGCACTGGATCGTAGGCCTCGGTGATGTGTTCGCACCAGGGAGAAATGACTACCTGCGCATTCGTTCGTGCGTGTAACTGGGCTGGTCGATAAAACTCCTCAAATAAGCCTGCCAGCAAGAGCTCTGGCGGCCCGTGTTCGCCCAGCCCGACCGGGGCGCCGACCCCAATGAAGAGCTTTGGACGAAATCCCGCTTCACGCACGCTCCAGCCGCCGACGCCACCGCCCAGCGAATGGCCGATGAAGACGTCCACCACTCCAAGTGCCCGATACGCGTCCTGGAAATTGAGATCGATGTTGGTGAGGGAGCAGGGTTGCGGCGATTCTCCATATCCCGCCAGATCCACGGAGTAGCACTCAAAACCAGCGGCGGCGAGCGCCTCGCCGAAACGAAACAACATTTCTTTCGAGCCGGCGTTTCCATGAGCGAGCAGCGCAATCGGATGCGGGCCGGGCGTCGCGGGGAGAATTCGAAGCGCGGGTGTGTTTGAAGTCAGCATTATTTTTTCGACGCGAACGCCCGGCTCGATCACGTGGGAGAGTGCAGCCCCCGCGGCCAGGCTGATGATCGCCGCCACAACCATCCACCCGGCAGTGCGAGCACTCATGGTTTCATGTTCGATTTGTTGCATCCGTTTGCCGAATGATGCCGAGTTGGAAAGACGAAAACGAGGCCCTTCGGTTTCGAGGGGAATCGCCTCAACAACTCGGCATAATGGCTTACCCGGCAAAATGCTTCGTGGTGTGTCCGAAATGGATCGAGGCACCTCCAACTGTTTTCCCAAGCCTTGCGGCCGACGCAAGTGCTTGCCTCGCGCACCGTCGCCGTCTGAGAGCTCAAAGGTGCCAGATGCTGGCGAACAGAGCGCAACGATGATCAAAAGGGGACGCGATTCACGATTCTTGCCAGGAATTAACGGAGGCTACCGCTTGAAGCCGAAATGACCGACCGGAGCAAGAAATGAAATCCGAACAATTTGGTTGTCAAGGATGCAAATTATATTATATTTATCACATAGAAAGGCGCTAATAATGCTCTTATGCCCCGGCCACGAAACGCGCAGCCAACGGTGAAAATCACGATTTGCACTTCGCTTGCCCTGAGGGCTGATCTAGATAAGATCGTGGGATCAGGCTACTTCGGTAGCACGAGGTCGGAAGCCGCTGAACGGCTGCTGGCCGAGGCAATGCGAAATCTGCTGCGCGAGGGCTCGATCGTCAAAAAAGAGCCCGGGCAGCTTTGAACAACTTGGGCTTGTGTTATATCAATAACAGGATAGAAAGGAGCTCTGCTTGAAAATTTTCACCGAGATTCAGAACATGCCGGTTCAGCTCACTGGCGAGAACGCTAACCTGCCCTTGCTTGCGATCGAGGCAGCAAATGAACTGGACGAGCTCATTGAAGGCCGGAAAACCAGCCTGGATTCAGTTGAGCAACTAGCCGGAACGCTGAAAACCTCCTTCCGTCTCGATTCTAACGGCCCTGGACGCAGCTTCGTGGACTCTGGCGCCGTGGCGGTCTTCGCGCAAGCGATTGACGAGATTTGTGCGGACAAAACAGTATCCACGGTGGAACAACTCGTGCGCCGCGCTCAAGAAATTGTTCAAGGGTTGGAATCCTCCGCAAAGGGCTCGCCCAACCAAGGCCTCGCGGAAATGCGCGACTTCTGTATTGCCCTCGCCAATGCAGCTACGGCATACCAGCAGTCCATTTTCGAAATGCGGCCCTTGAATCCCTTGCGGAGTTAGCGTGCTCCTACGGGAATATTCCGTCAGCAGGCTCAAAGCTGTCTTGGGTGAAATCGGGCGCCTCAAGGAATCGGAGTTCCCATACGAGCACTCTCGCGAAGCGCTTAACCGCATCGAGGAAATATTCATCTCCCACAAACGAAAATTAGAAGGGCTTCCGACTGACAAAAACCCTGCCATTGTGCAGATGTTCTGCTCAGCAGCTCTCAACGACCTCTTCAGGCATCTCGCATTCCTCGGGTTCATCCTCAGATCCACCAACGTCAGAAACGCCTTCGAGGTATACGGCCCCCTCCTTCGTCTTGCACAACTCATATTAGGGCCGGAAACCAAACTAATTCTGTCAAGCGAATGGGAAGAATACTCACCGTTTACCTACCGGCCCATCTCAGAGCTTCCAAATTTCGTGCTCATTGGTTTCCCAGCCCCCGAGTCATCCAACCCGCTGTTAATCCCGCTTGCGGGCCACGAACTCGGACACACCATATGGAATGTCAAATCCCTTGCGGCTCACTACGCCCAGCGGGTGGAAGAAGCAATGCTTTCAGCAATTCGGGACCGCTTCGAAGACTACCAAAAATTCTACCCCGGTCACGCTGGCAAGAACGAGGACGTGGTTCCGGAAAATTTGTTCATCAAGCGAGCTATCGCATTACCCTCTGAGTGGGCCATCAAGCAGTGTGAGGAGTTGTTCTGTGACTTCGTGGGACTTTTCCTATTCGATGCCGCGTATCTGCACGCCTTCGCCTATCTGTTCGCACCCACCGCTGGGCAGCGGTCACTGTTGTATCCAAATACCCTCACACGTGTCCAAAGACTGAGGGAAGCCGCTGCCAAATTCCGAACTAAAATCGGAGCGGGGTACAAAGTCCCGGAAGGTTACGACAGCCTCTTCCGTAACAAAACCGAACTCCCGCCAAATGAGGAGCATAAGAGATTCCTGCTCTCGCTTGCCGACGCATCCTCCAATACATTGGCGCCGGAACTCATTGGCAGGGCTGATTCGATTCTCTCCAATGCTGGCGTGCCCCTGATGACCGAGGAAGAGAAGGGACGTATCCTAGAGCGTTTCAGGTTCGTTGTTCCCGCTGTCAAGGTGAAGAGTTCTCCAGCGTGCTGAACGCAGCCTGGGACGCGTACCACGACAAAAATTTCTGGTCGCACTTGCATCAAATCGAAAGCCCCGATTGGGCTTTAAAAGAGGTGGCACTGAAGAACATTGAGGGTACTGGAAATTCGAGGAAATCCTGCAAAGAAGCGGCTCATGATTCTCAAAGCAAACCTCATCGCGAATCGGATGCTTTCCACCGAGGAGGAGGATGTTCGAGACCCTCTGGTCATCACACCCTTCCCCGACGTCGAAGAGTTGAAGAAAAGCGGCGCTGCCTCCATTGACCTCCGACTGGGAACATGGTTTAGTTACTGCTCCGTCAAACCCGAATCCCCGTTCTTGAAGTTGACGACGAGCTGGCTCAGGCCGCACACCGAGCAAAACTTTCTCCCGAGCAAATGGCCGTCATGCGGGACTTCCTGCCCACTTCGGAGACCCCTAGTGAAGCCAATCTACTGAAATCCCATTATGTTTCATTTGGGAGTCGGTTCATTCTGCATCCACAAAGCTTCGTCCTGGGCATCACCCTGGAATGGATTCGGATTCCATCAAACCTGGCCGGCTATGTAGTGGGGCGTTCCTCTTGGGGGCGAAGAGGTCTAATAATCGCTACAGCAGCAGGGGTTCACCCCGGCTTCACCGGATGCCTAACTCTCGAATTAACTAATGTGGGGGAAATTCCCATCGCCATAAAGCCAGGGATGAGGATTTGCCAGCTTTTTCTCCATACCGTCGAGTCGAAGTCCCCTGAAATCGACAAAAGTCCTTTCGGATTTGCGAGGCGACCCGCACTTGGTAAAATCAAGCTCGACGGGGTGGCTGAAAAGCTCGCCCGCGCGGGGGCGTAAGGCCTTTTGCATGGGGGAATTCGGAGCAGGATTTATACCGGGGCGGCGGAGACGAGCAAGCAGAGCGCTGTCCGCAGTGGCGATCGGGCCGACCTTGCGACGGGGGCCGCGAACCGCGCTCGTCAGGCATGGCGCGAAAGTCGCGCGACACGGCACATCGGCCGAACCGCGCCGTTGCCGGGAGCGGCACGGTTGGGTTCTCGCTTGGAAAAGGTGGAGGCGTGGCGCACGACGACGGGCGACCCGTCAGCGATGAAGGCGGAGACCGGGCGTGCGGACAAGATCTCGGCAAAGGCCTCGCCGTACAATGAGGAGACATCGGCGTCCAGCGCCGCCTCGGCTGCACGCCAGACCTGCCACCGGGGATGCTCGACCTGATATTCGCTACACGCCGCTTTGCGCGCCGTGTAGCCCCAGTAATGTTCGGTGATGAACTCCTCCATCGAGCCGTTCTTCAGGGCTTCCGGCTGCCCTTCGGCAGCCGCCCGCAGGGATTCCCATCGTCCCTGGCGACGCCACCTGTATTCCACGCGGAGCTTCTCCCGCGTGTGCTCGATTCTGTGTCGCATGGGCAGGGCGGTGTACGGCTCGCCATAGCACGTGCGGGCAACCCAGGCGATGGCACGGCGCGGCACCAATTCTCGGATGAAAACCACGCCCCGCCGCCAACCTTCGGCGGCAAGGCGGCGCACATAAAAACGCAGGTTGACCTCTTCAAAGTCGCGGTGAAATGGGAATGGCCAGCCAAACACTCGTGTGCTGAGAAACCGGAATCCGACAACGCTGACGAAAGTTTCGCCTTGGTAGGAGTCCAATTCGGTGCCAGGTGGCACCCACCGCTTCAGCACGGAAGCGTCCAAGGCGTAGTTGAGCATGGCGAGGTACCGCCACTCAGCGGTCAGAAACGTGCGGGCTTTCATCGTCTTTTTCGGCGCCAGGCCGGACTGCGCAGCAAGACCATACCAGCCGTTTGGGATCCGGCCCGGATTATCGTTCGGTTTCGCTCTCACTTCGAGGTCCAGCCGCAAAACGAGCAACTCCGCGTGCTTGGAGCCTACCTGGGCCGGTTCGGTCATCGCAAGGTGAAAGGGGTCATGCGTTTGCACCCGCTGGGGGAGTGGCGGGGTGGAATTAGGGATGTCGAAGGGGGGCGGGAGGGATGGCGTTTTCGGCTGCAGATTTCAAAAGTGGGACATGACGCCGCGGGTTCGGTAGCGCCGGTTGTTGGCGTACGCCGCTTGTCACCTTTGGAGCATCTGATTAAATAGGCTGGCCGCGGCCCAAACCGGCAGCGGGCACACTGGGTTATCGCCCGATGCCCGTCCGGTGGCCGCCGGTGGCGGTGAGGACATGAGAATGGATTTTTGGAAAGCGGATGGCGAACGGCGCCGGAGCGTTTTGACGGGCTGCCTGTTGGCGCTGGCCACCATCGGGGTGTACTGGCAGGTGCATGCCTTCGAGTTCACCCGCTACGACGAGTTCTTCATGATCGTGAACAACCCGATCGTGCGCGCCGGGTTGACGCTGGACGGGGTGCGGTGGGCGCTGACCACCTCCTGGTTTGAATACTGGCACCCGGTGACGTGGCTCTCACTAATGCTGGACTGTCAATTGTTCGGGTTGAACTCCGGCGCGCACCACCTGGTCAACCTGGGGTTCCACATCGCCGATACCCTGCTGGTCTTCCTGGTGCTGCGGCGATTGACGGGCGCCCACTGGCGCAGCGCGCTGGTGGCCGGCTTGTTCGCGTTGCACCCGCTGCACGTCGAATCCGTGGCCTGGGCCGCGGAGCGGAAGGACACGCTCAGCGCATTGTTCTTTTTACTGACCATCGGGGCCTACGGGAGGTATGTCGAAAAGGCCAGGGCGCAGCACCCGGGGCGAAATGCCTGGTATATCGCTGCATTGGGATTTTTCGCCCTCGGCCTGATGAGCAAGCCGATGCTGATTACGCTGCCGTTTGTGCTTTTACTGCTGGATTACTGGCCCCTGGCGAGGCTTGACCTGAGGCGACCCTTTCCTCTGTTGCGGGAGAAGCTCCCGTTTTTTGTCCTGACCTTCGCCTCGACGGCGATTAGTTACTGGGGCGTAAAGGCCGGTGGCAATATTCTTTCGGAGCAAGCCGTTCCGTGGAGTGTGCGCCTGGGCAACGTGCCGGTGTCCTATGCTCGGTATCTGATTAAGCTGGTCTGGCCTACGGACCTGGCGATTCTTTATCCTATGCCGGCGCATTTGGCTTTCTGGCAGGTAGCGGGCGCGCTGCTGCTGGTAGGCGGGATTTCGTTGTGGGCGCTGCTTCGGGCACGGTCGGCCCCTTACCTGCTGGTCGGTTGGTTCACGTTTCTTGGGGTGCTGGTGCCCACGATTGGCCTGGTGCAAGCCGGAGGACAAGCCATTGCCGACCGTTACTCATATATTCCGTCGATCGGGCTCTTTGTGGCGGTGGTGTGGGGATTGGCGGATTGGGCAAGGCGAGGACAATCAGCAATTCACCCGGCAAGCACGGCGCCGGTGGCCGGGGTGAGCGCCCGGCGGGCGGAGGCAGGCCGGCCCGAGCCCTATCGCGGGCTGACCGCGAGGGAGCGATGGGCTGCCGCGGCGGCGGTATTAGCGCTCGCGGCTTGTGGCGTGACCGCCTGGCACCAGGCCGGCTATTGGCGGAATGGTTTAGCCCTTTGGACTCACTGTGTGGAGGTCACCGGGGAAGGCAACGTGACGGCGGTCTTTCATCGGGGCTACGCGCGCCAGCTCGCGGGCCGGGTGGATGAGGCCCTGGAAGATTACCGGAAGGTCTTGGAGCACGAGCCGGCGCGGCCGCTGGCCAACCTCAATGATTACCTTTACGCCAACCTCAACCTCGGAGCGATCCTCATCGCGCGCGGTCACCTGTCCGAGGCCACCAACTATTTCCGGAGAGCATTGGAGATTCGACCCGAGGAGGCCAAGGCGCATGCGGATATGGGCTTAGCGCTGCGGGAGTTGGGCGATTACCCGGGCGCCCTGACTCATTGCGCGGAAGCCATACGCCTGGATCCCGGCGAGTTCGGGCCGTTTTTCGACATGGGGATGGCGCTGAGCGCGCTGGGCCGCAGCCGCGAGGCTGCGGATTACTTTGTCGAGGCCCGGCGTCGCAACCCGGGCGCGGCTCAAATCCATTATTATCTCGGAACGGAGCTGCTCAAGCTCGGGCAAGCCGACGACGCCGCCACAAGTCTCAGCGAGGCCGTGCGCCTGGCGCCGGATTGGCCGGATGCGCACTTTGAACTTGGCGTCGTGCTGGCGGCCAAAGGAGACCCCGGGGAAGCGGTTGGTCAATATCGGGAGGCGCTCCGGTTAAAGCCCGATCTGACGGTGGCGAAGAATAACCTGGCCTGGATTTTGGCCACCAGCCCGGAGGCAAAGGTCCGCGACGGGGCGCAGGCGGTGGAACTCGCGGAGCAGGCCTGTGACCAGAGCGCCTGGCGGGAGACGGTCTTCGTCGGCACCCTCTCCGCCGCGTACGCGGAGGCGGGGCGGTTTGAGCAGGCGGTTGCGGCTTCGCAGAAAGCATGCGACCTGGCACGTTCGCTGGGCCAGACGAATCTGCTGGAACGGAACCGGGAACTCCTGCTGCACTTCGAGCATCGCGAGCCTTACCGGCAGGGGAATTGAGCCCAGGGACGGGTCAGCGCCGCCGCAGCAACCCGTTGCGGGTGCCGCCCGACGGGATCCGTTGGCGCAGGGCTTCCGGTTCGAGCGGTAGCACTTTGATCCCGAAGCCTTCCGAGTTGAGCCGAATGTCTGAGGACCGCCGGAGGTGACAGCGAACCGGGCGCGGCTGGGCGTTAGAAATGGTTTCGCCGGATTCTTGATTTTGGTTGCGCCGGGAATTGCGCGCTCGCTGACCAGGATGAGATAGCCGCCGCCGCCGGCCCCGGAGAGCTTCCAACCCAGAGCCTCGGCTTCATAGTGTCGGATGGCCGCCCGGACGCCCTCGTCCACCATCCTCGGGAACATGCTTGCTTGTGACTCGAACGACTCGCGCAGGTGCTGGGCGAACGCTCGCAAGTCCCGTTGCTGGACAGCCGCCCAACAACGATGAGCGGCCTCGGCCAGAGCCTTGGCGCCGGCGGTCGTCACCCGCGTGTCGGCAAGCACGTCGTAATCCGCTGTGCGCGGGCCCAAGGTCACCAGATGGAGACCATCCTCCAACCACCTCAGGATGGCCTCGTCGAGGACGGAGGTAATCTTCGCGGGCCAGTACTCCCCCGCGTAATCCAGGCGGTTCAGCCCGGGAAACACGATCCCGATGGCATCTTGCGAGCCGGAGAAGCGCGTGGTCCCCGGGGGGTTCTCATATGTGAAGAGAATCCGGGCGGTTTTAGCCCGATCGCCGGACGGCAGGTCGGTATGCCACAATTCGATGGCGCGCCTGCGTGAGCTGCCGGCCATGCCGCTGCGTTCATTGAATTCGATGGTCGGCTCGATTGAAAGGGTGAGCACCGGCCCCGGGCTCAGCTTGGACACGAAGGGTTGATCGAGCCAGCCGCCGGCGAGGTCGATTCGGTAGGGCACCAGGCACTCCTTGCGCAGGCTCGAGGTCGAGCGCGCCGGCAGATTCTCCCGCGGCCGGCGCTGCAAGACCACATACTCGATGCCCAGCTCCCGGCAGAGCTGCTGTTTGGCCGGCGCGTTTCCGTCGGCGTTCACGACGAAGACCTCCGGGCGGAGCGCTTTGAGCTCCTCGGCGAAGTCGATCATGCCCGAGCCGCGGTTGATGAAGCAGGCCTTGACGTGCTTCAACGCGCCAACCAGGTACTGGCGCTCCTCCTGCGTGTTGACCGGGTAGCGCCCCTTCAATTCCCGCAGCGTTTCGTCCGACCCGAGGCCCACGTACAGCTCCCCATAAGCCGCGGCCTCCTCCAGGAAGCGGACATGGCCGCTGTGCAACATGTCGAAACAACCGCTCACAAATACCGTTCGGATGCTCATGGATAACTTTCTTGGGCAGCACCTGGCAGCGAGTGCTTCATTCAGCATGCCTCGGGCTCGCCCCTCGGAAAAGAGGAAAGTTGCCGGAGGAAACTGCCGCCCAGGCCATGCCTCGAACGCGCGCGAGGGCGGCGAGGTTTCGTGCCGCCTGCGCGACGGTCACCCGGAGACGAACCTGGGCGACGGGTCAGGGTTCAAAGCTGGCGGCGTTGAGGAATTTGGCGATTTTGCGGACGAGGAAACGGGGGGCGAACCGGACGGAAAAGGTGAGCAGTTGGTTGCGCCGTCCGGCGATAGCCAGGGCGCGGCCACGTCGAAACGCGCGGTGTCCGGCGCGGGCGACGGCTTCCGCCGACATGGTGGCTTTCATGAACCGGTGGGAGAAACGGGCGTTGGCGGCCTGGCCGAAGTTGGTGGCGGTGGGACCCGGGCAGAGGGCGGTGACGGTAAGGCCCGCCGGAGCGAGTTCCTCGCTGATGGCTTCACTGAAGGACAACACAAAGGCCTTGGTGGCGTAATAGACCGCCAAGCCCGGGCCGGGCTGGAAAGCGGCCGTCGAGGCCACATTGAGAATTCCACCGCGTTTGCGCTGGACCATGCCGGGAAGAAAGAGCCGGCTAAGATGGACCAGGGCCGTCACGTTGACTTGCACCATTTCGAGCTGGCGTTCGAGCGGCAACGACACGAATGGGCCGTGCGCTCCGAACCCCGCGTTGTTCACCAGCACGTCGGCCTTCGTGCCGTTGTTCTGCAAGTGTTCGAAAATCCGCAGCGGCGCGCCCGGCTCGGCCAGATCAGCGGGGAGCACCTCCGATTGCGTCCCGTGTGCGCGGTGGAGTTCCTCGGCCAGTTCCTGCAAGGCGTTGCGTTTACGCGATACCAGGATCAGCCGGCAGCCGTCGGCGGCGAAGCACTTCGCCAGCTCGCGGCCAATCCCGGAGGACGCCCCGGTGATTAAAACGGTTTCGGTGCTCTTCAATGGATGAGTGGTCGCGGAACGGACTCGGCGGGACAGGGTGCGTTTCGGATGCCAACCGGATGCGCAACACGTGTCACCGCTGCCGGTGAGTCCGAGCCCCAACGCGGCGGACGGACGCAATCCTGCCAGGAATCAAAGGAACACAGTTGAGGTCCGATGTCAGCCCCAGATTCCACTCAGTTGGCGCTGCGCCCGCGGTAGAATCGGAGCGGAAAACTGCCGGATTGGGGGTCCAGGAAGATGAATGGGCCGCCGGTCGCGATGTTGGTGACCAGGGGAAGCCAGGGACCGAGCTGCAAGTTGGTGGTCGCGTCGATGGCGTAGGGCAGCCCGGCCTGACCGGTGAGCTGGATTTGGAGCGGACCGCCCGCGGCAGGGAGCGTGGCTTCGAGATGTGGCGGGCTGGCGGTCCCCGAGGAAGTGGCCAGCGCGAATTGAGTTTGGGTGTAATAGGCCGTGTAGCCCGGCACGCCGGGGTAACTGGTCGTGTCCAGAGAGACGACCTTCGCGAAAGTCAGTGCACCTCCGAGCAGGAGCCCGGCAGGCAGTGTGTTGGGGGGAAGGGTGAACGAGGAGACCGTGCCGTTCAGGCACCCGAGCTGGCCCGGATCGGGGGTCTTAAAGCGGGTGTTGCCCGTCGTATCCGAGAACGAGAGCAGGATGACATCATTGGCGGTGCCGCCGCTGAACGGAGTCCAGGCAACGGTAAACCCCGAGGCGGGGTTGACGGTTTGGGCCTGCGCGAAGTTGCTGAGGTAAGGCACATTCGCGGGATAGGTACCGCCGTTGAGGGTCAGCGTGAGGGTCCGCGTGCCGTCGTGGACAGCTCCAATAACCATCTGGTAACTGCCGTCCGGATACGCCGCATCGAGCGCGCTGGTGGTGGCGAACTTGGGCGAAAAGCTGAATTGGTCCTCCACACCCGGAGTGCCGGAGGATTGCAGCGTGAGGCTGGTAACGGGGCCGCTGGGCAAGGCTCGAAACGTCACATTCGTCGCCGCATTGGTCGTGACCAGGCCCGCGATGACGGAAAGTCTCGCCGGGCTGCCTTTTAGAACCGGGGCGGAGGCGTTGGTCTGAGTGTACACTTCGCCCTTGGCAACCAGGTAAAAGGCAATGTCAGCGGCGTGAACGGCTGGCGGACTCGCGAGGGGCAATAGGATTAACGCCGCACCCACAAACTTCCACGTTCCACGAAATTGCATAGAGTTCACCGGATGATTTGCCGCCCACGATGCCACGGGTTAGCCGTTGGCGGAATCGTCCGCGCGCAACAGTTTCCCGGGGTCTCGCCAGAGCTTCCGCTCACCAGGTGTAAAAGTCAAGATTATCGCCGGGCATGGGCTTGGCCGGAATCCGGAGCAGCGGCGGCGCTCGTTTATCGCGCAGTCCAGGCGCCCTCTGCGGTTCGGTTCGGAGCCAGGATACAGCGGCCAGGCGCGCTGGGCCACCGGTGGGGCTTCAGTGTTTCTGGGCTTGTAGCTTCTTCTCGAACTTCTCGACTTTGGGCTCGATGACGAAGCGGCAGTAGGGCTGGTTGGGGTTGCTGCGGTAAAAGTCCTGATGATAATCCTCGGCCTTGTAAAAGTGCTTGAGGGGAGCGATTTCGGTGACGATGGGCTTGTCGAAATGCTTTTGGGCGTCGGCTTTGGACTTCTCCGCCGCGAGCTTTTGGGCTTCGCCGTTGTAGAGGATAATCGAACGATACTGGGTGCCCGCATCGGCGCCTTGGCGGTTCAGGGTGGTGGGATCGTGCGCTTCCCAGAAGGTTTGGAGGATTTTGTCGTAGGAGACAACTTTTGGGTCGAACTCGATTTGGATGACCTCGGCATGGCCGGTTTCGCCGGTGCAAACTTGCTTGTAGGTGGGGTTTTCGGTCGTGCCGCCGGCGTAGCCGCTGGCCACGGACTTGACCCCGGGGAGCATTTGGAACAAGGCTTCCGTGCACCAGAAGCAACCGCCGCCCAGCGTGGCGGTTTCGGTGGGAGAGGGCGAGTTCTGCATGGGTTTGGTTTGCGCCGCGCCCGCGACGAGGCTGCCCACAAGGCAGGCCACGGACCACAGCAGCTTGGGATTTCGATTCATCAGTTCATCAGACTTTCGCATATTCCTGAGTCGAGGACAAATGCCGGATCCTTACAAGGTTTTGGAGCGGGGGAGCAAAGGGATTGCCCGTCATCCCCTGGGCTAGGGCGGGGCTTCCTCGTCCGGCGGATCTTTTTCCAGGTGTTCCGGGCGCAGCGGTTGGGAAACGACGTGTTCCTCGCCGAACCATTTGCCCAGGTCCACCAACTTGCAGCGGCGGGAGCAGAAGGGGCCATATTGGCCCGAGAACCAGTCGCCGGGCCGGCCACACGTGGGACATTTGATGTTAGCGGTCTTTTTAATATGCAGCGTCCTCGAATCTCGAACCTCGAAGCACACGCCCCACGATGAACCAAGGCGAGCCGCTCGCGCGGCCTCTCTGAGACCGGGCCGCGTTCAGCAGATTAGCACGGTTCGAAGCCGGGCTCAAGGTGAGCCAACGGCTCGCCCGTGGCCGCGAGGGGAGTCCCGCCAAGGGTGCATCGGGGGGCCCGGGATCGGGCCGGTCCCAGTGGAGCGGGAGGCGGGGCCGAGGGCATCCGACCGCCGCCGGGCGGAGCCTTTGACTTTGCGCCGGGATGGTACATCTTTCTTTATGGCACTTTCAGATAGCCTTATGAAGTACTCAGATTCTGATTTCGTGCAGGACTTGGAGCTCTCCCCGGTCTCGACGCGCGAGGCCGCAGGGGTTCAGCCCGCGCCCGCCGCACCGCCGGCGGATGGCGCCCTGTTCGATGCGTATTCGAACGCGGTGGTACGCGCCGCCGAAGAGGTCGGCCCATCCGTGGTGAACATCGAGGTCAAACGCCGCGATGGCCAGCGGCAGGGCAGCGGCTCGGGTTTCATCCTCACGCCGGATGGTTTCGTGCTGACCAACAGCCATGTCGTGCATGGCGCGGATAGGATTGAGGTGGGGCTGGCGGATGGGCGGCGCCCGGACGCGCATCTGGTGGGGGACGATCCGGACACGGACCTGGCCGTGGTTCGGGTTTACGCGCCGCAATTGCACCCGGTCCGGCTCGGTGAATCCCGCAGCATCCGGGTGGGGCAGGTGGCGATAGCCATCGGCAATCCCTACGGTTTTCAATGCACGGTTACGGCCGGGGTGGTGAGCGCGCTGGGCCGGTCGTTCCGGGCCAGCACGGGACGGCTCATCGACGACATTCTGCAGACGGACGCCGCGTTGAACCCGGGCAATTCCGGGGGGCCGCTGGTCAATTCACGCGGGGAGGTGATCGGCGTGAACACCGCCGTAATCCTGCCGGCGCAGGGCATTTGTTTCGCCATCGGCGTGGACACGGCGAAGTACGTGGCTGGCTGGTTGATCAAGGATGGCAAGATCCGGCGGAGTTATCTCGGGGTCGGCGGACAAAATGTGCCGTTGCACCGGCGCCTGGTGCGGCACTACCAACTGCCGAATGCCACCGGGGTGTTGGTGATCGGGCTGACGCCGGGCGGTCCCGCTGCGCGAGCGGGAGTGCGTGAAGGCGACGTCATGGTCGCACTCAACGGGCAACCGCTCCCCACCATCGACGCACTGCATAAGCTGCTGACAGGCGATCAGATCGGGGTCCGCTCACAGCTCACGATTGTTCGCGGGACGGAGAAGTTGAGCCTGCCGGTGACGCCGGCGGAATCCGTCTAACGGGGCTGGGTTGGGGGTTCAGGTACGGAGCGGCGGGATTGTGAGTGGCGGGGGCTGAAGAGCGTTGGGAGCGGCAGACGCCCCGTTAGTGGGGCGCTTCGCGCGGGGAGGAGAAGAGGTAAGGATCAACGGAGCCCCGGGAAGCAAGCGGTAACGCCTCTAACGGGGCTGGGCTGGGGGTACAGGTACGGAGCGGGGGGATTGCGGGTGGCGCGGGCTGAAGAGCGTTGGGAGTGGCAGACGCCCCGTTAGTGGTGCGCTTCGCGCGGGAAGGTTTCGGATGAGAAACCCGACATCTGGCGAGTTTAGTTGGGGGTTTGAAGCGTCGCTACGCGGCGCGCTGCATCGGGCAGGTTGCTGATCCATGGACTGAAGTCCATGGCTACCATCAGTTGTCGCTCCGCGACAGGAAGCAGGACGGGGAGCTTTGGGATTTCCGGAGAAGTGAGGCGCGCTTTCTTATAAGCGAGGCGCGCTTCGTTTAGTGGCCGGGTGCGGCTTTCGCCTTCATCTGGCGATGGACAAAAAGGTAGTACAGGGCGCCCAGGACCAGGACCGCGCCGCCGACCCAAATCGTGAGGCGGTGGAGCTCGCCTTTCATCAGCTTCTCGTCCTGGCCCATTTTTATGCCGACGTAACAGAGCACTCCGCACCAGGCGCCCGAACCGAGGAGGGTGTAGGCGGAAAAGGCCCGGTAATCCATACGCACGATGCCTGCGGGGATGCCGATCAGGTGGCGCACGACCGGCAGGAGCCGAGAGATAAAAACGCCCATCGAGCCGTAGTGCGCGGCCCAGCGCTCGGCCCCTTCGACTTTCGCGGGGGGGATCAGGACGTATCGACCGTAGCGCATGAAGAGCGGGCGGCCCGCCACGCGAGCGGCCCAATACATGGCGGTGGCCCCCAGCCAGGAGCCGATGGTCCCGGCAATGATGATGCCCAGCAAGCTCAACGGAATCTGGCCGGTGTGCGCCAGGTGCGCGGCGGGGGGGATAATCACTTCGCTGGGGAGCGGCACAATCGAACTTTCGATCGCCATCAGCAGTGTCACTATCGGATAGCCCCCGGTTTTGAGGGTGGCCATGTACCAATCGATCAAACCTTTGAACATGCGGCGGGGGTTATAGCGAAAAGCCTTCGGGGTGGAAATGTTTGTTCTGTCCGGGCGCGCGGCGGCGGGGGGTTCTACTTCACGGCCGCCCAAACGCGGTGGACGTCGTCGTGGTCATCGAGGGTTTGCAGGAACTCGCCGACTTCGGCGCGTTGCGATTCGGGAAGGTCCGGGTAGTTTTTGGCGATGAACCCGATTTCACTGGTCACCACTTTCCAACCGTTGCGCGAGAGCCATTGAGAGACCGTGTGGACGGCGGCGCGATCGGCGAGGAACCTGGCGCCGGCGGCGCCCTCGGGGATATCGTCGTTCTGGTCGCGGGTAAGAGGTTCGACCTCGTTGGCGCCGGCCTCGATGCCGGCGGCTTCGAGGTCGGCGGCGGGGTCGGAGTGGTAGGCCTCGATGATGCCGGTATGGTCGAAAAGGAACTTGTTGCTGCCGGTGGTGCCCAACTGGCCTTTGCGGAACAGGTGCCGGATCTCGGGGGCGGTGCGATTCACGTTATCGGTGTAAACCTCGACAATGACGGGGATCTTGTACGGGGTGTAGCCTTCAAAGAGCACATGCTCCATGATCAGCTTTTCCTCGCCTGTGCCGGCCCCTTTCTTGATCGCGCGCTCGATCACATCACGCGACACGCTTTCTTTGCGCGCCTTTTCCACCGCGGCGGTCAAGCGGGGATTGCTGTCCGGGTCGGCGCCGCCCATTTTGGCGGCGACCATGATCTCGCGAACAATTTTGCCGGTGGCCTGCGCTTTTTTCATCGAAGCCACCGCGCGTTTGGCATGTAACCATTGGCGTCCCATGGCAGCAAGGTAGCAGAGGACCCGCGGCTACGGCCAGTCAGGAGTGCGGGGAGGACGCGCGGCGCAGGCGATCCGCGATGGCTCGCCAGGGCATTCCTTCCGGCAAGGCCTCCACCACGATGAGCGCGGCGCCGGTGTCGTCGCAGGTGTGCAGTTCGGCGTAAATCGCCCGGGCGAACGCTTCCGGGTCGTGGGGGATCACCGCGACACGCGCGAAGTGGTCGCCCGAGGGGATGTGGGTATGGGCGATCACCTGGATTTTGGACTCGGGAACCGCGGACTCGGCGGCGAGGCGGCGCAGTTCCGCTTCGTCTTTCCAGCCCCACAGGACCAGGCGGGCGCGGGGGGCGTAATGCTTGGGAAGGAGACCGGGGCTTTTGAGGAGCGTGGTTGAGGAACCGTCCAACCGCGCAAGTTCACCGGTTACGGAAACGAGCGCGGCTTCGTGGATCATGCCGGGCCGGAGCAGGCGAGGCGGTGAAACGGAGAGATCCAGGACGGTGGATTCGATGCCCACCTGCGATTGGCCGCCATCCACAATGAGAGGCACTTTGGCGCCCAGCGAGGCCCGAACATGGGCGGGGTTGGTTGGAGAAATCTGGTTTGCGGGATTCGCGCTGGGCGCAGCGAGGGGGAACCCGCATTCGTGAATCAGGGCCTGGATGAATGGGTGGCTGGGCCAGCGAACCCCCACGGTTGAGCCGCCGGCGGTCACGATGTCCGGAATGGCCTCGGCCTTCCGGAGGACCAGCGTCAGGGGGCCGGGCCAAAACGCCTGGGAAAGTTGTGCCGCCAAAGGAGGCCAGTCCGCCACACATCGTTCGGCCATGAGTGGGTCGGCAATATGGATGATGATGGGGTTATGGGCCGGGCGGCCTTTGATTTCAAAAATCCGCGCCACGGCCCTGGGGTCGAACGCGTTGGCGGCCAGGCCGTACACCGTTTCCGTCGGCACGGCGACCACCTGGCCGGAGCGCAGGAGGTCGGCGGCGCGCTTCACCGCCGCCCGGAAGCGCTCGGGGGAGTCGGTGGGCAAAACTTCAGCTGTGGGCGCCTTACTCACTCCTGACCTTGCTGCGCACGGCGAACGCGGCTCGAAGCTCGTTAGGCTTCCTTCTTCTTGCACGTGCCCAGCTTGCGGAATTCCTCGCAGTGGGCGCTAATCTGCAGTCGATGCGATTTGACGGAAAAGCCGAGCCGCTGGCTAATCTCGTTTTCGAGCTGTTCGATCCGGTCGCTTTCGAACTCGATGATGCGCTCGCAGTCCTGGCAAATAATGTGGTTATGGTGGGGATGTTCGGCGTAATTGGGGTCGTAGAATTTGTAATCCTTGCCGAAATCCATTTCCCGCACCAGGCCGCTCTCGGTGAGCAGGGGCAAGGTGCGATAGACGGTGGCGCGGGAGACGGATTTGTCCCGGCGGCGCGACCAGGAGAGCAGTTGCTCCGCGGTGAAGTGCTGGCGGGTGCTGAACGCGGTGTCGATAATGGCCCGGCGCTGGGCAGTCACGCGCAGACTTTTCCGCGAGAGAAAATCCATGAATCGTTGCCGGGCACACCGTGGGCCTGCATCTGCCATAGGCGGAGTATAGCCTTGAGCGGGGCTGGGAGTCAACGCAGCCGCGGGCCGGCCCGGCGGCCACACTACTCCCGCTTGACGCCGGTTCCCCTCCCCTTCACCTTAGGCACGGAATCCGCGCTCTGCGCGGCTATCATTCAAATATATGCCGATTTACGAATATGCCTGTCCAAAGTGCCGGGTCATTTTCAATTTCCTTTCGAAGCGGGTCAACCCCGACCATCTGCCCACGTGCCCGAAGTGCGGCAACAAGAAGATGACCAAGAAGATCAGCCGCTTCGCCTTGACGCGGGGGCTGAAGGAACCGGCAGCGAAGACCGAAGGCGAAGCGGACGAGGCGGGCATGCCGGATTTGGAGGATCCGCGTGTCGAGCGGGCGATGATGGAGCTGGAACGGGACATGGAGCATATGGACGAGAACAATCCGAAGCACATGGCCCACATGATGAAGAAGATGAAGGACCTGATGCCGCCGGGGGCTGTGCCCAAGGAACTGGACGTGGCGATCAAACGCCTCGAGGCCGGAGAAGACCCTGAAAAGATCGAAGAGGATATGGGCGATTTGCTTGGGGATTTCATGGGCGGAGAGGAAGGAGGACCCGGGGGCGGAGGCGGTTATTCGCAGGACGGCGGCCTTTATGATTATTAAGCCGGCGCCGCTGCGAAAGGTCTGGCCGGCGAACCCCTGCGAGCCCTTCTGATTGAGCCCGCCGGCGGTTGGGGCCCTGATTCCCGGCTGAGTCTCTCGAGACCTTTCCCACCGCTCGTGTTTTTTTGAGTTTTACGCCTTACCCATCGCGCCCCCCGTTTCACACGCATGTTTTCCCGACGCCTTAAAACCGGCTATTTCGTCATCGAAGGATTGAACTCCTTCGCGGTGGTTTATTATTTTTATTACTTTTATTTTTTCATGCAAAAGGCGCACGGGTTTGGCAATCGCGCCAACCTGATGCTGGCGGCGCTGAACGGTGCCACGTATGCCGCGTGCGCCTGGTGGGCCGGGAAGTTTGCGCAACGGTTTGGCTATTTTACCGCGCTCAAGGTGGGATTTGGGATCATGATGGGGGCCCTGGGCACCGGCCTGCTGGTTCACTCGGCGGCGGGCCACATTTCAGTGATGCTCTGCACCGTGGTGGGCATGTCGTTCACCTGGCCCACACTGGAAGCCCTGGTGAGCGAGGAGGAACCGGCCGCGGGGTTGCAGCGCATGGTCGGGATTTACAACGCGGTTTGGGCGGCGACGGCGGCGGTTGCCAATTTCTGCGGCGGGGCCATGCTCGACAAGCTGGGATTCGCGAGCCTTTTTCTAGTGCCCATCGCCGTGCTGATTACGCAACTGGGCTTGATTTTTTGGCTGGAGTCTCAGGCCCAGTGGCCCGCGGGGGTTCGAGCCGGCGCGAGCAATCCCGCTCCACCCGATCGGGCCGGCCTCGGAGGTCCGGAGTTTTCCTCGTTGGATTTCGCTAAGTCATCCGCCCGGACCGCCAGCACCTCCGCTCCGCCCGCCGCGGTTCTGGAGCTCGGGATGAGCACGGCCAGCCTCGAAGCTCCGAGCCGTCCACAGCCCAAAACGTTTTTGCAGATGGCGTGGGTTGCCAATCCGTTTGCCTACATCGCGATTAACACGCTCATCGCGGTGATTCCGGGCGTAGCCTCCCGGCTGAAGCTTTCGACGATGATGGCCGGGTTTTGCTGCTCGGTGTGGTGCTTTTCACGGTTTGGGGCGTTTTTGGTGCTCTGGCGCTGGAAGGCCTGGCATTACCGCTTCCGGTGGTTGCTCGCGGCCTATTTGGTGTTGGTGGCGACGTTTGCGACGGTCGTTCTCTCACCGAACCTGGCGGTGCTGATCATGGCCCAGATCCTGTTCGGCGGAGCGGTCGGGCTGCTCTACTATTCGTCGCTTTTTTATTCAATGGATCTCGGAGACACCAAAGGCGAACACGGCGGCATTCATGAAGCCGTGATTGGGCTGGGTAACTTTGCCGGTCCCGCGGTTGGAGCCGGGGCGTTGTACTTTCTGCCGCAATACCCGAATAGCGGAACGCTGGCGGTGACGGTGCTGTTGCTGTCGGGTTTAGGGGGCCTGGTGGCGATCTGGCGCGGGGGCCGCAAGGCGCTGAGCGTTCAGCCATGATTTCGGCGCCGGCCGGGTGCGCGCTGGCCATGCGGGTGGTGGTGGTATAAGGTGGGCTCCGACGAGATGAACGACGCCTCTATCGCGGCGAAGGAACGCTGGGCACGCAAGATGGCGGGTCAAGCAGGGCCTGCCGTGCGTTCGACGGATCGCCTGCCACCGGGCCAGCGCCAAGTCCATAATTTCCCCGTCCTGGACCTCGGCGTCCGGCCCGCGGTGCCGCTGGACAAGTGGGAGTTGAAGATCCATGGGCACGTGGAAAACCCGGTGACCCTCAACTGGGAACAGTTCCTGGCGCTGCCTCAATTCCGCGATGTCAGTGATTTCCATTGTGTCACCACTTGGAGCCAATTCGACATGGCTTGGGAGGGGGTGGCCTTTTTCACCATTGCCGATTTGGTCAAACCGAAACCCGAAGCCAGGCATGTCTTTTTCAAGAGCTACGACGGCTACTCGACGAACAACCCGTTGGCGGTGTGCCTGGATGACGACGTGTTGATTGCGCATCGATGGAATGGCCAACCGCTCTCCGCGGATCATGGTGGCCCCGCGCGGGTCATCCTCCCGAAGCGTTACGCCTGGAAAGGGGCCAAGTTCATCCGAGAGATCACCTTCCTGGATCGGGACATCCTCGGTTTTTGGGAGGTGCGTGGGTACTCGAATACCGCGGATCCTTGGAGCGAGGATCGCTTTGCAAAGCGAGGCGAACCTCCGCCCGGCTTTCCGTGACGGTGGCCCTGCCAGCCTTCGATGCGCACCGTCTATCTCGATTACAACGCGACTACCCCCTTGGACCCCGGGGTCCGGGAAGCCATGCTGCCGTTCCTTGGTGAAGTTTGGGGTAATCCATCCAGTGTTCACCATATAGGCCGACAAGCGCGAGCGGTTTTGGACGAGGCGCACGAGCGGGCGGCGGCCGTCCTCTGCTGCAAGCCCAGTGAAATTGTTTTTAACAGCGGCGGCACCGAAAGTGTTAATACAGCCATCTTCGGGGCAGCCCGCCTCCTGAAGGCCAAAGGGCGGCATATCATCACCTCGAGTATCGAACACCACTCGGTGCTGCACCCCTGCCAGTACCTCGCCGAGCACGAGGGATTCGAAGTCACCTGCCTGCCGGTCACCTCCGAGGGTTGCATTTCGGTCGAGTCCTTAAAGCACGCCATCCGCCCGGAAACGGTCCTGGTCTCGATTATGGCCGCCAACAACGAGATTGGCTCGCTCCAACCCATCGAGGCGTTGGGGGTGCTTTGCTGGGAGAAGGGAATTCTCTTCCACACGGATGCCGTTCAGTGGTTTGGCAAGGAGCCATTCACCAGCATCCACCAATTCAACGCGGATCTCGTCTCCCTCTGCGCCCACAAAATCCACGGGCCGAAAGGGGCGGCGGCTTTGTTCGTCAGGTCCCCGTTACACCTCAAACCCCTGCTGCTAGGTGGCGCACACGAGAATGAACGCCGCGCCGGGACGGAAAATCTTGCCTCTATTGTCGGTCTCACCGAGGCGCTGGAACGTTTCGTTCGCCAGCCGGTGTTTTCGACGGAAACACTGCGTCCGCTTTCGGAGCGGCTGATTCGGCTGGTTGACGGCCTGGAAGGGAGCCAATTCGTGGGATCCCGGAGCCGGCGGCTGGCCAACACCGTGGCTTTTGTAACGCGGGGCGCGGACAGCATCGCTCTGCTGGCGGGGCTCGACATCGAGGGGGTGTGCGCTTCGAGCGGTTCGGCGTGTTCGGCAGGTTCCTTGGAACCTTCGCATGTGATCCAGGCGCTGGGTTTGGAAGGGCCGCTGGCCAACTCGCTGGTCCGCTTTTCCCTCGGTCGCGAGACCTCGCCGGCCGACATCGAATATGTCGAGCGGGTGCTGCCGGAAGTCATCGAGCGTGCCCGGTCGCATCGGGGTGCCCGATAACCCACCCAATAAGCGGGGCCTGAGCTGTGAATGGATTGCGTACAGTGTGAACAAGCGGCACCTTCAGGTTCTTTTTGGCTGGCGTCGGCGCGATATTTGGCTTTTGATTTCGTTCTAAGTCCTTGTGGCAACCTTGACAGGACGAATTGTTTGCCTTATTCACAGCCTTTAATAAGAATAGTATTTTAGGTGAAAGAAAACCAATATTAAGCGCGCAATGAATCTGACCATCTCGAAGGAGCAAATCATCAATGGGCTGCAAGCAGTGCAGAACGTGGTCAGCACGCGGACGACGCTGCCGATTCTCTCGAATGTGTTGTTGCGTGCCGAAGGCGACAAGCTCGAATTCACTGCGACCGACCTGGATGTCACGATTTCGTGCGCGGTGGAAGCCAAGGTGAAAAAGCCGGGCGCCTCGACCGTGCCGGTCAAACGGCTCTTCGGTATTGTGCGGGAATTGAGCAATGCCGAGATCGACCTGGAAGTGGACGAGAAAAATGCGTGCAGCATTCGTTCGGGGCCATCCTTCTATAAGATTAACGGGCTGAGCGCTGAGGAGTTTCCTCCGCTGCCCAAGTTCAAGGAGGATAAAAAGGTCACGCTGGCACAGGAGACCATCAAGGGGATGCTCAAGAAGACCTCGTTTGCCGTTTCGACCGATGAGTCCCGCTATGTGCTGAATGGCATCTACATCAGCCTGAAGGATCATAAAATGACGATGGTGGCCACCGATGGACGGCGGCTGGCCCTGGTGGATGAAGAGGTGGACGTTTCCGAGGCGAGCCAAGGCGAGTTCATCATCCCGGCCAAGACCGTCAACGAACTGAACCGATTGCTCCTGGACAAAGGCGAGATGGAACTGAGATATGCCGAAAACCAGGCTTCCTTCACGCTTAAGGACGAGAAAGGGTCCGGCGTTTTAATCATCACGAAGCTGATCGAAGGCAATTATCCGAATTATCGGCAAGTGATCCCTTCGGAAACGAAAGAACGGGTCGGGCTCGTGCGCGAGGAGTTTTTGCATGCCCTGCGCCGCGCGGAGATCATGACGAGCGAGAAGTCGAATTCGGTGAAGCTGAGCTTTGGCAAGAACAAGCTCGAAATCACCGCGAATTCACCCGAGGTGGGCGAGGCCAAGGAATCCCTGGCGATTAATTATAAAGGGGCGGAGATGGCTATCGCCTTCAACCCGAAGTACATGATTGACCCGTTGAATGCGCTGACCAACGACGAAGTTTTTCTCGAGCTGATCGACGAATTGAGCCCCGGAGTTTTGAAGATCAACGGGCCGTTCCTCTATGTGGTCATGCCGATGCGGCTGACGTGATCACATTTGATCGAGCGTCTCGATGCCCAGGGCATTCAGGCCGGTCTTCAGCACCCGTCCCGTGAGGTCACAGAGCGCCAGCCGGCTGGCCCGTTGACTCGGTTCCGCTTTGAGCACGGGGCAGCTTTCCCAAAATCGGGCAAAAAGCCCCGCCAGATCGTAAAGGTAATTGCAAATAAGATTCGGCCGGTAATCTTCGACGGCCGCTTCCAGAGCAAACCCAAAATTCAGCAGCGACTTCGCCAGCGAGATCTCGTCCGGTGCCGTGGGACTGAACGGGCTCTCTTTCCCCGAAGCCGGTGAAGCGGGAGCTTCCGCCGCTTTCCGCAAGACACTGCGCGTGCGCGCGTACGCATATTGCAGGTAGGGTGCGGAATTCCCGTTCAAGGCTAGCATTTTGTCCCAGCTAAAGACGTAGTCGCTCTGGCGGTTCGGGAGCAGGTCCGCGTACCGGATGCCACCCAGACCCACGACGCGGGCGATTTCTTTGCGCTGAGCCTCCGGCATCTCCGGGTTGATTTCCGAGACGAGCCTGAAGGCCCGGTCCTGCGCCTCATCGAGCAGATCCGCCAATTTGATCGTCTCGCCCGAGCGCGTTTTAAACGGTTTGCCATCGTCGCCCAGGATCGAACCAAACCACACGTGCGCGAGTTTAACAGTGGCTTCGGGGTGCCAGCGCCGGAAAACGGCGAAGAGCTGTTGAAAGTGCAACTGCTGGCGGGCATCGGTCACATAGACAATTTCGTTGGGCTGCCAGGTTTCCAGGCGGTACTGCAAGGTCGCCAGGTCCGTAGTGGTATAATTAAAAGCGCCATCGCTCTTTTGAATGAGCGCGGGGTGGTCCTTCAAGGCTGGGATATCCTCGAAGAAGATCGCCATGGCGCCCTCGCTTTGGCAGGCCAGCCCCTTCTGGATCAGTTGCTGGACCAGAGGCTGCAGCCGCGGATTGTAGAAGCTTTCACCCAGGGTATGGTCGAAATGAACTCCCAGCCGCCCGTAGATGGTTTCGAACTGGACCTCGGACAACGCGATCATTTGCTTCCAAATGCGCAGGTTTTCAGGATCGCCCTGTTGCAGCTTTACCAATTCCCGCCGGGCCTCTTCCAAAACACCGGGGTCGGTTTCGCTGGCGGCGTTGACGAGTTTATAGAGCCGTTCCAATTCACCAATGGCGTCTCGGTCGAGGGCTTGCGGGTCCAGGTGGTGCTTCCAGCCGACGAGCAATTTGCCAAATTGGGTGCCCCAGTCCCCGATGTGGTTGTCGGTGATCACCTGGTGGCCCAGCAACCGCAGCGTGCGGGTCAGCGCATCGCCGAGGATGGTCGAGCGGATGTGGCCGACATGCATCGGCTTGGCGACATTGGGCGAACTGAAATCGACGACTACGGTCCGCGGGGTCGAAGCCTGCTCGAAGAAGAGGTGCTCGCCTCGCGCGGCGCTCGTCAGCGCCTGGGCCAGGGCGGAGGGCGCGAGCCGGAAGTTCAGGAATCCCGCGCCGGCGATGTCGATCTTTTCGCAAAGATCGGCGGCGTCCAGCTTTGCCAGGACATCGGCCGCCAATTGGCGGGGATTCATCTTCCGGGCTTTGGCCAGGCCCATCAAGGCGTTGGTTTGGTAATCACCGAATTTCGGGTCCGGGCATGGGCGGACCAGGACGCCGGCGGTGTCCGCCTCGGGCAGCACGGCCTTCACGGCGGCTTGCAGGCGTTGTTCGATAGTTTTATGCGGTATCACGGGAGGACGGCTCAGCGTTGCGGGCGCTCAGGGCGCCTTGGCGGTTTTCATTTCTGCGGACCAAAACATCTTGATTTCACGTTTTCGGTTTGCTCTCGGGCGATGGCAGTTGGCGGCGTCCGACAGCACGGCTGGACTCGACGCTAGAGGAATCCCACCGCCCTTGAACCTCAGACGGCCAGCGAGCCTGGCCTGGGCTCGCGCTACCTCCGGCCCTGACCGCGGATAATGTCGAGCATGGCCTCGGCATCGGGTGCCTCTTCGAGGGCCTGGCGGAACTCGGCCTTGTGGAGGAGCTTGGCGATGTTGGCCAGGGTGTGGAGATGCTTCTGGAACTGTCCCTGAGGAACCAGAAAGAGCATCACCAGGTTGACCGGTTGATTGTCCAAGGCATCAAAATTGACCCCGGTCTTCGATCGTCCGAGAGCGCCCACCACCTCGAAGATCAAGTCCGTCGAGGCATGCGGTATGCCGATGCCAAAGCCGATGCCCGTGCTCATGGACGACTCGCGCTTTTTCACCACCGCGGCTATGGCGTCATGGTGCTCCGGCTTGATCTTGCCGGTCTGAACCAGGTTGTTGATCAGCTCGTCAATCGCTTCCCAGCGGTTGGTCGCCCGCAGGTCGGTAATGATCTGCTCTTTTGTGAGAATGTCGCCTAAATCCATAGCCAAGGAATTGTGGCACCACGCATTTCGCCTGAAGTACAACTCTATATCAAGACAGAATTGCGTCCAGTAACAGGGAAACCACCCGCTTTCGAACGCGCTCCCGGGATCCGCTTCGCCGTTTGCGCGGGCAGGCGGCCCCTGGCGGCCCCAAACCGGCGCCGGTCGATGCGGTTGGCGTGGCGGGTTTTTGTCCTGAACCTCAATGGAGGAGTTTCCAGCCCTGGCTGGCGAGTTTTACCGTTGATTCAGACCACCACCGAAGCGCCGTCAGCAGGTCAGGCCGGGCTGTCAGCAAGGGAATTCCCAACAGCAGCACCGTGACGTTCCCCAAAAAGATCACGACCGCCGAGAACAAGTAGCCCTGATCGGTGATGTCGGTTTGGCTGGATTTGAGGATGTGCCACGTCAACGTCACATGAAAAGCGTAAGCGGCCCCCAGCAGCAGGTGAAACCACGCGCGCAACCCGGTCCAGTTCCAGACCAGGTTGCCACCGAGGAAGATCAGCACCACTAAAACCGCATAAAGCGGGAAAAAGTAGGGTGCCAGCGCGATGAGGAAATTGCTCTTGGTCACGACCACATGCCCGCTCTTGGCCGACACTTTGAACCTCTTGACCCGGCCACCCATCAGCCAGGTCCAGAGCGCATGGGTGAGTTCGTGGCCCATGACATACACCCACATCGGCTTGGGCAGGAGCAGGTAAATCGCCAGCCAACAGCCGGCGCCCGACGCCGCGGCCACCCAGAGGGTGTCCGCCTGGCCGCTGGCCCGCAGCACCCGCGCCAGAGCCCAGGCCTCGCCCGCGCAGACGGGCAGCAACAGCAGCGCGATAATGGTTTTGCACCACTTGGGCACCCGCGGATTATCCTTGGAGAAGCGCGGGGTGGGCCACTCTTTTTTGCGGAGCGCGATGGCGGTTCGCCCGCCGAATAGCGGCGACCGATGGCGGCCGTGGACCTTCCGTCCACGGAACCCGGTCACCGAAGGGAGTTGCGTCGCGACGCGACGCCTGGCTTGGTGGCGATGGCAGATCCATGGACTGAAGTCCACGGCTAGTGCGCTTGAGAGCGAGCGCGCACAGAGGGTGAGAACCCCTCCCAGGCGGAGCTTCCCGCCCGGAAGTTGAAAGTAACTGCGCCGTGGCGACACGGGGTGGAGAGCAACTGGAAACGAACGGATAGTCCGTAGAACTGCGGCGCAAACGAGCGCGGCAACACAAACTCGATACGGCCTGATGCGACTGACGAGACTGCTAGCCCTGAACGAAGTCCGAAGAACCGCCGATAGCCCAGAAAGGCGAATCGGGGGCCAAGCCCGCCCGGAACACGAAGTATCGCCGGAAGACGGGGGCGCATGGGGTGATTGGAGACGGAATGTCCGCAAGTGCGTGTTCGTGAATCAAGGAGACCTGCTCGGGTGCTGGACGGAGCAGAGCAGGAGTCAGAGTCCCCGTAGTAGCGATGAAACGGGTAACGACCGTGGAGCCAAGGGGGACAGGAAGGTGGAAGCGTGAAGGAAACACAACTGCAAATCAGCCTGCCGGGAGTGCCAAGAGCTAAACAAGGCAGAGAAGTCGCCCCGCAATGGGAATGGACCGAAGCAAGCGTGTGGACCGAGCGCATGTTGGCGGCCCTCGAAAGAGGCGTCCAAGGAGGCAAATGGTTCAGTTTGATGGACAAAGTATGGAAGATGGAAAACCTGCAAAGCGCGATGCAACAGGTGATGCGCAATCAAGGAGGGGCGGGAGTCGATGGGCAAAGCTGTGAGGACTACCACCAAGCCAGCCCCCAACGACTACCGGGATTGCAGGCCAAACTCAAACAAGGAAACTACCAACCCCAACCGGTCAAACGGGTATGGATACCGAAACTGGGCAGCAAGGAACTACGACCGCTGGGCGTTCCCACGGTCGAGGATCGCGTGGTGCAGACGGCACTGCGCAACGTGCTCGAACCCATATTCGAGCGCACCTTCGCCGAACACAGTTATGGGTTCAGACCCGGGCGCGGGGCCAAGCAGGCACTGCAACGAGTGGACCAACTGCTCAAGGCCGGACACCACTGGGTGGTAGATGCCGACCTCAAAGGCTACTTCGACAGCATTCCGCAAACCAAACTCATGGAAGCCGTCGAAACGCAAATTGCCGACGGAGCGGTGCTCCAACTCATGGAGCAACTGCTCGGGCAAGGCGTAATGGAAAGCGGTAAAGGATGGCAACCGACCGAGACCGGCACGCCACAAGGGGCGGTCATCAGTCCGCTGCTGGCCAACATTTACCTCAACCCGCTGGATCAGCTCATGGCTGGACAGGGACGGCAAATGGTGCGCTACGCGGACGACTTCGTCATCCTCTGCCAAAACCAGCAACAAGCCCAAGAGGTGCTGGAGCAACTGCGACACTGGACGCAAGCAGCGGGACTGACACTGCATCCGACCAAAACACGCATCGTCGATGCCAGCCAAAAAGGCGGGTTCGACTTTCTGGGGTACCACTTCGAGCGAGGCTACCGATGGCCGCGCAAGAAGAGCCTGGATAAGCTCAAAGAGACCATACGCGAGAAGACCCAAAGCGGCAGACCCGGAAGCCTGAAAGATATTATCCGGGAAATCAACCAATGCACGCGAGGCTGGTTTGAATACTTCAAGCACAGCCAGAATACCGTGTTCAAACCGCTGGATGGTTGGATACGGCAACGCCTGCGGCGCGTCCTGCGCCGGCGGCATAACGGTTCCAACCGTGCAGCCTGTCGCGACCATCAACGCTGGCCCGTCGCCTACTTCGCGAAACTCGGGTTAATCTCCTTAGCCTTAGCCCGAGTACAAGCGAGCCATGCTCACAACCGAGCCCACTGACTGGAGAGCCGGATGCGGGAAATCCGCCCGTCCGGTTCGGAGGGAGGGGTGGCGCACACGCGCCATCCCTACCCCTATCCATCGTTGGTCGCTCCGCGACCCGGATGAGGTGCCGTCGTTGGGCGGAGCTTCAAGCCTCGTTAGCCCGGCGTCGCAATCGCCTGGACGCATCGGGCGCAGATCGTGGGGTGGCTGGGATTGGAGCCGACATCCGCCTCCCAGTGCCAGCAGCGTTCGCATTTTTGTCCGCCGGCCTTGGCAACGCGCGCCATGACGCCGGGTTCGCCCCCGGGCAGGATTTCGAGCTCTGAGACATTGAGCAGTTCGCGCAGGACTTCCTGGCACGCCTGGGCATCCAAGAGGGATTGACTGGCACCGGAGAAGGTCAATTTCGCTTCGAGTGCTTTGCCGATTTCCTTGGCTTGCCGGGCCTTTTCCAGGACTGGAAGCGCCAGTTCGCGCAACTCGAATAGGGTCTTCCAGGCACTGCGTTCCGGTTCCGGACGGCTGAAGTCCAGGGGCTGCCAATCGAGTTGGTGGACCGACTCGCCGGTTTTGCCGGGAACGAATTCCCAGGCTTCATCGGCGGTGAACGCCAGGATGGGCGCAAGCACCTTGCAGAGGCCGGTGAAAATGCGGGAAAGCGCCGTCTGGGTCGAGCGCCGACGCGCCGAGTTGGCGGCATCGGTATAAAGTCGATCTTTGACCACGTCATGGTAGATGGCCGAAAGCTCCACCGCGACGAACTGGCTGACTTTTTGGTAAACCGCATGGAACTCGTAAGCGTCATAAGCGCGGATGACCTCGCGTTCGAGGGCGCTGAAGGCATCGAGGATCCACCGGTCCAGGGGAGTGAGCTCGGGTTCCGCCACCGCGTGTTTCGCGGGGTCGAAGTCATAGAGATTCGAAAGCTGGTAACGCAGCGCATTGCGGATCATCCGGTAGGTCTCGCCTACCTTGTCGATGCGCTTTTCGCTGACGGTGATATCGTTGCGATAATCCTGCGAGGCGACCCACAGGCGGATGACGTCCGCCCCGTATTTCTTTACGTAAGCCTCGGAGGTTTGTGGCTTTTCGTACACGCCCTGGCCCTGCTTGCTCTTGGAAATCTTCTCCCGATCTTCATCCACCATGAAGCCGTGGGTCAGCACGGTGCGGTAGGGGGCGGCGCCGTTGCCGGCCAGCGAGAGCAGCAGCGAGGATTGGAACCAGCCGCGATGCTGGTCGCTGCCTTCGAGGTACATATCGCACTGAAAAGGCTTGTCCTGGCCGTGCAGTTCCTCGCGCCGGGCAATCACCGCGCGTGAGGAGGAACCGGAATCGATCCACACATCCAGTGTGTCGTTGGATTTGTTGACGGCCTCGGGGCCCTGCCAGCCTGGCGGGCGGAGGTTTTGCCACAATTCGGCGGCGGATTGCTCGAACCAGACGTTGGCGCCCTGCTTTTCGATGAGCGCGGCGGCGTTGCGGACGATCCGCGGGTCGAGAATCGGTTGTGCCTGGGCGTCGTAAAAGGCGGGAATGGGCACGCCCCAGGTGCGCTGGCGGGAGATGCACCAGTCGGGCCGGCTTTGAACGGCGGCCTCGATCCGGTTCTTGCCCCAGTCCGGCACCCAATGGGCGCGGTTAATTTCTTCGAGCGCACGTTGGCGGAAGGTGGCCTGGCTTCCCGCCGCCTGGTGATCGATCTCGATGAACCACTGATCCATGGCGCGAAAGATCACGGGCGTTTTGCTCCGCCAACAGTGCGGGTAACTGTGATGGTAATTTTCCTGGTGCAGCAGGGCTTTGCGCAGTCGCAGTTCGTGCAACACCACCTCGTTGGCCTCGCTCTGGCCGTGCTTTTCCAGGATGGATTTGCCCAGCATCTCCGCCGGCATTTGCTGCTCGAGGGGCAAGTCGTCGGTGTAGGCGAGCCGCCCGTCGTCATCCACCGGCGAGTAGATGGGCAATCCATGCTCCGAACCCAGGTGATAATCTTCCAGGCCGTGGCCGGGGGCGATATGAACGAAGCCGGTGCCGGTGGTATTTTCCACGAAGGAATCGCCGGCGAAGAATTTGCCCGTGCGCGCACAGAAGGGATGCTGGTACTCGAGCTGGCTCAGGTGGCCGCCATCCAGGCTGCGAATGATCTGGTAACCTTCCCAACCGCATTTTTCGGCCACCGCGGACAGCAGCAGCGCCGAGACGATCAACTGTTCCTGCCCGACCTGGATGAGGGAATAACTGAACGTCGAATTATAGGCCACCGCCAGGTTGGCCGGGAGCGTCCAGGGCGTGGTGGTCCAGATCACGACCGAAGTTCCCGGATGCCCCACCAGCGGGAACTTCACATACACGCTCTGGCTGACGTGATCCTTGTACTCGACCTCGGCTTCCGCCAGGGCGGTGCGGCAGGGGATGCTCCAATATACCGGCTTCTTGCCACGATACACCAGGCCTTGCTCGACGATATCGGCGAACAGGCGCAGCTCATCGGCTTCGTATTGCCGGTTGAGAGTCAAATAGGGATCGTCCCAATCGCCCAGCACGCCCAGACGTTTAAACTGTCCCCGCTGGATCTCGATATACCGGCGCGCGTAAGCCTCACACGCGCGGCGAATGGTCACGGCATCCGAAGCCGTGTCGCCAGCCTTGCGCATTTCTTGAGTCACCTTGAACTCGATGGGCAGTCCATGGCAGTCCCACCCGGGAACATAGGGCGCGCTGAAGCCGCGGAGCGTCTTGTACTTGATGACGATGTCTTTGAGAATCTTGTTGAGCGCGGTGCCAATGTGCACATCGCCATTCGCGAACGGAGGCCCGTCGTGCAGCACAAACTTGGGGGCGCCGCCGCGCCGGGCCTGAATCCGCCGGTACAGCCCGGTGCTCTCCCAGTGTTGCAGCCGGGCGGGTTCCCGCGCCACCAGGTCGGCTTTCATCGGGAAATCCGTTTGCGGCAGATTTAATGTGCTTTTGTAATCCATCAAGCGTTGCGAAGCGGGAAATGCCCGCGTGCAGTCGTCTCCGATGCGGGGTTAGAATCCCAGTTTGCTGAGTTCGGCTTCGAGGGTCGTCTGGAATTGCTGCAGGTCGGCGGCGGGCGGACGGTAGCCGGGCTGTTGGGCCACGAGGCCCAGCCGGCCCGACTGATCCAGGTACCACTCGGCCTGGTTGCCATCGCTGAAAGTGACCTTGCCACTCACCACGGCGCCCGGGCGGGCCAGGTGGTCCACGGCGACGGATACGCGGCCCGGCGCACCGGCCGGCATGGCCGCCGTGGGCGCCCCCGGCGCGGGTGGCGCGGCCGCTCCGGGCGGGGTGTGGCCGGCAGCCCCGGTTGGCGCGGGCGCGGTTAACACGCTGGAAGCCGGCTTGGGCCGCTCCACATCCTTCGGCGTCAGCTTCAAGTCATCGACCAGGAGCCGTACATCCATGTAGGTCATGGTGAGGGCCAGTTCGGACATCAACCGGTTCTGAATCTCCGAGAGCTTCAGCCCCTGCTTGATCCATTCCTCGACCATTTTCCGTTGTGAGTCATCCAGCTTCATAATTTCCGTTGCTTCAGATTGTTCTCATCGTCCGCGCGTAATTCAACTCTATTCTCCGCACCGTTCAAAATCGCCCGGGCATTTCCGGGTTAAACCCCATCGAGCGGGGCTTGGCGTTGCGGTCCTTTAGAGGGAGCGTCACAGCTTCACCGCCGGACCTGGGGCTGCGGCTCGGCACGACACCCGTTCTTTGCTCCTCGACCTGAATGGAACGTCGTACCGTCGCTATCCCAACTCTGACATTGCCCAACACCGTTCGAAGGAGTAAACCGACGCCAGCCGACACCATGAAAAGTTTGAGGCAACTCCGCACCTCGAGCAACTGCGCCGCCGGTCGCAATCGCGGCTGGCGCACAGCCGTCCGCTTCACCCTCGCGCACGAACCCATCCAGGAATGAGCGTCGAAAAAACTATTGATAAGCTTTTGCGTGGCGAATCGGACGCGAACATCCGGTTCGAGGACCTGATTCACCTCCTCCAAACCAAAGGTTTTCGCATGCGCATCTCGGGTAGCCATCATATCTTTACCAGGCTAGGCGTCTTGGAGCGGATTAACCTCCAGCGCGAGGGGTCCAGGGCCAAGGCCTATCAGGTCAGGCAGGTGCGCAGAATCCTGGCTCAGTACAAACTGCTATGAAGAAGAACAATAATTACGAGATGATCGTTTGGTGGAGCGAAGACGATGCCGCTTTTGTCGTGGATGTGCCGGAACTCCCCGGCTGCATGGCCCACGGCAAAACGCGCGCGGAAGCCATCAAAAATGCCGAAGCGGCAATCGTTTTTTGGATCAAGACGGCCAAAGAAGACGGCGCGAGCATTCCCAAGCCCAAGGGTCGGCTCCTCTACGCCTGAAGGGGCCACACGCGCCCACACCAACCGCTAAAAGCGTCCCCCGGCTTGCCCAAGCAGGCTTCCCCATGCAACAATCCAAAACCCCCGGCTGCTTTCGCCGAATCGGCGCAATGACCCTGGTCAGGCTCTGAAAACGGCGCGACAAGGCGGGCGCGAACGCTTGCGCCTGCTGGAAAAGTGGATACCCTGCTCCCTATGAAATACCAAGTCGGGGGAAGAGTAGGCTTCAAGGTTCAGGCTCCCATCCGAGAAAGCCAGCCCGGTTCTCGTCGTCATGGTGAATACGGCCCGCAGAACTGCGGTATCGGGACGGTGAAGTCACTGGTCGAGTCGGACAATTCGTACATTTTATCCATGTCGGGAATGGAATACCGAGCGCCGGAAGCTGACATTCTCGGCAAGGCGAGTTGGAATGCAGGAAGCGGAAAGTGGCAGATTGACCCGGAGTGACGGTCCGGGGTGGCCACCATCAGCCGAGCGCGCCATACACCAGCACCGGCCCCGCAGCCTCCTCAGCCGATCTTTCCAGTGTCAGCTCAGTTTACAAGTAAGTCTCAACCCCGTCCCGAGGGGATTTCCACTTCGATGGCCGCAAGACCTTTTCGTCCAGCAGATGAATTGGCCGGTAAAGAGCCGCGGCCTTTAGCCGGGGCGGCGCTCGTTCCTCGCTTGCCCCGGGCTATTGTCGTGTCGTCCTTACAGGACTTCAGCCGGACGCGCTCCGGTTGCATCCTCGGCGAACGTTCGCGCTCACTCGGGCCGGGCCAGCGACGCCAGATATGGAAACAGCTTGCACGCCCGGCATCGAGTGCAGCGCAAACGAGATTTTGAAATTGTCCCAGGCCACCGAACGGAAAGTGCTGGCGGCAGTTAGGTGCAGACGTTTGGTTCGGCTGCTTTCTCATCCTCCAATGTCCGAAATGGAATTATGTTCAGCCTGTGGGCGAAGGAGCCAAGCGGCCCCGCGCAACAAGTTCCACGTGCCATAAATTCCCGTTGCCATGGAGACTATGAAGAAGATGGGCCTGTTTATATGGGTCAGGGAGTCGAAGTATCTGAAGCATGGATACAGAACTGCGCCACCTCCGCAGAGGATTGCCAGCCCGACAAGAATACTTCGGATGCCGATCTTTTTGATTTCCGCGTTCCTTGCTGCGCTGAATTCCTGGACTCTGGCATCCGCTTCGTTCGCCGGAACACCCTTTGAGGCTAGAAGATCGCGAACGACTGGGGCTGGTTCACCCCACATGATTTGGGCCCTCGCTTCCGCGCATATGTTCTCGGCGGTGATGTTACTGTCTTTGGCGATGGCCGAAGTAGCGGCTGGCCTCTCGTCATCGGAAGCAAGTGCCTCCCGAACCGTCAGTTCTTTCACCATCTTAACAAAGTCCCTGCCCGCCCGGGCCGAGAAACCAGCCTGACCGAATGCCGATTCTCGCTCGTTTGGCCAGAAGAAGAGCCACTTGATTAGAAGCTGACTTGGAAGCCCGCTGGCGATGCCATCCGAAAAGTAGCGGGCCGCCGCCCGACGGCTTCCTCTTGCGTCACTTCGCACCTTGCTCATTTCGGCCCACGCCCGCGCAAGTAGCGCGACAGGCACTTCTACACCTTCAATCTCAGGGTCCGACGCCGTCATGCCTGACGAAACGAAAAGTGAGTCGGGCGGCAGGTCTCCGCCGCAATGCGGACAAAGGGTGACCTTGCGGTCGTAAATGACGCCTTCGCACTTTAAGCAACGATAACTCATAGAACAGATCGCTTGCGCGCTGGCACCGAACAATCCCGGCCAGCGACCTCGCGCCACTGGTCATCAGCATGACGACCGAACTTCGCCGCGAGGTTCGCTGCGATGGAATGGTTAAACATTTGCGCCCTTCGTCTTTTGCCATCTGCGGCTTATCGCCCACAGCCAGAAAAGCCATAGCAATGTGGAAGCAATCGCACGTGCAACCCGGCTAGGCTGATCCGCGTGCAATTGCAAAAAAGGAGCGCTGAGCGCTAAGGCCAAGAACGCGCCGACAACAAGCAGAACAATCAATAACTCGCGAGATGGGATTGGCCGCAGAAGAGGCGCGAACCCATCGAGAAGCAGCCACGCAACTCCAGAGAACAAGCTGGTTGCCACAGCCACATGCATGAACAGGGAAACCGACGCCAGCGTGGCAAATACCACAGCCAAAAGAAAACGCAGCTTGGTGGATGATGTCATCCCCTGTTTAAAGGTCCACACCAGCGGCCCCGCGCCAGTGGTGCAGTATGTCAACATAACGCAGCTGCGGGGTCCGCTGCGTGTGGGGGTTATACCGAGGCTTCTCCATTCTACTCTTCCAGCGGCTGGAGCCGCCCCAAGACATACAATCCTACCATGCCGAACACCAGACCCGAACCCGCCCCGACTACCAGTGTGACAACGAACCCAGTTCTGCCGCGCAGCAGCATCCAGATTGCCCACATCAGCAGACCAAGGGCAGCGCCGAAAAGTGCCCGGTTGCGCAGACGCAATTGAGAGTGCCGCGCGCACTCTCGGCACGTATACGGCGACGTGAATGCCGCCCGGAGGAATGCTGCAAGAGCTCCGCAGTTTGGGCAATTTCTCATAATATACGTTGCCAGGTCTAACCACGGATTATACAAACGACTCGTCGGTGTATTGAACCTACCTTTCCCAAGGCTAAACCTTTCATAGGGTTGACGTTACACCTCAAAGCCTTCTAAAGTCAACCCTTAAGATTCTACGGCCACATCGCCCGATAAAACCGGGACGGCACCGATCCGGTATTCGTATCCAGGAGGAACGCGCCGCTTTGCCTGTCTCCTAGCAACCCAAGATCTGTCCAAGTCGAAAAGTTGGGCGAAGTCTGGACCCTATACTGGGTTGTCGCATCCCCGGCCAGGGTGATCCGGTAACCGCCGAGGCCGTAAGCACCTGACAACACCGGTGCGCCGGGCGTCAGCGGACTGGACTGAAGGATTGTCCCTTGCTGCCCGACAATGATTGCGGTTTGGCTGCTAAAGGCCACGGCTTGCAGAAAGTGGCTCGTCGGGGAAGCGCGTCGGGTCCAAGAGCTGCCATCCGGGGAAGTCAGAATCAGGCCCGTACCTCCGACCGCGACAAACTGCTGCTGGTACGCGATACCGACCAACTGATCGGTGCCACCCCCATTATGCCGAGACCAAGTATTGCCGTCGGGGCTGCTCATCAATGGAAACGTCCAGCCGGTGGTGGGATCGTTTCCGACAGCAACCAGGTTTGATGAACTGGCGGCTAGGTTAAGCAACGACACTTTGATCGCTGGATAATTCGTCCAAGTCACGCCGTCCGGGGAAGCAGTAAGGTAGCTCGTCTGCGATGAGGGGTCCAGATACACACAGGACAAGAACTGGCCTCCTCGAAATATCACTGAGTACATTGGACCGGTGGTTCCGGGGTTTTGCGAGGTCCATGTGACTGTGTCCGGCGAAGTCAAAGGCACGCCGTTGCCCGAATCCAATCCCACGACGACATAAATCCCGTTTCCGTAGCTCACATCAAATAACCCGCCGCTCACCCCCGAACTCTGAAGGTTCCACGCGGTGCCATTCGTTGAGGTCAGGATGACCCCATCCCAGCCCACGACGCAGAACCTGCCATTTAGAAAACGGACCGTTGAGAGCCGGCTCGCCGTGCCGGAATTCTGCGCGATCCAGTTCGTGCTATCCGCAGAGGTGAGAATCGTGCCATTATCTCCTACCGCCACGAACTGGCCATTCCCAAAGACGACGCCGAACAAATCATTCGTGCCGGGCGAACTGCGCTGCGTCCAACTGCCCAGGCCATCGGCTCTGGCGCTATCGATGAACTGCAGGGCGGCGAGCAGAAGCGCGACCACCACCTCTCGCCTTGAGACGAATCCCGATGCGTCCCAGCGGCTACCGAGTACGGCATTCATTGTGGGTCCTTATGTACGTGCATCACTCCGTCATGACAGGGATTGGCTAAGGTTTCAGAAAGTAACACATAGGATGCGGCAGTCAATCAACCACGTTCTGATCCGCCCCGGCCCGTCTGGCTGGGGCTCAAGGGGCGATGCCATTTAGGAATTGAGGGATCGAAGGAAGTGAAAATGCATACGTTGTTACTAGGCAAGGGTTTTCCTTGTACTTTGAGACAACTTGGCGCCACGCTCGTGCGCTGCCGCAGCCTCTCAGGATCTATACCCATGACTGAGGCTGACCGATTACACCGCCGAAAAAGTGCGGACGCTATGTGCTGGGTGATGGCGGCCAGGAAGTCCGTCGGCGTGAACACCTGGAAGTTGCGGTTGATCTTGGCATTGAGCTTGGAGCGGTAAATCACCGGGTCGGTTGGGGATTCGAGGGTACTGATAGGAAATCGCATTTCGCGGCCCGGCTCGTACTGAGCGCTGCGCGGGTGAGCTGCTCACCGTGTCAAAACAAAGGCACTTTGTTAAGGCTTGACCCGATTCCCGGCGTGGCCTGAAGCCGATGGTTTGCCCAAAGGCGGCCAAATCCTTTGAATGCTTGGTCATTCATGCGGCCTCCGGAGCCCTGAGAAGGGCGGCATAATACCAGCCCGGGGCAAGGCCGCCGAGGCCGCCGCCCCGGGTAAAACGCCACCCCAACCCAACCTCACCTTTTTCCAATCGGGTTTGGCGCGCGGGAGCGCGCCAAACCCGATTGGAAAAAGGTGAGAGAGTCATTTCGTGTCTCTTACCCGGGGCGGCGCTCGTTCCTCGCTTGCCCCGGGCTATTGTCGTGTCGTCCTTACAGGACTTCAGCCGGACGCGCTCCGGTTGCGTCCTCGGCGAACGGTTGTCGTCAGGCGCTCCGCAAAAGGTAAAAGGGCCTGTCCTATAATATTGGCCTGTTGCCGCCTTCATGGCTCACGTTGCGGGCAGGTTTTCTGATCGAGCAGGCGCTCGATCCGCTCATGCTTGGGCCCAGGCCGGCGCTTTACCTGGCCCACCGCCTGGCTCGGCCGGGTATAGTGCCCCATCGCCAAGTGCTCGCTCACTCAGCGCAACGACACGGTTCCGCGCTGCCGCAGCCAGCAAGCCAGCACCACCTTCTCCGGCGCGCTCTTGGGCATCTCTTCAAGTTGGCTCCGGCTGAGGGTACTGATGGGTGGCCCCTTCTGTGAAAACGATTTGGTAATGCAGACTCGTGAGAGTATTGGCCATAGGGTTTCCTATCTGACCACCCAGCAATCTCTCAGGCGTCGCGACGCGACGCGGCTCATAATCATCGCGCGATTTCTCCGTGGACTCGAAGTCCACGGCTACCATCGTTTGTCGCTACGCGACATGCCACGCCCGGATCGCGTGACCCACCCAACCCGCGTGATCGACGCCGCACCGGTGTCGCGGAGCGTTACACGAAGACAGGCATTCCATGATGAGAAGCAACGAATGATGGTTCCCACCCCCCCCTGTCGCGGAGCGACAACCGATGGTAGCCATGGACTTCAGTCCATGGATCAGCGCCCCCTCCGACATCCGGCGTCGCGTAGCGACGCATCAATCCCACGAGTACTTCTCCTCGTCACTCGTGAAGGTGATAAAAGGGTCACTTAAAGGGCCCGCCCTATAATATGGGCCTGTTGCCACCTTCATGGCTCATCGCGGTGTGGGTTCCTTGCAGCCATTTCATCCCTGCGGCCAGGCTGGGCTCGGGCGTCTCGGCCAGCAGGTGATAGTGATTGCCCATGACCCCATAGGCATGGATGCGCCAGCCAGTCTTCTCGCAGGCCTCACCCAGCGTTTCCAAAAACCGCTGGCGGTCGGTGTCGTCCCCAAAAACCAGTTGGCCGCGGTCGCCACGCGCCACCACATGAAAGACGGCGGCCGGATACCGGATACGGATTGGCCTCGCCATCAACGAGGCCGTTCAGGCAGAAACCGTCTCCCCGTCAGGCGCATTATGCAAAGATTATAGGATTGACCCTTCCACAGTTCCTCGCAGAGGCTTTTGCGTCCCTGATTTCCGGCGGTCGAAAGTGGGTCAGTTTGAAGTTACTATTTCGACCGCAGGTGGGTCAGTTTGACCGACCGCTGCCTTGTTGACGACTTTGCCTTTGAGCCCTTTTTTCAGTTTGAGGTTCATTTATGCACTTCCAAGTTTCTTGACCAGGTAATGGACCAATTCAAAAGCGTCTCGTCGGCGGATGTTGCGGGCCTCGTCATCAAGGCCGGCGTAAGCGGCAGCCGCATCCCGAGGGCCAATGTGGTCAATTGAGGGAAACTTGGCAGCGATTTTTTTCAGCCCCTCTCTCACCAGGGCCAGATTCATGTGCGGTTTGAAGGCGGCTACGACAGCATCGACGCCACCTGGGTAGTGCCGGAGCACAAAATAGATGTCGTAAGCATCCTTGGGTTTGCGCCGGTCCTCCAGGGCCATCCCCTTCATGACGAGGAAAGGCACCACGGAAGCCACCTTCACCCTTACTTCATCCAAAGCGCCATCGGGGAGCTTTCCTTTTACGGAAATTTCCGCGGGAGGAATTTCGAAGGCCAGGTCGCAACCACGTGCTTTGCGTGGCTGCATGTCGTTGGCCTGTTGAGTGCGGTGACCACGACCTGTTCCCCCATATTCCCCGGCCAGGAAATCCACCTGAACAATTTGCCCATGCACCCGCTTGCGGAAGACGAAAGGCTGTCGAGGGTCCTGCTCGTAACCGTGCTTACGCAGGATATCACCGATCATCTCGTAGCCGGCTTCGGTCAACTCCTGGTGATTCAGCGCCAGGTCCACATCAATGCTTCCGACGTGACGTTCTTCACCAGGAGGCAACAGCAACTCCGGAATCCAGCCGCCCACCAGCACCATATCATCCCGATATTCGCCCAGGATGCGGGTCAACTCAATGAGCACCGACCTCGCTGCTTCGACCGCCTCGGCAGTGTAGTCTAGGTATTCGCCGGCCATTTGGGTTGAATCACTTGTTGTTTCAAGAACTCGGCGGCCTCCTCTCCCCGGGCCTTCATCTGCTTCAGGTCCAGGTAGGTTTGGATGGGCGAAGTAACCTGGGCGCCGCCCAATTTCTCCGCACGATAAAACACCCCTTCGTCATACGGCACTCTTAAGCTCACATTTGCTCCACTGGCCACGGATTTGAGTTCCAGCCCCAAAGCCACACCGTTGATGTTGTCGCCTATGTAGGCCATGGCTCGCTGGTAGCGCACCATCGGCGCGTAACGGGCTGCGCTTGAGAAGCCTGCCAGGGCATAGGGGATCTTCTGAGTTTCACAGAGCATCCCCAGCATCCGCTCCAGCTCGGCGACCGGGCGCATCGAATAGTATTCCTTCGTTTCGCCGCGCTCCGGGTCGTAATTCGCTTCCCACTCCGTCAGCACCTTGGCTGGTTCGCTGAGCGAGAACCCTTCATCGGTGGTCGAAATCCATTCCCGGTCGGTCAGCAGCTTCTTTACGTTGAAGACCTGCCCGACGCTCACCTTGGACTCGATGGCCAGTGGTTGGATCTTCCAAGCCTTCGATGGATTGGCCAACAACACTCGCAAGACACGCTCCGCCCGCGGGGAGTAGAGCGAACGCAGGTATCGCTTTTCTGTCAGTGGATTCCGCTTTCCCTCTTTTGAGATGAACACCTGGTCAAAGCACAGCAGGCAATTGCCAGCGAGGTCCAGGTAGCCGATTCCCTCTTTCGTGCAAATCTCCGCCGCCTGGGGTGCTATATATGGAGCCACGACCACAGCATAGACGCCCGGGCATGTGACCCTATAGCGGAGCAGGCGGTTGACAGCCTCTCGGACCATGCGCGGCTGGCCAATGTTCTTTGCTTCCACGACTAATTTGGTGCGGCGTCGTCCCGCTTCTACCGCAAACGAGAAGTCGGCCTCTTCCTCCCGCTCGTTGTCTGGGAGTTCCTGAACTCGCACGAAGGGGATTTCCTTGAGGCATGCGAGCAACGCATCCTTGGCCCTTCGTTCCATTTCAGGTTCTTTCATCGACATGGACAGTTTCAGCGTTTGTTGAAAACTACAGTTTTGATGAAAATAGTCAATATGATTTTCAGCAATTGCGCCAAATTCAACAAACGTTGAAAACAGCCGACACAATGAATACGTTCACCCCCCCCCAGCAGGCAAGATCGGCGGGAGATTCTGTGCCAGCCACTGATTGTGCCCTATTTAGGCAGCATGCAGGGCCACCAAATCGAACTTTTTTGCGAAAGTGCAGCCACAGCGCGCTTCGAAGGGCATCCACGAGCACCGCTTGGTAGCGGCCTTGGAACAGAGGCTAAAAAAAGCGGTGCCGCCCATGGTGGCGCTGGGTGCAGGTTCTCTGCAGCCATTTCATCCCCGCCACCAGGCTGGGCTCGGGCGCCTCGACCAGCAGGTGATAGTGATTACCCATGAGCACGTACGCATGGATGCGCCAACCGGTCTTCTCGCAGGCCTCACCCAGCGTTTCCACAAACCGCTGGCGGCCGGTGTCGTCCCCAAAAACCAGTTGGCCGTGGTTGCCACGCGCCACCACATAGACGGCGGCCGGGTAAAGGATACGGATTGGCCTCGCCATCAACCAGGCCATTCAGGCAGAAAACGTCCGGGCCGCCAAGGGCCATATGCAAAACTTATAGGACAGACCCTTTTAAACCACCTCGGCCGTAGCGTCCCCTGTGCGTATTTTGCCAGGAGAGTCAAGACAGACCTCTTCGTTCCAAGGCTGTCTATGCTCACAGCACCATTTATGAGCAGTGGCTGAGTTGATTGGAAGCCGAAAACTCGCACCCGAACGCTTGCAAACGGGCAAAAACACCGCCACTCTTGATGTCGCCATGAGCAAACGAACGCCGGAGGCAAGGCGCGCTGGCACCTCTCGATGTTTAATCGCCGAGCTTCACGCACTTGAACTGCCGGGCGGAGCGGCAGCCGGGCTGGTAATCATAACCCTGACTGCCCTTCTATTCGCCAGCCCAGCAGTGGCCCAACAGGCCACCATCGCCTTTACCAACAAAACCGCCACCTTCACGAACCTGCAAGGCAGGGTCTTTAAGGATGTCGAGCTTGTCCGCGGCGACCTGGACGGCTTAATCTGGCGCAGGGAAGCCAGCGGCGGGCGCATTTGCTACACCAACTTGGACACCGAGGTCCTCGAATCCTTTGGCATCTCCAGCAATCGGATCGCTGTGGCCCTTGCCAGGGCGCAGCATAAGGCGGTGGCTGACGCACAATATCGAGCGGCCTGGGCGGCCGAATCCGCGGCCAAGGCGCAAGCCGACGAGGCTGCCGCCGCCCGGGAGGCCAAGGTCGCGCCAAAGCGCCAGTTGGCCGCGCGGCAAGCCGCCGACCTGGCTCAGATCCAAGCCCTGCACCAGGAAGTCACCGCTTCCGAACGCGAGCTGCGCTACACTCGCGCCGTTGCCTTGAATGATCTGATGAACGGCGGCAGCTCCTACGTCAACGAGGTGGCCGTGGAGCGACTGCACGACCGCGAGGAGGCGCTCCAGAAAATGATCAGCCAGTATGAGGCGCGCTACCACGAGTCGCCGCCGCAGGATTAGGACCAGCCTTTGCCAACCCTTGCTCATGGGGCCTTTACTTCTTTTCGTAAGCACCCAAGGATAAGCTGCGGATGAGCGAGCCAAAACCTAACCCCGACTACGTCCCCAAACAAAGGGAACTGCAAAGGTTTTGCGAGAATTTTAGGTGATTAAGAGCAGCTGTTTACTTTATGAAAAGAATTATTGTTGTATCCATTTTCGCGGCGGTTCATTCAATGCTCAACGCGGCGAATGCGCAATCAATACTCGTACCACAGCAAGCACCTTACACCAACGATGCTAATACAATCCTGTTGGAGCACTTTGACGGAACCACCGGCGGCTCTCAAAATGGATCAGTGAGTTTTACCAATGGCATTTTTGGGCAAGGCGTCCATCTGACCGTGAGTTCTTACATTTCGTGGGCAATGGGGGCGGTACCGAATGGGACCGTGGAGTTCTGGGGGAAGTTAGATAATCTCACCAATTGTCCAACATGTGGCTCGCTCCCAGTTCCGAATTTTGTGTGGTCTTACATCTCGCCCGGCGAAATAGGAAAAGGTCCGGGCAGTCACTCTGGTGGTGACGGTGACAGCCGATGATAATCCGGGTTATTGGCATAGGGGAATGCCGAGCGCATCCGTTCACAATGGGTTTAGTTGGCTCGATACCCCTACAAACTCTGTGGTCATTCAGGCGGACACTTGGCATCACTATGCTTTCACTTGGGGATTGAAGGGACTGTCCTTTTATGTTGATGGTTCACTGCTAGGTACGGGTTCGGTTGGCAATCAAAACGTAGATACCACGGTGTGGCTCGTGAGTAATGCAAACGGGCTAGGATTTAATGGCGTCATGGACGAGCTCAGGATTTCCAATATCCAACGAGAGTTTAGCGCTGTGCCAACTCCCGGCGTTAATATCGAAAAGGCGGTCCGGCTGGATTTTTCGAATCTCCTAATTGGAACGACTTACCAGCTTCAATCCTCACCTGACCTAAAAGTCTGGAGCAACTTTGGGTCGCAATTTATGGCCACAGCAGTCACAAGTTCACAGTATCTTGATGCAGGGGACTGGAGCGGCTTCTGGCGGCTGCAAGCGGTTCCCTAACAGATACTCCTGCAGAATGAGATTTATTTGAAGTTTGAAGCGTCAAGCCGTAACGAGGTTTGTTCTCTTTCCTAAACGGAGTCTTGCCTGGGTAAACGGGTGTTGGCGCTCTTGGAGGTGCCCAGAAAAGCGGTCCTCACGATTTACACAAATCGGTGGGTTTTGTCCTTCGATTCAGCAGCTTGAAAACGGAGTTCCACCTTACCCCCGCAGCTTCTCAATCAGGAGTACCACCAGCCTCGCCTGACCCGCATTCATTGAGAAATAGTCCGGCTTGCCTGTGTACTTGTCGATCTTCACGCAGTCGGAATAAATGTTGGCGTCTGCGATCTTCTTCAACGGGATCTGCGTGCTCCGGGCCTCACCGTGAAATACCAGGCGCTTGTTGGTCACGTAAAGGGCGCCACTCGCCAAGGCGGTAATCGCGTCGCTCCGGACGGGCGTGTATTGCCCGAAACGGAACCGGACACCCTTGATGCCTGTGGGAAGGCTCACAGAGGCTCCGCCATACCCCCGGTTTTGAACCCGCGTCTGGTGCCAGGTGGTTGGCACTCCAAAATAAGCGGTTTCATTCGCATCCAGCAGCACGTCGGCCGATACAGGGCTGGGCAATTGGTCTTTGGCGTCGAGCAGGTAAATCTGCCGGAACAGGTCCGCGGTTCCCTCCAGCGTGAAGTTTTTGACCCCATACTTTTTCTGGAGGGCTTTGATTTCCTCTTGGTCCTGGTCCGTGAATTGCCAGGATTGCTCCATTCGCCGTTGGATGGGGGCGAATTCTTTCAGAAATCCGCTTTTCTCCATCTCCTCCACGTCCTCATGCTTCAGGCCCAACAGGATGGCCGTCTTGTTCAACACGTCGTCGTCGGATTCCGACAACTCCCCGTCAGCCACCAGTTCCTCCATCCGCTGCTCGAGGATTTTACGCCGGCCGGATTTAAAGAAGGGCAGCTTTTCCGGAACGATGACCTGGGCATTGTTGTCCGGGGGCGTGGCAAAGAACTCCTTGGAGCAGTGCGGGCAAACGACATCCTGGCCTGTCAAACTCTCCGCGACGGCGCATTCCTGGGAGCAGTTGGGGCACGTGTAATTGTAATTCGTTTCCATGGCCGCAGACCGGAATAGGGCACCCAGAGGGGGTTTGCCAAGCACAAACGACAAGAAACATCTGGTTCGTGCCGAACCTGTCAGCGGCGGAACGAAAATGCATTAATGGCGCCGTTTTGGGCCACCCTGCTAGTCACCGTCTTGCGCTCCGCTGGGCAGGAGGGGAAAGCGCGTACTATCGTGGATGGGGGCGGGATCTGAGTCTGAGGCACTATCCGCTGAGAGTTCGGACGACAGACAACTTGATCATTTTGGTTCGATAACCGTCAGCCCCTTAACAGGCGCGAAGTGTTTCTGGTTGAAACTGGCAACCCGGCTGCCCCTCTCCAGCGCGGTGGCTGCTACGATGACGTCATAATACCCAACCATCTTACCGGCGGATTCCAATTCCGCCCAGACGCGGGCATGCTCGTAGGCGGTTTGTTCCGTGTAAGGGATTATGGGTAGCTTCGCCAATATGGCAGTAAGGAAGTTTTGGCGTTTTACCCGATGGGCGCCTGCCGCTCGCTCCACGCCGTGCCAAAGCTCCGCTACGGTAATGGCAGCGACCTCAAAGTGCTCGTTCGGTTGGGATGCTACCCAACCCTGGAAGTCAAAAGTGCCCTTCTCGCCGCGGATGATTACGTCCGCGTCCAGGATTATCGCCATTTGTGGACGGGGCTTCGGAGAGTTTTACGTCCTTTTTGCAGGTCCTCGTGCCAGGCGGCTGCTTCTTCAGGCGCCAATTCGACTTGGGCCGCCACTTCCGCCAGCTCTCGCCCTGTGCAAACTTTTTCGTTGTCGGGGATGATGCGGGCCACGGGTGAGCCATTTTTGAGGAGCACAAAGGTCACGTTTTGATAGTGGGCCCGGTTTACGCAATCCGCAAAGTTGCGTGCGGCCTCAGTGACACTGATTGTCGTTTTTGCCATAAAATCAGATTATCAGATTTTATGCGGATGTCAATAGGTCCAGTGCGGCAGCGCGCCTCCGGGCTGATCCCGGCCGGACCGGTCCCGGCGCAAGGCATCATAATCCCGGTTGGTGAGCGTCCCTGCATGCTAAATCCTCCGCGGCGGTTCGAAGCCTGGGCGCTTTTCAGCATTGTACGGAACCGCACATCCAGTGGTGTGGGAGGACCGTGAGGTTGCAAATCCTCACCTCCCGCCCGATTCCGACGGCCACCCAGCCACCAACAATTTCAAACCGGCGGATTTCCTACGTGTTCGCGCCGCCGTCCACAGAAGCCGATCGAGCGAAAAAAATCCAACCTGCCACCTCATCAGATTCACATCCCTCGGCGCGTAGTTTCCGGGCACTTTTCTTTGCGCTTGCCGCTCACCTTTTTTATCCCATAGTAAGAAGTGCTTTGGGACAAGGCTGTTGGGCGCTTGGCGCAGCGGTTAGCGCGTCTCGTTTACACCGAGTAGGTCGGGGGTTCGAATCCCTCAGCGCCCACCATTTTCATTTTTCGTCTAACCGACCCGGGGAGCTGTGGGCGGGCTAACCGGGACCGGGATCGGCTTCTTCCAGATCGGCACCACGCGCTTCATTTCGTCGATGAGCCATTGGCAGGCGGCGAAGGCCTCGGCCCGGTGCGGCGCGATAATCTCGACCCAGAGGGAGGGTTCGTTCACTTTGATGATCCCAATGCGGTGAACCAGCCGGACCGATTCCACCGGCCAGCGGCGTTCCATTTCCGCAAAGAGCAGATGGAATTGATGCTCGGCCATCCGCTGGAACGCCTCGTATTCCAACCCCGCGATCGGCGCGCCGCCTTCATTGGCCCGGACCACGCCGACGAAGTACACGGCGGCCCCCATGCCCTGCGACATCGATCGCCCGGCAATCGGCCCGGCCTCGTCGATCGGGTCAGCGGTAATCGTGAGCTGTCGTATCATCCAGATTAAACCTCCCCCTGCTCAATCCTCATCCGCCCTGCACCGGAGGGAACACGGACACCTCGTCGCCTTCCTTGAGCACGTAATCCCGGCCCTGATACTCGACGCCCACGGCCAGCAGGATGGATTTCCGCGTCCCGGCGAGCTTCGGAAACCGCTCCGTGACGCGTTCGACGAGCGCGTTCAACGTGCTGCCTGACGGCAGCGTTTCGACCGCGCTGGCGCAGCCGGTCAGGTCTTTGAAGTAAGAGTAGAAGGAGACCTTGATGTTCATTCGATTCAGGCATGCGGCGCCACCCCGTCGGCGGCCACCGCGGCGCCTGTGGCCGGGGGGACCTGGTACACGCGTGGATGCAGCACCCCGACGAATGGGAGATTGCGGTAGCGTTCCGCGAAATCCAGCCCATAGCCGACCACAAAGACGTCGGGGATCTCGAAGCCGACATAATCCGCCCGCACCGGCTCGACGCGGCGGGCGGCTTTGTTGAGCAGGACGCACGTTTTAATGCGGCGCGGCTTAAGGGCGCGCAACTTCTCGAGGACGCGGACCATGGTTTTGCCGGTGTCGAGGATATCGTCCACCAGCAGCACATCGCGCCCGCGCACATCCAGCCGCAGTTCCTTGGTGAACACCAAGGCGCCGGATTCCGTGCCCGCGCCGTAGCTGGACACCCCGATAAAATCCAGCCGCAACGGCAGCGAGATGTGGCGGATCAAGTCGGCCAGGAACAGGACCGTGCCGTTGAGCAGAGACACCATCACGAGTTCGCGCCCGGTGAAATCCCGTTGAATCTCCCGTGACATCGTCCGGAGGCGGCGGGCGATTTGCTCCTGGGAGATGAGGATGCGCTCGACCTCCCGCCGCCATCGGACCGGAACCGGCAGCGTGTTCCGCTTGGTGAACGTTGAATCGACTCGGCTCATAATTCCAATCCCATGAATATGGCGCAACCGCTGGGATTGTCATAATACGGCTCGATGCGGCGGAAGCCGAGGCTCTGGTACAAGGCGATGGCCCCAGTCATCGAGCTGAGCGTATCCAGGCGCATTTGGCGGTAGCCCTGCTGCCGGGCTCGGGCGACAACACTTTCGGCCAATGCCCGGCCTATCCCGCGGCCACGGAAAGCGGGCCGCACGTAGAGGCGTTTCATCTCGCAAATGCCATCCCCGATCTTTCGAAGTCCCACGCAACCCATCGCATCCCGGCCTTCGAGGGCCAGGAGCAAACACCCCTCCGGCGGCGCATAGCGGCCCGGCAAACTCGCCAACTCCTGCTCGAAACCCTGAAAGCAAAGATCAATTTCGAGCCCCGCCGCATATTCCCGGAAGAGCGCCTGAACCCAGCCCACCCGCTCGCCGTCATAAGCCTCCGCCACCCGCACGCTCCCCGCCAGTAATTGCCTCTTGCGCACTATCCGGTCCCCTTACGTTTTACGCATTACGCGTTACGCCTCACGTCTTCTTACGTTTTACGCCTTACGTTTTATGCTAAATGTGCCTCGAATCCTGCTCATCCTTAATCGCATACCCTCCTTCTTGCCGCTTAAAGTTGACCTCGTTCTTTTTGACATAGGCATTGAACACGTCATCGGCGCTCATCCCGAGGACCTGGGCGAGGCTGATGAGGAAATGGAAGAGATCGACGACTTCGACCCGGGCGTTTTGCTCGTCGAATTTTTGGTACTTTGCCCACCACTTCCAGGGCACGCTGTCGGTGAGCTCGGCAATTTCCTGGGACATGGCGCGGCAATAGTTCAGCAGCCATTTGGTCTTCTCTGCCTCGTCCATGCCTTCGGTCCGGACGCCGATGCGTTCATTCAAGGCATGCTGCATGCGGAACAACTCGCGGAGCTGATCTGGCTTTTCCATACGCGGGAGAATACCGGGGTGGCCGGGCGACGAAAAGGTCCAAAAAGGGCCGCCGCGAAGACCGGGCGCAGGACAAAACTCTTCGTTGCCTTCGTTTGCTTGGTGTACAAAGAACTTCGGGTTTCCATGGTGTGCCTGCCGCGTGCGAACCGCGCGGGCCGAACCGAAGAACAAAAGCAAACGAAGCGAACAAAGAGGTCGCCTTCAGAGCCGGTCGCCCGAAGCGGTTAAGCAGCCTGGCCGTAAAACCGAGCGAACTGCTCCAGGAGGCGGATCGCCTTGGCTTCGACGCGCGAGGCGGTGGCCAGCACTTCGGCGTGCGATAGCGGCTGGCGGCTGCGTCCCGCCGCCAGGTTGGTAATGCAGGACAAGCCCGCCACCCGCAGCCCGCGATGCCGGGCCACGATCACCTCCGGGACCGTGCTCATACCGACCGCATCGGCGCCCAGCCGCGCGAAAGCCCGGATTTCGGCGGGTGTCTCGTAGCTTGGCCCGCTGACCGCCAGGTACACCCCGGTGCGAAGCTGGATTCGGCAGGCCCGGGCCGCCCGGCGCAAGCATTGCCTCAAGCCGGGGTCATAGGCGCGGGTCAGATCCACGAAGCGGGAACGGCCGTCTTCCGCCGGCACTCCTCGCAGGGGATTGGCCCCCATCAGGTTGATATGGTCGCTCAAGACCATGAGATCGCCAACGCGGATGCGGCGGCTTACCCCGCCGGCGGCGTTGGTCAGCAGCACGTCCGTGATCCCGCACGCCGCCAGTGCCCGAATGGGAAACGTAACCGCGGCGAGATCGTGACCTTCGTAGAAATGCGCCCGGCCGCTCAGCACCATCACCGGCGTGCCGCCCAATTTTCCCACCAGCAGCTTTCCCGCATGGCCGCGCACGCCGGGCGGCGGGAAGCCCGGCAGATCCCGATAGGAAACCTCGGCCTCGACCTCGACCTCGTCGGCCAAGGCCCCGAACCCCGTGCCCAGCACGATCGCCAACGTCGGCCGGAGGCCCGACCGCTTCCGGAGTTTGGCCGCGACAAGCGCGGGATCCTGAATTATGGTTCGCACTGAATTGTCCGTTGTCGCTCGTGTTATGGACTTGATCGCCGACGAACTCCGCCGTTATTCGCGGCACTTGACTCTGCCCGAAGTCGGATTGGAGGGTCAAAAGAAATTACGTTCCAGCAGTGTGCTGTGCATCGGCGCCGGGGGCCTCGGTTCGCCGGTCGCCATGTATTTGGCCGCGGCGGGCATTGGCCGGCTGGGCATTGTGGATTTCGACCAGGTCGATCTGTCCAATCTGCAGCGCCAGATTCTGCACGGAACGGCGGATGTCGGCCGGCCCAAAACCGCGTCCGCCCGGGATGCGCTCGCCCGCCTCAACCCGCACGTGGAGGTGGTGCTCCACGAGATCCGCCTCACCAGCGCCAACGCTTTCGAGACCATCCGCCCCTACGATTTCGTGGTCGATGGCACCGATAATTTCCCCACGCGCTATCTCACCAACGACGCGTGCGTGCTCTTGAAAAAGCCGAATGTGTATGGGTCGATTTTCCGGTTCGAAGGCCAGGCCAGCCTGTTCGCTCCGCACCTGGGCGGCCCGTGCTATCGGTGCCTGTACCCCGAGCCGCCCCCGCCGGGCCTGGTGCCCAGTTGCGCCGAAGGCGGCGTCCTCGGCGTCCTGCCGGGCATCATCGGGGTCATCCAGGCCACCGAAATCATCAAACTGGCCTTGGGCGCCGGCACCTCGCTGTTGAACCGCCTGCTGCTCTATGACGCCCTGGACATGAAATTTCGCGAACTCAAGCTGCGCCGCGACCCGGAGTGTCCCCTCTGCGGCGAGCATCCCACCATCAACGCCTTGATCGATTACGAAGGATTCTGCGGGCTCAAGTCCGCCAACCAGACCACCCCTATGCACCCAGATGAAGTCTCCGTCCAGGAAATGAAACGGGCGCTGGACAACCCGGGCCTTGGCATCAAGGTCATCGATGTGCGCGAAGCCGAAGAGCACCGCATCGCGCATGTCGCCGGCGCCCAGCTCCTGCCGCTCAGCCAGTTGGCCCAGCGGTTCACCGAACTCGATCCCAGCCAGCCGCTCTACCTCCACTGTAAAATGGGCGGACGCTCCATGCAGGCGCTCCAGTTCCTTCGCCAGCACGGTTTCCAAAACCTTAAGAGCGTCGCTGGCGGCATCACCGCCTGGTCGAACGAGATCGATCCCGCCGTGCCTAAATATTAAGGCCCGCTTCCGGCCTCGACATTCGCCCCGCTAATTCGTAAGTTCCCAGCCTTAATCCCTCCGGGGACAGGCATGGTTACGGTCGAAAAACTATTGCGCGAGCTCATCGCGCTGCCCAGTGTGAATCCGGCATTTTTGCCGGAGGGTGACCCGCGGGCGGGAGAGCAACGGGTGGCCGATTTCCTGGCCGCCGTCGGCGCCCGGGCGGGGCTGGACATCGAGCTGCAGCCGGTGGTCTCGGGCCGAGCCAACCTGCTGGCGCGCCTGGCTCCCACCCGCAAAGCGCGCCAGCGCGTCCTGCTCGCTCCCCATTTGGATACCGTCGTCGCGGACGGCGACCAGTTTGTCCCACGGCAGCGGAACGGGCGCCTTTACGGGCGGGGCGCTTGTGATACCAAGGGCTCCGTGGCCGCCATGATGACGGCGCTCTGTGATCTCGCGCAAAGTCCGCAGCGTCCGGCCGAAACGGAAATCCTCTTCATCGGCCTGATCGATGAAGAAAACGCCCAGGCCGGTTCGCGCGCCATCGCCGCGCGGGGCCTGAAGGCGGACCTGGCGATCGTGGGTGAGCCGACCCGGTTGCAGGTGGTCACCGCGCATAAGGGCAGCCTGTGGCTCCGCCTCGAAACGCGGGGCCGATCGGCGCATGGTTCCACGCCTGAGCTGGGCCGGAACGCGATCCTCGAAATGGCGCGCATCGTCGAACTGTTGGAGACGGACTACGCGGCGCGGCTGGCGCGCCGGCGGCATCTCCTCCTGGGTTGCGCCACCGTGAGCGTGGGGGTGATTTCGGGCGGGAGCCAGGCGAACATCGTGCCGGATCAATGCTCGATTTCAGTGGATCGCCGCACGTTGCCCGGTGAGACCCAGGACCGCGTCTGGCGCGAACTCCGGGCCTTGCTGCGCAAAAACAAGCTTACGGCCACCTGCGAGGACTCCAAACTGGCGCCGTGCCTTCCCCTCGAGACCGATCCGCGTTCCCCCCTGGTCGCGCGCTTGCTGCACAGCGTGGGACAGCGCAAAGGAGCCGGCGCGAATTACTTTTGTGACGCCGCCGTCCTGGCCGGCGCCGGGATCCCCAGCGTGGCGTTCGGCCCGGGCGACATTGCCCAGGCGCACACGGCGGATGAGTGGATTGAATTGAAATCCCTCGAACGGGCGCGGGCGTTGCTCTTGAAATTCCTGCGCGCTTTACCTTGAACCGAATTCGTTCCCTCCCGTCCAAACCTCATGCTCACTGAAGCCGTCGAAGAACCCACCATGAGCCACGCGGCCCAACGAGCCTCGTTCTTTCGGCAGAGCGGCTGGCTGATGATCGCCAATATCGGCGGGGGCGCGTTAATGTGGGCGGTCCATTTCCTGAACAAGGCTATTCCGGCGGGTGAATACGGCAATTTTGGGTTTTTTTTGGCGGTGGTGATGCTGTTGCCGACCATGCCGTTGCAGATGGTGCTTACCCAGCAAACGGCCAAGGCGCTGGCCACAGGCCAGGAGGGCCAGTTGGCGAGCGTCATCCGGTGGTTCTGGGGTGTTAGCACGTTGCTTTGGGTTCTGGCCGCGCTCGCGGTCCTGATTTTTCAGGGGGCCATCGTCCAGCGCTGGCACATGAGCAGCCCTGTGGGCATCTGGGTCACCCTGCCGGTGGTTCTGCTCTCCCTCTGGCTGCCGATGCTCTGGGGCCTCATGCAGGGTCAGCAAAACTTCCTGTGGCTGGGTTGGAGCATGCTGGGCAACGCGATTGGACGCGTTGGGGTGGCCGCCGTGGCCGTGCTGCTCTTGCATGCCTACGCCGCTGGAATGATGGCCGGGGTACTCCTCGGTGTATTTGTCGCGGCGGCGATTGGCTTCTGGCAAACACGCGCGCTTTGGCGAGTGGCTCCATGCCCTTTCGACTGGCGCGGGTTGCTCACCCAAGTCGTTCCGCTCCTCCTGGCATTCCTCGGTTTTCAAATCCTCTTCACCTCCGACACGATCTTCGTCAAAAGCTACTTTAACGAGGACGTGGCCGGCTTTTATGTCAGCGCCGGGACATTATCTCGCGCCCTGATGTGGCTTGTGCTTCCGCTGGCGGCGGTCATGTTCCCTCGTCTGGTGCACAGCGCCGCCAAGTCAGAAAAATCCAACCTCATGCCGCTGGTGCTGGGTGGCACGGCCCTGCTCTCGATTCTGGGAGCGGTGGGGTTGTCGGTGCTTGGACCGTGGGTCGTGCGTTTCGTCTATAAGCCCGAATTTGTGAAGGTGGCCTCCTCGATCCTGCCGTGGTATGCCTCCGCCATGGTGCCTCTGGCCTTGGCCAACGTCCTGCTCAATAACTTGCTGGCCCGGCCCGCTTCGAAACTGGGGCTGGCCTTGTCTGTATTCTTCCTCGCCCTGGCCTACATGGTAGCACTCACCTGGTTTCACCAAGATCTCAAAAGCGTCCTGAAGGTGCTGGCCCTGTTTAACGTGCTCCTCTTGCTCATCTGTGCCTGGTTCTCGCGCTCGGAAAGTCCAGGCCTCCCGCGAACCGAGAGCTGAAATCGGGGCCGAACTCCTTGCCTATTCGCTCGCCGGGCCGGGTGCCGGATGCACCGGCTAGGATCTGGATTCCCCATCTCCGCCTTCACTGTCCGGTCCCGGACGTGGTTGCGGGGCGCGGAGCTTTTTGTAAATCCAGGTTTCCAGCGGGCGCAACGGGCGCAGCCATTTGTAAACGCGCGGCCAGTAAATCAGCCGGATGCGGACGACCGACAGGAACATCGAGAGCGAGGAGCGGAACAGGGAGGCGGTGACCTTCGAGCCGATTTTATCGGTCCACTCGGTGGGGACTTCGAGCACCGAAAAGCCGGCGTGTTTCAGGGAATACAGCAGGTTGACGTCAAAGGCCAGATCGGCGATGCGCAACGAGGAGTAGATCTTTTCCACCGCCGCGCGCCGCACGACTTTGCAGGGACATTGCGTGTCCTTGATGTGCATGAAGAAGAGGGCTTCGACGATCAGGTGAAAACAACGGCTGGTGAACCGGCGCACCCAGGTCTGCGCCTGGTGGAGTTTGGCCCCGGGCAGCCAGCGCGACCCAATCACGCAGTCCGCCCGGTCGATGAGCTTGATCAAGGCATGAAATGCGTCCGGGGGCGAGGCCCCATCCGCATCGACATAACCCACCACGTCCGCCGTGGGCGCCAGCTTCAGCCCCTCGATCAGCGCCCCGCCCTTGCCAATCGGGTCCGGAAAATCCAAGGCCCGGATGCTGGGGTATTCCGCCGCGACGCGCTGGACTACTCCCAGCGTATTGTCCCGGCAGCCGTTGAGCACGACGACGAGTTCAAACTTGCCCCGGTAGTGCGTCTTGAAGTATTGGGCAAACTCGCGCAGGACCGGCTCGATGCGGCGTTCTTCGTTGTAAGCGGGAATCAGCAGCAGCAAGCTCGGTTCGGTCACTTGATATTCAACTCCCGCTGGATGCCGAATTTTTCCACCCGCTTGCGCAGCGTGGCGCGTGTAATGCCGAGCAGCTTCGCCGCGTGAACCTGGTTGCCGCTGGTCTCTTTCAGCGCCTGGATCACCAGCTCGCGCTCAATCGTCGGGATGACTTTCAGCTTGGGATCCTTGCGCGCCCATTGGAACAACTGCCGCGCCAGCAGCATGACGTCCGTAACCGCCCCATCCCCGGCGATGGCCGCCATCGCCGCGGCCGTGAGCGTGGGCGTGCCTTGGCCGGAAACCTCGACGGGCAGTTCCGATACCAGGATGGCTTCGCCTTTGGCCATCACCAGCGCGCGGCGAATCACGTTTTCCAGCTCGCGCACGTTGCCGGGCCAGTGGTGCTTCTCGAGCGCTTTCAGCGTGGCGGGGGCGATGGAGCGCGGCGGGCCGCCCTGTTCTTTGGCAAACTTTTTCAGGAAATAATTGACCAGCAACCGGATGTCCTCCGAGCGCTCGCGCAACGGGGCGATATGAATTCGAACGACGTTCAGCCGGTAAAAGAGGTCCTCGCGGAACTGGCGCGCGGCCACCGCCTGTTCGAGTGGTTTGTTCGTTGCGGCGATGATCCGCACATCAACCTTGATCGGTTGATTCCCCCCCACCCGCTCGAACGTGCCCGATTGCAATACCCGCAGGATCTTGGTCTGCGTGGCAGGGGTCATGTCACCAATTTCATCCAGGAAAAGCGTGCCGCGATTGCATTGCTCGAATTTGCCGATGCGCTGCATTGAGGCGCCCGTGAACGCGCCCCGTTCGTGGCCGAAGAGTTCGCTTTCGAGGAGCTGTTCGGGAATGGCCGCGCAATTGACGGCCAGGAACGGCGACTGATTCCGGTTGCTGTGATGATAAATGGCGCGCGCCACCAATTCCTTGCCGGTGCCGCTCTCCCCGGTAATCAACGCGGTGGCGTCCGAAGCCGCGAGCTGGCCAATCAGCTTGAACACCTGTTGCATGGGCTCGCTGCGCCCCACGATGCCCAGCTCGTAATCCTCGCTCTCGAGCAGGGGTTCGTAGGAAACCACCTGCTTCATGTCCCGCGCCGCCTTGAGCGCGTTGTTGACCAGGTCCTTGAGCTTGGGCACGTCGAAGGGCTTGAGCAGGTAATCGTAGGCGCCCAGCTTCATGGCCTCGATGGCCGTCTGCGTCGTGCCGTAGGCCGTCATCAGGATCACCAGCAGCTTGGAATCCATCTGCCGGATGCGCCGCAGGGTTTCCAGGCCGTTCATTCCCCCCATCCGGACATCCATCAGGACGAGGTCGGGCCTCACCCGGGGAATTAACTGCAGTCCCTCTTCACCGCTCGAGGCGGTGGTTAATTCGATCTCCGGCGAATCAAAGATTCGCTGGAATGAATACTGGACGTCCGCTTCGTCGTCGATTAGCAACAATTTACTCACAATCTAACCACCGGTTTCATTAGGTTCTCACCTTCAAAGATAATCAATCGCGGCCAATCGGATAGTGAATTCTACGCGGAATCGACGGGGCCGCCTCCAGCCAAGTTGCCGGGCGGCACCCAGCTCCCGTCGGAAGCCGCCGCGAGGGGTGGGGACAGCTTGTCCCCACACCCCCGCATTCATCGGAGTGGGGACAAGCTGTCCCCACCCCGCGTGTTGCCTGCCCGGACGCTGCCCTATTCAACCGCCCATCCGCCCCCGAGGGCCTTTGTATAGGATCACCAGGTTTTCGGAGACGGCCTTTTGGCTTTGCACCATCGCGTCCTGGGCCTGGTACAGAGAACGTTCGCTGTCCAGCACCGTCAGGAAGTCCGCCAGTCCGTTTTTGTACAAATCCTGCGCGAGGGCCAGCGCGGCGCGTTGGGCGCGCAGCGACGTTTCGAGTGACCGAAATCGCTCCTGTTCTTTGGCATAGGCGACCAAAGCGTTTTCGACGTCGGCGAACGCATCGAGCACCGTTTGTTCATAGGTAACCAGCGCCTGTTCCTGGCGGGCGTTCTGGACACGGATATTGGCCCGAATCCGGCCGGCGTCAAAAGCCCGCCAGGTGAGCGTTGGGCCGGCGGTCCAAAAAAGGCTGCCCGGGGAAAACCAATCGCTGGCGCTCACGCTTTGAAAACCTCCGTTGCCCGTCAAGGAGAAGCGGGGGAACAGATCGGCTTTGGCCACCCCGATGCGGGCGGTGGCGGCCGCCAATTCGCGTTCCGCGCGCTGGATGTCCGGCCGGCGCAGCAAAAGCTCCGAGGGCAACCCCACCGGTACCAATGGGGGCGGCGCGGGGATGGGAGCGCTCTGGGAAAACTCGGCTTGCAACGCACCGGGCGGCTGCGCCAGCAGCACCCCCAGGCTGTGAACCGCCACCTTTAGCGCGGTTTCGAGCGTTGGGACCTCGGCCTCCGTGGCCGCGAGCAGGGCCGCCGCCTGCTCGACGTCGAGCTGGCTCGTAAGGCCGGCGCGGTAGCGCTCCTGGCTGAGCTGCAAGGAATACTTCTGCGCGGAAATGTTCTCCCGAGCGATGGCCAACCGCTGCTGCGCCCCCCGCGCCTCAAAATAGTTGCGCGCCAGTTCCGCCAGCAGGCTGACCATCACGTCCCGGCGATTGAATTCGGCCGCCATCTCTTCAGCCCGGGCCGCCTCGATCCCCCGCCGGGCGCCGCCAAAGAGATCCAGCTCCCAGGACGCGTCAAAACCCGCCTGGTACCAGTTGTAATTCAGCGGCGTGCCCGGGGGCAGCGGCAGGAAATAATGCTGGCTGATCCGATTACGGGTATAGGCGGCCGAGGTGTCCGCCGAGGGCCAGAGTCCGGCGGTGGCGATGCCGCGTTGCGCCCGGGCCTCGCGCACCCGCGCCTCGGCTGCGCGCAGTTGCAGGTTGGCGCGCACCGCGCGGTCAACCAGTGAATCGAGTTCGGGATCGGAAAACGTCTTCCACCAGCCGGCCAATTCGGCCGTGCCGTTGGTCTCCCCGCCGGCCAGCGGCTCGCTCCAGCCTTCCGGCACGTTCATTTCCGGCCGATGATAGTTGGGCCCCACCTTGCAACCGGTCCACGGGACCACCCATAACAGCAACCCGTAGGCGGCCGCTCTCGAAGCGCGCCGCCAGAATCCAGGTGGGGCCTCATTCCCGGCTGGGGCCGCCGTGCTTGATGGGCGGCGGCCGGTCCCGGGGCGGGACGCGGGCCAGGCCGAAGTCGGACGACACCGGGCGTCGGTTCTCGAAGCCGCTGCTGTGTTTAACCGTTTCATGGCTCAATGCGCCAGAACCACGCGGTGCGGCGCCACCTTCTTGAACAGAAAGGCCGCCGCCACGCAGATGACCGAGACCAACGCGAGCCAGCGGAAGTCATCCACATAGGCCAGCAGCGTGGATTGTTGAACCACCGTGTTATAGGTTGCCGCCAAGGCTTTTTCGGCCCCTTGCACGGGGCCGGAGCGAGTGGCAAAAGCATTCTGAAGCTGATGCAGATGGCTGCGATAAGCCAGGTCATAGGGCGTCAGGTGTGAGACCAGTATGGTCTGGTGGGCTTGAGCGCCCCGGGCGATCAGGGTGGTGACCACTGAAATGCCGATGCTGCCACCCAGGTTCCGCATCAGGTTATAGATGCCCGTTCCGCCGCCGATCTCCTCGTTGGGCAAGGTCCCCGTGCTGATGGTGGCCAAGGGAACAAAGATCATGCTCATGCCCATGCCTTGAAGGAAGTTCGGCAACGCCACGTCGCCCACGCCCACGTTCAAATTGATATCCCCGAACATGTAAATGGAAATGCCCGCGATCAGGAACCCCAGCGCGATCAGGCGCCGGGCATCCACGCGGCCGCTCAGGTAGCCGATGAGCGGCGTCATCAGCAACGACCCCAGGCCGCGCGGGCTCTGGGCCAGGCCGCTTTGGAGCGCTGGATAACCGCGCAGCGTTTGCAAAAACTCGGGCAGCAGCGTCAGCGGACTGTAAATCAACGCCCCCATGAGCGTGATCAGCACCGTCCCGACCGCGAAGTTCCGATGCTTGAGCACCCTCAGATCGACAATGGGTTCGGGGGTCCATAGTTCCCAAAACACAAAGCCGATCAGCGTGACCGCCGAGGTGAGCGCGAAGGCCCGGATCCAGACCGCGCCAAACCAATCCGCCTGCTGCCCCTTATCCAGAATCACCTGCAGCGTCGCGATCCCCACCGTCAATAGGCCGAACCCCACGACATCAATGCGCCCGGGACGCGCGTTGCGAATATACGGCGGGTCCTCGATGAACCGCTGGATCATCAGCAAGGCGGCGACGCCGACCGGAATGTTGATGTAAAACAACCACCGCCACGAATACACGTCGGTAATCCAGCCCCCCAGGGTGGGGCCGATGACCGGCGCGACGATCACGCCGAGGGCGAACACGGCCATGCCGGCGCCGCGGCGTTCCCGCGGGAAGCTCTCGAGCAGGATCGCCTGCGAGATCGGCTGCAAAGCCCCTCCCCCAGCGCCCTGAACCACCCGCGCCACAATCAAAAAACCCAAGGTGCCGGCCGTGGCGCACAGGAACGAAGAGGCCGTGAAGATGACGATGCAGACCATGAGAAACCGCTTGCGACCGAACCGGCGGCCAAACCAGGCGGTCGAGGGCAGCACGATGGCGTTGGCCACCAGGTAACTCGTGACCACCCAGGTCGCCTGATCGACCGAAGCGGCCAGGCTGCCCGCCATGTGCGGCAAGGCCACCGTTACGATCGTTGTGTCGAGCACCTCCATGAAGGTGGCCAGCATGACCGCCGCCGCGATCAGCCACGGGCTGGTCGCCGGCCGCCATCCCGCCGAGGAGCCCGGCTGCGGTCCCGGCGGTTCGCTGCCATCCCGGTTCATTTCCCCGCCTCGCTGTGCCCGGCATCCGAACCCTGAGCCAGCACATTGACCGTCGGCACGACGGACATTCCCGGTCCCAGGGGCTGGGCGGGATTGGGCTCCTCATCAAACACAATCTTCACCGGCACGCGCTGAACCACCTTGACGTAGTTGCCGGTGGCGTTTTCCGGGGGCAGCAAGCTGAATTGCGCCCCCGTGCCGCGCTGAATGCCATCGACGTGGCCATGGAATTCATGGCCGGGATAGGCATCGACGTGGATGGTCACGGGCTGGCCCGGGCGCATGCTGGTCAGTTGCGTCTCTTTAAAGTTCGCCGTGACCCACACCCGCACTGGCACCAGGGCCATCAGGTCCTGGCCCGTTTGCACGTAAGCGCCCGCCGCCACCGTGCGATGCGATACATAGCCCTCGACCGGAGCCGTTACCTCGGTATAGGAAAGGAACAGTTGTGCTTGCCGCACTGCGGCCTGGCTGCCCTGAATATCGGCCTCGGCGGTTTGAATGGCTGCTTGGCTCAGCGCCACTTGCGCCTCCGCAGCTTTGACCTGGCTTTGCGCCACTTTAACCGCCGCCGCGTTGGACCGGGCCTGGGCGACGGCCAGATCGAGTTGGCTGCGCGAAACCGCCGGTCCTTGCAGCGATTCATACCGCTTGCGGTCGGCCTCCGCGCGTTGTGACTGGGTTTCCGCGGACACCAGGTTCGCCTGGGCCTGGGTCACCCGCGCCTGGTCCAGGGTGAGCTGGGCGCGGGCCTGTTCGAGCCGCGTCTGCGAGGCCGCCAGGCCCGCTTTGGCCTGTTCGAGCCGCGCTTCATAATCCCTCGGGTCGATCTCGACCAGCACCTCCCCCGGTTTGACGTGTTCATTGTCCTGGACCAGGAGTTTCATCACCAACCCTGCCACCTGTGGCGCGATGGGGGCCACATTGGCATCGATGAACGCATCATCCGTGGATTCATACGGCCGCATGAAAACCCAGTAGTAAAGCAACCCGCCGATCACCGCGAGCACCACCAGGCCCAGTCCGACCCACCCCCACCGCCACCGCCGCCGCGGACCGCCTGTCCTGCGGGCCCCGGGGTGTGGCGCTTCCGGGGCTGGGGCATGAGTCGCCCCAGGTTCACCCTCGGGGGATTGCGGGTGAGGCGCCGGCGGCCCCGGCTCTGGCGCGGGGGCATTCATTCCATATCGACCCGGGTCCGCTCATTGCCGCCCACCGCTTCCATCGTTCTCAAGATCAGATCCACCGTGACGTCAATGCCCATGACCGTGTTCACCATCAAATGATAGAGATGGCGATTCGGCCAGTCCTTGCCGAAGTAGTGCTTGATAAAGGCGGCCCGCTCCGGGTCCACCGAATCGACCAGGCTCTCGGCTTCCGTCCGGCTTTTTACGAACGTGCTGACGCGCTGGATCTTGAAGTCCCGCGGGGCATACAGAAAGACGCTGAAGGTATCGGGCCGGTTGCGCAGAAAATACGGAGCGCCGCGGCCCACGATCACACAACGGCCCGAGGCCGCGGCCCGCACCACGACCTGCTCGACCAACTGGAACATCCGATCCGCATCCAGCGTCTCCGGACCCTCCAACGGAAGAATCCGTTCATAGCTCCCGCGCCAAAAGATTTTTCCCAGCCGGTACAGCCACGAATCCATCCGCTCTTCATGCCGCGCGCACTCCTCCGGCGGCAGTTTGGCCAGCTTGGCGATTTCAACCGTCAACTCCTGGTCCAAAAGCCTCCAGCCAAGGCGGCGCGCGGCGTGCGCGGCCACTTCTACCGCGCCGCAGCCATACTCGCGTTCAATAATGAGTATCTGTTTCACCCCGGACGCCCGCAGAATGTACACGTCCACGCCCCGTTGACAATGGGGCTTGGCTTTGCCCCGCGGCTTTCGAGGTGCGACGCCCTCTCCGGGCCAGCGAAGGTTCGGGTGCCGAATTTAAGGGCCTGGGGCCGGGGTCCGCCCCGCTCGGCGCTCGCCGAATAGGGCCGTTCCGATGCGCACCATCGTTGCCCCCTCTTCGATCGCCACTTCGAAATCCCCGCTCATGCCCATGCTCAACTGGGGCAATGGCGCCCCCAGCAACTGCTCGCACTGCTCCTTGAGCTCACGGAGCCGCCGGAAAACCGGCCGCACCTTTTCCGCCGCCGGCGTCCACGGCGGGATGGTCATCAGGCCATGGATTTGCAGGCGCGGCAGCGCGTTGAGCTGCAACAGGTCCACCAGCAATTGCTCCGGCTTATACCCAAACTTGCTGGCCTCCCCAACGATGTTCACTTCGAGCAGAATCGCTAGGCTCTTGGCCGCCTGATCGGCCCGCTTGTTGATTTCCTCCGCCAGGTGAAGGCTGTCCACGCTTTGGATCATTTCAAACAGCTCCACCGCCTCGCGGCATTTGTTGGATTGCAGGTGGCCGATCATGTGCCAGCGCGCCCGGGCCGGGCACAGCGGAATCTTGGCCTTCGCCTCCTGCACCTTGTTTTCCCCGAAGAGCGTCAGTCCCAGTTGCGCCGCCTCGCCCACCCGTTCGGGGGGTTGCGTCTTGGTGACCGCCAGCAAGGCCACCAATCCCGGGTCCCGGCCCGCTCTCGAACAGGCCGATGCCATTCGAGTTCTGACCTGGTTAAGATTATCCGCGAGTTCCATGCGAGCGCCCTTGAATGTGAAAACGCGTGGCGGACAAGTCAAGTTCAGCCGCGCTTGCCCCTTTGATTTGAGCGCTTCCCGGCAGTACCCCCCGCCGGACACGGCTAGACGCGGAGCGCCGGCTTTGAGCCGGCTTAGCGCCTCCCACATCCATAGGCGCACGACAAGAATCGCCGAGCGCTGTAAGCCGCCTCAAAGCCGGCTCCCCGGGGGTACTGCCGGCACGCAACCCTTTGGTCTCCCAGCAGAGGACAACCTCGAACGTAGAGTTCGTTTCCGTGGAAGCTGCGTAACACGGTGTTAATCCCGAAGGAATTCGAGCACTCACCCTGGCCAAGGGCGGCGGCCTGACGCGTGCTGCGCAGCTCGCCCTCTATCCCGGAGGGATTTCAGCACTCAGCCCAGGGTTGCCCCGCGCTTCCGCAGGAAGTGCGGGGCTACCCTGGGTCCACGCGGCATCGAGAACCGCTTACCCTGAAAGGGTTTCAGCACCGCCGGCCCGTGGTCCCGCTCCAACCCTTCGCAGGGTTGACATTGGTTTGGGGTGCGCGAACCCAGGGTAGCTCGCGGACTCGCAACCCTGGGCTGAGTGCCCACTATCCTTTCAGGATAGCCGAAGGGATTCGAGCACCCGGCCCAGGGTGCCAAAGGTTAGTCATCCAGCAACCGCCGTTGAAAGTTCTTTACAGGCCCCCGCTGCAAAACTAGTATTTACCGATTATATTTAATAGAAATTGCTCGAAGCGGTAAGAAGACATGCAAGCAAAAACGAAAACGATCAGCGATTTTAAGGTTCACGAGCGGGATACCGGCTCGGCCGATGTGCAGATCGCGCTCCTGACCCAGCGCATCAACCACCTCACCGAGCACCTTCAGAAGTTCAAGAAGGACCATAGCTCACGCCGTGGGCTGCTGATGATGGTGGGCCAGCGGCGCCGTTTGCTGGATTATCTCCAGACCACGGATGTGAGCCGGTACCAGGCCGTAACCAAGAAACTCAAGCTTCGCAAGTAGCTGGCGCGCAATATCATGCGCGCAAAAGGCAGACGCCTTTCGGGCTAATTTCGATTGGATTGCGCCGGATTCACGAGCGGCTCAACCCTCCGCATTAACTCTCGTGTGAGGAAAAAACGCTTCGTTGCCCTGAGTAATTTCATTCAGCTCCGAAAAACTTCGGAGTTCACTGAAGTTCCTCGGGGGCAACGGAGGGAAAGCATATATGCCAGACAAAGTGACTGCCCCCATCGGGGACAAGCAGATTATTATCGAAACAGGGAAAATTGCCAAACAAGCCGACGGTGCTGTTACCGTCCAATTAGGCGAGACGATCGTTGTGGTGGCCGCCGTTGGCGCGGCCAAGGCCAAGGAAGGCCAGGAGTTCTTCCCATTAACTGTGGATTACCGTGAGAAGGCGGCCGCGGCCGGCAAGTTCCCCGGCGGCTACTTCAAGCGTGAAGGCCGTCCGACCGAGAAAGAGATTCTTACCTCGCGGTTGATTGACCGGCCCATACGCCCGCTCTTCCCGCGCGGTTGGTACAACGAGGTTCAGGTCCAGTGCATCGTGCTGAGCGCCGATGGGGAAAACGACCCGGATATGCTCGCGCTGGTGGGGGCTTCGGCCGCCCTGATGGTGAGCGATGTTCCTTGGGAAGGACCGCTGGGCGCCGTGCGCGTTGGCCGCATCAACGGTCAACTCGTCGCCAATCCCACCCACTCACAAATGGCCGAGAGCGATCTCGACCTGGTCTATGTCGGCAATGAATCCGATCTCGTGATGTACGAAGGCTCGGCCAAGGAAATCACCGAGGCCGATTTCAATGCGGCCCTCAAATTTGGCCAGGAAGCCATCCAACCCACCATCACGGCCCAAAAAGAACTGGCGGCCCGAGCGGCCAAACCCAAGCGCCAAATCAAGCTCAACATCGTTCCGCCGGAGATCTTGCTGGAAGCCAAAACCCTGGCCGGGGATCGGATCGTGGCCGCCCTGCTGACCCCCGGGAAGCTCGCGCGCGAGACCGCGGTGTCCGCGCTCACCGAGGAAATCAGCAAAAAGCTGGTCGAGAAATTCGGCGAGGAAAAGGTCACGCAATTCGTCCTCAAGGACGCCTTTTACTACATCCAAAAGGAGGCGGTCCGCGGGTTGATCATGGAGCATGGCAAACGGCTCGATGGCCGCGATTTCGACACCGTTCGCGCCATTTACTCCGAAGCCGGCGTCTTGCCGCGCGCCCACGGCTCGGCCCTGTTTCAACGCGGCGAAACCCAGGCGCTCACCTTGTGCACCCTGGGAACTGGCGAGGACGCCCAGGAATTCGATTCCTACACCGGCGGCGCCAGCGAGAAGAAGTTCATCCTGCATTACAATTTCCCGAACTTTTCCGTAGGTGAAACCGGACGCATCAGCGGCCCCGGCCGGCGCGAGATTGGCCACGGCGCGCTCGCCGAACGTTCGCTCGAAGGCATGGTTCCGCTGGCCACCTATCCTTACTCCATCCGCATCACCAGCGAGATTATGGAGTCCAACGGCTCGACCTCCATGGCGACGGTCTGTGGCGGTTCCCTGGCCCTCATGGATGCCGGCGTGCCCATGACCCGCCCGGTCGCCGGGATCAGCATCGGCATTTGCACCGAGCACGACGACAAAGATCGCATCGCCCGCTACAAGCTCATGACCGACATCATCGGCTGGGAGGACGCCTTCTGCGACATGGATTGCAAACTCGCCGGCACCGAAAAGGGCATTACCGGCTTCCAGCTCGATCTCAAGTTGCGCGGCATCCCGCTCAACATTATGACCGAGGCCGTCGAAAAGGCGCGTGTCGCCCGGGCGCAAATCCTGGCCGAAATGGCGAAAACCCTCAGCGCCCCGCGCAAGGAAATCAGCAAATACGCCCCGCGCATCGAGACCATCAAGATCAACCCGGAAAAGATCGGCGCCCTGATCGGCCCCGGCGGCAAGAACATCAAGAAGCTCGTCGAGGAGTCCGGTTGCGAAATCAATATCGAGGACGATGGCACCGTCAACATCTACTCGGTCTCCGAGGAGGGCATGAAGATTGCCCGGGACGCGATCGTCGGCATGAGCGCCGAGGCCGAAATCGGCAAGATCTACCGCGGGCGAGTCGTCACTATCAAAGACTTCGGCGCCTTCGTCGAATTCCTGCCCAGCAAGGACGGCCTGGTCCACATCAGCGAGCTGGCGAACTTCCGCGTTAAACAAACCGAAGATATCGTCAAACTCGGCGACGAAATCTGGGTCAAGTGCCTGGGCGTCGATGAAAAAGGACGCGTGCGCTTGTCCCGCAAAGCCGCAATGGCCGAACGCGACCAACAGATGGGCGGCGGCCAGCCCGAAGGCGGTCCGGGCGGCGAGGGGCGTGAGCCGGCCGGATCCGAAGACCGTGGTGGCGAGCATCGCGCTGACCGGGGTGACCGCGAACATCGCGGTGAACACCGCGGTGAACCGCGCGGCGAAAATCGTGGCGAATCGCGCGGCGAACCGCGGGGAGACCGGGGCCGCGGCGACCGGGATCGCCGAGGAGGCGATCGGGATTGCTCCGCTGACCGTGGAAGCCGCGGCGAACGCGTCCCCGACCGCGCCCCTGAACGGAGTACCGAGCGGAGCCCTGAACGCAGTCCCGAACGGAGCCCCGAGCGAACGGGCGAGCGAGGAAGCGACCGGGGCGGCGACCGCCCTGAGCGCGGCGCTGACCGTGAGTCTGGCGACCGTGGCGAGCGGGGCGGCGACCGCCCCGAGCGTAGCGGTGAGCGTGAGCCCGGAGACCGTGGCGAGCGCGGTAGTGACCGGGGTGGCGATCGCGGCGAACACCCGCGCGAAGCCTCGCCGGTGGACTGAGCGTCAGAGCCGCCGCAGAATGCTTTCGGAGTCGAGGCGCCGCGTGTGCGCGGCGCCTGCGCAGACCTAAATGGATCGCTGCCGGTTTGAATCCCGCGGCTATCCTGGGGCTCTGCGGCGCAGACCTTGAGTCCTGAGTGAGTGCGCTCCTTCGGGAGCGCCTTTACCGCGTCCCCTATGCAACCGCCAACTTCGAGTTCTCTCGGCGTTCCCCCTTCCCTGCCCCTCCTGACCGATCTCTATGAACTCACCATGGCCTGCGCATTCTGGAAAACCCGGACGGCGGATAAGGAGGCCGTTTTTCATCTCTCGTTTCGCCAGCCCCCCTTTCAAGGTGGCTTCACCATCGCCTGCGGTCTGGCCGGCGCCATCCAGTACCCTGGAAGATCTCCGGTTCGCGGACTCGGATCTCGCCTACCTCGCCACCCTGCAAGGCCAGGACGGCGGCCGGCTGTTTGATCCGGCCTTTCTCGACTATCTGAAAGGTCTGCGCTGGGCCTGCGACCTCGATGCCATTCCGGAAGGCACCGTGGTTTTTCCCCACGAACCATTGCTTCGCGTCCAAGGCCCCATCCTCCAAGCGCAACTGGTGGAGGCGGCCCTGCTCAATTTCCTGAATTTTCAGTCCCTCATCGCCACCAAAGCCGCCCGGGTCTGCCTGGCCGCCCAGGGCGACCCGGTCATCGAGTTTGGCCTCCGCCGGGCGCAGGGCATGGATGGCGCATTGACGGCCTCTCGTTGCGCCTATATTGGCGGTTGCGCCGGCACCTCGAACCTCGCCGCCGGCCAGCGCTTCGGCATCCCCGTCCTCGGCACCCACGCCCATAGCTGGGTCCTTTCCTTCGACACCGAACTGCAAGCCTTCCACCAATACGCCCAAGCTTTGCCCAACCATTGCCTCTTCCTGGTCGATACCTACAATTCCATCGAAGGCGTCCGGCATGCCATCGAGGCCGGACTCCAACTCCGCCGCCAGGGGCACAACCTCGGGGGCATCCGCCTGGATTCCGGCGACCTGGCTTTCCTCAGCATCGAAGCGAGAAAACTTTTGGACGAGGCCGGCTTTGACCGCGCCCTCATTGTCGGCAGCAACGATCTCGATGAACACCTGATCGCCAGCCTGAAACAACAGGGCGCTCGAATCAACGCCTGGGGCGTGGGGACCAAACTCGTGACGGCCTACGATCAGCCCGCCCTCGGGGGGGTGTATAAACTCGGGGCGGTTCGCGCATCCGGCGGCCCCTGGCAATACAAGGTGAAGCTGTCCGAACAAACCGCCAAGATCACCGATCCCGGCATCCTGCAGGTTCGCCGCTTTGCGGAGGGCAACGAGTTCATCGGCGATGCCATCTATGACACCGCCCGCCCGTTTCCGTCCGCCTTCACCATTGTCGATCCGGTTGACCCGTTCCGTCGCAAACACCTGGCCGGCGAGGCGGCCCAGGAAGATTTGCTGGTCCCGATTTTCCGTGCCGGCCGGCGTGTCTATGAGCCCCCACGAATCGATGCGATCCGCGACCGCGTTCGCGACCAACTGGCCCGCCTCCATCCCGGCATCAAGCGCTTCGTTAATCCCCATGCTTATCCGGCCGGGTTGGAGCTTGGCTTGCATGAACTGAAAGCGCGCCTGATCCTCGAAGCCCGCGGTCAAACGGCGGCGCCGATCGTGGGCGGAGCGGCCGTTTGATGCGTGCGAATGAGGTTCGGCCTCAGACCTCCCGCGCGTTGAGTGCTTGAGCACCGGCCCGAATTGAGAAAGGCTGTGCCTGTGAATTGGCGCGGCATGATCCGGGTCGGGGGCTTCGCAGCCGTGTTAGGCTCCGGCGCCCTCCTCGTTCGAGCAGGGACGCCCAAGCCAGCGTCGGTTCGGCCTCCCTATCCCCCGAGTGCAATCCTCCAAGATCTCGTTTGGCATTGGGATACGTACACCACGGCGGCTTTGGGCAGTGATCTCTGGCCGGTGACGTGGGGACCGGACGACAACCTGTATGCCGCTTGGGGCGACGGGGGAGGGTTCGGCGGTTCGGACACGGATGGCCGGGTGGCACTGGGCTTCGCCCGCATCGAGGGCACGCCCGAACACTGGCGCGGTGTCAACGTGAACGGTGGGAAGAACCCCGAGCATCCCGCGAGTTTCGCCAGGAAAGGCAAAACCACCGGCATCCTGTTCGTCGCGGGTGTGCTTTACGCCACGATTAATTTGGAGAACGGCACCTGGCCGGATGTGGATCATGTCCTGGCCTGGTCCACCAACCGCGGCGCAAGCTGGACTCGGACTGATTGGCTCTTTCCCAAGGGACCGGGCCATTTCCAGCCGGCCAAGTTTCTCACGTTTGGCCGGGATTACTCCGGTGTGCCATCGCCCTGGGCGGGTTATGTGTACCTCTATGGTCCGAAACAGTCGGCCGACCGAGGGAGCGGGAATCGGCTTTACCTGGCGCGTCTGCCGGTGGCCCAACTGCGAGAGCATCCCGCCTGTGAGTTCTTCCAGCGAATCGATGCGGACGGCGCCGCCGTGTGGGCGCCGGAAAACGATCGAGCCGAACCGGTTTTTACGGACGCCCGTGGCGTGACGCCCTCCTCGGTCGTTTATGATCCGGGCCTGAAACGCTTCCTGTTCACGTGCTTCCACGCCGGGCCGGGACAACTCGGCGTCTTCGATGGACCCACACCCTGGGGACCCTGGACGACCATCGCCTATTACGAAAACTGGGGGGGTATGGGCTCCGAAGGTGAGGGCCTCACCTGCGGGTTTCCTCAGCAGTGGATGAGCGCCGATGGCCTGACGCTCTGGAGCATTTTTAGCGTCTATGGCGAGGGCGCCAAGACCGGCATCCATGCCCACGACCGGTTTAACCTGGTGAAGGCTACCCTGCGGCTCAAGAGTGAGAGTTCCAACGGCCGGCGGTAACACGCGCGGCCGACGGCGTGCCCGGGTGGTTCGAACCTTTCAGCGAAGGAGCAAGGCGTTGCTCGGACCGCTTGACCCAAACCCCCACGAAGCATTTTTTGCTCTTCGGAACGCAAATTAAGTTAACAATGTCTTGCCAAATCCACCGGAGTCGTCATAAGTAGGCCGTCTTCATTGTTTCTGGTTCGTTGGCCGTGAACCTTCAATTGTGACGACCCGGTAATCACTCGGAGTTCTCACGGCCTATGGAACCATGAAAAACCAACGCATTGCCCTATGGACGCCGGCCTTATTCTGCGTCCTCACCCTTCAACTCTCCACCGCCTTCGCTCAAGTCACGGGGCAAAGTTTCACCAACCTGCATAATTTCGTCAGCGGCAGCGACGGCGCCAATCCGTATCCCGGCATGATTTTGTCAGGCAATGCCCTGTATGGAACCACGTCGGGTGGCGGCAGCGTGGGCAACGGCACGGTGTTTGCCATCAACGCTGATGGCACGGGCTTTACCAATTTGCATAATTTCGCCGTCGGCGACGGCGTCAATCCCTTTGCCGGATTGCTTCTATCGGGCAACCGGCTGTATGGCACGGCGAGCCAGGGCGGCACTTATGGCAACGGCTCGGTGTTCGCCGTAAACACCGATGGCACGGCCTTTATCAACCTGCATAGCTTCACGGGCGGCACCGACGGCTCCAACCCCTTCGCCGGCTTGGTCCTGTCGGGCGGCATCCTGTATGGGACGGCGACGGGCGGCGGCACTTATGGTAACGGGAATGTCTTTGCTCTGACTATCGACGGTACCGGTTTCACAAACCTGCACAGCTTCACGGGTGGCAGTGACGGGGCGAGTCCGTATGCCGCGTTGGTTTTGTCGGGCGGCATGCTGTATGGCACGGCGAACCAGGGCGGCAGTTCGGGTAATGGCGATGTGTTTGCCCTTTCTACCGGCGGCGACGGTTTCACCAACCTCTACAGCTTCACCGGTGGGAGCGACGGTGCCAACCCGAATGCCGGAATGATTTTGTCCGGCAACACGCTGTATGGCACGGCCAATCATGGCGGCAGCGGGAGCGCGGGCACGGTTTTCGCCATCAACACCGATGGCACGGCTTTTATGAATTTGCACAGTTTCACCAGCTCGAGCGACGGCGCCAATCCCAACGCGTTGCTGTTATCGAACAATCTCCTTTATGGGACGACATCGCATGGGGGCGGCAGCAGTGATGGCACAATATTCGCCGTGAGCACCGCTGGCGGCGCGGGTTTTACCAACCTGCACGACTTCAGTGGCGGCGCTGGCGGCATGTTGTGCCATGCCGGATTGATTTTATCCGGCAACATGCTGTATGGGACGGCCAGTGGGGGCGGCAGCGGGGGCAATGGCACAGTGTTCGCATTAAACCTGAGCAATTCAACCCCGACTCCTCCCGCTCCGATTCCGCTGCAGATTCAAGTGGCCGGCAACAGCGTGGTCTTGAGCTGGACCGATTCAGCCTTTTCCCTGCAATCCGCGCCCGCCGTGGAGGGCGCCTACACGACGATCCCCGGCGCAACCACGCCATACACCAACTCCCTTCCGGGCACACAAATGTTTTTCCGGCTCATCCATTGATCGCCCTTCGGAATCAATAAACCCACAGCTCGCACCCAGGCCAACCTGCCGGCCGGACCAACGGCCGCAGGGTCTGTTCATGCCCAACGACCAGACGCACCAAATGGGACCTTTCGTGCCTGTGGGGGCTGTCTTGGACGTTGACGTTGCCAGCAACATCCGGCGTCCGCAATCACAGTCAAAGGACCGATCTCCGTCAACCGTTTCGGCCCGGGATGGTTTTCCAGACCAGCAAGAGCGCGCTGGCGAACTCCTCTGGCTTCTCTGCCATCCAGCGATTCACTTCCTCGATGGAGAACCATCCGCCCCGTTCGATCTCGTCCTGATTGAGCGTGAGCGGTCCGTCGGTCTCGCAGCGAAAGACCCAGACATGTTCCTGATCGGTTTCGTCGGAGGCGGGCAGTTTGAAGAGGCGCCGGGGCGGTTCAGCCAGAACCAACCCGATCTCTTCGCCGAGTTCGCGGATCGCGCATCGGTCGTAATCCTCACCCGACTCGACGTGGCCGGACGCCGAGGAATCCCAGAGGCCGGGCTGTCGATCCTTGGTCATCGAGCGCTTTTGGAGGAAGACCTGGCCGCGGGAGTTAAACACCAGAACATGAACCGCGCGGTGCATCAGGCCGAGCCGATGAACCTCGCGACGGCTGTTTTGCCCGATCACCTCATCGCGTTCGTTGACTACGTCGAAAATTTCTTCATTCATGATTCGTGGGATGGCTCTGGGCCGGGAGAATCTGCCGCGAGACGCTCGGTGAGTCGAACGAATTGTTGCAAGTCGAGGGTTTCGGCGCGGGCCTGCGGCGACAGGCCAAGTTGCGCGAACGCGGCCTGCACGGCGGGCGCAGGCCAGTCCGCGCGCAAGAGTTTGGCCATCATTTTGCGCCGTTGGGAAAAGCCGCGCTTGACGACCCGGGAAAAGCTTCCGCGGAGTTCGGGCGCCAGCAGTGGCCGTGAGCGCCGAATCAGGGCCACACAGGCCGAGTCAATTCCCGGCTCGGGAAAAAAGCAGCTCGCCGGAATTTTAAACCAGCCGCGCAACTCGTAATCCAATTGGGCCAGCAACGTGAGCACCCCGTAATCGGGCGAGCCCGCCTCCGCGGTCAGGCGCCGGGCAACTTCGATTTGAAGCGTGGCCACCATCCGTTCGGGCCCGCGGCGGGCCTGGGCCAATTCGATCAGGATGGGGGAGGCCACCGAATACGGCAGGTTGGCCACCAGCTTCCACTCGCTCCAATCCCGCGGCGTTCGGCGCAGGTAGTCCAGAGCATCGTCATGGACCAGGCGCAGACCTGGCTTCGCAGGGGGCCCGACGCCTCCCGGTGGCTCGGATTCCTCGGCGGGCACTCGGAACCGGGCTTCCAACAAAGCCACCAGCCGGGCGTCCTTTTCGATCGCCAACACGCAGCCCGCACGCTCGATCAACGACTCGGTCAGAGGGCCCAGGCCAGGCCCGATTTCCAGTACGTTATCCCGCTTTGACAGCTCGGCGGATTCGACAATGCGCCGAAGCTGATTCCCGTCATGCAGAAAATTTTGCCCTAGCGACTTGGTGAGCCGAAGGTCGTTGGCGGCCAGCACCGCTTTCATTTCGGAAAGCTTCATGGCTTTACGCGGCGGCTAAGAGCGCGTCGGCCACGGCGCCGACCGCGGAATCGAGCTGGCGCTGGGAGATGGTAAGGGGAGGTGTGAAGCTGAGAACATTGGCGTGTTCGCCTTCAGGAAGAAAAATAAAACCGCGCGCCAGCAGCTCTTTGATGAGCCGCAGAGATGCTTCGGTCGCCGGCGTCGAGTCGGGGCGAAGCAGTTCCAAGCCGGCCAACAGCCCGAGACCGCGCGCGTTTAACCGAAAGGCGCATGTAGTCGCCGCCAGCGAGGACAGCTTGGCGAGCAAATGGCGCCCCAGTTCCGCGCTCCGAGCCACCAGGCCGCGCCGCTGGATTTCCTTAATCTGCGCCAGGGCCATGGCACAACCCACGGGGTGACCCAAAAAAGTGCTGGTATGAATGGCTTCCCCTTGCGATGACGGCCAGGCCGCGTCCATCAGGTCCGCGCGTCCAACACATGCCGACAAGGGAAATCCTCCGGTCAGGGCTTTTCCCAGGCAGATCAGGTCCGGAATCACTGTTGAATGTTCACAAGCGAACCAGCGGCCCGTGCGGCCGAACCCGGTGTAAATCTCATCCAAAATCAGCACCGCGCGATAGCGGTCGCAGAGCGAGCGCAAGAGCTTGAGAAAGGCCGGTTCCGGCACATGGATGCCACCCCGCACCTGGATAGGCTCCACCAGGATGGCGCCGATCGAGCCGCGGCGGAGCAATTGCTCGAGGCGCTCGCCCACAGCAGCCAGGGTAATACCGTTGTGCTCTGCGCCGCCGGTGGCGGGAGAGGACGAAGCTGACGGGAACGGAACGAAATGGCCGAACCCGCCAAGCTGAGCTTTGAACCGAGCGCGGAAGTGGTCGCGATGGGTGGCATTGAGCGCGCCATAACCGAGGCCGTGATAGGCGCCTTCGAAGGCGATGATGCCCGGTTTGCCCGTGGCCAGAACCGCGGTCTTTAGGGCCGCTTCGACGGCCTCGAACCCGGAGTTGCAGAAGATGGTTTTGCCGGAGCGGACGGCCGGCTGCCCGCGACGGTTCGAGGCAGCCCGGTTCCAGCGCTCGAAGGTGATCCGGCTAAGCTCCCGCGCAAGTTCCGCCTTGAGGGCATGGGGATGGACATCGCCCATGGCGTGCAGCAACTCGCCCATCTGCTTCTGTCCGGCGCGAACCACCCGGGAGTTGGCGTGACCCGCGGCGGCAACCCCGAAGGCGGCGGTCAGGTCCAGGTATCGTTTCCCGGTAATATCCCAAACGTGAACGCCCCGCGCGCGCGCCCAGATCATCGGCCAGGAGCCGTCCGGCTCGATGAAGGTCACGTTGCGCGATTCATAGGCCCGGAGGAGGTCCAGGATACGCGCGGCCTTTGGGTTTTTGTTTTTCGCAGCAGCCACGGTTATCGGTCGCAGGCCATCACACACCCCGTTGTTCGAGCGGCCAGATGATTTTATGCAGTTGCACCTGGAACCGCACGGGCAGGGCGTCGGCGATGATTCTTTCCACCAGTTCCCGCCTCAAAATGGCCGTCTGGCCGGGTGGAACCCGCTTCAGGGACGGATCCTGCTGCTCGGGAGCAAGCGGGTGGACCCACGAGAATAACAATGGGCAAACCCGGTCCAGTCCATGCCGCAGAATCTGTTCTTTGGCCCATTCGTAGTCTTGGACCGTGCCAATGACAAACTTGATTTCGTCGGTGGCCTTGAGCTGGGCCAGGTTCTCCCAGCGATTGCGAGCCACCTCCCCGCTGCTGGGGCATTTGAGATCCATGATCCGGCGGACCCGCGGATCGACCGGCGCGATGTCGTGCGCGCCGCTGGTCTCGAGCAGAACGGTAAACCCTTCCTGGCACAGGGCGGCCATCAAGGGGAGCGAGGTCCGCTGAACCAGCGGTTCGCCACCGGTGAGTTCGACCAGCGGCAGCCGGCACCCGGCAGCCGGGGGGCGGGATAGAAACGGGCCGGACAGGCGTTTGACTTCGGCGACCACCTCGGCCAGCGTTCGCTGGCTGCCCTCTTTGAAGGCATACGCCGTATCGCAATAGGAGCACCGCAAATTGCAGGCGGTGAGCCGCACAAAAACGCAGGGCAACCCGGCGAAGGTGCTCTCGCCTTGCACGCTGAGGTAAATTTCGTTGATGTTTAGCCCGTCGGACATCTGCCGATAAGCTAAACGCTAACGCTCCGAACCACACGGAGGAAATGGCTGGTGGCGGCGCGCCGGCAGGACCGTAATCCCGGGCGCCCGCTCAGCTAAACCACGGCCGCGTCCGCTTGGAGTTGGGCCCGCGGACGGACGCGATAACCCGCCGTGCCAGCTTGGCGTCCTCTTCGACCTGCCAGTCAAACATGCCGACCAGGATAAAATCGGCCCCGTTGTTGAAGGCGTAGGGGAAGGCGGCGCGCGGTGGAACCGCCCCCGCCGCCAGGACCTTAAAAGCAATCCAGGGCTTTTTTACTTTGGCCATCACGTCCACCACCGCCTGGGGATCCTGGCACCACGAGTTATCGTGCGGTCCCACGGCCGTCGTTTCTCCCGGCCGGGGCGCGGTGTAGGTACTCGTGCGAATGGAGTGTTTTCTGATAGAAATCGACCTCGAGCTTCGCCTTCTCGCACTCCACGATGACCCGCAGGTCATGCGCGGCCACGCCGGCGATTCGCTTCTGCGATTTGATGAACTCGACCGTCTCGCCCACCTTATCGAACTTGCCCTGGTCGAGCAGCGATTCCGCCGCGTCGCCGGTGAGATGAATCCCCACGGCCCCCTGGTCAATGGCCCGCTGGATCTGGGAAAAGCCGCCGCCCGCGTCCAGCCGGGTCTGGGCGAACCATTTCAGTTTGCCGCCGCATTTCCAGTGCTCGAAGATCTGCGAGTTATCGTCCATCACCCAGGAGTTGATGGCCGTAATGCCGTGGCTTTCGCCGAGTTCGAGCGTCTCCCGGATTTTGGAGGGGCTGTTGTAGCGCCGCATGAGGGTCGAGACGTAGGTCAGGTCGCGCGAATGCGACCACCCCGCGATCAAGTTGCCGCCCATCATCAATCGGCTGAACGGCTGGCCGCCCAGCGTCCCGGAGGGCAAGGCCTCCGGCTGCGCGCTCGAAGGCTTCTCAGCCGCCGCCGTCCCTGGGGTTGCGGCGTCCTGCGCGCTCGCCACCAAGGGCAACGCCGCCGAAGCCATCAGGGAAGTTTTAACGAAGTTGCGCCGAGAGATAGTCGATCTCATGTGAGCGATGTCATCACGCGTATTAGTATATGTCAATGAGATTCGTTGGAATGCGCGTGTAACTACTGTTCCATCGCGTTGGACGAGCCTCGACCGTGAGGATGGCCGGGATCCGCACTCATGCACGGGCGCGAGACACAAACCTTCGGAAATTGAATGGATAGGAAATCGCTTTTCGCGCCCCCGTTCGCACTGAGCGCTGCGCGGGTGAATGGCCTCGCGAGGGGCGCCCCGGTTCGTGATGTGGTAAAGGGCACCGGGATATTGGAGGCGGAGCTTTCTAGCGTTGGTGAGAGGGAAGGGCCGCCGCCCGGGCGCCGTCAAGACCGATTATACGATACTGAGAACCGACCCCTTTGACGGGCCCGCCTTGAGCCGGGAGTATCGGTTCGCGTTAGAGCGTCAGGATGCAAAGCCTCTCTGTGCAACATGTTCCTCCAGAGATTTCCTGCTCCTTCGAGCGGCGGCTACATCAGGCCAAAGTCCCGGCAGCACAGCACCCGGGCTATTACCAATGGCTTAACTTTTGACAACCCCCGCCCGAACGTGCCAGAGGTTGACCTGCGGACCCGTTGCCGCCGGTTGTTTATCCCGAAGGGATTGCGGCACTCAGCCCAGGGTTGTCCCGCTCTTCCGCAGGAAGTGCGGGGCTACCCTGGGTGAACACGGCCTTGAGGATTATTTACCCCGGAGGGGTTTGAGCATCGCTGGCTCCGGTCTTGGCTCCAACCCTTTGCAGGGTTGACGTTCCTTTCGGTGGCCAAACCCAGGGTAGCTCGCGAGCTCGCAACCCTGGGCTGAGTGCTCGTTATCCTTTCAGGATAGCCCCGAACAAATCATTGGGGTCACAACGGAATGGCGGTTAGTTAAGCGCGCTATCGTAGGGGCAGTCCTGGAATAAGGACAAACGCTGGCTTGCCCGCGCGAAATTGCCGGGCGCTTTCATTGGGGTAATAGATGGCGCAGGAGGCGTATCTCGCATCATCTCCGCACGGAGTTAATCAGGAAGATAGCCGACGCGGCTTCGATCGCGCCTACGGGGAGGATGCGCTCCTGAATCTCACCGCGATCGAGGAGGTGGGCGCGAAACACGCCAGGCAGCAGACCGGACGAAAGGACCGGGGTCAGTCTGCGTCCCTCGATCTCCAGCACCACATTGCCGTGGCAGGTCTCGGTGAGCTCGCCACGCTCATTCCATAGCAGGACATCCTGCGCCTCGGGATGAGCTGACAGCGCCCGGCCGAACACCTCGCGGCGGGTCGTCTTATGATGCAGGAACTCATCGTCGCTGCGGACAGCTTCTCCGGACAGCGCGACCGCAATCGGCGTGCTCGGCTTCACCTCCTCGTCCCTGAGTGCGATGGCGCCGGTCGCCGCAAGCTCAAGCCGCACCTTCCGTGGCTGCTGGGCTAGCTGGCGTGCGTAATCCAGCAGCTTCTTTTGAGCGGTGCCGACATCCAGCGGGAAGCGAAAATGGGCCGCGGAACGATCGAGGCGCCGCAGATGGCAGCCCAAAAGGAAGTAACCCTCCGCCGGTTCCCAAAGAAGGGAATCGAAGATTGCGAATGCCTCACTCATGGTGCTGCGCGCCGGGCCCAACGAAAAAGCTCAGCGGGGCCCGGGCGGCGGATCGTGTAAAACGGACGGGCTAAACCCGGCATCCGTCGCACCGGACTCGTTGGGCACCCGCTCATCCTTCACTAGCCTCAGCATGTAACCTCAGTCCAAGCGCCTCGATTACTTTGAGGATTGTATCGAAGCCGGGACTTCGCTGCCCGGACAGGGCCTTGTACAGACTCTCACGAGACAATCCCGTATCGCGTGCAATCTGGGCCATTCCCTTCGCCCGAGCAATGTCTCCGAGCGCCTTGGCGATGAATGCTGCATCTCCGTCAGCCGCTTCGAAGCACGCTTCCAGATAAGCCGCCATCTCTTTTGGAGTCCTGAGGTGTTCGGCGACGTCATAGCGGGTGGTAACAGTTTTTTTCATGGTAATTACTCCGAAAGTTTACGCGCGAGGCCCAAGGCGATCTTGATGTCCCTGGCTTGAAGGTCGCGCAGGCCGTCCAGCCATTGCGCGAAGAGCTCCGTTTTACGAATTTCAAGCACCGAGCTGCTGTAGCCTTTCGGCTACACCTGTCAACGCCTTGTGGATCGAAGGTGCCGCACGATCCGGCTCAGGCCTGAAGCTGACGGTTCGCCCAAAGGCGGCCAGATTCGCCGAGTCGTTCGTCATTCACCTGGCCTCCAGAGCCCCGCAGGGGCGGCTTCATACCAGCCCGGGGCAAGGCCGCCGAGGCCGCCGCCCCGGGTAAAGCGCCACCACAACCCAACCTCTCCTTTTTCCCATCCGGTTGGGCGCGCGGGAGCGCACCCAACCGGATGGGAAAAAGGAGAGGAAATCATTTTGTGTCTCTCACCCAGGGCGACGCTCGTTCCTCGCTTTCCCTGGGCTATTGTCTTGTCGTCCTTACAGGACTTCAGCCGGGCTCGCTCCGGTTGGGTCCTCGGAGAACGGTTGAGGTATGCGACGGCCGTCGGGAACAAAGCCGGAGCGCAGGCGGCCCGCCCACATTTCGGCTTGGCCCAAGGCGGAGGCGGGCAGCGGCGGTTCGCCATCAGCGATTCGTTAAGCATTTTTGTCATTGTGCTACCAGTCGGTAAAACATCGTCCGCTGTGGTTTGGGGATGCTCACTTGATACTGAAGGGTCGTGTAGTTGAGCGTTGGCATCGCCGGCACCGTAGCCCACTTGCCTGAAGTCAAATCGGGAGCCTGCTGCAAATCGAAATTCACTGACGGAACAGTCCACGAGAGGACAAGGCCGCTGGTGGACGGAGCGAAGTTCAGCTTCGGTCTGGGTGTCTCTTGCCGAGTATAGATGCCGCCGTTGCCAGTCACCGCAACAAGTTTGCAGCCATCGGCCGAGGAGGCCACCGAGGCCCAAGCAAGTTCAGGAGCGCTGTTGGAGACCCAGGTGCTGCCTGAATCGGACGATGTATAAATAACGCCGCCCATCTGACTTGTCGCTGGCAAGGACGCCGCAACCAGCTTTACGCCATCGGCAGATGAAGCCACGGACCACCACTCCTCGTCGGGCGCGCTGGTCGAGGCCCAATTGCCTCCGGCGTTCGTCGAGAGATAAATCGAACCATACTCGGTGACCGCCGCCTGCCTGACCCCGTCGGCTGAACAAGCCGCCGCCCCCCACCCAAGCTCAGGCGCGTTCGATCCCACCCAGGTCAGTCCACCATCAGGGGACGTATCGATGGGGCCACCTGGAATCCAGTAGTAAGTCGCCGTCATTTTCATTCCATCCGACGAGCAAGCGAGCCCCGACCAGGCGCCCCCACTACCGACCGGTGTCCATGTTGCTCCCGAGTTCGTCGAAAGGTAGATCGGATACCAGTAGGAATGCGCGACAGCTAACAACCTGGTTCCATCCGCAGACGAGGTCGCAGCACCCCACGGAACAGTGGCCCCCATGCCAATGGATGGGGCCGCCGATGGCAGCCATGTCCCCCCCGAGTTGGTAGAAGTGTAGATCATACCCCCCACGGAGAAAGCGGCCATCTTTGTGCCATCAGCCGAGCAAGTAACGCAACTCCAGTTCGTGCTCGGCGCGCTCGTAGCCGTCCACGTGGCTCCCGAGTCCGTTGAGAGAAAGATTAGCCCCGGAAATACGACCCAGCCGCTTCCGCCCCAGATTTGGCCATCTACCGATGCCACGACTGTGCGGCCATCCGCCGAGCATGCGACGGAGCTCCAATTGGTAACCGGCGCACTGGTCTGGGTCCAAGATTGCGCGTCGAGGCGCGAACCGAAAGCCAGGAAGGTACACGCGGCGAGAGTTGCACGAGTATTCTTTGAGCAGGTTTGCATGGTCGCCATTCAGGGCTAACGCTTCCAGTCAGCGACCCGGCGCGACTCGGCCCCAGCATGACATCTTGGCGCACTCGCCGGGTTCGCTGCGATGGAATGGTTCGGCGAGCGTCTCACGCGTAATCGACGAAATGGAGCCAGTGATAGACCACCACGTCAATCGTCCAAAACAGCGCGTGAATCATCAAGGCAAATGTAATGATCTTCGGAACCAACGGGCGACGCGGGCAAAAAAGAAAACAAATCACACACGCAAATGCGAGCAACACGAAGAGCGCAACGCTCGGCCACTCCACAACGCCAATCGGAGTGGACGAAAAGAATCCTGCAGCGATTGGCCAACCGACGAGCGTCGACAGTGCAGCGATGCCAGCGAACATCCAAGCGGCGAACCGAGAAGCAGGATGAATCTGCACTTTCATAACGACTCAAGCCGCCTAACAAGCAATTGAGCCGATCTGCCTATCGCCCCATTTTGGGGTGATATCCAAACGGCGCCCCGGTTCCTCTTTCACGACTACGAACCATACCGCCCCGGAACCCGTATGTAAAGCTTATTCGCGAGGGCTTAATTTACTGAGTACCTCAGGCCATCCCGGTGGATCGGCAGCAGGGTAGTTACTTTGAGATGGTGAGCAACTTACATGCACCCAAGCCCGTCGCGGCGGCCGAGCGGGCGCTGGCCCGAGGCCTGAAGGCGCTGGGGCTGGGAGCGAAGGCGTTGGCCGGTGCCCCAGGGCGCGCCCGAGTCCTGCCGGTAGGTGCCGCAGCGCACCACGGTACCGGTGCGCTGGGTGAACGAGCGGTTCGACGTGGGCCACCACAGCCGCCTGGCGCAGGCGGTGAGCCGCACAGCCCGCCGGCCTGGCGGTAAGGTGGAGCCGCTCCGGCGCAAGCCGGCCCAAGTGTGCCAAGAGGAGAATTAAATGAAATGCGAACCCAGCGTTCGAATTCCAGGACTGACCTTTCCACAAGTGGAGCGGGTCCATTTATCCTCGGGTTGATTTCCTTACCGGTTAAGTCTTCGGAGAAGGTGTGGGGAGCACAGATAATGTGCCCAGAGCTGCGATGCGTTGTCTAAACGCGACATTATGCACAAAACCGCCATTTTTCTATTGCCTTATTCTTCGATTTGTGATGTCATCGCGTTGAAGATCGGCTGGCTGGGGTTGGTGCGCTGAACGATCCAGCTTCGCTCCCCGAGCCGCCGAGAGATGGGAAGAGCGCCGATGAGGAACAACGCTGAGACCAACACGGCGGCCATGTCGAGCCGCCGTCGGGGCCGGTGTTTCGCAGGTCGTTCGGGGCTGGCGATTACGTTTTGGAGTTCGTCCCACGGCGCGCAGGCGTCTGCAAGGTGTTGCCTCTTATGAACCCGCTTTCCGTTCGCTCCGGAGTGGCTCTGCCGGTGTCGCTCCTGATGTGGTGTTGCCTGGCCCGGGCGCAACCCTGGGTGCGGAGTACGGCGCCCAGCAACGCCTGGACATCCGTGGCCTCGTCCGCCGATGGAAATCAGTTGGTGGCCGTGGCCGCAAACGGACCAATTTACCTCTCGACCAACTCAGGCGCATCATGGCAGCCGAGTGCGGCGCCAAACGCGGATTGGAGTTCCGTTACCGCATCTGCCGACGGGCGCCGGTTGGCGGTGGTGGCTGGGGGCGCGGCGCCCTGGCCGGGCGCAATCTTTACCTCGTCAGACGGCGGAACCACTTGGACTCCGAATAACGCTCCGGCCACCAACTGGAGCGCGGTGGCTTCCTCAGCCGACGGCAGCACGCTGGTGGCTGTTGTCAACGGCGGCGGCATCTACACCTGGCACGCGCCGAGAGTGGTCCCGGGGACGGTGCTATGGACGTATGATGCGGGGTCGAGCATCTCTTCCTCGCCCGCTATGGCGCCTGACGGCACCATCTATTTCGGTACGGCGAGCGGTCTAGTGGCCATCACCAATGCCCCGACTGGGGCCTCCAATAAATGGACTTTTACCGTGGGGCAGGGAGTTTCTTCCTCACCCTCGGTTGCGTCCGACGGAACGGTCTGCTTTCTGAACCCGGGAGTGGGTTGTTATGCGCTGAACCCCGACGGTTCCATTAAGTGGTCGTACCCGTTCCAGGCCACGGGGCTTTCATCACCGGCTGTTGGTGCTGATGGTACGACTTACGTTGTGGGGAACGGCAGCCTATACGCGCTGACTTCCAATGGACAAATGAAGTGGGCCTATAACATCTCCAGTCAGGACGGTTCTCCAGTAATCGGGCGAGATGGAACCATATACCTCGCGACCGGATCTAGTCTTTACGGCATATATCCCGATGGGACCCAAAAATGGGCTAACATTGGCGGCGGCGCAAGCACAGGCGAATCCGCCGCAGTTGGGGCGGATGGAACGGTTTACATGACAAGAGGTGTGTTGGGGGCATGGGGGCCCGACGGAACTCTGCTTTGGGCAACCACGAACACCAGCTTCAACACCTCTTCACCAGTGATCGCAAGAGATGGCACCCTCTTGGTCGTTGACAATCCTTCCCGTAACCTTTGCGCGGTTTCTGCCGCGGGGCAGGTTCTTTGGATCGCCGCCGTTGGTATCGGGCGTTAGATACGGAGCGGTAACAGCTCCGGCAATCGATAGCGCTGGGAACATTTATTACTGTGTGTCGAACAGCGTCGTTGGCCTGTCTCCAAAAGCCCAGCTTCAGTGGGTAGTTGGATTGACCACCCCACCTTACCCCGGAGGCAGTGCATCTGTCACTTCCCCTGTGATCGGGCCTGATGGAACGATATACGCGGCGCTTGACAACACTCTCTATGCCATTGCGGGGACGAACTCGCTTGGCGACACTCCCTGGCCCATGTGGCGGCAAAACCCTCGTCACACGGGAAAAGTGGAGAAGCCCGTGCTCGGTCAACCTCAGAGGCGCAGCGACTCGAGCTTTCAGTTTCAACTTTACCCTCAACAAGTTGGTCTGACGTACAACATCCAAATCTCCACGAACTTGAACAGTTGGACCTCATTGACAAACATTGTGGCCAACACTCTGCCGATCGATGTGATCGACCTGACCGCCACGAACGCACCGTTCAGGTTTTATCGAGTGGTGTCACCGCCATAGCGGGACGATCCGGAAGACCACAGCACACCCTGAACTCAGATCCCCAAAAGTCCCTCCCATGAACAACTCCCCGGGTAATTATCGCACCGCTCTTGTCCTGAGCATCGCTGCGTGGAGTTTCCTCGCCCCGGCGCAAAGCTGGGTGCAGACCAGTGCCCCGATGAGTAACTGGGTTGCTGTCGCCTGCTCCGCGGACGGTAGCAAAATGGTGGCTGCGAGCACAGGCACTGGTTGGTCGCCCAGCTACACCGGGCTGATTTACACCTCAACCAATTCCGGGTTCACCTGGGCGCCAACCAGTGCCCCGGCTTCGGAATGGCGGAGCGTTGTTTCCTCTGGTGACGGTGAAAGGCTCTTGGCCATGGATAATGGCAGCCTATATCTTTCTAGCGATGCCGGAGGAACGTGGAGGCAGGCTGACGTGAGCGACGTATGGACTGCGATTGGCATTTCGGGTGATGGCACAAAGCTTTTCGCGGCGAGTCGGCCCGTGCTTCCGGTTGTACTGCTCTATTTCTCACTCGATTCAGGCTTGACATGGGTACAGACCGAACCAAATCCGTCCTTCCCTTGGCTGGCGTTCGCCTCCTCCTGGGATGGAAGCAAGCTAGCTGGCGCAGGAAACACCTGGATGGGGCCTGACGACGCATATATTTCAAACGATGGAGGGACAAACTGGGCCCAGGCCAATCTCGGTTTCGGCAATGGCTGGGCTTCCATCGCGATGTCTGCAGATGGAACCAAAATTCTTGCAGGTGGCGTATTGGGCCTCGGTATCTCAAGCGACTCAGGCGGGACTTGGGTCCAAGTGAGTGGGATCAGCGCCTCGGCTGTGGCCTGTTCCGCAGATGGTGCGAGGTTAGTGGCTGCTGGGACGAGCGCGATTTTTACGTCCTCTAATTTGGGGGTGACATGGATTTCCAACAGCGCCCCAGTCACCAACTGGAGTGCCGTGGCTTCCTCGGCTGACGGTAACACGCTGATCGCAGCAGTGAACGGCGGCGGCATTTACACCTGGCACGCGCCGAGAGTGGTCCCGGGGACGGTGCTGTGGAGCTACGACACAGGGGGGCCGATTTCCCTGTCGCCCGCTCTCTCCCCGGACGGGAGCACCATTTACGTTGGCTCCGCGCAACTACTCGCGCTCACGAACTCCGGAGCGACCGCTTCCGTTAAGTGGAATTCTGCGGGCTCCTCTCCCGTGATCGGGGCAGATGGAACGGTCTATTATTGTTCCGCTAGCGGTTTGGTCGCGCTACATCCGACGGACGGGTCGCAGTCATGGTCTTACAGCATCCCCGGAGGGGGAGGAGGATTACCTGCGATCGGGACTGATGGCACGTTATACGTTGAGGGCGCGACTTACTTGTATGCCGTAAGCCCACTCGGTCAACTCAAGTGGAAAGCCCTCGCTGGTGACGCCGGGAATTATAGGTCTCCGGTGGTGGGGCCGGATGGGACGATCTATCTTGGCATTTTCGAGTCTTCCCAAGTGCGTGCGTACGCACCAGATGGCACTCAGAAATGGCTGGTGACCCTGGCACCCTCGCTGGGCGATTCACCTGCGATTGGTGTGGACGGCACCTTGTATGTAGGAGCGGATAAACTTTACGCTTTGGCGCTGGACGGAAGCGTCCTCTGGTCGAGCGACAATGCGGGACCCAGCGGCCTTCCTGTTATCAGCTACGGAAAAACTTTTTACATGAATTTAATCGGCCGGGATCTCGCGCGGATCAACGGTGGTGGACAGACGGCTTGGAACACCCTTCAAAACCCACCTCAATATGGAACGGTTACTGGGCCAGCCATCGATGCTGCCGGCACGATCTACTATTGTGTTTCGAATAGCCTCTGGGCGGTGAATCCGCAGGGCCAAGTGCAGTGGGCGGTTACAGTTCCACAGGCGCCGGCTTCCCCGAACTTGGATCTGGCGATAACCTCTCCCGTTATTGGTCCTGATGGTACGATCTACGCCGGTCTCGGCTCCATTCTGTACGCTGTTGCGTCGGGGACGAACGGCCCGGCCAAGACCTCTTGGCCTATGTACCGCGCGAACGCTCAGCACACGGGAAGCCTGCAGCGACCGGTCCTGAAACAGCCGCAAAGGCGCGAGGACGGCAACTTCAAATTCGAACTGTACGCGCAACGACTCGGTGTTCCCTACGCCATCGAAGCATCCACGAATTTCACAACCTGGACCTCCCTGACCAGCATCGTTGCAACCACGCTCCCGACGGATGTCACAGACCTCACCGCCACGAACGCGCCATTCAGGTTTTATCGAGCGGTATCGTCGCCGTAGCGAAGGTTCGGAGGTTCGCTGGGCGGGGTGGTCCGCGCCCTTAGGCGGCTTTTGGGTTCAGGTTTCGCTGGCGCTTGCGCCGTGACCGGGGAGCGATGATGGTTTGGAGAGGAGCGCGTTCGATTTGCCGCGCCGCGCCGGCCTGGTAGTCGGGCCGCAAACCTGGCATGGAGCGACGGATCATTTCGCGGGCAGCTTCACCTTGAAGGTGCTGCCGGCCCCTGGGGTGCTGTTCACCTCGAACGTGCCGCTGTGGGCGTCCACGATGGCCTTGGCGATCGCCAGCCCAAGACCGGTGCGGCCCTGGATGCGCGAGCGCGATTTGTCCACGCGATAGAATCGCTCAAAAATGTGCGGCACATCCTCGGCCGGGATGCCCGTTCCGGTGTCGGCCACCGAAAGCATCACGCTGCCGTCTTCGGTTCCCGTGGACACGCGGACTTGTCCGTGTTCGCGATTAAAATGGATGGCGTTCGTCAGGAGATTCACCGCGACTTGGCCGAGGCGTTCGGCATCCCCGAGGCACTCGGTGGGAGGGAGGTCGCAGATGAGTTCGAGCCCGCGCTCGGCGGCCAGGGGCCGGACCAACTCCACTGAATCGCGGGCCACGCGCGCCAAATCAAACGGCTCGCGCTTCATCGGCTGCTGGCCGGCATCGAGCCGCGCGAGTTCCAGCAGCGATTCGGTCAGGCGCCGCATGCGCAGCGCGGCGCGGTGGCAGGCTTCCAGCGCCTCCCGGTACTCCGCCCCGCTGCGCTCTTTGGAGAGCACCGACTGAACCTGGGAGAGGATCACGGACACCGGCGTGCGCAGTTCGTGCGAGGCATCCGAGGTGAAGCGGGATTGATGGGCGAACGCGGCTTCCAACCGCGCGAAGGTCGAATTGAGCACCGCCGCCAACCGGCCCAGCTCGCTCTCGGTGTCCGCGGCGTCGATCCGTTGGGAGAGATCGCCGCCGGCAATCTTCAGCGCCGTCGCGCTGATATCTTCCACCGGGCGAATGGCGCGGCTGGCCAGCCACCATCCCCCGGCGAGCCCGACCACCAAGACGCCGGCGCCCGCCGCCACCAGCCACAGGGCGAGCCGGCGCATGGCCGCCAGGTCCGGGCCCATCGAGCGCCCGACCAGCAGGCAATCGCCGAACGGTGAGAACGCAAACGTCTCGCGGAAAACACCGCGGGTGCGCCGTCCCGAAAACATGGCCGGCCCGCCGCGCTCGCCCGGAGGGCCCTTGGCCGGGTTTGGGCGCTCCGCAATTTGGGCCGGCCCCGGCGAGGCCCGGAGGGGCATGGGAACGGCGGTCGGCATGTTTGTGGAAGCGGCCAGGACGGTCCCCTCGCATTCCCACATGACGAAGTAATACGAATTCGTCTGGCCGGCTTCATTCAGGGAGGCGCGTTGAATCGCCTCGGATAACCGCCTGCGAAAGTGCGCCGGGTCGTTTCGTCCCTCTCCGTGCTCCCGCCTCGCCTCGTCCGGCGGCGGTGGGCCCGGCAGGTCTTCGCCCGAAGGGGCGACGCCCGGTTTTGGGCGTGCGAGCGGCCAGGGTCTGCCGGGTCCTCCCGGCTCGCCGCCGGCCAGCGAGCGAGTTCGCTGGTCCACGCCGGCCGGTTCTCCCGTGCTCGGAACGCCCGGGCCATTTTCTGGATTGCCCGGGGGCGGCGGGCCCGGGGGCGGCATGCGAAACATCATCCACAACCGTTGATCCAGCTCCTGATCGATGCGGCGCAATTGATTGTCGCGCGCCACGTGATAGGCGGTGAGTCCGAAACCGGCGAGCACGACGAGGAGAATCAGCCCGTGCCAGGCCTGCAACCGCCACCGGATCGAGTTGAAGATCATGGCGGCGTCTCGACACAATAGCCGTGGCCGCGCCGGGTCACGATGAAGTCGTGGCCGAGCTTCTTGCGGATGTTGGACACGTGCACGTCCAGCAGGTTGGACAGGGTATTGTCGTCCTCGTCGAACAAGTGGTCGTAGAGCATGGTCCGCGTGACCACCTGGCCTTTGTGCAAAGCCAGAAACTCGACCAGGGCATACTCGCGCGCGGTCAAAACAATGTCCTGCCCGGAGCGGGAAACCGTCCGCGCGGCCATGTCGATGACCACGTCCCCAATTTCCAGCCGGGATTGTGCCTGGCTGGCGGCCCGGCGAATCAACGCGCGAATGCGCGCGAGCAGTTCCGCCACGTCGAAGGGTTTTACCAGGTAATCGTCCGCGCCGGTGTCCAGGCCCCGCACGCGGTCGGGAACCCGATCCCGCGCGGTGAGCATCAGGACCGGGGTCTTCTTGGTCTTGCGCAACTGGCGCAATACCTCCCAGCCATCGATCCCCGGAAGCATGATGTCCAGGACGATGGCGTCGTATTCATAATTTTGCGCCTTGTACAAACCGTCCTCGCCGTCACCGGCTCCATCGACCGCGTACTCCTCGTCGCGCAGCGCGCGCTGCAAGCTGCCGAGCAAGTCGGGTTCGTCTTCTACTACCAGCACTCTCATGGTCGCATGGGTTAACCGTGTCGTGCCTTCAACGAATGAAGGCTACCTGCTCACCCTGCCAAAGGCCACCTTAATGGGACATTAAGGGCGCCGCGTCAGGGCCGCAGCATACGCGAGTTGGCGGGGTGGGGACAGCCTGTCCCCACCAGTGTGGACGCGGGGCTGTGGGGACGGGCTGTCCCCACCAGTGTGGACGTGGGGTTGTGGGGACAGGCTGTCCCCACCCCGCCCGGAGCTTGAGGCGGGCCTGGCGCCGCGTGGAGCGGGTTGCCGGAAGCTTCTGTCCACTTTCCAGGCCCGCGCCTGGAAGTGCATGAAACCCGCGGAACCGGGGCCACACGCGCAGCTTCACGTTCGCTTAAGGTCGCCTCATCCATAGTGGTCCCATGAAAGCACGTTGCCGATATGTTCTGTGGGCCGGTTGGGCTGTGGTCCTTTCGCTGGGGCGCTGCGCGGCCGCGCAGGAACAAGCCCCTCTGCCCCAGCCCGCGATGACCGGAGCGCGCAGCGCGGACGCGACTGCGAAGGCGGGCGGTCCAGCCGGCACGGCCCCAGCGGACCGCACGAAGCCTTTGCGTCTGAATTTTAAGCATGTCTCGCTCGACCAGGTTTTGGATTACTTGAGCGACGCCGCCGGCCTGGTCATCCATAAGGAGGCGGACATTCGGGCTGCCGTGGATGTGTCCAGCCCCAATCCCTTGAGCTGCGAGGAGGCGCTTCAGTTGCTGAACGCGGCGTTGAAGAAAAGCGGCGGAGCGCTCCTGCTGGAAGGCCGGATTCTGAACGTCATGAGCCTCGAGTCCGTCAAGACCGCCGACCTTGAGGTGGTGAGCGGCGGGGATCCGAACGCCGTCGAAAAATCGGACCAGGTGGCCACCCAAATCATTCCGGTTCGCTATGCCAGCGCCGGCCAATTGGTCAACAACCTGCAAATGCTGCTCCCGGCGACAGCCACGCTCTCCGTAAACGAGAGCGCCAATGCCCTGATCCTGGTCGCCACCAAAACCCAGATCCGCCGCATGCTGCGAATTGTTTCCGCCATCGATACGTCCATGGCGCGCGTGGCCGTCCTCAAGGTCTTGCCGCTCCGTTACGCCGACGCCAAGCAGTTGGCCAGCGTGATCCAGCAGCTCTTTTCCTCGCAAGGTTCGTCCCAGAACAACAGCGGGGGCGGGCCGTTTGGTTTCCCCGGAGGCTTTGGTCCGCCCGGATTCGGGGGTCCGCCCGGGGCTTCGGGCGCCTCCGAAAGCACTACGGCCGGCACTTCCGCCGCCAAGGTCACGGCGCAGGCGGATGAGCAATCCAACACGTTAATCCTCAGTGCTTCGCCCGACCACATGGCCGTCCTGGTTCAAATGGTGAAGGAGATCGACCAACCGGTCGCCGACGTGACCGAGATCCGCCTCTTCAATCTCCATAATGCCGACCCCACGGAGCTGGCGGACCAATTGGCTCAACTGTTCCCCGACGGCAGCAATCGGAACTCCGACCAGGCTCAAGCCACCGTCCAGTTTGGCGGCCCGCCGGGAGGCGGAGGTGGCCCGGGCGGCTTTGGCGGTCCGCCAGGCGGACCGTTCGGGGGCGGCGCTCAGACCGACGAATCAACGACTAGCACGCGCGCAAAGAAGAAGAGCGCCGTGATCGCCGTGCCCGATCCGCGCACCTCGTCGCTGGTGGTCACCGCGGCGAGCGCATTGATGCCGCAAATCGCAAAGATGATCGAAACGTTGGACGCCAGCTCCGCCCGGCGCGAGATCGTGCAAGTCTATGATTTGCACAACGCCGATCCCCAGGACGTCAGCTCGATCCTGCAGGATCTCTTCAACCGGAACAGCTCGACGCGGAATAATAACAATAGCGACCGCACCTCGCTGCTGGGCCAGGGCAACCCACTCACCACACGCGAAACCCAGCAACAGACCGGCTCGACCTCCGGAACATCCGGATCGGGCAGTACCGGCGGGCGCACTACGGGCGGCGCGGCCGCCGGCGGTTTCTAGAATTCTCGGAGCTCGAAACCTATGATGAGCAATTCATGTTTTGTAGCCCTGACCCATCTGCAGGCGCACGTCCGGGGCGGCGTGCGAAGCCCTTTGACCTCGGGTCTCGGGCCCTTAACTCTCTCTTAAGCTAACCTCGGTTAAAATCACCCTATTATGAAAAAAATGATTCACCGCACTTCGTTCAAAAGCGCGCTCGGGCTGGCTGCCGTGCTCTTTTTGGCCGCCAGGACTCTCCCGGCGCAAGACGGTCCGCTGCCGGGCGGGTTTGATCCCCAGCAAATGCGCCAGCGCATGCTGCAGCACCTCCGTGACCAGCTCGAAGTCACCGATGGCTCCGAGTGGAAGCTCATTTCCGACCGCATCGCCAAGGTGATGGACGCCCGCCGCGCCGCCAACCCGGGCCCGGGACCCATGGGTTTCGGCCCGTTCGGCGGACCGGGAGGCCCGCCTCCAAACGGCGCTGGCCCGGGCGCACCCGGCGGTGCTCCGCCGACCGGAGGAGACAATCAGAACGGTCCGGGCGGAGCAGGGCCCGGCGGCCCCCCTCCCGCGGGGTTCGGCCCAATGAATCGCGAATCCGTTCCGGAATTGGATGCCCTGCAAAAGGCGATCGACGCCAAAGCCTCGGCCTCCGAACTTAAGGCCAAGATGACGGAGCTGAAAGCGGCGCGAGCCAAAAAGCAGGCTGAGCTCGAGCAAGCACGCGAGGACCTGCGCCAGGTGCTCTCCGCCCGGCAGGAAGCCATTGCCATGGCGCTGGGCTTGCTCTAAGCCACCGCGGTTGAACGGCCGAGGGAGCGCGGCGCAACGCCGCGCTCTCGAACTGGCGGGCCTCCTGTCCGCCGGCTCACTTGAGAGGACGGGAAGCTGCGGGGCCGGTGGGATCGGGGTTGTCTTCCCAGGCCGGTTTTGGAGCTGGCGAGTGTTCCTTCGGGCTTGCTCACGAGCCGCTCCCGGTATAAGCCTAAGCTGTCCGATAGATTAGCAAGTGTACGCTCATACCTGGTGGACATCCGCGCGCGCCCATGTTCCTGAAACTGCGAGCCAGCAACGGCTGGAAGTTCTTTGGCGTCCTGGCCCGGGCCGATCGCGTTCTGGCGGCGGGTTGGTGGACGGTGCTTGTGGTGCGGGGTTTGTTGCCGGCCGGGTTCGCCATGGCCATGGGGTTCCTGGTGGGCGCAGTGCAACGTCATGAAGGGCTTGCGGCTCCGCTCACGGTGGCCGGTTTGGTGTTCGTTCTGCTCCAAGTGCTCTCGCCGTTGCACCAGGCCATCAGCAGCAACCTGGGAAGCCGCCTGGCGGCGTGGCTCTATGACGAACTCACCCTGGCGTGTGTGCGTCCGCCCGGCATGGGGCACCTGGAAGACCCGCGGCTCACGACCGACCTGACGATGGCGCGGGACTTCGACCTGGGTATCAGCGGTCCGCCGTTGAGCCTTTCGATGGGGTTTATCGCCTCGGGCCTGGTGGAAATGGTGGGAGGTCTAGCGTCCGCACTGGTGCTCGCGGCGTATGTGTGGTGGGCGCCGCTGGTGCTGGCGGGCGCGTGGCTGGCCACGCACTGGCTTCTGCGTGAGAGCGCGGTCTGGCGTGACCGCAACACCGAGGAGGTGCGAGCCGCCGAGCGGCACGCCGACTATGCGTACCGCCTGGCGGTGGACCCGCCCGCGGCCAAAGAACTGCGGCTCTTTGGCCTGGCAGATTGGACGGTCGAGCGGTTCAAAGCCCGGCGGCGGCGGCTGTTTGAGCTGCAGTGGCAGGCGACGCGGCTGCGCGAGCGGCCGATGCTGTGGAGCCTGCTGCTGGTGCTTGGCGCCAACATGCTGGTCTTTGGCGTCATGGCGGCGGACGCGGCCGCAGGCAGGCTCGATTTGGCGCGTTTGGTCACGTTCGCCAGCGCCGCGGTGGGGACCAGCATGATCGCGTTTGGCGGATTTTCCTGGGCGCTGGACGGAGCGGCGGCTCCGACGGGAGCCGTGTTGCGGCTGCAGGATGCGATGAAGCCGGCCGGCGCCCTCCCCGTGGGAACCCGGGCGGCCCGTGGCCTGCCGGCGCGCGAAGTTCGATTTCGCGACGTGCGGTTCAGCTATCCCAACACCACCGGCCTCGTCCTGGATGGCTTCAATCTGACGATTCAGGCAGGTTCGTCGCTCGCGATTGTGGGCCAGAATGGGGCCGGCAAAACCACTTTGGCCAAGCTCTTGTGCCGGCTGTACGATCCCCAAGGCGGCGGCATCGAAATTGATGGCGTCGATTTGCGGGAACTGGATCTGGAAGGCTGGCGCGGTCGCGTGACCGCGGTGTTCCAGGACTTCATCCGCTTCGAGCTGCCGCTGCGGGACAACGTTGCTCCCGCCGGGGCGCCGGACGAACTCATCCGCGAAGCCCTGACCCAGGCCGGCGCGGCGCGCCTGGCGAGTCTCGACACGCCGCTCGCCAAGGGATACGAGGGCGGCACCGAGTTGTCCGGCGGCCAATGGCAGCGCGTGGCCCTCGCGCGGGCGCTGTGCGCCGTAAAGCTTGGCGCCGGGTTGGTCCTCCTCGACGAACCGACTGCGCAACTGGACGTCCGCGGCGAGGCGGAGATCTTCAACCGCATCCTGGAAGCCACGCGAAAGACCACGACCATTTTGATTTCGCACCGCTTCTCGACGGTGCGGCAGGCCGATCGGATTTGCGTGCTCGAGCACGGCAAGGTGGTTGAATTGGGAACGCACGATGAGCTGATGGCTTCGGAGGGACGGTACCACACCATGTTTCAACTGCAGGCGTCCCGCTTCGGCGAGGGAGCCGGCGAGGAGGGAGAACACCTGGATGAAACCCGCTGACGACATGCCCGGCGCCCTGCCGTCGATGTGGCGGGCCCTGAAGCGCGGCTACCAGGCCGAACCGCTGATGCTGCCGGTGGCCTTCGGCTTGTCGCTCCTGGCCGCGCTGCCGGATGCGCTGATGGCGCTGTGGTTGAAGTGGCTTGCGGATGGCGTGGCGCGGGGGAATCGCCGCCTGATCACCGGGGCCGCGCTCGGCCTGGGAATCAGCGCGGCCGGCACCTGGTTTCTGCGGGTCATCAGCGATCGCACGCAACGCCGCTTCCGGGACCGGTTGACCATCGCGCTGGAATCCCACGTGGCCCAGTTACAAGCTTGCGCCGTGACGATAGCCCACCAGGAACGGCCCGAGTACCTCAATCGCCTCGCCATGTTGCGCGACCAGGTCTTCGTCCTCGACCACATGTACATGTCGCTCTTTTCCACTTGTGGTTGGATTCTGCGCCTCGGCGTCACCGTGGCGTTGCTCATGTCGATCCATCCCCTGCTCGGGTTGCTCGCCCTCTTCGCCCTGCCCACCGTGGTGACCTCCACCTGGCGTCCCGGCGTCGAGCGCAAAGCCGAGGAACGAGGCGCTTCCGCCCGGCGCCTGGCCCGCCATTTATTCGAGGTGGCCACCACGGCGCCGCCGGGCAAGGAAGTTCGCGTCACCGGCATTGGCGAGCGCCTGGTGCAACAGCGCCGGCAGACCTGGGAGCGTTGGTACCGATGGGTTTCCCGGGCTCGATGGGGCAGCGCGCTGTTCCACACCGTTGCCTGGTCCATCTTTGGCTTGGGCTATGTCGGCGCGGTGGTGTTCGTTTCGGCGGCGTTGCGCGGAACCTCGGCGCAAGTCCTGCTCGTGCTGGCGGCCGGTTCCCGGTTATCCGCGTATATTGGGGCGACGGTGGGTGAGATAGGTTTTCTGCGCGGTTTCTGGCTCGAAGGCTCGCGCCGGCTCGCCTGGCTGGAGGACTACACTCGCACGCTGGCCGAGCATGCCGACGCCGCGGTGCCGGTCCAATTGACTCGTGGCATCCGGTTTGAACACGTCGATTTCACCTACCCGGGAAGCGACCGCCGAGCTTTGGAAGACGTCAACCTGGACCTGCCGGCTGGGAGGGTGATTGCCATTGTGGGCGAAAACGGGGCCGGCAAGAGCACTCTGGTCAAGCTGCTCTGCCGGATGTATCAGCCCGATTCGGGCCGAATTCTGATCGATGGGACAGACTTGGCGCACATGCCCGCCGACCAATGGCGATCCCGGCTGGCCGGCGCATTCCAGGATTTCTTCCGGTTCGAATTCCAGGCGCGTCACACGGTGGGGCTGGGTGAACTTGCCCGCCTCGAAGACCAACCGGCGGTGGCCGCCGCGGTGGCTCGCGCCGGGGCGGGTGACGTGATCCGCGGTTTGAGCGCCGGACTGGAAACTCAGCTCGGGCCGACCTGGCCCGGCGGCGTCGAGGTCAGTTTCGGTCAATGGCAGAAATTTGCGCTGGCACGGGGGTTCATGCGAGAGCACCCGTTGCTGTTGGTCTTGGACGAGCCGACCGCGGCCTTGGACGCGGAGACGGAGCACGCGCTATTCGAGCGCTATGCGGCTGCGGCGCACTCCGGCCGCGGGACGGATGGGTCCAGCAATGGCATCGACGGACGCGTTACCCTCCTGGTCTCGCATCGGTTCAGCACGGTCCGTATGGCGGATCTCATTGTGGTGTTGGACGGCGCCCGCGTGGTGGAAGTTGGCAGCCACCAGGACTTGCTGGCCAAAGGGGGTTCCTATGCCGAGCTTTATGCCATCCAAGCCGCCGCCTATCGGCAGGAAAAACAGCCCGCGGCGCGGGTGTCGTGTTCCCCGCGGGGAAACGCGCGCTGAGCGTGCTGTTCGGCGGCGCAGGGGCCGGGTTCGCCCTGGCACGGCAGCAGCCGGATGCCTGCTAGTTTTTGAACAGCAGCGGAGCGAACTCGCCCAGGTTGCGACGCCAGACCCGGAAGCTATGCTGTCCCGGGATGGTGCGGAAGGTATGTTGGATGCCCTTGGTGGTGAGCCAATCACTGAACTTTTGATTCGGGCTCAGCAGGCCATCCTGCTCGCCGCAACTGATCCACAGCAAGCGCAGCTCCCGATTCGCTTTGTCACTCAGCCCGGGGAAGGTGGAGTCGTAGTTGGTGCTCAAGCCACCGGAGCTGAAGGCGCCAATGTAGGCGAATTTATCCAGCGTGTTGAGCCCCACCAGCAACGATTCGGCGCCGCCCATGGACAGTCCCGCGATCGCGCGGTTCTTGGCTCCGGCTGCCACGCGGTACTCCTTCTCCGCTTGCGGCGCCACCTCTTCGAGGAGCGTCTGGCGGAACTTCTCGAGGTTGGTTTGCCACAAATCACGGCTGCGGAGCCCGCCCCAGCCGCCCCGAACCACGTCCATGGTGCCGTACCCCAGTGGCATGACGACGATCATCGGCTGCGCTTGGTTGCGTGCGATAAGGTTGTCGAGGATTACATTGGCGAGGCCGACGGAACTCCAGGCGCTCGCGTCATCGCTGTAGCCGTGCAGGAGGTAGAGCACGGGGTAGCGCTTTTTTGAGGCCGGTTCGTAGCCCGGCGGGGTATAGACGAAATAATCGCGCTCATCGCCCGCCACCGCGGAGCGGTAGAAATGGTGATGGATTTCGCCATGCGGCACCTCATTGATTTCCCACAGCAGGCTGGCGGGCCCGGGGACATGCACCTGGCTGTCGGTATTCAGCAGGTTATATTTCAAGAGCGGGTTGTTCGGATCGATCATCCGGCAGCCGTCCACCTGGAAGGAGTAAGCGTATATATCAGGTTCGAGCGGTTCGGAGGTTAGCGACCAGACGCCCTGGGCATCTTTCTCCATCTTGGATTCCTGGACCCCTTCGCAATGGACTCGCACGTCCTTGGCCTCGGGCGCTTTCAGACGAAAGGTCACCCGCCCGTCCACCGCCACGTCGGGTGAGACGATGCGTTGGGCGGAAACCTCGGTAGCGGCCAGCAGGGCGGCGGCCACCCAGGCCAGGTGGACCCAATGAGCGCGGCGGCCCGTGGCGGAATTTGGCTGCGCGGTAGTTTGTTTCTGGGGAGCAAATGAGTTCTTCATCGGTACGAAGGAGTTTTATGCAGGGGAACGTCCAGCATCGTCGAGTGAAATAACCCCGATCGGGCCGGCGGTTCAACTGCAAAATGCGAGGCAGGTGAACACCAGCCACAGGAGCAGCGGCGTAAAATCCGCCGCCGCCTCTCCGGGCTGCTTACGAGTGAGCGCGGGGACGATAGCGATATTGATAAGCAGCCCCAGCATGGTTTGAGCGAGGATACTCCAGGGAAGCCGGGTGGCCCCCGACAGAGCGGTTGCCACTCGGAACGCAGCCGGCCAAATCTGAACCCCAAAAACCACCAAAACGGTTGCTGTCCCTAGGAGCCAAAGGCCAAAATCCGGCCTCTGCCTGAGGGGCCGCAAGAGCAAGCGTGCCACTTCCCGCGCGTTGAGGATCACCAGCACCCAAAACGCGGGCATAACCCACGAACCGGGCCGAAGCCCTCCCAAAATCTGGGCCCCACCCGCGATCAGGGCAACGAGTCCGGCCGCCAAAGCCACATTTTGCAGCGGCAACCTGCGTGTCGTGGAAGCGCCGGAGACCGCCACGCCGAGCAGGAGCAGGATGTGCCTGGACCACGTGTCACTTTGCAGCCCCAATTGGCCGCCCCACAGCACCAGGCCAAGCTGCCCGAGGAAACACAACCACAGCCAGGCACGGACGCTCGGAAGCATCTGCTTGCGGCCCGGGCGGTCAAGCGGGCGGTTTTCGAGTGCCATCGGTTCCATCGGCGGACAATCTAACGCTTTTCCGGACCGGCTTCAGCCCAAATTCCCTTGTTTGCTGGCGTAGGAAGTGCTTTGTTTTTAGTGGTTTCTTGCGCTTTGCTATGACACTGGACCAGGCCAACAAATTAATTCAATCGTGTGCCGAACAAATGAATGCTCGGTACCAGCACGTGGTGTTTGATGAATGGGCGGTGATCGCGCTTAGCGAACACAAGGGGCGTTTGCTCTCCTATACCGGCCCGCGAAAGGCCGGTTTTCAAAAGAATTTCCTCACCGATGCGGGGTCGTTGCGCGCCGGCTTGCTCACCCAGGAATACAACCCCGGGGATTTTGAATTCGCCCGTCACGGAGTGGGCACCGGCTTCGAGTCGTTCATGGCCCTCGGTGAGGGTGTCTTCCTGATCTGCAACAACACTGTCCAATCCATGGACGGCATTACCCAAGACCCGCGCTGGCTCAATGCCCAGGTCCCGTTCGTGGATTTGAGCGAGCAGTTTCGCAAGGATCCGCTCGCGGTCTGAGGCCGAGCCTCGTTAGCGGGGAGGGGGTGGTTCATTTGAAAAGCCCCTTATACAGAAACAAGCCGTACGCGGCGGTAAGCACCCAGCCCATCGGGCGCGGCAGCCGCCCGAAAAGCGCGATCATCAGAAAGTGGAACACCGCCGCTCCCACAAGAATGGCGAGGCCCGCCTCCATGAAGGGAGGCGTGGTGATGGGACGGTAAAGCGCGTACACCCCGATGCAGAGCGGTATGCAGATGTGCCCGTCGCCGATTTGCGACGTATAGACTACCTCGGGGTTGCCCCGCCAGCCGTAATAGAACGCCAGGAGGCCATTCGGCAACACCATCAACCAGCCGCTCAGCCAGCCGAGATATTGGGCGCTGACAAAACCGGAGTGGATTTTGGAAATCCAGGTTACCAGCCAGTCGGTGCTGACGTACAGCACGTACGCCCCCAGACCCAGCAACAGCAAGTCCACCGGCAGCATCCAGCCGAAGGATTTGTTCCGTTCCACGTTGTTGCGGAGCACGTCGAAAACGTGGAAGCACTGCCAAAAAAGGAACAACCCGACCAGCACAAGACCATCGAAGAAGTCCAGCCGATGGTGCCGCGCCATCGCCCAGACGACCCCGGTAAAGAATAAGACCGCCGTCAGGGTCAGCAACAGGGACAGCCGGTGAAGTTTGTGTTCCTGCCCCGGGTCACGCTTTTTTTTCTTGGACGGCTTGGCTTTTTGTTGGGGCATGACGTTCATGCCCCAGAGCATGGCAGGCAACCCAATGAGCAAGGTGAGGTTGGTCACGTTGTTCACCAGGCAGTTGGTCACCACGTCGGTTCCGGATCCTCCTTTTGCGCCCAGAACAAAGGCGAAAATCAGGTTGCCCATGCCCGAACAATAGGGCATGACGAGCGTTCCCAGCACGGTGCCTTCAACCCCGCTGGCGTTCATGGCCTCGAGGCGCCAAATCATCACCAGCGAGGCCGCCAAAAACAGCGCCAGAAACCACCAGGGCGCCCACATACCCGTGCTTTCAACCCACTTAATGGCGGTCTGCAAGTCCGCCAGTTAAGCAGGGGTGGGAAATCCAGCCAAGGACCTTTTGTGGCCGATGGCTGCGGTTCGAGAACCTCAAATCCCAAGGTCGTCCGGGAGACCCGGTTACTTCACACCCTCGACGGCCAGGAATTGGCTGATCGCGGCCCCTGCGCGGACTTGCCTTGCCGCGCGGTATTCCGGCGAGTCATAAAAGGCCTGGGCCCGGTCCAGGCTCGGAAACTCGATGACAACAAGCCGGCGAGTCTCCGGCTCGCCTTCCAGTGTCACGGTTTTCCCGCCCCGAACGATGAACGCGCCTCCGTAGCGGGCGATCGCCGCGGGGGTGAGCTTGGTATATTCCTGGTAGCGCGAGGCGTCGGTGACCTCGACGCGGGCGATGATGTAAGCTGGCATGAGAATGCGAGTATAGCCGGCGGGGTCCTCCGAGGGAACCGCGATTCAGGCCTTACCTGCAATTCTAAGGCCCGGTCGCTACTTCCCGGTCGGGGCTGGTTGCTGGACGATGATGTCGTCGTGAATCTGGGTCACGCCCGGAGTGGAGGCGGCGATCGGCCCGGCTCGTTCCTTGGCGGTTTGAGTGCCGACAAATCCACTGAGCTCGACTTGCCCATTCAGCGATTGCACGCTCACTTCGGTGCCCTTCACCGCCGGATCGGCAGACATGGCGGTCTTGATCCGGGTCGTGACCTCCTTGTCATGAGCCTACGCGCCGGGGCTTTCACGCCCACCCACCATGGCGCACCCCGTCCCCAGAACCAGCGCGAGCGCCAGCAGCATCGACGCGAGCAATAAATCCGTAATCTTCATCTTCATATATGCGATAACCTCCTGGATCAGAGATTTGCGCAGGGAGGCGGTTCGCACCAGCCTGTGGTGATGGGGTGTTATCTCCGGCCGACGGGACCGAGCCGGCGTCGTGACGAGGGTTCGAGCCGCCGGCACAGAGGCGAAGCGACCCTAACCCGTGTCCCCGCCCGCCCCGCAGCGCCTTCCGACCCGACCGTGATGCAGCCCCAACCGGCGTCCCGCGCCAGGGCTTTTTTTCCTTTTCTTGCCCTCCCTCGGTTCTATTATGGCCCCCTTCCGGTTGCCGTCCGGACGGCCTGCGGATTAAAAATGATGCATCGATTGATTCGAAAGCGAAACCTATGCCACTAACACATACCAAAGAGTTGTTTGCCAAGGCGCTGAAGGGCAAGTACACCCTGGGGGCGTTCAACGTCAACAACATGGAGCTGCTGCAAGCCATTGTGGAGGCTTGCGAGGAAGAGAAGGCGCCCGTAATGCTGCAGATTTCCAAGGGCGCGCGCTCCTATGCCAACCCGGTGTACCTCAAGAAGCTTATCGAAGCCGCGGTCAGCCTTTCAACCATTCCCATCGCGGTGCACCTGGATCATGGAGACTCCTTCGAGCTTTGCAAAGATTGCATCGACGAGGGTTTTACCAGCGTCATGATCGACGCCAGTCACGAGCCGTTCGAGAAGAATATCGAGATTTGCCGCCGCGTGGTCGAATACGCCCACAAGCATAATTGCGTCGTCGAAGGCGAACTGGGGCACCTGGTGGGCGCGCAGTTTGACGAAGGTGAGGAAGGGGGCAGCTACTCGGCCGAGGGCCACTACACGCAGCCGGAACAGGCGGTGGACTTCGTCAGGCGTTCGGGTGTCGATTCCTTGGCGGTGGCGATTGGCAATTCGCATGGCGCTTACAAGTTCAAGGGCGAACAACACCTCGATCTCGAACGGCTAAAGGCAATTAAGACAGCCCTCCTGGAGGCGGGTCTCGGTGACTACCCACTCGTCCTCCACGGAGCGTCGAGCGTGCCCAAGGACCTGGTCGAAGAGATTAATAAATTTGGCGGCAAACTCGGCACCGATACGGCCGGCGTACCCGAGGCCGATATCGAAGTAGCCCGGCGCGTGGGCTGCACCAAGGTCAATATCGACACGGATCTGCGGCTGGCCATGACTGCCGGCATCCGGAAGGCCTTTGCGGAGAATCCCAAGGAGTTCGACCCCAGGAAGTACTTGAACCCGGCGCGTTCGCGAGTCAAGGAGCTGGTTCGCCACAAGGTGCGCAATGTCCTGTGTAGTTCGGGCCATGCGTTTGATTAGCCGGTAATCATAGGATTACAAGGATCGTGTCGCCGTAGCCGGCGTTGACTTCCACCTCCACCGGGTACGCTTCGATTCCGTTGACAGCAGCAGAGCAAACCTTCGCCAACATGACTTCACTGATGTGACAATTACTTTTGAGTCGCAATCTGGAGCTGCTCGGCCGCGGCGATACCGAGAGAGCTTCGCTGTTCCCTCGCCCACCTGTGGTCCGAGCTGCGGCTTAAGGATGTCTGCGACTCGATTAATACTGTCACTGTCGCAGCCGGAAGAATCTGGCTGGGGCGCTCATGTCGAGATTGGTGTAACAGGTTCCCTGGCAGCCCACGTCCGTGTAGGGGCCCATTCCGGTTGGAGCCCACTGCAGCGTTCCACGACCACTCCAGCGAAGCACCAACCGGGCAGATATCAATGAGGATTGCAAAACACCCATCGCCGGCGTCAGCGCCAGGCCATGGTAGTTTCCGCTGGCCACAGCAGACACATTGGCCAAACCGATTGGCACGTTGGTCTGAGCATAGCTGTCATCGCCCCACCCAATCACACTGCCGTCGGCCCGAAGCGCCAGCGTGTGGAAATCCCCGGCTGTAATGGCCACCAGGTTCGTCAGGCCCGCCGGCACATTGGCCTGGCCAAAGGTGTTGTCGCCCCAAACCACCACCGTGCCGTTGGACAAGAGCGCCACGCTATGCAAGTAGCCCGCCGCAATGGCTACCGCGTTGCTCAGGACCGGCGCCGAGGCCTGGCCATAAGTGTTGAAACCCCAGCCGACCACCTCCCCATTGGTCCGCAAAGCCAGGGAATGATTGCGTCCCGCAGCGATGGCCTGAACCCCGCTCAATCCTTGCGGGACGGAGCACTGTCCAAAACTACTATCGCCCCAGGCCAGCACCGAACCGGAGGACAACAGCGCCAAACTGTGCGCATCTCCCCCCGCGACCGCCAACACGCTGTTGCTGGCCCCGGCGGGAACAGTGCGCTGGCCGGCATCATTCCTCCCCCAGGCCACCACCCCGCCATTCTCAGTAATCGCCAAACTATGCCCCGCCCCCGAAGCCACCGTCACAAAGCGTAGCGCGTTGGTTGGAACGCTCGACTGGCCGTCTCCGTTGTAACCCCAGGCGATGAGCGTGCCATCGTGATGTAAGGCCACCGAGTGGTAATCGCCTCCGGCAACCGCGACGATGTCATTAAGATTGGCCGGCACGTTGGTCTGTCCGCCGGAATCGTCGCCCCAGGTGGTGACCCCGGAAGGCCAGCCCAAAACACTCACTCGCCCGGCCGAGGAGACGCTGCCATACTGGTTGGTGACCGTAACCCGGTAATAACCCGATTGAGCGGGTTGGACATTGGAGAGGAGTAGCGTGGGACTCGAACCGGCAATGGGCTTGCCATTCAGTTGCCAGGAGTAAACCAGCGTAGGGCTCCCGAGGGCGCTGACCGTCAGGACAACAGTGTTGTTGACATCTGCCACCTGATTGGTCAACGCCTGCGCCAGGGTCGGGGTCTGATAGACGGTTATTTGCGCCACCGCGCTGGTGGAGACCCCGGCGATATTCGACGCCACCAAGGTGTAAAGACCGCTGTCACTGCCCGCCAGGTTGGTCAATACCAGCGAAGTTTGAATGGCGCCCGCAAGGGTAGTGCCGTTGCGCTGCCATTGATAACCAATGGGCTGCGAACCGTTGGCCAGACCGGTTAAAGTGCGGCTGGAGCCGGTGCTGAGCGCCGCGCCCACCGGCTGCGTGATAAAGTATGGAGCCAACGCCGTGACCGTCAGGGTAGCTACGGCGCTGGTGGCTGAGCCCATGGAATTAGCCACCACCACTTTGTAGGCGCCACTATTGATGGACTGGGCCCCACCCAGAGCATATTGGGCGGCGGTGGCACCGGCGATGGGCGCGCCCTGCAAGAACCATTGATAAGCCAGGGGCTGGCTGCCCATGGCACTGACGCCGAAGGTGGCGTTGGAAGAGGCAGCCACAATCAGAGGGACGGGGTTGCTCACAATGAGCGGAGCCGCCGGCAGAACCCGGACCGAGACCGGAGCGCTGGTGACCGACCCCGCGGCGTTGGCGACCGCGACCCGGTAGATGCCTTCGTGGGCCGCCTGGGCGTTATTGACGGTCAAGGTCTGGTTGCTGCCCCCGCTGATGTTGGCGTCTTCAAACATCCAACGGTAAGTGAACGGAGCCGTGCCGGCAGAAGCGACCGACAGACTGAAGGACTGGCCCGCCAACACGTTTGTATTTGGCGACAGACCCGTGATGCTGGGCAGAACGAGGACGGTCAAATGTGCAACGATGCTCGTCGCGGAACCGTAGGAATTAGTCACCTGGACGATGTAATCGCCCTCGTGATTCGGTTGGGTCGGGTTCCGGACCAGGGACTGATTGGTCTCGCCCGCCAAGGGGTTGTTTTGGAAAAACCATTGGAACCCAAAAGGTGCTTGGCCCCGCAGTTGAATGCTGAAGGCGGCCGAACCCCCGGCTATCACGGTCTGCGATTGAGGTTGCTGAGTAATGAGCGGGTCCGGGAGAGCTGGATTCTGCATCCACTGAAAGTAGGTGTTGGTGCCCGCAGGCCAGGCCACATACAAGTCGCGGTTTCGGACTTGAACGTAGCGAGTCCCATTGGTGGTGGTGAATGTATATGTCAACAGAAAGGTGCTCAGGTTGTATTGGCACAACCCGGACGCGCCGACAGTGAAAAAGGCATTGTGGACCGGGTCAAAGTCTACGCCTTCGATGGTTCCGCCCGTCAGCGTCGTCATGTAAAGCATATCCTGGGCTTGAACAGCAGAGCTGCTGTAGAGGCCCGCCCCGCGAGTTACCACGTTGGTGCCACTGGGGAAACACCACACGTTACCGTTCATCGGATGGTCCCCCCAGTAGAGCGATCCCCACGTGCTCAAAAAGCTTCCCGTGACTGGATCAAAATCGTAGCGCTCGATGGCGGATGGCGACTGATCGGTATCCGCAGTGTAAACGGCTCGCTGGCTCGCGTCCAGCGAAACCCGACTGGATTGGCGAATGCCGCGGCTGTCCACAAGACCGCCATCTGATGTGCGGTAGGTTCGGATGTCCGTCCATTGGTCTGAACCGCCAGGCACGACCAGAATTCCGGAGTCGGTGACGGCCAAATCCCCCGGGTCCGCTAAGATCATGAACTCCTTGGTCTTTGTCATCTGGGCCAGGTCGAACTCAGCGATGTAGTTGGTGTGGCCGCCAAACCAGTATGGGCTATGCGGGCGTCGCAGCAGGGCCACATACATCCTTTGGCCGTTCGGGGCTATGGCGATGGATTCAGGGTTGTAACTAAAACTGAACTGCGCCTCCACCACACCGTTGCTCAGGTTGAGCACAAACAAGGTCTTGCTATCATAGCCGCTCACGTAGGCGTAAGGCCGCACCGGATCAAAGGCGACGTCCGCCGCTGGAACCGGTACGGTAAAGACGGAGTTGGGGCCTCCAGTTTGGGCGGAAACAGAACCGATTAGCCCCAGGGACAAGAGCGCGAGTATTCCGAGTAGGTTAGTTCTCACAAATTCTAAGCGTGCTTCATGTGACGCGGATGCGCAGTCCAGGCTGGTGCCATCACCACGTACAGCCGATTGGGCAGGCTGTAAGTATTTGGCGCCGAAACAGGCTGTTCCGCGACCACGGTAAACGTGGTCAGATCCACCTTCGAAATCGTCCGGCTCCCAGCGTTGATCACGTACAGCACATCCCCCGCGGGAGTCATTGCGATATCCGTCGGGTTCAGGTTCACGGAGATTTCATTGAGGACGGCGCCGTTGGTGGAATTCAGGGCCAGCAACGTTCCTGGCACCGAGCGATTGGCCCGGTTGAGCGCATACACGCGCGGACGCAGGTAATCAGGCAAGAGCTCACCCAACGAGCGCCCAGGCAGAGGGACGGTGAGCTGAGCGGGCGCGGCGAGTGCGGCGAGTGCCAAGACCGTGAGCAGTGAAACTGGGGCTGTCCGACGTGGTTGCATAGATTCTTCCTCTCGAACGGAATATTATTTGTGACTCCGATGGACGGCTTAGAGCACTCGCGAACCCGCATCCAAGCTCATCCCTTGCTTTCTATTCTGTACAGAGTCCAATATTAGTCAAACAGTTTTTGCACAGCATGATAATAAGTTGTTCTTTGTTATGTCATCACGAGACCTTTTGTAGTCAGCGCGGGAGCAATCCGGGCACTCCAAATAAACCCGCCTAGTGTCAGGCCGCACGGTGAGCCTCCGAATCCTTGATGTTAAGCAAGAACTCGGAATGGCATGATGAGAGATGGTTTCATCCCTCCCGTTCTTGCTGAAATCATCACCGCCACAGCTGTGTCGGGAGTTCGGGTTCCGAGCCGGACTTCCTTGGCTTGCATCCGTGGATTCTCAGATCCGGTAGCCGTTGGTGTCTAGCCACCAGTGCCAGCGCTCGCGGGCCTTGGCCGGCGAGCGTGGTAACGCCAAAAACGCAAACTCGGAAGCTCTTGGTGGATTCGCCTGGCTCGGGGATTGGCTCGTCATTTAAGTCATACAGGTCCTGCCAGCCTCAGAGCCGCAACCAGGCCCGCAACCGGGCGTCCAGAGCCTGGCGGTCCTCCGCGGCCAGCCCACCGACAGACTTGACCACCATTCTCTCCTGCACGGTGGCAATTTGAGCTTTCAAGCCACAGGGGACATTCAACCCCGCGGCGCGCCACTGCTTGAGCGCAAGGTCAGTATTGCAAAGCACTGATGAAATCGGGACCAGAAACAGGTCCTCTCCGTTACGCCCTATGACAACGGCGGGCCGAATCTTGCGGCTTGTCAAGTCCGTGAAAGGAATCGGCAACAGCACCACGTCATTTCTCGAGCAGTTCATTGAAGACGTCATCGGCGTCGTTGTTCCAAACTTGGGCCAGAGATTCTTCGGACAGCTTCAACCAAGCTTCACGTTCGAGATCGGAGGATTGGATGGTGACGCGCACATGAGATTTCTCCGGTAAGCACAACGGCCGAGTCAGGACGAGCGTTCCGTTTTCGTAAATGGCATCGACAGTCGCTGTCATGTGAATACCGTAGCCGCCTCAATCGGCACTTGCAAGGCGCGCCTTACTCGGGATTGATCTACGCCAGTGGCGGCCGATGCCCACGGTGCCACGCCGGGCAGACGTTCAATCACGCATTTTCGGTTGCCTGTCTGGCTGCGCCCGAGTCGAGGAGGGGATTGCCTTGTGTCACTTAGGCGCACGCACCGCTGAGTGAGTCTCAAATATTGTGCCATAATGTCTCGCTTTTGTTGGAGGTTTAATTACATATTAATTGCCCAAGTTATTGCACATAACTAACTTATGTGAATGGTGCGATGTTTGGCATCCCACAAGCTTAAACATATTCTAAAGAAAGGAAAAAAATGAATATGAGTAGCTTGATACGATGGCAACGACCTCAGTTACCCACTTGGCCCGGGTTTGGGCAATTAACCAACCTGCGGGAGGAAATCGACCGGCTGTTTGAAGCTCCTTTGGCGGAGTTGGCGCAATCCTCGCAGTTACTGAGCGGCTGGACTCCCGCCCTCGACGTCTCCGAGGATAAGGACAATGTGTACATCCGGGTGGAACTGCCCGGGATGAGAAAGGAAGATATCGACCTGTCCTTGCACAACGGCAGCCTGAGCATTTCTGGTGAACGCAAAGGCGAGGAGCAGTTCAAGGACGCCGAAGTTTATCGCTCGGAAAGATTCCTTGGCAGGTTCCAACGGACGGTGACTCTGCCGACCCAGGTGGCTGCGGATAAGATCAAAGCGCAGTACCAGGACGGGATCTTGAACGTGACCCTGCCCAAGGCCGAGGAGGCGAAACCCAAGCACATCGACGTGCATGTGAATTAACCGGCTGACAAGAGCTTATTGAAGAAAGGAAAGCAATGAAAGCAACAGTCCAAAGAGATCAGCGGACTCCCGACCGCGCGACCGAGTTTGTTTCACCCGAGGTCAATATTTTCCGAGACCAAGGACGGCTATGTCCTGGAAGCGGAAATGCCCGGCGTGAACAAGGAAGGCCTCGAGATCACCCTCGAAGGGAACGAAATCACGATTGTAGGACATCGTCAGAGTCCACCCCTGAGCGGTGAGACCTTGTTTAGCGAGTCAGAAGCCGCCGACTATCGGCGTGTATTTGAACTCGATCCGGCGATTGATACGACCAAGGTTTCCGCCCGCATGGATCAAGGGGTATTGACGTTGACCCTGCCTAAGTCGGAGCGAGTGAAGCCGAGAAAAATCGCGGTTGAATAAGCGCCGGATTATGGGGAGCTGAGTTGAGCGGCTGGGCGTGGGGCGGGCCAAGGTCTGCCTCACGCCGGCTTTTTCGAGGAGCCAAATGCCTCGAATTTAAATCCCTCCGGGCGAGACCCGGAGCTTTCAGTCCAAGCAAGCCTCGCCGCTCCCGCAGGACTTGAGGAGGGGTGATTACTTGGTTGCTCGTTTGGCCAGCACGGCGCCGCCGGTAATACCCGCGCTGTCGCCGAGCTTGGAGGCAATGATTTCCACGCCCTTCAGAGTTCCGGGCATGGCGTAATCGCCGGCCGTTTCGACGATCACTCCCATCATTTCGTCAGCCAGCGCCTCGATCACGCCGCCCCCGAGGACGACGACTTCCGGGTTCAGCAAATTAATCACACTGGCGGTGGCGATCCCGATGTACTCCGCCGCGCTCTCGACGATTCGATCCACGAATTTGTCGCCCCGGCGGATGGCTTTTCGCAAATCTCCGCTCCGGAGATCTTCCAAGTCATCGCCGAGCATTTCGGTCAGAATGGTTTTTTGTCCGGCTTTGACGCCGGCCTTGATTTGTTGGAAGATGGCGGTGCGGCTGGCCAGCGCCTCGAAGCAGCCTTTATTGCCACAGCCGCACTTGGGTCCGCTGACTTCCAGGACCATATGCCCCACTTCCCCCGCTGTATGGCCCACCCCGCTGTAGAGTTCCCCGTTGATGACGATGCCCGCGCCAATGCCGGTGCCGACAAAAATGCCGACCATGCTGCGCGGCTTGGATTTAAGTTCGGCGACATAAACCCCCAAGGCGGCGATGTTGCAGTCATTCTCGACAAACACCGGCGCCCCGAGCTGTTTCTCGAGTTCCTTCTTCAGCGGCACCTCTTTCCAGCCTTCAAGATTGGGCGCGAAGATCACGGTGCCGGTGTCGTAATCCACGGCGCCGGGAGCGCCGATGCCGATGCCGGCCACCTGCTTCATCGTCAGGTCGGCTTCATCCACCGCGTCCTGGATGCACCGGGCGATGCGATCGATGACCTTGGTCATGCCGCGCTGCGATTTGGTGCTGAGCTTGGCGGTGCCGACACATTCCAGCGAATGATTGAAGACCCCCGCCAAAATCTTGGTTCCGCCCAAGTCGAGGCCGACGACGTGCTCCGCCTTGGAATTTGGTTCGGCCATAAAAACTGGTTGCTGTTGGTTAAAAACACTTCACCGACCGCCGACATCACCCCAGGTCCTGGTACCACCCGCGGGACGGGTCGCGCTGCAACCCATCACAGCAGATTTCTGGCGGGAATCAAGTTACACTTGGCGCCCGCCCCTGCCCAGCATAAACCAACTCTACAATCATCACCTGGGAATGCCAAAGGTGAACTTCCAGCGAAGGTGCAAATGCCGGCTGCGTGGCGGAAGTTTAACATGGGTGGTTGGGTTGAGGGCGCACCTTTGGACCCGATTCATTGAGTCTCAGCTCGACCTGATTCTTCCGGGCGTTGGGACAGGGGCGGGGACGGCTCGTCCCCGGCTGGATCGGGTCGAGCCACGCGACGCGGGGACGAGCCGTCCCCGCCCCTGTCGGAATGTCCGGTGGGGTGGTTATTCCGGGCTCACCCGCGCAACCGCAAGCCGCTTGCACGTTCGAGCGCATTTTCGGCTGTGCGGTCCACGCGGGCTGGAGAACAGGTGCGAAATTACAGTCGATTTGGTCTTGGCTCTGATTAAACTTCCCGAATGAAAATCGAAGCTTTGCACATCGGGCAGCGGGTTCGACATCCCCAGTATGGCGTGGGCACGATAAAAAGTTTGGCTGAGCGCTCGGCGGAGATTCGCTTCGACGACGCGCTGCGGACGATCGACCCGGAGCTCAGCGGGGTCACGCCGGCGGAGCCGAACGTTTCGATCACCGGTTTAGAGCAGCCGCTCCGGCAGTTCCTCCGGGGCGCAATCGAGGAGGTGATCGACCGGATGGGCTATGAGAAGCCGGAGGCGGTGGTCGAGCATTTGGGGGCACGCTGGCACAAGGGCAAAGCGGTGTTGCACCCGTCCGATCCGGCATTGCAGACCAAGGAAGTGCCGCTCGAAGTATTTTTTCACAAGCTGGTGGGCGTCCGCAACCAACTGCGCGTGCTCGAACAGAAGATCAACAGCCATCCGGCACTTTCCGACGGCGACAAGGTGGAGATGCAGCAATACATCACCCGCTGTTACGGCTCGCTGACCACATTCAACCTGCTCTTTAAAGAGAAGGAGGGCCAGTTCTCGTCGAAAGGCGAGTAAGCCGGCGGCCTGGCCACCCGTTGTTGGCTGAGGCCGTTTGGCCCGGCCCGGTCAAAACGGACTTTCGTTCTTTTCAAACCCCCCGCCGCGCCTAGAGTATTTGGCGTGACCGGAACCGCCTCCAGCATGAAGCACGCAAAGCTCAGCCCTCGCCTGGCCGTCTGCAGTTGGTCGCTCCAGCCCGCCGCTCCGGAGGATCTGGCCGCCAAACTCGAAGCGACCGGAATTCGCCGGGTTCAACTCGCCCTGGACCCATTGCGCGAGGCCCCGGCTGTGTGGCGGCATGGGCCGGAACGGCTGCGCGATCGGGGGATCGCCATCGTTTCGGGAATGTTTGGCTGCGTGGGCGAGGATTACAGCACGCTGGAAACCATCCGTCTGACCGGCGGGATTGCGCCGGACCTTACCTGGGAGCGGAACTTCAAAAACATCCAGCAGACGGTCGTGCTGGCGAGCGAACTGGGCTTGAAATTGGTGACCTTCCATGCCGGGTTTCTGCCGCACGATGAGACCGATCCTGGATTCACCAAGATGCTCGATCGGCTGCGGAAATTAGGGGAGATTTTCGGCGCAGCCAAGATCGAATTGGCGCTTGAAACCGGACAGGAAACCGCCCCGGCGCTGCTGCACCTGTTGCAGAAACTCGGTTGCAAGAATGTCGGTGTGAATTTCGATCCCGGCAATATGATCCTTTACGACAAGGGCGATCCTCTGCAAGCGTTGCGAACACTGGGGCCGTGGATCCGCCAGGTGCATATCAAGGATGCGCTCCGAACCCGGCGGGTGGGTACGTGGGGTGAGGAAGTCCCGGCGGGCAATGGCGAGGTGGATTGGCCCGCATTCTTTCGCACGCTCGACGCGTTGCAGTTCACAGGTGATTTTGTGATCGAGCGCGAGGCCGGCAACCAGCGAGTCAAAGATATCCGCCAGGCCAGGGAACTCATCGAAGCCATTTGATGCACTGCCCCCCGAAATCGAAATCATCCCCTTGAGGATGCGCGGTCAAGCCCAGCACCCATCCCCCAACTTTATGAATCAGCCTAACTCTCCGCCTCCCAAGCCCCAGGTCAACGTCGCCGTCGTCGGCCTTGGCTTTATGGGGGTCACTCATTTGCGCGCCTATCAGCAAACCGAGGGCGCCCGGATTGTCGCGGTTTGTGATGCCGTCCGGCTGCCGGTAAATGGTGTGCTCCAAGGAGTGGCCGGCAACGTGAAGAAATCCGACGACATCGATCTGGGCCCGGAGGTCAAGGTGTTCCGCCAATTGGCGGAGGTTCTGGCGGATCCGGCCGTCGAGTTGGTGGATCTGTGCACGCCGACGCCGCTGCATCCGGAACAGGCCATGGCGGCCCTGAAAGCAGGCAAGCATGTGCTCTGCGAAAAGCCCCTGGCGCGAACCTCTGCCGCCGCCCGCGAAATTGTCCGCGCGCAGGATGCGGCTCGCGGATTTCTTATGCCCGCGATGTGCATGCGCTTCTGGCCGGGCTGGAGCTGGCTCAAGCAGGCGCTCCAAGACCGCACGTATGGGCAGCCCTTGGCGGCGCGGTTTCGGCGGTTGTCCGAAATGCCCGCTTGGAGCAGGCAAGGCACTTACACCGGCGGCAATGATCTGGGCGGCGCCTTGTTTGACTTGCACATCCACGATACCGATTTCGTGCAGTTCCTCTTCGGCAGACCCCATGCGGTCTTTTCCTCCGGGGTGACGCGCCCGGGTGGCTCGATCGATCATGTGGTCACCCAGTACCTGTACCCGGGCGGACCGGCGGTGTATGCCGAGGGCAGTTGGCTCCTGGCCAAAGGCTTCAGCATGGCCTACACCGTCCATTGTGAGCGCGCCACCTTGGATTTCGATCTCAGCCGCGGCGCCGACGCCTTGCAGGTCACGGAAACCGGGCAAGCTCCCCGGACCATCAAGTTCGACGGGCCGGATGGTTACGGCGAAGAAGTGCGCTATGTGATCGAGTGTGCGCGGACCGGCCGGCGGCCCGCGATCGTCACCGCTGCCGATGGGCTGAGCGCCCTCGAGATTTGCGAAGCCGAGGAAAAATCGGTCGCCACGGGCCAAGTGGTGCGGCTCTAAAGTCCTTGAAGCTCAAAACACGGAGCAAATAGGCGCGGCTGGCTGCGCTTCGGACGGTTCGCTCCACGCCGGATCCATCCGAGAAGCGTGATTAGCCTCGGCCGCGCCTTTGGACGCACTGGCCTGGAAGGCGGGTTCCACCTTGAGACCCAGTTCGAACCTGGTGCTCGCGCGAGCGGGAGTGCGCCATCGAGCCAACCGAGTGTGCCGGCGGTTAACCAGGGGTTCCCGGTCAGCGTTCAAGACTGAGTGATGCTCGCCATTCGAGGCCAGGAACGTTTGGGGGTTGTCGGGTCAGAAAAGGCCGGTCATAATGCAATCATGAGCAGCACCAAGAACCCCTTCCTTCGCAAGCTCAGTCCGCCCGAGGCGAACGCCGGAATCTACCCTGCGCATCCCCTCGAACTAAAGAGCCAATCGCCTCGCCACCCAACAACGGACGGATGCGAGGCGGGCCCGTGTTCATCCATTGCGCGCGTTTTCCGGTTTTTGCTGCCGCGTCCTGCCCAAGCCTGGCTTTGCGTGCTGCTCGCGTGGTTGGCCGGACCGGTCATCCTTCGCGCTGAGAATAGCTCCCCGAGCGGCCCGCATGCCCTGCCTGAAGGCAGCTTGCCCAACGATGTCCGGCTTGAGCCGCTCAAGGATTTGGACGGCTACTTTCCTTTCCGCCCGTCTCCGTCCCCCGAAAAGTGGGCGCAACGCGCGGAGCGGGTGCGCCGGCAAATCCGTGTGGCGCTCGGGCTGTGGCCGATGCCGGAAAAGACCCCGCTTCATGCCGTCATTCACGGCAAACTCGACTGCGGCGACTACACGGTCGAAAAGGTATATTTCGAGAGCTACCCCGGCTTTTTTGTTACCGGCAGTTTGTATCGTCCGAAAGGCGGTTCGGGAAAAATGCCGGGGATTTTATCGCCTCACGGCCACTGGAACAACGGGCGCTTTTACGATCAGGGCGAGGAGGTTGTCCGAAAGCAAATCGTGGAGGGCGCGGAACGGTTCGAGGATGGAGGCCGCAGCCCGCTGCAGTCTCGCTGTGTGGAGCTCGCGCGCATGGGGTGCGTGGTATTCTTCTACGATATGATTGGTTATGCGGACAGCCTCCAGATCCCTGAATCCCTGGCCCACGGTTTTGCCAAACAACGGCCGGAGATGAACACCGTTGAGAACTGGGGGTTATTCAGCCCGCAAGCCGAAGCGCATTTGCAGAGTGTCATGGGGCTGCAAACCTGGGACTCGATCCGCGCCCTGGATTTCCTGCTGAGTTTGCCGGATGTGGATCCGTCCCGGGTTGGCGTGACCGGCGCGAGTGGCGGCGGCACCCAGACCTTTATTCTTTGCGCCTTGGACCCCCGCCCGGCCGTGGCTTTTCCCGCCGTGATGGTTTCGACCGCGATGCAGGGCGGCTGCACCTGCGAGAATGCCAGCCTGCTGCGGGTGGACACGGGGAATGTCGAGTTTGCCGCGTTGTTCGCTCCCAAGCCGCTGGGCATGACGGCGGCCGATGACTGGACCAAGGAAATGCCGGCCAAGGGCTTTCCCGAGCTCAAAGCCCACTACGCCCTGTTGGGCGCCCCGGAAAATGTCATGCTCAAACCGCTGCTGCAGTTTGGTCATAATTACAATTACGTGAGCCGCGCCGCGATGTATCCCTGGTTTAACCGCCATTTCAAACTCGGACTCAAAGAGCCGATTGTCGAAGAGGGTTACCGACGGCTGACGGCCAGTGAAATGACCGTCTGGGATCAAGACCATCCGAAACCCGCGGGTGGACCCGATTTCGAACGCAAGCTGCTTCGCTCGCTTGCCGATGAAGCCCGGAACCAACTCAATGCCGCCTGCGAGTCCTGGACCCAATACCGGCAAATGGTGGCTCCGGCCCTCGAAGTCATGATCGGGCGCAACCTGGATGAAGTGGGACAGGTCGAATTTCATGAGGTGAAGACCGCCAGCCTGGGCGTATGCCAGCAGACTTGTGGATTGCTTCGAAACCTGAGCCATGGCGAAGAACTCCCGATGGTCGTGCTCCAACCGGCCAAGCCAGCCCACCGGACCGTGATCTGGGTGGACGAAAACGGCAAGTCGGGGCTCTTCCAGGGCGATCAACCGTCTCCGGATGCCCAGCGACTCCTCGATGCGGGCTTCACCGTCATGGGCGCGGACCTGCTCTTCCAAGGTGAGTTTCTGCGCAACGGGACTCCCTTCACCAAAACCCGGCTGGTGAACAACCCGCGCGAGTTTGCCGGGTACACCTTTGGTTACAATCGAACGCTGTTTGCGGAACGTGTTCAGGACATTCTGACTTTGATCCGGTACGCCACTGAGGCTAGCGGGACCCAGGGGCGCCTGTTCGTCGCCGGCTTGGGCGGCGCCGGGCCATGGGTTGCCGCGGCCGTCGCCCAGGCGGGCGCGGCGGTGCAGGCGGCGGTGGTGGATACCGGCGGTTTTCGCTTCGGGAAAGTTTTGGACATCCAGGATGTCAACTTTCTGCCGGGCGGCGCCAAGTACGGTGACCTTCCCGGCCTGCTTGCCTTGTGCGCTCCGGTGAAACTCTGGGTGGCCGGCGAGGGCAGCCAGGGGCCGGCGGTGGTGAGGACGATGTATGAAAAGGCCGGCGCGAGCCATAACCTGACCACGTTCGAGGGCCATGCCCCGGACATGCGCAGGGAGGCGATCGCCTACTTGACCGGCAGTTCAAATCGATAACGGATTCCTCACGCGGGCGTGCATTGGGGGTGTTTGCCCGCATCGGCCCACCATGCGGTCCCCTCGTGGCAATGCCCCGTTGAGGGCACGCGTTCTGCAGCGGAGGTTTCAATCGGGAAATGGCGAAACATTATCATCGCGATGGCAAGGTGCGGGGAGTGTTGCTAAGGAACGTCTGGAGGCAGGTGGACGCGGCGAGGGGGCTCATCGCCTCGAACCAGCGCTTGCGGCCCGAGGAGCTTAATCAGCAACTCCTGTGCGCAGCCTGAGCGTCGTGGCGCGCACCGCTCAACTCTCCACCGGGTGACGCGCCAAGCTAAAGGCCGTTGTTCGCCGCAGCCGGGGGCCGGCGCAAAACCAACCTCGCACCGGGGGATTCGAGTGGCCGGCGGCGGACCCGGTGTGGAAGCTCCAACGGTGGCAATCGAGGGCTTTCATGATGGTAACTGCGGGTCGCCTTCAGCCAGGCCTCGGCGAGCAGCTCACTCTTTATTTCGAACCGCGCGCTCCCGCCGTCAGCCAGCACGGGCTGGCGCGAAACCCAGCCGTTAGATTCCCTCGGGTCGGGAACCGGCGCACCACTCCCGTTCGGCGCGCTGAGTTCGAGCCGGCCACCCCAACCCCAATCGGTTTCGTGATGGACAGTGTCGAGTGGTTCCGTCACATGGGGTCGTTGCCAGAAATAGGACTTGTCCAGATGGGTCAGGCGCACGGCGACAAACCCCAACCGCTCGGCCGTTCGGACCAGCTCCGGCCATAATTCGGCGGCGGACGACCGGCGTTTGCCTTCGAGTTCGAGCAAGCGGCAAAGACAGAGGGCGTATCCGACCTCCGCCCGCATGCCGAGGGACTGGGCGACGACTTGGCGCACGGCGAACCACTTCCGGCTGAAGCGGCATGCGCCGGCGCACAGCAGCAGGAGCACGATCCACACAACGAAAAGCGCTGGAATGAGTTCGCCGCGCGACCAATGGACCGCCATCCCCAGCACCAGGAATACCAGCGTCATGGCATAGCACAGCAGCACCACTCGGGCCTGGGAAAAGCCGCAGCGCAACAGGTGATGATGCAAATGCCGGCGGTCCGCTCGCAGGATCGGCAGACCCCGCAACCCTCTTCGGACAATCGCCAGGGTCGCATCTACAATGGGCAGCGCCAGGACGAAGGTGGGCGCGACCAGGGCCGCAAAGATCTCCCCTTTATGCGAGTTCAACAATGCAAAGAGGCCAATCTGAAAACCGAGAAAGTATGCTCCCCCATCGCCGAGGTAGATCCGCGCCGGCGGCAAGTTGTAATACAGAAATCCCAATAATGCGCCCGCCATGGCGGCGGCTTCAAGTTCGAGGCACCCCTTTTCGTGACCCACGTAACCCAGCAAAATCATCAACATGAGCGCCGATGCCCCCCGCCAGACCGTCCATGCCGTCGATCAGGTTCAGCAGGTTGGTCATCCCGACAAGCCAAAATACGGTCGCCAGCACCCCCCACCCGCCCAAATCGATAATCTCACCGCTGAAAGGCAGCTTGAACGATTGGATTCCTATGCCAAAGCAGCATAAACCCAGGGCAATGATAACCTGCCCGGCCAGCTTGCGCCTGGCGCCCAAGGGTTTGACGTCGTCCCAGAGGCCCAGGCCGAACATTGCCAGGGAACTCAACCACACCACGGGAGGCACCTCGACCAAGTTGCGCTGGCCTGAATAAGTCAGCCTGATTAAGACCTCCGTTCCAATGAACGCCGCCGCGAGCCCAATCCCGCCGAAGCGCGGAGTGGGCGCATTCCGCGCATGATGCGATTCACGAACAAAATGCCTCGGTTGGCAGCTTCGCCGAGGTCTCAGGATGTAACGGAGCACCAGCAGACAAAGGCCAGCGCCTAAAACCCCGGCAACGAGTGCGGGAGAATACATCTCAAGAAGCTCGGCCTGAGACCGTTTGGGCCTTCCTCGGCGGTGGGAGGTTGAATGGGCTCAAGAACCTCGTGGACGGCGGATGCCTGGTGAATGGTGCGCGTGGCGCGTAAGGGAGAATGGGCATAGGTTTGGCGAGACGCCGAGCGTCGGGCTTCGCATGCGGCGGAACTCGGCGGGTCGGCAAGGTGTTTCGAGGTTCAAGGATTCTGGATGGGCCCGGATTGACGGCCGGGTGCCACGGTTCGCTCGTTCCATTGCACACCGCATGCCTTCGCCGTGAGTGGTTCGCCGACGGGTTCGGACCAAGGAGTGAAAGGCGGCTGCAAGCTTCTCCCAATCAATGGTTTGTCCAACTGCACCGGCCCGAGCGGTCGCGCCCGGAGAGGTTCTGCCAACGGATGCCTTGGATCCAAAACTGTAAATCCCGCCGACGCGTCGGCGAGCCTTCACCCGGTTGCTGAGGCACCGGGATCTCGGATTCAAGCGCTGCTGGGCTCGAATTGCCAAGGAGTTGGATGCGTGGCTCCCCGAGCCCAGTGAAAAACGGCGGGACTGGGTTCCGTTTCCGGGAGTGTAAAGAGAATCGACGGCTGGCTCCGGGGAGCTGGGCGCGGCGCGGGAGGGTCTGGGCATTGGCCAATCGCCTGCTTTTCGTCTATGTTGTTCCCGCGTCTGGAACGCGCGAAGATGAAGCGCGAGCTGCGGATGCGGCTTGGCTGATAGCACGTCTTACCGTGAGCACCTCGGCCTTGCGCAAAGGGAAACCACGGCTTTGGGTTCGGTTTTCCTGGTCGCAAAACGCAGAGTCCACTCCCGGGCCGCCTGAGTTCGTTCGTCCGAAGAGAAGCACCCGCATGCCCTGAGGGAAAGAGGCAAGAGTGTTGACGACTCGAAGCGACAGCGATTGTCACTCATCGCGTATTGAACGCACCGCGTTTTGCAGCACAGACTGATTGACATAATTTCATGTGGTACAACGACGTAAAGAAGGGATTCGGGCTGGCCATCAAGAAGTGGCGGAGAGATTCCGGAATTTCACAGGAAGAGCTGGCGTGGCGCGCCGGGCTGCACCGTTCCTACGTGGCTGATATCGAACGCGGCGCGCGGAACGCCTCCCTGCTCACGATCGAAAAACTTGCCAAAGCGCTGAAGCTTTCCTTATCGACATTGTTTGAGCCTTTGGACCCCGCGGCGGCAGCCGGGCCGATTGCCCCGGCCCTCGCCGCGAATGATCGCGCGGTCGATATCCTGCTGGTCGAGGATGATCCGCAGGACATTGACCTGACCATGAAAGCCTTCAAGGCCGCCCGGCTGAACAACCGGGTTGAGGTGGTTCGTGACGGCGCGGAGGCGATAAACTTCCTTTTCTGCCGGGGACAGTTTGCCCACCGTGATCTCGCTCAGCTCCCGCAGGTGCTCCTGCTGGATCTTAAGCTGCCCAAGGTCCACGGGATGGAAGTGCTTCGAGCGATGAAAGCCGACCCGCGCACCCGGGCGGTGCGGGTGGTGGTCTTGACGTGCTCCCGTCGTGACGAGCACATCGCCGAAGCTCTGCGCCTGGGAGCGGAGGCGTACATTGTCAAACCGGTTGACTTTCAGCGGCTGAGCGAGGTCACTCCCCGGCTGAAATTTTCCTGGACCTTATTGGAACCGATCGCGAAGGACTGAGCCTTGCAGGGAACGGGCCGCCCTTCGCCGGTTCCGTTGGCGCGCTCTGCTGGATCGCGAGCGCCGGGGCGACAGTCCATGACGCCAGCTCCATTTCTCCCCGGTTGAGGAAACTCTCAGATAGGTTTTCGGCACTCCCGCTTCGGCCGTTCCGGTGTTGCAGGTCGTTGCTCCTGAGTGTCCGAATAATGTTCGACATGCCCATCGGCGCGGGACCATACTGCCCGCATCGCGGTCCCTGCTCAGAACAGGGTCGCCAGCACATGAAGCCTCTGACCACTGAAACTGTGAGCCGTTTCCAACCGGGAGATTAACCATGCAAAAACCAGACGCGCAGCTTACCCGCCGCCTTTTTCTCAAAACCGCCGCCAAAGCCGGAGCCATTTTGGCCGCCCCCCAAGTTCTGCCCGGGCGCGTCCTGGGCATGGATGGCGGGGTCGCCCCGAGCGAGCAGATCGTGCTGGGCGCCATTGGCATTGGCAACCGCGGCTCGTATGTATTGGGCTGTTTCATGGAGGAACGGGACGTGCGCTTCGTCGCCATCTGTGACATCAAAGAGACCCAGCGAACGAAAGTTAAGAAGCGGGCTGATGACAAGTACGGAAATAGCGACTGCTCCATGTATCGGGACCTGCGTGAGCTCCTCGCGCGGGATGATATTGACGCCGTCCTGATTGCTACCGGGCCGAACTGGCACGCCACCGCCGCCACGCTGGCGCTCAATGCCGGCAAAGATGTTTATTGCGAGAAGCCCTGTACGAAGAACATCGTCCAGAGCCTGGCGCTCAGGGACACCGTCCACCGCACCGGCCGTGTCTTCCAGGCCGGCACGCAGCGGCGCAGTCTGCCGAACTTCATGTTTGCCATTGACCTGGCGCGCCGCGGCAAACTCGGCAAGCTGCAAACGGTCTATGCCCACCCGGCTGGCCTGGCGACCGTCAGCAGCGGCTGGGAACCGTCCGAGCCCGAGCCGGACAAGCAGCTCATCGACTGGAATCTGTATCTCGGGCCGGCCGCCTGGCGTCCCTACAATCATAAGTTGCTGGACGCTTTCAATTTTGAGAAGGGCGGCGGTTTAACCGGCGGTGGCTGCCTCGAGTGGGGTTCCCATTGCGTGGACCTCTGCCAATGGGCCAACGATGCGGACGGCACGGCGCCGGTGGAATACGAGCCGGCGGGAAAAGAGCTGCACGCGCGTTATGCCAACGGGGTGAACCTAGTCCTGCGCGAGGACAAATGGCTGCCGCTCGGGTCGTGCCCGGTGCGCTTCGAGGGTTCCACCGGCTGGGTGGAAACCGGGGATGACGCCGAGATCGTGGCCAGTTCGCCCTCCCTATTGGTTGGGCGCGGGGCTAAAATTGCCGGCTATCCGGCCAACTTCCATGTGCGCGACTTCCTGGATTGCGTGAAGACCCGGGGCCGGACTCGAGCCAACGCGGACGCCGCCTGCTCCTCGCACATCGTGTGTCATGCCTCGAACATTGCCCTCTTCCTGGATCGCAAGGTGAACTTTGACCCGGTAACCAGCCTGTTCATTGGCGATGACCAGGCCAATCGCCTGCGTTCGGAAGCCCTGCGCGAGCCGTGGCGGATCTAATTCAAACTCAGAAACCAGCAACCTTAGGAAATTCCAACATATGAAATGGAGTTCTGCTTTTCTATTTGGCGTCGTGCTCGGCGGCCTGTCCATTACGCCTTTACGAGCCGCGGACCAGGATAACCCGCATGCGAAAGAGCGCGCGCTCATTGCCGTGCTCGAGTCGGGAGTGCCTCCCGCCGAGAAGGCCATCACCTGCAAGCGCCTGGCGGTCTATGGCAGCGAGGCCGCCGTGCCCGCTCTGGCACCATTGCTGCAGGATCCCGAACTGGCTTCCTGGGCGCGCATTCCCCTCGAAGTCATCCCCGGCCCGGCGGCCGACGAGGCCCTGCGACAGGCCCTGGATAAAACACAGGGATTACTCCTGGTAGGCGTGATCAATTCCATCGCCGTTCGTGGAGATCCCAAGGCTGTGCCGCAACTGGAAGCCAAGCTGAAGGATTCCGATTCCCAGGTCGCCTCGGCGGCGGCCATCGCTCTGGGCCGGATTGGCGGGGACGAACCGGCGGCGATCCTGACCCGTTCGCTGGCCGATGCTCCGTCCGGCGTGAGGACCGCCGTCGCGGAAGGGTGCATCCGTTGCGCCGAGCATTTCCTGGCCGAGGGCAAGTCCGGCGAAGCCGTTAAACTGTACGATTCAGTTCGCGCAGCCGAGGTGCCGAAACAAAAGCGCTTGGAGGCGACGCGAGGGGCGATCCTGGCCAGAAACTCCGCCGGCATTCCCTTGCTGGTCGAACAACTCGAGATCGCCGGATAAGGCGTTCTTCAGCATCGGCTTGATGACGGCGCGCGAGCTTCCGGGGGCCAAAGCCACAAAGGCCATCGAGGCGGAGATGCGCCGTGCCGCGCCGGAGCGCCAGCCGATGTTGCTCCTGGCTTTGGCGGGCCGCAACGATCCGGCCGCCTTCCCCGCGTTGCTCGACGCGGCCAAGAAGGGCACTAAAGAGTTCCGCCAGACGGCGATTGCCGTGCTCGATCAATTGGGCAAGCCCGCCAGCGCCCGCGTGCTCTTGGAAGTCGCCGCGCAAGGAGATCCCGATTTGACGCCGGCGGCCATGGCTGCTTTGGCGCGCATTTCCGGCAACGAGGTGGACACCGAGATCCTGGGCCGGATTCGACGAGCCAAAGGCCGAGAGCGTGAGGTGGCGATTGAGTTGGCCGGGCGGCGAAGAGTGGAGGGCGCGCTGCCTGCGGTCCTGGCCTGCGCTCAAGCGTCTGACTCCGCCACTCGCAGCGCCGCGATTCAAGCCCTGGGAGAACTTGGGGGTGAACCCGAGATCGCCGATCTGGCCAAGCTCCTTCAAACCGCCCAGGGCGCCGCCGACCGCGCCGGAATCGAGACGGCCTTGCTGTCCATCAGCGGACGCATCGGGTCCGTTTGCGCCCAGCCGCTTCAAGGGCTCGCCGGCAGCGAGGATCCCGCTCTGCGCATCGTCGCTCTCCACGCCCTGGCTTCGGCTGGCGGCGCCAAGGCCCTGGCTTCGGTCGCCGCAGCCACCACGGATAAGGACCAAAACGTCCAGGACGAAGCCGTGCGGACTTTGGCCAATTGGCCAAACACCTGGCCGGAAGATGAGGCCGTCGTGGACCCGCTTTTGATGGTGGCCAAGTCCGCCGCCAAGCCCTCCCACCGGGTGCTGGCTTCGCGTGGGTACCTGCAATTCCTCGAAGGCGACAAGAAACTCAATCCCGAGGTGAAACTGGCGAAAGTGAAAGAAATCCTGCCGCTGATCCAAAGGCCGGAAGAGAAGCAGTTGGCTATCGCCGTCCTCCACGAGGTGCCGACCAACGATGGACTCGAAATGCTGGTCGCCTTTGCCGGCGAAGAATCACTGGCGGACGACGCCTGCTCCGCGCTGCTCGATGTGGCCGCCAAAAACCACCCGGGCCTATCCACTGAAGCGCGGCAGAAGGCCTTGCAAACGGTGATCGAAAAATCGACCAACGAATCCACGAAGCGAAAGGCGGAGTCCGCCTTGAAAAAAATTCAGTGACCCCGACCGCCGCGTCCGTAGGACCGGGATAAGATCTCGCGAACCGCCATCCCCATCGCTCCGGCGGTGGGACGGCGTTGGCTGGCGAAGCGGCGCGTAAGCCGGCGACACTCGCAAAAAGAGCCGGTTCGGCGAGCAACCCCTCGCCGAAAAAATCCGCCTGACACTCACTCCAGACCTGCGGCATAGTCGTGGTTGATGGAACGGCTGGATCAGGTTCTGGTGGAGCGCGGGTTGTCCGAAAGCCGGGAGAAGGCCCAACGAGCCATCATGGCCGGGACGGTCCGGGTGAATGGGCGAGTGGCGCTTAAATCCAGCGAGCGGATTGATCCGGGGGACGCGGTGGTGCTGGAGGCGGGGGAGAAATTCGTGAGCCGCGGGGGCCTCAAGCTCGAGCATGCCCTCGAGCACTTTCACCTCGATGTGACCGGCCAAACCGCCCTGGATATCGGGGCATCGACCGGTGGGTTTACCGATTGCCTGCTTCAGCGCGGCGCGGCGAAGGTGTATGCCGTCGATGTCGGCCACGGCCAGTTGGCGTGGAAGCTGCGCCGCGATCCGCGGGTGGTCGTTATGGAACGAACCAACGCCCGCGACCTGACCCCCGTTGCTTTTGGCGGTTCGTTTGCCCCGGTGGACCTGGCCGTGATCGACTGCTCCTTCATTTCGTTACGCAGAATTATCCCGCCAACGATTGCTTTGTTAAGGGCCTCCGGTAAGATCGTGGCGTTAATCAAGCCACAGTTCGAGGCCGGGAAGGCCGAGGCGGACAAGGGTGCCGGGGTGATCCGCGATCCGGCGATTCACGAGCGCGTGCTGCGCGAAGTTCAAGCCTTTGTGGCGGCCTGCCCGGGGCTGGCTTGGCACGGCTCTGTCGCGTCGCCCTTGCTTGGCCCGGCCGGCAACCGGGAGTTTTTGGCGCTGATTGAAAAGAACCAATAACCCAATTAAGCGGGTGGGCCTGCTCGGCAACGCCGAGAAAGCCGCCTGCGCCGACGTTATTCGGCAAGCCGCCCGGCTCGTGGCCGCGGCGGGCCGAAAGCTCTTCGCCGACCCCGTCACCGCGCAATGGATTGGCGATCAGGCCACCGTCAGTGCGGACGCCCGGAGCCTTACCGAGCAGGTTGATCTGCTGCTGGTCTTCGGCGGGGATGGCACCATGCTCCGCGCCGCCCGCGAGATCGCCGGCTCCAAAACCCCGATTCTCGGCGTGAACATCGGCGGCTTGGGGTTTCTCACCGCAGTCCCTTCCGACGAGCTTCGGTCCGCCCTCAAGCACGTTTGGCAGGGAGAGTTCACCTTCGAATCCCGGGTCCTCATCCAGGTCACGGGCCGGCGGAACGGGCACCTCTTCAAGCAAACGGCCCTGAACGATCTCGTTATCAGCCGCGGAATCGCCTCCCGATTGATCGAGCTTGAAGTGCGCATCGACGGACACCCCCTCACCCGATATCGGTGCGACGGTTTGATCGTCAGCTCGCCGACCGGTTCGACCGCATATTCGCTGGCCGCGGGCGGCGCGGTGGTGTTTCCGACGGCGGAGGTGCTGGAAATCACGCCGATCTGTCCGCACACACTTTCCAATCGGTCGCTGATCGTTCCGCTGGCCGCCCGGATTGAGGTGAAGGTCGTCAGCCCGAAGCCGGCCACTATCCTGAGCGCCGACGGCCAGGTCGTCAGCGAATTGTCGGTCGGCGAGGTGGTGAACATTCAACGCAGCCGGCGCGCGGTGCGTTTGATGCACCTGGCGGGCAGCTCGTTCTGCGAGACCCTGCGCCGGAAACTGCACTGGCGGGGCGCCACGCTGTGACGACGGTATGGTGCGACTAAAAGACATCGCCGAGCGCATCGGGGTCTCGGTCATGACGGTTTCGAAGGCCTTGCGCGACGAGCCGGATGTTTCGGCCGCCACCAAGGCGCGCATCAAGCTGCTGGCCCAGGAAATGGGATATGTTCCGGATTCGACGGCCCAGGGCTTGCGAACGCGGAAGACGAAGCTGTTTGGGCTGGTGATTCCCTCGCTGGCCAATCCCATCTACTCGCGTGTCATCCTGGCCATCCAGGAACGCGCCTTCACGCTTGGCTACGACGTGCTGCTGGCCTACACCCTGAACCTGCCGGAACGCGAGGAGGCCTGTGTCCGCCGGCTCCTCTCCCGCCGTGTGGACGGTTTGTTCCTTGTCCCGGTTTACCGGATGGATACCGAGGCGAGGATTTACCAGGAGCTGGTAGTCACGACAGGTCCCCACCGTGCTCCTGGGTCATACCGCCCCATTCTGCTCGCGCTTTATCAACGTCGAGGCCGACGACTTGCTCGCCGGATACTCCGTCACCCGCCATTTCCTTGGCCTCGGCCATCGGCGCATCGCGTTTCTTGCCGGCCCGCCCGCGACCCCCTGGACGCACGAGCGATTCGAGGGTTACCGGCGCGCCCTCCGAGAGGCCGGTCTCGAAGTGGAGGAAAAGCTGGTTTTTCAGGCCGGCGCGCACCTTTGAAGATGGAGCCAAGGCGGCGTTGCAACTGATTCACGAGGGGTCGGAAGCCACGGCGATTCAGGCGGTGAACGACCTGGTCGCTGCGGGTTGCGCACAGGTCCTTTTGCAGCAAGGGCTTAGAATTCCCGAAGAAGTCTCGATCGCCGGCTTTGGAGATACCTTGCTTAGCGAATTCTTCCGGGTTCCCTTGACCACGGTGAACCAGCCCAAGCACCGGCTGGGCGTTGCGGCGATGGATTCGATGTTACAGCTCCTGCGAGGGCAACGGCCGGAACCCAAGCGGTTGAACGCCGAACTCGTGGTGCGTGCCAGCAGCGGCATCCCACCTGCTACACCTGGTTTGAAGCGTCTGAAAACGCCGAACCTGTAGCAAGATTATGAAAAGAGTTGTATCGATAGTCGTTCTGGTACTCGTGGTGCTGGGCGTGGGAGGTGTCCTGTGGGTGGCTAAGGCATGGACACTCAGACGGGCGGACGAGAAAGTCGCAAAATTCAATTCCGATTGTGACAACCTGATTCTCGGGATTCAACAATACAAGGAATTCGTGGGGACCTATCCCACGGGCAACAACGGCCAGATCGTCAGGTCTCTCCTCGGGCAGACGGATAAGAAGGTGCTGATCCTGGCGGTCCGCCGGAGCGACCTCAATGACAAGGGCGAGATTGTGGATCCCTGGGGCACACCGCTCCAGTTCTACTTCTCGCATAACGAGGTTCTGATCCGTTCGGCCGGACCGAACAAGGCCTGGGAAGATAGCGCGATCTCGACTGCGGACGATCTCTACCGCTGCGCGCGGATGGAGAAGTAGGCCGGCAAGTGGCCGACACGACCGTTGGGCGAAGTGGGTCAAGCCGGGTGGCGAGCCGGTTTGATGTGCCCTTGCCGGAAGCCCCTGGTAGTGGGTGGGACTCTTGACCGGCGCTTGTCTGCCACTGGAACCGGTGTCGCCCAGGTGTTGTCTCAATCTCCTTTCTCCTGCCGGTCTCGCTTCATGACATCTCCCACTCGCCGTTGATCCTGGCCGCGGGCTGAGGTTCCTTTGTCCCCTTGGTTCATCTCCCGGCACGACCCGATCCGCCCAGGCGAGAGACTTGTTCATTTACAGTGGCGATCAAGTTGTAGAACCTAAACGGCGGCGCTGGATCAGGAATCTACACCGGCGGGGCGACCGGGAACTCCCGGGGGCCGCTATGGTGCGCGGAGCCAGGGTGACCTGCCGAGGCAGACTCTGAAACCAGCAACCAAAGCTGATATGCACGAACGAAGTTCTACCCAAGCCGGCCTCCTGGTGCTGACACTGCTGGCCGGGTTTTGCACCACCCTGATGACCGGATGCACATCCACGGTTTCCGACGCCGGTGCTCATCGCCAGAATAATCCAGCCTCCGGCCAGGCCAGCGTCAAGTCACCCGATGGGACCATCGAGCTGAAGCTCTTGGGGAACGGAGCCCTTGAGCTACTGCGTTCTGGTGGACGGCAAAGAGGTGCTCACTCGCTCGCGGTTGGGGCTGAGGTTCCGAGGGGGGCTGACTCTGGGGGCAAACGCGCGGCTGGTCAAAGTGGAACGAGGGACGTCCGATACCACCTGGGAAAACCGGTTGGGGAAACGCAGCCTGGTGCGGGACCACCACAACGAACTGCGGGCATTTTATGTCGAAAACTCGGGCCACCCTTTCGAGCTGGTGGTGCGGGCGTTCAACGATGGGATAGGTTTTCGTTATGTGCTGCCCGGCGGGCCGCCGGCGGAGGGGCGGGCCTTCGTGCTCGAAGAGGAGCAGACCGAGTTTTGCTTTCCGGGCAACTATCCGTGTTTCGCGGGTGAGAATGAGAACACGGGCAAATCCGAAAACCCAAAGGGTTTTATTGGTTCGCAGGAATCGGAGTACCACCCGATGCGGCTGGGCGATCTCCCAACCGATCAGGTTCGCATGGTGCCGCTGCTCGTCCATACCCCCGCCGCCTGGGTGGCGATCACGGAGAGCGAGCTGTACGATTGGGCCGGGATGTGGGTGAGCCGGGCCGCAACGAGCGGGAGTGAGGGTCCGGTGACGATCGCGGCCCGCCTGGCTCCCCGGTTGGATGGCGGCGGGCTGGTTAAATCGAGCTTTCCGCGGCAATCACCCTGGCGGACGTTCATCATCGGACGCGAGCCGGGGCGGTTGGCCGAGAGCGATCTCGTGCTGAACCTGGCCTCGCCGTCGGTACTGGCGGATACCTCCTGGGTCCGGCCCGGCATCGCGTCCTGGGACTGGTGGTCGCAAATGACCCGCCCTGGCACGGCCACCTACAAGGAACTCATCGAGTTTTCGGCCGAGATGGGCTGGCCCTACACCTTGTTGGATGCGGGCTGGAGCAGCCGCAGCAGCATCCTCGAACCAAACCCCGCCGTGGACCTCGAGGCGGTGCGAGCGTTCGCCAAAGAGAAGCATGTCCGGCTTTGGTTGTGGCTGTATTGGAGTTCGGTGGATAAGGACGATGCTTACCTGAAGGCTTTCCCACTCTATGAGCAATGGGGCATCGCCGGTGTGAAAATCGATTTCATGAACCGCGACGACCAGGACATGGTGAACTGGTACGAGAAAATCACCCGGGCCGCAGCGCAACACCATCTCATGGTCAACTTCCATGGCGCGTTCAAACCCACCGGCATGATTCGGACCTATCCGAATCAGATCACGCGCGAAGGGATTCTCGGCAATGAATACAACCGGTGGAGCGCGCGTGTGACCCCGGAGCATAAGACCACCCTGCCCTTCACCCGATTGCTGGCTGGTCCCGCCGACTTCACCCCCGGAGGGTTCCTGAACCGGCAGCTCGATCAATTCCAGGACAACGTCCGGCCGACCCAGGTTCAGGGCACCCGGTGCGCGGAACTGGCGTTGTTCGTTTGCCTGGAAAGTCCGGTGGTTCATGCCTGCGATCATCCGAGCCATTACCGGGGCCAGCCCGGGCTCGATTTCCTCAAGATCGTGCCGACGGTTTGGGACGACACGCGCGTCCTGGATGGCGCCGTGGGAGAACATGTGGTGATCGTGCGCCGCCATGGGCATCGATGGTTTCTGGGCGCCCTCACGGATCGCAAGGCGCGGGACCTCAGCGTCAACCTGAGCTTTTTAGGCTCGGGCTCGTGGCACCTCCGGCTGTGGAAGGACGCACCCGACAGCGACACGGTCGGCGAACACCTGGCAACCGAGGAGCGGTCCGTGCGGGCCGCGGATGATTTGCGACTCCACTTGGCGCCCGCGGGAGGGGCGGTCGCTGTCTTCGAAGAGCGGGTGAACGAGAAATGAGGCGGCCAGGCGACGAGCGGGGAACGGGCTGGTGGGTTTCCCTGCGGATCCTTCTTCTCTGCTGCCTGTGCGGTTGCGCCTCGCCGCGTCCGCATGGCCCGGCAGCCTCTCGGAAATTCGATTTTGCCAGGGACACATTCACTTACGCGAATGAGCTGGTTTGGGAGTACGGCTATGATGCGAAAGGCCATTGGACGACTCACCGTCGCGAACCCAAGCCGGATTACGCGCTGCATTGTTTCGTGGTCGCGCGCTCAGCGGAACAGTTTTTCGAAAATGCCCGGTTTGTGCCACAGGAGCCCCGGGTGGACTTGGCGGCGTACCGGCGGCTCATCCAGCGCGTGGTGGCCACCAATCCTCGAAAACCGCTCCCTCCGAACCAACGGATTGTAATACCCGGCTACGCAGATCTGCGCGCGTTGAGCCGAGATCATGAATCGTTGCTTAAGGCCGAGTGCGGCGGGGCCTGGCAGTCCTACTTTCAGCGAGGGAATTGGCGGATGATCTTTCCCTTCTCGCGGCGTGAGCAAGCGCGCGCCGTCCAACGCATCCGCTCTCGCTTGGTCGAGGGCCATCCCGTGCTGGTCCATTTGGTCCGGTTTCCACAACTGACCATCAATCACACGATCCTGATCTTCGACGCCAGAGAGCACGAAGGTTCAATTCAGTTCACCGCGTACGATCCCAATACTCCCGGTGCGCCGATCAGCCTGAGCTTCGACCGCGATTCGAACACCTTCCGGCTGCCGTCCTGTATCTACTTTCGCGGCGGCCGGGTCGATCTTTATGAGATTTGCCATCGGTGGGATTACTAACCGGGTCCGCCATGGGTCCGGCCCCTGGTGGGGTTCACGCGGATGGTCCAGGCGAGGGCTAACTCTCGTCCTCGATCCGCTGACGGCCGGCGAAGCCGGCTTCGAGGTCGTGCCAGAACTCGATGTCCGGCTCCCCGTTCTCCCAGCACAGGAAAATCTCTTTGCCCTCTCGCAAGGATGGGAAATCAATCAATCCGCGGTCCAGGTCTTTGATCTGGATTTCGCGCTGGTAGAACTCCAAGAGGACGGTTTTGAGTTCAGTCAGCGTTCTGGTCCAGGCATTGACTAACGCGCCGCCGAGATCACAGCCAGGCCGCATCAACTGGGTCAATTGCTCATCCTGGCCTTCGAGTTCCGTTCGCAACGCCAGCAAACGGTCGAGCCAGCGGCGGACCTCCGGCAGGAGCGAGCGCGCCTCCTCGCGCGAGTAGTGCTTATGAAAGTGGAAGGCCATGCCAGGCCGTTACCGGGACTCTTCCTGGGAATGGGCGGGGGGCGGGGCGTCGAGCTTCTTGCGAACCGCGTCGCTGGCCTCGACCGAAAGGGATTTGGTCCAGGCTTCGCGCGCCTTATCGAAATCGTGGAGTGCCGCGTAGATGTCCCCGAGATGATCATACAATGTGGCATCCGGCTCCTGGGAGAGTTCGACCGCCTTGAGGATATAGCTCAGTGCCTGCTGGGGCTCCTTGAGCTTGTAGAGTACCCAGCCCATGCTGTCCAGGTACGCGGCGTTTTTCGGTTCGGCCTTGACCGCTTTCTCGATCAACTTCCGCGCCTGGTCCAATTTGAGCCCGTGCTCGGCCCACATATAGCCGAGGTAATTCTGGGCTTCCGGGAAGTCGGGCTGGAGCTGCAAGCATTTCTGGAAGTACTCCTCGGATTGGTCGAGATTGCCCGCGCGCTCATAGACCGCGCCGAATTGGAAGTAAAATTCCTTGTCGAGGCTGGCGGGATCGGTGGCCCGGGCGATCACTTCCGCCTCGGTGAGGTGGCGGATGGCGTCGGCATAGGCCTTTTGGCGGGTGCAGGCCAGGCCGGCGTAGAGCTCCATGACGAAGGTCTTGGGAAAGAGCTTGCGGGCCTGGTCGAGCGTAGCCAGGGCTTCGGCGGGCTTGTCGAGTTTGAGTTGCGCCAGGGCCAGATCGTAGTACGCGAACTCGAAATCCGGTTTGAAGAGGATGCTCTTGCTGAGGTAGTCAGCGGCTTCGGCGGGCTTGTTCTCGCTGTAGGCCAGATAGCCCAGCCAGTAATAGGCTTGTGGATTGGTCGGATCATCCTTCACCAGCGCTTCGAGCTGCTCGATGGCCCGCTTCCGATCGCTGTCTCGCAGAAAGATATCCGCCAGCCGGGCGTGCACCCGTTCCCTGACCAAGGGAACATCCGGCAGCGCCTTCAACAGGCCGAGATAAATCTCCGCCGCCCGGGAGGAATCACCGAACGAGCTGAACCCTTCCGCCAGCCGCACCCGCAGGGAAGCGGTCGCCGGATTCAAGGCCTGCGCCCGCTTCAGAACGCCCAGGGCCTTAGGTTTGACCTTCTCGCGCTGGGCGGGCGCCTGCAGGATAAAGCTAGTGTAGAGTTCGGACAGCCCCACCAGAAAATCCGCATCGGTATGCGGCTGGGCGGCGGCGGCGTCGAGCACCTTGAGCCCTTCCTGCGGCTGCTTGTTTTGAACGTAGGTGAGGTAGAGGTTCTGATAACCGGCGAGCAAGGCCGGCGCGCGCTTCACCGCCATCCGGCTGGCCGTGACGGCTTGGTCGTATTTGCCGAGCTGTGAATAGACCAAGCCCAGGCGCGCGAAGACCGCGCCGGAGGCCTGGGGCCGGGCGGCGGCGAGTTTCAGGATGTCGAGGGCCTTGTCCGGTTGCTTGTTTTGCAGGAGGCGGCGCGAGACCTCCATGACGAGTGCTTCGTTATCGGGGTCGAGCGTCGCCGCCTGCGAGTACTCCTGCAGCGCCCCCTCGGTGTCGTCGTCCATGTCGTGCACGACCCCGGCGGCGTAATGGGCATGAGCCCGCGCCAGCCGGTCGGATACTTTATCCGAAGCGGATGCGGAGCTTGCTGACGAGGCCCCCGGAGCTGGGTGGGAGGCAGACGGGTGCTGGGGCAGAGAGCCACACCCTGCGACGAGCCACCCGGCGACTAACGTGGTGCAGAACCAGTAACGATGCATGTGCTCATAGACCCCCCCCTCGCCCCAAAAGCGGGTCGCGTGCTCTCGAATCGGCGGCTCCGCGGATTGCGAAGCTACTTCTGCCAAGTGCGTTTCTTATGGCGGTGCGCGCGCAGCTTTTTGCGCCGCTTATGTTTGTTAATCTTTGCTTTTCGACGTTTCTTTAATGAACCCATAGTAATTCGCTGAATGCGCGCTCAACGAATCTGATGAATACTCTGCTGCAAATCCGCATAATTGCAAACCGCAACGGAACCGAGCCTCGTCGAGCGCCCCTAGCCTGCGGGATGCGCCCGCCACCGTCAAGCGTGTACAAGCTACCCCCAACCCCCACCGGCGCTCGGCGGCAAGCGCGAAATCCTCGGTCGGCGGGGAACAGGGGTCCCTTTGGGCGGCTCTCCGGGTGGCTCACGGGGCCCGGGAACCGGAGAAGCCATTAAGGGGCTGCGGGTGCCAGGACCACCCGGAAGCCATAGATGGCGCTGACATTGCCGGGCGGCGCGAAATAGCGAAACGCCGACCGCAACGCGTAAGAATCATCCAGCCAGCAGCCGCTACGCGGGATACGCTCATCGCCTGTCGGCGGACCCTGAGCATCGACGGCGGTCCCGCCGGCGTAGAATCCGAACCAATCCTGGCACCATTCCTCAACGTTGCCGAGACCGCTTATGCGCTACCAGCGAGACGCCACGAAAAGCACCAACCACGCGAAAACATGGCCGTTTGGCGCGGAGTTCGCGCCGTGCCGGATGGGGCGGTTCAAGCAAGGGCTCCCCGTCGGAAAGGCAGCCTGAGCGGTGGGCGAGTGGCCGCCCCGCGGAAATTCCGCGGCCCCGGGCTTAGTACACCACCTTGTTGAGGGGATACTCGATGATGCCTTCGGCCCCGGCGGACTTGAGGGCGGGGATGAGTTCGCGCACGATATGCTCGTCGATAATGGTTTCGACGGCCACCCAGCCTTCCTGGCTGAGGTTCGAAATGGTGGGGTTGCGCAGCGCGGGCAGTGCCTGCAAGAGAGCGGCCAGGTCCTTGCGCGCGATGTTCATCTTCAACCCCACCTTGGATTCGGCTTCCAATGCTCCTTTCAGCAACAAAGACAGCGTTTCAATTTTCTTTCGCTTCCAGGCGTCCTTCCAGGATACATGGTTCGCGATTAGGCGGGGAGTGGAGCTGAGGAGGGTATCGACGATGCGCAGTTTATTGGCGCGGAGCGAGGAGCCGGTTTCCGTGATATCGACGATGGCATCGACCAGTTCGTGCGCTTTCATTTCGGTGGCGCCCCAGGAAAACTCGACCTCGGCCTTGACCTTGTGCTGGCGGAGGAATTTTTTGGTCTGATTGACCAATTCGGTGGCGATGCGTTTGCCCTGGAGGTCCTTGACGGTTTTGATGGGCGAATCCTCGGGAACGGCGAGCACCCAGCGGGCAGTCTGGCGTGTGGCTTTGTTGAATTGAAACTCGCCGACTTCGTGCACTTTCGAGCCGTTCTCCTGGATCCAATCATGCCCGGTAATGCCGCAATCCAGGTAGCCGTGCTCGACATAGCGGCTGATTTCCTGGGCGCGGATGAGGCGAATCTCGAGTTCCGGATCATCCACGTAGGGGATGTAAGAGCGGCTGCTGACCGAGATGTTATATCCCGCCTTGGCCATTTTCTGCAGCGTGGCTTCCTGCAGACTGCCTTTGGGCAGTCCAAATCGCAAAACTGGCTTCTGTTTCATGGTGTGTTCGAGCTTCCGGATCGGTCCGTGCCGAAGTCGCGCGGGTTGACGGCCGATGCAGGGCTGGACTTTAAACCGAATCAGGGCGTGTCGTCAACGCGGGGCGCTGAATTCATGCTGGTCAAAATCAGTCTCGCGTGCAGAATCAGCTTCCACGGCAAGCATTCTTAATATGAAACACCACGCCTCCCTCACTCGTCGTCAGTTCGTCCGCACCGCAGGGACCGCGGTGGCGGGGTTCATGGTTGTGCCCCGCCACGTAGTGGCGGCCAGCGGGCAGACCCCGCCCAGCGAACGACTCAACCTCGCGGCGATCGGAGTCGGCGGCCAGGGCGGATCGGATCTCGAAGCCTTGGCTCCCGGCAACAACCTGGTCGCGCTTTGCGATGTGGATGAACGCCGCGCCGCGCAGACCTTCGCCAAGTTCCCCGAAGCCAAACGTTACCGCGATTTTCACACGATGTTCGACGAGATGGACAAGCATATCGACGCGGTTCTGGTGGCCACCCCGGACCACTTCCACGCCGTGGCCGCCATGGCGGCGATCCGGCGCGGCAAACACGTTTACTGTGAAAAGCCGCTGGCGCATTCGATTCACGAGGTGCGCGGGCTCATGAAGGCCGCCCGGGACCACAAGGTCGTGACCCAACTCGGAAACCAGGGGCACTCGTTTAATTCCATCCGCGATTTTTGCGAATGGATCGGGGACGGCGCCATTGGGAACGTGCACACCATCCACGCGGGCTGCCGCGCCGTGAACTCCGGGCTCGATCGGCTTTCCACCCTTCACGATAAGTTCGATGTCCCCGCCACGCTCGATTGGAACCAATGGCTGGGACCCGCCCAGGATCGCCTGTATAACCCGGCCTATTTGCCCGGCAGTTGGCGCGGGTGGGTCCCCTTCGGCAACGGCACCATCGGTGACTGGGCTTGCCATGTCGTCGATCCGGTCTTCTGGGCCCTGGATCTCGGCGCTCCCTCGACCATCCAAGCCCAGGTGAAAGACTACGATCCCAAAACGCAGGGCGACGCGTTTCCTAAAGGCGAAATCATCACCTACCAGTTCCCGGCCAAAGGTAACCGCGGCCCGGTGACCATGAACTGGTACAGTGGCGTCGAGCGCATCCCCCGTCCGCCTGAAATGGAGGCCGACGACCAAAACATCGATACCGGGGCAGTGGTCATGGGCGATAAGGGGACCATCGTGTACGGCTCGCATGGGGCCGGTCAGGTGCGGATTATCCCTCAGTCCAAAATGGATGCGTACCACAAACCCGCCAAGACCCTTCCACGCGTCAAGAACCACCACTGGGATTGGCTGGACGCCATCAAAACCGGACGAAAAGCCGGGTCCGATTTCTCCTATGGCGGGCCGCTGACCGAGATTGCCTTGCTCGGGGTGATCGCGATCAAACTGCCCGGCGTCAGCCTCGAGTGGGATGGCCGCAAGGCCAGGTTCAAGAACTGCGCCGAAGCCAATGCGTTCATCAATCCCGCCTACCGCAGGGGCTGGAAACTCTAACGCGCGCTTCGAGACCGGCGCTGGGGCAGGCTTCATCGACCCGGAACCTCCATCTCTGCGAGTTCGCCGGTTCAGCGTCATGCACTGCGACATTCTGGAAAGCGACAGCGAGCTTCTCCAGATTCCGGCCACGCATCACGTGTCACGCGTCACGCGCCCCGCCATGTCCCAATAGCTCCTAACTCCGCTCGACGCAGCTTCCGGGCGGCCCGGTTCGCGCTGTTGCAAATTATGTCCATCAAAGGGCAAAAAGTGTGTAGTGGGAAAAGGGCCCAACCGGGAGATTAAGGGCGTGAATACGAATGGCTCGAGCGGGTTTGAAGTGACAGGCCGGGAAGCGGCCCGGTGCCACGTGTGTCCTTTGAGCGCGGTTAAAGCGGGAGTGGCCGTGCGGATCAAGCAGCTCTGCGCTGGGCCGGAGGTGCAGAACCGGCTGCGGGAACTGGGGTTTTGCGAGGACCAGATCATCCGGCTGCTCACCAGCCAGGCCAATTTCATTTGCCAGGTTTGCAATACGCGACTGGCCATCAGCGAGCAGCTCGCGAAGCTCATCCTGGTCGAGCCGCTTCGGCCCGCGCCGATCCTGGCCCAACGCCGGTAACTGATACTTCCCAGCCGGGAGGGGGCGAGGCTGGAATCCCTCTACGCCCCCGCAAACTGCCGGATCCACTTTTCCAGGGCCCCGATCCAGAGCGGGTGTTCATTCATGCAGGGAATCAGGGCGAACTCCTTGCCTCCCGCCCCGAGAAAGCTTTCGCGTCCACGAATGCCGATCTCTTCGAGGGTTTCCAGGCAATCCGAGACGAATGCGGGGCAAATCACGAGCAGCTTTTTTATGCCTTGCTCCGCCAGCTTAGGGAGTTCGAAATCCGTGTAGGGCTTGAGCCAGGGGTCGCGGCCCAGGCGCGACTGGAAGGCGATCGAATATTTCTCGCTGGGGACCTGGGCCAGGCGGACGAAGGCGGCAACGGTCTTGAAGCACTGCGCCCGATAACACGTGTCATGCGCGGGGCTGGGCGTGGTGCAGCAATCCTGGGCGGTCAGGCAGTGACATCCCGTGGGGTCGGATTTACGAAGCTGGCGCTCGGGAAGGCCGTGGAAGCTAAACAATAAATGGTCGTAGCCCTGGTCGAGCAAGGGCTTGGCGCTTCCGACCAAGGCCCCAATGTAATCCGCCTGGTCGTAGTAAGGCGGGTGCGCCACGATGCGCATCCGCGGCGCGAGCCGGGCGGCCACCTCCTTCACCCGCTCGATGGCCGTTTCGAAACTCGACATGGCGTAATGGGGGAACAGGGGGATGAGCAGGACCTCGCTGACGCCTTGCTCCGACAATTTCCGGACGGCCTCCGGGATCGAGGGATGCTGATAGCGCATCGCCAGTTCCACGGGCACACCGACCCGTTGCTTGAGCTTCTCGTGCACGTGGCGGCTGGTGACAATCAGCGGAGAGCCTTCGGGCGTCCAGACGGATTGGTAGGCATGGGCGGATTGCTTGGGCCGCGACGGCAGGATGGCGAAATTGACGACGCAAAACCGGACCAGCCAGTTCACGTCCAGGACCCGGCCGTCCATGAGAAACTCGCGCAGATAACGCCGGACATCCGCCACCGAGGGAGAATTGGGCGAGCCAAGATTGACGAGCAAAACGCCTTTGGTCATTCGAGCAGGGGATGGTCCGGTTAAATCGGCTGATAGGTTGACGCGCGGGCTCTGTCCGCCGCCGGTGTGGGCGCCGCACGCAGATACGTTTCAATTCGGTCCGCGGCATTGCAGCCGGACACGATGGAGTCGCTAAGGGACACGCCGTCACGATAGTGGCCGGCCAGGAATAGCCCCGGCGCGTGGGCCTCGATTTTGGTCATCTTGGCCCGGTAACGGCCGTAGCCCACCACATACTGGGGTATGGCCTTGGGGTAGAAGACGCTGTGCTGGAATGTCGGCGGGGCTTTGACCCCGAGCAAGACGCGAAGGTCCTCGCAGGTGAGCGCGACGAGTTCTTCTGGCGGCAAGGATGCCAGGTCGGGATAGCGCTCACCCCCCACGTAGCTGGTCATGGTCAGATGACCGGCCGGGGCGCGGTTGGGAAAGAGCGAGGAGGAAAAAATCGTGCCCAGGATTTTAAAGCCTTCGACGCGCGGAATGAGCATGCCAAAGCCCGCGCAGGAATGGGCCACGTCCTCGCGGCGAAAACCCAGCACGACACTGGCGACCGGCGGGTAGCGGATCTCGGAAAACTCGCTCAGACGGATCGTGGCCGGGGCTTCCAGCCGCACTTGGGCCAGTTGGTAGGCGGTTCCTGAATAAAGAACGGCGGAGTGCAGACGGCGTTCCGCGCGGCCGTTCACTTCGGTTGTCACCCACCAACCTTCGGAGGTTTGGGATAGGGCCGTGACCGCCGAGTTCAGCCGGAGCGCCTCGCCAAGGCCCTGGGCCAAGGTTGCCGGCAAAACCTCGAGACCGTCGTCAAACGAGAATTTTGGCGCCCGATCCTTGGCGATCTCACCGCGCTTTTTGCGCTCACGCGCTCCCAGGATCTGCCCTTTGATGAGCGAGCCATAGCGCGCTTCCAAGGCCGCCAGTTTGGGGAAGGCTTGGGGCACGGAAAGCTTGTAGGGATCCCCCGCATACACGCCCGCCACCAGGGCGTCAATGGCCTGGTCGAGGAATTCCCGGCCCAAGCGTCGTTGCACGAACTCGGCAATGCTCTCTTCCCGACCGTCGCGGCGAGCGGGGACAAACGGCTCCCGCAGGACCGCCAGCTTCGCTTTGGGCGTAAAGAGCCCGGTGGTGAAAAACCCCAGTGGTGAGTTCGGCATGGCGATGGGCCGCCGATACCGGACCACATAACGCGCCTCGGCCTTGGGATCCGGATCCAAACGGCGCGACTGCAAATTCGCATCCCGTACGAGCTGCCCAATCTTCGGCGAAGTCTCGAGAATGGTATTGGGGCCAAACTCCGCCAGGTAGCCATCCCGCTGGAGCGAGCGAATCACGCCGCCGACGCGGCCGCCCGCTTCGTACACGGTCACTGGCGTGCCGGCGCGCCGCAGATAGAACCCGGCGGTCAAGCCGGTAATGCCGGCGCCGATGATTGCGACGGAATTCACCTCAAATGGTCCGCGAATGTTTGCGTTCGCCGACCGGGGCGAGCGTGTTATCGAAGCTCATGGCAATGTTGCGGATGAACAGGCGGCCCGTGTCGGTGACCTCCATCCCGGTATTCGAACGGCGGACCAAACCGTCCGCCTCAAACGCCGCCAAGGACGCCAATTCTTGTTCGAAATACGCGGTGAAGTCGATCCCCAGCCGGTGAGACATCGCGGCGTAATCGAGGGACAAGTCGCACATGACTCGCATGATGGTGTCGCGCCGGATCTTGTCGTCTTCGCTGACCAGGCAGCCACGAGCCAGGGGGACCTGGCCGGCATCGAGGGTGGCGTAGTACTTTGGCAGGTCCTTTTCGTTCTGCCAATAGGCGTCGGGAATCTGGGAGATGGATGACATGCCGAAGGCGTAGATGTCCGCTCCCGCCCGTGTGCTGTAGCCTTGGAAATTCCGTTGTAGTTGTTTGCGGGACTGCGCGACGGCCAGTTCATCGGAAGGCCTGGCGAAGTGATCCATGCCGATATAGACGTAGCGATTGTTTTCGGTGAGCCGTTCGATCACGCTCTTGAGCAGTTGCAGTTTCACCTCGGGCGGCGGCAACACCTTTTGTTCGAGGATTTTCTGGGCGGGCTTGACCCACGGCACGTGGGCATAGCTAAAGACGGCCAGGCGGTCGGGTTCCAGCGACAAGACGATATCCAGGGTGCGATTGAACGACTCGACGGTTTGGTGCGGCAGGCCGTAGATGAGATCGAAATTCACCGAGGTGAACCCGAGCTCCCGCACCCAGCCCAGCACCTGCTCGGTCATGGCCCGGGGCTGGAGGCGATGCACCGCCTCCTGCACGACGGGGTCAAAGTCCTGAACCCCCAGGGAGGCCCGGTTGAAGCCAACCTCGCGCAGGGCGGCAATGTGGTCGCGGGTCAATCGCCGCGGATCGATTTCAACCCCGGCCTCGATGTCATCTGAAAAGGTAAAGTGCCGGTGAATGATCTCGCCCAGCTTGCGAATCTCGTCCGGGCTCAGGAAGGTGGGTGAGCCGCCGCCCCAATGGAGCTGCACCGTCTTCTTCCGCGGGTTGAGCAGCGTGCTCATCCGGGCCACTTCCTTTTCCAGGTACTTCAGGTACGTCATGCCCTGGCCGTGGTTGAGGGTGATCACGGTGGTGCAGCCGCAATACCAGCACAGCGTCTCGCAAAAGGGGATGTGAAAGTACACCGAGAGATCGCGCTCGGTCTGGTTATTCGCCAGGATGCGCTCCGCCAACTCCGGCCATTTCAGGGCCTCGGTAAACTTTGTGGCCGGCGGATACGACGTGTAGCGCGGACCCGCCACGTTGTACTTTTTCACCAGGTCCAAATCGACTTTCAACATGCTCATAACGAACCGTGATGCCTGACAGTATCGACGAGGCTTTGGATGTTTTCCAGTTTCGCGTTCGGCGGCACCCCGTGGCCCAAGTTAAAAATGTGGCCCGGCCGGCCGTTCAACTCCCGGAGGATCCTCCGCGCCTCGACTGCCACCGCCTCAGGCGTGGTCGTGAGGAGGAACGGGTCCAGGTTTCCCTGCACCCCGACATTTGGCGGCAGACACGCGCCCACATCCGCCAGGCGAATGTTCCAATCTACACCCAAAACCTGCGCCCCGGTAGCCACCAACTCCTTCCAGTTTCCGTGCGCCCCTTTGGCAAAGACGATCACCGGCACCTGGCCGCGGAGGGAGGTGATGATCTCGCGTATCCAGACGCCCGAGGCGGCCTCGAAACTGCCCTCGGAGAGGACTCCCCCCAGGCTGTCGAAGATCTGAATCGCATCCACGCCGGCATCGATCTGCATCTGTAGAAAGCGCGTGACCGCTTGGGTCAGCTTTTCCATCAGGCAACGAAACAGCGGTGGATCCGAAAAGAACCAGGCCTTGGCTTTGGTGTATTCCTTGGCGCCGCCGCCTTGGATCATGAAGTTGGCCAGGGTCCAGGGCGAACCCGCAAACCCGATGAGGGCCGTCCGACCCGCCAGGGCGGTCTTAACTAGCGGCAGGGCCTGGGCCACGTATTGCAGCCGCCCGGTCACCGCCTCCACCGAGAGACGGTCGAGATCCGCCCGCGAATTCAGCAAAAACTCCATTTCGATTCCGCCGCCTTCGCGGAACGCATAGCGCTGGCCCAGGCCCTCGGCCACCACCAGGATATCGCTGAATAGAATCGCCGCGTCGAACCCGAACCGGCGGATTGGCTGCAGTGTCACTTCCATGGCCAGCTCGGGCGTCTGCACCAGCTCGAGAAAGGTGTACTTCTCCTTGAGCGCACGGTACTCCGGCAAGGCCCGCCCGGCCTGGCGCATCAGCCAGAGCGGCGGACGATCCACCGGTCGGCAGCGGCAGGCCGCGAGAAATCGTTCCCGGCTGCCGAGGGGCTCTGCGCCGCCGCCCGGCGCCAGGCCGGGCGCGGGTGGACCCGCCGGGGAGACTATCTTGCCCAATTCCATTGTCATCGGTTTCCATTATGGACCAACCGGGCGGGGGAGAGCCATCCCGATTCCCGGTGGAGCGCCTGTTGCATCATTGATGGAAGACCATAAAGCGGGGGCGGTTTAAGGCCACACATCTTTTGTCCTTTTGATGACAATTATTGACGTATTCAGCCGGGCCCGCCTCCAGGGATCGGGGTCCTGGGTGTCGTCGCCACAAACGACGGGTACTTCACCCTGTTCGGTAGGCGGCGGGTTCGGCGCTCGGGTTTGCGGCACATTATGACCGAGCCGCGGAACGCCACCCCCCAAGTGTTCCGTCCGCGCAGCAATTCGTTGATGCGCGCGAGCATTTTGGGAGCGGTGCTGTTTGCTGGCGCCGCCGGAGGCATCACGTGGGGGATTTGGTGGTCGCCGTATATGGGCCGCCAGCGAGTGCCGTTCAACCAGGAAGTGACGTTCTCTCATAAGCGTCACTACGGCGCCAGGGAAAGGAAAAGCGATTCCGCCGGCATCCTGCATTCTGAAAGCAAGCTGGGAAAAGTCGCGTGGGTTCTACAACAAAAAAAAAGCGCTACTGACCGGGAAACACTGAAGGGGCACTTTCACCGTAGAAGGCACGGTCAACGGGGGGAAACACCCCACGGGGAATCCCTGTCTATTGCGCGATTGATCAACGGTTTATGCTTGGTCCCCTATGGAAGGTGAGCAGATGTTGAAGGCCAGAAGAGAACACGGAGTTGCCACCGGTTGGTCCCAACGAATCCTCTTGGTTGACGACGAGATCTTCATACGCCGATTCAACGCTGAAATGCTGAAGGGAGCTGGCTACAGGGTCGACTCCGCTGAAGATGGCGAGGTCGGTTGGGCGGCCCTGCACACCCACCGTTACGATCTTTTAATAACCGACAACAAGATGCCGAAGGTTTCCGGCGTTGAGCTGATAACCAAGCTGCGTGACGAAAATATGACGCTGCCGATCATCCTGACCACAGGAGGTGGCGTTTCGGCGCAGGAACTTTGCTTATCCCCACAGCTCCCGCTGGTCATCACCTTGGTTAAGCCCTATACCTTCGAAAAGCTGTTGCGAACCGTGGAGCAGGTCCTTCGCCAGAGTGATAGCGTGGTCGGGAGCTGCTCAGCAGCTCACGGGTCCGAAGACCTGCGTCCCTAATAATTGAGGTTTTAGTTCGCGGGCGGGGCAAACTGATGGATGCCGAAGGGAAGCGTATTTTGCAGGAATTATTGTCAAAGCTCTTGGCTTGGCGTCCGGCGCCGGCTTGGCGCCGACTCTAGCTTGAAGAGAAGAATAGAACAATCATCAGAACCGGAAATTCAAAAGGACAGGTTCATGACGCAGACGCAAAAGGACATGGAAGTGGAGATCCGAAGTGGGCAAGCGGTGCGAGCTTCTGAGCTCAGCTATCGCCGCTTATTCGAATCGGCGAAGGATGGCATCCTGATCCTTGACGCGGTAACTGGGCGGATTACGGATGTAAATCCTTTCCTGATCGATTTGATGGGTTTTTCCCGTGGCGAACTGGTTGGAACGAAGCTTTGGGAGCTCGGCCCGTTCAAGGATATCATCGCCAGCAAGGCGAAGTTCGAGCAACTACAGCAGCAAGGCTATGTGCGCTACGAGCACCTCCCGCTCGAAAGCAAAAACGGTAGGAAGGTGGCGGTAGAGTTCGTCAGCAACGTGTATCAAGCCGGTGATCGCAGCGTCATCCAATGCAATATCCGCGACATCACTGAGCGTAAACAGGCGGAGGCTCAAATCCGGGTTCTCAATGCCGAACTGGAAAAACGCGCCGTAGAGGGCAGGGTGGTAGAGGAGCAGTTTATCGAAGCGCAGAAAATGGAAGTGATTGGCCAGCTCGCTAGCGGGGTGGCTCATGATTTTAATAACCTCCTCTCGGTCATCATGGGTTGCGGGGAATTGATCGCCTCGGGGCTTGATCCGGGAAGCCCGCTGCGAGGCTATGCCGAGGAGATCCGGCAGGCGTCGGAGCGTGCCGCGGGACTAACTCGGCAACTGCTCATTTTTAGCCGAAAACAAACTGTCCACCCCGTTTTGCTGGACCCCGATGACGTAGTGCGGGATCTGGAGAAAATGCTGGGGCGGCTCATCGGAGAGCATATCGCAATAACCATTGTTCCCTCCAAGCACGCCACCGGCTTCAAGGCCGACCCTGGCTACGTCGGGCAAGTGCTGATGAATTTAGTAGTTAACGCCCGCGACGCCATGCCCGGCGGGGGCAAGCTCACCATCGCAACGACCACGGTCCAACTGGATGAGAATTACGCCAGCTCGCACCCTGGTGTGATTCCTGGCGATTACGTGATGCTCAGCGTCAGCGACACAGGAACCGGGATCACCGAAGAAGTTCAGTCGCGCATGTTTGAGCCATTTTTTACCACCAAGCTCTCGGGAAAAGGCACCGGCCTGGGTCTGGCGACCTGCCGGACGATCGCTCAACAATTCGGGGGCCACATCGGAGTCTACAGTGAGATCGGCGAAGGCACGACGTTCAAGGTCTATTTTCCGCGCGTGGGTCATGCGCTGCAAGCCCGGTCCTCGGGGATTCCGACCGGACCCCTGCCGCGGGGGACGGAAACTCTGCTGATCGTGGAGGATGAGCCATCGTTGCGGGATCTAGCTCGTGGTGTGTTAGAACGCCAGGGTTATAAGGTGCTCTCAGCCTCGAATGGCCAGGATGCCTTGCGATTGGCTCAGGAGCATAAAGGAGCACCAATCCGTTTGGTGGTCACTGACGTGATCATGCCGCTGATGGGCGGCAAAGCGATGGCTGAATGGCTCGGGACCAATTATCCCGACCTCCAAATCCTGTTCACCTCGGGCTACACGGATGAGGCGATCGCGCACCACGGAGTGCTGGAGACGGGAGTTGAGTTTCTGCCCAAACCCTATTCGCCAGCAACTCTCGTCCGCAAAGTGCGCGAATTGCTGGATAAAGAAGACGTGGCTCGCCCTCAGGCTACACCTTGATGCGGCTTCTTACGGTTGCCAATCACGTCCCGGCCATGCAAACCGTCTCGACCGAATAGGGGTCGGAATAGGGGTCGGTCATACCTATTGACACAAGCTCTAAAGTCGAGCATCCTGCCGCCGATGCCGCGCAAACGGCGCATGCAATATCCGGGGGCCATTTACCACGTCATGAACCGAGGAGACAGGCGCCAAGAGATCTTCGCCGGCAATCAGGGCGGGGAGCGTTTGTTGAATACCCCAGGCCAAACTTGCCAGAAAACCGGGTGGCAGGTTCATGCGTATTGTCTGATGGCTAACCACTTTCACTTGGTGGTCGGAACGCCCCAGCCCAACCTGGCGGCCGGCATGAAATGGTTACGGGGAAGACTTACGGTAGGCAGACGAGGCACGCGCCCTGGGGCTCCTGAAGAAGCAACCTAAGGCGCAACGCTGGGACGAGACGGAGCGGGCACAGCGGCCGAAGGGCGATGCGCAAAAGCTGGACAGCGCTTGGCATTTGCGCCAGGAAACGACCAGGACGTTAAAGTGGAATGCCAACCAACTGCACATGGGAAGCTGGACGCACTTCTCCAATCTCCTTGTCCTGAGACGAAAACACACCAATAACAATACAAGTGTATGACCGACCCTTATTCTATTCGGGCCCCTACACCCGCGAACCGTGCCAGGATGTGGACCCGATGCCCAACTACGAGAACGTGCTGACCGACTGAAAGCCGCCGCTGTTTCGGGGCTGGCTTACCGGTGAGGAGCGCCCGCGGACCGCGCTTCTGCTGCCGGCGCGGTGCCCCGCCGCGTGCCAGGACACGCCCTGGCCACCGCCCGCCTCCCTCTGGGAGCAGGCAAGAACCGGGCGAAAACCGCTCGTTGTCGGCGCATTCCGGGATTGATAGCGTCGCCCTATGGTTGGTGAGCCCGAAAACCAATTCTCCCTCACCCGCGCAGCGCTCAGCACGAGCCGGGGCGAGAAAAGCGATTTCCTTTCAGTTGGATTTGTTGTTCCCGCCCCCAAGCTTCTGAAAAGGCGGGGTGAAAAGTTGAGGACTTCGCTGCTGGCAAACCCACGCCTCGATTCAGTAAATCAAGTTCGCTCCGAAGTCCGGGGTTTTGCCCGCCATAACCTCCGACATCCACAGGTCGAGTTTACCATGATCTTTTTTCCAAAACATCCGACAGCGCATAAAATGTTCCAGCACCGCGTCACGTTCGCCTTTTTTCAGCAGGTCAAAAGCCAGGCTCATGTTAGGGCCAAAGCTGTTCATCTGGGGTGAACCATTACTTTTGCCGGACGCTGCCAGAAAGTCTTTTGCCTCGGCAATTTTTCCCTCGCGCACCGCAATCCGGCCCAGCACGAGGTTGGCGTCTTGGACGGCATTGCCGTAATTCCAGTCGTTGGTGTATTTCGGGGTGAGCGCCATCAATTCTTGGGCAAAATCACGCGCGTCATCAATCTTGCCAGAATCAAAACTTTCCTTGGCGGCAGCATCCAGCGCATAAAATCGTTTTTCGCCGGTTTTGGCCCTATGCAGATCATTCATCGCGCGTTTATATTCCTGCTGCGACCACTCTTGAGGTGGCGCAATCGAGATATTCAACTGCTTCACCAAACCGTTGACATAAAACATTTGAATGGCGACGAACCCGGCCACGCCGATGACCAAGGCCCTTTGCAACTGCGTGGACATTGATGTTTTGACCGGCCGTGTAAAAACTTCCGAATCAGGGACCTGACCGAGCGTGCGCTCCGCAGCCGCGAAGTCGCCGGCGCGGAATTGTTGCCACGCGAGCGTGACCGCAGCGGTCACGCAAGCTTCTAATGTTTGTGGCTCCAACCGTCCGCCTGGGTATATCCGGTTTAGGATTTTCAAATCGGCTGCATCAAGCGTTGCCAGCGCCGTTCCATCGGCTCGCAAGACCAGACTCGAACTCTTTCGGCGGAAGACCAAATACGCAAGGTTCCATGACAAACTTTGGAAGGTTGCTTTTACGGGTGTGAGTTGCAGGATGAGACCGTGATTGGAGCGTCGAAAATTGCTCACCAACCAGCGCTTTCCAAGAAAACGGGCAAAGCGAAACCGATCCGCCTCGGTTGCCTGGAATTGTTCTGGCTGGATTGCCGAAGCTGCCTGCCCGCCGGGCAGAATTCTTTCCGTGGCCCGGAGAAATAGATTGTAGTCCGTTCGCAGCGGGCGTTCCGCATAGAAGGCCATCTGCATGATGGCTTGGATGATGACGAAGAAACCAACCCACATGATCGGCATCCAACCCAGACCTACGGCCAAAATAAAAACCCCAGACATCAGGTTAGTGGCAACCATGCTGGCAAAATAGCGGTTCCAAATAACCATCAGACGCCGCGCCATCCGCAGGCTCAACAGCAGCAGGACGCCCGCCACCAGGCTCATGGCGGTGTAAGCCGGGACGACCATGCCGCGTGAGTCAACGGTCTTGAAAACGGATTGAAAAAACCAGAAGCCAGCCCCAAATAAAGCTAACACCAAAATAATTACCCAAGTATTTTGCCGGAAAAGTTTGGCCCGAAAACCATCGCGATCCCGAAAGTTGCGCAGATCCAACCGCATAAACAACCAGCTCAACGCGAAAGCAGGCAGCAGGAAAAGACTGAGGGAAGCGCTCGCGAGCCATTTGAGAAAACCAAATTTAGACAACGCTCCGGTGACCGCGGTGCCAAGGCTGCCAGCCGTGGCGGCTTTGGCAGAGGAGGAAGCCAGCACGCCGGCCATGACGGCAGGCACAAGGGTTTTGGCCGGACGCAGACTGGAGAGCGAACCTTCGAGTTTCTCCTCCAGTCGTTCGCGCAGCGCGGCGCGGGCGCGGTGCAGGCGCACGCGCAGCGCGGCTTCGGAAATTCCCAGCGCCACCGCCGCTTCCGCGCCGCTCTTGCCTTCGAGATAAAACAGCACCAGACATTCGCGGTGCGCGGCGGGCAATTCCGACAGCGTCTGACGCAGGGTTTCCGGCGTGTGCATCGGATCGGTTTCGGTGGCGGAATTTTCCCCGGCGGGGTCGTTGGAAACTTCCAGCGCCCAGCGTTCGCGTTTGTTGAGTTCGCGCCGGTGGCGCAGGCCGAAGTTGATGGCGACGCGGCGGGCGATGGTGTTGACCCAGCCGGAAAACTTCGCGCCGTCGCCGAGTAGCCACAGCCGCCGATAGGCACGGATGAACGCCTCCTGCGTGGCTTCTTCTGCCAGCGCAGCATCGCCGAGCCGGCTCCACGCGACGGCAAACACTCGACGTTTGTGGCGTTCGACGAGTTCGCGGTAGCGTTCAGCATCGCCGCCTCGAACGGCGGCCACGGCGGATTCGTCCAGTTGCGCGGAAGGATGGGCGCTGTCGGTCATTTCGGTTGGTGCCATTTAACCGCAAGACAGCCGTTAAGGGAAATTGTTACATGCGAAGTATCTGCGACATGAAAATCACGCTGCCACCCCGTTGATTAGCAGTGACTCGCGCAGCGCTCAGTAGGAGCCGGGGCGCGAAAAGCGATTTCGTATCAGTAATAACGTCTGTATCTCAAACTGAGTGAATCGGCTGACTCCTGCGCGTTGAACCGCGTTCTTGGGCCAAACGCCGCCGCATCCACCAAAACCAGAAAGCGCCCGGCACACATAAGACCAACGATAGGGCGCCGCGGAACCCGATGGGGCTTGGCCCGAAATCTCCCTTCGGCGGCTCACGTAATGCCAACAATGCAAGCCCTGCGAAAAGCACGCAGACCAGCAGCGACACTCCTGGTGTTCGGGGCCTGTTTGGTGCCAAGCGGGTCTGTGTTCCCGTGTTCCTTGCATCCGCTGGGGGTCGGGAGCAGGTCACTCCCGGTGCTGGTGCTGAAGGCTTTGGTGGCGCTGGCCGAGGGACCCTTCCTCAAGCTGCTGATCGCGCCCAGACCGGGCACGGTCGTCGTTTTGTTCCTGAATTTGGTTCTTCAGATAGACTTCGAACGGTGTTTGGTCCGGCTTGGGGGGTAGAAACGCGTTAAATATCCAGACCGCCCAGAAATAAAAAACAACCCACAAAACAACTTCGCCGGCTCGCGACCATCGTTTTTCGGTCTCATGGACGTTGCCCATGCTCCAATCAAGCCCTTGCGGACCACCGGCGCAAGTGGAATTGCGTGGTGAGCCCCGGGCTGTAAACAAATGGCAGCAACCAGGAGCCGCAGACGAGAAGTCGGGGGTGAGGTCAACCGGGCTTATTTCTCCGAGGCTTCCTTGCCCAAGTATTTCCTTCCGGCAGTGTCCACGCGGATTATTTCGCCCTTTGTGATGAACAGTGGGACCATGATTTGGAGGCCGGTTTCGAGCTGGGCCTCCTTCCACGACGAGTTCAACTCGCTACGCGAGGGCGGAGCCGTTTCCACCACCTTGAGCGCCATTTGCGGTGGCAAGACGATGTCAAGCAGCCTGCCATCCAGTAGCAAGGCTTTATAATCCTCGTTCTCCTTGAGGAACCAACGGCGATCTCCGAGTTGTTCGCTGCTGAACTCGAACTCATCGAACGTCTGGGCGTCTATGAAAATGTGGGTTTCACCTTGAGCGTAGCTGTAATTCACGTGGCGGGTTTCCAGCGGGGCAACCGGCACGCGCTCGTTCTCGGCGAAGACGCGGTCAATCACTCGGCCGGTCGTGAGGTGGCGCAGGCGGGTGTGAAGTCTGTGCCTGGTCTGGGCGGTGCCGCTGGTGTGCATGTCCTCGACGACATGGGGTGAACCGTCCAGCATCAGGACGGTCATGCGTTTGAACTCGGAGGGAAGGATGGTTTGCATACTGGCGTTTTCCGGCAAAGGTCCGAAGCACTGTGCCCCAACGGGCGCTTCTGACTTAAAGCTTGGCGGGAACCCGGCGCAGCGTCAACCCTGGCGACAGCAATTCTGTTTTGCTTTTGACCGGAAAGCTTGCGGGCAAACCGGGCACACCGGGCGCACCGGGGGCGTACCTTGCTGCTGTGCGGTCTTCAACATCTTCGCGACAGTTTTGCCGCCGCCGGTGTTACATCCGGTTCATTTGCGAGACGCCGACGCGCTATCCGACGGGTCCTGCTTTAGGGTTACCTCCCCTAGCGGAAACACGCGGTGATTGATGACCCACGGTTGCTGCGGAGCCGCCACTACCCGCCAAGGACCCTGCGCTCGGCCAACACCGCCAGAACCTCGGCAAAGACTGCCGGTTGACCCCTCCGTCAAGTGTGGCAGGGTAAGCGTGCAATGAATGAGAGCGAGAACCCATGCTCCTGTACCCACGCAGCGCCAAGCACAAGCGGGCGGGCGAAAAACCAAATTCTACCCTGATCAGCCTTATGCGATTCTCTCCTGCCCCGATGGTAACCTTTTTAGCTCTGTTCCTGGCTCTTCCGGCTTTCGCGGCCGACGCTCAGTTCGTCGGGCAACCGGCGCGGGCAAATCCCCTGGGGCCGGGGGCCGCTCCGTCGGAAAGCGGTGGGCCAGCGGGCTATACCGTGGAGGCCTCCACCGGCTCCGGAAAATCGCTCGTGACGGAGAAACCTAACATTGCCTCGGTGAAGGCGGCATTAGAAGCGACACTCCCTGACCTGGCCGGCTATTTTGGCCAGAGGCCGGCGATCGGCTCGGCCTATCAGGATGCCAAGGATACAAGCAGCGGCGGAGCCACCTTCAGCAGCACGCTGGATGGGCATGCCGTCCGCGGAATCATCAGCGTCAAGCTGCGAGACGGCGGCGCGAAGGTTGCCATTGTCTTCGGACGGGCCGATGCCCCCAAGGGTGAATGGGAAAAGCTCATGACCGCGCCCGCCCAGCAGGCCAGCACGACAACGCCTGCCGAGGCAGGCCAGCCCGGTGGTGCTTCGGCGGCGAACGGTGCCCTGACCGAATATGACTATCCCGATGGAACCGGCAGCATTCGCTTGCCCGAGGGGTGGACGACCCGGGCTCAATCCGCTGCCGGTGGCGTCGGGATCAAGGGGCCTGCGAATCAGGTCATCTTTGTACATAACGCCGTTACGGTTCAAACGCCTGACTCTCCAATGGTTCTAGGTCAGCAACGGGCGGATGCCCAGCTTGCAGAGATGAACCGGCGCCTGGCCCAAAGGAATCAGCCCCCCTTTGCGCCAAAGCCAATGCCCCCCATGCTGGTTGCGCCGCCAGCCGATCCCATTGACGCTGTGCAGGTGCTCCTGCCTCAATTGAGCAAGCGGAGCTCATTTTTTAGCGGCCCCACAATCACGTTTGGCAAGTTCATCTCCACCAAGGAGGTTCCGTCGAATGTGCCCAACACAAAGTTCGCCATCGCCGACTACACCATCTCGCAAACATTAAATGGGCAGTCGGCCTCGCTGCGCGTTCAGGCCGAACTCAGCACATGTCCCCTCGGAAAAACGGCCTGGATCTGTCTTGCCCATTATTCCATACAGGCTCCCGAGGCGACGTTCGAACAGGATCGGCCGATCATGATGGCCATCGTCAAATCGGAAAAGGTCGATGCGGCCAGGGTGGGGCAAGTCATCCTCCAGCGCAATCAGCAGCAATACCAGGCCGGCCAGGAGATGCTTGCAGCACAGCAGAAGCAGGCGCAGGCCATCAACGACATGTATAAGCAGAACGCGCAGACCCAGCAGAGAATCCACGCCGCCCAGCAGCAGCAAACCCAAGCCGGCTACGACGCTCACAACGCCCAGTTCAGAGATGACCAGCTCCAGCGTTCCCGCCATGCCGCCGACTTCAACGAGTCGATCATCGGCACCCGCACCATCTACGACACCGTCACCGGAGAAAGCGGCTATGCGAACCTAACCGACGTCAACAGCGCCGTCGATTCCCTCAACAAAGCCGCACTCGACCCCAACCGTTTCGTCCAAATTCCTCTTCGCGATCAGCTCTACCCGCTGCCGCCCGGCAAGTGAATCGTAACCCGCCACGCGAAAAGGCCGGGAAACGGGGTCAAGCCCGAACAAAGGGAGAGACAAAGGAGTCAGGGCGAGGCAAAGGAGTCGCATCTCAACTTTTGACAATTGATTCAGCCGCGCGGCGCTCAGTACGAGCCGGGCCGCGAAAAGCGATTTCCGATCAGTGCCGGCCTACCGGATAGACGTCCGGTGGGAAGCCAAATGTGGACAGCAGGCGGTTCGGGGAGCCGTCCGGCGTGAACTGGGACAGGACACCATAGGGTTTATTAGAAACCAGGATCATTCAGGCCGCGCTCCGCGCAAGACGTTTTGACAGGTTGCGCCGGATTCGTTTTTAAAAAAGCCTTGCAGACCAGACAAGGTCCTCGTGGCGGAACGAGACGGGCCGCCCGTCGCGTAGCGACACCGCTCGCCGCCACGCGATGCGGGCCGCCGCAGAGCGACACAACCCGCCGCAGCACGAGACAGCCTGTCGCGTAGCGACAGGTGATGGTAGCCATGGACTTCAGTCCATGGTTTCCCCGCCGCCTGGATGCACGCGTCGCGTAGCGACGCATCACAATCAAGCTCCTGGTTACGCGCACGCAATTATGCATGAGGCGTCGCTACGCGACGCATTTCATCTCGGCGACCATTTTCCACGGACTGAAGTCCATGGCTACCATCGTTTGTCGCTACGCGACTCCACAAGGCAACGGGGTCACATCTCAACTTGTGACAATTTGGGCATGAGTGCGTCAGCTTTGCCGGCAATCTCTTAGTCGCCGAACGCTACCGCGAAGGCCTTTTGCAGGCCAAAGCCCAAGCTCGGCGCCGTCCCTTGCGTGAAGCGCACTTCCGTGTCTTGGCCGGCGATCGGGTGCCCGTCCGCGCTGAGCGGCGTGAACCGCGGGGGGTCGAACGCGGGCCCAAACCCTATCCGCGTCTTCTGTGCGGCCGCCATGAGTTCCAGGAGATTCAGCGCCAGAACCGCTACTCCGTCAACTGGGACCCTGGCCGCCCGGGGGTCGAGGGTGGCGGCGAGCAGGACTCCAGCCGGAACGCAATAGGGTGATAACCCCATGTTCGCGGCCGGGGTCTTTGGGGACACTATGAATCACCAAATCTTGTTGTCCACATACCAAAAACTGTGGTCCGCCCGCGGGAACCCAGCGCTCACCGCTGGCGGCCATACGCATCCCCATCAAATCCCGGCGCCATGAAAAAAGAAACGAATCCCGCTTTCGGTCCCCAAACCCCACTTGCGAAGCTAAAGACCCCCTCAATTTCGCTGCGCGCTCCGGCGGGCGCCGCCATGTCCAATCCCGGGTTTTCCGGCATGAGACGTGGCTCGGCTCCTGGAAACGGGGGCGGGGCCGGGGACGACGGGAACGGCAAGCTGAATGGCGAGCAGTTTTTGTCGGCCCTGGTCGCGCTGCAGAAAGGGGACTTTGCGGCGCGGCTGCCGGTCGGGTGGACGGGGATGTCGGGCAAGGTGGCGGACACGTTCAATCACGTGGCCGAGATGCTGGAGCTTTCGACGAGCGAACTGAGCCGGATCAGCCGTGTGGTGGGGAAGGAAGGCCGGATTCAGGAGCGGCTGACGTTGGCGCATGCGCCGGGCGCGTGGTCGGAACGGGTAAACTCCGTGAACACCCTGATTGACTGCCTGGCGCTTCCGGTGAGCGAAACGGCGCGGGTGATCGGCGCGGTGGCCAAAGGGGATTTGTCGCAAAGCATGGCGCTGGAAATGGACGGGCGGAAACTGGAAGGGGAATTTCTGCGGACCGCCAAGACCGTGAACACGATGGTGAACCAGCTTGGCGCCTTTGCGTCGGAGGTCAACCGGGTCGCCCGCGAGGTGGGGACCGAAGGAAAATTGGGCGGCCAGGCCAAGGTCAAAGGCGTGGCCGGCACCTGGAAGGACCTGACGGACAACGTCAACCTGATGGCGTCGAACCTGACGTCGCAGGTGCGCAACATCGCCACGGTGACCACGGCGGTGGCCAACGGCGACCTGACCAAGAAGATCACTGTGGACGTGCGCGGTGAATTCCTGGAACTCAAGGACACCATTAACACCATGGTGGACCAGCTCCGCTCGTTCGCTTCCGAGGTGACCCGCGTGGCGCGCGAGGTGGGCACGGAAGGCAAGCTGGGCGGCCAGGCCAAAGTGGAAGGCGTTTCGGGCACTTGGAAGGATCTGACCGACAACGTGAATTTCATGGCGGGCAACCTGACCTCGCAGGTGCGCAATATCGCGGCGGTCACGACTGCGGTGGCCAATGGGGACCTCTCGAAGAAGATCACCGTGGATGTGAAAGGCGAGATCCTCGAACTGAAGAACACGATTAATACGATGGTGGACCAGCTTTCGTCCTTTGCGGCGGAAGTGACCCGGGTGGCGCGCGAGGTGGGCACCGAAGGCAAACTCGGCGGACAGGCGGAGGTGAAAGGGGTCGCGGGCACCTGGAAGGATCTGACCGACTCGGTGAATTCGATGGCCGGCAACTTGACGGCGCAGGTTCGCAACATCGCCGAGGTGACGACGGCGGTGGCCAACGGCGATTTGTCCAAGAAGATCACGGTGGATGTGAAAGGGGAGATCCTTCAGCTCAAGGACACGATCAATACGATGGTGGATCAACTGAGGTCGTTCGCCTCCGAAGTAACCCGGGTGGCGCGCGAGGTGGGTACCGAAGGCAAGCTGGGCGGCCAGGCTGAGGTCAAAGGGGTGGCCGGCACCTGGAAAGACCTGACCGACAATGTGAACTCGATGGCGGGCAACCTGACGGCGCAGGTCCGCAACATCGCCGAGGTGACCACGGCGGTGGCCAACGGCGATTTGTCGAAAAAGATCACGGTGGATGTGAAAGGGGAGATCCTTCAGCTCAAGAACACGATCAACACGATGGTGGACCAGCTTTCGTCCTTCGCGGCGGAAGTGACCCGCGTGGCGCGCGAGGTGGGCACCGAAGGCAAGCTGGGCGGCCAGGCGGAGGTCAAAGGCGTGGCGGGCACCTGGAAAGATCTCACGGACAATGTGAATTTCATGGCGGGCAACCTGACTTCACAGGTGCGCAATATTGCCGAAGTGACGACCGCCGTGGCCACGGGCGACCTCTCGAAAAAAATTACCGTGAATGTCCGCGGTGAAATCCTCGAACTCAAGAATACGATCAACACGATGGTGGACCAGCTTTCGTCCTTCGCGGCGGAAGTCACGCGCGTGGCGCGCGAGGTGGGCACCGAGGGGAAGCTGGGCGGCCAGGCCGACGTCAAAGGCGTGGCGGGCACCTGGAAGGATCTGACCGACTCGGTGAACTCGATGGCCGGCAACTTGACGGCGCAGGTCCGCAACATCGCCGAGGTGACGACCGCGGTGGCCAACGGCGATTTGTCGAAGAAGATCACGGTAGATGTGAAAGGCGAAATTCTCGAGCTCAAGAACACGATCAATACGATGGTGGATCAGCTCCGGTCGTTCGCATCGGAGGTGACCCGCGTGGCGCGCGAGGTGGGCACCGAAGGCAAGCTGGGCGGCCAGGCGGAAGTCAAGGGCGTGGCCGGCACGTGGAAGGACCTGACCGACTCGGTGAACTCGATGGCCGGCAATCTCACGGCGCAGGTCAGAAACATCGCGGATGTCACGACGGCGGTAGCCACCGGCGACTTGTCGAAGAAGATCACGGTGGATGTAAAAGGGGAGATTCTCCAGCTCAAGGACACCATCAACACCATGGTGGATCAGCTCCGCTCGTTCGCCGCCGAGGTGACGCGCGTGGCGCGCGAGGTGGGCACCGAAGGCAAACTCGGCGGCCAGGCGCAGGTGCGGGGCGTGGCCGGCACGTGGAAGGATTTGACCGACTCGGTGAACTCGATGGCGAGCAACCTGACGGCCCAGGTCCGCAACATCGCCGAGGTGACCACGGCGGTGGCCACCGGCGATTTGTCCAAGAAGATTACCGTCGATGTTCGCGGGGAAATCCTGCAACTCAAAGACACCATCAACACGATGGTGGATCAGCTCTCGTCGTTCGCGGCGGAAGTCACGCGCGTAGCGCGCGAGGTGGGCACCGAAGGCAAGTTGGGCGGGCAGGCGGAAGTGCGTGGCGTGGCCGGGACCTGGAAGGATTTGACGGACTCGGTGAACTCGATGGCGTCGAACCTGACGGGCCAGGTTCGTAACATCGCGGCGGTGACCACGGCGGTGGCCACCGGCGACCTTTCGAAAAAGATCACGGTCGATGTCAAAGGCGAGATTCTCGAACTGAAGAACACCGTCAATACGATGGTGGATCAGCTTTCGTCGTTCGCGGCGGAAGTCACGCGGGTGGCGCGCGAGGTCGGCACCGAAGGCAAGCTGGGCGGGCAGGCGGAAGTGCGTGGCGTGGCCGGCACGTGGAAGGACTTGACGGACTCGGTGAACTCGATGGCGTCGAACCTGACGGGCCAGGTTCGCAACATCGCGGCGGTGACCACGGCGGTGGCCACCGGCGATCTTTCGAAAAAGATCACGGTCGATGTGAAAGGCGAGATCCTCGAACTGAAGGACACCATCAATACGATGGTGGATCAGCTCCGGTCCTTCGCGTCGGAAGTTACGCGCGTCGCGCGCGAGGTCGGCAGCGAGGGCAAACTCGGCGGCCAGGCGGACGTGCGGGGGTTGGCGGGTGTGTGGAAGGATCTCACCGACAACGTGAACTTTATGGCGTCGAACCTGACCACCCAGGTCCGCAATATCGCCGCCGTCACCACCGCGGTGGCCAACGGCGACCTCACCAAGAAGATCACGGTGGATGTGAAGGGCGAAATCCTCGAATTGAAGAACACGGTCAACACCATGGTGGATCAGCTTTCGTCCTTTGCGGACGAGGTGACGCGCGTCGCGCGCGAAGTGGGCACGGAGGGCAAGCTGGGTGGTCAGGCGCAGGTCAAAGGCGTCTCCGGCACGTGGAAGGACCTGACGGACAACGTGAACTTCATGGCCTCGAACCTTACGAACCAGGTGCGCGGCATCGCCAAGGTGGTGACGGCGGTGGCCAACGGCGATCTGAAGCGCAAGCTCCTGGTCGAGGCGAAAGGCGAGATCGCGGAATTGGCGGACACGATCAACAGCATGATTGAGACCCTGGCCACGTTTGCCGACCAGGTGACGACGGTGGCTCGCGAAGTGGGGGTGGAAGGCAAGCTGGGCGGCCAGGCCAGCGTGCCGGGCGCGGCGGGCACCTGGAAGGATCTCACCGACAACGTGAACCAGCTTGCGGCCAATCTTACAACCCAGGTCCGCGCCATTGCCGACGTGGCCACGGCGGTGACCAAGGGCGACCTCACGCGGTTCATCCAGGTCGATGCCAGCGGCGAAGTCGCCTCCCTCAAGGACAACATCAATGAAATGATCCGAAACCTGAAAGACACCACGATCAAGAACAACGAGCAGGACTGGCTCAAAACCAACCTCGCCAAATTCACGCGGATGCTTCAGGGCCAAAAGGACATGCTGACGGTCGGCAAACTGATTCTGTCCGAGCTGGCGCCGGTGGTTTCGGCGCAGCATGGCGTCTTTTACGTGGTGGAAACACCCAAGGAGGAAACCGTCGAAGAGTCGGCTCATGCCAACGATCCCTATCTGAAGCTGCTGGCCAGCTACGCGTTCCGCAATCGCAAGAACGTGGGCAACCGGTTCTCGCTGGGCGAAGGGCTCGTGGGCCAAGCCGCGCTGGAAAAGGAGCGCATTCTGCTCACGAACGCGCCCGAGGATTACGTGCAGATTACCTCCGGCCTCGGCCAGGCCAAGCCCACGAATATCATCGTGCTGCCCGTGCTCTTCGAAGGCCAGGTCAAGGCCGTTATGGAACTGTCGTCCTTCGAGCGGTTCAGCCCGACGCACCAGGCCTTTCTGGACCAGTTGGTCGAGTCCATCGGGATCGTGCTGAACACCATCGAAGCCAATACCCGCACGGAAGATTTGTTGAAGCAATCGCAATCGCTGGCCAAGGAACTGCAGAGCCGGCAGGAGGAGCTGCAGCAAACCAACCTCGAACTGCAGGACAAGGCCAAGCTGCTGGCCGAACAAAACGCCGAGGTCGAACGCAAGAACGCCGAGGTCGAACAGGCGCGGCAGGCGCTGGAAGAGAAGGCCGAGCAATTGGCCCTCACCTCGAAATACAAATCCGAGTTCCTCGCCAATATGTCCCATGAATTGCGCACGCCCTTGAACAGCTTGCTCATCCTGGCCGATCAACTGGCCCAAAACGCCGAGGGCAACCTGCAACCGAAGCAAATCGAGTTCGCGCGAACCATCCATGCCTCGGGCAACGACCTGCTCAGCCTCATTAACGACATCCTGGATTTGTCCAAGATCGAATCCGGCACCGTCACGGTCGATATCGCCGCGCTGCGCTTCCACGACCTGCGGGATTATGTCGAGCGCACCTTCCGGCATGTGGCGGAAGCCAAGGGACTGGACTTCCGGCTCGAAACCGATCCCGAGCTGCCCTCGAACATGTTTACGGACTCGCAGCGGCTCGAACAGGTGATTCGCAACCTGCTCTCGAACGCGTTCAAGTTCACCGAGCGCGGCCAGGTGGTGTTCAATGTGGCGCCGGTGACGGAGGGGTGGAACCCCGACAACGAGGTTTTAAACCGCGCGCGTTCGGTGATTGCCTTTTCGGTGAGCGACACCGGCATCGGGATCGCGCCGGAGAAGCAGCAGATCATCTTCGAGGCCTTCCAACAGGCCGACGGCAGCACCAGCCGGAAGTATGGCGGCACCGGGCTGGGCTTGGCCATCAGCCGGGAGATCGCGCGCCTGCTGGGCGGCGAAATTCGGCTTGCCAGCGCGCTGGGCCAGGGGAGCACCTTCACCCTGTTCTTACCGCAAACCCATGTTCCCATGCGCGCGCCGCGCCGGGAGCCGGCCGCCCTGACCTTCGCTCCGGCGGCCGTCCGCGGCGACGCGGAGGAGTCGGCCCAGCCGGAAACGGCGGCGGTCGAAGCCATTTTCGAGGATGATCGCGGGAGTATCAGCGCGGGGGACAAAGTTCTGCTGATTATCGAGGACGACCCGAGCTATGCCCGGGTGTTGTTCGAGATGGCTCACGAAAAAGGCTTCAAGGGGGTGGTCGCGCAGCGCGGGGCCACGGCGCTGGCGCTGGTCCACGACCTTAAGCCGGCGGCGGTCACCCTGGATCTGCACTTGCCGGATGTGGATGGCCGGCGGGTGCTCGACCGCCTGAAGCTGGATCTCGCCACCCGCCATATCCCGGTGCATATCATCTCCGTCGAGGAGGACGGGGCGCCTGCCCTGGCCCAAGGTGCGATGGGGTTTGTGACCAAATCCGAAACCCGGGAGTCCCTTGACCGCGCCTTCGAACATCTCAAACAGTTCACGGAACGGCCGGTGAAGAATCTTCTGGTGGTCGAGGACGACGAGATCCAGACCCTGAGCATCCGGGAACTCATCGGGAACGGGGATGTTAAGACCACCGTGGTGGGGACGGGCAAAGACGCCCTCGCGGCGATCCAGGCCGAACAGTATCGATTGCATGGTGCTGGACCTCGGGCTGCCCGATATGTCGGGCACCGAATTGCTCGAGCAGATTAAGAATTCGGAGTTGTTTCGGAGCTTGCCGGTCATCGTGTACACCGCCCGGGAGCTGTTGGCGGAGGAGGCGGCGAAGCTCAAGCTCCTGGCCGAGGCGATTGTGATTAAAGACGTGCGCTCGCCGGACCGGCTCCTGGATGAAACGGCGCTCGTGCTGCACCGGAATGTCTTGAAGCTGCCGGAGCGCCAGCGCAAAATGCTCGAGCATCTGCACCAGGGGGTTTTGGAAGGCAGGAAGGTCCTGGTGGTGGATGATGATATCCGGAACATCTTCGCCATGACCAGTGTCCTCGAGCGATTCAAGATGAACGTCGTTTCCGCCGAAAACGGCAAGGATGCCATTAAGCTCCTGGTGGATCGGCGCGACATCGAGATCGTGCTGATGGACATCATGCTCCCGATGATGGATGGCTACGCCACGATCCGGGCGATCCGGGAAATCTCCGAGTTCAGGGAGCTCCCCATCATCGCGGTCACCGCCAAGGCGATGAAGGGGGACCGGGAGAAGTGCATTGCCGCCGGGGCTTCGGATTATCTATGCAAGCCGGTGGAGGCCGAACACCTGCGCTCGACCCTGCGCCTTTGGCTGCAACGATGAGAGGCCGGCCATGAACACCAAGAGCGCGTTAAGGAGCGAGCCGATCGAGGCCGGGCAAACCATTCCCGTGGCTGCCAACGGCGTGGGCAAAAGCATCCCGGAGGAACTCAAGGTTGGCATCCTTCTGGTGGATGATCGACCCGACAAGCTGCTGGCGTTGGAGGCCATCCTGACCGGGCTCGGGCAAAACCTCGTGCGCGCCTTTTCGGGCAAAGACGCGCTCCGGCGCCTGCTCGAGCGCGATTTTGCTGTGATTCTGCTGGATGTCTCGATGCCGGGAATGGACGGGTTCGAGACCGCCGCCTTGATCCGTCAGCGCCCTCGCACCGAGCATACCCCGATCATCTTTATCACCTCGATCGGCACTACGGAAAACCACATTTCCCGGGGCTACTCCCTGGGGGCGGTGGATTACCTGCTGACCCCTATCATACCGGAGGTGCTCCGCTCGAAGGTGGCGGCGTTCGTGGAACTGCACCGGCAAACCGAGCTCACGAAGCGGCAAGCCGAGCAGTTGCGCCGGCTCGAAAGCGCCAAGCATCAGCTCGAGCTGGCGGAGGTGGCCGGCCGGTTGGAAACCGAAACGCGCCGGAATCTCTTCTTTACCCTGGCCCTGGACATGCTGGGCATCGCTGATTTGGACGGACGGCTGATGCAGGTCAACCCCGCTTGGAGCCGGGTCCTGGGCTACAGCGAGGAAGAATTGAAGCATCTGTCCGGGCTGGACCTGGTGCACCCGGAGGATTTGCCGGCGATGGAGGACCGCATGCGGGATTTAAAGCAGGGGTCGAGCATTGCTCACTTCGAAGGCCGGTACCGGCATCAAGACGGGTCCTACCGCTGGTTCCAGTGGAATGCCACCCCGTTCATGGCGGACAAAGTGATCTACATTTTCGCGCGCGACATCACGGCCCGAAAGCAGGCGGAAGCGCAAATCAGCGACCTCAACCGCGAGCTGGAGCGGCGCGTCTCAGCTCTGACGGAGGCCAATCGAGAATTGGAGGCCTTCAATTATTCGATCGCCCATGACCTGCGCACGCCGCTGCGCTCGATGAGCGGGTTCGCCAAGGCCCTGGTGGAAGACGAAAGCGCGGCGATGAGCCCTTTGGGCCTGGATTACGCCCGGCGCATCGCGCATTCGGCGAAGTTCATGGACGCGCTGCTGCTGGACATGCTGGCTTACAGCCGGCTGGCGCGCGCGGAGATTTCGCCGGTGCTCATGCCGCTGGACGAACCCGTGCGGGAAATCCTCCTGGTCATGGAAAAGGAGATTTCCGATGCCGGCGCGCGCGTGGAAGTTGTTTCGCCGCTGGACAGCGCGCTGACTCACGCGCCGACCCTGAAACAGATTCTGTCGAACCTGCTCGCGAATGGACTGAAGTTTACCTCACCGGGGCGGGCGCCCCGGCTGCAAATTCACACCAGCCAGTCGGACGGGGTGGTGCGGTTATGGGTTGAGGACAACGGCATTGGGATTGCCCCCGAGCATCACGAGCGGATCTTTGGCCTGTTCCAGCGGTTACACGATGCCAAAACCTACCCGGGCACCGGCATCGGCCTGGCCCTGGTGCGCAAGGGCGCCGAACGGATGGGCGGGCGCGCGGGGGTCGAATCGGAACCGGGTCAAGGCAGCCGGTTTTGGGTCGATCTGCCCGCTAATCAAAATCACCAAAATGGAAAGTAGAATCCTGCACGTGGAGGACAACGCGGACGACGTGATGCTCACGGCGCTGGCCTTTCGCAAAGCGGGCGTGGCGGCGAAACTCGACGTCGCCCCCGACGGCGAAGCGGCCATCGCCGCTTTGGGCAACCGCGCTGCCTTTCCCCTTTTGACGTGCGTGCTGCTCGATCTCAAGCTGCCGACCATCTCCGGCTTGGACGTGTTGCGGTGGGCCAGGACCCAACCCCTCCTCCGGCGTCTCCCAATCATCATGCTCACCTCCTCCCTGCTGCCAGCCGACGTCAACGCCGCGTATGATTTGGGCGCCAACTCGTATCTGGTTAAACCCTCGGATCTCGAATCCCTGATCGTCCTGGCCAAAACCATCGACCTGTACTGGCTGCGGACCAATACCCGCCCAATGGAGCAGGAAAAGAAGTGAGCGCGCCCGCCCTGAGGCTATGCGACGGTAGGCTCAGTGGGATTCAGCCGCGCGCCGTCATTTCAGGTTTTCGGGGTTCAGCGGTTTGAGGTCCTTCGGCAGGAAGAGGCCGTCTTTGCGAATTAGCTCGTCATCGAACCAAATCTCTCCCCCGCCCCATTCCGGGCGTTGGATGAGCACCATGTCCCAATGGACGGCGGAGCGGTTTCCGTTGTCGCATTCTTCATAGGCCTGGCCGGGGGTCAAATGCAGTGAACCGGCAATCTTCTCGTCGAAGAGAATGTCGCACATGGGACTCAGGATGTACGGGTTGAAACCGAGGGAGAATTCACCCGTGTAGCGCGCGCCGGCGTCCGTATCGAGGATAGCATTGAGCCGCTGGGTGTTATTGGAAGTGGCTTTGACCACTTTGCCGTCCTTGAATTCGAGCCGAACGTTCTCGAACCTTGAGCCCGAGTAGAGTGTCGGCGTATTGAACTGGATAACCCCCTGGATTGAGTTTTTGACCGGGCAAGAGAAGACTTCGCCATCGGGAATATTGCGATCCCCTTTGCACATCTTGGCGCCGATGCCCTTGATGCTAAAGTCCAGGTCGGTGCCGGGACCCTTAATTCGAACGCGGTCGGCCTGTTTCATGCGGCGTTCGAGCGGTGTCATGGCGCGCGCCATCTTGCCATAGTCCATGGTGCAGACCTCGAAGTAGAGATTCTCGAAGGCTTCCGTGCTCAGCCCGGCGGCTTGGGCCATGCTCGGGCTCGGCCACCGCAGCACGCACCAGCGCGTCTTATTGACGCGATAGTTCAGCACCGGACGCGTGATGCGCGAATAGAGCGCCATGCGGTCGCTGGGCACGTCGGCATTCTCGTTGGCGTTGGAGCTGCCGCGCAGGGCAATATAAGCGTGGACTTTCTTCATCCGGAACAGCTCGAGCTCCCGTTCGAGTGTCGCATGCGCCTCATTGGTGTCCCGGAGCATCTCGCGATTCAAGCGCGTATGGCGGACGGCAATGATCGGGAGGGCGCCCACCGCGCGTGCCGCGCGGATGAGTTCGATGCCGAATTCATCCGGCACCTCGATGAGATCCAGGAGGACGCGATCCCCCTTTTTGAGCTGGGTCGAATACTCAACCAACAGTTTGGCCAGTTTGGTATAGCGTGGGTCGGTCATAACTCTGGGCAGGGAAACTAAGCCAATTCCGTGGATTGTCGAGCCGGATAGGACCCGGCGGCTTGGCGCCATGCTTCACCGCCACGGGTGCTTGGGGTATTTGCGCTGCAGCTCCTGCTTTACGCGCGGGTAATGCTCGCGCCAGAACCCGGCCAGGTCCTGGGTGATTTGGACCGGCCGCATATTCGGCGCGAGGATATGCACCAGGACGGGCACTTTGCCCGCGGCGATTCGAGGAGTCACCGTGACCTCATAAAGGTCCTGGATGCGCACGGCGATATAGGGTGAAGCGCCGCTTTCATAGACGACTTTCGGGGTGCGTCCATTCGCGAGGGTAAGCCGTTCCGGCGCGTGCTGGTCGAGCAACTGGGCTTGCGCGGGACTGAGCCAGCTCTTGACAACCGGTTTGACCGGTTTCTCCTTGATGTCCTTGTAACCGGTTGCTCCGTGGCAGAGTTGCTCGATGAGGTGGCGGCGATCCGCGTCCGTAATGGGTGGGAGGCCCAGCTCGGGGCACCATTGGCTGAGCAGATTCAGCCGCAAAATCCATTGCTCGACTTCGTGGGTCCACTCCTTGAGGATCAACCGGCCGGCCAGGACTTCCTCGGCCAGGAGTTGCGCGGCCGGTTCGGCGGGAGGCGGTTCGATGCGGCGCGTGCCGATGGCCAGGTCGCGAAATCGAAGCTGCTCTTCCGCGTAAACGCGTTTGGTGGCGGGGTCATAAAACACGCGCGGCACCGTGGCCAGGTCCTCGGGGAACAACTCGCGCAGCCAGGCCTCGTCGATGGCGGTGGCCAGGCTGAGGAGGGTGTTGACGGTCTTGTCCTTGCCTTCCACTTCACGGATTTCGGCGGCGACGAGCAACGCGCTTTGGCCAACGACGCTTTCCCGGGCCAGCACGCCGCGGCGGGCATGGACCAGGTCGCAGCGCAGGGTCCCGGAGTCCACCCGGCGCGCCACGCGGTCGCTGAAGCCGGTGAGGATGCATTTTTGCAGGGCCTCATCCGGGATCTCACGGGGCGGCGTTGCCAGCCCCTCGCGTTTGGCGATGTCCAGGAACTGCTGAAACAGCGGGCCGACCTGGCGGGCGGTGATCATATGGATCCCCAGGCGGCGGCAGGGGCCCAACTGGAGTTGGTTTTTGCTGGCATAACTCCAGGCGCGCATGAGGATCCAGAAATCGCTGGTCGCTTTTTCACCCAGGAGATCCTCGCGCCAGCGGGCAGTATCGCGGTCCACGTTGCGGAGCAGCAGGTCCCGGCCTTGTGTCAGCGCGGCGACCAGGCAAGCCTGATACACGCAGCCGTAGTCCTGCGCCGCCAAAAGCATCCGCGCATAGCGTGGGTGCAAAGGGAAAGCCAGCATCTTCGGCCGAGCGGGGTGATCGGGTGGCCGGGGCTGCGGGCATCGAGCGCGCCGAGATCCGCGAGCAGTTCCTCGGCATGCGCCAGGGCCTGTTCCTCGGGCGGGTCGAGCCAGCGGAACTTGCGCAGGTCCTCGACACCCGCGGCTTTTAAGGTGAGCACGACCTCGGCCAAATCGAGCCGTTTTACCTCAGGCAATTCCTGCGGCAGGCGATGGTCATGCTCCTCCCGGGACCACAACCGCAGGCAAACGCCGGGCGCGGTGCGCCCGGCCCGGCCGGCGCGTTGATCGGCGGCGGCCTGGCTGATCTTTTCGATCAGCAGCGTGTTAATCCCCCGATAGGGATCATAACGCGGAATGCGGGCCAGGCCGCTGTCGATGACGCAACGAATGCCGTCGATGGTGAGCGAGGTCTCGGCCACGTTGGTCGCCACCATTACCTTGCGCCGGTCGTACCGGGCTACGGCGGCGTCCTGGTCCGGCGCGGCCAGTTCCCCATGCAACGGCAGGAGGATGAAGCCCCGGGACTCCTCGCGCTGCCCGATGGCTTCAAGCGTCTGCGAAATCTCGAACCCGCCCGGCATGAAGACCAGCACGTCACCTTCGGTCCCGGCTCGCACGAAGTCACTGAACGCGTCCGCAGCCTGGTCCCAGACCGGTCGCTTGTCCACGTAGGCCGGCGAGCTGGCGTAGTCGATTTGCACCGGGAACGTGCGGCCCAGGGATTCGAGCACCCGGCACGGGCGCAGGTATGCTTCGAGGCGCGCCGCATCCAGGGTGGCCGACATGACCAGCAGCTTCAGATCCGGTCGCTCGGTCTCCTGCAGATCCAGGGCGCGCGCCAGCGTGATATCGCCGTAGAGATGGCGCTCGTGGAACTCGTCGAAGATAATGGCCGACACACCGGGGAGCTTTGGGTTCTGGACGATCTGCCGCAGCAGCACGCCTTCGGTGACGAAGCGAATGCGGGTCTCCGGCGAGGTGACATTTTCGAAGCGGATTTGGTAACCGACCTCCCGGCCCAGTTCGACCTTGCGCTCGGCGGCCACGCGCGCGGCCAGCAGGCGTGTGGCCAGCCGGCGCGGTTGGAGAACCACGATCTGCCCCGTCCCGAGCAGACCGTGGTCCAGCAGCATTTGTGGCACCTGGGTGGATTTGCCCGAGCCGGTCGGGGCCGACACGATCAGCCGCCGCTGGTCCCGCGCGCCGGCCACAATCGCTTCTTCAATTTCGTAGATGGGCAGTCGATCGGTCATGGGATGGAGCGTAAAACGTGATGCGTAATTCGTAACAACGTAATACGTAACAACGTAATAACGTAATAACGTAAGAGGTAAAGGGCGGGATGTCTGGCGTGAATTGGGCAAAGGGCTGGAAATGGATTCGTCTAAATGGCTGTTTTACGCAAGGGACATGGTTCTGAGTCAGGTGGATGAGCCGTAAAACCATTGGGAAACCATCGAGGTCAAATCTTGTCAATGAGACAATCGTACTTGACCCGGGAGCTTGCCGCTGGTCTCATTAGCCCTTAGCGCGCGCGTTGCGCATCGAACGGCCCAGGGGGGCCGGATCACGTCACTGCCCGAGGCAACGAGCGCAAGGACAAATTCCGCGATCATGATGGACATTTCCGCTTTTTGGAATTGCTCGGCCGAACGGGCAAGCGTTTTGGCGTGCAAGTTCACCCTCACATGCCGATGGGCAACGACTCTCCAAACCCAAACGTTCAAATCACAAGACGTAAACTCCACTGCTTTCCGCGTTTGGAGGAACGTCTCTCATGGGGTAAACACCCCACGGTCAATCCCTTGGTAGCATGGCATTCTTATCCACCATATTATCAGGCGATGCGCGATGAATGAGTTGCATGACGCGCTCCGCCGCATCGAATCAGAAAACAAGCAATTGCCCTATTCGACCGATGGGAGCTGCGAGGCTGTGCCACCGATGAAGGTGCTCGTTGCGCCCCGGCGAGTAGAGCCAACCAAATCACCTTCAAAGCAATTATGAAACCTCGCCTTTCTGGTTCTTCTCGCATGTCAGCCTGCGTGAGCGGCCTCCGCCTTGCTTTCCCGGCGGTTTTACCGGTTGTCCCGGTAACGAAACAGAAGGCTGCCCGATCATTGGTCTTCAGTCGCATGGACCAAAAACACCGGTTCGCCAAATTGGCCTATTGGTTTCGAACCCCGTGTCGCGGCCGGGCATTTTCCTTAACCGCCAATCCTCTGGCTGCCGGATTTGCTTTTTACTTTCGTCTCGCGGTTGCGGTTTCTCTGGTTCTACTAGCCAAGCCGGCGGATGCGGCATCAATCGCCATCAACGGTGCGACGACCTACCAGGTTATCGATGGCTTTGGGGTGAACCTCAACAGCCAAAGTTGGACCAACGATGACCTCAAGCCCGTGCTCGATGCCTTCATTGACCAGGCCGGCATGACGCTTTTCGAGGTCATCATTGGGAACAGCAACTGGGAAGCCAGCAACGACAACAGCGATCCCAACGTCATGAATTGGACCTATTACAACAGCGTGTTTAATGCGCCGTACTTTCAAAAAGAGGCGGGCATGATGGCATACCTCAACCAGCGGGGCATCACCAATGGCGCGATCCCCAAAGTCGGAGGCCCCCTTGCGTTGTGGATGGGTGGCTTGACGCTCAAGCCCGGTTTCGAGAACGAATATGCCGAGACGATGGCCGCCTTGTTCTTTTATATGCGCAACACCCAACACCTGCAGTTCACCGAAGTGCGGGCGGTGGAGGAGCCGGACATACAATATACGGGAGTTACCATGTCGTCCGCCCAGCTTGTCACCGCGATGCACGACCTGGGGCTGCTGCTCGACGCCAATGGGATGTCGGACCTGCGCTTTACCGGGCCCGAGCTGGCCTATGCCAGCTCCGCCACTGCCTGGATCTCGGCGATGATGGCCGACCCCTATCTCATGTCTAAAGTGGCGCACTACGGCGTGCACAGCTACCTGAACGAAACCGCCGACGCGTCCGGAATTTACAACTTCATCAAGCAATCAAAATATCCGAACATCCCATTTTGGATGACCGAGTATAACGTTTGGTGCACGAGTTGCCAAAACGGCACCGGACCCGATAATTCGTGGAGCTACGCGCAGGGGTCAGCCAGCTTCCTGCTCACCTTGCTTTCGCAAGGGGCGGCGGCGGGCATCGTGTTCGAAGGCTACGACAGTCAGTACGGCGGGTATGATGCGACCACTGGCCTGACTCTGCCGCTGGGGCCTTGGAGTTACTGGGGGTTGTTCGGAGTGGACAACGTTAACGCGACACCCAAGACCTATACACCGCGCAAGGCCTTTTACACTTTTTCCCAAGTGTCCAAATATGTGCGTCCGGGAGCGCAACAGATCGGCGTGAGCGGGTCGGCCACGCCGTTCCAGTTGCTCGCGTTCTATCAGCCCGTCAGTGGACAACTCAGCATTGTCGGCGTGAACACTTCTACCAGTGCGGCGGCATTATCGGGCACGCTAGCGTCCTTGCCGACAATTTCCAGCCTCAGCCTAATTTATACGGATAGCAGCACCAACCTCAACCCCAGCGCTACGTTCCCGGTGGCCAACGGCGCCTTCACCGCCACGATTCCGGCGAATTGCGTGTTCACCCTCACGAGCACGAATGCCTTTCAGCCGAGCGTCTCCGTCCAATTGACCAATCCTGTAAACGGCGCGTATTACATCGCACCCGCCACGATTCCTCTCCAGGCCACCGCCGCCACCGCCTCGGGCAGCATTACCAATGTCGCATTCTTCGCCGGCTCGACCGCGCTTGGCCAGGCGAGCCAGGCGCCCTACGGACTCACCTGGAGCAATGTTGGGGCGGGGACGTACGTGCTCAGCGCCGCCGCCACCAATTCGCTTGGGCAGTTTGGAGTTTCCCCGGGCGTCCAAGTCACCGTTGTTGGGTCGCCGCAGATGACGACTCAACCAACGAATCAGGCCGTACTCGCCGGATCAGCAGTGACTTTCAGCACGGCAGCTATCGGTACCGTTCCGCTGGGCTTCCAATGGCTCTGGAACGGGGCGGGCTTAGCGGACGGCAGCCAATACTCAGGAACAGCCACGCCAACCTTGACACTCAGCAACGCACAACCCAGCAGTGGTGGTGGCTATTCGGTGGTGGTGACCAACGTGTCGGGGGCGGTGACCAGCAGTGTGGCCGCCCTGACGGTCACGGTGCCCGGAAGCTGCGTAACCCCTCCGGCGGGCCTGGTGGGGTGGTGGCCGGGCGATGGCTCCGCAGCCAACTATTTGGGCACCAACAACGGGACGCTCCAAGGCGGGGCGACGGCCACCGCGGTGGGAGTGGATGGCTCGGCTTTCAGCTTCAACGGCACGACCGCGTATGTGCAGATTCCCGACTCGCCGATCCTGCGGCCGACCAACGTGACCGTTGAGGCCTGGGTGAACTTTAGTTCCTTGAACTCCTCAGGCACCGCCCCCGCGGGGGAGCAGTATATCGTGTTCAAGCAGAACACTCGGAGCGGGAACTTTGAGGGCTACTTCCTGGGCAAACTACGGGGCGCCGGCGGTGACTATTTTGTCTTCGGCGTCAGTTCTTCTACGGGTGTGCCCGCCGTGGCCAGCGGTACGCCGGGCATTCAGGCTGGGGTGTGGTATCACGTGGCCGGGGTGCGGGGGCCCAATTCGGTGCAGCTCTATGTGAACGGCCAACTGGCGAGCCAGACCAGCGCGAGCTTCGCGCAGAATTACGGGACGCTGCCGTTATACTTCGGCAGCTCGGGTCAATCGTTCTGGGATGGGAAATTGGCGGGGCTTCTGGACGAGGTCTCCTTGTATAATCGAGCGTTGTCCGCGAGCGAGATCGCGGCGATTTATTCGGCCGGGGCGGCTGGAAAGTGCAAAGCGGGCAGCCCGCCCGGCATCGGGAGCCAGCCGCAAGGCCAGAACGTGGCGGTGGGAGGCAGCGCGACACTCAATGTGAGCGCTTCGGGCACTGCCCCGTTGAGCTACCAATGGTTGTTCAATGGAAACGGAATAAGTGATGGCGGAGCCTATAGCGGAACCGCCACCGCGACGTTGGCGATCAACAATGCGCAGACGGCCAACGCGGGAAATTACAGTGTGGTGGTAACCAACCTGGTGGGCTCGGTGACGAGCGCCGTTGCGGTGGTTAGCGTGCTGGTGCCTCCCACAATGACTTCCCAGCCGGTGAGCCAGGCGGTGACCGCAGGGACTGCCGCCAGTTTCAGTGCCACGGCCAGCGGCAGCGCACCCCTGAGCTATCAATGGAAGCTGAGCGGAGTGAACCTGGCCAACAGCGCGCGGATGAGTGGGGCGACCAGCACCGCTTTAACCATCGCCTCCGTTCAGGCCGCGGATGCGGGCAACTACACTTTGGTAGTGACCAACGCCGTTGGGGTAGTCACCAGCAGCGTGGCGGTACTGACCGTGTACGGTCCGCCCATCATCACCCAGCAGCCATCAACCCAGAACGTGCAAGCGGGAGCGAATGTGAATCTAAGTGTGGTCGCTTCGGGGACGGCCCCGCTAAGCTATGGCTGGCTGTTCAACGGAACGGGGTTGAGTGATGGCGGAGCCTATAGCGGCTCGGCCACCGCCAGTTTGGCGATCAGCAACGCGCAACCCATCAACGCGGGCGGCTATTCGGTGGTGGTGACCAACGTAGCTGGGGCGGTGACCAGCAGTGTGGCCGCCCTGACGGTCACGGCACCCGGAAGCTGCGTAACGCCTCCGTCCGGCCTGGTGGGGTGGTGGCCGGGCGATGGCTCCGGGACCAACTATTTCGGAACCAACAACGGGTCCCTGCAAGGTGGGGCAACGGCCACTGCGGCGGGAGTGGATGGCCAGGCCTTCAGCTTCAACGGCACGACCGCTTACGTGCAGATTCCCGACTCGCCGATCCTGCGGCCGACCAACGTGACCGTTGAGGCCTGGGTGAACTTTAGTTCCTTGAACTCCTCAGGCACTGCGCCCGCGGGGGAGCAGTATATTGTGTTCAAGCAGAACACTCGGAGCGGGAACTTTGAGGGCTACTTCCTGGGCAAACTACGGGGCGCCGGCGGTGACTATTTTGCTTTCGGCGTGAGCTCTTCCGCGGGTGTGCCCGCCGTGGCCAGCGGTACGCCGGGCATTCAGGCTGGGGTGTGGTATCACGTGGCCGGGGTGCGGGGGCCCAATTCGGTGCAGCTCTATGTGAACGGCCAACTGGCGAGCCAGACCAGCGTGAGCTTCGCGCAGAATTACGGGACGCTTCCGTTATACTTCGGCAGCTCGGGTCAATCGTTCTGGGATGGGAAATTGGCGGGGCTTTTGGACGAGGTCTCTTTGTATAATCGGGCGCTGTCCGCGAGCGAGATCGCGGCGATTTATTCGGCCGGCGCGGCAGGGAAGTGCAAGAGCGGCGGCGGTGCGCTGATCGTGAGTCAACCGTTCATCGAAGGCAACGGTGGTATCACCAGCGCCAGTTACGCGAATCATTCAGCCGAGCTTCAGGCCGAAGCCGTTCCCTGGCTCACCGCTCGACAACCCTCGATTCAATCTGTAGTCCTGAAGAACGGCACCGCCGTGATCACCTGGAGCGCGCAGGCCGGGAGCATGTACCGCGTGCAGTTCACCGAGGACCTTGGGAGTGCAGACTGGAAAGATGTGCAGCCCGATGTTCAGGCCACCGGCCCAACGGCCACGGCCATCGACCTCCTGGGCAACGACTCACAGCGCTTTTATCGCATCCTGCTGCTGAGGTGAAGCGAGGATCCTTTTGACCGGTTTGTGACGTCCGTCGCTAACCGGTCAAGGGGGCCAGGGGTTGGTGGATCCCAGGAAGAGCGGGGAGAACTGGAACAACGACCACGAGCCTCACCCGGAGCTTTGGCAGGATCTCTTCTGGTATTAACCTGTGGCGAGGGCCAAGTATGAACGAGCTTTACTCTCCGAAGAAAAGAAGTCGCGAAAATGGGGCCGGTCATAACGATTTACAGTTTGCACTCCCTTTGCGCCGCTGAGCCGGGCCGTTGGGTGCGTGCGTCCAACTCCGCTGCTTGAGCCGGCGCGCATCGCCTTGCAATGTCGTTGTTGCCGGCGGGTGCGCCTGCCAGGCGATGGCTGTCTGTCGGTCCGTTCTCGAGGCATTTTCCCGTTGCCCTTTCTGTCGGAGTGAATCTAATATCGATGATGAATCCACCAATTCCTGACAAAATCTTGCAAGTCGGTCTTGGCTTTTGGGCATCCAAGACGCTCCTGAGTGCCATCGAGATGGAACTGTTCACGGAATTGGCCAAGCATCCCGAAGACCTTCCCACGTTGCAGGGACGACTCGGACTGCACCCTCGCTCAGCCCGGGATTTCGTTGACACGCTGGTCGCGCTTGGTTTTCTTCGCCGGCTGGACGGAAAGTATCACAACACGCCCGAGACCGGCCTGTTCCTGGACAAAAACAAGCCGAGCTACATCGGGGGCATTTTGGAAATGGCGAATCATCGGCTTTACCGGCACTGGGGTCATCTAACCGAGGCCTTGCGCACGGGCGAACAGCAGGGTGAGTCCAAAGGAGGCGCGGGGAGTGTTTTTGAAGCCCTCTATGCCGACCCCGCCCGGCTCAAGGAATTCTTGCGCGCCATGTCGGGCATCAGCCGCGGCGCGAACATCTGCATCGCCAAGCGGTTCCCGTGGGCTGCTTACAAAACCTACGTGGACGTGGGCACGGCGCAGGGCGATCTGGCGGTGCAGATTGCACTCGCCAACCCACAGCTCAAGGGAATCGGCTTCGACCTGCCCGAAGTCGGCTCCATCTTCGAGGAATACGTCGAGCAAAACAAATTGTCCGAGCGCCTGACCTTCAAGGGTGGCAGCTTTTTCACCGACGCCCTGCCCAAAGCGGATGTGGTTCTCCTGGGCCACATCCTGCATGATTGGAATCTGGAGCAGAAAAAGATGCTGCTCGAGAAAGCCTGCGCGGCGCTGCCACCTGGCGGCGCGGTCGTGGTCTATGACTCCATCATCGACGATGACCGCTCGGAGAACGCGTTCGGGCTGATGATGAGCTTGAACATGTTAATCGAAACCCAAGGCGGTTTCGATTACACCGGCGCTGATTGCATCGGTTGGATGAAAGCAGCGGGTTTCCGCGAAACGCGCGTCGAACACCTTGTCGGTCCGGATTCTATGGTCATCGGCATCAAGTAACGCCAGGCGGCGGTGCTTTCCGGCAAATCCCGGCCACAATGGGTTCTCGCTGAAATGAGATTTGCCGCCGGGCAGCATTGCGGCCGACGCCGACGGGATCCGCTTGGTGATGGGATCGCAGCCCGCGGCGCAAGGGTGGATCAATGTGAGCCTGGGCGCGGGCGCCCAAAGCTATTCCCATGTCTTGGAGCCGACTTACCCCAGCCAGGCGATGGTCGAGCATGTCATCCGCTTTTAAGGCCGGGCTGCTCCAATACGTGGATGGCATCGAGAGCCACGGTTACGCCGACAGTGGCTTCATGCCCGAGGAGAATGATTACCCTGGAAAGCTCCAAGCCATCAACGACCTGATGCGTCGGTACGATCGAGGGAAGGTCTTGCCCATTTTTATCACTGAGGCCGGCATTCGCGGGATGTTGGGTTCCAAGATTCGTTACCGCGAGCAGGCTCCCCGCGGTATTTGCTGGGCATCTCCCCCAAGGCGCTTCGATGAAGCGAACAGTTCCGCCGTGGTCGCCGCCCCCGCCGGGGGGTTGACAGGCGGCGTGCGGGGCGCTTCAATGGCTCACGCGTTCAGGGCGCATCCGGGTCCGCGGAAAGGGCTGAGCCCTCCTGTAAAAGCCGGCACAACTAAAAACCTTGATGCTGCCCGCCAGCGGACTTCGGGCGATAGCAGAAAGGTTCCATGTCTAAATCGCTTCCGCCTCGGCCGAGTCTTGAGCAACTCAAGAAACAGGCCAAAGATTTCCTTCAAGCCCTGCGCTCACGCGAGCCCGAAGCCGCGCAGCGCGTGCGCGAATTCCATCCCGGCTTCTCCAAATTGGCGGACTCCGAGCTGGCCAACGTCAATTTCTCCCTGGCCGACTCCCAATTCACGCTAGCCCGCGAATACGGATTCCCCAGTTGGGCCAAGCTCAAAGCCCGCGTCGAAATGCTGGCTGCCTCCCACGATCCCGCCATCGCACTTCAGGCCGCCATCCTCGGCGACGACACCGCCCAGGCCGCCGAATTGCTCGAAAAATTCCCGGCCTTGAAGGAGCGGCTCAACGCACCACTCCCGGACTACCATTTCGGCGCCACGGCCTTGATCGCCGCGGTCCATCGGACCAACCGGGAGATGATCGATCTCCTGCTCCGCTCGGGCGCCGACATCAACGTGCGCAGCCACTGGTGGCCCGGGGGCTTTGGCGTGCTCGATGACGACCGCGGCCTGGCCGACTTTCTGATCGCTCGAGGAGCCCGGGTCAACGCCCACTCGGCGGCCCGGTTGGGGATGCTCGACAAGCTCCGTGAACTGGTCGCCGCCGACCCCGCCGTTGTCGCCGCCCGCGGGGGAGACGGCCAGACGCCGCTGCACTTCGCCTGCTCGGTCGAAATCGCCAGCTTTCTCCTCGAACAAGGCGCGGACATTGATGCGCTCGACATCGACCACGAATCCACTCCGGCTCAGTTCATGATGCGGGACCGGCGCGAGGTGGCACGTTACCTCGTTTCGCGCGGCTGCCGAACCGACCTGCTGATGGCCGCGGCTCTGGGCGACTTGAACCTCGTCCGACGCATCCTGGACGAGGACCCCTCGCGCATCGGCATGAATGTGTCGCTCGATCATTTCCCCAAAAAAGATCCGCGCGCCGGGGGCTGCATCTACATTTGGACGCTCGGCTGGAACAAGACCCCGCATGTGCTCGCCAGGGAATCTGGCCACATGGAAGTCCTGCGCCTCTTGATGGACCGCAGCGCGGATTCGCTCAAGCTCTCGCTGGCACTTGAACTCGGCGACAAGGCGCTTTTCGACCGGCTCCTGGCCTCGGCGCCGGACATGCCCAAATCACTCTCGCCTGCGGAACGGCGCAAGCTCGTGGATGCCGCACAGAATCGCAATATCGACGCGGTCCGCCTGCTGTTGGAAGCCGGTTGGCCGGTTGACGCGCGCGGGCAGCACGGCGGCACGGCACTCCACTGGGCTGCTTTCCACGGCCACGCGGAAATGGCGCGCCTCATCCTCGGTTTCCAGCCTCCGCTTGAAGCGGTCGATTTCGACTTTGGCGGCACGCCGCTTGGCTGGGCCATTCACGGTTCCCAGAACGGCTGGTTCAGCCAGACCGGCGATTTCGCCGCAACCGTCGCGACCCTGCTTAAGGCTGGAGCCACACCGCCCGCCAAAATCTTTGGATCCCCGCCAGTCCAGGCGGTCCTGCGCGCATTCCCCCACCTTCCGCCAGAGACGATTTAGGGCTTAACCGGGGTCGATCATAACTGTTTACCTTTTGGCCCCTCTTTGCACCGCTGAACCAGGCAGGTGGATGGCTGCGTCCAGGTCCCCCCTCTTGAGCCGACGCGCCGGGGGGCGCATCCGCGGCAAGTGTTCGTTTTGGACCGCTTGTTTCACTCGTTTTGACCGAACCCGTTTCCATAACGTTTCGTTTCCATAATTCATTGACAAAAGAGCGCGTTGGCCGACGCTCAGGGGCAATGATCTCACTTTCTTTTAGTCGGCCCCAAATCTTTTTGCGTTTGGGCCCGGTCTGGTTGTGGTTAGCGCTGGCTGTGCCCTCGGGCGCGCAGGCGCAATTCACCTATGCCACCAACAACGGGACCGTCACGATCGTGCAATATACCGGCCCCGGCGGAGACGTGGTGATCCCGGATGTTGCCGACGGGTTGCCGGTGACGACCGTGGGGTCGCAGGCATTTTTCCAGGCCAACGCGATGACGAGCCTGACCTTCGGGACGAATGTGACGACCATCCTGCCGAACGCGGTTTTCCAATGTCCTGCGCTGGCGGCGGTTCTGATCCCCCAGAGTGTGACCAATATCGGCGACGGGCCGTTTGTGGATTGCAAGGGCCTGACCACGATATCGCTGAGCGGTTCGAATGCGTTTTATGTCGTGACGAACGGAGTATTGTTCAGCCAGGGCCAGAGCAACTTAATTGAGTTTCCGGGAGGGGTGGGCGGCGGCTACACCATCTCGGCCATCGTTACCAATACGGGTGAGGCATTCGTCGGGAACAGTTTGACCTCCATCGCGGTGGACCTTGCGAACGGGATCTATGCCAGCAGCAACGGAGTTTTGTTCGACAAGCACTTTACGCAGTTGATCGCCTATCCGGGTGCCGCGCCGGGGAGCTACACGGTGCCGAACACTGTCTCGACGGTGCTGAGCGCATCGTTCGAGTTTGCGTCCGGGCCGACCCGGGTGACGATAGGCACGAACGTCACCAGTATCGGGTATTCGGCATTTTATGATTGCAGCGCTTTGACTTCAATCACGGTAGATTCCAACAACGCATTCTACAGCACGGAGAACGGCGTGTTATTTGACAAGGCGAAGACCGTGCTGATCCAATATCCGAGCGGTGCGCAGGGAACAAGCTATGTCATACCGGACACGGTGGCTAACCTCAGCGACGGAGCTTTTGGCGATGCGTTCGCGCTTGCGAGCGTGATCCTCCCCAACGCAGTCACGAATATCGGCTTCGAGGCCTTCTATAGCTGCATCCATCTGAGCAGCGTGACGCTGCTGGGGTCGAAGGTGAGCACCATTCAGCCCGCGGCGTTCTTCTATTGCCCGGCGTTGCGGAGCATTGCCTTTCCTTCGAGCTTAACGAGCCTTGGGTTTGAGGCATTCGGTGGCTGCCAGAACCTGGCGAGCGCATGCTTTGAAGGGAATGCGCCGGCGGATGGCGGCAGTGTCTTTTTCTTCGACACGGCTTTGAGCCAGATCCTGTTTGTGAATGGGGCGGCCGGCTGGGGACCGACGTATGACGGAATTCTCACGGCTCCCTGCGTGACCTGCGGCGGAGGCGCGCCGACGCTGACGATCACCCCATCGGGGCCGGACGTGCTGGTGACCTGGCCTTCGGCATTCACGGGGTACACGCTGCAAACGACTACGAACCTGGTCCCGGCATTGTGGAGCCCGGCGTTGCCGCTGCCATCGGTCGTGGGGGACTTGTTTACAGTCACGAATTCTGCGAGCGACAGAGCAAGGTTTTATCGATTGATACAGTGATGGGCCTCTTTGCCTCTGCTGACCTCGGCTAACCCCAAACCGTAACACCAGAGCGGTTGCTGGAAGCCCTGTTCTGGCTGTCATTTCAGGCGGACTATGGTCTGGATTCCTTGAACCTCAAAACCCGGGAACCATCGACGCCACCAAGCTTCCTGTCGGATTCGGACCCCGGCCTCATGGTCATCAATCTGCCCACGATGACTCGGATCGGAGGCTCGAGGGGCAAACGAGTTTTGAGTTTTGTACCGGGCCGCTAGCGGTTAGCCTTCGCTTATGAATAAGCCGCCTCCTCCTGCCGTCGGCTGCCGTTTGCCCGCGCCTTGGAATGTTTTCACCCTCTTCGCCCTGGCGGTTGTGGCCATCGGCCTGCCTTCCGCCAAGGCCCAAACGCAGCCCCGGAGACTTAATAATCTCACGGCGCTCTTATTGGAGGCCGCCCCGGCCACGACCGGCGAGACCTTTTCCTTCACGCGCCCGCGTGATGGCTGGATTTTTATTTCCGCCACCACCAGCGGCGACGGCGAAGCCCGGCTCGCCCTGGACGGCAACGAACAGGACACGATTCTGCTCGGCAGCGGCAGCGGCAGCGGACCGGACCACGAAGCGATGCGGCACGTCACCGCGGGAAATCATGTCCTGCGCGCCGCCAGCGGCAGCACGGCCACGATCAAAAAAATCACCGTCAGAGCTATCCCGGAACTGATGTATAGCGGGCTGGGTTTTAATCCGCAGATCAAATCATTCGGCACGTATGACCTGGCGTTCCTCCAGCGGGACATTTTGCCCAACATCACGACGCTGATCATCCCCGATGGCCTGAAGCTGGAGGATTCGGTCATCAACGGCTGGCACCGGCAGGGGAAATGGTTCCTGGCCGAGACCGGCCTGAGCGACACCGCCAAGACCGCCGGCGAACATGCCGCCTACTGGACCAGCTTCCTGCGCAAAGCCCCGTTCCTTGACGGCATTATTATCGACGAGTTTATTGTCAATCAGCCGCTCTCGGAGTGGCTCCCGGTCGTGTCCCCGGAGCGGCGGGCCCGCTTGGACAAGGAAAGGGCGGATTACGGGCTCTATTCCGAGGCCTTCAAAAAAATCCGCGCCGACAGCCAGTTTAACAGCAAAGCGATTTACGTCTATGTCGGCGGCAGCGGCCGAAAACTCAATCAGGAGATCATTGGCACCAACGTCCTTCGCTCGTTGATCGATTGCGGCTACTTCGTCGCGCCGGAGCGCTACGTTTATGAAAGGTCCAGCGAGCAGGGCTCGCGGCAGGCGTTGCGGGAATTCGTGGAGGGCCTGGCCGATTGGGAAGCCAAGGAGCCGGGCATCAAGAAACAAATGGTGATCACCTTCGGGCTCTTTTCCATGCCTGTCCTCAGCAACAACAAACAGCCCAACGTCGATTACCACGTCTGGATGGACCAGCAGGTGAACGCCGTGGCCAACGACCCCGCCCTGCATCACATCGCCGGGCTCAACTGGTGGACCTCCCTTTTTGCGGATGAAGAAACCGTGCGTTTCGTCGGCAAACTCTACCGCCATTACGCCATCGAAGGCAAAACCAGCCTGCTCACGACCGATCCCCTCTTTCTCACGCATATCCAAAACGCCGATTTCGAGCAGGGGACCCAGGGGTGGACGCTGCATCCGGCCGAAGCCGGCGGCATCACCGCGAAAAGTTTCCCGCGTTACGGCCGCATCGAAGGCCGCTACATGGGGTTAATTCGCCCGGCGGACCCCGAGCACATCGGCGATACCTTTCTCACCATGAAGCGAAGTGAAAAGGGCCCGAACACATTTTCGCAGACGGTTAAGGATTTGCAGCCCGGCCGGCTCTACTCGTTTGAAATGTTTGTCTGTGACTACAACGACCTGCGCGCGCCCAAGCCCAAGAAACCGGAGGAGTCCAAAGCCATCGCCAGCGTGACGATTGATGGGGCGGACGTGGACCTCTCCCGTTCCTTCGCGGAAACCTATGCCTCCAACCCCGAGCCGAAAACCCCCGTTTGCATCACCTATTATTGGAAGCTCTTCCGCGCCCGAGGCGCAAAAGCGACGCTCACCGTGAGCGACTGGCCGGAATCGGGCCAGCCCGCCGCGCCTTTCGGCCAGGAACAAGCCTTTAACTTCATCGAGATCCAGCCGTACCATGAATGAGCGAAGCCGGCCAGGATGCGGCGCTTTGCCCCGCGGTTAGGCCTCGACGTCAATTTCGCGCGGCCACTGTTGGTAGGCTTCCCAGTAGGTTTTCTTGAGGGCGATCTCGTCGTCCTGGGCCGAAGGCTGGACGCGGCCATGAACGTCCGTGGCGCGTGAGACGACGACATGTTTTCCGGGTGTCACCTCGCCCAGGTCGTGGGAGAAGAATCGCCAGCAGGTCCTCGGACTGCGGCTGAGGTTCGAGCCGGGCGGTGCGCCAGGGGCCTTGATCCAGTTGGACTTCCACGGCCTTGATGGCCGTACCGTCGCTCCAGGCGGCGCCGTAAGCCTTGAGCGGGATCACTCCGTTGCGGGTTGGCCTGCGGGTCACGCGCGACACCACCGACTTCAAATTCATGCGCCCGACGGACGTCTCGAAGAAGACGATTTCGTTCCCCTGGCGCTCGCCGCGCACCGTGACGTAATCCCGTCCCATGAACCGGCCCATGTAGCGTTTGCTTCGGACCTCGATACGGGTCAGCCATTTGACGCAGGCCACGCCATACCATCCCGGCACAATGAGCCGCAGGGGGGCGCCATTGCGTTTTTCCATGGGCTGGCCGTTCCGCTCGTACGCGAGCAGCAGGGGTAAATGCATCGCGTCCTCGACCGAGAGGCTTCGGCCGAAAGGCACTTCGATGGTCAGCTCGCGGTCGGTGCCGGGGCGCAACGTTTCCTTTTTTCGATCCATGCCCAGGAACACGATTTCCTTCGCGCCGGGAGCGAGCCCGCATTTTTTCAGCAGCGCGGCCAGCGGCGTTCCGGTCCAACGGCTGTTGTAGATGGCGTTCATGAAACCCTTGGCGGAGCCGTTGCCCGAGCATTCGAGCGTCATGAGCTGGTCTCTGCGCGGCAGCCCTTTGAGTTCGTCCAGCGTGAGGGTCATGGGGCGGCGAACCAGCCCGGTGATTTCAAGTTTGAAGTTGCTCTCCTCGAACTCCGGAATGCCGTAGTGCTGCACGTTGAAGGCCTGGCTTTGCGGCGTAAGCCAATCTTTGAGGGTCTCCCAGTCCAATTGGTTTTCGCCGGTGCGCGGCATGTCCAGGAACTCGACCAGTTCTTCATCCGGCGGCGGCGGTCCGAGCGCGAACGCGCCGAGGGGAACACCGGCTGCGCAGAGCCCCATGCCCGCCGCGCCTGCTTTAAGGATCTGCCGGCGGGAGAACCGGGGTGGGTTCAGGTCGTGGGTTTCACGGGCGGGCGAGCGTTCGGAATCTGTGGGTTCATTCATGGCCATGCGGGCATGGGTTCAATGGGCTTTGACGGTTGCACCGATCAAATCATCCGGAGAAAGCGTAATTTCGACCCGCGTTTTCCCGGCCGGTCGTACCTCAACCGTCCGGTGCCACCGCAACTTGCCCGCGGGATGCACGACGCCCAGCCGGTAGGAGCCGGCGGGCACGTTCGCCAATCGGAATTGGCCGTCCCGCCCGGTGAGTTGGAACCAGGGATGGTCGAACACGTAAATCCAGGCCCGCATGCCGCCGTGGAACACACACGTGAGCCGGACCGGCTCGTTCAGTCCTCCGGCGCGTTCGAAGGTGTGAGCGAATTCCTGGCCCTTGGGAACATTCGCATTGAAGGGTGAGCCGCCATCCAAAGTCATGACATTGTGCAGCGCGTCGTCGCTGTTCAGGATGCGCACCTGGTCACCCTTCCGGATCGCCAGTGTTTCCGGCACAAACTGAAAGTTGACCTGATCGATCGTGTGACTTTGAGCGGCATAGGCCGGGGCGCTGGCCGTCAGCGCCGGGTCTTCCAGCGCCACCACGCTCTCGGCTAACAAACCCTCTTTGGCCTTTTGCACGTAATACCTCGAAAGCGGCCACGCCCGCCCCGGGTCCGCCCGGTACCGCACGACGCCTTCGATGGTTCCCGTGCCGGCGGAAGCCGGTTCGGGGGCACCGGCAGCCGTGGTGGCGTCGCCCGCGGCGGCGAGCGTGGGTTGAAGAGAACTTGCCAGAACCACAAGCCAGGCGGCAGACAGGCTGAACGCGCGTTGGGCCATGCGGCAAAGCGGTGGTGACACGCCTCAGGCCCGCCCGCGGATACGTACCCGGGCGTGAACCTGTGGCGAGCCCCTGAAGCACCAAACCATAGCGGCCCCGTCGATCCGCCACACCATGGCAGCATGGTCATCGCGATCACAACCAGCGGACAGTGCCTTCGGGGTCATGGCGAATTATACCACGCGGAAAAGGGAAAACAAGTTTGCGCAGCCGCTTGGATTGGTCCACCTGGGCCGCACCAGAGCTGAGGTCCTTGCTCGAAAGGAAGACCTCTGGCAGGCTTTCGAGGCATTGGGAAAGCAGTTGACCGGTGATCCAAACCTAGAGGTCCAAGTGACAAGACGTGACCCGAATGTTTTTGCGCGATGTGTTATGGCATGAGCCTGAAACGCAGGACTCTCCTCGTTGGGTTTGCCGCCTTCGCCGTCTTGGCAGGCACGGCTGCTTGGCTGTTCACCCGGGCTTTGCGGGAGCGCGCAGGCGCGAAGGTCTCCGTGACGCTGCTCGGCTACACCAATGATGTCGCCGGGATCCCGGTGTTCGGTTACGCCGCCAGCAATGTCACGCACTCCGGTTTCGCCCTTTTCAGCGCGCACAATCCCACCCGCAGCCACTTCGCCTGTTTCCTGAATTGCATCATTGTGCGCCAGGCTGGCACGGGCAAGGCCGAGGTGATTCCGCTGAAAAGATCTCTGTATTCCGCGCGGACAAGCACGACCCCGCTCAGCGGTGAAGATTTTCAATTGCCGCCGGGAGCGACGGTTACGTTCTCCGTGCCGGCGCCCGGCGCCCGCGGCACATGGCAGTGCCTGCTCAACCTGACCCACGTGTATGACTATAACAAGCACCCATGGCAGTATGAGGCCGTGGTATTTGCACAACGCCTTGGACTGCATTTTGGGGAACAAGGTGAGACCGTTGCCAGTCCAGAAATTGCCCAGTGAACCCCACGGCGCTGAACACCGTGTGGAAGCAACGCCGGATGAGGCATGGGCTTTACAATTGGAAGTCATTCACGGCGTGCCAATGCCGAGCGTTAAACCGAGAGGAACGCAGGCGCAACCAATGGCCGGTGCCCGGTAGCGTTAAGCGCACCTGCTCTGAAGCAGCAGGGTGCCCATCGGTCCCAATCCAAGGCCGGGTCCGGGCCGCCGCATCTCGATGTCGTGCGCGGTCAAGCATGAATCGTCAAATGTTGAGATGCGACCCCGCCGCCTTCGGAGGACTTGGCACGGTGGGTCGATGGCTTCCGCTGCCGTCATAATCGAGCGAAGGGTCGGTTGCGGCCGATTGGACAAACACGGCCCGGGCGGAAAGAAAATAAGGACAACCAACTTCGAATTTGTAATCGATGGAGTGGCGGGTTAGGGTTTCCGCAGACCGAGGCTGACAATGGACAGCTTACAAAAAACGGGCGGCAAACACTCCGGCGCGAGATGCGACTGGCCGGCGCAGAATCATAGCCAGGTGGCAGCGCATGCGGCAGCTTAAGATTATAGTCTTCGTGTCCGCACTTTGGGTTGCGGGTTGTGCTGCAAACAAGCCAGTGTATCCGCTTCCTCGTGCTGCCTTCCCTGAACCAGGGGTTTATTTAGTTCAGCCGGGCGATAGTGCCACTTCGATTGCAAAGCATCTCTGTCTATCCGTTGAGCGGCTTTCAGCACTGAATCCCGGCATCGAGTGGTCACGTCTGACCATCAGCCAGAGGCTTTATTACGCAACTCCCCAGAACAAGTGAGCGATCGGAGCCGCTCGACCCGGGCGGTGGTCTCGTCAAAACGTGCGACTACTGCGGGCGAGCAAACGATCCTGGCCTCGGCGCCTGCGCCGAGTGTGGCACCGCTTTGCCCGCAGAGGCTAAGCCCAAGCCGATCCACGAGGGGCAGGCGCACTGCCCCACTTGCGGCACTTGGGATGATTACGCGGCAGGTGTCGACCTACGCGCTTCTTTCAGTTGGTCGCTGTTTGCAGTGGGAGGGATCCCGGCCATCGTTTTCCGCAATGCCGGCCGGCCTCGAAAGGTTCGCTGCAATCGGTGCGGGGCCGTTTTTGGCATTCGAACCCCGGCTTCGAAGTTGGCCTTGGTGGTTTTCTGGCTGCTGGTGTTTCCGTCGATAGTCGCGGGTCTGATTTTGTTGGGTGCGCTCGTGAAGAGCCTTTTCTACCCTTGAACGTGGACGGGCTTTTACCCAGAGGGGGTCTGGGCAACAATTTGATTCGAGCACCGGCATGAGCACAGCCATTGAGGAAATTCGTAAAAGGGGTCGGTCCCGGAATTGGGAATATATTCACTTGACCAGGCTGACCGTTCTGCGAATTATGGATCGCATGGCTCGGAAAATTCGCATCGAGTACGCCGGTGCCACTTATCACGTGATGGCCCGCGGCAATCAGGGCCGCGACATCTATGCCGACGAACCCGACCGCGAGTTGTGGCTGGAGACTCTGGCCGAGGCCTGCGCAAAGACCGGTTGGCGCATTCACGCCTGGGTCATGATGGGAAATCACTTCCACCTGTTGCTGGACACGCCGGAGCCCAACCTGGTCGCCGGTATGAAGTGGTTGCAGGCCACCTACACCCAGCGCTACAACTCCCGGCACAGGCTCTTTGGCCATCTCTACCAAGGCCGCTACAAAGCGCTGGTAGTCGACGGGACACAAGGCAATTACCTGGCGGTGGTCAGCACCTACATTCATCTCAATCCAGCCCGGGCGGGACTGATTCGGATAGGCCGGGAGCCTTTGGACTCTTACCGGTGGAGCAGCTATCGGCTTTACGCGCGCAAGTCGGTTGCACGCCCCGGCTGGTTGGTGAGGGAGCGAGTACTGGGCAGCCACGGTCTGGGACCCGAAGACCAGTCGGGCTACCGGGCGTATATTGAGGGGCGGGTGCTGGAACTGGGAATGGAGCGGGGCCGCAAGGAACTGGAGCAGCAGTGGAAAGCGCTGCGCCGGGGGTGGTATCTTGGTGGATCGGAATTTCGGGAGCGGATGCTGGCGTTAGTGGGCCGGCGGTTGACGAAAGCGGGGCGCGGTTCGCACAGCGGCGAGGCCAAACGCGAGCACGGGGAAGCTCAAGCCGAGCGTTTGGTGCGGCTGGGCTTGGCGGTGATGGGACTGCAGGAGAGCCAGCTTGAGGGCCGCCCCAAGGGAGCGATGGAGAAGCAGGTGCTGGCGTGGTGGTTGTGTCAGCACACCACGGTGAGACGCCGCTGGGTCAGCGAGCGCTTGGGCATGGGAGACGAGTCGCGCGTGACACAAGCCATCCGCCGGGTAAGGGCCTCCGGAGCCGGGGTTGAGCGGCTCAGAATGCGGTTGGAAAAAACCTATGAGACCAGCCTGCCAGCCAAGCTCTGAATTTCGGATTAGAATTCCGGGACCGACCCTTTCCCGTACGCCAATTGGTTCAGACGACCGATTCCGGTGGCGTCAGCACGACAAATTCTTACGACAATCAAGGACTGCTTGTGACCGTGAGCAACGCCTTCGGCCAAGTTCAAGCCATAGTTTACGACATCGATGACAGGCCTACCAGCCAAACGGATGCCAACGGGGTGACCCTCACAACTACTTACGACAATCTTGGTCGAGTCGTCGCGCGCACGTATCCCGACACTGGCTCGGAAGGTTTTGGCTACTCGGCGTTCGGACTTCTTGTTTACACCAACCAGTTGCACTTCACCAATTATTACGCCTACGACGCAGCGCGCCGGAAGACTTTCGAGACCAACGCCAACTGGGAACTCACGCAATTCCGGTACGACTCCTCCGGGAATTTGACCAATCTGGTTGACGGGAAAGGCAACAGCACCAAGTGGAATTACGACCAATATGGGCGGGTGACCAACAAAATCGACGCGGCATCCAACGTGCTGTTTACCTACGGTTACGACGCCGACAACCGGCTCACCGGTCGCACAAACGCCACCAGCGCCTGGACCGCTTACTTTTACGATAAGGACAATAACCTGACCAACGTGAGCTATGCGCACAACGCTAATATCACGAACACCTACGACGTGCTGGATCGCCGCACGAAAATGGTGGACGGCCTGGGCTCCACGTCGTATGCTTACGATGCTGCGAGCCAGCTTCTTAGCGAGGGTGGCTTGTGGGCGGATGATACGGTGAGCTTTACGTACCAGAACCGGCTGCGCACGGGGCTGAGCCTCTCGGCTCCGGATGCCTCGGCGTGGAGCCAGACCTACGGTTACGACTTGGCGCGCCGGCTCACCAGCCTGAGCTCGCCTGCCGGGTCGTTCAGCCACGCTTACGACGGGACCCGCCACATGCAGGTGGCCAAGCTCACCCTGCCCAACAGTTTGTACATCACCAACATCTATGACAGCGTGGCCCGACTGCTTTCGACCACGCTTGAGAACAGCGGCAACGCCGCTCTCAACTCCCACAATTACGGCTACAATACCTGCAATCAGCGGACGGCCATGACCAACTTTGCCGGAGATTTTTGGCATACACGTATGACAAGATTGGACAGCTGAAGACCGCGTTTGGGAGTGAATCCAACGGCACAAGCCGTCTGCAGGAGCAGCTCGGCTACGCCTATGACGCATCGGACAACGTCAATTACCGCACCAATAACAACGCCCTCACTCAGACATTCAGCGTCAATACGCTAAACGAGCTGACGACCATTGGCAGGTCGGGAACCTTCACCGTGGCGGGCACGACCACCACCAATGCCACCAGCGTCACCATCAACGGCTCGACGGCCAGCCGCTACAACGATGCCACATTTGCTTTGGGCGGCTTTACGCTGACTAATGGAAATAACGCTTACACGGCCATCGGCCAGGATGTCCTGGGGCGCAAGGACACCAACAGCATCACGGTGAACCTTCCATCCACGGTCAGCTACTCATACGACCTCGATGGCAATTTGCTCAATGACGGGACACGGTACTTCAGCTACGACGACGAGAACCAGTTGACGAGCGTCACCGTCTCGAACGCATGGCGGAGCGAGTTTGTGTATGACGGAAACATGCGCCGCCGAATCCGGCGGGATACGCCTGGGCGGCAAACGCCTGGGTCAAAACCAACGAGGTGCGTTACGTTTATGATGGAAACTTGGCGATTCAAGAGCGAGATATCAACAACCTGCCCACCACATCATACACCCGCGGCAAGGACCTGAGTGGCTCTTTGCAAGGTGCCGGGGGCATCGGCGGTTTGCTCGCGCGGACGGATAATCATCTCTTGGCCATTGGGGATTCGGGAGCCAATGCCTACTATCACGCCGACGGCAACGGGAACGTCACGGCTCTGATCAGCGCGAGTCGATACCCGTCGCGATACCTCTACGATCCGTATGGGAATATCCTAAGCCAAAGCGGCCCTCTGGCGGGTGTGAATTTGTATCAGTTTTCGAGTAAGGAGTTTCATGCCAATTCAGGCCTCAGCTACTATCTCTACAGGTTTTACGATCCCAGTTTACAGAGGTGGCCAAATAGAGACCCGATTGGGGAAGTTGGTGGAGTTGATCTGTATTCATTTGTCGTAAACCAACCGACCCGGTTTATGGATAGGTGGGGATTGGCAGCGGGATGTGGCGGAAATTGGGGGGGGGATGCTATACCCGCCTTTTCAAGGGCCAAGTTTGCCTTCAAAAGGCAACTGTTGGCGATATGCTTGCAATAACCCGCAGGGTCCGAACGACCCGCCTTGGCCGAGCCCGAGTCATCAACTGCCTCCACCTGGCTGGAATAATTCGCAAAAAAAGGGGTGTAATGACCCGTGCAAAGCTCTGATGGACGGCATCAATGGTGCAGGAGGTAAGTCGCCTGGAGCGGACGGCAACTGCCCATCCGGGACTCACAAAATAAACGTACAATACTCGCCGACTATCCCGGATTTTCACTTTAGTCGTCAATGCCCTGACGGGAGCTGGTGGGATAAACCAGGAACAATGGAACCTAGGCCGGCACCATATGGCCCAGACGCGGCGGCTCCCGGTTATCAGCACTGCGGCACGACTTGCGTGCCCGACGGCTTCTCTGCGCATGATTAAGGTCCGTTATGAAGATCTCGTTTTTAGCCGCCATTTGTTCTATTTCTTTTCTCGCGTTAGAATTCGGTTGTGGAAGAAGCGACATGATAGCTCATTCAGATAACTCGGCACATGGTTTGCAACAGAACCGTCCAATCATCTACTGTTGGTTTGTGGAGGATAATGGCATGGGGCATAGTGGCTACGCTGTGTTCAATACCCAGGTTGGTAGGGCATTGCGACCAGACGAGCATCTATATCCATCGCTTGATGAGCTTCGTCATGCGATCAAGGGCCACGAAGCTACCGCACCGATTGTCATACCGAAACAGCCGGACTGGGTTCCAGAGCATTGGAAGGTTCGCAATTTGAGCACGAGTGAAACGGCGCAGCTTGACGATTCCGAGCGAAGTCGCTAATGACCGTCGGCGTGGCCTTGCCTAACCGCGCACTGCGGGGGTGACTCTTCGCTGACTTCATAAGCGGTTGATCTTCGGTTTATTTCAGGCTCCTTCGGCTTAATTCGGTTCATCCTTTGGTGACGGGCCTGATGGCGATGGAGGCGACGAAGGGCTTGGAGCGGTCGAACTCGCCGTAACGTTTGGGCAGGACATGGACGGTGGCGAGGTCGTTTTCGCGCAGGCAGTCGGCGAGGCGACCGAGCCGCCAGCCCAAAATCACCACGTCGGCGGTGGAGAACGCGAGCGACAGTTTTTGCGGCGGCTCGTTCTTGTCGTCCTCGGCATCCGGGTTTGGTGTTACGAGCCAATTTAACATCGTATTTTTGGCCGAACTGGCGTCGCAAAAGCGGCGAGGAAAAGCCTGAGCGGTCGTAAAAAGTGGAGCGAAAATAGCACCGCCCGAAAGTACGACCAGGATGGCTGCGAAAGACGGCCTTGTTTTGGGGAATTCGGCAACGTCTTTGCCAAATTAGGGGGTTCGCAAAAAACACCCGATGACCGCGAAAGTGTTGTCGCCGGATTCTGGCCGTAAGGACAATGCGGTAAAGGCAGCGAAGGGGGCGGAAAGCTCTCGGACTGCTGGCAAAGGAAGTGGCAAGCGGATCTCGCGCTCCGACAAGGGTTTTGAGTGTAAGGCGGACCTGAAGACGGCGCAACTCGGTCGAGTGGGATTGAAGAGAAGCGGAGGCGGCGCTGACGGCGCTTTTACGACGGCCGCGTGGCTACAAAGTGCCCACTACGATGGCGATGGCGGTTTCTGGGTACCAATTTGGCCAAAAAGTGGCATTTCTTACGACGGCACCGTGGCTCGTAACAGTTTGGTTCCAGGGTGTAATCAATCAACTGGCTGGTGTGGAAGCCGTGGCGGTGCTCCTCGTCCAGATGGAACTCGACACAGGCGCAATACTTGCCGGAAGTGGTATAGCCGTCGTCTTTGGTGAGAGCCATAAGTGGTTACGGGCTGATGCCGTGAGAGCGGCGTTGTTGTTGCTGACGGTTTGTTCGTCTTTCCTGGAGAGCTTCTTTGACCATGCGTGCCGGTTTGACTGACTCGGCTGGTTTGGCGGCCTCGGCCTGCCCGATTTTTTTGGTGACGCTTTCCTTTTGTTCGATGTTGAGCACTTCACCGAGCCAGCGGCGCACGTCCTCGACGACTTGGGCGATACGTTGCACCGGAGCCAGGCGGGTGACACGCTGCATTCGCGTCTGGCGCATCGGGCGCATAGCCCAGAAATCTTCGCGCCCGGCCACCGTTGGCGACGGGATTTTTTCTTCTAGCCGTTCCTTGCGAACGAAACCGAGTTTGGCCAGGTCATCGCGCAGGGCCTGCAACTCGACGGCGGCCTTGCGTTCGTGCGAATCGGTGACGCGGCGGGCGAGCAAATCGGCGTCATCGGTGAAGACGTGGACGCGCTCGCGGCCACGGGAAATGGAGACGTAAAACTGTTCGCGGTTGACGGCGGCGAACGATTTTGAGGACGCGACCAGCAGCACGTCATCCACCGTCTTGCTCTGTGACGAATGCGACGTGACGGCGTAACCGTGGGTGAAAGTGTTGAATCCGGCCGGGAGCGAACGGCCATCAGCCAGGGTGATGCGGCCGTTTTGGATCTCCCGGACCTGGACGCGCTCACCGTTGATGAACTCCTTGCCGTGATTGGCCTGCAAGAGCAGCCAGTCACCAGCGGCCACTTTCAACTCGCGGGCCTCGCCCACGTCGAACGACGCGGCGGCACCGCTGGGGATGAAATCCACTTCCAATCCATCGGGACGGCGGACACGCAGACCGTTTTCAACCACGGCCACGACCTCAACCGTATCGCCCCGGTCAAACTTTTTGGTCTGCCGGACGAAGCGCAGGCGCTGGCCGGGTTCAAACTGGCTGGCGTTTTTCTTTTGCGCTTCCGTCCACGAGAGCGAGTCGAAGACCATGACGGGTTCGTCCTGCTGGCCGATTACGCCGTCAGCTTTCAGGGTCTCACGCACCTTCTCTGTCACCGCATCAATCTCCGACCAGGTTGGCGAGACGAGCAGCGCCGACCTGCCCTGTTTGGTTGATGCCAGATAAGCATCAGCGGCACGTTGATAAAGCTGGCCGTCATCGGTCAACGTCTCCGTGACGGCACCGAGTTCGAGCAGTTTGGCGAAGGCTTTGTCGGTCTGTTTGGCGGCGGCCAGCTCGACAATCTCCCGGAACGCGGCGGGCTTCTGGCGGCGGATGGTCGTCAGCTCGCTGAAACGGTAGTCGGAATACTGCTCCAAAATCCTGAGCGCATCGCCACGGGTGACGCTGGCGTGCTGGCCGGTGTCGCCGGAGAGAATCACCCGGCAATCCTTGAGCCGGGCCAGTTCAAAAACTTTGGCCATGTCATCCAGACCGACGGCCCCGGCTGTAACAGTTTAGCTCGTATCCCTGGCGAGGGTTTTCAGCGGGAGCCTTTCAACAGCGCAATATCGCGCGTCGGTTGGGTTTGACGGGCGGATTTCGGTAGAGAGCCGCCTGAGCCAGGGCGGGATCTTTGGTGAAGAGATCCAGCAAGAAGTTCTGGGCCTTCTTGCCTTGGCGCTTGGCGGTCTCCAAGAGGCTGCGCAGGACACTATGATTTTCTAGTCCCTTTTCCGAGCGCGTGCCCTGGATGACTTTGCGCATGATGACAACCGGACGCAGACTCTGTTCGGCCTGATTATTGGTGGGCGGGACGCCGGAACGACGGAAGCAAGTGAAGAGTAGTTTGTGCTCCGGACCGAGCAAGCGCTGCCGGAACTTTTCGGCTTTGGGGTAGCGCAGCGACTGAGCGCAGAGTTTGCGGAGTCGTTTTTTGAGTTTTCGCTCCTGAACTTTGGCGGGCTTGGCGCGCCAGGGTCGGGCCGTCAATTGATGGTGAGCCTGACAGGCGTCGTGAACCCATCCCTGGATATCCTGGCAAAACTTTCGGGCCTTGGGATCGGCTGCGCGGCCGGTGAGCAAGGCTAACTCCTGTTCGAGTTCCTTGGCCTTGGTTTTGATGTGCGAAAGGCAGGACTGGCGCGCTTTGGGTTCCACGCCATTGTAGGAGGCAAAGGCGTCGGCAACGAGCACACCGTCGAACTTTTCCCCAAGCAGTTTTTGCGCGGCTTCGCTGGAGCGGTGCGGGTCCAGGAGAAAGGCCGCCAGATCTTTGTTGCCCGCATACCAAACCCAGTAGTTCTGGCCGTCGTGCCGCCAAGAGGTCTCATCGGCATGAACGACGGCCAAGGAGCGGACTTTCTCCAGCAAATCGGCGTAGAGCGGTTGGCCCCGGCGCACCGCTTGGCGTTCAAAGCCGTAGGCGCTGGCGGGCACGAATTTCAGACCAAAGAAATCCGCGAAAAAGCGGCTGATTTTACGGTCCGAGACGTTGAGCTCGTAGCGCAGATAAATGGCCGTCGCTTTGGCCGCCGGACCGATGTAAGAGCCCATCAATTCCCCCGGACCGGGCAGGATGACCTCGCGCTCACAATGAGGGCAGTAAGCCAGCTGATGCACATAGCACGTAGTCACGACACGCGGCTCCAGCACGATGTCCTCCTGCACATGCTCGCGCCGTTGCTGGACCGGCTGCAGATCCGTGCTGCGGCAGTCTGGACAACACCGGGGTGCGGGAACTTCGAGGCGAAGATGAATTTGCTTGGGCTTGGGACGCATCCAAGGCGGATGCCCCAGAGGAGCGCCGCGCTTTTTGCGTTGCTCCGACCGACACTGCTGACTGGAACCTGCCGCTGGGTGGCGTCCTTTGAACTGTCGGCGATGCAGAGCCTGGAGCTGAGCCCGGAGTTGCTGATTTTCCAGCTCCACCTGCTTGGAATGCTGGCATTGCTCCCGCAGTTCCTTGTGGAGCTCTTCGAGTTGATATTCGTAGTGGCATTCGGTGCCGGCGACCTCCTGATAACGATGGAAGACCCAACTGGTAGAGAGTCCTTCCAGATACGGGCACCCATCCCGGTAAGGGCAGCGAAAGTCCTCTGGCAGGTCTTTAAATTCGGGCATCGTCAATCTGGGGGCGGCAGTTGGAGCAGCCGCCAGTTAGTTTCCGAGAGCCGCTGGAGCAGTTTGCGCACTTTAAGGTGATTGCGGGTCATGGCGCGGACCTGAGGGACCAACTCCTGACGGACATATTTGGTGACGGTCTTTTGGTCCACCTTGGTGGTGAGATGATAACCGCGCTGAGAGGGGTTTTTGTGGAGGGAGCCCTGGAGGAGCTCCAGGGCATCGTTGATTTGGCGCTGGAGTTGTTCCTTGCGGAACTGGAGAACCTCGGTTTGTTTGCTCATAAGAATGCGTATATATACGCACACTTTAAGGCATGGAAATCAGGCCGTCAAGAGGTAAATGTGAAAATTAATGCAAAAAAGTGCTCCTAGGAGCTAAACTGTTACCCCCGGCTTCATCCAGAAAAGGGGTCGGTCCCGGAATTAGGAATATATTCGCTTGACCAGGCTGACCGTTCTGCGAATTATGGATCGCATGGCTCGGAAAATTC
>CAWELO010000001.1:0-558325 GCA_963809845.1 uncultured Verrucomicrobiae bacterium | reverse complement strand
GGCGTCTTTCTTGGCTCGAACGCGACAATGGCGTCAGCCGGCATATGCGAACTCCAAACCTGAAGAATCCTTCATCAAATGATTGTAGCAAGGAGGAAACGAAATGATTGAACAAACTGATCTTGCCAGCAGCTTCACGCTACCCGGCACATCGTTGACTTTGAACCGGATGGGATACGGTGCGATGCAGATCGCCGGGTCTGGTGTTCGCGTTCTCCGCGGACGTCGATGCCGCCATTGCCGTTCTGCGTGAGGCCGCAGAGTCCGGGGTGAACCACATTGATACGCAGCGACTATTACGGACCGCATGTGACCAATCAGATCATCAAGCAGGCACTTCATCCCTATCCGGATGGTCTGGTGATCGTCACCAAACTGGGCGCTCGCCGCGGTTCAGACAAGTCTTGGATCTCTGCTCATTCCCGCCAGGACTTGATCGACGGGGTCCATGACAACCTCAGAAAACTGGGTCTCGACGCACTCGAAATCGTCAATCTTCGGGTTGGAGGAATGCTCGAACCGTCCGAGGGATCAATTGGAGGACCGTTAAGTGTGCTTGCGGAACTGAAACGTCAAGACTGATTCGCCATATTGGACTAAGCAACATAACTCCCAAGCAGCTGTCGGAGGCTCAAACAATTACCGAGATCGTGTGCGTGCAGAATTTCTACAACGTAGCCCGCAGGCCGATGATGCTTTCATCGATGATCTCGCTGCCCACGGTATCGCTTACGTTCCATTTTTCCCGCTGGGAGGCTTTACACCATTACAGTCGTCGGCACTCAACGCGTCTGCGGCATCACTGCATGCCACGCCCATGCAGGTTGCGCTTGCCTGGCTTCTGCACCGATCACCCAATATCTTATTGATTCCCGGAACATCTTCGCTCAATCATCTTCGCGAGAATCTTCAGGCCACGACGCTACAGATTCCCGCCGAAACACTTGCCAAGCTTGACTCAATCAACGAAGAGGAAAAGGAGTTGTAATATGCGTATTTTTGTAACTGGGGCTACTGGATTTGTCGGTTCCGCTGTTGTCAAGGAGCTGATCTCTGCAGGTCATCAGGTGCTCGGACTGGTCCGCAGCGATGCCGGCGCTCAATCTTTAATCGCCGCCGGCGCCCAGGTGCATCGCGGTGATCTCAAAGACCTGGAAAGCCTACGCATCGGAACTGCGGCTGTGGACGCAGTGATTCACACGGCTTTTATCCACGATTTCTCAAACTATGGGCCTGCTGCGGAAGCGGATAGGCGCGCTATCGAGATGTTCGGCACTGTGCTTGCGGGCTCTGATCGCCCGTTGATCGTCACCTCCGGAACTTTGGTGGTCGCGCCGGGCCGCATCGCAACCGAAGACGATGCAACCAGCCCCAACTTTCCACGCAAGTCGGAAGAGGCAGCCCTAGCGACGGCGTCGGGCGTGCGGGCGTCCGTGGTGCGGCTTGCTCCGTCGGTCCATGGGAAGGGGGATCACGGCTTCGTTCCCCACCTCATCGCCCTCGCCCGGGAGAAGGGCGTTTCGGCGTATGTAGGGGACGGGCTTAACCGCTGGCCCGGAGTACACCGACTGGACGCCGCGCGTCTGTACAGGCTCGCGCTTGAGAAGGGTTCAGCGGGAGCGAGGTATCACGGGGTTGCCGACGAGGGCGTACCGGCGCGAGAGATCGCTGAGGTCATCGGCCGGCGGCTAAACGTGCCCGTGGTCTCAAAGCCGCGCGAAGAGGTGGCTGACCATTTTGGCTGGATCGGGCAGTTCTTTGCCATGGACGGCCCTGCTTCCAGCGCGCAGACGCGGACACAGCTGGAATGGCGGCCAACGCAGCCCGGGCTCATTGCTGATCTGGATGCGAACTATTTTGAACAAGGGGAACTCGCGGCCGATCGATTTCGCCGGCGGCTTGATACTACCGGGCAAAGAGATGACCGTAAGATGCTTGGCCCTCCGGTGACATGCAACTTGCTGGACGGGATGGCAAGCTTGCCTGGCGCGTTTTCATCTTTAGCGAAGCGCGGCTCGTCACCATGGCCAGCGGTGAGAGCCGTCTTGGACGCGGGATAAACGGGACTGAACATCCCGTGGTAGGGAAAGGCGAGGTGGTGCGCGTTGCGCTGCTCGGCCCGCATGGTCCTACTGGTATGTTCACGCGCTGAGAAAACGAAACCATCCCATGGTGATGTAGTCGGAACGTCGGACTCCGGAAGGTATTCGGCCACGGCGGTTGCTTGAATAATGGGCAATCCGGATGTTGAACCACCCAGGCGGGCCAGAAGTCGGCTTATGGGAAGCGATTCCGACTGACATTCCAACAGCCAGCAAACTCGGCTGATCCGCTCCGATACTGCTCTTCTCCAAAATAAGCGTGCCAAAGATGTGCTCAGTACTCCGCACATCCGACTGGGTCATACATCAATAGAGTCCCACAAGTGGTCGTAGAACTTGTAACTGCACATCGCCGACACATCAATGTAGCCGCCCCCGCACCGCAGTTTATCTATGACTCCACGCGATGCCGCTGGGCAGAGTCGCGCAGGCTACTGAGACCTGTTCGACATTAACAAGGCCGGCACATAGCTAGCCTTGACCGTGGCGAGAGATCGCGATGTCTTGTAGTCGGCTATCTCTTGTTTGGCCATCTCCGGCGATGGATCGTGAATTCGTCGGGATCCATTTCTAACTCTCTCTCCTCATCGGAATCATCCCGTTCTTCGACGCGGTCCTTCAGATAAAGCAGAGAGAGTACACTCTTGTAAAAAGGAAGGTACAGCGACTGCTCAAGGATCTTGGTGTTTGCTCGAAGGTTAGAGTTGTACAGCCATGCCTCCGCCGGCACCGCTTCCAGCTGCTGCGGAACCCGCTGATCCTGGAAGCAGTCGTATGCATAAGTTGCAGGACTCAAGGGCCCCAGCTCAATTGCACGGCCGAATTCCTCCGATGCCTTATACCAGATCGAGCGACCGCTGGTGCTCCACACCATTGCGATTCGGAAGCTGGAAAGCTCCACGTAGCGATACATCGCCGCCGTGAGCGTCGTACCACATTTCTCCGCAACCCCTTCGACTAAGTCGTAATCCGGCTCGTGCTTAACCGTATCCCCGATCTTTGCCTCCGGCATGAGTATTTCGGCCGCGAAGCGATTTGCCTGAAGCTCTGGAACTGGCATCCGCGTTGACCACTGTCCGATGTCATTCCGGCCACATGGACCGGCCTGCTCTTGTTGATCAGGAAGCAGGTAATGCCCAATCTCATGCGCAAGGTGTAAAAAGCTTCCGGCCATGTTCTCGTACATTTTTGTTCAACACCACGGTGCCCCGGGGTAGGCCAGAAATTCTGAGCAGGGCCCCGTCAAAGTTGTCAGCGTCAACTTCCTCGACAGATAGACCTATTTCTTTCGCGATTTCTGCCAGTCGCGATCCGCAGTCCTCACCAAAGCGGGCGATGAATCCCAGAGCGACCGCGCTGACCGTGTCTACGACTCTATTCATTTTCTCTCTTCACGGACTTCTTCAGTTTCTCTTCCAACTGGTCCAACAAGTCTGCATCTTTACCGGAAAGAGTGCCCGTCTTGCGATAAGCTCGCTGGACCACAATCCGACTGGGCGGAGGAATCACTTTGTCCACAAAGTCGTTGAGCCACCGAGTTGCCTTTTCGACCGCGATCTTTGGGTTCTTTGCCGGCGCATCATCTGCGCTGGTCATATCGAGGGCGTCCTGGAGATATCCGGGAACTTTATGGTCTTTCAACCGTTGCGCCACAACCAATTTCTTTACGGATTCGTTCAGTCGTTTGCGCAAGAGTTCAACGTCTGCGCCGGCTGCTGACAAGAGATCATTGACTTCTGGCGTACCCAGAGAATCTAGATCAGGACAGAACCTCTCCGCATCAGCCCGCACGCGCTCAAAAAACTTGGAGGCCTGGTTATCGAAAGGGGACTTGGAGAAGGCGCGGCCGGAAGCAGCGGAGTTTCTGAAGATCACGCTGGCTGCCGAAGAACACACGTTCCGGGCACTAGCTTTTGAAGTGAATACCCGAATCGCCCTTGCGGAGCAGGATTTGGATCGCGCTCAGGACTTTATTGCCAAGGCTCTGCAGTCAACGGAAGGCTACGAAGTTCCGCTCGCACACTGGAGAGTACACTTCACTGCTGCCGAACTATACGGGCATTTGGGGAACCGAGCCCTGGCGGACAAGCATCGAGAACTCAGCCGCGCCACCATTATGAAACTCGCGGATTCATTGCCCGCCGAAGAACCACTTCGACACACATTCCTGGCGGCACCGCTGGTACGCAGAGTCCTCGACGAGGTTCCAATCGGAACGACCGGGCAGCGCGCCAAGAAGCGTGACTCAGCAACGTAGCCCCACCTTGAATTGTTCTTCTTCCCATCGAACAACGCTGATCACCCAGATGAAGAAGCTCTGGATCGATCCGCGAAAAGTTTTATGGGGCCGGTTCTAATCTGCATCTCAATATCAACTACGGGACGTTTGATTAAAATCTGGCGCTTCCGGCCTTGTTGAAGATGTCATAAGCTTCGACAATTCTGTCGGTCTGTGCCCGACAATTCCGACACGCATCCTGAGCTCTCATGCCTTATCGATTCCGGCGATGCTGTGCCTCAAGGCCGCGATGGAGAGATTGGCGTTTTCCAGCCAAAGACCTAGGCGGGACATCGACAATTTCACCTGCTTTGGTGGCAGGCGCTGGGATGAATATCTGCGGAGGAACATACGAACATATTCCTCGATGAGCCGGGAGGTGTTATCGGCTCTCAGGATCACGCATGTTTTGAAGCACAACGACGCATCGGAAAGCGGCTTTACGACTACACCATCACCATGAAAGCCTGTCGTGGAAGGCTGCATAAGGATCTCCAGTCGTTGGCCGCCGGCTAAGCCGCTACGCTCTGTACCTGAAACTGTAGATTTTGGTACGCTTGGTGATTTTTCGCATTACATCGCGTCGTTCCTGTTCCAGGGCGCGTACCCAAACGCAAGAATTGGATTTTGGGACACGCTGGCACAAAGACTAGGGCAGCACCGACTCGATCTACGGACCAGGAAGAAGTGGATTCTCAGCTTTATTAATTATTAATCGTTTGTCGGGACACTTCGGAGAACACTGCAGTGAAAGGACCTGGTTAACTCGTAACTGACTGCCATCGCGTCGCCATCTCCAACCATCGACTCGTTTCCTTGGTCGATGACCAGGCTGCCGAGTGGCTTGGTCTCAGAGCCGGACAGAATTATGGCGAGAGACAAGTTTGAAAAGTTTATCTCCGGCAGGTCAGCCGAGCAGAATCGGAAGAAGTACTCCTAAGCCTAATACAAACATCCAGAGAGCCGGCGCTGGCGTGCCGACGGGACGAGTCCGACGCAGCTCGCGAGCGGCTGTACGCGGGTCGAGAAGCAGCCAATGTGCATAGCGACGCTCGAGGGCGAGAAACGTAAAAGCGGTGGTAGCGCCGTAGATCAGATAGCCCATTAGCGAAGGCAATAGTGGATCGGCCGCCTGGGTCGTCCAGTCGAAGGAACCATGCAATATCATTGGACTAAGGGTCAATGGGCCGACGTACCAGCAGATCAAACCGAACATCCAACCCCACGCCACACCTAGGCCCAAGCTCGATGCCTCGCGACGAAAGAGAAGACCATAACTCATTCCGACGACGACGCTCACGCACAAATGGATAACGATCGCCAACCAGAGCGGAGCCACGCTACTCAGGCCTGTGGCACGCGACAATACCCCCGTGGCGACCATGACCGGGGTGGAGACAAGGCCGCCCACCGCTCCTGCAAATGCTCCCCAGAGGAGTGTATGCAGGACGCGCAATCCGGCTCCTTCGAACTCGCGATTAATCGGATCCGAAGCGATGAAAAGCCTTGTCCAAATTCGATCGAGGGTCGCGTAGATGCTGCCTAAAATAACGCCGTAGATGATGTGCCCGATCAAGGATCCGAACAGCGCGTCGGCGTGCCCCACCGACCAGTCCAAGGGCTTTCCCAGCCAGAGCGGCATTATGGTCAGCGGTCCGAGGAACCACCAAAACATGCCGTAGCCCAACCCCCACCCCATGCACGATCCGTACCCGAGAACATCCCGCTGAAACAGGAGGCCAAACGTCGCTCCGATAATCACGGCGATTATAAAGTGCAAAGTCATGCCGACGTGACGCGACTGGGAATCCACCAGTTCGGCAATCAGCGGGAAGAAGTTCACCTGCGCCATCCACTTGCCGAAGGCCCAACCGCCCACAATGCCCGCCAGTCCCCCCAGAACGATTGCACGACTAACGCTGTACCGAGGCTGAACGGGTCCGGAGCGGAGACCCAAAAGACCCAATGCCACTCCTAGTGGCATTCCGAAGCAGATGAGGTAGGCGACCAATTCCGGGAAGCGAGCCCGAGCAGAGCCGAGCATCCCCATCGAAGGCATCGCGCCCTTGGCGACAGGAAGAATTCCAGCAGGAACTGCGACCCACAACAGAAATGCGTACCCTAGCCCCCAGATCAGCCCGGCCCCGGGACTTTTTGCCCGCGGCCCGAACAAGAGCGCAAAAATCAAACCGTAAGCCGCGCCTACAAGGACGCCGTGCGAACTCAGCCCTGGAGCTAGAACCCGTTCCAGTGTACCCCCCAGCGCACCGACCAGAACCCCGAGGGTTCCCGCTGCGATTCGCGAGGAAAGAAAATCTCTCTGTTGGGGCTGCATCGAGAGTCGAGTGGCTTGCTCCATGCATTTCAACCTAGCTCAAGTCGATGGTCTGAACGATGTCGCGAGGAAAAAACAGCTCGATAGTCCAGTCCACAAAAACTCGTACTTTACGCTCCAGGCCAGGCAGCTTCGAAAGGTATATTCCTCGCCACATCAACCAGGCCAGCAAACCCGAAAAGCGCATCGACTTTTTGCGTGCGAAGGGCACGGTGAGCTCCGCGCAGGCGGTCTGGTGACCGATAACGCAAAGTGCGCCTAGCGAGTCGAAGTGAAAGGGCTGAGAAGGACGGCCGGCAATCTGAGCCTTTATATTTCTGGCCAAGGCGTATGCCTCCCGCAACGCAAATTGCGCGGTGGGCGGGCAGGGCTGGCCGGTCTTGCCGTCAGTGATGGCAGCGCAGTCTCCCAGGGCCCAGAGCCCGGGACGGCCGGGCACAGCAAGCGTACTGTCCACTACGACGCCGCCGCGCTTATCATGGTTCACCGGGACCGACCTCAGTAAGGGATTGGGGCTCGTGCCCGCCGTCCACACTAGCGTCTCGGCCGCAATCTCGCCATCGTTCAGCACTACTACGCCAGGGCGGGCGTCACTCAAACGGGCGTTCAGCTTAAACACGACCCCGCGAGCTGCCATGCTCTTGCGTGCGTAATCGGCGAGCGACTCACTCAACTCTGGCAGGATGCGTTCGCGGGCGTGCACGAGAATGATGCGCAGCTCTTCGGCGCGAAGATTGGGATAATCAGCGAGAATGCCCCGAGCAAAGTCATTCAAGGCACCAGCCAGCTCGACGCCGGCAAAGCCACCGCCGGCGACTACGAAAGTGAGCATGGGCTGGCGCACAGCCGCGTCGGGCTCACGGTCAGCCCGCTCAAACATCTCGATGACGTGGTTCCGGATGCGAATCGCATCGAGCAACGACTTGAAATTGAAAGCGAGTTTTTGGACATTGGTCATGCCCAGGTAATTGGAAACCGAGCCGAGCGCGAGAACCAGGTGATCGTAGTTGACCTCGCGTGCCGCGTCGGCGGAGGCGGCTTCGCCGTCCCCGCGACTTTCCAGAGATACGAAGACGCGCCGGCCTTCCAGATCAACCTGCATGACTCGTCCACGGATAAACTGGGTGCGATGCAGGCTGGTACGGAGCGGACTGCTGATGTGACTCGGTTCAAGGCTGCTGCCGGCGACTTCAGCGAGCATGGGCGTAAAGAGTAGCGCATTCGTTTCGCTGACCAGAGTAATGGCAATCGACCGTTCCGCCGCAAACAATGCCTCGAGGCTTTCGGCGGTTTTCATCCCGGCGAACCCTCCGCCCAGAATGACTATGTGTGTCTTGTTGGGTTCGGGCGGAATGAGGGCCGCCGGCTCAGTACCCAGAATTCTGTCTGCCAAATCGCTTAGTCCCTGAGCGGCAACCCCGAGGCATGTCCCGTAGAGCACCCAGCCTACCAGTGCGGGGAAATGAGCGCGCATCTCCGCAGCGGTCCATTCCGGCATGCGCCCCGAGAGCAATGGGAAAGCAATCACACTGAGCAATCCCCAGAGAGGCACACCCAATGCGCCCGCAGCCATTAGTGTATCGACGTAAGCGTGCGGTGTCGGGCGGAAGGTAAGAGCATAACTCGCGCCCACCGCGGCCCCGATGAGGACCACGATCCACGGATGATCAACCGTAGCTACCAGAGCGACGCTGGCCAGCATCCCCGCAATCAGACCAATCAAGCCCCGGCGGAGATATAGGTTCATTCTGTTCATCTTTGGATCCGCGTGTCGAATTCAACGAAGTAGGTGATGGCTCTTTATAGCTTGAAAGGGAAAATTTATGGACCGGCGTTTGGCCCTTTTCCCTCATCTGACGACGAGGTGCCGAAGCCTAAACTCCCTGCCCCGTACATTGAGCTTCGTTGCGCCCCGGGGCACATTCGAGGCGTACCGATATTTCCCGTGAGCCTTGGTGATCGCGAAGTGCTGCGGCGCTAATAACCAAGTATTCTGCCAACGAACTCACATTTTACTCCCTAGCAACAACCAGCGTTAAGAAGGAGGCTGTCAACCTTGCGCCAGTCATAATTTCCAAGGGGCGGCCCTGTCTAAATTGTTGACTACGAAACGTGACTATGCTATGACGCGTCAGAAGAAGAGCAGAGCCATCCCGCGACCGGCGCAGTGACGGCATATGTCCACGCGCGCCACCAGTGCGTGAGCCGTTTAACGCCTTTCAACCAAAGGGACACGGAGAGAAAAAGTGGAGAGCTATTGCAATTTCATTCAGCCAAGGAAAGTAGCGGGTTTTGTTCACGACGACGATACTCGCGGCAATTCTTCTTGCCCGTACGGCATCGGCGCAGAGCTTGTAAGCGAATGAGAGGAGAGAGGACATGAGCAACTTTTGGAAGCTGGACGAAGAAGGATCAAAGCTTCTGGCAACGGCGGACAAGGTCACGCGGGATGTAATCCAGCCGCTGGCCGCTAAGATTGATGAAGAGGGCCGTTTTCCGGACGAGAACATCGATGCGATGCGAAAAGCCGGCCTACTCGCACTCGTGAGCGCGAAATCCGTGGGCGGGCACGGGCAAAGCCTGCGCGCAGGGGTGGCTGTGGCAGAACGAATCGCGCGCGATTGCCCGTCAACGGCGATGATCGTCATCATGCACTACATCGCGACGACGGTGATCGAGAAGCACGGCACAGAAGCGATGAGAAGATCAATTGCCCAGGAGGGGAAGCTCACCACGCTGGCGTTCTCCGAATTCGGTTCGCGGAGCCATTTCTGGGTGCCAGTCAGCACGGCAACGAAAGGAGCCGACGGTGTGCGCCTGAACGCGGCGAAACAACTGATCACATCGGCGGGTGTTTGCGACATCTACGTGTGGTCGAGCAAGCCCGCGGCTGCGGAAGGTCTCAGTTCGCTTTGGGCTGTGCCCGCAGACGCGAAGGGCCTTTCAATCCCCAGGCCGTATGTGGGTCTCGGATTGCGCGGGAATTGTTCCGCGCCGATCACGGCCCGGGATGTGCTGATCCCGGAATCGAATCGCCTGGGCGACGATGGGAAGGGATTCGACGTGATGATGGGCGTGGTATTACCCTATTTCAGCCTGCACAATTGCGCCGTCTCTGCGGGGATGATGGGAGGGGCGCTGACGCTCGCCGTGAGTCACGTGACGAATTCGAAGTATTCTTACGACGGATCGAAGATCGCGGACTTGCCGCAGGTACGAGGGCACATCGCGAAGATGCAGTTGAAAATCGACATGGTGCGCGGCCTGTTGCTGGACGCGCTCGACGCGGTCGAGCAAGGGCGCGAGGACGCGACGCTGCGCGTGCTTGAATCGAAGCTGGCCGGCGCCGAAACCTCGCTGGAGGTGCACGACCTCGCCATGAGGGTCTGTGGAGGCGCGGCGTTTCGCAAGGATGTAGGCGTCGAGCGGTTTTTCCGCGACAGCCGCGCGGCTGGCGTGATGGCGCCCGTGTCGGATGCTTTGTATGAATTCATCGGGAAAGCGGTCTGCGGCATGCCAGTTTTCGGTTAATATGCGGCGCTTGAAGTTTGATTGTATCGGAACTCGAAACGGGGAAACAGAGGCTAGCTTATGTCCAATGCCAAGAAAGGACAGCCGACAACACGTTGCGAATCGGCGCGGTTGCATACGACCCGAAAGTGGTCACCATCTGGGAAGGATTCAAAGACTACTTTCAGAGTCTCGGTGAAAGCCTTCCCACCTTGAGGGCGCAGCTCGCGGCGATGCAAATTGATACCGACGGTCTCTCGGCTGCATCGACGATTTGATTGCGCATCTTGAGAAGCCCTGCGAGACGGCGATGCTGCGCGTGTTTGAGACCAAAGCCGCTGCAGGTGAAGTCGCCATAAGCGTCACCTCGGCAGCAATGCGCACTTGCTGAGGTGCGATGTTCTCAAAGCATATGAGCATCGAACGGCGTTTCCACGATGCGCACACGAGAGCGGTTATGGCGCCAAGGGGGCGTGCTGCGCGAGTTCGTCGCCAAGTCGCTCTTGGGAATACCGCTCTTCTAGGACCAAGCGCAGTGGAATGGAGAGTATCTTTTGAAATGTAGTTGACAGAGAACTGCGGGGAACCATGAGCAAGACAATCTGGGTGGGAGCTGTCGCATACAATCCGAAGGTAGTTACAATTTGGGAGGGGATGCGGCGCTATTTTCACGATGAAGCGCATCTGCCCGTTGAGGTCGTGCTATTTCAGAACTACGAAGCGCAGGTCATCGCGCTTCTCGCCCAACCGGGTGATATTTTACCGCGCATCGATATCGCTTGGAATACAAACCTCGCTTACTTGCAAGCCGATGAGTGGAGCGGCCATAGCTGCCGCGCGGTCGCCATGCGAAACACCGATCTCGGCTGGATGACAAAGATCGTCGCGGTTACCGGAGGTCCCATTTCTACCCTCGCCGATTTGAAAAGTCGAACGCTCGCGCTCGGCAGCCGAGACAGCGGACACGCAGCTATTCTGCCTGTTCACTTTTTGGAGCAGCAAGGCATGCGCGAGGACAGGGACTACCGCACGCTGCGCTTCGACAGCGACGTGGGCAAGCACGGTGATACCGGGACCAGCGAAGTGGAAGTGGTGCGCGCCGTCCTCGACGGGCGGGCCGACGCCGGCGCAATTGGCAGCCCGTTCTGGAACACTGTTCGTAGCGAGCGCTTGGTGCCCGAAGGCGGCCTTTGTGAGATATGGTCCTCTCCGCCATACAGCCATTGCATGTTCACGGCACGGCCCGATCTCGACCCAGAGCGAGAGCGCCGGTTCGCCGACGCGCTCTCAGCGATGAGCTACGACAACCCGGTTCATCGCCCTATCCTCGACGCGGAAGGACTTCAGCACTGGCTGCCGCCTCACGTGGATGGTTACGATGCATTGCGGCAGGCCGCGGCCCAACAGGGATTCTTCGAGCGGCTATTTGCCAAGTCGGCTTAGTTGCTTATCCATAGGGGGACGGAGATTTTGTTCTCGTTACGTTCATAATCAGGCGGCTTTGAGGCCGACGGCATGGAGGAGATCATCCAGGGCGTTGGTGACCTTCTGGTAGAGTCGGTCGAGTTGAGAGAGACGATGCTGCTGTAGTTGGTTGTCTGCGGGGAAAGGTCGGAGCAAACCGGCTGTGAGTGGCGCGTAGATCCTTTGAAACAATTTCAGAAAAACCAGGCAGATGCGATAGCCGTTGGGTAAGAGGCGTAGCGGCGGGAGTGGGGAATCTTTTGGACCAGACCTTTGGCCCGGAGCTTGGACAGGTCGTAGCGCAAGGAGGAGAGGCGGTAATCAGCGGTGGAGCAGCCCAGGGCCTCGGCGGTTTGGGGGTGCAGTTCTGCGGTGGTAAAGGTTCTCTCGGCGGCGATGTGGGAGAAGCGCAGCAGAGCGTGCATCGAGGCCAGTTGCCGAGGATGATCGAGCTTCAAGCCGGGAATGCGTTTGCCGTTAGGCAGGACCGTGGGTTGGCTGAGTTGACGAAGCTGGCCGCGATCAACGAAAGTTTCGAGAATGTCCTGCTGAACGTCGAGATAGTTGTCGACGATAGAAGAAAGCTTTTGTCGCAGTTGAGGAAGCTGATCGATGGCTTTGTTGACGGCGTAGTCTGTAACGTTGTTGGTGGCGGACTCGGTGCGGAGCAGGAGATGGTCGCGGACGTACTGCTTGATGAAGCCATGGCCATAGTGACTGCGAATGACGGGGTTGGGTAGATTGAGATCCTCAAGTACGGTCTGCAGCTGACCGCGATAGTGTTGCGTGATCTTGCGGCCAAAGATGACGGTGATCTTGTTGGGCTGACCAATGGTACGGTTGGCGTCCAGGAGTCGCTCGCCCAAGGCATCGAGGGCAACGCGGCGGTGGAAAATGAGATTATCGCAATACTCGACCTGAGCAAAGAATAGACGATGCTGACAACCGGCCTGTTTGCGCTCCTTTTCCGTGAAGAAGGGGGTGAAGCCGTTCAGCCACTTGCGGCCGCAAACCAACAGATCGTGCGCGGTCAGAGAATCGGCGAGTTGTTGCAGCCGCTGGGGGTCCTGGCAACGCAGGAAGGCGTTGGTGGTTTGCTGAAAGTCGAGGTTCTCTTGCTGCATGCGCAGGGCAAGCCAGTGGTGCTGATTGAGACAGACGCGAGCGGAAAAGGGAAAGTAGGGAGAGAGGCGAACGAACATTCGGCCCCAGTGGCGATCGTTGACGTAGAAGTTGTACTGAATGATCCAGCGTTGGCCCAACTGTAGGTGCCAGCGATTGTCCTTTTTGTTTCCGATGGCGGTGAGAATGCGGGCGGGTTCTCGTGCCTTGAGGATGACCACCAACTGGTCGGGCTGGGCATGGCGAAAGTAAGGTTCGACAAACTCATCCCGACGACCTTGGGGAGCCTCGAGGATGGGGGCACCCCATTTCTCGGAACGATTCTTCGCCCAATTGTGGAACTGATCGGCGATCTCCCGCAGCACATCCCGGCTTACCGGATACTGATTGCGATACTGGCTGAAGAAACCCACGACTCGCTCGGGTTGCTGGAAAGGTTGGATCAGCCCGTTAAGCAGAATCCGATCAAAGCAGCGATATCCGAATCGAATGCTATTCTGGTGATGCTCGTAGAAAGCGTTCATGGCCAACTCCTGTGTGGTGAGATACCAGGAGCATAGCTGCAAAACGCTTTCTACGAGTACTCCTTAACTGCTGAGTTCTGAAGGATATCAAGGGCGAAGCCCTTGCCTAGTTAGAGCTGAAGTGATCCGGGCTTAGCCAACCGGGATTTCGCTGGCGACTTGGACGACCATCATGCGCAGTTAAAGATTCTGGCAAGCTTATTGGCGTGTTCCCCCTCGCGGTCGAAGGCGCGGCGAACCGCTGCGAAGGACTCGGCGAGAGGAAAAATGTCGCGCGTAACAAGCAGATCGGCATCCTCTGCTCCGACCGGATGCCAGTAGACACCTTCAGCCGTAACGGTGACTTCGGGCACCAAATCGGCCCGAGTGAGCGCAACACCTTCTCTTGCCGAGCCACGCAATGCGATCCTGCGGATCACTCGGTCTTCCGCAGCAATCTTCTCCTCATCCAGGAATTGGCGAAACTCCTCAGCCTCTGCATCGGTCGAAACGGTCGCCGCCCATCGGACGCGAAAGCCTAGCGCGCGAGCGCGCTGGATACCCTCGCGTGTGCGCGCCCATGTGCCGGGCCCGCGATGGAGGTCGTGCAGTTCCGGCGTAGCGCTGTCCAAGCTGATTTGCAGAACAATTCGATCACGCGGCAACGCTTGCAAGCTTTCCCTGCGCCGCCCGGTAAACAACATTCCGTTGGTCAGCACTGTGGTCGGAGCGGCTGCAGCGCAAGAAGACAGGATCTCGCCAATGTCTTCAAGCAGAAACGGCTCGCCTCCGGTCACGAAGATCTCTTTGACGCCAAGCTCCACCGCTTCACGAGCGATCCGCTGTACACGTGCGAGCCCTAGTTCCCGTCGCGGCGCGGTGGGCGATGAACGCACGCAGCAGTAGTCGCAATGCAGGTTACAGTCGAAATTCGTGTAGAGCCAAAGCCGCGAGCCCACCGGTCGATGGTCTTCGCCAGGCACCGGAGCTGCCCCGTACCGGAATACCCACCGAGAAAGGCCATTTTCGACCGTGACCTCCAGCAGTGGGTTCCCGGTGACCCGGCACCACGTTTCCAATTCAGCGCCAACGCCTTTTTCGAAGCCGACAATCGCGACCAAATCGCCCGGGAGACTGCGGCGCAGTCCAGCGATCAACTCTGGCAACAAGCCAGATGCAAACGTCTTGCGCCCGACATGTAGGTCGATGTTTGCTTTCATGGGAATGCGGTGTATTTTACAGCCTCCTGGGGACTCGAAGATAGCTTCGCCCTGCGCGCGGCCCAGCAGTAATAGGCCAACCAAAGGTAGACCGGACCGTGTTCGAGCGACAGCATCAGGAGAGAGTTCTTAAGGGGTTCCCTGCTCCGTAGGTGATTGCGGGAAACCGGCCCGCCGAAGGTAATTAGGCGAGTATCAGGAACACGATGGTCGGCGCAAACACTCGCATTACGGAAACCCGTCCATTTTCCAAAGTAGACAAATTGTCACAACCCTAGCCGCTCAGCTCTTGTTGCGGTGCCGTCTCGAAGGCTAAGTGCTTCATACCGCTAAGATCGAGGAATATGCGTTGCCGAGCATTCACAAGTCGTAGCAGTACATGCCCACAAAGCGCACACCGTGCGACGAGACCTGGACACTGCACAAACAAATGCGCCTCGGCAAATCGCCTCTTCGCGCCGCAATTAGCACACTTTCCTTCTGCGTTTGTAATATCCATTGCGAATATCCTGCTCAATTCGCCTGCGGCAGCATTGCCATCAAGATAGTTCAAAGATGCATTCATTTCCGTTCTCCTGTGGCGCCGAAGCGCTCCGTCCTGATCTTTTCACGATCGTGGCCAGCAGCGATCAGGAGGTCAGTGGCATGTTCAACGAATGAGGTCGGGCCGCAGACGTAGCTGGTTGGCCGAAGGGTCGAAGGCCATGTACCCATTCCAATGAGTGTCGCGTCGATGCGTCCAGCGGGTCTCGGCCAATCCTTCGGAGTCACTCGCGTGTACGCGTAAGTGACTGCTACTGAGTCACCTTGATTTGATAATGACCGCAGCTCATCGCGGTAAAAAATCGCCCCCGGCTCCCTGACGGAATACAGCAATCGAAATGGTGCGCTGCTGCCGGCCGAACGATGCGAGCGAATCATAGCCATAAGAGGAACGATGCCGGAGCCACCGGATACCAGTTGGATCGGCTCCGTCTGGTCGCTTCGCCACACGAACCATCCGCCAATCGGGCCCCGCAGCTCTAGCTCATCGCCGACCATGACTTCCTGCGTGAGGTATGGTGAAACTTCACCGTTCGGCAGTCGGTCGACGGTGATTTCAATGCGCCTATCGGAGCTCGGCGCGGAGGCAATCGAGTAAGATCGGACTGCAGAGTACCCGTCTGGAGCGGTCAAACGCACGTCAACGTGCTGGCCAGCTACGTGACCTGGCCAATCGTGAACTGCAAGTGCAAGCGTCCGTGCAGTCGCTGTTTCGTCGTACACCGCAACAACCTTCGCGGCACGCCACGTCACTCGTCCGAGTACCGCTGTTCCCGCCATGGATCCCCATAGATGTGGTAGCCGAGGTTTTCCCAAAAACCCGGTTTGTCGTGCGGCATCAAGCTCAGTCCCTTCACCCATTTAGCGCTCTTCCACAAATAGAGATGAGGAACGAGAAGCCGCGCGGGGCCGCCGTGTTCGGGCTCGAGATCGGCACCGTTGTATTTGAACGCGATCCAGGCCTGCTTGTTCATGACATCTTTCAGGGGGAGGTTCGTCGTGTAATCGCCGTACGAACGAAACATTCCATATGGCGAATCTGTCTTTACGTCTGCAAGCAGGAGATCCAGTGAAACCCCTTCCCAGGACGTATCCAGTTTCGACCACCGTGTTACGCAGTGCAGATCAACGGTAATAGTTTCGGTTGGCAACTCGCGAAACGACTTCCAATCCCATCGCTTCAAAACGTTGCTGCCGTCGTCGATCGTGAACTCCCAGCGATCGAGGGAGATTTGTGGCGTTGGCCCTGCGGACAAGACAGGAAAATCAGTCGTGAGGTATTGCCCAGGGGGCAGTTTTGCATCCGCTGCGCTGCGTCGACCGGCAAAACCCCGCGAGATGATAGCCATAGGATCTCCTACTCAGCCGCTGACCTAGTTTGATGCTGCGTTCCGAACTGTCGCTCCAATCAATGTCGTCACAGAATGTAAGAACTGCCCACTTGCAGCATGCTCTCGAGACGACTGCAGTCCAGCCAGATGGGATGAGGCGGACTCGCACTTTTGATCTTCTTGTGGACAAACAAAAATCACCTGTGGTCTACACCTGTGGTGTTTCCGTTTTACAGGAGTTACGACGTACTAAGACAGTCCTCGGCGGCTCGTAAAGCGTTGTAAGTACTCAAAAGCCTGAAAAGGCTGGTGTCGGCGGTTCAACTCCGTCCCTGGCCACCACAAATATATATTAGTAATCAACAACTTACATAGTCATTGACTGATTTGTGCTGGTAATGTACTGTTGATTCAGGTTGCCTCCCCCAAAGAGGAGCCTGAAATGATTGCACTGTACAAGCGGCACGTCGCGGATTGTCAGCACAAGGACGAACCCCAATACAAGCGCTGCCACTGCCCGGTGTGGTTTCAAACCAACCGGGACGGCAAACAGACGCGCTGGTCTTCAAAAGAGCGAAGTTGGGAAGCGGCGGAACGCAAGGCACGCAAGTTGGAGCAGGCTGAGGCTTCCGGGCACAACATCCACAGCACTCGCGCCACGGGGTTTGCTGATGTCATCGAAGCGTTCCTGACCGACAAAGAGAAGGGCTCCGACCCGGTCGCGGCTGACACGTTATATCGCCATGAAGCCGTGCTGACGCAACTGAAGGACTTTTGCGCCGGCCGAGGTATCACACTCCTGAAGGACATCACGCTGTCGGTCGTCACCGAGTGGCAACACACGTGGACCCTGAAGTCTCCGGCTGCGAAGCGCGGTAGGCAGGAGAAGGTCCGCAACTTCTTCCGATTCGCTCTCAATCACGAGTACATCTCTAGAAATCCGATCTCAGCATGGAAGTCCGTGAAGTTGGATACGAACGACCTGCACGTCTCCGAGGACCGCATCATCCGCCCCAAGGTCTACGCTCGAATCATGAAGGCGGTGGACGAAGTTCCGATGACTCCTCAGAGCCGGGAGCGAGTGAAGGCGTGTATGAGATTGCAGCGCGAGGCTGGGTTGGCTATTGTCGATGCCGTTGGGTTGTCTAAAGACGAACTGACAAAAGAGGCGGGCCGGTTCCGCGTGAAGACCAGCCGTCAGAAGACGGGGACCGCTGTCAACAATCCCATCACTGAAGAACTTGGCCGGTTGCTCCTAAAGGTCAAGAATGGCAACCCGAAGTATTTCTTCGCGTCGGGCAACACTCTTCCAGAGGATGCGCCGTCGTACTTTCAGAAGTTGTATCGGAAAGTGTTCAAGAAGGCGGGCGTCGAGCATACGTCCCATGACCTGCGGCACACGTACGCCGCGACCTTTCTCGAAGCCGGTGGCGATATTCGGTTGCTTAGCAAGGCGCTGGGACATTCGTCCATCACGGTGACTGAGAAGTATTACGCTCACTTTACGACGAAGCAGCAGGACATGCTTGACCAAGCTGCTGAGAAGGCGCTGGCCGCGATGGGCGACTAAACTGTGAACGGCTAAGTTCCCGCGCTTAATGCGGTGAGAACATGATTTATTGCACCCACTCGAGGTAGGAAAAGCAATGCATTTCTGAATTTGGTTTCGCCGTCCGCGATTTGATGCTAAATAATCAGGCATGTCAGCCGGGTTGGGCGCGTGGCGGAATGGCAGACGCGCGTGGCTTAGGACCACGTGGGGAAACTCTTGCAGGTTCAAGTCCTGTCGCGCCCACCAACGCTGAGTGTCAACGGCTTGCAAACGGAGGCGGCTCGATCTAACAACGAAAGTAACAAAAGATCCGCTGACATCCAGCGACGTCCAGGGGCAACCACGGACCCCTGCGGCCCAAGTGACCACGAGGACGCCCACCAACCCTCCGTCCAGAAATACCGGCGCCGTCGGGAACCCAGGTTTGCATGGAAAACTGAGCGTGTTTTGTCGCCGGCCCGAGCGATTCCACCAAGGGATCGGAGCACCTCGCTCGCTCCCGGCGACGCCTGCTCCGGCTGAGAGCCGGTGTGAAGGATTCAGTTCCCGGTGGTCCTTGACTTCTCGGCGTATTGGGCTAAGAGAAGGTGAAATACTATTCCTATGAAAACAACGGAAGAGATGGCTTTGGAAACACGGGTTCTGCGGCTGGAACGTCAGTTGAAACAGCAGCGGTTGCTGGGAGCGGTGCTCGCGCTGGCCGCGGTGGCGGCGGTCGGCATCGCCGCCTCGAACGAGAACGTGGCGGCCGAGCTGCGGACCAAGCGGCTGGTGGTCGTCAACGACCAGGGCGACAACGCGGTAGTGCTGAGCGCCGAACCGACCGGGGGTGTGGGAGTTTTCTACGGGGCTCAAGGCCGGTTGCCCATGGTGCTGATGGGCTCTCTGCCCAGCGGCGGAGAAGTCCTGCTCAAAGCCCCCGGCGGGCAGGACACCGTGCAACTTTCGTCGGATAAAGCCGGCGGACGCGTGCTGGTCTCGACCTCCGGCAAGCTGCACCCCATCGGCACCGAGATGGTCAAATAACGTCGGCGCCCGCGAGGCGATGGCGCGCCCGGCAGGACTTGAGCCCGCAACCCTTTGATCCGAAGTGAAATTTGAAGACTTGTCGCAAGCAGCCAAGACGAGCCCGGCGAAACCCGGCGTGGCCTGAAGCCGATGGTTCGCCCAAAGGCGGCCAAATTCGCTGAGTCGTTCGTCATTCATGCGGCCTCCGGAGCCCCGTAGGGGCGGCCTCATACCAGCCCGGGGCAAGGCCGCCGAGGCCGCCGCCCCGGGTAAAACGCCACCCCAACCCAACCTCTCCTTTTTCCCATCGGGTTTGGCGCGCGGGAGCGCGCCAAACCCGATGGGAAAAAGGAGAGGAAATCATTTTGGGTCCCTAACCCAGGGCGGCGCTCGTTCCTCGCTTGCCCCGGGCTATTGTCTTGTCGTCCTTACAGGACTTCAGGCGGGCTCGCCCCGGTTGCGTCCTCGGCGAACGGTTGACCTCAGCCGCCACGCGCCGCCGACATTGAGCACGTAACATGGACGTCATCGCGTGGTCGACTGCAGGGATTCGTTCGGCCTCATTGCTGGACGACTTCGTGATAAGTTCCCAAACCGGGATCTGATTGGTAAGTCAGCACGCGCAGAACCCTCTTCGAAGCCGGGTTCTGCGAAGAATACGGAACCTCCACGCCAGCTCCAAAGTCATAGAAGGTGATCGTGAGATCATGTTCCGGTCCCCAGGACGAACTCCACTCTAAATCAGAACCCCTCAACCAATATTCCTTTCTAAACAGCAATTTATTGGTCGCGGTGACAATCGCGCCTGGGTTCTCCGGTCCTGTCCACACCCCCTTGGTCAACGCCTCCCGTTTCTCTTTTTCATTCCTGTCTTTTGCATCCGGCGACAATGCGAATACGCTCACCACGATTCTCTTTTTGGTGTCAGCCAAATAGGACCGGCCGACTGCTCCGCGAACATAGCACGTCGCCCCAAACTTCCAATCAGGGGAATTCACAGTGCGAGTGTTGTAGGCGGCGGTGCATCCAGTCAGCCCGATGACTGCGATGAGTGGGCTCTTTCTACCCGCCTCAACAATAAAGGATCCAAAAAACCGCGTGAGTTTCATGAACGCTGAACGACGGAACTGAGCGATGCGGGCGGCCCACAGCGCTCGAAACGGCAAGCAACGTGCTCCGCCCACGTTCGCTCGCATGATTTTGTTCGGCGAGGCACTACGTCTCATTCTTCGGTCGCCTTCGCTGTTTCACCTGCTCTTCTTTCCCTTTGGCGTTGATCCGCTCTAGAGCACGCTCTTTCTCAGCCCGCGCTCTCTGCGCCGAGGGTATCATGTGATTCTTCATCCAAAGCGGATGGCCACTCTTTCCTTTCCAATCGCTCAACTTCAACCAACCCGGGAAGCCCCTGACGTTGACATTCCGGGCAACATACTCTTCCGCAGCAGCCAAGTGCTGGTCGAGCGTCCCGATCTGCTGTTTGATCTTCCGAGCCTTCTTCATCGTCAACGGCAAACTCGCCACGCCGAACGGTCCGCAGCAGCGGCCCCGCCCCACTGGCGTAATATGCAAACAGGACGGACTCGCGGGGTCCGCTGCCTGCGGTGGTTAAGCTGCATCTTTTGCCTTTCTACGCCGACGGCCTGCAAGGTCCAGCAAAATGCCTCCAATAAGCATTGAAACGGTGGGAGGGAAGATGCTCGGCACAGAATCCCTGGTCTTGTCAAACGCCCGATCAACAATATCCCTCCACTCCGGCCAAGTGTATGTCTTTGCTTCACCACCGGAACGAACTGAATCCACCGAATGGAACATAACCTGGCCGCGAATGGAATGGTACTCAGCCATGAAAAAAAACGGCATGCCGAGGAATCCAAGAATGAGAAATGCATAACCGAGAAATCGCAACATGCGGTGTGCTGCTTAAGTGTGATTCAATGACGACGCGTCGTGGAGCAAAATCCAGGGTTTGCAGGGCGGTTGAGGTTGTAAGCCATTGCGGGTCAAAGTCTTTGAAGCCCGGGCCGCCAAGCTCGCTCCGTTGGGTTCTTGGCGGACTCCGCGAGCGATTCCTTTTTGTAAGTTGTTCATTACCAACCCCGCACAAAAGCAGCTTACGCCCTCTGGTTCGTTGATCCAAGTTAAAAATGATTGTCATTCCATTTGTTTGAACTTGAACAAAGTTTGTCCAGGTAGAGCGGCTGATCTGGCCCTCGATGATGAACCTGCACCAAGCCATCGAAATGACCCGCCAAGTCATCCGCCGACAACACCGCCCTCTCCAACGAGGACACATATCAATTCCTTTCGAGCTCAGCGACCGGCCCGCGAGCGGCGTGCTCCCTGATTAAGCGAAACCAAGTCACTGCTCCAATTGATCCGCAAGGAGGGTGGCTATCCGACGCATTTGGTTGATCGTGGGGGTTTTTGGCGCACCCGGCAGGACTTGAACCTGCAACCCTTTGATCCGAAGTCAAATGCTCTATCCAATTGAGCTACGGGTGCGCTCGAGGGTTGAAGGCTAATCCATCCGCGCAGAAAGTCGAGGTTGGCGATCGTATGAAGTTCCAAAGACGTAACGGCACCTGACAAGACCCCAAGCCACAGGTCGAACTTTCGACCTGGAACAAAGCAAGTGCTGATGTAGGGCTGAGGGACCAACCTGCTGCGGCGGGCAAACCCCCACGACGATGCGACGGGTGCCGGACGAGGCGGGCTCGCCGACGTACGCGCTGACCCGGCTGCTCGCTGACCGAGGTTGATCGACCAGCGTATTGACGTTTTCGCTGATGCCACCCTGCAAGTCCGACCTGCTGGTATCGATTTCGAGGGAAGCCACCGGCAACGAGAGCAGGCGCGCTTCGAGCGTCTTCCACCAGGCCCCGGCGGTCTCGCCGTCCAAATGCCCGTCCAGGATCACTCGCACCCGCCCCGCCGCGGGTTGTTCGATTCGAATGCCAACAGCCCTCTCCGGTGGATCGTTCGGCTGCATTAGGATCCCGAAGCCGAAATGTTCCCACCGGGCATCGGCGCGCCACGGAAGGACAAGGACGTTCGCTTCAACCACTGTGGTTCCATGGAGAAAGCTACTTGTTTGTCACCGGGACGCGCTGGGGTAACGTGCCCAGGGTGGTGAGCGAGAGTCCTCGACACCCTGAAACAACGATGACGCGCAGCTCCCCATCCCCAATGAGGACGCGCGAGTGACCGGCGCCCGCAGGCCTGCACGCCCGTTTGACCGGAAATCCGGACGCACCTGCCCAGGCCGGCACCCATTCCGAGCTTATGCAGGCGCGCGACTATTCTGCGTCGCTGATGGAACGTCAAACCCAGGGCCCGATCCGCAACGAAGGCGAATAGGCATAATTTCGGTCGTTGGCCGAGGCTGCACCGAAAATGTAACATATGTTACATTTTTTTGTATACTAGCGGCTCCCCGCTCCCTTTTTTAGGATCTGCCCTCTGTTTGGACTCGTTTCTGCTCCCGAAATTACGTTGCGCCCGACGACCGTTGTTGTCCTGAGCGGATAAGCATCAATTCCCGTCGGACGCTGGCGCGCGGAAGGCAGACAGCCCTGCAAGGGTATGTGGGGCCGGCCGTCTCGAAATGGGGCGGCGGAGTCCTGTTTTCGATCTTGGTTCCGCAGATTTTTAAGTTCGGTACGCTGGATTAAAGCGAACATGAATATTCTTGTCGTTGACGACGACCCGACTCTGAGGTTGATCCTCGAGGGCCTGCTCACGAAGTTGGGCCATCATGTCGCCACGGCTACGAACGGTCTGGATGGATTGAGGTTCTTCGAGAAGTGCCACGTGCCGCTCGTGATCTCGGATATGTTGATGCCCGGGATGGATGGGCTGGAGCTATGCCGGCGGGTTCGGGGAGCGAACCGCTCCCAATATACGTATCTCATTCTGCTGACTGCGGTCGAGGGCAAGGCAGGTTACTTGGACGGGATGGAGGCGGGAGCCGATGATTTCATCACCAAACCTTTTGACAAGGACATGCTGGCGGCGCGTCTGGCGGTAGCGGAACGGATTCTAAAGCTGCAATCACAAGTGAAGCACCTTGCGGGGCTCCTGCCCATTTGTTCGTTTTGCAAGAAAGTGCGCGATGACCAGAACTACTGGCACCAGGTGGAATCGTACATTGCCGAGCACACGGATGCGACCTTCACCCACAGTTATTGTCCCGATTGCTTTAAACGGCTGATGAGCGAGTTGGACGACCTCCAAGTCGAGCCAGCCAAGTAAGACAGCCCGCCCAGGCGTGACCCGCTTCGCCGGGCAGTTCCAGCCACGGCCCGGCTCCGGCGTCGAGAGTTGAAGGTTTGCCTTTTCCCGCCTGCCGTCCTGTCGTTCGACTTTTATCGAAGGCCCGCTCGGGGGAGAGCGAAGAAATCCCGTAGCGCCAGTTCCGCGGCATGGAAGCCGCACATGCCATGGACGCCACCTCCGGGGGGCGTCGAGGAGGAGCACAGGTATAGGCCGGGCAGGGCGGTACGGTAGGGCGCGGGACTGAAAATGGGCCGGGCCACCAATTGTCGCAAATCACCAGCGCCGCCGCTGATATCGCCGCCGACCAAATTCGCATTCATTCGTTCGAGATCCGTGCAATTCATCGCGTGGCGCGCCAGGATAATGTCGCGGAAGCCCGGTGCGAAGCGCTCGATCTGGCATTCGATCCGCGGGAGCATGTTGAACGTCGAGCCGTGTGGGACATGGCAATAAGCCCAGGCAATGTGTTTGCCGGCCGGCGCACGGCTTGGATCGAAGAGCGTTGGCTGAGTCAGAAGCACAAAAGGCTTCGCCGGATTCTTGCCTTCGGCGATCGCACGTTCCGAGGTGGCGATCTCCGCCAGGGTTGCTCCCAGGTGAACCGTGCCCGCGCTCGCACAGGCCTGGGCCGTCCAAGGAATGGGTCTGGCCAGCGCGTAATCCACCTTAAACACGCCCGGCCCGTAGCGATATCCCTCGAGCCGCTTTCGGTAGGAAAGTGGCAGCCTGTCGCCGGCGAGCCGAAGCAACTGGCGAGGGGTGACATCCAGGAGTGTCGCGCGCGCCAAGGGCAACTGGTCCAGCGAGTCCACGCGGAAGCCGGTGACGATTTCTCCGCCCAGGCTCGTGAGATGCGCCGCCAGGGCATTCGCGATCTGTTGCGCCCCGCCCTGAGGCAGCGGCCAGCCCACCGCGTGGCCAAACAGGCCCAGCACCAGGCCGAAAGCCGCGGAACCCGGCGCTTCCATCGGCAGGAATGAATGGGCGGCCAGCCCGGCGAACAGAGCTTGGGCAGGTTCCTTGGTCGAAGGTAGCGCGTGCCAGGCCCGCCGCCGAGCGCAGGGCGCGGCGGCCAAAGCGCGCGAGCAGGAGCGGATGCTTCGGCACATGGATCAAGGGCTGAAGGAATTCCTGCGCCAAGGCGGACCACCGATTCACGAAGGGTGACATCAAGCCCAGGTAAGCCGGTCCGTCGGTTCCCAAACCCTCGGCGGTCGCCTCCAATTGCCGCGCCAGCACGGCGGCCTGGCCTCCTTCGAGCGGATGCGCCAACGGCATCGCCGGTTGAATCCACTTCAGCCCGTAATGTTCGAGTGGGAGCCGGCTAAAGAATGGGGATGCGAGCGCGAGCGGATGAATGGCGGAGCACACATCATGCACGAAGCCGGGCAAGGTCAATTCCGCGGAGCGGGTGCCACCTCCTGCCCGGTCGCCGGCTTCGACGACCAGCACCGAGAGTTTCTCCTGCGCGAGCCGAATCGCCGCCGCGAGGCCGTTCGGCCCCGAGCCGACGATGACGGCGTCGTAGGCGAGTTGCTTGGGCATTGGTTGGCTTTTGGCCGGAGCCCTCGGTGCCGGCCCGCGAGGCGCGGAGGGCTACCGGGAGTGGGTCAGGAGCAGGAACATCGCAACCGCCGCCAGCACGGCTATGACCGCCAAGGTGATCTTCACCCAACTCTTTGGATATCGCCCGGCGATGGAGCCGGTATAGCCGTTGACGACCACCTGGAAATTCCGGGTTCCATAGTTATAGGTCAGCAACCAAATCGGCACCAGAATATGCTTGAAAGTCTGGCCCGAGTAGTCGGTTTCCACCTGCAAATTGCGATACGTATCACCAGGGACTTGGCCCGCGCACATCCGCTCAATCTCCGCCTCCATTTCTTCGCGCGCCGCTTTGGCGGCGCTGACCAGGTCAATCTGGTAACGCTCGACCACCCAGCCGGAAAGGAACCCCGGTTTGTAGGGCGTCAGCTCCTTGGTGGGGAAGGGTTCGATTTGCCTGAGCATCTGGGCCTGCACCCCGCGTGAAGCGGGCACCAATTCATCATCGAAAAAGTGGTCGAGCGCGCCACTGCTGGGCTGCCAGCGAACCCTCTGCACCTGGCGCGTCTTGGTCTGGCCGTCCGAGTCCTGGTACGTCTCGGACTCGTAGTAATAATAACCGCTTTCGGCTGTCCAATCCGCGTGTACCTGGGCATCGAAGGTCCAGTAGGGAATATACAAACCCTTCACCGTATCGGTCAGGGCCGAACCCTTGAGCTTGTTCGGCGCGAACCAGCGGTTGCCATACCATCGCCGAATCGAGTCGCGCACGCTGTCTTCGGCCACCTTCATCGGCAGCAGGCTCTCGGGGCTGAAGGCCTCCTTGATTTCCTCGTAAGGCACCAGCGCCGTCGAACCGCAGAAATCGCATCGTTGACCGACCCGGCCGGGATCGAAAACCGAAATCGCCTGGCAGCTTTGACACTTGACCGAAAGCTTCTCCGCCTGCCACCCCCGCCGGGAATCCGGTATCCCCCGCAAGGCGGCGGCGAGGTCATGCTCGACGATGACCTGGTTTCCGGCCGGGGTCAGTTCCGTTTGGGCGGGAGCGATCGTGCCGCAGAACGGACAAACCAGGGCCTGCTTGGCCGGATTCCAGACTGCTTCGCCGCCGCAGGAAGGGCACGAGAATTTCTGTTGGGCCAGCGCTTCGGACATGGAGGTGGCAACGCCGGAATCTTAGCTCTTGAGGAACTCTTCCAAGCCCGAGCGGGTAATTCGCCACGCCGTGCCGATCTTCTTGCCCTTCAACGAGCCGTCGCCCAAGGCCGTCAGGACATCATTTTCGCTCACGCCCAGCACCTTGGCCGCCTCGGCCGGGCTGAGCAACTCGGGGAGCCCGGGGCTCGGAGCGGCATTGGTGGCGGGAGTTCCGGCCGCCGCACCGGCTTGTCCCGAGCTGAACGCCTGGGCCATCTGTTGGCCCATGGCCAAGCCGGCGCCCAACTGCGCGGCAGCGTTCGCCGTCCCGCCGCCTTCGCCTTTGCCCAGGCCCTCGGCCATCTGGAATTTCACATAGTCATTGAGATTGCCAATCGCGGCCATGCTCGAGCGCTTATCGATCGCCTGCTCGACCTCGGTCGGCACGGAAACGTTCTCGACGATAAAACTCGAGATCTCGATGCCGTACTTGGTCGTGGTCGCGGGGTTGATCAGCGGCAGCAAGGCCTCGCCCAGGTCATGGTACCGCGCGGCAACATCCAGCACCGGTACCTTCGATGAGGCCAGCGCGTCGCTGAATACGCTCACGATCCGCGAGCGCATCGTGTCCGAAAATTCATCCAGGCGAAAATGATCATCGGTTCCCGCCACTTCCTTCAGGAACAATTTCACATCGCTCACATGAAAGTCGTACGTGCCAAAGGCCCGCAGCCGCACGACACCGAAATCCGGGTCGCGCACCATGATGGGATTGGCGGTGCCCCACTTATTCCCCGTGAACAGCCGGGTATTGACGAAATAGACATCGGCTTTGAACGGCGATTCCAGCCCGTACTTCCAACCCTTGAGAGTGGAAAGGATCGGAATGTTGTCCGTGGTCAGTGTCCATTTGCCGGGCCCAAAGGTGTCGCCGAACTGGCCCAGGTAGATAAATTGAGCAACCTGCGATTCGCGCACGATCAGTTGCGCCCCGCGCTTAATCTCCTTATCCAGGCTGGGATAGCGGAACGAGATCGTGTCGCGGGAATCATCCTCCCACTGAATGATTTCAAGGAACTGGGTTTTCAAATAATCCATCAGACCCATAAGCTTGCCTTTGGTTTTTGCTTATCATCGGCCCGAACGACCGGCCTGTGAAGTACAAATTGGCGGCAAAAGTGTAAGCCGAAGGGGCCCGAGCAAGTGCCGGGAAGGCCTATGCTTTGGCATATAAAAACTCCCTCTCCGATGCGAGTTGGACACCGTTGCCGCCGGTCACGGGAAATGGTGGCGTGGTCACCCTGACGGATCCTTCCGCGCAGGGCGCCGCCCGGTTTTACCGGGTGCTCCAACATAGATAGCGCCGGCCTCAGCTCGGCGCCGGACCTAAACGTCCTCGATCCCGGCCAGGGAACAGGCGGGACCGCTCAACTGCAGCACCTTCTCCACCAGCGTGGCAAGGTCAGGCAGCACGAAGTCGTGGTGTCCATTACCGAGCCAGGGTGAATCCAACATCAACGAAGTGAGCCCGGCCCGGCGAGCCGCTTCCGCGTCCTGCCACTTATCGCTGATGACAAACGACCGGCTCAGGTCCAGCCGCCACTGGTGAGCCGCTTCTACCAACAGCCCCGCTTTGGGTTTCCGGCACATGCACCCGTCCATTTCTTCGTGCGGGCACACGAAAATATCATCCAGGGGGAACGTGCAACGCAGCAGTTCGTGCATCTGGTCCAGGTCCCGGCGCGATAGCGAGCCTCGCGATAGCCCCGGCTGGTTCGTGGTCACGAGCAGTAGAAAACCCGCCGCCTTGAGCTCGTTCAGCAATGGCGCCACCTCGGTGCGCACGTGAAACTGAGCGCGTGTCTCGGGCGCGACTTGCTGGCGGCCTTCCCGCCGCGGGTAGGTGAGAATCCCGTCCCGTTCGAGGAAAACGCATTGCTTCATACCCTTGAGAGAGCATAAAGCTTGCCGAGTCGGACGCCTCGCGCCTATTTGAATCGGATGTCCGCCCAGCAGCTTAGGTCACGAATCGTCGTGGTCCGGCCCAGGGGCACCACTCGCAAAACGAGCTTCCGCTTTCCCCCGGACGCACAGGCCACCGAGAACGGTTTCATCCCTCGATCCTCCTCCCGAGCCCCCGGGCGCAGCGTCTGTGAGAAGAGCAAGCGCGGATTTCCATCGCCCTGCTCCTCCTCGATCCGGAACTCCGCTCCTTCGGTGGCGCCGCCGAGCAGGTACGCGGCGGGGGCGAAACCCAGGCTCCCTTCGATCCGCGTGGCGCCGCGCGGGACGGCAAATTTCATGAACCCGCCCGGAGCCAGGTAAAGCGCCGGCTTTCCTCCCACCGTGAGCATGGCATGCCGCGAGGCAACGAGCTCCTGCGGCGCGGTTCCGAAACCGGGAAAATCGAGCAGACCGCCGAGTTCACTCGGAGCGGATTGGCCGATTTGATTCTCGATTCGATACAGCCGGAAGTGGATGCCATCCTGCCACAGATGCTGGGCCGCGGGGCCGATCTCGATCGAGTAGGCGCTGGGCCGGGTGATGGGCTTGCCGGTGCACAGGTCGAGAACATCACGGTTATCCAGCGGCAGCGGGCTGGCCAGGAACCCGGCGGCCAGCATGGGCGCGGGGGCGTGGAAGCGGGCGGCCCGCAGCGTGGGCGTGTCACACCAGACGGCCAGGGTGAGCTCCGAGGGCCGATACAACCAGCGGCCGAGCTGGCCCGCGAGGTTCGGTTTCACGTCGATCGCCAGCCACAAATTGGCGTTGCCATACTCTTTTAATCCGATCACATCGCCCACCCCCAACGTCCCTTCGCGCAACAGCGTGAGTGCCGGCGCGACTGGTTGCCGGGCTTTGAACAGCAGGAAGGGACCCTCCGCGTCGAGCGGTTGATCATTGATGAGCAGATCCCGGAACACGAACGCATCCTCCATCGTGGGGAGACGATCGTCGATCGGGTTGAGCGAGAGCAGAACATACTCCGGCGCTCGTTGGGAAAAATAGAACTGTTCATTCAAGCTCATGAGCGGGGCCGAATAGGCCGCATAACTCTGAAAGACCGGGCGCGGCCGGAAATTCAGGCCGTTAAAAATGGCATAGGCCTGGTTGCGGCCCAAGACGTCCACACTCGAACGGCCGATCTTCGCGCGCAACCGCGGCAACTGATTGGCCTGTCGTTCGGCCTGTTGCAAATCGCTTAACTCGCGCTGGTAAACTCCGGGCCGCAGCAGACTCGACCCATGCGCCATCGCCAGCCGGAACGGCCGGGCCAGGCAAGCGCGGGCGTCCCAGGAAAACAGCCACAGCACGGAGAGCACAGCAATCAGGCAGCAGCCTGCGGCCAGCCCCCGCAGCCACAGCCGCCGGGCTCGGTCTTCGAGGGGCCAGACTTCGAGCAGCAGGGCGAGGATCGGCACGAAACCGAAGAACACCACAAAATGATCCCGATCCGCCCGCACAAACCCGTGCTTCCAGGCGCCACCCAGCAACAGCGTGAACCACGCCAGCAGAATCACGCGTTGCCACTTCTGTCCGCGGCTGATTTTGCCCGGCTTGAAACACAACCACAGCGCGCTCCCGGTCAGTGCCAGCATGGCCAGACCCGCCCACTTGATAGACGGGTAAGGATCGGCCCACATCGCCTGGTCGTACGCCGCCGAAACCGTCAGGCTGTTGAGGAGAAAGGATCCGAAGTGCGGCAGGTTCTGTCCGAGCCCTACCCACGCCAGCAGGACGACCGCACCCGTGCCGAGCGGCAGGGCCAAGGCCGGCCGAGCCCGCCGTTGAATCCAGAAACAGGCGCTCACGGCACCCAGGCTCAAGGCCGCCGGGACGAGCAAGGTCATCTTGGCCAGGATGCCGAAAGCGGCCAGGCCGCCCAGGAACATCAAGCACACTCTCAGGCGGGCGCCCGATTCCAACAGGCACAGCAGGGTCCAGCACATCAGGCCCAGTTTGATTAAGAGCTCGCTTCGCGGGTCAGCATTCGCCCCCAGAAACAGCAGCATGCCTATCGACAGCCAGCGCCAGGGCCGGGCCACGCGCCAGACCAGGAGTGAAAAACCGCCCGCGACGGTGAGCGTCAGCGCCAGGTCCGTCACCACGCGCAACCACGGGCTCGACGGCGAATAATAGGGAGTAATCAGGAAACCCAGGGGGCCATAGGTGAAGGCGATATCGGTTCCAAACTGCAATCCCGCCCGGTGCGCGTAGTCCATGACCGCGCTCCACGACGAATCGTCATCGGTCCCGAGGGGCAGCCGCGGAAAGGTGACCAAAACCAAAGTCAGCGCCAGCGCGGTGAGCATCGGCCCCAAGAGGCGGGCGGGAAGAAATCTCTCCGGCCGAAGACCGGACGATTCCTGGCCGGCACTCGGCAACGGCGCGATCCCACCGGGAGCGGCTCTCGGACTCTTTACGCTGTCTGACACAAGCGTATCATGAGCAAACTGCGGCGGGGTCGCAAACTTTTCGCTTAGGCGTTTTCGCCGCAGCAAAACCCGGCGCATTTACCGCGTAGGGCTGGGTTTCAAGGACCCGAGCTGCTGGCGGATCAGGCGGTGCAAAAGTTCGCGTTCGGATTGGGAAACGCCGGCGCGCGCGAGGTTGACGCTGAACGCTGTCAGCCACCGTTGATCGGCCGGGCGGTACCTGAAGTCCTGCCGCAGCCGCCGTTCCAAATCCGGCATGTGCCCGGTGCCGTAGAATACGGCAATCGAGCCGCGGGGGCCCACGCGCTTCAGGTCCGTCCTCAGGTCGCCGAGGACCTTCTCATTGCGACGCTGCAGCAGGACTTCGAGGAGTTGCTTCATATCCGGGGGCAGGGCCTGCAACCGCCCGAGATCGCCCTGGATATCGCCAATGAGATCCATCAACGCCAACCGGCCCAGCGCCTGCAGTTTGGGGCTCCCGCCCAGGAACCGCAGGCCAACCTGCAGCAGGGAATCTAAAAATGATCCCCCCTGCATCATCCCCAGCACGCCCTCGAACCGGTCGGACGCCGAGGATTCCCCCGGAGCGGCGGGGTAGGTCGCGAGCAGTTGCCTCAGCTCGGGGATGCTCAGGTCGCTGTTCCGAAAATTGGGGCGCTGATAATCAATGGCCGATAGTTGAAACACCAATCCCATCGAATCCGCCAGTGAAGATTGGAGCGACGACACGTCCGAACGCGACGGGTTTGCCGTCGAACCCGCGGGCCCTCCGCCCTCCGGGGCGCGTTGCCCGCCCGCATCGGCTGAAATGCCCTCGAATAACACCAGGCTCTGGGCATCGAGCTGCCGTTGCAGCACGGCGTAATAATTCGAGTCTCCGATGTGTGACACACCCGCCAGCCAAACGCACGGCCCCCGGCCTCGCAGGGGAACAAATTGGCGCACGGCGATTTGCAGCCGGATGATATTCGAGTCAGCCGTGGACACCCGCACATACGGCTCGACGGGGTCAGCGCGGCTCGTTGCGCCCGGGGCCGTCTCGGGGCGGGTCCGGCATCCTGTGAGCCCGAGGCCCAGCAGCAGGGCGGCGAGGCCGATTGGAACGACCGGGTTAGGAATTCGAGAGTTCAATTCTTCTCAAGGAGTGGGGTGGCCGAGCACGAGACCGCGGCCCATGGCAACACGAGGCACACGCTTGCTCTGGGGTCCGGAATGCGGCGCATCTTCGACCGGCCTCGATGCAGCCGCTCCCGCGCAACTCGCCCCTGTCCCAGCGCAACCATTCAGAGTTAAAAGTGACCCACGTGCCAGCCTTCCCGGTAGGTGCGTTCCAAATAGCGATTCGCCTCCGCGCAACTGTGAATCTTTAACCGGGAAGGATCCCAAACCAATTGCTGCCCCGGAACCCGGATGGCAATGGTGCCCAAAAGGATGGCCTCCGTCATCGGCCCGGTTTGCGCGAAGTGCGACTCCGTTTTCTCACCGCCGAGGCAGGCATCCACGAAATGATGGTAATGGTTGCGGGGCGGCAATTGCGGGCGCTTGATGTCTTTAAATTTTTCTTCGGGCAACAGTTGGGCCGGATAGCCGAGCGGGATGAGCATCGAGCCTTCGGTGCCGATCAGCATCGAGGATTCCGGCGGGTAATCTTTCAGATCCGGGGTGGCGAGCTTGCGGATATGGTCCGGCGGATAATACTCCCCGTCAAACCACTCGAGGACCAATTCACGGCCGGCGATGTGGTCGTTCCCTGGGAAGGTCCAGGTAATGTGCTGGCCCTGCGGCCAGGTGTCATTGCGGCGCTCGGGCGAGTTCAGCCAGGATTCTTGAACTTCGGCGGAAATGGTCAAGGGCGGTTGCAGACCGAGCCCCTTCCACACCGCATCGAAAATGTGGCAGCCGATGTCTCCCGACCAGCCGGTGCCAAAGTCCTGCCAGGCCCGCCATTTCGTGGGATGATAGATTCCGGGGGCATACGGCCGGACCGGGGCCGTGCCCAGCCAGTGGTCCCAATTGAGAGAATCCGGCGGCGGCTCGCCCTGGGCCGGGCGAGGTCCCGGGAGCCGATAATCCTTAACCGCGCCGGGCCGGTTCGAGCAGAGGTAGGCGTGGGTGACTTTGCCAATCCGGCCTTCTCGGAGCCATTGAACGGCGGTGCGTTCGTGGATGCTCGAAGCCATCTGGGTCCCCAGTTGAGTGATGACTCCCTGCTTGATCGCAGCCCGGGTCAGGACGCGCACCTCGGCCACGTCGTGGCACATGGGCTTTTGACAGTAAACATGCTTGCCCTTGCGCACCGCGTGATCGGCAATGGAAAAATGCATGTGGTCCGGCACCGCCAGGTTGACCGAATCAATCTGGCCGCCTTCCTGTTCGAGCAATTCACGCCAGTCCGAGTAGAGCCGCGCCGCGGGGACCATCTTGGCGGCTTTGTCGAGATGCTCGGCGTCCACGTCGCAAAGCGCCACGACCCGCACCCGCGGGTGCTGCAGAAAATTCTGTAAATCGTTCCAGCCCATTCCCCCGACACCGATCGAAGCATGGTTCAGTTTGCTGTTGGGCGGGATGACCCGGGCGCGCGGTCGCGTGCCGGCGCAGGAGATGAAGAACGGGGCGGCCAGACCCGTTAAGGCTGTCGTCCTCAGGAATTGACGCCGTGTCCAGGCGCCTGTGGCTCCGGCTCGCGCGGGGTTCACCGTCGGACGCGAGGGGATAACACTTTGTCTCATGCTGCCAGCTTGCGGGGGAGCGGTAGAGATTGCAAGTCCGGAGGTTTGGCGGTTGAAAACCGCTCACCACTTCACCATGCTAGGCTGGATGAAGGCCATCTGGATGCTCGGGTTGGTGTGGATCGCCGTGTGCGGCGGGTGCGGCAAGGCCCCCGCCCCGGCCGCGACCACAGCCGTCGATCCCCTGGACCCGACCGAGGCCCAGCCGAAATTGCCGACGATGAAGCTGTACGTCGGACCGCAGGAGATGACCGCCGAGCTGGCGCTCACCCCGATGCAACAACACACCGGCATGATGTTTCGCACCAACATGGACGCGAATGCCGGAATGCTCTTTCCGCTCCCGTACACCCAGCGGGCCTCCTTCTACATGAAGAACTGCCCCTACGCGCTCTCCGCCGCCTACATCGATCCGGACGGAATTATCCAGGAGATCCACCAACTCGAACCGTTCAATACCAACCCGGTGGAAGCAGCCTCCGCCAACATCCGGTTCGTCCTGGAAACGCCCCAGGGCTGGTTCCAGCAACACCGGATCGGGGCCGGCGTCGCGGTGGCCACCGAGCGCGGGTCCCTCATGCAAACCTTTTTCGGAAAGCCATAATTATGTTTCGATTCACCTCATTCCTGGGAATTATCACCTGTCTCGCCGTGCAGCCGCTGCGCGCCGCCGAAGGGGGGACGCCCATCCGGTTCGCGATCATTGGTCTCAGCCACGACCACGCCGCCGGCTTCATACCACGGGCCTTGGGCCGAAAAGATATCGTCCTGGCCGGGATCGTCGAATCCAAGCCCGAGCTGGTTGCGCGCTACCGCCAGCGCTTTGGCCTGAGCCAGGACTTGTTCTTCGCCAGTCCCGAAGACTTGCTGGCGCGAACCAACGTCCAGGCGGTCGCCACCTTCACCAGCCCATTCGACCATCGCCGCGTGGTCGAGTTCTTTGCCGCCCACCACATCCATGTCATGATGGAAAAACCCCTGGCCGTAAGCCTCGAAGACGCGCGGGCGATGGCCGACGCCGCGAAAAAGGGAGGCGTCGAGATTTTTGTAAATTACGAAACCACCTGGTATCCGGGGAACCATGCGGCGTACGGCCTGGTTCACGAGCAGCACGCCATTGGCGCCCTGCGCAAGATCGTCGTGCATGACGGCCACCGGGGTCCCAAGGAAATTGGCTGTTCGCAGGATTTCCTGGCTTGGCTGACCGACCCGGTGCTGAACGGGGGCGGCGCCTTGACGGACTTCGGCTGCTACGGGGCGGACCTGATCACCTGGTTGATGGACGGACAACGGCCGACTTCGGTCATGGCGGTCACCCAGCACATCAAGCCGGAGATCTACCCGAAGGTGGAGGATGAAGCGACGATCGTCCTGACTTATCCCCAGGCCCAGGGCATTATCCAGGCCTCCTGGAATTGGCCGTTCGACCGCAAGGACATGGAAGTCTATGGAAAAACCGGTTATGTGCTGGTGCCGCGCGCGGATGTGCTGCGCGTTCGCAAACCCAACGAGAGCGAAATCGAGAGCACCCCTCCGCCCTTGACCGGCCCCGATTCGGACCCGCTTTCGTACCTGGCCGCGGTGGCCGGCGGTGAGATTCGGCCCACCGGCCTTTCCTCGTTGGCCGTGAACCTGGTGGTCACCGAGATACTGGATGCGGCCCGCGAATCCGCCCGGACCGGCAGGCGCATCGACCTGCCGTAAAAAGGACCCGGAGCGCCGGGAAATCCCTGTCGCGCTTCCCAATCACGCCGCCCGCCACGCAGCACCGGCGACAGATCGGCCTGTCGCGGTGGGTGACAGAGGGTGTTCGCGGAAGTGCCCTCGTCCCCACGCAGCACCGGCGCCGATCAGCCTTGCGCGGTTCGGCGGCTGTGTCTATCCCGAAGGGATTGCGGCACTAAGCCCAGGGTTGCCTCGCGCTTCCGCAGGAAGCGCGGGGCTACCCTGGGTCAACGCGGTGTTGAGGGCCATTTACCCTGAAAGGGTTTCAGCACCGCCGACCCGGGGTCTCTGCTCCAACCCTTGCAGGGTTGACATTCGTTTGGGTGGGCGAACCCAGGGTAGCTCGCGGACTCGCAACCCAGGGCTGAGTGCCTGCTATCCTTTCAGGATAGCCCGGAGGGATCTCAACTGGGCTGAGTGCCTGCTATCCTTTCAGGATAGGCCGGAGCGATTTCAACTGATAAGAAATCGCTTTTCGCGCCCCGGCTCGTACTGAGCGCTGCGCGGGTTAGAACCACATGACGCTGCATTTGCTGTGCACTTACGGCGACGCTGAAGCCGACCAAGGGTTTCGGAAAGCGTGGGAGAAGACCGGGAGGAAACTCGATGCTGGAAATGGCTGCATCCGGTTCAAGCACTTGGAAAATATTCCGCTCGAAGTTGTTGGCCAGCTCGTCGCAGGCATACCCGTGGCCGATTACATCACCCGCATCGAATCGGTCTTCGACTCAAGACCGCCAAGGGCAGCAAATCCAAAGCCCCGGCCTCCAAGCGGTAGGTGCTGACCGGCGCAGCCAAAGCACCGGCACCGGTTCGGCTCAAAACCCACGAACAAAAGCAATAAGGGATGAGGACTGGGTTGAGCTGTGAAAGGCTCAGCCTGGTCCTGGCCGCTCAGAACATCCACACACCAGCCAGAGGGATGTTGGGCTGCGAGAGTCTTGCAGGAGAGGGGAGCAACCTGGAGTTTATATCCGAGATGGTTAAGGGGACCATTATGCGGTTCAAACAAAGGCCGAACAAAGCCAACCGAGCAGGCTCAGCCCAAGTATCGTCACAATCCACGCTTCCAGCCTCATTCCAGGCTGAAGAACGCAGAGGTAGGGCCGCTTCGGATGGAAGCGCACGTTGACGCACACACCAGGACCGTACCGAACCGTTTTACGAAGGAGCCGCTCGAACGAGCCTGTGTTCAGCACCCCTTGGCCGAAGAACACCCGTTTTCCAAAATACTTTCGCCCGTCAACCTCATATCGATACGCCACTCGGATGCGGTAGGATGCTGAGCCATCCACCTCTCCAAAACCGTCAATATCCGAACGTAAAATCATCCCGGGCGTTGCAGGCCATCTCCTGCTGCGCAGCCCATTCCACAAGCACCAAAGACCGCAGCCAGCCACCAGGGAGAATGCGGCGCCAAGGAGCGCAGCCCAGAGAAACTTCTCCTGCGCTTCAGCCGGGGAAATCTGCGCAACTTGAAACATCGTGGTTACAGAAGCTTCATCCAGAATTCACACTATGGAGCCAGGCTCAACGCTGACTATGTTCGGGCGAAACTTCGCATTGACTTCTGAATCACGCTCACCACCAGTGCGCCAACAACCGGCGGAAGGCCAGTGGTAATCGCCAGCAGCACCAAGTCGATTGGCCACAGGTTGCTGTCCTGCCGGAGTTGCGGTGTTGCGACCCAGATCGTTACGAGTGAAGCCATGACGCCCGTCCAGAGAGCCGGTGTCGAGCTTGTCAAGCGCCCAGCAGCAAACCAAAACGTCAGCAATGGCAACGCGAGTATCGTGAACATGAAAGCGCCCAACCAGTCGTGCCAGCCAACGCCGGATCGCCGTTTCGTGGAGAGCCTGCGTCCTCGGTCCGGCGTGGTTGCGCTCGGTCATTGGGCGGAATGCGCGACATGACGATGCTCCCGCACCAAAGCTTGACAGCAGCTTCCCAGGCAGCATGCAGCGAAGGGCACATGCTTTCCAAGCGACGCTCACAACCCCTTCGATTTCCACAGGTTCTCTAGTTCGACAGTATCCTGGTTCACCTTGACCCTGAAATCTCCACGCCTTGTGAAATCTCCCTTCACTTTGACAACGGGAGTCTTGGTGGAATCGAACTCCTGCTGTGCTTCCTTGATTGCTGATAATCTGTCGGCGCTGATCTTCCCCGCAACTGACATCAGCACGGCACAACCGGGAGAGCCACGAGTGGCCGATAGCCTGTAAGTCGCGGGCTGGGGATACATTGCCGGCACATAAGCATACTGGACGGTTCCTTTGTCGGTTGACTCCCACCGGATGTTGAGGTGGGTTCCATTTGTCGATATGTGTCCCGCCCTGAAGAGGCGGTATTCGGTGTGATTGGTGAACGAACCGCCAATCATGATGAAACCTTGCGCCTGAAACAAGGCGACCAGCTTCTTTTCCGCTGCCCAGGAGGTATCCAAGCCGAGGTCTTCATCAAAGGCGATTTTCTGATCAGTCCCTGATCGCCCATTTGTCAGGGACTGGTTCGTGCCGGCTTCAGATCGAGACGCAATGAAGCAGCTCATAATGGCTCCAATCAACCCGAAGTATAAAATGCTGAAGGCGTGCCGAGCACGATTCCGTTTAACGGATGCTCTGCCAATGCGAGGCGCTGAAATTTTCATATCGAGACCATCGCCCAGAAACCCCTAATCCGAGAATTGATAAATCTGATGGATACATTGAACAAACAGCCGGAAGGCCCTTTCAGCCGCACCGTCAGGAGGATTGATCAAGAATCAAGCGTGGCTGCGAGGGTCGTCTAAGCAGAAGAGTGTATCCGCCGTGCCCTGGGGCGCAAGCCTCCCTCACGAATACACGGTTGGAGTCCAGGGTTGTCCTCACTGATAGGTAATCGACGGATAGGAAATCGCTTCTCGCGCCCCGGCTCGTACTGAGCGCTGCGCGGGTGAGGGGGTGAGCAAATCGCCCCGTTCTTGCTGAGCAAGCTAGTCTTCCAGGGTATCCGATGCGCAATTGGCGAGGCATGATGCGGACTGACCGGCCGCAAGCATAACGTCAAGCGAAAAGTGTAAAGAGTGGGGATTGACACTTGTGCTCTTGTACTTGTACGGCCGACGACGGCGGCCTCGTGTGTGAGGCCTAACACGGAGTTTATCCCAAAGGGATTTGAGCACTCAGCCCAGGGTAGCCCCGCCCTTCAGCAAGAAGTGCGGGGCTACCCTGGGTCAACGCGGCGCTGAGGATTGTTTACCTTGAGAGGGTTTCAGCGCCGTCGTTCCATTTCCACGATTCCACTCCACCGAGTCCCGCCGTCAGCCGCGCCGGCTTTAGGCTTCGACAAAAACATTGTTGCCTGCGCGCCCTTCCCGTCGTCTGGTGGGTTTCCCTCGCCAACCAGCCGCCGCTAACCGATTCCACTTCGCCAGCATTATTGCCCGGCAGGTCATGACGCTTTCTCCTTCGCCAAGGCTGCGGCGGGACAAGACGATGAACAGCTTGGCCATCAGGCCACAAGGTGCGATGCGAGCAGGGCAACTTGGCAAAAGCCTTGTGCTGCCAGTTCGGCCATTCTTATGACAACAATTTGGACCGTAACACGAAACCAACAGCCAGCCCTATTTCCCGGTTCAAAATACACCGCTCCGACCCTGTTTTCTCTGCACCCTCAGGCATCAATTGTCAAACGTTGAGACGTGACCCCGCTGCCTTACTGGCATCAATTGTCAAACGTTGAGACGTGACCCCGTTGCCTTACTAAGAATCGTCATGTATCAATTGTCAAAAGTGGAGACGTGACCCCGCCGCCTTCCGCTTGACCCCGCTGCCTTCCGCTGCCTTACTAATTGGACGCCGCCAATATTATTTAGAGCTTCAACCAGCGTTTGAGCACGGCTTCGACGTCGCCCATGACGCGCGGATCAAACTTTCCGGGAGCTTTACGAATAAATTCGGTGAACTTCACCGGCTGTATACTTTGGGCGTTGATGTAGCTTCGCTCCGGCAACCACGGCACGCGAGGCAATGTAACCTCGTAAGGCGTGTTTTCAAATTTCGTTGTGATCAAAACTACACTGGCCAATGCCAGCCGGGCATCGGTTCGAGCCGCCAGCACGAGCGCAGGACGCTGTTTAGCAACCATGCCCAAATCGATAAACCAAACCTCCCCGGGTTGTGGGACGGTTTTCATGTTTAAAACTCATCAGCCAACTGATTACGACGGGCGGCAGTGCTCAGCACTTCATCCTCGGGACTATCGGCCTGAACCGGGAACGGAATCGCCCGGCGCTTAATGATCTGTTTATAAAAAAGTTCCAAGGCGGCCCGGGGTTTAAGCCCGATTTCCTCCAAAACGGCTTCCGCTTGACGTTTCAATTCAGGGTCAATTCGGCTTTTTGCTACTGCACTCATGGACTCATTGTGGCCCAAGTGTGACCCGGTGTCAACCATCGAGAATTGCCGTGTCGTGTATCATTCAAAACCGGAATTCTGTGTGCGATCAAAACCAGAGAGCCCTGTGCGATCAAAACCGGACGGGGTATTAGAAGACCGGGCAGTGGAGCAGAAGGAGAGGTTGGGTCTTGGGGTCTGGGGCGCGGTGGAGGTAGAAGAGGTCGCCGTCGGGTCGCAGGCAGCGGAGGACGGTCGAGCGGGGCGGGGCGGCAATGGAATGACGCTGATCGTGTACGGGGACTTTGCCATCATCGCCGACGCGGACCTGGGTGCGCTGGCTCCAAACATAGGGCCACCAGGGACAGGCGGGGGCGGGGCGTAGAACGGAGCGTTTTTGGGTCAGGGCCAAGTCGCGGGCGGCGTGCGGGGTGGTGCCGAGTTCGCGGTGGATTTCGTGCTGGTTGGCATGGGGAAGCAACTGATCGAGCAGGTGGTTGGCGCCGCAGAGTTCGAGGATCTGGTCGGCGGCCAGGAGCGGGGGCAGACGTTTTTGCCAGTAGTCGTGACGGCGTTCGATTTTACCTTTGGCTTGGGGGGTGGGGGCGTAGCGCAGGGCGACCCCATAGAAGTGGAGGGCGGCGCCCAGTTGGGTGAAGGCGTCAGGGTTGTGGGTATAGAAGAAGGAGTGGTAGTCCACGTAGAGGGCCAAGGGCAGGCCGTGGGCTTGGAAGGTACGGGAGAGGAAATCGTAGTGGGAGAGGAGGGTTTCGCTGGGGTAGAGGCGGGCGCCGGTGTTGTAGCGGGTGGCGTCGTCGATCAGATCGAGCAGGACCTGCTTGTCGGGGAACTGGGCAGCCAAGCGTGGGGGCTGGCATCGTATTGCCAGAGAGCGCCCCAGTCGCGAACTTGCCAGCGTTTGACGGGTTGAGGGGCCTTCTTGTAGCGAGTGTCTGGGGCCTGGTTGTGCTGGAGGGCCCAGCGGCGCACGCGGGCGCGGTCGGTCTGGAAGCCCAGGCGGCGATGGAGTTCGCTGGCGGCGGCGCTGTAGGAGGAGGCCGGCTTGGAGGATAGGAGCTTGGTGAGCAGGGCGGTGACTGGGGCGGACCAGTCCGGATGGTGATCGCCGCCAGAATGGCCGGGCGACCAGGTATCGGCTTGACCGTGGGCACAGGCGCGCGAAAGGCAGAGGGCGAAAGGCAGAGGGGTCGCATCTCAACTTTTGATATTTGATGCTTTACCGTGTCAGAGGTTGAGACGCGGACCCGCCGCACGTTATGCCAAAGGCGAGGTTGCTTACACGGTGCTTGATACGAACCTCAACAGCACGATCGATTTTGCCGGCAGTGATCGCATGAGCGCATCCCGGCAGTAGCCCCGGAGCGCCGGCTTTTGAGCCGGCTTACGGCGCTCGGCGATTCTTATCGTGCTCCTGTGGATCTTGGACGCGCTAAGGACTTTGATCGAAATTATCTTTTCAAGTCCGAGTTTGCAGTTGGTAGTTCCATTCGCCGCGGAACCTATCGGGACACAGCTTCAATTCATGCATCTGCGATTCAGTCGCAGCCCAAAGACGGCGCGCCCGCTCGTTCAGAACCGATGCTACAACCGCGTATTTCGAAACGATCACCGCTTCCAACTCGTCATCTCGCCTCATGCATATACCGATACATGTCTCATTTAAGTTGGCAATATAATTTTGGTGCGCGTCCTAAGCCGGCTCCAACCCGGCGCTCCGGCGCTCCGGGCCGTATTCGGCGGGGGGGGTTACTGCCGGGATGCGCTCTGACCGCAGCACTTCCACCATCAATGACGTGGTGACCGACAACGGCTCCAACGTCCAGCGTACGCGCACATACGGATGGGTCACCCTCAGTCCCAATTCCTTAAATCTGGTGTCGGTAAGCGAAAGCTCCACCGATGGCTTGCGTTCGTGGTGGAAGGTCTATCACGACCCCGGAACGCCGGCGCTGAGCTCAAACCGGGTCGTTTACGCTTCGGGGAGCAACCGCTACGTCACCCACATGGCGGCCGACGGTTCGTTCACGGTCTCGGTGGCTGCCCAGCGCCTGTCAGCGCCCGGCAAAGAGGTGGCGGCAAAGCTTATGCCGCAGGTTGAAGCGCTGGGTGTAAACACCGAGGCGCCACTTCATGCGGGCGGCCAGATTGGCCGCGCGGCTAACGAGGTTGAATTCCCCGCACTGCGGGGGGGCTTGGCCCGCAACGGCATGCCAAGGAACTTCCCAGTCGCCAAACGGCGGCGCACCGGCCACAGTGATCCGGCGCAGGCTGCCGAACCTCCGGGCGCACTCTCGAAATTCTTGGGCCCGAGGTTGATACAGTGCTTTACTTCCCGCTGGCAATTTGCTTAAATGAAATCAGATGGAAAAGATGTCGGCTGAAAATCTGCCTGGCAGGAGATCGAAACGGAAATTGAGCGCGACAAAAGAAAAGATCAGGGTCTTGGTCGTGGATGACCATCCGGTGGTCCGCAAGGGTTTGCAGGCTTGCCTGGCGCGTCAGGATCGCCTGCGGATTGTGGGCGAAGCGGTCGATGGCGAAGACGCCCTCGAAAAGGCCCTGAAATTGGCGCCGGACGTCGTCTTGATGGATGTTTCCATGCCCCGCCGCGACGGTTTGTCCGTGACCCAGGTTCTGCGGAAGGAAGCCCCGGAAATCAAGGTCCTGATTCTCTCCGTTCACAACAAACGGGAGTTTATTTTTCGGATCATCGAGGCCGGAGCCCACGGCTACGTCTCGAAGGAGGCCTCGCCGGAGGAGTTGCTCCGGGCCATCGAATCCGTGCATGAAGGCGAAACCTTTTTCAGCCCCGAGGTGGCGCAGGCGGCGCTCAACCAACTGGTCCACAACGGGGGCAAGAAAGAACCCTTCGCCCAACTTACGAATCGTGAACGCGAGGTCCTGGTGCTGATCGCCGAAGGCCAGAGCAACAAGGAAATCGCCAATAAGCTCGGCATCGGGGTGCGCACGATTGAAACCCACCGCGAGCGCATCATGCGCCGGCTTAACATCCATTCGGTGGCCGGGTTGACCAAGTTCGCCATTGCCAATGGGTTGGTGTCCCTCGAAGAACGCCGCTCCTTGTATCCGGATTAGCCGGCGGAAGCAGCCGCGGCGGGCGTCACGCACGCTTGCTGTCTCTCCCCCTGCTTGGCAGACTGCCCCGGCATGGTCGAGCGGTTCCGCACCTGGATGGAAAAGGGCGAGACTTTCCTCCTGGAGGTTATCCTCGAGGAACGTCGAGGCACGCTCGCGACCGTGGTGCGCGCCATTCTCTTCGGCTGCTCCAAAATTTTTCAGCTCCTGGTCAAGACCCGGCGCTTTCTCTACAACGTTCGCATCCTGCGCGACTCGACGCTGGGCATCCAGGTGATCGCCGTCGGCAATCTTACGGTTGGGGGCACGGGCAAAACGCCGGTCGTCGAAAAATTCGCGCGCGAACTTCGCGACCAGGGGCGGAACGTGGCGATCCTCTCCCGCGGTTATCGTTCGAAGCCTACGCCGATTCACCAATGGCTGCTGAACAAGATCTTGCTTCGCGACGACACCAACCCGCCGCGGGTGGTCTCCGACGGAAAATCGCTCTTGCTGGATTCGGAGATGGCCGGTGACGAGCCCTACATGCTGGCGTCCAACCTCAAGGACGTCGTAGTCCTGGTGGATAAGGATCGTGTGAAGAGCGGGCGTTATGCCATCGAAAAGTTCGGTTGCGACACGCTGCTGCTGGATGATGGGTTTCAGTATTGGAAGCTGCGCGGCCGCCGGCACGACATCGTGCTCATCGATCGCCAGCAGCCTTTCGGAAACGAGCGGCTTTTGCCCCGCGGCACGCTGCGCGAGCCGCCGTCGCATCTCGCTCGCGCCAGCACGATCTTCATCACCAAGAGCGACGGCAACACCGCGGAACTGCGCCGCCGGATCATGCAAGTCAATCCCACCGCGGGGATCATCGAGTGCATTCACCATCCCATTTACCTCGAAGATGTGTTCACCGGCCAGCGTGTGGGGCTGGATTTTTTGGCCGGGCAAAAAGTGGCTTCGCTCAGTGGGATTGCCCAGCCGGAGAGTTTTGAGGAGAGCCTGGTGCAGCTCCGCGCCGAGCTGGTGTACGCCAAACGCTTCGCCGATCACCACCGCTTCACCCAGCAGGAAATCCTCAACGCCATCAACCGCAGCAAAAAGCGCCAGGCCGAGGCCATCATCACGACCCAAAAGGATGCCGTCCGGTTTCCCAAGATCGACCGCCGCGATCTGCCGATTTATTTCATGCGCGTCGAAATCAAGATCCTGAGCGGGGCCAATGACTTCCAGGATTGCGTCCGAAAGATCTGCTTTCGCTGATGATGGACGAGCTCTTATATCTCCTGGCCAAGTCCCTGGTGGGGTTGGTGCAAGCGCTGCCCCTGCGGTGGGTGGCGCGGTTGGGCCGGGCGGGCGGCGCGCTGGTGTATTGGCTCGATGGCCGGCATCGCCGCGTGGCGCGCCGAAACCTGACGCTGTGCTTCGGCCAGGAGAAATCGCCGCGGGAAATCCGGCGCCTGGCGCACGAAAACTTCCGGCGCATCGGCGAGAGCTTCGCCTGCGCCGTCAAGACGGCCTCGATGACCATCGAGCAAATCCGCCCGCACGTCGAATTCATTGCGCCGCCGGAAATTCTTTCGCCGCCCGCCGGCGTGCCCCCGCAAGGGATTGTGGCGGCAATCGGTCATTTTGGGAACTTCGAGCTCTACGCTCGTTTCGGCCAGTTCGCCCCGGCCTATAAATCGGCCACCACCTACCGGGGTTTGCGGCAATCCTCGCTCGATCGTCTCCTGCAATCCTTGCGCGAGCGCTCCGGCTGCCGCTTCTTTGAACGCCGGTTCGATGGCGCCGCCCTGAAGACGTTTATGAATCAGCCGGCCATCATCCTCGGGCTGCTCGCCGATCAAAACGCCGGCGAAAGCGGGCTGCGCCTGCCCTTCCTCGGGCATCCTTGCTCGACGTCGCCGGCCCCGGCCATCTTTGCGTTGCGCTACCATTGCAAGCTTCATACCGGCATCTGCTTCCGGGTGGGCCTGGCCCGCTGGCGCATCGAAGGCGGCCCCGAAATCCCCACCCAGAAAGATGGCCAGCCCCGGTCCACCGCCGAAATCATGCTCGAAATCAACCGGGCGTTCGAAGAGGCCGTCCGTCGGGATCCGGCGAATTGGTTCTGGGTTCATAATCGCTGGAAACAGGCCACCTACCGGAATCCCGGACCGCCGGCGTCCGCGCGGCCAGCCCCGGCGAAAAGCCCCGAGCCGGCCAAGCTCACCGAAGGGGCCTAGCGCATGCCTCAGCCGCGGCCGAGCCGGACCGAAAGCGCCCAGTGCCGCATCCTGGTTCGCGGTGTGAACTGGCTGGGGGACGCGGTGATGACCACGCCCGCCCTGCGGCGATTGCGCGAGCGCTTTCCGCAGGGGCACCTGGCACTGCTCACCTCCGAGTTGCTGGCGGACCTCTGGCGCGGGCATCCCGGCCTCGATCAAGTGATTACCTTTGCCGCGGGCGAAAGCCCCTGGTCGATCGGACGCCGCCTTCGCGGTGAGACCTTCGACCAGGCTTTAGTCCTTCCCAATTCGCCCCGCTCCGCCCTCGAAGTTTGGCTGGGGCGGATTCCGGAGCGCATCGGTTACGCCCGGCCTTGGCGCAATGGGTTTCTGACCCAGGCGATTCCTCCCGCCAAAACGGGAATGCAGATGCGCAAGCGGAGCGTGGGCGAGATTCGCCGTTTGACCCAAGACACCCCGGAGCGCCCGCCTTCCCTGTCCGCCCCGGTATCAGAACAGAGTCCGGCAGGCGCCTCCCATCAGATCCATCACTACCTGGGCCTGGCCGCCGCACTGGGGGCGGACGCCGGGCTGCTTGCGCCCAAGCTCGAAGTCGCCTCGGAGGAATGGGGCCACGTAAGGGCCAAATACCTCGCGCCGCTGGGGGCGAAAACCGGCAAGGTTCTCGGGCTCAATCCATCCGCCGCTTACGGACCGGCCAAACGCTGGCCGGCGCGGAACTTCGCCGCTGCCGCTCGCGAGATTTCCCGGCTCGCGCCGGATGCCGTCTGGCTGGTGTTCGGAGCCCCCAGCGACCGCGGGTTATGTGAGGAAATCGCACAGCACGCGGGTGGGCGGGCGTTGAATCTCGCCGGGAAAACATCCCTGCGCGAGTTGATGGCGCTGCTTAAGCTCTGCCGCGTCCTGGTCACCAACGACTCCGGTCCCATGCACGTCGCCGCCGCCTTGGGCACGCCGGTGGTCGTGCCCTTCGGCAGCACGTCCCCGGAACTCACCGGGCCAGGTCTGCCCGGCGCGCCCGGCCATTACGTGCTGCGCGCGGGAGCCGCGTGTGCTCCCTGCTACCGCCGCGTTTGCCCGATCGACTTTCGCTGCATGCAGGGCATCACCGTCGAGCGGGTCGTGTCCGCGGTGAGGCAGGCGCTGGGCAGTCAACCATCGGGTCCTGGGTTTTCCGGGGCCTGACCGTTCCCCGCCGGACCCTTGGGACCGCGCTCGGCCCGGCCCTGATAATATCACGGGCTTGTTCCTGGTGAAGGCGCACACGGTCAGGAGATTGACCCCGTTTCCCCTTCCCGCGCATTTCCGCGGAAGTCGGAGCCGGGATTTTATACGCCAGAACCTCCCGGGTAACTCACGGCGCTCCCAAGCCAGCCATGCCGAGATCGCCGGCTTCCCGGTCTTGCGTCCGCGCGCGGGTTGCGGTACGGTTCACGCTCCAATTTTAACGTATGTCTGAATCCTACATTCAAAACCTTTTTGCCGAACGGATAGGCGGGAAACAGTACCGGCAAATCAACTGCGATTTATAAGTTCGAGAAGATCAAGCGCGCCAAGCGGGCGGCCATGGCCGCTCATCCCGGCGCCGAAATCATCGACATGGGCGTCGGGGAACCGGACGAGATGGCCTTTCCCGAAGTCGTCGAGACGCTCTGCGCGGAAGCGCGCAAGCCGGAGAACCGGGGCTATGCGGACAACGGCGACCTGGTGCTGAAGCAGGCGGCCGCGCGCTATTTGCAGCGCGTCTGCGGCGTGTCCGGCATCAATCCGGAAACGGAAATCATGCACTCCATCGGCAGCAAAGCCGCGCTCTCGCTCCTGCCGGCTGTGCTCATTAACCCGGGCGATTATGTGCTGATGACCACTCCCGGTTACCCCGTCTTCGGCACCCATGCAAAGTACTACGGCGGTCTGGTCTATAACCTGCCGTTGACCGAGGGCAACCGATTCCTGCCCGATCTGGACTCGGTCCCCGGCGAGGTGCTGCACAAGGCGAAAGTGCTGGTGCTGAATTATCCCAACAACCCGACCGGCGCCAGCGCCACGCCCGAGTTCTTCGCGAAAGCCGTCGCGTTTGCCCGCAACAAACCTGGTCATCATCCATGATGCGGCGTATGCGGCCCTGGTCTTTGAAGGCCAAGCCGCTGAGCTTCCTGGCCATGCCCGGCGCCAAGGAGGTGGGCCTCGAACTGCACTCCGCCAGCAAGACCTTCAACATGACCGGCTGGCGCTGCGGCTTTGTGGCCGGCAACGAACTGCTGGTCAAAGCCTATGGCGACGTGAAGGACAACACGGATTCCGGCCAGTTCCTGGCCGTCCAGCACGCCGCCGCCCACGGCTTTGACCATCCCGAGATCACGGAAAAGATTGCGGCCAAGTATTCGCGCCGGATGAGCGCCCTGGTCGAGGTGCTCGCCCAGGCGGGCTTCCAGGCCCGAAAACCCAGGGGCTCGTTTTTCCTCTACGTCAAGGCGCCCCGTGCCGCGGTGAAAAAGGACGGCCGCCAGATCGAGTTCCAAACCGCCGAAGACGTCTCCCAATGGCTCATCACCGAAAAGCTGATTTCAACCGTTCCCTGGGATGATGCCGGCGCCTACCTGCGGTTCAGTGTGACGTTTGTTGCCAAAGACCAGGCCGATGAAGCACGGATTGTGAACACGCTGAAGTCGCGCCTGGCCGAGGTGCGGTTCGAGTTCTAACGCAGCTTGGCCGCGGACTCTGCGTGCAGGGCGGCCTTGGAGGGTATTATCGGCGCTTGAGCCCGGCCCAGGTGGATCCCGCCAGCCCGATTTGGCTTGGAGAGAGGATTGCGGCTAAATTGGTCCATGATTTCGACCGTGGAAGTTGTGGCTGTGGTGCTGGCATTGATTTTCGGCAAATGGCTGGTGCAGCTTGGGCTCGAACGGTTAAACCATCGCTACGTCCTGGCGCGCTCGCACGCGGTGCCGGATGGCTTCAAGGACATCGTGGATGCGGCCACGTATGCCAAGAGCGTGGATTACACCCTCGCCAAGGGAAACCTGCGGACGGTTGAATTGACTTACCATGTGGTGATCCTGTGCGTTGTCCTCTTCAGCGGAGTGCTGCCGCTGGCGTTCAATGCCTCGGTTGGCCGGTTCGGCTCCTCCGCCTGGGCGCTGGCGGGTTTCCTGTTTCTAACCGGACTGGCGCTTTCAATTGTGAGCCTGCCCTTGGACTGGTATGGCCAGTTCCGTTTGGAAGAACGCTTCGGTTTCAACACAACGACACCGGCTCTCTGGTGGCTCGATCACCTCAAGGGGCTCCTGCTCGCCCTGGTGCTGGGCTACCCCTTGCTCGTGCTGGTGCTGAAATTGGTCGAATGGACCGGCTCGCTTTGGTGGCTCTGGGCCTGGGCGGCACTCTTCGCGTTTCAATTGCTCATGGCCGTGCTCGCCCCGGTGCTCATCATGCCACTCTTCAACAAATTCACGCCCTTGCCGGACGGGCACCTGCGCGACCGCCTGTTGAACCTTGCCAACAGAACCCGGTTTCGCGCGCGCAGTATCCAGGTCATGGACGGCAGCAAGCGTTCACGGCATTCCAACGCTTTCTTCACTGGATTCGGCGGCTTTCGCAAGATCGTCCTGTTCGACACGTTGATCCAGCAGTTGGCGGAGCCGGAACTGGAAGCGGTCCTGGCGCACGAAATCGGGCACTACAAGAAGCGGCACATTCCGAAGATGCTGGCGGCCTCCGCGGCGGGGTCCCTCCTGGGTTTCTACCTGCTGGCGTGGCTGGCCCAGCAGGCCTGGTTTTACCGCGCCTTCGGATTCGCCCCCGGCAATATCGCTCCCGCCCTCCTCCTCTTCACGCTGCTCTCCGGCGCCGTCACCTTCTGGCTCTCGCCCCTGGCCCATCGGTGGTCGCGCCGCTACGAGTACCAGGCCGACGCCTTTGCCGCGAGCGTCACGGCGCAGCCGGCCTTCCTCATCGGGGCCCTCAGAAAACTGAATGAAAAGAACCTGAGCAACCTCACCCCGCACCCGCTGTATAGCGGATTTTACTATTCGCACCCCACCCTGCTGGAACGCGAGCGTGCGTTGAGCAGCGCGGCCGCAAGTTCCTGAGCAACCACGGCCAACCAAGCCCGGGCGTGGATCAGAACTCGTGGGGCCGGCGTCAGTGCGGCATCTATCGCTGGGCTTCGGACGACGTCGCTGTCCGTCACCAGGAAGTCATCGTCTCGGCCGCGGAGTTGGAGACGTTGTCGGCACCGACCTTCCGGCCGGGAATGCCTCGCGGCTGAGGCGGAGATTGAGGCCGTCAGCTCGTGGCGACGCCATCGACAATGCAGACACAGTTTTGGCCGCCGAACTGATTCTGCTGATGGTTGGGGCATTGCGGGTCGTCCCGCCATTGGCCATCCACCAGCAGCCGGTATTCATATCGACCCGGGGGGAGAGAAACGCTCATTTTCCAAAGACCCTTTTTATCCTTTTTGAGTTCGAGCGGGGCCTGCTGCCAGCCGGTAAAGTCGCCAACCAGCATCACACTTTGCGCCTCCGGCGCCGCGTAAGCGAACGTCACCTTCTGTTTCGCCGTCTTCTGCTTTGCCATGCTGCTACCTTGTGTTGGATTTGGGCGATGCCCAATTCAAGCAGACACTGCCCCTGCGGGACCGAGGGGTCAAGGTCGAAGTAGGGGAGGATCAGAACCGGGTGAGCGCCTGCAACTCCCTGGCCCGCTGCTCGATTTGAGCCCGGGTGATCCGGGTCGTGCGGGTCAAACCAAAGCCTTCGCAGCAGAAAGACGCGACGACGCTGCCGTAAATCATCGCGCGCCGCAGGTTCGCTTCGAGGCGGCCTTTGGCGGTGGCCAGATAGCCCATCAACCCGCCGACAAACGAATCCCCCGCCCCGGTTGGGTCGACCACCTTTTGCAGCGGATAAGCCGGGCAGATGAAGAATCCCTGGGGGCCGGAAAGCAGAGAGCCATGGGAGCCTTTCTTGATGATCACGTATGTGGGGCCCAGCTTGTGAATCTTCTTAAGCGCCGTGAAGACGTTGTCTTCTTTTGTCAATTGATGGGCTTCGCTGTCGTTGAGAACGAAACAGTCCAGGCGCTTGAGCAGCTTGAGTAAGTCTGGCAAAGCGATGTTCAACCACAGATCCATCGTGTCGGCCGCCACAAACTTGGGACGCCGCATCTGGTTGAGCACATGGATTTGCAGGGCCGGCGCGATATTGGCCAGCAGGACAAAAGCCGAATTCTGATGCGAGTTGGGCAAGGTGGGGGTAAACGTTTCGAACACGCCCAATTCGGTCGAGCAGCGTGCGGCGGTTGTTCATGTTGGCCTCGTATTCGCCGGACCAATGGAAGGTCTTGCCCGGCAGGATTTGGAGGCCCTCCAGGTCGATCCGGTGGCGTTGGTACAACCGCAGATAACGCTTGGGAAAATCGTCCCCCACCACCCCGACCAGCCGCACCGGGCTGAAAAAGCTGGCCGCCACCGCGGCGTGGCTGGCGGAGCCGCCCAGGAGCTTCGGATTCTCCGCCTTGGGAGTCTTTATCGAATCCAACGCCGTCGAGCCCACAATCAAAACACTCATAAACAATCAACCGATTCAATTCGAATGCGGGCTGAAATTAAGGAACAGGCTGCCTTCACCGCAATGGAAATTCGCCGCAAACGACACGCAGCGTGAGCCGTGGCGCGCGGATTCGCCTCGCTGGGTTCAGGCCTTCAGATGCTGCCGGAACCGGCGGCAGGCCTTCGCAATGTCCGGGGCATTTAAGATGGCCGAAACCACGCAGATTCGGCTGGCCCCGGCGGCGAGCACCGCATCCACGTTTTCCAAATTGATTCCGCCAATGGCGAACCAGGGAATCTGGACGTTCGCGGCGGCCCAACGGACGTAATCCAGGGTGACGGGTTTCGCGTCCGGTTTGGTGCCGGTGGCATAGACCGGGCCGATGGCGATGTAGTCCGGCCCGGCCGCCACGGCGCGTAGCGCCTGGGCCGGAGCGTGCGTGCTCAGACCCAGGCCGGTGCCGGGTCTGACCCCATGGGCCCGGCGCAAATCCGCGGCGACCGAGTAGCCGGCGTCAAAGAAATCCTCCTGGCCCAAATGACAGTAATCGGCTCCGATCTCCGCAGCGATCGCCGGATGGTCGTTGACAACCAATCGGACCCCGGCTTCCCGGGTAATTCTCAGGAGGCACTCGGCCATGGGGAGAATTTCTTCCACGCCGGATTGCTTGGCTCGGAGTTGGATCAAATCGGCCCCGCCGTCACAAAGTGCTTTTGCCACCGCCTCGGGCTGCCGGCCATGCAGATAGGAGACATCCACGAAGGCATATAAGCGGCAATCCGACAGCGATTTCATGAGCGGGTTTTGGCAAACAAAAAACGCCAGAGCAAGCCGGAATTCAGGACCAGAGCGCCAAAAGGACTTTGAGCCACGGGCGCGAACATGAGCCGCTGCAGGCAATTTGCCCAGGCAAGCCGGCGCGTGAACGCGAGGTCGCAAGCGCGGGCGATGGCCCGCTGGGCGGAGTTCCAAGGCAGTTCGGACCGGCTGTATCCCGCGAGCGGTCCCACGGCCAGTTCGGCCGCTTCAAAGGCCATCGACATGCCATTTCCTGTCACCGGCGGGGTCATCGTCAGCGCGTCGCCAATTCGGCATTCAGCCTGCCCGCCTGCCCTTCGTGGCCGCAGCCCCAACCCGGCGACCGAGCAAAAGGAATCCGCATCGAGGATCGCCTGGTCCAATCGCGCATGGAGCAGGGTGCCTGCGGGCCCGCGCAAGATGTCCTTCCAGTGCGCTTCACGGGAAGCGGGTGCGTGTCCCTTCGAACTGGACACTGTCGGAAGTTTTGGCGGCTGAGCGACGCTGGGGCCGCGCCCAGGAGGGGCGGTGGGACTTCTCCGCCGGAACAACCCGCAAAGGTTGACCACGTCACCGGCCAATCGCGAGAGGCCGACGTAGCCGTCGGGCAGGCCATGGATTTCCAGGTCGGCAGTGAGTGCTACGTTCCGGGCATGGATCTTTAATCCAAACCAGCGCCAGTTGTCCTCGACCACCTGCAAACACCGCCCCGAAGCCCGCACGATGCCCTGGCCATACCCACCCTGCCAGTGACTGTCTTCGAGCAACTCTCCTCCGCACTCCCGAAAACGGCGAGCGAGGACCGCGTCCAGAACATACCGTGAGAGGCTGATCGCCGGCGGATGCAAGACCCGGACCGGTCCACTTCTTCCGCCGGCAAAAAACCTGGCGTCCCTGGAATAAACCGCTCCCGCCTGGATCAGCAGATCCGCCAAGCCCATCCTGGCCAGCACGGCTTGCCCTCGTCCGCTAATGAATTCCCCGCACACCTTGTGACGCGGGTAGTGGCCGGCTTCCCAAACGGTAACGGGCACGCCTCGTTGACGCAGCCCAATCCCCAGCGTCAGACCCGCCAACCCGCCTCCCACAATGACCACCGGCTTTGGACCTCCCGTTCTCATCACAGATCTCCCGCGCACCCCTGCGCCTCACGTTCTTCACGCATTACGCATTACGTTTTACGTTTTACGTTTCACGTCTAACGCCCCACTTCCACGAGCACCCCGTGTGCGCTAAACCCCGCTCCAAAAGACGAGAGCCACCAATGGCCGCCCGGGGCGGCTCCCGCCAGGGCCGCTTGCAGCACGAAGAACAGGGAGGGACTGCTCAGATTGCCATACTCCTCGAGCACCGCGGCACTCCAGCGCAAGTCCTCGTCACGCAACCCCACGCGTTCCTTAATGGCCAGCAGAACGTCCCGCCCGCCCGGGTGCAAAATCCAAGCGGCCAGTTCGCCTCGGTCCACCCCCGCCGCTTGCAGCACCTGGTCCAGCACTCGGGCAACCTGGTCCGCCGCCCTCCGCGGCACCTCGGGCGAAAGCAGGTTCCGCAGCATTCCCTGCTTCTGTTCGAAACGCAGAAGATCCCGGTCGCATGGGTTCATCCGGGTGCCGCTGGCTTTCCATTCGATTCGCCGGTGGCCGTTGGGTTCACGCGCGAGCACCGCCGCGCCGGCGCCGTCGCCAAAAAGGCAGGCGCTGACCAGCACGCCGGGATCGTTATCGAGGTAAAATGCGGCGCTGCAGACCTCGACACAGACCGAGAGCACGCGCGCGCAGCGGCCCGAGCGCAACAGGGCTTCCGCCGTGCGCAAGTTCGGCACAGCGGCTCCACAGCCTTGTCCTACCAGATCCAACGCGAGGATTTCGGGGCGCAACCCCAATCCCTCGACGAGGTAACTCGTCAACCCCGGGCAGAGGTAACCGGTGCAGGTGCTGACGATCAGCGCATCGATGGCCTCCGGATTCTCGCCGGAGTCCGTCAACGCCCGGTCGGCGGCTTGGGCCGCCAACCGCGGCGCGTGCTGGGCGAATCGCGCGTGCAGCGCATCGGGCGTCAGATCGAAAGCTTCGCACATATCATCCAACGCCAGGTGCCGGCTCGAAATCCCATTGCTCCCGGTGAGAATTTTCCTAAGAATGGCCCGCGAGCGCGAGGTGAGTTGGTCGAACTGTTTGGCCTTTTGGGCCGCCTCCCAGCATTCGTTTTGCGTGTAGCGGCGCGGCGGAGTCGCCGTCCCCAATCCCAGGAAAACCATGGGCCACAGTAGCCCGACTTGCCCCCGGGCGCCAGCGTTCGAACCGGGAGGTCGGGCTCGGTCAAATCGCTCATAGCGTTCGAGCGGACCGGCCTCCGCATCCGAAACCACGAAACCCTTGACTTCGGGGCCGCCCGGCGGTAAGAACCCCGGCTGACACATGTTACAGGGTAAGCCACCAATAAAGGCAAACGGATGCGGCACACACTAGAAGCGACCGGATTTGGGTTGACGCTGCGCCCGGTTCGGTTCGAAGACGCGGCCTTTATCGTTTGGCTGCGCAATTTGGATCGGGCCAAGGGACGCGTGGGTGATTCAGCCACTGACGTGGCCAGCCAGGAGGCTTGGCTTCAACAGTATTTCGATCGTCCGGACGATTATTATTTTCTGATCGAAACTGAGGATGGCCACCATCCGCTGGGCACCTACGGATTCTGGGGATTCCTTGGCCCGAGCGCGGAGTCCGGGCGCTGGATTGTTCGGCCCCAGGTTCCCGCGGCCATACCCAGCGCCGTTCTGGGGCTGGACCTGGCCTTTGGTCCCCTCGGGTTGAAGGAGCTTCGCGTAAAAACGGTTTCGACGAATCTGGCCGTGCTCTCCCTCAACCGCAAGCTGGGCATGCGCCCAACCGGCGTGGCAAAGGCGGACCAAGTCATTGGTGGCAAAGCCGTGGATCAGTGCTTGTTCCTCCTGCTGCCCGAGGACTGGGCCGAGGCTAGAAAGCGCCTGTTGCCGCTGGCGAAAGTCGCCGAGGCCCAGATCCGTGAATGGGCGCGTCTCCAAAACCCCCAACACCCCGCTTGACAGCTCCCGGGCTGAGTATGGGCCGGGCCTGATTTTGGCCTCAAGGGGTGTGGGGTTAACCCACCGGCGGCTCCCCGCTCAACGCCCCATTGGCTCCCGCAGCCTTCCCCGTCTGGTGGTCGGTCGAACGCGGATCACCGGATGGGAGGGCGGACCCCGCGCCGAACGGCTTCAGTCTCGAAAGGCCGATGAGCTCCTGGCCGGCGCTTTGCGAGTTCTTTTCTCTTTGTTCAAAATCGAGCCGGAGCGGCTCCATCGCGGATCGAGCCGCCTATTCGCGCAGTTTCGAGTCGATGAGGATCGTCACCGGGCCATCGTTGGTCAGCCGGACCACCATGTGCGCCCCGAATTCGCCGGTCTGAACCGGGCTGCCCAACTCGACGGCAAGACGAGAGAGAAACTGTTCGTAAAGAGGACGCGCGACTTCAGGCCGCGCCGATCGGCTGTAGGAAGGCCGGTTGCCCTTTTTCGTGCTGGCGAACAGGGTGAACTGGCTCACCACCAGCACACCTCCCCGCACGTCCACCACCGAGCGGTTCATTACCCCGGCGTCGTCGTCGAACACCCGCAGCCGCGCGATCTTCCCGCTCAACCATTCGATATCCTCCGCCGAGTCCGGCTCCTCGATTGCCACCAGGGCCAGCAAGCCCTGCCCGATGGCGCCCTTTACGACCGAGTCGATGCAGACTTCGGCCGCTGTGACTCGCTGGATCACCGCACGCATGCGCTAGAATCCTTGAACTCTAAAACACATTATGACCAAGTCAACGTTCGCCGGACCTGCGGCACGGCGCCCGGCGTTTTCTCGGACGCATGTCCACTCTCGCCGCCGCGCGAAGCGCACAACCCGCAGCGGTTCTAAGCTCGAGAGCCTCATTAGTCGTTGTAGGCGCTCTCACCGTGCTGGCTGAGGTCCAAGCCCATGTTTTCTTCCTCCTCGGTCACACGCAAGCCGACCAGAGCGCCGATTACCTTCAACAAGACGAACGTGGCGGCACCGGCGAAAGCTGCTGTGAAGACAACCCCAATCAGGGTTCTCATGGCGGCGGATTGGACAGGCCGCGGAAGCCGAAGTCAAGCGCATTCAAAATCGGTGTTGACAACCTTTGAGAAAGCTCGGGAATATATCCTTCATGAATGAATCCTCATCGAATTCACTTTCGTCCCGACGCGAATTTATCAAGACCACAGGCCGTTTGGCCGCAGCTTCGGCCCTGGCCGGAGTCGCCCTGCCCAGCGTCCATGCCGCGAGTACGGATGTCGTCCAAATTGCCCTGATCGGCTGCGGCGGTCGTGGTACCGGGGCGGCCAACGACGCGCTGAATTGCAGTGGCGGACCCATGAAATTGGTGGCCATGGCGGACGTTTTCGAGAACCGCCTGAACAACAGCTTTGATGCGCTCAAACGTCAGAACAGCGACCGGATGGACGTTCCCCAAGACCGCAAATTCATCGGGTTCGATGCCTACCAAAAGGCGATGGATTGTCTCAAGCCCGGCGATGTGGCGATCTTCACCACGCCGCTGGCTTTCCGCTGGGTGCATTTTACCTATGCCATTGCCAAAGGATTGAATGTGTTCATGGAAAAGCCGCTCACGGCGGATGGCCCCACCTCCCGCCGGATGCTCAAGCTGGCGGAGGAAGCCTCGGCCAAGAACCTGAAGGTTGGGGTGGGCTTGATGTCACGGCACAGCCGGGTGCTGCAGGAATTGCAGCAGCGGATTCAGGATGGTGAAATTGGAGATGTCATCCTCTTGCGCGGTTATCGGATGCACGGCCCGGCCGGTTCGGCCTATACGACCAAGTGGCCCGGAAATCCCAGCGAGTTACTCTGGCAAATCCGGAACTTCCACAGCTTCCTGTGGGCCAGCGGCGGCTGCTTCAATGATTTTTATATCCATCACGTCGATCACCTTTGTTGGATGAAGAATGCCTGGCCGATTAAAGCCCAAGCCATCGGTGGCAAACACTACAAGACGAATCCCGACGGCGAGCCCTACGTCGATCAGAATTTCGATGCCTACTCGGTGGAATACACCTTCGCCGATGGAGCTAAAATGTATATGGATGGCCGCTGCATGAACGGGTGCCACGACATTTACTCCAGCTACGCCCACGGCAGCAAAGGCATCGCCGTGGTCTCGCACAGCAACGACTGCGATCCTCCGTCCCGGATATTTAAAGGCCAGAACCTGTCTCGGCCAAATATGCTTTGGGAGTCCAAGGTCAAGCCCGAGGACCGGAATCCCTACCATAACGAATGGAACGACCTGATGGAGGCCATCCGCAACGACAAGCCTTACAACGAAGTCGAACGGGGAGTGAAGGCCAGTCTGGTCAGCAGCCTGGGGCGCAAGGCGGCCCATACCGGCCAGGAAATCACCTTCGACGAACTGCTCAACAGCGACCACGAGTACGCACCGGGTGTGGACAAGTTGACCATGGATTCGCCGGCGCCGCTGGTGGCCGGCCCCGACGGCAAGTATCCCATCCCCATGCCCGGCATCACCCGCGACCGGGAATATTGATCGCACGAGACGCGCTCTCAGACCGTGGGCGCGTTGCCGGGTGGTCGAAGCTTGGGTGGGCTCAAGCGCGTTGAAACGTGCGGAGGCCTCGGTGGGCTTTCTGCGCGTGCTGGACCACGTTAAATGCCGCGGTAGCTTTCTCGGCGTTGGCGCGCGATTGCTGGCGCTTGAGCCTCGCTGTCCCCAGCGGTCGGCCGTTGCAAATTCCGTGTAGAGATATAAAAAGGCGAGCCCCTGTGTCTAGAAGCCCGCCTCGAACCCGCGTATAATGCCTAACCGTCCCCCTTATGGGGCGGGTTCATGGCCGTCATTCTACTCTCGGTTCGCCGTCCCTGGTAGTCCGCAACAATACTGATCTGCGCGTTCGGGTCGTTCGCCCGGATCAAATTCCCCTCGCGCCTGGGCGTTTATCGAGCGGACGCAGCCCAGAGCTGTTTCGGGTATTCTCCCTTCTGGATCAACTGTTGAATCCCCTCGACCACGGTGGTTCGATCATCCCGATAGGTTATGCCGAACCAGGAATCGGGCGAGCGCAACACCTGGACCCTGGCCTGGTCTCGCCCGACGAGGGAGCCGACGACCGAGGAAATGAAGTACTCCGCCTTTTCGTCCTGGCCATGGTCTTTTAGAAAAGTGGCAAATTCCGTTTGCAGTTGTTCGAAGATCAGCGGACGAAAGCCCCACATGTTGAGGGAGACGATCTCCTCCCCCGTCAAGGCTCGGGTGGCCCCTGTGCCATCCACATACTTGGCCCCGAGGCCATCGCGTTCAATCCCTGTCAACTCGATCACGTTTTCGAGCAAACCCGCCGGCCCCACCCGGCAGACGCCCCGGGCCACGGTCCCGAAATCGGATAGGGTGTTGCGCAGAATAAAACCAACCATCGCCTGGTCCGAAGTTGGAGCGCGCAGGTGCGCGGCCAGGACGCCGAACGATTGCCGGCCGTAAAAATCATCGGCGTTGATCACGGCGAACGGCTCGCGCACCGCGGCGGCGGCCACCAGGATGGCATGGGCGGTGCCCCAAGGCTTCCGTCGCTGCGGCGGAGGCGCGTAACCGGGCGGCAGGCAGTCGAGTTCCTGATAGACGTAATCAACCGGAATCCGCTCTTCAAACCGGCGGCCAATGGTTTCCTTGAACGGGCGCTCGAGGTCCCGCCGAATCACGAAGACCAGCTTGTCGAATCCGGCGCGGAGCGCGTCATAGATCGAATAATCCATCAGCGTCTCGCCACCCGGCCCCACCGGATCGAGTTGCTTGAGTCCGCCGTAGCGGCTGCCCATGCCGGCAGCCAGCACCAGGAGCGTCAGGGGTGTTTTCATCGGTGTTGCGGCCGGCATCGCGGCAGGAGTGGAGGGAGGGAGAAAAACTGGATTAGTCCTTCCGGGCGTTCATTCCCGGCCTTGCGGTTGCGGTTGCGCCGCGGCCTCCAGCGCCGGTTCGCCGGGGGCCGACCAAAGGCGGCTAATCACTTTCAGCAGAACCAGGCTTCCCACCGCGAACACGGCCAGCAGCGCGGTCCCGGCGGCGGTGCGCCCATAAAGGAAGTTGCCAACGGCAAACAGCCCGGACCAGACCACTGCGCATCCGGCCACCCAGCCGAGCAGCGCCAGCGGGATGTTCTCACGTGTCGCCTGGGCCTCCTCGCGCGTAATTCCGGCTTCCACGCGAATGGACTCCCACCCGGGGCCGAAGGGCCTGACTTTGCGATAGAAGTTGATGAGCGTTTGCCGGTCGGTCGGCGGTCCCGCGAAGGCCGTGACCACCCAGCAAAGGGTCGTGACCACAATGGTGATCGGCAGGTCCAGGCTCAACGCCCCGCCCAAGACAGCCGTGCTCACCCCGTTCTTGTGGAGCACGAATAAGAGGATTGACACCAAAAACGAGCTGGCCATCGCCGCTACCTCGCACCAGGCGTTGATCCGCCACCAGAACCATCGGAGCAAATACAACAGACCGGTGCCCGCCCCGATTTGCAGGATGACGTCAAAGGCATCTTTGGCCGTATCCAGGAAATACGTCAGTCCCGCCGCGGACAGGAACAGGCCGACGGTGGCCAAGCGTCCCATCCAAACATAGTGCCGTTCAGTGCCCGTGCGATTGATGAATCTCCGGTAGAAGTCGTGAACCAGGTAGGAGGCGCCCCAGTTGAGGTGGGTAAGAATGGTCGAGGAATTAGCGGCGATGAGGCCGCCCACCATCAGGCCGATGAAGCCCACCGGCAGGAACTTCAGCATGGCCGGGTAGGCGATGTCATGACCCAGGAGCTTGGGGTCAAGATGCGGAAAGGCCTTCTGGATATCGGAGAGCTCGGGATAAACCAGTATCGAGCACAGCGCGACCAGGATCCAAGGCCAGGGCCGCATCACGTAGTGCGCCACATTGAAGAACAGAACCGCCCCCAGCGAATCTTTTTCGGATTTGGAAGCCAGCATACGTTGCGCGATATAGCTGCCGCCGCCCGGTTCGGCGCCCGGATACCAAACGGCCCACCACTGAACGGCAATCGGCATGATGAAGATGGTCAGCGCGACGTCCCAGTTGTTCGTCAGGCTGGGGAGCATGTCCAGGTAATGGATCCCGTGGGGCCCGGTTTGGGTCGAGAGCTTGGCTATCAGGGTATGCATTCCGCCCACATGCTTGACGGCAAACCACGCGGCGGCGATGACGGCGGTCATCTTTACAAAGAACTGGATCATATCGATCACCAGGACCCCCCAGAGCCCCGAATGCGCGGCAAACAGGACGTTCAGGACGCCGCAAAAGAGCAGGGTCTGCCACCGCTCCAGGCCGAAGAGGATCGCGGCAATTTTGCAGGCGGCCAGCGTGACCGTGGCCATGATAAAACAGTTGAAGAACAGGCCCAGATAGATCGAGCGGAAGCCGCGCACGACGCTGGCGGCCCGGCCGGAGTAACGGATCTCGTAAAACTCGAGATCGGTCATCACCTGCGATCGCCGCCAAAGCCGGGCGTAGAAGAAAACGGTGGCGATGCCCGTCAACGTGAACGCCCACCACTGCCAATTGCCCGCCACGCCCTGCCGCCGCACGATGTCCGTCACGAGGTTGGGCGTGTCACTGCTGAAGGTCGTGGCGACCATCGACAACCCCGCCAGCCACCAGGGCACGGATCGCCCCGAGGCGAAGAACTCCGAGGTATTCTTGGCCGCGCGCCGGCCAAAGAACAGCGCCGGAACGAAACAGACCAAGAGCGTCAGCAAAACGATCAGCCAATCGATGAGTTCTAGCTTCATAAAGGAGGCTGGCCCGGCGTGAGCCTCGCGCGCGGGGCTAACATGGCAGATGCGCCGGTGGCTAGGCCAGAACTATGTGGGCCGGTTCTCCCCTTGACACAAACCATCTGTGATCGTTAATTGAACTTATATGCATCCAGCAATCCTCAACCTATCCGCGGAGAAACTCGCGCGGGCGGCCGACATTCAGAAACGCATCGAAGAACTTGAAGCCGAACTCAAGCAGGTCCTGGGCGCCGCGACCCTATCCGGCGGCAACGGGAGCGCACGCAAGCGCCACTTGAGCGCCGCCGCCACGGCCCGGATCAGCGCCGCGCAAAAAGCCCGTTGGGCGAAAATCAAACGCGCGGCGGGAACGGTGGTTAAGCCGAACAAGCGCAAGGCGCGGATCAGCGCCGCAGGCCGCGCGCGATTAGCTGAGATCGCTCGAGCGCGCTGGCGCAACGCCAAGGCCCAGGGAAAAACCGCTCTCTAACCCACCGGGCCCTAAGCTCCGCGGCGCTCGCCGAGGAGTTCTTCCAACCGCTGGCAGGTTTCTTCCTGCGCCGGGTCCGGCAACGCCGGGTACATGGGCAGGGAGAAGATTTCCCGCGCCGCCTTTTCGGCGCAGGGGAAATCGCCCGGTTCGTATCCCAGGCGTGCATAGCCGCGCATCAGGTGGATGGGCCAGGGATAGCTGACGTTGAGATGGATGTCATGCTTGGCGAGTTCGGCCAGCAGGCGGTCGCGATCCGGATGGCACGCGACATAGACGTAATAGACGTGGAAGTTGTTAGGATCCACCTTCGGCAGCACCAATGAAGTCCCGGCGAGCCGCTGGTCGTAGCGCGCGGCCAATTGCCGGCGGCGCGCAATATACCCATCGAGCCGCCGGAGCTTGCGGAGCAGGATTTCCGCGTGGAGTTCGTCGAGCCGTGAGTTGTAGCCATCCTCCTCGGCGTAATAGGCGCTGTCCATGCCATAGAAACGCAGGCGCCGCAGTTTGGCTTCGAGCTTGGGATCGTTGGTGATCACCATGCCGCCGTCTCCGTAACCCCCCAAGGGTTTGGTGGGATAAAACGAAAACACCGCGAGGTCCGACATCGCCCCCGCTTTGGCGCCGTTACGACCGGCGCCGTGGGCTTGGGAGCAATCCTCCACCACCTTGAGCCCGCGGCTTTGGGCGAGCGCATTCACCACCTCCATGTTGACGCACTGGCCGTACAGGTGCACCGGGATGATGCAGCGGGTTTTGGCGGTGAGAGCCGCTTCGAGTTGGCGGACATCCATCAGATAGGTCGCCGGGTCGATATCCACGAAGCGCGGTGTCGCTCCCGCCGCGCAGATGGCGGCGACGGTCGGGACGGCGGTGTTGGGCACGGTGATCACTTCATCTCCGGGGCCGATGCCCAGGGCTTTGAGCGCCAGGAAGAGCCCGTTGGTGGCGTTGTCCACGCCCACGCCGTGCCGGACGCCGCAATAGGAGGAAAAGGCCGCCTCGAAGCTGCGAACGCTTTCTCCTAAAATCAATCTGCCGGAGCGGAAGACCTTTTCCAGGCCGGCCATGATGTCGGCGCGCTCGGTTTCAAACTCCTCCAAATAGTCCCAGACTTTGATACTCATGTAATAGCTCCAGCAGATTTCCTGAGGTGGTGTATGAATTGGGCGTCCTGCAGCAGGGCTGAGGCAAAGCCCCCAAAATTGCGTCTCACAATCGAGTCCATCACGGATTCGAGAAATAGGGCGAAGCTGTCACCTGCGGCACAAGCCACCTGACTGCTTTGGTTTCGACTCCGCCACGAGAAATCCACCGCCGCGTCGGCAGGGAGGGTGAAGGCGCGGTTGAACTCGACGGAAAAGGCAGGCCCCAGGACGGAGAGGGTGTTCCGGTATTCGGTATCAAACCCAAAGTGACCGGTCAGCGCCCCTCCTCGCGGGTAGGTGGCGAGGAGGCTGAAGGCGGTTTCCAGCCCGTCCTCCGCCTGGCGGGCAGTCACGCGGGCCAGCACTTCTCGCGGAGGCTCGCCAAAAAAGTAACGGCCGCACGCGGCGGCGTAGGGTCCCAGATCGAAGAGGCAGCCCCCGCCCAGCCGCGCATCATTGCGGAAGTTCTCCCGGGGCAACGGCGGGAACGAGAACGTCGCATGGACGCGGGTGACGGGTTGGTCCCCTTCAAGCCGCCTTTGGGCGAAGGTGGTGAATTGCGGGTGGTAGTTCCAGACGGTTGCCTCGGCCAGGCAAAGGCTGTGGCGGGCGGCGAGCGCGGCCAATGCCTCGGCGTCAGACAGCGAGGTGCAGGCGGGTTTATCGACCACCACATGAGAACCGGCCTCGAGCGCTTGCCGGACCCAGTGCGCGTGCAGGCTATTTGGCAAGGAAATGTAGGTGAGCGTGGGCCGGGTTTGGGCCAGCGCCTCTTGATAATCCGCCCAAAGGCGCACGCGGTTTTCGTCGAAGGCAACGTTCCGGCCGAGCGCGCTTCTCGAGGCGATGTGAATTTTCCCGACGCAACGCAGGCCTGCCAGGGCCGGCAACACGCGTCGCGCCACAATGCTGGAAAAGCCGAGGACCAAGACGTCGAACACCGCCGTTGGCGCGGCCGGCCGTACGCTCATGCTATCAAAACTGGCGCGGCACCGGACGCGGCGCCCACCAACCCCGCTTCCAACGGTTCGCCTGGCTGCCTCTGCCACCGTGCGGTGGCCAGCCGGCTTTCCTGGAAGGGAACGGCGGTTTCCTGCGCGCCCAGGGCCAAACAGGAAAGCAGGCAACGGGCTTGTGCGTTGACGAAGTTGTTGTAGCGAATGAAATGCTTGAGTTGTCCGAGCGTCATCCAAACGAAATTCTCGGGAATTTCTTGAGGAAAATCCGCACCCGCCTCGACCACCAGGGTGATGTTCTGCTCCTGAAAAAACCGCCCGCCTTCCTCGGATTGCTTCGAGGCGTGCAGCACCCGTTCGGGCCGGGCGTCCAGCACGTGATCAAGGAAGATGGGACACTCATTTTTGGACGCGTCGCGGTAACTGCCGGTCACGCATTGAACGGTCGCGGCCATCTCGACCACATCGAAGTTGCCGACTTCGACCTTGCCTTGAACCAGGAAATGGAGGACGCCGTTGAACTCCTTGACAATGAACGCCACAATGCCCTCCTGCCGCTGACGCACCAGGGGTTGAGACCACGCCGCCACCTCACGGCTCGCCGCTTCGAAACGCACCCCGATAATCTCGAAGAATTTGCCTTCGGCATGTTTGAGCGAGTCCGGCGTGCGCACCCAGTCCTGCACGAACTTGAAGGGGATGCGTTCGACGTTCAACTCGTAGCGAAATTTGAGCCGGGTGAACCAGGCCAGGATTTCCTCATCCGAAAGCACGGCCTCCTCACCGGCCATCTCCGAAGCGAGCAAACGAATTTGAAAACTCCCCGGGTCGGGCGGGCTGAAAAGGGCCGGCTGCCGCCGGTTCAGGATGCGCCGCACTGCGTGATTGGCTCGGTGGCTGCCGCCGGGCCCGTCACTGAATTTAATGCAGGAGAGCACCGTCCGGGTGCACATGTTGACCACGTTATCCTGTTGCATCAACTGTTGGATCTGACCCAGGGTCAGCCAGCGAAAATCTTCCAGGACCGGGATCTCTTCCGTCACTTCCAGAATGACGTTGCGGTTGCGCTTGCGCAGGAACCGCGCGCCTTGTTCGGACTGCAGGACATCGACCAGCGCCCGATGCCGGCGAAAGTCGAGGAAATACTCCAGATAGGGCGGTTGGCGGCCCTTGTGAGCGCAGGTAAAATTGCTCCGAGTCGCTTGCAGCGTCGGGGCGAGCTGCAACCCGCCCAGGTTTCCCGGTTCGGTCTTCAACTGCATCAGGAAGTGCAGGATTCCGTTGATGCGGCGCGCGAGGATGCCGAGGATGCCGATCTCCGGCTGATGAATGATGGGCTGGGACCACTTGGGGGTGAACCCGTAGTTGGTCTCCACCCACACGCCCTCGATCTTGAAAAAGCGCCCCGTCTCATGCGCCAGGTTCCCGGTCGCAGGCTCAAAGCTTCAGCCTTTCATATCCTGGAACGGAATGCGCTCGACTTTTATTCGTTGCGCCGCCCGGCGGTCTTCAAACCACCGCGTTAAATCCAGCGCATCCCCGTCGGAACATCCGCGGCAGATCGCTGAGCATAGAAAATCCTCATGGATCGAATTCATGTCATTGCATTCTTCATTCCGGTCCGTCGCGGCTCCTGGTATCAAAGGTGCCGCCCTTATCTTCCCATTCCAAGCGCGTTCGGCAAAGTGAACGAGTACGGAATTGGTTCGGGGGTTGTACGGACGGCGCGCCTGGCCCCCTGAATCGGAAAATGCCGGAGGCGTCTGCCATCGACGAGGTTCTCCGTCCCCCCCGCCCCCGGCCACCCCCAACGCACCCCCGATCTGGGGCCGGGCCTCATCCGATCGCGCGCGGCCATAAGCTCGCCCGGATCCCGGGGCAGGGGATCGCCCCGCTTGCATCCCGCACGCGCCCGGCGAGTCTGTTTTATGAGCGTCTTGGCCCCAAAACAGATCCATACCAATCCGCTGTATGGCTGCTATTGTGTCTATCCCTTTGTTTGGAAACATAACGAGGTCTATTACGCGATCGGGACGGGGGCGCTGGAAGCCAGCGATCAAACCGTGGGCAAAATCTTTCCCATCCTGCAATCGCAGTGGACCGAAGGGATTCCGACCCATGAACAGGTCGTCCATTTCGCGGCGATGGAGGTTTTGCGCAGAGCCAAGGCTCGTTTACTGGTGGGAGGCGGGTTCGCCTTCGCGGACTTACAGCCGTTCGCTCTAAGCCTGCGGCTATGATGAGACCATGCCGCTCGAAGTGTTTTCCCCTGATCGCTGCTACTCGGAGCACCGTCGGGAAATTCTCGAGGGGCCGTGGAACACCGCCGCCGTGGAACCTCGCCCGGCGATGAGCGAGGCGGCGACTTGACGGTTTAAACGCGCGGACGGGCTGACCGCGAGCCAACCCCCCGCTGGAGCAAGGGCTCGCTCAACCTTGCCCGCCACGGGTCCTCAGGTTCTTATGCTCGCCGGTTGTCAGCGAGGCCTTGTTTGGCTATACCTCGATCGAGCCGCAGTACCCGCCGAATGGAAGCCGGAATTTCCTCGGGCCGGTGGGTGACGTAAATGACCGTGAGCACGCGGTCGCGAAGCAGCCCTTCGATGGCGCCGAGGACGAGTTGGCGATGGCTGAGGTCCAGGCCCTGGCAGGGTTCGTCCAGGATCAGCAGGCGCGGCTGTTTGACCAGGGCGCGCGCCAGCAGCACCATGCGTTGCTGGCCCAGGGAAAGCGCCAGGAGCGGCGCCTCCGCCCAGCCGAGCAGTTCAAACCGTTTGAGCCAGGTTCGGGCGGCCGTCCGCCGGCGTGGGGTGGCCGGCTCGAACAAGCCGATCGTTTCCTGAAAACCCGAGGCCACCGTGTCCAGGCAGGTGATGCCGCCGTTAAAGTGCAGATGCAACTCGGGCGAGACCGCGCCGATGTGCCGCTTGATTTCCCAAATCGATTCCCCATGTCCACGCCGCCGCCCAAACACGGTCACGTCGTTGACGTAAGCCTGCGGATGATCCCCCAGGATCAAGCTGAGCAGGGTCGATTTTCCCGCCCCGTTTGGCCCCAGGAGCGCCCAGCTTTCCCCGGCTCGCACAGTCCAGTCCACGTCCGTCAAAATGGCCTCGTTCCCGTAACGCACCGTGATGTTCCGCAAATCCACCAGCACCTTCCCCGTGGCGGCGCGCAACCCGGCGCGGGGGACTTGGGAATCGGACCCCCGCACCTTGGCCTGCGGATTTGGAACCGGGAAGCGCGCCCGTGGCGCCGCCCGCACTACCCGGCAGTGCTCCACTTCGAGAACATGGCGGATTCCCCTCGGGACGTCCTCCGCTTGGGCGGTGATGAACAGCAGGCGCAGCGGTGTGCGCATCAAGTGTTCGAGCAAACGCTGGGAGCGCGCTCGCGCCGCGGCATCCAACCCGTTGAATGGTTCGTCCAGAATGAGCAGCCGCAACGGAAGGCAGAGGGCACGCGCCCACTGGACGCGTTGTCGTTCGCCATGGGACAGCGAGAACAGATTTCGGTCCAGAAACGGTGCCAGGTCCAGCAAGGCAACCGCGTGGCGCCGGCGCGGTTCGAACTGTGCCCGGTTGCCATCATGCGCCGGATTGACTTCGTAGGGGTTGATGTCCATCACCCGTTCATAGGAAAGATAATCACCGACTCGTAGCGCGCTTTCCTCTTCGATGCTCTGCCAGCGTGACTGAAGCACCGATCCATGCACCTCGGATTGGCGGTCTTCGAAACCCACGTGGCCAATGGCGTCCTCCGGCGCCAGGCCGGCCCCAGGACGAAAGCCGTAACGCAACTCGCCCCGAACCAGCGGAAGGCGTCCCCGGAGCGCGTCGGCAAACCAGGACTTGCCTGAGCCGTTGGGCCCGATGACAGCCCAGTGCTGGTGGCGTTGGAAGGTCCAGGAGGTATCCGCAAAGACCAGCCGGTCGCCCAGCCGAAACGTCGCGTTCCGCAAGCAAAGAAATGGGCGAGGAGCCGATGACCTCGAATTCATTCAGCTTCCAAGGCGCGATGGGGCTTCGCCGAGTCCGAACCGGATGCGGGGCCAGTCTGTCAAAGTTTCTCCAACCCCGGCGCCAGGGTCAGATCGGAGCCGGCCAGCACTTTGAGTTCGCGGCGGTAATCCTTGTAGCCGGTCTTTTTGACCTCGATCACGTGCGAACCTTCGGCGAGTTGGAGCTTCGCGGGGGAGTTCCCGACGAAAGCGCCGTCCACGAAGATGTCGCAACCATCCTGGTCCGCGCGCACGTTCACATAGCCGGTATTGGCGGTCGAGTTGATTGACTCGGTTTGCGCCGCAGGGCTTCCGTTGGAACCGGTCGAGGGGTTGGCGTCCGTAACCAAGGGGCTGGGGGCCGGCCGCTGTCCGGGCTTGAACTCGCTGGCGGATTTTTGGGCCTGGGCGATTTGTTCCGGGGTGAGTTCGGCTTCCAATTTCGCCATGCTGACGCGGATATCCAGGGCATGCTCATCGTCCTGCGCTGCGGCCAGTGCAAACCATTTGTAGGCCTGAACGAGATCCTTAGGCACGCCCTGGCCTTTGACGAAACATTCGCCGAACTTGTTTTGCGCCGGGGCAACTCCTTTCCAGGCGGCGGTTTGGATCCACTTGATGCCCTCGGTGATGTCTTTGGCCACGCCGGTCCCTTCCAGGTAGCAAATGCCGATTTGGTACTCGGCAATTGCCGATCCCTGGCGCGCGGCTTTGTGGAACCATTCGACGGCTCCCACGCCGTCGTCGGGAATGCCTCGGCCAAAAAGGCAACACAGCCCCATTTCGTACTGGGCTTGAACCAACCCCTGGTCGGCGGCCTTGCGATACCAGCGAACCGACTCCGGCAGGCTCAGCTTCACACCATCACCCGCCGAATAATCCAGCCCCAATTGATATTGTGCCCGGGCCAAGCCCTGTTCGGCGGCCTTTCGGTGCCATTTGGCGGCTTTCTCGAGGTCTTTCCTTACCCCCACGCCGCCGGCGTAGAGCGCCCCGAGTTGCAATTGAGCCTCGGCATTTCCCTTTTCTGCGCTGGCTTTGGTTCGCGCGAAGATCTGCCGCTCCGATTCGGTCGCCTGGCCGGGCGCCTGGAAGGTGAACCCGCACCAGAGGGCGAGGAGCATTACTAATACCCGATTCATCATGGTCCCAGAATAACGGTTTCACCGGGACCGGCAAGCGCGGGGTTGCGCGTGAAATCGCCGCAGGGGACGGGCGGGCTTGGCTCGCTCCCCGTGGCATCGGCTTGGGGCCCTTCGCAGGATACCCGGAGCGAATGATGAGGACCGGTCCCGCTGGGACGCCGGCGAACCGGAGGGCAGCCGATTTCCAGGTCGCGTCAGTACCGCACGAGGGCTTGGTCCGGGGCCAGGCATTGGACGGTGGACCTCAGGTCCGCCGCTTGGGTGAGGATGGGCAGCGCCACCTGGTCTTCGACGAGCGCGCCCAGTGGCAACTGGCTCGAGGGATCCGCCGCCGGCTCGGCCTCCGGGCGGGCGCCCAGCCGCAAGCTCTGCCGCAAATCCCCGGTGATCCCGTGCCCGACATTAATCAACCAGGCCAGGAGTTCATGCCTCGGCGCCCGGAAAACATTCTCATAAAGGAAAATCAGTTCCTTGGGGAGAACCGGCAGCACGAACGCTTCGGCGACGCGCCAATCCTTTTTGATCGTCTGATAGTTCTTCACCATCAGGAGCTTTCGGAACGCACCATTGAGACAGGGGAGCAGCGCGCTGACGAACTTCAGTTCGACAAAATCAATGCGGCCTTCGCGGTTGAACCGGTGCGAGATCTTGATCCGTCCGCGCCGGGTGTTGAATTCGCCGGCATAGCAAACCGACAGGATGAGGTGATCATAGGCTGATTGCACCTGCATCCAGGCGCCCGCCGCCTGGCCGCCGTAATTCCGTTTGCCGTGCCGCGGCACCCATTGTTTCGAGCGCACCGTGACCTGGTCCCGCAGGCGCCTGAGCCGCGTGTGATAATCGCTGGCCTCGGAGAATTCCTTCCGCCGCAGGAAATCGGAAACCGTCAGCAGTTCGGCATCGGCGATGGGCGGCCCGGTATGCAGGCGGGATTCCAGTTGTTCGATGAGCGCGCGAGCCTGATTTCGATTGTCTTTCGTGGCCACGGTAATTCGCTTAAAGGTGCACTTCTATTGAACTTTAGCCGAAGCTCTCCCCCTGCCAACTGTGCGTTTGAAGGCACACCCCCGGCGAGGCGCGACGGCCGGAGCCGGCGCCTCGTAAACGCTGCCCGGGGCGCGGGCTTGCCTGTCTTTGCCTCACGCTCGGGCGCCGCTCGACCCTCGAAAGTGGGGAGCAGATCCCGGTTAAGAACTGGCGCTGGTGTAACGTTTCAGCGAGGCGCGCCAGCCCCATTCGGAAACCGCGAAGCAGGCCAGGCTCATCCCCAGCAGCAGCAGGAGCTGGGCGGGGGAAGCCAGCTTATTCACCAGCACGCGCACGGGAACGTTCGCGACCAGGAGCATGGGAATGGCAAAGGTGAATACGGCACGGAAGACGCCGTGAAAGGCTTCGTCAGGCAAACGGGCGATCTGGAAGAGGTTATAATACCCCCACACGATGCCCTGCGCTTTCACCGTCCAGAAACTGATGCTGGCCAGCAGGAACATCAGGGAATAGTGGATCACGATTCCGGCCAAACACAGGAAGACAAATCCGGCCACCTGTCCAAGCGTGGGAGAGAGGTGCATTTGGAGCGCCGCATACGCCATCACGCCAATGGCTGAGAGCGCGTTGACAAAACCCCCGAGATCGACTTGCCGCAAGGAGACCACGAAGCGGGTGTTGACGGGCAGCAACAACAAGAAATCCAGCTTCCCGTTGCGGACCAACTCGGAGAGATTCGTGCAGTTAATGAGAAAGAAGGCCTGAAAAATCTGTTGAATCAAATGGCTGGCGCCGATAAGCAGGACCACTTGCCACTTGGTCCAGGTTCCGATGTGGTCGGTATGCAGGTAGAGCACGCCAATGAAGCTGAGCTGCAGTCCGAACCAGAGCAGCTCGACGACGATCCAAAGCACAAAGTTGCCCTTGAACATCATTTCACGGGTCACAGAGTTTTTCCACAAAGCGGCGTAGATTCGCGGGTAGCGGAGCCAGGAGGGAACGCCAGGCTCGTGCGGCGGGGCGGGGGCGGTCATCGTCCCGGGATCGCGGTCGTCTCTCTGTTGGGGGTGCGGTTTGCGGCTCATTTCATCCCCCCACCGCTGAATATTTCTTGATGCCCCGTCCCCACATGAACCGCGCCAGCACGTAGGCGGCAACCACCCAGGCGAGCTGGACCACCAGCCCGCGGCCCAGGTCCGCCGAACGGACCTTGCCCAGGTAAATCGTCACTGGAAAATACAGCTCGTACGGAAAGGGCGTAAACGAGAGCGCGTGTGCCACGCCCGACGGGAGAATGTCCAAGGGAAACAGATGGCCGCTGGCGATGTACTCGAAGGCAAACAGGATGAAGATGAAGGTCGAAACTTCGAGCACCCAAAAGGCCAGCATCGCCATGGCGTACGAGATGAAGAACTGCAGCAGCGCCGTCAAAAAGGTCGAGCACAGGAATAAGCCCAGAGCCATTCCGTCCGGTGGAAAGACAAAGTAGTGGCGCAGGCAGAGAACGAACAAGGCCAGGGGAATAGCCGCGACGGCCAGGTAGGTGACCCGGCCCGAAAAAAAGAGGCACAAGCGATAGGACAGGTAATCGATCGGCTTGAGGAGGAATTGGCTGATATTGCCATCTTTGATATCCGCGGCGATTTGCCAGTCGTCCTCGTTGACGGCGGTCAGCGCATCGACAATCGCCGTGAGCACGTAATAGGAAATCATCTGGGCGAGCGTGTAAGAGCCCACCATGGCCCCTTTGCCCTTACCGCTGTAAATCGTCAGCCACACGTACAGGACGGCGATCAACGGGATGAAACCGAAAACCGTCCGGGCCAGGAAATTGAACCGGTAGGTCAGGTTATTCTGAATCCCGACGCCGATCACATGCCAATACTTCTTCACGCCAGCCAAGCCCCCAATATGAGCGAAGGCCCCGGGCCGCGCCAGCCTGCATCGGTGTCGCCGTGGCGCCGGGTTCTGCCGGTCCTGACCATTCAATTTAAACGAAAGAAGGAATTGCCCGGATCGCCTTTGCCGTTTACGGTGTAGCCGCAGAATCGAACAAAGAGAACCCACTGGCACATTCTGTTAGTACTCTATGACGAAAAAGCCACTGACAAGCGACGAACTGACCGAACTGACAAACGGCCTCAACCGCCTGGCCCGCAATCTCTGGTGGACCTGGGACCAGGGCGCGCAAGAGATCTTCCAGGAACTCTCACCGCGGGGCTGGCAAAATCTATATCACAACGCGGTCGCCGTGCTGCACGAGGTCTCCAACGCGGAGCTGCGGGCGCGCCTGCAAAACCCGGACTTTGCCGAACACGTGCGCAAGGTGCTGCGTTCCTTCGAAACCTACGTGACCGAAAAGCAGACCTGGGCGGCCCAGAACGCGCCGTCCCTGCAATCCCGGCCGGTGGCGTACTTCTCCGCCGAGTTCGGCTTCCACGAGACGCTGCCGATCGCCGCCGGGGGCTTGGGCATGCTGGCAGGCGACCACGCCAAGTCCGCGAGTGATCTCGGGCTGGGGTTCGTGGGGATTAGCCTGTTTTACCGCGAAGGCTATTTCCAGCAGGCGATCGACTCGAATAACTGGCAGACCGAGTATTACACCTTGTTGAACCCGAAGAACCTCCCCATGGAACCCGTGCTGGACGCGAAAGGGGACCCCATCGTGTGCCGGGTGGAAGTGGGCATGAACCAGGTTGCGTTCCAGGCCTGGCGCGTCAATGTCGGGCGCGTGGTGGTTTACCTTCTGGACACCAACCGTCCCGAGAACGAGCAGCATTTCCGTGACTTGACGCTGCGCGTGTATGGCGGCGACAGCACCACCCGCATCATGCAGGAGATGCTGCTGGGCATCGGCGGAGTTCGCCTGCTTCGCGCACTGGGCGCAAGCCCGTCGGTTTTCACATGAACGAAGGCCATGCCGCCTTTCTCACGCTCGAACTGATTCGCGAGAAGATGGTGGCGGGAAAGACCTTCCAGGACGCCCTCAGCCAGACTCGATCCGAGTGCCTTTTTACCACACACACACCGGTGGAAGCCGGCCACGACCGCTTCAGCCCGGACCTAATGGATTATGCCATGCAACGGTACCGTGCCCAGATGCCCGCGCCGTTTGCCGAGATCATGAAGCTGGGCCGGGTGAACCCAAACAATGCCCAGGAGCCCTTCTGCATGACCGTGCTGGCGCTCAAACTGTCGCGCGCGGCCAATGGCGTCAGCGAACTGCACGGCCGCGTCAGCCGGCATATGTGGCATTCCCTTTACCCGGCCAAGCCCGCCGAGGAAGTGCCCATCGGTCACATTACCAACGGCGTCCACCTGCTGGGCTGGATGAAGGGCACCGTGCGCCGTTTCTGGCGGCGCAAACTGACCGGCCACTCGATCAATTCCGTGCCCCTCGGTTTCCGCGCTACCTCGGCAGATTGGAGCGCGGAAATCAACGCGCCCGAGTTCTGGCAACGTGTGGCCGATCCCGAGTTCATTTCGGACGAAGAGATCTGGGCTCTGCGCTACACCTTGCGGCGGGAACTCATCGAGTTCGCCCGCCGCAGACTCTTGATTCAGCGGCAGCGGCTGGCGCAGGGTGATTTCATCGCGTTCGACCAACTGCTGGATCCGGACGCGCTGACCATCGGCTTCGGGCGGCGGTTCGCCACCTATAAGCGCGCCCCGCTCATCTTTCAGCAATTCGACAACATCGTGAAGCTGACCCGGGATAAATCCCGGCCGGTCCAATTCGTTTTCGCCGGCAAAGCGCATCCGCGGGATGACGACGGCAAACGTTATATCCAGCATATTATTCACTTGAGCAAATACAGCGACCTGCAGGGGCACCTGATTTTCATCGAGAATTATGATATGCACGTGGCCCGGCAAATGGTCTCGGGCTGCGATGTCTGGCTCAACAACCCGCGCCGGCCTTTGGAGGCTTCGGGCACCAGCGGCATGAAAGCCGGTTGTCACGGCTGCCTAAACCTGAGCATCCTGGACGGCTGGTGGCGCGAGGGCTACGACGGCACCAACGGCTTCGCCATCGGCGAAGATTCGCAGCCCGATTCCGTCGAGCAACAGGATCGCCTCGATAGCGCGAATTTGTTCCGGGTGCTGACACAAGAGGTGGTACCGTTGTTCTTTCAACGGGATTCGCAGGGCATCCCACGGCAATGGATTCAAAGAATCCGCCGCGCCATGGTCACGCTGGTTCCCCAGTTTACCACCGAGCGCATGGTGAGGGAGTACACCCAGAAGTATTACCTCTCGCGCTAGCTCTCGAACGAGGTTCGGCAGCAGGCCGTTCGTGCGTTGCGGGGTGGCCGGGCGAGCCGCCTGGCGGCTCCCGCCTGCGCGCGCATTGGATTCTCATCCGCTTATGATTTAGCCTGTATCGGCTGATGGACATCAAATCTCAAACACTCGAGGAGTTGCAAACCCAGTTCAAGGCCTGGGACCAGCCGGCCTACCGGGTGCCCCAGCTCCTGGAATGGCTCTACACCCACCGTGTGGAGCGCTGGGAGGCCATGTCCAATTTGCCCAAGTCGTTGCGGGATACGCTGCGCGGGCAGTTCACCTTGCGCTCGCTCGAATTGGTGCGGAAGCAGGGCGCCGCCGATACGACACAAAAATTCCTCTGGCGGTTAGGCGATCACGCCCTCATCGAGAGCGTCCTGATTCCTGCCAACCCAGCCCTCTATGGCGAGCCCAGCGATCGACACACACTGTGCGTGTCCACGCAAGTCGGCTGCGCCTACGGCTGCCGCTTTTGCGCCAGCGGCCTGGAAGGCTGGAAGCGCAATCTCGCGGTCGAAGAAATCGTGGACCAGGTCCTGGCGATCGAACGCTGGCACGCCCCGCGGACCCAGCCAGAGCCTGGCGCCATCCCTCGACCCGCGGGCAACCGCCTGATTAGTAACCTGGTCATCATGGGCATGGGTGAGCCCTTGGCAAATTACGACAACCTGCTCAAAGCGCTCCACATTCTCAACGCGCCCTGGGGCGGCGGTATCGGGGCGCGCAAGATTACGATTTCGACCAGCGGGCTGGCCCCGCAAATTCGCCGGCTGGCTGACGAAACCTCGCAGTATCGCCTCGCCATCTCGCTGCATGGCGCCACCGACGCCGTGCGCGGCCGGATTATGCCGGTCAACCGCAAATACCCTCTGAGGGAATTGACCGCCGCCTGCGAGTATTACCAGCAGAAAAAGGGGCGCATGATTACGTTCGAATACATTCTGATTTCCGGGGTGAACGATGGCCCGGATCAGGTCAAGCCATTGGCCGGGCTGGCGCGGCGATTGAATGCCAAGGTCAACCTCATCCCCTATAATCGGGTGGAGGGCCTGGACTGGGAAAAGCCTCCCGAAGCGGCTCAAGAGAAATTCCTCGAAGGCCTCCAAGCCGAGCATATCAGCGTCACCTTGCGCCGTGAGAAGGGCCACGATATCGATGCGGCGTGCGGACAGCTTCGGTTGAAAACGGAACGGGAATTGGCGCAGCCGAAACGCATCGAGGAGGCCGGCTCCGGCGATCTCCCTCCCTTGGGGAAGGATCGCTAGGTAATAACGAGACGGCTCCCCCGCACGGGGTCTCCCCCGCACTTCTGGACCTCCTTCCCATGGTTTATACTGGGCAATGAACGAAACCGAAGTGACAAATAAGCTCCAGGATTGGCAACGACGCGCGAGTGAAAAGGCTCGGGACATGGGTCAGTTCACGGATCAATACGTGCGCCAGAACACCTGGACGACGATTGCGATCTCCGCCGTGGTGGGATGCGTGATCGGCTTCCTGCTGGCCAAGAGCGGCGATTAAGCCGCGCTGACCCAACGTGGGGGGACGCGGCAGCCATGGGTCCACCCACAGCCCTCTAGGCTTGGGAAGGCGCGCTTCCCCCAGCCTCCCATGATGGACGGGGAGCGCGGACGACCGCGTCGCCCGATCGGGTTTTCCATGTTTATCCGGCGGTACCTGCGGCACCTTTGAAGCTGGTTGGCAATGAGCCTGCTCTTCAGCCCGAGGGCATCGTCAACTTTGGGACAAAGCCTGGGTCACCGGGAGCAGTCCCAGCCCAGCGGCGCGGCTGTCATGAACCTGGCGGTGACCATCCTAATCGGCGTAGGACTGGGGGTGATGGTCGAACTCCTGCTGCCGGGCCACACGCCAGCCGAGTTGGTGCTGGCGGTTTTCCTCGGGGTCGCCGGTGCGCTGCTGGCGCGCTATTTGGCAGGGGTAACTGGTTTGGTCGGCACGGATCAGCCGGAAAGTTTCATCGCGGCGGCCGTGGGCGCCGTGATTGCGCTCGTGCTCTACGGCGCGGCCTTCCGGCGCGGCCGGCGTGGCGGCAACGCTTGAGCCAGCCGCGGGTGAACACGGACGGAAAACCTGCGTGATTGCGCCATACGCGGTCAGTGGCCGTCGGTGCTCTTGCCGGGGAGACAGCCGATTTTCGCAAATGAGACCGCGTACACCAGGAAACCAATGATGAGCAACCAGGGATTGCCCTTCACGGTGAGCAGGATCCCCCAACCGAGGAAAAACCCGATAACGAGGTGCGCCAAGATCGCCAAAAGGAGCTTCATGCTATCATATTACTCTACCGGGGCGGGGGCGCAAGGCTGTGCCGGGCCTGCCGCTGCAGTCCGTGGGCGCGTTTGGACGGGACCCATGGCCCGGGTTCCGGGCGCGGAAGGTGTTCTTTGAGGAAGGGTGGCGGGTGTGGCCGCCCGCACCGCTGGTAGTCGCGGCACATTTTCCGGGCGATGTCCCCGGGATCCCCCCCCCGCACCTGGGTCAAGTACTCGAACACCAACTCCATCAACCGCACCAGCGCGATGCTGTCGGTGCGCCCCGCCTTTGCGCGCAGCCACTCGCTCAGGGCGAAGAACGCGGCAAACGGCGAGGCGCCTGGTTCCCTCTGCGGGCCAAGCCACAGCAGCGGCGCGGTCTCGATGAAATTTCCGCTGTTGCCCACCAGATCCCAGAAGCGGGCAAACCGGCGCAACCTCTGCATGGTGGCGAAATTGATGAGCCGGTTTTGCAGCACCTCATACGGCGGATGGCGGTTATACACCACCTGCCATTCGGCATCGTGGCGGACAATGGGCGTGCCGCGCAGCCGCTTGAGGAGCCCCACCTGAATCTCTTGCGGCCCCAGCCCCACTAACCGGTCAAACCCGGCCGCGAAGCTTTCCACACTCTCACCTGGCAAACCCACGATCAAGTCCGCGTGAATGTGCGCCCCGGTCTGCGTGCGCAGAAAGCGGAGGTTCTCTTCAAGGCGCTGGTAATTCTGACGCCGCTTAATCCGCGAGCCCACCTCCTCGTTGAACGTTTGGATCCCCACCTCGAACTGCAAGGTCCCGGGCGGGAACCGGGCGATTACCTCGCGCAATTCTCCCGGCAACCGGTCGGGAACCATCTCGAAGTGGAAAAAATGTCCCGGCCGGCAGCGTTCCAAAAAAAACTCGAGGATCGCGCGGCTGACCGGGACACTCAAGTTGAAGGTCCGGTCAACGAATTTGAAATGTTTCAACCCGCGATCCAACAGGGTCTGCATCGAGGAGAGCAGGGCGGGCAGCGGCGCCTGGCGGACCGGGATGTCGAGGGAGGAGAGGCAAAATTCGCAGGTGAAGGGACAGCCGCGCGAGGCCTCGACATAGACCAGGCGCCGGGCGAGATCCTCGTCACGATACAGGTCATAGGGCAGCTTGAGCTGCGAAAAATCCGGCACCTCGGCGCGGATCACTTTCTCCCGCGGCGCCTCACCCGCCAGCAAGCCGCGGCACACCTCCCCGAATTTCAGATCCGCCTCGCCCGTGATGACGTAATCAGCGATTTGCACGATCGGCTGCGTCTCGAGTTCATAGCTGACCTCCGGCCCGCCCAGGATGACGATCACTTCCGGGCGGACCCGTTTGATGGTGTCGATCACCTCTGCGGCGGGCGCGGTGTTCCAGAGGTAAACCCCGCAACCAATGATCCGGGGATCGAGCGCCAGCAAGGCTTCCGCGATATCCACCGGCCGCTGGCTGATGTCGAATTCCCGCAGGCAAGCCCGTGGTTGGAGGGCGCCTAAATTCGCCAGGAGATAGCGGAGACCAAACGCCGCGTGCAGGTACTTCGCGTTAAGCGTGGTCAGGACGATGTCTGGCATGACAGCGCCAGCCTAGCAGCCGCGCGCGCGGCGGGCAACCGCCGGCCGGAAGCACGGCGGCCGGTTGGCCGTCACTTTTCGTCTCGCAAAACCGCCAGGAACTGTTTCATGGCGGGGGAGAGAACCTTGTTCTTCTTGTAGATGGCGGCCAGGGGCCGGAAGAAATCTCCGTCATCGAGGGGCACTTGAGCCAGGGTTTGTTTCGCCACTTCCTGCACCACCGTGCCCTGGGGAACAATCGCCACGCCGGCGTCGATTTCCACCGCGCGCTTGACGGTCTCGATGTTGTCAAACTCCATGACGTGCTGCACCTGCACCGAGTGGTCCTTGAGGATCTTATCCAGGGCTTTGCGGGTCGGAATATCGGGTTCGAAGCCGATGAACTTCTGACCGGAAAGGGCCTTGAGCCGGATGCTCTTGTTTTTGGCCAGGGGGTGTTGGGGGTGGCAGATCAGCACCAGGGGTTCTTTGCGCAGCGGGTAGAGGTCCAGCTTGGTGTCGCGTATCGGGTAGGCCACCAGCCCTAAATCCACCACGTTGCCGATCACGTCGTCGTACACCTGGTTGGCACGCCGGTATTCCACGTGCACGTTGACGGTCGGATAGCTCTTCAAAAACCGCTTCAGATACGGGGGGAGATCGTGCAACCCAATGCTGTAAATCGTCGCCACGCGAATCGTCCCGGAGATGATGTCCTTGATCTCCTGCAGCTTGTTCTGCAGCGCCTCGTAGGTCTGGATCACCTGCTTGCTATAGTCATAGAGCACCTGGCCCTCGCGCGTCAGGCGGAAGTGCTTTTTGCTCCGCTCGATCAGCAGCGATTTGAACAGCCGTTCCAGCGAGCTGATCTGCTGGCTGACGGCCGATTGGGTCACCTTATTGATTTGCGCGGCCTTGGTAAAGCTCTCGGTCTCGGCCAAATCGCAGAACACTTTCAGACTCTCGATTTGCATAAGAATGAGGAATACCGGATTCCGCAAAATCAGTCAACTAATGTTTTCTTAAACTCGTATTGATGGCCGAGGGGGCGTTCCGCCGGGGCCCCCCGGGGTCGGATTGGGGCGGAGTAGAGCACGCGCAGGTTCAACCGCCGTGGCCCGGTGAAACGGTGGAGGGGAGTCCTCCCGGCACGGCGCTACCCTCCCAGGACCGCTTTGACCTTGAGCAGGAGGTCCCGGGCCGTGAAGGGCTTCTGCAAATAGGCGCTGTCGTGCTCGTGCCCCCCGGTCCAAACATAACCGCTGGTGCAGAGAATGCGGGTGTCCGGCGCCCGCCGGCGGATGTGCTCAACCAGCTCCCGCCCGCTCATCACGGGCATGACCAGGTCGGTGATCACCAAATCGATGGCGTCCTTTCCGGCCAGCAGGTCAAGCGCCTTTTGGCCGCTATTGGCTGAGAGGACGCGGTAGCCATAGGCAGAGAGGATCGTTTGGCTCAGCGTCAGGACCAGGTCCTCGTCGTCCACCACCAACACGGTCTGGCTGCCCCTCAAATCCTGCCCGCTCAGACCGTTATCCCGCACGATTCGCTTGTCCGCCGGCAAATAAACCCGGACGGATGTGCCTGCGGAGAGCTCGCTCGAGACGGCTACGCCGCCTCCGTGGTTAGTGACGACGCCATAGACCCAGGCCAGGCCCAGTCCGCGGTGGTTGCCCCGCTTGGTCGTAAAGAAGGGTTCGAAGACCCGGGGCAAAACTTCAGGCGCAATGCCGCAGCCGTTATCGGTGATCTCGACCATGACGTAGGCGCCGGCGGCCAACTGGACATTGCGGTCCTGGGAGCCCTCGGCCAGCTCGACGTTGCGGGTTTGCACGCTCAGCCGGCCGCCATCGGGGATGGCTTCGAGAGCGTTCTCCAGAATCCTGGCGAAGGCCTGCTGCATTTTGGCTTCGTCGAACTTTGTCGTGAACAGATCCCGCTCGACCTGCAGCTTCCAATCCACCGCCACCAACCCGCGGTTGCGCCGGAAACTCTCGACCGCCCGCTGCAGCACCAGGTTCAGATTTCCGGCGGGTTGCGCCCGCGTTTCCTTCTCCTGCCGGCTGAACGTCCCCAGGTCATTGGCCACCTCGGCGGCTTTGGCCGCCGCGCGCTCGACTTCGAGCAAGGAGGCGCGCCAGGCATGCTCCGGCTCCATCTGGCCCAGGATCAACGAGGTGTGGCCGAGAATGCTGGTCAACAGGTTGTTGAAGTCCAGCGCCACCGTGCGCGCCAACTGCAAGGCACAGTCGAGCTTTTGCTTTTGGGCCAGGGTGCTTTCGACGCTCGCGGGCTTCGGCTCCGGGCCCGGAGCGCCTCGCTCCGGCAGCAACTGGAAAACAAAAAACTTCTGGCCGGCTCGAGTCCACGCGCACACCGATACGGATTGGGAAATCGTATTGCCACCTTTGACCCGGAACTTGAGCGACACCAGGGCGGCAGGGGCGCGTTCCCATTGAACCAGGAACTGCTCGGCGGTGGCCGGGTTTTCGGGGGACCAAATCGCGGAGAGATTGGGTGAGGCCCCTTCCAGGGTAGGACCGAAGGTTTTGACCGCCGCCGGGTTGGCACGGCAAATCACACTGGCACTGTCCACCAGCAACGCCGGCCACCCGGCTTGTTCAAGCGCAAAAACGACTTCAGGCTTCATCCGCAGTCTTTCCCATCTGGCAGCTTACAAATCCCGTGGGGTTTCTCAAACGGAATCTGCCGCTCGGTGTGCGGTCAAACGCACAGTTCCGAGCGGCGTACACCCAGGCATAATGTGTGCCAATGATTATCGGATTGCATTCCGCGGCGCAATTCCTACCCTGTCAAGCTTGACGGATTAGCTCGATGCGACAGTTCCTGACTATTTCGACCAACGCATTCATGGAGCTGGTACGGCAGCCGGTCTTTTTGCTGCTGATGACCAGTTCGGCGGCCTTCGAGATCTTCCTGGCGACGCCCTATTACTTTGCCTTTGGCGACGAACCGAAGCTGGTGAAGAACAGCAGCTTGGCGCTGATGTTGCTGGCGGGGTTGCTGGGGGCGGTATTGACCGCATCGGCTTCGCTGGCACGGGAGATTCGCACTGGCACGGCGCTGGCGGTGCTGGCCAAGCCGGTGGGCCGGGCGCAATTTCTCCTGGCCAAGTACGCGGGTGTGCTGGCGGCGCTGACGTTGCTGACGTACGTGAATCTGCTGGCCGTGTTGCTGGACAGCCGCATGGCGTTTGATGCTTATGGTTCGGCTGATTTGTTTGCCATCGGCGTCTTTGCGCTGGCCATCCTGCTGGCTTATTTGCTGGGCGGCTTCAGCAACTTTTTCCTTCGCCGCCCGTTCGTCTCCGACGCGGTGTTTTGCCTTACCCTCATGGTGACGCTCGCCTTCGTGGTGATCAATTTCTACACCAAGGAAGTCAAACCGCAGGCCTTCGCCCATGGCGTGGATTGGCGGCTCCTCCCGGCGGCGGTGCTCGTGTTATTCGCGGTCTGGATCCTGGCCGGACTGGCGCTGGTATGCTCGACCCGCCTGGATGTGGTTCCCACGCTGGCGGTTTGCTCCGCTTTTTTTCTTCTCGGTATCATGTCGGATTACCTTCTGGGCCGGCGCGCCGATCCGGTTTGGAAGTATGAGCTGGAACAGGAAATGTCCAGCTCGCGCTGGTCAGAGAGCCAAAAAGAACTGTTGCGCCAGATCGTCCAGAAATACGACCAGGACCGCAACGGCGCGCTGGACTTCGCGGAACGGCAACACATCACCACCGAGGATAAAGCGCGCATGGCTCGGGCGGGCATGGGGGGCGCCTGGTGGGCCTCCGTGCTTTACACCGTGACCCCCAACTGGCAGCTTTTTTGGCTGGCAGATGCCTTGAACTCAGGAAAAACGACCTTTCACTGGGGCTACGTGGCGAAGGCCTTCGCCTATGTCGTGTGCTACGTCGGGGCCATCCTGGCGATCGCCGTGGTGCTGTTCGAGGACCGGGAATTGAGCTGATTCACATGGAACGTAACCTGCAAAAGAACGGAGCGGTCAATCTGCTGATGCTGCTGACCGTAGGTGTCGCGGCCTTCATCGTCTCGCGCTACACCAACTCCCTGGCCGGGATGGTCAGTGTGATGTTCGCCGGCCTGGGCATTTTGGTGGCGGCGGCCGGCTGGTTCCAACTGCGCTTGGAAGACAGCGAGCGCCTCGAGAAGCTGGAATTGGATGAACTTGCCCGGGCTCACGGAGAGTCCGCCCTGTTCGAGACCAAAGAGGCGGAGGTGCTGCCGGCACGGCGGGCGCGGGAGCAATTCGAGCGCTTTTTCCTGCCGGTGCTGACCGTGCTGATGTGCCTGATGGAGGGTGGTGGAGCGTATTTCCTTTGGAAATGGCTCTCGGCCAGCACCACTCAGTTCGAGGTTAAGGAGCCCATGTCCGGGATGTTTCTATTCTTCCTGTTCGCGCTCCTGCTCTTCCTCCTCGGCCGCTTTTCCGCCACCTTCGCCCGGCTGGAAAACCAGCGCCTGCTCCGTCCGGGCGCGAACTATTTGCTGCTCAACGCCGTCCTCTGCGCCACGGTCGGCGGCGGGATTGTGGCCGTGCAAGCGGGTTTTCCCAAGGCGGACTTTTACATCGCGCACGCCTTCTGCCTGGTGCTGGCGCTCGTGGCGAGCGAGACGCTCATTGCCCTCGTGCTCGAAATCTACCGGCCCCGCGTTAAAGGCAAAGTCGAGCGGCCGATTTACGAAAGCCGGCTGGTGGGCCTGCTGGGCCAGCCGGAAGGGCTGATTACCACCGCGGCCCAGGCGATCGATTATCAATTTGGTTTCAAGGTTTCTGAGACCTGGTTTTATCAGTTCTTCGAGCGGGCCGTACTGTGGCTCCTGCCGCTGCAAGTGATCCTGCTGCTGCTGTCCACCTGCATGGTGGTCATCGAGCCTGGCGAGCAAGCCCTGCTGGAACGTTTCGGGCGTCCGGTGGGCGGCCGAATCGTCCTGGGCCCCGGGGCGCACTTTAAGTGGCCCTGGCCCATCGACAAGGTCTATCGCTCCCGGACCGAGCAAATCCAAAGCTTTGAGGTCGGTGTTGTGCCGGGAACCCCGGCGGAGGAAAAGCATGTGGTGCTCTGGGCAAAAGCCCACACCAAAGAGGAAAACTTTCTGATCGCGGACCGCGAGCCCGTCTCGCTGAGCGTCACCAATGACCTGGCGGGCAAACGCACACCGCCGGTCAGTCTGCTAACCGGGAGCATTCCGATTCAGTACCAAATCATCGACCTCCAAGCCTGGGCCTACACGAATGAGGATGCGCCCTCGCTCCTGCAGGACCTGGCCACGCGCGAAATCGTCCGCTACCTGGCCGGCGCGGACGTGAACCAGTTGCTCACCAAAGGCCGGCTCGAAGCCTCCCAGGCCCTGACCGACCGGATTCAAGCCGCCGTCGATGAACGCCGGCTGGGCGCCCGGATCATCTCCTGCGGCCTCGAAGACCTCCATCCGCCTGTTAAAGTCGCTGCCGATTACGAAAAGGTGGTGGGGGCCTTGCAGGCCAAACGGGCGAAGATTCTGGCCGCCGTCGCTTACCAAATCAGCACCAATGCCTTATCCGGCGCCCAGGCGGCCACGATTATCAACCGCGCCGAGGCGGACCGGACGTCACGGGAGATTGCCGCGCTGGCGCAGGCGGCCCTGTTCACCAATCAAATCCCAGCGTTCGAAGCCGCCCCGTCGGTCTATGCGGAACGCGCCTACCTCCAGACCTTCGCCCGCTCCACCGCCAACGCCCGCAAGTACATCCTGCTCACGACCAATACCGAGGACGTGGTCACCTTCGATCTGCAGGATTCCATTGCGCGCGATCTGCTGCAGTTGAAGGTTCCCACTCCGCAAACCAAGTAAATTTGTCATGAAACGCAATCTCCTCGCCATTACCGTCGGCGCCTTGTTGATCTTCATTGTGTGCCTGTTGCTCTTTGTCTTCCAGGTGCGCAAATCCGAAGTGGTGGTGGTCACCACCTTCGGCAAACCCACCCGCGACGTCAGTGAACCGGGCCCCCACTGGCGGCTGCCCTGGCCGATTGAAAACGTCCACCGTTTCGACCAGCGCGTCCAGAACTTTGAAGACCGGTTCACCGAGGGTCTCACCGCCGACAGCTTCAACCTGCTCACCTCGGTTTATGTCGGCTGGCAAATCACCGACCCCAAAGCGTTTTTCCCGCGCTTCGCCGGCAGCTCCGACCCGATCCCCGAGGCCGAAAAAGTGATGGACCGCATGTTGGGCAACGCCAAGTTGTCGGTGATCGGCAAACACCCGCTGGCGGACTTTCTGGCGCCGATCGGCGAAGGCAACAAGTTCGCCGAGATCGAAAAGCAAATTCAGGACATCATCGAAGCGCAGGTCGAGGCCAATAACTATGGCCTGAAGATTCGATTTCTGGGCATTAAAAAAATGGGGCTGCCTGAAAATGTGACGCAGCAGGTCTTCGAGCGCATGCAGTCCGAACGCAAGGTGCTCGCGGATAAATCGCAGGCCGAGGGCGACGCCGAGGCGCAAAAGATCCGCTCGGAGGCCGATACCAAGGCCGCGCAGCTTCTGGCCAGCGCCGACGGCCAAGCCACGCAAATTCGCGGCAAAGGCGAGGCCGAGGCGGCCAAGTCGTTGAGTGTCTTTCAACAAAATCCCGAGTTGGCCAGTTTCATCTTCCGGCTCACGGCCTTGGAAGGTTCGCTGAAGGAGCGGTCGACGCTGATTTTCGATCAGCACACCCCTCCCTTCGACCTGTTTCAAGGTGTTTCGACCAACCTTTTCAAATAGAGCGTATGGCCGAGCAACCTGAGCAACCCTATCACGAAGACGAGGCGCGCGCACCGGAGGTGCCGATCGATGCCGGCTCGCAGGCGCTGGCGGAAGCGCTGCGCAGCAGCTTTAGCATCATCAAATTCGTCATGCTCCTGCTGGTGGGCCTCTTTCTCGCCTCCGGCTTCTTCACCGTCGGACCGCAGGAGCGGGCCATCATCATCCGCCTGGGCAAGCCCGTGGGCGAGGGCGAAAAAGCGCTGCTGGGGCCGGGGCTCCATTACTCCCTGCCGTATCCGATCGATGAATACATCAAGGTCCCGATCACGTCCATTCAGCAGGTCAAATCCACCGTGGGCTGGTTTGCGGTCACCCCAGGCCAGGAGATCTCCGGAGAGGACCGTTCGCCCCTGCCTGTGGGGACGCCGCTGGACCCGGAGGTCGATAGCTATGCGATGACGGCGGACGACAACATCATTCATACGCGCGCGACGCTGACCTACCATATCTCCGACCCGGTGGGCTATGTGTTCAATTTTGCCAGCGCATCCAATGCCGTCGTGAACGCCCTCGATAACGCGCTGCTCTTCGCCGCGGCGCAGTTCAAGGTCGATGACATCCTGACGCGGGACGTGAGCGGCTTCAAGGTTGCCGTGCAAAGGCGGATCGCCGCCTTGGTCGAGCGGGAAAACCTCGGCATCGTGGTGGAGGATTGCCAGGTCGAGAGCCGCCCTCCGCGGCAATTGCAGGAGGCTTTCGCCGGCGTGCTCCGATCCGAGGTGAACCGGGACAAGGTCCTGCGCGAAGCCGTCATTTACGAAAACAACGTGACGAACCGCGCCAGCGCTGACGCCCAGTCGCACATCAACGCCGCCGAAACCGACCGCGCGCTCATGGTGAGTTATTTCCAGAGCCAGGCCGACCGCTTCAACGACATCCTGCCGAAATACCGCGCCAACCCGATTCTGTTCGCCCAGCAACGCCTGAACGAAACCCTTAGCCGCGTGCTGACGAACGTGCAGGATAAGATCTTCCTCACCGAACCCGCCAATGGCAAAAAAATGCAACTCAGGTTATTGTTGAATCGTGAACCGACCAAGCAGCAACAGTAGGCTTCAAAACCCATGGCCCACTTACGGAGAACGGGCGCCCGCAACTCCCTTTGGGGCTCGGAAGTGTCAACCTGGACCTGGGAACTCGGGAGTTTGATCGTATGCAAGTGACCTCTTTACTCAGCCGGCACGAACACGACCACGAGCATGACCATGAACCCGACGCCTTGTGCGCGGCCTGTGGTCACGACCACGAACACACGCCCGTCCAGCTTTGGCAGACGCTCATCGGCGTTGTCTTTGTGATTAACGCCTTCGTCGTGGACTGGGTTTTCCAGGAAGGCCATAACGTGGCCAGCGCCAGCGCGTTCCTCGGCGCCATCACCCTTGGTTACCCCATCGTGCGAACCGCGATGAAGGACATTTACAGCGGGATCCTGAGCATTAACGAGTTGGTCGCGATTGCCGTTCTGGCCGCCTTTGCTTCGGGCGATTACAAGACCGCCGGCGTGGTGGCCTTCTTCATGGTCATGGGTGAAATCATCGAAACCCGCACCGCCGAGGGCGCCCGGGCCTCGATCGAATCGCTCATCAAACTCACGCCGACCAAGGCCCGCCGCGTCACGGCCCAAGGCGAGGAAGAAGTGCCCGCCAGCAGCCTGGCGGTCGGCGACCGGATCCGCGTTCGCCCCGGCGACAACGTGGCTGCGGACGGCCTCATCCTCACCGGCCAAGGGTCGTTCAACCAATCCACCATCACCGGCGAGTCGCTGCCGGTGGATAAAAAGCCGGGAGACGAGGTCTTCGCCGGAACGCAGAATTTGACCGGCGTGTTGGAGATTAAGGTGAGCCGCGCCGGCCAGGATACCACCCTCGGGCGGGTGCGGGAACTGATTCTGGCCGCGGAAAAGACCAAGCTGCCCATCATGAAGATTGTCGATCAGTACATGGGCTTTTACACCCCCCTGGTGCTGGTCATCGCGGCGCTGGTCTGGGCTTTCACCCGCAAGCTGGACAATGTGATTTCGGTCATCATTTTTAGCTGCCCCTGCGCCTTCATCCTCGCCACCCCCACCGCCATGGTGGCCGCGCTGTCCGCGGCGGCGCGCCTGGGTATTCTCATCAAGAATGTCGCAGACATCGAATTGGCGGCGAAAATTAACGCCTTCATTTTTGACAAGACGGGCACGCTGACGACCGGTGAACTGGCGGTGAGCCGCCTGGCGCCCCTGGGCGAGACCAAGCCGGCAGAACTGCTCCGCCTGGCCGCGTCGGCTGAAAAATATAGCAATCATCCCACTGCCAAGGCGCTGGCGCAGCTTGCCAAAGAAGCCGGGGTCCCGGTCAGCGAGCCCAAGGACTTTGCGGAGTCGGCCGGCCGTGGGATTCAGGCCCGGGTGGATGGGCACCTGGTACTGGTGGGCCGCGCGCAATGGCTCAAGGACAATGGGGTGAAGGATGACTTCCTGAAATCCGTGGACCTGAATGAGACCGAGGGTTGGAGCCTGATCTTTGCCGCGCGGGATGGACATTGCATCGGGTGGGTCGGTTTGCAGGACCAGACTCGAGCCGAGGCGCGCGAATCCCTGTCCGAGCTCAAGCTCAGCGGTGTGCGGCGCATCTCGATGGTTTCGGGTGATCGCCAGGCGGTTGCCACGCGTGTGGCCCACGAGATTGGCTGTGAGGAAGCCAAGGGCGAGTGCCTGCCGCAGAACAAGGTCGAGTTTGTCCGCCAGGTCAAAGCCAAAGGCTATTGCGTGGCGGTGGTCGGGGATGGCGTCAATGACGCCCCGGCGCTGGCGGCGGGGGATATCGGCATCGCCATGGGAGCGGCCGGAAGCGAAGTGGCCATCCACAGCGCCACCATCGCCCTGATGAATAACGACCTGCGCCGGCTGCCCTTCCTGGTGCAACTCTCCCGCAGCACCCGCTCCATCATCAACCAGAACTTTCTTTTCGGCCTCGCCTTTATCATTGGCGGCATGACCCTCGCCGCCCTGGGAAAGGTGCCGCCGGTGCTCGCCGCCGCCATGCACACCGCCGGCTCGCTCATTGTGGTCTTCAACAGCGCCCGCCTCGTGCGCAAAGGCGAGGAGCTCGAACATTATCAACCCGAACCCGCTCCGCCCAAGCCCACCCGGCCCGCACCCCGGCCGCCCGCGCCCAAACCGGAGCTCGAGCCCAAGCCGGCTTAAAGGGAAGCTACCACGCGCCTTCAAATATCATGCCGACCGCCCCCAGCCAGCTTGCTCCACCGTCCCCTCGCACCGCAGCCGATGCCAACGGAGAAGTCGTGGTCTCCGTGCGCGGTCTGACCAAGGTCTTCAAGGACTTCTGGGGACGGCCCAAGGCGCGCGCGGTGGACAGTGTCGATTTCGATGTGAAGCGCGGCGAAGTCTTTGGGTTGCTCGGCCCCAACGGTTCGGGCAAATCCACCACCGTCAAGCTAATGCTCGGCCTGTTGCACCCCACCAAGGGCCACATCGAGGTGTTCGGCCATTCCCCCCGGCATGTCGCGACCAAGTCACTCATCGGGTATCTGCCCGAGGAATCCTATCTTTACCGCTATTTGAATTCGCACGAAACGCTGGAATTTTTCGGCAATCTCTTCGAGTTGCCCAAAGAGAAGCGCCGCGAGCGAACCGAGCAACTGCTCGAAATGGTGGGCCTCAGCCAGGCCCACCTGCGCGCGGTGGGGGAATTCTCGAAGGGCATGCAGCGGCGCATCGGCCTGGCGCAAGCGCTCATCAACGATCCGGCGCTGGTCATCCTCGATGAACCGACCTCCGGACTGGACCCCATCGGTTGCAAGGAAGTGAAGGATTTGATCAAGGCGCTGGCGCGGCGCGGCAAGACCGTGATTTTGAGCAGCCACCTCCTGGCCGACGTCGAGGACGTTTGCGACCGCGTCGTGATCTATTATGGCGGCAGAATTCAGGCCATGGGCTCGCTCAAGGATCTCCTGGCCACCCCGGATGCCATCCGCATCACCACGCCCGCCCTGCCGCGGGCGACCATGGAAAAAGTGCTGGAGCTCATCCGCCGGGATGTGGCCGACGAAAAGGTGCGCGTGGACACGCCCACCCAAAACCTGGAAAGCTATTTCCTGCAGGTGGTTCAGACTGCCCGCCGCGCCGCCGCGGAAACATCCGGCGCCACTTCCGGCGCCCGCGTGGCCGCCTATTTGCGCGGGGACGGCGAGGAAAAGGCCGGAGATAAGATCCTCGAACGCCTCACCCTCTCCCAGCCTTCCCAGCCTGCTCCCACCGCGGAAGCCAAGCCCGCCGAAACGATCGACCAGGGCAAGCTGGATGCCCTGACCAAAGCGAACGCATCGCCTGAACCCATCTCCCAACCCGTGACCAAACCGGACGACACGGCCCAACTGGAAAAGGCCAATGAGAAGCTTTCCGGGCTCTTGGGAAAACCGAAGTGAGCAGCGAGCCTTGCGGGATTTAGTTCCATTCGAAATTCGAGGTTCTTTGGAAGCCGATGCCAGCGCTCGCGCTTTCGGGGGTGGGGCTGCCGGCTTGAGCGGAGGTCGCGGCGTGAAACCGTTCCACTGGACGCACTGATGCAACCGATTCTTGCCATCGCCTGGCTGACGTGGAAAGCGGCCTTTCGATTCCGCCTTTTCCTGGTGGTTGCGGTGTTGCTCCTGGGTTCGGTGGTGGGGCTGCCGCTGCTCATCAAGGACGATGGCACCGCCCGTGGTTTTACCCAGATCCTACTGACGTACACCCTGGGCACCATCAGCACGCTGCTCGGGCTTTCCACCCTTTGGCTCGCCTGCGGCACCTTGGCGCGGGATATCGAGGACTGCCAGATGCAGGTTGTCGCGGTGAAGCCGGTGGGGCGCTGGCAGATTTGGCTGGGCAAATGGCTGGGGATTATGTCACTGAACGCGGTGTTGCTGGCGCTGGCCGGGTTCAGCGTTTACGCGCTGCTCGAATGGCGCGCGACCCACCTGCCCCTCGACCAACAGAAGGTTCTGCAAAATGAGGTCCTCGTCGCCCGCGGTTCCGCCCGGCCTGCCGACGTGACGCGAAAGGTCGATGACCTGACCGATCAAATTTTGCGAGACCGCCTGCAAAAGACCCCGGTCAGCGGGGCTGATCTGCCCGAGGTGCGCCGGCAGATCCGGGAGCAGGTGAAGGCCGATTTTCAGGTGGTGCCTCCCAGCTATTATCGCCAATGGACCATCGATCTGGGGTTGGCGCGGCACTTCCTTCGTGACCAACCCCTCTACCTGAGAATCAAGTTTAATGCCGCCGACAAGAGCGCCTCGGGCACTTTCGACGGGGTCTGGCAGATCGGGATTCCCAACAAAACCCCCGTCTGGCAAAGCGAGGTCATGAGCCTGGCGCCCGACACCTTCCACGAGTTCCAGATCCCGCCCAACCTCTTCGATGCCAATGGAGAACTGAACATTCAGTTCGCCAACCCCAACAACACGGCCTTGCTCTTTCCCATCGAAGACGGCATGGAAGTGCTTTACCGGGAAGGCGGGTTCGGGTTGAACTTCGCCCGCGGTGTGGGGATCATCTTCTGCTGGATGGCCCTGCTGGCCGCCCTGGGGCTGGCTTCGGCCAGTTTCCTTTCGTTTCCGGTCGCGGCCTTTTTCTCGCTGGGTCTCCTGGCGATCGTCCTGGCCAGTGGCACCATGGCCAACGCCGTTTCCCAAGGCACCATTGCCAGTTATGACGCGGAAAAGGGCACCAGCGGCTGGACGCCGGCGGACGTGGTGGTCATCCCGACATTCAGGGCCGTGCTCAAGGTCATCAGCCTCGCCGAAGATTTTTCGCCCATTGACTCCCTGAGCACGGGCCGGAGCATCACCTGGGGACAACTGGCGCTGGCTTTTACCCAAATCGTCTTACTGCTCGGGGGTGCCTTTGCCCTGCTGGGCATTGTGGCCTTTACCCGCCGTGAACTGGCCACCGCACAGGGGACGCAATGACCCGGCGCACGTTCCAGTCACACAATTCGAAATCCGGCGGCACGGCGCCGGGGCCTTGGAGCTGACCCATGAAGCCCAAGCTCAAGAAGTTCCTGCTCCTGGCCCTGGCTGCGATATTGCTGGCCGGTGTTTCGCAGGTGCAGAGCCGTTTGAACATTGACCGGGAGGTGCTGGGCCTCACGCGGGTTCAACCGCTCGAAAACGCGCCGCCCGTGCTGGCGTTCACCACGGTCGCGCTGGGCGGGTTCCGCGGCCTGATCTCGAACGCCCTCTGGATTCGGGCCAATGATTTGCAGGAGGACGACAAGTACTTCGAGATGGCTCAATTGGCCGACTGGATCACCGCGTTGGAACCCCACTTCGTCCAGGTGTGGCTCGTGCAGTCCTGGAACATGGCCTACAACATCTCGGTCAAGTTCAAGGATTACCCCGATCGCTGGCGCTGGCTCGAACGAGGCATTGAACTGCTGCGGGACAAGGGCCTCCAATACAACCCGAATGAAACGCTCATCTATCGCGAGTTGGCCTGGTTTTTTCAGCACAAAATCGGCCAGACCCTGGACGATGCCAACATGTATTATAAACAGGAGTGGGCCAACGAAATGGCCGTGGTCTTCGATAAAAAGACCCCCAACCTGGATGAACTGATTCACCCGCAAACCGCCGACCAGAAAGAGCGCGCCCGGCTGCTGCGCGAGAAGTACAAAATGGATCCCGAGTTCATGAAGGAAGTGGACGAGCGGTACGGCCCGCTGGAATGGCGCCTGCCGGAAGCGCATGCGATTTATTGGGCCGCGCTCGGCCTGAAGAAAGCCCAGGAAAACCCCTCCAAGATCAAACCGGATGACCTCATCACGCTGCGCCGCGTGATTTATCAGTCCATGCTGCTCAGCTTCCAGCGCGGGCGCCTCATTGCCAATCCTTATATCAAGCAGTTCGAGCTCGGGCCCAACCTGGACATCGTCCCCAAGGTCAGCGCCGCTTACGAACAGGCCGCCGAGGAGGATCACAATAACCACGACCACATCCTGACCGCCCACCGTAATTTCCTGCGCGATGCGGTCTATTTCCTCTACGTGAACAACCGCCTCCCCGACGCCGCGCGCTGGTATAAATATCTCGGCGAAAAATATCCGAATAAACTCCTCATCGAGGGCCAGACCAACTCGTACCCGGCGAACCTGACCCTGGTCGATTACGCGGTCAGCAAAGTGCAGGAGGATGTGAACGAGACCATGGCGCCGGACCGCATCAAGGCCATTATCGAGGGCCTCCTCAGCAAGGCCTACACGAGCATGGCGCTGGGCCAGGACGAGCCGGCCGCCGGCTACGCCAAGCTGGCGGAAAACGTCCGAACTACCTACGCCAGCAAAACCAGGTTCCGAAAGGAATCCATCCCCATGGCGCCGATCGAGGACATAAAGCACGACGTGGTCCAGCGCCTGCTCGACCCGGCCTATGGCTGGCCCCCGGAGATGCGGGACATCCTCCGAACCAAACTCCAGCTTGGCCCGGAATCCGCTGCCGTCCCCGCCACAACCAACGCCGTGCCGGAGCGGGTTTCCAGCCCTTAGCCGCTCAAACGGCCCTGCGCCCTCATCCACCGGCACGAATCCACGCACGACGTTCGCGTGGCTGGCGCCGTGGGGTGGGGACGGCTCGTCCCGACAGCCAGCGCCACCGCGCAGCGGGCTGGACGCAGGGAACTGATTTTCGGTTCGCGCTGGAGCGAGGGTTTGTGGGGCAGAGTTTCTTATTGACACCATTAGGCGGCATGCTAAAAACACGAGGTATAAACCTTGATGGCCGGCACAGCCTGAACCGCTTATGTCACAACCACGAGTACCCGCCGGATCGATTGGCTGGGTTTGTCTCGTCGCGCTCGGCTTGTGCGCCGCGCAGGCCCAAACTCGCACCAATGTGGGCAACATCGCCGCCAACGCCACCTTGCCGGCCGCGAGGTGGACGTGGGTCGCCGGGGGCAGGCCGCAAGTCATTCAGGGGAGCGCTCGGAGAGTTCAGCGCATCGTTGCCTCGAGCACGCTGCCCAACCGGGTGGCGGCCGTGCCTTACGCCGTTTTCCTGACAAATTTCCCGGGCGCCACCGTCGATGTGGTGATGGTGCAATGTTATGGTGGCGGGTTTCTTGGCAACGTGGGCGCCAACGCCAGCCAGCCGAATTGGACTTTTACCTCCGCCAGCGCGTGGTCCGAGACCGCGCATTCATCCTACTCGCCGTTGGTCGCCGGGGGGCGTCAACAATACTTGAACAACTTCGCCCGCCCCTGGCGGGAAGCCGCCCTGCTCTATACCAACAATGGAATGTTTCAGCACTTCCAGACCGCCATCGGTGGGCGCGCCGCGGGGGGCGGGTTTGCCGCGATCCCCAAGGATCCCTTCATTCCGCCCAAGCCCTGGCAGTTCCTGTTCAACGGTGGCATCCGCAAGTATCCGACCGTTGTGGGCACCTACAATGGGACCGCCGGTGTGTGGGCCTGGTTTGGCGCGAACCAATTTTACCAGGCCACCCAGGTCCCGGGCGCGTCCACCTTCCAGGTGCAGTTCCCCGGGCAGCCTGCGCCCACGACGTTCCAGCCGATCAACGGTACGGGAGCCGAACATCCCCAATACGGTTCTTCGAGCGACGCCTCCGACAACCGCACCTTGTCGGGCACCAACTTCCAGCAGTATGCCGTCCTGGTGGTTTGGGGGCAGCCCGAGGCTCGCCACGCCGCCAACATCGTTCGGGTTTATCGGACCCTGGTGGATGCCTATGGGGTTCCCGCCCGGAACGTTGCGGTGCTAATCTCGGACGGGACGTTCAACGGTGCGACCAATCTCGGCCCTTTCGTTCTCTTGCCGGGTCCAAATGGCGCGGTGACCGAGAATTTGGCCGCGGTCCCCATCAGCGGGGACAGCAGCGCCAACACCTTCAGCAACGCGCTGGCTGGGGCTTTGTTTGGGAGAAGGCCCGGCACGAACGACCATTTGCTGGTGTTCAACACCGGTCACGGCGGCTTGAGCGGTGCGGTGCAGGGCATGGGCTGGTCCAGAACCAATGGCTGGTATGTGACCCTTGCGGCGGGGTTCGATGCTGATGGCGAGGTTGAAGACGCGCTCTCGGGCCTCGCCGATGCCGGTCTGGACTTATCCAATTTCGTCGAACCCACCGTGACGCTCCAGATCTCGACGCGCGCCCCCATTTCGGCTAACGAGGTGCTGGTGAACGGCGCCGGCCTGCAGGGGCTGCAATCCAGCCTCACTTTGGTGAGTGACCCCACCGGCGCGGCGGCCACCACGAATATCATTTTCGACCTCGACCCGGTCCTGCCCGACGCCCTCACCAATACCTACACCTACCAGGCGGAGGTGCCCATCTCGGTGATGCTGGCACGGAACGGCCAGACGGAAATCAGCCTGGTGGGACTTCAGCCGCCAAACATCTTTCCCGGCTTCTTTGTCGCCGTGGTCCTGGACGGCGGGGATCAGCAGATGAGCTATCTCGCCCCTGATCTCACTGCCGTCAGCCAGTTCACCGCCTGGCCCTTTGGCGATTATGCGCTCCTGGCCTGGCCGTCCCCCGAGACCAACTCTATCATCGAAGCCAACCCCGACCTGCTGGCCACCAATAACTGGACACCGCTCATCAGTCCGCTGACGGGATTGCCCGAAAAGACGGGCCTGCCCGACCCCGCCTTTCCCGCCGGCACCAACTGGATTCTGGTTCCCTCCACCAGCACACCGCAAATGTTCTTCCGCCTGCGCCCAGCCGCGCCGTAGAGCAAGGGCCGAACGCAATCAGTTGCTTGGTTTACCTCGGCACGTCCTCGCGGGCTCTTTCGCGCGGAAGGTTTGGAACGTAGCATGGGCGCCCTGCCAAACCATAAACCCGCGGACGGAACTCGTGAGGGAGATCAACAAATAGTGCCAAATGTGGGGGTGCGACCCTATCGTTCCCGTGGTTCGAGCACTGTGAAACCCTGCGGTGAGCTAATTGCAGTGAAGCTCCAGCCATGTGTTATTGGACTCGGTGCCGCGTTGGCTCCGCGCCGAGGGTGTTCCTTCATAGTGTTGGAGTGCTCACGCGTCAAGCGTGGTGACTGCTTCAGACAATCGCTTGAAGAAGTCGTGGATATCCTCGTGTAACTCATCTGCGCGCATGGCGCCAGCGACGAGCTCTCTGAGCACGACCACACCCGGATCTCCGGTGCGGAGTTTTACGAACAGTGCATTCTGATTCTCAAACAGTAGCTTCTTGCCATCCACGAGCTGAAAGATGCTGGCAGAGAGACTGCGCCATGTCTGCCCGCGTGGCAACGCGAGGTTCTCGCTCTCGAAGAACTGAGTCACGGTCTTCCGGACAGGTTCAAGCAACAGGTCGTCCTCCGGCAACTTCAGCAGACTCGCGGAGGTTCGTTGCCATGGTTCAGGGACTAGAAGGTAGTTCTCGATATTGCGGCGCTTCCACTCGAATAGAATTGGGTTTGCTGGCTCCGGATGGTAGGCGTTGTCGGACGTGTCAAAATCGAAGAGGACAAGCCGCTTCGCGCTGGGCAGGATTTGGCGGATGCCTTCGAAGTGGCGGTCGGTCGCTTCCTTCATCCGCAACTTGCTGCCACCGCCCATGTGGTGGAAGCAGACCTTGTTCAACGCATCTTCCGCCTGGCACGCGCGGGCCCATCCACGGAGTATTCGCTCGTCGGTTTCCCCCTCGACATAGAGAACCATGGGAGAGGCCGCCAGTTGTGCTAACTCCGCGTTGGAGACATCCGCCATGGCGGTGAGTATTCCCGTCTTGCTCGTTAGCCGCGAGGGTTTCTGGCTGAGGACCGAGATAATCCGGCTCGCATCAACGCCTCGCACGAGTTCCTCAGCATGCGTCGCCAGGATGAATTGCACCCCCCGCTCCCTGCATTTCGCCTGGAAGTAGTCCAGCACTTCCCGCTGAAGGTTGACGTGCATGTGCGCGTCCGGTTCGTCCATCAGGATCACGGTGGGCTTATAGCCGTAGAGGAAGGCGAGCAGCGTCAGCGCCTGGTGAAATCCACTCCCCCCGGCAATGATGTCGAAGGTTCTTCCCCGTTGCTTGTATTCACAAACGATCTGGGTATCCACGCCTTTCTCGTACTTCGGCTCGAGGAGTTCCAGAGAAAACCACTGATCGATCATCTCTTTCAGTTCGATCCAGTCACCGGGGGACTTTTGGCCCGTTTCATGGTGGCCTTGTTCATCGACGGAAGGCGGGAAGCAAACGCGGTACAGGAGGTTTCGGAGGATGCTCCCCGGTTGGGCCTTGCCAATCTGTCTCTTGATGGGGCCCTCGTCGCGCCATTCCTCGGTCGGCTCGAGTCCTGAGAACGGTGGCACATAGGCGATCTTGGGGAAACCCGGTGTCTGGTAGGCCTCGCGAAAACTCTTCCAGTCGGGTATTGGGATGGCGAATGCGGTTTGTGCCGCCAGGTACCGGAGGGCGGCCTTGAACTTCCGGGGTTCGCGTTTGGCTGACAGCCATGACAGCTCGACCTCGATCAAGACGTAGTCGGGTTTAGTGCTCCTCTTGCCGTCAACCATCGGGTACTTCCGATCAAGTTTATCGTGCCAGAGCAGGTTAAATTCAGGTACCGGGAGAGCTGTGAAGTTCGGGAGCACAACTTGGATTCCGGTTTTGCCGCCGCGCTTGGCCCGGTGGAACTCGTCCACGCAGAACTGCCAGATGGCTATAGCCTGAAGAATCGTGCTCTTGCCGCTGTTGTTCCGCCCGACCAGCAAGTCGAAGTCCGTGAACTCGTACGTCTCGGTCGCCACGCTCTTGAAGTTTTTCAAGACAAGTTTGGTGATCATCGATTTGGCCCTTTATGCTGATGTTCTGCTCTCGAAAATGGCGGAGATTCACTCGCAAGGCAACTCGGGTGAGGCGGCGGGGTCGAGCGGCAAATGCACTTGCGCAACCGGGGAACTGGTGGTGCCAAGGTCGATGCCTAGTACGCGCTTCGGCGGTGAGGCAGCGGAAGCTTTCGTAAGTTGCTCAACGAGGTTCACACTGCCTTTTGGTGGTGCTGTGATTTGTTACGGGTGGACCGGTTCCTGGGCGAGTGGGGCACCCCGACGTCCCCCGCTGCCCTCATTACCGCCGTCAAACCTCGCTCATCGAGGCGGGTCTTTGGAGTGATCCGCATCGGTTTCGTCCAGGAATGTGATCTTCGTGCCGCCGGGTTTTGGCCGGGTGAAGGCATCGAGCAATGTAGCGCCGGGCGAGCCGGGCTGTCCGGCTGGCGCCGGTTGCTCGGTGGGGGCGCCGGGTTCCAGGGCTGACCGCAAGGCGCCTTCCACCAGTTGGGCGCAGTGGATCTTCATCGGCGGCAAGGGTCCGAGTTCACCCGCCAATTCTTCGGTTTTCAGGGCCAAGGCTTCCTCGGCGGTTTTGCCCCGGATAAGTTCGGTTGCCAGGCTGGCGACCGCGATGGCCGTCTCACAGCCGAAAGATTGAAAGGTAGCGCGGTCGATGACCTTGCGTCCGTTCTGCTCCTTGAATTTGACCCAGAGGCGAAGCATCTCACCGCAATCCGAGTTGCCCACCGTCCCCACGGCGTCGGCCCCGGGCAGCTCGCCCAGGTTCTGGGGATTTTTCAACGCTTGGGCGATTCGGTCCTGCAGGTTCTTGTCCATATTTGGCTAATGAGTCTGGGCCTCAGCGGCCCCGCGCACTGCGGGGTGTTTTAAGGTTGGGTAGATCGAGAACATTGGGCGTGGCAGTTTTGAGATGCATGGATTCCAGCTCGTTACCCAACGCGGTATCGTCGCATTCCGGTGTCCACCTCGGTGGCCCAGGCATCAACGCCGCCGCGCAGCGCGTGCACGTTCTGCAAACCGTGGCCGATAAAATAGGCTGCGGCGTCGAGCGCTTGTTTGCCCTGATGATCCGTAATCACCAAGGCGCGGGAATTGGTGCCCTCGCTCAGGATCTCCCGCATCACCGGCTGAGAGAGCAGCACCGCCCCTTCGATGTGGACCGCTTCGAACTCCTCGCGGGAGCGCACGTCCACCAGCCGGAGCGACGGCTCCCGCTGCCGCCACTCGGCGAGCGCCTTTGGCTCAATCAGAATCCGGACATCTTCCTCGTGGCTGGATCGGATGCAGTCTAGAACCTGGCCGGCGTCCAATCCGCCATTTCGCTGACAGACCTGGCCGAGGGTTTCCTCCGGCTGAAAGGCGCATTGGCTGCAACCGCCGATATGGTAGTGGCGAAACAGGGCGCGCTGGGCGCCAGGATAGACCTCGAGCACCTCGCGCATGGCCGAGCGGGCGTCGATAGCATGAGGCGTGGTCATGGGGCGAAAAACCGCTGAATTTCCGCGAGCACCTCGACGAAGCGATCAATCTCCGCGGTCGTATTGTAAAAATAAAAGCTGGCGCGAGCGGTCGATTCGACACCGAGTTTGCGCATGAGGGGTTGATTGCAGTGATGTCCCCCGCGCAGCGCGATCCCGCGCTGGTCCGCCACCGTAACGACATCGTGCGCATGCGCCTCGGGGAGCAGAAAGCTCACCACCCCGGCGCGGCCGGCCGCCGGCCCGAACAACCGAATGCCCGGTTGGAAGGCGGCCAGCTTCCCGTAGGCGTAAGCACCCAGTTCCTGGTCGTGCTGCGCGATGTGTTTCCGGCCAACGGCGTCCAGGTAATCCATCGCCGCGTGCAGGCCCACTGCGCCGGAGATGTCCGGCGTGCCCGCCTCGAATTTATGGGGAGCGTGCTTCCAGGTGCTCCGCTCAAAATCCACGCTGAGAATCATTTCGCCGCCTCCCTGGTACGGCGGCATGGTTTCCAGGACTTCGTGGCGCCCGTATAAAACGCCGATGCCGGTCGGGCCGCACATTTTATGGCCGGAGAAAGAGAAGAAGTCGCAGCCGATTTCCTGGACATCGACCGGGCGATGTCCGGCGCTTTGAGCGCCATCGACCAGGGTGGTGACCCCGAGCTTGCGGGCGCGGGCGCAGAGTTCGGCCACGGGGTTGATGGTGCCGAGCGAGTTGGAAATATGGGTTAGGGCGAAGAGCTTGACGTCCCGCGTCAGCCATGCGTCCAGCCGGCTCAGATCCAGCAACCCGCTGTCACCGGTGACCGGAAGAAACAGGAGCCGCGCCCCGGTGCGCTCGGCCAGCAGTTGCCAGGGGACGATATTGCTGTGGTGCTCCATCTCCGTGAGCAGGATTTTGTCGCCCGCCCCGATATGTTTTGCCCCCCAGCTTTGGGCTACCAGGTTGATCCCTTCAGTGGTGCCGCGCGTAAAGACGATTTCCTCGGCGCCGCGCGCGTTGAGGAAGCGGGCGGCACGGGTCCGGGCGGCTTCGAAAGCGGTCGTGGCGCGGTTGCTGAGTTCGTGAATGCCGCGGTGGACATTCGCGTTGTCGTGTTCGTAATAGTGGCGCAGCGCATCGAGCACCACCCGCGGCTTCTGCGAGGTGGCGGCGCTATCGAAATAGATCAAGGGATACCCGTGGACTTGCTGATCGAGGATCGGGAAATCCGCGCGGAGGTCGGACCAATTCGTCGTTGCTGGTTGCGGGGTGGGGCTGGCCAAGGCGGTGGTCATGGGAGATTCACAGCAAACCCAATTGCAGCTTGGCGGCTTCGGTCATCATGGCCTGGTTCCACGGCGGATCCCAAACCAGCTCGACCGCCACGTCATCCACCGCTTCGAGCCCGAGCAGCTTGTTCTGCACATCCTGGGCGAGCATCGGCCCCATGCCGCACCCGGGAGCCGTCAGCGTCATCTTTACATCGACTTTGTAGCTCGATGCCGCCAGCGGGCTGAGATGGCAATCATAAATCAGGCCGAGATCCACAATGTTGACTGGAATCTCGGGATCATAGCAGGTGCGCAACTGGTTCCAGATTTCCTTTTCCAAATGTTCCTGGGTGACCGGGGCGCCCGTGGAAGCCGGCTTGGCCGCGGCCGCGAAGCCCAGCGCATCACCGTCCTTGCCCTCGATGCGGAACATGTTCCCATTGACGATGACGGTATAGCTGCCGCCCAGGGACTGGGTCAGGTGCGCCTGCTCGCCCTTTTGCAGCGTCACTTTCGTGCCAATGGGGATAATCGCCGCGTCCACATCGCGCGCCAGGGTAATCGGGTCGTTCGCGTTCATATAATACGATGCTTAATATAACCGAGATTTCGGGTCCTGTCGGCGCAATTCGCCCCGGGACGGGCTTCGCTCGACGCAGGCGCGTGCTGGCCCGCGCGTCCGGGCGCTATCCCGCCTCGGTCTCCGTCGAGACCGGCTTGTCGTCCTCGCCCTTGAGCGCGGCCATGAGCGCGTGCCACGCCAGGATGGCGCATTTCACGCGCGCGGGGAATTTGTAAACTCCGGCGAAAACCGCCAGTTTGCCGACGTCGCCGACCACCCGGCCGGTGGTGACCATCTCGTGGACTTGATCGAACATGGCCTGGACGCCGGCCCGGGTCTTGCCTTTGACGCTCTCGGTCAAGAGGGAGGCCGAGGCCTTCGAGATGCAGCAGCCGGAACCCAAAAAGCTGATGTCCTGGATGGTCCCGTTTTCGATGGTGAGATACAGCTTCAACTGATCGCCGCAGAGCGGGTTGTGGCCCTGCGCGGAGCAGGTGGGGTGGGCCAAGTCATGAAAATTGCGCGGATGCTTGCAATGATCCAGGATCACTTGCTGGTAAAGATCGCTCAGGTCGTCGAACATCGTAATCGGGCCGCGGGTCCAGGACCAAGGTCACTTGCCTTCGGCCACCCGCGGATTGGCTTCCAATCGTTCCCACACCCGGAGATCCAATTCCTCCCGGGCCGGCACGCAACGGATCCGCTCGATGATCTCGCCTGCGAACGCATGGATCAGCATCCTCCGCGCGGTGCCGGCCCCGATGCCGCGCGCGCGCAGGTAGAAGATCGATTCCTCGTTCAACTGGCCCACGGTGGCCCCATGCGTGCATTTGACGTCATCGGCGTAGATTTCGAGTTGGGGCTTGGTATCGACCGTGGCCTCCTCCGAGAGCAGCAGGTTCTTGTTGGTTTGCTTGGCGTCGGTCTTCTGGGCGGGTTGCCGCACCAGGATGCGCCCGTGGAACACGCCCTTCGAGCGGCCATCGAGAATTCCATTGAAGTACTCGTGACTATTGCAATGCGGCTGGGCGTGCTCGACGATCATGTGATGATCGGCCAACTGGTCGCCGTGGGTCACGTACAACCCGTTCAACACGCACTCGCACCCTTCACCCGCCAGCGCGGTGCGGATGTTGTTCCGCGACAACTTGGCGCCCGTCACGATCGAGTGCGAGACCAGGTTCGCGCCGCGCCCGAGCTGGGCGTGGATCGCCGCCATGTGGAACGCGCTCAGGCTTTCCTCCTGAAATTTGCAGTGCTCGACTACCGCCCCGTCGCCCAGGATGATCTCCGTTACCGTGTTGGTAAAATAGGCCGACTCCACGGTGCTGACGTAACTCTCGAGGATGGTTGCCCGGCTGCCGCGTTCGGCGAGGATCAGGTTCCGCGGATGAACGGTGGCGCCGGTCTCCGGGGCGGTGGTGATGAACAGGAGATGAATCGGCGCCTCGACCAGGTGGCCGGCCGGGATTTGAATTATGGCGCCATCCTGGAAAAAAGCCGTGTTCAGCGCGGTGAAGGCGTTCGGCTCGTCCTGGGTCAGCCGTCCCAGGTGCCCTTCGATGCGCGAGGGATCGTCCGCCAGCACCTGGGCCAGGCTTTCGACCTTGAGGGCCGGCGGACCTGCGTGCGGCGTCGACAGCTGCGCCGCATAATAACCATCCACAAACACCAGCCGGGTGGCAGCCAACTTCCCGAAGGTGAACCCAGCCACAACTTCCGCGGTCACGCCCCCCGGGGTCTCATCGAAGACCGGCTTGAACGGCAGCTTGGCGATTGCGGTGACATTGGTAAAACGCCAATCCTCGTCCCGCAACGTTGGAAACCCGAGCTCGGCGAAGCGCGCGATCCCGGCCTTCCGCAACGGGAAGACCCATGCCGGTTGCTTGGCTTCGCCTTCGAATCTCTGAAATTTGAGGAGCCGTGGCTCGGTCTCTTTGACGGTCATTCGCAACGTGTTCAAGGACATTAAAAACCTTCTCCCGGCAGGACGCACAGTGCTTTGCGCGTGTCGGGTCCCAATGGGCATCCGGTCCAATCCTGAGTCCTATCGAGACCGGTAGTTTTCCATGCCCTGGAGGTATGCGCAAGCAGGATGGGATGGTTTGGTGCCTGGATTTCCCGGGAGAATGGCAATGGGGGGCTTGACTACTCAACCGGCTGTATAGTACAAATCCGAAGACCACTATTAGCAGTGGGATTTAACCATAGGTATGCGTTGCCCGAAATGCGGTTGTCAAGACGACAAAGTCATCGATTCGCGCGCCTCACGCGAAGGGGCCACCATACGCCGGCGCCGCCAGTGTCTGGGCTGCGGTTTTCGCTTCACCACCTACGAAGAGGTGGAACGGGGAGGACTAGTGGTCGTGAAGCGCGATGGCCGGCGTGAGGATTTTTCGAAGGAAAAGCTGGTGTCGGGCATCAAAAAGGCCTGCCAAAAGCGCCCGGTCAGCCCGAAACTGATCGAGGATTTGGTCGAGCGGATCGTCAACGAGATCACGGACAAATATGAGCGCGAAGTGCCGGGCGAGGTCATTGGCCGCTCGGTGATGGAGGGTTTGCGGCAGATCGATGAGGTCGCTTATGTGCGGTTTGCCAGCGTTTACCGACGGTTTCAGGAGGCGACGGATTTCGTGCAAGAGGTTAAAAAACTGGAGGGAAAAGAATGATCGCATTGGCAACGGATTGCCTGTTGTTTCGCCTGACGAGCGGCGAGTATGTGCCCTTTTCGGCGCAAATGATCTCGGTGGAGCTCATGGGGGATACCGCCCATGAGTTCGACGAGGAGTTCGTAAAACACGCCGCCAAGGCCGTTTTTCACTATTTCAAGCACGAACTCTGCCGTCAGGCCATTACGGTGGGTGAGTTTGCGAGCGCCTTGGAAAAGGTGTTGCGGGGATTCAGCCTGCGAGCCGCGGCCAGGCTCGACGGGGAGCCGGTCCAGGCCATTCTCGAGTCCGATTTAAGCAGCCTGGCGCTCGAATCAGGCGCCGGCCGGGAACTGTTTTTCTTTCCGCGCCTGCGGGCGGAGTTGAAGCAGCGGCTCCAACAAGCACCGCGGGTGTTGCGGTTCCGGGGGTTGCGTGATTGTGTCAAGACGCTGACCGGGGCGCGGCGCTGGGGGGTTCGTTGTCGCAGCCTCGAGGAGCAGATCGTGGCCTATCTGCGTGAGTGTCTTACTTCAGAAGCCAAGCCGGCCGACTTCGCGTTGCTGATCGAATAGACCGGCTAACCAGGTCCGGACTTAAGCCCTTGGACGGCGGCGCCTTCCGACAGGAGCTGGATGCAGCTCTGGAGAAGCGATCCGCAAGCGAATTTGATTGAGTATCGAGCGCCGCTTGTGTAATGAATGCGGTTGAATCCGAGAGTATGGAAATTGAATCAGGCAACGGGGTTCTTGAAGAATTCCGAATTGAGTTCATGACCTGTTGGCGCCGGTTGCCGAACAAGGGGTTCTTTCTGTGCTTATTGGCGGCTTGGCTGGGCTTTTTTCACCTGTTAGGCAATTCGACGTTAGGGTACGTGCGAACGCCGTCGCTGCTGGGGTGGATGTACGATGCGTTCACCGCCGGCGGACAGGATTTGCTCGAAGCCGACGCGGCTTACGGTTTGCTGGTGCCGTTCGTGGTGTTGTTCTTGTTTTGGCTAAAGCGCCGCGAATTGGTCGCGCTGCCGTTGGAGGCCTGGTGGCCGGGATTGGGGCTGGTCGCGCTGGGTCTGGCTTTCCACGTGCTGGGTTACGTGGTGCAGCAGCCGCGGATATCGGTTTTGGGAATGATCACCGGCATCTACGGCCTGATGGGGCTGGCCTGGGGCCGGGCCTGGCTGCGCGCGAGCATTTTTCCATTCTTTCTATTGATCTTTTGCATCCCTATCGGCTCGTTGACTGACCTCATCACCTTCCCGTTGCGACTCCTGGTCACCCGGTTGGTCGCCATTATTTCCCATTTCGTCCTGGCCATCGATGTGATCCAAAACGGCAATGTGTTGATGGATCCGACCAATCGTTATCAATACGAGGTAGCGGCTGCTTGCAGCGGCATCCGCAGCCTCGCCGCCACGGTCATTTTGGCGGTCATCCTGGGTTCGGTATCGTTTCAAAAGACGTGGAAGCGGCTGGTCATGGTCGCTGCCGCGTTTCCCTTGGCTGTCCTGGGCAACCTGCTGCGCATGCTGGCCATTATTATCGCGGCGGAGATGGGCGGCCAGGAGCTGGGCAACCGGGTTCACGAGGGGGGGCCGCTGGGGATTTTTAGTCTTCTGCCCTACGCACCCGCCTTCGTCGGCCTGATGCTCATCGAGCATTATTTGCGCAAGCCGCGCACCCCCTACCCGCCGCAAACGCCGGAGATGCAAAAGGCATGAACAAGCAAACCTGGCCCCTGTTTATAGCGGTACTGGTCCTCATGGCGGGAAGCGCGGGGCTGCTCGGGGAGATCCACCACCGCCAGAAGCTGGGCCCGCCCGGTGTGAAAACGCATCCCTTGGCCGGTTCCAACCGTTTGCAGGCCGACCTCCCCGAGCAGGTTTTGGATTACCATTCCCAGTTCGTGGAAATGGACGATATCACAGTGCGGACGCTGCCGGCGGACACCAGCTTCGGCTCCCGCCGCTACGAAGCCCCGGACGGCTTTTGGCTGGATCTGCGCGTCGTGCTCATGGGGGCCGACCGGACAAGTCTGCATAAGCCGCAGTTTTGCCTCACCGGCCAAGGCTGGCAAATCGATCAGACCATTGAGACGACGATCCCGATCGAGCGGCCCGTGAAATACCCATTGCCTATCATAGAGCTGATTGCGACCCACACTGAAAACGGCCAGCGGACTGCGCTGCGCAGCATCTATGTGTATTGGTATGTGGCGGATGACGGGCTGGCTGGCAAGGCGCTGGGGTTGGACCGGATGTGGTCGATGGCGGAGAAGTTAGTGACCACAGGCGAACTGCAGCGCTGGGCGTATGTGAGTTGCCTGGCGGTGTGTGCTCCGGGCCAGGAGACCATCACCTTCGAACGCATCAAGAAATTCCTGGCGGCCTCGGTGCCGGAGTTTCAGCTCAATCCAAAGCCACCCGGCCAAACGCTCAGGGCGCGGTGATGACCTGAGAGCGCCAGGAACTTCCCTATGCTCCGCCGCGACCGCCTCATACGAATGCAGATCCACCAGGTGCTGGATATCACGCTCTTTGCATTCGCTTTCTGGCTGGCCTACAGCTTGCGGGCCAACCAGGAGATCGTGGCGGTGTTCCACCTGAACAAGGTGGCTGAGTTCGAGAACTACCGGTGGTTGGTACTTCGTCCTGATCCCCCTGGTTCCCCTGGTGCTGGAAGCCCAGGGCTTTTACGAGCGGCCCGTTCTCTGCGCGCGCGCCACCACCGCCTGGCAACTGCTCAAAGGTTGCGCGTTCATTTCGCTGGGAATGGTTTTGGCCCTGTTCGCGTTTCGCAGTGGCATCGCCCGCTGGGTGCCGGTCTGGTTCGGCTTCATCGCCTTTGCCCTGGTGTTCGTCAAGGAAGAGTGCCTGCTGCTGGCCTTCCGGACCCGGGTGGGGCAGGCACAGTATCGCCGCCGATTCATCCTGGTCGGCACCGGGGACGAGACGGCGCGCATGCGCGGGGAGTTGCGCTCCAAATCCCACGACACCATCGATATTGTCGCCGAGGTGGATTTGAACGCGATGCCGGTCAAGCGCCTGGTGGAATTGCTGCACGAGCACTCGATCAATGGGGTCATGGTCAGCGCCAAGCGTTCCTTCTTCGATCAAGTCGAGGATGCCATCCGGGCCTGTGAACTCGAGGGGGTTGAGGTCTGGCTGGTAGCGGACTTCTTCCGGACCCAGATCTCGCGAACCAGTTTCGATGATTTGTACGGTCATCCGGTCCTGGTCTTCCGCACGGCGCCGGGCGCTTCCTGGGAAAACGTGCTGAAGCAACTCATTGATCGGGTAGGCGGCCTTGATCGCTTTAGTCGTGGTTTCGCCTTTCCTGCTGGTCTTCGGACTGCTGGTAAAGCTGACCTCACCGGGCCCATCTTCTTCCGTCAGCAGCGTTCCGGCCTCAACGGAAAGCCCTTCACGCTTTACAAATTCCGCACCATGGTTACCAACGCCGAGCAGCTTAAACACGAACTGGCGGCGATGAACGAAATGAGCGGTCCCGTGTTTAAGGTCACCAACGACCCGCGCATCACCCCGTTCGGACGATTCCTGCGCAAATTCAGCATCGACGAGTGGCCGCAGTTCTATAACGTGCTCCGCGGCGAGATGAGCCTGGTGGGACCCCGCCCGCTTCCCGTGGATGAGGTCAAGCGGTTCAACGATCTGGCGCACCGCCGGCGCTTAAGTGTCAAGCCGGGCCTGACGTGCCTCTGGCAAATCAGCGGGCGAAACAATGTTAAGGAATTCAAAGATTGGGTCCGGCTCGATCTCGAATACATCGACAACTGGTCGCTTTGGCTCGATATCAAAATCCTGTTCCGCACCGTCCCGGCCGTCCTGACGGGGGCCGGCGCCAGATGAGGTTTCGCCGCGGGCGCCCGGAGGGCGCTACGCCACTCAACGACCGATGAATCACAACCCACAGTAAACCCTTTGCCTCACGGGCCTGGCCCCGGACTGAAGGCGTGCCGACCACATCCAGCTCATGCGAAAACAAAACTCACTCGTATCCGCTCCACCGACCAGCGTCGTGACGGGCGCCGCCGGTTTCCTCGGGTCTCATCTGACCGACCTGTTGCTGGCCCGCGGCCATAAGGTCATTGGCATCGACAACTTCGTCACCGGCGCGGTCGATAACATTTCGCATTTGGGCGGCAACCCGAATTTCAAGTTCATTCAGCAGGACGTGACGGAATTCATTTTCCTCGACGCGCCGGTGAACTACGTTTGGCATTTCGCTTCCCCCGCCAGCCCGATTGATTACCTCGAGCTGCCCATCCAGACCCTGAAAGTGGGCTCGCTGGGCACCCATAAGGCCCTGGGCTTGGCCAAGAACAAAAAGGCGCGCTTTCTCCTGGCTTCCACCTCGGAGATCTACGGGGACCCGCTGGTCCATCCCCAACCGGAAGAATACTGGGGCAACGTGAACTCGATCGGGCCGCGAGGCTGCTATGATGAAGCGAAGCGCTTCGCCGAGGCGCTCACCATGGCCTACCGCAACGAACACAAGGTCCAGACGCGCATTGTCCGTATTTTTAACACCTATGGCCCCCGTATGCGCCTCAATGACGGGCGCGTCGTGCCGGCCTTTGTCAGCCAGGCGCTGAAGCACAAACCAGTGACCGTGTTCGGGCAGGGACAGCAAACGCGCAGCTTCTGTTACGTGTCCGACCTCATTGAAGGCATTTACCGCCTGATGCTCAGCAGCTATGACCTGCCCGTGAATATCGGGAACCCCGCGGAGATGACGGTCCTGGACTTTGCCAAGGAGATTATCCGTGCCACCCGATCGCGCAGCCGAATCGCGTTCAAACCCTTGCCACAGGACGATCCCAAACAGCGGCGGCCGGACATTACCAAGGCGCGAAAGCTGCTGGGGTGGCAGCCGCGCGTGCCGCTCTCGGAAGGCCTGGTGAAGACCATCGAATACTTCCGGCGCAAGGTTAAGGGTCCGTGAAGCCGGCAGCTCACCACCACCCAACCCGCGGCCACGCCCGCCACGGGATCGAATTGACGCGCGCGCCTTTTGGTTTTTTTGCGGTCTGCCGTGCCGGACACGTCTGAGGCTGGGCCTCGCTCACCCGTGATCCATCCCACCGCACTCATCCATCCGCAGGCCCGGCTTGCATCGAATGTCCGCGTGGGACCCTACGCCGTCATCGATGAAGGGGTTGAGCTCGGACCCGATTGCCTCGTCGGTCCCCACGTGTACCTGACCGGTCTCGCTCAGATCGGCGCGGGCAACCGTTTCTTCGCCGGCTGTGTCATCGGCGAAGCGCCGCAGGACCTGAAGTACGCCGGGGCGCCAACCTCGGTGCGAATCGGGGAGCGCAATGTTTTTCGCGAAGGCGTGACGGTGCATCGGTCCAACAAGACGACCGAGCCTACGCTGATCGGGGCCGACAATTATTTCATGGCGCATTGCCATATTGCCCACAACTGCCGGGTCGGCAACCAGGTCATCATTGCCAATGGAGCGTTGCTGGGAGGCCATGCGAACGTTGCCGACCGTGCGTTTATCTCGGGCAATTGCCTGGTCCACCAGTTCGTGCGGGTGGGCACGCTGGCGCTCATGCAAGGGGGGGCGGCGATCAGCAAGGATCTGCCGCCGTTCACCGTTGCCCGCGGGGATAACGGCATTTGCGGATTGAACACCGTCGGTTTGCGCCGGGCGGGCTTTACCCCGGCCGAGCGCCTCGAACTCAAGCAGCTTTACCACGCCTTATTTCGGGCGGGGGTCAAACTCGGCTCCGCGATCGCCTCTGCTCGGACGCGGTTTGGCAGTGCTCCCGCCCAAACGATGCTGGACTTCGTTTCGGGATCGAAGCGCGGTGTTTGCTTTGACGTTGGAACGCCGGGCCAGGCCGACGGTGCTTGCGCGGAGAGCTGAGCCGCCCACCCTCTTCACGGCTGCGCTGGCGTCGGCACCCGTCCCGGCGCCCGGCGGCCCTTGCCGGCGCGCCCCGTCAGCGAGTCGCCCAAATCTTCCCGTGCCCGCTCAGCCTCAGACTCCAGGCTTTTGACAATCTCCGGGTGCGCCGCCGCCACGTCGCGCGCTTCGCTGATGTCCTGGTCGAGGTCATAGAGTTCGGCCTGTTGGAGCTTGCGGTTCTCGTAGGGCACCGGCAGCCCCCCGTGACCGCCCGGACGGCCGCCCAGAGTGCGGTAGGTATGGGGCAACTGGAGTTTCCACCGGCCATCGCCGGTGACGGTGGCCTGGAGCTGATTATCCTCGTAATAGAACCAATAGGCCTTGTGGGGATTCGTGGCGCCCTTCCGGCCTGAAATGATCGGCCACACGTCCAAACCATCGATGGTGTGGCGTGGGAGCTCCGCATGAACCCGCTGCGCGATGGTCGGGAATAAATCGATCGTCATGAGCATCCGCCGGCTTTCGGTTCCGGCGGGGATCTTGCCCGGCCAGCGCATGATGCAGGGCTCGCGGGTGCCTCCCTCCCAGCAGGTGCCTTTGCCTTCGCGCAGCGGGTAGGCCGATCCGGCGTGATCGCCGTAGCTGAGCCAGGGGCCGTTATCCGAAGTGAAAATGACCCAGGTTTTTTCCTCGAGACCATTGCGTTTGAGGGCCTCCATCACCTGGCCTACCGACCAGTCAATTTCCTCGATGACGTCGCCGTAAAGACCGCGCGGCGTCTTGCCGCGGAACTTGGTGCTGACGTGCAACGGCACGTGCGGCATGTTATGCGCCAAATACAGGAAGAAGGGCCGGTCCTTGTTTTTCTCGATAAACTGGATCGACCGCTCGGTGTACCAGGTCGTGAGCTGGTTTTGGTCCTCGTGGGTGACCTGGGGAATCACCACGCGGTCCCCTTCAAACATAATCAGGTCCGGAAAGCCCCGCTTCCGCCTGGCATCGTTGGGTGGAAGGTTCACGTAATCGGGATGCAGCGGCCACATGTCATTCGAGTAGGGCAGGCCAAAGTACTCGTCGAACCCGTGGTGCAGGGGCAGGAAGGGTTGCGCATCGCCCAAGTGCCATTTGCCAAAGATGGCCGTGGCATAACCGCGCTGCTTGAGCAGTTGGGCCAGGGTCATTTCGTTGTCGCTGATGCCCACCTTCGAGCGAGGCCCCAAAGCCCCCTGAATGCCAATCCGGTTGGGATAACAGCCCGTCAGGAGCGCAGCGCGCGAAGCCGAGCAGATCGGCTGGGCCACGTGAAAGTTGCGGAAGATGCAACCCTGCGACGCTAGCCGGTCCAGGTTCGGCGTTTCAAACCCTTTAGCTCCAAAAACGCCCACGTCCGCATAGCCCTGGTCATCGGTGAAGATAATGATCAAGTTTGGCAACGCTTCCGCCGGAGCGGCTCGGCCCTTCCCGGGAAGACCGGCGGCCAGAAGCAGCAGGCTGGCGAGCAGCCGCACCATCCACGCGGCGCAAAGGGTGCCCGCGCGGTGGTGCTTCGTCGTGGGGGTCTTCATGCGTGCGCTCATTATCGCGATGAGTCAGCGGCCGTTCCGCGCCATTAAACGCGCCAAACGCAACGCCATTTCCATCGCCTGCTCATAATTCAGCCGCGGATCGAGCTGGGTCCGGTAATCACGCTCCAAATCAGCCTCCGTCACCCCGCTGGCGCCGCCGAGGCATTCCGTCACGTTATCCCCCGTCAGCTCGAAATGCACGCCGCCCAAACGGGCGCCGCAGTCCCGGAGAATCAAGTACGACTTCTCCAACTCCGCCAGGATGTTCTCAAAACGCCGCGTCTTAATCCCACTCTTGGTGGTTTCCGTGTTCCCATGCATCGGATCACAGCACCAGAGCACCTGGCGGCCCTTGCGTCCCAGGGCATCGGCCAGCGGCGCAAGGCACTTTTCCACCCGACCGGCTCCGAACCGCAGGATGAACGTCAGCCGGCCGGGTTCGTTGCCGGGGTTCAGCACCTCGTGCAGCCGGAGCGCCTCTTCCGGACTGACAGAGGGTCCGATCTTGACGCCGATAGGATTGGCGATCCCGCGGAAGTATTCGATGTGCGCGCCGTCCAGGGCGCGAGTGCGCTCGCCAATCCAGGGAAAATGCGTCGAGAGATTGTACCAGCCTGTGCGCCGCGGCACCCGGCGCGTTTGGGCCTGTTCATAGTATAGCTGCAGCCCCTCGTGGCTGGTGAAGAAATCCACGCGGTTGATATCCGCCAGCACACAGCCCGTCAGCGTCTCCATGAACCGCAGCGACTCTCCAATGCTCTCGACCATCCGCGTATAGTCCGCGGCGTGTGGAGAATTCGCTACAAACCCCAGCTCCCAATACTCCGGGTGGTGCAGGTCGGCAAATCCGCCTTCGATTAACGCCCGGATAAAATTGATTGTCAACCCGGACCGCTCGTAGGCGCGGAGCAACAGCTTCGGATCGGGCCGGCGATCCTCGGCCGAAAAGCCCGCCCGGTTGATCATGTCTCCGCGGAAGCTCGGCAGGGTAATTTCGCCCCGTGTTTCCGTATCCGCCGAACGGGGCTTGGCGTATTGGCCGGCGAAGCGTCCCAGCCGGATCACGCGCCGCTTGCCTCCTTGCACCAGCACCAGGCTCATCTGCAAGAGGATCTTCAACTTGCTCGCGATGGCGGCGGACTCGCAATCGGCGAAGCTTTCCGAACAGTCCCCCCCTTGGAGCAGGAAACGCTCGCCGCGAGTCGCTTCGGCGAGCTGGTGTTTCAAGTTCTCGATCTCCCAACTGGTGACCAAAGGCGGCAATCGAGCCAGATCCTCGAGGACCCGCTTCAAGGCCTGGGCATCCGGGTAGGTGGGCTGCTGGTTCGCGGGCCTGGTTTGCCAGGAACTCGGCGCCCACTCCGGGTTACCGTCTTTGGTCTCGCTCTGCATAAAGTCTGTGGGTGTCAGCCTTGCGCAAGTTGCCGCAAAAGTAAAATCCTAAGGCGGCCGCCAAAAATGCCACTGAGCGCCCGGGAGAAATCAATCTCGACGCGCCCCGCACTGATGCCAATACTCGGCATCATGAACGAATCAAATCGAAGGGAGTTTATTCGAGACGCAGCGTTAATGGGGTTAGCCGCCGGTTGGTTCCTGCCGGCGATGGGGGAGGAGACCGGTGGCAAGAAGCGGCAGATGACCCTCGATCTCACCTGCGGCTCGATTAATGTTTCGGCTAAACAACCCGAAGCGGTTGAATTGGCGGCGCGGCACGGGTTCGAGTCGGTGGGCGCCGACGCGGGTTATTTGGCCTCGCTGGCGGACGAGCCAGTGGCTGAGCTGAAGGCGAACCTGAAGGCCAAGGGATTGGTGTTTGGGGCGGCTGGTCTGCCGGTGGAATTCCGGCAAGACCAGGGCCGTTTCGACGAGAGCCTGAAGGGGCTGCCAGCCATCGCGCGCGGCCTGGAACGCGCCGGGGTGGCCCGGATCACCACCTGGCTGACGCCTTGCGACACGAAGCTCACCTATATCCAAAACTTCCGGCAGCACGCGACCCGGTTGCGCGAGGTCGCCAAGGTGTTGCTTGATCACCGGGTTCGCCTGGGCCTGGAATATGTCGCTCCCAAGACCTCGTGGGCCAGCCGGCGTTACACGTTTATCCACACGATGGCCGAAATGAACGATCTCATTTCGGAGATCGGAGGGGAAAATGTGGGTTTGGTGCTCGATAGCTGGCATTGGTGGAATGCCGGGGATACGGCGGCGGACATCTTGTCGCTGAAAGGAAGCGATGTCATCGCGGTGGACCTGAATGATGCTCCGGCGGGCATACCCAAAGACCAGCAGGTGGATAACCGCCGGGAGTTGCCATGCGCCACCGGTGTCATCGATGTGGGCGCGTTTCTAAGCGCCCTGAACCACATCGGCTATGATGGGCCGGTGCGAGCGGAGCCGTTCAACCAGGCGGTGAATCAGATGGGCAAGGACCAGGCCTGCGAAGCTGCCGCAACCGCGCTCCGGAAGGCGTTCGCACAGATCACCTGACCGTCATCCGAAATCTCCTCGCCTACTGACCCAAAGGGTCTGAGGCCTTTGGCGAGCGGTCGAATCGCCCCCCGGCGGGCCCGGTCGAACTCCCCGGTTCAGTTTCAGCGCACCAAGCCGCGCCGCTTTCAATGGGGCGCGACTATTGCCCGTTCGCCCAGGCCAGACCATCGGCCCCGGCGCCGGCGTCGATGAGCTTGTCGATCTGCCAGGTGCGCAAGTTCAGGACGGCGACCTGCTTGCTGGCATCGCACGAGATGTAAGCCACCGAGCCATCCGGCCGGACCAGCACTTCCTGCGGCGCACGCGGGACCGCGGCCTCGCGCGTAACTTTCATTTCTGAGAGGTCCACCCCGACCACCTGGTTCTTACCGGGGACGGCGACCACCAGCCAATGCCCGTCCGGTGTCGGCGCGGTGCCGTACCCGTTGCCGGGCAGGGGCACCCATTTGGCGATCTTATTCTCTGCGGTATCGATCACGGCAAGCCGGGGCTGGGTTTGATCCGAAGTAAAGGCCCAGCGATCATCGATCGATAGCGCGATGCGCTGCGTGGACGCCGAGATAGGAATGATGGCCAGCACTTTCCTGGCGGAGAGGTCGATAGCGGACACGGTGCCTGGGCCTACGTTGGCAGTGTAGCCCCGGCGCCCATCGCTCGTGATGGCCAGCATGTGAGACTCGGGCTGGCCTGTGGGAATGGTCTCGATGATTCTAAAGTCTTTTGGATCGATCACCGTCACCGCGTCCTCCAGTTCCGTCGTGACGTAGAGCAGCCCATTCTTGGGACCGATCATGGCGCAGTGGGGGCGCACGCCTTTTCCAAAATCGATCGTGGCGATGATCTTGCGTTTGGCCAAATCAATGACCCGCAGCAGCCGCCCGTCGGTGCCGGCGTGCCCGACACCCGAGTTGCCATAGATGGGCACGAAGGCAAGTTTGCCGTCGGGCGAGGCAATGACTTCGTGGCCGGTAACCCCGTCCTCGGGGACCACCGCGATTTGCCGGCCGCTTTGGGGATCGATGATGCCCAATGAACGGTCCCCTTTGTTGGCGACCAGGAGCAAACCCGCGGAGGCCGCGCGCGCTGCGCCGGATGGGTTCGCGCCGGCCACCCCGAGGAGCAACGCCAGGGCCGGCCCGTAACGAAGGAGCCCGAAACGGCGCCGGCGGTGACGGCAACAAAACGGGTTCGGTGGAATTCGGTGGTTCATAGGCGCACGATTCACCGAAACCGGACGGGTGTCAACCGCATCCCGCATCGACCCGAGCCCCTGGTCCGTAATCACCGGACTAGCTTCTAAAGATTATTTGGGCTTAAAGTATGTCGAACGCTCCACTTAGGGAGTGGTGGGTAAAACCCACTCGGCGCAGCCCGACTTTAGAGGGGGAAGGCTGCGCCGTTTTTCTTTCTTTGGTACAGCCCCGGCGGAGATTCGGCTCGAACGGCGCCGCGCCGGGACCCGGCATGCTCGAAAGTTTTCGAGCAGGCGCCCCGGCCCGGACGGACCCTTATTGATCACGGAGAGGAATTTCTTTATACCGGCCGTATCCCGCGTGTTCGTTTAGCTTATCGACGATCTGCTTTGAATAGCCGAGGTTCACATCGGTGCGGTTACCGGTGGCGGTATCCTCGACGGTGCGGTAGCCGCGGATGATCTCATCGAAATCGGCGTTGCTTTTCTCCCGGGCGGTTTCGCTGTTGCGCACCGACTGCATGTAGCTGTCGAAGGCGTCATTTTTGGCCTTCATGGATTGTTCGAAGGCGGCGAAGCCGCGATTCTGGGCGTTGATCATTTGCTGGGAGTTGTTCATGACCATTTGGTCATTGAGCTTCCAGGTTTTGGCGATTTGCATCATGGTCACGAGGTCATGATCAAAGGTGGCCTCGGGGCCGGAGCCGTAGCTGGCGAAGAGGCCCCAAGCCAGGTAGCCGACGGGATAGCACTCGATGACGGCGAGTTCCCGGGTCGGTTCGGAGGCGCCGCGGGTCATCTTGGTCCAGGCCGATAAAATCCAAGCCGCCTGGCCGTTGGGGAGCTGCGCCGTGGCCGGTGAGGTTGAAATAATCTTGTCCAATCGCAAAGCCGGGCCGCCCCGGCGCTCGGACATCCGGCTCAACTGCGGCGCCAGGTTCTTGAGTGCCGTCTCCGGGTCGGAGAAGGGCGCGACGAGCATGCTGCCGTTGGCGCGCACCTGGGCGGCAATGAACGAGCGGGGATCCACGACTTCGGCGCCGATCCCAAGCCCGACTTCCTGGCCTTTGGGACCCTCGGCGGCCACGCTTCCCAGGGCGCTGCTCTGCGTGATTTTCCAGTCCGGCGGAAGTTGGATGGTCCCGCTGCCGCCGGGCAGTGGGTGGGTGACCCACTCGGACGGCACGGGCAGCGCCGCCATTAACTTCGCCTGCTCGGGGGCGGGCGCCTCGGCCGGATGATACACGACGGTGATGGCCGCGCCGTGGTCTCCAATGCCGCAGATGATGAAGCCTTTTACCGGTTGATGTTGTTGCTGCGCGGTGAACGAGCCATAACATTGCTTATCCTGCTCGTCGCCAAATGCAGCGCTAACGACGGGTTTAGCGTCAAAGACTCCGGCCAAATCGCGCAGGGCAGCCAGGGCGCCTTGCTTGGCCGAGCGCACCCCGGGTTTCGCGGTGAACAGCGTCCGACCAGTTCCCGCCGCAGCCAGCACGCTGTAGCCTTGGATGGGTGGGGCAGGGCTATTCGGAAGCGGACTGTCCACGGCGTCCGGCTGTCCAGCCCACGCGTTTCCCGCGACCAGGCCCAGTCCGGCCAAGAGAAACAGACCCGGGAGCCACCGAGCAGAATTGAAACTCATATCGTGTCCCTTTCCGTTGCCTTTTTGCACGAACACTCAAAAACCGTCCCGGCGTACACTGGCTCCGCGGCGCGGCTTGTCAAGGCGTGGCCGAGGAGATCTGTTGCAGCCGGTAAAAAGCAGCCGAGGCGGGGAGAGCGGTGGTAAAGACCATCTGTTGGCCCCGCACAACCAGGCCATTCGTTAGCGACACCCACGAGGCTCCAGGCCCGAGGCCGCTGGCGGTTTCGAGGATATAGCTGGTGTCCCACGCGGGCCAGGACACCGTCACCTGTCCGCCGGTGAAAGCGATCTGCAGGGCCGGCGGGGTCGTCCCCAGACGGATGGTGCAGTTGACGTAATCGGTGACGAAGAGATTACCGGTAGGGTCCGAGGCGATTCCCCAGGGCAAGGTGAAAAACGCGTTGGTGCCCGCGCCGTCCGCGCTGCCCCTTTTCAGGGCCTGGCCCGCCAGCGTGGTGACCATCCACTCGGTCCGGCCCGGAGTGAGCTTGCGGATGGTATCGTTGCTTTGGTCGGCCACATAAACATTGCCAAAACTGTCCACAGCGACACCCGTCGGGCTATAGAACGTGGCGGTGCTGCCCGGTCCGTCGTCCGCCCCGGCATTGCCCGAGGTGCCCGCGATGGTTTCCACCACCCAATCGGGGCCCGCTCGCGACAATTGGCGGATGGCGTTGTTGCCCCAATCGGCCACATAAAGCTTTCCGTCGGCCGCCACCGCGATGTCATAGGGCAGATCAAAGAGCGCGTCGGCGTTGGTTCCGTCGAGAAAACCGAAGTTCAGGAGTGAGCCGGCGATCGTGCGGACCACCCAGTTGCCGCCGATGGGTGAAATCTCCCGGATCGTAAAGTTCTCTGTGTCGGCCACGAAGAGATTGTTCGACGGATCCACTGCGATGCCGGTCGGCAAGTAAAAGCGGGCATCGGTGTTCGTGCCGTCATCCGAGCCCATGACCGTGGCCAGGCCCGCCACGGTAGTCACGACCCAATTCGTGCCCACGGGGCTAATCTTGCGAATGGTGTGGTTGTACCGTTCCGAGACAAAGAGATCGCCCGCGCTATCGACGGCAATTCCGGCGGGCCGGCTGAACCGCGCGTCGCTGTTCGTGCCATCCGCGTAACCCGCGGTTCCGGGCAGGCCGGCAATGGTGCTCACCAGCCAGTTGGTGCCGGAGCGTGTCATCCGGCGGATGGCGTGATTCAAGAAGTCCGCGACATACAATGTGCCTGCCGCATCCAGCGCGATTCCGGCGGGAAAATTAAACCGTGCCTGGCCGGAGACTCCATCGTTGGTGCCCGGGGCGCCTCGCAGTCCGGCCAAAGTGCTAAAGTTGTAAATGGGCGTTTGCGCCGAGGCGATGGCCAGGCCAAACACGAGGCCCAAAGCAGGCCGGACGACGAATGGCTTCCATGCGGGACGCAAAGGACCTTTCATAAGGCAAAACGCTTGCGGGCTTCGGTAACAGGTTAGGTCAGTTTGGGGCTTCGTCAAGCCACCTGCGCAAATCTGTCCCACTGGGACACCGGACAGGCGTCTCGTTCGTGATGCGACCGGGGCCGTTTTCCGGACCTTTAAGGCCAGGAACTTCCTGGGCGGAAAAGGCAGGAGCCGCTTGATCCGGGCGGCAGGGTTTCTGCTATCTTTTTGGCTGCATGGCGAGACCTGGACTGCTTCATGATCGTTTCCACTGGAATCGATGGCTCATCGGATTGCTGGGATGGGCGATGGTGGGAACAATTTGCGCCTCGGGGCCGAGCGGGCGCACTCGCACCGAGTTCGTGGAAGGGGAGGTGTTGGTGACGTTTAAGGGGGCGGTGAGTCTCGATGCGGCCCAACAGGCGCTGGGTGCTCATAAGCTGCTGCTGAATAAACACTTCTCCGCCATTTCCCGCCTGCGGGGCCGTCATTCAGGCCTGGTCCGGGCTCATGGCCGCACCACGGCGGCGCTCATCCAGGAGCTCTCGGCTGACCCGGCGGTTGCCTCGGTAGAACCGAACTACCTGCGCTGGGTTTCGGTGAGGGTGCCGAACGATCCGCTTTTTGACCAGATGTGGGCGTTGCAAAATACCGGGGTGGGGGTGAATGGCACGGCGGGGACCACCGGCGACGATATTAAGTTTGTGAGCGCATGGAGCATGGCCCGGCCTTCGACGAATCCACCCGTCGTCGCGGTGATCGACACCGGCGTGGACTACACGCATCCGGATTTGGCATCAAACATGTGGACGAATCCCGGCGAAATCCCCAACAACGGCGTGGACGACGACCACAACGGCTACGTGGATGACTGGTATGGGTACGATTTTGCCGACGGAACCGCGGATCCTACCGATTCGGGGTATCATGGGACGCACGTGGCGGGCACGATTGCCGCGGTGGGCAATAACGCGGTCGGGGTGATTGGGGTGGCCAGCCAAGCCCGGATCATGGCGCTGCGCGCCTCGAACGATGGGGCGAGCCTGATTGATTCCGCGGTGATCGAGGCGATTGATTACGCCACGATGATGAAGCAGCGCGGGGTTAACCTCGTTGCGATCAATGCCTCGTTTGGCGGCGGCGGCTCCAACAGTGTGGAATACGCCGCCATCCAGTCGGCCGGCGACGCGGGCATCGTCTTTTGTGCCGCGGCAGGGAATAACAGCAGCGACCACGATGTCACGCCGGATTATCCCTCGTCCTACGGCTTGCCGAACCTGATCGCCGTGGCGGCCAGCACTGCCGATGATCAGCTCGCCAGTTTCTCCGACTATGGCGCGACCACGGTGGATTTGGGCGCCCCCGGGGTGAATATCCTTTCCACCAAGCCCACCAACCTGCCTGGCTATCAGACGCATCTGCAACAGGGTTCCACGAGCTACTCCGCGAATGCCCTCACGTATTCGGGCACCACGATGGGGATCACCGCCACCCTCTATGATTGCGGCCTTGGTTACCCGACGAACTTCCCCGCCGCCGTTCAGGGCAACATCGCCCTGATCAGCCGCGGGACCATCACCTTTGCCGAGAAGGTATCCAATGCCATGGCGGCGGGCGCAACCGCCGCGATCATCTACAACAATCTCAGCGGCAATTTCGGCGGAACCTTGCAGACCGCCGGAACCTGGATTCCCGCGGTTTCGATTTCGCAGGCGGACGGCCTGACGCTCGAAGGCTTGACGCCGGCGACCGCCACCCTGGTGAACGCGCCCGATTACAGTTCGCCGTACCAGTTTCTCGACGGCACCTCGATGGCCACACCCCACGTTACTGGCGCGGTGGCATTTGCCGCGCTGAATTTCCCCGGTGAAACCGTGGCACAGCGGATCCAGCGCATCCTGGCCAATGTGGACGTGGTTCCGGGCTTGCAAGGAAAGGTGCGAACCGGCGGGCGGCTCAACCTGCTGCGCACCGTGGATACCGACGGCAACGGCCTGCCCGACTGGTGGGAGCTGCAATATTTCGGCCATCCGACGGGGACCGATCCCAACGCCGATCCCGATCAGGACGGCGCGAGCAACCTGGCTGAGTGGATCGCGGGGACCAATCCCTTGGATCGCGCCTCGGTGCTCCACCTGCGAACGCCGCTGCCCGGCCCGGGGAATGCCCTCGAGATCCAATGGCCGAGCGCCCCCGGGCGGTTTTACTCGCTCGAACGCTCGACGAACCTGGCCGCCGGTTTCGATTTCCTGGTGGCTACGAATATCGCCGCGACTCCGCCGCTGAATCTACAATCCGACAGCACTCCCCCTCCCGCGGGGACTCGCTATTATCGCGTCCGCGTCGAGCCATAAGCGAACGCGGCTTACGCCGGGAGGACGGGGATAAGCTGTCTGCGGCCCTCCATAAACTCGCGCACGGTGCGGTTGGCCATTTGCAACTTCTGTCGGATGGGCAAGTCCCGTCTGCCGGCGAGCAGGATCAAGCAGATGCTCAGCACATCTCCCGTCCCGGTCGCCTGGACGGGATTACATGCGAGATCCGGCGGCTCGATGACCCATTCTGTCGCGGTATAGTAGCCCGCGCCCTGCGCTCCGAGGTGGACCACCACGGCCTGCGCGCCCCATTCGATGAGGCGCTCGAGGGCTGCGGGAAGCGAAGGCGCATCTGTGAATTGCCGCAGCTCGTGGGTGTTGCCGTGTGCCAGATCAACCAGGGGCAGAAGCTCGCGCACCTGCTGTTTGCGGCGGGCAATCTCGCCGGCGGAGCCTCCCGACCAGCACGGGTCAAAGTTGATGTCCAACGAGGTGGCGAGACCGCGGCGGCGTGCTTCGGCTAACAGCCGATAATTGCCGCCTTCGAGCATTGGTTTCGAGAACCAAACATCCGCCCGGAGCAAGTGGCCGCAGCCCTCCAAGGAGGTGAGTATCCAGATCCTCGAAGGCCAACGATTGATTGTTGGGCAGGCAACTGAGGAAATGACGCTGGCCGGAAGCGAAACCCAGGGCCACCGTGGTGCCGGTCGCAGTGTGGGGGTCGCGGGCAACCCGGGGCTCAACCCCTTGCGCTTCCAGGCAGGCTCGCAAGCGGTCTCCCAGCGAGTCCGCGCCCACCTTTCCCAGGAAGCGCACCCGGCCACCCAGGGCTGCGGCGGCGCAAGCACTGTTTGCCCCGCCGCCACCGACGGTTTCGGTGATCGGTGACACGGAGGTTTCTCCGTCGCGCAGCAGCGCCGCAGCAGCGGGAACTCCCCGCACCTGCACGTCACGGTTCAGATTGCCGACGATGCAAACGGGTGGACCACGAAAATCGGCTGGCTCAAGGCTCATGCAACAAGTGCTCGCGCACGTCCGCCAGCTCGGGTATCGACAGCCGCCCGCCGAATTTGCGCACCGACAGACCCGCCGCCACGGTGGCGAGCTTTAAGGCCGCCGGCAGTGCCAGGCCCTCGAGCAGCGCGAACGCGAACGCGCCGTGAAAGATATCTCCCGCGGCCGTTGTGTCCCGCGCCGGACCGGGCATGGCGGGGACTTGGCCGAAATGCGACCCTTCGGCGAACACCGAGCCGCATTCGCCCTGAGTCATCACCACCACCTGATCCTCGAACTGCCGAAGCCGGGCCAGCGTCTGGCGCCAATCCGTGTTCACATCCGGCCCGCCGGTGGACTGGACGGCGAACCGTTCCGAACAGACCAGGTATTGAACACGTTGGGCCAGGATGCGTGTGCCGTCGCGAAGCGACCCCGCATCCAGCACGGTCACGGCCGAGGGGAACGCTTCCAAGGCGGCGAGCGACGCTTCGAGTTCGTGCCCGTCGAAGAGCAAGAGCCGGGGGTCCAGCCCATCGAAGTTCAGGGCTTTCGGATCGAGCCCGGCGCGCGCGGACTTGCGATTGATGATGGTGCGGGAGGCGATCGCACGGCTGACCACAATCAGGGAGACGGGTGTCGGGTGAGCCGGCGATCGCTGCAAGAAACGGCAATCCACTCCTCCCTGCTCCAGTTCGCCGGCAATTTTACGGCCGTAATCATCCTCGCCCACCGCGGCCGCGAGGGTGGTGGGCACGCCCCAGCGCGCCAGCAGCCACGCCGCATTCGCCGCCGGCCCGCCACCGGACTCGAACAAGAGATGGGTTTCGGTCTTCGAATTCTCCGCCGGAAAGGAATCCACGACCACGGCAAGGTCGTAGGATGCGTGTCCGACGCACAGGGCGCTACGGCTCATCGAGCGAACCTCCCAGGCCTTCCTTCACCAGCGACATCAGCAGATGCTCGATCACCAGGTGGATCCCCTCGACCTGCGGCGTCGAGGCCGCCGGCACCAGAATCGAAACCGACGATTCCCGGTGAAGCACCCCGCCGTCAAATCCAACCAGGCTCAACGTCTTCGCGCCGGAGTCATTGGCGAACCTTACCGCGCGCGCCAGGTCAGCGGAAAAACCTGTGCCGCCGTGAACCGAGCAAGCGATGAGCACGTCGCCGGGCCGGATGAGGCCGCGCAGGAGATTGACGAATACATCGGCGCGTTCGGCATCGTTGGCCCAGGCGGTATAGAGGCTGACATTATCCGTCAGGCAACGCGTCTCGAATGGCCGTTGCCCCGCGGGGATCACAAATTTCGCCAGGTCGCACGCAAAATGCTGCGCGGTGGAAGCCGAACCGCCGTTGCCGGCGGTAAACACCCGGCCCTGGCGCCGGTAACACTCGAGCAGCAGGCCACACCCGCGCGCAATCGCCTCCCGGTCCAACTGGCCCAGCAAGGCGCAAGCCTGGTCGAGAAAGCCGTCAATGGACTTGGCGGTTGTGCTCATGGCAGTGAAGAACCGGCCGCCGGGCCTTGGAAGCGCAGGGTCGCATACGGACGCGGTGGCATCGGTTCGGCATTGGATTGAACCAGCTCCGCGGTCGAAGCGCAAGCAAGGGGGGGACTGTCTTTTGCGCCCCTCGGCGAGTTTGCTCAAACCGCGCATTGCTTTGTGACCCGGCCCTGATAGAGTCGGGTCGTGAACTTGAAATGGATGGCAGCCCTTCAGCTTAACCTCCCAGCCTGGCAGATCCTATGCAGACACATCGTGTAAATCGCCGTCAATTTCTCGAACGATCCGCCGCCGCGGCCGGCGGGCTATTGCTCAGTTCCTGTTCGTCGGTTCCTCCCGCCGCTCGCGTGGCGAAGCAAACGGCCGTTGACCAGGTCGCGCTGGGCAATACCGGCCTCAAGCTCAGCCGCCTGGGTTTCGGCACGGGCAGTGATAGTGGAAACGTGCAGCATGCGCTGGGGCAGGAGGGTTTCAACCGGTTGATCCGCTACGCCTACGACCAGGGCATCACTTTCTATGATTGCGCGCAGAGCTACCACACGTTCGAATGGCTGGGCGGCGCCATCAAAGGGCTGCCCCGCGAAAAAATCTTCCTTCAGTCCAAAGTCTCCGGCAAGCCGGAGAATATCCTCGAAGCCATCGACCACCAGCGCCAGGTGTTTGACACCGACTACGTGGACAGCCTGCTGGTCCACTGCATGGTGAAGGATACCTGGACCGATGACTACAAACGCATCCGGGAAGGGTTTGATCAAGCCAAAGAAAAGAAGTGGATTTTGGCCAAGGGCGTTTCGTGCCATAGCTTGCCCGCTCTCCGCGCGGCCACGGCCTCCGACTGGACGGAGGTGCACCTCGTCCGGGTGAATCCGCAGGCCAAGTTCATCGACGGCATGGAACAGACCTGGGATAAGCCGGGAAGCGATCTGTCTCCGGTGGTGAGCGAACTCAAGGCCATGCACTCGAAGGGCCGTGGCGTGATCGGCATGAAAATCATCGGCAACGGCCAGTTCGTTCACCCTGAAGATCGCGACATGTCGATCCGCTATGCGATGTCGCGACCCGAGTTAAACGCCGTCGTCATCGGGTTCAAGAGTGTGGATGAGATCGATGAAGCGATCCATCGGATCAACACCGCGCTGGCAGACCCGTCCTGAACCCGGGCCCGGGGCTTGAAGCGCGCCGGTTCGCGAGCGGGTTGGAATGCGGTTGGGCCTGCGGCTGCGGCGGCCGGTCCATCCGCGTTTCACCTCCCTCTCAGAAGTTCCCTCCTGCCGGGCTGCGCCTGGGCGGCTCGAGCCGGCCACGCCGCCGAGCTAAATTTGGCCTGACAAAAGACCCTGACCACACCAAAATAATCCAGATGAAAGATTGGATTAGTGATTACATTCGCGCGCAAAAGGCGGCCCACGACAGCATCCCGGTCGAGGCCGTGGCGCGGGTGATTGAAGATCTTCGGCAGGCGCTCAAGGAAGAGCGGCAGATATTCGTGTTTGGGAACGGCGGTAGCGCCGCTAATGCGTCGCACTTCGCCACGGATCTGGGCAAAGGCGCTTCAGACAAGCTCGGCAAGCGTTTCCGCGTCCTGTCGCTGAACGACAACGTGAGCTGGATGACCGCGCTGGGAAACGATTATTCCTATGAGGACGTGTTCGTGCGCCAGCTCGAGAATTACGGGCGTCCGGGGGATATCGCAATGAGTTTAAGCGTCAGCGGCAACTCGCCCAACTGCGTGAAGGCCCTGGCGTGGGCGAAGAAAAGCGGATTGAAGACGATCGCGCTGGTGGGCGGCAAGCGCGGACGCATGGCCGAAATCGCCGACCAGGTGATGGTCATCGCCGACACCCATTACGGTCGAGTGGAAGACGCCCAGATGGGCATCTGCCACCTGCTCTGTTACGCGTTCATGGAGAGAGGCTGAGCCGCCGCCTCGCCGGGGTGAACCCCGGCCCGACCATGGGTCCGCCACGGACCCTTTTCAACCGCCGAGAACCGACGCCGCTCCGGGGAGGTTGCGCCAAACGGTGAAGGCGAACCCGATCAACAGGAACACCACCAGCCAGAGCCAGGCGGTGCGTGGCTGGGTGAACATCGGCTGGTTTCGCGACCGCCGGATGGCCCACACGAGGCCCAGGGCCAGCGCGGGAGGCAGGCTGGCGATCAGCAGCGGGTTGAAAGCGAAGGCGCGCTGCAGGTGCCCGTGCAGCAATTGATGCAACGCGCGAAGCGAGCCGCAGCCGGGACATAGCAGGCCGGTGGTTTGGTGGAACAGGCACACCGGGTAGAAATGATAGCGGACAGGGTCGAAACAAAATAAGGCGAGGCACCCCAGGGCAGCCGCCCCACTTAAAATCAATACCGGGAACCCGCGGCCGACTGCCCGGCCATTCAGCCCGGCCAAAAACGGGGGCCGGCCTGACCCTGCGGACGGCGCGGCGGGAGGCGGATATGATCGCTCCTGCGGCGCGTCCGGGCACGTTTGGACTTCCCCTGGAATGGCCGGAAAAAGCTCCATGCTAAAGTCTGTACCACCGGTGGGAGAAGCGCCAGGGTCCAAACGAGAAGTAGAGCCCGAGTAACAACGAGGCCAGCAGGAGGCTGAGGATGGACAGGACCAGCCCGGCCACAGCCAGGCCGCGACCTCCTTCATGCTGTGGGTCTTTGTTAATCTGGTTCAGTGCCACTGCGGAACAGGCGATCCCCGCCAGGTTGAAGGGCAGTCCGTAGCAACAAAGCCCGAAGGTGATCGAGATGATCCCGAATACCAAACCTGCTATGGCGAGGGAATTGGTCCGGGCCGCTTGGGGCGGCGGCCCGATCGGTCGAGGGATGGAAGGAGCCGCAGGGGTGCCGGTGCCCGGCGGCGCGAACTCCGGCAGGTCGCCCAGGCGCTTCCACTCGGTCGCCCCGGCCGCCAGCACCCGGGTATCGTTGTTGGCGCGGCCCTCCGTGGTCCATTGGCGCAAGGTCTCCAGTGACACTGGACCGTACTCCCGGCCATCCGCCCCGATGATCTTGTACATGCGTGTAATTTAAGGCAGACACCAAACCCGAAACAAATGCCAAATGCGGCTTCCCGCCGCCAAAAACCTCCGCGGATCGCCCCCGGCGCCGCGATCTGCGCGCTCAATCCACGACTTCCGTGCCCACACCGGCGTCGGTGAAAATCTCGAGCAGCACGGCGTGGGGCACCCGGCCATCGACAAAGGACACCTTTTCGACACCGGCCCGGATGGCGGCCACGGCGCTGTCCACTTTGGGAATCATGCCCTTATCAACCACCCCGCTTTGTTTGAGCGCAGCCACCCGGCCGATTTTGAGCTGGGACAGAACGCTGTTGGGGTCCGCGGGGTTTTCGAGCAGTCCGGGCACGTCGCTCATGAAAACCAACCGCCGCGCCCCGAGCGCGATGGCGACCTGCGCCGCTGCCACATCGGCGTTGCAGTTGTAGATCTTTCCATCTTCACCCCGGGCCGTGGGGCTGATCACGGGCGTAATGCCGCTTTCGATGCACGCCCTCAGCGGCGCGGTCTTGACCTCCGTCACCTCGCCAACAAATCCGATGTCCACCGGCTGGCCATCCGGCGCTCTGAGCGTCATTCGACGGCACTGGAACACTTCCGGTCCGGCAAAGCCTTTGGCCGCGCCGCCCAGGGATGAAATGGCCGCCACCACGGCGGGATTGATCTCACGCGAGAGCACCTCATCGACAATCCGGACGGCGGCCTCGTCGGTGACCCGCTGTCCCTGGACGAAACTGGCCTTCAGACCCGCCCCTTCCATGGCCCGGGTAATGGCTTTGCCGCCGCCGTGCACCACGACCGGGTGGATCCCGACCGCCCGCAAAAAGACCAGGTCACGCGCCACGCCATCACGGACGTTGGGATCGGGGGAATCCATGAAACTGCCGCCATACTTGATGACGAAGGTTGCGCGGTTAAACTTCTGGATGTAGGGCAGGGCCTCGAGGAGCGTGGTTGCTTTGGCGATTAGCTCGGTTCTCATTCAATCATTCCGGGTCGGCTGGGGAGCAAAGCGCTCGATGCGGCTTCGGGTTATCCCCCGAGCGAGCCGGGATCGGTCACGTCGCCTTTGTTGAATTCGACATAGGCCTCGGTTAAATCGGCCGCATAGATCAACGCGTCCGCCGAGCCCAGGTTCAGCCTGATGTGCAAATCGAATTCCTGGGGTGCAACGGCGGCGCAAAGCGCTTTGAAGCCGGCCGTCGTCGGCTGGCCGCGGCGGAGGCTCCACAACACCTGCTTGCTTCCCGGCGCGCTGTAGCCGATGTCCACCTTATCTTCCGTCACGGTGGCGGAGCTGTAGCCGAGGGCGTCAATAATGCGACCCCAGTTCGGGTCGCCGCCATGCCAGCTGGTCTTGACCAAAGCGCTGTTGGCTACCGCGCGGGCGGCCGCGTCCGCATCGGCACGGCTTTTCGCGCCGTTCACCCGGACGGTAACGAACCGTGAAACACCTTCGCCGTCGCGCACGATCATCTTGGCCAGTTCCAGGCAAACGTGGCTTAAGGCGTGCTTGAATCGTGGGTAATCCTTCGACCCCTGGCGCAGCGGCTGGGTCCCGGGGTCGAACGCTAGGCCATTGGCCAGAACGAGCACGGTGTCGTTCGTGCTCATGTCGCCGTCCACCGTGATCCGGTTGAAGCTGGCCGCGACGGCTTCACCGAGGGCGGCTTGGAGCGACTTGCTCTCCACAGCCGCGTCCGTGGTGATGAAGCAAAGCATGGTGGCGTGCGGAACACTCGCGGCCGGACGAGCGCCGGTGGCGCTCATGCCCGGCTGGATCATGCCGGCCCCTTTGCAGATGCCGCCGATGCGGACGGGCTTTCCGCCCAGGCTGAACTCGACGGCGATCGCTTTCGGGCGGGTGTCGCTGGTCATGATCGCCTCGGCGGCGCGCGTGGCGTGCTGGACCGAATCGCCGAGTTCCACGGCGGCTTCAATAATCCCGGCGCGGACGTTGTCCATGGGCAGAGCCAGGCCAATCCGGCCGGTGGAGCCCACCAGGACAGACCCTGCAGGCAAAGTCAGTGCCTGTTCGGTGAACGCGGCCATTTCCAGGGCATCCTGCATCCCTTGATCGCCGGTGCAGGCATTCGCGTTGCCGGAGTTGACGACAATGGCCCGGGCGGCGCCTTTTTTCACGCGCGGCACGCAGACTTTAACCGGGGCCGCGCAGACCTGGTTGGTGGTGAACATCCCCGCCGCGGCCGCCGGGGTTTCGGAAACGATCAGCGCCAGATCACGCTTCGCGCCCTTTTCAGAACCCTTGCCTGTTCCCAGGCGTTTGATGTCACAAAACACGCCGGAGGCTTTGAAGCCCTTGGGCGCGACCACGGAACCCGGTATCGGTTTAAGTATCATGTTTCCATTCCAAATGTGTTTGTCTCGCGTTCGCTTGCGCTCGTTCCGGGGAGGGAGCGACGGCCGGTCAGTGCCGGCTCCGGCCAAATTGCGTGTCGGCGAAGTCCATGAACACGCGCCAATCGTCCGCGGTCATCGAATGTTTGCCGGGCCGAATGTAGTAGCCCAGCGGGCTGTCGATCAGCGTGCCGAGCGGCGGCATGTTATCCGCGCCGAGTCCTTTGGCGCCCAGGAAACGGTACACCGGGTCCGCCGCTTGGAGCACTTCGAATTGACCGGCGGGATTGGCCCACTGGTCGTCCTGGGCGGCGGAGAACAAGACCGGCCGCGGCGCGCAGAGCGCCAGGAGACAATTTTGATCGAAGGGCAGCCGCTCCGGCGAGTCATTGAATTGTTTGAACTCGGCGTTGAACCAGTGCGGAAAATGCTCGTTGATGGATTTAACCGATTCACCGGTTTTGCCGCGGCTAGGCGCGCTGCCGCCACAGCCGGCCTGGTGCGGGAACGCGATTGCGATGCGGTCGTCAAAGGCGGCGGCCAGCAAAGCCGCTTTGCCGTTGCGGGAATGGCCCACCGCCGCGATTTTTCCGGCGTCGATATCCGGATCCGCACTGAGATAATCGACGCACCGCTGAAAACCCCAGGCCCAGGCGGCGATGGTCCCGCGGTTCGTTGGGTTGTTTCTGCCGGGGTCATTGCCGGCCAGCCAGGCATACAGGCCTTCACTTGCCTCGGGCCGGTCGGGATCGATGTCGCCGTTGTAAAAGGTCGCCAAGGCGTACCCACGCCGGACGATCTCGGCGATCGGCCAATCAGCCGACTGCGCGCCCCGGGCGGCCTCGGTTGCGCGGTGATTGGGACACCCTTTGGACCAATCATACATCCAGCTTGGGGAGAGCGGGACGCGCGGGTCCCCGGTCACGGCGTGGTTTCCGCAAAAGTTCAAAGCGAGAAAGACCGGCGCGGGGCTTAGCCGGAGGTTAGGCACGACCAGCAGCAAATCAATTCGCGGGGCGCCCCCGGGACCGGTCTCGAGGCGGATGAGCTTGAGCGTGGCTTTGCCGTCAAGGAAGTCAGCGTATTGCGCGAGCACCCGGGCCTGAATGTTAGTGGGCGCGGGCGGAATGACGCCATACATGTAATGCTCGAACAACGCCCGTAGCTCGGGGCGGCGGACGTTGAGCCATTGGCTCCGGGAGCTTACCCGCTTTCCGCTCATCATCGCCAGCGGGTCCGGCAGGCCCGGCTGGGGCTGCAACTCGGCGGCTGACGGAAATGGGCCCGGCACTGCGGGCCGGGTCGCACAACCGGCCAGCAGCAGCCCCGCGGCGAAGACCGCGCCGCACGCCGGGAAATCAGGGAATGATCGCCCGAGGTTCATGCGTGGTTTGTCTTTCTGCTCATTGCATTCACGTCCGACCTCGAATAGCGCAACTGGCGCAACAAAACAAACGCAAAAGTTGGCAATCGCAAACGTTCAAACCTCGATACGCCTCGGCCACACGCCAGGTTGCGCGCCGCCGCGTAGCGGCGCCTCGAGAAAGGTTCGGCCCACGCCGTATTTTTCACCGCCGCGTAGCGGCATCCGATGGTAGCCGTGGACTTCAGTCCACGGACCCCCGTCCCGGAATGGGAAAGCGCCGCGTAGCGGCGCCTCGAGAAACGTTCGGCACAAGCCGTGTTTTTCGCTGCCGCGTAGCGGCATCCGATGGTAGCCGTGGACTTTAGTCCACGGAACCCCGTCCCGGAATGGGAAAGCGCCGCGTAGCGGCGCCCGAAGAGGCGCTCAATCTGTGGCCAAGGAATGTCCTAGTGGCGGGAACCCGCCCAGCGGCCAATTTTATGGTATGCAGTCCAGCCTCAAAAATGCGAGCCCATGGCCCGCGGGAGCACCGCGCAACGGCCTCGGCGGCAACGACGGAAGAGACCTTCGATCACCCGGCCCCTTTGCCTTCCGCTTCGTGGTCCGGTTTGGGCCGCAGCTTTCGACACCCTGTTCGCGCTCGGTGGAAGTGGGTCCCCAAACCATGCCGGCGCACCAGATTCCAACCGGATCGCTGTTCCAGCGGCATTTGCGCTGTCAGACGTTTGCGCGGTAAGTGCCGCGCGCAGGTCCGCGGGAAGTGTGGCCAGGGCCTCGGCGCGCGGCCTCGCCAAGCCATGATCCGGGTTAAGAACACCAGTTGAGGTGGGCGATGGCCGTGGTACCTTTGATTGGGTGGGTGGCGGTCCGGATGGGGAGGAGCGCGCCGGTTATGAAAAAGGGGACATCGTACATCGCGCTGGCGTTAGCCATTGCCGCCGGTTGCGCGTCATCCGGCGTGGCGGTAGTGACCTCCACTTCGGGTTCCACCCCGGCGGGGTGCGCCTTCCTTGGCAGATATCAACGTGCTTGGGGCTCCTGGCCCTCCGGGGATCCCTCAAATCCCGCCGCGCGCGACAGCTTCGTCCGTGAGATCGCCATGGTTTCAAACGCGGGAACTCCGCCGGGGCCGATCCTGCTCAGCGCGACCCCGGTAGCGCCCTATCAATCGGCGGGGTCCGCGGAGTTTTCCGGCCGGCACGGCCATTACCTGCTGTCGATAAGTGTGGATCGGCTGAACCCGGGCGAATACGTGATCGGCGTGATCCGCCCCGGAGGAAGCCTGATCCCCGCGGGGCGATTCACGGTGATCGATCCGACGGAGTCGCCCGACCGGCACGCTTACCAGGACACCCGGCAGCCGAGCGTCACCCATCACGCCGTCTCGCTGGTGGTCCAGACCCAAGCGCCGCTCCCACCCCGGTTGCGGCCCTCGGACATCGACAAAGTCGTTGTGGCCGATACCGCCGGGAATTATGTGCTGACGGGAGTCGTGGCGCGTCATTGACGAGCCCCAAACCCGCCGCAGCGGAGGGACACGCGACCTTAGCCCAGCGCTTCAACGTTGGCTTGACGTACCGCACCCAGCGAGTCCCGGCGGGACGGCTGAAATAGCTCGCCGCATTCAGTCGTCTCGTCGGGACTGGCCCGCTCCAAACCCTCGATCCCACCGCTGAATCGTTGGGCTGTTTTCGGGCATCCCTCCGGGATGAAACTGCCGGCAGGTTGCTCCTCCTTCCCAACGATTGGCAAACCATTGGGACCGCTTTTCAGCCCGTGACAATGTGTATTGGTTTCCGTCACGTGCTCCGGCCCCAGGTTCAGGTTTTGACATAACGGCCCTGCGGCATCCCGACTCTCCCGCGGGAAAAAGTCAACGAAGACGTGCCAAGGTAAACCAAGTAATTCAGAATCAATTGTTGCGATGCGAGTCGCATGTTTCGCCGGTCAAAACTCGCCGCGATGTCTGGTGGGGGGGCATCCGAGACGACACTCGCTACGGCGCTGAACGAGGTCACCGAGGTGAGATTGGTGGGCGGAAGGAGGCTCAAAGCCCGGGTAGAAGTTGGCAAAATGTCGTTTTACTTTTGAGGCGCAATCGGCTAAGGATATTTTGGATGAAGACGGGAGTTTCAGCAGCCGATCCCAGTTACGTTTCCTCCAGCTTTCCAATTCCGAGGTTAGACAGGTCGGTCTGCTTCCTTGTTGGGGGGAGGTCTAGTCACATGAAGCTGAGCGTTCATTTCGGGAGGCCTTATGGGAGAGCTCTGCGCCGCTCGGTAGTGGTTCCGATCGCATTTTTGTGGGAGTGGTATGGCGCACGCTAACAACAAGGAGAAAGGGAAAGCACCGTCTCTCGCGGGCACCTGGGTTAATGGGGACGAATATGCCACCGAGGTGGAGTATCAGGTTTCGCGACGCGCTGAGGGTTTTGTGGTTCGAGCGGTGGATCGGTTTGATGGTGAAAAGGCGGAGGTTTACGACGTCCAATGGGATGGCGAGGCTTTGTCATTCGCGGCGCACTGGCCATCCACAGGGCGATTCGTGAAGTGCCGCTTGCAAGCCATTTCCACAAACCGGGTGGACTTCACTTACACCTATACGCAACGAGAAATGTGGCACCGGAAGGGAGCCGAATCCCTTGCCGGACCGAACCGCCGGTCGGCTGCCCGGGCCCAAGTGCTGAAGCCGAGATTGGGCGGCGGTCGGTAAGCCAATCGTGAGACTATGAACGATAGAAACACGCCAGCATTCTCGATTGTGCGGACGGTTAGAACCGCGGTGGAGGCCGACATGCTCATCACGTTTATGCGCAGCGAGGGTTTGCACCCCTTGGATATCAGCCTGTCCTCCCATTTCTCGCTCGCGGGTGCCGGGATAGAGTTCCCAATTCAGGTGCCGACGGAGGAGTTAGACGCAGCCAGAGCCCTTTTGAAGGGAAATGATGATTCGCCGCGTGGCAGCTAACCTGTCCGTTGCAGCCAGGCCCATCGCCGAGCGCGGTTAAACCGCGGCGAAGAGCTCGCGTCGCGAATGAAGCGGGCCGGGAAATCCTCACGGGAACGGGGCGTCGCGCCGGGGCTAAGCCGGCTCATCCGAAAAGCTCCAAGGCGCTCTATAGCCAAATTTTCCTGTTCCTTTTTAATGCCTTTGGTCCAAATTAAACTATGACCTCCGATGGGCTGCTTTTGGAATTGGACCACGTCACCAAGGGTTACGACGGACCGGACGGCGCACCGGCGATTACGGTGCTGGACGACATCTCTTTGGCGGTAAGCCCGGGCGAGTCGCTGGCCATTATCGGGCCGTCCGGTTCGGGCAAGAGCACCTTGCTCCACATCATGGGCACCCTGGATCGTCCGACTGCCGGGGTCGTTTCGCTCCGCGGCCAGGATTTGAACAAGCTGGACGAAAAACGGCTGGCCGCCGTCCGCAACCAGCAACTTGGGTTTGTCTTTCAGCTTCATTATCTGCTGCCGCAATGCACCGTCCTGGAAAACGTGCTGGTACCGACGCTGGCCGGACATCGAACGGACGGCGAAGGCTCTGCGGCCTCGAAGGTGGGCAGCCAGGGAGCGGGCTCCCTTTCCTCGCAGGGAACAGCGACAGGTCAGGGGCGCGATGAATCCCCCGGGGATCGCGCCGTGCGCCTCCTGAAGCGGGTCGGGCTGGCCGAGCGGTTGTCCTATCGTCCGGGGCAGCTTTCCGGCGGCGAGCGCCAGCGGGTGGCGGTGGTTCGCGCGCTGATTAACCAGCCTCAGCTCCTGCTGGCGGATGAGCCAACCGGCGCGCTGGATCAGGCTTCCGCCGAGCAGCTCGCCCAGTTGCTTATCCAGCTTAACCACGAGGAAGGCGTGGCGCTGATCGTCGTCACGCATGCGCGCGACCTCGCCCGGCGGATGGGACGGATGTTCGAGCTGAAGCGTGGCCGCCTGGCGGCGTGCGAGCCGGAGAAATAGCCCGCGACCGATCCCGTCAGGTCGGCGCCCCGGCGGCGCCCGGCCTCGAAGCAACGCCCGGCAAGGCGCGTCCGGCCAACTGAATGGCCAATTGAATCGCGGCCTCCATGCTCGTCGGACTTGCCCGGTTTGCACCCGCGATGTCGTAGGCCGTCCCGTGGTCCGGCGAGGTCCGAACGAAAGGCAACCCCAGCGTCCAGTTCACGCCGCGTTCAAAAGCAATCAACTTGAGCGGCGCCAGCCCCTGGTCGTGATACATGGCCACCACGACGTCGTAATCGCCTCGGTAGGCGTAATGGAACAACGCATCGGCGCTGAGTGGCCCGACGGCGTCAAGGTTGCGGCGCCGGGCGTCGGCGACGGCCGGGCCGATGGTGGTCAATTCCTCCGTTCCCATCGCGCCACCTTCACCGGCGTGCGGGTTGAGGCCGCAGACGCCTATGCGCTGTCGAGCCAGCCCGAGTTGGCGGCAGGCCCGGTCGGCCAATGTGATTGCGAGCTCGATTTTTTCCTTGGTCAGGCGCTCGGAAACCGCCTTGAGGGGCACGTGGGTCGTCGCCAGCACCACGCGCAGCCAGCGGTCCCGGTCATTCTGCCCGAGCAACATCATCGCCGTCTGTTGAGTCGCCGCGATTTCGGAAAGCAGCTCCGTTTGCCCCACGAAAGCCACCCCGGCTCGGATAATGGACTCCTTGTTCACCGGCGCGGTCACCAGCGCGTCGTATTGATGCCGCAGGCACCCTTCCGCACCCGCTCGGACCCAGGCCACGGCGGCGCGCGCGGCCTCCGGCGCACCTGGCGTCAGCAGACGCGGCAACGGTTCGCCCAGCGGATTGACCACCTCGATTCGGTGCGGCCCTCCTCCGGCCCCAGACACAGCGAGCGGGAGACGCGTCCCCAGCCGCTCGTCGAGCGCGAGCACCTGCTTGCTATCGCCGATCAAGATAAAGGAAGCCGCGTCCTGCGGAACCGCCCGGGCCAGGGCCTTGAGCGCGACCTCGGGGCCGATGCCGGTGACGTCACCGAGTGAAATGGCGATTTTGAGTGGGAGCGTAGGATGGGATGCGGGATACGTAATGCGTAAAACGTAACAACGTAAAACGTGATGCGTGATGCGTGATGCGTGATGCGTGATGCGTGATGCGTGATGCGTGATGCGTGATGCGTGATGGGAGCTGAACTGCAACGGCAGCCGTTACGTTTTACGTTTTACGTTTTACGATCAAAACGTCCTCACAAATGTTTTCTTCTTCAGCTTGTCGAGCCATTGTTTTTTCAAGCGTTCTTTCTCGACGATTTGCAGGTTCTTCTCAATCAGATCGCGGACTTCGCTGAGCGGGCGGAAGTGCTCGGTCTTGGTGTCGTTGACCTGCAGCAGATAGAATTCCTGCGCGTTGGGCAAACTGGCCAGAGCCGAGGGGCTGTCGATGGGTTTTTCCTCGAAGAGGCGCTCTTTCTTCGAAACCGGATCGACAGCGTAGTGCCGGGCCTGGGTGACCTGTCCGGCCTGGTAAAGGTAAACCCAATAATCGTCGCCGAAGGAGCGGCTGAAAACGCCGCTATGCTGGCCGACCTTCAACGAGTAGGCCACATCGGCAAAGCCTTTGGTGAGTTGGGTCTTTTCCCACCAACCCCAATCTCCACCCTCGCCGCGCTGCGAGCCTTGGGAGTAGAGGGTGGCCAGTTCCTTGAAGCTCGTGCCCTCGTTCAATTTGGCCAGAATCTCCCGGGCCAGTTCGGCGGCCCGTGGCGCTTTGGGATCGTCGCTCGATTTGAGAACAATCACGCTGATCTTGACCTGGTCCTCGACCTTGAATTGATCCTTATGCTCGTCGTAATAGAGCTCGATCTTGTGCGGCGAGATGATGAGTTCGGAGGAGATATTCTTCTCGGTCAGCGCGTTCACGATGAACCGGTCCCGGATTTGCTGGCGAAACTTGTCGTAGGTCAACCCGTGCGCTTCGAGGGTTTTGGTCAGGGTGGCGCGGTCGCCGAAATCGGCGCGAATGCGTTCCTGCACCATGTCATCGATCACGCTCTCGGGCAGGGTGTAACCGGCGGTCTTGAACTCATGGAGAATCAATTCGTGGTCCAGGAGGTATATCGAGGTTTTCCTTTTCGATGGCATCCAGCTTCTTTTCCAAGCTGGCGGTCTCCCCGCCGTTCTGCCGCGCTGCCGTTTCGTAGGTTTGCTGGTTTAAGGTCGAGACCTCGTAAAAGGTGATCACCGAGTCATCGACAATCGCCTCGATGCCGTTCACCAGCTCCGCCTCGGCGGCCGAGGCGCAAACGAAAAGGATCCCGGCTATAGTTATTGCGCGCATCACTTTCATCGAGGGTGACCAGTGTAGCGTCGCCGTGGAGGCGGTCAAGTCATTGAGGCGGCGAATGAGGCTCGGGATCGGACTTTCTGCGCGTTGAGGGGTCATCGAGCTTTGGGGGGCACAGGCACATTGGGGGTGGCAGACGCCTCATTCGAGGCGATCAACCTCGCCCTGGACTGTGGATGAATTCTGGGCGCAGGAAAGCCGGTCCAGAGTGGGGAGGGCTCAAACGGCGAGCAGGGCCGAGGCCAGGCGGTCATAGTCAGCCGGCGAGTTGTAGAGCTGGGCCGAAATGCGGAAATAGCGCCCTTCGTCGGGGCCAATCCGGAAAAACGGCACCTCGATCCGCTGTTCGTCATAGAGTGCGCATTGCTCGACATCGATCTTGCCGGAGCGCGGCTTGCCCTGGAACGGCTGCGGCAGCGGGATGGTTGCCATTGCCCCGAGCATCGATTCGGGGCAGGGGGGCTCCACTCCCAGCCGTTCGCAGAGCATCCGCCGGGCGCGCACCGCCAGCTCGTGGTTATGCCGGCGCACCGCGGGCCACCCGCCCGGCAACAGCTTTCCCATCCAGGCAATCGCCTCGCCGGCGCAAAACCAGGCCGTGGGATCGAACGTGCCCGCCCAATCGAACCGGTCCTGGAACGCCGAATAACCCGGCCGAGGGGTGTTATTGCCGTGGCTCACCACCGCGGGCTGGAGGTCCGCCTGCCTATCCTCACGCGCCCATAGAAAGGCCGCGCCTTTGGGCGCGCACACCCATTTGTGCAGGTTCGCGGTGTAATAGGCCGGGTTGAGCAGAGAAATGGCCAGGGGCGCCTGGCCGGGCGCGTGCGCCCCGTCAATGAGGGTATCGATGCCGCGTCGCTCCAACTCCTGGATCAATTGCGCCACCGGGTAGAGCAAGGCCGTGCTGCTCGTCACATGATCCAGCATCGCCAACCGGGTGCGCTGAGTCACCGAACGCAGGACGGCTTCGACGATGTCGCCGGCCGAACGGACGGGAAACGGAACCGAGGCCGTCACTACTCGAGCCCGCGCGCGCGCCGCGGCTTCCGCCAGCGCATTGTGGCAGGCATTGTAATCCTGATTGGTGGTTAAAATCTCGTCCCCCGATCGCAGTTTCACCGAGCGCAGCACGGCGTTGACCCCCGTGGTGGCGTTGGTCACGAATACCAGGTCTTGCGGCCGCGCCCGAACGAAGGCGGCCACCTTCTCGCGCGACGGTTCGAGGAGTTCCTCGTACCGACGCCATAAGAACTGCACCGGCTCGGCTTCCATTTGCCGGCGTAGTTCTGCCTGGCGCGCCACGATCGCCGCCGGACAGGCGCCGAACGACCCGTGGTTGAGCAAAACCGTCCCTGGCGCCAAAGACCAGTAACGCCGAAATTTCGAGCCGCTCCCGGCTGCGATCAGCCCGGAGTGCCGGGGAACATCCGCTTTTCGCCGGGATGCAAGCGGCATAAGTGGCCGGTTCACGCGGCCATGATAGCGCCAGGGTCGGCAACTTGGAAAGACTCGCGATGATGGCCACGGCGCGGCTTCCCCCTGTCGGTTCGAGCGCAACCCGGCAGTACCCCCGGAGCGCCGGCTTTGAGCCGGCTTACGGCGCTCGGCGATTCCTTTCGTGCTCCTATGAATATTGGAGGCGCTAAGCCGGCTCAAAGCCGGCCCTCCGGCGTCTGGCCGGGTGCGGCGGGGGCCGCTGCCGGGATGCGCTCGGGAGGTGCGGCTCTGGAAATTCCGTTTTGACGCTCGTGTGCGGTTGGGTGAGACTGTGAGCTTTGTGGCAAAACCAGCATTAGGCCGGGGATTGGGGAAGCTCATGGACGCACCGGAGGGAGCCTCGGCGTCCGGGCGGCTTGCGGCAAACCCAGCCGCAAGCTCGACCGGCGTAGCCATACTCGTGCGGGGCGCGGCCGCGGAGGTCAAGGATGTCTCCGAGCCCAAGCCGGCAGCTTGCCGGATTCCCAATCGCGGGGTGCGGCGACTGGTTCAAGTCTCACTGGTATTGGGGGATCTGGCGCTGCTGGGGTTGGCCCTTTGCCTGGCCCTGCGACGCGACGCGCGGCCCGGTTGGGAGGAAACCGCCCTCGGCGTTCTTTCGCTGACCTTTGGCGCCTGGTTGAGTTGCCTCGCGCTCTGGCTCGAAGAAGCGCCAGTGGCTGACCCGGCGTCCGGTCCTCGCGCCTAAGTCGGTGTAGAGAGGTCGCTACACAGCAGATAACGGGGACCACGAAGAAGGACGCGGCCGAGAAGGCCTGACACGAGGTTTTCTTCGTTCCCGCGGTTTCCTTTTGTGACAGCATTTTTGTGTAACGGCTTTGGCTCCAATTTCCGGCTTCAAACGGTTGGGTTGCGGGGAGGCTGAGGGTTCGGTTGGTTCATGCGTCGCGACGCGACGCGCCCTGTAGGGGGGGCTGGGATCCATGGACTGAAGTCCATGGCTACCTTCGTTTGTCGCTCCGCGACAAGGATTGCTCCGCGACTGGGATCGCGCTGCGACAAGGATTGGGCCGCGACAGGGATCGGGCCGGCGGGGGTGGAGGCTCGTTAGAGTAGCTCGCTGATGACCGCTTGGGCCTGCTCGTCGGAGATGCCGAGTTTGCGGAAGGCCAGCGGGCCGCTGCCGTCGTGCAGGACCGGTTCGAGATCTTCCAACGCCGGGAGATCGGCGCGTTTCCAAATGAGGCCGATGGGGATTTCGTCGCCCCACTGGTACGCGGTGTCGAGGGCCTTATGAAAATCCGACGGATTGTAGCTTTGCTCGTCGAGGATTTTCACGCGCGGGTTGAACCATTGGTAGGTGTTGTCTTTGTTATAGGTGACGCACGGGCTGAAGACATCGACGAGGGAAAAACCTTTGTGCAGGATCGCGCCTTTGAGGATATCGACCAGGTGCTTTTGTTTGCCACTGAAGCCGCGCGCGACATAACTGGCGCCGCCGATCATGGCCAGGGGCATCGGATTGATGGCGTTTTCCACGCTGCCATGCGGGGTGCTCTTGGTTTTCATCCCCTTGGAACTCGTGGGGGAAGTCTGGCCCGTGGTGAGGCCGTAAATCTGGTTGTCCATCACAATGTAGGTCAGGTCTATGTTTCGACGCATCGTGTGCAGGAAATGATTGCCGCCGATGCCGTAGCCGTCCCCGTCGCCGCCGACGCAAATGACCTTAAGGTCGTGGTTGCCGAGTTTCACACCGGTGCCGACGGCTAGCGAGCGGCCATGCAGCGTGTGCATGCCGTAGGTATTGAGAAACCCCGGCAGGTTGGACGAGCAGCCGATCCCGCTAATCACCACCACCTGGTGCGGCTGCAATCCCAGTTCAAATAACGCCGTCTGCAAAGCGGAGAGAACGGAAAAATCGCCGCACCCGGGACACCAGTCGGGGTGCACTTTGCCCTTGTAAGCCTCTTTGACGAGTTGGGCGGAGGATTTGACGGTTTCGGGTGACGGTGCGGGCTCGATGAGTGTGCTCATAATTCAAAATCTCGGGCTAAACCATGATTTCGTGGCTGGGGATCGAAAGGCTCGTGGCGCCGGAGAGCTGTTCCTTCACCGCCTCGACGATATGGTGCGGTCGGAACGGCTCGCCGTCGTACTTGCGGATATGGCCATGGGCGGAAAATCCCGTTTCGGACCGCAGGTAGCGGGCGAACTGGCCGGAGTAATTGTTCTCGACGATAATGACGCGCCGGCTGCGCGAAAGCTGCCGCATGACGTCAGCGGCGTGAAACGGAACAATCCACTTGATGTGCAGGTGATTGGCCACGATGCCCTCGTCGGCAGCAAGCTGTTCGAGGGCTTCACGAATCACTCCCTGGGTCGAACCCCAGCCCACCAGCGTGACCTCCGCGGATTCGGGGCCGAACAGCGCGGGCGGCGCGATCTGCGCCAGCACGGTCTCCATCTTGCGAGCCCGCTTTTCGACCATCATCCGGCGCTTGATCGGATTGGTGAACTCGTCGCTGATCAGCGTCCCATCCTCGTCGTGCTCGTCCGTGGCCGCGATATGAATATGGCCCGGCACGCCCGGCACGGCGCGGGGCGAGACGCCGCTGGCCGTGTTGCGATAGCGCAGGTAGGTATTGTCATTGTAACCGCCAAAGGGATTGGCGCCGTGTCCGTTTCCGCCGCCATTGCCGTTCGGGAAAATCAGTTCTCCACGGTCGATCTTCGGATGAAAATCCAAATCGGAGGGGTCCACGCTGCACGTGCCCTCGGAAATGAGCAGGTCCGCCAGGACGAGGCCCGGGCACTGGTACCGGTCGGCCAGGTTGAAGAGTTCGGGGATGGTGTGGAAGAGGTCGAGCTGGCTGGCGGGCGCGACGATCAGGCGCGGATAATCCCCCTGACCAGCGCCTAAAAGCTGCCACAGATCACCTTGCTCCGTCTTGGTGGGCACGCCCGTGGCCGGGCCCGCACGCTGGACGTCCACGCAAACCAGCGGCGTCTCGAGCATGCCCGCCATGCCGACGGCTTCGCTCATCAAGGCGAATCCGCCGCCCGAGGTGGCGCACATGGCGCGGCAGCCCGTGTGCGCCGCGCCCACGATCATGTTCATCACGCCGATCTCGTCCTCGACCTGCCGAACCATGATCCCGAGCTGCCGCGCATGGGCCGCCATCCACATGAGCACGCCCGTCGAGGGGCTCATCGGGTAGGCCGCGTAAAATTTCACCCCCGCCGCCACCCCGCCCATGGCGGTCGCCTGGTTGCCCGTGACGATGGCTTTGGGTGGATCGAGCTTGGGCGTTTGAAACGGGAAGGCCTCGAAATGGCTGGCCGCGTACTCGTAGCCGCCCCGCGCGATGCCGACGTTTTCGGCGACGACCGCGTCTCCCTTCTTCTTGAACTGGCGCGCGATGGCGGATTCCAGCGGCTCGGATTCAATGCCCAGCATTTGCAGCGCGGCGCCCAGGGCGGCCGTATTGGCCGCCAGCTTATTGGCGCCGCAGATCTGTTTCATGGGCATCGGGCAGAGCCGCACTCCGTCCGCGGCCTCGCCCGGCTTCAGCCGGTCGGAGTCATACACCACGCGGGAGCCGGACTTCATCAGGCGCAGATGCCGGTCCATCGAGTCCTGGTTGAGCGGGATCAGCACGTCGTGCTTGTCGCCCATGCTGCGCACCGGCCCCTCGCTGGCGCGAATGGTCAGGAAGGTGTGGCCACCGCGAATGATGGACTGGTAGGCGTTGTAGGCGTTTACATTCAGGCCGCGGCGGGCGAAGATGCGAGCCAGGATGTCCCCGGTGCTGGCGATGCCCTGGCCGTTCTCACCTCCGATACCGACTGCAAAATCGACGCTAGCCATGATCCGATCCTTTCTTCAAGAAATGACCCTATCTGAAACAATGAATAAGGGCACTTAAGGACTTATACAGAAACATTTTCGCCGTGCAAGGTTTTTTATCTCCTTTTTTAAACTTTTGTTGCTGGCGTTCGCGGGGCCGCAAGTACACCGTAAAAATGTTATCGTGAGCCGTCTGCCCGGCGTGGCGCCGCGGAGGCGGGTGACGCATATGGTGAAGCAGACGAAACTGGCGCTCAGTGACGCGGCCGAATGGCTGGGGGACTGGCATCCACTGGCCGAGCAGCTCGGGTCGGCGGATGGTTTGGTCGCGCTGGGTTCGTTTTCGGCTCGGCTGCGGCTGCGACCGGTCCGTGACCCGGCCTCGTTGCGTGTCTTCCTGGCGTCCTACCATGAACACGTGCTGGTGCCCTTGGAACTTCCCGCCATCCAGGCGGCATTTCGACATGCCGAGCGGAATGAACTTCGCGAACTCGTGCAGCAGGATCAACAATTGGCGGGGGAGCCGCTCCTGGAAAGCTTTGCCAGCGCCAGCCGGCGCGTGGGGCGGGGCCAGTTGAAAAAGCTCGGTCCGTTGCGCGACCAGCGAATGGTGCAGCGCTACCTGGGGGCGGTGGAAGCCGGCCAGGCCAACGGGTGGCACACGCTGGTGTACGGGCTGACGCTCGAGATTTACTCCCTCCCCTTGCGCCAAGGTTTGCTGGGCTACGCCCACCAAACCACTCGCGGCTTTATCTATTCCTCCGCCCGAATGCTGCGCCTTTCGGAGCGGCAGTGCCGGAGCCTATTTGACGAACTCAGTCCGCCGCTCGCCGGGGCGGTCCAGCGGATGGTCAGCCACGAAGTCAGCGTCTGAGACGAGCCTCACCCGATGGGCTGCGGCTGCGTGTCCCGGCGGTGGCGTCTGAAATCGCGAGAACGCAGTGCAAACCTTGTTCAACCCCAGTGATTGGGTGGTCATCGCCGGCTATTTTTTTGCCGTGACCGGCCTGGGATTGTGGTTTGGCAGGGATCAACACAGCACGCGCGACTATTTTCTGGGCAGCCGGAGTGTGCCCTGGTGGGGGATCGGGCTGTCGATCGTGGCGGCGGAGACCAGCGCGATGACGATCATCGGGGTGCCGGCGATGGCCTACGGGGGAGACATCGCTTTTGCGCAGATGATCATCGGCTATGTCATCGCTCGCGTCATCCTGGCGATCCTCGTGGTTCCGCACTATTTCAAGGGCGAAATTTACTCGCCCTACCAGCTCTTTGCGAACACGTTTGGTCCGTCCGCCCGGCAGACGGCTGGTGGTTTCTTTATGCTCAGCGAGACCTTGGCGGCTGGTCTGCGTGTTTATCTGGCGAGTATTCCGGTCAAGTTGATGCTGGGTGATGGACTGCTCGGGTTCGGGACCGGCGATCCCATTCTCGGGGCCATTCTGCTGTTCGTGCTGGTCTCCTTGCTTTACACCTGCGTCGGGGGCGTCAAAGCGGTTATTTGGACGGATGCGGCCCAGTTCGCTTTGTTCGTTTTGGGGGGCGTTTTTGCGCTGGTTTATATTCCCACGCTCATCCCGGGGGGCGCCGCGGCTTTGTATCATCAGGCAGCGGCGGCTGGCAAGTTGCATTGGCTCAACGCGGCGCCCGGTCCGGGGACATCGTGGCGCGAATTCCTGCTCGGGCCGCCCTTCAATCTTTGGATGGGCCTGATTGGCGGAACGGTCCAGGTGCTCTCGTCGCATGGCGCCGAGCAACTCATTGTCCAGCGCGTGCTGGCCTGCAAGTCCGCCAGCGAGGGCCGCAAGGCGCTGGTGTTGAGCGCCGTTTTGATTCTCCCTCTGTTTCTGATTTTCCTCCTGGTGGGCGTCTGCTTGTGGGTGTTCTTCCAGGGGCATGGCTTGCGCATCCCGCTTCCTGAGCCGCGTCCGGGGATCAAATCCGTGGATTTTATCTTCCCGATTTTCATCGTGACCGAGGTGCCCCATGTGCTCAAAGGGTTTTTGCTGGTGGCCATCCTCTCGGCCGCGATGTCGTCGGTCAGCTCGGCGCTGACCTCGCTGGCCTCGGTTTCCACGATGGATTTCGTGAAGCCATACTTCGCGGGGCGGACCGAGGCCTTCTTTGTGCGGTGGAGCAAGCTCTCGACGGTGGGATGGGCCGGAGCGCTGATTGTGGTGGCTTCCTTGAGCCGGCAAGTCCAGTTTGTGCTCAACGCGGCTTTTGCGCTGCGGGGCTTGACCAGTGGGGCGCTGGCGGGGGGGCTGCTCTTGGCGGTGTTTTCGCGGAAGGGCCGGGCCGGGCCGGTGGTGCTGGGGATGCTGACCTCCTTGCTGTGCATGGCGTTGATTCAGATTATGCCCAACTGGGAGGTCACCCGGGGAGCTTGGATGCGGATCGTCGGCACGGAGATCTTCTGGCCGTGGTTTACTTTAATTGGGGCGGTCATCATGCTGGCGGCGACTTGGGGTTTCCGCTGGATACTGCCCGAGTCTCGCCTCCGCACCGGGTTGGAGGATGCCCGCCAGCCGGTCGAGGAGAGCCTGAAACGCCACTGATTGCCCCCTGGCGCGAGTCGCAGGCCGTGGGACCTTGAACTCAGGGGGATGCAATCAGTGCCCTCACGACTTGGCGCGCCAACCCTGCGGGAATTATTTTGAATGCTCAACCCAAAGAATTAAAAGCCGCTCCGCGACTGCGGTTGCGGGTTCGCGCGGCGGCCGAGTCGAGGGTGCGCTCGGGTCACCCCTGGGTCTTTGGAGACAGTGTTCGCGAACAGAATCGCGAAGGGCGGATGGGTGAGCTGGCGGTGGTTTATGACCGCCGGGACCAGTTCTTGGCGCTGGGGTTGTTCGACCCGGATTCGCCGTTGCGCGTGCGGGTGCTGTGCGCGGGAAAGGCCGAGCCGGTGGATCGGGCGTTCTGGTCGGCGCGGCTGGCCCGGTCGCTGGAACGGCGGCAAGGCTTGTTTGACGACCAAACCACGGGGTTCAGGTGGATTCACGGGGAGAGTGACGGCTGGCCGGGCTTGGTGCTGGATCGTTATGACCGCACACTCGTTCTGAAGCTTTACACGGCTGCCTGGCTGCCCTGGGTGCCGGAAATCCTGCCGCTGATCACGGAGCGGCTGCAACCCGAGCGGATCCTGCTTCGCCTGAGCCGCGGCATCCAGGAGCGGGTGGCGGAGCAATTTCAAAGGGCGGACGGCCAGGTGCTGTGGGGGCACCCCGTGGCCGGGCCAGTGGTCTTCCGCGAGACCGGTTTGCAGTTTGAGGCGGACGTTGTCCGGGGCCAGAAAACGGGATTCTTTCTGGACCAGCGCGAGAACCGCCGGCGGGTGGAGGGTTTGGCCCATGGGCGGCGCGTGCTGAACGCGTTTAGTTTTTCGGGCGGCTTTTCGCTCTATGCGGCGCGGGGCGGAGCACGTTCAGTGACCGACGTGGATATCAGTCCGCATGCCCTGGCGGCCGCAGGGCGGAACTTTGCCTTAAACCAGGGTTTGGAAACCGTGCGTTGCTGCCACCGTGAATCGGTGCAGGCGGATGTTTTCGAATGGCTAGGGGAGCCTGGCGCCGCCCCGCGGGCAAAGCCGAGCCCCGGTTCACGGAGCCGGGCCCCGCGTCCGAACCGTTCGTCCGCGGCGGGCCAAAATCTCGAGCGGACTTTCGACTTGGTGATCCTCGATCCGCCGTCGCTGGCCAAGCGGGAATCGGAACGTAGTGGCGCGATTGCCGCTTATGGCAAGCTGGCTTCGCTGGGCATTCGGCGGCTGGCCCAGGCCGCCATTCTGGTGGCGTGTTCGTGTTCCGCCCACGTCAGCGCGGACGAATTCTTCGGGGCGGTGCGCGCGGCGGCGAGGCGGTCCGGGCGCGGTTTTACGGAAATCGGGACCACGGAGCAACCCAGCGACCATCCGGCCGCGTTCGCGGAGGGGCACTATTTGAAGGCCATCTACCTCGAGTTTTAAAACAGCTTGCTGACGGCGGTCCCCAGGACGCTCAGCGGGCCCTGGTCTTCGAGGCCCTCGGTGGCCTGGTCCAGTTTTTGCAGGGTGAGCTTCGCGTTGCGGTATAGTTCCTGGTCGTTGACAATTTTGCCTACGGTGCCCTGGCCCTGGTTGATCTTTTGCAGGATCTCTCGCAGGTTGGTCATCGAGGCCGTTGTTTCACGATAGAGCGTTTCGTCATGGAGCAATTTGCCGACCGTGCCCTGGCCCGAATTGACCTGGTCGATCGCCTTGTGCGCGTCCGCGACCGTCGCTTTGATTTGAGTCGTGGCGTCTTGCAAGTTGGCGACCGCCGCCGAGGCGGAGTTGTAGAGGGTATCGTCGTAGATCAGCTTGCCCACCGTTCCTTTGCCGGCGGCAATTTGGCCGGAGATGGATTGCATGTTGGCGATGGTGGCGGTGAGCGGGGCGCGATTGGCCTTCAGAAAATCGGTAAACGGCCCCAGCAGGTTGTCGATTTTGTCACCCGTAAAGCTCTTGGTGAGGTTTTCGACCCCGGTGGCCACGCTGTCGATTTTGGCCATCATGGCGCTCAGATCGGGTTGCTCGGCGGAGGCCAGCATGGTTCCGGGTGTGGCCGGCGGGGCGTTGGGGGTGCCAAAACTTAAGGCTACGAAGTTCTGGCCCATCAGCCCGGTGAATTTGATGGTCGCGATGCTGTCGGTTCTGACCTCGACTCCGTTGCGGATCTTCATGGCCACCGCGATGCGGTTATTGGTTTCGTCGAGCGAAAAACTTTCAACCCGCCCGACTTCATAGCCGCCCATTTTGACGCGGTCCCCAACCTTGAGATCTTGAATGGTGCTGAACATCGCGTTGAGGCGGTAGCCGCGCTGGAAGCGTTCCGTGCCGCCAACGATCTCGAGGATGAGCACCGCGGCGATGACCGCCAGCGCGACAAAGATGCCCAACCGAGTTTCAAGCGTATTTTTCATGTGAGTTCCAAGTTTGGATTTTACAAAAATGCGTCAAGGACGTCTGAATTCCGCGTTTAGAAAATGCTGCACCAGCGGGTGCTTGTCACGTTTGACCTCGTCCGGCGTCCCAATCGTCAAAATCTGGCCGTCGTTGATGACGGCGATCCGATCGGCAATGCCAAAAGCCAGGGCGCGGTCATGCGACACCACCAGGGAGGTGACGTGGATGCGTTCGTTGAGCCTGACAATTTCTTCGGCGATCGTCACCGAGGAGAGCGGGTCCAACTCGCTGGTGGGCTCGTCGTAGAGCAGCAGTTGGGGCTCGATGACCAGGGCGCGCGCAATGCCCACCCGCTTCTTCATCCCGCCCGAGAGTTCGTTGGGCATTTTGTTTTCCGTCCCCTGCAAATCGACCAGTTCGAGGGCTTCGGCCACGATGCGGGCGATTTCCACGCGCGGCTTGAGCCGGTGCTCGCTCAGGTAAAGCCCGACGTTTTCGGCCACGGTGAGCGAGTTGAGCAGCGCGCCCGATTGGAACACCATCGCCAGGCGATATTGGTCCATGACGTTGGAGGATTGGATGGACTGGCCCTCGATGAGGATCTCGCCCTCATCGGGCTCTTCGAGGCCGATGACGTGGCGCAGCAAGACAGATTTGCCGCTGCCGCTGGGGCCCATGAGCACGAAAATTTCACCCGGCTTGACCTCGAAATCCACGCCTTTCAGCACCAGCAGGCCGTCGAAGCTCTTGCGCAAGCCGCGCACCTGCACGCTCACGCCCGTCCGGGCTGGTTCGGGAGCGGCGGGCATCATGACGACCTCAATAAAATCCTGGTCAGAACGTAATCCAGGATCACGATCAACACGATGGAGTTAACCACCGCCTTGGTCACCGAGCGGCCGATGCCGCGCGGGCCGCCCATGGTGATCAATCCCTGGTGGCAGGAGACCATCCCGATCACCCACGCGAAAATGAAACTCTTGAACACACCATTGGCCACATCCCGGAATTCCACCACGTCCTGCAAGGCGCTAAAAAACGCGGCGAAGGAAATGTCGATGCGGGGGTTGGCGGTGGAGACGAAGGCGCCGCCGAGCCAGCCGACCAGGATGGCGAAAATGACCAGCAGTGGGAGCGCCACGACAATGGCCGCCAGCCGGGGCAACACCAGGTAGTGGATCGGGCTGATGTTCATGGTGCGCAAGGCGTCGATTTCCTGATAGACCCGCATGGAACCAATTTCGGCGGCCATGGCTGAGCCGATGCGCCCGGCAATCAGGATCGACATCATCACCGGCGCCAGCTCCTTGCAAATCGAGATGCCCACCACCCCGCCCACGGCGCTGGCCAGGCCGCGCTCGACCAGCACCGGCCCGGTTTGCAGAGCGATGACGCCGCCAATGAAGAACGACAGGATGCAAACCATCAGCAGGCTCGCATTGCCGATCTCGAAGAATTGATCGAACACCTTCTCCCGCTGCCGCCAAAGCAGCGGAAAGGCCAGCAGGGTGCGCCAAAGCAAAATTACGATTTCGCCAACATTCTGAAACATACAAACCTACAAACGCCTACAGGCTGCCTTAAAAATCCCCCGGCGCAAGGCGCTGCGCCGGAATTCACGCGCCGCCCGGCCGGCGGAGGAGCTTGACCGATTCGTTCTACCGGCCCGCCGCGCCCGAGTTGGCCGGCGCCGAGTCTCCGGCGCGCCCGAACGGCTCGGGTTTAGCCTTGCCTGTGAACACCGGGATATAGAACAGGCGCACGCTCCGGTTCTCAGGTCCCGATTGATACTGGAAAAGGCCGAGGAGAATCGAGACTTTTTTGTATTCGGGCCGGACATCCTTCCGATACAAGTTCCAGAGCAGCGACTGGCTGGCGGCGCCTCTCCGCGGATTATTCTCCGCCCGCCACACCGACCAGAGCGGCGACCAATCGCGCTCGACCTTGTGGCTGCCCATCACGAACGGCTCGATCGGGGCAAATACCTGCAGTCGGGTGCTCCCTTTGAAGTCACGCTTGCGGGTGAAAAACGGCCACAAGAAACTCGAGGTCTCGGCTTCATGGGTCTCGGTGTTCCGGTCCGTCGTGTGGGAATAAAGGTAAAAGAGAATACGCGTGCGCTCCCGGTCCAGCGGGTTGAGCTGCGCGCGGTAATGTTTATAGACCGGCCAGAGATAGAAATCGTCTTCTAACGTGGGGCTGTGGGCCTGGCTGAAAAAGGGCCAGACGCGGGAGGTGTACTTCCCCTCACCACGGGCGAACACGATGAGCGGCCAGGGGGCATCCCATTCGCGGTATTTTTTCTCGCGATCATCAACCTTCGAGAAAAACGGCCAGATGACCGTGGTCGAATCGCGCGCCGGTGACCGTTCCAGGCTGTAGAGCGGCAGGACGGATTGATCCCAGCCCGCGTTGGTGGTCCCCAGGCCCGTGTGGTCGTTAAAATAAATCGGCCACAAGGCAAACCAACCGTCATGGCCTGCCACGGTCTGGACTTCGTTGAAACCGTTGGTGCGCGTCGTGACCTCCTTGTGCTCGTGGCCCACCAGCGGCCAAACCTGCCACCCTCGCAATCCGGGCCCGCGCTCCCGGTTGACGAAGGGATACAGATAATTGTCGCTGATCACCTCCCGCTTCCGGGTCTGGGAGTAGAGGGGAAACATGGCGAAAAAGATTTCGTCCCTGAAAAAGCGGTGCTTCAGGGTGCCATAGAAAGGAAACACCGCGGTGTAATCATCGTCCGGGTTGCTCGAACGCTGTTGGAAGTAAACCGGGAAAAGCGTAATCCGCTGCTTCCCGGCGGCATCCGGGCTCGGGCCGCCCGCCACGCTGAAGACTTGTAAAAACTGCCATCGGTACTGATCGCCATAGCGATCGTAGGTGATTACTGGATAAAGCGCATCGACCTCGTGCAGTTCAACGCCTGGATCTTTGGTATCCGAAAACAACGGCGGGATGGCCCAGGTGGTTTCGGTTTCACAATGTTGCTCGTAGTACAACGGCCCGAGCGCCTCGGTTCGGGTCCCCGGTGAGAGCGTCAGCCTGAACTCGTCGAACAATGGCCCCGCGCTCCAGAAATCCGCAGCGCGGCACGGGAGGCCGAGGCTGAGGCCGAGGGCACAAGCCAGTCCCAGCGGACGCCACATCTTGGATCGGGTCATACGGGGGTAAGTTCGGGATGCATTGAGGTGTCGCCGGTAACGTTACCGACCATCCGATCCAGCCCGTTTTTGCCATGTACACATAGATATTGACACCGAATGCCCTGAGATTAGTCTATTCTCAAACTTGAGGTTTTTGACCTCGGTTCCTCCCGACCCAGCGTCGATCGTGCATTGTCGTCGCTGGGTCGTTTTCTTTCCCCGGAGTCCCTGCCCAGCAGGTTCAGGAGTGCGGGCAGGAAGGTCAGCCCGGCAATCATACACGTGGCCAAACCGCCGCACATCACATAACCCAGGCTCTGAATGCCCTGATGTTTGGCGAGAATCAAACTGCCGAAACCCGCCATCGCCGTCAATCCCGAGACCAGTACGGCTTTGCCGGTGCTGCGCGCCAGGATGCTGGGCGTCTGCTCCTCGGCATAGCGGTTCAGGATATGGATTCCGTTGGTCACGCCGATGCCGATGACCAGCGGCAAGGTCATGATGTTGGCTGGATTGAGCGGTACGCCGAATAAACCCATCAAGCCGCCGAGCCACAGGAAGCCGACCGCCACGGGCACCAGGGCGAGGGCGACGCAGAGGGGGCTGCGGAAATGGAACAGCACCAGGAGCACGATGGCCAGGAGCGAATAGCGCGCCGCCTCTTCATAGCTCTTTTTCAATAGCTCAGTGTAGTAGTAGAGCTGTACGGGGGTTCCGGTGAGGTGCGGGTAAATCGGGGTCAAATCGGCGATAAACTTCGCTTGGTTATCTCGCTGCCAAAGGTCCTGTTTGGGGTACACCATCAACAGGTACTTGCCGGTGACTCCAATAAACCGGTCATGAAGCGCTTGGGGAAGATCCTGCACGCGCAACGGACTCGAGTTGTCCTGGGTTTTCATGGCGTGGAAGGTGTCCTTGACGTCCTGGAAGAGCGCCAGTTGGAAAGCCGCAAGTTTTCGGGAGGTGGCCTCGACTTGCGCGGCCTCGCCTTCCAACATCCGCTTGCGCAAATCCCCGATATCGTCGCGCAACGCAATCAACTGCCGGGCTAAGGCCGGTTCCTGAGTTTGAACCTCGTCATAGGCCGCCCCCAGATAGCCGTAAAGCGAGTAGAGCGTCCGGCTCAACTCGGGGATATCCACGGGGTTGCGGTCCGGGTTCTGAAAGTTGATGGGCGCCAGCGAACGTTTGATCTCGCCCACCGTGGCGAGCTTGGCCGTCTGGTCTTCTTTCAAAAAGCTGGTGATGGACTCGACATCTGCGACCGTAGGGAGTTGCTTAATCCTGGCTTCGAGGGCCAGGGCTTCTTCGAGATTGGTGGCAATCACGGCGCCGAAAAGCACCGATTTGTCCGCCGAATTTAAGAGCTTGGTCTCGAACTCCACGGCGGGCAAACCCTTGCTTTGCATGTGGAGGAGATTGTAATCGAAGCGAACCTTATGGATCTGCGTAGCGGCCAGGGCACAGAGGCCGACGATGATGCCGGTGACCCACACGGGGCGTTGCAGCCAGAGGTTCTCGATACGGGCCCGGCGTTCCGCCACGGCGCCGTGGGTTTGGTCCAGGACGTTCTGCCGTCCCTTGAGCAACAAGGCCGGCAGCATCGTCATCATGGGGATGAGGCACACGAGCAAGCCGCCGCCGCAGATGATGCCCATTTCCTGGATCCCGCGGAAACTGGTGAAAGCCATGGCGAGAAAGGCGCCGGCGGTGGTAAAGGCCCCGGTGAAGATGCCCTGCCCGGTATAAACAATGGCCTTAACCAGCGCGGCCTGTTCCGTCCGGCCGCGGCGCAGCTCCTCTTCGTAACGGGAAATGAGATGAACCCCGTAGTCAATGGCCAGTCCGATCAGGATGGGGACGAAGGTGATCGTCAGAATATTCAGATGGCCGACGGTCAGCGTGGCGAAGGCCAGGGTGTAGCCTAGCCCGATGAGCAGGCAGAAGGTGGCCTTCACCGGCCGTCCGGTTTCCTGGTACCCATAAATGAAAATCAGGGCGCAAACGACCAGGGAAACGACGCTGGCCACGGCGGTGTCCTTCTGCGATTGCGCCATCTCGTCGTGCTCCAAAACGGGCTCACCGGTCAATCCGACGTTCAACCCGGGCACCTCGGCTTTGGTTTCCGAAACCAGGGCGCGCAGCCGTTCGACTGCCGGACCGTTCAAATCGTCGTTGGGCGCCTGGGTGGTCAGGAGGAATATCCTGCCTTTGGCAAAGGTAATATAGATCTGCTGTTCGGCCTCTGCGCCCGGGCTGAACAGCGCGTCGATGCCGGGCGAGGGTGGTGTGCCGGAGCGGTTTAAGCTGTCCAGGGCTTCGGTCACGATCCGTTGCAACGCCGGCAAGGCCTGGATCATCGAGTCCGTTTCCGCATTCTTTTCCGGTTTGGCGGTGCGGAACTGGGTGTTGACCATGCTGAAGAGGGACACCAGGTTGGTGGCGCGCGTGAACTGCTCGATGAACGGGCGGTAATCGGCCAGCGTCTTTTTCAGCCCCGCAAGATCGCTGTCCGACGCGAAGAGCAGCGCCTTGGAACCCAGCATTCTCAAGTCGCCCTTGTAGAGCACGTCGTGGAAGAGGTTGGTCTCGGCATCGACCCTCGCGCCCAACCGCTCGATAAACTGGCGGTTCTTCTCCGGATCCTCACTTTCGACCACCACCACCATATCGTCCTGGGTCGGGAATTCCTTTTTGAACCGGAGGTAATTCTGATGATAGCCTTTGTTGGCGCCCACCAGGTTGTCGCGGCTGGTGTCGAATTCCAGGTGCTTGATGGTGTAAAAAACGCAGAGGCCGAACAAGAGCACCTGCGGGTAAAGAAACCAGCGGGGATGTCGGAAGACGGCCGCGGCCAGCCAGGCCAAGGCCTTGGCCACCAGCGTGTCTTCGGTGAGCCGTTTGATTCTCAGCGGCACAGTTCGCTTCGGAGGTTTTGGGCACCCGGGCGGCAGGCGCCGGGCGCGGGAGGCGTGGTCATTCGGGAGTTATCCTTCGACCCGGGCCGCGTCTTCGGGGAATTCGGCGTTGGAATAGACCTCCTTCACATCATCATGGTCCTCGAGGGCCTCGAGCAGCCGGTTGACGGAGTTGGCGCTCGGTTCATCCGCCAGCGGCACCGTGATGGTGGGCAGCGCGGTGACCTCCGCCACCGCGGGCTTGATGCCTCGGGCCTCGACTTGCTTGTGAACCGCTTCAAGCCGCGCCGGCTCGGTCAGAATCTCGTATCCCTGAGCTTCGGCCTTGAAATCCTCCGCCCCCGCTTCGAGGGCGGCTTCCATCAGCTTATCCTCGTCGGCGCCTTCCCGGGGGACAATGATTTGGCCTTTGCGCTGGAACAGCCGCGTTACCGAGCCTTGCGTGGCGATGGTCCCGCCGCTTTTGGTCACAATGCTGCGGATCTCGGAGGCGGTGCGGTTTCGGTTGTCCGTGCTCACCTCGACGAGGATGGCGACGCCATGCGGCCCGTAAATCTCGTAGGTCAGGTCCTCGAAATTGGCCGTTTCGCCGCCGCCGGTCCCCTTCTTAATCGCTCGGTCGATGTTGTCGTTGGGCATGTTGGCGGCCCGAGATTTCAACAGCACCATCCGCAGGCGTGGGTTCATGTTCGGATCGGCGCCGCCGAGCTTGGCCGCGATGCTGATCTCTTTGCTCAGCTTCGAGAAAATCTTGCCGCGCTTGGCATCGATGGCGCCCTTGAAGTGCTTCACCTTTGCCCATTTGCTATGTCCTGCCATAAATTTCGTTTGTGCCGTTACGATTTCCGCGTGCCACATTAGACTGGTTTGACCACCCGGGCCACTGAGAAAACGGCGTCTGATTCGCGTTCCGTTTCGTCCCCCGCCGCCGGCCTGGGGCCGGCTGGTTTAAGGCCGCCCGGCGGGCGGATTATCCCTGCGGCTCGACCGCTACGGCCGTTCCGTAGCATAACACCTCGGAAATCCCCGGAGTTATTTCCGTGGCGTCGTAACGCACGCCAATGACGGCGTTGGCCCCCAATTGCCCGGCGTGAGCGAGCATCTGGTTGAACGCGTCTTCCCGGGCCCGTTCGCAGAGCGTCGTGTAGAGCGAAATATTGCCGCCAAAAAGGCTCTGCAGCCCCGCGCCAATATTCCCGACAATCGACCGCGAGCGAACAATGATCCCGCGGACCACTCCGAATGATTTGACCACTCGGTAACCCGGTAATTCAAAAGTGGTCGTCGTTAGCGGATGCGTTTGATTCATACCTGCTTTGATCGAACAAAATATAGATAAGTCAAGTTTCGCCGCGCTCGCGGCCGGGGCTCCCGCCTTTCCCCGGCCTCATGTCCAGGCTCACTCCATCGTCACATATCCTTGGCGGCCAGCGCCAGGTGGCGCCGAATGGTCTCGCGGTGGCGCGCATCGTAGAACTCCACGGGATTGTAATCGTCCGTGAGCACGCGCCCGTGGCTGGGCGTGGTTTCGAGGTGGCTGCGCAGGGCGGCTTGGATCTCGTCTCGGACCCCGGGGTGAACCTCCGAAAGATCGGGTTCATGCACGAAGACCGGATCGGGCCGGTCGGTCGCCGCGAAGAAAACGGCGCCCCGTCCATTACTGTGCAGGCGGACGCCGGGAAACACGCTCCGCAGGGTCTCGTCCAGGGAGGCGGCGAAGAAATCTTTGCCCTCTTCGAGTTCTCCGAAGGAATTAATGACCAGGGTGCCGCCGGGGCGCAAGACGCTGCGCATGGCGGTGAAGGCCTCGCGGGTCAGCAGGTGCGAGGGCGAGGAATCCCCCAGGAACGCGTCCAGGACGATGACATCGTATTGTTTGTGGCACCGGTTGAGGTAATGGCGTCCGTCGTCAAAGGTGATACGCACCTCGTTCGGCTTGAAATCGAAGAAGCGGGTGGCTACGGGCAAGACCGCCGGGTTGATCTCGACCACATCCACGCTGGCGCCGTGCTCCGCGAAATCCATGGGCACCATCCCCATGCCCAGGCCGATGCAGAGCACATCACGGATGCGGGTCGTGTAAGCCCGCGCCAGGCTGGAAAGCATATACGTGAACGCCGCCCCGCTTCGCTTGCTCACCGGGTCGTAGATATTCTGCACCAGGTTGTCGTTTAAATAGTAGCGGGCCGAACCATCCTTCCGATCGATGACCAAGAGTTGTCCGAAATGAGAATTGCCACGGAACAGTTCCTTGGCCCATGTGTATTGCCGGTTTGCGTCGCCGTACACCGTGGTTCCGATGGCCGCCGCCAGGAATACCAGCGCGCAGGCCAAGAGTGGCAACCGGCGCTGGTAAACCGTGAAATATACGGCGCACACCAGCACCAGGACGCCCGCGGTGGCGTACATCGTGAAGGAGTTCGGCAGCAACGGAATCGCGAGGTACCCAATCAGCATCGTTCCGGCAAAACTCCCCAGCGTGCTCACCGAGATCAGGCGCCCGACATTCCCACCCACCCCGCTCAACGAGGAGGTGATCACCCGGACCAGGAACGGCCCGGTCATCGCCAGCAACGCCAGCGGGACGAAAAACAGGATGGTCGAAGCCAGCAGCGAGCCGACGGCGAGATCGAAATCCAGGCACCAATAGGCCACCGGTGCGCAAATCAACACGGTCAAACCCAGGTAAACCGCCGCCGCCAGGATGGCGGTGTACAGCCTCGACAATGGCTGTGAGTTGTCCGCCAGCCTTCCACCGGCATAATACCCGCACGCCAAGGCCACGAGGGTAACGGCGATTTGGGCCGTCCATACGAAGTGCGACAGGCCGATGAACGGCGAGAGCATCTTGGCGCCGAGGATCTCGACGACCATGATGGCCCCGCCGGTCGTGGCGGCGGTCACATAGAGGAATAGCCGCAACCCACGCGACAACTCAGGCTCGGATTTCGGCAACGGTTTCTGCTTCACCCCAACCTTGTACGCAACCGGGCCGGTGCGATCAATCGCGAATCGCTCATCCCAGCTTGGGGAGCGCATCCCGGCAGTAGCCCCCGCCGAACACGGCCAGACGCCGGAGCGCCGGCTTTGAGCCGGCTTCGCGCGTCCAATATCCGTAGGAGCACGATAAGAATCGCCGAGTGCCGTAAGCCGGCTCCAAGGCGGCGCCCCGGGGCTGCTGCCGGGATGTGCTCCGGTCTCGGAACGTCCGAGCATAGCGGGCCTTCCAGTGCGGTGGCACCGTCGCTGTGTCCTCGCCACAACGGCTCGAAATGCCGCGGGAGCGGTTTCAACGCCGGGAAGATGTTACGGTGCCGAGCGGCGGCTCCCGGAGCGGAGCCGGTAGAGGTAGCGGATGGTTTCCGGCGACACCGCACCTTGACGCATCTGCTCGGCCCGCGTGCTCTCGGCCCGCTCGGCTCGGATCTCCGCCAATTCGCCGGCATCAAGCCAATAGCCCCCGCAGTTGGGGCACTGATCCACTTGTACCCGGCGCTGTGCGCTGAAATAGTGACGATGAAGCTTTATCTCCGCGCACCGAGGACAGGCTCGCTTCCGTGTGGTGTCCACCACGATCGTGTCGTCGCGCTGAATATGCAGCAGAGGCTCCCCGGCCGATTCGGCCTCTTCATCCACACGTTCCAATTCAAAGGCATCGAACCAAATACCCCCGCAGCCGCCCTGGCACACATCCACCACCAAGCTGCCCACTTGCGTCTGCGTGAGTTCGTTGAAGCACGCTGGACATTTCATAAGACTCAGTAAATCACAAATGGGCTCCAAGCAACACACATTTTGGGCGCCGGCCAGGGGCTGGATGAATGTCGGTGGGCGGCCAGGCCGACTGGCTGGGACGGCGGGTGCGCGGCCCACGGCGGAGCCGGGGTTTTGCCTGCGTCGAAGTACCGTGGAGGCGGCGGGTCGCGCCGGGGATCGGGTTGTGGGAATCCGGCGATGGCCCGCGGCGTATTTCGCGCTTGACAGGACTGGCTTTGTAATACAAAGTGGAAGCGTGGAATCCAATTGGGCCGCCGAGCATCTGCAGGTGATTCGAACGCTAATGGAGCGGTCGGCGGTATATCGCCGCGCGCTGGCGCCGATTATGATTTATAACGGCGTGGTGGGCCTGGTGGCCGCCGGGGTGGGCTGGGGTTTCCAGTTGGGCGCGCCTCGGTCGTTCATCCTCTTTTGGGGCAGTGTCAGCGCGGTGGCGGTGGTTGGCTCGTTTCTGCTGGTGCGCCGGCAAGCGCTGAGGGAATCCGAGCCGTTTTGGTCCCCGCCCACGCGCCGCGTGACCCAGGCTCTGTTGCCGGGGCTGGTCGCGGGACTGATCCTTGGGGCCATTGGTTTTGCCTGGGTGAACTCGGCGCCGATCGAGATTCGCGACACGCTGGGGATGTGGTGGCTCCCGTTGAGCTGGGTCATCCTCTACGGCTGCGCTTTTCACGCGGCAGGATTCTTCATGCCTCGGGGCATGCGCATTTTTGGGTGGGGCTTCATCCTGGGAGGTTGCGCTCTGCTGGCCTCGGGTGCTCCCGGGGGAGCCCGTCCCTGGGAATATGCGCATGGGGTGATGGGATTCTTTTTTGGCGGGCTGCACTTCGCCTATGGGGTTTACCTGTATTTCACCGAACAGCACGGGAATGAGACGTGAACCCGCAAGCCTTTCTCCAGCTCGACCGCGTGATCCACGAGAAGGGCCGCCTGGCAATCATGTCGATGCTGGCCGCCTCGCCCGAGCTTTCCTTCACCGAACTGCGGGAGGTTCTGAAGATGACCGATGGCAACCTGACGACCCACCTGCGCACCTTGCAAGAGGCCGGGTACATCGCCGTGACAAAGTCCTTCCAGAACAAGCGCCCCTTGACCACCTGCTCCCTGACGCCGGCGGGCGCCAAGGCGTTCACGCACTACATCAATTTGCTGGAAGCCATCGTCCAGCAAACCAAGCCTAAATGAAACGAAATTTGAACGAAGCGGCCGCTTTGGTTTCTTATACTTTGTGTCACAAAGCTTATTCACCAAACCGCTGGCAAAACGCCCGCGCTTCCCTTCAGGCGCCCGAGGTTAAACCGTCACCACCTCCGCGCCAAGCCCATTTCGGCATGAAACCAGCTAACCTTGTTCGAGGATTGACGACATGAAAATTCTACGTGCGGAACATTTGGGAATGTGTTTCGGGGTGCGCGACGCGATTGACCTGGCCTTAAAGCGAGCCGAGACCGAAGTGCTCACGATCCTGGGCGACTTGGTGCACAACGAGACGGTTCTGAGCGCGTTGCGCGCGCGGGGCATCCAGGTGGCCCGGGAGGTCAGCGGGGTGGGCACGAGTTCGGTGATGATTACGGCGCACGGGGCGTCGGAACGGGCCATGAACCGCGTGCGCGAGCGGGGTCTCTCGGTGATCGAGGCAACGTGTCCCCTGGTGCACCTGGCCCATCGCGCGATCGCCACACTGGTGGGCGAGGGCTATCATCCCGTGATCATTGGGAAAAGGGATCATGTGGAAGTGCGGGGGATGACGGAAGATCTCAGGGAATTTGATGTGGTGCTGAACGAGGCGGAGATTTTCGAGCTGGAAGAGCGGGCGCGTTTCGGGGTCGCGGCGCAAACGACCCAGCCGATTGACCGCGTGCGGCGCCTGGCGGGGCTGCTTCGATGGCGCTTCCCAAAATCCGAGGTGCGGTTTATCGATACGGTTTGTCAGCCGACCAAGCAGCGCCAGCATGCCGCGATTGAGATCGCGCAGCAGTCCGACGTCGTGATCGTGATCGGTGGCGCGCACAGCAACAACACGCATGAACTGGTAAACACCTGCGGCCGCCACTGCGCGCGGGTGTATCACGTGCAAACGGCGGCCGATCTGCGACCGGAATGGTTTGCGGGCGCCGAAACGATGGGAGTGACGGCGGGGACCTCGACGCCCGATGCCTCGATTGTGGCCGTTGAGGGGTGGCTATTGGAACACGCCTCGACGCTGGTTGAGGCGCGGCTTCCGGTGTAGAATGAGCAACTGCTCCTTGGAATTCGGGCCTGATGGAGGCGGCGAAATGAGAAGACTCATGGTTCAAACGATGTGGCTGGGTTTACCGGCCGATCACCTGGCAGGAAGCCGGCATACTCGGGCTCGCGCTCCTTTTTTGCGTGCAAGTGTTCCGCGCCATCGACCGGCACTCGCACTCGGCGAGTGACACGCTCTACGGGATATTTCCCTACTTCGCCTGCTGCTTCCTGCTGTTAAACTGGGTGGGTTCAAATTGCGCGGCTGAGGAAGGCCGGTAACCTGGGGCGGTTTGCCACGGGTTCAAGCATGGACCGGGCGAGGCAAGTGATGACCAAACAGATCGAACTGAGCGAGGGTGCGCGAAATTTAGCGCGGTGGTGGATCGTCGCCATCTTCGCGGCTGCCATGGCGTGGGTTGAGGCCGCGGTGGTGCTTTATTTGCGCACCCTGGTTCATCGCATCGACCCTTACCAAGCCAACCCCTTGCCTGTGATCGGGAACCTGGGCGAGGCCGAGCTGGTGCGCGAAGCCGCTACGCTCATCATGTTGCTGATGGTGGGCATTCTCGCCGGCGGTTCCTGGCGTCATCGACTCGGGTATTCCGCCATTGCGTTCGGGATCTGGGACATTCTGTATTACCTATTTCTGAGGGTCCTGTGTGGCTGGCCGCGTTCGGTGCTGGACTGGGATATTTTGTTTCTGGTTCCCTTGCCGTGGTGGGGTCCGGTCCTGGCGCCGGTGTCCATTGCCGCGCTGATGATACTTTGGGGGACATTGGCCACCTGCTGGGACCAAGCCCAGGGCCGCGTTCCCTGGGAATGGGCGGCTTGGGCGGTAAATATCTGCGGAATGCTGATCGCCCTGTATGTCTTCATGACGGATGCCGCTCACGCGGCCCGCCAGGGCGAAGACGCGGTGCGCCATGTGCTGCCCAAGGTCTTCAATTGGCCTCTGTTCGGGCTTTCGCTCTTGATGATGGCGGTGCCGGTGTTCCACTTGGTTTCCTGTGCCTCGCGCTTGGAAGCGATTCGAGCCCGCCTCGGCGCTCGCCCCGGCCCAGGACGAATTGGAGGGGAGCTAAAGGGCGGTGGAGGATCGCTTCGGCGGCTTGGGGTGAAGGCCTCAAATGGCTGGGGGAAAAGCCTGCATATTGTATCATGGCGAGCGGATTGAGCGTATGTCTATCATGGGACGTCAAACAGTGAGTTTATGAAAGTGTTCAGATTGGCCTTTAAACGGGAAACGGCGATGGCGGTGGCCGCCTTGGTATTCGCTTCGGCGGTCAGTGTGGCCTTGGTCGGCGTGCGGGTTGCCGTGACCGGCCGGATTCAGTATGGGTTCCTGGCGTGGAACCTGTTTCTGGCCTGGCTGCCGCTGGTTTTTGCCCTGCTCGCCTGCGACGCGTATCAGGATGGCGCACCCCGCAACTGGCGCTTTCTGGGCTTTGCCGGCGCCTGGCTGCTGTTCTTTCCGAACGCGCCATACATCTTCACCGACATCATCCACCTCAACACGACGTATTACAGTCATTTTTGGATCGATCTGGTTTTGGTTTTGCTCTGCGCCTTGACCGGCCTGGTGCTGGGTTTTGTCTCATTATTCCTGATGCAGACGGTCGTGAAGCGCCTGTTTGGAAGCGCGGCCAGTTGGCTCTTCATCGCCGGGGTCGCTGCGCTCACTGGCTTCGGAATCTACCTGGGCCGCTTTTTGCGCTTCAACAGTTGGGACGTGCTCTTCAAGCCGCTCGCGCTGTCGCGCGGCATCGGCAATTGGGCCGCCGATCCCTTGGCGCATCCTACGTCCTTTGCCTTTCCGGCGATGTTTGCCACGTTCCTGTTCATCGCCTACGTGCTGCTTTACGCATTGACGCATTTGCAGCAAGCGCAGCTTACGGCCAGCGTCCTTGAACCTCAGAATCCGTTGTAATCAAGTCAAGCTTCGCTCATCAGCTTTCACCCCGACGGCGCCACCGAAATCCGTGCCTAAGCAGGGCGGGGGACAGTCCCGGCCAGAAGGTCTGCCAGCATCGAATGCATGACCCTGCGAGCAGTGCCCAACCTTTCGTGTGGTTCGCTTGTTTCGTGGTCTCTCCTTGTGGCTTCCGCGCGGCCCTGCGCGCCTGAGCCGGCCTTGTTTTCCCCGCCGGTCTCGGCTAGGTTCCGTCCGTGATTGACGACCCCGCACGGGATGAACTACTGCAGAAGGTCTGGGACGGCCACCGCATCGATCCCGCGGAAGCGCTGAAGCTGTACGGCTTGCCGCTGGAAGAGCTGGGCGCGCTCGCGGACCGGCGGCGGCAGCTCGCCCGGGCGGAGCATTACGGCGGCCGAGGCAATCAGATCGTCACCTATCTGGTGGATCGGAATATCAACTACACCAACGTCTGCAATGTGTATTGCAAATTCTGCGCCTTTTACCGCACGGAACGGGATGACGACGCCTATGTGATCACCTTCGAGGAAATCGACCGAAAGATCGAAGAGACGCTCGCGCTGGGTGGCACGCAAATCCTCATGCAGGGCGGTCATCACCCGAAGCTGACCAAGCAGTGGTATCTCGATTTGCTATCGCACATCAAGGCCAAGTTCCCGCAAGTCAATATTCACGGTTTCAGCCCGAGTGAGTTTGTCCATTTCCGGGAGGTTTTCGGCGAATCGCTGGAAACGATTATTACGGATTTCAAGGCCGCGGGCCTGGGCTCGATCCCGGGCGGGGGCGGGGAGATCCTGGTGGACAGCGTGCGTCAGCGCGTGTCGCCCTTGAAAGCGATGAGCGACGATTGGCTGGAGGTGATGGACGTGGCCCACCGGCTCGGGCTTTCCTCCTCGGCAACGATGATGTTCGGCCATGTCGAGACGGTGGCCGAGCGCATCGAGCACTTGGAGCGAGTCCGGGCGCAACAGGACAAGAGCAAGGGCTTTACGGCGTTCATTTGTTGGACCTTCCAGGCCGAGCACACGAAGCTGCGGGCGCCCACCGTGGGGGCCTGCGAGTATCTGCGGACCCAGGCGCTCTCGCGGATTTACCTCGATAATATTCCCAGCATCCAAAGCTCGTGGGTGACGCAGGGGCCGGACATCGGCCAGGTGGCGCTGAAGTTTGGGGCCAACGATTTGGGCAGCATCATGATCGAAGAGAACGTCGTCTCCCAGGCGGGAACCACCTTCCGCATGAGCGTGGCGGACATGCACCGCCTGATCGCGGAACTCGGCTACGAGCCGCGTCAGCGGGACAATTGGTACCACCTGCTCAATTGAACAGTGGCCGAGGGCAACGAGCGGCAACCCCACCACGGATCATCGTTAAGGCCGGCGCCCGTTGTCTTCGGGATAGGGGTAGGCTCCATAGCCGTAGCCGGACCCCGACCCGTGATAGTTGCCATCGTAGGCCCCGCCGTACCCTTCGTGGTGGAAGTGTTCGTGTTCTTCCTCGCAACCGAGGGTGCCCAGCAGCAGGAAAAGACCGAGGCCGATCAGTAGGACAATTGCTTTCATACCTATTCGATTCTTCGTTCGCAAGCTGGCACAGCCTGGGGCTTAGAACCATGGGGTTTAATCCGACGAGGCCATCCCTTGGCCGAGAGCGGCCGCGGTCCGACGCGCGCGACCACCGGATCGGAGGTTGAGTTTGCAAGGTCGAGGGGCCAACATCCGCCCGACAGCTATGGAACCTTCAGGCTTCCCGTTCTCGCCGGGCGTCTTTCTCCTGGCAGCCGGACGCTCAACGCGCATGGGGCGGCCCAAGCTGCTGCTCGCCTGGGAGGGCACCAGCATCGTGGGCCATCTGCTTCGCCAATGGCGCCCCTTGGCCGGGGACGACGTGTTCGTAGTGGTTGCCGAGGGCGATCAAGGGATGCTGGCTGAGCTCGATCGGCTCGGGTTTCCGCAGGCGAACCGGATTGGCAACCCCGCCCCTGAGCGCGGGATGTTCAGCTCGGTTCAGTGCGCGGCACGGCGGATGCAGCGCGAAAAACAATTATCGCACGGCGTCATCGTGCTGGGCGACCAACCGCACCTGCGATCGGAGACGCTCAGCGGGCTCGCCGAGTTCGCCAGGCGCCACCCGGAGAGGATATGCCAGCCGTCGTGGCAGGGCCGGCCGCGGCACCCCGTGCTGTTGCCCAGGAGTGTGTTCGAACCTTTGGCCGCCTCGCCAGCCGCTACGCTGAAGGAGGCCTTAAGCCGCCAGAACGTTGCGCTCTGCGCGATGGCGGATCCCGGTCTGGATTTGGACCTGGATACGCCGGCCGATTATGAACGGGCCCTCGAGTTCTGCCGGCGTTCGAAGTGACCCCCGTCAGGCGCGAGCGGGTGGACCGTCGCTTGCTCTTTCGGCAACAGGCGCTGATCGAACCGTGGAGTGGGTTCGCAGCCGCCAGGCGTTCGAACTGGCTTCGCGTCTGAGTGCGCGGAGCCAGCGCCACGCGTGCCGATCTCAGAGCGTCCAACCGTCGCGATAAGGCCGGCTGACAAACGTATTGGCGGCGGTGTCGTTGGTCACCTTCATGTTTTCGCCATCCCAGAGCAGTTGCTTGTTCGGGAAGCGCACGGCCAGATTGCCCATCAGCACCATTTCCGAAAGCGGCCCCGCGTACTCGAAGGACGCGCTCGAAGGCTTGCCGTCCTTGCAAGCGCGAACCCAGTCCTTTTCGTGGCCGTCGATTCCACCCGGGATCCGTGGAAGCGTGCGCGGGGTTCTGGGAAGATCGCGCATTTTCTCCTGCGGAAACACGCGGGGGTTGCGTCCGTAGCAGCCACAAATCAAAACCCCACTCTCCCCGATAAAGATCGAGCCGCCGTCGCCGTCGCCCAGCGGTTCGTCGGGTTCGAGGCCTGCCGGCCGGGGCGGCAGCAACCCGCCATCCCACCAGGTGAGATCGACCGGCGGGAGACCACCGCGGGCTGGGAATTTATAGCGGACGATCGCCGAGCGCGGATAGTTTTCGTTTTTGGGCTCCGTCTTCTTCCATTCGGCGTACCAATACGCCGAGACGGTGCCTTCGACGCTGGTGGGGTATTTGAGTTTAAGCGCCCAGAACGGGGCATCGAGCAGGTGGCAGCCCATATCCCCCAGCGCGCCTGTCCCAAAGTCGCACCAAGCCCGCCAGGTGCCCGGCAGGTACCTGGGGTGGTAGGGGCGCATGGGAGCGGGGCCGATCCACAGGTCCCAGTTCAGTCCCGCGGGAACGGGCGGGGTCTCGGTGGGGCGTTCGACTTCGCTTCCCTGGGGCCAAACGGGCCGGTTGGTCCACACATGCACCTCGCGCACCGCGCCGATGGCGCCGGTCGCAATCCATTCACAGACCAGCCGCGTGCCATCGCCGGAATGTCCCTGGTTGCCCATCTGAGACATGAGGCCGCGCTCGCGTGCCACCTCGGTGAGGCGGCGAGCTTCAGCGACGGAGTGGGTGAGGGGCTTTTGCACGTACACATGTTTGCCCGCTTTCATGGCGGCCAGCGCGATCGGAGCGTGCGTATGGTCCGGCGTGGCGATGGTCACCGCCTCGATATCGCTTTGCCGATCGAGCATTTGGCGGAAATCCTCATATCTTTTCGCCCCGGGATAAGTGGCAAATATCTTGGCCGCATAGCTCGCGTCCACGTCGCATAGGGCCACGATGTTTTCCCCGGCACAGGCTCGGAGATTGTTTTGGCCCATGCCGCCGATGCCGATGCCGGCAATGTTGAGCTTTTCACTGGGGGGCTTGTGGCCGGGCCCGCCAAGCACGTGCCGCGGCACGATCCAAACAGCCGAAGCCAGTACGGCGCCTGAGGTCAGGAAGTTTCTGCGGGTGTGGTTCATGGGGCGAGGATGTGGTATTTCAGGCGTTTTGGCCACCAACAAACGTCACCGCGGGCAGCGCATCGGCTCCGGCCGGCTGCATTCGAGCAATGCGGATCGAGAGGGATTGGCGCGGCCGGACCCGGTCGAGGCACAGGCTCGCACGCGAAACGCGAAAGCCGGCGATCTCAGTTCCCCGCCGGTGGGTTGGGGGCGGCCTTCGACTCTGGACCGGGCTGTACGAGGGCAGGCCGGCCCAGCGAAGGGGGTTGCGGCGGCGGTGGCGGGACCACGGAGATCGAGTCCGGCTGCAGCTTCAATGTGCCCGAGCGCAGGTGCAGGTCGCGCTGCGGGAATGGGATTTCGATCCGATGTTCTTCGAGTTTCCGGTGGATTGCATAATACAGGTCGCTCCGGAAACGCATGGGCCTATCGACCATGAGGATGGACCACACGGCCAATTCGAAATTGATGGAGCTGTCACCGTAGCCGACAAAGAGAACCTCGGGCGCCGGTTCTTTCAGGATTTCGGAGTTGGCGCCGGCCACTTCCACCAGGATCCCGCGCAACTTCTCGACATCCGTGCCGTAGGCCACGCCCACCGGCAGCCGGCTCCGGACCTTCGGGTCGCCGTGACTCCAATTCACCACGTTGCTGGTCACCAGGTTCGAGTTGGGGACGATGATGCAGATGTTGTCGCTGGTGACGACCGTGGTGCTGCGCAGATTGATTTCGGTGACGCGGCCGGTCACGCCGCCGACTTCGATGCGATCCCCGAGCGCGATCGGCTGTTCGGCCAGCAAGATGAGACCGCAGACAAAATTGCTGACGATATTTTGGAGGCCAAACCCAAGCCCCACCCCTAGAGCACCTGCCAGGAAAGCCAGCGAGCTCAGATTCACACCCACCGCCTGGAGGGACAGGTAAATGCCCAGCGCCAGAAAGGTATAGCGAACGATCTGTCGAACGGCGAAGCGAATCGAGGGCCGCAGCCGTGTGCGCTGCAACAGGCGCAAGACCACCAACCGCCGCACAAGCACTTCGCCCAGGAACACCAGCCCCAGCAGAATTACCAGTTCGAGCAAGTGGCCCACCGTGAATTGGCTCGCGCCCGCTTTTAATAGCGGGAAGTCCAAAATCACTCTCCAACCCGAGAGCATTTCCTTCATAGCCGCCGATGACGCCCGCTTCGCTTATGCAAAGGCGCGGGCGGGTGATACATTGCCGAAATCAACACAGGCCCGGATCATAGCACCCGCCGTCCTCGGTGCGGAAGTCAAAATCGGATTTCGGACCTTCGCCCAGCGCACGCCGGCGAACGGTTGAAGATCGCCGCGCCACTTTTGGGTCATGGACGCGAAGGCGTCGCGCGAGTACCGATCGGGTCATGGCGTTAGTGCGCATATTGGTGGATGGCTACAGCCTGCTGCATCACTGGCCCGAGCTGGCGCCGGGGAAGCCGCGGTTCTCGGCAGCCGCGCGGGAGGAACTTATTCGCCGACTCACTTTGTACCAGGACGCCACCGGGACACCGATCACCGTGTTCTTCGATGGATCCGGACCCCGATCCGGCAAGGCTGAGCCGGGTTCGACCCCGGCATTGGAAGTGCTGTATTCACGGGCAGGACAAACTGCGGACCAGATGATCGAGCGCTCGGCGCACCGTTTCGCTCCCTACGGCGAAGTCATGGCCGTTACGGACGACCTGGCTGAACGGGAAACCGTGTTGAGCTTGGGCGGACTGGCATCCAGTTGCCTCAATTTCATCCAGAGTGTCGAAAACACGCTGTCTGAATTGGCAGATGATCTCAAAAACTATAACCAGCGGGAGCGGCACCGGTTTCAACGCCGCCGATAACTGACATGCGCCATCTAATTCGGACAAACGGCCCGGTCTTCTTCCGCGCGCGCGCCCTGGCTCGCGCAGGGTTGCTGGGGATTTTGAGCGCGGCCACGCTGGTGCTTCCGGCTGCGCTTTGCGCGCAAACCAATGTTCCCGCCGGCGTTTATCCGGCGAACCGTTTCCTGCTCGTCATCGAAACTTCGAGCGCCATGCAGCGGCGCCTCGAGGGCACGCTGCGGGCGCTGCAGGACTTGGTCGGATCGGCCATGCACGGTCAGATCCGCCCGCACGATAGCTTGGGCATCTGGACGTTCGACGAAGCGCTCCACACAGGAAAGTTGCCGGTGCGCCAGTGGTCAAGCGAGGAACGACGCGCCATCACCGGCGAATTGCTGGGTTTTGTCCGGGGGCAGCCCTATGAAAAGCAGGGCCGGCTCGAAAAGGTGCTTCCCTCCATGTTGCACCTCGTCCAGGCGTCCGAATTCATCACGGTGATATTGGTTTCGGACGGCAGCGGTGAAATCCACGGAACGCCGTTCGATTCGCAAATCAACGAGTCCTTTAAACTTTGGACCGCTCAGCAGCAGGAGGCCAAGATGCCTTTTGTGACCGTGCTCCGGGCGCAGCGCGGCACGTTCACGGGCTATTCCGTCGCGCCGGTGCCCTGGCCGGTGGACATGCCAGCGTTGCCGGCGGGCTTGCAAATTGCCCGGCCCACGCCGAAGCCGCCGGTCGTGGTGGCTGCCAAGCCGCCGCCTCTGGCGCCGCCGCTGATCCTGCACGGCAAGAAGCCCGGGCCACTGACGGAGTTGATCCCCGCGCCAGCCGCGGCATCGCCGGCCAAACTTGACTCACCGCTGCTGCCGATCAACCAGCAGATCACGGCTGAAAAGAAGGTCGCGAAGGTTGAACCACCACCGGCCGTGTCAGAGGCCCAGGCGGCGCCGGGTGGGGATTCCTCCGAACTCCGCGAACAGCGAAGCCGGGATCCGGGTTTGGATCCGTCGCAGACGACTGCGCGCGCGGGCGCTCCCGCCGAAACGGGCCCTGCCTCCGGCGCGCTTCAGAATCCGCCGGCTCAAGCCGCAGTGCCCGTGGCCACCCCCTCGGCAATCGTTGCCGACGAAGGAGGAATCATTACCGGCAATTTGGGCGTGGTCATTCTCGGGGCTGCGTGCCTCGCGGGTGCGGGGGTGGTGTTCTGGCTCTGGAAACGACGCGCCCTAACGGCGGCGCACGTCAGCTTGATCACCCGTTCGCTGGATCACGAGCACCGGTAGCGCTGCCGCTCTCGGACGCCGCCGCCCAGTGGCCGCGCCGAGCTCGCCTGGGGTCATCTCTCAAAGGCCGCCTGGTAGGCCGCCACGCCGTCCACGATCGCGCGCGCCATCTGTTGGCGATAAGCCGGATTGAAGATCTTTCGCCCTTCGGTGGGATGCGACATAAACCCTCCCTCGATCAGCACGGCCGGCATGGTGGCCTCGCGCAGCACCTCGAAGCGGGCTCGGTGCACGCCGCGGTCTTCGGCCCCCAAGTCGTGAGTCAGCGCTTTCTGGACCTGGTAGGCGAGGAACATATTTTGGTCGTTGTAACGGTTGCCGGCGAACCATCCCGCGCCTCCTCCTTCCCCGCCGGCATTGCTCGACGGTGCTCCGGCGGGCGTCAGACAATACACTTCAATGCCCTGCACCGATTTGGCCGCGCTCTCCGTGGCATTGAAATGCAGACTGATGAAGAGGTCCGCCCGGCGGCGGCGGGCCAGGTCCGGGCGCTCGGCGCGCTCGAGATAAACGTCGCGTTTGCGGGTGAGGCAGACTTTGAAGCCGGCGCGTGTGAGTTGGGCATCGAGCTCCTTGGCCAGAAGCAGGGTGTATTGTTTTTCGTGGTTGGAGCCCACGGAGAACCCGGGATCCTTGCCCCCATGGCCGGCATCGAGACAGATCGTCTTTATTCTCGCGCTGGTTTTGGGCGGCGAAAGGATGGGGGCGAAGGTGGCCTCGGCATCCGCGCGCGAGAGATAAATCGCCGGACTGCGTTCGGCGAGCGGAAACAAGAGCCGGACGGCGACGCCGTTGATTTGCGCGTCCGGGGAATGGACCTGCAGTTCGATTTTTGCGCCGGGGCCGCTCAGTTGGAGGGCTTCATCCTTGGTGGACCAGTGTGCGGACAGATGGTTTGCCTCAGCCCAATCCGTTAGGCGCACATACTCGTGCCCGCCGATGCGGATCCGTGCGGGTGATATCGGGGCGCCGCTGGACCGGGTTTGGGGGATGAGGCAAAGGAGCCAGACCAGCGCGGTCATCGGCAGCCCGGGTACTCTAGCCAAATGCATGCAGGCTCAATCTGCAGACCAGTTCGAGCGAATTCAAGCCTTGGATTGCTTTACTATGCCGAGCCGGATATCAATAGAGCCTGGTGAGAGCCGGTCGAAACAGAACGCGCAGGCCTCAACCACCGAAACGATGAGCTACAGGTCATATGTCTGGCGGGTGTTGGTCCCGCTCTGGTTCGGGTGCGGTCCGGTGATCGCCCAACCCATCATCACCGATTTTACCCCGACGGCCGGCAGTCCCGGAGACCAGGTGATCCTGATGGGGAGCGGATTCAGCCATACGGGCATCAGCGTTCAGTTTTCAACCGGAGTTGCGGTCACCGCGGGTTTCATCAGCAGTGACACCCTGATGACCGTCACCGTGCCTGCCGGCATCAGCACCGGTCCCATCAGCATTCAGCAAAGCGGCGGCAGTCCGAACTTTAGCGCCAACGATTTTACCGCTATCGGGCCGGGACCTTACATCACCGATGTTTCTCCACCGTATGGGAAGCCTGGCGATTTGATCACCATCAATGGTGTGCATCTCGCCCCGGTCGGCACGACCGGAGTGGCTTTCAACGGCCAGCCTTCGGCCGATGCGGCGGCCAATGCCGCAGGCACCCAGATCAATGTCCATGTCCCGAGCGGCGCCACGACCGGATTTATCAGTGTGGCGACGCCCATCGCCACCAGCAACAGTCCCGCAGTTTTTATGGTCCTCGGCCCGGGGCCGTTTATCTCGGGATTCTCTCCTCAAGTCGGGACACCCGGCACGACGGTATTCATCGATGGGGTGCAGTTTACCGGCGCCACCAGCCTCACATTCAACGGCGTCCCGGGCGTGAATTTTTCCGTCACCTCGGACACGTTGATTCGGGTGGATGCCCCAGCGGGCGTCAACAGCGGACCGCTGACCGTCAACTCGCCGGCCGGCAGTTTTATGACCCGCTCGAACTTCTTCGTGCCCCCTTCGATTTCCGGCTTTTCACCGGCTGCCGGGCGCGCCGGCACGAATGTGCTCATCAGCGGGGTGAATTTCCTCGGCGCTGCGGCGGTGATTTTTAACGGGGTTGCCGCAACTTCCTTCGCGGTGCTGAACGGCACGAACATTCTGGCTGCGGTTCCTGCCGGCGCCTCGAATGGCGTGATCCGGGTCACGGCGCCTGCCGGTTCGGCTTTCTCCGCGGCTAACTTCGTCATGCAGCCCACCCTCTCAGGCTTTTCACCCGCGTTCGGCCCGGCGGGGACGCCGGTGGTGATCACCGGTGCAAACCTTAATGCCGGCACACCGGTGGTGCGGTTCAACGGCGTGGCTGCGGCGGCGCCCACCGGTGTTAGCTATGGACAACTTACGGCCGTGGTTCCCGCCGTCGTCACCACCGGTCCGATCAGTGTAACCACCAGCGATGGCAGCTACACCAACGCGAGCCTTTTTTATCTCCCAGCCGCAATTTCCAGTTTTACGCCGGGCACTGGCGCGCCCGGAACCCGGGTGACACTCACCGGGAAGAATTTCACGGGCGCAACCGCGGTGAGCTTCAACGGCACGGCAGCCACCGGGGTTACCGTCACCAACAATACCACCCTGGGCGTCACGGTACCGGCTGGGTTTACTACGGGCCCCATTTCGATCACCACTCCGGCGGGTCCTGTTGCCAGCGCCATCCTGTTCTACGCCGCACCGCTCATAACGGACCTCACCCCGTCGCATGGGTTGCCCGGAACGAACGTGACCATCACCGGCTCGAGCTTTCTAGGGACCACTTCGGTCCGGTTTGCCGGCGTGGGCGCGGTGTTTACCGTGCTCAATAACAGCCAGATTAAGGCCACCGTTCCCAACGGCGCGGTGAACGGACCGGTTACTGTCGTCGCGCCCGGGGGCACCAACACCAGCAGCGTCAGTTTTGTCCTGGACTACTTTGCCGATCTCGCCGTGGCGATTACGGCCGCCCCAAACCCGGTCACCCTTGGCAGCAACCTGCTCTATACGATCCAGGTGGTGAACAACGGGCCGCTGCCCGCGCCGAATGTGAGGCTGACAAATACATTGCCCGCCAGCGTGGCGCTCAAGGCGCTGACAGCTCCGCCGTCCTGGGCCACATTTACCAACTCGAACTCAGTGCAGGCCGGGATCAGCACGCTGGCCGTCAACGGCTCGGCCACCTTCCAGGTCACGGCGATCCCTCGAGCCCCCGGCGCGATCACCAGTTGGGTCGGGATCGGCAGCGACTATCTCGATCCCGCCCCATCCAACAACACGGCCAGTGTGACCACCACCGTGAACCCTTTGCCGCTGCTTTCAGCCCAACTTTCGTTCAACGGTGTTCAGATTGCCTGGCCCGTCGCCCTCACCAATTACGTGCTCGAATCGCGAAGCACCTTCACCACGAATGCACCCTGGATCAGAGTTCCTGGGGTCCCCAGTGTCTCGGGCGGGATGTACCTCATGACCGTGACGAATTCTGGAGCGTTTGGGTTCTTCCGCTTGCACCAGTAACCTCCGTAGTTTACCGGATTGTTTTCTTTAGGCCGAATGCGGCATGATTGTCACTGCGAAAAGGGTCTGCCCGATGGGAGGGGGGCGCCTTCGCGGTCGTGACGCCATTCGAGGGTCCGTGGCTGTCATGCCAGCATTTTTCTTATACTAACCCTCCCTAACCAGCGGCCTGTGGCGCTGGTTTTTTTTGGCTTCGGCCCGCCGAGTGGGCGAATGCGCCGCCCGGTTCGGAATCTCGGAATGCGGCCGGTCTCGAGGACACCGCTGCCTATCGCCGCTGATTATAGCTGGCCTGGGAGTACTTCTCCCCGGCTAGGGCCACAGCTCTTGCATTCAAGGCCGCGTCCGCGACGAATTGTTCCCAGCGAACGCCTTGCCCGAGACTGGCCACGCCGCACATGGCCTTTTGCCAGGCAGTTCGCGAAACCTCGAGCGAGCCGGGTTGCACCGATCCTTGAATCAGCAAGCCATCACGCCGCCGGCGCTGGGCAGCCCCGGCGATCTTGCGGCCCTTCCAAAGCAGGTCGAATCGTTCATAGCCGGCAAAACATTGGCCTGGTTGATCATGGGCCGGCTCCGGAGCCAGTTCGGCGGCGATCCCGCATGCGGCCAGCGCCTCCCGAATCCATTCGTGCAAGCGGCGGTAGCTTTCGACGGCCGCCAGCCGATACCACGCGTGGATTGTTGGGAAAGCCAGGCTGTACGTCCAATCCGCCGCATGGGGGACAAGGCCGCCCCCGGTGGGCCGGCGCACCAGCGGACGAAGCGGAGTGAACCGCTCGACAGCGGAGTATTTTTGGAAATAACCGAACGAGGCCGCCGCGCTGCTCCAGCCATAAAATCGCAGCACCGGGTACTCGAGCCGCGGCATGGCTTCGAGCAGCGCCTCGTCCAGCGCCATGTTCAAAGCGTAATCTCCGGGGCCGGATTCCAGCCTGCGCCAGCTTGGCGACGCCGGGGTGGGTCCCGGTGCGGACGGTTCCAGGTTCATCGGGTTTTTTGACAGAATCGGTGGTTCAGGAGCGAAGCCGGCCGGCGGCATACAGCATCGCCCCGGCCAGCAGTGCCAAACCGGTGATGGTATAGAAACCGAAAAAGACGGCCATTTGGATCGTAAGCAACCCGTGCAACGACAACCGGGCCGCGCTGGTCACGGCGGTCCCCAACACCACGCACCAGGCAAATCCACTCCAGGCAAACGCGACCGGCTTCCGGCCGGTCACTTCGACCAAGGTCGTTCGCGAACGCACCAGGCACCCATAAAAAATTAGCAGCATGGCCGCGTAAATGATCCAAACGGTGAGCTGTCCGGGCACAACTCGCGGGATGGACTTCGGCTTGATCGCGAACCCCCAAAAGAGGTACCAGGCCAGCAGTATCCCGCCAAAAATCTTCAATCCCTTCGGCCCGGGCAGCAGTTGCCTCAGGGAATAAGCCGCTCCGCCCGAGCGCCTCCACCAAAGGACCGCAAGACCCATCACCAGGCCGTTACCGAGACCGGAGAGCAGGGAGCTCACTACCGAAGCGGAATTCACGTATTGCATCAGCCCGAACATGACCATGAGCGCGCTCGCCCACATCCTGGGATGCGCACCCAGGGAACGGCGTGCCCAGCGCGGCAGCCCCAGGAACACCTCGCTGGAATCCGTCAGGAAGACCTCGGTCAAAAATAGCGGCACCACGAAGGCCAGCAGCGGATGAAGGAACAGTACCAGAATCAGCGTCTCGAACAAAGCGATACCGCCCAGGGAATACATGGGCCCCTCGGCGCGAAACGAGACCCACACCACCTTGGTGATGTAGGCCTCATACATGCCGTAGAGCATCCCCGCGCTGTAGAGCGGCCAGAAGCGAGGCTGGCCGAAGCGGAAAACCACCCCCGCCAGGAAAACACTGTGGAGCAAGTAAAGCGGCCAGACCACCAGCACGCCCCAGAGCGTAAAGAACGGAAACATCGTCGAGCCGGCCGGCACCTCCACGCATACGACCGACAACATTCCCGCGAGCAGCCAGAACGCCAGCTTCCGGCCTCGGGTCGGCCCGGCCAGCTCCGCGCGCCCTCCCTCCGTGCCCGTTGGAACCCCACGCTCAACGATTGATTCACTCATGCAAGCATTGTCTCAAGCCGGTTTAGTTGCGGGCGCGGAGGACATTTGGCCGCGGGGCACTCCGGCCAACCGAGCTACGGCGGGTCAAGCCGCAGCCAGGGTCTCGGATCGTTTCCGATGGGGAAGGTCGATCGGTCCTCGAGCAGACAAGTCTCAGACTCATGGGCGTCTGTTAACGCATTGGCCTGGCCTTTTCAAGAGCCATTTCCCGCAGTCGCGACGGGCCAGCGTTGGCGGAGCGGCGCGCCCGTCAGTAATAGGCGGATTCAACGAGCTTGCGCGACGGCTCGAGCTGTGCTAAAAACAGCCCGAAATCAGGCGTAACCAGTCGTACCAAATCGAGCTCAGCTCAAAAACCTGACTATATGCACATGAACCCTGTCATACTCGAAAGGTGCCCGCGAATGTCCATTATCGCGGGCTTTTGTTTCAGTCTGCTCACCGCCGTGAGTTATGGGGCCGACCCCGATCCGGCCATCACAACCAATGCGCCTCCCAAGGCCCATTGGGAAAGCGTCCTGTCGGCTGATGCCACACTCACGCGGGGCAACAGCCAGACCTTTTTGGGCACGGTAAGCTTGAATTCGACGCGCAAGACCAAGGAGAACGAGCTGCTCTTTAACGCGAGCGCCGGCTATGGCGAGAACACGACCCGGCCGGGCAATGTCACCACCGAGACCGCCGATTTTCTCAAGGGCTCCGCCCAGTGGAACCACCTGTTCACCGACCGGCTATATAGCGGTCTGCGGGTTGAAGGCCTTCACGACAACTTGTCCGGAATCAACTACCGCCTCATGGTCAGCCCTATGGTCGGCTATTATGTCATCAAGGAGACCAACACCTTTGTGAGCGTTGAAGTCGGCCCCTCCTATGTTTACGAGGAAATCGGCCACCGAACCGAGAGCTATGCCGCCGCCCGGATTGGGCAGCGGTTTGAGCACAAGTTCTCGACCGGCGCCAAGATTTGGGAAAACCTTGAATGGCTGCCGCAGGTGGACAAGTTCGACAACTGGATTCTAAATGCGGAGGCGGGGATTTCGGCGCCGGTTACCAAATTCCTGGACGCCCGCCTGGTTGCCCAGGACACATACAACAATCAGCCCGCCACCGGACTGCTTAAGAACGACTTCAAACTGATGGCTGGCATCGGTTACAGGTTCTAAAGCGGTCGAACGAGGCTGGGTCGGCAAACGCCGGGTTGGTTTCCATCAAGCTCCGGTCGGAAGGCGCTGCGGGCGGGGTGGGGACAGCTTGTCCCCACAATCCTAAGTCCACCCTGGTGGGGTCAGGCTGTCCCCCCTGCCAATGCGAGTTGAAAGCAGCCCTGCCGGGCGCTCGGATCCGTCGCGAATTTGATTGCCAAACCATTCGGCTGGTCGAAGACTCCGAATCCGGAACCCGACCCCGGGTGGGGCGGAGAGAATCTATAACTTATGCTTAAAAAGATCTTTGCTCCGGGGAGCCATCCAGCTTCCATTAATCTGGCGTTGTTGGTTTTGCGAGTCTGGATCGGGGCTACAATGCTCCTCAACCATGGGATTGGGAAGGTGACGGGATTTAGCAGCATGTCGCACGGCTTTCCGGACCCGCTGGGAGTAGGCCACGTCACCAGCATGGCGCTGGTGGTGTTTGCCGAGGCGGTTGCCTCGTCGCTCTTGGTGCTTGGGCTGGTAACCCGCTTTGCGGCCTTGGTCCTTGCCGTGGACGTGGGGGTCGCATTCTTTGCCGTGCATAAGGCAGCTTTGAGTGGGGGACATAGCGGCGAACTGGCCTTCATCTATCTGGCGGGATTCGTGACGCTCCTTCTCGCCGGAGGCGGTGCGATTTCGGCTGACGCCGCTGCGTTCAAGGGCGGTTCCGCGAAAGGCGGGTAAAGACGCCCCACCACCCCCGGCCCGGCATAAGTGTTCGCTGCTTCGATCCCCCAGTCCCTCCACGCCGCTGCGGCAGTGAGGGCGCCGGCTCGAACCGGGGAGTGCTCTTGGCGTGTGGGTTGCTCAATTCGAAAGGCTAAAATGCACATGAGAAAGTTTGCCGCCTTCGCCGGGTTGCTCGTAGGTCTGTCCGGGATGGCCTTGGGCGACACGCTCACCTTTATCGCCCAGCCGATTTCGGGCGGCGGTCTGGATTACGACTGGTTCAACTCCGCCAACTGGTTCGCCAGTGATTCCAGCGGCAATCTCAGTCCGGCGGGTCGAGTGCCGCTGGCCAGCGACGGGGCGGTCATCATCGGGATGGTCGATGCCGGTTCGGGCGGTGTTCGCGTCCAGACGCTCCTGGCTACGAATAACGCGGTGATCACCAACGGCACCTTCGCCGTGCTCAACTTGCAAATGCTGAGCGGCAGCAGTTTCAATAATTCGACGGTGAACCTACTGGCGGCAATGACGGTCGGCGGCACCAACTGTGCCCTGAACCAGACCACCTTGAACATATTCGGCACCGCTGCGGGGATCTTGAAGCCGGTGCCGCCCGCTCCCGCCGCTACGCTCATTCTCTCGCAAGGATCGCTCCTTAACGACGGCGGGTCCTTGGCCCTCACCGACGGATCACAGATCAACGGCGGCGGCGCGCCCCAGAGTCAGTTCATCGTCACCTCCGGCGCGGTGTTGAGTTCGACCAATTCAACGTTCCTGGGCGGACCGGCGACAAATCACCTGATCATCGACAACAGCGGCCTCATTCGGGACGACGGCGGCACGCTCATGTTTGGGGACGGGATCGATTGGCGCTCCGCGGCGGGAGGCGGTGAGTTTCAAGCCGCCTCGTCGAACGCGCTGATTCTCTTTACCGCGCCGTTCCACGCGGACAGCACAGTGACCGATTCGTTTACGGGCGCCGGCACGAACCGGTGGCTGGCGGGCGCCGGGTTGGACGGCACAGCCCAAGTGTCTGGCAATTTGGAAATCCTGGATTCGGTTGGGGGCGCTGGAACGGTGCATGTCCTGGGCAATGCCACTCCCGGGGGCGTGCTCACTTGGTTAAACGGGACGCTCAGCCTTCCGCTCATCACGATCGACCTGGGCGGTAATATGCTGCTGAGCGGCGGGGTTGGAACCAGCCGGCAGTTGGCCGGTTGCACGGTGAACAATTCGGGCTTTTGCGGACTGCCCAGCGGGGATCTCTCCTTCAGCCAAGGCGGTGCCGTCAACAATTTGCCGGGCGGCCTCTTCGATCTCGAAGCAACCGGTTCGGTGACCCTGTCCATTACCAATGGCCTGGGAGCCATCAACAATTCGGGCGTCTTCCGAAAATCCGGCGGCGGTGTCACGCAATTCGGCACGCTCAACTCACTGCAGGGGCCCGACTTCAATAACAACGGCTTGTTGGATCTCGTCTCAGGCCAAATGAACCTGCTCGGCGGGGTGAGCTCGGGCGAATTCCGCACGACCAACAATACCGTGTTATGGTTTTGGGGCGGAACCCACACCCTGAACACCGGGGCGTCATTTACGGGCGCCGGTTCGGTGCGGTTGCGGCAAAGCGCGGCCACGGCTCAATGGCAGGTCATGGGTCCGATCACCGTGTCCGAACTCGAACTGAGCTCCAATGGCACCGTTGATGGCTCAGGAAACAGCTCAGGAACCCCCATTCATTTTGGCAACCTCCTCGCCAGTGACAACGGGACTCTGCGCGGCGGATCGTTCGAAGCCCAGGACTGCCAATTGCTCGACCAAAGCAGCCTCACCAACTGCTCGCTGAATATCCTGGCCGCGCTGGAATTGAACGGCACCAATTGTTCGCTGAGCGGCTCAACCCTGAGTGTTTCGGCGGGGGCTAGCGCCACGGTGGACACCCTGGCTCCCGGGCTCACCGCCACGCTCCACCTCGCACAGGGTTCGGTGCTGCTGGACAACGGGTTACTCGCAATGGCGGATGGCGCCCAAATCACCAGTTCCATTCCGCCGCAGAGCCGGATCGTGATTGCCCAGGGAGGGGTGTTGAGTTCGACAAACCTGGCCTATTTCCAGGGTTCCTCAACCAACCACCTCGTCATCGATAACGGCGGCTTGGTGCGCGTGGACGGGGGCACGCTGCAATTTGGCGACGCCCTCGATTGGAAATCGAGCACCGGCGCGGGCGAGTTCCGCGCCGCTACGCCCGCGGCGGTGGTCTTGTTCAACGGCCCATTCTCCACGGACAGCGGGGTTACCAACTCCTTCACCGGGCCGGGCACTAATCGGTGGCTGGCCGGCGCCACAATCGCGGGCACCGCCCAGGCGGGTGGGGTCGATGCCGCCACTCAATCGGCGCTGCCGGGCAATCTCGAACTCGTCAATTCGGTTACCGGAAGCGGAACGCTGCAGGCGGTGGGCAACGGCAGCCAATCGGGTGTGTTGACTTGGATTAACGGCACCCTTGGCCTTGCGGGCATGAATATCGGCGCGGGCGGCACCCTGCGGATCGTCAGCGGCCCGGCGTCCAGCCGCCATCTCTCCGGCTGCCAGGTCAGCAACGCGGGTCGCTGTGTTTGGCTAAGCCCCGACGGCATCCTCGCTGGCGCCGGCGCTACCTGGCTCAACGCCCCGAGCGGCCTCCTGGACTTTCAAAACGATACGACGCTCGCTTTCGATAATACCCCGCCCATGCTGGCGCTCAATAATGCCGGAACTTTGCTGAAATCGGCGGGAACCGGCGCCACGCCGCTCGCGGCTGATTTCAAGAATTCCGGCAGTGTCCAGATTCAAGCCGGCACCCTGGGTTTTCAGGGTTACTGGGTTCAAACGGTGGGCTCCACGGTCGTTAGCAGCGGCACCGTCCTGAGCGCGGGGGCTGTACAAATCCTGGGAGGCACGCTCTCGGGCAACGGCACGATCGATGCCGATGTGACCAACGCGTGCGTGGTAAGTCCGGGGCCGCCGTTGGGGATCCTTTCGCTGGCGGCGGGCAAGACTTACACACAAACCCCTGTCGGCGCGCTCGCCATTCAAATTGCCGGTTACACTCCCGGGACCCAATTCGATCAGTTGGTGGTTGGAGGAAACGCCGCGCTCAGCGGCCGGCTGCAGGTTAGTTTCACCGGCGGGTTCATCGCCAAGCCGGGCGACGCCTTTGAAATCCTCGCCTGCGGCAGCCAGACCGGCTCCTTTTCTGCCATCGACCCTCCGGGAATTCCCGGCACCTCGTGGATCCCGCTGTACAACGGCACGAACCTCGTGCTCGTTCTGGCCAACGCCGTCACCCTTCCTCGACCCACCGTTTCCGGAAACTCGCTAACCTTCTCGTTTCCAACAACTCTCGGGCTTACCTATTTGGTCCAGGCCACCGACGGCTTTTTCCCGCCGAACTGGCAGACCATCAAGCGCATCACCGGCGATGGCACGGTCCAAACGGTTTCCGACCCGCTCGCCGGCCCCCAGCGCTTCTACCGGCTATCGCTCCAGTAAGGTCTCCCCCTGCCCGACACTGGTTGGGCAGTGCTCCGGTTTGAGGCAGGCGCTCCGCGGGCGCTTGTGCGGAGAAAAGGCCACGAATGGGGCAGGGGGGGAGGGAGCGCAGGGATGCGGGGAAGGGCCATCCGCCAAGCTGTGTCCATGGCTGAATATTGCCTTCATGGTCACAAAAAGTGATAAATGTCATAACAAAATTTTTCACTTGCTCCGTTCCCGGTCATTTGGCAGCCTTTATGCGGAGCTTGGTGAGTCTGGATGCTGTACATGAGGCCCGGTTGTGAACAACATGAAGCGATGAATTTCAAAACGTGCGCGCCAAAGTGGGGTGCTACGGCGGACGACAGGCGGCGACGGTGGCGGGGAAAGCGCCCGGCGGTGTCAGCCGGTTTCACGCTGATCGAATTGCTGGTGGTGATCGCCATCATCGCCATTCTGGCCAGCATGCTCATGACCGCGCTGGCCCAGGCCAAGGAAAAGGCGCGGGCCACTCAATGCCGCGGAAATCTGCGCCAGATTGGCATCGCCGCGCACCTTTATGCGGACGATAATCGTGATAGTTTCTTCTGCTTGCAGGGGGGCTCGATCATTTACGGCGGACAGTGGACCATGGGGCCGAATTCGACCGTGTTGCGGCAGCCGACCGATTACGATGGCTATTGGGCGCTGGGCTACTACCAGTATTTTAGCGGCAACCAGAAGGTGTTCGCCTGCCCGGACGGCAAACCCGTCGATGATTTCCGGGATCTCGGGTACAATTATCCGGCGACTTTCTGGGCGAATTCGACCTACGGCACGTGCCAATTTCTGTTGATTCCCTATCACGACACCGGCACGCAGTACGGTCCCACGGATGTGGGGCCGCTCAAGACGACCAGCTATTTCAGCCCGGCCAGCACCATTTTCTGCCAGGACTCGTTCGAGCAGCTCATGGAGGGGCCGGACGATTCCCTGGGCTTGTTTCCGGGGCAAACACAGATCCTGAGCAAGTTCATGCCGGGTTCGACCTACGGCTCGCTGTATCCCGGCACCGATTTATCCCAAGGCTGGTGGCGGCACAATAAGGGCTGCATGACCCTGTGGACCGGGGGCAATGTCAGCAGGATTCGCTACTCACCCGCGGGTGTGGATTATCACTGGTACACGGGGGAACGGCCGGACGTTCAGCCCAGCTATTAGGCGAAGATCCCGTGGACGGCGGCGGCCTGCCTGTCCCTGACTGCACTCCCGAACGAGGCCGGTTGTGAGGGCCGGCTCATTCCAAAGGGCCACCTCGCTTTGTAATGGACGGGGCGCGCGCCATAGGGGATAAATCGCGGTAGATGTTCACCGTTGTGCCGGAGTCAGCCCGCCACTTTCGATGAGTGGGGCTCGGGTGGCGGTGGACTCGGTGAAGGCAGAAAGACGAATCCATTATGAATACGCTGCTGGAAAAACTGCAGAGAAGCTGGCTCCTGTTCCGCCGCTCCGTCCAGGTCATCTTGGAAAACCCAAAGCTGCTGGTGTTTCCCATCGTCACCGGAGTGTTGACCTCGGCCATCGCGCTATTTTTTCTGGCGCCGGTCGGCCTGGTACTTCTGGCGCCGCATTGGGTGCAGGGGAGTGCCGTTCGGGGAATTGCCGACAGCGTCGGTTTCCTGCGCTTCGGCAACGGGGCCAATTTCAATTTTCACCTCCAGCCGTTGGGCAGCGCGATTCTTGCCGGAATGTATCTGTTGGACATGTTCCTGGCGACCATGGCCAGCGTCGCTTTCAACAGCCAAATAATTGAAGCGCTCGGCGGCCGGCCCGTCTCGATCCAGGCCGGATTGGGCGTGGCATGCCGTCGTTGGAAGGCGATCCTGTTATGGAGCCTGGTGGCCGGGGTGGTGGGTTTGATCATCCGGCGGTTAGAGGAGCGTTGGGCGTTTGCGGGGCGCCTGGTTGCGGGGCTGATCGGCCTGGCGTGGAGCACCGCCGCGATTTTCGCCATCCCCATCCTGGCGCGGGATTCGTCCGCGTCCAACCCGTTCGGAGTGCTCAAGCGGTCGGCCACGACGATCAAGCGGACCTGGGGCGAGATGCTCGCGGGCTACGCGGGGATGCAGGGCACCAACCTGCTCGTGCTGTGGGGCTCGATCCTTTTCTGGATCCTGATCGGGGCGAGTGCCCTGCTCTTATCCAACCCCTGGCTCCTCCTCGCGGGATTGCCCTGGCTCCTTGGTGTCATCCTCTACGGGTATCTGACCAGCATCGCCAGCCGGGTGTACCTGTGCGCGCTCTATCTCTACGCATCCGAGGGGGTCGTGCCGGGCGGCTACGACGCCGCCATGATGGGCATGGCGTGGAAGCTCAAGAAGGCTTGACGCCCGCCGGGGCCGGTTTTTGGAATGTAATCTCCCGTCCCGGTGCTCTAAGCTGCCGGCCATCATGGATTGGCTGACAAACCTAATCTGGCACCAAGGCAAGTTCCTGGGCATCGAGTGGAGCGTCTGGAAAGCCGCCGGCTGGCTTGGCAACGCCGTCTTCTTCTCGCGGTTCCTCGTGCAGTGGTATGCGACGGAGAAGCTGAAGCGCGTGGTAGTGCCGGTGGCCTTCTGGTGGCTCAGCCTTTCGGGCGCGTTGTTGCTCTTCGCGTACGCGCTGCATCGCCGGGACTCGGTCTTTATTTTCGCTTACGCCTTTACGTGGGTTCCCTATATCCGGAACCTGATGATTCACCGGCGGCACGAGGCGGCGCATCTGGACTGCGCCCACTGCGGGCGATCCTGTCCGCCGCACTCAAGCTTTTGCGCTGAATGTGGCGCCCGGCTGGCCGAAGCGAAACCCACGGCGGTTTGAGCCGCCGGAACGGACAGCGGGCGTGCTTTGCGCTTCGAGCCCGCGCGAGCCCAGCTATTTCTTCACGGAGGGCAGGGCCGCGGACACGGCGCCAGTGATGCCCGAGGCCTTGAGATTGTATTTCAGCAGGATGGGGGTGAAGTCGGGGTGGGTGCGCTCGTACTCGTTGAGTTTCTTCAAAAAGTTCTCGATGGCGGGAGCGCTGACCCGCTGGTAGTCGGCGACCAACTGGCCGACCTGCGGGCGAAGCATCCGCAGTTCCGCCTGGGACATGCGAAACTGGCGCCAAAGATAGATGTTCAACGTGCCGCTCATGACAATGACCAGGATCAGGAGGCCGCCAAGCATTTGGCGCAACGAGGCGCACTGCGCTCTGAGTTCGGTGATTTCGGGCGGGGCGACGGGCGTATTTTCCAAAGTATCCATACGAATGGTGGGTAGGAGGCTGAAGACGTTATCGGGAGGACTTGGCGGAGGCCTGCGGGTGGCTGGGCGGTTTGATCTTCACCTCTTCGAGAAGCGGGTCGATGGCCGGGTTTTTCTTGCTGTATTCCACCGCGTCGGTGGCCACGGCGTTCATAATGGCGCGGTTATTGTTGACCATGGCGGCCTGGCTCTGCAAACGGCTCAACTCACCGGCGTTGGTCACGCAGGCATAACACAGGTACAGCGACGTCAGGGCGCTGACGGCCAAAATCAACATTAGCACCGCCGGTAAGGGGCTGTTTTTCATATAACAAGGTTAACTTTACTGATTCTGACGGCCCATTGTCCAACCTGTTTTTTTGGAGTTGCTTTTGGCGGAGGGTGTTGGCATGAACTATTCAACCGACGATTTGATGCTGCGTGGCGAAGGAAGAACCAATTGAGCTGACTGGCACGGTGACCCAAGTGTTGCCCGGCACGATGTTCCGTGTGGCCCTGCCCAACGGCCACGAGGTCCTGGCCCATATTTCGGGCAAGATGCGCAAGAACTTCATCCGCATCAGCGTCGGCGACAAGGTGAGCGTTCAGATGTCTCCCTACGACCTGGGTAAGGCCCGCATCACCTTCCGGCAGGCCTGAGGGCGCGGGAACCTTGACCGTCCGGGCTCCCCGGCAGGACCTTGAAGCGCCCAAGCCGCCAGGCGTCGTTTCACCCTGGACTTTGCGAGCGCGATTCCCATGCTGTGGCCATGAGAATCCATTTCCTTGGCGCCGCCCGCACGACCACAGGCTCGATGTATTTGCTCGAACTCAACGGGCAAAGAGTGTTGCTCGAGTGCGGTCTGTTCCAGGGGCGCCGGGGTGAATCCACCGAGCGGAACCGCTCATTTCCCTTTGACCCAAAGCAAGTCGATGCGGTGGTGCTGAGTCATGCGCATATCGACCATTGCGGGAACCTGCCGAACCTGTGCCGCCAGGGCTTCGATGGCAACATCTACGCCACGTTTGCCACGCGGGATCTGGCGAGCATCATGCTCGAGGACTCGGCTCAAATTCAGCGGGATGACGCCGCCTTTGTTTCTAAAAAGCGGGCGAAACAGGGCTTGCCGCCCGTAGAACCACTCTACACCGCGAACGACGCGGAGAAGGCTGTCCGCCAATTCGTCGCCCTGAATTACGGCCGCCCGTTTGCCGTCGCCGATGGGTTGACGGTTACCTTCCGGGACGCCGGGCATATTCTCGGCTCGGCCCAGGTGGTTTTGGACGTTCGCGAGCAGGGGCGCACGTTTCGTTATTTATTCAGCGGCGATGTGGGACGGGGAAATGACGACATCCTGCGGGACCCGGAAGCCGTCGAAGGGGTGGACTACCTGCAAGTCGAGAGCACCTACGGAGGCCGGGAGCACGCTTCCAAGCCGCACGCCCATGACGAGGTGGGCCAATGGGTCCTGGAAACCCTTAAGCAGAGCGGCAAAGTCATCATCCCCTCCTTTTCGGTCGGGCGCACCCAACAGATCGTCTATACGCTGCACCAACTAACGCTGGCGGGACAACTGCCCCGCGTGCCCATTTTCGTCGATAGCCCGCTGAGTGTGAACGCGACGGAAATTTACCGGCTGCACCCCGAATGTTTCAACGACAGCATCTACAAGTTCCTGCGTGAAAAGGAGAATCCCTTCGGCATGGAGAATCTCACCTACATTCGCGAGGTGGCGCAGTCCAGGAAGCTGAACGATCTGCGCGAGCCGGCCATCATTATCAGCGCCTCGGGAATGGCTGAAGCCGGGCGGATCCGGCACCACCTGGCCAATCACATCGGGAATCCGGTCAACCTGGTGCTCTTCATCGGCTACTGCGCCGAGCACACCCTCGGAGCCCAGATCTTATCCGGGCGCAACCCGGTCAACATCTTCGGCGAGCCTTACCCGGTGCGGGCGCGGATCGGTTCGCTGGATTCGTTCTCCGGGCATGCGGACAAGAACGAGCTGCGGCGGTATGTCCAAGCCATTCAGGGGGACATCAAGAAAATCGCGGTGATCCATGGCGAGGAATCGCAGGCGCTGGCTTTTGGCGAGACGTTGCGCGGCCTGAAACCCAAGGCCGAGGTCATCGTGCCGGAGTACCAGCAAGTGCTCGAGGTGTGAGCCGAACCGCTCCGAACGCGCGCGCTCGCCGGCAACGCGGGTTCCAAAGCCTTCAGCGCGATTTGAGTGACAGGTCCTGGTCCTGGCCGGAGCCGGCAATCCGCACCCGCACGGAATTCTTCCCGATCGCCAGGCAGCGCACCGTGACATTGGTCGCGCTCAGATGGACGATGCCTTCCTCGTTCACGCCGAAGGTGCGGTTGTTGATGAGCGCCGTCGGCCGGGTCTGGTCCCAGAAAATGGCTTTCAATGCCAGGGTCCGCGGGGGTGCCGTGGCGGTCGAACCGTAGAAGACGGGGGTGGTGAGGGCGGGGGACGGTGTGTAGGCCCGGAGCTTCTCCACGCGGCCGGGGTCATCCGCGCTGAGACGATCATCGGCGCCGGACTTCATCCACTCCAGAACATCGTTGAAGCCGAATTGGTTCCGCGCCGCCACGAATAAATCAATCTGCCCGTGCGTGTAGGTGTTCCTCAGAAGCCTGGCTTTGGCGGCAGCGTCATCCAAGGAGTCCATGAACACATAGGCGACAAATTCACAGAAACCTTCCTCGGCGTCCTTGCTCAGGGCCTTGTGCCGGGCCGGGCTGAGGTTTTCGTTTAACCAGGTATGCGTGTATTCGTGCGCGCACGTGGCTTTGAAGAAGCTCAAGGGCATCCCACCGAGCACGCTGATGCGATGCTCGAAGCCGGACTTGCCGGGCCCGGTTTGGGTAACGCCCAATACGTTCGGCCCCTCGTCCTCCTTCCCCGCGGATTTGAACAATTCCAGCAGGCTCACCCGGTCCACCATTCGAACCGTCACGTTCTTTTCGGGAAAGGCCATGAACCGGGAGAGCAGCCGATCCAGGCCGTCTCGCACGTCACGGCAGACACGAGTTCCCTCGTCGGCGGAGAGGACCGCGGTTCCGGCGTCCCGCGCGCAGAGCAACCGGCCATCCGGAAGTTCCAGCCAACCTGGCGCGTTGGTCCGGACGGGCAGGCCGCAAACGAAACACCTGGGAAGGGACGCTTCGCACTCCTTGCACACGCGCTGCTTCTCGAGGGTGACCTTGTCCTCGATGCTGTAAAAGCCATCCACCAGGGGAGCGCCGCAAACGAAGCAATTGTCCGCCTCACGCGCTGGAAGTTGGGGTGCGATCAGCAGGCAGGCCAGGACAGCGAGCGGCACAAGCCGCCCCGAGCAGCGAGGTCTGGGATCGGTCCAACCCATCAAACCACGAAGGAACTGAGTGATCAGCCAATCACACATCATCCAGCGGCCAAGGGAGCATTTTTCGAGCCACCCTGCGCGCTGCGGTACCCCGCATGTGAGCGCCGGAGCGATTGCGGGGGGGGGCGCCAGTTCCAGCGGCAACCGGAGCGCGGGCCAAGGCCAATCTCACCGGCTTACGCGACAAACTCTGGTTCGCGCGGCGGCCTGCTTCGAGCGGGGGAAAACGGAGTTCTAAACCAGGCTCTTGACCTTCTTGATGATTCCTTGGGCATCGATCCCGAAGTAAGCCAGCAGCTCTTCAGGCTTGCCGGATTCCGCCAACCCGGTCACCGCAAGCTTGTGAACTTTGACCCCGGCCGAACTCAACTCGCCGGCCACGGCATCGCCCAATCCGCCTTCCGCGTAGTGATCCTCGACGGTGACCACGACCAGGTTGGTCTTCTGGGCGGCGGAAAGAATCACCTCCCGGGCCAGCGGCTTGATGCTATAGGCATCGATGACCGTGATGCCCAGGCCCTCTTGCTTGAGGGCATCCGCCGCCTTGAGCGCTTCGTAGAGTGTGACCCCGGCGGCCACCACCGTGACCTTGTCACCTGCGGCTTGGCGCAGCACCTTGGCCCCGCCAATCGGGAAAGGCTCTTCGTTACTATAGAGGACGGCGGTCTTGGGACGGGACGTTCTTAAGAAACAGAGGCCATGATGGGCGGCCATTTGGTCCATGAGTTTCTCGGCGCTCACGGCGTCGCTGGGATAAAGCACCGTGCTGCCCACCACCGAGCGCATCATGGCGAGATCTTCCAGGCCCATTTGTGACGGCCCGTCCTCGCCGATGCTGACGCCCACGTGGGAACCCGCCACTTTGAGGTTGGCGCGGGAAATTCCGGCGACGCGCAGTTGATCGAAGGCGCGGGTGAGGAAGGCGGCGAAGGTCGAGGCAAAGGGGACCTTGCCGCGCACGGCAAAGCCGGTGCCGACGCCGATCATGTTCTGCTCGGCGATGTAGCATTCGGTGGAACGATCGGGGAATCGCTTGAAAAACTTGTCCGAATACGTGGAGTTCTTGGTGTCGCCATCGAGGGCGACCACGCGGGGATCGACGGCGCCGATGCGCAGCAGTGCGGTGCCGAAGGCCTCGCGGGTGGCCACCATGTCACCGAGTTTATAGGTGGTGGGCGGGTACTGGGCCGGCGCCTCGTTGTGGGGCGCGGGCAGGGCCGTCGGCGCGGGGATGGGCTGGCCAAGACCGGATTTTGCGCTGGGCCGAAGCTCGGCAATCGCGCGCTCGGCTTCGTCCTTGGACAAGGCTTTGCCGTGCCAGCCCTCTTTGTCCTGGATGAACGAAATGCCCGCGCCCTTCAAGGTGCGGGCGAGAATGACCAGGGGTTGAGTGCCCAGGCCGACCGCCGCCAGCACTTCGAGGATCTCGTCGATGTCGTGCCCGTCGATTTCCTCGGTGCGCCAGCCGAAGGCCTCGAAGCGCTTCTTGTAAACGTCCAGGTTATGCCCATACGGGGTGGGATCGCTTTGGCCCAGCCGGTTGACATCGATGACCGCCGTCAAATTGTTGAGCTGGTAGATCCCCGCCATCGCAGCCGCCTCCCAGACCGATCCTTCGGCGCATTCCCCGTCGCCCAGCAGCACGTAGGTCCGGTAATCCAGCGAGTCCAACCGCGCGCACAAGGCCATGCCGGCGCCCACGCTCAAGCCCTGGCCCAGCGAGCCGGTGGCCACATCGACAAACGGCAGGCGCGGCGTGGGGTGGCCCTCGAGATCGCTGGTGAACTGGCGCAGCGTTAACAGATCGTCCTTGGGCACCACCCCCAGCTCGGCCCACACCGAATACAGCAGCGGCGCGGCGTGGCCCTTCGAAAGAATAAAACGGTCGTTGTTGTGGTAATGCGGATTCTTCGGATCAAACCGCATATGACCAAAAAACAGCGCGGCCACCACGTCCGCGGCCGAACAACAGGAGGTCGGATGTCCGCTGCCCGCCGCCGTCGTTGCGGTGATGGAATCAATGCGCAACTGATTGGCGATGCCCTTAAGTGTCTCGATGTCGATGTCGTTCATGGATGTGCCACTGTAAGTCCTAAAGCGCAAAAAGAAAGGGAGGACCGCTCGCTTCACGAGTCCAGCGTCATGGCCCGTAAGCCCGGGGTGAACCCGCAACCTTCGGCTGCGGAAGCCGGACCACGCCCCAACCGATGCGCACTCCTCCTATTATGCCTAACGGTGCCCCCGCTGTAAATCCCGATGTTCGCGGTGTTTAGTGCTGAAAATCAGGTGAACCAGGATTCGGGAGAGGGATTGGGGCATGGCGGGTGACGCCCTTTCAGGGCTGATGATGGTTTAGGTGGCCGGGTACCCAGGGCGTTGCCCTGGGCTGATGAGTTGAAGCCCTTCGGGCTGAAGGGCCGGTTGCGACCCATGGGCGGGGTGTCGTTCGAGCCGTGGTGACGCACAGTAGCTTCGCGCCGAAGGCGCATCGACTCCATAGCCCAGGGCAACGCCCTGGGAACTCGGCCCGGCCAGCCCATGCCCGCCCTGAATGGGCAAAACCCGGCGTCTTTGCAGCCAGTCACCACCACGAACGTCCAGTTGCCCGCCGCCTTTCTGAGCGAAGAACGCCATCGAAAACGATTTCCCCGAACCTTGGGTTTGCCAGAATACGCCGCCGCGCCCATGACCCAATTTCCGCGCAGCCAGCATTGACGCGACGGTGTTGTTCACGCCAAGGAATTGGTGGCTCATGCCGTGCGTGTTTTCAATACCTAGTTTAATACCTAGTTTGCCAGTTAATACTTAGTTTCCGGTTTTCTCCCATTTCGCACCACGCCCTGTGCCGAGAGATTTGATCCGCTTGGCTTTTCGAAGCCGAGCGAGAAGCCGGCGAATCAAATCCACTCCAACGCCGGGACATTCGGTTTGCAGATCGGCCACGCGGAAGGTACTGACCTGCCGCTCGACCGCCGCCAGCACCGCCTCGGTCTTTTCTCCACGCGGCGACTTTAGCTGGCCGACGCGCTGTTCGAACTCCTTGCACGCCTGGGTGAGGATGAACAGGAGGAAGTTCAACGTGGGCCAGGGGTCATGTTTGCCCTCGTGCCAGCGTGCGGAGCTTTGTTCCAGGACCTCGTAGTACCGCTCCTTGTTCTGCTCGATGAGGCGTTCGAGGCTGATGTAGCGGCCCGCCTCGATGCCACAGTGATAACAGGCGAGCAGGAACAATAGGCGCGAGACCCGCCCATTACCATCGCGAAACGGATGGATGCACAAAAAGTCCAGGTTCAGCGCCGCGGTCAGGACCAGCGGCGGAACCCATTTCTCCCGCAGACCACGTTCCCATAGCTTCACCATTTCTGCCATCGCCGCCGGAGTCCCCTTCGCCGGAACGGTTTTGAAACGGACACGGCTGCGCCCGTCGGCGTAGGTTTGAATGATGTCCACGTCCTTCTCCTTGTAAACGCCGGCATCCCAGATTTCGCCGCGGCAAAGTTTGTGCAGGCGTTTGATGGTGGCTTCCGTGATGAGAAGCCTGCCTCCGCTCTCGTGAATCAGGTTGAGCGCATCGCGGTAGCCGCGGACCTCCTCCTCGTCGCGGTCCCGCAGGGCCGGCCTGCCGAAAATGAGCGTGCCGATGCGCGACTGGTCAACTTCCACCCCTTCGATGCGATTGGAGGCAACCGCGCTTTCGACCAGGGCATGCTCGCGCAGCACCTTGAGCTTTTGTGGCGACTGGCGCGTGAACAAATCCTGTTTGCCGCGGGCCTCCGCCAGATCGGTCAGGTACCAGGTCGTCCGTGTTGGCATGGTCCGCGGTTTGGCCGCGAGCAGTTTCAATGTCATCATCGCTTTTACCTCGCGTGCTTTTGAGCCTTTAGCATTTATCCTTCAGCCAAGGGAGGATGCTGGTGGCCGAGTTCCCAGGGCGTTGCCCTGGGCTGATGAGTTGAAGCCCTTCGGGCTGAAGGGCCGGTTGCGACCCATGGGCGGCGTGTCGTTCGAGCCGTGGTGACGCGCTGTGGCTTCGCGCCAAAGGCGCATCGACTCTATAGCCCAGGGCAACGCCCTGGGAACTCGGCCCGACCAACCCATGACCGCCCTGAAGGGGCAAAACCCGGTGTCTTCGCAGCCAGCCATGCCACCCGGTCGGCGTTGTCGGCGCTCTCATCCGTATCTTCGTTGACTCAATCCCACACATGCCGTTCGTCATACGCGATCTCGTATCGCTCCAAGAACTTCGGAAACTCGTCCTGAAAGGAAATCTTGCGATGATGCTCCTCCTGATCCTGGATGTAACGGATCACGGAGTCGGCCTGCGATTGGCCGATGGAAAACGCGCCGTACCCGGCCTGCCAGGAAAACCCGGCTACGCCGCCCTCGGCCTTCATCCATTGGCTCCCTCATCCTCCGTTGGGCTTATTCAGCCGTCGCATAAACCCCCGTGCCACTCTCGGGATAACTCTCGTAGAAATGCTCAAACAGCGTGGAACACTTTTGCTGGTAAAGCTCGGGCGTGTAGCCCGGTGGCAAACCATCCTCGAGCAGGTCCTTGATCGCCTCCCCAACACGCGCACGGGAACTTTGACGTTTCCGCCAATCCAGAACCAACAGCGCCTTCAGCCGTTTAAGTAGCTGCTTGGCCACCTTCTTCACCTCGGCGCGTTCCTCGGCGCTCAATTCCGGCGCGGGCCGCGTAAGGATGTCGAAAATCGACCAATTCTTCCTCGGTCATGTTCTCGCGGACATGGCGTTGCTGCTCATCGCTCAAGTTGCGGCTGAAGGTTCAGCAATTCCTCGAACAATTCCTCGATGTTCCGGCTGCCGGCGTTGTAGGATTCAATCAACTCCTCAAACTTCTCCTGGAAGTCGGCGCGGGTCTTGTTCAGGCGAATCAGCTTTTCCAGTTGGGCGCGGATGGCGGCTTTCAGGACTTCCAGGTCGGTGTTCTTGTGCTTGGATTCCTTGAACCGTCTGCCGCAGCGCCTCGAAATCAATCTTCGACAAATCCATCACCGGCGCGGGCTTTGTCGGGCATGGCCACCCCTGTGATTGAAGCGTCGAGCAACTTGTTGATGTCGCCCATCACGCCAGTGATGTCCGCCGGGTTCGGATTGAGCTTGGCGCGGATGGCGTCGGCGATGGCGGCCAGGCAGGCGACACGGCCCGCAAACTCCAACGCCGCCGGGTCGGGCTTCACCGCGCCGTAAAGCGTGTTCACGAGCCGTTCATGGCCGAAGAACTCGCGGCGCAGCGGGTCGGGGGAAATCAGCGCATTGACCGCATCGTCAATCCGCTGCAACCGCTCCATGCTGCCGACGGGCAAGTTGTTCGATGGCCGCCAGCACCACGCCTGCGTTGGCACAGAACATCGCCGCGGCATCCACCGCCTTGCGCAAATCCTCGACCAGCTTCTGCTTGTCCTTGACCGGATTGCCGCCGCCTCTTGCCCGGCGCCGTAGATGGCCAGCGCCTTTTCCAGCGAGGCGAACACGTTCGCGTAATCCACGATCATGCCGCTGTGCTTGCCGGGGAAAACGCGGTTCGCGCGCGCGATGGTCTGCATCAGCGTGTGATTCCGCATCGGCTTGTCGAGATACACCGTGGAACAACTCGGCGCGTCGAAGCCGGTCAGCCACATGGCGCACAGGAACACCAGTCGCAGCGGGTCTTCGGTGTCTTTGAACTTTTCGTCCAGCGGCGGCTTCGACTCATTCATCCGCTTGCGGTGCGGCACGATGTCGAGGCCGTGCTTCTTCATCTGCTCAATCTCGTTCTGGCCGGGCGACACGATGAGCGCCATGTCGGTCGTCTGCAGAACCTCCAAACGGTCGAGCAGTTCATCCTTCTTGTCCGGCGCGCAGGTCGTAACGCCCCAATTCCTTCTTCACCCGCTCGCGTCTCCGCCGCCCAATGCTTCCGCACCTTGTCGTGCATCTTCAAGCGCGGTGGCCTTGTCAATGGACACCACCATTGCCTTGCCGACGAATCCGCGCCCAAGGAAATGCCGCACGATGTCCTGCGCCACCGTTTCCAGCCGGTCGTCGCGGGTGAGGATGTGGTATTGCCGGCTCAATTCGCGTTCGAGTTTGGCTTCCTGTTCGGGGTCGAGTTCCGCCGCCTCAATGAGATTGTAAATGTCCTCATTCAGGTCCGGGTTGACCAGCTGCAACTCCGGCGTGCGGTTCTCGTAGAAGAGCGGCACGGTCGCGCCGTCCTCGACCGATTGCTGGAAATCGTAGATGGAAACGTAATCGCCGAAAACTTCCTTCGTCCGTTCCTCGCCCGCGATGAGCGGTGTGCCGGTGAAGGCGAGGAACATCGCCTTGGGCAGCGCCGCCCGCATGTTCAGCGCCAGCGTGTCGTATTGGCTGCGGTGCGCCTCGTCCGTCAGGACAATCACGTCGGCCGGTCGCAGAGCATTTCCGGCGTCTGAAACTTTTGGATGAGCGTGAAGACGTAGCGATGGTTTCCGCGCAACAACTCGCCGCAGATGCGCGCCGCTGGTCGGCGTGGCATTGGTCGCCTTCGGCTTCACTCACCGCGCCGCATGGCCTTGAACGTCTTCGCAATCTGGTCGTCCAATTCCACGCGGTCGGTCACCACCACGAACGTCCAGTTGCCCGCCACCTTGCGCAGCACCTTCTGCGCGAAGAACACCATCGAAAACCTTTTGCCGCTGCCCTGCGTCTGCCAGAACACGCCGCCGCGCCCATGACCCAGCTTGCGCGCAGCCAGCATCGAGGCGATGGCGTTGTTCACGCCGAGAAACTGGTGATTCTGGCCGATGATCTTCACCAGCCCGGCCTTGTGCTCCGAGAACAGCGTGAAATTCTCCACCATGTCCAGCAACCGCACCTTGTCGCACGTGCCGCGAATCATCACTTCCAGCGACACCCGGCGCGGCTCGTTCTCGCGCTCGATGCGCTTCCACTCAAAGAACCGCTCCCAATCCGCCGTGAGCGAGCCGACCCGGCTGTCCGTGCCGTTCGAGGCGATGAGCAGCGCGTTGAACCAGAACAGCGCCGGGATCCGTTCTGCGTGCTTGTAGTGCGTCAGGTTTTCGTCGAACGCCGCGCGCGCGGGCACGCCGGGCTTTTTCAACTCGATGACCACCAGCGGCAGGCCGTTGACGAAGCCAACCAAATCCGGTCGGCAGGTGTAGAGCGCGCCGGTGACGCTGAACTGGCTGACCAGCAGGAAATCATTGTTCGCCGGATTCTCCCAATCAATCACCCGCAACCGCTCCGTCTTCTGTCCGCCGCGCTCCTTATCCGGCACGGAAACCTTGATGCCTTCCTTGAGCAGCAGATAAACCTCGCGGTTCGCCTGCTTCCAGCACCATGGCCGAACGGTCGCGGGTCAATTCATCCACGGCGGCGGCAATGGCCTCGGGCGGCAGCGCCGGATTCAACCGCTCCAACGCCGCGCGCAACGGGAAACCAACACCACTTCGCCCTTCGTCTCGCGGCCCAAGCGTGCCGGCCGACGCCGAAAACTTCCTCCATCGCCGACACCGTCTGCCAACCAAGCTCCGCGAACAACCCGATGGCGGGCTGCTCGACGAGCTGGTCTTCGGTGTAGGCGTGGGGCATGACTAGACCTGTCGCCAATTCTCAGGGACTAGCTTCGTGCCCCTGCGCCATTTCTCGACGACCGCATCCTGATACCATTCTTCATTGAGGTCAGCGTGCTCTGTGATTACCACCTGAAAGTGAGGAGCGAGTTTTGCAACCGCCTCGAACACGAGTTCAAACATGCGGCGCAAGGCGATGCGGTCTTCGTTTTGAATGGAATCTAGCGAACCGTCCACGTCCCTCTCTGGTGGAAAATAAACCTGTGACGGCTGGTCCAAAAAAGAGGATGCGTGGCACTGGTCGATTGTGCTCAGTGAACCAACCATGCAATGCCAAGTGCCCGATGAGGTGATAACCAACCCAGTTCTCTCCGCTCCCCATCCGGTCCATCGGAATCGGGCCATCTGGAGTGTCCGCAACGATGGTGAGTTTCTTCAGATTGAATCTCAATGGATGAGTTGAATGCTCCAATTGAAGCCTTTTCGCCCACTCGGTCATTTTTCCACCCAGCAACGCGACGATGGATTCCAGCTTGTCCCGAATCGCTTCATCGCTCAGTTCTTCCTCTAACGCCTCGCATTGGTTGCGAAGTTCAGCCGCTTCGCGCTGGAGTGAGGTAGAGTCCGGGAGTTCGGGCAGGCTCTCCAAATACAGGCTGATGCGACCAAGAACATGCGCCCGTTTCGTTGCTTCGTCCTGAGCGCGTCCGATTTGTTCGTTTGCACTTCGGACCGCCTCCAATTCCCCTCGGTTCTGCGTGAGTTGTCGCTGAACGGCTGCTGCTTTTTCCTCCAGCTCTGCAACCGCTCTTTCCATCTGCGGCTCAGAGCACGTCACGGCTTCTAACCGCGTTGAAACCGTTGTCAGTGCGCCTTTCAACTGCTGAAACGGATGGTGCGGCGTTGGCATCAGTCAAGGCGTGAGCGCACAACGGGCACGCTTCGCCGGGCACTGCCCCCTCGAAGATACCAATCGGTTTCAGCCGGGCCTGCTGTTCCGTCGCTTCGCGGGAAAATGACCTTTCATCGATCTTGAATGTGCGAGCCGCAGCAATCCGGTCGCGCAGCCGACGTTGCTCATCCAGCAAGGTGGAGCGTGCTTCAGAGAGTCGGGTGAACTCAGAAACGCTCGGGGTCCGGTCTTCCACTTGTCCCAGGGGCGTCGCGGCAACCGCGCGAAGTGCTGCGACGACCATTTCCCAATTGTTACTTTCCGTCACGCTGGTGAGGCCACAATCTCGCGCCTGCGCCAGAAGCGTGGCAGCCTTGCTCACGCCGTCCCCTCGAAGGGCGGAGAGTTCGGCAAGTCTCCGTTCGCAGTTCCTCAGCTTCTCCTCAGCCGTCGCAGTTCCTCCCGTTTCTTCACGTAGTCGTCTGTCACTGCTCCTAGTAAGTAAGGAAAAACGTCTTTCAAAGACTGCGCAATGTAGTTGTCCGAACAGCGGTGGAACAGATGTTTGCGCTGGATGATTTCATCCTGCGGTTGAAAGCAAAGCAGAAGTGCGTGACGACAATTCGCCGACGTGGAGGCCCGGCGCTGTCCCGGCGGAGTTTCGTGAATGTTGTCCTCAATACCGCACCAGCCCGTGAGCAGGTTCCCCAAACCCTCGGTATTCGTGGTTTGGTGAAGGGCTGATGCAGCAGGAATCGCGACGTTGTTTGAAACCTCTACAAAACATTCCTCGCTTGATGCCGCACCGGGTGCCGGGCATCGGCGAGCTATCACCGCTTGCCCACTCTGTAATTGCAGCCGAACGGCGAACCAGGCAACGGCTTTGCGGATAATGCCCTCGGGGACTCGGCATTCACCGCTGCCAAAGCAATAGTCAACGATGTCGATCAGCGCAGATTTGCCGGTCTTCGATGCGCCGGTGATGACATTCACGCCACCTGTTTTAAGGTTGAGCGTTCTTTGCTCGCCGTCGTGTCCATAAAGGACGATGTTAAGGATTTGCATACTCATGGTTGAACTCCCAGCAGTGACAGCACCGTTTGAGCGTTGCCCGTTTTTGCAAACCACTTTCCGACGAACTCGGCGCGTTTTGCGCAAGCGCGAACTTCGTCGGAAGAGTCTTGGAGAGCTGTCGCCATCCGTCTTCGCCAATCAGGATTTGCGCGGATAATCGTCTGGCTGAATTGAAGCACTCCGTAAGCCCCGGCAAACCGTAATGCCTCCTTCGTAAAGGGGACGAGCGAACGTGCTCGGTCTGGAGATGATGGAGGTAGCAAGAGGATTGCGCCCAAGCCAAACGGGCAATGAAGTCGAGGTCTTCGTTGGTAGAGACTCACGCGTTTCTTGGTGAAGAACCATCGGCAGAACCAGGAAGCATTCCTCAAATGCGATTCCGATCCTCGTCGCGTGTTCCTTCCCTATGCGCACTGCGCCGAATGCCACAAAAGCAAGAGCAAAAGCTCGGATTAAGCAGGCGCTGCTCCTCAAGTGGTCGTTCACTCCAGCGAGTCATGCGGAAGCCTCGCTTTGCCAGCAGATGAGCCAAACGGTCGCGGAATTCGGCGTGCCATCCAATCCTGAGTTCGTCAGCAAGAATATGCAGTGAACCACGACTTACGAATGGTTCCGTAACCGCAGGACGAATAGGGATGCAAGTTCGTTCCGCCCACTCAAGCACATTACGTGCAGCAGCTCTCTTTCGCCTGGTCGGCAGCATTAGTCCCCGAGTTCATCCCGCATTGCCTCAAAAACGTGTGCCCATTCCTGCACAAGCCGTCGTTCATAGGCGGCGAGGTCTCCCACCATCAAGCAACTCATGACGAAGCCATCGCGAACGTTGCTCGAAAGCGCGATAGTAATCGCGAACAGCAAGAGCTACACGGCGCTTGCCAGCCTTCACCAACGCCAACTGACGAACGAATAGTGAATTCTCGTGCGCTGCGATAGCAGCATCATCTGGGAGTGAAATTCAGCAAGTCGTCAGCGATTGGCAGAGCATCCTGTTTGAACTGCTCGCGCATAGTCGGACGATCTACGATTCAAGTTCTACTCCGAGTATTCTGTCGGCGACATTGATTCTGGCCAGTTGGGCAATCATACGGCCGAAGCCACCACCCTTCGAGATATTCGCAGAAACGCGTCTTGGAAGCGTCGCTCCGTCGCCCAAAATAGCTCGACCTTTAGTTCATCGTTCAAATCCCCAATCGTCGGTGTCCCGTCAAGGATAACGAGTCCGTTCGAGAATGGCGCGGCGCTCAGAAACGAGATGTCGCCAGGAAAGCGGCGTAAGCGGACGCATTCTCCTGACTGCGCAGAAGTTTGCGCGGTTGTCTCCAGCGTCGCGAGAGCCGATGCGATGTCTCGTTCGCTCTGGCGCAGCTTCAGGCTGCGATCAATCCAACCCCGGCAGACGATGTCGTTATCAATAAAGGTGCGTTTGCGGCTGGAATAGCTTCTTCCCGATGCACCTTCAAACCACACGCGGAGTGACTTCCAAAAGGTCAGGAGACGCATCCCCGATTCAAAGTCGCACGGCGAGTGCGGTGGTGCTTGCGTACTGCAAGAGTTCATCCGGGCGACCGTTGCTCTCAAAGGTGACATCATCAATCGTCTCCAACGATACAACGAAATCTGAGCTTTCTTTGAGGCGCTTGAGCGCCCAGAGCAATCCCAAGCCTCGCTTGATAGAGATAACCCAGCGCAGAATCAGCAGCGGAAAACTGATTGGCAGTAGAACTCATGCTTTCTTTCCGTTGACATCAACCTGCCGCGACGAGAGACGCGGCAGCAGCAGGTCGCATGTTCGAGAGAGCATCCTATTCATGGTAAAGCCTTGACGATAGGACGCAGCACCTGGTCCATCTTTAACAATCGCTGCGTAAGCCAGTCGAGATACTCATCCCAGCGGTTCTCATCTTCGATGGATGCATGGGGATACCAAGTGGCAATGCGACAAGCCTTCGCATCGGGCAGTTCCTGCCAGTCCAATTCAAACCCCAACTGGTCTTCAATTTCCTTTTTGCGTTCACTGAGGGCGGCGAAGCGCTCTTTAGCCTCCGTACCCGGAATCCACAACTGAGTACCAGTCTCTCGTCGCGCGTGTTGGCCGTGATGTTCATCACAAAACCAGAACGACCGATGGAATTGTTAAGCCAGTGCCGGGGACGAGGCTTCTGTGGACGGATTCTTGGTGCCTTTTCAGCCAGTCTCCCAATAAGGGCCAACCAGAATTTCTGCTGCAATTGTTTGGTCGGCGACGTTGATGCAGCGGCGCGAGCCTGTTCGCGGCCTGTCTTCACCCAATCATTTCGTTTGACCACTACTTCAAATTTCGGGGCGAGCGGCGAGTCGCCAATACGCCATAGTTCAACCTCTACGCCAAAGAAGCTAAGATTGTCGGTCGTGTTTTCGTTAAGGAACTCAAGGGCAGCGGTATGCTCTGGTCGAAATGACTCCGCTACCCAAATCACCTTCTTTGCACCTACACCGGCTGCGTAAGCGATAATCTGACCGAGGTGACTGTGGTTAGTCTTATCAAGCTGGTTTTCGATGATCACCTGTTCATCGCCATCCGTGCACAGAATATCCAGCTTGAAGTCGCCTACCCAGTGTTCTGTGGCAACCTGCACCAACTCACTCAAACCCAGAGCGTCGGCGAGAGTATTCAAATTGTCGGCGTCCGCCAGCCAGGGAGTAAAATCGTTGGCTTCGTGTTTCCATGCGTCACGCAGTGGCACGCGCTCCAATTTGCTCAGGTTCTTGCTCATGCAACCACTGCTTCCTTAGTTTTCAGATTTACCTGCCCCGACAGCAGACGCGGCAACAGCAGGTCGCGCGTCCGGCGAAGGTTATGAATATGTACCCGGAGCATCTCAATTTGTTCCAGCGTGGCAGCGGCGAACTCGGTGAAGCGTTTCATCGTCGCGCGGTCAGGTGTAAACACATCGATTCGTTCTGCGTCACCTTGGGAGATGAACGGCGTGGGCAGCGCCTCGGCGTGGCCAGAAGTCTTGCCCTTCCGTTGCGATAAACAAGAACTCGGTGCTGGCGCGTTCGTCCTTCGACCAAAGCCGAATTGTGTTCTTTATGCATGACCAGTTGCCACGCGCGAGCCACGTTTTGCCGCATTGTGCGCCAATCGCGCTCAGAACAATGCCTGTCCTGTCATAATCGTAGTGGTCTAATTTTCCGTCTGAGCCGGACGCACTGTAAGCGGCGTAACCTTCCTCCACGTAGGAAGCCTTTGTTGTGGACGTGTCACCCCAACTTATATCTGCGAGAACGTCTCCGAGTTTCTTCACCTCCCACCCTTGGGGGATGTCGCCGAGGGGGGAGGCGACGCGCGGGTGCTTTTCGTGGCCGGGGAAGCGGAAGTGGACGAACCACTCGCGGTAGAGGGCGCGGGCCATCGCCTCCAAAATCCGGATGCGCCGCTGACTGTTCTCCATCAGCTCGTCGTAGGCTGACAGAATGCACGCGATCCGTCGCTGGATGGGCAGCGAGGGAACGCTGACCTTCACTTCAGCAATCCGCGAAGGTGCGGTGTGACGAATTTTCGCGCCGCTAGCTGAACCGCGAATCTGCTGACGAACAGGCTTCGAGTTAAAGAGGTAGTAAACGAAATGCTTGTCGGCCTGTTTCGCGTCGCGAAGTTCCGACGAGGCCGAGTCGCTGGTTGTGAAGATAAAGCCCGCTGCGGGGAACGATGGCGCTGCTGCCGAGCAAACCTTCCGCCTGCTCAGTCATCGCGACGATGAGGTCGCCCTCGTTCAGAACGTAGTCTGTCGGAATCGGACCGTTATACCACTTCTCCTTGTCGCCTTTGTGTTTGAAGCCGCCGCTCGTCAAAGAAGTTGCCGGGCGTGAGAACGATGTGCGTGCCTGCGTTGGCGAAGTGTTCGCCGAGAAAGGCGAAGCCATGCTTGATTTCAAGCAGGTCGCCGAGTTTGCAGTCGCGCCACTTCGCCATGTCATGCCTCCAAAATCTCCGCCACGTTGCCGGTGATGGTTTTTTCGAGGTCGCGGGCCGTGGCGGGTGCGCAACCGGGTGTTGCCCTTTCAGGGCAAATCATTTTGTGGGTGGGCGGCTTCCCAGGGCGTTGCCCTGGGCTGACGAGTTCAAGCCCTTCGGGCTGGGAAACCGGAGGCAATTTGCCGAGTTGCAGCGATGGGCAGACGAGCTCCAGCCCTCCGGACTGAAATCCAAGTTGCACCTCTCGGGCATGATCCATCCACTCCGGCGCCAAAATACCCGCGCCTGCTGGCATTCGCGCCGAAGGCGCAACCACTCTACAGCCCAGGGCAACGCCCTGGGAACTCGGCCCGATCAACCCATGCCCGCCCTGAAGGGGCAAAACCCGGCGTCCTCGCAGATGCCCCTTCGGTTTTGTTGGCGCGCTCATCGCGACGATGAGGTCGCCCTCGTTCAGAACGTAGTCTGTCGGAATCGGACCGTTATACCATTTCTCCTTGTCGCCTTTGTGCTTGAAGCCGCCGTCGTCGAAGAAGTTTCCAGGAGTGAGAACGATGTGCGTGCCTGCGTTGCCGAAATGTTCGCCGACGAAGGCGAAGCCGGAGCCGAGTTCGATGAGGAAATCCTTCAGCCGGGCGAGCAGGGCGTTTTCCAGCGCGCGCTCGTGGGCGGATTCGTCGAGCGGCGCGGGCTTGAAGATGAAGGGGTCCTTGATCATTTCCCGCGCGAGGTCGGACTGGGCTGGCGGCAGGGTGAGCGCGAAGTTGGTCGGGGCCCTGCCGGCGCGTTTGTGGAGTTCCGAGTCGAGTTGATGCACCAGCACGCTGCATGACCAGGCGTGCTCGATGGTTTTGCGGATGTAAAACTCGCGCGTTTTGGCATCTTTGACGCGGTCGAGCAGGACGCAGTTGTGTGCCCACGGCAATTGTGCAGCAAGCTGCTGCACAATTGGGCGATCCGGCCAGGCCTCGGCAAAAGCCCGCATGTATTTAAGGTTGCGGGATGAGTAGCCGGAGAGCGTCGGGAACTCGCGCTGGAGATCGGCGGCGAGACGGTCAATGAGTTTGGTGCCCCAGCCTTCCTGTTTCTGGCTGGCGAGGATGTCGCGGCCGATTTCCCAGTAATGCAGGACTAGTTCGGCATTGGCGGCGAGCGCGGCCTTGATCTGGGCGGTGCGGATGCGGTGTTTGATTTCCGCGACGAAGCGTTCGTATAATTGTGGCGCAGGCTGGTGCACAATTGCCGGGGTCTTGGATTTGCTCTGCGCGCTCATGATTCCAGAATTTCGGCGACGTTGGCGGCGATATGGTTTCCAGCTCGCGCGCCTGGGCGTTGAGGGTTTCGAGTTCCTCGTTCAGCGTTTCGAGTTGTTCCTTGAAATCCTCGTCGCTCACGGCTTCGCCGGCGCCACGCCCACGTAGCGGCCGGGATTGAGCGACCAGCCTTGCGCTTCAATCTCCTTGAGCGTGGCGGCTTTGCACAAGCCGGGCACGTCGGCGTATTTCGGTTTCTTGCCGAAGATTTCTTTGAGCTTCGCGCTCGGCTTCGTCGCCGCCGAGGGTGAAGTCGAGTTCTTCGCCGCGATAGAGGCGGACGAGGTTGGCGATGAAGCCGATCTGCGCGGGCGTCCATTCGCGGTGCGCGCGGTCCACCTGCCGGTAGATGTGGCGGGCGTCGATGAATAGAACCGTGTCGGCGCGGGGCGTCTTGGCTTTGCCCTTGTCCAAAAACCAGAGCGTGCAGGGGAGCGTGACGGTGTAAAACATGTTCGGGCCGACGGCGACCATCACGTCCACGGCGCGGCCTTCGATGAGTTGCCTGCGGATTTCCTGTTCGGAACGAGCGGGCGTCGGAAGCGGAGTTGGCCATGACGAATCCGGCGCGGCCCCTTTCGTCATTCAGCGCGAATAGAAAAGCTGAATCCAGAGGTAGTTGGCGTTGTCGGTGCGCGGCAGGCCGAAGGGGAAGCGGCGGCTCGGCCCGACGGAGTCTTTCAACCGCTCCTTGTCCACGGCGTTGACGTTGAACGGCGGATTGGCGAGGACGAAATCGAAGCTGACCGGTGGCGTCGTGCGGGTCGTCGTAGTAGCTGTTGACGTTGCCGCCGTGCCGGATGTCGCCTTCCAGCCCATGGACGGCGAGGTTCATGCGGCAGAGGCGTCCGGTTTCGTCGGTCTTCTCGACGCCGTGGATGGAAGTTCCGCGGCGGGGTTCTTCTTGTGCTCGGACACGAACCGCGCCGACTGAGACGAACATGCCGCCCGAACCGCACGCGGGATCGAGGATGCGCCCGTGATACGGCTCGATGACTTCCGTGAGCAGCCGGACGATGCTGACGGGCGTGTAAAACTCGCCGCCGCCCTGGCCTTCGGTCATGGCGAACTCGCCGAGGAAGTATTCGTAGATGCGCCCGAAGGCGTCGTAGTCGAGCGCTGGCGGGAATCTCGGAAACCTTTTTCAGCAGTTCCTTGAGGAGCGTGCTGGTGAAAAGGTTGTAGGTCTTGGGCAGGACACCGGCGAGTTGCGGGTTGTGCTTTTCAATGTCGCGCATCGCCTCGTTGACCTTTGCGCCAATGTCCGCCGCTTCCGGCAGATTGAGCAGATAGTCGAATCGCGCGTTCGGCGGCGAGGTAGAGGATGCCCTCGGCGTGGTAGGCGGCGGGTTCGTCCACCCGTGACCGCGTCTCGATGACGCGCCGGCCTTTTCCAAGCTTCGCGCGCTGGGCTGCTGAAGCGGACTTCGGCGAAGCGCAGGAAGATGAGGCCGAGGACCGGCTGCGGAGTATTCCTGCGGCTTGAGGCCAGAGTTGGCGCGGAACTGGTCGGCGGCATCCCAGAGGCGCTTTTCCAGCGTGTCGGTGGCAGAGTCCTTTCCTGATGGGGCAATCCAGTGCATACGATTTCCTCTTATCCGAAGCCAACGCGGCCAGTTTGACCGCCGAACGCAAAACGCACCTCTTTGGGGTTTAGCAGATTCCATCCGCTGAACTCCAATTCTTTGTCTATCAAGACCCGCGAAAACGCTTCATTCTGCATTTCAGTCGTCGGGTGGGAATTAAACCAATTTTTTGGCATTGGCGCAAATCAAACGAGTTGGCCCTGTATTTGGTTTTGGTCGGGCAATCAGCAAGCGCCTGCGTGTTTTGTCGCGTAGGCGCTGGCTCGAAACCGATATGGCCAGTCGGTCCATTTACATTGCGCTGAGCGCAGAAGGTTGGTAAACCGCGAGACATGAACGCTGACATGGTGGCCGTTGAAGCCCAACTCACCTTCCTTCTAAGATGTGCAATTCAGGTCGTCGGCAGGCTCTCAATTCCTCCCGAAGAGGTTCGCCAAATTGTCGCCACATCGAAGAAGCATTTGAAAGCCTTCAATCTTTGCGACGGCACTCTCACGCTGAGCGAGGTCGCAAAAAAGGCGGGTCTGGACATCGGTAATTTTAGCAGAGCCTCAGACCGTTGGGTGGAACACGGAGTCGCATTTAGCACGAAGCAAGGAAAGGAAATTCGGCTACTTCATCTTTACCCGATTCCGGAAACCGCCGCCAAGAGGAAGCGCAAATGATTTGGAAAGGCAAAGACCGTAAGACCGTGTTCATTTTGGGTGCTGGAGCGACAAGGGGTGCTCTATCTCACGTGGTCGTCAATAGAAAGCGGCTTCGACCACCGTTGAATCGTGATTTCTTTTCGGTTGTCGAAACTTTCGTGCGGGCAAATCCGGACAAGGATGGATTTCGCACACGTTACGAAAGAATCCGGCAAGCTTTCCAAGATGAATTTCCAACACGGGGTAGATGGCCAATTGGAATGGAAGAAGCATTCAGTTTGCTTTATGTTTCCAAAGATTTCCCCGAAATCTATGGCACTGGTCAAGGTCGCCGCCGCCAAGCGGGAAGTCGTATCGAAATCGAAGATTTCCTGAGGTTGACTTTTGCGATTCTGGCCACCATCGAAGCCAATTCAAAGTCAAAGACGCTATACGATGGTTTGGTGAGTAAATTGGGGCCAGAAGACTGCCTCATTACTTTGAACTACGACACTTTGCTTGATTCAGCTTTGGTGCGTTCGGGCTGGGACCCGAATATGGGTTATGGGCTGAGGGGCGGGGCGAGAAAGGTGAGATGGCGGATGGAAAAACCTCCAAGCTCCGCTCAGTTAAGAGACGTCCGGCTGTTGAAACTTCACGGGTCGTTGAACTGGTATGTGCGTGGGTCCTTCAGGGATTTGTCCGCTGTTTTCCAGAAGAAACCCAGCGAGGTCTTGATTGCGGAACGGCCAAGAACCAACGAGACTAACGGCTTCATCAGGCAAATAGTGCCCCCAATCTACGGGAAGTTTTTTGGCCATGACCACTGGCAAGTGTTGTGGGACAATGCCCACAAGTCGCTGGTAGAAGCGGAAATTGTAATCGTTATCGGTTGTTCTCTAATTGACTCCGACTTTCACTTGAACGGTATGATAGGCCACGCTGTTGCTGTCAGAAAGAGGCGCAGAAATGGGCTGAAGGCCGTCATCATCGTGAATCAGACAAAGACCAGACGAAAATGGTTGCGGCTGCTGAAAGGGTCGTTCGCTGAAAAAGAAGAATTCAAGACATTTGCAGCATTCGCAAAACAACACCTGAGGTAACCGTCTCCAGACTTATGCAAAGCCAAGTTGAAACAGAAATCGTTGCGGCCATAAACCGAATCTCAAAAATCCTCGCCGGGTTGCTTCTTAAGGACGTTGAGGAAGCCGACCAAGGCGTGAAAATAAAACGCCTCAAAGGCTGCGGCTTTTCCAATGTTGAGATTGCCGAAATGTTGCATACAACTCCCAACACGGTGGGCGTTGCCGTTCATGCCCTAAGGAATAAGAAAGCTCGCAGGGCTAAGAAGAAAAGATAGGCGTGTAGGAAGGGTCGGGATGATTTCCGATGCTCTTGGTTTCAGCCTGTCGCCATCCGTTCCGACCTTCATCGTTTGAAAGGTGCCCGTTTGCGCCTAAATCCGTGCCCGGCACGTTTCCAGCCGTCCGACCGTGTGATTCTTCCACCCCTGCCAAAACCCCACGCCAGCCCGTGTTTCCCCTTTATCCAGCCGCTACACGCCGAATGTTCTGGTTTCTGTTCTGGTTTGGACGGTGATTCCCCCCAATTTCCAACGACATGACCCAAGCCGATTGAACAGGCGGATTACTCAAGAAAACACCGAATTTATTGAGTGTCCTGAAGGAAACCCCGTATCGAAGGCTGGTACGCGAGGAGAGGGTCGAACTCTCAACCTTCGGCTCCGGAGGCCGACGCTCTATCCAATTGAGCTACTCGCGCACTGGACCGGAGAACAGTAGGTCAATCCCCACACCGCGGCAACCAGTTTCCCACTGGAAAAAAAATTGGAATAAGCGATGTTCTGGTTGAACACATGGATTGAGGCGTCCATAATTCGTTTGGCCGCTGCCGGATCATGTATGGAAAATGGGTGGAGGGAGATGGCAATGATTCTGAAGTGCGCAGACGAAACGAAGGTGAGTGGGACGCCGGGATCGGATATCCTCGGCGAGTTTCCGATTAACCACCACGCGATCTGCCTCGATCACAAGGTCCGCATCCGCTTGTACCGCGAGCCGGATCGCCCCGCCATCCGGCGGCTGTGCTGCGACACGGGTTTTTTGGGCAACCCGGTGGACGCGCTGTTTCGGGACCGGGAGTTATTCGCCGACCTCTTTACCAATGCGTATCTCGATTGCGAGCCGGATTGCGCCTTTGTGGCGGAAGTCGATGGGCGCGTGGTGGGCTATCTGCTGGGCGCGGTTTCGAAACGCTTCGATTGGGACTTGATGCGCAGCGGGTTTTGCACGGCGGTGAAGATGGTCTTTCGGCTGCTCCGCGGGCGATACGCCGGCCACCCGCGCAGCGGTCGCTTCGTGCGGTGGTTGCTGCTGTCGGGCTTTGCCGAGCAGCCCAAGCACCCCGCCAACGCCGCCCACTTGCATTGGGACCTGGACAAGGGCTTCCGAGGCCGCGGAGTATGCCGGCGGCTCTGGGAGGTCTATGAACAGCGGTTGCATCGGGCCGGCATCAAACAATGCTACGGCTCCTTCTTTTCCTATCCCCAACGCCGGCCCGAGGCGGTTTATGCCCGCTACGGCTTTCGCGTGTTCGACCGCAAGCCCACCACCATCTTCGAGCCGGAGATCGAGGGACCGGTCGAGGTCGTGTGCGTGCAAAAAGAAATCTGAATCTAACGAGGCTGGGTTTTGGATTGTGGGTGCGTCTTGGGGTGGTCGAAAGTGGGGTGGGCTTGGCGATGTTGGGGTTGGGAAACGCCTCGTTAGTGATGCGCTTCGCGCGGAGATGAGACCTGGGGACGGAGCCGCGGAAATGCTGAGCGGCTTGAGGTTCATACGGCAAAACCTGGGTAACGAGGCTGGGTCTTGGATTGTGGGTGCGTCGTGGGGTGGTGGAAAGTCGGGTGGGCTTGGCGATGTTGGGGTTGGCAGACGCCTCGTTAGTGATGCGCTTCGCGCGGAGGTGAGACCTGGGGACGGAGCCACGGAAATGCTGAGCGGCTTGAGGCCGATGCCGAGCCGGGCGTTGCCACGCGCATTCGAACACGTTAATTTTCGAGTGTCAGGATGAAGCTCACTATTTTTACTCTTTCCAGCGCCCGATCCGGCACGCTTTACCTCAAGCACCTGTTCCAAAACAATGTTCGGGATTGCGCCTGCCGCCATGAGCCCTTTTTTGATTGGGGCAATCCGACGCTCTTCGGGCGGGCCATTTACGACGCGTATGCCGGCCGCACCGATCGAGTGCGGGCGTTGCTGGAGAAAAAGCGCCGCTATGTCGATCGTCTGCCGGGCACGGTCTATGTCGAATCCAGCCACGCGTTCCTGAAATCAGGCTACCTGGCCGCCTTGGAGGTCTTCCCGGAATTGCGCCTGGTCCATTTGATCCGCGATCCGATCAAGGTCGCGCGGAGCGAGGCCTATCGCGAGCAATGGCGGCGGCGGGTGCACGCGCCGTTTCATTTCTACAAAGGCGACGACGGACGGCGCCACTTCGTCTGGGCGTTAACCGGAAACGAGGAGATTTTTCGGGCCTTCGAGGGCGCCCGTCCCAGCCTGTTCCAGTGGTATCTCCTGCAGTGGATCGAGATCGAGAACCGGGCGATGCGGTTCCTCGATGAGCGGGCGCTGCATTCCCGCTGTTTTACGTTGCGCGTCCCGTCGGAACTGAACGATCCCGGGCGCCTTGGGGAAATGTTCAACTTTTTTGGACTGGCGACCGCCGGTCCGGAAATTCGCCTGGCCGGGCGCAAGAACCGGAGCCTGGGGTATTCGCGGGATCAAGGGGCGGCCGAGGAGGCAGAATGCGAGGCGGTGCTCGAACGGTTGCCCGTGCGGTATCTGGAGCTTTTCTCACGTGAACCGTATGCGAGTTGCGCGTGGAGCGAGCGCTTCCGCAGGCGGTGGCAAGTGGGCCAGGCTGAACCTGCAACGCGGAGTTGCGCCTGATGGCCGCGGCCCAGGGCCGCCACGCGCTTAGACGCGGACCTTTTGGGCGCACAACGCTTCCAGCACCGCCACCAGCCCGCGGGTCATGGCCTCGGCGTTGAATTTGTCAAAAACGGCCTGTCTGCCGGCCTCGCCCAGGGCGCGCGCGCGTTCCGGGTTCAGCAGTAGTTCCTCGATGGCTTCGGCCAGAGCTGCCGGGTCCCCCGCCGGACACAACACTCCGCCCCCCGTCGCCTCGACCAATTCCGGAAAGGCGGCGGTGCGCGGTTGGACCACGGGGACTCCGGCCGCCAGGGCCTCGATCAGGTACAAACCGAAAGCTTCACTATACCGGGCCGGCACCGAGAACAGGGTCAGCTCGCGCAAAAAAGCGATCTTGGCGCTCCGCGGCAGGTTCGGGCAAAAATCCGCTTCGTGCCGCAGGCCAGCCTGGTCGAGGCGGCGCCGGAGCTGGCCCACGAACGGCTCATCCACCGGGCCGCAACTGCCGCCCACCCGCAGCCTGAGCCGCGGGATCTTTCCACGCTGTCGCACCTGGATAAAGGCTTCGACGAGTTCCGCGAGCCCTTTTTCGGGGCACATGCGGGCGAAGTAACCCAGCAGCGGGGCAGGGGTCGGGGAGAGGGATTCCGGGGAGCGGCCTTTCGGCCCGGCGAGCTCGCGGCGGTATCCGTCCAGGTTGATCCCGTTATAGACCACCTGGACGCGATCCGATGAAAGCCCGAGGCGTGTCCGCATGACGTTCGCGAAGTAATGGCTCGGGGCGACGAACAAATCGACCTCTCGGGCGCGCTCGGCGAGCGTTTCCCAGCAGCTCTTCCGATGAGGCTCGGGCAGGGAATCCAGGAACCAATCCTCGCCTTGGAGCATGCACACCACGGGAGCGGCCAGATCCTGCTTGAGCCGCCGAGCCAGGCCCACCAGCAGGGCATTGGAGAGGCAAATCACGCCGGGCTTGGGTTGCGTTTGCAGCCACGCGGCCAGGGTGTCGAGTTCGCGCGCCTGATTTCCGTGTTCGCCGCGCAGCATCGAGAGCGTCAGGTCGCCCAACTCGGCCGCGCGTGTCTTGGCGGCTCGGCCCGCCGCCCAGCGGAGCAGGGGCCGCGCAGCCAGCAGGTCGTGAAACCACTCGGGGGCGTGGCGGAACAGCGCGGACTTTTGTTCGAGATAGACATTGATGCCGCTGAAGAAGATGGGCGTGCCGGCGCTCTGATCGGGTTCGTCGAGCGTCAATGGCAGGTAAAGCGGGACCATGAGGGCCTCGTGGCCCAGAGCGCGCAGGCCGGCTACCAGGGCGTTGTCTCGCAGGCAATTCCCGCAGAACATGTCACCGGCGCCTGGCGTCAGTTGGAGGATGTTCATGGTGTGCGGCTGAGGCGGCGTCCGGGAAGCGTTTAGCGCGTGGTCATTTCAGGGTGGTCGGATCGGCTGCCTCGAAGCAGTACACCGAGCCGTCGTCCGAACCGATCAGGATCTTTCCGTGCGCGACCGCCGGTGAACTACTGACCGGCTGGCCGATATCGTACGAACTTACCTCCTGGCCATGGTCCAGGCTCAACAAGTAAATCCGCCCGTCGTCGGATCCCACGACCACCCGGTCGCCACAGATCACGGGTGAGCTTTCCACTTTGCCGCGGGTGGCGAAGCTCCACAAAGGCGTGCCGTCGGCCCGCCGCACACAATGCACCAGCTTATCATCCCCGCCAAAAACCACGCGGTCGGTTCCGATCGCGGCCGAGGCAACATAGGGAAAGTTCCGGTCCTTAAACTCCCACACCACTTTCCCTTGCTTCAGGTCGATGCAGAGGAACCGGTTCTCGTAATGGCCGACGTAGGCCTTGCCGTCGGCGAGCGCCGGTGAACCGGGGATGTAGGCTCCGGCGGATACTTCTTTCACTTCGTGGCCGGTGGCCATGTCGATGACGTGAACCAACCCATCGCAGCCCCCGAATACCGCCTGGCCCGCCATTACGCCGGGCGAACCGTTGATGTAGTTGGCGGTTTCATAGACCCAATTGCTGCGGCCGGTTGCCGCATCCACACAATGCAGCTTGAAATCGTAGCTGCCCACCAGCACACGGGTGCGCCCGGCCAGGCGGTCCCAGTTCGGGGCCCCGACGATTTTATCGCCGGTTTCGTACTTCCATTTGAGGGCGCCCGTTTCGGCGTCCAGCGCATAGAGGAAATCGTCGCTCGACCCGGCATAGACTTTGCCGTCGAGGACCAGCGGTGAGGACTCGACTTCCCCGCCGGTCTTGAAGGTCCAGAGGCTTTTGCCTTGCGCAAGCTGCAAGGCATAAATGGCGCCGTCACTCGAACCGACGAACACGCGGTTACTGACCACAGCCGGGGAAGATTTTACCGGTCCGGCGGTTTTGAAACGCCAGAGCAGGGTCAGCTTTTGGCCAAGGTTGCCGGAGGCGACCCCCTGCAACTCCGGGCCGCCGCGAAACATTGGCCAGTCGTCGGCGCGGCACGTTTGGCCAGTCAGGAACCCCACGACCGCCGCCGCCAGCCAGCCGAGGACGGGCTGGGATGTTCGAACTGAAAGCACGGGCTAAACATTGGTCCACACCCCGCCACCCCGCAAACCAAATTCGGTCAAATTGTGCGTTGACTCCCGCGTGGTTTTGGATACGATAACAAGCGACGATGAGTTTCAGGTTTTCCAGTGGTACTTTGGGCATTCTGCTGGCTGTGCTGGGGAGCGGCGGCCTGCTGGTCCAGTCCGCTCGAGGCCAGGGCACCCAGCATTCCACCCGGGAACTTTCCGGTTCCGAGACGAATACCTCCGCGATCTTCCAGTCCCTCGATCGCCTTGGGGCAAAAGACACCCGTTTAAGGCGTCTCGAAGACGAACTGAATAGGTCGGACTCGACTTTCTCCTCACGCCGGGCGCTGGACGGTGTGTTGCCACTGAGTTCCGGGCCGCTCCAGATGCCCACCGTTTCGAGCGGGCGCAAGAAGGACGATTTGACCCACACCGACGGCTGGCTCTCCAAGCCGGAGGATGTGTTTGGAACCGCGAGCGACGATGCCCTTGGGTTCCCGGGTATGCAATCGGCGGGCAAAGGAAAGAAGGCATCCTGGGATCAGATTTACCGCAGCTTGAAAGATGACGGCTCGGGCGCCCCGGGGCTCGGTCACTTCCGTGAAATCGAGTGCGCGGCAACCCTCGGATACACAGGACGATCAGGAGACACTGGGTCCGTTCCAAGAGAGTGCCGCTAAACTCAAGAGCGATTTGGCCGCTACCGAATTTGGCGCCAGCATTTTCAAGCCGGCAACCGCGCGCAGCTCTTTCTCCGACTTTTTCGGCGTAGGTGCCACGGGTTTGACTCCCGAACAGGAAAAGGCACACAAGGACTACATGGATTCGTATGTCACGACGCTCTTTGGCAACTCCGCGGGCGTCTCCATCAACGCCATGGATGCCATGAGTCCTGGCGCCAAAGCTCAGACACCGGCGACCAGTCCTCTGGGTGGATTGCCCGAGGTTGCCCGGTCCGATAGCTTCAAGTCAGGCTCGGGCTTCAATAGCACGCTCTCCACATCCCCATTGCCGGATATGAACGCCAATGCGCTCAATCAGTGGAACCCGCTCTACACTGAGCCCAAGCTCGAACTGCCCAAGTCGCAGCCGTTCTTCACGCCGCCCGTCGAAATGCCCCGCCGAAGGTTCTTCTGAGCCGGGTCGCTGCGGCTGCGGGTTAGGTTAGGTCAGGTTGGAGGTTTTCGGGTTCCGAATCCGGTCGCCCCGCGGCCGTTCTCAATCCCAACGTAATACCTTGACGGCACTGCCAGCCGGTAAGAAGGCATCCGGAGGAACATCCACCAATCCATTGGCGGCGGCCAGCGAGCTCAGCGCGTGGGATGCTTGCGCCCCAGCCGAGAAAACGCTCCCCGCATTGTCCATCCGGACACGGAGAAAGTGCCTTCGGGTTCCCGGGTTGACCAGGGCTTCCGCAAGCACCCCGGGATGCGAAGGCAACGACAGTTCGGTGGCGCCTTGCCAGCGCAGCAGCGCCGGACGCACCAGCAACAAAAAGGTGACCAGTGCCGAAACCGGGTTGCCCGGCAACCCGAAAAGCAGCCGCCCGTCGCGGCGTCCGAACGCGAATGGCCGGCCGGGTTTCATGGAGACTTTCCAGAATTCGAGTTCTCCGCCGGAAGCCTTGAAGGCTGGTTTGATAAAATCCAACTCTCCCACCGAGGCGCCCCCCGAGGTTACGACGACATCGCACGTGTTGAACGCGTGGATCAACACATCACGGGTGGCCGTCAGCGAATCGGCCACCGGCGGAAAAACGAGTGGCAGCCCGCCCGCCTGGCGGATGAGGGCCTCCAAGGCCAGGCGATTGCTCTCATAAACCTGCCCTTCGCCGAGTGGTTGTCCCGGTTCCTTGAGTTCGGAACCCGTGGACACGACCCCGACTCGCGGTTGCCGGCCGGCTTCCAGTTGCGCCAGTCCGGCCGCGCCCAGGAGGGCGATTTGGGCAAAGCCCATGCGCGCGCCCGCCGGTGCGAGCAGGCTCCCACAGGCCACGTCCTCCCCGCTGCGTCGCAGGTTTTCTCCCGGCTCCACCCGATCCAGCACGAGCACATGCTCGGGTTGCCCGGCCTCCGCACGGGTGTCCTCCTGCATCACGACGGCGTCGGCGCCGCGGGGGATCGACGAACCGGTGAATAGCCGGACGCAGGTGCCGGGGGATACCGCGCCGGAAAAATGCTCCCCGGCCGCAACCTTCCCGATGATGCGCATTCGCACGGGCGCGTCCGCGCACGCATTGGCAATATCCGCCGCGCGCAGCGCGTAACCATCCATCGCCGAGTTATCGAACGGCGGGAGATTGATGGGGGCGTGCACGCTGGCGTGCAGCACGCGGCCGGAGGCTTGGCCCAGCGTGATGCGCTCCGGCACCGGGGGAGGAATAGCCGCCAGGATGCGACCGAGCGCGTCTTCCAGTTCGAGCATGGTGGAACAATGCCCCACCCTCGCAGGGTTGCAAGGCCGTGCTACGGTGGGATCATTCCCCGAGCGGGGAGAGAACTCGTGCTCGGGAGTCGTCGAACTTGAATCCGCGCAAACTGCCTTGGCCGCGACTCGGCACCCCGCGGCTTCCGAGCGTTCCTAAAGCTCTTTCGCTCTGGCCGCCGCGCCCCGACGCCGAGCACGTTCCACCCGCGCGAGCCACCGATTCTTTCTGCGGCGCTCACGGTAAACCTCCCACACAAGGTACAAGACCACAGCACCGGCTACACCGGCCACGGGGAGCAGCCCCCAGGGATTTCTGCTCGTTGCCGAAGACGCGTGGGCCGCGGAGGGGGTGGAGAAGAGGTCCGGTGGCTCGACACTTGCCAGGATGGATGCCCAGCCCGCGGGCGCGCCCAGCACGTTCCAAGCCTTCAGGAGCCAAAGATTCATCGGTACAACGGCGGCAGCATCGCTCAGGGCTGAGCAAATGCAAGCGGGTTCTAACTCGGTAGCGTGCATCGAGTGCGGGACGGATTTCTTCGGCGGCCGCGGTTCTCGGGGAGGTGGGAGGATCTTTGGATCTCTGCCCCTAAGTTTCATGGCAGTCGAACCCATCTCTGCGGAGAGATCCGTGGGCCGGGCAGCCTGCCGTTCAGGCCAAAGAAGGTTTGATCCTCGGAAAGGCCGCTGAGCGTCGCTCGTCTAAACCTCCGCGCGCAGGATCACCAGCGGGGGTCGGTTCAGGATGCCGCGGCTGATCAGCAAGCCGGTTACCGCCGTGACCAAGGGGACCACCAGGATGGTGATCGACAACGGCAGAAGCGCCAGGGCGAAGGGCATTTGGAAGACCAACCGCGCCAACGCCCAAGCGGCCAGGATGGCCAGCAGCGTGCCCGTTAAGGCGCCGAGGAAGCCCAGCGAAAGATATTCCACCAGCAGGATTCTCAAAACCTGCGCCCGCGACGCCCCCAGCGTACGCAGGAGGACACTTTCCTGGATGCGCTGGTAACGGCCCGTAATCAAGGCGCTGATGAGAACCAGCAAGCCGGTGAGCACGGTGAACAGGGCCATGAACCGCACCACAAAGGAGATTTTGCCCAGGATGGAATCTACGGTGCGCAAGACCAGCGTCAAATCGATGACCGAAACGTTGGGGAAGGCCTTCACCATTTCCCGCTGCATGCGCGCGGATTCGTCCGCCGAGGCCACCCGGGTGAGCAGGACGTGCATGGCGGGCGCGTCTTTCAGCGACCCCAGTGGGAACACCACGAAGAAGTTTGGCTGGATACGGCGCCACTCGACCGATCGCAGGCTGGTGACGCGGGTGGTGATCGGCACGCCTTGCACATCGAAAACCAATTCGCTGCCCAATCCCACCCGCAGGTCCTTGGCGATGCCTTCTTCGAGCGAAATAGGGATAACCCCGGCATCATCGGTCACGCTGGAAACAAAGGTTCCCGCAACGATGCTTTCCCCACCGCGCAGGTGATCGCTGCAGGTGCTGCGATATTCGCGGCGAAACGCCCACCGGTGTCCGCCTTGGCCCGGCCGGGCAGGGGGCGCATTCACCGGTTGTCCGTTGACCGCTTTCAACCGCATGGTGATGATGGGCAGCTCATCCAATACCGGCAATTGCAGCGAGCGAATGAGCCGGGTCACCGCGTCCCGCTGCGCGGCTTGGATGTCGAACAGGACCGCGTTGGGCTGGTCCGCTCCGCTCGAAGCTACCAACTGGCTCAGCACGTTTCCCTGAACCAGATAGAGGCTCAGCATCAGGAACGTTCCCAGGCCCAGCGAAAGCAGCAGCATCAGCGTCCGGTTCTGGGGCCGGTGCAAACTGGCCATGCCGTGCCGCACGGAAAATGGGAGCGCGCGCGGCACCCAGGCGCGCGTGGCAAATACCAGCGCCTTGGCGATGCCCGCCAGCACCGCGAACGCGACCACCAGGCCGGCAGTGAAGCCAAGGCCAATGCGCCAGTTGCGGGTTTGGGACATGGCGAAGGCGAGAACCCCGGCAGCCAGGCATCCGACAACCAGCCAGCGCAGGGGGTCGAAGCCCCGTGAGCCAGGTTCGAAGGCCACGCGGATGGCCGCCAGTGGAGAGACCCGCCGTACGGTCAGCAGCGGTAACAGGGCGAATAGCACACACAAGGCAAACCCGATGGACATCGCCCGCACGACGGCCAGCCAGGAAGTGTGAAAATGAAAGGCGAGAGGTAAAAAGTCCGCCAACACTCGAGGCAGCAGGGATTGAATCCCCACACCCACCACCGCGCCTGAGATGGCGCCGAACGCGCCCAGCGCCATGCCCTGCGCCAGATAAACGGCAAACGTCTGCCCTACGGACCCCCCGAGGCAGCGCAGCACCGCGACAGTGGCCAGCTTTTCCTTCACGTGCGCGTGAATCGCGCTGGCCACCCCCACCCCGCCCAGCAGCAACGCGATAAAACCCGCCAGGTTCAAAAAATGATAAAGATTATCCATGGCCCGCCCCAGCTCGCGTTTGCGCTGCGCCACCGTTTCGGAGCGCAAGCGAAGGTCTTCGAGCTGCCGCCGCAGGGGGCTGAGGAGCGCCGTCACGTCGGTGCCGGGAGCGAAGCGGAAATAGACGCGATACTGCGCCAGGCTGCTCTCCCCCAGCAGGCCGGTGGCGGCCAGGTCGCTCATGGCAAAATACACGCGGGGAGCGATGGCCGAGAGGGCCACGGTTTCCCCCGGTATCTTGTCGAGGCGGCCCGCGATCTTCGAGGTGAGACTGCCGATGCGCACCGGGTCGCCAATGTGAGCGTCGAACTGCGCCAGCAACGTTTGCTCGACCAGTGCGCCGCCGCCGGGTTGCCGGAAATCCATAGCGGCTTCGGCGGGCTGTGTTTCGAACTGCCCATAAAACGGGAAATCCCCGCTCAACGCCCGCGCCAGCGCCAGTCGAGTGCCGCCGGTGCGCGGGAAATAAATCATGGTACTGAAGGAAATCTCACGCGCTTGTTCGCCACCGAGTTTCCGGAACAACTGCTCGGCCTCCGATGTGAACGGATCGCGCGCGGTAAGCACGAGGTCCGCCCCCAGCAGGGTCTTGGCCTGCTCTTCAATCGCCCGATTTAGATTGGTCCCCAGCGAGCCGATGGCCACGAGCGCCGCGATGCCCAGGACAATCGAACTCGAAAACCAGGCCAGCCGTTTGCGGCTCGTCCGGCTGTCGCGCCAGGCCATCTTCCAGGTCCAGGGGGCCGCCAAGTGCCCAAGGAAGCTGCGTGGCCGGGGATGGCTCATGGGTTGCTCAGTTCGCTGGGGACTTTGGGGGACAGCGCCGGAGGCGCAACCGTGGCTGGCGGCTGGCCCGCATCCACAAGCATCCCGCCCTTTAGCCGGATGATGCGCTGGGTGCGGCCGGCCAATTCGAGATCGTGCGTGACCAGGACCAGCGTGGTACCGGCCTCGGCGTTGAGCGCAAATAGATTCTCGATCACGTGCTGGCCGGTTTCCGCGTCAAGGTTTCCGGTCGGTTCGTCGGCGAAGAGAACTTTCGGGCGATTGACAAACGCCCGCGCCAAGGCCACGCGCTGTTGTTCGCCACCGGATAGCTGCGCCGGGTAATGGTCGAGCCGCTGGCCGAGCCCCACGCGCTCGAGCAGGTCCGCCGCCAGGTCGCGCACGTGAGTCTGGCCGCGCAACTCGAGGGGCACCATCACGTTTTCCAACGCTGTGAGCGTGGGGATCAGTTGGAAGGTTTGGAACACGAAGCCGATCACGCCATTGCGGAGCCGTGCCCGGCCGTCTTCATCCAGGGTTCCCAGGTTCACCCCGTCCAGGTACACTTGACCCGAGGTAGGCAGGTCGAGTCCGGCGCAAAGGCCGATCAAGGTCGTTTTGCCGCTGCCGGACGGGCCGACCACGGCGCACGAGGAACCCGTTTCCAGGACAAAGCTCACGTCCTTGACCACGGTAAGCTGGCCCTCGCCGTTGGCGTAGCTCTTGGTCACGCGGCGAATATCAAGCATGGGTCGCAAATTCACTGCTCTCTCAATACCGCAGAAACGGCCCGGTTCCAAACGGGATATTGGTGGTGACGATTTGACGGGAGTGGCGGTTTCGTGTTCGTTAGTGAGACATTGGACGTTGCATGAGACGGATATCCTGCTGTGCCGGAGCCCGAGGAGGGTCGGGGCTCGCGGCGGTTCTGCTCTCCCTGGGCCTGGTGCTGCTGACCGCGGTTTGGGCGATGGCTGCCGGCGATCCCGCCACCGCACCCGCGGATCGCAAGACCGTCGTTGTGCTCGGCGACAGCCTGGCCGCCGGGCTGGGTGTGGACCCTTCGGAAGCTTTCCCTGCGCTGCTGCAGGACAGAATCGATGCCGCCGGCTTGGACTACACCGTCGTCAACGCCGGCGTCAGCGGTGATACCAGTGCCGATGGCCTGGGCCGCATCAATTGGCTCCTCAAGTCGAGGGTCGATGTCCTGATTCTCGAACTGGGCGGCAACGACGGTCTGCGCGGCCTTCCCGCTTCCGCGACGAAAACCAACCTGCAAACGATCATCGACCGGGTCAAACTGAAGTACCCGCGAGCGCGGATCGTGGTGGCCGGAATGCAAATGCCGCCGAACCTGGGCGAGCCGTACGTCTCGGAGTTTAAGAACCTTTTTCCTGAACTCGCCCAGCGGAACCACGCCGCCTTGATCCCGTTTTTATTGGAGGGCGTGGGTGGGAAGCCGGAGTTGAACCAACCCGACCGCATTCATCCCACGGCGGAAGGCCACCGCCTTGTGGCCGCCAATGTCTGGCGCGTGCTCAAACCGCTGCTGTGACGAGCGTCCGGTTGGAGTTCCAGGGCCTTCGAGATTGGCCGATTGGCCGCGCAAGATTTTTATTGCCTTCCGCGACTTGGATTAGCTTTATTGTATGGTGTGAATGGCGTAATTAGAAATATAACCACTCGGGAATACCTTTTAGAGGACGGGACCTGGACCCTGCATGCCGGCCAGGCCGCCTGGTTCAACAGCATGATCGAGGCGGTTTCAGCCGTCCAACGCTTCCGCTTGCGGGGCGTGGAATTTGTTTACCTCATGGGCGGGGATTCCGCTTACGACCTGGCCTTTGAATTGACCGACGGCCAGTCCGAGGCGCGGCCCAATGCCTCCGCGGCGGCGGCTGCCGGGTGAGTTGAGGCCAGCGTCCCATCTCCGATCACAAGGGCGGCAGAGCGGTGCGGCCCTGGTCCAAGCCGGGCGCCGGCCCTGGCATGATCTTGTCCAGCGCGTCTCGCAGGTGCTCGAGGGTGAAGGGTTTGAGCAGGAGAAAATCAATGCTCGGCGAGTTCTCGAGGTCTCGCCGCATGAGCTCAGGTGAGCCCGAACTCAGGACCACGGGTTGGCCGGGAAACCGGCGTTTAATCACGCCGGCCAGCGCCAAGCCATCCATCTGGGGCAAGCCGAGGTCGGTGATCACCAGATCGAATCGGCTGTCCTCCAGGGAGGCGAGTGCTGCCTCGGGGTGATCGACAGCGATGACCTCGTGTCCTTCGGAGGACAGAAGCAGTTCAAGGGTGATTACGACCAGGGGATCGTCGTCCACGATCAGGATTCGTTTGCCGCCGACCGGTTTGTTGCCCGCGCTTCGCGCCATATCGTTGCCCTTGGAATGAATCAGATGCGTCGTGTGATCCTCTCGGAATAAGTCATTTATTTACATCAATGGCGGGGAATAACAAGCACTTTTGCAATGCGTTAAATCGTAGGACACGACCCGCCATCTCGCACACGTAAACGGCGCCAGTGGTGTCCGGGGGACTGGCGGCCTCGCGCCGGATGACGGCGGCCATCTCACGCCCCCACGCTCAGCGATGCCGCCGCCTCGGCGGATTGAGGGGACGAGCCCGGCGCGGTCGGCGTCAGCCGGAGGCGATGGAAATGGTAAATGATGACCGCTGAGATAAAGAAGAGCAGCAGGTAATAGATGCTGAAAGCGGACTCGTTCCACGAGTTGAGTGGGCCGGTGATGAGCTGGGCGATGAGGTTCTGGACGATCAGGACGAGCCAAATGAGACAGTAGGCGTGGGGAAAAATGTCTCCCTGAAAACCCTTGGGCAGCGGCCGGGAACGAATCCGGAACGCGAGGCCAGCGATGGCCAGAACCATCAGCGGGCCGATGATGCGCCACAGCATTGCGTTGTAGTAGTCCTCATTTCCCAGGTAAATGTTTGCCCAGCCCTTCAACCCGTTCTTCACGGACAAGCCCAGGCCGAATACCAGGCCCGCATAGCAGGCGAAGCGTTCGAGGTTCGGGTGGCCGCTCGGGGCCGCGGGCCTGCCGGAGGGCTCGGGCCGGTTCACCAGGTAATAGGCCACACCGTAGGCGATTCCGATGCTAATCCCGCCGCAAGACTCCCAGCACCGCCAAAAGTTGAAGGTCGCACCCGGCCAGACCGTCGCTGCCCATTTCCAGTTTTGGCACAGCGCCCAGCCGGCTCCGTTTAAAAGTCCGACGGTGAAAATCAGGGTTGCGTTCTTGCGGTCACCGCGCGCGGCTTCATAGGCCAAAAAGCCGAGATAAGCGCCCAGGTGGAGGATTGCGGCGTGGTTATCGTTGATGAGCCGCCGCAGGTTCGGGTTCGACGCGTGGTCGGCGTATTGCGAGCGCAGAGTCTCGTAAAGGGGCAGGAAAACCTGGGGAAAGTGGTCGAACAAAACGCCGGCGATAACGATCCCAAACAAACCGGCGCCCAGGCGATAAACCCAGTGACGCACCTGGGCCGGTTGCCGGTCGCCGCACCAGGCCAGCAAACAGGCGCCCAGGCCAGCCCACGGCACCCCGGCGATGAAGAGCCAAAGGAAGCCGTAGCTCCGCGGGATCGGGGCGAACTTGCCCGCCGGTGTATTCATCTGCAAATGCCCCTCAAAGAAGCTCGGCCACTGCATCCAGCCGCGGTCTCCGGAAATCCCGATGCCGATCGTTAAGGCGAGAACGATCCACCCCGAGGTGTAGCGGCGGGACGGTTGCCCGGCGGGGGTGCGGGCGATGAACCACCAGGCCGCGCCCCAGGTCACACCGGCGAAGACGCAGCCGTTCATCGCTCCAAAGCCGGAGCAGCCCCGCACGGCCCAGGTCATGCCCCCGAGCGCGGCGAAGAGCAGGGTGGGCAGTACCAGATCGCGGGCCAGATCAGGGCGCGGCGTGTTGGACATGACGGGACTATTTACGGGAAAACTTCGGAAAGCAAAGCCGATTTTCGCCTCACCCCTTAGCGGCATGGCCCCGGCGGCTCCATGCCGGGGCGCCGGCTCATGGGCCGGTCTTGATCGTCACGGCCACTTCCATTTTGCGGTCCTGCGTTCCCCGGTAATGGCCCGAGACCGGGGCCACGTCCGCGTAATCACGTCCCACCGCGAGCTTCAAGTAATTCTCGTTCACCTGTTGATTATGCGTGGGATCCAGGCCGCGCCACCCGAGTTCCGGCAGGAACACTTCGATCCAGGCGTGCGTCGCGCTGGCGGCCTCGGTGGCCAAATAGCCGCTCACGTAAAGCGCCGGGATCTTCACGGCCCGGCACAGACCCAGGGTGACGTGGGCCAAATCCTGGCAAACACCCTGCCGCCGGGCCAAGACCTCGCGCATGTGCGTGTGAACGGAGGTGGAGTTCGCGGTGTACGCGACGGTCCCGTGCACGAACCGCATGATCGAACGAGCCGCTTGCCACACGTCGGTTTCTCCGTTGATCGCATCCAGCGCCAGCCGCCAGGTCTCCGGCTCCACATCGACAAACCGGCTCGCGTTCAGGAAATCGTGGCATTGCAGCGAGCGGGCCGTCTCGCCGATCCGCGCCAGGGGGAAGAGCCGGGCGTCTTCCGGAACCTGGGTGGGCGGGCGCGTGAGACCCGTCACGTTGCTTTCGATGAGCAGCGCCTGGTGCGGCTCCGGGATTTCGAAATGGTGGACGACATTGGCGAAGAAATCGCGGTAATGCTGCAAGCGCGCGGCGGGCTGGATCTTGAGTTCGAAGCGTTCGATCTGCTGGCCCTCGGTGGTCATGGGCTGAAGCCGAATCTGGTTAAAGCTCTCCCGGGCCGGAGTGGCGTAACGATATTCGGTGCGGTGGACAATGTCCCATCTCATATCGCCGCAGATTGAAACCGATCCCGAGTGGTCCTTTGCAAGCTAAAAAGCCTCATCACCGGAAGGCGCCAACGGGGCGAAGCCTCCCGAGTTACAGCGCCGCGGCCCCAGGGGGAAGGCCCGCGGAGTATTGGTACCGTCCGAACTTTGATTTCAGCGCCTGGCATCAAGCAGCTCACTTCAGGGGGACCGGGGCCCCGGAACGTTGGGTGCCTGATGCCAATTGCCCACCTCCTCGACCTCCACGCCCACGTTGATCGCGTGGGAACCTCCGCCCACCAGGATACCGCTAATCGGGCTCACGTCGCTAAAATCCCTGCCGTAGGCCACGGTAATGTGTTCTTCCGCCGGGAGCAGGTCGTTCGTGGGGTCAAAATCGACCCAACCCACGTTCGGACAGAATACCGAGAACCAGGCATGGGACGCATCCGAACCGGTGAGGCGGCTTGCTCCCGAAGGGGAACGGGTTCGCAAATAGCCGCTGACGTATCGAGCGGCCAATCCCAGCGCACGCAGGCAGGCGATCGCCAGGTGCGCGAAGTCCTGGCAGACCCCGCGGCGATGGGCCAGCACGGTTTCCAAGGGCGTCGCGATGGTGGTTGCCACCGGGTCGTAAGTAAAATCCGCATAAATCCTGCGGCTCAGTTCCCGCACCCCCATTAATAACGGCGTGTGCTCGCTGAAGCTCGGCAGCGCATACTCCATCAGTTCGGGTGTCCCATGCACCAACGGTGAGTCGAAGCGGAATTGGTACGGCTCGACCACATCCGGTGAAACGGGGTCCCGGAACAACTCCGCGACTTCAGCCCAGGGGGGAGACAACGCCAAGGCCGGCGGGGTCAGGTGTTTGACCAGGACCAGGCTCTGGGCGGTCACTTCGAGGCGGCGGTGGACCTGTTGAATGCTGAAGAAGTTGACCCGGTTCCCGAAGTAGTCGGTCCGCATGGTTTGGACGGCGGGCTCCGGCTGGATGCGCAGCGAAAAATCGGCGCGCTCTTGCACCGCGGTCGGCCTCGGTTTTACCCGCGCGGCATGGTGCGAAACCGTCACCGGTTCGGTGTAATCATAGACGGTGCGATGGGTTACCCGGTAGTACATGAGCGTTAATGTCCCGCGCGCGAGATCGTCGAATGAGCGAAATAGCTGACGGTGATGGCATCGGAGAGCTTGGGCAACTCCCGCGCAATCCGCGCCACAATCGCTCCGACTTCGGTGTGTTGCCATTGGCCGGCGCCGCCCGTGAGCGAGCGCGGATCAACGAGGCGCAAGCGGGTGAGGTTCTCGATCAGCAGGCGCCGGCCACCGCTGGGCAACGCGTTTTCACGCTCCCCCGGCAGGCGCTCGAAGTGCTTGACCAACTGGTTGAATTGAAACAGCAGCGAGCGGGGGTTGGTGTCGTCCAGCAGCACCAGGTCGTACACGGCGGCGATATCCGGCAGCAGATTGTAGCGGCTGCGGTAGGTCAGGGTGCTGTCCGCCACCTCAAGCACGGTTTCCAGCACGCTCGGATTCTCCGCGTCTGCGGAGCCGAGGGCGGAATCCAGGAAGGCGCACAGGTACAACGCCCGTTCCAGGCGCAGACCCATGTCCAGAAAACGCCAGCCCTGGGCGCGTGTCATGTTCTCGCGCGCCAGGCCGTGCAAGGCGGCCAGGTGCAGCAGGATGTGGTTCAGCAACTCCACGGTTTCGTTCATCGAGGCGGCGGAGTCCTTGGCCGGCCCGGCCAGGAGGGCGCCAAGCCGCGTCAGGACGCGCCAAAGATCGTTCGAGGTCCGGTCCCGCAGACGCATGGCCAGCCGTTGCAATTCGAGGGCGATTTCGCGCAGCGAACCGCGCCGCTCCGGATTAAAAATCGCATCGAGCAGTTCGGTCTCAATGGTCCCCGGTTCCTGCTGAAAGCGGGTCTGGTGGGGCGTTTCGCCGATTTGGCCTTGCCGCGCCAGGGTCGTCAGGAGCGGTTCGATCACCGCGAAGCTGCTGCCTTTGTTCTCCGGGCCGAAGCGGACCAACAAGCTCCGCAGCAGGCGCGCGGTCGAGTCGGCCCGTTCGGAATAGCGCCCGAGCCAAAAAAAGTTGTCGGCCAGCCGGGAGGGCAGGTTGTTTCCGACCCGGCGCAACTCGACCCCATGCTGGCTGGAGTTCAAGAGCGTGACCTCCTCGACGGGTCCGTCGGCCAGGACCCAGGTGTCCTTGCTGCCGCCGCCTTGCTGGAGCGAGATGATGCCGCTGCTGGGTTCGACGGCGACGCGGGTGAGGCCGCCCGGCATCGCGCGATACCCCTCCGAGGTAGCGACCAGGTAAACCCGCAGCGATACGGGCCGCGGGGCGAGCCGGGCGCCGTCCCACACGGGCGCCGTGGCGAGTGAGATCCGTTCCTGGGCCACAAACGATTCGGGCTGGAACCGGATGCGTTCGATCCGATTCGGCAGTGCGTCCGGAGAGTGGGGGCTCGGGTTTGGCCTCGCCCGCGTGGGAGCGGAAGGCGGGTTTAATGGTTAGGTCTTCCAGGTGTTCCAGCACGTAGGCGCGGGCGCTGGCTTGGCCGCACCACCAGGTGGCAATCGAGGGGAGCTTGAGGTCCTCGCCCATGAGATGGCGGCAAAGCCCGGGCAGAAACGGCATGAACGAAGGGCTTTGCAGCAATCCGCTCCCCAGCGCGTTGGCCACCGCGACGTTCCCGGCTCGCAAGGCCCGGACGAACCCCGCCACGCCCAGCATGGAATCATTCCGCAACTCGAGCGGATCGCACCAATCATCATCCACCCGGCGCAGCACGACATCGACAGGCTCCAACCCGGAGAGCGTCTTCAAGAACATGCGGTCGTCCCGCACCGTGAGATCCTGGCCTTCCACCAGCGTGTAACCGAGATACCGGGCAAGCCACACCTGCTCGCAATAGGACTCGTTGAAGGGCCCCGGGGTGAGCACCACCACCCGGGGATTCTCGGCCCGCCGGGCTCCCAGCTTGCCCAGCGTGGTTTGGACCTCCCGGAAGAACCCGGCCAGCCGTTGCACCTGGCATTGCCGGAACGGTTCCGCCAGGACTCGAGCGCCGATTAAGCGATTGCCCAGCGCATAGCCCGCGCCCGTGGGGATTTGTGTCCGGTCCGATAGCACCCACCAGCTCCCGTCGGAGGAGCGGGCGAGGTCAGCCGCATACAGGTGAAGAAACGTGTTGCCCGGAGGCCGAATTCCGTGGCAGGGACGCAAGAAGTCCGGTTGGCCGAACACCAGCCCGGGCGGGAGCCAGGCCGAACGGATTAATTCCTGGGGTCCGTAACAATCTTCGAGGATGCGGTTGAGCACGGTGGCGCGTTGGATCAGACCGGCTTCGAGCCGGCGCCATTCGGCGGCGCCGATCAACAGCGGCAGGGGATCCAGTGGCCAGGGGCGTTCCATGCCGAGGGGATCGCCATAGACGTTGTAGGTGATGCCCTGTTCGTCAATGATGCGCCGCGTGGTCTCCGCGTGGCGGCCGAGTTCGGCAGCGCCCAGGCCGGGCAGGGATTGCAGCAGCGGCCGGTAGGCGGGCCGAACCTGCCCCGCAGGGTCCACGCACTCGTCGAACGCCCCGGCCGGAGGCTCATACCCGTCCCACGCCGAATCCACCGGGGGGTCAGGTGCCTCGCTCACTTGATTTGAGCTCTGCTTCAAGGCCGAGTATTCCAGGTTAACGGGTGGATACGTGGGTGACAGGAGCGGGTTCCTTCCGCAGATCGAGCGTCAATGGGAAGTCAGGATTCACCAGCTCCGGCGGCGGCACAAACCGGCCTTGGGTGTGTCCATGAACAAAGAACCGCGCCAGGCGCCTGCTTTCGGCTTCGTAGGCATTGACCGGAAAGGTATTGTGGCTCAGCCCACCCGGATGCGCCACGTGATAGCTGCAACCCCCCAGCGAGCGCTCGTTCCAGGTATCATACAGATCAAAGACCAACGGCGTGTGAACGCCAATGGTCGGCTGCAGGCAAATCGGCGGCTGCCAGGCCCGATAGCGGACTCCCGAGACGAACTCACCGTTCACGCCGGTCGGATGCAGCGGCAGGCGGCGGCCGTTGCAAGCGATGGCGAAGCGGTTGGCTACCAGCCCCTGGGCTTTGACCTGGAGCCGTTCGAGCGAGCTGTCCACGTGCCGCACCGCGCCCCCGGGGCCGGGTTCCTCCCCCAGCACATGCCAAGGCTCCAAGGCCGAACGGAGTTCGACCCGGACATCCCGCTGCGCGAAATCTCCGATGCGCGGGAACCGGAACTCAAAATGCGGCGCGAACCATGCCATTTCGAAGGGATAGCCCGCCTCGCCGAGGTCCTCGAGCACCTCGCGGAAATCGGTTTCGCAGAAATGAGGGAGCATCCACCGATCGTGGATATCCGTGCCCCAACGCACAAGATCCTTCGTGTAGGGGCGGCGCCAAAACCGGGCGATCAGCCCGCGCAAGAGCAGTTGTTGGGCCAGGCTCATCCGGGGGTGGGGCGGCATTTCGAAAGCGCGCAATTCCAGCAATCCCAGGCGGCCGCTGCTGGTGTCGGGAGAAAAGAGTTTGTCGATGCAAAACTCGGCCCGATGCGTGTTGCCGGTTGCGTCGATGAGGAGGTGGCGGAACAGCCGGTCCACCAGCCAGGGGGGATCCATTGATTCGGACCTGGCAACTCCTGGAAGGCCACTTCCAGTTCGTAGAGGGAATCGTGGCGCGCTTCATCGACTCGCGGCGCCTGGCTGGTCGGGCCGATGAACAGGCCGCTAAACAACCAGCTCAGCGAGGGATGGTTCTGCCAATAGCCCAGCAACGAGCGCAGCAGGTCGGGGCGGCGCAGCAGCGGCGAATCATTGGGGGTGGCGCCGCCAATAATGAGATGATTGCCGCCGCCGGTGCCCGTGTGACGCCCATCGAGCATGAACTTTTCGGTGCCGAGCCGGGCCAGGCGCGCTTCCTCGTACAATACCGTGGTATTGTGCGACAATTCATCCCAGCTTGCGCTCGGCTGGAGATTCACTTCGATCACGCCGGGGTCAGGCGTGACAGCGAATCGATTCAGGCGTGGGTCTTTGGGCGGCGGCTCGCCTTCCAGTATGATCGGTATGCCCGTCCGGGCCACCGCGCTCTCGATCCCCGCGATCAGGTCGAGGTAATCTTCCGTGGTTTCCACCGGTGGGAGGAAAACATGGAGCCGGCCTTCCCGTGGCTCCACGCATAAGGCCGTGCGAACAATCCAGGGAGCGCTTTCCTGTTCGCGCGGTTGTCGCATGGGATCTTCGGCTTGGCGGCGGCGGCGAGTCCCTGGTTCTTCGAGTTCCTGCGCGCGCTGGCCTGGTCCCCGGCCGAGATCCAGCGGAGGAGCGGCGCCTGTCAGCGAGGGCTGTTTAGCCCTTGGCGCATAGGGGAATTGCGACGGCAACGGCTGCCACGGCTGCGCGGGGTCACGCTGCCAAACCCAGGGGAATTCGTGTTCCGCCACCCAGGGAACGGAGTCGAGGGGCAATCGCAGGCCCATGGGGGAATCCCCGGGCAACAGCCAGAGAATTTCCCCGTCGCGCAAGAACCACCGCCCACTCTCCCATCCGTCCTGGCCCTCGCCTCTGAATCGCCTGATGGGCAGGGCATACCCAACCACATGCCCCAGCCCTTGCTGAAAAAGCCGGGCGATGCGGTCCCGTTCTTCCTTGCTCTTAAGCTGGGATTTTTCCGGCGTAACGTTCGAGGGCAGCCGCCGCTCCTTCCAGATATAATAGAAGGCATCCTCGTAGGCTGGCAGCAGCCAGCGCGTGTCCACTCCCAAGGTTTGGCCAATCTGCAAGGCAAGCTCCCTGGCCTCCCGCTCGCCGCATTTGTAATTCTTCGTCTCATCCGCAATCAGCGTCTCATCCTGCCACATTGAGATACCGTCTTTCCGCCAGTAACAAGCCAGCGCCCAGCGGGGCAGGGGTTCCCCCGGATACCATTTTCCCTGCCCAAAATGCAGCAGCCCGCCGGGCGCGAACCGGGCCCGGAGACGGCGCACCAGGTTGCCCGAGAGCGCCCGTTTGGCGGGTGAAACGGCGGTGAAGTTCCATTCCGCCCCGTCCGGATCATCAAGCGAAACGAAGGTCGGTTCGCCTCCCATGGTGAGCCGAACGTCCTGCTGCTTCAATTCGGCATCGATGGCCCGCCCCAAGGCCTCGATGTTCCGCCACTGTTCCTCGGAATACGGTCGCGTGACCCGGGGCGACTCGTACACCCGGGCCACCTTCATTGCGTGGTGAAGCTGGGCTTCGCATTCGTCCACCGCGCCGGTGATGGGCGCGGCGGTCGAAGGCTCGGGTGTGCAACAGAGCGGGATGTGGCCCTCGCCCGCCAGCAAACCGGAGGTGGGATCCAGGCCAATCCAACCCGCCCCCGGCAGGTACACTTCGCACCAGGCATGCAGGTCGGTAAAGTCGCTTTCGGGGCCGTTGGGGCCGTCCAGCGATCGCACGTCCGGGGCCAGTTGGATGAGATAGCCGGAGGCGAATCGCGCCGCCAGGCCCAGGTGCCTGAAGAGTTGCACCAGCAGCCACGCCGAATCACGGCACGACCCGCTGCGCTTGTTCAAAGTCTCCTCGGGCTGCTGCACTCCGGGTTCCAGCCGGATCACATACTGAATATGCTTTTGCACCCGCTGGTTCAAGCCGACCAAAAAATCAATCGTGCGCATCGACCCGTCGGCTTGGCGCGGGGGAGAGTCCGCCGCCCTGGCGGCGGGGCGTGGTTGCGGCTCGGACGGGAGCACCCCTTCCCGGGTTTGGCCGGGCGGCAGAAAATCCTGCTGGATGGACCGCAGGTACGCCCCAAAGGCCGGGGTCAGCTCGGCGGTTTCAAGAAAGGGGGCGAGGTCCCGTGCCAGCGCGCCTTCATAGGCGAACGGGAAGCTCTTGGCGCTGTCTTCCAGGAAGAAGTCGAACGGGTTATGCACCGCCATCTCGACCACGAGTTCGATTTCAACACCCAACTCCTTGAGTTTTTCGGGGAAGACCAGGCGCGCGTTCCAGTTCGAGAAGGCATCTTGCTGCCAATTGATGAAATGTTCTCCCCCGGTGACTTTCTGAGAGTAGCTGAGCACCTTCGTGCGGCAGTGGGGCGCGGGCCGCAAACGCACCACGTGAGGCGCATGGCCGACGGGGTGGTCGTAGAGGTATTGAGTTTTATGCTGGAGCGCAACGTGGATCGACACGGTGATTAGTCCTTCAGGTGCGGTTGGTGGCGGGGTGGGGTGTTCAAGGCAAGCGCGGAGCTCCGCCGTGGGAACGCGCCGTCCGGCCGTGTTGCTGCTGCTGTTCTTCCTGTTGCACGAACTGCACCTCGTCCACCGCGGCGAACGAGTGGCAAAAATACGCGTTGAACAGCGCATCCCCGATGGCATTGAGCTTGGTTTGCAGTTCGTCGATATAGCGATGCAAGCCCTTTTCGAAAACCTCCTCGACGGTGCCGAAACGAAGATCCGCCAGCAAGCGCCCGGCATGGCGCTCGGCATCATTTTCGAACCGGCCTTCGGCCGAGCCCGATAAGCGCCGGAGGGCGGTGTTTAATTCTTCGGCGCAGAATCGAACCGAGCGGGGGAAATCCTCGTTGAGCACGAGGAACTCGGCAACCTGGCGCGGATGGACATCCGCGCCGTAGATGGCCTTGTAGGAGTCCCAGGCGCTGCACGAGTGCAGGATGGCGGACCATTCAACGGTCTCGGTTTGGCTGATGCTTTCGGGCGCCCCGCGATCGGGCAGGCTTTGAAAGCGGACATCGAGGATCCGCGAGGTCTTGTCGGCGCGCTCGATGAACTTGCCCGACTGGATGAACCACCAGCCCTCGTTGCGGGTCAGGGTTGAGTTATAGATCCCGATCATCAGGAGCGAACTGGCCTTGATCCGGGCGAAGAAGTCGCTGGGACTGCGCCGCCAGATCTCTCGAGCCTCGGTCGAGCGTGCGAAGAGATAAAGCCCGTTCAACTCTTCCCATAACTCGACCGTGATCTGGTCGCGCACCATGCGGGCGTTTTCGCGCGCCTGGCTGATGCATTGCACAATGGAGTTCGGATTCTCGGGCTGAAAGACGAGGAATTCGGTGACCGCCTGGCCGGTGGCTTTGGCGTGGAGCTTAAAGAAAGCCTCCTCATCGCCGCTGGCCTGGACGATGGGGAGCCAGTATAACTCGAGCCGTTTCTCGTCGAGGTTGCGAAAGTCCAGCAGCAATTGCAGGTTGGTGTCCACCAACCGCGCGATGTTGTCGGCGCGTTCGATATGGCGGGACATCCAGTAGAGCGAATTGGCGACACGGGAGAGCATGGGGTTCAACGCGTGGAGAGGTCGTGGCTAATGGTTGGTCGCGAGGCGTGGTGCGTAACGCGTAAAACGTAATGCGTAAAACGCAAGGCAGACTTGGGACGTACCCGGCGGCTTCGGTGCGGGCTATTCGTCGCCATAGAGGACCCAGGTATCCTTGCTCCCGCCCCCTTGCGACGAGTTCACCACCAAGGATCCTTTCCGCAAGGCCACCCGCGTCAAGCCGCCCGGGACAATCGTGATTTTTTCTCCATACACGATGTACGGCCGCAGGTCGATGTGGCGGCCCTCCACCGAACCGTTCACCATGGTGGGATGCTGCGAGAGCATGATCATTGGCTGCGCGATATAGTTCCGCGGATCGGCGATGATGCGCTCCCGAAACTTCGCAATTTCCTCCTGGGTGGCTTTGGGCCCCATTAACATGCCGTAGCCGCCGGATTCGTTGGCCGCCTTGACCACCAGGCTGGGCAAGTTGTCCAAGATGTACTTTTTGTCCGCCTCCTCACTGGCCAGGTAGGTCGGCACGTTGGGAAGGATGGGGTCTTCGCCGAGGTAATACTTGATGATGCGGGGAACGAAATAATACATGACCTTGTCGTCGGCGATGCCCGTGCCAATCGAGTTGGCCAGCGAAACGTTGCCCGCGCGATAGGCGCGAACTATCCCCGGCACGCCCAGCATGGAGTCCGGCCGGAACACCGTCGGATCCAGGAAATCATCATCGATGCGCCGGTAGATCACATGGACGGGGTGCAACCCCCGGGTCGTGCGCATGAACACCTTTTCCTCCTGGACCACCAAATCGCGCCCCTCGACAATTTCGATGCCCATTTGGCGCGCCAGATAGGTGTGCTCGAAATAGGCGGAGTTATAGGCTCCGGGCGTCAACAGAACGATCGTCGGGTTCGATACGCCCTCGGGGGCGATGTGCTGCAGCATCTTCAACAGTTCCTGCGGATAATGTTCCACAGGCTTCACCCCGATGGTTTCGAACATCGAGGGAAAGGTCCGCTTCATCGCCCGGCGGTTTTCCAATACATAGCTCACGCCCGAGGGGCATCGGCCATTATCCTCGAGCACCATCCATTCGCCCTTGGCGCCCCGGATCAGGTCGGTGCCACACACGTGGATGTAGATGTCTTTCGGCACTCGAAAGTTGACGAACTCGCGCCGGAAATGCCTGCCCGAGAGGATGTAATAGGGCGGTACGACCCCATCCTGCACGATCTTTTGATCATGATAAATATCGTGCAGGAACAGGTTGAGAGCCCGAATCCGCTGGCTGAGCCCGCGTTCGAGGTGTTCCCATTCAGCCGCCGGGATGATCCGCGGCACCAGGTCGAAGGGGAATATCTTTTCCGCGCCCTGGGAATCTCCATACACGTTAAAGGTGATGCCCTGGCGCAGGAACGCCAGGTCCACCGATTGTCGCCGGTGCTCGAACTCATCGGGGGTCAGCGTGCCAAACAACTGGGTGAGTTTGTTGTAATGGGCTCTGGTGGCGCCCGTCTCGCTGAGCATCTCATCGAAGCACCCGTTTCGCGTATATTTCTGGAGCATGGGGTTTGGAGGGGTTGAGTTTTATCCAGCCTGGCTAATTCGGGCCAATCCGCCCGGTCGGCGTGGACCCCGACGGTTGGTCCTCACCAGGAGAGAGGGGCCGACTGGGCGCGCCTCAAAAAGTGCTGTTTTTTTGATCAATTGTCGCACAAAGCGATGTCAATGCCGGGGCGCGCTCTCGTGTGGGGCAGTGCGTGCGATTGATCATCGACCGATCTTAAGCAAACCCCTTGCCGACTATTCCCCACCCCGCCATTACCAGCCTGATGCAGCCCTGGCCGGGGCGAGCGCATCCCGGCAGTACCCCGGAGCGCCGGTTTGGAGCCGGCTTATGGCGCGCAGCGATTCTTATCGTTCTCCTATGGATATTGGACGCGCTAAGCGGTCATGAACATAATTACGATGGCGTTCGTCCGGGGCGCCCGCACTGAAAAAGGCTTGGTCCGGCGAATGGCCCATGGTATAAACACCTTGAAAGCACGCAGCGTTCAACATGAGCCGCTTTGGTAATTTAGAGCTGGGTGGCGAGTCCGAGGACCATGCGCAACCGAGCCAGGGGTTGGTCAAGGACGAGACGTATTATTGGTCGCAGGCCCAGGCGGCCTTCGAGAACGGGCAGTTCGAACCGGCGTTGCGATTTTTTTCCAAAGTGTTGGAATTTAACCCTCAGAACGTCTCTGCCTGGGCCGGACAGGTCCGCATGCTCACCGAACTGGGCGAGTTCCGCGAAGCCAAGCTCTGGGCTGACAAAGCCGCCGAGCGGTTTCCGAGGGAGCCGGAGGTTCTGGCGGCCAAAGCGGTCGCCCTTGGGCGCAGTGGCGACTTGGATGGCGCTTTGGTCTTTTCCGACGCCGCCATCGAGGAGCACGGGGATGGGCCGTATGTGTGGCTGGCCCGAGCCGACGTGCTGCTCGCCCGGGAAGAGGCGCGGGCGGATTACTGTTTCGAGAAGGCCCTGTCGTTGGCGCCGAGGGACTGGTTTGTGGCCTGGCTGGCCGCTCGTGTGCGTTACTATTACCGGCAGTTTGCCCTGGCCTTGAAGCTCCTGCAGCGAGCGGTCGAGCTGAATGCCGGTCATTTCCTGCTCTGGCTCGAACTGGGCAACTCCCAGCAGGCGCTGGGCCTGATTGGACCGGCCCGAAATTCCTTTACTCAAGCCCGCCAACTCAATCCCCAATGCCGCGACGCCAGCCTGGCCCTCGCGCGGCTGAAACGCACCGGTGTCCTGGGCTGGATCCGCGGTTGGCGCCGCCGCTGGCTCCCGGGCTAATCGCGCGATGAGCACGGAGTCGCTCGATCGTTTGCTGGCGGCCGCCAATGAGTTCGACGCCTCGGACCTCCACCTGGTCGCGGGAGTGCCGCCGGCCTTCCGCGTGAACGGGGAGATCATCATCGCCGATGAGGACGCCTTGACCGAAGCCGAAGTCGAGCGCATGGCCCATAGCCTGCTCAACGAACAGCAGCGGAAGAAGTTCGAGCAGGAATGGGAGCTCTGCATTTCTCTCCTGCACAAAGCCGCCGGGCGCGTTCGCGCCACGTTTTATCGGCGCAACGGCCATCCGGAGATGAGCGTGCGCTTTTGCGGCGAGCGCATCCCGACCCGCCAGGAACTGGGTTTGCCAGAAAAAATCGACGAGCTGGCCCGCAAACCCAACGGCCTGGTGCTCGTCACGGGCCCCACCGGCGCCGGCAAGACCACTACGCTCAACTACCTGGTCGATCTGATCAACAGCGAGCGCCGGTGCAAGGTGGTTACCATCGAAGATCCCATCGAATTCGTTCACGAAAACAAGCGCGCGATCGTTGTCCAGCAGGAAGTCCTGACCGATGTGCGTTCCTTTAATCGCGCCCTGATCCATGTGTTGCGCCAGGATCCCGATGTCATCGTCGTTGGCGAGATGCGGGACTTTGAAGCCATATCAACGGCGCTCACCGCCGCCGAGACCGGCCACCTGGTCCTGGCGACGATGCACTCGCCCAACGCGGCCCACGCGCTCGAACGCATCGTGGGAGTGTTCGAGGGAGCGGCCCAGCGCCAAATCATTCTGCAATTATCCAACGCGTTGCAGGCCATCGTTGCGCAGGAATTGCTCCCCGCCGCCGATCGGACGCGGCGGGTGCTGGCCTACGAACTGATCGTGGCCAACAACGCGGTGCGAAACCTCATCCGCGAAAACCAAATTCACCAGTTGGAAAACATGATTCAGACCGGCCGCAAGGACGGCATGACACTCATGGATAATTGCTTGTACGATTTGTACTGCAAATGCCTGATCACCTACGACACCGCGCTCAGCCGGGCCCGGCACCCGGACCGCATCGTCCGTCAGAAGACCGCTTGAGGCGGCCTTCGCTCGGACGGCGCGGCACCGCGGTGACGTTTGGTGCGCTCTCGAGCATGCGCCCGGGCGTGCGTCGCTCGATTCAGCTCGGCGGCGGGGCCGTTACAAACGGGTGCGTCCCCGCAGATACCCCCGGAGCGCCGGCTTACGGCGCTCGGCGATTCTTGTCGTGCTCCTATGGATATGGGAGGCGCTAAGCCGGCTCAACGCCAGCGCTCCCGCGTCTAGCCGTGTTCGGCGGGGGGTACTGCCGGGATGCGCTCGTTACAAACCCGCCTCCGAATTGCAATTGGAATCCCCGTAGTCCGTGGGCCATAATCAGGCATGGGCATTGAACCTCAAACTTCAAGCGAGCAGGAACACAAGGCGATCCTCTGCATTTGTATCCTGGCCGCCTTCGCGGACGGGGCGCAGGACGAAACCGAGCGCGCCCAAATCGAACGGGTCATGAATGGGTTTAGCGGGGAGCACCTGGACCTCGCCTCGGCCTACCAGGACGTGCTGAGTGGAAAGCTTTCGCTGCCGCAGCTTGCTGCCCAATTACAGGCACCGGCGGCCAAGGCGCTCGCGTACGAAATGGCGGTGTGTGTTTGCCACGCCGATGGGGTGTTGAAGGACGGCGAAAACCAATTCCTGGCGGATTTGCGCCGCGAGCTGCGCCTCGACGACCCGACCGTCGAGGTTCATCAGCAGACCGCGCAGGCGCTGGTTACGCAGCCCCTGGCCAGTCCGGCCCCGCCGGTGATCGACTCGGCCCGCGAGGCGGACATCGACCAGCTCATCCTCCATGCCTCAATTCTAAACGGCGCCCTGGAAATCATGCCGCACACTTTGGCGACCATGGCCATCATCCCGCTCCAAACCCGCATGGTCTATCAGATCGGCAAACGTTATGGCTTCGAGTTGGACCGCGGGCATATCCGGGATTTCCTGGCGACGGTGGGAATCGGACTGACTTCCCAGGTTTTTGAAGGGTTCACCCGGCGATTGGTTGGCGGGCTGACGCGCCGGCTGGCGGGCGGCTTGCTGGGAGGGTTGGCCGGTGAAGCGGCCGGTTCCGCGTTTGCCTTCGCCACGACTTACGCGCTCGGGCAGGTCGCCAGGCGATACTACGCCAGCGGGCGCACCCTCAGCACGGACCAGTTGAAGCAGGTGTTCGCCTCGATGCTGGATGAAGCCCGTTCGATGCAGGGCCGCTACTCCGGGGATATCGCGCAAAAGGCGCGCCAAGTGAACGTCTCCGAGCTCCTGCCCCTCGTTCGACAACCATAAAGGGGGCGGTTCGCGCCTCAGCCTCAAGCGGCGCCGACCGTCGCCGCAAAGTGCTGGCGCCGCGGGTCGGTGGCGGCGATCACGGCGCTCACCGATTTCTGGTTGAAGCCCTTGAACCCCCCGTGACGCTGCAAGTTCTCGAGGTGGCTGCCCAGCGCGCCTTCCCGCATAAAACGATCGAACTGCTCGCGCGAAATCTGGCCGGCGGACAGCAGCCGCTCGGCGCGTTCGCGGCGTACGGGCCAGCGCTGGATCCGGTATTGCGGGAAGCCGGTTCCTGGGTTAAGAATCACAGGGCTGGGTGGAGGTCGGAAGAAACACGGGAAATGCTTATGAAAATCACATACTACGGACATGCTTGTTTTGCGGCCCAAGTCTCGAACCGGGTTCTGCTCTTTGATCCTTTCATCTCCGGCAACGACTTGGCGAAGGGCATTGATGTCAAAACCGTGCCCGCGGATTACATCCTGGTTTCCCATGGACATGCGGATCATGTGGGAGATGCTGTCGAGATCGCCAGGCGCACCGGCGCGACCGTCATCTCGAATTTCGAAGTGGTCAACTGGCTGGGCAAGCAGGGCGTGCAAAAGGGGCACCCATTGAATCATGGGGGCGGCCATGCCTTCGATTTCGGTCGCGTCAAATTCGTCAACGCCATCCACTCGAGCAGTTTGCCCGACGGCGCTTACGGTGGAAACCCGGGTGGATTTGTCATCGAAAGCGGCGACGGAAGTTTTTACTACTCCGGCGACACGGCGCTCACGATGGATATGAAGTTGATCGGGGACTCCATCAAGCTCAAGTTCGCGGCGCTTTGTATCGGCGACAATTTCACCATGGGGGTTGACGATGCCATCGAGGCGGCAAACTGGGTTCGCTGCGATGAAATCCTGGGGGTGCATTACAACACGTTTCCCCCCATTCAAATCGACGCCGCCGCCGCCGTGGAGAAGTTTAAACGGGCGCGGAAGAAGCTGTATTTGTTGAAGCCCGGCGCGAGCCGCGATTTTTAGGGGAAACGCCGAGACCGGGAAGCCCAGGACGCCTCGAGCGAACGGATCGGATGCAGCGCCCGCGGCACGCCTTCGGGTTGACAGGACCGGGCTTCGGGTGATTACTGGGGAGGATGGCGATTCAATTCCAGGATATTCGCGACGCCGCGCGGCGGATCGCAGGCAGTGTCGTCGAGACCCCGTGCCCGTGCTCGATTCCACTCACCGAGCTCACCGGCATGCGGACCTTTTGCAAGCTGGAATACCTGCAGCGAACCGGCAGTTTCAAGGAGCGTGGGGCGCGCAACGCGCTGCTCCTCCTGTCTCCCGAGCAACAGAAGCGCGGCGTCATTGCGGCGTCCGCAGGCAACCACGCTCTCGGGGTGGCCTGCCACGCCCAATCCTTGGGGATTCCCGCGACCGTGGTGATGCCGCGATTCGCGCCGCTCACCAAGGTGACCAATTGTCGGCGCTTCGGCGCGACGGTTCTGCTCGAAGGCGCCAATATCGCCGAGGCGCGCGCGAGGGCGGACACATTAGTGGAGGCGCGCGGTTTCACCTATATCAACGGTTATGATGACCCGGCGATCATCGCGGGCCAGGGCACGATCGGACTAGAAATTGCCGGCCAGGTTCCGGAGGTCGAGGCCGTGATCGTGCCCATTGGCGGGGCGGGCTTGATCGCGGGGGTCGCCCTGGCCCTCAAAACGCTCAAACCCGGGGTCAAGATTATCGGTGTGGAACCCGAGCGCGCGGCGAGTTTCACCGCGGCCCTCGCCGCCGGCGCCCCGGTGCAAATCGAGATGCGGCCGACCCTGGCCGACGGGTTGAGTGTGCCGAAAGTTGGGGCCAATGCATTCCAGCTCGCACGGGCGTTGGTGGACAAGACGGTGCTCGTGACCGAACAACACCTGGCGCGCGCGGTGCTGCGCTTGATGGAACTCGAAAAAGCCGTCGTCGAAGGCGCCGGGGCCGCGCCGCTGGCGGCGTGCCTGGCTGGGCTGGTGCCGGAACTGCAAGGCAAGAACGTTGTCCTGCTGCTCTGCGGAGGCAACATCGACCTGACCACGCTGGACCGCGTCATCGAGCGCGGGCTGGCTTCCGAGGGGCGATTATGCCGTTTTACCGCCACCATCAGTGATCGGCCCGGCGGCCTCGCGCGGTTCGCCGGCCTGATCGCCGAGGAAGGAGCCAGCGTGATCGACATTGCCCATGATCGGGCCTTCGCCGAGGACGACATTACGACCGTGGCGGTGCATTGCGTCGTCGAGACCCGCGATGCCGAACACATCGCCGCTTTGCGTGACCGGCTGTCGCGCGAAGGCTTCCGCGTCGTCTAACGGGGCCCGGCTTCAGACCCTCCGGGCGTTGTCGGATTGGTCGAGGGTTTGGGGCGGCGCCTGTCGGAAGCGCACCAGGAACGAGGCATCTGCCAACCCAGCATGGCCGGGCCCACCCGGCTTTCGATCACCCTGCAACCCATCAACCGCCTGCGGCCAAGCCTCGTTAAAAATTGATGGAAAAGCGTTTTCCTGTGAGAGAAGATGAAGCGCATGACAGATCGTGAGAACGCGGCGAGTGGGACGGGTTCGCCGGAGCAGCCCCCGGCAGTCGCCGAGGACTTGAGCCTGCGAGTCGAGCGGTTGGAAGCCGGGATGCGCGCCCTGGAACACGAGAGCAAGGCCGTCCGGTCGCTGCTCGAACGCATGATTGAGCACCGCCAAAAATCGCATAGCGAACTGGTGCTGCTGCTGGCCGGGCTGGTGAGCAAGCTCCCCATCAATGAAATCGGGGTCATCGTCTCCAAATTGGTCGAGCACAACGAGAGCGTCAGCCAGTTCCACGGCGGCTTGCTCAAAGGGGCCAGCGACGCCGCGCTCCCCGCGCCTGCCATCCTGCGGAGCCTGGACCAGACCAAAAAGGAGCTGCGGGCGGGAATCCAGTCCTCCGTGGAAGAACTGCTCAAGCTCGACCCGCCTTTCGAGCGCGACCTGCTTCAATCGGTGGCCACCAAGCCTGAGAATTTTTTCTCGCCCCGGATGATCCGGGCCAACCGGTGTTTCATCAAGGGCCTGGTCCCGCGGGAACGGGTCGTGCGCGAGTTCGGTCCCGAGGCGCTGGGTTTGTTCAATGACCTGACGACGGATCCCAAGTTGAACCCGCGCCCGAAGGCGGAAGAGATCGTGCTAGCTTTTAAAAGCGATTTCGAAGCGCTGCTCGAGGCGCAGGGCGCGGCGCTGGCGAAGCAGCGGCCCGGTCTGACGGACCTGCACCACCGCGTGCAGCGCAGCAAGGCGGCCGGCGATCAGGCGCGGGCGCAGCGCATCGCCTTCCAGAAAATGTCCTTCCTCATCGAGTTGCTCCACTACTATGAGCATCAAAACACGGAGGCGCCCGACGTGCTGTTTGCTCAGCGTCTGCCTGCGCTCGTCGAACAATTGGTCGTTACCGGCCCCGAGGTCCGGCTCGACGAGCCACTGCTGCTGCGCGCCGAAAGCTTGCTCCATGGCATCATCAGCCCGGACCATCGCCAAATGGTCATCAACAATATTGGCAAGGCCGGCGGTACGGCCAAGACGCTGAAGTACGTGCTGAAGTTGCGCTCCGACCGGCTGACCGACCTCGATCACACGATGGCGGAATTCGTGAAGCACCTGGTCCCCGTCCCGCCCCAAAAGGCCTCGGCCCAGGACGTGGCGGCCGTCGTAACGCTGATCGACCCCGGCCTCCAAGGCACGGTCGTGCGGACGATCATGCGTTCGGACCGAATCCGGCGCCAGGACGCCGAGGCGCTCGGCAAGGCATTGGCCGCCGCCCTGGGCCTGCAAGGCCTCGAGGAAGCACCCAAGATGGCGGGACTGTCACCTGAGATGGAGCGCCAGCTCGCCTGGGATAAAATCAAGGACCTCATCCGCAATCGCGCCGAGCCCGCGGCCATCGCCGCCGCCATCCGTGAACGGCTCAACGCCCGCTACGACGCCGACGAAATCCGCCAGAGCTGGCTCACGCTGACCGAGGCCGACCCGCTGGCCTTGATTAAAATCTTCTCCCAATTGCCCTATTTGGCCAACGGCAAAACCGATCCTATCGCCCGGACCGTCATGGAGACCTACGTCAGCCGGCTGACCCATGAGAAATACGCGGCCACCTACCACAAGGTGATCAACAGCCTCAAGACCATGTCCCATGCCCGCCCCGACAGCCCCATGGTGATGAACTTCCTGGCCCTGGTCCGCTGGGCCAGCCCCGAGGCGGGCGAGAAGGTGTGCGCCGACGTGGGAGTCGGAGCGCGCGCGGCGAATTCCTGACGCGGCCGGAGACGGACGGGCCGCTCCCGCCCGGCGGCGGTCTCGCCCCGGCGCGACGCGGTTTTTTTTCTTTTCCACCGGAGCCTGCCTTAAGCAAATCTTAACCTCACCGTAACGCTGCCGTCACAGGGTCCCATTAGATTCGAGTGGCAACGCCTGACCGCGATCTGAAAAAATGAAAAAAGTTCTAATCCTGACCGCCAGCTTTGGTGACGGCCACAACGCCGCGGCCCGCAACCTGCGCGAGGCGATCGAGTTGGTGAGCGACGACGCCAAGGTGGAGGTGGTGGACCTGTTCGAGGCCGCCTACGGCACGTTCCATACACTGCTCCGGCAGACGTATAAGGGGTTGGTGCGTTACGCGCCCACGGTGTGGTCCGGCTTGTTCTCCGTCCTGGATAGTCCCCCGTTGTTTCGGCGGCAGATGGATACCCTGGGCAAGCTGCGGGAAGGGCTGGCCGGCATGCTCCAGAGCACCGAGCCCGACGTCGTGGTCTCGACCTATCCGGTCTATGGGCATCTCATCCAGGAGATTTTTCGCGACCATGCCGAGCGTCCGTTTCGATTCCTCACCATCGTGACGGACTCGATCAGCGTATGCTCGGCCTGGCACCGCGCGCCGAGCGACCTTTTTATCGTGGCCAATGAACCCACCGCCAAGGTGCTGATCGACGCCGGGGTGGAACGCCACCGGGTGCGGGCGCTGGGTTTTCCCGTCAGCCCGGTCTTTGCCCGGGAGCCTGCGGGCGAGATGGCGGCCCCGCGGGGCAGCGACCGGCGCAAGGTGCTTTACGTGATCAACACCGGGCGCGCCAAAGCGGGGAAAACCATCGAGCGGTTGCTGAAGCTTCCCGAGGTGGATCTCACCGTCACGGTGGGCCGTGATGCTTCGCTCAAGGCGAAACTCACCGAACGTTTCCGCGCGCAGGCCGGGCGCGTGGCGATTTACGGCTGGACCAACCAAATGCCGCGTCTGCTGATGTCCCATCACCTGGTGATCGGCAAGGCCGGGGGCGCGATGGTGCAGGAGGCCATCGCGGCGCGCTGCCCCATGATCGTCAACCAGATCATCCCGGGGCAGGAGGAGGGAAACGCGCAACTCATCGAGCGGCTTGGCATCGGAGCCGTCGCCGAGAAGCGCAAGGAGGTTCGGGACCTCGTGGAGGCCGCCTTCGCGCATAAAGGGCGGCAATGGCAGATGTGGCGCGACAACCTCGAGCAAGTCAGCCGCCCGGACGCCGCCCTGCGCATCGCCGAACTGGTGTTGGAGGAAGGAAACCGGTCCAGCTCGGCGCACCGTCCCCTGAAGCTGTTCCCCGAAATGCCCGAGCGCTCGGCCGCCTCGGGACCGGCCCTGCCTCGCGCCTCCCAAGTACAGCTCTGCGATTTCCACATCCATACCAACTACTCGGATGGACGCCTGGCGCTGCCGGACGTCATCGACTTTTACGGCCGGCGCGGCTTTGACTGCATCTGCATTACCGACCACATCGCCGATCCACGGCGGCTGATTGGGAAGTTCAGCGAACTGCTCAACTTCACCGTGGCTAGGGATCAAATCGACGAGTACTATGACATGCTGGAGCGCGAGCGCCGCCGGGCCTGGCGCAAATACCACATGCTGGTGATGACCGGCCTCGAATTCAACAAGGAGGGACTCACGCGGAAGACCTCCGGCCACCTCTTGGGGCTGGATCTTAAAGCGCCGATTTCTCCGTCCCTGGATTTCGTCGAAATCATTGCTCAGATCCACAGCCAGGGCGGCCTGGCGGTGGCCGCCCATCCGCACGTCATGAAGAGTGAGTGGGGCAAAAACACATTGTTCCTCTGGGAGAACCAGGAGGTTTTCGCGCCCATCATCGACGCCTGGGAAATTGCCAACCGCAACAACATTTTTACTCCGGTCGGCTTGAAACGGCTGGCTTTCCTGGCCAGCAGCGACTTTCACAAGCCCAAACACATTTACTCCTGGAAAACGCTGTTGTATTGCGACAAGGATCCCGGAAGCCATCAAGGATTGCGTCCGGCGTAACCATCACGTGGCCATCACCCTCTACCGCGACGGCATGACCGGCGAAGCCCTGCGCGCCCAGCCCCAAGCCGCCGACTCCCCCAACCCCTCCCTCATGGTCAACCTCCCCGCCTCCGCTTAACCCCCCACCGCTTACGTTGTTACGTTGTTACGTTTCACGTTTCACGTTTCACGCCTCCATCCCCCACGGCTTGACGCGCTTACGATTTGCTTATCCACGGTTCGCCCTGCCCATTTCCACTCGCAACTTGCCAACCGCCGCTTCCGATCCTAACTTGACGCCGCTCGTATGGAAAAAGTAGTCATCATTGGTTCGGGTTGTGCCGGTTTGACAGCCGCGCTTTACACGGCGCGGGCCAATCTGCGGCCGTTAGTCCTGACCGGCCGCCAGCCGGGCGGGTTACTCACGACCACCACCACAGTGGAGAATTACCCGGGCTTCCCGGAAGGGGTGGACGGTTATGAACTCATGACCCGGATGCAAAAGCAGGCCGAGCGGTTTGGCGCGCGCGTCCAGTTCGGGGTCGTGGAATCCGTAGATCTGTCGCGGCGCCCGTTTGTGCTGACCGTCGATGGGGAGCGGCTCGAAGCCGAAACCGTCATTGTGGCCAGTGGCGCCAGCCATCGGCACCTGGGCTTGGAAAGTGAAGCAAAGCTCGAAACCAAAGGGGTTACCTACTGCGCCACGTGTGATGGAGCGCTCCCCATGTTCCGCAACCAGCCGTTGATCGTGGTCGGCGGCGGAGATTCCGCATGCGAAGAGGCCACTTATTTGACCCGCTTTGGCTCGGTGGTTTATCTGGTCCACCGCCGGGAAACACTGCGCGCCTCGAAGATCATGGCCGAACGCACGCTCGCTCACGAGAAGGTCAAGCCCATCTGGGATTCGGTTGTGAGCGATGTGCTGGACGTTAAGCAAGGGAAAGTGACCGGGGTGCGATTGAAGAACATCAAGACCGGCGCCGAGACGCTGGTCGATTGCGCCGGAGTTTTCGTGGCCGTGGGGCATGTCCCCAACACCCACGTTTTCAAGGGGCTGCTCGATATGGACGAGCACGGCTACATTATTCCCAAGCAAGGCACAGCGACCAATGTTCCGGGCGTATTCGTGGCCGGGGATTGCGCCGATCGGGTTTATCGCCAGGCGGTGACCGCCGCCGGGTCTGGGTGTGCTGCCGCCATCGATGCGGAGCGGTACCTTGCCGCCCGAAACGAGTAAGCCGCGCAGTGCTTCCGCGTCCTCGCGGAGAGCGCGATCGAGCCGGCCGCCCAGTCCGCCTGCCGATCCTCGGCCTTCCCGCCCCGGCCGCATTCCTTCGGGGCATTGAATTATGAAGCGTGCAAGCGAGCGGGATCAGGGGCTGGCCGAGCCTGTTCCTCTGGATCCAAATCTGTTGAGGGGTGTAAGCCGGCTCTTCGTCGATATTGATGACACCCTTTCAACGCATGGCAAGCTGACCGCGCCGGCGTTTGCGGCCCTCTGGCGCTTGCACGACGCCGGAGTGGGGGTCGTCGTAGTGACCGGGCGCCCAGCGGGCTGGTGCGATCACCTCGCGCGCTTCTGGCCGGTGGAGGCGGTGATTGGCGAGAACGGCGCGTTCTACTTTTACCACGACGGCCATAAACTTCGCCAGCGCTTCATCTATGGCGCCGAGGAGAGACGAGCATTCCGCGAACGACTCCGAGCGCTCCGGGAGCGAATCCTGGCTGCGGTGCCCGGCGCCGGGATTGCCTCCGACCAGGCCTATCGCGAATCCGATCTGGCCATCGATTTTTGCGAAGACGTGCCACCGCTGGCCTGGGGCGCCGTGCAGCGCATCAAAGCCATCTTCGAGGAAGCGGGCGCGTCCGCCAAGATCTCTTCCATCCACGTCAATGGCTGGTTCGGCCAATTTGACAAACTCTCGACTGCGCGGCTTTGGGCTCAGGAGCGCTTGGGCCTGGATTTGGCTGGGCGGCTCGACACCGTGGCCTTCTGCGGGGACTCGCCCAATGACGAACCCATGTTCGGGTTCTTCCCGCTCTCGATCGGAGTCGCCAACGTGAAGCCTTTTCTGACGCAGATGACCCATCGCCCGGCGTTCTTATGCCGGCAGGCATGTGGTGAGGGATTCTGCGAGCTGGCCGAGGCGATTCTTCGCGGGCGGTCCGCGGCCCCGCCGTCCTGAGGCGGCGCCTGTGGCGTCCTCCGTCCGCGGAGTCAACTACCCATCAGGTGCTCCAACACCATCTGGTCCAGGGCGGCGTAGTCCCGGTCGGCAACGAGCGCGCGGGCTTGCTTTTCGTCGAAGCTGCGAGCTTTTTGGACCAGCAGGTTGAAAGTCCTGCGGCTGTTGTCCAGGTGGGCCAGCCAGTGCTCGACTTTGGTCGTGCGGAACGGATGGACGTCGAAGCAGACATATTCGCCGTTTTTCCCGTAGCCATTGCGCTCGAGGGCGCGAACCTGATTAAATGCCACCCGCAGGTTGGAGCTGGCGAACGGTTTGTCCTGGTCGAACTTCAGGCCATTCTGATCGTTTAGATGCAGCGACCACAGCTTCCCGAAGGTCATGGCGAAATCAATTTCATCCGCCGGATCCAGGCCGGCGAGCAGGGCGTGGGCGGACTCGATCAAGCAGCCGACGCGCTTGGGGTCGCGGGTGAGCTGAGCGATGGCCAGGGCGTGGCCGATGGTCGGCAGATAGGCGTGGTCCATCGGTTCATTGGGCTTGGGCTCGATGGCCAGGCGGATCTTTTTGTCGTAAGCGAGCATTTTATCCAACGCCTCCACCAGCAACTCGAAGCTGCGCCGCCCGCTCTTGGCTTCCCGCAGGTAGGTCCCCTCGCGCGCCAGCCACAACACGATTAAATCCGTGCCCAGGTAGTTGGCGATATCGATGCACCGCAACGAGCGCTCGATCGCATACTTGCGGCACTTGGGATCATTGCTGGTGTAAGCGCCGTCAATGGTCATGGGGCTGAACCAGAGCCGAGGCGCCACCATTTCCGCGGCCACACCCGCGTCGTCGAGCCGGCGCTTCAACGCCTTGGCCTCCTTGCGCAATTGTTCGTCGGATTTGCCATCAATCTCCGGCACCGCGTCGTCGTCATGAAACATCATGGCGTCGAAACCCAGCGCCTTGAGTTGGTCCAGCTTCCAATCAAACGTTTGAGCCGGCCGCGTCGTGGGCCCGTAGGGATCCTGGCCTTCGCTGATGTTCCAGGGGCCGAAGCAGAATTGGTATCGGTTTTTTGCCATAGGTGTTCCGCACAATAGCGGCCCGGCGGGTGATGGCCAGAAAAAAACTCGGGCCATCCATCCTGTGTTCCCAAGGGCTGACGAATTGAGGCGCCCGGTATGTCGCGCAACGCGCGGACAATCTGGTGCCGAGCCTCCCTCGTCCTAATGCGCAGGCGGTGGCGATGGCCGGGTCGAAGCCGACTTTTCCTTGAGGGGCAGGAAATTGCCTTCCTCACAACAAGTCACAAAGGCCTCGGTCACGGACTTTAGCTCCTCCCAGCGCGCGCGGATTTCGCGGGATTCGGCGTGGGTGATCTGGTTGTCGGCGGCGGCGGTGGCAATCACGGCCAAGAGGTCGGCAAACTCCTGCACGATCTCATTGGTGGCCGGGATGAGGTAGGAAGGATGAGGTTTGTTGGTCGTTGGATTGAGAATGAAAAACCCGCCGGCTCTCTGGCAGATCCACTGAACCAGCCGGCGGTCCTTGGTGCAGTTGAGGAGCGCGTCGATGCGATCCAGCGGGTTGGTGCTGCCGCTTCCGGCGGAGGGGTCGGGCGGTTCAGCCCACTTATAAATCATCGACAACGAAAGGCCGAGCTGAGAGGCCACCTGCTTGGGGCTGCACTGCTGAAACACTTCGCGCAGTACTTCGTGTGATTGCATGGGACTTAAGGTTGAAAGAGCCCGGGTGTCTTGGCAAGGCTGAACGAGTGTGATCGGGCGCGGGGGATACCGAATCGGATACATTACCCGCGCCACCGCTTGGGGGGTCGTGCGCCGATGCGCACCGGGCCGGAGGTCACAGGTGCGCCGTCGCCCGGCTTTACTCCAATGGCGGCTTTCCGCACACTGGCGGCATGAAAGCCCTTTGGCGTTCGAGCGTGGCAGCCGCCTGTTACTGGATAGGGACCACGCTGCTTTGGGGTGGAGGCAGCGGCCTGAACGTCGTGGTGGTCGTCAACCAGAACAGCACCAACTCGGTCCAACTGGGCAACTACTATTGCGAAAGGCGGCAGGTGCCACCCCAAAACCTGCTGCGGATTAACTGGACCGGCGGAAACACCTACTGGAGCAATTCTGATTTCACCGCGGTCCTGCTCAATCCCTTGCTGGACATGGTTGCGAGCCGGCAGCTTACCAACCAGATCGATTACGTGGTACTCTCGATGGATATTCCCTATCGGGTGATCCAGGGAGGAGATACCAACACGGCCGGGGCCAACAGCACCACCGCCGTGCTTTACTATGGCTTCAAAGCGGATGGTGCCGCCATGCCCGGCGTGCCGGCCTCCTGCAACCTGCCCGATGCGTCGAGCAACTCCTACGCGGGGAGCGAATCCGTTTTTCGGCTTTCACCGCCGGCCACCGCGCCCACCAACGCGTTCCTGGCCATGATGATCACTTCGAGCAATTTGTCGCAAGCCGAGGCCATCGTGGACCGGGGCGTATCGAGTGACGGCACCTTCCCGCCGCAGCCCGTCATTCTGGGCAAAAGCACGGATCCCTTCCGGAACGTCCGATTCCTGACCTTTGACAATGCCATTTTCAATACCCGGCTCGTGGGCAATTACACGCTGTTCCGCACCAACTCGGATTCGCCCTATGGATATGCCAATCTGCTGGGCTACCAGGACGGCCTGTACCAATTTTCGGTTTCGCCGGGGACCTTCGTGCCCGGTGCGATTGCCGACAGCCTTACCTCGTATGCGGGCTTGCTCTACGAGCCCGATGATCAAACCATACTCCTGGTCTTCCTCAACGGCGGCGCGACCGGAAGCTACGGCACCATCGTGGAACCCTGCAACTACCTCGAAAAGTTTCCCACTCCCGAGACGTATTTCTTTCAGTCGCGCGGGTTCAGCCTGGCGGAGTGCTATTACCAGGGCTTGACCAATCCCTTCCAGGGCATCCTGGTGGGCGAGCCTTTGGCGGCCCCCTTCGCACGAGCCGGCACGGGAGGCTGGCTGGGCTTGCCACCGAATTCGATGCTGGCGGGAACCACCAACCTTTCGGTTCAGTTTACCGCCTCCGATGCCCAGCACCCGCTGGAACAGGTCGATCTTTTCCTCGACGGCCGATGGCTGCAAACCTTGACCAATGCGGGCCCAACGGCCGGCAACCTCCTCGAAGTCAACCTCAGGGGAAGGACGATGGACTATGTGGTGCCGGGCGGCGCCACGATCGCCTCGGTCGTGAACGGGTTGACCGCCACCCTGAATAATTCGGCGAATACGAACGTGACCAAGGCGCTTGCCTTCGCGCATGGCGATCGGATCGAGCTCCAGTCCATCGACCGATCCACTCCCGGGGAATTGATCTCGGTCTCCGTCAGCAATTCCATGGGCACGGGAAGCGGCCTGACCAGTTACATCTCAGCGGCGCTTCCGGAGCTTCTCGATACCATCGCGTCGGGGCTGGGCACCTTTACTGTCCTGGGCAATCCGACGAACGATACCATCCTCACGACCAACAGCTTTCTTGAATGTGTGGTAACTGAATTGAACCTGACTCGAACCACTCTCGGGGTGACCAATACCTCCGGCGCTTTGAGCCTCACGCAGATGGGAGAGCAGTTGTTCGCCATGGTCAATTCGAATGCCGCGTTTCAAGGCCCCGGCGGCTTGAGCGCACAGGACTTCCTCACCAACACCACACCGCCTCCCGAGGCTTTTCAGTTCAACCTGGTGCCCAACACCCCTGGCTGGAACAGTTCCCAGATCCGGGTCTCCCTGGCCGGATCCCCGGAGTTGACGATCCAGCCGAGCTTGACGGGCCGGCTCGATGACAACGTTTCGGATCTTCGCCCCCGCAACCACCTCTACGTCACGGCGGGCGCCACGAATCTGTGGGTCACGTTTCCGCTCGATACCACCACGTTGGCGGATGGTTTTCACGAATTGACGGCGGTGGCGTCTGAAGGCAGCCACGTGCGCACCCAAACCCAGGTCAGCGAGGTGGTCCAGGTCCGGAACAGCGCGCTAACGGCGACCTTCAGCACGCTCTTTGGCGGCACCAATGCCGATCTCAATGCCGTCCTGCAATTCAGTGTTGCCGCCAATGGGAGCAACATTGACGTGGTTCAGCTTTTCAGCACGGGCGGAGCGGTGGGCAGCGTGAGCAACCAGGCAAGCGCCGTTTTTTCCGTGCCCGCCAGCAGCTTGGGGATCGGGCTGCATCCCTTCTATGCCGTGGTCACCGACAACACCGGGGCGCAGTACCGCACCGAGACCCGATGGGTTCGCATCCTGGGCGATGAGCCTCAGTTTTCGCTCTCCATCACGCTTCAGCCGACTACCCTATCCTGGCCCGCCACGGTCGGTAGGACCTATGAAGTCTTGACCACGACCAACCTGGGGAGCCCGTTCCTGGTCACCGCGACCCTTACGCCCTCGAATTCCCCGGCCCAGTGGACTGAAACCAACCCGGCGGCCTCGCAGCGCTTTTACCGTGTGCAATCTTCGAATTAGGCTATATTGGCCCATGAATTTCGTATGACAATCGATTCAGCTCCTTCGGACACGATGGGACCAGCGATGGCCGCGGGACCAATCTCTTCCCTCGCCGACCACGCCGCAGCCCTCGTGAAACCTGGCTTCGCCCCGGCGGCAGGGTTGTTCCGGGCGGGTTTCGCCGCAGGGCTGCTCCTGCTGGCCACGGTCGCACTGGCGGACGGCGCCGAGAGTTTCAATTGGAACACGAACCAGAACCGGGTGAGCGCGGATGTCAAATCCAGCAACCTGCTTGGGCTCCTTCAACAGGTAGCCGCCGCCACTCGCTGGCAGGTCTTTGTTGAACCTGACGCGCTCCATGATATTTCGGCTAAATTCGAGAATCTCCCACCCGGTGAAGCGCTTCACCTGTTGCTCGGCGACCTGAATTACGCGCTCGTGCCGGGCGCCAAGGGGGGTGCCAAGCTGTTTGTGTTTCGCACCGCGCGCCAGAACGCGACCCAGCTCGTTCGCCCGGTGAAATCGGTCGAATCCGCCCAAGGCAAGCCCATCCCGAACGAATTGATTGTCCGCCTGAAACCGGGGGCGAAGATCGATGACCTGGCACGGGCGCTCGGGGCGAAGGTGATTGGCCGCATCGACAATCTGAATGCCTATCGATTGCAGTTCGAAGACGCCGCCGCCGCCGGCGCGGCCCGGGATCAATTGGCCAGTAATGCGGACGTTGTCGCGGTGGACAGCAATTATACGGTGCCGCCACCCATGAACCCCATGTCGGTTCCCTCGAGCGCGGCGGGCATCCAGTTGCAGCTCAAGCCGCCACCGGACAATGGCAAAATCATCGTGGGCCTGATCGATACGGCCGTTCAACCGCTGGGCAACGGCCTCGACCAGTTTGTAATGAAGCAGCTTTCGGTCGTGGGCGACTCCCAGGTCAGCGACGGCACCCCTACGCATGGCACGGCCATGGCGGAGACCATCCTGAGCAGTCTGCAGGACATCACCCAGGGGAGCACCTCGGTGCAAATTCTGCCAGTGAATGTGTACGCCAGCACGAGCCAGGGCGGCGAGCCTTCAACCACCACCTTCGATGTCGCCAACGGTGTGATCGCCGCGGTCAACGGCGGCGCCAAGGTGATCAACCTCAGCCTTGGCAGCCCCAGCGATAGCGCGTTTCTCCACACGGTCATTCAGGACGTGACCAAGCTGAATATTCCGATATTCGCAGCCGCCGGAAACCAGCCGGTGACCACGCCCTTTTACCCGGCGGCATACCCCGAGGTCCAGGCGGTCACGGCCATCGATCAAGGGCAGTTGGCCCCCTATGCCAGCCGAGGCAGCTTTGTGTCCCTGGGCGCGCCCGGAACCAGTATTATCGCTTTTGGCAGCCAGGCCTTCGGCGTTCAGGGGACCTCGGTATCCAGCGCGTTCACCAGCGGCATGGCCGCGGGTTATATGGACCTGCACGGAAACAACCCCGCCCAGGCGCTGACGTTCCTCGACAATAATTTCGGCGTGAAAATAACCCCCAAGGGGAACTAAGGCGACGGTAAGAAATGAAGGTGGCAACCTGCCTGGTTCTTTTGCCGCCCAGCTTCGTTGCTCACTCGTTACAGATCCATGCGGATATGCGCCTCGTTCGCGCCTAGCTGGGCGGCAAAATCCCGGCGGTATCTTGCCACCTTATTCGCTTACCGCCGCCTAACCCGGCCCCGCTTCAGATCGATTGCTTCACCGCGTCGAGCAGCGCCTCGAGCGCGAACGGCTTCTCGAGCACCACCACGGCCCCCAGTCGTTTCGCCACCGAAAGCATCGCCGGGGCCGAAACATTGCCTGAAATTGCCACGATCTTTACCCCCGGGAATTCCCGCCGGAGATTGATCATGGTCTCGATCCCGTCCTGGTTCGGCATGAAGAGGTCCGTGATCACGACGTCCGCCTCCGCCGCACGAAAGCTTTTCAGGCCCTCATGGCCGTCCGCGGCCGAAGTTACCTCGTGCCCGGCCGTTTTGAGGGCTTTCTCAAGCAAGTTGCGCATTTCGTCATCATCTTCGATGACCAGGACACGTGCCATACGGCTTGAGCTTGCACTCGCGGCGCGCCTGGCGTCAATGACACAATAAATGCTAATCGAATCAGGTGCGTGGATTTACGGAGCTGGCGCTCGCCCGGCGCGGCGGGACGCGGGCCGGGGTCCAATCTCGCCCGCCCGGCCGGGTGCGGCCACGCCGGGCCGGTCCGCCGGGGGGCGGCGACTTTCGGCCATGGGCGGGCACAACGGCTTTGCCTCCAGCGTTATTTATGCTAGGTATTAGCATAGTACGACCAACGTAACACCGCGGCCGGCCCTGGCCCGCCGCTCGACGATATGAACTATGCTATGGAAACGGCAACTCCTCCCCCGGCGGCGCTCGCGCATTCACGAAAGAACCCGTTTTTGGCCGAGCTGATCCGGCACGATCGACTGACTCGGGCCGGTTCCTCGAAGGATACCCGGCACTTCGTGCTCAGTTTGGCGGGAAGCGGCTTGAGTTATTTGCCCGGGGATTCGCTCGGGGCCTTTGGCTGCAACTCTCCGGCCATGGTGGACGAGCTGATCGCCCTGCTGGAATTCGACCCCGGCGCGCCGGTCCGGGACGCGAAGGGCCAGGCAACGAGCTTCCGGCAGGCGCTGCTGAAGGAGTACATTGTGAACCGGGCGAACCGGAAGGTCATGAGCGGCCTGGCGCAACGGATCCCGCAGGGAGAGCAACGCAACCGGTTGATGGAGATTCTCGATAACAGCGATCTGCTCTGCGAGTACATCGACACGCGGGACTACGTGGATATCCTGATGGACTTTGACGAGGCCGCCTTCGAGTCGCCGGAGGCCTTCCTCTCGCAACTGACCCCGGTGGCGCCGCGGCTGTACTCGATCGCGTCCTCGCCGCTGGCCCACCCGGGGGAGGTTCATCTCTGCGTGGCCGTGGTGCGGTATGATACGCACGGGCGGCCCAAGAAGGGCCTGGCGTCGGGTTTCCTGGCGGATCACGCGGATCTCTTCCGCAAGAGCATTCCGGTTTATATTCAGGAATCACGCACGTTCCGCCTGCCCCAGGACGGCTCCCGGGACATCATCATGTGTGGTCCCGGCGCGGGGATTGCGCCATTCCGGGCATTTATCGAACAACGGGTGGCCGAGGGCGCTTCCGGCCGCAACTGGCTCTTGTTTGGCGAGCAGCATCGAGCCACGGATTTTCTCTACGAGGATGAGTGGTCGGGCTACCAGCGGAAAGGAACGCTGCATCGGCTGGACCTGGCATTCTCCCGGGACCAGCCTCAGAAGATTTACGTCCAGCACCGGATGCTCGAACAGGCCAGGGAACTGTGGGCGTGGTTGCAGGGCGGGGCCTATTTTTATGTCTGTGGCGACGCCAAGCACATGGCCAAGGATGTCAACCAGGCGCTAATTGAAATTGCCCGCCAGGAAGGCGGCTTGTTACCTGAGGCGGCGGCGGAATATGTGAACGTCACGCTCATGAAAACCGAAAAGCGCTATTTGCGGGATGTCTATTGAGGGGCGCGGCCAGCCTCCGCCGCTAAAGCCGGGTGGCTGTGGCCGAGTTTCCGGTCCGAGGAGGTCCGGCGACGGCAGCGGGCTGGAAACCCGTTCGAGGTTTCTTGAGTTCCGCCTTCGAACGTTTCAAACCTTGGCGCCCGCGTCGAGGCGGGCGAGGAACTCCTGGGCCAGCAGTTCATACGCCGCCGAGCCGGCGCTGTACTTGTCATAGTGGAGGATGGGTTTGCCGAAGCTGGGGGCTTCGGCCAGGCGGGTGCTGCGGGGGATGAGCGTCTCGAAGACGCGTTCGCCGAAGTGCTGGCGGACTTCGCCGACCACCTGTTGAGAAAGCTTGGTGCGTCCGTCGTACATGGTCATCGCCACTCCGATCAACTCGAGCCGGGTATTCACGCCGTTGTCGTGCAATTGAGCCATAACGCGGCTGAGCATCGAGATGCCTTCCAAGGCGTAGTATTCGCATTGCAGGGGGACGAGGAGGGCATCCGCGGCGGCGAACGCGTTCAGGGTAAGGATGCCTAGCGAGGGCGGACAATCCATCAAAACGACGTCGAATTGTCCGCCGTCCAGTACGGGCCGGAGCGCGTGGCTGACGCGATGCAAGATGGTCGTCGGCCCGAGCCAATTCGAAATCCGCGCCGCAGAGATCGACTTCGCTGGGGATGATATTGAGGTTTTCGAAGGCGGTCTTTTGGATTTTATCCACCAGGCTGCCCTCACCCAGCAACACGCGGTAGGCGCTTTGGCCTTCGAGTTTCTCCAGCCCGACGCCGCTGGTGGCATTGGCCTGTGGGTCCAGGTCGAACAGCAGCACGCGGCGGCCCAGGGCCGCGACGCAAGCTGCCAGGTTCACGGCGGTCGTGGTCTTTCCCACGCCGCCTTTTTGATTAGCCACGGCAATGACTTTGGTCCGCACGCTGCCAGAGGTAATGAAAAACCGGTGCTAATTCAAGTTTACGTACACTTTGACTGGATTTTACTCTCGCCCGGCGGCATGATAGTCCTATGAATCTGATCCTCTCGACGCACAATGTCACCCTGACCAAAGCCATCGAAGATCACATCATCAGCCGGATCACCAAGATCGAACACCTCAACCGCTACGCCATCAACGCGCGGGTCACGCTGGACCGCGACCAGACCAAGGCGCCGGAACGGCAGTTTTGCTGCTCGATGCGGCTGTCGCTGCCCGGGCCCGACCTTTTTGCCGAGGACGTCGAGAGCGATCTGTACGCCGCCATCGACCTGGTCGCCAAGAAGATCGAGCAGCAGATCCGCAAGCGGCACAGCAAATACAAGGCCCGCAAACACAAGGTGGCCGCGCGGACCAAGCGCACCCGGCAGGAAAAGGAGCTGTGATTCACAGTGCAGGACCTGGCGCTCTTGGCCGGCCCGCTTTGGCCGGCCCCTTCGGGACTTAAACCTGCCGGGCCGCCGCCGCCCAATCGGCCTCCCCGGCCGAGCACAGATTTTTGCCCGCTGGGCTCCGCCAAGGCGGCGGCCGCGTCATGATCCTCCGGGCGCGAGTCGTCCTGCCTATTTCAGCGCCCGCCATCGAGGACGGGGCTGTTTGGGTTGCCCGACGGCGCGTTCGCAGAGTCGGCCGCTGGCGGGATTTGCGCGCCGAGGCCCATTCCGGCCCGCGCGTGGACTTGGGGGAAGTCATCCTGGCGCCGGGTTTGGTGAATGCGCACGCGCACCTGGATTATACCCACATGGCCGGCCAATTCACTCCGCCCAAGGTCTTCACCGATTGGCTCAAGCTCATTACCACGGCCAAGGGCGGCTGGGAAGTCTCCGAGTATGCCGCTTCGTGGCTGGCCGGGGCGCAAATGCTGGTCCGGACGGGGACAACGACGGTGGGGGATATCGAGGCCATGCCGCAGTTGCTGCCGGACATGTGGCGCTCGACGCCGCTGCGGGTGGTTTCGTTTCTCGAGCTGATTGGCATCACCGGCCGCCGGCCTGTTCCGGCGCTCGTGCAGGACGCCATCGACACGGGCCTGCGGCTGCGCCACGGCAAATGCCGCGTCGGGCTCTCGCCGCACGCCCCTTACTCGACCGTTCCGGAGCTCTTGCGCCTGGCGGCCCAAGCGGCCCGCCGGCGGCGCTGGCTGGTTTGCACCCACCTGGCCGAATCCGCCATGGAATTTGAGATGTTCGCGCGCGGCCGGGGCGAGATGTATGACTGGCTGAAGCGGAGCGGGCGCGACATGGCGGATTGCGGCGCAGGCTCGCCGGCGCGCCACCTCGAGCGTTGTGGCGCGCTGGGAGAAAACCTGCTGGCCGCCCACGTCAATTACCTGGCGCCGAAGGACGCCGAACTCCTGGGCCGGCGCGGCGTCAGTGTGGTGCATTGCCCCCGAAGCCACCTTTATTTCCGGCACGATCCCTTCCCCCTGCGGAAACTGCTGCGCGCGGGGGTGAATATCTGCCTGGGCACCGACAGCCTGGCCAGTGTTTACCGGTCGCGAAACCAGATCCTCGAACTGAATATGTTCGAAGAAATGCGGACCCTGGCCCAGCGCGACTATGGGTTGTCCCCCAGGAAGATTTTGCAAATGGCCACCCTTTGCGGCGCCCGGGCACTGGACCTGCGCGGCCAGGCGGGGGAAATCTCCGCCGGCGCATTTGCGGATCTGATGGTTCTGCCGTTTACGGGGGCGGGCGGTGGCGTTTACGAGTCGGTATTGCACCACCAGGGGCCGGTGGCGGGGAGCATGATGGATGGCCGATGGGTGTTGCCGCCGGCGGTTTCCGGCCGGACGGGTCCCGCGGAATGAGCACCCTCGATCACGCCTTGGATTTGGAACTCGCCGCCCTGCGCGGGCAAGGGCTCTACCGCGAGTTGCGCCGTTTCGACTCCGCGCAATCGCCGCGGCTGGCGGTTGCGGGCGCGTCCCTGCTCAACTTCTCCTCGAACGATTATCTCGGATTGGCCGCCGAACCTGCCTTGAAGGAGGCCGCCTGCCGGGCCATCGAACGGTACGGGGCGGGAGCGGGCGCTTCGCGCCTGATTTGCGGTTCGCTCTCGCCGCATCACGAACTCGACGAAAAGATGGCCGCGTTCAAGGGCACGGAGGCCGCGCTGAGCTTTTCCTCGGGCTACGCGGCGGCACTGGGGGCCATCTGCGCGCTGCTGGGCAAAGAGGACATCATCATCCTCGACAAGCTGGTCCACGCGAGCATTGTGGATGCGGCGCGGCTTTGTGGCGCCACCATCCGCGTCTTTCCGCACAACGACCTCGATCGCTTGGAAAGCATCCTGGTTTGGGCGGCCGCGGGGCGGCCTTCGCGAACCGGTGTCGAAGCGGGATCAGCGCCGGCCGCGCGAGCACCGTCGAAGCATCGCGCCCCGCGCGTCCTGGTTGTGACCGAAAGCATTTTCAGCATGGACGGCGACCAGGCCCCGCTCCGCGAGATGGTAGCGCTCAAGGAAAAGCATGGCGCGTGGCTGATGGTGGATGAGGCGCATGCGACGGGCCTCTACGGGTCGAAGCGCAGCGGCCTGGCCGAGAGCCTCGGTGTGAGCGCACAAATCGAGGTGCAGATGAGCACCTTGGGCAAGGCCCTGGGCTCTGCGGGTGGATGCATTTGCGGTTCCCGCAACCTCATCGCGTGCCTCGTGAACCGCGCGCGCTCCTTTATCTTCTCCACGGCTCCGGTCCCCGCCGCGGCCGCAGCGGCCGCGGCCGCCATCGATCTGGTGCGGTCCCCCGCCGGGGAACAACGCTGCAAACTGCTGTGGGATCGTGTCAAGGAGCTGAAAGCCGCTCTTGGGCTGGCCGGCGAGTCCTTTCCGAGTGCCATTGTTCCGCTCCTGGTGGGAGCGGAAACCCGGGCGGTCGAGGTCTCGCACCGCCTCCGCGAGCGCGGCCTGTTTATTCCGGCCATTCGCTATCCCACCGTCGCCCGCGGCCGCGCGCGGCTCAGGCTCACGCTCAGCGCGGCGCACACCCCGACCGAGGTGAGCCAAGCCGCCTCGGCCCTCGCTGAGTTGGGACTGGCGCGGACTGAGTTCAGGCCGCAAGCCGGCGGTCATCGGGCGGGGCCGGGGCAGCCATGACCACCTCTTGACCGCACCGCCGTGAACCGAGCGTTTAATTCCCCCCGATCGCAATGCACCCTTTAGCCAAGCTTGATCATCGATATGTGTGGCATCCATTCACCCAGATGCGGGAATGGCTCGAGCGCGAACCCATAGTCCTGGTCAAAGGCCAGGGGGCGGAGCTGCAGGATGCGCGGGGTCGGCGATACCTCGACGCCAATTCCTCGATTTGGACCAATCTCCACGGCCATAACCATCCCCGGATTAACGCGGCTATCCGCCGCCAATTAAGCAACCTCGCGCATAGCTCAGCCCTGGGCTTTGCCAATGAACCGGCCAGCCTCCTCGCGCGGCAATTGGTCGAGGCCGCCAATCCAGCCGAACTTTTCGCCCGGGGCAAGAAAGCGGCGCCGCTGGCTGTGCCAGCGGGACCTCCGCCGCAGCCGGGGCGCAAGGCCACGAGCCGCCAGCAGGGACTCGCCAAAGTCTTTTTTTCCGACGACGGTTCGACCGCCCTTGAAGTGGCGTTAAAGCTTGCTTACGAGTTTTCCCGGCGCACAGGCATGAGTTCTGCCCCCCGCTTTTTATCGCTCGAAGGCGCCTATCACGGCGATACCGTAGGGGCGGTTTCGCTCGGTCATATCCCTTTGTTCCACCAGGCCTATGGCAACCTGCTCTTCAAGACCGACCCGGTGATGTCGCCCTATTGCTATCGCTGCCGGTTCAACCGGGCGAAACCGGAACGCGTGGACGCGCGCGAACACCGGAAATGCCATTGGGAGTGCCTGGGCAAGGTGGAGGACCGGTTCAAAGCCCAGGCAAAGAGAGGCAACCCCTATGTCGCATTTGTCTTTGAACCGCTGATGCAGGGAGCGGCCGGGATGATCCCCCAGCCGGCGGGCTGGCTGGCTGCCGCGGCGGAAATTGCGCGAGGTTACCGGGCACTGCTGATCGCCGATGAGGTGATGACGGGATTTGGCCGGACCGGGACTCGCGGTATGCCGGAGTTCGCCGGTGGCAAGCACGTTGCTCGCTCTACACCAGGCCCCAGGAAAGGCGGTGCGGTCGCCGGCCCTCCCTCGCTGTTTGCGTGCCACCGGGAGAAGGTGCAACCGGACTTTCTGGCCTTCGCCAAGGGGCTGACCGGGGGTTATGTCCCCATGGCGGCGACGCTGACGACGCAGCGCGTCTTTGATGCTTTTCTCGGGGAGTATTCCGATTTTAAAACGTTCTTTCACGGCCACAGCTTCACCGGCAATCAAATCGGAGCCTCCGCGGCCCTCGCCAGCCTGAAAATATTGTCGGAAGCGCAATCGGTCCGGGCCCGGTTCCGGCTCCAACGCGCGCTCACCGATGAGCTGAGGAAGTTGTGGAAGCATCCCCAGGTGGGAGACATCCGCCAGGCCGGCCTGGTGGCGGGCATCGAGTTGGTCAAAGATTGGCGCACGCGAGAGCCGATTGACGTGCGCGCGCGAGCCGGAATTCGCGTCTGTGAACGCATGGCCCGGCGCGGGGTGCTGACGCGTCCGGTTGGCAATGTCATCGTGCTCATGCCGCCGTATTGCACCACGGACGAACAGGTGCACGCCATGGTTTCCGCGTTGGATGGCGCGCTGGCGGAGGTTTTTTGACCCCGGGTTTCCGGCTCAGTTCACCACGTTCTGCGGTTTGCCTTCGAGGAAGGCGCGCACGTTCTCGATCACGATCCTCAACAGGCGCGCGCGTGCCGCCCGTGTGGCCCAGGCCTGGTGCGGTGTAATCAGGCAATTCCGGGCCTGCAGCAGCGGGTGACTTGCGGGTGGCGGCTCGACGGAAAGGACGTCCAGCCCCGCTCCGGCGATCCGCCCCGTGTTCAGCGCCTCGGCCAGGGCTGGCTCATCGACCAGCCCGCCGCGGCTGGTGTTCAACAGAAAGGATGAGGATCTCATCCAGCCAAGCCGCTCGGCGTTGACCAGGTGGCGGGTTTGCGGCGTGAGCGGGCAATGCAAGCTGACCACGTCGCTCTCCGAGAACAACTCCTGAAGTCCAACCGCCCGCGCCCAGGGTGGAAGGGACCGGGGAGTTTGGGTTGCCGCTATGACCTTCATGCCAAAGGCCAGCGCCAACTCTCCTACCGCCCGTCCGATTCGGCCAAAACCCACCACGCCCATGGTCAGCCCATCCAACTCGATGAGCGGTCCGTCCCAGTAGCACCAGTCCAGGCTCCGCGTCCAGACCCCCTCGCGCACGCTCTGCGAATGATGGCCGGCCCTTTGGGTCAATTCGAGCAGGAGGGCGATGGTGGCTTGCGCCACGGAACGAGTCCCGTACGCGGGCACATTGGTCACCGCAATGCCCCGCTCGCGCGCCGCCTCCAAATCCACCACGTTGGTGCCGGTCGCGGTCACGCCGAGGTATTTCAGGGCGTTGAGTTGCTCGATTTCCAATCGCCCCATGACCACTTTGTTGGTCAGAACAATCTCGGCGCCCGCCGCGCGATTCACCACCTCCGCCGGCAGGGTCCGATCATAAACCTGGCACGTGCCCAGCGATTTGAGTTCGTCCCAACTCAAATCCCCAGGATTCAAGGTGAATCCATCCAAAACCACAATTCTCATGAATCACTGCGCCACCGGCCCCGCCCGCCGCGGTGCCAAGCGACGGCGACGTGCCCGTTCGCGGCTTGGCCGGTGCGGACAGGCCCCTTTCGCGCAAGCCACGGTGCGGCGGTTGCAGGACAAAAAAGCAGGAAAATCGCCGGACGTCGAGCGAATCCCGGAGGCTGCGGAGGGCTGGCCGGACACGCAGGATCCCGCCGTGTGCGAACTGACCAGGCCAAACCGAAGAACAGAAGCAAACGAAGGAAACAAAGAGGTTGCCTCCAGAGCCGGTTGGGGGGGTGACTCTTCACCCAGGGCGCCTTCGCGCTCGCAGGCTTTCTAGTATTGCAGTTTTGTGCGGTTCGCAGTGGTTTTTCCTCCTGCAGGTATGGGGCTGTTCACCTGGCCAGCCTTGTTGCATGCTGACGTGTTGTGGGTCACGGCGTGACCGTGGCACAAGGTAAACAAGATCAGGAGGTGGCAGTCGTGAGTGGTTGGTAATCAGGTTGCCCGCGTGGCGGAATTGGCAGACGCGCTAGATTCAGGTATAGAAACTGTCTGGTTTCTATTCGTTCCACTTCGGTTCACAGGAGTTCACCCGAATGTAGCTGGGACTGAGCGGAAATGCATTTCAGTCCCTGTTCACCGGCCTGCCCGAAACTTATATGAAAGTGGCACAAAAAGTGGCACAAAAATCCACCACCCGCTGGCCGAAGGTCAGAGCTTTGCGTTTGGGAGACCAGCCTGCTCAAGGAGGGCGTTTTGTGTGAAAAACCTGTCACCATCGAGGCCAGAACGGAAGGTCAGCATTGGGCCGTTTGGCTGAGGAGCGACGCATCGCTGGCATCGTTTAGGAAAGAGGCATTCCGATGGTTGTTGCTTTGAGGTGCGCCAGGCTGAGGTGTCCTATGGCAAAAGGGGCGCGTAGATGCAAAAGACGCTAATTCTGTATAATTCGCAAACGGACAAAACGGGGCGCGGTGGCTGAAGCTGGAGTCAGATCCTTCACTGTGACCCAATCAAATTGTGCATCCAGCGCAGGGGCACTTACTTCAATCACATGAGCGTTGTCCGAATACCAAGTCTGCCCATCGGCAGAAACCTCGGGTAAATATTGCAGCCCGAGGGCGCTCGCATTATTCCGCCGCTTGAATTGCATCGTCATGAATTGGAAGCCTCCGTTGTTGGTCGCAGAGAGCAGCAGCGGCCTGGCCGCGTCCAAGGGGTTGTGTGGGTCAGTCCCGAGGGCAAACTCCATCAGGTCGGAGAGCCCGTCACCATCGGAATCCGCAAGCGCTTGCGCAGGACTTTGCAGGTCGATTCCAACGTAAAAGGCGTCCGGCAGGATGACCGTGCCGGATCCGAAATTGCCCGCCACCGTGTAACTGGCACTGTGCATCAGGTCGGAATCCACCAAGCCAACCGCGCCCCTGACAGAGTAGATCCCTCCCGTGCTGATGCCGGTGCTGCCACCCAATGAGGACCAATCGATGGCGTATGGCGTTTGAGCTCGGGCGTTCTGAAAAGCCATCACAAGCAGGATGGCCATGAGCCCCAGCGTTGCCGGTTGATGCCTGGGTTGCGTTCTCATCGTTCCAGTCCAGCTAAAAAACCACTTCACTAGTCCGCACATTGGCAACCCACCGAATTGAGGTCCCCGCCGCGCCCTTGACCTGAAGCCCCAAATCCTGATTGGCGGAGTCAGCACTCAAATTCGCATCCCAGGAAGCAACGTCCTGGCCCAGCGCATTTTTGAGCGGCGTGCCGACAAGCGACAGGACACCCCCATTGTTCTTGATTGTCCCAAGGAAGCGAAATCCCGCAGTATCTCCATTCGACGCCCGCCCTGTAATCAAGATTTCGAATGACCAAGATGAGTTGGTTGGGACAATCATCCGTGCGCACAACCCATCCAGAAACAACTCGCCCTGCGTCGCGTTCGTGGTCGCTCCACGGCAGACGTAGAGCGAGGTCTGGGCATCGCCTGGGGAACTGAACTGACCGTTGGCATAGGCCATTTGACCATACACCCGAGCGCTCGCCTGGGCGCCCCCTGGAATAGTTGCGTATTGGGCGCTGGTCTGAACCGTGTTGGAGTAGCCGCCACCGATGCTGCCGTATATGGCTCCTACCAAATTGCTTTCACCTCCCGAAATGGTTGCCGCCGCATGCCCATATGAGACGTTAGCGCTGACGGTGTTTGACACTCCTCCACCAATAGTGCTGAACGTGCCCGCAGGAATTTCATTTCCGACGCCACCGCCAATGGTGGCGGCCCAGCTTACAGCGTCACCATCCTGGCCGATTGAGTTGCCTGCCCCACCGCTGATAGTCGACCATGCTCCCCAGTCGATAAAATTGCCCTCTCCCCCGCCGATAGTGCCAGGCCCAAGCATAATGAGGTTATTTATTCCACCACCGATCGTTGAGTATAGGGTGTTATCGGGGCTATCGATGGCGTTACCAAAACCCCCTCCAATGGTTCCAAAGTCACAAGAGTAGTCTAGTCCAACGAGGTTTCGTTGACCGCCGCCAATTGTGCTATAGTGAGAGTAAACACTGTTTTCTAAACCGCCGGCGACCGTGGAGTAGTCGGCAATGACACTGTTGCTAGCTCCGCCACTAATGGTTGCGCCGAACGGCGTGACGCTCCACCAGTAGGGCGAGGAACTATTGTTGCTGCTCCCACAGATGATATTCGGCGCACCATTGGTTCCATCCAGACCGGGCTCCAAGCGCAAAGCACGCTGGCCATTAACCCAAAGTTCCAGTGGTTGGTTGTCGGTTGTGCCAAGAAAATTGACCCCGGCTGTCGTGCCTGAGTTGCCGCTCAGTTGCCAGAAATCGGAGGCCGTCAGACCTCCCAACTTCTGAGCATTGAGGTTGGTCAGGCCGCCACCGTCACCGCTGAAGCTGTTGGCGGGGTTTGTCAGTGAAAACAACCCGGAGAACGACCCTGCCGCCAGGCTCTGAGCCACTGCGGCGCTCCCGGCACTGGGTGCGTACAGGGCGTTAGGCTGCGGTGCCAGTTCCTGACGCGGTGCGAGAACTTCAAAATCTGCGGAGCTGGTGTTCGTGCGCACTCCGATTTCCAGCCAGCGCTTCTCGCCGGTAAAGGCGTTGGGTCCAAAGTCCAACGCCACGTCAAAGAGGCCGGAATTGATGGCCACTGCCTCGTTCGTAATCGTGGCGGTAACCTGGGTTCCATTGGCAAGGGAATCGAAGAGGGTGAACTTCAGGTCGTAAGTGCCATTGGCTTGGCCCCCGTTTGCAGTCAGGCTGCCTCGATAACTAAACGTCGTACCGATAGGTTCAGCGAAACCGATGGTGACCGAAGATATGACCAAAGCGAGCAGGAAGGGCAGGTGCCCTGGCAGGGTTCGTTTCATAGCATTCCTTTTTGTCGGTAATGGTCGCCCCTCTTCAAGCGAGGATCGATTGCGTGCGGTTTGATACAGGAGGCATTTCTGAAAGCCGGAGTGGTCACCAAAAGTGCAAACGGTTGAGCTAACAAAGCACTCCTGAACGTAACGCCCTCGGCTTCACCGGAGACCATAACAAACTCCGAGAGGGCCGCACAATCCGTAGAATTACAGAGACCTCCGGAACCTTGGGCTTGGTAAAGCTGTCGCTAACGAGCTTTCCCATTCTGGTGTGCCGCAATCTGCATTGAGGCCGTTGAGGAATTCTGGTGCGCAAGCGCCTTGCGCCTTTTCTTGTTTACAAATCTCTGTTCTGGAATAAGGTGAGCTAATGCGCGAGAAACCTGTCACTATCGACGTCAGAAGGAGCGGCCAGCACTGGGCCGTTCTGGCTGAGGAACAACTCATCGCCGTCACCGTTTACGAAAAGGGCGCTCAAATGCTGGAAGCCCCCTGCGGGGCCTGCTCCGCTACACCAGCCGCAAGCTCTACGGCCTGTTGGCAAAGGCCGTGGACTCACACAAGCCCGATGTCGTGGCCATGGTGGGCGATTTTCTGGACGCCACAGCCATGGCCGAAGAGAAGCTGTCCCTTCAGGACTGTGCTCTGGTGCTGGGCCGCTTGCGCTGCCCGGAGGTGGCTTTCATCCGCGGCAACCATGAGGACTCCGCTTTGTGGTCATTCGCGAAGGAGTGGCGGCAATCAGGCCGCGAATTCCACCTGCTGGAGGGAGCCTGCTTCACCGATGGCCCGCTGGTTGTGGTTGGCTTTCCCTGCTTGAGGCTCCATGGCACCGGGATCGGGGCCGACCTGCCTGCCAATCCAGATGCATGGCTGCCCAAGCTGCTCCGCCCCCTGCGTCCAGCCGCCCGCATGGTGTGGCCAGCCCATGAACCGGCCTCCTTCTCGCATCCAAAACTTTCTTGTATTGCAGCCTGAGGGGGTTTGTTTTAAAGTTCGAATCGTGAGCGGAAACACTGTTCGCCTGAACTTCGTTGTTGCAGGGTTTTCCATGCAGTGTCACTGCCGCTATAGTGGCACAATGTAAACAAAGTCAGGAGGCGGAAGTTGGTAATCAGGTTGCCCGCGTGGCGGAATTGGCAGACGCGCTAGATTCAGGTTCTAGTGAGTAACATCGTACAGGTTCAAGTCCTGTCGCGGGCACCACCTCAAACCCCCTCCAGAACCCACCAGGAAAGGGCAATTTCATTTCGTAAATACCGGATGATCGTGAATTGCGGCCGTTTTCATTCGGGCTCCGTCGAGCTGAAAAGCAAGGTTCTTCTGCAGCCTGCACCACGAAGGGACAGATCGTTGCCCGCCTGCGGGCGTAACGGTCTTGTGTTCGCCAGCATGGCGAATTTCGGTCCAGGGTCAATGGGATGGTTTGCCAGGCTGCGCGCGGGTGAGTGATGCTGGCCGAGCGCCGCCGAGGCTTTGTATTGGCTCTGGGGCTGCGGGCTCGTTTGCGGTTGGCTTTGCTTCACATTGAAGCCGGGCGTTGTACGGCCAGCGCATGTGCATGTCACCTCTGGGCAACAGGGGCTGACTTCAAACTCGGTTGGGCGGCTAAGTATTTATCCCGAAGGGATTTCAGCACTCAGCCCAGGGTTGCGAGTCGGCGAGCTACCCTGGGCTCAGGGCCGCGCGGAAGGTCCTTTACCCTGCAAGGGTTTGAGCGCAATGGGGCTCGGCATCCGCTGTAACCCCTTGCGGGGTTGATATGAGTTTTGGCACTCCCAAACCCAGGGTAACTCGCCGACTCGCAACCCTGGGCTGAGTGCTCGCTATCCCTTCAGGATAGACCGAAAAGCTAGAGGTTCTTGGGTGGGCGAGTTGAGTTGATGGGTTAGGTTCATGAGTTTTCCGTTTTTCCATAACGAGGTCATGCGGCGGTTGCCTCCGAACTCGCCCACCGTCCGGGGCGTTCAACAGCGCCATGCGGGCCGGTGGAACATGGCATTTTGTGACGGGCACGTGGAGAACTTCCGCGCAATCGAGCTGTTCAGCCTCAGCAATGCGGGGGTCGCTCGGCGCTGGAACATCGACCACCAACCGCACAACGAGCACTGGGTCGCACCGCCGCCCCCTTGAGCCTCCCGGACGCGGGCAAGCGGAGGGCTAGCTCCAAAATGCGGCACACGGAGGCGGACCATTTCCCGCGGAACCGCGCGCGATTGAGCAGAGGGGCGGGCTCTGGCTGGGCGGAGCTCGCGCGCCGGGCTACCGGTTGACTTCCAGTTCGGCGAAGGGATTGTTGGCGAAACCGGGGGAAGGGCGAGGTTCCGCGGGCTTGGGGTTCCGGTCGATGTGGGCGGGGACTGGCTGATGATTGGATTCGGGGCGCGGTGTGGGAGTCGGCGGCGGCGGCGCGGCCCCTTCCAACTGGGAGGGATGCTTGGGTCGTTTGTTGCGGGGCAGCGGACTGATCATCAGGTTGATGGCGCGTCCGTTAAGTTTCGGCTGAAAATCCGGATGCCCATAGGCGGAAATCTCCGTCAGGAATTTCTCGACCACCTGGAACCCGTATTCGGTATGGGCCATTTCCCGGCCGCGGAACTTGAGGGTGACTTTGACCTTCATATCCTCGCAGAGGAAGTCAACGGCATGGCCCACCTTCACACCGAGATCATGGGGGTCGATTTTGGGACTGAGCTGGACCTCTTTGACCTTGGTGGCGTGCTGATGCTTTTTGGATTCCTTCTCCCGCTTGGCTTGCTCGTAGCGGTACCTGCCGAAGTCCACCAACCGGCAGACCGGCGGTGTGGCATTGGGAGCGACCTCGACCAGATCCACACCCAGAGAGCGGGCCATGGTGAGGGCCTCGCCCAGCGATAATACTCCGAGCTGTCTGCCGTCAACGCCGATGATCCGGACTTCGCGGGCACGGATCTTCCCATTGACCCTGACAAACGGAACGGAGGAAGAAGAATTACGAGAAGGAAAAGGGCGGCTCAAGACACCCTCGCCGGTTGGAGCTTATTCATGTACTCTATAGCTACACATGTTGGCACTACAGCCTGCAATTCTAACATGGCTATACTAGGCAATCGGCTTTGCCTTGGCAAGCAAATAATTGCTGACCGGCTGAGCCAAACAGCGGGGTGTTAGCCCCATTCCGGCGAGGCCAAAACGGAAAGCCCAAACCTTCTTGCGCCCGCCCCGATCCCCCTTACCGCCCAACGCGCCAACCGTCTGACGCCCATCCCTTCAACGGGCGTCGCCGGATGACGCGCCGCCACTGCCGCGCTAGGGTGAAGGACCCGTGCCGGCGGATTGGGCCGACGCGGCGCGGGCCAAACCGCCTTGCACCTGGTAGAGGCGAAAGGCAAAGCTGCGCTGCCATAAGGCGTCGGTGCCGGGATCGAGTTGGATCGCGCATGCCCTGGGTCGAGCCACGGTTTTGCCTTGGTAAAGGTCCAGGACATCCTGGTTGTTGAGCAGGAGCGGACTCACGAGGAAGCCTGCGGCGAGCATGGGCACGGGCGCCCGAAAGCGTCGTGGCTTGGTTTGCTCGGGCGCTCCGTGCCAGAGGGCGAGGCGAATCGTCGGTGGTTGATACAAGACCTCATACACGCGACCTCGGGCCGAGGGTTCGAGATCGATTTCCATCCACAAATCGGAGTCGGCGAATTCCCCGAGGTCGATGGGTTGGCCGGGCCGGGCCGAGCCTTGGAGCAGCAACTTGAGCGCCGCCGGGGTTTTGGCTCTGGATTTGAGCAGGAGGAACGGTCCCTCCGTGGCCGCCAGTTCGTAATTCATGAGGAGGTGGCGCAGGGTCCGGGCGTCTTCCAATGGCGGGAATTTCCGATCCATACCCATCAAGCAAAAGAGCACGTACTCCGGGGCCGCAGCGGACAGGTAGAATTGCTCGTTCAGCCGCATCAACGGGGCGTTGTACGCGGCGTAGCTCTGGAAGACGGGCCGGGGGTGGTAGTTCAGGTCATTGCACAGAACGGTGGTCTGGTCGCACCCGAACATGTCGATGGTGGCCGAACCGACCAGGCGGCCCAGGTGCGGCAACCGGCTGCGATCTCGACGGGCGGCCAGGGCGCCGGCGATTTCCTGTTGATGTGGAGCCGGCCGAATTAGGCTGGCGGCGTTTTGGCGCAGCGAGCGCAGCGGTTGGATCAAGGAAGCCTTGAGATCGCCCGGCAGGACGATGGATTGAGCGGTGACCAGGCAGGTGAACCAGCAGGCGAGGGCGAAAGCACGTCCCCAGATCCGGGGGGCGACCCGCGCCGTTGGCAGCGCTTCCAGCGCCAACACCAGGAGGGCCACAAAACCGAGATAGAATCCGGCGTGATACCTGTCAGTGCGAACGAACCCATGCTTCCACACCAGGAAGAGCAAGCCGCAGAGCCAGAGGCTCAAGATGGCCCGGCGCACGTGGGCGCGGCGATCTTGTCCCTCGAAGGCGTTCAGAGCCCGGACCAGGACAACGGCGGTCGCGGCCAGCACCGTAAAGACCCCGCGCCATTTGAGGTCCCGGGAGCCTTCGTGACTCATCGCCCAATTGTATCCGTGCGACGTGCTCAGGGCGTGGGCGATGAATGCTCCCAGGTGCAACGGGCTCTGTCCCAGGGCCGTCCAACCGAGCAGGAACGCGCAGCCGAATCCCGCCGTAATACCCCAAGCCGCCTTCCGCTCACCGCGCGCCAGGCAATCCAGCCCGAGCAACCCCACGCTCAGGCCGGCGATCACCAGAAGGCTGATTTTGACCAGGGCGGCGAATGCGGCCAGCGCGACAAAGAGGCCAAGAGCGAAGCGGCGCAGACCGCCGGTGGTTGTGACCGTGAGCAAGCCCCAGCAGGCCAGGCCGGCCTCGATCAGCAGATCGCTGCGGGGTTCGATATTCCCCAGAAGGAAAACCGCTGTCCCTACCAAAACGCATCTCCAGACGACCTTCAAGTGCCACGCAAGCACCACCAGCCCAACCGCGGTGGCCAGGCTGAGCAGAGCGTCGGTGAGCAACCTCAGGCCCGTGGCATCCTCGGCCACGAAGGGCGTGGCGAGAAAGCCCAGGGGGCCGTAGGTGAAGGCAATGTCCGTGCCGAACTGCAACCCGTGTTGATGTGCATAGCCCAGGACGGCGGACCAGGAGGCATCCGCCGTGGCCTCCTGGTCTGCCGCGGAGGGCACCCCGGGCGCGGGCATCGAGACCAGGGCCAGGACTAGGGAGCATAGAACGAGGATGCCGAGCGTGAGGGCGTGGCGCCTGCGGAGCGCCGCGATCTCGGGCGCGGAGCTTCCAGGGGAGCCGGAGGCCGGCGCCCTATTATCTTCCGGCGCTGTCCCACGGCCTGAACCAAACGTGCGCACAGGGAGCTTGTGGTCTTCGAGCCTGTATGAAAGGGAAAACCCGTTGAAGTTGCAAACCGATTCCGCGCACGCGGGGGCGGCCGTGCTTTTTGGCGCGGGCTTCGTGGTGCGCTCCTTACAGACCCCGGGCGGGTATGCTCGTCGCGCACGCCTCGCCCGCGCCAAAAATCCCTGGCCGCGAACGTCATCGTATTTATGTTCATGACCACTCAGGCTCCGGACCTGGGGGCCGGGGCGGGAGACTCGGTGGGGCCGGCTGACTGCCGTTCCACCCACTCGGTAGCCAGCTCGCGCGCCTGGTTGATGAGGGCCAGATCGGACGCGAAATCCGCGAAGCGAAAGCGTGGCAACCCGCTTTGCTGGCGTCCAAGCAGTTCGCCGGGGCCGCGCAACTTCAGATCCGCTTCGGCGATCTTGAATCCGTCATGGGTCTCTTCCAGGGCTCGCAAGCGCCGCTGGGTTTCGGTGTTCCCGCCGGAGGCGGCCAGGATGCAATAGGCGTCGTGCGCGCCGCGCCCGATCCGTCCGCGCAATTGATGGAGCTGGGCCAGGCCGAACTGTTCGGCATTCTCGATGAGCATCACCGTGGCGTTGGGCACATCGACGCCGACCTCGATCACGGAGGTGGCTAACAAGACCTGAATTTGGTTGGCGCGAAACGCCGCCATGACCGCCTCCTTTTCCTCCGTCTTCAAGCGGCCGTGCAACAGTCCCGTTCGCATCCCGGGCAGCGTTTCTTGTAACCGCTTAAACTCCCGGGTAACGGCTTTGATCCCGTTCTCGGTGGTTTCCTCGACGCGCGGATAGACTACAAACGCCTGGTGGCCCGCGGCGATTTGGCTCCGAATAAAATCCCAGACCTTGGGGAGCTTATCCGCGGTCCGGACGAATGTTTTGATGCGGCCCCGCCCGCTCGGAGCCGCATCGAGGATCGAGATGTCCAGATCCCCGTAGAGCGTGAGGCCGAGCGTGCGCGGAATGGGCGTGGCCGTCATGACCAGCAGGTGCGGATAATGCCCTTTGCGCACGAGTTGTTCGCGTTGCGTGACTCCGAACTTGTGTTGTTCGTCGATGACGACCAGGCCCAACCGCCCGGGAGCGAAGCCTGACTCGATGAGCGCATGAGTGCCGATAAATAGTGTGGGGGGCGGTTGCGGGGTTGGGGAGCCGCCGCCAGGCGCCGGCTTCTGGCGCCTGGGCTTGTACGTTCCGGTCCGCACCTCGACGGCGATCCCTAAAGGGTGAAACCAATGGGAAAAGCTCAGCCAATGCTGTTCGGCCAGGATCTCCGTCGGGGCCATGATGGCCACGTCGTAGCCGCTTTCGATGGCCATCAAGGCGCAACAGGCGGCCACGACCGTTTTGCCCGAACCCACGTCACCTTGCAGCAATCGGCGCATCGGGTGGGCGCCGGCCATGTCCTGGCGCATCTGTTTGAGCACGCGCGTTTGGGCGTGGGTCAGCTTAAAACCGAGTTTTGCCAGGAACGGCTTGAGCAGGCGATTGTCACCGCCGCAGGCCAGCGCGCGGGCTTTGCTCTCGAAGGTTTTGCGCCGAAGCTGGATTTGGCGCTGCAACTCGACGAATTCGTCCAAGGCCAGGCGCTTTCTCGCCCGTTCCGGGTCTTGCTCGGTTTCAGGGTTGTGAAGCAGATGGATCGCCTCGGCGCGGCTTAGGAGTCGCGGTGGTTGCGGGGCAAGCCCGCTCGCGGTCTCGTTCGCGGTCTTATCCGCCCGTGGCGGTTGGTGGCCCGCCCGCCGTTCGATTCCGGCTCCCCAGGCTCGCGGATCTGGCACTCGAAGGTCCGCAGGGTGCGCCAGATGAGCGAGCGCAGCCAGCGTTGGGGCAGCCCCTCGGTCAGCGGGTAGATGGGCGTGATGCGGTTCATGTGGATGGAACTCTCTTCGCCGCCCTCGACCACCTCAGTTTCAGGATGATCGACGATCCTGGGCTTGAGGCCGAGCAGTTTGCCGAATACCAGCACTTCGTCGCCAACCGCGAAATACTGCTCCATGTAAGGCAGATTCCACCATCGGCAATGCAAGCGCGCCGTGCCATCATCGAGGATCAGTTCGAAAATGGATTTGGTATGTTGCTTGAACCATTTTACGCCCGAGGCGACCACCTGGCCGTGCGTGATCGAGGGTGTTTCGAGGTTCAGCTTCGCGATGGGCACCAGGTGTTTCCGGTCTTCGTAACGGCGCGGCCTGATGCAGCAGCAGGTCCTCGATTGTGTGGATCTCCAAACGGGCCAACTGGGTCGCGCGCTCCCGGCCGACGCCAAACAACGTGGTGACCGGTCGGCCCAGCGGCGCGCCTTCTGGTCTGGAAACTGCGGCGCTCATCCGCCACCAGCATACTGGGGGAATTCAGATTCCGAAGCAGGAAATCGAGGGGAAGAGGACAGGATGAACAACAGGAACAACCAGGACAGGATTAACAGGATGAACAGGATGGGGAGGAGGGACAGGATGAACAACGTGGACAGGATGGGGAGGAGGATTGAGGAGATCCGGATTCCAAAACGGGAAGGAGGCGGGGGGACGGGATTACCCTAAAGGTTCAGCGATTTGCTGACAAACGCGTCGATTCCCGCTATGCTTTCTCAAGTCCGTGAATAACCTGTTACTAAGCCGCAATAACTCTGGTTTGAAAGTGGCGGCGACTTTTCGTTTTGTGTTCCCATGCTTGATTCCATGGCAGAGAGCCCCGCTTCCGGGCCGGATTTAAAGAAAGCGCAGCCGAAGAAGCGGGCCGCTAGTCCGCTCAAGGCGGAGCGCCTGCCGCCGCATTCCCCCGAAGCCGAGCAGGGCATGCTGGGCTGCGTGTTGCTCGCGCCCAACGACTGCATGCCGCAGTGCATCGAAAAGTTCAGCGGCAACCCCGAGGTGCTCTACGATCTGCGGCATCAGACCATTTTAACGGCGCTGATCGAGATGTACGACCAGCGCGAAGCGATCGATCTGATCACGCTGCATCAGCGGCTTAAGGACAAGCACCTGGTCGAACAGGTCGGCGGCCTGGCCTACCTTTCCGCGCTGCCCGACTCGGTGCCTTCCGCCGCCAACCTGACGTATTACCTGGATATCGTGCAGGAGAAGTTTCTGCTCCGCCGGATGATCCATGTTTGCACGGATATCGTGGGCCGGGTGCATGAGTACCGAGGGCGAGGTGGACGCCCTGATGGACGAGGTCGAGCGGGACATCTTGCGCATCAGTGAATCCCGGGTTCAAGAAAGCACGGACACCATCAAGCAACTGGTAAACCAGGCGATCACCACCATCGAGCAATTCCACGCGCGGCAAGGGCAGTTAAGCGGCATTGCCACCGGCTTTGCGGATTTAGACAAAATGACCAGCGGCCTGCATGCCGGTGAAATGGTCGTCATCGCGGCCCGGCCGAGCCTGGGGAAAACCTCGCTGGCGATGAACATCGCGGAGCACGCGGCGGTGGACCACAAGCTGCCGGTGGGGGTGTTTAGCTTGGAAATGACGGCGGAATCACTGGTGCTGCGCATGTTGTGTTCGCGGGCCCGGGTGAACCTGCGGAACATTCGCGATGGCTTTCTGGCTGAGCAGGATTTTGTGAAGCTGACGACGGCCGCGGGGTTGCTGGCCCGTTCGCCGCTGTTCATCGACGACACCTCGGGGCTATCGATCCTGCAATTGCGGGCCAAAGCCCGCCGGTTGCAGCAGCAGTATGGCATTAAGCTTTTTGTGGTGGATTACCTCCAGCTCCTGCACTCGAGCGCGCGCCGGGTCGATAACCGCCAGCAGGAAATCGCCGACATCTCGAGCGGCATCAAGGCCCTCGCCAAAGAACTGAAAGTCCCCATCATCGTCCTGAGCCAGTTGAACCGCGATTTCGAGAAGGACAAGAGCCGCAAGCCGAACATGGCGGATTTGCGCGAATCCGGCAGCATCGAGCAGGACGCGGATCTCGTCGGCTTGCTGTATCGATCGGATCCCGAGGATCCCACCAAGCGGCGCGAAAGCGACGATGATGCGCTCAGCGAGGACGTGGTGCCTATCAACCTGCTGGTGGCAAAACAGCGCAACGGGCCCACCGGCGATGTCCACCTGGTTTTCCAACGATCCTTTACCCGCTTTGAAAACGCCTCCAAGATCAGCGATGCGGATGTCGGTTGAACGGCGCCGGTGAGCGCCGGGCGGCGCTGGGTCGCAGACCAGGGGGGCATGGCCCGCGGACGGACTTTGAGCGACGGCACGGTTCGGGCCAGGCGCCTTCAAGACCCGGTTGATCGAGTGCGCCAAACCCCGGGCGGCCCTTTTTGCCACGACCATCCGCGCAGAGACCGCGGCTTCTCAGAAGCGGTAACGCAGGGTCGAGTAAATCACGTGCGCCGTGTAGTCCTGGCTGCCGCCGAAGGTCTGGTCGTTGTACGTATAGTAGCCGTAGCGGAGCGAGAGCCGGACATTTTTGCTGATGCGGCGGACCAGGGTGGCGGTGACGCCGTGCTCATGGCCGCCGGCGCCGAGTGGCGAGCCCACAGTCGAGTTGTCCTGGTAATTATCCGCTTGATAGTAGAAGTAGCCAAGGTTGAGGTCGGTCTTGTCGTTCAGGACGAACCCGGCCGAGAAATTCAAGGTCCAATAATTATTCTGCGCGTTGAGGATGGCCTGGGTAACGCCGGAGGCCGGGGTCCTGGTTTCGCTGAGCACATAGTTCAGACCGGCCTGCAAGTACAGGCGTGACCAGGGCGTCCAAGTCACATCCTGGGCGATGATGTGGCTGGGCATGGTCGAGGATTCCGCTTGGGAAAGACCCGAGATGGAGTCCGGTTGGGTGTGGATGGTGGACCACTGGTATTCATAGCGGCTGACCAGGCTCAGGTTGTTGAAGGGCCGGAGGGTCAGCCGGAGATTCCCGTCGTAGGTTTCGAAGTCTTGCAGGACCAGGTAGCCGGGATAGCGATTGAAGCTGTTGTTGGGCGTGCTGTCCTGGAAGTTGTTATAATCGTAATGGTTGAATTTATAATAGCCGCCCGCATCAACCGTCACTCGGCGGGCCGGATACCAGCGCGCTCCGGCGCTGTACTTCTGGAAAAACCGGCTGTCGTCCGTTTGGTTATAGATCGGCGAGACACCGATGCCCGCTATCGGCACCAGGCCGCCGTACTGGTCCAGGTTTCCCTGGCCCTCGGTCCATTCGCCTCGCGCGTAGAAGACCCAGTTGGTGATGCCGTTGTAGGTCAGGTCGAGCCGTTCGCGGACATCGATGACACCGCGGTCGGCATTGCCGCTAAACGGGGTGGCGCTAAAATCCGCGAGCGTTTCCATGCCGCTGGCGTCGGCGTTCCAATCCTCCTTCTGCACCCGCAGGGAGGGCACGATGGAAAGATGCTCGACGGGCTTCCAGAACAGGTTGAGATCCGTCACGTATTCGTGAAGATGCGACGCGCCGTTCAGGTCGTAATAGCCGAGGCCATTCTGGGCGCTGGGGACATACCCGACGTCGAAATCGGCCCCATAAATTCGGCTGCCGGAAAACGTATTGTCCAGATCCGAGTAGGCAAAGCCCGAAGACACCATCAGGTTCTTTTTTATCCAGGTTTCGGTCGAGGCGTGAACGTTGAAGAGGTCGTAGGAGGTGCCTTGCTGGTTGGTGATCTTTTGTTCGACGGGCTCGCCGGGAAACTGATCGATGTTGAGGGCATCATTGAGCTTGCCGGACTCGTAGGTTAAGCCCAGCCCGAAGTCCGTGGCCTTGTAGTGCTGGGTGGCGTCGAGTTGGAACGTGTCGCGCCGTTCGTTGATGTCGTAAAAAGAAGGGCTCAGCCCGCGCGTGACGTCGAACGCCGGGTGCGTCAGGCCCCAACTGGTGGATCCCTTCTCGCCGTCGCGCTCGTTATGACTATACCGGAACGTGATCTGCGGCAGGTTTTCCATCCGCAAACCGGTCTCGAACGTGATGTTCTTGCGATCCAGGCCCAGGGCATCATCGGAAAGCGAATACGCGGCGCCGGAAGGCGGGAAGAAGCCGCCATCGCCATTGTACCAGGTGCGGAACTCGCTCGCCGATGCGCGGACATAACCCACTTTGTCGCGGACCAATCCCAGGCTCAGGCTATAGTCATGGTTGTCGAAGATGGAATGGCCGTCCACCGTGAAGGTGGTGTTGGTGGCGACCTGGCCTTGGTAATGGAGATCCTCGATCCCGCCGAAGACGGGGCCGGTGAGTTGGTGCGCCTGCTGGGCTTGCGCCTGGTTGCCGCTGGTCAGGAAGGCGCCCGCCGAAATGTCCACCCAGTTGTTGTAGGTGTTCGTTCCGCCTTCGAACATCTCCCCGGGCGTGAGGGGCGGAGAGACCGTTGCGGGGGTGGCGTTCGTGTCCGCCGCGGATACGCTCGGGGCCGCCAGGATGGCGCCGAGCAGGGACGCCCAGTGCCAACGGAGGCGGTCAACTTGGAATGGGATTCTGAATTTCATCTGCTTGCAAGTGACTGGTTAGAACCGAAGTGAAGGACTGACCCGCGACCCATGGACCGCCTCATGGCAACCGGCGGTCCAGCAGGTGCCTTCCTGGACCCGCAACGTATGGTCCGAGCCTCCGATGAGCAGCCGGCCGCCGGAGACCTGCTGGAAGTGGCATTTGAGACAGAGATTGGCGTCGCGAACGGTGAGCAGCTTGGCGTTCACCGTGCCATGCGGTCCGTGGCAGGTGGTGCAGCCCTCGCGCAGGGCCTCGTGCTCGAAGACGTAAGGGCCGCGCTGGGCTGGATGGCAACGAAAGCAGCCTTCGTTGAGCGAAAGCAAGGCCGTGCCGCCCCCGACATGCGCCTGGCCGGAGTGTGGCGGATGGCAATCGGTGCAGCTCATGCGGCGCTCAGGCACCGGATGATGGCTGGGGAGGTTGAATTGCCCGCGCACGTTCGGGTGGCATTGGAAGCACATGGTCTGGACCGAGCGCGGCGGTTCGACGGCCAGGCGTGTGCCGTAGCTCGTCGAGGAGGGCCGCCCCGCGGTGAAGCTGAACGGGGGCTTAACGTCTCCGCCGGAATCGGAATGCAGGCTGCAGGGGCCGTGGCACGATTCGCAGCCCGCGCCCAGGGCGTTCGTGCCCAGGGCAATCAGCCGCGCGTGGTCGGCGGTTGCGAAGTCACGGTAGATCTTGTCATGGCATTGCTCGCATTCCTTCGAGCCGATGTAATTTGCGCCCGGGACATTCGGCAGCACCACGACCGCGCGGTTGACGGTGTTGCATGAAATGACCGTCGAAACCAGGGCCAACAAGGCGCCCAGGGCGAGCAACCGCCGCGGGCGAGACCGGGGCCAGTTCAGGAGATGGAGCATGCGGTTCATCGTGAGTTGTTTGATTCGTGCTTGGTCCGGGCCGGGGAACCCGCATCAGGGTTGTCCGTTCAACTCCTGCTGCACCCAGTTCTGGGCGGCATCCAGCAGAGTGAGCGCAAACGGGCCGTTGTGGACGCCGTAGCTGCCGTCGTGGAGCACCAGGTACAGATTGAAACGGGCCTTCTGGATGTTGACCGGTATGTTGTTGGTCGTCTGTTCCGCCGCGCTGGGTCCCGGACCCGCGGAGGAGAGTTCCCCGGAGTGGTGTACTCCCAGGACCGCGCGCCGTAGTTGGATCGCAAAGCGAGCGGGGCTTTGGTCGTGGCCCAAAGATCCAGCGAGGCTTTTACCTGGGCAATCTGGTTGGAGACCGTGCTCGACGTGAACTCGACCAGTTGCTCGGGCAGCGGGTGGCATTGCAGGCAAACCTGGTAGGTCTGCACGCTGAAGGAATGGCCGGTCACCGCGGGCTGCGTACCGCTCACGTACGGCTCGGTCTGCATGTGGCAGCCGGCGCATTGGTCCGCGATGAGCAGCGCGTGCGAGGCGGGCTGGTTCGGCGCCAGACCGGAGGGCAAAAGGCCGACCGTGCCCAGGAGCATGTTGTACTGGGGCGAATGATGCGGGGGCCGGCTCGAATCCGTCCACGAGGCGCCCCGATGGTTGTGGCATTGGGCGCACGCGTTGATGTTCGGGTTGTACTTGTTCGTGAAGACGTCGCTGGTGGTCAGGAAATAATCGTTGGTCGAGGAAACCGGGTTGCGCAATTGCGCGGGATTCGCCGTGACCTGGTGCGGATTGTGGCAGGTCACGCAACCGATGGGCACGTTGGCATCGCCGGTGGGCAGGGGCGTGTTGTTCAGCAGGCTCAGCCGGACGGAACTCGAGTGGCATCGGCCGCAGGCGCTGATGCGACTGGCCGGGTTCATGTCTTCGACCATGGTGGAATGCGCGCTGGTGGTCCATTCATCGTACGTCGGCTGGTGAGCGCCCGTGTGGCACCCGCCGCACACAGTGGCCGCCACTTCCAGGCGCGGCACCCGAGTGGGGTCGTCCGGGTTGGCCGCATGGTTGCCGGCCGGGCCGTGGCAGTTTTCGCATTGCACACCGCCGAGTTGCGGCGTGGCGGTCGCGCTCACGAACCCCGTCGGCAGGCCGTACCCGACCGTGTGGCAGGGCAAACAGGCGGGGTTGGTCTGCTGGTTCACCTGAGTCAGCACCACCAGGGCCTGGGCGTGCATGGTGTTCATCTGGTTGTCATGAATGGCGGTATGACACTCGGCACAGGCCTGGGAACCGATATACTGGGGCGCGGGGCCCAGGATGCGATACAGGGCGTTGGTCGAGACGCCGGTGAGCGTCGCCCGCCGGGATAAATTCGTAGGGCCGCCCACCGGGTGCCAGTTCGGGTCGCTCAGGTTCAACTTCTCGAAAAGCTGGTAATAGCCCGAGGGACCATCCCAGGTCACGGTGACGCTGTTGGATTGCTGGGTAATTCCGGTCATGACGGGCCGGCCCGGTATGCCACCGGTTTGCGGCACGCTCAGGTGCTGCACGCTTTGGGCGCCGGCGCGCGGCGGCAACCCGAAGCAGGCGGTGGCGGTCAGGATCAGGATCGAGGCCAGGCGGCCCGGCGGGGCTTGGATGCGGTTCATAGGCTGCGTATGTCACCGCCTGGACAATTTCTGCGAAGCAGCCCGGCGGCGGAAATGGGAAGGGCGCGCGTTCGCGCCGGGCGGGCTGGCGGGAGACCGGCGGGTCTCATCCTGGCAGCGCTGCGCCTGGCGATTTGGACTCGGATGCCCATATGCTCGACCGAAGGCTACCGCACCGTGGCGGCCGGGCTATCCAGATTTTGGCCGATGCTCACCGTCGATTGCCTTGGCCTTGGCCACCACGAGTCAGCATGGGTTTTTGGCTCGCGTGCCCGTGAGAATTCGCGCATGGTGCCAGGCAAGATTTGGCCACTGCCGTGCCGGAACGAGCGGGAACGGCGCCCCCGGCGCGCGCTCGCCAGCCCCGGCTGCGCAGGGTTGAACAGTAATAAGCAAAATAGAGCCATGAGACGTATTTCGATAAGCGATGCTTCCCGGCGTGGAGCCCGGTCCAGAGGCCAGGTGTCCCCGGGAGTTTTGATGCTGGTCCTGGTTGCGTTTGGTTGCGGGCTGGGCGCGGGCGCCTTCTGGATGCACCGGGTGGCGCGCTCGCAGGCGGCCACGGCTCAGGCGAGCGCCGACGCCGCGCCCGTCGCGGGCCTTTCTGACGGCACGAAAGCGATTTTGAAACGCCTGAGTTCGCCGGTGGAGATTAAGTTCTATTCGCTGCTGGAAGCGCCCGGGACGCCAGAAACCCTGAAAGCCTTCGCTCACCGCGTCGATGAGCTGCTCTCGCTCTACCAGCAGGAGGGCGATGGAAAGCTCAAGGTGACACGTTGCACCTCGCAATCCAACGCGAACGTAAACGCGGCGGTGGCGGACGGGATCCAACCCCGCAAACTGGAATCCGGCGACGAGTACTTTCTTGGTGTGGCGGTGCTGAACGAGGGACGCCGGGAATCGCTGGCCCGGCTCTCGCCGGAGTGGGAAGCGGCACTCGAGATCGATCTCACGCGCGCCATCGCCAATGCGATTGAATCGGCGCCCGGCGCCGGCGGCGGCGCCCCGGGGAACTTGAAGCCCGTCACCGCCGCCGCTGTTGAGGACTTGAAGCGCTTGATCCCCGATCCGGACTCGATGTCGTTGGAGGATGGCACTCGCCTGCTGCGCCAGGCGGCCTTGAAGGATTTTGCCCAGGCGGCCCAGAAATCTCAGGCGCAGCTTCAGGAAGCCCAACAACGCTTGGCTCAAGCGCAAAGCACCGGCTCCTCGGCCGACCAGCAAGCTGCGGTGAAGGCTCTGCAGGAGATGCAGGCCGGGCAAACGGATCGCTTGAAGGAGATCGCCTCCCAGTCACAGGCGCAAATTGAGGCTTGGCGCAGGCTCAAGGGCGCTGGGCGGTAGCCGGAGGACGGTAGCCGGAGGACGGAAGACGGAAGACGGAAGACGGAGGGCGGAGGACGGAGGGCGGAGGACGGAGGGGCGGTCGGGCGGTCGGGCGGTCGGGCGGTCGGGCGGTTGGGCGGTCGGAAGGGTGAAGGGGGGGACAAAAAGCCCCTCCGCATTGCTGCGGAGGGGCTGGAACTGAAGCTGTTTATCAGTACTTCAGTGAGCTCAATCCTTTTATGGCGTATGCACCACGCGATAGTACTGCTGGGTGTTGTTGCGCGTGGGTGTGACATAACTGACCGGCGCGCCCGTGCCCGCGATGGGGGAGCCGACATTCTGCCAGCCATCACTTAGCGAGGAGATGGACTGCAGTTGGTAGGTCGTGCCCGCCTGGGTGTTGAACGAGACTTCCGCCGCGGTGTAGATGGCGATGCCGTTCGTGTCACCGGGATTGACCGTCGGGTTCACCAGGTTCTTGCCATTGGCCAGCACGACACCGCCTGGGAAGGCGACCGCCGGAACCGTTGGGTCGAGACCCAGCGCGTATTTCAGCCAGTTGGGCACGCCATCACCGGCCGGATCGGCGTTCGGAGCGCCGTTGGCGTTGGTGATCGAGCCAAAGTACTGAATGACCCAGGCGTCGGGCAAACCGCCGGCAGCCGAGACACCGGTCAAGTCGGCAATCGAAGCCTTGAGCAAGCCGGTGGCGAAGGGCGCGTTATGAACGCCCTTGCTGCCGTCGTTGTTGACGAACTGCCAATTATAGGCGGCTTCGAGCTGCGGTTGGGTCCAGTTGGTTTTGACCGAGAGGCTGCTCTTGGCCAGGCCATCCAGCACACCCGTCGAGTTGGGCAGCAAGGTCGATAGCTTGTCGAGGAGGTGCTGGACTTCGGTTTGCACGCCGTCAATCACGCCGTCGCCATCGTAGTCCTGGATGGGCATGTTGAAGCTGGCAATCGGCCCATGGCATTGCGCGCAGGTGTCGGTCTTGGCGACTTTGTTGGTGACGCCGTTGGCGACGACTGTATAGCTCATCTCGAAGGTGTGGCCGCCGGCTTTGAGGAAGGCGGGATCACCCACGTTGACGGTTTGCATATGGCAGCCGACGCAAAGATCGCTGACGGTGTTACGATGCGCCGAGCTGGGGATGGCCTTGCCATAGGTATAGGCATTGATGCCTTCGACCATGTCGCCCTGGGGATTGTCGTGCGGACCGAAGCTCGAACCGCCGACCCAGTTGGCCTGGCCGAGGGGATACTTGGCGAGCATGTTGGTCACCGAACCATTGCGGTTATGATGACATTCGAGACAGAGGGCGCCATTGCCGGCATTGGTGACGACGGTGCCGTCGGGCATGGTCACCGGGCCCAGGACGCGCAACAGGTGAGGGTTGTTGGTCGGCATGGTTTGACCGTGGGGCTCGTGGCAGGTCTGGCAGCCAATCGCATTGAAGGTGGTGTTCGTGGTCGTGCTGCCCGAAATGCGGCCGATGAACCCCGTCGAAGTATGGCACCCGACACAGACCGCGCGGGAAGCGGAACCGGAGGGGATTCGCGTGGTCGAGGCGTGGGAGGAGGCGTACCATTCCGTGCCCTTGATGTGGTGGGTGGGCGCGTCGTGGCACTGATTGCAATCGCCGGAATTGACGGTCTTGGAAATGAAATTGGGCGCCAGGCTTTGGTTCTGGAGGGCCTGGACGGCGTGTTCGCTGCCGGGGCCGTGGCAGTTTTCGCATTGGATATTGCCGAGGTTAGCCAGCGTCGGGTAGTTGGTTTGCATGCTGGCCCAGTTGCCGTTGGTTTGGACGGTGGGAAAGATCCAGCCGGTCTGGTTCATGACATCAAAAAACCCGCCGTCCATGACGTTGGTGTTGGCATCGAAACCGACCGTATGGCACTGCAGGCAGGACGCGCTGTAGTGTCCGAGAATGCCGTCGATCCCCTGGCTGAAAATCTGGGCATGCGCGGTATTTTGCCAGGAGGACTTGTCGGGCGCGATCGCGCCGCCGCTGTGGCAGAGGAAGCAGGTATCGACCCCCATGTACGTGCCGGCGGTGACCGTATAGGCCACGTTGGTGGTGCCGCTGTTGCCGGTGGTGATGGTGGCGACGACGGTGTACTGGCCCTTGAGGTCCGGGCGCAGGAGCGTCCGGCCAGCCACTTGGTAAACGACGCGGTCCGCGGGCTCATACACCGGAATATTCGTCCCGAGCGGGCTGGGCGCCAGCACCGCGACCGAGCCCGGCGGCGTGTTGCTCAGCGCCCAGGTGACGCCCTGGATGTCCGAGGCGGGGACGGCAATATTGATTTCGGCTTCCAAGTACACCGGGGTGCCGATGCCGACGGTGGAGATTCCGCCGGAGGCTTCCAGGCTGGCAGGCAGCCCGTAGGTGGTTTTGTCGCCCGGGGTGAGGGGGCGCGCGATGACTTGGCCTTGCAAGGCGGGCGGTGCGGCCGCCCATGCGGGGGTAGTCGCTCCCAGCGCCGCGAGCATGATTGCCGCGAGGCAAATGGGAGGTCGTTTAATGGAGGGATTTAGTTTCATGTTTAGCACGTGCTTTTGAGTTCTTCGATCGAACGGAACGGCCGCGGCACTGTGGTGCTGCCGCTTCCTGAGCGCGCCTTGTCCGAGGCGCGCTTTCCAACGGAAGTCCAGCCGGTGACGAGTGTCACCGGGCCGCTCCGTCGAAATTGAGTTTCCCCACGCATGCGGGTTCGGGATGGGGTGGCTTCAAGCCATGGCGCCGCCCAGGGCCCACGCCGGCTGGGTCTGGCCGGGGGCTTGGGCCGCCCGCTCCGGCACAGGCGCAAACCGCGCGAGCAACGCCGCGGCGCGCTCGGCGATAATCTGGTGGCAGCGGGCGAGTTCCTGCTCCCGGGAGCGGACATTCTCGCGCACGATTGCTTCGAGGTGGTCCACGTTGTAGAGGTAAACGCCCTCGAGTTGCTCCACCTCGTGGTCAATATCCCGCGGCACCGCGATATCGATCAAAAAGAGCGGGCGGTTGCGCCGCGCGCGCATAACGGAGGCCACGTCCTCCCGGTGCAAAATGGCCTGGGGACACCCCGTCGAGCTGACCACGATGTCGGCCTCGGCCATGGCGCTCAAAAAGCTTTCAAATTCCACCGGCCGGCCCCCGATTTCCGCGGCCAGGTTCACCGCGCGCTCGTAGGAGCGGTTGGTCACCAGCACCGCTCGCGCGGCCTTCTTGGCCAGGTGGCGAACGCAGGCCTCCCCCATCTTGCCGGCCCCGATGATCATCACTGTCTTATCCGAGAGGTCGCGATCAAAAATCCGCTCCGCCAGCTCGACCGCCACGCTGCCCACCGAGGTCGAGCCCCGCCCAATGCCGGTTTCGGTGCGGACTTCCTTGGCGGTCTGCAGGGCCGTTTGAAACAAGCGATTGGTGATCCGCCCGGTCAATTTTGCGGCCTGCGCGGCCAGATAGGCCTTTTTGACCTGCCCAATGATTTCCGTTTCGCCAATGACCATCGAATCCAGGCCGCTGCTGACGGCGAAGAGATGTTCGACGGCCGCCGCTCCCTCCTTGACATAGAGATAGGGGGAAAAGTCGAAGTCGGTGCCCGAGAGTTCCTGGAACAAGCGCTGCACCCTGGCTCCGCCCGGCAGGGCGACGCCGTAGATCTCCACCCGGTTGCAGGTCGAGACGACCACCAGTTCGGAGAGGCCGCCCGCGACTTTGAGCCGGCACTCGCAGCATTGAAGCCGCGTGGCGGGGACGGCGAGTTTTTCCCGGACCGCCACCGGGGCGGTTTTATAGCTTAAGCCTGCGACAAAGAGGTTCATAGGCCAAATATTGTGATTTGCTTCGCTAATTCAAGCTGGCACTTCGGATTCACATCTCTACGCTAGCGGGAAGCCAATTCGCTGCTCTTCCTCCCTTGCTATTTTCTTTACATTTCTTGCATTTGGAGAGCAAGAAACACACAATTGATTCTTATCGCACGACAACGGTGGCAAAGAGAATGTAATTATCAAGGGACCCGAGCGCCCTGAGCCCGGGCCGGTGAAGGGTGGGGCGCCCACCTCGCCTGCGTGCGTGCGGCGGTCATTCAGGCTGGCTGATCGCGCCGCCCTGGTTTGCCGGCGAGGGACGGTGGTTGCCCCCGCATGGGGGCGAATGGTGTGGACGTCAGTTCACGGACTGGTCACCGGAGGGAAACGCGTCACGCAGCGGCGCCCGGGCAAGTTCTGCTCCGGGGGTTAGACCAGGTCGTCTCCGCCGATTTCGCCGGAGAGCTCACACAGGGCATGGTAGTAATCGTCCTTGGACAGGCCCAGGGCGCGGGAGCCGAAGGTTTCGGCATCATCGGCGGTCGCCAGTTTGCCGTGGTTGACCAGCGCCAATTGATGGAGCACGAGGTAGGGGACGCTCTGCAAACGCTGTTCGTAGAGCGGATGCAGGCAGATGGTGAAGCCGTCCTCGGGTTTGCCTCCCTTGGGGAGGGTATGCGCGAATTCGCCGGGCAGCAGCGGCTCGGCGTCGAAGCGCAGTTCGCAGGGAAAATGGACGCAAGCCCGGTCCTGCAGGAGCCGGAGCAGTTCTTCCCAGCCGATCCGGGGGCCGTATTTGGCGCGGACGCCGGTCGCTTCGTCCGCCAGCAGGGCGCTCAGAGCCTGGCGCCGGCTCGCGGTAATGGCAGGTCTGGCCATGGGGAATCGTTTCATAGAATACACCGCAACCGCATGAAAGTCGCGCCCAGCCTAATCGCGTTGCATGGCTTGCATGGAGAAAGCCTAATCCCGGCCGTTTCAGTGGCTTAACGTTTATTGTCCAAGATTCGTCGCTTTTTGCCCGAGTCGGGCGTACCCTTCGGGCCCGTCCGCCCCCCCCCGAGGTTTTTGAGCCCCCCCAACCCTCGACTACTCCACGACGCGCGGAGGGTCTGAGGCCCAGCCCCATGAGGTAAGGTCTTCACCCTATTGAGATGAGCGCGGGTCGAGGTCACACTCTAGGGAAATGTTGTTTCGGGATGACCTATGACTGCGAAAACGATCCATGGTCCGGTTGAAGAGAAAGCCATCAAACGACTGTTGCGCCACAAGGCCTCGCGCGATTATTTCAAGCCTGGCGGGTGGACCAGCCGTCCGGAAGAAGCGCATCATTTCTCCGACGTGGTGGAGGTGGTGGAAACCTGCACGCGCTACGGCTTGAGCAACGTCGAGCTGGCCTTGCGCTACGAGCGAGGCGCGTGCGATTTGTTCTGCACGCCCATCCGGTAGCCTTGAATGGCAGTGCCGCGCCCGGTCGATAAACGTGACCGGAGCTAATTCCCGTCTTCAGGGGCCGGGACCGGCCTCAGGGTTTCGCTGGCCCGGCCGGTGGCGATCTCAGGTCTCTGAGAGCCGATGTGTTCGGCTCCCGGGGCCGTTGGTGCGGGTGTATCCAAAGGATGTTCCTCTTGCTGCCAATGCTTGGATACTTTTCCATTCCAGCAGGCCCAATTGAGCGGATAAACGTCGGGATCGAAGATGACGTGGTAGAAATGCCAGACGACGATCGCCAGGCAGGCCAGGATGGCTTCGTAGTAGTGGATGTTGAGCGCGACATCGACCGCCCAGCGAGGCAGGAACCGGGTGACATCCATTTTGAACCAGATCATCAGGCCGGTTACCCCCATGATGACGGTGCCCCAGATGACCGCCCAATACTCCATTTTTTCGGCGTAGCCGAAGCGTCCGATTCGGGCCTTTTCGGAGGTCAACCCGCAGAGGTATTTGGCATTGCCGGCCAGGTCTTGGAGGTCTTTGGGGACCGGGAGCATGTCCTTGGCCAGCTTGTTTCCGTCCCGTTGGGTCAGCAGATAGAAGAGATGATATATTCCGGCCGCCAGCAACACCACGCCGGCCACCCGATGACTCCAGCGGCGGAACATCTCGTTTGAACCCAGCAGCTTCGCCACCCACGAATCGGGGAACTTGAGGGCAAAACCGGTGATGGCCAGGCTGATAAAGCTGGTGGCGAGCGCCACATGCTGCCAGCGCTGCGAGCGGTTCATGCGCACCACGGTGAGGTCCGCGGCTCGGAAGCGGGCGGCCACCTTCTTTGCGAAGAGCAGCGCGTTGTGGATGAGCATGAACCCGATCGTGCCGGCGATCAGGCCCAGGTAAACCCGGCGCACCCACCAACTGATCTTTTCGCCCATGCCGTCGCCGCTGCGGGCGGAGGCGGCATCCACGTGCACCTTGCTCCGCGCGAAATTCTCATTGGCGCCCGGGTGGCATTTGCCGCACGTCACCACCAGGTTGGCGGGGTAGATGGTCGAGCGCGGGTCCGAAGACGGCAGTATTTTGTGAACGCCGTGACAACTGGCGCAGTTGGCCGCCAGGGTGGAGCCATACTGCGCCGCCAGGCCGTGATAGCTGTCGAAGAAGGTTTTGACCCGGTCCGGCGGCAGGTTGTACTTCGTGTTCAGCCGTTCCGAGGCGTGGCAATTGCTGCAAACTTGCGCGGAAATCTTTAGCGGCGAGCTGCTCTTGAGCGCCATTATTTTGTGCTCGGAATGACAATCGGTGCAGGTGGGAGCGTCCCGATGACCCTGGGCGAGCGCCTGCCCGTGGACGCTTTCCTCGACGTCTTTGGCCGCTTGCGCGTGGCAGCGGCCGCAGGTCTCGGCCAGATGGGAGAAGTGCAGCGGTGAAGCCGGCGACGCAGGAGACAGGATGGTGTGGCCGTCGTGGCAATCGCTGCAGTTGGCGGCGGCCTGGTTGCCCGCGGCCCGCGCCAGGCCGTGCACGCTGGCGCCGTAGCTTTCCGACTGCCCGGTGTGGCACTTCGCGCAGTTGGGGGCCTGGGTCGGCACGCCGTCGTCCGGGTGTTTCAGGGTCAAATCGCTATGGCAGCTCGAGCACGTGTTGGTCCGGTGGACCGAGGCCGCCAGTTTGGCCTCGTCCACAAAGAGCGAGATCGCCTTGCCCGCGGCGTTCGTCTTGAACAGCGTCTGGTCCGAGTGACAATCCAGGCAGGCGCTGTTCTTGATTTCTTCCGCCGCGCCGGCTTTCCCCGCGCCCGCCGCCATCACGCTGGCGGCTAGCAGGCAGCCCAGCCAAATATTTCGCAAGCCCATCGTCAACAGCATCCGGGCTGCTCATCAAAATTTCTTTACCTGCGTTGCTGATTGTTTAGCATTTTTTGCGCAGCTTCGGCGGAGTGCCCGGTCGGCGGGGCGGCGCGATGAAAAACGCTCAACCCTGCGGAGCGCGCCGTCCGCACCGGCACGGAGCCTTGGCCAGCTTCGAACCTCCCATCCGGCACTTCAGCGAACCCGTCCGGCGTGCGGACCCGCCTCCCCTCTCAGGCGCCCGGCTGGCCAATTCTTGCCCTCCCGACAAAAACCGCGTTCGCCTCGACCACGAGATGGGCCGCCTGGACATTGCCGAACAAGCGGCCGGTGGAGCGCAGCCGCACGGTGCCGCTGGCTTGGAGGTCGGCGGCCAGTTCGCCGGCAATCTCGAAGGCGCCCGCGCGCAAGGGCTCCGGCCAGCGAAAATGATGGCCCGCCGGGATCACCAGGCGGCCGGCGGAGAACTGGCCTTTGAGGTTGGCCGACGAGTGGATCTCGAGCGTGCCTTCGGCGACGAGCTTTCCGATGACCCGGCCCTTAATCACGGCCTCGCCCGCCAGGGTGTCGGTGTTCAGGAGATAGCCCTTTTCCTCGACCACCACCCACCCGTGGGTGCGGATGCTCTTGGCCAGCGTTTGGGTGATGCGATAGTCGCTCAAATCGACGTAGCTGCTGCACCGCTTGCACATGGTCGAGGCGGCGGCGCGCGGCGCTTCCAATTCGGTGCCGCACTGGAAGCAACGGACGCGCCGGTGCTCGATCACCAGACGGGAGGTTTTGGCGGCGGGGCGCAGCACCTCTTCGAGCCGGAAGTGCTGCTGGCAGTTGCGGCAGACGGTCGAATACGCGCCGCGCGGCTCGCGTTGCGTGTAGCCGCATCGCGGGCAATCGACCGCAACCGTGTCCGGTGAAGATGCAGGCATGCGATGTCATCCCGGCGCAACCCGGCTCCGGAGCGCGGCCGGCGGGCGGGGTCGAAACGGACCCGCGCGAGGCCACCGAGCCTGGGGTTGGGCCGTCGAGGGCTCAAGCCAGGGCGCTGGCGCGCACCGCGTTCTTCCTCCCGGAAGCGCGGCGGTCCGGAAGCTCCGCCCAAAAAAGCCCGAGCGCAAGCCCGTTCCGTTTACAGGCCGGGGGCCCGGGCGGGGGTGGCGACCTTAGGTGTTTCACCACGCGCCGGGGGGGCGGCCGTCGCGGAGACCTTGTTGGGGTTGACCTCGCTCTTGCCGACGAAGGTGACGCCTTCTTCGATGACCAGTTTTGCCGCCCGAACGTCTCCAAACAGCTCGGTTTTGGCCTTGATATCGATCTTGTCCTTGGCGATGACGTTGCCCGTAATTTTGCCGCGCACGACCACCGAACCGACGTCGATGGTGCCCTTGACCACTGCGTTGTCCCCCAGATTAAGCGTGCCTTCGGAATTGATATCGCCTTCGAGTTTGCCATCGAAGGTGAGCTCGCCGGAGAACTTGAGTGTCCCTTTGACCTCGACATCGGAGTTGAGGGTGTTCTTGGAGGCCGGGTTGTTGTTGGTGGTGTTAATTGGTGCTGTACTCATTTTAATCGGCTCGATAAATATGGTTTATGCAACTAACCTAGTGGTACAGACCGGGAAGCGGGTGTCAACCCTGGGGGGCCGAACTAGGAACTTCCTAGGCGGGGCGGTGGGGCCGGCTGGGAGGGGGGATTGCCGGAACGAGCGCGCGGCCATCCCCCGCTGATGCTCGTGGCCTCCGCGACCGGACCCCCGCAAGACGCCGCGTCAATCCCCCATGGCGTCCAGGTCTCCCAGCGGCCGGGTGAACGTGGCTTTCATGGGGTGGACCACCAGCAGTTGGGCCGCGGGCTTGGTTTTCTTCAGCGCCGCGGTGATCGGCAGCCCCAGGATGAAAAGCGCGGTGCTTACGGTGGTCGCGGCGAAACACACCGGGCGCACCAAGACCGCGTCCGCAGCTTTGACCACGGGTGAGGGATTGGCCTGCGCCCGGGCGGGGGTCACGCCGGCCAAAGTGAGCGCGCTTAGGCAGAGCAACGTTGTAAAACGAGCCTTCATAGGAGGCCCATGATAGTGCCGTGCTACGGCGTTGCAAGCGTGCGAACAAAGCCGGCTCTTTTGCCACTTCGACCTTTAGCCTGCGGCGCTTAGCCCTTAGCCTTGTCCGGCATGTCGCAAATGTTGAAATCCTCCGGCGCGATGGCCGGCGCCACCCTGACCAGCCGGGTTTTGGGGATGGTGCGCGAAATGGTTTATGCCGCGTTCATGGGCAATTCGCCCGTGGCGAGCGCATTCATCATGGCATTCCAGGTGCCGAATCTCTTTCGCCGGCTGCTGGGCGAAGGCGCCTTAACCGCCGCCTTCATTCCCATTTTCAAGCAAAAGGAGGTGCAGGATGGGGAAGCGGAGATGTGGCGTTCGGCCAACGCCGTGATTTCGGGTTTGGTGGCCTCGGCGGCAGCGGTGACGGTTCTGGTGGTGATCGGCATCTCAGTGGCCCTGGCCTGGAGCCCGGTCAAACCCGAAACCCGGCTGATGCTGCAGTTGCTGCGCTCGATGTTTCCCTACATGCTGCTGGTGTGCCTGGCGGCGGTTTTCATTGGGATGGCCAATGCCCGGGGCCACTTTTTTGTGCCGGCCTTGGGCGCGGTTGTCCTCAACCTCGTCATGATCGCCAGCGTGCTCTTCCTGGCGCCCCGCATGGGCAAGACGCTGGACCACCAGATTTTTGGGCTGGCCATCGGCGTGGTGGTGGCCGGGGCCGTGCAGGCCGCGTTCCAATTGCCGAGCCTGACGCGGGAGGGGTATCGGTACCATTGGGTTTCGCCCTGGCGCGACCCGACGGTGGCGGAGGTGGTGAAAAAGATGGTGCCCGGCTCGATCGGGGTGGCGGCCTTCCAAATCAATGTGCTGGTCACGCAATGTTTTTCGTTCTGGTTCGAGCCGAGCATTGTATCCACGTTCAACTACGCGGTGCGGTTGATGGAGCTGCCGCAGGGAATTTTTGGCATCTCCCTGGCCACCTTTCTTTTGCCCACCCTCGCCGGCCTGGCCGCGCAAAAGAAATACCCCGAGTTTCGCGACCTGTTGCGGCAGGGCTTGGGCCACCTGGCGTTTGCCAATTTGCTGGCGACCGCGGTCGCCGTGGCCCTGGCAGAGCCAATCGTGCGATTGCTCTTCGAGCGGGGCATGTTCGGGCCCAGCGCCACGCACCGGGTAGCCATTGCGCTGGCCTGTCTCGCCCCGGGCCTGCTGATGTTCTCGATGAACAACATTTTGGCCCGCGCCTTTTACGCGCTCAACGACATCAAGACGCCCATGAAGATCAGCGTGCTTTGCCTCGGGTTGAACCTGGGGTTTGCCATCTGGCTGGTGCGGCATTTCCAGCAGGCCCGGGTGGGCGGGGAGGTCGGATTGGCGGTGGCTAACACCATGAGTGCGTGCATCAACGCGGGGTTGCTGACCTACGCCTTGCGGCGCAAGCTGGCTCGACTCGACATGCGCGACCTGCCCCAGGCGCTCCTGGCCCTGGTTTCCGGCGCCGTGCTCGCCGGCTTGGTCGCGGCGCTGCTCAGCCACTCCTGGGAAAACCGCTTGGGCCACGGCTCGCTCCCGCTGAAGCTCGGGGCTGTGTTTGTGCCCGGGGCCGCCGCCGGCGTGGTTTATTGGGCCGTCGCGCTTTGGCTGAAGGTCCCCGCCGCCACCGAGATCACAGGTTTGGTGCTGCGAAGGTTTGGCCACCGCGCGAGTTCGGACGCCTCGAACGGTCGCCGGCCGTAGAGCCCCGCCGCTTGCGGCGCGGCCTGATCTTCCCGCACCCCCGGAGCCGGGCATCGACCCGTCCGGGCCGCCGCCGATCCGGCTCTAACCCGATTTCCGGATGGAGTTCCGGCCTGCCATCGGGTAGTCTGAGCCTTGTTATTTGACCCACATTTCATTTATGAGCAAATACCTTACTGAATTCATTGGAACGTTCTTTCTGGTCCTCACCGTCGGGTGCTCGGTGGTGATTGGAGGTTCGGGCGTGATTGCCCCCTTGGCTATCGGCTCGGCCCTCATGGTGATGATCTATGCCGGAGGGCACGTCTCCGGTGGACATTTCAATCCGGCCGTAACCCTCGGGGTCTGGCTCCGGGGCCGCTGCCCCGCCAAGGATGTCGTGCCCTATTGGCTGGCCCAGCTCATCGGCGCGACGGTCGCGGCGATCGCTGTGAATTATTTGAAAGGCGAAATCGCGGTGAAGCCGATGGTCTTAAAAACCGGTCCCGCCCTGCTGGCGGAATTCCTTTTCACCTTTGCCCTGGTCTATGTGGTGTTAAACAGCGCGACGGCCAAAGCCAACGCCGGCAATTCCTTTTACGGGCTGGCCATCGGGTTCACAGTCATGGTGGGCGCGTTTTCCGTGGGGAGCATTTCCGGCGCGGCCTTCAACCCGGCGGTGGCCGTCGGCGTCTCGATCATGGGGTTGTCCGTTTGGGCCAACCTTTGGATCTACCTGGTCGCGAACCTGGCCGGCGGCCTGGCCGCCGCGTTCGCCTTCAAGACAATTAATCCGGGGGATAAGTAACCACGCCGGCTGGAACAATAACCGGCGTTCGCGTCGCTGGGGTGGTTCTCACCGGGCCGGTTCCGCGGCCTTGCGTTTCCAGGCCTGAATCAGTTCGTCACAGGTGGCGTCGAGCTGGGGATTGAGGTTCTGCCGGCCGGGGTGCGCGCGCAGCCAGGCGACGGATTCGCGGACCCCTGAGCGAAAGGGCTTGCGGCACTGAAATCCTGGAACGAAGCGCTTGATTTTCGAGTTGTCGAACACTCCCGGATGGGCCTTGTCGCCTTTCAGTGAACCCGTCATTTGCGGGGCGAGCTCACAGATAAAATCGGTGGGGATTCCCACCACGTTTGGCGCCGGCGCACCCAACGCGGCGGCGATCTCGGCGACAATCGCATTCCAGGTCAGGACCTCGTCGCTGGTGATGTGGAACGCTTCCCCGATGGCCGATGCCTTTCCCGCCAGGCCGGCCAGGCCCACCGCGAAATCGGCCGAGGCGGTGAGCGTCCAGGGATTTTCGCCGTGGTCGGGAACAAAGACCGGCAGGCCCTGCTCGAGCCGGCGCGCGAAGGTGTAGCTCGAACTCGACAGCGGGTTGGGGATCCACCGTTCCGAATAGGTGTGCGAAGGGCGCACGAGGGTCACGGGAAACCCGTCGGTCTGCCAGCGTTCCATCAGCCAGCGTTCGCAAGCCTCCTTTTTGCGGGCATACTCCCACCAGGGGTTGCCCAGGGGCGTGTCCTCGGTGATCGGCAACCGCGGCGGCGGCTTGGCATAGACCGTCGCGGAGCTGATAAAGATATATTGGCGCACCACCCCACCGAACAGCTCGAAATCCAGCTTCGTCTCCGGGAGATCGAAACCCAGAAAATTGACCACGACCTCCGGCTTCGCCTCCCGTACCACCGAGCGCATGGCCTCGGGATCCTTCCGGTCCGCCTCAAAGGCGCGAAATCGAGCCGGCACCGGCGCCCGGCCCCGGGTGAGCACCTGGATCTCATTTCCCCCTTGGAATAGCAGGTCCGCGCAGGCGCTGGAAATGTTGCCGCTCCCGCCCAGAAACAGGATTTTCATGGAACCAGAGTTGTGGGTTCGAACCGGAAACACAATTCCAAACCTTGCCCTGACGACCGGGGCAGCGGCGGTCGGCAAACCCGCGGCGCCTTCGGCGGGCGTTGGCCCACCGCGCCATTCCAGCCTCGCAACGCTCCAGGGAAGGCGCGTACCAACAGAGATCCAAGGTCCGGACGCAGCCACGCCGCACGCCGGCCGGCTCCCGTTTCGCGTGGTTCGGGTGTTTCGTGGTTCCCCCGTTCCGGTCCGCGCCCGGTTGACAGGCGGGCCAGGTGCATTAGTGTGGCTACAGACTTAGGTTATGCACTCTGATTCGGGCGGGCGCGATGACTAACCAGCGGCGGATCCGGAAAAAAAAGCGTCCACGCAAGCGGCCGGCCGCAGGCGCCGCGGCCAAGCCGGGCGCCACCTCCGGCCCTGCGCCCGCGCTGGCCTGTTGCAAGCCCTGGCGGGTGTTCATTAAACCGGGAACCGATCAGCGGTAGATCACAATCAGGAAGACCACCGCCTCGGTCCGGCCGGTGTTGACCAGGGCGTGCGGCACGTCCGCTCGGTAACTGGCCGAATCTCCGGCTTCGATTTCCTCGGCATCCGCCGCCGATTCAATCCGCAGCCGGCCTTTTTGCAGGGTGAGAAATTCACGGGTGCCCTCGAAGTGGGGCGAGCTGCGCAGGGCGCCACCCGGTTGGAGCCGGATTTCATAGAACTCGACATCTTTTTCGAGGTTCAGGGGGGAGAGGGTTCGGATGCGGCAATCTTTGTCGGACCGGTAGTGGTAGGCATGGTCGTTGGCGCGGATGACGGTGACCGCCGAGGCCGCCCCGGGCAGTTCGAGCAACTCCCCGAGCGTGAGGCCGAAGGCTCGGGCAATGCGCAACGTCACCGCCAGGGTCGGGTTGGCCTGCTCGCGTTCGATCTGGCTGAGCATGGACCGGCTGACACCGCTGGCGGCGGCCAGCGCATCGAGCGACCATCCCCGGGCTGCGCGCAGGTTCTTGACGCGGCCGCCCAGGTGGCGGCTGATGGCATCGGCCGGTTCAGCCGGCGGGGAGGGCTTTTGGGGCGGCGCGGCAGGATTCTTCATGTTCCTAATCATCTATAAGGCGGGGAGCGATGCACGCCATTTCTGCCATTTTGGGGTTGGGAGGGCGTTTTTAGCCGCTAGGCAGGGGTGAAGTTAACGCCGCCTGGGGACGGGATGGACGGCGGGGATGGGAAAAGGGGGCTTGTCATTCAAGCTGGGGTGCAGCAGGTTTTCCAACTGTAATGATTAGGCGACTTTGGCATGAACGCGCTCCCGAACTTTGGGCGGGGGCGACGTTTCTGCGGAAATGGGGCATTATTGGGGTATTGGTTGGGGTTGGGGCCGGGGCCGGGGCGCTGGCCCTGCTCTGGTGCACCAACCTGATCACGCACGCGCTGCTCGGGGGTATTTTGGGTTACGTCCCGCCGCTCCCCGGTGGCGAAGGCGGTTCGTCCCAATATGCCTTTCACATGAGCCGGCCGTGGCTGCTGCCCTTGGTCACGGGCGCGGTGGGTTTGCTCGGCGGTTTTCTCACCTGGAGGTTTGCTCCCGAGACTGCGGGTATTGGAACGAATGCAGCCATTCGGGCCTTTCACCGCAACGAAAAGATCAAGCTGCCAACGGCGATTTTTAAGCTGATCACCTCGGCACTGACCATCGGGGGAGGGTTGACCTCGGGGCGGGAGGCCCCATTGCCCAGATTGGGGCCGCCACGGGGGCCAGCATTGCGGATTTTATGCGGCTTACCGCCCGGGAACGGAACCTGGCGCTGGCGGCGGGTTTAGGGGCGGGCATCGCGGCCATTTTCAAAGCCCCGCTGGCAGGCGCGATTATCGCCGCAGAAATCTTTTATACTGAGGACTTCGAGGTGGAAGCCCTGGTGCCTGGCTTGATTGCCTCCGTCGTCGGCTACACCATTGTCGGTGCGGTCACAGGTTTTCAGCCGGTGTTCAGCATGCCGTCGGGCGCCGCCGAGTTCAACCATCCGATCTCACTGCTGCTCTTTGCGTTGTTGGGCATCGGCTGCGGGTTGCTGGCGCAGTTCATGATCGCCGTTTATTTGCGCACCGAAGGCTGGTTCAGGCGGTGGCCGCTCTGGCGCTCGGCGGCGATGGGCGGCCTGGGTGCGGGTCTCATCGGGTTGCTGGTGCCCTCGGTCCTTGGCACTGGCTATGGGTGGGCGCAATTCGCCATCGACCAGAACGTTACTCTGCTGCCGGCGTGGATGTTGATGCTGGCCGTGGTGGCGGAGATCGTGTCGGTTTCCTTGACGCTGGGGTCGGGGAACTCCGGGGGCATTTTCGGGCCGTCCGTGGTGACAGGCGGATTATTTGGCGCCGCCTTCGGGCAGGGGATCCACTACCTGATGCCTTCTTTGGGGACTCATCCCGGCAGTTACGCCGTCGTGGGTATGATGGCGTTTTTTGCTGCTTCGGCCAAAGCGCCGATCTCGACGATCATTATGATCTCCGAGATGACCGGCGGTTACGGTTTATTGGCCCCTGCCATGTTCGCGGTGGTCTCCGCCACTATCCTCTCGGGCAGGCGGAGTATCTTTACCGCCCAGGTGCACACGCGGATGGATTCACCCTTTCACGCGGACGAGTTTGAGCCGATCGTGCTTCGGCGAACCCTGGTGGAGCATGTGATGATCCACCTGCCGGTCTGCGTCAATGTGAATGCCTCGGTGGCGGACGCGACGGTTTTGATGGGAGAATATGGTCTGGCGAGTTTGCCCGTGGTCGAGCAGAACCGGTTGTGCGGGCGTGTCACGTTGCTGTCCACGCACCGGGTGCCCGAAGCGCAGCGGTCAAGTACGGCGGTCAAGAGCGTCATGTCCCCGGAGCGGGAGGTGGCGTTCGAAAAGGACGATCTTTACACGATCTTGAAGCGATTTGCCGCGAGGGATGTGGGCAATTTGCCGGTGGTGACTCGGGAACACCCGGACTGCCCGGTGGGGTTGATCACGCGCTCGGGGCTCTGGTCGGCCCTCGAAGCCGCCCGCCTGAATCGAACGGCGGTGCAGCGAGAGGGCGAGCCTGCGGGCAACGGTCGCGGTTCGCCCGAGGTTTCCCAGCCGGGAAACGGCTCGCCAGCGTGAGCGTCGCGGGCCCCTGGTCCGGTCCGGGCGCCTCTTCGGCGCCCACCCGCCGTCATCCCCGATCCCGAGAGCGCGGTGCCGGTCGCGCTGAGAACTCTCGCGTCGGCGCTTTCCCGCTTTACGGGGCTGACCCGGCCTGGGGGCTGTCCTTTTGCCGATACACCCGCACGTAATCCACCAGGTATGTCTGGGGAAGCATCGTGTCGTCGATGGGGCCGCCCCAATCCCCGCCCAGTGCAAAGTTGAGCAGCAGATAGTGCGGCTTGCGGAACGGATTGTCTTCGCCCCGCCCCGCTTTATCGGTGAGAACGGTATGGTACTTCTTGCCGTCGAAGAAGATATCCACCCGGTCGGGATACCATTCGATGGCATAAACGTGGAAGTCGTCCGACGGTTTCTCCGTTTCCAGCCGTCCGCCGTCGGATTGGTGTTTGCCGGCGACGGCAAAGTGCAGCGTCCCATAGATATGGTTGGGCTCCTTGCCGACCAGTTCCATGATGTCCATCTCGCCGCAGGCTGGCCAGCCCACGGCGCCGATGTTGGTTCCCAGGGTCCAAATGGCCGGCCAAACGCCCTTGCCTTGGGGAAGTTTGGCCCGCACCTCGATCCGGCCATATCGCCAGCTTGCCTTGTGCCGCGTGGTCAGACTGGCGGCGGTGTATTCGACCGGGGCGTGGTTTGGCGGGGTGAAGTGTTCCTTGCGGCATTCGATCACCAGCATCCCGTTCTCGACCCGCGCGTTCTCCAGCCGCGCGCGCGTGTAGTACTGGCTTTCCCGGTTCCGAACAAACCCCTCTTCGTAGTCCCATTTGGTCTTGTCCGGCAGGCCCTGGTAGTTGAACTCGTCCGCCCAGGCCAGTTCCCATTCGCCGGCGCGGAGCGCCGTGGCCGCCAGCAACAACATGCCGATCATCCATCCGGGGGTTTTCATGGTTTTTCTTAAACGCAATTCTCAGTTTAGCTAATAGTCCGTGTTGGGCTTATCAGCCTGAAACATTCATACCGGCCGGCGCCGTCCCACTCAAGCCAAATTCGCCTTCCGTGGTTCCGAACGGTGCGGAACTGTGGCTTGCGGTCTGGGCGCGGCGTCCTATAATCCGCGGCACATGCCCCCTAGGACGACGCGCGCCGGAACGGCGGGTTATCGAGGTCGTGCGGTTTTGCGCTCGCCACGGCGATTTTCAGCGGGCTCGATCCCGCCGCCGGCTGTTTCGGGAATCGATGCTGGGTCGATGTAACCGCGGGGAGCTTTCCGGCGTCTTAACGGCTGTGACAAAAGACCTTCAGCATTCATGAGGCAATTCGAGCGGGCGGCGGTAACTATGCGAGCGGTGGGTACATGGAAGCGGGAAACCGGGCAGATCATCCGGATGCACAGCGGCACGCTGCTGGAGGTGGCGCTTTTGTACTTTATCGGGCTGGTGCTCATTGTGGCGGCACTGAACGCACCGCACGCGGGTTCGGAGCAGGGCAAGTCCCTTTTTGAAGTCGCCCACACTTCGACATGGAGCCAGTTGGGGGATTGGGCGGCGGCGTGGTGCAGTTTGAAGATCATGACCATCGGCGTCGGGGCGCTTTTAATTGCCATCGGCCTGGTCGTTCTGCTCATGCTGCTGGGCCGTCGAGGGGCGGCCTTGGGGGTTTTTCTTGCCGGCGCGCTCGTCGCGACCCTGGGGTTTGGTACAGGTTTGTTTTACCTGTTGAAGGCGGTGCTTTGAGGGAATCGCCCCATGCCGGGGAACAATGGAGATGAATTCCACGCGGGTTGAGCCGTCCAACCGCTGTGAATGTGAAGACGAAACAAACGGCTCGGACTCCAGCGGCCCCGCTGGGATCGGAGCCGGTCGCCACGGAGGGGGCGAGAACTTTTTCGTTCGGCCCGCGACGTTATGCCTCAAAGGGGCCCCGCCGCCTCTTTCGGCCGCAGGAAGTGCTCTTTTTCCCCGTTTTCGAGCCCGATGTCGAGCGGCCCCATACGATCTTGCGCACGCGATTCAACGGCGCGCCGGTTTAAGTCGCACCGGCTTGAAGGTGATGCGGACCAGGGAGTATTCCGCTTGAACGCCGGGGCTTGGCCGTCCGCCTTTATCTCGGGATACAACCTGGTGGCTGGCTGGATAATTGCACGAGGGCTTCCCTGATGCGGGGAGCCTGGGCCTCGCCGAGCTTGAGGAAGTGGTCCCTGCCATTCGGGTCGGGTGTGAAGCGGGTATAGCCATCGGGTTCGATGGTGACGCGTCCGGGAGCGGACAGGTTGAAGTAATGGCGATTGGGGAAGACGGCGTAGAGCACGCTGGTCAGGTCCCAGGTGGGGCGCTCGTGGGGCGGCGGGTTGTAGAGGCAGTACGCCTCGGCGGCGGGGTGGTGTTCGACGTAGGCGAAATCCCGCTCGATGCTTACGGCGGGGAAGGGAAGGGCGATGCCGATTTCGAACCCGCTCCAAACCATGGGCGTGGGCCAGTCCCGCGCCAGACGACGGGCGGCGGGCAAGTCCTGAACGACATTGAATTCCAGGTAATGATCGTTGCCGTCGATGGTTTGAAACGCGCCGGCCATGACAGAGAGCAGCTTAATCTTCTGCTGTGCCAGGTCGCTCCCGCTGAGTGGGGAATCATCGTCCGGGGCGGTGTCCAGCAAGGCGGCCAGGTTCGAGAAGTAACCCACCTGGACCAGGACCACGGAGTGATCGGCTTGGCGGCTTAAAGTTTTTCGGAGCAGCCGGGTGGCCGGGGGGGCGTCGGAACTCCGGTGCAGACGGTGGGGGTATCGCGGCGCGGCGCCGTCCACCGCTTCGGCCAGCCCCAGAAACTTGCTGGGCTCATTCTTCAGGCCGGCCCGGGTGAAGCCGATCGGGATGTTGGGACGTCCATAAAACGTGTTGATGGCGTCCACGAAAGGCCCCGCCAGTTCATCGGGCTTGGTGATGGTGACCGCCAGCAGCTCACAATCCCCGCGAGATTGGAGCGCGTGCAACATGGACAGGGCGAGGACGTCATCGACATCGTTGCCGATGTCGGTGTCGAAGATGACCTTGATCGGGGGAGTGGCTGCCGCCGCGGCACGGGGGCTCGTAAAGGCCATCCACGAGGCCAGGAGCAGCCCGGCTAGGAAAAGGTTGCGTTTCATAATCGCACTTAATCGCCTGAAAGCTTAGCTGGCCGCCCGGAAAAGAAACGCCCGAAAAGCGAGAACTTCCCCCCAGCCAAATGTTGACGCCAGGCGTCCAGGATGACCGCGGTAATGATGACCAGGCCGGTGACGACGCGTTTGACGGGTTCGGACGCCCCCACCTGGGCCAGGCCCGCTTCCAGGGTCGCAATAATCAGCACACCCAGGAAGCTGTTGATGATCGAGCCGCGTCCTCCCATCAGGCTGGTGCCGCCAATAACCACGGCCGCGATGGCGGAAAGTTCCAGGCCCACACCGGCATTCGGGTCGGACGATCCCAGGCGGGACACGTAAAACACCGCTCCCAGCCCGGTGAGCAGGCCCAGCACCGCAAAGACCGCAATTTTAGAAGCACGCGGATCAATGCCGGCCAGCCGGACGGCGTGTTCGTTGGTGCCGATGGCGACGAGCTTGCGACCGAAAACGCTTCGGGACAGTACGATTTGGCCTAGAATGACCAGGGCCACCGCGATGAAAAACGAAGTCGAGCAGCCCGTCAGGGGAAGCGGACGCGAGAGCCCCTCGACGGCGGTTCCGATGTATTTGGTTTGGGAATGGGTCACCAGGTACGCGAGGCCACGCCCTACTTCGAGCATGCCGAGCGTGACGATGAACGATGGAATGCGGCCCCAAACACTAATCAGACCATTCAAGGTTCCGGTGAGCAGGCCCAGGAGGACACAAGCGGCCGCTCCGGCCCACAGTGGCCAATGCCAGTCCACCATGACCAGGCCGAGGACGGCGCCACCCAGGCCAAGAACGGAGCCGACGGAGAGATCGATGCCACCGATGATTAACACCAGCGTCATGCCGGCCGCCACCACCGTGAGGGTGGGGATGCGGTTCGCGAGCGTGCCGAGAGTGGCAGCGGTCAGGAAATTCTCGCTCAGCATCCCGAACAACACGAGCAGACCCGCCCAAATCGCCAGCAGCGCCCCATACGCGCCCAGTTGCGTGAGGGCGTTTCTCATGCCTCGCGCGTCGATTCGGCCGGCTCGAGATAACCGCTGAAGGCTGCCTGCGTCAGCTTCTCCTGAGTCCAATGGCCGGGGAGGAACTCGGCGGCAATGCGCCCGGCGGACATGACCAGGATCCGGTCGCAGAGCGACATCAGCTCCGTCAACTCACTCGAAACGACAACGAGTGCTTTGCCTTCGGACGCCAAATCGCGCATCAAACGATAGATGGTATCTTTGGCCGCCACGTCGATGCCGCGGGTCGGTTCATCGAACAACAACACCGCGCAGTTGCGAGCCAGCCACCGTCCAATCACGACCTTCTGCTGATTGCCGCCGCTCAGTTCGGCGACGGTCTGTTCGGGGGAGTGGCAACGCACGGTCAGGCGCTCGCACAGTGACTGGGTGGCACGAGTCTCGGCCCGGGCATCAAGCCAGCCGCCGCCATAAACATACTGCGCCAAGGTAGCCAAGGTGAGATTGACGCGGATCGATTGGGCCAGCAGGAGGCCATCGAGCTTGCGGTCTTCGGGCACCATGCCGATCCCGGCGCGTACGGCGTCTTCGGGCGAGCGGATCCTGGCGGGGGCGGTGCTGGAACCGACGTAGAGGTCGCCAGACTCCCGGGCATCCGCGCCAAAGATCGTTCTCAGCGTTTCGGTGCGGCCGGAGCCGATTAACCCGGCGAGCCCGAGGATCTCTCCCTCGCGAACCTCGAAACTCACCTTGCGCACCCGTTCACCCGCGCAGAGGCCGCTGACCCGCAAGGCCACTTTACCCAGCGGATGGTCACTTGTGCCTTTGCGCTCGGGCAAATCGTGGCCTACCATCTCGCGGACCAGGTCGGAGGGGGCAATCTCGGCGGCCGGGTGTGTGGCCACACGGCGTCCGTCGCGGAGAACCGTTGTTCGGCCGGCGACCCGTCGAATCTCATCCATGCGATGGCTGATGTAGATGATGCCCACGCCGCCGGCCTGCAAACGGCGGATGTTTTCGAAGAGCCGGTCCGTTTCGGGGTCGGTGAGCGCGGCGGTGGGTTCATCGAGGAAGAGCACGCGGCAATTCTGGGCCAGCGCTCCCGCGATTTCGACCAACTGCTGCTGCCCCACCCCGAGCCGGCTGGCGGGCGTGGCGGGATCGAGGCCGTCCAAACCCACGCGCCCCAGCGCCTCGTGGGCCATTTCGTGCAGGCGTCCGAATCGCACAAAGCCCGCCCGGCTGGGAAGGCGGCTGAGGAAAATATTCTCCGCAACGGTCAGGGTGCCGATCACATTGAGTTCCTGCATGACCATCACGATCCCGGCCTGTTCGGCCTCGCGCCTGGATTGTGGCGCGTAGGGCCGGCCTTCAAATTGTATTTGCCCGCTATCGGCCGGGGTTAGGCCGCACAAAATGCGGGCAAAAGTGGATTTGCCGGCGCCATTGCTGCCCACCAGGGCATGCACCTCGCCGCGCAACAACTCGAAGGAGAAATCGCTGAGCACGGGCACACTGTAGCTTTTGCACAGGCCGGAGACTTCGAGCAGCGGGGGAAGCGGCATGGTCCTCTGTTCGGTTCAGCCGGTCTGAGCTGCCGAGCCGGCGCCCGCGGCCGGCGGCGCGACCAGTGTCCTCGCGAGAATCATTTCGTCACCCGATCGACCGCGGTGGTTTGATCGGCGGGCGGGGCTTCGCCCTTCAGAATCTTCAAGGCGGCCTCGATGCCGAAGACCGCGAGTTGATCCCCGTGCTGGTCCGCTGTCGCTGCGACTCGGCCATCGGCAAGCATCGGGCGAATCGCGGCGATGTTGTCGAAACCCGCAACCCGGACCTTGGCGGTCCTGCCCGCGGCCTGGACCGCCGCGACCGCGCCCAGGGCCATGTTGTCATTGGCGCATAGAATCGCCCGGAGGTCCGGGTGTTCGCTCAGCATCGAGGCGGCGACCGTATTGGCCTTGTCCATCTCCCAATCGCCGCTTTGAACGCTGACGAGGTTCAAACCGGCGGCCTTCATGGCATCCTCGAACCCCAAGCGCCGCTGCTGGCCGTTGAAGGCAGTGGGGATTCCCTCGATGATGGCAACTTTGTCGCCGGGTTTCAGTTGGGCGGCCACGGCCTCGCCTACTTTGGCGGCGCCCGCGCGGTTGTCCGGTCCGACAAACGGCACGGCCAGGCCGGCTTCCTTCAACGCACCGGGATCCAGCTTGTTGTCGATGTTGACCACCAGGATGCCCGCGTCTTTCGCCCGTTTGAGCACGGTGACCAGCGCTTTGGAGTCCGCGGGCGCGATGACAATGGCGTTCACCTGCTGGGCGATCATTTGTTCCACGAGGTTGACTTGCTCGGCCAGGTCGGTCTCGTTGCGGATGCCGTTGACGATCAGGTCGTAGCTGGCCGCATGCGCCGCCTGGTGTGCCTTGGCGCCTTCGGCCATGGTGCTGAAGAACTCGTTGGCGAGTGACTTCATCACCAGCGCCACCCTGGGCCTGGCGTTCGCGGAGTGGTCGTGGGATTTTTGACAGCCGGCAGCGAAGCCGGCCAGCATCAGAATCAAGGCGCTGAAGGAAGCTCGGCGGATAAGAGCGATAGGTACCGTTAATCTCATGCGGAAGTTGCAAATCAATCCGGTTCCACGATTGGACAAGTCACTGCGGGCGTCAACCCCTAAGATTTTAGACCGGATGAACAGGATTGACAGGATGGGGAAAGACCGGTGACCGGGCCCCCGAAGTGGGAGCCGTTGAATGACCGGCAAGGAACTCTGGCGGCGGCTCGTCCGGGCGGATGCGTTCCCGACTCCTCAGTTCTGAAATCCTGTTCATCCTGTTCATCCTGTCTTCTCCTGCACACGCAGCGGCCCCGGATTCAGGTTACAAATCGATGACGAAGGTGTGTTTTTGTTTTCAGGCTGGTGCTGCCGTGCTATTGTCCCCCAAGGTCCCACGCCGCCTGATGTCTCAGCCTGGCAGGGCCGGTATGGAATCGCAAACGAAACCGCTGCCCTCGACGGCCCGGGCTTACACCTATCTCGGGACCTTGGTGGCCGCGTATATCGGCATTTATCTCTGCCGCAAGAACCTCTCGGTGGCGGTGCCGGCGCTGCAAAAGGCCTGGTCCCTGAACAAGGAGCAGATTGGCATCGTCGCCAGTGTCAGCACGGTGGCTTATGCCGTCGGAAAGTTTCTCTTCGGACCGATCACAGATCGGCTGGGTGGCCGCACCGCCCTGCTTGGCTCGATGACGCTGGTGGCCGTGTTCGGAGCGGTCGGCGGACTGTCACCGTCGCTGGCGGTCCTGACGCTCGTCTATAGCGCCAATCGCCTCTGTGGCTCGGCCAGTTGGGGCGCCATGCTCAAGCAAGTGCCCGAGTGGTTTACGCCCGAAAAGCTGCCGTTCACCTGCGGCCTGCTCTCCCTGAGCTACGTGTTTGGTGGCGCGGTGGCTGTCTCCTTCGCCGGCATTGTTGCCCGGATGACCCACGATTCCTGGCCCGCCGTCCTCGCGTTGCCGTCCGCCGTGCTCGCGGTGTTGGTCGCCCTGGCCTGGGTGGTTTTGCCGCGACGCGAGCCAAAGCCTTCCGCCTCCGCTGCGGCCAGTCCGAAAGACGGCTTCCGATTCAGCCGCTATCTCGAGTTGATGACCGAGCGAAAGTTTCTGATCGTCGTGGCGCTGAGCTTCACGCTTACGCTCTTGCGCGAGACGTTCAACTTTTGGACCGTGGACTTCATCCGAACGGAGGGCGGCGCCCAGGTTTCCAGTTCGGTGGCCGCTTTCATGTCCACGCCCTTCGACCTTTGCGGTTCGGTGGGGATTGTGCTGATGGGCTGGGTTTTCGGGCGGTTGCAGCCGCGGGGCCGTCAGCGGTTGTTAGTGGTGGTGCTGGTGTTGCTGGCCGGGTTGCTGGCGTCCTTGCCGGTCCTGTTTCATGCGGGACTTTGGGTGCTGGCCACGGGTGTGGGGTTGATCGGCTTTTTGGTTTACGGCCCGTATAGTCTGCTGGGAGGGGTGCTGTCGGTCGAAGTCCGCGGCAAAGAATTCGCCGCCACCGTTTCGGGGGTGGTGGATGGCACCGGCTATATCGCGGGCTTTTTGTCCGGCATGTTCTTCGGACGTCTCCTAATGCTCGGTGGGTACCGCCTGGGATTTGAATTTATGGGCGGCCTGACCCTGGTGTCTGCGGTGCTGTGCTGTTTTCTCTACGGCAAGACAGTGCCGGCGAGCGTGGGCGCCGCAGCCAGCCTGCCCTTGCCCACGACTGCGGAGGATAGCTAAAGCCGCTCTGAATACCCCATGGGCACCGATTTTCTTCGCTCTTCAGCTTATTCTCGAAGCCGCTTCGGGGCTGCCGCGAGACTCGCTTGGCCCCATAATTTATGACCCCGCGCCTTCCTTCCTCCCGCGATCCACTGCTGTTCACGCCCGGCCCGTTGACCACCAGTTTAAGCGTCAAGCAGGCCATGCTGCACGACGCCGGCTCGTGGCACTTTGAGTTCAACGCCCTGGTCGCCCGCGTGCGGGCGCGCCTTTTGGAGATCGCCGGGTTGCCGCCGGCGGACGGTTGGGAAGCCATTCTGCTGCAAGGCAGCGGCACCTACGGCGTGGAAGCGGTGTTCCAAACCGGCGTCCCGCCCCACGGCAAAGTGGCGGTGTTCGCCAACGGCGCCTATGGGAATCGGATGTTGCAGATGCTCGCCCACGCCCGGATCGACCACGTGGCCTTGTGCACGCCGGAAAACGTCCCGGCCAAACCGGAAGCCCTCGATCAGTTACTGAAGACCGACCCGGCCATCACGCACGTAGCGGCGGTGCATTGTGAGACCACGACCGGCATCCTCAATCCCATCGAAGCCATCGGCCGCGTGGCCCGGTCGCACGGCAAGGTTTATGTGGTGGATGCCATGAGCAGTTTCGGCGGCATGCCCATCGACTTCGCCGCTTGCGGCATCGATTACCTGATCTCCTCGGCCAACAAATGCCTCGAAGGTGTGCCCGGCTTCTGCTTTGTATTTTGCCGGAGAGCCGGTTTGCTGGCCTGTGAGGGCTGGGCGCGCAGCTTGAGCCTCGATCTATTGGGCCAGTTCAAAGGCTTCCAGGCCAGCGGCCAGTTCCGGTTCACCCCGCCAACCCATTCCCTGCTGGCCTTTGAGCAAGCCCTCGCAGAACTGGACGCCGAAGGCGGTGTCCCGGCGCGGGCGGAACGCTACCGGCAGAACCACCGGGTGCTCCTTCGCGGCCTGGCCGAGCTGGGCCTCCACCCCTATCTCGCCCCCGAGATCCAAAGCTATTTGATCACCGCGTTCGAGTACCCGAAGAATCGGGACTTCTCGTTCCCAGCCTTTTATCGCGGGCTTAGCGATAAGGGATTTATCATCTATCCGGGCAAGTTGACCCAGGTGGACACCTTCCGGATCGGAACCATTGGCCGGTTGTTCCCCGCCGACCTGGAACAGTTGGTCGATGCCGTGCGGACCACGCTCACCGCCCGCGCGTGACTCCTCCCAAGTCCACTGCCCTTCGTCGCTCGCCCCAAAGGGTCTGGCTTCACTGCGACCGGCCCGTTGCGGCATTGCTTAGCACGCTTCAGCCTTCCGCAATGAGTCCGTTATCGCTAGACTCGGCTTCCGAAATGCGCGTGTTCGCGAACCCATGAAGAAATGGCTGATCATCGCCGGCATGTTTGCCGGGTGCGCCGCGGCTTTTGTGGCTTCCTATCTTTATATTTTCCAGAGCCTTCCTGCCACGCCGCCCGCGCCCAAACCCCCGGTTGTGGATGTGGCTGCACTCCGCGCCAGGGCTGAGAGCGGCGACGCTCAGGCCCAGGCCGAATTGGGAGACCTGTACCTCAAGGGCGACGCGGTGACTAACAGTTACAGCGAAGCCGCCAGATGGTTCCGTCTGGCGGCGGAAAAGGATAATCCGAGGGACTACTCGGCTTGGGACAGCTCTACGAGGCCGGTCAGGGCGGTGTTCCAAAGGACCTGGCGCAGGCGCTCAAGTGCTACCGCCGGGCAGCCGAGCAAGGGCTGGCGGGCGCGCAATATACCCTCGGGTTCATGTACGAAGCAGGCCGCGGCGTGCCCGCCAACCAGGTCGAAGCGGCCAAGTGGTACTTCAAAGCCGCCCAACAGGGCGATCCGCTCGCTCAATACGATATGGGCCAGCGCTATGAACTGGGCGTCGGTGTGCCCGCCGACCGGGTCGAGGCCCTGAAGTGGTTAATCCTGGCGGCCCGTCAGGGCCAGGCCGACTCTCTATCCCGTCGGGACAAACTTCGAAAGGACCTGACTCGGACTGAAATTGCCGAAGCGGAGCGCCGCGCGGACGCATTCTCTCCCCTCAGCGGGCCGGCTCATTCCTCGGCCGCCACCAAGCCCACGGATTGATCTTTTCCCCGCGGGGATGGAGCCTTGGCCAACATTGTGCCGCGGTCCAAGCCGTCCGTGCGCGCCGCGCCGCCGGACGCCTCTTCGATTGCCTTTCCGAGCCCTCCACCGGCCCTGGGCGGTTGGCGGCACTGGGAATCGACGACTCATTCCGATCCGGGATGCTATAGGTAATATTTAGAAAAATGTATCGTGTAAAGTGACGTTTCTTTTGACAGGCGGCGCGTTTGATTGTAATCTCCCTCCCATCACCTTGTTGTTTCGAAGCGTGGCGAAAAACCCCGAGGTCTGTCACGCGTCCGTCACGTGAAAGTCACTCAATGTCGGTTGCCTGCAAGCGAAAGATTCCTAAGGTATGGCACGGCAAATCCGCCATGGGTATCCCCGTCAGCTGAGCGGGCAGCAGCGGTTCGATTTGCCGGTGGGCGAAAGGGTCAGAGAACGCCCGCTCTGAAGAAAATTATGATGCAAGATGACATTCGGTTTCACGCTCGTGCCGATCAACAGTGCGGGGGCCCAACTGGAAAGGGCCGGGAAGGCTTCACGCTTATCGAGTTGTTGGTGGTGATTGCCATTATCGCCATCCTCGCGGCCATGCTTTTGCCGGCTTTGAGCCATGCAAAGGAGAAAGCCAAGGCGACGCAATGCACCAGCAACCTGAAGCAGATTGGGGTCGCGGCCCAAATGTATGCCGATGATAACCGGGATACCTACTACAACGGTCTCGACTCCCAAACGAAGTTGCCGGGCGCGTTGAACAACGGTGGGCAGTGGTATTTGAATCCGCGATCGACGATCTTGGAGCAGCCCATTAATTCGGATGGAACGGTAAACGACGACGCCTACTGGGCACTGGGCTATTACAATTATTTTGGAAAGAACCAGAAGCTGTTTGCCTGTCCGGATGGCATTGTGGTGGATGAGTGGCATGACAGCGGGCTCTACTACCCTCATGACTTCTGGGCGAACTCGTGTTATGGCATGTGCCAGTTTTTGCTCACTCCCTACGGTGGCACGGGCTCGCAATACGGCGCTGGTTCTCAGTCTCCACTGAAAGTTTCCAGCTATTTTAGCCCGGCCAGCACGATCTTTTGCCAGGACTCGGCCGAGCAAAAGAACGAAGGTTCGGACGATACGCTCGGCCTGTTTCCCGGTAGTACCACCATCCTGAACCAATGGATCGGGCTGGCTTCGTTGTACGGCGGGCGCGACGAAACCCTCGGATGGTGGCGTCATCCGATGATCGGAGGTTCCGGTGGAGGTTGCATGACGCTCTGGGTGCCCGGTAACGTGAGCCGGATCAAATGGGTGCCGCGCAACGTTGGCATCGATTACCGGTATTATACTGGGGAACGTCCCTTAGCCATGCCCTGATGCAGCCCAGCCACCTGTGAAGTGTCCCTGGACCTAGCAGCCGCATGCTCCCATCTCCACCCACCCGCTCTTGCCTTATTGCATATGAAAACCCGATTTCTCCCCGCGCTCTACCTTATCGCCGGTCTGGGCTTGCTGGCCGGCCTGGGCTGTCATCATGACGAGGGCCCCCCGCCGCCATTGCCCGTCGAGCAAATGTCCGCTGAGTTTTCCAAGGCATTTCAAAATGCCAAGCCCGAGGTTAAAGAGCTTGCGGATAAGGTGCTCAAAGCGGTCGAGAGCAAGGCGTATCCCGCCGCCTATCAGGCCACTCAGGAGTTGACGATGGCGCCGGGGGCGACCCCGGCTCAACAGGCGCTGGCGGCCAGAGCGCTGATGACGGTTACCGGCTTGCTGCAGACCGCCCAGGCACAAGGGGACGAGAGCGCCGCAGCCGCCCTGAAGGTAATCCAGAGCACGAAATGATCTTTGCCCTCACGCGTCTTGACTGTCCGCGGCTCGTCCTCGAGACCCTTTTCAATCTCAAAACCACCCCAGAAACACCTAAACCTACATGCAAACCCTAACTCCTCGTTTTCGCCGTATCCTCTCCCTCGGAGCGGTCCTCCTGTGCGCGTCACCGCTCGCAGCCCAGAACCTTGCTGGCCAATGGGATTTTGACAAAGGTGACCTGACGGCCACGGCTGGGCCGGACTTGACCTATGCCGATGGCCCAGGCGGGGCCACCCAGCAGCAGACCCATTTCGGAACCACCTCCGCGCTGGGAATCCCCGCGATCAACGGTGTGGACGCAACCGTGATGGAATTCCCCCCCGCGACGGACATCATGGGGTATTTTATGTCCGCCCCGGCCGCGCCCAACGCGGGCGGTTCCCTGGTGAACGAATGGTCGCTGGTCATGGACGTGCTGTATCCCGGCCCTTCCGATGGAATTATTCGACCCATTATCGACACGGACGGGAACGCGGATGTTGCGGGTCCGGAGTTTGTCGTTGGCGCGACTGACGGCGTCGGGCCGTTGCCCAACGGCCCCTTTCTCGGGAAGGTTGCGCCGAACACCTGGTACCGCTTGGGAATCGCGGTGAAAAACAGTGAAATGGATGTGTATCTGAATGGTTCGCCGGTGGGGGTGCTTCCCGGATATGCTTTGGATGGGCGATTTGCGATGACTCCGGGCACGCCCATTTTGATCTTTGGCAATACGGTTAACACGAACGCAGCGATTGGATACCTCAACAGCTTGCAGCTTTGGGATGCGGCGTTGAGCGCGGGCCAGATGCTGGCGTTGGGCGGCCCGTCCGCCGCCGGAATGCCCACCAATTTGCCGCCCGTGCCGGCCTTCGTTCAGTCACAAACCCCCCGGGTCAACGACACGGGTGTTGGCCCGCAGCCAAACATCAACGTGGTTTTGAATCAAGGCAGTACCACGGTCAACGCCTCTTCGATCGCCTTGGAGGTGGATGGCTCGGTCCTTCCCGCCACTGTTACCGCTACGCCGCCGACCTTCACCGTGGCGGCCGCGATCACCAATCTTTTGGATCCGGGCTCGGTTCACTCCATCACCCTGGCCTGGTCAGATACCTCCGGACCCAACTCGGCCAGCTGGTCCTTTACGGTCGCCAATTACCAGAACATCACTCTGCCGACTCCGATCTATCTCGAGACCTTCGATGAAGTCGCCGAGGGGGGAGTTCCCGCCGGTTGGACCGTAACCAACTGGACCGATACGATTACGCCGGGATTGAATTTGCTGGACACCCAATCCGACTCTTACAAGGACTGGGTCGTGGTGAGTACCAACACCTACGTCACCGCCTATCCGGATACCGACAACTATACCAGCCCGGGCTTTCCCAATGTCGCGGGGAATCGCCGGATGATGATTCCTCCAATTGTGCTCAACGGCCAGCTACTCTCGACGCTGGCCAACGGCAATCTCATCGTCGCCGAATCCGACCAGCGCAGTGGAAGCCAGGTGCAGGTTCTGTTCACGAAGGATTTCGACCTGACGGGCCATACGAACGTGTTCCTGTCCTTTCACCATATCAACGAGCAGAACCAGGACAACATTTGCTCGGTCGAATACTCGGTTGACCAGGGCCAAACCTGGCTGCCGCTGCTCTACATGCTGGACGATGGGACCACGGACACCGACGGCTCGGACGTGGTGACGAACGCAACCACCCACCAGATCGATGTGTTCGCTACCTTCGGCACTGCGCGGAGCGACCAAGCGCATGCCCTGGCCTATGGCACCTACATCGGCGCCGCGGTGTCCACGAACCTGATTCCCTACATCCGCGGGTGCCGCAATGACGACCCGGTCCAACAAAAGCGCATCGAGATATTCCGTCTTGCTCAGGCCGATAATCAGGCCAAGGTGCGCTTCCGCCTCATGCAGGCTGGGACCGGCAGTTGGTTCTTTGATGTGGATGATTTCGGGCTTTACGAGATCAATACACCGGTCATCTCGACCCAACCACAGAGCCAAACGGTCGATGCGGCAACACCTGCTACCTTCACGGTGGTTGCCTCCAGCGCCTCGCCGCTGACCTACCAATGGCGGTTCCAGGGGAGTGCCATCATCGGCGCGACCAATTCCAGTTACACCATTCCCAGCGCGGCCGTTACCAATGCCGGACAATACCAGGTTTCGGTCGGCAACTCCGATGGCATTACCAAGAGCAGCCTGGCCGCACTCACGATCGTTACGACGCCGCAAGTTGTGGCGTCGCCCATTTCACAAGTAACCGACGCCGGGAGCGCCACGGTGATCTCCGCCTCCGCTCGCGGTGGACGGCCGCTCGGCTTTTTCTGGATTCATGATGGGAGTCTCGTGGCCAACTCGGCCTCGACGAATTTAAGTCTCCCCAGTCCGCAGGCCGGCGACAGCGGCGCTTATCAACTCGTAGCCACCAACTCCTACGGCAGCATCACCAGCGTCGTGGCGCAAGTCACCGTTGTATCCGGGGTGATCAGTAACGGTCTTGTGGTGCACCTTTCGTTCGACGGTAACCTCAATGATGCTTCCGGGCGCGGCAACAACGCCCAATACGCCTCCAACGGCACCGCGGGTGACCCCGCCGCGACCTTCGCGCCCGGACAGATCGGCCAGGCCTTCGAGTTTACGACCCTGAACGATGGCACAAAGTTCGATTACGCCACGCTGGGCTATCCGGATGATCTTAGGCTGGGCGATTCGACCTCCTTCTCCGTCTCTTTCTGGGTGAATTATACCAATCAGTCGGATGACCTGCCGTTCATCTCGAATAAGGATTGGAATAGCAGTGGAAACCAGGGATGGGGAATCTTCTCGCAGAGCGCCGGTGATTTTCGCGTGAACGCGACCGGTCCCAACGGTGGCTCCGATAAGTATGACGTTCATCCGGCAACCATCCTGCGCGACGGCGCGTGGCATAATCTGGTTTTGAGCGTGGTCCGCGGTCCTGCGCCTCAAGCCGGTTATGTGTACGCTTATGTCGATGGTGCCCTCGTCAACCGGAACATCATGGTTACTCAAGGGTCCATTGACAGCTTTGCTCTGCCGTTTACGAACGAACAAGGGCCTGGTGGTGGCGCTGCGCCGAACAACCAAACCGCCTGGGCCGTGAACATCGGGCAGGATGGCACGGGTGTTTATCATGACCAAGGCAGCGCCTACAATATTGGCGCTAAGATCGACGATCTCGGTATCTGGCGTCGCGCGCTCAGCGCCGGTGAAGCCGCCGCGATCTTCACCGCAGGCCACGCCGGTAAGGACCTTTCCCAGGCGGTCGTCAGCCAGGCGCCTCCGAAAGTGCTGATCCAAGCCGCTCTCTCCGGCGGCAGCCTCGCCCTGACCTGGCCTGGGGCGCCCAACGTCAAGTTGCAGACGACTATGAGCCTCAGCGCACCAAACTGGACGGACGTGCCGAACACCTTGGGCGCCAGCTCGGCCAGCGTGCCGCTGACGGGCACTGCCGCCTTCTTCCGGCTGTCCCAGTAATCTCATCTGCCGGGGCTCGATCTCGGTGGCCACTTCGCGCCAACGGCCCTCCGGAAGGGGGGCCGTTGGCCTGCTTATCACCCGCCTCCTTACGAGACTTGTTCCCCGCGCTTCCTTCGCCGCACGGCCTTTTGTAACCTCAGTGAACTATGAAACCTGACCACCATCACCCGCCTGGCCCCCAACCCGGCCTCGAAGGCCTGCGCTCCGAGGGCGACGTGAATCTCTCGAACAACCGCCGCGCGTGGAGCGATGCGCACATTGGTGCCGAAACCCGGCAGCTTCTCGAAGAGGACGCGCGCTATTTCCTGCATCAATCCCTCTCGACCCCCTGCCTGAACGTGCTGAAATCTTCGCAGGGCGCCACCCTGACCGACTGGCAGGGCAGGGAATTGCTCGATTTTCATGGCAACTCCGTCCACCAGGTCGGCTTCGGCAACCCGCGCGTGATCGAGGCCATCATCCAGCAGTTGAAGGAATTACCCTTTTGCCCGCGCCGCTACACCAATGTCCCGGCAATCAAGCTGGCCAAAAAGCTCACGGAAATCGCCCCGGGCGATTTGAGCCGTGTGCTATTTGCCCCCAGCGGCACCGCGGCCATCGGCATGGCGTTGAAGCTGGCGCGCGCTGCCACCGGCCGGCACAAGATGATTTCGATGTGGGACTCGTTCCACGGCGCCTCGCTGGACGCGATCTCCGTTGGCGGCGAGGCCCTGTTCCGCCGGGATATCGGGCCGCTGTTGCCGGGGTGCGAGCATGTCCCGCCCGCGGACCCCTGGCATTGTCCCTGGGACTGCCGCGGGTCCTGTTCGCTGAAGTGCGCGGATTACATCGAGTACATGCTCGAAAAGGAAGGCGACGTGGCGGCAGTCATCGGTGAAACCATTCGCAACGTGCCGTACATTCCGCCGCTGGATTATTGGAAAAGGATACGGGCCGCGTGCGACAAGCACGGCGCGCTCTTGATCCTGGATGAAATCCCGATCGGCCTGGGCCGGACCGGCCGGATGTTCACCTGCGAGCATTACGACGTGGTTCCGGACATGGTGGTGCTGGGCAAAGCGCTCGGCGGCGGAATCATGCCCTTGGCGGCGCTGCTCGCTCGCGAACACCTCAATGTCGCGGCGGATCGCGCCATCGGCCATTATACCCATGAGAAGAGCCCGGTAGCCGCGGCGGCGGCGTTGGCCACCATCGAGTGCATCGAGTCCGAAAACCTGCTCGAACATGTCCGGAAACTGTCGGTTTTCGCGCTGGAAGAACTTGCGGCCATGAAGCAACGACACCCGGTCATCGGCGATGTGCGGGGACTGGGTTTGATCCTGGGAGTCGAGCTGGTGAAGAGCCGCCAGACGATGGAGCGCGCTTCCGAGACCGCCGACCGCGTGATGTATGAAGCCCTCAGTCGCGGGCTCAGCTTCAAAGTGGCCATGGGGAACGTGCTGCTGTTGACACCCGCTCTGACCATTACCCGCCCCGAGATGGAGCGCGCGCTGCGAATCCTCGACGCGTCCATCAGCGCGGTCACTTGATCGAAACTTCGACTCGAACCTCGGAGCTTCCTTGAACCTCAAAACCCGCAGAGGGTCTGAGGCCCGGCGTCATTAGGATGACGAAAGGGGCGTAACACCCGAGCTTCGCGTGTGACCGCGACCCGGCTCAGCACGCCCATTATCGGCGGCTGACGATTTCCGGGAGCTTGAAGATGGGCAGGAACATGCAAATGACCATGCCCCCGACCACCACCCCCAGAAAAACGATCAGAATCGGTTCAATGAGGGCGGTCAGGCCGGACAGGGTGGTTTCGATTTCCTCGTCGAGGAAATCGGCGATGCGCTCGAGCATGTTGTCGATTTTGCCCGTTTGCTCGCCGGCGGTGACCATGCGGATAATCATGGTCGGAAAGACAGGGTGTTTGCCCAGGGCGACGGAGATGCTCTCGCCACGCTCGATATCGACAGCGGCGGTTTTGATGGCTTTCTCCATCACCACGTTGCCGACCGTTTGCGAAACGATTTGGAGAACTTCGAGGATGGGAACGCCGCTGCGAACCAGCGAAGCCAGGGTGCGGGTGAAGCGGGCGAGACAGATCTTATGGGCGATGGAGCCGAAAATGGGAAGTTTGATGCGATAGGTATCCCAAAAGCACAGGCCGGTGGGGGTCTTGATGAAGTAGAGCCAGCCATAGACCGCGCCGCCGCCCGCCACCAGGAGAACCAGGATGTAATGCTGGACAAATTCGCTGACGTTGATGAGATACAGGGTAGGGGTGGGCAGGGTGGCGTTGAAACTCTTGAAGATCTCGCCGAACACCGGCACCACTTTGACCAGCAGGAAGGTCGTGATTAGCACCGCCACCACCGATACGACCGTCGGATACATCATCGCGGACTTTACCTTTTTGCGGAGCCGGGCGGCATTTTCGAGATAGACCGCCAGGCGTGACAGGATCTCGGCCAGCAAACCGCCTTTCTCACCCGCCCCCACCATGCACACATACAGCCGGTTAAACGCCTTCGGGTGCTTTTGCAGCGCCTCGGAAAAGCTGTCGCCGCCTTCAACCCGGGTACAGATATCCCGGATGACATCCCGCATGACCTTGTTGGTGGTTTGCTCGGCCAGTGCTTGCAGGCATTGAACCATCGCCAGGCCGGCGTCGATCATCGTGGCCAGTTGGCGAGTGAAGATGACCAGGTCGGCCAGCGCCACCTTGCCGCCGCTGGTGCGCCCCTTCTTGCCCAGTTTCTCCTGGATGGAAACCACCAGCAGGTTGCGGTTCAGCAGCGACGCGATGGCGGCCTGCTCGCTGATGGCTTCGACCGAACTCCGGATCTCGCGGCCAGTGGCGGTTTCTCGGGCGACGAATGCGTAGGAGGCCATAATGATCGTTAACGGTTTCGGGTCGGGGCACAAAGCCGGTGTGGTTCGGACGAGGCCCAAAACGTTGGGCGCTCGGGGTTCCGGCGCCAAAACAAGCCTGCTCTGGCCGCCTGATGGACGGCTCTCTGTGATTTAGTGACCATCGCGATGATCGCTTCAGAGCAGGGCTTGTTCCAAAACGGGCTGGGTTGGTCCAGAAGGCCTCGCCGGGCCGGTCAATCCAGCGCAGAAGCCCCGGACGACACCGAACTCCGTGAAATCCAGGCACCTGCGGGGGGCACCCCAACCCTGGTCACTGCCCAAAGTCGGTACAATTCCTGACCCGAATCGGGAAAAAAACATGTTGTCAAAGCCATGGGTTTTACTAAGTATTGCCGCCAAAGCACCGGTTGGGTGCGAGGGTAAACCGGTTTTACCCTCATCAGATGCTACTTAGACAGAATAGTTACGAACATAAGATCGGAGGAACTAATGAAGTTTGAGAAGTGGACCGTGGCTCTGGCCGCCGCCGGGGTGGTGAGTCTGATGCACACCGCTCGGGCTGATGAGCAGCCGAGTTCGGTGATGACCGCGTTATCATCCACGACCCTAAGCGGATATGTGGATACATCGGCCGAGTGGAATCTTGGAACGGGCAACGCCAATCTCCCGCCCTACAAGTTCAACTCGCCCAGCAAAGCCGACGGCTTTAACCTGGATGTCGTCCAGCTTAGAATCGAGAAGCCCCTGGACGAGTCCGAGTGGTCGGCGGGTTACCGCGTGGATCTCTGGGCTGGCCCGGATGCCAATGCGTTGGGAACACAATCCGTGCTCGCCTCGGGCGCGAGCGACTTCGCCATCCGGCAAGCCTATGTCGCGTTGCGAGCCCCGATCTTGAACGGGCTGGACTTCAAAGTCGGCGTTTTCGACAGCATTATTGGCTACGAGTCGGTCGAGGCTCCGAACGATCCGAACTTCACCCGCTCGTACGGCCATACGATCGAGCCGCAGACCCATACGGGTGTGCTGGCCAGCTATCGGTTCAACGACATGATCAGCGCCTCGGCCGGCATTGCCGACACCATCGGGCCCGCGATCAACGGCCGCGATTTTGCTCCGGTCCAGACCGTGAACCCCGCTGCGGAGTCGTACAAAACCTACATGGGCTCGGTGGCGGTCACTGCTCCCCAGAGCCTGGGCTTTTTGTCCGGGTCCACCCTGTATGGCGGTGTGGTCAACGGATATGACAACTCGGTGGTCGGTACGGGCTTGCCGATTCCCACGCTGAACGCCTATGTGGGCGGCACGCTGGCCACTCCGGTGACCGGCCTGCGGCTGGGTGCGGCTTGGGACTTGTTGAACATCGATTCGAACTTCAACACGCCAACGACCAGCACGAAGACGCGAGCCGACATCTGGTCGCTCGCCGGCTACGCCTCGTTCCAGGCGACGGAAAAGCTCAGCTTCCATGGCCGTTTTGAGTACGTCAACGGCGACATTGACGAGGGTCTCGGCGGGGTATCCGCGGGGAACTTCGGTCGCAACAACGGCATCTTCGCGAGCACGCTTACGGCCCAATATGATCTGTGGAAAAATGTGATCAGCCGGATCGAGTTCCGCTGGGATCACGCCGAGCACGGCGATCCGTTCGGCGGCACCACGCCCGGAGTGTACAACCCGGTGTTTAATTCCACCGGCGCCAACCGCGCGGACGCCTATCTCTTGGCCGCGAACATCATCTATAAGTTCTGAGCCGCGTGAGATGCGGCGTTATACCCTCCTGCTCGGGAGCGGGGGGGATTCTTTGGTGGCGAGAATTGACCATCGAGCGCAAGAATCGTCGGGGTCAGTAGCAGCCAGTTCAGTTACTCGGTGTGCAAGAATCTGATTTGCAGCAGTTTATGTATTATGCCTTGTCTTGGCATAAGTCGTGCCTCACGGCGAACAATGCGTTGCTGGCGCTGTTCAGGCCGACCGTTACCTGTGCCAGCAACGAAAACCAACAATCAACTACTAACAAACAAAATGAAGTGTAATGGATGGACCTTGGGTTTATTGAGCGTCGGCTTGGTGAGTTTGCCGGCGGTCACCCACGCGGATGAGAAGCCGAGTTCGGTATTGACGGCTCTCTCGGCGACGACGATTAGCGGCTACGTCGATACCTCAGCGCAATGGAACTTAGGCACCGGGGATGTTCACGTGCCTAACTACGCGTTCGGCGGCCCGGGCAAGGCCGACGGCTTCAACCTGAACGTGGCCAAGCTGTCGATCGCCAAACCGGTCGATGCGGCTGACGCTTGGGGTGCGGGCTACCAGGTGGACTTGCTGTTCGGCCCGGATGCGAACACGCTGTTCACGCAGTCCAGCGGCGTCACGGGTGATTTCGGGATCCAACAAGCCTATGTGGACCTGCACGCGCCTTTGGGCAACGGCTTGGACTTCAAAATGGGCGTATGGAATACGATTATCGGGTACGAAGGGTTCGATTCAATCAACGACCCTAACGTAACCCGGTCCTACGGCTATTCGATCGAGCCCACCACCCACACGGGTGCGCTGGCTACGTATCAGTTCTGCGACTCGTTCTCGGCCAGCGCGGGTATCGCCAACACCTATGGACCGACCATCAACGGACGTGCCTTCCTGTTCGGTGGCACCACGGCGGGCGCGGGCCAGGGACCCCAAGCGGAGTCTTACAAGGCCTACATGGCGTCGGCGACATTCACCGCTCCCACCAACTGGGGTGTGCTCGGCGGATCAACCCTCTCTGGGTGCGTGATCAACGGGTTTAACGCCGGTTCTCCGTCCGCGCCCGGTAACGGGGCGGCCAACCAAACCAGTTTCTATGCTGGCGCGACGGTTAACACGCCGGTCACCGGCTTGAAGGCGGGCTTGGCCTACGACTACGCCGGGGTCAACGCTCAACCGCTGACGGGTAACAAAGTGGGTTACGCCGATGTCATCGGCCTCTACGTTTCCTACCAGCTTACCGAAAAGCTGAGCGTCTATGGCCGTGGCGAATATGCCTGGTCGGACGTTCCGACGACCTTCATGGCTAGAAAGGTCATCGAGGGCACTGCGACCTTGCAGTATGACCTCTGGAAAAACGTGCTCAGCCGAGTGGAGTTTCGCTGGGACCACGCCGCCGACGATTCCAATGCCTACGGCGGCACGGTGGCGGGAGGGCCTGGCACCAAGGGCAACAGCTACATCTTGCTGGCCGACGTCGCCTACAAGTTCTAAGCCTTTCGTAAATTCGACCAAGCCCCTCTGCCTAGCGCGGAGGGGCTCTTTTTTGTCCTCAGTCCATTGTCCGGCAGGGCGATCATCGGCCAGGGGGCTCCGCCAGAGGCTCATCCAGGCAGATGCGCTCCCGGCTCCGAAGGTCTGACATCCTGTAAATCCTGTTCGTCCTGTCCTTCCCTTCGGGGGGCAGACGGTACGGGTCTGGCGTTGGTGGCGCTTTTATTTAGACAGGATGAACAGGATGAACAGGATGGACAGAGTGGGAGAAGAGCATTCGCCGGATCCCGAGGTGGAACTCGCTGAATTGCCCGCCGGGAACTCGGACGTCAGTTCATCGAGGCAGATGCGCCCCCGGCTCTGAAAGCCTGACATCCTGTAAATCCCGTTCATCCTGTCCTTTCGTTCGGAGGGCGGACGGTACGGGTCTGGCGTTGGCAGTCGTGGTGATTAGTCCGTGGTCCGTAGTCAGTAGTCCGTGGTCCGTAGTCATGGTCTGTGTCCGTGGTCCGTGGTCCGTGGTCCGTGGTCTGTGCTCGGTCGTCAATAGTCCAGAGTCCGTCCCCCCTCAATCCCCCAGCAACCGCTTCAGCGCGTCGCGCGCTTTGCCTTCCCGCGACCGGTCTTCGGAGGGGGGGACAAACTCGCGGCGGACCATTTCGAAATACTCGCAAAAGTTGGCCACGTGTTTTTCTGCCTCCGGATCCGCGCGCCGGTCACGACACTGGTGGGCGACGCGTGGATCGTAGCTCACACAATTGAGGCAGACTTTGAGGTCCGCGCCGCACAGGCAGCTTTCCGAGCGGCCCGGGGTGCCGGGGAGTTGGTACTCTGCGCCGCATTTCCAGCAATGTCGTGTCGAAGCCATATTTGACATTATAAACACGCTGACGGGGTTCGGCCAGTGGGGACGGGGTCGGGGTTTCCCAGTTCGAGTTTGAGGGCGTGAAGCGAGAGTTGGATATCCCGGATAAACGCGACCAGTGAGCCGATCAATGCCGCCATGCAGCAAATGAACAGGAAAATGATCCATACGCTCACTTCCAGCCGCATGAGCGCGCTGAGGAATAGCACGATGATTAAGACCGCGGCCAGCAGCACGCTGACCGCCGCAAGGATGATCGAAAGTCGAATGAGGCGGGCGCGGCGGTAAAGGATCTCGACCTGGCCGGCCAACTGGTGTTGTTCCGCTTCGCCGAGATCTTTCATCTCGCGCCCGAGTTGTCGGGAGCGATCCACGGCGCGTCCGAAGCGGTTGGTCAAGGTCAAGAGGAGCAGGCCGATGCCGGAAATAAGAATGACCGGTCCAATAGCAACCTGGAGCACCGGAATGAGCTGGCTCAGCGGGATGGATGACATGGCAGCCAAGCTATCCAGGAATGCGCTCGAATCAACAGCAATAGAGAGCCGTTTTCGCGGCTGGCTCGCTGGATTGCTCAGGGTACCGCGTTGGGGGGGGCCAGGCCGAATGGCTGTCGCGGCTCACCTGGCTATTTTGGACGGGCCCTGGGCTTAATTGTAGCTTGCTAGATAAAGGTCAACTTCAAGGTCCACCCGCGCCGTTTCCGTCGAGGAGCAGCGGATCGTCAACGGGAGTCCGGGTTGGAGGTCCAAGGCGGCGATCTCGCCAACCGCCCAGGAGAGGCCGCTCCAAATGGCTTTGTCGTAATTGATTTGGACTCGGACCGGCCTGCCGTCCTGCGAGGCCTCGATCCGGAGCATCTTTCCGAGACTCATGCCAAGGGGCGGGGCCCCGGCGGAACTCCGCACCGGTTTGCCCTGGCTGAGTTGTCGCATCACGATGCGCAAGGTCCTTCCTTCGGGCGCCGGCACCACAGCGAGCACGGCATTGCCACCGACTGCGTGGAATTGGGCCGGAAACGGTTGAATCGTTCGTGGAATGACCACGTCATCCTGCGCCCCCAAATGGTATTTCGATTTCGAATACTCGCCATACCCTGCCACCACGAGCTGTTCCGGACCGAGCAAGACGCTGTCCCGGGTCAAAACCGGTTCGAAGCCCGCATCTTGAAATTGGATTCGTCCGCCAGTCAAGGCGGGTTGCAAGACGTGGACCCGAGGCAGTTTCACCCGGCGCACCGCCTGGGAAGGGTTCACAACCGTATAAAGCGACCCATCGGCGCCGACGGAACAAAAGCCATAGGGCTCGCCGCGTCCGGGGAGTTCCCCGAAGGGATAGGTGTGCCCGAACGATTGGAGTGGGAGGAAGATGTTTTGGACTTTGGCGAACCACCGTGCTTGAGCGTCATCGATCAGTTCGAGGTTGCCGTAATACACGTTCATCCAGCCGCCGCGCGCGTGTTCGAGGAGCAACATGCTTTTCCAGGCGGACGTGCGGCGTCCGTAGCAGGTGCCGGCAACGCCAAACATGCAGCCGGTATTGTCGATGCGTTCGAGGGGCACGCCATTGGCCTCGTAGTACCGGACCATGTGATCGCTATAAACATCCATCGACCGCCAAAAGTTCATGGCCGGCACGTCGGACAAGCGCGGGTCACCACAATACACCGAATCGAACGCGTCCAGCCAGCGCAGGTCCACCGTCTGCCGCACCGGGGCAAACGTTCCCTCGGTTTCGCCACCAAACCCGTTGAAGGCGGCGAACATCACCTCGGGATTCTTCCGCTTGAAATTCCGCAGCGCGTCCCTAAGCGCCTGGCCATTACGCCGGATGATTTCTTCCTTCGAGAACTGCCGCGCCGCTTGGGGCGTGGCGATGGTGAGGTTGGCGAAGTCGAATTTGAACAGGCGCACGCCGCGGTCGTGACCAGAACTGCAGGGTGTCGAGGAATTGAGGCAGAAAGCCCCCCTCGAAAAAGCACATGGCTGAACCGGTCGCATCCATCGAGGACTGCCATTCGGGCAGAACGTTCAGACGGAAAGGGACGTTGGAGGCCACCCAGAGACCGGGTTTGATCTGGTGGTCACGGCAAGCCTTGAGCCAGCGGTCCGGACCGTCAGGCCAATTGGGGCGCCGGAACTCGCGGTAGCCTCCGTTCGTGCCGTACCAGAAGGCGTCCATCAGGTAATAATCGATCCGCACCCCCGCCCGGCGCAGCCGAAGGATTTGGTCCAACTCCTTCATGGCGAGCGTCTCCGTGAGCTCGATAGTATCGGACAGTTCGTCATACGCGGACCAGTTGTTATAGACGGCAACCGGCTGATTGAGGGCCAGGGTGCCGCGGAGAGGAACGGTGGCAGCGCCGGCCGGTCCCGTGCCGGCGCTTTCCGCCTTGCCTGGGCCGGCGCCCGCGAGCAGAAGGGCTGCGGCTCGAAGGATCAAGAGGCCAAACCCGAGGCGCATGATTCAGCGGGAGGGTGTCGAGCTTTTGAGTCCCACAGCCACTTGGAACACTTTAACCTGCTGTGGACCGAGCGATACTTTCCACGACGAGCCGTCCCCGGGCACGCTCCGGGAAAGCAGTTCCACCGGTTTGGACGCACCGTTCTGTGGGAGCACCGAGGCGTCCAGTTGCAGTTGCCCAACCTGCTCGCGGTCCGTGTCGTTGAACGCCGTTAAATACACCCTCCCACCCGAATCGGGTCCGAACCGTTCGAGGAAGATTTGGGGGTTGTCGCACGTGGCGCCGGTGATGGGCTGCCAGCCGGCTTCGGCCGTCTGCTTGATCAGGGGCAGGTAGCGCTTGAAGAGCGGGCGATCCCGGTTATACCACTTCGGGTTTTGCCAATACGGATTCTCGGCGGCGTTGTGGCTGAACATGCCGGGGAACATCCCATAAAAGAGACTGCGCTGAAAATAGCGCTCGACCATGGAGGCGTTGAAAACGTCGTAATCCGTGTTCATCAAGAGGAGGTATGGCTTGGCGCCGGACAGCGTGCGCCAGAGGCTCATTTGCTCATCCGAGGCGGGTTGGTACCTGCCACCTTGCACCCAATCGGTTTCGGTGCCGAGCACATCCAGCCACGGGCAAAGATAGGTAAAGCGATAGGGTACGCCGTTGGCGAAGGTCAGTTTCCCCAACCGGTGGACCTCCTGTCCAATCCAGCGGGTGAATTCAAACACGGCGAGCCCCTTGAACAGGGCGGGTTCCCGGGTGTCGCTGGCGAAGGTCAGCGGCACGGTGGTGTCGCGGAAATGTTCGCGGCGAAAGTTCAGGTCCGCCGTGACATAGCCCTCGATGGAATCGAGGTACTCGCCGTCCAAATGGGCTTTGGCGGATGGCCCATAGAGGTCGCTACGGATGGTGTCGTTCCAATGGACGGTCGCGGCGTTGAGCGGGGTGGCTCGCTGCTCGTCAACGCCCGAGGGCGGGGTGGAATGGAGGCCGGGATTGGGGTTCAGGCTCCAAATCGCTCCGTTGCACCACGGTTCATTGCGGAAGAGCAGGGCCGGTTGACCCGTCTCGTCGTACATCGCCGCGGCATAGCTGAGTTGGGCCATCTCCCGGTTGATCCCTTTGCCGCTCTGGGCCAGGCGGTCGCGCTCACGCCGTGCCTCGACGGTGGAGCGCGGTGATGCTTTGGCCATGGGCATCCACCAGGTCATCGGCTCGGTATAACGAAAGCTCAAGATGTCATGCGCGTCGTCCCAGGCCACGTTGTTGTCGCCCTCATGGTATTTGAAGCCGAAATCCTGCCAACCCTCCACGGTGCTGATATCGGTGAAGGGCATCCATAGACCCTGGTCGCGCGAACGGACCTGGAAATAGTCAGGAAAAATCCGCATCAGCTTGGCCCAGGCACCACGGAAGCCCCAATGCGGATCGAATCGAAAGAGGACGAAGCGGAAATCCGCCGCGCCGGGGAACCGGCGGGTCTCCGGGGCGAGGCCGAAATCATAAGCGATATAAAGCTGGTGGGTGCCCGAATGGTATCCCAGTCGATACTGTGCTGGGTGGGCCATGTCCAGCGCCAGCGCCAGCGCTTCGTGTTGCCCGCTGATCGCTGCCAACGGATAGAGCGACATTCCGCCCGTCGCGCCACACCGAATGTTCACCAGGTTTTGGTAATCCTCCCGGCCCCGGATGATGCGGCTGTGCCGGATATCGTCGCCCCAACGCCACCCTGCCGCCTCGATCGGCAGCGCGAAGACCAGCGTCACCGCCCGGTCTCGATGCCGTGTGTCCTTCAATCGGCCTTCGACGACAAGGTGATCGGCTTCCGCTCGGTAATCCGTCCGCAGTTCGAGCCCCAATTCCGGACATTGCCCCCGGCTAAACCCAAAAAAATCTGAATTGGCCGCCACATCGCGGACCATGAACCCGGAGGGGGCGTTGGCGGCCAGGTCTCTCCCATCCACCTTCAAGGTTGCGATCCGATTGTCCTGGCGGGAGATCTCGAGTCCGTCGCTCGTTGCGCTCGTGCTCTCCGCCTCCGACCCAGCCCGCGACGGCGGCAAGGGAACTACAGGCACTCCCTGGAACAGCAAGGCCCCGCCCGTGGCCTGGATTTCTTCGACGCGGATGTCGTCGAACCACGCGATCCCTGTATGGCGGCGCAGCAAGCAATGGATCGTCAGGGTGCGCACGGGCTTTTGCGGCAAAATCATCAACTCCCGCTCCTGCCAATCGTGTGTGCCGGTTCGGAAGTTGGCGGTTTGCCCCCAGAGCGGGGTGCCGTCCTGATACACGATATCCACATAAAGCGAATAATCGTTGTCCGATGTCCCGCTAACATTTTCAGCTCGGCTCCAGCCCCGCATCACCAGTGGGAAAACATTGGTGCGATCCAGCGTGAGCGTCTGGCTGGCGCCGGTCCAATCGCCTTCGTTCTGGTTCTCGCAGCGGATGCTCTGCGAACCGCCGCGGCCTTGTCCGGGTGCGAGGACAAAGCGCTGCGGCGCTGCGTGCCAGCCTGGCAGGCCCGCCCCGAAGGCTTGTTCGAAGTTCCCGTTGCTCAGCAAATCCGCGTTGGGAGATTCCGCCCTGAGAACACGCATGAGCGGGGCGGCGGCAGCTTTGGGAGCAGCAGGAGAACCGAGGACGCACAGAATCAGGGCCAACACGGCATGGGCCGGGACCACAACGTGAAATCGGGCGGCCTGGACAGAACGCATGCGCCTCCCACTAAACCGCCAATCCCATCCCTGGAAAAGGAAATTCGCTCGGCTCCGCTACTTCGCCGCGGCGGCCCGGGCCAGCATCTGATCGAACTTGTCCTTCCCGCCAAAGAACGCGTAATTGGTCCAGCCGTTGAATAAGCGGGTTTGCTCGAGGAAGGCCTGGTATTGGCCGCAGACGTAGGCGTCGCGGGCATAATCATGCCGCCAGCCGGAGTCCAACGGATTCAACTTGAAGAACTTCTCGTACCCGTTGCGCACATCGTCCCACACTCCTGGGCGCTGCCAATAATCGGGAGAATCGGCCAGCTTAAGGTAACCGGCCAGACTGCGGTGGACCTCGGGGAGGACGAGCGGGACCCGGCCCAGCCAATGGGTGGAGGTCACACACGTCCTCGCGAATTGGAGGGCGGCTTGTTCGGACCCATACCATCGAGGCTCAAGGTAAAAGGCCATGAGGCTGGCGGCGTCATGATCGTAGGGATCGAGGGCCATAGCACGCTGGAACCATTGGTCCATCCGGTCTCTTCCCTGGCCCTGCCCCAGTTCCAACTGCATCATCAGGTAGGCGGTATAGGCATTGCTCGGGTTCATCTGCCAGGCCCGGTCGAGAAAATCCTCGGCGGTGTCCAAGTGTCGCTTGAATTCCTGCCAGCCCTTGTCGCTAACCGAGCCCGCAAACCCACCCCCCCGCGCCTCCCACGCAAGCGAGATCTCGGTATGCCCCCGCAAACGGTAGTACGCCTCTTCATGACCCCAGGTCTTTTCCAGGTTCGGCTGCACATCTTTCATCATGTATTCCACCCAGCCTTTGCCCTTGGTGTAATCCACCCACAGGAACACGGCATCGAATATCTCCGCGGCCGGCGCGTTCGTGTCGTGTGCCGCGTCTTCGAGGGCCCCGGTCACCAGTTCGATCAGCGGCGAGCGATTTCCGCTCGGCTCCGCCTCGTGAGCCGCTTCGATCGCGCGATATCCCGCGAAGAACTTCAGCAAGGGGTGATACTGGCTGGCATGCACGGCTCGAAAAGCGTTCAGGTAAGCCAGCGCCAGCTCCGGCTTCGAATGGATGGACCCGTTGACGCCATATCTCACGCGCATGTAATCCAGCAGGGGATCCTTGCAGCCGGCGGATTCCGCAGCGGCCACCGCGTTGCTCAGCACGACGTACCGTTCGTCAGTAGCGCCCACCCGCGAGTAATCCGCATACGCTTGAAGGGCCTTGGAGGCCAAGCCGTCCCAACGGCTGTTGGCCGAGCCGCTTTCCGCATACCCCCGATCGAGGACCTTCATCAGCCAATCGCGCCGGCTTTCCGCACGCGCGCTCAGGACCACCGGACGCTTCTTGGGATCATGCTCGTGGGGAATGTCACAGAGGCGGCCGATTTCGGTTTGGAGTTGAGTTTGGGGCGCGAGCGGCGGCGGCGGTAGCGGTGGGCTCGACGCCGCGTCCTCCTTCCTGCCGCAGCCGGGCAAGGCCACCGCCGCGGCCAAGACTGCCACCCTTCCGATCCTCGAACGAATGAACCTCGACCTCTTCATAAAGCGCCTGTTGAGGGCCTTATGCTAATCATAAATGAGCCTGTTAGTCCACCCTTTTCGGGCGTTCCCCGGGCAGACCGACCCCTTTACTTTTTCGAAGGAATTCAGAACCGCCCCCGTGAGCGCGCATTACATGTATGGCGAAGGCCTTTCGTCCAAGGTGCTTTCCGAGAAATTCTGAGTGATCCGCAACGCGGTTTAGATCATGCTGCGCCGTGTGAAGGTCAGGCATTGGATTCGTTACCTCCTTACGTACGACACTACGTGGCACGGGCAGTTCCAGACGCTTGCACGGCTGCTGCGGAATACCCCGCCAGCCGAACGCGTCGTGGTCGATGTTGGCGCCAGCGATGGTTTTTATTCCTCCAACTCTTACCCATTTATCAAGCGTGGGTGGCGAGCCATTCTCGTGGAACCGCATCCAGTAGCATTCGCCAACGCATCAAGGCTGCACCGTGGAAATGAGGCCGTCAGGGTGCTGAACATGGCATGTGGCGAGAAGTCCGAGATCAGGCGCTTGGTCGTATTCCGAAACGATGATGGCGGAAGCCGGTCTGTCCTCTCCAGCTCCGCCAGACGGCATACGGGCCTTGGTGGGTCCACAGAAATATCTGTTCCCGTGGAACCGGTTGCCGCCCTCCTCCAGCGTTACCAGATTCCACGCACATTTGGTTTGCTGTCTGTGGACACGGAGGGCCACGATTTTCAGGTGCTCCTGGGTCTCGACCTCAGCCGATTTCGCCCGCTCGTGATCATTACAGAGAACTGCCCGAACAATACACTGAAATTCGAATACCTGCACGAGCACGGCTATCGCCTCCACAACGAGGTGGAAGCCGATACTATCTGGATACAGAACGCAGCGATCTCAGCCGACGAAGAGGTGCCGGCGTTAAAATGATTGTGCAGCCCCGCTGACGGGCAACCATCGAAAGGTCGAAGGATAACATGCGGTGATCATCTCCTCCTGGTGCCAACCCGCTTCTGCCAAGGGCGTGCCCGAGGGCTCCCGGATGAACGACATGCCGCTCGAACGTTGCTCCCCCTCCGGCGACTGGCCCACCGTATGGGCGACGCAATGGAAGATCTTGCTGTTCGGACCGACGGGTCGCTGCGCGGCGGACGTAATGCAGGGTGCGTTCGAGGGATTTTGCCCAATGGATTTGCACGCAGGAGGCTTGCGAGGTTGGCTCATGGCTCTAGGGCGGTGAGCGAAGAAGTCATGCCCGGAACTTCGAGCGCAAATCCATGGCGCTTTTCAGTTTGCCGCAGGGACGATTTTGGCATACATAAGGATATGCGCTGGCGCGTCTTTGCCCTTGTCTCGTTGGGCGTCAATTTCGTGTTGGCCGTCGTGTGGTTTCCTTCTCTTCGTCCCCACCTGGGCCAGGCGGGGTTGGCCACTGCGGATTCGGCCCAGGTAGCGGCCAGCGCCGTGCAAACCAACGTCCTTTTACGGCGTCAATATTTTACCTGGCAAGAGGTTGAATCCGCGGATTACCCGACGTACATCGCCAATCTGCGGAACATCGGGTGCCCCGAGCAAACCATCCGGGATATCATTATCGCGGACGTCAACGGGCTTTACGCCCGGAGACGCGCCACCGAACTCGTGACCCCCGAACAACAATGGTGGCGCAGCGAGCCTGACACCAACGTGCTTCAAGTGGCCCTGGATAGGCTCCGTGGCCTGGAAGATGAACGGCGAGCCCTGCTGACCCGGTTGTTGGGAACGAATTGGGAAACGGGCGACCTGGTGAGCCTGCCGCGCCCATCGCGGCCCGGCCTGGTTCTAGATGGCCCGGTGTTGGGCAACCTGCCGATTGACGCCAAACAGACACTGCAAGAGATTAACGCCCGGTCCGAGGACCGGATGCAGTCCTACCTCGACTCGCAACGCCTTTTGGGCAAGCCGGCCGACCCAGTGGAATTGGCGAGACTTCGACAGCAAACGCGTGACGAACTGGCCCACGTGCTGGCCCCGGCCCAACTCGAGGAATTCCTGCTCCGCTATTCCCAGTATGCGAGCAATCTGCGCGCCTCCTTCGGCGACCTGCAATTCTTTAACACCACGCCGGATGAATTCAGGGCCGTTTTCCGCGCCACGGATGGGATTGATCAGCAGATTGAGTTGCTGGCCGATAGCACGGACCCGGCGTTGGTGCAGCAGCGAAAGTCGTTGGAAGCGCAGGAGGACAACGCCATCAAGCTGGCGTTGGGGTCGAAGCGTTACCAGGAGTACCAATTGCTGCATGATCCGCTCTACCGCGACGCGGTGGCCGCCGCCGACCAGGCCGGCACGCCCGAAGCCGCGCAAACCCTTTACGAGATCAACCTGGCCGCGGCTTCGACGGCTGAGGCGATCCGCACCAACGGGACCCTGACGGCCGATCAACAAGCGATCGCGCAGAAGCAGCTCGAACTGGACCAAATGAAGGCGGACGCTTTGGCTACCGGCCAGCAACTGCCCCCGGACGGCCAGGCCGCCCAACCGTCCAATCGCAGGCCGACCTACACAGTCAGGCCCGGCGACACCCCCGCGGTGATCGGGATGATCTACGGGGTGCCCGAAGCGGCCATCCGTGCGGCGAATCCCAACCTCGATTTCAGCCGATTGCAGCCCGGCGTCTCGATCAACCTGCCCCGCCTGGTCATGCCCCCGGTCCCGGCCCCGCTGACGGTCCCCGGAGGACAATAACCGTTCCTCCCCGGGGGCTGTGGGGCTCGGCACGGACGAGATTCAATCGGTGCCGCGGTTGGGTGGTCTTGCTTGGATCAGGAACTGACATTTTACCCAGGGCCGCAAACCGCCCGGCGGCGCGGGGAGTTTCTGGAGGGCCGTCGGCCACCGCCAACGTCGTTGAGCCAACCCCAGCCTCGATTACCCTGCACCGCACAAATGGTCTGAGGACGAGCTTCGTCAGGGCTTGAACTTTTCCTTTTGACCGGCCTTCTTAAACGCTTACCTTGGGGGCGCATGAGACATTCGGGCGCAGCCAGGAAGGCAGCCTTTAAAATCATTCTTTTTTCGCTGGTCGTTCTGGCGCTTTTTGCCATTACTGCCGTGATCGGAACGATCCTGGCGGCGATCGCCACGCCCGTCCTGGTCACCGGATCCGTGCTGGTCTGGATTCTGTTTTCCCTCTTCACGCTGTATTTCTTTCGCGATCCAACCCCGCGGGTGCCGATGGGCGCCCGCCTCGTGCTGGCGCCCGGCCATGGGAAAGTGGATGTGATCGATACCACCACCGAGCCGGTCTTCATGGGCGGCGACTGCCAGCGGGTATCCATTTTTCTCTCCGTCTTCGATATCCATGTGCAAAACGCGCCGCTGAGCGGAAAGGTGTCCTTCTTGCGATACACCATGGGTCAGTTCATCAACGCGCTCAAAGCGGAAAGCGCGTTGTATAACGAGAATGTGCTGATCGGTTTCGAGGCCGCCGAGCCGCCGGGCGAAAAGGTCGGGGTGCGCCTGATTGCGGGTGTGATTGCGCGGCGGATCGTGCCCTTTATTCAGCAGGGAGAAGAGGTTAAGCGGGGAGACCGGATGAGCCTGATCCAGTTCGGCTCACGCGTCGATGTGTATCTGCCGGCGCGGGCCAAGATCAAGGTGCAATTGGGCGATCGCGTAGTGGGTGGGGAAACGATTCTGGCGGAGTTCGAATAAACGGCCTGTTATGCAGCCGCCTCCGCTTCCCGAGCCGCCGGGCGATCCCAAGCTGAAGATCTATTTCCTGCCGAACCTGCTGACGGCGGGCAACCTGTTTTGTGGGTTCGTCGCGCTCACCAAGATTGTCGAAGCCGATGTGTCGAATGGCAACTTCCAGCCGGTCAAGGTGGCGCTGGGCTTCATTTTGCTGGCGTGCATTTTCGATTTGTTCGACGGGCGGGTCGCCCGGATGGGCGGCGTCGAGAGCCCGTTCGGACGCGAATTTGATTCCCTGGCGGACTTGATTTCCTTTGGCGCGGCGCCGGCCTTCCTGGTGCATCGGATTGTGCTGCGCGATGTCTTTATCGGGCATCCGCAGTTTGGATGGTTTATCGCCTCGATTTACCTGATCTGCGGCGCGTTTCGCCTGGCCCGTTTCAACTGCCTGGCGGCCCAGCCGGGCGGCACGGGAACGAAGGACTTCCTGGGCTTCCCGATTCCTTCAGCCGCCGGGCTGGTCGCGTCGCTGACGCTGCTCATCATCCAGTTTCGCGAAGAAGACCGGAACCTGGGCAATTGGAAGTACCTGCTGGCCGTCGTGCTGATCTTTTTATCGGCCATGATGGTGAGCACGGTCAAATATCCCAGCTTCAAAACCTTGGGACTGCGCTCGACCAGCACGTTTACCAAGGCCATCATCGCGGCGCTGTTTATCGGCTCGCTGGTGGTGCTGGGCGAGCTCATTCTCTATTATGTTCTGCCCGCATTCTTCACGCTCTACTTGCTCTATGGGTTCATCCGGCCTCGCATTTCACGCCGCATGCGCCGCGAGATCGAAGAGGAGGAAGACGAAGAGGAGCCGGGCGCGAGTTGATGCACGCCTTGCCGCCCATCGTGCTGGCCGGAGTGACGGGCCTGGTGAGTGGCTGGCTGCTTTCGATCCCCGTCGGGCCGATCAACCTGACGATCCTCAATGAAGGGGCCCGGCGTGGCTTCAAATGGGCGGTGCTCATCGGCCTGGGTGCCACGACCATGGAGGTCATTTATTGTTTCATCGCTTTCACGGGATTCGCCTCATTTTTCACGCGCGGCTATATCAAGGCGGCCATGGAGCTGTTCAGTTTTGTCTTCCTGCTCTTTCTCGGCATCAAATTCCTCGTGGCCAAATCGGTGCAGACACCGATGCATCTCGGGGCCGCCGCGCACCGGTTCGAGGCGCGGGTGGGCGAGCGGCTGCACCCGCATTCGGCCTACATGACGGGCCTGGTGCGGGTGCTGGGCAATGTAGGGGTGCTGGTGTTTTGGATTATCCTGGCGGCCAATTTCATCTCGCGCGAGTGGGTTTCGCCGGACTGGCCGGGCAAGCTGGCCTGCGTGGCCGGAGTGGCTTGCGGCACCGGCAGTTGGTTCGTCGGCCTGAGCTGGATCGTCTCGCGCAAGCAGGGAAAGCTCAGTGAAATGACCTTGCTGAAAATGGAACACTTCTCCGGCCTGGGGTTGTTGGTCCTGGCCCTGGGCCACGGAGTCACGATTATTTTGGAGCTGCGAAAAGCTCAGCTTTGGCCCCATCCCTGAGCCGGTTGCCGCGCCCCGGGGATCGATCACGCGGCTTTCTTTTCCAATCCCGCAAACGTAATCCGATTTTTGCCGGCGGTCTTGCTCTGGAACAGGCAGCGATCCGCCTCGGCCAGCAACTCGCGTTTGTCCAGCGCGTCCCCGGGGAAAGCGGCGAGCCCGAACGACGCGGTCAGGCGGGCATGGATGCCTTCCTTCTGCAGGAAAGGCGTCGCGGTAATCACTTGCTGCATGCGTGCCACCTTGAGCAGCGCCTCCTCTTTGTTTTGCCTCGGCGGGATGACGATGAACTCATCGCCCCCATACCGCACCAACCGGTCGTCCTGGTCCAGCACACGCGCGACGGCCTGGGCGACTTCACGGAGGGCATACTGCCCCGGCGGCGGACCGTCAGGAGCAGGAACGGCAGCAGGGCGGGTTCCTCGGCTTTCCCTCGGGTCCGCACCTTGGTTCGGAATTGTTTGAGCGATGGTCCGTCGATCATCACCAGGTCGCACTCGCCTTCCAGCGGGTGCTCCGCGTCGGGGAGGAGGAGTTGATAGAGTTTTCCAAGCCAGTCCTAGAGGCGGCGCCGATCCTTTCGCTTCTTGACCTGCAACCAAAGCCGTTCCATTCGCCTTTCTCAATCTCGCATACCTTCAAGCCCGAACCAATCGGGCAAAGTCAGCAGAGAAACAGGCGGACCGTCCGGCCTACCTGAAAGGTTAGGAAGCACTCAGCCCAGGGCTGCGAGTCCGCGAGCTACCCTGGGTCCGGGCACCCGAACGAATATCAACCCTGCAAGGGTTGCAGAATTCCAAGCCGAATGTGCTCAAACCCTTGCAGGGTAAGTGACCCTCAACACGGCCTGCACCCAGGGTAGCTCGCGGACTCGCAACCCTGGGCTGAGTGCCGCAATCCCTTCGGGATAGGCGCACCCGCCCCGGAATCACCGGGCTGGGAAGCGTGGTCTGAAATGGGTCGGCGAATCACGCGCCGTCGATCGCGCCGCTGCGTTTGATATCTCGAGGCGGATCATCAGTACACCCTCCGGTCGTGGGCCTTCCCTCGGGTTATCGCCGGCGCAGGTGACCCCGGCTGGTCTGGTCGGCCATTTTCGACATGCCCGAATGCAGCAATCGATCGGCGTGTCCGATCACGAGATCCCATTGAAAGGCCGGCCCTGGATCCACTTTGTCAGCCTGGATATGAAAATGTCCCAGCACCCCCTGGTAATGTTTTAACACGTCGTCGGGCAGCTTATGGTCGATCAGCCGCCCGGCGGCGTCCCTGGGGTAATCACAGCGGAGCTTGGGAAAGACCTTGCACAGGGCGGCGGTGAGCCGGATCAGGGCGTGGTATTGTTCCGGGGTAAAATCGTACTGCACCAGGTCCTGGTCTTGAATCCGTCCACGCACCGGGCCGGGCCGGGCCGGACGGCCAACGAATCCCTGGTTGCGCAGGCCGCCCTCGCCCAACCGCTGGGGCAAGGTTATCCGGGTGCGGCCGTCCGGTTCTCTGGCATACCATTGGTCCAGGGGATTCTTATCCTTGGGGTTGTAAGCACCGATGTTGGCGATTTCGATGCCCACACTGCGGCTGTTGGAGGAAGTCGCGTGCCAGGCGCGCTCCTTCAGGTCGAGCGTTTGATACACGGTGCCATCCAGGTCGAGGAGGAAATGCACGCTCAACCCGCGACGATCCTGCAGGACATTGAAACATTGCCTGCTGGTGCCGCAGGCATCGAAATGGATCACGAACTGATCAACGACGCGCTGCAAGGTCGGCAGGTCCCAGCCTCCTCCACGCACCCGTTCGAGCTCGGCTTCCGTGAGGCCGTTGCGCCGCAGGTTGTAGCGATTGGGACTGGTCAAATTCTTGACTTCGGCCTGCGAGTCTTCCCAATCCGCCTTGGCCAGCGGACTAAACCGTCGCTCGACGCGGTAGGCGTCATAACCCCCGGGATCCATCCACAGAACCACGGGCGTCCCGGTGTGCACGAATTGTCCGGCGACGACCATTTCGTCTCCCCGCCTTTTGGCGATGCTGCCGATGGGCGGACCGGTGTGACAGGCCGTGAGCAAGGCGGCTAGGGCTGCCAGGGTAAAGAGTCCGCGGGCCTGGCGCGGGAGGAGGAGAGCTTTCAGCCTCAAGCCGCGAGTCGGAGCCGGGGTTCGATGTGCTGGCATCGCCCCCAGTATGAGCCAGGCGGCGCGCGGAAACCAGTTTCAAAGCTCGAACTCGGCTTCCTGCGGCTCTCCGCCTCTCCAGCTCTCGGCGTCTTTGCGTTATAAAGAGGCTTGGCTTTCATCCTTGGAATTACTAATCTTGGCGTGTTAACCGCAGGGCGCACCCTGCACACGGCACTGAAACCTGGCTATACCCCGTACGCTTCCACCCAGACCATGAAAACAAAAACCGATACTCATGACTCCCGACTCACCCGCCGCCAGTTCCTGCGTGGAACCACCCTCGCAGCCACGTCGTTTTTGGTCGTGCCCGGGGCGGTGCTGGGCTTGAACGGCGCGACGTCGCCGAACGAGAAGCTCAATCTTGCTGGCATCGGCATTGGCGGCCAGGGCTCTCACGACCTCAGCCAGATGGAGAGCGAAAATATCATTGCGCTTTGCGATGTGGATCAAAAGTACGCGGCGCACACGTTCAAGAAATATCCCGGCGCCAAACAGTTCACCGATTACCGGAAGATGCTGGATGAGATGAAGGAGATTGAGGGGGTGATCGTGGCCACGCCGGATCACCACCACGCATTCGCATCCATGGCAGCGATCGGACATGGGAAGAATGTCTATTGCGAAAAGCCGCTGACTCACTCGGTGTGGGAAGCCCGGCAGGTGGCGCAAGCGGCGCGCGCCGCCAAGATCATGACGCAGATGGGCAACCAGGGCCAGGCCTCCGAGGAGACTCGCCGCCTCTGTGAAATGGTGTGGGCGGGCGTAATTGGCCAAGTCCGCGAGGCCCATATCTGGACCGATCGTCCTTCGAACGGCCTCTTCAACCAATATTGGCCGCAAGGTGTGTCCCGCCCCACGGATACACCGCCGGTCCCCGCAACCCTCGATTGGGACCTCTGGCTGGGGGCCGCCCCCGAGCGTCCTTATAATCCCGCCTACCTCCCCTTTGTCTGGCGCGGATGGTGGGACTTCGGCACCGGTGCCCTGGGTGACATCGGCTGTCACGCCATGGACCCGGTTTTCCGGGCGCTGAAGTTGGGCGCGCCCCATGCCGTTCAGGCGGCTTCGACCCGTGTGAACCAGGAAACTTTCCCCTTAGGTTCCATCATCACCTACGAGTTTCCCGCTCGGTCAGCCGAGCCTCAGGCCAACAATACCTTTGTCCGGACCCTCCAAGGCGCCGCCGCGGGCGGCATCGAAATGCCGCCCTGCAAGCTCACCTGGTACGATGGCGGATTGCGCCCGCCTCGGCCCGATGGTCTGCCCGACGGCAAGCTGATGGGGGACAACGGACGTCTCCTGGTTGGGGACAAGGGATTCATCCTGAACGATACGGCCTTCCCGGATGCTTGCGCCAAGGAGGCCGCCGAACTCGCCCGATCCATCCCACGCTCCAAGGGGCATTATGTGGAATGGATTGCCGCCTGCAAGGGCGCCCCGGCAGCCGGTTCGAACTTCGATTGGGCCGGCCCCCTGGCCGAGGCCGTCCTGCTCGGCAATGTCGCTCTGCGCGTGCAACTGCGGGAAGATCTAACGCTGACCAAGCTTCACTGGGACTCAGCCAGCCTCCGGTTTACCAACCTGGACGAGGCCAATAAATTTGTCCGACGCGAGTACCGGGCCGGGTGGAGCCTGGGAGTTTAAGCCGCCTCCGGTCTGTCGAACGTCGATTTGCTTGCGCTGGTGCTCATTGGCCATCGAACGCGCTTCAAGCGCCGTCCGGCGGGCGGCTCGCCGCCGCTTTCGAATGCCCCCAAACCCTGCGCCCGACCCAGGCCCACCGTTGGGGGAGACGCCCGGCGAACTCGCAGTCGAGGCGCCTGCGTTACGCGTTGGGGCGCATCGCTCGCAAGCACCATCCGGTTGCTTATTTCGTTGAACCGGAAAGCGGTGGGCGTATGATCGGAACGCGAGCCGGCGCTTTTCCCTGCGCTGTGGGGTGGGACCGGCTCGGAAATAATCTGGGCGCGTGGCCCTGAAGAATGGATGGTCTTATGACAACTACGACAAAACGCGAGGTCGTTCTGCTTTACAAGCGGGAATCTCAGCCGGATACAGTTTTGGTCGAGTTTCTCGAGGCTCAGCTTGGAGAGAACGGCTGTTCGGTCTTCATTGATCGGCATCTCACCTTGGGGATGGACTGGGCTCGGGAGATCGAAGCCCGGATCAGGTCGGCCGACGCCATTATCCCGTTGCTTTCGACGGACTCGATCTATAGTGAAATGCTCGGCTTCGAAATCGAAAGCGCCCACGAAGCGGCGCAAATGCAGCAAGGCAAGCCGCGGCTGTTTCCGGTCCGCCTCAACTACACGGGGCCTTTGCCCGAGCCCATCGCCAGCATCCTGGACCCGATCCAGGTACTTTCTGTGGGAGGGCGAGCACGACAGCCTTGGTTTGGTCACCGAACTCAAGGAAGCGCTGAAGCACCTGCCGGACGGAGAAGCGGAGGCTGCGGTTAGCTCCGCAACCCGCCCGCAGCCAGTAACGCCCGCCGCGCCGTCCCTGACGGCCGCTCCTGCCCCGGCCCGGCCACCCGCGCTGGAAGCCATTGGCGGGGCGGTGCCGCTCGACTCGGAGTTTTATGTGGCCCGCCCCGCCGACGCGGAGCTGCTCTCGGCCATCGCGAAGCGGGACAGCATCGTGCTCATCAAAGGCGCCCGCCAGATGGGCAAGACCTCGATGCTCGCCCGCGGTCTTCAATATGCCCGCGAGCAGGGCATACCCGCGGTTTCAACCGACCTTCAGAAGTTTAATGCGACGGACTTCAAGTCGGTCAACAACCTGTACCTGACGATCGCCGAGTCGATCGCCGACCAGGTCAAGACCACGAGCGATCCCGCGGATTCCTGGGATTCGCGCCGCGGCCCCAATGCGAACTTTGAGCGGTTCCTTCGCCGGGAGGTTTTGGGACGGAGCGAAACGCCGTTGGTTTGGGGCCTCGACGAAGTGGATCGTTTGTTTGTGACGCCTTTTGGCAGTGAGGTCTTCGGCCTGCTGCGCGCGTGGCACAATGAGCGGGCCCTGGATCCCAACTGCCCGTGGTCCAGGCTGACGATTGCCATCGCTTACGCCACGGAAGCCCACCTGTTTATCACCGACCTTAACCAGTCGCCGTTCAACGTCGGCACCCGGCTTGTCCTCGAAGATTTCACACCGTTGCAGGTGGCGGAACTGAATCGGCGCTATCACGAGCCCATCGAGTCGCAAGAGGAGCTGAATCGGTTTTACCGGCTGGTGGGGGGCCACCCGTACCTGGTGCGGCGTGGGCTGCACGAACTGGCCTCGCGCAAACTGAGCTTTGCCGCTTTCGAAGACCAGGCGGCGCGTGACGAATTCTTCTATGGCGATCACCTGCGGCGCATGCTGGTTTTGCTGGCGCGCGATCCCGAACTCAGCGCCGTGATGCGGGGCGTGCTCAATGGCCAGCCGTGCTCGACGGCGGAATCCTTCGAGCGGTTGCGCAGCGCCGGCTTGGTCTCGGGGCACTTCCCCCAGGAAGCCCGCCCTCGGTGCCGGCTCTACACGATGTATCTGCGCCGGCACCTGGGATAAGCATTCCTCCCGGCGCAGCCAGCGCTCCATCCCGGCAACCCGATCAAGCGTTCTCTTGGAAAGCGATTTAACGTCCAAGCCAATGACCGTTCGCTCCGTCCCTTCCCCGACCGGCACGGACTTCTATGTCACGGGCGGAACGCTCCGGCATGACGCGCCATCCTACGTCGAGCGCCAGGCGGATCGCGACTTATGCGAGGGCCTCCTGGGCGGCGAATTCTGCTACGTTCTGACTTCGCGCCAGATGGGCAAGTCCTCGTTGATGGTGCGTGCCGTCAACCGGTTGCGCCAGGAAGGGGTGACCGTCGCGGTCCTGGACCTGACCGCCATCGGCCAAAATCTCACCCTCGCCCAATGGTACGACGGCCTGATCTCGCGCTTGGGGCTGCAATTGGACCTGGAAGACGAGCTGCTGGCCTTCAACTCCGCGCATCCCGAGCTCGGGCCGCTGCAGCGATGGACTACGGCGCTCGAACGGATCGTTCTGGAGCGCGTTCCAGGCCCGGTGGTGATCTTCATCGATGAGATCGACATTGTCCGCAGTCTTCCATTCTCGACGGACGAGTTTTTTGCGGCGATCCGGGAGTGTCATAATCGCCGTTCGCAAGAACCGGCCTTCAGCCGCCTGGCGTTCGGCTTATCCGGCGTCGCCACCCCCACGGACCTGATCCGTGACACGCGCATGACGCCCTTCAACATCGGCCGCCGCATCGAGTTGAACGATTTCACCCCCGCGGAGGCCGCACCGCTGGCCCGGGGGTTGGGGGCGGATGAGAAGGCGGCGCAGCTCTTGCTTGGCCGCGTTCTGTATTGGAGCGGCGGTCATCCCTACCTGACGCAGCGCTTGTGCCGCGCCTTGGCCGAAACCATCTATCAGCTTCCCTCGCAAGATCCCTCGGCCCCCGCCGCTCCACCCGTCCTGCCCACGGTGCGAACCGTGGACGACCTGGCAGGCAAGATGTTCCTCTCGCGCCAGGCGCGCGACCGGGATGATAATCTGATCTTCGTGCGGGAACGGCTGTTGCGCGGCGAGACGGATGTGGCGGGCTTGCTGCTCCTGTACCGCAGGATTCACGGTGGCCAGTTGGTGCCCGATGACGAAACCAACCCGCTGATAAGCATCTTGCGTCTTTCCGGCATCACTCGCGGGGTTCACGGTTGTTTGCAGGTTCGCAACCGTATTTACTGGCAGGCATTCGACCTGGTCTGGATCGAAACCAACATGCCGGCGGCCGAAGTCCGGCGCCAGCGCAAGGCCGGACGCCGCGGCATGCTCGTGGGATTTACCATCGCCGTAATCATTCTCCTGTCCTATCTTTTCGTTCGACCGAAATGGGTCGAGCGCCGCGAGGCGCGCCAGGCGGCGCGAACCTTGCAGGAAGTACAAAGCGCCTACCACGACCTGCAATTCTACCAGGACACCTTCGAAACCACGGTCGAGGTCGAGTTGGGCGGCGTGTCCGTGCCGGTAAGCGGTTCCGGGTCGATCCGGTTTGAGAAGCCCAACCGAGTCAATCTGTTCGTGAGGAGCGGGTTGAATCGGCCTGAAATCGAGCTTCGCCTCGTCAGCAACGGAACCAACTCGTGGCTCTGCGCGCCCAGCCTTGGCCAATATGAGCAGTTCGAGGGCATTCCGCTGCCGACTCCGTTTGATCTTCCACGTCCGCTCGGCCGACAGGTCGGCCCGCTGAGGCTCCTGCCGGTGTATCATTTGCTGCTTCCCCCTCCGGCTTCGGAGGAGTTTCTCAACGACGTTCAGGATGTCGAATACGGCGGAGAGGGCGAGTTGGAAGGCGAACCAGTTCGCATCCTCCGGTGGCGCCAAAACCCGGTGACGTTCATGGCCGCCCTGGGATTTGGGCCGCCGCCCCCCGACCGTGGCCCGATTCCCGTCACCGCTTGGGTCAATCTCACCAATCACCTGGTGATGCAGATCGACGCGGATGTTTCCTGCTGGGCCGGGGAGATGTTCGGACGAGGCGTTGAACTGCCCGTGACTGCGGTGGTCATCAAGGAACGGCACCGAAATATCCGGGTCTCGGCGCAAGCGGTGGAGCAAAGCCAGTTCAACCTGGTTCCCCCTCCCGATGCCCGGCTCGTGGATCGACTCGAGTTGCCGCCGCCGAACTTTTCTACGCTGACCTCGGCCAAGCGTCAATTCCAACACCTTATCCCTGCGCGCCTTCCTCAAGCCCCGCGAAACCTGATTGATCTTTCGGATTATTACAATGCCGCCCTGGCCCAAACGTGGCACGGCGGCACCCCGAACAACAGCCTCGAAGCCTTGCCTCCAGGTTTGCTGCAGTTGGGCGGCACCGTCTTTGATGTTCGGGGCATCGTTCAGCTAGCCGGACGGGAATTGCAACGAACCGGAGGGCCTCGTTATCCGCAGCGAATCCAGGGGATCAAGATCGGTCAGAGGTGTGCTCAGCTCCATTTCCTTCAAGCCGCCGGCTGGCACGCGCGCGATGGTGCGACCATTGGCAGCTACGTCCTCCACTATGCCGATGGCCGGGAGCAAACCATCCCCATTGTCTATGGGGAGGATGTCCGTGACTGGAATGGCAATGCCGACCCCTCCACTTCGGTGAAACATGGTACCGTAGCCTGGAGCGCCACCAATAAGGCCCCATACCACGTCCGTCTCTTCAAAACCACCTGGGCTAACCCCTGGCCCGATACCGAAATTTCTACCCTGGATTATCTCTCCGCCCTTTCTGAATCCGCCCCCTTCCTCGTGGCCTTGACGGCGGAGCCCTGAACCTGTGGTTTGGGGGTCATTTTGGTGGCGGTCTGCGCACTATATCGTTAAAGCCGATCGCTCCAAACAATCATCCAGACCTTGCCGCTCATCGGCGACAAGGCACGAGCCCCTAATTCGAGGGGCCGGCATCCGTTCGTGGCTAGGCTGCGGCTTCTTCCTCGGTATCGAGGAAGCCCTGCAAGTGACGAACTCGGGTCGGGTGACGCAACTTGCGCAGAGCCTTGGCCTCGATCTGGCGAATACGCTCGCGCGTCACATTGTACATCTTCCCGATCTCTTCCAACGTCCGTTCGTATCCGTCGACCAGGCCGAAGCGCATTTCGAGGATTTTGCGCTCGCGTTCGGTCAGGCTGGTGAGGACATCGCCGAGCTTTTCCTTGAGGAGGCTGTAGCTGGTGACGTCTGAAGGGTTCTCCGCCGATTTATCTTCGATAAAATCGCCGACACTCACGTCGCCGTCGTCTCCCACCGGTGCATGGAGGGAGATGGGCTGCTGGGCCATTTTGAGGAGTGAGTTGATGCGGATCACCGGCATGTGCATCTCATCGGCGATTTCTTCGGGCGTAGGCTCGCGCCCGAGTTCCTGGGTGAGCTGCTTTTGGGCGCGCCAGAGCTTGTTCATGATTTCGATCATGTGCACCGGAATGCGGATGGTGCGCGCCTGGTCCGCAATCGAGCGGGTGATCGCCTGCCGGATCCACCAGATCGCGTAGGTCGAAAACTTGTAGCCGCGGCGGTATTCGAATTTCTCGACGCCTTTCATCAGGCCGATGTTGCCTTCTTGAATCAGATCGAGAAAGGACTGGCCCCGGTTGGTGTACTTCTTGGCGACGGAAACCACCAGCCGCAGGTTGGCTTCCGCCATGTGCGTTTTGGCCTGGTGCGCCCGGTCAGCCGCCCGTTTCAACTGGGTGAAAACGCCGAAGAACTCCTCGCGCGGCATGCGCACGAACAGTTCTAGCGCCTGGATCTTGGTGCGTTCACCTTGCAGAGCAGACTGCTGCTCGGCGGATTTGCGATGGGACTCGAGTTCCTGAATGCGCCGCAGACTGGCTTGGAATTTCTCGTGGACGTTGCCGGCGACCACAATCATGTCCTCCAGGACCTTTTGCTTGTAATAGAATTTAGGGAAGGTGTCCTGCAGCTTCTTGTCCAGCTTCCGGAACGCGGTGAAGTTCTTCTCGCGGTTTTTTGGCGAGACCTTCTGCCAGCTCAGGTAGCTCTCGTCCACTTCGGTATCCAGCGCGCGAACTTTCTTGATTAAGTTGCGCAGGTCACGGAGATGACCCTCTCGGTTGGCGACTTTTTTATCGACGACGACGCGGTCAAACCGCTCTTTGGGCGGTTCGGAAAGCAGTTTTTCGGCGATGGCAATGTGCTCTTTGGCGGTGAAGCCCAGCGCATAAACGAGCTGCTTCATCTCACCTTCGGCCTCCTCGATCCGCTTGCAAATCTCTACTTCCTGTTCCCGGGTCAGGAGCGGCACCTTCCCCATCTGGTTCATGTACATCCGCACCGGGTCGTCGAGCACTTCCAGACGGGAATCCTCTTCCTCTTCGGGTTCGGCCGGTTTGGCCCGCTCGACCTCGGCGTGGTCCACGATCTCCACGTCCAGACCGCGCAATTTGCTGTAAAGCTCGTCCAAATCCTCCGGTGATAATCCCTCGGGCAGGACGTCGTTAATGTCGTCGTAGGTGATGTGGCCGTTTTCGTGGGCCAGGTGCAAAAGCGTCTTGATCGTTTCGGCCAGGTCCAGCGCCACACCGGGAGTCGCTGGATTGGCGGCTTGTGCGGCGGGTACGGCACCCGGCTTGGCGAGCGGGGCCGCATGCGGCTTCTTGGCGCCGTTCCGGCCTTCAGCCTGGGCCGCGTCAGTGCGACCTGCGGCCTTGGACGAGATAATAAACCGGCGCCGCGGCGGACGGTCCTGGCTGGTGGCGGGTTTTTCGGCTCCACGCGCATGGGGCTCGGATCCGTTGGCTAACTTGCTCGCTTTCCTGTTCAGCATAAATAATCAGACGCGCAGGATCCGTTTTAGTTCAGAATTCGTGTAACCACTTCAGTAACAACGACTCGTGACTACGGGCATTAGAAGATTACTAATTCCAGGAGACCAACGCGCAGGCACCATACACCATTCTCCACCGCAGGCAAATGATCAACGGTGGATTAGTGATGTGGCTTGAACAATCGGTCATCCGAACGGCTACGTACGAAACTGCGCCCACCGCAACTACGCCACGATCCCTAAATAGTTGCAAGCAGTAAAAAGCAATTTTTGAGCAAAATTCGGCAGCCGTGGCCCGAAATGGGCCTGCCTTCTGCTTACACGCGGCCTCGGGCGTCGCAAAGCTTGGATGGGTGCGGCCAGCTCTGCGCGCGGACGGCACTGGCGATTGGCTGGGTTTCTGGGGCAGGGAAGCCTCGCCGCTAAGCCGCGACTTGAAACCCGTCAGGCAAGCCTCACCCAAACGACCGCCGGGCCCGTCTGTCGGACAAACCACGACAAAACAATCGGACATCGGCGGATATCCTGATTTTTGCGTTTCGAGAGAATCGGTTTTCAGGAAGCGGGCACTGGTTTGGTGGTGCGCGTTTCCGGGACAAAAAACGCGCGAAACGCATAAAGCCATTAACCCGATACTGCCACCCCATTCGGCCGACCCGGCTTGGGAGCGGGTGGCGATGCCGATCTGCGAGGGGCCGCAGGTGCTAAAGCGGAACGGGGACATTTTCATTGTCTATTCCGCCAGCGCCAGTTGGACACCCGATTACCGCCTCGGCCTGTTGCACCACCGCACCGGCGACGTGCTGAACCCGGCTGCCTGGACCAATCAGCGACCCCGGACCATCCGGGTGGCCGCCTGAAGCCAGAAACCGTTCAACCGAATCAACCCCGTTCTCCGCGATGCTGCCTCTCGACTCCTCCTCTCTCCCGGAATCACGAATCCGTTCGACACAAAGCCACACCTCACCCCGTTCGGTTGTTTCGGGAGTCTTCCGCGCCTCGGTGCGAAGGGCCGCCCTGTTCGCGCCGCGCGCCGCCTTGGCGCTGTTGGCCACCACCCTGCTCGCCGCGGGGCAGCCCGCCGTTCCGGTTCACACCCACGGCTGCACCAGCGCCTCTTCGCCCGAAGCCACGGCGGTGAAGGTGACGACTCAGCGCCAGGGAGGTGTGTCGCGCTTTTACGTCGAGAACGATGAGTTCTGCGAGGTGACGATGACCTTCGAGATGAGACTACGCAACCTTCGGGGGGAGCATCGGTTCCCGTACACGGCGACTTTCCCCGCCCGGCAGGTGACCGAGGCCTTCACGCTCTCGCCGGTCGATCCTACGGCCAAGTGGGAGTATAATTATACCAATTATTACAAGCTCGGGAGCAACTGCGCGCGGCCTGACGATTCGTACCTCTATCAATTGCCGTATGGGCCGGGCTGCCGGTACAAAGTGACACAAGGTTACAACGGAAAATTCAGCCATTTCGGCCCCAACCAGTACGCGATTGATTGGCAGATGCCCGAAGGCACGCTGGTCCACGCCGCGCGCGGCGGGATCGTGGTGCGCGTCAAAGATGATTCGGACCGGGGCGGCTCGAGCATGGAGTACGACCGCTTCAACAATTACGTGCTGATCCGTCACCCAGACGGCACCCTGGGGCACTATTGCCACCTGCAAAAGGGCGGCTGCCTGGTGCGGGTGGGCCAGACCGTGGCGGCGGGCGATCCGATCGCGCACTCAGGAAACACCGGGTTTTCGAGCGGGGCTCACTTGCATTTCTGTGTGTTCAAGACCAAGAACGGACGCGAACGGGTCAGTCTGCCCGTGCGATTCAAGACGGCTGATGAATCCGCCATCACGCTGCTGGCCGGGCATACTTACCGAGCGCCCGAGTTGCAAAGCGCCAGCGCCAAATCAGCCATCGCCGCCCAGCCGGTGCTCCCGCTGGTGCGCTAGCCGCTATCGGCGGTGTGCCACCAAAAAACCTCCGTCTGAATGGCTCTCCATTCAGACGGAACTCCTTGGCCTGCTTTGGAATGGCTTTTACTGTCCGGTGCCCGGCGAGGTCGGTGCGGTGCTCGAACTGTTGGTTGTCCCGCCGGGTGTGGTCGCTCCGCCGGTCGCATTGCCAGCGTTCTTGCCCTCCGGGGTCGTGGCGCTGCCGGTGCCCTGGTTTTCGGTGCTCGGCGTATTGGTCATGTTGCTCGAACCGGACCCGGTGCCGGAGGTTTCGCCCGTACTGCCGGCGCCGCCTTGGTTCTTGCTGCAAGCGGCCAGCGCCAGCGTGGCACATATAATGAGGATCGTTTTTTTCATAGCTGATTTGTTGAGTCTGTTTATCGCTGGCACGGTTTCCGCCTGTTCCAGCGTCGCCAGTACCGTAATCACCCCGGGCGGCCCAACAACCCGGTGATATCCCGCCTTCGCTCAGGTAAAGTACCCTATGATGGGCCGCGAGCGGATGCGGCTTCATGGAATTGACCGCTTAGCCGAGCCGCATCAGGGTCCAGGCGGGAGCGGAACGGCGGCGGCCTGCCTGGCTTCGGTCGTGCCGGGGGATTCGTCGGGTTCGAGAGCCGGCAGGCGCACGCGGATCACGGTGCCATGTCCGACGCGGGACTTGATCTTTACCTCCCCCCGGTGCGTTTCGACGATCCGTCCGACAATCGCCAAGCCCAGGCCGGTCCCTTTGGCTTTGGTCGTGCTCAGCACGGATTTGAAAGCATCCTGGCATTTTTCGGCGGTCATCCCCTCACCGGTGTCCTTGAATTCGAGGGCCACGAGTTTCGGTTCGGCCTGGTCGTCGGTGCGGGCCGCAGCCTGTGAGGTAATGGTGAGGCTTCCGCCCTGGGGCATGGCTTCGGTGGCATTGAGGATCAGGTTAAGAAAGGCTTGCTCGAGCTGGCCGGCCTCTCCGAGCACCGGGGGCAGCGTGGGCGCCAGCTTCAGCACCAACTTCACATTCTGATGGTTGAGCTTGTGCCGGACCAGCAAACCGAGTTCCTCGATCAACACATTGAGATTCACGGGAGCAAATTGCGGCTCGGTGGTGCGCGCGAAATCGAGGATTTGCTCGACGATCCGATTCAGGTGTTCGATTTTTTGATCAATGATGCGCGCGTCTTTGGCCCGGGGGTCTGTGGCTGGAAACCTCAGGTCCAGCGAGTGGTAGAGCATTTTCATCACCGTCAACGGATTGCGGATTTCGTGCGCGACCTCCGCCGCGAGCAGGCCCAGGGCCGAGAGCTTTTCATTTTGCCGGAGCTGCTCTTCGATATCCACCACGCGTTCGTAAAGCCGGGCCTTCTCGATGGCGATGGCCGACAACTCTGCCAGCGCCGAGAGGATGCGGATTTCCTCGTTGGAAAAGCTGTAGGGTTTGCCGGTGTAAATGGACAAGGTTCCGATCGCCTGGCCGCGGAACACCAGCGGAACGCTCAGCAGCGCGACCAGTCCTTCATGCCGGGCCAAATCGATGTTCTGGTAGCGGTTCGAGGTCTGGACGTTCTCGACCTGGATGGGCTTTCGGCGCCGCACCACGATGCCCAGCGTGCTTTCCTCGGCGCTCAACCGCGGCTTGCTCAGGTACGACTCCCCGGCGCCATAGCTCGAGCGCAGATCCAGCCACTCGCGGGAGTCGTCCAGCAACATCAGTGAACTCATCTTGGCCTGCATGAGCACACAGGCCTCGCGTGTGATCACATCCAGGGCGTCATCCAGATTCAGCGCCGAGTTAATCGCCCGGCTCACGCTGGCCAGCGATTCGAAAAGGCGCGCCTTGAGCCGGAGTTGTTCGTAGAGCCAGGTATTGTGGATGACCCGGGCGGCCTGTGAGGCCAGGGCTTCGAGCAGTTCCTGATCCTCCTTCGTAAAGGCTTCGGGCCGGTCGGAGTCCACGTTGAGCACGCCGCGGATCTGTCCGTTGACTTCCAACGGCACCGCCAGTTCCGAGCGGACCTCAGGCCGCAGCATGACGTAGCGCGGGTCTCGCGTGACGTCGCCCACGCGCGCCGGTTTGCCGCTGCGCGCGACCCAGCCGGTGATGCCTTCGCCCAAGCGCAGCTTCAGGGCCGAAGCCTTGGACGGCAGGCCGTGAGACGCATGGATTTCCAAGAACCCGTCCGTGGGGTTGATCAACACCGCCGATCCACTGGAGGCGCGCATTAGGCGCACCGCTTCCTTGAGGATCAACTGCAGGGCCTCCTGCGGTTCGAGCGTCGAGTGGATGACGTTGCCCACCTGGTGCAGCAGGTGCAACCGCTCGTAACGGCCTCGAAGCTCGGCTAACTCATCGCTCATGCGGATGGACCAGTTTCGAGCCGGTGAAGCTGCCTGTCGAGGCACAAATCGGAAGCTGGCCGTCCCTGCGTGCGGCTTCAAGCCGTCGAGTCGCGGGGGCGCCGCGCAGTCTTCGAGCGCTTCAAGTTGGCCGGGCGGTCGGGGTATTAGCGCACCTTGGCCGTGAGCCAAAGCCCCGCCACTCCGAACGCGAGATTGGGCAGCCAGCCGGCGATCCAGGGCGGCAGGGTGCCGCCCGCTCCGAGCGCCAGCGATAACTGCTGCAGGACGTAGTAGGCAAAGAAGATCAAGATGCTGCTGGCGACGCCAACGAAGACATTTCGCCTGCCGGACGCCGCCCCGAACGGGGTTGCGATCAGGACGACCACCAGGCAGGTCCAAGGCATGGCGAGGCGGCCTTCGAGCTTGGTGTAAAGCGCCGCGGCCTGGTTCGGATGCGGGTGCAGCCGCAGATAATTTAACAGCTCGATGATGGGTATGTCCGCCCGCTTCACGCCGCGCAGGGAAAGCGTGTTGAGCATGGCGCTGATTTTCAGCTCGCTGCGGATCTCTTCGGGAGTCTCTGAAAACTGCGGCTGGAAGAGGACATTGGTTTTGAGCACCAACACGGGGATGGAGTTCGACTGGTAGCCTTCCCTGTATTCCCGGGCGCCGTAAAATGTCCATACGGCGTTCGAGCGGGATGCCCGGTCGGCTTTCAGCCATAAACGCGACCCGTCCCGCAGCGTGGAGACCACGATGGGCGCAACCATTTCGCCGGTCCGGGTGTCACAACTGTCGAACCGCCACATCCGCCCGTCCCTCGAATTGACGAACCCGTCGTTCAAGACCTGGTTCCGGTGCGGCGCGTCGGGGGGATGCGGCATTCTCCGCGCTTTGATCGCGTCGGCCACGTCGCCGCTGTCGGGTACGCAGACTTCATTCAATGCAAACGAGACCAACGTCAAAACCAAACCCACTCCCACGTAGGGCGCGCACAGGCGCCACAGGCTGACTCCGGCGGCGCGGATCGCGGTGATCTCATGGTGGCGCGCCAGGTTGGTCAGCGTATAGAGCAACGCCAGCAGCAACGCCATCGGCAGGATCAACACCAAAAATTCCGGCGCCTTGACCAGGTAATACTCCGCGATATCGAGCGGCAGCATTTTGCTGTTCTGAAGGCTGTTTAGCTCGGTAATCAGGTCCTGCACCACCCACAACACCAGGAAGCCGCTGAGGCAGTAGCCCAGGGGAACCAACAATTCGCGCAACAAATACCGGTCCAGCAGCCGCATCGAGATCGAGCGTACCCGGGGGCGCGGGCCAAAGCAAGCGGGCCGGGCGGCCGCCGCGTTGCCTTGGTTGCCCGCGCCTGGACCGTGCGTGGAGGTTACAGCGGCAGTTTGTGCGCGGAGAGATGCATCACATTCGCCAAGAGAAGTATGGCGCCCGCAGTCCCAAGCAGGCGATTGCCATTGAGCTCTCCAAGGCCCGCCGCGCTGGACCGCTCGTTTGCGGGAACACCGCTCAGCGCGGACTCGTGTCCGGGCTTCGCTCGGGATGTGCCCCGCGGCTGGGTTCGCGGAAGGGCAGCCCGTTCCGATAGCGTTCGAGCTGGGCTTCGAGCGCCTGCACCAGCGCGCTGTTGGGGCGGCTCGAGGCAAGTTGGATGGCCTGTTCCGACGTGGCCACGGCCTCGGCGAACCGCCCCGCCTCGGCGAATGCCGCCGCCAGCGTGGCCAGCACCAACGGGTTCCTGCCACCGGTGAGCTCTCGCGCACGCTGCGCCAGTTCGATGGCGCGGGGACCGTTTCTGACCGAGGCCTCCGCGCTCGTGGCCAGGAGCAACGCCAGGTTGTTCACGGTGTTCGCATTGTCCGCGTCCAGCTTCAGAGACAGCTCATACTGTTCGATGGCTTGGCGCGGGCGGCCCGTTACGCGAAAGGCGTTCGCCAGATTGTTGTGGGCATGAGCCGAACTCGGCCGAAGCTCGACGGCCTTCTCCAAATGCGGGATGGCCTCGTCGAGTTGGCCCGCCTGGGCCAGCAGCAGCCCGAGATTGTTATGAGCCAAATCGGCGTTGGGGTTGAGTTCGAGCGTCGTGCGGTAGAGGGTTTCGCTATCGGTGAACAGCCGGCTATGACGCCAGGTTGCCAACCAGAGCGTCGGCAGTACCAGCGCGGCGATCCCATATAAGAACCACTGGCGGTGAAGATGGTCGGCCAACCGCGCCACCAACGCCGCTCCCAGAGCGATCAACCCCAGGCTCGAAAGATACGCCCAGTGGTCGGACACGAACGAGTAGCGCATGAAGTAGCCGTTAAAGAAGCCCAGCAACGGGAAAAGTGTGCCGATAAAGAACAACACGGCGGTAACCGGTCCGCGCCCGAGGCGCCGCCGGGCGAGCCACAAGATCAGGACCAGGCCGGCCGCGGTTCCCGGCCACAGCCAGAGCGCCATGAACCTGGGATCCACCTGCCACCGCGGATAAATGAAACAGAGGTTCGCCGGCCAAAGCAGTTTGCCGGCATAAAACCAAAGCGCATGGCCGGCGATCAGACATCGTTGCGAAAACGAGAGATCCCAATCCGGTCCCCGGGCGCCCACGTGGGTTCGCTCGAGCCAGGACGTGAGCAGGCCCAGCCCGACGCTCACCAGCCAGAAGGGCAGGCTGGGTAACACATCCTCGCGCCAGCGCAACCGGCCTCGCTTCCACCAACCGATCAAGAGCACCACGGCCGGAAACGAGAACGCCGTCGCTTTGGCCAGGTAAGCAGCCAGGAACAGCAACCAGGCAAAACCGTAGTTCTGCCATCTTCCTGCAAAGCGCGCAGCCTCGCCGGGCGAACCTTCTTCCGCGCACCGCGCCAAGCCGGGGTCGAGCCGCTCTGCCGGGAGCGGTTCCGGGGAATCTGCGGGCGCGGCACTCCCCGGCTTTGTCGGCTGCCAAAAGCGCTGGAAGGCTGCGTAACACAGCAACCCGGCGAGGTAGAGCACCAGCGAAAGGACATTTTTCCGCTCGGTGATCCACGCGGCGGATTCCACCATCAGCGGGTGGAGCGCGAAAACTCCCGCGGCGAAAGCGGCCCCGGGGACGTCGAGTTTCTTGAGGAGTCTCCAAAAAAGCAGTGCCGCCAGCACGTGCAGCAGGATGTTCTCGACGTGGTATGGGGTCGTCACAAAACCCCAGAGCTGATAATCCAACCAGAACGTCGTCGCGCTGAGGGGATAGTATTGCTGCAAGGCCTCGAGGTTGGTCCAAATGACGCCCAGGCCCGAAACGCTTTGAAACAGCCGCTCCAGTTTCAGCGTCCAGGCATCGTCATCCCAGACAAAGCCGCCGTGCAGACAAGGCCAATACGCCAGGATCGTGGCGATCGCCAGCAGGGCAGCGGGGAGCCAGCCCTGTTTCCACCACAAGCGCAATGGCGATTCCGGGTTCGTGGTGCGGCCGCCGCCGGCATGAACGGACCCCGGGCTCGCATTCGTTTTGGTTTGGGTCGGCCTGGGAGCAGCGAGGGCCGCGCCAGGAGAGCTCGGAAGCCTGCTCCCGTCTGGATCGCGTCGCAGCCGCATGGCGGCAGTGTATGGCGCGTTACTTAAATTTCAAGGCGGCCGTTGGATCCGGTCAGGTGCGCAGCCCGAACAGTTCGTGCGCCATCCGCGCGGTTTCCGGCCGCTGTTGCCGAGCCAGGCCCCGGGAAAACGGCCATCGCGGGCTGCGAGCCAATTCACCCGCCACCGCCGAGACGGCTTGGATGACTTTTGCCAATTCCGTGGCCGAGACATTTTCGAGATTGTCCTGGGCGCTGTGGTGCTGCCAACGCATTCCGCCATCCATGTTCGGTCGCATCAAGGTCACCGATGGGATGCCAAAGGCTGAAAACGGGAAGTGGTCCGCAAACGGCATGGTGGCCGTCTTTTCGATGACATCCAGGCCGGCCCGACCCAGGCGGCGCACCAGCCAGGCCCCGAAGGCATCCGAACCCGCGCGGATCAGCCAATGGTGGCCTAAAGGCGAAGACACACTGTCGAGGTTAAGCACCGCGCCCAGGGAAGCCATTTCGCGCCGATGGGCCGCCGCATAACAAGAGGAGCCCACGGAAAGCTGCTCTTCGGCGCCGAAAGAGACCAGGCGAATGGTCCGCAGCGGCTTTTCCTTTGCAAACCGATGCGCCAACTCCAGCAACGCCACGACGCCCGAGGCATTATCGTCGGCCCCGGAGTTATTGCACTGGGTGTCGTGGTGAGCGCCCAGGAGAATGAGGGGCAAGCCGGGGCGTTGTCCGGGAATTTCGGCGATGAGATTCTGTGAGGAAGTCTCTTCGAGTGTTACCTTGATTCTGGCTCGCGCCCAATCGGCGCCGCTTTTGCGCAAAGCCCAGGCGGCGCGAAAAGGAATCGTCACGGTGGGCGGCATGCCATAACGGCGCGCCCAGGCAGGATAAACCCCATCGTCCTTGACCCAATCGAACGGGAGCCGGTCATCGACGTGGATGACCGCGGCGGGTTGCGCCTTGACCAGCCGCTGATGGAGATCGGCCCGGGTCGGCATCGGCCCCACGAGGACCACGATCTTACCGCGGAGCGCGGGCCGGAGGAGCCGGTCCGCTTGTTCGGGCATCTCCACCCAGACGAGTTCACCCTGCACGGCGCGGCCGCCGGGAGTGCCGGGCGAGCCGGCCAGAACGCGGGCCGGTACGGACTCGAGCCGGCCACGAGTTCCCAAGGCCAGCTCGGCTTTGGCTTCCGCCACCGAGACACACGGGAAGGCCTCGGCACGGACGTCCGCCAACCCTGCGGCGCGGAAGCGCTCGAGAATATACTCGGCTGCGGCCCGGTCGCCGGCGCTGCCGGCACGGCGGTCGCCGATGCGCGAGCACAGGTGGGACCAATGCTGTTGCATTCGCGGGAGCGAGGGAGACCGGGGCGGAGGACTCACAGGTGGTCTTTTCACGGAAGCAACGGCGTCAGCGCCCGACCAGGCGCATCATTTCTTCGGGGTATCGCGAGCCCGCGGCTGCTCCCTTCGGAACGACCGCATCGATTCGGGCCAAGTCCGCGGCCGTGAGTCTGACGTTCAAGGCGCCCGCGTTTTCTTCGAGATATTTGCGGCGCTTGGTGCCGGGGATGGGCACGATGTCCTGGCCCCGGGCCAGCACCCACGCCAGGGCCAGTTGCGGCGCCGTGCAGTGCTTCTCCGCGGCCATGGTCTCGATGCGGCGCACCAGGTCGAGGTTGCGTTGAAAATTCTCTCCCTGGAAGCGAGGCGACTTGCGCCGGTAATCGTCCGGGGCGAGATCTTCGAAGCGCTGGATTTTGCCGGCCAGAAAGCCGCGGCCCAGCGGGCTATAGGCGACAAAGCCCACACCCAGCTCGCGGCAGGCCCGGAGGATTTGATCCTCGGGATCCCGGCTCCAGAGTGAATACTCGGTTTGGAGCGCGCTGATGGGATGCACCGAACACGCTTTGCGAAGGGTCTCGGGCCCGGCCTCCGAGAGGCCGAGAAAGCGGATTTTGCCCTCGCGCACCAAATCCGCCATCGCGCCGACGGTTTCCTCGATGGGCGTGGCCGGGTCCACTCGATGCTGATAATACAGGTCGATGGTCTCGACGCCGAGCCGGCGCAGGCTGCCTTCGCACGACGAGCGGACATAGGCGGGTTTGCCGCTCACCCCACGCACGGCCGGGTTGGCGGGGTCGCGCACGATGCCGAACTTGGTCGCCAGGAGGGCCTGGTTTCGACGCCCCTTGATGGATCGGCCCACCAATTCCTCATTGAGGTATGGCCCGTACATGTCCGCCGTATCCAGCAGGGTGATCCCGAGTTCCAGGGCGCGGTGAATGGTGTGGATGGATTCTTGATCGTCGCCTGGGCCATAAAACTCGGACATGCCCATGCAACCCAGACCGATGGCTGAAACGGTCAGCCCGGCTTTGCCTAGTGTTCTCGTTTCCATTGCTCCTCCAGGTTGTTCAGCGGGATTGCTGTCGAGGTCATTCTAGCACCGGACGACCGAGTTTTCCCAGGAGTTTCCAAACCCGCAGCGCTTCGGTGGCCCCCCAGGCCTGGGCATCGCAACCACGCTCGGTGTGCGGCGCGTCCCCGTCGAGGATTTCGGGGAGTTGTCCGAGGCAGCCTTCCGCCATGAGCTGTGCCACGCTCCCGAGGTAGGCCCGGGCGGCGGCGGTGGGTTTGGGCGCGAAGTCCCAGGCCCGCGCCAAGGATTCGCAAAAGGTGGGGAAGGTCCAGGTCCACGCGGTGCCATTATGGTAGGCCGGTTTGCGGCGGGTGTCTTCGTCGCCTTCGTAGCGGCCCCAATAGGGCTGCGATGGGTTGTTGAGCAGCCGCCCGTCACTCGCTCGATTGGCCAGCGGGACTGAGACGGGCAGGGGGGCGAGTGAGCGCAAGGCGCCGGGCACGACGAGGTACCGGGCGGCGGCGGCCACGCATCGCCTGGCCTGCTGTCCTTCGGCCAGCCCCAGGCTGATGACGAAAAGACAATTGCCTCGGAGCGCGTCATCCGGTTTGGCCCGGGCGGCCGGCTGAAAAGGCGAGGCCAGGAGCACATCGGCGAAAAAGCCGCCGTTCTCGATCCAAAAGAGGCTGGTGAGCGAGCCGAGGGCCTTGGCCGCCAGGCCCTGCCAATACTCGCGCTTGCTCTGGCCGCCCACTGCCGCCAACTGACGCAGCAGACGGATCCAAAGGGCCTGGATCTCGACGGGATAGCCTTCGCGCGGCGTGCAGGCGGGATAATTGGTGTCCATCCAGGTAAAGTGGCTCGGGCTCCAGATGAGCGCGGAATCCGGATCCATGCGGATGCCGTTGGGAGTGCCGCGGATGTAATTGAGCGCAATGCTTTCGAGCACCGCGCCCAAGGTGCGGCTTCGATCGATCGGAATGGACTCGATGGGGCCGAGGGATTGCGCGAGTTCTTCGCATACCACCCCAAACCAGAGCGGGGCATCCGAGGTGTCTCGATTGGAAGCATCCTCGCCGAAGATCGTATTGGGGAGCGTGCCGTCTTTTTCGAAGCGGGCGAAGGTCAGCAAGATGTCTTTAACCTCGTTGGTCATGCCGGCCGCCAGAAGCCCGCGCGCGCAAATAAAGGTGTCGCGACCCCAATCCAGGAACCACGGATAGCCCGCCACCACGGTCTTGCCGGCGCCCCGCCGGACGACAAATGCGCGAATGGCGCGGAGCAACTGGCTGAGCAGTGGGTCCGGGACCGGGGCCGGCCCTGGCGCACCCACCGGGTGAGGGGCGTCCGGAGGGTTAACCTCCTCCGGCGCCGGGTCGGTGGGGTCTGCTGTGACGGTCAGCGTCACGGTGGTGCCTTTCTTCAAGGGCAGTTCAAACCACCCGGGGCTATAGGCATCGCCCGAGCCAGTCTGACCACGGCTTTGCTCCACGGGGTGGGGGATATTCTCGCTCCACTCCGGCTGGAGATGGTATTGGCCCGCGTCCGCAAAGACGCGCAATTGCCGATCGTTTGCGGGTTGGAAAGCGAATCCCACCGGGTTGCCGGACCCCTCGGGCGAACCGCCTGGCGGTTGGGAATCGAGCGCGCGCACATGTGTTGAAAAGTGGTAATCCGCGCCGCCATTGCGCTTGGTTTCCCAATGGAAGTTCCGATCTTCGATATCCAGCCGCACCGTCAAACGGACATCGGCCTCGGCGGGAAGTTGCTTGCCCGCAGCCTGGTCCGCGCTGGGCCGGCTGAACCGGAACACGGTCGTGTTGCGGCCCTCGAGCATCACCGCGCTCATTTGGATTTGCACCGTTCGGCCATCGCCGGCATTCGCCACAAAGCTCCAAACTGCCGGCGGTCCGCTTTCAAAGGAAGCCGTGCTGCGGAAATCCAGCGGCGAGATAAAGCCGTCCGCGCTCACCCAGACACGGATTCGCTTTACCAGGACATGCCGATCCACCGGCAAATCCGGGTGGAGGTTTGCGCCCAGCACACAATCGTATTTCGAGAGAACCCGGCCCAAATCGACGCACAAGCGCGCCATGCCGCCGCGGCCGTTGGTGAGCAAGACCCGATCGGTGGAACGTGCCGGGCGGCCGGGCTCGGGCACAAGCGCGGGTTCAGCGGGCAGAAATTCGATGCGCGCTTCGATGTGCTTCGCCTCGCCGCCATAACGCTCCACTCGAAGGCGCCCGCGGGCGCCACGCTGGCGGGGCGGGAAGCAGGCGGCGTGTCCCTCGGGAACGGCAATCGATTCGACGTTCGCAGCGGGGCTGTGATCGTCCAGGATCAACGCGGCCCGAAAGGGGGCAGAGTCCCGCACCAGCAGCCAATGATCGGGCGGGACGAGAGTGACGCGGCTCAGATCGACGAGGCTCCAGGTCACCACGCGCGGGTAGGCGGCCGGGTTCAGTGGGTTCATCGAGGCCGGATCGAGAGCCAGCGCCCCGTTCCTTGGCACCTGGTCAGCCAATTCGGAAACCGCCGCCAGGAAGCCGGCGGGTGAACGAGCCACTCCCTCCGCCAGGGTCCGCCAATCGAATGGGCCGAGGTTTTCCACGGGAATGAGGCGGCCCAAGGCGCTCAAGCCCCAAGCCGCCTGCGCGCGGGCCTGGCGATACGCGTCTCCGTGCAAGCCCACCGGAGCCGGGGTCGGCGCCAGGCAATACGCGGCACCGGGTTCCAGGAAAAACTTCGAGTTCCCATTGGGGGACCGTTTCGATTCGGGCGCCGGTTGTCCGAGCAAATCAACCCAGCGGCTGAAATCCAGAGCCGCTGGGTCAGGCACCTTTGCCTGAGCGGCCGCGGGCGTGCCCTCGTGGGTGGCGCCTAAATCCCGCGGGTCCAGTTCGATCATGGCGCCCTTGTCCAAGCCGGTATTAACGAGCACCAGGACGGTATCTTGGTGATCCTGCGCCTCGCGCCACAGGGCATAGATTGGGGATTCGGGAGCGCTCAAGCGCCGCAGGCGCGCGCCGTCGAAGAAGCAGGGATGCTCGGCTAACAACCGGTTAAGGCGGCCAAGTTCCGGCACCAGGTTGTCCGGGTTGTCCCAGGCCATGCCGGTGCTGCCGTGGACCCGGACCTTTTCCGTGGCGAGCCACTCGACACCGCAGGTAAACCCGAAACCCCCGCTGACGCTTCCCAAGGCGCACAGCCGGTTGCGCAACAAGGACCAGGCCCGGCCCTTGGCGGCCAACCGCTCGTTATCGTGCGTCTCACTGTAATGAACCAGCAAACCCGCGCGCCCGCTCTGTCGCAGGCTGTGGTCGAGGTAGCCGGAAACTTGCAAACCCGAGTAATTCTGGAACAGCTCCGAATAGGCCCACTGCATGCCGCCCTCGGTCAGCAGTCCCTCGGTCGCTTCCCAGGCTCCCCCCAGGCCTTCGAGCAGGAAAAGTGTTTCCGGGTATTCCTGCTGCACGCGCGCGACGATGTATTGCCAGACCGCCACGGGCACCTTGTAGCCGGCATCGCACCGGAAGCCGTCCACGCCCCGCCGGCACCACGTCAGGAACATTTCGGAAAGCTCATCCCAGAGCGAGACGCTGGAATGGTCCAGTTCGACCAGGTCCTCCCAGGTCACCCCCCAGGCGCCCGGGCTGACAAAGGAACCATCCGCCTCACGGAGAAACCACTCGGGATGATTCTCCTGCAAAACGGAACCCCAGCCGGTGTGGTTGATGACAATGTCGAGGATCACGCGCCCGCCGGCGACGTGGGCCGCGTAGGTGAGCTCGCGGAATTGGTCGATGCCGGTAGTGCGTTTGTCAAAGACGACCAGCGCGGGATCGATGGCGGTGAGATCCAGGGCGGCGTAGGGGCTGCCAAACCGGCCAAAGCGCGCATAGGTCGTGGGTGTGGGATGCACCGGCAACAAATGGAGTATGCGGCAGCCCAGGCCCTGAAAAATGTGGGGCAGGAATTGGATCAAATCCCGCAGCTTACCCGACGGCGGCACGACCGTGTAACCGCCCGCATCCAGGGGTTTGAGCGCCTGGTCCAGGGCAGGGTCGCTAGTGACCAGCGCCGTTCGGGTCTCGCCGAACATTCGCGGAAAGGCGCAGTAAATCGTATTGGCGGTGCGATAGCGATCGGGATGGACCGAGATGCCGGCATCCGGGCCGCTCGGCCATCGCTGCCAGCCGCCGGGGTCGATCAGGTACGCTTTGGCTTTGAAATAGCCGGCTTCGGCCAGCGGCAATTCGAGGGACCAGCCCTGGGCGTCACGGTTCATGGGCAGATCGCGCCAGGAAGCGCCCGCGAGCGGCAAGGACTGGGTGTGGGCTTCGAGGATCTCGCGCCGCACCACTTCGGCCCGCCCGAGATTGGTGCGCAACCGGGCTTGCCAGCCGTTGGGCGGAGCTTTCCCGTCGCGATCCTTTATCGCAAATCGAATCCGATCCCCGACGAACCGCAAGCAGCGGTCACCGGGCTCGGGCAACATGACTGGAACCAATGCGCGCATGGTGATCACTTCGGGACCCACCCGTTCCCATAAGCATTGGCAACTTCGACGCCGGAATGCAACTTCCACGGTGTAAAAATTGGGCAGAAGTGTCCGGCGTGTGGTCAGCTCGGGGGCGAGCCCCTGGCCGCCGCGGGCCCCTCAAAACGCCCCACCGGTCCGCCAAACGCCGCGCCGACGCCACGGCCACCACGGGCCGGGGCCGTCGTGCCAGACCGGCGCTGAGCCCGGGATTGCCTTATTTTGGCGGTGTCGCCTAAACTGGCCGGAAGTTTGCTACCAGAACAGCAGCCCGAAGCTCGGAACCGTTCAGTGCGACACCCGGAACAGAGTGGCGGGCCCATGGAATTTTGAATGGCGAGCACGTTAAGTCCTAGCGAAGAAGCACAGTTGGCGCAGACGATTGAGATGTTCGAGGTGATCACTCAGTCGCAGCCGCAGGACTATCAGTCCCTGGAAATCCTCAAGGAGGCGTATTCCAAGCTGGGACGGGAGAAGGACGTGATTGGGACGGCCAAGCGCATTGCGCAGGCCTATGTTCAGATGGGGCAGCTTTCTTCGGCCATCCTCGAATACGAGACCATCCTGCAGCGGCACCCGGACGACCCGGACGTTCAGGCGGCCCTGAAAGAGATCGAGACCAAGGCCAGCAGCTTTCCGGTGGATATGCCCGCCGAACCCCAGGCGCCGCCCAAGCGCAACGGGGAGGCATCCGCGGCCTCGAAGTCCGCTATCAAAGGTCTGCCCAGTGAGATCGACGACGGCCGGCGCAGTTTGCTGAAGGTGTTCGTGGACTCGAAAGTCATCACCCAGGGTGATTTCGACCTTTGCTGGCCGAGGGTGGATGTGTCCGCGCGCCAGACAGCGGTGGTGGATCCGTTCATCCAGGTGCTGGCCGAAAAGGGGATCATGCCGGTGGAAAAATCCCTGCAGTTGCTCTCCGACAAGTCGCGCCTGGCCTACGTCCCGTTGAGCCAGTATGACATCGACATCGAATTGAGCCGGACCTTTCCGGCGGAGACCTGCCAGCGCTGGTGTGTTTTGCCCTTCGACCGCATGAGCAAATCCATCCTGGTGGCCACCGCCAATCCCTTCAACCAGCAAGCCGCCAAAGAGCTGACGGCGGTCTCCGGCCAGAGGCTGTTGTGGTACCTGGTGACGCCGGCGGACCTGGTGAAGAATATCCGCAAGACCTTCCGCTAATTTTCATGCCTCCGGTAAAAACATTTGGCGAGCGCATTGCCGACGCACTGGTCGAGGACGGTCTGCTCACCTCGCGGCAGATGGACGAACTGCTCGAACAGCAGAAGAAGGAAGGCACGCGCCTGCTCAAGCTCCTGCTGGAAAAGGCCTATGTCAGCGAGCAGGACATGGCCATCTCGATGGGCCGCGTGCTCAATGTGCCGCCGGTTAACCTGCCCCGCCTGACGGTGCCCCTCGAGATCGCGGAATTGATTCCGCGCGAGCTGGCCTACAATTACAAGGTGGTCCCGGTCTCCCGCCTCGAAAACAAGCTGTTCCTGGCGATGGCCGACCCGCTCAACGTCCTGGCGATTGACGACGTGCGGCGCATCACCAAGCTGGAAGTCGCGCCGCTCATTGCCCCGGAAAAAGCGATCATCGACAAGCTCAACCATGTGGATTCCGCCAAGAGCGGCAGCATGGAAGACATCATCAAGGACGCCGCCAAGCAGGCCGACCGCGAGGAGGACACGGAGAACGTCGAGGTCTCCCGCGAAACCACCGAGGAGGTCAACCTCGATCAACTGGCCGCTTCCAGCGAAGAAGCCCCGGTGATCAAACTGGCCAACTTGATCCTCGTCCAGGCCGTCAAGGATCGCGCCAGCGACGTTCACATCGAGCCGTTCGAGAAAGGCCTCCGCCTGCGCTACCGCGTCGATGGCGTGCTGCTCGACGCCACGCCGCCCCCCAAGCAGATGCAATTGGCCCTCGCCTCGCGCTTCAAAATCATGAGCAGCCTGGACATCGCCGAGCGCCGCCTGCCCCAGGACGGACGCATGCGCATCCGCGTCGGCGGCAAGGATTACGATCTCCGCGTTTCCATCATGCCCACCGTGCACGGCGAAAAGATCGTGCTCCGGGTGCTCGATAAATCCAACCTGTCGGCCAGCATCGACAAGCTCGGCCTGGATCCCGAGACGTTCCAGCAGTTCAAGATCGCCGTGGACGCTCCGCACGGGCTGATTCTGGTGACGGGCCCGACCGGCTCCGGCAAGACCACCACGCTCTATTCGGCCCTGAACGAGCTGAACAACCCGGCCTACAACATCATTACGGTCGAGGATCCCGTCGAATTCCAGATTCCCGGCATCAACCAGGTGCCGGTCAAAAAGGAAATCGGCCTCAGTTTCGCCAACGCGCTCCGCTCCATCCTCCGGCAGGACCCGGACATCATCATGATTGGTGAAATTCGCGACACCGAGACCGCCGAAATCGCGGTCGAAGCCGCGCTCACGGGGCACCAGGTGTTGAGCACGATGCATTGCAATGACGCGCCGGGAGCCATCGCGCGCCTCGACGACATGGGCATCGCCCCCTTCCTGATTTCCTCCTCGGTGATCCTGGCCTGCGCCCAGCGCTTGATGCGCCGCATCTGCTCCCATTGCAAAGAGCCGGTGACCTACCCGTCCAAAATGTACCAGGACCTCTTTATCGACCCCGCCATCTTTGACGGCGCCACCCTCTACCGCGGACGGGGCTGCGATCGCTGCAAGAATTCCGGGTATGCCGGACGCCTCGCCATCATTGAGGCCATGTCGATCACCGACGAGATTCGAAAGCTGATCATTGCCCGCGGCAACACGCGCGAGCTGTCCAAGGTCGCCATCGGCCAGGGCATGCGCACGCTGCGCATGGTCGCCCTCGAACGCGTCCGCGAAGGCATTTCCACGCTCGAACAAGTCCTGGTCCTCACCTCGGCCCATTAACTCGGGGTTCGCAGGGATTCGGATATGCCGGGCGCGCGTGAGGCGTGAGACGTGAGCCGTGATCGTGGCCGGTGGGCACTTACACGATGCGCTACCACCGGCGGGAGAAGGAGTTTGAGCGCCTGTTCAGTGCGCGCTCCAAGGCGCTCATTGTCGATGGCAGTGGCAATGGCTATCTCAAGACGGCGTGCGATTACGTGCATCTCAACCCGGTGCGTGCCGGGTGGGTTGGGGCAGAGCGGGGGTTGGGGGAGTAGCGGTGGCGCATTTGCTCTACTGGAGAAAGAAAGAACGTGAGAGTTGAAATACTATGTTCCGGCGCCGTTACGCCCGACCCCCCGCCGCCTCGACGACCAGGCCCGGTTTGGAGGTTCAGGTCCCTTCGGTTATCCTGAAAGGATAGGGAGCACTCAGCCCAGGGTTGCGAGTCCGCGAGCTACCCTGGGTTGGCGCACCCCAAACCAATGTCAACCCTGCAAAGGGTTGGAGCGAGGCCCCGGACCGGTGGTGCTGAAACCCTTTCAGGGTAAATAATCGTCAACGCCGCGTTGACCCAGGGTAGCCCCGCACTTCCTGCGGAAGCGCGCGGCAACCCTGGGCTGAGTGCTCAGATCCCTTCGGGATAGACACCCAATTACGCATCACACATCAGGCCGCCGGCGTCGGCTGGAGGCGGCGGCGGATGATCGACCGCTCCGGCGGGGTTGGTGCCTGGGCTCGGAGGAGTTCCGCCAGGCAACCGCCATGAGCCTGAAATGGAACGCGCACCGGCCGCGGATGGGCAGCCGGACCCACGTTTTCAACCTGCTGAATCAAAAGACAAAAACCAGCGACGTGTGTAAAGAGTGAGGACTGACACCTAAGCGTGGAGCCCCGCTCCTTCTCAATGCGGATGTCCACGGAGGGCCGGGATCGCACTTTTCTTGTGCGGTTTTTTCGGTGGCGGGCATTACCTTATGAGAAGCGATGATTGAAGACGCTGAACTATTAAGGAATTACGCTACTGAGCAATCGGAGCCCGCTTTCGCCGAATTGACCCGGCGGCACGTGGACCTGGTTTACTCGGCCGCGCTCCGGTTGGTCCACGGCGACGTCTATTCCGCCCAGGATGTGACGCAACAGGTCTTTGCCCAGGTTGCCCGGCAGGCAAAACGCCTCGCCCGGCATCCTGCGCTTGTGGGGTGGCTTTACACCACCACCCGGCTGACGGCATTGCGGGCGAATCGAACCGAACACCGGCGCCAAGCGCGCGAACAGGAGGCCTATGCCATGAATGAACTCCTCCAGGACGACTCTCCGGAATCGGATTGGAACCAACTGCGCCCGGTGCTCGAGGACGCCATGCACGAACTAGACGACAAGGATCGTCATGCCGTCCTGCTGCGCTTTTTCCAAAACCGGACACTCCACGAGGTGGGCGTGGCATTGAATCTCTCGGAAAATGCCGCGCGCATGCGCGTCGAACGCGCGCTGGACAAGTTGCGCGGGAAACTGGTCCGGCGCGGTATCACGGCCACGGCAACCACATTGGCCGCGCTTATCTCCGCCAATACCGTCCAGGCCGCGCCGGCCGGTTTTGCCGCCAGTCTTTCCTCCGCCGCCCTCGCCGGCAGCCTCCTGCAGGCTTCAACCATGATTACCGCAACCAAAACCCTCGCCATGACTACACTTCAGAAAACCATTGTCGCGGCCGCATTGACTGCCGCGGTGGGCACCGGTTTTTACGCCGTCCACCAGAGCTCACAACTGCGTGCCCGCATCCAAACGCTTCAACAACAGCAGGCGCCTTTAGCGGCGCAAATGCAGCAATCGGAGCGGGAACGGGCTCAGGCGGCCGCACAACTGGCCGCGCTGAGCGAAGAAAACGCGCGATTGAAATCCGGCCGAAGCGAGAGCGAAGTCCTGAAATTGCGGGGTCAAGTGGGAGCGTTGCGCCAACAGGCGGCTTCGAATGAAACCAAACCCAGCGATCGTCCGGGTGGCATAGCCAAATTGATGGACGATCCCGCAACGAAGGAATTCATGCGAAAAGCAATGGCGGATAAAGTGAAGTCACTCTATGCGGACTTCATCAAGGAGCGGAAGTTGACACCGGAACAGTCGGAGCAATTTGTCCAATTGCTCTGCGACGCCGGCTCCAAAAGCTTGACCCAGCTCACCGCTGCGGCGCGGGGCGCGTCCAATCAGGCCGGCGCCGGCGCGTCTCAGCAAGTCGGCCAGCAATTGCAAGCCTTGTTGGGCGATGCGGGCTGCGCACGATTCAAGGAGTTCAGCGATGAAATGCCTGCCCGGGCCACCCTTACGCTGTTGAATGATCAATTGGGAGCGACCCCGCTCAGCGACCAGGAAAATGCGAGCCTCATTCAGATCATCAAGGCCGAGCCGGCGGATTTAACCCGTGGCATGCTCGGCGGGCCCGACCAGGCGTTTGCCGGGTCCCAGGCGGACATTGATATTTTCCTGCAACAGGTGGCGCAGAGCAACCAGCGCATTTTGCAGCAAGCCGGCAGTCTTCTCAACCCGAACCAATTGGCAGCGCTCGACAGCGTATTGACCAAGGGCATCGAGGCGCGAAAAATCCAGGGCACCGCGTTCTTCCCGAAGCACTGAGCGCGGGAGCTTGGTTGTGGAAACCGGTGAAAGGCCGTCGCGCGCGGCACGAAGGAACTTGGCTGTGGCAGAGCGCCGGCCATAGACGCCTTGCGGGATTAGGTATTCTCCGGCTCCCGCGGCAGGCATCACCGTCATTACTCAACCAGGACCAGGCCCCGCAGGGAATGACCGAATGCCGTTTGGAGGACAACGGAATGCGAATGCGGGTGAACGGTGAAGCTGTGACCCTGTCGGTTTTGCCCGCGAGGGATTAGTGATCAAGCTGGTTTAGCCAGCTCGCATAGCCCCAGTAGGGACCCTCAGAGTGAGGATTGTTGTCGCTATCCCAGCGTGCGCGCCAGAGCATGTTGGCGGGGTCCCGCGCATCATTTCGGATGGGCGATTCGACGTGCCCATCAAAGCAAGCCAGGTCGGTGCGGTAACTGTGGCGATTTGCCGGACACGAGGTATGGCCGATGGTGATATCTGTCGGGTCCAAGCTGGCGTTTCTCGTGATGAGATTGGGATCCTCGACAAAGCGCGTTTCACCAAACGAAATGAACTGGCTGGGGGCCCTCACCGAGGACTCCTTAACCGGCCCCCGGTACCACTGGCCGTTGACATCCCCTCCCATGCCCAGTTGCAGGCTGGTTGCATGCACACTGTCTATACCCCAATCGTTAATGGCGATTGAGAATCGAGAGATTACGCCGATGCCATAGGGATCAAACACACCATTCGGGTCCAAAGCGCCCAGCGTATGGTTTACGTTCGTATCCCATGCCATAGCGGCCTGCGCCGAAGGACACATGAATGCCTTGCGGTTATTTCCCATATACCAAAGCAAGCGTGGAGGCCACACATAATAGTGCCCCAGCCCCGGGGGACTGGTCCATAATCCCCCGGTGAATTGGCCGTAATCAGTGACGTACATCAAACTGGCCATATCGATCTGCTTCAAATTGTTTATGCAGGAGGCCTGTCTGGCTTTGTCCTTGCTCCCGGACAGGGCCGGGAGAAGCATGGCCGCCAGAATGGCAATGATGGCAATCACGACCAGCAACTCGATCAGCGTGAATCCGGCCCGGGGAATCTGACCGGAGCCGGACACGGTTTTGAAGGCCCGTGTCGAGTCGGAAAAGCCAAGGCTTTTGCCGGTCCCAGAGAGCCGCTCGGTCCGTTTCATTTTTCCTTTCGGTCCGCGCACAGAATCGCTCTTGCGGGGTGGAACGTCAAGGGCGCCCGACGCCAGGCGATGATCGAGACGATCGAAGGCAAGCTGGGTGGGCACTACTCGGAGGAGTCAGGCTGCGAGACGGCGGAGGTCAAGGCCGAACGGCTCTTCGCGCAAAAAGGGGTCAAGCTCTAACAGAGTGCGTTTTCCTTGACCGCCCCGCCTAGCTCTGGTCGATCTGGAATTCATGCCGCGCCCATTGCGCAGCCAGTACCCCGACGCGATGTACCCGATCATGAGCCGAGGCAATCCGCGCGAGGACATTTTCCGGGACGATGTGGATCGCCAGGACTTCCTCAAAACCCTGGCCATGTCTAAAAGGGGTCTCTAAAAGGGGTCGGTTCTCAGTATCGCAGCATCGGTCTTGACAGGGGCCAGGTGGGTGCCCCAGGCTCACCGCATGGCTCGAAAGCTGCGCGTCCAATATCCCGGCGCCATTTACCACGTCATGAACCGGGGTGATCATCGCGAGGCCATTTTCCGCTCCACCAAAGACCGGGAACTCTTTCTCCAAACCCTGGGGCAGGCCTGTGAGAAGACCGGCTGGCAGGTGCATGCCTGGTGCCTGATGAGCAACCACTTTCACCTGGTGGTCGAGACCCCGCGGGCCAACCTGGTGCCCGGCATGAAGTGGCTCCTGGGCACCTACACGCAACGCTTCAACCGCCGTCACCAACTGCGCGGCCATCTGTTTGCCGGCCGCTACCAGGCCCTGCCGGTCGAGGGCAGCGGCACTGGCTACCTCAAGAGCGCCTGCGATTACGTGCATCTGAACCCCGCGCGGGCCGGGTTGCTGGGGCGCGGGCAAAAGCTCTCGAACTTCCGCTGGAGCAGCTACCCGGAGTATCTCCGGGGTGCTGGGGCGCGCCGGCCCTGGCTGCGAGTGGACCGGTTGCTGGGAGAGCACGGTATTCCCAAAGACAGCCCGGCCGGGCGGGAGCGGTTTGAGCGGCGAATGGAGTGGCGCCGGCGGTCCGAGGACGGGGAGGAGTTCAAGCCGCTGCTGCGGGGCTGGTGCGTGGGCAGCCAGGCCTTCCGCCAGGACCTGCTGGGCCAGATGCAGGCGGGGCCGGAGGATTACGGGCCGGAAATCCACGAGTCGGACCAGGAGAAGGCGCGGCGGCTCATCCAAGCGGAGCTCAAACGGCGAGGGTGGGGAGAGGCGGATTTGGAAAGCCGCCCGAAAGGAGACCCCGAGAAAGTTCTCATGGCCTTGCGGCTGCGGCAGGAGACGACAATGACGCTGCGCTGGATCGCAGGGGCGCTGAGGATGGGCACCAACACCTACCTTTCCCACCTCTTGTACTGGCATGGAAAGGAGAAGAAAAAGAAACGATGACCTGCTTGGCGAAACTAAGAACCGACCCCTATGTCTTCGACCCCTATGTCTTGGTTGCCGTAACATGAACCGGGCCAACGGCAACAGCCGCATCGCTCCCAAAGTGGCGATGGCGGCCGCGGCGCTGGGGCTTTGGGGAGCCCTGGTGCTGCTGTTTGCAGCTCCACTCGCTTTGACCAACCCCGTTGCCTGGCGCCAGGCGGTTAGCTTCGGAGGGTCTTTTTGGGCGCTTTGGCTGTTGTTCCTGCCGGCCGTGGTGTGGCTCTCGTTCCGCTTTCCTATCGAACGGCGGAGGCTTCTTCGGAACGTAGGTCTTCATTTGTTCGCCTGCCTCCTCATCGTCGGCACCAATCGGGCTGCCTTTCGCGCTGTTGCCCGGATCTTTCCTCCTGCGCAGCGTTCGGAGGCGCCCGGGCGTCCGCCTGATTCGAAAACCGGCGGGCCGGAGCGACAGCCTCCAGGCCGGCCCCTTCCGCCGCTTCGTTCCTGGTCGCCTGATTCGAAAGCAGACAAGCTGGGGCCACCCGGCGCGTTCGGCGTGTTTATTGGTCTCCGCGCGGCTTTGGACGTTCTGGTCTATTGGTCCTTAGTGGGCGCTTGCCAGGCGATCACGAATTTTCGAAGTTCGCAGGAGCGGGAACGGCGTGCGGCCGAATTGGAGGCAAGACTCACCAGCGCCAAACTGCAAGCGCTGCGTATGCAGCTCAACCCGCATTTTCTGTTTAACACGCTAAACTCGATTGCCGGGTTGGTGTACGTCAACCCGCGAGCGGCCGACGAGATGCTGGGCGACCTGGGCGAGTTGCTGCGCCGCTCCCTTGATTCGATGGAGGAACAGGAGGTTCCGCTGGCGCAAGAACTCGAATTCATTGGGGCCTATCTCAGCATCGAGCAAAAGCGTTTTGGCGAACGGCTCCGGTTGGAGCAGAGCGTTTCTGATGAACTCCTAAAAGCCCTGGTGCCAGCGCTCATTCTTCAACCGCTGGTCGAGAACGCCATCCGCCACGGCATCGAACCGCGGCGAGGCCCGGGGCTCATCTCGATCGAGGCAAAACAGGAAGACAACCATCTGCACCTGATTGTCCGGGACAACGGCGGGGGCTCGCCGGGCGCGGACGCGAACAGCTCCGTACGACGTGGTATCGGGCTTGCCAACACAAAAGCAAGGCTGCAGGGACTCTATGGCCAGGACCAAAGTTTCTCTTTCGGGAGGGCTGAACCCCAAGGTTGCCGAGTCGATATTCGTCTCCCCTTTCACCTGGAGCCGGTGCATCTTCCCACCGCCTCGAACGAGCCGGCCGCATGAAAATCCGAGCGCTCATCGTGGATGACGAACCGCTGGCCAGACAGCGTGTTCGCTTGCTCCTGGGCGAAGAAGCCGACGTGGAGGTCGTTGGCGAAAGTGCCGATGGTTTTGAGGCGCTGGAGCAGATCCAGGCAACCAGGCCGAATCTGGTCTTTCTCGACGTGCAGATGCCGGACATGGATGGATTTGAGGTCTTGCGGCGAGTCCCGCCGGCATTGCTGCCCGTCGTGATCTTCACCACGGCGTATGATCAGCACGCGCTGCGGGCGTTCGAGGCGAATGCGCGGGATTACCTCTTAAAACCCTTCAAGCCCACCCGGTTCAAGGAAGCCGTCCAGCGAGCGCGAGACCTGATTGTCAACCAGCAAGCCGGCGTTGCCGCCCGCGGACTGCTCGCGCTCCTGGGTCAGACGCCGGCGCCCGCCGGTCAACTCACCCGGTTGGCTGTCAAAACCCCGGGCAAGGTCGTCTTTGTGGAGTTGGACCAGATCCAGGCCATCGAGGCCGCCGGAAAATACGCGGTCGTGCATGTCGGCAAGGAGAATCATGTCCTGCGCGAGACCATGAGCTCGTTGGAATCCCATCTCCCCCCGCAACGATTCTTGCGCATCAGCCGCTCGGTCATCGTCAACATTGACCAAATCCAGGAGCTGCAACCCATGTTCAAGGGCGAGAACCTGGTCGTGCTCAAGAACGGAAAGAGCTATCCCACCACGCGGCCGATTCGGGAAATCCAGGAAAAACTGGAGTTCCGATAGCGCCCGAGCTTTCCATCCCGCGGCAGGTTTCAAGCACTTCCCCACGACTGACGGCCGGCGGGGGGCCAGCGCAGGGCGACGGCTTTGGGTCTCCAACAGGCAAAAACTCTCAACAAGCCAACTGACGAACTGCCGGTACCGCCGCGCAATCAATTCTCTGGAAGAAAATCACCGGCCTCCCTATCCTGACTTCGGACATGACCAATCGGGCCGTCATAGAATCGTCGCAGGACCAGCACAATACAACGCCGGCCCAACGCGAAGATAACAGGCTCCGCCTTGAAGACCGTGCGGCCCACGACTGGTACCGCTTCGTTCTCTCCTTTCCAGCGCACCTTGTCAGGACCTACATCGAACGCTTCCAGCTCGGCCCGCACCACACCGTTCTGGACCCGTTTTGCGGAACCGGCACAACACTCGTCGAGTGCAAGAAGCTAGGCATTCAGAGCCATGGTATCGAGCCCAACCCAATGGCCGCATTTGCCAGCCGTACGAAGGTTGACTGGGAAGTCGATCCCGAGGCCCTCGCTGCCCACGCCACCAACATAGCACAGCGCGTGTCCGAAAAATTCGCCAGCCAGGGCATGGAAGACGAGGGCGGTTTGCCCCTGTTTGAGCCGCGCCAGCGACTCCCCGCACAGCTCAAAACTATCCCTCCCGACCAACTGAAGCTCCTGCTTACCGGCTCTATCAGCCCGCTTCCGCTGCACAAAACGCTGCTACTCTTCGAAACGCTTGAGGAAAATAGAGAACCAAGACTCGCGGCCCACGAGCATCTGGCTCTCGCAAGAACCCTCGTTGACCAGATAAGCAACCTTCACTTCGGCCCTGAGGTTGGCGTTGGACCAGCCAAGCCCGACGCGGCGGTCGTGGGTCCGTGGCTCCGGGCTGTCAACGCCATCGCCACCGACCTGAGGCACCTCCATCAGAAGGCCGCTACCCCCGCGAGTGTCCATCAAGCCGATGCTCGCGAGTTGGTTCATCTCCTTGGTAGCGCGTCCATCGACGCCGTGATTACCTCTCCGCCGTACCCCAACGAAAAAGACTACACCCGGACAACGCGCCTCGAATCCGTCCTGCTGGGTTTCATAAAAAGCAAGGACGACCTGCGCCGGCTCAAGCAGAACCTCGTGCGCTCAAATACCCGTAGTGTTTACAAATCCGATACCGATGACCGTTTGGTCGAGGGCCACGACGAGATACAGCGCATCGCGGAAGCTATCGAGCAGCGCCGCATCGAGCTTGGCAAGACGTCGGGCTTTGAGCGCCTCTACGCCCGTGTCACAAAACTCTACTTTGGCGGAATGCTCCGCCACCTGACCGAGCTCCGCCCGGTCCTCCGGCCAGGCGCACACCTCGCCTACGTTGTCGGAGACCAGGCATCCTACCTCCGCATCATGATACGCACCGGCCAGCTCCTGGCAGATCTTGCCAAGTCAGCCGGTTACGAAGTGGTCGGCATCGATCTCTTCCGCACTCGCCTTGCCACAGCCACCAAAGAACAACTCCGCGAGGAAGTTGTCCTCCTGCGCTGGCCTGGGCCGGCCAAGGTTAACGGCTGGCCCGAACCAGACAACGGTGCCACGACGGTCCTGAAAGATGAACCCGCCAAGCCCACGATGAAGACAACGCCCCCAGCCCAGCGCTCCAAAAAGGCAAACCGCTACTCCGCCATTATCGAGAAGATCTTCTTCTCGAAATACGAGAAGGGCATGCGAGAAGTGCCATTCGAGCGGCAGGAGATGGAACGATTCGCCGCCAGGTTAAAGGTGAGCCTTCCAAAAAACCTTGGCGACCTTGTCTACAGCTTCCGCTACCGTGCCCTCCTCCCAACCTCCATTACCGCTCTCGCCGGCAAGGACGAAATTTGGATTATTCGCCCCGCTGGCCGCGCTAAATACAGCTTTGTCCTGGTCAAAGATACCCCCATTCGCCCCAACGAGCACATGGCAGTCACAAAAATCCCCGATGCCACACCGGGCATGGTCGCCAAATACGCCTTCAACGATGAACAGGCCTTGCTCGCTAAGGTTAGATACAACCGGTTGGTGGACATTTTCAGCGGCGTGACCTGCTGCTCCCTCCAGAACCATCTCCGCACCACCGTGCCGGACATGGGCCAGGTTGAGACCGACGAGATATACATCGGCGTGGACAAGAAAGGCGCGCACTACGTTTTCCCCATCCAAGCGAAAGGCGGCAAAGACAAACTCAATGTCGTTCAGATCGAACAGGACTTCGCCGTGTGCTCCACCAAATTCCCGCTCCTTGTTTGCAGGCCAATCGCGGCGCAGTTCATGGAAGCAGGCGTCATTGCATTATTCGAGTTTGAGTCGGCGGAGAACGGCGTCACCATCGCATCAGAGAAGCACTACAAACTGGTCCCGCCCAAAGACGTGACGGATGCCGACCTCCTGACATACCGCGGGAGGCTGGAGACCCCCGCCTGAGTAAGCAAGTCAAGCCGCCACCTGTTCCGCCGCCCGCTTAATAACCCGCTTCTTCCGCTTTTTGACAGCGGCAATGGGGGCCGGGTTCGTTCCTGCTCCCGGGCGCTTCGCACCAGAATTCTCCGCCTTCGTTCCAAATCGAAAGTCAACCCCCAGAAACCGCGCATAATGGCGTGGCGAAAGCGAACGTGAAGCTCGAATCAAAACCAAAACCATGAAAGCAAAACCTCTGTCCCTGGCATTGGCGGCGCTGCTCGCCGCCGGTGGATTGTGGCTCGCCCGGCCGGCCTGGCGCACGCAGTCGCCCCAAAAAGCGCCCCCAAAAGCCACCCTGGACGCCGGCTTTAAAACGCCGGATGGCCGGCCTGAGCCCGGCCAGATGCTCCGTCCTCCCAATCCGAACCGGCTGTTTGAGGATTTCACTCCGGAACAACGGGTCCAGTTTGCGAGACAGGGGCACGGTCCCGGAGGATGAGAAACTACCGCCCAGCCCGGCAATCACCGATCACTGAATCATGGCTCTGCTTATGAAAACACACCCGATCGAAGCGAACCCCTGCGGGGGAGCGCGCAATCCATCAACTCCCCGGCGCCCTGGTCGCGCATTTACGCTCATTGAATTGCTGGTTGTGATCGCCGTCATGGCGATCCTGGCGGCCCTGCTGCTGCCCGCTTTGGGCCGGTCACAGGCCAAAGCCTATAACGCGGCTTGCGTGAACAATCTCCGGCAACTGGGGATTGCCACCCGTCTGTATTCCGACGATAACCAGGAGCGCCTGCCGAGTGCGGAGATCCTCCCGACGCAACCCATCGATCCCCAAAATCCCTTACCGCGTATCTGCGATGTCCTGGCGCGTTACGTGGGCAGAACCGCCGGCACGAACACCAACAGCGCAACGGTCTTCAAGTGCCCGGTCGATAAAACGGGCCGGTTCGCCGCCGAAGGCTCGAGCTACGAATGGAATGCCGATCTCAACGGGCATCGCATGGATGAAACCAGAACCAGCAGCGCCTTCCTCTTGTTGCAACCGGGGAACCTTTCCGGCGGAATTACGAATTTCGTCCTGACGTTTCCTCCGGGAACGACTCCGCTCCTTCTCGATTATGACAAGTTTCACCCTCGTCCGCCCAAATCCGGCAAGAACGTCGTTTTTATGGACGGGCACGTGGCACCCTTGGGCGCCACGGACGACGCCTCCGGCTAAAGGCCCTGGACGCCCGCGCCGGCCTGCTTCCGGAACAAAGCGACGGAAGCAAAACCTCGGAGGCTCGCCTGAACCAGCTCCTGCAGGACGGGGCGACCTTGCTGTGTGATGTCCGGCGCAATCCGCTAAGCCGGAAATATGGCGTTTTGGAGCGCACGTTGAGCCCGGCTTGCTGAGGCGTCCTCATTCGCTACGAGCATGTGCCGGAATTGGGGATCCCGTCGGAAAAGCGTCGGGATCTCGAAAAACAGGCCGACTACGACAAGCGGTTTGCCAGCTACGAACGAACGACGCTGCCGAAGCAAACCCAGACGCTAATCAGAATCGCGGGCTGGATTAAGGAAGAGGGCCAGCGTGCTGCCCGGACCTGTTTCGAACGGCTGCCGCGCCCGTGCCACCGGCACTGCGTATCCGATGCCTTGCAAAAGGCCTTCGGGCCAAAGCTGGCCGCTCGTCATCTTTGAGCCATGACCATGGGGCGCGAAAAGGTTCTCCTCACCGTCAAGACCTACCCGACCCTTTCGCGCAAGCACGGGGAGTTGGTTTGCACCGCCGGCGCGCGGGAAGATGGCTCTTGGCGAAACTAAGAACCGACCCCTTACCGACGACCCCTTACCGGTAACAGTTTAGCTCCTAGGAGCACTTTTTTGCATTAATTTTCACATTTACCTCTTGACGGCCTGATTTCCATGCCTTAAAGTGTGCGTATATATACGCATTCTTATGAGCAAACAAACCGAGGTTCTCCAGTTCCGCAAGGAACAACTCCAGCGCCAAATCAACGATGCCCTGGAGCTCCTCCAGGGCTCCCTCCACAAAAACCCCTCTCAGCGCGGTTATCATCTCACCACCAAGGTGGACCAAAAGACCGTCACCAAATATGTCCGTCAGGAGTTGGTCCCTCAGGTCCGCGCCATGACCCGCAATCACCTTAAAGTGCGCAAACTGCTCCAGCGGCTCTCGGAAACTAACTGGCGGCTGCTCCAACTGCCGCCCCCAGATTGACGATGCCCGAATTTAAAGACCTGCCAGAGGACTTTCGCTGCCCTTACCGGGATGGGTGCCCGTATCTGGAAGGACTCTCTACCAGTTGGGTCTTCCATCGTTATCAGGAGGTCGCCGGCACCGAATGCCACTACGAATATCAACTCGAAGAGCTCCACAAGGAACTGCGGGAGCAATGCCAGCATTCCAAGCAGGTGGAGCTGGAAAATCAGCAACTCCGGGCTCAGCTCCAGGCTCTGCATCGCCGACAGTTCAAAGGACGCCACCCAGCGGCAGGTTCCAGTCAGCAGTGTCGGTCGGAGCAACGCAAAAAGCGCGGCGCTCCTCTGGGGCATCCGCCTTGGATGCGTCCCAAGCCCAAGCAAATTCATCTTCGCCTCGAAGTTCCCGCACCCCGGTGTTGTCCAGACTGCCGCAGCACGGATCTGCAGCCGGTCCAGCAACGGCGCGAGCATGTGCAGGAGGACATCGTGCTGGAGCCGCGTGTCGTGACTACGTGCTATGTGCATCAGCTGGCTTACTGCCCTCATTGTGAGCGCGAGGTCATCCTGCCCGGTCCGGGGGAATTGATGGGCTCTTACATCGGTCCGGCGGCCAAAGCGACGGCCATTTATCTGCGCTACGAGCTCAACGTCTCGGACCGTAAAATCAGCCGCTTTTTCGCGGATTTCTTTGGTCTGAAATTCGTGCCCGCCAGCGCCTACGGCTTTGAACGCCAAGCGGTGCGCCGGGGCCAACCGCTCTACGCCGATTTGCTGGAGAAAGTCCGCTCCTTGGCCGTCGTTCATGCCGATGAGACCTCTTGGCGGCACGACGGCCAGAACTACTGGGTTTGGTATGCGGGCAACAAAGATCTGGCGGCCTTTCTCCTGGACCCGCACCGCTCCAGCGAAGCCGCGCAAAAACTGCTTGGGGAAAAGTTCGACGGTGTGCTCGTTGCCGACGCCTTTGCCTCCTACAATGGCGTGGAACCCAAAGCGCGCCAGTCCTGCCTTTCGCACATCAAAACCAAGGCCAAGGAACTCGAACAGGAGTTAGCCTTGCTCACCGGCCGCGCAGCCGATCCCAAGGCCCGAAAGTTTTGCCAGGATATCCAGGGATGGGTTCACGACGCCTGTCAGGCTCACCATCAATTGACGGCCCGACCCTGGCGCGCCAAGCCCGCCAAAGTTCAGGAGCGAAAACTCAAAAAACGACTCCGCAAACTCTGCGCTCAGTCGCTGCGCTACCCCAAAGCCGAAAAGTTCCGGCAGCGCTTGCTCGGTCCGGAGCACAAACTACTCTTCACTTGCTTCCGTCGTTCCGGCGTCCCGCCCACCAATAATCAGGCCGAACAGAGTCTGCGTCCGGTTGTCATCATGCGCAAAGTCATCCAGGGCACGCGCTCGGAAAAGGGACTAGAAAATCATAGTGTCCTGCGCAGCCTCTTGGAGACCGCCAAGCGCCAAGGCAAGAAGGCCCAGAACTTCTTGCTGGATCTCTTCACCAAAGATCCCGCCCTGGCTCAGGCGGCTCTCTACCGAAATCCGCCCGTCAAACCCAACCGACGCGCGATATTGCGCTGTTGAAAGGCTCCCGCTGAAAACCCTCGCCAGGGATACGAGCTAAACTGTTACCCTTACCGAGACCCCTTATGACTTATTCGTGGGAGAAAAAAGGCTTGACGATACTGGTCAGGCACTGCGCGACCGTGGATTCCGGCCTGGAATGAGGACAGGAGCGCGCAGTTGCCGGCAGCAGCCGTGTTGGGCCGTTCAAAGCTCCGGTTCGCCGCGTGCTGCGTGCCAAACATGCAGGATGTCCACTCGGTGCGACTCTTCGAAGACATCATAGAAGATGCGGTAAGAGCGGAAGACAATTTCGCGTAGCGGCCCCCGTGCTCCTCTGGGATAGGCTGGGCCAATGAAGGGGAATTGCGCCAAAATCCGAACGTGATCCAGGATACCATTGCCCATTCGCAGGGCGGCTTCCGGATTATCCCGCGCGATGTAGGAGCAGATGCCGCGCAGATCCGTGATCGCCTCATCGGACCAGATTACTTTGAAGTCCATGCCGTCGCCCAAGACTCCAGCAGGTCTTCAACCTCATGGTGCGTCTTCGTGCGTCCAGCAGCAACGTCGGCACGCCCGCGCCGAACCGCTGCCATAATGCGCAGTTCCTCGGTAATCTCCTCAAGCGAGGCGTTCTCCGGAAGCCTCTGGAGAGCGTCAAGCACTGCTTGCTTGTCAGTCATGGATCAAAAGTACCCGCTTCCGTTACGTGCTGCAAGCTGCTGCACGGCGCGGACCGCGCAAACGTCCAATAATCAGGGGAGCGCGATAAGAATCGCCGAGCGCCGTAAGCCGGCTCAAAAACGGCGCTCCGGGGTGCTGCCGGGATGCGCTCCCCACCAGCCTTGGCCCGTTTCAACTTCACCGCTTGGGGAAGGCGAGCGTCGAACCGAAGTGCGGCAGGCAGGGCGAGAGCAGGTTCACCGCGAGGGCCACGGCCGCCGAGGCCAGGAGGCAAGACAGAACCGCCGCCGGATAGCGAGACCACGTGGGAATGCGCACGTCCGCTTTTACGGGGAAGCAATAGGCCGGCAGAAAAATCATCAGGCCATAGACGAAGATCCAGAACGGGGCCATGAGCAGCGCCGGCCCGCCGAGCAGGAGTTCGGCCAGCACCCCGTTCAACCCGAACAGCAGGAAGACCGACGCCGGAGCGAATCGATACCTGGCCAGCCACCCGGCCCAGACGACGAACATCGGTGCGATGACCACCACACTATGCCAGACGACCACCTCGAGGTAGTTGCGCGATGCGGTGATGAACGCCGCCGAACTCCCGAACCGAGGGCCAAGGTTGGTTAACGTCGTCGTCACCGCCTCCTCGAGCAAAGCCAATCCCGTGGCAAACAGGACAAACGTGGCGCCCCGGTTCAGCGGCGATTTCCTGACGAGTTCCCGCGCCCGGTTGCGAGCCAGGTACATAAATGTTCCGCCGGCGACATTCCACACCAGGGCCAATGACGCAGCCATGAGGAGAATCCCTCCATCGAAGGTGCCATATCGTTTCCGGCCCTCCGCCCCCAGTCCAATTGCTTCAACCAGCATCAGTGGGATGAGCAGCACAATGATGAGCGCGGCCGGAGAAGATACCGGAAAAAGGAGGCGCCATCGCGCCGCTACCGCCGTCTGCTCGGTTTGCGTGTTCATTCGACAAGGGGCCCGCCGGAACGATTTACCTGTTGCAATCCGTTGGCGCCGCTAAAACCCGGCAGTCGGCCGGCAGTGTCCAAGTCCCCAGCTTGAGCCGCCGCGCCATCCCTGGCAACGTCATTGTCGTCCGCCGGCGCGCGTGCCGGGTTGAGGCCGCCGGCAGGGCCACGAGAGAGCCAGCCTGGCGCCGAACGTAGCGGGGTTTTGGAACGAGCGCTTAATGGCCCGTCCGGACCGACAGGCACACCAGCTCCCCTTCCATATTGCGGCACAATATTTTTCCCTCGCAGAAAACCACATGGGGATAGCCCTGTTCGTAGTCGGACTTGTGGAGCACACCATTCACGCGCGCGAGCTCCTTCCAACCCGAGCTGGGCGTAGCCTCGGCGAGCACGAGGTTGCCCTGCTTGATTCCATCCCAGATAATCATCTTGTCGTCACCGGAGGTAACCAACAGGTTGCCCACTTCGGCCCCCATGGGGTGGTTCTCCTCGAAGAGGTCGCCCGATTCCCAGTTCAGCTTGCCGGTATCCAGCTCGAAGGACCTCACCTTTTTGCCGGAACGAAAGTAAAGGGTTCCGTTATTGAGCGCCGCCGTCGAGGTGCAGGTAAAGAACCGACGGGTGTAGTCTTTGATGGTGTAATCGTTTTTCTTCAACGAATTGACCGTCATCAACTGCGTCCTCCGGCCGGTGCTCTCGCACATGGTGAACAGGATCTGGTTGCCCGCTGCGATGGGGCTGGGACTGCTCTCGTTATAGAGGCTTCGCCACGGATACTCGACCACGGATTCTCCTTCATGTCCTTTGTCCAGGCGCGCTACCAGGCAGCTATCGCTGGTTATGGCAGCCACACAAGGCGCTCCTTCCACCCACAGCAAGAGGGGGCTGGCATTCGCCCGGTTGCCGTGAGGCGCGGACTTCCAGGCCACCTTGCCGCTGTTTTTGTCGAAACCCCAAAGCGCGCCCTCCGTGTTGTGGCCGACCTCGACAATGACCCAGTCACCGTAGAGCAGTGGTGAAGCGAAAAATCCATAATCCAGCTCGCCGGCGGTGGCGTGATCATCGCGAAAGAGATTCCTGGCCCAGTTGAGCCTGCCCGGCTCGGTTCGGTTGCCGGTTTCCCAGCAGCGCAGGTCGCCGTCACAACTCAACGTGTACAGGCAGCCGGTTTTTACCTCCATCGCCGGGGTGGCCATCGGCCCTTTGTAGGAAGTGGAGAACCGGGTCCCCTTGCTGGAGTGGGGCGGGCACGGATAGGATTGGGTCCAGAGTTCATCCGGTTTGCCGTTGAGGCCGGCGGCATCGAGGCAGTGGAGGTAATCCCGCCCCTCTTTCCATCCCAGAGCGTAAACGCGGCCCGCAACGAGGAGCGGTGCGGAAACGCCAAAACCGAGGCTGGTTCTCCAGAGTTCCTTGGGTGGCCATCCCTGGGGCCATCCCGAAACTTCGGCGATCGTGCCGGTGCGGTCCGGACCATGCCACTGGAACCAGCCTGCAGCGTTGGTCGCTCCCTCGGCGCCACCGGCCGTGATCCAGGCAACAACGAGGCTCGTCCGCATCCAGGTCGTGCTTGGAAAAAGGGCAAGGATCGAAGCCCGTTTCGCCGGCCGGGTGCGGGGGTAATTCTGAGATGTGCTCACACAGTCGATACCAATACAGACGCGGACTTCCACCGGAGCATTCAGGAATCTGTCGGCCATCCTCGAGCGTATTTTGCCAGCTACTTTGGCACTTGCCCTCGGGTCGATAAAGTGGCGCACCGCGCGCGTCTCCCCAACACGCGTCGATTCTGTTAGAATCAGTTGTGGCCGGCAGGTCCGATATATTCGCGCGCGATGACAACGTTATCGAAGTAAACCACGTTCGTGACGTTTGTGGTCCAGCGGTCGGTCACGTAGGATTCCAGCGTGAGCGCGTTGGCCTTGAGCGATTCAGTTTTGCGCCAATTAATGCCGCACCAGTGACCGAGGAGATGGCCATCAATCCAGAAGGCCTGTTCGCCATCGGGTTGGCCGGGTGAATTATGTTGGAGCATGAACTCGGCGCAGATCCAGCGGTCCTTGGGGATGACTGTTTGCGGCTCCGGCAGGAAGGAGTTGCCCCAATACTTGCCGTCGGGCGATTTCCGCATCTGGTGCCAATAACTGTAGAAGTTCCATTTTCCCGGCGCGGGCCAGCGCGCCCAGTTGCCCCAGGGTTCCAGCGCCGTGGAAAAGCGCTCGTCACCCCTCGGACACTCACCGGCCCCACCGAACCCGCTCCATTTGTCGCCGCCATGCAACCCTTTGTTGGCCCGCAAGGTGACGAAATGATGGACGTAGTCGCAGGCCGGGTCGAAGCGAACATAATACCGCACGAAGATGCGGTCGGCGGGTTGAAACCACTTCGTGAGACCTCCACCCTGATTTTCTCCGAGGCGCGCTTCCACCCGGAGACAGCGTCGGCCGAAAACGCCGCCCCCGGTGGGAGCTAAGCTGAGCGCCCTCTCTTTGGCCGGGCTTTGCTCATCCCACCGAGCGCCCACATTTCCCTCCTCGAAATCGTCAGCAAAAATGACCGCGGGATGCGAGGCGATTCCGGCATCAGCCACGAACCGGGCGGCCAGGCCCGGCCCTTGGGAGAGCGTGCTGCTTGCCGCCGTGTTCGTGAAAGCACCTTCGTCCGCGTGCGCCCCGAGGAGACCGCCAGGTTGAGCCAGTGCCAGGGCCGCCAGGAGAAAGGGTCTTCTGGCCAGGCTTGCCAGGGCCGCGCGAATGGGTCTGCCCGGTGGTGTGTTCATAAAGTTTCCGTTCGCGAGTCTTCTTTTACCAGGTCAGACGCTGGTGCCGAGCCACTCCAGAGACGCCGCTACTCGACCCCGTGATTTCGGCCCGGCGAACCCAAAGGAACCGGCGGCGCAAAGCCATGGCCTGTCCCTTCCGGCCCGTTGTGTCGTTCCACCGTTCGAATACCTGTTGGGTCCGGCCGGGTCAAGCCGGGTCCGCTACAGAGTTTTGGGAACACTCGACATTGTTCCTTGAACAGATGCGCCGTTGATCTACAGCCTGGAAACGAGGTTGGAGCGGGTGATGGGAATCGAACCCACGTGTGAAGCTTGGAAGGCTTCCGTTCTACCATTGAACTACACCCGCAGTTCAATCAAGATTAACGGCTGAAAGCTGATTGTCAATTGCCGCCGAGGCTGTATGCTCCGCGCGCATGAACGCGTTGCTGCTGGCGGGCGGACGAGTCATCGACCCCGCCAACCATTTTGATGCCCTGGCCGATGTGCTGATCCTGGGCGGAAAGATCGCCGCAGTGGGGCCGGACGCGGCGGCCCAGGCCCCGGCCGGCCTCGAGCGCATGGAGGTCTCGGGCTTGGTGGTCTGCCCAGGGCTCATCGACCTGCACGTTCACCTCCGGGAGCCGGGCCAGAGCGCCAAGGAGACCTTGGCCACGGGCACCGCCGCAGCCGCTCGGGGCGGGGTGACCTCGGTCGTTTGCATGCCCAATACCTCGCCGGCCATCGACAATCCCGGAACGGTCGCCTTGATCCATGAATTGGCTTCGACCCAGGGCACGATCAATGTATTCGTCGCGGGCGCCATCAGCCGGAACATCGCGGGCGACGAACTGGCGCCGATTGGCTCGCTCAAGAAAGCCGGGGTGGTGGCCATTACCGACGACGGCCATTGCGTGCAAAACAACGAGCTGATGCGCCGCGCCCTCGAGTACGCCCGGATGTTCGACCTGCCGGTCATGGACCATTGCCAGGACTACTCGATTGTGACCGACGGGGTGATGCACGAGGGTTACTGGAGCACCGTCCTGGGCCTGCGCGGCTGGCCCTCGGCCGGCGAAGAGATGATAGTGGCACGGAACATTCTGCTGGCGGAAACCACCGGCGCGAGCGTGCATTGCCAGCACCTGAGCGCGGCGGGGAGCGTGCGCCTGCTGCGAGCGGCCCGCCAGCGCGGCATTCCCATTTCCGGCGAAGCCTGCCCCCATCATTTCACGCTCACCGACGCCGCCGTGGGAGGCAGTGAAAAATTCTGGGCCACCGATGGGAAGGGTATTCCCGGCTTGGAAGCCGCCCGGGGCCGCCTTCCGGCCTGGCCGTCGTACGATACGAATTTCAAGATGAACCCACCCCTGCGTTCCGCCGAGGACCGGGAGGCGATCCTCGAAGGGCTGGCGGACGGGACCATCGAGATTCTGAGCAGCGACCACGCGCCGCATTGTGACTACGAGAAGGAGGTCGAGTTCGACTACGCTCCCTTCGGCATCACCGGTTTGGAAACCGAGCTGGCGCTTTCGCTCACGCAGCTTTACCATTCCGGACGGTTGGGCCTGCCGGAGGTGATTGCCAAATATACGGTCGGCCCCGCGCGGTTGCTGCGCCTGGCGAAGGGCACTTTGAGCGTAGGCGCCGATGCCGATATCACGGTGTTCGACCCGGACCGCCCTTGGGTATTTGACAAAAGCGGCTCCGCAAGCAAGTCTCTAAACAGCCCCTTTCACGGGTGGCCGTTGAAGGGAAAAGCCGTGGCGGCCATTGTGGGGGGCAGAAAGGCATGGGTCGAAACCGCCGAAGTCGCGGGTGCTTGAGCCCCCAGGGGCTGGCCTGGCCAACTTAGAGAACACGTTAAACACGGTTCGGTGGAGTGGCGGGTGTCCCTCCGAGCGAACCACTACTTAAAAGAATATGAAGAAAATCGCACTGAGTTTGCTCGTCTGCTGGGCTGCCTGGCAGGTCAGCGCCGCCGAGGAAGACTGGCTGACGGATCTTCCCAAGGCCCAGGCGCAAGCCAAAACCGACAACAAGATGGTGCTCATGGACTTTAATGGGTCGGACTGGTGTCCCCCCTGCAAAGCCCTGCGCAAAAATGTCCTCTCCTCGCCCGAGTTCATCGAGTACGCCAAGAAGAACCTTGTCCTGGTCGATGTGGATTTCCCGCATCATAAAAAACTCAGTGAAGAGCAGAAAACCGCCAATGACGCCCTCGCCCAGAAATACAAGATCGAGGGCTACCCCACCGTGGTCATTCTCGACAGCCAGGGCAAGGAGCTGAAAAAGGCGGTGGGTTATGATGGGGAAAGCCCGAAGGAATTCATCGCCGAACTTCAGAAATTGCAGAATTCCAAGACGTAAGCCCGGGGCGGCGGCTATCGGATGCGCTACGGCAGCAAGTCGACATGAGAGCGATTCTGGCCCTGGAAGACGGGTCCCTGTTTCACGGTGAGGGTTTCGGCGCCTGCGCGTCCGCCTGCGGCGAGGTGTGTTTTAACACCTCGATGACGGGCTACCAGGAGATCCTCACGGATCCTTCCTACAAAGGCCAGATCGTGACGATGACCTACCCGCTGATTGGCAATTACGGCGTCAACCGCCAGGATGTCGAGTCCTGGCGGCCCCACGTGGGCGGCTTTGTCATCCGCGAACTGTCCCCCGTCGTTAGTAATTGGCGCGCGGAGTGTTCCCTGGGCGAATACCTCACTCAGAATGGCATTCCCGGCATCCAAGGCGTGGACACGCGCGCGCTGACCAAGAAGCTTCGCGTCCACGGAGCCATGAATGGGTTCATCACCACCGAAGCGCTATCCGACGCGGAAGCCTTGCGCCGCGCGCGGGAATGGCCGGGTTTGGCGGGCGTGGATTACGTCAAAGAGGTCACGCACAAGGAAGCCTTCCTGTGGGACCGGGAGGATACGCAAAGCGCCCCATTCCGCCTGGTGCAGGGCGCCGCGGAGGGTGCCTCCTCCAACGCGGACGTGCCGCTGCCGCCGGCGGATCTGCCCATCGTCGCCTACGATTACGGGATGAAGTACAACATCCTGCGCCGGCTTCGGCAGCAGGGCTTCAAAGTGCAGGTCCTGCCCGCCACCACGCCTGCCGCCGAGGCACTGAAGTACAAGCCCGCCGGCATTTTCCTCTCGAACGGCCCAGGCGATCCCTCCGCCCTCGGATACGCAGTGCGGACGGTGACCGATCTGGTCGGAACCGGCATCCCGATTTTCGGGATCTGTCTCGGCCACCAAATCCTGGGGCAGGCTTTTGGCGGGAAGACCTTCAAGCTGAAGTTCGGTCACCGGGGCGGTAATCAACCGGTGAAGGACCTGGAATCCGGCCGGGTGGAGATTACCTCTCAAAATCACGGGTTCGCCGTCGATCCCCAATCGCTGCCCTCCGGAGTGGTGGTGGATCGGGTGAACCTCAATGACCAGACCGTCGAGGGCATGCGCCACAAGCACAAGCCGATCTTCTGCGTTCAATACCACCCGGAAGCCTCTCCGGGTCCCCATGATTCCACTCCGCTCTTCGCCCGGTTCCGGGCCATGATCGAGCGGCAGTGAACGGTTTCCGGCACGCTGCGCCCGCGGCGACGAGCAATAGATCTTGTCCTGCGCGTTTCGGTTTGACTTGTCACGTCCGGTGACGATAATCGCGGTACATAACGTATTTATGGCGAAACTCGTTCTCCTCAGCGCCGGAATGACTGGACGGACCCAGGACCTTAAGGCGGAGAAAACCACAATTGGTCGTGTGGAGGACAACACGTTTCAGATCGCCGAACCCTCGGTTTCCAGCCACCATTGCGAAGTGTTTTTGCGGGGGAATGACGTGATCATCAAGGATCTCAATTCCACCAACGGCACCTTCATCAATGGCGAGAAGATTGCCGAGAGTCCGCTGAAGCCGGGCCAAATTCTGCGGCTGGGCCAGGTCGAGATGCGCTTGGAAACCGAGGGCCAGGCGGCCGGTCCCAAGAAACTCAGCCAGACCATGGTGATGCAGCGCGGCGTGAGCCTGACTGAGCTCGAACAGACCGCGCGCGGCGTGGCGTTCGACACCAAAGGCTCGGGGTTCTCCAAGAAGGACAACAAGGTGAACAAGATCGTCATCGCCAGTTGCGTCTTCCTTGGCGTGGTGATCTTCTTCCTGTTGGTTTACGTCTTCACGATGGCGAAGTAGCCTCCGGCCGCGAGCCGCGGTCGGAACGTGTGTGCGGTTGGCGGCCTGCCGAAGGTCGTGCCGTCTTCAACGATGCCCTCGATTTGCCCTGCCCCAGCGCTTCGAAAACTGCGCCGCCACTGCGGTTCATCGCGCCCGCGCTAAATCCCTTCCCGCAGCCACCGAGCCACCTCGACGGCCGAATAGGTAATCAGAATATCCGCCCCGGCCCGGCGCATCGCCAGCAAAGATTCCAGCGTCACGGCCTTTTCATCGATCCACCCTTTGGCGCCCGCGGCCTTGATCATCGAGTATTCCGCGCTGACGGCGTAAGCAGCCGTCGGGTAGCCGAACTCATGTTTGACCCGGTAGAGGATGTCCAGGTAGGCCAGCGCGGGCTTGACCATGACAATGTCCGCTCCCTCCTGGATATCGAGCGCCACTTCCCGCAGGGCCTCGGATGCGTTCGCCGCGTCCATTTGGTAGCTGCGCCGATCGCCAAATTTGGGGGTGGACTCTGCCGCCTCGCGGAAGGGGCCGTAAAAGGCCGAGGCGAACTTTGCGGCGTAGGACATGATCGGTGTTTCGGTGAAGCCCAGCCGATCCAGTTGCTCTCGGATCGCCCGCACCCGTCCGTCCATCATATCGCTGGGCGCCACGAGGTCGGCCCCGGCTTCCACATGGCTCGCAGCCGTGCGGGCGAGCAGCTTCAACGTCGGATCGTTTAGAATCTTGGCCCCGGCTTTGGTCTGCTCGACCACCCCACAGTGGCCGTGTGCCATGTACTCGCACAGGCAAACGTCCGTGATGACCAATAACTCCGGCAGCTCCTTTTTCAACAACCGCACCGCCCGTTGCACGATGCCGCGGGTGGCGTAGGCTCCGGAAGCCCGGGCGTCTTTGTGGTCCGGGATCCCGAATAACAGGACGGCGGGCACGCCCGCCTGCCAGGCGGCTTGCGCTTCACGCAACAGCTCGTCCAGCGACAACTGGAATACCCCGGGCATGGAGCCAATCGGCTGGCGCACCCGCCGTCCGCCCCGCACAAACAGAGGCAGAACCAACTGCGCCGCATCGAGCCGCGTCTCTCTGACCAGGGCCCGCAACGCGCGCGACTGGCGCAACCGCCGCGGCCGATACACTGGAAACTGTCCCGCCAAATGCAAACTCATGCCGAAGAGTGTACGTCCCCGTATCCCGCCGCAAAGCGCAAAATCCTCCGGAGCCTGTAAGTGCCGCGAGTGCGCCCGGTTGGGGCCGTGGCTCGGGGGCCGGCCGGTGACGACTCCACGCACCGCCGCGTGTCGGTGCGGGTATGTCGTCCTTGGCGACCGGTTTGGCGTATAAAATCTCGGTATCTACGGATCGAAGCTCCCGAAGGCAGCAAGACAGCCGCGGGACACTGCCTCAATTCGAGTCAGGCGCGCCGGGCGGAAGCCCGCCCTGGCCGCCGAAAATCTCGAAAATGCCGCGGGCCCGGTATTCATTGGGCGGATCGTGTCCGATGTTTCCGCCGGGCGGCCAGGCCGGTCTTGATGTACCGGATGGGAACCGGCTGCGGCATGTCGAAAGGTTCCTGGATGCTTACCTGCAACATCCACCGGCGTCTTCGATGGGCCGAGGGTGCGAGGACCGGACTCAACTGCAGCAACAAGGGGCCGAGTGTTCGTGCCGGCAGGCGCTTGGTCCCAAATTCGGCAAAGCCGCGGACCTCCAGCAGCAGTTTCATCATGTTGATTCGGGTGGCCATGCGTTCGATTCGTTCCCCAGCAGTGCAATTCACGTGCCATCTCACTTTTAATGCGTCACGTCTAAATGTAGCTTGGCAGGCCCCGGTGGTTTTGATTATCTCAGCGCACCAAATGGTACGCCTGTCAGCAATCGCTTCGCTTGTGCTCGCCCTGCTCGCGTTTCCCCGCGAGCTGCTCGGCCAGCAGCCGGGCGAAACGGAGTGGAGCATCGAGTCCCTCTCGAAAAAAGCGGGCAGCGAACCGACCTACGATTATGCCTCCGGCATCCTCATCGCCAGCAACGGCGTGCTGGTGCGCTATGGCGGGGTGGTCCTTACGGCAGACACCGTGGGGCTTCACCTGGCGACGGGTGAAGCCATCGCGGATGGGGACGTGCGCATCCAGCAAGGTGACCAGCTCTGGGCCGGGCAGCACATCAATTACAACTTCAAGACGCACCAGATCGAGGCGAAGCAATTCCGGACGGGCACTCCCCCCGTGTTTGCGGCCGGGGCGGGGCTCTTCGGCGACATGACCAATCGGGTCTATGTGTCCACCAACGCCGTCATCACCACGGACGACGTGGCCAACCCGGCCATTAAAGTGCGCGCGAGGAAGATTGTGATCATTCCCGGCAAGCGGATTACCGCGTACCATGCGGTGCTGTATGTGGCGGAGGTCCCGGTGTTCTATTTTCCCTATTATGCGCGCGACCTTGGTACGAACGCCAATAATTTCAATTTTACCCCCGGCTATCGCAGCCTCTACGGCCCGTTTTTGTTGGGGAATTACACGTGGTTCTACAACGAACAACTCAACGGGATGTTCCACCTGGATTACCGAGGAAACCGCGGACCGGGCGTGGGGCCGGATTTCAATTACAATCTCGGTCGCTGGGGTGTAGGGACCTTGAAGTATTATTATACCCACGACCAGCAGCCGAATATCGATGAGTTGGGCGTGCCCATCCCCGAGAATCGACAACGCGTCTGGTTTTCCTACCTGGCAAACCCGGAAACCAACCTGTTCCTTAAAGCCCTCGTCCGCTACGAGAGCGATCCCGCCGTGGCCCGGGATTTCTTCGAGCGCGAGTATCTCCAGAACCCGCAGCCCGACTCGTTTTTCGAAGCCAACAAATTCTGGCAGAATTTCAGTGTGGATGCCTACGCTCAGCCGCAGGTCAACGGGTTCCTCGAAACGGTTGAGCGGCTGCCCGACATCCGGCTCACGGGCTACCGCCAGCAACTCGGCGATTCGCCGATTTATTACGAGAGCGAGACCTCGGCCGGGTATTATCGGCGAAGTTTCGCGGAAAACGCCGGTATCTTCGGAGCGCCACCCGGGTTGGACTACGAGGCGGGCCGGGCCGATACCTTCCACCAGTTGCTGCTGCCGCAAACCCTCTTTGGCTGGCTTAACATCACGCCGCGGGTGGGCGGACGTCTGACGTACTACAGCCAGGCCACCGGCCCGGGCGCGACCACCGACCAGCAAACGCGCGAGGTGTTTAACACCGGGGCGGAGGTTTCGTTCAAGGCCTCGCGTGTCTGGCCCGAGATCCAGAGCAAGGCGTTCGACCTCGACGGCTTGCGGCACATCATCCAGCCCTCCGCCAACTATGTGTTCGTTCCGTCGCCCACGGTTCCGCCCAACCAGCTTCCGCAGTTCGATTACGAGTTGCCGAGCCTGCGCCTGCTGCCCATCGAATACCCGGATTACAATGCCATTGACTCGATTGACAGCCAAAACGTCATCCGCTGGGGTTTAAACAATAAACTGCAGACCAAGCGCGAGGGACTGGTGGTTAACGTCGTCAACTGGGACCTTTACACCGACTGGCGGCTGCGCCCAAACGCCGGCCAGACGACGTTTGCCGATCTCTACTCCGACCTGGCCGTCCGCCCGCGCTCGTGGCTCACGCTCGAATCGCTAGTGCGTTATGACATCAACGACCGTTTCCTGCGCATGTCCTATACGACCGCCACGTTTCAGTTCGGCCCGTCTTGGAGCTGGCGCATTGGCCAGTATTACCTGCGGGATGATCTGAGCGGTTTGCCCACCGCGCTCGGGGTCGGTAATGACGCCTATACCAGCACCCTGTACTATCGTCTCAATGAGAATTGGGGGCTCCGCTTGGCGCACTATTTCGACGCGCGGACCGGCCGCCTCCTTCAGCAGTCCTACACGGTTTATCGCGATTTGCGCAGTTGGACCGCGGCGCTGTCCTTCCTGGTCAGGGATAATCCCCTGGGCCCCCAGGATTACGGAGTGGCCTTTACCTTCTCGTTCAAGGCCTACCCACGCTTTAACCTCGGCAGCGATAGCGCGGGCGCCTACTCCCTGCTGGGGTTGTGATCCGCCCGGTCCGGGGCGGTTATTGGTCGAGCTGGGCCGCGGCATTTAAATCCGCAGTCCACGAAGGCACGGCGTCACCTTCCTGGCCGTTGTGGGCCAAATTGTCATTGTTCCAGCGCCGACGCCACGTCGTGTTTTTGGGGTCCACGACGTCCGGACGCTTGGCGGTATCGACATGGCCGTCGGTGAAGAGGAAATCGATCCGATAATTATGGCGATTGGAAGGCCACTGGCTGTGCCCGGGGCTGGCATCGGTTGGATCGAGATTGGCGTCGAAGCTGATTAAAGCGGCGTTCTGCTGGGCCTTGACGTCGGCGAGCATGATCATTTCCGTGGGCCGGAGCACCGTGGTGTCCCGCACGGGGCCCTGATAATAGCCCCCGTCCACGTCGCCGCCCAGGCCGAGTTGGGGGTGATGGCCGAGATCCAGACCCCAGTCGTTATAGCCGAGGGAGAACCTCGAGGCGGGAGTCACGGCGTAGGGATCGTTGCCGCCGCCCTCGGCGCGGCCACCCAGGGTGCGGTTGACATTGGTGTCCCAGGCGCTGTTGGGCGGGGCCGCGGGGCAATAGAAGGCCTTGCGGTTGTTGCCCATGAGGCTGAGCAGCCGGGTCGGCCACACATAAATGTTGTAAACCGCCGAGTAGTCACCGGGATAGGCCTTGAAGTCGCCGACGTACATGACCGAAGCGATCCCAATCTGGCGCAGGTTGTTGATGCAGGAGGTCTGTTTGCCGCGGGACTTGGCGGCGCTCAACGCCGGCAACAGCATCGACGCCAAAATGGCGATGATGGCGATGACGACTAACAATTCGATGAGGGTAAAGGCTGGCCAGCGGTAAGGCCGGTGGCTTGCCGATGCGGAAACAACGTTCTGACGCGCCAGGGACGTTTTCATATGAGGAACTCTTTTGGGTCGCACCGCTTAATTTATACACCTTTCCTCGGGGGCTCAACTCCTTTTCCATCACCGCGTTCGCTTTTACGGCTTTTCAGGCCGGGCGGTGGAGGATAAAAGGATGGGGTGAAACACCTATTCGCCCTATCCATGCTGGTGGTTTTGGGATGCGCTGGTCCCCGAGGGAGGGAATACTCGGCCACGGGTTCCCAGGACGCGGCCTTCGAGCAGTTGGCCCAACGTTACCTGAGCGGTTACCTCGCTTGGCGCCCGCAAACCGGCACCTCGCTAGGCTTGCATCAGTACCGACGGGAAAGTGACCGATTTCAGCCAGAGTTCCCTCGACGCGGAACTGGCCCGGCTCAGGTCGTTTGATGCACAATTGGCTGCCCTGGACACCAACCAATTAAGCGTCGCGGCCTTCTACGATTACCGTCTGCTCCGGGGTTCCATCCAGCGCGAACTGTTTTCCTTCCAGGACATGCGCAGTTACTCGATGAACCCCATGACCTACGCCGGGGTGCTGGACGTCAACATCTACATCAAGCGCGACTTTGCGCCTTTGGCGGACCGGGTGCGGTCGATCATTGCGATTCTCAACCAGGCCCCAAAAATCATGAGCGCCGCGCGGGCGAACCTGGCGGAGGTGCTGCCTCGGCCCTTCGTGGAGACGGCGATCCAACAAGCCGAGGGCGCGGCGGATTTCCTGGGAAAAGACTTGGTCGAGGCGCTCAGCGCGTTCCATGAAGCAACGTTGAAGGCGGAGTTTGAGGCGGCCGACCAGCAGGCGATTGGAGCGTTGCGAGGGTTTGTCGCGTATCTGAAGGAGCAGAAACTGCCCCAAGCCAGCGAGGCCTATGCGCTGGGGCGCGAGCGGTACGTGAAGCTGCTCGAAGCCGGCGAGATGATCCACCTGGCCCCCGAGCAGTTGCTGGAAATCGGAACGCGCGAGTTGCGCCGCAAGCAGGAGGTTTTTGCCGAGGCCGCCCGCGAAATTGATCCCGGAAAAAACCCCATCGAGGTCTTCAAGGAAATTCAGCGGGATCATCCGACCGCGGAAAACCTGATTTCCGACACCGCCAGGGACTTGGATAAAATCCGGCAGTTTGTGATCGACCGTGGGATTATCACGATTCCCTCCACGGTCCGGGCCACGGTGGCCGAGACACCGCAATTCGCGCGCGCCACAAGTTTTGCATCCATGGACACGCCCGGTCCTTTCGAGACCAAGGCGACGGAAGCCTACTACTACGTGACCCCGGTGGAATCGAATTGGACGCCCCAGCAGAAAGAGGAGTGGCTGACGGCCTTTAACTACTACACCACCGATGTGGTTTCGATCCACGAAGCGTATCCCGGGCATTACGTTCAGTTTCTTTGCCTGAACGCCTCGCCCGCCACCCGGTTGGAAAAGATCTTTTCCAGTTACGCGTTTGTCGAAGGCTGGGCGCACTATGCCGAGCAGATGATGCTGGATGAGGGATTCGGCGCCAGCCGGTCGGCCACGCCCACCCCGGCCGAGAAGCTCCGGGCCGCCAAGTATCGGCTGGCCCAAACCGACGAAGCCCTGCTGCGGATTTGCCGCTTCTGTGTCTCCATCCGCATGCACTGCCAGGGAATGACCGTGGCGGAGGCCGCCCGCTTCTTTCAGGATAATTGCTACTACGAAGCGAAGCCGGCGCAGGAAGAGGCTCTGCGTGGCACGTTCGATCCCGAGTACCTCTACTATACGCTGGGCAAGCTCGAGATTTTGAAGCTGCGGGAGGATTACCGCAAACAAGAGGGCGCCCGGTTTTCACTCCGGGCATTTCATGACGCGTTGCTGCGTTACGGAGCGCCGCCGGTGCGTTTGTTGCGGGAGCGCCTGCTCCGGGATCGAGCGCTCTGGCCGGACGTGCTCTAATGAGGCCCGGCCTTGGGCCGTGGGCATTAATTGAACTTCCCCCTCGGGGGATCCATCGCCGGCTGGGTTCCGACCTGGTCGGCGGTTTTGCTTTTGGGAGAGAAGACGGTAGTCATTGCCGGTTTGGCCATCGTGGCCAATTTCATCCGATGATGGCAGCCGCGTTACGCTGACGTTCGGCCTGGATGCGTCGGTCGCCGCTCTGGCCCCGTCGGCGGCGGAGGAATCTCGGGAATCATGAGCCTGACCTCCTCGCGAAAGCTCCTGATGAGCTCGGCAACTTCCCCCTGACTACCCTTAACCTGAAGGATACCCTTCTTACTCAGCGTCCTCACGTGCTCCGCGCGCCGCTTCCGCTCATCCACCAAATGGTCCGCATTCAGAGCACAGATCCGGATATGCCAGATCGATGCCGGCGTCCTTCCTGCCAGGCGATGGGTTGCCGGATCTTCAAAAATCTGCTCGCCGTAGTCCATCTCTTCACACGGGTTCAGAAATCGGCACCCCGCCGCAGCTTCGGCCTTATTCGGCCACGTGTCAGACTTCTTGCCGTTGCAGTGCCGTGAAGCCGGAAACAGGTTGTTGTAATCTTGGACCAACTCCTTTTTCTTGCGCGGGTCAAAGTGGTCCACCTCCAATTTTCCCGACCGGGAAAAATGCTGCATTGAATAGGCGCACCGCCCCGCGAAATCCCTCATCAACTCGGGCAGGCAGGAGGCGTATTTGTGTCGTTTAATCGGTTTCTTAGGCGGCAGTCCTCGTTTTACCCGCCGCTTCTTGGAACTCGACATAGTCGTTTAGGAGTTCTTCCATCCGGGACAGCAATCGATCCCGCTTAATCTGCAAAAGAATTTCCTCCGCCGGCTGCGGGCAAAGCAATTGGTCGCGCCAGCGGGTTAGCTGATCCAGGCGCTCTGACTGCTTAGCGCTAAGTGTGCCTTTGACCTCCTGCAAGGCCAGCCTCCGGAATTCGCGTTCCATCTGCTTGTCCCATTCGCTGGGCGCCTGCCCAATGGTAAGAACCACCGCTTTGTCGGTTCCTTCCTGCGTGCCTTGCTCGGGCATACCCCCTCGCTCTGTGGACGTTGCTTCATGCGCGATAACCGGCCCTGGGGCGCCTTCGGTGTGGCTCTGCGGCACCAGACACGCTGCCAGGGTTGACGCGACCGTCCCTCGCGCTAGCCTTGCAACAAAAACGTCATTCTTCATACAAACTAACGATTAAATGCTTTTGCATCTCCGCGGTAGACCGCAACAGCACCAACGGCTGACCCGGCATCCCATCTGTCGCCGCCGCACCTTTTCTCATTCGCGTTGCCGCGCTCAATGAAAAGAAGAACAGGCACGTCTCCGCTGTTTCCCCGCGAAATGCCATCGTCACAACATCCGCCAAATCCGTCTGTTTCTCAACCCCGATGCCCTTCCAGAGCGGCGTCGCACTCTCCGCAGGACGCCCGATACGGTTCAGGTAGCCCAGCAAGGATTCCTTATTCTGCTCTACCATTTCTCTGGAAAACACGCACGCGTGGTGAATAACCGGTGAATAACTTATAGTGGACGCCTATACAGTAGTGATCTAACGTCCAGTCATTGGCACAAGCGCGCCAGCTTGCGGGATTGGCAAACGAGCACCGCGCCGATGAGCCCCGGGATCGCCGACGGGCACCGGTGAGCGCCCCCGTAAAGGCAGCCGGGCTGTTCCGTGCTTATCCGCATTGATTCACGGCCCATGAAAGACCTTACCGCGAGACAAAGACAGGTTCTGGATTTCATCCGACGCACGCAGGAGTCGGACGGTTTGACTCCGACCTTTCGCGAGATTGCCGCGCATTTTCGGTTTAGCAGCGCCAACGCGGCGCTGGCGCACGTGCGGGCCTTGCTCGCCAAGGGCGTTTTAAAAAACCTGCCCGGGCGCGCCCGGTCATTTCAAGTCGTGAACCTCCACGCGCCGGACCGTCCGCGGCCCCGGGTGGTGGCGGTGCCGATTTACGGCACGATTCCGGCCGGGCGGCCCGAGGAGGCGGCGCAAGAGGAGGAGGGCTGTGTGCTGATCGATGTGGATACCCTGGGCATCAAGCCGACCGCGCGGACGTTTGGCCTGAAGGTGCGGGGCGATTCGATGATCGGCAAAAGCATTATGGAGGGGGATATCGCCATCATCGAGCACGGGGTGCAACCGCGTCCCGGGGACGTGGTGGCCGCGCTGATCGACGGACAGGTCACGCTCAAGACCTTTCTGCTTCACCGGGGCAAGCCGTATCTGCGGGCGGAAAACCCGCGTTACCCGAACCTGCTGCCGCAAGAGGAACTGCAGATCCAGGGGGTGATGGTGGCTTTGATTCGGAGACGAAAATGAGAACCGGGTGAAGCCCCCTTCGCCCGCGACTTGGCCGCGAGGTCATCTATGTCTCCTGCCCGTTCCATCGTCCACCTGGATGCGGATGCGTTCTTCGCTTCGGTCGAGCAGGCGTCGGACCCGCGTTTGCGGGGCAAAGCGATCGCGGTAGGGGGAGAGAAGCGCGGGATTATTGCCTCGGCTTCCTACGAGGCGCGCAAATTCGGGATTTATACGCCGATGCCGACCGTGATGGCGCGCCGGCTTTGCCCGAGACTGATCCTGTTGCCGGGAGATTTCGACAAATACGAACTCTTTTCCCGGCTGATGTTTTCGTATGCCTATGATTTCACGCCGGACGTGGAGATCGGCTCGATTGACGAAGGGTATTTCGACCTGACGGGCACGCGCAAACCGGCGGCGGACATTGCCGGGACGATACGCCAGGCGATTCACCAGGCGCTCCGGCTCCCGGTCAGCGAAGGCGTCGGCGCCAACAAACTGATCAGCCAGATTGCCTCGAAACTCAGGAAGCCGCGCGGCTTTGAAATTGTGCCGCCGGGGCGGGAGGCTCCGTTTCTTTCCGTTCTCCCGAATAAATGGCTGCCGGGGATCGGGCCGAAAACCGCCACGCAATTAAATACGGCCGGCCTGGCGTTGATTGGGCAAATCGCGCAAACGCCCGTCGATTTGCTCGGCCTGCTCGTGGGCCGCGCGGCGTTTCAGTTGCGGAACTTTGCCCAGGGCATCGACGAGCGCCCGGTGGTCGCGGCGCGCGCCCCGGCCAAATCCTACGGCGAACAGGAGACGTTCGCGGCCGATACGACGGATGAGGAATTCCTGGTGGCCACGCTGCGGCGGATGGCGGACAACCTGATGGCCAAAGTGCGGGACGACGGCAAGAGCATTCGCACGCTGACGGTCAAAGTGCGCTATAACGACATGGACGAGGAGCAAGCGGCCGAGAGCTTGAGCGAACCCACCGATCTCGAGACGGACATTTACGCGAAAACCTCCGCGCTGCTGCGCAAGGCCTGGCGGCGCCGCGTGAGTCTGCGGTTGGTTTCACTCAAGCTCTCGAATGTCTATGATGGCCGTTTCCGCGGCAGCCTCGCTTTGGAAGTTTCCGACCGCCAACACCAGGCCCGGCAACGCCTGGCCCAGACGGTGGATGTTTTGCGTCAGAAATTCGGACGCGCGGTGCTGCTGCGGGGCCATGATTTTATTCTGCGGGAGCGGCCGGAGGGCGCGGGGCAGGGGACCGGGGGTGAAATGGGGGAGAAGGGAGGCGCGAAGGAGGGGCGCGCGGGAAGTTCCGATCCTAAATTTCAGAGGGCCTATGTGGAACGGCAGCGCTTGGGCAATTCGTTTGCCCGGATCACGGCTTCGCCGGGCGTCGCGTTGCGCTTCCGCATGGAGTTGAAGCCCGGCGGGGGCGATCGAGCGCTTCCGGGAAGCGTTCAGACAAAAGTGAGCCAGGGGAAAAAGTCCCAAAGCATTCCGCTAAATGTTCACAGCTATTACTCGTTTCTTGATTCCACACTTTCGATCCAGGCGATTGTGGACTGGGCCCGGCGGCATGAGCTTCCGGCGGTGGCATTAACCGATCGGAATAACCTGCACGGGGCGGTGGAATTTGCGCAGGCGGCGGCGGAAGCGGGGATTAAGCCGATCATTGGCGCCGAACTCGATTGGGGCGGCCGGCGCTTGTGCCTGTATGTTGAAAATCAGGCCGGGTATCACAATCTTTGCCGGATTTTGAATGCCGGACTCGCCGGGGCGCCCGCTTCCGAGGCCGGGGTGGATGCGCGTCTTTTCCCGGCTGCACCAGCGCGAACGCCGGCATTCCCCTTTGCCACCGGCGGGCTCATTGCCGTCAGCCTGGCGGCGGAACTGGCCGAATTTTTTCCCGAACGCTTTTACCTGGAAATCGGCAGCCTGGAAGCTTTCGAAAAGCGCGCGGCTCCCTGGCCCGGGGTCGCGTCCTTGCCGGTGCATTATGAACTGCCGTCGGATCGCTGGAAGTACGACATGGTTCAAAGCATCCGCACGCTGACCTTGCTGCGCCAGGAGCACCCGGAAAAGCGGCTGAGCGGCGCGTACCATTTTCGGCCCGCAGCCGAGATGCGGGGGTTGTTCGGGGCGCGCCCGGAGTTGCTGTCGCGGAGCTATGAAATTGCCGAGCGCTGTTCGTTTGCGTTTAGCCTGGGCCAGCCGCAGTTTCCCAGTTACCCGACGCCGGACGGGTCGGCTCCGGCGGTTTTTCTGCGGCGGTTGGTCCGGGAGGGCTTGGAGCGCCGTTATCCGGAGGAGCACGCGCGGCTCCAGCCCCAGATCGAAGAGGAATTGGCGATGATTATGGAGGTGGGCTACGAAGAATATTTCCTGGTCATGTGGGATATTCTGCAGGAGTGCCGCCGGCGCGGGATCGAGTGGATCACCCGCGGCAGCGCGGCGGATTCGCTCGCCTGTTACTGCCTGGAAATCAGCAACGTCTGCCCCATTCGTTTCGATCTGTATTTTCGCCGCTTTCTTAACCGGGACCGCATGGCGCTCAACAAACTGCCGGACATCGATGTCGATTTCCCGCACGACCGCAAAGATGATGTGGTCGATTTGATTTTTGAGAAGTACGGTCCGTCCCATGCCGCGGTGGTCGGCGGCTTTTCCACGTTTCAATCCCGCAGCGCGTTTGCCGAGGTGGCCAAGGTGCTGGGGGTTTCGGAATACCAGGTGCGCCGGCTCACCGAGCGGCTGCCCCATTTTTCGCAGGCCGGCGAATTGGCCGAGGCGGTGGCCGGCACGCTGGATTGCCGCGACCTGCCCTGGAACGAGGAGCCTTACGCGACGGCGCTTCGGATGGCGCACTTCCTGGATGGTTTTCCGCGCTATCCCAAGATGCATCCTTGCGGCCTGGTGCTCTCGCGCCAGCCGATGCACGAGATCACTCCCTGTTTCCTGTCGGCCAAAGGCTATCCCACGACCCATTTCGATATGGACTCCGTCGAAGCCGTGGGCCTGGTCAAGATGGACATTCTCGCCCAGGGCGGCCTTGCGGTCATGCGCGACGTGTTTGAATCCGTCCGCGGTTCGCCGTCCGCGTTCCAAAATCCAGAGTTCGGAATGCCTTCTCCCCTGGGGCCGTTCGAGGATCCGGAAGTCTGGGAGCTGATTGCCGGCGGGAGCGCGCGGGCGGTGCATCATATCGAAAGTCCGGCGATGATTTCCCTGTGCCGCATGTGCAACGCGCGGGATATCGATACCTTGATTGCCATCGTCTCCGTGATTCGTCCGGGCGCGGCCAATGAAAGCAAGAAAATGGAGTTTGCCCGGCGTTACCAGGGGCTCAGCCCGGTGCGCTATCCTCATCCCTCGCTCGAATCCTGCCTGCGCAGCACGTACGGCCTGGTGGTTTACGAGGAACATATCCTCCAGATTTGCGAGGCCTTCGCCGGGTTGCCCCCCGGGCGCGCGGATATTCTCCGGCGCGCCCTGGGCAAAGATAAAACCGAAATCATAGCGCGCATCCAGGTCGAGTTTGCCGACTGCGCCCGGCGGCGCGGCCGAGCCGAGAGCGACATCGCCGAAGTTTGGGAACTGGTGGCGGGTTTTCGTGGCTACGCGTTCTGTAAAGCGCACAGCACGGCGTACGGCGTCGAGGCCTATCAATCCGCGTGGCTCAAGCTGCATTATCCCGCTGAATTTATGGCGGCGGTGCTCACCCACGGCAAAGGCTTTTATAGTCCGCTGGTCTATGTCCTGGAATGTCACCGGCTGGGGATTCCCTTGCTGCCGCCTTCCATCAATGATCCGGGGCCGTCGTTTGCCGTCCGCCGTTCGCCGTCCACCCTTTCCAGCCCCCGGCCCGCGGTGCGCATTCGCGTTCCGGTTCTGCTCGTGAAAGGACTGACCGAGCGCTCCCGGGAGGCCATTCTGCGCGAGCGCAAGCAGGGTGAATTTTCTTCGCTGACGGATTTCTGTCTCCGCGTTCAACCGCTGGCGGAGGAGATGGAAGCCCTCATTCGCGTCGGGGCTTTCGATGACTTTGGCCAATCCCGGACCACCCAGTATTGGGAGTTCAAATCCACTTTTGAAATCCGCCCGCGGATTCCGGGTGGCGCACAGCCTTCTGCCTCGCAGGGCTGGCTTTTGCCTCCGGGCAATCTCGAGCGCCTGCCGGCGGCGGCGCTGGCGGAGCCGGACCGCCTTCAGCGCCTTCGCGCCGAAGAGGAGCTGCTCGGCTATCCGGTCAGCGGCCATCCGCTCGAGCTTTTCCCCGATATTGCCTGGGACACCTATTGCCCGGTCAACCGGTTGGAAGAGCATGTGGGCGAGCAGGTCGTCACCTGCGGCCTGGTGATCGAGCAGCGCCTCTTCCACCAGGCGACCGGTGAGCCCATGAAGTTTCTAACGCTGGCCGACTGGACCGGGGTGGTGGAAACGGAGCTTTTTGCGCGCACCTATCAATCGTACGGCCTCAGCACCATCCGCTATCGCGTCCTGGAAATCACCGCGAAGGTCGAGCCGTTCGAAAACGGGCGCGGTTGCACGCTGCGCGTGTTTCGGGCCGGAAAACCGCGAACCCAAGGCGCCCGCGGTTCGCGCGCCCGGCTACTTCGCCATGACCTCGATGGTTTCTTCGCGCTTGTGCGGCGCGTTTTCTTCGGGATCCAGGGGGCGGACCGAGACAGCCGTTTCCAAGGAGGCCGCGCGATGGGCGGGGGCTGGCTCTTCGGTTTTATGGAATTTCACGCTGACGATTTTGCTCACGCCCTGTTCTTGCATGGTCACGCCATAGAGGACATCGGCCATGCCGATGGTGCGCTTGTTATGGGTGATGATGATGAACTGGGAGTGTTCGAGGAAGCGTTGGAGGACGCGGATGAACCGGTTGATGTTGGATTCATCCAGCGGCGCATCCAGTTCGTCCAGGACGCAGAAGGGGCTGGGCTTGACCTGGTAAATCGAGAACAGCAGCGAGACCGCGGTCATGGTTTGCTCGCCGCCGGACAGCAGTGAAATCGTTTGCAACTGTTTGCCGGGCGGGCGAGCCACGATCTCGATGCCGCTCTCCAGCAGGTCGTTCTCGTCCATCAGCAGCAGGTCGGCTTTGCCGCCGCCGAACACCTCGGTGAACATGATTTGGAAGTTGGCGCGGATTTGCTCGAAGGTGATGCGGAACATTTCCCGGGTCTGCGTATTGATCCGGTTGATCACTTCGTGCAACTGCGCTTTGGCCTGGACCAGGTCGTCGTGCTGTTTGCTGAGGAACTGGAAGCGCTGTTCGGTTTCCTCGTATTCCTCGATGGCCACCAGGTTGACCGGGCCCATCTCCTCGAGCTTCCGCTGCAGCGTGTCCACCTGCTGGGCGACCAGGTTCCAGTCGGTCGCCGCGCCCACCGCGGCCATTTCCTCGGGCGACAAGGTGTGAACCCGGGCGGGGCCATCGTCGGCGAAGGTGATGGTGATGCACTCGCTGCGGATGTCATCGAGCAGAACATGGTACTTCTGCTGGACGCGCTCCCGGAGGTTCTGCACGGTCATGTTCTTCTGGGCCAGCTCGATTTCCAGCGAGCCGCGCCGGGCCTGCACCTCGCTCAGCACGCGCCGTTGTTCCCGCAGCGAATCCTCACGTGCCGAGATGCCGGTTTCCTGGTCCTGCTTTTGGGCGAGCCATTCGGCCGCCTGGGCGTTGACCTGCTCGCGCTGGTGCTGCAACGCGCCGGCTTGCGCCCGGGATTCCTGGATTTCGGCTTCGGCCTGTTCTTTGCGGCCGAGAAAAGTAGTGATTTCGGCCCGCCGCTGGTCGATCTGCTGGGAGAGTTCGCGCAGGCGTTGGGCGAGCGATTGCTGCTGCTGGCGGAAAGAGGAGCACATCTGCTCATCGGTGGCCAGGGCCACTTTGCTTTCGGTCAGCGCGGCGTTGGCGGTGTCGCGTTGCTGCCGCAACGCTTCCAGGTTCGCGGTGGACTCGGTGACTCTCCCCTGGCGTGCGCGTTCGAGCTCTTCCAGGGCGCCGGTTCGCGAGGCCAGGTCCGCGCGTTTTTGGAGTCCTTCCTGTTCGTGCGCGGCCAGGCTTTGGATCTCGAACATGACCGTCTCAATCTTTTGATGGAGCAAACGGCGCGAATTTTGCAGCGCATTGAACTCGCCTTCGTGCGTGGCGATGGCGACTTCGCGCGCGCGCAGTTCGGTCTGGGCCTGATGCAGGCCGGCCTGCAGCTCGGTTTGCTCGCCTTGGAGAGCGCCTTTGCGCCGGCTGATCCCGGCCACCTGCTCGTGCAACACGGCCAGGGCGGCTTGCAATTCACTGATCTGGTTCTTGCGACCGAGAATCGACGCCGCGCCTTTGGCGCTGCCGTTGGCCGAGCCGCCGGTGTAAACGCCGTGGCAGCTCAGCAAATCGCCGCTCAGCGTGACAAAATGCAGCGAGCCATCGCTCTGGCGCCAGGCGGCGGTCGCGGCTTCCAAATTGCGCACGATGCGGGTGGTGTTCAACAGCCGTTGGACCAACGGCCGCACGGCGAGATCCGTCTGGACCACCTCGGTGGCCGGCAGCGGCAGGCCATTAAGCTGCGGAGGCGCCCAGGGCGAAGGCGCGCTGGTAGCCGGCTCGACTGCGGGGTCGGCCGGCCCGGTGATCTCAGGGGTGGGCTGGCTGTTCGGGCCATCCGCGTTCGAGGTGATTGCCGTTTCGCCTTCCTGCGCGGCGGCGCCGTCGCGAGCCAGCGTGAGCGGAGCGACACTGGCGCGGCCTCGCTTATGCGAGTTGAGGTCTGCCAGGATTTGTTCCGCGGCCTCCGCGTGCTCGGTCAGGATGAGCTGCAGGTGGTGGCCCAGGGCCGTTTCGACCGCGATGACAAATTCATCGGGCACGCGGATCTTGTCGGCCAGGGAGCCCAGCGCGAGCCGTGACTGCTGGAGCGCGGCCAGCGCGCCTTCGCCAAAGCCTTCGTGGCCGGCTTGCAATTGTTCCAGCACGTTGAGGCGGGAGCGTTTCTCGGCCTGCTGTTGGAGCAGGGCGTCCTGCTCGCGGCCGGCCTGGGTCAATTCCTCCTGGATCGCGCGGAGCCGCGCCTGGCGCTCCTCGACCGTGCCACGCTGGGTTTGGGCATGAAGCCGTTCAGCGGCCACGTTGACCTCGAATTCCTGAAGGCGTGTCTCGAGACGGGTCCGCTCCTCTTCCAGTTGGATCTTTTCGGCCGAAAGCTTTTCCAGCCGGACCACATTGCCCTGTTTTTGCAGGTCGAGCGCGGTGAGTTCGTTGCGCACGCGGGACAAATCCTGCGCGGCGGCAAAGGCCTCGGACTGGGCCTGCCGAAGCAGTTCCTGTTGCCGGCGCAAATCCTCTTCCATCTGGCGCAGGCCGGCTTTCTTGGCTTCCACCGCCTCGCGATTTTGCGTGAGCGCGGCCTCCGAGGCCTCGAGGCTGTGGTTGATGTTGGCCAGTTCCTGCTCGGCGATTAGCCGCCGCTCTTCGGCCTGGGCGATATCGGCCAGCGCCTTGGTGTTCTGCGCCCCCAGTTCGCGCAGCCGCTCCTCGTTGAAAAGCACGCGGCTCTCGTTCCGGTCGATTTCACCCTTGAGTTCCAGGCCGCGCTGTTGCAGCGCGCCGATCTGGTGTTCGAGTTCCGAGAGGCGCTGGCGCAACTCCGCGATTTCATCCTCGCTTTGCAGCACCGTGGCGGAACTCCGCTCGATTTCGGTGCGAAGGGCTTCCGTGGCGGCTTCGCGTTCGTGGATTTCGGATTGCAGCACGTCGAAATTGTGGCGGGCAAGCTGGGTGTCGAGGTGCTGCAGTTCCTGGGAGATTTGCTTGTAGCGGCGAGCCTTGCCCGCCTGCCGTTGCAGCGAACCGATCTGGCGCTTCACCTCGCGGACCAGGTCCTCGACCCGCACCAGGTTTTGCTCGGTGTGTTCGAGCTTGCGCAACGCTTCCTTCTTTTGCGCCTTATACTTCGTGATGCCGGCCGCTTCCTCGAAGATCAAACGGCGATCCTCGGGCTTGCTGGACAGGATCTGGGTGATGTTGCCCTGGGCCATGATGCTGTAGCTGGTCCGGCCCACGCCCGTGCCCATGAAGAGTTGCTGGATGTCCTTCAGGCGGCACGGAGTTTTGTTGATGAAATACTCGCTGCCCCCGTCGCGAAAGACGCGCCGCGTGACGGTGACTTCGTTGTAGGCGATCTCGACCCCGGACGCCCGCAGATGCTCCTCGTCCACTCCTCCGATGGTCAGGGAGACTTCGGCCATGCCCAGGGGCTTGCGCCCGTCGGTGCCGTTGAAAATGACGTCGGCCATTTCGCCGCCACGCAAGGCCTTGGCGGATTGCTCGCCCAGTACCCAGCGGATGGCGTCCGAGACATTGGACTTGCCGCACCCATTGGGCCCCACGATGGCCGTCACGCCGGGTTGGAAGTTCAGGGCGGTTTTATCTGCAAAGGACTTGAATCCCAAGACAGTTAGGTTCTTCAGATACATCGTATGGCTCTAAAAGAGAGCAAACTTATTGTATTAAGTAAAGCGTAAACCACAATATACAGTACGCCAGGGCAACCAAAGCACAACTAATGGGTGAGGAACCGAGATTTGAATTGTGCTGATCGGCGCTGCCCTATGATCCCAATTACCGGAGTTTTTTACCGCAAACTTGTGTGGCATTTCAAGTCTTTTTCGAAGAAACTTACGCGCTTTCGAGCCGCGCCGGCACATGCCTTTGCACCACGAAACACGCTCAACCCGCGAAAACCCGCATTTTTCGTGTGCCAGACGGTCGTGCAGGGCCGCCTCAAGCTCCAGTCGGAAGGCGCTGCGGGGCGGGGTGGGGACAGCCTGTCCCCACCATCCTGCGTCCACCCGGGTGGGGACAGGCTGTCCTCACGATCCTGCGTCCAAGCGGGTGGGGACAGGCTGTCCCCACCCCGCAAACACGAACTTTATGCAGGTCGGGCGTTCGTGTGTTTCGCGCCTTTGGTGTTTGACCTTGGTGCTGGCCGTCTGGGGTTGCCTTGGCTGCGGCCCGGATGCCCGGGGCGCCGCCTACGGTCCTTCGAGCGTGGTTCCCCCGCCGGTGATGCGCGAGAATCCGAGCCGCATGGGTGGCCACCGTGGCCAACATCGATTGGCCCTCGACCAACGGGTTGACCACCGCGCAACAAAAGGCCGAGCTGGTGGCCATTCTGGACCGGGCGTCCGAGTTGAAGCTCAACACGGTGATCCTCCAGGTGCGGGCCGCTTGCGACGCGTTTTATCCCTCGTCCATCGAGCCGTGGTCGGAGTACCTGACCGGCGTCATGGGGAGGGCGCCCAGGCCGTTCTACGACCCTTTGGCTTTTGCCATCGAGGAAGCGCATAAGCGGGGATTGGAATTGCACGCCTGGTTCAATCCGTACCGGGCGCGCCAGGCGGCGGCCAAATCTCCGATTGCCCCTACCCACATCTCGCGAACGCACCCCGAGTATGTCAGGCGCTATGGCAAGTCGCTCTGGCTCGACCCTGGCGAGCCGGCCGCCCGGGAGTATTCGCTCCGGGTGATCCTGGATGTCGTGAAGCGCTACGACATCGATGGGGTGCATCTGGATGATTACTTTTATCCTTACTCGGAACAGGATGCGGGCGGCAAAGACCTGGATTTTCCGGATGAAGCGAGCTGGCGGCGGTTTGGCCAGGGGGGCCGGCTGAGCCGGGATGATTGGCGCCGGGACAATGTGAACGTGTTCATCCGCCGCCTGTATGAATCCATTAAAGCGTCCAAACCCTGGGTCAAGTTCGGGGTCAGCCCGTTCGGCATCTGGCGCCCGGGGCAGCCGTCCCAAATCCAAGGCTTCGACGCGTATGCAAAACTGTATGCCGACTCGCGCGAGTGGCTGGTCCGGGGTTGGGTGGACTATTTCGCGCCGCAGCTTTACTGGTCCATCGCCAAGCCGGCGCAAAGCTTTCCGGTGCTCTTAAAATGGTGGAGCGAGCAGAATGTTCAGGGCCGCCTCCTGGCGCCCGGGATGGATTGCACCAAGGCGGGCCGCCAATGGCCCGCGTCGGAAATTGCCAATCAGATCGGCATCGCGCGCTCACAGAAAGGGGTTAGCGGCCAGGTTTGCTGGGACATGAAGGCGCTTATGCGAGGCGGCGGTGGACTGGATGCGGTTTTGACCAGAACCCTTTATGCACAACCGGCCCTTCCACCGGCGTCGCCCTGGCTGAGCCACGCGATCCCGGCGAAACCTGGAATCGCCGCCACCCGCGCGGGCCGGCGTGTGAACTGGTCGGCGGAGACGTCCGATGCCATCTCCCTGTGGGTGGTGCAAATGCGCCGGGGACTGGCATGGAGCACCAGGATTTTGCCGAAAGGCGAGCGGAGCCTGTGGCTGCCCAAAGCGCGACCCGAGGTGATCAGTGTGACGGCGGTGGACCGGTATGGCAATGCCAGCGTGCCGTGCGTGGTCGAACTGCGCTGAAGCGGCGGCGGCAAATGAGCTGTTACGCGTGGGCGTGGCGTCGCGAGGCGCTCGCCGAGGCCCGGGCGCCAAGTGGCGCGCCAGGCAAACGATGATTTTGGAAGGGCTGTAAGCCGAATTTTGTCTGCCCAGCCCTTTCTGAAACCCGCGGATTCGGAACCGTTCGCAGCGCGTCGTGCACCGCGAACCGTCCCAAGCCCGCCGGCTTCAGAAAAGGCTGAGGAGAGAATCATTTGTCTCAGCAGCCAGTACCCGGAACCCACTCGCCCGAAAGCGAGACTGAAGCGGGCCGCTTCGAGGTCCCCTATTTGGCCTTGCACCCGATGGGGTTTTCCGTGCCTCGGAGCTCGCGCTCCAAGCGGTGGGCTCTTACCCCACCTTTTCACCCTTGCCGCTTCGGTCTCGAATCCGTGATCCGAGGCCGGCAACGGCGGTTTGTTTTCTGTGGCACTGTCCGTCGGGACGCCTCACGGCGTCGCCTCCCGCGTGTATCCCCGAGCTGCCGGCTTGCGCCGATTCTCGCGGTTACGCGGCATCGCGCCCTATGGTGTTCGGACTTTCCTCCCCCGTCCCGCGGGGTCTCCGCGAGACGAAAGCGATCCTCCGCCCTTCCAAAATCGAAAGCACTATACCACGCGAAAAATGGGGGATCAATCACGGAGGCGACCGCCGGAAGGCATCGGGTGCGTCCCGGCAGTACCCCGGAGCGCCGGCTTTGAGCCGGCTTACGGCGCTCGGCGATTCTCATCGTGCTCCGGTGGACGTTGGAGGCGTTAAGCCGGCTGCAAGCCGGCGCTCCCGTCTGACGGTGTTCCGCGGGGGTAATGACGGGATGCGCTCGAAGGCATCCCTGAGCAAGGCCCGACGCTTCAGCGCTGGAGACCGGCGCGGTTCCGGCCCGCTTACTCGGCCACCGCCAGGTCCATGTCGTGTGTGTAGTAGAGGATGCGGCCGCAATTGCTGCAGGTGATAATTTCCTGCTGAGCCTGGCATTGAACCATGAGTTGAGGCGGAAGACGCATGTGGCAGCCGCCGCAAACCCCGTGCTGCACACCCACGATGACGGTTTCGCCCTTGCTCCGGATCATCCGTTCGTAGCGCCCGCGGGCGGATTCTTCGACGGCGGAGGCCAGTTCCTCGCGGTTGAGGGTGAGTTCGGCCAATTCCTTTTTCAGGTTTTGCTCGCGCGTGGCGAGCTGGCCCAGTTGGTCCTCCATCAGCTTGCGGGCCTGTTGTGCCGCCTGCGTGGCCAGGATGACCTGTTTATGGGCGGCTTCGGCCTGCTCCATCAGCTCGATCTCCTGGTCCTCGATCTTGAAGATGTCGCCTTTGCAGGTGTCGATCTCGTGCGATAGAGCCCGATACTCCTCGTTCTTGCGGGTTTGAAGCTGTTGATTGGCGTAGCGCGAGATGAGCTGTTTCTTGGTCTCGACTTCGAGTTCTAGGGTTTTCCGCTCGGACTCGATCTGTTTCACCCGGTTCTTGGCCTCTTCGAGGCCGTGTTGCGTCTCGGCGGCCCTGGCCTGTAACATCTGCCGCTCGGGTTCGATGTGGGCCAACTGCCCCTTGACGCGCTGAATTTGGCGATCACGGTCCTGCAAAATTAAGAGTTTTTCGATGGCATCAAGCATGAAATTACTTAGCTCAACCACAGCGTATCCGGCGCTGGCGGGCAAGTCAACCGGACAGACGGCCAAAACGCGCGGGCGACGGGGGGTGGGACCACGAAATACGCGAAACACACGAAATAGGGCACTTCGACGCGTGTAGTTCGGTGGTGCCAGAGGAGGGATTTGAACCCCCGACCAAAGGCTTATGAGTCCTCTGCTCTACCCCTGAGCTACTCTGGCAAAACCAACGCGGAACAGCCTAAATCCTGGGGTTTTTGATGGCAAACCATATCAGCATCTACCGCAGGGCGCGGGCACTGTGCCACAGGCGATTACCGGGACGCAAGTTTTGAAAACGCTTCGGCCGGAGGCACCGCGCAAATCCCTTCACAAAGCCGGCGGAGGAGGACCGGACGCGCGCGGGACTTGCGCCCCGGGCTCTTGCGCGTCATCCAGCAGCCGCGGGACCCACCGGCATCGCCTTGATTTTTGTTGAGGGGAATGGGCGGCGAATAGCGCACGACTCATTGGGTGGCACATTATGAAAACGATCGGGTTCGTGTGGCTCGTGGTTGTGGTGCTGGCGGGTTGCGCAAGCGCGCCGCCGAAAGGCCAAGCCGGTTTGTTGCGCTTTCTAACCGATGGCCGGACCACGAGGGAGGACGTGATCGTCGCGCTCGGCCAGCCCTCCGCGCGCTTCGAGAAAGAAAAGGTTTTGACGTACCGCCTTGGCTACGAGCCGAAAAATCACGGCTATTACCTTGTCGAGCGTGAACCGCCGACCGAATCCGGATGGTCCACCTGGCGGCAGGCCAAGTACAGCCTGGTGCTTGTGTTTGATGATGCGGGCGTGCTTCGAAAGCACTCGCTGGTGGAGGTGAATCAATGAAACGCCGTCCTTCATTCGCGGTTGGTATGTTGGCATTACCTGCCGCGCTCACGCTCCTGATGTTCGGCTCCGGCTGTCTTATCATCCCGACGCCGGAATTCGATTCGGGCAGCGCGCGAGCAAACTTCAACCAACAAAGCCTGGCGCAACTTCAGCCGGGAGTCACGACGATGGAAGACGTGTTATTGAGGTTCGGCGAGCCCGACGCCGTGTCACCAGACGAACGCAAGCTCGGCTATCGCTCGGAAAAAGTCGCCGGCATCTGGATCCTCGCCGGCGGCTATTCCGCCGCCAGCGGTGCCATCACCCGAGACCACTATCTGCTGGTGGAGCTCGATGAAAACGGCGTGGTGCGAAACCGGAACCTCTCGGCGCAGTGGTTCTTTCCCAGGACGCCCGACTCGTTGCTCGAAACGAAAGGCTGGCTGGGCGCGAGCTCGGCTGCCATGGACGAAACCGCTGCGATCAGCGGCCCGGTCTTTTGGTTTCCAAACACTGAAGGTTTCAAGAAATTGTCGCTCGGCCCGGGAGAGTACTCCCGCGGATATTTGGCGCTTACACCCACCGGTCTGCAATTTCGAGACCGCACGCAACTCGGCAACACACCACCGCGATGGCTGCTCCCGTATTCCATGTTGACGGAATGCCGGACCGCGAAGTTTGGCCTCGGCCGTCGTGTGGTCATTCGAACGCGAGACCACCAGGTCCACTCGTTTAATTTCGTGCACGGCGTGTGGGACGACAAAAAGAAAACAAACGCCGCCGGCGAGTTCATCCGAACTCAAATCAACCGCGGGCGTTCGGCTTCGTGATGGAGCCCGTGAATGACTAATGACTCAAGGGAAGGACAACGGTATGAAATTGCGTTTGGTAAAGTTAACGGACTGCCTGTGGAAAGCTGGCACTCGGCTCGCGTGGGTGATGGCAAGGCGGATCGCCACGCCGGGCGGAATTGTTCAGAAAAGCGGTCTCCTGTTGCTGGTCTTGATGCAGGGCTGCGGGACCATCGTCTCCCATTCAGAGTTATCCACGCAAGCCAGGGTTCCATCACCGGGAGCCGGCCGGTTTTACCGCGGCGTTCAGTACGATGCGCAGTATCTGGATGGAGTGTTCGGCTTGGCGGTCATGTGTGATGTGCCGTTTTCATTCCTGGCTGACACGCTGATGCTTCCGTTTGATGCGCGGAATGATTAACGCGGCGCACGGCCCCGATGCTCGGACGCGCGGCGACGGCGCCTGATCCAGCGCGTCTCAGTGGGCGGCTTTTCGCCTCAACCGCGCGCTGGCCAGGTAGAGAAGTCCCGGCACCGCCAGGACGACCGCCGTTACCGTCAGGCCCCGCGGCGAAATGGCCAAACCAACGATAAAAATGCTCCACCCGGCCAGCGAAGTGATGCTGCCGGCGAATTCCCATCGCCAGGCCGCCAGAATGCCAATCAGGAGCAGCCCGAGTGCGAGAAACATGACCTGAACGAGCAGGCTTTGCGCAAACGGGTTCGGCATCCCTTCGCCAATGGCAATGAACAGGGTGCCGAACACCAGGAACACGCCGAGGATCCGTGCCGTCCACCGGCATGCGGCTGCCAAACGTTTGTTTTTCATAGTCGGTTACGGGCCCAGAGCTGGATGCTTCGGATTGGCTTCATGGCAGCCCGCTCCTTGCATCATGATGCTTCCATATGAACACCTTGACAGCTAAACATGTCCCCGGTGTACTCAAACCATGAGAACGACATTGACGCTGGACGACGATGTGGCTCGAAGGTTGCGGGAGGTCGTTCGGGTCCGAAAGACGACTTTTAAGCAGGCGGTCAATGAGACGCTCCGCCGAGGTCTGGAGGAGGTGCTCAGCAGACCCAAGGCCAGGCCCTTTCGGACCGAACCGGCGGATATGGGCACGTTTGCGCATTTGAATTATGACAACATCGGGGACCTGCTGGAAATCGCCGAGCGGACCGAGCGGCGAATGATCCTTGTTGATGCCAACCTGCTGCTGTACGCGGTCAATTCCGCCGCAGCCGTCAACCCCAAGGCGTGAACCTGGCTCGATGCACGGCTCTCGGCAGGCGAGCCGGTGGGCTTTGCCTCGCCGGTTATCCTGGCATTTTTGCGAATCGCTACCCACCCGAGTTTGTTTCCGCGTCCGCTCTCGCCGGACTCCGCGGTGGCCAAGATGAGCGCTTGGCTGGCGCAACCGGCGGCGCGAATCCTCGAGCCCGGCCGCGAGCATTGGGAGGAGTTTGGCAAGTTGGTGAAAGCCAGCCAGAGCCGAGGGAACCTGGTCCAGGATGCCCATCTCGCCGCCCTGGCCATCGAGCAGGGCGCGACCCTGTATTCCAGCGACGCCGACTTTTCGCGTTTCCCAGGGCTCCGGTGGGTCAACCCGCTGGAGGAGGCTTAGTCGTGGGTCTTCAGAAGGGAATAGGAGGAAACGGGGGTTCCCGAGAGACCTTCCGAGTGAAGAGAGCACAGCACGCTCCTCCCCATCCAGCGAGCAACTCCGAGGCCGGAAGGCGCCGTTTGGGAATCGTTTTCATGCCTCCGTCGGCTGAGCTAGCTCTTGTTCACGGGCAAACGAGGGTTTATGCGGGCCTGACGATCAGGTTGATCGCCCGCGACAGCTTTTCCCAGTTGGAGGTTTCCTCGACCAGTTGTTTTCGTCCCGCGGGAGTCAGCTTGTAGAACTTGGCCTTGCGGTTATTGTCCGAGACGCCCCATTCGGAACTGATCCACCCCTGCCTTTCCAAGCGGTAAAGGGCAGGGTAGAGCGAGCCTTGCTCCACGCGCAACACATCCTCTGACATTTGCCGGATCAGCACGGAAATGCCAAAGCCGTGCATGGCCCCGAGTTTGAGCGCTTTGAGAATGAGCAGGTCCAGAGTGCCCTGCAAGAGGTCCAGCTTGTCGTTGCCCATAGTCTTTCCTAGATGATCTGCATGAAGCTTACGCCCGACACTTGTAGAATGTCAACAGGAGAAAAGCCTTCCAGGTTTTGCCGAGCGCATCCCGGCAGTACCCCCGCCGAACACGGCTAGACGCCGGAGCGCCGGCTTGAAGCCGGCTTAGCGCGTCCCACATCCATCCGAGCACGACAAGAATCGCCGAGCGCCGTAAGCCGGCTGCAAGTCGGCGCTGCGGGGTTGCCGGGCCGGGCGGCGCGGCGAGCCTGAAGGATACTTGAGCTTGTGATGGCCGGGCCAGTGCGTCGAAGGGCCTGGCGAGACACCCGAGGGCTCAGTCAGCCAACTGATCCGCCAGCAATTGGGCAAACATCTCATACACGACGCTGCGCGGACGGCTGTAAACGCAGTTGAGGATTCGCACGCCGCGGGTCGAGGTTTCCTTATAGATCACGCGGTAGCCGCCCACGCGGAGCCGATGCCAACCCGCCAACTTGCCTTCCAACGCCCTGGTGTCCCCGTGCCCTTGGGCCAGGCCTTTGATGGCGCGACGCACGGCCTGGCGAGGACCCGGCGCTAGAGAGGTTACGAATTGTTCCACCTGCGGGCCGACACGGACCTCAGTCCTCATCGAGGCACTCCACCGGTTTGAGCTTCATCTTCCCGGATTCAAACTGGCGAATCGCCCGCATCGCCTCCGTATCCGAGAGAATCTCCAAGGTTTCGATCATCGCTTCCACACGGTCCTTGGAGATCAGGAAGGCGGCGATTTTCCCGTGGCGTGTCACGGCGGTCATACCACGGCGCTCCGTTTCCTTAAGGATGCGGGGGGTCTGAGCCTGCAACTCGGAGACCGTTACCATAGATTTCATAATGATAGGTACGTACATCTCAGCGTGCCACTCCCCCCGCCGCTCGGCAAGTCCGGACCACGCGGCCCGCCCGCCCGCTCCGGGTTGGTCCGGCCGTCCGGGAGCGCCATACTCCATCGATGTGCCGGCGTTGCCGATTTGCCGTTTGTGCGCAATAATCTGCCTTGATGCGGCTTATTCTTATATTCAAATGGTTGGCTGCAAGGCTCCAGGACAGGCTCCGGGCGGCCTCTCATTCGTTCTCAAGCCGCAAATTGGCGCCCGCTGCCAGAAAGTGGGAGCTGGAGGACATCGCGGTGGCATCGATCCATGCCGCCCAGATGCGCAGCGATCCAGCGCCGGACACGGTGGATGATCGCACGTGGTCCGATTTGGAAATGCAGAAGGTATTCGCCAGATTGGACCGCTCCGTCTCACCGCTCGGAGCGCAATGCCTGTATGCGCTCTTGAGAAGTTATCAGCCGGAGAAATCCATTCAAACAAATGCGGACACGTATCAGGCGCTCGTGGCAAGCCCTGAAACGGTCTCACATCTCCGAAAGGCGCTGGCCCCGTTGAATCACGACAGCGTCGCGGCACTGGCGCCCTTCATGTTTGAGCAAGATCCCGCATCGGCGCTTCCCAGATACTACCGCGTGTTTTATGCGATTTCGGCAGCCTCAGTCGTTTGCCCGTTTGGGCTCCTCCTGAGCGTTTGGTTTATCTGGCCGTCGTTGGCGCTTTGGATTCTCAGCATTTTTCTGCATTGGCGTTATGGCTCGACCCTTGTGCGGCATGCGCCAGCTCTTTCCAGCCTTGCGATACTGCTTGGATGCGTTCGGGAAATGAATCGCTCAATTCCCGGCGGCGAATTGGCTGACCTGAGAGAATTGGCCGGCTTGGATGAGCTCGCGAAGGAACTTCGCCAGAAAGTCTCCTGGGTGTTCGGCGGAAAACGCGGTGGCGACGATCTGACCCTGATCCTGATGGAATACCTGAATGTGCTCTGCCTTTTCGAATTGACCTCCTGTTGCCGCGCGATTGCGGCCATAAAAACACAGCAGAGGTCCTTAATCAGAATGTTCCTGGGTGTTGCCAGGCTGGACGCGTTTCAAGGGCTGGCGCGTTCGCTTTCTGAATATCCTCGCGTGTGCCGCGCGGAACGCGAGCCGGGGCGTTCTTTCAATCTCGCCGGCCTGTATCACCCGTTAATCGCGAATGCCGTGGATAATTCGGTTTGCGGCCAGGGGAGATCCATCCTGCTTTCCGGCACGAACATGGCCGGCAAGACGACGTTTATGAAAACGGTGGGCATCAATCTGTTGCTCGCCCGAACGATTGGCATTTGCCTGGCAAAATCCGCCGCCTTGCCGTGTGCCAAGGTAAAGACCTTGATCGACCGTAAAGACACGATCTCAGAGGGTCAAAGCTACTTCTTTGCCGAGGCCAGTGAATTGCTCCACGCCATCCGGGATGCCGAGCACAGCGAGCAAGAGTATTGGTTTGTGGTCGATGAACTTTTTCGTGGAACGAACGCGGTTGAAAGAGTGGCCGCGAGCACCGCTCTCTTAAGGTTCTTGGCCGATCGCTGGACGGTCTTCGCCAGCACCCATGACCACGAACTGATTGAACAGCTCGCCCGGGAATTCGATTTCTATCATTTTTCCGAAGTCCTCACGGATGGTTCCGCGCGATTCGATTATCGGCTTCGGAACGGGGTATGCGATGCGCGCAACGCCATCAAACTGCTGGCTCTGGCAGGATACCCCAAGGCGGTGACTGACCTCGCCGAAGAACTGGCCAAGCGGTCCGGCTCTCCGCGTAAACGCTGATACACGGTTCGACTTGACCCCGCGTTCGCGCGACTTGGCCGACCCCTTGCTCCCGGAGCCGGACCAGGAGAACCGAGACTACTGGCTGGGGGTGGTTTACAGTGGCGCTACATGCTGGGCTGCGACGCCCTTCCCCGCGCCGAAGGTTCTGGCAAATGGTGGGTGGATCGGAGATTCTAAATGAGGTGACGTCATCGTTCCAAACCAGGAGCACGGCGCCGGGCGGCCCTGACGCCGGGCTGCTGCGAGTTAGGTCGCGCGGGTGCCCTCGATGGAATGGAGCAGCGCGAGAATGCGTGCCGTGGCGCGACGAGCGCAAGCCCGTCCTACCTTCCAGGTACATGAAGCCGAGGTTCCAGTCTTTAATTGCCGCTCCGCTCCTGCTGATGGCCTGTTGCCTTGTGGCACCCCGGGTGTACTCGGCGGAAGCCGGCCCGGATTTTACGAAGCTGGCCGTTATTGCCCCCGGCGCGGACTTGGCGGCCGCGGCGCGGGCGCACAATATTCCCCTCTCGGGGCTGGATCCACCGGGAGAACCCGGCCAGCTTAACCCGGGAGATTCCTTTACGGCCATCGTGACCCTATGCGAAAAAGGCGGGCGGCGCACCCAATGGCTGCTCTACCTGAGTGCCATCGAGCCGGATCCCAAAGAACCGCCGGCCAAACCGCCCGAACCCGAGGTCCTCTACTCGGGCCGCGGCAACCGATTCGAATTTGCCTCGTCCCCGGCACGCGTGCGCCTGGAAACGCTTGGCCCGTTCGCCCTGGCAGGTTCCAAACCGGCGAAATCCCGCGACCAAACGGCCGCTTTCGGCATTGATAAGGGCTTCTTGAGCCTGGGCCTGGACCGTGCCGCCGCCACCATTTGGCGGCGGGAGCAAACCCCGGTGAAGGGCTCCTTCTGGTTTGGCCCGACGCCGCCGAATGCCACGCAGGCTGCCGAGGGGCGGCGGTTTGCCGACGGCCTCGCCCTGACCTTGGATGAAGAGCGTGCCATGGCTGGCGCTTTCCCCGCTTTGTTTTCGTACTTCGACGTCATTGAGCACACCGAGGGTCTCGAAGAAATCATGCTCAGGGTAATCCAGAAGCCCTCCATCTGGTCGCTTATCGGCCATCTGGGCGTCAGGGCCAATCTCTTGATCGATTCGAAACACTTCGCGCCCGCGGACGCCCGTGCCTGGGCTGTGCCGGGCGGGCCGCCGGCTTATGATTTCCCCATGCAGCTTCAGCTCAATGACCAACTCGCGCTTCGGGTCACATTTGTCGTCACCAGCCCTCGACCGCCCCTGCTGACCTGCGGTGGCATCATCGGCATGCTCGCGGAAAAGCCCGGCGACCCACAGACTTACCTCACGCTGCGGGTCGTCAGCGCGCGTTCGGCCGCGCATCAGAAGATACTGCCGGGAAGCGCCGCGGCTTCCCAGTGAATGCGCGGCGCTGACCCGGCGGTTCGGAGGGCGAGCTTCGATGCCTTGATGGCGTTGAGCGGGCAATGGTCAAATGGAGTCACCCCGCTGTTCCTCAGCTCCTTGACCGCGGCAGATTCCAAGTTCGGGGCGGCCGCGCGCCAGGCGCTCACAGAGAACGGGCCGGAACAGATCAAGGAGTCTCAACCCTATTGACAGCGTGAGCAAAGGGGCGAAGACGTGTGCTCACCGGGCGTGCACGGTTCGTTCGAGCGCCACGCGGATGCCGCGAGCACGCTCACACCCGACGCCTGAATTCCGACATCCTGTAAATCCTGTTCATCCTGTCTGCTTCGGGGGCAATAGGTTTGGGTTTGGCGTTGGCGGCGCTTCTATCTAGACAGGATGAACAGGATGGACAGGATGAGAGAACGCCGGAGACGGCTTCTCGGCGGGCGCCGCAGTTCACTGGCGGCGGGCCGGCGGGGCCGGAAATGAGACGAGGACCGGACGCCCGCCGTCCAGTGCAGCCGGCCGGTTCGCCGCTCCGGAACCCGGAGGGGCGGCCTGACAATAGCCCGGGGCAAGGCCGCCCAGGCCGCGGGTATGAACCAGGCCTTTGGCCTGAGCGGCGGTGCGCCCAGCCCGCGGATTACCCGCAGCGGTGGGCTCGAGGGCTATGTATCTACGGGGCAAAGATCCAGAAACTGCTCAAGCTCCCGGAAAGCCGCAGCCTGCGACGAAGTCCGTCCCGCACCCAATACCCCCACTGGCCAACCTGCGTTGCGAGGCGATCGGGGGCCTCGTCCGGCGGAAATTCCCGCGCGCCTGGAGCGCCGTAGAAATGAATGACGCCGGCGCACGCATCCGGGATCGGGCTTATGCTATACAGTTGTAATACTTATGTATCGAGCTCAATGATTCAGTTTTGTTCGTGACTTTCCCCGAGTCGCCCTGTCAGAATGGGCGGCATTGGAATAATCACGCCGCGGGTGAGTGACGGGCTCGTGTTGTTTGTGGGCCGTGTCTCGCGCTCGGGTGTATTCACTCAGGGGACGGCTTATGAATCCGACGGACAAAACTTTCAGGCACTTTCGCCTCAGCCACTTCCTCACCCTGCCGCTCGCCATGGTCCTGGCGCTCGGCGCGCGGGGCCAGGACAGCAACACGAACGCGCCGGTGCTGTTGAGCGCCAGCGCGCTGGATAACGTGGTGCAGGTCGGCTTCTCGTTGCCGGTGCAACCGGCCACCGCGACGAATGTGGGGAATTATTCGCTGAGCAACCTGTACGGCTCGGTAGCCATCCTGGCCGCGGCGCCCGGGAGCAACAGCCAAACGATCCAGCTCACGACCGCGCGGCAACTGCCGTTTATGGCGCACTATCTGGACGTGAGCGGTGTGGCCGATGCCCAGACGGGGAGCAACGTGATGGGGCATTCGCAAGCGGTTTATACGAACCTGGCCTTCACGACCGGCTATTTGAGGAGCGAGTTTTACCTGGGCATTCCCGGGACCACACTCTCAGCCCTGACCAACAGCCCCAGGTTTCCCGATGCGCCCAACCGGGTATCCTATCCGGTGTATTCGTATTGGTACGACTCGACCGTGGGCGCCAACTACGGGAACCGGATGTCGGGGATTCTGGTTCCCTCGGCCAGCGGGTTTTACACCTTTTCGATTTATACTCCAGGCACCGGGTTGCTCTCGCTGAGCACGAATGATAATCCCGCGGCGAAGCAGGCCATTTCGAGCTGCCAGAGCCAGGTGTTCGTTCCCTCGCAACCGATTCGTCTCGAAGCGGGGCGGCATTATTACCTGGAGGGCCTCAGCAAAGAGGGCTCGAGCCCGGGAGACTTCGCGGAGCTCATTTGGACGACGCCCGATTACCCGAACGGCTGGGCGCTGATCCCGATGGAGAACCTCGGGAACTACCTGGTGGATCCGGCGGCGAGCATACGAGTTGCGCGCCAGCCCGCCGATGCGAGCGTTTATGACGACCGGCGCGCCACGTTCAGCATCGACGCGGTGGGCATCTCGAAAATTACGACCAATCTGAATTACCAATGGCAGCTCAACGGGACGGACGTTCCCGGCGCGACGGATGCCAGCTACACAACGCCGCTGGTTTATGACACCAACAGCGGGGCCGCGTATCGGGTGCTGGTGTATTTGCCGGGAACGGCCTTGTTCAGCCGCAGCGCCCGGCTCAGCGTCACGCAGGACTTGACGCCGCCGACGGTGACGCAGGCCTTCAACTTCGGCCTGACCCAAATCCAGTTGCTCTTTTCCGAAGAAGTGGAATGGGCCGGCGCCACCAATCTGGAGAACTATGCTTTGGGAGGCGGCCCGGCCATTACCGCGGCTTCCCTGGATTCTTTGGGGATGGTGGTCACACTGACGACGGCGCCGATGGCGTATGGCAGCAATTATACGCTCTTAATCAATGGCGTGCGGGACCGCGCCATGACGCCGAATATGATCGCGACGAACACGACGGTGGCCGTGTCGGTCCAACCCTTGGCCTCTCAGGATATTGGCAGCCCGCCGCTGGCGTCGATCACGACGCCGGCAAGCGGGGGCCTGGACGTGGCCGCGTCGGGCAACGATCTCGGCGGCACCGCCGATCAACTGAACCTGAATTATCAATTGTGCGCCGGAGATTTTGATGTGTGTGTGCGGCTGGCCGGGCTGAGTCTTTCAGACCTTTGGGCCAAGGCCGGTGTGATGGCGCGGGAGAGTCTCGGTGCGGGCAGCCGGTTTGCGGCGGTGCTGGCTACCCCATCCATGAACGGCGGCGGTTTCCAGTACCCGCAGCGGCACCAACAGCCCCGCCCAGAGCATGGGGAGCTTCGTGGTGAATTACCCCGAGACCTGGCTTCGGCTGCAGCGATTCGCCGACACGATTGTGGGCTACGGGAGTTACGACGGCCACACCTGGTCCATGCTGGGGGGCGCCTATTTTACCAATCTACCCAGCGTGCTGTACCTCGGCCTGGCCGCGACCAGCCACAACCCGGCGCAGCGGACGATCGCTCAGTTCCGCGACTGGCAGTTGGTGGGGCCGGAGGCGGTGATTGGCCCGGTATCAAATCCCCACGAAGCACTGGGCCCGTGCAGCCGCAAAAGTCCCGTGGTTATTTCCGAGATCCTGTACAAGCCGGCGCCACGGTTGGACGCCAACAACACGGAGTTTCTCGAGCTGTATAACTCAAACCCGTGGTTCCACGATATCAGCGGGTTTCGCCTCACCGCCAACAAGCTGTCCTACACGATTCCGGCGGGCACGATTCTGCCGGGCGGCGGGTTCCTGGTCATTGCCGCGTCACCTCAGTCGATGGAGAATGTCTATGGCATCACGAATGTCATCGGGCCCTACGACGGGAGCCTGGAAAAGACGGATACGATCAAGCTGTTCGACGAGCACGGGGCTTTGCTCCTGACCATTCCCTACTTGGATCTCTCAGCCCTGGCCGGTGGCCGCCGACGGCACGGGCCATTCCCTGATCCTGGCCAATCCCTCATACGGGGAGGCCGATCCACGCGCTTGGGACCTCAGCGATCGGCCCGGCGGATCCCCGGCGCGGCCGATCCGTTTTATCCCGACCCGCTCCGCGCGGTGCGGATTAATGAACTGCTCGCCCATTCCGCAGACCCGGCCATTCCGGACTTCATCGAGCTTTACAATCACAGCAACCAGACCAACGACCTGTCCGGGTGCGTGCTCACGGACGATGCGCTGGTCCGCAAGTTCGTGATCCCTTCGGGGACGGTTCTGCCGCCGCGCGCCTTCGTCTCCTTTGATCGAACTCAGCTCGCCTTTGGACTGAGCGCGGGAGGTGCAACCGTCTATTTGCTCAACCCTGCGGGCGCGCGGATCCTGGACGCCGTGCAATTTGAGCCCCAGGCCGACGGCGTTTCGTTTGGGCGCTGGCCGGATGGGGCGGACGCGTTCTATGCCCTGGCGGCTCGGACTCCGGGGGCGCGCAACAGCTCGATTCGGGCCGGTGACATCGTGATCAACGAGCTGATGTACAACCCGATTAGCGGGGACGATGACGACCAGTATGTGGAGTTGTATAACAAGGGAACCAACGCCGTGGATCTTTCGGGATGGCAGTTCACCGCCGGCATCAGCTTTTCGTTCCCGACCAACACGACTTTGGCTCCGGACGCCTATTTGGTCGTGGCGCGGAACCTGACCCATCTCTTTGCCAAATACCCAAACCTCAACGAGCGGAACACCGTGGGGAACTTCACGGGCAAACTCGCGCATGGGGGTGAGCGGCTGGCCTTGGCGATGCCGCAAGGTTTGAGCGGGGGCAAAACGGTTTATGCGGTGGAAGATGAGGTCACCTATGGGACGGGTGGCCGCTGGGGCCAGTGGTCGGCGGGCGGGGGCAGCAGCCTCGAGTTGATCGATCCCCGCGCCAACCATCGCCTGGCGGCCAACTGGGCCGATAGCGATGAGAGCCAGAAATCCGTCTGGACCAACATCGAAACCACCGGGGTGCTGGACAACGGGCAGAATTACGGCTCTTCATTTGCCTACGCGCAGTTCGGCCCGCTCGATGCCGGGGAATGCCTGCTCGACAATGTCGAAGTGTACGCGGGGACGGGCACGATCAATTATGTGAAGAATTCCGGGTTTGAAACCGGGCTGACGGATTGGTCGCTGCAGGGCTGCATGGTGCGTTCGAGCCGGGAAAACACCGGCTTCGGCGGCAGCGGCCACTCCCTGCATGTGCGCTGCAGCAGCCGCATTTGGACCGGGGCGAACTCCTGCCAGGCCGCGTTGAACCCGAACCCGATGGGGCCCGGCCAAACGGCGACGCTCCGGTTCAAAGCCCGGTGGCTGCACGGCTGCCCCGAAGTCCTGCTGCGCTTGAACGGGAACTGGCTCGAAGCGGTGGGCGCCCTGCCGGTGCCGGCAAATCTCGGCACCCCCGGCTTGCGCAATAGCCGGGCGGTTAGCAATGCCGGCCCCGCCCTTTACGAGGTCGCGCACAGTCCCGCCGTTCCGGGCTACGGCGAGGATGTGGTGGTGACGGCGCGGGTCGATGACCCGGATGGCGTGAGGAACGTCGCGCTCAATTACCGGCTCGATCCCGATACCACCTATCTCAAGATCCCGATGACCGATGACGGCACCGGGGGAGATGCCGTTGCCGGCGACGGCGTTTTCAGCGCCACCCTTCCTGGCGGTTACGGGTTGACGGCGTTTTACGTTTCCGCCACGGACAATCGCGGTGCGACGGCGCGGTTTCCCGCGTTGCGCAACGACAACGCGCCGGTGCCGGAGTGTGTCGTGATGTTTGGCGATCAGGATCCGGGCGGCAGTTTTGGCGTGTATCATTTGTGGCTGACACAGACCAATATCGACCTCTGGAGCGGCCTGCCGAATCTGAGCAACGAAATGATCGACGGCACGTTTGTGAACGGCCACCGGATCATCTACAACATGCAAGCCCGCTACGCCGGCAGCCCCTACCACCAGGGGTTCTATTCGCCCGAGTACAGCGCCTGCCACTTTAAATGGGTGTTTCCGGACGACGACAAGTTTCTCGGCGCGACTTCGTTTAACAAGATACACGCGCCCGGGAACGGGGCAGGGGACGATGCGAGTCTGCAGCGCGAACAAGTCGCCTACACCTTCATGCGGGCGCTGGGGGTGCCCTGGCTCAGCCGGCGTTACGTGGCCGTGTATGTCAACGGCTATCGCAACCTGCCGCTCATGGAGGATACGCAATGCCCGGATGCCGATATGGTCGATGAGTATTTCCCGAATGACTCCGGCGGGTTCCTCTACAAGATGCAACCGTGGTTTGAGTTTGCGCCTTTCCCTTCGGGCTATTACCTGGATTTCAATAACCAGGCCTGGTGCGCCATCATGCCTTATACCACGACGGGCAAAGCCAAAAAGCTCGCCCGCTATCGCTACACGTTCGAGATCCGCCGCACCCCCGATTCGATGAACAATTTCACCAATGTCCTGTCGTTGATCGACGCGGCCAGCGCGGTGCCCGGTCCGGATTATGCCGCCGATCTGCAGAGCCTGGCGGACATGGAAAACTGGATGCGGGTCTTCGCCGCCAACCACGCGGCCGGAAATTGGGATTCATTCGGGTCACAAAACGGTCAGAATCTTTATGGTTACATGGGCACGCAGGGCACGCGGTATCTCGCTGCTCATGTTCGACTTCAACATTGTGCTGGGGAATTCCGGCTCCTGGGGGCCCGGGCAGAGCCTCTTTACCATCAATTCCGCTGACAACAACCTGGCCCGCCTTTATGCCACCCCGGCTTTTCGCCGGATGTACCTTCGAGCGCTGGACGAGTTGGTCAAAGGCCCGCTCGACGTGGCCAACAGCGGGCCCTTGATGGATGCCAAGTACAACGCCTTTCTGGCGAATGGGCTGACCGTGGAAAACACCGCGTCCATCAAGTCGTGGCTGAACATGGCCAAAGCCAGCATCCAGGTCCAAATCTTGGCGCAAACCGGCGTGCCGTTCCAGGTGAACGCGGCGGTCCCGATCACCGATAACATCGCCACCATCAGTGGCGTCGCCCCGGTGGGTGTGAAGACGATTTGGATCAATGGGATCGAGTGGCCGGTGACCTGGCTCAACGTCACGGCTTGGAGCGTGGCGGTGCCCCTGCAAGCTGGAACCAACGTCTTTAGCATTGTGGGGGTCGATATGAAGGGCCGAGCAATCACCGGCGCCAGCGGGGTCGCTTTGGCGGTGTTTTCCGGCGCGCCCGCTCCACCGGAAGGCCATGTGGTGTTCAATGAGATCATGTTCGCGCCCGCCGGGCCGAACGGGCAGTTTCTCGAACTCTACAACGCGGCCGCGAACACCGCGTACGACCTGTCCGGTTGGCGTATCTCGGAGGTGGGTTACACCTTCCCGTCGGGGACGTTGCTGCGGCCCGGCCGGTTCCTCGTGCTGGCGCAAAATCGAGCCGCGTTTGCCGCCGCCTATGGCGCCACGATCGTGGTGTTCGACACCTTCACCACGCCGCTGGCCGCGGAGTCGCAGAAGTTAACACTGCTTCACCCGGGCGCCAGCGGGTCGAGTGAGGTGGTGACGGCTGCGTTTTACGAACACGCGGCGCCGTGGCCGCCCGGCGCGACCGCCGGGGGAATTTCGCTGCAGTTGCTGGACCCGGCGCGGGACAACTGGCGTGCGGGAAACTGGGGCAGCGCGACGGGGCCGGCCTTTGCCAGTCCTGGGGCGGTCAATCCGGTGGCCACCAACCTGCCCGCGTTTCCCCCGGTATGGCTCAACGAATTGCAAGCCGTCAATCTCACGGGCATCACCAATGCGGCGGGTCAGCATGCGCCCTGGGTCGAGCTTTACAACGCCTCCACCAATCCGGTCCCCTTGGAAGGCTTGTTCCTGTCCGACTCCTATTCGAACCTGGCAAACTGGGCATTTCCCACGGGATCGATGATCGGGCCGGGCCAGTTCCGGGTGGTCTTCGCCGATGGACAGACCAACCTTTCGAACACGGCGGAACTTCATACTTCCTTTGCGCTGGGTGCTGGCTCGGGCAGCCTGGCGCTCAGCTTCTTGGATGCGCATGGTGTTCCCCGGATCATAGATTACCTGAACTTCACGAACCCGGCGCCCGACCATTCGTACGGGGCTCTGCCCGATGGCCAGGGCTGCACGCGCTCGGACTTGGAGACCCCCACTCCGGGCGTGGCCAACAGCAGCGCCGCGCCGAGCCTGAGTGTGGCCATCAATGAATGGATGGCGAGCAACACTCAAACGGCCAAGGATCCTGTCACCGGAAAATACGAAGATTGGTTCGAGCTCTACAACTACGGCGAAACGCCGGTGGATTTGAGCGGCTGTTTCCTATCCCACTCGCTCACCAACATGTCCGAGTTCCAGATCCCGTCCGGCTACCGCCTGCCGGGGCATGGTTTTCTGCTGGTTTGGGCGGACAAATCTCCGACCAACGGCACGGCCGAGCTGCACGCGGATTTCAAGCTGAGCAAGAGCGGGACCAGCATTTGCCTTCGCGCGCCCGGCGGCGCTTTGATCGATAGCGTGACCTTCGGGCCTCAGTCACCCGACCTGAGCATGGGCCGCTACCCCGACGGCGCCGCCATGATCTCACTGCTCCCCAACGCCACGCCGGGCCGCCAAAATGCGGCGGTGAACACCGCCCCGGCGCTGGCGGCGCCGGGTGACAAATTCACCTACCTGGGGCAGACCCTGAGTTTCACCGCGCAGGGGCTGGATTCAGATGTGCCCCGGCAGACCTTGACGTACTCCCTTGACCCGGGCTCCCCGGCCAACGCCGCCATCGACTCGGCGAGCGGCGTGTTCACTTGGACTCCCACAGCTCGCCAGGCCCCGAGCACCAACGTGTTCATACTGCGCGCCACGGACAATGGAATTCCGCCGCTGAGCGCGAGTCGGCCGTTTGCCGTGATGGTCTCGCCGGCGCCCGCGCTGAGCGCGGCAACGGGGGCCGGCCAATGCACCCTCGCCTGGCCCGGGTTGCGCGGTCAGACCTATCAGCTTGAGTACCGGGACGACCTTTCGAGCGGGGTCTGGACCGAGTTGGGACCGCCCATGATCGGCACGGGAGACGTCCTGTCGCTCAGTATCACCAATGATTTCAGCAGCGCGACCCAGCGATTCTTTCGCCTGGCGGTTCTGCCTTGAAGCCCGAAGAGGAGACAGGAAAGACGGGACAGACAGGATTAACAGGATGGACAGGATTCACTCCATCGCCACGGGCGCGGGGCTCTTGGATCTATCCTGTAAATCCTGTAAATCCTGTCTCCTCTCAGCCGTTCTGCTCTCCCGCACGCGCGGCCCCCACCGAAGCCCAAGACGGAGAAAGGGAAGACAGGATGAACAGGATTTACAGGATGGACTGCGCGCCCCACAGTTGCGGGGCTTTTGGAGCTATCCTGCGAATCCTGCGAATCCTGTCCCTCCTGTCCGACAGAATCGTTTTGATTTGGCGCTTGAGATGACGAAGAATAGCCTTCACAGCATTTTAACGTCCGCACACGGAAGCCATGCCACCCGAAACCCCCATCTCAGCCATTGCGCATGTAATCCAACTGGCGATCGCGCCGGTGTTTCTCATCTCGGGCGTCGCCACGTTGCTGAGCGTTCTGGCCAATCGGTTGGGCCGCATCGTGGACCGGGCCAGGATGCTTGAGGCCAAACTTGAGGATCCGGACGAAGCAGCGCGGGTGCGCGTCTCGGAGGAACTCATGCGCCTCTCACGGCGGGCGCGCCTGGTGAACGTGGCGATCACCTTCGGGACCATTTGCGCGCTGTTGACCTGCGTTACCATCGCGATGCTCTTTACTGGCACCTTCTTGCCCATCAACCTGGCCAAAGTCATTACGGTGCTGTTTATCGCGGCGATGTTTTCGCTCTTCCTGGCGCTGATGGCATTCCTACGTGAAGTCATCATCGCCACCCGCGCGTTGCGCATCTCCTCGATTCCGCGGCCGCGAGCCGAGCCCCCGGCGCAATCATCGCCGCCTTTGGTGCAGGAATGACGCCGCGCCGACGGCCGGGTGAAGTCGTCTTAGGTTCCGAAAGCAACCGGTTTTGCTTCGCCTGCTTCGCTGAGGTTGGGCCCGGCTCTCACCGACGGAGCCGAAGGATCGCGCGCGTGGATTCAGGATGGGTGACGACAATTCCCGCCTGTTCGAGCAGAACCTGGTCCAGCAGGGCTATGGCCTGCGCCCGGGTCACAGGTTCTGTATTCGTGAAACGAATCAAAACGGGAAGCGACCCGATGTCCTCCTCGATATCGAGATTCGCTTGAGTTAGCCCGGCGTACACAGCGAGGACTTGGGCCAGGTCCAAATTGATGAACTTTATTGCACCGGCTGGAATGACCTCCTCCGCGGCCGGAGGTGACGCCGGGCCAGCCGTTTTAGCATCGGTCTGGCGGTCGGAAGTTTCGCGAGGTCCCACCAGCCAGTTGAAAGAGATCGTAACCTCGTCGCCAGGCTTAATCCGGCCCGACGAATTCTCCGGGGCGGGAGGTTTAACTCGGAATAAACTCATCTTCAACGCGGCGCGCCCGGAGATATTGAGTTGGAGGCCTCCCAACGGGAGGACGAAAATGGGCATGGTGATTTGGTTCGTAACTCCGGCGATCGCCAGTTCGCCTCGAGACTGAAACGCAAATTGAACCCTGTGCTCAGAGTTGGTGGTTCCGATGAGCGACAGCTCCGCCACACGGTAACGGATTTCAGGGTCTTGCTCCGAGCGCAGGCTCTGATACATGACCTCATCCATCTTGTCGCTATACGGCTTGTGGTCCCTGTCCACACTTCTTAGCGAGCGCACCGGGACGGAAATCTCCGCTCGCGTCCAAACCGGCCCGGGGCGGAAGGAGAACCCTGGCTCGAGGGGAAAGCTGCGAGATCCCACTTCCACGAAGCCTCCGATGGTGGAACCCTCCACTTGCCAATCGTGGATATTAGACGTGCCTTTGATGGTCACGCTGCTGCCGGACCTGGGAAACAGGCGTACCGTTGAGCCCGGGACCTTAACGGCTGCAACCGTGGGCGGCGCCAAGCCGGCACCCGGCTCTTTCGAGGTTTCCTTAGAGGCCGAAAACCCGGCATCACCGCCATCAGGCCGCACAGCGCGTTGCGGCGGGGCCTCCGCGGCGAGGCTGGCCGGACTGGGCGGCGGAGTATAAGGGCTTCCGGGCTCGGGGCCGGTTGCCCCCGCCTCGGCCGCCTGATCGAGTTGTCGGCCGGAGGACGGGTTCTGGATGCCAGCAGCAACCCTGCGTGGGTGTTGCCAGAGGAAGAGGGTGATCAAGGCCGCCATGACAAGGGCCCCGGCGATCACCAGTTTCAGTTTCGCCATCAGGGCGAGCTTGACGCCCGTTGGCCCCATTACTCCCGTTCCCCCGAGTCCAGCGAGAACGCCTCCCGCTACGCTCAGCGCCAGCCCTCCGGGTGCGGCTCGTACCGCCCCGACGGCCAAGCCACTCGCCAGGGCAGCTCCGGACAACACCACACCACGCCGCTGGAGCGACACCCCCAGACCCTGCAAAGCCCGCATCACTCGCTTTTGAGCGGCATTTTCGGTCATGCCCAAGGCTTCGCCGACCGACCGCAGGTTGCGGCGTTCAAAGAACCGGAGCAGGATCGCGTCCCGGTCATCGGCTCCGAGTTCGTTAATGGCTTCATCCAGGATGGGCGCGACTCGAGCGAGTACACTCTCCCCGGTTTCATTGAGCGCGTTCATTTCCACGGCCTGCCGCTCACGGGCTCGACGACGGCGTTCCCCGCGCATTACGGTTCTGGCGACAAAGCAGGTGTGCCGGTGAAGCCATCCGCCGAGCATCGCTTGCCCGGAGAGTTTGGCGGCCTTCCCCGCCAAATCGCAGAAGACGATCTGAGCGACGTCCTCAGCCCGGTGGGTGTCGCCATCGACCAACCGGACTGCCGTCGAATAGACCAGGTCAAAGTAGCGCCTGACCAGTTCACGGAAGGCTGGTTCTGACCTGTCGCTCACCCACTGAGCGAGCAACTCCTGCGCTTCGATCGTCATCGCTTCAGGTACCTAAAGAGCCGCCGAACCGCAAAATCCGCCAGGAAAAAAATGCGGGCAGACCGGCTGTCCCGAAGATGCGAGCACGGTGGGTATCCCGAAGCTGCGGATAAGCATGCTATCCCAAAGAGGCGGGTAGGCCGGCTATCCCGAAGGGATTTGAGCACTCAGTCCAGGGTTGCGAGTCCGCGACCTATCCTGGGTTCGGACGCCCCGAACGGATTTCAACCCTGCACGCAGAGATTTTTAGGCGGCAAATGATTTGACGGTTTCTCTGTTCGGGCGCGCTGGCGGCGCTCAAACCCCTTCAGCGTAAATAATGTTCAACCCCGCCAGGACCCAGGGTAGCCTCGCACTTCCTGCGGAAGAGCGGGCCAACCCTGGGCTGAATGCTGAAATCCCTTCAGGATAAACCATGAGCCATGTTGCAGCCCACGGGTGGACGGCTGCACCCGAGATTGTCCCATGACAATTCTTGGTTAGGGTAACCACTTGAAAGTCGGGAAAGTGGAAGGTCCCAAGCCAACGAAATCAGGTTTAACCGGGGTCGCCACAGCTTCCTTGGCCGCCGGCGCGGTTTGCTGAACGATTCGCCCGGGAGCGCGGCAAAACTGTCGCCCGATAGTTCCTCTGAAGCAGGCCGATTTAGCCGTCCTGTACACCGTCAAGCATGAACGCTTTCAAGGCCTGGTGGCCGCGGAGTCGCGCGCGGAGCGGCAATCAGTCAAAGCTTAACGTAAATGGGTTCCTTCAGGGGATTGAGTTCGGCGAAATTGCGCAACCGGTGGAGGACGATGGCGGTGAGTTCGGTTCCCGCCGAGGCCGCGAGAATGCCGTCGATGGTTTCCACATTGCAGGCGAGGATCTGGCCTACCGGCAAATCGCGCAGGGTGCTGGACCGGATCACCGGCTGGGGGGAGGGAGTTCCTTCGAGGGAGACGTCCAGGCACAGACAGGCGCTGTCGAGCACCCGGGGATCATAGACACCGGTCTGCTGCTTCATGGCGGCCAGGGTCTGTGCCCGGTCGCCCGTGCGCGCTTCCTGGGAGGCGAGGTCGTGCAATACCTTGAGCACGCGGGCGCCGATCGGGATGTCCTCGCCGGCCAGGTTATCCGCGGGGCAACCGCTGCCGTCGTAGTGTTTTTGCTGGTAGCGGATGATGGTGGCGACCGGTTCCAGGCGGGGGATGTTGTTGAGAAGGTTGGCGCCGATCTCGGGCATTCGGTCGAGCAAACTTTGTTCCGCGGGGGATAAGGGTGTCCCCGTGCGCGCCTTCTCGATGAGCGAGGCCGGCATGGTGAGGTAGCCCACAGGCGCGAGCAGCGCGGCGGCTTCCAGGTCCCAGGACTGCGCGAACCTGAAGAAGGCGGCGTAGTCGCGGATATAGGTATATACCCGCTGGCTGTGGCCGAACGCCTCCGGGTAGAGGCTGGCCAGCACATCCGTGAGCAGCCGGATCGTGCCGTTGAGCGTGCGTTCGAGCAGTTCACGCTCGGCGACGATGAGCGCAAACTGTTTGATCCCGGCCTCCAACGCGAGGATGAGGGATTCGGCGGCACAAGGTTTTGAGAGAAAGCGAAAGACATGGCCACGGTTGACCGCCTCGACGGCGGTCTTCTGGTCCGCGTTCCCGGTCAACATCATGCGGATCGTGTTTGGGGCCAGAGCCTCGATCTTCATGAGCAACTCGAGGCCGGACATGCCCGGCATTTGCATGTCCGCCACGACCACCGCGTAGGGCTCGTCCCGCTTCAACTGGCTGAGGGCCTGTTCGCCGCCGACCGCAATGTCGAGAACATAGCGGTCGCGCAGCGTCCGGCGGAAGCCGGAGAGGATGTTGGGATCGTCATCGACGAGGAGGATTTTCCTGTTCATTGTCAGAGGGGTGGCAAGCCCGATTCAAGGGCGGCATTCTTCCAAAGACTCAGGCGGTCAGCGAGTCCTAGAGCCTCCAGGTATCCCATATCCGGGGTTGTATCCGGGGCCGGTTCAGAGGGATCGGCCGGCGGCGCCGACTCGTGGGGGTGAAATGCTTCCGCTATATGGACCGCGGTGAGTGCGCTGAACGCGGTGCCGGCGGCCAGGCGGGGGGCATGGTGCAGGGCGATGGCTTCGACGATGAGCGCGGGCAATCCCCAAAGCCCCAGAAGGTAGCCGCCCAACTCGGCGTGGGTGGCGCCGAAGGCGGCCGCCTCGGCTCGATGCAGCGGGATTCGGTCGCTTCGAGCGGTTTGAAGCACCTGGTCGTATTGGGACGGCAGATTGATCGCGAAGATCAACTGGCCGATGTCATGCAGCATGCCGGCGACGAAGGCCTGTTCGACCAGCAGGGTGGGCGCGTTCTCCTGCTGTGCCACTTGCCGAGCGGTGGCTGCAACCTCCAGGCTGTGTGCCCAAAGGCGATCCGGGCAAAATTCGCGCGCCCTGCGTTCGCCTTCGAACTGGGAGAAAGCGTGGATGGTCAGCACCAGGGTTTTGAGGGTGTTGATGCCCAGATACGCCAAGGCCTCGCCGACATCCGTTAATCCGCGGCTCAGGCCGAAATATGTGGAGTTGACCAGCTTAAGAATCTTGGCGGTCATGGCGATATCGCGGGTAATAATGGCCGCGACCTCTTCCAGATTCACCTTCGGATCTTCCAGGACCTTGATGAGTTGCGAGTAGAGAGAGGGAATGCTGGGCAGGCAATCCAGCTTGCAAACGATTGCCTTCAGGCTGGGGTTGTTCAAGGAGGCCCCGGCGGTGACAGCGCGGTGGACGGCGGAGCGGAGCGCGTCCAGATCGCAAGGTTTGGCCAGGTATTGATGGGTGACCCCGACGCACTTCAGGATAAGGTTCTCGTCCGCCTGGCCGGAGAGCACCAGGCGCACGGTCTGGGGGTGACGCCTCATGACTTCATTGAGCAACTCGGCCCCGTTCATGCCCGGCATCCGCATATCGGTTACGACCGCATCGAACCGGCCGTGGGCCAGTTGCTCGAGGGCGCGGGCGCCGCTGTTGACGAACTCCATTTCCCACTCCTGGCGCAAGGCGCGTAGCATGCGCTGGAGACCTTGAAGCACCAGCGGTTCGTCGTCCACAAACAGAATCCGGTATTTCATGGCAGATTCCGGCTCGAACCGCCGCCCGCCGCCGAGTTGCCGCTGCCGGTTATTGGCGCTTGCACCATCAGGTACGTCCGGTCCCCGATGAACGCCTCCACGGCTCGAATAATGGGGGTGGCGGGCTCAAGCCTCGGACCGTCGGAGTTGGCGGGCGCGGTTTCCACGCCGGAGTTAGCCGAGCGAGCCGGATTCAAGGCGGCGATTGCTTGGGGCGAGAGGTTGGAGGTGGCGGGATCCCTCGAAGTGGGGACCTGTGGGCTGGGATTCTGAATCCAGGTCGAGGTGAGGGGGCGCGCCTCTATGCCCAGAGTCCAAACCTTCACGTCGTACCCAACGGGTGGCACAATCATGTCGAGCTCTCCTGCCCCGCGCTAAGGCGCGATCCGTTCACGGCCGGATTGGTGTTCGGAGCGGCGTGGAGTGGCAACCGCACAATAAACGTGGTGCCGCGCCCCACCTCCGTTTCAAAACGGATCACACCCGCGTGCTTGTCCACAATCACGGACCGGGCGATGGCCAAACCCTGCCCGGAGCCTTTGCCGACGGCTTTGGTCGTAAAGAAAGGGTCAAAGACCCTTCCGCGAACCGCCTCCGGGATGCCCGTGCCGGTGTCCGTAACCCGAATCTCCACCCCGTCGCCCTCTCGCCGGGTAGAAACCTTGATGCGTCCCTTGCGACCAGAGTTGACCCCCACCACGTCACCGATGGCATGCGCCGCGTTGACGATCAGGTTGAGAATCACCTGGTTGAACTCGCCGGGGAGACACGGCACCGGCGGCAGGTTCTGATCAAAGTCGATCTCGAGGTCGGCGACGTATTTGTACTCGCTGCGAGCGACCGTTAAGGTGCTCTCGATCGCGTGGTTGAGGTCCACCGCCGTCTTCTGGTCGGCGCCGGGATGGGAGAACTCCTTCATGGCCCGCACAATGCGCGTGACGCGCTCGACCCCCTGGAGACTCTCCTGAACGGCCTTGGGGATCTCCTCGAGGAGATAAGCCAGGTCGGCGGCTTCCATGGCCGCGTCCACGGGCGCGCAGAGGCCGGCCAGGTGCGCATCCTCCCGCAACCGTTGGATTAACTCATCGAACAAACCGATGATTTGGCGCAAATCCGCGAATGCGGTCTGAAGAAACCGGGTGTTGTCCCCCACGTATTGCATGGGGGTGTTGATTTCATGGGCAATGCCGGCTGCGAGTTGGCCGATGGACTCGAGCTTCTGAGCCTGGCGGAGGTGCACCTCCATGAGATCACGCTCCTTTTCGGTCCGCTTCCGTTCGGTGATGTCTTCCTTGACCGCAACGAAATGGGTGATCGTTCCGTTTTCGTCCTTGATGGGAGAGATTACGCCGAATTCCCAATAACGCTCCCCATTTTTCTTTTGGTTTTGCAGTTCGCCGCGCCACTCCTGCCCGCTGGTGATCCTCTGCCAAAGCTGTTGGTAGTCCTCGGCGGACATGTCGCCGGACTTTAGCAAGCGTGGATTCTTGCCGATGACCTCGTCCAGGCGGTATCCCGTGAGCGCGCAGAACTTAGGGTTGACATACTCAATCTTGCCGGCAGTGTCGGTAATGACCACGCTAGCGGGGCTTTGTTCGACGGCTTTAGAAAGTTTCCGCAGTTGCTCCTCCGCTTCGCGCCGTGCGGTGATATCGTGCCCGATCCCCACCAAGCCGACGATCCGGCCCAACTCATCTCGCAGGGGCAGTTTGGTGGTCTCAAGCCATCGTTGCTGGCCCAAGGGGTTGACAATCAGTTCCTGGCGCTCCCGAACCGTCTCACCGTGGCGGATGACGCGCAGGTCATCCGCATAACAGGCGCCGGCGGTTTTCGGGTCCAGCAGTTCCGGGTCGGTTTTCCCCAGGACATCGCCCTCGTCGCGGGCGCCTAAAGAACGCACATCCGCGAGGTTGGCCAGCGTCTTGCGCGCCTGCCCATCTTTAGCGTAGATACAGTCCGGCAGCGCGTCCACCAGCGTGCGCAACAGAATGCGCTCGCGCCGCAGCTTCTGGGCCGCCTCATGCTGCTGAGTCACGTCGCGTACGATCGCCACCGAATGCCAGCGGTCATTGAGGTCGGCCGCCGAAAGCGACAATTCCGCCGCGAACTCGCTCCCGTCCTTCCGCCGCGCCTGCAACTCGAGAACCCGGCCCGCTCCGGTTAATCGCCCGGCCGCGCTCCTGCCCTGGAAGGCCTCATGGTGGGCCGCCAGAAGATGCCCGGAGACGAAGATTTTGTGCAGATGCGTCCCCAGCACCTCGGGAGCCCTATAGCCAAAGATTCGTTCCGCCGCTAAATTCCAGAAGCTGATCGCCCCGTCCGGATCCATCAGGATAATGGCGTCGAGAGCCGCCGTGGCAATCGCCCGGAAGCGGGCCTCGCTGTCCTGCAGCGCACGCTGCGTCCGCAATCGGAGATCATCCTGTTTTTTGAGCCGCGCCGATACCGCAACCAGAAGCTGCTCCCCGGTGAAAGGCTTCTGTAGATGGTCATCGGCCCCTAAATCCATTCCGCGCCGCAGGGCAGCGTCATCGCCGCCGCCGGTGATCAGGATAAGCGGCAGGGTGGCGGTCGTCACATCCTGGCGCAGCTTCATGAGAACATCCAAGCCCGAGCCTGAGCCGAGATGCAGATCGCACAGCACCAGGTCGGGCAGTTGCTGCCGGGCCGTCAGGGCTCCGGATTCGGCCGTATCCGCTTCGACCACGGCATGGCCTGCCCTCGTCAAGTACGCACGAGCGACGCGCCGAAAAGTCTGCTCATCATCAATGATCAGGATGCTGCTCACAGAACTAATGTATTCCCCTGGTGAATGCCCTCCGCTGCCAGGAGTAGACCGGCGATCGTTGTGACGAAGCCAGCACGAGCATCAGCGCCGCTCCACCTTCGCCACTTTCCCCAAGACGGTGTCCAAGTCATTTGCATCCATTCAAGCATCGGTGATCCGTGGAAATCCTGAATCGGAAAGATCTTATTGGCGCACGGTTGGCGGTGGGGTGTTTCAGGCACTTGCCAATCCACTCGCCCTTCGCATACCGAGGCTGATTCCTCCGCCGCCTTGTTCCGGTTCACCAAATGACCCTCCGAGTCGCAACGAAAAATCGCGCCGGGAGCGAGTTGAAAGAGGGTGCGGAAAGGGTCCTCCGGGTCACGTTCTTGCGGGGTCGGCGACATGAGAACGGCTTGTAACCGCAGGCAGAACATTGGCCGAGGGAACGCGCAAGGCAATCAAATTTATCGGATCGCGCCCGCTAAAGTCCTCGGCGGAACCGCCGATAATAAGGCGTCGCAAGACAGGTGGCCGGCGACCAAAGACAGCCGGCAGGGAAGCGGTGCGCTACCCGTAAAAAGGCGCACGCGCGGCATGGACGCCGCGAAAAAACAAGGCTCCTCACGGAGCGACTCACGGAAAGAGTTATGGTCATTAATACAAACCTATCGGCCCAGAGTAGCGCGAGCCTGCTGATGCAGTCCTCCGCTCAGCTCAGTAAATCCCTCGCCCGACTCTCCTCGGGCTCTAAAATCACCTCGCCCGAAGACGACAGTGCCGGGCTGGCGGTCTCGATGAAACTGACCGCGCAGATGTCGCGCATCGACGCGGCAACCAACAACGTCGGCAACGCGATTTCCTTCAATCAAACCCAGGACGGGTACTTGCAGAAGGTGTCGGATGCCTTGAACCGGATGAGCGAACTTGCCGTTCTCTCACAGGACGTCACAAAAACCACCGACGATCGCTCCCTCTACGACCAGGAGTTCCAAACCCTGGCGAAGTATATCGGCGACGTCGCCACCAAGGACTTCAACGGGGTCGGCCTCTTTAACGGCGCCAGCCTGGCGGTGACCATCGACAGCGACGCCAACACCTTCACCATGTCAGGCGTTGACCTGATTAACTCGGGCACCTTTACCGTTCTGAGCGGCGGCAACGATTCGATCACTTCGGTGGCCAACTCGACGCAGTCGCTAACCGACGTCAAAGCAGCCATCTCCACGCTGGCCTCGGACCGCGCCTCGTTGGGCGCGCACATCGAGAGTTTGACGATGTATTCGGCGCAGTTGGGCACGCTCAAGAACAACCTGGCTTCGGCCAATAGCCGGATTATGGACGTGGATGTGGCTCAAGAGAGCACCAGCTACGCCAAATACAACATCCTGGTGCAGACCGGAACGGCCATGCTGGCGCAAGCCAACGCCTTGCCGCAATCCGTTCTCAAGCTCCTGGGATAGAGAGGCTCGCGGCGGGGGGATTGGCCCGGCAGACCTAAGCGTCTCCGGGTAGCCCCCCGGGCGCCTCCTGAAACCATCCTCAACCATGTGGAACTTCAGCAACTCTAAGCGAGCGCGCCAAACCCGCAACGCATCTACCAACACCCAAGCTCGGTTCGTTATGAACAATTTTCCACACCCAACAGGAGACGACGACGTCGCCGGTCTGATTGTGGGGAAAGGGCCGCTGGCGGCCATCAACGGCCAGCAGGGAACGAACAGGCGGGCGCCCGAACAAAGGCCCGCCTCACGGCAGGGATGTCGTGCAACAGAAATCCCCTCACGGGGTGACTCATGGAAGGAGTCAGTATGGTCATAAATACAAACATATCAGCACAAACCAGCGCCGGGTTGCTCGGGCAATCCAGCGCCCTGTTAAGCAAGTCGCTAGCCCGGTTGTCCTCCGGTTCGAAGATCACTTCGCCCGAAGATGACAGCGCCGGTCTGGCGGTGTCGATGAAGTTGACCGCGCAGATGTCGCGCGTTGACGCGGCGAACAACAACGTGGGCAACGCCATCTCGTTCAACCAGACGCAGGACGGTTATCTGCAGAAGGTTTCGGATGCGTTGAACCGCATGAGCGAACTGGCAGTGCTCTCGCAGGACGTCACCAAGACGACCGACGACCGAGCCCTGTACAACCAGGAGTTCACCACCTTGGCTGGCTACATCAAAGATGTGGGCACCAAGAACTTCAACGGAGTTGCGTTGTTCGACGGCGCCTCGCTGGCGGTGACCACCGACAGCGATGCAGGCACCTTCACGATGGCGTCGATTAACCTCGGCTCCACCTCGACCACCTACAATGCCCTGCAGACAGATGCGATTGACACCACGAGCAATGCTTCGAGCGCGCTGACGGATGTCAAAAACGCCATCTCCGAGCTCGCGGCCAACCGCGCGGGTATTGGCGCCAACATCGAGACCCTCACGATGTATAGCAGCCAACTCGGGACATTGAAGAACAACCTGTCGGCGGCTAACAGCCGGATCATGGACGTGGACGTGGCCCAGGAGAGCACGCAATACGCCAAATACAACATCCTGGTCCAGACCGGAACCGCGATGTTGGCTCAGGCCAATGCGCAGCCCCAGACCGCGCTCAAGCTCTTGGGTTAGGCCGCCTGGTTTGACTTGATGGTTTGGTACGCACACTCGGGCGGCGCTTCGGCGCCGTCCGAGCCTTGACCGTAAAAATGCAGCACTGAAATCTCGACACGGTTAGCTGCCCCGGCGACGGGGCTCCTTGGCGGAAAGACAAAGACCTATGGCAACGACGACGACTAGCACCGGGCCTTCGAGCCTGGCCCTCTCGGGCCTGGCCTCAGGGATGGATTGGCAGAGTTTGGTCACCCAATTGGCCAACGCGGAGCGCGCTCCCGAAACCCAATGGAAACAAGACCAAACTCAGATCAACGCTCGCAACTCCGCCTTCGGCACCATCAAAACCGACCTGGCCACGCTTCAAACGTCCATCCAGGCCTTGCAGGATCCGACGCTCTTCGCCAGCCGCACCGTGCAGAGTTCCAACTCCCTGGTGGCGACGGTGGCGGCCGACTCCGGCGCCAACGTCGGCAGTTTTGCTTTCAACATTACGCAGATGGCTAGCGCCGCCCAACTGAACGGCACCGCCGGCATCAGCACCGCGCTCAGTCCGAGCGGCAACCTTTCGAGCCTGACCGTGGGCACCGCTGGTTTTTCGAGCCCCATCACCGCCGGCACCTTTTCGGTGAACGGCGCTCAGGTTACGATTGCCACCACGGATTCCCTGCAGCAAGTGTTCAACAATATCGCTTCCGCCACCAACAACGCCGTCACGGCGAGCTACGATTCGACCACGGACAAAATCACGCTGACCAGCGCCAACCCGGCCCAGCCGATCATCCTGGGCAGCGCGACGGACACGAGCAACTTTTTGCAGTTGGCCCAGTTGTTCAACAATGGCAAGGGAACGGTTACCAGCGCTTCGACGCTGGGCAGCGTGCGGCTCACCGCGGCCATGTCCAGCTCGGACCTGGCCACCTCGATTTCGGACGGGGGCGCCGGCCAGGGCCAGTTCACGATTAACGGGGTAGCCATCAACTATAACGCCGGCGCCGACAGCATTCAGGACGTCCTGGACCGAATCAACAACTCCTCCGCCGGGGTGAGCGCCAGTTTCGACGCGCAGGCCAACCGGTTTGTGCTGGCGAATAAAACCACCGGCGATATCGGGATCGGATTACAGGACGTAACCGGCAATTTTCTCGCGGCCACCGGGTTGGCGTCCGCCACGCTGGCCCGCGGGCAGAACTTGCTCTACACCGTGAATGGCGGCGCCCAATTGGTGAGCCAATCCAATACCATCAGTCCCGCCAGTTCCGGCATCACCGGGTTGAACGTGACCGCGCTCCAAGCCGGCACCACCACGGTCACGGTGGGCAACGATACGAACAAGATCAGCACCGCTGTCCAGACCTTTATCAGCAGTTACAACCTCACCCAATCCTATATCAGCAGCCAAATGGGTGTCACCACCGCGGCGGACGGCAGTGTTACAGCCGGCTTGCTCACGGGCGACCCGGACGCCAACGGCATCGCCTCAAGTTTGCGCTCGCTGGGCTTTGCCTTCGGTTACGCGTCGGCGGGATCCAGTGGGGTCACCACGCTGGCCGACTTGGGAATCCAAACCAACGGGCAGGACAACACGATTAAAATGAGCGATCCCACGGTTCTTACCAACACGCTCACCAATAACCTGCAAGCCGTCACTTCCTTTTTTACGGATGCCAAGCAAGGCTGGGCCGCGCAGTTCAACACTTATTTAAACAACACCATTGGTGACAATGGAACCCTCGTGACTCACCAAACCACGCTCACCAAGCAAAGCACGGATATCGACACGCAGATCGCCAACCTCGAAAAGACGATTACCGCCGACTCGAATCACTGGACCACCGAGTTCCAACAAATGGAGCAAGTTCAAGCCACCGTCAATCAGCAGCTCCAATACTTGACGCAGCAGATCAACAACGGCACGCTGTGATCGGGAAGCACAGTCCAATGAAGCGACGTAGCGCTCGCGAGCGATTGACCCGCTGGCTGCACCGGACCGGTCTGGTGGCCGGGTTCCTGGTCCTGTGCGGCGGTTCCACGGGCTGTCTTACCCCACAGGCGCGCTGTGGGGACTGCAAGTCTCCCAACGTCTTCGTGTGGTCTCCGATGTTGCCGCCGGACGTGCGGCGGGTGGGCATCCTGCCGTTGACCTGCGAGGTGCAAACCCTGGACCACACGGAAGGGCGCGAAGCCTTGCAGCCCATTCTCGAGACCGAGTTGGTCAAGGCCAGGAGGTTCGAGGTGGTTGCCATCAGTCCTGAGGCTCTGGAAACACGCACTGGCCGCGCTTGCTGGCGTCAGGAGGAGAACCTGCCAAGCGATCTCTTCGACTGGCTCAAGACCTCCTCCGGCTGTGATGCCGTGCTGTTCTGTCATCTCACGGTGTTCCATCCCTACCCGCCCGTGCAAATTGGCTGGCGCATGCGCCTGGTGGACCTGCGCACCCGCACGACGTTATGGGCCGCCGACCAGGTCTTTGAGGCCCACCGGCAGCCCCTCAATGTCCACGATCTCTATCGCCGCTGTTATGGACTGGTCCTCGGCAGCGATTCGCCCGATGGGTGGCTGCTGCTCAACTCTCCACGCCGCTTCGGGCAATATGCCGCAGCCCAAGTCTTTTCTTCCCTGCCCGAACCCTGAGCGCGCATTTCGGCAGGGCGGGGTGCCCTCGACGCGCCCGGAAGCTACGGAAACCGCCCAATCGGCTGGCCGGGCCCCTGGGGAACTCCACAGCCAAGGCTAAAGTTCTGAGCTCAAAAGCCGATATCTGAACTGGGCCGTTCGATGGACGCGGGACAAACCCCCACCGGAGGCTGGCCGAAGAGAATGGAAATTGAGTTCAACGTCAACGCGAGTCAGTTTTCGCCGCCGAAAGCGAATGGGGCGGCTGCTCGCAACACCACCAGCGCCGCCGCGGGCGATGCCGCCTCGGTGCAGACACTGAGCGACCTGAAAAGTCGCCTCGCGCAAGTCCCTTTGACCAGGTCCGATACGGTGGCGCAGGCCACCGCCGTGGCCGGCCATCCATCCTACCCGCCGGACGACATTCTCGACCGCGTGGCGGTCCTTTTAGCCATTCACCTCCAACCCTAGTCCTTCAATCTCCCAACCCGCCGTATGCCTGCGACACACGCTTACCGATCCTACCGCCAGATCTCAACGTTGACCGCGCCGCCCGGGCAAATTGTCCTGATGCTATACGAGGGGGCGCTCAATTCCCTGGAACGCGCCCTGGTGGGTTTTTCGCTGGAGGATCCCGCCGAGTGTTATATGACCATCAACAACAACCTGCAGCGTGCCCGAGAGATCCTGCAGGCACTCACCATGGCCCTTGATTTTCACCGGGGTGGCGAGCTGGCCATGACTTTGGGCCGGCTTTATGACTATTTCGACAGGCGGATTCAGGAAAGCAACGTGAGCAAGAAGCGGCACGGGGTGGACGAGGTGATTCGCCATTTGACCGAATTGCGGGACGCGTGGCGAACCATGCTCTGCAATCACGATCCGTCCCTGACACCCGCCGCGGCGCTCCCGCGGGCATTCGCGGAGGCTTGATCGCATGGTGTCGTCGTTCGCTCCGGAACGCCTGAGCTTCTTTAGCGAGTGGCGCCGTCTGGCTGAGGCCGAGGGGCAGGCGATCCAGACCGGGAATTGGGCCCTGGCCATGGACTGCCAGAACGCCCTGGCCCAACTCCGGACCTCTTTGGAACCGCTGCGGGCCGGCCTGCGAGCGGAAGCCGGCCCGGACCCGGACCGCCAGGCCGCGCTGCTGGAAGGCTTCCGCCGCTCGATTGCCGAGTTAATTGCTCTTGAACGACGAAACCATTCCTGGCTGGAAATTCGCCGGACCAAGGTCAAAAGCCAATTGGATCAGGCGGACAAGAGCCGGCAAATGCTCAAGCAGATCCAACGTTCCTACGCCGGACGGCGAAATTTCTCATCCCTCAGCACGGTGACGGCAGAGGCCTGCTTTGCTTAAGCCACGATTGGATACTCCTTGTCAACCGACGGGATATTTGTGTTCATGGCGCGCAGAACCGCGGCGTATGCACGAGCCACAATTTGCCCCAGACGGCCCCCCGAAATTATGGGTGGAGGCTGAGCGCGGTTGGGCCGCATTTTTAGCGGGGGCCTGGCCGCCGGCGAACCTCGGTTCCCAACCCCTCGCTGGTTCCGGTCATGAGGCTGACCCGTTTTCAACGATCCGAGGCCCTTCAGCCCGGGTTGCCTTCACCCAGGATCTTGCCCTCGCTTTTATGCACGTTGGTCCGGCGATCGAGGAATGGACCGGCATAGCCGCAGCCGATTGGAGCGCTCAACCGGGCCGCTTCCAGGAGGCGCTGCACCCGGAGGACTCGCAGAGGTTGGCCCCACAGTTGCCCTCGGCTGCGCGGGGCGCCTTTCGCTTCCGGCACGTTCATACCGGCAGGATCACACAGGTGTGGGAGGAGCGGCGAATCACGCGCGCTCCGGACGGCCGGCAGACCGGTTACGAGGGGATCTGGCTCGATATTACCGAGCGATCGCTGGTGGAACGCCGGTTGTTGAACGCGCTGTGGCGCGAGACGAAGGGCCGGCTCACCACCGCGTTGACCCATGATTTCAGCAACATTACCACCGGCCTGGTCGGCCTGAGCGAATCCATTCAGGCTGAGCTCGCCCCGGAGAATCCCCTGCGGTCCAGCTTGCAGGTGCTCCGCCAGGCAGCGCTTGACGCCAGCCAGTTCGCCCAGCGTATCCATCGCCTCTATCAGGGGATGCCCGGCCAACCGAGCCTGCTCAATCTCAACGAATCGGTGCGGGGAACCGCCGAGGTGCTGCGGAAGGTGTTCTCGCGCCGAGTCGAAGTGCAGACCGAACTGAGCGAGGCTAGACTCCCGATTTTCGCGGACCCGGTGGAATTTCACGCGGCCATGGTGAAGCTGGCCTTGAATGCTGTGGACGCGATGCCCAGGGGCGGCCGAATGGTTTTCCAAACCAATCGTCACCCAGCGTTCCCCGGCGGCGGCGTCCTCCATGGAGCGCTGCCCGAGGGTCCGTTGATCTCACTTTCGGTGAAGGATACGGGCTGGGGGATTCCGAGCAGCGTGTTGCCGCGGATTTTTGATCCCCTGTTCACCACCAAAGCCTCCGCCAACGGCGTGGGCCTCGGCCTTTATAGCGTGCGCCGCTTTCTCGAACACCATCGAGGAGCTGTGTCGGTTGAAACCACCGAGGGCCAGGGGACCACATTCCACCTTTGGTTTGCCGAGGCTCGCCTGGATGTTGAGCCGGAAAGCTGTGAAGCTCCCAGCGTACCGAACCAGACCCTGCTGTGGGTGGATGCGGAGCCGGGCGCCGACGACCGGATCCAGATGCTGCGACGCAATGGCTACTATGTCGCTGCTGCCCGCGATCAAAGCCAAGCGCTGGATCTGCTGTGTTCAGCCTATTTCGAATTCGCCGCGGCGATCGTCTCCTCCGCGGTCGCTCGTGAAAATGCGTTTTGCCTCTGCCGTCAGTTGCGGCAGGGCGGGCGGCGCTTAAAAGTGATCATTTTGGGACCGGCAAGCGAGGGAGCCCCGCTCGGCGAAGATCTCCGCGAGTTCGCAGACCTCTGTGTTGCCTCGGACGCAGATGCGTCCGGGTTGCTCGAGCAATTGCGCGCGGTGCTCGGTGAACCATGACCCGGCCTCTTGCGCCATGATTGAACCTGCCGAATCCATCACACCAAACCCGCCGCCGCCTATCCTGGTGGTGGACGATGAAGAAATCATTCTGACCGCCATCCGGGAGGGGCTTCGGCTGCTGGGCTGCGAGGTGGTGACCTGTGCCGACCCCATGGCGGCGCTCGAGGCGTTGAAGCGGCAGGAATTCTCGGTGATCCTGACCGACCAGCGCATGCCCGTAATGTCGGGTCTGGAACTCTTAACGCACGCCCGGCGCCTGCGCCCGAATGCCACCCGAGTGCTGATTACCGGGGTGGTCAACCTCGATACCATCATCGAGGCCATCAACCAGGGGGAGATTTTCCGGTTTATCGTCAAGCCGTGGCTGCTCGAGGAATTGCAGGCCACCGTCAAGAATAGCCTGCAACGTTTCGAGCTGATTTGTCAAAACGCGCGGCTTCAGGACGCCACCACCTTGATGAACCAAAAGCTGATCGAGCTGAACCACTCGCTGGAACAGCAGGTCCGGCTGGTGGCGCAACAAAACCAGCAATTGGCGCAGCTCAACGAGGCGCTCGAAGCAAATTTCTCCCGTTCCCTCGAGCTCTGCATACACACCTTGCAGACGTTTTACCCTTCCCTGGGCAACCAATCACGCCGTGTCGCGCGCCTTTGTGAATCGATGGGTGCCGTGCTGCAGCTCGCGCCGGCAGATCTCCGGGTCCTGACCAGCAGCGCGAGGCTCCACGACATTGGGTTGGTTGGCGTTCCACGGCATATCATCCGGCGCTGGCAGGAGCTGCCCGAACAGCTTGACCCGGCTGAAACGCTGCTCATTCAACAGCACCCGATTCTGGGCCAGGAACTCGCGGCGTTCGGCAGCGGCCTCGACCGGGTGGGCCAAGTTATCCGCGCCCACCATGAACGTTTTGACGGCACGGGGTACCCGGACCAACTCCGCGGCGAGAGCATTCCCTGGCTGGCGCGATTGCTGGCCGTTGCGGTCGCCTACGCCGCGAGTCCGCTGCCTTCGCCGGACGCGCTGGATCAAATCCGGATCGGCGCGGGTTCAGACTTCGATCCCGAAGCCGTGCGGGTTCTCCTCCGGGCGTTGCCGTTGGCCCCCCTGCCGCGCAAGGAACGGGAGATCGGCCTGACCGAGTTGCGTCCCGGCATGGTGCTGGCTCGTGGTGTCTATACGGCAAACGGCCTGTTGTTGATGGCCGAAGGACAGCCCTTGAACGACACTGGCATCGAAAAGCTGTTCAATCATGACCGCATCCAACCACTTTCCCCCTCGCTCGTGGTCTATTGTTGACCGGCGGCAATGGGTTAAAGCCATGCATGCGCGGTCCTTCGCGGCATGAGCGCTCCCCCAAAGTTATCCCTGGCGCTCATCGTCAAGAATGAGGCTCGATGCCTCGACCGATGCCTCCGCAGCGTCCGGGAGGCAGTCCAGGAAATCGTCGTCGTGGACACCGGCTCGACCGATGACACGGTTCGGATTGCCCGCGGCTTTGGTGCGAAGGTCGCCACCTTTGCCTGGATCAATGACTTCGCGGCGGCCCGCAACCACGCCTTGGACCAGTGCAGTGGTGAGTGGGTGTTAATGCTGGACGCGGACGAGCACGCGAGTCCGGCCTTGGCCGCCGAATTGGGCGGATTTATCAAAGGCCCTCCGGCGGTCGGGCGGCTTAAGATTATCAGCGACTTCCGGAGGAACAACCAACTGCTGCGCTCTCAAACCTTCGTTTCTCGCCTGTTCCCTCGGGGGGCACGCTTCGAGGGGCGGATCCACGAACAACTCGTCTCGACGTTGCCTCGGCGCAATCTTCAGGGCGAACTCTGGCATGATGGCTACCTGGAAAACCGCAAATCGGAACGCAACATCCAGTTGCTCCTGCAAGAACTCGAACGGGTCCCGGGCGACACGTATTATCTGTTCCAACTGGCCCTGGAATACGCCAGTCTGAATCAGACGAAAAACGCTTGGGACTGCTGCCAGCAGGCCCTGGCCGGAGCGCGCGGGGATGAACCTTTCCTGCCTAACCTGGCCGTGGATTGCCTGTACGCCGGCATGGAACTCAAACAGTTTGAGTCCGGACTCCAACTCATCGACAGGATGGCAGGCGCATTACAGGATTTCCCGGATTTTTACCTGGTCTGCGGGTTGTTTTACATGAACCTGGTGCGCGGCAACCCCGCGAAGTTCATTAGCTTTCTGCCCCGGATCGAGGCGGCTTTCCGCAGCGCTCTAGCCATCGGGGAGACCGGTAAATACAAGAGCGTCCGGGGCGCCGGCAGCTTCCTGGCGCAGTTCAACTTGGGCACCTTTTACCATGTGTTCGGCGATGCGCCCGCCGCGCGCCGGTGTTTTGAAGCGGCGGCCGATTTGGGCTACGAGCCGGCCCGTCGGATGCTCAGAACGGTTTAACGAGGCTCGGCCTGGGGCAAGTTAGTAAGTTGCGGGGTGGTCGAGGGTGGGGCGGGTTGAAGAACCTAAGGCGTGTCAGACGCCTCGTTAATGGCGCGCTTCGCGCGGAGTTGAAAGGGACCCGGGGCCGGAGCAACACTCAGCCCCTGGCTGCAAGGGCGGCAAAACCCGTTTTGGCTGCGGCGCGCTGTGAGGTGTTGATGCTCGTCGCGCTCGATCCATCAAGCCGGGCAGGGCTCCTCGACACCGATGGGAGTCTCTTCGGCCTCGGCGAGTGCCGCTTGGATCATGCTGGCCGCAGACGGCAGGGCGGTGTGCAGGTCCTCGAGCCGCTCATTGATTTGGGGAACCAGTTTGCGAGCCGGCGTCGTAAGACATTTCTGATACCATTGGATGAAGGCGCGGCTGGCACCCGCCGCTTCCGCCTCGGTTTCGGGCAAGTGGAGGGGTTGCCCCTCAATCAAATCGCATAGAATGAGTGCGGCCTGAGACCTGGGCTCACGCTCCTTGCCGCAAAGCTCCGCCCACAGCTCGCGAGCACCCTGGACCTGCCCACTGAGCAGCAATATTTCCGCCCGTTGAGCGGTAATGCCCGCGTCCTCAGGCAGGTGCTTTACCGCTTCGTAAGTCCAATCGCACCCGAATTCGAGAAAGTCCGGACGGCTCAAGGCGATTTGGCCGCCGAGACGCCAGGCGCTCGCGTGCCGGCCGTTTTCGGCGACGATTTCATGCAACCGATGCAGGGCGTCCAGCAGGCGTTGTTGATCCACAAGAAACTTGGCGTAAGCGAACCGCAGATCCTCGACGCGCTGCGTCTCCGCGAGCCCCGCTTGGAAGGCTTGGTCCGCTCCGGCGATATCCCCGGCTTGGGCGAGGCTGGCGGCCAGGCAGTGATGCGGCACGGCGGTGAGGATGTCGGTGTTGATCGGTGAGAGGGCCGGCTCCTGCCGTTTGGCCAGGCAGTGGCGCATCTCCGCCGCTGCTTCGCCAAATTGCTTCAGCTCGAACTGGGCCAAGCCCAGGAATAAATGGAGTGAGGCGGTAAGCCCCCGGCGTTTGGCGAGTTCCGAATTCAATACCGCTACGATCTCATCGTAAGCGCGAACTTTATGCAAATAGGTGACGAACTGGGTGAGCAGCACTTCACGCAGTTCCGGCGCCACGGTGGACTGGGATTGGGCCGACATCAGCCGGAAGGCCTCGCGATAATGGGCCAGGCCTTCCTCGAACTCGCCGTGCCGGACCAATTCAAGACCGAGGTTCATCGCCATGTTTGGGTCCTCCGGCTGTTCCAGGATGGCTTGCCGCAGCAGGGCGAGATTGCGCTCGTTCTTGTTGCGTTCCTTCACGATTTCCGGCGCGTAGCCGTGATGCACCAGTTGGGCGGTTCCCAGCCCGGTGCCCAGGCCCCACGTTTTGGCCAGCGGCAGGAGGCTGGGGAAGATTTGCTCGTGGATCCGTCCGCGGAAGTGGACGCCGGGCGCGTTGCGGAACAGGCGCGGGACAAAAGCGCGGCCCTCGTTCTCCTTGCCACGGTTAATCATGGGAAGGCGGAAAGCGATCAGCTTGTCATTGCGCATATCCGCCAGCAGCCGGGCATGCTGATCGGCCGGCAGTTCCTCATCGGCGTCGAGGATGAGGATCCAATCGCCTCGGGCCTGCTCGAGCGCGGCGTTGCGCGCGGCGCTGAAATCGTCACACCACTTGAAATGATGAACCTCCGCTCCCAAGGACTGGGCAATTTCCACTGTCCGATCCGTCGAGCCTGTATCCACGACCACGATCTGATCGGCTACGGCCCTAACCGATTCGAGGCTCTGGCCGAGGAATTGTTGCTCGTTTTTGGTAATGAGACACACGCTGAGGCGTGGCTTAACTTCTCCGGAATCCTTCCCGACCGAGGCAGGCAGCACCAGCCAGTCCTGAGGCTTTCCGTTGTTTGGACATTTTTGAAGAAACCTGCGCGCCGGTTTCCAGGGAGGCGCCAGGTGGCGGGCCCGTTCCGCGCAGAGCCGTGCGGAAGCAAAGTCGCCGGCCGCATGAGCGATCTCCGCCAGCAGCAGAAAAGCCTCGGGATGAAACGGGCGCTGCGTTAGGGCGGCGAGGGTGGCCTGCCAGGCGGTGGCTAACTCTCGATGTTGCATGCGATCCCGGGCCATCTTCAGGGCGCCGATCTCGGCACACGCTGGAGTCGGAACCTGAGCTGAGACGGCAAGCGGCGCTGAGGGTTTGGAAACCCGAGCGCGCTGGATCCAAAGCCCAACCAGCGGCTGAGGTTCATGGGAAGCCTCAAGTTTGGGTAACGCGAATAAGAGCGAAAGCCCCGAAGGCGCCACCTTTGGCAGAGGGTAGCCTTGCTCGAGCGCTTGGTGGGGCGGGAGCTTCCATTTGGCCTTGAATAGCGCCCAATTGCCCCGCATGGCATCCCGATAATTGATGTTGGCGCCTTTGAAGGTCTGGCTTCCCGTGTGATGCACAAAGGCATCCTGAGCCACGCGAATTCGAAAACCCGCCAGACGCGCGCGCAGGCAAAAGTCATCGTCCTCGAAGTTACCCAAACCAAAGCGGTCATCCAAGCCGCCGATCGCTTCGATCACCTGACGACGAACGGCGAGGCAGAACCCGACGGCCCGGGCGATTTCCAGCGATTGACCCTGATGTTCCGCTGTCAGGCGAGCCGCAAACGCCGGCAAGCCCGCAGTGTCCGTGTAATCCACTTGCCGCACCAGTTGGGGACCGGAGACAAAGTTGGACATGGGGCCGACTATCCCGGTGTCTGGGTGTCGAGAAAGGACACCGAGCATTCGGTGGGACCACCCTTCGGTCACGATAGTGTCGTTGTTCAACAGGATGATGACTTCACCTTTGGCCAGGGCGAGACCTTGGTTATTTCCGGCGGCGAAACCCGCGTTCTCGCGATTGCGGATCACCAGGTGATTTGCCTGGCCCGCCTGCCATGCTTCCAAGAATTCTTTCGTGCCATCGGTCGATCCATTATCCACCACGATCACTTCGTGAGGGGCTGGGGTATGGGCTGCCAGGCTGGCCAGACACGCGCGTGTGTGCTCGAGTTGGTTCAAAGCAAGGATGATGATGGAAACGACTGGCCGAGGAGGGGCTTCCGGCAACGACAACACCTTGCAGCCAGCCGCTGGGCCAAACCCAAGCCGCGCCTTCGTATCCCGGTCCAAACGGGGTAAATGGCTCAGTGCCCAATCGACTGTCGTTGCGGCTTCGCAAGCGCCCAATCGGCTTGAAGCCTCCCAACAGCCGGGCAGTGCCAATCGCGCGGGAGCACCCTCCGCTAACGCGGCCTCGAAGCACTTTCGTGCCCCTGGCAGTTCCGAGTTCAGGAGTTGGGACTGTGCATCCGCAAGGAGCCCAGCCCAAGAGCCACTTTGCGCCTGAACGCCGGGTGTAGCTGTCCCGGCCGTGGACGGCTGCAGCCGGAGCCGAAGCTCCGCGTCTTCACGCAGTTGCAAAGCTCGCTCCAGGTGGCGCCGACTCGCAGCGCCGAGTCCGTACCGAAGGCACAGCACGCCCGCCCAGGTGAGTGCGGCGGCGTTGGCCGGCCAGCTCTCGGTTTCGTTCAGAAGCGCCGAAAGCTCCTGCCGATGGTGAGCGGCAGCCGCTAACTGGGTTTGTGCGACCACGCGCCAGCTTCGCCGGGCCTCTTCCGAATCCAAGCGAGCCAGCCGGCACTCCGGTGGCCAGTCACTCCGCCGCTCGATCAAGTAGTAACCATCGGCAAAATAATAGGCATCTTCATCGGAAAGCAACGACTCCGACCAACGTTGAAAAAACAGGGCCCGGTTTTGATTGTCGTAGAGCTTGCGCCCCGGGGTTTGGCTTTCCAGGTGGATTAACGCGCTCTTGGGCTGATAAACGATAGTGCCTCCTTGTTTTCGCACCTGCAAACAGAACTCAAGGTCTTCGTAACCATTGAGATAACTCTCGTTCAATCGTCCGCACCGGCCGAACCAACTTTTCCGCACCAACATGCAGGCGCCGGTGACGGCCTGCAATTCCCGCCGCGCATTGACGCGGAGGTCGTCCGCCCGGAGCAGGAGATGGGGGTGAAAGGGGTTCCGGGAGTCGCGGGTGAACGCGACCCCGGCATGCTGCACCAAGCCGTTTTGGAATAAGAGCTTCGAGCCGACCACGGCCACCTCAGGGTGGGTCTGAAGTTCGTTCACCAGGGGCTCAAGCCAGCCCGGCAAAGGAATCGTGTCATTGTTCAGTAAAAGAACGTGCTCCCCGATTGCCGCCGCCGCGCCTTCATTGCACGCCACGGCGAAGCCACCATTGGTTTTGCGGCGGATCACCCGGATGCGGGCGCCGAATTCGGCTAACTGCTGCGGCGTCCGGTCGGAGGAGGCATTGTCCACCACAATGACTTCGAAAGGAACGCGCGTCGGTGACTGGAACAACGCGTGGAGACATTGCGCCGTCAACTCGCACTTGTTGAAGACCGGGATGATGATCGAGACAACGGGTGGTTTCATAAGGAGCCGCCGGCGGGTGCAAGTTCAGGGGCAGATGAGCGCCCAGCCGTAGCGGAGGTGTCCGCCGCGCCTGGCGGGTTGTTGCCGTCCTTCAGGTCGGCGGGAATTTCGGGGAGGGCGAGATCCGCAATTCGGGGCATCCATTGATGATTCCAGGGTCTGATTTCCGGAGCACGGCGCAGAACCAGCCAGTTGCAGAGATGCGGTAACAGTGCGGGAATGCCTTGCAAGAACGCATAACCAAGCTCAGTGGCAATTTCATTGAGCCGGGTTTCGAGTTTCTTTAGGAGTGGCGTATCCTCGCGGTTTTGAGGATCGAAGCGCGCCGAGCTGATCAATACCATGCCGTGGGAACCGAGAAAAGGAGCCAGGCCGTTCAACAACAGCCGCGCCGCTTGCTCGGAAACCTCACTGGTCAGAACCAGAGCGATTCTTTCGCGTGGCAGCAATTCATCCCGAATGGCGGTGAGGAGGTCCCCATTGGCGGTTTCACCAGGGAAATGCAGGCATTGATCCAAGAAGCCGCTGCCGGACACGGTTCCGGCGGTGACTCCCGCCGCACCTGCTGGGCGCACCCGATCCCGGAGGGTCTCGGCTACCGGCCCGACAGCAAGGAAGCTGCCGGGGAGCCGCTCGACGCGGTTGTCCATCCATCGGAACGCTTCCGCAACCGCGGGCGTGAGTGCCCCACACAAGATCACCTGGTCGGCGGCCAGGGCGCGTAACATATGGCTGAGCGAGAAGAGTTCCTCGTCCGTCATGCCGCAATCATCGCCAGAGCCGAGCCGCCAGGCTCCCAACCGCCCGAGCGCCAGCGGTTCGGCCCAGCCATTTTGGAGAGCGGAAATGACCCGGGGAAAGTTCCTGGCCACCACACCTTGAGGCCAATAGCATTGTGCGCTGCGGTAGAGCTCGAAAATTCCATCACGCCTGAGCCGGCGAGCGGATTCCTCATTGCACAAAGGGGCGCTGAGGTTTTGGCCAAAATAGTTCTCGTCATGGCGTAGCACGCCCAACCGTTCCGCCTCGGGCTTAGCTGGATAATCCAGCAGCCGATAGAGGATAGGCGCGGAGCCGTGGTCCAGATCCTGCAGCAGGTCCTCGGAGAGCGGTACGCGGTTTTTCGCCCATCGCAGGGAAAGCCAGTGCGACTGAAAGCTCATGACGCCTTGCCGCAATCGCAGTTTGATTTCCCGTTCCGGCGCCGAGATCTCACACGGCCCCAACACCGGAACCACCGCGCCGGATGGCTCACGCCGGTAGCCATCGGTACTCCCGCAGCACGCCGTGATGGCGATTTCCGCCAGAATTGTGGACCGAGACCATTCGGACGCCAAGTAGGCATGCGCGACGTCCCCGTCCAGCGCCAGTCTGCCCGAGCGCTTGGTGCAGGCCAGATAACAGCCCGCGGTATAAACCTCACGTCCGCCCTGCCGCAGAATTCGCGAGATATTCCGTTGAATGCTGCCACTCCAGCCGAGATCGATCATCCCAAACCATGGCTCTGTGCCGACGAGTGACGCGAGATAATCGAATGCCAGCTTGTGACTCTCGGACCGTTTGGCTTCCACGCGCTGGCGAAAGCCCGGATTATTGAACAGGGCTCGGATCTCCTGGGCGATAGCATCCGCGGATTCAAAGAGTTTATGCCGGGCTTCTGGAGTGGTGAACCCATCCGCTTCGGCTTCCAGGCCCAAGATCTGCAAGATGGCCTGTCGGGTCATTGAACCACACCCTTCCACGAGTTCGAGAGCGCTCTCAGGTGTGGCAGAAGGCATCGCGGCGCGAGCGGTGGATAACCGCGAGACGTAGCAGGGCACCACTTGCAGATCCACGTGTGCCGCTTGGGCGGCTTGTTGCACCATCTCTCCCAGCAGTTCGCCCTCTCGCATTAAGGCGAGTACTTTGCGGATACCCGCGCTGCGAAACCGTTCAACGCACCAATCGGCATAGCGGCTCAGTAGTGGCCCGAACGTCATCGCTCCATCCCGGAAGGCGTCCCCCTCGGACTCGGCTTGGCGCGCCGTCATCACGCGAAGTGAATTCAACGAGCCCGCTGCGGTCGGCTGGGCCGCGAGAAAATGCCGTTCTCCCTTGAACACAGCTTCAACGGCAGGACGCGTCCGATAGTAATGAACCGCCTCAATCCCGATTTGGCGCGCGCACGCGACATCCGCGTGCAGGTTGTCCCCGATGTGCAGCACTTCGCTGGGGTGAAGGTTCAGCCGGTGCAGCACCTCGTGATACAAATCACCGCTCCACTTGGCCCGGGCGCACTCGTTCGAGATGAAGATGTGGTCAAAGAGTGAGGTGGAAAGATGGTTGTCACGCATCAGTTGGACCAGTTCCGCGTTGCTGAAGTAGGTGTCGGAGATGATGCAAGTTTGGCATCCAAGCGCTCGCGCATGACGGACGAGCGAGGCCATGGCGGGGTTGAGATAGCAAACGCTGCGTTCGGCTTCGAACTCTACCTTTTGCGCCGCTGCCACGTCGTTCAGAATGCGCCGGAGTTCACGGTAGATGTCGGTTAGGCGCACCTCCGGGTACTGACCTCTTCTGGCGGCTGCCAGGCGGGCGCGCTGGTCGGCGGCGATACGCGCTGCGCAGAACTCGGTCGGTGAGAGCGGGATGGCCAGCAACCCACGCCGGGCCAACTGCCGGCCAACTTCGACAAAGAGATCGGACGGTTCGGCGCAGAGGCGGCAGATCAGCGTGTCAAAAAAGTCAAACGAGACAAGTTGGATGCCTTCGGGCTTGGCGTTCAGCCGGTTTCGTAGTGGGAGCAGGCTTTCATCCTGTCGCCACAAGTGTTCTTCATCCGGATTTGCGTCCATAGGTGATGTCGCTGGTTGGTCAGTTGCTCTGTGGGCCGGGCGCGAGAGGCGCAGCTCCGTTGCGCCCGGGGGCGTGGAGTCCGGCTGATCCCCACAAAGCGGGTCCTGAATGCGGGCGTTCCTGTTTGCCTGGTCTTGCGGCGGCGGTTTCATTCCCCCGGGCAGTAGTCTTTTGACGGGTCCCGAGGATGACGTACCTGCAAGCCCACATAGCCGAACTGCGGCTCGGAAAACACCCACAGGGCGGCGTCAGGAAAACCCGCCGCTCGCAGTTCGTTCAGGAAATCCCAGCCGAAGTCGGTGAAGCGCAGCACGCCCTGCGAGTTGGATGGGTCGCCCTGATATACCGGTGGGGCGTGGTGGGTTACTCTGCCCTCACCATCCACCGTGGCTCGCTGCAGGGTACGATCCTGATTAAATGCGAACGGAATCGTGAGGAGGAGGCGCCCGCCGGGCTTCAGACATCGGGCCATTTCTCGAATGGCCATACGAAAATCCTTCGCCCGGTCGAGTACGTCGAGGCTGAAGATGGCATCGAATGTGGCGGTGGCGAAACTCAGGCGGGTGAGGTCCTCATTGCGTATGCCGGCCGACGAGACCGTCCCAGGTGGGACGTGCTCTCCGAGCGACTCACCGCCCACGGCTCGCGGAAAGGCATGCCGGATGCGCTGGAACAGTCCAGTCCTTTGTTCGGTGCAGAAGATCACGGATTCGCGCCCCAAGCCGAGGCTATCCGTGAGAATGTGAAAGGAGGAACGGTGCCGGCAATTCAGGCCACAACGACAAATCTGGCGTTCCCGCCAGGCAGGCTGCAGTTTCCCGGCAGCTCCGGGGCTGGCAAACATAAAGTCTGTAATGAAGCCCGCTTCGCTCCCGCACACGGAGCACTTCCCGGGCAACACGAACGAGGACCTGCCCGACGGGACAAGGGCTTCCTGCTCATCCATGGTCGTGGCCATGCGGTGAGCCCAGAGCGCATCGAACTCCGCTCGACTGCTGATCGGGAAGGCACTGAGCAGCTTTTGCCCAAGGAGAAATCGAGCCTTCGGAATCGCTGACGTGCGCTGGTGCAGGTCCTCGCGCATCCGCAGAAACAGGCGAATGCGATTCTGCTCCATTCGCGCCAGCACCGGGTTATCGACGTACGGGGCCAAGTGCGCCTGGAGGTCGGACGTCCACGAAGCGTCGCGTGGGCAGAGCACCCCCAAACCGAAAATTGCCGGGACCAGGTGGAATGCGAAGTCCGAACGCTCAGCCAGGAAATCCTCAACCGCGGTCCGTACTCCATTCTTGGGACCGTTCTCCCGGAGGGCCACACTGATGACGCCAGGGTTGCCAAATCCCCAGGGTACGAGTCCAGGGTGATCCAGCGAGACACCGCCCTCGCTGGAAGAGGGGTGGGCACACTCCGATGGGATTGCCTTGGGACTATAATACAGATCACGCCGACCCCAGGGCCAGCCTACATCGTGCAGGAACGCCAGCCAAGGCCGATCGCCCTGCGTCTCGTGGATCAGCTCCAACTCGCGTCGTACGGTGTAGTAGTTGTGGTCTCCATCGATGATGTAAGCGTCGGCATCCGGGATCTTCGGAATTGCCTCGTGGCTGGTCATCTGCAAGAACTGGAAATGCCGGGAGTCGCGCCACGCGGCCATAAATTCCAGCGCGGACGCATCCGGGGCCGGATCAATCGTAATCAGTTTTCCGCCGGATCGTTCCGCGTGCGCAAATAGCTCTCGCGAGAAAGCCCCGCACTCCGAACCAATTTCGACAATAACCTTGGCCTTCGCCACTTCCAACGCCGGAAGAATGGCCTCTTTGAGATTCGAAAGAGAATAGAGAATGAGATCTTCAGCCATATTCAGAGGGATGCCTTAGCCTTCCAGGAAGCTGTTTAGGTTCTCCCCAACGCGCGTCGCGGCGCTCTTTCGGGTGGGCTGAGGTTCACTCAGCCCACCCGTGGAAGGAGCCAGCGGTCTCGCCGCTCTAAGGGCGACCGACGAAATTCGCTGGACATCGGGCTCCGGGCTAAGGCAGTCGATCGGGTGCGACTGGCCGGCCCGGAAATTAAAAGGTTTAGCCGAAAGCAGGCGGGGTTGAAAGAAGTGGTTCATGCGCCGGGGCGGTGGGGGCTGGGCTCACGGGGCGGGCCTGGCTGGCTGTCCGCCGGGGGCGGGCCGCACCGGCAGTTTTGGCAACGGCGCCTTTTGCCGCGTCAAGGCCTGCTGATTGCTGAGCTGGATTTCGTCATAAACCTCCTGGCGATGCACCGGCAGGTCTGCCGGCGCGTCGATTCCCAGCTTGACTACTTCGCCATCGACGCGCACCACCTTGAGCCGGATGCGGCCGTCGATCACGATGCTTTCACCAGGCTTGCGGGAAAGAATGAGCATAAGCCGTCGATGGACAGGGTCAGACTACGGCTTCGGCGACGGGCAGGGGATGCTGCACCGAATACTCGGGGGCATTGGCCACCACGACCTGCTTGCCGATTAAGGTATGACGATTGATGACAATCGGCCCCTTCAAATTCACCGTGGCCTTGCCGCCACCGTGAAGCGTCACAATGTTGAAGAGCAACGCGTCCTCGGGTTCTTCGAGTCCGAGGAATCGGGCGTCCTGCGTCGGCAAATCCGGGCTGTAATCCGGGTCCACGAGGAAGGGATTGATGACCACGAAGGCCAGGGAGCTGTCGCCCTTGACGGTCAGCCAGGCGAAGGGTTCTTCATGTGGTTGGGAGCTAAGCTGATAATCCTTGATCTGCTCGAAGCCCAACAACCCCATCGGCAGGCGCACCTCGGTCGTGCTCGCCACCGGCGGATCTTCCCGTTCACATAGAGTTACGCATTTCATGCCGAGCACTGCTGAGCAGCCGACATGCCAGACCGGGAGTTTTTTGCCGCCCCCTGAAAAGGGGGCGAAAATCGCGCTTCGGGAACGACCCAGCGGCAGAAAAGTTCTGGGTCCGGCCGTGGACCGGCAGTTTTTGCAGGACGTCTCGTATCGTTTCGCCGTGGGGTTGGTTCCCGCGCGGTCGGACCGCTGGGCTGCGGGCGGCGGGATGCCGGCTGCGCAGGGCAGGGGAGAAGCCACTCCCGGAGGGCCAGCCATGGGGACGCATCAGCTTCATTGGCCGGGCCCGGTCAATGACGGCGCTTCGGCCCTGGTCTCGGTTTGCCCTCGTGAGCGTCTTGGGGGAGGCGGATCCAGCAGCGGCTGGTTAAACCAGCCTTGACCCATTCGATCCTGCAAGGCCAGACCTCAGAGAAGGTTCAGCAGCACTTGCTGCATTTGCAGCAGCGCGGAGCTGCTCTGCAGTGCCGCCTGGTAGGTGCTTTGTGTCTGGGTAAGCTGCACGATGGATTGTGTCACATCGGCGCCGGAGACGTTCGAATAGGCCTGCTGCAGCGAGGTGAGTTTCGAACTAATGGCGTTGGCGGTTGAATCGAGCCGCGCCTGGACGACGCCGTTGTTGGCGACTTGATAGATGATGTTATCTTCGTCCTTCGCCAGAGCGGGTTGGTCCACGCTCGAGATCGATTGCGTGTCGCCCGCCTTGAGGTGATTCTCGAGGGAGATCAGGTGGTTGAAAAAGTCGGCTCCATACCGCGAGTCGGCCAGCAGGCCGCGCGGTCCCGAACCCGTGTTGTTGGCCCCGGGCACATCGGCGGTAGCGGTGGTGTTCTGGCCAATTTCGGTCTCGGCCACGCTGGTATTGCCTTGATACGCGACCGCGGTGATGTTGCCGTTCGCGTCGGTCGTGGTCGTGAAGGGAGGCTGGTTCCCGTTCGTGCCGCCGAACAGGTATTGATTCCCATTCTTGCTATTGGCGAGCTGCACGGCTTGCTGGATGAGCTGTTCCACCTCGTTGGCGTAGGACTGCAACTGCGTGGAGGTAGCGGTGCCGTCGGACGAGGTGGCGATCTCACCCACGCGGTCGGAAATAGTCTTGATGCCCTGCAATGCGTTGTAGGAGAGGTTGGACTGCGCCTGCAGGGTGGAGATGTTCTGGCTATATTGCGAGAGGCTGCTGCTCTGGGCCTGCAGACCGAGGGCTTGCGCCATTCCCGCCGGATCGTCCTCCGGTTTTTGGATGCGCTGGCCGGTGGAAATCTGACCTTGCAGATCGTATTGTCGCAAGGCCAGCGAGTTCAACTGGTTGACCAGGGTCTCAGTGTAAGAAGTGCCCGCGATGCGCATAGGTCTAGAGGGGATCGAGGTTCAAGTGCGTCAACTCTTCAGGTTTACCAGGGTCTGAAGCATCTGGTTCACGGTGGTCATGATCTGGGCGGACGCCTGGTAGGCCCGCTGGAAGGTCATCAAATTGGTCATTTCCTCCTCCATCGAAACGCCGCTGACGGAATCCCGCTGGTTGGCCAGCATGGTGGCCACGGTCTGATGATTGGTCACCTGGTCGTTGGCCTTCGAGAGTGCATCGCCAAGCTTTGTGACGACCTGGCCATACGCGTCGCCGAAGGTTTGGTTGCCCAGCGCGGCGTTGGGCTGGTTGGCCAACTGGGCCAAACCCAGCGCGATCCTGTTATCACCCGAAGCCCCGGCGGCGCCCGCAGCCTGAAACAACGAGGGATCGCTCTGCAGCGCGGCGTTGACTCCCATGGTCGAAGCATCGGTTCCGGTGAAAAAGACCGAGCCGGTCGAGCCATTCAAGCCATAGCCGGGCTGGTAAATTGAGTTCACCGCCGAGATCAAGGTCGAGGCGATGGAATTTAATCCGTTGCGCAGGTCCGTCAGCGCTCCATCCCGGGTTTGAATCGCTCCTTCGATGGAACCGCCGGTCAACGTCAGCGGCGTGCCGGCGGAGGCCGTCTGCACCAGGAGTTGGCCGCCTCCGGCATCATAGGTTTGCAGGGTGTCCACCACGTTGGACCCGGAGACGATGGAAGCCCCGCCAATGCTGATATTGACGGCTCCATTGCTGGTCGTGCTGGTCTGGATATTGACGAGGCTGGCCAAGGCTTCGAGCTTTTGCTCGCGCATGTCGCGCAGATCGTTGGCGGTGCTATGAGTCGAGGCCTCCGCCTGCACGATTTGGCCGTTAAGCTTGGCGATATCCGAAACCAGGTTGTTGGCCGAATCCACGTCGCTGCTGATGGACGCGTTCAGGTTGGTCTGGACCGCGTTCAACTGCGTGGCCACCTGGTTGAACGAGCCGGCCAGGTTTTGGGCCTGGCTCACTACCGCCTGCCGGGCGCTCGGGGAGCTGGGGGACGCGGCCACGGCCTGGAACCCGGCGAAGAGATCATTCAATTGGGTGGACAAGCCCGAGGATGAACCCGTGCCGGCGCTGCCGTTTACGCCCGAGGCGCTGCCGTTGAGGAACTCCCCTAACTGGGTCTGCATGTTTTCGAGGCCCGATTGCTGTGTCTGCCAAAATCCGCCCACACTGTTCTCATCGCGTACCTGCCCGTCGAGCAGGGTGTTCCGCACCTGCTGGACGGCGGCGACCTCGACGCCCGTGCCGACGATTCCATTGGCCGTGGGCAGGGCAATCGAGGTCTGCAAATCGACGCGCTGCCGGGCGTAAGCCGGATTGTTGACGTTGGCCAGGTTTTGGCCGGCGACCTGCACTCCCACCTGTTGTGTTTGGAGCGCCCGCGTCGCCAGGTTCAATGTGTCAAATAAGCCCGGCATGATTCACCCCAGGTTTTCGTAAAACGTTGGCTGCGAGTGCGCCCGGATACGCGCCGCGCCGTTCGCGGTATAGGTCGCCGAAACCGGGTTGGGGGAGAAGGTATTGATGAGCCGTTGCATGAGTTCAACCGTGCGGCTGAGCAGCAGGTGGTTTTGCCGCGCCCGTTGTCGCACGCGGATCAGGAGCTCCTGGTTTTCCTGAGCCAGGGCCTGCACCAGCGGCTGGTAATCGGAGGGCAGCCGCGCCAGGAGGGCCTTGAGCCCGGTCGTCTCGTCCAGACCCAGCGCATGGGCAAGCTGGCCGCGGCGATGGTCCCGCTCGCGGCGGGCCTCCTGAACAGCGGCGGCCTGGGCATCGACGGCCGCCACGCTCTGCAAAAGCTCGGGCCCTTGGCGCAGCACCACCAATTGCTGTTGCTGATCCAATAGGGCGAGCATCTCGCCGTAATGCTTGAGTTCTTCCCGCAAGGATTCGATGAAGCTGTCGAGCCGTTCGTTCATGGATGGTGTCTGGAGAGCTGGGGATGGTTGAGGCCGAGCTGGACGCCACCGGCGGCGCCCGGTTTAGGCGCGTGGGGCGTTCGGGTTTCCTTCGTTCCCGTGGTGTGCGACGCCGCTGGTTTGTCCGCCCCCTCGGCCGATGGGCTGGCGTCGGGCCGGGTGAGCTGTTTTTCGAAAACGCTGGCCAAGCCGAAGGCGCCGGATTTCGAGATGGCGTCGGCGAGTTGATTGGTGATCATGTCCCGGTAGATGCTCCCGGCCGTTGAGTTATCGGAAAACTTGGATTGAATGACGGTTTTCTGGGAGGCATCGAGGATCTCGCGCAGGAGAATGGCTTCGAATTGCCGGCTCGCCTCGGCCACTTTTTGTTGCTCGGTCAGCGTCTTGTTCGCGGCCAGGCGTTCGGGAGGAACGTCGGCGGCGGAAACACGGGGCTGGAGGGGAGCGACGGCCATGTTAGCGGAGGATGAGTTCGGCCTGCAACGCGCCGGCTTGTTTCATGGCCTGGAAGATCGCCATCATGTCCCGCGGCGTCACCCCCAGGCTATTCAGAGCGGAAGCGACCTTCTCGACCGTGGGCAGCTCGGGCAAGGCGATCACCGCCGATTTATTTTCAGTTACCTGCGTGCTGGTGCGAGGCGTGGTTACGGTCTGCCCCGTGCTGCTGAAAGGACTGGGCTGCGAGACATCCAGGGTCGAGGCGACGTTGATGGTGATATTGCCGTGCGCCACCGCACAACTCGAAATGCGGATGCTCGAAGTGGCGACAATGGTGCCGGTGCGCTCATTGATCACGATCCGGGCGGGTGCATCCGGTGTAACTTCGAGGCTCTCCAATTGCGCGATAAAATCCACCGGCACGGCTTCCGCCGTTTCCGGCACGCGCACCTGCACCGCCGTTGAGTCCAAGGCGCGGGCAGAGTTGGTAAAAACTTCGTTGATGGCCGCGGCCAGGCGCGAGGCGGACGTGAAGTCGGGTTCACGCAGCAAGAGTTCGATCTTGTGGTCCTGCACCACGGTGGTCGGTATTTCCCGCTCCACCAGGGCGCCGTTGATGATTTGGGCGGCCGTGGGATGGTTTTTGGTCACGCTCGCGCCACCCCCTCCACCCGTGCCGGCAGTGAAGCCGCCAACCGAAACCGGGCCCTGGGCCACGGCATAGACTTTGTTGTCGGCGCCGAAAAGTGGGGTTTGCAGGAGCATCCCGCCTTGGAGCGACTTGGCGTCCCCCATCGAGGCCACCTGGACATCAAGGCGCTGGCCGGGCTTGATGAACGCCGGGATATCGGCGGTCACCATGACCACCGCGATGTTCTTGGAGGAGAGGGTGGTCGGCTGAAGATTGATGCCGTAGCGTTGCAACAGGTTCGCCAGTGTCTGTTGCGTGTAAACCGGGTCCTTGTCGCCATCGCCCGCCAGCCCGGCCACCAGGCCGTAGCCGACCAGTTGGTTATCGCGCGCGCCCGCCACCATGGTCAGGTCGCGCACTCGGACCCCCCCGGCCCAAGCCGGGGACGCCGCGGCCAACAAGAACAACAGAACGGCAAAGCAACCTACGGAGGGAACTCGCGCGGCGTCGCCGACGGTGCGCCCGGCGGGAATGGAGTCTGACTCAGGCGAAGGCAGACTCGATGAAGCCCCGTATGTGAAGTCCTCGAACATACTCAGAACGGGCTGATCTTGTCCCAAATTCGGTTGAACCAGCCTTTTCGCTGGCTGTCGGTGATCGTGCCCTTGTTGATAATCTGGATGCGGGCGTCCGCCACGTTGTAGCTATAGACCGTGTTGTTCGGCAGCACATCCTCCGGACGAACCACACCGCGCAGCACGATGTTTTGCTTCTCACCGCCAAACGCCGTCTCGCGGGTGCCTTCGATGATCATGTTTCGATTCGGGAGCACATCCGCAACGCGCACGGTGACCTGGGCGACGATTTGCTCGGAATTGTTGATGGTCCCGCCGCCGCTAAAATCGTTTTGCATCGCGTACTTCAGCGCGGGCAGTTGGCCTCCCTTCGTCAGCAACCCGCTGGCTGCCGGGCTGTAGAGAAAGGCGCTGATAGCCGCGTCCATGTTGGACTTTTTGCTGGTCGCCGTCTGATTGTTTTTGGAAGCGGTGCTGGTTTCCTGGACCACAATGGTAATGAGATCCCCGACTCGGCCGGCGCGTTTGTCTGAGAACATCGACCGGGAGGTTTCATCGTGCCAGAGGGACTGCGCCCGAGCGTTTGGGACGCCGAGCGCGGCCAGGAGGGCGGCCAGCAGCGCGTAGCGACAAGCATTCATGTTAGAGGCAAACCTGGATTTGTTTTTCATCGACGACCTTTCCATGCAAATCGCGGCGCGAAATCGGATTTCGGATGCGGATGGTCTGGCCGAGAACGCCGTCTTCGAGCGCTTCGACCTTCAGGCTGATGGCCAGCATGCCGTCTTCGAGGACGGCGGCCACGGTTTGGCCTCGACGGATCAACGGGCGGGGCCGGACGCAGCGCGCCAGCAGCGGCAGACCCGCCGGGAGCGGTTCGCTGAGCTCGAGGTTGGACTTCCCCGGGTCAAATTCGGCGGTGGCTTCACGCAAGGTCAGAATATCACGCCGCTCGCGGGTAATATCGGTGGCACGCAGGGGAGCGCCTCGGGAAAGCGGTGAACGGGCGACCCAAACCTCGCGCCAGACATGCGCTTGCAGCGTGGTCTGCCACGACCCCACGCTCTCGCCGCGGCTGGTTTGCAGCTCGAAACGGGTGATGAGGGCCGAGGCAATTCCCTGCGGGGGCAATTCGACGAGTTCCAGTTTCAACGGTTCATCCGGCACGGCGACTGGCTGCCACGGACGCGTCAAACGCAACTCGACCTCGCCGCGATCCTTGACGACTTCTTTCTGGAACGCCGCGGTCAACATTTGCAGCAGTTCCTCCTCCGGGAGTTTGCGGGTGCGGCGGCTGATGCGGACGGCGCTGGCGCCCTGCCAGTTCGTCAGCGGCATTTCCACTCCGGCGGCATGGACTAGTTCGGAGACCTGGGCGCGCGTGAGGAGGCGCGTTTGCCCGAGCGCGGGCGCGTCCCCTAGCCGGAGGTTGGGCAGAGATGACTCCGATTCCACCAAGGCGCTGAGCGGGATTCCGTCGGCGCCGACGAAGGCCTCGGAGCGTAAGCGGCAAGCGGGCAGGTCGCCCGCCGGGGGAGAAGCGGCGGCGAAGCCGGCGAACACACAGCCGGCAAGCAGGAGGGTAAAACGCGGTGCTTTCATCATCGCTTGAGATTGTTGCTTTGCTGCATCATCTCATCGGCGGCTTGGACGGCCTTGGAATTCACTTCGTAGGCTCGCTGGGCCATGATCAGGTTCACCATTTCCTCGACTACGCTCACGTTGGACATTTCCAGGTAGCCCTGGTTGAGGGTGCCATAGCCGTTTTCACCGGGATTGCCCAGCTCGGGCGGGCCCGAGGCGGGCGTTTCTTTATAGAGATTGCTGCCCATGCTCTGGAGCCCGGTAGGACTGGTGAAGCGGACCAGTTGCACCCGGTAATTGGTTGAGCCGTTGGAGCCGGTGTAGGTCACCTGGCCGTCCGAGGCAATCGTGATATTGGTCGTGCCGGCGGGCACAGGCTGGAATCCGCCCTGGACCGGCAAACCATCACTGGTGACAATTCGTCCGTCGGAAGCCGTCTTGAAGGCGCCGTCACGCGTGTAGGCCAGGGTGCCATCAGGCATTTGCACCTGAAAGAATCCATCGCCCTGGACGGCCACGTCGAGGGAGGCGCCCGTCTGCGTGAGGTCGCCGGTGGTGAAAATGCGCGAGGTGGCCACGGGCCGGGAACCCTGGCCGATTTGCAAACCGGTGGGGAGCTGGTTTCCGCCGCTTTCCTCGGAACCCGGCGCCCGGGTGGTTTGATAGAGCAATTCCTGAAATTCGATTTTGCTCTTCTTGTAACCCGTGGTATTGACGTTGGCCAGGTTGTTGGAAATGACGTCCAGATTCATCTGCTGGGACTGCATCCCAGCCGCGGCGGAGTATAGGGATCGGAGCATAGGCGGAGCCGGTGGTTAGATGGGGTTCATTGATTTCAAAGGGACATTAAGTCTTCAAATTTGGGTGGCACTGCTGTTTAAGCCGGGTTGCCCAGTTCGGTGATCATTTTGCCCATGCGATCATCCTGGGTCTGCATGACCTTTTGATTGGCCTCGAACATCCGCATGGCGGTGATCAAGCTTGCCATTTCCGTGGTGGGCGACGTGTTGGCCTCTTCGAGGAAGCCTTGTCTCACCTGCGAAGTCTGGGCGGGGGTGGGCACGGCCTGGGGGTTCCGGGCGAGGAAACAGCCGGCGCCGATCGGGGTAAGCAGGTTTGGCTGACCGAATTCAACCAGATGGATGCGGCCTTTCGCTTGGCCGCCCTGGCTGATTTCTCCGGTTGCGGCGATGGCGATAGGAGCGGGATTGGTTGAGTCCAGGTGTATCGGGCCGCTGTCTCCGAGCAAGGGGTAGCCTTGTTTGGTCACGAGTTGCCCCCGCGAGTCGGTGTGCAACTCGCCGTCACGCGAGTAAGCGTGGGTGCCGTTGGGCAATTGGACTTCGAAAAAGCCCGGCCCCTCGATGGCCAGGTCGGTCGGCAGATTCGTGGGCCGAAGTTGTCCCTGCTGAAAGCTGGTTCCGGTCGTCATCGACGGCAGCAAGACGCGCCCACTGCCTCCGGGGTTGGCTGTAGGTGTCAGGCCGGCTTGGATCGCCGAGAATGAAACGGCCTGCCTCCTGGCTCCCGGGATGGAGTCGGTGGCGAGGTTTTGGCTGACGACATCCTGCCAGCGGGAGGTTGCGTTCATCGCCGCGGCTGCCTGGTATAGGCTCACATTCATGTGAGAGCCTGCTGAGCAGCGGGTGTGCCATGAGGATTTGCCGGGTTTTCGCCGGGTAACGGTGCCTTGAAGGGCAAAAGATTCCGCCTTCCCATACAGAAATTGCCGAATAACACGCAGACAGAGCAGGGGACAAGCAACACGACGGGGAAGCCAGCCTTGGATAGGCCCACCGCGGCACAGAGACAATCGGCGGGACGAAAGCGGAATGGGTCATTCCTCGGTTTGTTCCCGTCTGGCAGATTTCGGGGGTGGCCAGGTCCCGAATCACTCCGGGCTCGCTTCGTAATCGCAGACCAGGTCGATGCTTTGACCACACGAGCATTGGATATGGATGGCGGTGACTCGGTCACCGTTTCGCTCGAGTGTGATCGCGGGTTCGCATCGCGCTGGGGCGGCCGCCGGTCCGGACCCGGACTCCGCGCCAGTTGGGTCCGGGAGCCTGAAAGGCCGTGCTTGTGCGGAGGATGCGGCGACGAGCACGCGGAAGTCCTCGCGGCCCTTGGCGGCGGGGGCGGCCGTCGTCAACGGGACAAATCCGTCAGTTGGCGTGGCGGTCATGATCGGAGGGCCCGGCGGTTGAGGCCGACAGTTGGTTAAGGGTTTCCTTGAGCTTCAAGAGCACCGTAACTCGGCGGTTGGCTTCATCCGTCGGGGGCAATCCGGTCATCGGGGCGGTGTCGGCGAAGCCGGAGATCTTGCAGAGCTGATCGGACGCAACCCCGTTTTGTACGAGCTTGCGGCGGGCGGCGTTGGCTCTGCCCGTCGAGAGTTCCCATTTGCCGGCCGACTCGTTGCCCGCCTCGGTTTCGGATTCGGTATGGCCCTCCAATTCGAGTTTGAAAGATTTATAGCGGGAGATCTCCCAGGCCAGGGTGGAAAAGACCCAGGCGCCGTACGGCGTAAAAACGTCCTTTTGCGGCTCGAAGATCGGTCGGTGGGAGCGGTCGAAAACATTGATGCGCAGACCGTCGGGGGTGAGGTCCAATTGAACACTCCGCTCCGCCTCGTCCTCCTGTTGCAGGATCTTCGCAAGATCTTCGCTGATGCGCCGTATGGTTTCCATTTCGAGGGCGGAAATGGACTGGAACTGTCCCTGCGCCTTTTGGGAGGCCGTGACGTCTTTGCTGGGAATAATGCCCGTCGATTCCTTGGTCACGGCGGAAAAGGGGTTGCGGAAGGCCCGTTCGATGGCTTCTTTGATTTTGGTATCCTGCGCCGTGAGCCAGAGCACGAGGAAAAGCGCCATCATGGCGGTGACGAAGTCCGCATACGCCACCTTCCAGGCACCCCCGTGATGACCCTCATGTTTCTTCATTCGTCCTAGGCCGGTCCAGGGTTCTTCAGCGACTTGAGCAATTGCTCCATTTCTTCGCCCGAAGGTTTGAGATCGCTGCCCAGGCCGCGCCGCCCAAGTTCGACGGCCGTGACCGGGGCCATGCCGTTGGCGAAGCCGATCACGCAGGAAGCAATACAGCGTGTGAAATCCAAACGCGCGGCCCCCATGAACTCGAGGTTCGTTGCCATCGGGTTCATAAATCCATAGGCCAGGAAGATGCCGAGAAAGGTGCCGACCAGGGCGGCGGCGACCTTTTCTCCGATGAGTTCGATCGGGCCCGAAATAGATGCCATGGTGATGACGATTCCCAAAACCGCTGCCACAATGCCGAAGCCCGGCATGGCGTCCGCAGCCTTGGTCAGGACATTGACCGGCGCGTGGTGCTCCTCTTCGAGCTTTTGGAGTTCGGCGTCCAGCAGGAGGCGAAGTTGGTCAGGCTTAATCTTGCCATCGATGATGGGCCGCAGGCTGCCGCACAGAAATTCGACGGCTTCCTTGTTGGCGAAGAACAGGGGATATTTTTTAAAAATGGGGCTATTCTGAGGTTCCAGCACGTGTTCTTCGAGGGCGATCATGCCGTTGCGGCGGCCCAGCATGAAGAGTTCGTAAAGCACCTTGAGCAATTCGTCGTAGGCAGGGCGGCCATAGGGCGCGCCCTTGAGGCATTCGACGAGGCCTTTGGAGAGATCAACCAGGACTTTGCGCGGGGACATGATGATCATGGCGCCCAGCGCCCCGCCGCCAATAATCATGAGTTCGTTAAGGTGCAGCAGCGTGATCATGTGGCCGCCTCCCCAGGCAAACCCGCCGAACACACAGAGCATTACGATGACGGAACCAATGACGATGATCATGCTTTGGGAAATTTCAATGGCTGGCGGCTGGAACCCCCTCGAGCCGCCCGACGTAGCTGCGAATCGATAAAATGGCCTGGGAGTGAATTTGGCAAATCCTGGATTCGGTCAGGCCCATCACCTCGGCGATTTCGCGCAGGTGCAGGTCTTCGCCGTAATAGAGCGCCAGGACTTTGCGTTGGTTGTCCGGCAACTCCTTGAGGCGGTTCAGGATAATTCCTTTGAGTTCATTGCGCGAGGTTTGTTCCACGGGACCCTCTTCCGCCGGCCCGGCGACCACATCCGACACACTGCTCATCTCACCGCTCTCGGTGGCGCAGATGGAATCCAGACACACGAAGGTGGCCGGACGGATTTCATCCAGCAATTCGCCGTACTGGGTGTGGGAAAGATGCAGTTCCGCGGCGACCTCGTGGTCGGAGGGCGTCCGGCCCAGGCGCTGTTCGAGTTCCGCCATGGTGTGTTGCAGTTTCCGCGCCTTCTCATGAACGGTGCGCGGGACCCAGTCCATCCGGCGCAGCTCATCCAACATCGCACCGCGGATGCGCAGGCGAGCGTACGATTCGAAAGAGTTGCCACAAGCGGGATCGTAGTTGCGGACCGCTTGGAGCAGACCGATCAAACCGGCGCTGTTCAGGTCGCCCTGATCCACATGTTCGGGCAGGCTCATAGCCAGCCGGCCCACAGCCGAGCGAACCAGGGGGAGGTACTGCTCGATCAAGGCATTCTCGGCGGACTCATCGTCGTGTCGCTGATAGCGGCGCCATAGTTCCTGCGGGGAAGGGGGGCGGGCTTCTGAGGGGCCCGATGGAGAAATGGTTTCCGGCGCGGTGCAAAGACTCATGGCTTGGCTCCTGGTTTCAACGCAACGTGCGCGGCGTGCCGCGCGTTGTGGCGCGCCTCGAGGGCTTCGCGCAGGCCGCGGAGCCAAATCCCGCTCCACCACCGGGTCAGAACGCCGACTGCCAGCGCGGTGGCGCAGCCACGCCAAAGCGCGGTGGCCCAGGGATTCTGGCAGGCTAAAGCTACCCCGCTCCCCAACAAGAAGCCGACCAGTGCGCCTAGGATCATGAAGGATTTCATCTATAGTTCGAGGGTTTAGCAGGACCTTTGCCACGACCTTTAAAAGCAGACTGCCCGAGCCGGAAACCCCCGGTTTTCAAGGGTTTCTCGCAGGAAACAGCATCCCGGGCTCCGCTGCCACCAGCTCACTGGGAATTTTTTGCCCGGCGCTGAAAAAACGCAGGGAGCAATTTGTGCCGAATACGAAGTCCCACAACTTCCCCTTCCGAGTTTCCTCGTCGAGATGCGTGAAGCTGACGTCCTCGGGTCCCAGCGGAGCGAATGCCCGGACCTGTTGCAGGAGGATTTGCGTGTCGTAAGCCGCGTTGAGAACCAGGTGCAGCCGAGGCGAACCGCAGGCCTTCATCTGACGGCTCAAGGCTTCCAGCGCCTCGGGATCGTGGGGATCAGTCCCCGGCAGGTCGATCAGGACCAGCTCCCCGGGCACTCGAACCGGCGGCATCGACCGCTCGACGGTGAGACCGAACATCTCCGCATAAAGGTTCAGGAATTCGGCCGTGTTGGCGCCAACGCCATCTAAGCGCAGGATCCTCGCCGGCCGAGTCTCTTTCAGCATCGTCTGCACCAGTACCTTGCAAAGGAGCGTTGTTTTTCCGACGCCCGGTGGGCCGATGAACACATGCGGCCGTCCGTCCTCGTGGAGGAAGGGTGATGGCGAGCGCCAGGCCTCGGCCAGGACTTCACTCAAGGCGGACCATTCCAGTTCCGGTGTCGGCAACGGAGCCGGGCCGAATCGTTCAAGGAGCTGGTTTTGCAGGGTTTTCGCTGTGCGCGGGGACAAGCCGAGGGACTCGAGGGCCGCCAGACACTTCCAGGTGAGCGCGTCGGTGGCGGCTTTCCAAACTGAATCTGGCGGCGGTGGAGAGGCGGGCGCCGGGAACCTGGGGACCGGGGCGATCACCTCGGGAGCAATTCCAGTCGAGGAGAGAGATTCCTCGATGCCTGCGAGCACTTCGAGCCTGCGACGATGCGGCCAGAATCGGGCCAACCCGGGGGTCACCGCCGGCCGGACACTCAACACGACGGCTTCCGGTCCGAGTTGCTGGTGAATCTGGGCCAAAGCTCCCGCCGTAGTGTCTGCGATAAAGGGGACGATTCTCATTCCATCGGCTGGTTCGGGCTACTCGGGGCAGGGGATCACGCCCGCGTTTTGGATTTGGACGCGCGGCGGGATTTCCGAGTAGGACAGAACCGCGAGATCGGAGAAAGTGGTTTCGAAGAAGCGGCGGAAGGCCAGGCGCAACGGGGGTGCGCAGAGCACCACCGGCGATTGGCCGGCTGAAAGCATCTGCTGAATCACCTTCGAGAGGAAGTCCATGACATGGCGCGCGATTCTGGGCTCGACTACCAAGGCCACTTCGGTGGCGGACTGGCGAAGGCCCTGGGCCAATTGTTGTTCCAGGCGAGGGTCAATCGTGATCGCGCGCAGGCTGCCGTTGTCCCCTTGGAACGGCTTGGCGATTTGAGCGCCCAGCGCCCGGCGGGCGTACTCGGAGAGTTCGTCCGGATTCTTGGTCAGCGGCGCGTAATCGCTGACTTTCTCCAGGATGCCCGCGAGGTTGCGGATCGAGATGCCCTCGGCCAGCAGATTTTGCAGGATGCGCTGCACCTGGCCCACGGTCAGTTGGCCCGGGATCAATTCGTTGACCACCGCGGGATGCGTGGCTTTGAGATTGTCCAGCAAGCCCTTGCACATCCTGCCGGGTCAGGATTTCGTGGCAATGCCGGCTTCACGGTCTCGGAGAGATGTGTGACCAGGACCGAGGCGGCATCCACCACCGTATAACCGGCCACCTCGGCGGCTTTGCGTTCGACGTCGGGGATCCAGGTGGCGGGCAGTTGGAAAACCGGTTCGATAGTGGGAATTCCTTTGAGCGTGGTTTTGCTATTGGTGGCGTTCATTGCCAGCCAATGGCCGGGCATCAATTGCGCCTTGGGCGATCGGGTTGCCTTTGAGCACAAACGCGATATTCGTTCGCGCCCAAGTGAAGATTGTCGCGCAGCCGGATGGGCGGAATGAGCATCCCCAATTCCTGGGCGAAATTGCGGCGCACGCCCGTGACGCGTTCGAGCAAATCGCCGCCCTTTGCGGGTGTCGGCCAGCGACGACCAAGCCATAGCCCAATTCGATCTGGAGGGTTTCGAGAGTCAACAGGTTCTCGATCTTGTCCGTCGCCTTCGCCTCGGCAGGCGTTGGCCGTCGCCGGCCGGCACCGGCTTGCCGTCAGCGCCTTTGGTCACGAGCGGTCGAGCCTGCGGGCACCGCGGGATTTGCCGTCAGTTCGGGCATCCCGTGCCGATGCATCGAGTAGGACAGCAAACCCGTGATGGCCGCCAGAGTCAGAAACGGCAGCGTCGGCAGGCCGGGCACCAAGGCCAGAACCGTCAGCATACGCAGCCAAGATGGTCATCGCCCGCGGATAGAACAGCAATTGCCGGCCGAGCTCGCGGCCCAAGATCGTTCTTGGAGGTGGCGCGGGTAATCAGAATGCCCGCGGCCGTCGAGGTGATCAGCGCGGGGATTTGCGAAACCAGGCCGTCACCAATGGAGAGAATGGTAAAGCGCTGCAGCGCTTCGCTCATCGTCATGCCCTTTTGCACGATGCCAATCGCGAACCCGCCGATGATATTGATCAGCGTGATGAGAATGGCCGCGATGGCGTCGCCGCGCACAAATTTGCTCGCGCCGTCCATTGCGCCGTAGAAATCCGCTTCCTCCTCGACCGTGCGCCGGCGGTTGCGCGCCTCGGTTTCGTTGATCAGGCCGGCATTTAGCTCGGCATCGATGGCCATCTGTTTTCCGGGCAGGGCGTCCAAAGTGAAGCGCGCCGCCACTTCGGCGATGCGACCGGCGCCCTTGGTGATCACGATGAAATTGATCAGCACCAGGATGAGGAAGACCACCAGGCCGACGACGTAGTTGCCGCGAACGACGAAATTGCCGAAGGCCTCGATGATGTGGCCGGCGTAACCGTCCAGCAGGATCAGGCGGGTCGAGGCGACATTGAGCGACAATCGGTAGAGCGTGATGAACAGCAGCAGGGTGGGGAACCCGGTAAACTCTGCCGGTTTGCGCAGGTATAGAATGACCAGCAGCGTCAGCAGCGAGAGGGCAGATGCTCAAGGTCAGCAACAGATCCAGCAGCACCGGCGCGACCGGCAGGATCAGCAGGAGGATGGTGCCAAAGAGCGCGGTGACGAGCCATAAGTCGCCGTAGCGCAGTAAGTTTGCGCATTCTGTCGCTGAGTGCGCCCATGAGTTCGTATTAGACCTGATTCTGCTTCGGTGTAGTAGCGGTAGCGGTTGACCCGGTACACCCAGGCCAGCACTTCCGCCACCGCCGCATAGAACTGAGCAGGAATCTCGCCACCGATTCGGCCATGTTTGAACAGCATGCGCGCCAGGGGCTTGTTTTCGAGAATGGGCACCTGGTGCTGGCGCGCGATCTCGCGAATGCGCTCGGCATTCAGTCGGATGCCCTTGGCGACGACTTTGGGAGCGCGCATGGTCTTGCGGTCGTAACGCAAGGCGACGGCGATGTGGGTCGGATTGGTCACGACCACATCAGCGGTGGGACTTCGGCCAGCATTTTGGCTTTGCTGATGGCCCGGCGGCGGCGGCGCTCGGATTTGACCTGCTGATTGCCTTCGCTGCTCTTCATTTCCTCTTTGACCTCCTCGCGGGTCATCATGAGGTCGCGGTGGGTTTGCCACCATTGATAGCCGTAGTCGGCGGCAGCCAGGCCGGCGAGCACCAGGCCGATGCGGAAGAAGATCCGCATCCAGGCCTGCGCCAGGAATTCCGCCATGCGAGCGACGCTTACGGCGGTGGTGAAGATCGGGTCGCTCAGAATGCTGCGAATTTCCGAGTAGGCCAGCGCGACGATAAAGGAGAGTTTGACGATAGCCATGCCGATGGGGACGGAACATCCTGGCCGATATTAGGCGCTTGAGCCCCTCGACCGGGTTCAGACGGTTCCAGTCCGGAGTGAGCGCCTCGGAAGCGGTGTTGAAGCGATTCTGGATGGCGCCGGCGACCAGGCCGGCCAGGCAGTGGCCAGCACTACCGGTCCCGCGCATTTGATGAGAAACAGCGTGCCGTTGACGGCGTACCCTTGCAGCGCGTTGCTGCTGACCGGGGTGTCATGCAGGTGGCCCAGCATGGCGACGGTGGCGCTCACCAGGTTGCGCCAGATTTCCTGCCCCGCAAATGAGAGTGCGGCCAGGCCGCCCAGGAGCACGAAAACAGTCTGGACTTCGGGCTGCGGGCGATCTGCCCATGTCTCATCGCCTTTTCGAGCTTGCGCGCTGTCGGTTGCTCGGTCTTCTCGCCGGCCTGGTCGCTCATAATCAGCCCCCCGCCAGCATCCGGGCGACCCGCACCAGATCCTCAGGCAAACGCCGCAGATAATTCAGCACGTGCTGGGCAGTGAGTTGGAGCGTAAAACCAAACACGATCAGGCCGCCCACGATGCGGAAGGAAAAGCTTTCCGAGAACACATTCATCTGGGGGACCGCCCGGCTGAGCACCGCAAAAACCAGGGTGATGACGAAGGAAACCGCGACCATGGGCGCCGAGATTTGCAGCGCGACGATGAAGATGCGGCTGGTATGTTTGACCACCACTTCGAAGAGCTGCCCCGTTAAATGAGCCGTGCCCACGGGAAGCACGACGTAGGTCTGCTTGAAACCCACCAATACCCAGTGGTGCAGGTCGAGCGTGAACATCACCACGGCCGCCAGGAAGAACAGAACGGTCCCCAAGGTCTGCGAGCTCTGCCCGCTGAGCGGGTTGAGGATGGCGGCCATGTTCAGCCCCATTTCGGTGCCGACGATATTGCCGGCCAGATCGACTGCGTAGAAGACCATGCGAGAAACGAAGCCAAGGAACAGGCCGATGCTGATCTCCTGGGCCATGATGCCGAGCACCCCAAAAAGGCTCATATGGTCCAGCGAGATGGCCGGCAGCAACGGCGCCAGAAGCAAGGCCATGAGGGCAGACAACGCCACGCGGAGCGTGACGGGAAAATTGACGAACGAGAAAAATGGCAGGACCAGCGCGAACGCGCTTACGCGCAAAAACACCAGCAGCCAGGTATAAAAGTCCAGTTCCATACGCTCATAGGTTCCTCACTGGACCATTTGCGGGATTTTTTCGATGACGGCCGCGGTGAATTCGGTCAAGGAGCGGACAATCCACGGCAGCAGCAACAGCAAGACACCCACGACGGCCAGCGCCTTGGGGACGAAGCTGAGGGTTTGTTCGTGAATGCTCGTGACGGCTTGGAAAAGACTGACAGCCAGCCCCATGATCATCGCCGTGGCCAGCAGCGGCGCGGCGATGGTCAGCGACTGGTAAATCATGGTCTTGAGCAATTCAATGGCGAATTCGGGATTCATGGTGTCGAGCGTTAAGTGCCAAAACTGCGGACCAGTGACTGAATGACCAGTTCCCAGCCGTCCACCAGGACGAAGAGCAGCAGTTTCAAAGGCAGCGAGACCGTCGTTGGCGGCATCATCATCATGCCCATGCTCATGAGCACGGTCGCGACCAGCAGGTCGATGAGGATGAAGGGCACAAAAATGAGGAAGCCCATCTGGAACGCGGTGCGCAGTTCGCTGATGATGAACGCCGGGATGACCACGCGCAGCGGCAAAGCGTCGGCCTTCACGTCTTGTAATTTGGCCAGGCCGACGAAGAGTTCGACATCCTTGGGCCGGGTTTGGCGCAACATGAAGGTGCTGATATGATGTGCCGCCTGGTCCAGGGCCTGCGTGCTCGAGATCTGTTGCGCCTGGTAGGGCGCCAGGGCGTCGCGATTGATGTTCTCCCAAACGGGCGCCATGACGAAATAGGTGATGAACAACGACAGCCCGATAATGATTTGGTTGGCCGGGGTGCCCTGCAATTGCAGGGCGGTTCGAACAAACGAAAGCACAATGACCACGCGCGTGAAACAGGTCATCAACAGCAGGATCGAGGGAGCCAGGGTGAGCAGGGTGAGCGTGAACAACACCTTGATGCTGGTATCGATGTCCCGCGGGCCGGTTTGGCCGCCGAGGGTGACCTGCAGCGGACCGAAGCCGGCGGTGATGTTGGTTTGGGCGAGCGTGGTGTAGCTGCTCAAGAAAAACAGAAAGACGAGCACCACCAGGAAGGACCCGCGAAAGGATTGGCCGGGCTTTTTGGCGCGCGGCAAGGGGTGGCAATCGCCAGGCCCGGCCTTTGCGTCGTTCGGTTGGCAGGCCTCCGCGGGAAGCGTTGGCAGCTCATCCTCCAAACTCGGGAACGAGGGTGGGGACGAGCAAGCGGGGGCTCGGTTGTGAACCGGGGCTCGCGTCATTTAGCCCCTCCCCTTTTGGAAGGAATCGGTGACTGGCCTTTAAGGACCAGGGCCAGGGCTTCAGAAAAGGAAGGATGCCCAGCGGACTGCGGCTTGGGTTCGCAGCTCTCGGCGGGCGCCGGGGGCAAATTGCTTAACAGGTTGATCCCGGTGGGAGTCGAAGCCAAAAGAAACCGCTCCTGTTCGTAACCCACGACATACAGCGCCTGCCGCCCACCCAAAAAGTGCGACTCGACCACCCGCAGACGCGGGGCGCCGCCGCGGTGCAGGGCAAACCGGCGCCCATTGCGAAAGAGCCAAACCGCGCCGAGAAAAATACCGGCGACCAGGGCCAGCGCGCCCACGACGCGGAGGAGCGAGGGACCGGTTTCGGGCAGAGAAGGGGAGCCGAGCAGTTGAACGGCGGAATTGGTCGCCGAGGCGGCGGAAGATCGGAGTGCGAACAATAAGCCCCCCGCGACACCGCCAGCCAGGCTATTTCGTAGGGGAGTCATGGTTTGTGGCAAAGGTTTTGTCGTTCAAGGAGCCAGGGTCGGGAGCGCGTGCGCCTAGTTGCCGGGATTCGCGCCGAGGACCTCGGTAATCTTGACTCCGAAACGCTCTTCAATCACTACCACCTCTCCCCGGGCGATCAGCTTGCCATTGACGCTTAATTCAACCGGGGCGTCCGCCGGTTTGTCGAGTTGGACCACGGAACCGGCGGCCAGTTGGAGCACCTCGCGCATGGGCAGTTCGCAACTGCCGAGTTCGATGGTGAGACTGACCGGCACGTCCAGGACGAGGCTTAAATTCGCAGGGTTTTCCAAAGTTGCGTTCATGATTGGGGTTGAGTAGCGAGTCTTTCGGTCAATTGAACCGCCCATTTTCCGTTGCTGACACCAGGCCGCCCGACAAATTTCGGGACCTGGCTGAGCCGGAATTGGACCTGGGCGGCGCAGGCGGGGGCCAGCGTCAGGACATCTCCCTGTTTGAGCCGGGCGATCTCGGCGGCGGAGATGCTCAGGCCGTGCCATTCGGCGCTGGCGGTGACTTTGATCTCATCGAGGCTGGCGCTCCATTGGAGCCGGGCGGGGCGCGCGGGCGCGGGATCGGATTCCTGCAAACCGGGCGAGACCAAGCGCGTTAGAGGTTCGATCGTGGCGTACGGAAAGGCGAGTTGCACGTTCTCCTGTTGGTCGCCCAAGCCGATGGCCAGCGTGAGAATGAGCATGGCCGTTTCCGGCGGTGCCGTTTGCAGGAAGCGGCTGTTATTCTCGTGGCCCAGGAGAACGGGGTGCAAATCGCGCATTTCGGGCCATTGATTGCACCACTCCCCCAGCAGCAGGCTGGCGATTTGATCCGTCAGGGCCGTTTCGATCTCGCTCAGATCCCGGGCGCTTTGCGGCATTTGTCCCGCGCCACCCAGCAACCGATCCACCAGGGCCAGGCTGAGGCGGGGCGCAACGACCAGCAGGCCCACACCTTTAAGCGGGTCGGTGCGGAACAGGGTGATGTGGGTTGGGCTGGGCAGACCTTCAATAAATTTCTGATAACCAACGATTTGGAGCTTGCCGAAATTTACGGTGAATTCGAGCCGCAGAAAGATGGCGAGCCGGGCAGCCAGCGAGCGGATGAATTGCTCGTGGCGGAGCCGGATGCGACGCAGTTCGCTGGCCGCCAGGAAGCCGGACTGGCGAAAATCGTGGGTGCGGATGGCGCTCGCATCGCGTCGTTCGCGCAGCCCTTTGGAGGTGATGACGACGACCTCGGAACCGGCGGTCTGGGCCGCGCCGGTCGGCGGTGGGGATGGCGTTTCCGAAGGCATCGAGCGAGCGGTTATTGGATGGCGAACTCCGTCAGGAAAATCTCCTGGACCAGGGGTGCGCCGAGAATGTTGTTGAAGCCCGAGATGAGCTCGCTGCGGATCAGGTTTCGGGCGCCGGGTTTTTCAAGGTCCGCCAGGGTCTTGGTGGCCAGTGCGCCGCAAGCCAGGTCCCGGAGTTGCGGGTCGTGGGCTTGAATTTTGGCTTTGAAGTCCGGGTCGGAACCGACGATCGAGAGGCTGACCAGGAGATAGCGCGAGCCCATGGTGCCCGCCACGTTGACCAGCAGCTTGTTCATGGGCATCGGTTCCTGTTTGGCGGCTTCGCCTTCCTTGGCGCCTTTGGCATGAACCTCGGTGGGGGCGGCGGAGATCCCCAGACCCTTTTGAAGCTGTGGCAGCAGCACGAAACGGGTCATGGCGAAGGCCAGCAGCGGCATGGCAAGGGCTGTGGCCAGCAATGGCAGCCAGGCCTTGAACCCGGCCTGGGCCGCTGCCGCCGGCGGCTTGGCTTCTGCCGCGGCCGCGCCCGGCGCTTCTTCCTGGGCTGGGGCTGATTCCATGCGGTTGACAGACATAACCGCTTAGCGCTTGATGTTAATGAGGTCCTGCAAGACTTGATCACTGGTGGTGATCACGTGCGCGCTGGCCTCGTAGGCGCGTTGCGCGGTAATCAGCGAGGAGATCTCGACGGTCAAATCGACGTTGGAGCCTTCCAGCGCGCTAGCCTGGATCGTGCCCAAACCGTTGGTGCCCGCGGCGGCCGGTTGGGTCAGGGCGCCTGCGTTGGCCATGCCGGAATAGAGGTTGCCCCCTGCTTTCACCAGCATTTGGGGGCTTCGAAAATCCTGCATGAGGACCTGGCCGCGAGTAAATTGCGTGCCATCGGCCAGAGTGACTTGCAGCTTGCCCGCGGTGTCGAAATCGTAGGATTGCACGGCGGCCGTCGAGCCTCCGGGCGCTCCGGTGTTATCAATTTTGATATCGCCTACGGTCGAAAGCCCCGCATCGGATACCCCTGGACGCGCTGGCCCTGGCTGGTGACCAGGTAGCCGGAGGAATCCACCTGGAAATCACCCGCGCGCGTGGCGTATTCGGCGCCCGTCTGGGGGTCGCGGACCACGAAGAATCCATTGCCGGACACGGCGAGGTCAGAGGGATTGCCGGTGCCGTTGATGGTGCCCTGGGAGAACTGGCTGGTGATCGAATCCGTGCTCACGCCGGTTCCCACCTGCATGGGGCCGCCGTCCGGGGAGTTGCCGACGGTATGGCTCAAGGTGTCGGCGAAATCCACACTCGAGCTCTTGAAGCCGGTGGTGTTGACGTTGGCGATATTGTTGCCGATGACGTCCAGTTGTTGCTGGAACTGTTGGAGGGCGGTGATGCCGGAATCTAATGATTGTAGCATAGGCTGATTTAGGAGTTGAGGATCAGTTGAGGGGGGTTGGAATCGCAGTAAGCACCCGGTTCAAGTCGTAGGGCACGCCCGCCACCACCAGCTTCGGTTTGCCGGCATCCAGCAGGACACCGGTGACCACGCCGTGGGCGATGCTGTTGGCGCTTGAAACGATATCCACCGTGCGCCCGATCAAGGCCGAGGCCAGCTTGAGCCCAAACGGGCTGGGCTGGGTCTGACCATCGGGGAACCAACGCTTGGGAGTTCGGGAGGGGCGAATCATAAGATTGCTTAGTTTGGGTTGAGGGGCGCGGCATTTGGCCCGGAGCTGATGCCAATGACCTCATCCAGGCCGTAATAAACGCCATTCACCACCAGGTTCGGTACTCCCGAATGGATCTGGACGCCCGTTACGGTTCCTTGGACCGGGGCGCCGGTGGCGGGTTGCAAGGTAACCACGCGTCCGATCAAATCGTTGGCTTGTTGGACCTGTTGGGCCGAACTGAGAGTGGTGATTTGCGCCTGGGTGCCCTGGGCCGCTTGCAGGGAGCTGAACTGAGCCATCTGGGCGGCAAACTCAGTGTTGGACTGTGGATTGAGCGGATCCTGTGACGTCATCTGCGTCACCAGCAACTTCAGGAAGTCCGCCTGGTTCAGGGTGTTGCCCTGGGCGCCGGCCAAAGCGGTGCCCGGATCCGTGTTGGCGGACGACGAACCTGAAGCATTCAGGGGTGTAACCAGAGGTGTAATATTCATAGGAACAGTTTTAGGCCCAAGTTTCCCAGCCGAGATGGCTTTTCTTGCGCGGGTTGCGAGCCAGGGGTGATTCGGTCATGGCGCCTCCGAAGACGACTTCGGATTCCTGCTTGGAGGGGCGCCGTTGCGGGTGAGAGAAAGACGAGTTGCCGCGGGCCGACCCGTCGGATTGCTGCAGCGCCCCGAGCTGGATATGCCGCGGTTCGAGTTGCTGCTGCAGCTCGGCCCAGTGCCGGCTGAGGTGGTTGTAGTCGCCTTGTTGCAAAACCGCGTGGGCCTCGATGCGGCCGTTAGAGCGGCTGAGTTCGAGTGCGAGATGGATGCCATTGCCCGGCTGAATCACCACGCGCAGCTTCTCTTCACCGGAAGCTTGCAGGCGAAGCGCGTGGGTCGCGACCAAATCATGCGTGCGTTCGAGAGAAACCAGCCGTGCCGGATCGGTGGGGGGCGGTGAGGCCTGCATGACCCGGCTGGGCGAGCTCGTCTCAGGAGAATGGTTGTTCGCGGCTGAGGCCGCCGCGAGTGGTCCGGTGGAGTCGGTCGTGGCCGGAAGGCTCGGGGAACCCGCTGAAGCCAACCTCGGCTTGGGCGAAACAGGAGCGGCCCCCGGCAAATTCTGCTGACCGGAGTCGGCAATTTCTGACTGTTTTTCGGCCGTTTTCATGTCGAGGACCTGTTGAGCACCGGGTGTGCCAACGAAGGTTCCAGGCACCTGAACCGCCCTGGGATTACGCGCGATCAGGGCCGAACCTCGGCCCGGGGACGGCGCAGCGGGCGCAGCCGCAAGCTGCTCCCGCATCGCGGGCGTCTCACCCACGGGTTTGCTGGACCTCTCGCCCGGCGCTGGGCCTGGTCCGAGCGGCGAAACGCCCGCGCTACGGGTTGGGGGCAATAAATTCTCGGGTGGTCTCGCGGCGGCGGCCGGGGTTTGGCTGTCGGCCGGGGCTGATGGGCCTTCGGGATTCTTATTCGCTGCCGGCTGCGCTGCTTCACCCGAAGGGGGGGAGGTTTCGTTGTGCCCTCCGCGCGGCCGGGTTCCGCAGGGGAAAGCATGGCGGTGAGTTGGTCGGCAGACTTCTTGCCGGCCATGTGAGAATGATTGACGGGGCTTGCGGGCGCGGGACGCGGTGCGGAACCCGGCGTCGGAGGGGCGGCCGGCGCTCGCGCGTCCTTGGATGGCTCGGTGGACCCCTTGCGGCCAGGTTCTGGCTGGGTCATTCCACTGGCGCGGCCCGGGGAGATGCTCGCAGCTTTGGGTGTGGGGACAGGACTCGGTGCGGTGATTTCCTGGAAGCGAGCGGCAGATGCCGGAAGCACGGTTTGATCGCATGCTCTCGCCGGGTTGGGAACCATCGAAGGATTCGGCAAGCCCGGGCTCGACGAGGGGGCGGGCTTGGGCTTTTGCCGCGGGGTTTTATCGGGTCGTTCATCGCCGGGGTCTGAGGAACCGGTCTCGGAGGAGGCTTTGACTGGTTCCTTGGCCAGCAAGTTTAGAACGAACGTGTTGAACGGCTCCTGCGGATGGTTTGGCAATGGAGAGTGGCGATGCGCGGGCGGTTCCGGGGCAGACTGGCCCTTGGCCGGGGTGAGAGGGGAAAGCATGTTGCTTAGTTGGGCGGGGGTCCGGTGCGAGCCTTGGGGGCCAGGGAAACAACTTTAGTGAGACGTTGAGCGAGGTCGGCCGCGCGTTTGGCTTCGATTGGGCCAAGTTTGCTCATTGTATCCAGGATGGGGCTGGCCTGGTCGGGCTTAAGAGAATAGAGAATACGCACGATTTGGTCGTCGGGCATCTGGCTGAGCATGGCCGCCGCGCCTTCGGGAGACATTCCGGCGACGACCTTGGTCTGTCGCTTGAGATTGTCGGCTTCCTGCTCTTTAAAGCGGACCACTCCCTGGTCGAAGCTTTGTTGCAGGCCGTAAACGGTTTGCGTCAAGGTCAGGATTTCCTGGTGTTCGGCTTCCAGCCGCGTTTGGAGCTCTCGCAACTGCTGCTCGCGCGTGGCCAGCAATTCCTTCTCGCTCTTGATCTCCTGAACCCACTGTTCGAACTCCGGATTCCGGAATTTCCAGGAAGGGTCGTCATTAGGAGAATGGCTGACGGTCTGCTCGGTGCGAGCCCCGGCAAAGTCCTTGGGCCGCAGCAGTGCGCCCGTCGTCGCGAGGTAGAGGAGGCAGCCCGTCAAGGCGACAAACCAGGAGGATTGGAGCAAACGGCTCATAAGGAATTGCCGGAAGCGGCGAGACGCGCCATTGGCGCCGCGGGCGAGTGGATGAGTTGCAGGGCGAGTTCGTCGAGGGTCTTTTGTTCTTCCGTGGCGGCGGCGCGGTTATGGGCGGCAAGACGCTTGTCGTGGAGCCGGTCCAGAGCTTCACGCTCGCGGGTGGCGGAGAGCATATCGCGCCACGCGGCTTCGGTGGCGAGCCGGGCCTGTTCCATGATCGCCGCCCGTTCTTTGGCTCGGAGTTCAAGGACATTGCACCAGGCGCGTGCGCGCAGAAGCTCGATACCGGTGGCGCCAGCGGCCAGTTTGCCCGAAAAATGGGTCCACGACGCGGCCAGTTCCGCGCTGGCGGCCTGCATGCGAGCTGCTGCTTCCTCGCAAGCCCGGAGCTTGGCTGCATACGCAGTCCGTGCCGCTTTTTCTTTGTTTTCCCGAATGGACCGCAGCGGTTCGAGGCGAAAGCGAAAGGATTTCATGGGGTTATGCGTTGGTTAACTGCGGCAGACCCCGGAGCGGGGCTGGTTTGTACGCGGGACCAGGCGGTTTGGCGGGTGCGGGCGCCGGCGCAGCCAGGACTTGGCCAAGCAAGCTCCAACTCTGGGCGGCGGTGAAACCTTGATCGACGGCTTGTCGCAGAAAATCGGTTAAGGGCTGGTGGAGCGAGATCGCCCGGTCAATGGCTTGATTGCTGCCGGCCGGATAGGCGCCGATGTTGATGAAATCCAGGTTTTTGCGGTAGATCGCCAAGTGCTCGCGGGCGGCGGCGGTGAGTCCTGCCTGGTCCGGGGCTAGGAGATCGCGGTTGAGCCGGCTGACGCTTTCGAGCACTTCGATGGCGGGATAATGATTTTGGGTGGCGAGATCGCGACTGAGCACGATGTGACCGTCGAGGATCGACCGGACGGAGTCCGCGATGGGGTCGTTCATGTCGTCTCCCTCGACCAGGACAGTGAAGAGGCCGGTGATCGAGCCATGCTCGCCGGTGCCGGCGCGTTCGAGGAGTTGCGGCAACAAGGAAAACACCGAGGGCGTGTAGCCCCTCGAGCTGGGGGGTTCGCCTACGGCCAAGCCGATCTCCCGCTGAGCCATGGCGAAGCGGGTGACTGAATCCATCATCAAGAGCACGTTCTGGCCCTCATTCCGGAAGTGCTCCGCGATGGCCATCGCCAGGAACGCGCCCTTAACCCGGTTCAACGCCGGTTCATTGGAAGTGGCGACGACGACTACGGATTTCTTGCGCCCCAGCTCGTCGAGATCACGTTCGAGAAACTCGCGCACTTCGCGACCGCGCTCGCCAATGAGAGCGATCACGTTGACATCGGCCTCACTGTGCGAGGCCATCATGCCTAGCAGGGTGGACTTGCCAACGCCGCTGCCGGCGAAGATGCCGAGCCGCTGGCCGCGCCCGCAGGGGGTGAACGTATCCAGCGCCTTGATGCCCGTCTGAAAGACCTGCCCGATCCGCTGGCGTTTGAGCGGGTGTGGGGGCGCCGCAGTCAGGCTCACGCGTTGCTGCGTCAGGGGCGCTCTCCCGCCGTCCAGTGGCCGTCCCAAACCGTCGATGACCCGGCCTCGAAGCGCCTCACCGACCTCCGCGCGGAGCGGAGCCCCGGTGGCAATGACTTCGCACCCGGGCCGCAAACCATGGGTTTCCCCCAGCGGCATCAGCAGGAGGTGCCGATCCCGAAAACCGACCACTTCGGCCAGGGCGGCCTCGCGGTCCTGCCCGGATTCAATTCGACAAACCTCGCCCAAAGCGGCGGCGGGCCCCTCGGACTCGATGACCAAGCCGATCATTTGGACGACCCGCCCGCGGGTTTCTGTAACCCGTGTGGAGCGAACCGCTTGCAAGGCGGACTGCAATCGCGGTGAAGGTGTGGCGAGGGGTGGATTCATGCGGGCAAAGACTGTGCCAGCCGCTCGAACTTGCTCTCCCGGCGGGCGTCAATAATGCCGAAGCGGGTTTGGACGACGCAACCACCACGGGCCATCTCGGAGGACGTGACAAACTTGAGCGGCCTGATTTCCGGCGTGCCTTCGAGGATAATGGACTGAGCCTGGTGGAGGAGTTCGAGATCCGAGGCGTGCAGGGTGACCGCGACTTCGGTGGTATCCTTAACTTGTTCGAGCGCTTCGCGGACAACCGCTTCGACCAGTTCCGTATTCAGGGGAAGGCCGGCGACAATCTTGCGAGCCGCTTCGAGCGAGAGTTGGATCAGGGCGGACTCGGAAGCTTCGACCACCGAGGGAACCGCCTGCTGCAGTGAATGCAAAATCCCACGCGTCAGCTCGGCCACCTCGGCCCGCTGTTGCACCAATTGCTGGTTCAAAGCCGCTTCGCCGTCGCGCCGGCCCTTTGCGTAGGCGGCGTCTTCGCGCGTTTGCATCACCTCCTGCCAATCCTGGGGCGGCGCGCCCGTCAGGCGCCGCACGCCGCGGAGCGGTTGGGTCAAAGGGATCGTTCTAGACCATTTCATACTCAGCGGTCCGCGCTTCGTTCAGCTCGATTTCACCTTCCGCTTCCAGTTTGCGGACGGTGTCGATGATGCGGAACTGGGCGGCTTCGACCTCGCGCAATTTGACGTGGCCCAGGAAGCCCAATTCTTCCTGAACGGTTTCCGCGGCGCGGCGGGAGATGGAGGAGAGCAGCAGTTTGCGGAGCGGTTCGCTGGCCTTCTTGAGGGCCAGAGTAAGGTCGCGCATGTCGGTTTCGCGCATGATGCGCTGGATGATTTGCGGTTCGAGCAGGGTGAGATCCTCGAAGGTGAACATCTTCTTGCGAATGGCCTGGCAGAGGTCGGGATTGCGCTCTTCGAGCGAGGTCAGGAGGCTGCGGCTGAGGGTTTTATCCACGGCGTTGAGGATGTCGGCGGCGGTCGTGACCCCGCCGGTCTGGGTGAGCGCCCGGGTCTGTTTGACGCCGAGTTTGCCATTCAAAACCATGACCACTTTTTCGGCGACTTCGACCGGCGTGGGGACCAGTGTGGCCAGGCGCTCGATCACCTGGTCCCGTTGCTCTGGCCGCAGCAGGCCCAGAACCTGTGCGGCTTTGTCGGGGGCCAGGTGGCTGATGACAAATGCCATCGTTTGCGGCTGCTCGTCGCGAACCAGGTTGAAGATATGACGCGGGTCCATCTCGGCGATCAGTTGCATGGGTCCAGTCGAGGAGCGAGGCGGCACAACCCGCCCCAGGACATCGCTGGCTTGAAAGCTCCCGAGGGCCCTTTCGAGTGTGGCGCGGGTGATCTCAATGCCGGTGGGCACGCTGGTGCTGGCCAGGAGGGCAACACCGGAAAACTCGCGCAAGACCTCCTCCTGGACCTCGCGATGGATCAAGGCGGTGCGGGCCATTTCACGGGAGATCGCTTCGATCTCTCGAGGTTGGAACTGCTTCAGGATGCTCGCGGCGCTATCCGGGCCCAGGAGGGCAAGGAGCACCGCCAGCTTCTGGATTTTACTTAGACCGCCATTCTCGGAGCCGGCAGAGTCTAAGGAGAGTTCGGATGATGGTGCGGGCATAAGGCTAGGAATGCGAAGCGGGGCTTTTATCCATCCATTCACGGATGGCCTGGTTCATATTGGCTGGGTTTTCCTTAATCAGCCGATTAAGGACATCGACGGTGACCACGCCCGGGGCAGGTTCGGAGTTCCAGGTGGCCGGCCCGGCATGGCCGTTGCCATTGGCCTTTTGGGCCGCAAGAATGCGTCCGACCGGGATCCCGATCGGCAGGTCGTGGACGGGGGTGCGCTTGAACAGGCGCAAAAGCAGCAGCAGAGCCCCGGCTGCCAGGGCCGGGTAAGTGAGATTGCGGGCCAAGTCCCACCAAAACTGGTGCTTCTCCTGCTGGTCGAGTTGCTGGGTGAGGTCCGTCGAGAATTGGTCGTTGAAAGGGAGTTCTTCCAGCGTAATGACGTCGCCGTGACTGGGATCGGTCCCGGTCTGAATGCCCAGGGCGCTGGCGACGATTCGGCGCAGCTTTTCAAGTTCCTCGGGCGAGCGGTTCAGGATTTTGCGCTGTGCCCCGGTTCCCTCCGTCCGGGCGGCAACGGTCACGGCGGCCGAGAGTCGTTTGATCCCGCCGGCGGTCTGCATCACATTGCTCGTGGTCCGGCTCACCTCGTACTGAATCGTGGTGACCGCTTTGCGGTTCTTGGTGTTATTCACCGGCAGGGCGGCGGAGGCGGTGGCGTTGGTCTCGGTGGTCGTGTTCGAGGAAATGCCGACCGGCGTGGACGAGCTCGCGGTGGAGGCGTCGGTGTTCTCGTCATTTTTGGTCTGGCTGCGCACGACCTGGCCGTCGGGGTCAAACTTCTCCTCGGTCCGGCTGATGGTATCGAGATTGATTTCAGCCGAGACGCGCACGATGGCCTGGCCTGGGCCGAGAACTTTTTCGAGCATGTCTTGAGCCTTCTTGGCGAGATACTGCTCGAGGTTGCGGCGGGCCGCCAGTTGCGTCCCGGTGAGGCCCGAGATGGAATCATTATCGCTATTTTCGGAAAGGACGTTACCGAGATTGTCCACGAGGGTGACGTGGTTGGGCTTGAGGCCCTCGACGGAATTGGCGACCAGGAAACGGATCGAGTTGATGGACTGGGGCGCGAGCTGGGCGTTGCCGCGAACACGCACGAACACGGAGGCTGTGGCGTATTTGTCCTTGTCGAGCAGGAGACGATTCTCGGGCAGGACGATCATGACGCGGGCAGACTCGACCTCGTCGAGCTGGCTGATGGTCCGGGCCAGTTCGCCCTGGACGGCGCGGACATAGTTGGCCCGTTGGACGAAGTCTGAAATGCCGAAGTTTGGCTTATCAAAAATCTCGAAGCCGACGCCTTCGCCGCGCGGAATGCCTTTGCCGGCCAACTGCATGCGCATCAGGTGCACCTTTTCGGGTGGAACCAGGATCGAGCCGCCCCCGGCGCCCACCTTGTAAGGGACTTTGGCATCGTCGAGCGCGGCGATGACTTTGGCGGCTTCGCTGTCGGAAAGGCGGCCGTAGAGGAGGCTATATTCCGGGCGGGAGGACCAGAAGGCCAGGGCGCCGAGGGCGGCCAGCAGGACGAGCGTGGCAGAGGCGACGCTGACGCGTTGAGCCACACCGAGTTGGTTCCAGATGTCGCGGAGTTGGGCGCCGAGTTTTGAAAGGTTCTGATTCATCAGTCAGGAGTCTTAAATCTGCATGCGCATGATTTCCTGGTAGGACTCCAGCAATTTGTTGCGCACTTCGACCATCAGTTGAAAAGAGACATTGGCTTCCTCCATCGCAATCACGGCCTGGTGCAGGGAAACGTTCTGTCCGCCCTGCAAGGAAGCCACGGCATCGGAGGCCGCGCCCTGTTTGGCGTTGACCTCCTCGACCATGCGGCCGAGCACGTTGGCAAAGGCATCGGTCTGCTGGGCCGGCTGGACTTGGGCCGGGGAAGCGGCCGGGACCAAATCCGATACGCCGGGTGTCGAGAGGGGCGCGTTCGCGCCAAGCCCGGCGATGTCCTGAGGCTTGAGGCTCGAGATGGCGAGAGCGGGCGAGATGGTCGGGAAGCTCAGCATGTGGCCTGATACCGCCGGTCTTGGGAAAACGTGGTCAATGTCTGGCAATGGAGAGGGTTTGCTGGGCCATCGAGCGGGCGTTCTTGACCACCGCAAGATTGGCCTCGAACGCGCGAGACGCGGAGATCATGTCGGCCATTTCCTCATGGATATTGATGTTGGGCATGGCAACGATGCCGTCGGCGTTGGCGTCGGGATTGCCCGGGTCGTAAACCTCGTCGCCGGGGCGGGTGTCCTTTTCGATGCGGGCGACGCGCAAGGTGGGGGTTTGGGTATCGCTCCCCGCGCCCATGGCTTGTTGCAGCGTGTTTTCGAACACCACAACTTGCCGCTGGTAGGGTTTGCCGTCGGGGCCGTGGGTGGTGTTGGCGTTGGCGATGTTTTGTGAAATCACATCCAGCCGCGTGCGTTCGGCTTCGAGCGCGGCGGTGGTGTTTTGGATGCCGGAAAGAATCTGGATCATAACGTTTAGGCGGATTTGCCGCTGATGGCCATTTTGAGGCGATAGAAGGTGTTGGAGACCAGTTCGGTTTCGAGGGAGTGGGTCAGCGTGTTTTGGTTCATCTGGGTGAGTTCGTTTTCCAGGCTGACGGTGTTGCCATCGAGCCCGAGGGGAAGCGCGTTGGGGTCCGGGGCCAGGGTGGGTCTGAGCTCGGCGATCTGTTGAGGGTCTCGCGCGGCGCAAGCGCGCTGCAGCTCGTTTTGAAAGGACGGGGCAAGGTCAATTCGCTTGTAACCGGGCGTTTCGAGATTGGCAAGGTTGCTGGCGATGGCCTCCTGGCGCAGCGCTGTGACGTCCAGCATCTTCTTGGCGCCCAGGTATTCCGGTTGGTTAAACAACGCATCGACCATACACACTTTTCCGGTCCTGCTGAGCAGCGACGATGCCAGCGGCAAAAAGGGCCATTTTGCTGGGCCTTCTTGAAGTGAATGCGCGGGGGTGGGAAAATGTTACCGGGTGGACGGGCGGGGATGGGCAAGGTTTATCCAGGCCGAAGGGCATCCCGGCCGCGCCCACGGTCAGGGAATTGGGAAATGGAGCGCCTAAAGTCGCGCCCCGTTCCCGCGCGGAACCCAATGTGCCTGCCCTTGAGCTCTCGGTGGATCTTCGGCGGACCTGGTGGGACGTGGAAAAAGTCCGCTGCTCGCGCGCACGCCGGCCTACTCTTGCGCCTGGACGACTTCGGATTCGCCTGTCTCAGCGGCCGGGGTTGAGGAGCCGCCGTATTCGTGGAGCTTGTTTCGGAGCGTGCGGATGCTGATATCGAGGAGTTTCGCGGCTTGCGTGCGGTTGCCATCGCAGGATTGGAGCACGTCGAGGATATGATGCTTCTCCAACTCGGCGAGTGTTGGCGGGGGGGCGGGGGCCGCGGGGGCGTCCGGGTTGGGGCCGGGCGAAGTGTTGTGCGCCGGGGTAGGAGCGCCGGGAGGAGAGAATAGGCGCTGTGGGGCCAAGCCCAAATGCTCAGGGTCAATCATGCCGTTCTCTTCGCAGAGGATCACGGCCCGTTCGACGACGTTTTGGAGTTCGCGAACGTTGCCAGGCCAGGAGTGGCCAAGCAGCGCCTCGAGCGCAGGCTCGGAAAAGCCGCGGGCGTGGACACCGTGCTTGCGGGCGAACCGGCGCATGAACTCTTCGGCCAGCGCCGGAACGTCCTCGGGCCGCTCGCGCAGCGGCGGCACGCAAATGGGAACCACATTCAGCCGAAAGAACAGGTCCTGGCGGAATTCCTTCTTTTCGACGCTCTGTTCGAGGTTGCGGTTGGTGGTCGCGATGACCCGCACATCGACTTTGATAGTGCGGTTGCCCCCGACGCGTTCGAGTTCCCGCTCTTGGAGGACACGGAGCAGTTTCGCCTGAACGTTGGGCGAGATTTCGCTGATCTCGTCCAGGAGGATCGTGCCGCCATGGGCCAGCTCGAAACGGCCCTCGCGCTTGTTGAGCGCGCCGGTGAACGCGCCCTTTTCGTGGCCAAAAAACTCGCTTTCAATCAAGTTCTCGGGGATCGCGGCGCAGTTGACCTTGATGAACTGGGCCTCGGCACGTGGACTTTCGCGATAAAGCGCGCGCGCCACCAATTCCTTGCCCGTGCCGCTCTCGCCCTGGATGAGCACGGTGGCCTGGGTGCGGGCCACCTTGCGGATGAGCTGGCGCAGGCTCTCCATGGCCGGGCTCTGACCGAGCAGCGCCTGGCCTGAATCCTCGCTCTCGTGGGTGAAGTACTCGTTGACCTTCAGCAGTTGAGTAAACTCCTCGGCCTTGCGCAGCGTGATGTCGATCTGCTCATCGGTGAACGGCTTAATCAGATAATCAAAGGCCCCGCTCTTCATGCATTCGACGGCCGATTCGACGCTGCCGAACCCGGTGCTGACCACGACCAGCGGCTTCTGAGGGCGGGTTTGCAGCGCCTTGAGCAGGTCGGTGCCATCGCCATCGGGCAGACGGACGTCGATGAAAATCAGATCGAAACTGTCTTTGGCGAGGTATTCCTGCGCGGCGGCGATGGTGGAAACCGCGGCGACGTCGTAGCGCCGCCGGCGCAGGCAGGTTTCGAGATTCTTTCGAACGATGGGATCGTCTTCGAGGACGATCACTTTTTCAATGGGCATAGCTTACGCGCGCGAGTGGCGGCGGTAAGCATCGGTGACACAGTGGGGCCGCTGCACGGCGGCGGCGGGCAAATGACGAGCCGGAACGAGCCCACGCCGCAGGAGGGCTTGCTGATTCTCCCGATCCAGGAGCAAAATCCTGGTGAGCAGAGCCTGCACCGCGTGAGATAACGACTTCATTTCTGGACAGCCACCACGTGCGCCCGGACTTCCCGGTTGCGACCGCTTCCGCAAGGCGCTAAGCGACATTAAGGACTCTTCGAGGCGGGGCAGCAAGTCCTTTCTCCGTTGATAAAAGTTGAACGGTTCATAGGCGTCCGATCCCGCCAGGGCCTGGTTTTCGCGGGTGGTCAGGGCCATAATGTCCTGACACAAAGCTAAATGTGAATGCAGCGCGCGAAGCGCCTCCCGCTCGGAATCGGCGGCGGAATAGCTTTCTTGTGAGGGCTGGGTCGGGAGGCAATCGGCTGCGCCGTAGGCACGGGGTTGGTAAGGGTTCATGGCGTGGCAGTCTGAGGGTAGGGGGTTTTAGAGGAGGCTTCAGCGGTGTGCGGTCGAGTGAAGGTGTTGGCCGCGCGTTCGGCGTTTTCCTGCCATTTGACAAAGTCGGCCCGCCATTTGGCCATTTCGAGCACGGCTTTGAGGCTGGGAGAGGCATTGGTGCCCGCTTCGGGCGCCCGCCGCAGAATATCCGCATAGGAGTTCAGGGCCTTCTCCGGCTGCGCCAGGTGCTCATAGGTGAGCCCGATTTGATAGGCGACGGGCAGTTGCCAGGTGATCTGGTTGTCGAGTTGGGTCAGGGCGAGATAGACCGCGAGCGCATCCCCATAGTCTCCTTCCAGGTACAGTTGGTTGCCGATTTCGTTGCCGGCCCGCTGCTGCCAATAGGCCCAAACCTCAGGATTTTGGCCCGGGCGCCCCTCCTGTTCCTTCAAAAGGGCAAGGACTTGTTGCAGCGCCTCCGCATTGCGGTTCAGTTTCTTCAGAGCGAGGGCGAGGTGAAAGCGCACTTCGGGGAGTTCCGAGGAATTCGGGTACCGCACGGCGAAATCCTGCGCTTGGGCTACGAGGTCGTCGAACCGATCCACGGCGGCGAGACAGCGGACGAGGCGGGATTGGGCCAAGGGACGATTCAAGGCGGCGTTGGTCTGCTTGAGCAGGCGGGCAAAGTAATCGGCGGCCTCGGCGTATTTGCCGAGCTGGAAGTGAGTTTCAGCGATCTCGGTCTGAGCCACCAGCACAAGGTGGCGATAGTAGTCCAGCATGTCGTTCTTGAGCACCAGGGAGCTGGTCATGACACCGTAAAACTTCGCTAGCGCGAGATTCTGCATGCCCATCTGCCGAAAGAGTTGCCCTTGGCGCAGCAGCACTTCCGGGACGAGCATGTCATTGGGCCAGCGGGAAAGATACTGCGCATACACCTGCTGGGCGCGCGGGAGGTCATTCTCGTCGGTCGCGGTCCCGGCCAATTCAAGCAGCGCCTGCTTTTGGATGGACTCGGGGGAGCTCGCCGCCAGGAGTTCGACCAGGATCGGCTCAGCTTCCCGCGGTTGGCGGATGTGGCGGAAATGCCGGGCCATTTCCAAACGCTGGCGAAGGCCCGGGAGCAATTGCGCGTCCGCCGCGGATGAATTGGCGCCCAGGGAAAATTGATTGGTAGGGGCGCCGGCTGCGAGCAGCAGCCCGGATGGAGCGGCAATGGGTGTTTGGATGAAAGCCGGCGGGTTGGTTGCCGCGACGCGCGCCGATATCGGAGTGGCGGGAACCAAGGGCGCCTGTCCCGCCTCGGCGGCGGCACGCGGCGGTTGAAAAAGCTGAAGGCTGACGAACAGGAGCAGGAGCAGGGCCAGGCGCTCCGGCGACAGCAAACGAAGATGAAATCGGGAAATCATCGACTATGATAGATAGCTTCGCTCGACGGGCGCGGGGCAGGCGTGGGAGGTACAAACCAAAAGTTTTCGAGATCAGCCGGATCCATCGGTGGACCGTTGGTCCCACCCACTCCCGGCCTCAGGAGCTCGGCCAGCATCTGAGGAGTCACCAGGACCAGGCCATTCGGAGAAAGCGGGTTAGCCGCAACGTTGAACGTGGGAGGGGGGGCGACGGGCGTGGGTGACGGGCCGGCTTGGACAACCACACCGGAAGCCGGCGCATTCGTCGGCGCCGTCGAGGCCTCGTTGGTGAGCGCGCCGATCGCATTCGTCTGAGTTGGGCCATAGGCCTGGCTGACGTTGGTGGAACCCGTCCGCGGGGCGAGCAGGGCGGGTCGGACGAAGACTTTTGAATCGTCCACCGGCGGCGAGAATCGAAGCGGGGAGGGACCCCTTTGTTCCAGGTACGCGGGGCCGGCAGCCGAAGGGCGCGGGAACAGCGCCAGGTAAAGCAGAACCATCAGGACAGTGCGGACACTGCAGACCGGTACCGGGCCTGTCGAGCCGCTCCGGCGGCGGCGGCAGACCAGGCAGTCTCCGATCCACCCGCGGGCGGGGTACGGAGCCGCGGCGTTCGCATGTCCCATTTCACTTCCTATCGGCAAAAGTGGTTCATACTTAAGCGCAAAGCCAAAAAAAACGTCAACCCGGATCATCTTTGGCTCAACTTTCACGCGCCTTGGCCGATAAAGAAGGGGATTGAATTGACGGCGATCGAGACATGCAAGTATTCATACCGACTCATCCGAAGAAGCTGGACGCGAAGGCCATCGAGTCCCAGCTTGCTTTGTGCCCGCCATTGCCCTCACTGGGCAGCATCAATAAGGCCTTGCAGGATTTGCTCATGGCCGAACAGCGCTTTTCCACGCAAATCTCCGAGGTGATCCGGCGCGACCCGAGTCTGACGTCGCGCCTGTTACGCCTGGTAAACTCGGTGTATTACGGCTTGAGCACGCCGGTGAATAACATCGAAGAGGCGGTGTTCTATTTGGGAGTGCGACAGATCCGGCAGTTGACCACCGTAACCCCCATCATCGAAGATTTTCAGCGCTTAACGCGGCAGTGTCCGTTTCCCTGGCGCGAGTTTTGGCAGCATTGTATCGGGACGGCGATGTTGACGCATGAGATCATCACCTCGGTGCAGACGCCCGCGGACGAGTCGGATTACGTTGCGGGCTTGGTGCACGACGTGGGCAAGATCGCCATGGCCTGGTGTTTTCCTGAGCATTTCGCGGAAATCCATCGGCAGGCTTCCGCGGGGACGACCGATTTAGTCGTTATTGAAACCGAGTTCCTGGGAATGGACCACGCCGAATTGGGTGGCCTGTATTTGGAGCGCCACCGGCTGCCGGCCCCCTTGGTATCCGCGGCTCGATTCCACCATCGCCCCGAAGCGGCGAGTCAGCACCAGGGGATCGCGGCTTCCGTGCAGATCGCGGACCTCTTGATGCGGAACTCGGGCATCGGGTGCAGCGGCAATTTTACGGAAACGACGCGTGAGCAATGCTTCTCAGCCTCGGGCTGGCACGTGCTCTTTCCGAAGCCGGGCGAAGCGGAGCAAGCGATTGCGCGGGCGTCATTGCACCGAAGTGTGGAACGCTTGCCGAGCGTGCTCGAGGGCTTGGTGTAAAGGCCGGTGCGGCGCGGTCCTCGGTCGCAACGCATCGGCGCCAAATTCGTGCAAGTCTTAGTCCCGCGGCGAATCTCATTCCCCTTTGACTGGTTAGCCATCCCGTCTCCAATTTCGCGAAGCGTATGGAGTGCGGTGGCTTGCCGCCGCTTTCGAGCGCCGCAAACCGTGCGTCCTTACTTCCCACGCGCGTCGGCCATCGGAAAGCGGTGGCAAGCCACCGCACTCCAAACGCTTCGCGAGGTTCTTGGCGGCTGAGCGGGGTTCGCTCAATCCGTTCGCTCGGCCAGCCACTGGCAGGCTTGCGGCCAGACTTCCTTTTGCGCCCGGCTGCCAATTGCCAGCCCAATGTGGCCGCTGCCTTGCAGCAGGATCGTCCTGCGGTCTTTGGAGCCCACCAGGTCCGTAAACGGCGTTCCCTGCGAGCAGGGCACCAAATCGTCCTTCCCCGCCATGATGTTCAACACGGGGCAGGTGATGTCCTGCAGGTTCACGATGCGCTTGCCGACGGGCATCCGATTCTGCGTCAAAAGATTCTGCTGGTAGAGATACTTTACAAATTGACGATAGACTTCTCCCGGAACCGGGATGTTGTCGTTGAGCCAGGTTTCGGTGGTAAGGAAGTCGTCGATAAACCGATCCTCGTGGAGGTGTTCGTAGAAGTTGATGGGTTTTTCGAGGAGGTTGCCCACCGGGCGCAGCAAGAGGAAGGTCGCCTGCAACAACTCCGGCGGACAGTTCCCGAAGGCATCGACGAATTTATCCACGTCAAAATTCTCCGCCCGGCTCCACACATTGAGCAGGCCGTCCTGGGCGCTGAAATCAATGGGGGCGGCCAGGAGGATCAGATTGCGGACGCGTTCCGGATGGAGCGCGGTGAACATCGCGCTCATGGTGCCGCCCATGCAGTAGCCGAGGATATTGACCTGGTCGTGGCCCGTGCGCTCGCGCAGATGATCCAGCACATTGACCATGTAGCCGTTGATATAATCGTCGAGTGTCAGGTGACGGTCCGCCGGGGTGGGCACGCCCCAATCGACCAGGTACGTGTCAAATCCCTGCTCGACAAAGCTGGCCACCACGCTGCGGCCTTCCTTCAGATCGAGGATATAGGGGCGGTTGACCAAGGCGTAGATAAAGACGATGGGCGTGTGGTGCCGGGGCTTTTTGGAGCCCAGATAATGCCGCACCTTGAGCCGGTCCTCCTCATAAATGACGGCGGACGGAGTGACGCCCTTGCGCACGCGCTGGGCGCGTTGCCAGAGGGTGGGTAACTGATTCATCCGGCCCAGGGTAGCCAAGCCCTCATCCATGAACGCCTTCTGCCACTGCAGCCAGGGATTGGTGTAGGTGGTGGTTTCGATCATAAGGTCTCCCGCTTGCCGGTTGCTGCAGCTCGACGTTTTGCGGAGGAACCCGCGCGCGCTCCGGGCTTGGGCGGGATCGCCGGCTCGGTATGGCGGCCGTTCTCCGCTCGCGCTTTCAGAGCGGCGAGTTCGGCGGACATGCTCTCGAGCCGATCGAGCAGCCGATTTTCCAAGTGCCGCACCGCCAGCAGCACCGTGTCGATGTCGTCCCGTGAAGGGGCTTGCATTTCATTTCTCGCCTTGGCGAGGACCTCGCCGGTCATCTTTCGGAAGGAGACCGCGTTCTCCATCCACTGCTTCACCCCCTCAAGAAACTGCGGTGAGCGCATGAACTCTTCCCAGGACTGCGCCAGCGCCTGGAACAGGCCGTTCCGCATTTGGCGCAACACCTCGGGGTCTGAGTTGGGAGGAGTGCCCAGGGCGGCTTGGACCATCCGCGAGGCGGACTCCATCCACATTTTTTGAAAGGCCGCTGCGTTTTCGGCGGCGTGCTCAAAGCTGGTGTTCATAGGTGTCATCGGAACTATTCACCACCGCGGTTGTTGTTTCTCGCGGGACGCGCCTCGTCGAGTTTGCGGTTCACTCCGAAGCGCCTCCACTCAGGGCCGTCGGCGCACCGCCCGCCGCGAATGCGGCGGCAACGGAGCCGGGCGCGGGCGAAGCTTGCAGGCACGGGCTCACGCGGGGACCGGCTTCAGCACAGTTCCACCGCCATGGCGACGGCTTCGCCCCCGCCAATGCACAGGGTGTCCACGCCGATGTGTCCGCCCCGCTGCTTCAGGGCATTCAGCAGGGTCACGAGCGTGCGCGCGCCGCTCGCGCCGATGGGGTGCCCCAGCGCCACGGCCCCGCCGTGCACGTTTACTTTGTCCTCGGGCAGGTGCAGTTCCTTCATCGCGGCCATGGGCACGACGGAGAAGGCCTCGTTAATCTCGAACAAATCCGCCTGCTTCGACTGCGCCGAAAGCATCGCCAGGACCTTTTCGAGCGCACCCACGGGCGCCAGTGTGAACCATTCCGGCTCCCGGGCATAACTCGCGTAACCGAGAATCCGCGCCTGCGGTTTAAGGCCCAGTTGCTTCACCTTTTCGGCTGAAGCCACCACCACGGCCGCCGCGCCATCGTTGATGCTCGAAGCGTTGCCCGCCGTGACGGTTCCCTTCTCCCCGAAGGCCGGTCGCAGTTTTCGCAGCTTTTCCTCGTTGAACTTTTTAGGGTTCTCGTCCTCGCTGACACTGACCATTTCCTTGCCGGCTTTGACCTGGATCGGTTCGATTTCCCGCGCAAAAATGCCCTTCTGCGTGGCTTCCAAGGCCCGCTTAAAGCTCCGGATGGCAAATTCATCCTGCTGTTCGCGGGTGAAATTGTATTTCGCGGCGCAACGGTCCCCGCACAGGCCCATATGCACGTTGCTATAAACATCCCACAAGCCGTCCCGGATCATGGCATCGACCAATTCGCCATTGCCCAGGCGGTAGCCATTGCGCGCCTTCTCGAGCAGGTAGGGAGCGCGCGACATGTTCTCGGTTCCGCCGGCCAGAACCAGCGAGGCGTCGCCGCATTGAATCGCCTGGGCGGCCAGCATCACGGCTTTCAAGCCCGAGCCGCAGACCTTGTTGATTGAGGTGGCGCCCACCGAAGGGCCCAAGCCAGCGCCAATGGCGACCTGGCGCGCGACATTCTGGCCCAGGCCGGCGCTGACGACGTTGCCGAAGATCACTTCATCGATCTGCTCGGGTGGCACGGTGGCCCGCCTCAGGGCTGCTTTGGCGATGGCGCTGCCCAAGGCCGGCGCGGGCACCGATTCGAAAGCGCCGCCAAACATGCCAATGGGACTGCGCACCGCGCCGACGAGATACACTTCCGCTTTCATTCTCGCTTTCTCCGGGGTGGAACCTCACGCCGCCCCGGGGATTCGAGCTTCCGGCGTTTCGGAATTCTTGCGGACGAAATCGATCCAGGAATCGATCGCGCGGGTGCCGAGTTGAGCAACCGCTTCCACATTCGACTGGGCGGCCTTCATCGAGGCGGTCCAGAACTCCAGCCACTTGGCCTGGCTTTCCGCCAGGCTGGAGGTTTGCGCGGCATCGACCGCCTGCTTCATGAGTTCCGCGCTATTGCGCCCGCTTTTCTCCATCACGTCCATGGCGCCTTCCAGGCAGTGCTGGGCCAGTGGCATGGCGTTGCCGGCCATCGCGGAGATGCGCGTAAAGTTCTTTTGCCATTCCATCGCCGGCGCCGCTTGCGTGAACACACGGTTCCACCACTGCCCGGCTTCTTCCTGGAACTTCTGTCCGGTCCGGATGGCGTGTTCATAATTCCTGCGGGCCGTGTCGGCCATGTCGTTGAGCGGTTCATGCCCCTCCTGGTAATCCTGCCTTCGGTTCGATTTGGTCTTCGTTGCCATAGTCGTGCCTTTCGTCCTTCGTCGGTTGCTGCGCTGTTTTTAATTGTGCACACGCACAAAGTTGCCTGCCGTGCCCCCGGACAAAATCACGACAAATGGAACCGTCGCTTCGGGAGTCGGCCAATCAATGTGGAGACAAACTATCACCCGCGGAGAGCGCCTTATATGGGGTAAATACCTTAATGCTTCGGCTTGGCGAAATGAGTGAGAAACATCGGTCGGCCGGCCCTCAAATCCGTGGTCGAGCCGCGCTTCTCGCGGACGCTTCAGTCCACGGTCAAGCCTGAGCAGCCGCTTCGCGATCGCACAAAACCGTGGCATCGGCATGCAGCCAGAGAAACGAGGCAGGGAAACGGGGTGTGACCCGCGGTTGCATCAACCGCGCGAGGGGGACTCGTTTGCGCGCGCCGCTCACCAACAACAGAATCTTGCGTGAACGCAGGATGTCACCCATGCCCAGCGTGAGTCCATATCGTGGTTTGCGTTGAAGCGCTGACAGCAGGGCATGCGTTCGCGAACTCGGCGCCAGCGTGGCCACGTGCGGGTGAGGGACGGCGGCTGGCGCCGGCTCGTTCATCGCCACGTGGCCGTTCAGTCCGAGACCCAGGAGGCAAATGTCGATGGGGCCGTTGGCCGCCAGCCAGCGCTGGATGCGGCCGCACTCCGCCTGCGGGTCGGCGGCGTGGCTGGTGAACCCCACGTAGCGTTCGCCGCGAATCCGCAGCGGTTCCAGCAAGTGCGAGCGCAGGTCCGCGGCGCACGTCGCCGCGCATTCGTCCGGCAGTCCGAGCCACTCGTCGATTTGGACGACGCGCAGGCCCGCGAAGCGCCCGGGATCCCGCGCCGCCCGCCGCGCCAGGCACCGGTAGGTTTCGGTGGGTGTGCCTCCGGCCGAGGCGCACAACAACAAGTCCGGTTTGCGCTCCAGCTCCGCCATGAGGATCTGCGCGGCCCGACGCGACATCGAGGCGTAGGTCTCCCTGACATCGATCCTGAAGCCGTTCGCCAGGCGCGGTCGCTTCATCAGTCCATGGACTCCGGCCGGCTATTCATCGAAGAACGGAAACAGCCGCTTCAAGTCCGCCTTGTCCGGATGGCGTCCGTACTCGCAGATTTCGAAGGCCTGGGCATAACGGATCGCGCCGGCCTTGTCGGGACCGTAAAAGTCGGCCAGCCGCGCGCGGAACTTTTCGGCCTGGCCTTGGTAGCGCTGCGCGAAATGCGACCGCACCTCCTGGTGCCGGGCCTTTTGTTTGGCCGGATCGCTCGGGATAAGGTCGGCCGAGCCGTTGGCGCCTCCTTCGTAAAACTGCGATTCCAGCGCATCCAGGGCGTCGAGTTGCTTGTCGATTACGGAATCGATCGCCACGGCCACATCCGGCTGAAATGGATTTGGCTTTTGAAACGAATCCGCGCAGTAAAGGAAGACCGGGTTGCGCTTGAGATACGGCACGTCCGGACAAAAGAACGGCACGGTGACCATGTAGGCGGCGTCCTGGACCAGCACCCCGGTGTAACGGTGGTCGGGGTGATAATCGTTCGGCCGCGGACTGATGACGATATCCGCTTGCCATTCGCGGATGAGCCGGGTGATCGTGCGGCGGTTCTCGAGGGTGGGGAGCAACTCGCCGTCATGGATGTCCAGCACCTCGGAGGTGACGCCCAGAATGCTGTCGGCTCGCTCGGCTTCGGCCTTGCGGCGCAGTGCCAGCGGCCCGCCCGCTTCCCGCCAATGGCCGATATCGCCGTTGGTCACCGACACCAGCTTCACATGATGGCCGCGGGCCGCCCACAGGGCGCCGACCCCGCCGGCCGCGATTTCGCAGTCATCGGGGTGCGCGCCAAAACAGATAATCCGCAGCTTGCCGTCCCCGGGCGCCGCCGGGGCCGCGGCGAAGGCGGCGGAACAGGCGGTGAGGAGAAAGAGGAAGACCCATCGTTGCATAAGCGTACTGTGGTTGAATGATCGTTGGCAGCATACGAGAGCTCCGGCAGGGGCGTAAAGGACATCCGCGAGGGCTCATTTTTTGTAAAAGGCTTAGCATCTATTGCAGCCCGGCGCGTGGGCTCCTGCATAAGCGGCTGATTTTACAGGACTTCGGAGGTCCGAGCGTTTAACGCGGGCGGAACTCGCGGCACTCGTCCGTTGACAGGGCAGGTGCCTTTGTTAGAGTGCGCGAACTTTTACTGGGGATTGACCGGTGAAATCTTGAACACCTGAACCATTGAAATCGTTTTATGGCTAAAGCAGCAAAATACGTTTACCTGTTTGGAAATAAGAAGGCGGATGGCGACGGCGGCATGAAGCCGTTGCTCGGCGGCAAAGGCGCCAATTTGGCGGAGATGAGCCGGATCGGTTTGCCGGTGCCTCCCGGCTTCACGATGACCACGGAGGTTTGCACTTATTATTACGCCAATAAGAAGAGCTATCCCAAGGAGCTGGATCCGCAGGCCAAGGCGGGGGTGGCCTTCATCGAGAAGATCATGGGCACCAAGTTCGGTGACCAGAGCGCCATGCCCTTGCTGGTTTCAGTGCGTTCGGGCGCCCGCGACTCGATGCCGGGCATGATGGACACGATTCTGAACCTTGGCCTCAACGATGCCACCGTGCTGGCGCTCGTCAAGGCCACCAAGAACGAACGGTTTGCCTGGGACTGCTACCGCCGGTTTGTCCAGATGTATGGCGACGTGGTGATGGGCGTCCAGAAGCGCGCCGGGGAGGACCATGAGCCGTTCGAAGTCGTCATCGATGCGCTGAAGCACGAGCGTTATCACAAGGAAATCGAGGACACGAAACTCACCGTCGATGACTTGAAGGAGCTGGTCAGCCGCTTCAAAGCGCTGATCCAGGAACGCACCGGTCAGGCATTCCCGCAGGATCCGTGGAAGCAGCTCTGGGGCGCCGCCGGCGCCGTATTCGGATCGTGGATGAACGATCGCGCGATGGTGTATCGGCGCAAATACAATATCCCCTCCGAGTGGGGAACCGCTGTGAATGTTCAAGCCATGGTTTACGGAAACACCGGCGACAACTCCGGTTCCGGCGTGGCCTTTACCCGCAATCCGGCCAACGGGGTGAAGGAGTTTTACGGTGAGTTTTTGATCAACGCCCAGGGCGAAGACGTGGTGGCGGGTGTTCGGACTCCCGAGCCGGTTGTCCAGCTCAAGAACCACCTCCCGGCCGCCTATGACGAACTCGAACGGATCCGCAAGACCCTCGAGAAGCATTTCAAGGACGTGCAGGATTTCGAGTTCACCATCCAGGATGGGAAAGTCTTCATGCTCCAAACCCGCAACGGCAAGCGCACCGCGTTCGCCGCGTTGAAGTTCTCCATCGACATGGTCGATGAAAAGCTCATCGATTGGAAGACCGCCATCAGACGGAATCCTCCCGAGCAGCTCGACCAGCTCCTGGCGCCGATTTTCGACGCCAAAGCCGAGAAGGCCGCGAAGGTGATCGGCAAGGGCTTGCCGGCCGGGCCGGGCGCCGCTTCCGGGCGCATGTTTTTGAACGCCGACCGGGCGGTCACGGCGGCTGAAAAGGGCGACAAGGTTTTGCTGGTCCGCAACGAGACCTCGCCGGAGGACCTGCGCGGCATGATTGCCGCCGAGGGCATTCTGACCGCCAAAGGCGGGGTCAGCTCCCATGCGGCGCTGGTGGCGCGGCAAATGGGCAAGGTTTGCGTCTGCGGCGCCGGGGCCCTGCAAATCGATTACACGGCCAAGACGATGACCGCCGAAGGCGTCATCTACAAGGAAGGTGACTACCTCTCGATCAACGGCACGCTGGGCCATGTGTATGCCGGACAGCTTCCGACGGCCGCCTCTGAAATTGTGCAGGTGCTCGTCGAGAAAACCCTCGATGGGAAATCCAGCGCGACCTTCCAGATGTTCAAGAAACTCATGGATTGGTGCGCCAAGGTGACCCGCCTCCAAGTGCGCACCAACGCGGACACCCCTGACCAGACCGCGAATGCCATCGCCTTCGGGGCGACCGGCATCGGACTCACCCGGACCGAGCACATGTTCTTCGAGGGCGACCGCATCGATGCGATGCGGGAGATGATCCTTGCCGAGAAGAAAGAAGACCGCAAAGCCGCCCTCGCGCTGTTGCTGCCCTACCAAAAGGGAGATTTCGCCGGCATCTTCAAGGAACTCAAGGGGCTGCCGGCCACCATCCGGTTCCTCGATCCGCCGCTGCATGAGTTTCTGCCGCACGACCACGCCTCACAAAACCTCCTCGCGGAGAAGATGGGCATCAAGGTGGAAAAGATCGCCCAGCGGGTTAAGGAATTGCATGAGTTCAACCCGATGCTCGGGTTCCGCGGCTGCCGTTTGGGCCTGGTGTATCCCGAGATCTCGGAGATGCAAGCCCGCGCGGTCTTTGAGGCCGCCGCCGAAGTGCAGAAACAGGGCATCAAAGTAAAGCCCGAGGTCATGATCCCGCTGGTTGGCTTCAAGAAGGAGCTCGACCTTCAGGTGGAGTTGGTCCACCGGGTGGCCAAAGAGGTCATGGCCGAGAAAGGCGTGAAACTCAATTACCTCGTCGGCACCATGATCGAGGTCCCGCGCGGCGCTCTGACGGCGAACGAGATCGCCGAGACCGCCCAGTTCTTCAGCTTCGGGACGAACGACCTCACGCAAACCTGTCTCGGCATGAGCCGCGACGATTCCGGCTCGTTCCTGCCGCCCTACCAGGAAATGGAAATTGTGAAGAAGAATCCCTTCGCGTCGATCGACCAGGCAGGTGTTGGCCAGTTGATGAAGATCGCCGTCGAGAAGGGCCGGAGCACACGCCCGGACATCAAACTCGGCATCTGCGGCGAACACGGGGGCGACCCGGACAGCGTGAAGTTCTGTCATCGCCTCGGGCTGAGCTACGTAAGCTGCTCGCCGTTCCGAGTGCCGGTTGCCCGACTGGCCGCGGCGCAGGCCGCCCTCGAAGAGGAAGCCGCCGCCAAGGCGTCGAACGGCAAATTGCGAGCCAACGGCCTCGTGCTCAAGTCCTCCAAGGCCAAGGGGCGGTTGTCGCGCTCGTAAAGCCTAATCCTTTGCTTCTGTTCAGGGCCGCCTCGAGTGATCGAGGCGGCCTTTTGGTTTTGCTGGCCACCAGCGGCCCGCCCGTTACTATTAGCCGCCGGCCTCGGTGGGGCGCGCTGTCCTCCGCGCGGTCCGCCCGGCCGGGCGATACGTGACGGAACGCTTGAAACATCGGATGGTCGCTGCCGGCTGGCTCTGGCTGGTGCTGGGCGCCCTGTCGGCGATGGCGCTGGGCCTGCCGCATTTTGCCGTGGACCAGTGGGACACGGAGAAGGGGCTCCCGGAAATGTCCGTTATCGCGCTGACCCAAACGCGTGATGGCTATCTATGGCTCGGCACGGGGGATGGTCTCGCCCGGTTCGATGGGGTTCGCTTCAAGCGCTATGAGGAACCGGATGCCTTGGGATTAGGCGGTGGCAAGGTGGTGAAACTTTTCGAGGATCGTTCCGGAAATCTCTGGGTGGGAACCGCCACGGCCGGCGTGTTCCTCATGGCGCCGGATGGCAAGGTCAGCAAACTGGAGTTGGGCCCTGACGGCAAGGAAGGCCCCTTGGTCAGCATCGGCGAGGACCTGGCGGGCGGCGTCTGGTTTTCGATGGCGAAGGGCCAGCTCTATTGGTACTCCGAGGGGAAGGCCCGGCTCGTCGCAAACTCGACACGGGGATTGGTGATGGAAAACACCGGCCTGGTTTGGATCGGGGCTCCGGATGGGCGCCTGATCGCGTTGGGCCCCATCACCAACACCATGTCGGCCCCGGTCTTTACCGTCGCCAGCGAGAGTCCGGTAGGTCACCTCGATTTCCTGCTGGCCCGCAAAGCCGGCGGGTACTGGCGGCTGGCCAATGGCCGCATTCAAGCCTGGAAGGGAGACCACCTCGAGCGGGATGCCGGCGCCTACCCCTGGAATCGCGAAGTCCCCGTCCTGGCTGCCTGCGAGGACCCGCAAGGCCACCTGATTGTGGGCACGTTCGGCGATGGCGTTTGGTGGCAGAACGACGACGGCAGTTTCGAGCACGTGCAACGGCTGCCGCACAGCTTTATCTGGTCCCTGTTCCTGGACCACGAGGGAAGCCTCTGGGTCGGCAGCAACGGCGGCGGCTTGAACCGGGTGAAACGGCAGAGCTTCGACATCGTGGAGGGAACCCAGGGCTCGACCGTGCAATCGGTGTGCGAAGATGCTCACGGCGGACTTTGGATTGGGCATAACAGCGAACGGTTGGATTACTGGAACGGCGCTGCGCTGCGACAATTCACCGATATCTGGTCCAGCGCGCCGCGCATGCCGGGGCTGACCCGGTTCTCAGCACGCACGGTGTTTGTGGATAGCTCGGACGAAGTTTGGGTGGGAGGGACGAGCGAATTGTCGGTGCCACCGCCACTGCTGCGCTGGCAAGGCACCGGCTTTCTACCGCTGACGGGCCCGGAGTCGATGAACGGCGAAATCTGGGCCATTTACCAGGACCGGAAAGGAGTGCTCTGGCTCGGCACCGAGAAGGGCCTGGCCCGGCGGGACAAAGGCGGATGGCGGGTGTACACCACGCGGGATGGTCTCTCCTCCGATTCCGTCCGAGCCATCGCGGAGGACAAGGATGGCGATCTGTGGGTGGGGACCGAAGGAGGCGGCCTTGACCGTTTCCATGAAGGGGCTTTCGAAACCTTTCGCAGGCAGAGTCACGGAGGACCGCCCAGCGATAACATCTCCTCGCTTTATGTGGACCCGCAGGGCGTGTTGTGGATTGGCACTTCGCTCGGCTTGGGCCGTTTCGCGAACGGTGAATGGACCCGTTATACAATCAGCCAGGGATTAGCGAGTGACAAGATCGGCTACCTCATCGAGGATCCGCTCGGTTACCTTTGGATCGGTTCCAACGCCGGTTTGATGCGCGTGGCCAAAGATAGCCTTAATGATTTGGCGCGACGGCATGCCTCGGCCGAAGCGATCCCCTTCCGCGTGTTTGGGACCGTGGACGGCTTGCCTACCAGCGAGTGCAGTTCCGGTTCGCAGCCGGCCGCTTGTCGGACGCGGGCGGGTACACTCTACTTTCCCACCATCCGCGGTCTGGTCGCCATCGACCCGGCCAAGCTGCTGATTAACTCGAACCCGCCTCCCGTGATTATCGAGTCGGTGCGCATCGATGGCGAATTGCAGACGCCCGATACGCTGCGGCTGGCGCCCATTCAAACGATCACGGTGCCCGCCGGCAAGGAGAGCCTCGAAATCACCTACGCCAGCCTTAACTTTTCGAGTCCGGACAAAGGCTTTTTTAAATACAAGATGGAGGGGCATGAGAAAACCTGGACCGAGCGGCCGGGCGGCATCCGGTACGCCCGATACCCCAAGCTGCCGCCGGGCCACTATCATTTTCTCCTGAAAGCCTGCAACGAGGATGGCGTTTGGAACGAGGCGGGGGCTTCGTTGTCGGTCATCGTGCTGCCGCCGTTCTGGCAGACCTGGTGGTTCCTTACCGCGAGTTCGCTTTGCCTGCTCGGCATGATTGTCGGATCCGTGCATTACGTCTCCACCCAGAAATTGCAGCGCCAGTTGGGCGTGCTGCGGGAGCAGGAAGCTCTTGAAAAGGAACGCTCCCGCATCGCGCGGGATCTGCACGACCAGCTCGGAGCCAACCTCACCCAGGTCGCGCTGCTGGGTGAAATGGCCGAGAGCGACAAGGAGCTGCCGGAGGAGGTCGAAGCGCACGCGCGCCAGATTTCGCAAACCGCGCGTGAAACCACACGGGCGCTGGACGAGATTGTCTGGACGGTCAATCCCTCGAACGACACGCTCGACGGGCTGGTCAACTATGTATGCAAATACGCGCAGGAGTACCTGGCACTGGCCGGGTTGCGCTATCGCCTCGAGGTCCCGGCGCAATTGCCCGCTCTGCCCATCTCCCCCGAGCTTCGCCATAATGCGTTCCTGGCTGCCAAAGAGGCCGTGAACAATATCGTCAAACATTCCAAGGCCACTTCCGCCTGGCTCCGCCTGCAGCTTTACGCCGGCCGGTTTGTGCTCGAGATCGAGGATGACGGCCGCGGCTTGAACGCGGCCGATGAAAAGAAGGGGCGGAACGGCCTGAAGAATATGCGCAAACGCATGGAGGACGTCGGCGGCCAGTTCGAGCTCGCGCCGCGTCCGGGCGGCGGCACTATCGTGCGCCTGGCCGCCCCCATTGGGTCCATGCCGGTGACCCCGGGCTCGGATCCTTGAACCTCAAATCACAGTTTGACGATCGGCGTTCGAACGACTAAGACTGACCTCGTCTAAATGTGTTTGCCCCGGGAAATCGGGGGTGCCATGCCGATTACTGTATCCATCGTCGAAGATAACGAGCAACTCCGCGGCACGCTGGCCAAGGTCATCAATCGCGCGGAAGGCTTCCGCTGTCCGAGCCATTATGGCGACGCGGAATCCGCCGTGGAAGGGCTGCCCAAAGACCGCCCGGAGGTGGTGCTGATGGACATCAACCTGCCCGGGATGAACGGGGTCGAGTGCGTCCGGCGTCTCAAGCAAATCATGCCGCAAACGCAAGTCGTCATGCTCACCGTTTACGAGGACACGGAAAACATCTTCAACGCCCTGGCCGCCGGCGCGGCCGGATACCTGCTCAAACGGACCAAGACCGCGGAGTTGCTCGAAGCCATACGCGAGGTGCAGCGCGGCGGTTCGCCCATGACCACCCACATTGCCCGCAAAGTGACTCAGTCCTTCCAGCGCGCCGGGCCGTCACCCCAGCCGACCGAAAATCTTTCCGAGCGCGAACAGGAAGTGCTCGACTGCCTGAGCCAGGGCTTAATTTACAAGGAAATTGCCGAAAAGCTGGGCATCAGCTATGAGACCGTACACACCTACATCCGCCGCATTTACGAAAAGCTTCAGGTGCGCACGCGGACCGAGGCGGTCGCGAAGTTCTTGAGAGGTTAAATCGGGCGGGCCACCCGCTCCGGAGCCGCCGTGGAGGTTCTTTAGACCAGGAACTCGGCGTTGCCCACGGACCGGGGCGGGGACCACCCTCCGGGTGCTGGACCCCTCGGCCCTTTGGTGGGCCCCCATTGCGTGCGCGCCCCTTCCGTGACATAGTCCACGACCATGTCGTTCCCGGAAATGAGCAAGATTTCGTCATCGTTTAGCCGTCTGCTGGTTGGCCTTTTAATGCTGGTGGTTCAGCGAGGCCGGGCCGGGGATTTTAGTCTGGACTCCGCCGGAGCGCGTTTCGGCTTCGGCGTCCAGCGGGACGACTTGGAATTCCACCAGGCCGAAGCGTTTGTGAACTGGGAGCTGCCTTGGGGATGGGATTTGGGGCGTACGTTTTGGATGCAAACCCGGTTCGATGTTTCCGGTGGCTGGCTGGGCGATGCCCACCGCAGCGTGGCCATCGGAACGGCCGGCGGGAGCCTGGTGTTTAGCCACGGTCAATCTCCCGTCTCCCTCGAAGGCGGTTTCAGCCCAACGGTGATCAGTCGGCACGAATTCACCAACCTCAATTTGGGCAGCCTCTATCAGTTCACGAGCCACGTCGGGCTCAATCTGGACATCCGGTCAGGCATTCGTTTGAGCTACCGCTTCCAGCATATGTCCAATGGAGGTTTTACCCGGCCCAACCCCGGGCTGAACCTGCACGTTTTTGGGGTCAGTTACCTATTCTGAAGCGGCGTCCAAAAGCTTGACGCTGCGCGGTACAGACCGCACTTTTCCCTGCTTGCGGGCGGCGGTTGGCACTTTAGCAGCAATGGATTCACTTTATGAGCATGCACAATTTATTTAATTCTCTGCAATCGTTTGAACTCGGCGACGGACGGCGGGGCCAATTCTACTCGCTGCCCGCCCTCGAGCGGGCCGGCCTGGGCCCCATCTCGAAACTGCCCGTCTCCATTCGGTTGGTGCTCGAATCGATTTTGCGCAACTGCGATGGCCGACGCGTTGCGGAGTCGAATGTGCGCGAGTTGGCCGCCTGGCAACCAAAGGCGCCCCGCACGCAGGAAATCCCGTTCGTGGTGGCCCGCATTGTTTTGCAGGATTTCACGGGCGTGCCACTGCTGGTGGATTTGGCGGCGATGCGTTCAGCCGTGGCGCGGCTGGGGAAAAATCCGAAGATCATCGAGCCGCTGGTGCCGGTGGACCTGGTGGTGGATCACTCGGTGCAGGTCGATTATTCCGGCTCGAGCGAGGCCCTGCAGCGGAATTTGGACATGGAGTTCCAGCGCAACCGCGAGCGCTACCAGTTCCTTAAATGGGGTATGCAAGCCTTCGATACCTTCAAGGTGGTGCCTCCGGGAATTGGGATCGTTCACCAGGTAAACCTCGAATACCTCGCCAAGGGAGTGCTCTCCGCCGGGGGTGACGGCGGGGCCGCGCCGGGTGCCGTCTATTACCCCGACACGCTGGTGGGCACCGACTCGCATACGACCATGATCAACGGGCTGGGGATTATCGGCTGGGGCGTGGGTGGCATCGAAGCGGAAGCCGGGATGCTGGGCCAGCCGGTTTATTTTCTGACGCCGGACGTGGTGGGCGTGCATCTGACCGGGGCGTTGAGTGCGGGCGTGACGGCCACGGACCTCGCCTTAACGGTGACCCAGATGCTGCGCAAAGCCAAAGTCGTTGGGAAATTCGTTGAGTTTTTTGGTCCCGGCGCCGCCGCCCTGCCGGTGGTGGACCGGGCGACCATCGCCAACATGGCGCCCGAATACGGCGCCACGATGGGCTTCTTCCCGATCGACCAGGAATGCGTGGCCTATCTCCGCGCTACCGGACGCTCTGAGGACCATTGCCGCATCTACGAGAACTACTATCGCGCGCAGGGGTTGTTCGGCATTCCGCGCAGAGGCGAGGTGCAATACTCCCTCGAGTTGGACCTGGACCTGGCCACCGTGGTCCCGAGCGTCGCCGGACCGAAGCGGCCCCAGGATCGCATCGAATTGCCCGATCTGAAACGTGATTTCATCACCGCCTTTACCAAGCCGGTGACCGAGAATGGCTTTGGCAAGCTCGGTTCAGACCTTGCCAAAACGTTCCATGTCACCGGCGGGGATGGCGTCGGGCTGGGCGGCGGCAGCCAGGAACCGGTTTCGCGCCGGATGGCCGAGGCGCGGAACACCAATCCATCGACGGAACTCGAAATGGCCAATAACCGGCCCACCCCGGACTCGGTTCCCACCGAGGTCCCGCGTTACGACGGGGACCTGCGTCATGGCAGCGTCCTGATCGCCGCTATCACCAGTTGTACCAACACCAGCAATCCTTCGGTGATGCTGGGAGCGGGACTGCTGGCGAAGAAGGCCGTCGAACGCGGCCTCCAGGTCAATCCGCTGGTCAAGACCTCGCTGGCGCCCGGATCCCGGGTCGTCACCGATTATCTCGCGAAAGCTGGTTTGCAGCCGTTCCTGGACAAGCTGGGCTTTAACCTGGTGGGCTACGGATGCACGACGTGTATCGGAAACTCCGGCCCCTTGCCGGCGCCGATTGACGAAGCGGTGGGCAAGCATGACCTGGTGGCGGCTTCGGTGCTCTCCGGCAACCGGAACTTTGAAGCCCGCGTCCACCAAAGCATCAAGGCCAACTTCCTGATGTCCCCGCCTTTGGTGGTCGCCTTCGCCTTGGCCGGCCGCGTCGATATTGATCTGACCCGCGAGCCCCTGGGCCGGGGCCGCGACGGCCGGGACGTGTTCCTCAAGGACATCTGGCCGAGCCTTCAGGAGATTCGTGACCTGATGCAGGCCGCGCTCAAACCGGAGGTTTTCCAAAGACTTTACCGCGATTTCGCGCAGCAGAACCCCAAATGGAACGAAATTCCTGCCAGCACAGGTACGACCTATCAATGGGACGCCGGCAGCACCTACATTCAAGAGCCGCCGTTCTTCCTCAATTTCGGACTGCAGCCCGGCCGCCTGGCTGAGATCAAGGGCGCCCGCGCGCTCGGGGTTTTTGGCGACAGCGTCACGACCGACCACATCTCACCCGCGGGCAGCATCAAGAAATCATCGCCGGCGGGCAAATACCTGGCCGAGCACGGCGTGGCCTTCGAGGATTTCAACAGTTACGGCTCTCGCCGCGGCAATGACCGGGTGATGACTCGCGGCACCTTCGCCAACGTTCGCATCAAGAACCTGATGGTCCCAGGCACGGAAGGCGGCGTAACCAAGTGTTTCGGCCTCGAGAGCGAGCGGAGGCGCCCCAGGCGAAACGGTTTCGATTTATGATGGCGCGATGGCGTATCAAAAAGAGGGCACGCCGCTGGTGGTCATCGCCGGGCAGGAGTACGGCACGGGCAGTTCGCGGGATTGGGCCGCCAAGGGCACCGCATTGCTCGGCGTGAAGGCCGTGGTGGCGCAGAGCTTCGAGCGCATCCACCGTTCCAACCTGGTAGGCATGGGCGTGCTGCCGCTCCAATTCAAGGAAGGCGTGACGGCGCAAACGCTCAAACTCGACGGGAGCGAAACCTACGATGTGCTCGGCCTGGGTGCGGGACTAAAGCCCCAGCAGGAATTGACCCTGCGCATCACGCGCACGAACGGAGCGGCCGATTCGGTTCAAGTCGTTTGCCGCATTGATACGCCCATCGAGATCGAATACTACCAGCACGGCGGCATTCTCCCCTATGTCCTGCGCCAGCTACTGACCCAAGCACAGGGCGCGGGGTCGGCCAAGGCGTGAAGCCATCCCTTGTGGAGTGTCTCCGGAAGTGCGGCGCCACGCCGCTCTCCAGCCACGCCCAGTCCCCGGGTGGCGGCTCAAGATACCCGGCGCTCCGCTTCTGTTCGCGCTCCGCATGAGGCGCATTGCCCCAGCCGCATCCGGCGCCATGCTCCGAGTCGCGGAACGGATCGTCGGCGCCGCCAGCCGCGATCACCCAGTGGATGCCCTGCTGCGGCAGGAGCTGCGCGCGCAGCGCGAATTGACGCCCGCCGAGACGACACAGATCAGCCGCCTGGTGTTCGCCTATTTCCGCTGGCGTGGCTGGCTCGGGAACGGCCCGCTCGATCGCGAGTTGGCGCGAGCTGCCGAGTTGGCGGAAAAATACGCGGATGAGCCACAGACTTTTGACGATGCCGAATTGATCAACCGCTGCGTGCCGGACTGGCTGAAAGCGGAGATGGAGGTGACGCCTGCGTGGGCCAGGTCCCTGCAAAGTGAGCCAAAACTTTGGCTGCGCGCCCGCCCGGGCCAGGGAAGCGAGCTGGCCGGGAAATTGGGAAACTGCGCACCCGTTCGGTGAAGGGCCCTTAAGCGATGCTCTGGACTACCGCGGACGTTTTGATTTGTTTCGCACGCCCGAATTTCACGCCGGCGCGTTTGAGATTCAGGACTTGAGTTCGCAGGCCGCCGGCCTGGCCTGTGAGGCGAAGCCTGGGCAAACCTGGTGGGATGCGTGTGCCGGTGAGGGTGGCAAGACGCTGCTGCTTTCAGATCTCATGGGCAATCGCGGCCTCATTTGGGCCACGGACCGCGCCGCCTGGCGGTTGCAGCGACTCAAGCGCCGGGCAGCCAGGGCGAAGATCTTTAATTACCGTGCGGCGATGTGGGACGGGAGCGCAAAGCCCCCAGTGAAGACGAAGTTCGATGGAGTGCTGCTTGATGCGCCCTGCAGCGGTGTGGGGACGTGGCATCGCAATCCCCATGCCCGCTGGGTGACGACCCCTGCCGATGTTAAAGAACTCGCCGGCCTGCAAACGCAGTTGCTGGCCAATGCCGCCCCGTCGGTCAAGCCCGGCGGCAAGTTGGTTTATGCCGTTTGTACGCTCACCCGTTCCGAAACGCACGCGGTCGCCGGCGCCTTTGATGCGGACCATCCCGATTTCGACCGGCTGGAACTTCGGAATCCGCTTCAGCCCGGATCGCCGCTCGCGCGCGAGCTGATCCTGCGGCCCGAGCCGTTTGGCGGCAACGGCATGTTCGTCGCGGCCTGGGTCAGAAAGCCAAGGTGAACCGCCTGCCGGTGGGCAGGTCCAGCGCGCGGGCCTCCGCGCCACCTGCCGCCCGCATCCTTGCTTTTCCGATGGGCTTTTCATATTGGCTTAAGGGTGATCTGGAACAACGAAAACAGTCTCCCTCGGCGCGGTCTGCCTCAATTTCGTTAGGAGCCGATGCTGTACGATTTCTGGCGCCAAGTGGTTAAGGACCGGGCGCGCGAGCCCGCCCTGATCGAGGCGGGCACTGGCCGGCGTTGGACCTTCCGCGAATTGTCGGATGAGGCCGAGCGCGTTCCCGGCGAGAGCGCCAACCCTGTATTTCCCTCGGGGGCGGACGTTTCGTTCATTATTAAGGTGCTGTGCGCCTGGCGTGCCGGGGCTGTCGTTTGCCCGTTGGAACCCGGCCAAACCCCTCCGGGAATTTCAGCGGGTTTTCCTCCGCAGGTGATCCACCTCAAGACGACTTCCGCCTCCGCGGGGGCGCCTCAGTTTGTGGCCTTCACGGCGGCTCAACTCCGCGCCGACGCCGAAAACATCGTGGCCACCATGGGCCTGCACCCGGAACGGCCCAACCTCGGCCTCATCTCGCTGGCTCACTCTTACGGGTTTTCCAACCTGGTCCTGCCTTTGCTGCTGCGAGGCATTCCTCTCGTTTTGGCGGATTCAACCCTGCCCGAGAGCCTCCGGCGCGCGGCGGCTTTTTTTCCGCAACTCACGCTGCCGGCGGTGCCCGCGCTTTGGCAGGCCTGGCATCAGGCCGACGCTATTCCAAAGAACGTTCAACTGGCCATCTCCGCCGGCGCCCCGCTGCCTCTCGCCCTGGAACAGAGTGTCTTCGCTCGGCACGGACTAAAGATCCATAATTTCTACGGCAGCAGCGAATGCGGAGGGATCGCCTACGATTCCACCATCGAGCCACGTGCCGACACGGCCTATGTCGGCGCTCCCTTGCGGGACGTCCAGGTTTCGCCGGGGGAGAATGGCTGCCTCGAAGTGCGCAGCCGCGCGGTCGGTGAAGGCTATTGGCCTCAATCCAGCCCCGCACTGGGCCAGGGGGTGTTTCGCACCAGCGATCTGGGAGAAATCGTGGACGGCCAAATTCATCTCCGCGGGCGCGTGGGGGATCAAATCAACGTGGCGGGACGCAAGGTATCACCCGAGGTCATCGAAGCCGCCATCGTCTGTCACCCGCAGGTCCGCGCTTGCGTGGCGTTCGGTGTGCCGGATGTGGACGAGCGGCGCGGGGAGCTGATTGTGGCTTGCGTGGCCGCGACGGCCGAGCTGAAGGCCGAATCGCTCAAGCAATTTATGCTCGCCAAATTGCCGGCCTGGCAAGTGCCGCGCGAGTGGCGCTTCGTGGATGAATTGGAAACTGGCGTTCGGGGCAAACTTTCCCGTGCCGCGTGGCGAAGGCGATTCCTGGAAGGCAAAACCTGACGGGTTCGGCTCGGCAACCCGCGCGAAGCGCATGAACGCCGGCGAGGGGGCCTACGATTTCCGGGAGACCACTTCCTGGCCCGCTTTGTTTTTTGCCATCCGGTCGGCCGGGAGAATGCCGCGCCAGTTCGTGTTGGGATAAATCACCGAGCGGCGTCCGATAATGCTGCCCGGATTCAATACCGCGTTGCAGCCCACCTCGACGTGGTCGCCGAGCAATGCGCCGAATTTGCGCAGGCCGGTATCGACCGTTTGCCCATCGATTTCCAGCATGATATTGCCGGGGACGAGTTTGAAATTGGAGACCTTGACACCGGCGCCCAGGTGGGCTTTAAAACCGAGGATCGAATCGCCGATATAGTTGAAATGCGGCGCCACCGCGTGGTTAAAGAATACCGAGTTCTTCACCTCGCACGCGTTTCCCACGACGCAGTCGTCCCCAATAATGACGTGCTCCCGGATATAGGCGTTGTGCCGAATCTCGCAGTTCCGCCCAATAATTGCCGGGCCTTTGATCATGGCGCCGTCCTCGACCACGGTGCCCTCGCCGATGAACACCTGCTTGCCGATATAGGCCACACCTTCGCAGCGGTTATGCAGAGCGGGGTGGAGGTGTTCGGTCAGGTACGCTTGAATGTTTTTAAGCGCCTCCCAAGCAGACCCGCAATTTTCAAACAGGGCCGCATGCTCGGTCTGGGTCAGGTCAAATAAATCCGTTGGCTTGAACATAACGGGAGCCTAGCCAAAGTTCGCCGAAGGAAAAACACTTTTTGGCGGCCGTGTGCGCCCCGTCGGCGGGTGGTGGCAGGAAACCTCTCCAGCACCAAAGGCCATCCTTCGCCGGGTGGCAGACGGCGAAATTACCGCTCGGCCATCAGTAGGTCGCGCTGCGGATCTCCCGTTTCACCCTGGGCGTAACCGCGCTTGGTGCCGATAAACGCATACCGCGCATGGGTCAACCCGTTCACCACCGCATCGAAATAATACTTGAAGCCGCTCGAAATATTGACGCGTCGCACGTCGAGCGGCAGCGCGGCTTGCCTGAAAAACTCCTTGAAGTCGGACAAGGTATGGAACCGCTCGTTAATGCCGGTGGTGACCAGTTTGGCCACCATTTTTGAGCGGGACTTCAATTTTACCAGCGGCCAGACCGGTTCCCGGATGGCCACAAACTGGCCGCCGGGTTTCAGCACGCGCTTGGCCTCGCGCAATACCTGCACGATGTTCGTGGCGTCGTGCAGCACGGCCGAGGACACCACGAAATCAAAGTAGTTGTCCGGGAAATCCAGCCGATGGAAGTCGCCGGGAATCCGGGTGATTTTGGCGGTCTTGGCATTGAGGAGCTTGAAGACCTTCGGCGCCTCTTCCCGCAATAGGCGCGGGGAAAAATCCGTCGTGATCACTTCCACCACTTTCGGAAGTTTTGAGAGTTCCGCGCTCAACCACCCGCCGCCCGCGCCAATTTCCAATACGCGTCCGCGAAACTCCACGCCGCATTTTACCGTCAAGAACGGCACGAACCGCGGCAATACTTCCTGGGCCGATCGCATCCACTCTTCATCATCCGCGGGTGCCGGCGCGTGCAGCCCGACCGTCCGCTCATGCGTGTACTGTGAGAGAAATCCCTCCCGCTGAATGTACCTGGATTCGTTCGTGTTCACCGGCTCATTTCAGTTACAGTATGGCCCAAAGTCACCTCCGTGCAACGGGCATTTGAAAATATTTCCTCTCGCGCCGGAAAATGCGCCGGGCACCCCCGGCAGGGACCGCGGAATGCACGGCATTCTGTCCCAAAACCGCGCAGGAGTGGTCCGGAAGTGAGCACGAAATACGCGAAACACACGCCAGGGACTGCGAACCACGAAATACTCGAAATATGCGAAAGGGAACAAGAACCGCGAAATATTCGAAACCCACGAAAGGATGCGGGTTTTCCGTGGGCTGGGGGCGCTTCGCGGAGTGCCCGCATCTCCTCGGATCCGATTCCCGCGGAATCCCGTCCTGAGGCGCCGAATCTTGGCCCGATTAACTTTCAGCCTGCCCGGCAGGGTTGCCCCGCTTGCGCTGGGCCGCGAAGAAGGACTGCAGGAGTGACCGGCATTCGGGTTCGCGCACGCCGCTGGTGATCGCGCAACGATGGTTCAGGGTCGGAAACTGCAGCAGATTCAAAGCGCTTCCCGCCGCGCCCGCTTTCGGGTCATTGGCCCCGAATACGACCCGGGCCAGGCGGACGTGGACAATGGCTCCCGCGCACATCGGGCACGGTTCTTTGGTCACATACAGAGTGCAGTCCGTCAGCCGCCAATCCCCCACCGCCTCCTCCGCCGCGGTCAACGCCAGCATTTCAGCATGCGCGGTCGCATCCTTAAGCATTTCCACCTGGTTGAACGCGCGGGCAATGATCCGGCCATCGCGCACGACCACCGCTCCCACCGGGACCTCTTCCGCGGCGCAGGCCCGGGCCGCCTGGCGCAAGGCCTCACCCATGAAATAATGGTCGCTCTCCAAGTCGATAATCGGTGGTTCCATACCCTGGTGTGGGACAGCTCAGGATTCGAGCAAAGCCGCCCGCGGCACGCGCGATTCTTCCAGAGTCCATTCATTATGGCCGTCAGCGTGGCAATGGCAATGGGCGGCAAAGAACCCGTTGCGATGTTTCCAAAACCAGGGCCAGATGCGCTCGCGATCCGTTTGCGGCAGCTTCAAGCCGGCCAGGGACCCTCGGGCGAAGAATTCAAACCGGCCCTCGCGATGCGCCGCGGGGGTGGCCTTGAGGCGCTGGTGGACCTCGAAGAGGAACATCAGCCAGTGGCTTTGACCCTGGTAGCCGTGCTCGCTGACAATGCCCGCCAGATGCAGGTCTGAAGGCGCTATCCGCATCCCCACTTCTTCGTGGGCCTCCCGGCAGGCGCAGGCATATGGCGATTCGCCTCTGTCCGTTTGCAGCTTCCCACCACAAGGGCTCCACAGCCCCAGGTTCGGTTCCTGCGCCCGTTCCATCAGCAGCACCTCATCCCGCTGGTTGAAACAATACAGGAGCGTCGAGATCTTATAGGGCATTACGCTTTCCCACACAATAAAGGCTCTGGGCGGTCCGAATGAACAGTTCCCCGTGCGCCACGGCAATCGATGCTCGCACCGGCCCCTCGCCCATGGAGATGGTGGCCAGGCTCTTGAACTCGTCTCCGGCCCCGAGCACGACCACGGTGCCGTTTTCGCTCACGCAGTAGATCTTGCCGTCCGCCCCGGTGGGGGACGCCCGGAAGATTTCATGCACGCTGAGCTTTCCCTGCCATTTCTTCTCGCCGGTGCCAGGGTCCAGACAGCTCAACACCTGGCGGTCCCCGTCAAAGATGAACAGCTTGCCTTCGTAATCGAGCGGCGTGACACAATCCGAAGGGTATTCCTTGAATTTCCATGCCGTCTTGGTGGTGGTGACCAGGCCGCGACCGTCCGGCTCGATGGCCAGCACGGGATCTCGTTTCGGTCCGCAAGCGATCACCAGCCCCCCGGCGATGACGGGCGAGGGCACGATGCGCCAGAACGGCTCCCGCTTGTCGTTCAGTCCGCCGCAACGCCAAATCTCTTCGCCGGTTCCCGGGTCGTGTGCGGTTACGTAATTCCCCCCGACCACAATGATCTGCAAACCCGACGGGGTCTCGCACGGCATCGGCGTGGTGTAGGCTTCTTGCGCTTCGCTGAAAGCGTCGGTGGTCCGCACGTGCCGCCACAGGTCTTTGCCCGTGGCCGGATCCAAGCAGAGCAGGTAGGATTCGCGCTTTGGGTTGCCATCGAGGGCCTGGGTGTAATCGGGAGGAATCGGGTTGCTCTGCAACACCTGGATATAAAGTTTGTTCTGGTAGAGCATCGGACTGGACCCGTACAACCAGTTGATCGAGAACCGCCCGTATTCCTTTGCCAAATCCCGGGCCCACACTTCGCGCCCGGAAAAATCGTAGGCCGCCAGGTTCCCCGTGCCGAATAGCACAAATACGGACTTGCCGTCGGTAACCGGTGAAGGCGACGCCATGTTGTTGCGCCCCTTCTCGCGATCCCCCTGGGCCACCTGCTTTTGCCACCGGACCTTCCCGGTCTTCCGGTCCAGGCAGAGCAACAGGAGATCCTTCTGCTCGTCCGGGCTGCACACGAACACCGAATCCTCCCACACCACCGGTGTGGCGCCGCTATACCCCGGCAGCGGCGCGCTCCAGATTACATTCTCCGTCTTGCTCCACTCCGTGGGCAGGTTCGTTTCGGTGGTCGAGCCGTTAAAAAACGGCCCGCGCCATTGGGGCCAGTTTTCGGCGTAGCCGGCAAGCCCGATGAACTCCGCAACCGCCAGGCAGACGAGTATTCTTTTCATATTCCTTACCAGTGACTTGGCCATTCCAAGGGCGCTTGGCCTGGCTCTCGCAAAAGTCTATGCGTTGCATCATAGCCTCCCGCATCCGGTTCGTCCCTCCTAAAATGCGAGCCGTTGGCCTGTGGGGTGCGGGACAAAATTCTTCGTTGCCTTCGTTTGCTTGGTGTACAAAGAACTCTGAGTTTCCATACTTTGCCTGCCGGGTGCGGACGCGGCCCAGGCATTCTGTTTTCCCAGTTGCTGAGCTATCGGAAGCTGCTGGATCTACCGCTGGGGCTGATCCTCATCAACTTCCACGAGGTGAAGCGGACGGGTGGCCGGACACGCAGGATCCCGCCGCGTGCGAGCCGAGCGGGCCAAACCGAAGAACAAAAGAAAACGAAGGAAACGAAGAAGTTGCCTCCAGAGCTGGTCGAGCCGGCGGCTGGCGTGGGGACGGCGGAGCGCCAAGGCCTTTTCCCGGCTCGGCTTACCCCAAACCTGCCTGATGGTTTGTAGCCGGAACCCATACTGCGCCACAGGAAATGGCGAGAATCTATGAATGAAGATTTTTGTCTTTCGCCGCACTTGCAGGATGGCGCTCAGGTTTGGCCCAACCCCGTCTTCCCTCCCACCTCCGCGCGAAGCGCACAGCGAATGAGGCGTCTGCCACCCCCGATCCTCTTGAGCCCCCCAACCTTCAACCACCCCACAACGCTCACATGGTTTGAAGCCCAGCCTCATTAGAATTCCATTGCCTCACGCGTCAGAAACCGTAGCATCACCCGCTCCTGCCAGACGGCAGGCAACAGATATTTACTGTCCATGAAAAGTTACGAAATTGCGCTCATTGGCGGGGACGGCACGGGACCGGAAGTCGTCCGCGAAGCGGTCAAAGTCCTCGATGCCGCGGCTGCGAAGTTTGATCTCAAGCTCAACTACACGTCTTACGACATCGGCGGTGCCCGCTACCTGCGTACCGGCGAGATCCTGCCCGACAGCATTTTGAACGAATTGCGCAAGTTCCCCGCCATCCTCCTGGGCGCCATCGGTCACCCGGATGTCAAACCCGGTGTGCTGGAAAAAGGCATTCTGCTGCGCACCCGCTTCGAGCTCGAGCAATACGTCAATCTTCGGCCCGGTGAAGCTTTATGATGAGCGCTTTTGCCCATTGAAAGACAAGAAGCCCCAGGACATCGATTTCGTGGTGGTGCGCGAGAACAACGAAGGGTTGTACACCGGTGCGGGCGGTTTTGTTTTCAAGGGAACCCCCAACGAGGTCGCCATGCAGGAGAGCGTCAATACTCGGCGTGGAGTCGAACGCTGCCTCCGCTTCGCGTTCGAATTCACCCGCAAGCGCAATAAGGAGAAGAAGCTCACCCTCTGCGGCAAGACCAACGTCCTGACCTATGCGTTCGATTTATGGGAGCGGGCGTTTCACGAAGTCGGCCAAAAGGATTATCCGGATGTCAAACGCGACTACGCCCATGTGGATGCTACCACGATGTGGTTTGTGAAGAATCCGGAATGGTTCGACGTTATCGTTACGGATAACATGTTCGGCGACATTATCACCGATCTTGGCGCCATGGTTCAGGGTGGCATGGGCATCGCCGCGGGCGGCAATATCAACCCCGAGGGCACGAGCATGTTCGAGCCCATCGGCGGCAGCGCTCCAAAATACACCGGCCTGGGTGTCATAAACCCTTTGGCAGCCATTTGCGCCGGCCAGATGCTCCTCGATTTTCTTGGCGAAACCCAGCCGGCCAAGGCCATCGAAGACGCGGTCATCAAAGTCGTTCGCGAGAAGGTCAAGAGCCTCGCCGCCGGGAAAATGGGTTTCACCACGTCCCAAATTGGCGACCTGGTGGTCAACGCGCTCTAGCCTCTGAGCTCATCCCGCCTCCCGAATGAGGCTGGTCCTCAGACCCCCCGCGTCTTGTGGGGTGGTTGGCGTGGAGACATTGGAGGGCCAGAATCTTTTCGTGGCCCGGCTCGCCCCACTCGAGGACCAAAGGGTCCAATGATGCTCCGCCTCAGACCCATTGCACACTGTGGTGTTGTCGAGGATCGAGGGGGGCGCGAACCTTGGGGCGTAACAGACGCCTATCCCTTCATTCTCCTCCCCTTTCGAGCTGGACGCTGTGGCACACTTGACTGTGCCATCGCCCGCTAAAGTGTGCCATAATGGCTCGAATGGCACAATCCCACTACCTACGTCGGTGAGTGCTGATATATTTGTAATTGATTGTTAATGACCAACTTATATCTATGGCACACCATCTGGCACATCCATTGCTTAAGTGTCATCGGCTTCGTGTATTAGGAGCATTTTATGGCAAAAGTTATTGGTATTGATTTAGGTACGACGAACTCGTGCATGGCGGTAATGGAAGGCGGAGAGCCCTTGGTCCTCGAGAATTCCGAAGGCCGGCGGGTTACTCCTTCAGTTGTGGCCTTCACCAAGAGCGGGGAGCGATTGGTGGGCGATGCTGCCAAGCGCCAGGCCGTTACGAATTCGCGGAATACGGTTTATTCGATTAAGCGCTTCATGGGGCGCAAGTTCAGCGAAGTGGAAGAGGAGCGCAAACGAGTGCCTTACAAGGTTGTCTCCGGCCCGAACGGCGATGCCTATGTCGAGGTCGAAGTCGATGGCAAGCCCAAGCAGTTTAGCCCTCCCGAGATTTCGGCCATGACCCTGGGCAAACTCAAATCCGACGCCGAAATGCGTTTGGGCGAGAAGATCACCCAGGCCGTGATCACCGTCCCCGCCTATTTCAACGACTCGCAGCGCCAGGCGACCAAAGACGCGGGCCGCATCGCCGGGCTCGAGGTCCTCCGGATCATTAACGAGCCGACCGCGGCCTCGCTGGCTTACGGCCTCGACAAAAAGAAAGACGAGGAAATCGCCGTCTATGACCTGGGCGGCGGCACGTTCGATATTTCGGTCCTGGAAATCGGCGACGGTGTGTTTGAAGTCAAAGCCACCAACGGCGACACGCACTTGGGCGGCGACGATTGGGACGGGCGGATTATGGATTGGATCCTGGACGAGTTCCGGAAGGAGCACGGCATGGATCTGCGCAAGCAGCCCGACGCCCTGCAACGGATCAAAGAGGAAGCGGAAAAGGCGAAGATCGCGTTGTCGAGTTCCCAGGTCTATGAGCTGAACCTGCCGTTCATCACGGCGGACGCCGGCGGCCCCAAGCACATCAGCATGAAGCTGACGCGCGCCAAAATGGAGCAGCTCTGCGACGACTTATTCGAGCGCACCATCACGCCGGTCAAGGATTGCCTGCGCGACGCCGGCATGGCGGCTGAAAAGGTTGATGAATTGGTGCTGGTCGGCGGCATGACCCGCATGCCCAAAGTGGTCGATACCGCTCGATCGCTCGTCAATAAGACACCGCACCAGGGTGTCAACCCGGACGAAGTGGTCGCGATCGGCGCCGCCATTCAAGCCGGCGTGCTCAAAGGCGAAGTTAAGGACGTGCTCCTGCTCGATGTGACCCCCCTGTCGCTCGGCATCGAGACCCTCGGCGGCGTGTTCACCAAGCTCATCGAGCGCAACACCACCATCCCGACCCGCAAATCCGAAATCTTCTCGACCGCTTCGGATAGCCAGCCGGGCGTGGAGATTCACGTGTTGCAAGGTGAACGCCAAATGTCCCGTGACAACAAGACCATCGGCAAGTTCCACCTGACCGAAATTCCGCCGGCCCCGCGCGGCGTGCCCCAGATCGAAGTTACCTTCGACATCGATGCCAATGGCATCCTGCACGTCAGCGCCAAGGATCTCGGCACCGGCAAAGAACAAAAGATCACCATCACCGCCAGCAGTGGCCTGAGCAAGGACGAGATCGAGAAGATGCGCAAAGATGCCGAAGCGCATGCCGAGGACGACCGCAAGCAGCGCGAGCAGATCGAGCTGCGCAACGAGGCCGATAACGCCGTGTATCGCTCCGAGAAAATGCTCAAGGACAACGCCGATAAAATCTCCGGCGCCGACAAGAGCAAGATCGAAGAGGCGATCAAAGAGGTGCGGGAAGCCCTCAAGGGCCAGGACGCCTCCGCGATCCGGTCCGCCAGCGAGAAACTCAACGAGGCCTGGCAGAGCGTCTCGGCGGAACTCTATAAAGCCGCCAGCGAAAAAGCCCGGGCCGGCAAGGCCGAGGGCGAACCCGGGGCCGGACGCCCCGCCGCCGAGCCGGGCCCGGAAGCCGGGGCCGGAGACGGCAAGAAGGACGAAGGCCCCATCATCGACGCCGAAGTGGTTGATGAGAAGAAGTAGCGGGAGACCCGGTTTGATGGCCGCAGAGTCAAATCGTGAGCCTGTGGGAGTCGAGACGCGCCTGCAAAATGATCCGTTGTACCGGCTCGCCCAGGAGTTGTTCTGGTGGCAAACGCCGGATCACTCGCTGGCAGACCCGCGCCGCTTCCTGGCTCAAGTGATGGCGCTGGGCACTTGGCAGGAAGTTCAGACGATCCGGGCTGCGTATGAGCCGGAGGCGTTGAAAGACGCCGTCGTGCACGCGCCCGCGGGGATTTTTGATGCACGTTCGTGGACGTATTGGCGCGCGGTTTTTGGCCTGCCCGAGGCGGAGTTGCCTCGACGATCTTTGACATGAGTCTGCGGCCGAATTTGTCGGTCCTCGCGCCGCCTCAACGAGAACTTTGGCCGGAGTTGTCTCAGGTTCCGGCGCGGTTCGTGTTGTATGGCGGCACGGCGCTGGCGTTGCGGCTGGGACATCGACGGTCAGATGACTTTGACTTTTTTGCTGACGCCCCGGTGGAGCCGGACGGCTTGTTAAAGTCCTTGCCGCTGCTGCAGGGCGCCATCGTCCGGCAGAAAGCGCCCAATACCCTGACCGTCACAGTGCATCGCTCCGGCCCGGTGAAGCTTTCCTTTTTCGGCTTGGGGCTCCGGCGTGTGGCGGAGCCGGAGGCGACGGAGGACGGGGTGGCGCGGGTCGCCACGCTCCCGGACGTTGCCGGCTGCAAAATGGCTGTGATCCAAAGCCGGTCGGAAGCGAAGGATTACCTCGACGTCTATGCTTTGCTGGAGCATGGCATTAGCATTCCCGAAATGCTCGGCGCGGGCCAAGCCATTTACGGCGATCAGTTCTTTCCCATGATTTCACTGAAGGCGCTGGCGTGGTTCAGAGACGGCGATTTGCCGAGCCTGCCGGCCGGCGTCAAAGCAGCACTGACTCGCGCCTCGAGCGAGGTGCGCGATATACCCAATTTCACGCCGCTGCCGGGAGGGGTTTCTCCGGCCGCGCGATGAAAGCTTTCCCTCCGCGGGTGCGGCGGGATTCTGATTCAAAGCAACACCAAGAACGAACAAACAACAAAAGAGACCAAATACTATGGCACTGAACGTAAAACCCCTCGGCGACCGCATCCTCGTGGAACCGGTCGAAGAGAAGGAAGTCAAGAAGGGCGGAATCATCATTCCCGACACCGCCAAGGAAAAGCCGATGGAAAGCGTCGTTGTGGCGCTGGGCACCGGCAAAACCGACGACAACGGGAAGAAAGTTCCCTTCGAAGTCAAGAAGGGCGACCGCGTGCTCGTCAGCAAATACGGCGGCACCGAAATCAAACTCGACGGCAAGGAATACAAGATCCTGAATTCCGACGACGTCCTGGCCGTCGTGGAATAACGCCGAACCCTCGAAAAGAGTATCAACCGTCAACCAATCGAATATTAAATTAAGTTATGGCAGCAAAACAATTAATCTTTGACGAAAATGCGCGTCAGGCACTCCTCAGGGGTGTCAGCAAACTGGCCCGCGCCGTGGCCGCTACGCTCGGTCCCAAAGGCCGCAACGTCGTGCTCGACAAAAAATTCGGCTCCCCCACCGTCACCAAAGACGGCGTGACCGTCGCCAAGGAAATCGAGCTGGAAGACCCCTATGAAAACATGGGCGCCCAGATGGTCCGCGAAGTCGCCAGCAAGACCAGCGACGCCGCGGGCGACGGCACCACCACCGCCACCGTTCTGGCCGAGGCCATCTATCCGCGAAGGCCTGAAGTACGTCACCGCCGGCGCCAACCCGATCGGCATCCAGCGCGGCATCACCAAGGCCGTCGAGCGCCGCCGTCGAGCAGCTCGACAAGATCGCCAAGAAGGTGAAGGACAAGGAGGAAATCAAGCAGGTCGCCACCGTCTCCGCCAACTGGGACACCACCATCGGCGAGATCATCGCCGACGCGATGGACAAGGTCGGCAAGGACGGCACCATCACGGTCGAGGAAGCCAAGTCCATCGAGACCACCCTCGACGTCGTCGAAGGCATGCAGTTCGACAAGGGCTATCTCTCGCCCTACTTCGTCACCAACGCCGAGACGATGGAAGCCAAGCCTCGAAGACGCCTACATCCTCATTTACGAGAAGAAGATCAGCAGCCTCAAGGACCTGCTGCCCGCTGCTCGAGAAGGTCGCCAAGGTCGGCAAGCCCCTGCTGATCATCGCCGAAGAAGTCGAAGGCGAAGCCCTCGCCACCCTCGTGGTGAACAAGCTGCGCGGCACGCTCAACGTCTGCGCCGTCAAAGCCCCGGGCTTCGGCGATCGCCGCAAGGCCATGTGCGAAGACATCGCCATCCTCACCGGCGGCAAGTTCATCAGCGAAGACCTCGGCATCAAGCTCGAGAACGTCGAGCCTGGAAGACCTCGGCCGCGCCAAGAGCATCGTGGTGGACAAGGAAAACACCACCATCGTCGAAGGCGGCGGCAAGAGCTCTGACATCCAGGGCCGCGTCAACCAGATCCGCCGTCAGATCGAGGAAACCACCTCGGATTACGACCGCGAGAAACTGCAGGAACGCCTGGCCAAGCTCGCCGGCGGCGTTGCCGTCATCAATGTCGGCGCCGCGACCGAGACCGAGATGAAGGAAAAGAAGGCCCGCGTCGAAGACGCGCTGCACGCGACCCGCGCGGCCGTCGAAGAAGGCATCGTCCCTGGCGGTGGCGTGGCCCTGATCCGCTGCCTCGACGGCCATCGACACGGTCGAAGCTCGCAACGACGACGAGCGCATCGGCGTCGATATCGTCAAGACGCGCCGATCGAGTTCCCGCCCCGCGCCCTGGCGGACAACGCCGGCGTGGAAGGCTCGGTCGTCGTGCAGGAAGTCAAGAAGCGCAAGGGCAACGAAGGCTACAACGTCGCGACCGGCGTATACGAAGACCTGGTCAAGGCCGGCGTGGTTGATCCCGAAGAAGGTCACCCGCACCGCGCTGCAAAACGCGGCCTCCATCGCCGGCCTGCTCCTGACCACCGAATGCCTCATCACCGAGATGCCGGAGAAGGACAAGAAAGCTCCGATGCCGGGCGGCCACGGCGGCGGCATGGGCGAGATGGATTATTAATCGGCTCGTGACTCCGCGGGCCGGAACGCGTTGACCGCGTCCCTCCCGGGAGGAGCCAAGACATCAGCGAGGCTGGGGCACCCCAGCCTCGCTTTTTTATTGCAGTCCCCGGCCGTCGAATTCGTTGCCCGGACGCCGCGCGCCAAGTCCCCGCCTTCTGTTCAGTAATGGTAGCGGAGTTGAGCCACCAAAAGGTCCCCGCCAACGGCCTTATACACCATCCGGTGCTCCCCGGTAATTCTCCGTGACCAGTAACTGTTGACATACCTGCGCCATCGCATTACCAGCGCGGTGAGCGAAGGATCGGATTTGAAGATCCAGGCCGTCAAATCGGCGGCGCCGGGCTTTCGCAACTTCTGTAGCTGCCGGATTTGGATCCTGTTCTTTTGCGGAAAACTGAATCTCTGTCCACTATGATCCGTAAGAAATCGAAAAGTGAAGGGAGGGATGGGAATGTGGGTCGCAGCTTAGAATTGTCAGGCTTGGCTGAGGACGCTCACGTGTTCAACATGACCCCATTGCCCTGCGCCAAACGCTAGGGAGGTCCACAGAATCGGTGCAATATTTCAAGTGTGCCACCCTCGAAATAGAGCTCGATTCTGCGTATTACTTCCTCTGGTGTGATCAGGTCCATACAGCGTGGCAGCGCGCCAGAAACGTTAGTGCACAGGTTCGCCGGGTCATCTTTCTCATCTTCATCGCCAAGCGGAACCACCCTTGATTTCCAGCAGCCCCCGGCCAGGCAGCATGGCAGAGCCCCGATCGTGTGGATGAATTGGTGGTGGGGGTAGGCTTCCCAATGCGAGGGCTCCCGTCCCCCGGCGACAACAACGCATGGGCGGACGGCCGGACCGCCCGGTGCCGGCGGAACGGCCGCCGCCAAGTGCATGAGCAACGTTACGCCGCACAAGACCCCCTGGGCATGATAGACAAGCCGCACCAGGTGCCGCAACTTGGTGCAGCCGCGCAGGTCGATGACTCCGTCCAAGGCAGGATGGTGGTGCTCGCTCTGGCCAACCTGAATAAAGAGGACTCTGCCGCGGAAATGATCGACCACTTTCTGGTAACGAGATGATTCCCACCACTTCGTCGTAAAGTCGTGCTTCCCACCGGCATTCACAATCCAAAAGGGAATGTCCTCCCCGAGGACTTCTCTGATCTGTGAGGGCCAGGTCTTCTCCTGCACAGAGAGGTGAATATCGCCCCTAAACTCCGTCGGGCGAATGTTCAATCCCAATTTGTCGTTCAGATCGGCAATGAACCCATGAATAAAATGATACGGCTGCCGGTTGCTCTGGTGAATCAGAGGATAGTAACACTCAATGGAGCGCGCCTCCGGATCGTTCTCATCCATCCGAGTGATGAACGGATTATTCTGCCACAGCTCGATGCAGGAGGTCCTTACGTCAGTCAAAAACTTATCTGGATAGCAGCGGTGAAGATCGCGAACTGCTGCGGTCAGCATAACGATATCTCCCGGTGACAAAAAGTTACGGAGGATGAGCTTCATCACAAGGGTGAGCTACTGCTCGGTCGCAAGTGTTCAGGTGCCGCTGAGCGACTTGGGACGATCCGGCGTCTGGCTCATTTGTGTCCAGTCGCAATGATCCTCGGCGGACCTACGGGCGTGTTCGGGGAGACTGGGCTGGGACAATAGCCGTTCGGCGATACGGGCTGCCTCCAACTTCATCCCCAATGCCGAACAGCACACTGCGTAGTCCAACGGCAGCTCATATTCGTAGGTTGGTCTCTCAATGAAAAGCAGGTCCTCTGGCATGGGAATAGCCATCGCTTGACTACCGAACAAATACCCCAGCCGATATTGAGCCGTTTGGCGGTAATGCTTGACCACCTGAGCCAGAGGCTCGACGCGAGTGGGCCGCAGCTCATATGCCTCAAGATATCGGTTCAGGACCAGCATCCAGTTTAGAGAATACCGGTCTTGCAGCCGGGCTGCTTGGTAGGCGGATTACCACAGCTCCTCATCCCACCCCCCCATTGTTAAGCGCGCCTCGTAGTATTCGACGGCACGCGGCAGGTTACCCAGGTTCTGGTACGCCCGTGCTAGATAAAACGTCGCCCGTGGGACGCTCGCCCCGCGTTCGAGGCTCTCCTTCAGCAGCTCAATTTCGCACGAAAGTCTATCGACGCGGCTGGACTCGTCTTCTTGGCAGGCGATCCGGAGGCTTGGCAGCCTGGCTCGCCCGCTGGGCGAGGTAGAAAGAGGAACCTCGCGCACCGACCCCACATACCGCCATTGTTGCCGGTCGCTAAAAATACGTTCAACCCAGCAGTCTGCTGTCCCCTCTTCCTGTACCAAATATGAGTCCGCCTCCAGCTCGTGCCGAAACTCCCTTTTGTACCTGACCACCATGTTCGCATCCAGGACCAAGTGGTAGTCTGCTTTTCCAGCGGCTAATTCCATTGCGCGAGTCCGATTCGCTCCGAAATTCACCCACTCGAGGTCATGGAAATCGCCCGGAATTCCATCCATGGCCTGCTCGATGGTTTGGCGGGTATCCCGGGCGGTCCCGGAACCACATACAATCCAACGGTCGACTAGCCCTTTGACTGACTCGAGGCAGTTGCCAAGGCCATGAGCATCGCTCCTGATAATCATTACAAGGCAAAGGGTTTTCATCTTGGCGGGCTTCCCTCGGCTTCGAAGCCCGAACCCCTGCTACCGCCTGCGCGCACGGCGGAGTAGCCGATGGATCCGCCTCGATCGGGGCGTCTGGTTACTCCCACACCTTTCGTGTACCGTTGTATTTTAGCAGATTTCCTGAAGTTCCCGAGCTGCCCGCCGCGCCTGACGGCGTGCCACTGCCGGCGCCACCCGATCCACCAGCACCGCCGAAGGCGTTCAAGGTGCCAGCGGCCAAACTGTTATACACCAGGTAAACCATGCCGCCGCCACCCCCGCCGGCACCGCCCCCGCCGGCGCAGCCGGAGGACGGTCCCGCCCCTCCGGGCCCTCCCGCCCCACCCTGGGCGGTAATCGTTCCGGAGTTATTGTTCAAGGTTGCCGCAAATATCATCGGTACTCCGCCACCGCCACCACCGCCGCCGCCTCCACCACCGGCCGTGGAGCCGTTGCCGCCTCCCGAACCCCCGCTTCCTCCGCCCGCTCCGCCCGAGATCAAAGGCAACGCCCGAAATCAAGTGATGGGTCAGAGTTTTGCACGGCCGCGTTGCCCCCACTGCACCTCCGGTCCCGAGTGCCCCACCGCTGCCGCTATTGCCACTGGCGCCGGCCCCTCCGGCACCGCCGGACGCGCCAATTCCCAATGAAACGGATGAACCACTTGCCCCGGGGGAGCCGGAAGCTGTCCCACCAGTCGGGCCAGCGCCCCCGGGGGCGGAGCCTCCTAGTTCCGCCGCGCTCGCGGAAGATCCGCCGCTGCCGCCGGTGCTGCCGCTGCCACTCCCGCCCGGGCCGCCCGCGTTCGAGATGGTTCCGTTGTTGGTCAGCGTGCCCGTGCAGTAGATCTTGAAGCCGGCGCTCTTGAGGGTCACCCCGCTGTTGATGGTGATGGCGCTGCAAAAAATTGAGCGGTTCATCGTGTAGGTGCTGCCGCTCGGGACCAACCCGAGCACCGTCGAGGTGCCGTCGAACGTCACCGCCCCATCCGAGCCATCCCCGAACATGCCCGTTTCCAGAAAGCTTTTTTCCAGAATGATGGTTCTGCCTTGCGTATCGGTGATTCTCATGGCGCCTATCGTTGGATGCCGCTGATGACGAAATCGATGACACTCGCAGCACTTGCGTCAGCCTTGATGGCGTCCCCTGATGCCATGGTGATCTCCTGGTCATCTATGACCAACGATCCGGCGGCGATCGAAAGGCCTGGAGGGGCAATGCGCCGGGTGCTGCCTCCGTTGGGAGTGAAGTAGAGGTTGATGGTCCTGGGCACGGTGTCTGTGTTGACTAGCCGAATGCTCTTCACGATAGACGTGAGTGCGGGTGGGCCGACAGGGGATGTATAAATCACCGTCTGAGAGGTGGTGCTCAGTTGGCCACTTGCCAGCGATAGTATTTTTACTGCCATTTTGATTCCTTTTGCTCTGGTTTATGATCTTCGGTTGAACAGACTTATCACGAGGGCGAAATCCGCCTCAGTGGAAAGCTCCTCATACGGGTTACCATTATCGCCGTTGGCACCCTGAATCAGGGCGCCTGCCGGTGTTTGATTGTTGAAATAAGCCACCGAGCCGCACCGGTCATTCTGGATTGCGGGTGTGGGCTGGCAAGTGATGACGTTGTTCCTCACAAGGAGATCCAAGGCGCTATTGATCTGGAGCCCATAACCAACATAGCCCGAAACCGGCGGAGCGTCGTCCACGTATCGCATCTTATTGTCACGAACCAGCACTTTTCCGAACAGGTAAGTAGGATAGGTCGCATCTTGGGCGGGAGTGCTTGCGGCCCACGAGTCGTTAACGTGGATTCCAATCAAGGACCCGCTGGTTGCAGTTGGGACCTCCGCGACGTTGCCTTCAATGGTAAGGTTGCTGACCCCAAACAACTTCTGTACGGCGCTGATCGTGGCGGAGGGCGGGCTTGTTATGGAGGTCTTGAAAGTGAAGGTGGTACTCGTAACGGACGTCACGGTCACCACGATGCCATTAAACGATGTGGCCGGGCTGGTGCTGATGAGGACGACGTCGTTCACCAACAGGTTGTGCCCGGAGGGGATCGTCACGGTCGCGGTCGGTGCAGAGAGGCTGAGGCTGCCGGTCCCCTGCGACGCTGCAATGCCGCCTAAGAACGCGCCCTTGTTGACATTCTTGAACCAGTTATTCCTCACGACAATGTCCTGGGCGCTGGTTGCCTGTTGGAAGGTGCCGTAGGTTAGATTGTGTGCTTGGTTGCCTTCCACGATACCTGCTTTGCACCAGCCCATAGATAACCCGCGAATCTCGGGACTCGATAGGTTCGACGCCCCCGCATCGGCGAAGCAGTTTCGAATGCAGGGGCCGACTCCGAACCCCACCACATTAGTTGCTGCGGCCTCCATTCCCCCGGCATGAAAGATGGTCACCGGGCCGACATTGTTGGTGTCGGGCGAGACCGCGAGGCACTCTTCAATTCCGCAATCTTCCACACCGTTGGCGCCGGAGGGTGGGTCCGCAGTGATGGCGGCTAATACGAAGCATGGTCTGGACGTGGATTTTGTGCCCCAGTTAACAACCTTAACCCGGCGGATTTTGGCGTGATTACCCATCGCGCGCACTGCGCCGCAGGCGGCCGATGTTCCCGAAAAGGCAGCAAGATGGCAGTCGATGGTGAGATCCGACACCTCAAAAAAATCCATCAGGTTTGGGTGGCCACCCGTCCCGAGTGAGTGGCCGATCGCGTAATAATGGGCACTCATCGAGCTGCCAGCCAGTTGCAGGATGGTAACGTCCGCACCTGAGCCAACGATCTTCACGCCGGGCTTCGGCTGCCAGCCACCGCTCACACCATCCGCATAGCCGTTGGTCTGGAACGTGCCCGGGCCCAGGTTAATTCGCGTGTAGGCCGCCAGCCCGTTCATGACCGCGTCAAATTTCGCTTGTGTGCTGCCGTCATAGGGGTCGTTCTGGGTACCGGTTCCGGCAATGCCATCAGCGCGGACGGCGATCCAAACGTTCATCTTCAGGGGATCCAAGAGTAGCGCTTCAAGGAGGGACATAGGTGTTCGTTATCACTTTGATATCCGTTATTTGCCCGACCAAAACAGCCGGAAAAATCCACTCGGATTTGCCGAGGGTGCGGGCAGGGCAATCCACCAACCCCCCCGTTGTGGGTCGGGGCTTCCAGCCACTTGGTTTGTGACCGTCTGCCAAGGGGCGCTGCTGGACGAGTAGTCGCTGCACTGGAGCACGAGGTTGGTGGGCTGCGGTGGCCAACTGATCACGACGAGGTTGGACGGACAGCCAGCGCACAGGGAAGAGGCAAGCACCGCGCGCAGAGAAGGAACTGGGCTCAGGGCGATGAGGGTGGCCAACCCGACGGTGTCGCTTCCAGAGGCGGTCGGAGCCATTACATCCGGGGACCAGACACGCGAGACCTCGTCGGTTGTGGAGTTGAAGGCGTCCATCTGGGGGTACGGGTTGACGGGATCAGCCAAGCCGCTGCCGTCAAAGATCCGCACATCCATCAGGAGGTTACCGAGCTTCGGTCGTACCTGAAGGGACGGCTGAACTCAACCCAGTTGTCGGGTCCGCTCCCGGGGAAGGCAAAACTCCCGGGGCCGAACACCACTTGGTCGTCTTGACCCACATTCTTGCTAAATGTGGAGTTGAGCTTATCGGCGCTGTTTGTGGTGGTCGACAAATCGATCTGCATCTTAGGTGCCGTCCAACCGGCCACGCTCCCCCCAGCGTCGGGAAAGTACAACGTGAGACTGGTGACGTAAACCAAGGACGGATCTAAGGTCGTGAAATTCGTGAAGAGCGAGCTGTTGTACACCTGCTGATAGCGCATGTTGACGATGGGATTGGTGTTGACGCACGTATCGGTCTGTTTGATCAGGAAAGGGAAGATCGTGCCGGTTTCGGTCGGACCAGCAACGGGCCCGTGCCGGGGCGGAGCGATGACAAAGGCGTCCGCCAAGCAGGCCGTGGCTGAAGCGCACGCGATCAGCAGTGACAGACCCCGTGCGATCGGGTGGCGCATACCTTCAGAACACCAGAACCGCAACGGGCTCAGGCCGATAACGGCGTGCAGTCCGGCGGTATCGCCCGCCAAGGCAATGGATGCCGATGGTGTGTGGTGCTTCAAGGGTATTGGGCACGAACGCGGTAAAATCTTTTCGGAGAGTTCGTCCACTGAGGGTCACTAAAATAAAACGAGCCACCAGCCAGAGCATTGGTTTGAAGCGGTTGCCAGGCACCATTGAACAGATCGGAACTGGCTTCGACAACCACCGAAAGGTTTGTGGCCCATGAGACGGTGAACCCAAAGCCATTCGCCTGCACCCCAAAACCTGAGCCGCCGGTCAAGATGAGTGGATAAGGCAAGGTCCAAAGCGCGGTCGGGAGGCCATTGAGGGTATCCGGCCAACCTGTGGTACCGGGCAGATGGTAGAGTGTGGCCGGGGCTCCGAAAAAGGCGGTTGAATCGATACCGGGAGCGTTGCCGTAGAAAAGGACTCGCGTGAGGCTGAAGCAAGACGAGAAGGAATAGTCCCCTATGTTTGTAACGCTTGCAGGAATCGTGATAGTCGTCAAGGACTGGCAATCCGCGAATGAGTCTCTGATACTAGTGACGTTGCTGGGGATTGCGACCTCGGTCAGGCCCGTACAGTAGTCAAAGAGGCCGTAGAGAGTCTTTAAGCTGGCTGGGAGAGTGACGCTTACCAGAGCGCGACACGATATAAACGCCCCAAGTCCAATGCTGGTAACCGTGTCAGGGATTGTGATCTGGGGTAAGCTGCTGCACTGGTAAAAAGCGTTTTGTCCAATGTTGGTGAGGTTGATCGGCAGCCCGACGCTTGTGAGGTTAGTACAGAACTCGAACGCAGAGTACATGAATGCTCCTCACGCCTGCCCCAATCGACGCGTTAGTGAGGCTGGCGCACGTGGAGAAGGCTCCGTAGCCCAAGTACGTCACACTGTCGGGTATTGTCACGCTCTGAAGGCCGGTGCACTGAGCGAACGCCGAGTCCCCTATGTTGGTGACACTCATCGGGATGCTCACCGAATGCAAAGTGGAACAACCCAAAAATGCCGAGTCTCCAATGGTGGTGACGATGCTGGGAATGAGGTAACTTTCGCCGATTTCGCCCAGGTCCTGGATAAGGATTGCTCGCTTCTTGTCCCACAATGCTCCGTTGAGGTTAGCGTAGTTGCCATTCTGGGGATCCACGACTATGGTCGTGAGGTTTTTGCACAGAGAGAAGGCGCCGCTGCCGACGTTAGTGGCGCTTGCGGGGAGGAAAATGTTGGTCAAGCTGCATCCGCTGAACGCGCCATCGCCGATGCTCGTCACGCCGCTCGGAATGGCGTAGCTGCCCGTCCTGCCACCGGGATATGCGACAAGCGTGGTCAACTTTGCGTCGAATAAGACTCCATCAACGCTGGTGTAGTCAGGATTGGCGGGATCCACGTCCACCGCGGTGAGCTCGGGGCATTGGGCGAAGGCAAATCCCCCGATGCTTCGAACGCTGGAAGGGAGGGTGATACTTTGGAGTCCGGTGTTTGCGAAGGCGTAGTTTCCGATGTTGGTGACACTATCGGGGATCGTGACGTTCGTCAGGTTGATGCAGTTGTGGAATGAACAGGTCGTAATGCCTTGCGAGATTACCGCATCGCGCAAGTAGTGATCGTCGAATACTACATCGGCGACTGGAAAACCTCCGTAGCTGCTGGGAACAGTCACGTAAGTGGCGCACGTAGTCACACTGCTGTAGCAATAAGTGCTTCCTAAAAGGACAACAGTGCCATCGTTGTTAGTGATCGCAAGGTAGTCGACGTTGAAAGAGGATTGGGCGTTCGAAACGGCGGCAATCGCTGGGAGTAGCAGGAGCAACCAGCGCACCAGGGAGATGAGGGACCACAACACGCTGCGATCTCCCAGGCGCTCAATTTTCTTTCGCAAGTCTAACATTCTTGGACTAGATATCTCGGTGTCTTGGTTGGGCGTTGTGTTTCAGAACGCCAGAACCGCTGCATCCTCTACGTTTGTCGAAAGCTCCGGGGCGGCCGTAGAACTGGCGGAGTTATATCCCTGGATAAGGGAGCCCGCCGAGGTCTGATTGGCAAAGAATTCGGAGCTCCCACACCAGCTAAAAGCAAGAGGGTTGCTGGCGTCCAGGTCAACCACGTTCTCCTCGGCGATAACAGCTCCACACCCCCCGAGTAAGGTGCCAGTGCTCCGAGAGGAGACGCCGCCCGGCGACGGATCGGGAATTCCGTCCACATGCCGGATGATGTTGCGCCGGGCCAGCATTTGAATAACCAGAGCGGGAGAAAGGGCGGATATCCACCCTGTAAGGAATCCGGATGACGCGTACCAGTTGGTCTGAGTCGGAGCAAGTTCCATCACATTGTTCTCCTCGATTATTGTTCCTGAGGTCCAGAAGCGTCCGTAGTAACCAGTAGTTGAAGGTCCTCCCGGGTTGCTCCGCAAAACGTACTGGAACGTCGTCGAGTCTGGCACAGCGGTGACAGTGAAATAGCCATTGTAGGCGGGCAGACTCGCCTTGCTGATGTAAACGGTTTCGCCAACGTTCAGGCCGTGGCCGGAGCCGAAATAGGTGGTGCTCACCGTCGCTGTGGCAACGTAAACTCCATTTTGCAGGGCTGAAGTGAGCGATGCCAGGATTCTCTGCTGCTGGTTCGGAGGATTGGGTCCGGTCGCATAGCCGGGAGTCCCTATCGCGGGGCCGCTTGGTACTCCACTCATCTGATACTCGAAGGTCGTAGGGGTTACTGATGTGATTGCAACTCCGTTGGGGGGAGTATTGTAAAGGGCAGCGTCGGGCCCCGTAACCCCGGAGATGATGACATTGGCGTTTTGTGGGTCGTTGATGAGGGAAAAACCGTGTTGCTGAGCTGTGGTCGCTATGGCTACGGTTGAGGCAGGCATGACATTTGTGAGCGAAACCAGGGGAATCATGAACGTAGTTTTGCTTACTGCACTCGGATCCCTGTTATCGTAGCTCGCCTGTGAAACGGAGCGGTAGTAGTTATTCCGCCTGATTTGGTCCCGGCTGTTCCAAGTATCCTGGTAATTCGCGCTCGTGCAGTTGAGGATGCGGTTACCTTCGAAAACCGACGCGGTCCCCGTCCTGACGCCACCGATCTGGAAATCCGCGCCCATCAACTCAGCGCCGGTTATGGTTGGATTTCCGTACGAAGTGTTGAGCTGGAAGGTAAAGACGGTGGGGCTGCTCACGCCATAAACCTGGAATACGCCATTGTACTGGGCGATTGACACGTTGTAAATTGCCGCTCTCCGAGGCGGCCCGCCCACAATAAAAGGCACCAGGAAGTGGGCGGTGGCGGTTGTCACCGTGACCGTGTATGGCGGTCCGGCTGTGGAAACTGAAACGCCGACTATCTGCACCAGGTGGCTGGGGAACTTTCCGACCCACAGGTCCCCAATCGGGGTAGCGTTGGCGGGTTGAGCCGGGTTTGGCAGGTATTCAAAGGCATAGGTCGAGACATTGGAGACCGTGTAGGAGCCGTTGAACGAATTGTAAATCGTGCCGTTAAGTGCCGCGCCACTAATTCTTACCCAATCGCCATTGGCGTGCCCGTGGGGAAGGCTGGTTGTGACTCTGAACAGGCCGGTGGTAGAATTAAAGGCAATGCTCGTGATCGCTATCGGGTTTTCCCTGTACCTCGCAATTCACCCAGCAGTTGCGGATGACGCCGCCCCGGCCATAGGGCATAATTTCGCCCAACTCGCCGGTAACCACAGATAAGCAGCTGGTCTCCAGCGCATTATTGAGGCCCGGCTGCTCGACGATGCAGTCCTCGATTACGTCGGCTACCCCCGAAACCGCGGGCTGGTTGATTGGGAGCTGGTAAGTTCCAAGGTACAGGGGGAAGCACTCGACCTGAATAGGACTAATGGTCTGGGCCCCAAAATTGATGACCCTTAAGCGGCGCAGCCGGTTATGCGTCCCGTTAACAACGACGGCGTCGCAGGTAACGAGTTGGGACGGTTGGGCAGCGATGTTGCAGTCGATTGTGAAATCCGAGGCCTCAAACCCGTCGTGGTAAATGTCATACGGGTCACTGATGGCAGCGTATCCGTAGGGGTTATTATCCATCGCCGCCCCCTGCAGGCGAAGCAAAGTGACGTCGATGCCGGCGCCGAAGATTTTCATGGCGGAACGCGGGATCCAGCTCGCGGCGACGTTCGGTGCATACCCTTTGGTTTGGAACGTGCCCGGTCCCAGCCGCACCGCTACGGGTGGAACGGCGGTTAGACCCCACGCGCTCGCGTCAAACTGGTTCAGCCGGCAATAGGGGCTGCCAGTGACCTGGCCCGCAGGAGGACTCCCGGACATCGTGTAGGTGAATTGGTCGTAATTCGGGACGCTGACAATTGTAAAGACTCCGTTATTGAACGGCGCGAAGGAGCCGATGGTGCCGCCGATTGCAATCACATTTCCCGCCACGAAACCATGCTCGAGCGCGGTCACCGTGGCAGTGTTCCCGCTGTTCGAGATACTGACCGGCATCGGCAGTGAGCGCATGATTGCATCGAAAAGATAAGGATCGAGCTGGCAGTAGATCCCCGCGGCAGAGACACTCGCCGTGTGCGCCCCCCACAGCCTGATGTTGAACGTGGTCGAAGTGACACCCGAAATAACGAAACTACTGTTGAAATAGGCTCCATCCGGCGCCGAGACGCCGGAGATCTGCACGAGCTGGAGATTCTGGAAGCCGTGGTTCACCGCGGTTGTCACGGTCGCCGTGGTCCCGCCGGAAGAGATATTGCTGACGGTGATTTGTGGAGTCGCGCGGACGCTGCCGTCATAAGGATCGTCCTCAGTGCCGGATCCAAGCTGCCCGTCTGCTCGGGGAGCAATCCATACCTCAATGTTGGTTGGATCAAGAAGAAGTGAATCGAGGAGAGACATTAGAAAATCCGAGGGCACCAGAGAGTTAAGCTGATAACCAGCCCGGCATGAGTCCGATCCCAAGTCTGGTAATGACGCCAGACCCTAGGGTTGAGTTCCATGGTGAAAACCGGGCTCATTTCTAAACACAAGATGACATGGAAGCACGCAGGATGTCAAGCTTTAAGTCCACAAATTAATGCGATTCGGGCCAATGCCGTTTAGGAATTGAATGAAGATTTTGAGGGAATCAGTTGTAAGTTGCTCGCTAGGAAATTCTTGCCTTGTACAGATTTCGACAGTGAGTCATTACACTGGGGATGCAAACCAAAACTGTCGTCCCCGTTTCCACCTTCAAGAGTCCTTTCGCAGAGGGCGTGCCCTGCCGTGGGATACGCGCGCTGCTGCGTTTTTGCGGCGTGCGTCGGCGCTGTCCGCCGGTCGTCAGCACCACCGAATTGATCAGGGGCTTGGTCTTTCATGTGGTCGCCGAGGCGGGCACACTGGCTCAACCTGTGAAGGCACTGACTGGCAAGAAGATTACCGACGGAGCGCTCTCGCGGCGCCGCGCACTGCTGCCGATGGGGTTGTTCGAACACATCATGGCCGTGGCGGTGATGGTGGAACTGGGCTTGCACAATCCGCTGGCGGCCGCCAGCGGTGCCGGCGGGGAATCCGGGATGGTGCTGGCCCGGCACGTTTTGTCGGCCCAACCGGAGGACAGTCTTTTGATCAAGGACCGCTACTATGGGCTCCGGTTTGCCAGTTCCCTCAAGTGGATGCCGCGTCGCATCCTTGATGAGTTCGTGAATGCGCCGGTTCGTCTTGGGGTCTGATTCCTGCCAGAAAAGATAGTCCTCCCACGCCTGCTCGGCGAAGATGAGTCTCATGACTCGAATGCCAGCTTTCGCCGCCGGCCCTTGCCGGATTCATGACGCTCAATGGCCTCCAACAACCGTCGCGCGTTCGCCGGGCTGCGCAGTAAATGGGCGGTCTCCGCCAGCGCTTCGTACTCCTCGAGCGAAACCATCACCACCGCTTGATCCCGCTTTCGCGTGATGACCAGCGGCGCTCGGTCACGGCATACCTGATCCATGGCGGATGCGAGGCCTTCCCTCGGGGCGGTGTACGTCATTGATCGCATACATGGACAGGATAATGTCCAGGACGCGGCGCGCCAAGCAGCGGTCCGTTGTGCCCGATGTGACGACAGCGGGTTGGTTTGCACGTGTCACCCCGGGTCCCAAAGTGGAGGCCCCCGGGACAAAGCCGTCTCATCCCCGGAAGCCGTCGCGCTTCATGAGGACCCGGCGCAACTGGGCCTCGGTCACGCGCGGCCACTTTAGCTTTTGCAGGCATGGATTGGTTTTAGCCGCATCAAAGGCCTCGGGATCGAACGGGCCGCCCAGCCACTCGACCATGGATTGATGTTCCTTGTGTTTGCGATTCTTAAGGATCTTGAGCAGGCCGGCATAGCCCCAAATCCCTCCGCAATCTTCAGGAGGACAGGCCCGGGCGCCGTCGAGGCAACGGGCAAGGGCCGCCACCTTCGGATCCGGCGGCAGGATCTTTTCCACCGTGACCCGGTGTTCCCAGGAGTCGCCAAAATCGTATTCATACCCGAGGCTGGCGCCTTCCTCCGGCAGGACTTCCATCAGCGTGGCCTTGGCCTCATCGCGATCGGGCGCCTCGCCGGATCCCGCGTCGTCGTCGAGCCGGGGATCAGTATAGCGCGCGTCGGCGGTGAGGAAATGGTGCAAATGGCTGTTGGTCCAGCCCAAGGCTACCTGGAGCACGGCATGGAGCCACCCCAGGTTCGCGTTTCCCGGCACTTGAAGCCGCCGCCAGATCGGCGGCTTGGAGCCGATCAGAACGATTTTTAATTGGTAGATGGGAGCACGGGGTTTACGGGAGGCTGTTGGCATAGGCGAAGGAAGGGTGGCTTTGAAAAATGGAAAGGCAAGCAAAGTTCATGTTCTGAGTCTGGACTGGCTTGCCGAGTCGTAGTTCGGAGCGCACCGCCGAGGGCATAAGGAACCCGGTCGGCGAGCCGACCACCCCAGGACAGATCTGCATCCCGGGAAAAGCTGCTGTTTCCAGTGGGGGCATTCCCAGCCCAAATTTCAGCTCAGACGCTCCGCGACCCCTATCCCTCGGCGGTGCGGTTCGCTTGCGTGAGTTAGAGCTTGGGAGACCTTAGCCTGCGAACCACACCAAGCAAAACCGCTCCGAGAACGGCGACCGCACAGGAGCTTGGTTCGGGAACGGGGACATTGGAGAAGTTGACAAAGTCGAGATAGCCACCTTGTCCAGGAAGCGCCGTGAAACGCAACTCTCCGGTCTGACCCGCAAACTGCGAAATGTCGGCCTCCATCACAGAAAATTTGGATGTGCCGCCGAGATACGTGGCCGGAAGGCTCACCCCTCCGAAGGTGACTTGAAAAGTTGAGGTGGGCGAAATCAGAAAGCGTAGGGACACCGCACCTGCCGGGATTTGCCCGCTTTGGCCGAGAGCGGTCCAGTTTCGGCCTGGATCGCCCGAGCCTGGAATCAGATCACCCACAAGATAAGCGGTGTACTGCCCTTGAAGGATGCTATTGGGGTCATACTGCGGACCCTCAATGGCTATGGCGGCTCCTCCAATTGAGACGGTGTTGTGAAAGATAGCTCCTACAGGTGAGCCGTCGTAGTAGGCGGTCCAATCAGGCATCCCGTCAGTGGGGCTCACAAGAGCACCGCCTTGGCCGGGTGCAAGTAAGGGAACGGTGGCAGACTCGAAATCAAGGTTGCCGAACGTACCCTGGGCCTGCCCGGGCACCAGCATCGAGAGCAGCACCATCAACGTGGTTTGGGCGGTCGGCAAGCTCACTCTGGTTACGATCCTCCCTTGCGGAATCTGGCAAGGCCCAATGCGCCCAGGGCGGCGAGAGCGAAAGCGCTCGGCTCGGGCACCGGAGTTGAGGAGAACTGAATAGCATCCAGGTACATGTTGACTGGCGGTCCCAGCCCTGTGAGGGCTGTGAAGCTTAAGGTTTCGGATCTCCCTGCAAAGGAGGACATATCAGCCCCGTAGAGCGCGTAATAGGAGTTGATCTGATGTAACTCAACCACGGGAATCGTCTGGCTGCCAATACTGACCGTCCAGCCTGCTCCATACGGCATGCTTGCTGTGAATAGGAGCGCCAGAGCATTGGCCGGGATGAGGCCTGTTTGGGATATGGTGGTGTTGCCACTGCCCCCAGCTCCTGCCTGAAGCACCACTGTGAAATTGCCCTGGATTACTGCTGACCCGTACGGGTCTAGGGGGCCGGAACTGAGCAGAGCAACTCCCAGGTCCCCTATGTAAAGGGCATTGTAGAGTATTGAGCTCTGCTCAACCCCACCCGCGTATGCCGTCCACAGGGGAATTCCGGCGGCAGCCGTCAAAGGAGTGCCGGGTGGGGCTAACGGTGAGACCTGGGCCAGCTCGAAATCTAGATTTCTGAATGTGCCTTGCGAGACCGCGTGATTTGCAAAGCAGGTCGCCAACGAGGCGACCACCATGGCCATTCGGATCGCTTGCATGCGTTAAAGCTTGGGAGACCTTCGCCTGCGAACCACACCAAGCAAAAGCGCTCCGAGAACGGCGACCGCACAGGAGCTTGGTTCGGGAACGGAAACATTGGAGAAGGTGATGAAGTCGAGATACGAACTCTGCACGGAACCAGGTCCAACTGAGAAACGTAGTTCGCCGCTTTGGCCTGCAAGAGATGAAATGTCAGCCCCGTATTCCGTGTACACAGAATTCCAAACGTGGACCGGCGTCGTGCTCAGGATGTGCCCATCGAAACTGACCTGCAGGTCTGCTGAAGCGAAGAATAGGAGGGATCTCATATTGACTGGTATTGTGCCGGTTTGAGCTATGCTAGCACCAACAGTGCTATGATCACCGAACGGGCTGAGTCCTGAATACAGCCGCACTGCATATAATCCGTCGAAGATAAATCCGTCCATGCCTGTGGGGCCAAGCAGGAAAACCCCGGCAGTGCTAAATCCTGGGACATTATACTGAATCGTAGTTAGGACGTTCGCTCCAGCATACGCAGTCCAGCTAGGCAGAGCCGCACTGGATGTCAGAAAACCGTATGGCGGGAAGCCCACCGGAACCTGCGCCGACTCGAAGCTCGGATTCCCGAACGTCCCTTGAGCAAGAGAAGCAATCGGACTGGTCAGGACCGATATGAAAAATGCGCAGAGTTTTGAGTTCATAAACCTGTGATTACCGAGTCACCAGCGGGTCCCCGACACCTTGCGCTACTGGCGTATATCCTATCAATCCTCCTCTCCAGGCACAGATGCCGAGGCTCTTTCCGCTTGCCCAAAGAGAAAAAGAGTCTGCCACATCATAAGCCTGTGCCGCCCCTGGTTCGTCAACACTCGTCAAGGCACCCACCGGAACGGGGTCAGTTAAGGAGGTTGTCATATCGCAAGCAGTGTCTGACCTGGCCATTCGGGCTGCGTGGGCCTGCTGGTTTTGTGGCCTTTGAGCAGCCATGCCAAATGCGCCCGGCTGCCCATGCTCAAGCGCTGAGCGACCCACGCCACTGAGAGGGTCGTTCGGGCACGGAGTTGACGGGCCAGTTCCAACTTGGCCGAATCCCCTTTGGGCCGGTTCGCCAGATCCAACTCCGTCCAGCCCAGGCGCTCCAGCCCCTGCGCGATCAACCGCTCAGCTCGCCTCTCGACCGCCTCGTGGACCGCTTCGCCAAAGTGACTCGGTCCGGGCGCGGTGCGCACCTGCTCAAGCAGTTCCTGGCGGAACGCCTCGCTGCCCAGGTACCAGCCGCTTTCGAGCTGGCGGAATTGCTCCGGGCGATCTTCCCAACGCCGCCGCTCCATCTGCTGCTTGAAAACCTCGCGCCCGGCCAGGCTGTCCTTCGGTATGCCCCATTCACCCAGCAAGCGGTCCACCCGCAGCCAGACCGGGCGCGGTGCGAGCGCCAGATAGAGCGGCAAGCTGCTCCAGGCAAAACTCGAAAGTGGCTGCTCGGGGGCGATGAGACCGGCTCGTGCCGGGTTAAGGTGAACGTAATCACAGGCGCTCTTGAGATAGCCGTTGCCGCTGCCCTCCACCGGCAGGGCTTTATACCGACCGCTGAACAAATGTCCGAATTCCTTGTGCCGCCGATTGTGGCGGCTGGTATAGGTGCCCAGCAACCACTTCATGCCGGCCACCAAATTGGGCTGTGGGGTTTCCAGCACCAGGTGGAAATGGTTGGGCATGAGGCAAAAGGCATGCACTTGCCAATCGGTCTTGGCGCAGGTCTCGCCAAGGGTGCTTAGGAATCGATGCCGATCCGGGTCGTCGTCGAAAATGGCCTCCCGGCGATCCCCACGATTCATGACGTGATACATCGCGCCGGGGTATTGGATGCGCAGCTTGCGCGCCATGGGGCAGGCTCCTCCTGGAACCGCGGTTGAGTCAAGAGGATTTTGATCGCGGCGCGCCCCCTTGCCGGACGACTTCCTCATCCATCGGCGCCAGAATCGGCGAACTGTGACAACCTCCCTAACTGACCCCGTTCCGTCATAAGCGAACGTCAGCGGCGGCACGAGAATGGAGAACAAAGCCCACAGCAACATCAGGGAATGAAGGCGCATGCGAAGTTGACGCGTCATACTCAATCGACTTCCACACTTAATCCCTGAGCATTGAAATAGGCTTTAACCCGTTCGAGGGCGAGAGCGACGCGAGCATTGGATGCCTCGTCGCGGAGTTCGACCATCCGACCGCCTTCTGAAGGTTTCGAATTCAGAAAGATCGTTTTCGGATCGTCGCCGACTTCGATGGCGAAAAGCAATCGTCCACGGTCGTCATCGTAGGTGATGGTGAAAGCAACGTCCGGATTTACATCTACCTTGTAGCTAGGATTTCTGTCAGTATTCATGTCAGAAGTCTATCTGGATTGACTTAACTTTCCCGGCATCCATGTTTTTCAGGAGCTCGGGCAATTCATCATTGAGGAAGATACGGCCCTTTCCATTACCAAAGAAAACTGGCACATCACCAGAAGCTCCTTTGGCCCATGCGGCCGATTCAGCCCGCATCACCGACCAGTCACCAGCTTTTGCAGCATCAAGCGCGGCTTGAGAAGGCTTCAGCAGTTGTGCGCCCGAAGCCTGAGCCGCAGCCTCGCCATCAGCCCCCGCCCAAAATGCTCGCGGTGCTGTCTTTGCGGCGCACGAACCCATCTTGAACGGCTCCCCTAAAAATGCCGTTAGCAGGGCGAATACATCGTCGTCCGTCTGAATGCCGGCAGCCTCATACCATTCGCCCGTGTACTGATTCCACTCGTATTCGGGGTACGGCCGTGGACTTGTGGGGAACGGGAATTGAGGTGTTGGCCGCGGCTGGTAATTATAGCCGTTGGGGAAAAACGGAAACCCCGGGATGTAGGAGCTGGATGGTCCGACGGGACCGTCTGCACCGGAAACAGGATTGCCGTAGCCGAACCCGAGCGGGTCCACGTAGTTTGGTGGCGAGTTGCCGACGAATCTGTGGAGGTTAATACCACCGGCAAGCCCGAGCGGATCCCTATTGTCCCAGCGCTGCAAATTCGGCTCATAAATACGGTAGGTAAAGGAATACTGGCCTGTTAGGGTGTCCACCTCCTTGGAGGAAAAGCGCTGGGTATTTGGCCCCGCAAGCAAGCCGCTCATGGCCACGGTGTTGCCAAAGGGATCATACAAATAGGCCGCCTTCCTGGTTCCTGCGGAATTTATGAGCGCGGTTATATTGCCGTTGCCATCCGCGTGGTAGAATGCCGCCCCGTTCGTGTCCGTCCGGGCCAACAGCCCAGCAATTCCCCCGGCGCTTTGGAGTGCACCACTCAGGTCAATGCCACGGGTGTAACTGACCATCGGCGTGTTCGCGGAGTTGCGTTCCTGGATCGGGAGCATCCCTTCATAAACGTAATGAATCTCGTTGCTTGGGCTTCCCCAACTGCTTCCGTTCCAGCCGTATTGCTTGGTCATGCGCCGCCGCCACAGGCCATCGTAGGTGTATTCGCATCGCCACGCGTTGCTCACGGTGACGGCGGTCACCCGGTCAGCGTCGTCGTATTCAAAATAGCGCAGCCCGTCGTTGGTCAGGTTGCCGTCGTAATCATAATAGAGGCTCACCGAAGCGGGCAGGTTGAGGGTTGGGGCGTTGGTCAGAGCCTGGCCCCCACTGTTCCTGAGGCTGGCCGTGAACGTGTTGTTGCCGTTGGCCAGAGTGACACCGTTGGTGGTGGCGAAAGTCAGGTCGTTGTAAACCGCGGCCCCCACGCCGTTCACGAGCAGGCTGTTGGCTTGGGGCGAGAGATTGAGGAGACCGGCGACCGTCATCGAACCGCTGCGGCTAATCGAGCCAAGCTGGTTCAGATTGTCCGGCGTGAAAGTCTCGGTCAGCACGCCGTTGGTCCGCGAGATGAGATTGTCCGCCGTGTCGTAACCGTAGCCGAAAGCTTCGTTGAGCCGCGGGGTGCCGGTGCCGGTGGTGTCATAGGCGGTTGCCTTCACCAGTTGGCCGATATTGTCGTAGCTGTAGGAAATGTGGGAAGCGTCGGTGCGTGTGGCGTTGGTCCGGTAGAAGCCCTGATTGTACGTGTAACCGTGATGGTTGAGGACGGTCGAACCGCTCTTGAGATACGTGTCCAGGAGCATCCCGGACGGGTCATACGTGTTGGTGATATAGCAACCGCCCGGGAAGCCAATCGCCTTAACGAGCCTGCCCGCGCGGTAAACGTACCCGAAGCTGCCGGCCTGCGAGGTCACGTTGGTCAGGCGCCGGGCGGCGTCATAGACAAACCTGTTGGTCCAGGCGCCCGTGGGCTGCTGCAAGCTCAGGCTGGTCCGCAATCGATTCACGCACGTGTTGGTCAGGCCGCCGCTGCTGAACGGCGAAATCTCCGTCAGCAACTGGTTGCCGAGGGTGTAACGCTACTTCGTAGCGCCCGCCGCGTCAACCATGTTGGTCAGGCGGTTGAGCAAGTCGTATTGGAGGCGGATGCTGGCAAGGGGAGCTCTGGAGTGAACCAAACCAACAGCCAACCCTATTTCCCGGTTCAAAATCCCTCGCTCCGACCCTGTACCCTGTATTCTCCGAATTCTCATGCATCAATTGTCAAACGTTGAGACGTGACCCCGCAGCGTTTTATTGTCACACGTTGAGACGTGACCCCGCTGCTTAATTCGGCCCCTGGCCGCCGAGCGGAGTAGATTATTGAAACATCCGAATGGCAGCCGCCAAGGAGGAAGGGACGGGGAATACCTTGGAAGGAATGACCGCAATTCGGACATCATCTTAACGGTCCGAACCGTTACGACGGAGTGCCTGGACCAGAACGACGGCTGCACCGAGGCCACCAAAGCCAAGAACGGCCGGTTCCGGGATCGATGTAGTTGAAAACAGGATGTTGTCCAGATAGGCAATCTGGAAATTCGATGACGGGAGTGGGGTCTCGGTGAATCGCAGTTCCCCTGCTAGGCCGGCAATACGAGAGATGTCTGCTCCGTACAGCCCATAATTGGAACCAGAAGCCAATCTCACAAACGGCAGATCTTGCCCGTTGAAGGCTAACGAAAGGGCAGAAACATTCTGGCTCGCACCGAAAAGCAAAGTATGGGCGTCAACCGGAATAAAACCTATTTGGGCGAGCGCTGCCGAAACGGGCACCAGTGTCCCACCGATGGAGACCAAGCCGGAGTCTAGACTTGCCGTAAAGTTACCCTGGATTACCTCATTCCCATAGACCGCAGTGTGCCTATCAATCAGGCCAACCAGAGCACCACCCAGTGAAATACCGTTATACCAGACCTGGGATGCCTGCTGGGAACCTATATACACGGTCCAGTTCGGGAATCCCTCCGTGGCGTTAATTAGGACGGCCTGATCTGGCGGAACCGAAGGCACGGTAGCCGACTCGAAATCAAGATTTCCAAACGTCCCTTGTGCGAGGCAGAGAGGCGCAACCTTAAGAGTAAGGGAGAGGAGCGCGACGTCCGCTAGAATTTTCGTCCTCGTAATATGCTGCTGCATGTTCATCCGGTGGTTCAGGTTGTTCAGTGCCTTACGAGAGGGTCGCCCACCGCCAAGGTGGTGCCCACGTTCTGCCATCCGTTTTGCCAGCAGGAGATAGCGGCATTTTTGCCTGCGCACCACAGGCCGAGGAATCCCATAGGCTGGGGGGCGCAGCCGCATTCGTCCGTGTTAGCAACACCGATGACAGGCGTGTTATTGAAATTTGATCCCCCGAAAGCATCGGCGGCGAACCATTCGGTGTAACAGCTAAGTCCACCGGTTGGGGCGTTCGTCTGGCCGCTGTATGATTCATACGTGGTCATCGCGAACCACCCGCTCTGGCCGTAAAACTTCACTGTTCCATCCACGGGAAATGTGGCTCCGAGGAAGCTATGACCCCCAAACGAAAAATAACCCGCAATATTAGTTGCGCTATAAATGTGTCCACCAGGCGGAGTAACGTCGTCAGTGGAAAAGTCGATGTTTGAGGAGGCGACGCCGTTCTGTAGAAGAACGGTAACCGTGTTCGTCATTGAGGCGTAGGGGTTTCCATCATGAACGTCATCGATGACATAGATAGCATCCGCATACCGGCCTGCGCTTGCAGATATTATTAGTTGTCCGGGGGAATTTGTCGCTTGCATGGCTGCAAGCTTGTTTATGTAGCTGACACAAGCATTTGTGTCACCCATATTGATGTAGTTCACGAACGGTTGCCATCCGGGACAGATCGCCCTTAGCCGGGCACCAACGTTAGGGTAACCAGTCCCAGGCGTGTTTGCCAAGGTTGGCACTCCGAGAAATGCTACAACATATTGGGGCCGTTTCGTGGGATTGGCAGCGAGCCATGATAATATAGGTGCGGCGATTTGGTTAGTGAAGTCGGTGGGCGTGGTACCTTCGCTCGCTGTCCCGGTAACCCCAACAAGGTTTGCGTTAGCGACAAGCGGACGATTGGCAAGGTAGTAATTCTTGATGTAAATGCTGTTCGTTGAATTTGTATTGTAGAGCAACAGGAGGTCCCTCGTCACGTCCACCGGATACTGGATGAGTGGCGAAAAGATCGAAGCAAATCCTTGATAACCGCCCGCTGCGATCCTCTTAAGATTCGAGAGGACTGGGAGATTGGTTTGTCCATGGGTGTTGTCGCCCCAAGCCATGGATGTCCCATCGTTCGAAAGAGCCATGCTAAACCCATAACCGGCAGCGATGGCCATGATGTTGGTGAGGTTGGAAGGGACGTTCGTTTCGCCGAAAGTATTCGAACCCCAGGCAACTACGGTGCCGTTGGAACGTAAGGCGAGGGCGTGGGTGCCGCCCGCTGCAACCGCCACCACGCTCGTGGCGCTGGATGGTACCGTCAATTGCCCATTCGAGTTATTGCCCCAAGCGACTACAGTGCCGTTTGTGAGCAGCGCCAGATTGAAATTCGTCCCGGAAGCGATGGCCGTCGCCGCACCCATGACGCTGCTGGGGATTGAACTATTGGTAAGCCCCCACTGCACCACAGTCCCGTCCTTCCTCAAAACGAGACTTTGCTGGCCCCCGGCCGAGATGGCGATAACATTTGTGGCAATCGAGGGCACGCTGGTCTGTCCGATACTGCTGTCGTTTCGGCCCCAAGCTACCACAGTGCCATCCGCTTTCAAGGCCAGACTGTGCGCATCTCCGGCTGCGACTGCGGTTGCGTTGGTCAGTCCTGAGGGGACATTGGTTTGGCCGTAGGTGTTCGATCCCCAGGCAACCACCGTTCCGCTATCCTCGGCCAGGAGCGCGTGGCTGGTTCCGCCAGCCATGCTGATAACGTTGGTAATCCCCGGCAGGTAATTCCAGGGCTGGCTCATGTTGCCCCACCAAACGGCGTGGCCCTCCCCCGCCACATCTACGTTGAAAGCCACGTAATTCGACCCGACCAGATTGGTAATGCTGACGGCATAGATTCCAGCGCTGGTATTGACCGCGGAGGGGATGGTATAGTTCGTCCCATTCGGTGTGTAGAGGTAATTGCCGTTGAGCGTCCAAGTGTAGCTTGTGGGAATTGGGCACGAGCCGGAGTTGGTCGCTATGACACTGAGCGTAACGTTGCTCCCATATAATATTTGGATTGGAGCTGTTGGGCTCTGGTAAGCAATTACCGGGGGTCCGCTTACCCCCAATCCCGCGTCCTGGCTTTGCGTGGAGCCCGCTCCGTTGGAGACGAGCGCGTGGTAGTTGCCCATGTTGGTGAGTTGGGCATTCGGCACCGACAGGCTCGTGCTCGTGGCTCCCGCGATGTTCACGCCGTTAAACTGCCATTGATACGAAACGGACGAAGGGCCAAGTCCCGAAATGGTGAACGTGGCCGTTTGACCTGCCAAAACGCAAGTGGTCTGTGGTTGCGTGACCACCACCGGGGTCTCCCAACCCGGCCTTTCGGCGTAAAGCGCCCCGTCGCCCGCGCCAACCCCCGTCACATGCGTTAACCCGCCTGGTGCCCCACCGAGCTGCCCCCAGGCCACCACGGTTCCATCGCTCCGAAGGGCCATGCTGTTGTAGCCGCCAGCGGCAATTGCCACCACGTTGGACAACCCGGCTGGAACAATCGACTGGCCAAAATCGGCGAGGGTTGTTCCACCGGCTTCCCCGGCACCCCAGGCAACGACGGTTCCGTCGGACTTCAAAGCCAGGGTATGGTCGCCACCCGCAGCAATGGCGACAACATTGCTCAATCCAGAGGGCACCTGGGTTATGCCCCATGAGCCATTATCTCCCCAAACGAACACCGTCCCATTGCTCAATAATACGGCATTATGACCCCAGCCTGCCGAGACCGCCATGACACTGCTCAGGCCGGGATAATTGGTGCTGGCCGGATCGCCTGCCGCACCCCAGACCGAAACCGTGCCGTCGCTCCGTAGCGCTATGGTATGTTGAGCCCCGACGGATACGGCGATGGCGTTGGTCAGGTCGGCCGGAATTGTTCCATAGATTTGACCCCAAGGGATAACGTGCCCGGTCGCGTCCACCGCAGCGGCCCGATACCAAGCCGCAGACAATGATTTAACCGGAACAGCCAAGGTGGGCACCGTCGTCTGGCCATAGCCATTTCCTCCCCAAGCCTGGACCGTGCCATTCGTCAGCAAAACGACTGTGAAATCCAGGCCCCCGTCCACTGCCGAAACATAACCCAGACCGCTCGGAGGATAGGTGAATGCTCGATTCGCGTAACTTCCCCACGCCACGAGCCAAGGATCCAGAGGATTGCTATGATTTACGAACACCTCGGTTCCGTCGCTTACCCCGTCCCCATCACTGTCGGCATGATAAGGGTCGGTTCCGAGAAACAGTTCCTGAAGATCGGTCAGGCCATCTCCGTCGCTGTCCACGATGCATTTGCCCGCCGCTCCCGCCGAGTAAATGGCGCTGATCTCGGTGGCTGAGAGCGCCCGGTTATACACTGTCGCCTCGTCGATAATGCCGCCGAATTTGTAGTTGCCCCAACCACCGGCATACGAGCCGCCGATCCGCAGCGTGTTTGTTGTCACCACGATGCCGCCGGGGGCACTAATGGACGAATCGAACACGCCATTGACGTACAGCTTGAGGTAGCTCCCGTCGTAGGTCATGGCCGTGTGATACCAGGTATTGAGCGCCACCGAGTTGGTGCCGTCGAAAAAGTTAAAGCCATTGGTCGTGCCGATGTGCACCCGGAACTTGTCCTGGTCGCTCACGGTCATCAGGTATTGCCGTCCGCCACCGTGTATGGGATCGTCCTTGCTGAAGATGGGCTGGTTTTGACTGAAGTTGGTGGTCTCATAAACCCAGGCTTCCAGCGTGATGGCGCTGGCCGGGTTCAAATCCGGGGCGTTGGGGATCTCGACGTAGCTGTTGACCCCGTCGAAACTGAACCCCTGGCGCACCCGGCCCGAGGCATAGGCCGCACCGCTTTGGAGGGTCGCAAAGTTCGTGCGAGCCACGTCATCAACATTGCCGTCCCCGGGCCACCAACCGACCGCGTTGGTGGAGGGGGAAATGCAGTGGGGATTGGCCTTTCCGGCCCCGCCCGCGTTGAAGATGGATTGAATTTCGCTCAGGGACAAGGCGCGGTTGTAAACGCTGAATTCGTCGATCAGGCCGGGGAAATACCAGTTGTACACCGCAGGCACATCGCCGCCGATCATGAATGGGGCGGTGCTGGTCGAGATGGCTCCGGTGGCCGGAACGTAAACCGTAGCCTGGCCGTTTACAAAAAGCCGCATATACGAGCCATCGTAGGTCATGGCCACGTGATACCAGGTGTTGGTGAAAATGGGGGTCCCGTCGTTCATATAAACAAAGGCCCCGGCCAGGCCCATCTGCGCCCGGAGGACCCAGGTCCCCGACACGTTGGCATAGGCCAGCATATATTGGTGGGTGCCAAAGGGATTCTCTTTGCCGCCGATGGCGACCGCGTCGTTGGTCGGATAACGGGTCACGAAAATCCACCCTTCGAGTGTCACCGCGCTGGTGGGGTCAAGGTTTGGGGCATCGGGAATCTGGACTTCCTGGTTGGTGCCGTTGAAGGAAAAGGCCTGGCCCACTTTGCCTGCGACGAAAGTCACGCCGTTGGACAGCACCCCGTTGTTGTTGGTGATGGCGTCCAGCGCGTTGCCACCCGCAGGCCACCAACTGACAATGTTGGCCTGAAGGCGTCACCAGTTGGACTGGTTGGGCGATATTGGCGGGGAAATACGCCTTGTGCCGCCCGAACTCAGCGGCGGCGCCTCCGGCCACGGGCTGGATCGATTGGAGCGCCTGCCCGACTCCGGGGCCGGCGTGTCCGGTGAGATTGCCCACTGCGTTGGTGGGCGGCGCGCTCTGCATCACCACCGGGTCGGGCGGGCTGCCCGGAATCCCGGTGAGCGCGATTACAGGCACCGCGCCGGGGACCGCGTTGGAAGTGGCGTTTCCCGAGGGCGAGAGGTTGGTTTGGGCCATTGCGGCTGAGGTCAGAAACAAGGCGGTCAGGGCGCCCGCCAGGAGGGTTTTCATAGGTGTAGGCCGAGGGGTTGGCTGCGGCGCTGACATTTTGTGGTTAGGGTTCAAAGGCTTGCGGTGCGGTTTCAAATCCGTCGCTGTAGCGAGGAAGGTTTGCCCAAGGAATCTGCTCCTCGGAAAGACGGCGCGAGAGTTTGGTCGGAATGGCTCGCCTAATTTCGTGCAAGTGGCGGTCGCTCTTGGGATCGTGCGTGGCTGAACGCTTCCGGGAGTGGACGAGAGATTTCAGGCCAATCATTCTCATATCCTCTAATACGGAAGGACCCGTCCGGATCTTGCAACATCTTGAACGCATTTTTGCGCCGCACCGACGCCGAGCGACGGCTTCGGCCAACAGCAATAGAAACGGGGTGCCAAAAGGCGTAGATTGGAGAGCCCATTCATGTACTTTGATATTCGGGGGCCCTTCCTGGGTTCCCCCACTTCCGGCTCCTGTTTAATCACAGCGTCCGAATCGAGTCAACGACTGTTTTGTGAATTCTGAACACGGATGGAAATCACAGCTTATGGCCTCGTCTCTCCGCCGCCAGTCGTGCTATACTCGTCTCCCGACAACCACGCGAAATGCCGCACGGCCCATCGATATTCAAGATCGGGACATCGCAGCGGCTCGCCCTCGGTCGCAGAAAGCCACAGCGGTTTTGATGCGCCAGGGGAGGAATTTGGCGGTGTGAGCGACTTGGCCACGGTCATGACGGCCTAATCGGTCGTGAAGGTCCTCGGTAAGGCCTACATAGAAATGCTCGGGGAATCGATCACTTTGGAGGATGTACACGTAAGCGAAGTTCATGTTCTGAGTTTGGACTGGCTTGCCGAGTCGTAGTTCGGAGCGCACGGCCGAGGGCATACCCGCCCGCCTTCGCCCGCGGACGGGCTACGGCGAGGCAGTCTTCGTTCGTCGCTGCGCTCCGAACGAAGACTGGAGGCGGCGGGAGTTGAACCCGCGTCCTTGGCAAATCCACCAGCCGCGACTACATGCTTAGTCAGGAGAGAGTTTTCTACCGTGCGATAACGGCCTGACACCGAGTCGCCCAGCCTAGCCCGCATGATAAGAGATTCAGTCCGTCGCGCGCGGGCGCCGCGAATGACCTAACCTGCTGTGGCGTTCATCCGGCGTAGCAGGTGTCCGCCGGCGAACGTCGCGGCACGTTAGGCCGCGAGAGCTAATTCTTGGTTAGCAGTTTTGTTTTGGTCCGATGATTAACGAGGCCAACGAACCATCCTCGGCATGCCGCCTCTGGCGTACCTGCAAAGTCGAAACCAGTACGCCCCCATAAAGGTAGCAACCCTACTCTCGGTCATTTTTGTGGATTGGTCAATGCCGGAGCGGAAGCCGCCTTTAGACCAGCGTTTCCCGGCAGTATCCCCCGCCGACCACGGCCCGACGCCGGAGCGCCGGCTTTGAGCCGGCTTAGCGCGTCCAATATCCATAATCCAAAGGAGCACCATCAGAATCGCCGAGCGCCGTAAGCCGCCTCCAAGCCGGCACTCCGGGGGGATATTGCCGGGATGCGCTTCCCCAAAAACTCGATGCAGGCACTGCTGGAGAACCACGAAACACTCGAAACCCACGCACCAGGCGAAGAGCAGGCTCCTTCTGCTGGATTCGGGTCTTTCGAGGTTATCGACATCTCTCAGCCTCCGCGCCTGCCGGGGAGTCCTCTGGGTGCCCGGAGGCGTGCAGGAGGCTGAGGGTCTCCGGACCTGGGCGCCCCGCGGGGAGCCGTGCGGCGATCCGGCGTGCCCTCCAGCCGCTTCCGGGGCCCTTCCACGCGCGGTCCAAAACCTTGTCGCGCAAAGTGTCTTGAAAAGTGTCTTGAATGCTCTACATTAATAATTCAATGAACGTCCCCGTCTGCCAGGCCCTGCTCGCTTTATCCCTCCTGGCCTCCGCCCAGGGCGCCGAGTCCCCCATGGCGGCCGCTTCCCCTCCCGCCATCAGTTATTACCGGGATATTCGCCCGCTGCTGCAAGCCGACTGCCAGGGCTGCCATCAACCAGCCAAAGCCAAGGGCGGCTATGTCATGACCGAGTTCAAGCGTCTGCTGGCCGGCGGGGACAATGAAGGAGCCGCGATTGTTCCCGGCCACCCGGACCGGAGTTCGATCCTGAAAATGGTGACCCCGAAGGGCGGTGAAATCCGCATGCCCAAGGGCAAGACCCCGTTGACCGAGGTGGAAGTGTCGATGATCAAGGCCTGGATTGAGAAGGGCGCGGTCGATGACACCCCCGCCGACGCCCGGCAGCATTACGACCTCGAGCATCCGCCGATTTATGCGCATCCGCCGGTGGTCACCTCGCTGGATTATTCTCCCGATGGCAAGCTCCTGGCCGTCGCCGGCTTCCATGAGGTGCTGCTCTATGATAGCGCAGGCACGACGCTGGCCGGCCGGCTGATCGGGCTTTCGGAGCGCGTGCAGTCCCTGCGTTTCTCTCCGGATGGTGAATGGCTGGCGGTCGCCGGGGGCGATCCGGCCCGGCTCGGTGAGATCCAGGTGTGGGACGTTGCGGGGCGCAAGCTGAAGGTATCCGTGCCGATGACGTATGACACGCTGTACGGCGCCAGTTGGTCGCCGGACAGCAAGCTGATCGCCTTCGGTTGCGCGGACAACACGGTGCGCGCCATCGAAGCGGCCACCGGCAAGCAGGTGCTGCAGATGGGCTCGCATAGCGACTGGGTGCTGAGCACGAGCTTCTCCGTGAAAGGCGACCACATCATCTCGGGGGGTCGCGACATGAGCGTGAAGCTGACCGACGTGGCCGAGCAGCGCTTCATCGACAATATCACGTCGATCACCCCCGGTGCGCTCAAAGGCGGGGTCCTGGCCGTGGCCACGCACCCGTATCTCGAACACGTGGTGGCGGGCGGTTCGGACGGCTTGCCGAAGGTCTATCGCATCTTCCGCGAGACCGCCCGCGAGATTGGCGACGATGCCCAGTTCATCGCGGATTTATTCCCCATGCCCGGCCGGGTTTTCTCGATCCGGTTTAGCCCGGATGGCAAACGGATCGCCTGCGGGAGCGGCCTGGATGGCACCGGTGAGCTGCTGGTGTGCAGCTATGACTACACCAACGACGTCCCCAAACATCTGCGCCGGATCATGGGCAAGGTGCCCGATGCCCGCCGGCCCGAGGAGCAGAAGCAGCTCGACGACTACAAGCGGCTCGGCATCCGTGAAGTGGCGCGGACTTCGGTCTCCAACTCCGCCATCTATGCTGTGGCCTTCAGCCCGGACGGGCGCACCATTGCCACCGCCGGGTCGGATGGCATGATCCGCTTCTTCAGTTCCACGAACGGCGCCCTGGTCAAAGAATTCCTTTCGGTGCCCATCACCACGACCCTGGTGGCCGGAAAACGACCGGCTTACGGCGGCGCCGCGCGCAAGAGCGCCGAGCCCGCGCCGGCGCCCGAATCGTTGCCCGAGGGTGCCCGGGTGACGGCGCTCGAGATCCAGCCCGCGCGCATTAACCTGTCCCGCCCGAACGATTATGCCCAGCTCCTGGTCACCGCCCGCCTTTCGACGGGGGATTCCGCCGACGTGACCCGGATGGCGAAGTTCACGATGAAGCCGCGTCTGGCCGAGGTTTCATCGCGCGGGGTCCTGCATTCCCTTGCCAACGGCGCGGGCAAGTTGGTGGTTTCACTCGAAGGCAGGACGGTCGAAGTGCCGCTCAAGATTGCCGGTGTCGGCGGAGCCTATGGCGCCGACTTTGTTCGCGATGTGAGCCCGGTCATCTCCCATCTCGGGTGCAACGCGGGCACCTGTCATGGGGCCAAAGAGGGCAAAGACGGGTTCAAGCTTTCCCTGCGCGGCTACGATCCCGAGACCGACGTGCGTTCTCTAACCGACGACCTGGCCTCCCGCCGGGTCAACCTCGCTTCGCCCGACGACAGTTTGATGTTGCTCAAGGCGGTGGCTGAAGTGCCGCATGAGGGCGGGCGCCGCACCACGGTGGATTCCGAATATTACCGGATTTTGCGACAATGGATCGCCGGCGGAGCCAGGCTTAACCCCAAGTCTCCCAAGGTCACCTCCATCCAACTCTTCCCCAAAGATCCGGTGGTCCAGAAGATTGGTTCCCGCCAGCAGATGCGCGTGGTTGCCCGCTATGCGGATGGGGCCGAGCGCGACGTTACCGCCGAGGCCTTCATCGAAAGCGCCAACACCGACACCGCTACCGCGGACTCGTCCGGGCTGATCACCACCTTGCGCCGTGGGGAGGCCCCGGTGCTCGCCCGTTACGAGGGCAACTACGCCGCCACCACCCTTACCGTCATGGGGGATCGGACCGGCTTTGTGTGGCAGGCCCCGCCGGCCTGGGGGAAGATCGACGAACTGGTCGCCGCCAAGTGGGAGCGCATGAAGATCCAGCCATCGGAGTTGTGCACCGATCTCGAGTTCGTTCGCCGCGTGTATCTCGATTTGACCGGGCTGCCGCCCTCGCCGGAGGACGTCCGGAGATTCCTCGAGGATCCGCGCGAGCCGCGCGTCAAACGCGACGCCCTGATTGATCACCTGATTGGCAGCCCCGAGTATGTGGATTTTTGGTCGAACAAGTGGGCCGATATGCTGCAGTGCAACAGCAAGTTCCTCGGCGTCGAGGGCGCCGAGCTTTTCCGCGCCTGGATTCGCACGGAGGTCGAGAAGAACACGCCCTACGATCAGTTCGTCCGTCAGATCCTGACCGCTTCCGGCTCGACCCGCGACAACCCCGCCGCCAACTATTGGAAAATCCTGCGCACGCCGGGCGAGGCGATGGAGAATACCACGCAACTGTTCCTCGCGACGCGTTTCAATTGCAACAAATGCCACGACCATCCCTTCGAGCGCTGGACCCAGGACCAGTACTACGACCTGGCCGCTTACTTTGCCCAGGTATCGTTCAAGGAAGACCCGGCCAGCGAAGGCCGGAAAGTCGGCGGCAACGATGTGGAAGGCGCCAAACCGCTCTTCGAGAAGGTGTCCGATTCCACCGAAGGGGAGGTCACTCACTTGCGCACCGGCAAGGTCGCGCCCCCGGTTTTTCCCTATCCCGCCAAGGCGCAGGTGAGCGAGAAGGCCCCTCGGCGCGAACGGCTGGCGGCATGGATCACGACGCCGGACAACCGGTTCTTCGCTTCGAGCTATGCCAACCGCCTCTGGGGCTACCTGACCGGGGCCGGGATTATCGAGCCGCTGGATGATACGCGGGCCGGCAACCCGCCGCGAAATCCCGCCCTCCTCGAATACCTGACCCGCGAATTCATCACGAATGACTTCAACGCGCGGCACCTGGTGGCCCTGATCTGCAAATCGCGCACCTACCAGCTTTCCATTCGCCCGAATAAGTGGAATGAGGACGATAAAGTCAATTATTCGCACGCCATCGCGCGCCGGCTTCCGGCCGAGACGCTGTTCGACGCGGTTTACAAGGTCACCGGCAGCACCACGCATATTTCCGGCGCCAAAGACGGCGAATGGGCCACCCAGCTCTCCGATCCGTCCATGGATGCGGGCAGCGGCTTGCTGGCTACGCTCGGGCGTCCGGCCCGCCAAAGCGCTTGCGAATGCGAACGCACCAGCGAGATCCGGCTGGGCTCGGTCATGGCCCTGCTCAGCGGTCCGACCGTTTCCAGCGCGGTCGATGATCCCTCGAACGCGCTCGCCCAGCTCGTCCAGTCCGAAACAGACGACCACCGGCTCGTGGATGATGTTTTCCTGCGCGTGCTCAACCGGCCCGCGACGCCCAAGGAAATTGACGACGTACTTCCCTTGATCGGCTCGGTGGCCGGCGATCACACCCAGATTACCAACCAACTCGGGCCTTTGGAGACCCAGATGGCGCCCGCCATCGCCGAGCTCAAGCGCCAGCGCGAAGCGGCCATCACCCACGCCAAGGCCGATCTCGCCACCTACGACCAGATGACCGAATCTCTCCGCGCCGAACTCGAGAAGCGCCGCCAGGGAGAAGTCAGCACCATGGAACGTGAGCTGAAAGAGTATGAGAAGCTCCTGCCGGCCGAGGCTGCTTTCTGGGAAGCAAAGGTCAACCCGGCGGACACCAAAACCGTCTGGGTGCCAGTCGAGTTTCGTCAACTCTCCGCCACCGCCGACAACAAGCTCGCGCGCCAGGCGGACGGTTCGATCCTGGCTTCCGGGCCAAAGGGTCCGTCCGATTACCTCATCCTGGCCTATTCGCCGTTGACCAACATCACCGGTGTGATGCTGGAAACCCTGCCTGACGATACCCTGCCGCGATTCGGCCCCGGCCGCAGCGAGGATGGGAATTTCGTCCTGAGCGAATTCGAGTTGAACTGGGCCGCCGGCACCAATGCGCCGGATACCGAAGCGAAGTTCACGGATGCCCGAGCCGACTTTTCGCAGAACGATTATCCTGTCGCCCAGGCCATCGACGGCAAGGTTTATAGCGGACGCAATGGGTGGGGCGTCGCCGGCGCTCCGCACATCCAGCGGCATACCGCCACCTTCAAGCTCGAAGACCCCATCGTCAGCACCAACGGGGCAATGCTGCGATTCGTCCTGCAGCAGCATTTTGGCGAGCAGCTCTTGCTTGGACGATTCCGCCTCTACGTGACCACCAGCGACGATCCGCTGGATTTCGGCATGCCCGACCCGGTCGTGCAGGCCGCCCGATCTCCCGCGGGCAAGCGCACCCCGGAGCAGGCGGCTGCCATCTTGGAGTACTACCGGTCGGCCGACGCCGAGTTCTGGCAACGCAAACAGGCGGTGGTGAAGGCTTCCGAGTCCTTGCCCGAAGACCCCAAGCTCGCCGAACTCAAGCAAGCCCTGGCCAAAGCCGAGGAACCTATCCGTCTGGACCCGCGCCTGGTTCAATTGCGCGAGGACGCGGTCGCCAGTGGCAAGGAGCTCGATAATAAGCGCCTGGTGGTGGTGCAGGACCTCACGTGGGCCCTCATCAACAGCCCCGGCTTTTTATTCAATCACTGATGAAGCCCGCGCTGCCACAGCCAGCGGTGCCCGTGTCTCCAATTCCCCAGCCGGCAAGTTTTACTGTCCGCGCTCGTTGGTCACCCCGGCCACTCGGCTGGCCCTCACCTTGCAAAAGACCGATTTTATGATCCAAATCCCCGGCGGCACTTGCTCGGATCTGTGTGATCCGAACCTGAAAATGACCCGGCGCGACCTGCTGCGCATCGGTGGCGCGGGCATGCTCGGCCTTTCTCTGGGCTCACTGTTCAAGCTCCAGGCGATGGCCGCGGAGTCCGGCACGCCCGCCGGTGGTCCCGGTTGGGGCAGCGCCAAGAACATTGTGATGCTCTATTTGCAGGGCGGCCCCAGCCACCTGGATCTATGGGATCCTAAGGAGAATTTGCCCGACAACATGCGCAGCCCGTTCAAAACCATCCCCACCAAAATCCCAGGCATCCAGTTCACCGAGATTCTGCCCAGCGTCGCTCAAATCAATGACAAGGTCACGATGGTGCGGTCGATGAGCTACACGCCCAACGGCCTGTTCAATCACACCGCCGCCATCTACCAGATCATGACCGGTTACACCACCGATAAGGTCAGCCCATCGGGCCAGCTCGAACCACCGGATCCCAAGGACTTTCCCAATTTTGGCTCCGAAATCATCCGGTTGCGCCCGTCCACCGAGCCCATGCTCCCGTTCGTCATGCTCCCCCGGCCGCTTCAGGAATCCAATGTCATCGGCAAGGGCGGCGGCGCCGGCTTTCTGGGCAAGGCCTTCGAACCCTATACCCTTTACCCCGAAGGCGACGACATGGACATGAACAAGATGGACCACATCAAAATCGACGACCTCAAGCTCCCGCCCGAGGTCTTCGCGCTCCGTCTGGAACGCCGCGCCCGCCTCCGCGAGGCCATCGAGCTGGCCATGCCCGACATCGACAAGGCGGTCGAATCCTACAATCTGGATGATTACTATCAGCGCGCCTTGAACCTGATTGTCTCCGGACGCGCACGGAATGCCTTCGACCTGTCGCAGGAACCCGAAAAGATGCGCGAACGCTACGGTCGCAACACCTTCGGGCAAAGCTGTCTCCTGGCCCGGCGCCTCATTGAAGCCGGCACGCGAGTCGTGGAAGTCATCTGGCCCAAGGTGGCCAACTCCGACAATCACTCCTGGGACCACCACGTCGATCTCACCAAACGCATGCGCGACCAATCCGGGCCCATGCTCGACAAGGGCCTGGCCGCTTTCGTCGCGGATATGGATGAACGTGGTCTCCTCAAGGAAACCCTCGTCGTCGCCGTCGGCGAGTTCGGGCGCAGCCCGCAAAAAGGCATCAGTACTTCGGGCAATCGCAACAGCTCGGATGGCCGCGATCACTGGCCCTATTGCTACACCTCCATTCTCGCCGGGGCCGGCATTAAACGCGGCTATGTCCACGGCAAGTCCGATAAAACCGGCAGCAGCCCCGCCGAGGAGCCGGTCCATCCCATGGAGCTGCTGGCCACCATTTATCACGCCTTCGGCATCGCGCCGGAGACCATCGTGTACAACCACCTCAAGCAACCCCGCGAGCTGGTCAAGGCCAAGCCCGTGACCAAGCTGTTCGCGTAAGGAGCGAGACCCGGCGTCCGCCGGCCTGAAATCCGGCGCGTTCCATCCCCCTGGTGACGCGCGTCAACCCCTGGCTTGGCGCAAGGGGCACTCGGGTGGAAGGCGCAAAAAGGGGGGTGTGAACGGCAGGTCCAAGGCGCTGGCTCGATCTTTTTTTCATTTTTTTGTTGCATTCTTTGTGCAGAGCTCTTATAAAGAGCCTTAGTAAGCCTTGTTTATTAACCGCGCGCCGCAGCGCTGCTTGCTGCCGTTGGGCGCTGTGCTCAAGCTGCAGCGCGACGCACGGGTGGACAGGGCAAGTGCAGAGTTGCCAGAGACCTTATGAAAGAACGCGACCGGTCACGGTTTGTTCCCTCCGTTTATCTGCCTCTTTACACTCGCCGACGGGAGGCCTTCATTCCTGGACTCGATGGCTTTGTTTTGTTTCCTGTGCTCCACGGGGGCGATGCAAAGCGATCCCGGGAGGCTGGGTCGGCAGCCATCGGACAACCTAGTAATTAAGAACTCAAATCCAACGAAGCGGCACATTCAAACCTCATAACCCCCAACCTAAGCTATGAAACTCAATAAGCTTTTAACTTCAACCGTTTGTCTGCTCCTGGTGGCAGGGGCCGCCCGGGCGGCAACGTTCTCCAACGCCGACATAGGCACTCCGGCCATCCCAGGTGGGGCCACCGTCAACGGCAACGGCTCGATCACCGTCAGCGGTTCGGGCTCGGATATTTGGAACAATTCGGACAATTTTCACTACTATTACACCTCGGTCACCGGCCTGGTGTGGGACGCGGTGATGCGGGTGGACAACCTCCAGGCGCCGGTGAGCACCTGGGCCAAATGCGAACTGATGGTGCGGGAAGACGATGGGAGCGGTGTGCCCCAAGGCCCCGATCCGTTCATCGCCAACATGACGACGGCGGCCACGCTGACCAACGGCACCACCGCGGCGCAAAACGAGATCGGCGACCAATTCCGCCCGGTGCGCGCCGGGGGGGCCGACTGGATCGAAAACAGCCCCGTGGTGCGTCCGACCTATCCCAACACATGGTTGAGGATGCAGCGCTATGGAAGTGTCTTCACGGTGTGGTATGGCACCGACGGGACGACCTGGAGCAAGTACATCTCGATTGACACCTCCAAGCCGGGCAGCGACCCCGCCGGCACGCGCGGTTTTGACGGTGTGGCCTGGAAGGATCCCATCCTGGTGGGCATTGCGGTGACGGCCCACGATGACACGGCTTTGGCCTACGCAACGGCTTACAACTTCACTATCACGCCCCAGCCCTTGCCCACCCCCGTTACCGTGCTTAAAGCCCAAACGGATGTCAAAAATTTGACTGTGCTTGCCGGCAGTTCGGCCGGGTTCACCTTTGTAGCGACCAATAACGGGGCGCCGGTGGTTCCGGTGGCCTACCAATGGTACAAGAACAACCAGCCCCTGACCAACAACCTGGGCACGGCGTTCGGTTTCCTGGCCAGCGCGGCTGATAATGGCGCGCAAGTCTATTGCAAAGCGAGCCTGCCCGCCTGGGACAACCCGAACAACCTGCCGGCGCTTTACAGCTCGACCGGCGCCGTCACCGTGGTGGCCGGGAACATGTACACCAACGGGTTGAAGCGGGAATTCTTCTCGGGCGCCAATGTCACGAGCTTGGAGCAGGGCAACGTCGGGCCGCCGGACAGCGTCCGGATTTTCCCCAGCTTCCAGACTGACGTCAACGATGGCGTCAATAACTACGCCGAGCGCGTGAGCGGCTGGTTCATTCCCTCGCTCACGACCAACTACACCTTCTTTGTTTGTTCGGACGATAATTCGGACCTGTTTATCAGCACGGACGCCAACCCGGCGAATAAGCAGCTTGTGGCCCAGGAGACGGCTTGGAGCAACCCCAACGAATGGACCACCAGCGGCGGCACCAGCTCGCTGAGCCAGAAGCGCTCGGACCAATTCACGCCCGATCCGACGGCCTTCCCCCCGTATGCCTCAGGCATTCCCATGGTGGCGGGTCAACTCTATTACATCGAAGGCGATCACTACCAGGGAGGCGGCGGGGTTAACTTCTCCGTGCTGGCGAATGTTTGGGGCACGGCGGACCCGACGAACGGCACTCCGACCAACCTGCAGGCGACCAACAACAATATCGCATTTATCACCGGCCCCAGCACCACCTTGACTATCAGCCAGGGACCGCAGAGCGAGCTCATCTATGATCAGCAAACGGCCTTCTTTAGTGTGAAGACCACCTCGGACAGCGAGCTGCAGCCGAACTTCCAATGGTATCGCAACGGCCAGCCCGTCACCAACGCCACCGGAACAAGTTATTCCTTTGTGGCCTCGTCCAAGACGGACAACGGGGCGCAGTTCTTCGTGACGGCCAATTCCGAAATCGGCGGCCTGTGGGCGACGAGCCAGGTGGCTACCCTGACGGTTCAGACCGCCATCCTCGAGCCGGGCTTTGCCAAGGTCGAAGTAGCGCCAGCCGCGGCGCCGACCGATGCCCAGATTCAGAGCGGAGACATTGGCACGGTGACTGAGACCCTGGCGAGTCCGGCATTTGCCACCTGGCAGAACGACGGGGGTCCCGCCAATCTGGGAGCACGGGTCAGCAGCTTCTTCATTCCGCCGGCCTCGGGCAACTATAACTTCATCACCTGCTCCGATGACCATAGCGCGCTGTTCCTGAGCACCGACGACACCCCGGCGCACAAGGTGTGGATCGCCCAGGAATCCAATTGGAGCAATCCCGGCCAGTGGAACACGATGGAAGGCGGCACCGGCACCGATTCGCAGAAGAATTCGAGCACCTTCGTCAATCCGAACACCCAGGCGGCGCCCTATCCCAGCGGAATCACGCTGGTGGGTGGACAGAAATACTACATCGAGCTGGATGGCGAACAGGGCGGTGGCGGTTTGGATTTCGCAGCCACCTATTATCTGGCGAGCGGGACGGCGCCGGCCGACGGCACTCCCACCGCGCTGAGCGGCAGCGCCATCGCGCTCTACGCCCCGCGCTGCAGTTATGTGGCGTTCACCAACGAGCCGCAGAGCGCGACCATAAACAGCCTGGGCACGGCGACCTTCACGGCCGGCGGCATCACCGACTCGACCTTCCCGGTGGGCACAACCGGCGCCCCGGTGCTGACGAACTTCCTGGTGTTCCAATGGACCAAGAACGGCAATAATGTCGCCGGTGCGACCTCGTCGAGCTACACCACCGCGCCTGCGGGGCCGTGGGATAACAACGCCCAGATCGTGTGCAAGATGCGCGCCTTGGGCCTGGCGGACACCAACGGCACGCCCATTTGGAGCAACAGCACGCCGGCGGTCCTGACGGTGGTGACCGACGCTACCCCGGCGGCCATCGTGTATGCCGGCTACTACACCTTCACCAATATCTACGGTGTGGGAGAGACCTTCGTCACCATCGACTTCAACAAGCTGATGGACCCGAGCACACTCGCGTCGGCGGCAAACTACACGCTGCCCGGGCTAACCGTCACCGGCGTGACGGTCAACAGCAACAACTACTCGAGCGTGAAGCTGAAGGTCACCGGCACGCCCAGCTTCCCGCTCACCCTGACCCTCAACGGGATCAAGGATGGCTGGGGCTCGACGCCCGCCATCACGACCGCCGGGGTGGGCCAATCCGCGCTCATCTCGCAGGACGTCGGCACGCAAGCAGTGCCCGGCACCTCGAGTGATGACCCGGTCTTCCCCACCACGATGTATGTGGATGGCACCAATGCCTACACAGTGGTGTGCGAAGGCAGCGATATCTGGAACGCTCGCGACGGCTGCAACTTCGCTTACGAAGTGCGGACCGGCGACTTCGACGTGGCCGTGCGCCAGAAGGACATTACCCACACCTCGAACTGGGCCAAGGGCGGTTTGATGGTCCGTGAAACACTCGACGCGGACAGCCGCGACTGGAACATCATCAATGACCCGCGTTCGAGCGACAACATCATGGCCCCGGACAATTCGGGCCTGGGCGCCAATATCACCGAGTGCAACTGGCGGACCAACGGCGTGGGCAGCGGCGCCACCTGCACCTCGTGGAACATCATCCCGCAGACCAATACGCCGGCCTATCCCAATGCCTGGTTGCGGCTCAAGCGCACCGGGAGCGTCCTGACGGCCATGTATGGCTCCAACGGCATCGATTGGACCGTGCTGGGCGCCTATGACGTCTCGACCAACACCGATAATCCGGTGCTGCCTGGCACCGTCTACGTGGGCCTGTGCACCACGGCTCATAACAACGACAGCCCCACGACCACCAACCCGGTGTATTGGAACACGGTGCATTATGCCGACTACATGTCGGTGTATGTCCCGCCAACTCGGCCGAACAACCCGACGCTGAGCCTGGGCCAGGCGGGCGGTGCGTGGAAGATCACCTACACCGGCACGCTCCAGTCCGCGACCAGTATTACTGGCCAGTTCACGGACGTGCCCGGCGCTGCCAGTCCCTACACCGTTCCGGTGACGAGTGGCGCGATGCAGTTCTACCGCGCGCGCAACTAATGGCGCAGGATAGTTGAATTCAGCGAGAGGCCGGGCCGCCAAGCCCGGCCTCTCTGCTCTTAGCGCCCAGGCTTTTCTCAATGTGGTCGTTAGCCATGAGCAATGCCCCTGGCACGCAGGATTTCGGATTCCTCAACGTTAGCCCGGCAGGCGGCACCCAGAGGGGTGACGGTTTGCATGCTGAGAGAGCGGGTGTGACGCAGGCCTTTGCTGGCCGGTTAGCAGCGCTTCTACTCGGCTTCGCCTGCCACTTAGCCGTGGCGCACGATTTTCCGGTCTTCCAAACGACTACCGCCCGGGTCTATCTGTTGACCGTGGCTCAGCAAGGCTTCCTTCAAGCCGGCACGAACGCGGATACCTACTTGATATTGGCGCGTGCGCATGGCGACCTTGGGGAAAGCGCCGAGGCGGAACGGCTGGCACAGGAAGCCTTGACTCTGGATTCTCGCCGAGCCGACATCCAATTATTTTTGGCCAGGCTTTTGGTGCGACAGGATCGGATGGAGGAGGCGATCAAGCATTTGCGGGAGGCGGTCCGCCTCGATAGCGGCCTGAGCGGCGCGTCCCGGCTTTTGGGGATGGCCTTGGAGCGCGCGGGCGATTCGAAGGGAGCGGAGGCGGTCCTGGGTTCAGAACTCCAGCGCAACCCCGGGGATGGCGAAGCGGGCTTTCTACTGGGCCGTTTGCTTTTAGATCAGGGGCGGGCTCAGGAGGCCATCGCCTGTTTGGAGCGAGCCTGTCAAGCCGCTCCGGCTTCAGCGAGTGGTTATTACGTCTTATTCCAGGCTCAGAGCAGTGCCGGGCAAGCCGAGGCCGCGCAGGAAACCTTTCGCAGGTTTCAGGAACTAAAACAGCGCGAGAAAGCTGAAACGGCTGACTTCGAGGCGGCGCAGTCCGACGAACGCGAGCTGCGCAAGTTCGCGGCAGAACTTCACAACGAGCTGGCGGCCGTGCTGCAACGGCAGGGCCGAAGCCAGGAGGCCGAGAAACACCTGCGCCAGGCCCTGGTGGTCGCGCCGGATCAGGCTCTGGCCTACGAACGGTTGGCGGCGGTTTGCGCACGGACCGGACGGCTTCACGAGGCAGAGGGATTCCTAACCACGCTGGTGCGCTTGTATCCCCGCGAGCCGAGCTACGGAGTGAACCTGGGCACGGTCCTTTTGCAGCTCAACGATCTGCCTGGCGCTGTGCGTGAGTTCGAGCGGGTGTTGCAGGCCCATCCTGACGAACCCAACGCCCTCAATAACCTGGCGCGTTCCTATCTGAGCAGCCGTCAGCAACTTGCGGAAGCCTTGGCCCTGTCACGCCGGCTGGTGACCCATCAACCGACGGCGGCCCACTATGATTTACTCGGCTGGGCGCTTTACCTCAATGGGCAAACCAACGAGGCCATCGAGGCTTGCACCCAAGCTATCCAGCGTGACTCGAATAATGCTGCATACCGGGAGCGGCTCCGTCTGCTCCAACCCACCTCGAGGGGTGGCCCATGACGACCCCGCCTCTCCCGCGCGTTGGTTCCGGCTGCCGAACCCCGCCGGCCCGGGATGGGAACCGGATCAAATCTCAGCGCACCGGGGCAGGAGGCTGCGCCGCTTTATTGGGCATGGCCCTGTGGTCAACGATGCTGCTCTCGACCCGCGCTGCCGCCCCAATCCACTTCAGAAATGTGACCGCATCGGCTGGCATCCACTTCATTCATACGGACGGCAGTTCGGGACGGCATTACATTGTCGAGACGGTCGCTTCCGGGCTGGGCCTGATCGATTATGATAACGATGGCTTTCCCGACATTCTCTTTTTAAATGGAGCCCCTTTGCCGGGAACGCCCCCAACCGTGCCCGCTCCCATGTCAGCGCTGTACCACAACAATCGCGATGGCACCTTTACGGATGTGACCGCTTCGAGTGGGCTCAAGATACCCGATTACGCGCTCGGGTGCGTCGTGGCCGATTTCGATAACGACGGGCACGAGGATATTTTCATTACCTGTTATGGGGGGCAACGGTTGTTTCACAACAACGGCGACGGTACGTTCACGGATGTCACCGCACGCGCTGGTCTGGCGGATGCCTCGCTCCAGCATTGGATTGGGGCAGGGTGCGCTTTTTTGGATTACGATCGGGATGGCTTCCTGGACTTGTTTGTTACCTATTATCTCGATTTTGACGCGAGCCGGAATAAGCCGTCCATGCGGGCGGGGATTCCGAACTACATTGGACCGGGCAATTACCCCGGATTGCCAAGCCGGCTCTATCACAACAACGGGGATGGGACCTTCACCGACGTGAGCGTGCGGGCCGGGATCGCGGGGCATATTGGTTACGGCATGGGGGTGGTCAGCGCGGATTTCGACGGGGATGGATGGCCCGACATCTATGTTGGCAACGATGTCATGGAGAATTTCCTGTTCCACAACAAGCGGGACGGGACGTTCGAGGAAATCGGGGTGGCGTCAGGAGCCGGCTATGACGGCTACGGCGAGCCGCAGGGTACGATGGGCGTCAATGTCGGCGATTATGATGGGGACGGGTTGCTCGATATTCTCGTCACCAAATACCAGGATCAACCCAACACGCTCTATCGCAATCTAGGTCACCTGCAGTTTCGGGATGTGACGGCACAAACCGGCGCCGGGTTGAATTCCCGGCACCTGGTCACCTGGGGGTGCGGGCTGGTGGATTTCGACAATGACGGAGTGCCGGAGCTCTTCACGGCCGCCGGTCACCTGCAAGATACGGTCGAACAGTATGACCGCTCGACCACCTACAAACAACGCAGCCTTCTGCTGCAACAGCGCGCCGGGCGGTTTGTGGATGTGACGGAGGAGAGCGGAGCGCTGGGGGAAATGGTTGAAAGCAGCCGGGGATCGGTGTTCGGTGATCTCAATAATGACGGCAAGATCGATCTCGTCATTCTCAATTCGAGAGGCAGACCGGCGATCCTGCTGAACGACACAGCGACCAGCAACCATTGGGCGCTAGTCAAGTTGACGGGCACGCGCAGCAATCGCTCCGGCGTAGGTGCGCGCGTGAGCGTAACGGCCGGGGGGCGTACATGGGTCGATGAGGTTCGCGCGGGACGTGGCTATCAGAGCGCGGAAGATCTGCGGCTGCATTTCGGGCTGGGTGCCAACTCCACGATCGATCGAGTGCAGGTCAACTGGCCCAGTGGCGTCACGAATGTCTGGAACGGCCTGCCGGCCGACCGCGTCATCCATTTAAAGGAGGAGCCAACCCGAGTCAGCCCGGCGCCTCCGCGCGGGAAGTAGTCCTGGCCGCGGCCTCGCGGCCGCGGAAGCCGAACCCGCCGCGGCCTCAGCCCTCAGCGCTGAAAGCCGCGATACGTCAGGCCCCTCAACCGGCGGAGCGCTTGCGAGGGAATGGGCGCCGGCGTCGAGGCGATCTTCTCGAACGTCAGCGTGGTCACCGTTCCCGAGTTATCGACTTTGACCTCCGCCTTTTTTTCGTCGATGGCCAGGACTTCGATCGGCCCGGCGCGCTCTCCTTCCCTCAGGATATAGGATTCTTGCTTTGGCCGCTCGAAGGGCTTTGCCGGAAACTCCACCTTGAGCAGGGCGCGTTTCCCCCGCAAAATTGTGGTGATCCCCGTCAGGTGCACTTTAGGGAGTGGACCCGGGGCCGGTTCGGTGTGCAACGGCGGGGGCGGGCGCAGATGAAAGACGTTGCGTTGGTAGATGCGAGCGTAGGGGCTGGCCGCCAGCGCAGATGGGGAGAGCGCGGCCGCGAGGCCAAGCGCGCACAGCCCGGCCCCGCGACGCCTTATCATGGAGAGAAACGGCATAGTGACAATTCGTGCTTTGGGGGCAAAAATCACCGCCCCGAGCCTGTCGTCAGGTATTCCCAGTTTAGACCGATCCGCCCTGAACCGCATTCACATAATTCGGTACGTTGGAACCGGTTCTGGTTTGCCAACCGCCTCGGGCCACGCAGGGGTCCCAGGCGGGCGGCGGCGCCCCTGGGTTCGGTTCTTCGAATGCCGTTGCGCGTGCGCGGTATTCCGTTTAGCTTGAGGCGGCAGAGAGGCTCCTATGGGACACTGGTTCCCTATCATGTTGGCGGCGCTAACCTGCGGGCTGGTTCATGACTCGCGGGCCGCCGAAGTTGGGCTGATACGAATCGACGGCGCCATCGGTCCCGCCACCGCCGACTACATCCAGCGCGCCGTTGGCGTGGCCGGGGCGCGCCAGGAAGCTTGTCTGATCATCGAGTTGGACACTCCCGGCGGTTTGCTCGATTCGACCAAGCGGATCGTCGAAGAGTTTTACGCGTCACCGGTTCCCATTGTGGTGTACGTCGCGCCGTCCGGTGCTAATGCCGCGAGCGCGGGCTGCTTCATCACGCTGGCGGCGGACATCGCCGCCATGGCGCCGCATACCAGCATCGGCGCGGCCCACCCGGTCAGCATGGGCGGCGGCGGAGAAGAGAAGACGGACGACGTCATGAAGCAGAAGCTCGAGAACTACGCCAGCAGCTACATCGAAGCGATCGCGGAGAAGCGGGGCCGTAACGTCGAATGGGCCAAGGCCGCGGTGGTGCGGAGCGAATCCGTCACGGCCGAAAAAGCGCTCGACCTGAAGGTGATTGATGTGATCGCTCCCGATGTGCCGGATTTGTTGCGGCAAATCGACGGGCGCAAAGTGAACGGCCAGGCGCTCCGTACGGCCGGAGCCACAGTGGCGCCCATCCCCATGGCGCTTCGCGAGCGGTTCTTTCAGTTGCTCTGGCGCCCCGAGGTCATGCTGGTCCTGATGTTAGTCGCGGTTTACGGCATCATTGGTGAAATGAGCAGTCCCGGAGCGATACTGCCCGGGGTCGTGGGAGCGATCGCGCTGATCCTGGCGTTGTATATGGCCGCGATTCTGCCGGTGAACCTTGCGGGTTTGGCCTTGATGGGGGTGGCCGTGGCTCTGTTCGTGATCGATATTTTTGCCCCCACGCATGGAGTCCTGACCTTTGGCGGGACCATCGCGTTTTTCCTTGGCGCGCTGATGCTGTTTCCGCGCGGGAACCCGGCCTTCCACCTTTCGCTGGCCTACATTATACCGGCCACACTGGTGACCGCCGCCTTTTTCGTGTTCATTGTAGGGGCGGGTTTGCGGGCGCAATTTCTCCCCTCGCGCGTGGGGAAGGAAGCGATGATCGGCCAGACCGCCCCGGCGCTTTCTCGGATCGACGCTTCGAGTGGCAAGGTCTTTATCGAGGGTGAATATTGGAATGCGGTGAGCGATGTGCCGGTCGAACCCGGCCAGTGTGTCGAGATTACCGAAGTCACCGGCCTAACGCTGAAAGTGAGGCCAAAACCGGCCTGAGGGCTGCCGCTCTCGGGCTCTAACCAACGAATCAACTTATGCCAGAAGAGCTATCCGCCATTGCCAAAATCGTTCCTGCCATCATTGTCTTCCTTATCCTGGCGGCGATCCTTTTGCCGCAGGCCCTGCGCGTCCTTCGGGAATACGAGCGGGGTGTCATCTTCCGGCTCGGCAAATTGCTGGGGGCCAAAGGGCCCGGACTAATCCTGTTATACCCGATCGTGGATAAAATGGTGAAGATGGACCTGCGGGTAGTCACCATCGATGTCGCCAAGCAGGAGGTCATGACCCGCGACAATGTGCCCGTCACGGTGGATGCCGTGGTTTATTTTCGCGTGATCGATCCCATCGCCGCAGTGGTCAAGGTCGAGAATTTCTGGAAAGCGACCTCGTTGATCGCGCAGACGACGCTGCGCAGCGTGCTGGGCCAGGCCGAGCTCGATGAGCTGCTGGCGCACCGCGAAAAAATCAACGTGACGCTGCAGGAGATTATCGATCGTCAAACCGATCCCTGGGGCATCAAGGTGACGGCCGTCGAGGTCAAAGACGTGGTCCTGCCCGATGGTATGAAGCGCGCCATGGCCAAACAAGCCGAGGCGGAACGGGAGCGGCGGGCCAAAGTCGTCAATGCCGAGGGTGAATTTCAGGCCGCCGAAAAGATGGTCCAGGCCGCAGCCATGATGAGCAAGGAACCGATTGCGCTGCAGTTACGCTTTCTCCAAACCATGCGCGAAATCTCGAGCGAACACAACACCACCACCTTCCTTCCCGTGCCCATCGATTTGTTCGGTCCCTTCTTGAAGGGGCCGCCGAAATCGTAGCCGGCGCGGGATTTTCGAATGAGACTGGACCTCAGCTCCGCCGCGCCTCGAGGGGTGGTCGAGGCTTTGGGGGCCTCGATAACCGCAGGAGGGCAGACGGCTCATTCGGTGTGCGCTTCGCGCGGAGGCGAGAGGGGACACGGGGCCGGGGAAAGCCTGAGCTCCGTGCTGCACGTGCGGCAAAACTTGACTTGTCCGCAACCTGTTTCAGATTCAGTGAGTTTAGTCTATGCCGCTTTACGAATACGAACTCTGTGACGGTGATTGCAAAGTGTGTGGTGGAAAATTCACCCTCTTCCGGCCGCTGTCCGCCGCGCCGTTGACCCGTTGCCCGGCCTGCAAGAAGCCGGTGCGCAAGATTTGGTCGGCGTTCAATTCACCCAAAGCCCTCTCGATTTCCGACGCCAAGAAAGCCGGTTTCACGGTGTTGAAACGTGTGAATAAGGGAGAATACGAGCGGCAATAGCCGGGTGCGAAACCGGGGCCGTCTTCCGCGTGAAGCGGGTCGCGCGGGTTTGCCCGCGATCGGGCTTCCCGCCACGGATGCTATTTTGCCTCGCCGCGCGCGGCCAGGGGTACCTGCGTGGAGGACATCAGGTAGGAAATCAGGTCGCAGACCTGGGCGTCGCCCAGGCCCTGGAGCAAACCTTCGGGCATCATCGAGAGTCGGGATTGGTTCATGGAATCGATCTCGCCGCGTTGCAGCAGGAGTTTTTCCGAGGTGGTTTGCAGGGTGACCAATTTGTCCGTCTGGGACACGATAATCCCGTTGAGCACGCGATCATCCTTCATGCTGATTACCCAGGCGCGGTAGTTCTCGGGAACCACCGCGCTGGGATCCAGAATGTTGTCCAGGAGATATTCGAGGTTGTGGCGATCCGCTCCGGTCAGCTCCGGCCCGATTTTTGCCCCTTCGCCATAAAGGGTGTGGCATACGGCACAGGTCTTTTGGAAGACCGCACGCCCGGCCGAGGGGTCGGCGGCTTGCAGCCGCGCCGGGGCAAGCAGTTTTCGATAGCGGGCGAAGAGCTGTTTTTTGCCCGAGGGCGAGTCGTCCATTTGCGGCCAGAGCGTGTTTACCCGGGAGTCGATCTCCAGATCCTTCAAGCTGCGCAACTGTCGAATTTGGCTCGGCGAGACGTCTTTGCGTGGGACCAGTCCGCGGTGGACTCCTTCGAGGAGTGACGTGGCGAAGGCCAACCGCGAGGCGAGCGTGTTGATGATCTCGGCTTTGGTGGCGTCCGTTTTCAAAGCCGAATAGCGCCGCAGGAGAAGCTCCGGCGTTTGGGGGTCGCCCGTGGCGGCCAGGGCACGGATGGCCTCGGGCGCCAGATCCGGATCATCGACCAGCGGAGTCAAGACGGGGGTTAAATTCCCCGCCTGGATCTGCAACAGCGTTTGCAGGGCCTGGCGGCGTGCCTCCGGTTTGGCCTGGGTATCGGCCAAGGTGGATCGAAGGCCGGCGATTGCGGTGGCATCGCCGAAGAGCGCGCCGAGTTCACGCGCCAGGCTCACGATGAGCGGATTCGCGCTGCTCGCGAGCAGGTGCCCCGCCTCGCGCCAGGCCGCGGGCGCCACCGGCTTGCGGTCGCCTTTCAGCGCCTCGGTCATGCCCGTGAGCAGATCGGCCTGGAAATCCGCGTCGGTGGATTGGTTGAGCAGTTCGACCACTTCGTTGGCCGGGCTCGGGGCGGGCGCGAGGTCCTCGAAAAGCCGCCGGGCCACAAAGCGCCGGAGCCGGGGAATCTTTGAAGCTTTCGCCAGGGAGAGGGCTTGCGCCGGATTGGCCGGGACACTGGGCTCGATGCCATACCAGAGGATCAGCGGGAAGACGCGATCCGCGCCATATCCGGCGTGGCTGGCCAGGGCGTCGGCAATCGGCCAGCGCGCTTCCAGGGGGGCGCGCCGCATCGCTGAGGCCAGGAAACACAGCACCAGCCCCGAGGGATCATCTCGAGCCATTCGGGCAAAGTCCGCGAGCGCCTCCACCGAGGGCGCCCCCTGGTCGGCGAGCAATTGGATGGCCCAGACGCGCACCTGTTCATCGGGTTGATGCAGCAAACTTCGCAGCCAGGCCTCATCGGTCCCCCGCGTGACGTAAAGCGCCCATAACGCCCGCAGTTTCCGGGTCACATCGCTCTGCTCCTCGAACATCCGATGCAGCGCGGCGTGGACGGCCCGCATGTCATCACCTTGAACCGCGCGTTCCTGAAGCACCTGCCTGGCCTGCCGCACGAACCAGTCATTGTGGTGTAACTGAAGTCCGACCAACGCCTCATTACTTAGCTTGCCGATGTCTCCGTTCCAGGGGCGTGGGTGGTCGCCATACGTGATCTTATAGATCCGGCCCGAGGTACGGTTGATCGCGTCGGCATCATGACATTCCCCGATGTCCGACCAATCGGACAGGTACACCGCCCCGTCGGGCCCGTAAAACAAATCGATCCCCCGGAACCAGGGATCTCCCACCGTCAGGAAGTCGGCTCCATGATGCGCGGTGTAGGTGGCGCCCTGGCGCTCGATAATGTCGTTATTCAAACGCTTCCCGTGAAAGTTCACTGTGAACATCGAGTTGCGGTAGCGGTCCGGCCAGTTATCCCCCAGGTAAATCATCATGCCGCAGTGGGCGTGACCGCCGCCGGCTTGGGACGTGGCGGCGCTGACGCCGCTTTCCCGGATCTGGCTCCAAGCCTCGCGCGTGTCCCAGTGGAAATGGTCGGCGGTTTGGTCGATCAGCTCGTACAAGTGTTGTCGAGCATGCTCGCCGTACATGCGCTTGTAATAAGCGCCGGGGATCACATGCCAGAAATGGCCGATCACGGTGTTGATGAAAAACAATTGGCCGTGGTCGTCCCAATCGGTTCCCCACGGATTGGTCGTGCCCTCGGCGACCACTTCAAACTTGTGGGTTGCCGGATGAAACCGCCAGATACCGGCGTTCAGGGCCGTTCGCTGCTCGGGCGTTGCACCCGGCGGGCCGACATGGCTGATCCCTTGAATCCCCTGCCGTCCATAGAGCCAGCCGTCCGGCCCGAGCTTGAGTCCATTGGCGATGTTGTGCCAGACGACCGTGTCTTCGAAGCCGTCCAGGAGCACCTCGGGCGGCCCGTCGGGAATATCGTCGCCGTTCCGGTCGGGAATGAAGAGCAGCCTGGGCGGGCACAACGCGAATACGCCGCCGAAGCCCACGGCGACACTCGTCAGTTTCTTGGCCTGATCCCAAAACACCGTCCGCTTGTCGAAATGACCGTCCTGATTGGTGTCTTCGAGGATAATGATGCGATCATTGAGGTTGGTGTCCCAGGAAAGGGGCTTTTCGGCATACGTGTAATTCTCCGCAACCCAAATCCGGCCCCGCCGATCCATGGTCATGCCGATGGGTTGCTGCACGTCGGGTTCGCCCGCAAACAGCGTGGCTTGGAAGCCGGGCGGCACGTGAATGGTCTTCACGGCCGCCTCCGGCCTCAGAAACTGGCTATTCGTCGGGCGGGTGTTATAGGGCGTGGGAAAGCTTGGAGCTTGAGCCGTGGCGCTGGTCGCGATGGCCCAAAGGGCCAGCAGGGTGCTCAACGCGGTCAGGCGAAGCGTTCGAAGATTGGGTCCGAGCGTAAGATAAGCAGTTGGAATACACTTCATTGTGCCGGTTTCCCAGGCTCTCGGATCGCTGAGCTGGAGTCAACCCGGACCTGCGCGAGGCGCGGGCGCCGTGCATTTGACCGGGCGGGGAACCACGAAATACGCGAAACACACGAAAGAGGGAGGCCTAATGAGGCGTCTGCCACCCCCAGCCCACGACCACCCCACAACGCGCAGCGGCTCTGAGGCGCAGGCTCATTAGAACGTTGGCCAAGCCGGGGCGTCCTCGGTAATCTCTCGCGGATGACATCGGCGTGCTCTCCCCCTGAACGAAACCGTCTCGGGCCCGGGCCAGGCCCCAGGCCCGGCCAGCAAGGGCGAGTTGCTTTTGCCCGCGCCAGCGCGGCATCCGGGCCGAGCGACGCTCCGGCCTGGCGCGATGCGCGCGCCGGTTCGCGCTGGGCTCACATCCGGCGTCGATGACCTGGACGCAAAACTACGCTCCCCTGGGCAACGTAAGCTTGTCCGCCCTGCTGGCGGCGCTTCCGATCGTGACGTTGCTCGGGTTGCTGGCCTTCTGGCATGTTCGCGCGCACATCGCCGCCCTGGCTGGTTTAGTGGTTGCGCTGGGCCTCGCCGTGCTCATCTATCACATGCCAGCGCGGCTCGCGCTGGCCTCCGCGCTCTACGGCGGGGCGTTTGGCCTCTTCCCGATCGGCTGGATCGTCCTCAACGCCATGTTCATGTATAACCTTTCGGTCGAGACGGGCCAGTTTGCCGTCTTGCAACGCCAGGTCGCGGGCGTGTCCAGTGATCGCCGGATCCAGGCGCTCCTCGTCGCTTTCAGCTTCGGCGCTTTTATCGAGGCGGCTGCCGGATTCGGCGCTCCGGTGGCGATTACCGGTGCGTTGATGATCGGGCTGGGTTTTGGTCCATTGGAAGCCGCCAAGCTCGCGTTAATCGGAAACACGGCTCCGGTGGCTTTCGGGGCTTTGGGCACACCGCTGGTGACGCTGTCGAAAATCACCGGGCTGGATCTGCAGTCGCTCAGTTCAATGGTGGGGCGCCAGCTTGGGTTGGTGTCGATCGTGGTGCCCTTCTGGCTGGTGGCGGCACAAACCGGCTGGCGCGGAATGGCCGGCGTATGGCCCGCTTGCCTGGTGACGGGTGTCACGTTCGGGGTAACGCAGTTCCTGGTGAGCAATTTTCACGGACCCTGGCTGGTGGGCATTGTCAGCGCGGTGACCTCCCTGGGTTCACTGGTGGTGCTGATGCGATTCTGGAAGCCGCGCGTGGAGGGCATCGGTGACCCGGCCTCGCCGACCCCCATCTCAACCGAGGCGGAGCCTCCCGCCTCGGCCTGGAAAGCCTGGCTGCCCTGGGTGTTTCTGTCCGTGTTGGTTTTTGTCTGGGGCCTGCCGCCGGTGAAGGATTTCCTCAATCGCGTATTTGCGCCGAACCTGGCCGTGCCGGGCTTGCACAACCTGGTGTTGCGCAGCGCCCCGGTCGTTCCGTTCCCCACCGCTGAACCCGCGATCTTTAGTTTGAACCTGGTCTCAGCCACCGGCTCGGCCCTGTTGATTGCCGCGGTGCTGGCGGGTTTTTGCCTGGGACTCAAGCCGCGTCCGATGTTCCAGCTCTACGGCCGCACGCTGCGGTCGCTGCGGGTTTCGTTGCTCACCATTTCCTTGATGCTCGGCCTGGGTTTCACCACCCGTTACAGCGGGACGGATACCACGGTGGGCCTGGCGCTCGCCTCGACGGGTTGGTTTTTCCCGTTTTTCTCGCCACTGATTGGCTGGCTGGGCGTGGCCCTGACCGGCAGCGATACCTCCTCGAACGTGCTCTTCGGGAATCTGCAGCAAGTGACCGCGCAACGTCTCAATCTCTCGCCCGTGCTGATGGCCTCGGCGAATAGCTCCGGCGGGGTGATGGGCAAAATGATCGATTCCCAAAGCATCGTGGTCGCCAGTGTGGCCACCGGCGGTCACCCGAAGAGTCCGGACGCGGGGACCATCCTGCGTTCCGTTTTCTGGCATAGCCTCGCCTTGGCGCTGCTGATGGGGTTGCTGGTTCTGCTGCAGGCTTACGTCTGGCACTGGATGATTCCGCCGGTGAAACCCTCCTAACCGGGACACGCCGTCCCACTGGCGGGGGCCTTCGTTTATCCCCGTTTACCGGGCTTCTCGGTTCCGGATTCGACACCTTGAATTTGAAAGCACGTTGCCGACACGCCAATGCGGCCTACGCCACCCCCGTAGTTTTCGCTCCCCCCAACCCTTGACTACCCACAAAGCGCAGGCGGCTCGAGGCCGGGGTCGCATGCGGCCGCCGGTTTGGGCGATTGAAATCGCCGGGGCTTCGATTAGACTTGGCCCGGAATGGCGGCGCATGAACGTTGATGAAATGCTTCGGGCTCTAGACGCGGAGCAGGTGGACTTTCTGCTGATCGGGGGCATGAATTTCCTCCTGCTCCATCTGCCCGAACTGACGTTCGACGTGGATGTTTGGGTCAGGGATGATGCGGAGAACCTGGTGCGGCTGAACTCCGCCTTGATTAGGTTAGGCGCGGAGTGGGGCCGGACCGAAGCGGAGTGGAGCCCAGTGCGGGCGGACTGGCGCTGGCTGCAGGCGCAGGGAGTTTTTTGCCTTACCACAGCGCACGGCGCACTCGATATTTTCCGGGACGTGCGCGGCCTGGAGGGCCGCTATCAGGACTGCAAGGCCCGCGGCGTGCGCAGCCAAACGGCCGCCGGCATCCCGTTCACCGGGCTTTCCGACCGGGATATGCTCGCCTGTCAGGAAGCTCTGCCTGGCGGCGAGCGCAGAGACCGCCGGATGCAGGTCCTTCGCGAGGCTATTCGGCGGGCGGAAGGCGGGTGACGGCTATGGAACCCGAGCAAAACACCCTCAAGCAGCAGGAAGAATCGAAACGCAACGCCGCGTATGACCCGGTCAAACGCTGGCAGCACATCCAGGAGACCATCACTTGGGCCGAGGCGAATCTGCCCTTGCACCTGCGGCGGAACCGGCCGCGCCAGCCGAAGCAATTCAGCGCCCGCGCGTAAGGCGCGCCAGCCGTATTTTCCGAGCCGCCGGGCTCTCGTGCTCACGGCGGGGAGGGTCCTCGAAACAGTTTCTCTCGCGATTTTTGCGGACCGCATCCGGCTTGAAGATGCGTCCGTTCATGGCCAGGTAAACGCCCGGGCTCAAGCTCTGCACTGCGCCGATGGCCGACCCGATGTTGAACCTGGCATCGGTGACCCGAAACCGCGCGGGCTGCATCGAGCCGGTGAGCACGATGGTCTTGCCTGGAATTCCTTCCAAGGCCCGGGCGGTTTTCGACCATGGTGTCGGTCCCGTGCGTGACCACCACCAGCGGGCAGGTTTCCACCTCGATGCGGTTGCGCACCAGGGAGCGAATCCGCCTCGGTCGTT